>NZ_CP146985.1:0-5960000 GCF_037027455.2 Pseudomonas sp. G166 | reverse complement strand
CAGATTGCTTGGGGTTATATGGTCAAGTGAAGAAGCGCATACGGTGGATGCCTTGGCAGTCAGAGGCGATGAAAGACGTGGTAGCCTGCGAAAAGCTTCGGGGAGTCGGCAAACAGACTTTGATCCGGAGATGTCTGAATGGGGGAACCCAGCCATCATAAGATGGTTATCTTGTACTGAATACATAGGTGCAAGAGGCGAACCAGGGGAACTGAAACATCTAAGTACCCTGAGGAAAAGAAATCAACCGAGATTCCCTTAGTAGTGGCGAGCGAACGGGGACTAGCCCTTAAGCTTCTTTGATTTTAGCGGAACGCTCTGGAAAGTGCGGCCATAGTGGGTGATAGCCCTGTACGCGAAAGGATCTTAGAAGTGAAATCGAGTAGGACGGAGCACGAGAAACTTTGTCTGAATATGGGGGGACCATCCTCCAAGGCTAAATACTACTGACTGACCGATAGTGAACTAGTACCGTGAGGGAAAGGCGAAAAGAACCCCGGAGAGGGGAGTGAAATAGATCCTGAAACCGTATGCGTACAAGCAGTGGGAGCCCACTTTGTTGGGTGACTGCGTACCTTTTGTATAATGGGTCAGCGACTTATTTTCAGTGGCGAGCTTAACCGAATAGGGGAGGCGTAGCGAAAGCGAGTCTTAATAGGGCGTCTAGTCGCTGGGAATAGACCCGAAACCGGGCGATCTATCCATGGGCAGGTTGAAGGTTGGGTAACACTAACTGGAGGACCGAACCGACTACCGTTGAAAAGTTAGCGGATGACCTGTGGATCGGAGTGAAAGGCTAATCAAGCTCGGAGATAGCTGGTTCTCCTCGAAAGCTATTTAGGTAGCGCCTCATGTATCACTGTAGGGGGTAGAGCACTGTTTCGGCTAGGGGGTCATCCCGACTTACCAAACCGATGCAAACTCCGAATACCTACAAGTGCCGAGCATGGGAGACACACGGCGGGTGCTAACGTCCGTCGTGAAAAGGGAAACAACCCAGACCGTCAGCTAAGGTCCCAAAGTTATGGTTAAGTGGGAAACGATGTGGGAAGGCTTAGACAGCTAGGAGGTTGGCTTAGAAGCAGCCACCCTTTAAAGAAAGCGTAATAGCTCACTAGTCGAGTCGGCCTGCGCGGAAGATGTAACGGGGCTCAAACCATACACCGAAGCTACGGGTATCACGCAAGTGATGCGGTAGAGGAGCGTTCTGTAAGCCTGTGAAGGTGAGTTGAGAAGCTTGCTGGAGGTATCAGAAGTGCGAATGCTGACATGAGTAACGACAATGGGTGTGAAAAACACCCACGCCGAAAGACCAAGGTTTCCTGCGCAACGTTAATCGACGCAGGGTTAGTCGGTCCCTAAGGCGAGGCTGAAAAGCGTAGTCGATGGAAAACAGGTTAATATTCCTGTACTTCTGGTTATTGCGATGGAGGGACGGAGAAGGCTAGGCCAGCTTGGCGTTGGTTGTCCAAGTTTAAGGTGGTAGGCTGAGATCTTAGGTAAATCCGGGATCTTAAGGCCGAGAGCTGATGACGAGTTACCCTTTGGGTGACGAAGTGGTTGATGCCATGCTTCCAAGAAAAGCTTCTAAGCTTCAGGTAACCAGGAACCGTACCCCAAACCGACACAGGTGGTTGGGTAGAGAATACCAAGGCGCTTGAGAGAACTCGGGTGAAGGAACTAGGCAAAATGGCACCGTAACTTCGGGAGAAGGTGCGCCGGTGAGGGTGAAGCACTTGCTGCGTAAGCCCACGCCGGTCGAAGATACCAGGCCGCTGCGACTGTTTATTAAAAACACAGCACTCTGCAAACACGAAAGTGTGACGTATATAGGGTGTGACGCCTGCCCGGTGCCGGAAGGTTAATTGATGGGGTTAGCTAACGCGAAGCTCTTGATCGAAGCCCCGGTAAACGGCGGCCGTAACTATAACGGTCCTAAGGTAGCGAAATTCCTTGTCGGGTAAGTTCCGACCTGCACGAATGGCGTAACGATGGCGGCGCTGTCTCCACCCGAGACTCAGTGAAATTGAAATCGCTGTGAAGATGCAGTGTATCCGCGGCTAGACGGAAAGACCCCGTGAACCTTTACTATAGCTTTGCACTGGACTTTGAATTTGCTTGTGTAGGATAGGTGGGAGGCTTTGAAGCGTGGACGCCAGTTCGCGTGGAGCCATCCTTGAAATACCACCCTGGCAACTTTGAGGTTCTAACTCAGGTCCGTTATCCGGATCGAGGACAGTGTATGGTGGGTAGTTTGACTGGGGCGGTCTCCTCCTAAAGAGTAACGGAGGAGTACGAAGGTGCGCTCAGACCGGTCGGAAATCGGTCGTAGAGTATAAAGGCAAAAGCGCGCTTGACTGCGAGACAGACACGTCGAGCAGGTACGAAAGTAGGTCTTAGTGATCCGGTGGTTCTGTATGGAAGGGCCATCGCTCAACGGATAAAAGGTACTCCGGGGATAACAGGCTGATACCGCCCAAGAGTTCATATCGACGGCGGTGTTTGGCACCTCGATGTCGGCTCATCACATCCTGGGGCTGAAGCCGGTCCCAAGGGTATGGCTGTTCGCCATTTAAAGTGGTACGCGAGCTGGGTTTAGAACGTCGTGAGACAGTTCGGTCCCTATCTGCCGTGGACGTTTGAGATTTGAGAGGGGCTGCTCCTAGTACGAGAGGACCGGAGTGGACGAACCTCTGGTGTTCCGGTTGTCACGCCAGTGGCATTGCCGGGTAGCTATGTTCGGGAAAGATAACCGCTGAAAGCATCTAAGCGGGAAACTTGCCTCAAGATGAGATCTCACTGGGACCTTGAGTCCCCTGAAGGGCCGTCGAAGACTACGACGTTGATAGGCAGGGTGTGTAAGCGCTGTGAGGCGTTGAGCTAACCTGTACTAATTGCCCGTGAGGCTTGACCATATAACACCCAAGCAATTTGCTGACCCGAAAGGGCACCAGATTGCGGTGTGTGAAGACGACATGAACCGAAAGTTCGCAGCAAACACACAAACTATCGCATACCCATTCGCTGGAACGTGACCGTAAGGCACGCGCTGGCTACCGAATTTCTTGACGACCATAGAGCATTGGAACCACCTGATCCCATCCCGAACTCAGCAGTGAAACGATGCATCGCCGATGGTAGTGTGGGGTTTCCCCATGTGAGAGTAGGTCATCGTCAAGATTAAATTCCGAAACCCCTATCTGCTGACGCAGGTAGGGGTTTTGTTTTGCCCGCAGGAAAGGCATTTTGTGTTTCTATGCAACGGTCTTGTGCATAGCTATCATGCGGGCCTCATTATCAGGGCGCAGTTCGCATGCTCACGTTGCTAAAACTTCTGAAAGATGGCCGCTTTCATTCGGGCCAAGCGCTCGGCATTGCGCTGGGTATCAGTCGCAGTGCGGTCTGGAAGCAGCTGCAGCACCTGGAGGCGGACTTGGGGTTGTCTGTTCATAAAGTTCGGGGCAGAGGGTATCAGTTGGCCAAGCCCCTGCTGCTTTTGGATGCTGCTGAGATTGGCGCAAATGGTCTTCGTGAGTGGCCCATTCATATATTTGACTCCATCGATTCCACTAACGCAGAAGCCTTACGCTCAATAGAGCGCGGGGTGGCGGCTCCATTCATGGTGTTGGCTGAGCGACAAATGGCTGGCCGAGGTCGTCGTGGTCGTAAATGGGTCAGTCCGTTTGCTGAGAATCTCTATTGCAGCATGGTCTTGCGCATTGACGGTGGCATGCGACAGATCGAAGGGCTCAGTCTTGTTGTTGGGCTTGCTGTCATGCACGCTTTGCGGGATATGGGAATCGTGGAGGCGGGGTTGAAGTGGCCTAACGATGTCCTGGTTGGCGAGAAAAAAATCGCGGGCATTTTACTTGAGTTGGTAGGGGATCCTGCGGACGTCTGTCATGTTGTCCTGGGCGTGGGGGTCAATGTGAATATGCGGTCGACCACCGAGGTTGACCAGCAGTGGACATCCATGTGTCTCGAGGCGGGCAGGGATTTTGACCGGAATGAGTTGGTGGCGCGATTGGGAGCGAAGCTTCAGCAATATCTGAAGCTGCATCATGTGTCCGGATTTGCTGCGATCCAATCGGATTGGGAGCGGTACCACCTCTGGCAGGGGCGCGCTGTATCACTGATTGCCGGTGTCAATCAAATTGACGGTGTTGTGGTGGGGGTTGATCGTCAGGGTGCTCTGCGCTTGAAGGTAGATGGTGTGGAAAAAATCTTTAGTGGTGGTGAGCTCAGTTTGAGGTTGCGTGATGATTCTTGAGCTCGACTGTGGCAACAGCTTTATCAAGTGGCGTGTCCTTCAGTCTGATGGCCTTACGCCCGTCGAGGGAGGGGTCGTCAGTTCCGATAGTGATCTATTGGCGTGCCTGAGCTGTGCTGAGAAATTCCAGCTCAAGAAATGTCGCCTGGTTAGCGTGAGAACAGCAGAAGAAACAGACGCGTTGGTCGCATCGCTGGTTAACGTATTTGGAGTTTCTGTAGCGCGTGCTTTACCCGCTAGGGAAATGGCGGGAGTGAAAAACGGCTATGAGGATTACCAGCGATTGGGGCTCGACCGTTGGCTAGCTCTGCTCGGCGGGTTTCATCTTGCTTCGGGAGCATGTCTGGTACTTGATTTTGGTACGGCGATTACAGCGGATTTCGTGGCTGCTGATGGTGGGCATCTCGGGGGGTTCATTTGCCCAGGTATGCCTTTGATGCGCAATCAATTGCGTACGCATACTCGACGAATTCGTTATGACGATACGGCGGCTGAGCGAGCTCATGAGAGCCTTGCTCCGGGGCGTACGACCGTGGAGGCGGTCGAGCGTGGTTGCATGTTGATGCTCAGAGGGTTTGTCCTGACTCAGCTTGAGTTGGCCCGGGAATATTGGGGGGAGGATTTCGTAGTGTTTCTCACTGGTGGGGATGCCAATTTGGTTTCCGGGGTTGTTCCTGGTGCCAGAATGGTGCCTGACCTGGTTTTTGTTGGTTTGGCGATGGCCTGTCCTTTGTCCTGAGGTTCCTATGCGGTGGCTGTTCCTATTGTTGCTGGTTTTGAATGTCTTCTATTACGTCTGGCATCAACAGGAGGCCCCCCTTCGCGCGAAGGATGTTACGCCGCTAAGTTTGTACCGCGGCTCGCAGCAGGATATCCACCTATTGAGTGAGACGGCGGATGCGCTTGTGAAGCGTGATTCGGGCAAATCCGGTGAGGCGCAAAAAACATGTGTCTACTTGGGTGGCTTTGCTCGCCCGGAAATGGCGAAGCAGCTAGAGCAACGACTAGCAGTATTGGGTGTTGTGGTTCGTCCCGCTACGCTGGGTTCGCCGAACTCACCTGAGGTGGGAGGTTTTTGGGTTCAGGTTTCTCCGGAGGGCTCCGGAAAGGTGAATGAAACGCTGCTTCAAAACCTTTCTAAAGAATTCAATGAGTTAAAACATAAAATAATGCCTTGCGAAGGGGTTGCGCCCGCAGGGTAGTTTGCATAGAATGGCGCCCGCTTCGCAGTGAAGGCCTTTAACGGTTAACGATGTGAAGCGTGGTCAACGCAGCTAACCTCAGGTTTTTTATGAGAAAATGCTTGACAGAAGGCTGGCATAATATAGAATGCCGGCTCGCTTAGGAGGGGTTCCCGAGCGGCCAAAGGGATCAGACTGTAAATCTGACGTCTACGACTTCGAAGGTTCGAATCCTTCCCCCTCCACCATTTTTAGCGTGAGCTGCAAGCTCCGCGGGTATAGTTTAGTGGTAGAACCTCAGCCTTCCAAGCTGATGATGCGGGTTCGATTCCCGCTACCCGCTCCACGTTTGCAGGTTGTGCAGAGTGTTTTGCTCTTGTAGCTCAGTTGGTAGAGCACACCCTTGGTAAGGGTGAGGTCAGCGGTTCAAATCCGCTCAAGAGCTCCATATATAACAAGGCAGATATGAAAATATCTGCCTTTGTTTTAATGGCTTGTGTGACTTGTTAAATTCTTCTCCTAGGGGTGATTGCGATGGCTAAGGAAAAGTTCGAACGTAATAAGCCGCACGTCAACGTTGGTACTATTGGTCACGTTGACCATGGCAAAACCACGCTGACTGCTGCTCTGACCCGGGTCTGCTCCGAAGTTTTCGGTTCGGCCAAGGTTGACTTCGACAAGATCGACAGCGCCCCAGAAGAGAAGGCTCGCGGTATTACCATCAATACTGCTCACGTTGAGTACGATTCGGCTGTGCGTCACTATGCGCACGTTGATTGCCCGGGTCACGCTGACTACGTGAAGAACATGATCACCGGTGCTGCCCAGATGGATGGTGCGATCCTGGTTTGCTCGGCCGCTGATGGTCCGATGCCGCAAACTCGTGAGCACATCCTGCTGTCTCGTCAGGTAGGCGTTCCGTACATCGTTGTCTTCCTGAACAAGGCTGACATGGTTGACGACGCCGAGCTGCTTGAGCTGGTTGAGATGGAGGTGCGTGATCTGCTGAGCACCTACGACTTCCCAGGTGATGACACTCCAATCATCATTGGTTCGGCTCTGATGGCGCTGAATGGTCAGGACGACAACGAAATGGGTACCACCGCTGTCAAGAAGCTGGTGGAAACTCTGGATAGCTACATCCCAGAGCCGGAGCGTGCTATCGACAAGCCGTTCCTGATGCCGATTGAGGACGTGTTCTCGATCTCCGGTCGCGGTACTGTTGTCACTGGTCGTGTTGAGCGTGGCATCGTTCGTATCCAGGAAGAGGTTGAGATTGTTGGTCTGCGCGACACTCAGAAGACAACCTGCACCGGCGTTGAAATGTTCCGCAAGCTGCTCGATGAAGGTCGTGCTGGTGAGAACTGTGGCGTGCTGCTCCGTGGTACCAAGCGTGACGATGTTGAGCGTGGCCAGGTTCTGGTCAAGCCGGGCACCGTCAAGCCGCACACCAAGTTCACCGCAGAAGTTTACGTTCTGAGTAAGGAAGAAGGCGGTCGTCATACTCCGTTCTTCAAAGGCTACCGTCCGCAGTTCTACTTCCGTACCACTGATGTGACCGGTAACTGCGAGCTGCCAGAAGGCGTTGAAATGGTAATGCCAGGTGACAACATTCAGATGACTGTTACCCTGATCAAGACCATTGCGATGGAAGACGGTCTGCGTTTCGCTATCCGTGAGGGTGGTCGTACCGTTGGCGCTGGCGTCGTAGCCAAAGTTATCGAGTAAACAGTTGTAATGTCTTTTTCGGGCCGGCATAATGGTCGGCCTGATTTTGTTTTAGGTCAGTAGCTCAATTGGCAGAGCGACGGTCTCCAAAACCGTAGGTTGGGGGTTCGATTCCCTCCTGACCTGCCAGATTCACTTGGTGTATCTGGCTTTCTTTTCACAGGATCTTCATAGATGACTCCTAAAGCTGAAGCTCAAGGCTCTCGCTTCGATCTGCTCAAGTGGCTAGTGGTAGTCGCTTTGGTGGTTGTTGGCGTTGTCGGCAATCAGTATTACTCTGCTTCGCCGATCCTGTACCGCGTACTCGCATTGCTTGCCATTGCTGCTGTTGCTGCCTTTGTTGGTCTGCAAACAGCCAAGGGCAAGTCTTTCTTTGTACTCGCTAAGGAAGCTCGCACCGAGATTCGTAAAGTCGTATGGCCGACTCGCCAAGAAACCACGCAGACCACGTTGATCGTTGTGGCTGTTGTTCTGGTAATGGCGTTGCTGTTGTGGGGGCTCGATTCCCTGCTCGGCTGGCTTGTTTCCTTGATTGTTGGCTAAGGGTGTCCCGTGGCTAAGCGTTGGTACGTTGTGCATGCTTACTCGGGTTACGAGAAGCATGTTATGCGCTCGCTGATAGAGCGCGTCAAGCTGGCTGGCATGGAAGATGGCTTTGGCGAAATTCTGGTCCCCACTGAAGAAGTGGTTGAGATGCGTAATGGCCAGAAGCGCAAAAGCGAACGCAAGTTCTTTCCAGGCTATGTGCTGGTACAGATGGACATGAACGAAGGGACTTGGCACTTGGTCAAGGATACCCCTCGGGTGATGGGTTTCATCGGCGGTACCGCTGATAAGCCTGCACCGATCACGGACAAAGAGGCAGAAGCAATTCTGCGTCGCGTCGCTGATGGTAGCGACAAGCCGAAGCCAAAAACGCTGTTTGAGCCGGGTGAAGTTGTACGTGTCACTGATGGTCCATTCGCCGATTTTAATGGCACGGTTGAAGAAGTTAACTACGAAAAGAGCCGGATCCAAGTGGCAGTGCTCATTTTCGGTCGCTCTACTCCGGTAGAGCTAGAGTTCAGTCAGGTCGAAAAGGTCTGATTGAGCAGGCATCCCAACCCCGCAGCCCTAGGCTGTGGGGTTTTGTCGTCACTGGGATAAACGCGCAAGTAACCGGGGAGCCTTTCGAGGCGCTCGAACCCGTAATTGGAGTGCCTCATGGCCAAGAAAATTACCGCTTACATCAAGCTGCAAGTGAAGGCTGCTCAGGCTAACCCAAGCCCACCTGTTGGTCCTGCCCTGGGTCAGCATGGCGTGAACATCATGGAATTCTGCAAGGCCTTCAACGCCCGTACCCAGGGTATTGAGCCAGGCCTGCCGACTCCAGTGATCATCACTGTCTACAGCGACCGTAGCTTCACCTTCGAAACAAAAAGCACCCCTGCTTCGGTTCTGCTGAAGAAGGCTGCAGGTTTGACCAGCGGTTCCGCTCGTCCAAACACCGTTAAGGTTGGCACCGTTACCCGTGCTCAGCTGGAAGAAATCGCGAAAACCAAAAACGCGGATCTGACTGCAGCTGATATGGATGCAGCCGTGCGTACTATCGCCGGTTCTGCTCGTAGCATGGGCCTTAACGTGGAGGGTGTGTAATGGCTAAGCTGACCAAGCGTCAAAAGGCTATCGCCGGCAAAATCGAAGCAGGCAAGGCCTACAACTTTGTAGACGCCGCCGCTCTGCTGGCCGAGCTGTCGACTGTCAAGTTCAGCGAGTCGTTCGACGTTGCTGTAAACCTGGGTGTTGACCCACGTAAATCCGACCAGGTCGTTCGTAGCGCTACCGTGCTGCCACACGGCACTGGCAAGACCGTTCGTGTTGCTGTTTTCACCCAGGGCCCTGCAGCTGAAGCTGCTCTGGCTGCTGGTGCTGATCGCGTAGGCATGGACGATCTGGCTGCCGAAATGAAAGGCGGCGACCTGAACTATGACGTAGTTATCGCATCTCCTGATGCCATGCGCGTTGTAGGTCAGTTGGGTCAGATCCTCGGTCCACGTGGCCTGATGCCTAACCCTAAAGTCGGCACCGTAACACCAGACGTAGCCACTGCGGTTAAAAACGCCAAGGCGGGTCAGGTTCGTTATCGCACCGACAAAAACGGCATCATTCACACCTCCGTTGGCAAGATTGGCTTCGACGCCGTCAAGCTGAAGGAAAACGTTGAAGCCCTGATCGCTGATCTGAAGCGTATCAAGCCAGCTTCTTCGAAAGGTATCTACGTCAAGCGCGTTACCCTGAGCACCACCATGGGCCCAGGTCTGGTCATCGATCAGAGCTCGCTGGACGCGTAAGACGCGGATTGGCGCAAGCAATTGCGCCAATCGAAAAATTGGGGTCCCTGCCTGGCGGGGGCTGTCCAAGACCGTAGGCGACGCAAGTCTTAAACCACAAGCCTACGCAGATGGTGCTCCCGGTTCCTTACCGAATCAGACACCAAAACGACATCCGATTTCGATTGGATGAAACGGTAACAAGCAGGAGTTAAACCCGTGGCAATTAAACTCGAAGACAAGAAGGCCATCGTCGCTGAAGTCAACGAGGCTGCCAAAGCTGCTCTGTCCGCTGTCGTGGCTGATGCCCGTGGCGTAACAGTAGGCGCTATGACCGGACTCCGTAAAGAGGCTCGTGAAGCTGGCGTTTACGTACGTGTTGTACGTAACACCCTGCTCAAGCGCGCTGTTGCTGACACTGAATACAGTGTCCTCAACGACGTGTTCACCGGCCCGACCTTGATTGCATTCTCGAAAGAACATCCGGGCGCTGCTGCTCGTATCTTCAAAGAGTTCGCAAAAGGTCAGGACAAGTTCGAGATTAAGGCAGCTGCGTTCGAGGGCAAGTTCCTCGCAGCTAACCAGATCGACGTACTGGCAACTCTGCCGACCCGTGACGAAGCAATTTCTCAGCTGATGAGCGTGATTCAAGGCGCAACCAGCAAATTGGCTCGTACCCTGGCGGCACTGCGCGACCAGAAAGAAGCTGCCGCAGCCTAAGGCTGAGCACCTCTTTTCGCGTTTTTTGTTTATTTCGATGGTCGCGTAGGCCGTCCCCCAATTCAGGAATTTAGAGTCATGTCTATCTCTCAAAACGATATCCTCGAAGCCGTTGGCAACATGTCCGTAATGGAAGTTGTTGAGCTGATCAAAGCTTTCGAAGAAAAATTCGGTGTTACCGCTGCTGCCGCTTCGGCTGGTCCAGCTGTTGCTGTTGCTGCTGCTGAAGAGCAAACCGAATTCAACGTCATGCTGACCGAAGCTGGCGAGAAGAAAGTTAACGTGATCAAGGCAGTACGTGAACTGACCGGTCTGGGCCTGAAAGAAGCCAAGGCTGTAGTTGACGGCGCTCCTGCCATGGTTCTGGAAGCTGTTGCCAAAGACGCAGCTGACAAAGCCAAAGCTGTTCTGGAAGAAGCAGGCGCTAAAGTCGAGCTGAAGTAAGCATCGACTTTGCGTCTCCAGCCCGAGCGTTAAGCGACAGGCTGATGGCTGGTGGCTCTTGCCACCGGCCTTTTTCCGTTACTGGCAGCCGACTGGGTCGGTGCTGATAGCGAGCTGTAACCACCCGATGTGGTGGCGCAAACCATGGGGTTTGCACGATTTTCTGGCTGCTCCCGTCGGGAGGGGCCAAACAAGCAGGTGACCAAGCTGGGGAACGCTGATGGCTTACTCATATACTGAGAAAAAACGTATCCGCAAGGACTTTAGCAAGTTGCCGGACGTCATGGATGTGCCGTACCTCCTGGCCATCCAGCTGGATTCGTATCGTGAATTCTTGCAAGCGGGAGCGACTAAAGATCAGTTCCGCGACGTGGGCCTGCATGCGGCCTTCAAATCCGTTTTCCCGATCATCAGCTACTCCGGCAATGCTGCGCTGGAGTACGTCGGTTATCGCCTGGGCGAACCGGCATTTGATGTCAAAGAATGCGTATTGCGCGGTGTAACTTACGCCGTACCTTTGCGGGTAAAAGTGCGCCTGATCATTTTCGACAAAGAATCGTCGAACAAAGCGATCAAGGACATCAAAGAGCAAGAAGTCTACATGGGTGAAATCCCCCTGATGACTGAGAACGGTACCTTCGTAATCAACGGTACCGAGCGTGTAATCGTTTCCCAGCTGCACCGTTCTCCAGGCGTGTTCTTCGACCACGACCGTGGCAAGACGCACAGCTCCGGCAAACTGCTCTACTCCGCGCGCATCATTCCTTACCGCGGCTCGTGGTTGGACTTCGAGTTCGACCCGAAAGATTGCGTATTCGTGCGTATCGACCGTCGTCGCAAGCTGCCTGCCTCGGTACTGCTGCGTGCGCTCGGCTATACCACCGAAGAAGTACTGGACGCGTTCTACACCACCAACGTTTTCCACGTGCAGGGTGAAAACCTCAGCCTGGAGCTGGTGCCTCAGCGTCTGCGCGGTGAAATCGCTGTCCTCGATATCCAGGATGACAAGGGCAAGGTTATTGTCGAGCAGGGTCGCCGTATCACCGCTCGCCACATCAACCAGCTGGAAAAGGCCGGGATCAAAGAGCTGCAGGTGCCTCTGGACTACGTCCTGGGTCGCACCACCGCCAAGGTCATCGTGCACCCGGCTACCGGCGAAATCCTGGCAGAGTGCAACACCGAGCTGAACACTGAGATCCTGGCAAAAATCGCCAAGGCCCAGGTCGTTCGCATCGAAACTCTGTACACCAACGATATCGACTGCGGTCCGTTCATCTCCGACACGCTGAAGATCGACTCCACCGGCAACCAACTGGAAGCCCTGGTCGAGATCTATCGCATGATGCGTCCTGGCGAGCCGCCAACCAAGGATGCAGCCGAGACTCTGTTCAACAACCTGTTCTTCAGCCCTGAGCGCTATGACCTGTCTGCGGTCGGCCGGATGAAGTTCAACCGTCGTATCGGTCGTACCGAGATCGAAGGTTCGGGCGTGTTGAATAAAGACGACATCGTCGCGGTACTCAAGACTCTGGTCGACATCCGCAACGGTAAAGGCATCGTCGATGACATCGACCACCTGGGTAACCGTCGTGTTCGCTGCGTAGGCGAAATGGCCGAGAACCAGTTCCGTGTTGGCCTGGTGCGTGTAGAGCGCGCGGTCAAGGAACGTCTGTCGATGGCTGAAAGCGAAGGCCTGATGCCGCAAGACCTGATCAACGCCAAGCCAGTGGCTGCGGCAGTGAAGGAGTTCTTCGGTTCGAGCCAGCTGTCTCAGTTCATGGACCAGAACAACCCGCTGTCCGAGATCACCCACAAGCGTCGTGTCTCCGCACTCGGCCCGGGCGGTCTGACCCGCGAGCGCGCAGGCTTCGAAGTTCGTGACGTACACCCGACTCACTACGGTCGTGTATGCCCGATTGAAACGCCGGAAGGTCCGAACATCGGTCTGATCAACTCCCTGGCCGCCTATGCGCGCACCAACCAGTATGGCTTCCTCGAGAGCCCGTACCGTGTGGTGAAAGACGCTCTGGTCACCGACGAGATCGTGTTCCTGTCCGCCATCGAAGAAGCCGATCACGTGATCGCTCAGGCTTCGGCCACGATGAACGACAAGAAAGTCCTGATCGACGAGCTGGTAGCTGTTCGTCACTTGAACGAGTTCACCGTCAAGGCGCCGGAAGACGTCACCTTGATGGACGTATCGCCGAAGCAGGTAGTTTCGGTTGCAGCGTCGCTGATCCCGTTCCTCGAGCACGACGACGCCAACCGTGCGTTGATGGGTTCGAACATGCAGCGTCAGGCTGTACCCACTCTGCGTGCCGACAAGCCGCTGGTAGGTACCGGCATGGAGCGTAACGTAGCCCGTGACTCCGGCGTTTGCGTCGTGGCTCGTCGTGGCGGCGTGATCGACTCCGTCGATGCCAGTCGTATCGTGGTTCGTGTTGCCGATGACGAAGTTGAAACTGGCGAAGCCGGTGTCGACATCTACAACCTGACCAAATACACCCGCTCCAACCAGAACACCTGCATCAACCAGCGTCCGCTGGTGAGCAAGGGTGACCGGGTTCAGCGTAGCGACATCATGGCCGACGGCCCGTCCACCGATATGGGTGAGCTGGCGCTGGGTCAGAACATGCGCATCGCGTTCATGGCGTGGAACGGCTTCAACTTCGAAGACTCCATCTGCCTGTCCGAGCGTGTTGTTCAGGAAGATCGCTTCACCACGATCCACATTCAGGAACTGACCTGTGTGGCCCGTGATACCAAGCTTGGCCCAGAGGAAATCACTGCGGACATCCCGAACGTGGGTGAAGCTGCACTGAACAAGCTGGACGAAGCCGGTATCGTTTACGTAGGTGCTGAAGTTGGCGCAGGCGACATCCTGGTCGGCAAGGTCACTCCGAAAGGCGAGACCCAGCTGACTCCGGAAGAAAAACTGCTGCGTGCCATCTTCGGTGAAAAAGCCAGCGACGTTAAAGACACCTCCCTGCGCGTGCCTACCGGCACCAAGGGTACTGTCATCGACGTACAGGTCTTCACTCGTGACGGCGTTGAGCGTGACGCTCGTGCACTGTCCATAGAGAAGACTCAACTCGACGAGATCCGCAAGGACCTGAACGAAGAGTTCCGTATCATCGAAGGCGCAACTTTCGAACGTCTGCGCTCTGCTCTGGTCGGCCACAAAGCCGAAGGCGGCGCCGGCCTGAAGAAAGGTCAGGAAATCACCGACGAAGTTCTCGACGGTCTTGAGCATGGCCAGTGGTTCAAGCTGCGCATGGCTGAAGATGCTCTGAACGAGCAACTCGAGAAGGCTCAGGCCTATATCGTTGATCGCCGCCGTCTGCTGGACGACAAGTTTGAAGACAAGAAGCGCAAACTGCAGCAGGGCGATGACCTGGCTCCGGGCGTGCTGAAAATCGTCAAGGTTTACCTGGCAATCCGTCGTCGCATCCAGCCGGGCGACAAGATGGCCGGTCGTCACGGTAACAAGGGTGTGGTCTCCGTGATCATGCCAGTTGAAGACATGCCGCACGATGCCAATGGCACCCCGGTCGATGTGGTCCTCAACCCGTTGGGCGTACCTTCGCGTATGAACGTTGGTCAGATCCTTGAAACCCACCTGGGCCTCGCGGCCAAAGGTCTGGGCGAGAAGATCAACCGTATGATCGAAGAGCAGCGCAAGGTCGCTGACCTGCGTAAGTTCCTGCACGAGATCTACAACGAGATCGGTGGGCGCAACGAAGAGCTGGACACCTTCACCGACCAGGAAATCCTGGACTTGGCGAAGAACCTGCGCGGCGGCGTTCCAATGGCTACTCCGGTGTTCGACGGTGCCAAGGAAAGCGAAATCAAGGCCATGCTGAAACTGGCAGACTTGCCAGAAAGCGGCCAGATGCAGCTGTTCGACGGCCGTACCGGCAACAAGTTCGAGCGCCCGGTTACTGTTGGCTACATGTACATGCTGAAGCTGAACCACTTGGTGGACGACAAGATGCACGCTCGTTCTACCGGTTCTTACAGCCTGGTTACCCAGCAACCGCTGGGTGGTAAGGCACAGTTCGGTGGTCAGCGTTTCGGGGAGATGGAGGTCTGGGCACTGGAAGCGTACGGTGCCGCATACACTCTGCAAGAAATGCTCACAGTGAAGTCGGACGATGTGAACGGCCGGACCAAGATGTACAAAAACATCGTGGACGGCGATCACCGTATGGAGCCGGGCATGCCCGAGTCTTTCAACGTGTTGATCAAGGAAATTCGTTCCCTCGGCATCGATATCGATCTGGAAACCGAATAACACGTGACGCGAATCGAGAGCGGGGCTGTTTTGCCCGCTCTCTGCTCCGCCAGGAGGAAAGGCCTTGAAAGACCTACTGAATTTGCTGAAAAACCAGGGTCAAGTCGAAGAGTTCGACGCCATCCGTATTGGATTGGCCTCGCCTGAGATGATCCGTTCGTGGTCGTTCGGTGAAGTTAAAAAGCCGGAAACCATCAACTACCGTACGTTCAAACCCGAGCGTGACGGCCTGTTCTGCGCCAAGATCTTTGGCCCGGTAAAGGATTACGAGTGCCTGTGCGGTAAGTACAAGCGCTTGAAGCACCGTGGTGTGATTTGCGAGAAGTGCGGCGTTGAAGTTGCGCTGGCAAAAGTTCGTCGTGAGCGCATGGCGCACATCGAACTGGCCTCGCCGGTTGCCCACATCTGGTTCCTGAAGTCGCTGCCGTCCCGTATCGGCCTGCTGATGGACATGACCCTGCGTGATATCGAACGTGTTCTCTACTTCGAGAGCTATGTCGTTATCGATCCGGGCATGACCACCCTTGAAAAAGGTCAGTTGCTCAACGACGAGCAGTACTTCGAAGCGCTGGAAGAGTTCGGCGACGATTTCGATGCCCGCATGGGTGCCGAAGCTGTCCGCGAGCTGCTGCACGCTATCGACCTGGAGCACGAGATTGGCCGTCTGCGCGAAGAAATTCCGCAAACCAACTCCGAAACCAAGATCAAGAAGCTGTCCAAGCGTCTGAAGTTGATGGAAGCCTTCCAGGGCTCCGGCAACCTGCCAGAGTGGATGGTGCTGACCGTTCTGCCGGTTCTGCCGCCAGACCTGCGTCCACTGGTTCCGCTCGATGGCGGTCGTTTCGCGACTTCCGACCTCAACGACTTGTATCGTCGAGTGATCAACCGTAACAACCGCTTGAAGCGCCTGCTCGATCTGTCCGCTCCGGACATCATCGTGCGCAACGAAAAGCGTATGTTGCAGGAAGCGGTCGACGCATTGCTCGACAACGGTCGTCGTGGCCGCGCTATCACCGGTTCCAACAAGCGTCCTCTGAAATCCCTGGCTGACATGATCAAGGGTAAGCAGGGTCGTTTCCGTCAGAACTTGCTCGGTAAGCGTGTTGACTACTCTGGTCGTTCGGTAATTACCGTCGGCCCGACCCTGCGTCTGCACCAGTGCGGTCTGCCTAAGAAAATGGCTCTGGAGCTGTTCAAGCCGTTCATTTTCGGCAAGCTGGAAATGCGTGGTCTCGCGACCACCATCAAAGCAGCCAAGAAGATGGTCGAGCGCGAGCTGCCAGAGGTCTGGGACGTTCTCGCTGAAGTGATTCGCGAACACCCAGTGCTGCTCAACCGTGCACCGACCCTTCACCGTCTGGGTATCCAGGCGTTTGAACCGGTACTGATCGAAGGTAAGGCTATCCAGCTGCACCCGCTGGTCTGTGCTGCGTACAACGCCGACTTCGACGGCGACCAAATGGCCGTGCACGTACCGCTGACGCTGGAAGCCCAGCTCGAAGCGCGTGCGCTGATGATGTCGACCAACAACATTCTGTCGCCAGCCAACGGTGAGCCAATCATCGTTCCGTCGCAGGACGTTGTATTGGGTCTGTACTACATGACTCGTGAAGCGATCAACGCCAAGGGCGAAGGTCGTGTGTTCGCAGATCTGCAGGAAGTTGACCGTGTGTTCCGTGCCGGCGAAGCCGCACTGCACGCCAAGGTCAAAGTGCGGATCAACGAAACCGTGAACGATCGTGATGGCGGCAGCGTGACCAACACCCGTATCGTCGACACCACCGTCGGCCGTGCGCTGTTGTTCCAGGTTGTGCCAAAAGGCCTGTCCTTCGACGTCGTCAACTTGCCGATGAAGAAAAAGGCGATCTCCAAGCTGATCAACCAGTGCTACCGCGTGGTTGGTCTGAAAGAGACCGTGATCTTCGCTGACCAGTTGATGTACACCGGTTTTGCCTATTCGACCATTTCCGGCGTTTCCATCGGTGTTAACGACTTTGTTATCCCGGATGAAAAAGCCCGCATCATCGGTGCTGCCACCGAAGAAGTGAAAGAGATCGAAAGTCAGTACGCCTCCGGCCTGGTAACCCAGGGCGAGAAGTACAACAAGGTGATCGACCTCTGGTCCAAGGCGAACGACGAAGTATCCAAGGCGATGATGGCAAACCTCTCGAAAGAGAAAGTCATCGACCGTCATGGCAACGAAGTCGACCAAGAGTCCTTCAACTCGATGTACATGATGGCTGACTCGGGCGCACGGGGTTCTGCTGCGCAGATCCGTCAGCTCGCCGGTATGCGTGGCCTGATGGCCAAGCCGGACGGCTCCATCATCGAGACCCCGATTACCGCGAACTTCCGTGAAGGTTTGAGCGTACTCCAGTACTTCATCTCCACTCACGGTGCTCGTAAGGGTCTTGCGGATACCGCGTTGAAAACGGCGAACTCCGGTTACCTGACTCGTCGTCTGGTAGACGTTGCGCAGGATCTGGTCGTGACCGAGATCGATTGCGGCACCGAACACGGCTTGGTAATGACTCCGCACATTGAAGGCGGTGACGTTGTAGAGCCGCTGGGTGAGCGCGTATTAGGTCGTGTCATCGCCCGTGACGTATTCAAGCCGGGTACCGAGGACGTAATCGTTCCTGCCGGCACCCTGGTTGACGAGAAGTGGGTCGAGTTCATCGAACTCAACAGCATCGACGAAGTGATCGTACGTTCGCCGATCAGCTGCGAAACCCGCTACGGCATCTGCGCCAAGTGCTACGGTCGCGACCTGGCTCGTGGTCATCAGGTGAACATCGGTGAAGCGGTCGGCGTTATCGCTGCCCAGTCCATCGGTGAGCCGGGTACCCAGCTGACGATGCGTACGTTCCACATCGGTGGTGCGGCAAGCCGGACCTCCGCTGCAGACAGCGTACAGGTGAAGAATGGCGGTACTGTCCGTCTGCACAACCTCAAGCACGTAGAGCGCGTGGACGGTCACCTGGTGGCTGTATCGCGTTCCGGTGAGCTGGCGATCGCTGACGACTTCGGTCGCGAGCGCGAGCGCTACAAGCTGCCGTACGGTGCTGTGATTTCGGTCAAGGAAGGTGACAAGGTCGACGCTGGCGCTATCGTGGCCAAGTGGGATCCGCACACCCACCCAATCGTGACCGAAATGAAAGGTACCGTGACCTACGTGGGCATGGAAGAAGGCATCACGATCAAGCGTCAGACTGACGAATTGACCGGTATGACCAACATTGAAGTACTTGATGCGAAAGATCGTCCAGCTGCGGGCAAGGACATCCGTCCGGCCGTGAAGATGGTCGACGACAACGGCAAGGATCTGTTGCTGCCAGGCACTGACGTAATCGCTCAGTACTTCCTGCCAGCCAACGCCCTGGTCGGTGTTGCGGACGGTGCGCGGATCGCGATCGGTGATGTTATCGCTCGTATCCCGCAGGAAACTTCGAAAACCCGTGACATCACCGGTGGTCTGCCGCGTGTTGCCGACTTGTTCGAAGCCCGTCGTCCGAAAGAAGCCTCGATTCTGGCTGAAGTCAGCGGCACCATCGCGTTCGGTAAAGAGACCAAGGGCAAGCGTCGTCTGGTCATTACCCCGAACGACGGTAGCGATCCGTACGAAGAGCTGATTCCGAAGTGGCGTCACCTGAACGTCTTCGAAGGCGAACAGGTAAACCGCGGCGAAGTTATCTCCGACGGCCCGAGCGATCCACACGACATCCTGCGTCTGCTGGGTGTGAGTGCGCTGGCCAAGTACATCGTGAACGAGATCCAGGACGTTTATCGTCTGCAAGGCGTGAAGATCAACGACAAGCACATCGAGACCATCCTGCGTCAGATGCTGCGTAAAGTTGAAATCGCTGAATCCGGCGATTCGAGTTTCATCAAGGGCGACCAAATGGAACTGACTCACGTACTGGTAGAAAACGAGCGCCTGGCTGCGGACGACAAGTTCGTATCCAAGTTCACTCGCGTGCTGCTGGGTATCACCAAGGCGTCGTTGTCCACCGAATCGTTCATCTCGGCGGCTTCCTTCCAGGAAACCACCCGTGTACTGACCGAGGCGGCGGTAACCGGCAAGCGCGATTACCTGCGCGGCCTGAAAGAAAACGTGGTCGTGGGTCGTCTGATCCCGGCTGGTACCGGTTTGGCCTATCACAGCGAGCGCAAGCGTCGCCGTGATGCAGACAAACCGTTGCGCGTAAGCGCCAGTGAAGTGGAAGCTGCACTGACCGAAGCGCTGAACTCGAGCGGTAACTGAGTTCTGTAGTAATTGAGTGCCTGGCCCTGGTCATCCCGCACGCCGAATCGAGACAGATTGTCGAGATCCGGCGGGCGGGGAGGTCGGGGCCTTGCCTTGACTGGGAACAAGATCCTCTTTAGACTCTTGATCCCCTAAATTTGGCGGGAATTCGTTCCTGCCATTTTGCTTTTCTTGTAAGACAATAGCGTCGCAAGACAACAGTGGAGCTAGTAGATGGCAACTATCAACCAGCTGGTACGTCAGCCGCGTAAGCGTATCGTCGAGAAATCCGACGTGCCTGCGCTGCAGAACTGCCCGCAACGTCGTGGCGTATGCACCCGTGTGTATACCACCACGCCGAAAAAACCTAACTCGGCACTGCGTAAAGTATGCCGTGTGCGTCTGACCAACGGTTTCGAGGTTTCCTCGTACATCGGCGGTGAAGGCCACAACCTGCAAGAGCACAGCGTGGTACTGATCCGCGGTGGCCGTGTAAAAGACTTGCCAGGTGTTCGTTACCACACCGTTCGCGGTTCTTTGGATACTTCCGGCGTCAAAGGTCGTAACCAGGGTCGTTCGAAGTACGGTACCAAGCGTCCGAAATAATCGGCCGTTTTACAGTTTTTCATTTTATTGAGTCGATAAGAGTAAGGTCGGGCACGCATTAGCTGTCCCGGGCTAACCTGAAGACCGTTTGAGGGCTTATCAATGCCAAGACGTCGCGTAGCAGCCAAACGTGAGATTCTGGACGATCCGAAATACGGAAGCCAGATCCTCGCCAAGTTCATGAACCACGTAATGGAAAGCGGCAAGAAAGCCGTTGCCGAGCGTATTGTTTATGGCGCACTGGACAAAGTTAAGGAACGCAAGAACAGCGATCCCCTGGAAATCTTCGAGAAAGCTCTCGACGCCATCGCTCCGCTGGTCGAAGTGAAGTCGCGCCGTGTAGGCGGTGCTACTTACCAGGTTCCGGTCGAAGTTCGTCCGTCCCGTCGTAACGCCCTGGCAATGCGCTGGTTGGTAGACTTCGCCCGCAAGCGCGGTGAGAAGTCCATGGCTCTGCGTTTGGCTGGCGAACTGTTGGACGCTGCTGAAGGTAAAGGTGCTGCAGTTAAGAAGCGTGAAGACGTGCACCGCATGGCTGAAGCCAACAAGGCTTTCTCGCACTACCGCTTCTAATTCTAGCGTCACTAATTTTGCGAGGGCTTTATGGCTCGTACTACACCGATTAACCGCTACCGTAACATCGGTATCGTTGCCCACGTGGATGCTGGTAAAACCACCACCACTGAGCGCGTCCTTTTTTACACCGGCAAAAGTCACAAGATGGGCGAGGTGCATGATGGCGCCGCGACCACCGACTGGATGGTGCAGGAGCAGGAGCGTGGTATTACCATTACTTCTGCTGCTATTACCGCTTTCTGGAAGGGTTCCGAGAAGCAGTACCCGCACGAGCATCGCTTCAACGTTATCGATACCCCGGGCCACGTAGACTTCACCATCGAAGTTGAGCGTTCCCTGCGTGTACTCGACGGCGCTGTCGTCGTGTTCTGCGGTACTTCGGGTGTTGAGCCTCAGTCGGAAACCGTGTGGCGTCAGGCCAACAAGTACGGTGTTCCTCGTCTTGTTTACGTAAACAAGATGGACCGTGCTGGTGCCAACTTCCTGCGCGTGATCGGTCAGATCAAGCAGCGCCTGGGTCACACTCCGGTGCCGATCCAGCTGGCTATCGGTTCCGAAGACAACTTCCAGGGTCAGATCGATCTGATCAACATGCAAGCTGTCTACTGGAACGATGCTGACAAGGGTATGGTTCCTGTTCGCAAGGACATCCCGGCAGAGTTGCTGGAAGAAGCCGAGAAGTGGCGCGGCAACATGGTTGAGGCTGCGGCCGAAGCCAACGAAGAGCTGATGAACAAGTATCTCGAGGGTGAAGAACTCACCAACGAGGAAATCAAGGCTGCTCTGCGTCAGCGTACCATCGCTGGTGAGATCGTCCTGGCTGTTTGCGGTTCTTCCTTCAAGAACAAGGGTGTTCCCCTGGTTCTCGACGCTGTGATCGACTTCCTGCCTGCTCCAACCGACATTCCTGCTATCAAGGGTACCAACCCTGATAACGAGGAAGAGGAAATGGAGCGTCATGCAAGCGATGACGAGCCTTTCGCGGCTCTGGCGTTCAAGATCGCTACCGACCCATTCGTGGGTACCTTGACCTTTGTTCGGGTTTACTCGGGCGTGTTGAACTCCGGCGACGGCGTGATCAACTCTGTTAAAGGCAAGAAAGAGCGTGTGGGTCGTATGGTGCAAATGCACGCAAACGCCCGCGAAGAGATCAAGGAAGTGCGCGCTGGCGACATCGCGGCCTTGATCGGCATGAAGGACGTCACCACTGGCGAAACCTTGTGCAACGCTGACAAGCCAATCATCCTGGTTCGCATGGACTTCCCGGAGCCGGTTATTTCGGTTGCCGTTGAGCCAAAAACCAAGGATGACCAGGAAAAAATGGGTATCGCTCTGGGCAAGCTTGCTCAGGAAGATCCATCTTTCCGCGTCAAGACTGATGAAGAGACTGGTCAAACGATCATCTCTGGCATGGGCGAGTTGCACCTGGACATCCTGGTTGACCGGATGCGCCGTGAGTTCAACGTCGAAGCCAACATCGGTAAGCCTCAGGTTTCCTATCGTGAGCGCATCACGAAGAACTGTGAAATCGAAGGTAAGTTCGTTCGCCAGTCTGGCGGCCGTGGTCAATTCGGTCACTGCTGGATCCGTTTTGCACCGGCTGATGAAGGTCAGGAAGGTCTGCAGTTCGTGAACGAAGTCGTGGGTGGTGTGGTTCCTAAGGAATACATCCCGGCGATCCAGAAGGGTATCGAAGAGCAGATGAAGAACGGCGTTGTTGCCGGCTATCCGCTGATCGGCCTGAAGGCAACTGTGTTCGATGGTTCTTACCACGACGTCGACTCCAACGAGATGGCGTTCAAGGTGGCTGCTTCCATGGCAACCAAGCAACTGGCCCAGAAGGGTGGTGGTGAGTTGCTCGAGCCGATCATGGCGGTAGAAGTCGTAACGCCTGAAGACTACATGGGTGATGTCATGGGTGACCTTAACCGTCGTCGTGGCATGATTCTGGGTATGGAAGATACGGTTTCCGGCAAGGTTATTCGTGCCGAGGTTCCGTTGGGTGAAATGTTCGGTTACGCGACCGACGTTCGTTCCATGTCTCAGGGTCGCGCAAGCTACTCTATGGAATTCAAAAAATACAATACAGCTCCGTCGCATATCGTCGAAACTGTTACCAAAAAACAAGGCTGATTCAGCCCCTTTAGGCTAGGAGTTAATTGTCGTGGCTAAAGAAAAATTTGATCGTTCCCTACCGCACGTCAACGTTGGCACCATTGGTCACGTTGACCACGGTAAAACCACTCTGACTGCTGCTCTGACTCGTGTCTGCTCCGAAGTTTTCGGTTCGGCCGTTGTTGCTTTCGACAAAATCGACAGCGCTCCGGAAGAGAAGGCTCGTGGTATCACCATCAACACCGCGCACGTTGAGTACAACTCTTCGATTCGTCACTACGCTCACGTTGACTGCCCAGGTCACGCTGACTATGTGAAGAACATGATCACCGGTGCTGCCCAGATGGACGGCGCGATCCTGGTTTGCTCGGCCGCTGATGGTCCGATGCCACAAACTCGTGAGCACATCCTGCTGTCCCGTCAGGTAGGCGTTCCGTACATCGTTGTCTTCCTGAACAAGGCTGACATGGTTGACGACGCTGAGCTGCTGGAACTGGTTGAGATGGAAGTGCGCGACCTGCTGAGCACTTACGACTTCCCAGGTGATGACACTCCAATCATCATCGGTTCGGCTCTGATGGCTCTGAACGGCCAAGACGACAACGAAATGGGTACCACCGCTGTTAAGCGCCTGGTAGAAACTCTGGACAGCTACATTCCAGAGCCAGTTCGTGTTATCGACAAGCCATTCCTGATGCCAATCGAAGACGTGTTCTCGATCTCGGGTCGCGGTACTGTTGTAACTGGCCGTATCGAGCGCGGTATCGTCAAGGTTCAGGATCCACTGGAAATCGTTGGTCTGCGTGACACTACCGTCACCACCTGCACCGGTGTTGAAATGTTCCGTAAGCTGCTCGACGAAGGTCGTGCTGGCGAGAACTGCGGCGTTCTGCTGCGTGGTACCAAGCGTGACGACGTTGAGCGTGGCCAGGTTCTGGTCAAGCCAGGTTCGGTCAAGCCGCACACCAAGTTCGAAGCTGAAGTGTACGTTCTGAGCAAGGAAGAAGGTGGTCGTCACACTCCGTTCTTCAAAGGCTACCGTCCACAGTTCTACTTCCGTACCACTGACGTGACCGGTAACTGCGAACTGCCGGAAGGCGTTGAAATGGTAATGCCAGGCGACAACATCAAAATGGTTGTCACCCTGATCAAAACCATCGCAATGGAAGACGGTCTGCGTTTCGCTATCCGTGAAGGCGGTCGTACCGTCGGCGCTGGTGTCGTAGCCAAAATCATCGAGTAAGCTCTTTTTTGAGTTAGCTTTGATGAGTTGAAAAAGCCTCCGCTTAGCGGGGGCTTTTTTATTGGGTTGACACCTATATGGGGCGTCTATAGAATTGCGCCTCCTTTTAACGGGCGTATTGCGCTCGGTGGGAATAGCAGCCGGAGTCTGAAATCCAATGCAAAATCAGCAAATCCGTATCAGGTTGAAGGCTTTTGACCATCGCCTGATCGACCAATCCACCCAGGAAATCGTGGAAACCGCGAAACGTACTGGTGCTCAAGTGCGTGGTCCAATTCCACTGCCTACCCGTAAAGAGCGGTTCACCGTTCTGGTCTCCCCGCACGTCAACAAAGACGCGCGTGACCAGTACGAGATCCGTACTCATAAGCGCGTTCTGGACATCGTCCAGCCAACGGATAAAACCGTTGATGCTCTTATGAAGCTCGATCTTGCGGCCGGTGTGGAAGTGCAGATCAGCCTCGGCTAAGACTCGGTCTTAGTCGTGTAACGCTCTGAAATGGGCGGCCATAGCGGGTGAAAGCCCCGTACACTCATGAGGTTTACAACATGACTATTGGTGTAGTCGGTCGTAAATGCGGTATGACCCGTATTTTCACCGAAGAAGGTGTCTCCATTCCGGTCACGGTCATTGAGATCGAGCCGAATCGCGTCACCCAGTTCAAAACTGAAGAGACCGATGGCTATCGTGCAGTGCAAGTCACTGTCGGCGAGCGTCGTGCTTCGCGTGTAACAGCTGCTCAGGCTGGCCACTTCGCTAAAGCGAACGTTGCCGCTGGTCGTACCGTAATGGAATTCCGTCTTGAAGAAGGCGAGTACCAGGCCGGCGATCTGATCAACGCTGAAATCTTCGCTGCTGGTCAACTGGTTGATGTAACCGGTCAGTCCAAGGGTAAAGGCTTCCAGGGTACGATCAAGCGTTGGAACTTCCGCGGGCAAGATAACACCCACGGTAACTCCGTATCCCACCGCGTTCCAGGCTCTATCGGCCAGTGCCAGACTCCTGGTCGTGTATTCAAGGGCAAAAAAATGTCCGGTCATATGGGCGCTGAGCGCGTGACCGTGCAGTCCCTCGAAGTAGTGCGCGTGGACGCTGAACGCAATCTGTTGTTGGTCAAGGGCGCTGTTCCTGGCGCTACTGGCGGCAACTTGGTTGTACGTCCAGCAGCCAAGGCTCGCGGTTAAGGGGAAGCTGACATGCAATTAAATGTAAATGACGCTCAAGCGATCGAAGTTTCCGAACTGACATTTGGCGGCGAATTCAACGAGACGCTGGTTCACCAAGCAGTCGTGGCCTACATGGCCGGCGGCCGTCAGGGTAGCAAGCAGCAAAAGACCCGTTCCGACGTTTCTGGTGGCGGTAAGCGCCCATGGCGTCAGAAAGGTACTGGCCGTGCTCGTGCCGGTACTATCCGTAGCCCAATCTGGCGTGGCGGCGGTACCACTTTCGCAGCTCGTCCTCAGGATCACTCCCAGAAGCTGAACAAGAAGATGTATCGCGCAGCAATGCGTTCCATCCTTGCTGAGCTGGTGCGTACTGATCGTCTGGTCGTGGTTCAGGACTTCGCTGTTGAAGCACCGAAAACCAAAGATCTGCTGAACAAGCTGAACGGCATGGGCCTGACTGACGTCCTGATCGTGTCTGACGCTGTTGATCAGAACCTGTACCTGGCTGCTCGCAACCTGCCACACGTTGATGTTCGTGACGTGCAAGGTTCCGATCCGGTCAGTCTGATCGCATACGACAAGGTGTTGATCACCGTGTCGGCCGTGAAGAAATTCGAGGAGCTGCTGGGATGAACCAGGAACGCGTATTTAAAGTTCTGCTTGGCCCGCACGTTTCCGAGAAGGCTACGGTTCTGGCAGACAAGAAAGGCCAGTTCGTTTTCAAGGTTGCGACTGACGCAACCAAGCTGGAAATCAAGAAGGCCGTCGAAAGCCTGTTCAGCGTGAAAGTAGAGCGCGTGACTACCCTGAATGTTCTGGGTAAAAGCAAGCGCACTGCTCGCGGTCTGGGCAAGCGTAATGACTGGAAGAAGGCAGTTATCTCCCTTCAGCCAGGCCAAGATCTCGATTTCAGCAGCAGTGCTGAGTAAGGAAGGGGTGCATCATGGCAATCGTTAAATGCAAACCGACTTCCCCTGGCCGCCGTTTTGTGGTCAAGGTGGTCAACCAGGAGCTGCATAAAGGCGCTCCTCACGCACCGCTGCTCGAGAAAAAATCGAAGTCTGGTGGTCGTAACAACAATGGCCGTATTACCACTCGTCACATCGGTGGTGGTCATAAGCAGCATTATCGTCTGGTCGACTTCCGTCGTAACGACAAGGATGGCATCGCTGCCACCGTCGAGCGTATCGAATACGATCCAAACCGTACTGCTCACATCGCTCTGCTGTTGTACGCAGATGGCGAGCGTCGCTACATCATCGCCCCTAAAGGCGTGAGCGCTGGCGACCAGCTGATCGCAGGTGCCCTGGCACCGATCAAGCCGGGCAACGCTCTGCAACTGCGTAACATTCCAGTTGGTAGCACCGTACACGGCATCGAATTGAAGCCAGGTAAAGGCGCGCAAATCGCTCGTTCCGCTGGTGCTTCGGCTCAGCTGATCGCTCGTGAAGGTGTCTACGTGACCCTGCGTCTGCGTTCTGGTGAGATGCGTAAAGTACTGGCTGAATGCCGTGCGACCCTGGGCGAAGTCTCGAACTCCGAGCACAGCCTGCGTTCGTTGGGTAAAGCTGGTGCCAAGCGCTGGCGTGGCGTTCGCCCAACCGTTCGTGGTGTTGCCATGAACCCGGTTGACCACCCACATGGTGGTGGTGAAGGTCGTACCTCTGGTGGTCGTCATCCGGTATCGCCATGGGGCTTCCCGACTAAGGGCGCGAAGACTCGTGGTAATAAGCGTACCGACAAAATGATCGTCCGTCGTCGCAAGTAAATAGAGGGATACGACAGTGCCACGTTCTCTGAAAAAAGGTCCTTTTATTGATCTTCACCTACTGAAGAAGATCGAAGTGGCGGCGGAAAAGAACGATCGCAAACCAGTTAAGACCTGGTCGCGTCGTTCGATGATCCTGCCACAAATGGTCGGTCTGACCATCGCAGTACACAACGGTCGTCAACACGTCCCAGTTCTCGTGAACGAAGACATGGTCGGCCACAAACTGGGCGAGTTTGCCGGTACCCGCACATACCGTGGGCACGTGGCTGACAAGAAAGCCAAGCGTTAAGGGGTTAGGAAATGGAAGTAGCCGCTAAGTTGTCGGGCGCTCGAATCTCCGCCCAGAAAGCCCGCTTGGTCGCCGACCAGATCCGCGGGAAGAAGGTGGGCGAAGCGCTCAACCTGTTGGCTTTCAGCAGTAAGAAAGCCGCCGAGATCATGAAGAAAGTGCTGGAGTCGGCCGTAGCCAACGCCGAGCATAACGAAGGCGCAGACGTTGATGACCTGAAGGTCAGCACCGTTTTCGTCAACGAAGGGCGTTCGCTGAAGCGCATCATGCCACGTGCCAAAGGCCGTGCTGATCGCATCGTCAAGCGGTCTTGCCATATCACTGTCAAGGTTGCTGACAAGTAACGGAGTCGAAGAGATGGGTCAGAAAGTACATCCCATTGGCATTCGCCTGGGAATCGTCAAGGAGCACACCTCCGTCTGGTACGCAGACGGTCGGACTTATGCGGACTACTTGTTCGCTGATCTGAAGGTGCGTGAGTATCTCCAAGACAAACTAAAAAGCGCGTCCGTAAGCCGTATCGATATCCATCGTCCGGCGCAGACTGCACGTATCACCATCCACACCGCTCGTCCAGGTATCGTTATCGGGAAGAAAGGTGAAGATGTTGAGAAACTGCGTCAGGACCTGACCAAGCAAATGGGTGTGCCTGTGCACATCAATATCGAAGAGATCCGCAAGCCGGAGCTCGACGGTATGCTGGTTGCGCAGAGCGTAGCTCAGCAGCTGGAGCGTCGCGTAATGTTCCGTCGCGCTATGAAGCGCGCTGTACAGAACGCAATGCGCATTGGTGCCAAAGGCATCAAAATCCAAGTGAGCGGTCGTCTCGGCGGTGCTGAAATCGCACGTACTGAATGGTATCGCGAAGGTCGTGTGCCACTGCACACCCTGCGTGCCGACATCGACTATGCCAACTACGAAGCTCACACCACCTACGGTGTGATCGGTGTAAAGGTTTGGATCTTCAAAGGCGAAGTAATTGGTGGTCGCCAAGAAGAGCTGAAACCACAAGCACCAGCGCCTCGTAAAAAAGCTGCTAAGTAAGGGGTACGCCAAATGTTGCAACCAAAGCGTACGAAGTTCCGCAAGCAGATGACCGGTCACAACCGTGGCCTGGCATTGCGCGGTAGCAAAGTCAGCTTCGGCGAGTTCGCGCTGAAGTCTGTTGCTCGTGGTCGTCTCACCGCTCGTCAGATCGAGTCAGCGCGTCGTGCTCTGACCCGTCACGTAAAACGTGGCGGCAAGATCTGGATCCGTGTATTCCCGGACAAGCCTGTCACCAAGAAGCCACTCGAAGTTCGGATGGGTAAAGGTAAGGGTAACGTGGAGTACTGGGTTGCCCAGATTCAGCCAGGCAAAGTCCTGTATGAAATCGAGGGTGTTTCTGAAGAGCTGGCGCGTGAGGCTTTCGCCCTGGCTGCTGCAAAGCTGCCGCTCGCCACCTCCTTTGTTAAACGGACGGTGATGTGATGAAAGCGAATGAACTTCGTGAAAAATCAGCACAGCAGCTGAACGAGCAACTGCTCGGCCTGCTGCGCGACCAGTTCAATCTGCGTATGCAGAAAGCAACTGGCCAGTTGGGGCAGTCTCATCTGCTCTCGCAAGTTAAGCGTGACATCGCTCGCGTGAAAACTGTGCTCAACCAGCAGGCAGGTAAGTAATCATGGCTGAAGCCGAAAAAACTGTCCGTACGCTGACTGGCCGTGTTGTCAGCGACAAGATGGACAAAACCATCACCGTTCTGATCGAGCGTCGCGTTAAGCACCCGATCTACGGTAAATACGTTAAGCGTTCGACTAAGCTGCACGCGCACGACGAAACCAATCAGTGCCACATCGGCGACAAAGTCACTATTCGTGAAACTCGTCCTTTGGCCAAGACCAAGTCTTGGGCGCTGGTTGATGTTCTCGAACGCGCTGTGGAAGTCTAAGGACTAGGGGTCGGAGAAATTATATGATTCAGACTCAATCCATGCTCGATGTGGCCGATAACAGCGGCGCTCGCCGCGTTATGTGCATCAAGGTGCTGGGTGGCTCCCATCGTCGTTACGCTGGTATTGGTGACATCATCAAAGTTACCGTGAAGGAAGCAATTCCTCGCGGTAAGGTGAAAAAAGGCCAAGTGATGACTGCTGTTGTAGTCCGCACTCGTCACGGCGTTCGCCGTGCAGATGGCTCCATTATCCGCTTTGATGGCAACGCTGCTGTTCTTCTGAACAACAAGCAAGAGCCGATCGGCACCCGTATCTTTGGGCCAGTGACCCGTGAACTTCGTACTGAGAAGTTCATGAAGATCGTCTCGCTCGCCCCAGAAGTGCTGTAAGGAGATCCGACATGCAAAAGATTCGTCGTGACGACGAGATCATCGTGATCGCCGGCAAAGACAAAGGTAAGCGCGGTAAGGTGCTGAAGGTTCTTGCTGACAACCGTCTGGTTGTTGGTGGTCTGAACCTGGTCAAGCGTCATACCAAGCCTAACCCGATGTCGGGCGTACAGGGCGGTATCGTCGAGAAAGAAGCGCCACTGCACGCTTCCAACGTCGCCATTTTCAACGGCGAAACCAACAAGGCTGACCGCGTTGGTTTCAAAGTAGAAGACGGTAAGAAAATTCGTGTCTTCAAGTCGACCCAAAAAGCGGTTGATGCTTGAACACTGCTAGGTAGAAGACCATGGCACGACTAAAAGAGATTTACCGGAAGGAAATCGCACCGAAACTTAAGGAAGAACTTAAGCTTTCGAACGTGATGGAAGTTCCGCGCGTTACCAAAATCACCCTGAACATGGGTCTGGGCGAAGCGATCGGCGACAAAAAAGTCATCGAGCACGCTGTTGCTGACCTGGAAAAGATCACCGGTCAGAAAGTCGTTGTGACTTACGCTCGGAAATCCATCGCTGGCTTTAAAGTCCGTGAAGGTTGGCCGATCGGCGTCAAAGTGACCCTGCGCCGTGAGCGTATGTACGAGTTCCTGGATCGTCTGCTGTCGATCTCCCTGCCTCGGGTTCGCGACTTCCGCGGCCTGAATGCCAAGTCCTTCGATGGTCGTGGTAACTACAGCATGGGCGTTAAAGAGCAGATCATTTTCCCGGAAATCGATTACGACAAGATCGACGCTCTCCGCGGTCTGGACATTACCCTGACCACCACTGCTCGGACGGATGACGAAGGTCGCGCACTGCTGCGCGCTTTCAAATTCCCGTTCCGCAACTGATTGGAGTAGGAAAATGGCCAAGAAGAGCATGAAAAACCGTGAGCTGAAGCGTCAGCTCACCGTTGCCAAGTACGCCACCAAGCGTGCAGCGCTGAAAGCTATCATCGTAGATCTGAACGCAAGTCCAGAAGCACGTTGGGAAGCTACCGTGGCACTGCAGAAGCAGCCACGTGACGCAAGCGCCTCGCGCATGCGTAACCGCTGCCGCCTGACTGGTCGTCCGCACGGCGTGTACCGCAAGTTCGGCCTCGGCCGTAACATGCTGCGTCAAGCTGCAATGCGTGGTGACGTTCCAGGTCTGGTTAAAGCCAGCTGGTAAGCCTGATCAAAGTCGCGGTGTTCCGGGTCGCAAGATCCTGACCACCGGTGACCTTGAACTTGAATCAAGCCCCTTTTGGGGCTTGATTCATTTGTGGGGTGTGTCTAGAATACCCGGCTCGCCTGAGCCCGTGCTTTTTTTGCGCGGATGCGCTCGGCGACACGTACTAGCCGCAAGGCTAATTTTTTGTGTATTAGGAGCGTCTAGCCCATGAGTATGCAGGACCCGTTAGCGGACATGCTAACTCGTATCCGTAATGCCCAGATGGCTGAAAAGTCCGTCGTAAGCATGCCATCTTCTACGTTGAAGGTAGCTGTTGCCAAAGTCCTGAAGGACGAAGGTTACATTGCGGGTTATCAGATCAGCAGCGAAATCAAGCCTCTGCTGTCCATCGAGCTGAAGTACTTCGAAGGCCGTCCGGTCATCGAGGAAGTGAAGCGCGTTAGCCGTCCAGGCCTGCGTCAGTACAAGTCCGTCGATGATCTGCCAAAAGTTCGTGGCGGTCTCGGTGTGTCTATCGTCTCCACCAACAAAGGTGTGATGACGGATCGTGCTGCGCGCGCTGCCGGTGTCGGCGGCGAAGTTCTTTGCACTGTGTTCTAAGGGGGGATAAGCATGTCACGCGTCGCTAAGAACCCCGTTAAGCTGCCAGCCGGTGTCGAAGTCAAATTCGCAGGCCAACAGCTTTCGGTGAAGGGTGCCAAGGGCACTCTGCAACTGAACATCCATTCGTCCGTTGAGATCGTTGAAGAAGCTGGTGAGCTGCGTTTCGCTGCTCGCAATGGCGATCAACAGACTCGCGCAATGGCTGGTACCACTCGTGCGTTGGTAAACAACATGGTCCAAGGCGTAAGCCAAGGCTTCGAGCGTAAGCTCCAGCTGGTCGGTGTTGGTTACAAAGCGCAAGCAAAAGGCACAGTGCTGAACCTGGCTCTTGGCTTCTCGCACCCAGTGGATTATGAACTGCCGGAAGGCATCACCGCTGAGACTCCTAGCCAGACCGATATCCTGATCAAGGGCATCGACAAGCAGCTGGTAGGTCAAGTGGCCGCCGAGATCCGCGACTTCCGTCCACCAGAGCCGTACAAAGGCAAAGGTGTGCGCTACGCGGACGAAGTCGTCCGTCGTAAAGAAGCCAAGAAGAAGTAGGGCATAGCAAATGACCGACAAAAAAGTTACTCGACTGCGTCGCGCTCGCAAAGCACGCCTGAAAATGCACGAACTCGAAGTCGTGCGTCTCTGCGTGTTCCGCTCGTCGCAGCACATCTACGCCCAGGTCATTTCGGCCGACGGCAACAAAGTCCTGGCAAGTGCCTCGACTTTGGATAAAGAACTGCGTGATGGCGCCACTGGCAACATCGACGCGGCCACTAAGGTTGGCCAGCTGGTCGCTACGCGTGCAAAAGCCGCTGGCGTCTCGCAGGTGGCTTTCGACCGCTCTGGCTTCAAGTACCACGGCCGCGTCAAGGCGCTGGCTGATGCTGCTCGTGAAGCTGGGCTGGAGTTCTAAGTTATGTCAAATAACGACCAAAAGCGCGACGAAGGCTACATCGAGAAGCTGGTTCAAGTTAACCGCGTAGCCAAAACCGTTAAAGGCGGCCGTATCTTCACTTTCACCGCGTTGACCGTGGTAGGTGATGGTAAGGGCCGTGTTGGCTTCGGCCGTGGCAAGTCGCGTGAAGTGCCTGCTGCGATCCAGAAGGCAATGGAAGCTGCTCGCCGCAACATGATCCAGGTTGATCTGAACGGCACCACTCTGCAGTACGCAATGAAGTCTGCTCATGGCGCTTCGAAGGTGTACATGCAGCCTGCTTCTGAAGGTACCGGTATCATCGCTGGCGGCGCTATGCGTGCTGTCCTCGAAGTTGCTGGCGTTCAGAACGTTCTGGCCAAGTGCTACGGCTCGACTAACCCGGTAAACGTGGTTCACGCCACTTTCAAGGGTTTGAAAGCAATGCAGTCTCCTGAATCCATTGCCGCCAAGCGTGGCAAAAGCGTCAAGGAGATCTTCTGATCATGGCTACCGTAAAAGTTACGCTGATCAAAAGCATGACCGGCCGCATCCCTAACCACAAATTGTGCGTTAAGGGTCTGGGTCTGCGTCGCATCGGTCACACTGTAGAAGTCCTGGATACTCCCGAGAATCGCGGGATGATCAACAAGGCTTACTACATGCTGCGTGTCGAGGGTTAATCGATGAAACTCAATGATCTGAGTCCAGCGCCGGGTTCCCGTCGCGAAAAGCATCGTCCGGGCCGTGGTATCGGTAGTGGTTTGGGCAAGACCGGTGGCCGTGGCCACAAAGGTCAGACCTCCCGCTCCGGTGGCACTATTGCTCCAGGCTTTGAAGGCGGTCAACAGCCGCTGCATCGTCGCCTGCCGAAGTTCGGTTTCGTTTCCCTGAAGGCCATGGACCGCGCAGAAGTGCGTCTGTCCGAGCTGGCTAAAGTGGATGGCGACATCGTCACCGTGCAGTCCCTGAAGGATGCCAACGTGATCAACCAGAACGTACAGCGTGTGAAAATCATGCTGTCGGGCGAAGTTGCTCGTGCTGTCACCATCGGAAAGGGAATCGGCGCCACCAAAGGTGCGCGTGCGGCTATCGAAGCAGCTGGCGGCAAGTTCGAGGAATAAATGGCTAAGCAAGGTGCTCTCTCTGCGCTCGGCAAAGGCGGTATGTCTGAACTCTGGGCTCGTCTGCGTTTTCTGTTCCTGGCGATTATCGTCTACCGAATAGGCGCACACATCCCGGTTCCAGGTATCAACCCGGACCGACTCGCGGACCTGTTTCGACAGAATGAGGGGACCATTCTTAGCTTGTTCAACATGTTTTCCGGCGGCGCGCTGGAACGGATGAGCATCTTTGCACTGGGGATCATGCCGTACATCTCGGCATCGATCATCATGCAACTGATGACCGCCGTCAGCCCGCAGCTGGAGCAGTTGAAGAAGGAAGGTGAAGCTGGCCGTCGCAAGATCAGCCAGTACACCCGCTACGGCACTGTCGTCCTCGCCCTCGTTCAAGCCATTGGCATGTCCATTGGCCTGGCGGGGCAGGGCGTATCGTTCACTGCTGACTTTAGCTTCTATTTCGTTGCGGTAACCACTTTTGTGGCGGGCGCGATGTTCATGATGTGGCTGGGTGAGCAGATTACTGAGCGTGGTGTTGGCAACGGTATCTCGATGTTGATTTTCGCAGGTATCGTCGCCGGTCTTCCGAGAGCGATCGGGCAGTCTTTCGAGTCTGCGCGTCAGGGTGATATCAACATTTTCGCCCTGGTTGCCATCGGTTTGCTGGCAGTAGCGATTATCGGTTTCGTGGTGTTCATTGAGCGTGGTCAGCGTCGTATTGCTGTTCACTACGCCAAGCGTCAGCAGGGCCGCAAGGTCTTTGCTGCGCAGACCAGCCACTTGCCGTTGAAGGTGAACATGGCCGGCGTAATTCCGGCTATTTTCGCGAGCAGCATCCTGCTGTTCCCGGCTTCGTTGGGTGCCTGGTTCGGCCAGTCTGAAGGTATGGGCTGGTTACAGGACATCTCGCAGTCGATCGCTCCTGGTCAGCCGTTGAATATTCTGCTGTTTAGTGCAGGGATTATTTTCTTCTGCTTCTTCTATACGGCGTTGATGTTCAATCCGAAAGACGTAGCGGAAAACCTGAAGAAGTCCGGTGCCTTTATTCCGGGCATCCGTCCAGGTGAGCAGTCTGCGCGCTACATTGATGGCGTTCTGACTCGCTTGACCATGTTCGGTGCTCTTTACATGACGGCCGTCTGTCTGTTGCCCCAGTTCCTGGTGGTTGCGGCAAACGTACCGTTCTACCTTGGCGGGACCTCGTTGCTGATCGTGGTCGTGGTTGTGATGGACTTCATGTCCCAAGTACAATCGCACCTCGTTTCGCACCAGTACGAATCCCTGATGAAGAAAGCCAACCTGAAGGGCTACGGCAGCGGCATGTTGCGCTGAGTAGCGTCCATAAGGTTCGAGGAGTTGGTGATGAAAGTTCGTGCATCGGTGAAAAAGCTGTGCCGTAACTGCAAGATTATTCGCCGCGAAGGTGTTGTTCGGGTAATTTGCAGCGCGGAACCGCGTCACAAACAGCGCCAAGGCTGAGTGTGATTGTGCTTTAAGCCCGGCAGCTAGTGCGCTGCCGGGTTGATTATTTGTTATTACAGCGATATTATCTCGCGCCCTATTTCTTGGCTTCCGGGGCGTAGGTAGCTGTCAATTGGAGTCCCACTGAATGGCCCGTATTGCAGGCGTTAACATTCCAGATAACAAGCATACTGTTATCTCGCTGACCTACATCTATGGTGTTGGTCGCACTACTGCACAGAAAATTTGTGCAGTGACTGGGGTCAACCCAGCGGCAAAGATCAAAGATCTGAGCGACGAGCAGATTGAACAGCTGCGTGGCGAAGTGGCGAAGTTCACCACTGAAGGTGACCTGCGTCGCGAAATCAACATGAAAATCAAGCGCTTGATGGACCTCGGTTGCTATCGCGGTCTGCGTCATCGTCGTGGTCTTCCAGTACGCGGTCAGCGTACCAAGACCAACGCGCGTACCCGTAAAGGTCCGCGTAAGCCGATCCGCAAGTAATCGCCCCAGCGAATCGACAGGAATTTAATCATGGCAAAACCTGCTGCTCGTCCTCGTAAAAAAGTTAAAAAGACAGTGGTTGATGGCATCGCCCACATCCATGCTTCTTTTAACAACACCATCGTGACCATTACCGACCGTCAAGGTAACGCTCTTTCCTGGGCTACCTCCGGTGGTTCGGGTTTCCGCGGTTCCCGCAAGTCCACCCCGTTCGCTGCTCAAGTAGCTGCTGAGCGTGCTGGTCAAGCTGCGCTGGAATACGGCCTGAAAAACCTCGACGTCAACGTCAAAGGTCCAGGTCCAGGTCGTGAATCCGCAGTCCGCGCTTTGAACGGCTGTGGCTACAAGATCGCCAGCATCACCGACGTGACGCCAATCCCGCACAACGGGTGCCGTCCGCCGAAGAAGCGCCGCGTGTAATCCAGGAGATTGTAAAGAATGGCTCGTTACATTGGTCCAAAATGCAAACTCGCTCGTCGCGAAGGCACCGATCTCTTTCTGAAGAGCGGCGTGCGCGCGATCGAATCGAAGTGCAACATTGAAGCAGCACCTGGTATCCACGGCCAACGCCGCGGTCGCCAGTCCGATTACGGCACCCAACTGCGTGAAAAGCAGAAGGTCCGTCGTATCTACGGCGTTCTCGAGCGTCAATTCAGCGGCTACTACAAAGAAGCTGCTGGCAAGAAAGGCGCAACCGGTGAAAACCTGCTGCAGCTGCTCGAATGCCGTCTGGACAACGTTGTATACCGTATGGGTTTCGGTTCTACTCGTGCCGAATCCCGTCAGCTGGTATCGCACAAGTCGATCAGCGTTAACGGTCAAACCGTAAACGTTCCGTCCTACCAGGTTCGTGCTGGTGACGTGGTTGCTGTTCGCGAGAAAGCAAAGAACCAACTTCGCATTGTCCAAGCTCTCGATCTGTGTGCCCAACGTGGCCGCGTAGAATGGGTAGAAGTAGACACTGAGAAGAAGTCGGGCGTTTTCAAGAACGTTCCTGCTCGCAGTGATCTGTCCGCCGACATCAACGAAAGCCTGATTGTCGAGCTCTACTCCAAGTAAGGGCTAGAAAATAGGTGCATCCATGCAGATTTCGGTAAATGAGTTCCTGACACCCCGCCATATTGATGTGCAGGTTGTCAGTCCAACCCGCGCCAAGATCACACTCGAGCCTCTCGAGCGTGGTTTCGGCCACACCCTGGGCAACGCGCTGCGCCGCATCCTGTTGTCCTCAATGCCCGGCTGTGCAGTAGTCGAGGCCGAGATTGACGGTGTGCTCCACGAGTACAGCGCCATCGAAGGTGTACAGGAAGATGTAATTGAAATCCTGTTGAACCTTAAAGGTCTGGCTATCAAGCTGCACGGTCGTGACGAAGTTACGCTGACCTTGTCGAAGAAGGGTTCGGGGGTGGTTACCGCTGCCGATATTCAGCTGGATCATGATGTCGAGATCGTTAACCCCGATCACGTAATCGCTAACCTGGCGTCTAACGGCGCCCTGAACATGAAGCTCACTGTAGCTCGTGGTCGTGGTTATGAACCGGCAGACTCGCGTCAGAGCGATGAAGACGAAAGCCGCAGCATCGGTCGCTTGCAGCTTGACTCTTCGTTCAGCCCAGTTCGCCGTATCGCATACGTGGTAGAAAACGCCCGTGTCGAGCAGCGTACCAACCTGGACAAGCTGGTTATTGATCTGGAAACCAACGGTACCCTGGATCCTGAAGAGGCTATTCGCCGCGCTGCAACCATCCTGCAACAGCAGTTGGCTGCGTTCGTCGACCTCAAAGGTGACAGTGAGCCAGTGGTTGTCGAGCAGGAAGACGAGATCGATCCGATCCTGCTTCGCCCGGTTGACGATCTGGAACTGACTGTACGTTCGGCTAACTGCCTTAAGGCGGAAAACATCTACTACATCGGCGACCTGATTCAGCGTACCGAAGTAGAGCTGTTGAAGACTCCGAACCTTGGCAAGAAATCCTTGACTGAAATCAAGGACGTTCTGGCCTCCCGCGGTCTGTCCCTCGGCATGCGCCTCGACAACTGGCCGCCTGCAAGTCTTAAGAAGGACGACAAGGCGACTGCCTGATCGTCGTAATCACCGAACGTTGTGTTTGGTAAGGAATGAACCATGCGTCATCGTAAAAGTGGTCGTCACCTGAGCCGCACCAGCTCGCACCGCAAGGCCATGTTCCAAAACATGGCGGTGTCGCTGTTCGAGCACGAGCTGATCAAAACTACACTGCCGAAAGCCAAAGAACTGCGCCGCGTTGCTGAGCCGCTGATCACTCTGGCCAAGACAGATAGCCTGGCTAACCGCCGTCTGGCTTTCGACCGTACTCGTTCGAAAGCTATCGTTGGTAAGCTCTTCAACGACCTGGGCAAGCGTTACGCTACCCGTGAGGGTGGCTACCTGCGCATCCTCAAGTGCGGTTTCCGCGCTGGCGACAACGCGCCTATGGCGTACGTCGAGTTGGTTGATCGTGCTACTGCCGGCGAAGCTGTAAGCGCCGAGTAAGACGACAGTCTGTAACGAAGAACCGGGCCTAGCGCCCGGTTTTTTGTGGGCGTAAGAAAGCTCTATTCGTACAAGTTTCCGCTGGAGGTTAGGCGGCACTATTGGCACAGGGGGTGTTGGTAGATATTTTCTATGGGTGTCTGCAGTTTAATGAATTTGTAGGTGTCATGATTGTTGATCAATACTCCCTTCCAGCCGATTAGCCGGCAGTTCAAAGACCGACCTAGGAAGATAGAGCATGAGCCAGACCAAAACGCTTACGACCGCCAGTGGCGCTCCTGTCGCCGATAACCAGAATTCTCGCTCCGCCGGCCCGCGCGGCCCGCTGTTGCTCGACGATTTCCACCTCATCGAGAAGCTTGCTCACTTCAACCGCGAGAACATTCCTGAGCGTCGTGTGCACGCCAAGGGGTCGGGGGCCTACGGTACATTCACCGTCACCCGGGACATCACTCAATACACCAGCGCCAAGCTGTTCGAGTCGGTCGGTAAGCAAACGCCAACCTTCCTGCGGTTTTCCACTGTAGGTGGTGAGCGTGGTTCTGCCGACACTGAGCGCGATCCGCGCGGCTTTGCCTTGAAGTTCTATACCGAGGAAGGAAACTGGGACATTGTTGGCAACAACACGCCGGTCTTTTTCATCCGTGACCCGCTGAAATTTCCAGACTTCATCCATACCCAGAAGCGCCTGCCGCAAAGCAACCTGAAAAGTGCCCAGGCGATGTGGGATTTCTGGTCGCACTCGCCTGAGGCGTTGCACCAGGTCACCATTTTGTTCTCTGACCGGGGCATTCCGGATGGCTACCGGCATATGCACGGCTTCGGCAGTCACACCTACAGCCTGATCAGCGCCCAGGGTGAGCGGCACTGGGTGAAGTGGCACTACAAGACCAAGCAGGGGATCAAGAACCTGGCTCCCGCCGAAGCGGCACGCCTGGCCGGCACCGATCCGGACTACGCTCAGCGCGACCTGTTCAATGCGATTGAGCGTGGTGATTTCCCGAAATGGAGTGTCTGCATCCAGATCATGACCGAGGCCCAGGCCGCTGCTCATTACGAAAACCCGTTCGACGTGACCAAGACCTGGTCACAGAAAGAGTTTCCGCTGATTGAAGTGGGGGAGCTCGAACTCAACCGTAACCCGCTGAACTACTTTGCTGAGGTCGAGCAGGCGGCATTCGGACCGAGCAACATGGTGCCGGGTGTTGGTCTTTCGCCCGATCGCATGCTGCAAGGCCGTGTATTCGCTTACGCTGATGCACACCGCTACCGTGTAGGCACCAACCACCAGCAATTGCCAGTGAATGCCCCACGCAGCCCGGTCAACACCTACCAGCGCGATGGAGCCATGGCTTTTGGCAGCAACGGCGGTGCGGCACCGAACTACGAGCCCAATAGCTATGTCGAAGCGCCGAAGCAAGCTCCACGCTATGCCGAGCCAGCGCTGGAGCTCAGTGGTGCGGCGGATCGTTATGATCATCGCGAAGACACCGATTACTACAGCCACGCCGGCGCGCTGTTCCGCTTGATGAACGTCGAGCAGAAAGCTCTGCTGATCAACAATATCGCCGGTGCGATGGCCGGTGTATCGGCAGATGTCGTTGACCGTCAGTTGCAGCATTTCTTCAAGGCGGACGTCGCTTACGGGGAAGGCATTGCCAAGGCGTTGGGCGTACAGCTTAACTAAGTCTAAACGAGAAGCAGAACCGCCCGCATTAGGGCGGTTTTTGCGTTATTTCACCTGCTTTTCTCGGATTTTCTTCGCTTTTATTGCGATGAGCCAGTGACCTCGCGTTCAGCTTGGTTCAAACTACAGCCTTTCAAAGCTTGTGGAGATGTGGGCGATGCAAGGTCACCCAGATGTAATCGATTACCTCAACACGTTGCTGACAGGTGAGCTGGCAGCCCGTGATCAATATTTCATCCACTCGCGGATGTACGAGGATTGGGGTTTTACCGAGCTCTACGAACGTATCAACCATGAGATGGAAGAAGAAGCACAGCACGCCGATGCATTGATGCGCCGGATCCTGATGCTCGAAGGCACGCCGCGGATGCGCCCGGACGATCTGGACATTGGGACCACGGTGCCTGACATGCTTGCCGCCGACTTGCGCCTGGAATACAAAGTACGCGCTGCGCTGTGCAAAGGCATCGAGCTTTGCGAACAGCACAATGACTACGTAACCCGCGAAATCCTGCGCATCCAGCTCAACGATACCGAAGAAGACCATACCTACTGGCTCGAGAAGCAGTTGGGTCTGATCAAGTTGATAGGCCTGGAAAACTACCTGCAGTCGCAGTTCTGACGTACGCATTGTGGGAGCCAGCTCGGTCCCACAGAAAAACAAAAAGCCCCTGTCATCGATGAGATGACAGGGGCTTTTGCATGCCCGGGGGACATCAGTCCCGATCACGCTCCAGCAACGGCTTGAGGTAGTGGCCGGTGTAGGACTGCTTCATCTCGGCCACTTGCTCAGGTGTACCTACCGCGATGATCTGTCCACCCTTGGAGCCGCCTTCCGGCCCCAGGTCCACCAGCCAGTCAGCGGTCTTGATCACATCCAGGTTGTGCTCGATCACCACCACGGTGTTGCCGTGGTCGCGCAGACGATGCAGTACGTCGAGCAATTGCTGAATATCGGCGAAGTGCAGGCCAGTGGTCGGCTCGTCGAGGATGTACAGGGTCTTGCCGGTGTCGCGCTTGGACAGTTCACGGGACAACTTGACCCGCTGGGCCTCGCCGCCGGACAAGGTCGTTGCCGACTGCCCCAGCTTGATGTACGACAGACCTACATCCATCAAGGTCTGGAGCTTGCGCGCCAGCGCCGGTACCGCGTCGAAGAACACCCGTGCTTCCTCGATGGTCATCTCGAGGGTTTCGTGGATGTTCTTGCCCTTGTACTTGATCTCCAGGGTTTCGCGGTTGTAGCGCTTGCTCTTGCACACATCGCAGGGCACGTAGATGTCCGGCAGGAAGTGCATCTCCACCTTGATCAGGCCATCGCCCTGGCAGGCTTCGCAGCGCCCACCCTTGACGTTGAACGAGAAGCGGCCAGGGCCGTAGCCCCGGGAGCGCGACTCCGGCACGCCGGCGAACAGTTCGCGGATCGGCGTGAACAGCCCGGTGTAGGTCGCCGGGTTGGAGCGCGGCGTGCGGCCGATCGGGCTCTGGTCGATATCGACGACCTTGTCCAGGTGCTCCAGGCCCTTGATGCTGTCGTGGGCGGCAGCTTCCAGGGTGGTGGCGCCGTTCAGGGCCGTGGCACTGAGGGGGAACAAGGTGTTGTTGATAAGCGTCGATTTACCGGAACCGGACACGCCGGTAACGCAGGTCAGCAGGCCGATCGGGATTTCCAGGTCGACGTTGCGCAAGTTGTTGCCACGGGCGCCCTTGAGGGTCAGCGACAGCTTCTTGTTGCGCGGTGTGCGCTTGGCGGGCACCTTGATCTTCACCCGCCCCGACAGGTATTTACCGGTCAGGGAGTCGGGATGCGCCATGACTTCGGCGGCGGTGCCCTGGGCAACGATATGCCCGCCATGCACTCCTGCGCCCGGGCCGATGTCCACCACATAATCGGCCAGGCGAATGGCGTCTTCGTCGTGCTCGACCACAATCACCGTATTGCCGATGTCCCGCAGGTGCTTGAGGGTGCCGAGCAGCCGGTCGTTGTCCCGCTGGTGCAGGCCGATGGACGGCTCGTCGAGGATGTACATCACCCCCACCAGGCCGGCGCCGATCTGGCTGGCCAGGCGGATACGCTGGGCTTCGCCGCCGGACAAGGTGTCAGCGCTGCGATCGAGGGTCAGGTAATCCAGGCCGACGTTCACCAGAAACTGCAGGCGCTCGCGGATTTCCTTGAGGATCTTGTCGGCAATCTCGCCCCTGCGACCGGTGAGTTTCAAACCGCCGAAATAATCGGTGGCGTCGCCGATCGGCAGATTGGTCACCGCTGGCAAGGTTTTCTCGCCGACCCACACATGCCGCGCTTCTCGCCGCAACCGGGTGCCACGGCAATCGGGGCAGGGCTGGGTGCTGAGGAACTTGGCCAGTTCTTCGCGCACGCTGGCCGACTCGGTCTCGCGATAGCGACGTTCCAGGTTCGGTACGATGCCTTCGAAAGGGTGGGAGCGCTTGACGATATCACCGCGGTCGTTCAGGTATTTGAAGTCGACATTCTGCGAACCACTGCCATGCAGGATGAATTTCTGCTGGTCGGCGGGGAGCTCGTTGAACGGCTTGTCCAGGCTGAACTTGTAATGGGCCGCCAGCGACCCGAGCATCTGGAAGTAATAGACGTTGCGCCTGTCCCAGCCGCGAATCGCCCCTTCGGCCAGGGTCAGTTCGCCGTTGACCAGGCGCTTGGTGTCGAAGAACTGCTTGACCCCCAGGCCATCGCAGGTCGGGCAGGCGCCGGCCGGGTTGTTGAAGGAAAACAGCTTGGGTTCCAGCTCACTGATGGCATGACCGCAGATCGGGCAGGCGAAGCGCGCGGAGAAGATGATTTCCTCGCCGGGTTCGTCGTCCATCGGCGCGACCAGGGCGATGCCGTCGGCCAGCTTCAGTGCGGTCTCGAAGGACTCGGCCAGCCGCTGTTGCAGGTCGGCACGGACTTTGAAGCGGTCCACGACGACATCAATCGAATGCTTCTTCTGTTTATCCAGCTTCGGCAGTTCGTCCAGCTCGCACAGCTTGCCGTTGACCCGGGCCCGCACGAAGCCCTGGGCGCGCAGTTCTTCGAAGACCATCAGGTGCTCGCCCTTGCGCTCGCGAATCACCGGGGCCAGCAGCATCAGCTTGCTGCCTTCTGGCTGGGCCAGCACCAGGTCGACCATCTGGCTGACGGTCTGGGCTTCCAGGGGAATGTCGTGGTCGGGGCAGCGGGGGATGCCCACTCGCGCATACAGCAGGCGCAAGTAGTCGTAGATCTCGGTGATGGTGCCGACCGTCGACCGTGGGTTATGGGACGTCGACTTCTGCTCGATGGAGATCGCCGGCGACAGGCCTTCGATGGTGTCGACGTCGGGTTTTTCCATCATCGACAGGAACTGCCGGGCATAGGCCGACAGCGATTCGACATAGCGCCGCTGACCTTCGGCGTACAGGGTATCGAAGGCCAGGGATGATTTGCCGGATCCGGACAGGCCGGTGATGACGATCAGTTTGTCCCGTGGCAGGGTCAGGTCGATGTTCTTCAGGTTGTGGGTACGGGCCCCACGAATCAGGATCTTGTCCAAAGTGGCCTCGCTCGGCGGGCGTCGAAAACGTAGGAGTATACGGGCAAATACTGGATGGATGCACACTATTGAAAGTGAGTTTGCAGCCATACATGAAGACTGCGCGGCAAACGGTCGCCATATACCCTCTCAATCGATGGGACTGGTAGAATCGCCGCCGGTTCACATGAGGTTTTTCCATGCACGATCCCCACAGCGAACGCATGAGTAGCGCAGAGACCCGCGCGGCAAGCGGTCTTGCCCTGGTGTTCGCCTTCCGTATGCTGGGCATGTTCATGGTGTTGCCGGTGCTGGCGACCTATGGCATGGACCTGGCGGGCGCGACGCCGGCCCTCATTGGCTTGGCGATTGGCGCTTACGGCCTGACCCAGGCGATTTTCCAGATCCCGTTCGGGATCATTTCCGACCGCATCGGCCGTCGTCCGGTTATCTACCTGGGACTGATCGTCTTCGCCCTGGGCAGTGTGCTGGCGGCCAATGCCGATTCGATCTGGGGCGTGATCGCCGGACGCATCCTACAGGGCGCCGGGGCCATTTCCGCTGCCGTCATGGCGCTGCTGTCGGACTTGACCCGCGAACAGCATCGGACCAAAGCCATGGCCATGATCGGCATGACCATCGGTCTGTCGTTCGCCGTCGCCATGGTCGTAGGTCCCTTGCTGACCCGTGCCTTTGGTTTGTCGGGGCTGTTCCTGGCCACCGGTGCCATGGCGCTGGTGGGCATCCTGATCGTGGCGTTCATGGTGCCGCATGCCACCGGGCCGTTGCAGCACCGGGAGTCCGGGGTAGCCCGCCAGGCGTTGATCCCGACGCTCAAGCATCCGGACCTGTTGCGCCTGGACCTGGGCATCTTTGTGCTCCACGCCATGCTCATGTCCAGTTTCGTCGCCTTGCCGTTGGCGCTGGTGCAGAAGGCCGGCCTGCCCAAGGAGCAGCATTGGTGGGTGTACCTGACCGCGCTGCTGATTTCGTTCTTCGCCATGATCCCGTTCATCATCTATGGCGAGAAGCGACGCAAAATGAAACGAGTTTTGCTCGGCGCCGTCATGACGCTGATGCTCACTGAGCTATTCTTCTGGCAGTTCGGCGACAGCTTGCGGGCCCTGGTGATCGGCACGGTGGTGTTCTTCACCGCGTTCAACCTGTTGGAGGCGTCGCTGCCGTCGCTGATCAGCAAGGTTTCACCAGCGGGCGGCAAGGGCACGGCGATGGGGGTTTATTCCACCAGCCAGTTCCTGGGTTCGGCGTTGGGCGGGATCCTCGGCGGCTGGCTGTTCCAGCATGGCGGTTTGTCGGTTGTGTTCCTGGGATGTGCCGCGCTGGCTGCACTTTGGCTGGCCTTTGCTGTTACCATGCGCGAACCTCCCTATGTGACGAGCCTGCGCTTGCCCTTATCGCCCGAGGCGATTCGTGAGGCTGGCCTGACCGAGCGTCTGAAGGCCGTCGTTGGAGTAACCGATGCAGTGGTGGTCGCCGACGAGGCGGCCGTGTATATCAAACTCGACACCGAATTATTGGATCGCGCGACGCTCGAGCGCCTGGTGAACAACCCGGCCCCGACCACGTGCGAAGCCTAGGAGAACGTTATGGCCCGTGGGGTTAACAAAGTCATATTGGTCGGTACTTGCGGCCAGGATCCTGAGGTTCGCTACCTGCCCAACGGCAACGCCGTGACCAACCTGAGTCTGGCGACCAGCGAACAGTGGACCGACAAGCAGACCGGCCAGAAGGTCGAGAAGACCGAATGGCACCGCGTGTCGATGTTCGGCAAAGTGGCGGAGATCGCCGGCGAATACCTGCGCAAGGGTTCGCAGGTATACATCGAGGGCAAGCTGCAGACCCGCGAGTGGGAAAAAGACGGTATCAAGCGTTACACCACCGAAATCGTGGTCGACATGCAAGGCACCATGCAACTGCTGGGCGGCCGTCCACAGGGCGACCAGCAACAAGGTGGCAACAACTACCAGCAGTCGGCTCCGCGTCAGCAGGCGCCTCGTCCACAGCAGTCGGCTCCACAGCCACAACGCGAGCGTCCGGCCCCACAACAGGCCGCGCCGCAACCGGCTCCGGATTTCGACAGCTTTGATGACGATATTCCGTTCTGAGTCTATTCGGACTTTTTATAAAGTTTGACTAAGGAACCCCCGCCATGCGGGGGTTTCGCGTTTTTGGCAGTGTAAAATCAGTCATAAATAATCTTCTGATAAACCGGCGTTTGCTTGGCGCTGTGCTTGATGCGTCGCACTGAGCTACCTGTGATGAGTTGCCCACCGAGAAGAAGATTGCCACAAGGAGATCGCGGTTCGAAAAGCTGCTGTCTTAATACCCTTATCGCTTCTGCGCCCAGCTCATCGCGGGGCACGTGAAGCGTGGTGAGCGGTATATCGTTGATGTCCGCCAGGTTGAACCCGTCCATGCTCATCACTGAAACATCGTGAGGAACCCTCAGGCCAGCATTCTGGAGCGCTTTAACTGCCCCGGCTGCCATAAAGTCACCTCCGGCCAGGATGGCAGTCGGTCGGTCTTCGGCTGCGCAGTTTTCCATGAAGGCCGCCACCTGCGCTTCAGATTCAGCACTGCCGAAACCTTCGGAAATTACTAGGTGTTTCGCTTCGACAAACTCGAGATTTTGCTCCTTCCAGGCGTCACGAATTCCACGTATTCGAAGGTCCATCGTGTAGCGCCTGAGACACTGGAGGGTCAGTACATTTCGATGGCCCATCTGAAATAGATAATTCATCGAATAATGACCGATTAAAAAGTGGTCGGGCGATATCGAGGGCAGGCGCATGCTGCGATCGATGCAGTTGATTAGCACCGTCGGCTTGCTGAGGTCGGCCGCAAGTTGGTGTATGTGCGGATCATCAATACCAATCAGGATCGCCGCATCGGTGTCCTTCTGATTCATCTTTTCCAAAAACAATAATGCGTTGCTATCGACCTCTTCGAGCTCACAGTAGCGGACTCGAACATCATGCTGCGCGACTGCCTGCGTGATGCCCTGGATAACTTTGTAGTAGAAAATATCAGAGCGTACGTTGAAGGCCCGCGAGGGCGCGAAGATGGTCAGTCCGTTGAGCAGGAAACGACCATTGGCAAGGTCTTCCATCACGCCCTGCTGACGAGCCGCTGCTAATACTTTTTCTCTGGTGGCCGGGCGGGTATTTGATTTGCCAGCAAGCACCCGCGACACCGTAGCTGTGGACAGGCCAGTCTGTGCCGCGATTTCAGCAATGTGTAATTTCCCCACCGCGGCTTATCCATTGAGACAATTTATGTAAAAGCTTTCATAGCAGAAAAGGGCCAGCAAGCCTAGCGTCCTTGGGTCTTTGCCTAGCCATGGTGAAAGAGGATGTAAGTTTATACACGCTTACTTCTGTACGAGTCATGAGCCGTTGCCATAGCGTCAAGCCTCAAATAAAAACAAAACGCCGGAAAATCCGGCGACAGGCGAAGAATTGATGACTATCGATATCGAACGCAATGCTCGACTTTCGGCCAAGCGAACATTCATCCCACATCTGCGTTGGTGGATGCTTTCCCTGTTTTTGCTCGGCGTCACCGTAAACTACATAACCCGCAATTCATTAGGCATATTGGCGCCGGAACTAAAAACCACGTTCAGCATGTCCACTGAACAATACTCGTGGGTGGTCGCCTCTTTCCAGCTTGCCTATACCGTTTTCCAACCCATCTGCGGATGGCTGATCGATGCGATCGGGCTCAAGCTCGGCTTTGTGGTATGCGCCGTCATATGGTCGGTGATGTGCCTTCTGCATGCCGGGGCAGCGAGTTGGGTTCATCTGGCGATTCTGCGTTTTTTTATGGGCGCTTCGGAGGCCGCGGCTACACCAGCCAATGCCAAGGCGATAGGGGATTGGTTTCCAAAAAAAGAACGACCTATCGCCGCAGGTTGGGCAGGGGTTGGCTTTTCCTTGGGGGCCATGCTCGCCCCTCCCATCATCTATCTGGCTCATGTATCTCTGGGCTGGCAGGGCGCATTTCTAATCTCCGGGGGGATCGGCCTGGTCTGGGCCGCCATCTGGGGATGGCTCTACCACGCCCCCAATATCCACCCGCGCTTATCGCCCAATGAGTTGAAGCATATTCAACAAGACGGCGAAAAAATCGGCCAGCAAATGCCATTTTTTAAGGCGTTGAAAAAGATTGGCCGGGACAAGCGGTTTTACGGTATCGCGCTTCCCGCCTTCATGGCAGAACCGGCATGGGCGGTCATGAGTTTCTGGGTGCCCCTGTATCTGGCCAACGAAAGAGGAATGGACCTTAAGCAAATCGTACTGTTTGCCTGGGTTCCGTTTCTGGCCGCGGACTTGGGCAGTATCGCCAGCGGTTATCTGTCACGCGCTTACCATCGATTTTTCAAATGCACCCGGGTGAACTCGATAGTCGCCAGTTCAATCACCGGCGCGTTCCTGATGTTTTCGTTGGCCGTGATGACTCAGGTGCAAGACCCCTATGTTGCGATTGCGCTTATTTCAGTCGGCGGTTTTGGCCACCAGATTATTTCTTGCATGTTAAGTGCGCTGGTCGTCGAAACGTTTGATCGGGATGAGTTGGCGACGGTTAACGGAATGCGAGGTTCCTGCGCCTGGATTGCCAGCTTTATTTTCTCGCTGATCATCGGTGTCAGCGTGGACAAAATAGGATTCAACCCATTGTTCATTGCAATGGGGCTCTTTGATTTTATAGGTGCGTTTTTCATGATTTTGTTTATCGCAGACAGAGCGTCCAAACCTAAAGCGGTGCGTGCACAATGAAATCACTTAAAGTCTGGACGTTACAGGCCCAGGAAAAAGGCTACATCGAGCTGCTGGTTGAGGGCCGACATCTATTCCGAATCTATATTCTTGAAGACGGTTTGGCGCGTGTTCTGCTCATGCGTGCAGGCGCGTTGGCACTGGATCGGACCTGGAGCATTGCGCCCCGGGAGGACGTCGCCTGGGAGGGCCGGTCCCGCGAGTCGGTAGCGGATTTCTCTTTGCCCGCGTACCGGGTCGAAGAGTTTCAGGACCGGTTGGTGCTCACCACCAAAAAACTCCGCATCACTGTGAATCGGCCGCTGTGGTTACAGTGGGAATACCATGATGGCCAGAGCTGGAAGCCGTTGGTCTCGGATCGGCCCACCGGTGCCTATTCGCTTGACGCTCATGGTGAAGGCCTGGAGCACTACCAGCTTCGCGCGCCCGAACATCGCTACTACGGGCTCGGCGAAAAAACCGGCGATTTGAACCGCACCGGCAGACGTTTTGAAATGCGTAACCTGGACGCAATGGGATATGACGCTGCGAGCACCGACCCGCTGTACAAGCATATTCCCTTTGTCATCACGCACCAGGAACACGTCAGCTTCGGGATGTTTTATGACAACCTGAACACCAGCCTGTTTGATCTGGGTAACGAGCTGGATAATTATCACCGGCCCTACCGTCGGTACAAAGCGGAGGCCGGCGACCTCGACTACTGGGTACTCGCAGGCCCGCGCATACTGGATGTGACAAAGGCTTTCGTTCGTCTGACCGGACGCACCTTGTTTCTACCTAAATGGAGCCTGGGCTACAGCGGCTCGACCATGCGTTACACCGATGCCGAAAATGCCCAGGAACAGTTGCTGGAGTTTCTTGATCTGTGCCGCCGGCACGATATTCCCTGTGACTCTTTTCAACTGTCATCGGGGTACACCTCCATTGGCGACAAACGCTATGTGTTCAACTGGAACCATGAAAAAGTCCCGGACCCCAAGGCGCTTGCCCAGGCCTACCGTGATGCCGGCGTCAGACTGATTGCCAACATAAAGCCTTGTCTGCTGCAGGACCATCCGCGCTACGCCGAGGTGGCCAATCAAAAGATGTTCATTACCGACTCTGAGCACGACAGGCCAGAGCGGTCGGTCTTCTGGGACGATGAGGGCTCTCATCTGGACTTCACCAACCCGGACTCTGTCAGTTGGTGGCAGTCAAACGTCACGTCACAGCTGTTGGAACTGGGCATTGAGTCTACGTGGAACGATAACAATGAATTCGAAGTGTGGGACGGCGAGGCACGCTGCCAAGGCTTCGGGCGCGAGATAGCCATCAAACATATCCGGCCCGTCATGGCATTGCTGATGATGAGAGCGTCTCTAGAGGCACAACAGCGCTTCTCACCGTCAGAGCGGCCCTACCTCATCTCACGCTCAGGTTGCGCCGGCATGCAACGCTACGTTCAGACCTGGAGCGGTGATAACCGAACCAACTGGAAAACGCTCCGCTATAACACCCGCATGGGCCTGGGCATGAGCCTGTCGGGGTTGTACAACGTGGGGCACGATGTAGGTGGGTTCTCCGGTAATAAACCGGATCCCGAGCTGTTTGTCCGTTGGGTCCAGAATGGTGTGATGCATCCGCGCTTCACCATTCACTCCTGGAACGACGATGGCACCGTCAATGAGCCATGGATGCATCCAACGGTCACCGATGCGGTCCGTGACGCTATTGGGCTCCGATACAGGTTGATGCCTTATTTCTATACGTTGCTGTGGCAAGCCAGTCACGAAGATGAGCCCATTTTGCGACCTACGTTTCTTGACCACGAGCACGACCTTCAAGCGTTCGAGGAAAACGACGAGTTCCTTCTTGGCCGAGACGTTCTCGTCGCCAGCGTTGTAGAGGAAGGCGCACGCGAGCGCGAGGTGTGGCTGCCCCTGAACGCGACAGGATGGTGCGACTGGCATACCGGTGGCTGGTACGAAGGCGGCCAATACGTTTCTCTGGATGCGCCTTTGGAACGTTTGCCATTGTTGGTGCGAGGGGGCGCTGCGATAGCGACCGGTGAATGCCACAAGCTTAATGACCCCTCGCTTGATCGGCGTCGCGAGCTGGTGATTTTTCCTGCACCTTCAGGCACCTCCAGCGGCGTGTTATTTGAAGATGACGGCATCAGTCATGGCTGGAAAAACGGCAATAGCCTGGTGATCAGATGGACCATTGAATATGGCCTGGACTTCATTGATTTGACGATCTCTAAAACGGGGGATTTTTGTCCGGCGTGGGAGCAGCTCGAGGTGTCCTTGAAGGGAACGGATGCGAGAACCCTGCGAATCAACGGCCATAGCGACTGCGCTTTAACGTTGGCCGACATTGCGAAGCATGAATTTCATTGATCCCCTGAAAAATCTGCCCTCCCAGTCCGGGAGGGCAGATCCAAGGGGCATCGGAGGCGTTCATCTCTCCTAAGAACCGTGAGTTTCCCTGCCTCGGCTCACAAATCCAGATCCAGTACCTCCTGCATCCTTTCGCCAATCGACTGTCTCAACCACGCGGCATGGAACGCCATGTCCCGCACCGTTACATCCCCAAACCGCAGTGCGATCGGCTTGCCATTGGCCCCGGCGAAGCACACCTCAAAGTGACAAACGTTGGCCGAAGCAGTCGTTATGTAAGGCCGGATGGAATGGATATCGCTGTACGGCACGCATTCTTCGGTGGTCTGTCGGGCACGGCGTCGCTGGGTGAAGGTGAGGCGTTGCTGGCGCTCGTCAAAGCAGAAGCCGAGCACTTCAGGCGCGCTGGCGAGCCATTTGAGGATGCAGACGGCCACGAATGTGCTGATGAACATGAGTGCTAAAAACAGGGGATCTTCGATCACTCTTGTGTGAATGGGCGACAGGCTTTGGCCGACTTGAAACAGCTTCATCGATAGCACTGCCAGTCCGTAGACCGGCAAGGCCAGCAATATCACCACGGCGTACAGCATGGTGCCCAGGTATCCCGGCCTGGATACGTCGCTTGAGCAATCCCAAGTGGGAGGGTGCCATGCCGCTGAGGCGGCGGTGTCGGTCGGGAAGGGGGAGTCGACCAGGCGCGGCGGGCGTTTGCGTTTCATGCGGCAGGCTCTTGGTAAAATACCAGGCCATTCTTATCGTTATTCCTCAAGCACGCCTAGGTAAAAAACAGTTCGCCCGAGGTTGGGTTCTTCCTGGCCCCGCCAATCCAGGTTTTTCTGCCTGACCTGCCATGCCGCCATCTTCACGGCCGATAATTCGCCGGTAATTCATGGCGCGTCGGCGTTTTTTCTTCGTGATAGTGCGGTTTACCCTGGGGAGAGTTCATCAAGGTCGAATTGGCCAGGATCGTCTCCGTCAGTAAACAGTTCTCACCGTCCCCGAACCAGCAGGCCAACGCCGAATTTCGATTGCCATGCATGTCCACGACGGCCGGCCAGTTTTCGACGCCAAGAGCATCACTGGGAGCAATGTCGGGGTAATGCTTGGGCGGCAGGACCAGCGCATCGCCGGGTTGGACCCATAGGTCTGCCAGATGAATCTCTCTCGTCGCAGGCCGCCAGCGGGCGACGCTGATTACCAGCGGCAAGCGCCCATAACGGGAAAAAAACGCGTGGGGAAAGTTGTGGTATTCGAGGTCGGTCGGGTTGTATGTCAGCAGCTCGCGCTGACGTGTCGGGCCCAGGTAGGGCGACTGGTGACCCGCCCATTTACCGTAGGTGTATTGGCCCAGAATCAGTTGGTCGTACTCGAAACGCAGGCATTCGCCGTTGCCGAGCAGAGTCATGCCGAAGGCCTGCGCCGTTTCCCGGGTTGCCCAGATCGGCTCGTAGTGCACTTCGCTGGCGTGGAAGTCGAACGTCTTGATCCAGTAGGAACCGCTGTTCGTTGGAACCTCACGCTCCCTCCAACTGATGCCGGAGTAGCGAGTGCCCAGGGACAGGGCCGGGTTCTCGGGGTTGAGCGGGATCAGGTTGCCACGCACCTGGGCACTCGGCTGCGCCAGTCCGTGGTCGTTGAACAGATAGGGGAAACGACGGGGATCGAGCGCTGTTTCCACGCCGTCGCCGATAAAGGGAACACAGTTGAAGACTTGCATCGGGTCGGTACCACGCACGCAACAGGGCTACAGGGAATGGCAATCCAAACCTGTGGGAGCGAGCTCCCACAGGGGGATAACTGCCTGGTATCAACTATACGGACGATGCGGCTCGCGCAACCAATCCATGCCGTGAGGCTGGCGCCATGGCCGGACGGCGGCGCGCTTTTCCACCTGGGTCAGGCACAAGGCGTCCATCCAGTAGTAGACCATCAACAGGTGAAACACCTCATCGCCGCGCCGGTCCCAAATGACATCGTCCTGCTGGCGACCCGGCTCGATGGGCTTGAGCCGGCAGTCGCCTTGGTCGTGCATGCCCTGCAAGCAGGCTCCCGTCTCGTAATTGATCAACAGGACCGGGTGGTTGATTTCCGGATAGGGTTTTTCCAGCTCGGGCATGTACCAGAATTGCCCGGGGTTGTGCCTGTCCGGCGTTTGCATGGCAATGCGGGTTTTGTTTTGCGAATCGACCGCCAGTGCCGGTTTATCGCCAGTATTGTTACGCACGATGTACAACGCAGTGCGAGGGTCTTGCTCGGTCTTTTCGGTTTTGACCAGCTTGACCTTGCCGAACGAGTCGTGGGCAAGGCGCGCCTTGATCTTCACCGTTGGGTTGAGATCCTTACCTGCCTGACCAAAACCGGCAATGAGCCCGTCGACACCGGGCGCCTCGAAGTCATTGCCCGCCAGCACATAAGTCAGGCCGGACAACGGGTTGGGTTGCATGTGCTTGGTCAGCGTTTCCCAGCGCTTGAGCGAAACGTCACTGGCGCCATTGGACAGCAGGGCTTCACGCATGGCGTACCCCGGGTAGTAGCGTGAGTCGCGAGGCCAGCGCTCGGTGGCCAGGAGCAATTTATGCCCGCTTTTTTGTCTCAGCAGCAGGGCCAGTGCATCCCAGAACTGGTCAAACTCCGCGGTAGACGCAGTCGCTGCGGGCGGGTAGTGAAAGCTCTCGGTGGTTTCCTTGCTTTTGTTGTCGACGAACACCATTCGCAAGGCCGGGCCGGTCGCCGTGCCCTTGGGGGTGGTTTGCCGTCCGGAGCGGCCGAGGACAACCACCGACTCTTGCCAAGTCCCTTCAATTTCCGCCTTGTAGCTGGTGTACCACTGGTAGGCTTGCTCCAGGGCGGTGCGGGTCTCGCCTTCCTTGACGAAGCGATAGACCGGCGCGATTTTCAACTCCACCACCGTCGGATCGTCGGGCAGCGATTCACGCCATTTGCCGAACTCCGCGTTGCAATTGCTGGGGTCCATTGCGTTGAAAGCGATAGCGTGCGTGCCCCCTTGGGTGGTCAGGTTGGCGTTGCGATGGGCGATGTTTTTCTTGACCGTTTCCGAGATCGACGTCGTCGCGCTGCCACTGATGAATGCTCCGTATTCGGCCTTGACCATTGCATCGAGGGTATTGGTCTGGCTGAGGAAGCTCTTGAGGGCGGTCATCGCATAGTTCAGCGAGCCGCCGACGGTCACTTCGCTGACGATATCGGCGCCAAAATCGACGAGGAAATTGAAGAACGGCGTCGGACTGCCTGGATCGAAGGTCTTGGGCAGTTCATCGACACGCTTCTTGAACGCTTCTGTGGCATTGGCAGGGTTGACTTCGAAGGTCAGTTTCCATAACCGCACCGTGTGACTGTAGAGCGCGGCTTCGCGCTCTTCGAGCGTCTTGATTTCACTGCCGAAGGTGGCTTTGAAACCGGCGGAAAAGGCGCCATATTTACCGGCGGCTTCGACACTGGTCTGGGTATGTCTTTCGTATTCGTCACGGGAGGAAAACGTCTCGGTCGAGAAATTGTCGTTGGCCACGACCGTGGACATGCTGACGTTTTTCCCCACGTTGTAGGCCGTTTTCCGGTACGGCACGGCGCGTTTGCCTGACTCGGTATCACCAACCTTCTGGCACTCGTTGCTGTCGTCGGCCCAGTCGAGCCGGTTCAGTCCGCGCCCCAGCAGTTGCGAACCGCCGATATCCCGTAAATCGTCGCCTGCGTTGCCCTTCAGTCCATCGTTCATCGCCTTTCTCCCATCGCTCAGGTTGTATCAACTGGGTGCCAATTGATGGGAGTGAGTATCAGGAGGCCCGGGATAACCGGACAGTCCAGAGCGGTGTCAGTCCGGTATCAGTTTGGTATCAGGCCAAATGCCATCTTTTTGTGAACCCGGAGGAGACGCTGGAGTACACTCGATCGGCTGCCGTTGTCCCAGGGTAGAAGGGCTATCGACATGGACACCCGACACAACACCTTTGCTGCCCTGCCCAAGCGCGATGCCTCGATATCCGATGGTCGTGTCCTGCTGGACGCCGTGTCGTTGAAAGGGCTGCGCAAACAGCATGGCCTGAGCCAGGAAACCCTGGCCGAGGCCTGCCTGAACCGGCATTTGTGCGTCTCGATCGCTTCCATCAAACGCGCCGAAACCGGCAAGCCGGTGCTTTATCGCACCGCTCGGCACCTGGCGACGGCCTTCGGGGTCGATGTGAGCGCGCTGCTGGGCGATCCCGCCTCGACGGCTTTGGCGCACATCCGACAGACGATGAGCGAGTTGCACCAGGCCGCCTTTGCGCAACAGGCGCTGAAACAGGTCGATGACAGCGTTATCCGTTATGTGCTTGAACTGTCCTTTCGGATCGATGGGTTGCCCGCAACGGCGTTGATGGAGGAGATCGAGCGCCTGGTGCGTCAGTTCGGAGGCGTTCCACTGGGGCTGACGCAGGAGGTGATGATCGCCCAGTTCGGTTCTCCACAGGCGTATCGCAGTGATAGCGAGCGGGGCCTGCTCTGCGCGCTGGCACTGAGCCGGGAACAATTCGTCACGCCCGGACATGCCTTGGTGTTGCGGCTTGTGCGCCTGAGTACCGAAACCACGGAGCCTGCGGCCGAGCCTGCCTTGCTTGCGCTAAAACCGTTGCTGGATCGTCATGGGCACGCGCCGGTGTATGTCGCGCAGAACCTGTTGGAACAACTCGCAGCACGCTTTGAGTTTTCGTCCAGCGACGATGAGTTCCGGGCCTATCGCAAATGCCTGCGCCCGCGCAGCCTCGACGAAAACGCGCCGCGCCCGTTGGTGGGACGGGCCATCGAACTATTGCAGTTCAAGGCGGTGATCGAGGCCACCCAGGAATGCCAGGATGGGCACATCGTCTATGTGCGCGGTACGGCAGGCATTGGCAAAACTCGCCTGGTCAGCGAGTTTTTCGAAATGGCCCGGCAGCGTGGTTTCGCCTGCCATCGCGGCGATGTGCTGGATTTCGGCATGAACAACAGCCTGTGGCCCTTGGGCCAACTGATGGCCAGCCTGCTCAACCTGGGCAGCGCACCGCCCATCAGCGCGTCATTGTTGGACGCTGCCTTGTCCCGCCTGAAAGTGGCCGCCGAGCATCGAATGTTCTTGCAAGTGCTGATGGGCGTGTCGTCTGCCGAGCCTCCCGTCCAATATGGCGCGATGAGCAACCAGGCCCGTACCCAGGGGCTGTTCCAGGCTTTGCTCGAAGTGTTGCTGCGCGTCGCGGTGCAACAGCCCTTGTTGATCTGCCTCGAAGACCTGCATTGGGGCGACATCGCGCTGTTTACGCTGTTGGGCAAGCTGCTCGATGCCACTGACGAAGCGCCGGTCGTCTGGCTGCTGACGTCCCGTCCCGAAGGGGATCCGCTGGACGGTGAGATTCGTGCGCATTCCTCCAGCCCCATGAGCCTGCTCGACATCGCACCGATCCGGGCACGGGAGGCCACGCTCCTGGCGGAGCAATTCACCGAGGTCGAGCCGCGCTATCGGGCCGAATGTGTCGCCCGCGCCCAAGGCAATCCGCTGTACCTGACGCAACTGTTGTCCAGCCAGGAAGGTGTTTTTCCCGACAGTTTGCGGCATCTGGTCCAGACCCGCTTTGACAAACTGGCCCCCGAGCAACGTCGCGCCCTGCATTACGCCGCCGTGCTGGGCAATCGCTTCGAGTTGGCGCTTTGGCGCGAAGCGCTGGGGCAGCCTGGTTATCTGCCGACGACGGACATGCGCCAGGGGCTGCTGCGGGAAGTCGAGCCAGGTAGCTATCTGTTCGTTCACGACCTGGTCATGCACTGTCTTTACGACGCGATGCCCACGCTGCTTCGCGAGCAATTGCACGGTGAGGTGGCGAGCCTTTACCGCGAGCGCGACCGGGTGCTTTATGCCCAGCATTTGCTGCGGGCCAACGATCCGGCGGCGTTCGACGCGCTGTTGGTCGCCATGGCCGAAAAGCGCCTGGCCTGCCAGTACGACAGTGTTCTTACGCTGGCGCGGCAATGCTCGGCGTTTGCCGAGCGTGCCCAGGGCAATTTTTCCTTTGCGTTGTTATGCGGCCAGGCGTGCTCGGGCCTGGGCCAGACGATGGAGGCACGGGCGCATTTGCAGCGGGCATTGGCATTGGCCGAGCAGCCACAGGATCAGATCGAGGCCGCGTTGGGGTTGGCAGCGGTCCTCAATACCCTCGATTGCCTGGACGAGGAAGAGCGCCTGATCGAGGCCATGCTGCCCATCGCCCAGGCCATGCAGGCCCATACGGCGTTGGCGCGGTTGAATCACTTGCGCGGGAACATCTATTTTCCACGGGGCGATTACGCCGAATGTCGCCGGCTCCATGAAGAGGCCTTGTCCTTTGCCCGCATCGGTCGGGACCTGCAAACCGAGGCCAAGGCCTTGAGTGGCATTGGTGACTCCTATTACGCACAAGGGCGCATGCAGACCGCCTACGAGGTTTTCGATCAATGCGTACGCCTGTGCGAGCGCAATGGCTGGGCACACGTGGAGGCGGGCAATCGCAGCGCCCGAGGCTCGGCGCAACTCTACCTGGGCCGGCCGGAGCAAGCCTTGCGCGATGCCATGGAGGCCATCGAATGCAGTGCCCGGCTGGGCAATCACCGGGCACAGGTGTTCTCACGGCTCACGGCAGCCTGGGTGTTGGTGGCGGGTGGCCAGGATGCCTTGGCTGAACAAGAGCTGACCTGTGCCCTGACGTTGGCACGCAACCTTGGCGCCAGCCGTTTCGAAGCGATCCTGCTGGAAGGGTTGGCGCGGGTGGCATTGCGCCAGGGCGAACGCGGGCTGGCGCAAACCTTGATCATGGAGGCGGCGAGCCTGGTGGAACGCTTTGAGCTGCAGCGTTACATCGGGCCATGGGTCTATGGCAGCCTGGCGATGATCAGCGAGGATGTGCCGCTCAGCCAACAGGCCTTGGCGACGGGCGAAGCCCAACTCACCCTGGCCTGCCTGGCCCACAACGCCTTGCGCTTTCGCGTGGCCGCCGCTGAAACCTGCCTGTTGGCGGGCAACCCCGAACAAGCGATCTGGCATGGGCAACAGATGGCGGCGTTGCCCGAGTCGGCGTCGTGTGCCTGGATCAACCATCACGTGCGGTTGATCGATGTGGCGGGGCAGTGGCTGCGCAGCGCCGATCGAGCCAGCGGCGAGAAGCTGAAGGGGATAGCACGCGAAGCTCAGCAAATGGGATTCGTGGCGACGATGCCGAGGTTGTTGCAGGTACTGGATATTTGATCGCTTCCAGGCACCCCGTAGAGGCTTGAGACAAAACCGCACTTCGCTGAAGCGCGGTTTTTTTGGCGTTTTTTCAGAGGTGCCGGTGCTTAGCCATTGGCCGCCAGGAATTGTGCGGTGCTCACCACACTCGCATAGGCAAACCCCAGCGCGGCCATGAACGCCGCATGCACCTGGGCAGCCGGTACAACGACGCCGTTGAATTCCAGGTCGAGGGTGGCACAGGCGTCGTGAATGACCGTGACGCCGTAGCCCAGGTCCGCCGCAGCACGAACGACGCCATCGACGCACATGTGGCTCATGCTGCCGACCACTACCAGTTGCTCGATGCCATGGTGGTCGAGGAGGGCCTGCAGTTCGGTCTCGCGAAACGAATTGACGAAGTGCTTGAGGACCACCGGTTCATCGGCACGGTTGAGTACCTTGGGGTGCAACTGCGCGCCTTCGGAACCTGGGGTGAAGAACGGCGCGTCTTCGGAGGTGAACTCATGGCGGATGAACACCACTTGATCCCCGGCCTGGCGAAAGGCTTCGATCAATTTTGCGGCGTTGTCGGCGGCGGCGTCGGCGCCGACCAGTGGCCATTTCCCTTGGGGGAAGTAGTCGTTCTGGATATCGACTACGATGAGCGCTTGCTTGGACATGGGGCTTCCTCGATCAGATTGGTGTGAAGCCAGTATTGGCTTTTGACGCCGCTTCGAGGATTGGCCGCAACGACAATAAGCGAGGGAAAACTGACAATGACGCAGCAAAGGGCAGTCGCCGAACTCGGGGTGCTCATCTACCCCGGCGCACAACTGGCGGCGGTGCATGGCTTGACCGATCTGTTTGCCGTGGCGCAGCGGATCGCGGCCGAGCAGGCCAGTACGCAGTTGCCGCAGCTGCGGATCAGTCACTGGCGGGCAGAGGAGGGTAAGGCCCCGCTGCGGGTGTTCGACAGCGCCCCCGGTCCGGCGGGCAAGCTGGTTGCGTTGTTGATTCCACCGTCCCTCGCCGGCTTCAGTGAAGGCCTGGTCTCCCAAGCGCTGATGGATTGGTTGCGGGCGCAGCATGCCGACGGCACGGTGCTGGGCGGGGTTTGTGTGGGCTCGATCCTGCTGGCCGAAAGCGGCCTGCTCGACGGGCGCAGCGCCACCACCCACTGGACTTCGGCCAAGTCCTTCGCGGCGCGTTATCCAAAGGTCAAGCTTAACGCCGACAAACCTATCGTCGACGACGGCGACCTGATCACCACGGCCGGGTTGATGGCTTGGTCGGAGCTGGGGCTGCGATTGGTGGACCGTCTGCTCGGGCCGAGCATCGCCACGCGCACCGCGCAATTTCTGGTGATCGAGCACAGCGACAGTGCCAGCCAGTGCGGCAGCAACTTTGCCCCCATCCTCGGCCATGGCGACGCAGCGATTCTCAAGGTCCAGCATTGGCTGCAAAGCAGCGGCGCGGTGGAGGTTTCCCTTGGCGCGATGGCCGAACGGGCCGGCTTGGAAGAGCGCACTTTCCTGCGCCGGTTCCGCGCCGCCACCGGGCTCAAGCCCACCGAATACTGCCAGCACCTGCGCGTCGGCAAGGCCCGGGAAATGCTCGAGTTCACCAATGGCACGATCGATCACATCGCCTGGACCGTGGGCTATCAGGATCCGAGTGCGTTTCGGGCGACGTTCAAGAAGATTACCGGGCTGGCGCCGAGTGATTATCGGGCGAGGTTTGGGGTGAGTCCGCCGGGTGTTACTAGGCCGCAGTGAAGGCTTTGTGGCGAGGGGATTTATTCCCACGCCACGGGGGGGCAGCGCCTGACTCAAAAGTTTCGTGCAATTTGCCGGATATCAACCGCAGGTCGTGCAGAATGAAACAGGCCAGGTGCTATCAACTCCTCGCGACATCCCCCGTTTGCTCGACCGTCCTTGCTCGTCCATCGTTGGCCTGATCTCTGCACCCCTTTATTCACAGCCATCGAGCACAGATAAAGGGCAACGCATGACGTCAGTCAATCGCAACAAAATCGTAGTGGCTCACTCGATCAACCCCCACGCGCCGCTCCATGAGGTCGAGACCAATCGCGCACTGGCTCGCTGGCTGGCGCAGATCCTCGGGTTCGAGTACGGCGGCAGTTATGACCAGCAGCAACATGCCGGGCGTGATGTGTATCTGGTGCCCACGCAAACCCTGATTGGCGCCGAGGCCGCGCTGCGGTTGGGCGTCAAGGGTCCCGAGGACCTGTGGGGCGGTTACGTCGAGCATGATTTTATTTGCACCAAGGCGATCGCCCACGGTCTGTTGAATAAGCATGCCGTGGCGCCCAAGGGTTGGTCGCCACTGTTCGCCAAGCTCACCCGTGGTGCGGTGCTCGATGGCGTGAGTGTCTTTGCGCTGCAGGACGCGCGCCCGGCCGCCGAGCATTTGCTTTACACCGGGCCGATCCGCCTCAAGCCGATCCATGCCTGCGCTGGGCGCGATCAACGAGTGATCAAGAGTCTTGCGCAGTTCGATGAAGTTGCCGCCGCGCCTGACGCCCAGACGCTTTTTCGCGATGGGGTGGTGCTGGAGCAAAATCTCAATGAGGTCCAGACCCAAAGCGTCGGCCAGAGCTTCATCGATGGCAAGGTGCTCAGCTATTGCGGCGTGCAACACCTGACCCGCGACAGCGAAGGCTTGGAGGTCTACGGCGGTTCGGATCTGCTGGTGGTGCAGGGCGGCTATATCGAATTGCTCAGGCTCGAGCTGCCCGACGATGTGCGTGAAGCGGTGCGTCTGGCGCAGGTGTTTGATGATGCCGCCAACCAGGCCTACCCCGGCTTCTTCGCCTCGCGGCGCAATTACGACATTGCCCAGGGCCTGGATGCCGCCGGTCAGCCCCGTGGCGGTGTACTGGAGCAGTCTTGGCGCATGGGCGGGGCCAGCAGCGCGGAGCTGGCGGCGTTGCAGGCGTTCATCGAGGAGCCTTCGACCAGCGCGGTTCGCGTGTCCTCGGTGGAAACCTACACCGACCAGCCGCTGCCTCCCGGGGCTACCGAGGTGTATCGCGGCGCGGCGCACAATGGCGACTTCCTTCTTAAATACGTAACGGTTCATTCCTATGACGGCTAGAAGCGAAACCATTCAAATCGAGATCGACGATGAACACATGAACGGGACCTTCCTGAGTCCCAAGTCAAAGGTGCCCGGCGTGTTGTTCGTGCACGGTTGGGGCGGCAGCCAGGAACGCGATCTGGAGCGGGCCAAAGGCATCGCCGGCCTGGGCTGCGTGTGCCTGACTTTTGATTTGCGCGGGCATACCGGCGGGGCGGGCATTCCGCTGTCGCGGGTGACCCGGGAAGACAACCTGCGGGATCTGCTGACCGCCTACGACCGGCTGCTCGCCCACCCGGCCCTGGACACTTCGGCGATTGCCGTAGTGGGCACCAGCTATGGCGGTTACCTGGCCGCGATCCTGACGTCGCTACGACCGGTGCGCTGGCTGGCTTTACGGGTGCCGGCACTGTACCGCGACGAGCAATGGCATACGCCCAAGCGCGACCTGGACAAGAGTGACCTGCTGGATTACCGCAGCACCCTGGTGCATGCCGACACCAACCGTGCCTTGCACGCCTGCGCGCAGTTCACCGGTGATGTGCTGCTGGTGGAGTCGGAGACCGACGACCATGTACCCCATGCCACCATCATGAGCTACCGAGCGGCGTGCCAGCAGACCCATTCGCTGACCCACCGGATCATCGACGGCGCCGACCATGCCTTGAGCGACCCAGTGTCACAACAGGCCTACACCTCGATCCTGGTGGACTGGATCACGGAGATGGTGGTGGGCGAGCGGTTGAGCATTATTCAGGAGCGGTGATTGTGTGGTGTTGGTACGGGCCTCATCGCGAGCAAGCTCGCTCCCACACTGGAACTGTTGGGAACATGATATCCCGGCTGCAATAAATCCCCTGTGGGAGCGAGCCTGCTCGCGATGGGGCCGCCACTGACTCCTCGTTATTTAAGCCCTGGCTTGACGCGCAACGCCTTGGCCTTCGCCTCGATCAGCAAATACATCACCACCGTGATCAACAACGGCAAAATGAAGTAGATCGCGCGATAAGCAATCAACCCCGCCAGCAGGCTGCCCCGCGAAACCTCGTGCTGCAGCAGTGCGATGAATACCGCCTCCAGTACCCCCAAGCCCGCCGGGATGTGGGTGATGACCCCGGCAATGCTGCTGATCAGCAACACCCCGAGCACCATCGGATAATCCAGCTTGCTTGGCAGCAAAGTGAAAATCACCGCCGCCATCAGCGACCAGTTCAGCGCCCCCAGAGCCAGTTGCAGCACGGCCATGCGCAGTGACGGCAGGTTGATTTCCATGCCTCGAATCGTCCAGGCCCGCCGCTTGGAAAAACGGCAGGCCACTAGATAACCGGCGCTCACCAGCAGCAACAGCACGCCTACGCCTTGCAGCGCATCGCTGCTCAGTTTCCAGCCCGGCGGCATCGTCACCAGGCCGCTGCTGAACACCACGCCGGCCAGGGTCATGTAGCCGAACCAGTTGGTGGCCAGGCTCAGGCCGAGGATCTTGGCGATGTTGCCAGTGCTGACGCCCAGCCGTGAATACAGCCGATAGCGCATGGCGATGCCGCCGACCCAGGCACTGAGGTTGAGGTTGAAGGCGTAGCTGATCACCCCCACCGGCAGGATCTGCCGCCAACCCAGTTTCTGGCGGATGTAGGTGCGGCCGATCAGGTCGAAGCAGGCGTAAGTGATGAAACTGGTGATGGTCAATGCTGCCGCGATGATCAGCGTGCGTACCTTGAAGTCCGCCAGGGTGGCGAACACTTCCGACCAGTCTATGCGCCGGGCCAGGGTGGTGAACAGCACGATCAGCAGGAGGAAGAAAGCCAGGGTCAGCGGTCTTTTCCAGCGGCTCCAGCGTGACTTGGGTTTACCCTGTTCGTGGACGTGGGCGTCATTGGGGGCGGTCTGCGCTTCAGAGTGGTTCATGGGGTTCGCTCCGAACCGCCGTCGGCGGCGAAAAGGGTTTCAGACGCGGTTTATGGGCTGGCAGCCAGCCGGCCCAGGCCGGAAAGTGGCGCAGGAAGTGAAACACCATGAAACCGACGGTCATGCGCCACAGTAGACCCCGGGGAGCATGGTCTGCGGGCATGGCGGTGCAGTGGTTGCGGCTCAGGTAATCGAGGCGCTCGAACAGTTCGCGATTGAACGCCCGGTCGCGGATCAGCACGTTGGCTTCCAGGTTCAGGGACAAGCTCAGCGGGTCGAGATTGCTCGAGCCGACGGTGCTCCAGTCCTCATCCACCAGCGCGACTTTGCCGTGCAGCGGCCGTTCGCAATATTCGTAGATCACCACACCGGCCTTGAGCAGGTAGTGATAAAGCATCCGCGCCGCGAGCTTGGCGATCATCATGTCCGGCTGGCCCTGCAGGATCAGCCGCACCTCCACGCCACGGCGCGCTGCGTTACGAATTTCGCGCAGCAACCGGTAGCCGGGGAAGAAATAGGCATTGGCGATCACCACGCGGCGCTGGGCGCTGCGCAGCACTTGCAGGTAGACCTCTTCGATGTCGGTCTGATGCTCGTGGTTATCGCGATAGACCAGGCGCACCTGGCCGTCATGGTCGTTGAAGGCCAGCTCGTGGCGGCGACTGCGACGGCGTTGCCACCAGTATTTGGCCCGGGCGGGCCGACCACTCTGCAACAGCGCGAAGTGGTGGATATCCACCACCGCCGGGCCTTTGACCTCCACCGAGTAATCCTGCTTGGCCTCGGGGCCGAAATCCCCCAGGTGATCAGCGGAAAAGTTGATGCCACCGATGAACGCGATCACCCCGTCCACCACCACGATCTTGCGGTGCAGACGGCGGAACCAGTTAGTGCGGATCCCCAGGCGCCGGGGAGCGGGATCGAACATTTGCAGGCGCACTCCGACATCACTCAACGACGCGAGGAATTCGGTGGTCAGCTCACCGCAACCGAAACCGTCGAGGCTGACGGTGATGCGCACGCCACGATGGGCGGCGTCCACCAGCAGATCCCGCAGTTCGATACCGACCTTGTCCTCGAACAGGATGAAGGTCTCCAGCAGTATTTCGCTCTCGGCCCGGCGAATGGCCTCGAAAACCCGGGGGAAGTACTCCTCGCCGTTTTCCAGGAGCGTGACGCGGTTGTTGCCGTGCCAGCCGTATTCGATATCGGCCAGTGCCGGGTTGCGCTCGGTGGGCGGAACGTCAATTTGCTCCACCGTCGCCTTGTTCACCGTCGCGCTCATAATTCGATCTCCACCGACAGCGGTGCGTGGTCGGAAAGGTGCGACCAGGGGCGCACGCTCAACACCTTGGGATGATGGGCCTTGAGGTTGCGCACGTAGATGCGGTCCAGGCGCAGGATGGGCAGGCGCGCCGGAAAGCTGCGGGCCGGCTTGCCCAACCGCTCGGCGAACACTTCCCGCAGGCCGCAGGGCTTGAGCAGCTCGCTGGCCTTGCCGCGCCAGTCGTTGAAGTCCCCGGCGACGATCACGGGCGCCTCGGGCGGCAGTTCATTCAAGCGTTGGCAAAGCAGCTGCAATTGCTCGACCCGATGGCCTTCGCGCAGCCCCAGGTGGACGCAAATGGCGTGGATGTGCGGGCTGTCGGCGCCCGGCAAGCGCAGCACGCTGTGGAGCATGCCGCGGCTTTCATGGCCGCTGATGGACATGTCGATATTGTCGTGGCGGATGATCTGGAATTTCGACAGCAGTGCATTGCCGTGGTCGCCCGCCGGGTAGACCGCGTTGCGCCCGTAGGCGAACTGCGGCCAGAGACTGTCGGCGAGGAATTCGTATTGCGGCATGCTCGGCCAGTTGCTGTAGCGCTGGGGGTGATGTTCGTGGGTGCCGTGCACTTCCTGCAAAAACACCACGTCGGCGGACACGCTGCGCACCGCCTCGCGCAGTTCCGGCAGGATGAAGCGGCGGTTCAGGGCGGTGAAGCCCTTGTGGGTGTTGACCGTCAGGACGGTGAAGCGGCTGATCCGGTCAAGGTCTTGGGCCAGGGGCTGGGTTGGGTCGCGGGTCGCTTCGGGGGATTCTGGAATGCTCATGGCAATACTCCCTCGGCCGGGCGCACGCCGGGTGCGGTAGCGAGGTCTTTGTCCAGGTCGAAGTGCTCCAGCAAGTGCCGTGCGTCATAAGGCGCGCGGACTTTGATGTCGTTGTCGAAATAGCAGAACACTTCCCGGCTCTTGCGCGCCCGCGGCTTCTTTTGCGGGTCGATCAGGTGGGCGTCGCTGGGCTGCTTGCCGTGGCTCCAGGCCTCGATCCGCTCACCCCAGCGTTGCAACGCCGCGTCGGTGTAACCGCTGGCGTACAACTCCTCGGCGCCGTGCAGGCGCAGGTAGACGAAATCGCTGGTGACGTCTTCACGATAGGGCCATTTGCCGGCGGTGTCGGCGATCACCAGGGCCACGTCGTAGCGCTTGAGCAAGGTGACGAAGTGCGGGTCGATGAAGCTCTCGTGGCGGATTTCCACGGCGTGGCGCAGCGGCCGTTTTTTATCGGTCTGGGTGCTGGCGTGGCCGTCCAGGCGCGGTTCGTGCTCGCGGGCCAGGGCGGCGGCGCCTTCGGTGTCGTGGGGCAGTTGCTTGAGGAAGTCTTCGAACAGCTCGGGGTCGAATTTGAAGCTGGGGGGAAATTGCCAGAGGATTGCGCCGAGCTTCTCCTTGAGTTCCAGCACCCCGGAGGCAAAAAAATTGGCCAGCGGCTTGTGGATATCTCGCAGGCGCTTGATGTGGGTGATAAAGCGCGGGGCCTTGACGCTGAACACGAAGCCGGGCGGCGTCTCGGCGTACCACTGGGCATACCGTTCGGGACGTTGCAGGGCGTAGAACGATCCATTGATTTCGATGCTGTTGACCGCGCGCGAGGCGAATTGCAATTCCCGCTTCTGGGTCAGCCCCTTGGGGTAGAAATCCCCCCGCCAAGGCGTATAACGCCAACCGGAAATGCCAATGTGGATCGCCGTCATGTGTCCTCCCGTGCCAATGACCTCGTACAGCCTGTGTCTTTTGATGACTGTTGCGCGGCCCGGAAAGTTTCGATGGGGTGCCCGGCGGTGAAGTCATGCGCGCAGAGCATGATCGTTCCCATGCTCCGCGCGGGAATGCGGACCGAGACGCTCCGCGTCTCTTCCAGAGCCGAACGCAGAGCGTCCGTAGAGGCATTCCCACGCGGAGCGTGGGAACGAGGGGCGATGAACTTGCCGGCCCGTTATTGATCAGTTCCTTACCGATCCCGTGTGAAGGAGCCTCGTGTTTTGTCTCGATTGAGCACTGTATTGCTGCTGTTCTTGCTGGCGATGAGCGGCACCAGCGCCTACGGGACCGCTGCTGTCCCTGGCACCTCCAAGCCCGACGAACCGCCCGCCGAACCCGCGCCGCTGGTCCAGGGCGGCTTGCTGGGGGCAATCAGCTCGAGCATCGATGACGTCCAGGACAAACTCGACCTCAACCAGAGCCTGGTGGACGCCTGGCGCTTGCGGGCGGATCGGGCGGCGGATGAGGTGGACCGGCTGGTGGACCAGACGTCCCGCTCGTCTTGGCGAGTGGCGGGGGATTTCCTGTTGCTTTCCGGCGTCTGGCTGGGGAGTTTTGCACTGATCTGGGCGGGTGCACGCCTGTTGGTGCGGCACCTGGGCAAAGGCCGCTGGCTGCGCACCCGCCAGCGTTTGCGGGATTTGCTGGGCTATCTGCTGCCCTACACCGTACCGGCCCTGGTCTGCCTGCCGCTGACCCTGTACGTCAGTCACTTCCTGCAGGTCTCGGTCGGTCGCGCCCTGGCGTTGTGTTTTGCCTACGCCACCAGCAGTGGTATTTTTTCCACGTCGGTGTTGCTCTGCGTGATCGTGATGTTCAACGCCGGCCACAAGCGCCGGGCGGTGGCGATGATCCGGCGCTTGAGCCCTCGGCCGCTGTTCATGATCGGTTTTCTCGCCGCCCTCAGCGATGCCCTGACCAGCCCGCAGATCGCCCGGCAACTGGGCGGCAACATCACCAGCAGCATCGCGGTGTTCACCGGTTTGTTCGCCTCGATGATCTTTGCCTGGCTGGTGATTCGCATGCGCAGGCCAGTGGCGCACCTGATCCGCAACCGCCCGCTGGCCCAGCGCCTGAAGCAACCGGCCCTGCAAGAGTCGCTGCGGATTTTTTCCGGGCTCTGGTACTGGCCGATCCTGTTGATGGTGCTGGTCTCGGCGGTGAGCCTGATCGGCGTCGGTGAGGACAACCAGAAGGCCCTGCGTTGCGCGATATTCACGACCATCCTATTGATCGCGATGGTGTTTCTGAGCACGGTGTTCCAGCACGTCTTCAAGTCGCCCAAGGTCGAGGTTATCCAGCGCAACAGCGCGTACAAGGGCCGTTTGCTGAGCCTGTTGCATGCGTTGCTGCGGATCATCATGGCGGTCGCATTCATTGAGATCCTCGGGCGGATCTGGGGGATTTCGCTATTCGAATTCGCTTCACGCAATGCGGTGGGAAGGGCAATCAGTGATTCCTTGAGCCGCATCGGCCTGATATTCCTGGTGACCTGGCTGATGTGGGTGGTGCTCGACACGGCGATCCAGGAAGCCTTGAAACCACCGCTGAACAAACGCGGCGCACGCCAGCCCAGCACCCGGATCAAGACCATTCTGCCGCTGCTGCGCAACGCGGCGAAAATCATCCTGGTGGTGATCTGCGCGATCACCACCATGGCCAACCTGGGCATCAACGTCGCACCGTTGCTGGCCGGTGCCGGGGTGGTGGGGTTGGCGATCGGTTTTGGTTCGCAGCAACTGGTGCAGGACGTGATCACCGGGTTGTTCATCATCATCGAGGACACGCTGTCGATCGGCGACTGGGTGGTGCTCGATTCCGGTCACGCTGGCACGGTCGAGGGCTTGACCATCCGTACCTTGCGCCTGCGCGACGGCAAGGGGTTCGTGCATTCGGTGCCATTCGGCCAGATCAAGGCGGTGACTAACCAATCCCGGCAATTTGCCTTTGCGTTTTTCTCTGTGCAGTTCACTTACGACACCGATGTGGAGCAGGCCATCGAGCTGATCCGCGAAGCCGGGCGTTCGATCGCCGAAGACCCGTTCCTCAAGTTCAACCTGCAAGGGCCGCTGGATGTGTTCGGCGTAGACAAGATGGACCTCAACGGCGTGGTGCTCACGGCGCAGTTTCGCACGGTGTCGGGCGGGCAGTACGCGGTGAGTCGGGCGTTCAACCAGCGCTTGAAGAAACTTGTGGATAACGATCCGGCGGTGCATTTCGCGCAGACTTATCCACAGCAGGTGGTGATGCCGCGGCGGTTGGTGGAGGAGTCGAAAGAAGAGGGCGAGGAGGTGCCCAATCAACCTCAGTAGTTGAGGAGGTTTTGTGGTGGGCTGATGGCCTCATCGCGAGCAAGCTCGCTCCCACTGTGGACCGAGTTCCTTCAGAAAGAATGCGATCAAATGTGGGAGCGAGCTTGCTCGCGATGGGGCCGGGCCAAACACCCTCAATTTTTCTGAATGAGCTTACTCTTCACCTCAGCCATCCCCTGCCCATCCAACTCCACCCACAGATGCTGCTTGCCAGCAACCTGCGCCGCAACCGGCAACCCATCGCGATACACCAGCCGATTGCTCGCCAGCGCCGGCACCTTAGCCCCCGGTAGCAGGGTGCCGGCCAGGTTCAGCGGGTCGACGCCACATACCGCGACCAAGCTGCCGTCGCTGGGGCGGCGACGTACTTCGCGTAGCAACGGGATGGCTTCGGGCAGGGCGAATTGCTCGCCCGCCAGCCCACTGACGAAACGCCCTCCACGGATTTCGCCCCGTGCTTCCAGGCGATGAAAGGTCCGCAGCAACTCGCGCCAGCTCGGCAACCAATCGGCTTCCCGTTCCAGCAAACGCCAGAACACCACGCCGTAACGGCGTAGCAGGGTCATGGCGATGTGTTCCAGCGTCTCTGGCGCTGTGGGCGCGGGGCGGTTGCCTTCTTGAGGCGCAGGTGCACTGCGGCGCAACAGGGCCCAGCGCCCGGCGTCGTCCATACCGCCGACAAACGCGCCGCGCCCACGCCGGCTGCTGCGGGCCTGGCGTTTACTGGCGGGAGTGATCAGCGCGCGCAGTCCGGCGAAGCTGTCGGCGTTCACCAACCCAGCGCCCACCAGTTCCTGCAAGGCAATTTCCAATTCGCTGCGCAGCAGGTGGGCCTCATGCAGCAGTTCATCGAAAAACAGCGCGCCGTGTTCGCTGAGGGCCTGATGGACTTTTTGCGTCTTGAGGGACAATTCGCTGGGGAGTGTTTGTTCGGCCAGGCTGCTCCACAGCGCCAGCTGACTGCGCGGCAGCAACACAATCGGCGTGCTGCGCAGGGCGCTGGCAGAGACTTTCTGGCGGGCGCTCAGGCGCGTCCACACCAGTTTGCCGCTGCGGCACAGCTCATCGAGCCAGCTCGGCGCATAGTCTTTTATCCGCGCCGGCAGCAGGTCACTGTCCCAAGCCGAGGCAGCCGCCGGGTAGCCCTCGAACTGGCTGATGATCGATGGCAGTACGGCGCTCCCGCGGCCCTGGGTGGACGGCGACAGATGCTGCCAGTCGAACAGGAAGCGCATGAAGTCCTGCAACATCACCGGCTCGATTTCCCGGCGCAGGCGCTTGACCGTGTAGCGATGGATACGCGCCAGCAAATGCCGCTCGCACCATTCCTCCTGGCCGATGCCCGGCGTGAACCGGCCACGCAATACGTAGCCTTGCTGCTCCAGGTGCGCCAGGGCCAGGGTGACTTGCGGGGTCGACAACCCCAGCGGATAGGCGATGGCCTTCAACGGCAGCGGGCCAAAAGCGCTGAGCCGGGCGCGAAGGACTTCCACAACGGCTTCGTCACTGTCCCAGGCTTCATCGAAACCAGCCAAGGGCGTCAATGCCGGTTGCCATTGGGCCTGTGGATAAACCGCTTGCAGGCACGTCAGCCGTTCCAGCGCCACCCACAGTCCGCGTTCGGCGCTGATCTGCACATGGCTGGCGCGACCGCGTTCGGCCAGGGTCTGCAACCACTCCAGCCACGACGGATGGGCGCTGGCTTCGCTGTCGGCGATGCAGGCCAGGCTCATCAGCGCTTCGTGCATTTCATCGAGATTGGCCGGCGTTGGCCAGGCTTCATTCCTCACGGACTCGATGGCCTCGGCGTCCAGCGCGCCAAGGTCGTCGGTGGACTGTGGATCGCTCCAGCGCCGGTTGATCACCGCCTGGGTCCGCCGTTCCTCCAGCGGTGCGTCGTCGAGGAAGGTGTAGGGCCGGGCGCTGAGGATTTCCGCCGCCAGGGGCGAGGGCGCCGGCAGGTCGCGGCTGATCAGGCGAACCTCGCCGGCTTCCATGCGCCGCAACAGCGTCAGCCAGCCTTCGCTGTCCATGGCTTCGTGCAGGCAATCGTCGAGGGTCTGTTCCACCAGCGGGTGGTCGGGGATCTCGCGTTCGCCGGCCAGGTTCTCCAAACAGGCGATTTGATCCGGGAATACGCTGGCGATCAGGTCTTCGCTTTTCATCCGCTGGATCTGCGGGGCGACTTTGCGCCCGCCGCTGTAGCGCGGCAAGGCCAGGGCCACGCCGGCATTCCAGCGCCAGCGCACGCCGAACAGCGGCGCATCCAGCACCGCCTGGATCAGGATCTGCTCGGCGCTATGGCTGTTGAGGTAGCGCCAGACCTCGTCCAACTCGAAGCTGTGGCTGGTGGACAGCGACAGCACGATGGCGTCTTCGCTGGCGGCAGCCTGCAATTCGAAATTGAAGGTGCGGCAGAAGCGTTTGCGCAAGGCCAGGCCCCAGGCGCGGTTGATACGGCTGCCAAAGGGCGTGTGGATGATCAGTTGCGTGCCGCCGGACTCGTCGAAAAACCGCTCCATCAGCAACGTGTCCTGGGACGGCAGGGCGCCGAAGGCCAGGCGCGCCGGAGCCAGGTAATCCACCAGTTGCTCAGCGCTGGCCAGGTTCAGTTGCAAGGTGCCGGTGAGCCAGTCGAGGGCCGGTTGCAGATTGCCCGGCGTGGCGCCGAGTAATACGTCCAGCTGGGCTTGCAGGCGGGCGACGGCCAGGGACAATTCGGCGCTGCGCCCCGGGGCTTCACCGAGCCAGAACGGGATGGTCGGCGGCTGGCCCTGGGCGTCCTCGACCCGCACGCGCCCGGTTTCGACGCGAATGATGCGGTAGGACGTATTGCCCAACTGGAACACGTCGTCGGCAATGCTCTCCACTGCGAAATCTTCGTTGACGCTGCCAATGTTCAGCCCTTGGGGTTCGAGCAGCACGCTGTAGTCGGCGTTGTCCGGGATGGTGCCGCCGCTGGTCACGGCAGTCAGCTTGCTGCCCCGGCGCCCGCGCAAGGTGCGGGTGACGGCATCGCGGTGCAGGTAGGCGCTGCGCACGCCCTGGCGACCGTTGAGGCCTTCGGCGAGCATCTGCAGCAGGGCCTGATAGTGATCGTCGTCCAGTTCGGCGTAGGGCGAGGCGCGGCGCAAGGTCTCCAGCAGCGCCTGTTCCTGCCATTCCTGGCAACTGACCTCGGCGACGATCTGTTGGGCCAGCACATCCAGAGGCGCCTTGGGGATGTGCAATATGTCCAGCTCGCCACGGCGCACGCAATCGAGCAGGGCGGCGCATTCGATCAAGTCGTCACGGCTGGTGGCGAACAACCGTCCCTTGGGCGTACCGCCCACCTGGTGCCCGGAGCGACCCACTCGTTGCAGAAACGCCGAGATCGAACGGGGCGAGGCGATCTGGCACACCAGGTCGACATCGCCGATATCGATGCCCAGCTCCAGGGACGCGGTGGCGATCAACACCTGCAATTGGCCGCGCTTGAGGCGTTGTTCGGCGTCGAGGCGAAACTCCTTGGCCAGGCTGCCATGGTGGGCGGCCACGGCGTCCTTGCCCAGGCGCTCGCTCAGATGACGGCTCAGGCGTTCGGCCAGGCGCCGGGTGTTGACGAACACCAGCGTGGTGCGGTGTTCCCGGGCCAGCTCGGCGAGGCGGTTGTAGACCAGCTCCCAGACGTCATTGGCCATCACCGCCGAGAGCGGCACTGGCGGCACCTCGATGTCCAGGTCCCGGGGGCGGGCGTGGCCGATATCGACGATTTCACAGGGCCGCCCCTGGCCCACGAGAAAACGTGACACGGCTTCGATGGGTTTTTGCGTGGCGGACAGGCCGATGCGCATCAGCGGTTCGGCGCACAGGGCTTGCAGGCGTTCCAGGCTCAAGGCCAAGTGACTGCCGCGTTTGCTGGCGGCGATGGCGTGGATTTCGTCGACGATCACCGTGCGCGTGCTGGCGAGCATTTGCCGGCCGGAATCGGAGCCGAGCAGCACGTAGAGCGACTCTGGTGTGGTCACCAGGATGTGCGGCGCGCTCTTGCGCATCGCCGTGCGTTCCTTCTGCGGCGTGTCACCGGTGCGTACGGCGGTGGTGATACACAGGGGCGGCAGGTCCATTTGTCGCAGCTGTTCGGTGATGCCGGCCAGTGGGTTTTGCAGGTTGATCTGAATGTCGTTGCTCAATGCCTTGAGCGGCGAAACATAGACCACCAGGGTCTGGTCTGGCAGGCCGCCTTGTTCCAGGCCGCGGTGCACCAGGTCATCGAGCACGGCGAGAAACGCCGTCAAAGTCTTGCCCGAACCGGTGGGCGCCGCCACCAGGGTCGAACGGCGCTGGCCGATCAACGGCCACGCCCGGGCCTGGGCGGCCGTCACCGCTGGGAAAGTCTGGCTGAACCAGGCGCGAACGGCGGGGTGAAAGCCTGCCATGGCGTGGTTGGCTGCAAGGGGCAGATTCATGGGGCAGTTATGCGGGTGGGAGGGGGAAGATGCAAGTACCGTCAGGAATCTCCATCGTCTGTTCGGGCCCTATCGCGAGCAAGCTCGCTCCCACAGGGGATCCTTTATGAGCGCAAAATCTGTGGCCACAACCAATCAAATGTGGGAGCGAGCTTGCTCGCGATAGCGGCCTCGAGGTGCACGCAAATGCCAGATCTGCACTTTACGGATGACGGTTGCGCACTAAACCCGCAAAATGCAACGATCCCGGTGACGCCTGCGGGCGTTGTCGACCAAATTCTTGTGCCAACAGACTGGGCCTGCTGACTTTATGCGAATGCGCCTTATGTTACTGGGCGGCGGAAATGCCCTTGGGCAGGCGCTGATTCGCCTCGGTGCAGAAGAAGACATCGGTTTTCTTGCCCCCCGCCCACCCGAAGACGGTTGGGATGCCGCGAGCCTGACTCAGTTGCTCGACGACACCCGTCCGGACGCCTTGATCAACCTGGCGTACTACTTCGACTGGTTTCAGGCCGAGGCCGTCAGCGAGCAGCGCCTGGCCGGCCAGGAGCGCGCCGTCGAGCGCCTGGCCGAGCTGTGCCAGCATCACAATATCGTCTTGCTGCAACCGTCCAGCTACCGGGTGTTCGACGGTTCCCGCGCCACGGCCTATAGCGAAAAGGACGAGCCTGTACCCTTGGGCCTGCGTGGCCAGGCGTTGTGGCGAATCGAGCAAAGCGTGCGTGCCACCTGTCCGCAACATGTGTTGTTGCGTTTCGGCTGGCTGTTGGACGACAGTGCCGACGGTATCCTCGGACGTTTCCTGGCCCGGGCTGAACAGCCTGAGGAGTTGCTGCTGGCCGACGACCGTCGCGGCAATCCGACGCCCGTGGACGATGCGGCGCGGGTGATTATCTCGGTGCTCAAGCAACTCGATTGTGCGGCGCCGCTGTGGGGCACCTATCATTACGCCGGGCACGAGGCGACCACGCCGCTGGCGCTGGGCCAGGCGATCCTCACCGAAGCCCGCGCCCTGCATCCTTTGGCAATCGAGTCGCCCACCGCGCAAGCCCACGCCGCACGTCCGGACGCCGCGGAAGAACCACAGCACGCGGTACTGGCCTGCAAGAAAATTCTGCACACTTTCGGGATCAAGCCCCGCGCCTGGCGCGCGGCACTCCCGGGCTTACTGGATAGGTTTTATCGTCATGGCTGAAGGCCCTGTTTTAATCACTGGCGGCGCGGGTTTCATTGGTTCGCACCTGACCGACGCCTTGCTCGCCAAGGGACATTCGGTGCGTATCCTCGATGACCTGTCCACCGGCAAGCGCAGCAACCTGCCGCTGGACAACCCCGCCGTCGAACTGATCGAAGGCGATGTCGCCGATGCCGCGCTGGTGGCCCGGGCCATGGCCGGTTGCAGCGCCGTGGCGCACCTGGCAGCAGTGGCCTCGGTGCAAGCGTCGGTGGACGACCCGGTGCGCACGCACCAGAGCAACTTCATCGGCACCCTGAACGTCTGCGAGGCCATGCGCCAGGCCGGTGTGAAACGGGTGCTGTTCGCCTCCAGCGCTGCGGTCTATGGCAACAACGGCGAAGGCGAGTCCATCGACGAGGAAACGCCCAAGGCCCCGCTCACGCCGTATGCCTCGGACAAGCTGGCCAGCGAGTTCTACCTGGATTTCTATCGCCGCCAGCATGCCCTGGAACCGGTGGTGTTCCGCTTCTTCAACATTTATGGTCCGCGCCAGGATCCGTCCTCGCCGTATTCCGGGGTCATCAGCATCTTCAGCGAACGGGCGCAGAAAGGCCTGCCGATCACCGTGTTCGGCGACGGCGAGCAGACCCGGGACTTTGTCTACGTCGAAGATTTGGTGGACTTGCTGGTGCAGGCCATCGAGAAGCCTGGGGTGGAAGTCGGGGCGGTGAACGTCGGCTGGAACCAGGCCACGACCCTCAAGCAGATGCTCCAGGCCCTGGCCGCCGTGGTGGGCGATCTGCCGCCGATCAGCTACGCCCCGGCGCGTTCCGGCGACATCCGCCATTCCCGGGCCGACAACCATCGGCTGTTGCAGCGCTTCAGCTTTCCCCAGCAAACACCGATGAGCGTGGGGCTGGCGCGGTTGTTGGGGCGCTGAGTTTCCCAGCCACCACAAACCTGTGGGAGCGAGCTTGCTCGCGATAGCGGAGTGTCAGTCAACAATATTGCTGACGGATCCACCGTTATCGCGAGCAGGCTCGCTCCCACAGTTTTTTCGTACCTTTGAGTACGGGCTTAGAACTTGTAACCCACCCCCACCATGTAGACCCATGGGTTCACGTCAACATCCACCTTGGCCCGGGTACCGCCGGCGACCGCGTTGTTGTCGACGTAAGCGGTGGTGTTGATGTCGATGTAGCGAATCTGGCCGTTGATCATGATGTGGTCGGTCAACATATAGTCGGCGCCGATTTCTCCGGCCAAGCCCCAGCTGTTGCTCGCCCGGAAGTTACTGAAACCGTTGGCGGCGGCTTCGCTGCCGACGTGTTCGTCGTAGATCCAGGTGTAGTTGATACCTGCACCGACGTACGGCTGGAAGGCCGACTTGGCGTTGAGTGGGTAGTAGACCAGGCTCAGGGTCGGCGGCAATTCCTTGAGCGTGCCGAGCTTGTTGTTGGCCGCACCCAGGGCAGTGCCTTTGATTTTGACGTCGTGCTCGAACGGCGAGGCCGCCAGCAGCTCGATGCCCAGGTTGTCGGTGATCATGTACGCGAAGTTCAGGCCGAGTTGGGTATCGCTGCCAACGGTCGCTTTACCGCCCAGGTTAGTGCCGGCCAGCGGGCCACGGTCGACCTTGACACCAGAGCTATCGTCATCCGGGTTGACGGTGATGGCACCGGCGCGAACGATAATATCGCCGGCGGTATGGGCCTGGGCAAGCGGGGCGGCGAGCGCGAGGGCAACGAGGGAAGCGCTGAGCAAGGACTTGTGCATGGGGGCTCCAGAGGACGTTTTAAATTGATGTCCTATGGTATGAAGGCATCTGGCCCAGTCTTTTGACTCAGCTCAATGAGTCTGGGGCAATTAATTGACTCAGCTCAATAAAATGATGATGAGGAAATCTTGAGGGAACCATCGCGAGCAAGCCCGCTCCTACAGAAAATCTGCTGCAGACACAAATTTTATGCTCGACGCAGACCCCTGTGGGAGCGAGCTTGCTCGCGATAGCTATCTCACCAACAGCGCATCACCACCAGATTCACTCCGGCAGCTCATACACATAAATCTTCTGCGCCTCCATTTGATACCCGGCATCGGCCAGTTCACTGGTGGAAGGCTTGACCTGCATCGGCCCTTCGACCCAGTAGGGCTGGTACAGCTCATCGAGCTTGACCCCGACTTCGCTTTTCACATGCACGATCTGGTTCGACGGCGGTGGCGGCACGTGGATGCAGGCGCCGAAGTAGGGCACCAGCAAAAAGTCCGTGGTGCGGCCTTCTTCGCTGACTTCCAGCGGCACGATGTAGCCCGGCAGGCGGATCTGCTGGCCGTCGAGGGCCTTGACCACCGGGGCGTTGGGCAAATCCTGCTTGGCCGCCGGGGCGGATTCGGCGGCCAACGCATCGCTCATCTTCGACAAGTCATGCAGCGGGGTCATGTTCGGCACTTCCGGCGGCGCATCCGGCGGGATCATTTCCGACCAGGCCAGGTCCCTCGGCTCGGCTGCCCATAGCGGCAGGGCGACCATCATCAACAGCGCAAGCAGGGCGCGGGGCATTTTCAAGGTCCTCATAAACGGATCGACAGGCCATCGGCCAACGATTGGCGATAGGCGCGCCAGGCCGGCACGCTGCCCATCAGCAGGGCGGCGACCAGGATGCCAGCCATCAGCGTCCATTCATATTCGCTCGGCCAGCTCAGCGGCAGGTACAAACCATAGGCTGACTGCACGTAACCCTGGGCGGCAGCGATGCCGATGTACAACAAGGCCAAGCCGGCGCTCACCCCGGCTAGCGCCAGGGCGAAGGCTTCGAGCACCAGCAGCGTCGCAATGTGCCACGGCCGCGCGCCCACCGAACGCAGGATCGCCATTTCCCGGCGGCGTTCGTTGAGGCTGGTGAGGATCGCCGTCAGCATGCCGATCAACCCAGTCAGCACCACGAACAATGAAATCACGAACAAGGCTTTTTCCGCCGTGCCCATCAGGCTCCACAACTCTTGCAGGGCCACGCCGGGCAGGATCGCCAGCAATGGCTCGCCGCGGAACTCGTTGATCTCGCGTTGCAAGGCAAAGGTGGAGATCTTGCTGTTGAGGCCGAGCATGAAGGCGGTGATCGCCTGGGGCGTGAGGTCCATGTTGCGCGCCTGGTCGGCGCTGATGCGGCCGTTGCCCTGGGCCGGCACGCCGTTCTTCCAGTCGATGTGGATCGCTTCCATGCCACCGAGGCTGATGTGCAGCGTGCGGTCCACCGGGGTGCCGGTGCGTTTGAGAATGCCGACCACGGTGAAGGGTTTGTCGTCGTGCTTGACCAGGCTGACCACCGCAACGCCGTGGGCCAGCACCAGTTTGTCGCCGAGCTTGTAATGCAGTGCCTCGGCCACTTCGGCGCCGAGCACCACTTCGAAAGGATCGGTGGCGAAGGCCCGGCCATCGGCCAGTTCCAGGTGTTGCTGGCGACCGTACTGGTAGTGTTCGAAGTAGGCCTCGGTGGTGCCCATCACTCGATAACCGCGATGGGAATCGCCGAGGGACATCGGGATCGCCCACTTCACTTTCGGGTTGCTGGCGAAGTGTTCGAAGCTGTCCCAGCGGATGTTGTTGGTGGCGTTGCCGATGCGAAACACCGAATACAGCAGCAGGTTTACCGAACCGGAGCGGGCGCCGACGATCAGGTCGGTGCCGCTGATGGTGCTGGCGAAACTGGCCCGCGCCTCGGTGCGCACCCGCTCCACTGCCAGCAACAGACAGACAGACAGGGCGATGGCAAACGCAGTGAGGATCGCGGTGAAGCGGCGGTTCGCCAGGCTGGCCATGGCTAGACGGAACAAATACATCTCAGACCTCGAGTGGCGTGGCGGCGCGATTGAGATCGGCCAGCGAGAGGTTGCGGTCGAACAGCGGCGCCAGGCTCTGGTCGTGGCTGACGAACAACAGGCTCGACCCGGCCTCGCGGCATTCGGCGAACAACAACCGCAGGAAGTTTTCTCGGGCGTCGTAGTCCAGGGCCGAAGTCGGTTCGTCGGCGATCACCAACTCCGGTTGGCCGATCAGCGCCCGGGCGGCGGCGACCCGTTGTTGCTGGCCGATGGACAGCGAGTCGGCGCGGCGCTCCAGCAGGCTTGGATCGGTCAGCCCCAGGTGCGCCAGTAGCGTGGCGGCGGCTTGATCGACGCTGCCGTGGCGCTGGAGCGCACGTTGCGCCCGCAGCTTGGAAAAGTGGCAGGGCAGCTCGACGTTCTCACGTACCGAGAGAAACGGCAGCAAATTGAATTGCTGGAAGATGTAGCCGGTGTGGTCCACGCGAAAGCGGTCGCGGCTGCCAGCACCCAGCTCGGTGAGTTCCTGGCCGAGCAGGCGAATGCTGCCACGGTCTGGCGTCTGCACTCCGCCCAACAGCCCCAGCAGCGTGGTCTTGCCGCTGCCGCTCGGCCCCTTGAGGAACAAGGTTTCGCCAGCCTCCAGGCGAAACGCCGGGATATCCAGCAACGGCGGATGCCCGGGCCAGCTGAAGCCCAGGTCGGAGAGTTCGATGAGTGCTTGGGTCATGTTTGCTGACTTCAAGGTAATGGATCGTTGTTGCCCACATATTCTGTATTCACAGTCGATCAACCGTGGGAGCGAGCTTGCTCGCGATAGCGATGTGTCAGGCGACATAAGTGCTGGATGTGCCGACCTCATCGCGAGCAAGCTCGTTCCCACATTGGATCTCTGCTGCTCACGCATTTGCATTCACAGCAGATCAACCGCGGGAGCCGCAGTAATAACTCAGAACTTCAGGGTAGGCACCTTGGCCGTCACTTCCACGCCTTGCTGGCCGCTCGGGCTGATCAGTTGTACCTGAATTTTCTGGGTGGCCGGGAAGGTTTTGAACAGTGTTGCCAGGTCCAGGTTCTTCAATGCACCCGGGGCGGCGCAGGTGAACTGGTAGTGAGCATGGATTTCACTGTGCTCGTGGTGTTCGTCGCCGTCGGCGTCTTCATCGTGGTCTTCATGGTCTGGTTCATCGCCGAACAGTGGGCTCTCCAGTTCCTGCTGGGCCACGGTGCATTTGGCCGCGGCGGGCAGGTTGAACAGTGCCAACGGTTTGTCCAGCTGCGCCCGTACGGCGGCGACCTTGGCTTTGTCGGCGTCACTGGTGGCGGCATGTTCGAAGCCCACCAGGTTCATCGCCGGGCTTTCCAGTTCCAACTCCAGGGTCTGGCCGTCCAGTGCCGCATTCAGCCGCCCGACCCCATGTTCGTGGGCGCCGAGGCTGCCGTGCTCGTGGTCATGATCGTGTTCGACCGCCGCATGAGCGACAGCCAATGGCAGCAGGGCGAACGGCAGGGCAAGAAGCAGACGACGCATGACGAGTCTCCAGGAAGTACAAGTTGTGTTATGTAATCTTATAACGAAAGTGCGCAGAGTTTGACCGTCTGCTTGGCGTCGCGCAAGGCCCATGGGAGCATGCGTACATGAAATATTCAGGAGCACAGTGATGTTGCGGATACGCGGAACCGTCGGCGATTGGCCGGTGGACTTGTCGATCGAAATGGATGAAGGCGACTGGGCGCAGCTTGGCGCGCAGTTACAAGTGGCCAAGGCCGAGGGCGTGGCGGCACCGGTGGGCAAACCGGAGAATCAGGACGATGCCCTGTGGCAGATCGCCAAGGAACTGCTGCGCAAGGCCGGGCAGTTGAGCGGTCCGGACCTGCTGGAACAGCTTGAAGGCCTGAGCGGCAGTGCGTCGGCAGGCAAGCGCCTGTTGGTGCGCTTGCGCCATAGCGCTGAGGTCAAGGTGTTGAGCGGCGGCGATACGCCGCTCTATAGCTGGGTGGGGCCAAAGGCTTAATACAGCGCGGCGAACAGCTTGCGGCGATAGGTCGTCACCAGCGGGTGATCGTTGCCCAGCAATTCGAACACTTGCAGCAAGGTCTTGTGGGGCAGGCCTTCGCTGTAGCTGCGGTTACGCACGAACAGCTTGAGCAACGCGTCGAGGGCCGCTTCGTACTGCTGGCGCGCCAGTTGCTGGATCGCCAGTTGATACACCGCTTCATCGTCCTGCGGGTCTTTGGCCAGGCGGGCCTTGAGGTCGGCGGCGTCCGGCAGGTGCTTGGCCAGGCCGAGGAACTGGATTTGCGCCTTGGCACCGGCGAGGGCGGCCTTGTGCTCGTCGCTTTTCACCGCATTGAGCACTGTCTGCGCTTCGTCCAGTTCGCCGCGTTCGGTCAGGCAGCGGGCATACAGGATCAGGGCCTTGGCGTTGGTGTTGTCTTCACCCAGCAGCACCTTGAGCACCGCTTCGGCGTCGGCGAAACGACCGTCGTCGAACAACGCCTGGGCTTGTTCGAACGGATCGGCAGCGGCTGGAGGCGGCATCTGCACATGGGGCTCGAGCATCGTGCGCACGGCCGATTCCGGCTGGGCTCCGGCAAAACCGTCGACCGGCTGGCCGTCCTTGAACAGCACCACGGTGGGCAGGCTGCGGATGCCGAAGCGGGCGACGATGTCTTGCTCGATGTCGCAGTTGACCTTGGCCAGCAGCAGCTCACCCTGGTAGCTCTCGGCGATGGTTTGCAGCATCGGCATCAGCGCCTTGCACGGTGCACACCACTCGGCCCAGAAGTCCACCAGCACCGGTTTGTGGAAAGAGTTGGCGATCACCGACTGGTCGAAATCGGCGGTGGTGGCGTCGAAGATGTAGGGGGTGTCCTGGGTCATGGGGAATCTCGTAGAGCGCTTGAATGGGGCAACTATACGGCTTGGTGGGGGTGGCTGAAAGCCGGGAGATCGTGAGAGATGTATTGATTGACGGGGCCTCATCGCGAGCAAGCTCGCTCCCACAGAGGGAGGCGTCTTGCGCAAAATGTCTGAACAACCGACAGCCTTGTGGGAGCGGGCTTGCTCGCGAAGCTTTTATTTAGTCACGGCGCGCGTGGTACAGGCTCACATGCCGAAATTCTTCAGGCTCGGCCAGGTCGGGCAAAGTCATGGCTTCAAGCATTTCGATGCGCCGGTACCGCGGATGCTGGAAATCCCGTACCCGGGAGTCGGCCACCAGGGCCTCGCGACCGCGGCTGAGGAAGTGATCGAGCAGTGGCAGGTTGGCGCGGTCGTAGAGCACATCGGCGACCAGGACCAGATCAAAACGATCGGCCTCGGCAAAGAAGTCCGTCGAATAACCTAGTCCCACACCATTGAGCGCGGCATTGGCCTGGCATGCGGCAATCGCCAACGGGTCCAGGTCGCAGGCCACCACTTCCAGCGCGCCGGCCTTGACCGCCGCGATGCCAGCGACACCAGAGCCGGCACCGAAATCCAACACCCGCTTACCCTCGACCCACTGCGGCTGTTCGGCCAGATAGCGGGCCATCGCCAGGCCGCTGGCCCAGCAGAAACTCCAGTAAGGCGGCTCGTGGAGGATGCGCCGGGTTTCTTCCGGGCTGAAGGCGCGGTCCATGTTGTCGCCGTCGATCAGCCACAGTTTCAAGTCCGTGCCCGGCAGTGGGCAAGCCACCAGGCGTGCGTCGCCCAGCAACTCACCCAACGCGTGTTGCAGGTCTTGCGGTGCATTCATGGCGCTTTGACGAACTGCAGGGCGCCCAGCGCCTGGGTGGTCGGTTGGCTGATGCGTTGTTCCGGCAGGTGCAGGATCAACTGGCCGGACTGGCTGGCACGACCGCGCAGTTCCACACGAGCGCCAACCGGGAAGGCATCGGGGTTGAAGCGCAGGCGGAAGGGCAGGGCCTGGTTGGTACCGATCAGGCTGGAACTGGCGAGCAGTTGCTGCGGACGGTCCTTGTCATCGATCACCAGCAGCGCCAGTTCGACCTCGGCCCCGGCCGGCACGCCTTGCAGGGTGCCGCTCAATTCCCGCTGGTACGCCGGCAGCGGCCCCAGCTCGGCGGCCTGGCGGGCTTTTTCCTGGGCCTGTTTCGGCGCTGGGGCCGGGGCGGGCGCTGCGGGCTTGGGGGCGTCGCTGCTGCACGCCATCAGCAGGCTGAAAAAACTGAGCAAAACGAGCGATCGTAGCGGCATGTGTGGCTCCAGCAAGGTAAATTCCATGGATCTGACGGTAAGCCCGTCTGTATACCGTAAACCCTATGGCTTGTCTTGCCAGTGGGATGCGCTACCATGGCCCTCCCTTTTTTTGTTGCCTGCCACCATGCACTGTCCATTCTGCGGTGCCAACGACACCAAGGTCATCGACTCGCGACTGGTCGCCGAGGGCGAACAGGTCCGCCGCCGTCGCGAATGCCTGGCCTGCGGCGAACGTTTCACGACGTTCGAGACCGCTGAGCTGGTGTTGCCGCGCCTGATCAAAACCGACGGCAGTCGCCAGCCGTTCGACGAAGAAAAACTGCGCGCCGGCATGCAGCGCGCCCTGGAAAAACGCCCAGTGAGCGTCGAGCGCCTGGAAGCGGCGCTGGTGCACATCAAGCACAAGCTGCGGGCAACCGGCGAGCGCGAGGTCAAATCCCTGGTGGTCGGTGAGCTGGTGATGGCCGAGCTGCAAAAGCTCGACGAAGTCGCCTACATCCGTTTTGCCTCGGTGTACCGGCGCTTCCAGGACTTGAACGAGTTCCGCGAAGAAATCGACCGCCTGGCTCGCGAGCCGGTGAAAGAATGAGCGTTTCGGCGCAGCAGGCCGTCCTCGACGCCCACTACATGGCTCGTGCCCTGGAGTTGGCGCGGCGCGGTCACTACACCACCCACCCCAATCCCCGGGTTGGTTGTGTGATCGTGCGTGACGGGCAGATTGTCGGCGAAGGCTGGCACATTCGCGCCGGTGAGCCCCATGCCGAAGTCCATGCCCTGCGCGCCGCCGCTGAACTGGCCCGGGGCGCCACGGCCTACGTGACCCTCGAACCTTGCAGCCATCACGGGCGTACACCGCCGTGTGCCGACGCGTTGGTCAACGCCGGCGTGGCGCGGGTGGTGGCGGCGATGCAGGACCCCAACCCGGAAGTGGCCGGTCGTGGTCTGCAACGGCTGGCCCAGGCTGGTATTGCCACTGAAAGCGGCGTGCTGGAAGGCGAGGCACGCCAGCTCAATGAAGGTTTCCTCAAGCGCATGGAACACGGCCTGCCGTTCGTGCGGGTCAAGCTGGCCATGAGCCTCGATGGCCGCACAGCCATGGAAAGCGGCGAAAGCCAGTGGATCACCGGCCCGGCCGCACGCTCGGCGGTGCAACGCCTGCGTGCCCAGGCCAGCGTGGTGCTGACCGGCGCCGATACGGTGCTGGCGGACAACGCCCGGCTGACCGTGCGCGCCGATGAGCTCGGACTGGACCCGGAGCAGACCGCGCTGGTCATGAGCCGTCCGCCACTGCGAGTGCTGGTGGACGGGCGCCTGCGGGTGCCGCTGAACGCGCCGTTCTTCAAGGCTGGCCCGGCGCTGGTCGCTACTTGCATGGCGGTGGAAGAACAGTACGCCAATGGTCCCGAATGCATGATCGTGGCGGGTGATGACGGCCAGGTCGATCTGCGCCGGCTGCTGGTGGAGCTGGCCGGCCGTGACGTCAACGAGGTTCTGGTGGAAGCCGGTCCGCGCCTGGCGGGGGCATTTGCCCGGCAAGGGCTGGTGGACGAATTCCAGATTTTCATCGCCGGCAAGTTCCTCGGCTCTTCGGCGCGGCCATTGCTGGACTGGCCGCTGGCGCAGATGAAAGACGCCCCAGAGCTGAAAATCACTGAAATCCGCGCCGTGGGCGATGACTGGCGAGTCATCGCCGTTCCCGTACCCAAGGCGAGCGTATAATTCCCGGCTTTCGCGCAAGCGGCGGCCTGTTCTCGAGGAGGACTCCATGTTTACCGGCATCATCGAATCCATCGGCAGCATCCGCGCACTCACCCCCAAGGGCGGTGATGTGCGGGTCTACGTCGAAACCGGCAAGCTCGACCTGAGCGACGTCAAGCTGGGCGACAGCATTGCGGTAAACGGCGTATGCCTGACCGCCGTCGAATTGCCAGGCAATGGTTTCCTGGCGGATGTCAGCCGCGAAACCCTCGACTGCACCGCCATGAACGACCTTAAGAGCGGCAGCCCGGTCAACCTGGAAAAAGCCCTGACGCCGACCACCCGCTTGGGCGGCCATCTGGTCAGCGGCCATGTCGACGGCGTCGGCGAAGTGGTCTCGCGCAGCGATAATGCCCGGGCCGTGGAATTTCGCATCCGTGCGCCGAAGGAACTGGCCAAGTACATTGCCCATAAAGGCTCGATCACCGTCGATGGCACCAGCCTGACGGTCAATGCGGTGGATGGCGCCGAGTTCCTGCTGACGATCATTCCCCATACCCTGAGCGAAACCATCATGGCCTCGTATCGGCCGGGGCGTCGGGTCAACCTGGAAGTCGACTTGCTGGCCCGTTACCTGGAACGCCTGCTGTTGGGCGACAAGGCCGCAGAGCCTGGCTCCCCACAAAAGCCGGGTAACATCACTGAAAGCTTTCTGGCCGCCAACGGCTACCTCAAATCCTGACCCAAGGGGGTGCCGCGTGGCGCTCAATAGCATCGAAGAACTGGTTGAAGACATCCGCCAAGGCAAGATGGTCATCCTCATGGATGACGAAGACCGCGAGAACGAAGGCGACCTGATCATGGCCGCCGAGTGCTGCAAGGCCGAACACATCAACTTCATGGCCAAGCACGCCCGTGGCCTGATTTGCATGCCGATGACCCGCGAGCGCTGCGAGCTGCTGAAGTTGCCGCTGATGGCGCCGCGCAACGGCTCCGGTTTCGGCACCAAGTTCACCGTGTCCATCGAGGCCGCCGAAGGCGTGACCACCGGTATCTCCGCCGCTGACCGTGCGCGCACCGTGCAAGCCGCCGCGGCGAAAGACGCCAAGGCCGAAGACATCGTCAGCCCTGGCCACATCTTCCCGCTGATGGCCCAGGCCGGCGGTACCCTGGCCCGCGCTGGCCACACCGAAGCGGCCTGCGACCTGGCGCGCATGGCCGGTTTCGAGCCCAGCGGCGTGATCTGCGAAGTAATGAACGACGACGGCACCATGTCCCGTCGTGCGGAACTCGAAGCGTTCGCCGTCGAACACAACATCAAGATCGGCACCATCGCCGACCTGATCCACTATCGGATGATCCACGAACGTACCGTTCAGCGGATTGCCGAGCAGCCGCTGGACAGTGAGCTGGGCCAGTTCAACCTGGTGACCTACCGCGATTCGGTGGAAGGCGACGTGCACATGGCGCTGACCCTGGGCACGGTGTGCGCCGAAGAACCGACCCTGGTGCGCGTGCACAACATGGACCCGCTGCGCGACCTGCTGATGGTCAAGCAGCCCGGTCGCTGGAGCCTGCGGGCCGCCATGGCTGCAGTGGCCGAGGCGGGCAGCGGCGTGGTGCTGCTGCTCGGGCACCCGCTCGATGGCGACGTGCTGCTGGCGCACATCCGTGAAACCGCCGATCAGACGGCGGTGAAAAAACCGACCACCTACAGCATCGTCGGTGCCGGTTCGCAGATCCTTCGCGACCTGGGTGTGCGTAAAATGCGCCTGATGAGCGCACCGATGAAATTTAATGCGATATCCGGTTTCGATCTGGAAGTTGTAGAATACGTGCCCTCCGAATAATAGCCCGGGATTTTCCGGCCCTGTATTCGTGGCTAATATCACTGAGGAGCGCGTATCGAACGCGCTCTGGCTCTTTAAGAGATCTGACGAATGACCCTGAAGACCATCGAAGGTACCTTCATCGCCCCCAAAGGCCGCTACGCTCTGGTAGTGGGCCGGTTCAACAGCTTCGTGGTTGAGAGCCTGGTCGGCGGTGCGGTCGATGCCCTGGTTCGCCATGGCGTGAGCGAAAGCGACATCACCATCATCCGTGCGCCTGGCGCCTTCGAAATTCCACTGGTTGCGCAGAAAGTCGCTCAAAAGGGCGAATATGCGGCGATCATCGCCTTGGGCGCGGTCATTCGTGGCGGTACTCCGCACTTCGAATACGTGGCCGGCGAATGCACCAAGGGCCTGGCCCAGGTGTCCATGGAGTTCGGCGTGCCAGTCGCCTTTGGCGTGCTGACCGTTGATTCCATCGAGCAAGCCATCGAGCGTTCCGGCACCAAGGCCGGTAACAAAGGTGCCGAAGCTGCCCTGTCCGCCCTGGAAATGGTCAGCCTGCTGGCGCAGTTGGAGGCCAAGTGATTAGCGACGAAAGCGATCGTTTCAACCCGCGCGATCCCAAGCCCGCCGATGCCGGCAAGCCATCCAAGAGCGTCAAGCGCCGCGAAGCCCGTCAGCTCGCGACCCAGGCGCTGTATCAATGGCACATGGCCAAGCAATCGCTGAACGAGATCGAAGCGCAGTTTCGGGTCGACAACGATTTCAGTGATGTCGATGGCGCGTATTTCCGCGAGATCCTCCACGGCGTGCCGGCCCACAAGACCGAGATCGATATCGCCCTGGCCCCTTGCCTGGACCTGACCATCGAAGAGCTGGACCCGGTTGAGCTGGCAGTGTTGCGTCTGTCCACCTGGGAATTGATGCAACGCGTCGACGTACCGTACCGTGTGGTGATCAACGAAGGGATCGAGCTGGCGAAAGTCTTCGGTTCCACCGATGGCCACAAGTTCGTCAACGGCGTGCTCGACAAGTTGGCCCCACGTCTGCGTGAAGCTGAAGTGAAGGCGTTCAAGCGCTGATTGCGCTTGAAATCCCATGGGTGAGTTTGAGCTGATCCGTCATTACTTCGCCGCTGCGCCTTGCGCCCAAGGCGGCGAAGGCGTTGCGCTGGGGATCGGCGACGATTGCGCCTTGCTGGCTGTTCCTCCCGGGGAACAACTGGCGGTATCCACCGACACGCTCGTGGCCGGTGTACATTTTCCAGATCCATGCGACCCGTTCCTGCTCGGCCAGCGCTCGCTGGCCGTGGCGGTCAGTGACCTGGCAGCCATGGGCGCCACGCCTTTGGCCTTTACCCTTGCCTTGACCTTGCCGGCGGTGACTGCCGATTGGCTGCAAGCCTATGCCCGAGGGCTCAACCTCATGGCCCAGGCCTGTGGCGTGGCACTGGTGGGCGGAGACACCACCCGCGGGCCGTTGAGCCTGACCATGACCGTGTTCGGGCGCGTACCGTCCGGCCAGGCCCTGACCCGAAGTGGCGCGCAGCCTGGTGATTGGCTGTGTGTCGGCGGCGAGTTGGGCAATGCCGCTGGCGCATTGCCGCTGGTGCTTGGCCAACGTGAAGCCGAACCTGTCGTCGCCGAGCCGCTGCTGGCGCATTATTGGTCGCCACAACCGCAGATCGACCTGGGCTTGGCCCTGCGCGGCAAGGCCAGTGCGGCGATGGATATTTCCGATGGTCTGCTGGCCGATTGCGAGCATATTGCCCTGGCGTCTGGTGTGGCATTACAGGTTGAACGGGACCGATTGCCGTTGTCCAAAGCTTTAGTCACGTTTCTCGGCCAACCGGGAGCAGCACACGCCGCCCTGAGTGGCGGTGACGATTACGTGCTGCTCTTCACCTTGCCACCGGTCCGATTGTCGGTGTTGCAGGCCGCAGGCTGGCCAATCCATGTGATCGGCCGCGTCATGGCCGGGCAAGGGGTCAAGTTGCTCGATCAAGACGGGCGCGACATCACCCCGCAAATTCGGGGCTATCAACATTTTCGGGAGACACCGTGACAGATCATCCCAACCAGGTCCCGGCGGAGTTCGTTCCGCCCTCGGTCTGGCGCAATCCCTGGCATTTCCTGGCATTCGGCTTCGGTTCGGGTACATTGCCTAAAGCGCCGGGCACTTGGGGCTCGCTGGTTGCGCTACCCTTTATACCGTTGTGGCAGATGTTGCCGGACTGGGGCTATTGGCTGATGCTGGGCGTCACCATGCTGTTTGGCTTCTGGTTGTGCGGCAAGGTGGCGGATGACCTACGGGTGCACGATCATGAAGGCATCGTCTGGGACGAAATGGTCGGCATGTGGATCACCCTGTGGCTGGTGCCGGAAGGCTGGTACTGGCTATTGGCGGGTTTTCTGGTGTTTCGCTTCTTCGACATTCTCAAGCCATGGCCGATTCGTTGGATAGACCGGCATGTGCATGGAGGCGTTGGCATCATGCTTGACGATGTACTGGCCGGGGTCTTTGCCTGGCTGGCAATGCAGGGGTTGGTGTGGTGTTTTACCTGAGGGAACCAGGAATGGGCGTAAGCCGCACACTGTTGCTTTTGCTGTGCTTGGGGAGCTGCCTCAGTGCCTGGGCGGCAGGGCCGACGGCGCTGCCCGGCAAGGTTCGTGCGGCCAGCGAGGAATGGGCCGATTACACCCAGGCCGATGGCCGGGGCATGGGCTGGGACATCTTGCGCGAGGTGTTCGAGCCTGCGGGCGTCAAGCTGGAGATTCGCAGCGTGCCCTACACCCGCTCGACCGGGTTGGTGCAGCGCGGCGAAGTCGATGTGCAGGTCGGCGCCTATCGTGATGAGTCCGAAGGTGTGCTTTACCCTAAGTGGCACTACGACGTCGACCACATCTATGCCCTTGGGCTGGCCTCCAAGCCGGCACCGACGCTGGCGACGGTCGGCAACTATCGGCTGGTATGGATGCGAGGGTACGAATACAACAACTATCTGCCCAACATCCGGCGTTTCAATGAAATCCACCGCTCGGTGGGTATTTTGTCGATGCTGGTCCATGATCGCGCCGATTTTTACATCGATGCGTTGATGGAAATCCAGGATGTGCTCGCCAAAGCCGATAATCCTCAGCAGTTCAAGCTCTCGCCGCTGATCAATTTGCCGCTGTACCTGGGCTTTGCCAACACCGAAAACGGACGGGCCTTGCGTGAGCTGTTTGACCAGCGCATGGAGGTGCTGGTGAGAACTGGCCAGCTCAAGCCGATTTTCGAACGCTGGAAGCAACCCTATCCTTTCGACGAGAATGGCAAGCCGCCGAAGCCGTAATCAAACTTTTCGATGGTTATGGCCGACAATTCAGCCTAAGCGTCTGTCGGGACGTGCTGTTACAATGCCCGCCTCTGCGAAACTCCAGTACTAGATCAGGAGCACACCGGTGCCTGTCGTTTTTGTTGCCGCTTCCAAGCTGCCAACGCCCTTTGCGCAATTCACCATGCATGGTTTTCTCGATGAAGCCACCGGCCGCGAGCACGTCGTGCTGAGCCTGGGTGATTTCGCCGACGGTAGCCCGGTACTCGGTCGCCTGCACTCCGAATGCCTGACGGGCGATGCCCTGTTCAGCCAGCGCTGCGATTGCGGTTCGCAACTCGAAGCCGCGTTGCAGGCCATTGCCCGTGAAGGCCGTGGCGTGCTGCTGTACCTGCGCCAGGAAGGTCGCGGCATTGGCCTGTTGAACAAGATCCGCGCCTATGAACTGCAAGACGGTGGCGCCGATACCGTGGAAGCCAACGAACGCCTCGGCTTTGCCGCTGATTTGCGTGACTACAGCATTTGCTTGCCGATGCTCGAGCACCTGGGCATCAAGTCCCTGCGGCTGATGACCAATAACCCACGCAAGGTCAAGGCGCTGACCGACATGGGCATCGTGGTCGCCGAGCGTGTGCCATTGCACACCGGCCATAATCCGCATAACAAACTCTATCTGGCGACCAAGGCCAGCAAGCTCGACCACATGATGGGCAACGAGCATCAGAACGAGGTCGACCGGGCGTGACGCGTGGCCAGGTTCGGCGGCGACTGGCCGTCAGTTGGTGGAAATACCTGGCCCTGGCCCTGGTGCCGCTGTTCGTGATCAACCTGGTGTTTGGCGAGGGCGAAGCGATTCTGCCGGTGCTGGCGATGCCGCTGTTTATTGCTGGCGTGGCGTCGATGTTTGTCAGCCTGCGATTCTTCGGGCCTTATAAACACGCCTTGGTTGCGACCCAGAAAGCCCTCGACACACCGGAAGAGCCCCAGGCCTGGATTACCCTGGCGGCCCGTCGTCGTGCAGCCTTCCTCGTTGCGGGGCTGCCGGCCTGGATCGGTGCTCTCGCGGTGTTCGTGGGCCTGGAAGCGGTGCCGCTGATGTTGCTGGCCTTGTCCTCCGCGGTACTGTTCTACCTGTATCGCATCCCGCGTCAGCTCGGCTGATGAGCCGCTGGCTGGCAGTCCTGCTGCTGGCCGCCAGTGCCTCGACGGTGGCGGCCAACCGCATCGTCAGCCTTGCGCCGTCACTCACTGAAATTGTCGTTGAACTGGACTCTGCCGACCTGTTGGTGGGCGTGCTGGACGCCGGCGATCGTCCGGCGGGGCTCGACGACCTGCCCTCGGTGGGCCGTTACGGGCAGCTGGACATGGAGCGCTTGCTCAGCCTCAAGCCCGACCTGTTGCTGCTTTGGCCCGGTAGCGTGGGGCCGGCCCAGCGTGAGCAGCTCAAGGGCTTGAGCATTCCGGTCTACGTTGCCGAGCCCCGTGGCCTCGACTCACTTATCAGCCAAATCGAAGACATCGCCGCACAACTCGCTCGCCCGGAGCGGGGCGTGCAGCGAGCGGCACAGTTGCGCGTGCGTCTTGAGGCGCTGCGCCAGCGTTACCGGCGCGATACACCGTTGCCGGTGTTCTATCAGGTCTGGGACCGACCGTTGTACACCGTCGGTGGCGGGCAGATCATCAGTGACGCGCTGGCGGTGTGCGGGGCGCGGAACGTCTTCGCCGACCTGAGCGTGCCGGCGCCGCAGGTGAGCGTGGAGTCGGTGTTGCAACGCAATCCGCAGATCATCCTGGCCACGGAGCAAGCCCAGCTCGACGCCTGGAAAACCTGGCCGCAGCTGGCAGCAGTGGCGCAGGGGCGGTTGCTGTTAGTGCGTGACAAGGGGCTGGAACGGCCCAGTGGGCAGATGATCGAGGCGACGGCCCGGTTGTGTGGGTTGATTGCGCCGGACAGGTAGAGCGCGGTGCCCTCATCGCGAGCAAACTCGCTCCCACAGTTGATCTACGGCGGATACAGCATCTGAATTCACCAAAAATCCCCTGTGGGAGCGAGCTTGCTCGCGATGAGGCCAGCCCAGGCGCACCAGTCCCTGATCAGAGGGAGGGCGTCCAAGTCACCCCAAACAACCAGGTCCGACCTTCTTCGCGATAGCCGTATTGCGCTCCGTCATGGCTATACAGCGCCCGGCTGTAACCCTTGTCCAGCAGGTTATCCACCTTCATTTCCAGCTTCACCTCCCGACTCATCACCCAACTGCTGCGCAGCCCGAGCAGGGCGTAGCCGCCCAGGGCGTTACGGTTGTTTTCGTCGTCGTAGCTGCTGCTCACCGCTTGCCACGTGGCGCCCAGGCCCAGGCGGTCGAATTGCCGGTCCAGGTCCAGGCTCAAGGTCCGCCGGGCGCGACGGGCCAGGGTGTGGCCGCTGTCGCGGTCACGCGGGTCGATGATGGCCAGGCCCAGGTTGCTCTGCCAGCCGAACAGTTCCTGCATCAGGGCCATCTCAAACCCGTTGATCCGCGCCGAAGCGACGTTCTGCGGGCGTGAGTTACTGCCAAAGATGATCGCGTCTTCCAGGTCCGTGCGGTACAGCGAGGCTTCCAGGCGAGCGTCATCGCTCAGTTGGCTGCGCCATTGCAGTTCGTAGCTTTTGGCCGTCTCGGGTGCAAGGTCCGGGTTGCTGAAGTCCGGGTAGTACAGGTCGTTGAAGGTCGGCGCGCGAAAGCTCTCGCTGTAGGTCAGCAGCAGGTTGTTGTCCGGGTTTACCGGCAGGGTGAGGGTGCCGCTCCAACTGTTCTGGCCACCGAATTGCTGGTTCTGGTCGCGGCGCAGGCCCAGTTCGGTGGAGAACGTTTCGGCCTGGAAGCGGTGCTGGATAAACGCTGCACGGTTCCAGCGACTGTCTTCGTCGAACGGCGTGCTGCTGTTGATTCGATCTTCATGCCAATCGCCGCCGACGATCAGGCTGTTGAGCTCGTCCAGCTTCACATCGTTCTGCCAGGTCAGTGAGTCGCGGTAGGTGTTGAACACTTCTCGGACTTCGCTGAGCTTGTCGAAGGTTTTCTCGCGGTTTTCGCTGTGCCCCAGTTCCAGGCGCGATTTCCAGGCGTCGTTGAGCCGACCGTCCACATAACTGCTGAAACTGCTCACGGCAAAATCGCTGTAGGGCTGCTGGGGCAGTGATTCGAACGTGTTCGGGTCGAAGCGGCCGAACGGGTTGTCGTATTCGCTTTTGCCGCGGTTATCCAGCAGGTTCAGACCGATTTCCAGGTCATCGTTGATGATGTGGCTCAGGCTCAGGCTCAAAGACTGGTTGCGGTTGGCGTCGTCGTCGCGATCGCTGGCGTAGGACTCATGGGTCCGATTGGTCCCGGCGCTGTCGTCCAGGCTGGCCCCTAGATTGAAGCGTGTCTGCTCATCGCCACCGGACAGGCCCAGGCTGCGCTCCCAGGTCTGGTGGCTGCCGAAGCCCAGGTGCAGGCGCGGTTGCAGGCCTGGTTGGTTACCGCGACGGGTGAAAATCTGGATCACCCCGCCTACCGCATCGGCACCGTAGATCACCGAACGCGAACCGCGTAGCACTTCCACCCGTTCGATCTGGTTGATGTTCAGGCGTTGCAGGTTGCTGTCGCCGGAGGTTGAGTTGCCGATGCGTTGGCCGTCCACCAGCACCAGGCTCTGGGCTGATTTGGTGCCGCGAATGTAAATTCCCGGCAAGCTGCCGCGCCCGCCCTGCGCCGCCACCTGCACCCCCGGCACGCGGCTGAGCAGGTCGGTGACGCTGGCCGGTTGCAGGCGCTCGATGTCGTCGCGGGTGAATACGGTGTTGGCGGCGCTGCTGTCATTGCGGGCCTCGACCTGGCGGTTGGCACTGATGACCACGTCCGGCAGTTGCAGGGCTTGGTCGCGTTCGAAGGTGTCGGCGAGCAGGTCGGGGGTGGGGAGCAGGGAAAGGGTGAGGGCGAGGCGCAGTTTCATGGGTGTTCCGTGACTACTTGGTCCGCACAAAACCAATGTGGGAGCGAGCCTGCTCGCGATAGCAGTGTGTCAGGCAATACAGATGCCGACTGGTCTACTGCTATCGCGAGCAGGCTCGCTCCCACAGGGGGATATGTGTGGTCTGAAAATTACAGGCCCAGCAGTTGCAACCGCTGACGCACCGACGCTTCGATTCCAGCCTCATCCAACCCACACTCAGCCAGCATCTGTGCCGGCTTGGCATGTTCGACATAGCTGTCCGGCAAGCCCAGGTGCAGCACCGACTTGAGGATGTTCTCCCTGGCCAGGAATTCGCTGACCGCCGCGCCGGCGCCACCCATGATGGCGTTTTCCTCGAGGGTCACCAGCAGTTCGTGGCTGCCGGCCATCTCGCGCACCAGGGCTTCGTCCAAGGGTTTGACGAAACGCATGTCCACCACGGTGGCGTCCAGGATTTGTGCGACTTTCAGGGCTTCGGCCAGTTGCACGCCAAACACCAGCAGCGCGGTTTGCTTGCCTTGGCGGCGGATCACGCCCTTGCCGATCTCGATCGGCTCCAGGTCGGCTTCGATCGTTGCGTTCGGGCCGGTGCCACGAGGGTAGCGCACTGCCGCCGGGCCATTGAACAGGTGACCGGTGGTGAGCATCTTGCGCAGCTCGTTTTCATCGCTCGGGGTCATCACCAGCATGCCGGGGATGCAACGCAGGAACGACAGGTCGAAGCTGCCAGCATGGGTCGGGCCGTCTTCGCCCACCAGGCCGGCGCGGTCGATGGCGAACAGCACATCGAGGTTCTGCACCGCGACGTCATGGATCAACTGGTCATAGGCGCGTTGCAGGAATGTCGAATAGATCGCCACCACCGGTTTTGCACCTTCGCAGGCCATGCCGGCGGCGAGGGTCACGGCGTGCTGCTCGGCAATCGCCACGTCGAAATAGCGCTGTGGGTAGCGTTCGCTGAAGGCCACCAGGTCCGAACCTTCTTTCATCGCTGGGGTAATGCCCACCAAGCGTGGGTCAGCGGCCGCCATATCGCACAGCCATTGGCCGAACACGCCGGAATACTTCGGCCCGCCAGCCTTTTTCGGCGCGGCCGCCGGGGCGTCGAGGGGTTCGAGCTTGGTGATGGCGTGGTAGCCGATCGGGTCGACTTCCGCCGGGGCGAAGCCTTTGCCTTTCTTGGTGACCACGTGCAGGAACTGCGGGCCCTTGAGGTCGCGCATGTTGCGCAGGGTGGCGATCAACGTGGGCAGGTCATGGCCGTCGATGGGGCCGATGTAGTTCCAGCCCAACTCTTCGAACAGCGTGCCGGGTACCAGCATGCCCTTGGCATATTCTTCGGTGCGGCGGGCGATTTCCCAGGCGCCGGGCAGGCGCGACAGCACTTTCTTGCTGCCTTCGCGCATGCTGGCGTAAGTGCGGCTAGAGAGGATCTTCGCCAGGTAGTTGGACAGGCCGCCGACGTTGCGCGAGATCGACATGTCGTTGTCGTTGAGGATCACCAGCATGTTGGCGTTGACTTCCGGCGCGTGGTTCAGCGCTTCGAAGGCCATGCCCGCCGTCAATGCGCCGTCGCCAATCACCGCAATGGCCTTGCGCTCGCTGTTTTGCAGGCGGGCGGCAATCGCCATGCCCAGGGCGGCGCTGATGGACGTGCTGGAGTGGCCGACGCCAAAGGTGTCGTACTCGCTCTCGGAACGGCGTGGGAAGGCGGCGATGCCGTCCTTCTGGCGCAAGGTACTCATGCGCTCACGACGACCGGTGAGGATCTTGTGCGGGTAGGCCTGGTGCCCGACGTCCCACACCAAGCGGTCGTCCGGAGTATCGAACACGTAATGCAGCGCGATCGTCAGCTCGATGACGCCCAGGCCGGCACCGAAATGCCCACCGGTCTGGCCGACCGTGTAGAGCAGTTCCAGGCGCAACTCATCGGCCAGGGTTTCCAGCTCGGCTTCACCCAGGCGACGCAGGCCGTCCGGCGTGTTGGCGCGGTCCAGCAGGGGCGTGGTCGGGCGCTTGCGGGGAATCTCTTGAAACGTCGTGGGCATCAGGCGAATCGTTATAGGTATAGAAAGAGGCGGCAGTTTACCTTATGCATCGCAAGCTGCCCACGCGTTGGCCGGAACTTGGCCGATACGCAGTCTAAAGGGATTGACCCCATATCAACTGCGGCGTTCGACGATATATCGCGCCAAGTCGCGCAACGGTTCGGCCGCCGCGTCAAAGGGTCGCAGCGCGGCCAGGGCCTGGTCGCGCAACTCCAGGGCATAGGCCTTGGCAGCAGCGAGGCCGAGCAGGGCCGGGTAGGTCGGTTTATCCCGGGCGATGTCGGCGCCTTGGCGTTTGCCCAGGGTCTGGGTATCGCTTTCGACGTCGAGGATGTCGTCCTGCACCTGGAATGCCAGGCCAATGGCCAGGGCATAGGTTTGCAAGGCTTGTAGCTGTGCCGGTGTCGCCCGGCCGCTGGCGAGGGCGCCGAGTTTGACGCTGGCCTCGATCAAGGCACCGGTCTTGTGTCGATGCATGTATTCCAGAGCGCTCTGGTCCAGCTTCAAACCCACCGAGCCGAGGTCGATGGCCTGGCCACCGACCATTCCGGCGGGGCCGGCCGCCAGTGCCAGGGCGCTGACCATCTCCAGGCGAATCTGTGCCGGGCAATCGCTCAGGGCCGGGTCCAGCAGGGCGCTGAAGGCCAGGCTCTGCAAACCGTCGCCGGCCAGGATCGCGCAGGCTTCGTCGAATTGCTTGTGGGTGGTTGGCTGGCCGCGACGCAGGTCATCGTCGTCCATGGCCGGCAAGTCGTCGTGAACCAGCGAATAAGCGTGAATCAGCTCCACCGCGCAGGCCGCGCCATTGGCCTGTTCGGCCTGGCCGCCCAGGGCTTCGCACGCGGCATAGGCCAGCAATGGACGCACGCGCTTGCCGCCGTTCATCACGCTGTAGCGCATGGCTTCGTACAGGCGCGCCAGTTCCGGGCTTGGAGCGCTGAACAAACTATCCAGTGCAGCATTGACCCGAGCCTGGCTGCTGGCCTGATAAGCGCCGATCATTCAGGCTGGTCCGCGTCGAAAGGCTCTTCGGTCAGCTCACCGTCGCGCTCGAGCAGCAACTGCACCTTCTGCTCGGCCTGGGCCAGGGCCGCCTGGCAGTCGCGAGTCAAGCCGATCCCTTGCTCGAAGGCGGTCAGCGAGTCTTCCAGCGACAATTCGCCGTTCTCCAGGCGCTCGACCAGCGTTTGCAGGTCGGCCAGAGATTGTTCGAAATCCAGTGCAGCTTTTTTGCGGGCCATGGCGGCTATTCCGGTTGACTGTTAAACCGGCGCGACACTAGCAGACATGGGGTTTTGGGGCAAATCAGGGTGGGGCAAACCGAAGCGCGACGGTGGGCTTGGACCTGCCCGCTTTTGTAGCGAGGGAGCGGGGGCAATTGGGATCGTTTTTCATATTCGGCTCATTTTGTGAGCCGAATAAATCTTCTATTCGGCTCACGCAACCATCAGTACGTGATTTCCCACACAGAATCGCGCGTTCCCCGATTGTGAATAATCTGCCGAATCGCTAATCTTCGCGCCATCTATGGCCCCTAATGACGGGGCTTTCAGGCGAAACCCGAATAATGACAAGCAGCGCTGAGGATTGGCGCCGGGTTGCGTCATGCATGGCAGGAGGCATACGTGCGTTTTCTTTCGTTGTTGATCGTGCTGATGGGCGCGCCGCTGGCGTGGGCACAGCCTTCGGCTGAAATGTCGGAGCCGGTGGGCGGCTGGCGCTACAGCGGCTTGCTCGATCGCACTGAAAACCCGCAGGTCGCCTATCCCACGCCGCCCATCGACCGGGGCGTGCAGCGCAATCGCACGATGATCGAGGGCCGGCTCAAGGCCATGGGCACGGCCCGTCAGCCCCACAGCCTGGCGGTCAACGGCAATCCACTGAATCTCTATACCGACGACGAGGGGCGTTTCGCCCGGCCGTATGCGTTCGGCGCCGGCTCCAACAGTGTCGAGGTGCGCAGCTCCGAAGGCCAGTCCCTCAAGCGCGTGCAATTCTATGAAGCCAACAACCTGCGCACTCCGGCGCAGATCCGCGTGGTGCTGGGCTGGGACGATCCGAAGGCCGAACTCGATCTGCATATCGTCACACCCGACGGCCAACATGCGTTCTTCGGCCAGCCGGCGCTGACCAACGGCGGTGGCCTCGACCCCGATGGCGTCGATGGCCCTGGCCCGGAAATGTTCACCATGACTGCGCCAATGCACGGCACCTACCTGGTCTACGTGAACTATTGGGGCAACTACGGCAGTGGTGGCTACAACTTTGATGAGGCCAGTAACGAGAACGAGGTGATCACCTCGCAGATCAACCTGGTGCTCAACGAAAACACCGTCAATGAAAAACGCGAGACCTTTGTCGTGCCCCTGCGCGCCATTGGCGATCTGTTGCTGGTCAAGACTTTCAACTACTAAGTATCCGCTCCACGGATGAACAGGCCCTTGTGAATATGAGCGACAACACTGCTTCCCCGACCACGCCGACACCTGTCGCCAAACCTGTACGCCGTTGGCCGGCGCTGCTGATCGGGCTGTGCCTGGTGGTCGGTGTCGCCGCCGGGCTGGGCTGGTTCATGACCAAGCCCAAGGCGCCGCCCATGGAGCTGGCGTTGGAAAAACTCGGCCTGAGCCGCCCCGACGGCTTGCTCGAGACTCATTCCCTGAGCCAGTTGCCCAAGGATCTGTTGGCGGTGCCGTTCCTCAAGGCCACGCTCACCGAGGATTTCGTCTTCTATTACGAGGCCCACGCCGACCGCCTCGGGCTGATCGGTAGCCTGCGCCGGATCATCTACGAGCATGACCTCAAGCTGCAGGACAGCCTGATCGAGGAACTCTTCGACCAGCCCGCCGATGTGGCGCTGTGGCGCGGTGCCGACGGCCGCCTCAAGGATTTCCTGTTGGTGATGGATCGCGGCGGGCTGGCCAAGGTGCTGGAACCGTTGGCCAAGGTCGCCTTGGACGATACGCAGTTGAGCAAGCTCAGCGACCTGAAAGTCGCTGGCGATGACGTCGCGCTTTACCAACTCAGCTACAACGCCAGCAAGTCCCTGCTCTTCGCCTCCCATGGCGACAAGCTGGTCGTGTTGTCCAACCCGAGCAAACTCTATGACCCGGCCAGCGGCGCAACGGTTGAGCCGGGCAGCGTTTCGACCACCGCCCTGGCCGCCTTGCTCAACGGCGACAAACTGTTCCCCGAGGCTTTCGGCCTGCCGGCCAAGGCGCCGCAGGTCAAGCAGCGCATCTCGGTCAACGCCAGCGTGCTCGCCATGGGCTACCAGCGCTTCATCCCGAACTTCGCTGGCTTGCGTTTCGACATGGACGACAAGGGCTGGCACAGTTTCCTGGCCATGGACGAACTGGAAAACCAGCCGGACTTCGACTTCAAGCCGATCTGGCAGGCCATGCCCATGGGCGCCAGCGCCTGCGTGGCCTTGCCCCTGGCCGCTGAACAACAGAAGCCACTGCTGGTAAAACTCGGCGCCGAGGAAAAGGCCGCCCAGGCCATGGTCGAGCATATGGCTGGCTCTGCGGGCCTGTGCTGGTACGCCGATTCGCGGCTGTACACGCCGCTGCTGGTGGCGAGCCTGAACGAAGACGACGGCAAGCTCGACGCCGACATGGGCAAGCTGTTCGGCTCGATGGTGGGTGCCTATGAAAACAACGTCGCCGAACATGCCTTCCCGGTGGTGGAGAAGCAAGAAGGCTCGACGCACCAGTGGCAGCGTCAGGTCAGCTCCAATTTCGGCCCCTACCTGGCCAAGGACGCAGAGCAGCCCGATGCGATTACCGGCAAGGCGTTCATGCGCGTCAGCCTGGCACGGCACGGTTCGACCCTGCTGTTTTCCCTCGACGACAAACTGGTGGACAAGGCCCTCGGCACCCTCGACAAACGCTTCCCGCCCATGGCCGATGTGGTGCCCAAGGATTTGCTGATGCCGATCTACTTCGGCCCGGACGCCATGGCGCAACTGATGCAGCGCGAGACCCTCGACAGCCTGCCCCAGGACATGGAGCCGGTGTTCTATAACGCCGCGCAGACCTACCTGATTCCGAAACTGCGCACCCTCGGCGGCTACGGCAAGTACGCCCTGACGTTGCCAGCGGGCAGCGAGCCGGACGGTCACTGGCAGTGGCTGCCGCTGGAATGGAAAGCGCTGTGACAGGACTGATCCGCAGCCCCGGCTTGGCGTTGATCCTGGCGTTGCTGCTGGGCGGGCCTGCGTTTGCCGTCGACTCGCCGTCGTTGGATGTGCAGCAATCCCAGGTCTTTCGCGCCTGGTTCGTGCGCATCGCCCAGGAACAACTGAGCAGAGGCCCGAGTCCGCGCTGGTATCAGCAGGACTGTGCCGGGCTGGTGCGCTTTGCCGCCAATGAAGCGCTCAAGGTCCACGATGACAAATGGTTGCGCAGCAATGGCCTGTCCAATCGCTACCTGCCACCGGAATTGCCGCTCAGCGATGCGCAACGGCGCCTCGCCCAACAATGGCAACAGGGCGGCGGCAAGGTCGGGCCCTACGTCAACGCCATCAAGCTGATTCAGTTCAACAGTCATCTGGTGGGCCGCGATGTGGCCCAGGCACGTCCCGGCGACCTGATGTTCTTCGATCAGGGCGACGACCAGCACCTGATGATCTGGATGGGCCGATACATCGCCTATCACACCGGCACCACAACCCCTACTGACAACGGCATGCGCTCCGCAAGCCTGCAACAACTCATGAACTGGAAGGACACCCGATGGATACCCGACGCAGCCAACCCCAACTTCATCGGCGTCTATCGACTCAACTTTCTCTCCCAATGACCGGTGCCCGCATGCTGCGCTTGTGTTCAAAATTGCCCCTGCTGTTTGCCTTGTTGCTGGCACCCCTCGTGAACGCTGAAGACACCGTGGAGCCCAGCGGCTACACGCCGGTGTCCGGGGAAAGCTTCTTCCTGCTGGCCGACAGCAGCTTTGCCAGCGACGAGCAGGCCATGGTCCGCCTCGAAGCACCGGGTCGCGACTACCGTCGGTTCCGCATGGAGCCCTACGGCGGCGCCGATATCCGTGTCTATCGCATCGACAAGCCGCTGGACTTCCTCAAGCGCCAGAAGAACCTGCACCGCGTAGTCAGCGACGGCCAGTTCAAGGGCGAAGGCCTGTCGAACACCCTGGCGTACCTGTGGGACAACTGGTACCGCAAGTCCCGTCGGGTCATGCAGCGGGCATTCTCCTACGAGTCCCGCCAGCAAGTGACCGAAGAAGTGCCAGAGCTGAAGATCGGCGACGCCCTGGTCGCGCCGACCCCGTACGACGCACCGGCACAATTCGCCTTGATCCCGGGCTTGCCGGTGGTCAGCCAGTTCCGTTATCCGCTGTGGGAAGCCAAGCCGATCCAGCCGCCTGCGGGCGTCAACCTGGCCGGCTCGTCCAGTGAGTTCGTCAGCGTCGCGCCGGGCAACGTCTATGTGCCGCTGGGCCAGTTGAAACCGGGCCTGTACCTGGTGGAAGCGCTGATCGGCAAATACCGCGCAACCACCATGGTCTTCGTTTCCAACACCGTGGCGGTGAGCAAGATTGCCGGTGACGAGCTGCTGGTCTGGGCCGCACGCAAGCATGAAGGGCGTTCGGTGTCCAAGGTCAACGTGCTGTGGACCGATGGCCTGGGCGTGATGAGCAGCGGTGCCACAGATGAAGACGGTCTGCTGCGCCTCAAGCACGTCAGCCCGGAGCGTTCGTTCGTCATCGGCGAAGACGAGGAGGGCGGGGTATTCGTCTCGGAAAACTTCTACTACGACAGCGAAATCTACGACACCAAGCTCTATGCCTTCACCGACCGGCCGCTGTACCGGCCGGGGGATTGGGTCTCGCTGAAAATCGTCGGTCGCGAGTTCAAGAACGCCCGTGACTCGGTGCAACCGAGCGCCGCCGACGTCAATGTCAGCGTGCTGGATGCCACTGGCACCGCGCTGCAAACCCTGGCCCTGAAACTCGATTCCAAGGCCGGCACCCAAGGCCGTTTCCAACTGCCGGAAAACGCCGTGGCCGGCGGCTATGAGCTGCGCTTCAGCTACAAGGACCAGCTCTACAGCAGCGCCTTTCGCGTGGCCGAATACATCAAGCCGCACTTCGAAATCGCGCTCAACCTGGCCAAGCAGGATTACCGTACCGGCGAGCCGGTCAAGGGCAATCTCGTGCTGCTGTACCCGGACGGCAAGCCAGTGGCCAACGCCAAGGTCAGCCTGAGCCTGCGCGCCCAGCAATTGTCGATGGTGGATAACGAGCTGCAATACCTGGGGCAATTCCCGGTGGAGCTGACCAGCAGCGAAGTGACCACCGATGCCAAGGGCAACGCCACCCTCGACCTGCCGGCCGCCGACAAGCCGAGCCGCTACACGCTGACGGTGTTTGCCAGCGATGGCGCGGCGTATCGGGTCAAGACCACCAAGGAAATCCTCATCGACCGTGGTGCGGCGAATTTCCGCCTGAGCGCCCCTCAGCGTTTCAGCGCCGTCGGCCAGAAGGTTTCGTTCAGCTACGCCAACGAAGGCGGCAACGACCAGGCCAAGGCCGTCACCCCTGGCAGTTATGGCTGGGTACGGCTGGAAGACCAGAGCACCGGCGAGGGCAAGCTTGCGGCCAAGGACAAGGGTTTCAGCCTGACCTTCGACCGCCCCGGCACCTACAACCTGACGCTCAAGGATGACCACGGCCGAGTCATCGGTGCCGCCGGCCATGCCGTGACCGGCGAAGGCATCAAGGCCGTACCGGGCACCGTCGAGATCGTCCTCGATAAAACCGAATACAAGACCGGTGACGAAGCCCTGGCGCTGATCACTTTCCCGGAACCGGTCAGCGATGCGCTGCTGTCGCTTGAGCGCGACAAGGTCGAGGCCACGGCGCTGCTGTCCAAGGGCGGTGATTGGCTGAAGATGGAAAAACTCAGCGACACCCAATACCGCGTGCGCATTGCCGTGAAGGATGCCTTCGCACCGAACATGACCTTCTCGGTGCTGTACACCAAGGGTGGCCAGTACAGCTTCCAGAACGCCGGCATCAAGGTGGTTGCGCCGCAGATCGACGTTGCCGTCGTTACCGATAAAGCCACCTACCGGCCGGGCGACACGGTGACCGTGGACCTGAGCACCCAGTTCGCGGGCAAGGCGATCCCCGCGCACCTGACCGTCAGCGTCGTCGACGAAATGGTCTACGCCCTGCAACCGGAAGTGGCGCCGACCATCGACCAGTTCTTCTACCACCCGCGCCGCAATAACGTGCGCACCAGCGCTAGCCTGTCGTTCATCAGCTACGACGTGGCACTGCCGGGCAGCCCCGGCGCGCCAGGCAAGGCCAACCGCAGCGAACGTGGGGTCAAGGTGCTGGAGCGGCCACGTCGCGAAGACGTCGATACCGCCGCGTGGCAACCGGAGCTGGTCACCGACGCCAGCGGCAAGGCGCGCTTCACCTTCAAGATGCCGGACTCCCTGACTCGCTGGCGCATCACCGCCCGGGCCATCTCCGACGACGGCCAGGTGGGGCAGAAGAAGCAATTCATCGGTTCGGAAAAACCGCTGTACCTGAAGTGGAGCGGCCCGACCCGCTTCCGTACCGGCGACAAACCGCAGATGGGCCTGTTCGCCTTCAGCCAGGCCGAAAAGCCGCTGACGACTGAGCTGTTGATTCGTTACGCCGGCACGGAACAACGGGTCGTGGCCGAGCTGAAAAACGGTATCAACTACGTGCCGCTGCCGACCATGGACCTGAGCAACGGTGACTTGAACGTCCAGTTGCAAGTGAACGGCGAAACCCAGGACACCCTGGCCGTGCACCTGAACGCCAGCGGTAACGGTTGGCAAGTGACCCAGAGCCAGCGCCTCGATGTGGTCAGCGGCGATACGCCGCTGAGCCTGCCTGCCGACGCCAGCGACATCCGCCTGCGCCTGGATGACAGCCCGCAAGCGCTGTTCCGTTCGGCCCTGGACGACCTGTTGAGCTACCCCTACGGCGGCGTCGAGCAGACCGCCAGCCGTCTGCTGCCGTTGAGCATCGCCTACCCGACCCTGGCGTCGAACCCGCAGATCCGCGACCGCTTGCGGCTGATCATGCAAAACAGCCGCTTGCGCCTGGTGCAGATGGCCGGGCCGTCGGCGAGCTTCACCTGGTGGGGCCAGGACGGCGAGCCGGATGCGTTCCTCACTGCCTACGCTTATTACGCCGACTGGCACGCCAGCAAGGCCCTGGACCTGAGCCTGCCGCCGGAACACTGGCAGCGGGTGCTGGAGGTCTACGCCAAGCAGGCCGGGAATACACCGCTGCTGCAACGAGCGTTGATCCTGTCGTTCGCCAAGCAGATGCAACTGCCGGTGAACACCTTGCTCAGCGGCCTGATGGACGACCTGGCCAAGGCCAGCGAAGACACCGCCGAGAGCGTGCTGGACAGCGGCGAAGACAGCCTGGTGATGAACGCTCCGGACTCAGCCCTTGGCTTGGCCAGCGCTCGTGTGCTGACCGCGTCCCTCGCCAAACAGGCGAAGGTGCCGCTGCCGGCGGCCTTCAGCCGTCAAGCGGACGCCGCACAACAGCAACTCGAACTGAGCTCGCAGCCGTTCGTCGAGGCTCTGGTGTTGTCGTTGCAAAACTTCGACCAAGCTCGCGCCACGGCCTTGCTGGAGCGCGTGCTGCCACAACAGTCCACCCTGGAACGGGCCCTGGCCTTGACCTGGCTGCAACGCAGCATCGAACAGGCGGCGCCGGCCGTGGCCCTGGCGCCAGGCGAAGGCTGGAAAGCCAAGCAAGGCGCCAGCGGTGAAACCTACTGGCAGTGGCAGGGCGCGCAGTTGCCGACCCAACTGACCCTCACCGGTGCCCAGGAGCGTCCATTGCAAGCGGCGCTGAGCTTCCAGAGCCAGCAACCGCCGGTGGCGCCGATGGCGGTGTCCATCACCCGTCGCCTGTCGCGCCTGGTGCCGGGCGACGAGGCGTTCACCTTCAAGCTCGAAGCCGTGGGCAACAAGCCGTTGTCCAGCGACAGCCTCTACCTGGATGAAGTGATCATCAACAGCAAGGCGCCGACGCCGCTGCGCTACGGCATGCTCGAAGTGCCGCTGCCACCGGGCGCCGATGTGGAACGCACCACCTGGGGCATCCAGCTGCAGGGCAAAGCCGACAGCGAACCGACTTCCCTGGAGAAAGCCCGCTTCGAGCCAGGCCAGATGGCCTATGCGGTGCCGGTGGATGCCCTCAGTGGCGAGCTGCGCCTGCGGCATTTGGTGCGCTTCTCCCAGAAGGGCCAGTTCAGCTTGCCGCCGGTGCGCTTCACTCAGGTCTACGCGCCGCAACATCAGGCGCGGGAACAGAAACCGGCGCTCGGTCAGGTGACGGTCAACTGACATGCGCAGGCCGTGGGTTGGCTGGCTGTTGTGCTTGATCCCTGCGCTGGCAACAGCGCAGGACGAGCCGTTGCGCCTGGCTTTCGATGGTCAGTTATTGCGAGTGAGCCAGACCCAGGTGCTGGATCGCCAGCCACTGCCTGATGCCTTGCAGGCGCCGCTGGGCAGCCTGTGGAAACTGTTCGTATACGCCTGGCTGGTGGACACCGATGCCCGCGAGCCGGTTTACGAGTGTCGCGGCGAATCGAAGGAAGAGGTTTATTGCTGCAACGCCGGGCAGAGCATCGCTCGCGATCAGGCGCTGGTGAAGTCCTGCGGTTTGTATTTCGAGCCGCAGCGGCTCGGGCTTTCGGCCTCGAACTGGCGCGATTACTGGCAGGCCCGTCAGGCGCCGGCGTGGCTGTTGGATTTGCCTTCGTTGCAACCGCAGACGCAGGTGCCGGTCGCGGAACTGCTCAAGGCCCTGGCCACGCTGCCAGCCCAGGATCAGGCCCGTCGGGTGTTGCTGGACGTGGTGCTCAACGCGGCGGATGGGCGTCTGGTGGGCGAGTTGGGCAGTCGTCTGCGGGTCAAGACCTGGAGTTGGCTGGGGGATCAAGGCCCCTCGTCGCGCCAGGGCGGTTTTGCCGGTTGGCTGGCCGACGGTACGCCGGTATGGGCCGGTGGGCGCGGCACCAGCCAGCAGGTATTGAAGGTCTACGGCGCCGGCTTGGCTGCAGCATTGCCATCGCGCTGGCCGGCGGAAACCGGACGTTGCGTGGAAGTGGGGCTGTTTGCCCGTTATCCCTGGCAACGGGTAATGGCCGGCGATCGCCCGGCGACGCCGGGCCAGCTGCGCGGCGATTATCGCGTCGAGTTCAGCAACGGTAACCAGCTGGATATCCACAGCGACGGCGAGCTGTTCCTGATGCCCGGCAAGCTGGTGGCGCGGTTGGACCGGGAAGAGTACGTCGCCCGGGTTTTGCAGCGCGAAGCCAAGGCTGAGCCGGTCGAAGCCGCCAAGGCCTTGGCCGTGGCGGCCCGCACCTACCTGCTGCAAAACGCCCAACGCAACGGCGACTGCCTGAGCATCGACGACAGCAGCCATCGTCAGCGCGTCGCCCCGCGCCCGGCTGCGCCGCAAACCCGTGCCATTGCCGCCTGGACCAGCGACCTGGTCCTGGCCGGCACCGATGTCACCTACCACTCCGATCAGCCCGGCCCGGACAAACTGTCCTGGGCCCAAGCCGTGGAGCAGGCCAACGCCGGCCAACGCTACGACGCCATCCTGTTGCATGCCTACCCGCGCGCCAGCCTCAGTCGCTGGGACAATCCGGTGGCGTCCTGCGAAGCATTGCCGGCCGCCCAGGACTGGCTGCTGAAACAGCGGCGCGGCTGGCGTGAGCGGCTGGAAAACGAAGTGGGCTACAACGAAATCAGCGCTTTCGCCGTCTGCCGCGTCGCCTTCGGCCGGCCTTACGTCGACCGCGAACGCCAGCGCATCTATGTACGCGGCGTGCTGTCGCTGCAAGACCGCCTCGACCTGACTCATGAATATCTGCACCTGGCCTTCGAAGCTCATCCCAACGGCCAGGACGAAAACTATATCGAAGGGCTCGCCCGTCACCTCTTGCTGGAATAGACCATGACACTCCGTTATCCACAGGTCTTGCTGTTGCTCTGCGCCCTGACCGCGTTGCCACCGGCCATGGCCGCCGATCCCATCAAGCTCGACACCCCGGTCGGCGGCTGGCGCAGCGGTGCGCCGGGCGGCGAAGGCGAAAACTACAGCCAGACCGTCAACTACCCGGCCTCGTCGGTCAATACGCCGCCAGGCCAGGCCGACACCGCCCGCATCAGCGGCCAGATCAAAAGCGCGCCCAAGGACGGCAACGCGCCGGGCCAACTCATCGTCAACGGTGTGAGCCTGCCGCTGAAACTCGATGAAGAGGGCCGCTTCGACCGGCCGTTTTCGTTCCCCAACGGCAGCAACAGCGTCGAAGTGCGCAGCGCCGACGGCCAGCAGCGCCACCGCACGCAATTTCTCAACACCAGCGGCGGCGCCACCCCGGCCAAGCTACGGGTCCTGCTGACCTGGGACAGCGACGGCACCGACCTGGACTTGCACCTCGTCACCCCGGACGGCGCCCACATCTGGTACGGCGACCGCGTCGCCGCCAACGGCGCAGCGCTCGACGTCGACGTCACCACCGGCTACGGCCCGGAAATCTTCTCCATGCCCGCGCCGATCAAAGGCCAGTACCTGGTGTACGTGAACTACTACGGCGGCGGTTATCGCAGTGAAGAAGACAGCGAGGAAGGCGAGGGCGGTGGTGAACAAGCGCAACAAGCCCTGACCACTGCGCAAGTCACCGTGATCACCGAAGAAGGCACGCCGAGCGAGAAAATGGAAACCTTCGTGGTGCCGATGCGGGCGGTGGGGGAGCTGACGTTGGTCAAGAGTTTCAGCTACCCGTGAGGGCGAATTGTCCAACGGCTGTTGGACAATTCAGTAAGCGATGCGTGTAGCAGAAGTTTTCAGCCGGATGAGATGCGCTCCTGCGCATCCTGATACACCGCTTCACGCTCGCTTTTTCCGAGCTTGCTCGCGATTGCGGTGGCACATTCAGCATCTACGTGCCTGATACACCGCTATCGCGAGCAAGCTCGCTCCCACAGGGGTCATCAGTTGCCCCGAAAAATCTCACGCGTGAGCTATTGTGGGGTTTAGAAAGTACCTGTAGTGTTTCTCACGCGTGAGTTTTTCACAGTGGGGTCAGTACCATGCAAACCAGCTCTCCATCGGATCCGCCAGGCGGGCCTGATGACGATTCAATGAGCAGCAAGGGAGAGCGCTCCAAACCCGCCGCGAAAAAACCATCGAGCTTCTACATGAAGCAGATGCGCGCCGGCCTGAGTGCCGCCGGGTATGTGAAACATGAAACTTGGGTGCTTCCCGAAAACCGAAGCCTGCTCAAGCAGATGGAGAAACAGCTACGCCAACCGATTCTGGCTGGCTCATTCATGTCGGAGAATTACATGAGCGCAGGTAATAACTGGAACATCGATCGCCTCTACAGCGCCCTCCAGGCCCTGGATGAAGTGGTCGCGAACGACATCACCCTTTCCCTCGTCCAAGGCTCCGAGTCCAGCATCAAGCTGGAGATGAACGACTTCGGTGGCTTGCCGATTTACATCGCGGTCGTGGGCGACCAGATCATCGTCGACACCGTTCTGGTGGACGTCGAGTCGATCAACGACGTCGCGGCATTCAATGATGCCGTGCTGCGCAGCCGGGAAATGTTCCCGCTGTCGTCCATCGGCATCGAGACCATGCCCAACGGGCAGGTGGTCTACAACATGTTCGGCGCGTTGAGTTCCGACTCCAGCCTGACCAACGTCGTGACCGAGGTCAAAACCCTCGTCGACAACGTCCAGCGCGCCAGCGAAGCCTTCGAACGCTTCTTCATCTAATTCGCCGAATAGGAACCATCCAATGACTCAGTCCATCTGGAGCAAGTTGTTCACCGCACTGCGTGGCGGTGCCAACGAAGTCGGCGAATCGATCGTCGACCAGCAGGCCCTGCGCATCCTCGACCAGGAAATTCGCGACGCCGACAGCGCGCTGGCCAACGCCAAGCGTGAGCTGGTGACCATCATGGCCAAGCATAAACTGGCGACTGATCGCGTCGGCGAATACAACGCCAAGATCAAGGACCTGGAAGCCAAGGCCCTGGCCGCTATCCAAGCCAATCGCGAAGACCTGGCACTGGAAGTGGCCGAAGCCATTTCGACCCTGACCAACGAACTGGACGCCGAGCAAAAGCACGCGACGGAATTCGGCGGTTATGCGGACAACATGCGCAAAGACATCACCAAGGCCGAAAGCCGCATCAAGAGCCTGCGTCAGCAAGTGGACATGGCCAAGGCCCGCGAAAGCGTGCAGAAGGCCCAGGTCAGTGCTTCGATCGCCAGCGGCGGCGCCAATGGCAAGCTGGAAACCGCTGTCGGTACGCTCAACCGCCTGCAAGCCAAGCAGCAGCAACGCGCCGCTGAACTGCAAGCCCAGGACGAACTGGCCGAGGCTTCGACCGGCTCCGACCTGGAACGCAAGCTGCGCGACGCCGGCATCACGCCGAACGAAGGCAGCGCCAATGCGATCCTGGAACGCCTGAAGAAAAAATCGGCTGAGTGATCGGTACGCGCTGATCAATTAAGGCAAGCCAGGCACAGACCTTGTGGCAAGGGGATGAATCCCCTCGCCACAGGTTTTGTGTTCGGCTTCAAGTTTTGTGTCTTAGTCCTGTTTTCCCGAAAAATCCCGGATTTATTGTCACCCAAGCACTTCTATCCAAGCCCCGCAGCAGGTTTAATGCTGCCCGGTAACCGCACTCGATCATTCAGGCATCAGCGCGATTACCTCGCCAGGAACCAAGCCCCACGGAGTCAGGGACGAAATGTCGATTTTCCTTTTGTTGCGCTCGTACGCTTCGTCCTTCTTCCATCGGTTCGGCTGGGCGGGCCTGGCCATTGCGTTGGGCGTGCACCTGGCCACGGCCTGGATCGGCCTGGTACTGCTAGGCGAGCAACACCTCATCGCCGCCGCCACGTTTACCTACTTCTATCTCACCACCACGCTCACCGTCGGCTATGGCGATCTCGCGCCACAGACCGCAGCGGGCCGAATTTTTGTGGCTACCTGGGTCATGCTCGGGGGCATTGCGCTGCTGACGGCAGCCATCGGCAAAACCACCAGCAGCGTCATCGATGTATGGAGAAAAGGCATGAAGGGCAAAGGCGATTTCACCGGCAAGGTCGGCCACACGGTTCTCATCGGCTGGGAGGGGGCGTCCAGCGAGCGGGTCATCGAATTGCTGCTGCAGGACGAAACCTCCAATGACAACCTGATCGTCATCTGCGATTGCGATCTTGAAGAAAACCCCATGCCCGGCAAGACCACGTTCATCAAGGGTGAGAGCCTGTCCTCCGTCGCGCTGTTGCAGCGTGCCGGCGTGCCTGGCGCCGAACGCGTGCTGGTGCGAACCCATTCCGACGACCTGACCCTGGCCACCGTGCTGGCGGTCAATCAATTGGGCCCGGTCGGGCATGTGGTCGCCCACTTCAATGACAGCGAAATCGCCGCCCTCGCCAGCGCCTACGCCCCCAGTCTGGAATGCACCTCCAGCATGGCCATCGAAATGTTGGTGCGTGCCTCCCAGGACCCGGGTTCGTCAGTGGTCATCAATGAACTGCTCTGCGTGGGTCAAGGCGCCACTCAATACCTGATGAAGCTGCCCGAGACCTTTGAAGCCTCGTTCGGCGATCTCTACGCGCGGATGAAAGAGCAGCACAACGCTACACTCATTGGCTATCGCGCCAAGGGCGCCCGACAACCGTCGATCAACCCGCCCGGCGCCACGCGTGTCCTGGGCGGAGAACTCTTCTACATCGCCTCCGCGCGTCTGAAGGAAATTTCCCATGGGGTGGTTTAAACAGTTGATGGGGCTCGAGGCCCCGAACACGACAGCCAGCAATAGCGTGCCCACCACCGGGCCGTTGGGCCTGGCATCCGGCAAAGGGGTCATGTTCGACTCCACGCTCAAGCTGTTACTCGACGGCAACAGCGCCGTGGTCATCCCCGGTTCCCAACAGATCTGGAGCATGGGCGTCGTCGACCTCGGGCAGTCGAGCTGGTTGTCGCGCTATTACATGAACGACGAAGACTACTGGCTGCAAGTGCACACCAGCGGCGACGTCGCCGGGCAGGTCGAATCGGTGATCCTGTTCAACTACCTCAGCTACGTCACCCTCAACAGTGAAGCGGAGTTGCGCCGGTTGGCCGGCCCCGAAAGCCTGATCGGCCTGCCGACCTACACCCACGACGGCGTCGAGTACACCCGCGAATGGGGCACCGAGGCGGGCCAGACCGAACTGGTGGCGTTGAGCGAGCGTGTGAGCAATCCGCAAGAGTCCTACAGCGTCGAGCACCATTCGATGCTGTACGCCCGCGACACCGGCCTGACGGATCGCCGGGAGTTCCTGCTGTTCTCCGTCGAAGAAGACGCCGAAGGCACCGTCAGCTTGAGCACTTCGCTGGGTATTTCGCTGTACACCACTGACCTGAACACTCTTTAACTAAGGAAGAAATCCATGCTTGAAGCGCTCTCCATTTCCCTGAACAAAGCCGCCGTGTTCGGCTTCGTCCTGTACATCCTCGGCGCCGCCGTGCTGTTCGCGCTGTTCCAGTTCATCTACATCCATGTCACGCCGCACAAGGAGTTCGAACTGATCCGCTCGGGCAACGTGGCGGCGGCCATCGCCCTGAGCGGCGCTCTCATCGGTTTTGCCATCCCGGCCAGCAACGTGATTGCCTACTCGATCAACATGCTGGATTTCGTCGTCTGGGCGGTGATCGCCGCTGTCGTCCAGTTGTTGGCGTTTCTGGTGACCAGCCTGGTGCTCAAGGGCGCTTCGGCGCGTATCAAGAACGGTGAAATCGCCGCCGGTATCTATATCGCCGCCGTGGCCATCAGCGTCGGCATGTTGAACGCCGCGTGCATGACGCCAGCCCAGAACTGATTGCGCCACGGAGATCCCGATGAAACGAAGCAAGTACGTTCAGCTCTCGCTGGCCGCGTCGGTCGCCATGGCGATATCCGGCTGCGGGCCGACGGAAAAAACCTATAAGTTGCAGAAGAAGTACAACTTCCAGTCCGTGCAGCAATGTGTCGATGAGAAGTTGCCGGTGGACATTTGCGCCGACGCCTACATGACCGCCATGGCTGAGCATCGCCGCATTGCCCCTGTGTACGACAACCAGGCCGATTGCGACGCCGACTTTGTCGCCGATTGGTGCCAGCAGGACTCGGCCGGCAAGTTCATCCCCAAGCTCGGTGGTTTCGAGTTGAGCGCCGATGGTGAGGTCACGCAATCCCAGGTGGACGCCGCCAGGGCCCAATTGCCAGCCTCGGAAGCCAATACCGGTGGTGGTTCAGGCTTCAGCAACCTGCTGACTGGACTGCTGATCGGCAACATGCTGAGCGGCAACCGCAACAGCTATTACTCCGAGCCGGTTTACCGTTACCGCGATGATCGTGGCGACTACGGCTCCTCGACGCTCAGCCAGCGGGTTTCGAGCGGCTCGACTTTCACCAAGTCCAATCAGGCGCGGTACGGCAGCTACACCGATTCCATCAAGAGCAGCAAAGCGATGTCCGTCGCTTCCTCCACGTCTCGCGGTGGCTTCGGCAGCAAGTCCAGTGCCCGCAGCGGTTGGGGCGGTTCGAGCAGCTCCGGCGGTTGAGGAACCAGCGCCATGAAGAAGATCCATTGCGCCGAACGTCATGACTGGAAACAGACGGCCGAAAGTCTCGGCTTTCTGTTCCACACCATCGACAACGAACCCTATTGGGACGAGCGCGCGTACTACCAGTTCACGCTCAAGCAGATCGAAAACGATCTTGAAGACCCGACCACCGAGATCCATGACATGTGCATGGACCTCGTGGCTCGCGTGGTACAGAGCGAAGAGCTGCTGGAGCGCCTGAGCATTCCCGCGCCGTTCTTCGACCTGGTGCGCACTTCATGGCTCGAAGGCCATCCGCACCTGTATGGACGCATGGATTTCTCCTACAACGGCACGGGCCCGGCCAAGCTGCTGGAACTCAACTACGACACGCCGACCAGCCTCTATGAAGCCGCGGCGTTTCAGTGGGGTTGGCTGGAGCAATGCATCGAGCGCGGTTTGCTACCCAAGCATGCCGACCAGTTCAACAGCATCGATACCAAGCTGCACCAGGCCTTTGCCCAGTTGCAGCTCAAGGAGCCGTTTTACTTCGCCTCGATGAAAGGCTCTGTGGAGGACAAGGGCACCACGGACTACCTGCGTCTGATTGCGGAGAAAGTCGGCATCGAATCGCGGCACATCGATATCGAGGACATTGGCCTCAACAGTGATGGGCGTTTCGTCGATCTGGAAGAACGCTGGATTCCGCATCTGTTCAAGCTGCATGCCTGGGAATTCATCTTCCACGAACCCTTCGGCGCCGCGATTGCCCAGTGTGATACGCAGTTTTTCGAGCCGGCCTGGAAGTCGATCATCTCCAACAAAGGCATCCTGCCGTTGCTGTGGGAATTCAACAAAGGCCATCCGAACCTGCTCGCGGCCCACTTGGATACCGACACGAGCAAAGCCGTGCCCAAGGGCTGGGTGCGCAAGCCGTTCTTTTCCCGGGAAGGCGCGAACATCGAGCTGCAAACCGCGGATGGCCTGATCGTCAAAGAAGACGGGCCCTACACCGACGCGCCGTTCATTCTCCAGGAATTCGCGCCGCTGCCGAAGTTCGACGACAGCTACACGCTGATCGGTTCCTGGGTCATCGGCGACCAGGCGGCGGGCATTGGCGTGCGGGAAGACAACAGCTTGATCACCAAGGATTCGAGCCGGTTCTTGCCGCATCTGATCCTTGACTGATTGCCTGCACACAGCTGTGGGTAAGCACTGACCCCCTGTGGGAGCGAGCTTGCTCGCGATAGCGGTGGACCAGCCAACATCGATGTTGACTGGCCTGGCCCTATCGCGAGCAAGCTCGCTCTCACAGGTTTAGGTGTTTGCCACAGGCTTTCTCAGGTCCACCAGTACCGAACCAGGTGGAAGAAGATCGGCGCAGCGAAGCACACCGAGTCCAACCGGTCGAGCATGCCGCCGTGGCCTTCGATCATGTGCCCCCAGTCCTTCACACCGCGATCGCGCTTGATCGCCGACATGACGATGCCGCCGGCAAAACCGAGCAGGTTGATCAGCAAGGCGATGAGGAACGACTGCCACGGATTGAACGGCGTGATCCACCACAACGCGCCACCGATCAGCGAGGCCAGGAAAATGCCGCCGACAAAACCCTCCACGGTTTTTGAGGGTGACAGGTTCGGCGCGATCTTGTGTTTGCCGAACAACTTGCCGCAGACGTACTGCAGCACATCCGACAGCTGCACCACGATCACCAGGTAGGCGATCAGCAACAGGTTGCGCCCTTCAAAACCGGCAATGTCCAGCGTCAGCAAGGCCGGGACGAAGGAGATGCAGAACACCGCGATCATCAACCCCCACTGGACCTTGGAAGCGCGCTCCAAGAAGTGCGTGCTGTCGCCGCCCAGGGACGCCAGGATCGGCAGCAGCAGGAACACATACACCGGGATGAAGATCGAAAACAGGCCGTACCAGTCGTAGTAAATCAGCAGGTATTGCAGCGGCAGCGCCAGGTAGAACGCCGCCACCAACGCCGGATAGTCGCTGCGCCGGGTCGGTGTCAGGGTCAGGAACTCGCGCAGGGCGTAGAACGACACCGCGTAGAACAACAGAATCACCGCCGCATTGCCGAGCCAGAACGCGATGCCGATCACCAGCACCATGATCCACCAGGCGTTGATCCGCGCATTGAGGTTGTCGATGACCGAGTTCGGCGCGCCTTTGGTGCGCAGCTTGAGAATGAAACCAATCAGCGAAGCCAGCAGCAGAATCGCGCCGATCCCGCCAAACAACATCAGGGTATATCGATCCATGTCAGACGTGCTCCGGGGCCAGTGCCAGCAGCGCGGCGCGGCTGCGTTCGAGAAATTGCTCTTTGCTTTCACCTTCTTCGACGCACAGCGGCGCGCCGAAACTGGTGGTGCACAACAGCGGCAGCGGCAATACCCGACCCTTGGGCATGACACGGTTGAGGTTGGCGATCCACACCGGGATCACTTCGACCTCGGGATGGGCCTTCATCAAGTGGTAGATCCCACTCTTGAACGGCAGCAAGCCTTCATCGGGGTTGCGCGTGCCTTCAGGGAAGATGATCAGCGAATCGCCGTTTTCCAGGGCTTCGAGCATCGGTTGCAGTGGGCTGTAGCCCGGATCCTTGCGTTCGCGGTCCACCAGCACGCCGTTGAACACCCGGTTGATGATGTAGCGCCGCACCGGGCTGGTTTGCCAGTAGTCGGCGCCCGCGACCGGCCGGGTCAGCTTGCGCAGCGCCGGCGGCAGCGAGGCCCAGAGCAACACGAAGTCGCCGTGGCTGCTGTGGTTGGCGAAGTAGATCCGTTGTACCTGCGTCGGCGCGCAGCCGAGCCACAGGCTACGAGCGCCGGTGACCATGCGGGCGGCGGAGGTGATAAGGTTGGCGACCACGGGTTCGAACATGAGGATTCCTTATCCTGAAAAGGCTAGCCAGGGACTGGCCAGGATGAAGCCCAGCGTCAAGACAACTTGTGCGGTCAGCAGCCGTGATTGCCGGCGCAGCAGCAACAACGCGCCATGCCGACGTTCGGTCCAGAGACGACCGGCACGGGCGGCCGGTTGCAGGCCCAGGGAGGTGAGGGCTTGATCCAATGTGTAGGTGCGTTCGGCCAGGGATTGGCTACTGTCGGCCATGCGCTGAAACAGATCGGCATCGAACGCCACGCGCAACGCCCAGTATTTTTCCAGCACGCCGAGGACGATCAGTACGGCGCTCAACAGCAGCAGCCAGGGATCGATAACGCCCACCAACCACTGCCCGAACCCGAGCAACACCGCCAGCAGCGTCAGCCCGGTGGACAGCTGATCCAGCGATTGACCGCGGCGCAACAGACTCGCCACGGTGTGCAGTTCCATATCAGTGATCATGGACATTCTCCCGGCTTGTGGATAACGGCTCCAACGCCCGACGATGTGCCGCATGCAAAACAATCTGCGGGCGAACTCGCTGGATTTGCACGATAGCCGCATCAACGCTCGCTGCCCGCCCGCTGTGCAACAACCAGGCGACCACGGCCGTGGCGCTGCGCGAATAACCCAAGGCGCAGCAGACCAGTACCGGCCCACGCTGGCGTAGGCTTTCGATAGCCTCCGCCGCTTTCAGGCATTGCTCGGTGGTCGGCGCCGTCAGGTCGAGCACTGGCAACGAGCGATAGGCAACCCCCGTGCTGTCGATGGACAGCTCGGCGCAAAGGTCGAGCACCCCGCGAAACTCGCTGTCCTTCAATTCCATCGGCGTGGGAATGCGTCCGAGCCAGACGCCATCCGCCACCTGATCCGGCTGCGGATGCTGACGCGTCCACCAACGGGAATTGATCCATGCCGCCGCCAGATAAGGCGCCAGCAACCAACGCGCCGCCGGGCTCAAGCGGCCATCGACACGCTTCTGGAAACCGTCGGCACCGAACGCCAGGTAATTCAGCGCCACCATGAGCACCGCCACCGCCGGCCAGATCAACCAGAGCCACACGCCGCCCAAGGCAAACGCCGGGATGAACAGCACCGCCGCGGCCAAGCCATAACGCAGCGCCAATCGCCGGCGGGCAGGGTCCGTCGCCAGACGCGCGCTCAGCAGCGGACTCGGCCGATCCAACGGCCACAACCACACACACAACCAACCGGCCAACGCACCCGTGGGCAGGTCAATGAAGTGATGTTGATAAGTGGTCAGCACCGACACACCAATCAGCGCAAACCAACCGTGCATCAGCCAACGCCAGAACCCCTGCAGATGCCGCTGATAACAAACCCACAGCACCACCAGCAACGCAATGTGCAGCGACGGCGCCTGATTGAATGGCTTGTCGAACCCCGCCAGCACCTCGAACAACCAACCGAACACCCCGTCCATTTCTGGCCGGGGGAAGGTAAAGCGCAGCGGCCAGAGCAAAAAGCAACTGACCGCAATCGCCTGGGCGGTGAGCAGGCGCAAGGCGTGGCGCTTGAGTTCATCGCGGCTGGTGGGCAACAGCAGGGACAGGCCGTACAGCAGATCGATCGACCAATACGGCACGATGGTCCAGGCCATGAACGGCATGTGGCTTTCCCAGGCGAACACCAGCGTGCCGACGTCGTCACGCTGGGAGGTCACCCAAGTGGCGAAGCCATAGGTGCTGAAAAACAGCGGCGCCAACAACAGCAGCCACAGCACTGCCGGTTTCAGCAGTGCGGGCTCGCGGGCCGGAGCGATGACGGCGCTCATTACTGCACTCGCTGGGCCAGCGAAACGCTGAAGATGCCCCATTCATCGACCCGCAGGGTGATTTTGCGAAAGCCCGCCGCCTCAACCAGTTGATCCATCTCCGCCTGGGTGCGCCGACGCATCACCCAGGCTTGCCCGGCGCGGTGGCTGGTGAGGGCGCGGGCGATCAGTTCCAGTTGCGGGTGCCACGGCTGGCCGGTGTAGACCAGGAAACCACCGGGCTCCACCGCTTCGGCCAAACCGGCGAGGGAGCCGCCGACCATCTGGTTATCGGCAAACAACTCGTACAAACCGGACACCACGGCGAGGGTCGGTTTTGGCTGCAGCGCCGCCAGGTCCTGGCGATCAAACGCGTCGCCTTTGACGAACCGGGCGATATCGCCCAAGCCTTTTTCCAGGATCAGCGCACTGCCGTCGCGCACGTTGATGTCGCTGTAGTCGCGCAGCAGGATCGACTCCGGCAACGGGCTGACGCCTTGCAGCGCTTCGAGAATGTAGCGGCCATGCCCGGCGGCGATGTCGACGATGCGCACCTCGCGGTCCTGTTCGCGCAACTTGCCCATGGCCAGGCGCAGCAGTTCTTCGACGTGCACTTTGCGCTGGCGAATACCGCGCCAGCCGATGGAATTCAGGTAGTTCTGGTCAATCATCTTACCCACGGCCGAAGTGCCGGTGGGGCGATTGCGGTAGACGTAATCCAGGGTGCTGCCGGAGTCGAACCCGGTGTCGAAGCCCAGCTTCACACCCGCGGACAATTTGCTGCCAAAGCGCATGCTGGCGCGGGTCATGCGCCAGTAAAGGTCGCGCAACGAGTTGTGCGGCAGCGGCGTCGCCAGGGTTTCGGCTTCGGCGCAGGTCAAGCCCAGGCGATCGGCGTCCAGCAGGGACGGGCGCTCCAGCGGGCGGGCGAAGTTTTGCAGGATGAAGCGCCGGGCACTGGCAATGGCCGGCGCGCGGTTCTTCTCGCCGAGGGTGTCGTGGAAGAACCCCGGCAGGATGTGCTTCTCCTTGTGCAAACTGCCCAGGCGATCGAAGAACTGCTCCTGGGGTTTGCGATGCACGACAAAGTCCGAACCGGAGATCAACAACTGCGTTGGCACCTGGATCGCCTGGGCATCGGCCACCACGCGGTCGGCGGCTTCGTACAGGCCCAGCAGCACGTTCACCGAAATCGCCTTGGTGATCAGCGGATCGCTGTCGTAGGACGCCACCCGCTCCGGGTCATGGCTGAGGAACTTCGCCTTGACGTAACTGTTGACGAAAAAATTGCCGCGAAACTTGCGCATCAGCGCCAGGCCCGGCCGAGCGAACGGCACGTAGAGCTTGACCTTGAACGCCGGCGACGCCAGCACCAGCGAACGGATGCGCGGCGCGTAATCGTGGACCCAGGTCGATGCGATCACCGCCCCGACGCTTTGCGCGACCACGGCGATGTTCGCCTCGTCGATCTGATGCGTCGCGCCGATGTGGTCGCAGAAGGTCTGCACATCCCGCGCACTGGTGGCAAAACTCGGGCTGTCGCCGCGCGCGCCCGGCGACTGGCCATGGCCCCGTGCGTCCCAGGCAAAAAAGTCGAACCCGGGCAGATTCAATTCATCCACCAGGTGCGCAATGCGCCCGGAATGTTCATGACCACGGTGAAACAACAACACGGCCTGGCGGGGTTCACCCGTAGACACATCGACAGCCGGCCAGTGCCGGTAGAACAACTCCACGCCATCGTGGGTGGTGAACGTCAGTTCCTGGGCTTCGCGCATTGCAAGTTCCTTTATGCTGAGGGAGCGTTTTCCTTCACTTGGCTCAGGCCATGACGGACCCGATTGACCAAGGTATAAACCAGCAGGGCGGCAACCACCGCCATCACACCATCAACCCACAGCGCCCCGAGCCAACCCAGGGCAATACCGGTCGCCAACACGCCCAACACAAAGGCGCGATCACTCTTGCCCATCGGCCCGTCATAGCGCCGCGAAGCCCCGACCATCGCCCCCAGCACGCCTGCGTATTCGCTGAACAACGCCAACAGCGTGACCAACAACACGAGCAACAGACTGGCATCGGGAATCAGGGCAAAAGGCAGGATCAAGGCAGCGTCGGCGATGATATCGCATAGCTCATTGAGGTAGGCGCCCAGATGCGATTGCTGGCCAAACTCCCGCGCCAACATGCCATCCACTGCATTCAACGCCATGCGCAGGAACATCCAGATCGGCACCAGGACGAAGATCCACGGATGACTGGCGAACCACGCGATCACCGCGCCGACCAAGACTGAAACGATGCCTGCGAGCACCGTGACTTGGTTGGCGGTGACGCCGTTGTTGTAAAGGCGTTGAACCAGGGGGCGCAGCAGGTTCTGGAAGGCGGGTTTGAGTTGGTAGATGGAAGGCATCGGGGTGAGATCTCGGCCGGTTGCGGGGCTGGGCTTATACAGGTGCGAGATTACGATAGGTTGAGGGTTGGCTGGCGGGTATTTCTTGAGAATGAGTGCGGGTAGGCATCTAAAACGGGATTTACCGCTGGAAAACCATCCGCTTCTAATGTGGGAGCGAGCTTGCTCGCGATAGCTGTGTGTCAGTCTCCATTGGTATTGGCTGACATTCCGCTATCGCGAGCAAGCTCGCTCCCACAGGTTTTGTGTCTCAACTGATCGACATTGGCCGATGCCACGGAAGTGGTTGGTGGTGTGTCCATTCAGGATCAAACTACGAAAATCCTGCTCGCGATAGCGGCACACCAGAACAGGCCAGCAGCCTGCCCCCCAACCCTCCCCAGGACAAATAAGGAGTGTTTCAAATGCCACAAATGGATTGGCTCGCTAACCACATGGATAAATGCGACCAGATGGCCGAGTGGCTCCATCGCGAATTCAGTTATGAATTTGCCCAGCAATCGCTCGCCAGCTGGCAGCAGGAGTTCGCGGCAGGGCAGCGTGATGGGTGCTGGAAGTGCCTGATCGCCATGGAGCAGGGCCAATTGCTCGGTGGTGCTTCACTGGCCAGTCACGACCTGCCGGACCGGCCAGAGCTGGGGCCGTGGCTGGCTTGCGTGCTCGTCGCCCCCAGTGCCCGACGCAGAGGGCTTGCGGCGCAGTTGATCGAAGGCATCTGCAGCCATGCGCGGGAGGCTGGAATCATCACTCTGTTCTTGCACACCCACAGCCAGCGTGATTATTACGCCAGGCTTGGTTGGGAAGTGCTGGAGCGGTTTGAGGCTTGGGGGAAAGAGCAGTGGCTTATGGCGCGGTGTTTATAGTTTGAGTGGTGTGTCAGTCAGCGTTAAGGGTGGCTGATATACCGCTATCGCGAGCAAGCTCGCTCCCACAGGTTCTCTGCCTGACGCAACCGTGTCGCTACTTCGCATTCAGCCATTAAAAAAAGCAGCCCTTTGGCACCGATAACATCGTTTCTCGGGCCGGCGGCTTTTCCCTATATTGGCCCCCAGATCCGGTGAATGGCTCAACGTTCACCCCTTGAGTGCGAGTAGTCCCAATGAACAATAAACCTGACAGCGCAGGGCTTGAAAATGCGGGTGCGGCAACCCGGGCGGTGTGGGGCGGGGAGCAAGTCAGGCATCCCTACAACGCCACGCAAACCCCGATCGTGGTCAGTGCCGCTTACGGTTACGACGACATCGACGTCTGGTACGACGTTGCGCTGGGCAAGGCGCCAGGCTTTATCTACAGCCGCATGAGCAACCCCACCGTCGAGACCCTCGAAGCCAAGATCTGCGAGTTGGAAATGGCCGAGTCCGCCGTGGCGTTCAGCAGCGGCATGGCGGCGATCAGCAGCGTGCTTTATACCTTCCTGGCCCATGGCGATCGTGTGGTGTCGACCAAGGACAGTTACGGCGGCACCAACAAGATTTTCGAAGAATTCCTGCCGCGCATGGGCGTGGGCGTGACCTTGTGCGAGACGTTCGATCACGAAGAGATCGAGCGGGAAATCGCCAAGGGTTGCCAGTTGGTGTACCTGGAAACGCCGACCAACCCGACCCTGAAAATCCTCGACATCCCACGCTTGGTGGCAGCGGCCAAGCGCGTCGGCGCCGTGGTGGTGGCGGACAATACCTTCGCCACGCCGCTCAACCAGAACCCGCTGGCCTTGGGCGTGGACGTGGTGATCCACAGTGCGACCAAGTTCCTCAGCGGCCATGGCGATGTGCTCGGTGGCCTGGTCTGCGGCAGCGCCGCCTTGATGGCCAAGGTTCGGCACTATCGGGAAATCAACGGCGCGTCGCTCGACCCGTTCTCGGCCTACATGATCATCCGTGGCATGAAAACCCTGGTGCTGCGCATGCGTCAGCAGCAATCCAGTGCCCGGGCCCTGGCGGAGTTTCTCTGCACCGAGCCGTTGGTGGAGTCGGTGAATTATCCCGGCCTGCCCAGCCATCCGAACCACGCCGTGGCCTGTGCGCAGATGTCCGGCTTCGGCGCCATCGTCAGTTTTGTCCTGGTCGGTGGCATGGACACGGTCAAGGTGCTCCTGCCGCGCCTGCGCTTTGCCCATTGCGCCGGCAATCTCGGCGCGGTGGAAACCATCTACGGCCCGGCCCGCACCACCAGCCATGTTGAAAACACCCTCGAGGAACGCCTGGCCCTGGGCATCTCCGAAGGGCTGGTGCGGGTCTCCGTGGGTATCGAAGACACCGACGATCTACTGGACGATCTGAAACAGGCATTCGCCTTCGTCAAAAAAACACTTAATCCGCAACGCAATGAAGTTTATATCGAGACAACTAACTGAAGTTTGAATGTTGCTACTCCACAACAAGGCTGTTAGTGGGGCGTTCATGAATAGGAATAATAATAAAACTTAGTGGTGACGCACTTTTACTCTGCCCAGTAACTTGTCGCGGACGTTAACGCGCGCCCTAACAACTTTCATGAGAACAACCATGTCCATAAAAGAACAACACCTCGACACGCGTGCCGGTTTTAAACAGGAAATGCAGACGCGCCATATTGTCATGCTGGCATTAGGCGGCGTCATTGGTACCGGGCTGTTTCTCACGTCCGGGTACACGGTTAACCAGGCCGGGCCCATGGGCGCGGTGATCGCCTACATCATCGGCGCGCTCATGGTCTACATGGTGATGATGTGCCTGGGTGAACTGGCGGTGCAGATGCCGGAAACCGGTTCGTTCAGCACCTACGCCACGCGCTTTCTCGGCCCGGGTACCGGTTACACGGTGGCCTGGCTGTACTGGTTGACCTGGACCGTGGCAATCGGTTCTGAATTCACCGCCGCCGGCATCTTGATGACGCGTTGGTTTCCGGACACGCCCGTGTGGATCTGGAGTGCACTGTTCGCCGGTTTGGTGTTTCTCACCAACGTGATCTCGGTGCGGTTGTTCGCCGAGACCGAGTTCTGGTTGTCGCTGGTCAAAGTGGTCACCGTGGTGGTGTTCCTGCTGATTGGCGGTGGCGCGATTCTCGGCCTGTTGAACATCGACCAGGCTCACAGCATCGGGCTGAGCAACTTCACTCGCGAAGGGCTGTTTCCCACCGGTTTCATGCCGATTGCGATGACGCTGCTGGCGGTCTCCTTTGCCTTCTCCGGCACGGAACTGATCGGCATCGCCGCCGGTGAAACCAAGGATCCGCAACGCAATGTGCCGCGCGCCATTCGCACCACCGTGCTGCGCCTGGCGATCTTCTTTGTCGGGACCATTTTTGTCCTGGCGACCTTGTTGCCCCGCGATCAGGCCGGTCTGGTTGAAAGCCCCTTCGTCACCGTCTTCACCTACATCGGCATTCCGTACTCAGCCGACATCATGAACTTCGTGATCATCAGCGCCTTGCTCTCGGCGGCCAACTCCGGTTTGTACGCCGCTTCGCGGATGCTCTGGACCCTCAGTGACCAAGGGCACTTGCCCAAGCAGTTCTCGGCCCTGACCCGCATGGGCACGCCGCTCAACGCGATCATCGTGAGCATGGCCGGCGGCGCCGCTTCGTTGCTCAGCAGCGTGTTTGCCGCCGATACCATTTACTTGGCGTTGGTGTCGATCTCCGGCCTGGCCGTGGTGGTGGTGTGGATGAGCATTGCCGCCAGCCAGATTGCCTTCCGCCGCCACTATGTCGCCAATGGCGGCGATGTGCGCCATCTCAAGTTCCGCGTTCGTGGTTATCCGTGGGTGCCGCTGGGGGCGCTGGTATGCTGCAGCCTGGCGTGTGTCGGGATCGCGTTCGACCCGGAACAGCGGGTGGCCCTGTACTTCGGCTTGCCCTTCATCGCCTGGTGCTATTTCGTGTATTTCATTACCCGCAAAAGCCGCGAGCAACGCTTGTCGGTTGCCCCCTTGGCACAGCCGTCCGATGCGTTCTAGCCAGCGCTGAGGCGTGGCCGGTGCGCTCGGTGGAAGGGGTGTCAGCGAGGTCCGATCATGAAGCAAAAGCCGTTACCCCCGTTGAACTGGCTGCGGGCATTCGAGGTGTCTGCCCGTTGCCTGAACTTCACCCACGCGGCCGAAGAATTGTGCTTGACCCAAGGCGCGGTCAGCCAGCAGATCCGCCAACTGGAAAGCCATCTGGGGGTGGCGCTGTTCAAGCGCTTGCCCCGTGGCCTGGGCTTGACCGAAGAAGGCCAGGCCTATCTGCCGGTGGTGCAGGATGCGATCACCCGGCTGGCAGTCGGCACCAACGAGATTTTCGGCCAGCACAAACGCCGACCGATCAAGGTGCGCGGCAGCCTGGCGTTTTTCGTGCACTGGCTGGCGCCCAAGTTGGTGAGTTTTCGCCAGGCCCATCCCCAGGTCGATATCCGCTACATCAGCAACATCTGGGTCAAGGAACTGGACGGTGAAGACGACATGGAAATCCGCTGGGGCCACGGTCAATGGCCAGGCCTAGTGTCGCAACGCCTGACCTGGGACACCTTGTTTCCGGTGTGCTCGCCAGCGCTGATGGCGCGTTCGCCACTGCAGGTGCCGGCGGACGTGGCCAAACATCCGCTGCTGCACGTGTTGGGTTACGAAGAAGGTTGGGGTTATTGGCTGAACATGGTCGGCGCGGACGGCGTTGATTCTTCGACGGGCATGCAGTTCGACACGCTGGTTTGCACCTTGCGCATGGCCGAACTGGGGCAGGGTATTGCCCTGGCTCGCTCGTCGATGGTGGCTGACCTGCTTGAAGACGGGCGGCTGGTCGAGCCCTTCACCCAGCGCATCGAAGCCAGCGAATCGTTCTACCTGGTACGCAGTTCCGGGGCCGACCAGCACCCCGACGCGGTGATGTTTTCCACCTGGCTGGTCGAGCAGGCACATCGTTATAAATAATTGGCCGGAGCCAACCATGCGCTATGTGAGTACCCGGAATGCGGCGGTACAGGTCGATTTCGAAAAGGTCGTGTTGTCGGGCATCGCTGAAGACGGCGGGCTGTTCGTCCCGCTTGAGCTGCCGCAGTTCGAACCCCAGGACATCGCCAACTGGTCGACCCTGGCCTATGACGAACTGGCCTATCGAGTGATGCGTCCGTTCGTGGGTGAGGCGATTCCCGAGGCTGACTTCAAGCGCGTGCTCAAGGAGGCTGGCAGCCAGTTCAGCCATCGCTCCCTGGCACCTTTGCATCAGGTGGATCGCAACGAATGGGTCCTGGAGTTGTTCCATGGCCCGACCCGTTCCTCGAAAGATTTTGCCGCGCAGTTGCAGGCACGGCTGGTGCAATACTTCCTGCGCAAACGCCAGCGCCGCGCCGTGGTGATCGGCGCCACCAATGGCGACACCGGGTTGGCCGCCATCGAAGCCTTCAAGCACTGCGATGAAACCGACGTGGTGGTGATTTACCCGGAGGCAGGCGTGCCGCAAGAACAACGCCAGCACCTGCAAGCGGCGGCCCATCCGCGGGTTCATCAGTTCGCCGTCAATGGCAGCTTCGACGAGTGCCAGACCCTCGTCACCCGCTTGTTCCGGCAGTGGCCGTGCACCGGGCGCGAGGCGATCAGTTTCAACTCCAGCAACTGGGTCAGCGTCATGGCGCAGTTGGTGTTTTACTTCCACGCCGTGCTGCAACTGGGCGGCGGTCAGCGCCCGATTGGTTTCAGCGTGCCGGCGGCGAGTTTTGCCGAGGTCTACGCCGGCTACATCGCGCAGAAAATGGGCTTGCCGATCACGCAGATGATCGTCGCGACCAACCAGAATGACGCGCTGCACCAGTTGTTCCTGAAGAACCACTACTCCCGCTTGCGCGCCAACAAGACCTTGTCGCCGGCCATGGACCTGTCGATCTTTTCCAACCTGGAGCGGTTTCTCTGGGAGCTCTACGGCCACGACGACCAGGCGGTGAGCGCGCTGATGACAACCTTCGAAACCACTGGCGAGATGACCATCGCCAACGAGTTCTGGCTACAGGCGCGGATGATCATCGACTCCTATGCGGTTACGGATGAACAGACGCTGGAGGAAATCACCTCGCTGTATCGCGACACCGGCTATGTCATCGACCCGCACACCGCCACGGGCGTGCTCGCGGCGCGCTTGTACCGCCGCAGCCTGGTGGCGCCGATGGTGACCTTGGGCGAGATTTCACCGGCCAAATCGGCGGTGCTGCTCGGCGAGTTGGGGATCGACATTGCGCCGCAACAGCGTCCCATGTCCGACCATCGCCCGGTGCAGATCCAGCGCATCCAGCCGGACGACCTCGGTGCCCTCCAACAACTGCTCGCTGTTCTATAACAGGAGGCCCCCATGAAGCGAATTCTCGACCCGCTCGACGAACGCATCATCGCCGAACTCCGGCTCAACGCCCGGGCCGCCCACGCCGAGCTGGCGGCCAAGGTCAACCTCTCACGCAACGCCGTGCGCCAACGCATCGAACGTCTCGAACGCGACGGCGCGATCCAGGGCTACACCGTGCGCACCGGCGAGGGCGGGCAGGCTTCCTCGAACATCAACGCCGTGATCTTCGTCTACCGCTACGACCGCATGCGCGGCGCGGAAGTACTGCAAGCCCTGCGAGCCATGCCGGAAGTGCAGCAGTGCGATGTGATGAGTGGTGAGTTTGATTTGATGCTGCGGGTGGGTGCGGCGAATCCGGAGCGGGTGCATAAGGTGTGGAAAGAGATCTCCGCGTTGCCGGGGGTGGAGAACACCGTGACGTCGTTTGTGTTGTCATCGGTGGTTTAGGCAACAGTGCCCCCCTGTGGGAGCGAGCTTGCTCGCGATAGCGGTAGCCCAGCCAACACCAATGTTGCCTGACCAGGCCCCATCGCGAGCAAGCTCGCTCCCACAGGGTTCTGTGCCCGGCCAGGGGTAAGCATGCGTTCAAAAGAAGCCCCCGGCCAGCCACAGATACCCCCTGCACCACAGACATATCCCCTCACCAGAAATGGACCGCGCCAACCTGAACTAAAAAGCCAACCCTGTTGGCTTTTTTCATGCCTGCCGCTTCGCCCACCTCCTGGTCAAAACGCCCAGAAAATAGAGCAAATTGGCATATTTCACTGCCCAGCCCACCCCCCTAACCTAGATCCCAACAACCTCATCACCCGGATCAAGGACATAACAAAAATGACTGAATACAAACTGGCGCTGGTCGGCTTCGGCGGTGTGAATCGGGCGTTGGCTCAGCTCATCGCCGAGCGTAACGAAAGCTGGAAAACCGAACTCGGCTTCACCCTGAAAATCGTCGGCGTGACCGATCTGTTCCTCGGTTCGGTGATGGACCGCCACGGCCTCGACGCCGCCTCGCTGGCCAAACTACCAGCCACCAAAGGCGCCATGTCACAACTGCCCGGCGGCACCGTCGATGCCCTCAACGAAGCTGTGATCAAAGACTGCGGCGCCGACATCATCGCCGAAGCCACTTTCACCAACCCGGTGGACGGCGAGCCCGCCACCTCGTTTTGCCGCTGGGCGCTGGAGCGCGGCAAACACGTGGTCACCACCAACAAAGGCCCCATCGCCCTGCACGGCGCCGAGCTCAAGGCCCTGGCCCGGCGCAACAACGTCGCCTTCGAATACGAAGGCTCAGTGATGAGCGGCACCCCGGTCATTCGCCTGGCCAAACAGTCCCTGGCCGGCAGTTCGATCACAGGTTTCGAAGGCATCCTCAACGGCACCTCCAACTTCGTCCTCACTTGCATGGAAGGCGGCCTCGGATTCGCCGAAGCCGTCAGCCAGGCCCAAGCCCTGGGTTACGCCGAAGCCGACCCAACGGCAGACGTCGAAGGCCACGACGTTCGCCTGAAAGTGGTGATCCTGGCCAACGAACTGCTCGACGCCAAACTCACGGTCAACGACGTCACCTGCAGCGGCATCTCCGCCCTCAGCCTCGACGACATCGAAAAAGCCCGGCAAAACGGCGCGCGCTGGAAGCTCATCGGCGCCGCCACCCGCAATGCCTACGGCTCCATCAGCGCTAGCGTCGAACCGCGCCTGCTGAACAACGACCACCCACTGGCCAGCATCAGCGGCGCCACCAACGCCGTGTCCTTCACCAGCGAACTGCTCGGCGCCGTCACCGTCTCCGGTCCGGGCGCAGGCCGCACCGAAACCGCCTTCGCCCTGCTGTCGGACATCATTCACATCCACCAATCGACAACCCGCAAACAGGAGCACAACCTGTGAACGTATCGCGCCTGGCCCTGGCGGTCGTCGAACCGCATATCGAAGTCCTCAACCCATTTGATGGCAGCATCGTCGGCACCGTCGCCGACGTGTGCGTCTCAGAAGTCCCACAACTGCTGGAGACCGGACGCTGCGGCGTACAAGCCTGCGCCGCACTGCCACGTCATCGCCGCGCCAGCATCCTCGAACACGCTGCATTGAACATCGAACGCGACGCCAAAGCCTTCGCCCGGCTGATCGTCGACGAAGCCGGCAAGACCCTCAAACAGGCGGAAAAAGAAGTCAAACGCTGCGTCAACACCCTCAAGCTCTCCGCCGAGGAAGCCAAGCGCAACGCCGGCGAAATCGTGCCGTTCGACGCCTACGAAGGCGCCGAATCGCGCCAAGGCTGGTTCACCCGCGAACCCCTTGGCCTGATCGTCGCCATCACCCCCTACAACGACCCGCTGAACCTGGTGGCGCACAAACTCGGCCCGGCCATCGCCGGCGGCAACGCGGTGATCCTCAAACCGTCCGAACTGGCGCCGTTGTCGGCCCTCAAACTGGTCTCGTACCTGGTCGCTGCCGGCCTGCCCGAAACCGTGGTCACCGTCGCCACCGGCGGCGCCGAACTGGGCAAAGCCCTGGTAGCCGCCCGCGACGTGCGGATGATCTCCTTCACCGGCGGCTTCGTCACCGGCGAACAAATCGCCCGCAGCGCCGGCCTGAAAAAACTCGCCATGGACCTCGGCGGCAACGCCCCCGTCATCGTCATGGGCGACTGCAACCTCGACGCTGCCGTCGACAGCTGCGTCTCCGGCGCCTTCTGGGCCGCCGGGCAAAACTGCATCGGCACCCAACGCCTGCTCATCCACGCACCGATCTACGCCGCCTTTCGCGAACGCTTCGTCAACCAGGCCCAAGCCCTGGTGGTCGGCAACCCACTGCTCGCAGGCACCGACATCGGCCCGATGATCACCCAACAGGCCGCGCAGAACGCTGAACAGGTGGTGAACGAAGCCCTGCAACAAGGCGCCACTTTGCTCTGTGGTCATCGTCGACAAGGCAACTGCTACGCCGCCACGGTGCTGGAGAACGTCGATCATTCCAGCCGACTCTGGCGCAATGAAGCCTTCGCGCCGGTGGTGGTGTTGCAGCCCTTCGAGACGTTTGATGAAGCCATCGCGTTGGCTAACGAACCGGAATACGCGCTTCACGCCGGGATTTTCACCAACGACCTCAGCACCGCGATGAGCGCTGCACGACGGATCGAAGCGGGAGGCGTGATGATCAATGACTCGTCGGATTTCCGCTTTGATGCGATGCCGTTTGGCGGCTCCAAGTACGGGAGTTTGGGCAGGGAAGGGGTGCGGTTTGCCTATGAGGAAATGACCCAGCCGAAGGTGGTCTGCCTGAATACGTTGGGTTGATAGGTCAGGTCGTTGGCATCGGGCAGGTTGGTCACCTGCCCGATTTTTTTGCGGCATCCAAAAGAGCCTCGATTCTTGCGTTTCACAAATATTTTTCTGGAGCTGTCGGCCAAATCGTCCTGGCTCATCTAAGCTGAATTTTCCTGGAATATGCGCCAAGTGCCTCCTCACATGAATGCGGCCAATCCGGCTTGCGGCACCGCTCAGCAGCCAGGCGGGAGGAAAGGATGCCGAACGTACTGGTGGTGGTCTGGGACTTCGATACCCGCAGATTAAGAGTCCCCGTCGAGAACAGTCTTCTCTGCATACAGCTTAGAATCGGGGCTTTGCTGTACATGGCGAGAACTGCGTTCGCCAAACATGTCGATCAACATAAACTGAATTATTGCCTTGTCGTCGCCCCCGAGTATCTTTTCTCCAAGGAAATGCCTACCTCGTTTATTTCGGAGGAAGAAAAAGAAATCATCCGGGCAACATTGGCAGATATTTCAAGCAGAAATCCATGGCTGATATTCGTCCCAGGCACGACGCTTTGGTTCAAATCAATGCAGCGCCCAGACTCCAGGATGCGGAAAAGGGGAACCCAGCAGTTGAAATCGTGGGGTCAGGCCAGAAATATCAACAAGGCAAAATATGGTGTGGAAATGGATGCGGTCGTGAATGAAATCCCGAGGTGGGACCGCATAAACAAAGGGGTTTATGGCGATTATGCAAAGGCTACGAAGGAGCGTATCGCAAAAATCGAAGAAGAAGGTTCAGAAGCCAGCGGCGGAATCGTTAGAAATACAGGCTTCATCATTTGGGGTGGAGACGTTTTCTACCAGCATAAACGTTACCCCAATATAGGAAACGATGGGCTGGAAGAGCTGAATGGCCCGCAGTTCTGGGACGACAAGATATTCATGCCGGGCAGTTATCGGGAAACCCCAGCTGTCTATGGGCTGCAACTGGCTTTGGAAATATGTTCAGAACATTTCATTGGCGCGACGGTTTTGCATAAGAACAACGTCCTGGATTTCCATATCCTGGTCTCGGCCAGTATTGCTCTCGATGAAACTCGTGTAGGCGTAAAGCCTGGGGGGTATGTGGTTCATGCTGATTCAGAGGGCAGTTCAGTTTACCGGCGCGAAGGCATGAACCTGGTTCAACTCCAAGCCATTGATGAAACCGAAATAGGCTTGTTGGGTGTTGAAGCCGGTCGCGCCCGGAGTTTTGTTTGCGCGATTGCCTAGACCGAGCCTGACCCCGTCCGCCGAAAGAGCTGCAGTGGATGTGAAATCCAGAGCCGCGCTTACCCCGGGTATTGAGTGACCGAGCGTTCGTGACCCACCGTCATAACAGGCACTTCGCACACCCCACTGTGGGAGCGAGCTTGCTCGCGATAGCGCTATACCAGTCAACATCAGAACCGCTGACTCACCCCCTCGCAAACAGCTCACGACGACCCGCTTCCCTTCATGCCGCCGACGGCGACAAATCTAAACCCCCATGTGGCTCCCCACCTTGCATTGGCCTTTGCGCAGAACGCGCAGGCTCAGCTGACCGATCCCTCTATGCACTGCTTCCGCCCGTTGCCCCGATACGCGCGCTTTGCACCGAGTAACGTTCAGTGCACCGACCGTGCAGGCAACGTCGTCGATCTCACCGGGAATGAACTTCTGCAAACGTTCAAGGCTGAAACGTATCAGCTAAAAGAAAAAACCAAATTATGCATAAATGCATTTTTTTGCTTGACCCGCATGCATGACTCTCTATAAGGTGGTTTCGCTGTATGTACATACAGTATTTCAAGATCACTATTTATTTGAATCCATTCATGGACGAGGCAGTAACCTATGAAAACCAATCCTGAAAAATTCGGTGCAACCCCCCATCAACCCAGCCTTTGGACCCGCGCTGATGCGTTGAAAGTCCGGGCAGACGATCCCACCACCACGCAGCCGCTGGTCCGCGCGGATTTCCCGGTACTGAACAACGACGTGTTTATCTGGGACACCATGCCCCTGCGCGACCTGGACGGTAACGTGACCTCCGTCGATGGCTGGTCGGTGATCTTCACCCTGACGGCCGATCGTCATCCAAACGACCCGCAGTACCTCGACGAGGACGGTAACTACGACATCCTCCGCGATTGGAACGATCGTCACGGTCGGGCAAAGATGTACTACTGGTTTTCTCGTACCGGCAAGAACTGGGAATTCGGTGGCCGCGTGATGGCCGAAGGCGTTTCGCCGACCGCTCGCGAATGGGCCGGTACGCCGATCCTGTTGAACGACCGAGGTGAAGTGGACCTGTATTACACCGCCGTCACCCCAGGCGCGACCATCGTCAAGGTGCGCGGTCGGGTGGTGACCACTGAACACGGTGTCAGCATGGTCGGCTTCGAGAAGGTCAAGCCGCTGTTCGAGGCCGACGGCAACATGTACCAGACCGAAGCCCAAAACGCGTTCTGGGGTTTCCGCGACCCATGGCCTTTCCGCGACCCGAAAGATGGCAAGCTGTACATGCTGTTCGAGGGCAACGTGGCCGGTGAGCGCGGCTCGCACAAAGTGGGAGAGGCAGAAATCGGCGATGTGCCGCCGGGTTATGAAGATGTCGGCAACTCGCGCTTCCAGACCGCCTGTGTCGGCATCGCCGTAGCCCGCGACGCGGACGGTGACGACTGGGAAATGTTGCCGCCACTGCTGACCGCCGTGGGCGTAAACGACCAGACCGAGCGCCCGCACTTCGTGTTCCAGGATGGCAAGTACTACCTGTTCACGATCAGCCATACCTTCACCTACGCCGACGGCGTGACCGGGCCGGACGGCGTGTACGGTTTCGTCGCGGACTCGCTGTTCGGCCCTTACGTGCCGCTGAACGGTTCCGGCCTGGTGCTGGGCAACCCGTCCTCGCAGCCATTCCAGACCTACTCGCACTATGTAATGCCAAACGGCCTGGTGACCTCCTTCATCGACAGCGTACCGACCGACGAAACCGGCACGCAGATTCGGGTGGGTGGCACCGAGGCACCCACGGTGGGCATGAAAATAAAAGGGCAGCAGACCTTCGTGGTGGCCGAGTACGACTACGGTTACATCCCGCCGATGCTCGACGTCACCCTCAAGTAACAACAGCACCGGGGTTCAGGCAGCGGGTTTGCGGTCGATGACAAAACCGTCGTGGATATGATCGAGATATCCCGCCTGATTCATTGCGACGTTGCTCGCAAGGCCCATTGAACAAGGAGTCGTAATCTTCTTCGCGACTGGCTGCAAGGATGCAGTCGGTTGCGAATGCATTTCCCGCGACGTATGTACACAAGCTCCTCTGTGGGAGCGAGCTTGCTCGCGATAGCGGTGTATCCGCAGCATTCCAGCCAGCTGTTTATCGTGACTCCACGAGACTAGCCACGACCGACATCGCCTTGCGCCATTGCCTACAACTACGCCAGAATCCGCTGGCTTGTGCGCCTTGGGTCCCCTCGGTAGTTTGAATCCGTCACTGCTCATCAGTGATCGGGTTTCGCAGCCCGGACTCTATAGGCGCACAACGTCACCTTCGAAAGCAGATCGCCCATGTCTGTGATTTCGTCAGAGGTGGCTGTGCGTGGGAGACCTTCGGGTCTGCCGGTCCCTAGAGTCCCGGTCTGCGAACCCGCGTACAGCTGCCACCCCAACTTCGTTTCGCAGCGAATGGTGGTAGCTCCAACAGACTCTAGGAGCTTTACCATGGCTAAAATCACACCGAACCCGCCAGCTACCGACGAGACCGTGTCCCGCGTTCAGTCGGCTCGTAACAAGAAACTTGATGATGCTGCCAACCGAGCTTTGGATTTCTATCTGAAGCCTACGCCGAAGAAAGAAACGTCTGACAATCCCAACAGCATCTTTCGTATCGCGCCTGATGTTGATTCGGAATGTCTGCTTGCCAGTCTCAGTGAAAACCTCGCTGCGGCCAATGCCATGATCAATGATCTGGTGTTTGACCTCGAGGGATCGCGACGACGTGTTGCGATGGGGATTTTGCAGGTGATTGAGGTGAGTGAACTGCTGGCGAATCGGGCTTTGGATATTGTTGAGGTGAGATAGGGCGGGGCGTTGGCTGCCTTTCTTGCGAAAAAAGGTCTTGCTTAGCAAGACCTTTCATATAAAAAGCCACGAAACGACGAGTGCCCAAATTGTCCAACAACCTGTTGGATAATTGTCCAATCAGCAGGACATCAGCGGGGGCGATACTCGGCAAGCCGACTCTCAAAGTACTGTGCCGTTTCCTGATCAGTACAGTACAGGTAGCACCCTTTCATTCCACGGGTCATCAGTGTTCGGTACGTGTTTTTGATGATCAGATCCGTTTCCTTCTGCGCGAAATCAGGCCGCTCTTTCATTAGTTTCTTCCAGCCACGAATCGATTTGTCGTGCTTGTCACGCTTGTGCGGCGATGTGAGTACTTGCCCGTCACGAACGATCAAATCCGGCCCGATGATCACGCCTATATAGTCGACTTCCAGCCCCTGGCAGGTGTGGATGCAACCGACCTGTTCTATGGAGTTTTCCGCAATGATCCACAAACTACCGTCCTGATCCAGGTTCCATTGGCGCGCATAATCATCGCCGATCACGATATCGGACGCCTGGGGATCTTTTTTGCTGAGCCAAGGCCAGCAGTAACCCGCGACTACGCGAGCTTTGTTTCCGTGGTTTTTCTGCTCAATGGCCGCGTGCATTGCCTGCGGGGTGTTGAACACCTTGAACTCGTACTCGCTAGTATCGAGTAGCGGATTGGCGGTCAGTCGAATAGCCAATACGTCATCCAACCACGCTAGATAACCATCAGAACCGCTGCAACGGAACTGAGAGGACAGTGTGTATTCCTCCACGGTTGCGCCTTTGGATTTCGCAAAGGTACGAATAGCCTGCTTGCTGCCAATGTCGCTCAAGGTCACGCGCTGATCTTCGTCGATGAAGAAAATCGAGCATTTCGAAGAGTTGATCAGTTCCTTAATTTGGTTCTCGCCCAGGTTTCCATACAGACCGCTTTTTTCATTGAGCCGGTGAGCTTCGTCAACGATCAGAGCGTCGAACGTGTTGGGCTCAGTTTCAATAAACGCACCCGAGCCAGAAAAGAAATTGGAAAAGTGGCTGCGTTTGATCGTACCAACGAGCTTGCTTTCATACACCTTGCGAGGCGCTGCGTTTTTCGAGACGTATTTGCTCAGCAGCTTTAACGCGGTGAGTCTTACTAGCAAGTTGATCGCCAGAACGGTTTTTCCGGTCCCCGGACCGCCCTCAATGATCAGCACCTTTGGCGCTGCTATGGACGCTTCACTCGCCGCAACGAGTGCTGACTCGAAGACTTCTTTCTGGTCGTCAATCAACACAAACTCAGGTTTGCCATCCATAAGCCCCGTCAGCGCCTCGGCTAACGCTTTGGATGGCCGAATTTTTCCGTTGGAGAGTTCGTAAAGAACCTCCTTGTTATCGCCGTAAGTGATGTGTTTTTTCAGGAAGGTTCGTAGCTTGGTCAGTTCCTCTGGGCCTTTGAGGAACAACGGAGCTTTACTGGTATGGGCTTCGTAGTGAGCAGAGTCGATGACGCCGTCACTGACATAGTTATGCAGATAGGCACAGGGGCGAATTTCGATGCTTTTGTCATAGACCGCTTCGTTGAAGCCTTCCAACAGCGCTGCGTACGACCATACCTGGTAGGACGGGTGAATGGTTTCAACGAGACCACCACCCAAGGCGGTTTTGACAATTGCGTCCTTGGTGGTTGCGCTCGCCTTGCTCCATTGCTTCAGTTCGATCAATACAGCTTTTTTTGCTTGGTTCTCATCGCGTCCCGTGAGCAAAAAATCGATGCGTTTCGAGGACTGTGGAATATGTAATTCAATGGCCAGACCAGCATCGCTGGGTAGGTCGTCATCTCGAAGCACCTTGGCCATGTAGGTCAGGGATCCCTGCCAGGATCTAATCTCCGACGCGCCTACCTTCTTGCCGGTGGCCTCTTTGAAGTGTCGTAGGATCACTTCTTCAATGTCGTCGTTATCGTTGTCTTTTAAGAATTGCTGTTTGGTCGCAGCGTAAACGATCACAAGAGATCCTTAGAGCACTGAAGGTCAGAGTTGGTCGTACTTTTTGCTGGTGCTTTTAGCTTTGTCGACGGGGTATTTCTGGTCGTTCAGAGCCAGTTTGCTCGTGACCGCTTCGTTGAGATCGACACCGAGTACGCTACTCAGGCGGACCAAGTACATGAGTACATCGGCTAGCTCGTCCTTCACGGCTTGGGCGGTTGCGGGATGCTTCGCGGCAGCCACTGAATCGGCTTCGCTCATCCATTGGAAAACTTCGCAAAGCTCACCCACCTCGCCTGTCAGCGCGAGCAGAAGGTTTTTGGGCGAGTGGAATTGTTGCCAGTCGCGGTCATCTGCAAAGCGTTGAAGCGACGCTGCAAGATTTTCCACGTCGATTAATTGCTTGGGTGTGCCATCTGCCTTGCTCACAGGCTTGCCTCTCGTTTGCCACCAGAAACGTGACAACGGCCACGTCAGAAATCTAGGGATGGATTGTAAGAGTTTTCTTTTGGTGTAGTGGGCTTTTCAATGGTTTGCCCTTCGCCAGTTGGCCCCGTTCAGGCTCTGTTTTCGGCTGCTTGGTAGCGGTTCTTGACCTCGGCCACACTCAGCCACTTACGGCGTGAATGCACCACACGATGGCAATTGGCACATAGTAAAGCCAGGTCTGCGAGCTTGGTTTTATCGCCGGGTTGGAGCGTATGCAGTGGCTTCGTGTGGTGCACATCGATAACGCCTTCGACGTCCGGGCCATATGTTTTGCTGAAATTAAAGCCACAGGCTTCGCACTGGAGAACACCGAATTTCTTGAGGGCTTCGTCCTTTTTACGTTTGACGAGTTTTTTGTCCCTTTCCCGTACACGGTGTACGCGGGTTAACACTTTTCCTTCTTCTGCTTCGAAGAAACCCGGTTCTTCCTCGGCGCTTAAATCTATTGGCGCAGTAGACGTGGTGCCAACGTTTGCCTTAATGGCTGCCACAACTGCAGCGAGGTGCTCGGGGTTATTAGCGAATTCCAGCCATACCAACTCCTCGTCCTTATTACCTTTTGCAAGACCTGTACGACCGGTGTTGGTGTAGCTCGGATCCCATCGACGGAAATTGTTGAGCTTCATGTAAACACCATTGGTGTTACGAAAGCTCTGGTTCTTACTCACTCCGGTGGCGCTACCGATGAGATTAAGGCTCTCTGATAAGGATCGGACTTCCGGATGGTTCACGCCGGGCAAACCGTTGCGATAGAGGAGGTATAGGTTCAGGGCGAGGACTAGTTCGTCGCGGCTCCAAGGGGGATTGGATTGATTGCTGGCAGGTGAAGAGGACATGGCGGGGGGCTATCCGTAGGGTTCCCGTTTCGCTGTAGGAAACAGCGCAATGTGCCGTAAGAATATTCTCTTATAGTGGCGTTTGGGAATCAGGCGGCGTTCGAATGGTCTCCGCCGTGAGGACATAGGGGCATTGCTTGCACGAGCGTAGCTTGGCTACCAGACGGAATTTTGAATGGGGATAGGATTTTCAGACATTAAAAAGCCGGCTTATGGCCGGCTTCTCGTTGACTAACTCAGTTCGTTTTTGACAAACCTCACCAGCCTTCAAAACGTACATCCGGCTCTTGCGGCCGGCTGTGGGACTTGGTCAGAAAATGATCTGCCTTGTCGGTGCGAGGCGTGGGCTCGCAAATGTGGGGCGCAGGGTACGCGGGTTTTGGGGGGAATTCCAGGGGTAAGTTGTGTTTTGAATCATTGGGTTAGGGGTTAGCAGTAAAAGAGTAGGGGGGCTGATGCGCAGCCCTGCGGGGATAAATCCCCTCGCTACAAAAGCGACCCATGCTGGCGGGGACTCAATCGAACACCGGCGGTCGTTGTTTGTTCAGGGTTGACCACCAGAACACCCAGCCAATCACCCGTATGTTTTGCGCATCGATCTGTTCCGCACTGAAGACCTCGTCAGGATAGGCAGCACAGTTATGACTACGCAGCCGCAGCCGATTACCGGGAACGCGATGCAGGTATTTGATACGCAGCATCCCGTCGTGCTCAAGCGCATAGATATGGCCGTCGACGATTTGGGTCAGGCCGCGGTCGATGGCGAGGGTGGAGCCGTCTTCGATGCGTTCGGCCATGCTGTCGCCGACCATGGTGATGCAGATGGCGTCGCCGGGGTCGATTTCCAGGGATTCGAGGTGGCTGCGGGGCAGGCGGATGGATTGGTCGGGGACTTCGATGATGTGGGTTTTGGTTTCGCCGGGGGCGATGGGGGCTTCCTTGTAGAAAGGCAGTTCGATGTCCGTGGGTTCCAGCACAGTGTAGACGCCGTCGTTTTCGGCGGCTTCATAGGTGGTGCCGGGGCCGAGGCCCAATGGGGTTTGGGGGCCTTCGCCGTGGGCGAGCCACTCCGGGCTGACCGTCAGCAGGCTGGCGATGGAGTGGATGCGCCCTGGCGGGATGCCACGGTTGAACCAGTTGTTTATGTGCTGGGATTTCACGCCGTATAACTTCGCGAAGTCGGCGGATCGGATATTCGCTTCTTTTAGAAGGGCTCTGAAGCGGTCGCCACTGGAAAGTATTTTCATAAACGGAAAGTTTAGAGACGAAGCTGTTTTCGGCAATAAACATGTCGTTCAAATATATAAGACGATCTTTCCGTTTGCAGGATTTGAAAGCGGCGGGCTAAACGCAGTTAAACAGTATTAATACAACTTCGTATTAAGCACTATTAAGGCATAAAAAAACCCCGGTGCAAACCGGGGTTCTTCTGCACATTCAGTTTCAGCCTTTGTAGGCGGCAACCGACTTGGTGATCGCTTCGCGGGCGGCGTCTGCACCGGCCCAGCCTTCGATCTTGACCCACTTGCCTTTTTCGAGGTCTTTGTAGTTCTCGAAGAAGTGTTCGATCTGCTGGATCAGCAGCGCTGGCAGGTCGGTGTATTCCTTCACGTCGACGTACAGTTGCGACAGTTTGTCGTGTGGTACGGCGATGACTTTGGCATCGCCGCCGCCGTCGTCGGTCATGTTCAGGATGCCGACTGGACGGGCGCGGATGACCGAGCCTGGGGCCACTGGGTAAGGGGTCACGACCAGCACGTCGAGGGGGTCACCGTCGTCGGCCAGAGTGTTGGGGATGAAACCGTAGTTGGCCGGGTAGAACATGGGGGTGGCCATGAAACGGTCAACGAACAGGCAGTCGCTGTCTTTGTCGATTTCGTATTTGATCGGGGCGTGGTTGGCCGGGATTTCGATCGCGACGTAGATGTCGTTTGGCAGGTCTTTGCCAGCCGGAATCTTGCTGTAGCTCATTGGGCGGTGCCCCCGTTAGTTGACCAAATGACTGGTCGGATTGACCAAAAAGTGGCGGCGATTATAGGCATATTCAGCCGCTGTTGCCACGTTAGCAGGGTCTTAGAGACCTTAGTATGACGCCTGATAGACCGGATCTTCGGCCTGAAGTTGCCGCAGCCGGGCCAAAGGATCCTGGCGGTAGAACGCCTGGAGCTGTGCATAGACCTTGGGATAGGCCTGGTGCAGCAGGTCCGGGGCGCTGAAGAAGTATTCGCTGGTGACGGCGAAGAATTCCGCCGGGTTTTCCGCGGCGTAGGGGTCAATGACGGTTTCTGCGTCGGGGTTGTGGTCCAGTTGCCGGTTGAGGTCGTCGAAGGCCTGTTGCATGGCGTCGGCCCAGTCGCTGACGCGCATGTCGGCGTGCAGCGGCGGCAGGCCGTTGGCGTCGCCGTTGAGCATGTCGAGTTTGTGCGCCAGTTCGTGGATCACCAGGTTGTAGCCGTCCCAGCCGCCGCTGGCGAGCACGCCGTCCCAGGCCAGGATGATCGGGCCCTGGGGCCAGGCTTCGCCGCTGTGTTCGCCGTCCCATTCGTGCTCGATGCCGCTGGCGTCGCGGTAGCGCTGGGGGCTGAGGAAGTCGTCGGGGTAGAGGACGATTTCGTGGAAGCCCTGGTACCAGTTCAGCTCGCCGAGGTGCATCAGCGGCAGTTGCGCCTGGGCGGCGAGCAGCAGGCGTTGTTCCTGGTGCAGTTCGACGCCGGGCAGGGCGGTGAGGTGTTTTTCATGCAGGAACAGCACGCAGGCTTCGCGCAGCCACTGGTCCTCGGCGGCGCTGATGCCGTCGAGGAAGCTCAACTGATGACGCACGCGCTGCCAGGTGTCCTCGGCCACGGGGTGTTTGGCGAGGGTGCGTTGGCGGCGCCAGTTGCTCAGGGACCACATGGGCGATCAGGCTTTCGAGGCGCGCTGGTTCATTTTGCTGCGCACCAGGCTGATGATCATCGGCAACAGCGACAGCAGGATGATGCCCACCACCAGCAGCGACAGGTTCTGCTTGATGAACGGCACGTTGCCGAAGAAGTAGCCGAGGGTGACCAGGCCGCCGACCCAGAGGACGGTACCGAGGACGCTGAAGCCGAGGAAGCGCAGGTAGTTCATTTTGCCCACGCCGGCGACGAAGGGCGCGAAGGTGCGGATGATCGGCAGGAAGCGCGCCAGGGTCACGGTTTTGCCGCCGTGTTTGTCGTAGAAGTCGTGGGTTTGCTGCAGGTAGTCGCGGCGGAAGATTTTCGAGTTGGGGTTGCTGAACAGTTTTTCGCCGGCGGTGCGGCCGATCAGGTAGTTGGTGCTGTCGCCGAGGATTGCCGCCAGCATCAGCAGGCCGGCCAGCAGCAGTGGGTCCATGGCGCCACCGGCGGCTACGGCGCCAGCGATGAACAGCAAGGAATCGCCTGGCAGGAAGGGCGTCACCACCAGGCCGGTTTCGCAGAAGATCACCAGGAACAGGATGGCGTAGACCCAGGTGCCGTAGTTGGTCACCAGCATGTCGAGGTAGACGTCGAGATGCAGAATGAGGTCGAGGGGGTTGAAATCCATGCATAGCACCTGTGGTGGTGGCCCGACTCGGCAGGCTTGTGGGTCTGGCTTTGAGTATGGCTACAGAGTGTGTAGCTTTTTCTTACAAGCTGGGAAGAGCGGCATTATACGGTGAGGATTGTGACGCGCGGGGTGAGTTTGTAGCTAGGGATGTCGGGGGACGCGGAGCGTCCCGGGCTGCATTCCCACGCGGAGCGTGGGAATGATCGGTGCGCCACAAGGTTTACCCGGCCGCAGGGAGGGGGTTATTGATCGTCCCCACGCTCCCGCGTGGGAACGCCGCCAGGGACGCTCCGCGTTCCGCTTTTGGCAGTCCGCGGTAATCCGGTCAAATCCCTTCGCTGATCGGCAACACGTAGTTCTTGAACTCGGTGTCTTCCTTGAAGCCAATCGATTCGTAGGTTTTCTGCGCGACTTCGTTGTTGCTGCTGGTGGAGACGCGCATGCGTACGGCGTTGGTTTCCTTGGCCATTTTTTTTGCGGTGCGGATCAGGTTGTCGGCCACCAGTTGGCGGCGGGCGTCTTCGGCGACGTAGATGTCGTTGAGGATCCACACGCGCTTGAGCGACAGCGACGAGAAGCTTGGGTAGAGCTGGCAGAAGCCCAGCAGTTTGTTGTCGTCGTCATCCGGCAAGGCCAGGTAGATCACCGACTCCTTGCGGCGCAGGCGTTTTTCGAGGAAGGCTCGGGACGAGTCCGGGTAGGGCAGTGAGCCGTAGAATTCCCGGTACTTGACGAACAATGGGGTCAGCAGGTCCAGGTGTTCCAGGGTCGCTTGGATAATCCGCATGGTAGGTCTCGTCTGCAAGGGTCGACAGATATTCAGACAACAACTTCGCGCTGCCGTGCTTTTGATGCTGCCTGAAAGCGGATCAAAAACGCAATCGGATAAACGGATCAGCTTTGGGGCGGCGTCAGTAGGAAGTTACCTTTCATATCGGCGGTATTTTCCGAGTCTAGAGTTTGTAGCTGGGCTTCGTCCTTCAGATTGACCCCCGAGAGCTGGCGGCGACAGGCCTCGCGCATCAAGTAGACCAGGCGGTGAGCGGCCATGCCGTAGCTCAGGCCTTCGAGGCGGACGTTGGAGATGCAGTTGCGATAGGCATCGGTCAGGCCGACCTTGGGGTTGTAGGTGAAATACAGCCCCAGGCTGTCGGGGGAGCTGAGGCCGGGGCGTTCGCCGATCAGGATCACCGACATTTTTGCACCGAGCCGCTGCGCCACTTCATCGGCCACCGCCACCCGGCCTTGTTCCACCAGGATCACGGGCGACACCGACCAGCCATCAGCGGCGATCTGTTCTTCCAGCCGCGCCAGGAACGGCAGCGTATGCCGATGCACCGCCAGCGCTGACAGGCCATCAGCGACGACGATGGCCAGGTCCACGCCGCCGGGATGGGCCGTTGCGTAGTCGTCCAGGATTTGTGCGGAGCTCTCGTCGAGCCGTCGGCCCAGGTCCGGGCGCTGCAAGTAGCTGTGGCGGTCGGCGGCGGCGCTGTGGAGCAACAGGCTTTCGCGGCCGCGTTCAGCCAGTTGCGCACGAATCCCTTGGTGATCGAACGCCAGGTGCACCGCATCGCGGGCCTGGGCGTGGGCGTATTGGAAGTCCAATTGCGCCTGGGTCGGCAGGCTGGTGCCGGTGCGGCCCAGGGCGATGCGCGCCGGGGTCAGGCGGCGCAGTTCCAGCCAAGGGTTTTGTGGATCGACAGGTTTGTTATCCATCGGCAGCTCACTTATCCCAAATGTGCCAGGGCGTGACGAAACGCCGGAGGCAGGTTGTCGCCAAACCGCACCCGACCATCGGCCTGGGTGAAGATGCCCATGTTCGCCAGCCAGGTTTCGAATTCCGGCGCCGGTTTCAGGCCCAGGGTCTGGCGGGCGTAGAGGGCGTCGTGGAACGAGGTGGTCTGGTAGTTGAGCATGATGTCGTCGGAGCCGGGGATGCCCATGATGAAGTTGATTCCGGCCACACCCAGCAGGGTCAGCAGGGTGTCCATGTCGTCCTGGTCGGCTTCGGCGTGGTTGGTGTAGCAGATGTCGCAGCCCATCGGCACGCCCAACAGCTTGCCGCAGAAGTGGTCTTCGAGGCCGGCGCGGATGATCTGTTTGCCGTTGTACAGGTATTCCGGGCCGATGAAGCCTACAACCGTATTCACCAAGAATGGCTTGAAATGCCGTGCCACGGCGTAGGCCCGGGTTTCGCAGGTCTGTTGATCGACGCCGTGGTGGGCGTTGGCCGACAGCGCGCTGCCCTGGCCGGTTTCGAAATACATCAGGTTGTTGCCGAGGGTGCCGCGATTCAGGCTCAGCCCGGCGTCGTAGCCTTCCTTCAACACGTTGAGGTTGATGCCGAAACTGGCGTTGGCCGCTTCGGTGCCGGCGATGGACTGGAACACCAGGTCCAGGGGCACGCCACGGTTGGCCGCTTCGATGGAGGTGGTGACGTGGGTCAGCACACAGCCTTGGGTGGGGATGTCGTAGCGCTGGATGATGGCGTCGAGCATTTCCAGCATGGCGCAGATCGACGCCGTGCTGTCGGTGGCCGGGTTGATGCCGATCATGGCGTCGCCATTACCGTAGAGCAGGCCGTCGAGAATGCTCGCGGCGATCCCGGCCGGTTCGTCGGTGGGGTGGTTGGGCTGCAGGCGTGTGGACAGGCGCCCGCGCAGGCCGAGGGTGCCGCGGAACTTGGTCACCACGCGGATTTTCTGCGCCACCAGCACCAGATCCTGCACGCGCATGATCTTGGAAACGGCGGCGACCATTTCCGGCGTCAGGCCCGGAGCCAGCGCCCGCAGACTTTGTTCATCAGCGGCGTCGCTGAGCAGCCAGTCGCGAAAGCCGCCGACGGTGAGGTGGCTGACGGCGGCGAAGGCCTGTTTATCATGAGTGTCGACGATCAGCCGGGTGACTTCGTCGACCTCGTAAGGAATCAGCATTTCTTGCAGGAAATGGCTGAGGGGCAGGTCAGCCAAGGCCATTTGCGCAGCTACCCGCTCACCATCGTTGAGCGCCGCGACTTCGGCCAGGAAATCCCCGGAACGCGCCGGGCTGGCCTTGGCCATCAGCTCTTTGAGACTGTCGAAGCGATAGGTCTGGGCGCCGACGGAATGGGCGAATGCGGCCATGGGGCGGTGTCCTCCTGGTTCTCTAAATAACTCAACTACAACCCGTAACCTTTGTGGGAGCGAGCTTGCTCGCGATAGCGGTGTGTCATTCAACACATGTGCCAGATGTAAGACCGTTATCGCGAGCAAGCTCGCTCCCACAGGGTGGCGGTGTGCACTTTTAAATGGCAGGCACCGAGCCCTCAGCCCGGCGCCGGTGCAACTTTCAGATACCTGTGAGCATAGCGTCCGCCGGTGCATCGGAGCGTTGCTTGGCGGTCAGTTGGAAATACAGGTAGCCGACAATCATGAAGCCGAGGAACACCAGGCCGATCACGGTGTTGAACCACGCCATCGCCACCAGGCACACCACCGCCAGGAACAACGCAATGCCCGGCACGATCGGGTAGCCCGGGGCACGGAAGGTGCGCTCCAGGTTTGGTTCGGTCTTACGCAATCTGAACAGGCTGAGCATGCTGATGATGTACATCACGATGGCGCCGAACACCGACATGGTGATCATCGCAGCGGTCAGGGTCATGCCTTGCAGGTTGACCAGGCCATCGCTGTAGATCGCCGCGATGCCGATTACGCCACCAGCCAGGATCGCCCGGTGCGGGGTCTGGAAGCGCGAGAGTTTCGCCAGGCCACGGGGCAGGTAACCGGCCCGGGCCAGGGCGAAGAACTGCCGCGAGTAGCCGAGGATGATTCCGTGGAAACTCGCCACCAGGCCAAACAGGCCGATCCACACCAGCATGTGCATCCACGTTGAGTTGTTGCCGACCACGGCCTTCATGGCCTGGGGCAGCGGGTCGTTGATGTTCGACAGGGTACGCCAGTCACCGACGCCGCCGGCCATGACCATCACGCCAATGGCCAGGAACACCAGGGTCAGGATGCCGCTGACATAAGCGCGGGGGATTGTGCGTTTCGGGTCCTTGGCTTCTTCGGCGGCCATGGCCGCGCCTTCGATGGCGAGGAAGAACCAGATCGCGAAGGGGATCGCCGCGAAAATACCCGGGATCGAGGCGAGGCTGAATTCATTGGAGCCGGCCCAGCCGTTGAGCACGAAGTTGCTGAAGCTGAAGCCCGGCGCGACCACGCCCATGAACACCAGCAATTCGGCGACCGCCAGCACGGTGACCACCAGCTCGAACGCGGCGGCGATGCTGACGCCGAGGATGTTCAGGGTCATGAACACGATGTATGCGCCAACCGCCGCGAGCTTGGGGTCCAGTTCCGGGAATTGCACGTTGAGGTAGGCGCCGATGGCCATGGCGATGGCCGGGGGCGCAAAGACGAATTCGATCAGCGTGGCGATCCCGGCGATCAGCCCGCCTTTCTCACCAAAGGCCCGTCGGCTGTAGGCAAACGGCCCGCCAGCGTGAGGAATCGCGGTGGTCAGTTCGGTGAAACTGAAGATGAAGCAGGTGTACATCAACGCCACCATGAGCGCGGTGACGAGAAACCCCAGGGTCCCTGCGGTGCCCCAGCCGTAACTCCAGCCGAAGTATTCGCCGGAAATCACCAGGCCGACGGCGATGCCCCATAAATGCAGGGTGCCGAGTGTGGGTTTGAGTTGGGTGGTAGAAGTCATAAGTCCTCTCTGTCTTTTTTATTGTTTGATCTGTTGGACTTTCGGGTTTGTTGTGGAGCGGGCACGCAAGGCTCATGCCAGAGCGGTGGGACAGTGTTTTGATGTTGTCAGTGAGGGCGCCATCGCGAGCAAGCTCGCTCCCACAGTGGATCTATGCCAACCCTGGAAAAGAGTTATCCACAGATCCCTGTGGGAGCGAGCTTGCTCGCGATAGCTATCTAAAGGGCCAGGCAAGATACCTGTGCCTGGCCCCAGGGCTTAGAAGAACCCCAACGGATTGATGTCGTAGCTCACCAGCAGGTTTTTGGTCTGCTGGTAGTGATCGAGCATCATCTTGTGCGTCTCACGACCCACGCCGGACTTCTTGTAGCCACCGAACGCGGCGTGCGCCGGGTACAGGTGGTAGCAGTTGGTCCACACGCGCCCGGCCTTGATCGCCCGGCCCATGCGGTAGGCGCGGTTGATATCGCGGGTCCACAGGCCGGCGCCGAGGCCGAACTCGGTGTCGTTGGCAATCGCCAGGGCTTCGGCTTCGTCCTTGAAGGTGGTGATGCTCACCACTGGGCCGAAGATTTCTTCCTGGAACACACGCATTTTATTGGTGCCCTTGAGCAGGGTCGGCTGGATGTAGTAACCGCTGGCCAGGTCGCCTGCGAGTTTTTCCACCTTGCCACCGGTCAGTAGCTCGGCGCCTTCGCCCTTGGCGATTTCCAGGTACGAAAGAATCTTGTCGAATTGCTGTTCGGACGCCTGGGCGCCGACCATGGTGTCGGTGTCCAGCGGGTCGCCGCGTTTGATCTGCAGGACTTTGTTCATTACCACTTTCATGAACTCGTCGTAGATCGATTCTTGCACCAGGGCGCGGGATGGGCAGGTGCAGACTTCGCCCTGGTTGAAGAACGCCAGCACCAGGCCTTCGGCAGCTTTTTCGATGAAGCTCGGCTCGGCCTGCATGATGTCTTCGAAGAAGATGTTCGGCGACTTGCCGCCCAGTTCCACGGTAGACGGGATGATGTTCTCGGCGGCGCATTTCATGATGTGCGAGCCGACTGGGGTAGAACCGGTAAAGGCGATCTTGGCGATGCGCTTGCTGGTCGCCAGGGCTTCACCGGCTTCTTTACCGAAGCCTTGCACCACGTTCAGCACGCCGGGCGGCAACAGGTCGCCGATCAACTCCATGAGCACGCAGATGCCCAGTGGGGTTTGCTCGGCTGGCTTGAGCACCACGCAGTTACCGGCGGCCAGGGCCGGGGCGAGTTTCCAGGCGGCCATCAGCAGCGGGAAGTTCCACGGGATGATTTGCCCGACCACGCCCAGCGGTTCATGGATGTGATAGGCCACAGTGTTGCCGTCGATCTCGGCGGCGCTGCCTTCCTGTGCCCGCAGGCAACCGGCGAAGTAGCGGAAGTGGTCGGCGGCCAGGGGGATGTCGGCATTGAGGGTTTCGCGCACGGCCTTGCCGTTGTCCCAGGACTCGGTGATCGCCAGCACTTCGAGGTTGGCTTCGATGCGGTCGGCGATTTTCAACAGGACCAGCGAACGGGCCTGGGCCGAAGTGGCGCCCCAGGCATCCGCAGCGGCGTGGGCGGCGTCCAGGGCTTTTTCGATGTCTTCGGCCGTGGAACGCGGGAATTCGGCAATGGGCTGGCCATTGACCGGGGAAGTATTGGTGAAGTACTGACCTTTGACAGGCGCGACGAACTCGCCGCCGATGTAGTTACCGTATTTGCTCTTGAACGAAACGATAGCGCCTTCAGTACCGGGGTGAGCGTAACGCATGATGAGTTCTCCTTGGCTTTTGTGCTTATAAGGGAGCCGCGCAAAATTGAGCGCCGGTAATTAAGCCTAGAGCAAAGGTTGGGCCATTGCCTTGCAGGGCCCGTAAATCAAGACTTTAGGAGGAGTTCGTCGGACAAACGGATGCGCTGCGTGACGATTGCGATACAGCCAGTGTGACAGTTTGTGCCATAGGCGAGACAGTCTGTGACTGTCAGGTCGCGCCAGCATTGCAAAGGCTGTTGGGCTGGAGGATGCTGAGGGCCGCTACCCTCGGGGAGAACAATAAGAAATGCACAGCAACCACTTGAGTCGCCATGCCCAACAAGTCCTGACGGTCACCCAGGGCAAGGCCCACCTGCAGGGCCCCGGCAGCGATCCGTCGATTGCCCGTTCCTGGCTGCGTTGCCTCGAGGACTATCACCTCGACCCGGCCCAGAACCTCGCGCCGACGGTGCTTGAGCATGGCCGGGTGCTGGAAAGCCGCGAACGCCTGCAACAGGTGCTGCACATCGCCGGCAGCGAAATGACCAGCCTTCATCAGCAACTCTCCGGTGCCGGCCACGCGGTGCTGCTGACCGACGCCCGGGGCGTGATCCTCAACTGCGTCACGGCCCCCAGCGAGCGCAAGATTTTCGAACGGGCCGGGCTCTGGCTCGGCGCCGACTGGAGCGAAGCCTGCGAAGGCACCAACGGCATCGGCACCTGCCTGGTGGAACGCCAGGCCCTGACCATCCACCAGGAAGAACATTTCCGTGGCCGCCACACCGGTCTGACCTGCTCGGCCAGCCCGGTCTTCGACCCCCAGGGCGAGCTGCTGGCGGTGCTCGACGTGTCTTCGGCCCGGCCGGACGTGTCGCGCCAGAGCCAGTTCCACACCATGGCCCTGGTCAATCTCTCGGCGAAGATGATCGAGAGCTGTTATTTCCTGCGTTGCTTCGACAACCAATGGCTGCTGCGTTTTCACCTGCAAGCCGAGTCCGTGGGGCTGTTCAGTGAAGGGTTGCTGGCGTTCGACGGCGAAGGGCGGATCAGTGCGCTCAACCAGAGCGCGCTCAACCTCTTGGGGCATATTCGCGGCAGCTTGCTGGGCCAACGGGTGGAAGACTTTTTCGATTGTTCGCTGGACGAGTTGCTTGGCCGCGCCAGCGTAAATGCCAGTGCGAGCTGGCCGTTGCGCACCCGTGACGGTCGGCATTTGTTCGCTGTACTGCGTGGCCAGCCACGTAGCGTGCCGGTGCCGGTCGCTCCGCTGCTCAAGGCCATCGAGCCTGCGCGGCTGCCGGGCATCTGCCTGGGGGATGCGGCGTTGCAGGAGCATTTTCGCAAGGCGCTGCGGGTGTTCGAGCGCGATGTGCCGCTGCTGATCCACGGCGAAACCGGCTCCGGCAAAGAAGCCTTCGCCAAGGCCGTGCACCACGCCAGCCAGCGCGCCGGGAAAAACTTCGTCGCCCTCAACTGCGCGGCCATCCCGGAAAGCCTGATCGAGAGCGAGCTGTTCGGCTATCGCGGCGGCAGTTTCACCGGTGCGCGCAAGGAAGGCATGCGCGGCAAGCTGCAACAAGCCGACGGCGGCACGTTGTTCCTCGATGAAATCGGCGACATGCCCCTGGCCTTGCAGACCCGTTTGCTGCGGGTGCTGGAAGATCGCCAGGTGGTGCCCATCGGCGGCGAGCCCGAAGCGGTCAACGTGCGCATCATCAGCGCCACCCACCGGCAATTGTTGGAGCGGGTGCAGGACGGCAGTTTCCGCGAGGATCTGTACTACCGGCTCAATGGCCTGGAAATCCCGCTGCCGGCGTTGCGCGAGCGCAGTGACAAGTCGCAACTGTTGGATTTCCTGCTGGCCGAGGAGAGCGGCGGCGAGACGGTGATCATCGACGAATCGGCACGCCAGGCGTTGCTGGGCTTCGACTGGCCGGGCAACGTGCGGCAACTGCGCAATGTATTGCGGACCCTTGCTGCGTTGTGCGACGGCGGGCGGATTGGCTTGGAGGACTTGCCGGCGATGATTCGCCAGCGTCCGGTTGCAGTGGTTGAGGCGGTGGCAGAACGGCCACTGGAAGATGCCGAGCGTGTGGCGCTGCTCGATGTGCTGGAGCGCCAGCGCTGGCACATGACCCACACCGCCGAACAACTGGGCATCAGCCGCAATACCCTTTACCGGAAGCTGCGCAAGCACGCCATTGCCCGCTGAACCGTTGATGATCGTTCCCACGCTCTGCGTGGGAATGCAGCCAGGGACGCTCCGCGTCCCCAAGAAGCCGAACGCGGAGCGTCCGTTGAGGCATTCCCACGCGGAGCGTGGGAACGATCAGTCTGATCCGTAAGCAAAGAGTGCGATTTCCCCCTCCCTACGCTAACCTGCGGCCATGTTTTACGAGGTCGACTATGCACATTCATATTCTCGGTATCTGCGGCACTTTCATGGGTTCGATGGCCGTTTTGGCCAAGGAGCTGGGTCATCACGTGACCGGCTCTGACGCCAACGTCTACCCGCCGATGAGCACGCAGCTGGAGGCCCAGGGCATTGAGCTGACCCAAGGCTACGACCCGGCGCAGTTGGACCCGGCGCCGGACCTGGTGGTCATCGGCAACGCCATGTCCCGTGGCAACCCAGCGGTGGAGTACGTGCTCAACAAAGGCCTGCCGTACGTGTCGGGCCCGCAGTGGCTGGCCGATCACGTGTTGCAGGGCCGTTGGGTCCTGGCCGTGGCCGGCACCCACGGCAAAACCACCACCAGCAGCATGCTCGCCTGGGTGCTGGAGCACGCGGGCATGAGCCCGGGCTTTTTGATCGGCGGCGTGCCGCAGAATTTCTCGGTGTCGGCGCGCCTGGGCGGCACGCCGTTCTTCGTGATCGAGGCCGACGAATACGACAGCGCGTTTTTCGACAAGCGCTCGAAATTCGTCCACTACCGTCCGCGCACGGCGATCCTCAACAACCTTGAGTTCGATCATGCGGACATCTTCCCCGATCTGCCGGCCATCGAGCGACAGTTCCACCATTTAGTGCGCACTATTCCGAGCGAAGGCCTGGTGATTCACCCGACCACCGAACCGGCCTTGCAGCGCGTCATTGAAATGGGCTGCTGGACCCCGGTGCAAACCACCGGCGCGGGCGGGCAGTGGCAGGTCAAGTTGCTCAAGGACGACGGTTCGCAGTTCGAAGTGATGTTTGAAGGCGTGTCCCAGGGCGTGGTCGAGTGGGACATGACCGGCCAGCACAACGTCGCCAATGCCCTGGCCACCCTCGCGGCGGCCCGCCATGTTGGCGTGGTGCCGTCCATGGGCATTGCCGCGTTGAGCGCGTTCAAGAGCGTGAAACGGCGCATGGAAAAAGTCGCCGAGGTGCGTGGCATCACCATCTACGACGACTTCGCTCACCACCCGACGGCCATCGCCACCACCCTCGACGGGCTGCGCAAGCGCATCGGTGACGCGCCGCTGATCGCGATCATCGAACCGCGCTCCAACTCCATGAAACTCGGTGCTCACCGCGACGGCCTGCCGGAAAGCGTGGTCGATGCCGATCAGGTGATCTGGTACGCGCCGGCCAACCTCGGCTGGGACTTGGGGGCTACGGCTGCGTTGTGCACAGTGCCATCGATTGTCAGCGATTCCCTGGAAGGCATCATCGAGCGTGTGAAAAGCCAGGCCCAGCCCGGCACCCACGTGGTGATCATGAGCAACGGCGGCTTCGGCGGCTTGCACGGCAAGCTGGCCGAGGCACTGAAATGAACGCTCACTTGCAGGGCAATGGCCCCGAACGCATCACGCTGGCGATGACCGGTGCTTCCGGCGCCCAGTACGGCTTGCGCCTGCTCGATTGCCTGGTGCGCGAAGACCGCGAGGTGCATTTCCTGATCTCCAAGGCCGCGCAACTGGTGATGGCCACCGAAACCGACGTGACCTTACCGGCCAAGACCCAGATGATGCAGGCCTTCCTCACCGAATACACCGGTGCGGCGGCGGGGCAGATTCGCGTGTACGGCAAGGAAGACTGGATGTCGCCGGTGGCCTCGGGCTCCGGTGCCCCGGCGGCGATGGTGGTGGTGCCGTGTTCCACGGGGACGCTGTCGGCGATTGCCACCGGCGCTTGCAACAACCTGATCGAACGGGCCGCGGACGTCACGCTCAAGGAGCGCCGTCAGTTGATCCTGGTGCCGCGGGAAGCGCCGTATTCGAGCATTCACCTGGAGCACATGCTCAAGTTGTCGAACATGGGCGTGACCATCCTGCCGGCCTCGCCGGGCTTTTATCATCAGCCACAGACCATCGACGACCTGATCGATTTTGTGGTGGCGCGGATTCTCAATCTGCTGAATATCCCCCAGGACATGCTGCCGCGTTGGGGCGAGCACCATTTGAGCAGCGATGAATAAGCTCCTGATGCTACTGCTGGCGCTGCAACTGACCGGCTGCGCCACCGCCCGCACCCTCGACGCCGCCAAGCCCGGCGCGCCGGTGGTGTACGCGGGAACGCGCCTGGACCTCTACGCCCTCAATGGCGGCTGCTGCGCCAAGGACCGCTTCGGTGCCGAGGCGCCGAGCTACCCAGGTATTGACCTGCCGGGTAGCGCGCTGCTGGATACCTTGTTGTTACCGTTGTCGTTGTTTACGGCGATAGGTGTGGGGTTTCAGGCGACGGGTGGGATGTAGCAACACCATAGAACCCTGTGGCGAGGGAGCAAGTTTCCTCGCCACAACAGCCGGTGTGGTGCCTTCAACATGGAGGCAAGCTGATCTACCGCCATCGCGAGCAAGCTCGCTCCCACAGGTGATCGAGTTTCTTCAGAAGAAATGCAATCCCTGTGGGAGCGAGCTTGCTCGCGATGGCGCCCGATCAGGCGCTACAGAATCATTTGCCGAGCTTGCGCAACTCATCCGACTCCACCACCCGCACCCCATCCTGCTCTTCCAGCGCCAAACGCCACATGGCGCGGGCCAGTTGGCAGGCTTCGATGCCGTGGTACTTGCCGGGGATCAGCTTCGACAGCGGCCCGGCCAGTTGCTCGGCCAGGCGCGGTTCGGCGCGTTCGCCCAGCAGCAGTGAAGGGCGGCAGATGGTCAGTTGTGGCCAGCCCTGGGCCTTGAGCGCGGTTTCCATTTCGCCTTTGACCCGGTTGTAGAAAATCGATGACTTCGCGTCAGCCCCCAAGGCGCTGATCACGATCAAATGCCGCGCGCCCAGTTCCCGGGCGCGTTTGGCAAATGCCACGACCAGGTCCAGGTCCACCGCGCGAAAGGCTTGTTCAGAGCCGGCTTTCTTGATGGTCGTGCCCAGGCAGCAAAAGGCGATGTCCACCTGCCCGCTGAGTTGTGGCAGCACCTGGTCCGGTTCCCCAACCGGGTTTTCCAGGTGTGGATGCTCGGCCAGTGGCCGGCGTGAAGGCGCCAATACGCGGGTGATGGTCGGCTCGTTGAGCAGCCGATCCAGCAGGTGTTCACCGGTCAACCCGGTGGCTCCGGCGAGCAAAACATGCTGAGGCGTCAAGTACATGGTGTTTCCCCCTTGATACGATTCAGCTTAGTTGCTCTTTATGGCCTCGTCGTTCAATGCAGCACTTTGCAATGCTTTTCGTGCCTGCTGCTTGCGCAGCAGTTGCCAGTGGGAAAGGACGGTCCTGGGCGCCCAGATCTGCGGTTCGGAGGCTTCGAAATTGTCCGCCTGCTCGCGTTCGGCGACGGTGGCCTTGGCCCGTTTGAAGGCCTGCTCCAAGTCGTCGGTCTGGTTCAGCGCCTGGGCGAACAGGGCATCGCCGAAATAGGTGAAGTTGGCCTCCTCGGAGCAGCCGAAGGACACCCGGTCGGCCCGGGACGCGGTCATGATCAGCGTGCGCTCATCCTTGAGGGCCGGGATGAAACCACCGGAGTAGCACGCCGAGATCACTACGATCTTGTCGCGGTTCTTCAGTGGAGCCAGCACCACCGCCAGTTCATCGGCGGGCAGGTCGGCCAGTTCCATGCGCGGCTGGTCGAGCACCAGTTCATGCTCGCTGGTGCCGTGGCTGGTCAGGTAGATGAAGATCAGGTCTTCCGGGCCGCTGCGCTCGGCCAGGGTGGCGGCGGCGCGGCGCAGGCTTTCGCGGCTGGCCATGGGCCGGTCGCTCAGATGATCGCGGTGATTGACCAGGCGGATCTGCCCGAACGCGCCGAAACGGCTGTTGAGCATGTTGGCGACATAGTCGGATTCACGCAGGAACACGCTTTGTTTGCCGTCGCCGCCCAGGGTCAGGCTGTACAGCTCCACCGCCGGCGTCGAGGCCGGGATATTGGCCAAGGCATCCTCCAGCAGACGGCCCTGGGCCAGCAGGCCGAGTTCGAGCACATCCGGTAGCAGCCTGCCATCGGCGTCGCGCACCCGCTGGCCGTTGGCCCAGGTGCCGCTTTGGACCGTACCGTCGCTCAACGCCAAAGTGCCGCGCCCGTGGTAACTGTCGCCTTCGAACTGGCCGATGTAAAAACTGCCGTCGGGCAGGTTCAGGCGGCCTTGACCGCTAAAGCGCCAGTCGCTGAATTGACCGAGGTAATGGCTGCCATCGGCACCGATCAGTTCGCCCTTGCCGGTCAGCGCGCCGTCCTTGAACTGGCCGATCCAGACATCGCCGTCGGCATTTTCGTAGCGCCCGCGCCCGTTGAGCTGGTTGTTCTTGAAGCCGCCGACATAGACATCGCCGTCGGCGCTGTTGAAGGTGCCTTTGCCCTGCAGCTGTCCATCGACGAATTTCCCGGTGAACTGGTTGCCGGTGGCATCGAAGCGCTGGCCCTCGCCGTTGGGCTTGCCGTTGGTGAACGGGCCTTGATACTGGCTGCCATCGTCGAGCTCCAGGCGCCCGAGGCCGGAATAGCGGTCGGCCTTGAATTCGCCGCGGTAGGTCATGCCGTTTTCTTTCAGGGTCCCTTCACCGTCCCGTCGGCCTAGCTTGAAGCTGCCGGTGTAGCTGCTGCTCGGCGTGGTCAGGCTGCCCTGGCCATGGAACAGGCCATTCTGGAACTGGCCGCGATAGACCTCGCCATTGCTGCCATGCCATTCACCGGTGCCGTGCCACTGGCCTTTGTCGAACTGCCCGGCGTACCAGCTGCCGTTGGGGTAGTCGATGCGCCCCTGGCCTTGCAGCAGGCCGTCCACCAGGTCGCCGCGATAGCGTCCGCCGTCGGGCAGGCGCGCGTCGGGAGGCAACAGCGAATCGCCGTCGCCGCAGGCAGTGAGCAACAGGGTCAGAGTCAGGGGAACAAGTAAGCGCATAACGGGATCCAGGTCATCAGGCCACGAGTATGCCGCAGCTATGCGCATGAGATATAGATAAGCGATGCGAAACTGCACGAGCGGTTTCGCGACCGCATAGGTTTACACGAAGCAGAGCGACAGTGGCTCGGCGATGTAGGCCGGTTTGTCCGAACCTTCGATTTCCAGCGTGGCGGTGGCCTTGAGCAGCCATTGGCCGGGCTTTTTCTCGGTGGCGTCCACCAGGTCGACCTTGAGCCGGACCTTGGAATCAACCTTGACCGGCTGGATGAAACGCACGCTGTCCAGCCCGTAGTTGACGACCATCTTCACGCCCTCGGGCAGGATCAGGATGTCTTCCATCAGCTTGGGCATCAGCGACAACGACAGGAAACCGTGGGCAATGGTGCTGCCGAACGGGGTCTGCGCGGCTTTGACCGGATCGACGTGGATGAACTGGAAGTCGCCAGTGGCTTCGGCGAACAGGTTGATGCGGTCCTGATCGATGGTCAGCCATTCGGAACGTCCAAGTTCCTTGCCGACATAATCTTTGAGCGCTGCAACGGGAACGTAGGGCATTGAGACTCTCCTTGGGTTCATCTGTTTTGTCTTTTGTCACGGGGATCTGTGTCCCCGGAGAACCACTGTAGATCAACATGAGGCGCGGGTAAGGTCACTGACCATGCTTTTTACGAATGCCGAACCATAGCGCGGGCGTGCTTATAATGCCGGCGCATTCTTTGAGTAAGTGTTGCAGGGGAGAGAGCGGATGTTGCTACGGGGCCTGACCTGGCTGGTGCTGTTCCAATTGCTGGGCACCGCCATCAATCATTTGTTCTTGCCGGTGTTGCCGGGGCCAATCATTGGCCTGCTGCTGTTGCTGGGTTATCTGATCGTTCGCGGCGAAGTCGGCGAACCCCTGAACCTGGCCGCCAGCAGCCTGTTGCGTTACCTGCCGTTGCTGCTGGTGCCGCCAGCGGTGGGGGTGATGGTCTACGCCCGGGCCATTGCCGCCGATTTCTGGGCCATCGTCGGCGCGCTGGTGTTGTCGCTGGTACTGTCCATGGCCTTTACCGGCGTGCTGATGCAGCGTCTGGCCCGGCGCCACGCACCGGCTGCGGAGGATGTTCAATGATGTTCGACTGGCAGGGCGCCTGGGGCTCGGTGATCCACCATCCATTGTTCGGCATCGGCATTACCCTGGGCGCCTATCAACTGGTGCTGGCGGCGTTCGAAAAGACCCGCTGGGTGTTCCTGCAACCGGTGTTGATGTCGATGGTGCTGCTGATCGCTGTACTGGTCGGTTGTGGCATCAGCTACGCCGAATACCGCAAGAGCACCGAGATCCTCAGCATTCTGCTGGGCCCGGCCACGGTCGCCCTGGCGGTGCCGTTGTATTTGAACCTGCGACGGATCCGGCAATTGTTCTGGCCAATTTTTACTACGCTGGTGATTGGTGGGGTGTTCGCCACCGGTTCTGCGGTGGTGTTGGGCTGGGCATTCGGCGCCGAGCACATGATCCTGATGACCATGGCGCCCAAGTCGGTGACGTCGCCAATCGCCATGTTGGTGGCCGAACAGATCGGCGGTGTCGCGGCGATGGCCGCGGTGTTCGTCTTGATCACTGGCGTGCTCGGGGCGATTCTGGGCCCGAGCATCCTGACCCGGTTGGGTGTCCATAGCCCGGAGGCCCGGGGCATGGCCCTGGGGTTGACGGCCCATGCGGTGGGCACGTCCGTGGCGTTGCAGGAAAGCGAGGAGTCCGGCGCCTTTGCGGCGCTGGCGATGAGTCTGATGGGCGTGGCCACGGCGGTATTGCTGCCGTTGGTGGTGTCGATGACGGTCTAAGGAACTGGTTATGAGCTTGCCGCTTTTCCCGTTGAACACCGTACTGTTCCCCGGTTGCATCCTTGATTTGCAGATTTTCGAGGCGCGTTACCTCGACATGATCGGGCGCTGCATGAAAAAGGGCGAAGGCTTCGGCGTGGTGTGCATCCTCGATGGCGAGGAAGTCGGCATCGCCCCTGATGGCTATGCGCGGGTCGGGTGTGAGGCGCGCATCACTGATTTTTCCCAGCAGGACAACGGCCTGCTGGGCATTCGGGTGCAGGGCGGGCGGCGCTTTATCGTGCATGGCAGCAGCGTCCAGCCCGATCAGTTGACGGTCGCCGAGGTCGAGTGGCTGGAAGAAGAGCCGGAGCAACCGCTGCAAGAGGAAGACGCCGACCTGGTGGCGCTGCTCAAGGCCTTGGCCGAACACCCGATGGTCGAGGCCCTGAACATGGGCACCGAAGCCACCGGACAGCAGTCCCTGGCCAATCAACTGGCCTATCTGCTGCCGTTCAATGAACTGGACAAGATCGACCTGCTGCAGCTCGATGATCCCCAGCAACGGCTGGATGCGATCCAGGCTTTGTTGGATGAGTTGCAAGGTGAGCTCTTCGCCTGACACCACTCATCTCACCAAACAGCGCTGATCCCCTGTGGGAGCGAGCTTGCTCGCGATAGCGGTGGGTCAGTTGCAGTGATGTTGGATGTGTCGCCGTCATCGCGAGCAAGCTCGCTCCCACAGGGGGGGGCTCCAGTGCCCACAGACTCGGTGTTCGCCACGGATCTCTTGTGGAAGCGAGCCTGGTTTCAATAGGCATACCGCAACATCGCATGGGGCAGATGCCGCAGCGCGAAGAAGCTGAACACCGCCACCAGCGCCGGCAATATCAGCCACCAGATTTTCGGCGGCATGGCCGGCAGTGGCGTCTGGCGCTGGCTCAACCACAGGACCGCGGCGCAGACACAGGCGGCGAGCATGGCGCCGGCGACGACGTCGCTCGGCCAGTGAGCCCCCAGGTACACCCGCGAGAGGGCAATGGCCAGCGCCGGCAGGCAGGCGAGTAGCAGCCAGGTCAGGCGCATGCGCGGTGGTTGTCCGCGCCCGGCCAGGATGGCGAGGCTCAGGAACAGCGCGAATGCGCCGGAGGCATGGCCGCTGGGCATGCTGTAGCTGGTCAGTGGGTCGGTGAGGATTTCCGGGCGTACGCGGGCGAAGAAATGTTTGCTGCCGGTATTGGCCAGGGACGTGAGCAGCATCGTGCCGCCGGCGAAGATTGCCTGGCGCCATTGGCGTGCCAGGAGCAGCAAACCGGTGAGCAGGGCGCTGAAAATCAGCATGTTGCGGAATTCGCCGATCAGCGTGAAGGTCACGGCGATTTCGTCCAGCGTCACGCTGCGATGCTCCTGGACCAGCGCCACCAGGCCCTGGTCGAAGGCCGTCAGGTAGCGAAAGCCGATGAACAGGCCGGTCAGGATCACCAGGCCCAGGCCGGCGATCAGCGCCGAGGCATGGCGATGGCGGCGCAAGCTGCTGTTGACGCTCAGCCCGATCATCACTGCGATGCTGCCGATGACGACACCGGCCTGTGGCCAGAAACCTTCGGGCAGTGGCAGGCGGAACGCCGCCCCGGTGGCCCAGCCCGGCAGCAGGTACGCCACGGTCCAGCCGGTCGCGGCCAGCACGCTGACGGCGGCAAAACGCGGGAACGGCATGTCGCACATCCCGGCCACCATCGGCAACATCGGCCTGAGAGGGCCGATAAAACGGCCCACCAGCAGGCTGGCGATGCCGTAGCGCTGGAAATAGTTTTCCGCCGCAGCCATCCATTCCGGATGATGCCGCAACCCCGGCAGGCGCCGGATGTTCTGGTGGAAGTGCCGGCCCAGGAAGTACGACACCAGATCCCCCAGCAAGCCACCGAGCAGGCCCAGCAGCAACGTCTCGCCCAAGGACAACGCGCCGCTGCCGGCCAGTACCGCTATCGCAAACAACAGCACGGTCCCTGGCACGATCAACCCGGCGATGGCCAGGCACTCCACACAGGCGACGATGAACACCGCCACCGCCAGCCATTGCGGGTTGAGTGTCAGCCAGCCGGTGATGCTATCGAGCCATGGGCCCATAAATACAACTCCATTGAACAGTAAGCGGCATGCACCGAAACTCCTGTGGCAGCGAGCTTGCTCGCGATAGCGGTGTATCAGTCAACCCCCATTCTGCTGACCTGACGCCATCGCGAGCAAGCTCGCTCCCACTGGGGGGGCTTGTTGTGAGCACAAAACCTGTGGCCACTGAAAATCAACTGTGGGAGCGAGCTTGCTCGCGATAACGGTGTATCAGTCAACCCCCATTCTGCTGACCTGACGCCATCGCGAGCAGGCTCGCTCCCACAGGGGGGCTTGTTGTGAGCACAAAACCTGTGGCCACTGAAAATCAACTGTGGCAGCGAGCTTGCTCGCGATTGCGGTGTATCAGTCAACCCCCATTCTGCTGACCTGACGCCATCGCGAGCAAGCTCGCTCCCACTGGGGGGCTTGTTGTGAGCACAAAACCTGTGGCCACTGAAAATCAACTGTGGGAGCGAGCTTGCTCGCGATAACGGTGTGTCAGTCGATACCCATTCTGCTGATCTGACGCGATCGCGAGCAGGCTCGCTCCCACAGTGAAATGTGTCGATCATGAAAGCAAAAAATAATCCCGCCCTTCGACCTGCCCGCGCCGCAACGGGTTCCTGGTGCACCACGGCGCGTAGGCGGCGTCGACGAAGCGGTAGGGCAGGTGTTCGTCCCGTCCCTGGGGGATGCCCAGGCGGGTGGTCTGGATCGCATTGACCGTCGGCACGCCGACGTCTTCCACCAACAAGCGCTCGGGGTCGAAGCGTTTGGCGTCCCAGTCCGGCACTTTCAGCCCCAATGCCTTGCACAGCAAGGTCTGGCCGGCGCAGAGTTTCTGCGGTGTGCGTGGCCGGCCCTGGGCGTCGGGGTTGTTCAGCAGCATCTGCGCCAGGCTCGCCGGGCCGCAAACGGCGTCGACCCACGGGTACGCCGATTTGATCAGTACCGCATTGCCGGGCCCCTGGGCGCTGAAATTCAGCGAATCGCCACCCCGGGCGTAATACATATAGATGTGGCCGCCATCCAGAAACAAAGCCTTACGTTTTTCCGTGTAGCCCAGCGACGCGTGGCTGCCCTTTTCGGCGAAGTAATAGGCTTCGGTCTCGATGATCCGCGCGCTGAGCCACAGCTCGCCGACCTTGTGACGGATGACTTTGCCCAGCAGGTCACGGGCCAGCACCTGGGCATCGCGATCAAAAAAAGCATGGGGCAAGGCGTTTGGCGATTGAGGCAAATCGGTCATGGCGATAAACGAAGTGAGGCCAAAGGAAGCGCGATGATAGCAATGGAAAGCTTAATCACCGCTGAACACCGGCAAATTGCGCAAGTTTTGCGCCTCCGCCGGTCACCACTGCGAGTCCATGCTGTTAGTCGCGGGTTACGACAGCTATAATCTGCCGCTTTCCTCTTTGCCAAGACCACACAGACCATGACTGAGTCCGTTCTTGACTACATGACCCGCCTGGGTCGCGCCGCTCGTGAAGCGTCGCGCATCATCGGCCGTGCCAGCACCGCGCAGAAAAACCGCGCCCTGCAGGCCGCCGCCAATGCGCTGGACGCTGCGCGCGCCGAGTTGTCCGCCGCCAACGAGCTGGACCTGGCCGCTGGTCGGGCCAATGGTCTCGAACCGGCCATGCTCGAGCGCCTGGCGCTGACCCCGGCCCGCATCGACGGCATGATCGTCGGCCTGCGCCAGGTCGCGGCGTTGCCGGACCCGGTCGGGGCGATTCGTGACATGAGCTATCGGCCGTCGGGCATTCAGGTCGGCAAGATGCGCGTGCCCCTGGGCGTGGTCGGGATCATCTACGAGTCGCGGCCGAACGTGACCATCGACGCCGCGAGCCTGTGCCTGAAGTCGGGTAACGCGACCATCCTGCGTGGCGGTTCCGAGGCGATCCATTCCAACCGTGCCATTGCCGCCTGCATCCAGCGCGGCCTGGCCGAAGCCGATCTGCCGGCCGCCGTGGTGCAAGTGGTGGAAACCACCGACCGCGCCGCGGTTGGTGCGCTGATCAGCATGCCCGAGTTCGTCGACGTCATCGTGCCGCGTGGTGGCAAGGGCCTGATCGAGCGGGTCAGCCGCGATGCCCGCGTACCGGTGATCAAGCACCTGGACGGCATCTGCCACGTCTACGTCAGCGCTCACGCCGAGCTGCCGAAAGCCCAGCGCATCGCCTTCAACGCCAAGACCTACCGTTATGGCATCTGTGGCGCGATGGAAACCCTGCTGGTGGACCAGGCCGTTGCCCAGGCCTTCCTGCCGTCGATGGCGGCCCAGTTCCGCGAAAAAGGCGTCGAGCTGCGCGGTTGCGAGCGCACCCGGGCGATCATCGAGGCGGTAGCCGCCACTGAAGAAGACTGGGACACCGAATACCTGGCGCCGATCCTGTCGATCCGCGTGGTCGACGGGCTCGACCAGGCCATCGACCATATCAATCGCCACGGCTCGCACCACACCGACTCCATCGTCAGTGAAAACCTCGGGGAAACCCGGCGCTTCGTGGCCGAAGTGGACTCGGCGTCGGTGATGATCAACACCCCGACCTGCTTCGCCGACGGCTTTGAATACGGATTGGGTGCCGAGATCGGCATTTCTACTGATAAGCTGCACGCCCGCGGCCCGGTCGGTCTGGAAGGCTTGACCTGCGAGAAGTACATCGTGGTCGGTGACGGCCAGTTGCGCGGACAGGAGCCGGCCTGACTTGGGCGATCTCGACCCGTCAGCCGCAGTGACGACAACCCCGCCCCGGCGCATCGGTATCCTGGGTGGAACGTTCGACCCGGTGCACATCGGCCATTTGCGCGGTGCGCTGGAAGTCGCCGATGCCCTGGCCCTCGATGAGCTACGCCTGACGCCCAGCGCCAGGCCGCCTCACCGGGATACGCCACAGGTGTCGGCGCAGGACCGTCTGGCGATGGTCGAGTGCGCGGTGGCCGGTGTGGCGCCGTTGGTGGTGGACGCCCGCGAATTGCAGCGGGACAAGCCGTCCTACACCATTGATACCCTGGAGCTGATGCGCGCCGAACTGGCCGCCGATGCCCAGGTTTTTCTGCTTCTGGGCTGGGACGCATTTTGCGGCCTGCCCACTTGGCATCGCTGGGAAGAGTTGCTCCAGCATTGCCACATCCTGGTGCTGCAACGCCCGGATGCCGACAGCGAGCCGCCGGATGCCTTGCGCAACCTGCTGGCGGCCCGCTCGGTGAGCGACCCGCTGGCCCTGAAAGGGCCGAGCGGACAGATTGCATTCGTCTGGCAGACGCCGCTCGCGGTATCCGCCACCCAGATCCGTCAACTGCTGGCCAGCGGTAAGTCGGTACGTTTCCTGGTGCCCGACGCGGTCCTGGCCTACATCGATGCGCACGGGCTGTACCGTGCGTCGAACTGAAAAAGGCGCGCTTCAAGGCACGTGAATGCGTGTAGCGAAGCGCCCGAACATACGAGCAAAACGAGTTTTATATGACTGACAAAGACGTAAACAAAGTAAAGCGCAAAGGCACGTTCAAAAGCGCTCCGCTGCCTGTAGAGGCCCATACCGGCGTGGCACTGGCCGGCGACGAGCTGGTCAAGGTGGCCGTGGCGGCCCTGGAAGACGTCAAGGCCCAGGACATCCAGGTGATCGACGTTCGTGAAAAGCAGAGCATCACGGACTACATGATCATCGCCACCGGTACCTCCAACCGCCAGATCGGCGCGATGCTGGATAAGGTCCGCGAAGCGGTCAAGGCCCAGGGCGTCAAGCCGCTGGGTGAAGAAGGCAAGGGCGACAGCGACTGGGTGCTGCTGGATATGGACGACGTCATCGTGCACATGATGACCGCCTCGGCGCGCCAGTTCTATGACCTGGAGCGCCTGTGGGCTGGTGCCGAGCAGAGCCGTTCGGCCAGCGCCGCGCATCACAGCCCGGAAAACACCCATGAGCATTTCACCAAGCTCAACAAAGACCAGCAATAAGGGACCGCTGTGCGACTGCGCCTGATCGCTGTCGGTTCTCGCATGCCCAAGTGGGTGGAAGAAGGCTGGCATGAATATGCCAAGCGTCTTCCATCCGAGCTGGCCCTGGAACTGGTGGAAATTCCGCTCAATACCCGTGGCAAGAACGCCGATGTGGCGCGCTTTATTCGCCAGGAAGGCGAAGCCATGCTGGCCAAGGTCGGGCCGAACGAGCGCATCGTCACCCTCGAAGTCCACGGCAAGCCCTGGAGCACCGAGCAACTGGCGGTGGAACTCGATCGCTGGCGGCTGGATTCGCGCACGGTCAATTTCATGGTCGGCGGCCCGGAAGGGCTGGCACCGGAAGTCTGTGCCCGGGCCGATCAGCGTTGGTCGTTGTCGCCGTTGACGTTGCCGCACCCGCTGGTGCGGATCCTGATCGGCGAACAGTTGTATCGTGCCTGGACAGTCCTGTCCGGGCACCCTTATCACAAGTAATCCTGCCCTCATGCCCCAGCCGATCCGCATCAAGGACCACGAAAAAGACGCCCGCCTGGTGCGAGGCCGCGTCGTGTTCGGCGCCATCACGGTAGTGACGCTGATCGGCGTGCTGATCGCGCGGCTGTATTTCCTCCAGGTGATCCAGTACGAGTACCACTCGACCCTGTCGGAAAACAACCGGGTGCATGTGCAACCGATTCCGCCGACCCGCGGGCTGATTTTCGACCGTAATGGCGTGGTAGTGGCGGATAACCGCCCCAGCTTCAGCCTGAGCATGACCCGCGAGCGCTCCGGGGATTGGCAGCATGTGCTCGACGTGATCGTCGAAGTGCTGCAGCTGACGCCCGAGGATCGGGCGATCTTCGAGAAGCGCATGCGCCAGGGCCGACGGCCGTTCGAGCCGGTGCCGATCCTGTTCGAGCTGACCGAAGAGCAGATCGCCCTGATCGCCGTGAACCAGTTCCGCCTGCCCGGCGTCGAGGTGGTGGCGCAGTTGGTGCGGCATTATCCCCAGGGGGCGCACTTTGCCCACTCGGTCGGCTACATGGGGCGGATCAACGAGAAAGAGCTCAAGACCCTCGATCCGGTCAATTACAGCGGTACGCACCATATCGGCAAGACTGGCATCGAGCGCTTCTACGAGCCCGAGCTGCATGGCCAGGTGGGGTACGAAGAAGTCGAGACCAACGCCCGTGGCCGCGTGTTGCGCGTGCTCAAGCGCACCGACCCGATCCCCGGCAAGGACATCGTCCTGAGCCTGGACATCAAGTTGCAGGAAGCCGCCGAAGCGGCGCTGGGCGGTCGTCGTGGTGCGGTGGTGGCGCTGGATCCGAACACCGGCGAGGTCCTGGCGATGGTCAGCCAGCCGAGTTTCGACCCGAACCTGTTCGTCACCGGGATCAGCTTCAAGGCTTACTCCGAGTTGCGCGATTCCATCGACCGGCCGTTGTTCAACCGTGTACTGCGCGGCCTGTATCCGCCGGGCTCGACCATCAAGCCGGCCGTGGCGATTGCCGGGCTGGACTCCGGCGTGGTCAACGCTTCGAGCCGGGTCTATGACCCGGGTTACTACATGCTGCCCAACTATGACCACAAGTACCGCAACTGGAACCGCACCGGCGACGGTTATGTGGACCTGGAAACGGCGATCATGCGGTCCAACGACACCTACTTCTATGACCTGGCCCATAAGCTGGGGATCGATCGGCTGTCGTCCTACTTGGGCAAGTTCGGCATCGGCCAGAAAGTCTCGCTGGACATGTTCGAAGAGTCCCCCGGCCTGATGCCGTCCCGGGAGTGGAAGCGTGCGACCCGTCGCCAGGCGTGGTTCCCCGGTGAAACCCTGATCCTGGGGATCGGCCAGGGCTACATGCAGGCCACACCGCTGCAACTGGCCCAGGCCACGGCCCTGGTGGCGAGCAAGGGCAAGTGGTACCGCCCGCACCTGGCCAAGACCATCGAAGGCCAGAAACCGGTAGACCCGAACCCGATGCCGGACATCATCCTGCACAATCCGTCGGACTGGCAGAAGGTCAACAACGGCATGCAGCAGGTGATGCACGGTGCCCGAGGCACCGCGCGCAAGGCGGCCATCGGTGCGCAATACCGCATTGCCGGCAAGAGCGGTACGGCCCAGGTCGTCGCCATCAAACAGGGCGAGAAGTACGACCGCTCCAAGGTCCAGGAACGCCACCGCGACCACGCCTTGTTCGTCGGTTTCGCGCCCGCCGACAACCCGAAAATCGTCGTGTCGGTGATGGTCGAGAACGGTGAGTCCGGTTCGGGCGTCGCCGCGCCGGTGGTGCGCCAGATCATGGATGCCTGGCTGCTGGATGAGCACGGCCAGCTCAAGCCTGAATACGCAAGCCCCACCACTGCGGAGGCTACGGCCCGTGAAGAATAATTTCGACCGGATCCTCTCCAGCGAAGACGTGATGCGCCGACGTGCCACGCTGTTGCAGCGCATGCACATCGACGGCCCGCTGCTGATCCTGCTGCTGACCCTGGCCGCCGGTAGCCTGTTCGTGCTGTATTCGGCCAGCGGCAAGAGCTGGGACTTGCTGGCCAAGCAAGCCACTTCGTTCGGCATCGGCCTGGTGTCGATGATCGTCATCGCCCAGCTCGAGCCGCGCTTCATGGCGCGCTGGGTGCCGCTGGCCTATGTGGTGGGCGTGAGCTTGCTGGTGGTGGTGGACGTGATGGGCCACAACGCCATGGGCGCCACGCGCTGGATCAACATCCCCGGGGTGATCCGCTTCCAGCCTTCGGAATTCCTCAAGATCATCATGCCGGCGACCATCGCCTGGTACCTGTCCAAGCGCACCTTGCCGCCGCAGCTCAAGCATGTGTGCATCAGCCTGTTGCTGATCGGTATCCCGTTCATCCTGATCGTGCGCCAGCCGGACCTCGGCACTTCGCTGCTGATCCTGGCCGGTGGCGCTTTCGTGCTGTTCATGGGCGGGTTGCGCTGGCGCTGGATCCTCAGCGTCATCGCCATCGCCGTACCGGTGTCGGTGGCCATGTGGTACTTCGTGATGCATGACTACCAGAAGCAACGAATCCTGACCTTCCTCGACCCGGAGAGCGACCCGCTGGGCACCGGCTGGAACATCATCCAGTCCAAGGCCGCCATCGGCTCCGGCGGGGTGTTCGGCAAGGGCTGGCTGATGGGCACTCAATCGCACCTGGACTTTTTGCCGGAAAGCCACACCGACTTCATTATCGCCGTGATGGGCGAGGAGTTCGGCCTGGTGGGTATCTGCGTCTTGCTGTTGATCTATCTGCTGCTGATCGGTCGCGGGTTGGTGATCACCGCCCAGGCCCAGACATTGTTCGGCAAGTTGCTCGCGGGCAGCCTGACCATGACGTTTTTTGTTTATGTTTTCGTCAACATCGGTATGGTCAGTGGCCTGTTGCCGGTTGTGGGGGTGCCGTTGCCATTCATTAGCTACGGAGGAACTTCGCTGGTGACACTACTGTCAGCGTTTGGGGTTTTGATGTCGATCCATACCCATCGCAAGTGGATCGCGCAGGTTTGAATAAGGTGAAGAGTTTAATGCAAGCAATGCGTGGCTGGTCGACGCGGCATGTGCCGTGGATTGGCCTGGTCGGCTTCCTGGGCGGTGCACCGCACGCCTTGGCCGGCGACTACGAAGGCTCGCCCCAAGTGGCCGAATTCGTCGGCGAAATGACCCGCGACTACGGGTTTGCCGGTGAACAGCTGATGGGGGTGTTCCGCGAGGCCGAACGCAAGCAGTCGATCCTCGACGCGATCTCCCGGCCTGCCGAGCGGGTCAAGCAGTGGAGCGAGTACCGGCCGATGTTCATCACCGAGGCGCGCATCGCCCGGGGCGTGGACTTCTGGCGCCAGCACGAGGCCGCGCTGGCCCGGGCCGAGCAGGAGTACGGCGTACCGGCCCAGGTCATCGTGTCCATCATTGGCGTGGAGACCTTCTTTGGCCGCAACACCGGGAATTTCCGGGTGATCGACGCGCTGTCGACCCTGGGCTTCGATTTCCCGCCGCGCGCCGAGTTCTTCCGCAAGGAGCTGCGTGAGTTCCTCCTGTTGGCCCGGGAAGAGCAGGTCGACCCGTTGACGCTCAAGGGCTCCTACGCTGGAGCCATGGGCTTGCCGCAGTTCATGCCCAGCAGTTTTCGCGCCTATGCGGTGGATTTTGACGGCGACGGCCACATTAATATCTGGACCAACCCGACCGACGCCATCGGCAGTGTTGCCAGCTATTTCAAACGCCACGGCTGGGCTGCCGGTGAGCCGGTGGTCAGCCGCGCCGACGTACGTGGCGACCGGGTGGACGAGGGCTTGACCGAGGGCCTGGAGCCGACGAAAACCGTCGGGGAGTTGCGGGCGCTGGGCTGGTCGAGTCATGATGCGCTGCGTGATGACATGCTGGTCACCGCGATCCGCCTCGAAGGCGAGCAGGGCCCCGAATATTGGATGGGCCTGAAGAATTTCTACGCGATTACGCGTTATAACCGCAGCGTGATGTACGCCATGGCTGTATATCAACTGTCTGAAGAGCTGGTCAAAGCACGGGGCGTCAAATAATGCAGGCATTGCCTACCTATCAACCCCTGAAAGCCAAGCCCCTCAAGCTCGTGGCGTTGGCTGCGTTGTCGCTGCTGGTCGTCAGTTGTTCGACCAGCCGCGCGCCGACCCAGAAAGGCTCCACCGCCGTACGCGCCACGCCAGGCCTGGACATCAACCGGGCCCACAAGGATGGCGCGCCGTGGTGGGACGTGGACGTCTCGCGCATTCCCGACGCGACGCCGACCCTGCACACCGGTCCCTACAAGGCCAACCCGTACACGGTGCTGGGCAAGACCTATTTTCCGCTGAGCGACTCCAAGCGCTATGTCGCGTCGGGCACGGCGTCCTGGTACGGCACCAAGTTCCACGGCCAGAACACCGCCAATGGCGAGGTCTATGACCTGTATGGCATGAGCGCGGCCCACAAGACCTTGCCGCTGCCCAGCTACGTGCGGGTGACCAACCTGGACAACAACAAGAGCGTGATCCTGCGGGTCAATGACCGTGGGCCGTTCTACTCCGACCGCATCATCGACCTGTCGTATGCGGCGGCGAAAAAACTCGGTTACGCTGAAATCGGCACCGCGCGGGTCAAGGTCGAAGGCATCGACCCGCAGGAGTGGTGGGCCCAGCGCGGCCGTCCGGCGCCTTTGATGCTCAACGAGCCGAAAGTGGCGCAAAATGCCGCGCCGACCGTGACGGCTTCCACCGGTACGGTCGAGCAGTGGACGCCACCGCCGCAGCAGCACGCGGCGGCCGTAGTGCCCGTTCAGCTCGACGCAAAAAAAAACGCTTCTGCAACAGCGTCTGGCCAGTATCTGCAGGTGGGCGCATTCGCCAACCCGGACGCTGCAGAACTGTTGAGGTCCAAGCTCAGCTCGATGGTGAGCGCCCCGGTGTTCATCAGCTCGATCGTGCGCAACCAGCAGACACTGCATCGGGTGCGCCTGGGGCCGATCGGATCTCCGGGTGAGGTCCAGCAGGTGCAGAACAGTGTGCGCCTGGCCAATCTCGGTTCGCCGAGCCTGGTCACCGCCGAGTAGTTGATTGAGGCCCGCTTGCGGTAGGAGCGGGTCAGGTTGTTGGCTCCATGAATAACAAAAGCCCGGCAAGGGTTGTGAGTGAGCAACTTAAATACGCGGCAGCTCGTTAGAAAGCTGCCTGTTTAGTTTTGCCTTCGGGCAGTCCCATTAGCGATTTCGAGAGACGGATGAACATCACCACCTTTGCCAAACGCCTTTGCCTGCTAGTCCCGCTGCTGCTCTCACCGGCCGCGTTCGCGGTCGAGATGATGCCGGCTCCCCCTCAATTGGCCGCTAAAGCCTTTGTGCTCATGGATGCCAGCAGCGGCGAGGTGCTGGTGGAGAACAACGGTGACCAGCGCTTGCCACCGGCCAGCCTGACCAAGCTGATGACCGCCTACATCGCGACCCTGGAAATCCGTCGCGGCCAGATCGGTGAAAACGATCCGGTGACCGTCAGCGAAAACGCCTGGCGCACCGGCGGTTCGCGGATGTTCATCAAGGTCGGCTCGCAAGTGACCGTCAGCGACCTGCTGCACGGCATCATCATCCAGTCTGGCAACGACGCCAGCGTCGCGCTGTCGGAGCACATCGCCGGCAGCGAAGATGCGTTCGCCGACATGATGAACAAGACTGTCGCCGACCTGGGCATGACCAATACCCACTTCATGAACCCCACCGGCCTGCCGAACCCCGAGCACTACTCCTCGGCGCACGACATGGCGATCCTGGCGCGGGCAATCATTCATGAAGACCCGGCGCACTACGCCATCTATTCCCAGAAAGAATTCTTCTGGAATGGCATCAAGCAGCCTAACCGCAACCTGCTGCTGTGGCGCGACAAGACCGTCGATGGCCTCAAGACCGGTCACACCGACGAAGCCGGCTACTGCATGGTGTCTTCGGCTGTCCGTGACGGCATGCGCCTGATCGCCGTCGTCTTCGGCACCAGCAGCGAAGTGGCCCGTGCCGCCGAGACCCAGAAGCTGTTGACCTACGGTTTCCGTTTCTTCGAAACCCAGACCTTCTACCAGAAGGGCACCGAACTGGCCCAGGCCCAAGTCTGGAAAGGCACCACCAATCAGGTGAAGGCCGGCTTGGCCCAGGACCTGACCATGACCCTGCCTAAAGGCCAGCTCAAGAAGCTCGCTGCCAGCATGACCATGAACCCGCAACTGACCGCCCCCATCGCCAAGGGTGATGTGATCGGTAAAGTCGAAGTCAAACTGGACGACAAAGTGGTGCACAGCGCTGACCTGATCGCTCTGGACGCGGTCGAGGAAGGTGGTATCTTCCGCCGCATGTGGGATAGCATCCGTCTATTCTTCTACGGCTTGTTCAACTGATTCTAGTGTTGACCTCCATGGCCCCGTTCCGATCCGGCGCGGGGCCATGTTCGTTACCACGGCTTACGAGGCCGTTACCCCATGACAGACTCTGAAGTAAATGCGCCAAAAATCGAATTCCCTTGCGCGGACTATCCGATCAAGGTGATTGGCGACACCGGTGTGGGCTTCAAGGACCGGATCATCGCGATCCTCGAAAAACATGCCACCGTTGATCACAAGACCCTGGCCGAGCGCCAGAGTACCAACGGCAAGTACACGACCATCCAGTTGCACATCATTGCCACTGGCCAGGAACAGCTGTACGACATCAACAGCGAGTTGCGCGCGACCGGTTTCGTGCACATGGTGTTGTGATGCCGGGCACGCTGGGCTTTCGCGAGCTGGGCACGATGGCTTACGAGCCGGTCTGGCATGCCATGCAACGCTTCACCAACGAACGCGGTCATACCGCCGACGATGAAGTCTGGCTGGTGGAACACCCGCCGGTGTTCACCCAGGGCCAGGCCGGCAAGGCCGAGCACCTGTTGCTGCCGGGGGATATTCCGGTGGTGAAGGTCGACCGCGGCGGGCAGGTGACCTACCATGGCCCTGGCCAACTGGTTGCCTATCTGTTGCTGGACGTGCGTAAGCTGGGGTTTGGCGTACGCGAGCTGGTCACGCGCATGGAGACATGCCTGATCGAGCTGCTGGCCAGCTACGGCGTGACTGCGGCGGCCAAGCCGGATGCGCCGGGTGTCTACGTCGACGGGGCGAAAATCGCCTCGCTGGGCCTGCGGATCCGCCACGGCTGTTCGTTTCACGGCCTGGCGTTGAACGTGGACATGGATCTGGCGCCGTTTCGACGGATTAATCCCTGTGGCTACGCGGGGCTGGCGATGACCCAGCTGCGCGATCACACAGGATCGATTGAATTTGCCGAGGTAAGTGCCCGGCTGCGCGCGCAGCTCGTCAAACACCTCGACTATGCTGAGCAGACGACCCTTACGGGCGGAATCGACTGATATGACTACTGATGCAGTGCAAACCATGATCCCGACGCTGGATGTTACCGAGCGTCCGGCCCCGCGTGCCAAGGTAGAGGCCGGCGTCAAGCTGCGCGGCGCCGAAAAGGTTGCACGCATCCCGGTCAAGATCATCCCGACCACCGAGTTGCCGAAGAAGCCCGACTGGATTCGCGTGCGCATCCCGGTGTCCCCGGAAGTCGACCGGATCAAGGCCCTGCTGCGCAAACACAAGCTGCACAGCGTCTGCGAAGAAGCCTCCTGCCCGAACCTGGGCGAGTGCTTCTCCGGCGGCACCGCCACGTTCATGATCATGGGCGACATCTGCACCCGTCGTTGCCCGTTCTGCGACGTCGGCCACGGGCGTCCGAAACCCTTGGACGTGAATGAGCCAGAAAGCCTGGCCATCGCCATCGCCGACCTGAAGCTCAAATACGTGGTCATCACCTCGGTGGACCGTGACGACCTGCGTGACGGCGGTGCCCAGCACTTTGCCGATTGCATCCGCGAAATCCGCAAGCTGTCGCCGAACGTCCAGCTGGAAACCCTGGTGCCCGATTACCGTGGCCGTATGGACATCGCCCTGCAAATCACCGCCGCCGAGCCGCCTGATGTGTTCAACCACAACCTGGAAACCGTGCCGCGCCTGTACAAGGCTGCGCGTCCAGGGTCGGATTATCAGTGGTCGTTGACTTTGCTGCAGCGCTTCAAGCAGATGATGCCGCACATTCCGACCAAGTCCGGGTTGATGCTGGGCCTGGGTGAGACTGACGAGGAAGTCATCGAAGTCATGAAGCGCATGCGTGAGCATGACATCGATATGCTGACCCTGGGGCAGTACCTGCAGCCTTCGCGTAGTCACCTGCCGGTGCAGCGTTTTGTGCATCCGGATACCTTTGCCTGGTTTGCTGAGGAAGGGTACAAGATGGGGTTCAAGAACGTTGCTTCTGGGCCGTTGGTGCGGTCTTCGTATCATGCGGATGAGCAGGCTAAGTTGGTCAAGGCTGAGTTGCTCGGGTCCTGATTTTTTAGCGTTGGTTTTTAGGGTGGTGTGTATATCCGTTTTTTGCGTAACGGCGGCTTATGGTTCCGCTCTTACAGCGGGTCACTTTTGAAAAGCCCGGAAGCCGGCCCAGTCAAAAGTAACCAAAACGCTCCTGCCCCACCACTCGGTGCCTCGCCTAGGCTCGGCATGCCTGCGTTCAGCCATCGTGGTTAACGGGGCGCCCGAGATTAACGTCCATCGCGAGGCGGCCTGATAGCCGACCTGGTTTTTGATGGGACCGCATTTCTCCTGTGGGAGCGGGCTTGCTCGCGATGGCTGTGGGTCAGTCACATTGATATTGGGCTTGCTGGCCTCATCGCGAGCAAGCTCGCTCCCACAGGGGGGGGCAGGTGCATATGCATTCTGTATTCGCTGAAGATCCAATGTGGGAGCGAGCTTGCTCGCGATAGCGGTGGCTCAGCCACATAGATGCTGGACATGCCCCCCGCTCTTGCTTTGCTTTGCTTTGTTTTGGATCTTGATCTGGACGCCCCGTTAAACCACGCTGGCCGAACGCAGGCATTGCGCAGTGGGCAACCCGGCATGGATGCCGGGATAGCCGCGCTGGGCCATGGATGGCCCTTCGCGGCGGGCCCACGGAGCAATGCCGGAGTGAGGGCACACCGAGCCTAGGCGAGGTGCCGAGTGGTGGGGCAAAGCGTTTTTGGTTACTTTTGACTGGGCCGGCTTCCGGGCTCTTCCAAAAGTGACCCGCTGTAAGAGCGGAACCATAAGTGGCCGTTACACAAAAAACGGATATACACACGATCAAAAAGCCGGGAAACCCATGGCCCTAACCCCACACCACCCCGTCCCAGCCCTCCCTCAAGAAGGTTTGATCGCCGTAATCGCCCCCGCCGGCCCCGCCCCCCTGGACACAACCAAAGCCATCCAATGGATGCGCGCAAGGGGTCATGAGCTGCGAATATTCCCAGGCGTCTACGAAAAGGACAACTACCTGGCCGGCAGCGACGAAGTACGTCTCAACGACCTGCACACCGCCTTCGCCGACCCTGAAGTAGCAGCGATCATCTGCCTACGCGGCGGCTACGGCACACCACGCCTGCTGGACCGCATCGACTTCGAACTCCTAAGACGCAACCCCAAGCCATTCATCGGCTACAGCGACATCACCGCCCTACACCTGGCCATCAGCCGTTACGCCGGGTTCGTCACCTTCCACGGCCCGCTGCTCAACGCCGACCTACTGGGCGACAAGGAACCCCCAACCGTCACCTCATTTTTCAGCCTGCTGCGTGGGCAATTGAAGGCCGGCAGCACGCTGAACCATCCCGCCGCTTACCCCTTGACCACCGTCGAACCGGGCATCGCCCACGGGCGTCTGCTGGGGGGCAACCTGTCGATGATTGCCGCGACCATGGGCACGCCTTATCAGATTGATGCCGAAGGGGTGATCCTGTTCATTGAAGACGTCAACGAACCGCTGTATCGCATTGATCGGCTGCTGACCCAGTTGCGACTGGCCGGCACGTTGCACACGTTGCGTGGCGTGTTGGTGGGGGATATAGCGGGGGTCGATATCGAGGCGCTGAACCGCTTGCTCAAGCAGACCTTCGAACCATTGCGCATTCCGGTGCTGTCCGGCTGGCGCAGTGGGCATTGCGATCCGAACCTGACGTTGCCCATGGGGGCGTTGGTGAGGCTGGATGCGGGGGAGAAGATGTTGGTGTTGGAGCAGGACGTGGTGGTCAGGGGTTAGATTTTTTGTTGCCTGATGGTCAGTCATCGCGAGCAAGCTCGCTCCCACATTGGCCCCGCGTTTCTCTGAAAGAACGCGGTCAACTGTGGGAGCGAGCTTGCTCGCGATGGCGGTAGCCGCCATAAGCCGATTCAGCGGTTACGCAACCCTTCCAGCAACTGATGCGTCGGGTACCCGTCCGCCGGCCAGCCAAACGACTGCTGGGCGCTGCGGATGGCCTTGCGAGTGTTGGCGCCGATGATGCCGTCGGGGGTACCGGCGTCGTAGTTATGCTTGCCAAGCAAAGTCTGCAATTCGATGCGTTCGCTGCGGCTCAGGGGCAGGTCATCCTTTGGCCATTGGCCGTCGATCAGCCCCGCACCGGCGAAGCGCTCGGACAGCAGGCTTACCGCCAATGCGTAGGACGAAGAGTTGTTGTACTTGAGAATCGCGCGGAAGTTGTCGAGGACCAGGAACGCCGGGCCGCGATAGCCAGCCGGTAGCAGCAGGGCCGCCGACAGGTGTTCGGCGCCGGCCGGAACCTGGCCGCCGTTGGGCAGGCTGACGCCCAATTGCAGCCATTCGGAGACGGGCTTGCGGATCGCACCATCGGCGAGGGGGTAGTTGAAGCCCTCTTTGAGTCGCACTTCAAATCCCCATGGCTGGCCGCGTTGCCAGCCCGAGCTCTGCAGGTAATGGGCGGTCGAAGCCAGGGCGTCGGTGGCACTGCCCCAGATGTCGCGGCGTCCGTCACCGTCGAAGTCCACCGCGTGGGTGTTGTAGGTGGTGGGGATGAATTGGGTCTGGCCCATGGCGCCAGCCCAGGAGCCGAGCATTTTTTCCGGGGCGATATCACCCTGCTGCAGGATCTGCAGGGCGGCGATCAGTTGCGCATGGGCGAAGCCCGGGCGCCGTCCTTCATAAGCCAGGGTCGCCAGGGAGTTGATCACCGACTTGGTGCCCTGGAACTGACCGAAATTGCTTTCCATGCCCCACACCGCCACCAAGGCCTGGCGATCGACGCCGTAGCGCTGTTCGATGCGTTGCAGGGTTTCGGCGTGCTGGTCGATCAGGCTCTGGCCTTTGCGCACCCGCAGTGGCGACAGCGCGCCATCGAGGTATTCCCACACGGGGCGGGCGAATTCCGGCTGGCTGCGGTCGGCCTTGATCACGCTCATGTCCGGGCTGACGCCAATGAAGGCTCGATCGAACAGGTCGGCACGGATTCCGGCGGCCAATGCTTCCTTGCGAAACCCGGCCTGCCATTCGGCGAAGGTCTGGGTGGGCGCAATGCTCAGGTCTTCACCGGTCGGCACCACAGGCGGCACGATGGCTGGAGCGGTCACGGCAGGAGCGGTCTGGAGTGGTTGGGCATCGGCGGCGGTAGGTTTTTCGGCGCAGGCTACAAGCAGGGCGACGCTTGCGGCAACGATCATTTGGCGCAGTGGCCAACGACGGGAAAGACAAAAGGGCATGCACGGGTCCAAAAATACAAATCAGGTGCTGACCTTATCATGCGAAAGGGCTGTAGGGCTTGTCCGGGTGTTTCAAGCTGCCACAAAGCAAGAAGCCTCCCAGTTGTCAGACTGGAAGGCTTCGCGGCGGTAGCTGCCTTTGCCCTTGGTGGGGCGTTCCTGACGACTGCGGAACAGGGGCTGGGCGATGATGGACTTGGCCTTGTTGGGGCCATGCTTGGATGGCTTTTTGCTCATGATGGAATCTCTCGTGGGTGGGTTTTGCGGGGCAAATCATGGAGCAGATTTGAGGGGGTGTCCATAGGGTGGCGAGGGGGATTTATCCCCGCTGGGCTGCGAAGCGGCCCCAGGAGAGCTGGATACGATTCGCCTGGTACACCAAGGCGATTGATTTAGGGCCCCGCGGGGATAAATCCCCTCGCCACAAGGACCTTGCTGTGCTTTTACGAGTGCTTATTCAGCAGGCAAGGTCAGCCGCTGCCCGGCCATCAACAGCGACAACCGGCTCAGGCTCATCCACGGTGAGCCTGCGGCCTGGCCCTTGATCTGCGCATCGATGCGTTGGGCTTCGAGCAGCAATTGCGCCCAGCGCGGTGCCGAATAGCGTTGCAGGGCCTTGCTCATCAGTGGTTTGCGCTTGTCCCACACCGGCGGGCGGGCCTGGCTGAAGGCTTTGTCCAGCGGTACGCCCTGGCTGTATTGCAATGACAGGTTGGCCAGCAGGCGCAATTCCCGGGCCAGGGCCCAGAGGATCACCGGTGGCTCGACGCCTTCGCCGCGCAGGCCTTCGAGCATGCGCAGGGCATGAGCGGCTTCGCCGTTGAGGATCGCATCGGTCAGTCCGAAGACATCGAAGCGTGCGCTGTCGGCCACGGCGGCCTGTACCGTTTCCACGGTGATCTGCCCGCCCTCGGCCATCAGCTTGAGCTTTTCGATCTCCTGGGCGGCGGCCAGCAGGTTGCCTTCGACCCGGGCGGCGATCAGCTCCACTGCATCCTGGCTGGCCGACAGGCCGGCCTGGGACAGGCGCTGGCGGATCCAGCTCGGCAACTGACTGACGTCCACCGGCCAGATCTGCACGAACTGGGTTTGCTGGCCTTCGACCAGGGCTTTGCCCCATTTGGTTTTCTGCGCGCTGCCGTCAAGTTTCGGCAGGCTGATCAGCAGCACCGTGTCTTCGGCGGGCCGCGAGCAATACTCGATCAGCGCGGCGGCGCCCTTGTCGCCAGGTTTGCCAGACGGCAGGCGCAGCTCCAGCAGGCGTTTTTCGGCGAACAGCGACATGCTCGCCCCGGCCTGCAACAGGGTGCCCCAGTCGAAACTGGCATCGGCGGCGAATACCTGGCGTTCGTCGAAGCCTTGTTGGCGGGCGGCTGCACGAATGGCGTCGGCGGCTTCCTGGCACAGCAACGGGTCATCGCCGCTGATGATGTAGACCGGCGCAAGGGCGCCTTGCAGGTGTTTGCCGAGTTGGGCGGGGGGCAGCTTCATAAAGCACAGTTCATAAGAGAAGGCGAGCGGGGCGCCGGAGCGCCCCGCAAGGCTTATTCAGCCGGGATTTGCATCGGCGACTGCTGCGGGGTTTCCGCTTCAGCCTTGCGTGCCGCTTCCAGTGCGTCGGCTTCAGCCTTGGCGCGGGCGTTGGCGGTCTGCTGCAGTTGTTCCAACTGGGTCGGGCTCAGTTGTTGCAGGCGCAGCATCATGCGCTGGACGAGGTCACGCCGCATTTCGCTGCGCACTTCGCTCGACTCCTGGTCGGAACCGGTGATGTTGTTGCCGTCGTGCAGGTAGACCTTCTGCACTTGCAGCTTGTCGTCCAACAGCGACAGATTGTTCTGGCCACGGATCTCGTAGTTCAGCACGTTGGTCAGCTCGTACTCGGCAGAACGACCGGCACCGGCATAGCTCAGGCTGCGCTGGCTTTGCTGTTCACGGGTCAATATCAGCTTGTACGGCGCGCCGCTGTAAACCTTGACCCCGCTGTTCTCCAGGGTTTCGCGCAGCATTTTAACGGTGTCGCCATAAGCGTCGCGCGCGCTGAGGTCCAGCTCCGTGATGGCCAGCTCGGTGGTGCCGGTGCCGCGCAGTTGGAAGCCGCAGGCGCTCAACAGGACCGCCAGGCCCATTACCAGCAGATTACGTTTGATCATCTTGTTGCTCCCCTTGAACCCTATGGGGCCGACAGTGCGGCCTCGCAGGTTATATTCGGCGCCAGGCCCGTGGCCGGACGCCCGATCCAATTAGCTTGCGACGATATTGACCAGTTTGCCGGGCACGACGATCACTTTGCGAATCGTCAGGCCGTCGACGAAGCGCAGCACGTTTTCATTGGCCCGAGCGGCGGCTTCGACTTCTTCGCGGCTGGCGCTGGCAGGCATTTCTATCTGGCCGCGCAGCTTGCCGTTGACCTGGATGACCAGGGTCAGGCTGTCCTGCACCAGCGCGGTTTCGTCCACCACCGGCCAGCCGGCGTCAATCACCGGGTCAGCGTGACCCAGTTGATTCCACAGCTCATGGCTGATGTGCGGGGTGATCGGAGCCAGCAGCAGTGTCACGGCCTCCAGGCCTTCGTGAACCAGTGCGCGATCCTGTTCGGTGCCTTGCGCGGCTTTTTCCAGGACATTCATCAGCGTCATCACCTGGGCGATGGCGGTGTTGAATTTGTGGTTCTGGCCGACGTCATGGCTGGCCTGCTTGATGGCCAGGTGGATCGAGCGGCGAACGGCTTTCTGCTCGTCGTTCAGGCCGCTGATGTCCAGTTTGCCCGGCAGGCCTTGAGTGACGTGGGCTTGAGCCAGGCGCCAGACGCGCTTGAGGAAACGATGCGAGCCCTCGACGCCCGAGTCCGACCATTCCGCGCTCATGTCAGGTGGCGAGGCGAACATCATGAACAGGCGGCAGGTGTCGGCGCCGAACTGGTCGATCATCGATTGCGGGTCAACGCCGTTGTTCTTCGACTTGGCCATTTTCTCGGTGCCGCCGATTTCCACCGGCAGGCCGTCTGCGATCAGCTTGGCGCTGATCACCTTGGCTTTGCTGTCGCGTTCGAGTTCGACTTCGGTCGGGTTGAACCAGGTGTAGGCGCCGTTGGCTTCGCGACGATAGTAAGTCTCGGCGATCACCATGCCTTGGGTCAGCAGGTTCTTGAACGGTTCGTTGGAGCTCACCAGGCCTTCGTCACGCATCAGCTTGTGGAAAAAGCGCGCGTAGAGCAGGTGGAGAATGGCGTGTTCGATGCCGCCAATGTACTGATCCACTGGCAACCAGTGGTCAGCGGCGGATTTTTCCACCAGGCCACCTTCATAGTGCGGCGAGGCGTAGCGGGCGTAGTACCACGAGGACTCGACGAAGGTGTCCATGGTGTCGGTTTCACGCTTGGCCGGTGCGCCGCATTTCGGGCAACTGCACTCATAGAACTCAGGCATGCGTGCCAGGGGCGAGCCGGCGCCATCGGGTACGACGTCTTCGGGCAAGACCACGGGCAGTTGATCTTCCGGCACCGGTACGTCGCCACAGCTGTCGCAGTGCACGATCGGGATCGGGCAGCCCCAGTAGCGCTGGCGGCTGATGCCCCAGTCCCGCAGGCGGAACTGGGTGCGCGAGGCTCCGAGGTTCTTCTTGATCAGGGCCACTTCGATGGCATCGAACGCGCCGGGGAAATCCAGGCCGTCGAACTCACCGGAGTTGATCAGCTCGCCGTGCTCACCATAGGCGTCCTGCCAAGGCGCCGGGGTCTGGTCGCCGGCGCTGGTGCGCACCACGGCCTTGATCGGCAGGTTGTACTTGTGGGCGAATTCGAAATCGCGTTCGTCGTGGGCCGGTACGGCCATGACCGCGCCGTCGCCGTAATGCATCAGTACGTAGTTGGCGACCCACACCGGCAGTTTCTCACCGGTGAGCGGGTGCTCGACGAACAGCGAGGTCGGCAGGCCTTTCTTCTCTTGGGTGGCGACATCGGCTTCGGCGACGCTGCCACCCTTGCATTCGGCAATGAACGCCTGCAACTCGGGGTTGTTGCGGGCGGCCAGGGTCGCCAGCGGGTGCTCGGCGGCCACGGCAACATAGGTGGCACCCATCAGCGTGTCCGGACGGGTGGTGAAGACCTTCAGGGTGCCGGCTTCGCCAATGGAGGCGACGTCGTAGGGGAATTGCACTTCCATGCCCCGGGACTTGCCGATCCAGTTGCGCTGCATGGTCTTGACCTGTTCAGGCCAGCCAGTCAGTTCGTCGAGGCTCTCCAGCAGTTCATCGGCGTAGGCGGTGATCTTGAAGTAGTACATCGGGATTTCGCGCTTTTCGATCAGCGCGCCGGAACGCCAGCCGCGACCGTCGATCACTTGCTCGTTGGCCAGTACGGTCTGGTCCACCGGGTCCCAGTTAACGGTGCCGTTCTTGCGGTAGATCACGCCTTTTTCGAACAGGCGGGTGAACAGCCATTGTTCCCAGCGGTAGTACTCGGGCTTGCAGGTGGTGACCTCGCGGGACCAGTCCACCGCCAGGCCCAGGCTACGCAGCTGGGTCTTCATGTAGGCGATGTTTTCGTAGGTCCACTTGGCGGGGGCCACGTTGTTCTTCATCGCGGCGTTTTCCGCCGGCATGCCGAAGGCGTCCCAACCCATGGGTTGCAGGACGTTCTTGCCTTGCATGCGCTGATAGCGGGAGATCACGTCGCCGATGGTGTAGTTGCGCACGTGCCCCATGTGTAGCTTGCCGCTGGGGTAAGGGAACATCGACAGGCAGTAGTAAGTCTCCTTGCCTGGCTGTTCACTGACTTCAAAGGACTTTTGCTCGTCCCAGAACGACTGGGCGGCGGCTTCGATTTCACGGGGCTGGTAGTGTTCGTGCATGGCTACTTTTGTACTGAATGGGGTGGCCCAATCCTCTTCGTTGCCATGCTGGACGCAGAACGACGCCGAATGCGGCGTTTTCGATGCCCAGCCAGGCTGGAAGTGGAGTTACAGGAAGCGCCGTAGCATACATGACCGCGCTCTGCCGAGGGAAACCCTGATTACTGCCGAGTCATTGCTGAGTCCTTCCCGATCATTGGTCCCGGCCTGCATTCAGGGCCGTTGGTCGCGGCGCCCTGCCGGTTTGCCCAGCGAAGCTAAGCTTCTCAATGGGGAGTGAGTCTTATCTTCAATGAGGTGAGGGATGGTTGAATCACAACGAAAAGTAACGACGCCTGAGTTGTACGAAAAACTGATCGATCGTCTCGGGGTGGCCCTTGACGCTGCAAGAACCGCCGGTCATTTGCGTGATGAACGCCCGGTAGAGCTGGAACTGCGTGGCTTGAGCCCCGCAGAGTTCGAACTGGTCAATGCTTACCTCGAACAGGTCGGACACCAAGCCCCCACCAGTGGGGCGCAGGTACTCAAGCGTCTCGATGTGCCCCGTTCGGCCAAGGTGGTATGGCTCAAGGACCGGACGCCTGACAAAGATGCTTTAAAGATCCGGTCACTGCAGTTCAAGTAAAGCCGGATTAACGCGTGTCGCTTTTTTGATTCAGGGTTTTTTCGAATCTGTTGTCGCTTTGCGTCAACCCACTTAGGCTTCGGGCATCTTTGGAGATGCCCGATGCCGTTTCGTTATTTCATCAAAACACTTTTATTGCCGCCCGGCCTTCTTTTGCTGCTGTTGGCGCTCGCCTGGTGGTGGCGCAACTCCCGGCCGCGCCTGGCCCGCCTGTGCTTTTTCGTTGGGTTGGGGGGCTTCTGGCTGATGAGCCTGCCCGTGGTCGTGCAATGGAGCGCCAGGGCGCTGGAACGCGAACCGCCGCTGCTGCGCAGTGACTGGGCGACCCTGGCCCAGCGTGCCGACGCCATTGTGGTGCTCGGTTCTGGCCGCGAGCGCGGTGACCTGGCCTGGGGCGCCGACCAACCCACCGGCATCGGCCTGGAGCGCCAGCGTTATGCGGCGCGCCTGGCCAAGGCGTCGGGGTTGCCGGTGCTGACGACCGGCGGCTTGCACTACGGCACCCCACCCAGCGAAGCCAAGTTGATGGCCGATTCGATGCTGGATGATTTCGGCGTCAGCGTTCGCTGGCAGGAAGATCGCAGCCGTACAACCTGGGAAAACGCCCAGATGAGCGCCGAGATCCTCCTGCCAGCCGGCATCAAGCGGGTCGTGGTGGTGACCCAGGCGTGGCACATGCCACGGGCGGTCTGGAGTTTCCAGCGGTCAGGGCTTGAAGTGGTGCCGGCACCGGTAGGGTTCCTGGGACAGGACAATGCCCGGCCGTTGGGCGGCTGGATGCCGGAGTTCAAGTCGATCTGGCAGTCGGGGCAGTTGATGAATGAGGCGGTGGGGCTGGTGGGGTATTGGATGTTCTACCGCTGAGGTGTTATCGGATCGCTCCCACGCTCCTGCGTGGGAACGTCTCAAGGGACGCTCTGTGTTCCAAGCCGGGCTGCGTTCCCACGCGGAGCGCGGGAACGATCAACCTTAAACCGTCTTGGCCATCCGGCTCGCGATCAACGCCCAGCCCAGCAGCAACACGCACAGGATGAGCAGCGGCCACGACCGCCATTGCAGGTACGGCGTCAGGTCGTGCATCGGTACTACTTCGCCATAGAGAATGCCACGCTCGAATTGCGGGATACTCGTGGTGATCTGGCCAAAGGGGTTGATCAGGCCGGTCACGCCGTTGTTGGTGGCGCGGATCATCCAGCGTCCGGCTTCCAGGGCGCGCATCTGCGCCATTTGCAGGTGCTGCAACGGGCCGATGGAAGTGCCGAACCAGGTGTCGTTGCTGATGGTCAGCAGCAGGTCGCTACGGGCCGAGAGGCTGGCGGAAAATTCCGGGTAGACCACTTCATAGCAGATGAATGGCGCGATCTGGTAACCCTTGGCTTGCAGCAATGGTTGGTCGGCCGGGCCCCGGGCAAAGTCGGACATAGGCAGGTCGAAGAACGCAATCAGGCCACGCAGGATGTCCTGCAAGGGGACGTATTCGCCGAACGGCACGAGTTTCTGCTTCAGGTAGGTGCCGTCGCCTTCGCCGGTCACGGTGATGCCATTGAAGTAACGCTTCTCGTGGCGCACCAGTTGGCGAATCGGTACGCCGGTGATCAACGCCGAATGCCGCTCGGCGGCGAAGCTGCCCATCATGTCCAGGTAGCCCTGGGCCGATTCCTTGAGCACCGGCACCGCGGTTTCAGGCCAGATCAGCAGGTCGACGCGCTTGGAGGCAAAGCTCATGTCGCGGTACAACGCCAACTGCGCGTTGAGCTGCTCCGGATCCCACTTCATGCTTTGTTCGATGTTGCCCTGGATCGCCGCGACGCTCAGCGGGTCGCCCGAAGGGCTGGTCCAGGCATGGCCCTTGAGTGCCACGCCGGCCACCCATGGGCCGATCAACAGCAGCACACCTGCGGCGATAAAACCTTTGCGCCCGGCGCGGATCAGGCGCAGCGCGTTGTACAGCAGCGCGGCGGTCAGGGCCAGGGTGAAGGAAATCAGCCACATCCCGCCCAGCGGCGCGAGGCCGGCCAGCGGCCCGTCGAGCTGGCTGTAGCCGGAATACAGCCACGGGAACCCAGTGAGGAACCAGCCGCGAAAGGCTTCCTGGCCCAGCCACAGCGCGGCGAAGGCCAAGGCGTCGGCCAGCGGCGCCTCGTTACGGCGCAACCAGCGCGCCCAGAGCCAGGCGGGCAGGGCAAAGAACCAGGCGATGGCGGCGACGAACAACAGCATCAACAACCCGGCGAGCAGCACCGAGGCGCCACCGAAGTTATGGATGCTGACGTAGATCCAGCTGGTGCCGGCGCCAAACAGGCCAAAACCGAAGCACCAGCCACGGCCCAGGGCCTGGCGCGGCGACAGCTCGCGCAGCCCGGCATAGAACAATCCGACCGCCAGCAGTGCCAGCGGCCAGATATCGAACGGCGCCAAGGCCAGGGTGGTGATCGCACCGGCCACCACGGCCAGCAGGTTACCGGGCCAGCCGGGGCGGGTTATCCAGCGCATTTTTGTCCTTAGCGGGTCTCGCAGGGGTTATCGGCCAATGGGGGACAGGCGCAGCAGATGAATCCGACGGCTGTCGGCATTCAGGATGCGGAAGCGCCAAGAGCCGATTTCCGTGGTTTCGTTGCGCTTGGGCAGGTGCCCGAAAGCGCTCATCACCAGGCCACCGACGGTGTCGAACTCATCGTCGGAGAATTGGCTGTCGAAGAATTCGTTGAAGTTCTCGATCGGCGTCAGGGCCTTGATCAGGAAATCGCCGCTGGGCAACGGCTTGATGTAGCTGTCTTCCTCGACATCGTGTTCGTCTTCGATGTCGCCGACGATTTGTTCGAGTACGTCTTCGATGGTGACCAGGCCGGCCACGCCGCCGTACTCGTCGATGACGATGGCCATGTGGTTGTGGTTGGCACGGAATTCACGCAGCAGCACGTTCAGGCGCTTGGACTCGGGCACGAAGGTGGCCGGACGCAGCAAATCCTTGATGTTGAAGCTGTCGCCGTTTTCCTGAAGGATCAGCGGCAGCAGGTCCTTGGCCAGCAGCACGCCCATGACGTCGTCATGGCTCTCGCCAACCACCGGATAGCGCGAGTGAGCGGAGTCGACCACGGCGGGCAAAAATTCGCGGGGGGTCTGGGTCGCCTTGATGCTGACCATCTGCGAGCGCGGGACCATGATGTCGCGTACTTGCAGGTCAGCGACCTGGATGGCGCCTTCGACGATGGCCAGCGCTTCGCTGTCCAGCAATTTGTTCTGGTGTGCATCGCGCAGCAGCTCCAGTAGCTCCTGGCGGTTTTTCGGCTCATGGGCAAAAGCCTGGGTGAGCTTGCCCAGCCATGACTTCTGCCCGTTGCTCGATCGATCTTCGCTCATAGCGATTACTCTGAATCCTTTGTCGTTACAGGTTGATGTATCAGTGTTCGTCGCCGGCGTAAGGGTCGGGATGACCCAGCTCTGCAAGCAACGTTCGTTCCAGTGCTTCCATTTCTTCGGCTTCGTCATCTTCTATATGGTCGTAACCCAGCAGATGCAAGCAGCCGTGAATCACCAGGTGGGCCCAATGGGCCTCAGGGAGCTTGCCTTGCTCGGCCGCTTCGCGCTCCACCACCGGTACGCAGATCACCAGGTCGCCCAGCAGCGGGATGTCGAGCAGTTCGTCGGGCACGTCGGCGGGGAATGACAGCACATTGGTGGCGTAGTCTTTCTGCCGCCAGGTGTGGTTCAGTTCGCGGCCTTCGGGCTCGTCCACCAGGCGGATAGTCAGCTCCGAGTCGGCGCTGCGCTGGCGCAGGGCCAGCTCGCACCATTGGCGGAATTGGGCTTCACTGGGGGCGGCGTGTTCGCAGGCCAGTTGCAGGTCGAGTTCAAGCATTGTGGCGATTGCCTTTGCCTTCGGGGGCCTCGTCAGCCTCGCGATGCTCGAAGCGCTCGTAGGCTTCGACAATGCGCTGCACCAATGGATGGCGCACAACGTCCTTGGGCATGAAATGCGTGAAGCTGATGCCCGGGACGTCCTTGAGCACCTGGATCACATGGTTCAACCCGGACTTGGTGCCTCGGGGCAGGTCGACCTGGGTGATGTCGCCGGTGATGACGGCGGTGGAGCCAAAGCCGATCCGGGTCAGGAACATTTTCATCTGCTCGACCGTGGTGTTCTGGCTTTCGTCGAGAATGATGAAGCTGTTGTTCAGCGTACGGCCACGCATGTAGGCCAGCGGCGCGACCTCGATGACCTGGCGCTCGATCAACTTGGCGACATATTCGAAGCCGAGCATTTCATACAGCGCGTCATAGAGCGGGCGCAGGTACGGGTCGATCTTCTGGGCCAGGTCGCCGGGCAGGAAGCCGAGCTTTTCACCCGCTTCGACCGCCGGACGCACCAGCAGGATGCGCCGTACCTGTTCGCGTTCCAGCGCATCGACCGCACAGGCCACGGCCAGGTAGGTCTTGCCGGTACCGGCCGGGCCGATGCCGAAGTTGATGTCGTTGCCGAGGATTTCCTTGACGTAGCGCTGCTGATTCAAGCCGCGAGGGCGAATCATGCCTTTTTTCGTACGCAGGGCCACGGCGGGTTCCGACGGGGCATGGTTGTCGAGTTCTTCGACAGCCGACTCCTGCAGGAACAGGTGGACCGTGTCCGGCGACAGCTCGCTCCCCTTGGTTTCCCGGTAGAGGCGGCGCAGCAGGTTTTCCGCGGAGGTGGTGTGCTTGGGTTCGCCGATCAGTTCGAACTGGTTTCCGCGGTTGCGGATCTCGATGGCCAGGCGCTGTTCGATCAAGCGCAGATGCTCGTCGAATTGCCCGCACAGATTGGCGAAGCGGCGAGCCTCAAAGGGCTCGAGAATAAAACGATGTGGTTCGATGGGTGCGTTCAAGGTCGTTTTTAGCCGCCCAGGGGCAATTAAGATGAAACCAAGGATAGCGCCAGTAGGCTGGGTGCGAAAGCTCTTAAGCAGGCGAATCTGATCACAGGGCATGGCACGACCACTGTGGGAGCGAGCTTGCTCGCGATGGGGGCTTCACATTCAACATAAGTATTGACTGTCATGCCGCTATCGCGAGCAAGCTCGCTCCCACAGGAAGTGCGGGGTCACTGGATCAACGAACCGCGCAGCGAGTGCGGTTGCGCGGCGTCGATGTGCACGTCGGCGAACTGGCCGATCAGTGCCGGGGTATCGCAGCGGAAGTTGACGATGCGGTTGTTTTCCGTACGCCCTTGCAGTTCGCCCGGGTCTTTTTTCGAGTAATCGGTCACCAGGATCCGCTGGACGGAGCCGACCATTTGTCGGCTGATCTCGAAACCTTGCTGGTTCAAGCGGTGTTGCAAGGCGTTGAGTCGTTCTTTTTTCACTTCGTCAGGGGTTTCGTCTGCCAGGTCGGCCGCCGGGGTGCCGGGGCGTTGGCTATAGACGAAGGAATAGGAGAAGTCGAAGCCTACGTCCTCGATCAGTTTCATGGTCTGTTGGAAATCTTTCTCGGTTTCACCGGGGAAGCCGACGATAAAGTCCGAGCTGATGCAGATCCCAGGCACCGCTGCCCGCAGCTTGCGCAGTTTGGATTTGTATTCCAGGGCCGTGTGGTTGCGCTTCATGGCCGCCAGGATGCGGTCGGAGCCCGATTGCACCGGCAAGTGCAGGTGCTTGACCAGCTGGGGGACCTCGGCATGGGCCTGGATCAGGCTGTCGGAGAACTCCAGCGGGTGCGAGGTGGTGTAGCGGATGCGGTCGATGCCATCTACCGCCGCCACCACGCGGATCAGCTCGGCGAGGTCGGCCAGGCGCCCATCGTGGGTCAGGCCGCGATAGCCGTTGACGTTCTGCCCCAGCAGGGTTACCTCACGCACGCCGTTTTCCGCCAGGTGGATGATTTCGGCAATCACGTCGTCGAACGGCCGGCTGACTTCTTCGCCCCGGGTGTAGGGCACCACGCAGAACGTGCAGTACTTGCTGCAACCTTCCATCACCGACACGTAGGCGCTTGGGCCGTCGATGCGCGGTTCGGGCAGGTGGTCGAATTTTTCGATTTCCGGGAACGAGACGTCTACCTGCGGCAGCTTGGTGCTGCGCGCTGCGTCGATCATCTCGGGCAGGCGGTGCAGGGTCTGCGGGCCGAAGACCACGTCCACGTACGGTGCGCGATCACGGATGGCGGCGCCTTCCTGGCTGGCCACGCAACCGCCCACGGCGATGACCATTTCCGGGTTGGCCAGCTTCAATTCGCGCCAGCGACCCAGTTGCGAGTACACCCGGTCCTGGGCGCGCTCGCGGATCGAACAGGTATTGAGCAGGATCACGTCCGCGTCTTCGGCGCGGGCGGTGACTTCCAGGGCCTGGTGTTCACCCAGCAGATCGACCATGCGCGAGCTGTCGTACTCGTTCATCTGGCAACCGTGGGTTTCGATGTAAAGCTTCTTGGCCATGGAGGGGGTCATCACGTGATTCAAAGAACCGCGCATTATAGGGAACAAGTCCTTGGGTTCCTACCGCTGCGCGAGCAGTGGCTATGCTATAGTTCGCGCCCTCATTTTTACCCGCCGATGTGTTTCGCCAGCCATGACCAAACGTGAAGCTCCAATCTACAAGGTGATTTTCCTCAACCAGGGCCAGGTGTTCGAAATGTACGCCAAGCAGATCTATCAAAGTGATCTGTGGGGCTTCCTGGAAGTGGAAGAGTTCGTCTTTGGCGAGCGCACGCAAGTGGTCGTCGATCCGAGTGAAGAAAAGCTCAAGGCGCAGTTCGAAGGCGTGGTGCGTAGCTTCGTGCCGATGCACTCGATTGTGCGCATCGACGAAGTCGAACGCCTGGGCACCCCGAAAATCAGCGAAGCTCGTGGCGCGGTCGGCAATGTGATGCCGTTTCCGATGCCGATGCCTGAGAAGTAGGGCTCAGGATCGGGTTGCCCCCAGTCGCGAGCAAGCTCGCTCCCACAATGGGTTCTCTGTGAACACAAGATTTGTGTACACCAGCGATCCAGTGTGGGAGCGAGCTTGCTCGCGATGAGGCCTTTAAGGCCAAGCATTAATCAGGGCAACGGCGAGAAAGGCGTGCGCCCGTCCGCGTTCTGCAATTCCATCAGGTATTTGCGAAAGATCTGGCCCAGTACCTGGGTCGCTACTTCCAGCTCGTCGCGGGGCATTTGCTCGGCGACTTCGTCGGCGGTGTCCAGGGCGTCTTCGGCGCCGTTGACCGCCGCCATCTTCAAGACGATGTAGGCCTGGACATTATTGGCGGGTACGCCTTCGCCATGAAAGAACATGCCGCCAAGCTTGAATTGCGCCTGGGCATGGCCTTGCAGCGAGGCTTTTTCGAAGTAGTTGAGGGCCAGCTTGAGGTCGCGCGGCGCAGCCTTGCCTTCGTAGTAGAACTCGCCCAACTCGTATTGTGCTTGTGCATCGCCTGCGTCCGCCGCTTTTTGACAGGCGTCGAGTGCCGATGCGAGATCTTGTGGCTGGGTATTGAGCGTGCAACGGCCCAGCGCCGGGATCAACAACGAGTTGCCGCCTGCCTGTGCATTCGCGAGCAGGGGCTGAAGGAGCAACAGGCAGCCCAAGGCAAGGGTGCGGCCGGTGCGGTTCATGGGAATCGACTTACCTCTGAGGGGCGCGCGGACCCTCCGGGGGATCCAATAAGCGCGCATTATGAAATAAGCGGGGCCATCCTTACAAAGTCTTTACTCGTTTTTCTGCTGCGAGGGAACGCCAGCGGCCGCTTCGAGGGAAAATACGTAGGAAAAGAGCGCGAGGTTGTCGGCGATCACTGACGCTGGTGTCAGCCAGCGTCAGTTATCCACAGGCTTACTTCAGCGCAGCGAAAGCCCGCTCGGCTGCGTCGAGGGTGATTTTCAGCTCGGTCTCGCCATGGGCGATGGAGGTGAAACCGGCTTCGAACGCACTCGGCGCCAGGTACACGCCGCCGTCGAGCATCAGGTGGAAGAAGCGCTTGAAGCGGTCGGCGTCGCTGGCCATCACGTCGTCAAAGGTGACGATGTCATCGGCACCACTGAAATACAGGCCGAACATGCCGCCGGCTTGAGTGGTCACGAACGGGATGCCGGCCGCGTCGGCGCGCACCTGCAAGCCGTCGAGCAGGCGGGTGGTGTAGTCGGTCAGTTCAGCGTGGAAGCCCGGGCGGCTGATCAAGCGCAGGGTGGTCAGGCCGGCGGCCATGGCCAATGGGTTGCCCGACAACGTGCCGGCCTGGTAGACCGGGCCAAGCGGTGCGATGCATTCCATGATGGCGCGCTTGCCGCCGAAGCAGCCCACCGGCATGCCGCCGCCGATGATCTTGCCGAAGGTGCTCAGGTCCGGCGTCACGCCGTAATGGGCCTGGGCGCCGCCGAGGGCGACGCGGAAGCCGGTCATCACTTCGTCGAAAATCAACACCACGCCATGCTGGTCGCACAGGCTGCGCAGGCCTTCGAGGAAACCCGGCGCCGGCGGGACGCAGTTCATGTTGCCGGCCACCGGCTCGACGATGATGCAGGCCACTTCCTGGCCGACTTCGCCCAGCATCTGCTCGACGGCTTCGAGGTCGTTGAACGGCAGGGTCAGCGTGTGCTTGGCGAACGCCGCCGGTACGCCGGCCGAGCTCGGCACGCCTTGGGTCAGCGCGCCGGAACCGGCCTTGACCAGCAGGCTGTCGGAGTGGCCGTGGTAGCAGCCTTCGAACTTGATGATGCTGTCGCGCCCGGTGAAACCTCGCGCCAGGCGGATCGCGCTCATGGTCGCCTCGGTGCCGGAGCTGACCATGCGCACCATTTCCATGGACGGCACGATCGAGCAGACCAGGTCGGCCATCTCGGTTTCCATCGCGGTCGGGGCGCCGTAGGACAGACCATGTTGTAGCTGATTGCGCACCGCATCCAGCACGTCCGGATGGCTGTGGCCGAGGATCATCGGGCCCCACGAGCCAACGTAATCGACATAACGCTTATCGTCTTCGTCGGTCACGTACGCGCCTTCGGCGTGCTTGAAAAACAGCGGGGTGCCGCCGACGCTCTTGAACGCACGAACGGGCGAGTTCACGCCGCCGGGGATGTGTTTCTGGGCATTGGCAAACAGGGTTTCGGAACGGGACATGGTTGGGCTCTCGAAATCGAAAAGGGTCTATTTGATCTGCAACAGATCGTTGAAAGCACGGGCGCGGCGTGTCACTTCCCCTGTGCTGTCGGCACCGAACAGGCCGTGGACCACCGCCAGCAGGTCCACGCCGTGGGCCACCAGCGGGGCAGCGTTGTCCAGGGTGATACCGCCGATGGCGCAGATCGGAACATGCAGTTTGAGACGGGCCTGCTCCAGCAGTTCAAGGTTTGCACTGGGCGCGCCGGGCTTGGTGTTGGAGGTGAAGAAGCGCCCGAACGCGACGTAGCTGGCCCCTTCGGCGGCGGCCTGTTCGGCCAGCTCCAGGCTGGCGTGGCAGGTGGAACCGATGATCGCCTGGCGCCCAAGCAGTGCCCGCACGGGGGCCAACGGGCCATCGGTCTGGCCCAGGTGCACGCCGACGCCCAGGCGCGCGGCCAGTTCAGCGTCGTCGTTGATGATCAGTTGGGTCTTGTAGCGTTCGCACAGGTTGCGCAGCGCTTCGGCTTCGCGCAGGCGCCGGGCCTCGTCGCTGCTTTTGTCGCGGTATTGCAGCAGGGTGACGCCACCTTCCAGCGCCGCTTCGACATAAGCGAGGAATTTGCCGGCCAGCAGCTGGCTGTCGGTGATGGCATAAAGGCCACGTAATTTCATTCCACAGGCCTCCGGTGCTACGAGCAGAAATCCAGCGGCAGGCGACGCGGTACGAACTGGCCTTTGCCCAGTCGTTCGGCATCGCGCAGGGTGCGCCAGGTGTAATCCAGTGCGGTCTTGACGGCGCTGGCAAGCTGTTCGCCCTGGGCCAGCCGACCGGCCAGGGCGCTGGCCAGGGTGCAGCCGGAACCGTGGTAGCTGCCGGGCAAGCGCTGGCAGGTAAAAGTCTCGCGGCGACCGTCGCGGCTGTACAGGCGATTGTGGACTTCATGTTCGTCGCCGTGACCACCTGTGATCAACAGGTGTTTGACGAAGGGCAGCAGCTTTTCGGCGCATTCGTCGGCGCTGCCTTCGGGTAGTTCGGCGAGGATGCGCGCTTCCGGCAGGTTGGGGGTGGCGATGATGGCCAAGGGCAGCAGGCGTTCGCGCATGGCATAGCCGACTTCATCCTTGCCAAGGCGTCCGCCACCGCCGGCGCGCAGCACCGGGTCGCAGACCATGGGCAGATGCGGATGCGCCTGGAGCAGTTCGACCACGGTGTCGACCATTTCCAGTGAGCCGAGCATGCCCAGCTTGACCGCCGCCACCGGCGAATCGTTGAGCACGGCATTGGCTTGCGCCAGCACCCACTCGCGATCGAGCACGCGGAAATCGCTGACGTTGACCGTGTCTTGCACGGTCAACGCGGTAACGGCCGGGGCCGCATGACAACCCTGGGCGAGCAGGGCTTCGATATCTGCCTGCAAGCCGGCGCCACCACTGGGGTCGTGGCCGGAGAGGCAGAGGACAACGGGGCGAGAACTGTAGATATTCATGGTGCGCGAGCTTACCACCAAACCCCTTCGATCGGCGCGCACCTGCGCCAGAGGAAAACTTATATGTGGTAGAGGAATTTCTCTGGGGCGAGGGGATTTATCCCCGCTGGGGTGCGAAGCGCCCCTCATTAAAATTGTCTGACTCACCGCAGTGTCTGGTTTTAGGGCTGCTTCGCACCCAGCGGGGATAAATCCCCTCGCCACAGTCGGGCCCGGCGCCAGGGTTGTTTCGCAATCTGACCAAAGCAACAGCTCTATCTCAACGCTTGGCGCTGGAACGCCCGTTCTAGAGCCTTCTGTAGGAAAGATTTCAATGGTGCAAATTGGCCATCAACGGCTATGCTAGAGATGGATCCAACTCATAACAGGTAATGCCGGTTTTACGTCTACTCAGGGAATGGGGGGCTTCCTGACTCAACCGGACAGGCCACGCTGGGGCTTAAATGCGCTATTTGCTGATATTGCTGCTGTGCTTGTCCCCCATGGCAAGCGCCCTTGAATTCGATGAGTTCACCCAAAGCCTGCCCTTGGGCCATGCCTTGCAGGTGTTCGAAGACGCGAGCGGTACGGCCACCCTCGACGATGTCCTCGCCCAGGCTGCGGTGGGCGGCTTCAAACCCCATGGCAAAGCAGTGTTGAACGCCGGCTATTCGCGCTCGGCGTTCTGGCTGAAAGTCGATTTGCATTACCGTCCCGGTAATCCGGATGCCCAGCGTACGTGGTTGCTGGAACTGGCGTATCCGCCGCTGGACCATCTCGACTTGTATTTGCCAGACGCCGCCGGGGCCTATCGCCTGGTGCGCCAGACCGGTGATGCGTTGCCCTTTGCCAGTCGTGAAATTCACCAGAACAACTACCTGTTCAGTCTGGATTTCAAACCCGATCAACAGCAGACCCTGTACCTGCGGCTGCAAAGCCAGGGTTCGATCCAGGCGCCGTTGACGCTGTGGTCGAGCACGGCTTATCTCGAACAACAGCCGTTGCGCTTGTATGTGCTGGGGATCATCTACGGCGTGCTGCTGGGCATGCTGGTCTACAACCTGTTCATTTACCTGAGCGTGCGGGACACCAGTTACCTTTATTACATCGTTTATATCGCCTCGTTCGGCCTGTATCAGTTGTCGGTCAACGGTGCGGCCGTGGAATACTTCTGGCCGGACAACCCCTGGTGGGCCAACGCCGCGACACCATTCTTCATCGGCTGTGCGGGCCTGTTTGGCAGCCAGTTCGCCCGCCGCTTCCTGCAAACGGCACAACACAGTCGCTGGCTTGACCGTCTGCTGCTGGCGCTGATCGTCTACAGCGCGGTGGTCGTGGGGCTGTCGCTGATGACCAGCTACGCCCTGGCGCTGCGCCTGGCGACGGCGTTGGCGCTGGTGTTCACGGTGGTGATTTTTGCCGCCGGGCTGTTTGCCTGGTGGCGCGGGCTGCGGGTGGCGCGTTATTTCATCATCGCCTGGTCGGCTTTTCTGTTGGGAGGCATCGTCAATACGATGATGGTGCTTGGCTACCTGCCAAACGTGTTCCTGACCATGTATGCCAGCCAGATTGGCTCGGCCATCGAAGTGGCGCTGCTGTCCCTGGCCCTGGCCGACCGCATCAATGCCCTGCGTGAGCAACAGGCCCAGACCCTGTTCGATGCTGGACAAAAGCTCGAGGTGCTCAACCAGCAACTGGCCCACGGCAACAAGCTCAAGGACGAGTTCCTCGCCACGTTGACCCACGAACTGCGTACGCCGATGAATGGCGTGATCGGTTCCCTGGAGTTGATGGAAACCGTCGAAATGGACGAGGAGCTGACTCAGTACCAACAAACCGCTGCCGGTTCGGCGCGGGACATGATGCGCATGGTCAACGGCATTCTCACGCTTACCGAATTGCAGGCCGGCAAGCTCAAGGTTTATCCCGTGCCGTTCAGCCTGCGCAGCGTGATCGAGGCCTTGCAGGTGCAGTTCGCGGCCAATGCCGCAGCCAAAGGCCTGGATTTCAAGGTCGAAATGAGCCCTGGCCTGGCGGACCGATTGCTCGGCGACAGCGGCAAACTGGCCCAATGCCTGGAATGCCTGCTGGACAACGCGATCAAGTTCACCCGGGTTGGCGGTCTGGCGCTGCGGGTCAGCGGCAGGCCGACCGAGTCTGATCGATTGCTGCTGTCGTTCGCCGTGATCGACACGGGTATCGGCTTTACCGACCTTGGAGAAGCGACCCTGTACCAGCGCTTCTTCCAGCTCGACGGTTCCATGACCCGCGAGTACGGCGGCCTCGGCGTGGGCCTGGCGATATGCCGGCAATTGGTGGAGCTGCTGGGCGGACGCCTGACCCACACCTCCGAGCCGGGGCGCGGCAGTCGATTTCAATTGGACGTCGAATTTGAAATGGCCTTGCCCACGGCCCTCCCTTCGGCATTTTCCTTCGGTGGGTACCAAGGCTCGCGCCTGCCCCAGGACTGTACGGTACTCCTGGCGGATGACAACAGCATCGATCAACTGGTAATGCGTGGCATGTTGCTCAAGCTCGGTTACCGGGTGCGCACCGCCGACAGCGGTCGTGCGGCCTTGGACTTGCTGCAGGGCGACAGCTTTGACGCGGTGCTGCTCGATTGCCAGTCGCCGCCGCTCGATGGTGTATCGGTGTGCTGCCAGATTCGCACGCTGTCGGGCTGCGAGGATTTGCCCGTGCTGGTGATCAGTCCGAACCTCGATCCGGCGTGCTGTCCATCGGGCGCCTTGATTGATTACCTGAGCAAACCGGTGAAATTCGAGGCCTTGCAGGCGATTTTGCAGCGCCGGGTGCTTTGTCCGAAACAGGGTGAAAGCGCCGACATTTAGGCGGGTATGACACTTTGTTCGGCTGGGGTGCGGTGCTTAACTGAACCCAGTTGGCCGACCGAGGAGCCCCGCCATGAACCTGCATCAGTTCGCCGAAACCCACGACGTCACCAATCAGCCGCCGTCCCTGGATGGCGCCAATCTGTATCGCATCGACCTGCCGCTGCAGCAGTGGTCGCAGCATTTCGGCGCGGGCTGGGCGCAGGCGCGGATCGATGAATATGGGGCGCTGGCCGGCGGGCCGCTCATGGAGGCGGGGTTCCTGGCCAATCAGAACAAGCCGGTATTTTCCAGCCACGACCGTTATGGCAATCGCATTGACCTGGTGGAATTCCATCCGGCCTATCACCAGTTGATGCGCACTGCCGTCGAGCATGGCCTGCCCAGTTTGCCTTGGGCTCATCCGCAGCCCGGTGCCCATGTCGCCCGGGCCTCGATGACGTATCTGCACAGCCAGGCCGAAGCCGGCACCGGCTGTCCGCTGACCATGACCTTCGCCAGTGTCCCCGCGTTGCGCCTGCAACCGGACCTGGCCGAGCATTGGCTGCCGAAAGTGCTCGCCACCGAATACGACCCGCGCAACGTTGGCATGGCCCACAAGGCTGGGGTCACCCTCGGCATGGCAATGACCGAGAAACAAGGCGGCACCGATGTCCGGGCCAACACCACCAAGGCCTATCCGGTGGGCGCCAGCGGCCCGGGCCAGGCCTATGAATTGGTGGGGCACAAGTGGTTCTGTTCGGCGCCGATGTGCGACGCCTTCCTCACACTGGCCCAGACCGACAAGGGCCTGACCTGCTTCCTGCTGCCGCGCCACCGCCCGGACGACACACGCAATCAGTTCTACATCCAGCGGTTGAAGAACAAACTGGGTAATTGTTCCAACGCCTCCAGCGAAGTCGAGTTCCGCGGGGCCTTGGCCTGGATGGTCGGTGAAGAAGGGCGCGGTGTGCCGACGATCATCGAGATGGTCGCCATGACCCGCTTCGATTGCATGGTCGGCTCCAGCGCCCTGATGCGCCAGGCGCTGACCCAGGCCAGCCACCACTGTGCGCACCGCAAGGTCGGCGGCAAACTGCTGAGCGAGCAGCCGTTGATGCAGAACGTACTCGCTGACCTGGCACTGGAAAGCGAGTCAGCCCTGGCCTTGAGCCTGCGTATGGGGCGGGCGCTGGATCACTTGAATGACGAGCACGAGGCCAAGTTCGCCCGGCTGGTGACGGCGGTGGGCAAGTACTGGATCTGCAAGCGCGCCCCCGCAATGATCAACGAAGCCGCCGAATGCATGGGCGGCGCCGGTTACGTCGAAGACAGCATCCTGCCGCGCCTGTACCGGGAAGCGCCGGTCAATTCGACGTGGGAGGGCTCGGGCAACGTGCAGTGCCTGGATGTGTTGCGGGCCCTGTCCAAGGAGCCGGGTGTACTTGATGTGTTGTTCGCTGAACTGGGTGACGGTCACGGCGACAAACGCCTGGCCGCCCACATCGATCAACTGCACGCAGCGTTCAAGGACACCGACGATATCCAGTATCGCGCCCGGCAATTGACCGAAGACATCGCCGTGGGCCTGCAAGCCAAACTGTTGCTTGAGGCGGGCAACAGTGAGGTCAGCGATGCTTTTATCGCCAGTCGCCTTGGCTCGGCTGGTCGGGTATACGGTGCCCTGCCTCGGGGCTTGAATGTCGAGACCATCGTCGCCCGTTCCACCCCACTCGGCTTATAGAAACACCACATATCCCTGTGGGAGCGAGCTTGCTCGCGAAGGCGTCAGCACATCCAACTCCTCTGGTGACTGATACACCGCTATCGCGAGCAAGCTCGCTCCCACAGGGGAACTGCGGTGAGTGAGGATTCTGTGGCCTCCGGCGACCAAGGTGGGAGCGAGCTTGCTCGCGAAGGCGTCGGCACATTCAACACTTCTGATGACTGATACACCGCTATCGCGAGCAAGCTTGCTGCCACAGGGGAACTGCGGTGAGTGAGGATTCTGTGGCCTCCGGCGACCAAGGTGGGAGCGAGCTTGCTCGCGAAGGCGTCGGCGCATTCAACACTTCTGGTGACTGATACACCGCTATCGCGAGCAAGCTCGCTGCCACAGGGAATCGATCGAGTCCAATACGCCACTGTTCCCGTCAGACGACGATGCAGGCAAGATGAAGGCCTGCAAGTCAGAACACAGGAAGCTGATCGTGACCGAAGCGTTTATTGTCGTTCAAACCGCCGAGCAAGCCGTGGATCGGCTGGCCGCCCTGCACGAGCGTGCGACCACCGCACTGAACCAGGCGCTCATGCGTTACCTCAAGGATCGCGTCGAGCCGGATGCCGAGCAACGTGCATTGTTTCGCTATCCGGCCTTGCGCCTGACCTACCAGTGCCACGGCGAGGTCCCGCAGACCACGCGCGCCTATGCCAAGGTCCAGTTGCCGGGCACCTACAGCGTCACCGTCACCCATCCTGCCGCATTCCGTAAGTACCTGCTGGAACAGCTGGTCCCACTGATGCACGACTTCACCGTCACCGTGGAAGTGGGTGTCAGCGAGCAGAACATTCCGTACCCGTACGTGGTGGAGCAGGGCGATGAACTGGCCGGTTCCGGTGTAACCGCCGCGGTGCTGGCGCGAGTGTTCCCCAGCACCGACCTGTCGGCCGCCACCGATGGCATCGCCGACGGCCTCTATGACTGGGAAAACACCGACCCGCTGCCCCTGGCGCTGTTCGACGCCGCGCGGGTGGATTTCTCCCTGCGCCGGCTGGTGCATTACACCGGCAGCGACTGGCGTCATGTGCAGCCGTGGATCCTGCTGACCAACTATCACCGCTACGTCGACCAGTTCATCGTCCATGGTCTGGAGCAGTTGCGCAGCGATCCGCGTTTTGTACGCATGGTGCTGCCGGGCAACGTGATCATCGACAAGGACATGGATCACGGCGAGGCGTCGGCCATCGCCGCCGGAGTGGTCTGGCACCGCTACCAGATGCCGGCCTATCACCTGCAGACCAATGATGGTCATGGCGTGACCCTGGTGAACATCGGCGTTGGCCCGTCCAATGCCAAGAACATCACCGACCACCTGGCCGTGCTGCGCCCGCATTGCTGGTTGATGATCGGCCACTGCGGCGGGTTGCGGCAGTCCCAGACCATCGGTGACTACGTGCTGGCCCACGCCTACATGCGTCGCGATGGCATTCTCGACCGGGTGGTGCCGCCGAACATTCCGATTCCTGCGTTGGCCGAAGTGCAGATGGCCTTGCAGCAAGCGGCGGCCAATGTCACAGGCGAAAAGGGTGACGAGCTGAAGAAACGCCTGCGCACCGGCACCGTGCTGACCTACGATGACCGCAACTGGGAGTTGCGCTGGGCCCAGGAGCGTCCGTTGATCAACCTGTCCCGCGCGGTGGCGGTGGACATGGAAAGCGGCACTATTGCTGCGCAGGGGTATCGTCTGCGGGTGCCGTACGGCACGTTGCTGTGCGTCTCGGACAAACCGCTGCACAGCGAAATCAAACTGCCGGGTTCGGCCAACGCCTTCTATGAGCGGGCGGTCAACCAGCACCTGAAGATCGGTATCGCGGCGTTGGATCTGCTGCGCACCGAGCTTAACTCGTTGCATTCGCGCAAACTGCGCAGCTTCGACGAGCCGCCGTTCCGCTGATACGGCGGTGGTTATTTAGCGGTCGGGCCACTAGCATTAGCGGCCCTGACCGCTAGATGTTATGCCGCCATGTCCCGTCCTCCACGCCCTGCTTCCCGCCGCCCTGGCGCGAAGTCCCCAGCCGCCGCCCCGCGCCGTGTGGCCAAGGCCCCGCCGGCCGAGCCGAAGCTGATCCTGTTCAACAAACCCTTCGATGTGCTGACGCAATTCAGCGACGGCGAAGGGCGGGCGACGCTCAAGGATTTTATCGATGTGCCGGGCATCTACCCGGCCGGACGGCTGGATCGCGACAGCGAAGGGTTACTGTTGCTGACCAATGATGGTCAATTGCAGGCGCGCATCGCCGACCCCAGGCACAAACTCGCCAAGACCTATTGGGTACAGGTGGAGGGCGAGCCGAGTGCTGAACAGCTACAGCGTTTGCGTGATGGCGTGGAATTGAACGACGGCATGACCTTGCCGGCCGAGGCGCGCCAATTGGATGAACCGCAATTATGGCCGCGCAACCCGCCGGTGCGTTTTCGTAAAAGCGTGCCCACGAGCTGGCTGGAACTGGTGATACGCGAGGGGCGCAACCGCCAGGTGCGACGCATGACGGCTGCGGTGGGCTTGCCGACGTTACGCCTGGTGCGGGTCAGGATCGGCGACTGGACAATCGAAGGGCTCGATCAAGGCCAGTGGAAAGAAGTACCGGCGCGCTTATAACGCCCCGGACTCGATCAGGCCGATCACCACGCTCTTGATAACGAACGCCGCCACGCCGAGCCCCAGCACGAAAAACAGGATGAACGAGCCGAAACGCCCGGCTTTGGACTTCTTCGCCAGATCCCAGACGATGAAACCCATGAAAATGATCAGGATGCTGACCAGGCCGGTCATCATCCACTCTTCGAAAACAGCAGGATCCATCAGGACACTCCGGCGTGGGCGGGGTTGAAAAGGCGCGGCGAGTATACGGCATGGGGCAAGGGCGAGGGATTGGCCTGCGGCGGTGTGTCGCAGCTATTCATCGGTTGGGCTGAGGCTATAGACCCATGTGGGAGCGAGCCTGCTCGCGAAGGCGGCAGTACATGATCGTTCCCACGCTCTGCGTGGGAATGCAGCCCGGGACGCTCCGCGTCCCCCAAGAGCCGAACGCAGAGCGTCCGTAGAGGCGTTCCCACGCAGAGCGTGGGAACGATCAAAGCTTGCTCGCGATGGCGCCTTCAGCTACGCAGATGAGTCAACGGTAGCTCAGTGCTGTTGAGCACCTGGTTCAGCACAAAACTCGAACGCACGCTGGTGACGCCATCGATACGAGTCAGGTGCCCCAGCAGCAGTTTCTGATAATGATCCATGTCCGGTACCACCACCTTGAGCTGGTAGTCCGCGTCCATGCCGGTCACCAGGCTGCATTCCAGCACTTGCGGCAGGTTACGGATGGCGGCTTCGAAGTTCTCGAAACGCTCGGGGGTGTGGCGGTCCATGCCGATCAGCACATAGGCGGTCAGGCTCAGGCCGAGCATCTTGCGGTCGAGCAGGGCGACCTGGCGGGTGATGTAGCCGTCATCCTCCAGCTGCTTGACCCGTCGCGAGCAAGGGGAGGGCGACAGGCCGATGCGTTCGGCCAGTTCCTGGTTGGAGATGCGCGCGTCGCGCTGCAATTCCGCCAGAATGCTCAGGTCGTAACGGTCGAGTTTGCTCATCGGTCGGGCCTTTATCTTGATAATTGCGTCAGATTATCTATCCAGGGTTAAAAATTGCGCAAGCGGTGTTTATTCGAGCAATCTTCGCAATCATCTGTCGGCACCACGCCCTTATGCTTATCACCAAGATCACTGCTCGGACAAACAGTCCAGTGCAGCCCGCCCGATCAGGCCGGCTGCGGTCGCAGCACCCACCGGTGTCTGGCAGACCCCCGAGCTGCACACTGTCCAGAAGACGGCGTGAGGTGAGCCGACGTCATAAGCGTCGAGCACGGACGAAATTCTCAAGGGGAGGCCGACGGGTCTCCCTTTTTTATTGGGCGCAGATTCTGTTTTGCCTAGGGCACGTCATAACCGCAGGCGCGCAGACGCTGGCGGGTCAGGCGTTTGTCCGGGTAGTCGTCGCCCCAGTTCAGATGCTGGTCATAGCGGGATTTGACGTGGGCGCAGGCGGCTTTGATTTTTGCGTCAGCCTCGGCCAGGGCGGTATCGGACAGGCGATTGATTTTCAGGCTCTGGAAGAAGGGCAGCATGAAGGCCTCATCCAGATCGTAGCCCTCAGTGCCTTCGGGCAGGCGTTGGCCGGCCCTTACCGAGAACGGCTGTTTCAGGCCGCTCTGGTTTTCCCAGCACCAGTATTGGATTTCCTCCTCCCATTCCCCCGTTGGGCTGTGCCACATGTCGTAAAAACGTAGGCATTGCATGCCTTGCCGGGTGGCCCAGTCGATCCTATCGGGGCGCGGCTCGCTCCGGCCAAGATCCATTAGGGCCAGTTTGTTTTGCAGGAGTACCTGCGGGGGGTAGAGCGCCGCTACGTCCTCTCCATCGAGAAGGCTTTCAACGATTATCCATCGCGATGAGGCCAACACCACCAGCTCACCGGAGCGAAAGCTGCCGGAGGCACTCGCTGACTGAATGTCGCGCACCTTATTGTAGTTGAAGCCGCTTTTGAGGGTGCCGCACGGGGGGCGCCTCAACGGCCCGGGCAAGTCATACGAGAAGCGCGGGCTGAGGGTCACTCGTTGTTCTCCCACTTCACACAGCATGCGGCTTAGCCGCCGATCATCTTCATAGACCAACGGTACGGGCGCGCAACCCCACAGGGCTACGGGCAGCAGCATCAGGGCAACAGGACGGCTCCTTGTGACGAGGCGCCGCATGAGGTGCCCCTGACCCCACCTGAATGGAATTGACATGCCTTCACTCCCTTGATTGGCTCATTGCGACAGATGCCGGTAGTCGTTACGGGTGAACGGAAGTCCTGTCAACCGGCGAAATAGATAGGCATCTTAGAGGAAAACTTTCAGCAGCCTGCGAAATAACCCCGTGGCTGATAACCTGTCGTAGAACCGGCCTGGGCTTTTCCAGTCTTACGATCAGGCCCTGAACCGTTGTGAGGAATTTCATGAAGTCGCGCATCTGGCGTTTGGCAGGTGTTGGTCTGTTGTGGGCAAGTGTCAGTGCGCAGGGAATGGCTGATGATCAGCAAAACCGTGGCGGTCCGGACGGTGGTCGCGGCCAGGATGGGCGAGGTGGCGATGGTCAGGGTTATTCGGGCCAGCCGCGGCCGCAGAGCAACGAAATCATACGGGGTGACAATAGTCGTCAGTTCGAGGTCAGGCCGCAGCCGCAGTATCAGGGCGGCCAGCACTATGATCGTGGGCCTCAAGACCCCAATGTCCATGGCCGCCCGCAACCGCAGCCGGGCAACAACCTGCCGATTCAGGGCCGGCCCGACAGCGTGACCCAGACCCGCGAACCGCAACCGGGGTATTACCGCGACATTCCACGTCGCAATGACGGTTATCCAAATGGCGGCCCCCGTCCAGGTCATGACAACCGTCCCGAGCAGCATTGGCCCGGTCGGCCGGACGGCCATGGCAACGGCTGGGGACCTGGGCCGCAGTATCGCCCGGGGTATGTAATCGACCGTTTCCCGGACCGCAACTATCGTGTGCCTTATCGCGGCCAGGATTATTTCTATTCGGGTGGCTACTGGTATCGTCCCCAGGGGCCGCGCTTCGTGGTGGTTGAACCGCCGCGAGGCATCCGCACCCGTTACCTGCCCGATTATGCTCGGGAAGTCTGGATCGGCAGCTCGCTGTTCTTTCTCGCCGCCGGCGCCTATTACATCTATGAAGCCAGCACCCGGGACTACGTCGTGGTCGAGCCGCCGGTGGCCAATCCGCAGCCCCAGCCCCAAGGCAACAGCTTTGATGTGGTGGCTTACCCTGCCAACGGCCAGTCCCCCGAGCAGGTCAATCAGGATGGCTACGATTGCTATCGCTGGGCGGTGCAGCAGAGCGGTTTCGACCCACGTAACTACACCTACCCACCGGCGCCGGAAGTGGTGCAGACCTATCGGCAGGCCCAGGGCAGTTGCTTGAGTAGTCGTGGGTATCAGGTGACTTACTGAGTATTCAGCAGGACACAGTTCCCTGTGGCGAGGGAGCAGGCTCCCACGTCACAGGTTCTGCGTTAAGCCTTGAGTATCAAGCGCTAGCGCCTCTCACCACTTCCGAGGGATCGGCATGCACCAGCACTTCAGCCTTTGGATAGGCTTTGTGGATGGCGTCAGCCGCCTGGTCGCTGATGCCATGGGCCACTGACAGGGTCAACTCCCCCGGCAATTCCAGATGCAGTTGCACGAACCAGTGGTTGCCGGAAATTCGTGTACGCAAGTCATGGGCACCGACCACTCCTGGCACGGCGCAGGCCAGTTCCAGCATGTGCTGGCTGACGTCGGGCGGCAGTTCCTGGTCCATCAGCACCGCGAAGCTTTCCCTGGCGATCTGGACGGCGCTCCACAGAATGTAAATGGCGATGCCCAGGCCGAACCAGGCGTCCAGTTGATACCAGCCGAACCCCGCCAGCACCAGGGCGACCAGGATGCTGCCGTTGAGCAACAGGTCGGAGCGATAGTGCAGCGAGTCGGCGCGCACGGCGTTGGAGCCAGTGGCGCGAATGACCCGATACTGCAATGCCAACAAGGCCAGGGTCAGCCCGAGGGAAAACACGATCACGCCGACGCTGAGCCAGGGGGCGTCCACCGGGATCGGGTTTTTCAGGCGTTCGAACGCCTGCAAGGCGATCAACACGGCACTGCCGCCAATAAATAGCGCCTGGGCCATGCCGGCCAGGGATTCGGCCTTGCCATGCCCGTAGCGATGATCGTCGTCGGCGGGGCGCAATGCGTAATGCACCGCCAGCAGATTGAGCAGCGAAGTGACGCCGTCCAAAGCCGAATCGGTCAGGCCGGCGAGCATGCTCACCGAACCGCTCAGCCACCAGGCTGCAGCCTTGGCAACAACCAGGATAAGTGCAACGGCCACCGATGCACGGGTGGCCAGGCGTAGCAGGCGAGCATGTTCGGTGCTGGTGGTCATCGTGCGGTCATTCCTTGCGTGGCGCCCGTCATGCGGCTGGTTTGAGACCGAGGGCGGCCAGTTGTTGCGCGCTGCCCTTGTGTTGGATCAGCCGTGGATCGTCCAGCGGGAAGCTGCGCCCCAGTTCGCGTTCCAGGATTGCCTGCAATTTGTGGTTATTGACGGTGCCGTCGGGGTTGATGGCCGGCTTGAGTTTTTCTGGCTCGATCTGGACGCTTTTGCCCGGCTCGAAATAAATGGCCCCGGTGGCGAAGTCCACGGCGAACGCGATCAGGCCGGGGATGATGTAGAACAGCAGGCCCACGGCGTCGAGCGCGGCGATCGCCGGGTCGATCTTGCCGTCGATCTGGCCGCGACGGTCCGGGTAGAAGATCGAGCCGCAGGCGCTGACCTGGGTCAGCAGGGTGGCGACCAGGACGCCGCCGATGACGCGAAAGGGAATACGCATAGCAATCTCCTGAGCAGATAAGGGCGTTGCTGGTTGGAGTCCAGACCACGCTAAACAGTTCGCCGTTATACTCGGCCCTCTGTTTTGGAGCCAGCATGATTTCTTTGCCGATTGATGAAGTTTTACCCGCCCTGCGCCAAGCCTTGGCGTCGCGCCACGAAGCGGTGCTCGAAGCGCCGCCCGGTGCCGGTAAAACCACCCGCGTTCCCTTGGCCCTGTTGCACGAGCCCTGGCTGGCCGGGCAGACCATCCTGATGCTCGAACCCCGGCGCCTGGCGGCCCGGGCGGCGGCCGAGCGCCTGGCCAGTGAACTGGGGGAAAAGGTCGGTGAAACCGTTGGCTACCGGATTCGTCTCGACAGCAAGGTAGGCCCCAAGACCCGCATTGAGGTGGTCACCGAAGGCATCCTCACCCGCCGTTTGCAGGACGACCCGGCGCTGGAAGGCGTGGGGCTGCTGATTTTCGATGAATTCCACGAGCGCAGTCTCGATGCCGACCTGGCTTTGGCCTTGAGCCTCAACGGCCGTGAGCTGTTTCGCGAAGAGCACCCACTGAAGATCCTGTTGATGTCCGCCACCCTGGAGGGCGAGCGCCTGGCCGGGTTGCTGGACGATGCGCCGATCCTGCGCAGCGAAGGGCGCATGTTCCCGGTGGCGGTGCGCTGGGGCCGTCCGTTCCAGCCCGGTGAATTCATCGAGCCGCGCCTGGTGCAGACCGTGTTGGACGCGTTGCACGATGAGGCAGGCAGCGTGCTGGTGTTCTTGCCCGGGCAGGCGGAGATTCGCCGGGTCCATCAGCAACTGGCCGAGGCCTTGGGCGAGGGCGCTAATGTGTTGCTCTGTCCGCTGCATGGCGAACTGGACCTTGCCGCCCAACGCGCCGCCATCGACCCGGCGCCCCCGGGCCAGCGCAAGGTGGTGCTGGCCACCAACATCGCCGAGACCAGCCTGACCATCAACGGCGTGCGGGTGGTGATTGACGCCGGATTGGCCCGAGTGCCGCGTTTCGACCCGGGCAGCGGCATGACCCGTCTCGATACCCAGCGCATTTCCCGCGCCAGCGCCACCCAGCGCGCTGGGCGGGCCGGGCGTCTGGAACCCGGGGTGTGTTACCGGTTGTGGTCCGAAGACCAGCACGAACAACTGGCCGCTTATGGCAGCGCCGAGATTCTTTCGGCGGACCTGGCCGGGTTGGCCCTGCAGTTGGGACGCTGGGGCGTGACGCCGCAGCAACTGGTCTGGCTCGACATTCCACCCGCCGCCGCTTATGCACAGGCGCAGGATCTGCTGCAACGGCTGGGCGCGCTGGAGGGCGAGCAACTGACCCGTCATGGCCAAGCCATGGCCGAACTGCCGGCTCACCCGCGTATCGCCCATTTGCTGCTGCGCGGTCAGGCGCTGGGGCTGGCGGACATGGCGTGCAACGTCGCGGCCTTGCTGGGCGAGCGCGACATTCTGCGCGGCGCTGGTGCGGATCTGCACAATCGCTTGGCGCTGCTGTCCGGCGAAGAACGGGCGGTGCGCGGCGCTCAGGGCGGGGTGCAGCGAGCGCGACAACTGGCCCGGCAATATCGCGGCTACCTGCGGGGCAAGGCCGAAGCCGCCGTCACCGACCCCGAGCATCCGCGCTGGCTCGGCGCGTTGCTGGCGTTGGCCTATCCCGATCGCGTCGCCCAGCAGCGCCGGCCCGGCGGCGCGGAGTATCGTCTGGCCAACGGCCGTGCGGCGTTGTTTGCCGAGGCGGACAGCTTGATGAAACAAGCGTGGCTGGTGATTGCCGACCTGGGCAGCCGACAGGGCCAGCGGGAAGAGCGGATCTACCTGGCAACGGACTTTGACCCGGCGCTGTTCGATTCGGTACTGGCCGAGCAGGTGCGCACGGTGGATCAACTGGATTGGGACGAACGCGAAGGCGTGCTGCGCGCCGAGCGCCAGCGCAAGGTTGGCGAACTGGTCCTCAGCCGCGAGCCATTGACCGGCCTGGATGAGTCGGCCCGCAGCCAGGCGTTGGTGAACCTGGTGCGCCGCAAGGGCCTGGAGTTGCTGCCCTGGACCCCGGAGCTGCGACAGTGGCAGGCGCGGGTGGCGCTGCTGCGCCGGCTCGACCTGGAGGCCAAGGGTGAGAGCGAATGGCCAGACGTCAGCGACGCAGCGTTACTGGACAGTCTCGAGCATTGGTTGATGCCGTATCTGGGGCGCGTCTCGCGCCTCAGTCATTTCGCCAACCTGGACTTGTCCAGCATCGTTCACAACCTGTTGCCCTGGCCTTTGCCGCAACGCCTGGATGAACTGGCCCCCCATCATTTGAGCGTGCCCTCGGGCTCGTCGATCCGGCTGGACTACAGCGAGCATCCGCCGATCCTGGCGGTGCGCTTGCAGGAACTGTTCGGCCTGGCCGATACCCCGCGCATTGCTGGTGGCCGCCAAGTCGTCAAGCTGCACCTGCTGTCACCGGCGCGTCGGCCGGTACAGGTCACTCAGGACCTGGCGAACTTCTGGCGCAGTACCTACGCCGAGGTGAAGAAGGACCTCAAGGGGCGGTATCCCAAGCATTACTGGCCGGACGACCCGCTGGTGGCGGAGGCGACGGCGCGGGTCAAGCCACGTAAGTGAGCTGAGTTCCGATCCGCTCTCAATCCACTATGGGAGCGAGCTGGCTCGCGATGGCGATGTGTAGCCAAAGCTCCCTAAAGAAGCTTTGGCTACACACCTTCCTTCTCAAGGAACTTGCTGTAGCTGAAAAACATTTCATCGCGTTGCCAACCTGCGGACTCATAGAGTGCCTGGGCAGATTCATTGGTCTTGGCAGTGCGTAAGTCCAAACGGACGGCCCCCTGCTGCCTGGCATATTCTTCGGCCGCCGTAAGCAGCTTTCTGCCTATGCCCTGCTGGCGCAAGTTTGAATCAACGAAAAGATCATACAGAGTGAAGATTCGCGCAGTGAAAACCGAGCAAAAGGTTGGGTAGAGCTGGCAGAACCCCGCAAGCGCCTTGGAAGCGTTCTCTGCAACGAATACCTGTGATTCACCCTTTTCAATCCGCGCCCTGATGTAGGAGGTCGCCCGCTGCAGGTCGGCCTCCATTCTGTAGAACTGTCGGTACGCATCAAACAATACACCGAGCGCATCAACGTCTTTCTGCTCGGCCAGGCGAATCTGTATATCGCTCATGGAACTCTCCTTGAAATGGATGTGTAGTCTGAGGAGGCCTCAGCGCAATACCATCAGGACAGTCAGAGCGTATTTCTCCTATTGGCCGGGCGTTATCCCAAACCGGCACTGGAGTTGCCACACGTGTTCAGCGCTGATGTTCAGTTCAAGGCATTGCCGGCAACAAAAAACGCGCAATCACCGGCAAATGATCGGAGATGCGCAAGGTATCGTCCTGGCGTACCTGGGCTTGGACCCGTTTGATCCGTGGGCTGTAGAACAGGTAATCGACGGTGCGGTCGGGGCCGTTGAGGCCGGGATCGTTCGGGTAGTGGGTCAGCCAGTGTTCGCGGTCGATGCCGCTGGCCTCGTTGTTGGTGGGGATCATCGGGTACTTGTCCCACAACAGGTGCAAGGGGCTGTCGGCGGAGTAGGGCGTGCGTTGCTCGGAGGGCAGGCGCCGGTACTGACCCAGGGGCAACTGGTTGAAGTCGCCGCCGATCAACCAGGGCGTGCCCGCCGATTCGAATTTATCCAGTGTCTTGACGACGGCGGTGATTTGTCTGGGCGCGGTTTCGTCCGGCTCGCTGGTCCGTTCCAGATGCGTGTTGAGCACCGCCAGCTGGCTGCCATCGCTCAGCGGCAGATAGCTCACCAACAAGGCATTTTTCGGTTGGAATTGACGGCTGATGAAGTTGGCGTCGGCCACCGGCAGTTGTACTCGTTCGGCATGCTCGATGCGGTAGCGACTCAGGGTCGCCAGTTGCCGGCCGACACTGCCGAAGATATGCGGGTTGGGGATGAAGTCGGCCTTCCAGTCGAAGGCGCTGGTGCCGCATGGGTAGAGGTCGGCCAGCCGTTCCTGCAACAGCTTGAACTGGTCCTGGTAATCGCTGGCCTTGGCGCCTTTGTCCAGTTCCTGGAGCAGCACGATGTCCGGTTGCTCGTCGCGGATCACCCGTGCCACTTCGTCGAGGCTGAAGGCCATGTCTTCCAGGGTCGGGCTTTCATCGTCGCCCTGGGCCAGGTCGTTCCAGAACACGTAGCGCTTGCCGGCGAGGAACTGGACGTTCCAGGTCATCACCTTCAAGGCCTGGCCGGGCGCCAGCGGCGCCGCGTTGGCGGTGCAGCTGACCGGCACGGTTTCCCGGGGCTGTGGTCGCCAGGTCAGGCCGTAGATCGACAGGACGGCCAGGCTGAGGATCAACAGCAGGCCCAGCAAGGTGTAACGCAGTAGACGGGTCATGGCTCGGCTTATGGGCGAAACGCAAAAGTGATCCCGAGCATAACCGAGAGCGGTTCTCAAGCCCAAGCCCAGGGCCGTCGCAGTGGGCGGTCAGCGGTTAACCGGCTGTGCTTCGATCAGCATGAACATCCGGAACAGCACCACGCTGGTGAACAATTGCAAGAAGCTGTGAACGCTCTCGATCAGCAAACTGAGCAGGGGGTTCTGGGGGGGTGGGTACATCGAGACACTGACGCCCTTGAGCAGCCACAACGGGCCCATCACACACAAAATGCACAACAGGATCCGCCAGAAATTGCCGCGGGTCATGCTCAGGCTTTCCTTCATCGCGGCCAGCGGCGTCAGCCCTCTCAATACCAACAGGTATTCACTGAAGGCCAGGGCTACCATCAGCCACAGGCCCGGCAGGAAGTACAACGAAATACCCACCAGGATCAGCAGCGTGTTCAGGGCCGTCAGCAGGGCAAAGCGGGGCCACAGCGTCAGGGCAGTTGCGAGCAGATCGCGAGCGGGCGGCGCTTCGCCGCGACTGCGGGCGTCGAGAAACAGGATCAGCGCGGCGGTGTACAGCGGATACAGCAGCAACCCGACGATCACGCTGTAGCCGGGAAAGCCTTCGGGGCCGACAGCGCTGTCGACACCTTGTTGCAGCAGAGCCTCGAGTATCACCAGCGGCAGGCACAGCTGGGCGATCCGGCCCAGATGGCGCTTGAAGAAATACAAAGAGTCACGCAGCACGTCAAACGGATTCATGGGTCGGTATCGCAGTTCAAAAGCGGTCCGACACTTTAACCGATCAGGCGCCCGCACAAGCAAACGTAAACATCTGGTAAAGACCATTGAAACCTCTTCGGCCAGCCCCATAACTGTTCGCACCGGTCTTTGGGGCCGGAATGGTTTTTTTACCCGGCAATCTGATGAGGTCGCCATGAACAGCGAAGAGCAAACCCTGATCGATGGACTGTTTTCACGGCTGCAACAGGCCGAAAAGGATTCAGCCCTGCGCGACGCGCAAGCTGAGGCGCGGATCAAGGAGCACATGGTCAACCAGCCTGCGGCGGGCTATTTCATGGCCCAGGCGATCCTGGTGCAAGAGGCGGCGATCAAACGCCTCGATGAACAGAACAAACAGCTTGCCCAACAAGTCGAGCAACTGCAGGCGGACCTGCAGCAGGCTCGGAGCCAGGCTTCGGCGCCAAGCGGCGGCGGTGGTTTTCTCTCGAGTATTTTCGGTGGCAGCTCCCGTGATTCCCGTCCGGCACCGGCCCCTAGCGCACCGGCATCGGCGGGTGGTGGCTGGCGCGAGCCGGCGCGGCCGGCCTTCAATGCGCCGCCTCAGCAGGGCTTTGGTGCCGCGCCCGGCAACTATGGCGCACCGCCTGGCAACTACGGCGCGCCGCAACAACAGGCACCGGCAGCGAGCAGCTTCCTGGGCGGCGCCCTGAAAACCGCGGCGGGCGTGGCTGGTGGGGTGATGTTGGCCCAGGGCATCAGCAGCCTGTTCCACAGTAATCAGCAACCTCAGGAGATCGTCGAGGTGATCAAGGAAGAACCCGCCCAACCGGTCAATGACGCCGGTAACAGCAGCGATAACGGCTGGGGCGATGACTCGCGCGTGGCGGACAATGACACCTATGGCAGCGACCAGGGTGGTTTCAGCGACGCGGACTACAGCGACGATTCGTCGTTCTTCGGCGACGACGATTCCTTCGTCTGACCTGCCATTCGTCCGGGGCGCGCTGGCGCCTCGGGCTGATTATTCGCGGAACATTCCTCTGGGCTGGCATACTGGGCAACTTTTCGGGCCCGAAGGCCTGCGCTTGTGCATCCAAGAGGAAACGCGGTGAAAAAAATCGCAGTGTTCGCCGATGTCCAGAACCTCTATTACACCGTGCGCCAGGCCTACGGTTGCCATTTCAACTACGCAGCGTTGTGGGCCGATGTCAGCAAGCAGGGGCAGATCGTCGAGGCCTATGCCTATGCGATCGATCGCGGCGACAGCAAGCAGCAGCAATTCCAGCAGATCTTGCGTAACCTGGGTTTCGTCGTGAAGCTCAAGCCCTACATCCAGCGCAGCGACGGCTCGGCCAAGGGCGACTGGGACGTGGGCATCACCCTCGACATTATGGACGCCGCCGATCACGTCGATGAGGTGGTGCTGGCTTCCGGTGACGGCGATTTCGACATGCTGCTCGAGCGCATCATCAGCAAGCATGGTGTGCAGGCCGTGGCCTATGGCGTACCGGGGCTGACTGCCAATTCGCTGATCCGCGCCGCCAGCCGCTACGTGCCCATCGAAGGCGCGTTGCTGCTCAAGAATTGATTTTACGGAGCTCAGACAGGTTTGGAACGCATCGCAGTCATCGACTTTGAAACCACTGGCATCACACCGAGCAGCAGCTGCCGGGCCACCGAAATCGCCGTGGTGATTCTGGAGCAAGGCCGGATCGTCGACCGTTACCAGAGCCTGATGAATGCTGGTGTGCGCGTGCCGGCCTTCATCGAGCAACTGACCGGCATCAGCAACGCCATGCTGCGCAGCGCACCGTCGGCGGAAAAGGTGATGAACGAGGTCAACGAGTTCGTCGGCATCACGCCGCTGCTGGCCCACAACGCCGCGTTCGACCAGAAGTTCTGGGACTTCGAACTGGGACGAATCAAGCGCACCCGACTACAGAATTTCGCCTGCTCTTTGCTACTGGCTCGGCGCCTGATGCCGACGGCGCCGAACCACAAGCTCGGCACGCTCAACGCGTTCGCCGGCCTGCCCCATACCGGCCAGGCTCACCGGGCCATGGCCGATGCTGAAATGGCCGCCAACCTCACCGCGCACCTGGCCGCGGAACTGCGGCAAAAGCACGGGTTGCGGGAGTTGTCTCATGATTTGCTGTGCAGCTTGCAGAAAGTGCCGGCGGCGAAGATCAATGAGCACCTCAAGCGGCATCGCGGGTTCTAGGCTCGCCGAAAAACAACTGTGGGAGCGAGCTTGCTCGCGATAGCGTCGGATCGGTCAGCCTCTCTGTTGACTGACACTCCGCCATCGCGACAAGCTCGCTCCCACAGGGTGGGTCTGTGTTGAGTGGATTATTTCCCGTTGCCTTCCAACTGCCCCAACGGCACGCGCTTTTCAATGGCGCTGGACAGCACGATCGAGGTCTTGCTGAAGCCGAACTTGGCGATGCGGTTGATCAGCTCTTCCAGTTCCGGCATTGAGCCGACCGCCGCTTGCATGATCACGCACGGGTCGCCTGTCACTCGATGGCATTCGGTCAATTGCGGGATTTTGCACAGTTCGTCGTAGGTCTTCTGGTTGCCATGCTGGTTCATCCGCAGTTCGATGACGCACTGTATCGGCAGGCCGATTTTCGCCATGTCGACTTTCGCCTGATAGCCGGTGATCACACCGCTGGTTTCCAGTTTGCTGACTCGCTCGGCCACGGCCGGGGCCGACAGGTTCACTTTGCGGGCCAGTTCGGCGTAGGACGCCCGACCATTTTCCAACAGGGTGCTGAGCAGCATGCGGTCGTATTTATCCACGGTTTGGCTTCCTGTTGGGGTAACTTTCGAAAAAGCGATTTATAGCGCTGATCTCCGTGTTTTGAAAAGTGTATGGGTCGGATAAACAGGTTTTGTAACTTATTTTCCGCCTGTTGCCTTTCTAGAATAATGCCTCTCATTGTCCTGACTTCGAGCCGACCATGCCTGGCCCACGCCGTTTCCCTTTGCCATTGATCGCTGCCTTTTTCGCCTTGTACGTCATCTGGGGTTCGACCTATCTGGTGATTCGCATCGGTGTCGAGCATTGGCCGCCGCTGTTGCTGGCGGGGATTCGTTTCGTGCTGGCCGGCTCGCTGATGTACGGCTTCCTGCGCTGGCGCGGGGCGCCGGCGCCGACCTGGGCGCAATGGAAGGCCGGGGCCATCATTGGTGTGCTGCTGCTCAGTTTCGGTAATGGTGCGGTCAGCGTTGCCGAGCACACGGGCGTGGCGTCTGGGGTGGCGGCGTTGGCCGTGGCGACGGTGCCCTTGTTTACCTTGCTCTGCGGCTATTTCTGGGGCGCGCGTAATACCCGCCTGGAATGGGCGGGGATTGTGCTGGGGCTGATTGGCATTGCCATGCTCAACCTTGGCTCCAACCTGCAATCGAGCCCGCTGGGTGCGACCTTGCTGGTGTTCGCGGCGGCGTCCTGGGCCTTTGGTTCGGTGCTGAGCAAGCACTTGCCGTTGCCGGCGGGGGCGATGGCCAGTGCCGTGGAAATGCTGGTTGGCGGCGTGGTGCTGTTGATCGGCAGCGTGGCCAGCGGCGAGCATCTGGACAGTGTCCCGCCGTTGGAAGGTTGGTTCGCCCTGGCTTACCTGACTTGTTTCGGCTCGATCGTCGCTTTCAACGCCTACATGTACCTGCTCAAGCATGTACGTCCGGCGGCGGCCACCAGTTATGCCTACGTCAACCCGGCGGTAGCGGTGTTGTTGGGGATCGTATTCGCCGGTGAAACCATCGGCATTGAAGAGGCCTCGGCGATGCTGGTGATCATCAGCGCTGTGGTGTTGATCGGGTTGCCCCAATGGCGCAAACCGATGCCCGCGCCGGCCGAATCCTGAATTAGGGTAAACTGCCGCGCATTGCACACCTTGCGCTGATTTTTCCTACGGTACTTCCATGACTTTCGCCACCCTTGGCCTGATCGAACCCTTGCTGCGCGCCCTTGAGACGCTCGGTTACCAGACCCCGACCCCGGTGCAGGCCCAAGCCATGCCGGCGGTGCTGGCCGGTCGCGACCTGATGGCCGCCGCCCAGACCGGCACCGGCAAGACTGCCGGTTTTGCCGTGCCGCTGTTGCAGCTGCTGACCACCGAAGGGCCGAAGGTCGCCGCCAACTCGGTGCGGGCGCTGATCCTAGTGCCGACCCGCGAGCTGGCCGAACAGGTTCATGAAAGCGTGCGCCAGTACGCGCAAAACCTGCCGCTGAGCACGTATGCCGTGTATGGCGGCGTCAGCATCAACCCGCAAATGATGAAACTGCGCAAAGGTGTCGATCTATTAGTCGCCACACCGGGGCGCCTGCTCGATCTGTTCCGGCAGAACGCGCTGAAGTTCAACCAGTTGCAGACTCTGGTGCTGGACGAAGCCGACCGCATGCTCGACCTGGGTTTCTCCGAAGAGCTGGCCAATATCTACAAGGCTCTGCCGAAAAAGCGTCAGACGCTGCTGTTCTCGGCAACGTTCTCCGATGCGATCCGCCTGCTGGCCGGGCAGATGCTCAACGACCCACTGAGCATTGAAGTGAGCCCGCGCAACGTCGCCGCCAACACCGTCAAACAATGGGTGGTGACGGTGGACAAGAAGCGCAAGCCGGAACTGTTCGTTCACTTGATGCGCAAGGGTAAGTGGAAGCAGGTGCTGGTGTTCGCCAAGACCCGCAACGGCGTCGATGCACTGGTGGAAAAACTCCAGGGCATGGGCATCAACGCCGACGGTATCCACGGTGACAAACCCCAGGCCACCCGCCAGCGGGCACTGGACCGTTTCAAGGCCAGTGAAGTGCAGATCCTGGTGGCCACCGACGTCGCCGCCCGTGGGTTGGACATCGAGGATTTGCCGTTGGTGGTGAACTTCGACCTGCCGATTGTCGCCGAGGACTACATTCACCGCATCGGCCGTACCGGCCGGGCGGGCGCTACGGGGCAGGCGATTTCTTTGGTCTGCGCCGACGAAGTGAATCTGCTGTCAGCCATCGAAACCCTGACCCGTCAGACGTTGCCCCGGCAGATGGAACAGGACTTCGAGCCTGAGCATCGGGTGCCGGACACTGACGCCAGCGGCCAGGTCATCAAGAAACCGAAAAAGCCGAAGAAACCGAAAACCTCAGGCAGTGGCGGCAAGCGCAACCTGGGCAAGTGGGTGGACAGCGGCGACGCGGGGCCTGTGGAGCCCTCGGTCAAGCCGGTGCGCAAGGTGCCGGTGTTCAATACTGGGCCGCGCAAGCGTAAGCCTTGATGATTCGCGGCGTCTGATACATCGCTATCGCGAGCAAGCTCGCTCCCACAGGGGTTCTCAGGTGTGCACAGATCCGGTGTCCACTACAGACTCCTGTGGGAGCGCGCTTGCTCGCGATGGGCACGCCTGGGTCTTCAATCCAGGCGCCGCAACCACTCCAGCATACCTAGCCCCGCCGCGCGGCCGCTGGCGAAGCAGGCCGTGAGCAGGTAGCCGCCGGTCGGCGCTTCCCAATCGAGCATTTCCCCGGCGCAGAACACGCCGGGTAGTTGCTTGAGCATCAAGCGTTCGTCCAAGGCGTCGAAGGTCACGCCACCGGCGCTGCTGATGGCTTCGTCCAGGGGGCGGGTTTTCACCACGGTGATAGGCAAGGCCTTGATCGCCAGGGCCAGGCGCGCCGGGTCAGTGAAACAATCGGCGGGCGTGAGTTCGCGCAGCAGCGCGGCCTTGACCCCGTCGATGCCCAACTGGCTATGCAAGTGCTTGGCCATCGAGCGTGAACCGCGGGGCTTGTTCAGCGCTTGCTGGACTTTGTCCACAGGTCTCCCTGGCAGCAGGTCCAGGTGGATCGTTGCGCTGCCGTGTTGGTTGATGGCTTCGCGAATCGCTGCCGACAGCGCGTAGATCAGGCTGCCTTCGATGCCGGTGGCGGTGATCACGCATTCGCCGAGGCGCGGTGCATCGTCGCCCAGGCCGATGGCGATGTTCTTCAACGGGGCACCGGCGAATTTGCTGACCATCAAATCGCTCCAGGCCTGCACGTCGAACCCGCAATTGCTCGGCTGCAGTGGTGCAAGGACTACACCGCGCTGTTCCAGCGGCAGCATCCAGGCGCCGTCGGAGCCCAGTCGCGCCCAACTGCCACCGCCCAGTGCCAGCAGTGTCGCGTCGGGGCGTAGCGTTTTCTCACCTTCCGGACTCGCTATTCGCAAGCTGCCATCGGGGTTCCAACCGAGCCAGCGATGGCGTGTGTGGATCAGCACGCCGGCATCACGCAGGCGCTTGAGCCAGGCGCGCAGCAGCGGGGCGGCTTTCATGTCGGTAGGAAAGACCCGTCCGGAGCTGCCGACGAAAGTGTCGATGCCCAGCCCGTGAATCCATTCGCACAATTGCTCGGCGCCGAATGCCCGCAGCAACGGAGCGATGTTTGGCGCGCGTTCGCCGTAGCGGGACAGAAATGCCGGGAAGGCTTCGGAGTGGGTAATGTTCATGCCGCCGACACCGGCCAGCAGGAATTTCCTGCCCACTGAAGGCATACCGTCGTACAGGTCGACCTGGATCCCGGCCTGGCTCAACACCTCGGCCGCCATCAGGCCGGCGGGGCCGCCGCCGATGATGGTGATGCTTGGGGTGTGGGGTTGGGTGGTCGAGGTCATGGCGTGGGCTGCGGAAGCGGGATTAAGCGCGGCATTCTATCAGCACAGAATTCCTGTGGGAGCGAGCATGCTCGCGATAGCCGTGTGTCAGTTGGTATCGATCTAGCCGATCCACCGCAGTCGCGAGTAAGCTCGCTCCCACAGGGTATGGGGTGTTTTTGAAGTGTGTGATCAAAAAACAGTCAGACCTCTGCAGGCTACATGCGGCATGGCCTGTAAGCCGTTTCACTCAGGTTATCCACAGGCCGGCCCACAGGCATTGTGGGTAACGCGCCCAGCGTTCAATGACAACCTGATGACGCCCAGACCTTTTGTGCGCTGTGGTGCAGGATCCCGTGGCGGCGGGCCAGGGCCTTGCGGTCCTTGCTGTAGCCGCCGCCGATCACGCCGACCACCGGGATATCCCGTCCCAGGCAATGGCGCATGACGCTCTCATCCCGGGCGGCGAGGCCTTCGTCGGTCAGCTTCAGGTAACCGAGGGCATCGTCCTTGTGGACATCGACACCGGCGTCATACAGCACCAGGTCAGGCTGGTAGAGCGGCAGCAGGTAGTTGAGCGCATCGTCCACCACTTTCAAATAAGCGGCATCTTCCATGGCCATCGGCAAGGGGATGTCCCAGTCGCTTTGCGCCTTGCGTGCAGGAAAATTCTTTTCGCAGTGCAAGGAAACTGTCACGGCGTCCGGAGTGTCATGGAGTATTCGGGCGGTGCCGTCGCCTTGATGCACATCACAGTCGAAAATAAGCACCCGCGAGACCCGGCCGCTGGCCAGGAAATATCGGCTGATCACCGCCAGGTCGTTGAAAATGCAAAATCCGGCCGGGTGGTCGTAATGGGCGTGATGGGTGCCGCCGGCCAAGTGACAGGCCAGCCCGTGTTCGAGGGCCTGTTCAGCCGCCAGCAGCGAGCCGCCCACGGCGCGTACCGTTCGGCGGGCCAGGGCTTCGCTCCAGGGCAGGCCAAGCCGCCGCTGGTCCTCACGACACAACTCGCCGCCCATATAGCGTTCGATATAGGCGCGGTCATGGGCCAGGGCGAGGATATCTGGCGGGCACAGTGCCGGGCGCAGCAGGTCGGCGTCGCGGGTCAGGCCGCTGTCCACCAGGTGATCGCGCAGCAGGCGGAACTTGTCCATGGGGAAACGGTGTTCCGCCGGGAATTCGGGGCTGTAGTCTTCGTGATAGATCAGTGGCAGCGGCATGGTGTTTTCAGTGGTGATTATGTGACGGATCCTACCAGCGTTGTAGACTCTGGGGCATGGAAGGGGAGTGAAGATGGAGCCGATACTGGAACTGGAAAGCGCGCGGCTGCTGTTGCGGCAGTGGCGTGACGAGGACTTGCCGGAATTTGCCGCCATGTCTGCCGATCCGCAGGTGATGCGATATTTCCCGGCGCCCTTGAGCCGGCTGGAAAGCGCCGCCTTGATCGGCCGCGTGCGTGGGCATTTTGCCGAGCATGGTTTTGGGTTGTGGGCACTGGAGCGCAAGGACACCGGGGCGTTCATTGGCTTTACCGGGCTGGGCGTGGTCGGGTTCGACGCACCGTTCACACCGGCCATCGAGATCGGCTGGCGTCTGGCGCGGGAGCACTGGGGGCTGGGCTATGCCAGCGAGGCGGCGTGGACCGCGTTGCGCTGTGCCTTCGACCAGTTGTTGCTGGACGAAGTGGTGGCGTTCACCGCTGTGGATAACCTGCCGTCGCAAAAAGTCATGCAGGCGATCGGCATGCACCACGCTGCGGCTGACGACTTTGAACACCCAAAGCTCGCGGTCGGGCATCCATTGCGTCACCATGTGCTCTATCGCATCAACCGTGAACAGTGGCTACAGACCCTGCACGGTTAGCCGACACGGACGTTTACAATGCCCGCCACAATGGCCCGGGCCAACAATCGATCCACCGCCGCAGCGCAGACTGCGCGGTGTTGCGCTGTGTGAGGAAAGTCTGAATGAGCCACGTGTTGGAAGATCTGGTCGACCTGCTGACCCTGGAACCGATCGAAGAGAACCTGTTTCGCGGTCGCAGCCAGGACCTGGGGTTCCGTCAGTTGTTCGGTGGCCAGGTGCTGGGCCAGTCGTTGTCGGCGGCCAGCCAGACCGTGGAAGAGGCGCGCCATGTGCATTCGATGCACGGTTATTTCCTGCGTCCGGGTGACGCCGCACTGCCGGTGGTCTACCAGGTGGACCGGGTGCGTGATGGCGGCAGTTTCAGCACCCGCCGCGTGACGGCGATCCAGAAGGGCAATCCGATTTTTACCTGCAGTGCATCGTTCCAGTACGACGAACAGGGCTTTGAGCACCAGAGCAGCATGCCGCAAGTTGTCGGGCCGGAGAACCTGCCATCCGAGCTGGAGCTGACCCAGCAGCGCGCGCACCTGTTGCCTGAGCACATGCGTGAAAAGCTGCTGTGCGCCAAGCCGATCGAGGTGCGCCCGGTCACCGAAAAAGACCCTTACAACCCGCAACCGGCCGATCCGATCAAATACGTGTGGTTCCGCGCCGATGGCGCCCTGGCCGATTCGCCGGCCTTGCACAAATACCTGCTGGCCTACGCCTCGGACTTCGGCCTGTTGACCACTTCGCTGTTGCCCCACGGCAAATCGGTGTGGCACAAGGATATGCAGGTCGCCAGCCTCGACCACGCCTTGTGGTTCCACGCCGACCTGCGCGCCGATGACTGGTTGCTCTACGCCATGGATAGCCCATGGGCCGGCAACTCCCGCGGGTTCTCCCGGGGCAGCGTGTTCAATCGTGCCGGGCAACTGGTGGCGTCGGTGACCCAGGAAGGCCTGATCCGCCATCGCAAGGACTGGGCATGAGCCTGGCCGAAGTACGGCACTGGGTATTCGACATGGACGGCACGCTGACCATCGCCGTGCATGATTTCGCGGCGATCCGCGTGGCCCTGGCGATTCCGGCCGAAGACGACATCCTCACCCACCTGGCGGCGTTGCCAGCGGATGAAGCCGCGGCCAAGCATGCCTGGCTGCTGGAGCACGAGCGGGACCTGGCGCTGGGCTCCAAGCCTGCACCGGGGGCGGTCGAGTTGGTGCGCGAGCTGGCGGCACGTGGTGTTCGCTTGGGGATCCTGACCCGCAACGCCCGCGAGCTGGCCCACGTGACCCTCGAAGCCATCGGCCTGGCGGACTGTTTCGCCGTGGAGGATGTGCTGGGCCGCGACGAAGCTCCGCCCAAGCCCCATCCCGGTGGTTTGCTGAAGCTGGCCGAGGCCTGGAGCGTGGCACCGGAGGCGATGGTGATGGTCGGCGACTACCGCTTCGACCTGGACTGCGGTCGCGCGGCCGGGGCGCGGACGGTGTTGGTGAATCTGCCGGACAATCCGTGGCCGGAGTTGACGGATTGGCATGCGCGCGATTGTGTCGAGTTGCGGCGGATGCTTTCTGCTTGAGATTGATATCGGCTCGCTAGCCGTCATCGCGAACAAACTCGCTCCCACCGTGGATTGGTGGCGACTCAGATTTTTTAATCGGCAGCGAACCCCTGTGGGAGCGAGCTTGCTCGCGATAGGGCCCTCTCACGCGCTACAAAATTCACTGGCCAAACAACACCTTCAACCCCTCAGGCGAAGTCAACATCCCATCCCCGTTATGCCCCACCCCTGGCACTTCGATCAGCCGCTGGTTCAACCCAACGGGATGGCGCCGGGTCAGGTAGTCAAAAAAGAAATGACCACGCAATAACCGATACGGCCCCTGGGTTTGCGCTTCACAACCTTTATCCAGGGCCGGATGTTCCGGATCGGTGTCTTGTTGTCCGAGCAAATAGACGATGTCGCGCTTGATGTAGTTGTTTTCCAGCTGCGCGGGTGTTTGCCCGGCTGCATAGGTGGGCAGGCCCTGCAGACCGTACTTCCAATGATTGAAGCCTGGACAACTGGCAGGGTCGAAAGCCATGGGCCGTTGTGCATCGAAGTAGGCATAGGACGACGGGTTGGCGATGACAAAGCGTGGCTCGATCCGATATTGGCCGTGGGCGAGCAGGGCATAGCGCTGCACGACCTGGGCGCCGCCGGAATGGCCGGCGATGATGATCTGCTTCACTTCGGGAAACTGCTGCCGGTCGCTGACTCGCGCAATGATGTCGTCGAGGACCTGAAAGGAACTGACTGGATTCGGCCCTGTGGATAAGCCGCCGGCCATCCAGTCGTTGCCTTGCCAGCGCAGCAGGTCGTTGGGCAATTGATGGCGCGCAACGTCCTGTTCGTTGAGAAATTGCGGGGCGATGATCAGGGTCGTGGCTAGTTGGCCGGCCTGGCCTGCGGCCTTTTCCGCGCTGTGCAGGTAGGTGTCGGCATTACGCAGCCGACCATGGACAATAATCAGCACGCGCTGGATAGACGTGGGGGGCGGGCTTACGTCGACGGCCATGGCGCCGCCCTTGAACTGCAAGCGCCCTTGGGCCACAACGTTCACGCCGTGTTCGTTTGCCTGGGCGACGGTGCAGCACAGCGCCAGCCCCATCAACGCCGCCCACTTCATCTACAGGTTTTTCGCCGCGAACGTGTCGCACTGGTTGACCTGGCCCTGGGCGAAGCCGGTCTTGAACCAGCGCACCCGCTGCGCCGACGTGCCATGGGTAAAGGAATCCGGTACCACGCGGCCCTGGCCTTGTTGCTGCAAGCGGTCATCGCCGATGGCGTTGGCGGCGTTCAAGGCCTCCTCAATGTCCCCCGGCTCCAGCCAGTTCAGGCGTTTTTGCGCGTGGTTGGCCCACACGCCCGCCAGGCAATCGGCCTGCAATTCCTGGCGGACCAGCAAGCCGCCGTCACCTTCCATCTGCCGGCCTTGTTGGCGGGCTTCCTGGATTTTTGCCGACACACCGAGCAGGGTCTGCACATGGTGCCCGACTTCATGGGCGATGACGTAGGCCTGGGCGAAGTCCCCGGCGGCAGAGAAACGCTGGGACATTTCCTTGAAGAAACTCATGTCCAGGTAGACCTGCCGATCAGCCGGGCAATAGAACGGGCCGGTTGCCGAAGAGGCGAGGCCACAGGCCGAGTTGACCCGGCCGCTGAACAGCACCAGCTTCGGCTGCTGGTACTGGCGCCCGGCTTGCTGGAAGACCTGGCCCCAGGTGTCTTCGGTGTCGCCGAGGATCGAGCGCACGAATTCGGCCTGCTCATCGTTGGCCGGTGGCGCCTGGCGGGTTTGTGAGGAGGCGGGCGCAGAGCTCTGGTCCATCTGCCCGGCCAGTTGCCCGAGGATCTGCATCGGGTCCTGGCCGGTGATCCAGCCGATGCCGACGATCAGGATGATGGCCGTCAGGCTCAAACCCTTGCCGCCGCCGAAGCGCATCCCACCGCCGCCGCCACCGTCGCCGCGGGCGTCCACCACGTTGTCACTGCGGCGACCTTTTTTCCATAACATGTGGGGAATCCTCTGATTGACAGTGTGAAGAGTGCTGCCGATGTTGCGGTGAGTCTAGCTTTTGGGAAGCCTGGATGCGCGTAGTGCTTGAGCTTTCAGGCAATCACCGCGGCTTTTGGTTCATCGACCCATGAAGGGTTTCCAGTTCCAGAATTTGCATTAAACTCTGCATATTTTAGAATCGACTAACATTTCATTTGGATTTCCCATGGCCGGCAGTCAAATCGAACGGGTCTTCAACGTGCTGGAAAGCCTGGCCAGCGATCCCCACGGCTGGCCGCTGCAAGGGCTGGCCGAGCAGTTGCAAATTCCCAAGAGTGCCACTCACCGCCTGCTCGCCGAGCTGATGCGTCTGGGCTATGTACGTCAGAATCCGGAGAACCTGCGTTATCACTTGTCGACCCGCTTGGTCGCCATGGGTTTTCGCTACCTGTCGCGCAGTGGTGCGGACATCGTTCAGCCGGTGCTCGATCGCCTGGCGCGGGACACTGGGGAACTGGTGCGCCTGGGCGTCATCGAGGGGGATCGCCAGACCTGGATCGCCAAGTCCCAGGGCGCGCGCTCCGGCTTGCGCTACGACCCGGACATGGGCCGCGAGGCTCCGTTGTTCTATACCGCCTCGGGGCATGCCTGGCTGGCGTGCATGAGCGACAGTGAGGCGTTGGCCCTGGTTGAGCGGCAGGTGAACCAGGTGCCCACCCAGGAACTGGGGCCGAACGCGCCACGCGACACGGTTGAATTGCTCCAATACCTGCGACAGGCCCGTGAGCAAGGCTATGCCTGCGTCGAGGAAAGCTCGGCGGTCGGCACCTCGGCCATTGCCGCCGTGGTGCGACATCCACTGGACGGTCGGGTCGTCGGCGTCCTCAGCGTTGCCGGGCCCAGCGCGCGAATGCCCCGGGCGCGCTTGCATGGGCTGGCACCGACCTTGCTGGCGTTTGCCGAGGAGCTGTCCCAAGCCAGTCAGGCATCGGAGCTGTTCAGCTGAATCCGTGGTCGCAGATATTGGCTCTTACCTACACACGCAACGCAGGATTCCTACATGACCGTCAGCACCCCGCTTTCCGGCGTCAATCAGGCCTTCAAGGGCATCCTGCTTATTCTCTGCGCGACATTCCTGTTCTCCAGTCATGACGCCCTGTCGAAATATCTCTCGGGTTTCTATCCGATCATCATGGTGGTGTGGGCTCGATACGTGGTGCACACGTTGCTGATGGCCGGTATTTTCCTGCCGCGCTCGGGACTGCGGGTCCTGCGGACCAAACGCCCTCTGTGGCAGCTGGCACGGGCACTGTGTCTGCTGGGCACCAGCCTGTTCTTTACCACGGCCCTGATGTATATCCCGTTGGCCGAGGCGACTGCGGTCAACTTCTTGGCCCCGGTGCTGGTCACCGCGCTGTCGGTGCCATTGTTGGGCGAGCACGTGACGCGTGGCCAATGGATCGCAGTGATCTTCGGTTTTATCGGGGTGTTGATCATCGTCCATCCCGGCGGGGATCTGTTCACGCCGGCGGTGTTGTTGCCGTTCTGCTCGGCGCTGTTTTTCTGCTTCTACCAGTTGCTCACGCGCAAGCTCAGTGAGATCGACAGTCCGACCACCAGCAACTTCTTCGCGGGCCTGTGCAACACGTTGGTGATGAGCGCACTGGTGCCGTTCTTCTGGCAAGTGCCGAGCCTGTTGCACGGGGCGATGATGCTGGCGCTGGGGGCCTGCGGGATGACGGCGCATTTGATGCTGACCCAGGCCTTCCGTTTTGCCGCCCCGGCACTGCTCGCGCCGTTCGGGTACTGCCAGATTGTGTTTGCCGGGCTGCTGGGTTGGTTGCTGTTCAGCCACACGCCGACGTTGACCACGGTGGTGGGTATCGCTCTGATTTGCTTGAGTGGGCTGGCGGCAGCGTGGCAACAGCGGCGGAGCTGATGTGGTCCCCTGTGGCGAGGGGATAAATCCCGTCGCCACAAAGGTGTTCGACTTGATTGCTCGAAACTGGCCCGGTATCAGTTTTCCAGCGTAGGCACCTTGCGCGGCGCCATGAAGTACAGCCAGGTCAGGGCGATGAAGTACATCGCCGGGATCAGGGTGAACAACACGGTGTAGTTGTTATTGGTGATCGTGAGGATGTGGCCCACCAACTGGGTCATGAACATCCCGCCGATGGCTGCGCACATGCCGCCGAAGCCGAACACTGTACTCATCATGTGTTTGGGCGTGTAGTCCATCACCAGGCTCCAGATGTTCGCGGTCCAGGCCTGGTGCGCGCCGATGGCCAGGGAAATGGCAAACACCGCCATCCAGAGGTTGCTTGCGCCGGCGGCCATGATCACGCCGATGATGCAGCAGGCGAACAGCAGCATGGACACCAGTCGCGCTTTGATTGGGTTGAGGCCGCGGCCGATCAGGAACGAAGACAGGATGCCGCCGCCCACACTGCCGAAGTCAGCGGTGAGGTAAATGATGATCAACGGGATGCCCATCTGGGTCACGTTGATGCCCAGGTTGTATTGCTGGTTCAGGAACGGCGGCAGCCAATACAGGTAGAACCAGAACACCGGGGCCGTGATCGAGTAGGCCAGGGCGAACGCCCAAGTGCCACGCATGCGCAGGATCCGGGAGAAAGGCACGCGGACCTGGTCCGGTTCGTCCTGGGCCTGGATGTAGTCCAGTTCCGACTGTTTGACGCTGGGGTGATCTTCCGGGTTGAAGTATTTCAGGCCCCAGAACAGCAGCCAGACTCCGCCCAGCGCAGACATGCACAGGAACGCCGCCTGCCAGCCCCACACGTGCAGGATCAGTGGCAGTAGCATCGGGGTGAACATCGCGCCGACGTTGGTCCCCGCGTTGAAAATGCCAGTGGCTACCGCCCGTTCACCGGCCGGAAACCACAGCCGCGTGGTCTTCACGCAGGCCGGGTAGTTGGCCGCTTCGGTCAGGCCCAGGATAAAGCGGCAGACCATGAAACCCACTGCGGAGGTGGCCAGGCCGTGGGCGCCGGTCGCCAGGCTCCAGAGCAGTACTGCGCAAAAGAACACGCGCTTGACGCCAATCCGGTCGATCAGCCGACCCTGCAGGATGAAGCCGACGGCATAGCCGACCTGGAACCAGAAGTTGATGTTGGCGTAATCCATCGCCGTCCAGCTCATCTCCTTGGCAAGAATCGGCTGCATCACGCCCAAGGCGGCGCGGTCGATGTAGTTCAGGGTGGTGGCAAAAAACACCAGGGCGAGCATGCCCCAGCGGGTCTTGCCTACGGCCATGGCGCCGCGGATCTTGTCACCGATGCCACTGGTCGAAACACCCAGGCCGGGGGTCAGGCGGGAGCTTTGGGAAGGAATCATAGCGGGTACCCGTTTTGAAATTCTTATGGTTGGTCTGGGTCTGTCCATTGATGCCGGCGGCCAGGGCCTGCGTCAATGTGGGAGCGATGGTGCGCAGTGAGCAAAAAATCGTCAATTCGGCAATCGGCATTTTGTTCGATAATCGCCCAAAAAACTAACCGAATGGTACATATTAAATTGCTCAAAGAAATCGGCAGCCCAATAATCGGCTGACTCTTTCAAAAAACGGCGCACCTTTTGTAGCCGATGCCTGTCCCGGGAGCCGAAGTCATGCAGCGTTCCATTGCCACCGTATCCTTGAGCGGTACCCTGCCGGAAAAACTCGAGGCCATTGCCGCCGCCGGTTTCGACGGAGTGGAGATTTTCGAGAACGACCTTCTCTACTACGATGGCAGCCCTCGGGAAATCAGGCAGATGTGTGCTGACCTAGGCATCGCCATCACGTTGTTCCAGCCGTTTCGTGACTTTGAAGGCTGCCGCCGCGACCGTCTGGCGCGTAACCTGGAGCGAGCCGAGCGCAAGTTCGACCTGATGCAGGAGCTGGGCACCGACCTGGTGCTGGTGTGCAGCAATGCCTCGGCCGACAGCGTCGGTGATGAACAGATTCTGATCGATGACTTGCGGTTGCTGGCCGAACGGGCCGGTGCACGGGGCTTGCGCATCGGTTATGAGGCGCTGGCCTGGGGCCGGCACGTGAATACTTATCAACAGGTCTGGAACATCGTGCGTCAGGCCGATCATCCCAGTCTCGGTGTATTGCTCGACAGCTTCCACACCTTGTCCCTCAAGGGCGATCCGAGTGCGATTGCCGAGATCCCCGGCGAGAAGATTTTCTTCGTGCAAATGGCCGACGCACCGATCCTGGCGATGGATGTGCTGGAGTGGAGCCGGCATTTCCGTTGCTTCCCCGGGCAGGGCGAGTTCGACTTGCCGGGTTTCCTGGCACCGATCATCAAGAGTGGCTACACCGGGCCATTGTCGCTGGAAATCTTCAACGACGGCTTCCGCGCCGCGCCGCCACGGGCCAATGCCGCCGACGGTCTGCGCTCGCTGCTGTACCTGGAAGAAAAGACCCGTCAGCGCCTGGCCGAAGAAGCGCCGTCCACCCGCAATGCCGATATCCTCTTCGCCACACCGCCGGCCAGTGAATACAACGGCATCGAGTTTCTCGAGTTCGCCGTGGACGATAACCTCGGCGCCAAGCTGTCCCACTGGCTGGAACGGCTGGGGTTCGTCAAGGCCGGTCAGCATCGTTCCAAGAACGTGAGCCTGCTGCGCCAGGGCGACATCAACCTGATCCTCAATAGTGAGCCGTACTCCTTCGCCCACAGCTTCTTCGAAGCTCATGGACCGTCGCTGTGCGCCACTGCCGTGCGGGTGAAAAACAGTGCCAGCGCCTTGGAGCGAGCCGTTGCCTACAAGGGCCAGCCCTATCGCGGGCTGGTGGGCCCCAACGAACTGGAACTGGCGGCGGTGCGCGCCCCGGATGGCAGCCTGATCTACCTGGTGGACCAGCAGGCCGATGTCTATGGCACCGATTTCAATTTGCAGCCCGGTGCCGTCATCGGCGCCGGGCTCAAGCGCATCGACCACATGGCGATGGCGCTGCCGGCCGACAGCCTTGATAGTTGGGTGCTGTTCTACAAGAGCTTGCTGGATTTCGAGGCCGACGACGAAGTGGTGTTGCCCGATCCTTATGGCCTGGTAAAAAGCCGCGCCCTGCGCAGCCGCTGCAGTTCGATCCGGCTGCCGCTGAACATTTCCGAGAACCGCAACACTGCGATATCACACGCCCTGTCGAGTTATCGAGGTTCGGGGGTGCATCACATTGCCTTCGATTGCGATGACATCTTTGCCCAGGTCAGCCGCGCCAAGGAGGCCGGTGTGCCGTTGCTGGACATTCCGCTCAACTATTATGACGACCTGGCGGCGCGGTTCGATTTCGACGATGAGTTTCTCAGTGAGCTGGCGTATTTCAACGTGCTGTACGACCGTGATGCCCAGGGTGGCGAGTTGTTCCACGTTTACACCGAGCCGTTCGAAGGGCGGTTTTTCTTTGAGATCATCCAGCGCAAGAACGGCTACGCCGGTTACGGCGCGGCCAACGTCGCGGTGCGACTGGCGGCCATGGCCAAGTCGCGCAGCGGTGGCTTGCGGCATGCCAAGTTGTAGGGAAATCGTAAATGCGGCGGTAATGGGCAATGCCGTGGCTTCCTTCACTGCACGGTGCGGCCCATAATCGCCGATCTGTGCAGTGATGGCCGTGAGCCCCGCAATGACTATGAATTCAGAGCTTTCCGCTGCCCTCGACGAACCCGTCGCCGCGCCGCGCAAGAGTCGCAAGAACAACCCGGAGAAAACCCGGGAGAACATTCTTCAGGAAGCCATCGTCGAGTTCGTCCAGCAGGGCCTGTCCGGCGCCCGGGTCGACGCCATCGCCGAGCGCATCCACACCTCCAAGCGCATGATCTACTACTACTTCGGCAGCAAGGAGCAGTTGTACGTCGAGGTGTTGGAAAAACTCTACGGGGATATCCGCAATACCGAGAGCCGCCTGCACTTGGCCGAGCTGGCGCCGGTCGATGCGATCCGGCGCCTGGTGGAGTTCACCTTCGACCACCACGACCGCAATGTGGATTTTGTGCGCATCGTCTGCATCGAGAACATCCACAACGCCGAATACGTGAAGCAGTCAGGCGCGATCAAGGCGATGACCAATACCATCCTCGATTCCTTGGGCGTGATCTTGCGTCGAGGCGCCGAAGAGGGCGTGTTCCGTCCCGATCTCCAACCGCTGGACGTGCACTTGCTCATCAGTTCTTTCTGCTTTTACCGTGTGTCCAACCGCCAGACGTTCGGTGAGATCTTTCAGATCGACCTGTCGGACGAAGCGATCAAACAGCGGCATCGCGAGATGGTTTGTGAGTCGGTGTTGCGGTATCTACAGTCCTGACCCTGAAACCTTTGTGGGAGCGAGCTTGCTCGCGATAGCAGTCTGTCAGTCACATCAACATTGGCTGATCCACCGCTATCGCGAGCAAGCTCGCTCCCACAAGGAATTATCACCAGGGTTTAGTGATTCATGCTCTGGAAATGCTCGAGCATCCGCTGCGCATCCGGCGCCACACCGCTGAACAGTTCGAACGCCTTCACCGCCTGGAACACCGCCATGTTGCCGCCATCCAGCGTGCGGCAACCGAGGGCGCGGGCGTTGCGCAGCAGTTCGGTTTCCAGTGGGAAGTAGACGATTTCCGCGACCCACAACTCGCCCCGCAACAGTTCGACCGGCACCGGCATGCCTGGCAGTTTCGCCATGCCCATGGGCGTGGTGTTCACCAGGCCATCGGCATCGGCCATGGCGCTGGCCAAGTCATGTCCGGCCCGGGCCCGGCCTGCGCCGAAGTGTTGGTTCAGGTTGTTCGCCAGGGCCTCGGCGCGGCTGACTTCGACATCAAAAATGCTCAGCGTCTGTACGCCTTCTGCCAGTAGCGCGTGGGCAACCGCCGCGCCAGCACCCCCGGCGCCCATCTGGACTACGTGCCGGCGGGAAACACTGCCCAGCCCGCGACGAAAACCTTCGGCGAATCCCAGGCAGTCGGTGTTGTGGCCGATGCGTTTGCCATCCTTGAGCACCACGGTATTCACGGCGCCAATGCCTCGGGCCTCGGCTGACAGCTCGTCCAGCAGCGGGATGATCGCCTGTTTGCAGGGAAAGGTGATGTTCAGGCCGGTGAAGTTCATGTGCTCGGCGGCCTTGAGCAAATCGGGCAGGGCGCCGCTGTCGAGTTTCAATGCATCGAGGTCGATCAGCCGATAGAGGTAACGCATGCCTTGGGCATCGCCTTCATGCTCATGCAGCGCCGGTGTGCGAGACGCCTGGATGCCCGCGCCGATCAGGCCGGCCAGCACAGTGATATTCGACATGCTCATCAACCCTTTAACCGCTGACTGAAATGTTCCAGGGCCAGGCGATAACCATGGCTGCCAAACCCGCACATCACGCCGATGGCGACGGATGAGACAAAGGAGTGATGGCGAAAGGTTTCCCGGGCGTGGACGTTGGACAGGTGAACTTCGATGACGGGGACCTCGCTGGCCACCAAGGCGTCGCGGATTGCCACTGAGGTGTGGGTCCAGGCCGCTGGGTTAATGACGATGCCGGCACATCGGCCGCGTGCGCCATGCACCCAGTCCAGCAATTCGCTTTCCTGGTTGGTCTGGCGAAACTCCACCGCCAGGCCGAATTCTTCAGCGGCGCGGCCGCACAGTGCGGAGATGTCCGCCAGGGTTTCATGACCATAAGTCGCCGGCTCGCGGGTGCCGAGCAGGTTCAGGTTCGGGCCGTTGAGCACCAGAACGATCGGAGGCATCGCAATTTCTCCACATTTTTATTGTTGGCGTCGGCCAGGTTTCGGCCGGTGGAGATAAATTGTACTAGATGGTTAATTTGGTCAAATAAAGCCGCCGTCGCTGGCTAATAAGTGTTCGATGATCGAACACCACCTTGGTCGGGAGGTAAGGGAGGGTAATTGTGGTAAGGGGATAAATCCCCTCGCCACAGATGAAACACAGGGAGTGTTGCAGCGTTCAGCGCCGCGTCAGCAATACCCCGGACTCCATGTGATGGGTCCAAGGGAATTGATCGAACATCGCGCAGCGGGTGATGCGATGGGTGTCGTGCAGTTGCGCGATGTTGGCAGCGAGGGTTTGCGGGTTGCACGAGATGTAGAGGATGTTCTCGAAGCGCCGGGTCAGCTCGCAGGTGTCCGGGTCCATGCCGGCGCGGGGCGGGTCGACGAAGACGCTGCCGAATTCGTAGCTTTTCAGGTCAATGCCATGCAGGCGGCGGAATGGCCGGACTTCGTTCAAGGCTTCGGTCAGTTCCTCAGCGGACAAGCGCACCAGGGTGACGTTATCCACCGCATTCTCGCTGAGGTTGCTCAGCGCAGCATTCACCGAGGTCTTGCTGATCTCGGTGGCCAACACTTTGCGCACACGGGTGGCCAGGGGCAGGGTGAAGTTGCCATTGCCGCAGTACAACTCCAGCAGATCGTCGTTGCGATCGCCCAGCGCTTCATAAGCCCAGTTGAGCATCTTCTGGTTCACCGCGCCGTTGGGCTGGGTGAAGGCGCCTTCGGGTTGGCGATAGCTGAAGGTGCGGCCGCCGACGTCGAGTTTCTCCACTACGTAGTCATGGCCGATTACTTCGCGCTTGCCCTTGGAACGACCGATGATGCTCACGCCCAGGTCGCTCGCCAGTTTCGTGGCCGCTGCGTGCCAGTGTTCATCCAGCGGGCGGTGATAGCACAGGGTGATCATCGCATCGCCGGCCAGGGTGGTCAGGAACTCCACCTGAAACAGCTTGTGGCTCAACGGCGCGCTGGCCTGCCAGGCCGCCTTGAGTTGCGGCATCAATTGGTTGATGCGCAGGCTGGCGATGGGAAACTCTTCAATGAGGATCGGTGTGCGCTTGTCGTCCTGGGAGAACATCGCGTAATGCCGTTCGCCGGCCTCGCGCCATAGGCGGAATTCGGCGCGCAGGCGGAAGTGCTCCAGTGCTGAGTCGAATACAGCGGGCTCAGGAGCATCGAACGGGGCCAGCAGGTCACGCAAGCGGGTGACCTTGTCCTGGAGCTGGGCGGCGTAGGCTTGGGAATCAAAAGTCATGCGTTGAACCAACCCAACTTGATCACGAACAGAATCGACAGGATGACCAGCGCCGGGTTCAGCTCACGGCCACGGCCGGACACCAGTTTAATGGCGGTCCAGGCGATGAAACCGAAGGCGATGCCGTTGGCGATGGAATAAGTGAATGGCATCGCCAGGGCAGTCACCACCACGGGGGCGGCGACAGTGATGTCGTCCCAATCGATTTCCGCCAGGCCCGAGGTCATCAGTACGGCGACGAACAACAGGGCTGGGGCGGTGGCGAAGGGCGGGACGCTGGCGGCCAGTGGCGAGAAGAACAGTGCCAGCAGGAACAGGATCGCCACCACGATGGCGGTCAGGCCGGTACGGCCGCCGGCACTGACGCCCGCCGCCGACTCGATGTAGCTGGTGGTGGTGGAGGTGCCCAGCAGCGAACCGGCCATGGCGGCGGTGCTGTCGGCGATCAGCGCGCGGCCCATTTTCGGCATGTGGCCGTCCTTGCCCATCAGCCCGGCGCGCTTGGCGACGCCTATCAGGGTGCCAGAGTTGTCGAACAGGTCGACGAACAGGAAGGCGAAGATCACGCTCACCAGGCCGATGTCCAGGGCGCCCTTGATGTCCAGTTGCAGGAACGTTGGGGCCAGGGACGGCGGCATGGATATCACGCCGCCGAACGGGGTGAAGCCCATCAGGATCGAAACAATGGTGACCGCCAGGATGCCGATCAGCACCGCGCCGCGCACTTTCAGCGCTTCGAGGGCGACGATCAGGACGAAGCCGAGGGTTGCGAGAATCGGCGCCGGTTGCTTCAGGTCGCCGAGGCCGACCATGGTCGCCGGGTTTTTCACCACGATGCCGGCGTTATTGAGGGCGATCAGTGCCAGGAACAAGCCGATACCGGCAGCGATGGCCGAGCGCAGGGGCAGCGGGATGCTGTTGATGATCCACTCGCGGATGCGAAAGATCGACAGCATGAAGAACAGTACGGCGGAAATGAACACCGCGCCCAGCGCCACTTGCCAGGTATGGCCCATGTGCAGGACCACGGTGTAGGTGAAGAAGGCATTCAGGCCCATGCCTGGTGCGAGGGCGATCGGGTAGTTGGCGATCAGGCCCATGACGGTGGACCCGATGGCTGCCGCCAGGCAGGTGGCGACGAACACCGCGCCCTTGTCCATGCCGGTTTCGCCGAGGATGCTCGGGTTGACGAACAGAATGTAGGCCATGGCCAGGAAGGTCGTGACGCCCGCCAGGATCTCGGTCCGCACGTTGGTATTGTGTGCCTTGAGTTGAAACAGCCTTTCCAGCATGTCTGCTCCCCGTGGCGCGCCGGGCGCCGTGAATGTATCGACCTCAACAGCAAAGCACAGGTCGCCAGCGGCGCCCGGGAATTTTCTGTGGGTCGGAAAAAGCCGCGCATCATACCAGCAGCATGGCGTTGTGGCTGCGATCGTCGTCGATGTTTTGCCGGCGCGCCAAGTGGGCCATACTGCGCGCGGTTTCGGGAGGTCTCTATGTTTCGCATGAATAAACACGTGGTGACGGCGTTGGGTTGCGCACTGGGCCTGTGGTGGCCCGGGCAGGCCGTCAATGCCGCGTCGGCGCCGCCCTTGAGCGAGGTCAAGGTGCTCAAGGTCGAATCGCCGGCCTGTGGCTTCGAGGACATCGCCCAAGGACAGGCGCAGACCCGTTGCGATCACCGTGGGCCGAACATCAAGGTCTACGTGTTGGAGATCGGTTATGGCCGTGAGCCCCAGGTCACGCTGGACGGTTTCGAGGTCGACGGCACCCGCTCGCCGGTGTGTGCATACAGCAATGGCAACCTCAACGATTGTTCGGCCAAGACCAAGATCGTCGGCTATCTGTACATCTTCGATCTGAAGGGCAAGCAGGAAGGCACCTTCAGCTTCAGCAACATCTCGATCAATGCACCGGGCAACCGGATGTCGACCCAGTTGTACATTAAATAGCCTGCCGGCATGACAAGCCGAACGCGATCCGGCAAACCTGACTAGGCTTCAGTAACCACCCAGTGGAGAGCGCCCATGATGCCTGGAACCAAAATGCCAAGAGCCCTGATTGCCGTCGCCGAAGGTGTCGATGACTTGCAGACGGTCACTCTGGTCGATGTGCTGCGTCGAGCACAGATCGAAGTGGTGCTGGCGAGCATCGAAGGACGGCGGATGCTCACCTGTGCCCGCGGCACGCGCCTGACCGCCGATGGCATGCTGGTGGACATGCTCGTGCAGGATTTCGACCTGATCGTCTTGCCTGGTGGCATTATCGGCGCCCAACATCTGGCGGCCCATCAACCGTTGCAGCAATTGATCAAGAACCAGGCTGGCACCGGACGTTTTTTTGCCGCCATCGCTGAAGCCCCGGCCCTGGTGCTCCAAGCGTTCGGCGTACTGCGCCAGCGCCGCATGACTTGCCTGCCCGCCGTGAGCCAGCAGTTGTCCGGTTGCAACTTCGTGGATCAACCGGTGGTGGTGGATGGCAACTGCATCACCGCCCAAGGCTCGGCGGCCGCCCTGGCGTTTGCCTTGACGCTGGTGGAGCAACTCTGTGGCAAGGGCGTGAGAAACGTAGTGGCGGCGGAGTTGTTGGCCTGACACGCTTCACTGTGGCGAGGGAGCTTGCTCCCGCTCGGCTGCGCAGCAGACGTAGGCAATCTTGCGTCGTTAACTTGCCTTGAACGCTCACCCCACCCAGAAGTCGTACCCCTTATGACGGCGGTTTCCCAAAACGCCGCGAGTACGACCAACCGTGAGGTGTTCCATGAGCGCGACCCTGTCCGAAGCGACGCCGGCATCCTACGCCCGTCATCCTATCCGTCTGAAACTCAATGGCCTGGTGCGTGAACTGCAGGTGCTGCCCTGGACCACGCTGCTGGACCTGCTGCGTGAGCAATTGGACCTGGTGGGCAGCAAGAAAGGCTGTGACCACGGTCAATGTGGCGCCTGTACGGTGCTGCGCGATGGCAAACGGATCAACGCCTGTCTGACGTTGGCGGTGATGTGCGACGGCGCCGAGTTGACCACCATTGAAGGCCTGGCCAGCCATGGGCAATTGCATCCCATGCAGCAGGCGTTCATCACGCATGACGCGTTCCAGTGCGGTTATTGCACACCGGGGCAAATCTGTTCGGCGGTGGGGTTGGTCAACGAAGGCAGGGCGCAGACCCGCGCTCAGATCAGCGAGTTGATGAGCGGCAACCTGTGCCGCTGTGGGGCCTACACCAATATTTGTGATGCCGTCGAAGCGGCATTGCCGCTCTGCCAGCAACCGGGAGGTGATCAATGAATCCCTTCCAGTACAGCAAGCCCGCCACCGTGCAGGCCGCCGTCGACTTGTCGAGCCCGGTTTCACGCTTCATTGCCGGCGGCACTAACCTGCTGGACCTGATGAAAGAAAACCTCACGCGCCCCGAGCACCTGATCGACATTACCGGGCTGCCCCTGGCGGACCTCAGCGAAACCCCATCCGGCGGGGTGATGATCGGCGCCTTGGTGAGCAATGCCGACCTGGCTTGGCACCCCTGGATCGAGCGCCGCTATCCGCTGCTGTCCCAGGCGATCCTGGCCGGTGCCTCGCCGCAATTGCGCAACATGGCCAGCACCGGCGGCAATCTGCTGCAACGCACTCGCTGTTATTACTTCTATGACGCCAACGTCGCGTGCAACAAACGCCAGCCTGGCAGTGGCTGCCCGGCTCGGGATGGCTTGAACCGGATCCATGCGATTTTCGGCGCCAGCGATCAATGTGTCGCGACTCACCCCTCCGACATGTGCGTGGCCCTGGCCGCGCTGGAAGCGGTGGTCCATGTGCTGGGCCGAGGCGGGGCGCGGACCATCGAGTTTGCCGATTTTCATCGTCTGCCCGGTGATGCTCCGCAGCGGGATAACCAATTGGCCGATGATGAGTTGATCACCGCCATCGAGTTGCCGGCCCGCGGTTTCGCCGACCATAGCCACTACTTGAAGATTCGAGATCGGGCCTCCTACGCCTTTGCCCTGGTGTCGGTGGCGGCGGCGCTGGAGCTGGACGGGGCGGTGATCCGCCAGGCGCGCCTGGCCCTGGGCGGCGTGGCCCACAAACCCTGGCGCGACCGGGCCGTGGAGAGCTGGCTGACCGGCCAGACCGTCAGCCGCGAGACGTTCGCCGCTGCCGCCGATGCGCTGCTGCAAAGCGCCGAGCCGCTGGCACACAACGGTTTCAAGGTCAGACTGGCGCGCCGGGCGATTGTCCGTGCATTGAGCGATGCCGCACTGGGTGCTGCGCAGGGAGGGCAAGCCTGATGAACGCTTCAAGCAAATCCATAGGGCAGCCACTGGACCGGGTCGATGGCCTGCTCAAGGTCACGGGCCAGGCCCGTTATGCCGCTGAATATCCCGAGGACGGCCTGCTACATGGCAGCGTCGTGTCTGGCACGATCGCCCGTGGACGCGTGCTGCGTATCGATGCTTCGCGAGCCTTGGCGTTGCCCGGTGTAGTTGCGGTGATCGACCATACCAACCGGCCCAGGATCGCCAGCTACGATGAACCTTACCAAGATGCTGACGCTGCGGACGGTTCGCCGTTCCGGCCGCTGTACGACGACCAGGTCCTCTACAGCGGCCAGCCCCTGGCCTTGGTCGTGGCGGACAATCTTGAGCTGGCCCGCCATGCCGGCTCACTGATTGAAATCGAATATGAAGCCCAGGACCATCAGACCGATCTGGCCATCCTGCAAAACGAAGCCCATTGCGCTCCGGCCGAACTGCCCAAGCCCCGTGGGAATTTTCAGGGTGAGTACGCAAGTGCGGCGCTCAGTGTGGATGTGTCCTACAGCACACCGATTGAACACCACAACCCGATGGAGCCGCATGCTTCTACCGTGTTGTTTCAACCCGACGGCAGCTTGCACATCCACGACAAGACTCAAGGCACGCAAAACTGCCAGGCCTATGTGCAAAAAGTGTTCGGGCTCGAGAAAGAGCAGGTGCGTGTGTTCGCCGCATATGTCGGCGGCGCCTTTGGTTCCGGACTGCGGCCACAATATCAATTGCCTTTGGCCGTGATGGCGGCACTGGCGCTCAAGCGCTCCGTGCGGGTCAGCCTGACGCGCCAGCAGATGTTTACCTTCGGCTATCGACCGCGCACCTTGCAGCGTTTGCAACTGGGGGCGGCGGCCAACGGGCGGTTACTGGCCGTGGCCCATACGGCTGTCGCCCAGACTTCGCGCTTCGAAGATTTCACCGAACATGTGGTGGAGTGGAGCGGCATGCTCTATCACTGCGACAACGTGGCGCTGACCTACAAGTTGGTGCCGCTGGACGTCTACACGCCGTTGGACATGCGCGCGCCTGGCGCAGCCCTGGGCCTGATTGGGCTGGAATGCGCCATGGATGAACTGGCCTGCGCCCTGGCGATCGATCCGGTGCAACTGCGGTTGATCAACTACGCCGAGCGTAACGAGAACGAAGGCAAGCCGTATTCCAGCAAGCAATTGCGTGAGTGTTACGCCCAGGGCGCCCGCCGTTTCGGTTGGGACAAGCGCAACCCGGAACCGCGCAGCATGCGTGAGGGCCGGCAACTGGTGGGCTGGGGCATGGCCGGTGGCGTGTGGGAAGCCATGCAGCAGAAGGCCAGCGCCAAGGCTTCGCTGGGGGCTGACGGCAAGCTGACCGTCAGCAGCGCCACCACTGACATCGGTACTGGGACCTACACAGTCATGACCCAGATCGCCGCCGAGGCGTCGGGTGTTTCTCTTGAAGACGTCAGCTTTGTCCTCGGTGATTCGTCGTTGCCTACAGCACCGCTGCAGGGCGGTTCGTTCACCGTCTCATCGGTGGGCACTGCTGTGCAGCAGGCCTGTGAAGCCCTGAAGGAAAAGCTGTTGGCCGTGGCCCGGCAGACGTGCCCGGCCTTCAGTGGCGCGACCCTTGAGCAAGTGACGTTTGCCGATGGCCAACTGCGGTTGGGCGAGGTGAGCGTCGCTTTGGCCGAGTTGGCGCAAAAAAGTGGCGAGACACCGCTGCAGGCCCAGGTCACTGCAGAGCCGGACGAAAAGCGCCAGGCCTACGCCACCGCCACCCACTCGGCGGTGTTCGTTGAGGTTTGGGTGGATGAAGACCTGGGCACGGTGAAGGTCAATCGGGTGGTCAGCGCCATTGCCGCCGGGCGGGTGATCAACCCGAAAACCGCTCGCAGCCAGATTCTCGGTGGTGTGGTCTGGGGCATCGGCATGGCCCTGCACGAAGAAACCCTGACCGACCATGGGCTGGGCCGCCACATGAACCACAGCCTGGCCGAGTACCATCTGCCGGTTAACGCCGACATTGGCGATATTGACGTGGTTTTTGTCGATGAACACGATGAAATCGTCAACGCCCTCGGGTCCAAGGGCGTTGGTGAAATCGGTATCGTCGGTGTGGCAGCGGCGGTGGCCAATGCGATCTATCACGCCACCGGCAAACGGGTTCGGGACTTTCCGATCACCCTCGACAAGTTGCTCTAGGCTTTTGCGGTTTCCGCCGGTTCGTGCATCCGGTCGCGGTTGGCCAGGGTCGGGAACAGTTTGATCCAGGCCCCGGTTACCAGCAGCGTGCCAACTCCGCCCATGACCACCGCCGGCACGGTGCCGAACCAGTGGGCGGTCAGGCCGGATTCGAACTCGCCCAACTGGTTCGAGGCGCCGATGAACAGCCCGTTCACCGCGCTGACTCGACCGCGCATTTCATCCGGTGTTTCCAACTGCACGAAGGAGGCGCGGATGACCATGCTGATCATGTCCGCCGCGCCCAGTACCACCAACACCGCGAGGGAAAACCAGAACGAAGTGGAGAGGCCGAACGCAATAGTGGCGACGCCGAACACGCCCACGGCGGTAAACATCACCCGGCCCACCTTGCGCTCCACGGCAAATCGCGCCAGCCACAGCGACATCAGCAAGGCCCCGACCGCGGGCGCCGACCGCAACAGGCCCAGGCCCCAGGGGCCGGTGAGCAGGATGTCCTTGGCGAACACCGGCAGCAGCGCCGTCGCACCGCCGAGCAACACCGCGAACAGGTCCAGGGAGATTGCCCCGAGAATGTCCGGACGGCTGCGAATGAAGCGAATCCCGGCCAGCAACGAGTCCATCGTGGCCTTGCCTTTGTTCAGGGGCGTCTGCCGGGCGGGCAGGTTGAGCATCAGGCAGCAAGCGATGAGGTAGAGCAGCACGGTTGGCCCATAGACCCAGGTGCTGCCGAAGGCGTAGAGCAAGCCGCCGAGGGCCGGGGCGACAATGGTGGCTGACTGTTGGGCCGACTGCGCGGCGGCCACGGCCCGGGGAAACAGTGCCGACGGTACGATGCTCGGCAGCAGCGCCTGGGTGGTCGGCATTTCGAAGGAACGGGCGGCGCCCAGCAGGAAGGCGAGGATGAAGATCATTTCCCGCGTGACATGGTCGGTGGCGCTGCCGATCGCCAGCGACAGAGCAATCAACGCCTGTAACGACTGGCAGATGGCCGCGACCTTGCGCCGGTCATAACGGTCGGCCACGTGCCCGGTATGCAGCATGAACAGCACCCGGGGCGCAAACTCCACCAGGCCCACAAGGCCCAGGTCCAAGACGTTGCCGGTCAGTTGATAGAGGTTCCAGCCGATGGCCACGGTGAGCATCTGGAAGCCGCTGGCGGTGAATATCCGGGCCAGCCAGAAGGCGATGAACGGGCGGTGGTGACGGAGCAGCAGCGGTGCTTGGCTGGGCATCTATGACGGGTCCGGAGATGAAGGCAACGAGATTATCACCGAGCTGTAACAGGAAGTTGCGCTTGCCGGAAAAAAATAGTTAGCCAAACATCGATCTCGGGCCAGGTCATCCCGTGGCGAGAGGATTTATCCCCGAGCTGTGGGAGCAAGGCTTGCTCCCACAGATCGGGGATAAATCCTCTCGCCATAAAAGTCTTCACTTATGTCCTGAGCCTCTGAGACAACCTGTCACGCGACAAAAGACCACGCCGTTCATCGGCAATAAAGCGGCTACTCTTTGATCATTGCTTGATCCAGATCAACACCTTTCGCAGTGTTGGACTGGCGGCCATCCGGCCAGAGTCCTGCGTTGTGACGGTTTTAAAAAGAACGATTTGAAAAGCATCGCACTCCATATCCCTGGGGATTGTGATGCAGGCCCCGCCCGCAGCCGGTTTTACCTGACAGAGGAAGACTTATGTTCGGTTTGGAGGCGCTCGATCTCGCCCGAATCCAGTTCGCGTTCACCATCTCGTTCCACATCCTGTTCCCGGCCATCACCATTGGCCTGGCGAGTTACCTGGCGGTGCTCGAAGGCCTGTGGCTCAAGACCCGCGACGACACCTACCGCGACCTGTATCACTTCTGGTCGAAGATCTTTGCCGTCAACTTCGGCATGGGGGTGGTGTCTGGATTGGTCATGGCCTATCAGTTCGGCACCAACTGGAGCCGTTTTTCGGACTTCGCCGGGGCGGTGACCGGGCCACTGCTGACCTACGAAGTGCTCACGGCGTTCTTCCTCGAGGCGGGTTTCCTGGGCGTGATGCTGTTCGGCTGGAATCGCGTTGGCCGTGGCCTGCACTTCTTCTCCACGGTGATGGTGGCGATCGGTACGCTGATCTCGACCTTCTGGATCCTGTCTTCCAACAGCTGGATGCAGACCCCGCAGGGCTACGAAATCATTGATGGCCGGGTGATCCCGGTGGACTGGCTGGCGGTGGTGTTCAACCCCTCATTCCCCTATCGCTTGCTGCACATGTCCACGGCGGCGTTCGTCGCGACGGCGTTCTTTGTGGGCTCGTCAGCGGCCTGGCATCTGTTGCGCGGTCGCGATACCCCGGCCATCCGCCGCATGCTGTCGATGGCGATGTGGATGGCCTTGCTGGTGGCTCCGATCCAGGCAGTCATCGGCGACTTCCATGGTCTTAACACCCTCAAGCATCAACCGGCGAAAATCGCGGCCATCGAAGGTCACTGGGAGAACGTCGGCAATGAGCCGACCCCGCTGATCCTGTTCGGCCTGCCGGATATGAAGGCGGAGAAGACCCGCTTCGCCGTGGAAATTCCTTACCTGGGAAGCTTGATCCTGACCCACAGCCTGGACAAACAGGTGCCGGCCCTCAAGGAGTTCCCGCCTGAGGACCGACCGAATTCGACCATCGTGTTCTGGTCGTTCCGGGTCATGGTGGGCCTGGGCCTGCTGATGATCTTCACCGGCCTGTGCAGCCTCTGGCTGCGTCGCAAGGATCGGATCTATCAGTCCCGACCGTTCCTCTACATGGTGCTGTGGATGGGGCCGTCCGGGCTGATTGCGATCCTGGCGGGCTGGTTCACCACTGAAATCGGTCGTCAGCCTTGGGTGGTCTACGGCCTGATGCGTACCGCCGATGCTTCCTCCGGGCACAGTTTTGCGCAAATGAGCATCACCCTGGTGCTGTTCGTCGTGGTGTATTTCGCGCTGTTCGGTGCCGGCTTGAGCTACATGATGCGCCTGGTGCGCAAGGGGCCGCAGGCCCACGAAGCCGAGCCGACCGATGGCGGCCCAGGCCAGAAGCGCACGCCGGCCCGGCCATTGTCGGCCGCCGACGACGACAGCGAAGGCGTGGACCAAACCGACCGCTCGAACAAGGGGAATTGAGTCATGGGTATTGATCTTCCGCTGATCTGGGCCGTGGTCATCATCTTCGGCATCATGATGTACGTGGTCATGGACGGCTTCGACCTGGGGATCGGCATTCTCTTCCCCTTCGTCAAGGGCGAGCGCGACCGAGACGTGATGATGAACACCGTGGCGCCGGTCTGGGACGGTAACGAAACCTGGCTGGTGCTCGGTGGCGCCGGTTTGTTCGGGGCGTTTCCGCTGGCTTATTCGGTGGTGCTTTCGGCGCTGTACCTGCCGTTGATCCTGATGCTCATCGGCCTGATCTTCCGGGGCGTGGCCTTCGAGTTCCGCTTCAAGGCCAAGGCTGAGAAGCGGCACCTGTGGGACAAGGCGTTCATCGGTGGCTCGCTGACAGCCACCTTCTTCCAGGGGGTGGCGCTGGGAGCGTTCATCGATGGCTTCGAGGTGGTCAATCGCCAGTTCGCTGGGGGCTCCTTGGACTGGTTCACGCCGTTCACGATGTTCTGCGGCCTGGCGTTGATCGCGGCCTATGCCTTGCTCGGCTGTACCTGGCTGATCATGAAGACCGAAGGCAGGTTGCAGGAACAGATGCATGACCTGGCCAGGCCGCTGGCGTTCGTGGTGCTGGCGGTGATCGGTATCGTCAGCATCTGGACACCGCTGGCCCATGCCGATATCGCGGCCCGCTGGTTCACCCTGCCGAACCTGTTCTGGTTCCTGCCGGTGCCGATCCTGGTGCTGGTGACCATGTACGGGTTGTTCCGCGCGGTGGCGCGCAACGCCAATTACACCCCCTTCATTCTGACGCTGGTGCTGATCTTCCTCGGTTACAGCGGCCTGGGTATCAGCCTGTGGCCGAATATCGTGCCGCCATCGATCTCGATCTGGGATGCCTCGTCACCGCCCCAGAGCCAGGGCTTCATGTTGGTCGGCACGCTGTTCATCATCCCGTTGATCCTGGTGTACACCTTCTGGAGCTACTACGTGTTCCGCGGCAAGGTGACCCATGATGATGGCTACCATTGATCGACCTGCGAGGTGTTGAGCATGGCCAGACCTGATTTGAAAGACATCGAAGCCGCCGAGCGTAAGCCGCTCTGGCAGCGGCTCGGCTGGCTGGTGGTGATCTGGACCGGCAGTGTGCTGGCGCTGTTTGTCGTCGCCAGCCTGATGCGGATGTTCATGAATGCCGCAGGCCTGACCACCCACTGATTTCCCTGTGGGAGCAAGCGTTGCTCCCACAGAGGACAATTCATTTCCGGGCTTTGAGAATCACGAATTTCGGCGTGGCGGCCACTTGCTCGACACCGCGGAACAATCGCGCCAGTTTGCTGTGATAGCCCAGGTGCCGGTTACCGACGATATAGAGCGCGCCGCCGACCACCAATGCTTCGCGAGCCTGCTGGAACATCCGCCAGGCCAGAAAATCACCCACCACTTGCTGTTGGTGGAAGGGTGGGTTGCACAGCACTACATCCAGGGACTGCGGTTCCTGCCCGGCCAGGCCGTCAGCGGCCCGTACGGTCACCTCGCGCTCGCCCAGGGCAGCTTGCCAGTTCTCGGCCGCTGACTGCACGGCCATGTACGACTCGTCCACCAGGGTGTAGCGGGCCTCGGGGTTTTGCAGGGCGCTGGCGATTGCCAGCACGCCGTTGCCGCAACCCAGGTCCGCGACCCGGGCCGCCCCCAGATTTTTTGGCAAATGCGGCAGGAATGCCCGGGTGCCGATGTCCAGCCCTTCACGACAGAACACATTGGCGTGGTTGAGCAGTTCGATCTTTGGCTCGTCCAGCCAATAACGCGTGGGGTAGGGCGATACGACGGGCGGCTTGGCTTGCGGCGTGGCGATCAACAGGCGGGCCTTTTTCACCGCCAGGGAGGCTTGTACCGGGCCGATGTAACGCTCCATCAGGTCGCCGGCGGCCCGGGGCAGATGCTTGACCATTGCACCGGCAATCACCTGGGCGCCGGGCGCCAGTTGGTCTTGCAGGCGAATCAGTTGCTCTTCCAGCAAGGCCAGGGTTTTCGGCACTTTGATCAGCACGCGATCGAAGGGCCCGGCCAGTGGTGCGCTGGCCGGCACCGTTGGCACCGCGTCGAAGGACCGGCCATTGCGCACCAGGTTTTTCTCCAGCGCTTGCAGGGCCAGGAATGAGTCGCTGCTGCTGATGACGTCAACCTTGCCGGCCAGGCTCGCGGCCAGGGCACCGAAGCCGTCGTTGAGCACCAGCACTCGCGCACCCACGGCCGGGTGTTGTTCGGCCAGATACGCGAGCAGGTATTCGTCGGCTGCATCGAAGGCTTGCAGGGGTTCGTTCTGCTGCTCGGGTTGGCGGATCAGGTCAAGTTGGGCGAAGGGGCTGTCGAGCAAGGGCATGGCTGGGACTCTGGAAATCAACGAATGTCCCGCTGCCTGGGTGTAGGTGTCTGGGCGGGACCGCCTGAATGAACTGCGTCGCGTGCAAGAAGCGGCATCATTCAAGTGGAGCCGTAAATGGTACGTTTTTTTGCGTTGCTTTACTCGCGGGTTTTCAAGATTGGCAATACGGGTCCACTGTTCAGATCACGTGAATATGGGCCGCCTTGGCGACTGCAGAAATTTTGTTGCTGACGTTCAGTTTTCGCATGCAACTGCAGACATGGAAATTCACGGTGCGCTCCGAGAGACAGAGGATCCTGCCCACTTCCGATGCGGTCTTCCCTTCCGCGGACCATCTCAACACTTCGATCTCTCGAGGTGACAGATGATATTTATGCGTGTCTGCGGCGGTGTCGGATAGTTTTTTACTCGCCAGTGCATGCAGCTTTCGACTGGCGAAGATGGCGTAGCCGAGGTTTCCATAATGCTCCTCGATATCGATGGCGCGATGAGTGCGGGCGAGGCTGAACAGGCTGTAATGGGCACCTTGCTCATCATGAACGGCTTGGGTCCAACCATATTTGAGCCCCTGTCGATTAAGTTCGCGCCATAACTTGGGGGCCTGGGCAAAAACGTTTTCATCCCACAGGATGGGGAGCAGGGATTGATTGCAATGTGCTATTATTGGGTCATTCGAAGCATAGCCGTTCTGTTCATAAAACCTGTCCCATCCATACGGGTAGTTGTTCAGGTTCACCTTGTTGGTGTGGTTGTCGGGGCTCCCGAGATAGGCTGCAAATGCGCAATATTCAAACCCCTGATTGTTAAAGAAATTCAGGGTCAACCGATAGGCTGTCTGCAGGTCTTTTTCACAGGATAACTTCCTCAGTTGCAAGTCCTTCCACTTGTCCATCGCTCTCTCCTGGGTTGATTCGTCCATGCGGATCCAATCCATGATGCGAACTTTCAGTGTAGGACTATTCCTAACTTGTAGTTAGATTTTTTGTTTTTGCTTACAGTCGAGTCATCACAGGAACAGTTTGTTTAATTGTTTATTTTTACAAGCATCTTAGGCTTGTATAATTCCAGTGAAAGATTTCAGGCGAGTGAGGTGGGCACTTATGACTAAATGCCACTACTCGCTATTGGTGGTTTAGCGGCTCAGTTTGCGGGACACTGTGAGCCTTGTCCCAGTGGAGTGGCTCATGACCGATAGCGCAGAGAAGTTCACCCGCCAAACCCTGCTCGACGTTCAGCCATTGACGTCTCATTTGTTTACTTTGCGTACCACCCGCGATCGCGGCTTTCGTTTTCGCGCCGGTCAGTTCGCCCGGTTGGGCGTCGTCAAGGCGGATGGGAGCACCGTCTGGCGAGCGTATTCCATGGTGTCTTCGCCCTTCGACGAATTCCTTGAGTTTTTTTCCATCGTGGTTCCGGATGGCGAATTCACCAGTGAGCTTAGCCGCCTGAAGCCAGGCGACAGTCTGCTGGTGGATCGCCAGGCTTTTGGCTACCTGACGCTGGATCGTTTCGTTGACGGGCGCGACTTGTGGCTGCTGTCCACGGGCACGGGTGTCGCGCCGTTTCTGTCGATTCTCCAGGATTTTGAAGTCTGGGAAAAATTCGAGCGGATCATCCTGGTGTACAGCGTGCGCGAGGCGCAGGAGCTGGCGTATCAAGACCTGATCAAAGGGTTGACCCAACGCGATTACCTGGCCGAGTACGCCCATAAGTTTCGTTTCATCGCGACCGTGACCCGTGAGCAACACCCCGGTGCGCTCAGCGGACGCATCACCACTTTGATCGAGAATGGTGAGTTGGAGCGGGTGGCTGGCGTCGAGCTGACGCCAGAGCATTCGCGGGTGATGCTATGCGGCAACCCGCAAATGATCGATGACACCCGCAAGCTGCTCAAGACCAGGGGCCTTCAATTGAGCCTCACCCGTCGGCCAGGCCAGGTGGCGGTGGAAAACTATTGGTAAAGCTCAATCAATCAGGCACAGCCCTTGTGGCGAGGGTGTCAGTGTCCGACTGGCATTGATGCGCCCCTCAAGGCCGCTCGTTCTGGGCCTTGAGCAGGTCGCGAATTTCCGTCAGCAGCAGTTCTTCCTTGGTCGGAACGGGCGGCGCGCTCGGGGCTACGGCCTCTTCACGCTTTAGGCGGTTGATGGCCTTCACACCCATGAAAATGGCGAATGCTACGATGATGAAGTCTATGGTGCTCTGGATGAATTTGCCGTAGGCCAGCACGACGGCTGGCGCGTCACCTTGGGCGGCCTTGAGTGTGATGGCCAGGTCACTGAAGTCCACCCCGCCAATCAGCAGGCCAATCGGCGGCATGACCACGTCGCCAACGAACGACGAAACAATTTTGCCGAAAGCGGCACCGATGATAATCCCGACGGCCATGTCGACGACATTGCCTTTGACCGCGAAGGCCTTGAACTCGCTTAGCACGCCCATGTGTTGTTCCTTGTGACAGAAAGTGGATGCTGGCAGTGTAAATCAGCCTGGCGTGTCGCGCTCGAAACGCCTGCTTACAAAGCTCCAGTTATCGACCCGGTCCCTGATGAAAAGTTTACAAAGTGCCACCAATCGCGCGCGATACGCGGTTTCAGAGCAATCCCCCACAACGTTTTTTCTATCGTGGCGGTACGGCATTTCTATTTAGGTTTTCCTTTTTCGGGCACTAGCCTCTGGATGGCGCACATGGATGCGCCCTATAACATCAGAGGAACATGCTTATGAACATCTCCCTTGGCTGCGGGACTTTTCCCCACCGCCGCGCTCTCGTTGTGCTGACCGCCAGCCTGCTGTCCTTATCCGTTAACGCGGCCACCCTGACCCGAGACAATGGGGCTGCCGTCGGCGACAACCAGAATTCGCAAACGGCCGGCCCCAACGGTCCGACCCTGCTGCAAGATGTGCAGTTGATCCAGAAGCTCCAGCGCTTTGACCGCGAACGCATCCCGGAGCGCGTGGTGCACGCCCGCGGTACCGGCGCCCATGGCACCTTCACGGTTTCCGACGACCTCAGCGATCTGACCAAGGCCAAGGTCTTCGCCGCTGGCCAGGTCACGCCAGTGTTCGTACGGTTTTCTGCCGTGGTGCACGGCAATCATTCACCGGAAACCCTGCGCGACCCCCGCGGCTTTGCCACAAAGTTCTACACGGCGGACGGTAACTGGGACCTGGTGGGTAACAACTTCCCGACCTTTTTCATCCGCGATGCCATCAAGTTCCCCGACATGGTTCATGCATTCAAGCCAGACCCGCGAACCAACCTGGACGATGACTCGCGTCGTTTCGACTTCTTTTCCCATGTTCCAGAGTCGACCCGCACCCTGACGGAGCTGTATTCCAACTCCGGTACGCCGGCCAGTTATCGTGAAATGGACGGTAACGGCGTGCATGCTTACAAGTTGGTTAATGCCAAGGGCGAAGTTCACTATGTGAAGTTTCATTGGAAAAGTTTACAGGGCCTGAAAAATCTCGATCCGAAAGAAGTTGTGAAAGTTCAGGGGCAAGATTACAGCCATATGACAAATGACTTGGTCAGTCATATTAATAAGGGCGACTTCCCGAAGTGGGACTTGTACGTTCAAGTTTTGAACCCGCAGGACCTTGCCAAGTTTGATTTCGATCCACTGGACGCGACCAAAATCTGGCCAGGTGTGCCTGAGCGCAAAGTCGGGCAAATGGTCTTGAATCGCAACCCGGCGAATGTCTTCCAGGAAACCGAACAGGTGGCGATGGCGCCGGCCAATCTGGTGCCGGGCATCGAGCCTTCGGAGGATCGTTTGCTCCAGGGGCGAGTGTTTTCCTACGCCGATACGCAAATGTACCGGATAGGCGCCAATGCCCTGCAACTGCCGATCAACGCGCCCAAGGTGGCGGTGAACAACGGTAACCAGGACGGTGCGATGAACCCAGGTAGCACCAGCACCGGCGTGAATTACCAGCCGAGCCGCCTGACGCCGCGCGAAGAACCGCAAGCGGCGCGCTATAGCCAGGCCGCGCTGACCGGCAGCACCCAGCAGGCGAAGATCCAGCGCGAGCAGAACTTCAAGCAGGCCGGTGACCTGTACCGCTCGTTCAACCAGAAGGAGCGCAATGACCTGATCGAAAGCTTCGGCGGCTCTTTGGCGACCACCGATGACGAGAGCAAGCACATCATCCTGTCGTTCCTCTACAAGGCTGACCCTGAGTACGGCACTGGCGTGGCCCGTGTCGCCAAGGGCGATCTGGCCCGGGTCAAGGCGCTGGCGGAAAAACTGAGCGACTGATCCACCTGTGGGAGCGAGCTTGCTCGCGATTCAGGCGACTCGGTCTGGCTGTACACCGCAGCGTCTGCATCGCGAGCAAGCTCGCTCCCACAGTCTTGAGTCATGGGAGACGTCATGATGGGTAAATTCTTTTTATCGATGCTCGCAATCTGGTCAATGAGTGTACTGGCCGATCAGCCAATACCCCCCGACCCGGCTGCTGTACAAGAACAGTTGCAAAACTATTATTTCGACGCCGCCCGCCGGGGCGACGTGCCGATGCTCGATACTTTCATCAAGGCCGGTTACTCGCTCAACACCCAGGATGAAAAGGGCTATACCGCGCTGATCCTGGCCGCTTATCACGGTCACGGCCCTGCGGTGGAGCGACTGCTGGCCGCCGGCGCCGATGCCTGTGCCCAGGACAAGCGTGGCAACACGGCGCTGATGGGCGCCATTTTCAAGGGTGAAGTGCAGATTGCCCGCCGTTTGTTGTCCACCGACTGCAGTCCGGACCAACGCAATGGTGCCGGGCAGACCGCGGCGATGTATGCCGGTCTGTTCAAGCGTGATGAATTGCTCGATGCCTTGAAGGCCAAGGGCGCCGACTTGCAGGCCAAGGATCCGTTGGGCAATACCGCGGAGGGGCTGGCCAAGGGTGAAATCAGAATGCCGGCCCCTCAGTGAACCTTGGCTGGGCTATCATCGCGGTTTTGACCCGGAGTTCAGATGGCCAAGGCAAAGCGCATGTACGGCTGCACCGAGTGCGGCTCGACCTTTCCCAAATGGGCCGGCCAGTGCAGCGAGTGCGGAGCCTGGAATACCCTGACCGAAACCATGGTGGAAAGCGGCGGTGCGGCGGCGCCCACCGGTCGCACGGGCTGGGCCGGCCAGCAGGCACAGATCAAGACCCTGGCCGAAGTCAGCGTTGAAGAAATCCCACGCTTTTCCACCGCGTCCGGTGAACTGGACCGCGTGTTGGGCGGCGGCCTGGTGGACGGCTCGGTGGTGCTGATCGGCGGCGACCCAGGCATCGGCAAGTCCACCATCCTGCTGCAGACCTTGTGCAACCTCGCCACCCGCATGCCGGCGCTGTATGTCACCGGTGAGGAATCCCAACAGCAAGTCGCCATGCGCGCCCGACGACTGGGGCTGCCCCAGGACCAACTACGGGTCATGACCGAGACCTGCATCGAAACCATCATCGCCACGGCGCGCCTGGAAAAACCCAAGGTCATGGTGATCGACTCGATCCAGACGATTTTCACTGAACAACTGCAATCGGCGCCGGGCGGCGTGTCTCAAGTGCGCGAAAGTGCGGCGTTGCTGGTGCGTTATGCCAAGCAGAGCGGTACGGCGATTTTCCTGGTGGGCCACGTCACCAAGGAAGGCGCGCTGGCGGGCCCGCGTGTACTGGAGCACATGGTCGACACCGTGTTGTATTTCGAGGGCGAATCCGATGGGCGCCTGCGTTTGTTACGAGCCGTGAAGAACCGCTTTGGCGCCGTTAACGAGCTGGGTGTGTTCGGCATGACTGACAGAGGCCTGAAAGAAGTCTCCAATCCTTCGGCGATTTTTCTGACGCGTGCCCAGGAAGAAGTACCGGGCAGCGTGGTCATGGCCACCTGGGAAGGCACGCGCCCGATGCTGGTGGAAGTTCAGGCCCTGGTGGACGACAGTCACTTGGCGAATCCGCGCCGGGTCACCTTGGGGCTGGATCAGAATCGGCTTGCCATGCTGCTGGCTGTCCTGCATCGACACGGTGGTATTCCGACTCACGACCAGGACGTTTTCCTCAACGTGGTCGGCGGGGTCAAGGTGCTGGAAACCGCGTCCGACCTGGCGTTGATGGCGGCGGTCATGTCCAGCCTGCGCAATCGTCCGTTGCCCCATGATCTGCTGGTGTTCGGCGAAGTGGGGCTGTCGGGCGAGGTGCGGCCGGTGCCCAGTGGCCAGGAGCGACTCAAGGAAGCGGCCAAGCATGGTTTCAAACGCGCCATCGTGCCCAAGGGCAACGCGCCGAAGGAAGCACCGCCGGGGTTGCAGATCATTGCCGTGACGCGCCTGGAGCAGGCGTTGGATGCGTTGTTCGAGTGATGCCGCGGTCCTGTGGCGAGGGGATAGATCCCCTCGCCACAAAGGGATCGGCGTTGATTCAGATCTGGATCAACGCCGCCAGCTCCCGCTCCAGCTCATCATGATCGGCCAGGTTCAGCTCCACCAATCGGCGCAGGTGGGCGATGGAGTCCAGGTCGACATGCTCGCAGACAAAGCCCAGGTGGCCGTGGTCGTCGTGGGCCAACCGAACCTCCATCTGCACTTCCACCTCATTGCTCAGGTGAATGTCGGCAATAAAGGTTTTTTCGGGATTCCCCAGCCAGGGTTCGGGTTTTTTGATCAGCAAGCCCTTGAGGGACAGGTCCAGCAGCTCTACCGGCCATTTGTATGGGGTCTGGCTCAGTTCGGTCCTGGCATGAAATTCGATTCGTACGAAGCGGCGACGATCGCTCATTACGCGTTCCCTCTGAAGATTCACTGACTATAGACCCTGCTGGCGCATCATCGTCACCATTCGGCCGCTGGTAGACGAATGTCAGGTATGGCCTTTGCTCGTGTTAGCGCTAAACTCCGATAGCTACCTTCTTGTCCACCCTGGCTGGAATATAAAAATGAAAAACAATAATAGCCTGCTGCGCCATCTACCCTGGCTACTGCTGGCCGTCGTAGGAGCGTGCGCCCTGGGCGTCGTGGCCTTGCGCCGCGGCGAACCGATCAACGCCCTCTGGATCGTCGTCGCAGCCGTGGCCATCTACCTGGTCGCCTACCGCTACTACAGCCTCTTCATCGCCAACAACGTGATGCAACTCGATGCGCGTCGGGCCACCCCCGCCGTGCTCAACAACGATGGCCTGGACTATGTCCCGACCAACAAACACATTCTCTTCGGCCACCACTTCGCGGCCATTGCCGGTGCGGGGCCGCTGGTCGGGCCGGTGCTGGCGGCGCAGATGGGCTACCTGCCCGGCACGCTCTGGCTGATCGCCGGCGTGGTGCTGGCCGGTGCGGTGCAGGACTTCATGGTCCTGTTCCTGTCCACCCGCCGCAACGGGCGCTCCCTGGGCGACATGGTCCGTGAAGAAATGGGCCGCATCCCCGGCACTATCGCGCTGTTCGGCTGCTTCCTGATCATGATCATCATCCTCGCGGTGCTGGCGCTGATCGTGGTCAAGGCCCTGGCCGAGAGCCCATGGGGCATCTTCACCGTGATGGCGACCATCCCGATCGCGATGTTCATGGGCATCTACATGCGCTACATCCGTCCGGGCCGCATCGGGGAAATCTCGCTCATCGGCGTGCTGTTGCTGCTGGGCTCGATCTGGCTGGGCGGGCAGATCGCCGCCGACCCGGTCTGGGCCAAGGCTTTCTCCTTCACCGGGATCCAGATCACCTGGATGCTGATCGGCTACGGTTTTGTCGCGGCAGTGCTGCCGGTGTGGCTGATCCTGGCGCCGCGGGACTACCTGTCGACGTTTCTCAAGATCGGTACCATCGTCGCCCTGGCGATCGGCATCCTGGTCACCATGCCCGAGCTGAAAATGCCGGCGCTGACCCAGTTCACCGACGGCACCGGGCCGGTGTGGAAGGGCGGGCTGTTCCCGTTCCTGTTCATCACCATCGCCTGCGGCGCGGTCTCGGGGTTCCATGCGCTGATCTCGTCGGGCACCACGCCCAAGCTTCTGGATAACGAAGTCAATGCCCGCTACATCGGTTACGGCGGCATGCTGATGGAGTCCTTCGTGGCGATCATGGCCATGGTCGCCGCTTCGGTGATCGAGCCGGGTGTGTACTTCGCCATGAACAGCCCGGCGGCGATCGTCGGCGGTGACGTGGTGGCCGTGGCGCAGACCGTCAGCAGTTGGGGCTTTGCCATCACGCCTGAGGCGCTGCAAGCGGTGGCCAAGGACATCGGCGAAACCACCGTGCTGGCCCGTGCTGGCGGTGCGCCGACCCTGGCGGTCGGGATCGCGCAGATCCTGCACTCGGTGCTGCCAGGTGAGAACACCATGGCGTTCTGGTACCACTTCGCGATCCTGTTCGAAGCGCTGTTCATCCTTACCGCAGTGGACGCCGGTACCCGTGCCGGGCGGTTCATGCTGCAGGATTTGCTCGGCTCGTTCGTGCCTTCGCTCAAGCGCACCGAATCCTGGCCGGCCAACCTGATCGCCACCGCCGGTTGTGTGGCGATGTGGGGCTACCTTTTGTACCAGGGCGTGATCGATCCGCTGGGCGGCATCAACACCTTGTGGCCGCTGTTCGGCATCTCCAACCAGATGCTGGCCGGTATCGCCCTGATGCTCGCCACCGTGGTACTGATCAAGATGAAGCGCCAGCGCTACGTCTGGGTGACCATGCTGCCAGCGGCCTGGCTGCTGATCTGCACCACCACGGCAGGCCTGATCAAGCTGTTCGACGCCAACCCGGCGATCGGCTTTTTGGCCCTGGCCCGCAAATACAACGATGCCCTGGCCGCCGGCCAGATCCTGGCCCCGGCCAAGAGCATCGAGCAGATGCAGCACGTGGTGTTCAACGCCTACACCAACGCAACGCTGACGGTGTTGTTCCTGTTCGTGGTCTTCAGCATCCTGTTCTACGCGCTCAAGGTTGGCATCGCCGCCTGGGGCACCAAGGAACGCACGGATAAAGAAGCGCCATTCCAGGCCGTGCCGGACGCCTGAAACGAGGATTGCAACGATGTTCAATGACTTGAGTCGCCTCGGTAAATACCTCGGTCAGGCCGCGCGCCTGATGGTCGGCATGCCCGACTACGACAACTACGTCGAGCACATGCAAACCAAGCACCCGGACAAACCGCTGATGGACTACGAGGCGTTCTTCCGCGAACGCCAGGAGGCCCGTTACGGTGGCAAGGGTGGGCCCAAGTGCTGTTGAAGCACCGCTTGGGTTGAGGTAACTCTTGTGGGAGCGGGCTTGCTCGCGAAGGCGTAGTGTCAGTTGCGATCATGTCGGCTGACCTACCGCTATCGCGAGCAAGCTCGCTCCCACAGTTGTTTTTGGGTGGTCTCAGAGTTTGCATACGCCACAGAAACCCCTTGTGGGAGCGAGCTTGCTCGCGATGGCGTCGGGTCAGGAGCATCGATGTCGGCTGACCTACCGCTTTCGCGAGCAAGCCCGCTCCAACAGGGGTTTGTGCTTTTCTTTAATTTCGAAACAGGAGAACCATGTTGTCCTCTCCCATCCCGGTCACCATCCTCAGCGGCTTCCTCGGCGCCGGCAAGACCACGTTGTTGCGCCATCTGCTCAAGGCCGAGCATGGCCTGAAAATCGCCGTGATCGAGAACGAATTCAGCGATGCCGGCATCGACACGCAACTGCTCGGCGACGAGCCGGTGCAAGTCATGACCCTGGCCAACGGCTGTGTGTGCTGCACCATCCATACCGACCTGACCAAGGCCCTTTACCTGCTGCTGGAGCGGCTGGACAGTGGTGAGATCGCTTTCGATCGCCTGGTCATCGAGTGCACCGGCCTGGCTGACCCGGCCCCGGTAGCCCAGACGTTTTTCATCGACGAGGACCTGCGCGAGCGCTACATCCTCGATGGGATCCTGACCCTGGTGGACGCCGCTCACGCCGATGTCCACCTGGCCCAGGCCATCGCCCAGGCTCAGGTGGGGTTCGCCGATCGCCTGCTTTTGAGCAAGACCGACCTGGTGGACGCCGCCCAGGTCGAGGCCCTTGGCGAGCGCCTGACGCGCATCAACCGACGGGCGCCGATCAGGGTGGTTGAACACGGCAAGATCGATCTGGCCGAACTGCTCGATATCCGTGGTTTCAATCTCAATGCCGACCTGGGCGCGGGGTTCAGTTTGCGCCCGGTCGGCAAGGCAACCCCAGGTGACCGCATCAGCAGCCTCGTGCTGCGCACCGACAAACCGCTGGATATCGACAAGCTCAGCGAGTTCATGAACCAGTTGCTGGAAGCGCATGGCAAGCAGTTGCTGCGCTACAAGGGCGTGTTGAACATCGCCAATGAACCCCGGCGATTGGTGTTCCAGGGCGTGCTCAAGCTGTACGGTTTCGATTGGGACACTGAATGGGCCCCGGATGAGCCGCGGGAAAGCGTTATCGTATTTATCGCCGACGAGCTGCCCGAGGAAAAAATCCGCGCAGGCTTCGACGCCATCCTACTTTGACGACGCTTTGCCTGCGACCATCGACAATGTGCGGCTAAAGAGCATCTCATGGCGAGGGAGCTTGCTTCCGCTGGGAGGCGTAGCCGCCCTCGCTTTTTGGCGGTTGCTGCGCGACCGAGCGGGAGCAAGCTCCCTCGCCACAACAGCTATCTGATCGTCAGCTTTTGCTCCAGATGGTCCAGGTGCTCGTCCATCAACCGCACTGCCTCATTAGCATTACCGCCTTCCACGGCCTCGACGATTGCCAGATGCTCCTGCCAGGCGCAATGCCTGCGGGACTTTATCTCGTGCCGCGCCAGGGCCAGCGAGGTCAATGGCACCAGGCTGCCGAGGAATTGCGCCAATGGCGCGTTACCGGCCATGGCCGCCAAGTGCAGGTGAAACTCGCCGGACAGGCGTATCGCCGGGCCGCGCTCGCCGCGATCCAGGCAGTGCTGTTCCTGTTCCACCAGCTCTCGCAGGCGCCGTAGATCCTGCGGTTGCGGTGCCTTGCAGGCCAGGCGCACCAGGGTCTGTTCGGCCAGGCGACGGGCGTGCAGGATCTGCCGCGTCTGTTCCAGGTCCGGCGCTGCGACTTGTGGTCGATGGTTCGGGCGCAGGATCACCACTTGCTGGTGAGACAGGCGCGCCAGGACGCGGCGAATGATGCTGCGGCTGACACCGAATACATCCCCCAGGCTTTCCTCGGTGAAACGGCTGGCCGGAGCAATACGTTGTTCGAGGATGGCATCGAAGATCCGCGGGTAGATATCGTCCACCGACGGTTTGCCGATCCGGCCGGGCAGAGGCAGGCCGGCGAGCACGTTGCAGTTATGTTGATGGGAAACGAGATTGTTCATGGCAGTCTCCGCGGGCCCTGGCTCAAGTGCCGAGGCTGTCGTCCGGAATATTCAGTTCGATGCCCATGCGCTGGCCTTCCCTGAGAATGTGCCGACGCATTTCAGCGCTGGCCTGGGCGCTGTTCTTGCCACGGATGGCGCGCACCACGGCTTCGTTCTCTTCCAGGCGTTCGGCCAGGTGCTCGGGCGAATTACGCAGTACATCAGCGCTTTGCTTGAGCGCGTTGCTGGTCTGCTGGACCACGTTCTGGAAGATTGGGTTGGAGGTCAGGGCAAACAGCTCTTCATGAAAAGCGATGTTGGCGTTGGCGCAGGCGTCGCTGTCGTTGGCTTCCAGGGCTTCGCGCATGTCCATGAGGGTCAGGCGCAACTGGCCGACTTCCTTGCTGCTGATGGACTGGGCCACAAGGCCGACGATGAAGGGCTCCAGGGTGTAGCGCAGTTGCAGCACATCTTCCAGGCTCGCACCGGCCATGGCACTGCTTTCACCGGCCGTATCGCTGAACGTGGCCTCCAGCACCACGACGCCCTTGCCGGGCATCGAGCGCACCAGTCCCAGGGTCTCCAGCACAATCACCGCTTCACGCAGACTTGGCCGGCTGATACCCAGTTGCTCGGCCAGTTCACGCTGACCGGGCAGCATGTCGCCCGAACGCCATTGGCCCCGGGCCAGGGCGGCACGGAGTTTCTCCACCACGGAATTGACGACGGTTGATGAACTGATCACATGTCACTCCTTGAAAATCACTTAGGCGGTGCCGGTTCGCGGGCCGGCACTGCGGTCTTTCAGAATTGCTGATGATGGGCGCTGCCCACCGGTTTTCTCGATTGAAAGGCATAACCTTGTTGGCCCGACAGTACTTTGCGCGCCCGAGGGACATCGATGTCTTTTTCCCAGCGGGCAATCGCCACGGTGGCCACGCAGTTGCCGATCAGGTTGGTCAGTGCGCGACCGATGCCCATGAACCAGTCCACGGCCAGCACCAGCACCAGGCCGACCACCGGGATCGCCGGGATCGCTGTCAGTGTGGCGGCCAGGATCACCAGCGCCGAGCCGGGAATCCCGTGAGCGCCCTTGGAGGTGATCAGCGACACCAGCAGGATGGTCAACAGATCGCTCAGGGCCAGGGGCGTACCGGTCGCGTTGGCAATGAAGACAATCGCCAAGGTCAGATAAATCGAAAAACCGTCGAGGTTGAACGAGTAACCGGTGGGAATGACCAAGCCCACGGTGGAGCTGCCGATCCCGAGGTGTTCGAGCTTGCGCATGATCTGTGGCAGCACGGCGTCGGACGAAGCAGTGCCGAGGACGATGAGCAGCTCTTCGCGCAGGTATTTGAGGAACGGCAGCATCGGCAGGCCCGACGCGCGCATGACCAGGCCCAGGATCACCGCGACAAAAGCGATGCAGGTCAGGTAGAACAGCCCGACGAGGCTGCCCAAGTGCTGCAACGAGTCCAGGCCGTATTTGCTGGTGGTGAAGGCAATGGCGCCGAACACGCCGATAGGGGCCAGGCGCACGATCATGCCCATGATGCGAAAAATCACGTGGCTGAGTTCGTTGATCAACCGCGAAATGCCGGAAGCCGCGTCGCCCACCAGATTCAACGCACTGCCGAACAGTACCGAGAACAGCAACACCTGCAGGATGTTGTTATCGGCGAACGCACCGATCACCGAAGTCGGAATCAGGTTCATGAGGAACTGAGTGGTGGTGACCATGTGTTGGCCACGCTGAGCGATATCCCCCATGTCTGCGCTGGAAAACTGCTCCAGATGAATGTTCGCGCCGCTGCCGATGCCGGTGCTGAAGGCCAGCACCAGGCCGAGGACCAGGGCGATGGTGGTGAGCACTTCGAAGTAAATCACCGACTTGAGACCAATGCGTCCGACCTTCTTCAGGTCGCCGGCACCGGAGATACCGCTGACCACCACGCAGAACACGATCAGGCCGATGAGCATCTTGATCAGCTTGATAAAGCCGTCGCCGAGGGGTTTGAGCTGTGCAGAGTATTCGGGAAGGGTAAGCCCGCAGACGATGCCGAGCACCAGTCCGAGGACAACTTGAAGGAAGATCGACCGCGAGCACCATTTGAGCATGGGAGGGATTCCTGGTTCGGTGTCCTTGTTCGTCGGCGCTGGGCCGTTGGCGTCAGGACTTCACTATTGTGGTCTTACCGGTTTGTCCAGTGCAGGCGCAGTCTAGGCGCGGTTTTTCAGGGGATGCAAGCTGAATTGCGGGGTTTTGGCTTTACCGGTCTTACCAGTTCTGATGAAACCCCTGTGCTTGAGCCTTTTCTTCCAATTAAAAAATTTTGCAGCCGGTCAACCTGACGCAGCCCCTGGGGCGAGGGGACAAACCTCTCGTCACAGGGGCTACCTGGTTTCATGTTTTTGGGCGGGCCCTACACTCCTTCACGCAGGCTCAAGATGAAAGTTATCTTTGACTTTTCTTCGGTCTCGGCAAGATAAATATAAGGCGACCCGCGCATTCTTAATCCACCGACATATTTATTAGTCGCGGTCATGAGCGAGATGGGGGGGTGCTGGGTGTTGATACTTTTTCGTGTGATGATGTTTTGTTGATGATCGATAAGGAGGAAACGCGTCGGATTAACAGTGTTTGAATTCTGTGCGCCAAGCACTTCAAGCCAGCTCTTGCTAATCAGTTTGTTATGGTATTCCCCGGGGTTTTTCAGGGTCAGGATGTAGCCATTGGGCGTAGGCTGGAAATGCAGCATCAATGGGGTGCAGTCCACGCCCTGGGCTTCGGCGCGCATGCCGAGCAGGTGTGAGTGATCATGGGTTTGCGGTTTGCCGGTAAAGAATCCACCGCTGAATGAACTGACGGTCGCCATCGCGGGTTTGCCATGCAGCGTTTCAAGTAGATTTACGTGGGCGTCAAACATATTAAGTGTTGCATGAAAAGATTGTTCACTGTCCATGTGATAATTGAATCCTGTATTGAGTTGTGAGGTGGAGCGAGCTGGATATTATTGATTTATTGATTGTCGGTGGTGTTATCTGTATTGCAGAAAGTTAAGTGCGGTGGCGAGCGTTGCATGGGATTGCGGGTAACTTGGTTAATTGGCCTTGTCTGGTTGACGACTAATAAAAAAGGCCCGCATCTTTCGATGCGGGCCTTTTTAACTACGGTCTGGCGGGCTGATTAAGCGCCGTATACCGGCAACTTCTTGCAGATAGCCTTGACCTTCTCACGAACAGCGTCGATCACAGCTTCGTTGTTCAGGTCAGCCAGGATGTCGCAGATCCAGCCGGCCAGTTCCTTGCACTCGGCTTCCTTGAAACCGCGGGTGGTTACGGCTGGGGTGCCGAAGCGCAGGCCCGAGGTGACGAACGGAGAGCGTGGGTCGTTTGGCACCGAGTTCTTGTTCACGGTGATGAACGCCTTGCCCAGCGCCGCGTCAGCGTCTTTACCGGAGATGTCCTGTTTGATCAGGGACAGCAGGAACAGGTGGTTCTCGGTACCGCCGGAGACCACGTCGAAGCCGCGTTCGATGAACACGCCGGCCATGGCCTTGGCGTTTTTCACCACTTGCTGTTGGTAAGCCTTGAACTCAGGTTGCAGGGCTTCCTTGAAGCAGATCGCCTTGGCGGCGATCACGTGTTCCAGTGGGCCGCCCTGGGCACCCGGGAAGACAGCGGAGTTCAGCTTCTTCTCGATGTCGGCGTTGGCGCGAGCCAGGATCAGGCCGCCACGTGGGCCGCGCAGGGTTTTGTGGGTGGTGGTGGTGACCACGTCGGCGAATGGCACCGGGTTCGGGTAGACGCCGGCGGCGACCAGGCCCGCAACGTGAGCCATGTCCACGAACAGGTAGGCACCGACCTTGTCGGCGATTTCGCGGAAGCGTGGGAAGTCGAGGATCTGCGAGTAGGCAGAGAAACCGGCCACGATCATCTTCGGCTTGTGTTCCAGAGCCAGGCGCTCGACTTCGTCGTAGTCGATCAGGCCATTGCCGTCGATGCCGTACTGGATAGCGTTGTACAGCTTGCCGGAGGAGGAAACGCTGGCGCCGTGGGTCAGGTGACCGCCGTGGGCCAGGCTCATGCCCAGGATGGTGTCACCGGCCGACAGCAGCGCCAGGTAGACAGCGGCGTTGGCTTGGGAACCGGCGTGGGGCTGGACGTTGGCGTAGTCGGCACCGAACAGCTCCTTGGCACGGTCGATGGCCAGTTGCTCGACCACATCGACGAACTCGCAACCGCCGTAGTAGCGCTTGCCTGGGTAGCCTTCGGCGTATTTGTTGGTCAGTACCGAGCCTTGAGCTTCCATCACCGCAGGGCTGGTGTAGTTTTCCGAAGCGATCAGCTCAATGTGCTCTTCCTGGCGCTGAGCTTCTTGCTCCATGGCGGCAAAGAGATCGGCGTCGTACTTGGCAATAGTCAAATCACGGCTGAACATGGCGGTCCTCAAGGATCGGGGGCAGAAAAGGGGGGCATTCTAACCCAACCGGTTTTGGAAGGCATATGAAAGGACATCATGTCGCGGACGAATGGGGTTCAAGCAGGGCTTGGCGTCACCTGTACCGGCCTCATCGCGAGCTTGCTCGCTCCCACAGGGGGTCTGTGGCGTCTGTGGATTCCAAGGGCAACCAAAAACAATTGTGGGAGCGAGCAAGCTCGCGATGAAGCCAGTCCAGGCAGCAGAAATTTCAGTCGAGCATGAACAACGCATCATTGCTGAACTGCGCTTCAAACCGATTAGCCGGCATCGGCCGGCCGAACAGGTAGCCCTGGACCTCGTCGCAGCCGTGCTCGCGCAGAAAGTCCAATTGCTCGTGGGTCTCGACGCCTTCGGCGATCACTGCCAGGTTGAGGCTATGGGCCATGGCGATGATTGCCCGGGCGATCTGGGCGTCCTGCTCGCCGGAGGGCAGGCCGTCGACAAAGGTGCGGTCGATCTTCAGCACATCGATGGGGAATTGCTTGAGGTAGTTGAGCGACGAATAACCGGTGCCGAAGTCATCCACCGCAATGCTCAACCCGAGGTTTTTCAAGCCGTCGAGGATCTGCATCGCCTCGCTGACTTCACGCATCAGGATACTTTCGGTCAGTTCCAGCTCCAGGCAGGCTGGCGGCAGACCGGTGCTGCGCAGGATATTGGCGATGCGCGTGCCGAGCTGGCCGTCGGAAAACTGCCGGGCGGAAATGTTGACCGAGACCTTCGGCACCCGGACCTTGGCCTGGTGCCAGGTCCTGAGTTGGCGACAGGCCTCGCTGATGACCCAGTCGCCGACGTCCACCACCAGCCCGAGTTCTTCGAGCACCGGAATGAAGTCCCCCGGCGGCACCAGTCCGCGTCGTGGATGACGCCAGCGCAGCAGGGCCTCGGTGCCGGTCAAACGTTTGCCATCACCGCTGAACTGCGGCTGGTAATACAGCACGAACTCGTTCTGCTCCAGGGCATGGCGCAGGTCGCTTTCCAGCTCCAGGCGCTCCAGGGCGCTGGCGTTCATGTCGGCCTGGTAGAACTGGAAGTTGTTCTTGCCTCGCTCCTTGGCGTGGTACATGGCGGTGTCGGCGTTTTTCATCAACTGGCTCAGCTCGTTGCCGTCCTGGGGGCTCAGGGCGATACCGATACTGGCGGTGACGAAGAACTCCCGACCTTCGAGCACGAAGGGTCGGACCAGGCTGGCGAGGATCTGTTCGGCCACGGTAATGGCCCGGTTCAATGCCATTTCCCGACTGGCGCGCGGTTGCAGCAGCAGGGTGAATTCGTCGCCGCCCATGCGCGCCACGGTGTCGTCGTCGGCCACGCAGCCGAGCAGGCGCGTGGCCATCTCCTTGAGCATCCGGTCGCCGGCGGCATGGCCCAGGGAGTCGTTGATCGGTTTGAAACGGTCCAGGTCGAGGAACATCAACACGACCCAAGTCTTCTGCCGCTCGGCCGATTGCAGCGCGGTGTGCAGGCGGTCCTGGAACAGCGTGCGGTTGGGCAGGTGGGTCAGGGCGTCGTAGTAGGCCAGGCGATGGATCCGTTGCTCGCTGGCCTTGCGCTCGCTGATGTCGCTGAAAAAACACACATAGCTGGCCAGGTCGCCTTCGTCGTCCAGCACCGCTGTGATGCCGACCCAAGCCGGGTAATGTTCGCCATTGCGGCGCTTGAGCCAGACTTCGCCCTCCCAGGTGCTGTGCTGTTGCAGCTGCTTGAGCACGTAGCGCAAGTGGGCTTCCTGCTGCTCGTCCACGGTCAGCATGTTGGGCAGTTGGTCCAGCACTTGCGACACTGCATAACCACTGACGCGGCTGAAGGCTTCGTTGGCCTGGACGATGTAGCCGGCCGGGTCGGTGATCAGGATCGCCGAGGTCGAATGTTCGAACACCGTGGCGGCCATGCGCAGGTCTTTTTCGGCGCGTCGCTGCTGGCTGATATCGCGACCCACGCCGAGCACGCCTTCGAACGCGCCGTTTTCATCCCACACCAGCACCAGTCGCAGTTCGATGGGGATCTTGCGTCCGTCGGCGCGCAGACAGTCGAACAGGAACAGCTGGGTTTGCATCTGGTTGCGCAGCTCGGCCAATTGTTCGGGCTTGTCGAGGGCCTTGCTGACCCGGTCCATCAGGGTGTAGATGCCGGTCAGCTGCTGTGGATTGGCGATGGTCGATTGCCAGCCGTTCTGGAAGATCCAATCGGCGGTGTAGCCCAGCACTGCCTGTACCGACGGGCTGACATAGTTGAGCGAGAGCTTGTTGTCGGTGGAGAAAATCACATCGCTGATGCTTTCAGCGAGCATCCGGTAGCGTTGTTCGCTGTCACGCAGCGATTCACTGGCCTCGATCTGCTCGGTGATGTCCTTGGCGACGCCGATGATCCGTGTCACCTGGTCGTAGCGGTCCCGGGCCAGGGCCTGTTCACGGATGTCGAAACGCCGCCATTTGCCATTGCGATGACGAAAGCGCAGCTGGCATTGCAGCAGTTGCGCGTAACCGGCCCGGCGTTGTTCCTGGCGCAGGCAATGGTAATGATCGGCGTCTTCGCTGTGCAGCAGGATTTCCCAGAAGTACTCGCCCATCTGTTGCAGCTCGGTGCGGTCGTACCCCAGGGTCTGGCCCAGGTGATGGTTGCTGAAGATCATCCGCTGGCTGATGACGTCCTGCACGTAGAGATGATCCGGTACGGTGCGCACCACGTCGGACCAGAAGCCTTCTCGTTCAAGCAGCGAGAGCTCGATCAGCTTGCGGCTGGTGATGTCGCTGATGCTGAGGATGACGGCGTTATAGTCTTGCTGTCTTTCCGGCAGGCGCAGTACCAGCCACAGGTGCTGATCACGGCCATGGGCGTCCTGGAGCCTGATTTCCAGCTCCAGTTGCTTGTGTTGGTCGAGCAGTGCTTCGAGCAGCTTCGAACCAACGGGGTTGTGGTCCTGCGCACCCTTGCCGACCAGCAGTTGCCAGGCCTGATCGCAGGAGTCGACGTTGAGCAGCTTCAACGCCATCTGGTTGACTTCGGTGACGTGAACTTCCTGGCGCAATTGCTCGATTTGATGAGAGGTTTTCATCCAAGCGCGCAATTGATCGCCATTGTGCAAGCCGGCCCGCTCAAAAAAGGCCTTGAGCCCCGACAGATCGAGCACGCACAGGGCCACGCCAGTGCCTTCGAAAATATCCTGGTAGCGACGACGACCTTCGTGCAGTTGGCGCTGGCGCCGGCGCATGCTCAGCAGGGCAATCACCGGCAACAACGAAAACGCCAGGCCCAGCAGGCATTTGCCGACGAAGGCCGGCAGCAGTTGTTCGATCACCTGGCGACGGTCGAACAGCCCGCGCAGCTGCCAGTCGCTGCTGCTCAAGGGCACGGTCAGCACGGTGTTGTTCAGGTCATCCGGCGATAGACGGGTAGCGCTGGCCGAGGGCAGCCCTTCGTCGCGACTGATGATCTGTTGGTTGAGGCGGTTTTCCACCAGCCACAGCGGGCGCAAGCCGACATCGACCTGTTTGGTCAGGGTCGAGAAAAAGCTTGGGTTCAGGCGCAGGGCCCAATAACCGCGGGTGCTGCCGGTGGCCTGGTGCAACAGCAGGTGCACCACGGAACCGTCTTCTGCGTTGCTGAAATAGTGCGCCTGGGCATGACTTCGGCGTACCAGTTCACCCAGGTAGTCAGCGTCCTGGCTCTGGGCATCGCTGTCACTGAGTACTTTGCCGGAGGGGCTCAGCAATGCCAGGCTACGCAGCTCGGGCAACGATTGCTGGAGTTTGCGCAACAGGGCCTGCTGTTCGTCGGCCGTTTGCGGTTGTTCGACGATGGGTAGCAGGTTGAGGGCGATTTGCGCGTTCAGGGCCATGTTCAGGCTGACTTGCGCGGCCAGATCGGCGGTGTAGTCGATAGTGTATTGGCGCTGTTGCTGCTGGGTTTCGCGCAGTTGGTCGAGTAACTGCCAGAAGAGTAATCCGAGCAACAGCAGCACCAGCGTGGCCAGTGCGCCTTTCAATGTCCCGCGCAGGGGGGAGCCGGGCACAGCAGCCGGTGCGCGTGGGGACAGGGTCGGCGTGACTTTGGACAAGCTGTAATCCTGCAGTTTGCTGGACTGGCGCGACGTGCACTATAAGCCGGACGCCCGAAGGGCGGCTAGCATGCCTTGAGTTGTGGCAAAGTGCCAGTCCCTGGCGGCTGGACCTTGACGGACGGTTGAGGTAGCTTTGCCGGTCAAACAAGAGCGCTCCGGCTCCAGACTCCCAGGCTTTAACTGCCCGCAGGCATTGATGACCATCAAGTGCCTGCGCTGTGCATGGCCTGGCTCGTTCTTTTCACCTGTCACTGACGCTAGGTTCACCATGGCTCAATACGTCTTCACCATGCATCGGCTGAGCAAAGTTGTTCCGCCGAAGCGGGAAATCCTGAAAAATATTTCACTCTCGTTCTTCCCCGGCGCCAAGATCGGCGTGCTGGGTCTCAACGGTTCGGGTAAGTCCACGTTGCTGAAAATCATGGCCGGCGTCGATAACGAATTCGACGGCGAAGCCCGTCCGATGCCGGACCTGAACATCGGCTACCTGCCTCAAGAGCCTCAGCTGGACCCGACCAAGACCGTGCGTGAAGTGGTCGAGGAAGCGGTCAGCGTGATCAAGGACGCCCAGGCGCGCCTGGATGAGGTCTACGCTGCCTACGCCGAGCCGGATGCCGATTTCGACAAGCTGGCTGCCGAACAGGCCAAGCTCGAAGCGATCCTGCAGGCCAGCGATGGCCACAACCTGGACCGTCAGCTGGAAGTCGCCGCCGATGCGCTGCGCCTGCCGGCCTGGGACGCTAAGGTCGAACACCTGTCCGGCGGTGAAAAACGCCGTGTGGCCCTGTGCCGGCTGCTGCTGTCCGCCCCGGACATGCTGCTGCTCGACGAACCGACCAACCACCTGGACGCCGACTCCGTCGCCTGGCTCGAACACTTCCTGCACGATTTCCCGGGCACCGTGGTCGCGATTACGCACGACCGTTACTTCCTCGATAACGTCGCCGGCTGGATCCTGGAACTGGACCGTGGCGCGGGTATCCCGTACGAAGGCAACTATTCGGGCTGGCTGGAAGCCAAGTCCGATCGTCTGGCCCAGGAATCCAAGCAGCAGTCGGCCCATGAAAAAGCCATGAAGGAAGAACTGGAGTGGGTGCGCAAAGGCGCCAAGGCCCGCCAGTCCAAATCCAAGGCGCGTCTGCAGCGCTTCGAGGAAATGCAGTCCCAGGAATTCCAGAAGCGCAGCGAAACCAACGAGATCTACATTCCGGCCGGTCCGCGCCTGGGTGACAAGGTCATCGAGTTCAAGAACGTCACCAAGGGCTATGGCGATCGCGTGCTGATCGACAACCTGTCGTTCTCCATGCCCAAAGGCGCCATCGTCGGTGTGATCGGTGGTAACGGCGCGGGTAAATCCACGCTGTTCCGCATGCTGATGGGCAAGGAAACACCGGATTCGGGCAGCATCGAAATCGGTGAAACCGTGCAATTGGCCTGCGTCGACCAGAGCCGCGAAGACCTGGACGGCAGCAAGACCGTGTTCCAGCAGATCTCCGACGGTTCCGACCAGATCCGCATCGGCAACTATGAAATTCCGTCGCGCACCTACGTGGGCCGCTTCAACTTCAAGGGCGGCGACCAGCAGAAGTTCGTCAAGGACCTGTCCGGTGGTGAGCGCGGTCGCTTGCACCTGGCGTTGACCTTGAAGGAGGGTGGCAACGTCCTGCTGCTCGACGAACCGTCCAACGACCTCGACGTCGAAACCCTGCGTTCCCTGGAAGAAGCCCTGCTGGACTTCCCGGGCGCCGCCATTGTGATCTCCCACGATCGGTGGTTCCTTGACCGCGTGGCGACCCACATCCTGGCGTACGAAGACGACTCGCAAGCGGTGTTCTTCGAAGGTAACTACACCGAGTACGAAGCCGATCGCAAGAAACGTCTCGGCGAAGCGGCCGCCCAACCGCACCGTGTACGGCACAAGAAACTGGCCTGATTCGCGGTCAGTTGCATAAAAAACGGAGCCTTCGAAAGGCTCCGTTTTTTTATGCATGCAAATCCATTGTGGGGGCTGTCTATGCTGGTGTCGCGAAATCGAGCGAGAGAATGTTGGGAAGCGTCGGATCCATCTGGTACAGCAAGGCATAGCCCGCCCCTGCGATTCCAGTCAGCAGACTGACATCGGGCACCCGATCACTGTCGAGAGAGGGCCCTTCGAAAAATTGCCGGGAGACTTCGTCAAGTGCCTCTCTGACTCTGTTCATACCCTCGGGGTTATCTGAATGCCGATACAGGTCATACAGGCAGAGCAGATTGCCGAAGTCGCCATGGCACAGGTTGTAGCCCTCGCCAAACCCGTGTTGCCAGAGATTGTTCTCGCATCGCTGTATATCGTCGAGCACGGTCTGCCTGGTCGCTTCATCCAGGGCGTCCCCCATCGACTCCATGAGCTGTCGTCTGGCGATGAGGATGCCTCCGTCGCCGTGGCACCACTTGGACGTATGGTCCGCCGGCCCGAGGTTGCGCAGGTCCAGCCAGAAACCATCCCGACTCAAGCGATTTTCACCCACGAGTACCTGGATGGCCAAAGGCACCAGCGTCGCATCGCCGGTCACGTCATAGGCTTTGCACAGGGCATGGATGACGCCCGAGAGGCCGTGGGACAAGCCTGTCAGAATGACAGAGCGGTCATCGCGTCGCAGAAGCTGGCCGTCTTCAATCAGGATTTGGTCTTTTATGTAGTCGACCATGCGTTGTATGGCCGGCAACACGTCCTCCTGTGCCGATAACGCATGGATATTGGCCAGTAGTGTCACCGCCCCACAACAACCTCCCAGGAAGTCGAAATCATAGTGTTCAGGAGGCACTTCAATCAGCTGGGTCAGCAGGCCGGCAATTTTTTCATCGTGACTGGCGTCTCCAGTGACCTGGCGACGATTGATGAGCAGATAGATGTAAGACCCCAGCCCGTGATACGCACTGACCGTCAAATCGGTTTTGAAAAAGCCGAAGCGTTGTTCCAGTGAGTCCAGAACCTGATCCATGCGCGATAGAAAGCGCGGTTTGCCGCTCACTTTAAACAGGCTCAGGTAAAACAACCCAATCCCGGCGATACCGGAGTACAGCCCGTGATCCATTGGCGAGGGGTATTTTCTCTGAGTCGTGGGGTGCATATGGAAAGACAGCCAGCTTACATCCTCTGCTGCGCCCACTATCGCGAGTTCCTCGAGGCGGGAACTGATGCTCAGAATCGCGTCGAGGGGCTTCTTTTCACGGTTCGCCAGCGTTTGCTTGATAAGCGATGGTGGATGTCCATTCGGTTCTGGGAACAAACAGATTTCGAGCAAGGTGCGTTGCAAGGCCCAGTCTTTGTGGGACAGGTTGGCTATTTTCTGTAGGCAGCTTTCCAGCGGGGGCTCCACGGCCGCCATCGGTATTGTTTCACCCTGTGCGCTCGTAAAATAGTTGGCGTTCAGCGGCATGGTAAAGCACGGAATGCTGGACCTTTGCAGGTCGGCTATTTCATAGCGGGGAATGCCCTTTTCCCGATAGGGTTCTTTCAAATCTTTCCACAAGGTCGCGAGCAGGAGTTCTCTGTCGAGCATGTTCTGCATGAAGCGCGGGTGACGGATCAGCCCGATGAAGTCAGCGTAGCGTTGAGAGTTTTTCAGCAACACCCGGGTCGACAGTTCGCCTGCGGCTTGTTCAAGCTTCTGCATGATCGCGTGCCGGTGAACCATGAGTCTGCCATAGGCATATTCAAAGCCTTGGAGAAGCTCTGCTTTATAAGCTTGGGGCCCCTTGCGCTCACTCTGCAAAAGCGGCAAGTGTTTTTGCATCAGGTGGTGTTCGAATTCGACTTTACGCAGATGATAAAAACCACCGTCGAAAACCAGGGAATGGCGGGTTGAGATGAATAAGGCTTGTCGGGTCAGACCACTTTGGTCGTTATTGAGTTGCTGTGAAAAGGGTACGAAGCCGCTGGAACATATCGACCGCTGGACCAATTTAAAGCTATTGGACAGTGCGCAGCCAGCGGGCAGGTCAGTGAGCAGGTCGCTGGTGGAAGCCGTGAACAAGCACTCGAGGTCGATCATGACCGGACTGTTGCCGCACGCGATAATGTTTTCGTAGTGAAAGTCGATCCCATTCAATGCATGGATGACGGCTATTTGTGCCCCCATTTTTTCATAGAACAGTCCAACGTCCGCTTCGCTGTCACAAGGTAGGTTGTCGATTTTCTCTACCCAGCTATGTCGCTCGCGGCTGAGGATCCGTGGGGTGTGGATAGAAAAACAATCCGCGCCTGTCCACTCACGCAACTTTCCAAGAAGACGATAGAAAAAAATCGCCTCCCGGTTTGCTCTTGGCTTGTAGACCAATGAAGTCGTGCTGATCTTGACTTGGCAGACCGTTTCGCCGCGACCATGGGGGTCACCCAGGCCAAGCTCGATAGCCTCGATTTTCCGGGACGGAATCGAAAATTCCCGCACCAGCGCTTCAGCATCGTCGGCGAAGTTGTGAATGACTGCATAAAGGTAATGGAGGGTGTCTTCCAGCAGATCAAACAGCAGTGTCGCTAGAACTGGGTAGGATTCGAAGAATGTCAGCAGCGGCAACGTGCGCAGATGCTCATTGAATCCGTTCAAGTCAATGTCATCACCGTTCGCAATCCGTGTATTCAAATAATGGACCAGGCTCTGCTCCGCCGTGCGTTCAACCCGGGCCAGGACATAGCGTTCAAGGCTTGCAAACAACGCGGGTTCATCAATGTGCGTTGACGCATTCAAATAGCGCTCATCTGCCTTGAAGGCGTCGACGAAATAAAGAAAAAAACGATAGCTGAACCAATAAAAATTATCCGTGCCGCCTGAGCTTTCTTTTGTTTCGACATTAATGCTGTCGAGGCGAGCAAGCTTATCCTTGAGGGCATTCAAGGCGGTTTCGCCAGCGGCGGGCAAGCACTGCTGGTTGATAGGTTCCTTGATATAAGAGATCAGCTGCTCCCTGTTCAACCCAAAGTGATTCAGCAAGGTTTGGTCGTCAGCATGCAGACGGGTCAGGTTGTTTTCAAAAAGGGCGATGTCGCCGTCGGAAGAATATCTGCACTTCCCACGCTGATCCAACTTCAAAGCGTTAACAAGCATGCCGTAGCTCCTGGCATGGATAGAGCAGGCGATGCCTGCTCTATGTTTAAAAGTGTTGCCTGTATGGTGATAAGTTAACCGGGATTAACACATGATTGTTGAGCATTCAATGGCGGTGCACGTTCCAAAGGTATTGCATTCCATTGTTGTTACCAGCATTCCGCCGATGTTGTTGGCGGGCGCTTGGTAAGCGTCGAATTCGAGATAGAAGTCACCGGACATGTTCAGGATTTTTTCGCTCATGGTATTTCCTCATCAATGATAGGCGATGCCTGCTCTATGTTTATAGATGTTGCCTGTTTCGATGATTAGTTAACCGGAGTTAACAGCCGAGTGTCGAACATTCAATGACGGTGCAGCCGCCAAAGGTGTAACATTCCATCGAGGTTACCAGCATTTCCCCGATGTTGCTGGCGGGCGCTTGGTAGGCGTCGAATTCGAGATAGAAGTCACCGGACATGTTCAGGATTTTTTCGCTCATGGTATTGCCTCATCAATTATTAAACATCACGTACAGTGACTTGTGGTCAATCGGAAACCAGTCATTGCGCCCGAACTGTAGGATGTGAAATGAAGTTTTTTATGAATGGGATTAGGGATGTCAAAGTCGTGTTACATGGTGACTTTGAAAGGGTAGGGGTTAGCACAAAAGAGCGGTGCACTCGGTGGTGCCGCACTCGACAATGGTCAGCGCTGCTGACTCAATGCCAAGGCTGTTAACTTGTTGGTAGGACTTGAAGTCACCGTCGAAGTCACCTGACATTGCCAGTATTTGTTCGCTCATTATGTTTCTCCTCTACTGTTGTCACGCACCTGTTTTGGTGCGGAAAAAACAGTAGCATGCTCCTGGTTTAACACCAACTTGTCGTTATGACCTTATGTTGCGGTTACATGTTGCTACAGGCATGTAATCTGCTGTCGTCAGGCTCTAGTGCTAGAAGATTTAAACCCTTTATCCAACACTGTTGACGATGCGAAGAGTTTGAAGTGTTCTATCGCTGCACTTAACAAGCGTCGCTTAAGCAGGCTCTATCGCAATGATTTCAATGGCGAGATTCCCCACCGGTCGTTCCCAGATCACCTCATCCCCGACCTTGGCCCCTAACAACGCTCGCCCCAGCGGCGAGCCCCAGTTGATCAGCCCACTGGCCGCATCGGCCTGGTCTTCACCTACCAATTGCACCCGTTGCTCGTGCTCTTGCTCATCGACAAAGGACACCCAATGGCCGATCCGCACTTGGTCGGATGACGTGGGCATAACCACTTGCGCACTTTGCAGGCGCTGATTGAAATAGCGCAGATCCCGTTCAATGTCCGCGATGCGCTGTTTGTCTGCCTGGTCCCCTCTGGCCGTCTGCTGGCTGTGCAGCGTCTGCAATTGGGCAACCCGCGCCTGCAATTGGGCGAGTCCGGCGGCGGTGACGTAATTGGCTTGTGCGCTGACCTGGCGTTCGACCGGCTGATCGGCCTGGGCTGCGGCGTTGTCTTCGTTGACGAAGGCGCGACTCATGGAATTGCTCCTCTGGTTGGAGTTTGGGCCATGGTCGCAGGCTTTTGGTTTCAACGAATGTCCATGCGCGACTCACTGCGAGCGATAAGCCCGCGCGGCGCCCTGGTCCTTCTGTTGCTGCCAGGCCCGTTCGCGCTCGTCCCAGTGACGTTCACGGTAGGCGTCACGCTCCTCGCTCTCGCGCATGGCCTGGCATTGGCGAAAACCATCGCTCCAGCCTTCAGCGTAGCGTGCATCCTTGAGGTAGCGCGGCACGTCTTTCCTGAACTGGCCGGTCATCACTCCAGCGGCTTGCCGACCACTGCTGCAGCCGTCGTCGTAGCCGTCGGCGAACGCCGGTGGATAACCGCGGGCGATCAGGTCTTCATGGGTGGTTTCACAGCCGCCGAGCAACATCAACACACCCAGTACCACTGCCGCGCGCCTCATTTTCTACCGTCCTGCCGCATCCACTTATACAAGAAGTCTAGAAGCGGATTCGTCAGGCCGATGTGAAAGCGTTGTGATCAATCTGTTCTTGGCTTTGCGCGTGCGCACATGTCTTGATCAATAGTGATACCACTTCACCTCGAGCATCACCTCGTTCTCCGGCGAGGCCAGTTGGCTGAACTCCCGCTGGGCACTCAAGCGCAAGCCGAGGTTGCGGGACAACTCCCACTGTTGATTCAGGCTCAGGCTACGACGCAATTCGCCGTTGACGAAATAATCCCCCTTGGCTTCCAGGCTCAGGTTGCCCAGCGGGTTTTTCCACAGCACGCCGCTGTTGAAGCCCGCGGCCGGGGCGATGAACTGGGCGAAGTCGTTGTTGTGCTCGACGCGCACCGTGCCCAGGGCAAAGCCCAGCACATCTTCGCCCAACGCCCAGGTACCACCGGCGCCGCCGTTGACGTGGCTGACCAAGGTTTCATCGTCGTGTCTGCCCGGCACCCGCTCCAGGCCGCCGGTGACCTGCCAGGACAGCGGTTGCAGCAGCTCGTTGCGCGGGGTCAGGGAGCGAATGGTTGCCAGGTCCAGTTGCTGCACTTGCCAGTCATTGCCTTCGTACTGGCGCAGTTTCAGTTGCAGGATCTCGATCTGCGCGCCCAGTGGGAAGCTCTCGCCGTTGTCGTTGAGGTCGTGGTAGGCCATGCGCAAGCCATACTCGCCAAACGCCCGGTCGCCTCGCGTGCCGAGGCCGGCCTGCCAGGTGCGCGACTCATGGCCATTCTCGGGCAGGCCAGGTTGCGGGATGTCCAGTTCTGGCGCGGGGTTCTGGTTGATCGCCCGCAACAATTCGAAGCTGCGCTGGGAGCGTTGCGGATCGCGCTCCTGGCCGTTGGCGCGATAGCGCTCCAGGCGATAGGCCGCATCGATGATCAGGGCCTGGCGTTCGCGCGCCAGCGCCTTGAATCCGGGCGTTTGCAGTTGCTGCTGGTCGGCGCTGACTTTCAGCACCCATTGCTGTTCGTCGTTGTTGAGCGGCTCGGCGCGGCTGAGCAGTTCCCGTTCACGGGACGGCCGATAGTCGATGCTTTCCACCAGACCGGCTTCTTTCACGGCTTTGACGGTGTCGGTGGGAATGGCTGTCAGCGGGAATTGTTCGGTCAGGTGCAGGCTGGGACGGGCCACTTGCAGCAGTTCGAGCAGGCGATAGGAACAGTTTTCGTCGAAGAAAAAATAGTCGAACTGAATCTGCTTGAGTTCCCAGACGTGCTCGACCATGCGCTCGGTTTCCGCCTGGCTCAGGTTCAGGCGGTATTCCCACAGGTCGCGGTTCTCCAGGCTACGGTACTCGGAGAGTTTTTCCTGGTAAGGCACCAGGGCGAACAGGCCCGGATAGCCGCCCATGAGGCCTTTCCAGGCGTAGAGGATGCTGTTGTCCGAGCCTTCGATGTAGGCGCCGAAATTGATCGCATAGCTGAGCAGGGCGGTCTTGTCGGCCTGCACGTCGGCCTGATCGATGCGTAGCAAGGTGTGACCGAACATCGAGGACGGGCTGTTGAGGTACGCCGCGGGGAAAATCATCACCGCGCTGTGGGGCGACACGTCCTTGAACCATTGGTTGAATTCGCTGCAGTTGACCGCTGGCAGATCCGTCAGTTTGAGCTGCGCTTTGAGCCAGCGCGTGCGCGCCGGGTACACGCACTGGGCGTGTTGTTGGCCGGCGCTGGCCGGGCCGTACAAGGCGTTCAGCGTGGCGCTCAGTTCACGGTCGGGGTGTTCGTTGCCGTCGGGGGCGAGGAAGAATTTCTTGTCGCTGACATAGCTACGCCAGCCACCCAGCTTGGCGGTTTCGTAATGGCCCAGGGAAATCCAGAAGCGGTCATTGGCCAGTTGCTGCAAACGTTGAGGGTCGACATGAGGCGCGGCGGACAGCGGGGCGCAGACACAGAGCGCCAGCCAGGCAAGGCGTTTGAGCATAGTCGGCTACTTGGAAAGTCGAAAATAAAGACCGCAAGGGGGCCCGAAAAAGAAAAACCCGCTCCCCGGAAGGAGCGAGTGGTGTCGAGCTTAAGCTTGAGTGGCGTACTTGGCCAGGCGAGGGTCGCTTTTCAGTACGGCCAGGGTGTTGGTATGCACGTCTTCGGCGGTCACGTCAGCCTTGCTGAAGATCTGCTGGAAGTGCTCGTGAGTGACGGCGGAGAAGTGCGCACGGTCTTCCGGCGCCACGCCGAGCACCACGGCGTAGGTGGTCAGCGCTTCGCCCTGACCCTTGGCCATGTCCTCGGACAGCTCGTTCATCATGCCATTCATGGCCAGCCAGGACTTGCCACCGTAGGTCAGTGCCGCGTTGGTCGAGCAACCGTTGGTGCCGGACGTCATGCCGAAGGTAGCGTTACCGGAGGTGCCGTTGGTGGTGGATGCCAGGAAGTGAGCCGGGGTGCCACGCTGACCTTCAAACAGCATGTTGCCCCAGCCGCAATCCGGGCCGCCCGGCGCCTGGGCCATGGCGTTGATGGATACAGCGGTGAAGAGAGTACCGAGAAGAATCCGTTTCATAGCTATGTTCTCTTTATGTGCATACCAATGGACAGGGTCTGGCACCTCGTTCCTGTTGGGCTAGGCGCCAGTGGGCCGGTTATTGTTCCAGCCGCGCAATTTGGAGTTTAGGCACGATCCAGGGGTTCCGTGACATTTTGCAAAAACTATCCGGCAAGTCATGAATCCACGAAGCCCGGCTCGGGGTTCACGCCTTGACTATGCTTTGGTCTGAGGCGCTCCTTGCCAGTCAGGTACAGGCAGCGCCAGAATGCCGCTATCTGCCCCGCCTGATGTAAGGAAGCCCGATGCCTGATCCTGTTGCTGCCAGCTTGCGTCTAGCGCCCGAAGCGCTGACCCGTCCGTTTTCCGCTGAACAGTTCAGCTTCTCTACCACCAATGATCTGGAGCCCTTCCGCGGTGTGCTTGGCCAGGAACGTGCGGTCGAAGCATTGCAGTTCGGCGTGGCCATGCCGCGCCCCGGTTACAACGTATTCGTGATGGGAGAGCCTGGCACTGGCCGGTTTTCGTTCGTCAAACGTTACCTCAAGGCTGAAGGCAAGCGCCTGCAGACCCCGGCCGACTGGGTCTACGTCAACAATTTCGATGAGCCCCGCGAACCCCGTGCCCTGGAGCTGCCATCGGGCACTGCCGGTGCTTTCATCGCTGACATCAACGGCCTGATCGACAACCTGCTGGCGACCTTCCCGGCAGTGTTCGAGCACCCGTCCTACCAGCAGAAAAAAAGCGCCATCGACCGTGCCTTCAACCAGCGCTACGACCGTGCCCTCGATGTGATCGAGCGCCTGGCACTGGAGAAGGATGTCGCGCTGTACCGTGACAGCAGCAACATCGCCTTCACACCGATGAGCGAAGGCAAGGCCCTGGATGAGGCGGAGTTCGCCCAGTTGCCAGAGGCCGAGCGCGAGCGTTTCCATGAGGACATTTCCGGCCTTGAAGAGCGCCTGAACGAAGAACTCGCCAGCCTGCCGCAGTGGAAGCGTGAGTCGAGCAACCAGTTGCGCCAGCTCAACGAAGAAACCATTACCTTGGCCCTGCAGCCTCTTTTGGCACCGCTGTCGGAAAAGTACGCGGAAAACGCGGCGGTCTGCGGTTACCTGCAGGCCATGCAGGTTTATCTGCTCAAGACCGTGGTCGAGCAACTGGTGGACGACAGCAAGACCGACGCCATCGCTCGCAAGCTGCTGGAGGAGCAATATGCTCCGAGCCTGGTGGTCGGGCATCCGTTCAGTGGTGGCGCCCCGGTGGTGTTCGAGCCGCACCCGACCTACGACAACCTGTTCGGTCGTATCGAATACAGCACTGACCAGGGCGCGCTCTACACCACCTATCGGCAGCTGCGGCCGGGCGCCCTGCACCGGGCCAACGGCGGTTTTCTGATTCTCGAAGCGGAAAAAATGCTCGGTGAGCCGTTCGTGTGGGATGCGCTCAAGCGTGCTCTGCAATCGCGCAAGCTGAAAATGGAATCGCCGCTCGGTGAACTGGGGCGCGTAGCCACGGTAACCCTGACGCCGCAGCACATCCCGCTGCAGGTCAAGGTTGTGATCATCGGGGCGCGCCAGCTCTACTACGCCTTGCAGGACCTGGATCCGGACTTCCAGGAAATGTTTCGCGTGCTGGTGGATTTCGACGAAGACATCCCGATGGGCGACGAGAGCCTGGAGCAGTTCGCCCAGTTGCTCAAGACCCGTACCTCTGAAGAGGGCATGGCCCCGCTGACCGCCGATGCGGTGGCGCGCCTGGCCACTTACAGTGCCAGGCTGGCCGAACACCAGGGGCGCTTATCGGCGCGTATCGGCGACCTGTTCCAACTGGTCAGCGAGGCGGATTTCATTCGCCAGTTGGCCGGTGACGAAATGACCGACGCTGGCCACATCGAGCGCGCGCTCAAGGCCAAGGCCACGCGCACCGGGCGTGTCTCGGCGCGGATCCTCGACGACATGTTGGCGGGGATCATCCTGATCGACACCGACGGCGCGGCCGTGGGCAAGTGCAACGGCTTGACCGTGCTGGAAGTGGGCGACTCGGCGTTCGGGGTCCCGGCGCGGATCTCCGCCACGGTGTATCCGGGCGGCAGCGGTATCGTCGACATTGAGCGGGAGGTCAACCTTGGCCAACCGATCCACTCCAAGGGCGTGATGATTCTCACGGGTTACCTGGGCAGTCGTTATGCCCAGGAGTTCCCGCTGGCGATCTCCGCCAGCATTGCCCTGGAGCAGTCTTACGGTTATGTGGACGGCGATAGCGCGTCCCTGGGCGAGGCGTGCACGCTGATTTCGGCCTTGTCGAAAACGCCGTTGAAGCAATGCTTCGCCATTACCGGTTCGATCAACCAGTTCGGTGAAGTGCAGGCGGTGGGCGGGGTCAACGAGAAGATCGAAGGCTTCTTCCGCCTCTGCGAAGCCCGCGGGTTGACCGGTGAGCAGGGGGCAATCATTCCCCAGGCCAACGTCGCGACACTGATGCTCGACGAGAAGGTGCTGGCTGCCGTGCGCGCCGGGCAGTTCCACGTCTATGCCGTGCGCCAGGCCGACGAAGCCTTGAGCCTGCTGGTGGGCGAGCCTGCCGGTGAGCCGAATGAAAACGGCGAATTCCCCGAGGGCAGCGTCAACGCCCGGGTGGTGGAGCGGCTGCGGGTGATTGCGGAGATGATCAGCGAAGACGACATCAAGGAAGCGGAAAAGGAGCTGGCGCAGCAGGCGTTGGCGGAGGCCAAGCCGGCTTGATGCTTTCCTGATTGCTGTGGGAGCGAGCTTGCTCGCGATAGCGGAGTTTCAGTCACTTTTTTCTCGACTGTCATACCGCTATCGCGAGCAAGCTCGCTCCCACATTGTTTCGGGGTTGAGTTAAGAAGTGCCACCACTTTGGCGTCAATATTCACACTATGACCATTCGGCGTATTCTGGTCTCGCTTTCCCTTGAGGCCGGAACTTTTCTTCTATCCTCAGTTCAAGGATAACGAGAGTCATCATTGGATCGAAACAGCCCTCCCTGGGCTGAATACCGGATCTACCGAGGGGCGCCGCCATGTCGCGCAACCTTTGCCTCACTCGTCAATGCCTGGGCCTTGTCACCCGTATCGAATGCGCCATTCGCCCGCTGGCGGGTGATACCGGCATGTGGACCTTGCTCTTCGCCGCCGGAATGGCCGGTGAACAACCTTCCGCGATCAAGGCCCAGGGCCCGTTTCCTGGCCCGAACGCCGCTGAATCCATCCTCGACACCATCGTTCAGAGCCTGACATTGCACGGCTATGAACTGGCCGACGACCCGCAAATCTGGTGCCTGCACATGCAAGCCCAATTGCGTGAAATCAATGGCGGCCGGTGCCGTAGCGTTGATGGTTTCGAGTTTCGTCCACTGCATTGACGCGGCATCTTCGGACGGGCATGTGCAGTAAAGTTTTGAAACAAGGGTCGGAGCCAAGGATCGGCCCGGCGTTTGTGGGGTTGGTCGTGGCTGATATACTCGCCGCGATTTTTCAGCCCTGGTGTGAGATTCAATGGAACGCTTTATCGAAAACGCAATGTACGCCTCCCGTTGGCTGCTGGCGCCGATCTACTTCGGGCTGTCCCTGGGCTTGCTGGCCCTGGCGCTGAAATTCTTCCAGGAAGTCTTTCACGTCATTCCCAACGTGTTTTCCATGGCCGAATCCGATCTGATCCTGGTGCTGCTGTCGCTGATCGACATGGCGCTGGTGGGCGGCCTGCTGGTGATGGTGATGATTTCCGGCTACGAGAACTTCGTCTCGCAATTGGACATCGATTCCGACAAGGAAAAGCTCAACTGGCTGGGCACCATGGACTCTTCATCGCTGAAGATGAAAGTCGCGGCCTCGATCGTGGCCATTTCCTCCATTCACCTGCTGCGCATTTTCATGGATGCCAAGAACGTCGATCCCGAGCACCTGAAGTGGTATGTGATCATTCACATGACGTTCGTGGTGTCGGCATTTGCCATGGGCTACCTGGATAAACTGACCAAGCATTGAGGTCGTTTCATCGCCCTGGCGTAGCGCCCGCCTGTCGAGAAGCAGGCGGGCGTTGTCGTTTCTGGCGGCGGCGCTCGATGCGGGGCTCGTCACCCGCCCCGGCATCTGTGCTAGTCTGCTCGCCCTTTTGGTTCCGGGCGCTCCGGGAGGCGCTGTGTCATCCACGGCAATTTCCCGAGCCGTCCGCACAGCGGAGCAGCATCATGTCCGAAGTTAACCTGTCCACCGACGAAACCCGCGTCAGCTACGGCATTGGCCGCCAGCTGGGCGACCAACTGCGCGACAACCCGCCACCGGGCGTGAGCCTGGACGCGATCCTGGCCGGTCTGACCGACGCCTTCGCCGGCAAGCCGAGCCGTGTGGGCCAGGACGAGATGTCCGCCAGCTTCAAGGTCATCCGCGAAATCATGCAGGCCGAAGCCGCTGCCAAGGCTGAAGCCGCTGCTGGCGAAGGCCGTGCATTCCTGGCCGAAAACGCTAAGCGTGAAGGCATCACCACCCTGGCTTCCGGCCTGCAATTCGAAGTGCTGACCCAGGGCGAAGGCGCCAAGCCGACCCGTGAAGACCAGGTGCGTACCCACTACCACGGCACCCTGATCGACGGCACTGTGTTCGACAGCTCCTATGATCGTGGCCAGCCTGCCGAATTCCCGGTGGGCGGCGTGATTCCAGGCTGGACCGAAGCACTGCAACTGATGAACGCCGGCAGCAAATGGCGCCTGTACGTACCGAGCGAACTGGCTTACGGCGCTCAAGGCGTTGGTAGCATCCCGCCGCACAGCGTACTGGTGTTTGACGTCGAGCTGTTGGACGTTCTGTAAGACCCTAAATACCTGTGGGAGCGAGCTTGCTCGCGATGGCGGACTTACATTCAACATCCCAGTTGATTGTCACACCGCTATCGCGAGCAAGCTCGCTCCCACAGGGTTTGGTGCTTCATCCGTGAAACCTGCCATTGAAATCGCTCGTCGGGCGCAACGCCCGGGCGTAGCAGAACAGGAACAGATTACGCACCAGCTCCTTGAGTACCAACGGTTCGCTGGAATTGAGACTGTTGAGGTCCAGATCCCCTTGGTCCTGCAGCTCGCTCAAGGCTTCTTCTTCAAGCACCGCACAGACTTCCCCGGTTTCCCGATGCAGGATCCTGAGATAGGGATGTGGGCGGTCCAGCCAGGCATCGATCAAATAAGTCATGGTTCTCATCTCCTTGATGGGGTTCGATGAGAATAATTCTTATTCGCTAAATAGCAAGTCTCTATTGGTGTTCCGATTGGTTTTCTGACGATGGGTCGTGGCAGCCCGAGATGGCTGGCGCGTGGGGATAGGACAAAAGCGAGGAGGGCCAAGCACCATCCCACGCAGCGCGTGGGATGGGAAATAGCGGGCTCAGACCTTTCTGACGAACTCGGATTTGAGCTTCATCGGGCCAATGCCGTCGATCTTGCAGTCGATGTCGTGATCGCCATCGCACAGGCGGATGTTTTTCACCTTGGTGCCGACCTTGACCACCAGTGAGGTGCCCTTGACCTTGAGGTCCTTGATCACGGTGATGGTGTCGCCGTCCTGCAGGACGTTGCCGACCGAATCTTTCTTCACGGTGTCATCGGACGCCGTTTCGACTTCGCCATTGGCAGACCATTCGTGGGCACACTCCGGGCAGACCAGTTGAGTACCGTCTTCGTAGGTGTATTCGGAATTGCATTTCGGGCAGGGAGGCAACGTGCTCACTAAGGTTCCTTGGGTATCAGGAGGGCAAAAGGGCGCACATTATATAGGGTTTTGTTGCTGAAAAGGATGGCTGCTGCGGGAGCATTGTGGAGAGGGGAGAAATCCCCTCTTCACAAAAAAGCCTCTGGTGATCGACTTAATGGGTACGCGCCACCGCAAACTCGCTCAATTCCACCAGCGCATCGCGGTATTCGCTGGCCGGCAGGGCGTCGAGGCATTTGATCGCGCGGGCGACATAGTCACGGGCCAGTTTCGCGGTGTAGTCCAGCGAGCCGGACGCTTCAACCGCTTCACGAATACTTTCCAGGTTCTCGATCCCGCCTTTCTGGATCGCCTGGCGGACCAGGGCCGCCTGTTCAGGCGTGCCTTCGCGCATGGTGTAGATCAATGGCAGGGTAGGCTTGCCTTCGGCCAGGTCGTCACCGACGTTCTTGCCCAGGGTCTCGGCGTCGCCCTTGTAGTCCAGCAGGTCGTCCACCAACTGGAAGGCCACGCCCAGGTGATCGCCAAAGGTGCGCAGCGCTTCGCTCTGCTCGGCAGTGGCGCCGGCCAGCGCGGCGGCGCTGTGGGTCGAGGCTTCGAAGAGCATCGCGGTTTTGCCACGAATGACTTCCATGTAGGTTTCTTCGGTGGTGCTGGCGTCGCGCACCTTGGACAACTGCAGCACTTCGCCTTCGGCGATGATGCGAGTAGCCTGGGACAGGATCTTCATCACTTGCATCGAGCCCAGTTCGACCATCATTTCGAACGAGCGCGAATACAGGAAGTCGCCCACCAGCACGCTTGGGGCGTTGCCCCACATGGCATTGGCAGTCGAGCGGCCACGGCGCATGCCAGACATGTCGACCACGTCGTCATGCAGCAGGGTCGCGGTGTGCAGGAATTCGATGGTGGCGGCCAGAAGGCGCAGGTCGTCGCCTTCGCGGCCCAGGGCCTTGCCACACAACAGCACCAATAAAGGACGCAGGCGCTTGCCACCCGCTGACGTGATGTAGTCGCCGATTTTCGATACCAGAGGCACTCGGGAAGTCAGCTGCTTCTTGATGATGCCGTCGACGGCGCTAAAATCGTCCGCCACCGCGCGGTAGAAAGCTTGGGGTTGCATCAGCGACAGGTGCTCCAGAAGGGTTGCGCGGCATGCTAGGACCCCCACCCAGGCCTGTCAAGGCGCGATGGACGGCTACTTGCAAGGCTGTTGCGCCTTGCGTACAATCGCGCACCCTGAACTTCCTGGGCAGCACCTGCCTTACGCAATTGCATCCGGGCCTTCCAGCCCATGCAGCCATGCCAGCCAATACCTCTTCTTATAAAGCGCTGGGTGAGCAGGATTATCGGAGAAATACCATGTCGTACGCAGTAATTGTTACTGGTGGCAAGCAATACAAGGTCGCCCCAGGTGAATACCTGAAGATCGAAAAACTGGAAATCGCTACCGGCGAATCCGTGACTTTTGATCGCGTTCTGTTGGTCGCCAATGGCGATGACGTGAATATCGGCGCTCCAGTCGTTGCTGGCGCTACCGTTGTGGCTGAAGTGATCTCCCAAGGTCGTCACGATAAAGTCCGCATCATCAAGTTCCGTCGCCGTAAGCACCACATGAAGCGTATGGGCCACCGCCAGTGGTACACCGAGATCAAAATCACCGGTATTCAGGCTTAATTTCAGCCTAATTCCTCACTAGGAGAATTGAACTCATGGCACACAAAAAAGCTGGTGGTAGTACCCGTAACGGTCGCGACTCAGAAGCCAAACGCCTTGGCGTGAAGATGTATGGCGGCCAGGCTATCAAAGCAGGCAACATCATCGTGCGTCAGCGCGGCACCCAATTCCACGCTGGCTACGGCGTGGGCATGGGTAAAGATCACACCCTCTTCGCTAAAGTCGAAGGCGTGATCAAGTTCGAAGTAAAAGGCGCCTTCGGTCGTCGTTACGTAAGCGTTATCGCAGCTTAATTGCGAGACCGCTGGAAAAGCCCTGTCTTGCGACGGGGCTTTTTCGTTTGTGGGGTGAGTCTCTTGCAAAACTGTTTGTATGGGCTGTCGGCGCTGCGGTTGGGGCGTGTCATCAGGTCGCTGCGCTCATTTTTGCAAGAGTCTTATGTCTTGTTTTTTTGGCTCGTCCGTATGGCGAGAGGCGTGTGTCATGAAGTTTGTTGATGAAGTATCGATTCGAGTAAAGGCTGGCGACGGCGGCAATGGTTGCATGAGTTTCCGTCGGGAAAAGTTCATTGAAAACGGTGGCCCGAACGGTGGTGACGGTGGCGACGGCGGCTCGATCTACATGCTCGCCGACGAAAACCTCAACACCCTGGTGGACTACCGTTACACCCGGCACTTCGATGCCGAGCGTGGCTCCAACGGCGGCAGCACCGACTGCACCGGCAAAAAAGGTGAGGATCTGGTCCTGCGCGTGCCAGTCGGCACCACGGTGATCGACTCCGCCACCCAGGAAGTCATTGGCGACCTGACCAAGGCTGGCCAGCGTCTGCTGGTTGCCCATGGCGGCTGGCACGGCCTGGGCAACACCCGTTTCAAATCCAGTACCAACCGTGCGCCACGCCAGACCACGCCAGGCAAGCCGGGCGAGCAGCGTGACCTCAAGCTGGAAATGAAAGTGCTGGCCGATGTGGGCCTGCTGGGTTTGCCGAATGCCGGTAAAAGTACCTTCATTCGCTCGGTGTCGGCGGCTAAGCCGAAAGTCGCCGATTACCCGTTCACCACCCTGGTGCCGAACCTGGGCGTGGTCAGCGTCGACCGCTGGAAGAGCTTCGTGGTCGCGGACATCCCGGGGCTGATCGAAGGCGCTTCCGATGGCGCTGGCCTGGGGATTCGCTTCCTCAAGCACTTGTCCCGTACTCGCCTGTTGCTGCACCTCGTGGACATGGCGCCGCTGGATGAGACTGATGCCGCCGATGCCGCTGAAGTCATCGTCAGCGAGCTGACCAAGTTCAGCCCGGCCCTGGCCGAGCGTGACCGTTGGCTGGTGCTGAACAAGTGCGACCAGATCCTCGAAGAGGAGCATGACGAGCGGGTCAAGGAAATCGTCGATCGCCTGGAGTGGGAAGGTCCGGTCTATGTGATCTCGGCCATTGCCAAAGAAGGCACCGAGCGTCTGTGCCACGACATCATGCGTTACCTGGAAGATCGTGCCGATCGCCTGGCCAACGATCCGGCCTACAAGGAAGAGCTGGCTGAGCTCGACCAGCGCATCGAAGACGAGGCGCGTGCCCAGTTGCAGGCGCTGGATGACCAGCGAGCCCTGCGCCGCAGCGGCGTGAAGTCGGTCCATGACATCGGTGACGACGATTGGGACGAAGAAGATGTGGATGACGAAGACGGTCCGGAAATCATCTACGTTCGCGACTGATCGTGTGCTGATGTCGCTCGGTTGAAGCTGGGGCCTGTGGGAGCGAGCTTGCTCGCGATAGCGGTGTGACAGCCGGTATCAATATTGCTGGCCCAATGCAATCGCGAGCAAGCTCGCTCCCACAGGTTTAAGTGTTTCAGCGCGGTGTTATCATCGCAGCCAGCCGGTTTCCAAGGCGCCGCTCATTCGAGCGGCGTTTTGGTATCTGTAAAACGCAAATACGAATAATCCCATGGGCGGCGCTGGGTCGCGCCGTTCGCTGGCAAAGGTTGAAGATGATGCGGAGCAAGGTGACGGGTGCGCGGCGCTGGGTCGTGAAGATCGGCAGCGCACTGCTGACAGCGGATGGCAAGGGCCTGGATCGCCAGGCAATGGCGGTGTGGGTCGAGCAGATGGTGGCCTTGCATGAGGCTGGCGTCGAGCTGGTACTGGTCTCTTCGGGGGCTGTGGCAGCCGGTATGAGCCGTTTGGGCTGGACGTCGCGACCCAGCGCGATGCACGAATTGCAGGCCGCTGCCGCTATCGGCCAGATGGGCCTGGTGCAGGCTTGGGAATCGAGCTTTGCCGAGCACGGTCGCCATACGGCGCAGATCCTGCTGACCCACGACGACCTGTCCGACCGCAAGCGCTACCTCAACGCCCGCAGCACCCTGCGCGCGCTGGTGGAGCTCAAGGTCATCCCGGTGATCAACGAGAACGACACAGTGGTCACCGACGAAATCCGCTTTGGCGATAACGACACCCTGGCCGCGCTGGTGGCGAACCTGGTGGAAGCGGACCTGCTGGTGATTCTCACGGATCGCGACGGCATGTTCGACGCCGATCCGCGCAACAACCCCGATGCCAAGCTGATCTACGAAGCCCGTGCCGATGACCCGGCGCTGGATGCGGTGGCGGGCGGTACCGGTGGTGCGCTGGGCCGTGGCGGCATGCAGACCAAGTTGCGTGCGGCGCGTCTGGCGGCGCGCTCCGGGGCCCACACCATCATTGTCGGCGGTCGCTTGGAGCGTGTGCTGGATCGCCTGAAGGCCGGCGAGCGCATCGGCACCTTGCTCTCCCCTGAGCGCGGCATGCTGGCGGCACGCAAGCAATGGCTGGCCGGGCACCTGCAAACCCGTGGCACCCTGGTGCTGGACGCAGGTGCGGTGGCGGCCTTGTCCCAAGGCAACAAAAGCCTGTTGCCGGTGGGCGTGAAGCTGGTCCAGGGCAGTTTCCGTCGTGGCGAAATGGTGGTGTGCGTGGCGCCGGATGGTCGCGAGATCGCCCGTGGCCTGGCCAACTACAGCGCGTTGGAAGCACAGAAAATCATCGGGCAGTCGTCTGATGCGATTGTCGGTCTGTTGGGTTACATGGCTGAGCCTGAGTTGGTTCACCGTGACAACCTGATCCTTGTCTAAGGAAAAATCATGGGTTTGGCAAAAGGATTGATCGGCTTGCTGCTGGCATTGCCGCTGCTGGCTTCGGCTGAAGAAATCGGCCAGGTATCGACGGTGTTCAAGTTTGTCGGGCCGAACGACCGGATCGTGGTCGAGGCGTTCGATGATCCCAAGGTCGACGGTGTGACCTGCTACCTGTCGCGAGCCAAGACCGGCGGCGTGAAGGGCGGTCTGGGCCTGGCCGAGGATCGCGCCGAGGCGTCCATCGCCTGTCGCCAGGTTGGGCCCATCAGCTTCAAGGGTGAACTCAAGGACGGCGAAGAGGTGTTCAGGGAGCGCACTTCGCTGGTGTTCAAGACCATGCAGGTGGTGCGTTTCCTCGACAAGAAACGCAACACGCTGGTGTACCTGGTCTATAGCGACCGCGTGATCGAAGGCAGCCCGCAGAATGCGGTGACAGCCATTCCGATCTTGCCGTGGCGTTAAGTCTCGAATAATGGGCGAGCCGATCGGCTCGCTTTTTTAATTTTCATGGATTTGTTGTGCTTTTGGCGCGAAGGGATTCGTATGCGTTCGTTTTTGCTGCTGTTTGTATTGGGTTGTTCCGTTTGCGCCGGGGCGTTGGCCGAACCGTTTTATGGCGCAAAGCCGCTGGCGCATCCGGTGATAAAAACTTCCCAGGAAAGTGGGGCGACGCTGGCGTTTATCCGCGAGGCGGAGGGTGTCGTCGGTTATTCATGCCTGTGCGATTCGCCGGACGGTGTCCCGCAAGTGCTCGACACTTATGGTGATGCGAGCATCGAGTCGGTGTTCTATGCCAGTCTCGACAGTGATCTGCAGACGTTGATCGTGCTGTCCCGGGCCAAGGGGCGGTCTGCACTTCACGGTTATCGCTTCGTGCCGTCCGTTGGCGGGTATCGCCGGCTCGAGACGCTGCAGCCGGTGTTGGATCGTATTGCCGCTGATCACAAGGTTCTCACTGCCGCGCTGGTCCAGAAAGAACTGGGCAAATTGCCGCCTTACGATTACAGCGCTGTGTTGCCCAAGACCGGTATTGCCGAATTCGACACGCTGGCGCCTGCGAGTGGCACGCTGGTGGGCTATTTCGGTGTCGACGGTGTCCCGGCTTCGGTGGGGCAGCCGGCGGAGGATCCTCATCGCGACACCTACAAGAAGACTTTCCTGCAGCGCGAAGGGCGCTGGCTCACGCTGACGTATGAGCGCGTGCCTCCCCAGGACGAGGATGTTGGTTCTGCCTACCGTGTCAGCAGAATGGCTTGGGAAACCAATCCAAAGGTCTATCAGGGCTCCGAGGATGGGGCGTGGGTGGCCTTGGGCGATGGGCGGCTCTGGGCGCGGGGCTCGTATGTCCAGGGTAAGAGATCGGGTCAGTGGACTGAATTCGACGAGTCGGGCTACGAGTCCACTGGCGCCTATGTAGATGGATTGCGCCAGGGGCCGTGGGTTGTCAGTGATGGGGGCACGGTTTCCAGGGGCATGATCGTCGACGATTTCTATGAGGGGCGCTGGACGATCGAGGGGCGCGACGATGAAGGGGCGATGTCCGGCTTCGATACTTACAAGCATGGTGATTTTGACGGGCCTTCCGAGCGTGTGCGTCAGGGTGAGGTCATCCAGCGTGGCGATTTTGTGGCGGGAATGCAGCACGGGAACTGGATAATGCCCTGGGGTGAGGGGCGTTATGTGCGCGGTGTCCGGGAAGGTCGTTGGAAGCTGAATGTAGAAGGTGGTGGTGCCCAGACCGTGGATTTCGTTGCTGATAAGAAGCAGGGCGAATTGCGTGAAGTGGATGCTGCGGGTGTCTTGCGGCTCGTCGAGCATTACCGTGCAGGCGTGCTGGATGGCTTGAAAGAAACCTACGCGGCCAATGGCAAGCTCACCTATTCGGCCAACTATGCCAGCGGCCAGATCGAGGGGCGCGCCCTGACCTACAGTGATGACGGCGCGGTGCTGCTTTCGGATATCTCGTGGCGGCATGGTTCGAAAGAGGGCCCGTTTCGCCTCTATCACCCCAATGGTCAGCCCGATACGGTGGCAACCTACGAGGGCGATGAGCCCATTGGTAATCTGCAATCCTTTGATGCGAATGGCGTGCTGATCGCTGACAGGAACTACTGCCATGTGCCTGATGGCAAGTACACCAGCATCAAGCGCTGCGGCAAGCAGCGAGGGGCTTTCAATAACGGCCATTTCGACTCTGAGAGCGACTACCTGTTCGGAAACGAGCAAAGTGTCCGCCACACCCAGGATGGGCGTAACGTCCGAGAGGTGTTGCTGGGGCCTGATGATCGCGTGACTCACAACGAGTACTACCCCAACGGTCAGTTGAAGTTCTCCGAAGCCAAGCAGGGCTTTCGCCTGATAACGGTCGAGGGGCGGGAATACAAGGACTACTCATACGCCAAGCGTGAGGGCGAGACGATCTACTATTACCCGACGGGCGTGGTTGAGCGTCGCATGAACTTCAAGGATGACAAGATAGTGGGGTGTTACACCGGCTACGATGAGGCCGGTGTACAGAATTTCCCACCGCCTGGCGGTTGCCCTCCACCCAAGCCAGTGGTTTTCAATTTTGGTGAGTAGGCTCCCGCAGGGGATGTGTGGTGGGCGCGGGGCTTATGCCCGCTGAAGATCCAGTGTGGGAGCGAGCTTGCTCGCGATGACGGCGGTGCGGTCACCATTTCCGTCATCTGATCCACCGCCATCGCGAGCAAGCTCGCTCCCACAGGGGAGGGGTGCTCTGGCGTGGGGTAAATCCCAGGCAATAAAAAACCGACCCTAAGGTCGGTTTTTTAACGAGCGCGTCGCTTAGGCAGCAGCGGCAACGTTCAAGGCCTTTACGTGGCCATTCAGGCGGCTCTTATGGCGAGCAGCCTTGTTCTTGTGGATGATGCCTTTATCGGCCATACGGTCGATAACTGGCACAGCCAGAACGTAAGCAGCTTGGGCTTTTTCAGCGTCTTTTGCGTCGATGGCCTTAACTACGTTCTTGATGTAGGTACGGACCATGGAACGCAGGCTGGCGTTGTGGCTGCGACGCTTCTCAGCCTGTTTTGCACGTTTTTTGGCGGAAGGTGTGTTGGCCACCGTCGAGCTCCTCGAAAGACTTTTTAGGAAATAGCAAACAAAATAGGCCGCGAATCATGCCGATGAGTTGAGGTCTTGTCAAGGGCGGGTGACGCGTTCCGCTGAATGGCAGGTGCGGCGCACCGAAGGATTTCTTTCCGGCGTGCGACCTGTAAACTCGCGGGCTTTGGCTCTGCACTGTTTAGCGGCGCGGAGTATCGCATAAGTGGGCGCGTTGTTCGCCTGCTGTTTATCGACAGGCAAAAACTCTTTTCATGAATCTGCTCAAATCGTTGGCTGCCGTCAGCTCTATCACGATGCTCTCCCGCGTCCTGGGGTTCGTTCGCGACACGCTGATTGCGCGGATATTCGGTGCCGGAATGGCCACCGACGCCTTCTTCATCGCCTTCAAATTGCCCAACCTGTTGCGCCGGATCTTCGCCGAAGGCGCTTTTTCCCAGGCTTTTGTGCCAATCCTGGCGGAATATAAAAGCCAGAAGGGCGACGAGGCGACCCGCACGTTCATCGCCTACGTCACAGGGCTGCTGACCTTGGTGCTGGCGTTGGTCACGGCCGCCGGCATGCTCGCCGCGCCATGGGTGATCTGGGCCACGGCCCCGGGTTTCACCGATACGCCGGAAAAATTCCAGCTCACCTCGGACCTGCTGCGGGTGACCTTTCCTTATATATTGCTGATCTCCCTGTCGTCCCTGGCCGGGGCAATCCTCAATACCTGGAACCGTTTTTCCGTGCCGGCCTTTGTGCCGACCCTGCTCAACGTCAGCATGATCGTGTTTGCGGTGTTCCTCACGCCATACTTCGACCCTCCCGTGATGGCTCTCGGCTGGGCGGTATTGGTCGGTGGCCTGGCGCAGTTGCTTTACCAACTGCCGCACCTGAAAAAGATCGGCATGCTGGTTCTGCCGCGGCTGAATCTGCGCGACAGCGGTGTATGGCGGGTGATGAAGCAGATGCTGCCGGCGATCCTCGGGGTGTCTGTGAGTCAGATTTCCCTGATTATCAACACCATTTTCGCTTCGTTCCTGGTGGCCGGCTCGGTGTCGTGGATGTACTACGCCGACCGCCTGATGGAGTTGCCGTCCGGCGTGCTGGGCGTGGCCCTGGGCACGATCCTGCTGCCAACCCTGGCCAAGACCTACGCCAGCCAGGACCGCCAGGAATACTCGCGCATCCTCGACTGGGGCCTGCGCCTGTGCTTCGTGCTGGTCTTGCCCTGTTCCCTCGCGCTGGGAATCCTGGCTGAGCCGCTGACGGTTTCGCTGTTCCAATACGGTCAATTCAATGCGTTCGACGCCTTGATGACCCAGCGTGCGCTGATCGCATACTCGGTGGGCTTGCTCGGGATCATCGTGATCAAGGTGCTGGCGCCAGGCTTCTACGCCCAGCAAAACATTCGCACGCCGGTGAAAATCGCCATTTTTACCTTGGTGATGACCCAACTGTTCAACCTGTTGCTGATCGGTCCGCTGGCGCACGCCGGCCTGGCCTTGGCGATCAGTGCCGGCGCCTGTCTCAACGCCGGGTTGCTGTTTTACCAACTGCGCAAACAGAAGATGTATCAGCCGCAGCCGGGCTGGGGCAAGTTCGGCCTCAAGCTGCTGGTGGCCGTGGCGGTGATGTCGGCAGTCCTGCTTGGCGCGATGCATTTCATGCCGGCCTGGGGCGAAGGGCAGATGCTCGCGCGTTTCCTGCGTCTGGGCGTGCTGGTCGTCGCCGGCGTGGTGGCATATTTCGGTATGTTGCTGTTGATGGGTTTCCGCCTGCGCGACTTCAATCGCAAGGCCTTGAGCTGAGGGTTTGCCTTCGAGAATCCCGGGCCGGGCAGCGGTTTTGTCGGTTCGATCACTTTGGCTTGCGGTGTTGCCTGTCGTTGGCCGCCGGGTGTGGTTATAATCGGCCACTTTATGAGCAAGAAGCGCGTTATGCAGCTGGTTCGAGGCCTCCACAACCTGCGCCCCCAACATCGGGGCTGTGTCGCCACTATTGGCAACTTTGACGGTGTTCACCGTGGCCACCAGGCTATCCTGGCGCGGCTGCGCGAGCGTGCGCTGGAATTGGGCGTGCCGAGCTGCGTGGTGATCTTCGAGCCGCAGCCCCGGGAATGTTTCGACCCTGCCACCGCCCCGGCCCGTCTGGCCCGTTTGCGCGATAAGCTGCAACTGCTGGCCGCCGAAGGCATCGACCGGGTCCTGTGCCTGGCCTTCAACCGGCGCCTGAGCAAGCTCAGCGCCGCCGCGTTCGTCGAGACCATCCTGGTGGACGGTCTGGGTGTGAAGCATCTGGAAGTGGGCGACGATTTTCGTTTCGGCTGCGACCGGGTAGGGGATTTCAACTACTTGCAACAGGCCGGTATCGCCCAGGGTTTCACTGTCGAGGCGGCGCAGACTGTCGAGATCGACGGCTTGCGCGTCAGCAGCACCCAGGTCCGCAATGCCCTGGCAGCTGGCGACTTCGAATTGGCCGAGCGCTTGCTCGGCCGGCCGTACCGGATTGCCGGGCGGATCCTGCACGGGCAGAAACTGGCGCGCCAATTGGGCACGCCGACGGCCAACGTGCAACTCAAGCGTCGTCGTGTACCGTTGACCGGGGTGTTCCTGGTGAGTGTCGAGATCGACGGCAAGACCTGGCCCGGTGTCGCCAATATCGGCGTACGGCCCACGGTCCAAGGGGATGGCAAGGCCCACCTCGAAGTACATGTTCTGGATTTTGCCGGCGATCTGTATGACCGGCGTTTGACGGTGGTTTTCCACCAAAAGCTGCGTGAAGAGCAGCGTTTTGCCTCTCTGGAGGCGCTCAAGACGGCGATCAATGCAGATATCGCCGCCGCCCGTGCCCTTGTCGCAACCAGCGCCAATCGCTAATGAAGAGCCTTAAATGACCGACTATAAAGCCACGCTAAACCTTCCGGACACCGCCTTCCCAATGAAGGCCGGCCTGCCTCAGCGCGAACCACAGATTCTGCAGCGTTGGGACAGCATTGGCCTGTACGGAAAGTTGCGCGAAATTGGCAAGGATCGTCCGAAGTTCGTCCTGCACGACGGCCCTCCGTACGCCAATGGCACCATTCACATCGGTCACGCGCTGAACAAGATTCTCAAGGACATGATCATCCGCTCCAAGACCCTGTCGGGTTTTGATGCGCCGTATGTCCCGGGTTGGGACTGCCATGGCCTGCCGATCGAGCACAAGGTCGAAGTGACCCACGGCAAGAACCTGGGCGCGGACAAGACCCGCGAGCTGTGCCGTGCCTACGCCACCGAGCAGATCGAAGGGCAGAAGTCCGAATTCATTCGCCTTGGCGTGCTGGGCGACTTCGCCAATCCGTACAAGACCATGGACTTCAAGAACGAAGCCGGCGAAATCCGTGCCCTGGCGAAAATCGTCGAGGGCGGCTTCGTGTTCAAGGGCCTCAAGCCGGTGAACTGGTGCTTCGATTGCGGTTCGGCCCTGGCCGAGGCGGAAGTCGAGTACGAAAACAAGAAGTCCTCGACCATCGACGTCGCGTTCCCGATTGCCGATGAAGACAAGCTCGCCGCCGCTTTCGGCCTGGGCAAGTTGGCCAAACCGGCCGCGATCGTGATCTGGACCACCACCCCGTGGACCATCCCGGCCAACCAGGCGCTGAACGTCCACCCGGAGTTCAACTACGCCCTGATCGACGTCGGCGACAAGCTGCTGGTGCTGGCCGAAGAGCTGGTCGAATCCTGCCTGGCCCGCTACAGCCTCGAAGGTTCGGTGGTTGCCACCGCGCCAGGTTCGGCGCTGGAGCTGATCAATTTCCGTCACCCGTTCTATGATCGCCTGTCGCCGGTGTACCTGGCCGACTACGTGGAACTGGGTGCGGGCACTGGCGTAGTTCACTCCGCGCCGGCCTATGGCGTTGACGACTTCGTGACCTGCAAGAAATACGGCATGGTCAACGACGACATCCTCAACCCGGTGCAGAGCAATGGCGTGTACGTGCCGTCGCTGGAATTCTTCGGCGGCCAGTTCATCTGGAAAGCCAACCCGGCCATCGTCGACAAGCTGACCGAAGTCGGCGCGCTGTTGCACACCACCGTCATCGAACACAGCTACATGCACTGCTGGCGCCACAAGACCCCGCTGATCTACCGCGCCACCGCGCAGTGGTTCATCGGCATGGACAAGCAGCCCACCACTGGCGACACCCTGCGCCAGCGATCCCTCAAGGCCATCGAAGACACTAAATTCGTGCCGGCCTGGGGCCAGGCGCGCCTGCACTCGATGATCGCCAACCGTCCCGACTGGTGCATCTCCCGCCAGCGCAACTGGGGCGTGCCGATCCCGTTTTTCCTGAACAAGGAAAGCGGCGAGCTGCACCCACGCACCGTTGAGCTGATGGAAGCAGTGGCCAAGCGCGTCGAAGTCGAAGGCATCGAAGCCTGGTTCAAGATGGATGCCGCTGAGCTTTTGGGCGACGAAGCGCCGCTGTACGACAAGATCAGCGACACCCTGGACGTCTGGTTCGACTCTGGCACCACCCATTGGCACGTGCTGCGCGGTTCGCACCCGATGGGCCACGAGAGCGGCCCGCGTGCCGACCTGTACCTGGAAGGTTCGGACCAGCACCGTGGCTGGTTCCATTCCTCGTTGCTGACCGGTTGCGCCATCGACGACCACGCGCCGTACCGCGAGCTGCTGACCCACGGCTTCACCGTCGATGAGTCCGGCCGCAAGATGTCCAAGTCCCTGGGCAACGTGATCGCGCCGCAGAAGGTCAACGACACCCTGGGCGCCGACATCATGCGCCTGTGGGTTGCCTCCACCGATTATTCCGGCGAGATGGCTGTTTCCGAGCAGATCCTGCAGCGCAGCGCGGACGCCTACCGGCGGATCCGTAACACCGCGCGCTTCCTGCTTTCCAACCTGACCGGCTTCAACCCGGCCACCGATCTGCTGCCGGCCGAAGAAATGCTCGCGCTGGACCGTTGGGCCGTGGACCGTACCCTGCTGCTGCAGCGCGAGTTGCAGGAACACTACGGCGAATACCGCTTCTGGAACGTCTACTCCAAGATCCACAACTTCTGCGTGCAGGAGCTGGGTGGTTTCTACCTCGACATCATCAAGGATCGCCAGTACACCACCGGCGCCAACAGCAAGGCGCGCCGTTCGTGCCAGACCGCGCTGTTCCACATCAGCGAGGCGCTGGTGCGCTGGATCGCGCCGATCCTGGCGTTCACCGCCGACGAGTTGTGGCAGTACCTGCCGGGCGAGCGCAACGAATCGGTGATGCTCAACACCTGGTACGAAGGCCTCACCGAGTTGCCGCAAGGCTTTGAGCTGGACCGGGCCTATTGGGACCGGATCATGGCGGTCAAGGCGGCGGTCAACAAGGAAATGGAGATCCAGCGCGCGGCCAAGGCCGTCGGTGGCAACCTGCAGGCCGAAGTGACCCTCTACGCCGAAGAAGCCCTGGGCTGCGACCTGGCCAAACTGGGCAACGAGCTGCGCTTCGTGCTGATCACCTCCACTGCCAGTGTTGCACCTTTCGTGCAGGCACCGGCCGATGCGGTGGTCACTGAAGTCAGCGGCCTGAAGCTCAAGATCGTCAAGTCGAACCACACCAAGTGCGCCCGTTGCTGGCACTGTCGCGAAGACGTCGGCGTGAACCCGGAACATCCGGAAATCTGCGGTCGTTGCGTCGATAACATCAGCGGCAGCGGTGAGGTTCGTCACTATGCCTAACGTGGCGAGCCGTTTCGGACGGCTGGGCTGGTTGTGGTTGAGCGTGTTGGTCCTGGTCATCGACCAGGCCAGCAAGTACTACTTCGAGCACTCGCTGACCATGTACCAGCAGATCGTGGTCATCCCTGACTACTTCAGCTGGACCCTGGCCTACAACACGGGGGCGGCGTTCAGTTTCCTGGCCGACAGTTCGGGCTGGCAGCGCTGGCTGTTCGCCCTGATCGCGGTGGTGGTCAGCGCCGTGCTGGTAGTCTGGCTCAAGCGCCTGGGCCGCGATGAAACCTGGCTGGCCGTGGCGCTGGCGTTGGTGCTCGGTGGCGCGTTGGGCAATCTCTATGATCGGATTGCCCTGGGCCACGTCATCGATTTCATACTGGTGCATTGGCAGAACCGCTGGTATTTCCCGGCGTTCAACTTTGCCGACAGCGCTATCACCGTGGGCGCCGTGATGCTCGCCCTGGATATGTTCAAGAGCAAGAAAACCGGAGAAGCCGTCCATGACTGAGCAGCGTATCGCTCAAAACACTGAAGTGAAGCTTCACTTCGCCCTGCACCTGGAAAACGGCGACACTGTCGACAGCACTTTCGACAAAGCCCCGGCGGTATTCAAGGTCGGCGACGGTAACCTGTTGCCCGGCTTCGAAGCAGCGATTTTCGGTTTCAAGGCCGGCGACAAGCGCACCGTGGTCGTTCCACCAGAAAACGCCTTTGGTCAGCCCAACCCACAAAACGTGCAGACCATGCCACGCTCCCAGTTCCAGGACATGGAGCTGTCCGAGGGTCTGCTGGTGATCTTCAACGACGCTGCCAACACCGAGCTGCCAGGTGTGGTGAAGACTTACGACGACGCCCAGGTGACCGTGGACTTCAACCATCCGCTGGCGGGCAAGACCTTGAGCTTCGAAGTGGAAATCCTCGAGGTCAAGGCGCTTTAAGGTTTAACGGGCAGTGGCTGCCCCCACAATTCCTGTGGGAGCGAGCCTGCTCGCGATAGCTGAGTCCCAGCCACCGTCGAGTTCACTGATCCACCGCATCGCGAGCAGGCTCGCTCCCACAGACACGAGGCACAGCATGCAAATCAAACTCGCCAACCCCCGTGGCTTCTGCGCCGGTGTGGACCGGGCGATCGAAATCGTCAACCGCGCCCTGGAAGTCTTCGGGCCGCCGATCTATGTGCGCCACGAAGTGGTCCACAACAAATTCGTCGTCGAAGACCTGCGTAGCCGCGGAGCGATCTTTGTCGAGGAGCTGGACCAGGTCCCGGACGACGTCATCGTGATTTTCAGCGCCCACGGGGTTTCCCAAGCGGTGCGCACCGAAGCCGCCGGCCGTGGCCTGAAGGTGTTCGACGCCACTTGCCCACTGGTGACCAAGGTGCATATCGAGGTCGCGCGCTACAGCCGTGACGGTCGCGAATGCATCCTGATCGGCCACGAGGGGCATCCGGAAGTCGAAGGCACCATGGGCCAGTACGACGCCAAGAATGGCGGGGCGATCTACCTGGTCGAGGACGAGGCTGACGTCGCGGCCTTGCAGGTCCGTAACCCCGAGAGCCTGGCTTTTGTCACCCAGACCACCCTGTCCATGGACGACACGAGTCGGGTGATCGACGCACTGCGTGCTCGCTTCCCGGCCATCGGCGGGCCCCGCAAGGACGACATCTGCTACGCCACCCAGAACCGTCAGGACGCGGTCAAGCAACTGGCCAACGAATGCGATGTGGTCCTGGTGGTCGGCAGCCCGAACAGCTCCAACTCCAATCGCTTGCGTGAGCTGGCCGAGCGCATGGACACGCCGGCTTATCTGATTGACGGCGCCGAGGACATGCAGCGTAGCTGGTTCGACAGCGTCGAGCGTATCGGCATCACCGCCGGTGCCTCCGCGCCGGAAGTGCTGGTGCGTGGCGTGATCCAGCAATTGCAGGCCTGGGGCGCAACCGGTGCCGATGAATTGGCCGGTCGCGAGGAGAACATCACTTTCTCGATGCCCAAAGAGCTACGCGTCCGTTCCCTGCTTTAAGTCCTTTTCGCATGCGGCCTGCTCGGCTTTTTCGCTGCGTAGGCTGATGCGTCCGGTGCGCGCCAGCACCACCTGATGGTGACTGAGTGGCTCGCGTTTGGCGCACACGTGTAGCGTGCCGGCCTGGAAGGCGCCGCTGGGCAGTAGTGCCTCCCCCAGGCTGCTGAACCGCACCGACCGCTTCACCGGCCAGTTGCCAATCACCCGGGCGCGACTGCTGCGTTCCATCAGCAATGTCTTCTCTTTGTCGTCCAGCGTGATTCGCCAGCCCCGGCCCCAATCGTTGTCTATTCCTCTGATCACGACGGTTCGGTTGCGCGCGATGGCTTCGCTGCGAGCGCTGCGCAAGCCGCTGGCCAATAGCAGCGCGGCGTCTTTGCGTTCAGTGGATTCGACCAGCGCTTTGTAGCCGGAGCCGGCCCACGACAGAACAATTGCCGTAATCGCCAGTCCCATGAGCAGCTCGATCAGGCTGAAGCCCTGTTGGTGCATGACATCTCCTCCCTGAAGCGTGTTAAGCGGCGCGATCCGTGCGCCGTATTCCAAAACAACCGTACACGCGGCGGTGGTTTGTTCTAGCGTGTACAAGCAGGTATAGCCGACGGCAACGGAGGGCACCGATGGATCTTCGTACAAAAGGTTTCACGCTGATTGAGGTGGTGGTGGCCCTCGGCGTGATGCTGATCCTGATCACCCTGGCGGTGCCGGCGTTTACCGGATCGATGCAGAGCACCAAGGCCGATACCGAGATCAGCGATCTGCGCCGGGCGCTGAACTTTGCCCGAATGGAAGCGATCGACCGTGGTGTCACCATTCGGATTCGCCCCACGACCCAGGGCGGTGCCTGGAGCGGTGAATTGATGGTGTATGACAACACTGGCAATCCGACCACCCCGACCAATGTATTGCGGGTTGTTCCAGCGATGGGCAGCGGCGTCACTCTGACGCTAACCTCAGAGGTGACCAACATAGATTTCAACAGCCTTGGCGGGTTGTCGGCCCCGGCTACGCCAGTGAGCTTCAATTATGTAAGGGGGGCGCAGAGTCGGACGCTGAGTGTTTGCCTCAATGGAAGAATCGTTTTGGGTGGAAGTTGCGGATGAAGGATTGCAGTAACAAGGCACAGGGGGGCATGACGCTGATCGAAGTGCTGGTGGCGGTGCTGATCCTCGGCGTGGGTTTGCTGGGGGCGGCGATGATTCAGCTCAATGCCCTCAAGTACACCGACAGTTCGCGCATGACCAGCCAGGCCAGTTTCATCGCCTATGACATTCTGGACCGCATCCGCGCCAACTCCGGTGCCGACTACACCGTCACGCCGCCCAGTTCGCCGAACCTCAACGTTGCTCGCGACCAGGACCTCTACGATTTCAAGACCAACATCATTGCCTTCGGCGGCGCCACGGCCACCGGCACCATACGGCTGAACCAGCGGGTCTACACCATCACCATTTCCTGGGACGACGACCGCGCCGCCAACACGTCCGACGCGGCCGAGGCGCGACGCAGCTTCGTGCTGACCAGTCGTGTCGCTGTCGACCCGGTGGGGACACCGCCTTGAACAAGTATTGCCGGGGATTCGGCCTGATTGAATTGATGATCGCGCTGGTGCTCAGCCTGATCGTCGTGCTGGGCGTGGTGCAGATTTTCATTGCGGCCAAGAACACCTACATCAGCCAGGGGGCGGCGGCGGTGATGCAGGAGGACGCCCGGTTCGCCTTGAGCAAAATGGTCCAGGAACTGCGCATGGTGGGCATGTTCGGTTGCCTGGGGACCATTACCGATGCTTCCTCGGCGGGGGACTTCAATGCCAGCCAGATCACGCCGATCCGCTGGGACAACACCAACCTGAAACTGACCTTGGTGACAACGGATGTCGGCGGTGGTGGTGGCGTACCGACCTGGACCGTCGTCTCCGATTGCCGCACCTCGGCAACCGCCTACACCGGAGTACGGGTACCTGCGGCCGGGCAGACGGCGTTTCCGATACGACGGCTGATCTACAGCTTCAGCAATAACCAGTTGCTGATGGGCACTGGTGCCGGTAACCCGACCCTGGCGGTGCTGGTGGACAACGTCCGAACCTTCAACGTGACTTTCGGCGTAGCCAGCAGCGCGACGGACATCGCGGCGTCGAGCTACAGCAGCAATCCAACTGACCCGGCACTGATTCGCAGCGTGCGCCTGACCCTGACGCTCTTTGATCCGAAGAACGCCGTGCGCGAGCAGACCTTCAACGTGGTTGCCGCTTTGCGCAACCGGCTTTTGTGAGGGGGCGACCGATGAATCCGAACGCCATTGCACACCGCCAGCGCGGCATGGCCTTGCTAGTCAGCCTGGTTTTCCTGCTGCTCCTGACCCTGATTGGCCTGTCGTCGATGCAGAGCGCCACGCTCCAGGAAAAGATGACCAGCAGCGTCATGCTGCGTAACCAGTCTTTTCAGATCGCCGAAGCGGCGTTGAGGGTGGGTGAGAGTGCGGTGCAGGTCGAGGCTTACTCCTTGCCAGTCTGCAATAGCACGGCTCAATGCGCGCCGCCGCCTGAATCAGCGACCGTTACGACGGCAGGACGCTATTCATCCTCGGGGGTGACCTGGGTTGCCGCCGCTGGTGGGTTTTATGGCGTGCAGAACATCGGCACCACGATGGCGGCGGTCAATGTGCCGAGCAATACCTCGGCGACGCTGTACAGGATCACGGCGGTGGCTGTGGTGGGGAATAACCAGCGCAGCGTGGTGGAGAGCATTTATGCGAAGTACTAAGGTACGCCGCAATTGGACGCAGGCGCTGTGGGGCGCGCTGCTGAGCCTTTACCTGGCGGCCCCGGCGTATGCGTTCACGCCCTCGGATTCGCCGCTGTTGAGTGCGGCTGCGGTTACGCCGAACGTGATGCTGCTGATCGATGATTCGGGGAGTATGAATAACATCATCTGGGCGGCGGGGTTTGATCCGGCTGTGACGCAAGTGCGCACTTATGCCTGCAGCGCCAGTAACAACTGTAACGACAGGTATGAGCTGGACCTGGAAGATTCGAACATCCTGTTGGTGGGCCTGTTGCGTGGCGGCTGCTCGTCTGGCTGGTACGGTTTCTATCGACCCAGCATTGGGCGGGTCTGCCTTCGGTTGCCAGATCCTGTGGGAGGCGGCAATACCCGTTACACCGGTAAATACCTGGCGTATCTGGTGACCCTGGCCAACGGCTCGAGCCGGGATTTCACCACCGGCACGATTCCCAACGATTATCGAATCAACGTGGCGCGGGATGTGTCCAACGACCTGGTTACCAGCAATCGTGCCTTGCGTATCGGCCTCGCCACGTTCAACCCGCCCAACAGCAGCAATTCCGGGCCAGGAGGCTACATCGCTCGGGCCATCAGCGACCTTTCGCCGGTCAGCGGCAGCGTGACCCAGACCCAGGCCAACACCAACTACAGCGCCCTGATCAACGCCATCAACGCCCTGGGTGCCGTCGCGAACACACCGCTTGCCGAGAGTTATTACGAAGTCACCCGCTATTTCAGGGGCATGGCGCCGTACTACAACAGCACACCGAGCACCTACACCAGCCCGATCCAGTACCGTTGCCAGAAAAATTTCGGCGTGGTGATCACCGACGGGCTGCCCACCTATGACCGGACGTTCCCCACCAACGACCCGCAGGGTACCCCAACGGGCGGCGCCCGGCTGCCCAACTGGGATGGCATCAGCACCAACGATGGCGACAACCCCAGTGGTGACAGCGAGGGCGACACGCTGTATCTGGACGACATTGCCAAGTTCGCCTTCGACATCGACATGCGCTCCACTGGCACCGACGCCACCGGCCAGAGTTGGAACGCGACGGATTTTCCCCGGCAGTACCTCAATACCTACACTGTGGGTTTTACCGCCACCAATCAGATGCTGTCCGACGCCGCCCGCTACGGGGCAGGCAAGTATTACCAGGCGACCGACAGCGAGGGTTTGAACGATGCCCTGTCATCAGCCCTGAGCGACATCACCTCCAAGGCCGGGTCCGGAGGTGCTGGCACCACCAACGCCGCCACGGTGTCCAGCACCTCCAGTTATTATCAGACCACCTATGACCCCAAGGACTGGCGCGGCACCATCCGGGCGTTCGGTTTCACCGCGGCAGGCACGGTCGACAGAGCCGCGGTGCAATGGACCACCGACACCGCCATCGTGCCCGGTGCCACGGCGCCGATTTATCAGTCGTGGAATACTGCGACCAATGTGCCTGTCACCCTGGCCTACGCTAACTTCTCGCCGGCCCAGCAAACCAGCCTCAGCCAGAACCTGCCCACGGGGATCACCGGCAACGACCTGGTGGAGTGGAGCAAGGGCGTCAATAAGACCGGCTTGAAGGTTCGCAGTGTATTGCTGGGGGACATTATCAACTCACCGCTGGTGCTGGCTTCGCCCAATGAGCAGACCGCTGCGGATTTGCTCAACGACACCAGCTACAGCTCGTACCTGACGACCAAGGCGACGAACATGAATACCAGCCTGGTGGTGAACGCCAACGACGGTTTTTTCAGCGTCATCAACAGTGCCAACGGTACCCGGCGTTACGCCTATATGCCGTCGAGCGTGTTGTCATTGTTGCAGGACATTGCCGACACCAACTACGTCAACGGTGTAAGCCACAAGTTTCTGGTGGATGGGCAGGTCGGCGTATTCGATACGCAATCGGGGAGTGCCTGGAAGACAGTGGCGCTGGGCGGTACCGGTGCCGGGGGCAAGACGTTCTATGCGGTCCAGTTGTTCGATGCGACGGCGGGTAATGTATTGCGAGCGTTGTGGGAGATCAGTGCACCGACCGTGGCCAACACCGCCAACGCCTTCAATGACCTGGGCTACGCCTACGCCCGCCCCGAAGTCGCCCGCCTGGCGGACGGGCGCTGGGCTGCGTTCATCTCCAATGGCTACGGCAGCAACAGCGGTGTCGCGGCGTTGTACGTGGTGGATATCCGCGATGGCTCGCTGATCAGGAAAATCGTGATCAACGGCAGCGAAACCGATAATGGCCTGTCGTCGGTCAAGTTGCGGGTCAACTCCCAGAACGTGGTGCAGGCGGCTTACGGTGGCGACTTGAAAGGGCGGATGTGGAAGTTCGACCTCAGTGGTACTTCCCCGACCACATGGGGCGTGGCGTTTTCCGGCCAGCCATTGTTCACTGCGCCCGGTGGCGCGACTCAGCCGATCACCGTTCAACCGCTGCTGGCCGACAACCCGCAGGGCGGTACCCAGGTGTTTTTCGGCACCGGCAAGTTCAACGAAACGGCGGATAAACTCAACAAGGACCTGCAAGGGTTCTACTCGATATGGGACGCCACCGGCGGTGCCGGGCAAATCACCGTGTCGAACCTGCAGGCCCAGTCGATCACGGGGGTGTTCTCAGGCAGTACGGGGCAGTTCGTGACCACCAGCCAGAACGACGTGGCTTATCCTTCGAAAAAGGGCTGGTACCTGCCCTTGGTGTACAACAACGTGCTGACCGGAGAGCGGGTGATCAACCCGGCCAATCTGGTGAGCGGGCGCGTGGTCTTTACCACGGCCGCCGTCGACACCACCGACCCTTGCGCCAGCTTCGGTACCGGCAAACTGATCGAGTTGGATGCGTTCAACGGTAAGATGCTCAATTATGCGGTGCTCGATACCAACGGTGACGGCACGATCAACAGCTCCGATACGATTTCCAGCGGGGTGGTCTTCACGGGCGGTATCCCGACCTTGAGCGCCGTGGTTAGCGCCAGCGGGGCCACCAACATGATCGTCAATGACTCCAGCGGCAACATCACCGAGCTGCTGGAAAAATCCGTGGGCGGCAGCCGTCGCATCATGTGGCGACAAATACAGTGAGAGGTAAGGCATGCGCAGATCCAACCGGGGTTTCACCTTGATCGAAATCATGATCGTGATTGCGATCATCGGTATCGTGATCACCGTCGGCTATCCGAGCCTGACCGAATACATGAAGAAGGGGCGGCGTACTGAAATCGCTGGGTTGCTGTCGCAGCAGGCGCAGATTCTCGAGCGTTATTACTCGAAGAATAACGTCTACACCAACGCGACCGGCCTGAGCGGCGGCAACGATTTCTATACCATTACCCAGACACTGGCGGACCAGAGCTTCACGCTGACCGCCGTGCGCAAGAGCGGTTCGTCCATGGCCACGGACAAGTGCGGTGATTTCACCATCAACAATACTGGCGTACGGGGCATGATCAACGCCGCCGCCGGGCTGACCGCCAAGGATTGCTGGGGTCGCTGAGTTTCTTTGTTCGGGCGCACCCTTGCGCCCTTTGTCTTATGAGTCGAATCAGAACATGACCAGGCAACAGCAAGTGGTGATTGTCGGCGGCGGAGTCATTGGCCTGCTGACTGCGTTCAATCTGGCGTCCGAAGGGCAGCGTGTGGTGCTGCTGGACCGTTCCAGTGTCGGCCAGGAATCGTCCTGGGCTGGCGGCGGTATCGTGTCTCCTCTGTATCCGTGGCGCTATAGCCCGGCGGTCACAGCGTTGGCCCATTGGTCGCAGGATTTTTATCCACAACTGGGCGAGCGTTTGTTCGCGGCGACAGGGGTCGATCCGCAAGTGCATGTCACCGGGTTGTATTGGCTGGATCTGGACGACCAGGAAGAAGCGCTGGCCTGGGCCGAGCGGGAAGGGCGTCCGCTGCGGGCTGTGGAAATCTCGGCTGTCCACGATGCGGTGCCGGTGCTGGGCGCGGATTTTTCCCGGGCGATCTACATGGCTGACGTGGCCAATGTGCGTAATCCCCGACTGGTCAAATCTCTCAAGGCAGCGTTGCAGGCGCTACCCAATGTCACACTTCATGAGCAATGCGAAGTCAGTGGGTTCATCCGTGATGGCGGGCGAGTGGTGGGTGTGCACAGTTCGGCCGGTGAAATTCGTGGCGATGAGGTGGTACTGGCCGCCGGTGCCTGGAGCGGCGAGTTGCTCAAGACATTGGGCTTGAAGTTGCCGGTCGAACCGGTCAAGGGCCAGATGATTTTGTACAAGTGCGCGTCGGATTTTCTGTCGAGCATGGTTTTGGCCAAAGGGCGTTATGCGATTCCGCGTCGTGATGGGCACATTCTGGTTGGCAGTACGCTGGAGCGTGAGGGGTTCGACAAGACTCCGACCGATGCTGCGCTGGAGAGCCTGAAGGCTTCGGCGGTGGCACTCATTCCGGAGCTGGCCGATGCTGAGGTGGTCGGGCACTGGGCTGGGCTGCGGCCTGGATCGCCTGAAGGCATTCCTTATATCGGCGAGGTGCCGGGGTTTGCGGGGTTGTGGTTGAACTGTGGGCATTATCGCAATGGGTTGGTGTTGGCGCCGGCGTCGTGTCGGTTGTTTACGGATTTGATGTTGGGGCTTGAGCCGGTGATTGATCCTGCGCCTTATGCGCCGGCGGGGCGCTTGTAGGGCTCGGCTTTGGCTCGGGAGTTTTGGTGACGAGGCGGCCTTAAAGCCGACCTGTCTCTCCCGGTCGTACTCCGATCAAACTGTGGGAGCGAGCTTGCTCGCGATGGCGGCCTTACAGCCGGCCGGGATTTGTTGACCGAGTACATATCCATTCCTGCGGTAACGGCCACTTATGGTTTCGCTTTTACAGCGACTCACTTTCGAAGAGCGCGAAAGTAAGCAAAGCGCTTCTGCCCCACCACTCGGTGCCTCGCCTAGGCTCGGCATGCCCGAACGAAGGCATTGCTCCGTGGGCCGCCGCGAAGGGCCATCCATGGCCCAGCGCGGCTACCTCGGCATCCATGCCGAGGTGCCCACTGCGCAATACCTTCGTTCGGCCATCGTGGTTAACGGGGCGCCGAGATCAACGTCCACCGCGAGGCGGCCTAGTAGCCGACCTGGTTCTCCTGGTCGTACACCCGTCAAATCTGTGGGAGCAAAGCTTGCTCGCGAAGACGGCGGTACATCCAAGGCTGATGCAAGCTGGTCCACCGCCATCGCGAGCAAGTTTTACTCCCACAGGGATTTGCAGTGGCCGAAAATCTGTAGATTGTCACCGACCCAGTGTGGGAGCGAGCTTGCTCGCGAAGGCGGCGTTATAGCCGACCTGTTTCTCCAGCTGTGCCCCCGAACCAATTGTGGGGCTGTTCGCGAAGGTGACAGTACAGTCGATGAATATGTTGAATGCTCCAGCCTCTTCGCGAGCAGGCTGGCTCCCACAGGAGAAACGCGGTCTCACCAAGAGTCAGGTCGGCTATAAGGCCGCCTCGCGGTGGACGTAGATTTTGGCGCCCCGTTAACCACGCTGGCCGAACGCAGGCATTGCGCAGTGGGCATCCCGGCATGGATGCCGGGATAGCCGCGCTGGGCCATGGATGGCCCTTCGCGGCGGGCCCACGGAGCAATGCCGGAGTGAGGGCATGCCGAGCCTAGGCGAGGCACCGAGTGGTGGGGCATAAAGCGTTTTGCTTACTTTTGCGCTTTTCAAAAGTGAGCCGCTGTAAGGGCGGAACCGCCAGCAGCCGTTATCGAAGAAACGGATATACACACCGCCCTTACAGCTGACCAGGCTTTGTGGGAATGGTCGGACAAGATTCCTGATTCAAACCGAATTTTCCGACGAGTTCCGGCGGTTGCCGGGTGGGAAGGGCTCTGGCTAACCTTCTCCTGTCGCTGCCAATTCAGCGACCGGGCGTCGCGGCCCGAAAACTTGGTAATCCATTCCCCCTTTGGAGTACCGCAATGTGTGACAAACCTTCATCACCTTCAGAAACCAATAACGCTTCTTATGACACCGGCCTTAACTCGAAAGAACTCGATGAAGCCGCCAAACGCGCCCTCGACTATTACCTCGGCCCAAAGCCTGAAGCCAAAAAGAAACCCGCCTCAAACCAGCTATTCACTGTCGTGGACAGCATCGACACCGAATGCCTCCTCACCAACCTCAGCGAAACCCTGGCCTCCGCCAACGCAACGGTCAGCGACCTGGCCTTCGAGCTCGAAGGCTCGCGGCGACATGTTGCCTTGGGGGTACAGCAGTTGATTGAGCTGAGCGAGTTGTTGGCCAATCGAGTACTGGATAAACAGGTGCCGGTGGCGCAAGGCTAGAAGAGTTGCCAAGGCAAACACAGAACCTGTGGCAAGGGAGCTAGCCCCCTCGTCACAGGGGTTAGCGTGGCTTCAACGCCGTGGCTCAATCCAACCCCAACTTCTTCAACCGATACCGCATCGACCGAAACGACAACTTCAACCGCTGCGCCGCCGCCGTGCGGTTCCAGCGAGTTTCCTCCAGGGCCTGGAGGATGAGCTTGCGTTCGACGTCTTCCAGGTAATCCTCCAGGTTGTCGACCTGCATCAAATCGGGATTGCCCGCCTCGCTAGCACTACTGCCCTCGGCCAGGCGCAGGTCGACGGCTTCGATCTGTTGCTGTTCGCAAAGGGTGTAGGCACGTTCGAGCATGTTTTCCAGTTCGCGCACGTTGCCCGGGAAGCGGTAATTCCTGAGGGCGTCCAACGCTTGGGGATGCAACCTGGCCGGTGGGCTGCCGGTGTTGGCTGCCAGGCGCTGGAGCATGTGGTTGGCCAGCGGCTCGATATCTTCACGGCGCTCACGCAACGGCGGGACCCGCAGTTCGATGACGTTCAGCCGATAGTACAGGTCCTGGCGAAAGCGCCCGGCGGCCACTTCGCCGTCCAGGTCCTTGTGGGTGGCGCAGAGGATGCGTACATCCACCACTTCTTCCTGCTGGCCGCCCACGGCGCGTACGGCCTTTTCCTGGATCGCTCGCAACAGTTTGACTTGCATCGCCAGGGGCAGATCGGCCACTTCATCGAGGAACAGCGTTCCGCCGTGGGCGGCCTGGAACAGCCCGGGTTTGTCTTCGATGGCGCCGCTGAAGCTGCCTTTTCGATGGCCGAAAAACTCGCTTTCCATCAGCTCGCTGGGAATTGCCCCGCAGTTGACTGGCACAAACCCCTGGCTGGAGCGGGGGCCTTGTTCGTGGATCAGCCGGGCGACCAGTTCCTTGCCGCAGCCTGACTCGCCGCTGATGTACACCGGTGCCTGGCTGCGGGCGAGCTTTTCGATCTGTTTGCGCACGCTGCGCATCGGTGGAGAGTCGCCCAGCAGGCAGCGCTCGATGGTGGCGACCGGCGTGGCGACCGGCGGTAGGCGCAAGGCGCTGGTGACCAGTTCTCGCAGCCGGCCCAGGTCGACCGGTTTGGTCAGGAAGTCGAAGGCCCCGGCCTTGAGGGCGTCGATGGCGGTTTCCAGGCTGCCATAGGCGGTGATCATCGCCACGGGGAGTTGGGGGTAACGTTGCTGGATATGTTGCACCAGTTCCAGGCCGGTGCCATCGGGCAGGCGCATGTCGGTCAGGCACAGGTCGAAGGCTTCGTCCGTCAGCAGGGCTTGGGCCTCGGCAAGGTTCTTGGCGCTGCGGGTGTCGAGTTTCATCCGGCCCAGGGTAATGTCCAGGAGTTCGCGGATGTCCGGTTCGTCATCGACGATCAGGATTCGTTGCCGTGAGCGAATATTCAAATCTGTTTCCGTCCGTGAGCAAAAGTGATGCGAAAGCAGCCGCCGCCTTGGCGTGGTTTGAAGTCTAGGCGGGCCTGGTTGCTTTCGCACAGCTCACGGGACAGATAGAGCCCAAGGCCGGTTCCCTGGCTGCTGGTGGTAAAGAAGGGTTCGAACAGATGCGCCTGTTGCTCTGGCGTCACACCAGGACCGTTATCGATGATGTCCAGGGTGGACAGCTGGCTGTGGGGATCGATAAACAGTTTCAGCCAGGCCTCGGCCTGTTCATGGGCCATTGCACTGTGGCGCCAGGCGTTGCGCAGCAGGTTGTCGAGCACTTGGGTGAGTTGGTCGGGGTCCATCAGCGTGGTGTAGTCGCCTGGGTCGATGCTCAAGTGCAACTGCTGGTGCTCGGCAGCGTTTTCGCGGGCCTGACGGACAAACTGCTCGAGCCAGGCCCGTAGGTCCAGGCGTTGCGGCGTGGTCTGCTGGCGGCGGGACAGTTGCAAGACGTTTTCAATGACGCGATTCATTCGTTGGGAGTGATCTTGAATAATCTGCGTCAGACGTCGATCCGCGTCGTTCAGTTCCTCGGATTCGCGCAGCAATTGCGCTGCATGGCTGATCGCCCCCAAGGGGTTGCGGATTTCATGGGCGATGCCCGCGGTGAGGCGCCCGAGGGAGGCGAGTTTCAGTTGCTGGGCCTGCTGGGCAACCTGGGCCAGGTCTTCAAGGAATACCAGGATCTGCTGCTGATCGTGATGCCCCAGGGCGATGAAGCTCGGTTGCAGGGTCAGGCCTGTGCCAGCCACGGTCAGGCTGGGTGGGCGCAGGCTGGGGTTGTTCAACCACAATTGCAGGCGTTCGACCAGGGCGGTGCAATAGTCATCGATCCGCTGGCCGACCAGGTCATGCATGTCTAGCAGGTTCAAAGCGCTTTCGTTGGCCAATTGCACGCGCCGCTCGCGGTCGAGGACCAGGATGCCGGTGCGCATGCGTTGCAGGATCAGTGCATTGAGCGCTTCGAGGCCGATCACTTCGCTGGCCCGTTGCTCGGCCAGGGTTTCACTGGCTTCCAGTCGCCGGGTCAGGCCTTGTACCAGCAGGGCGGCGGCAAAACACAGTGCTCCCAGGGTGCCAGCTTGCAGATAGCTGCTGGGACGGTTTGAGTCGCTCAGGCCGAGGAAGAACGTCGACCCGACGATACCGATCGTGGCGACAGCGGCGATCAACAGGCCGACCCGGCCTCGCAATAGCGTATTGCCGATGGCTACCGAGACGATGAGCAGGTTGCCGATGGCACTGGGCACACCGCCTGCGGCGAAGAACAGCCACGAAAGCAGTAGTACGTCGGTGAGTGCCAGGCCGAACAGTCGGGCAGGGCGGCGAGTGTTCTCAAGGAACACCACCAGCAGGATGTTCAGCACCAGGTACAACCAGCTACCGCTGCGCAGCAGGTCGTCGTTGGCGAACTCCAGCAGGCGATTGTCCAGTTTGCTGGAGATCAACAGCACCAGGGTGATGCCGATGCTCAGGCGATACAGGTGATAGAGGCGCAGCAGGCGCTGCGCCTGTTTGACGCGGGGGCTCGAGGCCTCAGCGATCACGACTGCCCGGGCCTTGCTCGAGATGAGCCTGGCTGCAGTACCACTGTTGTTCGAGAGCCAGGGCCCGGTCACGTGGCAGGTGTACGCCGCAATGGGCGCAACGGACCATGGGCGGTGCGTCTTGTTCCTGGGTAGGACGTGAGGTGCGACCGTTGTTTTTCATCCCGCGAAAGATCCATATGGCGGAGGCAACGACGGCGAACAGAATCAATAGACGAAGCATGATGGGCGGCTTTTTGGCGAGTGATCAGGCAGTTTAGCCAAGGACTGGAACGGCGCACAGCGCAATAAAAGCCAGGCACAAAAAAGGGAGACCGCTGGGTCTCCCTTTTTGCTGATGGCTTGGCCTCAGTCGAACAGGCCGAAGGTCAGGTGGCTGAACCAGGAGCGGTCGCCGGACTCTTTCTCAGGCTCTTCTTCTTCGATCACGTCGCCATTTTCGTCCTTGGGCTTGAGCTCGTTCGGAATGGCTTCCTTGGCATCCTGGAACTGACGCTGCACGTCCTGGTTGGCGCGGGTTTCGCCCGGCGGCAGGGGTGGGCGGGATTCGATCAGGCCCAGGGTCGCCTTGCTCAACCACGAACGGTTGTCGGCTTCGTCGACCCGTGGGGTGAACTGGCCATCAACCAGGGAAGGGTGATCAGGGTAGTTCAGCTTGAGGGTTTCCAGGCTGGTGGCCGCCAGCTCGTCCAGGTGCAGGCGCTGGTACGCTTCGGTCATCACGGCCAGGCCGTCGCCCACCGATGGGGTTTCCTGGAAGTTTTCCACCACGTAGCGACCACGGTTGGCGGCGGCGACGTAGGCCTGACGAGTCAGGTAGTAGTCGGCCACGTGGATTTCGTAGGAAGCCAGCAGGTTGCGCAGGTAGATCATGCGCTGCTTGGCGTCCGGCGAGTAGCGGCTGTTGGGGAAGCGGCTGGTCAGCTGGGCGAACTCATTGTAGGAGTCGCGCGCGGCGCCTGGGTCACGCTTGGTCATGTCCAGCGGCAGGAAACGCGCCAGCAGGCCAACGTCCTGGTCGAAGGAGGTCAAGCCCTTGAGGTAATAGGCGTAATCGACGTTCGGGTGCTGCGGGTGCAGGCGAATGAAACGCTCGGCGGCGGATTTTGCAGCTTCCGGCTCGGCGTTCTTGTAGTTGGCGTAGATCAGCTCCAGTTGGGCCTGATCGGCGTAGCGACCGAACGGATACCGCGACTCCAGGGCCTTGAGCTTGGCCGTGGCGCTGGTATAGCTGTTGTTGTCCAGGTCGTTCTGCGCCTGTTGGTACAGCTCGACTTCGCTCAGGTTTTCGTCTACGACTTCCTTCGACGAGCAAGCAGCAGTCAATGCGAGGATGGCGATCAGCAGCAGGTGTTTCACTTGCATGGCGGCTTGCGTCCCTATGACGGCCGCTGTCTTGGGCGGGGCCGTCCTGTTATGATGAGCGCCCCGTTGAAAAGCCTCGGGGCAAAAGACGCCGTATTTAACCACAAGCGCGCAGCCGAAACCAAAGGCTGTGCCGACGCCCAGTCCGAGCATGTCCGATAAAATAGAACTTCGCGCAGAGGTGCCGTCCGAATTGGGCGGCCAACGCCTCGATCAAGTCGCCGCACAACTCTTCGCCGAGCACTCTCGCTCGCGCCTTTCCGCCTGGATCAAGGACGGCCGCCTGACTGTGGATGGGGCGGTGATCCGCCCGCGCGACATCGTCCACGGCGGCGCCATTCTCGAGCTGACTGCCGAACAGGAGGCCCAGGGAGAATGGGTCGCCCAGGACATTGCCCTGGACATCGTCTACGAAGACGATGACATCCTGGTGATCAACAAGCCAGCGGGCCTGGTGGTGCACCCGGCCGCCGGTCATGCCGACGGCACCCTGCTCAACGCCTTGTTGCACCACGTCCCGGACATCATCAACGTGCCGCGTGCCGGCATCGTCCACCGCCTGGACAAGGACACCACCGGTCTGATGGTGGTGGCCAAGACCATCCAGGCGCAGACACAACTGGTCACTCAGTTGCAAAGCCGCAGCGTCAGCCGTATCTATGAGTGCATCGTGATCGGCGTGGTCACCGCCGGTGGCAAGATCAACGCCCCCATCGGTCGACACGGCCAGCAGCGCCAGCGCATGGCGGTGATGGAGGGTGGCAAGCAGGCGGTCAGCCATTACCGCGTGCTCGAACGCTTCCGCTCCCACACTCACGTGCGGGTCAAGCTGGAAACCGGCCGTACCCACCAGATCCGTGTGCACATGGCCCACATCAACTTCCCGTTGGTGGGTGACCCGGCCTACGGCGGTCGCTTCCGCATTCCGCCGGCTGCCAGCCAGACCATGGTCGAATCGCTGAAGAATTTCCCGCGCCAGGCGCTGCACGCGCGTTTCCTGGAGCTGGACCATCCGACCACCGGTAAGCGCATGAGCTGGGAGTCGCCGTTGCCGGATGACTTTGTCTGGCTGCTGACGCTGCTCAAGCAGGACCGCGAGGCGTTCATCGGATGAGTGACTGGCTGATACCCGACTGGCCCGCGCCGGCCTGGGTAAAGGCCTGTGTTACCACCCGTGCGGGCGGCGTCAGCCTGGCGCCGTTCGACAGCCTGAACCTGGGCGATCATGTAGGTGACGCCCCTGAGGCCGTCGCCGAAAACCGTCGCCGCCTCACCGATCGATTCGCCATGCGTCCGGCCTGGTTGCAGCAGGTCCATGGGGTTGCCGTGGTCGAAGCCGACCCGACCCAGGTGGCCACCGCCGATGCCAGTTGGACCACCACGCCGGGTATCGCCTGCACAGCGATGACGGCGGACTGCCTGCCCGTGCTGTTCTGCAACCGTGCCGGCACCCGCGTCGCGGCGGCCCATGCCGGTTGGCGGGGGCTGGCCAACGGCGTGCTGGAGGCCACTCTCGACAACCTTGAAGTGCCTGTGGGTGAAGTCCTTGCCTGGCTCGGTCCGGCCATTGGTCCGCAAGCCTTCGAGGTCGGGCCTGAGGTGCGCGAAGCTTTCATTGCGCAACTGCCTCAGGCGGCACAAGCCTTTGTACCGAGCCACAACGTTGGCAAGTTCCTGGCTGACATCTATGCGCTGGCCCGTCTGCGGCTGGCGGCACGCGGTGTCACGGCCGTGTACGGTGGCGGTCTTTGTACCGTGACGGATCCGCGCTTCTTTTCCTACCGCCGCAATCCGCGCACCGGTCGCTTCGCCTCCCTGATCTGGATTGATCGCTAGACTTCTCTGATCTGTATCAAGGGCGCCCGGCTTGAATCTTCCAGAATCGACCACATCTATAACGGTATCTGGCAGGTTTCTTCATTCAGGATGTGTCCAAGGTCCGGCCTGCTCATTAGGAAGGTGACCCATGCGTATTGATCGTTTAACCAGCAAATTACAGTTGGCCCTGTCCGATGCCCAGTCATTGGCTGTCGGTCTGGACCATCCCGGTATTGAACCGGCGCATTTGATGCAGGCCATGCTCGAGCAGCAGGGCGGCTCCATCAAGCCACTGCTGATGCAGGTGGGCTTCGACGTGAGCAGCCTGCGTAAAGAGTTGGCCAAAGAACTCGACCAACTGCCCAAGATCCAGAATCCGACCGGGGACGTGAACATGTCCCAGGATCTGGCGCGGCTGCTCAACCAGGCCGACCGTCTGGCCCAGCAGAAGGGGGATCAGTTCATTTCCAGCGAGCTGGTGCTGCTCGCCGCCATGGACGAGAACAGTAAGCTCGGCAAATTGCTGCTTGGCCAAGGCGTGAGCAAGAAAGCCCTGGAAAACGCCATCAACAACCTGCGTGGCGGCGAAGCGGTAAACGACGCCAATCACGAGGAATCCCGCCAGGCGCTGGACAAATACACCGTCGATCTGACCAAGCGTGCCGAAGAGGGCAAGCTCGACCCGGTGATTGGCCGCGATGACGAGATTCGCCGCACGATCCAAGTGCTGCAACGCCGTACCAAGAACAACCCGGTGCTGATCGGTGAGCCTGGCGTGGGTAAAACCGCCATCGCCGAAGGCCTGGCCCAACGCATCATCAACGGCGAAGTGCCGGACGGCCTCAAGGGTAAGCGCCTGCTGTCCCTGGACATGGGGTCGTTGATCGCTGGCGCCAAGTACCGTGGCGAGTTCGAAGAGCGGCTCAAGGCCCTGCTCAATGAATTGTCCAAGCAGGAAGGGCAGATCATCCTGTTCATCGACGAATTGCACACCATGGTCGGTGCGGGCAAGGGCGAAGGCTCGATGGACGCCGGTAACATGCTCAAGCCCGCGCTGGCCCGTGGCGAGTTGCACTGCGTCGGCGCGACCACGCTCAATGAGTACCGCCAATATATAGAGAAGGACGCGGCGCTGGAGCGGCGCTTCCAGAAAGTGCTGGTGGAAGAACCGAGCGAAGAAGACACCATCGCGATCCTGCGCGGCCTTAAAGAACGCTACGAAGTTCACCACAAGGTGGCGATCACCGATGGCGCGATCATCGCGGCGGCCAAGCTCAGCCATCGCTACATCACCGACCGCCAGTTGCCGGACAAGGCCATCGACCTGATCGACGAAGCGGCCAGTCGCATCCGCATGGAGATCGACTCCAAGCCGGAGGTACTCGATCGGTTGGAGCGGCGCCTGATTCAACTCAAGGTCGAGTCCCAGGCCCTGAAGAAAGAAAGCGACGAAGCGGCGAAGAAACGCCTGGAAAGGTTGCAGGAAGAGATCGTTCGCCATGAGCGCGAGTATTCCGACCTCGAGGAAATCTGGAACTCGGAGAAAGCCGAAGTCCAGGGTTCGGCGCAGATCCAGCAAAAGATCGAACAGTCCCGCCAGGAACTGGAAGCGGCCCGCCGCAAAGGCGACCTCAACCGCATGGCCGAGCTGCAGTACGGGGTGATCCCGGACCTGGAGCGCAGCCTGCAAATGGTCGACCAGCACGGCAAGAGCGAAAACCAGTTGCTGCGCAGCAAGGTCACCGAGGAAGAAATTGCCGAAGTGGTCTCCAAGTGGACCGGCATTCCGGTGTCGAAAATGCTCGAAGGCGAGCGTGACAAGCTGCTGAAAATGGAAAGCCTGCTGCACCAGCGTGTGATTGGCCAGGAAGAAGCGGTGGTGGCGGTGTCCAACGCCGTGCGCCGCTCGCGTGCCGGGCTGTCGGATCCTAACCGGCCGAGTGGTTCGTTCATGTTCCTTGGCCCGACCGGTGTCGGTAAAACCGAGCTGTGCAAGGCCTTGGCCGAGTTTCTCTTCGACACCGAAGAGGCCATGGTGCGTATCGACATGTCCGAGTTCATGGAGAAGCATTCCGTGGCACGGTTGATCGGTGCACCACCGGGTTATGTCGGTTATGAAGAAGGCGGCTACTTGACCGAGGCTGTGCGGCGCAAACCGTACTCGGTAATCCTGCTCGATGAGGTCGAGAAGGCCCACCCGGATGTGTTCAACATTCTGCTGCAGGTGTTGGAGGATGGTCGCCTGACCGACAGCCATGGGCGTACGGTGGACTTCCGCAACACGGTGATCGTGATGACCTCCAACCTGGGCTCGACGCAGATCCAGGAACTGGTCGGTGATCGCGAGGCGCAACGCGCTGCGGTGATGGACGCGATTTCCACCCACTTCCGGCCTGAGTTCATCAACCGGGTGGATGAAGTGGTGATCTTCGAGCCGCTGGCCCGTGATCAGATTGCCGGCATTACCGAGATCCAGCTGGGTCGTCTGCGCAGCCGCCTCACCGAGCGCGAGCTGAAGCTGCAGTTGAGCGACGAAGCCTTGGACAAGTTGATCGCAGTGGGTTACGACCCGGTCTATGGCGCACGGCCGCTGAAGCGGGCGATCCAGCGCTGGATCGAAAACCCGCTGGCGCAGTTGATTCTGTCCGGTCGCTTCATGCCAGGCGAAACCGTGACGGGCACTGTGGAGAACGACGAAATCGTCTTCAACTGAAAGCCCGCGTATCGGGTGATTGGAATGGCCTCGCACTGCGAGGCCATTTTTTTCATCAGGCCGTTGAACTCAAAGGAAAAGGCTTGTAAAGTGCGCCCCGCAGTACGTCACCCCCTAGGGTCACTTCTCTTTGGGAAGCAACCCGAAACAAGTTGCAAATCATTGTCTTGAAAGCAATTTAAGGGGTTGACAGAGGTTTTTAAGATTGTAGAATAGCGCGCCTCAGACACACGAACGCAGCGATGCGTAAGGGTAGAAGAGGTTGAAGCTAGCTTCAACGTTGTAACTTGAAATATCAGTTCCGTGATAGCTCAGTCGGTAGAGCAAATGACTGTTAATCATTGGGTCCCAGGTTCGAGTCCTGGTCACGGAGCCATTTCAATCGGGGTATAGCGCAGTCCGGTAGCGCGCCTGCTTTGGGAGCAGGATGTCAGGAGTTCGAATCCCCTTACCCCGACCATTTTTGGGTCGTTAGCTCAGTTGGTAGAGCAGTTGGCTTTTAACCAATTGGTCGTAGGTTCGAATCCCACACGACCCACCATTTTTGAAACCAGTTCGCTGGAATCGAATCTTAAGATCAGAGGCCAAAAGCGCTGATCGAGAAGGCGACTTGCGAAGGTCGCCTTTTTTTTACCGGGGTATAGCGCAGTCCGGTAGCGCGCCTGCTTTGGGAGCAGGATGTCAGGAGTTCGAATCCCCTTACCCCGACCATATTGAAAATCCTCGTATCGAAAGATACGGGGATTTTTTTTGCCTGCGAAAAAGCAAATGGTGTTAAGTCATCGTACAAGTTGCCGATAACCCGCCAACAGGGGCCTAGCCCCACCTCAGGCCAACAATAAAAAAGGCACCTCGTTATGTTTCTTCGTCAGCTGAATATCGCCCCGCGCGCGGCGCTGGGTTTTGCCTTGATCGCCGTGCTGGTGGCGTTGCTCGGGGTGTTTGCGCTGGGGCAGATGTCGAGTATCCGCGACAGCGAAGTGGCGGTGGAAACCCAGTGGCTGCCGAGCATTCGCGGTGGTGATGAGATCCGCGAGTGGATGTTGCGCATCCGCACGATTTCCTTGCGCATGGCCCTGGATCAGGATCCGAAGAACATCCCGGTATACCGTGGGCAAATGGACACTCGCGACAAGGAGCTGAGCGAAAAAATCGCCAGTTACGAAAAGCTGGTCGTCACGCCTGAAGGCAAGGCGCTTTATGACCAGTTCAAGCAGACCTTCGCCGCTTACCGTACGGGCATCGCCCAATCCTTCACCCTCGCAGAACAAGGGCGCCGGGACGAGCTGATCAAGCTGCTGCTGGTGGACATGAAGACCGTGGTGGATGGTTCCGGCAAACAGCTCAACGACTTGGCGGAGCTGTTCTCCAAGCAAGTCTCCATCGAGAGCCAGAAATCCCAGGAGCATTACGTCAATTCCCGGATGATCGTCAGCCTGTTCGTGGTGCTCGCCGCCCTGGCTACGGTTGCCCTGGCCATGCTGCTCACCCGTAGCATCGTCAAGCCCTTGGGCGAGGCGCTGGGTGCCGCAGAGAGCGTGGCCAAAGGTGACCTGACCCGTGCGATCGAGACCCATGGCAGCGATGAAGTGAGCCGCTTGCTCAAGGCGCTGGCGACCATGCAGCAGAACCTGCGTGAAACCTTGCAGGGCATTAGTGGCTCGGCTGCGCAGCTGGCGACCGCTGCCGATGAGTTGAACGCAGTCACCGTCGATAGCACCCATAGCTTGCAACAGCAAAACAACGAAATCGAACAGGCCGCCACTGCTGTCACTGAGATGACCACTGCCGTGGAGGAAGTTGCGCGCAATGCGGTTTCCACCTCCGATGCCACGCGTCAGTCCAGTGAGTCGGCGTCTATCGGGCAGCAGCGGGTCAGTGACACGGTCGATGCCATTGGCGCCCTGGCCAGCGATGTACAGGTGACTGGTGGTCTGGTGCAGTCCCTGGCCAACCAGTCGCAGGATATCGGCAAGGTATTGGATGTGATTCGGGCCATCGCCGAGCAGACCAACCTGCTGGCCCTCAACGCGGCCATCGAGGCGGCCCGGGCTGGGGAAAGCGGTCGCGGGTTTGCGGTGGTGGCCGATGAGGTGCGGGCGCTGGCATATCGCACGCAGCAATCGACCCAGGAAATCGAGCAGATGGTCCAGGGCATGCGCAGCGGCGCCACCCAGGCGCTGGACTCCATGCAGGCCAGCTCCAGTCGCGCCGCCAGCACCCTGGCGATGGCGGAGCGGGCAGGGGAGGCGCTACAGACCATCACGGCGTCGGTCAACGAGATTCACGAACGCAACCTGGTGATCGCCAGCGCCGCCGAAGAGCAGGCCCAGGTGGCCCGTGAGGTGGATCGCAACTTGGTGAACATTCGGGATTTGTCCGTGCGCTCGGCCACCGGTGCGAACCAGACCAGCGCGTCCAGCCATGAGTTGTCGCAACTGGCGAATTCGTTGCGCACGATGGTGCAGCGGTTTCAGGTGTGACTGAGGGTTAAGTACTGGCTATGCTGCCCTCATCGCGAGCAAGCTCGCTCCCACAGTTGATCGCGGTCATTCTGTGGGAGCGAGCTTGCTCGCGATAGCGGTGGATCATTCGGCATCAATGCCGCTGGTTCACCGCAATCACTGGCAGGCCCGGTTTCCTCAGTGCAACTTCAGCCGAGGCTCAGTCCCACGCCCGATCTTGCTGCCCAGCATCAGCATCGCCGTGCGGAACATGCCGTACAGCGCCATCTGGTGCATGCGGTACAGCGAGACGTAGAACATCCGCGCCAGCCAGCCTTCGAGCATCACGCTGCCGGTCAGGTTGCCCATCAGGTTGCCCACCGCCGAAAAACGCGACAGCGAGATCAGTGAGCCGTAGTCGGTGTATTTGTATTCGGGCAGGGCCTTGCCTTCGATTCGCAGCTTCACCGATTTGGCCAACAACGAGGCCTGCTGGTGCGCCGCTTGGGCACGCGGTGGAACATTACGCTCGCTGCCCGGTTGCGGGCAGGCGGCGCAGTCACCGAAGGCAAAGATGTTCTCGTCGCGGGTGGTTTGCAGGGTAGGCAACACTTGCAATTGGTTGATTCGGTTGGTTTCCAGCCCGTCGATGTCCTTGAGGAAGTCTGGTGCGCGAATCCCGGCGGCCCAGACTTTCAGGCTCGCGTCGATCACTTTGCCATCTGCCGTAATCAGGCTGTCGGCGGTCACCTGGCTGACGGCGGCGTTGGTCATGACATTGACCCCGAGTTTTTCCAAAGTCTTGTGCACCGGTCCGCCGATACGCTCCGGCAGTGCTGGCAAGACGCGTGGGCCCGCCTCGATCAAGGTGATGTGCATGTTTTCCGGCTTGATGCGGTCCAGGCCGTAGGCGTGCAGTTCATGGGCGGCATTATGCAGCTCGGCCGCCAGTTCGACCCCGGTCGCACCGGCGCCGACGATAGCGACGCTGATGCGCTCAACGACATCGGTCTGCCCGGCGTGGGCACGCAGATAGTGGTGAAGCAGCTGCTGATGGAAGCGCTCGGCTTGCTTGCGGGTGTCGAGGAACAGGCAATGCTGCGCCGCGCCTTCGGTGCCGAAGTCGTTGGTGGTGCTGCCGACGGCAATCACCAGGGTGTCGTAGCCCAGTTCCCGGGCCGGCAACAATTCGACGCCGGCCTCGTCATAGGTGGCGGCCAGTTGGATTCTCTTGCGCTCGCGATCCAGGCCACTCATGCGCCCCAGCTGGAACTCGAAGTGGTTCCATTTGGCCTGGGCGACATAGTTGAGTTCGTCTTCGGAAGAGTTCAGGGAGCCGGCGGCCACTTCGTGCAGCAGCGGTTTCCAGATGTGGGTCAGGTTCGCGTCGACCAGCATCACACTGGCCGTACCGCGCTTGCCCAGAGTCTTACCCAGACGGGTAGCCAACTCCAGACCGCCGGCGCCGCCGCCAACGATGACAATACGATGAGTCATGGGGATATCTCGCAAGGCTAAAGGAAATCGGTGCCGTTACCCGAGCGAGTGCAATGCAACTCATAGCGTCAGGTAACTGATCAATCGGCTCAACAGGCCCAGGCCAATCGTGATGGCCAGTACCACCACCAGGAGCATCCACGGCCGGAAGGGTCGGCGCTCGACTCGGTGCTGGGACAGTTGCAGGTACTCTTCGACATGCTTCTGGTCTTCTGGGTTCAGGCGGCTGGTCATAAAGGCCTCGTCAGGTAGACGTTGCGAAATGTGTAGACGCTACAGCGTCAGGCTATCCGGCATTGAAAGCAGCGTAGCCGCTCGCCGGAATAGGTTCGACACGCAGGCTGTCGTCCAGGCGAATGATTCCACTTTTTAACACCCGTGCAGTGATTCCGCCATGGCCGCGCACGGCCTGGAACGTCCCTTCGCCGAGGTTGCGCTCCAGTCGCGCACACGGCTGGCACCAGCCGGTGGTTTCGAAGATCGCCTGGCCGATGCGAAAGCGCCGGCCCTTGAGGCTGAACAGGTTGATGCCGCTGATCACAAGGTTGCGTCGCAGTTCTTGCGGCAACACCGGTTGATCCGCCGGGCGGCCCATCAGTGAACCGATCACGGCCAGGTGTTCCCACTGAATCAAGGTGACTTGCCGCGCATTGCGCACGCTGGGGCGGGCATGATCACCCGTCAGGCCTGCTTCCAGGCGTGCCTCCACGGCGTCCAGTTCGATCATGGGGGCATGGCCCTGGGGGCGCACGCCGATCCAGCGTACGCGGCCTTGCTGGGGCACTGCGGCAATCAACTCTTGCAGAGGGCTCACAGGCTGATCCCGACATCGAACACAATGCTGCGCCCCAGGTTACTGCGCAGAAAATCCGGCGCGTCGGGATGGGCGAACAATACCCGGGCAAACGTCGGCCCCACCAGCGACAGCGAACGCCAACCCTGGCGCAGGTATTCGGTCGGCGGTGGGAAATGACTGTTGAGGTCCAGCACTTCACGCTTGAGGCTGGCGAAGGCGATGATGTCCAGATCGCCCAGGTCCATGCCGCGCTCGGTGTAGTTGTGGGCTTTCTTGCGCAAGGTCGGGGCCAGCCGCATCAGGAACTCGTTGGCCGGGATCCGCCTAGGCTTGGCTTCGCGGCGCACCAGTTGGCTGAGGGAGAACGCACTGCGGCGACGTTGCAGTTCGTCGCGCCATTCGTCATTGAGGCGACGACCTTCGTCGAGGACGAAAAACACCTCGAAGTTGGCGTCGCGAAACAAGACGTCCGGCGGCTCCCCGGCAGGGGCGAATTCGTCGGCGCGATAGGGCACGTTCAGCCCTTGCAGCAGGCGCTGGCAGACCCAACGCTCACGCTCCCATTTGCGGGCATTGGAGAGAAAGGCGTTTGCTTGCTCGGCCGCGATGGTCAGCAGGCGTAAATAATCGGAGTCATCCATGAGCCCAAGCTTAGCGTCCAAATGTGATCAAAAAAAATAAAGCTTGCCGTGAAGGGGCAAATTTTCGATCAGGTAGGGCCCGCTAACCCGTCCTGCTCAACCTGGCGCACCAACCAGGCGCAGAACAGCTCCAGTTTCTTGCTGTGTTGGGCACTTCGCTTCGCGATATAGGCGTAGCGGCTTGGGTGGAATCCGAACGGTGCCACCAGGCGGCCCAGGCGAATGTCGTCGGCCACCAGATGCCACGGGGCGACGCAAATCCCCAAGCCGGCAATGGCTGCCTCCAACGTAAAGTAATAGTGCTCGTATTCCGGTCCGGCCGGCGGAGTGCCCCGATATCCAATCGCATCTGCCCAATTTGTCCAGGCATCCGGGCGGGTTTTCGTATGCAGGAGGGGATGGCTGAAAATCGAGTTCAAGTCAGTTAATTGAATGCGCGCGGATAATGTGGGCGACAAAACGATGCCCAAGCGTTCAGGAAACAGCAGGACGGTGTTTTTTTGTTCTGCAACGACACCTTGTTCAGCGGTGATCATGACGTCGTATCGGTCCCGGCCCGGATCGGTCCCGTGGACTGGGGAGCTCAGGCGAATCTTGATGTCGGGGTAAGTCGTATTGAAGTCGAAAAGGCGGGGTATCAGCCACTTGACCGTAAATGTGCTGAAGCAGGACACGTCCAAGGTGCCGGTCGCCGTGTCTCGGACCCTGCCCACCGCAGCCTCGATATGATCCAGCGCGGCTGTCAAATCCGGTAGGAGTTCTTTTCCGGCAGCGGTGAGCTGCGGTTTGTTTTTTGGGCCTTCAAACAGGTCCACGCCAAGACTCAGCTCCAGCTGGCGTACCTGGCGACTCACCGCGCCGGGCGTGACAGACAGCTCCTCGGCGGCAGCCGTCATTTTTCCCAGTCGAGCAGCAGCCTCGAAGGTACGCAGTGCATTCAGTGGAGGGAGTCGACGTCTCATAAAGTGACTTTAACTCAATTAGATGGGGCGCATAAATCGATATCAGGCAGCGCCTGGATTTTGCAGAATCCCCTGGTTCCCCAAGTATTTGCTGACTGCTCAGGATCGGCAGGATGGCGGAGCACTCCAAATCAAATTGAGAGCACCTCACATGCCATTCGTTCGTACAGCCGTTATCAAAGGTACCAGCCAGCAGCAACGCCAGCGCATTGTGGACGCGATACACCAAGCGTTGGTCGAGAGCATTGGTATGCCCGAGGATGAATTGTTCAACCTGGTCGCGGACTATGATCCGGAGCAGTTTTTCTACAGCCGCACGTTTAATGGCGTGGCTCGTTCGGACAATTTGATCGTGATTGAGATTACGATGCGCAGAGGCCGCAGTGATGCGATGAAACGGGAACTCTACAAAAAAATTGCTGACAATCTTGGTGTCCAGGCTAAGGTTCGTCCGCAAGACGTTTTCATCTTCATGCATGAGAATGACTATTCGGATTGGTCGGTGGGCTTTGGTCAGTTTGCAATGGCATTGGTACAGCAGGCAGGGAGTGTCGCTACGGAGTAGCGAACGAACTGCGTTTTGAGGTCCGTCGCTCGATTAAGCGCAGTGCCGTTTTCAAGTTCTCGCAGGAGTCGTCCATGATCGGTGCCGAACTGCTCTCACCGCAGACCCTGGCATGCGGCTGGCTGATTTATGTGCCGGTGTTGGTCTGGGCGGTGTCGAGGGCGCCGTGGGTCGAGTTGTTCACCGACAGTCGTCGCCAGCACTTGCTGTTTGGCACGGTGTTGGCGCTATTCCTGTTGTGGCTGGTACGGCGGGATTTCGACACGGGCGTTTCGTATCACTTTATCGGCATGACCGCCGTGACCCTGCTGCTGGATTGGCCGTTGGCGATCCTCGGCGGCCTTTTCGCCCAGCTTGCGCTGGTGCTGCTGGGCCGCCAGGACATGGCAGCGGTGGGCGTCAACGGCGTGTTGCTGATTCTGTTGCCGGTGCTGGTCACCGAGTGCTGCGCGATCCTGGTGGAGCGCGCGCAACCGCGCAATCTGTTTGTGTACATCTTCTGCTCGGGGTTTCTCGCCGCCGCGCTTTCGGCGTTGTTGTGCCTGCTGCTGGGGCTCGGTCTGTTGTGGTACGACGGCGTGTTCGCCATGCCTTACTGGCTGGAGGACTTCGTCGGCTACCTCTGGCTGATCATTTTCCCCGAGGCCTTCATCAACGGCATGGTGGTCAGTGCGCTGGTGGTGTTCAGCCCTGAATGGCTGGAGACGTTCAACCGCACGCGCTATCTGTCGGCCCCCTGGAAGGATGACGACAAGCCTTGATTCACATCAAGGCTGCACCCGCGCAGGCCCTTCATGCTCTGGAAAACTTCCAGGAGTACAACCATGAGTGTTTATGAATGGGCGAGGCAAGAGATCAAGCGTAGTCACGATGCCGCAATGGAGATCGGCTTCGACCCGGGCTTGAGTCTGCGTGCCTTGCTCAGTGCGATCGTGCAACAGAGCAAGACAGTGCGCAGCCCTGAAGACCTGGCCGATGAGTTGAGTTTCCTGGCGGAAAACCTCGACGATGAACAGGACTACGGTTTCATGCGGCCTTAGGGGGGCTCAATTAGTTTCCCCACCGGAAACTAATTGAGAACGCCCCCTAATGATGTGAGCGAGGCTCGAAATCTTCACTGAACAGCTCATCCTCGGCATCGGGGCTGACCGGGATCTTGTGTTCTTCCGACGCCCAGGCGCCCAGGTCGATCAGTTTGCAGCGATCGGAGCAGAATGGCCGGAATTTGCTTTCCGGGCTCCATTCCACAGGGGCGCCGCAGGTTGGGCAATCAACGGTTGGGGTTTGGCTCATGACTGGCCTCCACGCAAAGTAAGGTAAAAGTGATGCAGGCGCTCGACCTCGCTGTGTAGCCAGGCGAGGTCGCGGTCGTTGACCACCACGTCGTCGGCATGGCTCAGGCGATCCTGGCGGCTGGACTGGGCCTTGAGGATCGCCTGGACCTGTTGTTCGCTGATCTGGTCGCGCTGCAAGGTGCGTTCGATCTGTAGTTGTTCCGGCACATCGATCACCAGGATCCGTTGCGTCATGGCGTACTGCCCCGACTCGATCAACAGCGGCGATACCAGAATCGCGTAGGGCGATTGTGCCTGGGCCAGATGATGGGCGATCTCTTCGGCGATCAATGGATGCAAGAGCGCCTCGAGCCAACGGCGCTCCTCGGCATTTTCGAAAATCAGTTTGCGCAGGGCCGCCCGGTCCAGCGTGCCGTCGGCCTGCAATACGCCAGGGCCGAAGTGTTCCGCTATCTCAGCCAGCGCCGGGCGCCCTGGTTCGACCACCCAGCGCGCCGCGTGATCGGCGTCGATGACATGCACGCCCAGGTCGATGAAGTGCTGGGCCGCCGCGCTCTTGCCGCTGCCGATGCCACCGGTCAGGCCGAGAATCCAGGGTTTTTTCACGGAGCTATTCATAAACATCGACATTAGAAACCGACAGACCGCCAATAGAAGTCGGTTATTTGACCACCCCAGAGCAAGGCAATCCAGCCAGCAATTGCCAGATAGGGTCCGAAGGGGATCTGCGTCGATCCCGGAGCGTCACGCAGGCGCAGCACAATAACCCCGACAACGGCCCCCACCAGCGACGACAGCAGCAAGGTCAGTGGCAGGATCTGCCAGCCACCCCAGGCCCCCAGCATCGCCAGCAGCTTGAAATCCCCGTAGCCCATGCCTTCCTTGCCGGTGATCAATTTGAATACCCAGAACACCGACCACAGCGCCAGATAGCCGGCTACCGCGCCCCACATCGCCTGATTCAAGGAAACGAACAGCCCGAAGCTGTTGACGATCAAACCCAGCCACAACAACGGCAGCACCAGGGTATCGGGCAGTAATTGATGTTCGGCATCGATCAGGCTCATGCCCAGCAGGCCCCAGCTCAATACCATCACCATCACGGCCTGCCAGCCAAAGCCGAAGTGCCAGGCGACAAACGCTGACAAGGCGCCGCAGGCCAGTTCGGTCAGCGGGTAGCGCCTGCCAATGGGGGCGGCGCAGTTGGAACAGCGACCGCGCAATATCAGGTAGCTCAGCAACGGGATGTTTTCCCAGGCGCGGATGCGATGGCCGCAGTGGGGGCACTGGGAATGGGGCAGCATCAGGTTGTAGACCGGGCCGGGGGCTTCGGCCGGCAGGCCCAGCAGGTCGTGGGCTTGCAGGCGCCATTCGCGGGTGAGCATCTTTGGCAGGCGCCACACCAGGACATTAAGGAAACTGCCGACGATCAATCCAAGCAATAACGCAGTGAGCACGAAGGCCAGGGGATACAGCACGAAGAAGTCAGTCAGGGGCATGTCAGATCGCTGAGCCGAGTTGAAAGATGGGCAGGTACATGGCAACCACCAGGCCACCGACGACCACCCCCAGGACCACCATGATGAAGGGTTCCATCAGGCTGGTGAGGTTGTCCACCAGATTGTCCACTTCGGCCTCATAAAAACTCGCCACCTTGTCGAGCATGTCATCCAGCGCACCGGATTCTTCACCGATGGCGGTCATCTGGATCGCCAGGTTCGGAAAGATCCCTGAGGTACGCATGGAGAAATTCAACTGCATGCCGGTCGAGACGTCTTGCTTGATGCGCTGCACCGCGCGCTTGAACACCACATTGCCGGTGGCGCCCGAGACCGAGTCCAGGGCTTCCACCAGCGGCACGCCGGCGGCGAATGTGGTGGAGAGCGTGCGGGCGTACCGGGCCACGGCGGATTTGTACATCAGGGTGCCTATCAGAGGCAGCTTGAGCAGCCATTTATCGCGCCAGTCGCGAAAGGCCTCGGAGCGCCTGAGGGCGTATTTCACCGCAAAAAAACTACCCACCAGCCCGCCGAGCAGCATCCACCACCATTGCTGCATGAACTCCGAAAGGCCGATGACCATCACCGTGAAGGCCGGCAACTGCGCACCGAACCCGGAGAACACCGACTCGAACTGCGGCACCACCTTGACCAGCAGGATCCCCGTGACCACCGCGGCGACGAGAACGACGGCCGCTGGATAGGTCATGGCTTTCTTGATCTTGGCCTTGAGCGCTTCGCTCTTTTCCTTGTAAGTCGCGACCCGGTCCAGCAGTGTGTCCAGGGCGCCGGCCTGTTCACCGGCGTCCACCAGGTTGCAGTACAGGTCGTCGAAATATTGCGGGCACTTGCGCAGCGATGCGGCGAAGCTGTTGCCAGCGGCGACTTCCTGTTTCACCTCTTCCACCAGCTTGCGCATGTTGGCGTTGTCGAAGCCTTCACCAATGATGTCGAACGCTTGCAACAGAGGTACGCCGGCCTTGAGCATCGTGGCCATCTGGCGGGTGAAGAGGGCGATATCCAACGGCTTGATGCGTTTGCCCTTGCTGAAAATCGAGGTGGACTTCTTGCGTACCTTCTCCGGGTTGATGCCCTGTTTACGCAATTGAGCCTTGATCAGGGCCGGGCTCTGACCGGTCAGCTCGCCGCTCATTTTTGTGCCTTTGCGGTCTTTGCCTTCCCAAGTGTAGACATCGGTTTTGACTGCTTTGACCGCCATGTTCAATCCTTGGTGACCCGGTTGATTTCCTCGAGGCTGGTCATGCCCTGCATCACCTTGAGCAGCCCCGATGTGCGCAGGTCATTGAAACCGTCCTTGCGCATTTGCAGGTCGATTTCCAGCGAGTTGCCCTCGGCCATGATCAACCGTTGCAGCTCAGGTGTGTTCTTGACCACTTCATAAACCCCTACGCGCCCTTTGTAACCGTGGTTGCACTGTTCGCATCCAACCGGCTCATAGATCGTGAATGTGCCGATGCGTTCCCGGGGGAAACCTTCCTTGAGCAGGGTCTCCTCAGGCACCTCGATGGTTCTCTTGCAGTGGTTGCACAGCTTGCGCGCCAGCCGTTGGGCGATGATCAGGTGTACAGCGGTGGCGATATTGAAGCCCGGAATGCCCATGTTCTGCAGGCGAATCAAGGTTTCGGCGGCGCTGTTGGTGTGCAGCGTGGAGAGCACCAGGTGCCCGGTCTGCGCTGCCTTGATGGCGATTTCGGCGGTTTCCAGGTCGCGGATCTCGCCGACCATGATCACATCCGGGTCTTGGCGCAGGAACGAGCGTAGGGCTTGAGCGAAATCCAGCCCCTGGCGTGGGTTCACGTTGACCTGGTTGATGCCTTCCATGTTGATCTCCACCGGGTCTTCGGCGGTGGAAATGTTGATGTCCACGGTGTTGAGGATATTCAGACCGGTGTACAGCGACACGGTCTTGCCCGAGCCGGTCGGCCCGGTCACCAGGATCAACCCTTGTGGTTGTTTGAGGGCCGCCATGTACAGGTCTTTCTGATCCGGTTCGTAGCCCAGGGCATCGATGCCCATTTGTGCGCTGGACGGGTCGAGAATCCGGATCACCACTTTTTCGCCCCAGAGGGTGGGCAGGGTGTTGACCCGGAAATCGATCGATTTGCTTTTCGACAGGCGCATTTTCAGGCGCCCGTCCTGGGGTTTGCGCCGTTCGGAGATATCGAGGCTGGCCATCACCTTGAGGCGTGCGGCGATACGGGTGGCCAACTGGATCGGTGGCCGGGCCACCTCCCGCAACATGCCATCGGTACGCACCCGCACCCGGTAGATTTTTTCATAGGGCTCGAAGTGCAAATCGGAGGAGCCGCCCTTGATCGCGTCCAGCAGCATCTTGTTGACGAACCGCACCACCGGCGCGTCGTCGGTGTCCTGGCCAGCGATGGAATCCTGCTTGTGCTCGTCGATCGACTCGATGTCCAAGCCATCGAGGTCGACATCGCCCATACCTTCCAGGCCCGTGCTACTGGATTCGAAGAACTTCTCGATGGCGTCGCTGAGCTTGTCGTCCTCCACCAGGATGGCTTCGGTGGTCAGGCCGGTGCTGAACTGGATGTCATTGATGGCCTGGTGGTTGGTCGGGTCGGAGATGCCCACGAACAATTTATTGCCACGCCGCCACAGTGGCAGGGCGTGGTGCTGGCGCACCAGTTTTTCGCTGACCAGGCCCGTGGGTTGGGTCTCTTTGTCCAGGCTGTTGAGGTCCAGCAGGGCGACGCCAAAATGCTCCGAGGCGATCTCCGCGACCTGGCGGCTCTGGACCAGTTTGTTCTGTACCAGATAGCTGACCAGGGGCGTGCGACTGTGCTGGGCCTGTTGGTACGCCTGCTGCGCACTTTGCTCGGTGAGCAGTTCGGCCAGCACCAATTGCTTGGTCAGGCCGCTGAGGGCGATGTCATTCATGGGAATCCCGGCGGCGAACAGTTCATGACTTATAGCCTAGTCAAGCGTAAGCGCCTAACCAGCAAGCAAGGGTGACAAAAAACGTCAGATAGTGCGGTTGTTGGGGTAGGACGCAGGGTTTTTTAAGACTCAAACCTGCTGCTGGCTGGGCTGTGAGGGTTGGCATGTGCCGTGCAGTGGCTGCTTCAGGTCATGAGATTTCGCCTCATGCTATGGAGATATCTATGAATAAGCACAAGGGTTTTACGCTGATCGAGCTGCTGATCGTCGTGGCGATCATCGGCATTCTGGCAACGTTTGCGTTGCCGCAATATTCCAAGTACCAGGCGCGAGCCAAGGCTACGGCCGGGCTTGGGGAGATTTCTGCGTTGAAGGTACCGTACGAGGACATGATGAATCAGGGAACTAACCCAACAGCGGCCAACATGAACATCACGACGCCTACCAGCAACTGCGCAATAGCAGTCACGGGTACTGCTTCGGCAGGCACAGGCACCATCGTTTGTACCCTCTCAAATGCTCCTGCTGCTGTAGCGGGTAAGACGATCACCCTTAGCCGAGACGCCGCCGGTGCCTGGACATGCGCATCTAACGCTGCCAAGGAATTCCTGCCGGCTGGCTGCCCTGGCGTCTGATACGTGACGAGGTGAGGGGGCTTGCTCCCTCACTAAAAGAAAACCTTCGTAATTCATAAGCTTAGCGGGAAGCCAAAACCCGCAAGTTGCATGTCCAGAATCACCGCTTCATGCATTTTGCATGATTGTGAAAATCGCCGCTTCGCTTAACTAATTGATTTAAAACAAATTAATGGTTTTTCAAAAACTGGCACAGCCTTCGCACTACTCCTGATAACCCTGCCGGGATGCACGTCCGGCAGTTTTTGAGAAAAACAGGAGTTACTCGTATGAAGAAGTTCGCTATCACTGCCGCCGCTGCAACCGCACTGACCTTGACCATGGCTAGCGCATTCGCCGAGACCACTCAAGCGACTCAGGCGCCGATGATGCTGGCTGCTGGCGAAGTGACAGAGGCCAAAGAGGACGTTTCCGATACCTGGATCACCACCAAGGTCAAAGCTGACCTGGTCACCGAAAAAGGCATTCCAGGCACTGATATCAAAGTCGAAACCAACAAAGGTGTTGTGTCCCTATCTTCGATGACCAAAGTCACTGATGCACAAAAAGACACCGCTGTGGCGATCGCCAAGAAAATCAAAGGCGTCAAGGCCGTATCGGCTGATGGCCTGAAAGCCGAGTAAGGCTAAGACTTCTCGCCTGGGCTGGGAGAAGGCGCGGCAAGCGGGCCAGGATATACGTTTGCCGTCGCTTTGGAGTTCATGCGAAAGGCCACATGGATGTGGCCGTTACAGGCCTCCGGCATTCGTGCCGGGGGCCTGTTCTATTGCGGGATTAATCTGTGGGGCAGCGTTTGCGCCCGAATCAGAAGCGAGTCGCCGCCATCGCGAGCAAGCTCGCTCCCCCATTGTTCAGGGTGATCCCCAAATCGATGTTCACCGTGTCCCCCCTGTGGGAGCGAGCTTGCTCGCGATGGCGGCGGCACATTCAACACAAGCTCAGCGCCCGCGCTTGCTGGTGATCTGCACCAGCCGATTCCCCTCGAAACGCAGGTACTGGTACATGCCGCTGTTGGGGCCGTAGGTCCATTCTTCCACCGGGTATTCTTCCCGGCGATTGACACTGCGTTTATAGCCCAGGTCATCCCGCGCTACCGGCTCCCCGCACTTTTGCAGCACTTCGCTCGAGCGGTCTCCGACGCTGATCAACTGGCTGCCGCAGCGCAGCGTATCGGCTGCCGCCATTTGGCCAGCGGCCAGCAATAAAGCCAGGCTGAGGCCGTACAGGTACTTCATCTTATTCGGCATCCAGATGCATAGGCGTGATCACACTGCCGTCGCTCTCGGCCTGGCCGAGGCTGGCGTCTATGAAATACACACGGTCGTCGGCCAACTGCCCTTTGTCCACCAGGAAGTCCTTGATGCTGCTAGCCCGCTCCTGCCCCAGTTGGCGCAAGAGCACGTCACTGCCGCTCCAGAACTTGATCACGCCCTCGCGCAGTTTCTCGATTCGTGCCTTTTTATCCAATTGCGTCCATTCGGCGGGCGGCTGGGTCTTGAGGCGGGTGCGGTAGATGCCTTCGAGCAGCGGTGGCTTTTCATCCTCGGGCACCTGTATCAGCGAGGCCTGAGCCGGTACTTTGTCGCCCCGACGTTGCAGCATCTTGTAGTAGTTGTACTGGTATTCACGTTCCAGGCGCTGGGCGGCGAGCAACGGGCCATCGCTGCTCTCGGCGGCAGTGCCTTCGATCTCAAGGCGCAGCTCGGGACGTTTACCCAGGGCCTCGGACAGCTTGAGCAGTACACCTTCGTTTTCTTTGCTCAGATCGCTGGAACCCGGAGCGAACGACACACTGCCCAAGTCTTCCGAACCGCCACCGGCCACCAACCCACCGATGAGTTTGAACGGCGCCTGGGCCGCTCGTACCACCAGGTTGCGCAGGGTCTGCCAGATGATCGGCATGACGCTGAATTGCGGATCGTTGAGATCACCGGAAACCGGTAGTTCGATGGAAATCCTGCCGTCTGAATCCTTCAGCAATGCAACGGCCAATTTGAGTGGCAGGCTCACGGCATCCGGGCTGTCGACTTTTTCCCCCAGTTGCAGTTGCTCGACCACCACCTTGTTCTCCGCCTGGAGCTTGCCCTGGGTGATCCGGTAATGCAGGTCGAGATTGAGCCGGCCCTTGCGGATGCGATAGCCGGCGAACTTGCCAGAGTAGGGCGTCAGGGTGGTCAGCTCGACCCGTTTGAAGCTGGTGGCGATGTCGAGGCTGGCCATTGGGTCGAAGGGGTTGACCGCCCCCTTGATGGTGACCGGTGCATAGCGATCGACCTTGCCCTTGATGTCCACGCTGGCCGGTTTGGCCTGGCGGCTGTCGATGGTGCCGATCTGACCGTTGAGCTGTTGGATGGCGGTGGCGAAGTTGGGGGTCAGGCTGAAGTCGGCGAAGTTGGCCGAGCCGTCGTTGATGGCGATGCCTCCGATGTGGATACCCAGCGGTTTTTCCTGGGAGGCCGATTTTGCCGCGGTTTTCTTCGTGCCGCTGTCGGCCGGTTGCGGGATCAGCAGGTCATCGACATTGGTGGTGCGGTCGTCGTTGATCATGAAGCGCGCGTACGGCTGGAACAGGTTGACCTTGTCGATGGACAGGCTGTCACCGTGCTGGTAGTTGAGGCCCTCGAGGACCAGGCTCTGCCACTTGAGGAAATCGCGGGTCTTGAGGGTGTCGAGGGTGTGTAGCTGATCGACCTGGGCGCGACCGGTAACGGCGAATGCCAGCGGCTCGGTGCTTTTGAGATCTACCGCCAGATCGCTGCCGAGCATCCCGGAGCGCAATTCCAAGCGAATGAACGGGTTGATATACGACTGGGCCACCCGCAGGTCGACATCCTGGGTCTTGACCTTGAGCCGGGCGGTGATCGGGTTCAGGTTGACCTCGCCGTCGGCCAGGATCTTGCCTTGCTTACCCAGCCCGGTGTCCAGCTTGAGGGTAAAGGGTGAGCCGTTGAGGGTGTCGTAGTTCTGCAGGTCGAGGTTCAGCGGGCCGATCTCAAGTGCTACGGCGGGCTGGGCCTGACGGTCAGCCAGATGCACTTGGTAATTGCGCAGTTGCACATCCTTCAACACCACCTGCCACGGTTTGCTGGGCGCCTGGGGGGCTGGCTTCGGCGAATCGGCGGCAGCCGGGGCTGAGGCAGGCTCGGCCTTTACCTGGGGTTTGGCTGGCTGGCTGGCGAAGAGTTTCTGCCAGTCCAACTGCCCGTCCGCCTCGCGCGCGGCCCAGGTTTCCAGTTTCTGGCTGCGGATCTTGCCCACGATGACTTGCTGCTTGGCCAGGTCCACCGTGGTTTCACTGACATCCAGGCGTTCGAGTTTCACCAGTGGACGGCCATCGGGGGCCTTGATGGCGAAAGGTGCGACACTGACGGCGACGTTGTTGAGCAGCAGCTCGGTGCCCTTGGCCAGGTTGAGCTTGTAGTCGGTGCTGAGATTCAGGATGCCGTTTTCCAGTACCAGGGGTACCGCATCGCGGACATAGGGCCACCAGGCTTTCATCTGGCCGCCGGTGACTTTGAGTGTGCCTTGGGAGGCAATCGGCGTGAGGCTGAAATTGCCGCTCCAGTCGATATGCCCGCCTTCGGGGCCGGCGGCCACCAGGGTCATGTCGGCATTGTCGTCGGGCAGGGTGCTGAGGTTTTTCAGCTCGAAATCGAGGGTGTCGTAAAGAAATTCGATGGGTTCACTGGGGCGCAGGTCCTGGAAGTGCACATAACCGCCGGCCAGCTTGATCCGATCGACCCACAGCGGGAAGGGGCGGGCTTCGGGATCGGCGGGCGTCGGTTCGCTGGCCGGCAGCTTGAACAGGCCTAGCAGGTTCAACTGGCCGTCCTTGGTGAACACGACTTCGGTCTTTGGCTTGTCCAGTTCGATGTCGACCAGGTGCAGGGCGCCGGACCACAGACTATCGAGTTGCAAGTTGGCGTAGAGCCGTTCGAAGCCGACCTGCTCCTTGCCCGGTTCGCCGATATTCAAACCCCAGAGGGTGACTTCCAGGCTGAAGGGATTGAGTTCTATACGCTGGATCTGGGCCGGCACCGTCGCAAGGGCGGCCAATTGCTGGTTGGCGATGCGCAAGGCGATGCCCGGCACTATCAGGAAACCCAACAGGCTGTAGAGGGCCAGTGCGGTCAACAGAGCGCCGATAGCGCGAATCAATCCTTTGGGCATGTGCGGCTTCATCTTGGTGTGAATTCGGAATGCCTTGGAGTATGGCATGCGTTTACGGTTCCGAAGCCACTGTGATTTATGAGATTTGTCTGTTTTCTGCGTGAGAATTGCGGTGCGCGTTTAGAGCTGGAGGATCAATGTCTTGAGCGGTGGCTGCTGATCCAGGGAGGGGAAATCACGGCCGGGTGTCAACACGCTCCATTCGCGCACCGGGCGGCCGGCCTTTTGCGCGCAACGCAACACCTGCTCGCGCCAGTCGTCCATGGGCACTTTTGCCAGGTTGTTGCAGCAAATCAGCACGCCATTGTCGGCGGTGGTGAGCAGCGCCGGTTTCAGCAGGCTTTGGTAGTCGCGCAACAGGTCGACGGTGCCGAAAGCACTCTTGGCCCAGGCCGGCGGGTCGAGCAGTACCAGGTCGTATTGACGTTGCTCCAGGCGCGTATAAGCCGGCAGTTTCTGCCCGCGTCGCTGGCTGATAGGCAGACCGGCCAGTTGGCGGATCGCCGGGAAGTAATCCGATTGCACGAATTCCATGGGTGGCAAAGCGGGGTTGAGCAGGCCGTTCTCGCGACCCACCGCCAGGTTGCCTTCGGCGAAGTCCAGGTTGCACACCTCGCGCGCTCCACCGGCCGCAGCGCTCAAGCCAACGCCGCAGGTGTAGGCGAACAGGTTCAGTACGCTTTTGTCACGGCTGTGTTCCTTGACCCAGCCCCGGGCGTTGCGCAGGTCGAGGAACAGCAGCGGATCCTGCCCGGTATGGCGCCCGCGCACGCGATAGTTCAGGCCCCATTCATGGCCGATCAGGTCTTGCAGGGCGGCTTCGTCAGCTTGGTACACCGTGTCCTGGCGGTCGATGCGCGAATTGCCCCGGGCGCGGTCGTTGTAGACCAGCAGGGTGTCCTGGCCCAGGCGTTCGTTGACGATGCCGTGCAGTTGCAACAAGGCATCGCGTTCCAGGGACTGATGGAAACTCTGCACCAACAGTTGCGGGCCGTAGCGGTCGACGGTCAGCCCGGGAGCGCCTTCCTGGCTGCCGTGGAACAGGCGATAGCAATCGGTGCCTTGCTGATGCAACTGGCCAAGCAGGTCCTGGCGTTGGTCGAGGGCGGCGCGCAGCGCCTGATTCAAGGAAGACATGCCGGGCGCGCCTTAGAGAAATGAGGCGCGGGAGTTTAGCAGTTATGGACCAGACGCCCATCTGCGGCGAGGGATTTATCTGTGACGAGGGGATAAATCCCCTCGCCACAGGGACTCGGTGCCTTAGGGGGACCGAGTCGTTTGGCTCAGCGATTCAGGCGCTTGTCGATCAAGCCCTCCACCACGCTCGGATCGGCCAATGTCGAGGTATCACCAAGGCTGTCGAGTTCGTTGCAGGCAATCTTGCGCAGGATCCGCCGCATGATCTTGCCTGAACGGGTCTTGGGCAGCGCCGGCGCCCACTGGATCAGATCGGGTTTGGCGAAGCTGCCGATTTCCTTGCTGACGTGGGCCAGCAATTCTTTCTTCAACTCGTCGTTGGCCTCCACACCGTTCATCGGCGTGACAAAAGCATAGATGCCCTGGCCCTTGAGGTCGTGGGGGTAGCCGACGACCGCCGCTTCGGCGATGTTGTCATGCAACACCAGGGCGCTTTCCACCTCGGCGGTGCCGATACGGTGCCCGGAGACGTTGATCACATCGTCGATGCGCCCGGTGATCCAGTAGTCGCCGTCTTCATCGCGGCGTGCACCGTCGCCGGTGAAGTAATAGCCGGGGTAGGGCTTGAAGTAGGTGTCGACCATGCGCTGATGGTCGCCGTAGACGCTGCGAATCTGCCCCGGCCAGCTGGACTTGATCGCCAGCACGCCGCTGCCGGCGCCGCTGATTTCCTTGCCCGTTTCATCCAGCAAGACCGGTTGTACGCCGAACATCGGCCGGGTCGCGCAGCCGGGCTTGAGCCGTGGCGCACTCACCAGCGGGCTGAGCATGATGCCGCCGGTTTCGGTCTGCCACCAGGTATCGACAATCGGGCAGCGCTGTTCGCCGACCACGTTGAAGTACCATTCCCACGCTTCCGGGTTGATCGGCTCACCGACACTGCCGAGCAATCGCAGGCTTTTGCGCGACGTTTCCTGCAACGGTCCGGGACCTTCGCGCATCAGCGCCCGCAGGGCCGTCGGCGCGGTATAGAAGATGTTGACCTGATGTTTGTCGATCACCTGCCAGAAGCGCGAACTGCTGGGGTAGCTCGGCACGCCTTCGAAGATCAGGGTGGTGGCGCCGTTGGCCAACGGACCATAGACGATGTAGCTGTGGCCGGTGACCCAGCCGACGTCGGCGGTGCACCAGAACACTTCGTCATCGCGGTAATCGAGCACGTACTTGAACGTCATCGCCGCTTGCAGCAGGTAACCGCCGGTGGTGTGCAGCACGCCCTTGGGTTTGCCGGTGCTACCGGAGGTGTAGAGGATGAACAATGGGTCTTCGGCGTCCATCGGTTCGGGTGGGCAGTCGTCGCTCATCTCGTGCATGGCCTGGTGGTACCACAGGTCACGCCCTTCAACCCAGCCCACCTCGCCTTGGGTGCGCTCGACCACCAGCACGGTGCTGACGTTCGGGCAGCTCTCCAGCGCTTTGTCGACGTTGCGCTTGAGCGGTACGAAGCGCCCACCGCGCACGCCTTCGTCGGCGGTGATCACGGTGCGGCAATCGGCATCGAGGATTCGGTCGCGCAGCGAATCCGGCGAAAAACCGCCGAACACCACCGAATGCACTGCACCGATGCGGGTGCAGGCGAGCATGGCGTAGGCGGCTTCTGGAATCATCGGCATGTAGATGCAGACCCGGTCGCCTTTCTTCACCCCACGGCTTTTCAGCACGTTGGCCAGGCGGCAAACATGGTTGTGAAGTTTTTTGTAGGTGATTTCTGCCGATTCGGTGGGGTTGTCGCCTTCCCAGATGATTGCCGTCTGGTCACCACGTGTTTGCAGGTGACGGTCGATGCAATTGGCGCTGACGTTCAGCTTGCCGCCGGCGAACCAGGTGGCGTCACCCATCTTCAGGTCATACCGTTGGACAGTTTGCCAAGGCGTCATCCAGTCGAGAAAGCGCGTGGCCTGTCCGGCCCAGAAGGCGCTGGGGTGCTCGATGGATTCTTTGTAGAGCCGCTGGTACTCGTCCTGACTCAGTTGCGCAGCCCGGCGGACGGCATCGGCTTGGGGGTACTGGCTGATATCGAACATGACGGTTCCTTATTCTTGTTTTTGCGACAAGTCATAAAGATGCGCCCAGTGGCCGGAGGGTTCAAGTCATGTACAAAGCAACTGTGGGAGCGAGCTTGCTCGCGATAGAGGTTTGTCAGTCAACATAGGTATCAACTGATCTACCGCCATCGCGAGCAAGCTCGCTCCCACAGGGGTAATGCAAAGCCTAAGGGTCAGCCGCGATGACGCCCACGGAAGTAGTTGATCAAGCCTTGGGTCGAAGCATCTTCGGCCGGGCTTTCTTCACTGCCCACCAGCCGGTTGTAGACGCCCTTGCCCAGCTCCTTGCCCAGCTCCACGCCCCATTGGTCGAAGGCGTTGATGCCCCAGACCACGCTTTGCACGAACACCTTGTGTTCATACAGTGCCACCAGCGCGCCAAGGCGCCGTGGGCTGATGCGTTCGACCACCAGCGTGTTGCTCGGACGATTGCCCGGGATCACCTTGTGCGACGCCAGTTTCTGCACCTCTTCTTCACTGGCGCCCTTGTCCCGCAGTTCGGCTTCGGCTTCGGCGCGGGTCTTGCCCAGCATCAGCGCCTGGCTCTGGGACAGGCAGTTGGCGTACAGCCACTGGTGATGGTCGGAAACCGGGTTGAAGCTGACGATAGGCACGATGAAGTCGGCCGGGATCAACTGGGTGCCCTGGTGCAGCAACTGATGGTAGGCGTGTTGACCGTTGCAACCGACGCCGCCCCAGATCACCGGGCCCGTATCGGTAGACACGGGCGTGCCGTCCTGGCGCACGCTCTTGCCGTTGGATTCCATGTCCAGTTGCTGCAAGTGTTTGGTGATGTTGCGCAGGTAGTGGTCGTACGGCAGGATCGCGTGGCTTTGCGCACCCCAGAAGTTGCCGTACCACACGCCCAGCAGTGCCAGCAGTACCGGCATGTTCTGCTCGAACGGCGCGCTTTGGAAATGCTGGTCCATGGAATAGGCCCCGGAGAGCAATTCCTTGAAGTTCGACATGCCGATGGCCAGGGCGATTGGCAGGCCAATGGCCGACCACAGCGAGTAACGCCCGCCGACCCAGTCCCACATCGGGAAGATGTTTTCTTCGCGAATGCCGAAGGCCACGGCGGCGGCGTTGTTGCTCGATACCGCGATGAAATGGCGATACAGCTCCGCTTCGGAGCCACCCTGGGCCAGGTACCAGGCACGGGCAGCCTGGGCGTTCTTCAGGGTTTCGAGGGTGTTGAAGGATTTCGACGAGACAATGAACAGCGTGGTCTCGGCGCGCAGCTTCATCGTCAGTTCGTGGAACTCGCTGCCGTCGATGTTCGCCAGGTAATGGCAGCGCACGCCTTTATGCGCGTAGGACAACAGCGCTTCGGACACCAGCTCCGGGCCGAGGAAGGAGCCACCGATGCCGATGTTCACCACATCGGTGATCGGCTTTTCGGTGTAGCCGCGCCACAGGCCGTCGTGAATGCGGCCCACCAGGTCAGTGATCTGGTTCAGCACTTTGTGCACGTCCGGCATCACGTTGACGCCGTTCACCAGCAACTTGTCGCCCACCGGCCGACGCAGGGCGGTGTGCAGGGCTGGGCGGTTTTCGGAGGCGTTGACGATTTCACCTTCGAACAGCGACTTGATCGCGCCCTTGAGGTCGACTTCGTTGGCCAGGCCCACCAGCAGGTCGCGGGTCTGGGCGTTGATCAGGTTTTTTGAATAGTCGAGAAACAAGCCGCAGCTCGACAGGGTGAATTGACTGAAACGCTGCGGATCGGCATTGAACGCTTCGCGCATGCTGAAATCCTGCATGGCTTTGCGGTGGTCATTCAGCGCTTGCCAGGCAGGCAGAGCGGTCACGTCATGAGGGGTTCGGTAATACGCCATCGCTGCGGGTTTCCTTTTTACTTGAACGACCTTTTGTACACTAAAAATTCCGGCCCGGCCCAAGGTGGGCGTCCGGACAACTGCGTCGACACGATCTCTGGGCGCAGGGCGACTACAGTAAACCTCGCGTTGCGATCTGTCTTGACTTTGTCAGACCGGTTGCCGGTACTTTTTTATACAAATGGGCCGGGAATGGTCCGACAGACGGAAGGTCGGTGGATGACAATGATCAACTGTGGGAGCGAGCCTGCTCGCGATAGCGGTGTACCTGCCAGGCTATGTGACTGATCGACCGCATCGCGAGCGGCTCGCTCCCACAAGGTAAGGGGGACTCAGGCAACCTGAACCGGGATGGCATTGCTGGTGTGGCTCAGTTCGTTGCCCGGAGCCATGTACAGCATGCGGGGCTTGAAGTTGACCAGTTCGGCTTCGCTGTAATGAGCGTAGGCGCAGATGATGACGCGGTCACCGACCTTGGCCTTGTGCGCGGCGGCACCATTGACCGAGATCATCCGCGAACCTTCCTCGCCACGGATGGCGTAGGTGGTGAAACGCTCGCCGTTGTCGACGTTGTAGATCTGGATCTGTTCGTATTCACGGATACCCGACAGGTCCAGCCATTCACCATCGATGGCGCAGGAGCCTTCGTAATCGAGCACGGCGTGAGTGACTTCGGCGCGGTGCAGCTTGGCCTTGAGCATGATGGCGTGCATGAGTGTTTCCTCTGGTCGGGTCCGAACGGCGGGCAGTTTGCCCGAAGGCTACCGAAGCGGCAATAACACCGCAGTACCCTTGTGGGAGCGGGCTTGCTCGCGAAGGCGTCGACACATCCAACGTCAATGTGACAGATACACCGCTTTCGCGAGCAAGCCCACTCCCACAGGGGGTGGGGTGTTCAGGCGGGCGCGTCGAGGTCCAGGTGCAGGTTGTCGATCAACCGCGTTGTACCCAGGAATGCCGCCACCAGTATCACCAGGTCACGATCCTCGGCTGTGGCCGGGCGCAAGGTCCGGGCATGGCGGATTTCCAGGTAATCGGGGCGCAGGCCGGCGGCGTCCAGTTGCTTGAGCTGCTCGGCAATCAACGCCGGGAAATCCCGTTGTCCCTGGCGGATCGCCTCGGCGATCTGGTTCAGGCTGCGGTAGATCGCGGGTGCGACGGCGCGCTGCTCGGGGCTGAGGAAACCGTTGCGCGACGACAGCGCCAGGCCGTCCTCGGCGCGCACAGTGGGTTCGCCGATGATCTGGATCGGCATGTTCAGGTCATGGACCAGCGCACGGATCACTGCCAGTTGCTGGAAGTCTTTCTGGCCGAACACCGCCAGGTCAGGCTGGACCATGTTGAACAGCTTGCTGACCACCGTCGCCACGCCCTCGAAATGCCCGGGCCGGCTAGCGCCGCACAGGCCTTCGGACAATTGCGGGACGCTGACCCGCGTCTGCCCGGCCATGCCGTCGGGGTACATCTCTTCGACGCTGGGGGCAAACAGCAGGTGGCAACCGGCCTGGAGCAGTTTCTCCTGGTCGGCCGCCAGGGTGCGGGGGTATTTGTCCAGGTCTTCGCCGGCACCGAATTGCAGTGGGTTGACGAAAATGCTCGCCACCACGAAGTCGGCTCGTTGCGCGGCTTTGGTGACCAGCGCCATATGGCCGCTGTGCAGGTTGCCCATGGTTGGCACGAAGGCGATGCGTTTGCCTTCGCTACGGGCGCGGGCCACGGCGGCCCGCAGTTCACGCACGGTTTTGACGGTGTTCATGCAGAGAATCCGTGTTCAACGCCTGGAAAGGTCGCTGCTTTGACTTCAGCGACGTAGACGCTCAAGGCCGCCTGGATAGAGGTTTGCCCGGCCATGAAGTTCTTCACGAACTTGGGTACTCGGCCGGTGATCGACAGTCCGAGCATGTCGTGCAGCACCAGTACCTGGCCGTCGGTGGCGTTGCCGGCGCCGATCCCTATCACCGGTATTTTTACCGCTTGGGTGATTTCTTCAGCCAGCTCGCTGGGTACGCATTCGAGCAGCAACATCGCGGCACCGGCCTGTTCCAGGGCAATGGCGTCGGCGCGCATCTGCCGTGCCTGGTTCTCATTGCGCCCCTGGACTTTGTAACCACCGAGAATGTTTACCGACTGGGGGGTCAAGCCCATGTGGGCGCACACTGGGATGCCGCGTTCGGCCAACAGCCGAATCGAATCGGCCAGCCACAACGCGCCTTCGACTTTGACCATGTGGGCACCGGCCTGCATCAGCATGGCGCTGTTGGTCATGGTTTGTTCGAGGGTGGCGTAAGCCATGAACGGCAGGTCAGCGAGGATCAGCGCATCGGTGTTACCGCGTTTGACGGCGGCTACATGGTAGGCCATCTCGGCAGTGGTCACCGGCAGCGTGCTGTCGTGACCTTGCAGCACCATGCCGAGGGAATCGCCCACCAGCAGCACTTCGACACCCGCCTCGTTGCAGGCGTGGGCGAAGGTTGCGTCATAGCAGGTCAGCATGGCGATTTTCTCACCTTTTTGCTTGAGACCTTGCAGCGTGGTCAGGGTAATAGCTGGCATGAAAAAGTCCTCATTAGGCGCTCTTGAGCTACTGCGAGTAACGCGCATGAATCGTCATCTATACAGGCGCACCCTCTATGTGTGGTGCTTGTAAGGCCTGGATTGCGCCCTTTAAACGCCGCGTTGGCGGCAGCGGGACGCCTATAGTCGTGAGGAGCTCTCGGGAAGTCAATTGGATGTGTTACCGCTGAGTGTTACCGAGGTTACTGATGCGTTTCAGCTTGGATGAGCGTCCCAGAATGACTGTCTGGTGCTGGAACCTGTGGGAGCGAGCTTGCTCGCGATCGCGGTATGTCAGTCGCATGGGGGGCAACTGATCCACAGCCATCGTGAGCAAGCCGCTCCCACAGGGGGCTTGCATCAGTTAGGCGGCAGGCGTTCCAAGCCGACAAACGGGCACGCCGCAAGCAGGTCCTCGAGCAGGCGTCCATCGGCCAGGCGCAGGTTAGCGGGGGCCAGTTCTGCGAGGGGGTAGAGTACGAAGGCGCGCGCCTGCATGTGGTAGTGCGGGACCTTGAGACGGGGTACGTCGATCAGATGGTCGCCAAACAGCAGAATGTCCAGGTCCAGCGTGCGCGGCCCCCAGCGTTCCAGGCGTTCGCGGCCTTGCCCGGTTTCGATGGCTTGCAGCGCATCGAGCAAGTCCAGCGGCGCCAGCCGGCTGTCCAGCGCAGCCACCGCATTGGTGTAGCGTGGCTGGCCGGGCAACAGGGAATCACTCTGGTAGAACGCTGAAACGCCTACCAGCTGGGTATCGGGCAATTGCGCCAGCGCCTGGACGGCACTGCGCAATTGTTCAGCGGGTTCGGCCAGATTGCTGCCCATGCCGATGTAGATGCGCTCCATCGATCACTCGCCCGAAGCGCTCGGCACACCGGCGCGCTTACGCTTGGCGCCACTGCTGCGCCGCCGCTTGCGCGGGCCGGTGGCCCCGTCATCCTTGCCGCTGAGCTCGCGAATCATGTCGCGACGCTCGCTCTCGTTGGCGTCCTGGTAATCGGTCCACCATTCACCCAGGCCATCGGTCTGTTCGCCGGCGCTTTCGCGTAACAGCAGGAAGTCGTAGCCGGCACGGAAACGTGGGTTGTCCAGCAACAGGTCGGCACGTTTGCCGCTGCGCCGTGGCAGGCGTTCCTGCATGTCCCAGATCTCGCGGATCGGCATCGTGAAGCGTTTTGGAATCGCGATGCGCTGGCATTGTTCGCTGATCAGCTCGTGGGCGGCTTCCTGCATTGCCGGGATCGGCGGCATGCCACGTTCCTGCAGGCGCAGTACCCGGGCCGGCAGAGCAGGCCAGAGCAGGGCGGCAAACAGGAAGGCCGGGGTTACCGGCTTGTTCTGCTTGATGCGCAGGTCGGTGTTGATCAGCGCTTCGCTGATCAGGGTGTGGGTGTACGTCGGGTTGTGCTCCAGCGCCTCGGCACTGGCGGGGAACAGCGGGTCGAACAGTTGCAGGTCCACCAGCATCTCGAAGGTGTCCGCCGCGTTGCCCGACAGGAACAGCTTGAGCACCTCTTCAAACAGGCGAGCCGAAGGAATTTCCCGCAGCATCGGGGCCAATTCGCGAATCGGCAAGGCGCTGTGCTTTTCGATGCCGAAATCCAGCTTGGCGGCGAAACGCACGGCCCGCAGCATCCGTACCGGGTCTTCCTGGTAGCGTTGTTTAGGGTCGCCAATCAGGCGGATCAAGCGATTGCGGATGTCATGTACGCCGTTGGCGTAATCGAGGATGCGCTCGCTGACCGGATCGTAATACAAGGCATTGATGGTGAAGTCGCGGCGTTGCGCGTCTTCTTCCAGCGTACCGTAGACGTTATCGCGCAGGATGCGCCCGCTCTCATTGCGAGAAGATTGGTTGCTGTCTTCTTCGTCATCGTTTTGCGGGTGGTTGGCGCGGAATGTCGCCACTTCGATGATTTCGCGACCGAAGTGGATGTGGACCAGCTTGAAGCGCCGGCCAATGATCCGTGCGTTGCGAAATTCGGCCCGTATCTGTTCCGGCGTGGCGCTGGTGGCGACGTCGAAATCCTTGGGCGTGATGTTGAGCAGCATGTCGCGCACGCAACCACCGACCAGGTAAGCCTGGTAACCGGCGTTCTGCAGGCGTTCGACGATGTTCACCGCATAACGGCTGAACTGGGCCTTTTGCAGCGAATGCTGGCTGCTGTTGAGCACTTCAGGCGTGCTGCGAATGTGTTGCGTACGACGCAAGGGGGAACGGAATGACTGGAACAGCTTCTTCAGCATGGGATGCACTGTTTGAAGGAATATTCGGCCAAAAACGAAGAATGACCGCATGATGGGCGGGGATTCTAGCATTTAGTCGAGGGATGGTGTAGGACGGAGCAGTTTTGAGCTGCAAGCTTCAAGCGACAAGCTCTGTAGGCTTCAAGGAAGGGAATGACAGAAACCACAAGGGGAGCCGAAGCTCCCCCAGAATTAGTTACGTGCTCTATTTTTATTATTGATTTCGGGCTTCTTGTTTTTGTTGAGTGCCCGCGCCACAAGGTTTTTTCCTTCGTGACCCTCCCAATCGGGAGTCAAGAGCAAACGGATTGCTTTGGTCGCTGTGTTGCAGTGATCAATCGATCCAACCAGTTCAGGCACCTGTCTTGAGACAGTTTTTATTGTTCTCGGCCTGGTTGTGGGGCAAGCCCCAAATACAACGCCTCTCCAAAAGAATCAGTTAGCTGCGCCTCTCGCCGTCTTGTTTTTATTGTGCGTGAGTCGATTCGTCTTATTTTTATTGTCTTTTGCATTGCTTGTTATTGTTCTTGTACCAACGCTATAGCAGGGGGCGTGCCAACTTTTGCTAAACCCCGGAAACCGGGGGTTCTAAGGATAGAGTGGTTTTTTCAGGCCGAAAAAAAGCCGGGGTTTCGTTACCGTAAACCCCGGCTTCTGTTACGTGAAAAAGCTGAGGTAACAGTTTTTTCACATTCATGGCTATTCGAGCCGTTCCTCCTGTGGGGTGAGCAAGCGCGCTCCCACAAATCAGCTTTCGCTTGCTACCCCGGTCTTGCGCCGTGGGATGCCCAGGCGCTGGCGGCGTTCCCACAGGCACTTGCGGCTCACGCCGAGCTTGCGGGCCAGCTCGGTCTCGGTCATGTGATCCTGATGTTCGAGGACGAAATGCTGGAAGTAGTCCTCCAGGGACAGGTCTTCGGTAGGCTCGTGGCTGGTGTTGTTGGCAGCGCCGCCTTGTTGTGGGGCCAGGCCGATGAACTCTTCGTCGTCCAGGTCACTCAGTTCGATGTCGATGCCCAGCAGGTCCGCAGAGATTTCCGGGCTTTCACACAGGATCACTGCCCGCTCGACCGCGTTTTCCAGCTCTCGAACGTTACCCGGCCAGGCGTAATGACGAATGGCCTGTTCGGCGTCCGGGGCGAACTTGAGGTCGGTGCGGTTGACCCGCGCGCTCTGGCGGGCGAGGAACGCCTGGGCGATTTCGTTGACGTCCGCGCCGCGCTCGCGCAGGGGCGGCAGTTTCAAGGCGATGACGTGCAGGCGGTAATACAGGTCTTCGCGGAACTGGCCGATCTTGGCCAGGCTCTTGAGGTCACGGTGGGTCGCCGCGATCAGGCGTACGTCGACTTTCTGCGACTGTACCGACCCGACTCGGCGGATCTCGCCTTCCTGCAGCACACGCAGCAAACGCGCTTGGGCTTCCAGCGGCAGTTCGCCGATTTCGTCGAGGAACAGTGTGCCACCGTCCGCCGCTTCCACTAATCCGGCACGCCCGGCGCTGGCGCCGGTGAACGCGCCTTTCTCGTGACCGAACAGCTCGGACTCGATCAGGCTTTCCGGGATCGCCGCGCAGTTCACCGAGATCATCGGCGCCTTGGCTCGGCGAGAGAGGTTATGCAGGGCGCGGGCTACCAGTTCCTTACCGGTACCGGACTCGCCTTGGATCAGGACATTGGAGTCGGTCGGCGCCACTTTGCGGATCTTGCTGTACAGGTCCTGCATGGGCGGGCAGGAACCGATGATACCGATTTCGCCGTTATGGTTGCTGGCGCCGGCTTTCGCCGCGGCGGAAGTCTTGCCCGCGGGCTCCGACGTAGTGCCGGCTGCTGTCTGTCGATCGCGCAGGATACGGGCCACGGCCTGGAGCATCTCGTCGTGGTCGAACGGTTTGGCGATGTAGTCCACGGCGCCCATTTTCATGGAGTCGACCGCCGAGCGCAGGCTGGCGTAACTGGTCATGATCAGTACCGGCGTGCCCTGGCCGAGCTTGATCAGCTCGGTGCCGGGAGCGCCAGGCAGGCGCAGGTCGCTGACGATCAGGTCAAACGTTGGGATGCTGAAACGCTCTTGTGCTTCCTGCACTGAACCGGCTTCGCTGACCTGGTACTGGTTGCGTTCCAGCAGGCGGCGCAAGGCGGAGCGGATAATTGTTTCGTCTTCGACGATCAAAATGTGCGGCATTGATTCGATTCTCTCGACGGTCTCAGTTCACAGCGGACGTCGCTTCGACATGACGCGGCAAGGTCACCCGGATACGGGTGCCGCGTTGGCTTTGTACATCGGCCGGGCTGTCGATGGTGATTTGTCCATAATGCTCTTCAACGATGGAATAGACCAGTGCGAGGCCCAGACCGGTGCCTTCGCCAGGATCCTTGGTGGTGAAGAAAGGTTCGAACAATCGGTCCATGATGTTCTGTGGGATACCGCTGCCTTCGTCCTCGACGATCAGGTCGACCGTGTGTTCGAAGGCTTCGCTCTTGACCCGCACCGCGCTGCCGGCCGGTGAGGCGTCCCGCGCGTTGGATAGCAGGTTGATCAACACCTGGGCGAGCCGCTGGGGGTCGCCATCGACCCAATGATCCGGGTCGCACAGGTTGAAGAATTGCACTTCGAAATTGCGCCGGTTCAGTGCCAGCAGACCAATGGCATCCTGGGCCACTTCGGCCAGACAGACGGGCTCATCATTATGCTGGTGACCGCCGGCATGGGCGAAGCTCATCAGCGACTGGACGATGCGCGACACGCGCTTGGTCTGTTCGAGGATCTGGCCACTGATTTCCGTCAGTTCGCCGTCGTCCTCGCGCTCTTCGCGCAGGTTCTGCGCCAGGCAGGCGATGCCGGTGATCGGGTTGCCGATCTCGTGGGCCACCCCGGCGGCCAGTCGGCCAATGCTCGCCAGCCGTTCGGAGTGGACCAGCTTGTCTTCGAGCATCTGGGTGTCGGTCAGGTCTTCCACCAGCAGCACCAGGCCGCTGTTACCCGGCGCCAGCGGCTCGTCGATCGCGGCCTTGTGCAGGTTCAGCCAGCGGGTCTGGCCGTCGAGGGCCAGGTGCTGTTTGTGCAGGTGCTCGTCCGGCAGGTCGATGAAACCCTGCAGCAGGCCTTTCCACGGCTCGCCCAAGGTACTCAGGCGGGAGCCGACCACGCGCTGGGCGGCGATCCCGGTCAGCTCTTCCATGGCTTTGTTCCACATCAGGATTTCCTGATCCTTGGCCAGGGAGCACACGCCCATCGGCAACTCCTGCAAGGTCTGGCGATGATAACGGCGCAGAGCGTCCAGCTCGGCGGCCAGGCCGGTGAGGCGCGAGTGATAGTCCTCGAGGCGGCTTTCGATGAAGTGGATATCTTCAGTGACGTAGTTCTCGCCACCGGCCTTGTAGGGCAAGAATGTCTCGACCATATCCTGGGCCACGCTGGGGCCCATCAGGCCGGACAGGTTGGCTTCGATGCGGTCCCGCAGGCGACGCAAGGCATAGGGACGGCGCTCATCGAAGGGCAGATAGAGGTCGCGCAGGGCCTGTTCGACTTCCTTTTGCGCGGCCTTGGCGCCCAGGGGCTTGGCCAGCTGTGTGGCGAACTCCTGGGGCGAGGCAGCGTGAAGCTCTCGGCGCTGCGGGCGGCGGACGTTGTCTACGGCACAGGCTTCGGCGGCGCTGGCTTCTTCGCTGCTGGCGTTGGTGAACAGTGAAATCAGGGTGAACATCAGCACGTTCGCCGCCAGCGAGGCGATGGCTGCCATGTGCCAACTGGTGTCGTCGAGCACATAGATCATGTTCAGCAGCGGAATATAGAAACCCTGCAAGTTGCCCAGCAGCGGTAACAGCATGGCTACCAGCCACACCAGGATCCCTGCCAGCAAACCGGCGATAAAGCCGCGGCGGTTGGCGGTCGGCCAATACAGCACCGACAGCACGCCGGGCAGGAACTGCAGGGTGGCGACGAAGGCGACGATGCCCAGGTTGGCCAGGTCCTGGCCTTCGCCGAGCATCAGGTAGAAACCGTAGCCGGCCATGATGATCGCGACGATCAGTGCGCGACGGGTCCATTTCAACCAACGGTAGATATTGCCTTCCGCCGGCGGCTGATAGAGCGGCAGCACCAAATGGTTGAGGGCCATCCCCGACAGCGCCAGCGTGGTGACGATGATCAGGCCACTGGCCGCCGACAGACCGCCGACATAAGCCAGCAATGCCAGGGCCTTGCTGTTGGCGGCGATGCCGATGCCCAGGGTGAAATACTCTGGATTGGTGTTGGCCCCCAGCTTCAAGCCCGCCCACAGGATCAGCGGTACCGCTAGGCTCATCAGCAGCAGGAACAGCGGCAGCCCCCAGCTCGCGCTGACCAGCGAACGCGGGTTGAGGTTTTCGGTAAAGGTCATGTGGTACATGTGCGGCATCACGATTGCCGAAGCGAAGAACACCAGCAACAGCGTGCGCCATGGGCCTTCCTGCAAGGGTGTGTGCAGGGCGGCCAGGGCTGTCTGGTTCTGCAGCAGCCACACTTCCAGCTGTTGCGGGCCATCGAACACGCCGTACAGGGCATAGAGCCCGACACCACCGATGGCGATCAGCTTGATCACCGATTCGAAGGCAATGGCGAACACCAGACCTTCGTGTTTCTCCCGTGTGGCGATGTGCCGGGAACCGAAGAAAATCGTGAACAGGATGATCAATACGCAGAAGCTCAGTGCCACGCGGTGCTGCACCGGCTCTCGGGTCAGGATGCCGATGGAATCGGCCACGGCCTGAATTTGCAGGGCCAGCAGCGGCAACACGCCGACCAGCATGAAGATGGTGGTCAGCGCGCCGGCCCAGGTACTGCGGAAACGAAAGGCGAACAGGTCGGCCAGGGACGACAGTTGATAGGTGCGGGTGATTTTCAGGATCGGGTAGAGCAACACGGGTGCGAGCAGGAACGCGCCCGAGACACCGAGGTAACTGGACAGGAAACCATAGCCGTACTGATAGGCCAGCCCGACGGTGCCATAGAACGCCCATGCGCTGGCATAGACACCCAACGACAGGGTGTAGGTCAGCGGGTGGCGGATGATCGCCCGGGGAATCATGCCCCGTTCGCTGATCCAGGCCACGCCGAACAGTACAGCCAGGTAGGCTGCGCTGATCAGGACCATCTGGGTCAGGCTAAAGCTCATCGGCATCTTTTTGGCTCTGCAGGATGAAGGTCACGACGATCAGGATCAGCCAGAGCAGGTACGGCCGATACCAGGCACCCGTGGCATCGATCCACCAATCCATGATGGCCGGGGAGAACAGATAAATCCCCACTACCAGGAGCAGGACCAAGCGATAGATATACATCCCGGCCTCTCTTATTTATGCGCGTGCCCGAAAACGTGCGGCGATGGTAACGGATGGGCGCCAAGCTGCAAGGCCCGTCAACGTATTTGCGCTTCGGGCAGGCTCAGTGTGCGCGGGATCTTTGCTACATCCCAGTGGCGAATACCCCACTCGAGCAATTGCGGTGGGCTGGCATCGACCAGCTCAGGGCCCGGTTGCTGGCCCAGCGCGCGCAGGGCCCGCAACAACAATGGCGAGGCCTGATCAGCCGCCAGCGGTGGCGAGCGATAGGACTTGCTCAGTTTGTGCCCGTCGGGTTGGGTGATCAACGGCACGTGCAGGTAACGCGGTTGCGGCAGCCCGAGCAGCTCTTGCAGGTAGAGTTGGCGTGGCGTGGAATCCAGCAGGTCGGCACCGCGCACGATATCGGTCACCCCTTGCCAGGCGTCGTCCAGTACTACCGCCAGCTGATAAGCGTAGAGCCCGTCGCGACGGCGAATCACGAAGTCACCGACCTCACGTCCCAGGTGCTGGCGGAACTGGCCCTGTACGCGGTCGGTGAAGTGGTATTCGAGTTCAGGGACACGTAGGCGAATGGCGGCGTTTTCAGCGCCATGCCCGGCGTTGCGGCACAGCCCCGGGTAGATGCCGTGGTACGCCTCCAGCTGTTTGCGCGAGCAGGTGCACGCATAGGCCAGGCCCTGGCTGAGCAGTCGGTTGATGACTTGGTCGTAGGCCTCATGGCGCTCGCTCTGGCGGACCATCTCGCCATCCCATTCAAACCCGTAGCTTTCCAGTGCCTTCAAAATCGCCGTTTGCGCGCCAGGTTCTTCCCGGGGCGGGTCGAGGTCTTCCATGCGCAACAACCAGCGCCCTCCCACCGCCCGGGCATCCAGGTACGACGCCAGCGCGGCGACCAGTGAACCGAAGTGCAGGTGGCCGCTGGGTGTGGGGGCGAAGCGGCCGATGTAGGGGGCGGTGGCAGTCATGGGGAGAATGTTACTGAGTCTGAGCGGTAGGGATATAGCGCTTGCTGACGAAACCTGATCCCTGTGGGAGCGAGCTTGCTCGCGATAGCGGTGGGTCAGCTTGCACCCGTATTGAATATGCCGCCGTCATTGCGAGCAAGCTCGTTCCCAAAAGGGTATTGGGCGTACAGAGGGTGCCAGAAACAAAAAACGGAGCGTGTGAACGCTCCGTTTTCGTTACAGCCGGGGCAATTACTTGCCGACCTGTTTTTCCTTGATTTCCGCCAGGGTCTTGCAGTCGACACACATGTCGGCGGTCGGACGGGCTTCCAGCCGCTTGACGCCGATCTCGACGCCACAGGACTCGCACCAACCGTATTCTTCGTCTTCGATCAGTTGCAGGGTCTTGTCGATTTTCTTGATGAGCTTGCGCTCACGATCACGGGCGCGCAGTTCGAGGCTGAATTCCTCTTCCTGGCTGGCACGGTCGGCCGGGTCAGGGAAGTTGGCCGCTTCGTCTTTCATGTGATCCACGGTGCGGTCGACTTCCTGCATCAAGTCCTGTTTCCACTTATTCAGGATCTTGGTGAAGTGCGCGCGCATGGGGGCGCCCATGTACTCTTCGCCAGCTTGCGGGACGTAAGGCTCAAACCCGCTGAGCGTCTGATTTTGATTTTGCTTTGCTTGGGTGGGCATGAATGGACCGCCTCTACTCTTGTAATCCACTACGCAGGATTGCTCCATCACCGACACCTGCCGGCCCTGCGGCTGCAAGCGGGCGAACTTACCAGATCAAATCGGGCCGCGCTACTCCCGGTTGTCGAGCCTGCAGCGGCCGGGGACTTTGCAAAGCGTGGTCGGGTTCGGTTCGGTGCGGATGTAAACCTGCTCAATGCTTGATTCTAGTCAAGCCTGGGCCAATCGCCGGAGTCATTTCCTGCAATCCGAGGGCTCTGACCGCTTCAGGTTCGCGCTCGTTCCCGCACGGGTTCCTGAGTTGGGTAGAATCGGTTCTTTTTCTTACGTAAGGAAGGCCAATGGCTCAGCCCTACAGTGCGCGCAGCCGCGCTATCGAACCTTTTCATGTGATGGCGTTGCTGGCCCGTGCCAATGAATTGCAGGCTGCGGGGCACGACGTCATTCACCTGGAGATCGGCGAGCCGGATTTCACCACGGCTGAGCCGATCATCCAGGCCGGCCAGGCGGCGCTGGCGTCGGGCAAGACCCGTTACACCGCCGCCCGTGGCATTCCTGAGTTGCGCGAGGCTATCGCCGGTTTCTACGCCCAGCGCTACGGCGTGGACATCGATCCGCGGCGCATCCTGGTCACCCCGGGCGGGTCCGGTGCGTTGCTGCTGGCCAGCGCGTTGCTGGTGGACCCGGGCAAGCATTGGCTGTTGGCCGACCCTGGCTATCCGTGCAACCGTCATTTCCTGCGGTTGGTAGAGGGCGCGGCGCAATTGGTGCCGGTAGGCCCTGAGGTGCGTTACCAGCTGACTCCGGAGTTGGTGGACCGCCATTGGGACCAGGACAGCGTCGGCGCGTTGGTGGCGTCGCCGGCCAACCCGACTGGGACGATCCTCTCCCGAGACGAGTTGGCCGGGTTGTCCAAGGCAATCAAGCGGCACAATGGTCATCTGGTGGTGGATGAGATCTACCACGGCTTGACCTATGGCACCGACGCCGCCAGCGTGCTGGAAGTCGACGACGATGCCTTTGTCCTGAACAGTTTTTCCAAGTATTTCGGCATGACCGGCTGGCGGCTGGGCTGGCTGGTGGCGCCTTCGGCAGCCGTCGGCGAGCTGGAAAAACTCGCGCAGAATCTCTACATCAGTGCGCCGAGCATGGCCCAGTACGCGGCGCTGGCCTGTTTCGAACCCGCCACCATCGCGATCTTCGAGCAGCGTCGGGCCGAGTTCGCGCTGCGCCGCGACTTTCTGCTGCCAGCCTTGCGTGAACTGGGCTTCGGTATCGCGGTGGAGCCGCAAGGGGCGTTTTATCTCTACGCCGATATCAGCGCGTTCGGCGGTGATGCCTTCGCGTTCTGCCAGCATTTCCTGGAAACCGAACACGTGGCGTTTACGCCGGGTCTGGATTTCGGCCGCTATCAGGCCGGCCATCATGTACGTTTTGCCTACACCCAGAGCCTGCCGCGGCTACAGGAAGCGGTGGAGCGAATCGCACGTGGACTGCGGAGTTGGCAAGGCTGATGCGTTTTTCCCCTGCTTTGGAAGAAGGTCGGCTGATTCGACGTTATAAGCGTTTTCTCGCCGATATCGAGACCGTTCATGGCGAATTGCTGACCATTCATTGCCCGAACACTGGTTCGATGCTCAATTGCATGGCGCCGGGCGCACGTGTCTGGTTCAGTCGGTCCAGCGACCCCAAGCGCAAGCTGCCCGGTACCTGGGAAATCGGCGAAACCCCTCAGGGGCGCTTGGCCTGCATCAATACCGCGCGGGCCAATGCCTTGATCGAAGAGGCCCTGCGGGCCGAGGTCATCAGCGAACTGAACGGGTTTACCGGGCTAAAGCGTGAAGTGGCTTATGGTCAGGAAAACAGTCGGATCGATTTCAGGCTGGACTACGAAAACAGCTCGGCCTGGGTCGAAGTCAAAAGCGTCACACTGGGTTTCGATGGCACGAACGTCGCGGCATTTCCCGATGCGGTGACCCTACGTGGGGCCAAGCATCTGCGCGAACTCGCTTGCCTGGCCCGCGAGGGCGTGCGGGCGGTGCAGCTGTATTGCGTGAACCTGAGTGGCATTGACGCGGTACGCCCGGCGCAGGAAATCGACCCAGTGTATGCGGCCGCCTTGCACGATGCGGTGGCGGCCGGGGTGGAGGTGCTGGCCTATGGGGTCACGCTGACGCCGGATGAGATGTGGGTGGCCCATTCGTTGCCGGTGCAGCTCGAACCGCTACAGTGCCACCCAGATGCCTTGCTCATCCTCCCTGCTGTCTAACGCAGCAAGGAACTGACCGGCGCAGGGACCGGCCACGCATTCTCCGCTCTCGATCAGAAACAGTGCGCCGTGGGTGGCGCACTGGATCAGACTGGCGCTGGGGTCGAGAAACTGGTCGGGTTGCCATTCCAGCGGCACGCCGCGATGCGGGCAGCGGTTAAGGTACGCATAAACCTGGCCCGCGCGGCGCACGGCCAGCACCTTGCGCCCATCGATGTCGAAACCGCGACTGCCGTTGTCGGGCAATTGGGTGGCGGTACAAAGAAACTTCATGTGTGTCTCGATATTTGTCGGAGTGAACCCGTTATGGGAGCGAGCTTGCTCGCGATGACGACGACACATTCAACATCTCAGTGACTGACACGCCGCTATCGTGAGCAAGCTCACTCCCACAAGGTTTCGTATGGCAAAAGGTTCATGCTTGACGGTCAAATGAAAACAATTATCAAATGGCCGCTCCTGCGCAGGTGACTGAGGATACTTGGCCTGGCGAATCCATGCCCGGTCCTGCGAACAACTTCTTTGAGGAAACGGCCTGATGCGCCTGAATATCCGCATTGTTGCGCTCTGTATCGCACTGCTGGCCAACCAGGGAGTCGCTGCGGCCGATTTGCCGCAACGCTGGGTCAGCGTCGGCGGCGCCTTGTCGGAGTGGGTCAGTGCGTTGGGTGGCGAGTCGAAACTGGTGGGGGTGGATACCACCAGCCAGCATCCCGAGTCCTTGCGGGCCCTGCCCAGTATCGGTTATCAGCGACAGCTGTCGGCGGAGGGTGTGCTGAGCCTGCGCCCGCAGATTCTGGTGGGCACCGAAGAAATGGGGCCACCACCGGTCCTGGCGCAGGTTCGCAGCGCCGGGGTACAAGTCGAACTGTTCTCGGCCACGCCGGACCTGCCGACCCTGCAAGGCAATCTGCGGCACCTGGGTCAATTGCTGGGCAGCGAGGCCCTGGCTGCGCGGCTGTTCGAGCGTTATCAGCAGCAGCTCGCTCAACAAAACGCCCGGGTGAGTGAAATCCAGCTCAAGCAAAAGGCTCCAGGGGTTTTGCTGTTGGTCGGGGGCGCGGGTGGCAAACCCCTGGTTGCCGGCAAGGGCACCGCCGCCGACTGGCTGTTGCAGCAGGCCGGTGGTCATAACCTGGCGACTCACAACGGTTACAAGCCATTTTCCATGGAAAACCTCGCCGGCCTGAATCCTGAAGTGCTGGTCTTCGCCGACCGCGCCTTGAAGGGGGAAGAGGCCCGCGCGGCGTTGTTCAAGGACAACCCGATCCTTGCCTCGACCCGGGCGGCCAGGGATGGGCGAGTCATGGAGCTGGACCCGACGCTGCTGGTGGGTGGGCTGGGGCCGCGGCTACCGCAAAGCCTGGTGGAACTGACGGATGGGTTCTATCCGACCGCACCGGCCAAGGCACCATGAGGCCGGTGGTCAAGCCGCGGTCCTTATTCATCGGCTTGAGCGCGCTGTGCCTGTTGGCAATCTGGTTGTCCCTGGCCTTGGGGCCGGTGAGTTTGCCGCTGTTCGACACCGCGCGCGCGGCTTTGCGCCTGTTGGGGTTGCCGGTGAGCGCCGAGGGTTTGGAGCAGGCCGAACTGATCCTTGGCCAGATTCGTTTGCCGCGCACTTTGCTCGGGCTGGCGGTGGGTGGGGTGCTGGCGTTGTCCGGTGTGGCGATGCAAGGCCTGTTCCGCAACCCGCTGGCCGACCCGGGGCTGGTGGGCGTGTCCAGCGGCGCGGCGCTGGGCGCGGCTTTCGCGATTGTCGCGGGTTCAGCGTTGGGCGGGTTGCCCGAAGCTTTCGGCCCTTATGTGTTGTCGTTGTGTGCGTTTCTTGGTGGGCTTGGGGTCACGGCGCTGGTCTATCGCCTCGGCCGACGTAATGGCCAGACCCATGTCGCGACCATGCTCCTGGCCGGTATTGCCCTGACGGCGCTGTCCGGTTCGGCGGTCGGCCTGTTCACCTACCTGGCGGACGACGCGACCCTGCGCACACTGACGTTCTGGAACCTGGGCAGTCTCAATGGGGCCAGCTATGCACGGCTGTGGCCATTGCTGCTGGTCAGCGCTGGCGTGGCGCTATGGTTGCCACGTCGGGCTCGGGCGCTCAATGCGCTGCTGTTGGGGGAATCCGAGGCGGCCCATCTGGGCATCGACGTCGAAGGCCTCAAGCGTGAACTGGTGTTCTGTACCGCTCTGGGTGTTGGCGCGGCGGTGGCGGCAGCGGGCATGATCGGTTTTGTCGGTTTGGTGGTGCCGCATCTGGTGCGTCTGGTGGCTGGCCCCGACCATCGGGTACTGCTGCCGGCGTCAGTGCTGGCAGGGGCAAGCCTGCTGTTGTTGGCCGACTTGGTGGCGCGCTTGGCATTGGCGCCGGCGGAGTTGCCGATCGGTATCGTCACGGCCTTTATCGGGGCGCCTTTCTTTCTTTATTTGCTGCTGCGAGGGCGCGCCTGATGTTGCAAGCGCAGAACCTGCACATTCAACGTGGTCGAAAAGCCGTGCTGGCGGCGGTCGACCTGGTCCTTCATCCCGGCGAAGTGCTCGGCGTGCTTGGGCCTAACGGTGCGGGTAAAAGTACCTTGCTGGCGGGGCTCTGCGGCGAATTACGCCCGGCCCAGGGGCAGGTTTTGCTCGATGATCGACCTCTGAGTCAGTGGGAGGGCGCCGAGCGTGCCCGTCGCCTGGCGGTGTTGCCGCAATCTTCGACCCTGGATTTTGCCTTTCGTGTCGAGGAGGTGGTCGGCATGGGGCGCCTGCCGCATCAGAGTGGTCGCGTGCGTGATGGACAAATCGTCGAGTTGGCGTTGCAAGCCGCGGACGCGACGCATCTGCACGGGCGCAGTTATCTGGCCCTGTCGGGTGGCGAGCGTCAGCGGGTGCATCTGGCGCGGGTATTGGCACAACTGTGGCCGGGTGAAGCGGGACAAACGTTGTTGCTGGACGAGCCAACCTCGATGCTCGACCCGCTGCATCAGCACACCATCCTGCAGGCGGTGCGCGAGTTCGCCGATCGTGGCGCTGCGGTGCTGGTGATCCTGCATGACCTGAACCTGGCGGCGCGTTACTGTGATCGCCTGTTGCTGCTCGCGTCCGGTCGGCCGGTGGCCCTGGACACGCCGCAGCAGGTGCTGCGCCCGGAACCGCTCAAGGCCGTGTTTGGCCTGGAAGTGCTGGTGCAACCCCATCCGGAGCGAGGGCATCCGTTGATCATTGCCCGTTGAGGGCGTCTTGAGGATGTACACGTGCGGCTGATCCTGATTTTGGCATTGAGTGTCCTGACGGCTTGTCAGAGCATCGCACCGCCGCCGGCCGGTGGGCAGATCCGTGATTTGCACAATGGCCAGGCCCTTACGCCGCAAGCGCTGGTCGAGCGCTTGGCGAAGGCACAGCGGTTGGTGGTGGGCGAGCAGCACGACAATCGAGATCACCACGCCCTGCAGCTATGGTTGCTGCAAACCTTGGCCGGGCAGCGGGCCCAAGGCAGCTTGTTGCTGGAAATGCTCACCCCATCCCAGCAGCCGCGGGTCGAAGCGTTGCGCCAGTTACCCGCCTTGCCCAAGGATCTGCCTGGCGCACTGGACTGGTCGCCGGGCTGGGACTGGAGCCTGTATGGACCCGTCGTCGAGTTCGCCCTGGCGCAACCTTACCCTTTGCTGGCGGCCAATCTGGATGCCGTCGAGATCCAGCGCTTCTACCGGCAAGCACCGGCGTTGAGCGGGGGACGCACGAATGCGGCGGCGGTGAAGGATGAGCTGCTGGGGCAGATCCGCGAATCCCACTGCGGCCTGCTGCCGGAAGCGCAAATGCCGGCGATGCTGGCCGTCCAGCAGCAGCGTGACCGGCGCATGGCTGAACGTTTGCTGGGCGCGCCGACACCGGCGGTGTTGTTCGCTGGCGCTTGGCATGGCCGAAAGGATGTCGGCGTACCGCTGCATGCGCTGGATCTTGGCGCCAGCGAAGCTCCGATCGTCTTGATGCTGGCCGAGGAGGGCAGCGACGTGACACCAACCATGGCTGATTACGTGTGGTACACCCCGGCCACGCCGCCTCAGGATTACTGCGCACAGATGCGTGAATCCATCAAAACCCCGTAGGAGCCTGCGATCTTTTGATTTTGATCTTTCGCTCTTGACTCAATTGACGGCGGAAAGATCGCAGCCTCGTTGCACGGCAGCTCCTACCATGGCGTGGCGTCGGAGCTGTTTTTTTGCAGGCAAAAAAAGACCCGGCAAAAGCCGGGTCAAATAACCGTGATTAGCCTGATGAGGAGATATCTGAGAGTCCGAACCAAGGGCTTTTCAAATATCGACCAGTCTCGCGACTGGATGTGGTAATCATAGCGATTCTCATTACCATGTCAAACATTGTTTTTCGATCCACTGAAATAACCTGACCGGTTATGACGCCATTCGATAAAACAAGGGGGCAGTCAGGCTTTATGCCGCGTTGAAATAGCGTCCAGCTGCTTATTCAGGGCTTCCTTGCGTTCGGCAGGGATATCGTTCCAGTGCACATCCATCAACGCGCCTTCGATGGCGTACAACAACACCTTGGAAGCCCGGAAACCGCGCGTGCGCACGGCCCGATAAGCGTCTACCGCACCAAGCCGGCGTAGATCCGAGGCACTGTGAATACCGACGGCGTGCAGCCACTGGGCTGATGTCTTGCCCAGATTCTTCAGGTGTTGCAATTCATCATTCATCGAGCCTCCTTGCGACGGCCGACTGGTGCATTGGGCAAGCTTCTGAGCAGTGTAGCGGTCAGTAGGAAAAGCGTGATTCTTTGGTGTGAATCGACGCAAAAGCTTCTAATGCATTACGCACGATAGAGGGGAAATATGCAGCAAGGTGCATCGTCCAGCGCGAGCGGGGGCGCTGGAGCTCAGTTCGGTCTGTGGTGGGTTCGCGGCATATTGGCTAGCCCGTTCTCCACAGTGTCAGCGGGTGCGGTAGCGCAGGCGGGTGCCGAAATTCATCGACATCAGGATCTCGTCGGCAGACAGCTCAGGCGGAAAGTAGGCGCCGGATATTTGCGCGTGGGCCAAGCTCGCGCCTTCCAGTGACGACTTGCGGAAATCGATGCCGCGTAAGTCGGCGGAGCGAAAGTAAGCGTCGCTGAAATCAACGTCGTCGGCGTTCAGTTCCCGCAGATCGAGGCCGCGAAAATCGCCGCCGCGCATGTCCACCGGACCTTGAGGGCGCTCACTGTTGAAACCTGCGATATCGTCTTTGCGCAGCAAGGCATAAAGCGGGGTATTGAGAAGCTTGGGAAGGCTCATTTCATATCACCTGTTGGTTTTATGACGCCAGTATAGTGCCACTATTTAGCGGTCGTGAAGCCGAGGATCGCTTCACGACCGAAATAATTCCTACAGGCCTGGCAGGCGTTGACGGATCTGCGCGACCACGATATCGAGCGTGCCGCTTTCGTTGGTCTGGACCCGTTTGCTGCAGAGGATTTCCGCCGGGGTGAGAGCTTCGCGGTTGGCCTGTTGCGCCGCGATCACGGCCAGGTTCGCGTCCGAAGGGTCCTTCTGGTCGGCCTGACGCTGCGCCAGCCTGGCTTCGATGACTGCTTGCGGTGCGTTGCAGTCAAGGATCAGGAACGGTGCACCCGTGGCTTCGGCGACTTTCGCTGCCGCGTCGCGCTGGTCACGCTTGAGGTAAGTGGCATCGACCACCACCGGGAACCCGGCGCGCAGGATCACGTCGGCGATTTCGTGCAGGCGGGCGTAGGTGGTGTTGCTGGCATCGCTGCTATAGATGCCGGCCTGTGGATCATTGGGAACTTGCTGCTCGCCGAACAGGCGCTTGCGCTCTACGTCCGAACGCAGGCGAATCGCCCCCAGCGCTTCCACCAGGCGCATGGCAACGTGGCTTTTGCCGACGGCCGAAACACCGTGGGTAATAGCCAGGAAGCGCGACGGAATGGTGCTGTAGCTTTCGGCCAGGTTGGCGTAGTTACGGTATTGGCGCAGGGTGGTGGCGCGCTGCACTGGATCGGCTTCGGCCGGCATGCTGAACAGCGCGACCTTGGCGCGGACCAGGGCGCGATAGGCTTTATAGAAGTTCAGCAGTTCCAGGCCCCGGTAGTCGCCGGTCAGCTCCAGGTATTGGCTGACGAATCGCCGCGCCAGCGACTTGAGGCCACGGTCCTCCAGGTCCATCGCCAGGAACGCGGTGTCGGCGTAGACGTCGGTGAAGCGGAACGGTTCGTTGAATTCGATGCAGTCGAAAATCACCACCTTGCCGTCGATCAGCGTGATGTTACCCAGGTGGATATCGCCATGGCATTCGCGGATGAAGCCTTCGGCCTTGCGCTGGGTGAACAGCGGCTTGAGACGATCAAAGCTGCTCTCGGCCCAGGCTTGCAGGGCTTCGAGTTGCAACAGGTCAGCCTTGTCGCTGAGGAACGGGCGGATCTGCTCGAAGTTCTGCCGCACGGGAGCCATCACGCTGTCCGGAGTACCAGCAGCGTTCTCAGCCGGCACTTGAGGCGTGGAGAGGTGGAACTGGGCGATCTGCACGGCCATTTCGTCGATGTGCGCGGTGGTCAGTTCGCCGTTGGCTTGTAGCGTGCTGAGCAGTTGGCTCTGTGGGAACTGACGCATCTTCAGGGCGTATTCGATGGCCGGGCCATCGCCTGCCAATTGGGGTGCTTCGGCACTGCCGGTAATCGGCAGGACTTCCAGGTACAGGTCCTGGGTCAGGCGTTGGTTCAGACGCAGCTCTTCGCCACAGAAATGTTTGCGCGCCTCGAGGCTGGTGAAATCGAGGAAGCCGAAATTCACCGGCTTTTTGAATTTGTAGGCGTAAGGCCCGGTGAGCAATACCCAGGAAATATGAGTTTCGATGACCTGGAACCCTTCGACGGGATGCGGGTAGAGGGCCGGGTTTTGCAGGGCAGCGATCAGGGATTGGCTCACGGGCGGTCCTTCAGAGACTGGAAAATTCAAGGCCGTCATTATGGCCGCAAGCCGCGTTAACGCAAACCTCGTCGGGCTCATGTTGAACCGCAGCAAAGTGCGTATAATCCGCCGCCATGACTCGTACCCGATCCTCCCGTACCCCCAAGAAACCACCCGCCAGCCGTCTGCGGCCCTGGCTGGGCTGGGCCCTTAAACTTAGTCTGGTGGGCCTTGTCGTGCTCGCCGGTTTTGCGGTCTACCTCGATGCGGTGGTCCAGGAGAAGTTCTCCGGCAAGCGCTGGACGATCCCGGCCAAGGTCTACGCCAGGCCGCTGGAGCTGTTCGTCGGACAAAAGCTGAGCAAGGATGATTTCCTGACCGAGCTCGATGCCTTGGGTTATCGCCGTGAAAGCGTGGCCAATGGTCCGGGTGCGGCCTCGATCAATGGTAATACCGTCGACCTCAATACCCGCGGTTTCCAGTTCTACGAGGGCATGGAACAGGCGCAACCGGTGCGGGTACGTTTCTCCGGCGACTATGTGGCTGCACTGACCGGCGCCAACAATGCGAGCCTGTCGGTGGTGCGTCTCGAGCCGCTGCTCATTGGTGGCCTCTATCCTAAGAACCTTGAAGACCGGATCCTGATCAAGATCGATCAGGTGCCGCCGTTCCTGCTCGATACGCTGATCGCCGTCGAAGACCGCGACTTCTATCATCACTTCGGCGTCTCGCCCAAGTCGATTGCCCGGGCTATCTGGGTCAACACGTCCTCGGGCCATATGCGCCAGGGCGGCAGTACCTTGACCCAGCAGTTGGTCAAGAACTTCTACCTGACCAACGAGCGCAGCCTCACCCGCAAGCTCACCGAAGCCATGATGGCGTTGCTGTTGGAGTTGCACTACGACAAGCAGGAGATCCTGGAGGCCTACCTCAACGAGGTATTTATCGGCCAGGACGGTCAGCGGGCGGTGCACGGCTTCGGCCTCGCCAGCCAGTTCTTCTTCAGCCAGCCGTTGTCCGAACTCAAGCTGCATCAGGTGGCGTTGCTGGTGGGCATGGTCAAGGGACCTTCTTCCTACAACCCGCGGCGTAATCCGGAGCGTGCCCTCGAGCGGCGCAACCTGGTTCTCGACCTGCTGCAACAACAAGGCGTGGCCACCGCCGAGCAAGTCGAAGCGGCGAAGAAGATGCCATTGGGCGTGACCAAACGCGGCAGCCTGGCGGACAGTTCGTTCCCTGGCTTCATGGACCTGGTCAAGCGCCAGTTGCGTGAAGACTACCGCGATGAAGACTTGACTGAAGAAGGCTTGCGCATTTTCACCAGCTTCGACCCGATCCTGCAGATGAAGGCCGAAGCGTCGGTCGAGGATACCTTCAAGCGGCTGGGCGGGCGCAAGGGCGCCGACGAAGTTGAAGCCGCCATGGTGGTGACCAACCCGGAAACCGGCGAAGTCCAGGCCATGATCGGCAGCCGCCAGGCCAGCTTCGCTGGCTTCAACCGGGCGCTGGATGCGGTGCGGCCGATCGGTTCCCTGATCAAGCCGGCGGTGTACCTCACCGCCCTGGAGAAACCGAGCCAGTACACGCTGACCAGTTGGTTGTCGGACGAGACCTTCTCGGTCAAGGGCGCGGATGGCCAAGTCTGGAAGCCGCAGAACTATGATCGCCGCTCCCACGGTACGGTGTTCCTGTACCAGGGCCTGGCGCATTCCTACAACCTCTCGACGGCTCGCCTTGGGTTGGAAGTCGGCGTCCCGAACGTGCTCAAGACCCTGGCGCGCCTGGGGGTAAGCCGCGAATTCCCGGCTTTCCCGTCAATGTTGCTGGGGGCTGGCGGCCTCACGCCAATCGAAGTGGCCGCCATGTACCAGACGCTGGCCAACGGCGGTTTCAATACGCCGATGCGCGGGATTCGCAGTGTGCTGACCGCCGATGGCGAACCGCTCAAGCGTTATCCGTTCCAGATCCAGCAGCGTTTTGATCCGGCTTCTATTTATCTGATCCAGAGCGCCATGCAGCGGGTCATGCGTGAAGGTACCGGCAGCTCGGTTTATAACGTGTTGCCCAAGACCCTGAACCTGGCGGGCAAGACCGGCACCAGTAACGATTCGCGCGACAGTTGGTTTGCCGGTTTCAGTCAGGATCTGCTGGCGGTGGTCTGGCTTGGGCGTGATGACAACGGCAAGACCCCGTTCACCGGTGCCACTGGCGCGTTGCAGGTCTGGACCAGTTTCATGCGCAAGGCCGACCCGTTGCCACTGGACATGCCGCAACCGGACAATATCGTTCAGGCCTGGGTCGATTCGCGTACAGGCCAAGGCTCCGATGCCAATTGCCCGGGCGCGGTACAGATGCCGTATATTCGCGGCAGCGAACCACCACCCGGTGCGGCCTGTGGCGGCACGAATCCCGCCGAATCGGTGATGGATTGGGTCAAAGATTGGATGCGTTAAGCAAAGAGGGTTTCAAGTGAACAAGTGGTTGATTCCAGCGGTAACTGCCGTGGCTTTGCTCAGTGGCTGTTCCACCGTACAGCGTGGTTCGATTCCGGTCGTTGACTCCGGCACCGCCGTTTCCAACAGCGAGCGGATCTCGGCCAACGGTGGTTTCCGGCAAACGACGGTGAAGCGGCCGGTGCAGGGCCAGGCCCAGGCGATTCCCCAGGGCGACAGCGGTGTCGTCGTGATGGTACCGGGGGGGGGCGCCACGACCTCGGCACCGATCAGCAGTACGCCGATCACGCCAGGTCCCATCACGCCTGGCCCTATCGAGACCTCGCCGATCGATCAGGGTAGTTACAGCATGCCTTCGACGCCGAGCAGTATTCCGCCGGCCAGTGCGGGTGGTTTGTCCGCCGATGAGCAACTGGACGGTCCGGTGCTGGCCCTGCTTACCACGGCACAACAGCAGCAGGCCGGAGGGGACCTCAACGGTGCTTCTTCGAGCTTGGAGCGTGCCCAGCGGGTAGCGCCGCGCGAGCCGCAGGTGCTTTATCGCTTGGCCCAGGTGCGCATGGCCCAGGGGGATGCGCCGCAAGCCGAACAGCTCGCCCGTCGTGGCCTGACATTTACCAGTGGGCGCCCGGCACTTCAGGCCAGCCTGTGGGAATTGATCGCCCAGGCTCGTGAGAAGCAAGGCGATTCTGCGGGTGCGGCGCTGGCACGCCAGAAGGCCAAGGTTTCGCTCTGATGGATACGCGTTTTCCCCAGATAGCCGATCAGTTGCTGCTGATCGAACGGGAGCTGCGGGTTCAGGGCTGGTGGAGCAGCGTTTCGCCTTCGGCCGAGGCCTTGGCCAGTGTCGAGCCGTTCGCGGTCGACACCTTGGACTTCGAGCAATGGCTGCAATGGATTTTCCTGCCGCGGATGAAAGCCATCCTGGAAAATGACCTGCCGCTGCCCAACGCCTCGGGCATCCTGGCCATGGCTGAAATGGTCTATGCCCAGCGGCCAGGGCAGGGTATGGAGTTGCAGCGGCTGTTGGCGCAGTTCGATCAGATGATCAGCAGCGTCGGCTGACCGACGTTACTGGCAGTGCTCTTCGATCTGCTTGCGCGTTTCATCGATGCGCTGGCGTCGCTCTTCGTCAGATAGGCGGCGCATTTCCCCCTCAACGTCCTCGCGAACTCTTGGGTTGTTTTGCAACTGCGCCAGGTTGGTCCTGGCCTGTTCGCAAAATGCCTTGAGCTGGGCTTCCTGCTCGGCAATCTGTTTCTTCACCTCTTTATCGATCGCCTTCTGGTCGCCTATGGGCCCACCAGAAGGCGGTGCTGGCGGTTTGGCGACGGACGGTGAAGACTTGATCACGGTCGAGGCCTCGGTGCCCTCGGGTGGCTGGGCCCCGAAGTGGGTCACGCCCTGGGCGTCGACCCATTTGTAGACCTGGCCGGCCATGCACATCGGGCTCAGGCCAACCATCAGGCTAGCCGTCAAGAAGAACATTCGCATGCTGTTTCCTTGTCATGGGTTGCGCAATTGAAGCTAACACAGTTGCCGTTTAAAGGTTTTTTCTTGCGTTCTCATGCGGTTACTTCGAATAAAGCACATTGACGACTTGACTTGCACAGGGCGAAACAGAAGAATCCAAAGTCCGCTGTAGAGGGACTGCCAGAAGCAGACCCACTCGGCAGATCATGAGGCGCACATCCGCGCCGACCTGTTACACCCGCAACGCGTTACCTCGCGCTGGGTGGGAAAGGCCCGCAACACTTGGGACGATCCCAATACTTGCTCAGTCAGTGCTGACGTAGTCGGCGACCACCGTCGCTCATGCTCTGCCGAGAAGTAAACCTATTAAGACCCGTCCCTGTTGAGGGGCGGTATTCTGGCGTTTTAGAGGTGAACAACGTGGAGCTTTTATCTGGCGGTGAGATGCTCGTCCGCTTCTTGCGTGACGAAGGCGTCAAATATATCTACGGGTACCCGGGTGGTGCTCTTCTTCATGTCTATGATGCTCTGTTCAAAGAACCGGAAGTGACCCACATCCTGGTTCGTCACGAGCAAGCAGCGACCCATATGGCTGACGGCTATGCCCGTGCCACCGGCAAGGCCGGCGTGGTACTGGTGACTTCCGGTCCAGGCGCCACGAACGCCATCACCGGTATCGCCACGGCGTACATGGACTCCATCCCGATGGTGATCATCTCCGGCCAGGTGCCTAGCACCATGGTCGGCACCGATGCATTCCAGGAAACCGACATGATCGGTATCTCCCGGCCGATCGTGAAGCACAGCTTCATGATCAAGCACGCATCGGAAATCCCGGAAGTCATGAAGAAGGCCTTCTACCTGGCTGAATCCGGTCGTCCGGGCCCGGTCGTGGTCGATGTTCCAAAAGACATGACCAACCCGGCCGAGAAGTTCGAATACATCTTTCCGAAAAAAGCCAAGCTGCGTTCCTACAGCCCGGCCGTACGCGGCCACTCCGGGCAAATCCGCAAGGCAGCCGAAATGCTCTTGGCGGCCAAGCGCCCGGTGCTTTACTCGGGTGGTGGCGTGATCCTTGGCGGTGGCTCTGCGCCGCTGACCGAACTGGCGAAAATGCTCAACCTGCCAGTGACCAATACCCTGATGGGCCTGGGTGCCTATCCGGGCACTGATCGTCAGTTCATTGGCATGCTCGGCATGCACGGCAGTTACACCGCCAACCTGGCGATGCACCATGCCGATGTGATCCTGGCGGTCGGCGCGCGTTTCGACGACCGTGTCATCAATGGCCCGGCGAAGTTCAGCCCTAACGCCAAGATCATCCACATCGATATCGACCCGGCGTCCATCTCCAAGACCATCAAGGCAGACGTGCCGATTGTCGGTCCTGTTGAGAGTGTACTGACCGAAATGGTCGCCATCCTCAAGGAAATCGGCGAGGCTCCGAACAAAGAGTCCGTGGCCAGTTGGTGGAAGCAGATTGATGAGTGGCGCGGTGATCGCGGCCTGTTCCCCTATGACAAGGGCGATGGCAGCGTAATCAAACCGCAGACCGTGATCGAAACCCTGTGCGAAGTGACCAAGGGCGATGCCTTTGTGACCTCCGACGTGGGCCAGCACCAGATGTTCGCCGCGCAGTACTACAAGTTCGACAAACCCAACCGCTGGATCAACTCCGGTGGCCTGGGCACCATGGGCTTCGGTTTCCCGGCGGCCATGGGTATCAAGTTGAGCTTCCCGGATGCCGACGTTGCCTGCGTCACGGGCGAGGGCAGCATCCAGATGAACATCCAGGAACTGTCCACCTGCCTGCAATACGGATTGCCGGTGAAGATCGTGATCCTGAACAACGGTGTGTTGGGTATGGTTCGCCAGTGGCAAGACATGAGCTACGGCAGCCGCCACTCGCACTCCTACATGGAATCGCTGCCTGATTTCGTCAAGCTGGCAGAGGCTTACGGTCACGTCGGCGTACGCATCACCGAATCGAAAGATTTGAAGTCGAAGATGGAGGAGGCGTTCGCCATGAAGGATCGCCTGGTGGTGATCGATATTGCGGTCGACACCAGTGAGCACGTCTACCCGATGCAAATCAAAGACGGCTCCATGCGCGATATGTGGCTGAGCAAGACGGAGCGTACCTAATCATGCGACATATTATTTCCCTGCTTCTGGAAAACGAACCGGGTGCTCTGTCTCGTGTTGTGGGCCTGTTTTCGCAGCGCAACTACAACATCGAAAGCCTGACCGTGGCGCCAACCGAAGACCCGACCCTGTCGCGTCTGACGCTGACCACTGTGGGCCACGATGAAGTCATCGAGCAGATCACCAAAAACCTGAACAAGCTGATCGAGGTGGTCAAGCTGGTGGACCTGTCGGAAAGCGCTCACATCGAGCGCGAGCTGATGCTGGTCAAGGTCAAGGCCACCGGCGCCCAGCGCGCCGAGATCAAACGCACTACCGATATTTATCGTGGGCAGATCGTCGATGTCAGCGCCAGCGTCTATACCGTTCAGTTGACCGGTACCAGCGACAAGCTCGACAGCTTCATTCAATCGATCGGCACTGCCTCGATTCTGGAAACCGTACGCAGTGGCGTCACCGGGATTGCCCGTGGCGACAAAGTACTGAGCATCTAACCAAATTAGCGAATGGCCTGAACGGCCGGATATAGGGGAAATTCATGAAAGTTTTCTACGATAAAGACTGCGACCTGTCGATCATCCAGGGTAAGAAAGTCGCCATCATCGGCTACGGTTCCCAAGGTCACGCCCAGGCGTGCAACCTGAAGGACTCCGGTGTTGACGTGACCGTAGGCCTGCGTAAAGGCTCTGCCACCGTAGCCAAGGCCGAGGCCCATGGCCTGAAAGTCACCGACGTGGCTTCTGCCGTTGCTGCAGCCGACCTGGTCATGATCCTGACCCCGGACGAGTTCCAGTCTGCCCTGTACAAAAACGAAATCGAGCCGAACATCAAGAAAGGCGCCACCCTGGCCTTCTCCCACGGCTTCGCGATCCACTACAACCAGGTTGTGCCACGCGCCGACCTCGACGTGATCATGATCGCGCCGAAGGCTCCAGGCCACACCGTACGTTCCGAGTTCGTGAAGGGCGGTGGTATCCCTGACTTGATCGCGATCTACCAGGATGCGTCCGGCAACGCCAAGAACGTGGCTCTGTCCTACGCTGCTGGCGTTGGTGGTGGTCGTACCGGCATCATCGAAACCACCTTCAAGGACGAGACCGAAACCGACCTGTTCGGCGAACAAGCCGTTCTGTGCGGCGGTACCGTCGAGCTGGTCAAAGCCGGTTTCGAAACCCTGGTTGAAGCGGGCTACGCGCCAGAAATGGCCTACTTCGAATGCCTGCACGAACTGAAGCTGATCGTTGACCTCATGTACGAAGGCGGTATCGCCAACATGAACTACTCGATCTCCAACAACGCCGAATACGGCGAGTACGTGACCGGTCCGGAAGTGATCAACGCCGAGTCCCGCCAGGCTATGCGCAACGCCCTGAAACGTATCCAGGACGGCGAATACGCCAAGATGTTCATCAGCGAAGGCGCCACTGGCTATCCTTCGATGACCGCCAAGCGTCGTAACAACGCCGCCCACGGTATCGAAATCATCGGCGAGCAACTGCGCTCCATGATGCCGTGGATCGGTGCCAACAAGATCGTCGACAAAGCCAAGAACTAAGTCGCGAGCTTGATCGAAAAACGCGGCCTTGGCCGCGTTTTTTCGTTTGGGCGGTGGCTTCTGGTATAAAGCTGCATCGTTTGCGGCCGAACCGTCGTCCCAGACACCTGTCGAATTTTTTCACACCGTTGCAAGGTACTGTCCATGAGCGAACGTCCCGACGAGCCAAACCAGGCTCCTGACGCTGAAAGCCTGCTACCCATCGATGAGCACGTCGAAGAAGGCCATGACGCTGAAGGCCGTAAGGTCCGGCATCGTGGCATCTATCTGCTGCCGAATCTGTTCACCACCGCGAACCTGTTCGCCGGTTTCTATTCCATCATCAGTTCCATGAGCGCCCAGGCCGCCTTGAGCGCTGGCGACAGTGCCGGGGCGAGTCGTTACTTCGCCTTCGCTGCCATTGCGATCTTTGTCGCCATGGTGCTTGACGGTCTGGACGGCCGCGTGGCCCGCATGACCAATACCCAAAGCGCGTTCGGCGCCGAATATGATTCGCTGTCCGACATGGTCGCCTTTGGCGTGGCGCCGGCCTTGCTGGCATTCGGCTGGGCGCTGGGGGACATGGGCAAGGTCGGCTGGATGGTCGCCTTCATCTACGTGGCGGGTGCGGCACTGCGTCTGGCGCGTTTCAATACGCAAGTAGGCAAGGCTGACAAGCGCTACTTCATTGGCTTGGCCAGCCCGGCTGCGGCAGGTGTGGTGGCGGGTGTGGTCTGGGCATTCAGCGACTATGGCATCCAGGGTTCGAAAATGTCCTTCCTAGTGGCGCTATTGGTTGCGGCGGCCGGGATGCTGATGGTCAGCAACATCAAGTACAACAGCTTCAAGGAGTTGGATCTGAAGGGGCGCGTGCCGTTCGTTGCGATTCTGGCGGTGGTGCTGGTGTTCGCGGTGGTCTTCAGTGATCCGCCACGTATTCTGTTGCTGGTGTTCCTCGCCTACGCTGCATCGGGTCCGGTTCAATACCTGTTGCGCCTGCGTCGCCACAAAAGCGCCGAGTGATGTAATTTCCCCCATACTCCGCAGTCTATTGGTGCACCTACCCTCCAATACTGCGGAGTTGCCATGCTGATCAAGATCCCCAAGTCGTCCGACTGCAGTGAATCGGACGTCACGCCTGAATCCTTCTATTTATCGCGTCGTCAAATGCTGGGTGCGACCATGGCTGGCCTCGCCGTGGGCAGCCTGCCGCGTTGGGCCGGTGCTGCCGATGCGGCGCGTTATGCTGATGTCGAGCCTGGCAAGGCGCCATCCTGGTTTGCCGAGAAATTGCCGGCCACCCAATGGGGGGCGGTCACGGTCAAGAATGAGCCCATCACTCCGTTCAAAGACGCCACTCATTACAACAACTTCTATGAGTTCGGGACTGACAAGGGGGATCCGGCGGCGAATGCCGGATCCTTGAAAACCGAACCTTGGAGTGTGGTGGTGGACGGGGAGGTGGGTAAGCCAGGGCGCTATGGGTTGGAAGACTTCATGAAGCCCTATCAGTTGGAGGAGCGTATCTATCGTCTGCGTTGTGTCGAAGCCTGGTCGATGGTCATTCCTTGGCTCGGCTTTCCCATTTCCGCGCTGCTCAAGCAGGTTGAGCCGACCTCCAAAGCGAAGTACATCCGCTTCGAAACCTTGCAAGACCCCAAGACCATGCCGGGGCAGCGGTCTGGCTTTGCCTTGATCGACTGGCCTTATGTCGAGGGCTTGCGACTGGATGAGGCGATGAACCCGCTGGCTATCCTGGCGGTAGGGATGTACGGACGGGAGTTGCCCAATCAGAACGGCGCGCCGTTGCGATTGGTGGTGCCGTGGAAATACGGTTTTAAAAGTGTGAAGTCGATTGTGCGTATCAGCCTGGTGAGCGAGCAGCCGAAGACGACCTGGCAAAGCATTGCGTCCGACGAGTACGGTTTCTATGCCAACGTCAATCCGACGGTCGACCATCCGCGCTGGACCCAGGCACATGAACGCCGTTTGCCGAGTGGGCTTTTCAGCCCTAATGTGCGCGATACGTTGATGTTCAACGGCTATCAGGATGAAGTCGCTTCTTTATATGCAGGGATGGACTTGAGGAAGGACTACTGATGCGTTTCCCAGCATGGCGGGTCGGCGTCTTTCTCGCTGCGGCGGTCTGGCCGTTGCTCTGGCTTTACCAGGCATTGACGAGCTCGTTGGGGCCAGATCCCGGCAAGGTGCTGGTGGATCGGCTTGGGTTAGGGACTTTGATCCTATTGTTGATCACTCTGAGTATGACTCCGCTGCAAAAACTGACGGGGTGGGCAGGGTGGATCGCGGTCCGGCGCCAGTTGGGGTTGTGGTGCTTTACTTATGTGGTGCTGCATTTGAGTGGGTATGCGGCGTTCATCCTGGGGTTCGACTGGTCGCAACTGGGCGTTGAATTGAGCAAACGGCCTTACATTATTGTCGGGGCGCTTGGGTTTCTCGGCTTGTTAGCGCTGGCGATCACCTCCAATCGCTACAGTCAGAGGCGACTCGGCACGCGCTGGAAGAAGCTGCATCGCCTGGTTTATCTGATCCTGGGGCTTGGGCTGCTGCATATGTTGTGGATCGTGCGGGCGGATCTGAAGGAGTGGTCGATTTACGCCTTTATAGGCGTCGTATTATTGGTGTTGAGAGTTCCGCCGGTGATGCGCCGGATCCCGCGATTAATGGGTAGGAAAACTTCTTGTGCGACAAAAGCGTAATTAAGGGTTGACGGCAAATTCTGGACGTCTATAATTCGCCCCACTTCCGGCGCAGTCGAAACGAAAAACTCCTTGAGTTTCAATGAGTTAACCATGTTTTGAAGGTGCCGGGCTTCAGTTCATCGAAGCCAGGAAGCAGTTGATAAGGCAGTGTTTGTTTGGCCTTGTCAGCGATTCGATCTTCTCGGTCGAAAGCGGAGAAAAAGAGGTGTTGACAGCAGCGAGTAACGCTGTAGAATTCGCCTCCCGCTAACGAGAGATCGGAAGCGCAAGTGGTTGAAGTTGTTGATGTTTCCCAAACGAAACTTTGAAAACTTCTTAAAATAACCGCTTGACAGATACACCGGGCGCTGTAGAATGCGCGCCTCGGTTGAGACGAAAGCTCTTAACCAACCGCTCTTTAACAACTGAATCAAGCAATTCGTGTGGGTGCTTGTGGAGTCAGACTGCTAGTCAACAGATTATCAGCATCGCAAGTTACTCCGCGAGAAATCAAAGATGTAACCAACGATTGCTGAGCCAAGTTTAGGGTTTTCTCAAAACCCAAAGATGTTTGAACTGAAGAGTTTGATCATGGCTCAGATTGAACGCTGGCGGCAGGCCTAACACATGCAAGTCGAGCGGTAGAGAGGTGCTTGCACCTCTTGAGAGCGGCGGACGGGTGAGTAATGCCTAGGAATCTGCCTGGTAGTGGGGGATAACGCTCGGAAACGGACGCTAATACCGCATACGTCCTACGGGAGAAAGCAGGGGACCTTCGGGCCTTGCGCTATCAGATGAGCCTAGGTCGGATTAGCTAGTTGGTGGGGTAATGGCTCACCAAGGCGACGATCCGTAACTGGTCTGAGAGGATGATCAGTCACACTGGAACTGAGACACGGTCCAGACTCCTACGGGAGGCAGCAGTGGGGAATATTGGACAATGGGCGAAAGCCTGATCCAGCCATGCCGCGTGTGTGAAGAAGGTCTTCGGATTGTAAAGCACTTTAAGTTGGGAGGAAGGGCAGTTACTTAATACGTGATTGTCTTGACGTTACCGACAGAATAAGCACCGGCTAACTCTGTGCCAGCAGCCGCGGTAATACAGAGGGTGCAAGCGTTAATCGGAATTACTGGGCGTAAAGCGCGCGTAGGTGGTTCGTTAAGTTGGATGTGAAATCCCCGGGCTCAACCTGGGAACTGCATTCAAAACTGTCGAGCTAGAGTATGGTAGAGGGTGGTGGAATTTCCTGTGTAGCGGTGAAATGCGTAGATATAGGAAGGAACACCAGTGGCGAAGGCGACCACCTGGACTGATACTGACACTGAGGTGCGAAAGCGTGGGGAGCAAACAGGATTAGATACCCTGGTAGTCCACGCCGTAAACGATGTCAACTAGCCGTTGGGAGCCTTGAGCTCTTAGTGGCGCAGCTAACGCATTAAGTTGACCGCCTGGGGAGTACGGCCGCAAGGTTAAAACTCAAATGAATTGACGGGGGCCCGCACAAGCGGTGGAGCATGTGGTTTAATTCGAAGCAACGCGAAGAACCTTACCAGGCCTTGACATCCAATGAACTTTCCAGAGATGGATTGGTGCCTTCGGGAACATTGAGACAGGTGCTGCATGGCTGTCGTCAGCTCGTGTCGTGAGATGTTGGGTTAAGTCCCGTAACGAGCGCAACCCTTGTCCTTAGTTACCAGCACGTTATGGTGGGCACTCTAAGGAGACTGCCGGTGACAAACCGGAGGAAGGTGGGGATGACGTCAAGTCATCATGGCCCTTACGGCCTGGGCTACACACGTGCTACAATGGTCGGTACAGAGGGTTGCCAAGCCGCGAGGTGGAGCTAATCCCACAAAACCGATCGTAGTCCGGATCGCAGTCTGCAACTCGACTGCGTGAAGTCGGAATCGCTAGTAATCGCGAATCAGAATGTCGCGGTGAATACGTTCCCGGGCCTTGTACACACCGCCCGTCACACCATGGGAGTGGGTTGCACCAGAAGTAGCTAGTCTAACCTTCGGGGGGACGGTTACCACGGTGTGATTCATGACTGGGGTGAAGTCGTAACAAGGTAGCCGTAGGGGAACCTGCGGCTGGATCACCTCCTTAATCGACGACCGCAGCTGCTTCATGAGCTCCCACACGAATTGCTTGATTCATTGAAGAAGACGATAGAAGCAGCTTTAAGCTCCAAGCTGATAGCTCACGCTAACAGTTACAAGCTCGAAATTGGGTCTGTAGCTCAGTTGGTTAGAGCGCACCCCTGATAAGGGTGAGGTCGGCAGTTCGAATCTGCCCAGACCCACCAATTTTGTTATGGGGCCATAGCTCAGCTGGGAGAGCGCCTGCCTTGCACGCAGGAGGTCAGCGGTTCGATCCCGCTTGGCTCCACCATAAACTGCTTCTGAAAGCTTAGAAATGAGCATTCCATCAAGGTGATGGTGAATGTTGATTTCTAGTCTTTTGATTAGATCGTTCTTTAAAAATTTGGGTATGTGATAGAAAGATAGACTGAACGTTACTTTCACTGGTAACGGATCAGGCTAAGGTAAAATTTGTGAGTTGCTCTTTGAGCATGCATGCGAATTTTCGGCGAATGTCGTCTTCACAGTATAACCAGATTGCTTGGGGTTATATGGTCAAGTGAAGAAGCGCATACGGTGGATGCCTTGGCAGTCAGAGGCGATGAAAGACGTGGTAGCCTGCGAAAAGCTTCGGGGAGTCGGCAAACAGACTTTGATCCGGAGATGTCTGAATGGGGGAACCCAGCCATCATAAGATGGTTATCTTGTACTGAATACATAGGTGCAAGAGGCGAACCAGGGGAACTGAAACATCTAAGTACCCTGAGGAAAAGAAATCAACCGAGATTCCCTTAGTAGTGGCGAGCGAACGGGGACTAGCCCTTAAGCTTCTTTGATTTTAGCGGAACGCTCTGGAAAGTGCGGCCATAGTGGGTGATAGCCCTGTACGCGAAAGGATCTTAGAAGTGAAATCGAGTAGGACGGAGCACGAGAAACTTTGTCTGAATATGGGGGGACCATCCTCCAAGGCTAAATACTACTGACTGACCGATAGTGAACTAGTACCGTGAGGGAAAGGCGAAAAGAACCCCGGAGAGGGGAGTGAAATAGATCCTGAAACCGTATGCGTACAAGCAGTGGGAGCCCACTTTGTTGGGTGACTGCGTACCTTTTGTATAATGGGTCAGCGACTTATTTTCAGTGGCGAGCTTAACCGAATAGGGGAGGCGTAGCGAAAGCGAGTCTTAATAGGGCGTCTAGTCGCTGGGAATAGACCCGAAACCGGGCGATCTATCCATGGGCAGGTTGAAGGTTGGGTAACACTAACTGGAGGACCGAACCGACTACCGTTGAAAAGTTAGCGGATGACCTGTGGATCGGAGTGAAAGGCTAATCAAGCTCGGAGATAGCTGGTTCTCCTCGAAAGCTATTTAGGTAGCGCCTCATGTATCACTGTAGGGGGTAGAGCACTGTTTCGGCTAGGGGGTCATCCCGACTTACCAAACCGATGCAAACTCCGAATACCTACAAGTGCCGAGCATGGGAGACACACGGCGGGTGCTAACGTCCGTCGTGAAAAGGGAAACAACCCAGACCGTCAGCTAAGGTCCCAAAGTTATGGTTAAGTGGGAAACGATGTGGGAAGGCTTAGACAGCTAGGAGGTTGGCTTAGAAGCAGCCACCCTTTAAAGAAAGCGTAATAGCTCACTAGTCGAGTCGGCCTGCGCGGAAGATGTAACGGGGCTCAAACCATACACCGAAGCTACGGGTATCACGCAAGTGATGCGGTAGAGGAGCGTTCTGTAAGCCTGTGAAGGTGAGTTGAGAAGCTTGCTGGAGGTATCAGAAGTGCGAATGCTGACATGAGTAACGACAATGGGTGTGAAAAACACCCACGCCGAAAGACCAAGGTTTCCTGCGCAACGTTAATCGACGCAGGGTTAGTCGGTCCCTAAGGCGAGGCTGAAAAGCGTAGTCGATGGAAAACAGGTTAATATTCCTGTACTTCTGGTTATTGCGATGGAGGGACGGAGAAGGCTAGGCCAGCTTGGCGTTGGTTGTCCAAGTTTAAGGTGGTAGGCTGAGATCTTAGGTAAATCCGGGATCTTAAGGCCGAGAGCTGATGACGAGTTACCCTTTGGGTGACGAAGTGGTTGATGCCATGCTTCCAAGAAAAGCTTCTAAGCTTCAGGTAACCAGGAACCGTACCCCAAACCGACACAGGTGGTTGGGTAGAGAATACCAAGGCGCTTGAGAGAACTCGGGTGAAGGAACTAGGCAAAATGGCACCGTAACTTCGGGAGAAGGTGCGCCGGTGAGGGTGAAGCACTTGCTGCGTAAGCCCACGCCGGTCGAAGATACCAGGCCGCTGCGACTGTTTATTAAAAACACAGCACTCTGCAAACACGAAAGTGGACGTATAGGGTGTGACGCCTGCCCGGTGCCGGAAGGTTAATTGATGGGGTTAGCTAACGCGAAGCTCTTGATCGAAGCCCCGGTAAACGGCGGCCGTAACTATAACGGTCCTAAGGTAGCGAAATTCCTTGTCGGGTAAGTTCCGACCTGCACGAATGGCGTAACGATGGCGGCGCTGTCTCCACCCGAGACTCAGTGAAATTGAAATCGCTGTGAAGATGCAGTGTATCCGCGGCTAGACGGAAAGACCCCGTGAACCTTTACTATAGCTTTGCACTGGACTTTGAATTTGCTTGTGTAGGATAGGTGGGAGGCTTTGAAGCGTGGACGCCAGTTCGCGTGGAGCCATCCTTGAAATACCACCCTGGCAACTTTGAGGTTCTAACTCAGGTCCGTTATCCGGATCGAGGACAGTGTATGGTGGGTAGTTTGACTGGGGCGGTCTCCTCCTAAAGAGTAACGGAGGAGTACGAAGGTGCGCTCAGACCGGTCGGAAATCGGTCGTAGAGTATAAAGGCAAAAGCGCGCTTGACTGCGAGACAGACACGTCGAGCAGGTACGAAAGTAGGTCTTAGTGATCCGGTGGTTCTGTATGGAAGGGCCATCGCTCAACGGATAAAAGGTACTCCGGGGATAACAGGCTGATACCGCCCAAGAGTTCATATCGACGGCGGTGTTTGGCACCTCGATGTCGGCTCATCACATCCTGGGGCTGAAGCCGGTCCCAAGGGTATGGCTGTTCGCCATTTAAAGTGGTACGCGAGCTGGGTTTAGAACGTCGTGAGACAGTTCGGTCCCTATCTGCCGTGGACGTTTGAGATTTGAGAGGGGCTGCTCCTAGTACGAGAGGACCGGAGTGGACGAACCTCTGGTGTTCCGGTTGTCACGCCAGTGGCATTGCCGGGTAGCTATGTTCGGGAAAGATAACCGCTGAAAGCATCTAAGCGGGAAACTTGCCTCAAGATGAGATCTCACTGGGACCTTGAGTCCCCTGAAGGGCCGTCGAAGACTACGACGTTGATAGGCAGGGTGTGTAAGCGCTGTGAGGCGTTGAGCTAACCTGTACTAATTGCCCGTGAGGCTTGACCATATAACACCCAAGCAATTTGCTGACCCGAAAGGGCACCAGATTGCGGTGTGTGAAGACGACATGAACCGAAAGTTCGCAGCAAACACACAAACTATCGCATACCCATTCGCTGGAACGTGACCGTAAGGCACGCGCTGGCTACCGAATTTCTTGACGACCATAGAGCATTGGAACCACCTGATCCCATCCCGAACTCAGCAGTGAAACGATGCATCGCCGATGGTAGTGTGGGGTTTCCCCATGTGAGAGTAGGTCATCGTCAAGATTAAATTCCGAAACCCCTATCTGCTGATGCAGGTAGGGGTTTTGTTTTGCCCGCAATAAAAGCACGCGAAAGCTTGATAAATTTGCACAGTTATTTTCGAGCTGGAGCACTAGAATAGGCCCAACTTAGCTGAGCCAGAGCTCTTTTATGTCCGATCCGTCAGACACTCATCGATTGTCAGATTTACCTCTGGATGATCTGGTGGCATGTCATGAGTGCGACCTGTTGATGCGCAAGCCACAACTGGCCCACGGCGAAAAAGCCGAGTGCCCCCGTTGCGGGTATGAGCTCTACGCCCATCGGCACAACGTGGTCGAACGCAGTCTTGCCTTGGTCATCGCCGCTCTGCTGTTATATGTGCCGGCTAACTTTTTACCCATCATGCAACTCAATTTGCTCGGGCAGTCTTCCCAGGACACCGTCTGGAGTGGTGTGATCGGTCTGTTCGATACCGGCATGCAAGGCATATCGGCAGTGGTGTTCCTTTGCAGCATGGGCATTCCGTTACTCAAGCTGCTTTGCCAACTGGCCGTGTTACTGACCATCCGTTGGAACATCGGCCGTAGCTACGGGTTATTGCTGTATCGCATTTACCACCATTTACGAGACTGGGGAATGCTCGAGGTCTACCTCATGGGCGTCCTGGTAGCCATCGTCAAGTTGGCAGATATGGCGGCTATTACCGTAGGTCTTGGCCTGGTGTGTTTCATCAGTTTGTTGCTGGTTCAGGTCTGGCTGGAGGTCGTCATGTCGCCGCACCAGATCTGGCAGGCGTTATCAGGAGAGGATGCCCATGCGGGCGATTGATGCGGGCATTCTGATCTGTACTGAATGCCATGAGTTGAACCGACAGGACGCAGACGCAGACAGACAAACCTGTACTCGTTGCGGCGCACTGGTTCATCCCCGTCGCCCGGACAGCTTGATGCGCACCTGGGCATTGTTGATCACCGCGGCGATTCTCTACATTCCGGCCAACATGTTACCGATCATGACTATCAACTCGTTGGGCCAGGGCGCTCCGAGTACCATCATGTCCGGGGTCATCGAGTTGGTCCAACACGGCATGATTCCTATTGCCGCTGTGGTGTTTATTGCCAGTATCGTGGTGCCCACGTTCAAATTGGTGGGCATTGCGTTGTTGCTGTTTTCCGTTCAGCGACATCAGCCCATGTCTGCCCGACAACGTATCTTCATGTACCGCTTTATTGAGTTCATTGGCCGCTGGTCGATGCTGGATATTTTCGTGATCGCCATTTTGGTGGCTGTGGTGAATTTCGGACGGCTTGCCAGTGTCGAAGCCGGTCTCGGCGCGATCGCGTTTGCCAGCGTAGTGATTTTGACAATGATTGCCGCAGTAACCTTCGATCCCCGACTGATTTGGGATAACACGGAGTCGGATAACGACCATGACTGATTTGCCTACCGCTAAAACCCGACCGGCTTCGAACTGGTCGGCCATCTGGGTTCTACCGCTGATTGCCTTGATCATCGGTGGCTGGCTCGGCTGGCGGGCTTACACCGAAACCGGAATCGAGATCAGCGTGCGCTTTGAGAGTGGTGAAGGCATTCAGGTCAACAAGACTGAAGTCGTCTACAAAGGCATGCCAGTCGGCAAAGTCAAGGCTCTCACGCTCGATGACGAAGGCAGCTCCAAGGGCGTGGTTGCGACCATCGAGATGAATAAGGAGGTCGAGCAATACCTCAAGACCGGAACGCGTTTCTGGCTGGTCAAGCCGAGCGTGAGCCTGGCCGGGATCACCGGCCTGGAAACCCTGGTGTCGGGTAACTACGTGGCGATTAGTCCAGGTGAAGGAGAATCGACCCGTAAATTCAAAGCTCTGGCCGAAGAGCCGCCGCTGTCGGACGCCAAGCCGGGTCTACACCTGACCCTCAAGGCTGACCGGCTGGGCTCCCTCAACCGTGGCAGCCCGGTGTTCTACAAACAGATTCAGGTCGGCCAGGTGAAGAGTTACCTGCTGTCCGAAGACCAGAGCAAGGTCGAGATCAAGGTCTTTATCGAACCGACCTACGCCAACCTGGTGCGCAAGCACACGCGTTTCTGGAACGCCAGTGGCATCAGCATCGATGCCAACCTGTCGGGCGTCAAAGTGCGCAGTGAATCCCTGGCCAGTATCGTGGCCGGCGGCATTGCTTTCGCTACGCCAGAAAGCCGCAAAGACAGCCCGCCAACGGACCCGAGCCTGCCGTTTCGTTTGTACGAGGACTTTGATGCGGCCGCTGCCGGTATCCGTGTGAAGGTCAAACTCAGCGACTTCGAAGGATTGCAGTCCGGTCGTACACCGGTGATGTACAAAGGTATCCAGGTCGGCAGCCTGAAGACCCTCAAGGTCGATCCGGACCTGTCCAGCGCTACCGCTGAATTGACCCTGGACCCATTGGCCGAGGACTACCTGGTGACCGGCACTCAGTTCTGGGTCGTCAAGCCATCGATTTCCCTGGCGGGCATTACCGGTCTGGAAGCGCTGGTCAAGGGTAACTACATTGCCGTGCGTCCAGGTGATAAAGGCGGTGCGCCACAACGGGAGTTTGAAGCCAGGGCGAAGGCGCCGCCGCTGGACTTGCGTTCACCAGGCCTGCACCTGGTCTTGCTCACCGAAAATCTCGGGTCACTGGAGGTCGGCAGTCCGATTCTCTACAAGCAGGTCAAGGTCGGATCGGTGCAGAGCTACCAGTTCTCTCGCAAGAAAAAGCAGTTGATCATCGGCGTTCACATCGAGAAGGAATACGAAGGGTTGGTCAACGGCTCGACGCGGTTCTGGAATGCCAGTGGCATTACCCTCACCGGAGGTTTGACGGGCGGGATCCAGGTCAAGAGTGAGTCCTTGCAAAGCCTGATGGCCGGTGGCATCTCCTTCGAGACGCCGGAGCCCAATGTGCCGTTGAAAAGGCGCATCCCCCGGTTCCGCTTGTTCGAGGACCGCGAGGCCGCGCAACAGAAGGGCACTTTGGTGACGATCAAGGTCGATCGCGCCGACGGTTTGCGCAGCGGTACGCCAATCCGTTTCAAGGGGCTGGATGTCGGCAAGATCGAGGATGTGGACCTCAGTGGCGATCTGCAATCGGTGCTGCTCACCGCGCGGATCACCGAAGTGCCAGAGCGCATTGCCCGGGTCGGTTCGCAGTTTTGGGTGGTCAAGCCTGAGTTGGGGTTGATCAAGACGTCCAACCTGGAGACGTTGGTGACCGGCCAGTACATTGAAGTGCAGCCCTCGGCGAAAAACCTCGGGCCGCAGAAAAACTTCGTGGCCCTGGCCAGTCCTCCGGAAAGCGCTGCGCCCGAAGCAGGTTTGAGCCTGGTGTTGAGCGCAGCACGTCGTGGTTCCTTGAAGACCGGCGTGCCGGTGACCTACCGCGAGATTACCGTGGGCAAGGTCACCGGTTATGAACTGGGCCAGACGGCGGATCGGGTGCTGATCCATATCCTGATCGAGCCTAAATATGCGCCATTGGTGCGCAGCGGCACGCGATTCTGGAATACCAGCGGTTTCGGTCTGGACTTCGGCTTGTTCAAAGGGGCAACGGTGCGGACCGAGTCCTTGGAAACACTGATTCAGGGTGGCATTGCCTTCGCAACGCCGGATGGCGAAAAAATGGGCGCTGCTGCGCGGCCTCAGCAGACCTTCCCACTGTTCGATAAGTTTGAGGATGAGTGGCTGACCTGGGCGCCGAAAATCAGCCTCGGCAAGTAACCGTTATTTTGTGCTGCCCAGCGGGAGCAAGCTCCCTCGCCACAGGTTGGGCATAACCACAAAAAAGGCCGCGATCCAATGATCGCGGCCTTTTTCATGTCCGGTAATTCACCTCATACCGGATCCAGCTCCGGCTCATCAGCCTGTACATTCACCGTAGCTCTCACTGCATCATGACGACGGATGTATTTCCAGTCCGCTTCGTCGATGTAGATGCCGTTCGGGCCGCTGCCGCCTTCCAGGTCGATGGCGACACTGGCGCAGACTTGCGGCTTCACGCTGGCCAGGATCGGCACGAAGCCCAGTTGCAGGCTGGTTTCCAGCAGCGCGGCCTGGTTTTTCTCGTCGATGTCCGCCGCTTCGTCGAGGTAGTACGGCAGGCGCACGCGGCCGGCTTGTTCGCGGTCCATCAGGTGCAGCAACAAATACATGTTGGTCAGCGCCTTGATGGTCATGGTGGTGCCGTTGGAGGCCGCGCCGTCGATGTCGGTGTGGATCACGGGCTGGCCGTTGACCTTGGTGATCTCGAACGCGAGTTCGAACAGGTCCTTGAGACCGAGCTGGTTGTGGTTCGCCGCCACCAGCCGCGCCAGGTATTCCTTGGCTTCTTCGTTCTTGTTGTCCTGCTCGGCGCTCTGGCTGAGGTCGAACACCGACAGCGTCTCGCCTTCTTCGTACTGGCCGGCGCTGTGGATGATCTGGTCGATGTGCTTGAGCGCTTCCTTGTTCGGCGCCAGGACGATCCGGAAGCTCTGCAGGTTGGACACCTGCCGCTTGTTGATCTCGCGGTTGAACAGCGCCAGTTGGTGCTCGAGGCTGTCGTAGTCGCTACGGATGTTGCGCAGGGTCCGGGCGATATCGGTCACGGCCGCACGGCGCGCCTTGCCCAGGGTCAAGGCTTCATCGGTGCGGTGGGCATAGGCGTTGATCAGCAACTGCAGACGCCGCTCCATGTCGTCCTCGCTGTCGAACTTGGCCACGCCCTTGAGGCGCACCTGGGCATACAGCGCTTCGATCTGGCCATCGACCCGCAACAGGCCTTGCCAACTGTCCTGGTAGTCATTGAGCAACGGCAGCAGGTTGTCCATGGAATCGTCGACCGGGTCCATGAACGGCGTGCCGAACGGTAGGTCGGCCGGCAGCAATTGGCGACGGCGCAGGGCATCGTCGAGGGTGCGTTGCTTGGCCTCCATGTCGGCGATCTGCCGGCCCACCAGTTGCAGCTTGGCCGACAGTTGCTGGACGCGCTCGGTGAAGGCATCGCTGGAGCGCTTGAGTTCGTCCTGGGCGGCTTCCATCTGTGCCAGTTGTTCGAGCTTTTCGCCTTCTTCGGCGCTCAAGGTCTGGCTGCGGCGGAAGTCTTCCAGGGCCTTTTGCGCATCCAGCACTTGTTGGTACAGGGCTTCGGTCTGGGTTTTGCTCGCGGCGCGGTCGGCGGCCACGGCTTGCTGGGTCTTGAGCTGCTTGAGTTCTTTTTCCAGGCGCTCTTTCTGGTCCCGCAACGCGGCACGGTCAGCCAGGGCTTGCAGGGCAGGCGGTTCGATGTGGGACAGGTCGATGGACAGGCCCGGCACTTCGAAACGTTCACCCTTGAAGCCGTCGAGGATCAGCTCCATGGATTTGACCCACTCGCCATTCTCGTCCAGCGCGATGCCGTGTTCACCCAGTGGCAGGCTGAACAGGGCGCTGTTGAACAGGCGCATCAGGCGCTCGACGTCCTGCTGCGAGAACTCTTCGCGCAGGCGGGCGTAGCTGTTGTTGTCGGCATGATCGAGTTGCTGCTTGACCGACTTCAGACGTTTTTCCAGATCCCGCAGGCGCTCTTCCAGGTCTTCGGCGCTGAACTGCCGGGACTGGGCCAGGGCACCGGCCAGTTCGTCGTGGGCGTCCTTGGCGGCGAGCAGTTGTTGCTCCAGGACCTTGACGTCATCCACCAGGGCAAAGCGGTTCTTGAGCACCGACAGCTCGCCGATCCAGCGCTGGATGCCGCTGATTTCCCGCTCCAGACGCATCAGCTCTTGAGTGCCGCCGCGCTGGTCGTTCTGCAGCGAATCCTGTTCGTTGCGATAGTGTTCGGCCTGGATGGTCAGCTCTTCCTTGCGCGCACTGGCGTAGTCCGACCAAGTGCCGAGCAACGAATCGAGCAACGGCGAGAGGCGATGCAGTTTGCCGCGCAGAATGTCGCGCTGCTTCACGCCATTGGCCAGGGCTTCCACCAGCGGGCCGGCGGCGACCAGGGAGTTGTAGTCCTGTTCCATGCGTCGTACGTCGCGGAAGGCTTCTTCGCACGCCGCAATGTAATCCACGCTGCCGGAGCGCAGGCTGTGCTCGAACGCGTCGAGGAACAGTTGCTTGAGCTTGGCCGCAGTGATTTCACGCATGTGCAGCAGGTTGATGAACAGCGCGCGGAAGGTCTTGAGGCTTTGTTCGCTGGTGGAGCGCAGCGGGATCAGCGTCAGGTCGAGCGGAATGGACGTATGACCGCCTACCAACAGCCGCCGCAGTTCATCCGGTTTGAGTTCGTAGGCTTTGAGGCCTTCGCGCTCCAGGTTGGTGAACAGTTCTTTCTGACGCAGGCAGGTGTCGTCTTTCTGGTAGTGGGCCAGGTCCAGTTTGCCGGCGTAGGCAAAGAACTGGTGACCGAAACCGCCGCCGGGGCCGCGACCGACCACGCCAATCACGTGCGGGCCGTGGGGCAGGGCGACTTCCACCAGGATGTAGCTGGTGTCCGAGGCAAAGTAGAAACGCCGGGATTGTTCCAGGCTGTACTTGCCGAAGCTCATGTCCGACATACGCGCCAGGATCGGGAACTGCAAGGCGTTGATCGAGGCGGATTTACCGAGGTTGTTCGCGCCGTATACCGACAGTGGTTCTTCCAGCGGGAACAGGCCGAGGCTGTAGCCGGCGGTGTTCAAAAGGGCAAAGCGGCGGATGCCGTAGCGTTCCTTGCTCATGCGTCGGTCTCCTGTTCTTCGGCGATGGCACGGGCCAGCGCGTCTTCTTCGCTTTCACCCTCGAATTCACTCAAGTCCAGCGGGTCATCGGTTTGCAGCAGCTTCTCGTCGCTGTCTTCGTCGATCAGCACCGGCGCCGGCAACGGCAGCACGCTGTGCAGGCTGGCGGCCAGGTCGCGGTCCTGCTGGACCGACAGGCAAACATCGAGGAAGCGGTGCATCGGCGGCAGGAAGCGATACACGCCGTTCTCTTCGCTGGCAAAACCCAGTTGGGTCATGCGCCGCATGATTTTTTCTTCCAGCTCTTCCTGGGTCTGTACTTCGGCCTGGATGAACAGGTCGCGGTACTTTTCCAGCAGCGAAGGCAGCTCATCGCGGCCCAGGCTGCCCCCGTCGAGCACGGCGATCGGGTCGCGGCCCTGGTCGGCCAAGTGTTCGACAAGGATGAAGGTGAACAGGGCCAGGCGCTGAGCGGTCTTGTTCACCGCGGCGGCGGCCAGGTCCGGAACGAAGTAGTAGAAGCCACGGGTGTCGCACACCAGCTCAAAACCCAGGGCCTTGAACAGCGTGCGGTACTGGTCCTGGAAGTTGGACAGTTGCGCGTACAGCTCCGGGTCGCGGCGGCTGACGTGGTAACCCTTGAACAGCTCGCGGAAGATCGGCGCCAGCTGGGACAGTTCGGATAAATCAAGATGCATGGGGGATGCTCGCAGAATCCTCGGCGGCGCTGTCGCGGGCCGAGAGCAGGGCGAAGGAGCGCAGGCTGACCTGATGCTCGTGAGTATGGTATTCGCGGCGTTCCAGACGCTCGCGTTTGAAGCGTTTTTCCCGCGACAGGCGCGAGAACCAGTACAGCAATTCGTCGGTGGCGCCGTCCGGTTCCTGCTCCAGCAGCCAGGTCATCAGGTCCGGCATCGGCAGGGCGTCTTCGCAACGCTCGACCATCTCGCGCACGGTACGCGGCGCACGCGGCGCTTCGCCGCCCTTGTGGGGCTTGTGGGACTTGGGGAAGCGCGCCGGTTTCGGCTCGAAACGGGCCAGAGCGTAGACATAGGCTTCGACTTGGCTCGCACTGCCCAGGAAGGTGCTTTGCGGCCGGGTGAACAGCGGCATCGCGGCCTGTGGCACGGCATCGATGCCTTTGCGGCGAATGGCGGCCAGGGCCAGGGCGGCGCCACGGGTCACGGCGTTGTGGCGGCGGGCTTCTTCGCGCAGCGGCAGGAGCAATTCACGGGCGTGGCGCAGGGTCAGTTGGGCACTGGTCTGCATCTCGAGGATGCGCGCGTGGGTGCGCAGCAGCATGTCGTCGTCCACCAGGTGGCCGAGGCGCTGCTGTTCGGTGAGCATGCGCAACAACACGTTCTCGACCTTGCGCACGCCCTGCTCGAACGCGCCGTCGGCGTTCACCAATTGGATCATCGGCTCGACGTATTCGTCCCAGGTCGCCAGCACTTCGGCGTAACGCTGGCGCAGCGGGATCTGCCGGTCGCTGGTCTTGGCCCGTTCGGCGACGGCCACCAGGGCCTGTTCGTCGTTGGCGAGTTTCTTGAGCACGTCGCGTACGCGCATGTCCAGCAGGCGCAGTTGGCGAGCCAGGTCGTTGCCGTCGCGAATGTCGAAAGCGTCCTGGATATAGCCGGCCAGGCGCTCGAGGTGGCGCAGGTAGGCTTCGATCTCCAGGCACAGGCCCAGGCGATGTTCGCGGCGCAGGTAGGCGAGGAAGTCATGGATCTGGGCGTTGAGCTCGAAGCGGTTCGGGCTTTTCGCCACCGGCACGAGGATGTCCAGGCGGATCCACACGTCCAGCAGGTTGGTGATGTCCTGGGGCGTGCTGTCCAGTTGTTGGGCGGCCAGCTGTGAACGCAATTCGTTGAGGCTCAGGGTGCCCTGGTCGAAGTGCTCGCACAAAGGTTCCAGCAATGCCCAGTGTTCAGCGAGGGCGCGCAAGACGCGCTTGGGTTCGATCATCGCAATGGCCGTCGGGTTGGCAATTAAAAGCGGCGATTGTACTGCATCGGGCCGCTTGCGATTCACCCCTTGGACGGACTGTCGTTCGCTATCGACCAACTATTGGCTCAACAGGGGAGCGATCCGTCTCGAAGGGCGGTAGAATCCCTCCCACTTTCAGTTATCCACAAGTGGCCGACCTTTGCTTATCGAGTCCCGTCGCCGCGCTTATCTGAGCGCCATGCAGGTGGTCAGCTGGCTGCCGCGTACCGAATTGCCGTTCGCCGCCCCGTCGCGGCCCGAGCTGCTGGACACGCCCGAGCCCGAGTACATCGCGCCGGTCGTGACGCAGCCCGTGGCCAAGAGCGTTGCCGAGCCGGTGGCGCCGGTGGTCGAGCGACCGAAAATAGACGTGCCGCGTCCAAGCCTGGCCTCGACCCGTACTAACGCCAAACCGGTGGAGGACACCGTTGAAGCGCCGGCTGCGGTCAAGGTGCCCTATGTCGCGCCGCCGCGTTTCGCCCTGCAGTTGCTGCGGGCCGGGCGTTGTTTATTACTGGTGGAGCTGCCCACGGGCGATCCCTTCCAGAGCCGCGACCCGGCGTATCTGCTGCTTAAGGACATGCTGCGCGCTGCCGGCCTGCCAGACAGCCCGCAAATCATCGGCGAGCCGGTGCGCTGGCCGCTGTTGTCCCGCGGCACGATGGACCAGGGGCCGGAAGCGGCGCGGGATTTCGTCCAGGGTTTTGTTTCGGCGCGGCTCGAAGATGAACCCTGTGCGTGCCTGTGGTTGATCGGCTTGCCGGCGGTGAAGTTTGCCGGCGAGGCGGATGCCGAAGCGTTCAATCGTGAATTGCAGGTCGAAGGCCTGGGCTCGGCCTGGGCATTGCCCGGGCTGGAATTGTTAATGGAAACGCCACAGCGCAAGGCTGATGTCTGGCAAGCCATGCGCCGGCTGATGGCGCGCTGGAAAGAATCGAATGAGTGACGCTGTATCGTTCCGCCCGATGACCGAGGCGGATCTCGACGCTGTGCTGAAGATCGAATACGCCGCCTACAGCCACCCCTGGACCCGGGGAATCTTTCTCGACGGGCTGGGCAAATACCAGATATGGCTGATGTTCGAAGGCCAGCAGCAAGTGGGCCATGGCGTGGTGCAGATCATCCTGGATGAGGCGCACTTGCTCAATATCACCGTCAAGCCGGAAAACCAGGGCCGTGGCCTGGGCCTGCGCCTGCTGGAGCACCTCATGTCCATTGCCTACAAGGCCGAGGCCCGGGAATGCTTCCTGGAAGTGCGCGACAGCAATCGCACGGCGTTCCGGCTGTATGAGCGCTATGGCTTCAATGAAATTGGCCGGCGCCGGGATTACTACCCGGCGGTGGGCGGGCGTGAAGATGCGGTGGTCATGGCGTGTACCTTGGTGGACTGAACTGCCTACCGAGGTTGACCGCAACGCTGCCATCGCGAGCAAGCTCGCTCCCACAGGGGGCGACGGCGGTGCACATCAGATTTGCGCTCGAACACAAAACCATGTGGGAGCGAGCTTGCTCGCGATGACGGCGTCACATTCAACATCAATGCAACCTGACCCACCGCTATCGCGACCAGGCTCGCCCCCATAAGAGATCAGTTGCGCTTGCCATCCAGTGGGTCGATATCCGCCATTTCCGCTTCATCCAGCCCATCGCCCCCACCAATATCATTTTCATCCACCACGCTCAGGTCCCAGTCCGCCCGTTCGTCGCCGCCGGCTTCGTGGGCGTCCCGCGCGCCGTCCTCGCGAATGAGCGTTTCCGGGCTCATGTCGTCGTCGGTCGGTTCGTGATCATCCGTCGAAGCCCCTGTCATGCCCGCCTCGCGCACACGTTCAGGCGGCATCAACTGTTCGCGTTCGTTGTCCGGCAGTTCGTCGCCGATTTTCGCGCTGGGCTCATCCTCATCGAATTCCAGCTCATGCATCGAGCCCATACGGTCCTCGTTGTCGTCGATGGGTTCCGGTTGCGCCGCATCGAAGGGGCGTCGTGAATCATTCATGGCAATTCCTCATACTGTGGGCCTTACTGGGTGGACCCGCAGCCGTGCCGAGAATTCCAACGGCATCATCGAAGTGACCTCGACAGGCGGTCGATTGTCAAAGTTGCGCACTATTCTCGAGGGCTAGAAGCATGAACGAATTACAAGATCTGATTGATAACAACGCGCGCTGGGCCGATGCGATCAAGCAGGAAGATCCTGACTTCTTCTCCAAGCTGGCTCGTCAGCAAACCCCGGAGTACCTGTGGATCGGCTGTTCCGATGCGCGGGTGCCGGCCAACGAGATTGTCGGCATGCTGCCGGGCGATCTGTTTGTACACCGCAATGTGGCCAACGTAGTGCTGCACACGGACCTCAACTGCTTGTCGGTGATCCAGTACGCGGTGGACGTGCTCAAGGTCAAACACATCCTGGTCACCGGCCATTATGGCTGTGGCGGTGTGCGGGCCTCGATGCAGGACCGGCAACTGGGCCTGATCGACGGCTGGTTGCGCTCGATTCGCGACCTGTACTACGAGCATCGCGAGGCGTTGGGCCAATTGCCGACCGAAGAGGAACGCGTAGACCGCCTGTGCGAACTCAACGTGATCCAGCAGGTGGCCAACGTCGGCCATACCAGTATTGTGCAGAACGCTTGGCACCGTGGACAGAAACTGTCGATTCATGGCTGCATCTACGGCATCAAGGACGGACGCTGGAAGAGCCTGGACACCACGATCAGTGGTTTCGAGCAATTGCCGCCGCAGTATCGGCTGCGTCCGGTCGACGCGTCCTGAGTGCAATAACCTCAAGGACTATGCGTTGCCCCGCGTCAGCCCAGGCTGACGCGGGGACACCCTGAGTTTTTACACCGCCTCGGCCGGCAACGGCATGGGCACTTTCAGTTGTGGAAGTTGCGACTTGATCGCCGGCGTTTCGCATTTTTTCGCCGCGTCAGCCGTGGAAAGGTTGCGAACCGAGGTGTAGAACAACTCGCAGGTCTGTTCCTTTTGCGTCACCTGCCAAGTCTGGGTGCATTGGTTCAGCAGTGTGCTCGGATCGCTGCCCGGCTTGCTGCCCATGCCGGCCTGCCAGCACGCCGCACTCAGATCCTGGCCCATGACTTTCAAGCCGGCGGCATCTGCCTTGGCTTCGTCACCGTCGTAGTTGTCCTTGTCAGCGGCGTACCAGATATAGCTCGGGTGGTTGGAGCCCAGCACCGGGACCTTCGCACCTTCAGTCGGCGTGATGGTCGCCAGGCCGAGCACACCCACGGTCTGGCCATACTGGGTCTTGATCCAGTTCCTCACGGGAGCGCCGAAGGCCACCATCGGCAACGTGGCCCCGCTTGTGCCTTGGGTGATCTGCTTGACCATGGTGGTCTGGTAGTCGTTGAAATAATCGTAGAGTCCTTCCAGCGTGCTGCCAGCATTGGACGGGGCCGCGATTGGCGCGATATCGATGATGGTCTGGTAGGCGGGCGTCTGTTCAGCGGCGATACCGTTGACGGTCAGCAACGTGGCCCAGCGATCGGTGGTCGCCGACTCCAGGTAATCCTGGGCCTGGGTCAGGGAGTAATCCGGCGGGAAGTGCAGCAACTCGACACTCTTGCGGTTTTCCAGGGCCATGCCCAGCGGCAGGAACAGGTACCAGTTGTAGGACCATTTCTTGTCGGTGTTGAGTTTGCTGGCGCCGTTGTACGCCAGGTCCCCGGCGTCGAGCAGTGCCTTCAGCGGTTGGCCGTAGCTCTTCGGTACGCCGTCGATGCTGGCATAAACCTTATCGTTATCGATTTTGACCTGGACCTTGGCTGTGTCATAGCCGTCGCGCTGTACGCTTTGGGTCAGGTAATGCTCGACGGTCTGCTCCAGGGTCCAGTCGCGAAAGCAAATCACGTTGCAGTTGTTGGGGTAGGCGAAGAGGCGAGTGACGCGTTCAGTGCTGCCAAGTTGTACGTCAATGTCGGCGGCTTGAGCGGTGCTGCTCAAGGCCAGGGCGGCAAGAGGAAGTACTGCGAATTTGAACATGCTCAGATCCTTTTCAGCGTGAGGGACCCTTGAAACAGGGCGCCCCCATACTGAAACAGACCGGGCCGAAGAAAAAGTGGGCCGACGGAAATATCGGCGCTTTTTTATGGCTTTATGGCATCACTGGCGGTAAATAGCTCAACGTCTTCCCCAACGCCCACAGCAGCGCCAGCACCAGTGGTGTATGCACCAGCAATTGCACGAAGGAAAACCCGATCAAATCCCTGGCCTTCAGCCCCAACACACCCAACAGCGGTAGCATGTAGAACGGGTTGATGAGGTTGGGCAGCGCTTCGGCGGCGTTATAGATCTGTACCGCCCAACCCAAGTGATAGTTCAGGTCGTTGGCCACTTGCATGACATAGGGGGCTTCGATGATCCACTTGCCGCCGCCCGACGGGATAAAGAAGCCCAATACCGCCGAATAGACGCCCATCAACAGGGCGTAGGTGTCATGGGACGCGATCTGTACGAAAAAGGTCGAGATGTGATGGGCCAATGTCTGGGCGTCGCTGCCCTTGACCGTGGTCAGCAAGGCGGCGATCGAGCCGTAAAGCGGGAACTGGATCAATACGCCCGTGGTGGTCGGCACCGCGCGGGCCACCGCATCGAGAAAACTGCGCGGCCGCCAATGCAGCAGCGCGCCGAGCATCAGGAACAGGAAGTTGTAAGTGTTGAGCCCGGAAATGGCGCTGATCGCCGGTTTGGTCGAGAACTCATGGAACAGCCAGCCGGCCGCCAACAGCACCAGGGCGATGGTCAACAACGGGCTGTGCTCCAACCATTCTCCAGGACGGGTGCGCGGTTGCAGCGCCGGCATGCTGAAACTGGGGTCGATCCCGCAGGCGGCGGCGTCACGGGCGCTGTTGGGACCGGGGGCGGTGGCGTAGGCAATGATCAACGAGATCACAATCAGCGCCAGCAACATCACCCCGGACTGCCAGAGAAAGATGGTCTGGGTGAACGGAATGACGCCAGTGATCGACAGGATCGACGGCGGCAGGCTGGCTGGGTTGGCCTGCAATTGCGCGGCCGACGAAGACAACCCCAAGGCCCACACAGCGCCCAGGCCAAGGTACGCGGCGGCGCCAGCGGCGCGATAGTCCATCTTCAGGTCGGTGCGACGGGCCAGGGCTCGTACCAGCAAGCCGCCAAACACCAGCGACAGGCCCCAGTTGAGTAAGGACGCAACCATGGAAATCAGCGCCACCCAAGCCACGGCGGAGCGGCCGTTCTTCGGGATCCGCGCCAGGCGATCGATCAACTTGACGGCCGGCGGCGAACTGGCCACCACGTAACCGCCAATCACCACGAAGGCCATCTGCATGGTAAAGGGGATCAGGCTCCAGAAACCATCGCCGAATGCCATGGCGGCGGCTGTGGGCGTGGCGCCGATCAATTGCGTCGCCAACGCGACCACCAGCACTGCCAGCGCGGCAAAGACCCAGGAATCGGGGAACCAGCGCTCGGCAAAACTGGAGCAGCGCAAGGCGAAGCGGGCGGAACGGCTGTCTTCGATGTCGGTGGTCACGGCAATTACCTCGTTTTTATGGTTATGGTTACGGGTATTGGTGGCGGCAAGGCCTCAGTGGTCAGGCGTCAACAGTAGAGCAATCCAGTGACCATGGGAGGTCTACCAGGGTTTCGAGAGCGCTCATGATTATTTTCAGCAACCGGCCAGGGACGCTCTTTAGAAAAAAATCGCCGGGCCGATGGCAAGGAAACAAGCCACTTAACTCTCCTGCCTGCCGGAGCATGTCCATGTTCAATAAACGCTTGAAGCAGGAGCTGTCGGCTCTTCGCCAAGAACTGTCCAGCCTCATGCAAGTGAAAGAAAGCCTGGACCGCGAAATGCTGGCCCTCACGCTTGATGCCGATGGACGTGTGCAAACGGTCAATCAGAATTTTCTCGACGAAATGCACTACAAGGGCCAGGACCTGATTGGCCGATCTGTCGAGGACCTTGTTCCGGCTTACCTGAAGTCCAACGAATTCCAGCTTCGCTTCAAGTCGGCGCTGACCCGTGGCGAGCACTTTTCCGGTGCGGTGCGCCTGGTTCGCGGCAATGGCCAGGAGGCCTGGTTGCGTTCGATCCTTCAGCCAGTACGCAATGCTGACGGGCGAATCCGCTTCTTTTCGATGTATTCCAATGACCTGACCCGCACCATCGAGGGTTCCCGCGAGCATGAAAACCTCATCGGTGCATTGGTGCGTTCAACGGCGGTGATCGAATTCGACCTGAGCGGTCACGTACTGACGGCCAATGACCGCTTCCTCAACGCCATGGGTTACAGCCTGGCGCAGATCAAGGGCAAGCACCACCGCACATTTTGTGAACCGGAAGAATACAACAGCGCGGCCTACCAGCAGTTCTGGCAGCGCCTGAACAGCGGCGAGTTCGTGGCCGGCCGCTTCAAGCGCATCGACAGCAACGGCCGCGAGGTCTGGCTGGAGGCTTCCTACAACCCAGTGCTCGATGCCAACGAGCGACTTTATAAAGTGGTCAAGTTCGCCACAGACATCACTGACCAGGTCAACCAGGAAAAAGCCGTCGCCGAGGCGGCCAACATTGCCTACAGCACTTCATTGCAAACGGACAGTTGCGCCCAACGCGGGACCACGGTCGTGACTCAGGCGGTGGATGTGATGCACGACCTGGCCCGGCACATGCAGACCGCCGGCGAGGGGATCGAGGCTCTGAATGAGCAATCCCAGGTAATCGGTACCATCGTCAAGACCATCAGCGGCATCGCCGAACAGACCAACCTGCTGGCCCTCAACGCAGCCATCGAAGCGGCCCGGGCCGGAGAGCAGGGTCGAGGCTTCGCCGTGGTGGCCGATGAAGTGCGGCAACTGGCGTCACGAACCAGCCAGGCGACCGATGAAATCGTCAGCGTGGTCCACCAGAACCAGGACATGGCCCGCAATGCCGTGGCGCTGATGACCGACGGCCAGCACCAGGCCGAACAGGGCCTGGCCCTGGCAGCCGAAGCGGGGACGGTGATTGTCGAGATTCAGGACGGGGCGAAAAAAGTGGTTGATGCGGTGAGTCAGTTTGCTAACCAATTGTCGACATGATCGCTATAAATTATCGTTTATTACACATTAATTATTGCCATTAGATAATTTGATGGCTATGTTTTCGGCTCCTCTTGTTCTATTGGAGCCTCACATGCATTCGAATCGTCTCGCCCTTTACAGTCAGCGCATGGCTGCCATAACGCTTGTTTTCATTGTCGCGATGATGGTCATCAACGCCGCAGCCTGGCTGTTTCCTTCGGTGGCGTCGCAATACGGCTTGGGGTTTGCCCTGACCGAACGACAGTTGTCGAGCCTGTCTGACAGAGCGACGGGGGCGACTGGCTGGCAATGCCTTGGTGGGATCTTTTTATCGAGTATTCCTTTGCTGGCCCTGGCATCTGGGCTGGCGAACTTACGGAAATTGTTCAAGCGGTATGCCCAAGGCCAATACTTTTCCAGCGAAGCGGCGGTTTATCTGGGGAAGGCAGGTCGCGCGGTTGCGCTGTGGGTGCTGCTGGATTTCCTGTGTGAGCCGTTTCTCAGCCTGCTGATGACGATCAATGCGCCGGTTGGCCAACGATTGCTGACCCTCAGTATTACCGCCCCATCCTTTGTGGCTTTGTTTCTTGCGGCCTGTATTGCGATCATTGCCCGGATCCTGTCCCAGGCCAGTGAAGTCGATTCAGAAAACCGAACTTTCGTTTGAGAACCTCATGCCTATCGTGATTCAACTTGATGTAATGCTGGCGACACGCAAGGTCAAATCCAAGGACCTGGCCGCCGCCATAGGTATTACCGAAGCCAACCTTTCCTTGCTCAAACAAGGAAAGGTCAAGGGTATACGGCTGGCGACCCTCGAAGCCATTTGCAGCTATCTGCAATGTCAGCCAGCCGATCTGCTGGTCTATCAACCCCAGGGCGAGGTCGATCAGTCCCCCAGTGCTTGACCCTCGCGCCGTGGATCTGCCCCGCCAGCCAGTGACGTTTTCCCTTGCGCATCGCGCACCCGGACAATCGCCTGGGTGCCGCTGTTCATGTCGATCTCGCTCACGGTGTGACCCTTGTCCTTCAATGCCTGGATCAACGCCGGGCTGAACTGGCCCTGCTCCAGTTCGGTGGGGCCGTTGCGGCTGCCGAAGTTGGGAAGGTTGATAGCGGTTTGCGGGTCCAGGTCCCAGTCGAGCAGGCCAATCACTGACTTGGCGACGTATTCGATGATTTGCGAGCCGCCGGGGGAGCCGACAGCGGCCAGCAGTCGGCCCTGATGATCGAAAATCAGCGTCGGTGCCATGGACGAGCGTGGGCGTTTGCCCGGTTCGACGCGGTTGGCGACTTTTTGCCCATTCTCTTCGGGGATGAATGAGAAGTCGGTCATCTGGTTGTTGAGCATGAAGCCCTGGACCATCAAATGTGAGCCGAACGCCGATTCCACCGTCGTGGTCATGGACACCGCGCCACCCTGGTCATCCACGGCCACCACTTGCGAGGTGGAAATACGCAGGGGTGAACGGTCCGGGGCGTAGGCCACCTGGATGCCCGGTGGTGTGCCCGGCTTGGCGACACCCATGCTACGAGGACCGATCAGGCTGGCGCGGCTGGCGAGGTAACCTTGATCGACCAGGCCTTTGAGCGGCACGGCTACAAAGTTTGGGTCGGCAATGTATTGGGCGCGGTCGGCATAGGCCAGGCGCTCGGCCTCGGCGATCAGGTGCACCGCTTCGGGGGTAGGCTCAATGCCGGCGGGTTTAGCGGTCTTGAGGGGTTTCAAGGGCGCCAGGGCTGCGTTGCTGTCGCGCTGTTCCAGGGCCTGCAACGTCCCGAGGATCTGCGCCACGGCAACCCCGCCCGAAGACGGTGGTGGCATGCCGCAGATTTGCCAGCGCTTGTAGTCGGTGCATAGCGCTGGCCGCTCCCGTGCGGTGTAGCCCTGGAGGTCGTTCAGCGAAAGACTGCCGGGGTTGGCGTGGCCCTGTACCTTGGCGACGATCTCCTCGGCAACCGGCCCTTTGTACAAGGCATCGGGACCTTCGTGGGCGATGCGCTTGAGCACGCCGGCCAATGCCGGGTTTTTCAGCACGGTGCCGACCGCCTTTGGGCTGCCATCGGCATTGAGAAAGTAGGCCGCCATATCTGGCGAACCCGGCAACGACGGGTCGGACGCGATCAAGGCATGCAGCCTGGGAGAGATCGCGAAGCCCCGCTCCGCCAGCGCGATGGCCGGCTCGAACAGCGTCGCCCATTCGAGACGGCCATGTTTGCGATGGGCCAGTTCCAGTCCACGCAATACCCCCGGTGTACCCACGGAACGACCGCCGATCTGTGCGGCCGTAAACGGCATGGGTTTGCCGTCAGCTTGCAGGAACAGCCTTTCGGTGGCGCCAGCCGGTGCCGTTTCGCGACCGTCATAGGTGCGCACCGCCTTGCCGTCCCACAACACAATGAACGCCCCCCCGCCGATGCCGGAGGATTGCGGCTCCACCAGGGTCAGCACCGCTTGCATCGCAATGGCTGCGTCGATGGCTGAACCGCCACGTCGCAACATCTCCCGCCCGGCCTCAGCCGCCAACGGATTGGCCGCGGCGGCCATGTGCTTGTCGGCGTGGCGGGTCTGCAGGTCGGTGCGGTAGCCGGAGACGACCTCCGGAGGGGCAGGCAATGCAGGTGTGGTTGTGGAGGAGGGTGGGGCCTTACAGGCAGCGAGCGTTAGAGCGACAGCCAGCAGCGAAACGGCTGACAGGCGATGTAGATTGGGTTTGAGATCTATAAGCATGTGTCGCTCCATCCGTGGGCCTGGGGGATAGAGAACGACTGTAGCGACGCGAGGCGTGGGGCGCAAATCAACACGCAGCTGATCGCCTTAATTTCCGGCTTGTCTGTCTGCACGGTGGAACGAACAAACCTGGGAGAGCAGGCGCTTTTTTCGAGGCATAAAAAAACGGCTTATCTTTCGATAAGCCGTTTTTAGTACTTGGTGGCTACACAGGGACTTGAACCCCGGACCCCAGCATTATGAATGCTATGCTCTAACCAACTGAGCTATGTAGCCAAGTGGCGCGCATTATTCGCCGGTAGCGAAGATGTGTCAAGCGTAAATCTGAAATATTTCTCTGCGCTTTCAACCGCTTATCAATCCTCGCTACAAATACCCGTCAACCGAGTTGAAATCTCCCCGTATTGGCACTCAAGGCCTGGCTACCCTTGCTCAGGGTATCCGCTGCCAGGTTCACGGCCCGCGCGCCATCGAGCAAGCGCATGGCCGCTTGATCGACCTGCTGGATATTGCCGCTGACCTCGTCGGCGGTGCTGGCCTGTTCATCCACCGCCGTGGCGATTTGCGCCAGGGTGTCGGTGACGCTTTGCACGGCGCTGGCGATTTCTGCCAGGCGTTCACCCAGGCCCGTGACCGCTTGGGCGTCGGTCTGGGCCTGGCCGCAGGCTGCTTCCATCAGGCTGACCGCTTCATTGACGGTGGCGCGCAGGCTGTCGACGGTGCCGGCAATCTGTTGCGTGGAGGACTGGGTGCGTTGCGACAGGCTGCGCACTTCATCGGCCACCACCGCAAAACCTCGTCCTTGTTCTCCGGCGCGAGCGGCTTCGATGGCGGCGTTGAGGGCCAATAGGTTGGTTTGTTCGGCCACACCACGAATGGTATCGACCACCAGTTGGATCTGTTGTCCCTGTTCGCTGACCCGACCCAGTGCGGCGGCGGTTTCGTTGAGCCGCTGGTTGAGCTGCTGGATGCTCGCCGTGGTGCGTTGGCTGTCGCGGCTGCTGTCGGTGGCGATGCGCCGGGTCTGCTGGGCGCTGTCGGAAGCCTGTTCACAACTTCTCGCCACGCCTTGAGACGTGGCAGCCAGTTGTGTCGCGGCGGCAGCAATCTGGCTGATCTGCATCTGCTGGGCTTCGACTTCGTCAAGCGCGCCGCTGGAATGAGTATTGAGGGTGCGCACTGCGTTGCTCAACTGCAAGGTTTCGTGGTCCACCCCCAGCAGACTGTTGCGCAACTGCACCACGGCGACGTTGAGGGCGGTGCTGATGGCCGCCAGTTCGTCGCGTCCCTGCACCGGCACTTGCAGGCTGAGATTGCCGTCACGCAGGGCTTCGGCCAGCAGGGTGATGCCGCTGGCGCTGCGCCGGATCGACGCTTGCAGGCAGATGAAGAGGTACAGCGCGGCCAGCAACAGGCAGCCGAGCACCGTCGCCACCAGCGTGAACTGGCGGATCGCCGAGCCGTGGTAGTGATCCAGCCGGGTGTCCAGTGCTACCAGGGATTGTTGGCGCAGGGTGGCGAGATCTGTCAGGAGGGCATCCATGTGTTTCTCGAAGTCTTCCGGCTTGAGATTGATAGAGCCGCCGAACACGCCGTCATCCAGCACTTTAAGCCCAGCATCCAGGTGCTTGAGGCTGCCCTGGAATTGTCCGGCCCAGGTTTGCAGATCACTGGGCAGGCGTGTTTCCAGCAAGGTACCGGTTTTGATCAACTGGTCCCGGGCGTCACCGATACGGCTGCGCAGGTCCCGCAGTTGCAGGCGGCTCTGCAAGGTGAACTGGCCTGATACCACGGAGGCCTGGCCGACGCTGGTCAGGCGGCCGACCCGTTCGATCAGGTCCGGTGTCTGTTGGGTGGAAATCTGCGTCAGCAAATACGTCTCCAACCAGGAGGCGAGGGTCAGGCGGTTGTCCATAACCATTTGCTCGCGCAAGGCTTGCAGTGCGCTCAGGGCCGTGGTGAAACGGTCGTAACCGTCTGGCCACCAGCCCACGGCGCCCAGGCTCTTCGAATCCAGGCCGTTGAGGCTGGTTTGCAGGGTTTGATAGCGGGCGAGGGTGTCGGCTTCGGCGCCCTCGGCTTGCAGGGTACTGCCCAAGTCGCTGGCGGCCTGGTTGAGGGCCGGTTGCACTGCGTCGAAAGCCGCCATTGCGGCAAGGGTTGCCGGCGTCGGTTGTCGATTGGTTTCGGTGGCACGCCAACGGGCCGCACGGTTGCGCTGGGCGGTGAGCAGGTTGTCCAAGTTATCCAGGGCCAGCAACTGGCGTACCCCGGCGCGTTCCCCGGAAATCAGGCTGAGTTTGTCACGATAGTCCTGGCCGATCAGCCACAGGCTGCCCATGAGTGGCAGGATGAAAAGCAGGAACAACAGCTGGAATTTACGGGCGAAGCCGAAACGTCCCAGCAATCCGATGCCCGGTGATAGAAAAGCCTGCATGCCCATACTCCCCTGAACACCCTTGCACTGTTTTTGTGCGTTTCTACACAGTGTAGAAGCAGGTGCCCTTTTAAAAGGCCTCGAAAGTTTGTCCAAATCGGCTCGGTAGGCCAGCTCTGTAGCGAAACTTCCCATTCTCGGTCCTCTTTGTAAGAGGCCGCGTTCTAGGCCATTAACAAGGCAAGATTCAGACCATGGCGTTGCGCTATCACCTTGGATTCCGACAATTTTCTAGTTCGATAGCAAGCTAAGGGGATAGCCTGGCTGCACCGAAAAATGGCACATTGATGAACCTGCCCGTGTGCACCCATCTGCCGTATGGAAACTCCCATGGCTATCAGCAACACCCACGCCGATACGAAGTCGGTCCCCGCCACGCCTCAAAGCAGCCCGCTGGTCATGCGCATCATTGGTGCCGTGGCGTTGGCACACTTGATCAACGACCTGATCCAGGCGGTGTTGCCGTCTATTTACCCGATGCTCAAGGCCAGTTATGGCCTGACCTTTACCCAGGTTGGTTTGATCACGCTGACGTTCCAGCTGACGGCATCACTGCTGCAGCCCTGGGTCGGTTATCACACGGATCGACACCCCAAGCCCTGGCTGCTGCCGGCGGGGACGGTGTGCACGCTGATCGGCATCGTGATGATGTCCATGGTCGGCAGTTTCCCTCTGATTCTGTTGGCCGCCGCGCTGATCGGCATCGGCTCATCGACCTTTCACCCTGAAGCCTCGCGCGTCGCACGACTGGCCTCGGGCGGGCGTTACGGCTTGGCGCAGTCGACCTTCCAGGTCGGCGGGAACGCTGGTTCTGCTTTCGGCCCTTTGCTGGCGGCCGCAATCATTATTCCCTACGGGCAAGGCAATGTGGCCTGGTTCGGGTTGTTCGCCCTGTTTGCGCTGTTCGTGCTGTACCGCATCAGCCGCTGGTACGCCAACCACCTGAACCTGTTCAAGCTCAAGCAAGGCCAGGCGGCCACTCACGGTTTATCCAAAGGGCGGGTCTTGAGTGCGCTGGTGGTGCTGGGGCTACTGGTGTTTTCCAAGTATTTCTACATGGCGAGCTTTACCAGCTACTTCACCTTTTACCTGATCGAAAAGTTCGACCTGTCGGTAGCGTCCTCGCAGTTGCACCTGTTCCTGTTCCTCGGCGCGGTGGCGGCGGGAACCTTCTTCGGCGGCCCGATCGGCGACCGGATCGGGCGCAAGGCGGTGATCTGGTTCTCGATCCTGGGCGTGGCGCCGTTCACCTTGATCCTGCCCCACGTTGACCTGCTGTGGACCAGCATCCTCAGCGTGGTCATCGGCTTTATCCTGGCTTCGGCATTCTCGGCCATCGTGGTGTACGCCCAGGAACTGGTGCCGGGCAATGTCGGGATGATCGCCGGCGTATTCTTTGGGTTGATGTTCGGTTTCGGTGGGATCGGCGCCGCGCTGCTGGGGCACCTGGCGGACATCCGTGGCATCGAGTACGTGTATTGGTTGTGCTCGTTCCTGCCGTTGTTCGGGGTGTTGGCGATTTTCCTGCCGAGAACCAAAAAAGTCTGATCTACATTCAGATGGCCGTGACCTATGAATATTTGATTTCATGCTGAAAAATCTTTGGATCAGAACGGTGACCGCCGCCATGGGTAAGCGTAAACGCAAGACATTGCCGAAGGATTTCGGTCAGTTGCTGGAGCGGGCCTCGTTTGCCGAGCTGGTCGCCGTGTTCGATGAATGCGAGCTTGGAGCCACCGGCGGTTACAGCAAGAGCACCGCGTTGGGCTTCTACAACTGCCCCGACGAACTGGTCCGCTGGCTGGTGGAGCAGGGCGCCGACATCAATGCCCGTGACACTTACCAACGCACGCCCCTGCATCATCGCAGTTCGAGTTGGATCGGCGGTGTCGACCTGCTACTGGATTTGGGCGCCGATATCGAGGCGCAGGATTACCAGGGCTACACGCCGCTGCATGCCGCGGCCAATAGTCACAAAGCTGACGCCATCGCTGCCCTGATCCGCCGTGGCGCCAATGTCGATGCCAAGAGTCGGCAGGGACAAGGTGTGCTGCATATCGCCCTGGCAACTACCCGCAACGCCGATATCGAGGCCACCGCGAAAATTGCCCAGATTCTGCTGGCCGCGGGGCTGCCGCGCGATGACGGCATGCTCGCTGAAGTGCAGCGCATCGGCCGTGAATTCGAGTTTCACCGGGCCTCCTTCAACCCGGACTATCTCGAGGCAACGGACGCTGCCCTGGCCAGTCTTTATCGTCTTTTCGACGTCACTCCCGTTGCCTCCCGCAAGGTTCACGACGGTCAGGCCGCTATCGTCGTCACGGCCTGTGGCTGGCCTGACCAGCATCAGCAACTGTGGGAGCTGCTGGTGCCATCCTCTGGCGCCGCAGCGACGGCGCAGGGTGAGGTGATCCGCATCAGTGGCCGTATATCCCGAGAGATTCACCACAACGGCTCGGCCAACTGGGACGCGGATTTCAAAGCGATGTTGGCGGCTCTGGTTAGCCACGTGGGCAGCGCCGTGCCCTTGCCGGCGGCCGAACTCGCTGAAGCACGGGCGCTGGCTGCCGCTCTGCGCAATGGCAACGATGACGCCGAGCACACGGATCGTCTTTGTGAATTGGCTGTGCGCTGGGTCATCGCCAACCCGCAGCCGGTGCCATTGACGATGCCCTCCTACAGCCGATAACGCGACGGCGCGCCCAGCCCTTCCAGGATCAAATAGCCCGGCGTGATGCCTCGCACGCGCCGCAGGTCTTCCCGGCACCGTGTGGTGTACACAACACTCGCGGGGCACTTTCCCCTCGGGTGTCGGGCCTGCTGAATTACGACTAAAGCACTATTTTGTATAAGTCCTAAGTTCGATTTTGTATAAATGTCGACGGTGTTAACTTGCTGTCGTGGTTATTGGTCTGAATGGATTCTGCGGCATTATTCAAGGGTGACCCTATGGTTACTGGACAAGCAGGCTTTCGCATTCTTTCCACCTATCGCCCTTATTGTCCAGGTACATAAGGCCTTCGGTTCCTGACTTGAATACCCCTTACTGCTTTTTTGCCCCCAACCCGCCACGTTTCAAATACTTATAAAGCAGCTGTATCGCCGTGCCCTTTCAAGACGCTTGTCTTGTGGGCCGCGTAAACAGCCGTGATCGATGGTTATTCGCCGCGTCGTGCATGAGTTGGAGACCGTCGTCTTTAACGCTGGCAATAAATAGAATCAGGCAGGGGATGATATGAAGTTCAAGTCATTGCAGGCACGCATTTGTGTCACGGCAGGCGTTTGCCTGTTTGTTTCATCGGTCAGCCTGATTATCTACGGGCTCTTTACCGCACGGGCCAATGAGCAATACGTGGCCACTGAAGTCTCGGCACTGGTGGAAAAATCCACCATCCGGGAAATTCAGAACCTGGCCGAATCCCGGGCCAACGCCATTCAGGCCAAGTTGCAAAATGCCCTGGATGCGGCCCGCACCATGGCCAATGCCTTTGCCGCCAGCAAGGCCACGCAAAGCCCCCTGGCATTGGGCCGGGAACAGATCAATACGGTGTTGCTCGGCGTCCTCAAGGACAACCCTGATTTCAATGGCACCTATTCCTGCTGGGAACCGGATGCGCTGGACGGACAGGATCTGGCATCGCGCAATGCCCAGGATGGCAGTAATCCACAGACGGGGCGCTTCACGCCTTACTGGACACGCAGCGCCGGTGGCCATGTCGCGGTGCAGCCGTTGGTCGAATACGACTCGCCGGATCGTCACCCCAATGGTGTGCCTAAAGGCGGGTGGTACAGCGGCCCGCGCGACACCCTGAAGGAAAGCGTGCTGGACCCCATTCCTTACGTGGTCCAGGGTAAAAACGTCTGGCTGACCACCTTGTCGGTTCCAATCGTCGCCAATGGCAAGTTCTACGGTGTGGTCGGGGCGGACTACGATATCGCCTTTATCCAGAAACTCAGCGAGCAGATGTCCGCCGAGCTCTACGGCGGCAAGGGTACGGTGTCGATCCTGAGTAACCAGGGCCTGGTGGTCGCAGACAGCCAGCGCACTGACCTGATTGGCCAGTCCATCAAGGCCTTGCTGCCTGAGTCCTGGGAAAAAGTGCTGGGCGATATCCAGGGCGGTCGCAGTGACGGCTTGCTCAACTCACAAACCCAGAACATCGAAGTGCTGATGCCCATTACGCTCGGTCGTACAGGCAAGCCATGGGCGGTACTGATTCGCCTGCCCAAGGCCGTGGTCATGAGCCAGGCCATTGCCCTGGAGCAGGAGTTGCAGGCGCGCAGTATCAGCAACAGCATCTGGCAAGTCTCGGTGGGCCTGGGTATTTCGCTGCTGGCCCTGGCCGCCCTGTGGTTTGCCGCCGCGAAAATCGTCGGGCCGATTCGCGAGGCCGCGGCCTTGGCCGCCAACATCAGCCTGGGGGATTTCTCCCGTCGTTTGGTGCAGAAATCCGAAGATGAAGTCGGGCAGTTGTCTGTCGCGCTCAACGACATGTCTGAAAGCCTGCAACGGCAAGTGCGAGTGGCCGAGCGCATTTCCGAAGGAGACCTGGACCTGGAGGTCCGCTTGTCTTCGCCCCACGATACCCTGGGCAAGTCACTGGAGAAGATGGTCAGCAACCTGAACCAGCTGATTTCCGAGGTGCAGACCAGCGCCACGCAGATTACCGGGAGCTCGGCGCAGGTCACCGACCTGAGCCAGTCATTGTCTGATGGCGCGTCCAATTCCGCGTCGTCCATTACCGAAATCAGCGCGGTGATGACGCAAATGGCCGCGCAGACCCGGGACAACGCCGCCAACGCCAAGAAGGCCGATGAGCAATCCCAGGCATCCCGTGCCGATGCGGGGGAGAGCGATAAATTGATGAGCGAGCTGATTGCCGCCATGGCCGAAATCGACAACTCGGGCAAGGACATCACCGCGATCATCACCACCATCGACAATATTGCCGCTCAAACCAATCTGTTGGCGCTGAATGCGGCCATCGAAGCCGCCCGGGCGGGTGAGCTTGGGCGCGGTTTTGCCGTGGTGGCCGATGAAGTGCGCAGCCTGGCCGCCCGCAGCGCCGAGGCCGCCCAGCAAACGGCCGCGCTGATCGCCGACTCTTCGAGCAAGACGCAACGCGGCATGATCATCGCCGGCCGGACCGCCGAATCGCTGAAAAACATCGTCACGGGAACCAGCGCGGTTTCCAACCTGGTTTCGCTGATCTATCAAGCCTCCAGCGAGCAGGCTTCGGGTTTGCAGCAGGCCAGCATCGGCTTGGAGCAGATCGATGAGGTGACGCAGAAAAACCAGTCCAACTCGCAAGAATGCGCGGTGGCGGCCAAGGACCTTTCGGAGCGCGCCTCGCTGATGCAACGCGTGCTGGGACGCTTCAAGGTCAAAAGGGGTTAGTTTTTTTCAGCCCGCTCCAGACGCGAGCCTGGAGCGTTATCACGTAAAATCCCCGTATCCACGAGTGATACCGGGGATTTTTCATTTTAGGTTAGCGGCCAGGCTGGATTTATCCGCTAACGGCAGATGATCGCAATTGCATTGCTTCGCCCAGTGGGAGCTCGATAATGCCCTTGAGGGTGTACTATCAAAGCTTGCCCATCGGATATCAGTTAGCTATGTCCACGCTAAGCGAAGAGAGCCGTCAGATCGTAGCTTCTCTGACGCACCGCGTTGGCCCCAACGCTGACATTGACAAGACCGCCCATGCGATCATTTCGATTTTGCAGGATATCGAGGCGGCCCTCACGCCCGTCATTGGCCAGCAAGGGGTTGCCGCGCTTTATCGCCGCAGCCTGCACTTGTGTGGGGCTACCCATCCGCGCCTGACCAGCACCTGCGATAGAGTGCAGGCCGGCCAGGTTCTGACGGCCCTTAAATCCGTACTCGTCGAGCAAAGCGAAGCCGATGCGCTGTTTTTCGGTGAAATGTTGCTGAGCATTTTCTACGAGTTGCTGACCACGTTGATCGGGCCTTCGCTCACCGCACGTTTGCTTCGTGGCGTGTGGGAACCTTCCTTGAGCGACACCCCTTCGCAGGAAAATTCGCCATGAGCACCAAAGTGACTATCAACCGCTTGGCCACCGGCGTGCCAGGGCTGGACGAGGTCTTGGGCGGAGGATTGCCGGAGTTTTCCTTCAATCTGATCGCCGGCCCGCCCGGTTGCGGCAAGACCACCCTCGCACACCAGATGATGTTTGCCCTTGCGACCCCCGAGCGTCCCGCGCTGTTTTTTACCGTGCTGGGCGAGCCGCCACTGAAGATGCTGCGTTATCAACAGCAGTTCGATTTCTTCGACAGCGACGCGATCAATCAGTCGATCCGCTACGTCAACCTGGCTGACGACACCCTGGCCGGGGATCTGGACGAAGTGCTGCGGCGTATTGTCAGCGAGGTGGAGGCTCACTCCCCGGCGCTGGTGTTCGTGGACTCGTTCCGTTCGGTAGTGCTGGCCAGCCAGACCCAGGACAACCCCAATAACAACCTGCCGCAGTTCGTCCAGCAGTTGGGCATGTTGATGACCACCTGGCAGGCCACGACTTTCCTGATCGGCGAGTATTTCACCGAAACCGATACCAACCCGATTTTCACCGTGGCCGATGGGCTGATCTGGCTGCGCCAGAGCGTTCAGCGCAACTCCATGGTGCGCAAGATGGAAATCATGAAAATGCGCGGCCAGCCGACGCTGCCGGGCCTGCACACCTTCCGTATCGCTGCGTCGGGAATCAAGGTATTTGCCCCTGCACCTTTCAACCCGGGCGAAGCGCCACTGGAATTTCCGATCAAGCGCCTGGCCATGGGCGTACCGCAGCTCGATGAAATGCTCGGCGGTGGCCTGCCGCGCGGGTATTCCTTGTTAGTGGCGGGGCCGTCCGGTTCAGGCAAGAGCATTCTGGCGGCGTCCTTTCTCGCCGAAGGTGCGCGCAACGGTGAGACCGGCGTGATCGCGGTGTTTGAACAGCGCCCCAATCACTCCCAGAACGCCAAGCTCGCCGACTTGATTCAATCTGGAAAAGTCGGGCTGGTGGATAGCCGCGCGCCGGACCTGTCCATCGACGAAATCGTGCACTTGCTGCTCAGTGAGATCGCCCGCCTGAAAGCGACCCGGGTGGTGATCGATTCGCTGTCGGGCTTCGAACTGGCGCTGGCGCCGACCTTCCGCGAAGACTTTCGCGAGTCGCTGTCGCGCATGGTCACGGCGTTGACCAGCGCCGGTGTCACGGTATTGCTGACGTCGGAGCTGGAGGACCGCTACACCGACCTGCGTTTCAGTCCTTATGGCACGGCGTTTCTCACCGACGCCATCATCGTTCAACGCTACATTGAAGTGCAGAGCCGTTTATTGCGCATCATGGCCGTGGTCAAGGTCCGCGCCAGCGCTCACTCCGATGAATTACGCCTTTATCGCATCGACGACAACGGTTTGCAGATCGGTGAAATGTTGCCGGATCAGGAGGGGTTGCTTGGAGGTCGCCCCACCCGGCGGCTTTCTGGCAAAGGCGCTGGATGAGTCACGATCATGGATGAAACCCATGGCAAGGATGAGCAAGCGAAGGCCACGGTCGCTCGCGAGCTGTTCCTGCTTGGCCAGAAAACCGTCGAGGCGCGGGCGGTGCTGGCGGCGTTGCATAAGGAACTGAACGACGCCAACACCCAGCTCGCCGATAAGCAACAGATCGAGCAATTGATCGAGGCCAACCAGCAGTTGGTCCTGGCGATCCTGTCGGCCCAGTCCGAGGCTGAAAAGCCAAAAAACGCGCAGGCGGCAGAACAACAGCAGCTGTACCTGGATATGCGCGAAGCCAATGAGCTATTGGTCATCGCCGCCCTCAGCGCGCAACACCTGAAGGCCTCGGCCGAACGCGCGCTGGAACGCCAGCGTAGCGTCCTCGCCCTGGTGGCCCATGAACTGCGTAATCCACTGAACCCCATCAGTATGATTGCCGGCCGACTGGCACGGGCGCCCAGTGAGGAACTGCCGCGCATGCAGAAGTTGATCGAAGGCCAGGTGCGGCACATGTCTCGGTTGGTCGAAGACTTGCTCGACGTCTCTCGGGTCAAGACCGGCAAGTTTCGCCTCGATTGCGAGATTGTCGATATCGTTCAGATCATTCATGAGTCCATCGACAACTGTCGGCCGGTCATGCTCTCTGGCGACTTGCACTTCAGCGCCGAATTACCCGCGTCTGTACTATCCATGAACGGCGATCCGGTGCGGCTCGCGCAGATTTTCGGCAACTTGCTGGGCAATGCCGTCAAGTACACCCCCGCCGGCGGCACGATCAGGCTTTCGGCCACCGTCGAGGCCGACCTATTGGAGGTCAGCATCCGCGATAGCGGCATGGGGATCTCGGCCAAGGCGCTGCCATTCATTTTCGAGCCGTTCGTGCAGGACGTTCACGCCGTCGGCTTCAGCGGCGCAGGCCTGGGCATTGGCCTGACGGTGGTGCGCGAATTGGTCGAAAGCCACGGTGGCACCGTGATTGGCAAGAGCGCGGGGGATGGCCTGGGGAGCGAGTTCATCGTGAGGTTGCCGTTGGTGAGTCAAGCCACGTAAGGCGACATTCACCGTGACGCTTCCACGTTCCAGGCGTCTACGACTTTAATGGCCAGTGTTGGCGCTCTACATCCTGGAAGAGGCAGATCCTTTTATGATCATCAAACCGCGCGTTCGTGGCTTTGTCTGTGTGACGACCCACCCCACTGGCTGTGAAGCCAATGTCAAGAGTCAGATCGACTACGTGACCGCCCAAGGCCCCATCACCGATGGGCCAAAGAACGTACTCGTGATCGGTGCATCGACCGGCTACGGGCTGGCTGCGCGGATTACGGCCGCTTTTGGTTGTGGCGCCAAGACCCTGGGTGTGTTTTTTGAACGTGAAGGTGATCCAGGCAAGCTCGGCACCGCCGGTTGGTACAACACCGCGGCCTTTCACTCGTTCGCCGAGTCAGAGGGCCTCTACGCCAAGAGCATCAACGGCGATGCGTTTTCCGATGAAATCAAACAACAGACCATCGACGTCATCAAGCGCGACTTGGGCAAGATCGACCTCGTTGTCTACAGTCTGGCCGCGCCACGCCGCACGCACCCCAAGACCGGTGCCGTACTGAGCTCTACCCTCAAGCCGCTCGACAAGGCCGTGACCTTGCGCGGGCTGGATACTGATAAAGAAGTGGTCAAGGAGACCACCCTGGAGCCGGCGACCCAAAGCGAAATCGATGGCACGGTGGCCGTGATGGGCGGCGAAGACTGGCAGATGTGGATCGATGCCCTGCACGAAGCGGGTGTCCTGGCTGATGGGGCGAAAACGACTGCGTTCACCTACTTGGGCGAAAAGCTGACCCATGACATCTACTGGAATGGTTCCATTGGCGCGGCCAAGAAAGACCTGGACCAGAAAGTCCTTGGTATCCGTGAACGATTGGCTGCCCTGGGGGGCGATGCGCGGGTCTCGGTATTGAAAGCCGTGGTGACCCAGGCCAGTTCAGCGATCCCGATCATGCCGCTGTACCTGTCATTGCTGTTTAAAGTCATGAAGGAGCAGGGCACGCACGAAGGGTGTATCGAGCAGGTTCATGCGCTCTACAAAGACAGCTTGTACGGCCATTCTCCTGTGATGGACGAGGAGGGGCGTCTGCGCGTGGACTACAAGGAACTGGCACCTCAAGTGCAAGACCGCGTCAAGCAACTCTGGGATCAGGTCAGCACGGATAACCTTTATGAGCTGACGGACTTTGTCGGTTACAAAGCGGAGTTCCTGCGTCTCTTCGGTTTTGGGGTAGAAGGGGTGGACTATGAGGCTGACGTCGATCCGGACGTCAAGATTGCCAATCTGGTCCAGGCATAGGGCATAAGTCTGGACGCTGCCTCGACGCTTCATGCAAGAGGCAGCGGCTTCTCCTGTCCTCAATCATTTTGCGCATGGGATGGGGAGTCGCGAAGCTTCTTTGTTATCCTGACGCCCCTCTTTCATGGACGAACGCCGAGACACACCATGGCTAACGACACCCCGTCACACATCGGGAAGATACTGCTGGGTCTGCTGTTTGCCCTGATTGGTATCGTCCTGTTGGGCATTACCGTCAATCTCACGCTTGAGCGCCGCGAGTTCCTCGCCCGCGCCCAGACCGCCGATGGCATCGTCAGCCGCCTGAATGCCGGCGGTTCGCATCCTGAGATCGCCTTCACCGCTGGCACTGGCGAGAAAATCTCTTATCCCCAGGGCGGCTTGATCTTCGGCTATCGGGAGGGGCAGTCGGTACGCGTGCATTACTTGCCCGAGCAGCCGGCCAGCAGCGCTATCGTCGATGATCCGGGTGCACTGTGGGGGCCTTCCGGGCTGCTGGGTTGCCTGGGTCTGATGTTTACCATTGCTGGTCTGGCAAAAGCCATTCGTCAGCGTGGTCACGGTGCAGTTCACTCACATAAAGGACTTTGAGCGTATGAGCTTCAACATCCCAATCCCGGTCAATGAAAGTCGCTGGCAGTATCAGACCGCCAGCGGCGGTGGTCTGACCGTGGTCATGGTGGCGGGCAGTGGCGGTTCGATCATCCTGCGTTCGCCCCAAGGTGAGGACGTCAGCTACCGCTACGGCGGCGTCGGGGTAGGGGCCGGATTCGGCGCGCGGCTGCCGCGTTTCGGCAAGATCAATATCCAGGTCAAGGGTAAGAGCGTGGCTGGCGTCGGCGCAGCGGAGGCGTTCCCCAGCTTCGGCAAGGTGTTTGTCAGCGACGCCTTGGCCAGTCGCGACCTGACCAGCGATGACATCACCGGCCCCTGCATGTATACCGAAGTGGGCGGAGGCCTGGTGGTCGGTGCTTCCGCCACGGCCCTGTTGTTCGGGCTCGATCCCAAGCTGCTGGCATTGTCGATGGCGCTGAACGCCAACCCGGCGACCGCGCTCATCGCGTCCACCACGGTCAACCGGCAGTTGGCGAAGTCGGCCAAGGGTGCGCTGGTCATGGCAGGCATGAACGCTGGTGTGCAGGCCGGTGGTGGCGGGGCGATCTATATAGGCTATCTGTTCTAGGCCGTATCGAATCTCAAGTACCTCCAAACCACGCCCATGAAAAAGCCGCGAACCAACGCGGCTTTTTGCTATGCGCACTTTTTTCAGCCCACCAGCGAGGCCAGACGGCTACAAAAAACCATCGGTCGGCCGCTGCTCGTGTCAGCGATGGGGCGGCGTGCAAATCCTTCCTGCTCCACTAAAGTGACGGATCCAATGCCCTTAAAGGATTAAACCCATGGCAACCACCGACAACACGATGGTCAGTACCCATACCGTGAGAACTGGCCCGGGCACAGTCCAGGTCGACCTCACCGGCCAGTTCGATGATAACCAGAGCATCGTTATCCAGCCGGACGGCAAGATCCTGGTCGGTGGCTATACCGAGTACCTGGCCTGGGGCTACCCCGGGGCGCCAGGCGAGGAAAGCTATGGCTACGAACAGAACCATAGCGTTATTCGCCTGAACGCAGATGGTAGTCTGGACACCAGCTTCCATGACGGCGGCGTCGATATCGTACCCGCCGCGACAGCCCCGGCGTCGCGCTACGAGCTGACGGCGGTGCAACCTGATGGCAAGGTGCTGATCGCCACAGCGCTGAACACGGGCGTTCAGGTGGAGCGCTTCAACAGCGACGGGACACGCGATGCTAGCTTTGGTCAAAACGGCGCTATCACGGTCGACATCAGCCATGACTTCAAGGACATCGACCTGACGGCCAATACGGATGGCACGTTCCAGATCAGCGCCCGTGGATTCGACCAGGCCACAGTGACCAGGCTCGGCAATGACGGCACTCTCGTCGATGGCTTTGGCGACCATGGCGTGCTGACCGTCAACATTCCCGAAGACGAATATTACAACGGCGGAATTTCTACTGCGGTACAGGCCGATGGCGGTGTTGTGGTCGGGGCTGCGTACAATGCCGCCGGCGCGGGTGATCCGACGTATGCCTTGCAGCACTTCAATCCCGATGGTCAGCTGGATACCCATTTCGGTGACAACGGTGTTCTCTACTTGAGTGCTGCCATGGGGTTTGGCGAAGACTCAGTGGTCACCGTGCAGGCTGACGGCAAGATCATCGTCATGGGCCATGGCGAAAGCTCCACCTCGGCGACTGTAGCGCGGCTTAACGCTGACGGTTCCTTTGACACCAGCTTTGGCTCCAATGGCATGGTGACCTTCGAGGCCGACACGCCTGTGGCTGTGACGGTCCAGGCAGATGGCAAGATCCTGGCGGCCGGCACGAGCAACGGGGATTTCAGCGTCATCCGCTGGAACGCGGATGGCAGTGTGGATACCCGCTTCGGCAGCCAGGACGGTAAGCCCCATGTGGATGGCTACGCCGGTGAAGACATCTTGCAGGGTACCGATGCCGCCGAAATTATCCAGGGGCTGGCGGGTGATGATGTGCTTCAAGGCAGCGGCGGGCGCGACCTTCTGCAAGGTGGCGTTGGCGCTGACATTTTCCGCTTTACCGAACTGAGTGACAGTTTCCGCACTGCGACGCAAAACCACAGTGACCGGGTCCAGGACTTCGACGCCTCTGGGGACCGCATCGACTTGATTGCCCTGGGTTTCACCGGCATTGGCGACGGCCATGACGGCACCTTGGCCGTCCATACCAGCGCGGACGGTACTCTCACCTACCTCAAGAGTTACGACGTCGATGCCTCCGGGCAACGGTTTGAACTGGCCTTGGACGGCAACCTGGTGGGGCAATTGAACAGCACCAACCTGGTGTTCACCGCGCCCACTGTTGAAGGCACCTCTACCAAGGATACGATTACTGGTTCTGCCTTGTCGGAAATCATCTATGGCCTGGACGGCAATGACCGTATCAACGGCGGCGCTGGGGCTGATGTAATCATAGGCGGCGCGGGCGCCGACCGTCTCAACGGCGGAGATAGAGCCGACATCTCGTTGTGGACTGATAACCGGGAAAACGCCGACGTGTTCCGCTATACCTCAACCCAAGACAGCTATCGCACTGACAGCCAGAGCTTTGCCGACCTTATCGAAGGCTTCACGGTTGACGACAAGATCGATGTGGCGACCCTGGGCTATACCGGCTTCGGAGACGGTACGGGCACTACGCTGAAGATGGTTTACAACCAGGAGCTGGACCGCACTTATCTGGCGGATGTGGAAGCAGACGCCCAAGGCCACTGGTTCCAGATCGCGCTGGCCGGGGACTGGCGGGAAAACCTCGACGAAGATGACATGAGCTTTGCTCCCGACGCCGGGATAGGGCTGATCGGGGTAGCGGCAGAGTTCGATCAAGGGCATCTATTGACGTGACGTCTGCTTGAGAAGGTCGCGTGGCAGTGAGTAGCTGCCACGCGATAGGCTCAGGAAAGTTAGACGTTAAAACGGAAGTGCATCACGTCGCCATCCTTGACGATGTATTCCTTGCCTTCCAGACGCCATTTACCGGCTTCCTTGGCGCCGGCTTCACCCTTGTACTGGATGAAATCGTCATAGGCGATGACTTCGGCGCGGATGAAGCCTTTTTCGAAGTCGGTGTGGATCACGGCCGCGGCTTGTGGCGCAGTGGCGCCGACGCGAACGGTCCAGGCGCGGACTTCTTTTACGCCTGCGGTGAAGTACGTCTGCAGGTTGAGCATTTCATAGCCAGCGCGGATCACGCGGTTCAGGCCAGGTTCTTCCAGGCCCAGGGCCTCGAGGAACATGTCCTTCTCTTCGCCGTCTTCAAGCTCGGCGATTTCCGCTTCGATCTTGTTGCAGACCGGTACCACGATCGCACCTTCTTCTTCGGCGATGGCTTTTACCACGTCCAGCAGAGGATTGTTCTCGAAGCCGTCTTCGGCAACGTTGGCAATGTACATGACCGGCTTGGTGGTCAGCAGGTGGAAGCCGCGAACGATCTGCTTCTCATCGGCGCCCATGTTCTTGATCAGGCTGCGGGCCGGCTTGCCCAAGGTGAAGTGGGCGATCAACTGCTCGAGCAGGGCTTTCTGGGCGACGGCGTCTTTGTCGCCACCCTTGGCATTGCGAGCGACTTTTTGCAGTTGCTTCTCGCAGCTGTCGAGGTCGGCGAAGATCAGTTCCAGGTCGATGATCTCGATGTCGCGTTTCGGGTCGACGCTGTTGGAGACGTGAATCACGTTCTCGTCTTCGAAGCAGCGGACCACGTGGGCGATGGCGTCGGTTTCGCGGATGTTGGCCAGGAACTTGTTGCCCAGGCCTTCACCCTTCGACGCGCCGGCTACCAGGCCGGCGATGTCGACGAATTCCATGGTGGTCGGCAGCACGCGCTCCGGGATCACGATGGCCGCCAGGGCCTCCAGGCGTGGATCGGGCATCGGCACGATGCCGGTGTTCGGCTCGATGGTGCAGAAGGGGAAGTTCTCAGCCGCGATACCGGACTTGGTCAGGGCGTTGAACAGGGTGGACTTGCCGACGTTAGGCAGGCCGACGATGCCGCAATTGAATCCCATGGTGTTTCCCCTAGGAGTGAGTGTCAGGCCTTCTGGCTGTGCAGGTTTTTCATCGCGCGGTTCCATTCCCCGGCGAGGATATCCGGCAGCACGCCGAGGGCAAAGTCGATGCTGGCATCGAGTTTTTCCTGTTCGGCGCGTGGCGCACGACCCAGGACAAAGTTTGAAACCATACTGGCAACGCCCGGGTGGCCGATGCCGAGCCGCAGGCGGTGAAAGGTATTCTGATTACCCAGTTGCGCGATGATGTCGCGCAACCCGTTGTGACCGCCATGGCCGCCGCCCTGCTTGAGCTTGGCAACGCCCGGAGGCAGGTCGAGTTCGTCGTGGGCCACCAGGATTTCTTCAGGCTTGATGCGAAAGAAACCGGCCAATGCCGCCACGGCCTGGCCGCTGCGGTTCATGTAGGTGGTGGGAATCAACAGACGAACATCCTGACCCTGATGCGAGAAGCGCCCGGTCAGGCCGAAATATTTGCGATCGGCCGTTAGGCTGACGCCTTGTGCGTGCGCGATGCGCTCAACAAAAAGGGCCCCTGCGTTATGCCGGGTCTGTTCGTATTCGGCGCCTGGATTTCCCAGGCCAACGATCAGTTTAATGGCAGTCACGATAGGGGCCCTTCCTGGAGTGTGGATAACAACGTCGCGCTCAAACGGTATTGCGACAGTGGACGAAAAATGCGGATCTACCGTTAGGTAAACTTCGCGTTCTCGCCCGCTGCCTCGCTACGTTCCAGCCCGCGATGTTTCCGCTCACCCCGGCGACAGAGTGAAATTACTCTGCAGCGCCTTCTTCAGTAGCTTCTGGAGCAACACGTGGAGCGTGGACGTTGGCAACAGCCTTGTCATCGCCGTGTGCCAGAGCAACAAACTCAACGCCTTTAGGAGCCTTGAGGTCGGACAGGTGAATGATCGTGCCGACTTCGGCGTCAGCCAGGTCGACTTCGATGAATTCAGGCAGGTCTTTCGGCAGGCAGGTCACTTCGATTTCCGAAACAACGTGCGAAATTTCGCCGCCTTTCTTGATCGGAGCAGCTTCGCCAACGAAGTGCACAGGCACGATAGCGGTCAGTTTCTGGCCAGCTACTACGCGTACGAAGTCAGCGTGCATCACGTGGCCTTTGGCCGGGTGACGTTGCAGGGCCTTGATCACGACGTTCTGCTTGGCGCCACCGATGTTCAGCTCGATGATGTGGCTGTAGGCCGCTTCGTTTTCGAGCAGTTTGGCAACTTCTTTGGCCAGCATGCTGATGGACTCAGGGGCTTTCTCGCCACCGTAGACTACAGCTGGAACCAGGCTTGCGAGACGACGCAGGCGGCGGCTCGCACCTTTCCCCAGGTCGGAACGCACTTCAGCATTCAGGGTAAATTCGTTCATGTTGTATCTCCAAAGTAACCACATTCACCCCAGCGCTTGCGACCAGCGCTAAAGGCGATATGGGCAAAAAAGCCCCGCCCCGACAGTGAATGTCGGGGCGGGGCGCTTTTCGTCAACGAGATGTCGCGGTGAGGGCCGGGCCCTTAGCGGAACATCGCGCTGATCGATTCTTCATTGCTGATGCGGCGAACCGCTTCGGCAACAACCGGTGCGATATCCAGTTGACGGATACGTGCACAGGCTTGTGCTGCTGCGGACAATGGGATGGTGTTGGTCACCACCAGTTCGTCCAGCACGGAATTTTCAATGTTTTCGATCGCTCGACCCGACAGCACAGGGTGTGTGCAGTAGGCAAAGACCTTGGCAGCGCCATGCTCTTTCAGGGCCTTGGCCGCGTGGCACAGGGTGCCGGCGGTATCGACCATGTCGTCGACCAGAATACAGGTACGCCCTTCGACGTCGCCGATGATGTGCATCACTTCGGAGTGATTGGCTTTCTCACGGCGTTTGTCGATGATACCCAGATCCACGCCCAGGGATTTGGCAACGGCCCGTGCACGCACGACGCCACCAATGTCCGGGGACACGATCATCAGGTTTTCGAAGCGCTGATCTTCAATATCATCCACCAGGACCGGGGAGCCGTAGATGTTATCCACAGGAATATCGAAGAAGCCCTGAATCTGGTCAGCATGCAAGTCAACCGTGAGGACACGATCGATGCCGACTACGGTAAGCATGTCAGCCACGACTTTCGCGCTGATTGCCACACGTGCGGAACGCGGACGGCGATCCTGACGGGCATAACCAAAGTAAGGAATAACAGCAGTGATACGAGTAGCCGAGGAACGGCGGAAGGCATCAGCCATCACGACGAGTTCCATCAGGTTATCGTTGGTCGGAGCGCAAGTCGGCTGAATAATGAAGACGTCTTTACCGCGAACGTTTTCATTGATCTCGGCAGTGATTTCGCCGTCGGAGAACTTACCGACAGAAATGTCACCGAGAGGGATATGCAGCTGACGTACTACACGCCGAGCCAGATCGGGGTTGGCGTTCCCCGTAAAGACCATCATCTTGGACACGCGCAGTACCTGAAGGCTGAGGGTATACCTGGATGAGTATAGGAAAATGGCAGGGGCGGCTGGATTCGAACCAACGCATGGCAGGATCAAAACCTGCTGCCTTACCGCTTGGCGACGCCCCTGTATCTGTTGCTGCGAGTGCCGAGCACTCGATTCCTTTTAGAGCAGACTTTGCAGCTTGCGATGCAACATCGAAACGTTGCTTCCTTTTGCTACAAACCCTGTAAGGGTCTCTGTCAGAAGGGCCGAGACTTTATCAGCTTCAGCTTTGCTTGGGAAGCCCCCAAACACACAACTTCCAGTTCCGGTGAGTTTTGCTTCGGTAAATTTACCTAACAAATTCAAAGCGTTACGAACATCTGGATAACGCCTTGCTACCACCGGTAAGCAGTCATTTCGACTGTTTCCCTTGGGAACGGGGCGCACTTTAATGGGAGGAGAGTTACGTGTCAACAGCGGATCTGAAAAAATTTCTGCTGTACTTACAGATACTTGCGGCACCAGCACCAAGTACCAGGGTTCCTCGGGGTCTACCGGGGTGAGTTTTTCCCCGACGCCCTCGGCGAAAGCGGCGTGGCCACGCACGAAAACCGGCACGTCGGCGCCCAGTGTCAGGCCCAGTGCTGCCAGGCGATCCGTGTCCCAGTCCAGCTGCCAGAGGTGGTTGAGCCCCAGTAAAGTCGTCGCTGCATTCGAGCTGCCGCCACCGATACCGCCGCCCATGGGCAGGATTTTCTCGATCCAGATATCGATGCCCAGCGAACAACCGGATTGTTCCTGGAGTTTTTTCGCGGCCTTGACGATCAGGTTGCTGTCGTGGGGCACGCCTTCGAATTCGGTGTGCAGGCGAATCACGCCGTCGTCACGCACGGCAAACGTGATTTCATCGCCGTAGTCCAGAAACTGAAAAATCGTCTGCAATTCGTGATAACCATCCGGGCGACGACCGAGGATGTGCAGCATCAGGTTGAGTTTGGCCGGGGAGGGCAGGGTCAGGCGTGCAGCGCTCATGTCATTGCCCCAGCTTGCGCGGCTGCCATTGCTTGATCACCAGCGTAACGTCGAGGTTGCTGCCGTGCAGCTTGATTCGCTCGGGCAGCCAGTAGCCGTTCTGCTGGGCATAGCTTAGGTATTCGATCTGCCAGTCATCCTGTTCCAGGTTGGACAGGCGGCTGTCGGCGTCGAGGACCAGGCGGCTCTTGCTGTCCGGTGCCGGCAGCCCGCGAACCCACCAGGTCAGGTGGGAAACCGGCAATTTCCAACCCAGTTGTTCTTCCAGCAACGCTTCGGGAGTGGGCGCTTCATAGCGACCCTGGTTGGCGACTTCCAGCGAGACCTGGCCCGGCCGGCCAGTCAATCGTGCCGCACCACGGCCCAATGGACCGGACAGGCGAATGTCGTAGTAGTCCTGGCGTTGCAACCAGAACAGCGTACCGCTGCCCGAGTCTTTTGGTGCGCGAATGCCGATCTTGCCATCGATCTGCCAACCGTCGAGGCCGATCAGTTGTTGTTTGTGTTCGCGCCACTGGGCCTGGTTGCCCTGGCCCTGGACGGATTCACGGGCGCCGAAGCCCGCGCAACCGGCGAGCAGGGCGATAAAGCTGAATACGATGAAGTGGCGCAAAAACATAATCTTAAAGGGTCTCTGATCCGGTCAGGCGTTTGATGGTGCTGCGCAAAACAGGGCTGTCGGGCTGGTCCTTGAGGAAGCGGCTCCAGATCTGCCGGGCCTCGCGCTGTTTACCGTTGGCCCACAAGACCTCGCCCAGGTGAGCGGCGACTTCCTGGTCGGGAAAGCGTTCCAGGGCTTGGCGCAACAAGCGTTCGGCTTCATCGAGGTTACCCAGGCGGAAATTCACCCAGCCGAGGCTATCGAGCACTGCCGGGTCTTCCGGATTGATCTGGTGGGCCTGTTCGATCAGCAGCTTGGCTTCGTCGTAGCGGGTGGTGCGATCCGACAGCGTGTAGCCCAAGGCATTGAGGGCCATGGCGTTGTCCGGGTCACGCTGGATGATCAGGCGCAGGTCTTTTTCCATCTGGGCCAGGTCATTGCGTTTTTCCGCCAGCATGGCGCGGGTGTACAACAGGTTCAGGTCGTCCGGGTACTGCTTCAAGGCTTGCTGCAGTACGTTCCAGGCTTTATCGCCCTGATTGTTGGCCGACAGGGTTTCGGCTTCGATCAGGTAGAGCTGGATTCCATAATCCGGCTGGGAGTCGCGCTGCACGGCGAGGCGACTCTGGGCCTCGGCCGTCTTGCCATTGCTCATCAGGATATCGGCCTGGCGTAACTGCGCCGGCAGATAATCGTTGCCCGGGCCAACCTGGGCATACTCGATCAGCGCGCTCTCGGGGTCGTTGCGCTCTTCAGCGATGCGACCCAGGTTCAGGTGGGCTGAGTCGACGTGGCTTTCCCGGGCGATCAGGTCTTCCAGATAACCCTTGGCCTCGTCCCAGGCCTTGGCTTCCAGGCAAACCAGCGCCAGGGAGTAACGCAACTCGTCGTCTTCAGGGTATTGCTGGACCAGGCTGGAGAACTCCACCTTGGCATCGTCCATGCGGTTGTTTTCCACCAGCATGCGGGCGTAGGTGAGGCGCAGGCGTTTGTCGTCCGGGTACTTCTTGATGCTTTTTTCCAGCAGCGGCAGTGCTTCGTCACCGCGGTTCAAACCTTGCAGCAAGCGCGCGCGCAGCAGGATCGGCGCCACTTCGCCGGCTTCCGGCGGGTTGTCTTCCAGCAAGGTCAAGGCACCTTGGGAATCGCCGTCCTGTTGCAGCAGCAGGGCCTTGCCGAAGATCAGTTGCCCATTGTTCGGATGACGCTGCAACAGGCGGTCGAAGCTTTTCATCAGGCCGCTGCGGGTTTCCTGATCGGTATCGGCGGCGGACAGCGCCAGAAAATCGAAATGGGTGTCGCCCTTGCCCTGCAGGACTTTCTCCATGTACGCCATGGAGTCGTCGTAGCGCCCGGCGCGGGCCAGCTGGACGGCAGCGGCGCGTTGCGCCTCGAGGTCGTCCGGGGCATTTTTCGCCCAGATCAATGCCGTATCCAGTGCGGCCTGGTCGGCCCCCAGGTATTCGGCGATGCGAAACGCACGTTCCGAGATGCCCGGGTCCTGGGTGTTGATGGCCTGGGTCACGTAATTGTCCAGCGCAATGTCGAAACGATTGCGCTGGCCTGCCAGTTCGGCGCTCAACAGGCTGAAGATGGTTTCTTCGCTGAACGAGCCGTAGACCTTGGGCTTTTCGGGAGCCTGCGTGCTGTCTTCGACCGGCGGCGTACCGTCCGTCGACACGGGAGCCATGGACTGGCAGCCGCTGAGCAAGGCAAAGGCGAGGAGCAACGCGGAAGATCTATTCATATAGGAAGAGGACGACTAACCTGCGGTCGGATCATCATGACACAAGCCTTCGGTCAAACATAACCGCCCCGTCGATTTACGGCACAGGCCAAGGCGATAGAGATCGAGTGGTTGTTCTGAATCTGGCGAAGTAGGACAATTGCCGGCTTCACGTCACTATCAGCGACCTTGAATGGCCTTCCTTGCACTTGGTATTAACCATAAGACTGCGTCAGTAGACGTCCGCGAGCGCGTGGCCTTTACGCCTGAGCAGTTGGTTGAGGCCCTGCAGCAGCTCTGCCGACTCACCGACAGCCGCGAAGCAGCGATCCTCTCCACCTGCAATCGCAGCGAGCTTTATATAGAACAGGATCATGTTTCGGCCGATTCGGTGCTGCGCTGGCTGGCCGAATATCACAACCTGAGCCTTGAAGAGCTGCGCGCCAGTGCCTATGTGCATGAGGACGATGCGGCCGTTCGTCACATGATGCGTGTCGCCTCGGGGCTCGACTCGCTGGTGTTGGGCGAACCGCAGATCCTCGGTCAGATGAAATCGGCCTACGCCGTGGCGCGGGAGGCCGGTACCGTCGGCCCGCTGCTGGGGCGGCTGTTCCAGGCTACGTTCAACGCCGCCAAGCAGGTGCGCACCGACACCGCCATCGGCGAGAACCCGGTGTCCGTGGCGTTTGCCGCCGTCAGCCTGGCGAAACAGATTTTCAGCGATTTGCAGCGCAGCCAGGCGTTGCTGATCGGCGCTGGCGAGACCATCACCCTGGTCGCCCGTCATTTGCATGACCTGGGGGTCAAGCGCATCGTCGTCGCCAACCGGACCCTGGAGCGGGCCAGTACCCTGGCCGAGCAGTTTGGCGCCCACGCGGTGCTGCTCTCGGACATCCCGGCCGAGCTGGTGCACAGTGACATCGTCATCAGTTCCACCGCCAGCCAGTTGCCGATCCTGGGCAAGGGCGCGGTGGAAAGCGCCTTGAAGCTGCGCAAGCACAAACCGATTTTCATGGTAGACATCGCCGTCCCTCGGGACATCGAGCCGGAAGTCGGTGAACTGGACGACGTTTACCTCTACAGCGTCGACGATCTGCACGAAGTGGTTGCCGAGAACCTCAAGAGCCGACAAGGCGCGGCCCAGGCGGCCGAAGAGATGATCACTGTCGGCGCCGACGATTTCATGGTGCGCCTGCGCGAGCTGGCGGCAGTGGATGTGCTCAAGGCCTATCGGCAGCAGAGCGAACGCCTGCGCGATGAAGAGCTGCAAAAGGCCCAGCGCCTGCTGGCCAACGGTGGCAACGCCGAAGAGGTGCTGGTGCAACTGGCCCGCGGCCTGACCAACAAATTGCTTCACGCCCCCAGTGTCCAGCTCAAGAAGTTGACCGCCGAAGGCCGCCTCGACGCGTTGGCCATGGCCCAGGAACTCTTTGCCCTCGGTGAGGGTTCACCGGATAGCTTTTCGGATAAAAAACCGCAATGAAAGCGTCACTGCTCAATAAACTGGACATCCTCCAGGACCGTTTCGAAGAACTGACCGCCTTGCTGGGCGATGGCGAAGTCATTTCCGACCAGAACAAATTCCGCACCTATTCCAAGGAATACGCGGAAGTCGAGCCGATTGTCGCCACCTATAAACAGTTGCTCAAAGTGCAGGGCGACCTCGAGGGCGCGCAGGCGCTGCTCAAGGACAGCGACCCGGACATGCGCGAAATGGCGGTGGAGGAAGTCCGCGAAGCCAAGGAACAATTGCTCGAGCTGGAAGGCAATCTGCAGCGCATGCTGTTGCCCAAGGACCCGAACGACGGGCGCAACGTGTTTCTCGAGATCCGTGCCGGTACTGGTGGCGACGAGGCGGCGATTTTCTCCGGCGACCTGTTCCGCATGTATTCGCGTTACGCCGAACGCCGCGGTTGGCGCGTGGAGATTCTTTCGGAGAACGAAGGCGAACACGGTGGCTATAAAGAAGTCATCGCCCGGGTCGAGGGTGACAACGTCTACGGCAAGCTGAAGTTCGAGTCCGGTGCCCACCGTGTGCAGCGTGTGCCAGCCACCGAATCCCAGGGGCGCATCCATACCTCGGCCTGCACCGTGGCGGTATTGCCCGAGCCGGACGAGCAGGAAGCCATCGAGATCAACCCGGCGGACCTGCGGGTCGATACCTATCGTTCCTCCGGCGCGGGTGGCCAGCACGTCAACAAGACCGACTCGGCGATCCGCATCACTCACTTGCCTTCGGGCATCGTGGTCGAGTGCCAGGAAGAACGTTCCCAGCACAAGAATCGGGCGCGGGCCATGGCCTGGCTGTCGGCCAAGCTCAACGACCAGCAGACCAGCGCCGCGGCCAATGCCATCGCCAGCGAACGCAAATTGCTGGTGGGTTCGGGTGATCGCTCCGAGCGGATCCGTACCTACAACTTCGCCCAGGGCCGGGTCACCGACCATCGTGTCAACCTGACCCTGTATTCCCTCGACGAGATTCTTGCCGGTGGTGTCGATGCGGTGATCGAGCCATTGCTGGCCGAATACCAGGCCGACCAGTTGGCTGCGATTGGCGAGTAAGCACAGGTGAATAAATGACCATCATCGCCAGTTTGTTACGCGCCGCCGAGCTGCCGGATTCGCCCACGCCGCGATTGGATGCCGAGTTGCTCCTGGCCGCTGCGCTGGGCAAGTCCCGCAGTTTCCTGCACACCTGGCCCGAGCGGATCGTGCCGAGCGAGGCGGCGTTGCTGTTCTCTGAGTACCTGCGCCGACGTCGTTCCGGCGAGCCGGTGGCCTACATCCTCGGGCAACAGGGCTTCTGGAAGCTCGACCTGGAAGTCGCGCCCCATACGCTGATCCCGCGTCCCGACACCGAGTTGCTGGTGGAAACCGCGCTGGCCTTGTTGCCGGCCACCCCGGTCCGGGTCCTGGACCTGGGCACCGGCAGCGGCGCGATTGCCCTGGCCTTGGCCAGCGAGCGCCCGGCCTGGAAGGTCACGGCGGTCGATCGGGTGCTGGAGGCTGTGGCCCTGGCCGAACGCAATCGCCAGCGCCTGGACCTGGGTAACGTCACGGTGTTGAGTAGTCACTGGTTCAGCGCCTTGGAGGGGGAGCGTTTTGCATTGATCATCAGCAATCCGCCTTATATCGCGGCCGCCGATCCGCATCTGGCCGAGGGCGATGTGCGTTTCGAACCGAGCAGTGCGTTGGTCGCAGGGCCGGACGGCCTGGATGATTTGCGCCAGATCATTGCCCAGGCCCCCGGTCACCTCGAACCGGGCGGTTGGTTGATGCTTGAGCACGGTTACGATCAGGCCGGCGCAGTACGTGATTTGCTGCAAGCCCAAGGCTTTGCTGAAGTTCACAGCCGCAAGGACCTGGGCGCTCATGAACGCATCAGCCTGGGGTGCCTGCCGTGCTGAACGATCAGGAGCTGTTGCGCTATAGCCGGCAGATTCTGTTGCAGCATGTCGACATCGATGGCCAATTGCGCCTCAAGCAAAGTCGCGCGTTGATCGTCGGTCTTGGTGGGCTCGGCGCACCGGTGGCGTTGTACCTGGCCGCCGCCGGCGTCGGCGAGTTGCATCTGGCGGATTTCGACACGGTCGACTTGACCAACCTGCAACGCCAGATCATTCACGACACCGACAGCATCGGCCTGAGCAAGGTCGATTCGGCGATGCGGCGCCTGGCGGTGATCAACCCCGAGATTCGACTGGTACCGCATCCGCTGGCCATGGATGAAGACAGCCTGGCCGCCGCCGTCGCGATGGTGGATGTGGTGCTGGACTGTTCCGACAATTTCTCGACCCGCGAAGCGGTGAACGCAGCGTGTGTCGCTGCGGGCAAACCGCTGGTCAGCGGTGCGGCGATTCGCCTGGAAGGACAGTTGTCGGTGTTCGATCCGCGCCGCCCCGAAAGCCCTTGCTACCACTGCCTCTACGGCCACGGCAGCGAAGCCGAATTGACCTGCAGCGAAGCCGGTGTGATCGGCCCGCTGGTGGGGTTGGTGGGCAGCCTGCAAGCCCTTGAAGCCTTGAAGTTGTTGGCCGGCTTTGGTGAGCCGCTGGTGGGGCGCCTGTTGTTGATCGATGCCCTGGGCACGCGTTTTCGCGAGTTGCGCGTCAAGCGCGACCCAGGTTGCAGCGTCTGCGGTGGTCAACATGAGTGAAGCGCCGATCGGTGTGCTTGACTCGGGGGTCGGCGGGCTTTCGGTGTTGGGGGAAATTCGCCAGCTGCTGCCCAATGAGTCGCTGTTGTACGTCGCTGACTGTGGGCATATTCCCTACGGCGAGAAAACCCCGGAATACATCCGACAGCGCTGCGCGATCATCGCTGACTTTCTCCTGGGGCAGGGCGCCAAGGCGCTGGTGGTGGCCTGCAATACCGCAACGGTCGCCGCCGTGGCCGATCTGCGCCGCGATTTCCCCCACTGGCCCATCGTCGGCATGGAGCCGGCGGTCAAGCCGGCCGCCGCCGCGACCCGTAGCGGTATCGTCGGTGTGCTGGCCACCACCGGTACCTTGCAGAGCGCCAAGTTCGCCGCGTTGCTCGACCGTTTCGCCACGGATGTGCGGGTCATCACCCAACCGTGCCCGGGGCTGGTGGAACTGATCGAAACCGGTGACCTGCACAGCCCGGCCTTGCATCAATTGCTGCAACATTATGTCGATCCCTTGCTGGCAGCCGGTTGCGACACGCTGATCCTGGGCTGTACGCACTATCCGTTTCTCAAACCGTTGCTCAAGCAGATGATCCCGGCACACATAAGCCTGATCGACACCGGGGCCGCCGTGGCACGGCAACTTCAGCGGCTGTTGGCCGAACGAGCGCTATTGGCCGAAGGGCCCGCCCGCGAAACGCAATTCTGGAGTAGCGCGGATCCGATACATTTAAGAAAAATCCTACCAGTCCTATGGCATTCGTCTGGCGATGTGCGAAGCTTTGATCTGTAAATAAAACGTGAAAATTGTGTAAAACGGGCTGAACTTCTGTTTTAGCGCAGATTTCTATAGCTTTGTCTGTTTGTAACAAAACTTACTAAGTCTGTTCAGAAAAGGATGTTTCTAATGAAGCGTTTATTCTGCTTTGCCGCGTTTGCGGCTGCATTGTTGGGGCACACCTACACCGCACAGGCGGCGGGTGTGGAGTTTGGGGTCGGGCAAACCAGTGATTCGACCATGACCTATCGCTTGGGGATGCAGTTCGACTGGGACAAGAGTTGGTTGCAGAGCGACATGGGCCGCCTGACCGGTTACTGGAGCGGCGCCTATACCTATTGGGAAGGGGACAAGACCTCCAGCAACCACAGCCTGTCGTTCTCGCCGGTCTTTGTGTATGAGTTTTCCGGTCAGAACGTGAAGCCCTACATCGAGGCGGGTGTAGGTGTTGCGTTGTTCGCCAATACCGAAGTGGAAGACAACAAGCTCGGGACGGCTTTCCAGTTCGAGGATCGTATCGGTTTCGGCCTGCGCTTCAATGGCGGACATGAAGTGGGTATTCGCGCCACTCACTATTCCAATGCTGGCATCAAGTCGACCAACGATGGTGTGGAAAGCTACGCGCTGCACTACACGATGCCGCTGTAACACCTCAAAAACCTTGGGAGCGAGCCTGCTCGCGATAGCGGTGGGTCAGCCAATGTGATGTTGCCTGTTGCGCCGCTAGCGCGAGCAGGCTCGCTCCCACAAGATCAGGTCCGTCAGGTCAGCGCTTTAGCGATACGCCGTCGCAATCCCCAAGCGTTCTTCAATGCACTCCGGTGCCCCCATCTCGAATTCCCGGCAGATCAGCGGGCGTTTTTCGTAGATCGTGCACATCATGCTGTTGCGGTCCAGGGCCGCGCACCAGCCGTCGTCAAGCCGCAGCATGACTTCCCCGCCCCAATCATCCGTGTCGATAAACCGTTTCGGAACGCCGGTGTCGGTGATCAGCATGACTTCCAGCTGGCAGCAGCATGCCGCGCACGTCGAGCATGTGACGGCCGGTGCGGTGATTTCATGGAGGGGGATGATTTTCATGGCGCGCAGTGTAAGGCAAGCGGACCGCTCAGGGTCGACCCTTGATCGGTGACCAGACACTTGCCTGGCAGGGGGCCACGTTTGTCTGCTCGGTTTCGGTCGATGACGGCAATGGCCAGAGCACTGTCATGGACGCGACGGGGAGCGCTATCTCGTGGGGACGCTCGACCAACTGCGACAGTATGTGGTTCGCCGCCGTTTCAGCCGACCACTGGACAGGGGCCGGAAAGCTGTCGTCGACACTCGTCGACCGGCTGTCGAAACCAGGGTGGACCAATGTCACATCAATGTCGTTGGGGGCGAGGTTGAGGCGGGCCGATTCGAACAATTGACGCATCCCGTTGCCATCGTTCTTCGCTTGTGACGGTGGCAGGTAAGTCGCCGGGCTGACGATACCCGCCAGATGAGGCACGGCACCTGCCTGTAATAGTGATGAGGCTGTGTCGATGCAGAGACTGGCGGCTAGCAGATTGCTACGCACGATGTGTTCGATGATGGAGTGGGCAACGGGCTGGTCGCCGGCATATTCAGCAGTTCCGGCGTTGAGAATCACAGTATCCAGGGCACCCCACTGTTGGGTGATTCTCTCGCCGATCTCGCGCACGGTCTGGCTGTCGGTCAAATTGCCGGGCAGCGCCAGTACTTGCCCCGGATACCGTACCGAAAGGGCCTCACAGGATCGAGCCGAACGAGAACTCACGGCCAGGTGCGCACCGGTCTTGAGTATCGCTTCGGCCAACGCAGCGCCGATTCCGTTTCCTGCACCGGTCAGCCAATATCTCCGTGGCGGTCTTGGACCCATTCCATACTCCTTCGATCAAGCCCGGCTCTGATACTCCGCTTTCAGGAAGAGCCGCTGCTATGAGTCAGACTATATGCTAGCGGGTTGATAACACATCCTGCGGGGCGACAATTTCATGTTCGCTCACCGCCCAGCTTTTCAATCGCAACGTCCTGGCGTGCCGGCAAATTTCGGAACGCCTCCAATGCACGTACCCGGGACTGGCTCAAATTGACGATCGGGCGAGGGTAAGCCACCCCTTCGAACAATCCACCCTGGGTATTTGGGCTATGGACCTGTCGCCTGTCGAGATCGTTCAGTTCGGGTAACCAGCGCTTGATGAACAAACCCTCGGGATCAAATTTCTCCGACTGGCTCAGCGGGTTGAATATCCGGAACCAGGGCGCTGAGTCGGTGCCGGTGGAGGCGCTCCATTGCCAACCGCCATTATTGGCGGCCAGGTCGCCGTCGATCAGGTGCTGCATAAAGAAACGCTCGCCTTCGCGCCAGTCGATCAACAGGTTCTTGGTAAGAAACATCGCCACCACCATCCGCAAGCGGTTGTGCATCCAGCCGGTTTCCAGCAACTGACGCATGGCCGCATCAATAATGGGCAAGCCAGTTCGTGCCTGCTTCCAGGCCTCCAGTTCCGCGGGAGCCTTGCGCCAGGCCAACGCTTCGGTTTCCGGGCGAAACGCGCAATGGCGCGATACGCGTGGATAGCCCACGAGAATATGTTTATAGAACTCGCGCCAGAGCAATTCATTGATCCATGTCACAGTACCGGCACTTCCGCTCTCGAATTCGCCCTGATTGGCTTGCAGTGCAGCGTGCAGGCACTGGCGTGGTGAGACAACGCCGGCCACCAGGTAAGCCGAAAGCTGGCTGGTGCCCGGTTTGGCCGGAAAGTCCCGTGCGTTCTGGTAATCATCGAGGTGTTGCTCGGCAAAGTTGTCCAGACGCCGACGGGCTTCGTTTTCGCCAGCGGGCCAGAGTGCACGCAGCGCTTCACTGGGCTGCGCGAAGCCTTCGACCTGCGTCGGGATCGGATCGCTGTCGATGCCGGTGGGGGCTTGCCGGGCGGGCAGGGCGACCAGGCTCGGCAGCGAGAGGTGCAGGCGGCTATAACAAACCTTGCGGAACTGGCTGAACACCTGGAAATAATTCCCGGTCTTGGTCAATACGCTGCCAGGCTTGAACAGCAGTTGGTCGAGGTGGCGGTGAAACTCGATGCCTTGGCCGTATAAAACCCGGGCGACCTCGGCATCACGGTGGGTTTCGTTCAGGCCGTATTCTTCGTTGACGTGAACGGCGCTGATCTTCAATTCGCGGCACAGCGTAAGGAGCACTTCAGGCGCCTGATTCCAGCGCGGCGCGGGGCGGATCAACAGTGGGATGTTCAATGTGGCCAGGGCCGCGCCCAGCGATGCGAGATTGCGCAGCCAGAAATCAATCTTGCACGGTGCATCATCATGGGCACGCCATTGCTCTGGGCTCGGCAGGTATACCGCCACACATGGCCCACGCTGTGCGGCGGCCGCGAGAGCGGTGTTGTCGTGCAGGCGCAAGTCGCTGCGCAGCCAGATCAGTTGCATGCTGTTTACCCTTAAAGGAGTTTTTTGCGGCTCAGTTCTCGGTGAGCCGATAACGGATCCTCGGCCCAGGAGACGTCACTCATCGATAGGCCTGTGGATAACTGGCTGTGGTGGATTGCAGCGGCCGGCCCGGCAATGATGATCGGGCAATCGATCCCGTTCAGTAGCTTCGGCAGTTGGGACAGGTTCAGCGCGTGACTGGAATACAGCAGCACGCCGCGAGCCTTGAGGTGCTCGACCGCCAAGGCCAGCTCGCCCGCCGGGATCGGCCCGTCGAATACCTCCACCGGGCAATCGGCGCTGCTGGCCAGCCAGGCGATGAGCCACAGGTGCGGTTCCTGGGGCAGTTGCGAATGGTTGACCAACAGCAACGGCGTGCCGCGTAACTGACGGTTGTTGTGGTAGATCCGGCTGCCGAATTTGCTGCGCAGCCAGGAGAACAGGAACACACGCTCCAGCTGTGCACCGAACTGTCCTTGCCAGCGCAATTGCAGCTCGGCCAACAAGGGCAACAGCAACTGCTCGCACACGGTCCGCGGCGGATACAGCGCCATCGCCTGGTTGACCAGGTCATCAATCTGACGCTCGGCCAATTGCGTCACCGCCAGCACAAGGGCGTGGCGTTGACGCTGCCAGTCATTTTCCAGCGGTTCGGCAGGTGGCTGCGGTGCATCGAGCAAGGGCTTGATCTTGCTCACCGCCATCCCGCGATTGATCCAGGTGAGGATGCTCAGGATCCGCTGCACATGTTCGGCGTTGAACAACCGATGGCCCTTGGGCGTGCGGTGCGGGACGATCAAACCGTAACGGCGCTCCCAGGCCCGCAGCGTGACGGCGTTGACACCGGTTTGCCGGGCGACTTCGCGGATGGGCAGCCAGCCTTCTGCCAAGGCTTTGGCGAAGTCGGGTCCCAGGTCTTCGCTGGCACTGGAATCGGGTTGACGGTCCATCAGATAGCGTTACGCAAGCTGAGGTTCTCCGGATGCGGTTGCAGGTAGACCTGCTGCGCCAGGTAGGGATCGGGGTGCTGACGCAAGTGATGCTTGAGCAGGGTCAGCGGCACCACCAACGGTACGATGCCGAGGCGATACTGCCCGATGAGGTGCTGCACTTCCTGTTTGTCTTCGGCATCGATGGCGCTCTTGAGGTAACCGCTCAGGTGCTGCAGTACGTTGGTGTGCGTGCGGCGGGTGGCACATTTTTTCAAGGCGGCCATCAGTGCGCTGAAATAGTGTGGGCCCAGTTCATCGGGGTCGGCCTTGCCCATGTTGCCCAGTAAGTTACCCAGGGTTTTGTATTGCACCGGGTTGTGGGCCATCAGCAGATATTTGTAGCGCGAGTGAAATTCGATCAGGCCGCGTCGAGTCAGGCCCTGGCGGCGCAACGTCTGCCAGGCGGCATAGGCAAACACCCGGGTCAGAAAGTTTTCCCGCAGCACCGGATCGTTGAGGCGACCGTCTTCCTCCACCGGCAGGTCGGGATGGCGCTCGCAAAATGCCTGGGCATAAATACCGCGACCACCGCTGTCCTGGGGCATGCCCTTGTGGTCGTAGACTTTCACCCGATCCAGTCCACAGGACGGCGACTTCTGCATGAAGATATAGCCGCAGATGTCACCTAGTTCGCCAGCCATCTGCTGTGCATAATCGGCCAGTGGCTGAGTCACGTTAAGGTCGCGATTCACCGTGCCCACTGCTTCGGGGTGTGCGGGATCGCCCACCAGTCGGATCGGCTCCCGAGGGATGCCCAGGCCAATGGCGACTTCAGGGCAGACCGGCACAAAATCGAAGTAATCGATCAAGGTGCGACTGCACAGTTGGGATTGTTTATGCCCGCCGTTAAAGCGAACTTCATCACCCATCAGGCAAGCGCTGATGGCGATTTTCGGTTTGACGACGTTTTCATTGGGCATAGGAGGACCTCTGCTGGATCAATATTGTACAAGGAATGAATTTTGTACAATATTTTTATCATAGGTCCGAACCTGCACAAGTCAATCGCTTTCGTGCGGGGAAGCGCTTTGGTTTTTTTCACGGATGGGCTGCTGTCTTTTTCGACAGCAGCGGGTGATGCGGGTGATGCGATTTACTGCAGGCTGGCGTGCAGGCGCCGCGCGGCTTCCTGGCCACTGAGCCAGGCACCTTCGACTCGCCCGGACAGGCACCAGTCGCCGCAGACATACAAGCCCAGGTCGGCATCGGCCAGGGCGCCCCATTCATGGCTGCCCGCAGGGCGAGCATAGAGCCAGCGGTGGGCCACGCTGAAACTTGGGGCGGGCATTGCGCTATGCAGCAGTTCGGCGAAAGCACCGTGAAGCTGTTCGATCACCGCTTCCTTGGACAGGTCGATGTGCTGCCGACTCCACTCGCTGGTGGCGTGCAGCACCCAGGTGTCGAGTTTATTGTCGCGCCCCGGTTTGCTGCGGTTGCGGGCCAGCCAATCGAGCGGGCTGTCCTGTACGAAGCAGCCTTCCATGGGCGTATCCAGCGGTGTTTCGAAGGCCAGGGCAACCGCCCAGGTCGGGTCCATCTTCACCCCTGCGGCCACGCCGGCCAGCTTCGGTACGGCCGCCAGCAAGGCTGTGGCCTGAGGTGCAGGCGTGGCGATTACCACTTGGCCGAAGGGACCGTGGGTGAAACCTTCCGCGTCTTGCAGGTGCCAGTGTTCCTGGCCACGGTAGACCTCGGTGATTCGGCAAGAGAACTGCACTTGCAACTTGCCAAGCAGGGCGCGGGTGATGGCGCTCATGCGCGGGGTGCCGACCCAGCGGGTCTGCTCGTCCGGTGAAGGGCTCAGGTGCCCACCCTGGAAATTATAGAGTTGTGGGTTCCATTCCGCGGCCCAGCCGTTGGCTTGCCAGCGCTGGACCTCCATGACAAAACGGCGATCGCGGGCGGTGAAGTATTGTGCGCCCATGTCCAGGGCGCCGGCGTCGCTGCGTTTGCTCGACATACGTCCGCCGCTGCCATGGCTTTTATCGAAGAGTTGAACAGTGTGCCCGGCCTCCGTCAGGGCCTGGGCGGCTGAGAGTCCGGCGATGCCGGTGCCGATGATTGCGATAGGTACAGTCATGAGGGCCTCGTTTACCTTTCTGTACAGACTACGCCGTCGTTTAAACCTGTACAATTTGGGTTTTTGGTATAAGTTTTACCGTTCGCGTTTGGACAGGTTGTCCTATTGTTAAACACAGACCCTGTCCGATACGAAAAATCCCTGCTTATAAAAATAGACTAACGGGCCGATTAAAACGCGATGCGAGGAACATCTCATGCACATATTGCTGACCGGCGGTACTGGTTTGATCGGACGTCAGCTCTGCCGCCTCTGGTTGGAGCAGGGACATCGCTTGACGGTATGGAGTCGTCGACCCGAAGAGGTCGCAAAAATATGCGGTGCACGGGTGCGGGGAATTGCCCAGCTCGATGAGCTTGGCGAGCCGGTGGATGCGGTGGTCAACCTCGCTGGCGCGCCGATTGCCGACCGGCCCTGGAGCCACAAACGCAAGCTGTTGCTGTGGAGCAGCCGCATCACCCTCACGGAAATTTTGCTGGCGTGGATGGAGCGTTGCGAGCAGAAACCGCAGGTGTTGATTTCAGGTTCTGCGGTGGGGTGGTACGGCGACGGCGGCGAGCGTGAGTTGACCGAGGAGTCGGGGCCGGTCAGTGAGGATTTCGCTAGCCAGTTGTGCATCGCCTGGGAGGAAACCGCGCAACGGGCCGAGGCCATGGGCATACGTGTGGTATTGGTTCGCACCGGCCTGGTTCTGTCCGCCGAGGGCGGCTTTTTGTCGCGGCTGTTGCTGCCATTCAAACTGGCGCTGGGCGGGCGTATCGGCAATGGTCGGCAGTGGATGCCGTGGATTCACATTGACGATCAAATCGCCTTGATTGATTTTCTTCTGCACCGCTCCGATGCCAGCGGTCCTTATAATGCCTGCGCGCCGAATCCGGTGCGCAATCGCGATTTTGCCAAGGCCCTGGGGAAGGTGTTGCATCGGCCTGCCGTGGTGCCGATGCCGGAGCTGGCGCTGAAAGTTGTGCTGGGGGAATTGTCATTGCTGTTGCTGGGCGGCCAGCGGGCCATGCCGGCCCGATTACAGGCTGCGGGTTTCACTTTTCGGTTTACTGATTTGCCTGCGGCCCTGGACGACTTGTCGGGCCGCCTTTGAAATAGGACGTTGCATGACCGATCACGCGTTGCTTCTGGTGAATCTGGGTTCGCCTGCTTCCACCTCGGTGGCCGATGTGCGCCGCTACCTCAATCAATTTCTGATGGACCCGTACGTCATAGACTTGCCATGGCCGGTGCGGCGCTTGCTGGTGTCGCTGATCCTGATCAAGCGTCCCGAGCAATCGGCCCACGCCTATGCCTCGATCTGGTGGGACGAGGGCTCGCCGCTGGTGGTGCTCAGCCGTCGGCTGCAACAGGCCATGACAGCTCAATGGACCCGAGGCCCGGTGGAACTGGCGATGCGTTATGGCGAGCCATCCATTGAAGCGGCGTTGGTGCGCCTGGCGAGCCAGGGGCACAAGAACATCACGTTGGCGCCGCTGTATCCGCAGTTCGCTGACAGCACCGTGACCACGGTGATCGAGGAAGCCCGGCGGGTGGTACGGGCCAGGAAGCTCAACGTGCAGCTCTCGATTCTCCAGCCGTTCTACGATCAGCCCGAATACCTCGACGCCTTGGTCGCCAGCGCCAAGCCGTACCTGATGCAGGATTACGATCATCTGCTGCTGAGTTTCCATGGCTTGCCGGAACGGCACCTGACCAAGCTCGATCCGACCGGTTTCCATTGCTTCAAGGATGCCGATTGCTGCAAGAACGCGCCGCCGGAGGTCATGGCAACGTGTTATCGAGCACAGTGCATTCGCACCGCCAATCTGTTCGCCCAGCGCATGGGGCTCAAGGATGGCCAGTGGTCGGTGTCGTTCCAGTCGAGACTGGGCCGCGCCAAGTGGATCGAACCCTACACCGAAGCGCGCCTGGACGAACTGGCCAAGAGTGGCGTAAAGAAAGTGCTGGTGATGTGCCCGGCGTTCGTGGCCGACTGCATCGAGACCCTGGAGGAAATCGGTGATCGCGGGCGCGAACAGTTCCGTGAAGCGGGCGGGGAGGAGTTGGTGCTCGTGCCGTGTCTCAATGACCAGCCGCAGTGGGCGAAGGCGTTGAGCACGCTATGTGAACGGGCGCCGATCGCTTTGTAAAATTCAAGGGCCCCATCGCGAGCAAGCTCGCTCCCACACAGGATCTGCTGTGTACACAAATTTTGTGACCAATCGAGATCCACTGTGGGAGCGAGCTTGCTCGCGATGGCTATCTGGCTGACAACAAAATATCCAGCTTGAGTCAGATCAGCGGCTCATCCGCCTGCTTCTGCTTCCAGCTGTCGTTGCCCGGCAGCAGCAGGTTCAGCGCAATCGCCACCACTGCGCACAGCGCGATGCCTTTGAGGCCGAAGTCGTCCGGGCCGGTACCGGTACCCACCAGCACGCCGCCGATGCCGAACACCAGCGTCACCGAAACGATCACCAGGTTGCGCGCTTCACCCAGGTCGATCTTGTGGCGGATCAGGGTGTTCATGCCCACTGCCGCGATCGAGCCAAACAACAGGCACAGGATCCCGCCCATCACCGGCACCGGGATGCTCTGCAGCAGCGCGCCGAACTTGCCGATGAACGCCAGGCTGATGGCGAAGATCGCCGCCCAGGTCATGATTTTCGGGTTGTAGTTCTTGGTCAGCATCACCGCCCCAGTCACCTCGGCGTAGGTGGTGTTGGGCGGGCCGCCGAACAGGCCGGCGGCGGTGGTGGCAATGCCGTCACCGAGCAGGGTGCGGTGCAGGCCGGGTTTCTTCAGGTAGTCACGACCGGTCACACTGCCCACGGCAATTACCCCGCCGATGTGCTCGATGGCTGGCGCCAGGGCCACCGGCACAATGAACAGGATTGCCTGCCAGTTGAATTCCGGCGCAGTGAAATTTGGCAGGGCGAACCACGGCGCGGCGGCGATCTTTGCGGTGTCTACGACACCGAAGAAAAACGCCATGGCAAAACCCACCAGCACGCCGGAAATGATCGGCACCAGGCGGAAAATACCTTTGCCGAACACCGCGACGATCAGGGTCGTGAGCAGGGCCGGCATCGAGATCAGCATCGCGGTCTGATAATGAATCAGCTCGGTACCGTCTCCGGCCTTGCCCATCGCCATGTTGGCGGCAATCGGTGCCATTGCCAGGCCGATGGAGATGATCACCGGGCCGATGACCACCGGCGGCAGCAACCGGTCGATGAACCCGGTGCCCTTGATCTTCACCGCCAGGCCCAGAAACGTATAGACGAAACCGGCCGCCATCACACCGCCCATGGTCGCCGCCAGGCCGAACTGGCCCTTGGCGAGAATGATCGGGGTAATGAACGCAAAGCTCGATGCCAGGAATACCGGCACCTGGCGCCCGGTGACGATCTGGAACAGGATCGTCCCCAGGCCGGCGGTGAACAGCGCCACGTTCGGGTCCAACCCGGTGATCAGCGGCATCAGGACCAGCGCGCCGAAGGCGACGAACAGCATCTGGGCACCGGACAGCACCTGGCGCCAGAGCGGATCGTTGAACTCGTCCTGCATGCTCAAGCGTCCTTCTGCTTGGTGCCGAAGATCTTGTCGCCGGCATCGCCCAGGCCCGGGATGATGTAGCCATGCTCGTTGAGTTTCTGGTCGATGGACGCGGTGTAGATGGTCACATCGGGGTGGGCGTCCTGCACGGCCTTGATGCCTTCGGGGGCGGCGACCAGCACCATGGCGCGGATGTCCCGGCAGCCGGCTTTCTTCAACAGGTCGATAGTGGCAACCATGGAACTGCCGGTGGCGAGCATCGGGTCGATGATCATGGCCAGGCGCTCGTCGATTTCCGGTACCAGTTTCTCCAGGTAGGTATGAGCCTGCAGGGTCTGCTCGTTGCGCGCCACGCCCACGGCGCTGACCTTGGCCCCGGGAATCAGACTCAGCACGCCTTCGAGCATGCCGATGCCGGCGCGCAGGATCGGCACTACGGTGATCTTCTTGCCAGCGATTTTCTCAACCTGGACCGTACCGGCCCAACCGTCGATCTCGTAGGACTCCAGCGGCAGGTCCTTGGTGGCTTCGTAGGTGAGCAGGGCACCGACTTCCTGGGCGAGCTCGCGGAAGTTCTTCGTGCTAATGTCGGCGCGGCGCATCAGGCCGAGTTTGTGTCTGATCAGCGGATGGCGGATCTCGAGGATGGGCATGGGGAAGGCTCCGGCGGCGGGCAAAAAAACCGGCCTAGATTAATCTATCCGAGGGTGTTGTCCTATAGACAATACAGAACGTTAGTCCACAAACGCTTGATCTGGCCTCGCTTGATGCGTACCTTTGCCCGTTTTTCCGATCCGCCACCACTGGAGAGCGCCATGTCCGCTGATCTCGAGCATATCCGTCAAATCATGCGAGAGGCTGACTGCCTGTACACCGAAGCCGAAGTCGAAGCGGCCATTGCCCGTGTCGGTGCACAAATCAATGATCAACTGGCCGATGCCAACCCGGTGGTGTTTTGCGTCATGAACGGCGGGCTGATTTTCTCCGGCAAATTGCTGACCTATCTGAACTTCCCGCTGGAAGCCTCCTACCTGCACGCCACCCGTTATCGCAACGAAACCAGCGGCGGCGACCTGTTCTGGAAAGCCAAGCCGGAAGTCTCGTTCATCGACCGCGACGTGCTGATCATCGACGACATCCTCGATGAAGGTCACACCCTGGGCGCCATCATCGACTTCTGCAAACACGCCGGCGCTCGTGCCGTGCACACCGCCGTGCTGATCGACAAGGACCACGACCGCAAGGCCCGTCCTGACCTGAAAGCCGACTTCGTTGGCCTGCCGTGCATTGACCGCTACATCTTTGGCTACGGCATGGACTACAAAGGTTACTGGCGCAACGCCAATGGCATTTTTGCCGTCAAGGGGATGTAATCGATGAGTCGGCCGGGCTTTCTGGATCAGGCGCTGTTCGCTGAATTGTCCGGCAAAGCTGCGGCTAATCCACGCGGGCGCCAGCATCACAATTTTCATCAGATGGACGAGCCGTGCCATCGCATGGTGGTTGGCTTGCAACCCTCCACCTACATCCCGCCCCATCGCCATTTGAGCGCTGACAAGGCTGAAACCTTGCTGGTGCTCAAGGGCCGGCTCGGTGTGTTGATCTTTGATGACACCGGTGTCGTGCAGGACAAGCGCGTCCTGCAAGCCGGCGGCGATTGCCTCGGTGTCGACCTGCCGGCCGGTGTGTATCACGGCCTGGTGGTGCTGGAGGCCGACAGCCTGATGTTCGAATGCAAGGCCGGCCCTTACCGGCCCGTGGGTGAGGGTGAACTGGCCCACTGGGCGCCCCGTGAAGGCGAGGCCGGTGTGGCCGAGTACCAAGCCTGGATGCGTGCGCAGTTCGATTGACCTGTGGCGAGGGGGTTCATCTACCTTCTTAAGTGAACAGCATTGCCTCAATGAGCGGCGCTGCTAGCGGCCAGCCATTGCTCGCTTTTGATCCGCGCCTGCTCCAGGGTTTGCACATACGCCAATTGGCGCTGCTCGCGATGAATGCCGGCGCGGCGCAATTTCAGGCGCACCCGTGGCGCGGTCGCCACCAGGATCAGGCCGATGCCCTGCTTGCGATAGTCCTTCAGGATATTTTCAAAAGCGGCCAGCGCGGTCATGTCCAGCATCGGCACGGCGCTCATTTCCACCACCACCACCCGCACCCCCGGATCGAACTTGCGCAGCACATCGAGGGCTTTTTCTGCCGCGCCGAAGAACAGCGGCCCGCGAATTCCGTAGCAGCGCACATGCTCGGGCATGTCCAGCAAGGCTTGATGGAAGTGCCGGGGCAGTTCAGCGCTATCCGTCAGCTCGCTCATGCGCTTGATGAACAGCCCGGCGGCCAGCAGCAGGCCGACGGCAACCGCCATGACCATGTCGAACAAGACGGTCAGGCTCAGGCAGGTCAGCAGCACCAGTACATCGCTGCGAGGGGCGATGCGCAAGGTATGCAGCACGTGTCCGGCTTCGCTCATGTTCCAGGCCACTATCACCAGTAGCGCCGCCAGGGCAGCCATCGGCAGGTAGCTGAACAATGGCGCCAGCAGCACCATCGCCAGCAGCACCACCAGGCTATGAATGATTGCGGCCATCGGTGAGGAGGCGCCACTGCGCACATTGGTCGCGCTGCGGGCAATGGCGGCGGTGGCGGTGATGCCGCCAAACAGCGGCGCCACCAGGTTACCCAGGCCCTGGCCGATCAGCTCGGCGTTGGGGTCGTGCTTGCTGCCGGTCATGCCGTCCGCCACCACGGCGCACAACAACGACTCGATGGCGCCGAGCATGGCTATGGCGAAGGCCGGACCCAGCAGTTGGCGGATCAGATCGTAGGAAAGCGCCAGGGAATGGCCCTGGCTGTCTGGCAGATTCCATGGCCAGTCAAAACTCGGTAAAAACGGCGGAATGCCAGGGTAGCTGACGCCATCGACCACATAGCTGAAACGCTCGCCCAATGTCGCAACCGGCCATCCGCTGCGTTCCAGCGCCAGCCCCAGTAGCGCTCCGACCAGCAAGGCCACCAGATGCCCGGGAACCCGCGGCACCCAGCGTGGCCAGGCAATCAGCACGGCCAGGCAGGCGACGCCGATGATGCCATCGCCGAGTCGGGCACTGGGCAGCGCCACGATCAGTTCGCCCAACTGTTCGATGTAGTGCTTGGCTTGCCCGACGGTGGTCAGCCCCAGCAGATCCTTCAGTTGCAAGGTGGCGATGACCACACCTATCCCGGCGGTAAAACCGAGGATCACCGGATAGGGGATGTATTGGATCAGCCGTCCGGCGCGCATCAATCCCAAGGCGATCAGGATCAGGCCAGCGAGCATGGTGCACAACAACAGGCCGCCGAGGCCGTATTGTTGGGTGATGGGCAGCAGGATCACCACGAACGCCGCTGTCGGCCCGCTGACGTTGAAGCGCGAGCCGCCGGTGAGAGCGATCAAGGGCGCGGCCACCAACACCGTGTACAAGCCGTGTTGCGGCGGGACACCGACGGCAATTGCCAGGGCCATGGCCAGTGGGATGGCGATAATGCCGACGGTCAGGCCGGCCACGAGATCGCCACGCAGGCGCTCAAGGGTGTAACCGGCGCGCCAGGCCTGGCGCCAAGCGGCGAATAACGGTGGGGCGGAGAAAGACATGGGCACTCCACGAAATTAATGGGGCAAAAACCGAATTCCCTGCAAACACCCAACCTGTGGCGAGGGGATTTATCCCCGTCGGGCTGCGTAGCGGCCCCATCGGGTTGGGGGGGCTGTCTGATTCACCGAGTATCCGGTTCAGGTCTGCTTCACAGCCCAGCGGGGATAAATCCCCTCGCCACAAGAGGCATCACATGATGCGAGAGCTGATGGCTCTTTGAGTATGCCGTGCTCGTCGTGTGTAAGTATTGACCTGGGTCGTTATTTTTACTGCACAGGCTCATGCTAGAGTGCCAGGCCAACACCCTGGAGCCTGTCATGAGTGTATCGATCCGCCGTTGTGCCGCGTTGCTGCTGATCTCCAGCCTGCCCTTGGCAGCCGTTGCCGCGCCGATGCACAGCCAGTTTCTGCCGGCCGATGACCTGCTGTTGCGCCAGGAGCCACCGCAACAGCAACAATTGCTGCGAGTGACCGAATACTCGGTGGTGCTGGGCAATCAACGCCAGTCCAACCAGCAACCGATCCCCGTCACTTCCCCGCTGTTGGTGCGTCTCAAGGGCCAGCCCATGAACAAAGGCGCCACCATCAGCCAGGTGATCCTTAACTTCGACGGTGAGAGCAAAAGCCTGAAGAAACCGGTTTTCGACGAAGCGAGCAAGACCCTGACCCTGTCTTATCCACAGGCGCAGTATCGGGTGGTCATCGACCTACTGCGCAACGACACGGTATACGTGCAGTTTCTCAGCTACGCCAACGGCCATATCTGGGCCGACCTGCACACCGGTGCCGAACGCTCGCGTTGAGCCCCGGGGCCTGCCGGGGGTAAACTGCCCGCCCCGTGAACTGTGCGAGCTGGAGCCGGCAATGCGTAAAGACAAGAAACAAGTGATTGGTGACGAGATTGGCGATGAACAGATCAAGCTGTTTCTCAATTTCGAGCCGGTCGATGCCACTTCGCCGTCGCTGCACAAACTGATCAAGGCCTACCGCGGCCTGCGGGTCGACGATTTCGAGCGGTTCCTGACGTTCTTCGTCGAAGCCGGTTACGACCTCGATGGCAAGGATGAGCACGGCAACGATTTCGTGGCGCTGATCCAGGACCAGCGTAATGCCGAGGAATATATTGAGTTGATCAATAAGGCGCGCGGCTGAGCGCGTTAGAGTCCATGTCAGCGCCCTTCGGGGCGCTTGAACGTTCTTGTTAAGTATCCCCATGACTTGTTCAAGGAAGTCCGAAAGGTTATGTCACCATTCGGGCTGTTCTGTTTTATTCGGGTTTCCATTACTTTTGCGTTGAAACCAAGTGGTTTCAGTTCAATCGTTTAAATGGAGTTGTGTTCATCATGGAAGATAAAAATACATATATCGTCGGCGCGTTATTGGCTCTGATCGGCTGTTTGGCAAGTTCGGTTTCCAGTGCGTTCGATGAGGTCGTCAATGTGGAAATATTCAACGCGACATCAGCAGTCATTGTCCCGGGCAGCGATTTCACGTGGTCTCAAGCCCCGGAAAATGCAGGCCACGGCTTTTTTGTAGGCCCCGGTGAGAGCCAGGAACTAACCTATTATCTGCCCCAATCGCGCGCCGAGCGGGAGTCATTTACCTACACTCAAGGAAGCCGCGCCTGTCATTTCAGTTTCGGGCATATCGCTAAAGCGCCGGTGAGTGATGAGCAGACAATGCCCTATCGTCGCTGGGTTGAAGCGAAGCCGGCAGGTTCCTGTGTCGCAGAGTTGTTGGAAGTTGAAGATAATGATGATTATGTTCGTCATGGCGGAACACGCGTCAAGTTCAGCATGAAATAACAGTGCGGAAATTAAAAAGCCTCCCGTTTGTGCGGGAGGCTTTTTTATACGTACGCGGTGTCAGGCGTAACTTTGAGCCTTGTTGTCTTCAACCAGTTCCAGCGCGATATTGTTCTGCGTGCTGATCTTGTGATACAGCGCCGCGTCGGTTTCCAGCACTTTTTCCCGGGCCGGGAAGATGTGTGCGAGCTTGGCCGCCCACTCACCCTTGGCCTTGTCCGGGAAGCAGCGCTCGATCAGTTCCAGCATGATCGAAACGGTCACCGAAGCGCCTGGCGAGGCGCCGAGCAGGGCGGCGAGGGTACCGTCTTTGGCCGCCACCAGCTCGGTGCCGAACTGCAGGACTCCGCCTTTCTTCGGATCCTTCTTGATGATCTGCACACGTTGGCCGGCCACTTCCAGGCGCCAGTCCTCGGCTTTCGCTTCGGGGTAGAAGCGCCGCAGGGATTCCAAACGTTGTTCCATGGACTGCATCACTTCGCTGATCAGGTACTTGGTCAGGTCCATGTTGTCCCGGGCCACGGCCAGCATCGGGCCGATATTGCCGGCGCGTACCGACAAGGGCAGGTCCATGATCGAGCCGTGCTTGAGGAACTTGGTGGTGAAGCCGGCGTAGGGCCCGAACAGCAGGGATTTCTTGCCATCGACCACACGGGTGTCCAGGTGCGGCACCGACATCGGCGGCGAGCCCACCGCGGCCTGGCTGTAGACCTTGGCCTGGTGGTGCTTGACCACTTCCGGGTTGTCGCAACGCAACCACTGGCCGCTGACCGGGAAGCCGCCGAAACCCTTGCTCTCTTCGATGCCCGAGGCTTGCAGCAACGGCAACGCCGCGCCGCCGGCGCCAAGGAACACGAACTTGGCATCGACTTCGCGGCTGCCGCCGGAATTGACGTCCTTGATGCTCACGGTCCAGCCACTGCCGTTGCGCTTGAGGCCGGTGACGCGCTTGCAGTACTTGACCTGGGTGTCCGGAGCGCTGGTCAGGTGCTTGAGCAACTGATTGGTCAGGGCGCCGAAGTTGACGTCGGTGCCCTTCATGACGCGGGTGGCGGCGATGACTTCGTCAGTCGGCCGGCCTGGCATCATCAGCGGCATCCATTCGGCCATGGTGGCCTTGTCTTCGGTGTACTCCATGTCGGCGAAGGCGTGATGCTGGCGCATCAGTTCGAAGCGCTTCTTCAGGAACGCCACGCCTTTCTCACCCTGCACGAAACTCAGGTGTGGCACCGGGGCGATGAAGGATTTGGATGAGCCGAACGTGCCTTTTTTAGTCAGGTACGTCCAGAACTGCTTCGACACCTCGAACTGGGTGTTGATGTGCACGGCTTTCTTGATGTCGACACTGCCATCGGCAGCCTGGGGCGTGTAATTGAGTTCACACAGCCCGGCGTGGCCGGTACCGGCGTTGTTCCATGGGTTGGAACTCTCCGCGGCACCGGAATCCATCAGCTCGACGACTTCCAGCGAGATCGCGGGGTCGAGCTCCTTGAGCAGTACGGCCAGGGTGGCACTCATGATGCCGGCCCCTACCAGAACTACATCGACTGCTTCGTTATGCGCCATTTAACGCGTCTCCAAAATCTGCAGCACCAAATTGTCGGCATAGCGGCCAGGATTGGCGGGGCAGGTCAGTTGCGCCCCAGGTACCCATGGCCAGGATCGCCATGTCCGAATCTTCGCAATTTTTCGCAACTACTGCGGATGCATGCAGCCTGGCCTCAAGAGTCACATGAACTCATTTAAGCGCCGGGCAAGCAATTCGACTTATGGCCGAGACATCCGTTCGTGCAACCAAATCCGTAGCGGACAGGCTTCAGGCGCCGGTTCTTGAGCGATATCCGGTCCTGTGTCGTTGGGCTGTTTCAGACGCTAATGGTGCTTGTTCAGACGCAAAACTATTCATTTGCTCGCCACACTCTCGTGAAGTTGTGAAAACCCGTTTTTTCACGCTCTTTTGAAGACGTGAACCTCAAAAAAGGGCTGTCCCAGCCTGGCACCGTGCCCGGTTTGGTTGCCCCCATGTAGTACATGACAGGCAAAACGGGCAGACAGCTCAGTGACCGAGCGTAATGACAGCTCTGCAGATTCGCGAAAAGTGGTGATTTGCCCGGGAACAGCAGGCGCGCCAGCTTCACTCGATCTGTGTGGGCGGCTCTCTGTGGGCGTTGCGGGGTGCCAATACCAGCGCATCAGCGGTGTTGCGAGGCCCGATCAGGAGACGTCCTTATAATCGGGGGGAGATTGTATCGAAGAAACGCAGGGAAATGGTCGTGTTTAATGACTTTTATTAGCCGTCTGGTCAGATGGTCAACAGCTGCCGGTTGCGTGGGCGAGCACGAAGCGGTTGCACGCGGGCGCTGGCAGGCAATGGCTGGTGCAACCAGTTGAGACGGATCTCGTCGATTTCCACCCAGCCTTCGCCCATGGGCTGCAGGTTGCATTGCTTGAAGGCCTGGCAGCGGCCGTCGCGATCGAGCAGGGCGAAGCTGCGGTGGTGTGGGCGCGGAGTGAACAGAGAAATAAGAAAGCGCATGATCGGATACCAGGTCAGGGTGCTTGTGATAAGCCTGACAGCCGGCCATGACATGTCGGTGTAAGGACCATGACAATGGGGTGACAGGAACCGGCGATCGTGGCCCGTGTCAGACATTTCAGTATTCATCCTAAGGCGCTAGTTCACCGCGATGGCGCACCGCTATACTGCCGGCCTGTTTGTGCCCGATTCTGGAGAGAAGAGCATGTTGCAACGCCTGTTGTTCGGTTTGATCGCTGTGACCAGTCTGACCCTCGTCGGCTGCGCCCACAGCCCGCAACAACTTAACCCGGAGCCCACCCTCAATGCCCAACTGGCGCCTGTAGGTCGTGGCCAACCGGTGGTGGTGCGGGTCGTGGATGGTCGTCCGTCGCCGACGCTCGGTACTCGCGGCGGGTTGTATCCGGAAACCAGCGTGATCACGGTGCAAGGCGCGCAGATCCTGCCCAAGTTGCAGGCCCAGGCTGAAGCGGCGGTGCGTTTGCTGGGCTTCACCCCCACCGCAAACGCCATGAATGCACCGCAGTTGACCGTCACCCTGGCTGAACTCAAGTACCAGTCGCCCAAGGAGGGCATGTACGTGACCGAAGCCACCATCGGCGCGACCTTCCGCTCCGATGTGCAGAACGCCAACCGCCGCTACAGCGGTCGTTACGGTGCTTCCCTGGACCAGCGTTTCGGCATGGCACCTAACCAGGAAACCAACACCAAGCTGGTCAGCGATGTGTTGAGCGATGCCCTCACCCGGCTGTTCAAAGACCCGACCATTGGTCAGGTGCTGGCTGAGTAAGTAGCAAGCCCCGTATCCCCTGTGGGAGCGAGCTTGCTCGCGAGAGCGGAATGTCAGCCACTTCAATGTTGACTGAACCACCGCCATCGCGAGCAAGTTCGCTCCCACAGGGGTTTTTTATGGGCGAGATCTTCACGCTGCCTGGGAATAGAATTCCAGCACGCTGATCCCAGTCAGCAGGTCGGTTTCGGGCAGGTCGGCGTGCTGATGGCCGCCGAGGGCGCAATACACCAGCCAGTGTCGATCCTGCACGTTGAAGGACAGGCTGCCGACGAGGTTCTGTTGTTCTTCGCTCGGGCTGATGAGATAGAGACGATCCTGGTTTTCGGCGTGCAGCATGACGGGTTCCGTGCAGGTTTGAAGGGCGACAGAGTGGCCTGTTCAGATGACGAAACCGTGACATGAAGAATTACGATCGATTGAAAGCTTCCTCCTGTGGCGAGGGGATTTATCCCCGCTCGAGTGCGCAGCACTCGCAGATTCTCAAGCAATACAGAAATCCCAAGGGTCGCTTCGCAGCCCGGCGGGGCGGTGCGACGTTTCGATAAATCCCCTCGCCACAAAAGAACCCAGCGCTACGGCGGGATCGTTACTGGTCGGAAAAAACGGCGCAGGACGCCGGGCTTTCGGTAGAATCCGCGCCCTGTTCGTAGGTCCCGGGCGCGTCCTGTCCGTTTTTGCTTGAGGTTTGTGATGTCGTTGCATCTGCTTTCGCTGTTCGCTGCCCACCCCGCCAAACTGATCAACCTGCTCGCGTTGCTGTTTGCCTGCCCTGGTGGCTGGGTCCTGCACGCGACGCGACGCCGTGAACAACGGGCGCGGGCCTGCCTTGAAGCGCGCAATCGCGAAGGTAACGAACGATTCGAAGCACTGCTGGACCTGGCCACCCAGCGCATGAACCGGTTTTTCTATCGGTTCGGTTTTGGCTGTCTGGCGCTGGCGTTGCTGGTTTCGTGGATCAGCACGCAGTTCTGATGAGGTCGCTGTTTTGATCGGGGCATGGTGACCTGTGGCGAGGGGATAAATCCCCTCGCCACAGGGAGTTTCACAGATAGTCTTACAGCGCCAACCCCGCCTTGACCCGATACTGATTACGCACCGGTGTCGCGTATTGCTGCACCAGGTACGGCCGGTGTTCTTCCGGACAAGCATCCAGCCGGCGTTGCCATTCTTCCTGGGCCTTGGCCAACTCCTCGGCGTCAAACACTTCGGCTGCCGTTGGCACCTGCAACTGCGGGTCGGCGTTGGCCCATTGGGCGTAGGCCAGGTAGTGCACCGGGAACAGCCGATAGCCGCCGAGAATCTGCCGGTCCATCTCCAGGGCCAATTGCTTGGTGTCCTCGAAGAGCTCGGTGATCGGCGCGGCGAAGTTCACGTGGACACGGCCCTTGTAGCCGGTGATGCCCTTGGCGATGCTCACGTCGTCCTCGCCCGGCGCCTTGGTGTAGGTGCCGGTGGTGGCGCGGATGTACAACTCGCGGGCCTTGGCCTGGTCGCACGGGTCGTATTCGTAGCTGATCGACACAGGTGTGAGGTTCAGCGACCGAATCACCTCGCCAAACGGCTCGTCCTTGCGGCTCATGTGGAACATCTTGAGGATCGCCGACTCGGTACGGTCGTCGCCGTCCTTGGCCCGACCTTCGGCCTGGGCGATCCAGATGGACGCGCAATCGTTGCGGATCGAATGGTTGATGTAGGCCGACAGCAACTGGTACGCCGCCATTTTTTCCCGCCGCCCGGTGATGGAGCGGTGCACGATGAAGCTCTTGTTCAGGCGCATCAGGTCGCTGACAAAGGGCTTTTGCAGCAGGTTATCGCCAATGGCGATGCGCGGCGTCGGCAGGCCAGCGTGGTACACGGCGTAGTTGACGAAGGCCGGGTCCATCACGATGTCGCGGTGGTTGGCGATGAACAGGTACGCACTGCCGGACTTGAATTGCTCCACTCCGGTGTAGGTCACGCCATCGGTGGCGCGCTCAATGGTGTGGTCGACATAGAACTCCACCTTATCCTGCAAAGTGGCGACTGAAGTCACACCGGCGAACTCACGACGCAATCTTTGCGCTATAAGAGGTTTGAGCATCCAGCCGAAGGGGCCGGCCAGGCGCGGGAAGCGGAAGTGGGTGAGGATATCTAGAAACGCCTTGTCGCCGAGCAGCCGTGCCAGCACTGCTGGGACTTCGCTGTCGTCGTAAGGTCGGATGGCATCGAATTCGCCCATCATGCTCTCTTGTTGGAAACGGCTAGGGTAAGTAAAGGTTCGATCAAAAACGACGGGGCACGGCCTGGAAGACAAGCCAGACAAAAATAGCCCTGCAAATAGACCGGCGATTATACGCACAAGTCACCTGGGAGACCGCGATGCTGGAAACCGCTCTGTATGAATGTCCGTATTGTGGCGAGGAAGTGGAGACTTCGGTGGATCTGTCCGGTGGCGATCAGACCTACATCGAGGACTGCCAGGTCTGCTGCCGCCCGATAACCTTCGTGTTGCAGGTCCATGGTGAAGAGTGGCATCTCGAGGTCTTTAGTGAAAACGAGTGATGGGGGGCGCCCATGCGACGAATCTACGAGCTGGAAAATCTGATGGAAGGCGAGTTGCTGCAAGGCATGCTCGCCAGCGAAGGCATCACGGCGCACCTGGTGGGCCGCGATCTGCTGGGCGGTGCCGGGGAACTGCCGATGCAGGGGTTGCTGGGGCTGGCGGTGGAGGATGATCAGGCGCAATACGCCCGGGAGTTGATCGCCGAGTACAATGCCGCGCTGCCGTTGCCAGGCGATGAACCGGACAGTTACCCCGGCACGCTGGTCTGCTAGGCTGGCGGCCGTTTGATCAAGAGTCGTGTTGCCCCATGTGTGGACGTTATGCCCTGTTTCGCTGGAACCCCGCCTTCGCGGCCTTGCCCGGCTTTCCTGCCGATCAGAAGGCCCAATGGAATATTTCGCCCAACGATTCGGTGCTGATGCTGCGCGCCGGCGTCGAGGGGCGGCGCGAATTGGCCCGGGCTCGTTGGGGGCTGACGCCGCCGTGGTTGACCGACCTGTCCCGCACCCCGGCCCATGCCCGGGCCGAAACCGTGGCCGAGCAACCGATGTTCCGTGAAGCCTTGCGTCAGCGTCGTTGCCTGCTGCCGGCCAACGGTTTCTACGAATGGCGCGGCGGCACGCGCAAGCGGCCGTACTGGCTGACGCCGGGGGAGGGTTCGTCGTTGTTTTTCGCGGCGATCTGGGAGGCCTATCCGGTGCAGGAGCAGGTGTGGCTGAGCACAGCGGTCATCACCCAGCCGGCGGCGGGTCAGCGCCGGCCATTGATCCTGGACGAAGAGGGCCAGCGCCTGTGGCTCGACCCCGAGACGCCACTGCATGCCTTGCAAGGGCTGCTGGCCAGTGAACCGGCGCCATTGCGTGAGCGGGTGCTGGCCAACATGGTCAATGACCCGAAGCTCAATGGGCCGGAGTGCCTGACTCCGGCTTGAGTGTTGAGGCGCCTGTGCTGGCCCCCATCGCGAGCAAGCTCGCTCCCACAGTGGGCTGCGGGTGTTCACAAAGTCTAGGTACACCGTAGATCCCCTGTGGGAGCGAGCTTGCTCGCGAAAGCGGTCGACCAGACAAAGCCAGATTGCCTGACACGCCCTCATCGCGAGCAAGCTCGCTCCCACAGTGGGCTGCGGGTGTTCACAAAGTCTAGGTACACCGTAGATCCCTGTGGGAGCGAGCTTGCTCGCGATGGGGCCCTTGGATCAGACCCTGAACTGATTGATCAACCGTCGCTGCTGCTCCGCCAATTTGGTCAATCCGGCACTGGCGGCGCTGGACTCGTCGGCGCCGCTCGCCACTTCGTTTGCCACTTGCCCGATGTTGATCACGTTACGGTTGATGTCATCGGCCACGGCGCTTTGTTCCTCGGCGGCGCTGGCTATCTGGGTGTTCATGTCGTTGATTACCGACACCGCCTGAGTGATGGTTTCCAGGGCCTGGGCCGCTTTCGCCGCGTGCTGCACGCTTTCATCGGTGCGCTGCTGGCTGTCTTCCATTACCCGCACCACATCGCGGGTGCCTTGTTGCAGTTGCTGGATCATCGACTGGATTTCTTCCGTGGCTTGCTGGGTCTTTTGTGCCAGGTTGCGCACTTCATCGGCGACCACCGCAAAACCACGTCCCTGTTCACCGGCCCGGGCGGCTTCGATGGCGGCGTTGAGGGCCAGCAGATTGGTCTGTTCGGCGATCCCGCGGATGGCGGTGAGGATTGCGTTGATGTTCTCGCTGTCCTTGGCCAGGGTCTGCACCACGCTGACGGCCTTGCCGATCTCCACGGCCAGGGCACCGATGGAGGTGGAGGTATCCCGCACGATCTGCATGCCCTGGCTGGCGGCCTGGTCGGCGTGACTGGCGGCCTGGGCAGCCTGGGTCGCGTTGCGGGCCACGTCCTGGGCGGTGGCGGTCATTTCGTGGACGGCGGTGGCGACCTGATCGATCTCCGACATCTGCTTGTGCACGCCCTGGTTGGTGCGGATCGCGATGTCGGCGGTGTGCTCGGACGAGTCACTGACGCTCTGCACCGAGGTCACTACCTGGGTAATCATCCCCTGCAACTTGCTCAGAAAGGTGTTGAAGCCCCTGGCAATCGCGCCCAGTTCGTCGGCGCGGTCGCTCACCAGACGGCGGGTCAGGTCGCCTTCGCCCTGGGCGATGTCATCGAGCATCGCCACCATTTGCTTGAGCGGTCGGGCAATGCCGTGGCCCACCAGCCAGATCACCAACAGGCCGATACCGGCAATCACCAGGCCCACCATCGCCATGCCAAAGATGTCGGCCTGGCGCTGATGGTCAAGGTCCTGCTGCAACGCCTGCAGGTCGGCCATCACCGCATTCAGTGGCAGTTGCAGCATCAGCGTCCAGCGGGCGGTGGTCTCGCCGATGCCAAACGGCATGTACACCTCGATATGCCCATGCTCTTCATCGATGTCGTAACGCACTTCGCCGACGCCGAGTTTGGCCAGGTTATCCAACTCGCTGGTGTCGAGCAGGTCGCTGGCCTTTTCCCCCAGTTTGCTCGGGTCCTTGGTAAAGGCCACCAGCCGGTTATTACTGGAGAGCAGGGCCATTTCCCCAGCACCGCCGTACAGCTTGCCGTCAGCGGCAACGAGCATGTCCTGGATGAAGTTCACCGACAGGTCGGCCCCGACGATGCCTTGGAACTTGCCATCGATCATGATCGGCTCGATGAACGAGGCGAGCATGGTCATGGTGTCGCCGACGCGGTAGGGCGCCGGGTCGATCACGCAGGCTTTCTTGCTGTCCTGGGAGCACAGGTAGTACTCGCTGGCGCGGATGCCGGTGGAGAGCAGTTTCTGGTCGGTCACGTCGGCGAGTTTTTCCAGGCCCAGGGTGCCGTCCTGATTGCGAAACCACCACGGCAGGAAGCGCCCGTTGGTTTCCATGCCCAGCACCTGGCTGTTCACATAACTGGCGTCGTCGTGGTCGATGGCGTTCGGCTCCCAGGCGATGTAGGCGCCGAGGATCTTCGGATTGCGCACCACGGTTTCGCGCAGCAGGCTGATCATCTGCTCGCGGGGCACCTTCAATTGCGGGTTGCCATCCTTACCGTTCATGCCCATCAAGGCATTGCTGGTGGCCAGGCCACGGGCGAGCAACAGCGGCGCCTCCAGCTCCCGTTGGATCAGGCTGGCCTGGGTGCGGGCCAGCGCGCTGAGGCGTTGCTCGATGAGCTGTTCGAACTGCGCCTTGGTCCGCTGTTGCACCATGTCCTGGGTGCGGGCGCCGGCAAACAGCGCGTATAGCACCAGAGCGCCGACCACGCTGAGCACGATGGCCCCGGCCAGGGCGGCCACGGAAGACTGGATCGATTTGAATTTCATAAGGGCTCCGGACGCGGAAATGACGTCTGGAGCCTGTATCGGCGTTTCTACAGCTGAGCATGAGGCGTTGTTCGTCGGATGACTGTTTTGGCTTTGTCGGTGTCGTAAATGGACTGGGTGGATTTGTCGCAAAAAAATGCAGTCCCTGACTGCTGTGTATCTGGCGCGGATACAAATCACCGCCTAGGATACGCCCACGTTTCCAGGGAGCTTCTAAATGAACAAGATTTTGATGGTGAGTGCATTGAGCGCAGGGTTGCTGCTTGCCGGTTGCCAGTCGGTCAACACCACCAGCGGTGGGGCCGTGGGCGTTGAGCGCAAACAGTACATGTTCAGCATGCTGTCGACTGATGAGGTCAACCAGATGTATGCGCAGTCCTATCAGAAGACCATGGGCGAGGCGAGCGCCAAGGGTGTGCTGGACAAGACCAGTAGCGATGCCAAGCGTATCCAGGTCATCGCTGACCGGCTGATTGCCCAGGCCCCGATATTCCGTCCGGATTCGGCGCAATGGAACTGGGAAGTGAACCTGATCAAGAGCGACGAGCTCAACGCCAACTGTGGTCCTGGCGGCAAGATCATGTTTTACACTGGCTTGATCGACCAGCTTAAGCTGACTGACGCTGAAATCGCGGCGATCATGGGCCATGAAATCGCCCACGCCCTGCGTGAGCATGGTCGTGAGGCGATGTCCAAGGCCTATGGCATCGAGATGGCCAAGCAGGGCGCCGGTGCCTTGTTCGGCCTGGGCCAGGATAGCCTGGCGTTGGCCGACACCGTTGCCAACTACGGCATGACCCTGCCCAACAGCCGCGGCAACGAGAACGAAGCCGACCTGATCGGCCTTGAACTGGCCGCCCGGGCCGGTTACGACCCGAATGCCGCGATCACCTTGTGGAACAAGATGAGCAAGGCATCGGAAGGGGCGCCACCGGAGTTCATGAGCACTCACCCTTCGTCGAGCAGCCGGATCGCTTCGTTGCAGGCGGCGATTCCAAAGGTGATGCCGCTTTATCAGCAGGCCAAGAAGTAAGCTTCACCCTGCGGTGAGGCGGCAGGCCTCATCGCGAGCAAGCTCGCTCCCACAGAGCTCCGCAGTGAACACAACTCTGTGAACACCCGCAGCCCCTGTGGGAGCGAGCTTGCTCGCGATGAACGATAACGCGGTATCAGATCAAACCCACCCACTGCTCTGCATCGCCTTGTACACCGCCACGATTGCCAGGACGAAAAATGCCGAGGCGGCCAGGCGGCGGATCAGCGTCAGGGGCAGCTTCTCGGCGGCGAAATTGCCCGCCAGTACTACCGGCACGTTGGCAATCAGCATGCCCACGGTGGTGCCAATGATCACCAGCCACAGCTCCGGGTATTGCGCGGCGAGCATCACCGTGGCGATCTGGGTCTTGTCGCCGATTTCCGCGAGGAAGAACGCAATCAGCGTGGTGACGAAGGGGCCGAACTTGCGCGCCGTATTGGCTTCTTCGTCGTCCAGCTTGTCCGGGACCAGGGTCCATAGCGCGGTGGCCGTGAAGCTTGCTGCCAGGATCCAGTGCAAGACCGCGTTGGAGAAAAACCCGCTGACCCAGGCCCCCACCGCCCCGGCTGCGGCATGGTTGGCCAGGGTCGCGGCAACGATGCCGGCAATGATCGGCCAGGGTTTGCGAAAGCGAGCCGCAAGGATGAGCGCGAGCAATTGCGTCTTGTCGCCGATTTCGGCCAGCGCAACGATAGCGGTAGGTACGAGGAGAGAGTCCAGCATCAGGTGATTCCTAAAGGGGCGGGTCGACACGGCTATGACACGTACAGCCTTCCCGCCCCGGGTAAGGTGTGCGTGTCATAGGTCTTGTCAAACCCAGCGGCCATCTGTGTGGACGCTTGGGCCGCATACGCCATGGTCTGCTGACCAAGTATGTTGACGTATGCCGGGCGAGCATGGCGCTCGCGGGAGACTACTCCCCTAGGACGGAGCGGATTCTGCCTAGGCAAATCCGATTGGGCAAGTGCTGTCTCTTAAAAAACGTCAGCCGCGCTTGGCTCGGTAGATACGAAAACCCTGACCCTCGGCCTTGATCGCACACACGCCCAAATGCTCCTCGATCAGAGGCTGGTACTTGAGGAAGCTGTTCGCCACCAATCGCAGTTCGCCGCCGTTTTTCAGATGTTTGGCCGCTTTTCGCAACAGGTTTTCCGTGGCCTGGTAATCGGTGTGCACGCCGACATGAAACGGTGGGTTGCTCAGGATCGCACTCAAGCCCATCGGTGCGGCGTCGATACCGTCGCCGGTCAGCACCTCGGCTTCCAGGCCGTTGGCGGCCAGGGTCAGGCGGCTGCTGGCGGCGGCGAACGCGTCCACATCCAGCAGCGTCACAGTGTTGTGCGGGTAGCGCCGCTTGACCGCCGCCCCCAGTACGCCAGCCCCGCAACCGAAGTCCAGCAAATGGCCGCTGGGCAGTTTATCCAGGTGCTCCAACAGCAGTGCACTGCCGCGATCCAGGCGGCCATGGCTGAACACCCCCGGCAGGCTGATGACCTTCAGTGGGCCTTCGGCCAGGGGCAACTCGTAGGTTTGGGCCAGGCTTTCCAGCGGCTTGGCCTCGGGCGCATCGGCGACGGTGACCTGCCATAGCTGGCAATGCCGTGCGCTGTCGAGCTTGCGCGGCTTGCCGAACGGGTTGAGTTGCTTGGACGCGCCCTCGATGCCGCTCCGTTTTTCCCCCACCAGGTACACCTCGCGCCCGGCCAGGCGCGCGGCCACGGCATTGAGGATGTAATCGGTCAGGTCCTTGGCCTTGGGCAGGAACACCACGGCGGTGTCGAACCCACGCTCTGGGACGTTCACGCCAAACTGGCTGCGCTCGGGAAAACGGGCGTCCAGCGCCGCCTGATCGCCGGCGTGCCAGCACCAGCCATGGGCCTCGGGCAGGCGACCGAGCAGATCGTCGGCGGGCAGGCCGGCCAGCAAGACCGAACCCTGGAATAACTCGGCCTGACGAAGCAGTACTTCACTGCGCGGATCCATGGTCTGCTCCTTGAAAAAAAGTGCGGCAGTTTATCAACTGACGACCCGCCGCGCTGCAGCGCTGAAAAAGCCCTGGGCGTTCTCGGTCAGTTGACCGACGATCCGTTGCCGCGCCTCGCGGCTGCCCCAGGCGTTGTGGGGCGTGACGATCAGCCGGGGAATGTCGGCGGCCAGCAACGGGTTGCCCAGGGTCGGCGGCTCCACGCTCAGCACGTCGGTGGCTGCGCCGCCCAGATGGCCGTTGCGCAGTGCCTCGGCCAGGGCCTGTTCGTCGATCAGGCCGCCACGGGCGGTGTTGACCACAAAGGCGCCGGGTTTGAGCAGCGCCAATTCCCGGGCACCGATGAAGTGTCGGGTGTGTTCGTTGAGTGGGCAATGCAGGGTCAGCGCATCGACTTGCGGCAGCAGTTGCTCCAGCGGCACGCGGTCAGGGCGGGCAGGGCGCCCGGGAACCTGCCCCAGCAGCACGCGCATGCCAAAGGCTTCGGCCAATCGCGCGACGGCGCTGCCCAGTTCGCCATGCCCCAGCAAGCCAAGGGTTTTGCCTTGCAGTTCGACAATCGGATAGTCCAGCAGGCAGAACTGCGAGGCCTGTTGCCAACGACCTTCGCCTACGGCTTTCTGATAGTCGGCCAGGCGTGTCGCGAGGTTCAGCAGCAACATGATTGTGTGCTGGGCCACCGACGGCGTGCCGTAGCCCTGGCAATTGCACACCGTGATGCCGTGTTGGCGGGCGGCGACCAGGTCGACATTGTTGGTGCCGGTGGCGCTGATCAGGATCAGTTTCAGCTCAGGGCTGGCGGCCATCGCAGCCGCGTCGATCACGACTTTGTTGGTGATCGCCACTGTGGCGCCCTTGAGCCGTTCGGTCACCTGATCCGGTGTGGTCCGGGCAAACAACTGCAGTTCGCCGAAGCAATTGCGCAACGGGGCCAGGTCTAGATCGCCAAGGTCCAGGGAAGGGTGGTCGAGGAAAACTGCGCGGGCGGTATTCGTCATCAGCTGTACCTTTTATCTGAAGAATCGAAAGCGTAATGTGGCGAGCCTATCAGATGGACTGTGGTCGGTCGGGCTCGAATGTTGGGGTCCATTTGCCCCAGGAATTGATGTTCGTTTCAAGATTGAGTCAGCCAAGGAGCCCCCCATGTACCTCGCCGAATTCCTCACCGTCGCCCTGATCCACCTGCTGGCCGTCGCCAGTCCCGGCCCGGACTTTGCCGTGGTGGTGCGTGAAAGCGTGACCCATGGCCGACGTGCCGGGACCTGGACGGCGCTGGGCGTCGGCACGGCGATCTTCCTGCACGTGGGGTATTCGCTGCTGGGTATCGGCCTGATCGTGTCCCAATCGATCGTGTTGTTCAACGCGTTGAAATGGGCCGCTGCGGCCTACCTGCTGTACATCGGCTTCAAGGCGTTGCGCGCGCAACCGGCCAAGCCGACGGCAGACAACCTGCACCAGGAGGTTGGCGAACGTACCGCCCGCGGCGCGTTCACCTCGGGCTTTGTCACCAATGGCCTGAACCCCAAGGCCACGCTGTTCTTCCTCTCGCTGTTCACCGTGGTGATCAACCCTCACACACCCCTGGCGATCCAGGCCGGTTACGGCGTGTACCTGGCGGTTGCGACGGCGGCCTGGTTCTGCCTGGTGGCCATGTTGTTCAGCCAGCAGCGGGTGCGCGCCGGCTTTGCCCGCATGGGCCATTGGTTCGACCGGACCATGGGTGCGGTACTGGTGGCTATCGGCGTGAAGCTGGCGTTTACCGAGATGCACTGACGGGCCCCATCGCTGCACGGGGATGGCTCAAGGCTAGTATTTGCACGCTGATCAAATCATTCCTTTGGCTGATTTGATCCGTGTATAAGCACTCTAGAGTGCTTCACTCCAGCCAAGACCGTGCAGTCAGAAAAGGGACTCTTATGTTGCAGACTCGCGTTATTCCTCCAGCCGAAGGCGCTTATCAATACCCGCTGCTGATCAAGCGGCTGCTGATGTCCGGGGCGCGCTACGAGAAAACCCGCGAGATCATCTACCGTGACCAGTTGCGCTACAGCTATCCAACGCTGATCGAACGGGTCGCGCGGCTGGCCAATGTGCTGACCGAGGCCGGGGTCAAGGCCGGTGATACCGTGGCGGTGATGGACTGGGACAGCCATCGTTACCTGGAATGCATGTTCGCGATCCCGATGATCGGCGCGGTGATTCATACCATCAACGTGCGCCTGTCACCGGAGCAGATCGTCTACACCATGAACCACGCCGAGGACCGCTTCGTGCTGGTCAACAGCGAGTTCCTCGGCTTGTACCAGGCAATCGCCGGGCACCTGACCACGGTGCAGAAGACCCTGCTGCTGACCGACCTGCCGGAAAAAACCGCCGACCTGCCGAACCTGGTGGGCGAATACGAACAACTGCTCGCCGCTGCCAGCCCCGTCTACGATTTCCAGGATTTCGACGAAAACTCCGTCGCCACCACGTTCTACACCACCGGCACCACGGGTAACCCCAAGGGCGTGTATTTCACCCATCGGCAACTGGTGCTGCACACCATGGGCGTGGCGACGATCATGGGGTCCATCGACAGCGTGCGCCTGCTGGGCACCAACGACGTGTACATGCCGATCACGCCGATGTTCCATGTACACGCCTGGGGTTTGCCCTACGTGGCGACCATGCTCGGGCTCAAGCAGGTCTATCCCGGCCGCTACGATCCCGAGTTCCTGGTGCAGCTGTGGCGCAAGGAAAAGGTCACCTTTTCCCATTGCGTCCCGACCATCCTGCAAATGGTCCTCAACGCCAAGGGTGCCCAGGACACCGATTTCGGTGGCTGGAAAATCGTCATCGGCGGCAGCGCCCTGAACCGCAGCCTGTACGAAGCGGCCAAGGCCAAGGGGATCCAGCTCACTGCCGCCTATGGCATGTCGGAAACCGGCCCGCTGGTGTCCTGCGCTCACCTCAACGACGAACTGATGGCCGGTAGCGAAGACGAACGCACTACCTATCGGATCAAGGCTGGCGTGCCGGGGCCGTTGGTGGAGGCGGCGATCGTCGACGCCGAGGGCCGTTTCCTGCCCGCCGACGGCGAGACCCAGGGCGAACTGGTGCTGCGTGCGCCGTGGCTCACCGAGGGTTATTTCAACGAGCCGCAGAAGGGCGCCGAGCTCTGGGCCGGGGGCTGGCTGCACACCGGTGACGTCGCCACGCTGGACAACATGGGCTTTATCGACATCCGCGATCGCATCAAGGACGTGATCAAGACCGGTGGCGAATGGGTCTCCTCCCTGGACCTCGAAGACCTCATCAGCCGGCACGTGGCGGTACGTGAAGTAGCAGTGGTGGGTATTCCCGATCCGCAGTGGGGCGAGCGGCCATTTGCCTTGCTGGTGATTCGCGAAGGGCACCAGATCGGGGCTCGTGAGCTCAAGGAGCACCTCAAGCCGTTCGTCGAGCTGGGGCACCTGAGCAAGTGGGCGATCCCGAGCCAGATCGCTCTTGTTACGGAAATTCCCAAGACCAGCGTCGGCAAACTCGACAAGAAGCGTATCCGCGTTGACATCACCGAATGGCAGAGCAACAACAGCACCTTCCTCTCGACGCTTTAAACGCGTTTACCGCGCCCGAAAGGGCGCGGTAGCCCCACCAAGCAAGCGCTTGTCTTGTCAAATCGGAAATTTCAGCCATCCTTGCCGTGCCGACATCTGTCGGCCTGGCAATGGACTGTTCCAGAGTGGTCGAGGCGATAAATCACACTTTAGAGGGATCAAGCCGTACTACCTGCTGGCTATAGTCCGCGTAAGAATTTTCAAAAACGGGACGCACGTACTAAACGGGCGCTGCGACTTTGAACGGAGGGCGGGAGGTGTCGTTTCCAACCGTTGAAAGGGTTCTTTGAAAATCCTGTCTGCCATAACAATAAAGCACATGGAGTAGCGTCGATGACCACAGCAAATACGTTCTGGCGCCGGGCAAAACTGCCTTTGGCGGTCAGTCTTGCCTCTTCGCTCGCCGGCCCAGCATTCGGCGTCAGTTTCAACATCGGTGAAATCGAAGGCCAGTTCGACTCGTCCCTGTCGGTGGGGGCGAGCTGGTCCACGGCCAATGCCAACAAGGACCTGATCGGCGTCAACAACGGAGGTCGCGGTCTGTCGCAGACTTCCGATGACGGTCACTTGAACTTCAAGCGCGGGGAAACCTTCTCGAAAATCTTCAAGGGTATCCATGACCTGGAACTGAAGTACGGCGATACCGGCGTGTTTGTGCGCGGCAAATACTGGTACGACTTTGAGCTCAAAGACGAAAACCGCCTGTACAAGGACATCAGTGACAACAACCGCAAGGAAGGCGCCAAGTCGTCCGGCGGGCAGATCCTCGATGCGTTCGTCTACCACAATTACTCCATTGCCGATCAGCCAGGGGCGGTCCGCCTGGGCAAGCAGGTCGTCAGTTGGGGGGAAAGTACCTTCATCCAAGGCGGCATCAACTCCATCAACCCGATCGATGTGTCCGCGTTCCGTCGCCCTGGTGCCGAGGTCAAGGAAGGGCTGATCCCGGTCAACATGTTCTACGTGTCCCAGAGCCTGACCGACAATCTGTCGGCTGAAGCTTTCTACCAGTTGGAGTGGGACCAGACGGTTGTCGATAACTGCGGGACGTTCTTCTCCCAGCCGGATGTTATTGCCGACGGCTGTACGGATAACCTGCGGGTGTTGAATAAACGTTCCACTATTCCTGGCTTCGCCTTGCCGCTCCTGACTGCAAACGGCGTGGATGTGAATGAGGAAGGCGTACTGGTGCGCCGCGGTGCCGACCGTGACGCCCGCGACAGCGGCCAGTGGGGCGCGTCCTTGAAGTATATGTTCGAGCCGCTGGACACCGAGTTCGGTGCCTATTTCATGAACTATCACAGCCGTGCGCCGATTTTTAGCGCTACCGGCGCCTCGCAGGCGGTCTATAACAGTGCGCCGCTTTTTGGCCAACTGGCGCCGCTGATCGTGGCGGGTAACTCGAAATATTTCGTCGAATATCCAGAAGATATCCGCCTCTATGGCTTGAGTTTCTCCACCACCTTGCCTACCGGTACGGCGTGGAGTGGTGAGCTGAGTTATCGTCCGAATGCGCCGGTACAGTTGAGTACCACCGATATCCTGTTCGCGGGTGTGACCCCGCTCCCCGGGCTTGGTAACGCCTCGGTGCTCGATGGCACCCCCGGCCAGGATCTGCATGGCTACCGCCGCAAGGAAATCACCCAGTTCCAGACCACATTCACCCATTTCCTCGACCAGGTCATGGGCGCCAGTCGTCTGACTCTCGTGGGGGAAATCGGCGTCACCCACGTCGGTGGCCTGGAAAGTAAATCCGAGGCTCGCTACGGTCGTGACCCAGTGTTCGGTCCGGGCGAGCTGCCCAATGGTTTCTGCAGCACGCTGAACGCTTCGACCGCCGCAGGTGGCGGCCAGACCAGCAGCGGCGTGAACAGCAACTGCAACAACGACGGCTTCACCACCGCGACCTCCTGGGGCTACCGCGCTCGTGCCATCTGGGAATACCCGGACGTCTTCGCTGGCGTGAACCTCAAGCCTAACGTGGCCTGGTCCCATGACGTCAAAGGCTACTCCCCAGGCCCTGGTGGCAACTTCGAAGAAGGCCGCAAGGCCGTCAGCCTCGGGCTGGATGCCGAGTATCAGAACACCTACAACGCAAGCCTGGCCTACACCAACTTCTTTGGTGGCGACTTCAGCACCGTGGACGATCGCGACTTCCTGGCGCTTAGCGTCGGCGTGACCTTCTAAGCACCGTATTTCAGGACGAACACTATGAAAATAACCAAGAATATGTTGCAGGTCGGTGTTTTGGGGCTATCCCTGCTGGCGGCCAGTGTCATGGCGGCGGTGCCTGCCGCCGAGGCCGACAAACTGGGCAAGAGCCTGACGCCGATGGGCGCGGAAATGGCTGGCAATGCCGATGGGTCGATCTCGGCCTGGAAACCCATGGCCAAGAACGCCGGCGCCGTGGACAGCAAGGGCTTCCTTGCCGACCCATACGCCAGTGAAAAACCGCTGTTCACCATCACCGCACAGAACGTCGAGCAGTACAAAGCCAAGCTCGCGCCGGGCCAGTACGCGATGTTCAAACGTTACCCGGAAACCTTCAAGATGCCGGTCTACCCGACCCATCGCGGCGCCACCGTGCCGGATGAAGTGTTTGCTTCCATCAAGAAAAACGCGGTCAACACCAAGCTGGTGTCCGGTGGCAACGGCCTGGAGAACTTCGAGACGGCCGTGCCGTTCCCGATTCCCCAGAGCGGTGTGGAAGTGATCTGGAACCACATCACCCGTTATCGCGGTGGCAGCGTGACCCGCCTGGTGACCCAGGCCACGCCGCAACCCAATGGCTCCTACAGCCTGGTGTACTTCCGCGACCAGTTCGTGTTCCGCGACAAGATGAAGGATTTCGATCCGGCCAACCCTGGCAACATCCTGTTCTACTTCAAGCAGCAAGTGACCGCGCCGGCGCGCCTGGCCGGTGGCGTGCTGCTGGTGCACGAAACCCTCGACCAAGTGAAGGAACCTCGTTCGGCCTGGGTCTACAACGCCGGCCAACGCCGTGTGCGCCGTGCCCCGCAAGTGTCCTATGACGGCCCGGGTACCGCCGCCGATGGCCTGCGTACCTCCGACAACCTGGACATGTACAACGGTGCGCCGGACCGCTACGACTGGAAGCTGGAAGGCAAGAAAGAGCTGTACATCGCGTCCAACAGCTACAAGATCGATTCGCCGCAGCTCAAGTACGACGACATCATCAAGGCCGGCCACATCAACCAGGATCTGGCGCGCTACGAGCTACGTCGGGTCTGGCATGTGACCGCGACCTTGAAGGAAGGCCAGCGCCACATCTACGCCAAGCGTGACTTCTACATCGACGAAGACACCTGGCAAGCGGCGGTGATCGACCATTACGACGGTCGTGGCCAACTGTGGCGCGTCGCCGAGGCCCATGCCGAGAACTACTACGACAAGCAAGTGCCGTGGTACGCCCTGGAAACCCTCTACGACTTGCAGTCTGGCCGCTACCTGGCCCTGGGCATGAAAAACGAAGAGAAGTCGGCCTACGACTTCGGCTTTACCGCCACCACCGCCGACTTCACCCCGAACGCGCTGCGTCAGGACGGCATCCGCTAAATCGCTTTACCCGAGGCCGCATCCTCGAAGAAACGCCCCGACTGGTTCGGGGCGTTTTTTTTGTCCCATCAGCCAACACAAACTCCGTGGCGTGGGAGCGGTGCCTGGCATTGGCCTTTCAAGTGAATCGTGTTGTAGTCTTTTTGTAGCCATTTGTAGCACTCCCTTCAATACCTCCTCGTTTACGGCTAGTCTGCGGACATCTGCAACGCCGCCACCCGCCTTTCAACAAGAGCCGGCCATGACTGATCTGTCTTCACTTCCGGATTATGCCCGCGCAGCCATTGCGGTACAGGACGGACGATTCTACCGCCCGCCCTTGCCCGACGGTCATGTTGTGCGGCCGCGGTTGTGCGAGCGTTTGAGCGCGGGGCTGGGAGGCCGGTTGCTGTTGGTAAGCGCCCCGGCGGGGTTTGGTAAAAGCTCCCTGGCGGTGGAATTCTGCCAGGGCCTGCCGCCTCACTGGCAAAGCCTCTGGTTGGGGCTCAGTGCCCGGGACAACGACCCAGGGCGTTTTCTGGAGCGGCTGCTCGAAGGCCTCCAGGCGTTCTTTCCGCAGTTGGGAGGGCGGGCGCTGGGGTTGCTGAAAATGCGCCAGCGTCATCAACCCTTCGCTTATGAAGAATGGCTCGACGGTTTGCTCGATGAACTGTCCACGCATCTTTCGCCCGACAAACCCTTGTTGTTGGTGCTCGACGATTACCACCTGGCCCAGAGCTCGGTGCTGGATCGTTGCCTGCAATTCTTCCTCAATCACCTGCCCGATGGCCTGCTGGTATTGGTCACCAGCCGCCAGCGCCCGGACTGGCATCTGGCGCGCCTGCGACTGTCACGGCAGTTGCTCGAACTGAACGAACAGGATCTGCGCCTGACCCACGATGAGGCCCTGACCCTGCTCCAGCATCACAGCAGCTCGCTGCGTGGGGAAGCCCTGGAAAATCTGATCCAGCGCAGCGAAGGCTGGGTGGCCGGGTTGCGTTTCTGGCTGCTGGCGGCCTCCGAAGCCGGTACCGAAGGCTTGCTGCCCCAGGCCTTGCACGGCGGGGAAGGGCTGATTCGCGATTACCTGCTCGAAGAGGTCATCGACTGCCTGCCCGCCGAGGTGCAGGCGTTTCTCTACGATACCGCCCCCCAGGACCGCTTTTGCAGCGAACTGTGCGATGCCGTGCGTGAAGCCCATGACAGCGCGCAAATCCTGGGTTACCTGGCCGCTCATCAAGTGTTCCTGGTGCCGCTGGACGAGCATGGCCACTGGTATCGATATCACCACTTGTTTTCCGACCTGCTGCGCAGTCGGCCCAGCGCGCCGGTCATGGTGCCGGCGGCGACCTTGCACCTGCGGGCCTGTCGCTGGTTCAACGCCCAGGGCCTGATCGACGAGGCCGTGGAGCAGGCCCTGCGGGCCGGGCACCTGGACGTGGCGGCGAACCTGGTGCAGAACCTCTCGGAGGAGCAACTGCTGGCCGAGCAGAACGTCGGCATGTTGCTGCGCTGGAAAATGGACCTGCCCGACAGCCTGCTCATCAGCACACCACGGTTGATCGTGCTCTACAGCTGGGCGCTGGGGCTGGCTTGCCAGCTGGACGCCGCCGAAGAGCTGGCCGCCTACTTGAGTCGCTTCTTGCCAGCCCCCTCGGCCACTGCGCAAAAGTCCATGCTTGCCCAATGGCTGGCCCTCAGCGGGATCGTCGCCCGTGGCCGCGGCGATCGTGAAGCCACCGTGCGGTATTGCACCGAAGCCCTGGAGAGCTTGCCGCACAAACGCTACGGCCAGCGCCTGATGTGCCTGTCCACGCTGTCGAACCTGGCGATTGCCGATGGTGACTTGTGGCGCGCGCGAAACTTGAACCGTGACTCCCTGGAACTGGCTCAACGGGTCGGCAACCCGCTGTTCGAAGCCTTGGCCCATTACGATCGCGCCCGAGTGTTGCAGGCGCGGGGGGAAATCCTGCGGGCACTGGATGAAGTCCACCAGGGCCTGCAACGTTTGCACAAGCTGTCGCCCCAACGGCTCTATGCGGTGCGGGCGCGCCTGACCCTGTACCAGGGCTTCCTGCTCACTTTGCGCATGCAGCCCCAGGCCGGGGTGGCGCGGTTGCAGGCTGGCCTCACCGAAGCCCGGGCTTGCCGCGACATCAGCGTATTGATCGGTCACTGCGTGATCGCCCGTATCGAGGGCTACAACGGCGAATTCGCCCGGGCCTTTGCCGAACTGGCCGAAGCCGAGCGCCTGATGCACATTTGGGACGTTCCACCGATTTACTACCTGGCGATGATTACCCTGGTCAAATGCGAACTCTGGCTGACCCAGGGGCGTACTGACCTGGCCGAAGCCTGGTTGATGCGGTTGGGGCAGACCTATACCGGCGAACAGGCCGCTGCGCCGCCGGAGTTCCACCCGCAATTGCCGCTGCATGTCGAACTGCAGCGGGCGGTGCTGGAGGCCATCCGGGGCCAACCGATGTTGGCCGAGGGGCGGCTCAATGCCTTGCTTGAACACGGCCAGCAGACCGGTCGACAGATGCTCTGCGTGATGGCGCTCAATCAGAAAGTCGCCTTGTTGTTGAGCGTCGGACGCGAACCCGAAGCCCGCCGCACCCTGGCCCAGGCGTTCGAGGCCGCCGCCGGCGGTGTGTTGCAACCCTTTGAATGGTTGCTGGGCGAAGAGCATGGTGAATGGCTGCGCGAACAACTGCTGCAGGCACCACCCAGCACCTTGCGCGAGCATCTGCTCGAGCGCTTGCCCTCGACGGCGGTGCAAGCGGCTGACCCATTGGCACCTGTCGAAACCCTCAGTAGCCGCGAGCGAGCGGTACTGCAACTGATTGCACAAGGCTGTTCGAACCAGGAAATCAGCGAGCAGTTGTTCATCTCGCTGCATACGGTCAAGACGCACGCCAGCCACATCAACAGCAAACTCGGCGTGGAGCGGCGTACCCAGGCTGTGGCGCGGGCGAAGGCGTTGGGGTTGTTAGCGTAAGCGAGGTTCTTGATCCGCAGGGAAACCTGTGGCGAGGGAGCTTGCTCCCGCTGGGTTGCGCCGCAACCCTCCAGGCAGCGAACATGTTTGCCTGACACGCCGCGTCCTCAGGTTTTCAGGGGCGCTTCGCCTCCCCAAGCGAGAGCAAGCGCCCTCGCCACAAAAGTGCTCGGTCTACGATAAGGATGCTCGATGCTACCCCAGTACAAAACCATCCAATCCCCCGTGGGCCAATTGATCCTCGTGGCCCGGGATACAAAACTGGCGGCTATCCTGTGGGAAAACGAGCGGCTCAACCGGGTGCGCCTGGGACCCTTGGAGGAGGACAACCACCATCCGACCCTCAAGGAAACCGAACGCCAGCTCATGGAGTATTTCGCCGGCCAGCGCAGGCGCTTCGATCTGCAATTGGATTTCGTCGGTACGGACTTCCAGACCCGGGTCTGGCAGGCCCTGTTGACTATTCCCTTCGGCGAAACCCGCAGCTACCGCGACATCGCCATCCAGATTGGCCAACCGACTGCGGTACGGGCAGTGGGCGCGGCCAACGGGCGTAACCCCATTTCGATCATCGCCCCGTGTCACCGCGTCATCGGTACCGGCGGCAGCCTCACCGGCTTCGCTGGCGGCCTGGCAGCCAAGCAGTTCCTGCTGAGCCTTGAAGGGCAGCAGAGTCTGCAACTGGCGTTCTGAGGCGACGGTGGGAGTTGTGCTGGCTTTTGGTTGGCGCAGAGTCTGTGAACACTGCGATCAAAAACTGTGGGAGCGAGCTTGCTCGCGATGACGGTTGCACCTTCAACATCGCCGGCCCTGACAGACCGCAATCGCGAGCAGACTCGCTCCCACAGGGCTCTGTGGCAGGCATGGAATCTGTGAGCACTCGCTCCACGGGGACTCTGTACTGGGCGCAGAATGTCTGCAGACCTGACTCCTGGATAACCCAAGCCAAAAAAAGCCCGCCCGATCATGGGATCGGGCGGGCTTTTGGTGTCGCTGAAAATTACTTCTTCAAACCGTAATGCTCATCGAGCATGCCGGGCGAATTGGGGGCCTTGGGGGCATAGTCCCGGGGCGGTTCCTGATCCTTTGGCGGGGTCAGGCGTTCCCGTGGCGCCTGCGCCGCGTCGGCGTGCAGGGCAGCCAGCAGGCGTTGGCGAGTCTGTTCGTCCAGGGCCAGGCGATTGGCACCCTCGGACAAATGATCCTGGACGTCCTGGTAGCTCTGGGTGAGTTTCTTCACCAGAGAAGCGGTGCTGTTGAAATGGGTGACCACTTCATTCTGATAACTGTCGAAACGTTCCTGAATGTCGTCCAGCTGACGTTGCGTGCTGTTGGGCACCGCGTTGGGCAGCAGTCGGGCAAGCAGGAATCCAATGGCGACACCGGCAACCAGGGCAAGAGTCGGCAACAACCAAACTAAGAGCGAGTGTTCCACGAGTCCTTCCTCTATAAACGGCTTTGCTTTACGTTAACGGCTCGGACCTGCGCTGTATACCGCGAAGAACATCGCAATCATGCCAGGCACAGACTTTAGCTAGACGAGTCGACCCTATTCAAGGTCACGGAGTTCTTTACCTTGCTTATGCGCGAAACCCCTGTATTCATCGATGGCCCGGTGGGCCAACTGGAAGCCTTGTACCTGGACAGCGAGGCACCCCGTGGCCTGGCGCTGATCTGCCACCCGAACCCGGTGCAGGGTGGAACCATGCTCAACAAAGTGGTCTCGACCCTGCAGCGCACTGCCCGTGATGCTGGCCTGGTTACGTTGCGTTTCAATTATCGTGGCGTCGGCGCCAGTGCCGGCAGCCATGACATGGGCACTGGTGAAGTCGACGACGCCCAGGCCGCTGCCGATTGGCTGCGGGAAAAATACCCGCAGCTGCCGCTCACCCTGTTCGGTTTTTCGTTTGGTGGTTTTGTCGCCGCAAGCCTTGGCGGACGCCTGGAAGCCCAGGGCCAACCGCTCAAGCACCTGTTCATGGTGGCCCCGGCGGTGATGCGCCTGGACGAGCAATCGCCCTTGCCGATGAGCGGCGAATTGACCGTCATCCAGCCGGAAGCCGATGAAGTGGTCGATCCGCAATTGGTTTACGAATGGTCCGACACGCTCCAGCGCCCCCATGAGCTGCTGAAAGTGGCAGAATGCGGACACTTTTTCCATGGCAAGCTGACCGATCTCAAGGATCTGCTCCTGCCGCGTCTCTCGAATTGACTGCAGTCTGACAAGCGATAACCCATGACGACTCGTACCCGTATCCTGACCGGCATCACCACCACCGGCACCCCGCACCTGGGCAACTACGCCGGCGCCATCCGCCCGGCGATCCTCGCCAGTCGCGACACCAACGCCGATTCGTTCTACTTCCTGGCCGACTACCATGCCCTGATCAAGTGCGATGACCCGCTGCGCATCCAGCGTTCTCGCCTGGAAATCGCTGCGACCTGGCTGGCCGGTGGCCTGGACGTGGACCGCGTGACCTTTTATCGCCAGTCCGATATTCCCGAGATTCCCGAGCTGACCTGGCTGCTGACCTGCGTTGCCGCCAAGGGCCTGCTCAACCGCGCCCACGCCTACAAGGCCTCGGTGGACAAGAACGTCGAGGCCGGCGAAGACCCGGACGCCGGTATCACCATGGGCCTGTACAGCTACCCGGTACTGATGGCCGCCGACATCCTGATGTTCAACGCCCACAAAGTGCCGGTCGGTCGTGACCAGATCCAGCACGTGGAGATGGCCCGGGACATCGGCCAGCGCTTCAATCACCTGTTCGGCCAGGGCAAGGAGTTTTTCACCATGCCCGAGGCGCTGATCGAAGAAAGCGTCGCCACGCTGCCGGGCCTGGATGGCCGCAAGATGTCCAAGAGCTACGACAACACCATCCCGTTGTTCAGCAGCGCCAAGGACATGAAAGACGCGATCTCGCGGATCGTCACCGATTCCCGCGCCCCGGGTGAGGCGAAGGATCCGGACAACTCGCACCTGTTCACCCTGTTCCAGGCCTTCGCCACACCGGCCCAGGCCGATGAGTTCCGCAGCGAACTGTTGCAGGGCCTGGGTTGGGGCGAAGCCAAGAACCGTTTGTTCCAACTGCTCGACAGCGAGCTGGGTGAGGCGCGCGAACGTTATCACCAGTTCATCGAGCGCCCGTCGGACCTTGAAGACATCCTGCAATTGGGCGCGAAAAAAGCCCGGGCCGTGGCGACGCCGTTCCTTAACGAACTGCGTGAAGCCGTTGGCCTGCGGTCGTTTGTCAGCCAGGTCCAGGTTTCGACCAGCACCAAAAAGAAAGCCGCCAAAGCCGCACGCTTCGTGAGCTTTCGTGAAGACGACGGCAGCTTCCGCTTCCGTCTATTGGCGGCCGATGGCGAGCAACTGTTGTTGTCCCGTCACTTTGCCGATGGCAAGACTGCCGGCCAGGTCACCAAGCAATTGCAATCCGGTGAGCCATTGGACGTTCGTAACGATGCGCTGAGTTTCAGTGTCTGGCTGGGCGGCGAGTGCGTGGCAGACAGCCCGGCTTTCGCAGACAGCGCCGCTCGCGACGCGGCCATTGATGCGTTGCAAGTCGCCCTGACGCCTGTCCAAGACTGATCCAGCGCGTAACCCGACCATCGGCTCGAATAAGGGCCGATTGCCATTCCTCTGGGCCATCGCTACAGTGACGGCCCGTTTTTGTTGCCTTGCTAACGAATATGACGCCCCTAGAACGATATCAAGCTGATCTGAAACGCCCGGAGTTTTTCCACGACGCAGCCCAGGAAACGGCGGTGCGGCATTTGCAGCGCCTGTACGATGACTTGGTTGCCGCCTCGAACAACAAACCGGGTCTGTTGGGCAAACTGTTCGGCAGAAAAGACCAGACTCCCGTCAAGGGCCTGTATTTCTGGGGCGGCGTGGGCCGTGGCAAGACCTACCTGGTAGACACTTTCTTCGAGGCGTTGCCGTTCAAGGAAAAAACGCGGACGCACTTCCACCGCTTCATGAAGCGCGTGCACGAAGAAATGAAGACCTTGGGTGGCGAGAAAAACCCGCTGACCATCATTGCCAAGCGGTTTTCTGACGAGACCCGGGTGATCTGCTTCGATGAGTTTTTCGTTTCCGACATCACCGACGCCATGATCCTCGGCACCTTGATGGAAGAACTGTTCAAGAACGGCGTGACCCTGGTCGCCACCTCGAACATCGTGCCCGACGGCCTCTACAAGGATGGCCTGCAACGGGCGCGTTTCCTGCCGGCCATCGCGCTGATCAAGGAACATACCGAGATCGTCAACGTCGACAGCGGTGTGGATTATCGCCTGCGTCACCTTGAGCAAGCCGAGCTTTTCCACTTCCCCCTGGACGCCGCCGCCGAAGAAAGCCTGCGCAAGAGCTTCCGTGCGCTGACCCCGGAATGCACCCAGGCGGTGGAGAACGATGTACTGATCATCGAGAACCGCGAAATCCGCGCCATCCGCACCTGTGACGACGTGGCCTGGTTCGATTTCCGCGAACTGTGCGATGGCCCTCGCAGCCAGAACGACTACATCGAACTGGGCAAGATCTTCCACGCCGTGCTGATTAGCGGCGTCGAACAGATGAGCGTCACCACAGACGACATCGCCCGCCGCTTCATCAACATGGTCGACGAGTTCTACGACCGTAACGTGAAGCTGATCATCTCGGCCGAAGTCGAACTCAAGGACCTCTACACCGGCGGTCGCCTGACGTTCGAATTCCAGCGGACCTTGAGTCGTTTGCTGGAAATGCAATCCCACGAATTCCTGGCTCGGGCGCATAAGCCGTAGGGTGATTCGGATAAAAAAACGGCCTGCGATTGCAGGCCGTTTTTATTTGGCGTCTCCCATTTATCGCCCCCGCCACAAACATTAAGACTGAAACCGGATGTTCTCCTTCAGATATCGGGCCAAATCATCCTGTCGCTGGCAACCAATCAGCAACCACAGGAGGATTCTGGCTTTGCGTGGACAGGCAAAGCCTGCCATCGAAGCGCCTCTACGTCTCAAGTCCATCTCACTCCCCCCGAACCCATAGGTTGAATGCGCCGTAGAGCCGGAGCCACAGCGAGTTGCAATAATGACCGGGATTTTCTTGGCAATGGCATCAATCGCATCAGCCCAGGTTTCAGAAAGGTGTCCCGCACCGAAGCCGGCGATGACCAGCCCGTCATAACCCAGCGTGAGAATGTTTTCCAACAGGAGGGTGTCGGCAGACAGCGAGGCCTGTAGCAGGGCAACTTTCTGTGTTGTGTGTTGCGGCAAGGGCAAGACGTTGCGTGGCAGACTGGGGCGCAGATAGTGAACTGTACCCTCCGACAACAGTCCGGCCAGGCCTACGATTGGTGAAGAAAACGCCTGTAATGCCATCGAGTCGGTTTTGCGAACAGCGTGCGCTGGGTGAATCTGCCCGTTCATTACCACCTGAACGCCACGCCGACGGCTATTGCCGGCCAAGCCAACCCGGCAAGCATCCAGCAGATTTGCCGGTCCGTCGGCCCCTGCCTGGGCTGCAGAGCGCATGGCGCCGGTAAGCACCAACGGTTCGTCGTGATCCCACAGGAGATCGAAAAATGTGGCGGTTTCTTCCAGCGTGTCCGTGCCCTGCGTGATGACAATACCCACGGCACCTTGCTCGATCTGATAGTTCGCCCAACAGAGGACGCTCAATAAAAACTCGAAGTTCAATGAGGCACTGGGCAACATCCCGAGCGTTTCGACGTCTACGTGTGCCAGTGTCGCCAACTCCGGTACCGAAGCCAGCAGGGTTTCGCCGCTGACGGTTGGGACCACTCCTTCGCTGACGGTCCGGGCCCGCATGCTCACGGTGCCACCAAGTGAAGCAATGGCCAGTTTGGGCAGGTCCATGTGATACCTCGTTACTTTGTAGTAGAAATGGCTGTATCCGCTTGAAGCCGCAGTACAGCCGTGGGGGGAGGGCTCAGTTGGCTATCAGGAGTCCGATGAACGGAATGATGAGCAAGGTGCTGATGGCCATGGACAGGACATTTGCGATGAAGGCATGCATGTCGGCCGGTAACCGTTTGGCAATTGCACACGCCAGCGGTGGCGCAATCAGTGCACCCAGCAATGCGCTTGAGGCAATCACCAGCCAACTGCCGCCGTAGCTCAAAATCGCTGCCGGCACCACCGATACCAGCGGAATGTAGGTGGGATACCATCCGCGCAACATCCATTGTCGACGCCAGATCATCACGCCCAGCGCCGAGGTCAATGCCTGTGCACCGATCAGTTGGGGCAACAAACCAGAGCCGTAAACCGGGCTCATCGGGTTCAAGGTGAAAGCCAGCAATGCACCCAATATCAGACCGAGGCTGGCCCATTCATTGCCGAGGAATGGCGCTTCCGAAAAATCTGCCAAGACCCGGCGCAAACCCCAGACGAAACCGTAGTCAGACACCTTGGCGTTGGCGGTTGCTGGTGGCGGTTCGCAGGATTTCCCGGATGCTGGCGACTTCATCAGGCTCGGCAGGTAGCGACAGAGCAGAAACGCAATGACGCTGGCGACAGCCATCCCCGAGACATTCCCGATCACGGCCGGTAATCCAAATGGATGGCAGACGTAATTGACTATCAACAAGCACGTCGGGGTGACGAGCAAAGCGCCCATGATTGCGCCATTGATCGCGACCTTCCAGCCGCCGCCAAACATCAACACCATTGCCGCCGGCAACGAAACAAAAGCGGCAAACGTAGGCTGCCAAGCCGTGGCCGTAACGGTCCAGCCCCACATCAGGTTGCTCAGCAATAGCCCAAGCAGCGAACTGGCGATCAGCCAAGGCCACAGGCCGCTGCCATAGCAGATGGAAAAGCCTTGCCAGGCTTTTCCGGTCCGATTGGCCCGATACGCCAGATACGCTCCGGCGAGCAGCCCAATAGAAGCGAACTCATGTTTATAGAACGCAACCTCGCTGATATCTCCCAGCACCCAGCGTAACCAGGCGCTTGGTTGCGGCAGGTTGGATACCATGTGGCTGTAGTCTGGCCAGTGGGCTGCCCAGGAAGCGCGGTTCGTGAATGAAAGCCAGGTGACCAGTACTATCGCGCCGAGTATTAGCAAAATGATGAAGATATCCAGCGATGATCGGACGGAATGCTGGCGTTGTTCGAGTTTTTCGTTTGTCGTTTCCATTGAACAGTTCCCTTATCAACGCGGCAGACAAGGGTGCTGGGTGTAACCGAGCATTTGATCGTAGAGATCAACCCGACGATCACGGTGCAGATCATTCAAGTTGTTCCAAATGGCCGCGCTACGAGAGCTGGTGAGGTCGATATCGGCATAAAGGACTTCTTGTTGGTCAGCGGAAGCCACCGCACCGATCGGCCAGCCGTTGGTGCCCGCGATCAACGAACAGCCCAGGTAGCGGGCACCTCGCTCTTCACCTATGCGGCTTGCCGCTGCAATAAATACATTGTTTACATGCGCTGCGGTCATCGTCAGGTACGACGCCATGCATTTGCCTGCGTCATCAAACAGAGGCGGTGGCGTCCAGACCCAGTTGTTCAGGCTGCAAATGATGTCTGCGCCTTGCTGGCTGAGAATTCGCGGCACTTCCGGAAACCAGATATCCCAGCAAATCAGCAACCCTATGCGGCCTATCGGTGTGTCAAACACCGGAAAGCCCAGATCACCCGGTGTGAACCACAGTTTCTCCAGGTTCCATAAATGTGCTTTGCGATACTTGCCGATAAAGCCGTCAGGTCCCACTAGCACGCCGGTATTGAAGAGCCGCATACCTTCGCGCTCGGTCAAACCTCCGACCAGGTAAATTTTGTGCCGGCGGGCGAAGTCCATCCAGGCTTGCACGCTCTGCCCGCCGGGGATTGACTCCGAGTGGTCGAACGCATCCTGTCGGTTGCTGAAGAAATAACCGGTACTTGATAACTCGGGCAGGACGATGAGATTCGCTCCGCCGTTCACTGCCTCCAAGGCCAGAGCAAGGCTGCGGTGCAGATTATCCTCGCGATTGCTGATGCCGACCTGGGGGTCGAACTGCACGACTGCTACACGAACAGGACTGGTTGGCTCGCTCATTTTTCGGAAACCTCTTTTTATTGTTATTCACGCTGTTTAATGGCGTGTTCATAAGAGGCGAAGCGGGCGCGGAGCGTAAGTCAGCCGTTTCCGTTTAGGTTGTAGGCAGTCTCCGAAGATGAATGAACGGACCCCTTGGTAGGGGCGGAGCCAATGCACGTCTAGCACGGCTCCAAGGGCAGAGGGACGTCAGGTCGCGGTTTTGTAATGCGGATAGTCGCTCATGGAAAAATCACCATTGAATATCGCAGCGGTTTTGTTGCAGATATGAATGACTGCATCGACGGCACCTCGAAAGCAAGGCTCCGTCCAGCCGGCGTCTACCGAAAATGATTCGCCAGAAAAGTACAGGCCTGAATGATGTCCAAAATCCCGGTTGTACTTCATCAAGCTCACAGCATCGTAATAGGTGCCAGGCCGGTACAATTTTGCGCAACCCAGCGCATTTGTATCGGTCATCCAGCGTTGGACTTTGGCCTGATCGAGCCCGATATAGGGAGAAATTGTCTCGCGCACGTTGGTGCACTTCATGAGTATTCGATCCAGCTCTTTGGCGCACTTGGTCACCAGTTCCTTGTCGGTGAATGAGGCGAGTTTGGTTGCGTCGTCTTCCCACGTGTAGCTAAGGAGAATGCAGTCATAGCTGTAGTTGTCGTTGTAGCGGTAGGTGTAGACATCGTGGATGAAGCTGTCGGTGACGATGGCCTGTGGAATTTTGCTGTTTTTGGAAAGGAACGATTTTTTTAATGGCGCAAAGACCTTGCAACTGGTTTCCCAGTGAGCTGTTTTATAAGCATTGATGGTCTCGAAAGGCAGCATTTGCGCAGTGAAGTTTTCAAGCTCGATGCGCGTTTCGATCAGCCAGGAGGGAAGCGTCATGATGACCGAGTCGAAATCTTCAGAGCGTTGCTGGAGTTGCTCGGGCTGGCTGTGTTTCCAGTTGAAGTGGACGCGGATTTTTTGGTTAGCCAATTTTGTTAGTTTTGTCACGGAGGAATCCGTGAGCAAACCATCGGTCTTTTCGCGGCAGTGTTCGTAGAAGGACTTTTGGGTTTCATCGGTTTTCATGAACAGTAGACACTCGGCCAATGCGGCGAGCCCGACGTAGCGGGGGCTGTCGAAAATCAGCCCCGTGGAGTCGAAAACCGCTTCGCTGTGCAGGTGGGGTGAAGCGAGCGGGTCACCCTTCGGGTCCACCCGACCATGGATCAGTTGCAGGTGGCTGCTGAATCCAAAGATGGCGGTGCGCAGGGGATAAAGAGAGCAGACGTCATAAAATGCACCCCAGCTGCCGTCGCCTATGCCAATCGCGTAGAAGATTGCGGACTCTTCTGCGGACATTCCCATCCCGCCAAAGTCTCCCGGAGAGCGTTCATCCCAGTTTTGTAATACCGGCATACTTACCAGGTCGCGAAACGAAACGCTCTCGTACTTTGCAACAATAGCGGCCCACATGGTTTCCCATCCCGCACTGGCGTAAACCCCTGCGATGTGCCGAGTCATACGGTCGGCAAAGGCTTTCCACTTGGAGTAAACCTTTTGCAACTCTTTGCCGGGAGGCGGTGTGTGGCCGTCTTCATTTTTCCAGATCTGCATTTGTGGGGCCGGTTCACCCCCAAGGCTGCCCTCGCGCAGGAAGATGCCTGTCGAGCGGACCCATTGGCTTCCCGGATTGGCAAAATCCGACGTTGATAAGTCAAAGGTCTTTGCGTAGTAAGCCATCATCGACCGTCCTTCTGTCGGTGGCTCATCAACCTGGTTGAAAAAGGGCATACGCATTGCCCCCATCTCAAAGGGTGTATGGCTTGCGCTGGAGTGTTTGCTTCCGGGAACGGTCAGATGCCTGCCGCCTATGCGCCTGGATTGTTCTATTAAGGTGATGTGGGTGAATCCGCAGCGATAAAGTTCTCTGGCGGCAGTCAAGCCGGTGATGCCGGCGCCTATGATGCAAATCCTGTGTTGTGGATCAGTGGCCGTGGCGATGCCGTTTTTCTGTTCGACCAACGCCCGGTAGTCGAAGCACAAATCGGGTGGGTTTGGAAAGCGAACTGCCCATTTATTGTCCGCCGAGCGCTTGGTTCGAGCGACTTCCTTGGCGGCAGAGGCGGGGTAGTTGTAGCTTGATCCGATGGTCATGGTTGCTCTTCCCTGATGATGTCTTTCAGGGAACGATGGTGCGGTGTTCATGCGGTGGTGTATGTGAGCGAAATCCAGCGCTCGGGCGCTCTGCATTCCGCTTTTTATGTAGGAATGTGCAAAAGGGGGCGACCTTTCCATGCACACACTGCGGACTTGCTCGCGAAGGCGGCGCATCAGTCGACATCAATGTTGAATGTCGGCCCCTTTCGCGAGCAAGCCCGCTCCCACATTGGATTTTGCATTCAGCTCCGATTCACGCCGCCTGCTGAAACTGCTGCCGATACTGGTTCGGCGACAGGTCGGTGTGTTGGCGGAACAGTCGGGCGAAAAAGCTCGCGTCGTCGTACCCGACCTCGTAGCTGATGGTCTTGATGCTCTTGCGGCTGCCGGATAGCAGGCCCTTGGCGGTTTCTATCCGTAGTCGTTGCAGGTAATGCAGTGGTTTGTCGCCGGTGGCGGTCTGGAAGCGGCGCATGAAATTGCGGATGCTCATGCCGTGTTCGCGGGCGACGTCTTCGAAGCGGAACTTGTCGGCGAAGTGTTCTTCGAGCCATTGCTGGATCTGCAGGATGATCACGTCCTGATGCAGTTTCTGACCGCCGAAGCCGATTCTTCCCGGCGAATAATTGCGTTGCACTTCGTACAGGATGTCCCTCGCTACGGCCTGGGCCACGTTGGCGCCGCAGAAGCGTTCGATGAGGTAAATGTACAGGTCGCAGGCCGAGGTCGTGCCGCCGGCGCAGAACAGGTTGTCAGCGTCAGTCAGGTGCTTGTCCTGGTTCAGATGCACCTGGGGGAAGCGTTCCTTGAAGGTGTTGAAGAAACGCCAGTAGGTGGTGGCTTCCTTGCCGTCGAGCAGCCCGGACTCAGCCAGCCAGAATACCCCGGTGGCTTCGCCGCAGAGCACCGCTCCGCGCGCATGCTGTTCCCGCAGCCAGGGCAGGACCTGGGGGTAACGTTGGCAAAGGTTGGCGAAATCGTCCCAGAACGCTGGCAGGATGATTACATCGGTATTTTCCAGGCCGCCATCCACCGGCATGATCACATCGCTGAAGCTGTTCACTGGCTTGCCGTCAGGACTGACCAGGCGGGTTTCGAAGGCCGGTGTCAGGCCGTGGCCCAATTGTTTGCCATAACGCAGGCTGGCCAGATGGAAGAAATCCTTGGCTTGCATGAGGGTGGAAGCGAAAACCCGGTCGATCGCCAGGATGCTGACGCGCCGCAAAGGCGTAGAGGCGTGCATAGACATAATTCATCTTGTTTTTATAGGGGAAAGTGGTCACCAGACGGCTGGATCGTCTTATTTTTTGTCGGATGTGTCCAGTGTCCTGTCGTACATCGCAGGCATAGGCTCTGTTGGATAACCACATTCAACAATAACCAAAGGTGCGCCATGATCCCAAGAACCTTGTTCGCTCCCGAGCACGAACTGTTTCGCGACAGCGTACGAACCTTCCTCGAAAAAGAAGCGGTGCCGTACCACAGTCAGTGGGAAAAACAGGGTCATGTCGATCGCCAACTCTGGAACAAGGCGGGGGAGGCGGGCATGTTGTGCTCGCACCTTCCAGAGGCCTATGGCGGGCTCGACGCAGACTTCCTCTACAGCACGGTAGTGATTGAGGAAATCGGACGCCTGGGGCTGACGGGGATCGGCTTCTCGCTGCATTCCGACATCGTCGCGCCCTACATCCTGCATTACGGCAGTGAAGCGCTGAAGCACAAGTACCTGCCGAAACTGGTGTCTGGGGAGATGGTCACGGCCATCGCCATGACCGAGCCGGGCGCCGGTTCCGACCTGCAAGGCGTAAAGACCACGGCGGTGCTGGACGGTGACGAATACGTCATCAACGGCTCGAAGACCTTCATTACCAACGGTTTCCTGGCTGACCTGGTGATCGTGGTCGCCAAGACCGACCCGAAGGCTGGCGCCAAGGGCACCAGCCTGTTCCTGGTGGAGGCGGGCACGCCTGGCTTTGAAAAGGGCAAGCGCCTGGAAAAAGTCGGAATGAAGGCCCAGGACACGTCGGAATTGTTCTTCCAGGATGTCCGCGTGCCGAAGGAAAACCTGCTTGGCCAGGCAGGAATGGGCTTCGCCTATTTGATGCAGGAGCTACCCCAGGAACGCCTGACCGTCGCCATCGGTGGTCTGGCTTCGGCCGAAGCGGCGCTGCAGTGGACCCTGGACTACACCCGTGACCGCAAGGCGTTCGGCAAATCCATCGCGGACTTCCAGAACACGCGCTTCAAGCTGGCGGAAATGGCCACCGAGATCCAGATCGGCCGGGTTTTCGTCGACCGCTGCCTGGAACTGCACCTGCAAGGCAAGCTCGACGTGCCGACGGCGGCAATGGCCAAGTACTGGGGCACGGACCTGCAATGCAAGGTGCTCGACGAATGCGTGCAGTTGCATGGCGGCTACGGCTTCATGTGGGAATACCCGATTGCCCGGGCGTGGGCGGATGCACGGGTACAGCGGATCTATGCCGGGACCAATGAAATCATGAAGGAGATTATTGCGCGGTCGCTTTGAATTCGCTGTGAGCCTGAGGCCGCCATCGCGAGCAAGCTCGCTCCCACATTGATTTATGCCTGTTCACGATTTTGTGATCGGCACAGAACCCTGTGGGAGCGAGCTTGCTCGCGATTGGGTCTATGAATCAATCAAGGCGCCGGGTTCGGCTGATCCTTGTGAATCGCCTCGATCCCCGCCAGCACGTCGTCCGACAGCTTCAGGTCGAAGCTGGCGATGTTGCTGTCCAGTTGCTCCAGCGTGGTGGCGCCAATGATGTTGCTGGTGACGAATGGCTGCTGGGTGACGAACGCCAGGGCCATCTGTGCCGGGTCCAGGCCATGTTCGCGGGCCAACGCCACATAGCGGCTGCACGCCGCTTCCGATTGCGGGTTGAAGTAGCGCATGAAGCGGCTATAGAGGGTCAGGCGACCCTTGGCTGGTCGTGCGCCGTTTTCGTATTTGCCCGACAGGAAACCGAACGCCAGGGGCGAATAGGCCAGCAGGCCGCACTGTTCGCGGATGGCGATTTCCGCGAGGCCGACCTCGAAGCTGCGGTTGAGCAGGTTGTAAGGATTCTGGATCGACACGGCTCGCGGCCAGCCACGGGCTTCAGCCAGGGCGAGGAATTTCATGGTGCCCCAAGGCGTTTCGTTGGACAGGCCGATGTGGCGGATCTTGCCGGCCCGGACCTGTTCGTCCAGGGCTTCGAGGGTTTCCTCCAGGGGGGTGAAGTCTTCGTCGGCCTTGTGCTTGTAGCCCAACTGGCCAAAGAAGTTGGTGCTGCGCTCCGGCCAGTGCAATTGGTAAAGATCGATCCAGTCGGTCTGCAAGCGCTTGAGGCTGGCATCCACGGCTTCGACGATGTGCTGGCGGTTATGCTTGAGGTTTCTGTCGCGGATGTAGTCGATGGTGTTGCCGGGGCCGGCGATCTTGCTTGCCAGGATCCAATCGGCACGGTCGCCGCGGCTCTTGAAGTAATTGCCGATGTAGCGCTCGGTGGTGGCGTAGGTCTGGGCCTTCGGCGGCACCGGATACATCTCGGCGGTGTCGATGAAATTGATGCCGGCACCCTTGGCGCGTTCGATCTGGGCGAAGGCCTCGGCCTCGCTGTTCTGCTCACCCCAGGTCATGGTTCCGAGGCACAAGGCGCTCACGTTCAGATCGGTACGGCCTAGCTGGCGATAGTCCATCGGTGACTCCTTGGGCAAAACAATCATAAAAGCAGGTTGAATTATTTTTCGCAATCTGCATAATTGCGCACCTCTTTCTGCAGTGGAAGTGATGCGCCGCCGCCGAAGAATCTTGCCGTTGAACGGACGCGCCGACCCGAGCCCCCGAAAGCGTCTGTATCCGGCTGCCTTTGACTTGTCAAAGTACGCACTATTCAGTAAGATCCGCCGTCTAATTTACAGGGCGGCCCCTGAGGCTATAAAGAATGAAAACTTTTACTGCTAAACCGGAAACAGTAAAGCGCGACTGGTTTGTCGTCGACGCTGCTGGTCAGACCCTGGGTCGTCTGGCCACCGAAATCGCGAGCCGTCTGCGTGGCAAGCACAAGCCTGAGTACACCCCTCACGTTGACACCGGTGACTACATCGTCGTGATCAACGCTGAGCAAGTACGTGTTACTGGCGCTAAAACCACTGACAAAATGTACTACTCCCACTCCGGTTTTCCTGGCGGCATCAAGTCGATCAACTTCGAAAAGCTGATCGCCAAAGCCCCTGAGCGCGTGATCGAGACCGCGGTTAAAGGCATGCTGCCTAAGAACCCACTGGGTCGCGACATGTATCGTAAGCTGAAAGTATATGCGGGCGCTGCTCACCCTCATACTGCTCAGCAGCCCCAAGAACTGAAGTTTTAACGGAATAGTTCATTATGTCGGCGACTCAAAATTACGGCACTGGCCGTCGCAAGACTGCAACCGCACGCGTTTTCCTGCGTCCGGGCACTGGTAACATCTCCATCAACAACCGCTCCCTGGATAACTTCTTCGGCCGCGAAACTGCCCGCATGGTAGTTCGTCAGCCGCTGGAACTGACCGAGACCGTCGAAAAATTCGACATCTACGTCACTGTTATCGGTGGCGGTGTAAGTGGTCAAGCTGGCGCAATCCGCCACGGCATCACTCGCGCCCTGATGGATTACGACGAGACTCTGCGTGGTGCTCTGCGCAAAGCCGGCTTCGTAACTCGCGATGCTCGCGAAGTTGAACGTAAGAAAGTCGGTCTGCGTAAAGCGCGTAAGCGTCCGCAGTACTCGAAGCGTTAATTCGCTTTCGCGTTCAAAAAGCGCCCAGTTCCTTACGGAGCTGGGCGTTTTTTTATGGGCGAAATATTTATGCTGTGACAACTTGCCACATCCGTAGAGGCCCTATACTACAAGGCTTGGCGGTTTGGCCGCTTGGTAATTACCTTGTCAATATTGGGGCTTTTCATTACCATTCGGCAAAATTTTTATAAGTTCAGATTTTTACTTAGTAGACGCCTGATTTAACAGGCCACAAAGCTGATGGGAGAGGACTGAATGAGCAATGACGGCGTGAATGCAGGCCGGCGTCGCTTCCTGGTAGCAGCCACATCCGTGGTGGGTGCTGCAGGAGCGGTGGGGGCTGCGGTCCCGTTCGTGGGGTCATGGTTTCCCAGTGCCAAGGCGAAAGCTGCAGGTGCACCGGTGAAAGTGAATGTCAGCAAGATCGAGCCAGGCCAGCAGATGATTGCTGAGTGGCGCGGCCAGCCGGTGTTCATCGTCCGCCGTACCGAGGAAATCCTGGGGAATCTGAAAAAGATCGAGGGCCAGTTGTCTGACCCCACCTCCAAGAACTCGACGCAACCGACCTATGTCGACCCAGAGACGCGTTCGATCAAGCCGGAAGTCCTGCTGCTGATCGGGATCTGCACGCACTTGGGTTGCTCGCCAACGTTCCGCCCTGAAGTGGCTCCAGCCGACTTGGGCAAGGACTGGGTCGGTGGTTATTTCTGCCCTTGCCACGGCTCCCACTACGACCTGGCGGGTCGCGTCTACAAGTCTCAGCCTGCACCTCTGAACCTGCCAGTTCCCCCGCATTCCTATGAGTCGGACGACATCATTGTCATCGGCGTCGACACGGAGAAAGCGTGATGAGCAAATTCATGGATTGGGTTGATGCGCGCTTTCCCGCGACCAAAATGTGGGAAGACCATCTCAGCAAGTACTACGCCCCAAAAAACTTCAACTTCTTCTACTTCTTTGGCTCCCTGGCATTGCTCGTTCTGGTCAACCAGATCGTCACCGGTGTCTGGCTGACCATGAGCTACACCCCTTCGGCGGAAGAGGCGTTTGCTTCGGTCGAATACATCATGCGCGACGTCGAGTACGGCTCGATCCTGCGTCTGCTGCACTCCACTGGCGCTTCGGCGTTCTTCATCGTGGTTTACCTGCACATGTTCCGGGGCCTGCTCTACGGTTCGTACCAGAAACCTCGTGAGCTGGTGTGGGTCTTCGGCATGCTGATCTACCTGGCGCTGATGGCCGAAGCCTTCATGGGCTACCTGCTGCCGTGGGGCCAGATGTCCTACTGGGGTGCCCAGGTGATCATCTCGCTGTTCGGTGCGATCCCGGTCATCGGTGACGACCTGACCCAGTGGATCCGTGGTGACTACCTGATCTCCGGCATTACCCTGAACCGCTTCTTCGCCTTGCACGTCGTGGCCCTGCCGATCGTGATCCTCGGTCTGGTGGTGTTGCACATCCTGGCGCTGCACGAAGTCGGCTCGAACAACCCGGATGGCGTGGACATCAAGAAGCACAAGGACGAGAACGGCGTACCGCTGGATGGCATCGCCTTCCACCCGTACTACACCGTGAAAGATATCGTCGGCGTGGTGGTCTTCCTGTTCATCTTCTGCTCGATCGTGTTCTTCTTCCCGGAAATGGGTGGTTATTTCCTCGAGAAGCCGAACTTCGAGCAAGCGAACGCCTTCAAGACCCCTGAGCACATTGCCCCGGTCTGGTACTTCACACCGTTCTACGCAATTCTGCGGGCGATTCCAGACAAGCTGATGGGCGTTATCGCCATGGGCGCGGCCATCGCCGTACTGTTTGTCCTGCCGTGGCTGGACCGCAGCCCCGTCAAGTCGATGCGCTACAAAGGCTGGCTGAGCAAGATCTGGCTAGTGGTGTTCTGCATCTCGTTCGTGATCCTGGGTGTGTTGGGTGTACTGGCGCCGACCCCGGAGCGTACGTTGCTGTCGCAGGTCTGCACCTTCCTGTATTTCGCCTACTTCATTCTGATGCCGTTCTATACCAGGCTCGAGAAGACCAAACCGGTTCCGGAAAGGGTGACTGGCTGATGAAAAAGCTATTTGCTGTACTGATTCTTGCTGCTATGCCTGTATTGTCCTTCGCGGCCGAACACGGTGGCCCAGAGCTGGAAAAAGTCGACATCGACGTTTCCGACAAAGCTGCCATGCAGGACGGCGCACGGACGTTCGCCAACTACTGCATGGGTTGCCACAGTGCCAAGTTCCAGCGTTACGAGCGAGTGGCCGATGACCTGGGCATTCCTCACGAACTGATGCTCGAGAAGATGGTATTCACCGGTGCCAAGCTGGGTGATCACATGACCATCGGCATGCAGCCAGCAGACGCCAAGACCTGGTTCGGCGCTGCGCCGCCTGACCTGACCCTGGTAGCCCGTGTACGTGGTACCGACTGGCTCTACGGTTACCTGCGTTCGTTCTACGAGGATCCTGCGCGTCCATGGGGTGTGAACAACAAAGTCTTCCCGAACGTCGGCATGCCGAACGTTCTGGTCGGCCTCCAGGGTCGTCAAGTGGTAGGCTGCAAGCAGGTGCAGATCGTCGAGGATGGCAAGAAGCAATTCGACCCGTTGACCGGCACCGCTTTGACGCATGAAGCCTGCGACCAGCTGACCGTGTTGCCGAACACCGGTAGCCTGACTCCAGAGCAGTTCGACGAGAAGGTCAAGAACCTGGTGACCTTCCTGGCCTACTCGGCCAACCCGGTGAAGCTGGAGCATCAGCGCATCGGTACGTACGTATTGCTGTACCTGGCGTTCTTCTTCGTATTCGCTTACCTGCTCAAGCGTGAATACTGGAAAGACGTGCATTGATAAAGCTGTAATCCGTTGCTGTTAATCGTGCGCGCCCAAGGGCGTCTCTGAAAGTGTAACGAGCCTGGTCAGCCAGGTGTTACGGGAGGCGCCCTTCGGGCGCGCTCGTTTTTCCGTTTTTCGATAATTTCAACAAGCGAGGAGGACCGCCATGGGCGTGACCAATCGGTTGGCCTGTTACTCCGACCCCGCCGACCACTATTCCCACCGGGTACGCATCGTACTGGCAGAGAAGGGTGTCAGCGCCGAGATCATTTACGTCGAAGCGGGTCGTCAGCCGCCGAAGCTGATCGAAGTGAACCCTTACGGCAGCCTGCCCACACTGGTCGATCGTGACCTGGCATTGTGGGAGTCGACCGTGGTGATGGAATACCTGGATGAGCGTTATCCGCATCCGCCTTTGCTGCCGGTGTACCCTGTCGCACGCGCCAACAGTCGTTTGCTGATCCATCGCATCCAGCGTGACTGGTGCGGGTTGGTGGATCTGATCCTGGATTCACGAACCAAGGAGCCGGCGCGGGTCGTGGCGCGTAAAGAGTTGCGTGAAAGCCTGACTGGCGTGTCGCCGTTATTCGCCGACAAGCCGTTTTTCCTTAGTGAGGAACAAAGTCTGGTGGATTGCTGCCTATTGCCAATACTCTGGCGTTTGCCGATTCTGGGTATCGAACTGCCGCGGCCTGCCAAGCCGCTGCTTGATTATATGGAGCGCCAGTTTGCGCGCGAGGCTTTCCAGGCGAGTCTGTCTGGTGTCGAACGCGACATGCGCTAAGGCTTAAGGAGCCGCTATGAACTCCAGTCGACCTTATCTGGTCCGCGCGCTCTACGAGTGGATTGTGGACAACGATTGCACCCCGCACATGCTGGTCAACGCCGAGTATCCATCGGTACAGGTGCCGCAGGGTTTTGCCAACGACGGGCAGATTGTCCTGAACGTATCGCCGGCCGCCGTGCGTCACCTGCACATGGATAACGATGCGGTCAGCTTCGAAGGGCGCTTCGGTGGCGTGCCGCACACTCTGTACGTGCCTGTGGCCTCGATCCTGGGGATTTATGCCCGGGAGAATGGCCAGGGCATGGTGTTTGAGCTGGAGGCGCCGTTGGACGGCGACGACGAGCTCGAGCCGGATGATGATCTGCCACCACCGGATGACGAGCCGCCACGTCCTAGCGGCCGGCCGAGTCTGAAAGTGGTGAAATAGCGGGTTGTGCAAAAAGGCCATCCAGTCATGGACTGTGTGAAAGCCTGGCAGCTTGGTTAGGAAAATGCCTGTGTCGCGAGATGCGGGCATTTTTTTGGGTGTCGTTGGTGTGCATATCCGTTTCTGCGGTAACGGACATACACACCGGCCAAACTCCCTCCAAAAAAACGAAGCCCAAAAAAAACGGCGCTTTCCGTCTCGGAAGAAGCGCCGTTTCTCTTGAGCGACAGGAGCTCAGTATCAGTCAATGTACTCAAACAACTTGACGATCTTCTGCACCCCGGAAACCCCCTGCACCAGGTTGGTCGCCTGCGCGGCCTCCTTCTTGGTCAGCAAGCCCAGCAGATAGACGATGCCGTTCTCGGTCACAACCTTGATGCGCGAACCGGGAATGCTGGCGTCGGTGAGCATCTGGGTCTTGATCTTGGTGGTCAGCCACGCATCGTTCTGACGTGCCAGCAGCGAGGAGGGTTGCAGGACCTGCAACTCGTTATGCACGGTCTTGACCCGTTGCACGGCGCTGGCTTCCTGCTCGGCCTTGGCCTTCAGGTCGGCGCGTGGGGTCTGGCCGGCCAGCAGCACCACACCGTTGAAGCTGGTCACGACGATGTGCGAGTTGTTGTCCAGGTCAGGGTCGGCCTTGGCGATGTTCACTCCCACCTTGGTTTCGATCAGGGAGTCGTCGATCTTGCTGCCGAAGGTGCGGGTGCCGCGGTCATCTTCAATCGGCTTTTCCCGGCTGGCGTTAACCACCGATGTACAGCCGCTGATGCCGAGGCACAGGGTCAGGGCCAGAAGGCCTAGGCGATTAGGGGTCATTCTTCACTCCCGAACAGTTGGCTGTCGATCAAGTCGCAAAGGCAATGGATCGCCAGCAGGTGGACTTCCTGAATACGTGCAGTGACATTGGCCGGTACGCGGATCTCGACGTCTTCAGGCAACAACAGTGACGCCATGCCACCGCCGTCACGACCGGTCAATGCTACGACAATCATTTCGCGATCATGTGCGGCTTGGATCGCTTGAATAATATTGGCCGAGTTGCCGCTGGTGGAAATCGCCAGCAGCACATCGCCAGGTTGGCCCAGGGCGCGGATCTGTTTGGAGAATATCTCGTTGTAGCTGTAGTCGTTGGCGATCGAGGTGATCGTCGAGCTGTCGGTGGTCAGTGCGATGGCCGGCAGGCTCGGGCGCTCGCGTTCGAAGCGGTTGAGCAGCTCCGACGAAAAGTGTTGCGCGTCGCCGGCAGAACCGCCGTTGCCACACGAGAGCATTTTGCCTTCGTTGAGCAGGGCGTTGACCATCACTTGGCTGGCTTGCTCGATGTGCGGTGCAAGTACGTCCATCGCCTGTTGCTTGGTGTCGATACTGGCCTGAAAAAGCTGGCGAATTCGCGATTGCATGTCCATCTGTGTGACCTTAAGTAGCGCGGCTTATCGGCACAAACATGTGCGGCCCGCAAAGCAAAGAGCAAAAAAGTTAAGTGAAGGTGTCCGGTTCGGCATGGGGGTCAGCTGTCGAAGGCGTTCTGCAGCCAGTTCAACTGATCGGCGTCGCTGTCGATGGCAACGACGTCAAAACGGCAGGGATAATCGGCCCAGCGAGACTCCTTTTGCAGGAAGTACTGCGCGGCGAAAATCAGCTTCTGGCGCTTGCGCCCATCGATGCTGTCGAGCGCACCGCCCCATTGGGTATTTTTTCTGTAGCGGACTTCGACGAATACTACTGTATCGCTGTCAAGCATGACCAGATCAAGCTCGCCGCGTTTACACAACCAGTTCTGCGCCAACAGGCGCAGACCTCGTTGCTGAAGATGCGCGAGGGCCTGGCCCTCGGCATCCCGTCCGCTTTGCTGGCGTGATCGGTCAGGCATCAGCGCTGAGTGTCCGGCAGGCGCTGTACCTGGCCGCTGACGAACTCGGCCCAGGGCAATTGGCGCTGCACACGCTGGGATGGCGACACTGCCAGGCTGCCTGTCAGGCCTTCGATGCGGCTGTCCGGCAAGGTCTTGAGCTGACCCAGGCGCGGTGCCAGGCGGTAGGCATCTGCCCCCATTGCATACAAGCGGCCCATGCTGCCTCCGGCCTGGGGCCACTGGGCGGTGACCTGCTTGCGCAGAGGGTCGTTGGCGTCGAGCAACCACGGGGTTTCGCAAAAGCGAATGCCGTTCATGTCGTTGTACTGGTTCTGGTCGCCGTTGGCGCTGAACACCTGGGAAGTCGCGTAAACCGGCACGTCGCCTGCGTATTGGAAATTCAGGGTTGGCTTGATCTGCTGGGCCTGTTGCGGAGTTGACGCCAGGAAGATGAACTCGATGTCCTGGCGACGGGACGGCTGGGCCGCGACTGTGGTGCCCACGGTGCTTTGCAGGCTTTTGGCGCGACCTTCGCTCTGGCGCAACTGGAACATGTCGGCGATCTGTTGTGCCAGTTGCACCGGCTGGTCGACCCGCTCCACAGCGACGATAGTGCCACCGTTTGCCTGCCAGTCCTGGCTGAAGGCCTTCAGTACGCGATCGCCCCATTCGCTCTTGGGTACCATGACCGCGGCGCGATGCAGGCCATCAGTACGGGCGCGGCGGGAGACTTCGCGGGCTTCATCCTCGGCTGCCAGACCGAACTGGAACAGTTGGGGTGGGCCTTGTTCGCCTTCGCTGTAGTTCAGCGCCAGGGTGGTGATCGGCAGTTGCGGGCGGGAGCTGATCTGCTTGACCAGTGGTTTTTCCAGCGGGCCGACGACCATTTGCACGCCGTCAGCCTGGGCCTTGCGATAGAACTCGTCCATGGAGGTCAGGCTGGCGCTGTCGTAGAACTGAATGCTCGGCGGCTTCTGCCCGGCCTGTTGCGCCTGGTAGTGCGCCGCCATGAAACCTTCACGCAGGGCTTTGGCGACAGTGGCCAGCGGGCCGCTTTGTGGCAGCAGCAGGGCGATTTTGCTCAGCGGCTGGCTCGCCAGTTCCTTGAGCTTGACCAGCGGTGTTGGCAATTGGAGAGCGGCCGGGTGCTTTGGGTTCTGTTCGCGCCAGCTGTCGATGGCGGCTTGTTGCTGCTCCAGGGTACCGGCGGTTTTCACTGCCTTGGCCAGGCCCAGCCAGCCGCCGAGGTCGTCGGTGGTGGTCGGTTGCAGTTGGTCGGTGGGCAGCGAGGCGATCAATGTCCAGATCGCTTCGTGGTTCTTCGCCGCGGCTTCGTTCTGCAGCAGCGGTGCGATGAAGATGCGTTCCTTGGCGGCCGCCAGGGTCTGGCCATCGGCCTCGAGGGCGCGGGCGCGGACGGTGCCGGTGCGCACTTGCTGCTCTACCGGCATTTCGCTCAGGTGTTGCAGGCTAGGGTGGCTCAGGGCGGTCAGCGCCGCCTTGGGTTGGTTGCGCGTCATTGCCAGTTCGGCCGCCAGGGTGCTGGCGAAAATCTGTTGGCCGGGCTTGAGTTGCTCCATGGGCACTTGTTGCAGGATCTGCGCGGACTGGCCGGCATTGCCTTGGCGGTAGGCCAGGTCTGCCGCGCTCAGGCGCAACAGGGCGGCTTTTTCTGGGTCTTTGCTTTGGACGGCCTGTTCGAGCAACTGCTCGATACTGGCATCCGGGGTCCGGGGAAGTTCGCCAAGGCTGGACGAGGGCGAGCTGGCGCAGGCCGCCAGGAGGGCAGCGAGGCAGAGGGCGGAGAGCAGCCGCAGGCAAGCGATCATGTAAGTGTTCCTGATACGAGATCAAATTAGCGTCGAATTGTACCCAAGCACTGGCCGGGGCGCGATGTTAGTGGCGTGAATCGATCAATTTAGGTATTTCAAAGAGTGCGGCGTAGCACAAAAGACGCTGCTCACTCAGGTGACGGCACTAAACCTGTGGCGAGGGGATTTATCCGCGCTGGGCTGCGCAGCAGCCCAGAAAAGGCTGAAAACCGTTCCACCTGACACACCGAGGCGCAAGGTCTTGGGGGCGCTACGCAGCCCAGCGGGGATAAATCCCCTCGCCACAATGGTTGATGTGATCAGCTGAGGCGGCCGGCACACGCTACAATGGCGGTTTTTACCGATCATGAGGTATGTGTCTTGACTGCTCCAGGCGCTTTGAATTCCGCTGCCGGCTCGCTGTATGTGGTGGCGACGCCCATCGGCAACCTGGACGATATCAGTGCCCGGGCGCTGAAGATTCTGCAGGACGTTGCCCTTATCGCGGCCGAAGACACGCGCCATTCCCAGCGCCTGTTGCAGCATTTTGGCATTTCCACGCCGTTGGCGGCCTGCCACGAACACAACGAGCGTGACGAAGGCAGTCGCTTTATCACCCGTTTGCTGGCGGGCGATAACGTGGCGCTGATTTCCGACGCGGGGACGCCGTTGATTTCCGATCCCGGTTATCACCTGGTGCGCCAGGCCCGGGCAGCCGGTATCAACGTGGTGCCAGTGCCGGGGGCTTGTGCGTTGATCGCAGCGCTGTCGGCAGCAGGCTTGCCGTCGGACCGTTTCATCTTCGAAGGTTTCCTGCCGGCCAAGGCGGTGGGGCGGCGGGCGCGTCTTGAGGCCATAAAGGAGGAGTCGCGCACGCTGATCTTTTATGAAGCGCCGCACCGCATCCTGGAATGCCTGCAGGATATGGAGCTGGTGTTCGGCCCCGAGCGTCCGGCCTTGCTGGCCCGTGAGCTGACCAAAACCTTCGAAACCCTCAAGGGGCTGCCCTTGGCCGAGCTGCGGGCGTTTGTCGAAAACGATAGCAATCAACAGCGCGGCGAATGCGTGGTACTGGTGGCCGGTTGGACCGCGCCAGAAAGTGAGGAGGCCGTCAACAGCGAAGCGATACGCATCCTGAACCTGCTGCTTGAGGAGATGCCTCTCAAGCGCGCCGCTGCCCTTGCCGCGCAGATCACCGGCGAGCGTAAGAACGTGCTGTATCAGGTTGCGCTGGAAAAACAGAAGGACCAGTGAAACCGGGACACGGGGCTGGCCAAGGGCTTTTAGCGCTTGTTCTTCAGGCCCGCTACCGTTAACCTTCGCGGCGGAGAGTCGATCGGACAGTCGCTGCCCTCTATGAGAATTAGGGGGGGGAGGAAAGTCCGGGCTCCATAGGGCGAAGTGCCAGGTAATGCCTGGGAGGCGTGAGCCTACGGAAAGTGCCACAGAAAATAACCGCCTAAGCGTTTCGGCGCCGGTAAGGGTGAAAAGGTGCGGTAAGAGCGCACCGCACGTCTGGCAACAGTTCGTGGCTAGGTAAACCCCACTTGGAGCAAGACCAAATAGGGTCCCAAGGCGTGGCCCGCGCTGGGACCGGGTAGGTTGCTAAAGATGTCCAGTGATGGCCATCGTAGACGAATGACTGTTCAAGACAGAACCCGGCTTACAGATCGACTCTCCACCTTTTCCCCTCCCTGTCGGAATCACTGGCAGACGCAGTTCCTAATACCAAAAAAATCTTACTCTTAATAAATCACTTTAACTTGTGCGCGCAGCCTCCTGTGCCCATTCGGGTTGAGGCGAAATTTCCTACGTCAGATTCTTGTTACCCCTCCTGAAACGCTCCTAAATCTCCGATCTATAAGGCTTTTCCTTCAATCCGCGCCTTGACGGTGCGGTGGGCGCATTCCTATAGTGTGCGCAAGTGGCGGAAAGTGGCATGAAGTGGGTTTTTTTGAAGGTAAAACGCCAAAAAGTGGAGAAACGCTGACGTGTTTCGCGGAGCTAACGCTATCAGTCTCGATGCAAAAGGCCGTCTCGCCATGCCGAGCCGGTATCGTGACGAGCTCGTTTCGCGAAGTTCGGGGCAATTAATCGTCACGATCGACGCCGTTGATCCTTGTTTGTGTGTTTACCCCCTTGATGAGTGGGAAATCATCGAAACCAAACTGCGCGCATTGCCTTCGCTACGAGAAGAAAACCGCCGCCTGCAACGCTTGCTGATCGGTAATGCCGTCGACCTTGAACTCGATGGCAGCGGTCGTTTCCTGGTGCCACCGCGTCTGCGCGAATACGCCAAGCTGGACAAGCGCGCGATGCTGGTAGGCCAACTGAACAAGTTCCAACTGTGGGACGAAGATGCCTGGAATGCGGTTTCTGCCGCCGACCTCGCTGCTATTCAACAACCGGGCGCCATGCCTGATGAACTGCGTGATTTGATCCTGTGACTATTGATAGCGGCTTTAACCACATCACCGTACTGCTGGACGAGGCCGTCGAGGCTCTCGCCGTACGTCCTGATGGCTGCTATCTGGACGGTACGTTCGGGCGTGGCGGGCACAGCCGGTTGATTCTCAGCCAGCTCGGTCCGGACGGAAGGTTGTTGGGCTTCGACAAGGATCCTCAAGCGATTGCCACAGGGCAAGCGCTGGCGGCCGAAGACGGCCGCTTTGTCATTGTGCAGCGCAGCTTTGCCGAGCTGGGTTCGGAAGTCGCCGGACGCGGTCTGGCCGGCAAGGTCAGTGGCGTCCTGCTCGACCTGGGCGTGTCTTCGCCGCAGCTGGACGACCCGGAGCGCGGCTTCAGTTTTCTCAATGACGGCCCGCTGGACATGCGCATGGACCCGTCCCGTGGAATCAGCGCTGCCGAATTCGTCAACACTGCCCCGGTGGAAGAAATCGCTCGTGTCTTCAAGGAATACGGCGAAGAACGTTTCTCTGGCCGCATGGCGCGCGCCGTGGTCGAGCGTCGCGACATCAAGCCGTTCGAGCGCACCGGCGATCTGGCCGAAGTGCTGAAAGTCGCCAACCCGGCCTGGGAGAAGGGCAAGAACCCGGCGACCCGTGCTTTCCAGGGCTTGCGCATCCACGTCAACAATGAGCTGGGCGACCTCGAGGCGGGCCTTGAAGCGGCCCTCGAAGCGCTTGAGATCGGTGGTCGGTTGGTGGTGATCAGCTTCCATTCCCTGGAAGATCGGATCGTCAAGCTGTTCATGCGCAAGCTCACCAAGGGCGAAGCCGATAACCTGCCGCGCAACCTGCCGGTGCGTTTCGAAGCCTTCGTGCCGAAAATCAAGATCCATGGCAAGGCGCAGTTCGCCTCCGAGGCGGAACTCAAGGCCAACCCGCGTGCCCGTAGCGCGGTCATGCGTGTCGCGGAGAAGTTGCGGTGAGCAAGCTCTTCGCCAAGCCTCTGCCGGGCGGCAGCTTTTTCATGCTGCTGCTGTTTATCGGCGTGCTCGTGTCGGCCATCGCCGTGTCCTATAGCGCGCACTGGAACCGTCAGCTTCTCAATACCCTCTACAACGAGTTGAGCGTGCGCGACAAGGCGCAGGCCGAGTGGGGCCGGTTGATCCTGGAACAGAGCACCTGGACCGCCCATAGCCGCATCGAAGTATTGGCCACCGAACAGCTGAAAATGCGCATCCCTGGCGCTGCCGAAGTGCAGATGGTGACGCCATGATGAAGCTTGAAGGGGCGCTGTTCCCATGGCGGTTCCGCCTGGTCCTGGGTTTGCTCGGGATCATGGTGGCGGCCATTTCCTGGCGCATCATCGACCTGCAGGTGGTCGACCGTGACTTCCTCAAGGGGCAGGGCGATGCCCGTAGCGTGCGGCATATTCCGATCCCCGCTCACCGTGGCCTGATCACCGACCGCAACGGCGAACCGTTGGCCGTGAGTACGCCGGTGACCACCTTGTGGGCGAATGCCAAGGAAATGCAGCTGGCCAAGGAAAAATGGCCAGCACTGGCGGCCGCTCTTGGACAGGATCCCAAGGCCCTGGCCGAGCGTCTCGAAGCCCAGGCCAACAAAGAATTCATTTACCTGGTGCGCGGGTTGACCCCCGAGCAGGGCCAGAGCGTGCTCGACCTGAAAGTCCCGGGCGTCTATGGCATTGAAGAGTTCCGGCGTTTTTACCCGGCCGGTGAAGTCACGGCCCACATGGTCGGGTTTACCGACATCGATGACCGGGGGCGCGAAGGCGTCGAGCTGGCCTATGACGAATGGCTCGCCGGGGTTGCCGGCAAGCGACAGGTCATCAAGGATCGGCGCGGCAGGCTGATCAAGGATGTCCAAGTCACCAAAAACGCCAAGGCCGGCAAGCCCTTGGCGTTGTCTATTGATCTGCGCCTGCAATATCTGGCCAACCGCGAGTTGCGTAATGCCATCGTCGAGAACGGTGCCAAGGCCGGCAGCCTGGTGATCATGGACGTGAAGACCGGCGAGATCCTGGCCATGGTCAACCAGCCGACCTACAACCCGAACAACCGTCGCAACCTGCAACCGGCGATGATGCGTAACCGCGCGATGATCGACGTGTTCGAGCCGGGTTCGACCATGAAAGCCGTGTCCATGGCCGCTGCCCTGGAAACCGGGCGCTGGAAACCGAGCGACACCGTCGAGGTGTATCCGGGCACGCTGCAGATCGGCAAGTACACCATTCGCGACGTGTCCAAGACCGAAGGCCCGGTGCTGGACCTGACCGGCATCCTGATCAATTCCAGTAACGTGGGCATGAGCAAGATTGCCTTCGATATCGGCGGTGAGACGATCTATCGCCTGGCTCAGAAGATCGGCCTCGGCCAGGACACCGGCCTGGGTTTCCCAGGCGAACGTGTCGGCAACCTGCCGAACTACCGCGACTGGCGCAAGGCCGAAACGGCTACCTTGTCCTACGGCTACGGGGTATCCGTGACGGCGATCCAACTGGTCCACGCCTTCTCCGCGCTGGCCAACAATGGGCGCATCGCACCGCTGACGCTGATCAAAACCGACAAAGCGCCGCAGACTACCCAGGTGATCCCGGAGAATGTCGCCAAGACCATGCAGGGCATGCTGCAACAGGTGATCGAGGCGCCGCGCGGTGTCTATCGCGCCCAGGTGCCGGCCTATCACGTGGCTGGCAAGTCGGGTACGGCCCGTAAGACCTCCGTGGGCACTAAAGGCTATGCCGAGAATTCCTACCGTTCGCTGTTTGCCGGCTTCGGCCCGATGAGCGACCCGCGCTACGCCATCGTCGTGGTCATCGACGAACCGAGCAAGGCGGGCTATTTCGGTGGCCTGGTTTCGGCGCCGGTGTTCAGCAAAGTGATGTCCGGCACCCTGCGGCTGATGAACATTACCCCGGATAACCTGCCACCGACCCAGCAGGCCAATACCGCACCGGTCGTTCCCCTGAAAGCCGAAGGAGGGCGTGGCTGATGTCCCTGAGCCTGAACAAGATTTTTGCCCACGCCGGTCACGATCTGCTGATTCGCGAGCTGGCCCTGGATAGCCGCAATGTACGTGCCGGGGACTTGTTCCTGGCGGTGCCGGGCGCCAGGTTCGATGGTCGCTCCCATATCGCCGACGCCTTGAAGCGCGGTGCGGCTGCCGTGGCTTATGAAGTGCAAGGCGCAACCGTACTGCCGATCACTGACGTCCCCCTGATTCCGGTCAAGGGGCTGGCAGCGCAGTTGTCGGACATCGCTGGGCGTTTCTATGGCGACCCGAGCCGTCACCTGAACCTGATTGGCGTGACCGGCACCAACGGCAAGACCAGCGTCACCCAGTTGGTGGCCCAGGCCTTGGACCTGCTCGGCCAGCATTGCGGCATTGTTGGAACCTTGGGTAACGGCTTTCATGGCGCGCTGGAAAGTGGCCTGCACACCACGCCGAACCCGATTGCCGTGCAAGCGACCCTGGCGGATCTGAAAAAGGCCGGTGCCAAGGCCGTTGCGATGGAAGTCTCTTCCCACGGCCTGGACCAGGGGCGAGTGACTGCTCTGGCCTTTGACGTCGCGGTGCTGACCAATCTGTCCCGGGATCACCTGGATTATCACGGCACCATGCAGGCCTACGGCGAAGCCAAGGCCAAGCTGTTTGCCTGGAACGACTTGAAATGCCGGGTCATCAACATCGATGACGAGTTCGGTCGGCAACTGGCCGCCGACCAGCGCGAATCGCGGTTGATCACCTACAGCCTGGAAGATGCCAGCGCCTACCTGTATGTGCGCCAGGCGCAATTTACTGACGAAGGCGTGCGTGCCACGCTGGTCACGCCCCAGGGCGAACACCATCTGCGCAGCAGCTTGCTGGGTCGCTTCAACCTGAGCAACGTATTGGCCGCCATCGGCGCCTTGCTTGGGCTGGACTACGCGCTGGATGAAATCCTCAAGGTCCTGCCGAAGCTCGAAGGCCCGGCCGGTCGCATGCAGCGCTTGGGTGGCGGAACGCAACCGTTGGTGGTGGTCGACTACGCCCATACCCCCGATGCCCTGGAAAAAGTCTTGATGGCCCTGCGACCTCACGCCAAAGGCAAGCTGTTGTGTCTGTTCGGCTGCGGCGGCGATCGCGATCGCGGCAAGCGCCCGCTGATGGCTGAAGTGGTAGAGCGGCTGGCCGACGGCGTGCTGGTTACCGACGACAACCCGCGCAGCGAAGATCCGTTGCAGATTTTCGACGACATCCGTGCCGGTTTCTCGGCGGTGGATAACGTCACGTTCGTAGCAGGTCGTGGCCAGGCCATCGCCCAGTTGATTGCCAGCGCTTCGGCGGAGGATGTCATCGTCCTGGCCGGCAAGGGCCACGAGGACTATCAGGAAATCAACGGCGAACGCCATGCGTTCTCCGATCTGGTGGAAGCCGATCACGCCCTGACCGCGTGGGAGGTGGCCCATGCTTAAGGCCCTGAAACTCAGCGAGCTGACCAACGCCCTGAATGCACGCCTGCTGGCTGCGGATGCCAGCTTCGACGGGGTCAGCATCGATAGCCGGGCCATTGCCCCGGGGCAGTTGTTCGTCGCCCTGGCCGGGCCGCGTTTCGACGGCCACGACTACCTGAATGAAGTCGCCGCCAAAGGTGCGGTTGCAGCATTGGTCGAGCGGGAAGTGACCAACAGCACGCTGCCGCAGTTGCTGGTCGATGACACTCGCCAGGCCTTGGGCCAACTCGGCGCGCTGAACCGCGCGGCGTTTGGCAACCCGGTTGCGGCCATCACCGGCTCCAGCGGCAAGACCACGGTCAAGGAGATGCTTGCCAGCATCCTGCGCACCCGCGGCCCTGTGCTGGCGACCCGGGGCAACCTGAACAATGACCTCGGCGTGCCGCTGACCCTGCTGGAACTGGCGCCGGAACACAGCGCCGCCGTCATCGAGCTGGGTGCTTCGCGGCTCGGCGAGATTGCCTACACCGTAGCCATGACCAAGCCCCACGTGGCGGTGCTCAACAATGCCGGGACCGCCCACGTCGGCGAATTCGGCGGGCCGGAAAAAATCGTCGAGGCCAAGGGCGAGATCATCGAAGGGCTCGATGCCGATGGCGTCGCCGTGTTGAATCTTGACGACAAGGCTTTCGAAACCTGGAAGGTCCGGGCGGGTGAGCGCAAGGTGTTGACCTTCGCCCTGAGCAATCTTGCCGCGAATTTCTACGCCAGCGACCTGGACCGTGACGCCCGTGGTTGCCCGGCCTTCAACCTGCATAGCCCGGATGGCGCCGAGCGGGTCCAGTTGAACCTGCTCGGCACCCATAACGTCGCCAATGCCCTGGCCGCTGCCGCTGCCGCCCATGCCCTGGGCGTGTCGCTGCCGGGCATCGTCGCCGGGTTGAATGCGGTGCAACCGGTCAAGGGTCGCAGTGTTGCGCAATTGGCCAGCAACGGCATGCGCGTGATCGACGACACCTACAACGCCAACCCGACGTCCATGTGCGCGGCGGTGGATATCCTCGCCGGTTTCTCCGGCCGTACCGTGCTGGTACTGGGGGATATCGGTGAACTGGGCGAGTGGGCGCAACAGGGCCATCACGATGTCGGTGCCTATGCGCGCGACAAAGTCGATGCGCTGTATGCCGTTGGCCCGATGATGGCCCACGCGGTCGCTGCGTTTGGCGAACACGCACAGCATTTCACCACTCAGGCCGAGCTGATCCAGGCCCTGGGGGCCGAGCAAGACCCGAACACCACCTTATTGATCAAGGGCTCACGCAGTGCAGCGATGGAAAACGTCGTCGCGGCGCTGTGCGGCACCCGTATGGAGAAACATTAATGCTGCTGCTGCTAGCGGAGTACCTGCAACAGTTCCACAAAGGCTTCGCGGTCTTCCAGTACCTGACCCTGCGCGGGATCCTGGGTGTGCTGACCGCGCTGTCGTTGTCGCTGTTCCTGGGCCCGTGGATGATCCGCACCTTGCAGAACCTGCAAATCGGCCAGTCGGTGCGTAACGACGGCCCGCAGTCCCACCTGTCCAAATCCGGCACCCCGACCATGGGTGGTGCGCTGATCCTGTCGTCCATTGGCATCAGTACTTTGCTTTGGGCTGACCTGGCGAACCGTTACGTCTGGGTCGTGCTGCTGGTGACACTGCTATTTGGCGCCATCGGCTGGGTCGACGATTACCGCAAGGTGATCGAGAAGAACTCCCGTGGCCTGCCGAGCCGCTGGAAATATTTCTGGCAGTCGGTGTTTGGCCTCGGCGCGGCAATCTTCCTTTATATGACTGCCGCCTCGCCGGTGGAAACCACCCTGATCCTGCCGATGCTCAAGGACTACAGCATTCCGTTGGGCGCAGGTTTCGTTGTGTTGACCTACCTGGTGATCGTCGGTTCGAGCAACGCGGTCAACCTTACCGATGGCCTCGATGGCCTGGCGATCATGCCGACGGTGATGGTGGGCGGCGCGCTAGGGATCTTCTGCTACCTGTCGGGTAACGTGAAATTCGCCGAATACCTGCTGATTCCTTATGTGCCCGGGGCGGGCGAGCTGATCGTGTTCTGCGGCGCGCTGATCGGTGCCGGCCTGGGTTTCTTGTGGTTCAACACCTACCCGGCACAGGTCTTCATGGGCGACGTCGGCGCACTGGCGCTGGGCGCGGCCCTGGGCACCATCGCGGTCATCGTTCGCCAGGAAATCGTCCTGTTCATCATGGGCGGTGTGTTCGTGATGGAGACCCTGTCAGTCGTCATTCAGGTTGCTTCCTTTAAATTGACCGGCCGCCGCGTATTCCGCATGGCGCCGATTCACCACCACTTTGAACTCAAAGGCTGGCCCGAGCCGCGTGTGATCGTCCGTTTCTGGATCATCACCGTGATCCTGGTGCTGATCGGCCTTGCCACCCTGAAGCTGAGGTAGAACGAGTGTCCCTGATCGCTTCTGACCACTTCCGCATCGTTGTCGGCCTCGGCAAGAGCGGCATGTCCCTGGTTCGCTTCCTGGCGAACCGGGGCGTGTCGTTTGCTGTGGCCGATACGCGGGAAAATCCACCTGAGCTGGCCACGCTGCGGCGTGACTATCCCCAGGTGGACGTGCGTTGTGGCGAGCTGGATGTCGAATTCCTGTGCCGCGCCGATGAGCTCTACGTGAGCCCCGGCCTGGCCCTGGCGACTCCGGCCCTGCAGGCGGCGGCTGCCCGTGGCGTGAAATTGTCCGGCGACATCGAGCTGTTCGCACGCAACGCCAAGGCGCCGATCATTGCCATCAGCGGTTCCAACGCCAAAAGCACCGTCACCACCCTGGTGGGCGAGATGGCGGCAGCGGCCGGCAAGCGCGTCGCCGTGGGCGGCAACCTCGGTACTCCGGCGCTGGACCTGCTCAATGACGACGTCGAGCTGTACGTGATGGAGCTGTCGAGCTTCCAGCTGGAGACCACTGACCATCTGGGCGCCGAAGTGGCGACCGTGCTCAACGTCAGCGAAGACCACATGGACCGTTACAGCGGCCTGCCGGCTTACCACCTGGCCAAGCACCGGATCTTCCGTGGCGCCCGGCAAGTGGTGTTCAACCGCCAGGACGCCCTGACCCGGCCATTGTTGGGCGAGGGGTTGCCGTGCTGGTCCTTCGGCCTGGGGGTTCCGGATTTCAAAGGCTTCGGGCTGCGCGAAGAGAATGGCGAGAAATACCTGGCCTTCGAATTCCAGAACCTGATGCCTGTGCGCGAGCTGAAGATTCGTGGCGCCCATAACCAGGCCAACGCCCTGGCTGCCCTGGCCCTGGGGCACGCGGTCGGCCTGCCGTTCGATGCCATGCTGGCGGCCCTGCGCACGTTTGCCGGTCTCGAGCACCGCTGCCAGTGGGTTCGCGATCTCGATGGCGTGGCTTGGTACAACGATTCCAAGGCCACCAACGTCGGTGCCGCACTGGCGGCCATTGAAGGGCTGGGCGCGGATATCGAAGGCAAACTGGTGCTGATCGCCGGTGGCGACGGCAAGGGTGCCGACTTCAAGGATTTGCGCGATCCGGTGGCGGCCAACTGCCGTGCCGTGGTGCTGATGGGCCGCGACCGCGAATTGATCGCCCAGGCGCTCGGCGATGCCGTGCCGCTGGTGCGTGTCGCTTCGCTGGATGAAGCGGTGCAGCAGTGCCGCGCCCTGGCTCAACCGGGCGATGCAGTCCTGTTGTCGCCGGCCTGCGCCAGTTTCGACATGTTCAAGAACTATGAAGAGCGCGGGCAGCTGTTCGCCCGGGCCGCGGAGGACTTGGCATGAGTCTGATGAACATCATCAAGCCGTACCCGTCGCCGTTGATCACCGGGCGCGGCATCGACCTGGATTTCCCGATGCTCGCCGGTTGCCTGGCGCTGCTGGGCCTGGGTCTGGTGATGATCACGTCCGCGTCGTCGGAAGTGGCGGCCGTACAGTCAGGCAATACGCTTTACCACATGATCCGCCACCTGATTTACCTGGTGATCGGCTTGGGCGCGTGCATCGTCACCATGATGGTGCCGATCGCCACCTGGCAGCGCCTGGGCTGGATGATGCTGCTCGGTGCCTTCGGCCTGTTGGTGATGGTGCTGTTGCCTGGGATCGGCCGCGAGGTCAACGGCTCGATGCGCTGGATCGGTTTCAGCTTCTTCAACGTGCAGCCTTCGGAAATCGCCAAGGTCTTCGTGGTGATCTACCTCGCCGGTTACCTGGTGCGGCGCCAGAAAGAAGTACGTGAGAGCTGGATGGGCTTCTTCAAGCCATTCATCGTGTTGCTGCCGATGGCGGGCCTGCTGCTAATGGAGCCGGACTTCGGCGCCACGGTAGTGATGATGGGCGCGGCGGCGGCGATGCTGTTCCTCGGAGGCGTCGGGCTGTTCCGTTTCACCCTGATGGTCGCGCTGGCGGTTGCGGCGGTAACGGTGCTGGTGCAGGCGCAACCCTATCGGATGGCGCGCCTGATCACCTTTACCGACCCGTGGGCGGACCAGTTCGGTTCCGGCTATCAATTGACCCAGGCGCTGATCGCCTTCGGTCGCGGCGAATGGCTGGGCGTAGGCCTGGGCAACAGCGTACAGAAGCAGTTCTACCTGCCCGAAGCCCATACCGACTTCGTGTTCTCGGTCCTGGCCGAAGAACTGGGCGTCGTGGGCTCGTTGTGCACCGTGGCACTGTTCGTGTTCGTCTGCGTGCGTGGCATGTACATCGGCCTGTGGGCGGAGAAGGCCAAGCAGTTTTTTGCCGCGTACGTGGCGTATGGCCTGTCGTTCCTGTGGATCGGCCAGTTCCTGATCAACATCGGCGTGAACGTCGGCCTGTTGCCGACCAAGGGCCTTACGCTGCCGTTCCTCAGTTATGGCGGCAGTTCCCTGGTGATCTGCTGTGCCTGTCTCGGCTTGTTGCTGCGTATCGAATGGGAGAGTCGAACCCATTTGGGCAGTGAAGAGATGGAGTTCCAGGAGAGCGACTTCGCCGAGGAGCCGACTCATGGGCGCTAACGTGCTGATCATGGCCGGCGGTACCGGCGGACATGTGTTCCCGGCGCTGGCCTGTGCCCGGGAGTTCCAGGCGCGCGGCTACACCGTGCACTGGCTGGGAACGCCACGGGGTATCGAGAACGAACTGGTGCCTGGCGCGGGCCTGGAGCTGCACCGGATCGACGCCAGTGGCCTGCGCGGCAAAGGCAAGTTGTCGTTGCTCAAGGCACCGCTGATGCTGCTGCGGTCGGTCTGGCAGGCGCGAGCGATCATCCGTCGGTTGCAACCGATATGCGTAGTGGGGTTTGGCGGTTATGTGACCGGTCCTGGCGGTGTTGCGGCGAAATTGGCCGGTGTGCCGGTGATCGTTCACGAACAGAACGCCGTGGCCGGTACCGCCAATCGGTTACTGGTGCCGTTGGCCGCCCGGGTCTGTGAAGCCTTTCCCGACACCTTTACCCTGTCGGGCAGCCGCCGCACCACCGGTAATCCGGTGCGTACCGAGCTGTTCCTCGATACACCGCGCCCGGCCCTGGCCGGACGCAAGGCGCGTTTGCTGATCCTGGGCGGAAGCCTGGGGGCAGAACCGTTGAACAAATTGCTGCCCGAAGCCTTGTCGCAGGTCGCCCCCGAACTGCGCCCGGAAGTGTTTCACCAGGCCGGCAAAAACCACGATGAAGTGACCGCCGAGCGCTATCGCGCCGCAGGCGTGGAGGCGCAAGTGCAGCCTTTCATCAAAGACATGGCCCAAGCCTATGGCTGGGCCGACCTGGTGGTCTGCCGCGCTGGCGCGCTGACTGTCAGTGAACTGGCTGCCGCCGGTCTGCCCTCGATGCTGGTGCCTTTGCCCCACGCCATCGACGATCACCAGACCCGCAACGCCGATTATTTGGCCCGTGAAGGCGCTGCCTTCCTGATGCCGCAAAGAACGACTGGCGCCGCGGATCTTGCCGCGCGCCTGACAGAGGTTTTGATGCAGCCGCAAACACTCGAAGACATGGCCCGTGCCGCCCGCCGCCTGGCCAAACCCGATGCCACGGCCCAAGTGGTCGATACCTGCCTGGAGGTGGCCCATGGTTGAGAATCGCAAAGCCATGCCGCAACCGGAAATGCGCCGTATCCGCCGTATCCACTTCGTCGGTATCGGCGGCGTGGGCATGTGCGGGATCGCCGAAGTGTTGTTGAACCTGGGCTATGAAGTCTCTGGTTCCGACCTCAAAGCGTCCCCGGTGACCGAGCGCCTGGAGTCCTTCGGCGCCCACATCTTTATCGGTCACCGTGCCGAGAACGCCGCCAATGCCGACGTGTTGGTGGTCTCCAGTGCCGTGAACACCTCCAACCCGGAAGTCGCCACCGCCCTGGAACGCCGTATTCCCGTGGTGCCTCGGGCCGAGATGCTGGCCGAGCTGATGCGCTATCGACACGGCATCGCCGTCGCCGGTACCCATGGCAAAACCACCACCACCAGCCTGATCGCTTCGGTGTTCGCTGCCGGGGGCCTGGACCCGACCTTCGTGATCGGTGGGCGCCTGAATGCCGCGGGCACCAATGCCCAGCTGGGCACCAGCCGCTATCTGATCGCCGAAGCCGATGAGAGCGACGCAAGCTTCCTGCACTTGCAGCCGCTGGTGGCCGTGGTCACCAACATCGATGCCGACCACATGGCGACCTACGACGGTGACTTCAACAAACTGAAGAAAACCTTCGTCGAGTTCCTGCACAACCTGCCGTTCTACGGTTTGGCGGTGGTGTGCCTGGACGACCCGGTGGTGCGCGAAATCCTGCCACTGATCAAGCGCCCGACCGTGACCTACGGTTTTGGCGAAGAAGTCGACGTGCGCGCCATCAACGTGCGCCAGCAGGGCATGCAGACGTTCTTCACCGTGTTGCGTCCGGATCGCGAACCGTTGGACGTGTCAGTGAACATGCCCGGCAATCACAACGTGCTCAACGCCTTGGCGACCATTTGCATCGCCACCGACGAAGGTGTCAGCGATGAAGCCATCGTCCAGGGCCTGTCCGGGTTCCAGGGTGTGGGCCGACGCTTCCAGGTCTACGGCGAACTGCCGGTGGAAGGTGGCAACGTGATGCTGGTGGACGACTACGGCCATCACCCGACCGAAGTCGCGGCGGTGATCAAGGCTGTGCGTGGTGGCTGGCCGGATCGGCGCCTGGTGATGGTCTACCAGCCGCACCGCTACAGCCGCACCCGCGACCTGTACGACGATTTCGTCCAAGTGCTGGCCGACGCCAACGTACTGCTGCTGATGGAAGTCTATCCGGCCGGTGAAGAACCGATCCCCGGGGCCGACAGCCGTCAGTTGTGCCACAGCATCCGCCAGCGTGGCCAGTTGGACCCGATCTACATCGAGCGCGGCGTGGAGCTGGCGCCACTGGTCAAGCCGCTGTTGCGCGCTGGCGACATCCTGTTGTGCCAGGGTGCCGGTGACATCGGCGGCCTGGCCCCGAAACTGTTGAAAAGTCCGTTATTCGCCGGGGCAATCGTGGCTTCCAGCGAGGGGAAACTGAAATGACTGCTGCCTACGCCAACCTGGTCTCGACCCTCGAGCCGAAAGCCTTCGGCCGCGTTGCCGTATTGTTCGGCGGCAAGAGCGCCGAGCGCGAGGTGTCCCTCAAGTCCGGCAATGCCGTGCTGCAAGCCCTGCAAAGCGCCGGTGTCGACGCATTCGGCATCGACGTGGGCGACGACTTCCTGCAACGCCTGTTGAACGAAAAGATCGACCGCGCGTTCATCATCCTTCACGGCCGCGGCGGTGAAGACGGCAGCATGCAAGGCTTGCTCGAATGCCTGGGCATTCCCTACACCGGTAGCGGCATCCTGGCGTCTGCCCTGGCGATGGACAAGCTGCGCACCAAGCAGGTCTGGCACAGCCTCGGCATTCCGACGCCGCGTCACGCCGTGCTGGCGTGCGAGGCCGATTGTATTTCGGCGGCCACGGAACTGGGCTTCCCTTTGATCGTCAAACCGGCCCATGAAGGTTCAAGTATCGGCATGGCGAAAGTGAATTCGCTGCCTGAGTTGACCGCGGCATGGAAAGACGCCAGTTCCTACGATTCGCAAGTGTTGGTGGAACAGTGGATCAGTGGTCCCGAGTTCACCATCGCCACCCTGCGTGACCAGGTGTTGCCCCCGATTGCGCTGGGCACCCCGCACACGTTCTACGACTACGACGCCAAGTACGTCGCCAACGATACCCAGTACCGCATTCCCTGCGGGCTGGACGCCGCCAAGGAAAAAGAACTGATGGACCTCACGGCCAAGGCCTGTGAGGCGCTGGGTATCGCCGGCTGGGGTCGGGCGGACGTGATGCAGGACGCCGATGGGCAGTTCTGGTTCCTGGAAGTCAACACCGCCCCCGGCATGACCGATCACAGCCTGGTACCGATGGCGGCCCGCGCCGCCGGCCTGGATTTCCAGCAACTGGTGCTGTCGATCCTGGCCGCCAGTGTCGGCCATCAAGAGCCAAGAGGTTAAGCCATGCAAGGCGCATCGCTTCGTCATCAGCCATCCGCACCCGGTCGCAAGCCGGTGCCGCGGGGTGCCAGCCGGATGGTGGCCAAGGAGCCGATGTCGGCGCGTCTGCCGAAAGCCAATTTTGGCTTTCTCAAGAGCCTGTTCTGGCCAGTGCTGCTGGTGGCGTTGGGGTTCGGTACTTATGAAGGCGCCCAACGGCTGTTGCCTTACGCCGACCGGCCAATTGCCCGGATCAACGTCCAGGGCGACCTGAGCTACATCAGCCAGCAGGCGGTGCAGCAGCGGATCGCCCCGTTCGTGGCCTCGAGCTTCTTCACCATCGACCTGGCGGGCATGCGCACGGAGCTGGAACAGATGCCCTGGATCGCCCATGCCGAAGTCCGCCGGGTATGGCCCGACCAAGTGTCGATCCGCCTGGAAGAACAACTGCCGGTGGCCCGTTGGGGCGACGAGTCGTTGCTGAACAACCAGGGCCAGGCGTTTACGCCGCGGGAACTGGCCAACTATGAACATTTGCCACAACTGTTCGGCCCGCAGCGGGCCCAGCAGCAAGTGATGCAGCAGTACCAGGTGTTGAGTCAGATGTTGCGGCCACTGGGCTTCTCCATCGCGCGCCTGGAGTTGCGTGAGCGCGGCAGCTGGTTCCTGACCACTGGCGCGGGCAGCTCGGGCCCGGGCATCGAGCTGTTGCTCGGTCGCGGCAACCTGGTGGAAAAGATGCGCCGTTTCATCGCCATCTATGACAAGACGCTTAAAGAACAGATTACGAACATTGCGCGCATCGATCTGCGCTACGCCAACGGCCTGGCTGTTGGCTGGCGGGAACCTGTAGCGCCCACGACGGCCGCACCCGCCGTCGCGAAGAATTAAGAAGAGGCAGGACCATGGCAAACGTGCAAAGCGGAAAAATGATCGTCGGTCTGGATATCGGCACTTCCAAGGTGGTAGCGCTGGTAGGCGAGGTCGCGGACGACGGCACGCTGGTCATCGTCGGGATCGGTACCCACCCGTCCCGTGGCTTGAAAAAAGGCGTGGTGGTGAACATCGAGTCCACCGTGCAATCGATCCAGCGCGCCATCGAAGAAGCGCAGCTGATGGCCGGTTGCCGGATCCACTCGGCGTTCGTTGGCGTGGCGGGTAATCACATCCGCAGCCTGAATTCCCACGGCATCGTGGCGATCCGTGATCGCGAAGTCAGCTCCGCCGACCTCGAGCGTGTACTCGACGCGGCCCAGGCCGTGGCGATCCCGGCCGACCAGCGGGTGCTGCACACCCTGCCGCAGGATTACGTGATCGATAACCAGGAGGGCGTTCGCGAGCCCCTGGGCATGTCCGGCGTGCGCTTGGAAGCCAAGGTCCACGTGGTCACCTGCGCAGTGAATGCAGCGCAGAACATCGAAAAGTGCGTGCGCCGCTGCGGCCTGGAAATCGACGACATCATCCTCGAGCAACTGGCCTCGGCCTACTCGGTGCTGACCGACGACGAGAAAGAGCTGGGCGTGTGCCTGGTGGACATCGGCGGCGGTACCACCGACATCGCGATCTTCACCGAAGGCGCCATTCGCCATACGGCGGTGATCCCGATTGCCGGTGACCAGGTGACCAACGACATCGCCATGGCGTTGCGCACTCCGACCCAATACGCGGAGGAAATCAAGATCCGCTACGCCTGCGCCCTGGCGAAACTGGCCGGTGCCGGTGAAACCATCAAGGTGCCAAGCGTTGGCGACCGTCCACCGCGCGAGCTGTCGCGCCAGGCCCTGGCCGAAGTGGTCGAGCCGCGTTACGACGAGCTGTTTACGCTGATCCAGGCCGAACTGCGCCGCAGTGGCTACGAAGACCTGATCCCGGCCGGCATCGTGCTGACCGGCGGTACCTCGAAGATGGAAGGCGCGGTCGAACTGGCCGAAGAGATCTTCCACATGCCAGTGCGCCTGGGCGTGCCCCATGGCGTCAAGGGCCTGGATGACGTGGTCCGCAACCCGATTTATTCCACCGGCGTGGGCCTGTTGATGTACGGCCTGCAGAAGCAGTCCGACGGGATTTCGTTCTCGGGCATCGGCAGCCGCGACAGTTATAGCAATGACGAGCCGAAGGCGCCGCTGTTCGAGCGGCTCCAGGCTTGGGTCAAAGGCAATTTTTAAACCAGATTCAAAGCTTCACGCGGCAAGCCCGGCTTGGCGCAGGAAGATGCAGCAAACGCAGTAGGCGAAAAAACTAGAGAATGAAAGGAGAGGGAAAATGTTCGAACTCGTAGACAACATCCCCGCTAGCCCGGTTATCAAAGTAATCGGTGTCGGCGGTGGCGGCGGCAACGCTGTCAACCACATGGTCAAGAGCAACATCGAAGGCGTCGAATTCATTTGCGCCAACACTGATGCCCAGGCGCTGAAATCCATCGGCGCGCGGACCATCCTGCAACTGGGCACTGGCGTGACCAAAGGCCTGGGCGCCGGCGCCAACCCTGAAGTCGGTCGTCAGGCCGCTCTCGAAGACCGTGAGCGCATTGCTGAAGTCCTGCAAGGCACCAACATGGTGTTCATCACCACGGGCATGGGCGGCGGTACCGGTACCGGTGCGGCGCCAATCATTGCCGAAGTGGCCAAGGAAATGGGGATCCTCACCGTTGCGGTGGTGACTCGTCCGTTCCCGTTCGAAGGCCGCAAGCGCATGCAGATCGCCGACGAAGGTATCCGTCTGCTGTCTGAAAGCGTCGACTCGTTGATCACCATCCCTAACGAGAAGCTGCTGACCATCCTCGGTAAAGACGCAAGCCTCTTGTCGGCTTTCGCCAAGGCCGATGACGTACTGGCCGGTGCCGTTCGCGGTATCTCCGACATCATCAAGCGTCCGGGCATGATCAACGTCGACTTTGCCGACGTACGGACTGTCATGAGCGAAATGGGCATGGCGATGATGGGCACTGGCTGCGCCAGCGGTCCGAACCGTGCACGCGAGGCCACCGAAGCGGCCATTCGCAACCCGTTGCTCGAAGATGTGAACCTGCAAGGTGCACGCGGCATCCTGGTGAACATCACCGCCGGTCCTGACCTGTCCCTGGGTGAGTACTCCGACGTGGGTAGCATCATCGAAGCCTTCGCTTCCGAGCACGCGATGGTCAAGGTCGGTACTGTTATCGATCCGGACATGCGCGACGAGTTGCACGTCACCGTGGTTGCCACTGGTCTGGGCGCGAAAATCGAGAAACCTGTGAAGGTCATCGACAATACCGTTCACACTTCCATGGCTTCGCAACCGCAACAACAAGTGTCTGCCCGTCAGGAAGCGCCTGCGGTGAACTACCGTGACCTGGACCGTCCGACCGTCATGCGCAACCAGGCCCAGGCCGGTACTGCGACTGCCGCGAAGATGAATCCGCAAGACGATCTGGATTACCTGGACATCCCGGCATTCCTGCGTCGTCAGGCCGATTGATGAAATGTATCAGGGGGATACGGGTGATTGGTGTTCAGCAAAGGTCTGGTCTGCTATCATCGCCAGCCTTTGTTGATACCAGTTCGCAATTTGCGCTGAAGCGGCCCATGCCATGATTAAACAACGCACCCTGAAGAATATTATCCGTGCCACAGGTGTCGGCTTGCACTCCGGCGAGAAGGTCTACCTGACCCTCAAGCCCGCGCCTGTCGATACCGGCATCGTGTTTTGTCGTGCCGACCTCGACCCTGTGGTGCAGATTCCTGCTCGCGCGGAAAACGTTGGTGAAACCACTATGTCGACCACGTTGGTCAACGGTGACACCAAAGTGGACACGGTGGAGCATTTGCTCTCGGCCATGGCTGGCCTGGGCATCGATAACGCCTACGTCGAGCTCTCCGCGTCCGAAGTCCCGATCATGGATGGCAGTGCCGGACCCTTCGTATTCCTGATTCAATCGGCTGGCCTGGAAGAGCAGGACGCCGCCAAGAAGTTCATCCGCATCCTGCGGGAAGTGACAGTTGAAGACGGCGACAAGCGCGCCACTTTCGTCCCTTTCGAAGGTTTCAAGGTGAGCTTCGAGATCGATTTCGATCACCCGGTTTTCCGTGACCGCACCCAGAGTGCAAGCGTGGATTTTTCCAGCACTTCGTTCGTAAAAGAAGTCAGCCGCGCCCGTACCTTTGGTTTCATGAGTGACATCGAGTACCTGCGCAAGCACAACCTCGCACTCGGCGGCAGTGTTGAAAACGCGATCGTGGTTGATTCCGACGGTGTGCTGAACGAAGACGGCCTTCGTTATGAAGACGAATTCGTCAAGCACAAGATCCTCGATGCAATCGGCGACCTCTACCTGCTGGGCAATAGCCTGATTGGTGAGTTCAAGGGCTTCAAGTCCGGCCATGCGCTGAACAACCAGCTGCTGCGCAAGTTGATTGAGCAGAAAGATGCTTGGGAAGTCGTGACGTTCGAAGATGCCAGCACCGCACCAATCTCTTACATGCGTCCTGTAGCGGCCGTGTAAGCAAAAAACCTCTCTAGTTTTTTAAGGGCTGCCTTTGGGTGGCCTTTTTTTATGGCTGCTTTCTGGGGCGTCTGTGGCGATAGGGGGTAATGCTGTTTTTTTGGGTTGGGTTGGTTGGGGTACATATCCGTTGCTGCGGTAACGGCGGCTTATGGTTCCGCCCTTACGGCGGCTCACTTTTGAGAAGCGCAAAAGTAAGCAAAACGCTTCATGCCCCACCACTCGGTGCCTCGCTTCGGCTCGGCATGCCCTCACTCCGGCATTGCTCCGTGGGCCCGCCGCGAAGGACCATCCATGGTCCAGCGCGGCTATCCCGGCATCCATGCCGGGATGCCCACTGCGCAATACCTGCGTTCGGCCATCGTGGTTAACGGGGCGCCGAGATCAACGTCCGCCGCGAGGCGGCCTGACAGCCGGCCTGGTTCTTGCGGGCGGTGTACACCAATCAGAGCTGTTTGGGCTGGACCTGTGGGAGCAAGCTCGCTCCCACTGGTTTTTGTGTCGTTTGCAGTGCTGTGAACACCGACTAACCCCTGTGGGAGCGAGCTTGCTCGCGATAGCGGTGGTTCAGACACAGATGCTCCTGCTTGTGCCCCGCTTTTGCTTTTGCTCTGCTTTTGATTTTGATCTCGGTGCCCCGTTAAACCACGCTAGCCGAACGCAGGCATTGCGCAGTGGGCACCTCGGCATGGATGCCGAGGCGAGACACCGAGTGGTGGGGTAAAGCGGTTTTGGTGACTTTTGGCTGGTCCGGCATTCCAGCTCTTCCAAAAGTGACCCGCTGTAAGAGCGGAACCGCCAGTGGCCGTTACCGCAGAAATGGATATACACACTACCCCAAATCGGTCGAATTGAAGATTCACAGCAGCATTAGCCACAGAGGCGAAGGAACATTACATCGCACAAACCACACGATTACGCCCACTGGCCTTGGCCTGATACAGCGCCTTGTCAGCGGCGAACATGAGTTGTTCGAGTTCGCCATACGGCCCTTTGGCCCAAGTGGCGATGCCGATGCTGACCGTCATGGGAGCATCACCATCGAGGGCGGGTGGCAATTGCTCCACCGCTTCGCGAATGTTCTGGGCCATGGTAAAGGCTCCGGCGGTGGTGGTTTCCGGCAGTACCACCGAGAACTCCTCACCGCCGTAGCGCGCTGCCAGGTCGGCCGGTCGGCGGACGTGCCTGCTGATCAACTGCGCCAGGGTGCGCAAGGCCTCGTCACCGCGTTGATGGCCAAGACGATCGTTGAAGGCCTTGAAGTGATCGGCATCGATCATCATGACTGACAGTGGTTGACCGGAGCGCTGGGCGCGCAGCCATTCCTGTTGCAGCGTATCGTCCAGGGTCCGGCGGTTGGCCAGGCCCGTCAGCGAATCGATGGATGCCAATTGGGCCAGTTCCCGCTCAGCGGCGTGGCGGCGCCGCAGTTCGTGGCGCAGCAGCCAGGTGAGCCAGAGTAGACCGATGCACAGTGCGCCTGTAGCGCCGCTGACCAGCAGCGCCGTACGTTGCCACGAAGCAAAAACTTCCTGGGCCGAGAGCGCGACCACAACGATCAACGGCAAGTCGCCTACCTGGGAAAAGGTGTACAGGCGCTGCGTCTGGTCCTGGCCAGACAGGCTGGTGAAACTGCCATTGCCTTCGCGCAGGATGCGCACGAAGTTCGGTCGGTTACTGAAGTCCCTGCCTGTCAGGTCTTCGGCCAAGGGCGGTTCTTGGGCCAATAGAATACCGTCTCGGCTGACCAGGTTGACCGTGCCGCCATGACCGATGTTCAGGCTCTTGAACAATTGGTTGAAGTAGTTCAAGCGCATCGCCGCCTCGGCAACGCCTATGAATTCGCCCCGTTCATCGCTCAGTCGACGACTGAAACTGATGCGCCAGTCCTGCGCGTGACTTCTGGACCGAAACGGGCGGCTGATCATCATGTCCAGGCTCGGGTCTTGGACGTGGGATTGGAAATACTCCCGGTCGGCGTAATTGCCTTTGCGCGGTTCGATCGAGGCGGAGTCGGCGACCACGTCGCCATGCTTGTCGAGCAGCAGGATGTCACCCTTGTAGGGCGCGGCGGTGGCGCGGTCGAACAGCGCCAGATGGCGAATCGTCGGCGAAACGTCTTTCAGGTCGTCGCGTTTGGCAGCGGCGACCAGACCTTGCAGCGACAGATCGTAGAGCTCCACATTGCGCAGTACATCGGCGTCGATAAGTTGCACGATATTGGTCGCCGCACGTGTCGCTGCCTGCTGGGCGGCGGCATGTTCGCGGATCAGCAGAAAAGTCACGATGCTCAGGATGGCAATGACAACCAGCGAGCTGGCCAGTACGAGTACCCGCTCCGAACGTATCGAAAACGGGGTGTTGCCGGGTGTCGCACTGCTCGCGCTCATGGTTCCGATGTCTGTAGTGTCATGTGGCTGGGATCCGTCCCAAAGGATGCATCACGGGCAATGAACCAGATGCTGGCCTTTTGCTGATTGTGCTTGGATCGGAGGGAGTGGGCAATCGGTGTTCGCGTTATAACTGTAGGCGCCGAGGCAGGCTGGGGCCGCATCCTGATGCTCTTTTTATTTTGATCCAGTTGGCTTTCGCCCAGCATTCAATGGCCTGGAAAGATCGCATGAATGCGGTGCCGGCTTTCGGGGGTCAGGCTGGCAAACGGATCCCGAAGGTATTGACGCCCCGGTCACTGCGCACGAACACATCCCCTCCATGCATCAGTGCAATGGCCTTGACGATGGCCAGTCCCAATCCGTGGTTGGCGCCACTGTTGCTGCGGGAGGCATCGACCCGATAGAAGCGTTCGAACAGGCGCGGCAAGTGCTCGTCGGCAATCGGCTCGCCGGGGTTGGTGACGCCGAGACTGATCTGGTCGCCAAGGGCTTCGATGCGCACCTCGATCAATTGCCCTGGCGCGGTGTGCTGTACGGCGTTGCTCAGCAGGTTGATCAACGCCCTGCGCAGATGGGCTATCTCGATGTTGGCCTGGGCGTCGCCGCTGACCCGGACCTGGACCTGGGCGTCTTCGAGGATGAAGTCCAGGTAGTCGAGGGTGGTTGCCACTTCACCGGCCAGTGAGGCACTGGTCAACTTGGTGGCTTTGCTGCCCTGGTCTGCACTGGCCAGGAACAACATATCGTTGATGATCGAACGCAGCCGCTCCAACTCCTCGAGGTTTGATTGCAGCACTTCGAAGTAATGCTCGGCCGAGCGCCCACGGGTCAAGGCTACCTGGGTCTGGCCGATCAGGTTGGTCAGAGGCGAGCGCAGTTCATGGGCGACGTCGGCGTTGAATGACTCCAGTCGCGAATACGCCTGTTCGACCCGGTCGAGGGTGGCGTTGAAGGAACTGACGAACTGACTGAGTTCCGGTGGCAGCGGTGACAGCCGCAAGCGCCCGGACAGGCGGGGCGGGGTCAGGCGCCGGGCTTCATCGGACAGCTTGATCAATGGTTTGAGGCCAATGCGCGCCACCCAGTAGCCCAACAGGGAGGCCAGTAGGACGCCGACAATCGCCAGGCTCACCAGTGCCACCAGCAGACGATGCTGGGTCTGGTAGAACGTCTCGGTGTCGATGCCGATCATGAAGCGTAGCGGTGGACGTTGGTCCTTGGCCGGGAACTGGCTCACCAGCACTTTCATCGGGTAGTGCCGATGGGGCAGCTTCAAGTCGCGTTTGCCCAATGGTCCTTCGGCAAAGGTGCGGATCTGCGGATCGAGGGCACCATATTCAAAGCGCGGATCGCCGCTGACGATCCAGAAATGGATGCGTTTGTCTTCCTCACCCAGCAGCCGCAGTTTGTTATTGATCTTCACCCAATGCTCGGGCGTGCCATAACGGCCAACTGTCGATTCGAGCACGCTGTAGCGGGCGTCGAGTTCGGCCTCGGGCAACAGGCCCAGACCCTTTGCAACCTGCTGGTACAAGGCACCGCCGATCAACAGGAACACCAGCGCCGCCACCAGCGTGAACAGGCCACTCAGGCGCAAGGCGATGCTGTTAGGCAAGGTCATCGCTTCGACTCTCCAGTACATAGCCCATCCCACGAATGGTGTGCAGCAACTTTTGTTCGAACGGCCCATCGAGCTTGGCCCGCAGACGTTTGATCGCCACTTCCACCACGTTGGCGTCGCTGTCGAAGTTGATGTCCCAGACCATTTCGGCGATGGCGGTTTTCGAAAGTATTTCACCCTGGCGGCGGGCCAGGACGCTGAGCAGGGAAAACTCCTTGGCCGTCAGGTCCAGGCGTTGACCCGCTCGCGTGGCTTTGCGGCTGATCAGGTCGATCCACAGGTCGGCGATACTCACCTGTACCGGTTCATGGCCGCCGCTGCGACGGGTCAGGGCTTGCAGGCGGGCCACCAGCTCCAGGAAGGAGAAGGGTTTGCCCAGGTAGTCGTCGGCGCCGTCGCGCAGGCCCTTGATGCGGTCTTCGACCCGCTCCCGAGCGGTGAGCATGATCACCGGTGTCTGCTTGCGGGCCCGCAGCGCCCGCAGCACGCCGAAACCGTCCAGGCCCGGCAGCATCACGTCGAGCACGATCACGGCGTAGTCGCTTTCCAGGGCCAGGTGCAGTCCCTCAATGCCGTCCCGTGCGACGTCCACGGTGTAGCCCTGTTCGGTCAGGCCGCGATGCAGGTAATCCGCGGTTTTTTCTTCGTCTTCGATGATCAGAACGCGCATGGCCCCGCCTCAGTCTGTGCTCGCCAGCGCCGCTGCCGGCGCAACCCCTGGCTGATGGGGCGGCCGATGGAACAGTCGCTCCAGCCACAAGTATATGATCGGTGTGGTGAACAGCGTCAGCGCCTGGCTCACCAGCAGGCCGCCCACCACCGCGATGCCCAGGGGCTGGCGCAGCTCCGCGCCAGGGCCATAGCCGAGCATCAACGGCAGGGCGCCGAGCAGGGCGGCCAGGGTGGTCATCATGATCGGCCGGAACCTGGTCAGGCAGGCCTGGAAAATCGCTTCCTGGGGCGTCAGCCCGCCTTTGCGCTGGGCGTCGAGGGCAAAGTCGATCATCAGGATGCCGTTCTTCTTGACGATCCCTATCAGCAGTACCAAACCGATCAGCGCCATGATCGAGAAGTCCTGGCCCAACAGCCACAGCATGATCAGTGCGCCGAGGCCGGCCGAGGGCAGGGTGGAGATGATCGTCAACGGGTGCACGAAACTCTCATAGAGCACACCGAGGATGATGTAAACCGCCACCAATGCGGCGAGGATCAGCCACGGCTGGCTGGCCAGGGAACTCTGGAATGCCTGGGCGGCGCCTTGGAAGCTACCGGCGATGGCGGCCGGCATGCCGATCTCGTTCTTGGCCTGGTCGAGCATGCGCACCGCATCTCCCAGGGCCACGCCTGGCGCCAGGTTGAACGACAGGTTGGCGGCCGGGAACATGCCGTCGTGGGCGATGGAGAGCGGGCCGTTGCTCGGAGGATCGAAGCGCGCCAGGGCTGAGAGCGGCACCATTTCCCCGCTCAGCGGCGAGCGCAGGTAGAAATACGCCAGGCTCTCGGCCTTGCCCCGTTGTGCGGTATCGAGCTCCAGGATCACGTTGTACTGGTTGGTCTCGGTCTGGAATTCGTTGATCTGCCGCTGGCCGAAGGCGTCGTACAGGGCCTGGTCGACGTCGCTGGCGGTGAGGCCGAAGCGCGCCGCCGCGCTGCGGTCGATGTTGATGTGGGTGATGCTGCCGCCCAATTGCAGGTCATTGGAAATATCGCGGAATGCCGGGTTGCCGCGCAGTTTGTCGGTGAGTTTTTGCGTCCAGGCGTTGAGGCTCGGCCCGTCGTTGCTCTTGAGTACATATTGATATTGGGCGCGGCTGGGGCCTGAGCTGAGGTTGATGTCCTGCCCGGCCCTGAGGTATAGCACCACGCCGGGGATTTTCAGCAGTTTGGGGCGTATCCGGTCGATGAACCCGCTGGCCGACACATCCCGCTCGCCCCGAGGCTTGAGGGCGATCCAGAAGCGGCCGTTGGCGATGGTCTGGTTGTTGCCCGAGACGCCGACGGAATGGGAAAAGGTCTGCACCGCCGGGTCGGCGGCAACGATTTCGGCCAGGGCCTTGTGCTTGGCCACCATGTCCGGGAATGACACATCGGCGGCGGCTTCGCTGGTGCCCAGCACCAGGCCGGTGTCCTGTACCGGGAAGAACCCCTTGGGGATGAACACGTAGCCCACCACGGCCAGCGCCAGGGTCAGACCGAACACGCCGATCATCAGCTTCTGATGAGCCAGGGCCCGACGCAGACCCCGTTCATACCAGCCCAGCAGACGTTCGCCGAACCCGGTCTTGCCATGGGCATGATGCACCGGGGCGCGCATGAACAGCGCGGCCAGTGTCGGCGCCAGGGTCAGCGATACCACCACCGAAATCAGGATGGTCGAGGTGGCGGTCAGGGCGAACTCCTTGAACAGCCGTCCGACCACGCCGCCCATGAACAGCAACGGAATGAACGCGGCGATCAGCGAGAAGCTGATGGAGATCACTGTAAAACCGATTTCGCCGGCGCCCTTGATCGCCGCTTCGCGCATGTCGTCGCCGGCTTCCAGGTGGCGGTGGATGTTCTCCACCACCACGATTGCATCGTCCACCACGAACCCCACCGAAATGACGATGGCCACCAATGTGAGATTGTTCAGGCTGAAGCCCATCACATACATCAGGGCGAAGCTGGCGGTCAGCGACACCCCCAGCACCGCCGAAACAATCAGGGTCGCGGACAACTGGCGCAGGAACAGCGCCATCACCGCCACCACCAGTAGCACAGCGATCAGCAAGGTGATTTCCACTTCGTGCAGAGAGGCGCGAATGGTCTGGGTACGGTCGATCAGCACCTTGACCTGTACAGCGGCAGGCAGCATCGCTTGCAGGGTCGGCAAGGCTGCCTGGACGCGGTCGACGGTCTCGACGATGTTCGCTCCGGGTTGCCGGAAGATCACCAGGTTGACCCCGGGCTCGTTGTCGGACCAGGCCTGGACGTAGGCGTTTTCCGAACCGTTGATCACCTTGGCGATGTCCTTGAGGTGAACCGGTGCCCCGTTCTTGTAGGACACAATCAACTCACCGTATTCCTCAGGTTGGAACAACTGGTCGTTGGTGGACAGGGTGGAAACACTTGAGTCGCCGTACAGGGCGCCCTTAGCCAGGTTAAGGCTGGCTTGCTGGAGCGCCACGCGGATATCCGCCAGGGTCAGGCCGATGGCGGCGAGCCGGTCAGCGGAGGCCTGGACGCGGATTGCCGGTCGTTGCTGGCCGGTGATGTAGATTTGTCCTACGCCGTCGATCTGACTGATCTGACGGGCCAGCAGGGTTTCGACGTAGTCGCTCAGTTCGGTGCCCGGCATCAGGCTGGAGCTGATGCTGAGGATCAGCACCGGGCTGTCGGCCGGGTTGACCTTGCGCCAGGTGGGCAGGTTCGGCATGTCATTGGGCAGTTTTCCAGCGGCGGTGTTGATGGCCGCCTGGACTTCCTGGGCCGCGGTGTCGATGCTTTTATCGAGGCTGAATTGCAGGATCAGGTTGGTCGAGCCCAAGGCGCTGCTGGAGGTCATCTGGGTGATGCCGGGGATGGCACTGAATTGCACCTCCAGCGGCGTCGCCACAGATGAAGCCATTGTCTCGGGGCTGGCACCGGGCAACTGGGCGTTGACCTGGATCGTCGGGAATTCCGCCTCCGGCAACGGCGCAACTGGTAGCCGGGGAAAAGCGATAAAACCCAGCAGTACCACGGCGAACGTCAGCAGCACCGTGGCGATGGGGTGGTCGATGCACCAGGCTGAGATCGAACCCCGGCCCTTCATGGCTGCGGCTCCGAAGACTTGGCCACGGCCGGCGGATCACTGAGCACCTGGATACTGGCCCCCGGCTTGAGCCTCGACTGACCGTCGCTCACCAATTGATCGCCAGCGTTCACGCCTTTGATGATGTGCATGCCGCTGTCCTGATAAACCATCACCACCGGCACGCTTTCGACCTTGTCGCCGTTGACCCGATAGACGAAGTGCTGCTCCAGGCCCCGTTGGACCACCGTCGGGGGGACCACTAGGGCGTCCTTTTCGATGGCGGTCTGGATTTTCAGGGTCACCAACTGCCCGGGCCAGAGCCGTTGCGCGGCGTTGTTGAATTCAGCCTTGGCCCGCAAGGTTCCGGTGTTGGTGTTGATCTGGTTGTCGATGAGGCTCAACCGCCCCTCGCCGAGCAGCTCCCCGGGGGCGCCATCGGCGCCGATATAGGCCTTGACCAAGGCTTGCTCGGGTGCGGCGATCAACCGTTGCAAGGTGGGCAGCATTTGCTGGGGCAGGGAGAACTCCACGGCGATCGGATCGATCTGGGTCACGGTGAACAAACCTTCGGTGTCGCTGGTGCGCAGGAAGTTGCCTTCGTCCACGTTGCGAATGCCGACGCGACCGCTCACGGGGGAGCGGATCTGGGTGTAGGACAATTGCACCTGCGCCGAATCGATGGCCGCCTGATTGCCCTGGGCCGTGGCCTTGAGCTGATTGACCAGTGCCTGTTGCTGGTCATAGGTCTGTTTCGAGACGCCGTCATCGACACTGAGCAATTTGTAGCGCTTGAGATTGACCTGGGCCACTGCCAGTTGCGCCTGGCTCTCGCCGAGCTGGGCCCGGGCCTGGTCGAGGCTGGCGCGGATGGAGCGGTCGTCGATGGTCGCCAGCAGGTCACCCTTCCTGACCAGTTGCCCTTCCTTGACCATCAGCTTGGTGAGGATGCCATCGATCTGGGGGCGGATCACCACGCTGTGCAGTGACAGCACCGTGCCGATACCGCTGGCAAAGCGTGGCACATCCTTTTGCACCACGCTGACGACCCTTACCGGAACGGCGGCGGGAGCACCGGGCTTGGCGGTGACAGGCTTCATGACATACCAGAGGACGAGGGCCGCCAGGGCGACCAGGAGCGCGACGAACAGGACGGTTTTTTTCTGGATGTGCATGGATGCGAAGAGCCGGTTCAGGACGGAGGGATTTCTATCATTCTTATATAGCGTTGCGAGACGGTCAGGAAGGTGACGCCCAACTGACAGGCTTGTCAGTTTTGTCCCCGATGGCTGTCAGACCAGTGGTGACGCTGATCGAATCTGCCCTGCGCGCCCCGATGGCGGGCAGGTATACTGCCGCCTTTCGCGGCTCGCTCTCCGGGCCCGACTTGCATGCATTACCCGGAGCTTTACATGACTTCCCCAACACCTTCGCCCGCGCACGAAAGCTCGGACGGCGACCAGGCCGACCGAGCCGACAGCGATGTTTCCAGCGCCGAGAACGTCAACCCGGCGATCCCGGCTTTCAAATTCCCGTTCAAACCTGGTGAGCTGGCGGCAGCCAAAGGTGCCGGGCAACAGCCGTGGTACAAGAACGGCGCGAAAAACGGTCATACCAAGACGCCGGGCGCTGCGCCTCCCGGCACGCGCCGTTCGATGGGCAAGCGCTGAATATCATCCTCGGCGCACGGCGGTGACTTCAGATTGCTGCCCGTGCGCCCGCCAGGCTTCCACTCAGCTCATAAGCCGTCAGCTCGGCCTGGTGCGCCGCCAGGATTTCCGGCAATGAACCTCGCAGGTACTCGACCCAGGTCTTGATCTTCGCATCCAGGTATTGGCGCGAAGGGTAGATGGCATAGAGGTTCAGCTCCTGGGAGCGGTAGTTGGGCATGACCCGCACCAGCGTGCCGTTGCGCAGGCCTTCGATGGCGGCGTACACCGGCAATACCCCTACGCCCATGCCGCTGGTGATCGCGGTTTTCATCGCATCGGCGGAATTCACCAGGAACGGTGAGCTGTTGATAGTGACCATTTCCTGGCCTTCCGGGCCGTCGAATACCCATTTTTCCAGCGGAATGACCGGGCTGACCAGGCGCAGGCAGGCGTGGTTGAGCAGGTCGCCGGGTTTTTGCGGGCAGCCGCTGGCTTTCACGTAGGCGGGCGATGCGCAGACGATGCTGTAGGTGATGCCCAGGCGCTGGGAAACGAAGCCCGAATCCGGCAACTCGCTGGCGAGCACGATGGACACGTCGTAGCCCTCGTCGAGGATGTCCGGTACGCGGTTGGCCAAGGTCAAGTCGAAGGTTACGTCTGGATGGGTCTTGCGGTAACGGGCGATGGCGTCGATCACGAAATGCTGGCCGATGCCGGTCATGGTATGGACCTTCAACTGCCCGGCGGGACGGGCGTGGGCATCACTGGCCTCGGCCTCGGCTTCCTCAACATACGCCAGGATCTGCTCGCAACGCAGCAAGTAGCGTTTACCGGCCTCGGTCAGGGCAATGCGGCGGGTGGTGCGGTTGAGCAGGCGCGTTTGCAGATGGGCTTCCAGGTTGGAAACTGCGCGCGAGACGTTGGCTGTCGTGGTGTCCAGTTGCGCGGCGGCGGCGGTGAAACTGCCAGCTTCGGCAACACAACTGAACGCGCGCATGTTTTGCAAAGTGTCCATGGAGGGCTCTCTTGGGCGGTGGCAAATTGTGACATGAAGTTACAGCGCTACGGGACCCCGACTAATGGATTATCGCGTTAACGGTAACAAAGATTCACAGAAAGGTCGGCTTATCGCCGGCGAGGGCGATGCCTAGAATTGCCGCCAAAGCAGGAGCGGGCCTTGGCGGGCACCTGTGGGAGCGAGCTTGTTCGCGATGAGGCCGTCACATTCAACATTTGAGATGAATGGCCGGGCGCCATCGCGAGCAAGCTCGCTCCCACAAGTTTTGCGTTAACAGGCAGCCATCCTCGTCGTCATGCCCCCCCTCTCAGGAATTTTGCGCAAGTGCCGCGTTGCATCAGCAGAGAGCTGAAGACTCTCAGTGTTTGGGTTCTGACATTAACCATCAGTGGTTGCATCGGGACAGGAGGGATTGGGCCGCAAAGCCAGGTATTACCGGCCAACCAATTGGCTACCGATGCGGCCATCCGCGAGGCCGCCCGCGACGCCCACTGGCCCAACCGCCAGTGGTGGAGCGCCTATGGCGACCCGCAGTTGAATCGCTGGATCGACCTGGCCGTGCACGATAGCCCGAGCCTGGCCATGGCGGTGGCCCGGGTGCGCCAGGCCAAGGCGCTGGCGGGCGTGGCCGAGGCTGCAGAGGCGCCGCAGATCAATGGCCAGGCGACCCTCAAGCGTCACAACTGGCCCGCCGATCAGTTCTATGGCCCTGGCGAACTCGCCGACACCACCACCTGGGACAACAATGCCGGCCTGGGCTTGAGCTATGCCCTGGACCTGTGGGGGCGCGAGCGCAACGCCAGTGAGCAGGCCGTCGACCTGGCTCACGTCAGCGTGGCGCAGGCACGGCAGGCGCAACTGGAGTTGCAGAACAACATCGTGCGCGCCTACATCCAGTTTTCGTTGCACTACGCCCAGCGCGATATCGTTGCCGCAACGCTCCATCAACAAGAGCAGATTCTCGAGCTGGCGCAAAAGCGCCTGGACGGCGGCATTGGCACCCATTTCGAAGTCAGCCAGGCCCAGGCGCCGTTGCCTGAGACCCATCGCCAACTCGACGCCCTCGACGAAGCCATTGCCTTGAGCCGCAATCAGTTGGCGGCGCTGGCGGGCAAGGGACCAGGAGAGGGCGCGCGGTTGCAGCGTCCGACCCTGGCCCTCGGCGCACCCTTGAAACTGCCGTCGGCATTGCCCGCCGAACTGCTCGGCCAGCGTCCGGATGTGGTGGCCGGGCGTTGGCAAGTGGCCGCTCAGGCGCGGGGCATCGATGTGGCTCGCGCCGGTTTTTATCCCAACGTCGACCTGGTCGCCAGCATCGGCTACATGGCCACCGGCGGCGGGGCGCTGGAGTTCTTGACCGGCAAGAAGCTCACCTACAACGTCGGGCCGGCGATTACGTTGCCGATCTTCGACGGTGGGCGCTTGCGTTCGCAGTTGGGCGAGGCGGCGGCCGGCTATGACATCGCCGTGGCCCACTACAACCAGACGTTGGTGGAGGCTCTCAAGAGCATTTCCGATCAGTTGATTCGTCGTGAATCGATGGACAAACAACAAGCCTTTGCCACCGAGTCGGTGGCGGCCGCCCAGCGCACCTACGACATTGCGCTGGTGGCGTTCCAGCGCGGGCTGACGGATTACCTCAACGTGCTCAATGCCCAAAGCCTGTTGTTCAAGCAGCAACAGGTGCAGCAGCAAGTGGAGGCGGCGCGATTGAGTGCCCATGCCGACCTGGTGACGGCGCTGGGCGGTGGGCTGGAAGCCGGCACCGACACTCCTGACTTGAGCCATGCCGAGTAGGTCTATTGTGATGTCTTTATTCGCCCCTGCCCGCAGGTTGTATCGCCTTGAATGGCGTCGTGGGTTTTTTGACTGGGCCCGCAGCGATGGGGTGACCTGGGTCTATATCTTCAAGGTCCTGTTCGCCGCATTCCTGACGTTGTGGCTGGCGATGCGCCTGGAACTGCCGCAGCCGCGCACGGCCATGATCACCGTGTTCATCGTCATGCAACCCCAGAGCGGCCAGGTGTTCGCCAAGAGCTTCTATCGCTTCCTCGGCACCTTGGCCGGTTCGACGGTGATGGTGGCGTTGATCGCCCTGTTCGCCCAGAACACCGAACTGTTTCTCGGCAGCCTGGCCATTTGGGTCGGGGTCTGTTCGGCTGGTGCCGCGCGTTATCGCAACTTCCGGGCCTATGGTTTCGTGCTGGCTGGCTACACCGCGGCGATGATCGGCCTACCGGCCCTGGCCCATCCGGAAGGCGCGTTCATGGCGGCGGTCTGGCGGGTGCTGGAGATTTCCCTGGGGATTGTCTGTGCCACCCTGGTCAGCGCCGCGATCCTGCCGCAAACCGCCAGTGCCGCCATGCGCAATGCCTTGTACCAGCGCTTTGGGGTGTTTGCCCTGTTCGTGACCGATGGCTTGCGCGGGCGCAGCAAACGAGAGGCTTTCGAGGCGCGCAACGTGGGCTTCATCGCGGAAGCCGTAGGCCTGGAAAGCCTGCGCAGCGTGACCGTGTTCGAAGACCCGCACATGCGTCGGCGCAACGGCCGGCTCAGCCGCCTGAATAGCGAATTCATGGGTATCACCACCCGCTTCAATGCCTTGCATCAGTTGCTCGAGCGCTTGCGCAGCAGCGCGGCCGATCATGTGGTCAGTGCCATCAAGCCTGGTTTGCAAAACCTGGCCGAACTGCTGGACAGCTTTAGTGCGCGAGCCTTGACCGACGCCGATGCGGCGCGCCTGGCGGTGGCGTTGGCCGACTATAAGGCCGAGCTGCCGGCCCAGGTGCGACGGCTGCGGGCGTTGTTCCAGGAAACGGCGCCCAGTGATGCGCAGCAACTGGATTTTCACACGGCCTACGAACTGCTTTATCGCTTCGTCGACGACTTGCATGGCTACGCCTTGACCCACGCGTCCCTGGCCGATCATCGGCACGAACGCGAGCGTTGGGACGAACCGTTCGTGCCACAGACCAATGGTTTGGCTGCGGCGGCTTCGGGGTTTCGCGCCGCCTTCATCCTGTTGGTACTGGGCAGTTATTGGGTCGCCACGGCCTGGCCAAGCGGCGCGACCATGACGATGATCGCCGCCGCTACGGTGGGCTTGTCGGCCGCGACGCCGAACCCCAAGCGCATGGCGTTCCAGATGGCCTGCGGCACCTTGCTCGGGGCGCTGATCGGCTTCGTCGAGATGTTTTTCGTCTTCCCGTTGATCGATGGCTTCCCGTTGCTTTGCGTGATGCTGGCGCCGGTGATCATGCTCGGTTCGTTCCTCAGTTCCAGGCCGCAATACGCCGGAGTCGGGCTGGGGCTGCTGATCTTTTTCAGCACCGGTTCGGTGCCGGACAACCTGACGGTCTACAACCCCTATGCCTTCATCAACGACTACATCGCGATGATCCTCGGCATGCTGGTATGCGCCGCCGCCGGGGCCATCATCCTGCCGCCCAACAGCCGCTGGTTGTGGCGCCGGCTCGAACAGGACCTGCGCGAGCAAGTGGTGTATGCCATCAGCGGCAAGCTCAAGGGCCTGGCGTCAAGTTTCGAAAGTGGTACCCGCGATTTGCTGCACCAAGCCTACGGGCTGGCGGCGGGGCAGCCCCAGGTGCAACGGGGATTGCTGCGCTGGATGTTCGTGGTGCTGGAGGTTGGCCACGCGATTATCGAGTTGCGCAAGGAGCAGGCGATTTTGCCCGTGCATCCGGCTTATGCCGAAAGCCAGCCGTGGCGCCAGGCGATCCGCGTGATGGGGCGGGCGCTGGTGCGGCTGTTCCGCCAGCCGGGCCCGAGCAACCTGGAGCGCGCCCTGGTGGCAGTGGATCACGCCATCAGCCGCGTGCAAGCCACCGACGAACCTTTTGCCCCGCATTTCGATACCTCGGCCTTGCGCCGGGTGAAAAGCTACCTGCATTTCATCCGTACTTCGCTGCTCGACCCGCAATCGCCATTGGCCGGCTATGCCATGCCGCATGCCACACCGCTTCCCCAGGAACCTGAACATGCCCCGTGAGATCGCCTTCCACGGCGTGTACATGCCCACCATGACTCTGATGTTTTTCATCGCCGCCGCCCTGGCCTGGGCGTTGGATCGCTTCCTGTCGGGGCTGGACCTGTACCGCTTCTTCTGGCACCCGGCGTTGCTGCGCCTGAGTCTGTTTACCTGCCTGTTCGGCGCGCTGGCGCTGACGGTCTACCGTTGAGATCGATGCGATGAAAAAGTTTTTCAGCCTGCTGGCGACGCTGTTGGTGCTGGCCCTGGCGCTGTGGATTGGCCGTACGTTGTGGGTGCATTACATGAACACCCCCTGGACCCGCGATGGTCGGGTGCGGGCCGACATCATCAACGTCGCTGCCGATGTCAGTGGTGAGGTGGTCGAGGTGCCGGTGCGCGACAACCAAACCGTAAAAAAGGGTGACCTGCTGCTGCGCATCGACCCCGAGCACTACCGCATCGCGGTCAAACAGGCGCGCGCCCTGGTGGCGTCGCGCAAGGCCACCTGGGAAATGCGCAAGGTCAACGCCCATCGCCGAGCCGACCTGGACAGCCTGGTGATCTCCCGGGAAAACCGCGACGACGCCAGCAACATCGCCGACTCGGCCCTGGCCGATTACCAGAACGCCCAGGCGCAACTGGAGGCGGCCGAGCTGAACCTGGCGCGCACCGAAGTCCGCGCGGCGGTGGACGGCTACGTCACCAACCTCAACGTGCACCGTGGCGACTACGCGCGCATCGGCGAGGCGAAGATGGCGGTGGTGGACATGAATTCGTTCTGGGTTTATGGCTTCTTCGAAGAGACCAAGTTACCCAAGGTGCGGATCGGTGATGCGGCGCAATTGCAGCTCATGAGCGGTGAAATGCTCAAGGGGCATGTGGAAAGCATCTCCCGTGGCATCTACGACCGTGACAACCCCGAAAGCCGCGAACTGATCGCCGACGTGAACCCGACCTTCAACTGGGTGCGCCTGGCCCAGCGGGTGCCGGTGCGGATTCATCTCGATGAAGTGCCGCAGGGTGTGCTGCTGGCGGCGGGGATGACATGTACGGTGGTGGTCGAGCCCCAGGGCGAGCGTTGAGGCCATTCAGCTTGTATTGATGTTGACTGTGCCGACGTCATCGCGAGCAAGCTCGCTCCCACATTTGATTTGTGGTGAGCTTGGATTTTGTGATCACTGCAATTCCCCTGTGGGAGCGAGCTTGCTCGCGATAGCGGTGGGTCAGCTTGCGAATATGTTGGTTGTGCCGACGCCTTCGCGAGTAAGCCCGCTCCCACATTGGAGCTTCGGTGGGCATTTTTTTTGTGTCCGCCACAGAAATAGCGCCTGCTTTTCCAGCAGCTACAGCGACCCTCCCAGCCCAAAACGCTTCATCAACCCCTTCTCCAGCAACCCCTTGGGCAGCAATCCGGCCATCAACGGCAAGGCCCGGCTGCCATTGCCCAGGCGCAGCAGGCGCGGTGGCTTGGGATGTTGTACAGCCTTGAGCAGCCCATCGGCGAATTCGCTGGCCGGGGTGGGGTTGTCCTGGGAGGCCTTGGCCCGGGCGCGGATGCCGTCGCGCAGGGGCCACCAGGGCGATTGCTCGCTGATCAACTGTTCGGCCTCGTGCCCGGCATTCTTGGCGAAGCTGGAGGCAATGGCGCCGGGTTGGACTTCCATCACGCGGATGCCGAACGGTGCCAGTTCCATGCGCAGCGCATCGCTCAGGGCATGCACCGCTGCCTTCGAGGCGCAATAGGCACCCGCAAACGGCGTGACCAGCACACCGGAAACGCTGCCGATGTTCACCACCAGGCCTTTGGCCCGGCGCAGCACCGGAAACAGTGCACGCGTTACGCCGACGAGGGCGAATACGTTGGTCTCGAACTGGCGCTGCATGGCCGGTACGCCGCCGTCCAGCAGCGGCCCCATGGCGCCGTAGCCGGCATTGTTGATCAGCACATCGAGGCCACCGTGCTGTTGGTTGATCCGCTCGCTCAACTGCTCCAGGGCCTGACCGTCATTCACGTCCAATTGCACCGCCGTGAACCCGGCAGCGTTGAGCACTGCCACGTCCTCGACTTTGCGCGCAGTGGCCCAGACCTGGTAGCCGGCAGCCTTGAAGGCGTCGGCGAGGGCGCGGCCGATGCCGCTGGAACATCCGGTAATCAACGCAACGGGCATGGCGCGTTCCTTGTGCAAAAGTGGTGGAGGCAATCAGTTGGAGAAACTACCTTGCAACCGCTCGGCGCGAAACTCCAGGGTTTGCGGGCGATAGCCAGGGCGCAGCGCTGGCAGGGGCAGACAGTCCTGCCAACTGGCGCCGGCTTGCAGTTCGCCCGGACCCCGGTAGCGGGGCGCGGTGTAGGGGTTGTCGGCCAGGTTGATGGTATCGCCGGGCGCGTAGGCGGCGATCCGCCAACGCAGTTCGGTCAACGGCACATCGTTACCATTGTTCATGTTCAGCAGCAGTGGACGGTCGGCGGGGCAGTGTTCGGGGGCGTAGGTGAGGCGCAGTTCCAGGCGCTCCAACTGCCGGGTTTCACGGTTTTCCTGCCAGAGCACCCACGCGGCCACCAGGCCCAGGCCGACGAACGCCGCCAGGGAGACCGGCAAGGCCTTGGCCGGGTAGCGCAACAGCAGGATGAGCCAGGTGATGACCAGCAGGACGCCGATGAGCATATCTGAACGCTCCGGGGATGAGTGGACACCATCCTACCTAAGGGGCAAGGCAATGAACATTCAATGTGCCGGTGGATGATCCGCCAGCAGCGTCAAGGCCCCTGATGATGCATGGCGACCTTATTTCGAACTTCGCAATGACTCTGCGTCTTATTCTGGCGTAGCTCATTTGTGATGGCTTTATATTGGGCTTTATGTTTTGTCAACTATCTGTTCTGTTAGTTGACAGTGTGATCGTTTGGAAGGCAAATGCTGTGGTGGGGCTGAGAGTGTGCAGTAACTAAATAGAGGAAAAAAATATGAGCGGCTCAACAGGCAGTAAGTTTAAAGTTTCCGAAAGTGAAAATTCTTTATCCATCGCTTCTTTACCTATGGTCGTTTACGCTGGGACAAAGGTCAACTTTAAGGCACTAGATAATAGACACGAACCCGTTGATGTAACTTGGTCGTTGATCCCAATGATGGCAGGGAATATCGGTACGATTGGGCCCGATGGGGTGTATAGAGCTCCCGAGGCTGGGTCTTATAATCGTACTTTACCCTTTATGGTCAGGGCTATGGCCAAGGATCAAAGTATTGCCACTGAAGTTTTTGTGGAACTGGTTCATATGCTTTCGATCCTTAGTCAGGAACACACACCCAATCAGGAAGAGCGTAGTGGTTTCTCGGTTGTAGACTCTCAATCCACGAATATTACTCCTGGCGGAACGGTACAGCTTTCAATTAGAAAGCAGAATGGCCTTCCCGTTGTTGCGAAGTGGTCTGTGCATTATGTCGGCCTACCGCCAGAGCCAGATAATTTGGGTTCCGTTGATTGGAACGGGGTTTATTATGCGCCACTGAATATTGATCATGAACTGGAGGTGGCTTTGCTAGCTGAAGATCTTTTTAGCGGAGAGTCTCTTGGTGGCGGAGTTGTACGCGTTCGGACCATGAGTTGGGATCAGTGAAGTCTGAACTTGTTTGATAAAAGCCCCCACCCAACCCACTGCGGATAGGGGACGCAGTGGGCTGGACGGGGGCTTCTCTTTTGCGAAGGTTTACTGCGCGATGGTTTTCACCGAGACGCCGCGCTCAACCGGGGTGGAGCGACCGTAGATGTCTTCGAAACGCTCGATGTCGTCTTCACCCAGGTAGCTGCCGGACTGCACTTCGATGATTTCCAGCGGGATCTTGCCCGGGTTGCGCAAGCGGTGGACCGACGCGATCGGGATGTAGGTCGACTGGTTTTCGCAGAGCAGGAACACGTTCTCGTCGCAGGTCACTTCGGCGGTGCCGCTGACCACGATCCAGTGTTCGGCGCGGTGGTGGTGCATCTGCAGTGACAGGCACGCGCCCGGCTTGACCGAGATGTGCTTGACCTGGAAGCGACCGCCCATGTCCACCGAATCATAGGAACCCCATGGGCGATAGACTTCGCAGTGGTTCTGGGTCTCGGTACGGCCCTGTGCGTTGAGGGTGTTGACCATCTGCTTGACGCCTTGGACCTTGTCCTTGTGGGCGATCATCATGGCGTCCTTGGTTTCGACCACCACGATGTTGTCCAGGCCGATCACCGACACCAGTTTGCCGTTGCCATGAATCATGCAGTTGCGGCTGTCCTGGACCACCACATCGCCCTTGGTGACGTTGCCGTTGGTGTCTTTTTCATTGACTTCCCACAGCGACGCCCAGCAACCGACGTCGCTCCAGCCCGCCGACAGTGGTACCACGCAGGCGCGCTGGGTTTTTTCCATCACGGCGTAGTCGATGGAGTTGTCCGGGCAGCAGGCGAAGGTGGCTTCGTCGAAAGTGATGGTGTCTGCGGTCTGCTCACTGCGCTCCAGGGTCAGCAGGCAGGTGTCGTAGATGTCCGGATCATGCTTTTTCAGCTCTTCGAGGAAACGGCTGGCGCGGAACAGGAACATGCCGCTGTTCCAGAAATAGCCGCCGGCGTCGACGAACTCGGTGGCGCGCTTGACGTCGGGTTTTTCGACGAAGTGCGAGACGCGGCTCACGCCTTCAGGCAGTAGCGCATCGTTGGTCGACTTGATGTAGCCGTAGCCGGTTTCCGGTTTGGTGGCCGGTACGCCGAACAGCACCATTTCGCCACGCTCGGCGGCCACGGTGGCCAGGGCCAGGGCACGTTGCAGGGCTTTCTGGTCTTCGATCACGTGGTCGGCCGGCAGCACCAGCATCAGTTCGTCGCGACCTTCATTGACCAGCATCATCGCGGTCAGCGCCACCGCCGGTGCGGTGTTGCGGCCGAACGGTTCCATCAGGATGCGCTGGGCTTCCAGTTTGCGGTTGCTCAGTTGCTCGTTGACGATGAACCGGTGGTCTTTGTTGCAGACCACGATCGGCGTGTCCATGCCTTCGAACACCAGGCGCTCGAGGGTCTGTTGGAACAGGGTGTGTTCGCCGGTCAGGGCCAGGAACTGTTTAGGGAATTGCTTGCGCGAAAGCGGCCAAAGACGTGAGCCGCTACCACCTGACAAGATCACCGGAATCATGTTTGTTACTCCTACAAATCGAAATGGTTTTAGAGCTACTGCGTTCTGTCGTTTCACTCTCTTGTTGTTGTTCCGTGCCCGAATGACGCCGCGCTCCCACAGGAGGAAAGCGTCAGTCAGGAAAACTCATCAGCGGGTCGATACCGGGCGTTTCACCCACACTGGCGACAGGCTGCTGCCACTGCCTGTGACGTACAGTACGGCCGCTTCGCCGCGCTCCAGGGCCACGGGCTTGAGCTCGCCGACTTTCTTGTCGCCTTCGAACAAAGCCAGGGTCACTTTCACCGGGTTGATTTCACGCTCGCCACGGCCTTTGGCCGCTACGTTCGGCACCACTTCGGTCTTGCCATCGGCGGTCTTGAGGGTCAGTGCCTTGTCGGTGAGATTCTGCACGCGTACCAGGGACTTCTGCTTGTTTTTGAACGGCGGCTCTTCGATCAGTTGAGGTTGGCCGCTGACGTTGTTGACCAGGGTGTAGTAGTGATCGGAAGCCAGTTTCACCGGCACGGTCTGGCTGCCGACCTTGGCGCTGTAGTCACCACCGGGCATGAAGCTGAAGTCGCTGCTGGCCAAGGGGGCTACGTCGCTGATGTTGGTGCTGCCAACGGTGGCGCTGACTTCGGCGTTGCTGGCGTTGTAGACACGTACGAAGCTCGAACCTTTTGGTGCGACTGGGCCATACAGGGCCGAATCACCTGCAAAGGCGGACAGTGAAAGGGCGCTCATGCTGGCGACGAGGGCAAGGGCCTTGAAGGAGCGAGCAGCGAGACGGCGAGGAGTAGTGTTGAAAGTCATGGTGGACCTCTCTTTCAGTTTTGCGCCCGGTCGGGCGTCTCGGATTGAGTGTTAGCTGCGACGTTCTGTTGACGAGCGCCGGCTTGTTTGAGTTCTGCGACCCACTGTGGGTCGGCGTCACCGATTTCGTTGTTCACGGGCAGATAACGTTCAGGAAACTCCCAGATCAGCACCTGTGGCGGGCTGTTCTTGAAGGCGTCACTTTTGAGGTAGCTGAGCATCGGCAGAATCGGGCCATGGCCGTCTTCGGCGTAGTTCACGACGTCGCTGTGCAGGGCTTGCTTGAGTGCACCGACGAAGTTCCAGGTCGGGTTGGCGCTGTAGCTGGTGCCGATCAGGGCCACGGGCACCTGGGTGTCAGCGAACAGCGCGTCATCGCCGGCCGGCTGGTCGTCGGCTTCGCGGGTGTTGCGCTTGACCAGCGGCTCCTGGGCTGGCATCAGGTTTTCGAACAATGGGTCCAGGGGCAGGAACTGACGCAGGTCGCCCTTGTGGGTGATTTTCTCCGCGGGCTCCGTGACGAAACGCTGCGGCTCACCGTTGAGCGGTGCTTTCTCGGCAATCGCCTTGGCCAGGTTCTCGGCGGCCACTTGCGCGCCTTCCGGGGTCCAGTGGGTGTCGGTGCGCAGGAACACTTGCTGGCCGTTCTGCTTGGCCTCTTGCAGCGGGCCGAGCAGGTCAGGGGCGAGGATCTTGTCTGCCGCCACGCGAGCGTGGAAATCCTGGTACAGGTTGGCGTGAATGCTCGATGGCTTCACTTCACCCATGTGCTCCGGATACAAGCGCGCCTTGGCCGGCACGATCGCCATCACCAGGGTGATGCCTTGTTCCTTGAGCTTCTGGCGCACGCCTTCGACCAGCGCGTAGTTGCCTTGCAGGTTCAGCTCTTCATTGACGATCGGGTTGAACTCCTCATCGCTGTACAGCCACTGGTCGCGGCCCAGGACCACGCCTTTGCGGCCTTCGTTGAACAGCTTGTAGTCCAGTGCCGCCCAGATATTGGTGCCCAGGCGCTTGATCGGGAACTCGTCGTCGTAGTGCGTTTCCACGGCCTTGGCCCAGCGCCCGTTGAGTACGGTTGCGTCAGGGTTGGTGCTGAAGCCGAAGAAGCTGCGCATCGACCACAGGCCCAGTGCTGTCAGCAGCAGCAGGAACAATGCGATGTAAAAGATGCGTAATGAGCGGGTCATGTTCAGATCCCTCAGAACTGGAAGTAAAGGAACGGCGAGAAGCTTTGCGCCGAGAGTTTGAGAATCGAGGCGATGAACAACAGCAGCACCAGGGCGCGCATCGCGTAGCGTGACCAGTCCGCGGTCCAGTAGGCCGGTTGCACCTGGGCTTCGACACCCACGGTGTAGCCTGGTTCGTGGATAGCCGACGGGTTGTCACCCGGTACCGCTTTGATCAGCCCCGGTTGGGCCGTGGCCGGGCCATTGGCTTCGGTATTGACCTCAGGCTTGGTCTTGACCGGCGGACGGTTGGTGTAGAAGTCCCGCAGGCCGAAGAAGGCGAGGGTGATGTAGGCCACCACCAGCGTGGCGATTTGCAGGCCGGTCAGGTTGGCGCGGGTCAGTTCCGACAGCGACCAGTCGCCAAAGCTGAACATGGCGCCGTACATGCGACCGGCCACGTGCAGGTTCTCGGAGCGGAAGATCACCCAGCCCATGACCACCAGCAGGAAGGTCAATGCCCAGCGGATCGGGTTGATGCTGCGTGGCGAGGTGTTGATGCCCACGGCTTTTTCAATGGCCAGCCAGATACCGTGCCAGGCGCCCCAGATCACGTAGGTGATGTTCGCACCGTGCCACAAGCCACCGAGCAGCATGGTCAGGAACAGGTTGCGATAGGTCATCAACGTGCCTTTGCGGTTACCGCCCAGGGTGATGTAGAGGTAATCGCGCAGCCAGGTGGACAGGCTGATGTGCCAGCGCCGCCAGAACTCGGTGATCGACTGGCTGATGTAAGGCTGCTTGAAGTTTTCCATGAAGCGGAAACCCATCATCAGGCCCAGGCCGATGGCCATGTCGCTGTAGCCGGAGAAGTCGAAGTACAGCTGTGCGGTGTAGGCCAGGGCACCGAGCCAGGCATCGCCGGTGGTCGGGTTCTGCAGGGCGAAGCAATGGTCGGCCACCACCGCCAGGGTGTCGGCGATGAACACTTTCTTGATGAAACCCTGCATGAAGCGCGTGCAGCCTTCGGAGAACTTGTCCAGGGTGTGGGTACGGTTGTTGAACTGATCGGCCAGGTCGCGAAAACGCAACACGGGGCCGGCGATCAGGTGCGGAAAGATCGCCACGAACGCTGCGAAGTCGATCAGGTTGTGGGTCGCCGGGGTGTCACCGCGATAGACGTCGATGATGTAGCTGATGGACTCGAAAATGTAGAACGAGATCCCGATCGGCAACAGCACGTGGGTCAGGATGAACGGCTCGAGACCGAAGCTGGTCATGATCGCGTTGAGGCTGTCCACGCCGAAGTTGGCGTACTTGAAGTAGCCCAGGATGCACAAGTCTACCGCCACGCCGAGCAACAACCAGCGCTGGGCCGGTTTGGTGCGCACGCCGGCGGCACCGACTTTGAGGCCGATCCAGTAGTTCCACAGGGTCACGCCGGCGAACAGCAACAGGAAGTCCACCCGCCACCAGGCATAGAACACATAGCTGGCGACCAGCAGCAGCAGGTTGCGATAGCGTTGCCCGCTCAAGTAGTACAAGCCGAGAAAGATCGGCAAGAACAGGAACAGGAACACGTTGGATGAAAATACCATCCCGATCTCTCCATGTTGAATCAACAGTCAAGGGCCAGAGCCCCCCCAAACCCCCCCATGAAAACCGGGGGGCTTCATTACATTCGAAACAGACCACATTCCCTGTGGGAGCAAGCTTGTTCGCGATGACGGAGTGTCAATCGACATCCATGGTGAATGTCAGACCGCAATCTCGAGCAAGCTCGCTCCCACAAGGTTCCCTGTCAGGCAGGGGATACGGCATCAGCTTCCTTTTTCGCCTTTCTCATGCGAAGGGTCATACACCTTGGTCAAGTCCCCGCCGAGGCGGAAAGTCTTGAACGGTTGCATTTCATGCTTGCGTTCCAGCACGTCTTCGGAGCAGGTGTAGAGGCTGCAGAACGGTTCGAGCCAGGCGAATTTCGAATCGATCTTCAGATCCTTCATTTCCTGTTCATCGCCGTTCTTCTCTTCGAAGATGTCCGGATCCTTGACGCCGGCCAGCACGCGGTCACCCAGGCGCTTGAGCGCGCCGTTGTTTTCCTGGCGCAGGTCCACACCGTTGACCTGGGCAAAACTGGCGATCATCGCCAGCGGCGGCAAGGCGTAGTTGTGGTAGGACAGCGCCCGTTGCTTGCGCTTGAGCTCGTTGGGCAAGAAGCCTTCGGAGTCGATCTGATTGACGCCGACCTTGTATTCCTTGACGGCCCAGTCGAACAGGTCGCGGCGGTTGGTTGCCACGGAGGTGGCCATTACCGACCAGGCGGCCCAGTAGGAATGGTTGTTGGTCTTGTCCAGTGGCAGGTTGTCCCAGTCGCTGACCACCTGATCGGCCATCCGGCTGAACCAGCTTTCGATCAGTTGCGCCTGTTCCGGGTGGTTGGCCAGTGGGTGGGAGTCGGAGAACTTCAAGCGTACATAGGCCGAAGCCATGCTGCCCAAGGCCCATTTGCGCATGGACTTGCCGGTGTGGTTGAAGTCCTTGGACATCAACGCGTCGGCCTTGGCCCAGGCAGTCAGCCAGTTCAGGGTGCATTCCAGTTGCTCGGGGCGACCGTCCCGCATGAATTGCATCACTTGCTTGCTGACGCCGCGCTCGATCTTGGTGATGTCGGCGGTGCTGTCACGGAAGGCTTTTTCCGACTGCACGTTCAGGGTCGCACGGGCCTTGTCGGAGCCCTCGTACTTGCTGCGAAACTGCAAGGAGCCGGTATAGGGCGTCGGTGTCGCGTCGCAGCCTTGGGCTGCGTCGCCCGTCTTGATCTTTTCGATCGGTGCGAAGTAACCCTGTGGCGGGCGCAGCGGGGCTGCCGCCTGCGTGGCCCCGGCGAATATCGCCAGGGTCAGCAGGGACGGCGCCAGCAGCGTTTTCAACGTTCGGGTGCGCATGGTTCTAGTCATGAGACGAGACCTCATTGTCCGATTTGAGCCGTTTGTTCGGCTTGCGGAGATACGTTGCGTTTGCAGACTTTCGCCTCGACTTGCAGTGGCTCCTTACCGGCTTCAGGCCCCTGGACTTCGATAGCCAGCAGGTTCTGCGAAGCCCAGTCCTCGTCGGTGCGCAATTGGAAGGCGAAACGTCCGTCGGTGTCGGAGGTATCCGGTTTCTCGATCTTGATATCCTCGTGGCGCCCATTCATGTACCAGAGGGTGGCTTGCAAGGTTTTCACCGACGTATCGGCGAAGCGGATGTCGATCTGGTGACTGCCGTTACGCAGGTCCATATTCTTGCTATTGACCATCAATTCGTTCTTGCCAGGCTTGAGGGCAGTCTTGCTGCTCATTTGTGCCGGCTTGCCTTCGCAACCGTTGTTGTCCAGCAGCGCCATCATCTGGCGATAGATGGTTTCCTGGTCCAGGCGATACAGCGGCGAGAATTCCCAGATCAGGATCTTCGGTGGATTCTTCTGGAATTCCTCACTGCCCAGGTACTGGATCATCGCGCCTTCCAGACCACCGCCAGGGAAGGCAACGTTGAGGATGTCGGCGCCGATGGCTTCTTCCAGGAACCCAGCGAAGTTGTAGTTCTTGCCGCTGTGGCTGGTGCCCACGAGAGTGATCTGCGGGTTGCCGGAATCGCCGAACAGGTCGCCGTCGCCAGCCTCGCCTTTGGGCTCGGTGGTGAACTGGTCCATGTACTGGATCGCGTAGCTGGTACCGCACAGTTGCCCGGCCATGTTGTGCAGGGTGCCGGTCTTGCCCATGCGGCCGGACTTCTTGGTCTCGAACTCACGCTTGGGGATGTCGGCGAAGGCCGGGATCTGCTTGACCTTCTCGGCGACGATCTTGGCGGTGCGTTGGGCGCCGTACGGCGTCCAGTGCTGGTCACCACGGAAATAGAAATCGTGGGCCGGCAGGGTCTCGGGCAGGTTTTCGTTGGTCAGCGGTGACAGGTCCGGCACCACATAACCCATCTGGGCGAAACGACCGAGCATGGACTTGTAGTTGCCCAGGGCCTTTTCGTAGTCGAAAGCGGCCTTTTCCTGTGGGTTGAGCTTGTTGCGGTTCACCAGGCCACGGGTCGGCTGGTAGACGAGTACCAGCTCGATGCCTTTTTCCTTGAACGCATCGTGCAACTGCTGCATGCGCTTGTAGCCGGCCGGGGTGGTATTGAATTCGGTACGCAGGTCTTCCTGGGTCCGGAACAGCCAGTCGCCCTGGGCTTGCACCAGCGTAGTGAAGTTCTGCTGGTAGCGCGTGGTGTAGTTCTTCGCATCATGGGCCGCAGGGCACAGGTTGCAGCACGGTTCGGCGGTGAAGGTCGGCGCCTTGATTTCGTCGGCGCGCGCGCCGCTGGTAGCGGCGAGAATGCCGGCAGTCAGGGCGGACAGGCCCAGAAGTTTGATCATCTGTGGGTTCATAAAGGTCATCCTCAGTCCCGCAATTCGGTCTGGCGTTCGACAGGGTCGATCAGCACGGCTTTCTGCTGGCGCACCAGCAGGTCGAGAATTTCATCTTGGCGATCGCCGAGGATTCCCGTGAAGCTGATGCCGCTGGATTTGGTCGGCGCGAGCATGGACACGCGGTACAGTTCGACGCTCAGGGGCGAGTCGATGGACAGCGGGCCGCTGCCGTTGGCAGCCAATTCGCCGCCGACCACGATCAGCGAGACTTGAGCGTCGAACGGGTCGAGCTTGATGTTCCGGTCGGTGTCGGACAGGTCCTTGATGTGGCCGTAGATACCAGTCAGGCCGTTGGCCATGGACACGTTTTCGTAAAGGCGGATGTTCACGCTGTTACGAATCCGGATCCCGTGGCGTCGGTTGCTGATCACTTTGTTGTCCCACAACAGGTTGTCACCACTCTCATAGAGCGTGATGCCGTCGGTGTGGTTCTTGTAGATCTCGTTGTAGGCGATCAGGTTGTTCACGCTGTTACGGTCGATCACCAGGCCCGAGAGTTTGTTGTCGTAGCTTCTGTTGTTGATGATGAAGCTGTCGTTGACCTCACGGGAAATAATGATCCCGTGCTTTTTCTTGGTCCCGTAGACGGTGTTGTCGGCGATGATCAGCCGATGGGAACGGTCATGGGGGTCGATGCCGTAGACGATGTTGTCTTTGTAGGTGTTGCTCTTGACGACAAAGTCGCGGGTCTCGTAGCAGTAGAAGCCGTACCACATGTCAGAGAACTCGGAACCGATGATCCAGCCGGTCGGTTCCGGGCGCTTGAGGACCTTGGCCATGTTCGGCGTGTACTGGGAAATACTCACCCCGTACGACTTACTGTTGGCGTAGCCGAAGCTGGCCATCTTGGTGTTGACGATGTAGGTCTCGGTCCCGCCCCATGACAGCAGGAACGGCCGGAATTCCTTGGGCGAGCGGAACGTGGCGGGGCCATTGTCCTTTTCGCGCCAGCCGGTGACCTTGGTGTCGCGAATGAACATCTGGCCATCGTTGACCAGGAACGCGCCGCCCTCCTGGGACAGGCGCAGTTCTTGGGTTTGCTTGTCGATTTCCAGGATGCCTTTCTGGCCGACGACGATCGGAATCTTCGCCAGGTAGACACCTGGCGAAGATTCGATGACGTACTTGGGCGCCTTCTTGGCCAAGTCCTTGAGGTTCATGTAGCCATCGTCGAGGAAGATGGCCTGTGGGATGCCGTGCTGACGCACGACCCACTCGGCCATCTTGTTATCGCCGCCGATGAAGTCCTTCAAGGCGTTTTCCTGCATCATCCGGCGCACACTGATCTTGCCGGGCTTGGTCCGCACGATTTTCTTCTCGGCCGCTTCGGCGGTGAAGCCGGAGAGGTCGGGCAGGGTCGGCTTGGCCAGTTCCAGCGGTGCGGTCGGTGCGGTGCTGACGGTGTAGGTCTTGGCTTGTTGCAGACCTTTGACCACGTTGCCCGGCTTGACCACCGGTTCAACGTTGGCGAACGCCGGCGAGCCGGCCAGCAGCATCGCTGCGACCAACAGGCTGATCGAACCTTTCATCGCCTGGCTGTTCCTGAGGTAGCGGTTCATATCGGGCACTCCCATGGCCATTCGCATCAGAAGCGCCAGATCACGTCGACAAAGGCGCGATGCATGTACGAATCGACCTCTTTGCCGTAGGCGTCGCCTGGCTTGAACACCCCACCACGCAAACGCACCAGCGCCGACGGCTCGTCGATGGACTGGCTCAGCGCGGCTGGTAGCAGGCCTTGTTTGAAGTACTTGGTGACTACCAGATCGACTTCCTGGCCCAAGTCCTTGTTACCGTCACGCAGCGGCAGGGACGAGGTGGACAGAATTGCGCCTGTCACGTCGTCGGTGTTGTTTTCCACGGCGTTGATGCCGTTGCTGCCCACTGGCTTGTTGCCGTCCACGCGCCAGAACTTGTGGTACACAAGGCTGGCGTCGTATTCGTCACGCAGCTGCCAGGAGCCGAACAGGCTGGCGCTCTGGGTGTTGGCCATTTCGCCGCGGAAAGCCTCGCCGAAACGGTGGACCCGCGAGCGAGTGCCGGTGAAGTTCGAGCGGTTGCTCTGCAGGCCGTTCTGTTGGTACTCATCGCTGGCGCGGGCATAGGCTGCACCGACTTGCCATTGCGGATCGAGCCGCAGGCGGATACCCAGGTCAGTGGCCCAGCCGTCCACGTCATCGCTGTGCTTGGCTTCTGTCGGGCGCGTGCCGTCGGCGTTGAGCGGGTTGACGGTGTCGCGCTCGCCGCTCATGCCGGTGATGCTGGCCCAGTAGTTGACGGTGTTCGTGTTGCGCCAGTTGTAGGCGTCGCTATTGGCTTCCAGGCCCAGCCAGGAGATGTCACCGTTCTGGGTCTTGTCCAGGGTATCGGTAGGTTCGCCCGGGGTCGGATAATCGAGGCTGCCATTGTCATGGGAATGGTGGGCACGGATACCGGCCCATTGGCCGGGCATCCATTGGTAACCCACGTCGCCGTAGACGTGCAGGCGATCCTTGTCCTTGGGGGACAGTTCCTTGAGATCGGTGCGGTATTCGCTGAAACGTTCGGCGACGCCGAGGTTGGCGCGCAATAGCGTGGTATCGAAGGTCCAGTTCAGGGCCTCGATGTTGGTGTCGCGCCATTGGCCGTCGTCGTTACGCAGGCGCTGGCGACCGAACTTCAACTGCTCGCCAGGGTAAGGGGTCAGCCCCCGGTAGCCAATCCAGAATTCGCGCATCGCCAGGTAGCTTTTCTTGGCTTCGCGGTCGCCGCTGTCAGTCTGTTGGGTGGCGTCATCGGACTGTTGCAGGGTGTCGGTCTCGATGATGTCGGTAGACGTCACGGCCTGGGCCATGGCGTAGGCGCTCCAGGCGCCGCTTTCGCCGTAGACCCAAGGACGCAGGTCCAGGCCGATACCGTTGACGTCGCCACCGCTCTGGGTGCCGAGGTCGCGGTCGTCTTCGGATTGGCCAGTGATTTTCACTTCCAGGCCAAAGTTCTTGTCATCGGTCAGGGCCGCCAGGGTGGGGCAGGACCACAACAGGGCAAACGACAGGCCAATACCGGCCTGAACAAAAGGATTGAGCTTCAAAGGCTTCATAGAGGTTCCTCGCCGTCATCTTCTTTTAGGGCTTGCAGTTCCAGCGTATCGGGGCTCATGGCGCCGCGAATGGCCTGCTCTTGTTTTAGCAGGCGTTGGGCTTGTGCAAGTTGTTCCGGCGGTAATTGTGTTTCGAGTGTCTGGGCAAGTTCAGTCGCTTGCGGGGTGTTCTGCGCCTTGGCCAACTGGCTGAACACATAGGCGTTGACCGGGTTGGGCTTGGTCCCCTTGCCCTGGGAGAACAGCTGGGCAATGGCAAAGTCGGCACTGTTCTGGCCGTTGCGGGCGGCCTTGAGCAGGTGGTCCAGGGCTTTTTGCGAATACACCTGGCCCAGGTAACCGCGGCGATAGATCTGGCCAAGGTAATAATCGGCGGCCACTTCGCGGTCGACGGCCTTCTGGAAATGCGCCTCGGCAGCCTTGGCGTCAGCCGGTACCCACTTGCCTTCGTAATAGAGCTTGCCCAACAGCAGTTCGGCACGAGGCTGGTCGGCCGCGCGACCGTTTTCCAGGTACTGCATCATCTTGTCGACGTCGCCCAGCTCGGGGAAGTCGTAGAGCAGTTGCGCCAGGCTGACCCAGGCGGCGGGGTAGGCCGGGGCGATTTCTTCGAGCAGCGACTGGGCGGTTTTCTCGTCGGTCTTGCCCAGGCTGGCGTCGGCCAGTACCCGGGCGACGCTGTCTACGCGCCGGGCGGATACCACGCCAGTGCGGTGGCCGGCCTGCAACTGCTTGAGCAACTCGGCCTGCTGGTCTGGCTGACCCCGTTTCTGATAGACCGTGGCCAGTTCGACGTAGCAGATGTCGGTGGTGGCCAGTGCAGCCTTGCAGACCTTTTCCACTTCATCCAGATGCTGGTCGTAAGTGCCTTGGGTGCGATACAGCAGAATCTGCGCCAGGCCCGCTTCCGGGTAACCGGCGCTGCGCCATTGGCTGATCTGCTGCTGGGCATTGACGTTCGGGAAACTGTGGGGATATTGCAGGTACAGCATCGCCAGGGGGATGAGGGTACCGCTTTCACCGTTGGCGAAGGCCTTCTTCAACAGGCCCTCGGCTTCGTGTTTTTCAGCTTCGGTGGAACCAGGCTTGGCCACCAGCAGGCGACCCAGGCGAGCCTGGGCACGTGGCGAAATATCGGCCGCGGCGCGGTAAGTCGCCTCGGCTTTTTTCATCTGCTCGGGATCACGACTGTCCACCTGGATATCGGCCAGGCCCACCTGGGCTTCGCTATAGCCCAGGTCTGCCAGTTGCTGATAGTTCTGTTGCGCCAGCGCCGTGTCGCCGCGCTTGAGCGCTTCGTTGGCCAGGCGCTGGTCGGGCAAGCCGGCGCAGCCGCTGAGGCTGACTGCCAGCGCCAGTGCGCACATCGCAAACCCGGTGTGGGAGTTTCGCGAGCGAGCTCGCTCCCACAGGGTCTGCGGCGTGTTCAGGATTTTTGTAATGGTCACGGGCATATCCTCGACTTAAAGACCGACGGCCATGGCTTTGGCGATCAGCCAGCTCAGGTTCGGGCCACGGTCGCTGTTGACTTCTACCGGACGGCCGGACAGGGAGCTGTCCAGAGGTTCGTCAGGCTTGATCAGCACACGGATATCGGAGGACAGGTCTTCGCTTTTCAGGCTGGTGCTGCTGACGATCTTGCCGGTGCGGATGGCGTCTTCGCCGGCCACCTGGAAGCTGACCGGGGTACCTGGACGCACGTCGCCGAACTGGCGATAGGAGAAGCGCGCCTCGACGTTGGCTTCAGCGCCTCGTGGAACCAGTTGGAAGATCACGTCGCCCTTGCTGGCGTACTGACCGTTGGACACCAGTTGCTGAGCCACGATGCAGTCGCACGGAGAGGTCAGGGTGCCGGTCATTTGCTTGCCGAACAGTTCCTCGACCTTGGCCGGTTGCAGCTGGTTGTCGTCCAGGTGACCTTTGAGCACATCGAGCATGCTGGTGCTGAAGGTCGCCAATGGGGCGCCCTTGGCGGCCACACCGTCAGCCTTGACCAGGCTCTGTACGGTGCCGTCGCGCGGCATGGTGATGGCCATGCCTGGTACGTTCACCAGGCCCGCTTGGGCGTGGCTGACGAAGTACATGCCGTACACCGACTTGAAGATGAAACCGAACGCTGCCAGGCCGACGAGGAAGATCGCCAGGCTGAAGGTCACGGCCCGCAGGCGGGCGAGGGCGCTCATGCCACCGTTCTCGTCCTTTTGCTTGCGCGCCTTGGTGAAGTTGTCGCGCTGCAAGGTCGCCAGCACGTCGCCGACGCCGACGATGTCACCGGCCAGGTGCGAAGTGATGATGTGGCGCAGTGTCGAGATGTCCCGAGGTTCCAGGTTCTGGAACTGGCAACCGGTGCGGCCGGTCTGGCGATCGTAGGAGCGGATCTGCAGTTCCACGTCCATGGCCAGGCCAAGGTTGTCGATCACGAACTGCAGGCGACCCTTGTAGGACTCGCCGACCTTGAGCGGCATCTGGCCGGCGTTGAAGCACAGGCCACCGGCGGACAGGTCCAGGACCTTGACTTCCATCGGCGTTCGGTCGGGGCCGAAGAAACGCAACTTGGCCGGGATTTTCACTCGGGCGTGTTGGCGCTGGGCTTCGGATTCATGCACTACGTTGACATTCACGGCGGTGTTCATAGGGGCGATTTCCTAGTTAATTCATTCAAGTCCGGTCAGACCATCGTCAGCAGCACGGCGACAAAAATGCTGCCGGCGGAGAAGGTCATGGTCCGAGACGACCAAGTGTTGAACCAACGTTGAAAGCTGGCGAGATCACGGGTCAGATGGGTGGGCTGGCGAGTCCAGGACTGTTGATCGAGGCGGAAGAACACGTAAATCTTCACCAGTGCGCCGACGATCTGGTTGTAATAGAGAATCGCCGGGTAGGCAGGGCCGATCCGGTGTCCGGAGCACGACAGCAGCAAGGTCAGGATCAACCGAGTAATGCCGATCCACAGCAGGTACACCAGGATGAACGCGGTGCCGTATTTGAAGCTGGCGATCAGTGCCACGGTCAGGCCCAGCAGCGAGGTCCACATCGACACGCGCTGATCGAACAGCACCACTGAGGTAAACAGGCCCAGACGCCGCATGCCCAGGCCCAGGGCCCGGGAGTTCTGCCGCAGGTTGTTGCCGTACCAGCGGAACATCAGTTTGCGACTGGCCTTGATAAAGCTTTTTTCCGGCGGATGCTCGACGGTGTTGATCGCCGCATCGGGCACGTAGAAGGTGTCGTAGCCCAGGCGCATCAGGCTGAACCAGCTCGACTTGTCATCACCGGTGAGAAACTTGAAGCGGCCCAGGCGCCAGTGTTGCAGCGAGTCGCTTTCCACATCGGCGATGAAATCCGGGTTCGTCACCACAGTGGCGCGAAACACCGACATGCGTCCGGTCATGGTCAACACGCGCTTGGACAGGGCCATGGAGCACATGTTGATATGGCGCTGGGCGAAACGCAGCTTGTGCCATTCGCTCATGATGTAGCCGCCGCGCACTTCGCAGAACTCGTTGGTGGTCAGGCCGCCGACGTTGCCGAACAGCTGGAACCACGGCACGGTCTTGCGTACCACGCCTTCGGCGAGCACGGTGTCACCGTCGATCACGGCAACCACCGCACGGTCGTCCGGCAAGTGGCGGGAAATGGCGCGGAAACCAAAGGCCAAGCCGTCACGCTTGCCAGTGCCGGGGATGCGTACGAAGTCCAGCTTGACCCGTTCTGGTGGGTTCATGCGGGCCCAGAGGCTCTTGACCAACAGTTCGTCGGACATTTCCACGATGGAGCAAACCACAGTGGTGGGCAGCCCGCAGTCGATGGCTTCGCGGATCACCGAGCTGTAGACCTGGGCGGTGGTGAGCGCGTCGATCCGGAAGCTGGTGACCATCAGGTATACGTGGGACGGATCCGCCGCGTTGCCCAGCTTGCGAACCTTGCGGCGCAGGTGTGGGTAGACGATGTACAGGAAGATCATGCCGCGCACGAAATGCGTCGCTCCCATGGAGTAACGCCAAATGCCCACGGCGCCGATCAGGAAGATAAAGTCCTTGGATTCGGAGTCGAACGTGGACGCAGGCAACGCCGTGGCGATGCCCATCAATAAACTCAAGTAAAACAGCCAACCGGCGGCCTGAAGCAGGCCGTGCTTTAGCCTGTGCATAATCTGCATCCGTCTCTATTCTCGGGCGGGCCTTGTGGGCGGCCCGATGGGTTAAGGCAGGCGAAAGGCCGGTCGGGCCTGAGCCCGACCGGCAAACAGACTTACCAGCAGATGCCTTCGGTCCGGCCACTCGCGGAGGTGGCCTTGGACATGAAGCCAACCAGGTCGATGACCTGCTTGCCTTCCGGTACGTTCTCGGTCAGTGCTCGGAACTTCTCATCGCGGTTGCCCAGGATGATGATGTCGGAGCTATCGATCACTGCGTCGAAATCGGAGTTGAGCAAGGACGAGACGTGAGGGATCTTCGACTCGATGTAATCCTTGTTCGCACCGTGGACGCGGGCGTATTCGACGTTGCTGTCGTAGATTTTCAGTTCGAAACCCTTGCCGATCAGCATTTCCGCCAGTTCTACCAGCGGGCTTTCACGCAGGTCGTCGGTGCCGGCCTTGAAGCTCAGGCCCAGCAGGGCGACCTTGCGCTTGTCATGGCTGGAAACGATGTCGAAAGCGTTCTGCACTTGGGATTCGTTGCTGCGCATCAGCGAGTTGAGCAGTGGCGCTTCCACGTCCAGAGAGCCGGCGCGGTAGGTCAGGGCGCGGACGTCCTTGGGCAGGCACGAGCCGCCGAAGGCGAAGCCAGGGCGCATGTAGTACTGGGACAGGTTCAAAGCCTTGTCCTGGCAGACCACGTCCATCACCACACGGCCATCGACGCCGACTGCCTTGGCGATGTTGCCGATTTCGTTGGCGAAGGTCACCTTGGTGGCGTGCCACACGTTGCAGGTGTACTTGATCATCTCGGCGACAGCGATGTCCTTGCGGATGATCGGCGCATCGAGTTCTTCGTACAGCGATTGCAGGACGTCACCAGAGGCTTTGTCGAACTCGCCGATCACGGTCATCGGAGGTTGATCGTAGTCTTTGATCGCGGTGCTTTCGCGCAGGAACTCAGGGTTGACCGCGACACCGAAATCAACGCCGGCTTTCTTGCCGGAGCAGTCTTCGAGGATCGGGATGACCACGTTTGCCACGGTGCCCGGCAGTACGGTGCTGCGAACTACGATGGTGTGACGGGTGGTCTTGTCGCGCAGGACAAAACCGATCTCGCGGCACACGGCTTCGATGTAGTTCAGTTCCAGGTCGCCGTTCTTTTTACTCGGTGTGCCGACACAAATCATCGACAGGTCAGTATCGCGAATAGCTTCGGCGAAGTTGGTGGTGCCGCGCAGGCGGCCTGTTTCGATACCTTGTGCCAACAGCTCGCCAAGACCTGGTTCAACGATAGGAGATTTACCGGCGTTGATCATGTCGATTTTGTCTTTGGCGACATCTACGCCAACTACATCATGGCCCCGTGCAGACAGGCAACCGGCACATACTGCACCGACGTAACCCAAACCAAATATGCTAATGCGCATCGCATTTACCTCTGTTTTCACGCCATTAAATGGCCGGAGTTAATAGTGTTCAGCGGTCATCGAGCACTCGGAAGTGTGGAATGCAGGCGCCACAGTGCCGTGTGCAGGCATACTAAGTTCCGAGTGTCTAAATAAGTGCACTCAAGTTGTGCGCAAAGCGGCCTAGTTGTTATGACCTGCCCTGTTATGCAGCCAGTCCCTGTTGATCAAGAACGCTCGTGCAAAAAGTCTCTCACCTCTGATCCCTGGCAAAAGCCCACAAAATCAGAAGCTTGTGTGCTCAGGTGAGCACGTTATAGGGGCGCAGCCTTGGCCTTGTAGGGGATAGTAATGGTGCGTTATCTCCTGTCCTTTATAAGATGGATCCAAATAGGCGACCGTTTCGCTAAATTGCCATGACAACTTGGTTACTTGGATCGACGGCCTATGTAAGTCATCTCTTACACGCACGGCGAGAATCGTTACGGGTGGTATGAGCCGTGCAATTTCACATAGTTCCGATCCGCTCATCGCGATTTTCGAAATTTTTCGAAATATTTGCAAAGATGGCACTGGTCTCAAGATGATGGCACTTGCCATTTCATCCTTTATTAATGGGGAGTTAAGAGGGATAGATGTTTTTGTGCCACTACGGTTGAAAATTTTTTGTGCCACTACGCAAAAAACTGACGAGTGTCGAGTGAAAGAAAAGTTAGCGAAGGGGTAGGACGATTTGTTGACGCCATGGAACCGGCGAAGAGGGAGGGGAAGATAGATGACAAGTTGTAGTTTGATCGAGGCCCCCGATGCGGGGGCGGTTATATAGTTATGCTTTATTCAGGGGCATGGTCACGCAGGAATATCAGCTTGTCCGGGCTCGATTGTTCTGCGTTGAAGCGGTAGCCCTGCACATCGAATTGTTTGAGCGCCGCGGGATCGTTGATCCGCTCCTGAATGACAAACCGGCTCATCAAGCCCCGGGCTTTTTTGGCGTAGAAGCTGATGATTTTGTACTGACCGTTTTTCAGGTCCTTGAACTCGGTATCGATGATGCGCGCTTTCAGTGCGCTGCGCTTGACCGCCGAAAAGTACTCGTTGGAGGCCAGGTTCAACAGCACGTCATCGCCTTGTTCCGCCAGGGCTTCATTCAGCCATTCGCTGATGCGCGTTCCCCAGAAGGCATACAGGTCCTTGCCCCGGGCGTTGGCCAACTTCGTGCCCATTTCCAGGCGATACGGTTGCATCAGGTCCAGCGGGCGCAGCAGGCCATAAAGGCCGGAGAGCATGCGCAGGTGCTGTTGCGCGTAGTCGAAATCGGCTTCACCAAAGCTCTGTGCATCAAGACCGGTGTACACATCCCCCTTGAAGGCCAGCAGGGCCTGTTTGGCATTGTCCGGGGTGAACGCCGGCGTCCAACTGCCGAACCGCGCGGCATTCAGGCCGCCGATCTTGTCGGAGACGTGCATCAGCGCGCTGATCTGTGCCGGAGAGAGTTCACGCAGTTGCTCGACCAGTTCCTGGGAGTGGTCCAGGTATTGCGGTTGGGTAAAGCGTTCGGTGGCCGGCGGTGTTTCGTAATCGAGGGTCTTGGCGGGGGAAATCACCATCAGCATGCAATCATCTCCTTCAAAGGTGCCGCGATTCTAGGGGGTTGTCTGGGTGGACTCCAGCTATTGGGGCGATAGGTGATCGGTGGTGGCGGGTGTTGCACGAGCTGTATCCCTACGGCGAGTGCTTTATGGGGCTATAGGGCGAGGCGCTTTTGTGGCGAGGGAGCTTGTTCCACTCGATCTCGAAGCGGTCGCTAGCTTGCTTTTGGGGCTGCTTCGCAGCCCAGCGGGAGCAAGCTCCCGCGCCACACAAACCCTCTAGCCACAGTCGCGCCTTTGCCGCGAGGCATTCGCAGGCGGGGGGTTGCCTGGATCGGCTATGATGCCGCGCGGGTTTCGTTATGGAGACATCCCTTTGCGTATCGCTCTTCTGTTATCGGCCTGGCTGTTGAGCCTCGGCGCCATTGCCGCGCCCAACGACGTCGCGACACTGGATCGCCACACCTGGCCGGAGCAACTCACCAGCCCGACCTTGTTCGACGTGGCGTCGCGGGCCGAGATCCTGATGTTCGCCCGGGTCCTGCTGGACACCGACGCCATGGACGAAATCGCCCTGAAGCAGTACCTGGGGCTACGCACGGTCAATATGGCGGCGATCGGGGTTCTTCGCGCGCGGCTCTGGCAGCGTTTGCTGACCAACTACAACTTCGCCCAGCAAAGCTGCGACCAGGATGCTTCCTTCTGCTACCTGGTCGAGGACATGGCCACCCTGCGCGAAGAAGCGGGCAGGTTCCAGCTCGATGACAATTCCTACTACATCAAGTGGGCCGAGCCGAGCCGGGTTTTCCACACTCAATACCGCGATGAATTGCTGCGCAAGGCTGCGTTGTTTCCGCAAACCAGCAGCGAAATCGAACGCTTCGGCGATTATGAGCGTAACGGCGATGGCATGAACGACCGGCTGTTCCTGCTGACCTTCGACAGCGGTGCCAACGTGGCGCCGGACAATACGCCGTGGCTGACCGACTACTTGCGCAAATCGAACATGAGCGGCACCTTCTTTGTGCTGGGCAAAGACATTCAGGCACGGCTGGCGGATAGCTCGGTCAACGATCTCCAGACTTTGTATTCAGGCCAGTGCGTGGGGGTGCAGGGCTGGGAATTCCGTTCCCACAGTTATTGGCAGGACTGGCAGGACTCGATAAAGCGCAGCGTCGAGTTGGTCAAAAGCAAGCTACCGGAAAATTATGTGCCGCTGTTCCGCCCACCCCAGGGCCAGCGTCGTGGCGATGCCGAGGCGTTTTTCAGGACCCAGGGCCTGCAAGTAGCCCTGTGGGATATCGATCCCCAGGACAGCAATCGGCTCAAGCCCGAGCAAAGCGCTCAGCGCGCGCTGACACTGATGCTGTTGTGGCGCCACGGGGTGATCAACTTCAACGCCAAACAGGACGCGGTGAAAACGGCGATACCCTGGCTCATCACGCAAACGGCGCAAAGTGGGATCGGTTGGGAAGATTGTCAGGACGCGTTTCGCTGATATCGCCAAAGGCCTGTAAATGCTGGGGGAGGGGAAAAATCCGGAGCACTTTCATGGCGACCGGACTTCCGACTTTAACGGTGCAATGGTGGTACGCCAAGGGTTATTCGTCACTCTGAAAAATAAACTTCAAAAAAACGTCAAAGTACTTTTTCCTGTCATCGTTTTTGGAGTATCAAGAAGACAGACCGCCGAAACCTGCAACACAGGTGGCGTCTTCCAAGACCCAGATTGTGTGCAGTTCACCTGATCCTCGCGGGTGAATTCGGTGGCTACCTCGAGGCGCAGCACTGTCACGGTATTGCGTCGAATGGCCCCCACATAGGTGACCGAGTATGGATGACCACGGACGTAGCCTTTCCTCCAACCAGCCAATCCTCTATGTACTCGATACCAACGTATTGATCCACGATCCAAACGCACTGCTGAATTTCGAAGAACACCACGTTGCCATTCCGATGACCGTGCTTGAGGAGCTGGACAAGCTCAAGAGCGGACACCACAGCGTTGCGGCCGAATGCCGGCAGGCGATCCGCCTGATCGACAAGACCCTGGGCGATGCCTCTCCTGAGGATGTAGAGCTTGGCGTGCCGATCCAGCGTGGCAAGAGTGGTCCCAAGGGCCTGCTTTCGATTTTGATGAGCAAGCGCACCGAACCCAACCTGGTGCTGCCTGAACACCTGAACGACAACATCATCATCAACCAGTTGATCGACCTGCACGCGCGCAACAAGGATCAAGCCGTGGTGCTGGTGACCAAAGACATCAACATGCGCCTCAAGGCCCGCGCTTGTGGGATTGCGGCGGAGGACTACAGCACCGACCAACTGGTTGATGACGTCTCGCTGCTGCCCAACGGCTACCACAACATGACCGGCTCCTTCTGGGACCGTGTGAGCAAGGTCGAGACCCGCCAGGACCATGGCCGCACCTGGCACCAGGTGCAACTGATCGACAACCTGCCGGCGGTACACATCAACGAGTTCATCATCGACGAACAAGGATTTGTCGGCTGGATCAAGGAAATCCACGTCGACAAGCTGCTGATTCTCGACCTGCACCAGGAACCCTTGTTGCATCAGGAAGCCTGGGGCCTCAAGCCGCGTGACATCTACCAGAGCCTGGCTCTGTTCGCCTTGCTCGACCCGGACATCCACCTGGTCAACCTGTCCGGCGCCGCCGGTTCCGGCAAGACCATCCTCGCCTTGGCCGCCGCCATCGAGCAGACCATGGTCAGCAAACGCTACCGGCGCATCATCGCCACCCGCAGCGTGCAAGGCCTGGATCAGGAAATCGGCTTCCTGCCCGGCACCGAAGCGGAAAAAATGGAGCCTTGGCTGGGCGCCATCACCGACAACCTCGAAGCCTTGCACATGGATGACGAAAGCACCCATGGCAGCGTCGACTACATCCTCAGCAAAGTGCCGTTGCAGTTCAAATCCCTCAACTACATTCGAGGCCGCAGCTTCCAGCAGAGCCTGATTCTGATCGACGAGTGCCAGAACCTCACCCCGCACCAGATGAAAACCATCATCACCCGTGCCGGTGCCGGTTCCAAAGTGGTGTGCCTGGGTAACCTGGCGCAGATCGACACCCCTTACCTGTCCGCGACCAGTTCCGGGCTGACCTACCTGACCGAACGCTTCAAGGATTTCCCCAACGGGGTCCACATCACCCTGCAGGGCGTACCGCGCTCGATCCTGGCCGAATACGCCGAATCGCACCTGTAACCCCACCCAAACCGGGCGACCTCAAGGTCGCCCGGTTTTTTACCCTGTCACCATAAGCCCCTGTGGGAGCGAGCCTGCTCGCGAGGACGGTGTGCCAGCCACATATTTTTATCTGATACACCGCCATCGCGAGCAGGCTCGCTCCCACAAAGGGATCTACGGTGTTCAGCAAATTACAGGCCGCCGTGGGTGCGACAATCAGCCCTGCCGGAATCTGACCCACAGGTTTACAATCGACGCTCCCGATCAGGAGTAACCCTGTGCTGACTCATCTCGATTCCCAAGGTCGCGCCAACATGGTCGACGTGACCGACAAGGCCGTGACGTTCCGTGAAGCCACGGCCGAAGCCTTTGTGCGCATGCTGCCCGACACGCTGCAGATGATCGTCAGCGGCGGCCACCCCAAGGGCGATGTATTCGCTGTTGCGCGTATTGCCGGCATTCAAGCCGCGAAAAAAACCAGCGATCTGATTCCGCTCTGTCATCCGCTGATGCTCACCAGCGTCAAGGTCGAGCTCAATGCCGAGGGCGAGGACCGGGTGCGCATCGTTGCCCGTTGCAAGCTGTCGGGGCAGACCGGGGTGGAGATGGAAGCCCTCACTGCCGCCAGTGTTGCCGCGCTGACTATCTACGACATGTGCAAGGCCGTTGATCGGGGCATGACCATCGAGGGCGTGCGGGTGCTGGAAAAACTCGGCGGCAAGAGCGGCCACTTCCAGGCGGATGCACGATGAAAATCACGGTGAAGTTCTTTGCCCGTTACCGGGAAGCGCTTGGGGTGGATTCGGTAAAGGTGGAGGGTGATTTCGCCACGGTCGACGATGTGCGCGTGCTGCTCGTTCAACGTGACGGTGCCGAGGTGCTGAGCGAGCAAAACCTGATGTGCGCGCGTAACGAAGACCTGTGCCAGCTCGATGAGCCGCTGGTGGATGGCGACGAAGTGGCGTTCTTTCCCACCGTGACCGGAGGCTGAGCCATGGCGATTCGTGTGCAGGCCGATCCGTTCGATCCGGGCGCCGAAGTCAACGCGATGCACGCGGCCAACGTCGGCGTGGGGGCGGTGGTGAGTTTTGTCGGCTACGTGCGTGACTTCAATGATGGCCTCGAGGTGTCCGGGATGTTCCTGGAACACTACCCAGGCATGACCGAAAAGGCCCTGGGCAAGATCGCCGCCGAGGCCGAGCTGCGCTGGCCGTTGCTTAAACTGGAAGTCCTGCACCGCATCGGTGCCCTGGAGCCTGGCGAGCCGATCGTCTTCGTCGCGGCCGCCAGTGCCCATCGTCAGGCCGCGTTCGACGCCTGTGCTTTTGTCATGGACTACCTCAAGACCCGCGCGCCGTTCTGGAAAAAGGAAAACACCGCCGACGGCCCGCGCTGGGTTGAAGGGCGCGACAGTGATCATGCGGCGGCGGATCGCTGGAAGCAGTAATTCCCATGCAGTTTCATCGGTCGTTAGGCCGTCATCGCGAGCAAGCTCGCTCCCACAATGGTTCTTTGTTGTGCACAACATTTGTGTTCGACACAGACCCTCTGTGGGAGCGAGCTTGCTCGCGATGAGGCCATCAGCCTCCCGTCACATTCCTCAGCCTACCGATTGACGACGTGTACATTAAAGTCCAGTATGGATTTATAAGTACATAAAATAGCTACGCCCACCTTTCTCTGCCAAACCAACAACAACCCGCGAGAGATCGACCATGAACAAATTTCCCCTCATCACCGGCCTGGCCTTGAGCCTGCTGGCCTCCAGCAGCCTGTTCGCCGCGGAGAAAACCTTGCGTATCGGTATCGAGGCGGCGTACCCGCCGTTTGCCTCCAAGACCTCGGAAGGGAAAATCGAGGGGTTTGACTACGACATCGGTAACGCCCTGTGCGCGCAGATGAAGGCCAAGTGCGAGTGGATCGAGGGTGAGTTCGACGGGCTGATTCCATCGCTCAAGGTGAAGAAAATCGACCTGGCGCTGTCGTCCATGACCATCACCGAAGAGCGTAAGAAATCGGTGGATTTCACCCACAAGTACTATTTCACCTCGTCGCGACTGGTCATGAAGGAAGGCGCGGTGGTCGATGACCAGTACGCTAGCCTCAAGGGCAAGACCGTGGGCGTGCAGCGCGCCACCACCACTGACCGCTACGCCACGGAAGTTCTTGAACCCAAGGGTGTGACGGTCAAGCGCTACAGCAATAACGAAGAAATCTACATGGACCTGGCCTCGGGTCGCCTGGACGCGATTTTTGCCGACACCATCCCGCTGGAAGACTTTCTGTCGATGCCCCGTGGCAAGGGCTATGCGTTTGTCGGGCCGGAGCTCAAGGACCCGAAATACGTCGGTGAAGGCGCGGGTATCGCGGTGCGTAAGGGCAATACCGAATTGGTGGCGGACTTGAACAAGGCCATCGATGGAATTCGGGCCAGTGGGGAGTATCAGAAGATCCAGGCCAAGTATTTCAAGTCGGATATCTACGGCGACTGATCGATCGCCATCGCGAGCAAGCTCGCTCCCACAAGGGATTTGCGGTGGACACAGTTTTTGTGTTCAACGAGATCCACTGTGGGAGCGAGCTTGCTCGCGATGAGGCCAGGCCAGGCAACAAAAAACCTCAGCCCTTCAACTCCTTCAAATGCTTGTACACCGTCGCCCGCCCCATGTTCAGCACATTGGCCACATAGTTGGACGCGCTCTTGCCCTTGAACGCACCCTCGGCGTGCAGTGCCAGTACCAGCTCGCGTTTGTGGTCGCGGGTCAGCAGATTCAGGCTCAATTGGCGCTCGCGCATCCAGGCATGCAGAAAGGTATTGATCCGCTCCTGCCAGTCATCGCGAAACAGTGAGTCCGGCTGCGGGATCAACTTGTTCGGCGACAGGAACAGGTCCAGCGCTGCCTTGGCATTCTCGAACAGTGAAATATTCAAGTTGATGCATAGCACCGCCAACGGATGACCGTCGGCGTCGCGCAGTACGCTGCTGAGGCTGCGAATCTTCTGCCCGTCCCAATTCAGTTTTTCGTACGGCCCGATGTTACGTTCGCTGACGTCTTCGCTGAGCATGTCTTCCAGGGACGAATCATCGCCAATCTCGCGCTTGGACAGGTTGTTAGCGATGTAATCGACTTTCTGCGAGCGCAGGTCGTGCAGCACCACTTCGGCGTGGGGGTAGAACAGCGTGGCGATGGCGTCGGCGATGGTGCGGAAATTATCCAGTGCCGGATCGGGTTGCGGGGCGTTCATGACAGGGCTCCAGGCAGCGTCAGCGCCCCGTGAAGCGGGGGCGCGGGGGAGTGTGCCGCAATCGGGACGATGCGTCACCTGGGTGGGTTCAACCCAGGCGTGTCGGCGACAGCATCGCGCTGCTCAGGCCGAAACGGGCCAGGGCCTCGGGCAGCGGCTCGCCACGCACCAGCGCCGCGCTGGCCTGGCCCATGGCCGGGGAGGTCTGGATGCCGTAGCCGCCCTGGGCCGCGACCCAGAACAGCCCAGGTACTAGAGGATCAAAACCGGACACCAGGTCGCCGTCGTGAACAAAACTGCGCAACCCGGCCCAGGTGCGGGTCGGCCGGCGGATGCTCAGGGTGGTGGCCTCTTCGATCTGATAGATGCCCATGGCGATGTCCAGCTCTTCGGGCTGTACGTCATGAGGCTCAACCGGATCGGCGTTGGCCGGCGAGCCGAGAAACATGCCTGCGTCGGGCTTCATGTAGAACGATTCGTCCAGGCTTACCAGCATCGGCCAGTCGTGGATGTCCACGCCCTCGGGACCGGCAAAGATAAAGGCCGCGCGCCGCTTGGGTTGCAGGCCCAGCTTCCGGGCGCCGGCCATTGTGGCGACCAGGTCGGCCCAGGCGCCGGCGGCGTTGATCAGTACCGGCGCACTGAAGGTCTGGCTGGCGGTTTTCACCTGCCACAATCCCTGATCGTCGCGGCTCAATTCCAGCACTTCGCTGTCGGTGTGTACTTGGCCGCCGCTGCGCCGGATCCCGCGCAGGTAGCCCTGGTGCAGCGCGTCGGTGTCGATGTCGCAGGCCGTGGGGTCGTAGATTGCACCGTGGACCTTGTCCCGTCGCAGGATCGGCAAGCGCACACAGGCTTCTTCGGCGCTGAGCAGTTGCATCTGCGGCACCGTGGCCTTGGCGCTGAGGTACTGGTTGTTCAGTTCGGCCGGGTCGCCGGTGAAGTCCACCGTCATTTCGCCCCGTGGGGTCAGCAATGGATGCTCGCAGAAGCCGCTTGGCGGGGCGTCGAAAAAATCACGACTGGCCTGGGTCAATGCCCGCACCTGAGGGGTGCCATAGGCGGCGGTGTACAGCGCCGCCGAACGCCCGGTGGAGTGGTAGGCCGGATGGGATTCGCGCTCGAGCACAATGACCCGGCCATGGGGGGCCAGCCAATAGCCGGTGGAAGCACCGGCAATGCCGCCGCCGATGATGATGAAGTCTGCTGAGGTCATGTAGCTCTCCTGTCGAGCACGGTGCCGGGAGTTCGTAGGAACTTGGGGGAGCGAGCCTGCTTGCGATGAGGTCAGCACATCCAATATGGATGTTGACCATAAGGCCGCTATCGCGAGCAAACTCGCTCCCACAGGGGACTGGGTGTGTCAGCCAATTTGGTGATTGAGGTGATAAAGCGCATTCGCCAGCGCGACGTCTTCCAGCCCCAGGCCGATGGAACGGAAGAACACATGGCGTTCATAGCTCGGGCGCGTGACCTGCTCGCTGAGCAGTTCGGGCAAATCGCCGACGATTTTCGAGACGTCCCAGCCGAACTGTTCAGCGGCTATCAGCATTTCACCGGCCGAACCTGGGGTGGTCTGACGATAGTCGCAGAACACATCCATGTCATTGAGGCTCTGTGGCTGTACTTCATGAGCGCGTGGGGCGTTGGTACTGATAGAGGTGATCAGGGCCGGTTTGCTCAAGCTCAGCGGGTCGAGCAGCGCTTTGGCGGACGAGGTGCAGAGCATCACCACGTCGGCGTCATGCAGCGCCGCTTCAAGGCTGTCGGCGATGTGCAGGCGTGGGTCCAGCTCAGTGATCAACGTGAGCGCTTGCGCCGTCTTGCCCTTCAGGCTCGGCGAATAGAGGTTGATGTCTTGCCAGTCCCGCAGGCCCTTGACGTACTGCACGTGGGCTCGCGCCACCGCACCGCTACCGATGACCGCCAGGCGCCTGGCCTCGCGTGGGGCGAGGGCATCGACGGCGACCGCGGTGGTGGCGGCGGTGCGGGCGGTGGTCAGCTCGGCCGCATCACACAGCAGCAACGGCTGGCCGGTCTGCATCGACATCAGCAAGGTCCAGGCGGTTACCAGCGGGCCTTGCTCGCGCACGATGTAGGGCGAGGTCTTGATCCCGTAGACCTGATCCTCAGCCAGCACGCCCAGGTAGTTGATGAAGTCCCCGGCGCCCTGGGGAAATTCCACAAGCTGCTGAGCTGGCTGGACTGCTTGCCCGGCGGCGAGGTCGCGGAACAGTTTGCGCAGGATCTGCGGCACATCGACCTGCGCGAGCAGTTCGCGGGCCTGGGCTTGGGTCATCACGTAGGGCGTGCTGGGCATCGGGAGCTCCGAAGTGTTCTGATTGAACTAATTTGTCTATTATGGACTTTTAGTTTAATCGAGCAATATCCCTGGCCAAAAAAAACGCAGCCTTTTGGCTGCGTTTTTCTGTGCTCTGTAGAGACTGTTAAGGGCGCTTGCGCTCAACCGGCCGAAGCAGATGAGTCGGCGGCGTTTCGCAATTGATCTTTTTCCCCAGCAATGCCTCGATGGATGGCAACTGATAGGAATCATCCTCGCCGGCGAAGCTGATCGATACACCCGCAGCCCCCGCACGCCCAGTGCGCCCGATCCGGTGCACATAGTCATCAGGCACTTCCGGCAGGGTGAAGTTGATCACATGGCTGATCCCGTCGATGTGAATCCCACGGCCGGCCACGTCAGTAGCCACCAGCACACGAATCTTGCCTTCGCGGAAACCTTCCAGTGTCTTGATACGTTTGTGCTGCGGCACGTCGCCCGACAGTTGCGCGGCGTTGACGCCATCGCGTACCAGGCGTTCTTCGATGCGGCGTACTTCGTCCTTGCGGTTGGCGAAGACCATCACCCGCTCCCAACCGTTGTCGTTGACCAGGTTGTAGAGCAGTTTGTACTTGTCGGCACCGGCCACCGCATAGATGTGCTGTTCGACGTTTTCGCTGGCGACGTTCAGCGCCTCGATCTCGACGATGGACGGGTCGGTGGTCCATTGCTTGGCCAGGTTCATCACGTCTTCGGTGAAGGTGGCGGAGAACAGCAAGGTCTGGCGTTCGCTTTTCGGTGGGGTCTGGCGAATGATCTGGCGCACCTGGGGGATGAAGCCCATGTCGAGCATGCGGTCGGCTTCGTCCAGCACCATTACTTCGACCATGTCCAGGTGCACGTCGCCGCGCTGGTTGAAGTCCAGCAAGCGGCCCGGCGTGGCGACCAGGATGTCGCAATGGCGGGCTTCGAGGTGCTTGAGCTGTTTGTCGAAGTCCATGCCGCCCACGAACGTCATCACGTTCAGGCCGGTGTACTTGGTCAGGTCGGCGGCGTCCTTGGCGATCTGCACCACCAGTTCGCGGGTCGGGGCGATGATCAGTGCCCGTGGCTCGCCCATGTAGCGCTCTTTGGGCGGAGGGGTCTGGAGCAACTGGGTGATGATGGAAATCAGGAACGCGGCGGTCTTGCCTGTGCCGGTCTGGGCGCGGCCGATGGCGTCTTTGCCAGCGAGGGTGAAGCCTAGCACCTGGGCCTGGATGGGCGTGCAGTACGGGAAGCCCAGGTCCTGGATGGCGTGCATCAGTTCAGGGGCGAGCTTGAAATCGTGGAAGCGGGTTTTGCCTTCCTGGGGTTCTACGACGAAGTCCTCGAGCTTCCAGGCGACGACCGGCGGTTTCGGTGCGCGTTCGCGGCGTGGCTTTGGGGCTTCGTGACGTGGTTTTTCCGGTTCAGGGGCCGTAAGAGGCTGGGCGGCGGGCTCTTTATTTGCCTGTGCAACGGGGGCACTCCGGCGCGGTTGTGGCGCATCGGTACGGCTTGGACCGTGGACAGGGGCGCTTGCGCCAGGCGCGAGCTGCTCGGCCTCGCTTTTACCGAACATCTTCTTGAGTGCTTTGAGCACGGTTATCTCATCGATTGGTTAAGGAATGTACGCCGGCCAGTGTAATGCAAGAAACGGGCGCGGCGTAGTGTGATGATCAATGCGTTGACCTGGCAATCAGGCCTTTAGCGCAGCCGTTCGGTCAGCCAGGTGCCGATGTCGCGAATCTCTTCGGGTAACACTTCGTGGCCCATTGGGTATTCCTGCCATATCACGGTGACACCATGCTGCTTTAAATATTCTTTAGCGGTACGTCCCATCGGGTTGAGTACCACTTCGTCGTATTGACCGTGCAGCGCCAGGACCGGAATGCGTTGCTGGCTGGCCGACAGTTGCAGTTCGTCGCTGAACGTCGGTGCATAAGTAGACAGCGCGATCACGCCGCCCAGTGGGCCCTGCCATTTCACGAATGCGGTGTGATAGACCACCGCGCCGCCCTGGGAGAAACCGGCGAGGAAAATCCGCGAGGCGTCTATTCCGCTGGCTCGCTGGGTGTCGATCAAGTCAATGACCCGTTGCGCCGAGGCTTCGAGTTGCTGTTCATCGATGGCCCGCGCCGGGCTCAGAGCGCGGATGTCGTACCAACTGGGCATGGCGTAGCCACCGTTGATCGTTACTGGTTGGGTCGGTGCCTGGGGTAGAACGAAACGCGTGGTGAGCAGGCTTTGCTGCAGCATTTCGGCCACTGGCAGGAAATCATAACGATCGGCGCCCAGGCCGTGGAGCCAGATAACGCAGGCATCGGCGGTGCCGCTGGGCTCGAGAATCAAGGGGTCGGTCATGGTGTGCTCCAAATGTGTGCGGCCGCGCTCAATCAGTGCGTGATTACAGTGCGCGACTGGTGTCTCAGTTAATTAGATGTCGCAAACTTACAACTTTTTGTCTTGACGTGTTTCACAAGGGCTAAGCGCAGCGGTGTGGTACGGGCTTTGCTATGAGGAACCCTGAGTGATGATTCTTACGCTGCGCGGTAACACTATCAGCTAGACGCGACGCATGGGATATCAGAAATCCGGTGATGGATGTTCGCCAATAGCCGCTACGGGCTTCGCGAACGTGAAGGGCTACAGCCCGTTCGGCCGATTGGTGAGAAGTGGGCATGACCACTGTTTGTGGACGTTCTCATTAATAGACTCATAGCGAAGGTCCAAGCGTCGGTTGACCCGAAAAAAAGCCAACAAGGGTCGGCAATGCCTCAAAAGGGTGCGACAGGGCTCGAGCTCCGACACAACAAGAGCAAAACTGGAGGTTTGAATGAAGTTACTGAAATCCACCCTGGCCGTCGTGACTGCAGCGGCAGTGCTCGGTGTCAGCGGGTTCGCTCAGGCGGGTGCAACCCTGGATGCCATACAGAAGAAAGGCTTTGTGCAATGCGGTGTGAGTGATGGCTTGCCGGGTTTCTCGGTGCCTGATTCGACCGGCAAGATTGTCGGTATCGACGCTGACTTCTGCCGTGCCGTGGCCGCTGCTGTATTTGGCGATGCGACCAAGGTCAAATTCAGTCAGTTGAACGCCAAGGAGCGCTTCACCGCGCTGCAATCGGGCGAAATCGACATGCTCTCGCGCAACTCCACCATGACCAGCTCCCGTGATGCTGGCATGGGCCTGAAGTTTCCAGGTTTCATCACCTACTACGACGGCATCGGCTTCCTGGCCAACAACAAGCTGGGCGTCAAGAGCGCCAAGGAACTGGACGGTGCAACCATCTGCATCCAGGCCGGTACCACCACCGAGCTGAACGTTTCCGACTACTTCCGCGCCAACGGCCTGAAGTACACCCCGATCACTTTCGACACCTCCGATGAAAGCGCCAAGTCGCTGGAATCCGGTCGTTGCGACGTGCTGACCTCCGACAAGTCCCAGCTGTTCGCCCAGCGCAGCAAGCTTGCCTCGCCGAAGGACTACGTGGTCCTGCCGGAAACCATTTCCAAGGAGCCACTGGGTCCGGTCGTGCGTAACGGCGACGACGAGTGGCTGGCTATCGTGCGCTGGACTGGCTACGCCCTGCTCAACGCTGAAGAAGCCGGTGTGACCTCGAAAAACGTCGAGGCCGAAGCCAAGTCCACCAAAAACCCTGACGTCGCTCGTATGTTGGGCGCCGACGGTGAATACGGCAAAGACCTGAAACTGCCGAAAGACTGGGTCGTGCAGATCGTCAAGCAAGTCGGTAACTACGGCGAAATGTTCGAGCGCAACCTCGGCAAGGGCACTCCGCTGGAAATCGATCGCGGCTTGAACGCTCTGTGGAACGCCGGCGGCATTCAATACGCACCACCAGTGCGCTGATGGTTCTATCACCCGGTGGGCCAACCACCGGGTGATGTTCTGTTCCATTCTTTGCGGGGCACTTCATGCAAAATTCAATCGGCGCACCTAAGCAGAGGCTCAGCCTCAGCGATCCACGAGTGCGTGCGTGGGTATTTCAGATCGTCACGGTCGTGGCGGTTATTTCGCTGGGCTGGTTTCTGTTCGATAACACGCAGACCAACCTCCAGCATCGGGGCATTACCTCCGGTTTCGGCTTCCTGGAACGCAGTGCCGGGTTCGGCATTGCCCAACACCTGATCGACTACACCGAAGCGGACAGCTATGCCCGCGTCTTCGTAATCGGGTTGCTCAATACGCTGTTGGTGACCTTCATCGGCGTGATCCTGGCGACCATCCTCGGGTTCATCATCGGTGTGGCGCGGCTGTCGCAGAACTGGATCATTTCCAAGCTGGCGACTGTCTATGTCGAGGTCTTCCGTAACATCCCGCCGCTGTTGCAAATCCTGTTCTGGTACTTTGCGGTATTCCTGAGCATGCCGGGACCGCGCGCTGCCCATAACTTCGGCGACACCTTCTTTGTCAGCAGCCGGGGCTTGAACATGCCTGCCGCGCTGGTGGCCGAAGGCTTCTGGCCGTTCGTGATCAGCGTGGTGCTGGCCATTGTTGCCATCGTGCTGATGACGCGTTGGGCCAACAAGCGTTTCGAAGCGACCGGCGAGCCGTTCCATAAGTTCTGGGTCGGCCTGGCGCTGTTCCTGGTGATCCCGGCCCTGTGCGCGCTGCTGTTTGGTGCCCCGGTGCATTGGGAAATGCCGGAGCTCAAGGGCTTCAACTTCGTCGGTGGCTGGGTACTGATCCCGGAACTGCTGGCTCTGACCCTGGCCTTGACCGTGTACACCGCGGCGTTCATCGCCGAGATCGTGCGTTCGGGCATCAAGTCGGTCAGCCATGGCCAGACCGAGGCGGCCCGTTCCCTGGGGCTGCGCAACGGCCCGACCCTGCGCAAGGTGATCATCCCGCAGGCCCTGCGAGTGATCATTCCACCGTTGACCAGCCAATACCTGAACCTGGCGAAAAACTCGTCCCTGGCAGCCGGTATCGGTTATCCGGAAATGGTTTCGCTGTTTGCCGGTACGGTGTTGAACCAGACCGGCCAGGCCATCGAGGTGATTGCGATCACCATGAGCGTGTACCTGGCGATCAGTATCAGCATTTCCTTGCTGATGAACTGGTACAACAAGCGCATTGCGCTGATCGAACGGTGAGGAAACGCGCATGACGACTCATACTTTCAAACCTGACATGCCCCCGCCGGGCAGCAGCATCGGCGTGGTGGCGTGGATGCGCGCCAACATGTTCTCCAGCTGGATCAACACGCTGCTGACGCTGTTCGCGTTCTATCTGATCTACCTGATCGTTCCACCGCTGTTGCACTGGGCGATCCTCGATGCCAACTGGGTCGGTACCACCCGCGCCGACTGCACCAAGGAAGGCGCTTGCTGGGTGTTCATCCAGCAGCGTTTCGGTCAGTTCATGTACGGCTACTACCCAGCGGACCTGCGCTGGCGTGTAGACCTGACCGTGTGGCTGGCGGTCATCGGTGTGGCGCCGTTGTTCATCTCGCGCTTCCCGCGCAAGGCGATCTACGGCCTGAGCTTCCTGGTGCTGTACCCGATCATCGCCTGGTGCCTGCTGCACGGCGGCGTGTTCGGCCTGGACGCCGTGGCGACCAGCCAATGGGGCGGCTTGATGCTGACCCTGGTAATCGCCACCGTCGGTATCGTCGGCGCACTGCCGTTGGGCATCGTCCTGGCGTTGGGCCGTCGCTCGAACATGCCGGCGATTCGCGTGGTCTGCGTGACCTTCATCGAATTCTGGCGCGGCGTGCCGTTGATCACGGTGCTGTTCATGTCCTCGGTGATGCTGCCGCTGTTCCTGCCCGAAGGCATGAACTTCGACAAGTTGTTGCGGGCGCTGATCGGGGTGATCCTGTTCCAGTCGGCCTACATTGCCGAAGTGGTGCGGGGTGGCCTGCAAGCCATTCCCAAGGGCCAGTACGAAGCGGCTGCAGCGATGGGCCTGGGCTACTGGCGCAGCATGGGCCTGGTGATTCTGCCGCAAGCCTTGAAGATGGTGATCCCGGGGATCGTCAACACCTTCATTGCGTTGTTCAAGGATACGAGCCTGGTGATCATCATCGGCTTGTTCGACCTGCTCAACAGCGTGAAACAAGCTGCCGCCGACCCGAAATGGCTGGGCATGGCCACCGAAGGCTATGTGTTCGCCGCCCTGGTGTTCTGGATTTTCTGTTTTGGTATGTCCCGCTATTCCATGCATTTGGAACGCAAGCTGGACACTGGCCACAAGCGTTAGGAGTTGACTCATGAGTGAAGCGATCAAACAGCCTGTGAGCCCTGAAGGCATTATTCAGATGCAGGGCGTGAACAAGTGGTACGGCCAGTTCCACGTATTGAAAGACATCAACCTGAACGTCAAGCAGGGCGAGCGTATCGTGCTGTGCGGCCCGTCGGGCTCCGGTAAGTCGACCACCATCCGCTGCCTCAATCGCCTGGAAGAACACCAGCAGGGTCGCATCGTGGTCGACGGTGTGGAACTGACCAACGACCTCAAGCAGATCGAAGCGATCCGCCGCGAAGTCGGCATGGTGTTCCAGCACTTCAACCTGTTCCCGCACCTGACCATCCTGCAGAACTGCACCCTGGCGCCGATGTGGGTGCGCAAGATGCCCAAGCGCAAGGCCGAGGAAATCGCCATGCATTACCTGGAGCGTGTGCGCATTCCAGAGCAGGCGAACAAGTACCCTGGCCAGCTTTCCGGCGGTCAGCAGCAGCGTGTGGCCATCGCCCGTGCCCTGTGCATGAAGCCGAAAATCATGCTGTTCGATGAGCCGACTTCGGCACTCGACCCGGAAATGGTGAAAGAGGTTCTGGACACCATGATCGGCCTGGCCGAAGACGGCATGACCATGCTCTGCGTGACCCACGAGATGGGCTTTGCCCGCACCGTGGCCAACCGCGTGATCTTCATGGACAAGGGCGAAATCGTCGAACAGGCCGCGCCGAACGACTTCTTCGATAACCCGCAGAATGACCGCACCAAGCTGTTCCTGAGCCAGATCCTGCATTGATCCAGCCTTAGGCCAGTGAAATGAACCCGGACTTGTCCGGGTTTATTTTTTCTGCTTCGGCTGCTCAGGAAGCCGTGAGGGTTTCGTGCTCCCTGTGCACCGTCGTCTTGAAACCTCTCAAGTCCGCGTCTTCGGCCAGTGCCCGCGCATCTGCAAGCAAATGCGGGTAACGGTCAAGCAGACGCATCAGCAAGATCAACGCCTTGGGCGGCACTACCTCGCCGCGCTCGTAGCGGGAAAACGCATTGTGTCCACCGCCCGATAGCAGCAGTACCGCTTCCTTTTGCGATAGATGCAGTTTGCGCCGGACACGTTTGATCTCCTCGCCGATCATTCGCCTGGCCGCATTGACCAGCTCATCACCTGCGTGGTCGTAGCGATCCGAGCAGCTTGAATCGAGCTCGACTTCGCCGCACATCTGACATTCCCAGCCAGACAAGTCATCGACCCGGCGTTCCAGTCCCTTGACGCTCATGGTTTCGCCGCGACCTTCGAAATGCAACATGCCCTCCGAGGCACCACAGCTGAAGCATTGCTGGTGTTTCATGAGCTTTTCTCCTTGAAGGAAATTACCGGTGGGCCTCCGCTGGGGCGGTACGTCACCTTCAGGTAAATCTGCAGACCGTGTGAATTGGCGTGGTAGACGTCATGCCAGACCCGATGATCGTCATAGGTGGTCATCGATTTGTAGAACTGTTTTCGCTCAAGCCCGTGGATGACCTGTTGCATGTCCGAGACGTTTAAACCAAGTGTTCGAGCAGTGTTCTTCGCGGTGCTGGTGAAAGCTTTCCCTTTAAGCCGTCTGACATCCGCCTGTATCGCCACCAAGGCGTAATGGGGTGTGTTCTTTTCCATGGAACGGTGTGCCTTGTCCTTAAAATTACCCTTAAAGGGTAATTTTGGCTAATCGAAAATTTCGCTCCTTTTCCGTCCCATTGACCCTAGGCGGTTGCCGTCCTACATGAAGCTGACTAACATGTCAGAAAATTCATCCTATGATTGGATGAAAAGGCGAATCCAATGTCAGATGGCTCTCCGTTAATAAAGCGCTCCCTGGTCGATCAGGCCCTGGAGCAATTGCGTCGGCGCATCAGCGGTGGCGTGTGGGCTGTCGGCCAGCGCCTGCCTACCGAGCCGGAGCTGGTGGCGGAGCTGGGGATCAGCCGCAACACCGTGCGCGAAGCCATGCGTGTGTTGGCGTTTTCCGGGTTGATCGAGATCCGTCAGGGCGACGGCAGTTACGTGCGGGCGGTGGTTGATCCGCTGGATACCCTCAAGGTGTTGTCGCGCTGTTCGTTGGAGCAGGCCCGGGAAACCCGGCATATCCTGGAAGTCGAGGCCATCGGCCTGGCCGCGCTGCGACGCACCGATGAAGACTTGATTGCCTTGCGCCAGGCGCTGCAAGACAGCGGTGAGCATTACCACGGCGACCTGGAGCACTACATTGCCTGCGACCTGGTGTTCCATCGCCTCCTGGTGGATGCCGCGCACAACCCTGCGCTCAGCGAGCTCTATCGCTACTTTTCCAGCGTCATCGGCGCACAGTTGCGCCAGAGCCTCAACATCACCCCGCGCCATCAACATGTGTTCGACCTGCACATCGAAATCCTTGAAGCCGTCGAGCAACAGGATCCGCAACGGGCCAAGGCCCTGTGCCGCCAGTTGATCAATGAACCCTGAGCTCTTGAAATCCTGAGCCCCGAACTCGAGTTTTCCATGTCCCGCGATCTGCTTGACCGTACCCACTCGACGACGCCCAAACGCACCGCCGAACTTGAACAACTGTTGATCGACGCCGAGGCCGATGATGAGCAGGCCCAGCGGAGCCAGCCCTTGGTGTGCAGGCCTTGGCTGTTGCTGCTGGGGTTGATCCTGGTGGCGCTGAACCTGCGTCCGGCGCTGTCGAGCATGGCCCCGTTGCTCGGCGAGGTTTCACAAAGCCTTGGCCTGTCGGCTGCCCAAGCCGGTTTGCTGACTACGCTGCCCGTGCTTTGTCTGGGGCTGTTCGCGCCGCTGGCGCCGGTGTTGGCGCGGCGCTTCGGGGCTGAGCGCGTGGTGCTGGGGATCTTGCTGACGCTGGCTGGCGGGATCATTTTGCGCAGCTCATTCGACCAGGTCGGCCTGTTCGCGGGCAGCATCCTGGCCGGTGCGAGCATCGGTGTGATTGGCGTGCTGCTGCCGGGCATCGTCAAGCGCGACTTCGCCAAACAGGCCGGTGCCATGACCGGTGTCTATACCATGGCGCTGTGCCTGGGCGCGGCGATGGCGGCCGGGGCAACGGTGCCATTGAGCGAGCACCTGGGCCACAGCTGGACCCTGGGCCTGGGTTTCTGGGTGGTTCCGGCGTTGCTGGCAGCGCTGTTCTGGCTGCCGCAAGTGGGGCAGAAACACGGTGCGCATCAGGTGGCGTATCGGGTTCGCGGCTTGCTGCGCGATCCCCTGGCCTGGCAGGTGACGTTGTACATGGGGTTGCAATCGTCCCTGGCCTACATCGTGTTTGGCTGGCTGCCGTCGATCCTCATTGGCCGGGGCCTGAGCCCGACCCAGGCCGGGTTGGTGCTGTCCGGCTCAGTCATTGTGCAGTTGATCAGTTCTCTGGCGGCACCCTGGCTGGCGACGCGTGGCAAGGACCAGCGCCTGGCCATCGTGATCGCCATGCTCATGGCGCTGGGGGGGCTGTTCGGTTGTCTTTATGCGCCGCTCGAAGGTTTGTGGGGCTGGGCAATCCTGCTCGGCCTGGGGCAGGGCGCGACGTTCAGCTTGGCGCTGACGCTGATCGTGCTGCGTTCGCGAGACGCCCATGTGGCCGCGAACCTCTCCAGCATGGCCCAGGGCTTTGGTTATACGCTGGCGTCGCTGGGGCCGTTCGCGGTGGGCGTAGTCCACGACGTGACCGGCGGCTGGAATGCCTTGGGCTGGATCTTCGGTCTGGTTGGCCTCGGTGCGATCATCGCGGGCATCGGCGCAGGTCGGGCGTTGTACGTGGGGGTCAGCAGCGAAAAAGTTACCGATCTTCGTTGATGTCATTTTCATGGCGAATGACGATAGTCTTCCCTGCTGTGGCAGATTATCGTGCAGGCCTATTGAAGCGAATTTCGGAGTCTGTCCATGAGTGATGCCCATAACGCCTTGATCACCCGCTTTTACCAGGCCTTCCAGCGCCTGGACGCCGAAGCGATGAGCGCTTGCTACACCGACGATGTGGTGTTCAGCGACCCGGCGTTTGGTGAATTGCGTGGACGTGATGCCGGTGACATGTGGCGCATGCTCACCACCCGGGCCAAGGATTTCTCCCTGACCTTCGATAACGTGCGCAGCGATGAGCGTACCGGTGGAGCTCATTGGGTGGCGACCTACCTGTTCAGCCAGACGGGTAACGTCGTGATCAATGACATCCAGGCGCGGTTCGTTTTTCGCGACGGCAAGATCTGCGAGCACCATGACAGCTTTGACCTGTGGCGTTGGTCCCGTCAGGCGTTGGGCACCAAAGGGCTGCTGCTGGGCTGGACGCCGCTGGTGCGCAACGCCGTCAGGGCCCAGGCGCTCAAGGGGCTGCGGGCGTTCCAGGCCAGTCGCTGATAAGATCGCGGCTTGTTTCCTTTGCGCCCGTTGAACCTGTCGTGACGACCACCAATCCATCTTCCGATCTGCCTGTGCAAGCCACGACCGAACCGGGCAAGCCCTGGTTCGTCTACTTGGTGCGGGCCGCCAACGGCTCGCTGTATTGCGGCATCAGTGATGACCCGGTGCGGCGTTTCGCCAAGCATCAAAGTGGCAAGGGCGCGCGCTTCTTTCTCTCGAGCCCGGCGGTGGCGCTGGTGTACACCGAAGCCTGTCGCGACAAGGGCGAAGCCCTGCGCCAGGAGCGACTGATCAAAAAGCTCAGGAAAAGCGCCAAGGAATGCCTGGTGGCGAGTGCCGCGCAGCTCCATCAGCCGCACTGATAAGTCTTTATCAGGAGGGTGGGCGCTGCGTCCATGGCGCGCTAAGCTGCGGGACTTCCTCCCAGCAGTGGCCAATCCCATGCCAGAGTTGATTCTTCATCATTACCCGACGTCTCCTTTCGCGGAAAAAGCCCGGCTGTTGCTGGGCTTCAAGGGCCTGTCCTGGCGTTCGGTGAGTATCCCGCCGATGATGCCCAAGCCTGACCTGACGGCACTGACGGGTGGCTATCGCAAGACACCGGTATTGCAGATCGGCGCGGATATCTATTGCGATACGTCGCTGATCGCCCGTCGGTTGGAGCAGGAAAAAGCCTCGCCGGCCCTGTTCCCCGAAGGCCGGGAGATGCTGGCTGCATCCTTTGCTGCCTGGGCCGACTCGGTGGTGTTCCAGCATGCCGTGAGCCTGGTGTTCCAGCCTGAGTCGGTGGCGGTGCGTTTCGCCAAGCTATCGCCTGAAGCCATCAAGGCGTTCATCAGCGACCGCGCCGGGCTGTTCAGTGGCGGCACGACCACGCGCTTGCCCGCCGATCAGGCCAAGCACCAGTGGCCGACGATCATGGCTCGCCTGGAGCAACAGTTGCAGCGCGAGGAGGGCGATTTCCTGTTGGGTGATCCGTCGATTGCCGACTTCGCCATGGCTCATCCGCTGTGGTTCCTCAAGGGCACCCCGGTAACTTCGCCGCTGGTGGACGCGTATCCGGCTGTTTCGGCGTGGTTCACGCGAGTGCTGGGTTTCGGCCATGGCGCGTCGAGTCAGATGAGTGCCGAAGAAGCCTTGGACGTTGCCCGCAACGCGACACCGGCAGCGCTGCCGGATGAGTCGTTCGAAGAGCCGAACGGGTTTGCGCCGGGGCAACAAGTGAGCATCGCTGCGACTGACTACGGCGTCGATCCGGTGGCTGGGGAGTTGTTGTTTGCGGGTAGCGAAGAATTGATTCTGCGTCGCGAAGACGAACGTGGCGGGGTGGTGCATGTGCACTTTCCAAGGGTAGGCTTTAAATTTTTTTCGAAAACGTGAATGTTGGTTAGATTACGAGGAGTTGCCCTTGTTTTCTAAGGGCAACCCCGGATTTTTTATTGTTCAAAGGTAGAACATTAAGTCTGTGGCATAACCAGACGAGTCCGTGGGAGTCGTGCAGATTCCACCTATCACTAACACCGCGCCAGGATTTTGGTGGCTTGCTTGAGCGAGATCTAACGTGGTAGCAAAATCTCCATTTACATTGCAAATAGCGGTTCCCAGAGTGGCGTTGGTGTTGCTTTCCCAAATGGTTACTGCACTATATGGGTGACCCCTACCAGTGACGTAAGGAGGGTTATTTCCTCTACTATTTGGTGCGGGGCTAGTAAAAGCGGGGGCTGTAAGAGTCATTTTCTTCTCCGGTTGCTCTGAGTTTTAATATTAAGAGGGCTGAAACTCCTCTAAATATTAAGTTATGCAGTAGCTTGAGGAGGGGGTACTGTCAGAGTCGACAGTTTTTTATGATGATTCGCTATTAATTTTTTATTTCTTGCGGCTAAGTACTTAACGCCCCAGGGTAGTTTTGAGGTTGCGCAGATTCAACTCCACATGCCGTCGGTCGTTGCCGAACTGGTTGAGGGTACGTTTATCCGCCGGGATGTCCGGGAACAACCCGTAGTCCTTGTTGCGGATGTGGTCGTAGACAGCTCGCAAAGAACCAGGTGTACCGCGTTGGGAGGAATCAGATCTTGCAGGTTGAAGATCGTTGTTGCGGGGCTGATTGAACCGCTCGTGCTGCTCCCGTTGAAAATGCATCAGAACTATAAAGCGGACAACGCCTTGAGAATGTTCTCCGGTTCATACCCACGAATCAACGTGCCATTCACATCGAGGATCGGAATTCCCCGACCGCCCAGCGCCTCGTAGGCCTTACGCGCCTCGGCATCCTTCTCGATATCGAACTCGCGAAACGGCACGCCTTTCTCATCCAGGAATCGTCGGGTCGCCTTGCAGTAGCCGCACCAGTCGGTGGCATACAGCACGACCCGGGCATCGGCCCGGATCTGTTCAGGCAGCATCTGCGACGGGTTGAACACCCGCTCGATCTTGCCCCAGTTCTGGTAAGTCACCACCACCAGCAGAACCAGCAGAAACTTCTTCAGTACCCCACCGAGCATCAATTACGCCGCTTGAGCTGATCGGTCAGCGACGTCGGCAGACCCTTGATGATCAACGTACCGGCTTCTTCGTCATACTCGATCTTGGAGCCCAGCAGGTGCGCTTCGAAGCTGATGGACAGGCCTTCGGCGCGGCCGGTGAAACGGCGGAACTGGTTGAGGGTGCGTTTATCCGCCGGGATCTCCGGCGACAGCCCGTAGTCCTTGTTGCGGATGTGGTCGTAGAAGGCTTTCGGGCGATCCTCGTCGATCAGCTCGGACAGTTCTTCCAGGCCCATCGGCTCGCCGAGCTTGGCCTGGCTGCTGGCGTAATCCACCAGGGTCTTGGTTTTTTCCCGGGCATCGTCTTCCGGCAGGTCTTCGCTTTCGACGAAGTCACTGAAGGCCTTGAGCAGGGTGCGGGTCTCACCGGGGCCGTCGACGCCTTCCTGGCAGCCGATGAAGTCGCGGAAGTACTCCGAGACCTTCTTGCCATTCTTGCCCTTGATGAAGGAGATGTATTGCTTGGATTGCTTGTTGTTCTGCCATTCCGACACGTTGATCCGCGCCGCCAGGTGCAATTGGCCCAGGTCCAGGTGCCGGGATGGGGTCACGTCCAGCTCATCGGTCACCGCCACGCCTTCGCTGTGGTGCAGCAGGGCGATTGCCAGGTAGTCGGTCATGCCCTGTTGATAATGTGCGAACAGCACGTGACCGCCCACCGACAGGTTGGACTCTTCCATCAGCTTTTGCAGGTGTTCCACCGCCACGCGACTGAACGCGGTGAAATCCTTGCCGCCGTCGAGGTACTCCTTCAGCCAGCCGCTGAACGGATGCGCCCCGGACTCGGCATGGAAAAAGCCCCAAGCCTTGCCTTGTTTGGCGTTGTAGCTCTCGTTAAGGTCGGCGAGCATGTTCTCGATGGCCGTGGACTCTGCCAGTTCGGAGTCACGGGCGTGGAGCACTGCGGGCGTGCCGTCGGGTTTTTTGTCGATCAGGTGGACGATGCAATGACGGATCGGCATGGGTTTCTCGGCTGATGAAAGAGAGGAGGAGGGCGCTCCCCAAAAAAGGCCCAGTGTACCGCAATCACTGGTTTTGGAACCCAGCAAAGCCCCTTTCAGGGCCTCGCGACAGGTCATATGCAATTTTTTACCGTTTTAGCGCAAGAAAGCTGACCAAATGGGTAGCTAGAAGCGGATATTTCAGAGGCGTTGTGCTAGTTTTGCCCGGTCTTACGCGAAGTCACTGCGTTAAGCGTGCATTCAGCATCTGTCAGGTCGAACCAAACCCGGTTTTCGGCATCTATTACCCCGATCCGTCGTGGTGATTGCCGAGGGTGCCTGATCCAGAAAGATCGGGCTCGATGGCTGACACTGCACTCTGCAATCCATATGAATTTGATAGGGAAGGAACACTACATGGCTCTTACTAAAGACCAACTGATCGCTGACATCGCTGAAGCAATCGACGCGCCGAAAACCACCGCGCGTAACGCTCTGGACCAACTGGGCCAAATCGTTGCCGATCAGCTGGAAAATGGCGGCGAAATCACTCTGCCAGGTATCGGCAAGCTGAAAGTCACCGAGCGTCCTGCCCGTACTGGCCGCAACCCTTCGACTGGCGCTGCCATCGAAATCGCTGCCAAGAAAGTGATCAAGCTGGTTGTGGCCAAAGGCCTGACCGACGCAGTCAACAAGTAAGATCGCTGCAAAAAAAAACCGTGCTGCGGAGCGATCCGGGCACGGTTTTTTGTTGCCTTGGATAAAGTGGCCTATGGTGAGGGGATTCAGCCCTTGCGGACCCAGCGCGACTGGCGCCACGCTTGTTGTTGCGCCTCGGTTTGAAAGGTCCAGGCCACGAAACGGCTTTGCTTCTGCCCCTGGGACATTTCCACCACCTGGCTGTGCAGCGCGCCGGCCTTTTTCAACGCACCCTGGATCGCCGGCAGGTTCGACGCCTTCGACACCAGTGTGCTGAACCACAGCACCTGGTTGGCAAGTTGTGCGCTTTCGCTGATCAGTTGTGTGACGAACCGCGCTTCCCCACCCTCGCACCACAGCTCCGCCGCCTGGCCACCGAAGTTCAGCACCGGCAGCTTGCGTTTCGGATCGGCCTTGCCCAATGCTCGCCACTTGCGCTGGCTGCCCTTGGTGGCTTCCTCCAGGGACGCGTGGAACGGCGGGTTGCACATGGTCAGGTCGAATTGCTCGGCGTCCTCCAGCAAGCCCAGCAGGATCTGCTTGCGATTGGCTTGCTGGCGCAACTGGATGACCTTGTTCAGCCCGTTGGACTGGACAATCGCCTTGGCCGAGGCGATGGCCGTCGGGTCGATCTCCGAGCCCAGGAAGTGCCAGCGGTAGTCGCTGTAGCCGATCAGCGGATAGACGCAGTTGGCGCCGGTGCCGATGTCCAGCACCTTCACCGCGGCCCCGCGAGGGATTTCACCGTTGTTGTGGCTGGCGAGCAAGTCGGCGAGAAAGTGCACGTAGTCTGCACGACCTGGCACCGGAGGGCACAGGTAATCGGCCGGAATATCCCAATGGGCGATGCCGTAGAAGGATTTGAGCAGCGCCCGGTTGAACACCCGCACGGCCTCGGGGCTGGCGAAATCGATGCTTTCCTTGCCATAGGGGTTGATGATCACGAACTTGGCCAATTCAGGCGTGGACTTGATCAACGCCGGGAAGTCGTAGCGGCCCTGGTGGCGGTTGCGCGGATGCAGGCTGGCCTTCTCCCGCGGCGCCACGGCTTTGGCCTCGGTGGCGGGTTTGGGCTTTTGCCGGGCGGGTTTGGGTGTGCGGGGGGCAGTCATGGGCGGGTCGATTCGGGGAGGGTTCAAAAAGTGGCGGGTATTGTCCCACATCCGGCCCCTGTGAACCCAACTGCAACGTTTAACACTATCTACTGTGGGAGCGAGCTTGCTCGCGATGGCGGGGCTACATTCAACATTGATGCATGCTGACCCTCCGTCATCGCGAGCAAGCTCGCTCCCACAGTGGGCCTCATTGGTTGTAAGAAAGTGCCAGGCATAAAAAAGGAGGTCCATCAGGACCTCCTTCTTCATTGCGAGCCACCGTTACAGGCTGGCAATCCGCGCGTGCTGCTCGGCCAGCTTGCCCAAGGCCTGTTCGGCCTCGGCCAGTTTGGCCCGTTCCTTCTCGATGACTTCGGCCGGGGCCTTGTCGACGAAGCCGGCATTGGACAGCTTGCCGCCGACCCGCTGCACTTCGCCTTTGAGACGCAGGATTTCCTTGTCCAGGCGCGCCAGTTCCGCTGCCTTGTCGATCAGGCCGGCCATTGGCACCAGCACTTCCATCTCACCCACCAGGGCGGTAGCGGACAACGGCGCTTCTTCGCCAGCCGCCAGGACGGTCACCGATTCGAGCTTCGCCAGTTTCTTGAGCAGCGCCTCGTTTTCTTGGAGACGACGCAGGTCTTCGGCGCTGGCGTTCTTCAGGAACAGGGTCAGTGGCTTGCCCGGGCCGATGTTCATCTCGGCGCGGATGTTACGCAGGCCCAGCATGAAGGTCTTGAGCCATTCGATGTCGTCTTCGGCCGCCGGATCGATACGTGTTTCGTTGGCCACCGGCCAAGGTTGCAGCATGATCGTCTTGCCTTGGACGCCGGCCAGCGGTGCGATGCGCTGCCATATTTCCTCGGTGATGAACGGCATGAATGGATGAGCCAGGCGCAGGGCCACTTCCAGTACGCGTACCAGGGTGCGGCGGGTGCCGCGCTGGCGTTCGACCGGTGCGTTTTCGTCCCACAACACAGGCTTGGACAGTTCCAGGTACCAGTCGCAATACTGGTTCCAGATGAACTCGTACAAGGCCTGCGCGGCCAGGTCGAAACGGAACTGATCAAGCTGGCGCGTCACTTCGGCCTCGGTGCGTTGCAACTGCGAAATGATCCAGCGATCGGCCAGGGTCAATTCGTAGGCTTCGCCGTTCTGGCCGCAGTCTTCGCCTTTGTCGAGCACGTAGCGCGCGGCGTTCCAGATCTTGTTGCAGAAGTTGCGGTAGCCTTCGACGCGGCCCATGTCGAACTTGATGTCACGACCGGTGGATGCCAGCGAGCAGAAGGTGAAGCGCAGGGCGTCGGTGCCGTAGCTGGCGATGCCCTCGGCGAATTCTTCGCGGGTGGCTTTCTCGATTTTCTTCGCCAGTTTGGGCTGCATCAGGCCGGAGGTGCGTTTTTGCACCAGGGTTTCCAGGTCGATGCCGTCGATGATATCCAGCGGGTCCAGTACGTTGCCCTTGGACTTGGACATCTTCTGGCCCTGGCCATCGCGCACCAGGCCGTGGACGTAGACAGTCTTGAATGGGACTTGCGGTGTGCCGTCTTCGTTTTTCACCAGGTGCATGGTCAGCATGATCATCCGGGCGACCCAGAAGAAAATGATGTCGAAACCGGTGACCAATACGTCGGTGGAGTGGAATTTTTTCAGGAACTCGGTCTGCTGCGGCCAGCCCAGGGTGGAGAAGGTCCACAGGCCCGAACTGAACCAGGTATCGAGAACGTCGTTGTCCTGTTGCAGCGCCACGTCCGGGCCGAGGTTGTGCTTGGCGCGGACTTCGGCTTCATCGCGGCCGACATAGACCTTGCCCGACTCGTCGTACCAGGCCGGGATGCGATGGCCCCACCATAGTTGACGGCTGATGCACCAATCCTGGATGTCGCGCATCCACGAGAAGTACATGTTTTCGTATTGCTTGGGCACGAACTGGATGCGGCCGTCTTCCACGGCGGCAATTGCCGGCTCGGCCAGCGGCTTGGTGGACACGTACCACTGGTCGGTCAACCACGGCTCGATGATGGTACCGGAACGGTCGCCTTTCGGGACTTTCAGGGCGTGGTCGTCGACGCTGACTAGCAGGCCGGCGGCATCGAATGCTGCGACGATCTGCTTGCGCGCTTCGAAGCGGTCCAGGCCGGCGTATTCGGCCGGAATCTGGCCATCGACGCTGTCGTTCAGCGTGCCGTCGAGGTTGAACACCTGGGCGGCGGGCAGGACGTTGGCATTCTTGTCGAAGATGTTCAGCAGCGGCAGGTTGTGGCGCTTGCCGACTTCGTAGTCGTTGAAGTCGTGGGCCGGGGTGATTTTCACGCAGCCGGTGCCGAATTCAGGGTCGCAGTAGTCGTCGCCGATGATCGGGATGCGCCGGCCAACCAACGGCAGTTCGACGAACTTGCCAATCAGGGCCTTGTAGCGCTCATCATTCGGGTTCACCGCTACGGCGGCATCGCCCAGCATGGTTTCCGGACGCGTGGTGGCGACGATCAGGTAATCCTTGCCTTCGGCGGTTTTCGCGCCATCGGCCAGTGGATATTTCAGGTTCCACAGGAAGCCTTTTTCGTCGTGGTTTTCCACTTCAAGGTCGGAAATGGCCGTGTGCAGCTTGGTGTCCCAGTTGACCAGGCGCTTGCCGCGATAGATCAGGCCGTCTTCATGCAAGCGCACGAAAGCTTCTTTCACCGCTTCCGAAAGGCCATCGTCCATGGTGAAGCGCTCGCGGCTCCAGTCCACGGACGAGCCGAGGCGACGGATCTGGCGGCTGATGTTGCCACCGGACTCGTCTTTCCATTCCCAGACTTTCTCGAGGAATTTCTCGCGGCCCAGGTCATGACGATTCTGGCCCTGGGCTTCGAGGCGCCGTTCCACCAGCATCTGCGTGGCGATACCGGCGTGGTCGGTGCCCGGCTGCCACAGGGTGTTACGGCCTTGCATGCGGCGGAAACGGATCAGGGCGTCCATGATCGCGTTGTTGAAACCGTGACCCATGTGCAGGCTGCCGGTGACGTTCGGCGGCGGAATCATGATGGTGTAGGAATCGCCCGCGCCTTGCGGAGCGAAATAATTCTCGGACTCCCAGGTGTTGTACCAGGAAGTTTCAATGGCGTGCGGCTGGTAGGTCTTATCCATGCGCGGCGGGACCCTATTGGCATTTATTCAGGAAAAGCCGGGAAGTATAGCGGGCGGGGGAGATGCAAGCCACACGCAGCGAGCGGCAAGTGGGGCATATGTGTGGGCACTGTGAGCCCTGTGGGAGCGAGCTTGCTCGCGATCGCAGTGGTTCAGCCTGCACCGATATTGGATGTGCCGGCCCCATCGCGAGCAAGCTCGCTCCCACAGGAAGTGCATTCAATCAGGCGTCGAATATTACTCGTACTGACTCAACAACCGCTCCATTCGCGCATCCAGCCGGCGCTTGATCTCGGTCTCGATGTGCGGGGCGAAGTCGTCGATGACGTCTTGCATGATCAATTGCGCGGCTGCGCGCAGTTCGCTGTCCAGGTGCAGCAGGGCGTCAGGACCCTTGGCCTCGGTCTTGGCGGCAGGCTTGGGTTCGGGTTGGCCGGTGATCGGTTCGAACAACAGCGGGATCTGTTCGTCGTGTACGGGGGCGTGCTCCACCGTATCGGTCAACAGCGGTGGTTGCAGGTTGTCGTCGCCGAGCAGTTGGCGGATCGACTCGAGGTCGTCCAGCAGGTGCGTGGGCTTTTGCGGCGGTTTTGGAGTGTCCATCGTAGGCTCAGAGTCGCTGTAAACGGTGGTCTTGCAGAGGATAGCCTTGTTCGCGGTAGAAGCGGAAACTCTCCCGCGCGGCTTGACGGATGGCCGGGTCTTCCACCACCACTTCCGCCACGCGGGCGAAGCGCTGGGCGAAAGCCGGCACCTTCAGGTCAAGGTTGACCAGCAGGTCCTGGTGGTGACCGCAGTCATCCCCCAGCCCCAGCACGATCAAGCCCTCGGGCTCGCTTTCGGCCGGGCCGTGGGGCACGAAGCTTTCGCCCTTGAAGGCCCAAAGGCGTGCATCCAGATCCTCGCGCTGGGCGGCATCGCTGCAATGCAGGTAGATGCGATGGCCCATGCGCCAGGCCTTTTCGGTGAGCTTGCAGGCGAAGTCCAGCCGCGCCGACGGATCGGCGCTGGGCAGGATGTAGAAATCGACTTTGGTCATTGCGGTTCCTGAGTCGCCGATGGCGCCACCGGCAGGCGACGCCATCGGCGGTCATCGGTGTCAGGCCTTGGCGCGGTCCAGCAGGTACTGGGTCAGCAGGGGCACCGGACGGCCGGTGGCACCCTTGTCCTTGCCGCCGCTGGTCCAGGCCGTGCCGGCGATGTCCAGGTGCGCCCAGTTCAGGTTCTTGGTGAAGCGCGACAGGAAGCACGCCGCGGTGATGGTCCCGGCTTTCGGGCCGCCGATATTGGCGATGTCGGCGAACGGGCTGTCCAGTTGCTCCTGGTACTCGTCGAACAGTGGCAACTGCCAGGCGCGGTCGTCGGCTTGCTGGCCGGCGCTGAGCAGTTGGCCGATCAGTTCGTCGTTGTTGCCCAGCAAACCCGAGGTGTGAGCGCCCAGGGCGACGACGCAGGCGCCGGTCAGGGTGGCGATGTCGATCACCGCTTGCGGCTTGAAGCGCTCGGAGTAAGTGAGGGCGTCACACAGCACCAGGCGGCCTTCGGCGTCGGTGTTGAGGATTTCCACGGTCTGGCCGCTCATGGTGGTGACGATGTCGCCCGGACGCGAGGCTGTACCGCTTGGCATGTTCTCGGCGCAGGCCAGGATGCATACCAGGTTGATCGGCAATTGCAGTTCGAGCACGGCCCGCAGGGTGCCGAACACGCTGGCGGCGCCGCCCATGTCGTACTTCATTTCATCCATGCCGGCACCGGGCTTGAGGCTGATGCCGCCGGTGTCGAAGGTGATGCCCTTGCCCACCAGCGCGTAAGGCTTCTCGGATTTCTTGCCGCCGTTATATTGCATGACGATCAGGCGCGGCGGCTGGGCGCTGCCCTGGCCGACGGAGTAGAACGAACCCATGCCCAGGTCTTTGATTTTCTTTTCGTCGAAGACTTCGACTTTCAGGCCCTTGAATTCCTTGCCCAAGGCCTTGGCCTGTTCACCCATGAACGTCGGGTGGCAGATGTTTGGCGGCAGGTTGCCCAGGTCGCGGGTGAAGGCCATGCCATTGGCAATCGCAGTGGCGTGGGTCACGGCGCGCTGGACTTCGGCCTGGGCGGCCTTGATGGTCAGCAGGGTGATTTTTTTCAGGGCGCGGGGTTCGGCTTTCTGGCTCTTGAACTGGTCGAACTGGTATTCGCCATCCACCAGGGTCTCGGCCAGCAGTCGGTTCTTGCCGTAGCTGTCACGACCCTTGACCACCAGTTCGTCCAGCGCCAGTGCGGCATCAACGCCACCCAGGCCCTTGAGGGTGCTCAGCACGCCGGCGATGATTTTACGCAAGGGACGGTCGCCCAGTTCGGCATCCTTGCCCACGCCTACCAGCAGCACGCGTTCGGCCTTGAGGTTGGGCAGGTTGTGCAGCAACAGGCTCTGGCCGACTTTGCCGGCCAGGTCGCCGCGCTTGAGCACGGCGCTGATGGCGCCGCCGCTAAGGGTATCAAGCTGGGTGGCGACCACGCCGAGTTTGCGGTTTTCACCGACGGCGACTACCAGTGTGGCGGTTTTCAACGTTTCTGGGCTGACGCTTTTTACAACCAGTTCCATGTCCGGATCCCTGAGTCAATGGTCAAGATGCCAGGCGCCTAAGACAATGGCGCGCTGAGCGAGCTTCTTCTATATAAAAGAAGCGCCGGTATTGCCGGCGACAAAGGCCGCAGTTTGAACCCCGGCGCCCGAGCCTGACAACCCCACTAGCAATGCTACTTTGCGGCTTTAAGCGGCGGTTTAAAGCGTGCGCAGTGACAGGCGCCTCCAATCACAGGATAATGCGGCTCTTTTTTCGGCGGTTCGCGTTGGCGGACCGGCTCGATACGTTTGCTTGTTTGGCCGCCTTAGCCTGACAACCTTGGAGTGTCTGGTTTGATTGTCTTTCGTTATCTATCCCGCGAAGTCCTGCTGACCCTGAGCGCCGTGAGCGCCGTGCTGCTGGTCATCATCATGAGTGGACGCTTCATCAAATACCTCGCCCAGGCGGCCTCTGGCGCTCTGGACCCGGGCTCCCTGTTCCTGATCATGGGCTTTCGCCTGCCCGGCTTCCTGCAACTGATCCTGCCGCTGGGGTTGTTCCTTGGCATTCTGCTGGCCTATGGTCGCTTGTACCTGGACAGCGAAATGACCGTGCTGTCGGCCACCGGCATGAGCCAGCAGCGCCTGTTTCGCATCACGCTGTTCCCGGCCACGCTGGTGGCGTTGGTGGTGGCCTGGCTGAGCCTGAGCCTGTCGCCCCAGGGTGCCAACCAGTTCCAACTGCTGATCAACCAGCAGGACGCCATGACCGAATTCGACACCCTGGTGCCTGGGCGCTTCCAGGCGTTGCGCGACGGTACCCGCGTCACCTACACCGAGCAGCTGTCGGACGACCGGATCGACCTGGGCGGTGTCTTCATCACGCAAAAGAACCTGTCTTCCGATACCAAGAAGGATCGCGGCATTTCCGTGCTGGTGGCCGAGAAGGGCCGCCAGGAAATCAACCCGGACGGCAATCGTTACCTGATCCTGGAAAACGGCTACCGCTATGACGGCAAGCCTGGCCAGGCCGACTATCGAGCCATCAAGTACGACACCTATGGCGTGCTGCTGCCCAAGCCCGAGGCCAGTGACGAAGTCACCGACCGCGATGCCATGCCTACCGCCAGTTTGCTGGGTAGCAACGACATCCGTGCGCGCACCGAGCTGCAATGGCGCCTGTCACTGCCGCTGCTGGTGTTCATCGTCACCCTCATGGCGGTCCCGCTGGCGCGCGTCAATCCGCGCCAGGGGCGTTTCCTCAAGCTGTTGCCGGCGATTCTTCTCTATATGGCCTACCTGACCATCCTGATTTCCGCCCGCAGTGCGCTGGAGAAAGGCAAGATCCCGCCAGCCCTGGGCTTGTGGTGGGTGCACTCGATCTTCCTGGCCATCGGCCTGGGGTTGCTCTACTGGGAGCCGCTACGCCTGAAGCTGGCCAGTCGCCGTAGCGCGCTGGAGGTGGCCCGTGGTTAAACTCGACCGCTACATCGGCAGCAGCGTGTTCATGGCGATCCTTGCAGTGCTGGGGATCATTCTTGGCCTGGCGACCCTGTTTGCCTTCATCGATGAAATGAGCGACGTCAGCGACACCTATACCCTGGCGGACGTGGCGAGCTACGTGCTGCTGACTGCGCCGCGGCGCTTGTACGACATGCTGCCGATGGCCGCGCTGATCGGTTGCCTGATCGGCCTGGGCAGCCTGGCCAGCAACAGCGAGTTGACCATCATGCGCGCCGCTGGCGTGTCCATTGGTCGGATCGTCTGGGCGGTGATGAAGCCGATGCTGGTGCTGATGCTGGTGGGGGTGTTGATCGGCGAATACATCGCCCCGGCCACCGAGAATACCGCCCAGGCCAACCGCTCCCTGGCCCAGGGCGGTGGCGATGCGCAAAGCGCCAAGCACGGCCTGTGGCACCGCCAGGGCGATGAGTTCATTCACATCAACTCGGTCCAGCCCAACGGCATCCTGTATGGCGTGACCCGTTATCGCTTTGACGGGCAGCGGCACATGTTGTCGTCGAGCTTCGCCAAGCGCGCCAAGTTCGCAGACGATCACTGGCAACTGAGCGATGTCACCACCACCCTGTTCCACGACAAGCGCACCGAGGTGGTCACCGCCCCGCAAGAGCGATGGGATGTGTCGATCAGCCCGCAATTGCTCAGCACCGTGGTGATGGCGCCGGAGTCCCTGTCGATTACGGGGTTGTGGGGGTATATCCACTACCTGGCGGACCAGGGCCTGAACAACGGCCGCTACTGGCTGGCGTTTTGGGTCAAGGTGTTGCAACCGCTGGTCACCGCTGCCCTGGTGCTGATGGCGATTTCCTTCATCTTTGGCCCGCTGCGTTCGGTGACCCTTGGCCAGCGCGTGTTTACCGGTGTGCTGGTGGGCTTCACTTTCCGTATTGCCCAGGATCTGCTGGGGCCATCGAGCCTGGTGTTCGGTTTCTCGCCGCTGTTTGCGGTGCTGGTGCCGGCTGCTGTCTGTGCCTTGGCAGGGCTCTGGTTGCTGCGTCGGGCCGGTTGACCCCAATTTCCTGTGGCGGGGGAGCTTCTGTGGCGAGGGGATTTATCCCCGGTGGGCTGCCAAGCAGCCCCCTGCGTTCTGCCTGATACCTCGCAATGGCTGATAGATCCTGGGACTGCTACGCAGTCCAGCGGGGATAAGTCCCCTCGCCACAAGTGCTCATCGACAGGCGAACGTGACGCTTGCGCGCTGTATCAGGTACAATTCCCGGCTATTTTTCGGCGGGCCATGCCTGCAGCCTTTTTGAGTGTTGATCCGTGAGTGATTTGAGTCATATCCGCAATTTCTCCATCATCGCCCACATTGACCATGGCAAGTCGACGCTGGCTGATCGCTTCATCCAGATGTGCGGCGGCCTGGCCGAGCGTGAAATGGAAGCCCAGGTCCTGGATTCCATGGATCTGGAGCGTGAACGCGGGATCACCATCAAGGCCCACAGCGTTACCCTCTACTACAAGGCCCGCGACGGCATCACCTATCAGCTGAACTTCATCGATACCCCGGGCCACGTTGACTTCACCTATGAAGTCAGCCGGTCGCTGGCGGCCTGTGAAGGTGCCTTGCTGGTGGTCGACGCCGGCCAGGGCGTCGAAGCCCAGTCGGTTGCCAACTGCTACACGGCCATCGAGCAGGGCCTGGAAGTCATGCCGGTGCTGAACAAGATCGACCTGCCCCAGGCTGATCCGGACCGCGTGAAGGAAGAAATCGAGAAGATCATCGGCATCGACGCCACCGACGCGGTCACCTGCAGCGCCAAGACCGGCCTGGGCGTGGACGAAGTGCTCGAGCGCCTGGTGCACACCATTCCCGCGCCGACCGGCAACATCGAAGATCCGCTGCAAGCGTTGATCATCGACTCCTGGTTCGACAATTACCTGGGTGTGGTGTCCCTGGTTCGTGTGCGCCATGGCCGCGTGAAGAAGGGCGACAAGATCCTGGTCAAATCCACCGGCAAGATCCACCTGGTGGACAGCGTCGGTGTGTTCAATCCGAAACACACCGCCACGGTCGACCTGAAGGCCGGTGAAGTAGGCTTCATCATCGCCGGCATCAAGGACATCCACGGGGCGCCGGTCGGTGACACCCTGACCTTGAGCTCCACTCCCGACGTCGATGTGCTGCCCGGTTTCAAGCGGATCCAGCCGCAGGTCTACGCCGGCCTGTTCCCGGTCAGCTCCGACGATTTCGAAGACTTCCGCGAAGCCCTGCAAAAGCTGACGCTGAACGACTCGTCCCTGCAATACACCCCGGAAAGCTCCGACGCCCTGGGCTTCGGCTTCCGTTGCGGGTTCCTGGGCATGCTGCACATGGAAATCATCCAGGAGCGCCTGGAGCGCGAGTACGACCTGGACCTGATTACCACGGCACCGACCGTAATCTTCGAGCTGCTGCTCAAGAACGGCGAAACCATTTACGTCGACAACCCGTCCAAGTTGCCAGACCTGTCCGCTATCGAGGATATGCGCGAGCCGATCGTGCGGGCCAACATCCTTGTGCCTCAGGAGCACCTGGGCAACGTCATTACCCTGTGCATTGAAAAGCGCGGCGTACAGCACGACATGCTGTTTCTTGGCAGCCAGGTCCAAGTGACCTACGACCTGCCGATGAACGAAGTGGTGCTGGACTTCTTCGATCGCCTGAAATCCACCAGTCGCGGCTATGCTTCGCTGGACTATCATTTCGATCGTTATCAATCGGCTAATCTGGTGAAGCTGGATGTGCTGATCAACGGTGAGAAAGTCGATGCCCTGGCATTGATCGTGCACCGTGACAACGCGCATTACAAAGGTCGTGCATTGACCGAAAAGATGAAGGAACTGATTCCGCGGCAGATGTTCGACGTGGCAATCCAGGCCGCCATTGGCGGGCAGATTGTGGCGCGTACAACCGTCAAGGCGCTCAGAAAGAACGTATTGGCCAAATGCTACGGCGGCGACGTCAGCCGCAAGCGCAAGCTGTTGGAAAAGCAGAAGGCCGGTAAAAAACGCATGAAGCAGGTCGGTAACGTGGAAATTCCACAGGAAGCCTTCCTTGCGGTGCTCAGGTTGGATAGTTAGGTCCTATGTCGCTAAATTTCCCGCTGTTGCTGGTAATCGCCGTGTTCGTCTGCGGCCTGTTGGCGTTGCTTGATCTGTTGTTCCTGGCGCCTCGGCGCCGGGCAGCCATCGCCTCCTATCAGGGCAGCGTCAGCCAGCCTGATGGTGTGGTGATCGAAAAGCTCAACAAGGAACCGCTGCTGGTCGAATACGGCAAGTCGTTCTTTCCGGTGCTGTTCATCGTATTGGTGCTGCGCTCGTTCCTGGTGGAGCCGTTCCAGATCCCATCCGGTTCCATGAAACCTACCCTGGACGTGGGCGATTTCATCCTGGTGAACAAGTTCTCCTACGGGATCCGCCTGCCGGTGATCGACAAGAAAGTCATCGAGGTCGGTGACCCGCAACGCGGCGATGTAATGGTGTTCCGCTTCCCCAGCGACCCGAACGTCAACTACATCAAGCGTGTGGTCGGCCTGCCGGGCGACAAGATCCGCTACACCGCCGACAAGCGTCTGTTCGTCAACGGTGAACTGGTGGCCGAACAGCTGATCGGCTCCGAGCCGGGCACACTGGGCAGTGCCGAGCTCTACCAGGAAAAACTCGGAGAGGTCGAGCATTTGATCCGCAAGGAAATGAGCCGCTACCGTGCTACGCCGGACCATTCGTGGACCGTGCCGGCCGGGCACTATTTCATGATGGGCGACAACCGCGACAACTCCAACGACAGCCGTTACTGGGATGATCCAAACATTCCCAAGGACATGCTGGGCATGGTCCCCGACCGGAATATCGTCGGCAAGGCCTTCGCGGTCTGGATGAGCTGGCCGGAACCCAAACTCAGTCACCTGCCGAATTTTTCGCGGGTTGGCCTGATCAAGTAATCACACACGGCGCTGTTGAACACAGCGCCGAATGCATTTCTGGAGCCTGCACAAGGCTGCCCGAAGGCATGAAGCCAACGATAGTCAGGACGTCATTTTTGAACACAGCGTTAATTGTCCCAAGCCAACGGCGCCTTGCCGCCGTGGCGGTGGAATCCAGCCACGAACTCAGCGTGGGTAAACCGTGAGCGTTTCTCTCAGCCGTCTCGAGCGTCAGCTCGGCTACACCTTCAAGGACCAGGAACTGATGGTCCTGGCCCTCACTCACCGCAGTTTTGCCGGGCGCAACAACGAACGCCTGGAATTCCTCGGTGATGCCATCCTCAATTTCGTGGCTGGCGAGGCGTTGTTCGAACGTTTCCCGTTGGCCCGCGAAGGCCAGTTGTCGCGTTTGCGCGCGCGCCTGGTAAAAGGTGAGACCCTGGCCGTACTGGCCCGTGGTTTTGACCTGGGTGAATACCTGCGCCTGGGCTCCGGTGAATTGAAGAGCGGCGGTTTCCGTCGTGAGTCGATCCTGGCTGACGCCCTGGAAGCGTTGATTGGCGCGATCTACCTGGATTCGGGCATGGAAATGGCGCGCGAGCGCGTGCTGGCCTGGCTGACTTCCGAGATCGACAGCCTGACGCTGGTGGACACCAACAAGGACCCGAAAACCCGTTTGCAGGAATTCCTGCAATCACGCAGTTGCGAGCTGCCGCGCTACGAAGTCGTGGACATCCAGGGTGAGCCGCATTGCCGAACCTTCTTCGTCGAATGCGAAGTGGTCTTATTGAATGAAAAAAGCCGAGGTCAGGGTGTGAGTCGTCGTATTGCCGAACAGGTAGCGGCCGCCGCAGCACTGATTGCCCTGGGCGTGGAGAATGGCAATGACTGATACAACCGTCACCCGCTGCGGCTATGTCGCCATTGTCGGCCGGCCGAACGTGGGCAAGTCCACGCTGCTGAACCACATCCTGGGCCAGAAGCTGGCGATCACCTCGCGCAAGCCCCAGACCACTCGCCACAACATGCTGGGGATCAAGACCGAAGGCGCCGTGCAGGCGATCTACGTCGACACCCCGGGCATGCACAAGGGCGGTGAAAAGGCCTTGAACCGCTACATGAACAAGACCGCTTCGGCGGCGTTGAAAGATGTCGATGTAGTGATCTTCGTGGTCGATCGCACCAAGTGGACTGACGAAGACCAGATGGTTCTCGAGCGCGTCCAGTACGTCACCGGTCCGCTGATCGTGGCGCTGAACAAGACCGACCGCATCGAAGACAAGGCTGAGCTGATGCCGCATCTGTCCTGGTTGCAGGAACAGCTGCCGAACGCCCAGATCATCCCGATTTCTGCCCAGCATGGGCATAACCTCGACGCGCTGGAGCGGGTGATTGCCGAGCACCTGCCGGAAAACGATCACTTCTTCCCCGAAGACCAGATCACCGACCGCAGCAGCCGTTTCCTCGCCGCGGAACTGGTGCGCGAAAAAATCATGCGCCAGATGGGCGCCGAGCTGCCGTACCAGATCACCGTGGAAATCGAAGAGTTCAAGCAGCAGGGCAAGACCCTGCATATCCATGCGTTGATCCTCGTCGAGCGTGACGGCCAGAAGAAAATCATCATCGGCGACAAGGGCGAGCGCATCAAACGCATCGGCACCGAAGCGCGCAAGGACATGGAGCTGTTGTTCGACTCCAAGATCATGCTCAACCTGTGGGTCAAGGTGAAGGGTGGCTGGTCCGATGACGAGCGGGCGTTGCGTTCGCTGGGTTACGGCGACCTCTGATCGCATAACCGGATACACCGAGAACCATTGTGGGAGCGAGCTTGCTCGCGATGAGGGCCTGATATTCAACATGGATGTTGACTGAAAGTCCGTTATCGCGAGCAAGCTCGCTCCCACATTGGTTTGGGGTTGCTTGTAAAACTGTGCTCGCTCATTGAGAACTGCGATTCCCATGTCCCCCGCCCAACCCATCGCCCAACCCGCCTACGTCCTGCACTCGCGCGCCTACCGTGAAAGCAGCGCCCTGGTGGACTTCCTCACGCCGCAAGGGCGGTTGCGGGCGGTGTTGCGCGGGGCGCGGGGCAAGGCCGGGACGCTGGCGCGGCCGTTCGTGCCGCTGGAAGTCGAATTCCGGGGGCGGGGCGAGCTGAAGAATGTCGGGCGCATGGAAAGCAATGGCGTGGCGGCGTGGCTCAACGGCGAGGCACTGTTCAGTGGCTTGTACCTCAATGAATTGCTGATCCGCCTGCTGCCCGCCGAAGATCCTCATCCTGCCGTCTTCGACCACTACGCTGCCACGCTGTTGGCCCTGGCCGAAGGCCGTGCGCTGGAACCGCTGCTGCGCTCGTTCGAATGGCGGCTGCTGGACGACCTCGGCTATGGCTTTGCCCTGAACACCGACCTGCATGGCGAACCCATCGCCGCCGACGGCCTGTACCGCTTGCAGGTGGATGCGGGCCTGGAGCAGGTCTATCTGCTGCAGCCCGGGCTGTTCAACGGCGCTGAGCTTCTGGCCATGGCCGAGGCCGACTGGAGTGCGCCGGGCGCTTTGTCGGCGGCCAAGCGCCTGATGCGCCAGGCCTTGGCGGTTCATTTGGGTGGCCGGCCGCTGGTCAGTCGCGAGCTGTTTCGCAAGCCCTGATCAACCCGTATGCTGTGGGCCGACTATTTGTCCCTTCAGGAGTCTTTTCGTGAGCACCAGCAATCGCATTCTTCTCGGCGTGAACATCGACCATGTCGCCACCCTGCGCCAGGCCCGCGGTACGCGCTACCCGGATCCGGTCAAGGCTGCACTGGATGCCGAAGAGGCGGGCGCCGACGGCATCACCGTGCATTTGCGTGAAGACCGTCGCCACATCCAGGAGCGCGATGTGCTGCTGCTCAAGGACGTGCTGCAAACCCGCATGAACTTCGAAATGGGCGTGACCGAAGAAATGATGGCGTTCGCCGAGCGCATCCGCCCGGCGCACATTTGCCTGGTGCCGGAAACGCGCCAGGAATTGACCACCGAAGGCGGCCTGGACGTGGCAGGGCAGGAAGCGCGGATCATGGCGGCGGTGGAGCGACTGTCGAAGATCGGTGCCGAGGTATCGTTGTTCATCGATGCCGACGAGCGGCAGATCGCAGCCTCCAAGCGTGTTGGCGCCCCGGCCATCGAACTGCACACCGGCCGTTACGCCGATGCCGAAACGCCAACGGACGTGGCTGATGAGCTGCAGCGCGTAGCCGACGGCGTCGCCTTCGGCCTGGCCCAGGGCCTGATCGTCAATGCCGGCCATGGCTTGCACTACCACAACGTTGAAGCCGTCGCGGCGATCAAGGGTATCAACGAACTGAACATCGGCCATGCACTGGTGGCCCATGCGTTGTTCGTCGGGTTCAAGTCGGCGGTATCGGAAATGAAAGCGCTGATCCTGGCTGCCGCCAAATCCTGATCCCGCCATCAACCTCCTGTGGGAGCGAGCTTGCTCGCGATAGCGGGCTGACAGTCAACATCAATGCTGAATGTCAGGCCCTCATCGCGAGCAAGCTCGCTCCCACAGGGGGGGTATGACTTAAAGTGGCGGGGTTTCCTGGTTCGGCTTGCTCTTGTCGACGCCCGGCACGTGCAGGTTACCCTCGGCCACCTGGTTGCCTTCGAGTTGCGGCTGCGTGACCCAGGTCAGGATGTCGTAGTAGCGACGGATGTTCGCCACGAAATGCACCGGCTCGCCGCCCCGGGCGTAGCCGTAGCGGGTCTTGCTGTACCACTGTTTCTGGGACAGGCGCGGCAGGATCTTCTTCACATCCAGCCACTTGTTCGGGTTCAGCCCTTCCTTGGCTGCCAGTTTACGGGCGTCGTCCAAGTGACCGCTGCCCACGTTGTAGGCGGCGAGGGCGAACCAGGTGCGGTCCGGCTCCTCGATGCTCTCGTCCAGTTGATCCTTCATGTAGGCCAGGTACTTGGCCCCGCCCATGATGCTCTGCTTCGGATCCAGGCGGTTGGACACGCCCATGGCCTGGGCGGTGTTCTGGGTCAGCATCATCAGGCCGCGCACCCCGGTCTTGGAGGTCACAGCCGGTTGCCACAGCGATTCCTGATAGCCAATCGCGGCCAACAGGCGCCAATCGACTTTCTCTTTCTTGGCGGAGGCCTTGAAGTGTTGCTCGTATTTGGGCAGCCGTTGCTGCAAATGCTGGGCGAAGGTGGTAGCGCCCATGTAGCCGAGGACATCGACGTGCCCGTAATAACGGTCTTTCAAGCGCTGTAGCGTGCCGTTCTTCTGCACCTTGTCGAGGTAGGCGTTGATTTCGTTGAGCAGGCTGTTGTCTTCGCCGGGCGCCACCGCCCAGCTCTGGCTGCGGGCGTCGCCCAGGTCGAAGGCCACGCGCACGTTGGGGAAATACACCTGGTTCATCGCCACTTCGTTGGAGTCCACCAGGGTCAGGTCGATCTGGCCCTCATCGACCATGCGCAGCAAGTCGACCACTTCAACCGCGTCGGACTCTTCGTATTCGATGCCTGGATATTGCTGTTTCAACTGCGCCAGCTGTTCGGCGTGGGTGCTGCCCTTGAGCACCATGATCTTCTTGCCGGCCAGGGCGGCGGCATCGGTAGGGCGGGACTGACCGTTGCGGTAGATGACTTGCGGGGTCACTTCCAGGTAGGGGTGGGAAAACCGCACCTGTTTCTTGCGCTGCTCACTGCTGACCAGGCCGGCAGCCGCCAGCACCGGGCCATTGGGTTTGCCGATCTGGTTGAACAGGTCGTCGAGATTGTCGGCGGCCTCGATTTTCAGCTCTACCCCCAAATCGTCGGCGAAGCGCTTCACCAGCTCGTATTCGAAGCCGGTTTCACCGTTGCGATCCTCAAAGTAGGTGGCAGGGCTGTTTCGGGTAACCACCCGCAGCACGCCATCCTCCTTTACGCGCTCCAGTGTGTTGGGTTTCTCAACACAACCACCGAGCACCAGGAAGAGTCCGGTAGCGATCAGCCATTTGGCGTATCGCGGACGCAAAGCCGTTGGGGAAAACATCTGCGCAGTATACGCAAACGGCCCCTGCCGCCATATCTCGACAGCAAAAGGCCAGTCTGCTAGCCGTTGCAAAACATGTCCGTAACGCAGGCGGGCCGGCGTGGGACGAGCTTTGCACCGCTGAAAAATATCTCGCCAGGATCAGGGTAATAGGCTCCCGACAGGGCCGTTGGCGCAAAGACCGACATTCGGCCTGCACCGCGCGTGCCGTTTCGGGTGCCGTTGCCGGCGGTTTAGGCTAGAATGCACGGCCTCAAAGCACACCCCCTTCCCGAGGCTGTCCCGAAGATGTTGATCCTGCGCGGCGCTCCTGCCCTTTCTGCCTTTCGCCACAGCAAACTCCTTGAGCAACTGAGCCAGAAGGTACCGGCTGTCAGTGGCTTGTATGCTGAATTCGCTCACTTCGCCGAAGTCACCGGCGGTTTGACCGGCGACGAACAGCAGGTGCTCGCGCGCCTTCTGAAGTACGGTCCCAGTGTTCCCGTCCAGGAGCCGACCGGTCGCCTGTTCCTGGTGCTGCCACGTTTTGGCACCATTTCGCCGTGGTCGAGCAAGGCCAGCGACATTGCCCGCAATTGCGGCCTGGCGAAAATCCAGCGCCTGGAGCGCGGCATTGCCTTTTATGTCGCCGGTGAGTTCAGCGAGGCTGAGGCCCAACTGATCGCCGACGGCTTGCATGACCGCATGACCCAGGTCGTACTGGGTAACCTGGAGCAGGCTGCCGGCCTGTTCAGCCACGCCGAACCCAAGCCACTGACCGCCATCGACGTGTTGGGCGGCGGCCGCGCCGCGCTGGAAAAAGCCAACGCCGAGCTGGGCCTGGCCCTGGCCGAAGACGAGATCGATTATCTGGTCAACGCCTTCCAGGGCTTGAAGCGCAACCCCCACGACATCGAACTGATGATGTTCGCCCAGGCCAACTCCGAGCACTGCCGCCACAAGATCTTCAACGCCAGTTGGGACATTGACGGCCAGAGCCAGGAAAAAAGCCTGTTCGGCATGATCAAGAACACCTACCAGATGCACAACGAAGGTGTGCTGTCGGCCTACAAGGACAACGCGGCGGTGATCGTCGGCAACGTCGCCGGTCGCTTCTACCCGAACCCTGAGACCCGCCAGTACGGTGCGGTCCAGGAGCCGGTGCACATCCTGATGAAAGTCGAGACCCACAACCACCCGACCGCCATCGCGCCGTTCCCGGGCGCGTCCACCGGTTCCGGTGGCGAGATCCGCGACGAAGGCGCCACCGGTCGCGGCGCCAAGCCCAAGGCTGGCCTGACCGGCTTCACCGTGTCGAACCTGCAGATCCCGGGCTTCGAACAGCCGTGGGAAAAACCGTACGGCAAGCCTGAGCGTATCGTCAACGCCCTGGACATCATGATCGAAGGCCCTCTTGGGGGCGCGGCGTTCAACAACGAATTCGGCCGTCCGGCCCTGACCGGTTACTTCCGTACCTTCGAACAGTCCATCAGCACCCCGCGCGGTGAAGAAGTTCGTGGTTACCACAAGCCGATCATGCTTGCCGGCGGCATGGGCAACATCCGCGCCGACCACGTGCAGAAAGGCGAAATCCTGGTTGGCTCCAAGCTGATCGTCCTCGGTGGCCCGGCCATGCTGATCGGCCTGGGCGGCGGCGCGGCTTCCTCCATGGCCACCGGCACCAGCTCGGCAGACCTGGACTTCGCCTCGGTCCAGCGGGAAAACCCGGAAATGGAACGCCGTTGCCAGGAAGTCATCGACCGTTGCTGGCAGTTGGGCGAACACAACCCCATCAGCTTCATCCACGACGTCGGCGCGGGCGGCCTGTCCAACGCCTTCCCGGAACTGGTCAACGACGGTGGCCGTGGTGGCCGCTTCGAACTGCGCAACATTCCGAACGACGAGCCGGGCATGGCCCCGCACGAAATCTGGAGCAACGAATCCCAGGAACGTTACGTCCTGGCGGTCGGCCCGGCTGACTTCGAACGCTTCCAGGCCATTTGCGAACGCGAGCGCTGCCCGTTCGCCGTGGTCGGTGAAGCCACCGCCGAGCCGCAACTGACCGTCACCGACAGCCACTTCGGCAACAGCCCGGTGGACATGCCACTGGAAGTGCTGCTGGGCAAGGCCCCGCGCATGCACCGTTCGGCCGTCCGTGAAGCCGAGCTGGGCGATGATTTCGACCCGTCGACGCTCGACGTTGCTGATTCCATCGAACGCGTACTGCACCACCCGGCCGTGGCGAGCAAAAGTTTCCTGATCACCATTGGCGACCGCACCATCACCGGCCTCGTGGCCCGTGACCAGATGGTCGGCCCGTGGCAAGTGCCGGTGGCCGACGTTGCCGTGACCGCCACCAGCTTCGACGTCTACACCGGTGAAGCGATGGCCATGGGCGAGCGCACGCCGCTGGCACTGCTGGACGCTCCGGCGTCGGGCCGCATGGCGATTGGCGAGACCCTGACCAACATCGCGGCCTCGCGCATCGGCAAGATCTCCGACATCAAGCTGTCGGCCAACTGGATGTCCGCCGCTGGCCACCCGGGTGAAGACGCCCGTCTGTACGACACCGTCAAGGCCGTCGGCATGGAGCTGTGCCCGGAGCTGGGCATCACCATTCCGGTAGGCAAGGACTCCATGTCCATGGCCACGCGCTGGAACGATGAAGGCGTGGACAAGAGCGTGACCTCGCCACTGTCGCTGATCGTCACCGGTTTCGCCCCGGTCACAGACATCCGCCAGACCCTGACCCCGCAACTGCGCATGGACAAGGGCACCACCGACCTGATCCTGATCGACCTGGGCCGTGGCCAGAACCGCATGGGTGCCTCGATCCTGGCCCAGGTGCACGGCAAGCTCGGCTCGCAAGCGCCGGACGTCGATGATGCCGAAGACCTGAAGGCGTTCTTCGCCGTCATCCAGGGCCTCAACGCCGACGGTCACTTGCTGGCCTACCATGACCGTTCCGATGGTGGTTTGCTGACCACCGTGGTGGAAATGGCTTTCGCCGGCCATTGCGGCCTGAGCTTGACCCTCGACAGCGTTGCAGAGTCCACCGCTGAAATCCCGGCCATCCTGTTCAACGAAGAACTGGGTGCGGTGATCCAGGTTCGCCAGGACGCCACCCCGGACATCCTCGCTCAGTTCAGCGCCGCTGGCCTGGCCGACTGCGTCTCGGTGATCGGTCAGCCGATCAACAACGCCCACATCAACATCACCTTCAACGGCGACACCGTCTTCGAAGGCCAGCGTAGCCTGTTGCAGCGCCAGTGGGCGGAAACCAGCTACCAGATCCAGCGCCTGCGCGACAATGCCGACTGCGCCGAGCAGGAATTCGACGCGCTGCTGGAAGAGGACAACCCAGGCCTGAGCGCCAAGCTCAGCTACGACGTCAACCACGATGTGGCCGCGCCTTACATCAAGAAAGGCATTCGCCCACAAGTAGCGGTACTGCGCGAGCAGGGCGTCAACGGCCAGGTGGAAATGGCGGCGGCATTCGACCGCGCCGGTTTCAGCGCGATCGACGTGCACATGAGCGACATCCTGGCTGGCCGTGTCGACCTGAACGACTTCAAGGGCATGGTCGCCTGTGGCGGTTTCTCCTACGGCGACGTGCTGGGCGCCGGTGAAGGCTGGGCCAAGTCGGCGCTGTTCAACAGCCGCGCCCGTGATGCGTTCCAGGGTTTCTTCGAACGGACCGACAGCTTCACCCTCGGCGTGTGCAACGGTTGCCAGATGATGTCCAACCTGCACGAGCTGATCCCGGGCAGCGAGTTCTGGCCGCACTTCGTGCGTAACCGTTCCGAGCAGTTCGAAGCCCGCGTGGCGATGGTCCAGGTCCAGGAGTCGAACTCGATCTTCCTGCAGGGCATGGCCGGTTCGCGCATGCCGATCGCCATCGCCCACGGCGAAGGCCATGCCGAATTCGAAAGCGAAGAAGCCCTGCTCGAAGCCGACTTGTCCGGTTGCGTGTCGCTGCGTTTCGTCGACAACCACGGCAAGGTCACCGAAACCTACCCGGCCAACCCGAACGGCTCGCCGCGCGGGATCACCGGCCTGACCAGCCGCGACGGCCGCGTCACGATCATGATGCCGCACCCCGAGCGGGTATTCCGCGCGGTGCAGAACTCGTGGCGTTCGGACGACTGGAACGAAGACGCGCCATGGATGCGCATGTTCCGCAACGCCCGCGTCTGGGTGAACTGAGGCGGTGTACAAGCTCTGCTTCTTCGTCCCGGCCAGCCACCTGGACGTGGTCAAAAGCGCCGTATTCGCCGCCGGTGGCGGGCGGATCGGCGACTATGACCACTGTGCCTGGCAAGTGCTGGGCCTGGGCCAGTTCCGCCCGTTGGACGGCAGCCAGCCGTTCATTGGCGAGGCGGGGCAGGTCGAGCAGGTCGAGGAATGGAAGGTGGAGCTTGTCGTTGCCGATGAGTTGATCCGTTCGGTGGTGGCGGCGTTGAAGCAGAGCCATCCCTACGAGACACCGGCGTATGAGGTGTGGCGGTTGGAGGATTTTTGATCCTTCTGGCGCTTGAATGAAAAACCCGCTGATTGATTCAGCGGGTTTTTTATTGGGCGCGATTAATGCTGAAAACCCGACCTACTCTATTGATGGATGTTCTCGAGCCTGCAAGCTTCCTTTTCTATGCCGATGCACTCGACCGGTTCACTCACGCCTTTCGCGAAACGACGGGCGTTCAACAGCAGGCCTCCCTTGATACCGCCGATGAACGCGAAGCCGCCTTCACGCGGACCAGCATTAGGTACCGACAAATCCACCGCTACGACGTTGGACCTGACTTCATAGACCCAACCGCCGTTTGAGGCTCTCTCGGTTGCCCAGAACTTGGCTTCGCTATAGTCTCGAAATGCCATAACGATCGAATGAGCCAGGTGGCTCTCCTGATCCAACGCGTATCTCAAGTTCGGTGGCAAAGAATTCCAGCCCCGTAACCCATGGGTAAGCGCATCCGCGCCCTGCACGGGGTTGACCGTCGTAGAGCCGACTGCCCAGAGGGATTGTTTGGTCGTTACCCATGCCAGTCCCACTGGAGGCGTCAGCCGGCGCCAGTCGATGGACATCGCGGCGACGTCCTGCATCGTCTCGCGGCCGGTGGGTTCACGGTAGTTTGGGTTCTGCACGCAATCGACAAAATCGATTGGCTTGCAGGCCTGCTTGATGAAGTGCCCCTTGACCCCGCCCGGGAAGCTGATTTCCTCCTCGCCGGGAAAGTGCCCCCCCGATTGCACCTGGTCGATTCCATGGGGGGCTTTGAACTCGTACAACCACTCGCTGGCGTAGTGCTCGGCGACGCTCTTTTTGCGCGTTGTGCTGCTAAACACAGACTTAGCGATCCCGCCTCCGTGGCTGTACCAGTCGTACCTCCATTCGATCTCGGGGAAGTCCACGGCTTTGGGCAACAGCCCCTTCGTGAAGGCACTGAGGCCCTGACCCGTCGTATCCCCCCGGTAGAGCGTGTCCATGTCGGTACGCCAGCGCAACGAGGGCGTGGTTTTGTGGATATCCACGCTTGGATCCGCCGTGACCTGAAGCCAGGCGGTATACCACTGCTCCTGTTTTTCATCGGCCCCCCACGCGTTGGAGCCCGACTGCCACACACACGCGCACGCTACCGCGACGACAGCTGTCGCCCGGGTAAAACCGTTATGAGTTGTCATGATTTGATGTCTCATCTGGAACGGTGAAGCCCTGTCGAATCACATACGTCATGACTACCTATGCTTCGACGTGACACGTCTCACTTTGAATTCTGCGGGGGCGACCTACTGGGCAGAGCCTCGACCCACCGCATCAGTTCTGAGGGTAGATCAAGGTGGGGGGGACGGTTGCGTTGCGCTTTCGGGGACTTGTAACAAGAAGTGGGAGGGACATAGCCCCAAGTCCTGACAACTCGGTATGTCAGGCATGACTGCTTTGGGGCTGCTGCGCAGCCCAGCGGGAGCAAGCTCTCATGGAACAAATCACAATCATGTGATTTTTAAGGCTGAAAAAACACATCGATCGTTCCCACGCTCCTGCGTGGGAATGTCGCCAGGGACGCTCCGCGTTCCGCTTCTGGAAGGTGACGCAGAGCGTCACGGGATGCATTCCCACGCAGAGCGTGGGAACGATCAATCCCCCTCGCCACAGAAGCGTGAGGCTACGGGCGGATCTCGATCATCGTCCCATCCGGCACCAGGTTCCAAACCTCGCGCATGTCCACATTGCGCATGGCAATGCAGCCATCGGTCCAATCCAGCGTGTGGAACAGCTGCTCGGGGTTTTCTTCCGAATCCGGGGTGCCGTGGATCATGATCATGCCCCCCGGTTCCACGCCTTCACGGCGGGCGCGGGCGGAGTCGCTGATGTTGGGGTAGGAGATGTGCATCGACAGGTAGAAACGGTCGCTGGTCTTGCGCCAGTCGATCCAGTAGAAACCCTCGGGAGTGCGCTTGTCGCCTTCGATCAGCTTGGGGCCTTTCTTGGCGCCCTTGCCCAGGGAGATGCGATAGGTCTTGAGCGGCTTGCCGTCGTTGATCAATTGCAATTGATGGGCGGACTTGAGCACCAGCACTTTTTCGATGGTTTTGCCGTTGTAGGTTCCCAACGCAGAGGCCTGGGACACAGCGGTGAACGACAAGCAGAACAGGACAAGCAACCAGCGCATTGAAACGATATCCCTAGAGGTGTCGCGGCTATATTGATTTTTTATGTATTGGCAGGCTGAGCCAGCGGCGGGATCGATTCGGATCGCACCGGGTAATCCTCGGCTCGTCGGTCCGCGTAGAAATATTCCAAGGTGCGGCCCACCGTGCGGAACGCCAGTTCATCCCAGGGAATCTCCGCTTCTTCGAACAGTTTCACTTCCAGGCTCTCGGGCCCGGCGGCGAAATCCTCGTCTACCAGCTCGGCGCGGAAGAATACATGCACTTGGCTGATGTGCGGTACGTCGATCAGCGTATAAATGCTCAAATTTCGCACGCGGGCGCAGGCTTCTTCGGCGGTTTCGCGCACGGCAGCCTGTTCGACCGTTTCGCCGTTCTCCATGAAGCCCGCCGGCAGGGTCCAGTAACCGCGCCGTGGCTCGATGGCACGTCGGCACAACAAGACTTTGCTGCCCCAGGTCGGCACGCAACCGGCGACGATGTTGGGGTTCTGGTAATGGATGGTGTGGCAGGTGTCGCAGACAAAGCGCAGGCGCGAGTCGCCTTCGGGTATGCGCTGGGTCACCGGGTTACCGCACTGGCTGCAGAATTTCATGCTTGGATTCCTGAATGCTGCGCCTATCTTGGCGTGCGAGGGCGGGGTCGGCAAGTTGTCGTTTCGCGACACGACGCGGTGCGGGGGTTGGGCGCCTTGCTCGATTGGTGCATGATGCAAGGTAGCGAATAAATCGAGAAGTCTCATGCTGGACGAGCTACTGCATCGAGTAAGCAACCATACCCCGCGAACCCTGGAGACCGACCGACGTTTCCCTGAAGCGGCGGTGCTGGTGCCGATTACCCGCAGTGACGAACCGGAACTGGTCCTGACCCTGCGCGCCAGCGGTCTCTCGACCCATGGCGGCGAAGTGGCGTTCCCCGGCGGGCGCCGCGACCCGGAAGATCCGGACCTGATTTTCACCGCCCTGCGCGAAGCCGAGGAAGAAATCGGCCTGCCCCCCGGCCTGGTGGAAGTGATCGGTCCCCTCAGCCCGCTGATCTCACTGCACGGCATCAAGGTCACGCCTTATGTCGGGGTGATTCCCGATTACGTCGAGTACCAGGCCAACGATGCCGAGATCGCCGCGGTGTTCAGCGTGCCGCTGGAGTTTTTCCGCAAGGATCCCCGTGAGCACACGCACCGCATCGATTACCAGGGTTGCAGCTGGTACGTGCCCAGCTATCGCTTTGGCGAATACAAGATCTGGGGCCTGACGGCGATCATGGTGGTCGAGCTGGTGAACCTGTTGTACGACGCTGGCATCGATCTGCACACACCGCCCAAGAGTTTCATCAATACCTGAAGCCCCGAGGATTCCCATGAAATACCGCCTGGGCGATGCCCGTGTCGAAACCCACCCACAAAGCTGGGTCGCGCCCAACGCCACGCTGGTGGGCAAGGTCCGCCTCGAAGAGGGCGCCAGTGTCTGGTTCAACGCCGTACTGCGTGGCGACAATGAACTGATCCTGATCGGCAAGCACAGCAACGTGCAGGACGGCACGGTGATGCACACCGACATGGGCTATCCGCTGACCATCGGCACTGGCGTGACCATCGGCCACAACGCCATGCTCCACGGCTGCACGGTGGGCGACTACAGCCTCATTGGCATCAACGCGGTGATTCTCAACGGGGCGAAGATCGGCAAGAACTGCATCATCGGCGCCAACGCGCTGATCGGCGAAAACAAGGAGATCCCCGACGGTTCCCTGGTGATGGGCTCGCCTGGCAAGGTGGTGCGGGAATTGACCGAGGCCCAGAAAAAAATGCTCGAGGCCAGCGCGGCCCACTACGTCCACAACGCGCAGCGCTATGCCCGCGACCTCGCTGAGCAAGAACAATGAATGCCCCCGAACGCCCGGTGCCTTCGCCCTGCGTGAACATCTGCGCGCTGGACGATGACGACATCTGTACCGGCTGCCAGCGCACCGTGGCGGAAATCACCCGTTGGAGCCGGATGGACAACGAGGAGCGGCGCAGCGTCTTGGCGTTGTGTCATGAGCGGGCCAAGAGCAGTGGGTTGGTGTGGATGTTGCCGGCCAGACGCTGATGTCCATTTGTGAACACAACCTCCTGTGGGAGCGAGCTCCCACAGTGGATCAGCGATTTGGCTTAACTGAGGCGTCGGCCCAACCACCGATCAACCCCCATCACCGCCAACGCAATCCCGATAAACCCCACCAATATCCCCCCGGCATTGATGAACACCTGTGGATAACCCAGGGTCGCTACGTCGATGAAAGGGTAGGGGTAGGCCGCCAATAAGTCCCCGCGTAGCAGCAGATAGGCGAAATACACCAAGGGGTAGATCACCCATAGCCCGATGTGGCCCAGGCGCAAGGTGCCTTTGGGCACGTACAGCCACCAATAGGCGAGGTACAGCAGCGGCATCACATCGTGCAGCAACTCGTCGGCCACGAACTGCCAGCCCTCGGGTTGCCACAGGTGCCGCAACAGCAGGTTATAGGCCAGACTGACCAGGGCGATGCTCACGGCGATGCCGCTGCGCACGCCAGGCTGCAGGAACCAGCGCCGCGCCGCAGATTCGCGAGGGGTCAGTTCCCAGGTCAACACCACCGCTACCAAGATGTTGGTCAATACCGTGAAGAAGCTGAAGAAGTTCACCAGCCCGCCCAGCAGGCTCGCCCCCAGTTCCCATCGGCCCAACAGAATCAGGTACAGCTGGACGCTCAAACCCGTCCAGCCGAGCAGCGCCGCCACCGCCACGAGCCGTGCGGGAGGAAGACGCAGATCCATGCCCACCGCTCAGACTGGCCGCTTGGTGCGCATCAACTTGATGTACAGGCGCTCGACTTTTTCCCGCGCCCACGGCGTCTTGCGCAGGAAGGTCAGGCTCGACTTGATGCTCGGGTCGCTCTTGAAGCAACGGATATCGATGCGCTCGGCCAGGCCCGACCATTCGTAGTGTTGCACCAGGGCGTTGAGGATCTGCTCCAGCGTCACGCCGTGCAGCGGGTTGTTGTTCGGTTCGTTCATGGCAGGCCTTTGCGCGAATAGGGATAAAACCGCGCACCTTAGCCGAGGTGCCCTCGTGGTGGAAGCATAGCCTTCATAGGCTCGTCTCAAGGCCAGGATCGTGCCTGGCACACTGTTACCAAAACCGAAATGATCCATGTCAGCAAAAGCGCTTTCTCTATTGATAACAGGCCATTATCCTTGCGCGGCCTGCTGAAACGCTTCTGCTGTTGTGGTGAAGCTTCTGCGCTCGGCTCATTCCCAGTCAAATATCAACGAAAGCCCGATGTTCGGATTCTGAAAGACAGCGCTGTCTTCGAGTGTATGACGAACTGGTTTTCTGTGGGAGCGAGCTTGCTCGCGATAGCGATTGCACATCCAGCATTGAAGCCAACTGATACACAGCCATCGCGAGCAAGTTCGCTCCCACAAGGGATCGTGGCAACGAATTGCCTATTGCAACTGAACCATGCCCCCGCAAGATCGTCATCTACAGTGACTACTTGCGCGGGACTCCTTAAAACGTCACGGAGAATCACACTATGAGCACTGAGGGTGCTTTGAGTCGAAGCCGTCTGCTACCGAGCCTGCTCGGCATTCTGCTTCTATTGATGGGCCTGGCCCTGTTGGCCGGGGGAGTCAAGCTGAGCACGCTTGGCGGCTCGTGGTATTACCTGCTGGCCGGTATCGGCCTGGCGCTGACCGGTGTGCTGCTGATCATGGCCCGTCGCGCAGCCCTGGGCCTGTACGCGCTGGTGCTGTTCGCCAGCACCGTGTGGGCGTTGTGGGAAGTGGGCCTGGACTGGTGGCAACTGGTGCCGCGCCTGGCGCTGCTGTTTGCCTTGGGCATCGTCATGCTGCTGCCATGGTTCCGCCGCCCGTTGTTGACCGCCGATGCCCCGGCCATGGGAACCCGCGCATTGGGCGCCGCCGTGGTCATCGCCGGTATTGCCGCACTGGCCAGCCAGTTCACCAACCCGGGCGAGATCAAGGGCCAACTGGACCGCGACAGCGTGCCGGGCATGGCCAACACCGCGCCGACGATGCCCGATGGCGACTGGAATTCCTACGGCCGCAGCGCCCATGGCGACCGTTATTCGCCGCTGGCGCAGATCACCCCCGAGAACGTCAGCAAACTGGTGCCGGCCTGGACCTATCGCACCGGCGACCTGCCAGGGCCGAACGACCCGGGTGAGACCACTGCGGAAAACACCCCGCTGAAGGTCAACGGCATGCTCTACGTGTGCACGCCCCACAGCCAGGTGATTGCCCTGGAGCCGGAAACCGGCAAGGAAATCTGGCGTTTCGATCCGAAGCTTTCCACGCAAAAAGCGGAAAACTTCAAAGGTTGGGCCCACATGACCTGCCGTGGCGTGACCTATCACGATGACGCCGTCTACGCCTCGGCCGAACAGAGCCCTACCGGCACCGCCAGCGCCACACCGGCCAGCAGTGTGTGCCCACGGCGGATTTTCCTGCCAACCGCCGACACCCGCCTGATCGCCCTCAACGCCGACACCGGCAAGATGTGCGAAGACTTCGGCGACAAAGGCCAGGTCGACCTGACCGCCAATATCGGTGGTTTCACGGCGGGTGGTTACTACTCGACGTCGCCACCGGCAGTCACCCAAAACCTGGTAGTGATCGGCGGTCACGTCACCGATAACGTTTCCACCGATGAGCCAAGCGGTGTGATCCGCGCCTACGACGTGCACACCGGCAAGCTGGTGTGGAACTGGGACAGCGGCAAACCGGACGACACCACGCCGATTGCCGAAGGCCAGACCTACACCCGCAACTCGCCGAACATGTGGTCCATGTTCAGCGTCGATGAAAAACTCGGCATGCTCTACCTGCCGATGGGCAACCAGACCCCCGACCAGTTCGGTGGTAATCGCACGCCGGAATCGGAGAAATACTCCGCCGGCCTGACCGCCCTGGACATCGCTACCGGCAAGGTGCGCTGGTACTTCCAGTTCACTCACCACGATCTGTGGGACATGGACGTCGGCGGTCAACCGACCCTGATGGACATGAAGACTGCCGACGGTGTGAAGCCGGCTGTGTTGGCTTCCACCAAGCAAGGCAGCATCTACGTGCTTGACCGTAGTAACGGCCAGCCGATCATCCCGATCAAGGAAATCCCGGTGCCACAAGGCGCGGTGGAAGGCGATCACACCTCGCCGACCCAACCGATGTCTGACCTGAACCTGGTGCCGCCGGTCCTCAAGGAGCGGGACATGTGGGGCGTGACCCCGTTCGACCAGATGCTGTGCCGGATCGACTTCAAGTCGCTGCGCTATGAGGGCATGTTCACCCCACCGTCGTTGCAGGGTTCGATCGTTTACCCGGGCAACTTCGGCGTGTTCGACTGGGGCGGCATTTCGGTCGACCCGCTGCGCCAGATCGCCTTCGTCAACCCGAGCTACATGGCGTTCAAGTCCAGGCTCGTACCGGCGGCAGAAGTGGCCGGTGGGCCGGGGCGCAAGAGCGAAACCGAAGGCGTGCAGCCGAACAAGGGCGCACCGTATGGCGTGATCCTCGAAGCGTTACTCTCGCCCATGGGCCTGCCTTGCCAGGCTCCGGCCTGGGGTTATGTCGCCGCAGTCGACCTGACCAACAACAAAATCCTGTGGAAGCACAAGAACGGCACCGTGCGTGACAGCTCGCCGGTACCAATCCCGCTGAGCATGGGCGTACCGAGCCTGGGCGGCACCTTCACCACCGCCAGCGGCCTGGCGTTCCTCAGCGGCACCCTCGACCAGTACCTGCGTGCCTATGACGTGAAAAACGGCAAGCAACTGTGGGAAGGCCGCCTGCCTGCCGGCGCTCAGACCACGCCGATGACCTACACCGGCAAGGACGGCAAGCAATACGTGCTGGTCGTCGCCGGTGGTCATGGTTCCCTGGGCACCAAGCAGGGTGATTATGTGATTGCGTACAAGCTGCCGGATTAAGCAAAACCGGCGCTCATGAAAAAGGCGACACCTTTGAGGGTGTCGCCTTTTTTTGCGCCAATTTCACTCAGGTTGAGGTTGCACCCGGCTTTGTGGCGAGGGGACTTATTCGCCCCAGGTTTTACAACTCGATCTTGACGGCCTGGGACGCCCGGGTCGCCTTGGCGCGGGCGGCGTCGATGGATTCGTCACGGGCCAGGGCCACGCCCAGGCGGCGCTGGCCGTTGACTTCCGGTTTGCCGAACAGGCGCAGGGCGGTGTCCGGTTCGCTCAGGGCGGCGCCGAGGTTGGCGAAGGCGGTCTGGGTCGACTGGCCTTCCACCAGGATCACCGCCGAGGCCGATGGGCCGAACTGGCGGATCAGCGGGATCGGCAGGCCGAGGATGGCGCGGGCGTGCAGGGCGAACTGCGACAGGTCCTGGGAAATCAACGTCACCAGCCCGGTGTCGTGGGGGCGCGGCGAAACTTCGCTGAACCACACCTGATCACCCTTGATGAACAGCTCGACGCCAAACAGGCCGCGACCACCCAGGGCCTCGGTCACCGCCTTGGCCACGCGCTCGGATTCGGCCAGGGCCGCCGGGCTCATCGCCTGTGGCTGCCAGGACTCCTGATAGTCGCCTTTTTCCTGACGGTGGCCGACCGGCGCGCAGAAGGTGGTGCCGCCGACATGGCGCACGGTGAGCAGGGTGATCTCATAGTCGAAATCGATGAAGCCTTCGATGATCACCCGGCCCTTGCCGGCACGGCCGCCTTCCTGGGCGTAGTCCCAGGCTTTCTGCACGTCATCGGCACTGCGCAGCAGGCTCTGGCCTTTGCCCGACGAACTCATCACAGGCTTGACCACGCAGGGGAAACCCAGGGTTTCGACGGCTTTGCGGTAGTCTTCGACGGTGTCGGCGAAGAAGTACGGCGAAGTCGGCAAGCCCAGCTCTTCGGCGGCCAGGCGCCGAATGCCTTCGCGGTTCATGGTCAACTGCGCGGCACGGGCGGTAGGGATCACGGTGAAGCCTTCGGCTTCCAGTTCCACCAGGGTAGCGGTGGCGATGGCTTCGATTTCCGGCACGATGAAATGCGGCTTCTCGGCCTCGATCACCGCACGCAGGGCGGCACCGTCGAGCATATTGATCACATGGCTGCGGTGGGCCACTTGCATGGCCGGCGCGTTGGCATAGCGATCCACGGCAATCACTTCAACGCCCAGGCGCTGCAGCTCGATTACCACTTCCTTGCCCAGCTCACCGCTGCCACACAACAAAACGCGGGTCGCGGTGGGCGACAATGGAGTTCCGATACGGGTCATCTGAAGGTCCTCAAACAGGAGCGGATCATCGCGGGTTGCGCGCCGGGCGTGCTTCCCATAGGGAGAAAGCGCGGCATTTTACATGAACCACGGGGTTTGGCTTCAGCCGGCGACGGTTTGCTTGCGTAAACGCCAGGCCATGATCAGCCAGACCACCGTGACCCCGGCGAACTTCGAGGCCAGGGCAGTGACCACCACGGGCGGCGTCAGGGCGTCGATCAGACCGAAGAAGATAAAGGTGTCCAGGGGAATGCTCAGGGCTGAACTTATCCACAGCCGATCGTGCAGCGGACGCTTGGTGATGGTGAACACCAGCCAGTCGATGCACTCGGACACTGCGAACGCCGTGGCGCTGGCCAGGGCGATGGTCGGATCCGAGGTGAGGTAGGACAACACCAGCGCCGCCAACATCGCCACGATGGCGCCATGGCCGAAGCGGGTCTGCACCATGTCCCGCAGGATAAACACCAGGCCACCCCAGGCCGACCAGATGATGTCCAGGTGTGGCGCGGCGGAGAACGCGAAGTTGATCAGCACGACGCTGGCGATGTAGGCGAGCAGGAAAAGCATGGGGGTGGGGTACCTGGTGAGATGTTTGATCAAGACATTAAAGGACAGCGATTGCCCTGTGGTGAGGAGATTCAACTCTGGCGAGGGAATTTATCCCTGCTGGGCTGCGAAGCAGCCCTAAAACCAGACAACTCGGTAGATCAGATAGAGTGAGGTAACTGTTGGGGGGGCTGCTTCGCAGCCCAGCGGGGATAAATTCCCTCGCCACAGGGGGGGCGCTCAGTGGATGAAGGGTTCTTCAGCCACCGCCAGTCCCTCAATCTTCCTCACTGTCATCGGCCTTCCAATACCCCACCGCCTTCAAGAACTCCTGATCCAACCCCTTCTCCTCGAGCAACACCTTGCGAATCTGCCGCGATACCTTGCTCTCGGTGGCGACCCAGGCGTACAGCTTGCCACTGGGCATTTCCAGTTGTTGAACGGTGGTCAGCAGGTTGTCCTGACGACCTTCGCGCAGCACCCAGATCACCTGCACGTGTGCCGGGCTCTGGAGAATCTGCTGCTCGGCACCGTTTTCCACTTCCACCACCACCAGCGCCCGGCGGTTGGGCGCCAGGCCTTCGAGGCGGCGGGCAATGGCGGGGAGGGCGGTTTCGTCGCCGATCAGCAGGTAGCTGTCGAAGATGTCCGGCACGATCATCGAACCTCGTGGCCCGCCGATGTTGAGGTATTGCCCGGGCGTCGCCTGGGTCGCCCAGGTCGCGGCAGGGCCGTCGCCGTGGAGCACGAAATCGATGTCCAGCTCCAGGGTGTCCAGGTCATAACGGCGCGGAGTGTAGTCGCGCATTTCCGGCATCGGGCCCTGGGCCTTGCCGGCGCTTGGGTCGATGGTGTCCAGGGCGGCGCGTTCCTCGGCGTTCTGCGGGAAAAACAGCTTCACGTGATCATCCGTGCCCAGGCTGACGAACCCGGCCAGTTCCGGCCCGCCGACGGTGATGCGGCGCATGCGTGGGGTCAGGTCTTGCACGCGCAAGACTTCCAGGCGGCGGCGTTTGATCTCGTGGTTGACGCGGTGAATGGTGTTTGGATCGACTTCAGTCATTGCTTGACTCCGAAACAGGTGGACGGTCGGGGCCGTCGATGATGGCTTTGGCGGTGTCGTTGAGCAGGTCGCGCACCCGCTGGGTTTCTTCCGGGCTCCAGCGGCCGTGGTGCTTTTGCAGCGCATGTCGCAAGTTATACACCGCTTCGTGGATTTCCGGGGGGCGATCCTGCCCGCGCAACGTGCGCTTGCTGGTTTCAATGCGCATCCGCACCTCCTCCAGCGCCTCGGCCTGGTCTTCAAGGGATAGACGTCCGGCGTCGGTCACGCTGTAGCATTTTTTTCCGTCGTCGACCCCGCAGGTGACCATTGAGCTCATTTCCAGGAAGGTCAGGGCCGGATAGATCACGCCGGGGCTGGGGCTGTAGGCGCCGTCGAACATCTGCTCGATCCGGCGGATCAGGTCATAACCATGGCAAGGCTGTTCGGCAATCAGCGCCAGCGACAGCAATTTCAGGTCACCGGAGGCGAAGATCCTCGGTCCACGGCTGCCACGCTCACGGACTGCCGGGCGACCTTCGAAGCCATCGTGTTTGGGAAGGGAATAAGTAACTGTCATATGCCTGTTCTCCATTCTGCATAAGATAGAAGTGAGATATATCTTTATCCAAAGATGTATCTTCGATATATTCTGGAACTAAGATGTATTTTTATTTACCGGGGCTTACTTCAGGTTTGCAAAAAAACCTTACACGAATGCTCTATGTCCGGGGTCGCCAGGAATAGGGGTTGCATAGATTTGTAATGATTAAGTCCCGTGTGGCCTGGTTATGTGGGTTGTTTCTGACATCCAAACTTCTTTTTTATCAAACTTAGTGTCTTTTTCTCTGTTTTATATGCCGGATGTACTACATGCTTGTGGGAAAGTGCCTGCTTATTTTTTATTAAAGAGAGCCGATCATGCCCCGGCGTTGAAGGGGCAGGCCAAGCGGTTGTTGGGCTGCAACTTCAACCCTCTCTTTATGCCAAGAACAGGTGTTAACAACATGCTCAAACAATTCGTAACCGCTGCTTCCCTGACCGCCGCTGCCTTGAGTTCCTCGTTGGTCTTCGCGCTCGATGATGCACGTTCCTCCATCCACATCACCGCGAACATCCCGACCCTGCAGTTCCACGTGCAGCCACGTGACCCGAACTTCGGTAAAGACGAGGTCATGAGCTACAACACTGTCAGCGGCACCTTGACTTCGCTGCGCCAGACCTTCGACGTGAAGAACACCAACGGTTCGGTCCATGCCTACATCGAAGGTGGCCCGGCATCGCTGTACAACGGCAGTGATGCCATCGCCCTGACCACCAAGTTCAACGGTGTCACCCTGACCGCCACCTCTCAAGAAGTGGTGGATGACGCAACGTCCACTCCAGGTACCCAGGCTGACATGACCATCGTCGCCGCCAAGCCTCTGGATACCCAGAACGGCCTGTACACCGCCGACATGACCGTGATCTTCGACGCCGTGCCTCGTCCGTGATGCTGTTCGATGCCCGGTGAGTTTCACCTCATTCCACGGGCATTGCCGCAGGCCGTCCGGCGCTCCCCTGCCGGGCGGCCCGCACCTGAAACGCCCTGATCGTTCGCTGATTATGAGAATCCGTTGATGTTTCCGATGACACCCATCGCGGGTGCCCTCGCGCTATTTTTGTGCGCGAGTGCATTGGCTGCGCCGACTGCCCCCGGTACCACTCCCAGAAGTCTGCTAGCCCAGGCCAAGGGGCTGCCGGCCGAGTTTGAATCGCACTTTTTCGATGTGCCTCTGGCGGTTCGTGTCGAACTCAATCAACAGTATCTCGGTGAAGCCATGGTGGTCTTGACCCGGGATGATCGTATTACCCTGCTCGAATTCAACGACACCCAGGACAGCCCGATAAAAGCTGTCGAGCGCGAGCAATGGGAACAGCATCTCAAGCAAGGACAAAAGCTGGGCGCCTGTGAAGGCAAATGCCCGGCCGGGCTGTTGGCTGTGCACTACAGCCTGGAAAACTCATTGGTGTCGATCCTGACCAGGGACGTGGAACGAGCCAACGAAATCAAGCGTTACCACGATCAGCCGGAAGGCGGCAGCCTCGGCCTGATCTTCAACAACCAACTGAATATCAATGGCGGCCAGGAGCAGGACACGGGCGGGCGTTATGGCCTCAACGCCAGTTCCAGCCTGGGCAACTGGAGCCAGTCACTGGACCTTCAGCTTTCGCGCCTTGGCGGCCCGGACGACAAGCTGTACCACGCCGTCCATGAGCTTTACACTCAACGGGAGATGGAAGGGAGTTTTTTCCGCCTGGGTTATTTCACTCCCAGTTCCGATGGCTTGAACCGTCAGATCCGTTCGTTCGGTGCCAACCCGGACACCGCACTCGGCGTGATGTACGGCAGCTCCGACAGCCTGGTGGTCGAAAACCCCAAGCCCAGCGTCTACCCCATTTATGTCACCGCCAGCCGTCAGGCTTCGGTGGAGATCTATCGCAACGGTCTGTTGATCAATACCCAGGCGGTCAGCGCCGGCTTGCAGAGCCTGGACACCCGGCCCTTGCCCGGCGGTATCTATGAAGTGGAAGTGCGCCTGGTCGAGGACGGGCAAACAACCGCCACCAGCCAGGAGCTGGTCTACAAGCCCAATAATTGGAGTAATTCCGAGGATCGCTGGCGCTACAACCTGTTCGCCGGGCGCGAAACCAGGCTCTGGAGCAACTGGGAAGACCAGCCCTCGGGTTTCACCACGGCAGGCGTGGGCCTCAATTACCTGCTGCATCCCCGGGTGATCCTCGGCGCCTCCACGCGCCAGGTGCAGGACAAACTGCAAGTGGGCACCTCGGTGGACTGGACGCTAGGCAGCAACGCCAGCCTGTATGCCAACGTCTATCAGACCCAGCAGTACGGCACCGGCATGGACGTGCAAGGCCTGTACAGCTACGGCCAGGGCAGCATCGTGGCGAGCCACAACCGCAGCTGGCTGGACACCCGCAACACCTATGAAACCCTGGCGGACGGCACCCGCATCCGCCAACGCAACGTGTTCGTCGGCCAGACCAGCAACTCCTCGCTGTCGGTCAACCATCGCTTGAGCAACAAGACCTCCATCAATGGACGGTTGGCCTACAGCGAAGGCAACGTCCAGGGCACCGGCCTGGATCTGGGCTGGACCCAGCGCGGCAAGTTGCGTGGCAGCGATGCCAACTGGCGGGTGTCGGTGTTTGACCGCCCCGGTACGTCGAGTACCGCCGAGCGGCGCAATCGCGGTGTCGACCTGAGCATCAGTGTTGCGTTGGGCGGGCCGGGCGAGTACTGGTCGGGCAGCATCGGCACTCGCACATCACGGGACGGGGATCGGGACCACAATGCCTCGGTGACCTATCGCCGGGACCTGCAGGACCACGTATTGCAAAGTGTCTCTGCCACGGCGCTGGCCGACACCTATGGCGTGGGCTTGTCCGGCATCGCCAGTTTCATGACCGATTCGCTGTACGGCGACGGTTTCGTCCAGCGCTCGTCCTATAACGACAACCTTACCGGCGGCTTGAACCTGAGCAGCACCGTGGCCGTGGGCGGTCAGAAAACTGCCTTCACCGGCGTGCCCCAAGGGCGCGGCGCGGGGATGATCGTCGACGTGGAAACCGACCTGGACGATGTCGCCCTGCGTGCCGACGACTTGACCGGTGGCAGCACGGCATTGCGCCCGGGCCGCAACTTCATCCCCATCACCGCTTACAAGAACAGCATGGTGACTTTCGACTTCGACGGCGTGCATCCGCCGGCGGCGAATATCGAGCCCTCACGTACCCGTTATCACCTGAATAAAGGTGGTGTGGACTACCGCAAGATCCAGGTGATGAAAACCGTGACCGTGCTCGGGCGCCTGGTGGACGAACAGGGCGAGCCGCTGCGGGGCCATCACGTGATCAACCACGCCAGTCGCGGAGTCAGCGAGGCGGACGGATTCTTCTCCATGGAAATGAATGCCAGCTCGCCCACCCTGGAAGTGCGCTACGGCAGCGAATTGTTTTGCCGGTTCCGCCTTGACCCGGACAACGCCGAGCGCGAAGGCGATGTGTTGATGATCGGCGACTTGCGCTGCACCCCGGACACCCTGGCCGATACGACGGTGGCCGGCGCCGACAGTGCGAAACAGCGCTCATGAAGCTGTGGGAGCAAAGCTTGCTCGCGATGAACGATAAAGCGATTCAGTTGAAGACCGGGGCGCCTGCATCGCGGGCAAGCCTTGCTCCAACAGGTGAGTCTCTCACCGCCTATTTGCCGTGATTTGTCTTGATGTATGAGGTTGTATAAATGAAACCCTTTTCGGTTGCGGTGCGCAGTATGGCCTCGGTGTTGTTGTTTGCCTGCGTACCGGTGGCCAATGCCTTGACTCGGGATATCACTGCGGTCTTCAGACCGGATCCCTCGAAACCCCAGGAAAATAAATTCCTGAATACCACGCCGGTCAGTGGCTACTGTTCAACCTACCCGGGGCAGTGCGGGCAGACGATGTTCAGTATTCGATTGCCCATCACCTTCAGTTCAGCCGGCCCGATCGAGGCGAACCATGGAGACGTCCGGCAAGGTGCGATGTTCAAGGTGCCCACCGACTGGCGCACCACAGAAGTAACCCATGCAAGTACCGGCGAGACCGAAGTTGTCCAAATGCGCGTGACCGCCATAGGTTCGATGTATGAGCTTCCTCGCTCCGCGGTCGAGTTGGTAGGCGGAGGGGTCAGCGACAGACAAGCCCATGGCATGTTGTGGGGCTCAACATGGGTCACTCCTCCATCGCCATGTCAATTCGGGGGAAACTCACCCATGACCTCCGTTAAGTACGGTTTTTTCTGGAAAACCCCGGTTGAAGGTATATGCGCCAAAAGGGCTCGCTACCATATTCCCAGCATGATGTACCGCCACTTGGATTACACCTATGAGCTGCGTACCCCCAATCCTTTGAACATGTCGTCCGGCCAGTACACAGGCGCGCTGACCTATAGGGTTGGTCCGAGACAGGACTTCGACATGGGCGATGTCATGCTTCCCAGTGATTCGGTTATTACATTCAATTTCAAGCTCGACGTCGAGCATACACTCAAGGTGGATGTTCCTCCCGGCGGTAACCGCGTGGAACTTGTCCCCCAGGAAGGTTGGCAGTCCTGGCTCAACAGCGGTCGCAAACCGACCCGGCTGTTCCGTGACCAACGCTTCCATATCTCCGCTTCTTCGCGTTTCAAGATGGCGCTCGAATGCCAATACGTCAGTGGCAATACCTGCGCGATCGCCGAAACCGCCACCGGCCACGCCGTGCCGGTGGATGTCAGCGTCAGCCTGCCCGAGGGCTTGACCGACGCCGCTGGGCAACCGGTCAACCAGCGTCGGCTACTGCGTGATGGCAGCGGCACCGAACTGTTCCAGCCAAGTTTTTATGTCGATCGTCGATCAGGGACCCTGCACTTCGAAGTAGGGCGCAGCCAGGTCGAAGAGATGCTCGACAGTGGCGTCAAGGCTTATAGCGGCAATGTCACGGTGATCTGGGATTCCGAGGTATAGGCCATCCCCTGTGGGAGCGAGCCTGCTCGCGATAGCGGTGGGTCAGCTTGTATCGATTTTGAATGTGCCGCCGTCATCGCGAGCGGGCTCGCTCCCACAGTTGGGTGGCTTACCTGTCGCAGTTTTATTGGAGTGAACATGAGTCGTTCAAACATCCTCAAGCGAGGTGTTTCTCTATATCGAGTAGCCACGGTATTTGCCTTGTTGTTTGCGGGCATGCCGACGGCCAATGCACTGACGCAGGATATCAGTGCGATTTTTCGGCCCGATCCTGCCAAGCCTTCGGAGAACAAGTTCACCAATACCACTCCAGTGAGTGGTTATTGCGCCCAGTATCCGGCGCCATGCGCCAGTGCGAATATGTTCAGTATTCGAATGCCCATTACGTTTAGTTCGTCCAGGCCTATCGAGGCTAATCATACGGAAAATCGGCAGGGCGCCATGTTCAGGATGCCCACCAATTGGCGTCCTGCAACGGTAATCAACTCAAGCACTGGTGAAAGTGAAGAGGTTGAAATACGAATATCTGGTGTAGGTTCGCAATATCGCCTCAGCGAAAGTCCCATTGATCTAGTGGGGGGGGCGTGGACCTTGTCACGGCGCATTTCAGGCTCTGGGGTGGCAGTTGGGTGTATGCCCCTGCTCCATGCCGTTCAACTAATGTTGGGTACTACAGTACGTATTGGTACACATTTTTTTGGACGACGCCACAAGCAGGCGCTTGTAATAAACAAGCCAAATTCCTGATACCGGAACTTAGGTACAACTATCTGGACTTTGCCTACGAATTGCGCACACCCAACCCCTTGAAGATGTCCGTCGGTCACTACACAGGGTCGTTGAGTTATACCGTCGGGCCAGGACAAGACTTCGACATGGGCGATGTCATGCTCCCGAACGATTCGACGATCACCCTCAATTTCAATCTCGAAGTCCAACACACCCTCAAAGTCGAAGTCCCCCCTGGCGGCAATCGGGTCGACCTGGAGCCCCAGGAAGGCTGGCAATCCTGGCTCAACAGCGGGCGCAAACCGACTCGGCTGTTCCGTGACCAACGCTTCCATATCTCGGCGTCCTCGCGTTTCAAGATGGCGCTCGAATGCCAATACGTCAGCGGCAATACCTGCGCGATTTCCGAAACCGCCACCGGTCATGCCGTGCCGGTGGATGTCGGCGTCAGCCTGCCCGATGGCTTGACCGACGCCGCCGGGCAACCGGTCAACCGTCGCCGGTTACTGCGCGACGGCAGTGGTACCGAACTGTTCCAGCCGGGTTTTTATGTCGATCGCCGATCCGGAACCCTGCACTTTGAAGTTGCTCGCAACCACGTCGAAGACATGCTCGACAGTGGCGCCAAGGCGTACAGCGGCAATGTCACGGTGATCTGGGATTCGGAAGTCTAAAACGATCTATTCAACGGATTTGAATACGAGGTTGTACCCATGAAAGGAACACCGACAGTTGGCATCTGTGTGGTTTCAACAACGTTGTTTGCCTGCATGCCCGTGGCCCAGGCCCTGACTCGGGATATCAGCGCGGTATTCAGGCCGAACCCCTCGAACCCCCGGGAGAATATATTTCTCAATACCACGCCGGCCACTGGTTATTGCCAGCGATATCCGGAGCAATGCAGGGCCTCGGGGATGTTCAGCATCATGTTGCCCATAGCCGTCAATTCGACCCAGCCTATCCAGGCCAATCATGGCGATCCCCGACAAGGTGCGATGTTCAAGGTGCCGGCCAATTGGCGCCCGATCCAGGTCACCCACTCCGAAACGGGCGAAACCGAAATCGTTGAAGTGCGCTGGTCGGGTGTCGGTGCGCAACAACGACTCCCTGACGGCGTGGGCAACCTGGTCGGTGGCGAGCCTAACGCCGCTGTCGCTCATCGAATGTTATGGGGCGGGGCTGCCTGGGACGAGGCTCCCTCGCCCTGTCGATACAGTGGCCTGGGCTTTTACTCCGATGTGACCTACGACTTTTTCTGGAAGACGCCTTCGGAAGGAGTGTGTGCCAAAACAGCCCATTACCCGATCCCCAGGATGAGTTACTACAACATGGATTTTGCCTACGAGCTGCGCACCCCCAACCCGCTGAAGATGTCGGCCGGCCGTTACACAGGGATGCTGACCTACAGCATCGGGCCGGGCCAGGATGTAGACCTGGGCGATGTCATGGTTCCGGATGATTCGGCGCTCACGCTCAATTTCAACCTTCTGGTCGATCATGCCCTCAAGGTGGAAGTGCCTCCGGGCGGGAACCGGGTGGAACTGGTGCCTCAGGAGGGCTGGCAAGCGTGGTTGAACAGCGGGCGCAAGCCGACGCGGTTGCTTCGGGACCAGCGCTTCCATCTTTCCACGTCCTCGCGTTTCAAGATGCAGCTTGAGTGCCAGTACCCCAACGGCAATACCTGCGCTGTGTCGCAAGCTGGCTCCGGCCATGCCGTACCGGTGGATATCAGCGTCAGCTTGCCCGATGGCTTGACCGATGCCGCCGGGCAACCGGTCAACCGTCGCCCGCTACTGCGTGACGGCAGTGGTACCGAGTTGTTTCAGCCGGGTTTTTACATCAATCGTCAGGCGGGCACCCTGCACTTTGAGGTGGCTCGCAGTGGCGTCGAGGAAATGCTGGGCAGTGGCGGCAAATCCTACAGCGGCAATGTCACGGTGATCTGGGATTCGGAAGTTTAAGTGGGCCAGCCGGCAGCCATATTTGGTGAGTTGTGTTTAATGCATGAGGTTGAAAAAGTGATGAAACATTTATTGGCATGGGTTGGGTTGTATCTGTTTTGCGGCGTGGCCCAGGCCGGGCCGCAGATTGGTGTCGGGGTGGTCTACGACTACCTCGATGGTGACAAAAGTACCTACATGAAGCGGGTGTTCAACGGGGGAACCTCCACGGCATTCGTCAAGGTCAACATCCTCGAGATTATCTACAACGAGGATGGCAGCTATCAGGAAGTGCCCCTGCAGGACCAGGCCAGCGCCACGGCCAAGGATGGCCTGATGGCCAGCCCGGCCCGGCTGATCGTGCCGGCCAACGGTATGCAGGGCACCCGGTTGCTGTTCATGGGCAACCGCGACAAGGAGCGTTACTTCCGGGTGCGTTTCGTGCCGGTGGTGCCCGAAGCCGAGGATGAATTTGCCGTCAGTGCCGAGGAGCGCGAAGCGTACAAGAAGGAACGCGTGGCGGCCGGGGTCAAGGTCCTGGCGGGCTACGGCACGGTGTTTTTCGTGCGGCCCAAGGACACCCGTTTCGAGACGGTGATCGATGACAGCGCCAATCGTTACCTGATGCGCAACAACGGTAATAGCGTCGTGGTGATCGATGAGTTCAAGGATTGCGTAGCGAAGCAAGAAAACGACTGCCGGCCGACCACCAAGCACCATGTCATGGCCGGTCGCACGTTTTCCTTCGACAAGGAGGCGGGGCGTGAATATCGCTTCACGCTGATCGAGGGCGGCAAGAGCAAAGCCGTCGAGATCAAGGGTTGACGGTTGCCGTCGCCCAACCGTCGCAGACGCCACAGGTAATCAATATGTCCAAGACACTGCTATGCCCCCTTGCGTTGACCGCCCTGATGTTGCCCTGGGTCCCGGCCTGGGGCGCGGTCGAGCGGGAAACGTTCGAACTCCACGTGACCATCCCGACGAACGATTTTTATGTGCTGCCCCTCGATCCGCAGCTGGTCCAGCGTGAGCAACGCTTGCCTTTCAGCACCATCACCAGCGAGCTCAGCCCGCTACGGGCCACCTACGAGGTGAAGAACACCAACGGCGCCATCGGTGCGCGCTTGGGGCAAGAGGCCTATTTATCCAATGGCCGTGAGCGTATCGATTTGAAGGTGAAGTTCAACAACGTCGAACTGACCCTGGACTCGACCCAGGTGGTGTCGGCCCTCGACGCCAGACCCGGCCGCCAGGTGCCGCTGGAAATCGCCGCGATCAAGCCCGATGACGGCTATAAGACCGGTGATTACTACGGCACGGTGCACATGGTGTTCGATGCGGTTGCGCCGTGAGCCAGGTTCCCCGAAGGCGTCAGGGCAACGAGTCTCCTGTGGCGAGGGGATTTATCCCCGCTCGGCTTCGAAGCAGTCGTAACACAGGCGATGAGGTTTATCTGTTGCACCGCGCTGCCTGGGTTTTTGGGGCTGCTGCGGTGCGACGTTTCGCTAAATCCCCTCGCCACGGAATCTGTCTTTCGTTTTATTACTAAAAAGAGGTGTCAAAAATGTTAAAAAAAATGATATCCGCTGTGGCCTTGGGCGTTGCAGTCCTGAGTCCTACATGGGCATTGGCGGCTGATGATGCTCGCGCAGCCATCCATATCACCGCGAACATTCCGAACAAGCAATTCCATGTGCAGCCACGCAACCCGGACTTTGGCAGGGATGAGGTGATGCATTACGACCCGGTGAATAACTCCCTGAGTTCCGTACGCCAGACCTTTGATGTGAAGAATACCGACGGCTCGGTCCATGCCTACATCCAAGAGGGCAGGGTCTATTTGGACAATGGCCTGGATCGCATTCCCCTGAGTGTTACGTTCAACGGCGTATATCTGGATGGCACGCCTCAAGAAGTTGTGGACGATGCTTCATCCACGCCAGGTACCCAGGCCGAGATGCTCATCCGTCCGAATGCAATGTCGGTCGATCGCTACCCGGGCTTGTACACCGGCCAATTCACCGTGATCTACGACGCAGTTCCTCGGTCGTCAGCGCTTTAACTCGCATTGCCACGCCATGATTCATAGATCGTTCCCTCTCTCTGCGTGGGAATGATCGAGCCCTGTAGCTCGTAGTGCCACGGGTATTTTTTGTCTATTACTTAGAAGAACAAATATGTTTAAAAAAATAGTGTTCGTTACGGCCTGGGCTGTTGCAGCCCTGAGTCCTTCATTAGTATTGGCCGCTGATGATGCACGCGCCGCCATCCATATCACCGCGAACATTCCGAACAAACAATTTCATGTGCAGCCGCGGGATCCGGAGTTCGGTAAGAACGAGGTTATGCACTACAACCCTGTGAATAACACATTATCCTCGGTGCGTCAGATCTTTGATGTGAAGAACACCGACGGTTCGGTCCATGCCTACGTTGAAGGGCGACGATCGCTGTACAACTCTGCCCATCATACTGCGATTCCCCTTCAAGTCGTGTTCAACAACGTTTTCCTGACCAGTTTGCCGCAGGAAGTGGTGGATGACGCAACGTCCACGCCAGGTATGACGGCAGAGTTGCACATCTTGTCGTGGTACCCGATTAATCCCGACGGACATAATGGTTTGTACACCGGGAATTTCACCGTGATCTTCGATGCGGTCCCTCGGGTAACCCTGTAACTCACTGCGCCACACCGTGACTCATTGCCGTGCCACCAACGGCTTGCACTGGGTATGACTCCCCGGTTGCAGATAAGGCGATAGAAACGGCGCCATGCCCTTGAGCACTTGCACCGGCAGGGCTGAGGTGAACTTGAAGTTCTGCGCCGAAGCCCCCGGGACAAAGGCGGTGAGGGTGCCGAAGTGGCTGTCGCCGATGTAGAACACGAAGGTGGCGGTGCGGTTGATCGATTTTGAGCTGATCACCCGCCCACCGGAACCGACGGCTTCGATACGGTTGTCGCCGGTGCCGGTCTTGCCACCCATGGCCAGCGGCGTCCCGTCGGCCAGTTTGAAACTGCCGGCAACGCGTTTCGCGGTGCCGGCATCCACCACCTGGGACAGCGCGCCGCGCAGGGCCTGGGCCACTTCCACCGGCATCACTCGCTTGCCGTTATCCGGGTTGCTCACCAGCCGTGTCTCGTAGGGCGTATCGACGGCAAAGTCCAGGCTGTCAACGCGCAGGGCGGGTTGGCGGATGCCGTCGTTGAGGATGGTGCCGACCAGTTCCGCCAGTGCAGCAGGGCGGTCGCCGGAGCTGCCGATGGCGGTGGCCAGCGACGGCACCAGATGGTCGAACGGGTAGCCGACTTTTTGCCAGCGCTGGTGGATGTCCAGGAAGGCTTCGATTTCCAGCATGGTGCGGATGCGACTGTCGCGAGCGCTCTTGTGCCGGCTCTTGAACAGCCAGCTGTAGACTTCCTGACGCTCGAACTCACTGGCCTTGACGATCTGGCTGAACTTGGCGTCGGGGTTGTTCAGCAGGTAGCCCATCAACCACAGGTCCAGCGGGTGGACCTTGGCGATAAAACCCTGGTCCGGCAGGTCATAGGCACCGGGGCCGTAGCTTTGGTAGAGCCGTTCCAGGCGTTCGTCGGTGATCTTTTCGGTGCTCTTGACCGACTTGAGGTGCGAGCGCACGAAGAGGTTGAAGCTTTCCTGGCTGTCGCCGGGAAAGAAGTAGCGGTGCACGGCGGCCAGGCGGATCGCGGTGGGGCGCATGCCGTCGAGAAAGGTTTCAAGGCGTTGGCCGGTGTCTTTCTTCTGGTACTTCTTCCAGAACTTGAGCAGAAACGACGTGCCTTCGCGGTCAGCGAACTGGGCCAGGTATTCCTGGCGGCGGGGGTCCTGGTCGTCCTTGAGCAGTTCGGAGCTGTTGCTGGGCCCGGCGTAAGTGGCGTAGCGCACCAGGTCGCGCATCAGGCGGATGAACGGCAGGTTGATCGATTCGCGCAGGGCGTCGCGCAGGGTGGGAATCCGGCCGTTGTCCTCGTTGCGGAAGTTATGGAAGGTGTGCAGCCCGCCACCGGTGAAAAACGCCTCGCCGGGGCTGGCGGAATAAGTACGATCCAGCGCGGCCTCAAGCATTTTCGGCAGGCTGCGGTCGCTGTTCTGAATCAGGTAGTCGACAGCCCAGCGCGAGAGGTGGTCTGGCTCGGCGATCTCGATTTTTTTCAACGCCGCCGGGGTCTCCTGGGCATAGCGTTCATGCAGTTCGGCGATGATCTGCAGGTAAGTGGTGAGTACCCGCAATTTGGCGGTGGAGCCCAGTTCCAGTTTGCTGCCTTCGTTGATATCGAAAGGTTGGTCGGTGCTATCGGTTTGCACCCGAACCCGCGAACCATCCGGGGTCAGCTCCAGCAGGGTGAAGCTGTAGCGCACCTGGGTGGTGCTGGTGGGGGTCAACAGACGTTCGCCCATCAGGCCGATCTCGGCGGCGAACGCCGGGTCGGCCAAGCGCTTGAGGTACTCGGTGGCCTGGGCCTGCAAGTCGCTTTGCAAGGTGCTGGTGGCCGAGAGGTCCAGGCGATCGAGGTCGTATAAAGGGCGGTTGAGCAGCGTGGCGAGGCGACTGCGGGCGGCGCTGATGCCTTTGTTGGTTTCGTTGGGCTGCACCGTCGGGTCCTGGACCCAGTCGCGATAACTGACCTTGCTCGCCAGGGCCGCCTCGGCCAGCGCGGCGTCGATCACGCCGTTCTGCGCCAATAGCCGGACGTGGCTGTCGGTCAGGCGCGCCAGTTCTTCGCGGCCCTTGGACAGGTAATGGGAGGGCCGGCGCTGGGCGATCATCAGCGACAGCATTTCCCGCAGGGCCAGGCCTTTTTCCGCCAGGCTCTGGGGATCCGTCGCGGTGCTGAACAAGCGTTCATTGGCGCGGTTGAAATCGGCGCCGTACCAGACCCGCAGGCCCTCAGCCATGCCATGGACCTCACCATGCCCGGGCACGGCGGAGAGCGGCACGCTGTTGAGGTAGTCACGCACGACCCGCTGCCGCGCTTCGAGGGTTTGCGGGCCGGCCTGATAGGCGCGCACGCTGGCGGAAATCATCTGGCGGATTTTCTCCGCTCCCGACACGGTGAGGCCTTCGGGGGAGTGGCGGTATTTTTCCAGCTGCGTCGCCAGTGTGCTGCCGCCGGCGGACTGACCGGGCAAACTCAACAACTTGGCCACTTGCGACCACGCCGCCATGCCGAAACGCGGCCAGTCCACCGCCGGGTTGGCCAACGGTTGCTTGGGGTCGAGCAGAAAGCGGTTTTCGATAAACAACAGGCTTTGCACCACCACCGGCGGGATCGTTTCGAAACTCGCATACAGCTGCTGCGGGTACTTGAACTGGTACACCGGCGCGGCGCGGCAGTCAGTGATGGTCAGCCCGGCCTGGATTTTCTCCGCATAGGGCACGAACAGGCCTCTTCCGACGTAATCCATCAAGGCCGGCGAAAAACGCGCCTGGGCCTGGATCACGTAATCGCGCTTGAGCAGGCGCGGCAGGAACTCCCCCAGCGAGCTGTAGCCCAACCGCCGGTCGAACGGTCCCGTACCCGGATAGACGATGGCATCGCTGGCCCCCGGCTGCACCGAATAACTCAAGGACGCGGCGTACTTGCTGATCTCCCGGGCCTGAAATCGCGACGTGCGCATTTCCTTGGCCACAGCCAGGCCGACCACCACGACGATAATCAACAGCAACAACCAAAACGCCCGCCAGCCATGTCGTGCGCGGCGTTTTTTTGGGGGTAAAGGCGCTTCTTCCATACGTTCAGTCGGGACCACAGGTGTATTCGAATCGGTTTGCCACAAAGCGCCCATAGTCGACTGATCCATTCACGCAGATTGATCGGACTTGCTTGAAGCTTAGACGGTGGTTGGCGTGGGGGGAGGGGAAATTATGGACAAGCCCATACACGGATATTTGTTTGAACGCAGAGCATGGAAACGATCAAAGCTGTGGGAGCGAGCGGCAGGGGAGTGATCTCTGAAAGCCTTGCACTAGAGCCATCGGTCCATGCTGAAACATGACGCTGCACCATCACTGTGCAATACTTGGCGGCGTTTTCTGAATGACCTGGTTCCCAGACAACACCTCTCAAAAAATCGATCCTGGTTGAAGCTTTTCCCTGGATTTACCAGGTTTTACAGTGAAACTCTCTATCCCTGGCTTTTTATACTGCACGACCCGCTGATCCTGAGGGCGTTGTTCTACAGGGCGGTCTGTCCACGAAGCAGACCGGTTTCGGCAAGGCGACAGGTTTACCCACCTGCGGCTTTGGAGACTCGGTGGCTAATCCAATAACAAGACGAGGTTATCCCTATGCCTGTAGGCAATCATCTGCCCCATGGCGAGACCGCCCAGGGTGGTCCGCTCAAACGTGAACTCGGTGAGCGGCATATCCGCCTGATGGCGCTCGGCGCCTGTATCGGTGTCGGGCTGTTCCTCGGCTCGGCCAAGGCCATCGAAATGGCCGGTCCGGCAATCATGCTGTCCTACATCATTGGTGGCCTGGCGATCCTGGTGATCATGCGCGCCCTCGGTGAGATGGCCGTGCACAACCCGGTGGCCGGTTCGTTCAGCCGTTATGCCCAGGACTACCTCGGCCCACTGGCCGGCTTCCTGACCGGTTGGAACTATTGGTTCCTGTGGCTGGTGACCTGCGTGGCGGAGATCACTGCGGTGGCGGTGTACATGGGCATCTGGTTTCCCGACGTGCCCCGCTGGATCTGGGCCTTGGCCGCACTGGTCAGCATGGGCTCGATCAACCTGATCGCGGTCAAGGCCTTCGGTGAATTCGAATTCTGGTTCGCCCTGATCAAGATCGTCACCATCATCGCCATGGTCATCGGTGGCGTCGGCATCATCGCCTTCGGCTTCGGCAATGACGGCGTGGCCCTGGGCATTTCCAACCTCTGGTCCCACGGCGGCTTCATGCCCAACGGCGTGCAGGGTGTGTTGATGTCCCTGCAAATGGTGATGTTCGCTTACCTGGGCGTGGAGATGATCGGCCTGACTGCCGGTGAGGCGAAGAACCCGCAGAAAACCATCCCCAACGCCATCGGCTCGGTGTTCTGGCGGATCCTGCTGTTCTACGTCGGCGCGTTGTTCGTGATCCTGTCGATCTACCCATGGAATGAGATCGGCACCCAGGGCAGTCCATTCGTGATGACCTTCGAACGCCTGGGCATCAAGACCGCCGCCGGTATCATCAACTTCGTGGTGATTACCGCGGCGCTGTCGTCCTGCAACGGCGGGATCTTCAGCACCGGGCGGATGCTCTACAGCCTGGCGCAGAACGGCCAGGCCCCGGCCGGTTTCGCCACCACCTCGGCCAACGGCGTGCCGCGCCGCGCGTTGCTGCTGTCCATCGCCGCGCTGCTGCTGGGCGTGCTGCTCAACTATCTGGTGCCGGAAAAAGTCTTCGTCTGGGTCACCTCCATCGCCACCTTCGGCGCGATCTGGACCTGGGTGATGATCCTGCTGGCCCAGCTCAAATTCCGCAAAAGCCTGAGCGCTTCGGAACGTGCGGCCCTGAAATACCGCATGTGGCTGTACCCGGTCAGCTCGTACCTGGCGCTGGCGTTCCTGGTGCTGGTGGTGGGCCTGATGGCTTACTTCCCGGACACTCGCGTGGCCTTGTACGTGGGCCCGGCGTTCCTGGTGCTGCTGACGGTGTTGTTTTATACCTTCAAGCTGCAACCGACCGGTCACGTGCAGGGAGCGGTGCGTTCCGTGTCGTAAGTTAACCGCGATGTAAAACAGAGCCCCGGTCGAATGATCGGGGCTTTTTGTTGGGGCGGCCGATGAACCCACAAGGGGGGGCACCTGTTAGTTCTTACAGTAGACCGGGTACCGACAGAACCCTAGATTAAGTACCGCCTGAAGCGCCGACCCGTTCGGGAGCGTGTATGAAAGCGATATGGAAAGGTTTTCTCAGCTACGCACTGGTTGGACTGGCCAATACGCTGATCCATTGGCAGATATTTTTCGTGCTGCGGGTGGCTGTCGGCCTTAGCCAGGCCACGAGTAATTTCGCTGCCTTTTGCGTGGCTGCCTCGTTCTCCTTTTATGTCAACGCGCTCTACACCTTCGAAGCCAAAGTCTCAGCGTTGGGCTATGTTCTTTTCATAGGCGTCATGGGCGCCCTCAGTTTCATCGTCGGTTTTCTGGGGGATCGCTGGCATGTCCACGGCCTGCTGACCGTGGCGGCTTTCTCGCTGTTGAGCCTGGTGATCGGTTTCCTGTTGTCCCGGTTTGTGGTGTTTCGCGGGCATCGCCAATGAACGTTTCGTTGATCGTTCCGGTATTCAATGAAGAACAGGCCATCAACCTGTTTTACGAAGGTGTCCGTCAGCATCCGGCATTGAAAGACCATGTCGTCGAGATTGTGTTCATCAACGACGGCAGCGCCGACCAGACCGCATCCATCGCCCGGGATATCGCACTGATGGACAGCCGGGTCCTGTTGATCAGCTTCTCCCGTAACTTTGGCAAGGAGCCGGCCCTGTTTGCCGGCCTCGAGTACGCCAGCGGCGACGTGGTAATCCCCATGGATGTGGACCTGCAAGACCCCATCGACGTCATTCCACGGCTGATCACCGAATGGGAGAAGGGCGCTGAAGTGGTATTGGCCAAGCGTCGCGATCGCTCATCCGACAGTTACCTCAAGCGCCGAGGCGCGGCGTTGTTCTATGGCGTGCTCAATCACATTGCCTATCCGCACATTGAACAGAACGTCGGGGATTTTCGCCTGATGGACCGCAAGGTGGTGGAGGTGATCAAGACCCTTCCCGAATACCAGCTGTTCATGAAGGGCGTGTTGTCGTGGGCTGGTTTCAACACCGTCGTCATCGAATACGACCGCCCCCGCCGCGCGGCCGGCAAGAGCAAATTCAATGGCTGGAAACTGTGGAACCTGGCGCTTGAGGGTATTACTTCGTTCAGTACCGTGCCGTTGCGGTTGTGGACTTATGTGGGGAGTTGCATTTCGTTGGTTTCGTTGCTGTATGCCGCCTACCTGATCCTGAACAAGTTGCTCTTCGGAAGCGATCTGCCTGGCTATCCTTCGCTGATGACCGCGATTCTGTTTCTGGGAGGTGTGCAACTGATTGGCATCGGGGTATTGGGTGAATACATCGGGCGGATCTATCTGGAAACCAAGCACCGGCCGCGGTACGTCATCAAGGAAATGGTCCGGGGAGGGGCGCTGACACGGAATAAACCATGAAGTTGAAGACGAAGTGATCAACGCAAACCCTTATTGCAAGGAAACCATGATCCATGAAAGTGCCTCGCGTTCACTTAGGAGAACTTCCAGGTCGGTTTGCTGATCGTTCGGCTTTGGCGGCAGTGGTCGTCCTTGCACTCGTCGTGCGATTTCACGGAATCACGGTCCCCGCTATCTGGTATGACGAGGCTTTCAGCGTGCTGCTTGCCCGGCACGAGCCTTGGCAGATCTGGTCGCTTACGGCACGAGATGTTCACCCACCCCTCTATTACCTCGTGCTGCACTACTGGATGGTTTGGTTCGGCGACGGGGTCTTGGCCGTAAGGTCGCTCAGTGCGATAGCAGACGTGGGCACGGTCTTGCTTAGCATAAAGTTGATGAGCCTGGCTGCCACGCGAAGGGCTACCTGGATGGCTGCATTGTTATTGGCATTGTTGCCGATCTCGATTCGTTACAGCCAGGAAGCGCGTATGTACACCCTGCTCGGGTTTTGGCTGATGGGGGCAACCGTGGCATTGGTGTGCTGGATTAAGGAGGGCGAGAGGAAGCATTTTGCGATCATTTACGTACTGCTGATGACGGCCGCTCTCTATACCCACTATTTCGCGGCGCTGTGTGTGCTTGTTCATTGGTTTTATTGGTGGTGGGGGCGTCCAGGTGTTTCTCAAACCATGCTACCTGTGCGTTGGTGGATTCTGGCCAACGCTGCGATAGTGGTGTTGTTCGTGCCGTGGCTGCCTCACTTTATTGATCAACTGTCAGACAGACAGGGGCTTGAATGGATACCGCCTGTTACAGCGCAGGCAGTGTTTGGTCTTTTTTGGCAGTTTGTTATGTTGAATGGACCGTGGGCGCAATCGTTGGGTCTGCGTGCGCTGCCCTTACTCATGGTCATTTCATTCGCGGTAATATTGGTTTGGAAAGATAATACCCAGTATCGTTTCAACAGTTTATTGACTGGCTATTTTCTTGTTCCGATTGTCATTCTCGCTCTGGTGGCGTTATTTGTTCCGATATTCGTTCCTCGCTACCTGGTATTCGCAGCGGTCGGCTTGCCACTCGTCATTGCTGCGGTTCTGGATATATTGACGCCACGACCTGGCGTGCTGACTTTAGCCATGGCAATTGCGGTGGCATTGGAAATACAGGGGTTGCAGGTCGTGTATCGACAAACGGAGGAGTTGAGCGGAATTGGTTTCCGTAGGGATTCCGGGCTGGGTGTACTGGCAGCTATGATCAAGCAAGCGGCTCGGCCAGATGACCAAGTCGTGCTTGAGTCTTTGAACCTGTACGTAGGATTCAGTTATTACAACCAGACGGGTATACGACCGAAGTTATACATCCCTTTGTCTTCTAACACCGTTCAAGGGATCTCTGATCGAAACGGCTACGCCATAATTTACGAAGGTTTTAAGGGGGACTATCTGAATAATCTGGAGACACTAAAGTGTCACGGGCGCAGGGTTTGGTGGGTCGCCTTCAAAACTGATTCCAAGCCGTTTTCAGCACAAGATTGGGAACAGACTCTAACCCTTGTTGACGGGGAAATGGCTGCTTCTCTATTCACCCTAAAAACGCCACCAGCCTCAGATGAGGCTGGTGCTCAAGTGACTATTACGCAGCCACCACCTCCCGCGGCTCAAAACTGTCCGCCCGCGCCATCTGCCACATCCGCGAATAAAACGCCCCATTGACCTCTCCGGTCAGTAACTCCCCCGGCTGCAAAAACACATGCAACTGTGAAAACAGCTTGATCTCAGTGGCTGACATACGCCGCACCAAATGCTTGGGCTGCAATTGCGACGGATGCTCGAGGCCGGCGGCGGCGAGCATTTCGGCCAGGGCCTTGAGGGTGTTGCGGTGAAAGTTGTAGACCCGCTGGGCCTTGTCCGGGACGACCAGGGCGCGCTGGCGCAGGGTGTCCTGGGTGGCGACGCCGGTGGGGCATTTGTTGGTGTGGCAGCTTTGGGACTGGATGCAGCCGATGGCGAACATGAAGCCGCGCGCGGCGTTGGCCCAGTCGGCACCGATGGCCAGAACGCTGGCGATGTCGAAGGCGCTGACGATCTTGCCGCTGGCGCCGAGCTTGATTTTGTCTCGCAGGTTCAGGCCCACCAAGGTGTTGTGTACGAACAGCAGGCCTTCGCGCAGCGGCACGCCGATGTGGTCGGTGAACTCCACCGGTGCCGCGCCCGTGCCGCCTTCCTTGCCGTCCACCACGATGAAGTCGGGCAGGATCCCGGTTTCCAGCATGGCCTTGGCGATGCCCATGAATTCCCACGGGTGGCCCAGGCAGAATTTGAAGCCCACCGGTTTGCCGCCGGACAGTTCACGCAATTGCTGGACGAACTGCATCAGTTCGATCGGCGTGGAGAAGGCGCTGTGGCGTGACGGTGAAACGCAATCCTCGCCCATGAGGATGCCGCGGGTTTCGGCGATTTCCCGGGTGACTTTGTGCTTGGGCAGAATCCCGCCATGGCCGGGTTTGGCGCCTTGGCTCATCTTGATTTCAATCATTCGCACCTGCGGATTCTGCGCCTGGGCGGCGAAGCGTTCCGGGTCGAAGCGCCCGTCGCTGGTACGACAGCCGAAATAGCCGCTGCCCAGTTCCCAGGTCAGGTCGCCGCCATGTTCGCGATGGTAGGGGCTGATGCTGCCTTCACCGGTGTCGTGGGCGAAATTGCCCAGCTTCGCGCCCTGGTTCAGCGCCCGGATCGCGTTGGCGCTCAGGGAGCCGAAGCTCATCGCCGAAATGTTGAACACCGACGCTGAATACGGCTGGGTGCATTGCGGGCCGCCAACCGTCACGCGGAAACCGCTGGGGTCGCTCAAAGGGGCTGGGCGCATGGAATGGCCGATGAATTCGAAGCCGGTCTGGTAGACGTCGATCAAGGTCCCGAACGGTTTGTCGGCGCTTTCGTTCTTGGCCCGGGAATACACCAGCGAGCGTTGGGCGCGGGAAAAGGGCAGGGCGTCGCTGTCGGATTCGAGCAGGTACTGGCGGATCTCCGGACGGATGCCTTCGACCAGGTAGCGGATATTGCCCAGGATCGGGTAGTTGCGCCGCACGGCGTGACGGCTTTGCAGCAGGTCGAACAGCCCCAGCAGACTCAACAGCCCGGTCACCAGTGTGATTGGCCAGAGCCAGTCGTGTTGCAGAAACGGCAGGCTGGCGAGGGTGAAGATCACACAGCCAGCAAAGAAGGCGTAACGGCTCAACAGAGACAGGCTCATACGGGTTCCTTGGGTTTGAGCGTTGGATAGGGGAGCAGGCTCCCTCGCCACGGTGATGTGTGGGTCGTGGCATTCTGCGCTGCTGGCGAAACGGCGGGCAACCTGTGGCGAGGGGATAAATCCCCTCGCCACAGGTTTGTGCCTTTCAGCTGGCCTGTTTCATTTGGCGCATCGGCAACTCAACGCGGAACGTGGTGCCGACGCCGACTTCGCTGCTAACCGTTATCTCGCCATGGTGTTTTTTCACGATGCCGTAGGACAACGACAGCCCAAGCCCCGTGCCCTGGCCAACGGGTTTGGTGGTGAAGAAGGGGTCGAAGATTTTTTGCAGGGTTTCCGGCGGGATGCCCGAGCCATTGTCGGCCACTTCGATCCACACGGTGTCACCTTCCACACCGTTGCGCAGGGTGATGGTGCCGCGCTCCGGGCCGATGGCCTGGGCGGCGTTGACGATCAGGTTCATGATCACCTGGTTGATCTGCGACGGCAGGCATTCCACTTCCGGCAGCGGCGTGTATTGCTTGACCACGTCGGCCTTGTATTTGATTTCGTTGGCAACGATGTTCAACGTCGAATCGATGCCTTGCTGCAGATTGGCCATCTGCCATTCCTGGTTGGAGTCCACGCGCGAGAAGTCCTTCAGGTCCTTGACGATCTGCCCGACCCGGCCAATGCCATCCTTGGATTCCTTGATCAGCAAGGGAATGTCTTCGACGAGGAAATCCAGCTCCACCTGTTCGCGCAGCCGTCTCAATTGCACGACCAGTTCCGGCGACGCAATGGCCTCCTCGGCGCTGCCATAGGCCGTGAGCATTTCCTGGAGTTTGCTGAAGTAACCGTCCAAGGCCCCCAGGTTGGAAGAAATGAAGCCGATCGGATTGTTGATTTCGTGGGCTACCCCGGCCGCCAGTTGACCCAGCGAGGCGAGTTTTTCCGACTGCACCAACTGGCTTTCCAGCATCTTGCGTTCGTCGATTTCCATTTGCAGCAGCTCGCTGGCCTGTTTGAACGCCAGGGTCCGTTGTTCCACCAGGTCTTCGAGCTTGTTCATTTTCAACTGCGCGCGGGAGGTCATTTCCCATTTGGTGGTCAGGGTGTTGGCCATCTGCTGGACTTCGATGTTGTCGAAGGGCTTTTTCAGGATCAGCAACCGATCATGGCCGTTCAGGCGGTCCAGCAGTTCATCCCAGGAATAATCCGAATACGCGGTGCAGACCACCACCTGCAACAGCGGGTCGCGCTTCCAGAGCTCTTCGATGGTCTTGGCGCCATCCCAGCCTTCGGGCATGCGCATGTCGACAAAGGCCAGGGCATAGGGCCGCTCTTTGGCGGCCGCTTCCAGCAATTTGTTCAAGCCTTCCTGGCCGCCGTAGGCCGAGTCGAGCTCGAACACTGTGGTGACAGGTTTCGGCGCATCGCCGAACAGTGCGCTTTCCATGTCTTGCAGGTCGGCGTTGCCCTCATCCTCCGGCGTGAGGATCTTGCGGAAATCTTCATGAATGGCGGGCGTATCGTCGATCAGCAGGATGCGGCGGTTACTCATGCTATTCATGGTTCACCTTCTGCGAGTTTCAGGGGCACTTGCAATTGGAACGTCGCCCCCTTGCCTGGCCCCTCACTGTGGGCCGTGAGCTGGCCGTTCATTTCAATGGCCGCCAATGCGCAGCTGTGCAAGCCAAAACCGTGGCCTTCCTTACGGGTCGTAAAACCGTGGGCGAAGATGCGTGTCATGTTTTCCTCCGGGATGCCTTCGCCTTCGTCCTTGACGCTGATTTGCAGCGTCTCGCCATCAATGACAGCGGCCTTCAGGGTCATGTTCCGTGCATGGTTGGAAATCCCCGCCATGGCGTATTTGGCGTTGCTGATCAGGTTGATCAGGATCAACAGCAAGCGGTGCTTGTCGCCCATGATCCGCGGCACGTCACCGTATTCCTTGATCACCGTAACATGATGGCGGGTCAGGGCGCCGGAGTTCATGCGCAAAGCGTCTTCGAGCAATTCGCTGACCACCAGCGGCTCGAGCAGGCTGCTGGCGCCGGCATAGGATTGCTGGGTGGAGACGATGTCCTTGATGTGGTCGACGCTCTTGCTCAGTTGGGCCAGTTCGTCGGTAAGGCTTTGCTGCTCGAGCGCGATGGCCTCCACCAACTGGTTGAGGTAACCGGGCAGCAGCTTGCCTTTCTCGTCTTCGGTGAGGAAGTGCCCCAGGTCATGGGGATGCTCGTTGATCAACTGCATTGCCTTGCCCAGCCCCAGGGACTTGCTGGTGCGCAGTTTGCGGCTGACCAGATCGGCGGAGATGTTCACACTGTTGAGCACATTACCCACGTTGTGCAGCACGTTGGTGGCGATTTCCGCCATGCCGGCCTGGCGGGCGGTGTCCATCAATTCGCTCTGGGTGTCCTTGAGCTGGCGGGTGCGTTCCTCGACCCGTTGTTCCAGTTCGTCGTTGGCGGTTTGCAGGGCGTTGTTGACCCGCTTGATCTCGGCGAAGCTGCGTATCAGCCGGATCGCCAGCCAGATCAGGATCAGCACCAGGAACGTGGCGAACACCAGCAGGTAAACGTGGTTGCGCTGGTACTTGGCGGCGGCTTTTTCCTGGTCTTTTTCGAGCAGGTTGGTGATGGTGTCCAGGCTATCGGCCAGGGGTACCGCTTCGATGCCCAGTAACAAGTCATTGACCTGTGGCTGTTCGCGCAGGATCACCCCGATGTGCCTGCGCAGGATTTCAACGGAGTTGCGCAGCCCTTCAGGCAGGCGCTCCTTGTTGACATCCAGCTGGTTCAAACCCAGCAGGACCTCGGCGGCTATGTCGCTGGTGCTGAGCTGGGCGAACTCCATGCTGCTGAGCAACAGGTCGTAGGTGTCGATGGCAACGTTCTGCAACTCCAGTCTGTAGGTGTCGGGCAGCCGGGCGAACTGGCCCTGGATGTCGTCCTCGGCGGTGGGCAGGAAGTGCAGGGAGTTGCGCAATATCGCGTTGTGGGACTTGAACTGTTCCACCAGACGGGTTTTTTCCTTGACCGCCTTGAGGTATTCGTCGCGCTGGGTCTCCCAGGCCGAAGACGCGTGGCGACCCGGCTCCGACTCTATGGCGTCCAGGCGTTGCCAGAGGCGCGCCATCTCGTGCAGCGGCGAGACGAGGGGATCGTAATTGTGGCTCAGGGCAATCCGCGCCTTGAGCACTTCGTTGTCCCAGATAGCATCCTGTTGCTTGAGCAGGCGGATAAGGTCCCGGGATTCGATGTAAGAGGCCGCCTGCTGGGCACCCGAATTGATGTACATGAACAGCAGGACGGAAGCCAGCAACAGGCCGATGAATGCCAGGCCGGCGCGACGAAGGAGTGTCATAGGGGCTTGCCCTCCCGCTCTCCGGTCAGGGTCTTGAGGAATTCGACGATCAACTCCGTATCGTTCTTCATCGGTTCACGCCCGAGTTGGTACTTGAACATGACCTCCACCGCGTGCTCCAGGGTCGGCGCGGAGGCATCATGGAAATACGGGGCGGTGACGGCCACGTTGCGCAGGCTGGGCACTTTGAACACCTGGCGATCGGCTTCATCGCCGGTGATGTTGAAGCGCCCCTCATCGGCCCGGGTGGGGTTGCCCCGGTCCTTGAAGTAATCGCCCATGACGCCGAATTTCTGGAACATATTGCCGCCGATGTTCACGCCCTGGTGGCAAGTGATGCAGCCGTATTCCTTGAAGCGCTGGTAACCGAATTTTTCCCGGGGCGTCAGGATGTCGGTATTGCCCAACAGGTATTGGTCGAAGCGCGAGTTGGGGGTCAGCAGGGTGCGTTCGTAATCGGCCAGGGACGCCTGGATGTTGAGTTTGGTTACGCCGTCGGGGTACGCATCCTTGAAATCCTTGGCATAACCCGGATCCTCGGCGATGCGCTTGACCACCGTTTCCCAGGTATTGCCCATTTCCGTGGGGCTGGTGACCACGGCGTGCACCTGGTCTTCCAGAGTGTCGACGCGGCCATCCCAGAACTGATGAAAATTCAGGGCGGCGTTGAACACGGTAGGCGTATTGACCTCCACCGGTTTACCGTCAAAACCCAGGGAAAACGGCTTGTCGTCGGCTCCGCCCCTGTCCAGGCGATGACAACTGGCGCAGGACAGGGTGTTGTTGACCGACAGGCGCGGGTCATTGAACAGCCGCAGGCCCAACTGGACGCGCTTGGGGTCCAATGATTGAACAGGCGGCAGCGGTTTGAGAGGTTCGTCCAGCGGCGCAGCATGGGCGGCCACGCTTGATCCCAAGAACAGGCCGAAAGCCAGAATCAGTCCATGTGATGCCATGGGATGTTTTCCTTGAAACCTTTGGTTTATGAAACTCGGATGTTCATGAGAACGGGTTCTGGCGTGTTTCCCATTCAGTCACCCATTCAAGGAAGGCTTGCGGTTCCACTGCCTTGCTGAAGTAATACCCTTGGGCTTCCTCGCACTGGTGGATCTTCAGGAACTCCAGTTGCTCACGGGTTTCTACGCCTTCGGCAATGATGTGCAGGTTCAGGCTCTTGCCCAGGCTGATGATGGTGCTCACCAGTTTGGCGTCGTTGCTGTCGATGCTCAGGTCGCCAACGAAGGATTGGTCGATCTTCAGCACGTCCACCGGAAACTTTTGCAGGTAGCTCAGGCTCGAGTAGCCGGTGCCGAAATCGTCGATGGCCAGCCGTATCCCCAGGTGCTTGATGGCCTTGAGGGTGGCGACGGTGGTGTCGATGTTCTGCATCAGCACGCTTTCGGTGATCTCCAGTTCTAACTGTGTCGGGTCGAAGCCGGTTTCCTTGAGCGTGCGTGCGATGCCTTCGACGAAGCCGCGCTGGCGAAAATCGATGGCCGAGATGTTGACCGACAGGTAGAGCGCTCGCATGCCCTGCGCTTGCCAACGGCAGGCCTGCTGGCAGGCTTCCTGGAGCACCCATTGGCTCAGCGGCACGATCAGCCCGCTGTCCTCGGCCACCGGGATGAAATCCGAGGGGAAAACCAGGCCGTGGTTGGGTCGGTTCCAGCGCACCAGCGCTTCGACGCCGACCACTTTGCCGCTGGTCAGGTCAAGCTTGGGTTGGTAGTGCAACACGAACTCCTTGCGTTGCAGCGCCAGGCGCAAGCCGGATTCGATGGTCTGCTGGTGCCGGGCCCGGCGGTTCATGTCTTCGGTGAAAAAACGGTAGTCGTTGGGGCCGTTTTCCTTGACGTTACGCATTGCTGTCTCGGCTTTCTTGATCAGCGCCACCGCATCGAAACCGTCGGTCGGGTACACGCTGATCCCCAAGCTTGCGGTGACGCTCAGGTCATGGCCGTCAATGGGCTGGGGCGTGCTGATGGCCGCCAGGAGTTTTTCGGCCACGCCTTTGGTTTGCTGCGCGTCGACGATGTCCCCCACGATCACTACGAATTCATCGGAACCGTAGCGAAACACCGAATCGGACTCACGCACCACGGTTGACAGTGCCCGGGCCACCCGCTTGAGCATTTCGTCGCCCACCGGATGCCCCAGCGCGTTATTGACCCGCTTGAAGCGGTCCAGGCCGATGAACATCACCGCCAGTTGCCGGTCATGCCGGCGGCACTGGGCCATGGCCTGGGTCAGGCGATCACCCAGCAACATGCTGTTGGGCAGTTCGGTGAGCACGTCGTATTGCAGCAGGTGGGACACCTTGAGCAGTTCCTGGACGCGTTCTTCAATCGTGCGTTCCAGGCTGCGCATTTTTCTCGCCGCGTCCTGGGCCAATTGCCATTTCCAGGTCATGGCGCTGGCCATCTGGCGTATTTCCAGGGTGTCGAACGGTTTCTTGAGGATCAGCAACTGGTCATCGAACTCGATCCGCTCGGACATGGTTTCCCAGGAGTAATCCGAGAACGCCGTACACAGGGCGATCTGCAGGCGCGGGTCGGCTTTCCACAGTTGCTCGATGGTTTGCAGGCCGTCCCAGCCCGGGGGCATGCGCATGTCGGCGAATACCAGCGCATAAGGCTGGCCTTCGGCCTGGGCACGCTTGACCAGTTCCAGCGCTTCTTCGCCCTGGTAGGCCGAGTCGATTTGAAATTGCAGCCGGTTGATCTGGGGCGTGCCGAACAGCAGGCTCTCGGTATCGTCCAGTGAATCATCGCTGTTGACAGGGGAGCTGAGGATCTTGCGAAAGTCCTGGTGAATCGCCGGCGTATCGTCCACCACCAGGATCCGCCGGTTGGCGGGTACCGACATGGGATTCATGGGTTGCTCTCCGATAGCTGGCTCGCAGGCCGAGTCCAGTGGTCCGTTACCGGGACGATGGTGCCGGCCTTGAGCAGTTCGGCGGCCTGGCCGCTGTCGACCACAGTGCTGAAGTAATGCCCCTGGGCCTGCATCGCCCCGCCGCTGGACATCAACGTGGAGCGTTGCTCCTGGGTCTCGACACCTTCGGCGATGATGCCGATACCCACATCCTTGGCAAAATTGATGATCGCCCGCAACGTCACGGCGTTCTCGGGATCGTCGTTGGCGCTGTCAAGAAACCGCTGGGCGAGCTTGAGGTGGTTGACCCGGTAGGTCTTGAGGTAATCGAACGAGGAATACTCGGTGCCGAAATCATCGATGGCGATCTGCACGCCCAGTTCGCAGAGGCGTGGAAGCACGTCGTTGTGGGTCCATTTGGTCTGGGCGAGGGTCGCTTCGGTGACGTCGAAACGCAGGTCCCACGGCGCCAGTTCCCAACGCGCGGTGGTGCGCAGCACGTCGTAGATCAGTTCCGGGCCGGTCTTGAGTTGGGTCAGGGACAGGTCGATGGCGATCACCGGAGGCGCCATGCCCTGGTCGCGCCACTGGCGCATCTGTTGGCAGGCCTGGTCCAGTACCCAATGACCGAGACCGACGATGATCCCGGTTTTCTCGGCCGCCGGCATGAACGCCGCCGGTTCCAACCAACCTCGCTGCGGGTGGTTCCAGCGTACCTGCACACCCATGCCGAGGATTTTTCCGGTGCCCAGGTCGACTTCCGGCAGGTAGTGCAGTTGCAGCTCGTTATTTTCGAGGGCCTGGCGCAGGTCGTTGGCCAGGGCGACGCGGTCCGTGACCTCCTGATTGATTTCTTCATTGTGGAAATGGTACTGGTTGCGGCCCTTTTCCTTGGAGCGGTACAGGGCCATGTCGGACTGCGCCATCAGGCTATCGGCACTCAGGCTCTGTGGGGTGTACAGGGCGATGCCGATGCTCACGGAGATCCGTACGTCGTTACCATCCAGGGAGTAGGGCGCCACCAGGGTGTCGCGGATCTTGGCCGCCAGCGCAGCGCAATGGGTCGCTTCATGGACATCCAGCTGCAGGATGGCGAACTCGTCGCCACCCAGGCGCGCCACCACGTCGTTTTCCCGGGTACAGCCCTTGATGCGCATGGCGACTTCCTGCAACAACAGGTCGCCGATGGGGTGGCCCAGGGTATCGTTGATGCGTTTGAAGTGGTCCAGGTCCAGGTAAAACATCGCAAACCGCGCCGCCCCCCGGCGAGCGGCGGCGAAGGCCTGGTGCAAGCGCTCGACCATGGTGGCGCGGTTGGCCAGCCCGGTCAGACCGTCGGTGCGGGCCAGCAGGGCGATTTTTTCTTCGGCCAGCTTGCGCTCGGTGATATCGAGAATGATGCCTTCCACTTCCAACAACAGGCCCTGCTCGTTGCGCACCGGTATGTAACGGTTTTCCACCCAGCGGAAGTTGTCATCGCCGGTGCGCATGCGGAACTCGATGGAAGCCCCCGCCGTATCACGGTCCAGGACGCGCACCATGGCTTCCTGGACTTTGCCCTGGTCGTCGGGGTGGATCAGGATTTGCGCCCAGTCCGGCGAGCTGATCAGTTGCGATGCGACATGGCCGAACTTGGTGATGTTGTGGGAGATGTACATCAATGGGAACGGCGGCTCGCCGCGCAGGCGATAGAGAATGGTCGGGCTGTTCTGCACGATGATGTTGGCGTCGGCCAGTTCCCGGGTGCGTTCTTCCACCGCCCGTTCGAGCATGTCCATTTTCAGCGCCGCGTCTTCGGTCATTTGCCATTTGACGGTCAAGGCGCTGGCCATCTGGCGGATCTCGATGGCGTCGAAGGGTTTTTTCAGGATCAGCAGGCGGTCGCCCAGGTCCAGGCGCTCGGAGATGTCTTCCCAGGAATAGTCCGAGTAGGCGGTGCACAGGGCCACTTGCAGCTTGGGATCGGCACGCCACAGCCGCTCGATGGTTTCCAGGCCATCCCAGCCCGGCGGCATGCGCATGTCGATGAAGGCCATGGCGTAGGGTTGCCCCTGGGCCAGCGCCGACTCCACCTTGTTCAGGGCTTCCATGCCCTGGAAAGCCGAGTCGAGCACGAAACTCTGGGCGGAAACCGCCACCGGCGCGCCGAACAGGGCTTCTTCGGCGCTGCTCAGGCTGTCTTCGCTGGTCACCTGGGGGCTGAGGATCTTTCGAAAATCCTCATGGATTGTCGGGGTGTCGTCGACGATCAGGATCCGCCGATTGCCTTTCTCCATCGGCAGGCTCATGGCCGTGCACCGAGAAGATGCTGACTATAGAACCGTGGGAACATCTGATATCCCTTTCTGTGGCATGAGTCTTCTGGCCTGTACATGGCCCTTCATGGGGTACAGCATAGTCGTCTCATTGGGATGCGCTCGGCCAGTAATGGCAAATTGTGTCTAAATTTACGCTATCTACTAGCCTGTGCTTCAGGGGTGCGGTAGAACGGTTGTGGTTAAGAGGAGGGGGCAGAAATGGAAGATCAATCGCCGGACGTTCCGGTCAATAAACCCACGGTGCTGCTGGTCGATGACGAAGAATCGATTCTCAATAGCCTTCGTCGGCTGCTGCGCAGCCAGCCGTATGAAATCCTGCTGGCCGACAGCGGTGCCAAGGCCCTGGAAATCCTCAAGGAGCGGCCGGTCGACCTGGTGATGACCGATGCGCGCATGCCGAATATGGATGGCGCCACGTTGCTGGCGCAGATTCGCAAGCTCTATCCGTCGACCTTGCGCATCCTGCTCACCGGTTATGCCGATGTGGAAATGATGACCAAGGCCATCAACGAGGGGCAGCTCTATCGCTACCTCAGCAAGCCCTGGAACGATGAGGAACTGGTCCAGGCCCTCCGGCAGGCCTTGGCCCACCAGCATTCCGAAAGCGAGCGCCAGCGTCTCGAAGCGCTGAACCGCGAACAGAACCAGCAACTCAAGACCCTCAACGCCACCCTGGAAAAGCGCGTGGCTTCGCGCACCTCCGAGTTGCAGCAGACCGCCGACATGCTCGACCTGGCCTATGACGAGCTCAAGCGCAGTTATGTGACCAGCACCGAAGTGTTTTCCTTGATCGCCAACCTGCGCCTGCCCAAGGCCAAGCAGACCAACCGGCAGATCATCGAGTTGATCAGGGTCTACAGCCGGCTGCATTTTTTGGATGAATCCACCGACCGCGACCTGACCATGGCCGCGGCGCTGTACAACATTGGCAAGCTGAGCTGGACCGACAACATGATGGTCACGCCCGCTGACATGCTGCACCACACTGAACTCGAGCTGTACCGCGCCTATCCGAAGCAGAGTGAGTCACTGCTGATGACCCTGGACCCGATGAAGGACGCGGCGCGGATCATCCGCCATCACCAGGAGCGCTGGGACGGTAGCGGTTTCCCCGAACACCTCAAGGGTGAGGCCATTCCGTTCGGTTCGCGGCTGTTGAAACTGGCGGTGGACTTCATCGAGCTGCAACGCGGCTTGATCCTCGAACGGCAGATGAACAGCGACGAGGCCTTGGTCTATATCCGCAAGTACGCCGGCAAGCTGTACGACCCGGATATGATCGAGGACTTCATCAAGGCCTGTGGCGAATACCTGGACGACGTGACCTTGTCCGACCCGACGGTGCAGGTCATGAACACCCGCGAGCTGGTGGCCGGCATGGTCCTGGCGCGCAACCTCAACGCCGACAACGGCATGCTGCTGCTGAACGCCGGCAAGGTCCTGAGCGGTCCATTGGTGGAAAAACTCATCGCCTTCGAAGCGATGGAGGGGGCCCGCTACAGCGTGTTCGTCAAAATCCCCGAGGAGGCGGACCCTGCGGTGCCGAAGCCGATTTTGGGCTGACACCACAAATCCCCTGTGGGAGCGGGCTTGCTCGCGATGGCGGTCTTCCAGTTAGTGCATTGTTGACTGACAGGATGCTATCGCGAGCAAGCTCGCTCCCACAGGTGAATGTGCTGCTTTTGAGATAGGCCCCAGGCTTTGCCCTCGCTCCCCCTGGCCTGTAATCTCCCCGGCATTTTCCCGCCCAAGGCTTCGATCACCCATGACCACTTCCCTTATCCGCATAGCCGCCGCCCTGTTGATCGGGCCTGACGGTCATACCCTGCTGGTGCGCAAGCGCGGCACTCGGGCCTTCATGCAGCCGGGTGGCAAGATCGAGGCCCATGAACAACCGGTCCAGGCCCTGGCGCGGGAGCTGGAAGAGGAACTTGGCCTGACGATCGACCCGGCACAAGCCCGTTACCTGGGCCTGTTCAGCGCCCCAGCCGCCAACGAGCCGGGTTTTACCGTGCAGGCCGAAGTGTTTTTGCTGAGTATCGACGTCCCGGTGTCTCCTGCTGCTGAAATCGAGGAAGTGCGCTGGATCGACCCGGCCGGCGACAGCGATCTTGTGTTGGCGCCATTGACAGGCGAGGTAATCCTGCCGTTTTATCGAGCCACACATCTCGTGACCTGCTGACTCAAGGATTGATGCTCATGATTCCATTGCCGGACCTGCTGGTTTTTGCCGCCGCGGCGTTGTTGATGGTGCTCACGCCCGGCCCGAACATGATCTACCTGATTTCCCGTTCGATCTGCCAGGGCCGCAAGGCCGGCGTGACTTCCTTGCTAGGGGTGGTGGCCGGATTTTTCGTGCACATGTTCGCCGCGGCGGTGGGGCTGACGGCGGTGTTCCTGGCAGTGCCGGTGGCCTATGAAGTGTTGAAATGGGCCGGCGCGCTGTACCTGCTCTGGTTGGCTTGGCAGGCCGTGAAGCCCGGGGCGCGTTCGCCTTTCGAGGCCCAGCAACTGCCTGCGGACTCGACGCGCAAGTTGATCACCATGGGTTTTCTTACCAGTGCCCTGAATCCAAAGATCGCGGTGTTTTACCTCTCGGTGTTCCCGCAATTCATCAGCCCGGAACACGGTTCGCTGTTCACCCAGAGCATCATTCTGGGGCTGACCCAGATCAGCGTCAGTTTCAGCGTCAACCTGCTGATTGCCCTGTTCGCCGCCGGCATTGCCTCGTGGTTTGTCCACAACCCCACCTGGCTGGCCGCCCAGCGTTACTTCATGGGGTTTGTGCTGGGTGCACTGGCGTTGCGCCTGATGCTTGAGCAACGGCGTTCGGCGTGAACATTCGACGGCTGCGGGCGGGCGATGCCCAGGCGTATCGCGAGCTGATGCTCCAGGCTTACGCGCTTCACCCGCAGGCCTTCACCTCCCATTTCAACGAACGGGCGGCGCTGCCCATCAATTGGTGGGAGTCGCGCCTGACCAGCCGGTTTGACGTGTTGTTGGGGGCGTTTGTCGAGAGTGAGCTGGTCGGCATTGTCGGGTTGGCCCTGGAGTCTCGGGAAAAGGCCCGGCACAAGGCGATGCTGTTCGGCATGTACGTCACCGCTGCCCATTGCCATCGGGGGCTCGGCTTCCAACTGGTACAGGCCGCCCTCGACGAAGCCCGTCGCCACAGCTTTTTGCGCCTGGTGCAACTGACCGTCACCGCCGGCAACGACCCGGCCGTCAAGCTCTACCAGCGCTGCGGTTTCGTACTGTACGGCCTCGAACCCATGGCGATACGGGTGGGCGATGAATACCTCGACAAGATCCACATGTGGCTCGAGCTCTAACCCCACCGACACACCGCCATCGCGAGCAAGCTCGCTCCCATAGGGATTTGCTGGGTGGCATCGATAGTGTTCACAACACAAATCCCCTGTGGGAGCTTGCTCGCGATAGGCGCAACGCGGTATCACCGAACGGCACTGACCCCGTCCAACGTGGAAAACGACGTGTCCTTGGCCGTCAGCAAAAAGTCGCGCATGTATGGCGCGTCGAGCATGTCGGTACGCACCGCCGCATACAGCGTGGCAAACAAGCCTTTCTCCCCCAGCCGCTTGGCCTTCACATAACCCCGTGAGCTGTATTCATGCAGCGCCCAGTGCGGCATGCCGCACACACCTCGGCCGCTGGCCACCAGTTGCATCATCATCACCGTCAGTTCGGAGGTGCGCACCTGGGCCGGTTCGATGTCGGCCGGCTCCAGGAAGCGGGTGAAGATGTCCAGCCGGTCCCGTTCCACCGGATAGGTGATCAGGGTTTCGCTGATCAGGTCTTCCGGCACGACGTAGGGCTTGCCCGCCAGGCGATGCTGGTTGGCCACGGCCAGCATCGCCTCGTAGGTGAACAGCGGCACGTAGGTGATGCCGGCCAGTTCCAGCGGGTCGGAGGTGACCACCAGGTCCAGGTCACCCCGGGCCAGGGCCGGCAGCGGGGCGAAGGCAAAGCCTGAAGCCAGGTCCAGTTCAACTTCCGGCCAGGCGTCGCGAAACTGGTCGATGGTCGGCATCAGCCACTGAAAGCAACTGTGGCATTCGATCGCCATGTGCAAACGCCCGGCGGTGCCACCGGCCAGCCGCCCGATGTCTCGCTCGGCGCTGCGCAGCAGCGGCAGGGTGGCGTCGGCCAGTTGCAGCAGGCGCAGGCCGGCGCTGGTGAAGCGCACGGGTTTGGTCTTGCGCACGAACAACGGCATGCCCAGGCGTTCCTCCAGTTCCTTGAACTGGTGAGAGAGGGCGGACTGGGTAAGGTGCAGGCGTTCGGCGGCTTCCACCAGGCTGTCGGCCTCGCGCAATGCGTGCAGGGTCTTGAGGTGGCGGATTTCAAGCACGGCGGCCTCCATGAGGAAAACTTGTGATCAACACGAAAAGGTTGAGTTTGTCTCATGTAGGCTCGGCTGTCGACAATGGCGCCATCTTTTACAGGAGGACACACACCATGGCCCTGGCCCATACCCTCGGTTTTCCCCGCATCGGCGCCGACCGCGAACTGAAAAAAGCCCTCGAAGCCTATTGGAAGGGCGATCTGGCGCCGGCCGCGTTGCAAGCGGTGGGCCGCGAGCTGCGGGCCCGGCACTGGCAACTGCAAAAAGACGCTGGTATCGATCTGCTGCCGGTTGGCGACTTTGCCTGGTATGACCAGGTGCTCGGCCACACCTTGACCCTGGGCGCCGTTCCGCCGCGTTTCCACAGCACCCTGGATACCCAGGGTAAACCGACCCTCGACACCTTGTTCGCCATGGCCCGTGGTGCCACGACCGCCTGCTGCGGCGCCGAGCACGGTCAGGCGCAATACGCCCAGGAGCTGACCAAGTGGTTCGACACCAACTACCACTACCTGGTCCCGGAGTTTTCCGCCGACCAGACTTTCGCCCTGAGCTGGGAGCAACTGTTCGACGAAGTCGACGAGGCCCTCGCCTTGGGACATCAGGTCAAGCCTGTAATCATCGGCCCGCTGACCTACCTGTGGCTGGGCAAGGCCAAGGGGGTGGAGTTCGACAAGCTCGAGCTGCTGGAGCGTCTGCTGCCGGTCTACGGTGAAATCCTCAATCGCCTCAAGGCCCAAGGCGTGGAGTGGGTGCAGATCGACGAACCGATCCTCACCCTCGACCTGCCCCTGGCCTGGAGAAGCGCGTTCGAACGGGCCTATCACATTCTTCAGTACTCGCCGCTGAAAAAACTGGTGGCGACTTATTTCAGTGGCCTGGAAGACAACCTCGGCCTGGCGGTGAGCCTGCCGGTGGACGGTTTGCACATTGACGCCGTGCGTGCGCCGGAGCAACTGGGCCAGGTACTGGACCGCCTGCCGACCTACAAGATTCTGTCGGTGGGCCTGGTCAATGGTCGCAACGTCTGGCGCTGCGAACTGGAACAGGCGCTGGCGCAGTTGCAACCGGCCCAGGAACGTTTTGGCGACAACCTCTGGGTCAGCACGTCTTGCTCATTGCTGCATAGCCCGGTGGATCTGGAGCGTGAAGACCGGCTCGATCCCGAGCTCAAGAGCTGGCTGGCCTTCGCCGTGCAAAAGTGCGGTGAAGTGGCGGTGTTGCGCGATGCGCTCAACGATCCGCAGGCCCCCGGCGTACAGCAGGCCCTGGCCATCAGTCGTGACGTGCAAACCCGTCGTGCCGGCTCCCCGCGGATTCACAAAGCCGAGGTTCAGGCTCGTCTGGCGGCTATCGGGCCACAGGACAGCCAGCGGCGTTCGCCGTTTGCCAAGCGCATCGAACAGCAGCGTGCCCGGTTGCAACTGCCTACGTTTCCCACCACCTCTATCGGCTCCTTCCCGCAGACCCCGGCAATTCGCCTGGCGCGTCAGGCCTATAAGCAGGGCAAGCTGTCGGCCAATGATTATCAGGACGCCATGCACACCGAGATCCGCCATGCCGTGCAGATCCAGGAGCGCCTGGGCCTGGACGTACTGGTGCACGGTGAAGCCGAGCGCAACGACATGGTGGAGTACTTCGCCGAGCAACTGGAGGGCTACGCCTTCACCCGTTTCGGTTGGGTGCAGAGCTACGGCTCGCGTTGCGTGAAACCGGCGATCATCTACGGCGACATCAGCCGGCCGAGCGCCATGACCGTCGACTGGATCCGCTATGCGCAAAGCCTGACCGACAAGGTCATGAAAGGCATGCTCACCGGTCCCGTGACCATGCTGATGTGGTCGTTCCCGCGCGAGGACGTCTCGCGTCAAATCCAGGCCCGCCAACTGGCCCTGGCCTTGCGTGACGAAGTGCTGGACCTGGAAAAGGCCGGGATCAAGATCGTGCAGATCGACGAGGCGGCGTTCCGCGAAGGTTTGCCGCTGCGTCGCGGGCAATGGCAGGAGTACCTGGACTGGGCCGTGGAGGCTTTCCGCTTGAGTGCATCGGGAGTGGCTGACGAAACCCAGATCCATACCCACATGTGCTACAGCGAATTCAACGACGTGATCCAGGCCATCGCGGCCATGGATGCCGACGTCATCACCATCGAAACTTCGCGTTCGGACATGGAACTGCTCGAGGCGTTCGAGGCGTTCGATTACCCCAACGACATTGGCCCGGGCGTCTACGACATCCACTCGCCACGGGTGCCGGACACGGCGGAGATGGTCGCGCTGATGAGTAAGGCAGTGAAGCGGATTCCCGCCGAGCGGTTGTGGATCAACCCTGATTGCGGGCTGAAAACCCGGGCGTGGCCGGAGACGGAAGCGGCGTTGGTGAACATGGTGGCGGCGGCGCGGCAACTGCGTAGCCAGCTGGCTTGAAGCCCTAATACTCTTATAGGCATTTCCCAATCTGTGGCGAGGGGATAAATCCCCTCGCCACAAGAGGAGTGCCTGGCTTCATTGCGTCATTCAACCACGGCTCGCAACCCTAGGGGGCTGGAACACACCCATCACGCGGTCCGCCCCCCAAGCACTTCAGCGACCCAGTCGGCGATGTAATGACCGGCATTGATACTGTTATCGAAGCTCGAATGTTGGACGCCGCCTTCGCGTTCGGTGAATATTTTCAGCTCGCGCTTAGGGCTGTTGACCAACTGCTCGTAGGTACGGTGCGCCCACTTCAATGGAATCTGCGAGTCCTTCTCACCATGGGTGACGAGGAACGGCACCTTGATGCGATCCAGTATGCCGTCCAGGTGGACATTCTCGGCGATGGCCATGAATTGCTCGGTGTCCTTGGCGCCCCATACCCAGGCCACATGGGACCAGTAATGCGGAACCGGGAAGCTGCCTTCTTTTTCCATGCGCCGCTTCTGTACATCACGCCAGTCATGGTTGGCCCCCCAGACAACCCCGCAGGCGAAGCGCGGTTCGAAGGCTACCGCGCGCGGGCAGTAATAGCCGCCGAGCGACACGCCTTCCATGCCGATGCGTTTGGCGTCGACATCGCTGCGGGTTTCCAGCCAGTCCACTACCCGACTGGCCCAATGTTCGCTGTCAAAACGCGCCGTCAGGTTATGCAGGCGCAGGGCTTCGCCGGTGCCCGGCTGGTCGATGACCAGCGACGACACGCCACGTTTGGCCAGCCAGGCGGGCAGGCCGACGCGATATTTCATTTCTTTGGTGGAGTCCAGTCCATTGACCTGCACCAGAATCGGCGCCGGGCCGCTGACGCCTTCGGCGCGAACCAGCAACCCGGAAATGTGTTTGCCTTCGTAAGGGATTTCAACGCGCTCGCAGTTTTCTTGCGCCAGTTCGATACCGCGCTGGAAGGTGTGAAGAAAGCGCTGGTACAGCTCCGTCCGGCCAGGGGCACCGTGGGCCTGCAGGCGTTCGCAGCTCAGGTAATAGGTCGCGGCGCGGTTGTATTTTTCGCCGGCTGACAACATTCGGCCTTTGGCTTCGTCTTCTTCAGCCAAGCCGCAAAGCTTGTCGGCCATTTTTGCCCAGGTATCACGGAAGGCCTTGCTGCCGGCGGCGTCCGGCTGCTTGGCGGCCTCCTGTAGCGGCGCGCACATTTCTTCGATTTCGCCGATGCGGGCACCCATTTCAATGGCGAGGTCGACGGAAAGATTCCACACGTAGTTGGTCGGGAAGTAGCGGAACATGATTGTTATTGTCCTTGTGCAAGCAAAGGCAGGCAGCCAGGTCCGGAGCGGGTGACAGCCCGACCTGGCGGTTCGAAGCAGGCTAAGGGGAGGGCAATTGTTTGGCCAATCGCAAGTCGGGATGGGTGGTATTGCGAACGGCGATAGAGCGTCTGTGTCATTGGCCTAAGGGTTTTCTACTCACAGCTCAAGCAGCAAATCCAGATACCTATCATCGTACTTTGCGATTGCTCATAACGCGGGATGCGATTGGTGTCGTTGAGGGACGACTCACTAGAGTTGGCGCTACACCGCGCCATTGGCTGGAGCCCTGGGCGCGCATAACAACAAGAATAAGGTATCGGCAAATGAGTGAGTCTAATTGCGGCCCGGCGATCAGCCTGGGTGCCAAGGGCTGGACGTGTTTGCACTACCGTGGGAGGAGTTGGACATGCCTGTACTGAGCCGTGTGCTTGGCGATTTATCGGTGGGCGCCAAGCTGTCGCTGGGTTTTGGCCTGGTGTTGCTGGTTACCCTGGGGGTAGCGGCCACTGCTTTTCGTTCTTTGGGTGTGTTGCAGCAGCGTGCTGAGCAATCGCGCCAGGAGTCATCGATCCAGGCATTGATCCTGCGTGCCCGCATCGACGAAAAAGCCTTCGCCCTGGACCTTGCTCCGCAGCATCTTGAGCAGGTGCGCGAGACGATCGGGAAACTGAGCCAGCATCTGGATGAAGAACCGGCCAATAGCGCATCGCACGCCACCGTGCGCACGGCCGCCGGCACTTATCTGGAGCAGTTTCTCGGCTATGCCGATTCGTTGCGTCGGGCTCGCGAAGCCCGCCTGCGCATGCAGACGCTGGCGCAGACCGCGGGTGACAGTTTCACTCTGCTGTTTCTCGATCAACTGGATGCGCTTAACACCCGGTTGGGGCAGGGCACACCCCCGACCAGCAATCAGATGGTGCTGCTCGAGCAGACCGCTGCATTGCGCGACAAGCTCGCCAAGCTGCGTGACAGTGAACTGTATTATTCGCTCGATGGCGAGGAACGTTACCGCAGTGACTGGGAAATGAGCATGAGTGACCTGCTGGCCGCCATGCAAGCGCTTGATCTTGGCGAGCTGCAAGGCGAGTCGCTGCAGGAGGCAAGCACGGCCCTGGGCGACTACCGCAAGGCCTTCGTCGAGTTCGTCGGCAGCCGTGGGCAAAGCACGCAGAGCAGTGCAGCGATGAACGCGCAAACCGAGCAGGTGAGCAAGCTGTTGGCCCTGGCTGATGAACAGCAAAGGCAGGCGGTACTGGACGATAATCGCAATGCCGATCGCCAATTGGGCTTGATCACTTTTCTGGCGCTGGCCTTGGGGATCGGGGCCAGCCTGCTGATCCGCCATTTGATTGTGCAGCCGCTGCGCCAGGCCGTGCAGTTGGTCCAGCGCGTGGCAGCGGGGGATCTGAGTGATCCGCCACCAGACAGCGTTCGTCGTGATGAACTGGGGCAGCTGTTGGGCACAGTGGGCAGCATGCTAGGCAGTTTGCGTGCCTTGGTCGGGCGCATCGACCGTGGTGTTGGCTCGCTCAACGGCATGGCCGGCAGCCTGGCCGAGGTGACCCAGAGCAACAGCCGAGGTGTCGAGCACCAACGCCAGGAAACCGAACTGGCCGCCACCGCCATGCAACAGATGGCCGCCACGGCGCAGGAGGTGGCCCGCAATGCGGGTGAGGCCAGCGCAGCGGTGGCGCATGCCGACGAGCAGGCGCGTGAGGGCGATGAGCTGGTGCGCCAGGCGGGTGACAAGATCGACCATCTGGCCGTGGAAATGAGTGGCTGCGCGCAAGCCATGCGCTCGTTGCTGGTGGAGAGCGCAGCGATCGGTGGTGTGCTCGATGTCATCAAGGCGGTGGCCGAGCAGACCAACCTGCTGGCCCTCAACGCCGCCATCGAAGCGGCGCGTGCTGGCGAACATGGTCGTGGTTTCGCCGTGGTTGCCGATGAGGTGCGCGGCCTGGCACGGCGCACCCAGCGTTCGACCACGGAAATCGAAGGGTTGATCGTTCGTCTGAGCAGTGTCGCCCAACAAGCCGCCGAGCGTTTGCAAGGCAGCCATGTGTTGAGCGATGAAACGGTGGTGCTTGCCGCGCAAGCTTCCCAGGCGCTGGCGCGGATCACCCGGGCGGTGTCCAGCATCGAGCAGATGAACCAGCAGATTGCCGCGGCTGCCGAACAGCAGAGCGTGGTGGCCGAGCAAGTCAGCCAGAGTATGACGCGGGTGCGTGAAGTGGCCGAGGGCAGCGCCAGGGAAAGCCAGCAACTGCAAGTCTCCACGGCCGACTTGCAGCAGGTTAGCGGTGAGCTCAAGGCGGCCGTCGGGCATTTCCGCACTTGATCCTCACGTGAGTAGCAGGAGCACGCCTCTTATGCGTTACCGCCGTCTCGATCTTAACCTGCTGGTGGCCTTCGAAGCATTGCTCAGCGAGTGCAGCGTCAGTCGCGCGGCTGAGCGCCTGCATCTTGGCCAATCGGCCACCAGTTCGGCGCTTGGGCGATTGCGCGAGCATTTCAACGACCCGTTGTTGGTGCAAATGGGGCGACGTTTGGAGCCCACGGCGCTGGCCTCGGAGCTTTTGCCCAAGGTGCGCGAGGCGCTGGCACTGACCCGCGAGATCATCGATGCGCCAGTGCATTTTGAGCCGGCCAGTTGCACCCGGCTGTTCACCCTGGTGGCCTCGGATTACTTAATGACGGTGCTATTACCTGCGGTGAGCCGCGAGTTGGCGCGAGTCGCGCCAGGTGTGCGCCTGCGCCTGCGTGACCTACCCATGCCACGCGAAGGCGACGTGGTCAGCGAGGCGCTGGATTACCGGCGCAGCGACGTGGTGATCGTGCCGCAGCGTCGGCTCAATCCGGCTTATCCGCAGGTACCGCTGCTGAGCGATCAACTGTGCTGTATTGTCTGCGCGCAGCAGGCGCAGTTCGCTGAGGGCCTGAGTCTGGCCGACTACTGCGCGGCTGAACATGTGGTGCGGGAGTTCGCTGATGGCCGCAACCTGGCGATGGATGCCGTGCATCTGCGCGAGCTGGGAATCGAGCGGCGGGTCGGCGTGGCCCTGGAAAGCTTTGCCCTGATACCGGAATTTATTGTCGGCAGCGCGCGAGTTGCCACGGTGTTCAGTCGTCAGGCCGAGATTTTCGCCAAGCGGCATGCGTTGCGTATTTACCCGACGCCGCTGGTCTTTCCCGCAGCGGTGCAGATATTGCAATGGCACCCCTATCAAACCCGGGATCCGGCTTTGGCCTGGTTTCGCGGCCTGTTGCAGGAACAGGCCGCGCAGCTCGATCAGTCCGGCTGAGGGTCACCGTTGTCGGCACTTAGCCCGACGGCACTGATTGCCAGCAGGGCGCAGCGTTCGTCGTTGTCCGAAGTGTCGCCGCTGATACCGATGGCGCCCAGCAAGGTGCCCTCGGTATTGCGGATCAGTACGCCACCGGCCACTGGAATCACTTCGCCTGCGGTGAGGCTATTGATCGCATTAAAGAACGCCGGCATGGCTTGAGCGCGGCGCGCCAGTTCGCGGCCACCAAAGCCCATGCCGAGGCAACCGCGGGCCTTGCCGGTAGCGATTTGTGGGCGCAGGAAACTCGCCTGTTCATCGCGCAGTACCACAAGTGGATGGCCAGCGGCGTCCAGCACGGCGACGGCCATGGGTTTAAGACCCAGTTTGGTGGAGGCAGCGATGGCAGCGCTGCCGATCCGAGTAGCGGTGGTAAGGTCAAGTCGTTGCATACTCACAGGCTCCATTTACCGAGTTGGGTGACACGGTTGCGGGTATAGAGGTCGGTCCATTTCAGCGAGTTGAAGTCGGACACTTGCTTGGGGTCGTACCGGCTGCGATCCATGCGCATTGGCTGGCCAGCCTTGTACACGGCTTTGAGGCGTGAGCGATCCTGGAGGATGCGAATGTCGTCCAGTGGCGAGCCGTCCAGTAGCAGGAAGTCGGCCTGTTTACCCACTTCCAGGGTGCCGAGGGTTTCGCCACGAGGCATGCAGCGCGCGCCGACAGCAGTGGCGGCGTGCAACGCTTCGGCCGGGCTGAAGCCAATACGGGTGACCAGAAGCTCCAGTTCGCGAGCATGCCATTCGCCGTACGGGGTGACAGCAAAACCGCTGTCGCTGCCACAGGCGAACGGGATACCTGCGGCTTTGGCGCGTTTGAGCACCGCCGAGCCTAGTTCCAGGGTACGGGCACAGTAGCCGGCGTAGCCGGTGGTAATCGCCGGGTCGTGGGGCTGACAGAAGTCCACAGTGTTCTGCGGGAAGGTCATGGTCGGCGCAAGGATACTGCCGGCCTCAAGCAGTGCTTCGATGCAGGCATCGTCCATATAGAAGGCGTGGAACACTAGATCGACTCCGGCCTTGGCCGCATACATCACCGCCTCGCGGCCATAGGCGTGAGTTGCCACCTTGCAGCCAAGGCGATGAGCTTCTTGGACCATCTCGTAGGTTTCTTCAGCGGTGAAGGCCGCGATGATTCCGCCATCGGGGCGGCGGAAGGTGCCGTCCATGGCGATCTTGATCAGGTCAACACCGTCCTTGGCCTGCTTGCGGATTTCCGCCAGTGCTTCGCTACGGCTGGTGACCAGGCGCGCGGTGAAATATTCCGGCGTGCCGACGCGGCTGGGGAACCAGTCGTTGAGGCTCTGCCGGTTGGTAATCACCCGGCTGCTGGCGGCGATCCGCGGGCCCTCGAACATGCCGGCGGCAATGGCGTTACGCACGGCGATGCTCAACTGTCCGCTGTCGCCTGGGCAGATCATGCTGGTGACGCCAGCCGCGAGCACGTGCTGGGAGAAAAACATGCCTCGTAAGGCGCGGAACTCATCGGTGGTCCAGATATCGATGTCTTCTTCGCTCTGTGCGTTGCCGAAGGCCAGGTGTGTGTGCACATCGATCAGGCCAGGCATGACGAAGTTGTCGCCGGCATCCACCACACAGTCACCAGGTTTCGGCGCGGGAGCCAGGGACGTTGGGCCGACATAGCCGAACACGCCGTTTTCGATGATGAGTGTTTGCTGCTGGCGGGTGTCGAGGCTGGTGCTGTCGAACAGGGTCTTACAGCGCAAATGCAGGATACTCATGGTTTTTTCGCCGTGTGATTGTTATCAATCACGAGGCTAGGGTGCACGCTTGGGTGTCACCAGCAGATTGCATCAATAGCCGGGTATTGATGTTGTCGATAACGACTGCAAAGCAACGGTGGCGGGGCCGCGGGGCCAAAAAAAACTGTCGCGTGGGAGTATCGCAAGTGCCGATGGCTGTCATCTTGATCGGCGATTTTTTGCCGGTGGGTCAGGTGTTTAAGGTGTGTGTTCGTCAAATCCCCGAGAACCAAAAAAATGACTGATACCCCAGTAATAAATCAACTTCTGGCGCTGGAGAAGGAGCGTAGCCGTGCGCTGGTCGAGGAAGATCACGCCCGTGTAGCCGAACTGTTTGCTGATGATCTGGTGTATGTACATACCACCGGCATGGTACAGGGCAAGGCCGACTACCTTGATTATGCACAGAACGCCGTGCAGTACCTGTCTATTGAGCGAGGTGAGCTGCAGGTGCGTTTCTACGGTGATGCCTTGGCGGTGATGACCGGTCCGCAGTGCAACACGCTGCAAAAGCGAGGCGGCGATCAGCCGATTCGTGGTGAAGGGTTTGCCACTCAGGTGTGGGTGCTGGGTGCGCATGGCTGGCAGATCAGCTCGTTCCAGGCTACTCGTTCACCTAGCTAAAGCGCTGTACCTCATGAACCATGAAGCGCCGAGCATCCCCGATGGATGCTCGGCGCATTTTGATGGAGGCTGTTTTCGTTCTGAAGGAGGGGAGATACAAGGCTTGATGCTCAGATGATTATCCGCACCAAACCAGGTGGTGCGGAGGGTTCAGAGCGTGTCAGCCGTTTTTTTCCTTCTCAATTTGCGCCATGAGTTTTCGGCGCGCCTGGATAGCGGCTTGATCCGTTTGCACGATGATTTCCGGGTAATCCAAGTGCCTTGGATCTTCCATGATGTTGCGATGAAGGGCCTCGATGATCGCCTTGTCTTCGGCAAAGCCGATTTCTGTCAAGGTTTTGCACATTTGCAGAGTCTCTGGGTCCATGTCCGGGATATCGAATCCACCGAACCACATGTAGCGGAAGCGTGTTGGGGTTTCCGGGGTTGTTACATGAATGACCCTGAACTGGAAGTTTTTACGCTTTCCTGCTTCTGCCTCGTGGTCTTCTATATCTAGTGCGGCGACATTTAAAGCCGGCGAAACATAACTGCCATAGTTGTAACGATTAACTTTTTTCTCTGTGCCTATTGCTGTGACTTCGGCGAACATTGGCGGCAGATTGCAACCGATAAACTCTTGGCGAAAGCTTACCCTGTCCTCTGTAACCATCACGGTGGGGGCACCCACCCAGTCGAGGATCTTGAAGGAGGTGGCATGCACATAGCCGAAGTGGGTCAGGTCAAGCACGTTTTCCTTCAGCAACATGTAGTTGCCTTCGGCCAGGGTTTCGCCGCTCCAGGACGAATAGTTCGGGTCGGCCGGCCACTGCGCTTCAACAGGAGGGCCCTCGACGATTTTTTCCGGATCGCCCATCCACACCCAGACAAAGGGAGGCTGATCCACCACGGGATAGGATCGAACGCGACAGCGACTCGGGATCTGGGGCTGCGAGGGAATACGTACACATTCCCCCTCGGGGTTGAAGGTAAAACCATGGTATCCGCATTGAATATCGTCACCCACGAGCTTGCCCGATGAGAGAGGGGCCCAGCGATGTGGGCAGCGATCATCAAGAGCGGCGACCGAACCATCCTCCTTGCGGTAGAGCACGACCGACATGTCCAGCATTTTCAATGCCAGAGGTTCGCGCCCGACTTTTTCTGAGGTGGTTGCTACCCACCAACAATTGCGTGGGTAGTTGGGTTTGATAATGGTCTGATTGTCAGCTGTTGGGTTATTGACAAGCGAAGTGGTCATACAGCCTCTCCATCGTTTTTTATAGGTTGTCGGCTGGCCCACCGAAGAAGAACTTGCTCAGTGATCAACCAAAACTTGATGACTGCGGCAGATCCTGGGCGTACGGGCCGGGAGATAAAAGAGCTCGGCTTTAATATTATTTTTTGGGTCTCTAGGCGGTTTCGCAGGCGAAAAGGTACGCCTGCAGGTGAGACCGAGTGCACTCTAAAGGGGAAGCCAAATAGCTGGCCAATCGCAAGTTGGGATGCAAGGTATCTTGAAACAAAATGGGATGTTCGGCGCGCGTCGAGGCGACTACTGTTCCAGTTCGTTAATGATCTGACTGATTTTCGCCCGCAGCCAACGATGCATCGGATCCCCATCCATGGTGCGGTGCCAGAGCATGAACTCTCGCATTACCGGGATTTTCACCGGTGGTTGCAGGATGCGCAGCGGCAGGTAGTTGGCGTACAGCCTGGCCATGCGCCGGAGCATGGTGGCGATGCGTTGAGTGCCGACGATCAGCTGCGGCAAGGTGTTGAAATCGTGGGTAACCACTTCCATGCGACGATTGAAGCCGTACTGGCTCATCAGCCACTCTTCGATGCTCAGTTGCCGGTTGCGGCCAAAAATCACGGAGACATGACCCATCTCGATGTACTGATCGAGGGTGATGCTGTCGCCCACTTGGGTGTTGCCGTCCCACACCACGCAAACGTGCTCTTCTTCGAACAGTAAGAGCGATGGGTGGCCTTCGATGAGGTAGTGCTCAGGCACGATCATCATGTCGGCCTCGCCGCGCATCAGCAGCTCGGTGGAGGTGTCGCCGGGGCCCAGCAGTTCGAAGGTGATGTGCGGGGCCTCCAGGTAGATCTTCTGGATGACCCGGGCAAACAGGACGCTGATCAGGTAGTCCGAGGTGATCAGGCGGAAATGGCGCTTGCTGGTGGCGGGGTCGAACACCGGTTTGGCGGTGATCGAGGACTGGATCGTCAGCAGTATCTGGCGCACTGGCGCCGCCAGTTCACGGGCATAGGGCGTGGGCTGCATCTTGCGCCCGACCTGCGCCAGCAGTTCGTCTTCGAAGTAGAGGCGCAACCTGCCCAGTACGCCGCTGGTGGCGGATTGGGTCATGTGCAGGCGTTCGGCGGCGCGGGTGATGTTCTGCTCTTCCAGTAACACATCAAGCGCCACCAGGAGATTGAGATCCAGGTGGTTAAAACGCATGGCGGTCTCGATTCTTGTATTTATTTTGTAAATACCTTCCGACCTTCCTATCGCGCAGTCAAGCCCCCTGACGAGATGTGTCGATCGACGTCTTTGTGTTTTTTCGCGTCGTTTGGCGCTGCGCAGCCAGGTATTGCGTTTGCCGATAGGTCACATCCTGACAAGCGATTAGTCAGTGAGTTTTCGCCCCTTCAGTATCGGCCCACAGTCGGTTGGCCGTGACGCTTGATCGACTCCAAGACCCGCCTCGGCAGCGCTTCGCCTGGCACGGCTCTCGTAAGCGGGGTGCTGGCCTGCGCTGAATAATTACAATGGAGTGGTAACTCAATGAACATCATTGGCCTTGATGCCTTGATTTTTGGCGTCGACGACATTCAAGCCTGTACCCATTGCCTGCGTGACTACGGCCTGCAACCTGTCGATGTCGACAGCGAGGGCGGTCGTTTTGAAGCCCTCGACGGCACTGCCGTGATTATCCGCCGGGCTGACGATGCCAGTCTGCCGGCGGCCATCGGGCCTGCACCCTCGATTCGTGAAACCATTTATGGCGTGGCCAGCGGGGCGGATCTCGAGGCCATCGCCGATGAGCTGGGGCGCGATCGCCTGGTGACCCGCGGTGCCGATGGCTCCGTGCACAGTGTTGACGACATGGGGTTCGCCATTGGTTTTCAGATCAGTGTGCGGCGCCCGTACAGCGCGCCAGCCGACTTGACCAATGCACCGGGCCATGCCCCTCAGCGCCCGGTCAACCAACCGGGCATCACCCCCGACATGCAGGCCCTGCCACGCACCCTTTCCCATGTGGTGTATTTCGTGCCGGATGCGCTGAAGGCCGAAGCCTTTTACAAGCGCCTGGGCTTCATGACCACCGACACCTTCGTTGGCGCTGGCCCGTTCATGCGTCCGGCCGGTTCCGATGACCACCATTGCCTGTTCATGATCCAGACGCCACCGCACATGAAGGGTTGCGAGCATTTCACCTTTCACATGGGCAGCGGCACGGAAGTGCTGCTGGCCGGGCGCCGTTTCGAACAGCAAGGCTGGACCAGCTTCTGGGGCCCGGGCCGTCACCTCTTCGGCTCCAACTGGTTCTGGTACTTCAACAGCCCGCTGGGCTGCCACATCGAATACGACGCCGACATGGACAAGCACGATGACGCCTGGCAAGCGCGCCAGGCGCCGTTGTCGGCGGACAACTCGCAATTGTTCCTGTTCACGTCCAGGGAAAAATGGTTCCCGAGCGGTCCGCCGCCCAAGCAGGCCTGAGTGCGGAGTTCGTCCATGAGTCACGACGCCCTTGCGCTATGTCGCCTGGATGAATTGCTCGAAGGGCAGGCCCGCGGATTCGATCCTCTGGACACAGGGCAGGACAGCGTGTTTGCCCTGCGCCATGGCGGCGAGGTGCGGGTCTATCGCAACAGTTGCCCGCATCTGCAGGTGCGCCTGGAGTACCGCAAGGATCGTTTTCTCAGTGTCGATGGCAGCCAGATCGTCTGTTACGCCCACGGTGCCCGGTTCCTTCCGGACAGTGGCCTGTGCGTCTACGGGCCGTGTCTGGGCGAACGCCTGAGTGCTTTGAAATGGCAGGCGCAGGCCGACTGGCTGGTGCTCGAGGCGGGTCAATTGGAGGCGTGTGCACCTTAGTTAACGTATCGCGGTTGCTGATACATCGTATCCCTACATGCGATTAGTCAAACGCCTGCTTTGCCGAGAAAGTGAACACAACGCGGTAGCGAATGCGTGCAGAAACAGCCGTGGGTGCAGCCTGGGATCGCTCCGGCAGAACGCTTGCGTGAATAACAAGAATAAGAGTGAGACAAGCATGAACTCAGTGAAAAAAGTGCTTATTGTCGGTGGTGGTATCGGTGGTCTATGCGCCGCAATCGCTTTGCGTCGCCAGGGCATCGAAGTCAATCTTGTCGAGCTCAAGACACAGTGGACTGTCTACGGCGTCGGCATCATCCAGCAGAGCAATGTCGTGCGCGAGATGGCCAAGTTGGGTGTGTTGGACGGCTATCTGGATGCCGCCTACGCGTTCGAAGATGTGACCATCTATAGCACTGCCGGTGAACAGCGGGCGCGAATTCCCGGCCAGCGCCTGGCTGGCCCGGAATATCCGGCCAACGTTGGCATCTCGCGCCTGGCCCTGCATCAAGTCCTCAGCCAAACCACCATTGCCCTGGGCGCCTCGATTCGCCTGGGCTTGAGCGTGCAAACCCTGGAGCAGGTGGACGAGGCTGTTGATGTGCTGTTCACCGATGGCAGTCGCGGCCGTTACGACCTGGTCGTGGGAGCCGATGGCCTGTACTCCCAGGTACGCGGTTTGCTGTTCGGCGAGCAGTACCAGCCGCGTTTCACCGGTCAAGCGGTGTGGCGCTACAACTTGCCGCGTCCAGCTGGAATCGATCATCTGGCCACCTTCCAGGGGCCCGCCGGCAATGCCGGGCTGGTGCCGCTGGGGCGCGATCAGATGTACATGTTCGTCACCTCCCATGAACCCGCCAACCCCAGGATGGATCCCGCCACGCTGGCGACCCAGATGCGCCAGCGCCTGGATGGTTTCACCGGCCTGATCGGCGAGTTGCGCGAGCAGATCCGCGACAGCGAGCAGGTGATCTACAAGCCGTTGGAGGTGGTGTTCGTCAGCGAGCCCTGGTACCGCGGCCGTGTCGTGCTGATTGGCGATGCGGTGCACGCCACGACGCCACATCTGGGCCAGGGTGCCGGCATGGCCATTGAAGATGCTGTCGTGCTCGGCGAAGAGCTGGTTGCCGGTGGCAGCGTTGAGCAGCAGCTCGAACGCTTCATGGCGCGCCGTTATCAGCGCTGCAAATTCATCAGCGAAGCCTCGGTGCTGGCCGGTGAAAAGGAAATGGCCCACGACAGCGGCTTCGACCGGATCGGCCTGGTCCGGCGGATGCTCGAGGTCACGGCCGAGCCCATTTGAGGCACCGCCAGGACTGATTTCGCTCTCCCATGGATGTTTCATGCCCGTGCAGGCTTGGCCTGGCTCGACGGCGGGCGCTGTTCATCAGAAGAGCTGACATACAACAACAATAAAGAGGGTTACTTCGATGGCTACTCGCAAGATCGCTGCGTCACGGCGCGTCCCCTTCACTCTGACCCTTGCGGCCAGCCTGGGGCTTGGCGCTTCAACTGCCCAGGCATTTCAGATCGATACCGGCAATCCCGACCTCAGCTTGCGCTGGGACAATACGCTCAAGTACAGCGCGGCCTGGCGCCTGAAGGACCCCAGTAGCAAACTCAGCGAGGGCCAGACGGCGCTGAACCAGAATGACGGCGATCACAACTTCAAGAAGGGGCTGATCTCCAATCGCCTGGATATTCTTTCCGAACTGGACATCGGTTTTCACAACTTCGGTGCCCGTCTGAGCGGTGCGGCCTGGTACGACACCGTCTACCAGGACCGCAACGACAATAACGACGCGGCCAGTGCCAACCAACGTTCGGTGGGTTTTGACGAATTCACCAGCGACACCCGTCAACTGCACGGTGGTGACGGTGAACTGCTGGATGCCTTTGTCTACTGGAACGGTGAACTGGCCGAGCGAGCCTTATCGGTTCGCGCGGGGCGCCACGGCCTGATCTGGGGCGAGAGCCTGTTCTTCGGCGGCAACGGCATCGCCGGAGCCATGGCGCCGGTGGACGTGGTCAAGGCGCAATCGGTGCCCAACACCCAATTCAAGGAAATCACTCGCCCGGTCAACCAGCTCTCGACCGCCTACCAACTGACCGATGATGTTTCATTGGGCGCCTTCTACCAGTTGGAGTGGGAAGCCACCCGCTTGCCGGGCGCCGGCAGCTACTTCTCCACCAGCGATACCATCGGCGACGGCAATGAACGGCTGATCACTGGCGGGCCATTCCCGGATTTCCTGGGCGGGAATGCCAACAGCCCGGCCGCGTTTTTCCATGGCAAGGACAAGAAGGCCAGGAGCTCCGGCCAAGGTGGCCTGCAGCTCAAGTACAACACCGGGACGACGGATTACGGTCTCTACGCGCTGCAGTATCACGAGAAAACGCCCACGTTGTATTTGAAACCGAATGCCACCGGGCCGAATTTCAGTACCGGGCAAGTCGGCGAGTATTCCTGGGTCTACCCGGAAGATATCCGTGTCCTGGGCGCCAGCTTCGCGACCTCCGTGGACGAGTACAGCTTTGCCGGCGAGGCATCGATGCGCTGGAACATGCCGCTGGTGTCCAACGCCCAGACCGTCCTGCCGGGCGTCGCGGCGGACAACAACGATGACGCCCTCTATGCCGTCGGCCGTACGGCTCACGTCAACCTCAACGTCCTGGCATCGCTGGGCCCTTCCTTCGTCGCCAATGAAGCCAGCCTGACAGGGGAAGTGGCCTGGAACCGCCTGCTGGCCGTGACCAGGAACCGCGCAGCCCTGGACCCTAACGCCACCGATGACGGCCTGGGTCTGAAGCTGGTTTACACGCCCACCTATCGCCAGTTCTTCCCGGGCGTGGATATCAGCGTGCCGCTGGGCATCAGTTATTTCCCCATGGGCAAGTCGGCTGTGATCAGCGGGTTTGGCCCGGATAGAGGAGGGGATATGAACATCGGCGTCTCCGCCACCTACCTGGACCAAGTGACCGTGGGGCTGACCTACACCCACTTTTACGGGCCCGAGGACACCAGCCTCAACGCCGCCAGCCAGTTCAATTACAAGCAGTCGTTGAAGGACCGGGATTACCTGGCTTTCTCCGTCAAGACCACGTTCTAAGAGGATTTGCGCATGACCATTCAGTTCACTCTAAAGGCCTTGTGCTTAACCCTGCTGGCCGCGGCCGCGCCGATGGTCTTGGCCGCCAGCGCCGAACAGGCTGCCGCGCTGGGCAAGACCCTGACGCCTTTCGGTGCCGAGAAAGTCGGTAATGCCGATGGCAGCATCCCGGCCTGGGACGGTGGCTACACCAAGGTCGATCCGGGCTACGTTCCGGGGGGGAAGCGCGGCGATCCGTTTGCCGCGGACAAACCCTTGTTCAGCATCACCGCGCAAAACGTGGCGAAGTACGCCGACAAGCTCAGCGACGGCACCAAGGAGTTGTTCAAGCGCTTCCCGGACACCTATCGCATCGACGTCTATCCAACCCGGCGCACGGCGGCCGCGCCGCAGTGGGTCTATGACAACACGCTCAAGAATGCGACCCGCGCCAAACTGGTCGACAGCAGCGCTGGCCTGATCCCCGACGGTGCCTTTGGCGGGATTCCGTTTCCGATTCCACAGAACGGTACCGAAGCCATTTGGAATCACTTGTTGAACTGGCGCGGCACCTCGGTGGCGGGACATTTTCGCCACTATCTGATGACGGCCGACGGCAACCAGGTGATGACCAGCGACGGCCTGTTGACCCAGGAAATGCCCTACTACTTCCAGGAAGGCGGCCCTGAAAACTACTCGGGTGATTATTGGCAGGTGCGCTTTGTCAATCTCGGCCCGGCGATTCGTGCCGGTGAGCAGATCCTGGGGCGTGAGAACATCAACGGCGACAAATCCCAGGCCCATGTCTATCTGGCCGGTCAACGCCGGGTGCGCACGCTGCCCAACGCCTGCTGCGATACCCCTACGCCTTCCACTGCCGGGGTCATGTCCTTCGACGAACTGTTCGTGTGGCAGGGACGTACGGACCGGTTCGACTGGAAACTGGTGGGCAAGCAGGAAATGTATGTTCCGTACAACACCAACAAGATGCAGGCCGCCGCCCAGCCGCAAGACCTGTTCGCCAAGCACCATCTGAATCCTGACTACGTGCGCTGGGAGTTGCACCGCGTCTGGGTCGTCGAGTCGACGTTGGCTGCCGGCAAGCGTCACCAGTTGCCCAAAGGTCGCTACTACCTCGACGAAGACAGCTGGCAAGCCCTGCTCGGCGACCGTTGGGACGCCAGCGGCCAACTGGCCAAGACCCTCTGGTCCCTGCCTTCCGTACTGCCCGACTTGCCAGCCGTGGTGCAACTGTCTGCCGGTTTTTATGACCTGACTTCGGGGGCCTGGTTTATCCAGAACGTCTACGCCGGATTGCCGGAGCAGTATCACGAGGTCGATCGCTACAAGGCCTCGGAGTTCTCGCCAGCGGCGATGGCCGGGCGCGGCGTGCGTTAAGTCTGAGCGCAGAGTGAAGGGCAGGCCTGTCGGCCTGTCCTTGGGATGCGAGTGTTTTTCCGAGGTAGGTTATGAACAGAATTCGTCAGGCGGGCGCTGTGCTCTTGGCCCTGTATTTGCCCTTCGCCACGAGTGAGTGCCTGGCAGGGCCGACTGCCGTGGGCGCGCCACTGAGCACCCCGGCCATGCCGGTGCCGGCCGCGCAGAAAAGCGTATTGATCGATCTGGCGCGGGCCGGCACACGTCTGGTGGCCGTGGGCGAGCGCGGCCTGGTGCTGCTCTCCGATGACAACGGGCAAAGCTGGCATCAGGCCTCGGTGCCGGTATCGGTGAGCCTGACGGCAGTGCAGTTCGTCGATGCACGCAATGGCTGGGCAGTCGGTCACGCGGGCGTGGTATTGGCCACGCACGATGGTGGCGAGCACTGGACGCTGCAACTCGACGGCGCGCGTGCGGCACAGCTCGAGCTGGACGCGGCCAAGGCCGACCAGGCCACGGCAGCCAACCCGGATGACGCATCGGTACGAGTACAAAATGCCGAGCGTCTCGTCGCCGATGGGGCGGACAAACCCTTCCTGGCACTCGAATTCATCGATGCCCAACACGGGCTGATCGTCGGCGCCTACGGCCTGGCACTGTGGACCACCGATGGCGGTGCCACGTGGCAGTCGCTGATGGGGCATATCGCCAACCCGAACGGGATGCACTTGTACGCCATCAGTCACCAGGGAACGCGCTGGTTCCTGGCTGGCGAGCAGGGTTACCTGGCACGCTCGGACGACGACGCAGTTTCGTTCAGCCCATTGGAAAGTCCCTATGAAGGCAGTTTCTTCACCTTGCAGAGCCGCGCCGATGGCGCCCTGCTGGTTGGCGGCCTGAGGGGCAACGCCTTTATCTCCAATGATGGGGGCGAAAGCTTCCAGCACCTGTCCGTCCCTCTGCCGATTTCCTTCAATGACGCCACGCGCCTGGCCGACGGCCAGGTGCTGCTGGTCAACCAGAGTGGTGCGCTGTTTCTCAATGGCGAGCAGACCGGGGCGGCGCTGCTGCCACTGGGCAAGCCCCTGGGGAGGCCCGTTTCAAGTCTGGTCGAGGCCGCCGATGGCAGCCTGATCGTTGCCGGTTTCACCGGGCTGCAGCGTATTGCGCAGCCATCGATTGCCGTTGCGGAGTGAGGTTATGACGTCCCCTAGCAATTTCCCCCAGCCCCCTGCGAATGCGTTCGAAGACTTTGATCCGCGTTCCGGCTCGGTGCTCGAACGAGCACTGTTCAACCATCGCCTGTGGGTGTTGCTGCTGTGCCTGGCGACCACGCTGGTACTGGGTTGGCAGTCCAGTCGTGTCGAGCTCAATGCCAGTTTCGAAAAAATGATCCCCACCCATCATCCCTATATCGCCAACTACCTTGAGCACCAGCAGGAGCTGAGTGGGCTGGGCAACGCGGTGCGCATCGCGGTGGTCAACAAGCGGGGCGACATCTACGACAGCGCCTACCTCAAGACCCTGCAGGCGTTGAGCGACAAGATCTATCTGTTGCCCGGTGTCGACCGTGCGTACATGAAGTCGCTGTGGACGCCGGCCACGCGCTGGGTGGCGGTGACCGAAGCGGGCCTGGACGGTGGGCCGGTCATTCCGGACAACTACGATGGCGGCGCCGCCAGCCTCGCGGCATTGCGGCGCAATGTGCAACTGTCCAACGAGATCGGCCAGTTGGTGGCGTTCGATCAGGCATCGAGCATCATCCATGTGCCCCTGCTGCAGCGCACCCCCGACGGCCAACCGTTGGACTACACCAGGCTGTCGCAACAACTGGAGTCGCTACGCAGCCAATACCAGAGCGACAGCATCGACATTCGTATCACCGGTTTCGCCAAGAAAGTCGGTGACTTGATCGCCGGTCTGCGGCAGATCCTGATGTTCTTTGCCGTGGCCATTCTGATCACCGCCGTGGTGCTCTACTGGTATACCCGCTGCATCCGCAGCACCTTGCTGGTGGTGTTCTGCTCACTGGTGGCGGTGGTCTGGCAGCTTGGCCTGCTGCCGCTGCTGGGCTATCAACTGGATCCCTATTCGGTGCTGGTGCCGTTCCTGGTGTTTGCCATTGGCATGAGCCATGGCGCCCAGAAGATGAACGGCATCATGCAGGACATCGGTCGTGGCATGCACCGCGTGGTCGCCGCGCGCTTCACCTTCCGCCGCCTGTTTCTCGCCGGCCTCACCGCGCTGCTCTGCGATGCGGTCGGCTTTGCGGTGCTGATGATCATCAAGATCCAGGTGATCCAGGACCTGGCGATGATCGCCAGTATCGGCGTGGCGGTGCTGATCTTCACCAATTTGATCCTGCTGCCGGTATTGCTCTCCTATGTTGGTGTCAGCCGCCGCGCCGCGCGTCTGAGTCTCAAAAGCGAGCATGCTGAACAGGCCGGCCTGAGTCGCCACGGCTTCTGGCGCTTTCTCGACCTGTTCACCCAGCGGCGCTGGGCGGCGTTGTGCATTGCCCTGAGCCTGGCACTGGCGACGGTCGGCTTCGTGGTCAGCCTGCAATTGAATATCGGTGATCTCGATGCCGGCGCGCCCGAGTTGCGGGCCGACTCGCGCTACAACCAGGATGATGCGTTTCTGACCCATCACTACGGTGCCAGCAGCGATCTGTTCGCAGTCATGGTCAAGACGCCAGCCAGCGCTTGTTCGCGCTACGACATCCTGCGCAAGGTCGACGCCCTCGACTGGCAGTTGCGCACCTTGCCAGGGGTCGATTCGACCAACTCGCTGGCGCTGCTTAACCGCCGGATGCTGGTCGGCCTCAGCGAAGGCAGCCCGAAGTGGTATGAGCTACAGAACAACCAGGCGATGCTCAACATGGTCACCGCCGGTGCGCCGCGCGGGCTCTACAACGAAGACTGCAGCCTGCTGACACTGTACGTCTACCTCTCCGACCACAAGGCGCAAACCCTCAACCGCCTGGTGGATCACGTCGAACAGTTCGCTGCGGCGAACAATACCGACGAGGTCCAGTTCCTCCTGGCCGCTGGCAATGCCGGGATCGAGGCGGCGACCAACATTGTCGTCAAGCAGGCCAATCGCGAAATGCTGTTCTGGGTCTACGGCGCAGTGATCCTGCTCTGCCTGATCACCTTCCGTTCCTGGCGCGCCACGATTTGTGCGGTGATTCCGCTGATGCTCACATCGATCCTCTGTGAGGCGCTGATGGTCTGGCTGAACATCGGCGTCAAGGTCGCGACCCTGCCGGTGATCGCCCTCGGCGTGGGCATCGGCGTCGACTATGCGTTGTACGTGATGAGCATCCTGCTCGGTCATATGCGCCAGGGCACAAGCCTGTCGCAGGCGTATTACCGGGCACTGCTGTCCACCGGCAAGGTGGTGATGCTGACCGGTGTGACCCTGGCGATCGGCGTGGCCACCTGGATGTTTTCGCCGATCAAGTTCCAGGCCGACATGGGCGTGCTGCTGGCCTTCATGTTCGTCTGGAACATGGTCGGTGCGCTGGTGCTGTTGCCGGCCCTGGCCCACTTCCTGTTGCCGAGCAAGCGTATGAGCAAGGGGCCGGTTGGGCACAAATCCTCGGAGGAGCCCCGTTGCCTGGTGAGTGCGGTGCTGACGCCCGCCACCGCCGAGGAACCCACCAGTGGGCAGCACTCATCGTGCAAGAAGACAGTTTCTGCGGCGGCTAATCCGGTCGCGCCATAACAACAAGAAAGGACGTTGCCATGCCTCGTATGTATCTGTTCCAGCAGCCTCTATGGCTTGACCTTATCGCCGGCTTGAGCGCCTTTGGCATGGCGTTCTGCGCGGCCCAACCATCGGAGGTGCACGATGAGCGTTGAACGCCAGGCAGGTTTGCCACAGTCGTTGTTGCTGTTGCTTGGCAGTTGCCTGCCGGTGCTCGGCGCGGTGCTGCTGGCCCCCATACTGCCGCGTATGCAGGAGCACTTCGTCGATTCTGCGGGTGTGGCCGTGCTGGTGCCCATTGCCCTGACGCTACCGGCGTTGATGATTGCACTGTTGGCACCTGTGGCCGGGATCATCGCCGACCGGCTCGGGCGCAAGCCGTTGCTGATCGGTGCGATGTTTCTCTACACCCTTTGTGGCGTGCTGCCGCTATGGCTGGACTCGCTGCAGGTCATCGTTATCAGCCGGGCCGGCATCGGCGTGGCGGAGGCGGCGATCATGACCTGCTGCACCACGATGATGGGCGACTACTACAGCGGCGCGCGGCGTGAACGCATGTTCGCCCTGCAAATGGTTGCGACCTCGTTGTCGGCGGCGATTTTCATTGCTGTGGGCGGCGTGCTCGGCGAGCACGGCTGGCGCACCCCGTTTGCCCTGTATGGGCTAGGGCTGGTGTTTCTGCCGCTGATGGTCTGGTTGCTGTGGGAACCGCGCGCCCAGGTCGTCACGGCGACAGCGGCGGTGAAGAGCGCATTCTCCTGGCGCCCCCTGGCTCCGTTGTATGCCCTGTCATTCCTGGCTGGCTTGAGCCTGTTTATCGTGCCGGTACAAGTCGGTTACCTGCTCAACCTGCTGCATGTCGAAGGGTCGCAGCAGATCGGCATGACCATGGGCGCCAGTCAGTTCGGCGTACTGATCGGCGCCCTGAGTTTCCGTTTGTTCAGGGGGGTAGCGGCGTACCGACAGGTGTTCCTGGCCTTCGTCGCGGCCGGTATCGGTGGCGGGCTGCTGGCGGTGGCCGACAGTCATGGACTGGTGGTGATCGCCGTGCTGATCAACGGCCTGGGCATCGGCTTAATGATGCCGACCCTGCTCACCTGGATCATGGCCCAGATCGACTTCCAGCAGCGCGGTCGCGCCGTCGGCGGCTTCACGGCGATGTTCTTTGCCGGTGAGTTCTCCAGCCCGCTGGTGGTGCTGGCGATTACCGGTGGGGTGAGCAGCGCTTTGCCAACCGCGCTGGGGATCGTTGCGGGCCTTCAACTATTGGTGGCCTTGGCGTGCATTCGGCTGCGTGGCCGCGGGGTAGCTTTTCCCGCCACTGTCGCCGTGGACCCTGATAGCTGATCCGGCCCATTCGACGTTTATCAAAATAAGAAAACGAGGAGAACATCATGAGTTATTTGCTCAACACCTGGTACATCGCTGGGTGGGCGGACGAGCTGGCGCAAGGCGAGATGCTTGGCAGAACCATTGTCGAGCGCCCCATTGTGTTCTTTCGCGATAGCCAGGGCGCCATCCAGGCTCTGGCTGATCGCTGCCCTCACCGTTTTGCCCCGCTGCACATGGGCAAGATTGTCGGCGACAGCGTTCAGTGTCCGTACCACGGCTTGCGTTTCGATGGCAGTGGCCAATGCACTCACAACCCCCATGGCGATGGGAATATCCCCAAGGCCGCCTGTGTTCGCTCCTTCCCCGCCGTTGAGCGCCATGGGGCAATCTGGGTCTGGCCTGGCGAGCCAACCCTGGCCAGCGATGTGCTGATCCCCGACTTTTCCTTTTTTGAACAGGCGCTACCCCATGCCAAAGGGCATGGATATTTGCCAACCCGAGCGCACTACGAGCTATTGGCCGACAACATCATGGACTTGAGCCACGTTGACTTCCTGCACCCCGATACGCTGGGTGGTGGAGCGTTGTCACGCACGCGCGCCAGCATCGAGGAGTTGCCCAACGATCGCGTGCGCATCAGTTGGTGGGCGCCTGATGACGTCCCTCCACCGGCTTTCGGCGCTCATCTTGAAGACCCGACTCGAGCGGACGTCTGGGCCGAGGTCATCTGGCACGCACCTGGCCTGATGCTGCTGGGCAGCGGTGCCACTGCGCCAGGGCGCCCGAGGGAGGAGGGGGCCGTGACATGGAACCTGCATCTGATGACCCCGCAGGACGCGGCGAACACCCATTACTTCTTTGCCAATACGCGCAATTTCGAGCAGCACAATGAGCAGTTGAATGCCTTCGTCCAGAACATGTTGATCGGTATTTTCGCCGGTGAAGATAAACCCATGGTCGAGGCTCAGCAGCGTCAGATTGGCGAGGTTGAATTGCTGGGCCTCAACCCTGTGCTGCTGCCAGTCGATGCAGGGGCCGTGCGTTGCCGGCGTGTCCTGCGTCGGTTGATCGAGTCGGAGCGGGTGGCCGCACAACAGTCAGTGGGTACCCGGTGATGATCGATGTCGTTGTGACCCGCAAGCGTCGCGAAGCCGAAGGCATCTACAGTTTTGAACTGGCTCCGGTCGAGAGTTCCATGCTGCCTGCTTTCAGTGCCGGCTCGCATATCGACGTGCACCTGCCCAATGGCCTGGTGCGCCAGTACTCACTGTGCAATCACCCGGAAGAACGCCACCGCTACCTGTTGGGCGTATTGCTCGACCCGGCGTCTCGCGGCGGTTCGCAGGCCATGCACGAGCACGTGCACGAAGGCAGCCGGCTGCGTATCAGCGAGCCACGCAACCTGTTCCCGTTGGAGCATGCGGCGGGGTACAGCGTGCTGTTCGCTGGCGGTATCGGTATTACGCCGATCCTCTGCATGGCCGAGCGCCTGGCGCGGATCGGCGCACCTTTTGAGCTGCACTACTGTGGTCGTTCGGCCGGGCGCATGGCTTTTATCGAGCACATCCGCCATTCGGCGTTCGCCGATTGCGTGCACGTTCATGTGGACGATGGCGAGGAATCCCAACGCCTCGACAGCGCTTGGGTTTTATCCGCGCCAGCCAGTGACCGTCATCTGTATGTCTGTGGCCCCAATGGCTTCATGGAGCACGTGCTCGGCACTGCGCGTGAGCAGGGTTGGGCCGAGGCGCAACTGCACCGTGAGTACTTTACCGCCGCCGCCGTCCCGGCGGGTGAGGCGGGCGGCTTCGAGGTGCAGCTGGCTAGCACCGGCCAGTGTTTCCAGGTACCCGCCGCGCTTAGCGTTGCCCAGGTACTGCTGGAGGCCGGTATCGACATCCCGTTGTCTTGCGAGCAGGGCATCTGCGGCACCTGCATCACGCGCGTGTTGGAGGGCGTGCCGGACCATCGCGACATGTTCTTGACCGATGCCGAGCGAGCCCGCAACGACCAGTTCACGCCTTGCTGCTCGCGTGCCAGGAGCGCTCGACTGGTGCTCGATCTTTAAGGTTTTTCCATGAATCCATCTCTACCCGCTGTCGCGTCATTCTTTCGCCAAGCCCGTTGGCAAACTGATTGAGGAGTCGAATATGCAACAACTTCCTGGTTTCAAACGCGTGGTCACTGGGCACGATGCCCAGGGCCTGGCGGTGGTCGCGCTCAGCGGGCCGACGCCCAATAGCTTCCCGCTCAAGGCGGTACCCGGCACGGTCTTCCATGAGATCTGGAACAGTGGCGCCAGCCCGGCCGTGCTGGATAACGGTGACGACCCCACCAGCAAGCCGCTTCAATTGAGCCCGGCACCGCTGGGCAGTGTCATTCGCGTGGTGGATATTCCGCCTGACAGCGTACAGAACCAGGTCAGCGCCGAGGATGCCGCTGCGGCTTTCGCCGAAATAGGCCAAGCCCATGCCGGTACGGGACAGGCGGATTCCAAGCACAAGCTGATGCACCGCACCGAAACGCTCGATTACGGCGTGGTCACCGAGGGCGAGGTCTGGCTGGTGCTCGATGGCGAGGAGGTGCATCTCAAGCGCGGTGACATCGTCGTGCAGCGAGGCACCAACCACGCCTGGAGCAACCGCACCGAGCAGATGGCACGCATGCTGTTTGTCCTGCTCGATGGGCGCTTCGCCCCCGAGCTGCAAGGAGAACACGCATGAAGCTCGGTACCCTCAAGAATCACAGCCGCGACGGTCGCCTGCTGGTGGTGTCGCGCGACTTGGCCTGGGCGGTGGATGCCAGCGATATTGCCGCGACGCTGCAGGATGCCGTCGATCGTTGGTCCGACGTCGAGAGCGCTTTGCGCGCTCGCTATGCCGCCTTGAATGCGGGCTCCCAGGCCGGTGCCTTCGCTTTCGATCCGCAGCAGGCCGCTGCGCCGTTGCCGCGTGCCTGGCAATGGTTGGATGCCTCGTCTTTCCTCAGCCATGGGGAGCGGATGCAGAAGGCTTTCGGGCTCGATCCGATCGAAGGCGTTGAACACACCCCGCTGATGTACCAGGGCTGCGGCGATGATTTCCTGGGCCCCCACGACGACATCGTTCTACCGAGTGAAACCCATGGCATCGACTTCGAAGGGGAGTACGCGGTGTTGGTCGATGACGTGCCCATGGGCTGCTCGGCTGAACAGGCCGCAAGCCATATCCGGCTCATTGTGCAAGTCAACGATGTCAGCCTGCGAGCGCTCGCACCCCGTGAAATGAAGACCGGCTTTGGTTTTATCCAGGCCAAGTCCTCATCAAGTTTTGCCCCGGTGGCGGTAACCCCTGACGAGCTGGGCGAAGCCTGGCGTGATGGGCGTGTGCATCTGCCGCTGCGGGTGGACTGGAACGGTCAGTGGTTTGGCCACGCCAATGGCGGTGCCATGCATTTCGGCTTTCATCAGTTGATTGCTCATGCGGCACTGACCCGGCGCCTCAGGGCCGGCTGCCTGATCGGTTCCGGCACCGTTTCCAATGCCGACCCCAGCGTGGGCGCCGCCTGCATCGCTGAGCGTCGTGCGGTTGAGATGATTGAGCATGGTGCGCCACAGACGTCATTCATGCGCTTTGGTGATCGCGTGCGCATGGAAGTCTTCGATCTGCAAGGGCAGTCGGTATTCGGCGCGATAGACCAGCGTGTCGTGCGCGGAGACCTCCCATGCGCGTGATGATTACCGGGGCCAATGGTTTTGTCGGGCGGGCGCTGGTGAAACGATTGCTCGAAACCAATGAATTACAAGGCCGGCCGATCAGCGCGTTGATACTGCTGGATAAAGAGTTGGTGGGGTTTGCGGAGGATAAGCGTCTGCGCCGGCATTGCGGCAGTGTGACCGACGCTGCGTTGTTGCGTCGCGCCCTGGCCGATGGCATCGATGTGGTTTTTCATTTGGTCAGTATCCCCGGTGGGGCGGCCGAGCAGCACTATTCATTGGGCTACCAAGTCAACCTGCTGGCCAGCCTGGAGTTGCTTGACCAACTTCGAGTGCAGCCCGGCCGGCCGGTGCTGGTGTATGCCAGCAGCGTGGCGGTGTACGGCGGCGACCTGCCGGCACGCATGAATGAGCGTGCCGTGCCCAGCCCGCAGTTGAGCTACGGTACGCACAAGGTGATGGTGGAAATGGCGCTCAACGACCTGGCCCGCCGGGGCGAGGTGGACGGTCGAGCGGTGCGCTTGCCCGGCATTGTCGCGCGGCCACGTGAACCCAATGGACTGCGTTCGGCGTTCATGAGCGATCTGCTGCACGCCTTCGCTGAAGGCCAGCCATATTGTTGCCCGGTTTCGCCGCAGGCGCAGGCGTGGTGGATGTCCGTGCGGTGTTGCGTGGATAACCTGTTGCGGGCCGCCGAACTGCCGGCCGCCGAACTCGGCGAGTCACGGGTCTGGCAGTTACCGCTGTTGCACTTGTCCATTGCCCAGGTCATCGATGCCCTGGCCGCTGCCTATGGCCAGGAGCGCCGCGCGTTGATCAGCTTCGCACCGGATGCTGGTCTGCAAGCGTTGTTCGGCAATTTCCCAGCGATGAAAACGCCCCAGTCCCGTGCCCTTGGCTTTCGTCATGACGGCTCTGCCGGTGCCTTGATACGTAACAGTTTGAACGCTGCTACCCCTGCGCGCCGTGCGCGTGGGCGGGTGGGGCTTGGAGTGAGCGAAAATGCAATCGACTAAACGTCGTCTGGTGGACCTGTCCGTGACCCTGGACAACAACCCATACACTGATCCTCCGCCATTGCTGCCGAAAATCGACTACATGGACCACCAGCAAGGTTGGCCGGAGATGGCCGCGATGTTTCCCGGGCTGTCCAAGGAACAACTGCCGGGCAATGAGTCCTGGGCCGCCGAGCGCCTGCAGATCACGACGCACAGCGGTACGCATATGGATGCCCCCTGGCATTACGCCTCGACGACCGACGGCGGCAAGCCGGCTTTCGGCATCGATGAGCTGCCGTTGGACTGGTGCCTGCAACCGGGCGTGAAGCTGGACTTTCGTCACTTGCCGGATGGCCATGTGGTCAGCGCCGCCGAAGTGCAAGCAGAGTTGGAGCGCATCGGCCACGTGCTCCAGCCGCTGGATATTGTCCTGGTCAACACCCGCGCCGGGGCGCTGTTTGGCCAGCCGGGCTATCTGGATGCCGGGGTTGGCATCGGTCGCGAGGCCACGTTGTTTCTGCTGGAGCGCGGTGTGCGCGTGGTCGGCACCGATGCCTGGAGTTGGGATGCGCCCTTCAAGTACACGCGCGAACGCTTCGCCGCCAGTGGCGATGCCTCGATCATTTGGGAAGGGCACAAGGCCGGGCGCGATATCGGTTACGGTCAGATGGAGAAACTGGCCAACCTGGAATGTTTGCCGGCCCATGGTTTCCAGGTGTCCTGTTTCCCCTACAAGATCAGGCACGCTTCGGCCGGTTTCGTCCGCGCCGTGGCGATTTTCGAAGCATGAGCGTGCCTGCGGCCACTGCGCTGACGATTGTCGATCCTCGATGGATATTGTTCGTGCGGGTCGCGGCGGCCGGCAGCCTGAGCAAAGCGGCGGTTTTACTGGATATGCCGCAGTCGATGGTGAGTCGAAATATCGCTCAGCTCGAATCGCAGTGTGGCGAGCGGCTGTTCCAGCGTACCGGACGTGGGGTGGTCCTGACCGAGTTTGGCGAGCAGTTGCTGCCTTGCGTATCGAATCTGCTCGCAGACGCTGAAGGCCTGGCCGACGATATTCGTACCCGGCGTGGCAAACCGGTGGGGGAGGTGGTCGTAGGGATGCTGCCGTCTGCGGTACGGCGGTTTGCCGGTACGCTTTTTGCGGCGGTGCAAGCACAGATGCCGGGCGTAAGGTTGCACCTGATCGAGGGCGCGAGTGCGCAACTTGAAGAGCAGCTGCACGATGGTCGTCTCGATATGGCGCTGGTCCTGCGCGAGAGTGAAGCAAGCATCGGCGAGGCGTATCTGCTGGCCAGGTTGCCTCTGCATTTGATCGGGCCGGCCAGTGATCCAGTCCTCGCTGACCGGGACATTGCATTGAAGCAGCTATCTGGATTGCCATTGGTGGTCCCAGGGCGTCCCCATTTGTTGCGAGCCAGGCTCGATCACCTGGCGCTCGAGCATTTCATGGAACTGAGCGTTGCCGTGGAAGCAGACTCCGTCCAGCTCCAGTACGAAGTCGTTGCGGCAGGCGGAGGCTATGCGATTGCCTCTGTGCTACCGGGCTCGCTGGATCAACGATTGATTTCATCGCGCATCGTCGAGCCCGTTCTCGAGCGTTTTGTCGTGCTTGTCGAGTCTCCCCGTCGTCCTGTAACGCGTGCCTCCCGTGAAGTGCGACGGTTGATCTGCAATCTGTCCATGCCATCGACTTGAGCGATAGCTGCTTTCGATTCCCAGCAGTATTCGGCGTGGTGCGCGGCTCGTAGGGTGTCAGTCAATCAATGGCTGATACCCGATTGCGAGGTTAGCGACATGCATGACTCCCCAGTGCCCCCTGTAATTGCCCCGACGCTTTTTCTCAGCGACGCCGATGTGGCCGCGCTCGCCGACTGGAGCACAGCCGTTGCCGCACTCGCGCAGGCGTATGCCTGCCCCACCTCGGATGCCATGGTGCCGCCGCGGTCCATGGCGCGCGGCGACGGCATCTGGCTGCGCAGTTTGACTGCCGTCCCCCCCACTGGCGGCCATATGGGATGCAAGTTGATCGCAGCCTCCATGCGGGCCCGTTGCGCCAGCTACCTGATCGCCTTGTTCGATCAGCAAACCATGGCCCTCAGTGCGCTAATCGACGGCAATCGGGTGACGGGTTTGCGCACCGCTGCAACCGCTGCGCTGGCGGTCGATTTGCTGGCGCCTCAACGCGCGCTGCGGGTGGGAGTGATTGGCGCGGGGTTTGAAGCACGTGGCGCGCTGGACTGCCTCAAGTCCGTACGCGATGTGGCCCTTGTCCGGGTGTTCAGCCCAACGCCCGCGAGCCGTGAGCGGTTTGCCGAAAGCTTCAGGCCGGGGCTGGATATCCACGCAGTGAACACTGCGCAAGAGGCCGTGCAGGGCTGTGATGTGGTGATTTGTGCCGCACGCAGTCGTGACGAGTCTCCCGTACTGCAAGGGGCATGGCTTTCTGCGGGTACCACGGTCGTGTCATTGGGTTCCACCCTGCCTGAGCAAAGGGAGGTTGACCCGGCCACGATGGATCGAGCCGTCTGCATCGTCGCGGATATGCCGCAGGAGGTGCTTCACGACACCGGCGACGCCATTGCTGCGATCAATGCCGGTGTCTATGTCGCCGACAAATTAGTCGCGCTGGCGGATCTGGTGGCGGGTCATGTCACTGCGCGCCAAAACGAAAGCGACATCGTCCTCTACAAGTCGGTTGGCTCGGCTTTGCAGGACGTCGTCATTGCGCAGGCGCTGTACGAGCGCGCCAGGCAACAAGGCCTTGGCATCGAGCTACCCGCCAGCATTGTCCCTGTCTCGAAATAACCCCTCCACTGAACGAAGGAAATCATCATGGCCACTTACAAGAAAGCTGATGCCCGTGCCTGGGCGCGTGAAAACCTGGTGGGCTGCTCGGCAGTCACCATTCCAAGCTTCAGTGCTGATCTCAAGCGGCTCAATGAGCGCGGCATACGCCACGACGTAGAACACACGGTTGGGCTGGGCTACAGCAGCACATTGCTGTGCAGCGAGCTGGCGATCTCTGCCCAGGAAAACGCGCAATTCACCGCTTGGGCCCGTGAGTCGGGGAAAGACCTGATCCTGTTTTTCCACGCGGCGTTTGGCACGCTGGCGGAGAACATCGAGGCAGTGAAGCTCGCCGAGAATGCCGGTGCCGACATCGTCCTGCTCTCTTATCCACCGCAGTTCTGGCCGACCAACGAGCAGGAAATCTACGACTACACCAAGTCATTGTGCGACGCGACGGAGCTTGCCGTCATGCTGTTCCCGATTCCGCTATGGGGCTTTGAGCGCGTGCATCCAGCGGGGATGTCGTTGGAGTTGGTCCGTCGTCTGTTGGCCGATTGTCCGAATATCGCGGCTATCAAATCGGAGCAAGGGTTTCCGCTGCCGGCGGGCATTTGCGAGATGTATTACCACTTCCGTGATCAGGTCGTGATCAGTTGCCCGATCGAAGGTGATGCCATTCCCTTGATGAGCCTGATGAAGCTGCAGTTTTCCGGCACCAGCAACACCGCCTGGATGAGCGATTACTACCCGAAGGCTTTCGAACTGGCGCGCACCGGGCGATTCGAGGAGGCGATGGAGTTGTATTGGAAGGTCAATCCGGCACGCAGCGCCAACGGCGCCGCCGCTCAAACCTATGCCGGCGGTACCGGGGTGCTCAACCGCACGATGTGGAAATACCAGGACTGGCTCGCCGGTTTCAACGGCGGCCCCCTGCGTGCCCCGGCGATGCGTGTGCCGGATCGCTTGATGAAATCCCTGCGTCAAGGGCTGGTTGCCGCGGGCCTGCCGGTGACATCCGATCCCGATAGCGCCTTCATGATCGGGCGTCACCCTTGCTGATGATGAGGATTGCCAAATGAAGCATTTATTGAAAGATCCCACGCTGTGGCGTACTGGTGCCTACATCGCGGGTGAGTGGTTGAACGAGACGCCGCACGGTCAGTACACGCTGCGTAATCCGGTGGATCAAACGGTGCTCGCCGAGCTGCCGCGCTGCCGCGTGCCCGAGGTCCGCCGGGCAATCGATGCAGCGCATGAGGCCTTTGGTCCGTGGCGACGCTTGACGGCCAAACGCCGTGGCGAGGTGTTGCGCCGCTGGTATGAGTTGATGGTCGAACACCGTGAGGACATCGCCACGCTGATTACCCTGGAGGAGGGTAAGCCACTGGAGGAGGCCCGTGGTGAAGTCGATTATGCCGCCTCTTTCGTCCGCTGGTTTTCGGAAGAGGCCACGCGTGTGCGTGGTGACATGATCCCCGGTGTGAAAGACACCCAGCGTATCGTCTCATTGCGCGAGCCCATCGGGGTCTGCGCCGCCATAACGCCGTGGAACTTCCCGGCCGCCATGATCACCCGCAAGGCCGCTCCGGCGCTCGCCGCGGGCTGCACGATGGTGGTGAAACCGGCAAGCCAGACGCCGATGACGGCGCTAGCCCTCGCCGAGCTTGCCCAACGTGCCGGAGTGCCGGCGGGTGTCTTCAGCGTGATCACCGGTAATGACACCCGGGATATCGCCGGCGAACTCACCGCCAACCCACTGGTGCGCAAGCTTACGTTTACCGGTTCCACTGAAGTGGGCCGGCTGCTGTTGGCGCAAGCGGCGCAGACCGTCAAGAAATGTTCGATGGAGTTGGGCGGCAATGCACCCTTCATCGTCTTTGACGATGCAGACCTTGATGCGGCTGCCGACGGAGTGATGTTGGCCAAGTTTCGCAACAGCGGCCAGTCGTGCATCGGCGCGAATCGGGTGTTGGTGCAGGCTGGGGTTTATGACGCACTGGCCGAGCGCATTGTCGAGCGCGTGGCACGGCTTACAGTAGGCAACGGTCTGGAACCCGGTGTGCAGGTGGGGCCGTTGATCGACGAAGCCGCGGTACAGAAATCCCAAGCGCTGGTCGACGATGCGCTGGCGCAGGGGGCGCGGCTGTTGGCCGGCGGTAGCCGTCATGCAATCGGTGGCGGGTTCTTCCAACCCACGGTGCTTGCGGATGTGACGCATACGATGAAGGTTGCCCGGGAGGAGATCTTCGGCCCGGTCATGCCGCTGTTGCGTTTCGAGACGGATGACGAGGCGATCACCATGGCCAACGACAGCGAGTATGGCCTTGCTGCCTACTTGTTCAGTCGTGATGCGGCGCGAATCTGGCGTAACGCTGCACGCATTGAATCAGGCATGGTCGGGATCAACTGCGGGTTGATCTCGAATGAGGTCGCCCCCTTCGGTGGCGTGAAGCAGAGCGGTCTTGGGCGGGAAGGATCTCATCTGGGTATCGACGAGTTCCTTGAGGTGAAATACCTCTGCTGGGATGGCTTGGAAAGCGTTTGAGCCAACGCAGTTAAAGCCCCTGGAGGCTCGCTCCCACATTGGGTTCACGGGTGTTCACAACAGCTGCACACGACACAAAACCTGTGGGAGCGAGCTTGCTCGCGAAGGCGTAGGCACATCCAGCATCACCGCAAACTGACCCTCTGCTTTCGCGAGCAAGCCCGCTCCCACATTGGGTTCACGGATGTTCACAGCATTTGCACACGACACAAAAACCTGTGGGAGCGAGCTTGCTCGCGAAGGCGTAGGCATATCCAACACCACCGCCACCTGATTCTCCGATGCCCCCGCGATACCCATCTTCTCCAGCGATACCTCGGATTGTGGAAAGCGATTTCAGCGCGGATAGCCGATTCGATAGTCTCGTTGTTGCTCCGGCTTTGTCAGTCGGAATTTTATGAACTTGCGGCAGTGAGTCGATAGCGCTGCAGAGCTCGTCGGTGCGCCATGCAATGTCAGCCCGATTGAAATAAGAATAATTAGGAGAGCGTGATGAGTGCAGCAGTCAATAAGGTCCTGATCGTCGGAGGCGGTTTTTCCGGCATGACCGCGGCGATCCAGCTTGCCCGTCAGGGCGTCGAAGTCGACCTGGTCGAAATAGATCCTTTGTGGTGTCCCCTGGGGGCAGGTATTACGCTCAGTGGGCCGACGTTGAGAGCGCTCGATACAGTCGGAATCCTTGAAAGGGTGGCCAGCGAAGGGTATCTGTCGACCGATTTCGATGTGTTTTCACCCGCAGGCGACCTGATCGTACAGTTGGCGCTGCGACCTCCGGTCAGCCATAAACCGATTCCCTGTGGTGGCGGCATCCTGCGCCCGGTGCTGGCGCGAATCTTTGCCGATAAGACCCGGGAAGTCGGCACCAACGTGCGCCTGGGCATTACGTTCGCCAGCGTCGTCGAGCGTGGTGATGGCGTTGACGTGTCTTTCACCGACGGCACCTGCGGTCGCTATGACCTGGTCATTGCCGCCGATGGCGTGCATTCGCATATGCGAAAGGACTTTTTTCCAGAAGCACCCTCGCCAAAACCCATTCACCAGAGTGTCTGGCGTGCGGTGCTCAAGCGTCCGCCGGAAATCGTACGCCCCAGTCATTGGTTGGGACGCACCAAGGTCGGCGTCAATCCGATATCCGAAACGCACATGTACATGTTCCTCATGGAAAACCGCGAGTTTTCCGAGTGGATTGATCCGGTCAATTGGGCAAGCGAAATGGCGCGTCTTCTGGCTGAGTTCCCCGCACCGATCCTGCAAACGCTCGTGCCGCAACTGTACGAGCCGGGCGCCAATATCGACTACCGTCCACTGGCCAATCTGTTGGTTCCGCTGCCCTGGCATAAAGGCCGCATCGTGATGATCGGGGACACGGTGCATGCCACCACGCCACATCTGGCTTCCGGGGCTGGGATTGGAATCGAGAGTGCCATCGTGCTTGCCGAAGAACTGTTCGCCGATAGCGATCTACAGGCCGCCCTGAGCCGGTTCGAAGCGCGGCGTTGGGAACGTTGCCAACTGGTGGTCGAGAATTCCGCACGGCTGTGCGAGATAGAAAAAAGTGCCGGTGACAAGGAAGAGCATGCTCAGATCATGCGAGATTCCACGGCTACGTTGGCTGAGCCTATCTGAGTCAAATGAGTCGCTGTTCTACATCCGCTGCGCAAAACCCGCGTTGAAGTGATGTAGAACAGCCGCCCCATCGATCAAGTTGTTACTGGCTCAGGTCCATAATGACCACTTCTTTGACATACACAAAAAAGGACTCTGATGCCAGCGCGACCCCTTCGTCAGAAAGTTGTTGGAACAGTGCTCGCTGATACTGGCGAAAGATAGAGAAGTCGGCTTCATGTTCAAACCACATGCTGCTAGCCCCTTCGTATACCGCGATGTTTGGCCCGAAATAGGAGGTCACTCTGTCACCTTCGGGCAGGTACCTGGAACGAACATGCCGGCGTAGGACATTTTGAAAGTTTGGGTATTGATTGGCGATCGCATCGTGCGCCACATCCCATGCGGTGAAAAAGCTATCCAGGTTCACCGCGGGGTTCTTTTTCAGAAAGATCATCGCCTTCCATTGGAGGGGCGTGGTACCTGTGCTGGAGGTCTCTACTTCATCCATCAACTGAGCGGCCTGGTTGGCCAGGTCAGCGAAATTTTTTGCGTCAGGTCCAACGGTTTGTTGGGTATAGGGATCACTGAAGGTTTGGATCAAACCTGACATGTCGTCAAAAAATAACTCGGTGATGGAGTCTCTGTGAAAGCCTGTTGCGTAGGTCATGTCGGCGTCAACGCCGAAAGCAGAGTCGATGACATGATTTTGCACGTATCGTTTGACACCTAAAGGTTTGGCTCGGGCGATTTTTCCATGCTGGTGCTCTATATAATCCAAAAACTCAGCATGTGTCATTCCGGGCTTCCGGCGTACGGCGGCTAGCATTTTAATCATGATGACTCTCGCGTCTGGGAGGGTTTAATTGAATTGTTCTTGTCGTTCTAAACACCGAGGCGTGTGGTTTTCTAGAGGTTGGCTCCACCTTAGGTTTTTTAGAAATAAAAGATAAGGCCAACGTTGCCTGGCAAACCAATCGGTGTTTCTGCTGGCAGGTATCACTAAAAAACATGCATGACGATTGAGTTGCTGGTGTGGGCCTGCCGCGCCGTCCGGCGGGGCGCTGTGACGTTTCGCTAAATCCCCTCGCCACAGCAGCAATGCCCGGCTCGCTGCTTCATTCGTCCGGAGGAAGGCAACCGCTCGGCAATCTTCATCAAACTGTCACGTAACTGTGGCAGCGCGCTTGAACAAACTTCATCAGACTCGCGCTCTACTGGGGTTCTGCGTTTCGGTGTTTCTTCATGCGTGTATTCATTTTCCTGGCCGCGTTGTTGTTCGGCCTGCCGTCGATGGCGGCTTCTCGGTGTGACGTCAACGTTGCGACCCAACGGGTCGATCTGGATCAGGTTAGCCTGGCGTACCAGAGCATTGGTCGTGCCTCGGATCCGGCGTTGCTGTTGGTGATGGGGCTTGGCGGGCAATTGATCCATTGGCCGGATGAGGTGGTGGTTGCCCTGTGCGAGCAAGGTTTCCGGGTGATCCGCTACGACAACCGCGATGTCGGCTTGTCCACCTGGCGCCAGGCGCCCGGCAGCGCCAACCTGACCTTCGAAGCCTTGCGCTACAAGCTCGGCTTACCCGTGGCCGCGCCTTATACCTTGACCGACATGGCTGACGACGGGTTGGGGCTGATGGACGCCTTGCACGTGCAAAGCTTCCATATATTGGGGGCCAGCATGGGCGGGATGATCGCCCAGCACATGGCGGCCATGGCGCCCGAGCGGGTCGAAAGCCTGACCTTGATCATGACCAGCTCCAGCGCCGCCGGCCTGCCCGCACCCAGCGAAAGACTGGTGCAACTGTTGTCCCGGCGCGGTGCGCCGAATCGCGAGATGGCCCTTGAACAGCAGGCCGACCTGCTGGCCGCCCTGGGCAGCCCGATGGTGGTCGACGACCGTCAGGCGCTGCTGCATCAGGCGGCACTGGCCTATGACCGGGCTTTCAACCCTGAGGGCGTGAAGCGCCAGATCATGGCAATCATGGCTGAGCCGAGCCGGGTGGCGTTGCTCAACCAGCTGCGGGTACCGACCCTGGTCGTTCACGGCACTGCTGACCCGCTGCTGCCGGTGATGCATGGGGTGCATCTGGCGGCGCATATCCAAGGCAGCCAGTTGAAGTTGATCCCGGGCCTGGCCCATCGTTTCCAGGATGCGTTCAAGGCGCCGTTGCTGGGGGCGGTGTTGCCCTATCTGAAGCAGCACCGCGAAGACACCTCGCATTGGGCGCAGATCGAACCGGTGCAGGCGCCGAATTTGCTCTGATTTGATCGTTCCCACGCTCTGCGTGGGAACGCATCCCTTGACGCGCTGCGTCACCTTCCAGAAGCGGAACGCGGAGCGTCCCTGGCAGCATTCACACGCGGGGCGTAGGAACGATCGAGATTCCTGCCTCTACCGCGCCTGAGCCTGCTCCACCAACCACTCCATCAATTCCTGCAATTGCGCCGAGGCCTGGGGTTTGCGCGGGTACACCAGGTGATAGCCCAAGCCGGTCTTGACCTTCAGCTCGAACGGCATCACCAGCCGCCCTGCGCTCAGGTCGTCGCCGATCAGCGACCAGTCGCCAATCGCCACGCCCGTGCCCTGGGACGCCATGGACATTGCCAGGTCCAGGGTTTCGAAATGCTGGCCTTTGTTGAGATTGCTCAAGTGCACGTCGGCAACCTCCAGCCAGGCGTTCCAGTCGCGCTCGTCACGGGTGGGGTGCAACAGCAGGTGTTGTTGCAGGTCGGCGGGTTCACGCAGCGGCACGGCGCCCTCCAGGACCGGGCGGGAACACACGGGCGTCAGTTGTTCGTCGAACAGGTGCAGGCACCCCAGTGAGGCGTCGGGTGGCGGGCCATAGATCACTGCGGCGTCGAAGGCTTCGCGCTGGAAGTCCACGCCGTGCCTGGCCGTGGTAGTCAGTTCCACCGGCACGTCCGGGCGTTCCTTCTGCCATTGCAGCAGGCGTGGCAGCAACCAGCGCATCACGCAGGTCGGGGCCTTGAGTTGCAGGCTCTGACGTTTTTCGCCGATCTGCTCCACCGCCTCGCCGATCAGGCTGAACACCTGCTGCACCCGAGGCAGCCACGCCTGGCCCTCGGCGGTCAGGCTCAGTCCGCGGGCCTGGCGCTGGAACAGTGCATAACCCAAGTGATCTTCCAGCCCGGCGATCTGCCGGCTCACCGCGCCCTGGGTAATGTGCAGCTGTTCGGCGGCCCGGGTGAAGTTGCAGCATTGGGCCGTGATCAGAAACGTGTGCAACGCCGGCAGTGGGGGAAGTCGTTTCATTTCGGATCCAAGCCATGACGTGAAGACATGGCTAGTATGACTTTTTATCCATTGTTGCCGCTATGGTCGGACCGTTCCAATAACGCCATTACCAAAGATAAAAAGGGCTCGCAGCGCATTGCGCGGGGCCCCGTCCAAGACAAGAAAAAGGGCAGTGGCAATGGCAACGTGCGGCGAAGTATTGGTCAAGTTACTCGAAGGCTATGGCGTGGAGCAGGTGTTCGGCATCCCTGGCGTGCACACCGTCGAGTTGTACCGCGGGCTGGCCCGTTCCAGTATCCGCCATGTGACCCCGCGTCATGAACAGGGCGCAGGCTTCATGGCCGACGGTTATGCCCGGGTCAGCGGCAAGCCCGGCGTGTGTTTCATCATCACCGGCCCCGGCATGACCAATATCACCACCGCCATGGGCCAGGCCTATGCCGATTCGATCCCGATGCTGGTGATCTCCAGTGTGCAGTCGCGCAGCCAGTTGGGTGGAGGACGCGGCAAGTTGCATGAACTGCCGAACCAGAGTGCATTGGTAAGCGGGGTGGCGGCGTTTTCCCACACGCTGATGTCCGCCGCTGAATTACCCGCCGTGCTGGCCCGGGCTTTTGCCTTGTTCCAGGCTGGGCGTGCGCGGCCAGTACACATCGAAATTCCGTTGGACGTTTTGGTCGAGGACGCCGATGCCTTGCTCGCCAGCGTGCCGGTGAACATCAGCCGCGCTGGCGCTGCACCCAATGCCGTGGAGCAAATGACGGCCATGCTGGCATCGGCCAAGCGGCCCTTGATCCTGGCCGGTGGCGGCGCCCTTGACGCGGCGGTCGAATTGAGCGAACTGGCCGAACGCCTCGGCGCGCCGGTAGCGTTGACCATCAATGCCAAGGGGCTGTTGCCATCCCGACATCCTTTGCTGATCGGCTCGACCCAGAGCCTGGTCGCCACCCGGGCGTTGGTGGCCGAGGCGGATGTGGTGCTGGCCATCGGCACCGAACTGGCCGAAACCGACTATGACATTACCTTTGCCGGCGGCTTCGAGATCCCCGGTGCGTTGCTGCGTATCGACATCGACCCGGACCAGACCGTGCGCAACTATTCACCGCGCTTGGCCCTGGTGGCCGATGCACGTACGGCTGCCCGGGCCCTGCTCGACGGGTTGAACGCGCACCCCTTGGCCGAGCGCTGCGGCGATTGGGGGCCGGCGCGCGCTGCGCGGTTGCGGGCCGATCTGGCAGGGAGCTGGGACGCTGCGGCTCGCGCTCAGACGCTATTTCTCGACACCGTTTTGCAGGCGCTGCCCGACGCGGTATTCGTCGGCGACTCCACCCAACCGGTGTACACCGGCAACCTGACCTTCAACCCGGAACAGCCACGTCGCTGGTTCAACTCGTCGACCGGCTACGGCACCCTCGGCTATGCGTTGCCGGCGGCCATCGGCGCCTGGCTCGGGGGCAAGGACCTGGGGCACGGTCGCCCGCCGGTGGTGTGCCTGATCGGCGACGGCGGCTTGCAGTTCACCCTGCCGGAGTTGGCCTGCGCGGTGGAAGCGCGGACCCCGGTGATCGTGCTGCTGTGGAATAACCAGGGTTACGAAGAGATCAAGAAATACATGGTCAATCGCGCCATCGAACCGGTGGGTGTGGACATCTACACCCCGGATTTCATTGGTGTCGCCAAGGCCTTGGGCTGCGCGGCTGAAACCATCGACGGCGTGGCGCAACTGTACGCCGCGTTGCTCGCCGCTTGCGACCGGCAGGGGCCGACGCTGATCGAAATCGATCAGGCACGCTGGATGGCTGAGGTGTCGAAATGAGTGTGCTCACAACGCAAGACGGGCTGTACATCAACGGCCAATGGTCCGCAGGTGAGCAACCGCTACGGGTGATCAATCCGGCGACCGAGGCACTGCTGACCACTGTTTATGGCGGCGATGAACACGCCGTCGATCAGGCCTTGGAGGCCGCTACCCAGGCTTTCGGCCCGTGGTCGAACACTTCTGGCCGCGAGCGCGGTGCGCTTCTGCGCCGTATCGCCGCCGGCGTGCGGGAGGCGCGTGAGCGGTTGATGCACCTGCAATCGAGCAACAACGGCAAACCGCTGTTCGAAGCGGCCATCGATGTCGACGATGTGGTTGCCACGTTCGAGTATTACGCCGAACTGGCCGAAGGCTTGGACGTTCGGCAAGACAGTCCGCTGGCATTGCCCAGCGCTGATTTCAGCGCACGTCTGCGCCGCGAGCCCTGCGGTGTGGTCGGCTTGATCGTGCCGTGGAATTTCCCGATGGTCACCACCGCCTGGAAACTCGCCCCGGCCCTGGCTGCCGGCTGCTGTGTGGTGCTCAAGCCCTCGGAAGTCACGCCGCTGCCGGAGCTTGCGCTGGCGTCGATCATCGCCGAATGCGGCTTGCCCCACGGGGTGTTCAATCTGGTCTGTGGCACCGGCCTGGCTGTCGGAGCGCCGCTGGCGGCGGACCCGCGTGTAGCGAAGATTTCCTTCACCGGCAGCAATGCGGTGGGTGTGCAGGTTATGCAGCGGGCGGCGGAAACCGTCAAGGGCGTAAGCCTGGAATTGGGCGGTAAATCGTCTTTGCTGGTGCTGGCCGATGCCGACTTGGACCTGGCGGTGGAACTGGCCTGCGGCGGCGGTTTTTTCAATGCCGGGCAGATGTGTTCGGCCACCAGCCGCGTACTGGTCGCCGATGAACTGGCCGATGAGTTCCTGCAGCGGCTCAAGACCCGCGCCGAGGCGATCCGCGTGGCCGACCCGTTCGACGCGGACGTGGAGATGGGTGCGTTGGTCAACCAGGCGCAATACCAGCGCGTGCTGGGGCATATCGACCGTGGCTTGAGCGCCGGGGCGACGCTGGTGTGTGGTGGACAGCGGCCCGCGCATCTGCCGCGCGGCTTTTTTTTACAGCCGACCGTCTTCACCGATGTGCCCCTGGACAGTGCGTTGTGGTGCGAGGAGATCTTCGGACCCGTGCTGTGCGTACGCCGTTTCAGCACCCAGGCGCAGGCCATCGCCCTGGCCAACGACAGCCGTTTCGGCCTGGTGGCCAGTGTGGTCAGCCGTGATACGACGGCTGCCGAACAGGTGGCCAACGCCTTACAGGCAGGGTTGGTGTGGATCAACGCCCCCCAGGTGATTTTCCCCCAGGCAGCTTGGGGTGGTTACAAGCAGAGCAGCCTTGGCCGCGAATTGGGGCCTTGGGGATTGGCGGCGTTTCAGGAAATCAAGCATGTGATCCGGGCGGTCTGACGGCACGTTATCAGGTCACGCATGCCTCGAAAAAAGGCATGCGCCAGGAACATGGCTTCAATGAGTTTTTTTCGATAGTCAGGGATTTTGCACAACCCCAGGATGGCCGCAGGCGGCGGCAGAGCCCAAGCAGTACGGGGCTTTGCTCGATGTCGAACGGTGCGGGCGCAGCGGTTTTTACCCACCTCATACTTAAAAGAATAAAGGGAGTCCTCCATGGGCGAGCATGATCTGAACAGACGTCAATTCATCAAGACTGCAAGTGTGGTTTCGGTAGCGGCGGCCGCCATGAGCGTGCCCTTCATCAGCGCCCGGGCCAGTGACACGCGGTTCGTCGGCAAGACCCTACGCCTGCTCACGTGGTCCGACGACACCGGGCTGGCGGCGTTGCGCAACATCGCGGCAACCTTCGAGGCCAAGACCGGGGCCAAGGTCATAGCCGACCGCACCGGCAGTACTTCGGAAATGGTGGCCAAGCTCAAGGCCGGTGGCGACCGGCCGCAGTACGACATCATCACCCTGGCTGGCGTCGGCGCCGAGGGCCTGGCCGTCGCCGGGTTGCTGGAAAAGCCTGACCTCAACCGTATTCCCAACCTGGCCGATGTGCCGGCGCAATATCGCACGGGCGCTGGTGGCCATGGCATCGGTTACCTGCTGTGGTGCAACAGTCTGGTCTACAGCACCCGAACCTTGAAACAGGCGCCGGACAGCTACGCCGCACTGTGGGACGCGGACCTGGCCCCGAACATTTTCCTGCCGCCGCCGAACTGGACCGAGGCCATGGACCTGATCATCATCGCCGCCAAGCTGGCCGGTGGTGACGAACACAATATCGAACCCGGCTTCAAGAAACTCGCCGAGCTCAAGGACCGGGTGGTGACCCTGGGGGAAAACCCGAACCAGATCGCCGAGCTGTTCCGTACCGGTTCCCTGGACATGGGGGGCTTGTACGCGCCGGCGTTTTTCCCCAAGCAGATCCGCGACCCGGCCTACGGCCTGGGGGCGACGTTTGGCATGAAGGAGGGGTTCTACACCGACCTGATGCTCTCGGTCATGCCGAAAAACCGCCCGGGTGACACTGACCTGGCCTACGCCTTCATCGACCACTCCCTCGACCCGCTGGTGCAGGGCAAGATGGCCGAAGACATCTTCAACGGCCCGGTCAACGCCAAGGCCATCATCTCCGCCGAAGCGCGCAAGAGCCCGTACATCCTCACCCCGGAGCAAATTGCCGACAAGGCGATCATGCACGACAACGCCTTCCTGGCGACGGTGCATGACCAGTGGATTCGCCGGTACACGGAAATCTTCTCTTCCTGATTCGAGCACCACTGGGTATGTGCATGGACTCTGTCTCCACCGCCGATCCACTGTGGGAGCGAGCTTGCTCGCGATAGCGGTGGGTCAGTGATGGAGATATTGCCTGGCCGAATCCATCGCGAGCCTGCTCGCGATAGCGGTGGTTCAACTGATGGAGATATTGACTGTGCTTGCTCCCACAGGGAATTGAGATGTGTGTTTGTTCTGTCGTTTTCCACTGACGAGACCTTGCCATGGAACACCAACCGTTAACCCATCCCCAGAGTGTTGCGCCCATGCGTCCAACCCGGGGCATTTCACCCACCAGCCGAGCCTGGCTTTTCCTGTCGCCGTCGATGTTGTTTCTCGGTGTGCTGATCGCTGCCAGCCTGTTGGTGCTGCGCATGAGCGTCGGCACCAAAGGCGCGGAGTGGAGTGGTTTCAGCCTCGCCAGTTACGGGCAGTTGCTGGAGCCCTATTACCTCAAGTCCCTGCTGCTGACCTTGCGCCTGGCATTGATTAGCGCGGTGATCGCCGTACTGTTGGCGATCCCCGTGGCCTACACCATGTCGCGCTTGGCTTCGCCGTTGTTGCGGCGGGTGTTCCTGGCGGCGGTGCTGCTGCCGTTGTTGGTCAACCTGCTGCTGCAAAGCTATGGCTGGCTGGTGATCCTCGGCCCGGCCGGCATGCTCAACCAGGCACTCATGGGCCTGGGCCTGATCAAGCGGCCGATCATGTTGCTGTACAACCAGAATGGTGTGTTGATGGGCCTGGTTCAGACGGCTTTTCCGCTGGCCGTGCTGCCCATCGCCAGCGCCATGCGTGGCGTTACCCGTAGTTATGAAGAGGCCGCCGCCACCCTCGGCGCCAGCCGCTTCCAAGTGTTTCGCCAAGTGGTGCTGCCCATGAGCTTGCCGGGGATTATCACCGGCGCGACGCTGGTGTTTGCCTACAACGCCAGCAGCTTCGTCGTGCCGCTGCTGCTGGGCGGTCGACGGGTGCCGATGCTGGCGGTGATGGTTCACGACCAGATCGCCCCGTTGATGAACTGGCCCGCCGCGTCCGCCGCCGGGGTGGTGCTGATTGTCACCACGTTGATGATCATGACCCTGTCCGAATATTTCACCGGCCGTCGTCGGCGGATGCTGGAGGCCTCTCAATGAGCGTGTCGGGTAAAAAACACCAGTCGCTGTTGCCGGGTGAAACCGGGCGTGCAGTGGGGCTGCTATCGGGTTTCATCCTGTTGCTGGCGGTATTGCCGATCCTGACCATGATCGTCATGTCCTTCAGCGGCGCCGCGAACCTGGACTTTCCGCCGAGCAGCTACAGCCTGCAATGGTATCGGGCCGCCTGGCACACTTTCGTATCGCCGGATGCCAGCGACGTGTTGAGCCTCGGCCAGGCGATGGGAACCAGCCTGCTGGTGGCCTGCCTGACCATGCTGTTCGCCACGCTGATCGCGGTGCCGGCGGCCTATGCGCTGACCCGTTGCGAGTTCCGTGGCAAGGCTGTGGCGCTGCAACTGATGTCGCTGCCACTGGTGTTTCCCATGGTGGTGTTGGGGTTGGCGCTGCTGCTGGTGTTCGACAGCCTGCCGTTCCAGATGACCACATCGCGGCTGGTCATTGCCCACGTCATTTTGGCCTTGCCGTTCGTGGTGAAGAACTGCACCGCCGCCATGCTCGGCATCGGCAGTGAAGTGGAAGAGGCCGCGCGAATGTTGGGGGCCACACCGCAGCGAGCCATCGTCGATGTGGTGGTGCCGTTGATGAAATCGGGGATTCTCGCCGGGATGCTGCTGGCGTTCATTGTCTCGTTCAACGAATTCACCGTGACCTATTTCCTCTACACCATCGATGTCATGACCGTGCCGATCTGGATGTACAGCCGCACCGTGTCGTCGCTGGACCCCACCGTTTTTTCGTTTGCCGTGCTCATCGTGCTGATCGACTTCGTGCTGATCTGGGCGTTGGAGAAACTGGTGGGCGAGGGCGGCGTTTCCTTTTGATTTCGAGGTGAAGACATGACTGGACTGATACTGGAAAACGTCGAGAAACATTACGGCTCGGCCTGTGCGGTAACGGATGTGAACCTGCATTTGCCCGAGGGTAAGCTGGTGTGTTTCCTCGGGCCTTCAGGCTGTGGCAAGACCACGCTGCTGCGTATGATCGCCGGCCTGGAAAGCCTCAGCGGCGGTGAAATCCGCCTGGATGGCCAAGACATCGGCCAGACCCCGGCGCACCTGCGCAACTTCGGCATGGTGTTTCAATCGCTGGCGTTGTTTCCCCACATGACCGTCGGCGAGAACATTGCCTATCCGCTGAAACTGCGCGGCGTGAGCAAGGCCGAGCAACAGGCACGGGTGGTGGAGTTGCTGGAACTGATCCAGCTCCAGGCGATGATCGATCGACCCGTGGCGAAGCTGTCCGGCGGCCAGCGCCAGCGCGTGGCGATTGCCCGGGCCATTGCCGCCCGGCCGAAAATCCTGCTGCTGGACGAGCCGTTGTCGGCCCTGGACGCCAAGTTGCGCGAGTCGATGCAAGTGGAAATCCGCCAACTGCAACAGCGGCTGAACATCACCACTATTTTGGTGACTCATGATCAGCGCGAAGCCATGACCATGGCCGACATCGTGGTGGTGCTGGGTGAGCATCGGGTGCAGCAGGTCGGTACGCCGATCGAGATCTACCGGCACCCGGCCAATGAATTCGTCGCCGACTTCATCGGCTCAGGCAACATCTTCCCCGCGACCACACTGGGCAACGGGCAGGTCGGGCTGCCGGGCGGGGACACGCTGCAAGTGCCGGCCAGCCATAGCATCGTCGTTGGCGAGAAGATCAAGTTGCTGGTGCGCCCCGAAGACCTGCAACTGTCCGCGCCCCAGGCCACGGCGAGCAATCGCTTGTTGGGCAAGGTGACGTTCGTGCGGGACATCGGCGCGACCGTGGAGACCACGGTGGAGTGTTCCGGAATCTCCTTCACCGCGCTGAGTACGCCTTGCCAGGGCATGGACCTGGGGATCGGGCATGCGGTGTCGGTGACCATACCGGCGCAGGCGTGTCGGTTGCTTGGTGCCTGAGTTCAAGAGATGAGGCGCTTCTACTGGCCCCATCGCGAGCAAGCTCGCTCCCACAGGGGATCTTCAGTGAACACAGATTCTCTGTTCACAACAGACCCAATGTGGGAGAGATGAGGCGCTTCTACTGGCCCTATCGCGAGCAAGCTCGCTCCCACAGGGGATCTTCAGTGAACACAGATTCTCTGTTTACAACAGACCCAATGTGGGAGCGAGCTTGCTCGCGATGAGGCCGGCCCAGTCAACAAAAAAAACGGATCAAACGCTCAACCGCAACCGCGCCAGATCTCGCAGCGGCGGGGCGCCGAACAACCGGCTGTACTCGCGGCTGAACTGCGAAGGGCTTTCATAACCCACCCGATACCCCGCCGCCGAAGCTTCCAGCCCTTCGGCCAGCATCAGTCGCCGGGCTTCCTGCAGGCGCAGTTGCTTCTGGTATTGCAGCGGGCTCATGGCGGTCATGGCCTTGAAGCGGTGATGCAGGGTCGAGACGCTGAGGTTCACTTCCCGGGCCAGGTCATCGATGCGCAATGGCTGTTCGAAATGGCCGTTGAGCCATTTGATCGCCTGGCTGATGCGATGGCTCTGACTGTTGGCGATGGCGATTTCGTACAGCCGGTAGCCCTGGGGACTGCGCAGCAGGCGGTACAGAATCTCCCGGCGTACCAGCGGCGCGAGCATGGCGATGTCTTTCGGGCTGTCCAGCAACCTGGCCAGGCGCAGCACGGCGTCGAGCGTCGGCGTGTCCAGGCGTTCGACATACAACCCACGCCCGGCGGGTCGGGTCGGCACACCCAGGGGGCCGGCGTCGGCGATCAGTGCGGTGATTTCCGCCGGGTCAATGTCCAGGCGCAGGGCCAGGATCGGTTCCTCGGGCGAAACGTCGGCGATGCAACCACTCAACGGCATCGACACCGAGACCACCAGGTAATGGAGCGGATCGTAATTGAACAATTCGTCGGCCAGGCGCACCTGTTTACTGCCCTGGGCCATGATGCACAGCGCGGGTTGGGCCAGCACCGGGGCGAACTTTTGGGGTTTGCTGTGACGCGACAGGTTCAGCGAGCCGATGGCCGTGGCGTAGCTGCCGTCTTCGCTGGTGTTGCGGTCGATGATCGACGCCAATTCGGCGCGCTGTTGTTCCAGGTGCGTGTCCAGCGGGACGTGGGCGTGGTCGAGCGGCGACATGCCGGAATCCTCAGGAGATAGGGGCGATGGGCAAAGCTTATGTTTGTGCAAGGCGCTGCGGTAGCCACATCCTGTCGAAAGCTTGCCTGATCCTGCACGGCGCTGCGGGACGGGACGGTACAAGGCGGTGGAAACTTGCTTGAAACCATTTGTTTCAACTTCCCGGCTTCCAACCGGATCAATGTCGGATTTTGCCCTGCACGTGCGCAGGATTGTGCAATGGGTCGGCAGGAATCGACTAACGAAGCTGGCATCGCGGCGCTTAACCTTTGATCCTGTCGCAGCCTGTCCCCGGCTGCACAACGGATCACCTGGGAGGGTTGAACATGACTACACAGATCCCCGTCAGTCACATGGCTTTTGTCCGCGCCCGTGCCGGTTGTTCGAAGCAATTGGGGGCACGCCTGAGTACCCTGATCGCGCCTTCGCGCCAGGCGCCCGGTTGTCTGCACTTTGCCTTGCAACATTCCCAGTGTGATGCGGATTTGTGGCTGGTGTCCGGGCTCTGGGTCAATCAACTGGCGATGGATGCCTACTTCAATTCACCGGCCATGGCGATTTTCGCCGAGCTGGTGCAGGACCTGGTGGTGAGCAGCCTGGATTTCCACACGTTCCGCGAAGTCTCCGCCGCCCAGGCGACTGAAGGATGCCTGGCGCAGGTACACAAACTGGCCGGTTGAAGGTTTAATGAGCATCATTTTCCACTGCCAGGATGCACAAGACATGGCACGTAAAGCCTTTGAAACCTTTGAAGCTGTTTCCGCTGTGATCCCCAGAGAAGGCGGCGGCTACCATGCCGCCATTGCCACCAAGGCCATCGGCGGCTCGGGTGCGCCGCGTTTTACCAAGGTGCTTGAACTGCAGAGCTTCAAGACCGCTCACGAGGCCGATGATGCTGCTGCAAAGGAGTTGACCCGTCTTCAGGGTGTCGACGCCGAGGGCGGGTTGGTCTGGTAAACCCGCATCGATGGGAATGGCCTTGTGGCGAGAGGATAAATCCCCTTGCCACAAGGCAACCTTCTACTGGGGGCGATACATCTTGAACAGCGCCTCAGGCCCCAACTGGAAATAATCCGCCGGCCCGCCGCCGCGCAGGATTGGCTCGGCGGCGGCGGTGTCGTACACCCCGTCCTTCAACAGCCACTTGGCGATATGCACGGCGACCACTTCGCCGAGGATCAGCCAGCTTGGCACCAGGCCTTTATCCGCCCGTTGCAACTGAATGATCTGGGTAACCTTGCATTCGAAGGACACCGGGCTTTCGGCCACGCGTGGCACCTGGATCAGCCGTGACGCCACCGGCGTCAAACCCGCCAGTTCGAATTCGTTGACCTCAGGCGCGACCATCGCGCAGCTCTGGTTCATCTGCTCGGCCAGCGGTCGCGTGGCCAGGTTCCAGGCGAATTCGCCGGTCTGTTCGATGTTGTTCAGGCTGTCTTTGCGCCCGACGCTGGAGAAACCAATGATCGGTGGGATGTAGTTGAAGGCGTTGAAGAAACTATAGGGCGCCAGGTTCAGGCGGCCTTCGGCATCTTGCGAAGAAATCCAGCCGATGGGGCGCGGGCCGACGATGGCGTTGAACGGGTCGTGGGGCAGGCCGTGGCCGTTGGCCGGTTCGTAGAAATGGATGTCATCGGGCATGGCGGGGGATCCTGGAGGGCCGTTCGTAGGCGGCCAATAGTGCAAGGCTGGGCCTTTTATTTCCATATTTGGTTGATGCAAAAGATCGCAGCCTTCGGCAGCGCCTACAGGACCGTATTCAATCCGTAAGCGCTGCTGAAGGCTGCGATCTTTTTTGCTTCAACAATCAACTAATAGCTTCAGCGGTACCGGTCTTGTCGAAGCCGTCAGCGGCGATGGCGTCGGCAGTGCCGGTCTTGTCGAAACCGTCAGCGGCGATGGCGTCGGCGGTGCCGGTCTTGTCGAAGCCGTCAGCGGCGATGGCGTCGGCGGTGCCGGTCTTGTCGAAACCGTCAGCGGCGATGGCATCGGCGGTGCCGGTCTTGTCGAAGCCGTCGGCGGCAATGGCGTCGGCAGTGCCGGTCTTGTCGAAGCCGTCAGCGGCAATGGCATCGGCGGTGCCGGTCTTGTCGAAGCCGTCGGCAGCGTAGCTACCGGTGTGGCTGCGTTCGATGGCAGCGCTGGCACCCGAGCCAAAGGAGGCGGTACCGGTTTTGTCGAAACCGTCGGCGGCGAAGGTGTTGGCGGTCAATACGGACAAGGTCAGGGCGAGGATCAGTTTGGTTTTCATGGTTGTCACTCCAGGTTCGTTGGCGATGTGTCTTGCATGGGGTGAATGCTACGCCAATTAAATTGATTGAAAATCTCAAAATAATGCTAAAACTAATCGATTAAATCGATGTTAAGGGCGACGCATATCATCGCTTCAGAGTTGCAGCGAACGTCGCGCAGATGATCGATCAGATGAGCCCAGGGTGCAGCGCCAGCATTAACGGGTGATTAATCGCTCCGTGTGACAGATTTTTCATACATTCCCGACCTGTTTTTCACCGCCGTAGTCTGCCCCCCATGGCCACCAAGAGCCCGCCATCACACACTGGAGCTTGCCCTGCGATGAATAAATTGCCCCAAATTACCCTGGCCTTCTGGGTCATGAAAATCTGCGCGACGACCCTTGGCGAAACCGCAGGGGATTTGTTATCGATGACCCTCAATGTCGGTTACGCCATCAGCTCGCTGATTCTGATCAGCGTGTTTGTCCTGACGCTGGTTACGCAACTGATGGCCAAGACCTACAAGCCGCTGCTGTATTGGATAGTGATCCTGTCCACCAGCACGGCGGGCACCACAATGTCCGATTTCATGGACCGCACCCTTGAGTTGGGGTACGCCACCGGGTCGATGATCCTGATTGCGATTTTGTTGGCGATCTTCGCCGCCTGGCGCCTGAGTGGTGATTCGCTCAACGTCACCAAGGTGCAGACCTTTCGCGGCGAGATGTTCTACTGGATGGCGATTCTGTTTTCCAACACCCTGGGCACCGCGCTTGGCGATTACTTGGCCGACGATTCGGGGCTGGGATTTGCCGGCGGCGCATTGTTGATCAGCTCGGCCATTGCCGCAGTCGTGCTACTCAAGTACTTCACCAGGATTTCGTCGGTGGTGTTGTTCTGGATAGCGTTCGTGCTGACGCGTCCCCTTGGCGCGACGCTGGGTGACTTGATGACCAAGCCCCATGACCAGGGTGGTCTGGACTTCGGCACCATCGGCTCATCGGCGGTGTTGGCAGGGATACTGATTGTGATGATCGCTGGCGCGACCTATGCGCAGAACCGTTACGGCAACGGGCAGCGTGCCGCTGAGTTGACCTGATTACCGCGCCGCCGCGCCCACAGGTCCAGCGCAAATCCTGTGGGAGCGAGCCTGCTCGCGATGGGGCCACCACAGTCACCGTTGCAGTGACTGTGGAACCCTGTCAGTCGGTGACGATCCGCGAGTGCTTACGGGTGTCTTTCATGGTGATGTATACCAGCAGCGACACGGCGATGCACGCCGTCACGTACCAGTAGTAGCCGGTTTCCATTCCGATGCTTTTGAACCACAGCGCGATGTATTCAGCGGTGCCGCCGAAGATCGACACAGTCAGTGCGTACGGCAGGCCGACACCCAGGGCGCGGATTTCGGTGGGGAACAGTTCGGCTTTCACCACGGCGTTGATCGAGGTGTAGCCGCTGACGATGATCAGCGCGGCCATGATCAGGAAAAACGCGCCCCACCAGCTCTGGATAGTGTGCAGGGCGGTGAGGATCGGCACGGTGCACAGCGTCCCGAGGATGCCGAAGGCAATCAGGATCGGCCGGCGACCGATCTTGTCCGACAGCCCGCCGATCACCGGTTGCAGGCACATGAACAGGAACAGCGTGGCGGCGGAAATGGTGGTGGAGTCGGAGATGCTCATGCCGACGGTGTTCACCAGGTATTTCTGCATGTAGGTGGTGTAGGTGTAGAACGCCAGGGTGCCACCCATGGTCAGGCCGACCACGGTCATCAGTTCCTTGGGATGGCGCAGCAAGGTGCGCATGGCGCTTTCCTTGGACTTCTCTTTCTTGGTGAACGACTCGGTTTCTTCCATGCCGCGTCGCAGATACAGCGCCACGATCGCACACAGCGCGCCGATGGCGAACGGAATGCGCCAGCCCCAGGCATACAGTTGCTCGGTGGTGAGGAACTGTTGCAGCACGATCAGCACGCCAAGGGCGATGAGCTGGCCGGAGATCAGGGTCACGTACTGGAAGCTGGAGAAGAAGCCGCGACGTTCCTTGGTGGCCATCTCGCTCAGGTAAGTCGCCGAGGTGCCGTACTCGCCACCCACCGACAGGCCCTGGAGCAAACGGGCAAACACCAGCAGGATCGGCGCACCGACGCCGATGGTTTCGTAGCTCGGGCTCAGGGCGATGATCAGCGAGCCGAAGCACATCAGGTACACCGAGGCCATCAAGGCGCGTTTACGACCGGCGCGGTCGGCGTACAGGCCCATCAACCAGCCGCCGATCGGGCGCATCAGGAAGCCTACGGCGAAAATCGCGGCGGTATTGAGCAACTGGGCGGTAGTGTCGCCCTTGGGGAAAAAGACTTTGGCGAAGTACAACGAGAAAGCGGCGTAGACGTACCAGTCATACCACTCGACCATGTTGCCGACCGAACCGCTGAAGATCGATTTGATCCGGCTGGTGGTGGTTCTTTCACGGGCGGGCACGGCGGCCGACCCAAGGGGCAGGGCGTTGGAGTTATCCATTGAAGGATCCTTCGTTTAATTGTTTTTGTGGAGCGCGTGGGAACGCAGCCTGACAGGGCTATAGCAGGAGCTGTGCCAGCGGCTGGAGGGCCGGGCTAGAGGGGTTTGCGGCGCTGGGTGAGCGGAAATCCGCTCATTATGGCTGGAGTGTGGGCGGGAATCCGCTTATGCAGGGGGAGGTTTGTCGTCTGTGCAGGCCTCATCGCGAGCAAGCTCGCTCCCACATTTGTTGACCTGCACGCATAACCCCTGTGGGAGCGAGCTTGCTCGCGATGGCGTCAGTCCAGGCACAGAAAATTCAGCGGCTCTACAAAAACATCTCCCGACTCAACCCATGCCGCTGCATCTTTTCATTGAAGGTGCGGCGTGGCAGTTGCAGCTCTTCGAGCACCGCTTTCACATCACCTTTGTGCCGCGTCAGGGCGGCGCGCAGGCATTGGGCTTCGAAGGCCTCCTGTTGGGCGGCGAGGGACTGGCCGGGCTCGGTCTCCAAGGCGTGCGGTTGATCGAGCCCCAATACCTGACGCTCGGCGACGTTGGCCAGTTCGCGCACGTTGCCCGGCCAGTCGTGGCTGAGCAGGTGGCTCAACTGCGGGCCACTCAGAGGTGCGGCGGCGCGGCCCAGGCGTTCGGCGGCACTGTGGGTGAAGTGTTCGAACAGCAGGGGAATGTCCTCGCGGCGTTCACGCAGCGGCGGCAGGCGTAGCTCGGCGACGTTCAGGCGATAGGCCAGGTCTTCGCGGAACCGTCCGGCCCGGGCTTCGTCCAGCAGGTCGGGCTTGGTGGCGGCGATGATGCGCAGGTCCACGGGGATGCTCTGGTTCGAACCCAGGCGTTCGAGTTTCTGTTCCTGCAACACCCGTAGCAGCTTGACCTGTTGCGCCAGGGGCATGCTCTCGATTTCATCGAGAAACAGCGTGCCGCCGTCGGCGTATTCGAGCTTGCCGATGCGCTTGCCCTGGGCGCCAGTGAAGGCGCCGCTTTCGTGGCCAAACAGCTCCGCCTCGAACAGCGCTTCGGGAATGGCCGCGCAATTCAACGCGACGAAGGGTTTGCTCGCCCTCGGGCCGAAGTCGTGCAGGCAACGGGCGACCAGCTCCTTGCCGCTGCCGGTTTCGCCACGGATCAACACATTGACCGGCAGTGTCGCCAGGTCCAGTACTTGGCGTCGCAGGTTCTGCAGCGCTCGGGAAACCCCCAGCAGCGTCCCGTCGAGGCGGGCCCTGGCATCGGCCTGTTCATGCAAGCGACGGTTCTCCAGCACCAGCGTGCGCTTGTCCAGGGCCCGGCGCAGGCTGCCGAGCAAGGCTTCGGGGCTGAAGGGTTTTTCCAGGAAATCGTAGGCGCCGTCGCGCATGGCCTCCACGGCCATCGGTACATCGCCATGGCCGGTCAGCAAAATCACCGGCAGGTCCGGATCGCGCCGCCGCACTTCGGCCAGCAGGTCGAGGCCGCTGAGCCCGGGCATGCGCACATCGCTGAGGATCACCCCAGGAAAATGTTCCGGCAACTTTGCCAGGCATTCGTCGGCGCGGCTGAACAGCTGCACCTGGAACCCCGACAGGCTCAACCATTGCTCGACGGCACTGCGAATGCTGCCTTCGTCATCCACGACCATGACTGAATCAAGCATGTAACTGCGCCTCCTGATCGATGGGCAAGGTCACGCAGAACACTGCGCCGTGCTCATGGTTGTCCGCCGTCAGCCGCCCACCGGACTCGTGAATGATCGCAAACGAAACCGCCAGGCCCAAGCCCAGGCCATCACCCACGGCCTTGGTAGTGAAAAACGGATCGAACACCTGGGCCAGGTGTTCCTCGGCGATGCCGGTGCCGCTGTCATTGACGCTCAGGCGCCACAATTGGTCATCGGCCTCCAGGCGCACTTCCAGGCGCTTGATAGGTTGGCCGGCCATGGCGTCGAGGGCGTTGCGCAGCAGGTTGATCAATACCTGCTCGAGGCGGATCGCATCGCCGCGCACCCACGCCGGGCGAGTCAGGTGCAACACGGTGCTGACCTGTTCGTCGCGCAGGCGTGTGTCCAGTAGTTGCAGCGCCTGATCCACCACCGCCGCCAAGTCCAGGCGTTCGCGCAGGCCGCTGGGGCTTTTGCGGGCGAACGTTTTCAGGTGGCCGGTAAGGGCTGCCATGCGGGTCAGCATGTCATCCACCGGCTTGAGGGCCTTGTAGGCATCGTCGACCCGTCCGTGATCCAACAGCAGGCGCAGGGTTGCCAGTTGCATGCGCTGGGCGGTCAGCGGCTGGTTGATTTCATGGGCCAGGGCTGCCGACATTTGTCCCAGCGCTGCCAGCTTGGCCGATTGCACCAAGCCGTCCTGGGCCGTGCGCAGATCCCGAGTGCGTTCCTCTACCAAGCGTTCGAGTTCTTCGCGGCTGCGCTGTCGCAGTTTGGCCAGGCGCCAGCGCTGGTTGAGGAACAGCAGCAGGAACACCAGCGCCAGCCACAACCCAGCGGCTGCCAAACCGGCATTGCGGCGGTCTTCGAAGGCGATTTGCGGGCGACGCAGCAAGTGCAGTGTCCAGCCTTCGGCACTCAGCGGCAGGGATTCCCACAGATAGTCAGCCGGGCCATCGGGGGCTTCGACCCGGGCCAGACGGCTGTTGTCGCCAAAGTGCCGCAAGGGCTCAAAGGCCAGCGGCTGCAACGGCTGCTTGTCGTATTGGCGGGTGGCCTTGAGTTCAGCGCGGTCGCTGTCGGTCAGCGGCTGCAGGTGCCGATAACGCCATCCCGGGCGATTGGCGATGAAGACGATGCTCCGGGCATCGCTGACCAACAGGGTGTCACTGCCCTGGCGCCATTCGCGCTCAAGCTCCGGAAACTCGAGCTTCACCACCATCGCGCCGAGGAACTCGCCGTTATCGCCGGTCACCGCGCTGGAGAGGAAATACCCGGGGATGCCGCTGGTCACGCCCACCGCATAAAACCTCCCGGTACCTTGGGTGCGGGTCTGGAGGAAATAGGGGCGAAAGCCATAGTTGTGCCCCACATAGCTGCTGGGCAGGCGCCAGTTGCTGGCTGCGACGGCCAGGCCGGTGTGGTCGAGCAGTTCCAATGTCGAGGATTGCGCGGCACCGTTGATCTGTTCCAGTTTGCGGTTCAAGGCGTCCTGCTGCGCCGCACTGACCGGGCCCGTGAGGGCTGAGCGCAACTGCGGGTCCAGCGCCAGCACGGCGGGCAGGGCGCGGTAGCGTTCGATCAGGGTGTGCAACGAATTGGCATACAACGCCAACTGCTGGTTCGCCCGGCTGGCGTCTTCCTCCAGGGCCTGGCGTTCGGCGTGACGCACCGCCAGGGTGGCGGCAACCGCCGCGCCGGCAAGGATCAGCAAGGTGTACAACGACAGACGCAAGGTACGGGTAGTCGGCAGCATGCTGGCGTAAACCAGTGAAAAGTCGGGCGGGCACGATAGCATGGCGCTCGCGAAGACGGCTGCCCATCCAACATGGATGCAAGCTGACCCGCCGCTATCGCGAGCAAGCTCGCTCCCACAGGGGATCTGTGGTGATCAGCAATTTTTGTGAGCAAGCCCGCTCCCACAGGGGATCTGTGGTGATCAGCAATTTTTGTGAGCAAGCTCGCTCCCACAGGGGATCTGTGGTGATCAGCAATTTTTGTGAGCAAGCCCGCTCCCACAGGGATCTGTGGTGGACATCAAATGTTGTGAGCACAAAAAAAGGCCGGTGAGCTTGTCGCCCACCGGCCTTTTTCACAGCGGCAAAGTGCGTGTTACTGCACTTCTACCGCCAGGCTTTCACTGATCTTCTTCTGCCAGATGGCTGGACCGGTGATGTGCACCGACTCGCCTTTGCTATCGACCGCGACGGTCACCGGCATGTCCTTGACCTCGAACTCGTAGATCGCTTCCATCCCCAGTTCGGCGAAGGCCAATACCTTGGATTTCTTGATGGCCTGGGCCACCAGGTAAGCGGCACCGCCAACGGCCATCAGGTAGACAGCCTTGTTGTCCTTGATCGCTTCGATGGCGGTCGGGCCGCGCTCGGATTTGCCGATCATGCCCAACAGACCGGTTTGCTCGAGGATCTGGCGAGTGAACTTGTCCATCCGCGTGGCTGTGGTCGGGCCGGCCGGGCCGACGACTTCGTCACCCACCGGGTCGACTGGGCCGACGTAATAGATGAAGCGGCCCTTGAGGTCCACCGGTAAGGTTTCGCCCTTGTTCAGCATCTCGACCATACGCTTGTGCGCCGCGTCGCGACCGGTGAGCATCTTGCCGTTGAGCAGCACGGTTTCACCCGGTTTCCAGCTCTGCACTTCTTCCGGGGTCAGGGTGTCGAGGTTGACACGACGAGCCGACGGGCCGGCTTCCCAGACGATTTCCGGGTAGGCGTCCAAGGGTGGCGCTTCCAGCGATGCCGGGCCAGTGCCGTCCAGTACGAAGTGGGCGTGACGGGTGGCGGCGCAGTTGGGGATCATGCACACCGGCAGGGAGGCGGCGTGGGTCGGGTAGTCCATGATCTTCACGTCAAGCACGGTGGTCAGGCCACCCAGGCCCTGGGCGCCGATGCCCAGTTGGTTGACCTTCTCGAACAGTTCCAGGCGCATCTCTTCGATACGGTTCTGCGGGCCGCGAGCCTTGAGCTCGTGGATGTCGATGGACTCCATCAACACTTCCTTGGCCATCACCGCGGCTTTCTCGGCGGTACCACCGATGCCGATACCCAGCATGCCCGGTGGGCACCAGCCGGCGCCCATGGTCGGAACGGTTTTCAGCACCCAGTCAACGATGGAGTCGGACGGGTTGAGCATGGCCATCTTCGATTTGTTCTCGGAACCGCCGCCCTTGGCCGCCACGTCCACTTCCACGGTGTTACCCGGGACGATGGAGTAGTGGATGACCGCCGGGGTGTTGTCCTTGGTGTTTTTACGCGCGCCCGCCGGGTCGGCGAGGATGGATGCGCGCAGGACGTTTTCCGGCAGGTTGTAGGCGCGGCGCACGCCCTCGTTGATCATGTCGTCCAGGCTCATGGTCGCGCCATCCCAACGCACGTCCATGCCCACGCGCACGAACACGGTCACGATGCCGGTGTCCTGGCAGATCGGCCGGTGGCCGGTGGCGCACATGCGCGAGTTGATCAGGATCTGCGCCATGGAGTCGCGAGCCGCCGGCGATTCTTCGCGCAGGTAGGCCTCGTGCATCGCCTGGATGAAATCCACGGGGTGGTAGTAGGAAATGAACTGCAAGGCGTCGGCAACGCTCTGAATCAGGTCATCTTGCTTGATCACGGTCATGAGTCGCGCTCCTCTCTAAAGACGGGAACATTCAATAAGGTGCCGGCCGTTTGGGTGCATCGGTCGACGGGCGGCACCTTTTAAGGCACGCCGGGCATGCTGGCGCGACGCTAAAAAGGCGCGGCAGTATATCGCAGGCGGGCACCCTGTGGGAGCGAGCTGTCTGGATGGCGAAGGGATTTGTATGGGAACAGGGCTTGCCCGCGATGAAGGCGATGCGGTCTTTGAGGTATCGCGGCGCCTGTTTCGCGGGCAAGCCTTGCTCCCACATGTACCCCCTCGCCACAGGTAAGCGTTCACCACAGACATCAGACAACTGCGTCATTTTGGGCCATTGCTTTGACGCCATTTTTCTGCTCCAGAATTGAATGGTCATTTGCCCTACACGCCACTAAAGTGGCGTCTGGCCTGTAGCGTAGGACGCCTCCTGTCAGTTTCCTTTCCCATGGTGAGTCAACGATTGACCCATAACGCCATCCAACGTCTTTTGCTGAAACGCTTCGCTTTGGCGGCCGCGACTTACGCGCTGGCACTGGTGTTGTTGTGGCTGGCATTTTTCAGTGGTCATTACCTCGATTCGTTGCGCGATGTGATCATCGGCAGCGTGTTGGTGGTGCTGTGCCAGGCAGGGCTGTTCGCGCTGTTTATCACCGACCGCAACCTGCGCTTCGCCGACCCCAGTCTCACTGAAATACAGGTATTGATCGGCCTGGGCTGGCAGACCTGGATGATGGCGCACCTGGACCAGGCACGGGGTGTGTTTCTGGTGTTCTATGTGCTGATCCTGCTGTTCGGGCTGTTCCATCTGTCGCGCCGGGCTTTTGTGCGCTGCGCGATGTTGGTGTTCATCAGCTTCACCGGCATTACCCTGTGGGACGGCTACTTCTTTCGGCTGTCTGACCCCACGTTGGCCGGTTTGCAGGTGTGCGTGCTGTTTATCGTTCTGGTGTGGCTGGTGTTCTACGCCCGCTACGTCCAGACCTCGCGCCAACGCATGCGTCAGCGACGATTTGCCTTGCAGGCGCACCAGGACACCTTGCGCGGCATGATGCGTCAGCTCGAAGACCTGGTGGCCACCGACGAATTGACCGGCCTGTTCAACCGCCGGCATTTCCTGCGCCTGGCGTCCCGTGAGCTCAACACCCTCAGGCCTGGCATCGCCCATGGCCTGGCCTTGATCGACCTCGACCATTTCAAGCGTATCAACGACCTGCACGGCCACGCCGCCGGCGATCAGGTACTTCAGGCCTTTGCCGGCGTTGCCACGGCCTGTCTGCGTGAAGGTGATGTGCTGGCCCGTTATGGTGGCGAAGAGTTTGTCATGTTGTTGCCTGCCTGCGATCCTTTGCGCTTGACCGCCTGTTGCGAGCGATTGCGCCTGGCGTTTACTGAGGTCGAGCTGGTCGGGCTGCAGTTGGGTTCCCTGAGCCTGTCGGCGGGTTTGACCATGCTGGAAGTGGGGGACGACCTGGATAATGCCTTGCAACGGGCCGACCAGGCCCTGTACCGAGCCAAACGAGACGGCCGCAATCGGTGTGCCGCCGCCTGGGAGAATGTCGATGCCTGAACTGACAGTCGCCGGTCGGCAATGGACGGTGGCCGCAGGCAGCAATCTGCTGGATGCGTTGAATCAGTCCGGTGTGCCGGTGCCCTATAGTTGTCGCGCCGGCAGTTGCCACGCGTGCCTGGTGCAATGCGTGGAGGGCGATGTGCGCGACAGTCGGCCCGATGCCCTGAGCCCGGCGCAGCGCGATCAAGGTTGGCGGCTGGCCTGCCAATGCCAGGTGGTCGAGGACGTGCAGATCCATACCTTCGACCCGCAGCGCGACGGCCAGGCTGCCCAAGTGGTGGCGGTGGATTGGTTGGGCCCGGATGTGTTGCGCTTGCGGATTACGCCTGAGCGGGCGTTGCGTTACCAGGCTGGCCAGCATCTGGTGCTATGGGCCGGTGACGTGGCCCGGCCGTATTCCCTGGCGAGCTTGCCGGAAGAAGACCGCTTCCTGGAGTTCCACCTCGATTGCCGCGAGCCCGGCCGATTCGTCGATGCGGCTCGGAAAATGAAAGGCGGCGATCCGATCCGCCTCGGCGAACTGCGCGGCGGAGCTCTGCATTACGACCCCGACTGGCACACCAGACCCCTGTGGCTGCTTGCTGCCGGTACCGGCCTGGCACCGCTGTTCGGTCTCTTGCGTGAAGCCCTGCGCCAGCGTCACCAAGGCACGATTCGCCTGATTCACGTGGCCCATGATGCCGCCGGGCATTACCTGGCCAAACCGCTGGCGGCGTTGGCGGCCAAGCATGAAAACCTCAGTGTCGAGCTGCTGACCGCGGCCGAGGCGCCGCCTGCGTTGGCGCAACTGCGGCTTGTTTCCCGGCAAACCCAAGCCTTGCTCTGCGGCCATCCCGACCGGGTCGAGGCGTTTGCCAAGCGCCTGTACCTGGCCGGCCTGCCGCGCAATCAATTGCTGGCCGACGTTTTCCTGCCCCGTGGTTGAGCGCTGATTTTCAGGCGCGAGACCAACCATGATGGAAAACCTTGCAGCCCCCGCAGGGTTTGGCAGTGGTCGATAAATTGAATAACCACCGCAGACCCACTGTAGGAGCGAGCCTGCTCGCGATGAGGCCAGTCCAGGCAACGCATTTATCAGAAGATAAAAACCAAAAAGCCCCGCCATTCACATGGCAGGGCTTTTGTTTTTCGAGCAGCAGGTCACTCAGACCATCGGGTCGCCAACGTGCAGGATTTTCATCCCATTGGTACCGCCGATGGTGTGATAGCTGTCGCCTTTGGTCAGGATTACCCAGTCGCCGGTTTGCACCACGCCGCGCTTGACCAGTTCATCCACCGCCGCCTGGCTGACTTCGCCCGGTTGCAGGGCGGCCGGGTCGAATGGCACGGTGTAGACGCCACGGAACATGGCGGCACGGGCCTGGGTTTCGCGGTGCGGGGAGAACGCGTAGATCGGCACCGAGGAGCGGATGCGCGACATGATCAGCGGTGTGTAGCCACTTTCGGTCAGGGCGATGATCGCTTTCACGCCCGGGAAGTGGTTGGCGGTGTACATCGTCGCCAGGGCGATACTCTCGTCGCAGCGCTCGAAGGTCTTGCCGATGCGGTGGCTGGAGGTCTTGCTGGTCGGATGCTTCTCCGCACCGATGCAGATGCGCGCCATGGCTTGCACCGCTTCGAGCGGGTAGAGGCCGGCGGCGCTTTCGGCCGAGAGCATCACAGCGTCGGTGTAGTCCAGCACGGCGTTGGCTACGTCGGACACTTCGGCGCGGGTCGGCATCGGGTTCTGGATCATCGACTCCATCATCTGGGTCGCAACGATCACCGCTTTATTGTGGCGGCGTGCATGCAGAATGATCTTCTTCTGGATGCCCACCAGCTCGGCGTCGCCGATTTCCACGCCCAGGTCGCCACGGGCCACCATCACGGCGTCGGACGCCTTGATCAGGCCGTCGAGGGTTTCATCGTCGGCCACGGCTTCGGCGCGTTCGATCTTGGCCACCAGCCAGGCAGTACCGCCGGCTTCGTCGCGCAGTTGACGGGCGTATTCCATATCGGCAGCGTCACGCGGGAAAGACACGGCCAGGTAATCGACTTCCATTTCCGCGGCCAGCTTGATGTCGGCCTTGTCTTTTTCGGTCAGGGCCGGCGCCGTCAGGCCACCGCCACGACGGTTGATGCCTTTGTGGTCCGACAGCGGGCCGCCGATGGTCACGACGCAGTTCAGTTCGGTGGCGGTGGCGGTCTCGACGCGCATCACCACGCGGCCGTCGTCGAGCAGCAACTCGTCGCCCACGCCGCAGTCCTTGACCAGGTCCGGGTAGTCGATGCCGACCACTTGCTGGTTGCCTTCGGTCAGCGGATGGCTGGTGGAGAAAGTGAATTTGTCACCGATCTTCAGCTCGATGCGCTTGTTGGCGAATTTGGCGATGCGGATCTTCGGGCCTTGCAGGTCACCCAGCAGGGCGACGAAGCGGCCGTGCTTGGCGGCGAGGTCGCGCACCAACTTGGCACGAGCCTTGTGCTCTTCGGGGGTGCCGTGGGAGAAATTCAGGCGGGCAACGTCCAGGCCAGCCAGAATCAGCTGTTCGAGAACTTCCGGCGAATTACTGGCCGGGCCAAGGGTAGCGACGATTTTGGTGCGACGGACGGACATGCAAGACTCCTCAAGTTCAAGCGCCAGCGAAGGCTACTATGCTCTTTGGGTGTAGTCATTGTTCATATGCACTACTTTTTCGTTTGTTTTTCGAAATGAACATTCCTGAAAATTTTTGCGCCTCTATGGCTTTCACATCTGTGGCGAGGAGATTTATTCCCGCTGTGCTGCGAAGCAGCCCCAAAAAGGCCGATGCACATTAACCTGGCACACCCAGGTGGCAGGCTTGAGGTCTGCTGCGCAGCCCAGCGGGGATAAATTCCCTCGCCACAAGGCACCATTTTCAGGCTGAAGATTTCTTCAGCCAGGTCGATACAGAGCTCAAGACAGGAGAACCTCCCATGCGATTCGTGCTTTTTGTTGCCCTGGCCCTGAGTGTCACGGGCTGCACCCGTTGGTCGATGAACCATCACATGAACCTGGCCTACAAGGCCTATGACCGTGGCAATTGCGAGCAAGTGATGCTCGAGTTGTCCCAGGTTGACCGCGCCAGCCGGGCCCGTCGCTATATGCAACCGGAAGTCTCGATGCTGCGCGGCCAATGCCTGGAACGGCAGAAACTGTTCGTCGATGCGGCGCAGACCTACCAGTTCATCATCACCCAATACCCTAACAGCGAATACGCCTTCCGTGCCCGCGCGCGACTCGAAACCTTGCAGAGCCTGGGGCATTACCCGACCCGCAGCGCCTCCGCGATGCGCCCCTCGGCGTCCTGACAGGGCATTCTGGGTAGTGGCCAGGAGCGCTTCCTGGCCACTACCACCTTGTATATTTTTTGTTGATGAAATGTGTCGGCATGGACTGGCCTCTCTTCCACCATGAGCTATATTTGTACAAGTCGTATTAGAGCTAAATCTCTAATATCAAGGAGCACCTGTGACCGGCAGAGGTACAGCCTGGGCGCTTTACAAGTGTCTGGCACCGGGATCGGGGAGAGCGGGCTGGCTTGGGTTCGTTCCGAAGTATTCGTTTACCCCTGTTCGGGGTCGTTCAAAAAGCGATACAAGACATGTACAAAAAAAGGCGAATCGAGCGGCACCAGTTGCCGTGTTTCCTGCGTGTGTTTAACGGCGTCAATGACAGGCCCATCGGCTTTCTGGGCAACGTCTCTGAAAACGGCCTGATGCTGATCAGCCATCTGCCCTTGATGGTCGGGGCAGACTTTGAACTGCATTTGAAAATTCCTTCCGACGAGGGGCCGCAGCAAAACATCAAGCTGAAGGCCAATTGCCTGTGGTGCCATGAAGACGTGACGCCGATGCATTTCGATGCCGGTTTCAGCCTGCAATGGGCGCCACCGGAGTACGTGCAATTGATCAGCGCGTTGCAGCAATATTTCAGTTTTTATCCGTTGCCGGAATCGGCTTAAACCGCGGGTGTACTCAATCCAACTGTGGGAGCGAGCTTGCTCGCGAAGGCGGCGACACATTCAGCATTGATGCAAGCTGATCCACCGCTATCGCGAGCAAGCTCGCTCCCACAGGGTGAATCAGCGGTGTCGTTGGAATTGTGATTACCCGCGATCCAATGTGGGAGCGAGCTTGCTCGCGATGACGATCTCAACCACACCATCGCAGCAGTTGTGCTCCCACTGATCCGATCAGCGCTGAATCTTCGCCTCGTTATCCAGCAGCCTCTCCAGCAACAACACCCCCATCTCGCCCATCTGGTGAATCGCCAGGGCCAGGTTGCGCGGGGCGCCTTCGAGGTCTTCGGATAAATCCAGGATCAGCGTGCTCACCGAGCAGAAGGTTTCGTAACTGTGGGCGAGCATGCCTTCGGGGTCGGCGTCGGGGGCGACGATGAAGTAGTCCAGTTGCTTGTCGGTTTTCTTGTTGGCTTGGCCGTTGTCCGGCTTGAGGTAGTAGTCCAGGGCCCTTTGGGCGGCCTGTTCGAGTTTTTCGGGGTCGAGGGTTTCGTGGGGGGATAGTGGGTCGGTGTGTGGTGGGTTGGGTGTAGCCTTGAACATGATAGGTCTCCTTGATGGGGCCTCCACCCGGTTCGCGACTAAACGAATGTAGGGTGGCGGCTGGACGCAGGTTAGTCGACCGGCGGAGACACGAAGTCCGGCGCGCCCGGGGGCGCCCTGCGTACAGCCACCATCAAGTAGGGGATAGGGGAACCCCACTGGATGACGCTTGTGCACATCGTGTCAAACCGCCGGGCGACTAAACCCGATCGCTGGATATCAGCGACGCGAATCAAGTTACGGGGCAAGACCAAGGCGCACAAGCCGGCGGATTCTGGCGGATCTGTAGTCCGTTGCGCAAGGCGCTGTAGTCACCCGGACCTCTGCTTGCTCGCTGTAGGACCTAGGCGGTCCCCGCCTTTTTCCAGGCCAGATATTGCGTCACCAATTGCGCCCCCAATTCACTGGGGCGCGCATCCAGGGTCGGGATGCCATGGGCGCCCAGTTGCTGATGCAGTTCGGCCCGCGCATTCACATAGTCCACCGTGCCGCAGTAAGCCAAGGCCTCAGGCAGTGTTTGCACCGGCACTTGGCGCAAGCGGTCGAGCGCCTCTTCCCGCAGGCTGGCCACCAGTACCCGGTGGTGTTGGCCCAGCCGTTTCACGGCGGCCAGCAGTTCCTCGTCGTCCTCATCCCGCAGATTGGTCACCAGTACCACCAGCGCGCGGCGTTTTTGCCGGGCCAGCAGTTGGGTCACGGCCGCCTGGTAGTCGGCGGGGCGTTGGCTGCTGTCGAGGTCGTACACCGTGTTGAGCAAGACGTTGAGCTGGCCGGTGCCTTTGACCGGCGCGAGGTAGCGGGTTTGCTCGCCGGCAAACGTGCTCAGGCCCACGGCGTCGCCCTGGCGCAGGGCGGTGTAGCTGAGCAACAGACAGGCGTTGAGGGCGTGGTCGAAATGCGACAGCTCGCCGTCCTGGCTGCGCATGCGCCGGCCGCAATCGAGCATGAAGATGATCTGCTGGTCGCGCTCGTCTTCGTACTCCCGGGCAATCGGCGTGCGGTGGCGTGCGGTGGCCTTCCAGTCGATCTGGCGCAGGCTGTCACCTTCGCGAAATTCGCGCAGTTGATGGAATTCCTGGCCCTGGCCGCGCCGTTGCCGCTGGCGGATGCCAAGCTGGCTCAGCCAGTTGTCCACCGCCAATAACTGGCCTTCGTAGAGCCTGGCGAAATCTGGATAGACGCGGGTCCCATCGGTCGCGTCCAGCAGGCGCTTGTCGGTCCATAGGCCTAACGGGCTCGGCAGGTTGATTTCGCACTGTTCGAAGGTGAAATGACCACGCTTGAGCGGGCGCAGGCGGTAGCCAACCTGGTTGTGCTGGCCGGGTTGAAGCTCGACCGATAGGGGCAGGTTTTCGAAGTCCAGGCCGTCGGGTACGTGATCGAAGACCTGAATGTCCAGCGGTTGCGCAAAGTCGTGGCTGATCTCCAGGCGGACTTCACTCCAACGACCCAGCGCCAGGCTACCGGGCATCTGCCGTTGCACACGGGGCGAAGGCAAGCGCCTGAGCCGCACGGTGTCGAGCAGCGCCAGGGCGAGCAAGGCCAGCAGCAACCCCCAGTTGATCGACAGCAGCGTCGAGGGCAGCGCAACGCCCAACGCCCGCAGCGTGCCCAGCGCGATGCCGAGGGCCAGGAGGATGGCGAGCCAGGTTAGCAGCAGGCGGGAGGGTTTCATGGCCTCATCACAACCGCGGCGCCGGCACTTGATCGAGCAACTGTCCCAACACCTGATCCACCGTCAGCCCTTCGATGTCCAGCTCTGGCGCCAGTCGCACCCGATGGCGCAGCACGGCCAGGGCGCAGCCCTTGATGTCATCCGGCACCACGAACTCGCCGCCGCGCAACAACGCCCGCGCCCGGGCGCAACGCACCAGGGCAATCGAGGCGCGAGGCCCGGCGCCGAGGGTCAGCCCCGGCCAACTGCGGGTGGTGCGGGCCAGGCGCACGGCGTAGTCGAGCACCTGCTCGTCCATCGGCAGATCGCTGGCGATGCGTTGCAGTGCTTGCACGTCCTTGGCCTGCAACACCGTGCGCAACGGCTGCACGTCAAGCATGTCGGCACGGGTCGAGCGGCTGACCTGACGCACCATGTTCAATTCCTGGTCAGCATCGGGGTAGTCCATGCGCACCTTGAGCATGAAACGGTCGAGCTCGGCCTCCGGCAGCGGATAGGTGCCTTCCTGTTCGATGGGGTTCTGGGTGGCGAGCACCATGAACGGTTGGGTGATGGGCAGGGCGCGGCCTTCGAGGGTGACCTGACGTTCCTGCATGGCTTCGAGCAGCGCGGCCTGGGTCTTGGCCGGCGCGCGGTTGATCTCGTCGGCCAGCAGCAGGTTGGTGAACACCGGCCCCTTGCGCAACTTGAACTGCTCGGTCTGCAAGTCGTACACCGCGTGCCCGGTAACGTCGCTGGGCATCAGGTCGGGGGTGAACTGGATACGGGCGAACTCGCCACCGAAACAGCGGGCCAGGGCACGCACCAGCAAGGTCTTGCCCAACCCGGGAACTCCTTCGAGCAGGACATGACCGCCGGCGATCAGCGCCGTGAGCACATCGTCGATCACCGCGCTCTGGCCGACCACCGCCTTATGCAGCTCGTTGCGGATGGCCTGGGCCAACTGACTGGCGCGCTGGCGCTGTTGGACGGCGTGGGTCTGGCCGTCGGCAGGTTCGTTCTGTTCAGTCATGATTTTCGGAGCCTTACTAACTGTTAAAATCGATTTATCTTCCATAAATCAACCATTTACCTAATTTAATCTTTTTTGAGGTGCTGAACAGAGCGATTAATAAGGTCTTCTACAGGTGTGGGTTCTTACATAGCTCGGCAATGCCATGGCAAAACCAGATCAGGCGACGCCACTTCATTGTTTGAATCCTTGAGCACTTGATGAGGCCTCATAACGCCGATGCGGTGACAAGAATCACGATTTCACCACAGCTCTTGAAAGCTTGGCCCGTCCGACTTTGGAGGTTGGATGGGACGTCCCATCTGAATAGTCACAGGGATTGGAAAATCTACACCTACTAATGCCACCTCACCTTGCTTCAGATTGGGCAAGAAAGCGGCGGCTGAACGATCCAGTTCTCCACATGCACGTTCGACCACTTCTCGGTCACGGTCATTGGTCAGCCGATGTACCAGCAACGTGCCCATCTGACTCAGCACTCCTTCCGTGATGTCTCGCGGTCGTTGGGTCACCAGGCAAATGTTGAGTCCGTACTTTCGTCCTTCTTTCGCTATGAGTTCGAACGCATCCAAGTTCTGAACATCGTCTTCACTTCCTAAGGTTTTTCCTAGGAAATTGTGAGCTTCGTCCAAGATGACGATCAACGGACGCTGTCTAAAAGCCTCGTTACGTGCTCGTAGTAATAGCAGTCTGCCGATGGCATTGGCGATGACCTCTCTAGCGTTGAACTCATAGCCAACTGAGCTGAGACATATTCTGAATAATCGCTTTTCTCCGGCGATGAATTCATCGAGATGTTCGACTAAGCTTGGAAGGCCCTCTGTAGGACGAAATACACTACTCAACGAAGGGGAATCCATTACGCTCATAATTCTTGTCATGAGCGAGGAACAATAAGACAGCTCGGTGCTTGCTGCTCCCCATCTAGCCATGTCGTTGTTCTGTCCAGTCGGGAAGCAGCATTCCTCGACGATTTGCCTAACCAACATACCTGGATCGAAGGGTAGGTTGGGATTACCTACCCGATTGGCGTTGTCATCCCTATTCATCGCTCTTCGAAAATCAGCTTTGAGTTGACCCACTTTCGGAACGTAACCACCTGTGAAGATATCTGGAGCCAACGCCGCAAGCCGTAGGCTTTTAATGGCCTCTCGGAGTTTCGGGCCCTGAGTTTTTCCTGACGGCTGAAAGAGTGCGATGAAATCCGTCTCGTTAAAGCATGTAGGCGGAATGGCCACTTCAAGTGAGGCAGGAGCCCGATGCAGCGGGTTTCCAAGATGGTGATGTGTCGAGTCTTCCCCTTCAAGTGACCGGTACTCCCCGGTAGCGTCCACAAGCACGATCTTGCAGGCATATCGACGACACTCCTGGATAAGCTTTGACGTCGTCCAACTTTTCCCACCGCCAGTTGAGCCCAAGATCGCGCAGTGCCGACCAAAGAGTTTTTCTGGCGTTACAGCAATCGCGAAACCGCCGTCCCCAGAGACATGTCCGAGGTCGAGCGCTACGCGAGGGGGCTCTCCATTTATCCCGCTCGAAATCAGTGTCGGAATTTTGGAGATAAACGAGCCAGGTGCTGAGTAAACCCGGTCTCCCAGCCGTGGGTAGGAACTCACGCCAGCAGTGACTTTCAATGTGTGGGGATGAACTGATCCTAAGAGGCGGATCAAGCCGATTGCGTCAATAGCCTGCGTGCCAGCAAAGTCCTGAGAAATTTCCGTACGCTCACGATCAGGTAGGTTCACCTCGGTGATACGTCCCAGGAGCACCGCCTGCTGACCCTCTATTAGCACCAGTTCCCCCACCTCACCCTTGCCGTAGCGATTTTGACCTAGATATCGACCGCTGTTCTCTCCAGCATGTGCCAGGTTAATTTTGATCAGTTGCGCAGCCACGCTGGTGACCACTCCAATTTTCAGCGTGCTAAGAAGTATTCCTTCCGGAGACATGGTTACCTCCCGATCCGTTTGACAGCATTTGCCAACTGTTCAGCTGGCGAAGCGGTGCGCAAGTGGGGGATATGAGCCGCCAAATCGCCAAATGAGCCGCTGACAAAATGGACGTCGAAACCGCGTTGAGCGAGATCGCGAAATTTTCCCCAATAGGAGCTCGACCCATTAAAGCCCCGGTTGTGAACATGACTGATGCACTGGAAGTCGCAAAGAATCAGCTTCAGGCTGGGGTTGGATTGCAGGGCTGAATAGATTGGTTCGGAAAGGTGGTCATCGTTGAACCCGAATCCTGACACAACCAGGCAGCTGTTCGGTTGACGCAAAAACTCTAAAAACCTTGAAAGCAGCTCTAAGTGAGGTTGGAGAAACGCTTGCTGGTACTTTCCTTTCGCGGGGTATATCAAACAGGCATTTTCCGGCGTCGGTCGGCTGTCCTCGTAGACCTCATTACCCTCTCGGCTCCAGCTTACGGATCCATGGAGCTTCAGTAGTTGAAAAATGCCTTCGGCAAATTCATGGCTATCAGCTTCACGGCGCACGATGTCGTATGTGAAATGTTTGCCGTCAAACCGACGTCTGCGCGTGTAGGAGAATCCATCAATTATGACCATCCCCAGTTCCGACGCTGCTGTTTCAAAGCACATGTCATAATTTGTCGTGAACACCTTCAGTCGCGGGTCACGCACTCGCCTCCTAGCCAGCTTCTGAAGGAGCTCACGATAGGCAGATATGTCCGACGTGGGCAGGGTGATGAACGCTGAGCAAGCGTGCAAAATTTGCTCTTTCACGCGTGCAACGAACTCTTCAACCGCTGGGTCATCAGTGAACGCTAGATAGGCGTCGCACTGTGACAAAAAATGCTCGATGTTCGGATTCTCGCGTTCGGTGTAACGGACACGCTCAGTAACTTGCTGACCGGCAGCTGTCAGCGCATGGGTTTGCGGGTCGCACATCGAGTCTTGCCATAGCTTCCACATGCTAGGGCCTCCGGGGTTACCAAGAGACGTACCGCTTCCCGCAAAAAAACCTAGATTTGGTACCTGAAGAGCTGACGAGAACATCTCGCTCAGAGTATTCCTGTTCGAACTGATCAGTTGCGCATCATCAGGTTCGGCCCCTTTCAGTACTCGATATGCGTCAGATGTCAGTGGCATCCACTCATTCGCACCTGGGGGTAGATATGCCTGCTGCCCTTGATGTTGGGCTGAGAGAGGGATTACAGGTAGTGGTGCTAGAGGGACAAGTGGCGGGGCATCGACTGGCATAGAACACGATCCTGTGTTGTGAAGTGGAAGCCAGACAGCCCCGGCCTTAAGATCCGTTCCCAAGCTGCTGTGTTGTTGATCTACTAGGCATCATATCTCAAGCGGGCATGTAGCGACGTATGGTGCATTGCCCAGATTTAGGCTTTGGAAGTAGATGCGATTTTTTTGAAATTAATGCGACGTGCTTCGAGATGATACTTATTCCACGCGCGTTCGCGGGTAAGAACTAGTTAGCTGAGCGTAAGCTGGTCGCCATCGAAACGGACAATTGCAAATGGGAGTGACATGCGTAATTGCATGGACTTGACTCGGCCCGACGCATACGCATGAGTACAACCAGATCTGATTTCTTGGCCTGATTGTTACTGAAAGGGCGGCTCCATCTTCGAGTTAGTATGGCCTCAGCAATTCAGAATGCATCAGGGCCTGAAAATTGAGGCATGGACTCTGACAGGGCATGGCTCCCCAGCGCTAACCTGCTAAGTCGGGACTCACTGGGTAGATTTGGCAGCCCTGTCCTGCTCCCAATGGGTTACATCCTCGATTTCCTGTGTGTCGTCTGCGGACAGCATCAAGGAGCTCGGGTAGAGTTCCATCAGCTGCGGCATGCGAGCGAAGAACTGCAGCGTCTCAGCCCATTCGTAGCGGTTTTCGTACGGGTAATAATTCACGCCGTGAATCAGAACACCCATCACCAATGAGCCGGAAGCGTCAATCGTTGAAACGCTGTCGATATTTTTAACCCGGCGCATCTCCTCGATATCGATCCCCTCAACCGTCTCGTACCAAATATGGACGACACCCGATTTATCAGGAGGTATCTGGGCAATCCCATTTTTGGCGAGCCCCTTAAAATGACGTGAGCGTCGCTCATGCGATATCGCATGGTCACACCGCCATTGAGCCGCCACGCAGTTGGCAACGTCCTGAACAAAAATATTGAGAATGGTGTTCGATTCACCTGGCCGAACGATACTAGCTGCTATCGTCGCAATGCTGCGCTTTTCATTGCTATCCACGTCGCCGAATACCAGTAACTCATGTTGAGGGCTGTTGGCCCTGACAGAGTTACTGCGATAATGGCGTTTGAGGTGAGCCCTATCAATCCTACGAATTTGCGCACTGATCGCTCCCTCCCGAACCCCGCCAGAGCCAATTTCGATAGCGCGATTCACCACCTTGATCACATCATCCGCAGTCGCATCAGATACCTGATCATGGAAGGTCAGGTCGACGATGCTCCACGGTGCGACCTCAAGCATATGCTGGCTCAACTGACTCCATATGCTGACCCAGGCCTCCTCTTCAATCTGGGAATATTGAGTCTGCTTGTCCGCTCGCTTGCACTCAACGTAGATCTCAACGTCATCGACTTTGACAAGCAGATCCGGTGACTTTTTCGTTTTCCCGTCCGGCCAAATGAGACTGCTCTCCGGAATGAAGGAAACCTCATAACCATTTTTCAGATAAAACGAGGCGGTCAGCAGCTCGAAAATCTGCGTCTCAGGCTTCGTGTTATTAGCCAGCATCTTGTTCAGAACCCCGTTCACATTTGGGACTTTCCTAAGCCGTTCTGAAAAGGCACCGATGGACTTGGCGTACGGATAGATTCGATCGCTGCTGTAGGCACAGTCGCTGTAGGGGGAGTCATAAGCCAACTCAGCCACCAAAATATACCAGTCAATATCGTCCTCTGGCGGTACGAAAAGTTGGAGCTCTATTGGCATCGTCAGATCAATATCCGACTCTTTATCTCGGATACGATCCAGTAAAGCGGCCCTTCTCTTGGCCCAGACGTTAGCCCCTAGTCTATCCACCAGCAGGTTGTAGAAAGCTTTGGTTCTTGCATATTCAACCTGACGAACATCCACTGTTATTTTTCCTTGTATTGATCTAGAAACTCGGAGGCTTGGCGTGTTGACGACCCAGCATGATCTGCTGAGCTGTGAATCTTAGCCTCGGCTGATCTAACAATCGCAAAATCCACTGAATACACTGCCTTTTAACGTCGCTGGCAAAGGATCGAAATGTAGCTAGCCGTTGCACTTCGGCCCCCTGTCTCATGACTACAGTCTCGACGAGCCCCGTGTTACTTGGGTATCCCCTGCGTCTCAAGGACTTCAGGTATGGAACGTGGTGTCTTAGGCGAAATCCGGCAGAAAGTTGCAGCTACAATGGCTACGGTACCGAGCCGACGCTGGCCTGGATGATGGAGGAAAAAGACATCAAGCCGCATGTGCCGGTGTGGGACAAAACCGAGCGCAAGAACGACAGTTTTTACGAGCAACGATTTCCACTTGAATGAAGAGACTGAGGAATACCGCGGCCTGGCCAGCAACCGATTGCGAAGCGAATGGCGAGCCTTCAAGAATGAGCGTTCACACCTCACCAAAGCCAACTCCATCACCTTCTGATCCCGGCAGACCGACTGCGCTACGTGTCCGATGAAAGCCAAGCGCTTCCCGAACACTGCGTTCCGCAAGATCGCTCGCGGCGTCCATGAAGCCGCTCGGGATGTGAACCCGATTGCAGTTCGCGCTTATTACCGCATGGTATCAGTAGGTCGCGTTTGGCAAGCGTGCACAGACTCTGACGACTACACATTACGGTACGCATTTATCGCCTACCTTTTAGAAAAAGCAAAGCTGCAGGGTTCTAATGCAAGTCCGCCTCCTACTCAGTCTGCAATTTCGGCCCTAGCAAGATTATTATCCAGACCAAATCGTGATAGGTAGCGCATACTGCCATTTTGTCGCTATTATGCCTCTTGTGCGGCATAATGACCTCAAAATGACAGCGAGTAAATTCCATGGCCAGATTAAGCGTTCGCGACTTTCCCGATGACTTGCATCAGCTGCTGCTCCAGTCAGCTGCCAGGAACGAACGCTCGCTAGAGGGAGAAACCCGGTTTGGCCTAGCGTGCTACCTTGAATCCCTCAAAGCGCCCAAACCTGAGGCGGCTTCATTGTGTGAGTCCTGGCAACGTTCTACTGGCCAGCGCCTGCAAAAGCTATTTTCGCGCTTGCGCAAAGACAACGTTTTTGCCTGGAGCGAGCGCAGCGATTTGCCTCACTTGGCCTTGGCCTTGGGGGAACCTTCGCCGGCAATGCTGATGAACTGCATCGACGGTCGTGAAGCGCTGCCCTTTGATTTGGCCAGGCGTATTGCTGACCGCTACAGTTGCAGTCTGGAGTGGCTAATCAGCGGCTCCAGCTCTATGTTTCCATACCCAGAAATTGGAGGGGACTATCGCGAGTTTTTCGAGCCAGCTATCAGTGGCAGTGGTATCAATATCAAGCTGGTGCGGATCTGCACCGCTGAGGATGACGAAGGCAACCCAGGCGCACATGACGGTACCTTGCTGATGTTCAGATGCAAGGACGACAACCCAAACATTGCTGCGGGATATAGCGGTCGCTTTTATCTAAATGGTCGTATGGGGGGTGGTGGCCATAGCTGCCTGGAAAGTTTCGTCAAATTTCTCAATGAGAATCAAAACTTGCAATTCAGCGAATACAACTGTACCGCGCCGATTGACGATTCTGCGATGTGGGACCACCACCCCAACTACTATCTTGATTTCAAGCATTGCAGTCAGGCGTCCTGGCTATATCCGCTGCGTGCTGGTAGGTCGCCTTCCAGCATTGATTGGACGCAGCAGCACGCCTATGCGAGCCCAAAGGTAGCCCGCCCATAGTCGCATCACCGAGTTCGCGGTACGGGCTGGCCGTACCGTGGCGACCTCTGAAGGTGAGTCCACCTATGTCTGAAGACATCAAGAACACCGCCATCACCGCCGCAGGTTACATCTACCAGAATCGGCAAGGTCTCCGAATACTCTGCGATTGGCTTGACGCGCCGGCTCGCTACATCCGGGTCAGGTTTGAGTGCGATGACGAGGCTGTCGCGCCGATGGGTCTGGATGACATCGTTGTCGAGCGTGCAGATGGCCTGGTCGACCTCCAGCAGGTCAAGTTCACCCCAGCCCCTGACGTGCATACCCTCTGCTGGAATTGGATGCTCGAGAAAACTGGCAAGACGGCGCGATCGAGGTCGATGTTGCGTAAGTGGTTCGATGCCTTCAAGGCGCTAGATCCGGCGCGTACGGGCGTGCTCTCGTTGACGACCAACCGCCGGCCGGAAGCCGATATCGAAGCGTGCCTAGACGGCGGCAAGATCTCCTTCGCCAAGATCCCCGAACCCAGGCGTTCTGAGGTCATCGCCGAACTTGGGGGGGAGCAAGACTGCGAGACGTTCTTCAGCCAGCTGCAAATTTGTCACAGCGATAAGGGTTTCGACACGCTGGAGCAAGAGATCGACGCAAGACTTCGCAAGCACGGCACTCTTGAGGGGATTGCTACCCTCAAGAACATTGCGTTGAACTGGGCAACGCGTAAGAATTTCCCACCTCCGGACGGTTGGATCACGCTGGAGCAGGTCCGCACCATCCTGAGGTCGACGCCGCCGGCACCTTTGCCTGAGGACTTCGTTGTCCCCCCAGGTTACGAGGTTCCCGACGAAACATTTCATCGGGAGTTCGTCCGTGACGCCGTCGGGGCTACAGGGCGCGCGATCGTGCTCACAGGGCCGCCAGGCCGTGGAAAGAGCACATACCTGAGCGCGCTGTGCGACACGCTCGCCGAGCATGAAATCCCCACGGTCCGACACCACTACTTCCTCTCGACGACGGAGCGGGGGCGCGACCGGGTGAACAGCTACGTTGTCGAACAGTCCATCGAGGCGCAGGTCAAACGGTTTCATCCCGATGTTCAGGCACCAGCGGGCGACCTGCGCTCGCTCCTCGAAGCGTGTGCTTCCCACTACAAGAAACTAGCCAAGCCATTCGTTTTTGTCCTGGACGGATTGGACCATGTCTGGCGCATTAACGCTGAGGACAAGCGGCCGCTGGACGATGTGTTCTCCCAGGTGATCCCATGCCCAGACAACATGGTGCTACTCGTTGGAACCCAGCCTGTGGACGACGTCCAGTTGCCGAGGGATCTGCTCGCCTTCGCGCCCAAGGCCGAGTGGCGCACGCTGCCGGCGATGTCTGAGAACGCAGTCCTATCCTATTTGCGCAAGGCGCTTCAGGAGGGCAGGCTCACCGCTGGCTTCGATGGCAAAGATGGTGCGGAAACGCAACTGCAGGAGGCCGCAACCGTGCTTCGCACGAAGACCAATGGCCATCCTTTGCACGTCATCTATGCTGCCGCGGAGCTTGAGTATTCCGGTCGCAGCTTGTCGAAGTGGGATGTCGAGCAACTGAAGGGAGACTTGAGCAAAGATGCCAAGTTCTACTACGCATCGCTCTGGGAAGGTCTACCTCCAAGTCTCAAGGACACGCTGCGGCTTGTATGTGCCTTCTCGTTCTTCTGGCCTAGTGCTGCATTTGGAGAGATCGCCGCGAAAGTTGGCGCTGCGGAGCCGGACGTAGCGAAAGTGGAGCATCTGCTTCACTCTTCAGCGGCTGGCCTAAAGGTTTTTCACGAGAGTTTGGCGGTTTTCGTGCGTGGAACCGCAGACTACGTTGACCGCGTCAACGAACTGATGCCTGCTGTGGCAAGCTGGTTGGAGAGCACTGCGCCCACCTCGCTACGCGTGAACTGGCTCTGGACGGTTCAGGCAAGGTTAGGCGACCCAAAGAATCTCATCAGGGGCCTCACCCGTGATTGGATCATGCTCCGCCTGGAGGAGGGATATCCAGAGTCGCTCTTTGATACGCTGCTGTCCGATGCTTTGGTCGCAGCGCTGGACACCAACGAGTTCGCTGAAGCCTATCGATTAGAGCACCTCAAGGCGCGAATGGTCGGTGGTAGCCAGTACCAGATGCAGAACGACGACATGGCCAGGCTGATCTCGTTTACGTTGATCCTGACCGAAGAGGAGGGCGTCGTGCGAGAGGCCGTGGCCTCCAGGCATGAGGCAGACATCTTGCGGCTTGCCGCGCTCGGATTGGCCTTGCATGCTCGGGGTGATGAGACTGTTGCCAAAGCGTGCGGTGAAGAGGCACTTCGTCGATTTAGAGGCCTTAGCCGTTTTTCCAGCAGGTATTCGTCGAGCGCTGGCTCTGATGAGTTCCAGTTCCTGGTCGACGCATTTGCGCGGCTTGGTGCGATCGGTGCGACCCCGACATCGCTGGCCCGGCTAGTTTCCGAAAACGGTCCGGTCGTTTGGCTGCCGCGAGTCCAAATGCTTGTTGAGGAAGGTAATTTGGATGAGTTGATGGCAGCCGCTGCGTCGCTCGCCCCAGGTGAAAGCAAGAACATCATCAGCGATGCGTGCATCCGCGCGGCGGCGAGCATTGGAGTCAGCATCGCAGAGCGCGATGACTTCAACGAGCTTGGCCGAACCCCCTTCGTCGCTGCCGTAGAGGCGGCTCTTACGCGGGCCTCCAAGCCGTTGAATGGGCCTATCCCCATTGAGTGGCTCAAGGGCAACTATTACGAGCGCAAGGAAGATCTGGCGACACTTGCGCATCACTGGTTTTTCAGCGCCGTTCAACTGAGCCTGTGCATGGCTGCGGAAGGTCAAACTGCCTTTGAGTTCGTGCGGGCTCCCGTCTACGAAGACCGGAAGAACATCACCGACTTCCTCAACGCGTTGTCTGTGGCGGCGGCACAGGTTGCACACCATTGGTGGCGGGGGGAGTTCGTGGACTTCCATGAGCTGTTCGAGTTGCTCAAGTCGGTGGAGTTCAGGTGCTTCAGGCAAAGCCATGACGCGAGCTCTGCAGCCGAGGACTTCCGAAGCGCGCTGCATCGCATTGCCTGCGACATCCGTCTGGGCAGTATCCTGCTCGACCACTTCGACGACGTGGCCCTGACCGATGAAACCATGAAGGCGGCGGGGCAGCAGACTTGGTTTGACTGCGCTTCCTTCCGCACCCAGTACGCTTCCGGATTGTTGATGAGGATGAGCGACGATGCGGCGGCTGCGTTCGTTCAGTCCCAACGTGTCTTGCTTGATGCAGAGATTCGCCAGGAAACCAGCGTTCATCTTCAGATGCCGCTCCAGCTATGTGCCATTGCGTTAGCTCATGGCTTGAACTCCAGCGCTCGGGAGTTGTGTAAGCAGACTTGGGAGCTGACAACCGGCTATGCACATCGCAAAGATCCTACGCTGAACAATACGGTCGACGCCATCGGCTACTTGGTCGATGTCGCCCCGAACGACGCTCGCCGCTTGCTCAGCGTTATCGCGCCTCAGATCCACCATGTCTTGGATTACACCGATGGGAAGGGCACCAGGCATGTTTTGGCGGCCGCCGATCGACTACTTGCGAAGCTGAAACCGTCAGCTTTGGTGACTAAGTACGAGGAGCATACCCACGCAGGTGACTGGTCGCAGGCAGAAGACAGTTTGCGGGAATACGTGGAGCAAGGTGTCAGGGATGGTTGGCCGCTTGACGCGTTGATGCGAACCGGACTGCATCCGGAGACCCATGACGCTCTGAGTAGAATTGCACGAGAAGGCAGCGAAAGCGCTGGGGAGCGACTTCGAGTACTGCGGGAACATGTCGGTTGGGACATCGGACTGCTGCAGCGAACGGAGAGTACTGGCAGCGATAGCGAAAACAAACCATACACCGGAGATGTCACGACTTTTGCGCCGGAACAACTCGGTGAGCTGCTCGACAGCTCATCAGCCAGCTACAAAGAGCAACTGACGCTTCTTCGTACCTGGTATCAGCATTGGGAAAAGGCTGGGCAAGGAAAGCGACTTCTTACGGCTCTCGACGGTTTGCTTCTGTCGGGAGAGGGCAGGCTCCGTGGCGTTTTGGAACTGTCTGACTTGGCATTTCAGACTAGACGCAAGCTAAGTGGCGTAAAGGCGGCATGGAAGTATCTCGTTCAGGCGCACATCCATAGCGGTGCTTGGATCGGATTTATGGAGAAGGAAGAAAAGACCCGCAGCAGACTCGACTTAGTCGTCAAGCACTATCCGCAGCGCTGCGACGAGTTCGTCACTGCGACGACCTACAGCATGTTCGGTGACCCCGAACCTCCACGAGTGGCACCTAACGAAGTGATGGTCTACTTCTATGCACAACAAGGGCGCATCGCAGAAGCCGTGAAATTTGCCGAGACGATGGTTGACTGCGTCATTGAAGACACACGTACTCTGCCATTGGAAAAACCACGCTGGGCTGGCGAGCTAGTTCAACATGAAGGAGCGGAAAACTGATGGACGAGCTTCGCATCCTCATTGCCAGGCTTGGTTGGCCGTCGACATCTGCAAGGTGGTGGAGCATGCAGGAGCTGGCAGCTCGGCTAGGTGAGGCGGCTATGAGGGATGAGACCGAGTGCGCGCTGCTTCAACTGCTGAGTTCGCGCAAGCTTGAGGCCGAAGTGGTCGAGGTACTGTTTATCTTCTGGATGGCCACGCAAGCGTACGGCTACTCACCCACCCTCAAGCTGGTTGAAAGCATCTCGATGTCATCAGTACTTTCGGATCTGCTGCTGGAAAGCTTTGGTATGTTTGCCGAAGACGACGAAGAATTGGAGGAAGCGCCCGACGACTTCGAGATTCCCCAAGACTTTGACGGTGTGCAAGGCTCAGATCTACCTCGGATGTTCCGGACTTCTATGGGCGAGCTCGAAAGCCGCACAGGGCTTCCATTCGTCCGGCAGATGGCTTTTGAATGGGCGGCGAATCGATCCGCCTACCCGGACGCCCCGTTCCAAGGAGATCCTTGGCACTTCTCGCGCCCACTAGGCAATGGTTTCATCGGACAGCTCTCCTCGCGGACAGCCCTTCGCGTTATCTCGGCATACCTTCGCACATTAGCGGTGGCCGAAGAGTTCTGGGGCATGCCAACGGATCGAGCGGAAGCTAAGGCTCTCTTGGCTTTGCCTGTTCATCCAACCTTGGCCTTGCTCAGGCCTCAGCGCCCAGTTTGGTTCCCCGCGACGACTGACTTCGACGGCGATATAGAGGCTACCGAATCGTCTGTACGAGGCTTGGTAGCCCACGTTAAAAAACTCCGGCCCGATGACGAATTGATCGCGTTCAGTTCACCTATATTTGTATCGATGGTGCGGTGTGTGGAGGTTTCACTGGTCCGGTGGTCGCAAGCGGAGGGGAGCAGCATCGCTGACACTGACTTAGCAGCACATCTGGAGGATTTCTGGGCCAATGGTCGGATGCTTCGCAGTGCGTCTTCTGAACCCTTAAGCACGACAACTATTTTCGCGCCGCCCCAGCTAGGCGGGCTAATGGAGGAGCAATGTAAGGCGTGGCCACTTGCTGCGCCGCTTGGTTTCGACCGTTTAGGTTATCTCCAGCACGACTTATATCCTGGACGGCTCTTCCTTCCAACGCTACCTAGCACCGACCTAGCCGAACTCACCCCTTCTGACGAGCGGTTGGAGGTTAAGGTAGACGAGCAGGTAGTCGCGGACCTCTGTTATTGGAATGCAGGTTGGGGGGCTGCGCGACCCATTCAGTTTAGTGGTAACTGCGGTACCGCCCTCATTTCACGGGGCACGGGTTATCGGGAAGGAGCTGTTTCGACGGAAGGTTCGGTGCGCTCGTTCTATCTTTGGCAAGTGAGAACGCTGCACCGAGACAACACTTTTGACTCCTTCAATCAAACGCTGACGACGGGAGCCATGTTCTTTTAGTTTACCGCCACCTCGTACGTTTTGCTTGAAAGCGCATTAGGACCTCGGATACGGTTTTTGAGAGAGCTGCTGTTCAGCGGTTCAAAAATACTCGATGAATATAGTTTGATCTCGATACCTCGCTAAGCCCAAGCACCGAGTAGACGTAGAAGAGGCCAACGCTCCAAGTTGGTAGCCTATAAATAAGGCGGGGAAACACTTAAAACAAATCACAGCGCTAGATCTACGACGTGATTTTACTACTGATCCATTTGCAAGGCCTTTTCCATTCTACTTGGCTAGATGAAAGCTCTGAAATTATGGCATTCACAAGCGCCTTATTGCTAGGGAATGGGAGATACAGCCCTACTACTCGCGGATAGACATGGGTATCATCAGAATATAATAGCGTTTTTATTGAGGCTGTTGCTATCAAGGCGTTCTGAGCTGTAGTGGCATTCAACTCACTTTGCATTGGAAGCGCGCTAGAGACGGCTTTTCCATTCACCCCTAGAGTTTGTACTACCAGGCTTCCTTTGAGATTATTCGCTTGAGACTCAAGGCCAATAGCCCCGATGCCGGAAATGTTCGCGCTTTTTCCTGTTATCTCAACGTTAGATATGATTCTTATTCCTATGCCGACGTATACGGGGATATTGTAGGCGTAGTAATCAAAGGGTGGTTCCTCCCCAGGTTTCGCTCGTTTCACAAAAAATTTCTCACCGAGCTTTTTAAAGTTAAGGGGGCGGTTGTCTACATTGGTTGAGTATGTTTCTCGCGCAGTCTCTGCGAGAGTCAGATTGTCCGGTCTTGTCCCGGTAGATCCTTGATAGTTTGGTGGTGCAAATGAATACAGTACTTGCCTCTTAATCCATACAGGCATATTTATTGTGTCTGCAGAAATATAGTCGGCTGTGATCCTATACCTTTCCTGGTTTCCTCCTATTTTCCCGGCACCATAACTGATGGATCCCTTGATTGTTATGTTTTCTACCACCATCCGCACCGCATTGTCGGGCAGGGAAGATAGTATGTCTTCATAAGCTGGAGTATCAAGACCTTGCGGGATGAGTGCCGAGGGAATATATCCAGGGTCGGCAGCTATTTCGCTCGATGATGTTTTTCGACAGCTGTCTCCAGGGACTGTGACAACTGGGAATGGATCAAGTGGAATGTACGTAAATCCGGAGTTTTCCTCTCCTGCCGTTTGGGTACTTAGAGCGGTTGAACATCCGTATAAACCAGAACACAAAATCGATAGCATAATAGTTTTGTGCATGAATTAGCCCCTTGTCATTATGTGGTTTTTTCGCTGGCAGGCTCGTAGGTATGAGCAAGGATAGCTGAGTCTGGACAATGCGCTATTAGCCCGAAAATTTCGTGAGGACTTCAGTCTCTTGGGTGTAGCGAAACGTCGTAAGAAAATGGCGTGCATACTTTGCACGGATCGGGCAGGCAAGGCCTCCGCAGTGTTTCGCAAATACAGCCAACAGAAGTAGCGTGCTTGCCATACGCAGACCTGCTCGTCGGAGGTTACAACCGCTGCGGTTAAGCTGCATCTGATAGGGGTAACGTGCATCACCAGAAGCATTCTAAAGTTTCTGGTATCGACGCCAGCTTTGTACTGACCCACTTATAGGCTGGGTAAAGACCCCCCCCCTCGGGGACAGCCCCAATTACCTTAGGTGGAACTAGCTTCTTCGATTTCAGGCTCTCGTGCCCAGGACTCCCGTCTACATTTCCCCGCGCCTTGGTGATATCAGCTACCCTCGGAAATCCAGTGACAGATTGGTAGGCCATGCCGTTCGTAGGACTGATAGCTGATTAGGAATTGAGGGTGACACTAGAGGCAGTTGTTAGCCGCTTGGGCTATGGCTGAGCGTCATACTCGTAGTCGAAGCACCGGGCAGAGCACCCTCTTGAATGACCTGGGCTTTGAAGGACTTGGAATAGGAACGGCGTGTTGGCTGCGTGAAATACCCGCTTAAAAGGCTAGAACTGGTGCCCACTTAAATTTAAGTTGCTCAGTACCAAGATCTATAAGCTTCTAAAGGTTTGATTTCAATATGGCAGATATCTAACGGTTCACCAGTACCAGTTCATAAGGCATTCCTAAGGGTTTGCAAATGGGCGACCTGGCGGCAGAACTCAGCGCTGGACATACGCTGTTTCGGCCGCGGGCTTAAAGTCTGGCTGATGGCTCGCGTGGGCTGGCGGGTCAGGCGGGCGAGCACCTGCCATTGTTCGGCGACGACCAGTTGTTCGAAGCCGGGATGAAGATGGCGGGCCCGGCGCAGCACGTCCTGCTGCAAGGTCTGCAACAGTTGCTGCTGGCCGTTGTGGCGCAGATGGAAACCGGCGCTGGCCTGCAAGTGTTCCTCCAACTGACGCCGCGCCTTGGGGGCCGGTTGTTGCAGCGGGCCATGGCGCACCGCCGAGCGCCAGAGCCACAGGGCAATCAGCGCCAGCAGCGCCACCAGTGCCTGGGGGAAATAGCGCAGTAGCAGGGTCAGCAGGTTGTCGTGGTCGGTGTTGAACAGCAGCGTGACGTCTGTGTCGGCGCTCAAATACCAGAGCAGCCAGGCGTTGTCGTACTGGTCGATATGCTCGTTCTTCCACAGCTCGGCGTCGGTGATCACCGTGACCGAGCCCTGGCCGAGGGGCAGTTGCATCATGTGGGTCGCCCGGGCGCTGTTGGCCCAGGCCTGGGCGAGGTTCTGCGGGTCTTCGAGGTGGAAGTCGGTGTCGAAGCCGATATACGCCGGTGCCTCCTCGTCCTCCAGGTACAACTTGGTCAGCTCGGGGTAACGGTCCTTGATGAGCTCGGGGGCCGGCTCCTTGAGGTCCTTGCTCAGCAGTTGGTGCAGGTGCACGCGGTCCAGCAGCAAATCGCCGCTGCTGCCGGTGTTGTCATCCCACAAGGCCTCGGCGACAAACAGCAATCGCCCACCGGCGCGCGTCCAGTTCAGCAACTGGTCGGCCTCCCGTGGCGTCATGTTGGTTCGCTCACCCAGCAACAGCAGGATGCGCCGACGGGGTTCTAGGGTGGGCAGCACGCTCAGGCCATTGGCGTGCTCGACGTTGATACCCTGCTGGCGCAGGAAGTGTTCGGCGGCCAGGTAAGGATTGGCCTGGGCTTCGGGGGAGGGGCCGTGGTCGACGGTTTCCTGGTACGGCACCGCCTTCACGGATAGGTAAACCAGCAATGCACCCACCAGCGTGGTCAGCAATACGCTGGTCAACAGCCCTGCGCGCCGGCTCATCGAGACACTCCCGGACCGAACAGCCCACGCCAGCCGTCACACAGTTCCTGTCGCAGCTGCGGCGGTGGTGCCCGGTGCCCATAGGCAATGTTCTGCCAGTGCAGGGTCAGGCTTTTGCTGAACCCCAGCAGGTTTTCCTGTTGCAGCTGTTCGACGCGTTGCAGCACCTGGCCTTCGGTGTCGGCCGGTTTCAAGGGGACCTTGAAGTCATGGTGCAAGCGACTGAGCAGGGCTCGATACAGCAGGCCCAGGGCCTCGCGGGGGTTGCTCGACCACAACTGCTCGACGCTGGCGGCCACGTCGACCGGCAGGCTTTCTTCGCGGATATCCAGGCCGAACATCTGCGCAGGTCCCGGGCGTTCCACGGGCTGGCGTCGGGTTAGCCGGCGATTGGCCAGGGCCTTGAGCCGTTCCCGGTAGCGCCAGGCCAGCCAGACAATCGCAGCCACCAGGCAGGCCCAGAGCACGATCTGGATCAGTGCCGCAGCGAGTTCGAAGCGCTGGCTGCCCATCCATTTGAACAGTGTCTTGAGCCAGCCCGGGGTTTGGCCCTTTTCGTTGGTGTCGACGGTTTCTTCGCCGAAACGATAGCGAGTGACCGTTTCCGAGTTCTTGAACGGCGGCGCATCGAGGATCGTCTTGATGCTGTCCCGGGCGGCTTCGCTGGTGAGGGGCTGGTTGAGCAGCCGCGGGCTGTCGGGGCCGATGCTGTCCTCATCGGCCCACGCCGGGGGGGGCAGCGGTAGCAGCATCAAGGCCAGCAGCATCAGTACCGGGGCTACACCGCCCAGGCGTTGGCGCAGACGGCGGAACGCCAGTTCGATGTCCCAGCCTTCGAGGATCGTGCGTCGGTTCAGGTACAGGCTGAAGCCGCAGGCGACGTAGATCGGTTCCCAGACGATCAGCACCAGGGGGTACAGGAAGTTCACCAGGTGTTCGAACCACAACCAGCCGTATTCGGTGGTGTCGAACAGTGCCTGCCAGTCCCACTCCAGTTCGACCTGTTGCGGTACGAACAGATAGAACAGCGCCATCAGGCCAAACCACAGGGCGGTCTCCAGGTGCACGCCGATGATGGTCAGCCATTGCGCCGCACCGCCATTGCGTTGCAGCAGGACCCGCAAGCGCTGCTCCCGCGCCTCCCCGGCGAGCCCTTCCAGTTGCACCACGGGCATCAGGAAACTGCGGCTCAAGCTTAGTCGTCGCCAGGTCAGGCTCGCCAGCAACTGGGGCTTGAGTAGCGCCGGCCACTGACGCAAGGCCTGCTTCAAGGTGGGGGTTTCGCCAAACAATGCCTTGGAGAGAATGTACAGTGGCAGACGGTCAAAGGCCGGTTTCAACCACCAGAACACCACCACGACCAGGGATGGCGAATCCCACAGCAACAGGGTCAGCAACATATACACCGGCAACGTGACGATGGCCCAACTGGTCATCAGCAACCTTCGGTGTTGCTGGCTCATCAGCACGCCGAGGTCCATGGCTTCCCAGGTGGTACGCGGGCGGATGACTACGGTGGCGTCACTCAGGCGCATGGCGAACCCGTCCGGCAAACAGCAGGTAACTGATCACCAGTAGCCACAACAACCCGCCGACTGTGTATTTGGTGGCGGGAGTCACGGCGCTGGAGGACCAGTAGGCCTCGATGAATGCGGCAATGAGCAGCAATAGTATCACCCCGCCGATCATCAGCACGCTTTTGCCCGCGGCGAGCCGCAAGGCCTCGCCGCGGGTCAGTCGCCCGGGTGCGATCAAGGCCCAGCCCAGTTGCAGGCCCGCGGCGCCGGCCAGGGCGATGGCGGTGAGTTCGAAGGCGCCGTGGCCGATCACGAACGACCAGAACGTTGCACCCGAACCGATCTGGGTCAGATGCCCGGCCACCGCGCCAATGGTCAGGCCATTGAAGAACAGGAAGAACGCACTGCCCAGGCCAAACATCAAGCCGCTGGCAAACGTCTGAAAGGCAATGCCGATGTTGTGCATGATGTAGTAGCCGAACATGGCCCAATCTTCGCTGGAGGCACGCTCGATCGAGCGCCCCAGGTGCCCGGCGACCGGGTCGTACATGCCGCGTATCTGGCTGATTTCTTCGACGCTCAGCAAGCTGTAGACCAGGTCGGGAAACAGGTAGACCAACAGCCCGATGCCCACCAGGCTGCCCAGGAACATCAGGCTGGCGGCGAGCACAAAGCGCCATTGTTCACGGACCAGGCGGGGAAAGCCGGCGAGGATAAAGGTGGAAAGACTGGCCGATGGTCGGCTGCGATCCCGGTAGAGTTGCTGATGGCCCCGCAGCGCCAGTTGCTGCAGGGTGTCGATCAGCAAACTGCTGTAGCCCCGGGCCTGGGCCAGCGCGAGATGGTGGCAAAGCCGTCGATAGGCAGGAGGAAAATCGCTGCTCTGGGGAACGTTGCGGCTGCGTTCCAGTTGGTCGAGCAAGCGCGACAAATCTTCCCATTCCCCCTGGTGGCGGCTTTCGAACTGGCTTTGCTTCATGTTGGCCCCAGCAGGCCGCGGGCAATGCCATTGAGTTCGACCACGGCGTTGGGCGCCTGGACCTTCAAAGGCGCGGCCAGGATGGCAGCCAGTTCGTTGACCCGGGCTGGGGAAAGTTCGGCCTGTCGCTCGGCGAAGCTCAGTACCGCGCGCTGTTCGTTAAGGCTCAGGGCAAATGGCGGCCGTATCGGTTGTACCGATGGCAAGGCGGGGCGCTTGACCGGCTGCTCGCGGTACACCACCAGCGTGCCGGCGGCGAGATCGCCCAGGCGTTTGAAGGTCGGATGTTGCAGGCAACTGATTGCGCCGAAGGCATAGGCGAAAGGCAGCATGTCGACGAAGCGCAGCAGGTTGCGGATCAATGAGGCAGACCAGCCGATGGGGCGGCCGTCGTCCTGCACCACGCGCAGCCCCATTATTTGCTTGCCGGGGGAGCGTCCCTGGTTCAGCACCTCGAACAGCACCATGTACCACCAACTGATAACAAACAGCAGGATGGAGCCCAGGCCGATGCCCAGCTCGCCGAAAAACGCCAGGCTGAGAAAGAGCAGGCCCAGGACCAGCCCGCGTATGCCCAGGTCGATGGCAAAGGCCAGTGAGCGGGGCATCAAGCCCGCCGGACGCAAGGGAAGGTCGATGCCTTCGGGCGTTTCAACCTGATAGCGCGTGTCCAGAGGCGCAGGCAGCGTCGCGTTCCTTTGCAGTGCTGGTGTCTCGAGCATGGGCAACCTGAGTGATGGGCCGGTTCGAACGTTCAATGTCGCTTCGATGCTAGCAGCCTTCGTGCGGGCAAACGATATAACTGTGTATGTCATTTTATGGATCGCGTCAGGATTGAGGGGGCGAACACGGTTTGTCGTGTCCAGCGGCCTTCCTGATGCTCAGGTGTCCGCAGATCCTACAGCCACCACAGATCCCTTGTGGGCGAGCTTGCTCGCGATGACGGCGGCACATTCAACATCGACGCAAACTGACCCACCGCTATCGCGAGCAAGCTCGCTCCCACATGGGGTCCCCAATGTTTACAGAACCAGTGCCTGCCACAGATATCACGCTGGATTTTTCAAAAGTGACAGGACCGCTGGCCTGGGGCAGGTGCGAGCGCCTAGACTTCGCCAGTCTTTAGCTCAGGAACAGCCCGTGACTTCCATCTTCTGGTACGACTACGAAACCACCGGCATCAACCCGCGTTGCGATAGGCCCTTGCAGGTGGCAGGTATCCGTACCGATTTCGAACTCAATGAAATCGATGCGCCGGTGAATCTGTACTGCCAGCCCAGCGAAGACATTCTGCCTCATCCGGCTGCTTGTGCGATCACCGGCATCACCCCGGCATGCCTGGCCGAAAAAGGCTTGAGCGAGGCCGACTTCATGACCCGTGTCCACGCGCAACTGGCCGCCCCCGGTACGTGTGGCGCCGGCTACAACACCCTGCGCTTTGACGATGAAATGACCCGCTACAGCCTGTATCGGAATTTTTTCGACCCCTATGCGCGGGAATGGCAGGGTGGCAACAGCCGCTGGGATCTGATCGACCTGGTACGTGCCGCCTATGCGTTGCGCCCCGACGGCATTGTCTGGCCGCAGGAGGAGGGCCGCGTCACCCTCAAGCTCGAGCGCCTGACCGCCGCCAATGGCATCGACCATGGCCAGGCGCACGATGCGTTGTCAGACGTGCGCGCGACGATCGCCCTGGCCCGCCTGATTCGCCAGAAGCAGCCGCGACTCTACGACTGGCTGTTTCAGTTGCGCAGCAAACAGAAAGTGATGGACCAGATCCGCCTGTTGCAGCCGATGGTGCATATTTCCGGACGTTTCTCGGCGGCGCGAAACTACGTCGGCGTGGTCCTGCCGTTGGCCTGGCACCCGAAAAACCGTAACGCTCTGATTGTCTGCGATCTGCACCTGGACCCCCAGGGCCTGCTGGACCACGATGCCGATACGCTGCGCCAGCGTTTATATACCCGCCGTGAAGAACTGCTCGACGGTGAATTGCCGGTGCCCCTCAAGCTCATTCATATCAACAAGTGCCCGGTGGTCGCGCCGTTGTCGGTGCTGCGCGCCGAGGATCAGCAGCGATTGCAATTGGACATGGACGGCTATCAGCAGCGGGCATTGCGGCTAACTGACGCACAGAAAGTTTGGCAGGATAAACTTCAGGCTATTTATGGGCGCGAGGACTTCACCGCCAGCGAAGATCCGGAGCAACAGTTATACGCAGGATTTATCGGAGATCGCGATCGTCGTTTATGTGAACAAGTTCGCACTGCGGACCCGGCTCAGTTGGCTCGAGAACGCTGGCCGTTCGACGACGAGCGTTTGCCGGAATTATTGTTTCGATATCGCGCGCGCAACTTTCCAGAGACGTTGAGTGCCGAAGAGCAGGGGCGCTGGAGACTTTTCTGTCAACAACGTCTGTCATCCCCGGAATGGGGGGCGCCTAATACCTTGAAAAGTTTTGACGAGGCAATGGGCGAGTGGATGAGCCTTTCTACGCCATTGCAGCGAGAGGTACTCATTGAATGGCAGGGCTACAGCCAGCAATTGCGCAAACGTTTAAGCCTTTGAGCCGGTGCCGAGAAGTAAAGAGACAGGCATAAAAAACGCCAGCAATCGCTGGCGTTATTGTGTTCGCAAAGAACGCTGCGAACCGGTGCTGCTTAGCCCAGCAGTGTTGCCCAGCCTTCAACCACGTCACCGCCCCACTTGGCCTTCCACTCTTTCAAGGTCTTGTGGTTGCCACCTTTGGTTTCGATGACTTCGCCGTTGTGCGGGTTTTTGTATTGCTTAACTTTGCGAGCGCGTTTGGTGCCAGTAGTTTTTACGGCGCCACGTGGTGCTTTGCTCGATTTGGCTTCTGGGTCCAGCAGGGCAATGATGTCGCGCAGGGACTTGGAGTACTCGCCCATCAGGGTGCGCAGTTTGCCTTCGAATTCCAGTTCTTTTTGCAGTTTGTCGTCTTTGGACAGGTCTGCCAGGCGCTGTTGCAGATCTTCAATGGCTTGCTTTGTGGCGTTGTATTCGTTGATCAAGGACATGGGGACTACCTTATGTAGGACGCAGGGTGACAGTGCGACAATAGTAATCAGACAGTTTCATCAAGTAAACATTTAAGCCGCGTTTTATTTAATTAATTAGTGCAATGCCACAAAAAACGGGCGGTACAGTTAAATACCGCGCAGTCTCACATCTGTTCACAAATATAGCGTGTCACCACAGGCCATGCCGTTCGCGGCCTTGGGTTGTCTCGAGGAAGACGGCGTGTCATCGATACTGCAGTTTTTCTGCGCAATGGCTAGAATGGCCGCCTTTGCGAAGTTCTGGAGTTCCCCTAATGCGCACTTTTCGGCTGGTGATTGCTTGCCCGGACCGCGTCGGTATCGTTGCTAAAGTCAGTAACTTTCTGGCGTCCCATAACGGCTGGATCACTGAAGCAAGCCATCACTCGGACAATCACAGTGGCTGGTTTTTCATGCGTCACGAGATACGTGCCGACTCGCTGCCCTTCGGTATCGAAGCTTTTCGTGAGGCGTTCGCACCGATTGCCGAAGAGTTCTCGATGGACTGGCGCATCACCGACACCGCGCAGAAAAAACGTGTTGTGCTGATGGCCAGCCGCGAGTCTCACTGCCTGGCTGACTTGTTGCACCGCTGGCACAGCGATGAACTCGATTGCGATATCGCCTGTGTGATTTCCAACCATGACGACTTGCGCAGCATGGTGGAGTGGCACGGCATCCCGTACTACCACGTACCGGTCAACCCGCAGGACAAGCAGCCGGCGTTCGCCGAAGTCTCGCGGCTGGTCAAGCAGCACGAGGCCGAGGTGGTGGTGCTGGCGCGCTACATGCAGATCCTGCCCCCAGCCTTGTGCAGCGAATACGCCCATAAGGTCATCAACATCCACCACAGCTTCCTGCCGTCGTTCGTCGGTGCCAAGCCGTACCACCAGGCCTCGATGCGCGGTGTGAAGCTGATTGGCGCCACCTGCCACTACGTGACCGAAGAGTTGGACGCCGGCCCGATCATCGAGCAGGACGTGGTGCGTGTCAGCCACAGCGACAGTATCGAAGACATGGTCCGTTTCGGTCGCGACGTGGAGAAGATGGTGCTGGCGCGGGGCTTGCGTTATCACTTGGAAGACCGAGTGTTGGTGCACGGCAACAAGACCGTGGTGTTCTGACTTACACTACAAAGGGCCTGGACGAGCGATCGCCAGGCCCTTTTTTCATGAGGCTCGCCATGACCGATCCACTGGACAAAGCCACCTCCAAGGCGCCGGCCACCCTGGGCGAGGGCTGCCTGAGCCGCTATGATCCTGATGCGTTGAGCCCGGAAAATGGCACCGAGTTTCCCGATGCCGCCGAGCTTTGGGAGCAGATGCAAAAACAACCGCATCCCCAGGATGATCCCGAACAGAAGTCCTGACCTCTCAAGCTTGCCTGAGCTTGATCAGCTTCTTGATCAACGGTCGCCCGACCATCAAAAAGAACACCGGCCCGCCGGCCACCAGATAAAAGTAGTAGGTCACCGCTCGCCAGATCAGGATCGCCGCCGCCGCGGTGGATTTGCCCACCATGGGCGCGAGCAGCGCCGCCGATGTCAGCTCTGCCGCCCCGGCACCGCCCGGTAGCAGGCTGAACTGCCCGGCGCTCAAGGACAGCATCTGGATCAGGAAACTCCAAGCCCACTGCACATCCGCCCCCAGCCCTTTCAACGCCAGGTACAGCACGCTGTAGCGCAGTGCCCAATGCAGGCACGTCAGGCCGAAGACCTGGAACAGGGTCTGGCGTGGCAACTTCAAAGTGTCGGTGAACGCCGCGAGAAAATGCAGGATCTTGCGCGCCCAGCGTCGGCGGGTGCTGCTCTTTACACGCAAATGGCACAGTAGCCGAGCGCCCAGAAGAATCAGCCGGCGGTGGTAGCGGGCCGCCAGCGCGCAGGCGAACAGCCCGCCAAACAATGAAACCGCGCTCAACGTCAGCATCCATTCCAGGCGCTGGCTGAGGTTCTGAAACAGCGCGTAAAACAGGATGGCGACCAAGGCGCAGAGGAAGAACAGCAGGTCACTCAACTGATCCATGGCGAACACCGCGCTGCCATGGGCCGGACGCACGCCGTTGCGCGCCAGCAGGGCCATCAACGTCAGTGGCCCGCCGCTGCCGCCAGGCGTCGCGCACATGGCGAACTCGGTGGACATCACCACGCCCATGCTTTTCAGCCCACCGATGCGCCCGCGATGTTCGCCCAGCAACAGGCGCAGGCGCACCGAATTCAAGCCCCAGCACAGCACGATCATGCCGAGCATGGTCAGCAGCAGCGATAAGGGAAAGCGCTGCACGCGAGCCCACATGTCTGCGCCGCCCATCAGCAACGGAACCAGCAGCGCCGTGAGCAGGGCGGCGGCCAGCCAGATCAGCCGTTTCATGCCGCGCTGCTGACCGGCAGCCCCTGGGTCGCCAGCCAGCCGGCCTTGGTCAGCGGCACTCGGCCGTCATTGAGCAGGCGCTCGAGGGTTCGGAGCCAGTAGTCGCGGGAAAAACCGTGGCGCATGTCCACCGGGTGCAGGCCCAGGCGAATCACCGGGGCCTGGCGCCAGCGCTGTTCACGTTGGTCGCTGATGACTTTCGACAGGCCACGACGCCAGGCACTGCGGGCGCTCCAGACCAACCCGGGGGCGTCGATGACGGTGAAGTCCGGCAGGCGATAAAGATGTTGGCTGTCGCTGGTGTAACTCAGGGGCAACTGGCGCAAGGCCTGGCGTGTGCCTGCGCTCATCAGCCAGGCCGGGGCAACGAAACCTTCCAGTGGCCACTGGTAACGCTGGAAGGTTTCGATACCGGCACGCAGGCGGGCGAGGGCGGCTTGCTCGGACAAGTTGTAAAACTCGCCTTCGTGGGTATAGACCCGGCGCATGAACCAGTCCTTGGGGTGCAGGGCCAGCGGCCCCTCGTCGCAATGGTAATAACCATGCAGCACCAGTTCGTCGCCGCGCTCGACCCGACTGTCGAGCAAGCGCCGAAAGCCGGGGTGATCCTCCAGCGCATTGGTGCGGTGGAAGTCCGGCACCACCAGCCAGGTCATCGGCACATGGCCGAGGGCGTCGACGGCTTCGACGAAGGGCTGGTAGTCGGGCCAGGTTTGCGGCGCCACGTCGTGCAGCACCAGTAACACGCTGGGCGAGTGATTCATCGATAAACCCCTCGCCTCAACCATTGGCCAGCAACGGCATCTGTTCGCCGAGCACAGCGTAATAATGCCCCAACAAGCTGTTGACCACGGAGTCCCATGCGTAATGGCGCTCCACATGCTGGCGCGCCAGCACCCCGCGCTGCTGACAGCCTTCGGAGAAAAGTTGCCGCACAGCGTTGGCCATGGCCTGTGGATTGTTGGGGGTGCACAGCAAGCCGCAGTTCTCGTGGACGATTTCGGTAAAGGCCCCGGCCGCCACTGCCACCACCGGGATACCGCTGGCCATGGCTTCGAGGATCACCAGGCCGAATGTCTCCTGGTCACCGGCATGGAGCAGGGCATCGGCGCTGGCCATGAGCCGGGCGACCTGCGGTGCCGGGCAGAATTCATCGACCACCGTGACGTTGTCCGGCACCACGGCGGGCATTGACGAGCCCACCAGCAGCAGGTGGTAGCGCTCGCCCAGGCGTTTCATGCACTTGAGCAACACCGGCAGGTTTTTTTCCTTGGAACCGCGACCGGCAAAAATCAGCAGGCGCGTGTCCTCGGCAATGCCCAGCTCGGCACGCAACTCCGGGTCGCGGGCGGCGGGGTTGAAGGTCTGCAGGTCTACGCCCAACGGTTGCACGTAGACGTTCTTGACGCCCAACCCGATCAGTTTGTCGGCCATGACCTGGCTCGGCGCCAGGACCCGATCGAAATTGCCATACAACTTGCTGACATAGGCTTCGATATTGGGCGTGAACCAGTTGCCCATGCGGTTGCTCACCAGCAGCGGCAGGTCGGAGTGATAGAAACCGATAACGGGCACGTCAAGCTGGCGCCGGGCATCCAGGGCAGCCCACGCGGTAAGGTAGGGATCGCCGACTTCAATCAGATCCGGCTGTAAATCACGCAGGACATTGCGCCAGGGTGCCAGGCGAAGTGGGAAACGATAGCCCTTGCCGAAGGGCAGGGCGGGGGCCGGAACCTTGTAGATCCCATCGTGCTCGCTCAAATGCGCGCCGGGGATCAACAGGCTGTGGCGAATTCCGGGCCGATCACCCAGGCGCCGGTGCTTGGCATCCAGATAAGTGCGCACGCCTCCGCTGGCGGGGGCGTAGAACATGGTTATGTCCGCTATATGCACGATGAACATCCCTCCGGTCAGTGTTCTCCTGTGTTGACCCTTAGTAAGAATAGATGTTCGGTTGGGGTTGTGGCGGTGGGGTGTCAGGGCAGTCATGCTTTGTTTGGCAGGGCCTCATCGCGAGCAAGCTCGCTCCCACATTGGATCTATGTTGTCCACAACCGCCCCTGTGGGAGCGAGCTTGCTCGCGATGAGGCCAGCCCAGGCGCCGCCTGCTGTTCCAGGCCAACCGCAAGTTTTTATTCATGGCTCGGAACTGCGCCAAGGCCTTATTGTTCCGGGCGTGCTTTTATATAAGCGTGCAAAATGGCGTCATATCGTAAATATCACAGGTGACCACATGCCTGACTCATCGCAACTCGTTATCGGGGCCGACCTTGCTGGCCAGCCCATCGCCCAGGCCATGCGCCTGGCGAACCGTCATGGTCTGGTGGCAGGGGCCACCGGCACCGGCAAGACCGTCACCTTGCAGCGCCTGGCCGAAGCGTTCAGCGACGCCGGCGTGGCGGTGTTCGCCGCGGACATCAAGGGCGACTTGTGTGGCCTCGGTGCTGCTGGAAACCCCCAGGGCAAGGTCGCCGAGCGCATTGCCGGTATGCCCTGGCTTGGCCACAAGCCTCAGGCTTATCCCGTAACGTTGTGGGACATCCATGGTCAATCCGGTCATCCATTGCGCACCACGCTGAGTGAAATGGGCCCCCTGCTGATCGGCAGCCTGCTCGAGCTGACGGACAGCCAGCAATCGGCGTTGTACGCCGCCTTCAAGGTCGCTGACCGCGAAGGCCTGTTGCTGCTGGACCTCAAGGATTTGAAGGCATTGCTCAATCACCTCAGGGACAACCCCGAGTTGCTGGGCGACGATGCGGCCCTGATGACCACCGGTTCCAGCCAGGCCTTGTTGCGACGCTTGTCCACTCTGGAGCAGCAGGGCGCGGACGCGTTGTTCGGCGAGCCGGCCCTGCAACTGGAAGACATCCTGCAACCGGCCAGCGATGGTCGCGGTCGCATCCACTTGCTGGACGCCAGCCGTCTGGTCCATGAAGCGCCGAAGGTCTACGCGACGTTCCTGCTATGGCTGCTGGCTGAGTTGTTCGAGCAGTTGCCCGAGCGCGGCGATGCGGACAAACCGCTGCTGGCGCTGTTCTTCGATGAGGCACACTTGCTGTTCGCCGGCACGCCCAAGGCTTTGCAGGACCGCCTGGAGCAAGTCGTACGGCTGATCCGCTCCAAAGGTGTCGGGGTGTATTTCGTGACCCAGTCGCCAGGGGATTTGCCAGACGACGTGCTGGCGCAGTTGGGTTTGCGCATCCAGCATGGCCTGCGGGCCTTTACCGCCAAGGAGCAGAAGTCGTTGCGGGCGGTGGCGGACGGTTTCCGGCCGAACCCGCAATTCGATGCCCTGGCGGTGCTCACTGAGCTGGGTATCGGTGAGGCCCTGGTGGGCACCTTGCAGGAAAAAGGCACGCCGGAAATGGTCCAGCGTGTGCTGGTGGCGCCACCGCAGTCGCGTATCGGGCCGCTGAGCGAGGCCGAGCGCGCCGGGCTGATCGCCAGTTCGCCGTTGCAAGGGCGCTACGACAAACCGATCGATCGCGAATCGGCCTATGAAGTGCTGATGGGGCGCAAGGGGCTGGAGCCGCAGGCTGAAGTGGCCCCAGGCAAACCGACGGCCGAAGAACCGAGTTTCACCGAACAGGCCGGGGAATTCCTTGGCACGGCGGCCGGCCAGGCGCTTAAATCGGCGATGCGCCAGGCGGCCAATCAGTTGGGGCGCCAACTGGTGCGCGGGTTGATGGGGTCGTTGCTGGGGGGCAGCAAGCGCCGGTAGGTCTGGACTCAACCTGTGGGAGCGAGCTGGCTCGCGATGGCGGTTTAGCAGGCGAAGAATGTGCCGGCTGATCGGCCGTCATCGCGAGCAAGCTCGCTCCCACAGTGGATCTGTGCTGTACACAAGAGTTGTGTGCGCTGAAGACCTATGGTGGGAGCGAGCTTGCTCGCGATGGCGATTCAACAGGCAATGAAAATCTCAGTCCTTGGGCCGCGCATGCGCCGCCAACCGCTCCAGTGCCGCCCGCAGCTTGGGATCGGTGATGCCGTCCGCCGTGGCCTGGATGGTCGCGGCGGCATCGCTGGACAAATCCAGCGTATGCCCCTTGGCGCCGACCTGGACGGTGGGCGGCTGGACCTTGAACAGAATCCGCGTCAGGTTGGCGAACTCTTCGAACGCCTGCAATTGACGCAGCAGGCGCTTTTGCTGGTAGCGCAAACGCGTGGCCCAGTGGCCGTCGGTGACGATCAGCAACAAACTGCCTTCGCGCCAGGACGCCACGTGACAATGCTCGCGGGCGGCTGGCTGCAGCTGACTGTCGAGCAAGCGCTGCAAGTGGCCCAGGCGTTTGGCGTGGCCGAAGATGGCTTTCAGCGGCTTGGCTTCGCGCAGCAGAACGGCGGGCGCCTTGGCTGGAAGAGGGCGGAAGGCCATGAACTAATACCGCAAGTGACAGAGGCGCCATGGTAGCAGAAAGCGCAGGGAGCGCCTGAACCCTGTCGCCCAGCGCCTTTTTACCCGCACAATCAAAGCGTAACTTCTGCGCTTTGTGGGTTGAAGTTCGTGCAAAAGCCCTTATTTTAGGGAGGCCCCGTCACAGCGCTGTGCCAGCATCGTGGAATAACGCCACTTTCCTCTCCATCGTTTCCGGGTAGAATGCTCGTTCGCATGCGGCCATGAGGGCTGCACGGGCGACTCATGGGGCCGCCCTCCATCCCTTTAGTGTGGAAGATCCTGCCGATATGTTTGCGCCTTTGTTAAAGAAACTTTTTGGAAGCAAGAACGAGCGTGAAATCAAACGCATGCTCAAGACGGTACAGACTGTCAATGCCTTCGAAGAGCAAATGGTGGCCCTTTCGGACGATCAGTTACGCGCCAAGACTGCCGAATTCAAGGACCGCATCGCCAAGGGGGAAACCCTTGACCAGATCCTGCCCGAAGCCTTTGCGGTCGCTCGCGAAGCCGGCAAGCGGATCATGGGTATGCGCCACTTCGACGTCCAGTTGATCGGCGGCATGACCTTGCACGAAGGCAAGATCGCCGAAATGCGTACCGGTGAGGGCAAGACCCTCGTGGCAACCCTGGGCGTGTACCTCAACGCGCTGTCCGGCAAGGGCGTGCACGTGGTGACGGTCAACGACTACCTGGCTCGCCGCGACGCCAACTGGATGCGTCCGCTCTATGAATTCCTCGGCCTGACCGTCGGCGTCGTCACGCCGTTCCAGCCGCCGGAAGAGAAGCGCGCCGCCTACGCCGCCGACATCACCTACGGTACCAACAACGAATTCGGTTTCGACTACCTGCGCGACAACATGGCGTTCAGCATGGAAGAGAAATTCCAGCGTGAACTCAACTTTGCCGTGATCGACGAAGTCGACTCCATCCTTATCGACGAGGCCCGTACCCCGCTGATCATTTCCGGTCAGGCCGAGGACAGCTCCAAGCTGTACATCGAGATCAACAAACTGATCCCGCAGCTCACCTTGCACGTCGAGGAAGTCGAAGGCGAAGTCACCAAGCCCGGGCACTACACCGTTGACGAGAAGACCCGCCAGGTCGAGCTCAACGAAGCCGGTCACCAGTTCGTCGAGGAAATGCTTACCCGCGTCGGCTTGCTGGCCGAAGGCGAGAGCCTGTACTCGGCCCACAACCTGGGCCTGCTGACCCACGTTTATGCAGGCCTGCGTGCCCACAAGCTGTTCCATCGCAACGTCGAATACATCGTGCAGGACGGCCAGGTCGTGCTGGTTGACGAACACACCGGTCGTACCATGCCGGGTCGTCGCCTGTCCGAAGGCCTGCACCAGGCCATCGAAGCCAAGGAAGGCCTGAACATCCAGGCCGAGAGCCAGACCCTGGCCTCGACCACCTTCCAGAACTACTTCCGCCTGTACAACAAACTGTCCGGCATGACCGGTACCGCCGACACCGAAGCGTTCGAATTCCACCAGATCTATGGTCTGCAAGTGGTGGTGATTCCGCCGAACAAGCCACTGGCCCGTAAAGACTACAACGACCTGGTGTTCCTGACCGCCGAAGAGAAGTACGCGGCGATCATCAACGACATCAAGGAAGGCATGGCCCAGGGTCGTCCGATCCTGGTGGGTACCGCCACCATCGAAACCTCCGAGCACATGTCCGCCTTGCTCAACAAGGAAGGCATCGAGCACAAGGTACTCAACGCCAAGTTCCACGAGAAGGAAGCCGAGATCATCGCCCAGGCCGGTCGCCCGGGTGCGCTGACCATCGCCACCAACATGGCCGGCCGTGGTACCGACATCCTGCTGGGCGGCAACTGGGAAGTGGAAGTCGCTACCCTGGAAGACCCGACCCCCGAGCAGATCGCGCAGATCAAGGCCGACTGGCAGAAGCGTCACCAGCAGGTACTGGAGTCCGGCGGTTTGCAGGTCATCGCTTCCGAGCGTCATGAATCGCGCCGTATCGACAACCAGTTGCGTGGCCGTGCCGGTCGCCAGGGTGACGCCGGTTCCAGCCGCTTCTACCTGTCTCTGGAAGACAGCCTGATGCGCATCTTTGCCTCTGACCGGGTGAAGAATTTCATGAAGGCCCTGGGCATGCAGCCGGGCGAGGCGATCGAGCACCGCATGGTGACCAACGCCATCGAGAAGGCCCAGCGCAAGGTCGAAGGTCGTAACTTCGATATTCGCAAGCAACTGCTCGAGTTCGACGACGTCAACAACGAACAGCGTAAAGTGATCTATCACATGCGTAACAGTTTGTTGGCCGCCGACAACATCGGTGAAACCATCGCAGATTTCCGCCAGGACGTGCTCAACGCCACCGTCAGCGCCCACATTCCGCCGCAGTCGCTGCCGGAGCAATGGGATGTTGCCGGCCTGGAAGCGGCCCTGCAGAGCGACTTCGGCGTGGCGCTGCCGATCCAGCAATGGCTCGACGAAGACGATCACCTGTATGAAGAAACCCTGCGTGAGAAGCTGCTGGCCGAGTTGATCGCTGCCTACAACGAGAAAGAAGACCAGGCCGGCGCCGAAGCGCTGCGCTCCTTCGAGAAGCAGATTGTGCTGCGGGTACTGGACGATCTGTGGAAAGACCACCTGTCGACCATGGACCACCTGCGTCACGGTATCCATTTGCGCGGTTACGCCCAGAAGAACCCGAAGCAGGAGTACAAGCGCGAGTCCTACACGCTGTTCTCCGAACTGCTGGATTCGATCAAGCGCGACTCGATCCGGGTCCTGTCCCACGTTCAGGTTCGTCGCGAAGACCCGGCCGAAGAAGAAGCTCGCCTGCGTCAGGAAGCCGAAGCCCTGGCCGCGCGCATGCAATTCGAACACGCCGAAGCCCCGGGGCTTGAAGTGGTCGCCGAGGAGGGCGTCGACGTCGATGTCGCCCTGGCAACCGCACCGGTGCGTAACGAGCAGAAGCTGGGCCGTAACGAACTGTGCTACTGCGGTTCGGGCAAGAAATACAAGCATTGCCACGGGCAGATCCAGTAACCCCGTTTCAACGCTGAACTACCCGCGCCGCGACAGGCCACCTAGCCGTCGCGGCGTTTTGCCATTTTGATTCGCCGTCTCGCTGCAGGCGGTGTTGATTTATTTATTAAGGAGCGCATTCATGGCTGTTGGTCTTGGTCCGTTGCCAACGTTGCACCCGGTTGCCGGTTTTGAACTCGGTATCGCCTCGGCGGGCATCAAGCGCCCCGGACGCAAGGATGTCGTGGTGATGCGTTGTGCCGAAGGCTCGACGGTTGCCGGGGTGTTCACCCTCAACGCTTTTTGCGCAGCTCCAGTCATCCTGGCCAAGCAACGCGTTCAGGGGCCGGTGCGTTATCTGCTGACCAACACCGGTAACGCCAACGCCGGTACCGGCGCGCCAGGCCTGGCCGCCGCCGAGCGCACTTGCGCCAAACTGGCCGAGCTGACTGGTGTCGATGCCAGCCAGGTGCTGCCGTATTCCACCGGGGTGATCGGCGAGCCGTTGCCGGTCGAGAAGATCGAAGGCGCGCTGCAGGCCGCTCTCGATGATCTGTCGGAAAACAACTGGGCCGCCGCCGCCACCGGCATCATGACCACCGACACCCTGCCCAAGGGCGCGAGCCGCCAGTTCCAGCACGACGGCGTGACCGTCACCGTCACTGGCATCAGCAAAGGCGCCGGCATGATCCGTCCGAACATGGCGACCATGCTCGGCTACATCGCCACCGACGCCAAAGTTTCCCGGCAGGTGCTGCAAGACCTGATGCTCGACGGCGCCAACAAGTCGTTCAACCGCATCACCATCGACGGCGACACCTCCACCAACGACTGCTGCATGCTGATCGCCACCGGCAAGGCCAACTTGCCGGAAATTACCGAGGCCAGTGGTCCGCTGTTCGCCGCCCTGAAGCAGGCGGTGTTCGAGGTGTGCATGGAAGTGGCCCAGGCCATCGTGCGTGACGGCGAAGGCGCTACCAAGTTCGTGACCGTGCAGGTCAACGGCGGTGGCAATCACCAGGAATGCCTGGATGTCGGCTACACCGTGGCGCACTCGCCGCTGATCAAGACCGCGCTGTTCGCCTCCGACCCGAACTGGGGCCGGATCCTTGCCGCTGTTGGCCGTGCCGGTGTGCCGGAGCTGGACGTGAGCAAGATCGACGTGTTCCTCGGTGAAGTGTGCATCGCCAGCCAAGGCGCCCGTGCAGCGACCTACACCGAGGCGCAGGGGGCGGCGGTGATGCAACAGGAAGAAATCACCATCCGTATCGAGCTGGGGCGTGGTGCTTGCAGCGAAACGATCTGGACTACCGACCTGTCCCACGAGTATGTGAAGATCAACGCTGAGTACCGGACTTAACCGGTTCGGGACCGAGTTGCTGCCATCGCGAGCAGGCTCGCTCCCACAGGGATTTGCTGGGTGACTTAGAAAGTGTCTACACCGCCGATCCCCTGTGGGAGCGAGCTTGCTCGCGATGGCGCCAGTACAGACTCCACAAAACCAAAAGAAAGGAATCCACATGAGCCTGCACCTGATCATCGGCGACAAAAACCTTTCTTCCTGGTCTCTGCGCGGCGCTTTGGCCCTGGCGCTGACCGGCGCGAAGTACACCGAAGAGTTGGTCAGGCTCGACCAACCCGACACCCGCGAGAAACTGCTCAAGTATTCAGCCACCGCCAAAGTCCCGTTGCTCAAGACCGAATTCGGTGTGATCGCCGATTCCCTGGCGATTGCCGAATACCTGGCTGAGCAATTCCCCGCCGCCGGCCTCTGGCCCAAGGATGTGGCTGCCCGGGCCCAGGCGCGCTCGGCCTGTGCGCAAATGCACAGCGGCTTCTTTGCCATTCGCAGCAACATGCCCTTTGCGTTGACCCGCAATGCACCGCTGTCGCCGATGCCACCTGAGGTCCAGGCGGAGATCCAGCGGATGCTGGCGCTGTGGGCTGAATGCCGTGCTGCTGCCACCGAGGCCGGCCCTTACCTGTTTGGTACCTTGAGCCTGGCCGACGCGTTTTTTGCGCCAATTGCCGTGCGCCTGCGCACCTATCAGGTGGAATTGCCCGAGGTCGATGCGGCCTATGTCGAAACCCTTTATCAATGGCCGGCGTTCAAGGCGTGGCAACAGGCCGGCCTGGAGGAAACTGCGCGGTGAAACGAGTACACGTAGCGGCGGCGGTCATTCGTGACGCCGCTGGCAAGATCCTGATCGCCCGCCGTGCCGACACCCAGCACCAGGGCGGTCTATGGGAGTTTCCTGGCGGTAAGGTCGAGGCCGATGAGTCCGTCGAAACCGCCCTGGCCCGGGAGCTTCATGAAGAGCTGGGCATCGTGGTCGGCACCGCTCGGCCGCTGATCAAGGTGCGCCACGATTACCCGGACAAACAGGTATTGCTGGATGTCTGGGAAGTCTCGGCGTTCAGCGGCGAGCCCCATGGCGCCGAAGGGCAACCGTTGGCTTGGGTGACGGCCCGTGATCTGCCGAACTACGAGTTTCCGGCGGCCAATCAACCGATTGTCGCGGCGGCCCGCTTGCCGGGCGAATACCTGATCACGCCTGAAGGCCTCGAAACGCCCAGCTTGTTGCGCGGCATGCAGAAGGCTATCGCTGGTGGGATCAGACTGCTCCAGCTACGCGCACCCAACGGCTACGACCCGCAATACCGCGACCTGGCGGTGGATGCGGCGGGGCTGTGTGCCGGCAAGGCCCAACTGATGCTCAAGGGACCGTTCGAATGGCTGGGGGATTTTCCTTCCGCTGGCTGGCACATCACCGCCGCACAACTGCGCAAGCATGCGGCGGCAGGGCGCCCCTTCGGCAAGGACCGCTGGTTGGCTGCTTCCTGTCATAACGCCGAGGAACTGTCCCTGGCGCAGCAGATGGATGTGGACTTCGTCACCCTTTCGCCGGTGCAACCGACCCAGACCCATCCAGACGCCCAGCCGTTGGGGTGGGCAGAGGCGGCGCGGTTGATCGAGGGTTTCAACAAGCCGGTCTACCTGTTGGGTGGGGTCGGGCCTGGCGAACGGCAAAAGGCCTGGGAGGCCGGGGCGCAGGGTGTGGCGGGGATTCGGGCGTTTTGGCCTGGGGCTTGATTTTGTGGTGTGCTGCTGACGCTATCGCGAGCAAGCTCGCTCCCACAGGGATCTACCGGGTGACATAGATAACATGTACACCGCAGATTACTGTGGGAGCGAGCTTGCTCACGATGAGGACCTCACAAACGATACACCTCTGTGATCACTCCCCAGGCTTGGCCGCCGCCACCCAAAGCACCTCCGCCACCCCCTGCCGCCGTGCGATGACCCGCGCGGCCACGAACAACAAGTCCGACAACCGATTGATATAGGCCAACCCTGGCCCGGCCAGCGGCTCCATGGCGTTCAACTGCTGGCAACGGCGCTCGGCGCTGCGGGCCAGGCTACGGCAGACATGGGCCTGGGCTACCAGGGTCGAGCCGCCGGGCAGGATGAAATTCTCCAGCGGCCCCAATTCCTCGTTCCACACATCAATCGCCGTTTCCAGCCGCTCGACTTCCGTCGTGCTCAGTGCCTGATAGGCCGGCATCGCCAGTTCACCGCCGAGATCGAACAGCCGGTGCTGACAAGGCGTCAGCACTTCGATGACCTCCTTGAGTGCCGGGTATTGAGCCATTTCAGCGGCAAGGCCGGCCAGCAGCAACCCCAGCTGACTATTCAGCGTGTCCACTTCGCCAATGGCCTCGACCCGCGGGTGATCCTTCGCCACGCGGCGACCATCGCCCAACCCGGTTTCACCTTTGTCGCCGGTGCGGGTGTAAATCTTCGACAGGCGAAAACCCATGCTCAGCGCTCCAGTTGCTTGTTTTCCTGCGCCACCATCGAAGTGCCCGTCAGGGGCAGGCGCAAGGTGAAGCAGGTGCCTTGGCCCGGCGCTGACTGCACTTCCATCTGGCCCTTGTGGTTGTTGGTGATGATGAAATACGAAACCGACAGCCCCAGGCCCGTGCCTTGGCCGATTTCCTTGGTGGTGAAGAACGGTTCGAAGGTGCGTTTGCGCACGTTTTCGCTCATGCCGATGCCGTTGTCCTCGACCTGGATTTCCGCCCACGGTGGATTCAACCGCGTGCGCAGGATAATGCGCCCGGGCTCGCTGTCGTCCTGGCGTTGGTGGATCGCCTGGGCGGCGTTTTTCAGCAGGTTGAGCAGTACCTGCTCCAGCTCGTTGGCCGTGCCGGGCACCGGGCCCAGGTTCGGGTCGAACTGACGGATGATCGCCTGGCCCTTGAAGTCGAAACCAATCGCCAGGTCGAAGTCATTGCCGGCGATTTCCACCGCTTGGTCGATCAGTGCCGGCAGGTCGCACGGCGCCATTTGCCGGGTACTGCGCCGGCTGAAGCTGAGCATGTGGGTGACGATTTTCGCCGCCCGGGCGCCGGCCTGCTGAATGCCGTCGAGCAGCTGTGGAATCTCCCGGCTCTGCAGGTAACGATTGACCACCGGTAGCTCGATGCCCAGTTGCTCGGCCTGTTCGAGGTTCTTGGGCAATTCCGGCGACAGGCGTCGGCGGATGTTCTGCACGTTGTGCAGGATCGCCCCCAGCGGGTTGTTGATCTCGTGGGCCATGCCCGCCGCGAGGCCGCCGACCGAGAGCATCTTTTCCGATTGCACCATCATTTCCTCCAGCGACAGGCGCTGGGTGATGTCATCGATTCGAATCACCACCCCGCGCCCGGCGCCACCCATCAGCGGGTAGAAGGTCAGGGCATAGTGGCGGGCTTCGTCGTCCTTGGTCCAGGTGACGCGTTCGATCTTGGCCACCGTGTGCTGTTCGACCGTCTGCTTGAGCTGCGGCAGGTAGGGTTTGAGCGGTTCGAAGGCGAGGAAGATCGGCTGGTTCAGCGCTTCGTCCAGCCGTGTGCCGGAGAGGGCGCTGGCCTCCTGGTTCCATTGGGTGACGTAGAGCTGCTCGTCGAGCGCGATCAGGGCCGACGGCATGGAATCGATGATGCTGTTGAGGTAGTTCTGGAAACCCGTGAGTTTTTTCTCGATCTTGCTGCGCACCTGGACTTCCAGCTCCAGCTTGCGGTTGGTGTGACGGGTTTCTTCCGCCAGACCCTGGGCCTGGTCATAGGCGGCCTGGGAATCATCCCTGGCGCGCTTGAGTTGCTGTTCCCGGGCTTCGATGCGCGAGAGCATGGTATTGAACGCCTCGGCCAGGCTACCGATTTCATCGTGATTGCCACGCGCGGCACGCAGAGAGTAGTTCTCCTCGCGAGTGACCTGGCGCGACAGCTCCTCGAGCTGATGTATCGGTTGGGTGATCAGGCGTTTGATCTGTTGGGCAATGATCAGCCACAGCAACACGCTGAAAATCAGGATACCCAGGCTGGCGGTCAGGGTACCGGTGTAGAACGCCGTGGGCAGTTCGCTGCTGGCCACCAGCAACAGATGGCCCGGCTCCGTACCGGGGCGGGGCAGGGTGATGACCTGGTTGCTGCGGAACTCGCCAGCCTGCCAAGCCTGCATATGGCGATAATGGTCCGGTAGTTTGAGTTTTTCGGCATGTTGCAACTGCGCCAGGCGTTCGCCCTGGCCGTCGTACAGCGCCGCCGCCCGTAGCGGTGCATAGCTGTTGAGTTCATCGAGCAGGCGTTTGGCACTTTGTGGCGATTGCAAAGCCTCGGAGATCAGGCTTGGGTTGGCCACCAGCCGGCCGATGGTCTGCAGGGCCTGGGGCGCCATGCTTTCCTGGGAAATGTAATAGGCGGCGCTGATAAAGGTCAGGTTGGCCACCAGCAAGACAGTGGTCAACAACACCAACAGGGCGGCCAGCAGTTTCTGGCCGACCGGGAGGTTTTCAAGGCGCTGGCGCAATGGCATCAGACTCGTCGCTAAAAGGGAACACGAGGCCAGCGTAGCCGCTGCTCAGTCGCTGGGCAATCCGAGGTTGTCCAAGTGGACAATCAGTCGCTGGCGCAGCTGTTCCAGGTGCGGCACGACCAGCTCATGGCGCTGGGCAACCTTGCAGGCGTGGCCGAGCAGGTAGCTGATTTCGGTACGGCGGCCATTGACGACGTCCTGGTACATCGAAGAGTAGTTGGCGGCCGTGGCCTGGATTACCCGTTCCACTTCGCTCGGCAAATTTTCGGCTGCCGCGGGTTGACCGCAGCGCTCCAGCAGATCGGTGAGTTCGGCGCACAGGGTCGCCACTTCGCAGTGATGCGCCTGCAAGCCTCCATTCTTGCAGTGATGCAGCACGGTCAGCGGGTTGATTGCGCAGTTGAGCGCCAGTTTGCGCCAGAGCCGGGTGAGGATGTCGGCGCTCCATTCGTGGGGGATGCCAGCGGCGCTCAGGTCATCCAGCCAGAACGGTGCCACTGGATGCGCGGGGTCGCCCAGCCAGGTGTAGCCGTGGCCGGCGAACACCACGCGCCAGTCCCCGTCGCGGAACGCGCCTTCGGTGCTGGATGCGCTGATGCAGCGAGCCTGGGGGACGCGATTGGCCACTGCGTCCTGGCTACCGAGGCCGTTCTGCAACAGGATCAGCTCCGATTCGGCGCTCAGGCGATGGGCCACCGAGGCCACGGCCGCTTCGGCATCATAGGCCTTGCAGGCCAACAGCAAGCGTTTGATGGGCTCGGGGCTTTGCGCGGTTTCGCCTGGCACCGGGTAACACTGCGCTTGACCCTGTTCCACCAGTGTCAGGCCACCGGCCGCCCGATAAGCTTGCAAGCGGGCTTCATCGCGCAGCACCAGCCGCACCGGCAGGTCGGCCCGGGCCAGGCGAGTGGCCCACAGGGTGCCGAGGCTGCCAGCCCCGAGGACATGCCAGGTCGTGGACATCAGTTTTTTACTCGGTTTGGCGCAGGCATCTGCGGGGCTCGCGGTATCGGCAAGAAAAGACCCGTTATAATGAGCCCGATTTTAACCACAAGCCAAGCGCGCGCCTTTGTTCCAGCGCGCCTTTTTATTTGGAGAACACTACATGCCGTCATTCGACGTGGTATCCGAACTGGACAAGCACGAAGTCACCAACGCCGTTGAAAACGCCGTCAAGGAACTCGACCGTCGTTATGACCTCAAGGGCAAGGGCAGTTTCGAGTTCAAGGAAAAGGACCTGACCGTCAACCTGACCGCCGAGGCCGACTTCCAACTCGAGGCGATGATCGAGATCCTCAAGCTGGCGCTGGTCAAGCGCAAGATCGACGTGCAGTGCCTTGAGGTCAAGGACGCCTACGCCTCGGGCAAGCTGATGAAGCAGGAAGCCGTGCTCAAGGAAGGTATCGACAAGGAGCTGGCGAAGAAAATCGTCGCTCATATCAAGGACGCCAAGCTCAAGGTACAAGCCGCCATCCAGGGCGAGCAGGTGCGCGTCACCGGCAAGAAACGTGACGACTTGCAGGAAGCCATCGCGGCACTGCGGGGCAAGGAATTCGGCATGCCACTGCAATTCAACAACTTCCGCGACTGATCCCTTCGGTTATAGGGAAACACTGTGGCGAGGGAGCTTGCTCCCGCTTGGGGCGCAGCACCCATCAAAGGGGCCGCTACGCAGCCCAGCGGGAGCAAGCTCCCTCGCCACAATGCCGCGTGCGACAGGAATAGGAGAGAAAGATGGACTTGAACGCTGAAGTGGACAACCTGGTCAAGGCTTCCCAGACCTGGATCCCGATGATCATGGAATACGGCAGCCGGGTGCTGCTGGCAGTCATTACCTTGGCCATCGGCTGGTGGCTGATCAACAAGGTGACGCAGAAACTGGGGGCTTTGCTGGCCCTGCGTAATGCCGATCTGGCGCTGCAGGGGTTTATCAGTACCCTGGCCAATATCATCCTGAAAATACTGCTGATCGTCAGTGTCGCGTCGATGATCGGCGTGGAAACCACCTCATTCGTCGCCGCTATCGGTGCGGCAGGCCTGGCCATCGGCCTGGCGTTGCAGGGCAGCCTGGCGAACTTCGCCGGCGGCGTGCTGATCCTGCTGTTCCGTCCATTCCGCATCGGCGACTGGATCGAAGCCCAGGGTGTGGCCGGTACGGTCGACAGCATCCAGATTTTCCACACGGTGATTCGCACCGGCGACAACAAGACGGTCATCGTGCCCAACGGCAACCTGTCGAACGGGATCATCACCAATACCAATCGCCAGCCGACCCGTAAGGTCGTGTTCGACGTAGGCGTGGATTATCAGGCCGACTTGCAAAAAGCCCGGGAAGTGTTGCTGGCGCTGGCCAAAGATGAGCGCGTGCTGACAGATCCGGCACCGGAAGCGGTGATTTCCACCTTGGGCGACAGTTCGATCACTGTGTCGTTGCGGGCGTGGGTGAAAACGGCGGACTACTGGAGCGTAATATTCATGCTCAATGAACAGGCGCGCGATCGTTTGAAGGACGCCGGTATTGATATTCCGTTTCCACAGCGGGTGATTCGGGTAGTTCAGGAATCGACATCGGTGTAATGAACAGTCTTTCGGCTCAGATTTGACCTATTGGTCAAACTTTTCGAAAGAGTGGATCGGTTAACCGATGCTGCAATGTCAATAAAAAAGGCCCATCCGAGGATGGGCCTTTTTTGATTACCGCGAACTAACTTTCGGCAATTACAGAACCGAAATCGGGTAGTCGACGATCAGGCGGAACTCTTTGATATCGCCTTCACCTTCGTCAGCGTTAGCGTAGTGCCAGGCTTGACGAACACGGAAGGAAAGATCTTTTGCCGGGCCAGACTGAACAACGTACTTGGCTTCGAAGTTGGTTTCGTTGTGCTTGCCGTCTGCACCGTACAGACCAGCGTAAGGGCTGCCTGCAGGAGTGTTGGTGCCGTCGATGTCCCAACCTTTAACGTAACGGGTCATGAAGCTCAGACCTGGAACGCCGTACTCGGCCATTTTCAGGTCGTAACGAACCTGGGCGGACTTCTCGTTAGGACCGTTGAAGTCAGAGTACTGGATGGAGTTGGCGAGGAAGATCGAGTCGCCGCCGCGGTTGTTGGTGCCCACACCGATGTAGTCGAATGGTGTGTCGCCGTTGATTTTCTGGAAGCCAACGGTGATGGTGTGCGCTTTCAGGAACGAGAAGGCAGCTGCCAGGGAGAACGCGGTGTTGCTGATGTCACCAGCCTTGGAGCTGCCGGTGTCGGTGGTGCGGTAGATGTTACCGTCCAGGTTCAGCGACTGATCGCCACCCATTGGGATGGTGTAGTTCAGGTTGCCGTAGTACTGGTTCCAGATATCTTCCAGCTGGGCGCCGTAGATCGATGCGCTCAGGTTGTCGCTGAAGGCATATTTACCACCAGCGTAGTCGATGGTGTTGGCTTCTACGCCAGCGTAGGTTGCAAACAGGCCGCCGTTGCGAGCGTTGCGGTCCTGGCTGGTACCCGAGTAGAAGTGACCGGCTTCGAGGTCAAGATCTTTGACTTCGCTGCTTTGCAGTTGGAAACCGCTGGCAGTTTGAGGCAGAACGCGGGAACCACCTACAGCGAACACTGGGGCAGTGCTTGGCTGCTGGTCACCAATTTTCAGCTCGGTCTTGGATACGCGGAATTTGATAGCTGCGCCGGCCTTGCCTTGGCTGTCGTTGACGTCGCCATCGGCATCGCGGCTCATGTTGCCAGTGCCGCCGGTACCGTCGCCACCGTCCAGTTTGACTGCCAGGTAACCGAAGGCATCGACGCCTACGCCTACGGTGCCTTGGGTGTAACCGGAGTTGAAGTTACCCCAGATACCTTGGGTCCAGTCTTTCTGATCGGTTGAACCATCTTTGCGGTCACGGTTGAAGTAGTAGTTGCGCAGCAGCAGTTTAGCGCTGGCATCTTCAACAAAACCTTTGGCTTCAGCCTGGTCACTTACGAAAGGTGCGGCCGAGGCCATTTGAGTACTGGCGGCTGCTGCAACTGCCAGTGCGATCATGCTCCACTTCATCACGCGCATCGTGATTTGCTCCTTTGGTTTTAGAAGAGTACTGCCGTCCCACCTGTTTTATTATCTGGGCGGCTCTTTCTTTTTGTGTCGGCGCAAACTTATATCACGCCGACCCTATTGGCGATACTTGCCCATGTAACCTTTCAGCTTCTTTACGACCGTGTCGCCAATGGCTCGATCCATGTCGCATTTCAGCTGGCCCGACGCAATCGGATTCACAACTTTAATGTTGTTTTTCTTTTCCGGCATCGGTGTAAAGAGTCCGTCATTACCGCGCTTGAAGCTCCTGAGGGCAGCCTTGCCACTTTAATTTGTATGTCTGCAGGGCCCCGCTTCCGGTAGGGCCCTTTGGACGATGTGGGGATGAATGCAACAAGCATGCACAAACCCGAGTTTCGTTTACATTTTTTTCACATTTTAGCTGCTGTCGCGGTGAAACCTCATGAAACCGGGCTCCAAAGGCCTTGTTTTAAATAGGGTTGACTGCCGTGCAGCTATCGTGTTTGGCACCGACAAATGTCGCGAGACAACCAAAAACGTTACCGGTTCACCCTGCCAGGTGAGTAAATCCCGGATGCTTCGTGCACTGAGCGTAGACGCACTGTGCTGTTTTGGTGCAAAAAATTTTCAAGCTGTACGAAAATCATACAGGTCCGGCGTTTTGCATAACCCTTGGGGCGGTCGTTTCAGGTGTTCACGGTATCTTTGCGCTGTGTTGGTGCGCGGGGCTGCACTTGTTAATGCCAGGCGCCGAAAAAGACGGCTCGAATATTGGCCTCAGGCCAGGGCCCGGGCGGTACACAGTGAACGAGTCGGCATTCGCGGGTATGCTGCCAGTCTGTGCCCGGCGCAGGCCAGCGGGCCGCCAGACCGGGCAGAACCGATAACGAGCGAGGAGTACGCGCGGTGTTTGCCTTAGATCCACGATTGCAACAAGACACATTGCCCATCGGTGATTTCCCGTTGTGCCGGCTGCTCTTGTCCAACGATTCAAATTACCCGTGGTTCATCCTCGTACCGCGGCGGGAAGATATCAGCGAATTGTTTCAATTGGATGACGCCGATCAACAACAGTTGTGGAAAGAAACCACAGCGCTGGCCGAAACCCTCAAGGACTCGTTCGATGCCGACAAGTTGAACGTTGCAACCTTAGGTAACGTTGTCAGTCAATTGCACATGCATGTCATCGTCCGCAAGCGTGATGATGCTGCTTGGCCGGCGCCAGTCTGGGGCAAGCATCCGGCCAAGCCGTATAATGAGGAGCAGGTGACGGCCATTCGCGAACGGTTGCGGGTGGCCCTGACCAATGATTTCAAGTTTCTGGAGGGCTGAAACCATGAACCTTGAAGCGCGTGTAACCGATCTGGAAAGCCGCCTGGCGTTTCAGGATGACACCATCCAGGCATTGAACGACGTGCTGGTGGAACAACAGCGAGTCGTCGAACGCCTGCAACTGCAGATGGCGGCGCTGCTCAAGCGCCAGGAAGAAATGGTTGGGCAATTCGAATCCTTCGAAGAAGAGGCGCCACCGCCTCATTACTGAGCAGGCCCCGAACGGCAGGCAATAAAAAACCGCGAGCAGCCAGGCTGCATCGCGGTTTTTTTTACGCTTGGATCAGCGGCGCGGGAGCGCGGCGATCACATCTTCGGCCTGCAGGCCTTTGTCACGGTTCATCACGGAGAATTCCACGCGCTGGCCTTCTACCAGGACGCGGTGGCCTTCGCCACGAATGGCCCGGAAATGCACGAAAATATCATCGCCGGAGTCGCGGGAAATGAAGCCGAACCCCTTGGATGTGTTGAACCACTTCACGGTGCCGGTATCGCGGTTGGACATGTCGTAGTTCTGAGGTGCGGCGGCGGGTGACGACTTTTTGTAGAAGCTGACAGCCAAGTGCAGTGCCACCGCCAGCAGTGCCGCGGCCAGGCTGAACACAATGGCCGGTTGACCGCCGATTTCCGGCATAGGTGCCAGCAGGGCCAGGGTTTGCAGGGCAACGGCCAATACCAGCAAGGCGCTGACAAGGTTTTGCAGTTGATGACGTGGACCTTTGTTCCAGTAAGGGATAACAGGTGCGAGGGTCAGGTTGAGCAGGCCGAAAAAGGCCAGGTACAGCGCGTCGGGGTGTTGCAGGTAAGGTGTGGCTTCGGAACCCAGGCTAGGGATGAAGGACAGCAGCAGGGCAGCTGCGCCCATTAGCAAGTGGACGATTTTCAACATTTTGATTGGCTCACGGTTAAGACGGATCACAAGGAAGAGCTGGTCGGGGCGGTTCGCTTCGGAAAAATTAAGAGGCGTTGGACACGTACCCGAATCAGCCTATGCGCCACACCTGGAAAAATAGGCGTAGCGACACACTGCCTATTTAACAGCAAAGCCCTGGCCTTCTCAAACTCGTTACCGACGCGTGCCGCGCTGTTCGTCGGCCAGGAAAATCCCGCCGGCGCTTGAAGGTCCCTGGTAAAGGGCGTTGAATTTCCCCGGCTTGCCGGAACCGTTCGGTGTCCCGGCTTGTCGGTTCAGGAACGTTGGCAATTTGTCGCAGGCTACAGACGGCGACATCCACTAGAGTCATTGTCAAATTCATCACCATCAGGAGATCAACCCACATGGCAATTGATATCGGTATCAGTGAAGAAGATCGCAAGTCCATCGTCGACGGGCTGTCACGCCTGCTGTCGGACACCTATGTGCTGTATCTCAAGACCCACAACTTCCACTGGAACGTCACGGGGCCGATGTTTCGGACCCTGCACCTGATGTTCGAAGAGCAATATAACGAGCTGGCGCTGGCGGTGGACCTGATTGCCGAGCGAATCCGCGCGCTGGGCTTCCCGGCACCGGGCGCCTACTCGGTGTATGCGCGCTTGTCCTCTATTAAGGAAGAGGAGGGCGTGCCTGGGGCCGAGGACATGATCAGGCAACTGGTCGAGGGCCAGGAGGCGGTGACGCGTACGGCCCGCAGCATCTTTCCCCTGTTGGACAAGGTCAGTGATGAACCCACTGCCGATCTGCTGACCCAGCGTATGCAGGTCCATGAAAAAACCGCGTGGATGTTGCGTTCATTGCTGGACGAGCGGTAAACATCGCGCGGGCGATGAACGGGGCGTAGGTATCGTTGCCTGCGCGCCGCGTGTAGGACAGCGTAATTCGTCGCCTGCGTGCCGTTGGCTTGTCCTACGTCGATGGTCATAAAGTCATCTGGATCTGGCGATGCCGTTGAGCTTCCATAGAGCCACAGATTGGTTGTTCCAACTGAGAGGTTCGTATGGCAAAGGAGTGTCAACGGTATGATTCAAGGAAAAGCAACCAGGGAGGGGCGGCAGGGGCGTTTTCGATCCATCGACATCGACCCGTTCGTCAGTGGGTTCGATATGCAACTGGCCTGTCCCTCGGCCCGATCCATCCGCCTGAACGGGTTCGCTACCTGTCTGCGGCTGGAGCAGATCTATTGGGATATTCTCGGTGCCATGGCCCGGCTCAACAGCTGTTCTGTCAGCACGTTGCTGTCCCATGTGGACCGGGAAGTGCACCTGCGTCACGGTGGGGTGCGCAATTTCAGTGGCTTGGTGCGCGTGGTCTGCGTGGTGCACAGTTTGAAGGAAACCGGGATGGAGGTCGTGCAACCCACATTGGCTGGGTGAGCGCATAGCCCCATCGAAGATGGTGATGGCCTGTGCGGTCTTACGGCTGCACAGGCTGCATTTAATGGATATAATCCCGCTCTTTGCCGCAAAGCCCAACCTTTGCGCGAGTAACCTGATCGCCGAGACAACCCCCATGCCGATGTACGACTATCAATGTGCTTCCTGTGGTCATCAGATGGAAGCCATTCAAAAGATCAGCGCGGCACCGCTGGTCGACTGCCCTGCCTGCCAGGCGCCGGAACTGAAAAAGATGCTGTCCATGCCAGGTTTTCGCCTCGGCGGCACCGGCTGGTATGAAACCGACTTCAAGACCGGCGCCAAGAAGAACCTGGCCGGTGGCGACAAAGCTGATTGAGTTGAACACGCGCGAGTGCTTGCACGGGCAGGTCCTCCAACCGAATTTCGAATTACGAGAAGTGAAACCACTACCATGATGCGCAGCCATTATTGCGGCCAACTGAACGAAAGCCTGGAAGGTCAGGAAGTTACTCTTTGCGGATGGGTCCATCGTCGCCGTGACCATGGCGGGGTGATTTTCCTCGATATCCGTGATCGTGAAGGCCTGGCGCAGGTGGTGTTCGATCCGGACCGCGCTGAAACCTTCGCCTCCGCCGACCGCGTGCGCAGCGAATATGTGGTCAAGGTCACCGGTAAGGTCCGCTTGCGTCCGGCCGGTGCCAGCAACGCCAACATGGCGTCCGGCATGATCGAGGTGCTGGGCTACGAGCTGGAAGTGTTGAACGAGTCGGAAACCCCTCCGTTTCCGCTCAACGAATATTCCGATGTGGGCGAAGAAACCCGCCTGCGCTACCGCTTCATCGACCTGCGTCGCCCGGAAATGGCCGAGAAGCTGCGTCTGCGTTCGCGCATGACCACCAGCATTCGTCGCTACCTGGACGAGAACGGGTTCCTCGACGTCGAGACGCCGATCCTGACCCGCGCCACGCCGGAAGGCGCTCGCGACTACCTGGTGCCGAGTCGTACACACCCCGGCAGTTTCTTCGCCTTGCCGCAATCGCCGCAGCTGTTCAAGCAACTGCTGATGGTGGCCGGCTTCGACCGCTACTACCAGATCGCCAAATGCTTCCGCGACGAAGATCTGCGTGCCGATCGTCAGCCTGAGTTCACTCAGATCGACATCGAGACCAGCTTCCTCGATGAAAAAGACATCATGGGCCTGACCGAAGGCATGATCCGCAATCTGTTCAAGGAAGTGCTGGGTCTGGAGTTCGGCGAATTCCCGCACATGACCTTCGAAGAAGCCATGCGTCGCTACGGTTCCGACAAGCCGGACCTGCGTAACCCGTTGGAACTGGTGGACGTGGCCGACCAGCTCAAGGAAGTCGATTTCAAGGTATTCAGCGGCCCGGCCAACGACCCGAAATGCCGTATCGCGGCGCTGCGTGTGCCAGGCGGGGCAAGCATGCCGCGCAAGCAGATCGACGACTACACCAAGTTCGTCGGCATCTACGGTGCCAAGGGCCTGGCGTACATCAAGGTCAACGAGCGCGCCGCGGGTGTTGACGGCCTGCAATCGCCGATCGTGAAAAATATCCCTGAAGCCAACCTGAACGTGATCCTCGATCGCGTGGGTGCGGTTGATGGCGACATCGTGTTTTTCGGCGCCGACAAGGCCAAGATAGTCAGCGAAGCCTTGGGCGCACTGCGCATCAAGCTGGGTCACGACCTGAAGCTGCTGACCTGCGAGTGGGCGCCGATGTGGGTCGTTGACTTCCCGATGTTCGAAGAGAACGACGATGGCAGCTTCTCTGCGCTGCACCACCCGTTCACCGCGCCGAAGTGCTCGCCGCAAGAGTTGGAGGCCAACCCGGCCACCGCCCTGTCGCGCGCTTACGACATGGTCTTGAACGGCACCGAGCTGGGTGGCGGTTCGATCCGTATCCATCGCAAGGAAATGCAACAGGCGGTCTTCCGTCTGCTGGGCATCAACGAAGCGGAGCAGGAAGAGAAATTCGGCTTCCTGCTCGATGCGCTGAAGTACGGTGCCCCGCCCCACGGTGGCCTGGCCTTCGGCCTGGACCGCCTGGTGATGCTGATGACTGGCGCCCAGTCGATCCGTGAAGTGATCGCGTTCCCGAAAACCCAGAGCGCGGCCGATGTCATGACCCAGGCCCCGGGCGTGGTGGATGCCAAGGCACTGCGCGAGTTGCACATCCGTCTGCGTGAACAGCCAAAGGCTGAGTAAGGCTGACCCTTAAGGGCGCATCTTCGGATGCGCCTTTTCATTGGGATCGATATTTCTGCTTGCCGGCTGCTGCGTGAGCGCAGGGCGGGCAATGTTTCAAAGAAAAACCGGAGCGAGTTATGGCAGGTCATTCCAAGTGGGCGAACATCAAGCACCGCAAAGAACGTCAGGATGCCAAGAGGGGCAAGATCTTCACCAAGTGGATCCGTGAGCTGACGGTCGCGGCTCGCCAGGGGGGAGGTGATCCGGGGTCCAACCCGCGTTTGCGCCTGGCCCTGGACAAGGCGCTGGGTGCGAACATGAGCCGCGACATCATCGACCGGGCCATTGCCCGTGGCGCGGGTGCGACCGAGGCCGACAACGTTGAAGAGCTGACCTACGAAGGTTACGGTCCGGGCGGCGTGGCGGTGATGGTCGAATGCATGACCGATAATCGCAACCGTACCGCGGCAGCCGTGCGTCATGCCTTCAGCAAGTGCGGTGGCAACCTGGGTACCGATGGCTCGGTGGCTTATCTGTTCGAGCGCAAGGGGCAGATCAGCTTCGCGCCAGGCCTCGATGAAGATGCTCTGACGGAAGCGGCCCTGGAAGCCGATGCCGATGACGTGGTCAGCCATGAAGACGGCTCGTTTGACGTGTTCACGTCCTTCGCCAGCTTCTATGCCGTGCGTAATGCCCTGGAAGCGGCCGGTTTCAAGCCTGCCGATGCGGAAATCGTCATGCAGCCGACCACCAGCGCCGAACTGGACCTGGAAGGTGCCGAGAAGGTGCTCAAGCTGATCGACATGCTTGAAGACCTGGACGATGTGCAGAACGTCTACTCTAACGCCGACATTCCGGAGTCGGTGGCTGAACAGCTCGGCTGAGAAGGCCTGTTCAAATATTGACGATTGCGAATGACCCAGATGTGGGAGCGAGCTGGCTCGCGATAGCGGTACTTCAGTCAAAGCTCTGCTTGCTGATTCGACGCCATCGCGAGCAAGCTCGCTCCCACAGATCTGGATAACTCCCCTTCAAACCGCAGGCGCTATGACTTTAATCCTTGGCATCGACCCCGGTTCGCGCATCACCGGCTACGGCGTGGTTCGCGACACCGGGCGCGGCTGCGTGTACGTGGCGTCTGGCTGTATCCGCACCGGTGCTGGCGAGTTGCACGAACGTTTGCAGATTGTTTACCGCGGCGTGCGCGAAGTCATCCAGACCTACGGCCCGGTCACCATGGGCATCGAAAAGGTCTTCATGGCGCGTAACGCTGACTCGGCCTTGAAACTGGGGCAGGCTCGGGGCGCGGCGATCGTGGCCGGTGCCGAGGAAAGCCTGGAGATCGCCGAATACACCGCGACCCAGGTCAAGCAGGCGGTTGTCGGAACGGGGGCAGCGAACAAGGAGCAGGTGCAAATGATGGTCATGCATCTGCTGAAGCTGGTCAGCAAGCCGCAAATCGACGCCTCCGATGCCCTGGCCATCGCCATTTGCCATGCTCATACCCGTTCCAGTCTGTTGCCTCACGGCCTGGGAGCCGCACGCAGTCGTGGCGGGCGCCTGCGTCTCTGATAGCATCAGCGCAATCTTTCATGAGCCTGAGCATTTTGCGCCTGTGTTGTCGGCGTTGCTGCTCCGGCCGTTACTCGCCAGCCAGCGGCTGGCCTACGCCCAAGGATCTGAAACGTGATTGGACGCTTGCGCGGCACCCTGGCTGAGAAACAGCCGCCGCACCTGATTCTGGATGTAAACGGCTTGGGTTATGAGCTGGAAGTGCCCATGACCACGCTGTATCGCTTGCCGTCGGTCGGTGAGCCGCTGACGCTGCACACCCATTTGGTCGTGCGCGAGGATGCGCAGTTACTCTATGGCTTCGTCGGCAAGCGCGAGCGGGATTTCTTCCGCGAGCTGATCCGTCTCAATGGCGTCGGCCCGAAGCTGGCCCTGGCCTTGATGTCGAGCCTTGAAGTCGACGAACTGGTGCGTTGCGTGCAGTCCCAGGACACCTCGGCGCTGACCAAGGTGCCGGGTGTGGGCAAGAAAACCGCCGAGCGTCTGTTGGTCGAGCTCAAGGACCGTTTCAAGGCTTGGGAAGCGGTGCCGGCCATGTTCGCGCTGGTGCCGAACCAGCCCGACGCACCGGCACCTGCGGTCAGTGCCGAAAACGATGCGGTCACCGCGCTGATCTCCCTGGGCTACAAGCCACAGGAAGCCAGCAAGGCGATTTCCGCTATCAAGGAAAAAGGCCTGAGCACCGAAGACATGATTCGTCGTGCCCTGAAGGGAATGATTTAAGTGATTGAAGCTGACCGTCTGATCGCCGCCACGGGCGCGCCCCGTGACCGCGAGGAAATCCAGGACCGCGCAATTCGCCCCGTCAGCCTGGCCGACTACATCGGTCAACCGACCGTGCGTGAGCAGATGGAGCTGTTCATCCAGGCGGCCCGTGGGCGCAGTGAGTCGTTGGATCACACCTTGATCTTCGGTCCGCCAGGCCTGGGCAAGACCACCCTGGCCAACATCATTGCCCAGGAAATGGGCGTGTCGATCAAGAGCACGTCCGGGCCGGTCCTTGAGCGGCCGGGTGACCTGGCGGCGCTGCTGACCAATCTTGAGCCCCATGACGTGCTGTTCATCGACGAAATCCATCGGCTGTCGCCAATCGTCGAGGAAGTGCTGTACCCGGCCATGGAAGATTTCCAGCTCGACATCATGATTGGCGAAGGGCCGGCGGCGCGCTCGATCAAGTTGGATCTGCCGCCCTTCACCCTGGTGGGCGCTACCACCCGCGCCGGCATGCTGACCAACCCGCTGCGCGACCGTTTCGGTATCGTCCAGCGCCTGGAGTTCTACAACAACGCGGACCTGGCGACGATTGTCAGCCGTTCGGCGGGCATTCTCGGGCTGCCGCTGGACCCGGATGGCGCTTATGAGATCGCCCGGCGAGCCCGGGGTACGCCGCGGATCGCCAACCGCCTGCTGCGCCGGGTCCGGGATTTCGCCGAAGTTCGGGCCAAGGGTCACATCACCAAGCCGATTGCCGACCTGGCGTTGAACCTGCTGGACATCGACGAGCGCGGCTTCGACCATCAGGACCGACGCTTGCTGCTGACCATGATCGAGAAGTTCGACGGTGGCCCGGTCGGCGTGGACAGCCTGGCCGCGGCCATCAGCGAAGAGCGTCACACCATCGAAGATGTGCTGGAGCCGTACCTGATCCAGCAGGGCTACATCATGCGCACTCCGCGTGGCCGGGTGGTGACCCGCCATGCTTATTTGCATTTCGGCTTAAACATCCCGACACGAATGGGGGAGATGCCGGTGGTAGACGAATTCCTCGATGCCGTGGACGATTGAACGAGCTCTGTGCAACGACTTTTTTCGAGTTCGTGCTGTCCCAGACGACACTCGGAGCGTCAATGCCTTCGAGAATGAAAAAACAGTTGCCTGGCCGATTGGCAACCTGAGGAGTAAGCACTAGAGTATGCGCGCGCAAAACGGGCTGGAGTCGTTCGCACATCGCTGTCGCGTTTATTACGAGGACACTGATGCCGGCGGCATCGTTTACTACGTCAATTACCTCAAGTTTATGGAACGGGCTCGAACCGAACGGCTGCGGGAACTGGGTTTTGCCCAATCCGCGCTGGCAGGGGAGGACCTGTTATTCGTCGTGCATTCCAGCGAAGCGCGTTACCACGCGCCGGCGCGACTGGACGACGAGCTTCTGGTAAGTGCCGATGTCATCGAATTAAACCGTGTCAGCCTGCGTTTCAAGCAGCAGGTCAGGCGGGCTACGGATAATGTGCTGCTCTGTGAAGGGCAGTTTTTGGTGGCCTGTGTGCGCACCCATAGTTTGAAACCCCGGGCCATTCCCGAAGCTCTACGTGCGGCCTTTGCCGGCGTGAGCGGCGCGGGTACACACTCAGAGCAGGAGATAAAGCGTGGAAGCTAACGTCGTCGACCATACCTCCATGTGGAGCCTGGTCAGCAATGCCAGCGTCGTGGTGCAGTTGGTAATGCTGATCCTGGTAGCCGCATCGGTGACCTCATGGATCATGATTTTTCAGCGCAGCAATATGCTGCGCGCCGGTCGCCGTGCCCTGGAGAGCTTCGAAGAGCGCTTCTGGTCCGGCATCGACCTGTCCAAACTCTACCGTCAGGCCGGGAGCAACCCGGACCCGGATTCGGGCGTGGAGCAGATCTTCCGTGCCGGCTTCAAGGAATTCTCCCGTCTGCGCCAGCAGCCAGGCGTTGACCCGGAAGCGGTGATGGAAGGCGTGGCCCGTGCCATGCGCGTCGCCATCTCCCGTGAGGAAGAAAAACTCGAACAAGGTCTGTCGTTCCTGGCCACCGTCGGCTCGGTCAGCCCGTACATCGGTCTGTTCGGTACCGTGTGGGGGATCATGAACTCCTTCCGTGGCCTGGCCTCTGCCCAACAAGCGACCCTGGCCACCGTGGCCCCGGGTATCGCCGAGGCACTGGTCGCCACTGCCATCGGCCTGTTCGCTGCCATTCCGGCTGTTATCGCCTACAACCGCTTCGCTGCTCGCAGCGAAACGCTGACCAGCCGCTACTACACCTTCGCCGATGAATTCCAGGCGATCCTGCACCGCAAAGTGCACACCAGCGAAGAATAAGCAGGTATTTCCCCATGGCTTTAATCGCTCGAGCCCGAAACAAGCGCAAGCCGGTTGCCGAGATGAACGTGGTGCCCTACATCGACGTGATGTTGGTGTTGCTGGTCATCTTCATGGTGACCGCGCCGATGCTCAATCAGGGCGTGAAGGTCGATCTGCCCAAGGTTTCCAGCGAAGCCTTGCCGCAGGACAACAACACCCAGGTACTGACCATTTCGATCAAGGCTGACAAGACCTACTACTGGAACCTTGGCAGCGAAGTCGATACCGAGAAGCAGCAGGACCGGGCCATGACCTTGCCGCAGATGACCGACGCGGTGACCAAGATCATTCGTGTCGGCAACGATGCCGGCAAGCGCACCCAGGTCTTCATTCGCGGCGACAAGACCGTCGACTACGGTGCCGTGATGGGCGCCATGGGCGGTTTGCAGAAAGCCGGGGTCGGTAACGTTGGCTTGATCACTGAGGCGCCCTGATGCAGCAACAGCGAGAGCCGTCCGCCTCGGAAAGCTACTTCTGGCCTAGTGTTCTGGCAATCGGCCTGCATGTGCTGGTGTTCGGCATGCTGTTCGTCAGTTTTGCCATGACCCCGGAGCTGCCGCCGGCCAAGCCGATCGTGCAGGCGACGTTGTACCAGCTCAAGTCGAAAAGCCAGGCCACCACGCAGACCAACCAGAAGCTGGCGGGCGAGGCGAAGAAATCCGCCGCGCGCCAGACTGAAGTCGAGCAGATGGAACAGAAGAAGGTCGAGCAGGAAGCGATAAAGGCAGCGGAACAAAAGAAAGAGGAAGCGGCTCAAAAGGCCGAGGAAGCCAAGAAGGCCGATGAGGCGAAGAAAGCTGACGAGGCGAAAAAGGCTGACGAAGCCAAGAAAGCCGATGAAGCGAAGAAGACCGCCGAGGCCAAAAAGGCAGAAGAGAAACAATTGGCTGATATAGCCAAGAAGAAAGCCGAAGAAGAAGCCAAGAAAGCCGCTGAAGAAGAGGCCAAGAAAGCGGCCGCTGAAGAAGCGAAGAAAAAGATCGTCGAGGACGCGAAGAAAAAAGCGGCCGAAGACGCCAAGAAGAAAGCTGAAGCTGAAGAGGCGAAAAAGAAAGTCGCCGAAGACGCGAAGAAGAAAGCCGCCGCCGACGCCGCCAAGAAAAAGGCCCAGGACGCAGCGCGTAAATCCGCCGAAGACAAAAAGGCCCAGGCCCTGGCAGATTTGCTTTCCGATACGCCGGAGCGCCAGCAGGCATTGGCCGATGAGCAGGGCGATGAAGTCGCCGGCAGTTACGATGATTTGATTCGCGCCCGAGCGGCAGAAGGTTGGGCTCGTCCACCTTCGGCGCGCAAAGGCATGACGGTAGTATTGCAAATCGGCATGTTGCCCGACGGTACGGTTACCTCGGTCAGCGTCGCCAAGTCCAGCGGTGACGGTCCGTTCGACGCTTCGGCGGTCGCAGCGGTCAAGAACATTGGGCGATTGACGGAAATGCAAGGAATGAAACCGAGCGACTTTGCTCCCTATCGTTCATTCAAGATGACATTCACACCTGAGGATCTAGCCTTGTGAGAAACCTTCTTCGAGGAATGCTTGTCGTTATCTGCTGCCTGGCAGGGATAGCGGTAGCAGAGGAAAAGAACATTCTGGTCACCAGCGGCAGTGATCGGGCTACCCCGATCGCCGTCGTACCGTTCGGCTGGCAGGGCGGTAGCGTCCTGCCGGACGACATGGCGGAAATCATCGGCAACGACCTGCGCAACTCGGGTTACTACGCGCCGATCCCGAAGCAGAACATGATCAGCCTGCCGACCCAGGCCAGCGAAGTCATCTACCGTGACTGGAAGGCCCTGGGCGCCCAGTACATCATGGTCGGTAGCATCGTTCCGGCCGGCGGTCGTTTGCAGGTGCAGTACGCCCTGTTCAACGTCGCTACCGAGCAGCAAGTACTGACCGGCAGTGTGTCGGGCAGCGTTGATCAGTTGCGCGACATGGCGCACTACATCTCCGACCAGTCGTTCGAGAAACTCACCGGCATCAAGGGAGCATTCTCTACCCGCATGCTCTACGTGACGGCTGAACGCTTCTCCGAGAACAACACCCGCTACACCCTGCAGCGCTCCGACTATGACGGCGCTCGTGCAGTGACCTTGTTGCAATCGCGCGAGCCGATCCTGTCGCCGCGTTTCGCCCCTGATGGCAAGCGTATCGCTTATGTCTCGTTCGAACAGAAGCGTCCACGTATTTTCATGCAGCACATCGATACCGGTCGCCGTGAGCAGATCACCAACTTCGAAGGCCTCAACGGCGCACCAGCCTGGTCGCCGGACGGTACCCGCCTGGCGTTCGTGCTGTCCAAGGACGGTAACCCGGACATCTACGTGATGAACCTGGCTTCGCGTTCGATCTCCCGCGTCACCAACGGCCCGGGCATCAACACTGAACCGTTCTGGGGCAAGGATGGCTCGACCATCTACTTCACCTCCGACCGTGGCGGCAAGCCGCAGATCTACAAGACCAGTGCGGGTGGTGGCGGTGCCGAACGCGTGACGTTCATCGGTAACTACAACGCCAACCCTAAGCTGTCGGCGGACGAAAAGACCCTGGTGATGATCCATCGTCAGGACGGTTTCACTAATTTCAAGGTGGCGGCCCAGGATTTGCAGCGCGGAAGCGTAAAAATCCTCACTGATAGCACTCTGGACGAGTCACCTACTGTTGCGCCCAACGGCACCATGGTAATCTACGCCACCCGCCAGCAGGGCCGGGGAGTCTTGATGCTCGTGTCCATCAATGGACGCGTGAGGCTCCCGCTTCCTACCGCACAAGGCGAAGTCAGAGAACCGTCCTGGTCCCCTTACCTGAACTGACGCGGCGCTATACGTTTTACTTAACACACTGGGGTTCATTAGGAGTTTCACGATGGAAATGCTGAAGTTTGGTAAATTTGCTGCGCTGGCTCTGGCCATGGCTGTAGCTGTAGGTTGCTCGTCCAAAGGCGGCGACAATGCCGGTGAAGGCGCTGTTGATCCAAACGCTGGTTACGGCGCTAACACTGGTGCAGTCGATGGCTCCCTGAGCGAAGAAGCTGCTCTGCGCGCAATCACCACCTTCTACTTCGAATACGACAGCTCGGACCTGAAGCCAGAAGCCATGCGCGCTCTGGACGTTCACGCCAAGGACCTGAAAGCCAACGGCGCTCGCATCGTTCTGGAAGGCAACACCGACGAACGTGGTACTCGTGAGTACAACATGGCACTGGGCGAGCGTCGTGCGAAAGCCGTTCAACGCTACCTGGTACTGCAAGGTGTTTCCCCAGCTCAGCTGGAACTGGTTTCCTACGGCGAAGAGCGTCCAGTTGCTACCGGCAACGACGAGCAGTCCTGGGCTCAAAACCGTCGCGTCGAACTGCGTAAGTAATTCGTCATGCGAACGTGCCGTCGTGCTGTAACTGTTCTGGCTCTCAGCCTCGCGCCGCTTGCGGCGTGGGCTGCGGTTCCTGTGGTCGATAACGATGCCGGCTATAACAATAGCGGGAGCAGCTATCCGCCTGCGGGTTACGGTACGAACGGCGCCTATGCCGGGGGAGGGGTTTCGGCCCCTGTCTCGGCACAGGGCGAGCTGTTCAACCAGCTCCAGCAAATGCAGGATCAGCTTTCGCGCCAGCAAGGCGTGATCGAAGTTCTGCAAAATGATATTGCGCGCATGAAGCAGGAAAACCTGGAGCGATACCAGGATCTTGATCGGCGCATAGGATCCGGCGTTGCACCTGCACCTGCCGCGTCTCCTGAGAATTCTCCTGCCGGTGGCGATTTGAACGCCCCCGGTGCAGCCGCGGGCGCTGGGGCAACGGCTCCAGCACCTGCCGCCAATGGTGAGCCGGCTGATCCGGCGAAGGAAAAGCTCTATTACGACGCTGCCTTCGACTTGATCAAGGCCAAGGACTTCGACAAGGCCAGCCAGGCTTTTGCCGCTTTCCTGCGCAAATACCCAAACAGCCAGTACGCGGGCAACGCCCAATACTGGTTGGGCGAAGTGAACCTGGCCAAGGGTGACCTGCAAGGTGCCGGCCAGGCGTTCGCCAAGGTGTCACAGTTGTATCCCAAGCACGCCAAGGTGCCGGATTCGCTGTACAAGCTTGCTGATGTAGAGCGCCGCCTCGGTCATACCGACAAGGTGAAAGGCATTCTGCAGCAGGTGGTGGCCCAGTATCCGGGCACATCCGCTGCTCAATTGGCCCAGCGTGATCTGCAACGCATGTAATAAGCCGGCTTGACCTGTTTTGAAGAAACCCGCGCCTGTCGCGGGTTTTTTCGTTAGAATTCACGCCCTTTTATGAAACACGCTTTTTGGGATCTGCGCGTTGGCGGGGTTCCTTGAAGTGCCTGACGGAGGCGGACAGCCTGTTTAGCTGTTACGCCCGTGGCGACTATGCAAGACACATTGAGAATCACCGAAGTTTTTTACTCGTTGCAGGGTGAAACGCGAACGGCTGGGCTGCCCACGGTTTTTGTGCGCCTCACCGGTTGCCCGCTGCGTTGCCAATACTGTGACAGTGCCTACGCATTCAGCGGCGGCACTCTGCGGACCCTCGACGATATCCTCGAGCAAGTGGCTGGTTACCGCCCGCGCTACGTCTGCGTCACCGGTGGTGAGCCACTGGCGCAACCCAACGCCATCCCCCTGCTCAAGCAGTTGTGTGATGCCGGTTATGAGGTTTCGCTGGAAACCAGCGGTGCTCTGGACATCTCGGCCGTCGACCCGCGCGTCAGTCGCGTCGTGGACCTGAAAACCCCAGGCTCCAAGGAAGCGCATCGCAATCGTTATGAGAACATTGAACTGCTGACACCTAACGATCAGGTCAAGTTCGTCATTTGTTCGCGGGAAGACTATGACTGGGCCGTCTCCAAGCTGATTCAATACGGTCTCGACCAGCGGGCCGGCGAAGTGTTGTTGTCGCCGAGTCATCACGATTTGAGTGCGCGGGAGCTGGCGGACTGGGTGGTGGCGGACAATTTGCCGGTGCGCCTGCAATTGCAGTTGCATAAATATCTTTGGAACGACGAGCCGGGGCGCTGATATGACTGAACAATCGAACACTGCAGAAAAACGTGCGGTTATCCTGCTGTCCGGTGGCCTGGATTCGGCGACTGTCGTGGCCATGGCGCGCGCCGAAGGCTACCGCTGCTACACCATGAGTTTCGATTACGGTCAGCGTCACCGTGTCGAGCTGCAAGCCGCTGAACGGGTTGCCCGGGATTTGGGCGTGGTGGAGCACAAGGTAATTGGCCTGAACCTCAACGGCATTGGCGGTTCGGCTCTGACTGACAGTTCCATCGATGTCCCCGAGGCGCCGAGCGAAGGCATTCCGGTGACCTATGTACCAGCGCGTAACACCGTATTCCTGTCGTTGGCGCTGGGTTGGGCCGAGGTGTTGGGCGCCCGTGATATTTTCATTGGCGTGAATGCCGTGGATTATTCCGGCTATCCAGACTGCCGCCCGGAGTTTGTCGAAGCCTTCGAGCGCATGGCCAATCTGGCGACCAAGGCCGGTGTAGAGGGGCAGGGCTTCCGTATCCAGGCGCCGCTGCAGAATCTCAGCAAGGCCGATATCGTCAAGGCTGGGGTGAAGCTTGGCGTGGACTACGGACTGACCGTTTCCTGCTATCAGGCCGACGATCAAGGCCGCGCTTGCGGCAAATGCGACAGCTGCCGCCTGCGTGCAGAAGGCTTTGCAGCCGCGGGTGTGAGCGATCCAACCCCTTATTTTTGATTTATTTCAAATTAAGTGTTGAATAGTCCTTAGAAATCAGTATTATACGCGCCACCACACAGCGGGTCGTTAGCTCAGTTGGTAGAGCAGTTGGCTTTTAACCAATTGGTCGTAGGTTCGAATCCCACACGACCCACCATTTTTAGCAGTTTTAAAAGTCTGGAAGGCCCACGAAAGTGAGGATTTCCGGATTTTTTTTTGCCTGATGAAAAGTCGGCAGCCGAAAAGCCGGGAACCACTCGACGATTCGAGCGGTTCCCAGGCTGATTAAAGCAAGCCGTCTTCAGCGCAGACTTTTACGATTTGTTCGCGAAACCAGCTGTTGGCGCTGTCCTGGGTCGGTTTCTCGCTCCACATCATTTCCAGCGTGAAGCTCGGTAGACCTGCCGGTGCTCGGCGATGACCGAACCTGTGTTCGTCGCAGGTCAATGCCTGAATACGCTTAGGCAGGGTCAGGATGAAGTCGGTCCCGCTGATCATATTGAGTGCCGCTACGTAGCTGTTGGCCCGAGCGACAATCTGTCGGCTGTAGCCTTGGCGAGTGAGCCATCCATCTATCATGTTGGTGTCGGATGTCCAGGGTGTCGGGAAAACGTGCTGGCACGCGACGAACGTCTCCAGGCTGAAGTCCTCTTGCGTCAGTGTGAAGTTTTTATCGACCACGCAGACCAATTCATCTTCCAACAAGACCTGCGAGCGCAAACCTTTGACGCCGCGATGAAAGTTCGGGCCAAAACAAATGACCAGGTCGAAGCGGCCGTCCATCAATTCCTCGGCGGGAATATCCCTGTGAAACTTGGTTATGTTAATGATGACCGGAAAGCGACTGCCAATAAAACACTTGACCAATTTTGGCAGGATTAGAAGTTCAAAGTACTCGGGTGCGCAGACATTGAATGTTATCTCTTTCTGGGTGGGGTCGAATGTCTGAATGCCGGAATGGCATATGTTTATTGTTTTGAGAATCTTCAGTATATGGCTGTACATGGCGGTGGCTTTGCTGGTGGGACGCATGCCACTGCGGGTATTAACGAAAAGTTCATCTTCGAAGCTTGTGCGCAGCTTCTTCAGGCAGTAGCTCACGGTTGACTGGCTGACACACAGGGCCTCGGACACCTCGGTGACGCTGCTCTGCTCGTACACCGCGACAAACACCATCAAGTCCTGCATGTCCAGCTTTCTAAGCAAATTACTATTGAGCATAAGATCCTTCTTGGCGCAATCCATGGACTAGCGTCCTATGTTTTTATGACAAAGACGTTTATTTACATATTAGCGGAAGCAATTTATTTTTTAAATGGTCTGTAGGACTTTTCCCCAATATGCTCGCCTCGCTTTTTACAGGAATCCTGCACAAGGACGGAGGAGGACGAAATGCAAATACGTGTCGCTGAAACTAAGACGCCGTTATGGGTGCAAGCCACAGAAGTAGTGAAGGAGAAATTTCGCAGTTCTTATTCCGCTTCGGTTGAACCGAATCCGCAATACTTTGCGGTTACTCAGGATCCGGCGGATCGTATTCTTGCTTGCGCCGGTATTACGTTTGCGGACCACCGCACGTTGTTTTCCGAGCAATACCTGACACAACCGATAAACGAGATATTGTCCCAGCGTTTCGAAAAAACCATTGATCGCTCGAACATTGTCGAGATCGGTAACCTGATCTCCCATCACCTGACGGCCGGAATGATTCTGGTCAACATGATTCCGTTGTTGGCCTGGTGCATGGGTGGGCACTACCTGTTGTGCACGGTGACTCCTCGAGTCCGGCAAATGATGGAGAGTTGCCAGATCGATTTCGAGCCACTGTTGACCGCGGACCCCACGCGCCTGGCCGACGACGGCGGCAAGAAATGGGGGAGCTATTACGCCAAGTTGCCAGTCACCGGTTTCATCCGGGTGGACCCGCAACGTTCACGCTTCGCTGCCATGACTCTCAATACCTCATTCACTCAATTGCCGGGTGACTCTCTGGCGAGGGCGCAGCCATGAGCGGTGGGTTTATCAGCCAATTGCAACGTGCGTTGCTGGAAAACCGCGAGGCCGTCTGTGCGGTTGACTGGCCGCAAGTGGGCAATGAACCGACGCAGTTGACCTATGGCGAGCTGGAACAGCGCTCGCTCAATCTGGCGGCAACCCTGCAGCGGCGTTTCGCAAGCCGAGCCCATGGTGATCATGTGGTATTGGGGATTGCGACGCGCAACAGCAGTGACTGGCTGGTGGCCGACCTGGCCTGCCTGTTCGCCGGTATCACTGCGCTGCCGCTGCCGCTGGCGTTCAGCCAATCCCAGGCAGAGCACCTGGCCGGCGGTTGCGATGGGTTTCTGGTGGATGCCGCCGGGCAGCAAACCCTGGCGCAACGCTGGAAGCTGAATTTCCCCGATAGCCGCTTGCAACGCATCAACGAGCCGGTACCCGAGCAACCATTGCTCTATACGCCGGAAAGTGAGGGTGATTGGATCTGCAAAATCATTCACACCTCGGGCACCACCAGCCGGCCAAAGGGGGTACGCCTGAGTGCCCAGGCGGTCGGCGCGGTGCTGGCGTCGCTGCGCCAACGCATGCCAGCCAATGCCCATCGTCGTTACCTGTCGATGGTGCCCTTGAGTCTGTTGCTGGAACAGGTGACCGCCGCGTATCTGCCGCTGCTGGCAGGCGGGACTGTGCATTTTTTACCGCCAAACGAGCCCTTGCTCGGCGAGCCTGGCGCGTCACCGCAGCGCCTGGTCGACTGGATCCTGCAAGTCCAGCCAACGGCCCTGACGGTTCCGCCGGTCATGGTCAATCGTTTCCTGGAGCAGATGAACGAAGGAGGCGAGGCGGGCGAACGGCTGGCACGGTACCTGAAATCGGGCGCGCACATCACCTGCGGCGGCGCGGCAGTGAGTATCGATGTCTTGCGCGGCCTGGCTGAACAAGGCATCGAGGTGTACCAGGGCTACGGGCTTTCGGAGAACGCCTCGGTCGTCAGCGTGAACACCTTCGAGCAGCAACGCCTTGGCAGCGTCGGCAAGCCGCTGCCCCACGTCCAGGTACGTATCGGCGCCGACCAGACCATCGAGGTCAAGAGCAGCTCGTTGTTCAGTGGCTATTCCGGCACTGACCCCAGCGCCTGTTCCATGTCCAGCGACGGCTGGATGGACACCGGCGACCTGGGGATGCTGGATGATGATGGTTACCTGTACGTGCACGGGCGCAAGAAGAACGTGATCTGCCTGCCCAATGGCCGCAACGTCAGCCCCGAGCAGGTTGAGCTTGAGTACCGCAAATACCCGGGCGTCAACGATGCCGCGGTGTTTTTCGATGAGCTCCATGGTCTCGTGGCGTTGTTGTGCGTCGAGGCGACACCGGCGCGCGATGAACTGCTCGCCTGGTCGGCGGGGCGCTTCTCCGACATCGAGCGACCGAATCGACTCTGGTTGTTGACCAAGGATGACCCGTTGCTCGAGCAGCTCTATACCGTCACTGGCCGGCCGAAACGCGCCGATATCGCCACTGTTTTTTCCACTCTGCAAAGGAATGCATCCAATGAGCACACCTGCCTTTCACTTTGAAAACCCGGACGTATCCATCGTCGAGTCGCATCACTTCGCCAACTTGGGCAAGGGCGAGTTGTATGAGTTGCTGGGGCATTACGGCGTCGTGCTGTTTCGCAACTGTATTCACAACGCCGAGGATTTCAGTGCCTACGTGAAGCAAAACAGTTCGCGGCTGAGCCTGGATCCGGCCCGGATCATGGTCGGTGGCGCGGCGCAGTTGGTGGATGCCGGGCATCAGGCCGTCGGTTTGCATTGCGAGAACGGCAACTCCCCGTTCTGGCCGGACATGACCTGGTTCTATTGCCAGGAAGCGCCGCGCAAGGGTTCGCAAACCACCTTGTGCGACGGTGAGAGGGTGCTGGCGAAACTGTCCCCAGGCTGTCGCACCTTCTTTGAAGAAAATCCCATTCGCTACAGCCGGACCGTGGCCGGGGAGAAATGGCGCCGGCTGGTTTGTCACTACTCGCCAACGCTGTCGGACCCGGCGGCCGTCGCTATCGAGGACCTGTTGCAAATCATCGGTGACGATCCGCAAACCCTGATTTCCTTCAACCCGGCCGATGATTCGATCCACTACGCCTTCAGCACCTCGGCGATCCTGACATCGGCCTTCAGCGGGCGTCCGGCTTTTGCCAACAGCATCCTGGGGCCGTCCTTCAACTACGAAGCGCCGGTGATCGATACGCTGGCCGGGCAGCCGATTCCCGCCGAGTACCTGGCTGAGATCGCCGAGGTGTCCGCCCATTACACCTACCCGGTGGGCTGGCGTGACCATGACGTAGTGATGATCGACAACCGTCGGGTCATGCACGGTCGGGAAACCATCGTCGACGAGCGTCGGCGCATTTTCAACGCCTTGAGCTATCGCTGAGAGATCTCATGAAACACGACAAATACATTATCGGAGGACGGTACGAGACCTATCTCGACGGTGATGGTCGCTCGATCATCGACCTGACCGGCGGGTTTGGCTTTCAGGTGCCGTCCGTGATCGAGGCGGTCAGCCGTCAGGCCCAGATCATGGGCCTGTCCAATCGGGTGCTGATCTCCGAACCGTTGCTTGCCTTGTGTCGGCGCCTGGCCGAGCTGCTGCCCGCGCCGCTGGAGAGCTCTTATGTGTGCAGCTCCGGCGACGAGGCTTTTGAGGGGGCCTTGAAGTTGTGCAAGGGGCTCAAGCCCAAGGGCAACACCATTGTGTTTATCCAGGGCGGCGATTATGGCTCGCTGACTTACGGGCGTTGCCTCAACGCAGCGCAGGGCGATCTTGGCCTACAGAGTTTCCTGGGATTCAAGCGAGCGGCGATTCGTCATGTCGCTGACCTGGACTCGGTGGACTGGAGCGATTGCTTTGCGGTGTGCCACAGCAGCACCCGTACGGATGCAAACGGTCGACTGCAACTGCTCGAACCGGCCTTGATCGAGCAGTTGCATGCACGCGCTGCGCGGGCGTCGGTACCGGTCATCGCGGTCGATACCCACAGTTGCCTTGGCAGCCTGGGTTCGCTGTTCGGTTTCCAGCGCTATCGTCCGGTTCCGGACATTGTCGTGCTCGGCGGGCCCCTGGGCGGCAGCGCGATTCCCATCGGCACCTATACCTGCAGCGAGCATATGGCCTGGCAGGTCTATGGGCGCAGCAGCCCAGCCAAGCATGGCAGCACCACCGCCGGTAATCCAATGGCCTGCGTGGCGGCCCTGGCCGCATTGGATTATGTGCAAGCCCACGACTCGCCCCGGCAATGCCAGGAAAACGGCCAGTACCTGGCGCAAACCCTGGCTTCATTGGGGGCGGTGGCTGTGGGCGCCTGGGTCAGCCTGCCGCTGGCCGATGACCTGCAACCGGCCGTGGTTTGCGAAGCGCTTTACCAGCAAGGCGTCTATGTCAGTGCGCCTCGTGGCCGCGAATTGGTTTTGCGCTGCCCGATCAGCGCTCGCCCTGAGCACATTCAACGTGCTGCGCACATCATCAAGGAGACGTTAAGCCATGTCCTTACTCAGGCCGCATGAACAACTGTTGGATGACTGCCAGCGACACTGGAGCGCGTCGGCGGCCAAGCTGTATCGCCTGGGCAAGACCAGTGTCGAGCAACAGGCCGAAGGCATCCATGTCACCGACCACGCCGGCAAGCGCTTTATCGATTGTGCGTGCAGTTATGGGGTGTTTATCGTCGGGCATCGCAATCCGACGGTGCGTGAGCGGGTGCAGGCGCAATTGAATCAGATGGCCTGGGTGCCGGAAGGTCGGCGCCACCCGCTTCAAGACACCCTGCGCGAGCGGCTGTGCCAGTTGGTGCCGGGGGAGTGGGGCGATGTGCAGTTCATGGTATCGGGTGCCGAAGCCGTCGAGCAGAGCCTGCGCTATGTGCTGCGAATCCAGCCTCAGCGGCGTCGGATCGTGGTGATGAGCGGTTCCTACCATGGCAAGACCCTGGCGGCGATGAGCATTCTGGGCCAGCAACAGAACCATGCTAGCTACGGTATCGATCCTCCCGAAGTGACCTGCGTGCCCTACGGCGATTTCGCCGCTCTGCAAAAGGCCGTGGGCGAGGGCGTGTGCGCGGTGTACGTCGAACCGATTCTGGGCGGCGCTCATTTGCAAGTGCCGCCGGTGGGCTATATGGCCAATCTCCGGGCCTTGTGCGATGCCACCGGTACACTGTTGGTGGCCGATGAGATCCAGACCGGTTTTGGACGCTGTGGCAAATGGTTCGCCGTGCAATATGACGAAGTGGTCCCCGACATCATGATCCTTTCCAAGGGCTTGACCGGCGGCTACACCTCGTTTGCCTGCGCCATGTACAGCCAGCGCCTCGCCAGCCAGTACCCGCTCGGTGAAATCGAGCCTGACACGCGAACCAACGGCGGGCACCCGGTGGCGTGCGCTTCGGCGCTGGCAGCCATCGACTACATCGAGCAACACAACCTGGTGGAGCAGTCCCGGGTCAATGGCGGCTTGTTGCGTCATGGCCTGCAACGGCTGGCCCTGCGCTATCCGCACATTGTCGAGGACGTGCCGGGCGTCGGCTTGATGACGGGCCTGCGCTTGCGCGGCTCGGTCTATGAGGCCTTGATGAGCATGGAGCTGAGCAAGCGCGGCGTGCATGCCGGGCATTCGATGAACGAAAAGGCCGAGCGCCCGGTGCTGCGGTTTTATCCGCCGCTGACCATCACGCCTGAAGCCTTGCACCATGTCCTGGCGATGATCGAAGAGGCCCTGGAAGCCATCGACCGGCGTCCAACGCTGGCGGTGAAGGCGTTTTCCCTGGTAGTGCGCAATATGTACCAGTTGCCCAACAAATGGCTGCGCAGCCAGGGGGCGTCATGAGCATGTTCAATCCTGACACGCTGACCCTGCGGGAAATGGCCGGTCTGCTGCGCCGTGGCGCGCTGACCAGCGTTACGCTGCTGGAGTTCTACCTGCAACGCATCGCCGAGCGTAACCATCAGATCAACGCATTGATCCAATTGGCGCCGGTCGAGGAGCTGCGGCGCCAGGCCCGTGAGGCCGACGAGATGGCGCGCGTCGGGCAGATCAGCGGTCCACTGCATGGCATTCCCATCACCGTCAAGGACGTCCTCCATGTTCGCGGCTTCAAGATGTCCCGCGGCGTCGGGGAATTAATGGGCGATACCAGCCAGGAGGACGCGACGGCGGTCGCGCGGCTGCGGCAGGCCGGCGCGATCATCATGGGCATCAGCAATGTGTCTGAGCTGTGCATGGCCTTCGAGACCGAGAACCTGGTCTACGGCCGTACCCTCAACCCTCACGATCTGCGGCGCTCCGCTGGGGGCAGCAGTGGTGGGGAAGCGGCAGCGATCGCCGCCGGGTGTTCGCCGGCCGGGTTGGCGTCCGATGCCTGTGGCAGTGTGCGGATTCCGGCGCACTTCAATGGCATTTGCGGCTTGAAACTGACCCAGGGCCGGGTGCCGTTGACCGGCCAGTTTCCCAATGACCGGTCCGGCCTGTTTCATATGACGTCGGCCTTTGGCGTGATGGGGCGCTATGTCGATGACCTGGCGCTGCTCGGCCAATTGATCAGTGGCGCCGACGGCCATGACCCGGATACCGTCGACGTGCCGTTCGCCACCAGCGAGCCGCTGGCCCATCTGCGTGTCGCGCTATTTTCGGCGTCGAGCCGGACCCCCGTCAGCGCAGCGGTGAGCCAGGTGTTGCAGCAGGTCGAACGGTGTCTGGAACCGGTGGTGGCACAGGTGGATGCGGTGGCACCGCCGATGCTCGGCGAAGCCTGCGATGTGCTTTGGCGGGTATTCATCACCGGCGCTGATGCCGGGCGCGGCTGGCGGCAATTGTTCGATACCATGAACAAGCGCGACTTCACGGCGCCCATCGCCCAGTTGTTGGACATGAGCGAAGCCGTGACATTGACCGTGGATGACGTCAAGCGCGACTGGATCATGATCGATACATTCCGCTATCAATTGGCCAAGTTCTTCAAGCAGCACGATCTGTTCATCTGCCCGGTATTCCCTGACGTTGCGTTTCGGCATGGGGAGTCCCTGCAAGATCGCGACCGCTATGCCTTCGTGTTCCCGTTCAGTCTCAGCGGCTCCCCCGCGGTGGTGATCCGTGCCGGATCAGACCCGGCCACCGGGCTGCCCATTGGTATCCAGATTGTCGGCCCTCACTGGCAAGAGGAGCGGTTGCTGGCGGTGGCCGGTTTCCTTGAACGGGAGCTGGAGCGTTGGAGCGCGGTGGCGCCTGGCGAGGCCTCGACGTACTGACGGGTTTCAAGCCGTAGCAGTCTTGGCGTTACGGCTGCTGACCACCAGGGCCAGCATGCCGCCGCCCACCAGAGTGGCACCGATGATTTCGATCAGCATGGGCTGCTCCCTGAGCCAGAACCAATGCAGCAACGTCACGAACAGGGTGTTGAGGTAAACATAGGAAATCACCGTGGATGGCGTGATCACCCCAATTGCCCGGTGCAACAGCCAGAACGTGGCGAGGGTGCCGAACAATGCCAGGTACACCAGCCAGCCGATGTCCAGCATCGACAGCTGCAGGCCGCTGCGCCAGCCGCCGCTGAACAGGCAGAACACCAGCAGGAACAGCGAACCGAACAACATGTTCCAGAACGTCATCGCCACCGGTTCCCGCCCCTTCAACACCGAAGCTTTGAAACGCTGGCTCAGGGGCGAATACAACGCCATTGCCAGGCAACCAGCACCGAAGACCAGCGTCGGATAGAGCGCCGGCAACTGACCCGGGGCCGAGCCTTTGAGGGTCAGTAATATCGCGCCGATTGCCGCCACCAGCATAGGCAGTAAGCGGGTCTTGAGGCTCGGGCTGGGCAGCAGGAATACCTCGAAAAACAACGTCATCAAGGGCACTAGCGTGTAGAGCGTCGCGGTATTGACCGCCGAGGTGTAGCGCAGCGCTTCGAACAACGAGCCAAAGTAAGTCGCCAACAGCAGGCCAAGCACGGCATGGGCCAGCAGGCCTCTGATGGAAATGGGCGACGTGTTTTTCAGGAGCAGCAGTGGCAGGAACATCAGCGCGGAAAACAGCAGCCGCAGGCCGGTGAGCAGGATCGGGTCGATCGTCTGGCTGACCTGTGCTGCTGCGAAGAACGATGAGGTGATCAGCATCGCCCAGATGAGCATGCCCCAGTGAGCGGCTGCAAAACCGACGTGTTTCATCAAGATATTATTCCTGCGTTGCAGACCGAAGCGTCGTGATGGACGTATCGGCTGCCGTCATGGGTGAGTGATAAAAAAAACGGGCTGCAATGCATGCAGCCCTCGAAGCCTGTTTGCGGGGCTGTCCTCGGCCATCAACTGATATGCCGTGCGTAGTGCTTGGGATTGAAGCGCAGGACCATCAGGATCATCAAAGCCATGACGGCGGTGAGCGACCACCAGGCCCATTCGAAGCTGCCCAACTGGTCGCGAATCATCCCGGCAATCAACGGCGAGAGCCCGGCGATCAGGTAGCCGATGCCTTGCACGAATGCCGTCAGGCCACCGGCCCGGCGTGGGTTGTCCAAGTGATCGAGGGACACGATCAGGCTCATCGGAAACAGACCGCCGATGCCCAGCCCCAACAGGCAGGGCCACAACAGGCTGAAGCGTTCCGGGCTGAGGATCAGGCCGCAGAAGCCGCCCATGATCAGGGCCAGCAATACAGCGAGGACCAGGCGTTTATCCTGGCTGCGGTTGGCAATCGCCGGGGTGACGAGGCCGGATAACACTTCCATCGCGGTGAGGAACCCCAGCAGCAGGCCCGCGTGTTGTTCGCTCCAGCCCTTTTCCACGTAGTACGGCGCCAGCCAGGCCAGCACGCAGGTATAGGATGCGGTGCCCAGGCCGAAGAAAATCGCCAGCAACCAAGCCCGGGAGTTGCTGAAGAATGACTCTTGCTGCCGGGCAGGGGCTTCGGGTAACGGTGTCACGCTTGAGCGCTGGGCGTACCAGCAACCCAGGGCAACCAACGCCAGCAGTGCCCAGATCGCCAGGCCGATGCGCCAGCTGCCGGTCTGCGACAGGACAAAAGGCGAAAACGATGCGGCAATCGCTGCCCCGCCCATGATCGACGTGACATACAAGCCCATGAACAGTGACACGTTGTCGGCATAGCGCGACTTGATCAGCGCCGGCATCACCGCCTGGATCAGCGCGATGCCAAGCCCGGCCAACACTGCACTGACGATCAACTCGACGGCGCTGTCCAGGTACAAGCGCGAAGCCGTGGCGATGCCGATGATCAACAGCGACAACACAATGGTGCGGTGTTCGCCGATGCGCAGGGCAATGCGCATACCCAGGAACATCGCCAGGCCCATCGCCATGACCGGCAGCATGGTCAGCAGCGAGGCGGTGCTGAAGCTCAACGGCACCTCGCCACGAATGGCCGATAACAACGGCCCGATCGCAGCCATGGAGGGCCGCAGGTTCAGCGCCACCAACACGATGCTGACCATCAGCCAGACGGCGTGGGTGCTTGAGGTTCGAACGTTTTCCATAACAGAGCCTTGGCTTAACAAAGCGCTATTTAGGCTGTGGCGCCATGCTATGGGCAAACTGAAAACTGGCGCAGCGTATTGAATAATTAAATGCCGTGCGCTCACCACGGCGCTGGTAGGGGGCATAAGGGTGGTTTGCCCCCCGGTTATTCCATCGCCGGACTCAACGTCCCCAGCCATGCCACCAACCCCAGGATGATCACTGCCACGCAGAGCTCCAGCACCATGCTGCGCCGCAGGGCATTCACCGCAACGCTGTGCTCACCGGTCTGTCGGGATCGTTCCAGCAGCGGGCTGAGGTGAAAGCGATTCAGCGCGGCGAACACCAGCATGGCCGCGAACAACACCAGTTTGAGCGCCAGCAGCTGACCATAGGTACTGTCCAGCAGCCCTTCGACATTCGGCCCGACGATGAACAGATAATTCACCACCCCCGTCACCCCGACCACCAGCACAATCACTGCACCGGCCGTTTCAAACCCGGTCAGGGTTCGCGCCAGTACTGGCAGCCGAGGCTCGGCCTGGCGCAGCAGTAGGGCAAACGCTGCCAAGGCGCCGACCCAGCTTCCTGCGGCCCACAAATGCAAAAAGTCGGTGATGAAGTGCCAATTGCGGCGCTCACCTTCGTCCATGGCGCCATGCCCGGCCCAAGCCAGCGTTGCCAACGCCACGGCGCCGCCCAGCATGACCAGCCACAAGCTGGCGGTCGGCCAACGTGTATTGAGCGTCACGGCGAAACCGGCCAGCACGAGCGCCGCGATCCGCAGGTTCCAGCTCAACCCCACATCGGTCTCGAACACCATCATTTCAATGTGCGGCCAGAGCTCGGCCCAGTCCGAAACGCCACTCATGGCGCGAGCCATGCACAGCAGGGCGGCGACGGACAGCAGCCCGCCGAGCACCGCCGTGGTCAGCAGCAACGACTTGAAGTGCAACACCGAACCGGAATGCCGCTCCTCGCCACGCAGGCTATACAAACCAAAAGCGGCCAGGCCGAACAGCAACATCAAATCCAGGTAGAGGGCAAAGCGCAGGGCGATGTTGAAGGAGTCGCTCATCGAATCACTTCACCTTGAACGTGACGTTGCCGGTGATCGGGTGGGTATCGGACGACACGGCGCGCCACTGGACCTGGTAAGTGCCGGCGGCAAGCGGGGCATTGGGCATGATGACCATGGTCTTGGGATCGTCGCTGCCGGACACCTTGGCTGGCATGGGCATCGGCGAATGGGCCGACATACCGGGCATCTCGGTCATCATCAGCTTGGCGCCGGAGAATTTGGTCATCAGGTTTTCGGAAAAATGCAGTTCGATTTTTTCCGGTGCCGCCCCAACTGCCCCTTCGGCGGGGGTAGAGGACAGCAGTTTCGGATGGGCCTGGGCCAAGCCACTGACCAACAGGCCGGTGGACAAGGCAACAGCGACAACAGCGGTTTTGATAAATGACATGCAAGGACTCCTACAGCTTGGTTTTAGTTTTTTAGTGAAACAGGTCAGTGGCTCAGAACCACATGCGCAAGCCCAACACCAGGCGCGCTTCACTGCGGTCGTCGCCTTCTTCGCGGGCGTAGTCGGCGGTGTTGCCGTAGACCCGGTTCCAGGTGACGCCAATGTACGGGGCGAATTCACGGCGTATTTCATAACGCAGCCGCACGCCGAGTTCGGTGTCTGACAGCCCCGAGCCGACACTGCGGGCCGGATCGTTCTTTGTGTAGAAGTTGGCTTCGGCGCTGGGCTGCAGGATCAACCGGTTGGTCAGCAGGATGTCGTAGTCGCCTTCCAGGCGCGCCGCGCCCTGGCCGCCTTCACCGATGAACGCCGTGGCCTGGGTTTCGAAGTTGTACAGCGCCATGCCTTGCAGGCCGAAGGCGGCCCAGGTCTGCGCATCGCCGGGCTTGAAGTCCTGGCGCACGCCGGCCACGACGTCCCACCAAGGGCTGATGGCGTGCCCCCACAGGGCCTGCAGTTCGGCTTCTTCGGTCTTGCCGTTGAGGCGCTCACCTTCAGAGCGCAGCCATAAACGGTCGATATCGCCGCCGATCCAGCCGGAGGCGTCCCAGCTCAGGGCGCTACCGTCGTCGGCGTCTTGCCACTCCAGTTGGTCGATGAGAAAAAACGAATTGATGGCGCTGTCATGCACCGCATGTCCGCCGTGATCCTCGTAGACGGCGGCGCGGTCGGCGGCGGTCAGTTCCGGGATCGGCGTGCGGCTGGTGGTCGGCGCCGATTGCATGGGTTCCATGCCCTGCATTGAGTCCATGCCTTGCATCGAATCCATGCCTTGCATCTGGCTGTGGTCCATCCCCGGCATCTGGCTGTGATCCATGCCTTGCATGTCATTACTTGCCGCCCAGGCCGAGGTGGTGGCGCCGAGGGTAAGGCTGGCAATGAGTGCCATGGGGTATTGAAAAACAGTGGTCATGCTCGACTCCTCATTCCTGCACCCGAACTTCACGGAACATCCCCATCTCCATGTGAAACAGCAGATGGCAGTGGTACGCCCAGCGCCCCAGGGCATCGGCGGTGACCCGGTAGCTGCGCCTGGAACCCGGTGGCACATCGATGGTGTGTTTGCGCACCATGAACTGGCCGTTTTCGTCCTCCAGGTCGCTCCACATGCCGTGCAGATGAATAGGGTGGGTCATCATGGTGTCGTTGATCAGTACGATGCGCAGGCGTTCGCCGTACTTGAGCAGCAGCGGCGCGGCGTCGGAGAATTTCACGCCGTTGAACGACCAGGCGAATTTCTCCATGTGCCCGGTCAGGTGCAGTTCGAGGGTGCGCCCCGGCTCGCGGCCGTCAGGGTCGGAGAAGGTGCTGCGCAGGTCGGCGTAGGTCAGCACCTTGCGCCCATTGTTGCGCAGGCCCATGCCCGGGTCGTCGAGCTTGGGCTTGACGCTCATGGCCTGCATGTCCACCAGCGGGTTGTCCTTCTCGGTGTCTGGATGGGACTGCATGTCGCCCATGCCTTGCATGGCACCGTGGTCCATGCCGGCCATGTCGCCCATGCCCTGCATCTGGCTGTGGTCCATGCCCTGCATCTGGCTGTGATCCATGCCCTGCATCTGGCTGTGGTCCATGCCTTGCATCTGGCCGTCGTCCATCTCCGACATGCCCTGCATCGCCCCATGGTCCATGCCGCCCATGCCCATGTCATCCATGGTCACCAGTGGCCGTGGGTCCAGCGGTGGCACCGGCGCCGAAAGGCCGGCCCGTGTCGCGAGGGTGCCGCGGGCGTATCCGCTGCGGTCCATCGATTGAGCGAACAAGGTGTAGGCTTCTGCGCTGGGCTCGATGATGACGTCGTAGGTTTCGGCCACGGCAATGCGCAATTCATCGACACTTACGGGATTGACGTATTGCCCATCCGCCGCCACGACGGTCATTTTCAAACCAGGGATGCGCACGTCGAAGTAGGTCATGGACGAACCGTTGATCAAGCGCAGGCGCAGGCGCTCGCCGGGTTTGAACAGGCCGGTCCAGTTCATGTCCGGTGCCTGGCCGTTCATCAGGTAGGTGTAGGTGGCGCCGCTGACGTCGGCCAGGTCCGTGGGGTTCATCTTCATTTCAGCCCACATCTTGCGATCCGCCACGGTGGCGGCCCAGCCGTTCTTGCTCACATCGTCGATAAAGTCGCCGACGGTGCGTTTGTGGTAGTTGTAGTAATCGGACTGTTTCTTGAGCTTGCGGATGATGTCGCCAGGGGCTTCGTCGGTCCAGTCGGTGAGCATCACCACGTAGTCCCGCTCGTAGTGGAACGGCTCGGGTTCCTTGGCGTCGATCACCAGCGGGCCGTAGACCCCGGATTGCTCCTGGAAGCCAGAGTGGCTGTGGTACCAGTAAGTGCCGTTCTGCCGGACCTTGAACTGATAGACGTACATGCCATCCGGCGCGATGCCCTTGAAGCTCAAGCCCGGTACACCGTCCATGTTGGCTGGCAGCAAAATGCCGTGCCAGTGAATGGAGGTGCTGTCCTTCAAACGGTTGCGCACCCGCAGGGTCACGGTGTCGCCTTCACGCCAGCGCAGCAGCGGGCCGGGAATGCCACCGTTGATGGTCTGGGCCGTGCGTGGATGCCCAGTGAAGTTGACCGGGCTTTCGCCGATGAACAGGTCGAATTCAGTGCCCGTCAGCATGGTGGGCTGGCCGGGGCTGGTGACTGCCCAGACGGGCGAGCGCCATAGCCCCAGGCCACCCAGGATGCCGCCGGCGGTCAGGCCTTTGACGAAGGTTCGCCGGGAAGTTTTTGTTTGCATCGATGGAAGTCCGTCAGTCGATTCGCAGCGAGTACAGGGACTGCTCCCTGTGCAGGTTTGAAAAGAAGATGACATAAGCCGGCGCGGCGAGTGATTACATTTCAGTCAGCTTGGCGGGGGGGAGGGAGCCCACAGTGGACCCCGTCCGGTTCTGTGGCCGGGCGCAGGTCAGAATGATCTTTTGCAACGGCGGGATATTCTGTAGCCTTGCCGGCTTCACGCTGTCCCGTGCCTGATTGATACCCACTTTCCCGGCGGTACCCGAGTGGTCCGGAGCCGGGTGTATACTCGACTTTCGCGCAAACGCGCTTGCAGGTCTTGCGAACATGACGCAAATTTCCGAACGCCTTCTGGTCCAGGCCCACCTCGACGCCAAACAGCCCAAACCGCTGAGCGCCGAGCAAGAGGCCTGGTACCGCGCCGCCATCGCTGCCGAGCTCAAGGCTCAGGACGCGGTGCTGGTCGCGCACTTCTACTGCGACCCGATCATCCAGGCCCTGGCCGAAGAGACCGGGGGCTGCGTGTCCGACTCCCTGGAAATGGCCCGCTTCGGCAACGCCCACCCGGCCAAGACCGTGGTGGTGGCCGGGGTCAAGTTCATGGGCGAGACCGCCAAGATCCTCAACCCTGAAAAACGCGTACTGATGCCGACCCTGGAAGCCACCTGCTCCCTGGACCTGGGGTGCCCGGTGGACGAGTTCTCGGCGTTCTGCGACCAGCATCCTGAGCGCACCGTGGTGGTGTATGCCAACACCTCCGCGGCGGTCAAAGCCCGGGCCGACTGGGTGGTGACGTCCAGCTGTGCGCTGGAAATCGTCGAGAGCCTGATGGACAACGGCGAGACCATCATCTGGGGCCCGGACAAGCATTTGGGCACCTACATCCAGCGCAAGACCGGTGCCGATATGCTGCTCTGGGACGGCGCCTGTATCGTCCACGAAGAGTTCAAGTCCAAGCAGTTGGAGGACATGAAGGCGTTGTACCCGGACGCCGCGATCCTGGTGCACCCGGAATCGCCGACCGCGGTGATTGAACTGGCGGACGCGGTGGGCTCCACCAGCCAGTTGATCGCCGCGGCCCAGAGCCTGCCGAACAAGACGCTGATCGTTGCCACCGACCGCGGCATTTTCTACAAGATGCAGCAGCTGTGCCCGGACAAGGTCTTCATCGAAGCTCCTACCGCCGGTAACGGCGCGGCGTGCCGCAGTTGTGCACACTGCCCGTGGATGGCGATGAACACCCTGGAGCGTACCCTCAAGAGCTTGCAGGAGGGCACCAACGAGATCTTCGTCGACCCGGCGTTGATCCCCCAGGCCATTCGCCCACTCAAGCGCATGCTGGATTTTACCCAGGCCGCGCGGATGAAGTTGGCGGGGAATGCTTGATTGTTAGGAGGCTTGAGACTTTCGAAGGTCTTGAGGCTTGATCGTTTCCACGCTCTGCGTGGGAACGCCTCTGCGGATGCTCCGCGTTCGGCTCTTTGGGACGCAGAGCGTCCCAGGCTACATTCCCACGCGGAGCGTGGGAACGATCAACACTTACCTGCTTTGCTAGTTTCACTTGGTCTTCTTGGGAATCCGCACCAACTGCGTATCCGAGTAGATGTCATGCCAGCTGCGCTTGCGCTTGTCGAACAGTGCCCAGATAAAGCCCAGCCCCACCAGCAGCAATGACGCGATCGACACCACAAAGCGCAACAGCGCCTGCCACAGGCTGATGGCCGTGCCATCGGCGTTCTGCACCCGGATGCACCACACCTGCATGCCCAGGGTCTGGCCGTTGTGGGTCCAGAACTTGGCGAAGAAGCCGAACAGCACGAAAAGCAGCACGGTGGACAGCAACGGGTCGCCATCCAGGGCGCCAGCTTCCGTGAGGGCGCGCATTTTTTCTTCGCCGATGATCGCCATCTGGATCATCTTGTAAACGCCGCTGGTGACGATCAGCAGCGCTGTGCACAGCAAAAAGTCATAGAACATCGCGGCCAGGCGACGGCCAAGGCCTACGGGGGGGAAGTCGCCCTGGGGAGTGAGCAGGTGTTTCGGCATGACGGCCTCGGACGAAAAAAGAAGCCATTTTACGGATTTACGCCCATAAAAAAGCCCCTGATATCAATCAGGGGCTTTTTAGTTCGCGAAAGCCTCAGGCTTCAGCTTGTACTTCGTCAGCTTGCATGCCTTTCTGGCCTTGCACGGCAACGAAGGTGACTTTCTGGCCTTCTTTCAGGCTCTTGAAGCCATTGCCCTGGATGGCGCGGAAATGGACGAACAGATCCGGACCGCTTTCAGGCGTGATAAAACCAAAACCCTTCTCGTCGTTGAACCACTTGACGGTACCGCTCTGACGTTGAGACATTTTCTTATTTCCTTTGACGCTAAAATTGATGACAGCCTCTTTCACATGAAAGAGTACTGGGGCTGGGTTGCAGGAAAGTAAGAGACGTCGAACGGGATGTAGCGCACTTCATAAGCTACTGCCCAGGTCACGATTCCAAGCGACCCATGCAAACACAGTGACCAAACTCTACGCCAACTCCGAACGAAAAAACAACCCCCCTGGGGAGCCCGTATTTCCTCAGGTTGCTGGCATTTTACACACTACGCCGGCCAAGGCTTATTCGACAGGCTAGTTCAATTGTTATCGATCGTTATAAGCGCAATTGAATGTCTGAAAGATGCACCTTTTTATGGCGGTTGCGTTACACATTAGTGCACGTATAACGAAACCGCGTTACTTATAGAAACAGTCAATCAGCCACGGTAGTAGCGTTGTGGAACAAATGGCGTTTTGCTTACAAGCAAAGGCACCTTCTTCCCACGAACAATGGCCCAAACTGGCGTATCCAGTGCGACATAAGCACTGTCCAGATAACCCATTGCCAGCGGACCGCCCAAGGTCGGGCCGAAACCGCCGCTGCACACTGCTCCAATAATCTCGCCCGCTTCGTTGACGATCTCCGCGCCTTCGCGCACTGGTGTGCGTTCTTGGGGCAGCAGGCCGACACGTTTGCGCTTCACCCCGCTCTGCTGCTGGGTGAACACGATATCCGCCCCGGGGAAACCACCGGCGCGGGCGCCATCGGCACGGCGCACTTTGGAAATGGCCCACAACAGGCTGGCTTCGATTGGTGTCGTCTCGCTGTTCATGTCATGGCCGTAGAGGCACAGGCCGGCTTCCAGGCGCAGGGAGTCCCGGGCGCCAAGGCCGATGGCGGCGACTTCCGGTTCGGCCAGCAGGGCGCGGGCGAGTTTTTCCGCGTCGGCGGCGGGCACGGAGATTTCGAAACCGTCTTCACCGGTGTAGCCCGAACGGCTGACAAAGCAGTCCACGCCCAGCAGCGTGACGCGTTGGAACTGCATAAACGTCATCTTCGTCACGTCCGGGGCCAGGCGCGCGAGCACGGTGACGGCCGCCGGGCCTTGCAGGGCGAGCAGGGCGCGGGCCTCGAACAGTGGCTCGATGCTGCACTGCTCGCCAATGTGCGCACGCAGGTGGGCCAGGTCTTGCTCCTTGCACGCCGCGTTGACCACCAGGAACAGCTCATCGTGGCCCAGGTTGGCGACCATCAGGTCGTCGAGGATGCCGCCGTTGTCGTTGGTGAACATGGCGTAGCGCTGCATGCCCACTGGCAGGTCGATGATGTCCACCGGTACCAGGGTTTCCAGGGCCTTGGCGGCGCCTGCGCCGGTCAGGCGGATCTGGCCCATGTGGGACACGTCGAACAGCCCGGCCTGGTCGCGGGTGTGCTGGTGTTCTTTCATCACGCCCAGTGGGTACTGCACTGGCATGTCGTAGCCAGCGAACGGCACCATGCGCGCGCCGAGTTCGAGGTGCAGGGCGTGCAGTGGGGTCTTCAACAATGGTTCGGTGGACATATCAGCTCCTGGAAAAAATGTAGAAGTGAGGCAAGCGCATCAGCATTCGATGATGTTGACCGCCAGACCGCCGCGGGCGGTCTCCTTGTATTTGCTTTTCATGTCGGCGCCGGTCTGGCGCATGGTGCGGATGACTTTGTCGAGGGAGACGAAGTGATGCCCGTCGCCGCGCATGGCCATGCGCACCGCATTGATGGCTTTCACCGAGCCCATGGCATTGCGTTCGATGCACGGCACTTGGACCAGGCCGCCGATGGGGTCGCAGGTCAGGCCGAGGTTGTGTTCCATGCCGATCTCGGCAGCGTTTTCCACTTGTTGCACCGTACCGCCCAGCACTTCGCACAAGGCGCCGGCGGCCATGGAGCAGGCCACGCCGACTTCGCCCTGGCAGCCGACCTCGGCCCCGGAGATGGAGGCGTTTTCCTTGTACAGGATGCCGATGGCTGCGGCGGTCAGCAGGAAACGCACCACCCCGTCTTCGTTGGCCCCGGGGATGAAGCGCATGTAGTAATGCAACACCGCCGGGATGATCCCTGCCGCGCCGTTGGTAGGCGCAGTGACGACGCGCCCGCCGTAGGCGTTTTCTTCGTTGACCGCCAGGGCGTACAGGTTGACCCAGTCCAGCACTGACAGTGGATCACGCAACGCGGCTTCGGGGTTCTTGCACAGCTGGCGATGCAGCGCCGCCGCTCGGCGCTTGACCTTCAGCCCGCCCGGCAAAATCCCTTCGTTGCGACAACCGGCCGCCACGCAATCTTGCATGACCTGCCAGATCTTCAGCAGGCCGGCGCGGGTTTCGGACTCGGGGCGCCAGGCGCTTTCGTTGGTCAGCATGACCTGGCTGATGGACAAGCCATAAGTGGTGCAATGGCCCAGCAGATCCTTGGCGCTTTTGAACGGGAAGGTCAGGGGCGTGGTGTCTTCGACAATACGGTCGGCACCGGCCGCGCCTTCGTCGACGACAAAACCTCCACCCACCGAGTAGTACTCGCGGCTGCGCACTTGCAGGCCCGCGGCATCGAAGGCACGGAAGATCATGCCGTTGGGGTGGAAGGCCAATGGTTTGCGGATCATGGCCAGGTGCAGTTTTTCGTTGAATTCGATGGTGTGCTCGCCGAGCAGGTTCAGTCGACCGTTGCTGCGGATCGCTTGCAGGCGGGCATCGACGGTTTCGGTGTCCACGGTATCGGGGTGTTCACCTTCCAGGCCCAGCAGCACGGCCTTGTCGCTGCCGTGACCTTTGCCGGTGGCGCCGAGCGAGCCGTAGAGCTCGACTTTGACGCTGGTGGTGACATTGAGCAGGTCATCACGACGCAACCCTTCGGCGAAACGGGCAGCGGCACGCATCGGGCCGACCGTATGGGAGCTGGAAGGGCCGATGCCGATCTTGAACAGGTCGAACACGCTTAACGACATGGTGTTTCTCCGGTTTCTTTTTATGAGGATCGACGATTATGAAGTCGGGTACTGGTCCCTTGTGGGAGCGAGCTTGCTCGCGATGGCGGAGTGTCAGTCAACATCTCTGTCAGCTGTCACACCGCTATCGCGAGCAAGCTCGCTCCCACAGGGGGATTGGATTTCCTTGAGGCAGTGATCTTCCACAAGGTTTGCGGTGTTGAGAGAGGAGGCGAGCAAGCCCGCCCCCTCACAGGTCAAGCGTAGCTTTCGATCGACGGGCAGGCGCAGACCAGGTTGCGGTCGCCGAACACGTTGTCGACCCGGCCCACCGGCGGCCAGTATTTGCCGTCGATCAACGACGCCACCGGGTATACGGCCTGTTCGCGGCTGTAAGGGTGAGCCCACTCGCCGACGATTTCCGCCGCAGTGTGCGGGGCGTTTTTCAGCGGGTTGTCGTCTTTGTCCAGGCTGCCGTTTTCCACCGCGCGGATTTCTTCGCGGATGCAGATCATGGCGTCGCAGAAACGATCCAGTTCTTCCTTGGATTCGCTTTCGGTCGGCTCGATCATCAGCGTGCCGGCGACCGGGAACGACATCGTCGGGGCGTGGAAACCGAAGTCGATCAGGCGCTTGGCCACGTCATCGACGCTGATGCCGCTGCTGTCCTTGAGCGGGCGCAGATCGAGGATGCATTCGTGGGCCACCAGGCCATTGCTGCCGGAGTAGAGCACCGGGTAATGCTCTTCCAGGCGCCGGGCGATGTAGTTGGCGTTGAGGATCGCCAGTTGCGAGGCACGCTTGAGGCCTGCGCCACCCATCATGCGGATGTACATCCAGGTGATCGGCAGGATGCTGGCGCTGCCAAATGGCGCCGCGCACACCGCGCCTTCCTTGCGTTCCATGTTGGCATGGCCGGGCAGGAACGGTGCCAGGTGCGATTTGACGCCAATCGGGCCAACGCCCGGGCCGCCACCACCGTGGGGGATGCAGAAGGTCTTGTGCAGGTTCAGGTGCGACACGTCGCCGCCGAACTTGCCCGGGGCGCAGAGGCCGACCATGGCGTTCATGTTGGCGCCGTCGATGTACACCTGGCCGCCATTGTCATGAATGATGCCGCAGATCTCGCGGATGCCTTCTTCGAACACGCCATGGGTCGACGGGTAGGTGATCATCAGCGCCGCGAGGTGTTCGCGGTGCTCGATGGCCTTGGCCCGCAGGTCTTCGATGTCGACGTTGCCGCGGGCATCGCAGGCGGTCACGACCACGCGCATGCCGGCCATGTTGGCGGTGGCCGGGTTGGTGCCGTGGGCCGAGGACGGGATCAGGCAGATGTCGCGGCGCTCTTCGCCACGGCTCTGGTGATACGCGCGGATCGCCAGCAGGCCGGCGTATTCGCCCTGGGAACCGGCGTTGGGCTGCAGCGACACCGCGTCATAGCCGGTGGCGGCGCAGAGCATCGCTTCCAGCTCGTCGGTCAGTTGCTGGTAGCCGGCGCTTTGCTCGGCGGGGGCGAACGGGTGCAGGGCACCAAACTCGGCCCAGGTCACCGGGATCATTTCACTGGCGGCGTTGAGTTTCATGGTGCAGGAACCCAGCGGGATCATGGTGCGATCCAGGGCCAGGTCCTTGTCGGCGAGCTTGCGCAGGTAGCGCATCAGCTCGGTTTCGGAGTGATAGCGGTTGAACACCGGGTGACTGAGAATGGCCGACTGGCGCACCAGTTCGGCCGGTATGCGGCTTTGCACGGTAGCGGCCAGCGCGGCGAAGTCCGGCAGGGCCTTGCCGTCGGCCAACAGGCTCCACAGTGCCTGGACGTCAGCCTGGCTGGTGGTCTCGTCCAGGGACAGGCCCAGGCGTTCAACGTCCACCACGCGCAGGTTGATGCGCTGGGTGCGAGCCTTGTCGTGCAGGGCTGCGGTTTGCGGGCCAGTGTGCAGGGTCAGGGTGTCGAAGAAACTGTCTTGCTCGACGCTCAAGCCCAACGTGCCCAGGCCCTTGGCGAGAATCGCGGTCAGGTGATGGATGCGGTTGGCAATTTGCACCAGGCCCTTGGGGCCGTGGTACACGGCGTACATGCTGGCGATGTTGGCCAGCAGCACCTGGGCGGTGCAGATGTTGCTCGTGGCTTTCTCGCGGCGGATGTGTTGCTCGCGGGTCTGCATCGCCAGGCGCAAGGCCGGCTTGCCGAAACGGTCCACGGAAACACCCACCAGGCGACCCGGCATGTCGCGCTTGAAGGCGTCCTTGGTGGAAAAGTACGCCGCGTGCGGGCCACCGAAGCCCAACGGCACGCCGAAGCGCTGGGCGCTGCCAATGGCCACGTCGGCACCGAACTCACCCGGTGGGGTCAGCAGGGTCAGGGCCAGCAAGTCAGCGGCCACGGCCACCAGGGCGTTGGCGGCGTGAAAGCGTTCAGTCAGTTCGCGGTAGTCGAACAGGTCACCGTTGCTGGCCGGGTATTGCAGCAGGGCGCCGAAAAAGCTGTTGACGTCGGTCAGTTCGCGTTCATCGCCGACCACCACGTCGATGCCCAGGGGCTCGGCACGGGTGCGCAGTACATCGAGGGTTTGTGGGTGGCAGTGGCGGGAGGCGAAGAAGGCATTGCTGCCCTTGTTCTTGCTCAGACGCTTGCAGAAGGTCATGGCTTCGGCGGCGGCGGTGGCTTCGTCCAGCAAAGAGGCGTTGGCGATTGGCAGGCCGGTGAGGTCGCTGATCAGGGTCTGGAAGTTCAACAACGCTTCGAGACGGCCCTGGGAAATTTCAGGCTGGTACGGTGTGTAGGCGGTGTACCAGGCCGGGTTCTCCAGCAGGTTGCGCAGGATCGGCGCCGGGGTATGGCAGCTGTAGTAGCCCTGGCCGATGTAGGTCTTGAACAGTTGGTTCTTGGCGGCAATGGCCTTGATCGAGGCCAGCGCATCGGCTTCGCTCTGGCCGTCACCCATGTCCAGCACGCTGGTGCCCTTGATGCTTTCCGGGATGACGCTGGCGCTCAATGCTTCCAGGGAGTCGTAGCCCAGACGCTCGAGCATGGCTTGCTCGTCGCTGGAACGCGGGCCGATGTGGCGGGCGATGAATTCGTTGGCGGTGCCGAGATTAACGGTCATGTTGCGCTCCTCAGGCTTCGGCGTTGGCTTTGATCAGGCGGTCGTAGGCGTCCTGATCCAGCAGTTGGTCAACTTGGGCTGCGTCGGCAGGCTTGAAGCGGAAAAACCAGCCTTCGCCCAGCGGATCTTCGTTGACCAGTTCCGGACTGCTTTCCAGGGCCGGGTTCACTTCGAGCACTTCACCGTCCAGTGGCATGTAGACACCGCTGGCCGCTTTCACCGACTCCACGGTGGAGGCTTCGGCACCCTTGTCATAGCTTTGCAGTTCCGGTAACTGAACATAGACCACATCGCCCAAGGCGTTCTGCGCAAACGCAGTAATACCGACGGTAACGCTGCCGTCGGCTTCGGTGCGCAGCCATTCGTGATCTTCAGTGAAACGCAACTCGCTCATGGAAACTCCTGGGGCCAGATTCGTCTGGTGGACGCGAAGAAAGGCACGGGGCTTGGCCCGGCCGAATGGCTATACCCATAGCAAGAATACGGCCAATGTTGATAAATGTTTATAAATCAACGAGTTGTGCGATTTCCTCTCGACGCGAATCAATTCATCTGTAGCGAAATCGCTACAGATGAAGGCCCGGATAAAATCGTTGTGGGATCAAAGCCTTACTTGGCGCTGCTTAGCGGCAACTGTATCGATATCGTTCCACTGTAGCGCTTTCAGTACAGATGGAGGTCGGTTTTGGCTCGGTCTCAAATACACCACAGGTCCTTGTGGAAGCGTGCTCGCGATAGCGGAGTGTCAGTCAACATTTCTGTCACTGTTGGACAGCCATCGCGAGCAAGCTCGCTCCCACAGGGGAACTGCGGCGGGCTTATGGCTTCCCGGAAATCCCATACTTGCGCAACCGATGGGCGATCGCGGTGTGGGAGGTCTGCAGGCGGCTGGCGAGTTGGCGGGTGGAGGGGTAGTTGACGTACAGGCTTTCGAGCAGGTGTTTCTCGAAGGTTTCCACGGCCTGTTCCAGGCTTTCGACTTCGACATCGCCCTGGCGCGCCACGGAGGTGCCGGCGATGTCCAGGTCGCCGATGTCCACCAGGCTGCTTTCGCAGATGGCGGCGGCGCGGAAGATCACGTTCTGCAATTGCCGCACATTACCCGGCCAGCGATTGCCCAGTAGCGCCGGGTAGGTGCCTGGGGCCAGGCGACAGACCGGGCGCTGGATCTGTGCGCAGGCCTGCTGCATGAAGTAGCGCGCCAGCAGCAGGATGTCCTGGCCGCGCTCACGTAACGGCGGGACTTCGACATTGAGTACGTTCAGGCGATAGAACAGGTCTTCGCGGAATGAGCCTTCGCTGACCATTTTTTCCAGGTTGCGGTGGGTGGCACTGAGGATCCGCACATTGACCTTGATTTCCCGGTCGCCACCGACCCGCCGAAAGCTGCCATCGTTCAAGAAGCGCAGCAGTTTGGCTTGCAGGTACGGCGACATCTCGCCGATTTCATCGAGAAACACCGTGCCTTGGTTCGCCAGCTCCATCAGCCCTGGCTTGCCGCCCCGTTGCGCGCCGGTGAAGGCGCCGGGGGCGTAGCCGAACAGTTCGCTTTCGGCCAGGTTCTCTGGCAGCGCGGCGCAGTTGAGGGCCAGAAACGGTGCGCTATGACGGGCGCTGATGGCGTGGCAGGCCCGGGCCACCAATTCCTTGCCAGTGCCGGTTTCACCCTGGATCAGCAGCGGTGCATCCAGGGCCGCGACCCTCTGGGCACGGGCCTTGAGGGTGCGGATCGCCGGGGATTCGCCGAGCAGCGCATCGAAGCCCTCGGCGTGGTCGTGGTGCAGCGCCGACAGGCGTTCGCCGATGCGGTTCGGCTGATAGAGCGTCAACAGCGCCCCGGCGTCCGTAATAGGCGTGGCGTCCAGCAGCAAAGTCTGGCCGTTGAGGGTGATTTCCCGCAGCGGCAGGCGAAAACCGTTTTCCAGCAAGGCACCCAACAGGGCTTCGTCACCGAACAGCTCGGCGACGCTTTCCCCGGCCGGTTCACGACCGTACAGGGCGATCAGCGCCGGGTTGGCCAGCAACACCTTGCCGGCACTGTCCAGGGCCAGTACCGGGTCGGTCATCGCCGCCAGCAGGGCATCGAGCTGCAAGTGCCGACGTTGGCCCGGCAGGATGTCCACCACGGTGACCGCTTGCACGCCGCGGACACTGAACAGCGCCTCGCGCAACTCGTCCAGCACCTGCGGGCTGAGAGTCGGGGCGTCGATGTAGACGTTGGGCGGCACCATCTCCACGGCATCCAGATTGAGATTGCGCCCACCGAGCAAAGCCAGGACTTCCTGGGTGATGCCGACGCGGTCGATGAAACTGACATGGATACGCATGGGGCGGTTCTGGGTTCTGGACGGCGGAGGGTGGCAAGTATGCCTTGGGGCGGGCTATTGGTGAAATCCTGGCGAAAAGCTTGAGGTCGTACAGAGATCCCCTGTGGGAGCGAGCTTGCTCGCGATAGCTGTGAGCCAGTCAATAAAAGGGTGACCGACACTCGGCCATCGCGAGCAAGCTCGCTTCCACAAAGGCCTGCAGGCGACAGCTACAACCCCACATCCCACTCCGGTCTCTCGGGAAACTTGAGCACCAGGAAATCCAGCAGGCTGCGCAGCGCCGACGGCATGTGCTTGCGAGATGCATACACCGCGTACATGTTCATCCGACGGGGTTCGGCGTGAGGCAGGAGACGGATCAGTTCACCGTTCTTGATGTGGGCGCCGGCCTGATAGCTGGGCAGCATCGCCACCCCGGCGCCGGCCATGGTGGCCCGCAGCAGCGTGCTGGCCTCGTTGGCGCTGATGTTGCCCTGCACCGGCACCGAGACCTGTTCGCCGTCCTGCTCGAAATGCCACAGGCTCTTGCCCACGTAAGAGTGGGTCAGGCAGTTGTGCCGGCTCAAATCCTCGACCCGTTGGGGCGTTGGGTGTTCACGCAGGTAACCGGGCGAGGCGCAGATCACCGAGCGACAGACCGTGAGGCGGCGGGCGATCAGGTTCGGGTCCAGGTCGTTGCTCATGCGGATCGCCAGGTCGATGCGCTCATCCACCAGGTTCACGGTGCGGTCGAGCATTTGCAGGTCGACGCTCACCCCAGGGTAGCGGATGACGAACTCGGTCATGGCCGCCGCCAATTGGGCCTGGCCGAACGAGGTGCTGGCGCTGATGCGCAGCATGCCCCGTGGCGCGTCGCCCTGGGTGGTGACCGCTGCTTGCATGTCGCCAGACAGCTCCAGCATCTGTCGGCACCGCGGCAGGATCTCCGAACCTGCGGCCGTCAGGCTCAGCTTGCGGGTGGTGCGGTGCATCAACCGGGCACCGACCCAGTCTTCCAGCTCCGCCAGATACCGTGACACCACCGGGCGTGACAGGTCCAGGTGCTCGGCCGCCGCCGACTGGCTGCCCAGGTCGACCACCGTGACGAACACCCGCATTGCTTGTAGACGATCCATGATTTGCCCGATTTCAGAAACAAACTATGTTTGATCATCGCATTTTTTGAAGCGAGTCAGGCCACTAAGCTCCGTCTCATTCCCTTTCGGGCTTTTTGGACAACGGAGCACTGCATGACTGCATTCACCCCACTCAAGCGCCTGCTGCTGGCGACCGCCTCGATGGCGTTCGCTGCTCACACCTGGGCCGCCGACCTGACGCTGGACGTCTACAACCCGGGCGCGGCTGCGGTTTTCCCGGTGACATCGGTATTGGTCAGCGGCGAAAAGGACGCGATCCTGGTGGATGCCCAGTTCGGCAAGACCCAGGCCGAGCAGGTCGTGGAAAAAATCCGCGCCAGCGGCAAACGATTGACCACGATCTACATCAGCCACGGTGATCCGGACTACTATTTTGGTCTGGAAACCCTGACTGCCGCGTTCCCCGAGGCCAAGGTCCTGGCGTCCGCGCCGACCGTCGAGCACATCAAGCAAACCGTCGATGGCAAGCTGAAATATTGGGGGCCGATCTTGAAGGCTGATGCACCGGCCAAGGCTGTCGTGCCACAGGTACTCAAGGGCGACAGCCTGACCCTGGAGGGCAAACGCTTGCAGATCGTCGGCCTTGAAGGCCCGCAGCCGGACCGCAGTTTCGTGTGGATTCCATCGATCAAGGCGGTCGTCGGCGGCGTGGTGGTGGCCGAGAACATCCATGTCTGGATGGCCGATACCCAGACGCCGCAGTCTCATAAGGATTGGCTGGCGACGCTCGCTGGCATTGAAAAGCTGCAACCGAACACCGTGATTCCCGGCCATTACCTGGGTAAAAGTGCCAGGTCCCTGGCCCCGGTGACATTCACTGCCGGCTACATCAAGGCTTTCGACAAAGAAACCGCCAAGGCCAAGGATTCCGCCGCTCTGATTGCCGCCATGAAGCAACGCTACCCGAGCCTGGGTGAGGACAGTTCCCTGGAGCTCAGTGCCAAGGTGGCCAAGGGCGAGATGAAGTGGTGAACCCCGATCTGTGATCGGAGCACCGTTGTGCTGAGGGGATTTGTCCCCGCTGGGCTGCAAAGCAGTCCCATGATTCATCAACCGCGGCGATGTGTCAGACAGGACGCAGGGGGTTGCTGCATAACCCAGCGGGGCTAAATCCCCTCGCCACAAGAGCATGCATTTCAAACATCGCTAACCAATGGAGAACATCATGAGCAAAATCGCAATCATCGGCGCCACCGGTCGGGCCGGCAGCCAACTGTTGGAAGAAGCCTTGCGTCGTGGTCACAGCGTGACGGCCATTGCCCGCAACACCGCGAAAATCGGTAAAAGGGCCGGGGTGGTCAGTCAGCAGTTGGACGTATTGGACAGCGAGGCGCTGATCGCAGCCATCACCGGCCATGATGTGGTGATCAGTGCCGCTCACTTTGCCACCGTACCGGCCGACAAGCTCATCGCGCCGGTAAAAGCCGCCGGGGTCAAGCGTTTGCTGGTGGTCGGCGGGGCCGGTTCGTTGCTGCTGCCGGACGGCACTCGGGTGATCGACAGCGATGGCTTCCCGGAGGAATACCTGGCAGAAGCCAGCGCCGGCGCGTTGTTCCTGGACGTGCTGCGCAAGGAGCAGGACCTGGACTGGACCTTCCTCTCGCCTTCGGCGGAGTTCGTCGAAACCGAGCGTACCGGCCAGTTCCGTCTCGGCAAGGATCACCTGCTGTTCGACGACGCCGGACGCAGTTGGATCAGCTTTGCCGATTTCGCCATCGCGATGATCGATGAAGTGGAAACGCCACAGTTTTCGCGGGCGCGGTTCACCGTCGGTTACTGATCCACCCTTCACCGTGCAGGAGCCCGCGACGGCTCCTGCCGGGCGGCATCAGCCGTGGACCCTCACCCAGACGCTGACCAACACCGTCGCGGCCATCAGCCATGCCACCGCCGCCACGGCCAGGGAAGCCTCCAGGCGCATGCGATCGACCATCACATAAAGCGTCGCCAGATAGACGAAGTACGGAATGATCGACCACATGCCAAACACGATGGTGGTTTTCAAATCGTCCAGCGAGCGGCCTTTGCCAACAATGTAATGGGCGATCAGGGCGAAGGTCGGGAACAGTGGCACCAGCCCGGCGATGTAATAGTTTTTGGTCTTGGCCAGCATCGCCAGGATGACCACCACGGCCGCACCGAGGGCCGCCTTGAAAATCAGATCCACAGGTTTACGCCCCGGTTAATGGCTCAGGCCATATTTTTTGACTTTGTCGAACAGCGTGGTCTTGGCCATGCCCAGTTCCAGGCTGGCCTGGGTCAGGTTGCCACCGCTGCGTTGCAGGGCATCCACCAGCAGGTTGCGCTCGAAGGCTTCCACCGCTTCGGCGAAGGCCAGGCCCTGGCTGCCGCTGTTGGCACCGGACTTCTTGAAGGCCGGCAGGCCAAGGGCATAGCGCTCGGCGACGTTGCGCAGTTCGCGCACGTTGCCCGGCCAGTCGTGGCTCATCAGGTTCGACAGGGTCTGGTTGTCCAGCTCCGGCACCGTACGGTCGAAGCGCAGCGACGACTGCTGAAGGAAGTGCTTGAACAATTGCAGGATGTCTTCGCGCCGCTCGCGCAGTGGCGGCAGTTCCAGGGTCACCACGTTGAGGCGGTAATACAAGTCGCTGCGAAACTGCCCGGCCCGCCCCATCTCGTCCAGGTCGGACTTGGTGGCGGCGATCACCCGGCAATCCACGGCCACGCTCTGGTTCGAGCCCAGGCGCTCGAGGGTGCGCTCCTGCAACACCCGCAGCAGTTTGATCTGCAAGGGCAGGGGCATGCTTTCCACTTCATCGAGAAACAGCGTGCCACCGTCGGCGTGCTCGATCTTGCCGATCCGGCGTTTGCCGGCACCGGTAAAGGCGTTGGCTTCGTGGCCGAAAATCTCGCTTTCGAACAGGTTTTCCGGCAGGCCGCCGCAGTTCAGCGCGACGAATTGTTTGTCGTGGCGACGGCTGAAGTCATGCAGGCAGCGGGCGACCAGTTCCTTGCCGGTGCCGGTTTCGCCCTCGATCAGCACGTTGGCCGAGGTGTCGGCGACGTTGGCGATCAGCGCTCGCAGGTGTTGCATGGCCGGTGAGCGGCCAATGATCCGGCCTTCCAGGGTGTCGCGTTCGGCCAGTTGCCGGCGCAAGGAGGAAACCTCGCGCGCCAGGCTGCGCTGTTCCAGGGCGCGGCGGGCCACATCCACCAGGCGTTCCGGGGAGAAGGGTTTCTCCATGAAGTCATAGGCGCCTTTTTGCATGGCACCGACCGCCATGGAGATGTCGCCATGCCCGGTGATCAACACTACCGGCAGGCTGCGGTCCCGTGCCTTGAGGCGCGTCAGCAGTTCCAGGCCATCGATGCCCGGCAGGCGAATGTCACTGATGACGATGCCGGCAAAGTCATCGCCGACCCGCTCCAGGGCTTCTTCGGCGCTGCCCACGCCGATGCTGGGAATGTCTTCCAGGGTCAGCGCCTGCTGGCAGCCCAGCAGGACATGGGGGTCGTCTTCGACGATCAGTACGCTCAGGTCGTTGTTCATAGTGGCTCGGCAGGTAAAAGGCTTACCAACGGTAAACTGAGGACAAACGTGGTTCCACTGCCCTCGACCGGGTGCTCGACGCCCAGGTATCCACCCGTGGCGGCGGCCAGGCTGGCGGAGAGCGTCAGGCCCAGGCCCAAGCCCTGTTCGCCGGGTTTGGTGGTGAAGAAGGGTTCGAACAGATGCTTGCGTGCTTCTGGATCGATGCCGTGGCCGTTATCGCGCACGCGCAGGCGATATTTGCCGTCGCCGGCCTGGCCTTCGAGCCACAGTTGCGGCTCGGGTTGGGTCTGCATGGCATCCAGGGCATTGCCGATCAGGTTCACCAGGATCTGTTCCAGGCGCGTCTGGTCGATTTGCACCTGGACGTCGTCGAAACTGGAATGAATCTGGATGTTCAAGCTTTCCAGGCGAGCGCCCAGCAGTTGCAGCGCGGCCTCGACGCCCTTGCCGAGGCTGGCCTGGCCCTGGTCGTCCCCGCGCCGGGCAAAGGAGCGCAGGCTGGCGGTGATCCGGCCCATGCGGTCGATCAAATCGTTGATGGTCTTGAGGTTGGCGCTGGCGATATCCAGTTGGCCACGCTCCATGAAACGCACAGTATTGCCGGACAAGGTGCGCAGTGCCGCCAGCGGCTGGTTGAGTTCGTGGGCGATGCTGGTGGACATCTGCCCGATGGCCGCCAGTTTTCCGGCTTGCACCAGTTCGTCCTGGGCCCGGCGCAAGGTCTCTTCGGCCTGGCGCCGTTCGCGGATCTGGCCCTTGAGTCGTTCGTTGCTGGCGCGCAGGTCGGTAGTGCGTTCGGTAATCCGACGCTCGAGCTGGTTGTTGGCTTGCTGCAAGGCTTCCCGGGCGGCGAGGCGGGTGGCGATGACTTTGCGTCGCTCGTTCCAGGCGATCAGCAGGAACGCCACCAGGGCGAACGCCACGGCCACCAGGATGCCCTGGTTGATTGCTTGGCGACGCAGGTCTTCAAGGGGAGTCAGCAGGGTGAAATTCCACGGTGTGTCGCTCAGGGGCCGGGTCTGCGACAGGTAGCTGATGGCACGTTCGTCGGCCACCAATTCGCTGTTGGCCGGGAAGGTCAGCTTCTCCATGCCTTCGGCCAGGCGTTCCCGGGCCAGGGGTACCAGTTCGTTCAGCGGGAACCAGTAATATTGCAGGCTGCGGGCCAGGCGCTCCTTGGTTTCATCACTGAGCGGGCGTACCGACTTGAGCCGGCGCGCCGGGTCACTGGACAAGATGATGATGCCGTTCTCGTCACTGACGAACGCTTCCAGGCGCGCGCGCTGCCAGCGCTCCTCCAGCGCTTCGAGGCGCACCTTCACCACGGCGACGCCGATGATTTTGCCCTGTTGTTCCAGGCCGTGGGCCAGGTAGTAACCGGGCTCACCGTTGGTGCTGCCGATGCCGTAGAAGCGCCCCGGCTGGCCGCGTACGGCATTCTGGAAATAGGCGCGGAAGGACAGGTCTTCACCCAGGTAACTGTCGACGTCGCGCCAGTTGCTGGTGGCCATGACCCGGCCAGTGGTGTCCATCACATAAATGGCCCGGCTGCGGCTGCGCCGGTTCAGGCCTTCGAGGTATTCGTTGACAGTCTTGCGGTGCTCGGGCGTCGGGTCGTCGAGCAATTGCGAGACACTGGACTCCAGCTCCAGCAGGCTGGGCAGGTAGGTGTACTTGCTGATCTCGCTCTCCACCGCACGGGCGTGCAGCTCCAACTGGCGCTCGCCGTTCTCGGCGAGGCTGCGAACGCCGTAGTGCTCGCTGATCCAGAAGCCGAGATAACCCAGGCCGACCATCAACGCGATGATCAGGGGCGGCAAAAACAGATGGCGGACCAGGCGGGGTTTCACGGCAAGTGATGGCGGCGCGGCGCGATAGAGGGTGGGGTCGCATTTCATCACAGAAGCCTTGGGTCAACCACAACACAAATCGACAAACCAACACTGGCCCCTTGTGGGAGCGAGCTTGCTGGCGATGACTGCTGACCAGACGACAATGATGTTGACTGGCAGTCCGCTATCGTGAGCAAGCTCGCTCCGACAGGAGCGGTGTGGGTTGTTTAGTGCTGCAGGATTTTCTCAAGGAAGTGCTGCGCACGTTCGGAGCGGGCGCTGATGTCGCCGAAGAACTCTTCCTTCTCGCAGTCTTCGATGATCTGGCCCTGGTCCATGAAGATCACTCGGTTCGCCACTTTGCGGGCGAAGCCCATTTCGTGGGTCACGCACATCATGGTCATGCCTTCGTGGGCCAGTTGCACCATGACGTCGAGCACTTCGTTGACCATTTCCGGGTCAAGGGCCGAGGTCGGTTCGTCGAACAGCATCACCACCGGGTCCATCGCCAGGGCGCGGGCGATCGCCACGCGTTGCTGCTGACCACCGGAGAGCTGGCCCGGGTGCTTGTGGGCATGGGCCGAGAGACCGACCCGCTCAAGCAATTGCAGGCCTTTCTTGGTGGCCTCTTCCTTGCTGCGGCCCAGGACCTTGATTTGCGCGATGGTCAGGTTTTCGGTGATGGTCAGGTGCGGGAACAGCTCGAAATGCTGGAACACCATGCCCACGCGCGAACGCAGTTTCGGCAGGTTGGTCTTCGGATCGGCGATGGAGGTGCCGTCGACCACGATGTCGCCTTTCTGGAACGGCTCCAGGGCGTTCACGCACTTGATCAGCGTGGACTTGCCCGACCCCGAAGGGCCGCACACCACCACAACCTCACCCTTGCTGACCTCGGTGCTGCAATTGGTCAGTACCTGGAAGTCCCCATACCACTTGTTGATGTTCTTGATAGAGATCATACGGCGAACCTTTTTTGCAGACGCTTGACCAGCAGCGAGGCGGCAAAGCTGATTGTGAAGTACACGAGACCTGCGATGATCAGGAACTCATTGGAGCGGCCGATGATGTCGCCATTGGCCCGCGAAGCATTGAGGAAGTCCACCAGGCCGACCGTGTAGACCAGCGAGGTGTCCTGAAACAGGATGATGCTTTGTTGCAGCAGCAACGGGGTCATCTTGCGAAACGCCTGGGGCAGGATGATCAGGCGCATGGTCTGGCCATAATTCATCCCCAGTGCCTGGGCGGCACCCATCTGGCCTTTGGGGATCGACTGCACGCCGGCCCGGACGATTTCGCAGAAGTACGCCGCCTCGAACATCATGAACGCCACGACGCAGGAGCCGAACGCGCCGATGGGGGTGTCCTCGCCGGTGATCCAGCGCAGTACGAACGGCACTGCCAGGTAGAACCAGGTGATTACCAGCAGCAACGGGATCGAGCGGAAGTAATTGACGTAGGCGCCGGCGATGTTGGAGACCAGCTTGTTATGGGACAGGCGCATCAGCGCCAGGATCGTCCCCAGGATGATCCCGCCGACGACACCCATGGCCATCAGCTTGAGGGTCATCAGCATGCCGTTCCACAAGCCGGGAATGGCCGGGATGACGCCACTGAAATCGAATTCCATTATTTACCCCCCACGGAAATCAGGCCGGGCACCGCGACTTTCTTCTCAACCATGCGCATGAGCAGCATCAGGCTCATGTTCAGGGTGAAGTAGATCAGCGTCGCCAGGGTGAAGGCTTCGAACAGGTTGGCGGAGAACTCGGCGGTCTGCTTGGTCTGCGCGAGCAGCTCCATCAGGCCGATCAGCGAGGCCACGGAGGAGTTCTTGAAAACGTTGAGAAATTCCGAGGTCAGCGGCGGAATGATGATCCGGTAGGCCTGGGGCAGCAGCACGTTCCAGTAGATCTGCGGCAGCTTGAAACCCATGGCGCGGGCTGCGGATTCCTGGCCGCGCGGTAGCGCCTGGATACCGGTGCGCACCTGCTCGCAGACCCGGGCGGCGGTGAACAGGCCCAGGCACACGACGACGCTCAGGTAGGCCGAGGTGGTCGGGTTCAGGTCCTGTTTGTACCACTCCTGCATATCGGCGGGCAGCAGGTCCGGCACCAGGAAGTACCAGATGAACAGCTGGACCAGCAGCGGCACATTACGGAAGAGTTCCACGTAGCAGGTGGCGATGCCCGACACCAGTCGGTTCGGCACGGTGCGCATCACGCCCAGCACCGAGCCCAGCAGCAGGGCGATGATCCAGGCCACGACGGCGATGGCGATGGTCCAGCCCAGGCCGGCTACATACCAGTCGAGATAAATCTCGCTGCCGATCCCGGTGGACTTGAAGAACACGCCCCAGTCCCAGTTGTAATTCATTAGGGTCTCCCCTCAGATCGTTCGATGTACAAGTGCCCGCCTGGGGAAACTCCGTTCCCATCCCGACTTGATGGTCGGGCACACGCGATCGGCTCGACAGCCACCGGTTCGAGTGTTTCCAGAATATGCCAGCAGGGAATGACCATCCCCTGAAAGGGCCAGGCCCCTTCAGGAGATAAGGTTAGTCAGAAATCAGGATTTCTTGTCGTCAGCCGCTTTGTCGGTCGGCTTGGCGATCAGTGCCTTGAGTTCGTCGCTCATTGGGAAGTTCAGGTTCAGGCCTTTTGGTGGGATGGGCTGCATGAACCATTTTTCGTAGATCTTGTTGATCTCGCCCGACTTGTAAGTGGCCACGATGGCGTCATCGACAGCCTTTTTGAACGGCTCGTCGCCCTTGCGCATCATGCAGCCGTAGATTTCGTAGGACTGCGGGGTACCCGTCACGGTCCAGTCATCGGCTTTCTTGGCCTTGGCCGCTTCGCCGGCCAGCAGGGCGTCGTCCATCATGAAGGCAACGGCACGACCGCCTTCGAGCATCTGGAAGGACTCGCCATGGTCCTTGGCGGAGATGACGTTCATGCCCATTTGCTTGTCGGCGTTCATGGACTTGAGCAGGCGCTCGGACGTGGTGCCGGCGGTGGTCACGACGTTCTTGCCCTTGAGGTCGTCGAAATCCTTGTACTTGGAATCTTTCTTGGTCAGCAGTCGGGTGCCGATCTCGAAGATGCCAACGGAGAAGTCAACCTGCTGCTGACGCTCGACGTTGTTGGTGGTGGAGCCGCATTCCAGGTCCACGGTGCCGTTCTGCACCAGCGGGATACGGGTTTGCGAAGTCACCAGGTTGTACTTGACCTGCAGGTTAGGCAGGTCCAGGTCTTTTTTGATCGCTTCGACGACTTTCAGCTGGATGTCGTGGGAGTAGCCGACCGGTTTGCCGGACGCGTCTGCAATATAGGAAAACGGAATGGAAGCGTCGCGATGCCCAAGCGTGATAACGCCGGACTCTTTGATCTTTTTCAGCGTGCCGGTCAGTTCGGCTGCAAAAACCGGAGTGCTGATCAGAGCGGCAGCAATGGCTGCGCCCAGGAGATGGGGAACGATGCGCATCTATATTTCCTCGACATTGTTTTTCTTATTTAGCCGGTTCGTCGGCCCTGAGTGCTTCGAATGCCTGGCAGCTCCTGTTGTGTTGGCATGCAGGTATTCGTCTCCAGGAGTGTAGAGCATGACTCGTGCCAGGCCAGGGCTGTCCGTATAACCTGTTGTTTTACTTGGTAATTAATGTTTTGTTTCAGGTTTGATGCGGGCTGCTTTATCCGGTTAGCCGAACTGACTGGCAGGTCGTGTTCGGAAAACCGAATGGCTTGAGCCTGCCTCGATCCATTGTGGGAGCGAGCTTGCTTGCGATAGCGGTGTGTCAGTCACATGGATGTTGAATGGGCTGACCTCATCGCGAGCAAGCTCGCTCTCACAGGGGCATCGGTGGACTTCAGATAGCAAAAAGCCCCTGAATCGCAGGATTCAGGGGCTTTGGGTTTAGCAGGCTATCGATCAGGCCGCTTCGATCTTGCGGCGGTTTTGCTCAACTTTACTCAGGTATTGCTGCAGCTTTTCCTGTTCGCCCTGAGTGGTGAACAGCCCCAGCTTGCTGCGGCGCCACAGGATGTCCTGGGCATCGACGGCCCATTCGTCGCTGCACAGGTAGTCGACTTCCCGGGTGTAGAGGCCTGCGCCAATGTGTTCGCCCAGGTCGCCGAGGTTGTGTACGCCTTCGAGCATGCGCCAGGTGCGGCTGCCATACGTGGTAGCCCAGCGGCGGGCGATGTCGGTCGGCAACCAGTCGAATTTGTCGCGCAGGGCCGAGCACAGCGCCTGCGGGGTGGTCATGTTTTCGCCTCCGGGGAGGGCCTCTACGGCGGTCCAGCTCGAGCGCATCTGCGTAAAAAATGGGGCTAGCTGCGCCATGGCCGATTCGGCCAGTTTGCGATAAGTGGTCAGCTTGCCACCGAACACCGACAGCAACGGCGCTTCTTCACCATTACCGGAGAGTGCCAGGGTGTAATCCCGGGTGACGGCTGATGGATTGTCGGATTCGTCGTTGCACAGTGGGCGCACGCCGGAATAGCTGTGCCGGATATCGTCGCGGCTGAGCTGCTTTTTGAAGTGAGCGTTGACCACCTTCAACAGGTAATCGGTTTCACCTTCGGTAATGGCCACTTTGGCCGGGTCGCCGGTGTATTCGCGGTCGGTGGTGCCGATCAGGGTGAACTGGTTCAGGTATGGAATGGTGAACACAATGCGCTGATCTTCGTTTTGAAGAATGTGCGCATGCTCGCCCTCATAGAGTTTCGGCACGATCAGGTGGCTGCCCTGGATCAGGCGGATGCCGTAAGGCGATTCCATCTTCAGGTCATCGCGAATGAACTTGGCGACCCATGGGCCAGCGGCGTTCACCAGTGCCTTGGCGCGAATCGAAAACAGACTGCCGTCGGCACGTTCCAGATGCAAGTGCCACAGGCCTTTGCTGCGGCGGGCGTTCACGCAGCGGGTGCGGGTGTGGACATGCGCGCCTTTTTCCCGGGCGGCCATGGCGTTGAGCACTACCAGTCGTGCGTCATCGACCCAGCAGTCGGAGTATTCGAAGCCCTTGGTGATCTCGCTTTTCAATACGCTATCGGCACCGAATTTCAGGCTCTTGGAACCGGCGAGTTGCTCACGTTTACCAAGGTGATCGTAGAGAAACAGGCCGGCGCGAATCATCCAGGCCGGACGCAGGTGTGGGCGATGGGGCAGCACGAAGCGCATTTGCTTGACGATGTGCGGGGCCTTGGTCAGCAGCACTTCGCGCTCTGCCAGCGCTTCGCGCACCAGGCGGAATTCGTAATGTTCGAGGTAGCGCAGGCCGCCGTGGATCAGCTTGCTGCTGGCCGACGATGTGTGGCTGGCCAGATCGTCCTTTTCGCAAAGGAACACCGAAAGACCGCGACCGGCAGCGTCCGCGGCAATCCCCACGCCGTTAATACCGCCACCAATGACGGCGATGTCGTAAACCTCGGCGAGAGGGGGCGTAGGCAAGGTAGAAGTGGGCATCGGCTGGCCTCGGGCTCTTTTTGCAATATTTGAATTCGAACATTAATGTTCATTTGCGAAAATACTAGCCCATAAACTCGGCAACAGCCAGTCGGCTTCGATTGAAAATACTGATCAAAGGAAGCTGAAAGGAAAATTTTCGAACATAAAGAGATATTGAGGCCTACAGGGAGGCAGTTGTGGCAAGGAGGCTAGCGAAGCGTCGCACCGCCCCGCTGGGCTGCGAAGCAGCCCTAAATCCCGGGCGAGGCGGCGCATCAGGCAAATTGAGTGACTGCATTGGGTTGCTGTGCAACCCAGCGGGGCGGTGCGACGCTTCGCTAAATCCCCTCGCCACACGGGACCGGGGGTGAAGTCAGACCACTTCCAGGCGAATCTTGTGCTGGCTCAGCAATTGCGCCAAAGCCGGCACCGGTTGCTGGTCCGTCACCAGGCAATCGATCAGGCTGATAGGCCCCAGTCGAACCATGGCGTTGCGCCCGAATTTACTGGAGTCCGCCGCCAGCAATACCTGCCGGGCGTTGGCGATGATCGCCTGGGAAACCCGTACTTCCTGGTAGTCGAAGTCCAGCAGGCTGCCGTCTTCATCGATACCGCTGATGCCTACCAGGGCAAAATCGACCTTGAACTGGTTGATGAAGTCTACGCTGGCCTGGCCCACCACGCCCCCGTCGCGTCGTACGTTACCGCCGGCTATCAGGACTTCGAAGTCGTCCTTGGCGCTGAGGATCGAAGCCACGTGCAGGTTGTTGGTGATGACCTTGAGATGGTTGTGATTGAGCAGCGCTCGGGCGATGGATTCGGTGGTGGTGCCAATGTTGATGAACAGCGAGGCGTGATCGGGGATCTGCGCGGCGATGGCTTCGGCGATGCGTTGTTTCTCGTCGCGCATCTGGTCGGCGCGCATGGCGTAGGCGGTGTTTTCCACGCTTGAATCGTAGGCGGCGCCGCCATGGTAGCGGCGCAGCAGATTCACTTCCGCCAGTTGATTGATGTCGCGGCGGATGGTTTGCGGGGTGACGACGAAGAGCTGCGCCATTTCCTCGATGCTGACATAGCCGCGTTCGCGAACCAGTTCGAGGATTTGCTGCTGACGGGGAGGCAGATTCATGGGGCTTCCTTTGGGCTGCCGTACAAAATTTGCCCATGATGCCGCAGGAATCCACTCCCGACCAGTTTCTGACCGTTCTCGTCTCCAGCTTCGGTTTATTCGGCGTCTTCGTGAGGCTCCCAGTCACGGGTGCGGCTGACCGCTTTTTTCCAGCCAGCGTAGAGTTTTTCCTTCGCCTGTTCGTCCAGTTGCGGTTCGAATTCGCGCTCGATCACCGCTTTACCGCGCAGCTCTTCCAGGCTACCCCAGAAGCCGCAGGCCAGGCCGGCCAGGTAGGCCGCACCCAGGGCGGTGGTTTCACGCATTTTCGGACGTTCGACCTGGGTGCCCAGGATGTCGGCCTGGAATTGCATCAGGAAGTTGTTCGCCACCGCGCCGCCGTCCACCCGCAGGGCCTTGAGGCGTTCGCCTGAGTCCTGCTGCATGGCGTCGAGCACGTCGCGGGTCTGGTAGGCAATCGACTCCAGCGCCGCACGGATGATGTGATCGACCCGTACGCCACGGGTCAGGCCGAACAGCGCACCACGGGCGTAGGGGTCCCAGTACGGCGCACCCAGGCCGGTGAAGGCGGGCACCAGGTACACGCCGTTGCTGTCCTTGACCTTGTTGGCAAAGTATTCGGTGTCGTGGGCATCGTTGATGACTTTCAATTCATCGCGCAGCCACTGAACCGTAGAGCCCCCATTGAACACCGCGCCTTCCAGGGCGTAGGCCACTTCGCCGCGAGGGCCGCAGGCAATCGTGGTGAGCATGCCGTGATTGGATTTGACGGCCTTGGCGCCAGTGTTCATCAGCAGGAAGCAACCGGTGCCATAGGTATTTTTCGCCTGGCCTGGCTCCACGCACATCTGGCCGAAAAGGGCAGCCTGTTGGTCGCCGGCGATGCCACCGATGGCAATGCCGCTTTTGGTGCGGCCGTAGATTTCCGAGGACGATTTCACTTCCGGGAGCATTTCGCGGGGGATGTCGAGGATGTCGAGCATCTTCGCGTCCCACTCCAGCGAGTGAATATTGAAGAGCATGGTGCGCGAGGCGTTGGTGTAGTCGGTGACGTGGACCTTGCCGCCGGTGAATTTCCAGATCAGCCAGCTGTCGACGGTGCCGAACAGCAATTCACCGTTGCGTGCACGCTCGCGGCTGCCTTCGACGTTATCCAGGATCCACTTGAGCTTGGTGCCGGAAAAGTACGGATCGGTGACCAGGCCGGTGGTTTCGCTGATGTACTGCTCGTGGCCATCGCGCTTGAGCTGCTGGCAGATCTCGGTGCTGCGGCGGCATTGCCAGACGATGGCGTTGTAGATTGGCCGACCGGTGGTCTTGTCCCAGACTACGGTGGTTTCACGCTGGTTGGTGATGCCAATGGCGGCGACCTGGTCGTGGTGCAGGCCGGCCTGGGCCAGGGCTTCGACCATGACCGCGCTCTGGGTGGCGAAGATCTCCATCGGGTCGTGTTCGACCCAGCCGGCCTGCGGATAATGCTGGACGAATTCGCGCTGGGCGGTGCAGACCACGTTGGCGTCACGGTCGAAAATGATCGCGCGCGAGCTGGTCGTACCCTGGTCGAGGGCAATGATGTAGTTCTTGTTCTGTATGTCGGTCATGTCGATTGCCTTGGGACGTAAAAAGAGGGGAGGCCATGGCGCACGCCCGAAGGGCAGGAGCATGCGCCCACGTTTCAGGACGTTCTGGGCTTGCCGTCAATGGCGGGTGTTGCATCCTTTGTAGCAGTTGTGGCGCTGGGCAGATGACGGGCAATCAGCCCGCGATAGGCGGCAGCACCCAGGCACGCACCCACAATCGGTGCAAAAATCGGAACCAGGAAGTACGGGATGTCGCGTCCACCCGTGAAGGAAATTTCACCCCAGCCAGCGAAGAAAGTCATCAGTTTAGGGCCGAAGTCTCGTGCCGGGTTCATCGCGAAACCGGTCAGCGGGCCCATCGAGCTGCCTATCACTGCAATCAGCAGGCCGATCAGCAGCGGCGCCAGTGGGCCGCGGGGCAGGCCATTGTTGTCGTCGGTCAACGACATGATCACGCCCATCAGGATGGCGGTGATGATCATCTCCACCACAAAGGCCTGGCCGGTGGACAGTGCCGGGTGCGGATAGGTCGAGAACACCGAGGCCAGTTCGAGGCTGGCTTCAGTCCCCCGGATCATGTGCCGGGATTGTTCGAAATCGAAGAATAGATTGCTATACAGCGTGTAGACCAGCAGTGCACCGCAGAAGGCGCCGGCCACTTGGCAGATGATATAAAACGGCAATTTGCGCTTCTGGAAGTCGGTGAACAGGCACAGGGCAATGCTGACGGCGGGGTTGAGGTGTGCGCCGGAAACACCCGCGCTGAGGTAAATCGCCATGCTGACGCCCACGCCCCAGATGATACTGATTTCCCACAGGCCGAAACTCGCACCCGCGACCTTGAGCGCCGCGACGCAACCGGTACCGAAGAAAATCAGCAGGGCAGTTCCAAGGAATTCAGCCAGGCATTGGCTGGAAAGGGATGGTTGTTGTAAAGCAATTGTCATTCAAACCTCAGTTTTTGTTGTTGTCTGGCGCGTTCGATATACAGCTCGATAGCGCGATTTTACCGAAGCAGGAGGGCGGTCCTGATTTCGGGGTGTTGCTTGAGACATGCGTTATTGCTTTCAGTTTCGAAAAAATATAGACAAGAAACGCTGGTGTCAAAGGTCGAAAGTGAACCGTCGGTCACATTTCAACTATTCGTAGCGTGAATGACGCCTCTTCGACACGGCCTCACCATGACTGGCCGTGCTGCCCCGCGCTTTTTTTGCTGGCGATGGCTTAGAATCCGCCCATTCTTTTTGATTTCCTTGCCAGGAGCGGTCATGACCCCCGCGTTGGATCTGTTGAAGAAAGTACGTGCCGAGCATCGCATTCACAGTTACGAACACGACCCCAAGGCCGCGTCCTATGGGCTGGAGGCGGCGCAAAAGCTCGGACTGGACCCGGCGCAGGTGTTCAAGACGTTGTTGGCGGCCAGCGAAAAAGGTGAGTTGTTGGTGGCGGTGGTGCCGGTGGCAGGGACCTTGGATTTGAAAGGCCTGGCCCATGCCGCCGGGGTGAAAAAAGTCGAAATGGCCGACCCGTCCGCCGCGCAGCGCTCCACGGGTTATTTGCTCGGCGGCATCAGCCCGCTGGGGCAGAAGAAGCGTCTGCGCACGTTTATCGACAGTTCGGCCCAGCCACTTGCGAGCATTTTTGTCAGCGCCGGACGCCGGGGATTGGAGGTGGAGCTAGCTCCTGCGGTCCTGGCGGAGCATACCGGGGCGACGTTTGCGGATATCGGGCGGGTCTGAATCCAGGGGGCCGCTTCGCCCCCCAGCGCGAGCAAGCTCCCTCGCCACAAGAGTGCAGGGCTCAAGCCTGGCAGGATTCTCACGCTAAGCTGTAGGGTGAAAATTGCGCTGATCTGTCACTGGAAATTCGGCAGCTCGGGCCCTCATGCTGGCGCATCAATAAAAAGGAGAAGTGCCATGCAGCTTGCGTTTCATCAAGTCGATGCGTTCAGTGATCGGCCGTTTGGCGGTAATTCGGCGATGGTCTATCGGCTCGACGCCTGGCTTGCCGATGACTTGATGCAAAAGATCGCCGCCGAACATAACCTGGCTGAGACCGCTTTCCTGGTTCGCGAAGGCCAGTATTGGCATATCCGCTGGTTCACCCCCACCACCGAAGTCCCGCTCTGTGGGCATGCCACTTTGGCCAGTGCCTATGTGCTGTTCGAGGTCTATGACGAAACGGTTGGGCAGCTGGATTTCATCTGCAAATCCGGGCCGCTGAGCGTCACTCGCGAAGGCGATCGGTTGTGGCTGGATTTTCCAGCCGTGATGCCTAGCGAGTTGGGAGCGTCCCTGGCCGTGCAGAGTGCCCTGGGTGTCGAAGCGGTGGATGTGCTGAGCTCCCGCGAACTGTTCGTGGTGCTGGAGTCGGAGCAAGCGGTGCTCGATTGCAAGCCGGACATGGCGGCCTTGGCGAAACTGCCGTGGCCGGGCGCTATCGTGACCGCCCCGGGCAGCAAGCATGATTTTGTCTCCCGCTATTTTGCCCCGGCCATTGGTATCAATGAGGATCCGGTGACGGGTTCGACCCATTGCAGCCTGATTCCGTACTGGTCCAAGCGCTTGGGTAAGCATGGGCTGACGGCTTACCAGTGCTCGGCCAGGGGCGGGGCGTTGTTCTGCCGATTGGAGGGTGAGCGGGTGAAGATCGGCGGGAATGCGACGTTGGTGGCCAGTGGGACGTTGATGCTGGGGTAACCTCAAGCCAATGAGGTTACTTGTGGGAGCGAGCTTGCTCGCGATAGCGGTGGTTCAGCTTGCATCGATGCTGAATGTGCCTACGCCATCGCGAGCAAGCTCGCTCCCACAATGGTCAGCTGGCGGTGCTGTAGCGCCGCACTCCACTCTCCACCGGTGGTATATGCGCCGCGGTACTGCCCGAGGCCTGGAACAGTACCAGGTGTTCAGCCGCCACGCGGATGCCGACATGGTCCCCGACCTGATGGTCGGCGTGGCTTGGGAAGATCGATTCCAGCTGCGCCCCCGTCGGCAATTGCAGGCGATACAGCGTGGAAGCCCCCAGGAACGTCTTGCCGACGATTTGAGCCGTGAGCGGGCTGTCCGGTGCGTAGACGATATCGTCCGGGCGCAGCAGCAGGTCCACCGCGCCGCCAATGGGCCAGGTATAGGCCCGGTTGCCGCGCAGGATGCCCAGCTCGGTCTGCACCGATTCCGGGCTTTCGAGCCGGCCACGAATGAAATAGCCCTGGCCAATGAAACTGGCGACGAAAGGCGTCAGCGGTTCGTGGTAGAGATTGTAAGGCGTGTCCCACTGCTCCAGCCGACCTTCCTTGAACACCCCGACATGGTCACTCACGGCGAAGGCTTCTTCCTGGTCGTGGGTGACCAGGATCGCGCTGGTGCCGCGGGCCTTGAGGATATCCCGCACCTCATGGCTGAGCTTGCGTCGCAGCTCGCCATCGAGGTTGGAGAACGGTTCGTCGAGCAACAGCAACTGTGGCTCCGGTGCCAGGGCTCGGGCCAATGCCACGCGCTGTTGCTGGCCACCAGAGAGCTCATGGGGAAAACGCTTGCCCAGGCTCTTGAGGTTGACCAGTTCCAGCAGTTCTTCGACGACGCGGTCCTTGTTTGGATGCTTGCGAATACCAAAGGCAATGTTCTCGGCCACGCTCAGGTGAGGGAACAGCGCGTAGTCCTGGAACACCATGCCGATTCGGCGTTTTTCCGGGGCGAGGGTGAAGCCGGCGCGGGAGATGGTTTCCCCGGCCAGTTGGATCTCGCCCTCGTGCACCGGTTCGAAACCGGCGATGGCGCGCAACGTCGTGGTCTTGCCACACCCGGACGAACCGAGCAGGCAGCCGATGTCGCCGGCATTGAGATGCAGGTTGAGATTCTGCACGACCCGCTGGTTTTGGTAGCCGCAAGCCAGGTTATGCAAATTCAGTAGCAGCGAATGGCTCATGCGTGGTGGTACGCCGGCTCGACAAGAAACTCGAGCAGGGCCTTTTGCGCGTGAAGGCGATTTTCTGCCTGGTCCCAGGCCACCGAGCGCGGGTCGTCCAGCAAATCGAAGCTGATCTCCTCGCCACGGTGGGCTGGCAGGCAGTGCATGAACAGCACTTCGGCATCCGCCAGGTCGAGCAGGGCCCGGTTGACCTGGAACGGCGCGAACAATTTGAGGCGCTTGGCGGTTTCTTCTTCCTGGCCCATGGAGGTCCAGACGTCGGTGCTCACCAGGTGTGCGTCGGCCACGGCCTGTTTCGGATCACGAACGATGGTCACCCGATCCCCGGCCCTGGCGACCAGTTCGGCATTCGGGTCGTAGCCTTCAGGGCAGGCGATGCGTAGCTGGAAGTCGAATTGTATCGCCGCTTCTATATAGCTGTTGCACATGTTGTTGCCATCGCCGATCCAGGTCACGGTCTTGCCCTGGATTGGGCCACGGTGCTCGAGGAACGTCTGCATGTCGGCCAGCAATTGGCAGGGATGCAGGTCGTCGGACAGACCGTTGATCACCGGCACGCGGGAGTGGGCCGCGAATTCGGTCAGGGTGCTGTGGGCAAAGGTACGGATCATCACGGCATCCAGCATGCTCGACATGACGATGGCGCAATCGCTGATGGGTTCGCCGCGGCCCAACTGGGTGTCGCGCGGCGACAGGAAGATCGCCTGGCCGCCCAGCTGGATCATGCCGGCTTCGAAAGAGATGCGGGTGCGGGTCGATGACTTCTCGAAGATCATCCCCAGCACGCGGTTTTTCAAGGGCTCGAACAGTACGCCGCGGTTACGCAGGTCCTTGAGCTCCACGCCTCGACGGATCACGCCGAGCAACTCATCGGGCGTGAAATCCATCAGGGAGAGAAAGTGCCTTGCGCTCATGATTGACTACCTTTTTGTAACTGACCGCAGATGCTCAAAGCCTTGTTTATTCAAAAAACGGGCGAGACCTGCGGCAAAAGCCGCACGGGGCGACGAAATAGAGGAAGGCGCGATCTTATAAGGAAATGTCGCGTCTTACCAATAGGGCTACAGTTTTAGGGGATTTCAGCGAGGTCATCACAGGTCTGCGATGACATGTATGAAGCCGGTTTCCTGATAGCAGTGCCCCATTTGTACACTGGCGTTGCGCAGCTTGGCAATCAAGCCGGGCGGGCATGGCGTGGTTGATAGTCGGCCTTTGGCCCGTCATTGCCGGGGTTTGCCTGCTTGTTGTCAGGTGTGAAACATTTCCTAATGCAAGGGGCTGGGTTATAAATGAGCCTCTAGACGCAGGAGCCCCCGAAATGGATTCGAAAGAGCAACAATTGATGGAACTACTGGGGCTGACGGCACGTTCCCTGACTCATTTGACCGCTTCGGTGACGTCCATGTCATTCGAATTGTTGCGCAGCGACGACGAAGTGACCAAGGCCGCAGGCCGCAGAATGATCGATCGCATGGCCACTATCAGCAACGGGCTCGACGAGCATTGGCGGCTGATCGGCGAGCTGACGGGCGTGCCCATCGCCCAGGAGCAGGTGGAAACCGTCGAAGAAATCCAGTTGCTGGCGCCGCCTCCCGAGCGCCCTTGATGCCACTTCATCGGCGGGCCTGATGCCCGGCAATTCACAGGACGAACGTCGCTGGCGCTGCCGGGGATCGCGCGCCATAGTTTTGTTCCCGCGGCCGAAAGCGCCCGCCACGAATAAAACAGAGACTGGCCATGACCAAGACTCTCCACCACCGTGCGTGCCATCTGTGTGAAGCCATCTGCGGCTTGACCCTCGAAACCACCGAAACCGACGGCCAGGGCCTGGCGATCACCTCGATCAAGGGCGATGCGCTGGACAGCTTCAGCCGAGGGCATATCTGTCCCAAGGCAGTGGCCCTGCAAGATATCCAGAATGACCCCGACCGCCTGCGCCAGCCCATGCAGCGGATTGGCAGCGAGTGGCAGCCCATTGCCTGGGACGATGCCTTTGCGCTGGTAGCCGAGCGCCTGGCGGGTATCCAGGCGCGCCATGGCCAGAATGCGGTGGCGGTCTACCAGGGCAACCCCAGCGTGCACAACTATGGGCTGATGACCCACAGCAACTATTTCCTGGGCCTGTTGAAAACCCGCAGCCGTTTCTCGGCGACCTCGGTGGATCAACTGCCTCATCACCTGACCAGTCATCTAATGTATGGCCACGGCCTGCTGCTGCCGATTCCAGACATCGATCACACCGACTTCATGCTGATCCTGGGCGGCAACCCGCTGGCGTCCAACGGCAGCATCATGACCGTGCCGGACGTGGAGAAGCGCCTCAAGGCTATCCAGGCCCGTGGCGGTAAAGTGGTGGTGGTCGATCCGCGCCGCAGCGAAACGGCGGCCATCGCCAACCAGCATGTGTTCGTGCGCCCTGGTGGTGATGCCGCGTTGCTGTTTGGTTTGCTCAATACGTTGTTCAGCGAGGGCCTGACCCGTGACAGCCACCTGCCGGTGGATGGCCTGGAAGAGGTGCGCCAAGCTGTTGCCACCTTCACGGCTGAGGCGATGAGTCCGCTTTGCGCAGTGCCTGCGGAACAGATCCGCCGATTGGCCCGGGACTTTGCCGCAGCGCCGTCCGCGGTGTGTTACGGGCGGATGGGGGTTTCGACCCAGGCATTTGGCACGCTGTGCCACTGGCTGATTCAACTGATCAATCTGGTCACCGGCAACCTCGATCGGGTGGGCGGGGCGCTGTGCACCGAGCCGGCAGTGGATCTGGTGGCCACCACCTCGGGAGGGCATTTCAACCGTTGGCAGAGCCGGGTGTCCGGGCGTCCCGAGTACGCCGGGGAGTTGCCGGTGTCGACCCTGGCCGAGGAAATGCTCACCGAAGGCGAAGGCCAGATTCGTGCGCTGGTTACCGTGGCCGGCAATCCGGTACTGTCCACGCCCAACGGGCGACAACTGGAGCAGGCGCTGGACGGGCTGGAGTTCATGGTCAGCATCGACTTGTACATCAACGAAACCACGCGCTATGCCGACCTGATCCTGCCCTCGACCTCGGCGCTGGAAAACGATCATTACGACACCACGTTCAACCTGTTCGCGGTGCGCAACGTGACCCGCTTCAACCGGGCTATTCTGCCCAAGCCAGAAGGGGCGCTGCATGACTGGGAGATTTTTGTCGGGCTGGCCAAGGCCTTTGCCGCCAGAACCGGCAAGGAACTCAAACCGACCATGCCGCCAGCGCAAATGATCGATTTCGGTCTGCGGGCCGGGGCTTATGGCGATGCTTCGCCACACAAACTGTCCCTGGCGACCTTGTTCGACCATCCCCATGGCATTGACCTCGGAGCTCTGAAGCCCAACCTGGCCCCACGGTTGAAAACCGAAAACCAACGGGTGCAAGCCGCGCCGGCGGTGATACTTGCCGACCTGGAGCGTTTTGCCGCGTTGCGGGCTCCAGCGGCGGATGAGTTGCTGATGATTGGTCGTCGCCATGTGCGCAGCAATAATTCCTGGATGCACAATTTCCATCGGCTGGTGAAGGGCAAGCCGCGTCATCAGCTACTGATGCATCCGGATGACCTCGCCAGTCGCGGTCTTGTCGACGGGCAGCGGGTGAAGGTCAGTTCGCGGGTGGGTATGATCGAAGTCGAGGTGCAGGGCAGCCTGGACATGATGAAGGGTGTGGTCAGCTTGCCCCACGGCTGGGGCCATGCCCGGCCGGGCGTGCAGATGACCATCGCCTGCGGCCAGCCGGGTTCCAGCGCCAATGACCTGACCGATGATTGTCAGCTCGATGAGTTGTCCGGTAATGCGGCGCTCAACGGCGTACCGGTGAAGGTGGCGGCTGCGTAAAATTGTCTCTGGAGCACGTTCGGCTTTCCGTTACAATGCATCACCGTGTCGACAACTTAAGTCGCAAAAGTTTTAAGCCGAGGTGCTCCATGGATATCATCGAAACGATTAAAGACCAGATTGCCAACAACACCATCCTGCTTTACATGAAAGGCTCGCCGAACGCGCCACAGTGCGGTTTCTCGGCCAAGGCTGCTCAGGCTGTGATGGCGTGTGGCGAGAAGTTTGCCTACGTGGACATCCTGCAGAACCCGGAAATCCGCGCCAACCTGCCCAAGTACGCCAACTGGCCAACGTTCCCACAGCTGTGGGTGGGTGGTGAGCTGGTCGGTGGTAGCGACATCATGACCGAGATGGCCGCTGACGGCTCTCTGCAGGCCACGATCAAGGAAGCGGTAGAAAAAGCTGCGGCGAACAAGACTGAAGCCTGATGTGTGATGGTTCTGTTCACCACACAAGTTGTGGTGGACAAGAACCTTGTGGGAGCGAGCTTGCTCGCTCCCACAGTGGATTTCGGTATGGTCTGAAACTCAGGCATTAAAAAGCCCCGCCTCTCGAAAGAGGGCGGGGCTTTTTAATGGGTTAGCCGCGAAGAATTACTCTTCACCCATCTGCGATTGCAGGTAGTTCTCAAGGCCGACTTTGTCGATCAGGCCCAATTGGGTTTCCAGCCAGTCGATGTGCTCTTCTTCGGACTCGAGAATGTCCTCAAGCAGTTCACGGCTGCCGAAGTCGCCAACGGTCTCGCAATGGGCGATGGCCGCCTTCAGGTCGGCGTGGCCAGTGCGCTCGATGCGCAGGTCGCACTCAAGCATTTCCCGGGTGTGTTCGCCGATGTGCAGCTTGCCCAAGTCCTGGACGTTCGGCAGGCCTTCGAGGAACAGGATGCGCTTGATCAGCTTGTCCGCGTGTTTCATCTCGTCGATGGACTCGTGGTACTCGTGCTTGCCCAACTTGTTCAGGCCCCAATCCTCGTACATGCGCGCATGCAGGAAGTATTGATTGATCGCGACCAGCTCATTGCCGAGGATCTTATTGAGATGCTGGATGACTGTGACGTCGCCTTTCATGATGAGACCTGCCCTGTAATAGCTGTATATAAGGCGGAGTTTGAGCCGCGTACTTGCGAGTGTCAAACCTAAGTTGTTGAATAATAAATGAAAATTAATCGGAATAAGAATGTTTGTGTTCCGCGTCTGAACGCTAAGCAATTGATTTACAGGCATAAAAAAACCGGACATTGAGTCCGGTTCCTTTGAAAGCTGTTTATTACGCGGCGGTAAATTCTACCGGGTAGGGGATCGAGGCCTGGGCGGTTTGTACTTTGGCGAGGGTTTCGCGGACCACGTCCTTGGCCAGGCAGGCACATTTGCCGCATTGGCTGGCTACGCCGGTGGCCTGGCGGACTTCGCGGTAGCTGCAGCAACCTTCATAGATCGCTTCGCGGATTTGCCCGTCGGTGACGCCAGTGCAGAGGCATACATACATAAGTGAGAACCGTCGCTGGTTGTGACTCAATTGAGACGGATCTTAATGTTAACGAGAATGATTGTCAAAGTGGTTTCTGAAACCCTTGCGCCAGAGCGGCGCCTGGCTGACGAACGGTTTCTGCCCTTGGCCCGTGAGGTGTCATGAAATGCCACAGCGATTTTTCAATACCGCCGAAAAACCGTTGAAGACAGTCTAAATTCGCGGTGTATGATGATCGGCCCTTGCAAGCGGGTTCGTGTCACAGGGCTGTCGCCTGAGGGTGGCAGGCTGGCCCGGACCTTGTTTTCACGTTACTACACCAGGAGATATCCAATGAGCGTACTCGTAGGCAAACAAGCCCCTGACTTCACCGTCCCGGCCGTGCTCGGCAACGGCGAAATCGTCGACAGCTTCACCCTGTCCTCGGCCATCAAAGGCAAATACGGCCTGGTGTTCTTCTATCCGCTGGACTTCACCTTCGTCTGCCCGTCCGAGCTGATCGCACTGGATCACCGCATGGACGACTTCAAGGCCCGCAACGTTGAAGTGGTCGCTGTTTCGATCGACTCGCACTTCACCCACAACGCCTGGCGCAACACCCCGATCAACAATGGCGGTATCGGTCAGGTGAAATACACCATGGCTGCCGACATGAAGCACGAAATCGCCAAGGCCTACGACGTTGAGTCCGAAGGCGGCGTGGCTTTCCGTGGCGCGTTCCTGATCGACGACAAAGGCGTTGTCCGTTCGCAGATCATCAACGACCTGCCACTGGGCCGTAACATGGAAGAGCTGATCCGTCTGGTCGACGCCCTGCAATTCCACGAAGAGCACGGCGAAGTGTGCCCGGCCAACTGGAAGAAAGGCGACAAGGGCATGACTGCATCGCCTGAAGGCGTTGCCGCCTACCTGGGTGAGCACAGCGACAAGCTGTAATCGCACAAGGCATAAAAAAACCGGCCCTCGATAGGGCCGGTTTTTTTATGGGTGTTTCAAACCGGATCATCTGCTGGAACACGAAGCTTTGTGGCGAGGGGATTTATCCCCGCTGGGCCGCGAAGCGACCCAAAACCCGCCAATTGATTTGGCCTGGCTCACCTTTCGTGGGACTGCTGCGCAGTCCCACGGGGATAAATCCCCTCGCCACAAGAGCCAAAGCTGGTCCGATGTCAGTCGTCGAAATCCTGCCAGCCCCCCATCTGCTTCCAGCGGTTGACGATGCCGCAGAACAGCTCGGCCGTCTTCTCGGTGTCGTAGCGGGCCGAGTGGGCTTCACGGCCATCAAAATCGATGTCGGCCGCCTGGCAGGCCTTGGCCAGGACGGTCTGGCCATACGCCAGGCCGGCCAGGGTCGCTGTGTCGAAGCTGGAGAACGGGTGAAACGGATTGCGCTTCATGTCCAGGCGCGCGACAGCGGCGTTGAGGAAGCCCAGGTCGAAGCTGCTGTTGTGGCCGACCAGGATCGCTCGCTTGCAACCGTTGGCCTTCAGGGCCTTGCGCACACCGCGGAAAATGTCGGTCAGGGCGGTCTCTTCACTCACTGCCATGCGCAAAGGGTGATCGAGCTTGATCCCGGTGAACTCCAGGGCCGCCGCTTCGATGTTGGCGCCTTCGAACGGTTCGACACGAAAGAAATAGGTGTGGTCAGGGAACACAAAACCTTTTTCATCCATGCCGATGGTGGTCGCGGCGATTTCCAGCAACGCATCGGTGGCGGAGTTGAAGCCGCCGGTTTCTACGTCGACGACGACCGGCAGATAGCCCCGGAACCGGGCAGCCATGGGGTGACGGGCGCCGCCCGAACCACCGTTGCCGTCCTGTTCGTCGTCGAAATGATCTTCACTCACGCGTTTTCCTCCAGCAGGCGCCAGCGCAGTTTTTCACCGGCGCGCAGCGGGATGACAGTCAGCTCGCCGAAAGGCAGGCTGGCGGGGGCGGTCCACTCGTCGCGGACCAGGGTAATACGATCGATGTTCGCTGGCAGACCATAGAAGCTTGGGCCGTGCAGGCTGGCGAAACCTTCGAGTTTGTCCAGCGCGTTACGCTGTTCGAACGCCTCGGCGTACAGCTCGATGGCCGCGTAGGCGGTGTAGCAACCGGCGCAACCGCAGGCGGCTTCCTTGGCGTGGCGGGCGTGGGGCGCCGAGTCCGTGCCGAGGAAAAACTTGGCGCTGCCGCTGGTGGCGGCGTCGAGCAGAGCTTCCTGATGGGTATTGCGCTTGAGGATCGGCAGGCAATAGAAGTGCGGACGGATCCCGCCCACCAGCATATGGTTGCGGTTGTACAGCAGGTGATGGGCGGTAATGGTCGCGCCGACGTTGGCCGGGGCCTCGTTGACGAACTGCACGGCATCGCCGGTGGTGATGTGTTCGAACACCACCTTGAGCGTCGGGAACCGTTCCACGACGCGGCGCATGTGCTCGTCGATGAAGATTTTCTCGCGGTCGAACACGTCGACGTCGCCCCGGGTGACCTCACCGTGGATCAACAACGGCATGCCGACTTCGGCCATCGCCTCCAGCGCCGCAAAGATCTTGTCGATGCTGGTGACACCGGAATCGGAGTTGGTGGTGGCACCGGCCGGGTACAGCTTGGCGGCATGGACGAAGCCGCTGGCCTTGGCCTCGCGGATTTCTTCGGGCTGGGTGCGGTCGGTGAGGTAAAGCACCATCAGCGGTTCGAAGCGGCTGCCAGCCGGGCGTGCGGCGAGGATGCGCTGGCGATAGCCATCGGCCTCGGCGGCGTTGCGCACGGGCGGAACCAGGTTAGGCATGATGATTGCGCGCCCGAAGGTGCGCGCGACATCGGCGACGGTATGGGTCAACACAGCACCATCGCGAAGATGAATATGCCAGTCGTCGGGACGCAGCAGGGTCAGGCGGTCGGACATGGGGGGGCTTCCAGGCGGGTCAAACTCTGGGGAATGCTACCGGAAAAGACCGATTCAGGCACCCGCTATCAAGTTCTGCCGCAACTTACCGATAGCCCCTACAGGTGTGCCACGAATCCGTGCAGTGCCCCGGACAAGCGTCATGCCCTCGGCATGCGTCGATCTTTGTATAAAAGTCAGTGGAGCCTCCCGTGCGCCAGCGTTATCTAGCCTTGCTCAGTGTGTTTGCCAGCTTTCCCGCCATGGCGCTCACTTTCCAGACCCGTCTGGAGAGCATTGAGTGGACGGTCGAAGGCGATAAGTTCGAGTGTCGGCTGAGCCAGCCGATTACCGACTTTGGCAGTGGCGAATTCGTGCGTCGGGCGGGCGAGCAGGCCACATTTCGGCTCAAGGCCTACAACCCGATGCTCGGAGGCGGTTCGGCGACTTTGCTGGCGGCCGCGGCGCCCTGGCAACCGGGGAGGGGTGACATCAACCTGGGCTCGGTCAACATTGGCAGTGGCGATGTCTTGTTCAACAGCTCCCAGGTCCAGGCCGGTCGCTTGATCAGCGGGCTGATGGACGGTCGCAGCCCGGTCGTACGACGCAACACCGAGGACGGGCGGGTATCGGAAGTCCGCCTGCTGCCGGTGCGCTTCAACAAGGCCTTCAGCGACTATCAGAGCTGCGTGGCCAAGTTGCTGCCGAAGAATTTCGAACAGGTGAAGCAAACCCAGATCGGTTTCCCCGGCGAAGAAGTCGAGCTGGATGCGCAGGCCAAGGCTCAGTTGCAGGTGATGCTCGACTTCATCAAGGCTGATCCTAGCGTCAATCATGTCGAGCTCGATGGTCACTCCGACAACAGTGGCAACCGCTTGACCAACCGTGAGTTGTCACGGCGCCGGGCCCTGGCGGTCCAGGACTTCTTCAAGGCCAATGGTTTCCAGGAGTCGCAGATCACGGTGCGTTTCCACGGCGAGCGTTATCCGCTGGTACCCAATACCAATGCCGCCAACCGGGCCAAGAACCGTCGGGTGGTCGTGCGCCTGGAGCGGGTGGCGCCAACCGAGGCACCGGCACCGCAACCGACAACAGCGCCGGCACCTGCGGCAGCCCCTGGCAAGGTCCCGGCACCGGTCGCGGCTCCGGTCAAGGCGCCCGCTGCCACCGCTGCGCGGACATCCTGATCCGCGATACCCGTCGCTCGCTCGACATAATCTGTCGCTTCGTCGTCATAAGCTGTCGCGCCCCTGTAAATTATCCGCATTGGACGTTAAACTTCCCGGCTTTCCGTACAACCCGTGGAGTGATGGCATGGCGGACGTAAACAAGGTCGTTCTGGCGTATTCCGGCGGCCTGGACACTTCGGTGATCCTCAAGTGGCTGCAGGACACTTATAACTGCGAAGTGGTGACCTTCACCGCTGACCTGGGGCAGGGCGAAGAAGTCGAGCCTGCACGCGCCAAGGCTCAGGCCATGGGCGTCAAAGAGATCTACATCGATGACCTGCGCGAAGAGTTCGTCCGCGACTTCGTGTTCCCGATGTTCCGCGCCAACACTGTTTACGAAGGCGAGTACCTGCTGGGTACTTCCATTGCCCGTCCGTTGATCGCCAAGCGCCTGATCGAAATCGCCAATGAAACCGGTGCCGACGCCATTTCCCACGGCGCTACCGGCAAAGGCAACGACCAGGTGCGTTTTGAACTGGGTGCCTATGCCCTCAAGCCTGGCGTGAAAGTCATTGCCCCATGGCGTGAGTGGGACTTGCTGTCCCGTGAAAAACTGATGGACTACGCCGAGAAACACGCGATCCCGATCGAGCGCCACGGCAAGAAAAAATCCCCGTACTCGATGGACGCCAACCTGCTGCACATCTCCTATGAAGGCGGCGTGCTGGAAGACACCTGGACCGAGCACGAAGAAGACATGTGGCGCTGGACCGTGTCCCCGGAGAAGGCTCCCGATACCCCGCAATACCTGGAGCTGACCTATCGCAATGGCGATATCGTTGCCCTGGACGGCGTGGAAATGAGCCCGGCCACCGTGCTGGCGACCCTGAACCGTATCGGTGGCGAGCACGGCATCGGTCGTCTGGACATCGTCGAGAACCGCTATGTGGGCATGAAGTCCCGCGGCTGCTACGAAACCCCGGGCGGCACTATCATGCTGCGCGCTCACCGGGCGATCGAATCGATCACCCTGGACCGCGAAGTGGCTCACCTCAAGGACGAGCTGATGCCCAAGTACGCCAGCCTGATCTACACCGGTTACTGGTGGAGCCCAGAGCGGCTGATGCTGCAGCAGATGATCGACGCATCCCAGGCCCACGTGAATGGCGTGGTGCGCCTGAAGCTGTACAAGGGCAACGTGATCGTCACCGGGCGTAAGTCCGATGAGTCGCTGTTCGATGCCAACATCGCGACCTTCGAAGAAGACGGCGGCGCCTACAACCAGGCCGACGCAGCCGGTTTCATCAAGCTCAACGCCCTGCGCATGCGTATCGCGGCGAACAAGGGTCGCAAGCTGTTCTGACCCTGGCGACGTGAAAACGGCCTGCCATGAGCAGGCCGTTTTTTTTTGCGATCGCCCTGTTATGCGGCGCTATTCCCCTGAGCGCCCACCCTCCTGCCTGTCCGGTACCACGTCTGCGTCGTCGCGGCTGTAAATGACGTACAGGACAATTTCGGTGTGTCCCGTGGCGCGCTTCAAGAGTTTGGCCCGATAGGCAGCAATCAGCTCTCCCGATGGGCTGCACACCAGAAGAATGACCCGTTGTGGATCGTGTTTGCGTCGATGACAGCGCATGACTGACTTTCTGACTTTGTCGGCCCGACGTAACACTCGTCTACGTCGGCAGGTCGAGTCATCCATGGTCTTTATGAAGTGCTTGCTCTTGTGAAAGTCGGACGGTGAATATAACGAGCGATAGTTGAAGTTTAGGGTGATAAAAAAAAGCAGCAGTAGATAGAACGGAAAGCTGATCAGGAACCACAGATAATATTCACGATCCTGATCATCTAGGAACGGCAGGGAAATCGCCGCGGACGTTTCAGATAACGTGGCAAATATAGCGATAAGGGTCATTGGGTTGGTGATGGTTTTCAAAGGTTTGTTCATGGTGAAAACTCATGGTTATGTAAGCTCGATGACTGAATGGATTGGCTGAGTGTTAGTCGTTCGGGTTTGCTAATTGAAGACGGGTATGCCCTGCATTAAGCACGTTGGTTTTATATAGGTTTTAGCTGGATTAATGAGGTTGTTGCTGTTTTATCGATAGATAATTCAGTTACTTTTTATGAGTGCAGTCACTTCTATTTCCTTCCCGCGCGACAGCCTGGAGGGGAAAGTCACAATATCCGAAGGGGGGGCGGGTCGTTAGGAAGGGGAGGCTGATCCCTGTGAGAAAATTCATGGCACATTATTTCCAGGGGAATTTGTAGGATTTTTCTGTATTGCTTGTAGGTTGCGTCTCTCGGTGCGAGCACTCAGGGGGGGGCAGCATGCCAAGGTAGAAATGACTAGGCTATTGTGCGTGCTCTAAAAATTCGAACAGCGAAGTTGGATTTGCCCATGAATAAAGTGCTGATCGTGGATGATCATCCCGTCATTCGTCTTGCTGTACGTCTACTAATGGAGCGTCATGGCTATGAAGTTGTTGCCGAAACAGATAATGGTGTCGATGCCTTGCAACTTGCTCGTGAACTTGCGCCTGACATTGTCATTCTCGATATCGGCATTCCGAAACTGGACGGGTTGGAGGTTATCGCGCGCCTGACCGCCAATTCTTCGCCCCTGAAAGTACTGGTACTTACTTCTCAGGCTCCTGGGCATTTCTCGATGCGTTGTATGCAGACGGGGGCCGCTGGTTATGTGTGCAAACAACAGGACCTCACGGAACTGTTGAGTGCGATAAAGGCGGTATTGTCAGGTTACAGCTACTTTCCCAACCAGGCACTGCATACGGTACGTTCGAGCCTTGGAAACGCCAGCGAGTCCGATATGGTGGATCGTTTATCCGGGCGAGAAATGATGGTCCTGCAGCAACTGGCGCGTGGAAAAACCAACAAGGAAATTGCCGATGGGATGTTCTTGAGCAACAAGACGGTCAGTACTTACAAGACGCGCTTGTTGTTGAAACTCAATGCCCGTTCGCTGGTCGATCTGATCGAGCTGGCACAGCGCAATGGGTTGGTGTGAGTTGTTCGGTCACGCGTACTCAGTAAAAAGCCTCCGTTAGGGAGGCTTTTACGTGTCAGAGGTCAAAATCGTAATCGGCCAGTTGCTTCTGCAGGCGGCGCTCTTCCAGCAGGTTATCGATGGTGCGGCGTTTGCTCAGATTGGTTTTCGCCACTTCCACTACCACAGGTTCCGCGTCGTCGGCCTCAACGGCGATGAAATCGTCTTCTACATCCAGTTGTTCTTTGCCAGTACTCATGGGTTCGACTCCAGGCTAAGACTGCCATTGGCGCTCCTTATATCGATAAACCACGGGCGGGTAAAAAAGATTTTTTCAATCGATGGATCAATAAAATCAATAGTGTCTCAATCGTCAGACGTCTTGTGCTTGTATTCGCATAAATCTTCGATTCGGCAGCTGCCACAGCGGGGCTTGCGCGCCAGGCAAACGTAGCGCCCGTGAAGGATGAGCCAGTGATGGGAATCCAGGAGAAATTCCTTGGGCACGAACTTCATCAGTTTCTTTTCCACTTCCACGACGTTTTTCCCAGGCGCCAGCCCGGTGCGGTTGCTCACGCGGAAGATGTGGGTGTCGACCGCCATGGTCAACTGACGAAATGCGGTATTGAGTACGACGTTGGCGGTTTTGCGGCCCACACCTGGAAGAGCTTCCAGTGCTTCGCGAGTCTGCGGGACCTCACCTGCGTGACGCTCGATCAGCAAGCGGCAGGTTTCGATCACGTTCTTGGCCTTGCTATTGAACAGGCCGATGGTCTTGATGTACTCGGAGAGTCCTTCGACGCCCAGGGCATGGATCGCCTCTGGCGTATTGGCCACCGGGAACAGCTTGGCCGTGGCTTTGTTGACGCCGACATCGGTGGACTGGGCCGACAGGATCACCGCGATCAACAACTCGAACGGCGAGGTATAGGCCAGTTCTGTTTTCGGTTCCGGGTTGTCTTCGTGAAAGCGACGAAATATTTCCAGGCGTTTTGCGGCGTTCATGGGCGCGGCGTTTCCTCAACGGATGAATGGGGTTTGGCGGCCGTCCAAGCCTGGTAAGCCGCCAACAGCAGACCGAGCAGGATGAACCCGCCGGGGGCGAGCCTGGCCAGGGGGATGCCGCTGCCGATCAGCTCGCGCAGGGTGCCCAGGCCGATCATCCAGAGGCCAAACAGCCCCGCGAGCCTGAGGTGTCCAGGCAAACGGGAGTCGATGCAGTGATCTTCGTGTTCCAGCGCCACGCAGCTCAAGGCGACCCAGCCAATGTAAAGGCTCAGCGCTCGATACAGTTCCAGCGCCCAGGCCTGGAAGGCAAAGCCTGCGCAGGCGGTCAGGGTCGCGGCCAGCACAATCGAGGCGAGCAAGCGCTGAGGTGCTGTCAGGCGGGACCGTAGAGCAGCCATTGCCAAGCCATGGGCAAGACTGATCAAAGCCCAGGCCAGCCACAGTCCCAGTGCGTTTACCAGCGAGTCGCTTGCGCCGACCAAGGGCACCAGCAGCAGGCCGCGAGTCAGTACCCATGGCTTATTCATTTGCGGCCACTCTGGTCAGTTGAGCCTTGTGCTCGTCGAAATAACGCAGCGCATCGTGAACCGCCTGGAGCACCGCCCGGGAGGTGACCGTTGCGCCGGCCAGTTGATCGAACTGCCCTTGATCCTTTTTCAAGGCCCAACCGTTGTCGTCCGGGGCTTGGCGCGATTTCCCATTGAACGTCTGCAACCAGGCGTTTGGCCAACCGGCAATCGCCGCGCCTAGCCCGGGTGTTTCGGACTGGCGCAGGGTTTTCACGCCCAGCAACCGGCCCTGAGGGTCGATGGCGATCAGCAACTCGATACTGCCTTCATAACCCAGCCCCTGACTGCGTAACAACACGGCGCTGGGCTGGCCGTTGCGGGTCGCCAGGTAAGCGCTCAGCAGCGTGCTATGGGCCAAGGTCTGCGGAGTCGTCACGACAGGCTGCGTCAACGGCTGGTTGTCATAGTGGTCGGCTGGCAGTACGTCGAGCAAGCTTCTGCTGGCGATGGCCTGTCGCTGGGCCTCGATGTGACCGGCAGTGCTGATTTGCGTGACGTAAGTGGCTCCTACGCCGAGGGCTGCCAGAATGATCAGGATCGCAACGCCGCCGGGGTTGTTCATGTCAGTTGCCGCCGTTGTCGTGCCTCGGCAAACCGATCCAGCGCCGGCACACCGAGGTTCATCAGCAGCACCGCAAATGCCACGCCATCAGGATAACCACCCCAGGTGCGGATCAGGTAGACCAGCAGCCCCACGCCTGCGCCAAACAGCAGCCGGGCAAGCGCGGCTTTGGCGCCAGAGACGGGTTCGGTCACGATGAAAAATGCGCCGAGCATGGTCGCCCCGGTGAGCAGATGAAACAGTGGCGAGCCATGAGAGTCGGAGCCCGAGCCGTTCCAGCACAGCAAGCTGACGATGAACAGGCTGGTCAGCATGCCCACTGGCGCATGCCAACTGAACACGCGTTGTTGCAGCAGAAACAGGCCGCCCGCCAGGAACCCCAGATTGACCCATTCGACACCGCGGCCACCGAAACGCCCGAACGCCGGGTCGTTGGCGAACAGTTCATCGATCGTCAGGCTTCTGTTGATGCGCAGGCTATCCAGTGCGGTCGCGCCGGCCCAGGCATCGGGGGACGGGTGAGCGCCAAACACCTGTTGCAGGCCTTCGAGCAAGCCCATGCCATGAAGGCTTGGCCATTGACTCATCTGTGAAGGGAACGCCACCAGCACCAAGGCATATCCGAGCATTGCCGGGTTGAACGGGTTAGTACCGACACCACCCCATAGGTGCTTGCCGAACAACAAGGCGCAGGCGGCCGCAGTGACGGTCAACCACCAGGGGCAATAGGCCGGCAACGCCAGGGCCAGCAGAGTGGCGGTGACCAGCGCACTGCCATCGTTCAGGTCGGGCATCAGAGGTCGACGCCGCACACGCAACACCAGCGCTTCGACCGCCAGGGCGGTGAGGCCGGACAACAGCACGTTGAGCGCTACGCCCCAGCCATGGAACCACAGCAACGCCAGCGCGCCGGGCAGCGTCGCCAGCAACACTCGCTTCATCGCTTGGCGCAGCCGTTCGTCCACGGGCTCAGGGGCTGGCATGGGCGTCCACCTGACGTTCGGCCTCTTTCACCGCTTGTTCCAGCAACTGCATGTGCTCATCCGATGCCCCGCCTGTCCGTGCTTTGCTGAGTTCGGCGCGGCGCATCGCCAATTGGATCTTGGCCCGCTTCAGTTCGGCGTTTTGCGCCGGTGCGGGGGCTTCAATGGCCGGCGGTGCGGTGTTTTCCAGTTGCGCCAGGGCCTGCTCCGCGGCTTCGAACTGGCGCTGCAACAGGATCAATTGCGACTGCTGCTCAAAGGTCGGTGGGTGACCGAACGCTTTCAAGGATTTGTTCAACTGCGCCCGGCTCATGGCCAGGTCGATTTTGGCTTTCTTCAGGGCCGCATCGGCGTTGGCGGCTTTCTGCGCACGCACACGTTCCAGTGCGGCTTGTACGGGGTCGAGGGCTTGGGGCTGGACCTGGGCCGCGCGTTGGCTACGCGCCAGGCGCTCGGCCAGACGCTGTTCTTCCTCGTGCCGCAAACGCGCATTGCGCCGTTCGAAACGCTGCCGGGCGTGATTACGCTTGGCGGTTCGTGCCTGCTGTTCCTCGGTGCTGAAGGCCAGGCCGCCGACAATCGGCAGCACCGTGGCCAGCGGCAATGGCCGCATCTCGATGCAGTCGACCGGGCAGGGCGCCACGCAAAGATCGCAGCCTGTGCATTCGTCGATGAGAACGGTGTGCATCAGCTTCGCCGCGCCGACAATCGCGTCCACCGGGCAGGCCTGGATGCACTTGGTGCAACCGATGCATTCGTCTTCACGGATAAAGGCAATCTGCGCCGGGGCACTGCCGCGGCTGGTGTCCAGCTCCACTACCGGCACTTTCATCAGCTCGGCCAGGGCGGCGATGGTTTCGCGCCCGCCAGGCGGGCATTTGTTGATCGGTTCGCCCTGGGCGATGCCTTCGGCGTAGGGCTTGCACCCGGGATGGCCGCATTTGCCGCATTGGGTCTGCGGCAGCAGGGCATCGATACGTTGAATCAGACTCATGTTTTGACCAACCCGCGCAATCCGAGAAATGCCACCGCCATCAGCCCGGCGCTGATCAACTGAATCGGCAGGCCCCGAAAGGGCAAGGGAATATCGTTATTGAAGGTGCGCTGGCGCAAATCATCGAACAGGCTCAGTACCAGCCAGAATCCCAGCCCGGCGCCCAGGCTCGCGGCGAGGGCGTGGCCCAGGCCCTGGTCCTCCTGACCGTTGAGCAGCGTGACGCCGAGGATGCCGGCATTGCCGAGCAACAGCGGCCACAACCCCTCGAACGGCAACGCCGGCAGCCAGCGCGCGAGCAAGCGCAGCAATGGCCCGATCAACAGCACGCTCAGCGGCAGCCAAGCAAACAGACGCATGGATGTCAGGTTTGCCGGGACCAGCAACCAATGATCCAGCAGATAGCCCAAGGTGCCGACAATCGGCATCAGGCACGCGGTGGCCAGGCCCAGGGCGTGTATTTGTCTTCTACCGTTCGCCGCCAGCAGCGGATCGACGCCCAGCGGCCAATGCAACACGAGGTTGTTGATCAGGGCGGCGCTGAACAGTGTAAGGACAATTTCGGTCATGGGCGTGCCGGCGACAAAGAGCCTGTTACAAGATTAGGCATTATCCGGCACGCCGGGAGGGCGGGCCAGATATGAAAATCCCACAGCCGCCTGTGAGGCGACTGTGGGATCGGTGCAGCGTGTGGTCGTGTTACTTGATCCGCTGACCTGGCTTGGCGCCGCTGTCGGGGCTCAGCAGGTAGATTTCCTCGCCGCCAGGGCCCGCTGCCATCACCATGCCTTCAGAGATGCCGAAGCGCATTTTGCGTGGCTTGAGGTTGGCGATCATCATCGTCAGCCGGCCTTCGAGCTTGGCTGGGTCCGGGTAAGCGCTCTTGATGCCGGAGAACACGTTGCGTTGCTCGTCGCCAATGTCCAGGGTCAGGCGCAGCAGTTTGTCGGCACCTTCCACGGCTTCAGCCTTGACGATCAATGCCACGCGCAGGTCTACGGCGGCGAAGGCGTCGAAGTCGATTTCCGGCGACAGCGGGTCCTTGGCCAGTTCGCCGTTACCGGCCGGCGCGCCGGTGTCGGTCTGGCTGGCGGCCAAGTCTTCCTTGGAGGCGTCGCTCATGGCTTGCACCTTGGTGGCGTCGATACGGGTCATCAACGGCTTGAACTCGTTCAGCTGATGGTTGCTCAGCAACGTCTGGTGATCGTTCCAGGTCAGCGGCGCGACGTTGAGGAACGCCTCGGCATCGGCAGCCAGCAGCGGCAGCACCGGCTTGAGGAAAATCACCAACTGGCGGAACAGGTTGATGCCCAGGGCGCAGATCGCCTGGACTTCGTCCTGCTTGCCTTCCTGTTTGTTCAACGACCAAGGGGCCTTGTCGGCGATCCAGGCATTGGCGCGGTCGGCCAGGGCCATGATTTCGCGCATGGCGCGGGCAAAGTCGCGGGTTTCATAGGCTTCGGCGATGCTGGGAGCAGCGGCCAGGAAGGCGTCGGTCAGCTCTGGCGCGGCGTTGCCGGCGACCAGGACACCGGCGTTGCCCTTGTGGATAAAACCGGCGCAACGGCTGGCGATGTTGACCACCTTGCCCACCAGGTCGGAGTTGACTTTCTGCACGAAGTCTTCGAGGTTCAGGTCCAGGTCGTCGACGCCGCGGCTGAGCTTGGCTGCGTAGTAGTAGCGCAGGTACTCCGGCGACAGGTGGTCCAGGTAGGTCCGGGCCTTGATGAAAGTGCCGCGGGACTTGGACATCTTCTGGCCGTTGACGGTCAGGTAGCCATGGACGTTGATGCCGGTCGGTTTACGGAAACCGGCGCCTTCAAGCATGGCGGGCCAGAACAGCGCGTGGAAGTTGACGATGTCCTTGCCGATAAAGTGGTACAGCTCGGCGGTGGAGTCCTTGCCCCAGAACGCGTCGAAGTCCAGCTCCGGCGTGCGGTTGCAAAGGTTCTTGAAGCTGGCCATGTAGCCGATGGGCGCATCCAGCCACACGTAGAAATACTTGCCCGGTTCGTCGGGGATCTCGAAGCCGAAGTACGGCGCATCGCGGGAGATGTCCCACTGTTGCAGGCCGGCGTCGAGCCATTCGGCGATCTTGTTGGCCACGGCGTCCTGCAGGGTGCCGCTGCGGGTCCAGGTTTGCAGCATTTGCTGGAAATCCGGCAGCTTGAAGAAGAAGTGCTGGGAATCCTTGAGCACTGGAGTGGCCCCGGAAATCGCCGATTTCGGGTCTTTCAGGTCGGTCGGTGCGTAGGTGGCGCCGCATTTTTCGCAGTTGTCGCCGTACTGGTCCTCGGTCCCGCATTTCGGGCAGGTGCCCTTGATGAAACGGTCGGCCAGGAACATTTTCTTTTCCGGGTCGAAATACTGGGTGATCGAACGGGTCGCGATGTGTCCGGCGTCACGCAGCTTCAGGTAGATCTGGCTCGACAGCTCACGGTTTTCTTCGGCGTGGGTAGAGTGGAAGTTGTCGAAGTCCACCAGGAACTCGGCAAAGTCGGCGCTGTGTTCAGCCTGGACGTTGGCGATCAGTTGTTCCGGGGTGATGCCTTCCTTTTCCGCGCGCAGCATGATGGCCGAACCGTGGGCGTCGTCGGCGCAGACATAAATGCATTGGTTGCCGCGATGCTTCTGGAAGCGCACCCACATATCGGTCTGGATGTATTCCAGCATATGGCCGAGGTGAATCGAACCATTGGCATAGGGCAGGGCGCTGGTGACGAGGATCTTGCGTGGCTCGGACATGGGGCTCGGCTACTTGATGAAACGGAGGTCGGCCACTATAAAGCGCTGGCGGCTTTTTTTCACCTTTCGGGGCTGTTTCGGGATGCATCGTCTGTGAACGGCGTCGCCACAAAAGGTGTTCGCCCTGCTGTAATCGGGTCGCCACGCGGGAGCGTGGGGCGTAGGATAGCGGCCTGTTTTTCAAGTCTTGCTATCGGAGTTGCCCATGAGCGCCGTCAATCGCGCAGCGGTGGAAGCCGTCCTTCGCCAGTACACCGACCCTTATCTGAACCAGGACCCGGTCAGCGCCGGATGCGTGCGCGCCATCGACATCCAGGGCGAGCGTGTCAGCGTCCAGCTGGAGATCGGCTACGCCGCCGATCTGTTCAAGAACGGTTGGGCGCAGATGCTGCAAATGGCGATCGAGTCCCTGGACGGTGTCGCCAGCGCCAAGGTTGAAGTCACCAGCGTGATTGCGGCCCACAAGGCCCAGGCGCAGGTACCGGGGCTGGCGAATGTGAAGAATGTCATCGCCGTGGCCTCGGGCAAGGGCGGCGTGGGCAAGTCCACTACCGCCGCCAACCTGGCCCTGGCCCTGGCCCGTGAAGGGGCGAAGGTCGGGATTCTCGACGCGGACATCTACGGTCCGAGCCAGGGCATCATGTTCGGCGTGGCCGAGGGCACCCGGCCGCAAGTCAAGGACCAGAAGTGGTTCGTGCCGATCCAGTCCCATGGTGTGGAAGTCATGTCCATGGCCTTCCTGACCGATGACAACACGCCGATGGTCTGGCGCGGGCCGATGGTCTCCGGTGCCCTGCTGCAACTGGTGACGCAAACCGCCTGGGGCGACCTGGATTACCTGGTAATCGACATGCCGCCAGGCACTGGCGATATCCAGCTGACCCTGGCGCAAAAAGTCCCGGTGGCCGGTGCGGTGATCGTCACCACGCCTCAGGACCTGGCCCTGTTGGACGCGCGCAAGGGCGTCGAGATGTTCCGCAAGGTCAACATCCCGGTGCTGGGCGTGGTGGAAAACATGGCCGTACACATTTGCTCGAACTGCGGGCATGCCGAGCATCTGTTTGGCGAAGGGGGCGGGGAGAAACTGGCGAGCCAGTACGGCGTCGAACTGCTGGCCTCGCTGCCGTTGTCGATGTTGATCCGCGAACAGGCCGACGGCGGCAAACCAACGGTCATCGCCGAGCCGGACAGCCAGATCGCCATGGTCTATCAGGAACTGGCCCGCCATGTGGGCGCACGGATCGTGTTGCAAGAGGCAGCATCACCGGCGATGCCGAATATCACTGTCAGCGACGATTGATGCTTGAAACACCATCCAATGTGGGAGCGAGCTTGCTCGCGATAGCGGTGTATCAGTCACATCAAGACTGACTGATCCGACGCCATCGCGAGCAAGCTCGCTCCCACATTTGGTTTGCGGCGACTTTAGATCCGCAACCCGCCATCCATCTCCAAGATCCGACCGGTGTAATAGTCGTTCTCGAAGATATACGCCGCCGAGTGAGCAATCTCCTCCGGCTTGCCCATGCGCTTGAGCGGAATCCCCGAAGTCATCTTTTCCAGGGCTTCGGGTTTCATGCCCAGGGTCATCTCGGTTTCGATGAAGCCCGGGGCGATGCCGGCGACACGGATGCCATAGCGTGCCAGTTCCTTGGCCCAGGTGACGGTGGCAGCGGCCACGCCGGCCTTGGCGGCCGAGTAGTTGGTCTGGCCGACATTGCCGGCGCGGGAGATCGACGAAATGTTGATGATCACGCCGCTATTGTTCAGCTCGACCATTTTCGCCGCCACTTCACGGGTGCACAGGAACACCCCGGTAAGGTTGACGTCGATCACCGCCTGCCACTGGGCCAGGCTCATCTTGGTCATTTCGCCATCCTTGACCTTGAGCAGCAGGCCGTCGCGCAGGATCCCGGCATTGTTGACCAACCCATGGATCGCGCCAAAGTCCTCGGCGACCCGGGCGACCATGTCGCTCACCTGCTCTTCGTTGGCCACGTTGCACAGGTATGCCCGGGCCTCGACGCCCTTGGCCGTGCACGCGGCAACCGTTTGATCGAGTTTTTCCTGGTTGAGATCCACCAAGGCCAGCTTGGCGCCTTTGCCGGCAAAATACTCGGCCATGGAGCGCCCCAAACCCTGGCAACCGCCGGTGATAATGATTACTTTGTCGGTGAGTTGCATTCTCATGTCCCGGTGCAGAGCGGTGAAGGATGTCCTTTTGGAAGGCTTCTCGATCTGACGGTATAGCCCGGCTGCACGAGACTTGCCCAAGGCGTACTGGAACACAGCCCAGCTGCCTGACCGTTTTTTAGACGGCTTTCATCAAAGGAGTCATAAATTGAGCGTTGAAGCTGCCAAGCATGCCCGAGAATTACTGCTCAAGGAATACCGTGGAATGCTCTCCACCCATTCCAAGTCCATGCCCGGGTTCCCGTTCGGTTCCGTAGTGCCATATTGCTTGGACGCCCAGGGCCGGCCTTTGATCCTGATCAGCCGCATTGCCCAGCACACCCACAATCTGCAAAAAGACCCCAAGTGCTCGATGTTGGTGGGTGAGCGGGGCGCTGAAGACGTGCAGGCCGTCGGGCGCCTGACCTATTTGGCCGAGGCCCGGAAACTGGACGACAGCGCCGCTATCGACGCTGCCGCTGAGCGTTACTACCGCTATTTCCCTGATTCGCAGAACTATCACAAGGCCCATGATTTCGATTTCTGGGTGCTCGATCCGGTGCGCCATCGTTACATCGGCGGCTTCGGCGCCATTCACTGGATCGACCAGATCACCCTGGCCAACCCCTTCGCTGGCAAGGCCGAGGCGAGCATGATCGAGCACATGAACGCCGATCATGCCAAGGCCATCGCCCATTACGTGGAGTTGGCCGGGCTGCCGAAAACCGAAGCGGCGCAACTGGTGGGCATCGACAGTGAAGGCATGCACCTGCGCATCGGCCAGGGCCTGCATTGGCTGGCGTTTCAAGAGACTTGCAACACGCCGACACAAGTTCGCGAAGCCTTGGTTTATCTGGCTCACGCCGAGCAATGGCCGAAAAATACAGTGGCCGACGCTTGAATTCACGAAAGGGCGACGTCATTTAAGGCCTACTAGCAAGGCATTCTTGCGTTGAGGAACCATTTGATGCGCCCTTTTTTGTTGCTCTTTCTGCTGTTCCCGGTGTTGGAGCTGTTCGTATTCGTCAAGGTCAGCGGTGCGATCGGGTTTTTCCCGGCGCTGTTGCTGGTCATTCTCGGCTCGATGCTCGGCGTGTTCGTGCTGCGTATCGCCGGCCTCGCCACGGCATTGCGTGCCCGTGAAAGCTTGAACCGAGGCGAGCTGCCTGCCCAGACCATGCTTGAAGGCCTGATGCTGGCCCTGGGTGGCGGTCTGTTGATCCTGCCTGGCTTCATCAGCGACGTGCTGGGCCTGGTCATGCTGTTGCCATTCACCCGTCGGGTGCTGGCCAATAAAATGCGCCAGCGCGCCGAAGAGCAGGCGATGCGCCAGCGGGCCTTTGCCGACGACCTGCAGCCCCGTGGCGGGCCAGCTCCGCGCGAACCTCTGGGCCGCGAGCCCAACGTGATCGAAGGCGAATTCGAACACCGCGACCCTCGGTAAAAACCAGCGACACGGCACCTTCAGGTGCCGTGTACGTTTTTGGCTGCGTGAAGTAAAAAATTTCATACCCGGCCCTTGTAATCGGCTTGTCCGCCCTTATGTATGGGTCACCGCAAGGTTTCCGGTGGCAACACCGGACAGACTTCTGCGGTTCGCTTGACGAACCGCACCCGGCACCGCCGGATTCGTTAAACCCGCCGGGACTACACCGGCCGATGAAAACCACAATTAGGAGAGATCGACAATGAAGCTTCGTCCTCTGCATGACCGCGTCGTCGTCCGTCGCAGCGAAGAAGAAAAGAAAACCGCTGGCGGTATCGTCCTGCCAGGTTCGGCTGCTGAGAAGCCAAACCAGGGTGAAGTCCTCGCTGTAGGCCCAGGCAAAGCACTGGAAAACGGTGAAGTACGTGCGCTGTCCGTGAAAGTGGGTGACAAGGTTGTTTTCGGCCCTTACTCCGGTAGCAACACTGTGAAAGTTGATGGCGAAGACCTGCTGGTTATCGGCGAGAGCGAAATCCTCGCTGTTGTCGAAGGCTGATTCCCCGCTCATTTTTCCGCGACTACAAAGTATTTAAGGAATATCGATCATGGCTGCTAAAGAAGTTAAATTCGGCGATTCCGCCCGCAAGAAAATGCTCGCCGGTGTCAACGTCCTGGCTGACGCAGTAAAAGCGACCCTGGGCCCGAAAGGCCGTAACGTGATCATCGAGAAGAGCTTCGGCGCTCCGACCATCACCAAGGACGGCGTTTCCGTAGCCAAAGAAATCGAGCTCAAAGACCGCTTCGAAAACATGGGCGCGCAACTGGTCAAAGACGTTGCCTCCCGTGCCAACGACGACGCTGGCGACGGCACCACCACTGCTACCGTCCTGGCTCAATCGATCGTCAACGAAGGCCTCAAAGCCGTCGCTGCCGGCATGAACCCGATGGACCTTAAGCGCGGCATCGACAAGGCGACCATCGCCATCGTCAAGGAACTCAAAGGTCTGTCCAAGCCTTGCGCTGACACCAAGGCAATCGCTCAGGTCGGCACCATTTCGGCCAACTCCGACAGCTCCATCGGCGACATCATTGCCGAAGCCATGGAAAAAGTCGGTAAAGAAGGCGTGATCACCGTTGAAGAAGGCTCGGGCCTGGAAAACGAACTGTCGGTTGTAGAAGGCATGCAGTTCGACCGTGGCTACCTGTCCCCGTACTTCGTCAACAAGCCAGACACCATGACCGCCGAGCTCGACGGCCCGCTGATCCTGCTGGTCGACAAAAAGATCTCGAACATCCGCGAAATGCTGCCAGTGCTGGAAGCCGTTGCCAAAGCCGGCCGCCCACTGCTGATCGTGGCCGAAGACGTTGAAGGCGAAGCCCTGGCGACCCTGGTTGTGAACAACATGCGCGGCATCGTTAAAGTCGCAGCCGTCAAGGCTCCTGGCTTCGGCGACCGTCGCAAGGCCATGCTGCAGGACATCGCCGTACTGACCGGCGGTACCGTTATCTCCGAAGAGATCGGCCTGAGCCTGGAAAGCACCACCCTGGAGCACCTGGGTAACGCCAAGCGCGTGATCCTGTCCAAGGAAAACACCACCGTGATCGACGGTGCTGGCGTCGAGGCTGATATCCAGGCCCGCGTTACTCAGATCCGCGCCCAAGTGGCCGAGACTTCGTCCGACTACGACCGTGAAAAACTGCAAGAGCGCCTGGCCAAGCTGTCCGGCGGCGTTGCAGTGATCAAGGTTGGCGCCGGTTCCGAAGTTGAAATGAAAGAGAAGAAAGCCCGCGTTGAAGACGCCCTGCACGCTACCCGCGCAGCCGTCGAAGAAGGCGTGGTGCCTGGCGGCGGCGTGGCACTGGTTCGTGCCCTGCAAGCCATCAGCGAACTCAAAGGCGACAACGATGACCAGAACGTCGGCATCCAGTTGCTGCGTCGCGCTGTAGAAGCCCCTCTGCGCCAGATCGTTGCCAACTCCGGCGACGAGCCAAGCGTTGTGGTCGACAAGGTCAAGCAGGGTTCGGGTAACTACGGTTACAACGCTGCTACCGGCGAATACGGCGACATGATTGAAATGGGTATCCTGGACCCAGCCAAAGTGACTCGTTCGGCCCTGCAAGCGGCTTCGTCGATTGCTAGCCTGATGATCACCACCGAGGCGATGATCGCTGAAATCAAGGAAGACGCTCCAGCTGGCGGCGGCATGCCAGACATGGGCGGCATGGGTGGCATGGGCGGCATGATGTAAGCCAGCCTTACCCCTGTAGCGAAAAACCCCGCCTGCGAAAGCAGGCGGGGTTTTTTATTGCCTTGGTTTTCCCCGGTGTGAGATCGCTCCCGGATATTTCAGTTCAGGCACTGGCGGGGCTGGTTGCAGCGACACCTTCAGTGACGGAGGCCGGCCGATACAGCACGTAGTAGTAACATCCCAGGCAAATCAGCCAACAGAACACCGCGGTCCACACGTTGTGGGAAAAGAAGTGCGCCCCTTGCATCATTCGGCCCACGGAGAAGACCGTGCCCAGGGCAAAGGCGAATACCAGGGTCTGGCGGGCCAGGCGCGGGCGGCGGTCACGCAGCGCGAAGAACAGCGCAAACAGCGTGAAGCCGGTGGCGGCATGCCCACCGGGCCAGCAGCGGCCAGGTTTGTCAGTGGCCGGACGCGGGCTCAGCAACTCACTGTAGGTTTCCTTGCCGCCGAATTCCTTCAAACTCCAGGGGCATTGCACCGCCGTCACCGCTTTCATCGGCGTGACGAAGGATGTCGCCAGGGCCAGGGACAGCACCAGGCAGCCCAGCTCGCGTTTGAATGGCTTGAGCCGGGCGACGAACAACGAACTGATGAACCCGAGGACCGCCAGTACGGAAAAGGCGATGACCACCTCTTTGGCTCGGTCGTGCAGAATGTCTTCCAGAAAAAAACTGTGCCGGCCGATGAATTCCCCGCCTACCGGGTCGTAGAACAACTTGGCCAGGTCCATGTCCAGTGTGGTCAGCTCCAACAGCACCAGAATCACCGCGACAGCGGCGGGCAAACCCAGGGCGATCCGGAAATTCAGGGGCCTGGAAGCGGGGCGGATGGTGGTGGAAAGCATGACATTACCTTGGCTGGGAATTTTCGTAAGCGGCGCGTTGCCCGCAGTGTGCTCGGCATTGCGTTGGAGAGGTGTGAATGTTGGGTGAAAAACTCGTCAATCCCCACGCAGTCCCGTTCCTTGGGCATTCGATCTTTGTGGACGCGGGCTAGCTCGCCAGGGGCGCCGATACAACTCTAGCCGTGAGCCACACTTGGCCTTAAGCTGCGCGGGCCACGATGACTGTCTACGTGCGCAGAGGAGATGCCCATGCGAATTCTATTGGTTGAAGACAACCGTGACATCCTGGCCAATCTGGCCGATTACCTGGGGCTCAAGGGCTATACCGTCGATTGCGCCCAGGATGGTTTGTCGGGGTTGCACCTGGCCGCTACCGAACACTACGACCTGATCGTGCTCGACATCATGCTACCGGGCATCGACGGCTACACCCTGTGCAAGCGCCTGCGCGAAGATGCTCGACGTGATACGCCGGTGATCATGCTCACCGCCCGGGATCAGTTGGACGATCGTCTGCAGGGCTTCAAGTCCGGGGCCGATGATTATCTGATCAAACCCTTTGCGTTGTCGGAATTGGCGGCGCGGATCGAAGCCGTCATGCGCCGGGCCCAAGGTGGTGGCCGGCGGGCCTTGCAGGTTGGCGACCTGAGTTACGACCTCGACACCCTGGAGGTGACCCGTGAAGGCAAGCTGCTCAAGCTCAACCCCGTAGGCCTGAAGCTGCTGGCGGTATTGATGCAGAAAAGCCCCCACGTGTTGCGCCGGGAAATCCTTGAAGAAGCGTTATGGGGCGACGATTGCCCGGACAGCGACAGCCTGCGCAGCCACGTCCATCAACTGCGTCAGGTGATCGACAAACCGTTCGACAAGCCGTTGTTGCATACCGTGCACGGCGTGGGTTATCGCCTGGCCGAGGGCCGTGATGGAGTTTAAGCAGAGCCTTGCCCAACGGATCATCATCGCCTTTGCGCTAATGAGCGCGTTGGTGGCCGGGGCATTTGCCATGGGCATCGTGGCGACAGTCCACCTGGTGGAAGAAAAACTGATTTCCGCCGGGCTTGGGGGCGACCTTCAACGCTTGCTATTGATGGACAGCGTCTCGGACTGGAACCATCGTCCGGAGCCCGACCAGTTGTTTTATTTCAGTGGCGGCCCGGGAGACTTCGAGTTACCCAAGGATCTACGGCATCTGGAGCGTGGCTTCCACGAGGTGTTTCGCGAACAACTGTCGTATCACGCCATGGTCGAGATCGTGGACGGTCGGCACTACGTGCTGTTGCAAGACCAGAGCGACTTCGAGGAGCGTGAGCGGGTGCTGTTTGCCGTGGTGCTGGTGGGCTTCGTGCTCAGCCTGGCACTGGCGGTATTTCTGGGGTGGATCCTGGCACGCCGGGTGATGGCCCCCGTGGTTCGCCTGGCCCGGCAAGTACGACATCGCGACCAACTCCTCGGGCTTGCCCCTCCGCTGGCTCCGGATTACGCCGCCGATGAAGTGGGTGAACTGGCCGTGGCGTTCGACGCGACACTGGGGCGGTTGCGCCAGGCCCTGACCCGCGAACGCTTGTTTACCAGCGACGTGAGCCACGAATTGCGCACGCCGTTGATGGTCCTGGCGACCTCTTGCGAGCTGCTGCTGGAAAACTCAGCCCTGGATCAGCGTGGCCGCACCCAGGTCGAGCGCATTAACCGGGCCAGTGAAGAGATGCGCGAGCTGGTGCAAACCTTCCTGATGCTCGCCAGGGCCCAGCGCGAAGACAACGGCATGTCGCCTCGACTGACCCTGGAACAGGTGGCCGAGAACCTCCTCGGAGTGTGGCGCAGTCCCATCGAATCCAAAGGCTTGACGCTGATCTTCGAACCGGGACAAACCCTCGATACCCTGTATAACGCCACCTTCCTGACTGCCGTCATGGGCAACCTGCTGCGAAATGCCTTGCACTACACCGACCAGGGCTTCATCCGTCTTTCGTTGACTGCCACCGGGTTCGTGGTCGAGGACAGCGGTGTGGGCATCCCGGAGGAGAAGCGCGAAGCGATGTTCGAGCCATTCGTGCGCGGCAACGAAAAGCGCGGTGAGGGCCTGGGATTGGGGCTGTCACTGGTGCAACGGATTTGCGAGAACCAGGGCTGGACGGTGAGTCTCAGCACGATGGAACCCAACGGTTGCCATTTCGAGGTGGAGTTGAATCCGAAGACGTGATCGCCAGGGTTGGAAAAATCTTGTAAAGATTCGGTCATTTACATGACAAAGTTTTCACAAAGTGATGACCTGACTCTGACGTATCAATTCATAAGGTGGGGGCTATTCAGACATGGAGGCCCCCATCAATGCCCGATCCCATCAAGCTCGATTTTTCCGAGAAGTACGACGAGCAGCATGCCCAAAGATATTTTCGTAAGCATCGAGGCAGCTTGAGTCGCCGCCTTTCCAATCAACGAGACCAGCAACTGGCCCGCCGCGCATTAGCCCTTGTGGGCGACCCCGGCCTAGTGTTGGACCTGCCATGCGGTGCGGGGCGATTCTGGCCCTTGTTGGCCGAAAAGCCGAATCGGGTCATCATCGGCGCGGACAATTCCGAAGCCATGCTCAAGACCGCAATGGAGTCTCAGCCGGCCGATGTCGTGAAACGGGTACAACCCTTGCACACTTCCGCGTTCGACATTGCCTTACCTGATAGCGCCGTCGACAGCATTTTTTGCATGCGCCTGTTGCACCACATTGGTGAACCCGAGCATCGACTGGCGATTCTTAGGGAGTTCGAACGCGTTACCCGTGATAGCGTGATCGTTTCATTGTGGGTCGATGGCAATTTCAAGGCCTGGAAACGCAAACGCCAAGAACGTACTCGTGGGCAAAAAGGCTACCAGAATCGCTTTGTGTTACCGGTTGCTACAGTAGAGGAAGAGTTTCGGCAGGCAGGGTTTCGTATTCAGGAACGACTGGACTTTCTACCGCTCTATGCCATGTGGCGAGTTTACGTATTACGCAAGAGGTAAAGGCATGGGTGTACAGGCAGCAGGGACATCAACGATTCTCCTCGACGACTTCGAACATTTCTGGAGTCAGCAGGGGGAGTGGGTGGAAGAGCCCAATGTGCGTCGCGGCGGTGAAAGCGGTGTGCAACGAATCAAGGGCAAGGACGGCAAGCTGCTTTATGCCAAGCGTCAGACCGGCCATATCTATCGCAGTTGGCTGCACCCGTTTGGTAGACCCACCGTGCTGCGGGAGCAAGACGCACTCCTGGCGTTGACCCGACTGGGTGTCCGCGTCCCCCAACTCATTTTCTGTGGCGCCCAGCGGGACCCGGTTCACAAGTGGCGCGCGCTGCTGGTGACCCAGGCGCTGGAAGGTTTTGAAGAGATCGAGCACTGGTATGCCGCAGGTGGCCGTGAGCGCCATGGCGAAGCAGTGCATGATCAAATCCTCCTGGCGCTGGCGGAAAACCTGGCCCGCATGCACAAGGGCCGTTGGCAACATGGCTGTATCTACATCAAGCACGTCTTTGTGCGCGTGACCGGAGAAGGTGAGGCGGCCAAGGCCGAAGTGGCTTTGCTCGATTTTGAGAAGTGCCGCCAGCGCCTGACCGCCCGGCGTGCGGCCTCCCATGACATGAAGCAGTTGCGGCGCCATTCGTCGTTCAGCGACGCTGACTGGAAAAAACTCGTCTACCTTTACGAGGCGGCGTTTGGCAGCGCTATCAAAGGTTTATAGCGATGAAATTAGAAATTGCTAGAGGTTTGTTTTTAGTAGGGGCCCTGGCAGTTGCATCGATGGCGGTGGCTGTATGGGAGCAGCCACGTTCGCAGATCCTCAGCGCTTCCACCGTTGACGCTCATTGCCCTTTGCCAAGGGTGGCCAAGGCCAGCGAGGCGATCCGACCGGACAACGATCTGCTGCTGTTCATGTTCAGTCTTTCCCAGGGGATGAGGCCGCAGAGTTGAGCATCACGAAACCTGGATAAAGGCCTCGCATATGCGAGGCCTTTGTTTTTTAACGACAGAAATCCCCTCGCCACAGAAGCCCCACAATCTCTCCAACAGCCTCAGGGTTGGTCCGGCTTGGCCAGCAGGGTATAGACGCAGGGCAGCACGAACAGCGTGAACAAGGTCCCAATCGACATCCCGGTGGCGATTACCGTACCGATGTCGAAACGGCTCACCGCGCCGGCACCGGTGGCCAGGATCAACGGCACCATGCCAAACACCATCGCCGCGGTGGTCATCAGCACCGGCCGCAGGCGAATCGAGGCCGCTTGCTCCACTGCGTCCCTTGGCGTCAGTCCCTGTTCCTTGCGCAACTGGTTGGCGAATTCGACTATCAGGATCCCATGCTTGCTGATCAGGCCGATCAACGTCACCAGCCCCACCTGGGTATAGATGTTCATGCTCGACCAGCCGAGGAACAGCGGAATCAACGCTCCGCAGATGGATAGCGGTACTGTCACCAGAATCACCAGCGGATCCCGGAAGCTTTCGAACTGGGCTGCCAGTACCAGGAAGATAATCGCCAGGGCCAGGGCAAAGGTCACCCATAGTGCACTGCCTTCCTGTACGAACTGCCGCGAAGCCCCCGCGTAATCGAAGGCGAACCCGGTTGGCGCTTCTTCCCGGGCGATCTGGCGAACCGTCTCGATCGCCTCGCCCATGCTCACGATGGGAAAGCCCGAAATCGTGACTGCGTTGAGCTGCTGGAACTGGTTCAGTTGTCGTGGTCGCGCCCGGTCGCTGACCTTGACCAGGGTCGAAAGCGGTAGCAGTTCGCCCTGGGTATTTTTCACGTAGTAATTATTCAACCAGCCCGGGCTATCCCGAAATGGTCGTTCGACCTGGGCGATGACCTTGTAGCTGCGCCCCTCGATGGTGAAGCGATTGATTTCGGCCTCACCCAGCAGGGTTGCCAGGGTGCCGCCCAGGTCCTGCATCGAAACCCCCATCTGGGCTGCCTTGGCGCGATCGATGTCGACCACCACCTCGGGTTTGTCGAACGCCAGGTCTATGTCCATGAAGGCGAACTTGCCGGATTCCATGGCGCGTTTTTTTACGCGTTCGGCAATCTGCAGCAGTGTGGTGTAGTCCTTCGGCGAGTTGATGACGAAGGCGAATGGCAGGCCCTCGCCAGTGCCCGGCAGGGAGGGCAGGTTGAAGCCGAAAATCTGCAAGCCGGGAATGCTCTCCAGCTTGGCCTGGACTTCAGGCAGGATTTCCATCTGGGTGCGGCTGCGTTCGTTCCAGGGCTTGAGCAGGAAGCCGCCGATGCCCGATTGCACACCGTTGTAGCCGTTGATCTGGAACGAGGAATAGTACTCGGGGAATTCCTTGAAGATCGTGATGAAGTGATCGGTGTAGGCGTTCAGGTAGTCAAGGTTGGTCGTCTTCGGCGCATTGGCCATCATGAAAATGATGCCTTGGTCCTCGTCGGGCGCCAGTTCGGACTTGGTGAACATGATCAGCACCGGAATCAGCAGCAGTACGATTGCGGCGAATACCAGCACCACCGGCCGGGCATTGAGCGTGCCGTGAAGCAGGCGCTGATAGCGACTCTTCAAGCGTTCGAAGACCGTATCCAGCCGATGGGCCAGCCCCGAAGGGTTCTCATCATGACGCAGCAGCAGGGCGCACATCATGGGGGATAGGGTCAGGGCGACGATTCCGGAAATCACCACCGCGCCGGCCAGGGTCAAGGCGAACTCCTTGAACAACGCCCCGGTCAACCCTTCGAGCAGGCCAATCGGCGCGTAGACTGCCGCCAGTGTGATGGTCATCGAGACCACCGGCATGGCGATTTCCCGAGCACCTTCTATCGCGGCGTCGAACGGGTTTTTGCCTTCCTCGATGTGCCGGTGAATGTTTTCCACCACCACGATGGCATCGTCCACCACCAGGCCGATGGCCAATACCATGGCCAGCAGTGTCAGGAGGTTCATCGAGTAACCCATCAACTGCATGAAGAACATCACGCCGATCATCGACAGGGGGATGGTCACCACGGGGATGACCACCGAACGCAGGGCACCGAGGAACAGGAACACCACGACGATGACGATCAGCACTGCCTCGAACAGGGTTTTTACTACTTCGTCGATGGACGCCTGGATGAACAGGGTGGCGTCGTAGGCGATCTCGGCCTTGAGATTGGTGGGCAGTTGGGCCTCCAGCTCCGGCATGATCTTGCGCACTTCCTTGATCACATCCAGCGGGTTCGCGCCGGGTGTGGCCTTGATCCCGATGTACACCGAGGGCGTGCCGCCGAAGGAACTGATGGTGTCGTAGTTCTCGGCGCCCATTTCCACCCGGGCCACATCCCGCAGCAACACGCGGCTGTCACCGTCGGTCTTGAGCGGAATCGCGGCAAAGGCCTCGGCAGACTTGAGTTCGGTGTTGGCGTTGATGCTGGTGACCACGTACTCGCCTTTCACCTCGCCGGCCGCCGAGAGGAAGTTGTAATGGCGCACGGCATTGGTCACGTCAGCGGCAGTCAGGCCGAAACCGGCGAGCTTGACCGGGTCCAGCCACAGGCGCATGGCGAAGACCTGGTTGCCGAGGATTTCCGCTTCGGCCATGCCCGGCAACGTCGCCAGTTTGGGCTGGATCACCCGTGACAGGTAGTCGGTGATCTGCGGGTTGTTCAGTTCCTTGCTGAAAAAACTGATGTACATCAGCGCCGAAGCATCGGCGGCCTCGCGGCTGAGGACCGGGTCCTCGGCGTCCTGGGGCAGTTGGTTCTTGACCTCGTTGGCCTTGGCCAGCAGTTCGGTAAAGAGTCGGTCGCTGTTGGAGCCGATACGGGCATAAACCGATATCACCGAGAAATTCTGGCGACTGACCGAGGTCATGTAGTCGATGCCCTCGGCGCTGGCCAGGCTCTGTTGCATCGGTTGGGTGATGTAGCCCTGGATGGTCTCGGCGTTGGCCCCGGGGTAAGCGGTGGTCACCGTGATCAGGGCGTTTTCCATCTGCGGATACTGTCGCAGGGGCAGCTTGCTCCAGGCCTGGAAGCCCAGGAGCACGATCAGCAGGCTGACCACGGTGGCGAGCACCGGACGGCGGATGAACGGATCGGTAAAAGCCATGGGGGTTCCTTGATCAGTCCGCGCGCGGCGGGCTGTTCTGTTCGGTCAGGGTCTTGTCGTCGCTGATGGCGATGGGCGTACCGTTGTCGAGCTTGATCTGGCCGGCGATCACCACCTGTTCGCCGCTCTTCACCCCCTTGGAAACCAGTACCTGCCCGTCGCGTCGCTCGCCGGTTTCGACGGAGCGCCGTTCGGCGATCAGGATCGGCTGGCCCTTGTCGTCTTTCTCGACACTGCCGTCGGCGGCTTTTTTCTGCGTCACCACGTACATGGAGTTGCCATAGAGGGTGTAGGTCACCGCGCTTTCCGGCACGACAATGGCGGCAGTCACGTCCGGCAGGATCACCTGCAGGTTGGCGAACATGCCGGGCAACAGTTTGCCGTCGGGGTTGGCCAGGGTGGCGCGCACCAGCACGTTGCGAGTGCTGTCCTCGACCTTGGGGTTGATCGCACTGATGGTGCCGACGAAGTTCTGCCCGGGATAGGCCGAGACGCTGACGTCGACCGGCTGGGCAACCGCGAGCCTGGGCACGGTTTGCTCGGGAACGTAGAAGTCCACATAAAGGCTGCTGAGGTCCTGCAGGGTGGCGATCACCGTGCCGCTGGCCAGGTAGTCGCCGACGTCCACCTGGCGAATGCCGATGGTGCCGCTGAACGGTGCCAGGATCTGTTTCTTGGCCAGGGAAGCCTTGAGCTGATTGACCGTGGCCTGGTTCTTTTTCAGTTGCGCCGAGAGCCGGTCGAACTCGCCCTTGGAGATCGCCTGGCTGCCCACCAGTTGTCGGCCGCGACCGAAGTCCAGTTGTGACAGGTCAAGGTCGGCCTCGGCGGTTTCCAGCAGAGCTCTTTCGACGTCACTGTCCAGTTGCAGGAGCGGCTGGCCAGCCTTGACCTTCTGTCCGGACTGGAACTGCACCTTTTGCACCGTCCCGGCAATTTCCAGGCTCAGGTCCACGCCTTGCAATGCCTTGAGGCTGCCAACAGTGGGCAGGCGTGCTTGCCAGGGCTGCTCGACGGCTGTGGCCACGGCGACGCTGACGGGTGGTTTCGGTACGGAAAACATCTGGATCTGCTGGTAAATGGAGAAGGCCTTGTAGCCGGCGAGCAACAGCACCACCAGCAGGACAACACCCAACATGATCAGCATGCGGCGTCGCAGCATGTTCCACTTCCTTGGAAAAGAGCTGAGAGAAAATACAGATAGGCGGGCACATTACTCCGAGTGTGCGGGCTATTCCAGATCCTGCAGGGCCGGTGGAGTGTGGGACTTTTCCGAAAAACCAGGGAGCTCGGCGCCGAGAGGCTTCGCTCCCTTGCTCAGGCCAGATGCAAATGGTTGTCCCAGAGCCCTGCTGGTAGATCCAGCGGCTTTGCAACCAGTTGTGTCTGCCGACAATCGTAATAGCGGCACCGCCCTTGGCCCGACGTCACGACGAAACCGTCGGCCACCGCGCCCACGCCGGCACAATCTGGCAGAGGCGCATCCAGGCGCACTTCGCCGCTGTCCAGGTCCCAGATGAAGAAGCGGTTGCCGCGCGGAGCGGTCAGGGCCACCAGGCGCAGGTCGCTGTGCACGGCAACGCTGGCTGTGTAGTGCCCCATGGCTTGCAATTGCTGCTCGGGCACCGCAAACGCTTGGAACGGTTGGCCTGGCCGCTTGATCGCCAGCAGCTCCGAGGGCTCGTGGGCAGGGCCCATGAACTGCTGGCCCGAAACGATGGTACCGTCGCTGGCGATACCCAGGTGACGCACGCTGTTCATTGACTGGGCGAGGGTTTCCTTGCTCAGCAAGGTGCCATCGCGTTGCATCAGCACCAGGCTCGGCTCCATGGCGTCGAGGTTCATTTCGACCCGGCTTTCGGCCTCGGTGCGAATGCCGCCATTGGCCACCACCAGCGTCTCGCCGTCAGGCATCCAGGACACCTGGTGCGGGCCGATGCCGTGGGTGGAAATCTCACCGCTGTGCACCAGCCGCTCGCCTTCGAAACGGTACACACCCAACAGGCCGCGGCCTGGGTCGGTGGTGTCATTCTCGGTGGCGTACAGCCATTCGCCACCTTTATGGATGACCGCGTGGCCGTAGAAATGCCGGTTCGGTAACGAGCTGATGGTTTGCAGCAGCGCACCGTCGCGCAGGTCGATCAGGTAGCTTTCGGTACCTGGACGACGAGCGACGAACAGCGCAACCGGCAACGTCGGGTGGTTGATGATGTCATGGCAACGCTGGCCGACCTGGGTGGCGAACACCCGGCTACCGTCCAGCCGATAGCCCACGGCGTAGTGCTTGCCGTCGCCATCGTCCCGTGCCGAAAGCAGGAGCGGACTCTTGTCCTTTTGCTTGAACAGCGTCCAGCCGCCCAGGGTAATGGCGCCGAGCAGCAAGCTGCCCAATGCCAGGGCCTGACGTCGAAACATGATCAGTCACCGTCGTTGGCGTTGAAGCCCAGTTGAATGCCCAGCGCCTTGGCCAGTTCGCCTTCGTGCAGGCGATGGACGACGTTGAGGCTGTCATACAGATCGTTGAGTTGCTGGCGCCCGGCGTCGTCGTTGAGCATTTCGGTCAGCGTGCGCTGGCTGCTGGCGAACAACTTCAAGGATGCCTCGTAGGCTGCATCGATTTTGTCAGCCAATGGTTTCTGGTCGTTGGGCAACAGGCCGCGCAGGCCTTTGTTGTCCACGCCCACCCAGACGGTCCTGGCCGCGCTCAGGCTGGCCTCCAGGCCTTGCAGCGACGACTGGCTGCGCCAGGCATCGGCCTGGAACGGTTGCGGCACGCCCTTGCTCTGGCGGCCCATCGGCGTACCAAGTTTTTTCTTCAAGGTGTCGAGGGCGGTGACCTGGACCCGCAGCAGATCGGCGATGGCTTCGTGAGAGTCAGCGTAGCGCTGGTTCGGGAACTTGCTCATCTGGGCGAGCATGCCGTCGTTGGTGTTCCAGCGCGACAGGATCTCTTCGGCCAGTTGCTTCTGGCGTTCACCGATGGCGGTCAGCAGCGGGCAGTATTTGGCTTTTTGCGCACTGTCGGCCATGTCGATCTTGGCGTCGAACAGCAGGTACTCGTAGGCAGAAAGACCTTGGACCACGACGCTGGACTTGGCCAGGCCGGCGGCGTCGATCTGCGGCTCACTGTTGACCAGTTGTTCGACCTGACGGCCCACGAGGTTTTTCTTGTCCGGCCAGAACTGCACCTGCCAGGCACGGTTGCCCTCGGCCAGTGGACCGATCAGCAGCGGTTGCAACTCGGCCCAGGCTTTTTGTGCCTTGAGGAAATCGGCGCGGGCGGTCTCCAGGTTTTCCTTGCCTTGGCAGAATGCCAGGGCGCTGCTCGCCAGTTGCCGGTCGGCATCGACCCAGCGGCTGTAGGTCGGCAGGATCACTTGCTTGGCGATAGCCGCGGAGGTGATCGCTTGCGGGTCTTGGGGCGAACAGGCTCCGAGGGCGAGGGCGGCGAGGCTGGTGAACAACAGCTTGGGACGGAACATGTCGGGCTCCCGGTTCTGGAAAGTGCGTTTAAAGGGAATTGAGGAACGCCAGTAGCGCGGCACGCTGCTGGGCATTGAACGATAAAACCTGGCGCTGCGCCGCTTGCGCTTCACCGCCATGCCACAGCACGGCTTCGAGCAGGTTGCGGGCGCGACCGTCATGCAGGAACTGGGTGTGGCCATTGACGGTTTCGGTCAGGCCGATGCCCCACAGCGGCGGGGTTCGCCAGTCACGGCCGCTGGCCTTGAATTCGCTGCGGTTGTCGGCCAGGCCTTCACCCATGTCGTGCAACAGCAGATCGGTGTAAGGGCGGATGACCTGGTTCGCCAGCTCCGGTTCGGCAGCGTTGGCGGAGGTGGTGTATTTCGGTGTGTGGCAGGACTGGCAACCGGCCTGGAAAAACAGATTCTTGCCGGCCAGCACCTGGGGCGAGTTCACTTCGCGACGGGCCGGCACCGCGAGATTGCGGCTGTAGAACAGCACCAGACGCAGGATGTTGTCGCTGACTTCCGGCTCACCGTCCGGGCCGTTGCCGCTGGGCGCGCGCTTGCAGTCGACTTGGGTCTCGGTGCAGTCGTCGAACGGCCGCAGGCTGGTGGTCAGGCCCATGTCGCCGGAGAAGGCGTGGACGTTCTGCTGATTAAGATTGGGTTGCCCGGCCTTCCAGCCGAACCGTCCCAGGACGGTTTTTTGCTGGGCATCGTCCCAGACCTGATTGGGGCGGCCGGCGATGCCGTTTTTCTCCCGCGCCTGGGCCTCGGCGTTCGCCAGGATGGCCTCGTCAGGGATGGCCTCCAGCAGCCCGAGGCCGATCATTGGCGGGGCGACGCGGGCGGAAAAGCGCGTGTCGGGGTGCATCGGCCCATAGGCCAGTTGGCTGATCTGCAGGTTCGGCTTGCGCAGTTCCACGACAGTCCCGTCCTTGAAACGCACGGGGACGGGGCTGTAGTCGACCCGCACCTTGCCTTCGGGGGCTACGCCCGGGATGGACATATCCTGCAATTGCCCGCCGTAAACCGGTTCCGGCACGACCCCCAGTTGTTCGATGACCTTGGCATAGGGCGGCGCATCGGGGATCGACAGGCGCACCAGCATCGACACTGCGCTGCTTGCGTCTGGGGCCGGCGGATGACCGCGACCATCCTTGATGTGACAGTTCTGGCAGGCATTGGTGTTGAACAAGGGGCCGAGGCCGTCCCGGGCCGTGGTAGTCGAGGGAGCGATCACCCAGGGGCTGCGGAAGAAACTGTTGCCGACACTGAAGTCCACGCGCCGCGACGGTGGCAGGTTGGCCGAAGGCAGGGAGAAGGCGTTCTGATCGGTCTTGCGTACCGTCGCGGCGCCACCGGACCGGGCTTCGCCGGGTTCGGCCTGGGTAAAACGCGGGGCATCATCGCAGGCACTCAGGCCCAGGGCCATGAACAGAGCGCATAAACGAAGAGGCAACGACGGCATCGGGCATCCTGGAAGATGAGTGAAACGAGGGCGCAAAGTCTAACAGGACGGGGCAGTTTGAATAAGAGGAATTATCGTTTAGTTTGATGAAGGCTGCTTTGATATGAGAGAGGAAAATGTGGCTCACTCAAGGGTGGTTTGATCCCATTGTGGCGAGGGAATTTATCCCCGTGGGGCCGCGCAGCGACCCCCTGGTTTATCTGCTACACCGCGGTGACAGACACATTTGGAGGCGCTGCGCACCCTAGCGGGGATAAATCCCCTCGCCACAGATAAATCCTCTGCCACTGTTTGGTTTTCTTCCGCCGCGGGGTTAAGGCTGGACAACAGCTCCCGGCACCAACGGCAACTCCAAGGTCGCGATGAATCCGCCGCCTGGGTGATTGGCCAGCACCAGCGTGCCGCCATGACGCTCGGCGGCACGGCGCGCAATGGCAAGGCCCAGGCCATGGCCGGCGGCGGTCTGGCCGGGCGCACGATAGAACGGCTCCCCCAGCTGACCCAGGTGCTCGGCCTCTACCCCCGGCCCGTGGTCGCGCACGCTCACCAGAATCCGTTCGCCCTGGCGCACCGCGCGCATCTCGATCGATTGCCCGGTTGGGTTGAACCGCTGGGCGTTGCGCAGAAGGTTATCCACAGCCCGCTCGATCATGGTCGGCCAACCCTTGAGGGTCAGGTTTGGCTCTGCTTCCAGTTGCACACTTTGTTCCGGTGAGGCCAGTTGCGCATCTTTTTGCACTGTGACCAGTAAACCATTGAGGTCCACCTCTTCGGCGCTGGCGTTGTCGGCATCGACCCGGGCCAAGACCAGGATTTCGCTGATCAGCGCTTCCAGGCGATCGCATTCGCGGGTCAGGCGCGGCCAAAGCTTTTCCCGTTCCTCGGGGTTGGCCCGTTCAGCCAATGCCAAGGCGATGCGCAGTCGGGCCAGGGGCGAGCGCAATTCGTGGGACACGTCTCGCAATAGCTGCCGTTGGCTGCCGATCAAGCTCTGCAGGCGTGCGCCCATGCGGTTGAAGTCGGTGGCCAGTACGCCGAACTCATCCCGGCGATTGGCCAGTTTGGCGAGGCTGTTCTGCTGGTAGGTGGCTTGACCCAGGTCATGCACGGCGCCACGCAGGCGGCTCAGCGGGCGGGTGATAGAGAGGGTCACCAACAGGCTGAACAAGGTCAACACCACCAGGGCGATTCCCAAGGCACTGAGGGGCCAGAGCAAACTGTCGCGGTGCCAGGCGTCCAATTCGGGATGGGGGATGCGGTAGATGAACAGGTAGGTGTCGCCGGTTTTGGCGCTGGTGAATTCATCGGTCAGGCGCCGCCAGGGCAGGCGTCGGTCGTCATTGTTCTGCCGCGCCTCGAAGGCCGCGGCGCGGCGGGGGAAGGTGCCACGCACCACCGGGTCGCCGCTCTCGTTGAGCACCTGGACGTCGATGTGATACTGGCGCTTGCGCTGTTGCAGGATCTCCTGCGCCGCGTCTTCGCCCTGGCTTTCGTAGGTTTGCGTCCACTCTTCGGGCAGGGTGTTGAGACCTGGATGGCGACTGAGGATCCAGGCGTCCTGGTTGAGCATGTGGCCCATGAGAATCGAAAGCCCTGCTACCAGGGCGATGGCCAGCCAGAAACTGGCCAGGATGCGCCAGAACAATGAACGCACGGTAAATCCTCGAAAACAAAGAAAGCCCAACGGCGGTTGCCGTTGGGCTGGGGGCATCTCAGTGCATTATTGCGCTTTTTGCGGTTGCTGCGCTTTCCAGGCCTTGAACTCGGCCCACTCGGCGCGGCGCTCGGCTTGCTTCTTCTGGATCGCGTCGAACTCTTTTTGCTGTTCAGGCTTGAGCAAACTGCGGATCTGGGCGTCGACTTTCTGGTGACGGGCTTCCATTTCGTCTTTCATGGCTTTCTGATCGGCTGGCGACAATTTGGCCAGGTATTTCTCTACCAGTTCGCGACGTTCATGGCGCTGCTCGCCCATGATCTTGCGGATCTGCTGGCGCTGTTCGCGGCTCAGGTCCAGGTCACTGAGGGGACCTTTGTCATGCATCATGCCGCCGTGGCGCGGGCCCTCCATCGGCCCCATCGGGCCTGCATCTCCAGGCATGGCCATGGCGACGGTGGGCAGGGCGGCAGCGAACATCAGAGCGATAAGGGTCTTGCGCATGGGGTATCTCCTTGTCTCATTCCCGGTCAGTTCCGGATGAGTGCAGATTACGGAGATCAAGGTCAGCGGCGGTCAGGGGTGGGTAAAGCTTGGGTAAAGACGATTTGGTGCAGGCCTGACAAAACAGTGTGGGCCAAACACAAAAAGCGTGGCGAGAGGATTACCGTGGCGAGGGGATTTATCCCCCCGCCACAAGTAATCGGTGCCGTGTTCAGAGGCTGTAGTAATAGCCACGGCTGCGCAGGGCCACGATGCGTGGGCGGCCGTCGGGGTGGGGGCCGATTTTCTTGCGCAGGTTGCTGACGTGCATATCGAGGCTGCGATCGTACAGGGTGAGCTTGCGACCCAGGGCGATCTGCGCCAGTTCCTGCTTGTCCAGCGGCTCGCCCGGCTGCTTGAGCAGCGCTTCGAGCAGACGGCTTTCGGATACGGTGAGGGTCTGTTCCTGTTCGTCGATGCTGACCACGCCACGCACCGGGCTGAAGGTCAGGTCACCCAGTTCGATCTGGCTGGACACCGCCGCCGGGTGGCTACGGCGCAACACAGCGCGCAGGCGGGCGGTCAGTTCTCGCGGGTCGCAGGGCTTGGCCAGGTAATCGTCGGCCCCCAGTTCGAGGCCAAGGATGCGGTCCAGCGGTTCGCCACGGGCCGAGAGCATCAGCACCGGCAGCTCCGGGTGATCGTTGCGTAGCTGCTTGAGCAGTTCCAGACCGCTGCCGTCGGGCAGCATCACATCCAACACCACCGCCGCCGGGGCGGTTTCGGCCAGGGCCTTGCGGGCACTCTGGCCGTCGTGGCAGGCGCGGACCTGGAAACCTTCCTGGCCCAGCCAACTGCCAAGGAGCTCACACAGCTCCTGGTCATCATCAATCAGTAACAGCTCGCTCATGACTCACTCAATTTAGCCATTGCCGACGTTGTCTACGTCCACCGCTGGCAAAGATACCGCAGAGCAGGGCCAATAGCGCTACCCCGGCGCCAATGACGAACCATTGCTGTTGATCGGTCAACAGGCGTGGCAGGGGGTTGGCCTGGGCTTCCTTGAGTTGCAGTTTCAGGCGCTGATTCTCCTGGCGCAACCGCGCCAGCAAGGCGCTCTCGCGTTCGCTGTCGGCGCTTTGCAGTTGTTTGCTCAGTTCTTCGCGCTGGCGTTCGCTGTCTTTCAAGCGTTGCTGCAATTCGGCGATCTGGCTGCCGGCGCTCAGGGACAAGGGGGTCGAATGACTGCCCTCGGTGCTCTCCTCGCCATGGGCGGGTGCCCCGATCGCCAACGTGACCCATAACAGGCACAACGGACCTTTGCGCATTGCAACTCCTGAATTCCAATCGAGATTAGACAGGTTGTCGGCCGGCGAGCGAGAAAAATGAGCAACTGAACGCAATGAGCCGCGAAGGCTCATTGCGCGTGGAGGATTACGGCAGGACTTGCTTGAACGGTTTGACCACGACATTGGCATAGACGCCGGCTGCGACGAACGGGTCTGCCTCGGCCCAGGCTTGGGCGGCGACCAGCGAGTCGAACTCGGCCACGATCAGGCTACCGGTAAAGCCAGCGGCGCCCGGGTCATTGCTGTCTACCGCCGGGTGCGGGCCGGCCAGGACGACACGGCCTTCGGCCTTGAGCTGCTGCAGGCGTTCCAGGTGCGCCGGGCGGTTGGCCAGGCGTTTTTCCAGGGAGTTGGCGACGTCGGTGGCAATGATTGCGTAGAGCATGTCAGTCCTCGGTTTTTGGCGTGGTGGAGTCGGCATCATGCAAATGACGGGACAGGTAAATGCCCTGGCCAATCAGGAACAGCAGCGTCATGCCCAGGCTGCCGAAGACCTTGAAGTCCACCCAGTAGTCCTGGAATGTGAATGCGACGAACAGGTTGGCGGCGCCGCAGAACAGGAAGAAGGCGATCCAGGCGATGTTCAGCCGGGTCCAGATCAGGTCTGGCAGGCTTATGGCGTGGCCCATGATGCGCTTGATCAGCAGGCGATCACCGATGAAGTGGCTGCCGATGAAGGCCAGGGCGAACAGCCAGTTGACCACCGGAGCTTTCCATTTAAGGAAGGTTTCGCTATGGAAGGCCAGGGTCAGGCTGCCGAACACAAGGCAGGCGATCAGGGTCAGCCACTGGCTCTTCTCCAGCTTGCGCTGGGACACGAACAGCGCGCCGTAGACCACCAGCGAGCTGATGATCAGCACCGCGGTGGCGCTGTAAATACCGCCTACAGTCAAGGAATGACCGGCGATGTCGACGGCCCGTGGATCAAGTTTGTAGACGATGAAAAACAGCAGGAGCGGGATGAAGTCGATGAATTGTTTCACAGTGGCAGCCAGAAGCAGGATGTGGCGGCATAATAACAAACATCCTTGGCCGCGATAGGGCCAGCTGATTTGAGGTAACAAACTCTCGTGAATGTTGATTTGCACTGCCATAGCACGGCCTCCGATGGCGCCCTGGCGCCTGCGGTTCTGGTGGCGCGGGCGTTCGAGCACGGCGTGCGAGTCCTGGCCCTGACCGATCACGACACCCTCGAAGGCCTCGACGAGGCCCGCAGCGCCGCCACGGCGCTGGGCATGCAGCTGGTCAACGGGGTCGAATTGTCCTGCACCTGGGGTGGGGCAACCATCCACGTGCTGGGCTACGGTTTTGATGTGCATGCGCCGGCGCTGGTCCAGGCCATCGCCGACCTGCGCGATGGTCGCTGGCTACGCTCCGAGGAGATCAGCCGCAAGCTGGCCCTCAAGGGCATGCCCGGAGCGCTGGAAGGCGCCCGGCAGATCCAGCAGGAGCTGGGTGACAGTGGCAACGCACCGGCCCGGCCGCACTTTGCCGACTGGATGGTGCGCGAAGGGTTCGTCAAGGACCGCGCCGAAGCGTTTCGCAAATGGCTGGGGGCCGGCAAGCTGGGGGACGTCAAGCAGCATTGGCCGACGCTGGAGCAGACCGTCGAAACCCTGCGGGCCGCCGGCGCCTGGGTCAGCCTGGCGCATCCGTGGCACTATGACTTCACCCGCAGCAAGCGCCGTCGCCTGGTTGCCGACTATATTCAAGCAGGGGGCCATGCCATCGAGGTGGTCAACGGCCATCAGCCGGCCGAGCAGGTTGGCAGCCTGGCGATCCTGGCCCGCGAGTTCGGTCTGCTGGTTAGCGCCGGCAGTGATTTCCATGGCCCTGGGGGCTGGTCCGAGATCGGCGAATATCGCCCGTTGCCGGAAGATCTGCCACCACTATGGTGTAGATTCAAACATGATCCCGTTACCGCCGCCGTCTGAACAGGTAGAACACGTGAGTCAATTTTTCCAGATTCATCCGGAAAACCCGCAAGCGCGCCTGATCAAACAGGCCGTGGAAATCATCCGAGGCGGTGGTGTGGTGATCTATCCCACCGATTCCGCCTACGCCATTGGTTGCCAGATCGGTGACAAGAACGCCGTGGAGCGGGTAAGACGCCTGCGTCAGTTGGACGACAAGCACAACTTTGCGTTGATCTGCAGCGACCTGTCGCAGCTTGGCCTGTTCGCCAAGATCGACACCGGAACGTTCCGGCTGCTCAAGGCCCATTTGCCTGGGCCGTATACCTTTATCCTCAACGCCACCCGGGAAGTGCCGCGATTGTTGCTGCACCCGAAAAAACGCACCATCGGCCTGCGGGTGCCAAGCCATCCCATTGCCCTGGCACTGTTGGCGGAACTGGGTGAGCCGCTGATGAGCGTGACGCTGATCATGCCCGGCGAGACCGAGCCGCTGACCGATCCTTACGAGATGCGCCAGATGCTTGAACATCAGGTCGACCTGATCATCGACGGCGGTTTTGGTGGCATGAAAGCGTCTACCGTGATCAACCTGGCCGACGGCGAGCCGCAGGTGGTGCGTGTCGGGTGTGGCGATCCGGCGCCCTTCATGGTCGAGGCTTGAATGTCGGCTGTGGAAACCGCCGTGGACAGCGCAGATAGCCAGGCCGGCGCCCAGCAGGAGCTGCCGTTCGCCATGGTCTATGGCCAGGCGGTCATGGAAATGCCCCTGGACCTGTACATTCCGCCGGATGCGCTGGAAGTGTTCCTCGAAGCCTTCGAGGGGCCGCTTGACCTGCTGCTGTACCTGATCCGCAAACAGAACATCAATATCCTTGATATCCCCGTGGCGGAAATCACCCGCCAGTACATGGGCTATGTCGAGCTGATGCAGTCGGTGCGCCTGGAGCTGGCGGCCGAATACCTGGTGATGGCGGCCATGCTCGCCGAGATCAAGTCGCGGATGCTGTTGCCGCGCTCGGCCGAGGTCGAAGCGGAAGAGGACGACCCTCGGGCCGAGCTGATCCGCCGCTTGCAGGAATACGAGCGCTTCAAGGTCGCGGCCGAAGGCCTCGATGGCTTGAACCGGGTCGGCCGCGATGTGGTAGTGCCCAAGCTCGACGCCCCCGAAGCGCGGGCGCGCAAGTTGTTGCCGGATGTCAGCCTGGAAGAGTTGTTGATGTCGATGGCCGAGGTCCTGCGCCGCGGCGATATGTTTGAAAGTCACCAGGTCAGCCGCGAAGCGTTGTCCACCCGCGAGCGCATGAGCGATGTGCTGGAGCGGCTCAAGGGCGGCGGCTTTGTGCCGTTCGTCGAGCTGTTCACCGCCGAGGAAGGGCGGCTGGGCGTGGTGGTGACGTTTATGGCGGTCCTGGAATTGGTCAAGGAATCCTTGGTCGAGCTGGTGCAGAATGAGCCGTTCGCAGCGATCCACGTGCGGGCACGAGCCGAATAACGAGCAAATCAATGAATCTGACTGAACCCCGCGAGCTGGCCCCCTTGCTTGAAGCTTTCCTGTTGGCCTCGGGAAAACCGCAATCGATGGAGCGGCTGTTCGAACTCTTCGAAGAAGGCGAGCGGCCTGAGCCGGCCGTGTTCAAGAAAGCCCTGACACTCCTGGGCAAGTCCTGCGAGGGGCGGGCTTTCGAGCTCAAGGAAGTGGCTTCCGGTTATCGCCTGCAGATCCGCGAGAAGTTCGCACCCTGGGTCGGGCGCCTGTGGGAGGAACGGCCGCAGCGCTACTCGCGCGCCATGCTCGAAACCATGGCGTTGATCGCTTATCGCCAACCGATCACCCGGGGCGAGATCGAAGATGTGCGGGGCGTGGCGGTTAACAGCCATATCGTCAAGACGCTGTTGGAGCGTGAGTGGATCCGGGTCGTCGGCTACCGGGATGTGCCGGGCAAACCGGCGATGTTCGCCACCACCAAGGCCTTTCTCGATCACTTCAACCTGAAAAATCTTGATGATTTGCCGCCGCTGGCCGAGTTGCGGGAGCTGGAACCCGAACCGATGCTGGAGTTCGACGACGCCCCGGTGCCCCAGGGCTTGCAGGAACTGGCCGACGCCAGCGCCGAGCCTGAGGAGCCCAAGGAGGAGACCAGTTTCCACTCGTTGTTGCTGGAGCTGGACACCATGGAAGAAGGCTTGAAGACCGACTTCGACGACTTGCTGCGTGAGGGGCCGGGGCCTGAAGGCGAGACGGATGAGCCCTTGCAGCCCGACGGTGAAGCTGAACTCCAGACCGAGCCTGAACCCGAACCTGAGCCTGAGCCTGAAGAAGACATTCTTGGTGTTGCCGAAGCTCGGGAGAAACTCCTGGCCGCCGTCGCCGCCCTCGAACCGCGCGAACCCGAGCCGGAACTGAGCGACGAAGAAGCCGAAGCCCGGGCTTTGGCTGAAGCGATTGAAAACGAACGGCGCCAGTTCGACGATTAATCCCGTCTGACACACCGCCACTCCCACATCAAGTAGTGCGGTCCAATGATCATGAGCTCCACCAAAGACCCCTGCATCAGCCTTTGCAAATTCGACGACGACATCTGCATCGGTTGCGGGCGTAGCAAGCGCGAGATCAAGGCCTGGAAAAAACTCGACAAGGATGACAAACGCACGGTGCTGGCCGAAGCGGCGTTGCGCCTGATCAAACTGGGCACCACCGGTCGGCGGAAAAAGCGCTGAGCGCGCATCGATCAACTAGTCTCTGATGCGCAAATGCCGCAACGAGCGTATGATTCGCGACCCTTTGGCGATCCCTTCGCCAAGGACCCGTTTTCAAAGTGTCAGGCCAGGCCTGACCCGACCACACCGGGAGGTGCCCAGAATGAAAGACCTAGACCAGAACGACAGCCAGGAAATCGGCCCAGCAGGCGAGAAACTGCAGAAAGTCCTTGCCCGTATCGGCGTCGGCTCGCGCCGCGACGTAGAGGCCTGGATCACCCAGGGCCGGATCAAGGTCAACGGCAAAGATGCCACCTTGGGCCTGCGTGTCGACATGCACGACGCCATCACCATCGATGGCAAGGTGATCAAGCGCGAAGAGGCCGCCGAAACGGTGCGCCGCGTGATCATGTACAACAAACCCGACGGCGAGATCTGCACCCGTGATGACCCGGAAGGCCGTCCGACCGTGTTCGACAAGATGCCGCGTCCTAAAGAAGGCCGTTGGATCAACATCGGTCGCCTGGACATCAACACCACCGGTCTGCTGATGTTCACCACCGACGGTGAGCTGGCCAACCGCTTGATGCACCCGTCCTATGAGATGGACCGCGAATACGCCGTGCGCGTACGTGGCGAAGTCGACGACGAGATGATCGAGCGCCTCAAGGCTGGTGTCGTGTTGGAAGACGGCCCGGCGCGTTTCACCGACATCAAGCAGGCACCGGGCGGCGAAGGCTTCAACCACTGGTACCACTGCGTGGTGATGGAAGGCCGTAACCGTGAAGTGCGGCGTTTGTGGGAATCCCAAGGGCTGGTGGTCAGCCGCCTCAAGCGCGTGCGTTTCGGCCCGGTGTTCCTCAATTCCGACCTGCCGATGGGCCGCTGGCGCGAAATGAGCCAGTACGAAGTCGACATCCTGGCGGCCGAAGTGGGTCTCAAGCCGGTGGCGATGCCGCAGATGACCGCCAAGAGCAAGGACAAGCTGGAGCGGATGCAGCGTAAGTCCTCGCGCCCAATGGGCAAGACCGAGCGCGTGCGTACCCTGCGTCCGGCTGCTGAAGGTGCGCCGACCGGCCCACGTCCTTCCCGCGAGCCGCAGATCGAAGGCGAACGCCCGGCCCGCAAGCCGGCGCCACGTCAGGACGGCGAACGCGGCCCGCGCACGCCACGCCCGGCCAACGGTCGGACTGAACGCGGCGAAGGTCGCGGTGCTCCTGCTGGTCGTGGTACGCCAGTGGCCGATCGCCCGGCCGACACCAAGCGCCCGGCCAAGCCAGCGCCGAAAAAGCGCCCGGGCATCGTCCTGGTCGACCGTGACACGCCATCGGGCAAGCGCCGCGGGGCACCGGCAGGTTCGGGACAACGTCCGGGGTTTGGGCGTCGTAAGCCGGAGTGAGGCAGCTGTGAGTTTCTAGCTGCAAGAAAAAACGCCAACCCCTTGTGGTTGGCGTTTTTTTTTGGCTTGGCTTTAGTGATGCGGTGCAGATAGTCCGCCATCGCGAGCAAGCTCGCCCCCACACTGGTGCGGTGCCGACCGCAGTTGTTCTATTCACTGAAAACCAACTGTAGGAGCGAGCTTGCTCGCGATGGCGGCATCAGCCTTGCAGAAATCCCAAGCTAAAGCACAAACCGCCCATCAAACATCGGTTCGTTATCCAGGGCCAACATGCCCCCCTCGAAAATCAGGTCCAGGTGATGGCTCCCCTTGGCCCCGCCACCCAGCCCCAGGTGCAGGCCGCAATGGCGCTCCTCGAAGCCGGCATTGCGGGCATACAGGCCCTTGACCCCTTCGTTGGTGCCGATCCCCAGTTCCTCGATGCGACGGTTGGATGGATTGGCATCCAGGTACTTGTTGAAATCGTGCTCCAGGCCCGGTACATCGGTGGCGATTTTCTGGATGGTGGAATCTTCGATCCACAGCTCCAGCGGCGATTGCAGCACGCCATATTTGCGCGCGAACGGGATGGTGCCCAGGAACGTGCCGAGGAAATTCACCCGACCATTGATGGTGTCGCTGTGGGTGGCGATTTCGCCGGGGGCCAGGTCGTAGTTACCAAGGCCGTTGATGTCGGTCCATTTCTTGACGCTGGAAAGGGCCGTATCGAAATACGAGCCGTGGTCATCCTGGAAGCTCAAGGTCGTTGCCTGGGACATACGCCGGATCAGGTGGCTGTTGAGCCCCGCGATGCGTTGGGGAATGACGCTGAAGGTGTCGTAGAAATAATCGCCGTAGTCCTTGAACAGCAGCGATTTCTTCCAGTTGTCTGCCATCACGCCTTGCAATGCACGAACGAAGTCCGGGCCGTCGGGGCGCGGGTTGGGCAGGGTGGAGGAGTCGTAGAAGAAAATATACAGATCGCTTTCGGCAATGGCCTTGGACAGGCGCTCGGTGGATTCAAGGTCCAGGCGCATGGTGCTGAACCGAAAGGGCGAGGCGCTGCCAGCCTGTTCGGCAATGGCCCCGGTCAGTGCTTCGTAGTCGACGGTATGGCCGAGCAACACCTTGGCGGGCTGGATGCCGGCCAGGGCGGGATGGTGTTCGAGGTAGTAAAGGAAATGTGAGATGGCTCGTTGTGTGTCCATGCTTATTCTTCCCCTGACAAATGTAATTGGCTTCCCTGACACATCAGTAACAGTGGCGGAGCTGACCGGCCGGATCAGCTCCGCGGGTTAATGCCTACAGAGGCCACATGGCCGTGCCGAATGGAACGACGGCGTCGGCTTGCATCATTTTAACGGCGGCTTCATGGGTCGGTGCTTCAAACCATTCGTCCAGTTGCAGTTCGGTTTCCAAGTCTTTGTCCAGTGCTTGCATAGTGAATCTCCTAGATGACTTTTACGGAAAATGCGGCGCGAGTCAGCGAGTGAAAACTGGCCAGAAGCGGCGCCGCAGAACTTGCCGGCACGATGCGTGGGCAAGTCGCTGAAACCTAGTCCAGGGTTTTTTGGAATGCAAAAAATTATTTTATTTTTTTCTTTTGAATTTTTTATTCCATTTTCGGGTGGGGAATTTACTCATTCAAAAACAGCTGTCTGGCGATTTTTTTTAATAGGTAGCTACCTACCGTCAATTTGCAGGCAGTTGACGGAAAATTCCTACTTGGAAATTCTGCGTTACAGGTTGTAAAGAATTACTGACGATTTCGCCTTGTCGAGTTGGCCGCAAATGACGATTCCAGATGGTGTAAGAAAAAGCTTCCGCCGCGTCCGTCGTAGTGGGCCTTCCAAGGCCCTGGCCCGCTTGTTTCAAATCGCCGGGAAGGGTGAGATGCGCCCCATGCCTGTCGTGCAGGTGAATAACAAGAAGGAGGCGCAATGAACGCCGTAGCTCAATTCCATTTCTCCCGTCGTGGCGTTTTTCACGCCATACCCATCGAGGGCTCGCAAGAGCCTGGACGCATTTTTGCAGCCGCCCGAAACCTTCGAGGCGGACACGCGCAATCCCGGCGAATGACACGCTGATCTGGTGGTGTCTGGCAGCAGGGGGTCGGCGGTGTACAATGCGCCGCGTTTTACTGTGACCCTTCGCGTACCCACGCACTTTCAAGGTTATCCGCCTTGTTCACTCCGCCACGCCACAAGCGTGTCGGGTTCGATTTCGTCACAGATAAAAACAAACAGGTGACGCATGACCGTTGAAAAAACGCTGAACTCCTGGTGCCTGCGCTGGGGTTTGATCGGCGCTGCTTGAGATCCGATTCGAGTGGCAACGTCTAACGAACATCATCAAACCTTGCGTGAGACCCTTTCATGAGTGGACAAAATTCGCATTCAGGCGAGCTGAAGCGCGGCCTGAAAAATCGCCACATTCAACTGATCGCCCTCGGCGGCGCGATTGGTACAGGCCTGTTCCTCGGTTCGGCGGGGGTGCTGAAGTCAGCCGGCCCGTCGATGATCCTCGGCTACGCCATTTGCGGCTTCATCGCCTTCATGATCATGCGCCAGTTGGGTGAAATGATTGTCGAAGAGCCGGTGGCCGGTTCCTTCAGTCACTTTGCCCACAAGTACTGGGGCGGTTTTGCCGGTTTCCTGTCGGGCTGGAACTGCTGGATTCTCTACATCCTGGTGGGTATGTCGGAACTGACCGCGGTCGGCAAGTACATTCACTACTGGGCGCCGGACATTCCGACCTGGGCGTCGGCCGCTGCGTTTTTCGTGCTGATCAACGCCATCAACCTGGCCAACGTCAAAGTCTTTGGCGAGGCCGAATTCTGGTTCGCGATCATCAAGGTCGTGGCGATTGTCGGCATGATTGCCTTGGGCAGCTACCTGCTGGTCAGCGGCCATGGCGGCCCGCAAGCGTCGGTGACCAACCTGTGGTCCCACGGTGGATTCTTCCCCAACGGCGTGAGCGGGTTGGTGATGGCGATGGCGATCATCATGTTTTCCTTCGGGGGCCTGGAGATGCTCGGTTTCACCGCCGCCGAGGCGGACAAACCGAAAACGGTGATCCCCAAGGCCATTAACCAGGTGATCTACCGGATCCTGATTTTCTACATCGGTGCCCTGGTGGTGCTGTTGTCCCTGACGCCTTGGGACAGCCTGCTGACCACCCTCAATGCCTCCGGCGATGCCTACAGTGGTAGCCCGTTCGTGCAGGTGTTCTCGATGCTGGGCAGCAACACCGCAGCCCATATCCTCAACTTCGTGGTGTTGACCGCCGCGTTGTCGGTGTACAACAGCGGTACCTACTGCAACAGCCGCATGCTGTTGGGCATGGCCGAGCAGGGCGATGCGCCCAAGGTCCTGGCCAAGATCGACAAGCGCGGCGTGCCGGTGCGTTCGATCCTCGCTTCGGCGGCCGTGACGCTGGTGGCGGTGTTGCTGAACTACCTGATCCCGCAGCACGCGCTGGAGCTGCTGATGTCCCTGGTGGTCGCGACCCTGGTGATCAACTGGGCGATGATCAGCTACTCGCACTTCAAGTTCCGCCAACACATGAACCAGACCCGTCAGACACCGCTGTTCAAGGCACTGTGGTACCCGTACGGCAACTACGTCTGCCTGGCGTTCGTGGTGTTCATCCTGGGCGTGATGTTGTTGATCCCCGGCATCCAGATATCGGTCTATGCGATTCCGGTGTGGGTGGTGTTCATGTGGGTGTGCTACTTGATCAAGAACAAGCGCAGTGCCCGGCATGAACTGGCTGTGGCAGCGGCTGCCAAGTAAAAACGTCCTGGGAACATGACAAACCCGGCCTGGCGCCGGGTTTGTTGTTTTAAGGCAAGACACAATCCCCCTTGTGGGTGCGAGCTTGTTCGCGATGGCAGCGGTACAGCAGCCTATATCTTCACCACTGACACACCGCTATCGCGAGCAAGCTCGCTCCCACAAGGTTGATCGTTGGCTGGGGGATTCGCGGTATCCTGTAGGGCCTGATACCGGACGCTTTCCATGCTGGTGATTTCCAACGCTGTGCACATCCCGGACGCCGAGATCGAGCTGACGGCTATCCGCGCCCAGGGTGCCGGGGGGCAGAACGTCAATAAGGTGTCCAGTGCCGTGCACCTGCGCTTCGACATTCCGGCCTCGTCCTTGCCCGAGTTCTACAAGGAGCGCTTGCTGGCCTTGCGCGACAGTCGTATTACCAGCGACGGCGTGCTGATCATCAAGGCCCAGCAATATCGCACGCAGGAACAGAACCGGGCCGATGCCCTGGAGCGCCTGACGGAGTTGATCCTCAGCGCCACCAAGGTCGAAAAGAAGCGTCGCCCGACCAAGCCGACCCTGGGCTCGAAAAAGCGTCGCCTGGAATCCAAGACCAAGCGCGGCTCGATCAAGGCTGGGCGTGGCAAGGTGGACTTCTAGTTTTTCTCGCGTTTTTCGCGATACTTCGGCGCCTGCCGGTACAGGTAGATGCTCAATGCCAGCCCACCCAGGGCCGCCAGAGCGGCGAACAGAAAGATCGAGGCAAAGCCGAAGCCCGCAGCGACTGCACCGGCCAGTGGCCCGGTGATCCCCAACGACAAGTCGATGAATAGCGAATAAGCGCCCACCGCCGCACCACGGCTGGAGGCCGGCACCAGATTGACGGCCTCCACGCCCAGCGCCGGAAACACCAGGGAAAAGCCAAAACCGCTCAACGCCGCGCCTGCCAGGGCCCAATGGGCGTCCGGTGCGAGCCACAGCAGCAACAGCCCCAGGGTTTCCACCGACAGGCAGGCAATCGCCACGCGAAAGCCGCCCAGGCGGTTGATCAGGTTGCCAAAGAGCAAGCGCGCGCCGATGAAGCTGGCGCCAAACAGGCTCAGGCACAGCACCGCGTTGTCCCAGTGCTGCGTTGCGTAATACAGGGTGATGAACGTGGCGATGGTGCCAAACCCGATGGAGCCCAGGGCCAGGCCGCAGCCGTGGGGCAGGACGCGCCCCAGCACGTGCATGAACGGCAGGCGCTCGCCAGCGACGATGGGCGCGGCGGTCTTGCGCCAGGCCAGTGCCAAGCCCAACAGACCTAGCATGATAATGCTGACGCCCATGCTCCACAGGCCCAGGCGATTGACCAGCCATACCCCCAGCGGTGCACCAATGGCCAGCGCGCCGTAGCTGGCAATACCGTTCCAGGAAATCACCTTCGCGGTATTCGCCGCGCCGACCCGGCCGATGCCCCAGCCAATCGAGCCGGAGCCCACCAGGCTTTCCGCGCTGCCCAGCACCAGGCGCCCGATCAACAGGCTGATCAGGCTGAACGTTGGCAGGTGGGGCGTCCAGGCAGACACCAGCATGAACACACCGCTCAGCCCGCAGCCGGCGAGGCCGAACATGACCGCACGCTTGCTGCCCAGGTTGTCGATGATTTTTCCTGAGTAAGGACGGCTGAGCAGGGTGGCCAGGTACTGCACGCTGATCACCAGCCCGGCGATCACCGCGCCGAAACCCAACTCGCCGTGGACATACCCAGGCAGCACGGCCAGGGGAATGCCGATATTCAAGTAGCCAATGAAGGTGAACAGGACGATGGAAACGACTTGCAGCGTGACCGCCAGGGGGCGCTGGGAATCTGTCATGGGGTAAAGGTCCACGGAGCAGCAGGATAGATAGGCTGCTTATGATAACGGCGACCGTGATGGCTGCGCGTGGAAAAGTAAAACTATTTGCCCAATGGTTGTTCAGCGGTCGTTTTGCCCGCCGACCAGGTGCGTGGTGACCAGTGCCGCAAGGGCGTTTTCTTCGGTGCCGAAACGAGCCAGCAGGGCGGTTTGCTTCTCGGGAGAAAGGCGTGTCCAGATATCGACCATTTTCTCGGCGGTGCCGATCAGGACGCTGGCTTGGGCTTCGCTGAAGGTCGGGGAGTCATCGGTCATGGTGCGGGGCTCAGGATTCAGGCAGTGTGGAAAGCGCATATTAGCGCTTTCCACACGGTCTGGTGGTGCGGGTCAATCAGTCTTCGCTGTCAGCCTGGCGGCGTTCAGTGGCTTCTTTCGGCTCGGGTTGCTGGGCGTCTGGTTGCCCCCCGGCTTGTAGCGTGGTCGTCTGCTCAGTGTCGTGCAGGCTTGGGAAGGGGAGATTAGGGATCTCGTGCATATCGCGCTCCTCGCAAAGTCTGTTGATAGATCTGGTAGATCCGCGCTTTTAAAAAGCCTGGGCAGGATACCCCAGGAGAAATGACAAAAAGACTTTTAAATCCCGCTGTGCCGACAAAAGGGGTTGTCTGGACAGGTCATGTTCAATAGTCGCGGCGCTTGCGAAATGCCCAGCGGCCAGCAATCAGCGTGAAGGTTGCGACCAGCGCCACCAGGATCCAGAAGCCTTCTGGATCACCAGCAAGCGGCACGCCACCGACGTTCATGCCAAAGAAACCGGCAATGATGTTGATGGGCAACGCCAACACCGTGACCACCGTCAGGGTGAACAGGGTGCGGTTGCTCTGTTCGTTGAGGTTGGCGGCGATTTCTTCCTGCAGCAGTTTGATCCGTTCGCTCAACGCGGTGAGGTCGTTGATGATCAGGGCGAATTCCTCGGTGGATTTGCGCAGCTCCTTGACGTCTTCTTTCTGCAACCATTGCGGCGGGCGGTTGAGCAGGCGCAGCAATGAACCTGGCTCCAGGGCCAGCAAGCGTTGCAGGCGCACCAGTACCCGACGGTTGCTGCCCAGCTCGGCGCGGTTGGTGGACAGCCGCGAGGACAGCAACTGATCTTCGACCTGATCGACGCTGAGGCTGGTCTTGCGCACGATCTGGGTCAGTACTTCGCCTTGGTCGCGCAGCAGGTGCACGAGTAATTCCACTGGCGAGCGAAAACGCTCGCCGGCCTTGACCGACGAGCGCAGCTTGTCGACCGAGTGCAGGGGTTGCAGGCGCGCGCTGACGATCAATCGGCTGTGCACGCAAACCCACAATGTGGAGACATCCGAGGACACCATGTTGCTGAGGTTGAACACGACATCGTTCACCACGGCCAGCAATGCCGAGTCGACATGCTCGATGCGGGTCGAGCGCGAGCCTTCGTGCAGGGCTTCGAAAAACTCATCTGGCAAGGTCAGATGGCTTTTCATCCAGCGCTCGCACGCGGCATGAGCCAGGTTCAGGTGCAGCCAGAGGAACTCATCGGCCTCTTGCGGGTGTTGCAGGCTCCGTAAGGCCTGAGCCGAGTCTATCTCCTGCCCGCGCTCGCCGGGTTGGAAACGGAATCCGTAGAGCAGGCCGAACAGGTCCGGATCGCGGTGGCTTTGATCGATGCTGTGGTTCATGAAGTCTCGCTGGCGGGAAGTGCCTGTCGCGGCTACAGGTTCACTTGAGCGCCATCTTCGCAAGCTTTCTTGATGGTTTTGTGACAGTTGTGCAGCGCCGCCAAACCGGCAGTTACCGGGAGTTGCAATGTCCATCGATGATGGATGGCGCAGATCGCTGCGCTTTGGTTGTCGCATCGTTTTTTTGAGGTCAGACAACCGACCACTCCCGCTGGCTACCGATGGTCGGGAAGGCTCAAGAACGCCCCTGACAGGCCGATGGTGTGTACATATTCCCGCGCATTCGGTTGCGACACGGACATGGAGGTCGGGGCGCGTCGTTCCGTGAGTTCGTTTGTTTTTTCTTCTCAAGAGATCCCCTCCATGTTTCTACAAAAATCCCTGAGAGCCCAGATTCTCGCCCTGCTGAGCGGCAGCCTGTTGGCGATGTTGCTGATCGCCCTGGCGTCCTTTCATTTCCTTTCCAACGGTGTCCAGAGCTATCGCAACCTGATCGATGGACCGTTGCGCGCCTCGCAGTTGATCGACGAGGCCAACCTGCAGTTCAAGGTGCAGGTGCAGGAATGGAAAAACGTCCTGCTGCGCGGCAAGCAGCCAGCGGACCTGGATAAATACTGGAAGCAGTTCGAGGAGCGTCAGCGTGATGTCCAAGGCATCCTGGGCGAATTGAGCGGGCGTGAAGGCGTGCCGGCGCCAATCAAGACGCGTATCGAGGCGCTGCGCGATGAGCATCGTCAGTTGGGCGCGGCCTACCAAAAGGGCCGTGATGCCTTTATCGCCTCCGGTGGCGATCCGGCGGCGGGCGATGCGGCGGTCAAGGGTGTGGACCGTGCGGCCAGTGAACAGATGAGTGCGTTGGTGGTGCAGTTGCGCCAGTTGGGCACCGAGCAATCGATGCTGATCAGCGCCGGTGCCGATCGCACGATTATGCTCGGCACCGTGGTCATGCTGGTGTCGGGTGCGCTGATTGGATTGTTCAGCTTGTGGCTGGTCAATCGCAACCTGGTTCAGCCGATCCGTAACCTGATCGAATACGTGACCCGACTGAGTCATGGGCGTTTCGCCGAGCGTGTGACGAGCAACCGTCAGGACGAGTTGGGCAATCTGGCGGTAGCGGCCAACACATTGCGTGATTTCCTGGCCGAAACCTTTACCCGCCTGCAACGCAGTGCCACGGAGCTGGACAGTGCCAGCGGTGAGCTCAATGCCATCGCCAGCCTGATGAGCCAGGGCACCAGCGAGCAATTCGAACGCACCGATCAGGTGGCGACGGCGATGAACGAAATGTCCGCCACGGCCCAAGAAGTGGCCCGTCATGCCGCCGACGCGGCGCGGGCAGCCGATGACGCCGACCAATCGGCGCAACAGGGCGAGAAGGTCATGCAAGGGACCATCCACACCATCACCCGGATGCGTGGCGAAATCGCCAACACAGCCACGGTCATCCGTCAGTTGGAAACCGACAGCGGGCGTATCGGCAAGGTGCTGGAAGTGATCCGCGGGATCGCCGAACAGACCAACCTGCTGGCCCTCAATGCTGCCATTGAAGCAGCGCGGGCCGGGGAGGCGGGGCGCGGTTTCGCGGTGGTCGCCGATGAGGTACGCAGCCTGGCCCAGCGTACGGCCTCGTCGATCATCGAGATCAACCAGATCATCCAGACAGTACAAACGGGTGCGGTGGACGCGGCCCACGCCATTGAGAGCGGGCAGTCCCGCAGCGAAGAAAGTGTGGAGCAAGTGACCCAGGCCGGTGCGATGCTCGAACGCATTACCCAGGCTGTCGAAGCGATTCGCGACATGAACCGCCAGATCGCCACCGCAGCCGAAGAGCAGACCTCCGTGGCCGAAGACATTTCGCGCAACCTGACTGAAATCACCTGCATCGCCAGCACTAACCTGGACAATGTGCAACGCACCGAAGCCGCCAGTCGGGATCTGCACGGCTTGTCGGGGCAGTTGAACGAAGTGACGGCTCGGTTGAGCGCCTGACGGTCGTTTTCGTTAGTTATCGAAAAATGCAAAAGAGCCGCGCAACCCTAAAGTTGCGCGGCTCTTTTTTTCTGACGGATCAAGTATCTTGCTTGTTGCTCAAGACTTTGCCGGTCGTGGCATCGAAATCAACATCGAACTCTTTGCCATCGGCAGTTTTCAGTTCGACTTCATACTCATAACCGTTGAAGTGGTTATCCAGGTCGGTGTCGGTGATGGTCGCGCCCGGGTGCAACTTCAGGGCTTCTTCGTTCATCGACTCAAGCGACTTGATCTTGCCTTCCTTGACCAGTTGTGGGATCTGGTCAACTCGCACATCCGCTTGGGCCAGGCCAGCGGTGAGGGTCAGGGCGGCAGCGGTGAACAGGGCAGTCAAAGTTTTCATAAGTTCTTTCCTTGGTGTCATTAAGGGGTGAGTCGTTCAAGTGGGGCCAGATTATCTCTGGCAACTTAATTCACCCTTAATTCGAAAAAACATCTGAAGTGCCGAGTAGGGCCTATGGGGAAAAGTCTTTACCCCATAGGCATGTTTGGGGTGGTCAGTAGCCGTTCTTTTCCAGCAACTGCGCGACGCTGCCAGTCTCGGGGCGCTTGAAGTAGTTGAGCAGTTCACTGGTGCGGTTGGTGAAGATGCCATCGACGCCTGCATCCATGACTTTCTTGAAGTCCACCGCTTCATCCACGGTGTAGACATGCACCAGCAGGCCCTGGTCATGGGTGTACTGGTTCATCCACGGTTGCACCAGGTCCGAGTAGCTCTGGCTGCCGCCATGGGTCAACGCTGCGGATGGTCCGGTACCGATGGCGCCCAGAGCCTTGGCGGACTGTACCCATTTTTCGAATTCAGCCCTGTCCTTGGGCTCCTGCTTGGCGTAATAAACTGCCTTGTCGGTTTCGCCGGACTCGGCAAAAGGCACCTTGGACTTGGGCTCGATGTTGCCTTCGCCCACCCATAGCAGCAGGATCTTCGGCACTTTCGGCATCTCTTTGTGCAGCAACTCGAGGCTGCTCTTTTCGAAGGTCTGCAAGACCACTTTGCCCTTGCCCTGGCCCACTCCGGTGGCGCGCTTGGCCAGTTTTGAGCCGGCCGGGCTCAGCCAGCCGCGGTCTTGCAATTTATCCTTCAGGTCGCGTTCGATGCCGGGGAACAGCTTCGGCTCCTTGGTTTCGATGTACAGCCCGGGTTTTTGCTGAGGGTTGCCCTCGGCGATATTGATCACTTCATCGAGGGTCAGGATTTTCAGGCCCACAAACGAAGGGCGGGCGCGGTCCGGATAGGCCGCGTTGAACCAACTGCCGGCGTCGAGGGTTTTGAGCTCCGCCATGGTGAACTGGTTGGCGGCGCTGTCCTTGCGCTCGGGAAACTTGGTCGCGACATCTGTAGTGCGCAGCAAGCTGTCGTCATGCAGGACGAACAAGACGCCATCCTTGCTGCGTTGCAGGTCCAGTTCCAAGTAGTCGGCGCCCAGGTCTCGGGCCAGTTTGTAGGAGGCTGCGGTGGATTCCGGCGCGTCGAACGAGGCGCCGCGGTGGGCGATCACTGCCGGGTGGGGGATGCCCTGTAGGGCCGCCAAGGCCTTGGGGCTTGGGGCCTCGGAGGCCTGTGTCTGGCCGAAGCCGAGCAACAGGCTCAGCATCAACGCACTGCGGGTGAAGGTGACTGGCATGCTCGAGATCCTTTCGTAGGTTTTGCAAAGACCTATCTTTTAACAACTGAAGGCTATCGGCGCTATCGCTATACCGACATAAATATGTGTAAAGCAGATTTTTCTCACGCATTTTCGGGATGCTTTGCAGTACCCTTAGCCGCACCAGTTTCCCCGGCAGAGGGAAACCTGAAACCATCGTTCACTTGCCTTGTGTGTAAACCATCGATCAGACGTCCTGCGAGACGCATCCGTGAGGTTTACCATGCGCACCACTTCGACATTCATCTGCCAGGCCGCCGACCAGCTCAAGGGTTTTGTTGGCCTGAACCGCAAGACCGGCCAATACATCGTACGTTTCAGCGAAGACGCTTTCGGCATGGACGTGGCCGACGACGGCATCATCCCCACCTGCGAATTTGTCTGGGCCCCTGTGGCGGACGGCACCATGGCCCTCAAGCGCGAGCGGATCCAGTTGCTGCTGGACCAGCACATCGACGACCGAATCAACCTTACCGAACCTTTGCGGGTGTATATGGCGCGCAGCGACCTGCCGGAGATCGTGGCGGTGCGGCAGTTGGTGACAGGCTGAAGCCGGGATCTTGAGTTGAACAAGAAACACTGTGGGAGCAAGCTCAGCTCCCACAGTGGATTGTGGTGAAGGCAGGCTCTGTGAACACCCGAGATTCAGTGTGGGAGCGGGCTTGCTCGCTAAGACGGCGGAACATTCAGCACCGATTCAAGCATCAGGTTTGGCGTTGGAACGCATAATCGCGTTCAACCTTGCATACTCGCGTGTGGCAATGGGCATACCAGGTAGAACGGCCGCGCTCGCGGATTGCGCTATGTTCGGGGTGTTGTTTCCAGGCCAGGATTGCTGCTTCGCTGCTCCAGTAGGACACGGTGATGCCCAAGCCATCTTCGCCACGGGCCGACTCGACGCCGACGAACCCCGGCTGCTCTCGCGCAAGGGCCAGCATGCGTTCGGCGGCTTCGGCGTAGCCTTGATCTCCCTCGGTGCGCAGGGAGGTGAAAATCACCGCGTAGTAATGGGCGCTCATGGCGTTGTCCTGGCGCAGGCTTCGACAAACGCATTGACCAGCGGTGGTATGCGACCCTCCAGCGCAGCACGTTCCGGCTGAAATAGCGTCGCGACAAAGAAAGGATGGTCACGCAGTTCCACGGCCCGCAGGTCGCCGGCCGAGTCTCGGGCAACGGCGTGCAGTCGTCCGCCGCTCAACAGATCCTTTTCAAACTGTGGATTGACCCCATAGCTGCAACGATAACCCTCGAAAATCGTCCTCCGACCATAAGCCCTGGCAATCAACGAGTCCCCATCAAGCTGAAGGCTATCGATGGTTTCGACCAGGGCACAACTGAGTGGTGTCAACAGCGCCCGTTCAGCCTCGGGAGCGGTTTCACCGTGGGCGGCATCGGCCCAACCCATCACATTGCGAGCGTATTCCAGCATCGCATGCTGAAAACCACCGCAGGTGCCGAGGAAAGGGCGACGCTGTTCGCGGGCAAAACGAATCGCTTGCACGGCACCGTCTTCACTTCGGTAAGGACTGCCGGGCACGCACCAGACGCCGTTGAAGTCATTTAGAACGCTTTTGTCAGCGATGGAGCCGGTTGCCAACCATTGGAAACGAATGTCATGGCCGGTCTGCCTGGCAATGAGCTCAAGGGCGAGGGGGATTGCCCGATGAGCCGTTATCTGTGGGTCATAGTCGCCGACCAAAGCAATGTGTAAAGGACGCTGGTTTTCCATGAGAGACTCGCCGCTTGTTGATTCTTGGTGGCCAATATAGATTGGCGTTCACGCAATCAATATTGGCGTTTACCCAAGTGTTCAATGCATCGGCGCACTATCGTCTGGACTACCCCGATCTGTCCCTGATCCTGGCGTTGGTCCGTGGCGGCTCGTTGGCCCGAGCCGCGCGACTGCTGCATGTGGACGTGTCCACGGTATTCCGCTCGGTACGCCGGCTCGAGGCAGCGCTAGGCCAACCCTTGTTCGAAAAAAGTCGTTCCGGGTACTTGCCTACGAGTCTGGCCCAGGCGTTGGCTGAGCAGGCCGAGCGTGCCGAGCAGGCCTTGGAAGCAGCGCGGATCGGTGTGGAGCAGGGGGGCGAGGTTGTCAGCGGCACGGTACGACTGACGTGCACCGACTCAGTCCTGCAAGCATTGCTGCTGCCCGCATTGGCGCGGTTCATGCCCGACTACCCGGCATTGACCCTTGAGCTGAGCACCTCGAACGACTTCGCCAACCTGAGTCGCCGTGATGCCGACATTGCGTTGCGCTTGACCCGTACGCCGCCGGAACACTTGGTTGGGCGAAATCTGGGCCGTGTGACTTACCGGGTATGTGCCGGCGCGGCGTATCTGCGCTCGGCGAATCCGGATGATCTGGCCTCCATGACCTGGATCGCGCCGGACGATTTTCTTCCCGATCACCCTACCGTGGCCTGGCGCCGTCAATCGCTACCCGGCGTGGTGCCTGCCTATCGCTGCAACAGCATGCTTTCGGTCACCGAGCTGGTGCGGGCCGGCTTGGGGGTTGCGGCGCTGCCGGACTTTCTGATCGATGAAAGCCAGGGCCTGATGCCTCTTGGCGAACCGTTGGAGGGATATGACACGGCACTTTGGCTCCTGACCCGCCCGGACTGCCGAGCCTTGCGTTCGGTGGTGACCTTGTTCGACGAACTGGGGCGAAATCTGCGCAGATGCTGATTTTTAACGAGCAGGGCGTGCTTGACTCAATGGAGGATGATCCCCCAGCGGTTATAGTGCCTTAAGCCCTAGCCCCAGGCGGAGATCATCACGATGACGAAACCCTCGCAACCTCCTACCACCGCTCCAGTTGACCACTTGCGTTTTCATCGCCCTCACGCTCATCTGGCGCCGACCTTTGGCAATGACCGCTTTGCGCTGCGCGCGGAGGCGTTCGCGCGTTTTTTCGGGACGCCGATGTTCCTCGGTGCGCAAACCCTGATCGTGCTGCTATGGATCAGCCTGAACCTGATGGGCGTCTTTCATTTCGATGCCTACCCATTCATTTTGCTGAATCTGGCGTTCAGTCTGCAGTCGGCCTATGCCGCCCCACTGATCCTGCTGGCGCAAACCCGACAGGCTGCTCGGGATAAAGCCCAGGCGGAAGCCGACGCTCAACATCGTGAAGCCTTGGCGATTGCTAACAGTGAGCGTCAGGCCCAGGCCGCGCAGAACACCGCACAGTTGCTCGAGTTGTTGGAGCAGAACACCCGCCTGACGGAAATGACCAAGGCATTGACCGAGCGTATCGACAGCCTGACCACTGAAATGCACCAGAAATTTGTCAGCAAGCCTTCGCTGCAGTAGTCCTTTTCGCAGTCAACTGATGCTCAGGCCTGGTAGCGGGCCAGGAACATGTCGAGGGCCGATTCAATCACCTGTGTCTGTTCATCCTGGGTCAGGCTGGGCTGGCCCATGGAGATCTGCGGCCAGAAGGCGAATGTCTTGAGCAGACCATGCATTTGCTGGGCGGCAAATGCCGGTTCTACGGGTTTCAATCGACCATCAGCCAGAGCCAGACGAATCCAGGCGGTCAAGCCTTCTTCGCGCTGGCCCATGCGCGCGACCATATCCTGCGCCCGCTCAGGGGAGTGAATCGTTGCGGCGATGGCGATGCGTGCCAGGTCGAGGAAGTTATCGTCCGCCAGCATGTGTAATTTGGCTTGCAGCAACGTTCGAAGTTGCTCCCGTAAGGGCTTTTTTGAATTGTAGGGAGTGTCCTGTTCTGCGGTAATGCTGTTCCATAACCGATTCAGAATTTCGGCAAACAGTTCTTCCTTGCTCGGGAAGTGGTTGTACACCGTGCGCTTCGATACGCCGGCCGTCGCCGCGATCTTGTCCATGCTGGTGATCTCGAAACCGCTGCTACGAAATTCAGCAATCGCGGCCTGAAGGATGGCTTCGCGTTTTCGCTCGGTGAGGCGCTGCGGTACGGTCATGGGCATTCGTCGGCAGGGAAGAGGAACTTACACTCGGCAGTTTACTTGCTCCCGGGACTCATGCAATCTAGAAACTACACCGAGCGGTGTAGTTTGTGCCTCGAGCGGCTGAGCGTGCATGCAACGGCCATCCAGCGTCCCACAACGGCGAATCGGAGTTCCGACGATGCCCTTGGAGTTATCGCACCATGACCATCCCTTCTTTTCCCACCGACAATCCGTCTGCCCACCCTTCATCCCGGCAGGAACAGGGTAAGTATCGCAATCACGCTTTCACTCCGCGGCAAGGGTTTGGCACCACCCTGCGCATCATCTGGAACATGACCTTCCACAAGCCGCGCACCACCCGGCCTGCAGGCACCATCGAGGTTCAACCGTTGACGCGCGCCGCCCTGCTGGCCGCGCCGAACAACAGCGTCTGGCGCCTGGGCCATTCCACTGTTCTGCTCAAGCTGCGGGACAAATTCTGGCTGACCGACCCGGTGTTCTCCGATCGCGCCTCCCCCGTGCAATGGGTCGGCCCCAAGCGTTTTCATCAGCCGCCCATCAGCCTGGAAGAGCTGCCGCCGATTGAAGCGGTGATCCTTTCTCATGATCACTACGACCACCTCGATTATCAGGCCATTCTCAAACTGGCCGCTAAAACTCGCCACTTCCTCACCCCTCTTGGCGTGGGTGACACGCTGGTCAAATGGGGCATCGACGCCAGCAAGGTACGTCAGTTGGACTGGTGGCAAGGCACCGAAGTGGACGGAATCGAGTTCATTGCCACGCCCTCCCAGCACTTTTCCGGTCGTGGCCTGTTCGACAGTAACGGCACGTTATGGGCCTCGTGGGTGATGATCGACGGCGGCAGCCGGATTTTCTTCAGCGGCGACACTGGTTATTTCGACGGTTTCAAACGCATCGGCGAACAATACGGGCCCTTTGACCTGACGCTGATGGAAACCGGCGCCTATAACGTCGATTGGCCGCATGTCCACATGCAACCGGAGCAAACCCTGCAGGCTCATATCGACCTCAAGGGCCGCTGGCTGCTGCCGATCCACAACGGTACGTTCGACCTGGCGATGCACGCTTGGTACGAACCCTTCGACCGCATCCTGGCCCTGGCCTGGGAGCGCAACATTTGCATCACCACGCCGCAAATGGGCGAAGCATTCACCTTGGCGCAGCCGCAACGCGGCCGAGCCTGGTGGTTGGATGTGGAGCCTTCGGTTTATCAGGATCAGCCCGACATGGCCTGATTATCGATTATTCGATCATTGAGTAGTCTGCCCGTCCCATCGGATCCGGCGTGGCGCCCTTGATATTCATGCCGCGTCCCGGTGCGAACCCGGGGAAGAACACCAGGCCTTCGGCTTCCAGCCGGAAGGCCAGGGCCAGGCGGGTCACGTCGAGCAGTTCGCCGCCGGCCTCGAAGCGCCGGATGGCCTGGACCGAAACACCGGACTGCCGGGACAGCTCCTCGACACTCCAGCCCAGCATGGCTCGGGCCTGTGCGCTGTGGGCGGGGGTGAACTGATAGACAGCGATGCGTTCCAGAGTGGTTTTGATTGCGAGAGAGGCCATGGGAGTTCTCCAAAGCTGTGGATTCAAAAAATACTGTGTTTTTGTACAGTTGTTTTGGACCCGGATCAATCTCATTTTTTTGATCGATGACCAGTGGTATTCGCCAACCAGGCACTTGGGGCGTGGCCCAGTACCCGGCGGAACATGGTGGAGAACGCGGCGGGACTGTCGTAGCCCAGATCCAGAGCGATACGGGTTATCGAATCTCCTACGACCAATCGGGACAATGCCGACATCACACATGCCTGCTGCCGCCATTGGCTGAAACTCAACCCGGTTTGCCGGCTGAACAGGCGATTGAATGAGCGCAAGCTGACAGGTAATTGCGCCGCCCACTGTACGGGCGAGGCGTGGGCGTGCGGGTATTTCAGAAACGCCTGACACAAGCCAAGCAGGCGCGGGTCCTTGGGCAGTGGAAGGTGCAGCGGCAAATGAGCGCTGCGCAACAGTTCGTGCAGCAACAGATTGATCAGCGCACCGTCCCGCCCAGCCTCGTCGTAATCAGGCGCAAGTTCCACGGCTTCCAACAGCAACTGGCGCATCAGGGGGGACACGTTGATGACCTGGCAGCGGGCGTCCATGGCCGCTACCGCTGCCGGTTCGATGTACAAACTGCGGGTGCTGACCCCCAGCATCAGCACTTCATGGGCCACTCCTGGCGGAATCCACACCGCCCGTTGCGGTGGCACCACCCAATTGCCATCCTCGGTGCTCACCTGCATCACGCCAGTGGCGCCGTACAGTAACTGCGCCCGGCGATGGTGGTGCAATGGCAATAAATGTCCGTGGGGGTAATCGGTGCCAATCGCGACGACTTCCCTGGGTATCGCATCCAATAAGTCGATCGAAGTGTTGCGCATCGATGAGCCACTCGTGATTGGCGTAAACGCGAACATTATTGGCCTATTTGCTACAGCAGGCCAGGCTTCGCTTACCTATCGTGGGCGCCTCCCTTTTCATGGATTCGCCTCGATGTTCTATGTATTGCTCGCGTGTTTCGGCTGCCTGAGTGGCGTGACGGCGGTGCTGTTCGGTTTCGGTGGTGGCTTCGTCGTAGTGCCCTTGATGTATCGCATGCTCACAGCCAGCCACGGTGTTGACGACCCCATCGGCCAATCGGCGATGCACATTGCTGTGGCCACCTCCACCTGCGTGATGGTGGTCAACGGGCTGATTGCCACCGCAAAGCATCACCGCGCCGGTAACCTCATTCGCTATTACCTTTGGCCGTTGGCCGGCTATATCGGCCTGGGCGCAGTCGTAGGAGCCGTGGCAGCGATATGGGTGAGCGGCGAAGTGATTCGCTATGGTTTCATCGTTTATCTGGGAATCACGATTCTGGACTGCCTGTTCAGACGCGGTTTTCTTACACACTCTGACGCTGTAGCCCCACGCCCATTGGGCAGGGCAGAAGTAGGGGGAGGTGGAGTTGTCATCGGCGCCATTGCTACGTTTCTGGGCGTAGGAGGTAGCGTCATGACTGTGCCGTTGCTGCGCCGTCGTGGGCTGAGTATGTCCCAGGCAACATCTATGGCGAACCCATTGAGTTTGCCGGTTGCGGTGGCCGGAACGCTGACTTACATGGCCGTGGCGGGGGGTACCAGGGATTTGGGGCCCTGGCTTGTCGGGTATGTGGATTTGCAGGCGTTCGCGGTTTTGACGATAGGATCGTTAGTGGGGATTCGCCTTGCTACGCCTTGGATCGGGCGCATGTCGGATCGACTTCATGCGCGGGTTTATCTCGGCTTGCTAGTGGTCGTGATGCTGGGCGTATCGGCACAGTAACTCGCTACTCGGCGTTGTTTAAATTCCCACGATGAAGAGTGACATATCGATTCCCGAATGCAGATTCGCCATACTTCGCGCCACTCTTTTCCCGAGCGAACGCTCGCTGCTTTCCAGGAAGATTCTATGTTCAAAGGACTGTTGCTTCTTGCATCCAGTGTCACGTGCCTGCTCGCGCTCTGTTCGACAGCCAGTGCCGAAGGAGGCAGTCGCGTCTTTACCGGCACCTTGGGCAAGATGCCGATTGTGCTGGGGCTCAACACCGCTCAAGAGGACGAAGTCATCGGTCGCTATTTCTATGAGAAATACCATCGTGATTTGGGGTTGAGTGGCTCGCTGAAAGAAAAGACCCTGACGCTGGTCGAGGGCGGTACCCGTTACGACGACGGCCAATCGCTGCCGACCCTGACGCTGCAAAAAACGGCCAACGGCTGGCAGGGTGAATGGAAAAGTCTCAAGGGCAAAGTTCTGCCCGTGCAGTTGACCGAAGCCAGGCTCCCGGCACCTGGGGCCGATCTTCTCCCCGTTATCGCCGAGCTGCAAAAAAGTGACCCTTATGAGTATCTCCGCCTGCAAGGCTTGAAACTCAAACCGGGCAAGAAAGAATCTTTCATGGGCCATGACTTGCAATGGTGGACGGAGCCACAATCCGGTATTTCCATGTTCAGCGTCGAGTCCGGCTACTCGAAAGACGAGCTACAGCGGGTCAATCGACAATTGTTGGGGCGCCTCTGGACCGAAGTCATCAGCTACTACGGTTGTCTGTTGCAGGGTGCCGATAATGCCGAGTTCGACCAAGGCGTCGCGCCCAAATACCTATCGCCCGATGTGATCAGCCTGAACATTTCCACCAGCTATTACTGCGGCGGCGTCCACCCGGATTTTGGCAATTCGCCGCTCACGCTCGACGCGCACACCGGCCACACTCTGTCGCTGGAAGACGTGCTCTGGGCTGGCACAGACAAGCCACCGCTGCACGCCGGCCACGACGACGCGGGTGATGCCTCGTTGACCGATGAAGAGAGCAGGGCGCGATACACTTACCAACGCGAAGTATTCGCGCCATGGCTGATCAAGCAATTCACCACGCTGTACCCCGACGAGATGCTGAAACCAACGGATGAGGACAGCTGCGACTACACCGATGAAGGCGTCTGGGGCTATTCCAATTGGTACTTCACCGAAAAAGGTTTGTACCTGGGACCGTTCTTCGCCCGCGCGCAACGCGTCTGTGATGACCCCGGCTGGTCGGTGCTGCCGTACGCCGTCGTAAAACAACACCCCGGTGCGGTCAAGCTGCAATTGCCCCTGGACTAGCCCTCAGCCAACCCCGGTGCCTCTCGAATAATGAAGTGATCCAGGTTCTCGATATTGGCACTGAACACCCCGAACGTCTGCTCGGGTTTTTTCTTGCTCGGCACCTGTTTCAACTCCGGCGTCACGCCATAAAAGAAGCAATACAAATCCCGCTCACTGTCGACGGCATGCTTGATCTCTTCCAGAAACGCTTTGCGCTTGCGGTAGTTGTCGATCAGCTTCTTGCTCAGGTAAACGTTGACCGAGTATGGCTTTTTCTTCGCCTCGTCCGGTTGCTTGAACCAGACCTTGGCTTCGAAGTCGATTCGAAAGCTTTGCGTGTAATCCTTGATCTCCTTGATCTTGCCCCAGTAAATCAACCCCTTGTTGTCCAGCAGGTAATCGATCTTCTTGAAGAACGAGGCATAGGGCGCCGTGTGCTCGCCAATCTTCAGCGGCATGCGCTTGAGCAGGTCCTTGTTGTCGAAGTTCGATACGAAGCACTCCACTGGATGGGCGAAGACGCTGGTCTTGTCCGGCGACGAGTCGCGGTTCGGGTACTCGACATGGTTGGCGACCGAGGGCACTCGCTCGTCGCGCAGAACGTCCGCCGCTACCGTCGGGCTGGACGGCTTACGCACATACTCACGCCGAGTCAGCAACAACTCTGACGGGAAATGTTCCTCCCGACTGTCATCCGTTTCCCCTCCATCCGCCTCTAGGCCCGACGCCGGAGTTTTCAGGCTGGCATAAGGACAACCCTCGATATGCCGCGTACTGGGAATATTCTTGAAGTGCGGCGTGCGCACGTAATTTACATTCTTGGCGTTGAACGTCCCCAACACATTCATCGCGTCAAACGCCGTTCGACAGGCATCGTTGGGGCATTGGAACTGTTCTTTCGCGGAGTCGAACGCCATCGTCTCGTCGAAATTCAAATCGCGCACGTCATAGATCGACAGCTTATCGTCGAGGCTGAGGCAGTAGGCGAGGTCGAATTTCATGGTGGGCTCGGGTCCTTGAGTGGGGAAGGGTATTAATAGCGGGAGGCGGAGTGGGTTGCACTGAATGTTTTTGCCACAGCGCAAAACCCGCAGCAATGCATGGGTCAGTGGGCAACAGTCTGAGATGACATCTTGTCTATGTTTGAGAGTTGGCTTTGGGTTAAATGCGACTTTGGTTCTGTAGGATACAAAAAACCCCGTTTTCACGGGGTTTTCAGTCAAGCGTGCAGCCTAGGGTTTTTCTTTCGAATCAATCCCAGCTCAAAGCCCCACCCGTTTGATACTCAATCACTCGCGTCTCAAAGAAGTTCTTCTCTTTCTTCAAGTCCATGATCTCGCTCATCCAAGGGAACGGGTTAGTCGTCCCTGGGTACTCTTCCTTCAGACCAATCTGCGACAGGCGACGGTTAGCGATGAACTTGAGGTAGTCCTCCATCATCGCCGCGTTCATGCCCAGCACGCCGCGAGGCATGGTGTCGCGGGCGTATTCGATCTCTAGCTGGGTCCCTTGCAGGATCATCTGGGTCGCTTCTTCCTTCATCTCGGCATCCCACAAGTGCGGGTTTTCGATTTTGATCTGGTTGATCACGTCGATGCCGAAGTTCAGGTGCATGGATTCGTCGCGCAGGATGTATTGGAACTGCTCGGCGACGCCGGTCATCTTGTTGCGACGGCCCATGGACAGGATCTGGGTGAAGCCGCAGTAGAAGAAGATGCCTTCCAGAACGCAGTAGTAGGCGATCAGGTTGCGCAGCAACTCTTTGTCGGTGTCCGGGGTGCCGGTTTCGAACTTCGGATCGGAGATTGAACGGGTGTATTTCAGGCCCCAGGCGGCTTTTTTCGCGACCGATGGGATCTCGTGGTACATGTTGAAGATCTCGCCTTCATCCATGGCCAGCGATTCGATGCAGTACTGGTAGGCGTGGGTGTGGATCGCCTCTTCGAAGGCCTGGCGCAGGATGTACTGGCGGCACTCCGGGTTGGTGATCAGGCGGTACACGGCCAGGACTAGGTTGTTGGCAACCAGGGAGTCGGCGGTGGAGAAGAAGCCCAGGTTGCGCATCACGATGCGGCGTTCGTCGTCGGTCAGGCCTTCCGGGTTTTTCCAGAGGGCGATGTCGGCGGTCATGTTGACTTCTTGCGGCATCCAGTGGTTCGCGCAGCCGTCCAGGTACTTCTGCCAGGCCCAGTCGTATTTGAACGGCACGAGCTGGTTGAGGTCGGCGCGGCAGTTGATCATGCGCTTTTCATCGACGGCGACACGGGCAGAGGCGCCTTCGAGTTCAGCGAGGCCTTCGGCGACGTCGAGTTTGTCGAGGGCGGCCTTGGCGCGAATGATCGCGGCCGAGTCGCTGGCCGTCACGGCCCGGGCTTCGAGGGCGGCGGCACCGCCGGCGCTGTCGAGGCGGTCCATGTTGGCTTCAGAAGCGTGGCCGGCGTTGGCGCCTTTGACAGCGACTTCGCCGTCTTCTTTGTCGAATTCGTCCCAGCTCAGCATGACGTGTCGTCTCCTGCGTGAGGGCCAGATGCCCGATGAAGGCCTACTGGCCGCGGTGGATCTTGAAAAAACGTTTGTTGCAGCAGCTGACGCAGGCAATAAACAGAAAAATGTACGGGTCATTCCGGAGCTGCTGTGAACGCGAGGCGATGATTGGCCCTCGCGTGGGCTCCAGGCTGGCGTGATCCCCTGTAAGGGAATATTGCAGGCCCGTTTGAGGCGGCATTATAAGGACTTTTTTGCCTACGTGCTGCGGCGAAATGGCTCACAGAAGGGGGAGCGACGGGCATATCCGCTTGGGAGCGAGTATTTACAAGGCTTTGGCCGCCGAAGATTTTTTTTGCATGGGTCGGCTGACGGTTTTTTTTGATCAAAAAACCAGCGTTTTTTGCGGTTTTGCACTACATGTTGTGTTTTCGGCGGGTTTTGAGCGCTTCCAGACACAACCAGGCCCGATCGAAATCGGGCCGTGGAAAATGCCAGTAATGATCAATCGGTATGGGCGGAACCGGTGTGATCGCTGCCATCGGAGGCGATGGTGGTTGGTCCCGCGGTGTTGTAGTCGTCAGTGGCGATGCTGGCGGAATCCGCCACGTCGTACCGACTGATCGCGGCGGCGGAGCCGGTGCGATCGAACCCGTCGGCGGCGAAGGTATTGGTGCCCAGTACGGACAAGGTCAGGGCGAGGATCAGTTTGGTTTTCATGGTGGTTGCTCCAAATTCCTTTATGTAGTCAATCAGCCGTTGGAGCAGCCGTTGCCCATGACGCTGTAGCGCAGGATGTGGCGCTGGCCCTTGGAGTCGTCGTATTCCATCTTCGCCGGGACCACTTCGCAGACATTGGGGATTTCGCTCATGGAGATGACTTTGGCGATGTCCAGGTGGGTGGAGTAGGTGTACTCCTCAATGGCCGGTTTTTGCTGTGCGACATCGGTCGGGGCCTCGTCTGCCATCGCGCTGGCGCAGAGGCTGCCGAGGACCAGAACCCATAAAGCTTTCATCTAATTCACCTTTCTTGAGGTCGAGTGGGGTCACGCAACCTTTTGGGGTTGCGTGTGGAGCTTGGTTTTGGAGGTTGGATTAACGGCCTTCGTGGGGGCTGTGTTGCGTTAATCGTGTTTGCCGGTTGGCGAGGTGAATTCTAGGAGGTGGCGTTAATCGCAAAAAGACCGGGTTTTGATAAACACTGTTGGTTGATCTGGTAATAATCGCTGCAGGTGGCGGGGGTTGTCTGTTGCATCTATGTTGGATTTGCCGCCGCCATCGCGAGCGAGCTCGCTCCCGCAGGAGAATGCCCGCAGGCAGGGCCTTGCACGTTAGTACCGACATTTTGTAGGGACTTGTTACTACCATCGTCGAATGGTTCTATAGGCCCGCCCCGGGCTACAACGGGACCATACAAAAACAACTATTGTCACCGAGGTAAGAAAGATGAGTGCGGCTTCTGTGTATCCCGTTCGTCCCGAGGTTGCGGCCAATACGCTGACTGACGAGGCGACCTACAAGGCGATGTACCAGCAGTCGGTGGTCAACCCGGACGGCTTCTGGCGCGAGCAGGCCAAGCGCCTGGACTGGATCAAGCCTTTCACCACGGTGAAGCAAACGTCCTTCGACGATCACCATGTCGATATCAAGTGGTTTGCCGATGGCACCTTGAACGTTTCCTACAACTGCCTCGACCGCCATCTGGCCGAGCGCGGTGATCAGGTTGCGATCATCTGGGAAGGCGACGACCCTGCCGAGAGCCGCAACATCACCTATCGTGAACTGCATGAGGAAGTCTGCAAGTTCGCCAACGCCTTGCGTGGCCAGGACGTGCATCGCGGCGACGTGGTGACGATCTACATGCCGATGATCCCCGAAGCCGTGGTCGCGATGCTGGCCTGTGCCCGGATCGGTGCGATCCACTCGGTGGTGTTCGGCGGTTTCTCGCCTGAAGCGCTGGCTGGTCGGATCATCGACTGCAAATCCAAAGTGGTGATCACTGCCGACGAAGGGGTTCGCGCCGGCAAGAAGATTCCGCTCAAGGCCAACGTCGATGACGCGTTGACCAACCCGGAAACCAGCAGCATCCAGAAAGTCATCGTGTGCAAGCGCACCGCTGGCAACATCAAGTGGAACCAGCACCGCGACATCTGGTACGAAGACCTGATGAAGGTGGCCGGCACCGTTTGCGCGCCGAAGGAAATGGGCGCCGAAGAAGCGCTGTTCATCCTCTACACCTCCGGTTCCACCGGCAAGCCCAAGGGCGTGCAGCACACCACGGCCGGCTATTTGCTGTATGCGGCGCTGACCCATGAGCGGGTGTTCGACTACAAGCCGGGCGAGGTCTATTGGTGCACCGCTGACGTGGGTTGGGTCACCGGCCACAGCTACATCGTCTACGGCCCGCTGGCCAACGGCGCGACCACGCTGCTGTTTGAAGGCGTGCCGAACTACCCGGATATCACTCGGGTGGCCAAGGTCGTCGACAAGCATAAGGTCAGCATCCTCTACACCGCGCCGACTGCCATCCGCGCGATGATGGCCTCGGGCACCGCCGCTGTCGAAGGCGCCGATGGCAGCAGCCTGCGCCTGTTGGGTTCGGTGGGCGAGCCGATCAATCCGGAAGCCTGGGACTGGTACTACAAGAACGTCGGCAAGGAACGTTGCCCGATCGTCGACACCTGGTGGCAGACCGAAACCGGTGGCGTGCTGATCAGCCCACTGCCGGGCGCCACGGCGTTGAAACCAGGCTCGGCCACCCGTCCATTCTTCGGTGTGGTGCCGGCGCTGGTGGATAACCTTGGCAACCTGATCGAAGGCCCGGCCGAAGGCAACCTGGTGATCCTCGATTCGTGGCCAGGCCAGGCGCGTACCCTGTACGGCGACCACGACCGTTTCGTCGACACCTACTTCAAGACCTTCAGCGGCATGTATTTCACCGGTGACGGTGCGCGTCGTGACGAGGACGGCTACTACTGGATCACCGGTCGGGTGGATGACGTGCTCAACGTGTCCGGTCACCGCATGGGCACCGCCGAGATCGAAAGCGCCATGGTCGCCCACCCGAAAGTCGCCGAAGCGGCGGTGGTAGGTGTGCCGCACGACATCAAGGGGCAGGGCATTTATGTCTATGTCACTCTCAATGCCGGCGAAGAAACCAGCGAGGCCTTGCGCCTGGAACTGAAGAACTGGGTGCGCAAGGAAATCGGTCCGATTGCTTCACCGGATGTTATCCAGTGGGCGCCAGGCTTGCCGAAAACCCGTTCCGGCAAGATCATGCGCCGCATCCTGCGTAAGATCGCCACGGCGGAGTACGACGGGTTGGGTGATATCTCCACCCTGGCCGATCCGAGTGTGGTGGCGCATCTGATCGAGACGCACAAGACCATGAACGTCGCCTGACGGTAGCCAGTAACACCGAAAGCCCCGCCGGGAATTTTCCAGGCGGGGCTTTTTTGTATCCGGCGCAGACCTTTGTGGCGAGGGGGGGGTATCCCCTCGCCACAGGTTTTGTGCATGGCTGACATCATCTACGAATAAATATCGATCTTCAAAGTCGGACGCTTCCGAACGTTACCCATGTTTCGAAATGTGTAACCAAAGGCGCCACAACGGGGCAACGGGAAACGCAAAGCCCCGTTTCAGGGCCTTTGCGCACCCCTCATAAAATAAGCCGACACGCTGTGCTTGCCGGATTAGAAGGGTTTGCGAATAATGGGCCCGCTATTTGCAGCATAGATCGGTTTCCCTTCTTTTGCTCTTGCATGAATTTGCGAAGCTGTCAATGAGCTCGAGCCGCTTTCTCGGTGCTTCTGTAATTTGTTGTCGCATTGAAGAAATATCGGCTTCGGGCCTGTCGTTAGAATGCCGATCACTCGCTCGTCGTGGCTCGCGTTGAATAAAGCGTGAGCTTCCTAGGACGCAGCACCAAAGTTCGTTTCACCCATTCGCATATTGGGCTGTTGCTCACTCTGCCGTTTTCGCCCTATACCGATGGAGTTCCAAGATGAAGAAACTTGTGCTGCTTGGCGCCCTGGCACTGTCCGTGCTGTCCCTGCCGACCTTCGCCGATGAAAAGCCTCTGAAGATCGGTATCGAAGCGGCCTACCCTCCGTTTGCCTCGAAAGCTCCGGATGGCAGCATCGTCGGTTTCGACTACGACATCGGCAATGCGCTGTGTGAAGAGATGAAGGTCAAGTGCGTGTGGGTCGAGCAGGAGTTCGACGGCCTGATCCCGGCACTCAAGGTGCGCAAGATCGACGCGATCCTGTCGTCCATGTCGATCACTGAAGATCGCAAGAAGTCTGTTGATTTCACCAACAAGTATTACAACACTCCGGCCCGCCTGGTCATGAAGGCGGGTACCCAGGTCAGCGACGGCCTGACCGAGCTCAAGGGCAAGAACATCGGCGTGCAGCGCGGTTCGATCCACGAGCGTTTCGCCCGTGAAGTCCTGGCCCCGCTGGGTGCCGAGATCAAGCCATACGGTTCGCAGAACGAGATCTACCTGGACGTGTCCGCCGGCCGTCTCGACGGCACCGTGGCCGACGCCACCCTGCTGGATGACGGCTTCCTCAAGACCGACGCCGGCAAGGGTTTTGCCTTCGTGGGCCCGGCCTTCACCGACGTCAAATACTTCGGTGATGGCGTAGGGATCGCGGTTCGCAAGGGTGATGCGCTGAAAGACAAGATCAACAGCGCGATCGCCGCTATTCGCCAGAACGGCAAATACAAGCAAATCCAGGACAAGTACTTCGCCTTCGATATCTACGGCCAGTAACAACGTCCCGCCACTCGTGCGAAATGGCGCAAGCAACAGGGTCTCTGCGGTTTGCGCCATTTTTTCATCCCACTTTCGAGGACCTGAATCATGTTGAAAGGCTACGGGGCTGTCATCCTCGATGGCGCATGGTTGACGCTTCAGCTCGCCTTGTCGTCCATGGCCCTGGCCATCGTCCTGGGGCTGATCGGTGTTGCCTTGCGCCTCTCGCCGGTGCGTTGGCTGGCGTGGCTGGGCGACCTGTATGCCACGGTCATTCGCGGCATTCCCGACCTGGTGCTGATCCTGCTGATTTTCTACGGCGGCCAGGACCTGCTCAATCGCGTGGCACCAATGCTCGGTTATGACGATTACATCGACCTGAACCCGCTGGCGGCCGGTATCGGTACCCTGGGCTTTATCTTCGGTGCGTATCTGTCGGAAACCTTTCGCGGCGCGTTCATGGCGATCCCCAAGGGGCAGGCCGAGGCGGGCATGGCGTACGGCATGAATGGCTTCCAGGTGTTTTTCCGGGTGTTGGTGCCGCAGATGATTCGCTTGGCCATCCCGGGCTTCACCAACAATTGGCTGGTGTTGACCAAGGCCACCGCGCTGATTTCGGTGGTGGGCCTGCAAGACATGATGTTCAAGGCCAAGCAGGCGGCGGATGCCACGCGCGAGCCTTTCACCTTCTTCCTGGCAGTGGCGGCGATGTACCTGGTGATCACCAGTGTCTCGTTGCTGGCATTGCGTCACCTTGAGAAGCGCTATTCGGTAGGCGTAAGGGCGGCTGATCTATGATCTTCGACTACAACGTCATCTATGAAGCCTTGCCGCTGTACTTCAGTGGCCTGCTGACCACTTTGAAGCTGCTGGCACTGTCGCTGTTCTTCGGTCTGCTGGCGGCGTTGCCCCTGGGGCTGATGCGCGTCTCGAAGCAGCCGCTCGTCAACATGACGGCGTGGCTCTACACCTACGTGATTCGCGGCACGCCGATGCTGGTGCAGCTGTTCTTGATCTATTACGGGTTGGCGCAGTTCGAGTTCGTGCGCGAGAGTTTCCTCTGGCCGTGGCTGTCCAGTGCGACCTTCTGTGCATGCCTGGCGTTCGCTATCAACACCAGTGCCTACACCGCCGAAATCATCGCCGGCAGCCTGCGGGCCACGCCTAACGGTGAGATCGAAGCGGCCAAGGCCATGGGTATGTCGCGCTATAAGTTGTATCGCCGGATCCTGCTGCCGTCGGCCTTGCGCCGGGCGCTGCCACAATACAGCAACGAAGTGATCATGATGCTGCAGACCACCAGCCTGGCGTCCATCGTGACCCTGATCGACATCACCGGTGCCGCGCGCACGGTGAATGCGCAGTACTACTTGCCGTTCGAGGCTTACATCACGGCCGGCGTTTTCTACCTGTGCCTGACCTTCATCCTGGTGCGCCTGTTCAAACTGGCCGAACGCCGCTGGCTGGGTTACCTGGCCCCGCGCAAGCACTGATAACGCATCGATCCGATCGACTGCTCAACGACTGACGTTTTGTGAGAACCGACCGCATGTACAAGCTTGAAGTCCAAGACCTGCATAAACGCTATGGCAGTCACGAAGTGCTCAAGGGCGTGTCCCTGAAAGCCGCCGCCGGCGATGTGATCAGCATCATCGGCTCCAGTGGCTCCGGCAAAAGTACCTTTCTGCGTTGCATCAACCTGCTTGAGCAACCCCACGCCGGCAAGATTCTGCTCAACAATGAAGAGCTGAAGCTGGTGGCCGGCAAGGATGGCGCCTTGAAGGCTGCGGACGCCAAGCAGCTGCAGCGCATGCGTTCGCGGCTGTCGATGGTGTTCCAGCATTTCAACCTGTGGTCCCACATGACCGCGCTGGAAAACATCATGGAAGCGCCGGTGCATGTGTTGGGCGTGGCCAAGGCCGAGGCTCGCGAAAAGGCCGAGTATTACTTGAACAAGGTTGGCGTGGCGCATCGCAAGGACGCTTATCCGGGCCATATGTCCGGCGGCGAACAGCAGCGCGTGGCGATTGCCCGGGCGCTGGCGGTGGAGCCAGAGGTGATGCTGTTCGACGAACCGACCTCGGCCCTTGACCCGGAGCTGGTGGGTGACGTGCTCAAAGTGATGCAGGCCCTGGCCCTGGAAGGCCGGACCATGGTGGTGGTGACCCACGAAATGGGCTTTGCCCGGGAAGTGTCGAACCAGTTGGTGTTCCTGCACAAAGGCCTCGTCGAAGAAAGCGGCAACCCGCGCGAAGTGCTGGTCAATCCGCAATCGGAGCGTCTGCAACAATTTCTTTCGGGCAGCCTCAAGTAATCGCTCCCGTTACGCACCTGATTTGGGTCATGCTGCGCACCGCGCGCCAGATGGTCTAATTTGGTTGCAGCCGCTTTTGGCTTTAACACTGTTTTCGCTTCGGATTGCCCGCCATGACTGCCCATCGAATTGGTTTCCTGATTTGGCCCAGCACTAAAGCCTTGACGCTGGCGCTGGCCGAGGAGGCCTTGCGTGTCGCTCAGCGGGTGCATCCGGACGTGGTCTACGAACTGTCGTTCTTGCAGGCCGAGCCGCCGGTCGACGGCGCCTGGCAACTGCCGGGCGAGCCTTGGGCCGGCAAGCTCGAGGGTTTCCAGAAGCTGTTCCTGCTGGCCGATGAGCCACCGACCGCGCTGGCCTCGTCTCTGAGCAGTGCCCTCAAGCAGCTGGTGCGTGCCGGTTGTGTGATCGGTGGTTTGTCCGCCGGGGTCTATCCCTTGGCCCAGCTGGGTTTGCTCGATGGTTACCGGGCCGCCGTGCATTGGCGCTGGCAGGACGACTTCTCCGAACGCTTCCCCAAGGTCATCGCCACCAGCCATCTGTTCGACTGGGACCGTGATCGCCTGAGCGCTTGCGGCGGCATGTCGGTGCTTGACCTGTTGCTGGCGGTGTTGGCGCGCGATCATGGCGCGGAACTGGCCGGTGCGGTGTCGGAAGAGTTGGTGGTCGAGCGCATCCGTGAGGGTGGCGAGCGCCAGCGTATCCCGCTGCAGAATCGTCTCGGCTCCAGCCATCCGAAGCTCACCCAGGCCGTGTTGCTGATGGAAGCCAACATCGAAGAGCCGCTGACCACCGATGAAATCGCCCAGCATGTGTGCGTGTCCCGTCGGCAATTGGAGCGGATCTTCAAGCAATACCTCAACCGCGTGCCGAGCCAGTACTACCTGGAACTGCGCCTGAACAAGGCCCGGCAGATGCTGATGCAGACCAGTAAGTCCATCATCCAGATCGGTCTGTCCTGCGGTTTCTCCTCGGGGCCACACTTCTCCAGCGCCTACCGCAACTTCTTCGGCGCCACGCCGCGGGAAGATCGGAACCAGCGGCGCAGCAGCAGCCCGTTCGAATTGTCGTCGGTGCCGTCCGAGCGCGGCTAGGCGGCAAGACTGCGGATAGGGCAGTCAGCACAAAAAAATTGTGGGGGCGAGCTTGCTCGCGATGGCGGTGTATCAGCCACCTACTTTGTAGCTGACCCACTGCTATCGCGAGCAAGCTCGCTCCCACAGGTGTTTTTTGCCTGGCAGCGGAAATGTGGATGCAGGTCCCTCAAATCCCTTGGCAACGTTTAAACTGCGCCTTTGCGACGCTATTTGTCGCATTGCCGTAAACCCGCGAAAAACGTGGGTTGGCGCTATAAGAAGTTGTCGCTTGGCGGCAAGGCCGGGCTGAAAACTGTCCTTACAATCCTCACCAAGCCCGCCAGTTTCAGGCGGGTGTTCCTTTTCAGGAGACTCCGATGTCCGTTGAGCAAGCTGCGGTACAACGCGCCGATTTCGACCAGGTTATGGTTCCCAACTATGCACCTGCTGCCTTCATCCCGGTGCGTGGCGCCGGTTCCCGCGTATGGGACCAGTCCGGCCGCGAGTTGATCGACTTTGCCGGCGGTATTGCAGTCAACGTACTGGGCCACACCCACCCGGTGCTGGTCGCAGCCTTGACCGAGCAGGCCAACAAGCTGTGGCATGTGTCCAACGTATTTACCAACGAACCGGCCCTGCGCCTGGCCCATAAGCTGGTCAACGCAACCTTTGCCGAGCGCGCGTTTTTCTGCAACTCCGGCGCTGAAGCCAACGAGGCCGCCTTCAAGCTGGCCCGTCGTGTCGCGTTCGATCGTTTCGGCAGCGAAAAATACGAAATCATCGCTGCGCTCAACAGCTTCCACGGCCGCACCCTGTTCACCGTCAATGTCGGTGGGCAGTCGAAGTACTCCGACGGTTTCGGTCCTAAAATTACCGGCATCACCCACGTTCCTTACAACGACCTGGCGGCTTTGAAAGCGGCTATCTCGGACAAGACCTGCGCCGTGGTGCTGGAGCCGATCCAGGGTGAGGGCGGCGTGCTGCCGGCCGAGCAGGCTTACCTGCAAGGTGCCCGCGACCTGTGCGATGCCCATGACGCGCTGCTGGTGTTCGACGAAGTGCAGACGGGCATGGGCCGAAGCGGCCACCTGTTCGCCTACATGCATTACGGCGTGGTCCCGGACATCCTCACCAGTGCCAAGAGCCTGGGCGGTGGTTTCCCGATCGCGGCGATGCTCACCACCGAAGCGCTGGCCAAGCATCTGGTCGTCGGCACTCACGGCACGACGTATGGCGGCAACCCGCTGGCCTGCGCGGTGGCCGAAGCGGTGATCGATGTGGTCAATACCCCTGAGGTGCTTGCTGGTGTCAAAGCCAAGCATCACAAGTTCAAGGTTCGCCTGGAGCAGATCGGCGAGAAGTACGGCCTGTTCACCCAGGTGCGTGGTCTGGGCCTGTTGATCGGTTGCGTGCTGAACGATGCCTGGAAAGGCAAGGCCAAGGACATTTTCAACGCCGCCGAACAGGAAGGCCTGATGATTCTGCAAGCCGGCCCGGACGTGATTCGTTTCGCCCCGAGCCTGGTGGTGGAAGACGCCGATATCGATGCCGGCCTGGACCGCTTCGAGCGGGCTGCGGCGAAGCTGACGCAAGCCTGATGCTCTAAAGGCTGAACCGGATTCCTGTGGGAGCGCGCTTGCTCGCGATGGCGCCGGTTCAGCTTGCACTGAGGTTGAATGTACCGCTGCTATCGCGAGCAAGCTCGCTCCCACAGGGGCCTTGCAGTGACTGAAAAATCGAATACCGCCGCAGATGCAATGCGAGCTTGTGTGTTCGTTTAGTTTTTTCCTGTGTATCGACCCGACGGTCGAACCGTTTATTTCAAGTTAAGGAGTGACACCATGCTGGTGATGCGCCCCGCGCAAATGGCTGATCTGGGCGAGGTACAGCGTCTGGCTGCGGACAGTCCGATCGGTGTCACTTCCTTGCCGGATGACGTGGAACGCCTGAGCGACAAGATCGCAGCAAGCGAAGCTTCGTTTGCTGCCGAAGTCAGCTTCAATGGTGAAGAAAGCTATTTCTTTGTCCTCGAGGACACTGCGACCGGCAAGCTGGCAGGCTGTTCGGCCATCGTCGCTTCGGCCGGCTATTCCGAACCGTTCTACAGCTTTCGTAACGAGACCTTCGTCCACGCCTCCCGTGAGCTGAAGATCCACAACAAGATCCACGTGCTCTCCCAATGTCACGACCTGACCGGCAACAGCCTGTTGACCAGTTTCTATGTGGTGCCCGAGTTGGTCGGCTCGCCATGGTCGGAACTCAATTCCCGCGGGCGCTTGCTGTTCGTCGCCAGCCATCCGGAGCGGTTTGCCGATTCGGTGGTGACCGAGATCGTCGGCTACAGCGATGAGAATGGCGACTCGCCGTTCTGGGATGCCATCGGTCGCAATTTCTTCGACCTCAATTACGCCGCCGCCGAGCGCCTGTGCGGGCTGAAAAGCCGCACCTTCCTCGCCGAGCTGATGCCCCATTACCCGATCTATGTGCCGTTGTTGCCGGACGCCGCCCAGGAAGCCATGGGCCAGGTTCATCCGCGGGCGCAGATCACCTTCGACATCCTGATGCGCGAGGGTTTCGAGACCGATCATTACATCGACATCTTTGACGGTGGCCCGACCTTGCATGCCCGTGTCTCGGGGATCCGCTCGATTGCCCAGAGCCGCGTGGTGCCGGTCAAGATCGGCGAACCGGTCAAGGGCGTTGGCCGGCAATACCTGGTGGCCAATGCTCAGTTGCAGGATTACCGCGCCGTGCTGCTCGAGCTCGACTACGCGCCGGGCAAGCCTGTGACATTGGACATGGAAGCGGCCGAGGCCTTGGGCGTTGGTGAAGGTGCCAGCGTGCGCCTGGTGGCGGTTTAACGCCTTACAGCTGAGTTTCGCGGGTGGCGCAAGCGGCCCGTTTGAGGAGATAGCATGATCGTTCGTCCCGTACGCAGCAGCGATTTACCCGCTCTGATCGCCCTGGCCCGCAGCACTGGCACTGGCTTGACCACCTTGCCGGCCAACGAAGAGCGCCTGGCCCATCGGGTCGGCTGGGCCGAGAAGACCTTTCGCGGCGAAGCCGGGCGCGGTGACGCGGACTACCTGTTCGTGCTCGAAGACGACGACGGTCGGGTGGTCGGTATTTCCGCCATTGCGGGCGCCGTGGGGCTGCGTGAGCCCTGGTACAACTTCCGGGTCGGCCTGACGGTCAGCGCCTCCCAGGAACTGAATATCTACCGGGAAATTCCGACGCTGTTTTTGGCCAACGACCTGACTGGCAATTCCGAGCTGTGCTCGCTGTTCCTGCACGCCGACTTCCGTACCGGCCTCAATGGCCGGATGCTGGCCAAGGCGCGGCTGTTGTTCATTGCCGAATTTCCACAATTGTTCGGCAACAAGATCATCGCCGAGATGCGCGGCATGTCTGACGACAACGGTCGTTCGCCGTTCTGGGAAAGCCTGGGCCGACACTTCTTCAAGATGGAATTCAGTCAGGCCGATTACCTGACCGGCGTGGGCAACAAGGCGTTCATCGCCGAGCTGATGCCCAAGTTTCCGCTGTACACGTGCTTTCTGTCTGAAGATGCCCGGGCCGTGATCGGCCAGGTTCACCCAGACACCGAGCCCGCGCTGTCGATGCTCAAGAGCGAAGGCTTCAGCTACCAGGGTTACGTCGACATCTTCGACGCCGGCCCGGCGGTGGAATGTGAAACCGGCAAGATCCGCGCGGTTCGCGACAGCCAGGCGCTGGTCCTGGCCATCGGCACGCCGGGCGATGATGCCACGCCGTTCCTGATTCATAACCGCAAGCGCGAAGACTGCCGCATTACCGCCGCACCGGCGCGCCTCGCTGCGGGCACCCTGGTGGTCGACCCGCTGACCGCCAAACGTCTTCAACTCAACGCTGGCGATCAGGTGCGTGCCGTCGCGTTGTCTGCTGCTCGGGAGTCGAAATAATGAATTCGCTGTACATCGCAGGAAGTTGGCTGGAAGGCCAGGGCGACGTATTTGAGTCGTTGAACCCGGTGACCCAGCAGGTGCTGTGGTCTGGCAAGGGGGCCACGGCCGCGCAGGTGGAATCGGCGGTGCAGGCGGCGCGCCAGGCCTTCCCGGACTGGGCCCGGCGTTCTCTGGACGAGCGCATCCAGGTGCTGGAAGCCTTTGCCGCGAGCCTGAAAAAACACGCTGACGAACTGGCCCATTGCATCGGTGAGGAAACCGGCAAGCCGTTGTGGGAAGCGGCCACCGAAGTCACCAGCATGGTCAACAAGGTCGCTATCTCGGTGCAGAGCTATCGCGAGCGTACCGGCGAAAAGAGTGGCCCCCTGGGCGACGCCACCGCCGTGCTGCGCCACAAGCCTCACGGTGTGGTCGCAGTGTTTGGGCCCTACAACTTCCCCGGCCACTTGCCCAACGGGCACATTGTCCCAGCCCTGCTGGCCGGCAATTGCGTGCTGTTCAAACCCAGCGAGCTGACGCCGAAAGTCGCCGAGTTGACGGTCAAGTGCTGGGTCGAGGCCGGTCTGCCGGCGGGCGTGCTGAACCTGCTGCAAGGGGCGCGGGAAACCGGTATCGCCCTGGCGGCCAACCCGGGCATCGACGGGCTGTTTTTCACCGGCTCCAGTCGCACCGGCAATCTGTTGCATCAACAGTTTTCCGGTCGTCCGGACAAGATCCTGGCGCTGGAAATGGGCGGTAACAACCCGTTGGTGGTGGATGAGGTGGCCGATGTCGACGCGGCGGTCTACACCATCATTCAGTCCGCCTTCATTTCCGCCGGCCAGCGTTGCACCTGTGCGCGCCGCCTGCTGGTACCGGAAGGCGCGTGGGGCGATGCCTTGCTGGCGCGCCTGGTGGCGGTCAGCTCGACCATCGAGGTTGGAGCCTTCGACCAGCAACCGGCGCCGTTCATGGGCTCGGTGATTTCCCTGGGCGCCGCGAAAGCCTTGATGGATGCGCAAGACCATTTGCTCGGCCTGGGTGCCGTGCCGCTGTTGGCAATGACCCAACCCCAGGCCCAGGCGGCCTTGCTGACGCCGGGTATCCTGGACGTGACAGCGGTGGCCGAACGTCCTGACGAGGAGCTGTTCGGGCCGTTGCTGCAGGTGATTCGCTACACGGATTTCCCAGCGGCGATCGCCGAGGCCAACAATACTCAATATGGCCTGGCCGCCGGGTTGCTGTCGGACTCCCAGACGCGTTACCAGCAGTTTTGGCTGGAGAGCCGTGCCGGTATCGTCAACTGGAACAAACAGCTGACGGGGGCTGCCAGCAGCGCACCGTTCGGCGGTGTCGGCGCTTCGGGCAACCATCGCGCCAGCGCTTATTACGCGGCGGATTATTGCGCCTACCCGGTGGCTTCCCTGGAAACCCCGAGCCTTGTCATGCCGGCTGCCCTGACCCCTGGCGTGAGAATGGTGTGAGCCCCAATCGCGAGCAAGCTCGCTCCCACGGGGTTTTGCGCAATCCTTTGTGGGAGCGAGCTTGCTCGCGATGGCCGCACCGCAGTTGTTATTGATGCCTATAAAAAACAGATTCTCGTGGAGCCTCGCTGATGAAATCCTATGAAGTCAACTTTGACGGTCTAGTGGGGCCGACCCATAACTACGGCGGGCTCTCGTACGGCAACGTCGCGTCCCAGAGCAACAGCCAGCAGTCCTCCAACCCCAAGGAAGCGGCGTTGCAGGGCCTGGCAAAAATGAAAGCGCTGATGGACATGGGTTTCCAGCAAGGGGTGCTGGCGCCACAGGAGCGCCCGGACGTAGCAGCCCTGCGTCGGTTGGGCTTTGCCGGCAGCGATGCGCAGGTGATTCAGCAGGCCGCGAAAGAAGCGATGCCGCTGCTGGTCGCCAGTTGCTCGGCCTCCAGCATGTGGGTGGCCAACGCCGCGACCGTCAGCCCGAGCGCCGACACCGCTGACGGTCGCGTGCATTTCACTGCCGCCAACCTGAACTGCAAATACCACCGCAGCATCGAACACCCGACCACCAGCCGCGTGCTGGGAGCGATGTTTGCTGACCAGCAGCACTTCGCCCATCACGCCGCCTTGCCGGCAGTGGCGCAGTTCGGCGACGAAGGCGCGGCTAACCATACCCGTTTCTGTCGCGCCTACGGCGAGGCCGGCGTGGAGTTTTTCGTATTCGGCCGCAGTGCCTTTGACACCCGTTACCCCGCACCGCAGAAATACCCGGCGCGCCAGACCCTGGAAGCCTCCCAGGCTGTCGCGCGTCTGCATGGGCTGAGGGAGGAGGGCGTGGTGTATGCCCAGCAAAACCCGTCGGTGATCGATCAGGGCGTGTTCCACAACGACGTGATCGCGGTGGGCAACGGCGAAGTGTTGTTCTACCACGAGGATGCGTTCCTCGAGACCGACAAGATGCTGGCCGAGTTGAGCCGCAAACTCGCCAAGGTCGGTGGGAAATTCCAGTCGGTGTGTGTGCCACGTTCAGCGGTGACTGTCGATGACGCCGTGCGCTCCTACCTGTTCAATAGCCAGCTGCTGTCGCGTCCCGACGGCTCGATGCTGTTGATCGTGCCGGAAGAGTGCCGCAGCAACGAACGCGTCTGGCAATACCTGCAAGGCCTGACGGGCGCTGGCGGGGTGATTCGCGAGGTCAAGGTCTTCGATCTCAAGCAAAGCATGCAGAACGGTGGCGGCCCAGCCTGCCTGAGGTTACGCGTGGCCCTCAATGAAACCGAGCTGGCGGCCGTCAACCCAGGGGTTATCATGACCGCGCCGTTGTACGATTCGCTGACCCAATGGGTTGAGCGACACTACCGCGACCGCATGACCGAAAACGATCTGGCAGACCCGCAGTTACTGCTCGAATGCCGTGCGGCTCTGGATGAACTGACACAAATCCTTAAACTTGGCGCGGTTTATCCTTTCCAGATCAATTGAAAGCGCGCGCGACCTGACTACAGTCAAAGCAGGGCGCGTTGCCTTATCCCCAGACGAGAACGTTAAAACATGAGCGATACTCTGCAACTGATCCTTGAAGACACCGACGGCACCCAACTGGAAACCTCCTGCACTCGCGTTGCGGTGATGTGGCAAGGCAAGGAATTGTGGATCCAGCAGGACGGCCGCGGCCAGTTGCTGATCGGCGTCGATGTCGAGGAAGGGGATGAGGAATACGCCAACCTGTTGTTGCGTCCATTGGCGACCAACCTGGTCAGCCTGCAACTGGAAATGGAACCGGCGGACGTCGGCGACGATGACCATGTCCATGGCCCGGATTGCGGCCACGACCATTAAGGAAACCGCGCTATGCTCGCCCTCGGCAAACTGCTTGAACTGACCCTCGCCGGCCGTGAACCGGCGGAGAAGACTCAACTGACTGTCGAAGGCGTACGGATGCGCTGGTTGAGCGAGGGCGCGCTGGAGGTCAAGCCGCCCGAAGCCCGGGATAACGGCTTGGACCTGCTGCTGTCGGCCGGTATCCACGGCAACGAAACCGCGCCCATCGAATTGCTCGACCGTCTACTGCATGACATTGCCCGAGGCCATTTGAAACCGCGGGCACGCATTCTGTTTTTGTTCGGCAACCCCGAGGCCATCCGACGCGGTGAGCGTTTTGTCGAACAGGACGTCAATCGGCTGTTCAACGGCCGCCATGAACTGAGCGGCGGCGCCGAGGCGTTGCGGGCTTGCGAACTGGAGCGACTGGCCGCGAGTTTCTTCAGTCGGCCAGAACGCAGCCGTTTGCATTACGACCTGCACACCGCTATTCGCGGTTCGAAGATCGAGCAGTTCGCCTTGTACCCGTGGAAGGAAGGTCGCCAGCACTCACGCCGTGAGCTGGCGCGCCTGCGTGCTGCGGGCATGGAAGCGGTGTTGCTGCAGAACAAGCCGTCCATTGTGTTCAGTGCCTACACCTACGATCAGCTCGGTGCCGAATCCTTCACCCTGGAACTGGGCAAGGCCCGGCCGTTCGGGCAGAACGACGGCGTCAACGTCAGCCTGCTGGAAACCCGCCTGCAACGGATCATCGAAGGCAACGAGCCTGAGCTGGATGAAGGGCTCGATGGCTTGCAGCTATTCAGCGTGGCGCGGGAAATCATCAAGCACAGCGACAGCTTCCGCTTGAACCTGCCGGCGGACGTCGAGAATTTCTCGGAACTGGGCAAAGGCTATGTGCTGGCCGAAGACATCGCCCAGACGCGTTGGGTGATCGAAGAGGAGGGGGCTCGGATCATCTTCCCCAACCCCAAGGTCAAGAATGGCTTGCGGGCCGGCATCCTGATCGTGCCGGCGACAGACGAAAATCTGATCTGAAGTCCCTACAAAACCAATGTGGGAGCGAGCTTGCTCGCGATAGCGGTGTATCAGTCAATCCTTAAAGTGACTGACACTCCACTATCGCGAGCAAGCTCGCTCCCACAGGTTTTTTGCAACTTTTAGACTGCTACCGCCCGCTGCTCACTACGCCGCAACGCCCGGGTCTTGTGCAACGTATCGGCACAGGTCTTCGCTGCTTCCTGGCCCTTGTGCACGAAATGCTCGAAGAAGAACTTCTGGTGCTCTTCCCCGGCATGGAAGTGATGCGGCGTAAGCACGACCGAGAATACCGGCACTTCGGTTTCCAGTTGAACCTGCATCAGGCCGCTGATCACCGATTGGGCGACGAACTCGTGACGGTAGATGCCGCCATCCACCACCAGGCCGGCGGCGACGATGCCAGCGTAACGGCCTGACTTGGCCAGCAGCTTGGCGTGCAGCGGGATCTCGAAGGCGCCGCCGACTTCGAAGAAGTCGATGTCGCTTTCCTGATAACCCTGGACGATCATTTCGGCGACGAAGCCCTTACGGCTCTGGTCGACGATTTCCTTGTGCCAGCAGGCCTGGATGAACGCGACGCGCTCGCCCGGATGAATTTTGCTTTTGCTGTCGATTGCAGTGGGTTGCATGTTCTGGTTCCTGTTTGTGTGAAAAACAGGGCGTCATGAATCGAAGGGGATTCGAGGGTACGCGCGCGCAGATAGCCGCAGACGGCCCTTGGGTGCCAATCCCGTTCTCTCTTCATCCGGACTATGACCGTCGGCCCCGGAATCACACCGGGTCTGCTGACCTTGCCGCTACACCGTGAAAACCATGTATCGCCAAGCGCTCGCGGGCTATGCACGTTGCGTGCAATTACCGCCGGTGGGGAATTACACCCCGCCCTGAGAACGTTTTTGCCGCCATGGTTTGTGGCAGCGGAGGATTTTTAACACATAACCCCTTGTGGGAGCGAGCCTGCTCGCGAGAGCGGAGTGTCAGTCGCCGTCGATGCTGCCTGGAATTCCGCTATCGCGAGCAGGCTCGCTCCCACAGGTGTTTCGAATAATCTGTTGGCTCGTGTGTCTTTTCCCTCCACTGGTCTTGATTATTTCACGCCATGCCCGCAGTAATTGCCCTTCGAAAGGGATTTCCCGCCACCTGAACCCGAGGCCAGAATCATGAGTGTTATCGATCTTCGCAGCGACACGGTCACCCAGCCCTCCGCCGGCATGCTCGATGCCATGGCCAGTGCGCCGACCGGCGACGATGTGTATGGCGAAGACCCTACCGTCAATCGACTCGAAGCCGAACTGGCCGAGCGCCTGGGGTTCGCGGCGGCGCTGTTCGTGCCGACGGGCACCATGAGCAACCTGCTGGGGTTGATGGCCCATTGCGAGCGCGGCGATGAATACATCGTCGGCCAGCAGGCCCACACCTATAAGTACGAAGGCGGCGGTGCAGCTGTGCTTGGTTCGATCCAGCCTCAGCCCCTTGAGGTGCAAGCGGACGGCTCCCTGGACCTGGTGCAAGTCGCTGCGGCGATCAAACCCGATGATTTCCATTTTGCCCGCACCCGCTTGCTGGCCCTGGAAAACACTATGCAGGGCAAGGTCCTGCCGCTGGATTACCTGGCTAGGGCCCGGCAGTTCACCCGGGAGCATGGCCTGGCCCTGCACCTGGACGGCGCGCGGCTGTACAACGCTGCGGTCAAGTTGAATGTCGATGCTCGGGAGATCACGCAATATTTCGATTCAGTATCGGTGTGTCTGTCCAAAGGCCTTGGCGCGCCCATTGGCTCGGTCCTGTGCGGTAGCGTCGAGTTGATCGGCAAGGCGCGTCGGCTGCGCAAGATGGTCGGCGGCGGTATGCGCCAGGCCGGGATCCTCGCGGCGGCGGGGCTGTATGCCCTGGAGCACCAGGTCCAGCGCTTGGCCGAGGACCACGCCAATGCCCAGCGCCTGGCCGAGGGCTTGCGGGCAGCGGGTTACGAGGTCGAGCCGGTGCAGACCAACATGGTCTACGTGCAAATGGGCGAGCGGGCCGAGGCGATCAAGACCTTTGCCGCTGAACGTGACGTCAAGCTCAGTGCCGCACCACGCCTGCGCATGGTGACGCACATGGACGTGGACAGGGCGCAAATCGACCAAGTGATCGCCACTTTCGTCGATTTTTCCCGCCACTGACCCGTCAAGCGCGCCAATTGAGCGTTTCTATCGCATAAACACGCTGTACCCCGCGCGAAGGGCCGATATAATGCGGCCCTTTGCCGTTGCTTCGTCTGTTGACGTTTTGCACAGGCCTTTGGCCGCAGCCTCCGTGGAAGAACCTAATGAAAAGCGCAGAAATCCGTGAAGCCTTCCTTCGCTTCTTCGAAGAGCAAGGCCACACCCGAGTAGCCTCCAGCTCTTTGATTCCGGGCAACGACCCGACCCTGCTGTTCACCAACGCGGGGATGAACCAGTTCAAGGACTGCTTCCTGGGCCAGGAAAAACGTGCCTACACCCGTGCGGTAAGCAGCCAGAAATGCGTGCGCGCCGGCGGCAAGCACAACGACCTGGAAAACGTCGGCTATACCGCTCGTCACCACACCTTCTTCGAAATGCTGGGTAACTTCAGCTTTGGTGATTATTTCAAGCGCGACGCCATTACCTTCGCCTGGACCTTCCTGACCTCCGACAAGTGGCTGAACCTGCCCAAGGAGAAGCTTTGGGTAACGGTCTACGCCACCGATGACGAAGCCTATGACATCTGGACCAAAGAGGTCGGTGTCCCGGCAGAGCGCATGGTGCGCATTGGCGACAACAAAGGCGCGCCTTACGCTTCCGATAACTTCTGGACCATGGGCGACACCGGCCCGTGCGGCCCGTGCACCGAGATTTTCTACGATCACGGCGCTGACATCTGGGGCGGCCCACCCGGCTCGCCGGAAGAAGACGGCGACCGCTACATCGAGATCTGGAACAACGTGTTCATGCAGTTCAACCGCACCGCCGATGGCGTGTTGCATCCGTTGCCAGCGCCGTCGGTCGATACCGGCATGGGCCTGGAGCGGATCAGTGCGGTGTTGCAGCACGTCCATTCCAACTACGAAATCGACCTGTTCCAGAGCCTGCTGAGCGCTTCGGCCAAGGCCATCGGTTGCACCAACGACAACCAGGCTTCGCTGAAAGTCGTGGCCGACCACATCCGCTCCTGCGGTTTCCTGATTGCCGACGGTGTGTTGCCGTCCAACGAGGGTCGCGGCTATGTGCTGCGTCGGATCATCCGCCGCGCCTGCCGTCACGGCAACAAACTGGGCGCCAAGGGCAGCTTCTTCTATCAGATCGTCGCGGCGCTGGTGGCCGAGATGGGCGAAGCCTTCCCGGAGCTCAAGTCCCAGCAGGCGCACATCGAGCGTGTGCTCAAGGCTGAAGAAGAGCAATTCGCCAAGACCCTGGAGCAAGGCCTGAAGATCCTCGAGCAGGACCTGGCCGAACTCAAGGGCAACGTGGTTCCGGGCGATGTGGTGTTCAAGTTGTACGACACCTACGGTTTCCCGATGGACCTGACCGGCGACATCGCCCGCGAACGCAACCTGACCCTCGATGAGGAAGGTTTCGAGCGTGAGATGGAAGCCCAGCGGGTGCGTGCGCGTTCCGCCAGCTCCTTCGGCATGGACTACAACAGCCTGGTCAAGGTTGACGTGGCCACCGAGTTCACCGGCTATGCCGGCACCACCGGTTCGGCCAAGATCGTGGCTATCTATAAAGACGGGCAGTCGGTCGACATCCTGAGCGAAGGCCAGGAAGGCGTGATCGTGCTGGACAAGACGCCGTTCTACGCCGAATCCGGCGGCCAGATCGGCGACAGCGGTTACTTGCAGGCCGGCAACTCGCGTTTCGACGTGCGTGACACCACCAAGACCGGCGGCGCGTTCCTGCATCACGGTGTGCTGGCTTCGGGCAGCCTGATGATCGCAGCCCCAGTGGCCGCTCATGTCGATGCCGACGTTCGTCACGCCACGTCGCTGAACCACTCCGCCACGCACTTGCTGCACGCCGCATTGCGCCAGGTGCTGGGTGATCACGTCCAGCAGAAGGGCTCGTTGGTCGACAGTCAGCGCCTGCGCTTTGACTTCAGCCATTTCGAAGCCATCAAGCCTGAGCAACTCAAGGCGCTGGAAGACATCGTCAATGCCGAGATTCGCAAGAACTCTCCGGTAGAAACCGAAGAAACCGACATCGAGACCGCCAAGCGCAAAGGTGCGATGGCGTTGTTCGGCGAGAAGTACGGCGACAGCGTACGTGTACTGAGCATGGGCGACTTCTCTGTTGAACTGTGCGGTGGCATCCACGCCAATCGGACCGGCGACATCGGCCTGATGAAAATCATCAGCGAAGGCGGCGTGGCGTCCGGCGTGCGCCGCATCGAGGCGGTCACCGGCGCTGCGGCCCTGGCGTACCTCAACGCGGCTGAAGAACAACTCAAGGAAGCGGCGAGCCTGATCAAGGGCAGCCGTGAGAACCTGATCGACAAGCTGTCGGCTGTGCTGGAGCGCAACCGCCTGCTGGAAAAGCAACTCGAGCAGTTGCAAGCCAAGGCTGCCAGCGCCGCAGGCGACGATCTGTCGGCCCAGGCCGTGGATGTCAAGGGCGTGAAAGTACTGGCCGTGCGTCTCGACGGCCAGGATGGCAAGGCCCTGCTGGGGCTGGTCGATCAGTTGAAGAACAAACTCGGTCGCGCAGTGATCCTGCTCGGCAGTGTCCATGAGGAAAAGGTCGTTCTCGTCGCAGGCGTGACCAAAGACCTGACTGGCCAACTCAAAGCCGGTGATTTGATGAAGCAGGCCGCTGCGGCAGTGGGCGGCAAGGGCGGTGGTCGTCCGGACATGGCGCAAGGCGGCGGTACCGACGTCGGCGCACTGGATGCGGCACTGGCCCAGACCGTTGCATTTGTAGAGCAGGGTATTTAAGGCAGCGCTCCGGGCTCGCGGTCTAGTAGCGTGCCCGGCCGTTGTTGAGTGATTATTGGGCGCCCTTCACGGGCAGAGGCGGCTTTGAAATGGCTTTGATCGTACAGAAATTTGGAGGCACCTCGGTCGGCACTGTCGAGAGAATCGAACAGGTCGCCGACAAGGTTAAGAAATTCCGTGATGCGGGCGATGACCTGGTGGTTGTGCTGTCGGCAATGAGCGGCGAGACCAACCGTCTGATCGATCTGGCCAAGCAAATCAGCGGCGATCAGCAACCGGTTCCCCGTGAACTGGACGTGATCGTTTCCACTGGCGAGCAGGTGACCATCGCCTTGCTGGCCATGGCGCTGATCAAGCGTGGCGTGCCGGCAGTGTCCTATACCGGCAATCAGGTTCGTATCCTGACAGACAGCGCGCACAACAAAGCGCGTATTCTGCAAATCGACGATCAGAAAATTCGCGGCGACCTGAAGGCTGGCCGCGTTGTGGTTGTCGCCGGTTTCCAGGGCGTGGACGAGCACGGCAACATTACCACCCTCGGCCGTGGCGGTTCCGACACTACCGGCGTGGCACTGGCGGCGGCCCTCAAGGCTGACGAGTGCCAGATCTACACCGATGTGGATGGTGTCTACACCACTGACCCACGGGTAGTGCCTGTGGCTCAGCGCCTGGACAAGATCACCTTTGAAGAAATGCTGGAAATGGCCAGTCTCGGTTCCAAGGTGTTGCAGATCCGGGCGGTCGAATTCGCCGGCAAGTACAACGTTCCGCTGCGCGTTCTGCACAGCTTCAAAGAGGGTCCGGGCACCCTCATTACTATTGATGAAGAGGAATCCATGGAACAGCCGATCATTTCCGGCATCGCTTTCAACCGCGATGAAGCCAAGCTGACCATCCGTGGCGTGCCAGACACCCCCGGCGTGGCGTTCAAGATTCTCGGCCCGATCAGCGCCGCGAACATCGAAGTCGACATGATCGTGCAGAACGTCGCGCACGATAACACCACCGACTTCACCTTCACCGTGCACCGCAACGACTACCAGGCTGCTGAAGCCGTATTGAAAAAGACCGCCAGCGAGATCGGTGCCCGGGAAGTGGTCGGGGACACCAAGATCGCCAAGGTTTCGATCGTCGGTGTCGGCATGCGCTCCCACGCAGGCGTGGCCAGCCGCATGTTCGAATCCCTGGCCAAGGAAAGCATCAACATCCAGATGATCTCTACCTCGGAAATCAAGGTTTCCGTGGTGATCGAAGAGAAGTACCTGGAACTGGCCGTGCGCGCCCTGCACACGGCTTTCGAACTCGACGCTGCCGCCCGACAGGGCGAGTAAGGCGTTGCCTTGAGGGCGCGGCTTGACCGCGCCCTTTGTTTTTCTGAATGGCGCGTTCCAAAACTGTTCTTTTGCGCGCGCTGGTCAATACTAGGCCTATAGGCTGCGACCGTTTCGGTTGTCGGTCCAATGCCTTTTTTTTGCAGACTGTTGTCCCTTTACTGAATTGTGTGAGGAGAAAGGTATGCTGATTCTGACTCGTCGGTGTGCGGAAAGCCTGATTATTGGTGATGGCGAGATCACCGTGACCGTGCTCGGCGTCAAAGGAAACCAAGTGCGTATTGGCGTCAACGCCCCGAAAGAGGTCGCTGTGCACCGGGAGGAAATTTACCTGCGTATCAAGAAAGAGAAGGACGACGAACCAAGCCATTAATTTTTATCGATTTTTATGTTTGCAAACGGGGATGAAGGTGGTTAATATACGCCCCGTGTTGCGGAGAGCTGGCCGAGTGGCCGAAGGCGCTCCCCTGCTAAGGGAGTACACCTCAAAAGGGTGTCGGGGGTTCGAATCCCCCGTTCTCCGCCATTATTTATTTAGTGCGACGCAATCTGGCTTCTTCGGTAAGTTGTTGAAATTACTGGAAAAAAGCGCTTTACAGAAAGATTCGACGACCTATAATGCGCGGCAACAAATGCACTCGTAGCTCAGCTGGATAGAGTACTCGGCTACGAACCGAGCGGTCACAGGTTCGAATCCTGTCGAGTGCACCATTTAAGAGTTGTTTGCAGCAATGCAAATAACTTGGCTTCAACCAGTTGTGATCTGGTATAAAACCACAACTTGCACTCGTAGCTCAGCTGGATAGAGTACTCGGCTACGAACCGAGCGGTCACAGGTTCGAATCCTGTCGAGTGCACCAAACACCAAAAAGCCCGCGTTAAACGCGGGCTTTTTGCTGTCTACGATTTGCCTTTTACGCATCCTCTTTCATCAAACACGATCTCTGCGCTGCGACCTTTCTTCGCTTTGTAGGTATACCGTGTGCTCGAATTCCTTATTTTGATTGAGTCGGGTTTGCCCAGGGCGCTCTCTACATCCTGCTGGCTCATGCCGGCGATGATGCGCTGGTTCATGATCGCTTCGCGGCGTTGCCTGGCGTCGATCAGATTGGCGCAGCGGTCTTCGAACTGGCCGACAACTGTCAGTTCCTTGCGTGTGGTTTTGTTGCCGGATGTTTGTCGGGATTCTGCTTCGGGCAGTATCGGCTCGGTCATGCCAGGGCTAAACGAATGGATCTGCTGCAGCGACAGGCTTTCTCCCGGACTACAGCTCAGCGTTGTGAATGTAACGTGCCCCGCGAGACTTTCGCAGCGATGCACGGTTTGCCCAGCGGCCCACAAAGGCAGGCAGGGCAGGGTGGCGAGCAACAACAGATAGCGGCTGGCAGGCATCCGAGCGTCCTCCTTGACGATGAATCAGGGAAGGGTAGCTGCTGCATTTTTACCGGGGCGTGTGTTTTCTTTTCAGGATAAGTCGTCGTAAAAACATAGGTTCAGCCTGCGTTCAGGTTTGTCTCGCAAGCGCTTGTTCTTGCCATGATTTTTTAACGTTTTAAAGCGTCAAGCGGTGTATGATTGCGCCCGTCAGCCCCGCCGGGGCTTTGGAATATCTCCATGGACTTACCCAGTAGTTACTCAATATCAAGTTTTGCCAATCATGAATTAACTGATTGATCCTTCCGGCGTGCTCCACTGCTGGGAGTGGAGTTCGCCTATGACCCAAGTAGAAGTAAAAAAAACGCAGGAAAGCCTTCAGGACCGCCTCGCTCAAGTCGTTGAGCTGCTGCAGCGCCAGCGAGTCGTAGAAGACCTGACGCATCGCCAGGAAGGCCCGCATCATGACCGGGTCGAGAATCTGGTCCACCGGCAGAATCTCGTCGAGCTGCAACGCAAGCTCGATGATCTGCACTCCGCCGACGTCGCCTACATTCTTGAAGCCTTGCCCCTGGAAGAGCGTCTGACGGTCTGGCAGTTGGTCAAGGCTGATCGTGACGGTGACATCCTGCTCGAAGTGTCCGACTCGGTTCGTGAAACCCTGATCGCCGACATGGATGACCACGAGTTGCTGGCGGCGGCCAAGGAAATGGACGCCGACGAGCTCGCCGACCTTGCGCCCGAACTGCCTCGGGACGTTGTCCACGAACTGATGGAAACCCTCGACGGCCAGCAACGTGAGCGTGTGCGCTCGGCGCTGTCTTATGACGAGGAGCAGGTCGGTGCGCTGATGGACTTCGAGATGGTGACGATCCGTGAGGATGTCAGCCTTGAAGTGGTCTTGCGTTACCTGCGTCGCCTCAAGGAGCTGCCGGGGCATACCGACAAGCTGTTTGTGGTCGATTACGACGGCGTGCTCAAGGGCGTGCTGCCAATCAAGCGATTGCTCGTCAATGACCCGGAAAAGCAAGTGGCCGAGGTCATGGCCAGTGACCCGGTGAGTTTCCACCCGGACGAGGACGCGTATGACGCGGCCCAGGCGTTCGAGCGTTATGACTTGATTTCTGCACCGGTGGTCGACAAGAACGGCAAGCTGATCGGCCGTCTGACCATCGATGAAATGGTCGACTTGATTCGTGAGGAAAGCGAAAGCGAAGTCCTTAACATGGCCGGTCTGCGCGAAGAAGAAGACATCTTCGCTTCGGTCTGGAAATCGCTGCGCAACCGTTGGGCCTGGCTGGCGATCAATCTGATTACGGCTTTTGTCGCCTCTCGGGTGATCGGGTTGTTCGAGGGTTCCATCGAGAAGCTGGTGGCGCTCGCGGCGCTGATGCCGATCGTTGCCGGCATCGGTGGCAACTCCGGCAACCAGACCATCACCATGATCGTCCGTGCCATGGCGCTGGACCAGGTCAGTACCGGCAACACCTCGCGATTGATGCGCAAGGAGCTGGCCGTGTCCCTGATCAACGGCGTGATTTGGGGGGGCGTGATCGGTGTGGTCGCTTATCTGCTCTATGGCAGCTGGTCGTTGGGGGTGGTCATGACTGCCGCGATGACACTCAACTTGCTGTTGGCGGCTTTGATGGGGGTATTGATTCCCATGACCCTGGCCCGAATGGGACGTGACCCGGCCATGGGCGCCAGCGTAATGATTACCGCCGTGACCGACAGCGGCGGGTTCTTTATTTTCCTGGGATTGGCGACGATTTTCCTGCTCTGAATCGCTCATCGAAAAGCCCGCCTATCTGGCGGGCTTTTTCATGGGGCTCGAAAATTCAGCTCAAGGCCAAACGCCAGGCAAAAAAAAGCCAGCACAAGGCTGGCTTCAAGATATTGGGTGCGATCAGGACGCGTCTGCGGCCATTTCTACATCATGGGCAATCAGCGAAACGAGGGCGTTTTGCTGGCGATGGGAAAGTTGTCGGAATCGTTGCAGCAGCTCGCGCTCGTGCAGTGACAGCTCCGGGCTGTCCAGACGCATGCTGAGCTCTTCACCCAGCGCGCCTTCCTGAATAAGGCTTTGCTCAAGGCGCGCGATGATTTCAGAGTTCATGCTGCGGTGATGATTGCGAGCCACCTCGGCAATGCGTTCACGCATTCCGTCTGGCAGACGTACGACAAACTTGTCAGCCGTACGGCTGGAATAAACTGCCTGTTTCAATGGGCGCATATATTTAACCGGTTAGTTCAGGGGAGCGGTTCTCGGGATTGGCCGCAGGATGTCGATAGGACAAGGCCCTTAGCCAAATGTTCAACCTGAATTGTTAAGAGGCCCGCATCATGCCTCAAAATTGCCAGATCATTGGCGCCAATTCTGTGACAAATATTGATCCGGGTAAAGGCGTTATGCCAGTACCCTTCATCAAAAAATGCGGACTAGTTTGAAAAAATCAACAGGTCTGCATCTGTGACCACTGCATCGTGTCTATGTGCCATACCGTCCGGCGGATAACCGGAGCGGGGCAAAGGCGTTTGCTGTCCTTGGTATGTATAGGATAGTGGCAAATGGCCGATTTACTAGCTTGAGCTCGCCTGGGACAGATGAGCGGCGATCGGTTGCTCGGTGTCGTCGACCTCCAGAGCTGGCGAGGGTAGCCTTTGCCTACACTTAAAAAACCATGGACGACATGACAAACCCAGGGCTGACCGTTAACATGCACGCCGTCCTTCGTACCGCGGTTCTCGCGGTCGACTTGTGTCTCAGTAGCTCAATTGGATAGAGCATCCCCCTCCTAAGGGGAAGGTTGGCAGTTCGAACCTGCCCTGGGACACCACATTTCCTCGCCGCAATCCCTTCCCGGCTTCTTCCATGCGATCGGCTTAACGGAACACCATTTTCGGCCGATAACCTGACGAGCCCTGTTTTCTCCGGCGTTTCGGCGTGCAGGAACGGCTCGCAATGTGCGCTATGACACAGCCACGACAAGAGGTTCGCAAAACCCTTGATCGTAAGTAGCTGGTGGCTATTATCTGCGCGCCTTGCTGGGCTATGAGACGGCGTTTCGTTGCTTGCCATTGGGTTATTTTCTTACTTGCCTGGACATCCTCGATGCTGGCGTACCACCAAAAAAGTTTTCTGATCGTCGATGATTTCTCGGATTTCCGCAGCTCCGTCCGGTCCATGCTGCGTGAGCTGGGCGTCAAGGACGTGGACACCGCTGACACCGGTGAAGTGGCGCTGCGCATGTGTTCGCAGAAGCGTTATGACTTCATTTTGCAGGATTATCACCTGGGCGACGGCCGCAAGAACGGCCAGCAGGTGCTTGAAGACCTGATGGTCGAGAAGCTGATCAGCCATGAAAGCGTGTTTCTCATGGTGACCGCTGAAAGCAGCCAGGCGATGGTGCTCAGTGCCTTGGAGCATGAGCCCGATGCGTACCTGACCAAGCCGTTCAATCGCTCTGGCCTGGCTCAGCGGCTGGAACGGTTGGAGCAGCGCAAGACCCTGCTCAAGCCGATCCTGCAGGCCCTTGATCGCGGCAAGCCGATGGAAGTGCTCAATGCCTGCATCGCCCTGTGCAAGCAGGATCCACGTTATGGACCGTTGTGCCTGCGTTATCGGGCCGACGCGCTGCGCGACTTGAATCAGAACGAAGCCCTGGAGCGTCTGTACAACACCATCCTCGCCGACCGCCCGTTGCCGTGGGCCTATGCGGGCCTGGGGAAGCTGCTGTTCAAGCGCGGACAGGTCGGCCAGGCCAAGGACGTCTATGAGAAGGCCCTGAAGGTATTTCCGATGATGCCGGCGTTGTACGACGGCATGGCTGAAGTGCTGGTGGCCGAAGGTGATACGAAGCAGGCGCAACACGTACTCGAAGAAGCGGTGCGCCTGTCGCCTCTGGCGGTTCGTCGGCAGTCGCTGCTGGGCAAGCTGGCAATGACCAACGAAGACTACGAAACGGCGTCCAAGGCCTACCGCCAGGCGGTCGGGCAGGGCGCGCAGTCGCGCTTCAAGGATCCGGAAAGCAACCTGGGCCTGGCTCATGCGTTGATCAGCAAGGGCAGCGAGAAGGGTTTGGATACCCGAACCCGACTGGAGATCAATACCACCCTCAGCGCCGTGGCGAAGGAAAACCTCAACGACCCGGGGCTACAGGTTCGGGCACGGTTGATGAAAGCCACGAGCCTGTTGCTCAACGATGCCGAAACCGCAGAAAAGCTCACCGAACAGGCTTTGCAGCGCCTTGACGGCATGGAGCAGTTCATGAGTGCCGAAGCCGCATTGCTGGTGGCCAAGCAGCTGCAAATGCTCGGTCAGGCCAGTGCCGGCGAATCGATGCTCAAGAACTGCGCGGAGATCTACGGTGACGACCCGACGGTGATGCAAGGCATCGCCAAGCTGACCGACGATCCGAACATCCTCAATCAAGGCAATGCTGCCGCCGAGCTGAACCGCGAAGGTGTGCGCGTCTACAAGACTGGCGCGTTGCCCGAGGCGCGAGAGCTGTTCCGTCGCGCCCTGAAGATGCAACCGAAGAACATCAGTATTGCCCTGAACATGGCGCAGTCCCTGCTGCATGGTACCGACACCAGCGTGGAGTCGGAGCTGCTGCAGGAATGCCGCACCTGTCTGAAACTGGTGGGCATGATGCCCGACACCGATGCGCGTTTTGCGCGTTATCAGAAACTGCGAAGCAAGGCATTTGGCGATGAATGACAGCGAACAGGCACTCGATTTCTCCACGGTGATCGCGTCTACCGTGCACGACATGAAAAACTCCCTGACCCTGCTCATGCAGGCGCATACGCAATGGCTCGAGCGTTTGCCCGATCCCGAGCGGCAGACCTCGGAGCAGGGGGTCATGGAGTTCGAGTTCGCCCATCTCAACGGCTTGCTGGTGCAACTGCTGGGGCTGTACAAGCTGGGGGTCAACCAACTGCCGCTGCATCCGGCCTACCATGAGCTGGATGATTTCATCGAGGCGCAACTGGCCAGCCACCAGGACGTGTTCCGCAGTCGCGGGATCATGGCTACCTACGAAGTCGACCCGCTCAGTCCTTTGGGCTTTTTCGATCGCGAGCTGATTGCTTCGGTGCTCGACAACTGCATCAACAATGCCATTCGCCATGCCCGCCAGACATTGTTGGTCAGTGTGAGCGACGAGGCTGGGCAGTTGGTGCTGACCATCAATGATGATGGCGACGGTTATCCGCCCGAGATGATCGAACGTCAGGCCGAGTATGTGCAAGGCATCAACCACAGCAGTGGCAGCACCGGGCTGGGCTTGTACTTTGCCGCGCGGATTGCCGGGTTGCATCAGCGTGGCGGTTTGTGCGGGCGCACCGAGATTGCCAATGGCGGGGTGCTGGGCGGCGGAGTGTTCCGGATTTACCTGCCCTGAGCCTGTCTGCGCAAATAACCCTGCCAACACAAATCCCCCTGTGGGAGCGGGCTTGCTCGCGAAGCCGGTGGGTCAGCAAAACATCTGCAAGCTGACCCAACGGCTTCGCGAGCAAGCCCGCTCCCACAATGTATCCAAGGTTCGGTGTTTATTCTTTCCGGGTGCTTGATATTCCGAACAGCCGAAGCCTATTTTGTACGGGTTGCCGTTCGCGGCTCGCACATAACAAGGATTGCGTCATGACGACCGATGGCCAGCGTTCACTCGCGCAGCGACTGACGGGCATTGATGAGATTGAATGCGTTACGCCGGATTTGAATGGCGTGCCGCGGGGCAAGGTGATGACCGCCGAGGGTTTTCTCGAAGGCCGGCGGTTGCAGATGGCGCGAGGTGTGCTGCTGCAATGCATCATGGGCGGTTATCCGCCGTCGCGCTTTTACGGCAGCGATGACGGCGACCTGGCACTGGTGGCCGACCCGAAACAGATCCACCGCCTGCCCTGGAGCCAACAGCCCCGGGCCCTGGCGATTTGCGACGCCGATGAATTGACCGGCGAAAGCTCCCGGCTGTCCACGCGCGGCCAGCTCAAGGCCGTCATCGCTCGATATGCCGCCCTTGGCCTGGCGCCGGTCGTGGCCACCGAGCTGGAATTCTTCGTGTTCGCGCCCAACCCGGATCCGACCCGGCCATTCCAGCCGCCGGTGGGCCTGGATGGCCGGCGCGAAGAGGGGCACTCGGCGTTCAGTATCAGCTCCAACAATGGCCTGCGACCGTTCTTCAGTGAAGTCTATGAATGCATGGCGGCGCTGGGCTTGCCCCGCGACACGTTCATGCATGAAATGGGCGTGAGCCAGTTCGAGATCAACCTGCTGCACGGCGACCCTTTGTTGCTGGCCGACCAGACCTTCCTGTTCAAGCATCTGCTCAAGGAAGTGGCGCTCAAGCACGGCCTGACTGTGGTTTGCATGGCCAAACCCTTGGCGCATACGCCGGGCAGTTCGATGCATATTCACCAGAGCGTCGTCGAGTTGGACAGCGGGCGCAACGTGTTCAGCGACGCGGCGGGCGAACCGACCGCAACCTTCAGGCATTTCATCGGTGGACAGCAGGCGGGCATGGCGGATTTTACCGCGCTGTTCGCACCGAACGTGAATTCCTACCAGCGCCTGTGTCATCCGTTCGCGTCACCGAACAATGCCTGTTGGTCCCATGACAATCGGTCGGCCGGGTTGCGGATTCCGGCCAGTTCGCCGGCGGCCCGTCGGGTCGAGAATCGCTTGCCGGGAGCGGATGCCAACCCCTACCTGGCGATTGCCGCCAGCCTGGCAGCCGGGCTCTATGGCATCGAAAATCGCCTGGAGCCAAGCGCCGCGATCCAGGGCGAATTCCAAGTGCCAGATAATCTGTCGCTGCCATGTACCTTGCACGCTGCCCTGGAGCGTCTGAAACGTAGTCATTTGGCGAAGGAACTGTTCGGTACGGAGTTCATCGAAGGCTACGTCGCTTCGAAGTCCATGGAACTGACCAGCTTTTTTGATGAAATCACGCCCTGGGAGCGGCGTGTCCTAGCGGCCCAGGCATAACGAACCGTCGCATTCGGGCTATCTTCAACGGATAGCCCTTACTTACCTCAAGGAGCCGCTCGGAACGCCGATGCGCCAAATCTGGAAACCTTTTCGAGCGCTTTATTTCGCCTCGCTGATGATGTTGATCGGCTCCGGCCTCTTGAGTACTTACCTGGCTTTGCGCCTGGCCGCCGACCACGTGGACAGTCTGTGGGTCGGTGCGCTGATGGCCGCCAACTATTTCGGCCTGGTGCTGGGCGGCAAGATCGGCCATCGGCTGATCGCCCGGGTCGGGCATATCCGTGCCTATTCGGCCTGCGCCGGAATCGTCGGTGCGGCGGTGCTGGGCCATGGCTTGGTGGATTGGCTGCCGGCCTGGATCGTGCTGCGGATGATCGTCGGCTTGGGCATGATGTGCCAGTACATGGTCATCGAGAGCTGGCTCAATGAGCAGGCTGATGCCAAGCAGCGCGGAGTGGTGTTCAGCGGCTACATGATCGCCTCGTACCTGGGGCTGGTGCTTGGGCAACTGATACTGGTCATGCACCCGGCCCTCGGCCTGGAACTGTTGATGCTGGTGGCACTGTGTTTTGCCCTGTGCCTGGTGCCGGTGGCGCTGACCCGGCGAATTCACCCGGCGGCACTGCATCCGGCGCCGATGGAGCCGCGCTTCTTTATCAAGCGTGTGCCGCAGTCGTTGAGCACGGTACTGGGTTCCGGGCTGATCGTCGGCTCGTTCTATGGTCTGGCGCCCCTGTACGCTTCTCAGCAGGGCTTGTCGACCGAGCAGGTCGGTCTGTTCATGGGTAGCTGCATCTTTGCCGGACTGCTGGTGCAGTGGCCGCTGGGCTGGCTGTCCGATCGTTACGACCGGGCCTTGCTGATTCGGTGTTTTGCGCTGGTCCTGGTGGTATGTGCGCTGCCGCTGGCGATCCTGCCGAAGGTGCCACTGGAAGTGCTGTTTGTCGCGGGATTTTTCTGTTCGTTGGTGCAGTTCTGCCTGTACCCGTTGGCGGTGGCATTTTCCAACGACCATGTCGAAGGGGATCGTCGGGTATCGCTCACGGCGATGTTGTTGGTGACCTACGGTGTCGGTGCCAGTATCGGGCCGCTGGTGGCCGGGGTGCTGATGAAAATGTTCGGTAGCCAGATGCTGTATGGCTTTTTTGCCTTCTTCGCCTTGGTGCTGGTATGGCGGATTCGGCCGAAGGCGGTGACCAACTTGCATCAGGTCGACGACGCACCGCTACATCACGTAGCGATGCCGGACAGCATGTCGAGTTCGCCCCTGGTGGCGTGTCTCGATCCGCGGGTGGATGAGCAGGTGGTGCAGGAGCAGATGCAGGCGCCGGCCAATCCGGACCTTGAGCCTGCGCCAGACCCAGAGCCGGCCACTGAAACCGACACTGCGCCCGACGAGCCGCAGGCACCCAGTTTTACCCAGGCCCGGCCTTGAGCCGGTCATAAAAAAACGGGCAGTCACCGCGAGGGACTGCCCGTTTTTTATGGGCGAAGCAGATCAGAGGTCGTCTTTATCGAACCGACGGGCTTCGCGCTGCAGTTGATAGACGAAACGCTCGACCTGCCGTTGCACCAGGCCACTGATATTGTGGAAGCGCACGCCGGCGAAGGTGGTGTTGATCTTCTCTTCGAAATGCAGGTAACGCAGCTCCACTGGCGCAGTCATGTTGCCAAAGGGCAGGGCCGCGATGAAACGCTCGTAGACCTGACCCAATTGCAGGCGCGCGGTAATGTCGCCTTCGAAGCGCAGCTTGCAACCGGTTGCGGAAATATCCAGCAGCTTGCCGTTTACCGGAGACTTGAGTTTTTCGCCACCCAGTTCTACGTCCACCAGTTGCGCCAGTTTCAGGGCGGCGCGAAAGGCATTGCGGCGTTGGTGGTACACCACTTCCTCAGGCAGGGCACCGCGATAGCAGCGACCGTCACTGGACTCGGCGATGGTCAAGGGGCCGTTGCCTTCCCACGCGATGCGCACGCCGTCATGGAAACCCTCGACACGAAACGGCTCACCCGCCAGCAAGAAGCGTTCGCCATCGCGCGGGATCATTTCGTCCAGGGCAATGGAGTTGCTCTCGCGATCGACATTCACCAGATAGCTCTGGAAGCGCTGGGTGCGTTCGTGGAACGTGATGATCAAGGGGTCGTGGCTATCTTGCAGCATCCGTAGGTTGCCGGCGATTTCCAGGGGCGTGGTGAGGACCTTGGGTGGCTGCGGAGCATCATCCGCGTTTGAGGCATTGAACACGGTGAGTCAATCTCCAGGCAAAATACGACTACAAAGAGCCGGCATTTTGCCAGCATGTATCGCGCGTTGATAGAGCGTCGGCATCGTTCGCTTCATGCCTGGCTGAGCGGGCGGTGCTTGACCATCTTGGCGGTCGAACCGCGGGCGTCATAAAGCGTCGGGATTTCGCCGCCATTGAGGATACGCAACTGGTTGGCGGTGGCGGCCTGCTGGAGCTGGATCGACTGGCCGTTGCGCGCATTGGCGTCCTGGCACTGGGCGAGCAGGTCGTTGAGTACTTGGCTTTGCGACAGCAACTGATCGCCGACCGAGGATTGGCTGGCCAGTTGTTCAAGACCGCTACTATTGGCGGGCAGATTGAGGCTGGCGAGAATCTCGCTGCGCTTGCGGCCATGCTGATCGAGCAAAATGATCAATGCCTGTTTTTGCGCCAGAATAGTTTCCAGCAGGGGCATGTCGCGACCGTGCAGTGCCAGGGATTCGGTCTGCAGTAACTCCAGCAATTGTTGTGCGGGAGCGAAGTCGTCGGTAATCAGTTGCAACAAGTTAGTGTCGTGCATGGCTGGCCTTGGGTCTTAAGCGTCCAAAAGCCTGGCGCTGGCCTCGGGCTAGCGCTGGGCTTCGAAGTTGAGCAGTTTGCTGGCTACGCGGTTGCTGTCGACTTTATAGCTGCCATCGGCGATTGCTGCTTTCAACTCGGCCACGCGGGCGTTGTCTACGACAGGTTGATCGCGCAGCTTGTCCGTGACCTTCTGCAACTGCTGAGCCTCATTGCTGAGGTGTACCGACTCCCCATTGCTGACAGTGACGGCCTGTTCGGCTGGCGCGGATTTGTCGGCTTCGACGGCTTCCTTGCTGGCGCTGGTGCGCGTAGTGCCTGTCAACGGTGAAGAACTGTTTAAACGATTGAAATCGATGACCATGGTAAAAAACCTCTGGGTATTTGGACGCTTGCCATGTTTTCGGCCATCCCCCAAAAAACTTTAGGCTCATTTATTCAATGAGCGTGCGCACGTCTGCGCTTGCCTTTGCGTAAGGCACAGTCTAGGGAACACCCGGGTCAAGCGCCAGCTCTCTACCCATTTCTACCCGATCGCTACATCGCCACTTCCACCTGGCCCGGGGCCATGACCTGCGCCTTGATAACCCGCTGGGAATTGAGGTTTTTCACCCGAATCTGTTCACGCATGCCCCCGTTGGACAAGGCTTCGCCTGGCATCCGCACAGCCAGGGTCCCACTGCGGGCGGTAATGACCACCTGGTCGCCTTTGCGGATCACTTCGGCCTGTTCCAGGTGCACCAGGGTGACGACTTGATCGGCGACCATTGGTCGGACAAGTTTCTGGCCGATCGCCTGGTCGACGGAGGTCAGGAAGCCTTGGCTGATCTGACTGATGTCCCGTTCGCGCAGGATTACGTCCTGAGGCTCGACAATCCCGGCCCGCTTGAGCGGACGGGTGGTGGTGACAATTTCGCGGAACAGGCGCACCTGAGCCGGTACGAACACTGTCCAGGGCGCGGCGCTGTCGCAACGTACCTTCACCGTGACCCGGCCCAGGGGTCTTGCAGGGCTCTCCAGCGAAGCAGTCAATTCCTTGTCGCACATCGGCATGCGCAGGCGCGGGTCGAGTTGGTTGACTTCGATTTCATAGCGACCCTCGGTTTGACTGGTAGCCAGATAGTCTTCTACGGTGAATTCAAGAAAGCCCTGAGTGACGCCGATAAGTAGATCAGGCAAGGTAACCGGTACAGCAGCGAGGGCAGGGCCGCCCGAAGTGAACAGGCAGACAGCCAACAGTGCACCGAGCCAATGGCGGCAGTGAGTGATCAGGCGTCGAGAAAATGTCGTTTGTGCGTTCATGCCGGTTGAATAGCAAGCCCCGTGCCGTTTAGTGATGAATGCGCGTCGGACACATTAGCGTTAGGTAGGAGTCAGGGCATGGCGGGAGTAATGGACTCGGTAAACCAGCGTACACAGCTGGTCGGTCAGAATCGCCTGGAGCTGTTGCTGTTCCGTCTCGACGGCCAGCAATTGTATGGAATTAACGTATTCAAGGTCCGCGAGGTGCTGCAATGTCCTAAGCTGACCCTGATGCCTAAGTCCAGTCCCGTCGTGTGTGGTGTGGCGAATATTCGGGGAGCGACCATCCCGATTCTCGATCTTGCGATGGCGACCGGTTCCGGTCGATTGCTGGATCAGAGCAATCCGTTTGTGATCATTACCGAGTACAACACCAAGACCCAAGGTTTCCTGGTTCGCTCGGTGGAGCGCATCGTCAACATGAACTGGGAAGAGATTCATCCGCCGCCCAAGGGCACTGGCCGCGATCACTACCTGACGGCGGTGACCCGGGTCGATAACCAGTTGGTGGAAATCATCGACGTGGAGAAAATCCTCGCCGAGGTGGCGCCGACCCCGGAGGCGATTTCCGTGGGGGTGGTGGATGCTGAAACCCAGCACAAGGCGATTTCGCTGCGGGTATTGACCGTCGATGATTCTTCGGTTGCACGCAAGCAGGTCACCCGTTGTCTACAAACGGTCGGCGTTGAAGTGGTGGCGTTGAATGATGGACGGCAGGCGCTGGATTACCTGCGCCAGTTGGTCGACGAGGGCAAGAAGCCCGAAGAAGAATTCCTGATGATGATCTCCGACATCGAAATGCCGGAAATGGACGGGTACACCCTGACGTCAGAAATTCGCAGCGACCCGCGTATGCAAAAGCTGCATATCATTTTACATACTTCATTGTCGGGGGTTTTCAACCAGGCGATGGTCAAGAAAGTCGGCGCCGACGACTTCCTGGCCAAGTTTCGGCCCGATGACCTGGCCTCCCGAGTCGTCGATCGTATCAAAGCAGCAGAATAAAGCTCGGGCGCGTTGTGCGCCCGGCAAGCCAACACAATGAAAGAGGCGGTATCTTGTCTACGGGTAATTTGGATTTCGAACAGTTCCGGGTCTTCCTGGAAAAAGCCTGTGGCATTTTGCTTGGTGAAAACAAGCAATACCTGGTGTCGAGCCGTCTCAACAAGTTGATGGAGCAACAGGGCCTTAAATCGTTGGGCGAACTGGTACAGCGTATCCAGACCCAACCGCGCAGCGGTTTGCGTGAGATGGTGGTGGATGCCATGACCACCAATGAGACCCTGTGGTTTCGTGACACCTATCCGTTCGAGGTGTTGAAGAACAGAGTGCTGCCGGCTGCCATCAAGGCCAGCCCGGGCCAACGCCTGCGGATCTGGTCGGCGGCCTGTTCGTCGGGGCAGGAGCCCTATTCGTTGTCGATGTCCATCGACGAGTTCGAGCGGACCAACATCGGCCAGTTGAAAGGTGGTGTGCAAATCGTTGCCACCGATTTGTCCGGGACCATGCTCAATAACTGCAAGACCGGCGAATACGACAGCCTGGCCATCGGCCGTGGTTTGTCGCCCGATCGCCTGCAGCGCTACTTCGACCCAAAAGGGCCGGGACGCTGGGTGGTCAAGGCGCCGATCAAGAACCGGGTGGAGTTTCGCTCGTTCAACCTGCTGGATAGCTATGCCAGCCTGGGCAAGTTCGACATCGTGTTCTGCCGCAACGTGTTGATCTACTTCTCCGCCGAAGTGAAGAAGGACATCCTGTTGCGTATCCACAGCACCCTCAAGCCTGGCGGCTACCTGTTCCTCGGCGCTTCCGAGGCGTTGAACGGTTTGCCGGATCATTACCAGATGGTCCAGTGCAGTCCGGGGATCATCTACCAGGCGAAGTGATTCGCTTTGGGTTGTCAAAAAGCGGGAGTCCTCAGGGCTCCCTTTTTTATGCCCGCCTCCCTCCAATCAGCACCAATCCCTGCGATAGCGTTAGCGGCGACACATGCAAATCGATGTAACGGATAAACCGTCATCGCGAGCCAGCTCGCTTCCACAATTTGACACTCATTGCCCTCGGTAAGCGGCAGAAAAGCGGCAGCCAGCGGAAGCCGATTGCCGCTTTTCTGGCATTGCCGCTTTGCCGATGCCCGCAAAGCCCCGGTTTATGGGCTTTTTTAAAGTGGCACGGCGCTTGCTAAGTTCATCGTACGTACATTCTGGTCACCCAAAGGTTTCCGACATGAGCATCAGCTTCGATAAAGCGCTCGGTATCCACGAACAGGCCCTGAGCTTCCGCGCCCAGCGTGCCGAAGTCCTGGCCAACAACATCGCCAACGCCGATACCCCGAACTACAAGGCTCGGGACCTGGACTTTTCCAAAGTGCTCGCCGAGCAGAACGAGAAGACCAAGAACGGCACCTTCGCGCTGAACATGACCAATAGCCGTCATATTGAAGCCGAGGGCCTGGGCAATGGTGACGAATCGCTGATGTATCGCACGCCGATGCAGCCTTCGATCGATCAGAACACCGTGGACGCTCAACTGGAACAGTCCAACTACGCGGAGAACTCCGTGAACTTCCAGGCCAGTTTCACGCTGCTCAACAGCAAGTTCAAAGGGCTGGTATCGGCCCTTCGCGGAGAGTAAGCCATGTCGATCGCGAGCGTATTCAACATTGCCGGCAGCGCCATGAGTGCCCAGACCACGCGTCTGAACACCGTCGCCAGTAACATCGCCAACGCCGAGACCGTTTCGTCGAGCATCGACCAGACCTACCGTGCTCGTCACCCGGTATTTGCCACCATGTACCAGGGCGGCCAGTCCGGCGGCAGCGACTCGCTGTTCCAGGAGCAGGACGCGGCCGGGCAGGGCGTACAAGTGCTTGGCGTGGTCGAAGACCAGAGCAACCTCGAAGCCCGTTACGAGCCGAACCATCCGGCGGCTGACGCCAAGGGTTACGTCTACTACCCGAACGTCAACGTCGTCGAAGAAATGGCCGACATGATTTCCGCCAGTCGTTCGTTCCAGACCAACGCCGAAATGATGAACACCGCCAAAACCATGATGCAGAAGGTCCTGACCCTCGGTCAGTGATAAGGGGCGAGTCACATGAGCGTTACCAACACTACCAGCGGTTTGAGCCTTAACGAGATCCTGGCCAACTCCTCGGTCAAGACCAGCACCACCAGCGATGGCCTGTCCTCGGCAACGAGCTCGGCCACTGGTTCGCAGTCGCTGGGCAAGGATGCGTTCCTGCAATTGCTGGTCACTCAGCTGAAAAACCAGAACCCGCTGGAGCCGCAGGATAACGGTGAATTCGTTGCCCAGCTGGCGCAGTTCAGCAGCCTGGAAGGCATCACCACCCTTAACGACACCGTGAGCGGCCTCGCCAGCAACTACAACTCGTCCCAGGCCTTGCAGGCTTCATCGCTGGTCGGGCGTTCGGTCATTGCTCCAGGCAACAAGGCCGTGGTCGATACCTCCAAGAGCCTCAACGGCACGGTGGTGGTGCCGACTTCGGTGTCCTCCATTGCGCTCAAGATCGTGGACAAGGATGGCAAGACTGTCCGCACCATCGACATGGGTAGCCAGAATGCCGGCAATGCCGCTTTCATCTGGGACGGCAAGAACGACGCCGGCACGACGGTCGAAGCGGGCACCTACACCTTTACGGCCGCGACCACCATCGACGGCAAGGCGACGTCGCTGATCACCAACCTGCCGGCAACGGTCAGCAGCGTGACGATCAGCCAGACGGGCGGTGAACTGATGCTCAACCTTGCCGGGCTGGGCAGCATTGCCCTGTCCAAAGTACAAACTATTGGTATGTAGAGCCGACTAACCCGGCAAAAGGAGTGGAAAATGTCTTTTAACATCGGCCTTAGCGGTCTCTATGCAGCCAACAAACAGCTGGACGTGACCGGCAACAACATCGCCAACGTGGCGACCACCGGTTTCAAATCGTCCCGCGCGGAATTCGAAGACGTCTACTCGGCCACCAAGCTGGGTTCGGGCAGCAAGACCGTCGGCAACGGCGTGCGCCTGGCCAACGTTTCCCAGCAGTTCGGCCAGGGTGACGTCAACAACACCGGCAACGTGCTCGACATGGGTATCCAGGGGCAGGGCTTCTTCGTCCTGGATAACGACGGTTCCCTGAGCTACACCCGTGCCGGTACCTTCAAGACCGATAAAGAAGGCTACGTCACCAACAGTGATGGCACTGCACGTCTGCAGGGCTACGGCGTGGATGCCAACGGCAATATCCTCAACGGTATTTTGACCGACCTGCGCATCGACACCTCCAACCTGCCGCCGAATGCCACCAGCCTGGTTTCGTCGACGATCAACCTGAACTCGACGGCGACGGCGATCACCGCGGCGTTCAATCCGAGCGACACCGCTACGTTCACCAAGCAATTTACCACTCCGGTCTACGACACCCAGGGCAACCAGCATTCCATGGACCAATATATGGTCAAGACTGCTGGCAACACCTGGAATGTCTATACGCTGATCGATGGTCGTAACCTGGATGGCAGCTTGCCGACCACGACGGGTGCGACCGCACCGATCCCTTCGACCATGACCTTTGATTCGAACGGCAAGTTGACCCAGGTCAGCACCCCGCCAGCGACTATTAACAGCGACCTGGTATTGACTGGCTGGGTTCCCGGCACCGTAACCAACGGCGTATGGGCCGCCAACGGCGCCGCGAGTGCACCGACCATCACGATCTCCATGGGCAATACCACCCAATTCAACGCCGATACCGCGCGGTCGATCCCGACCCAGAACGGTTACGCCACTGGCCAGATCACCAACCTGACCATCGACGGCAGCGGCGTATTGCTGGCTAACTTCAGCAACAACCAGACCAAGCCGATCGGCCAGATCGCGCTCGCCAGCTTCACCAACGAACAAGGCCTGCAACCTGTAGGTGGCACCAGCTGGAAGGAAACCTTCGCCTCGGGCATCCCAGGCTACGATGCCCCACAGACCGGCACCCTGGGTTCGATCGTCTCCAACTCCCTGGAAGAGTCCAACGTCAACTTGACCAATGAGCTGGTCGAGCTGATCAAGGCCCAGAGCAACTACCAGGCGAACGCCAAGACCATCTCCACCCAGAGCACCATCATGCAGACCATCATTCAGATGACCTGATAGCTGGCTGTTTCAAAAAAACCGACGTCCTGAGGCGTCGGTTTTTTTATGCGTGAAATTCTTCACCGGTAACTACCGTCTGTCGGCTGGCTGGTGCGGAACTTGCGCTTCAGTCCAAATCGCTCAACGAGCGTCAAGTTTCCATACGACTGTCATCGAGTCTGTATTGACGACAGGGATGTCACGAAAACCAAGGGACGGATACCAGTTTGAAACCCCATAACGCTGTCAGTGCGCCTATTGTCGCGCCTTCATTGAAATTGGTACTGCGTCGAGGAGAGGATCACCGGTTCGAACTACGACGACGTGTTCACCACGGCTCTGGACACCACTGAGTTCTATGGTGGTGGCGGTAATGACGTGTACATCATCAATGGCACCGCCAGCCAGTTCGTGCGTGAGTTTGCCGGTGGCGGTGACGATGAGGTACGTACCAATCAGGTGAACGTGACCCTGGCCTCTGAGGTGGAGCGCCTGACCTTCACCGGCACAGGCAATTTCGTCGGTCGCGGCAACGCCTCGGACAACGTCATCATTGGCGGCGCGGGTAACGATACCCTGTTCGGTGGCGCTGGCGCGGACCAACTCATCGGTGGCGAGGGAACCGATACCGTCAGCTACGCTGACAGCACTGCGGGTTTGACCATCAACACCCAAACCGGCATCCACACAGGCATCGCCGCAGGGGATACCTACAGCAGCATTGAAGCCATTACTGGTTCCAACTTCAGTGATGTCTTTGTTGGTGATGCAGGCGCCAACATCTTCAACGGCGGCACCGGCTTGGACTTGTTGAGCTTTGCCAATGAGAGCTCAGGCATCACGCTGGATCTGAGTGCGCCTTTGGTGACGGGAGTCGCGGCAGGTGATAGCTACACCTCCATTGAGATTTTCCAGGGAACTGCCCAGGCCGATACTTTCACCGGCAGTACCGCCGCTGCGGAAAACTTTATCGGTGGTGCAGGTGCCGACACGCTCAATGGCTTGGGCCGTGGTGACGGTGCCTGGTACCTGACCAGCAGCGATGCGGTGCAGATCGACCTGCTGGCGGGAACCGCATCGGGTGGTGATGCGCAAGGCGACGTGTTGGCCAATATTGATAATCTGATCGGCTCGCAATTCAACGACACGCTGACGGGCAATGCCTACTCGAACAAGCTGGAAGGCGGGGCGGGTAACGACTTGCTCTATGGCGGCGATGGCGATGATTTTATCTATGGTGGCACCGTTACGGATATCAGTACCCTTGCATTGACGCCTTCCACTGGCGCCCAGGCCGATACGCTTTATGGCGGCAATGGCAATGACACCATGTCCAGCAGCGGCAACGACGCTGGCAGTGTGCTTTACGGCGAGGCCGGCAGTGATACGTTGACTGTCTCCTCCGGTATTGCCTATGGCGGCGATGGCAACGACATTCTGACGGGAACCGGTTATGCCTATGAACTTCATGGTGGCGCGGGTTTTGATACTTTCAATATGAATGCGTCTGGCGATGCCTATGGCGGGGAAGGTGGGGATGCCTACATAGTCAACTCCAAAACCATGGTTGCCATTGAAGACACCGGGACGACAGGTGTCGATACTGTGAGGTTGAAGAATATCCAGAGTCTCAACGATGTGCAGGTTATCAAGACCGATGCAGGTGCCTACATTTTCAACGCGGCCGATTACCAGAGCGGTAACCTGGACTCCGGTGTTTTCCTGAAGGACTGGTACGCAGGAAGCAACACCATCGAGACGTTCTTCACCAACAACGGCGACTCTTTCACCCTTCCGGTCTAAGCGTCATCTGGCCACTGCGGCACCTGTCGATTTTCGGCGGATGTTGCGGTGAGAAAAACATAAACGGCGAGGCCCTCGATCCAGGCCTCGCCGTTTTTTTGTATCTGGCATATCCCCCACACAAAAGAAAACCCCCGATAAACCAGCGGTCTATCGGGGGTTCCTTTTAGCAGGCGCCTTGCAGCGCCCACTCGCTCAGCTTATTGGCAAGCTTCGCAATCCGGCTCGTCAATCGCACAGGCCTTTGGCACTGGCGCCGGTCCGGCTGGGGCAGCCAGGACCGAATCGTCGCCGTGGTTGCCGCCGCTGGAAACAGCGTTCAGCTTGCCAGTGTTGATGGTCGACTTCTCGGTGCTGGTGGCAGCCAGGGCACGGAGGTAGTAGGTGGTTTTCAGGCCACGGTACCAGGCCATGCGGTAGGTCACGTCCAGCTTCTTGCCCGAGGCGCCGGCGATGTACAGGTTCAGCGACTGAGCCTGGTCGATCCACTTCTGGCGACGGCTGGCGGCGTCGACGATCCACTTGGTGTCCACTTCGAACGCGGTGGCATAGAGCGCTTTGAGCTCTTGCGGGATGCGCTCGATCTGCTGCACCGAACCGTCGTAGTACTTCAGGTCGTTGATCATGACCGAGTCCCACAGGCCGCGGGCCTTGAGGTCGCGAACCAGGTACGGGTTGATCACGGTGAATTCGCCCGACAGGTTCGATTTCACATACAGGTTCTGGTAGGTCGGTTCGATCGACTGCGACACGCCGGTGATGTTGGCGATGGTCGCGGTCGGTGCGATGGCCATGATGTTGGAGTTACGGATGCCTTTCTGCACACGGGCGCGAACCGGTGCCCAGTCCAGGGATTCGTTCAGGTCAACATCGATGTACTTCTGGCCACGCTGGGCGATCAGGATCTGTTGCGAATCCAGCGGCAGGATGCCTTTGGACCACAGCGAACCCTGGAACGTCTCGTAGGCGCCGCGCTCGTCGGCCAGGTCGCAGGAAGCCTGGATCGCGTAGTAGCTGACCGCTTCCATGGACTTGTCGGCGAACTCGACGGCAGCGTCCGAACCGTACGGGATGTGCTGCAGGTACAGCGCGTCCTGGAAGCCCATGATGCCCAGGCCGACCGGACGGTGCTTGAAGTTGGAGTTCTTCGCCTGTGGCACCGAGTAGTAGTTGATGTCGATCACGTTGTCGAGCATGCGCACGGCGGTGTTCACGGTGCGTTGCAGCTTGGCGGTGTCCAGCTTGCCGTCGACGATGTGGTTCGGCAGGTTGATCGAGCCCAGGTTGCAGACCGCGATCTCATCCTTGTTGGTGTTCAGGGTGATCTCGGTGCACAGGTTCGAGCTGTGGACCACGCCCACGTGCTGCTGCGGGCTACGCAGGTTGCATGGGTCCTTGAAGGTCAGCCATGGGTGGCCGGTTTCGAACAGCATCGAGAGCATCTTGCGCCACAGGTCTTTGGCCTGGACGACTTTGAACAGCTTGATCTTGTTGTACTCGGTCAGGGCTTCGTAGTACTCGTAGCGCTCTTCGAAAGCCTTGCCGGTCAGGTCGTGCAGGTCCGGTACTTCGGATGGCGAGAACAGGGTCCACTTGCCGTCATCGAAGACGCGCTTCATGAACAGGTCAGGGATCCAGTTGGCGGTGTTCATGTCGTGGGTACGACGACGGTCATCACCAGTGTTCTTGCGCAGCTCGATGAATTCTTCGATGTCCATGTGCCAGGTTTCCAGGTAGGCACAGACCGCGCCTTTGCGCTTGCCGCCCTGGTTGACCGCGACTGCGGTGTCGTTGACCACTTTGAGGAACGGCACGACGCCCTGGGATTTGCCGTTGGTGCCCTTGATGTACGAGCCCAATGCGCGGACCGGGGTCCAGTCGTTGCCCAGGCCACCGGCGAATTTCGACAGCATGGCGTTGTCGTGGATCGCGCCGTAGATGCCCGACAGATCGTCCGGCACGGTGGTCAGGTAGCAGCTCGACAGCTGTGGACGCAGGGTGCCGGCGTTGAACAGGGTTGGAGTCGAGGCCATGTAGTCGAAGGACGACAGCAGGTTGTAGAACTCGATGGCGCGGTCTTCACGCTGTTTCTCTTCGATCGCCAGGCCCATGGCCACGCGCATGAAGAAAATCTGCGGCAGTTCGAAACGCACGCCATCCTTGTGGATGAAGTAGCGGTCGTACAGGGTTTGCAGGCCCAGGTAGGTGAACTGCTGGTCGCGCTCGTGGTTGATGGCCTTGCCGAGTTTTTCCAGGTCGAATTCGGCCAGCACCGGGTTCAGCAATTCGTATTCGATACCCTTGGCCACGTAGGCCGGCAGCGCCTTGGCGTACAGGTCGACCATTTCGTGGTGGGTCGCGCTTTCGGCGACTTCCAGGAAGCTCAGGCCTTCGGCACGCAGGGTGTCCATCAGCAGGCGGGCGGTCACGAAGGAGTAGTTCGGCTCGCGTTCCACCAGGGTCCGCGCGGTCATCACCAGCGCGGTATTGACGTCCTTGAGGGCGACGCCGTCATAGAGGTTCTTCAGGGTTTCGCGCTGGATCAGGTCGCCATCGACTTCTTCCAGGCCTTCGCAGGCCTCGGTGACGATGGTGTTCAGGCGACCCATGTCCAGCGGCGCCAGGCTGCCGTCGGCGCGGGCGATGCGGATCGATGGGTGAGCTTGTACCGGCGCGTCGGCAGGCGTGCGGGTGGCGCGCTCCTTGGCCCGGGAGTCACGGTAGATCACGTAGTCGCGGGCGACTTTCTGCTCGCCTGCACGCATCAGGGCCAGTTCGACCTGGTCCTGGATCTCTTCGATGTGGATGGTGCCGCCCGATGGCATGCGACGCTTGAAGGTCGCGGTGACCTGTTCGGTCAGACGGGCCACGGTGTCGTGGATTCGCGACGAAGCGGCTGCGGTGCCACCTTCAACTGCGAGGAACGCTTTGGTGATGGCGACGGTGATCTTGTCATCGGTGTAAGGAACGACAGTGCCGTTACGCTTGATCACGCGCAGTTGGCCCGGCGCGGTGGCGGACAGATCCGGGCTCGAATCGGCGGCCAGCGGCGCGGTGCCCTGCGGGTTCTCGCGAGTTGTGTCGGTGTGCATGGGTGTCTCCACGTTCTTTATGTTTGTTTGGGCACCATCACGGTGCCCACCGTTCCGTCCTGAAGCACTACAACCGACTGGCGCCGGGCATAACAACTTCGGGACAGTAGGAAGCAGGCGTTTAGTGCCGCTTCCATCCGAAGTTCTGGGTTTCGAGCCGGGGCTCGAAACCGGATTGCAGGGTGGCAGTAATGGACTGCAACACCCGTACCGTTTCGGTCACTTTCGACCTTGAAACAGTTGCCATCCGCAGGGGCGGTCTGGGCTTGGGAAAAATGCGTTGTTTCAGGTGGACAGAAGCAAGAAAAGCGCTTGAATTCTCTGTCCAACTTGTGTTTGGTTTTTGGCCTAAAACCCTACATGTAGGGTTTTTTACGCGGCGGGCTACAAGATAATGCGTTTTGGGGGGTGAATGCAACGTACTACCTGTGGATAAGCCTGTGCGTAATTTGTGTGCGAAACGTGGAATTGCTCTGTAGGCCGCGACCTAGCTGGAGTGGGCTTTTTTTCATCGTTTTGACGATGCGAAAACAGCCCGGTGATTTTTGCGGGCGCGGACGTTAACACACAAATCCCGCGTGACCGAATGCATTTGTCTGCTTGTTTTCTATGGGGCCGGCGTTTATACAATCGGCCGGTGCGTTGGCATCCTTATCCTCCTTTTACATGACAAAAAGATGGGGGATGGCGCAGGGCCGTGCTTGGGTGCGAGCTTGCTCCCGATAGCCCGACCAGCAGCATGAGTGCTGGCTGACACACCGCCATCGCGAGCAAGCTCGCTCCCACAGGGGCGTACTTTGTCCGTGATGTGGGCGGTACGCCTTTCTTATCAGGTACTCAGCGTAAGAGGTCCCTCAGTGGAACAAGAAGCCTGGCAGGTATTGATTGTCGAGGATGACCTGCGTCTTGCCGAGTTGACCCGTGAATACCTTGAGAGCAATGGGCTGCGCGTTGCCATCGAAGGCAATGGCGCGGTGGCGGCGGCGCGAATCATCGCCGAGCAGCCGGACCTGGTGATTCTCGACCTGATGCTGCCCGGCGAAGACGGCCTGAGCATCTGCCGCAAGGTGCGCGGGCATTTCGACGGGCCGATCCTGATGCTCACTGCCCGTACCGACGACACCGATCAGATCCAGGGCCTGGACCTGGGCGCTGACGATTACGTCTGTAAACCGGTGCGCCCGCGTTTGCTATTGGCGCGCATCCAGGCCCTGTTGCGGCGCAGCGAGCCGGAGCCGGCCGCGCCGCAGAGGCAGCGGCGCCTGCAATTCGGCCCGCTGGTGGTGGACAACGCCTTGCGCGAAGCCTGGCTGCAAGGCAACGGTATTGAGCTGACCAGTGCCGAATTCGACCTGCTGTGGCTGCTGGTGGCCAATGCCGGGCGCACCCTGTCCCGGGAAGAGATCTTCACCGCCCTGCGCGGCATCGGCTATGACGGCCAGGACCGTTCCATCGACGTGCGCATTTCGCGCATCCGCCCCAAGATCGGTGACGACCCGGACCATCCGCGGCTGATCAAGACCATCCGCAGCAAAGGCTACCTGTTCGTTCCTGAAGCTTGCGTAGACCCGGCGCCGTGAACTCGATCTTCCTGCGTATTTATGGTGGCATGTGTGCGGCGCTGGTGCTGGTGGCGGTGCTCGGGGTGCTGGCCCTGCATCTGCTCAACCAGACGCGCAGCGAGCAATACCGTGAGCGCCTGGCCCATGGCACGTTTTCCTTGATGGCTGACAACCTGCGGCCGATGAACGACACCGAACGACGGCGGGCGTTGGCGGTGTGGGAGCGCCTGCTGGGCATTCCCCTGGCCCTGCAGACCTTTGCCCAGACCGATCTGGACCTCGGCCAGCGCACTCGTGTGCTGCGTGGCCAGGCCTTGGTGGAGCAGACCGGACCCCATGCGGCGAAGGTCTATCGGCTGGTCAGCGATGGCGAACAGCTGATGCTGGTGGGGGAAGTCCAGCAGATCAGTGAGCAGCTGGCCCGGGCGACCATTTACCTGCTGGCCGACGAATTGGTGCGCTACCCGGTGGGCGAGCAGCCCGCACGGCTCGCGCAGCTCAAGGAGGAAAAAGGCTTCGGTTTCGACTTGCGACTGATGACCGTCGTACAGGCGGACATGGACGAAGACCAGCGCCGTCGCGTGTCCGAGGGCGACACGGTGATGGCCTTGGGCAAGGGCGGCGACTCGATCCGGGTGTTCGCCGGCATGGTCGGCACGCCGTGGGTGCTGGAGATCGGCCCGCTGTACCAGATGAACCCTTATCCGCCGCAATGGTTGGTGTTGATCGCGGCGCTGGGGTTGAGCCTGATCGGGTTGATCGTTTATCTGTTGGTCCGCCAGTTGGAGCGGCGCCTGCGTGGCCTGGAGTCGGCTGCGACCCTGATTGCCCAGGGCAGCCTGGAGACCCGCGTGCCGGCTCGGGGTGCCGACTCGGTGGGACGACTGGCCGCGGCGTTCAATGGCATGGCCGAGCACTTGCAGCAATTGTTGGCGATCCAGCGTGAGCTGGTGCGTGCGGTGTCCCACGAATTGCGCACCCCGGTGGCGCGCCTGCGTTTTGGCCTGGAAATGCTCGGCAGCGCCACCACGCCACAGGCTCGGGATAAATACCTGGCGGGTATGGACCACGACATCGAGGATCTGGACCGGCTGGTGGACGAGATGCTGACTTACGCGCGACTGGAGCAGGGTTCGCCGGCCCTGAACTTCCAGCGGCTCGATCTGGATGCGTTGGTCAGTCAGGTGATCGAAGAGCTGGGACCGCTGCGGGCCGGGGTCACGGTCGAACGCGGTCTATGCCTGTCCGCCGCCGATTGCGATGGCGCCTGGGTCGAGGCCGAGCCACGTTTCCTGCATCGTGCCCTGCAGAACCTGGTGAGCAATGCCATGCGCCACGCCAGCTCGCGGGTGACTGTCAGCTACCAAGTGGGCCAGTTGCGCTGTCGGGTGGACGTCGAAGACGACGGGCCAGGCGTGCCGGAGGCGGCGTGGGAGCGGGTGTTCAAACCGTTCCTGCGCCTGGATGACAGCCGTGCCCGTGCTTCCGGCGGCCATGGGCTGGGGTTGTCGATTGTGCGACGGATCATCCATTGGCATGACGGCCGAGCTTTGGTGGGCAAGAGCAAGAGTCTGGGCGGGGCCTGTTTCAGCTTGAGTTGGCCGAGGCATCAGGACAGGTCTTGATAGGTGTGGCAGCTGTGCCGGCCCCATCGCGAGCAAGCTCGCACACTATTGGAGTGCGGTCCTTTGTGGGAGCGAGCTTGCTCGCGATGAGGCCCTTCCAGGCACTACAGAGTTCAGGCCTTGATCCCTACCAGACTCAACAACTGCCCATCCTTCACCCCAAACTGCGCTTGCAATTCACTGCCGTGGCGCCACTCGGGTGATAGGTTCGTCAGCAAGCGCAGCCGCACCCGTCCGCTGCGTGTCCATTCCAGCACCTCGGCATGCTCGAAATAAAAGCGTTGCCCGACGATCGGGTACAGCGCCTTGAACAGGCTTTCCTTCACTGAAAAAGTCAGGGTCACCAGCAATGCCCGCTCATCTTGCGCGAGGGTAGCCATGCGCAGCAGCTCGGGCGGGGTGAGGATTTCGCCAGCCAGGCGCTCGGCACGTTCGGCGTCGAGCAGGTTTTCCAGGTCCATGCCCAACCCCCTCCAGTGATTTTTGCTGGCGACGATTGCCGCCGCCCGACCCGCGCTGTGGGTGATCGAGCCGCTGACATGGGCCGGCCATACCGGGGCGCGGTCCTCGCCGATGGCCGGCACGCAGGTCTGGCCGTCCAGCTGCCGCAAGGCCGCCCGAGCACAGACACGTCCGGCGAGAAACTCCGCCTGACGCTTGGCTACTGAACGCTGGATGCTTGCGGGTGGTTCGATGGCACTGTGCAAAAAGTCATTGCCGCTCAGCAGCGATGGATCGAAGCGGGTGCTCAGCAGTACTGTATCGGGCAGAGCATTGGGCAGGAGCCAGTGTTCATCCAGAGGCGTGCAGCAGGCGGGCAGAGCGGGGAGTGCGTTCATACCAGGCATTTTGCCGGGTTGGTGGGAGGCTGGGTAGTGGGGCCGAGCTTTTGTGGCGAGGGATTTATCCCCTCGCCACAAGGTCTGCGTCAGTTAAAAAGTTTCTTGAAGAACTTTTGCATGTCCGCCCACGATTTCTCATCGGCTTCCTTGTTGTAACCAATGTCCGGCCCGCCATGTTCACCATGGCTCAGGCGGTCGGCGTCGGGGTTGCTGAAGCCGTGCTTGGCGCCCTTGAGGCTGACGAACTTATAGTCAGCACCGGCTTTATCCATCTCGCTCTTGAACGCGGTCACGTTCTCCTCGGTGACCATGCTGTCCAACGCGCCGTGCTCGACAAGAATCTTGGCCTTGACGCTGCCAGGCGTGGCCGGGGTGTTGGTCACCAGGGCGCCGTGGAAACTCACCACGCCCTTGAGCGGTACACCCTGGCGCGCCGCGTCCAGCACCACTTTGCCGCCGAAGCAATAACCGATGGCGGCGATTTTGTCCGGATCGGTCTGGGGTTGTTTCTTCAACAGGTCGAGACCGGCCTGGAATCGCGCACTGGCCGCCGCTCCGTCCTTGAGCGCCGCTTGCATGAACGCCATGGCGTCCTTGGGGTGCTCGGTATTCTTGCCGTCGCCGTACATGTCGATGGCCAGCGCACTGTAGCCCAGGCCGGCAAGGTCACGGGCGCGGCGTTTGGCGTAATCGTTCAGGCCCCACCACTCATGCACCACCACGACACCCGGGCGCGGGCCTTTGACGGCGTCGTCATAAGCGTAATAACCGATCAGCTTCGTGCCGTCGGCGCTGGTGTAGGGGATCTCCTGGGTCTGGATGGCAGCGTGGCTCGCGCCGCTCAGGGCCAGAAGTACAACAGCAAGCAGCCTGCGCATGATGGATCTCCTTAATAAAGTGGTGAGACAGGACACTCTAGCCGATTCATTCAGCGCAGGTTCAGAGAACGTTCAAGGGGTGTTCAGGGAACGCTGGTTAAGGTGACTGCGACTTCACAAAACACCCACGCTTCAAAGGAGCTTGACCATGACTGCGATGAAAAAACTGCTGCTGGCGTTCACCGTGTTGGGTGCCAGTGCCATGGCCCACGCCGATGACAACTTCGCCAGCCTGACCCTCGGGCAGACCAGCGACAAGGTGAAGAAATCCGACGCCTTGGACACCGCCCTGAACAACCCCAACGCCGACGGCGTCATTGGCAAGGACACCACGTATGGCGTCCGCCTGGGCAAGCAAAACGACCAGGGTCGCTACTACGCCACTTACGACAACGTCTCGGGGACCCACAACGGCATCAAACTGCGTCAGGAAAACCTGCTGGGCAGCTACGATGTGTTTTATCCGGTCACTAGCAGCACCAAGCTGTTCGGCGGTGGCACGGCGGGCCTGACCAAGCTGACCCAGGACTCGCCCGGCTTCAGCCGTGACAGCGACATCGGCTACGCGGTGGGCTTGCAGGGGGGCGTCCTGCAACAAATTTCGCAAAACACCTCGGTGGAACTGGGTTACCGTTACCTGCGCAGCAACGCCAGCACCGAGATGAGCCCGCACGGTGGCGACAAGGTTGGCTCGCTGGACCTGACCAGCAGCGCCCAGACTTACCTGTCCGCCAACTACACGTTCTAAGCGGTCGATGCTGAGCGTATCGCGCCGGATCGGCCCAAGACGATCCGGCGTCTTTCGTTGAGGTGCGCAGCGCTGGATTGTTTGATTTGCCTGGGGAGAGGCTCCATGAAATTACTGGTCGTCGAAGACGAAGCGTTGTTGCGTCATCACCTGCAAACCCGTCTTACCGACAGCGGCCATGTGGTGCAGGCCGTGGCCAATGCCGAGGAGGCCTTGTATCAGGTCCGGGAATTCAACCATGACCTGGCGGTGATCGACCTGGGCTTGCCGGGCATCAGCGGGTTGGAACTGATCCGCCGGCTGCGTTCCCAGGACAAGACGTTTCCGATCCTGATCCTTACCGCCCGGGGCAATTGGCAGGACAAGGTCGAAGGCCTCGCCGCCGGGGCCGATGACTACGTGGTCAAGCCGTTTCAGTTCGAAGAGCTGGAGGCCCGCTTGAACGCCCTGTTGCGCCGCTCCAGTGGTTTTACCCAGTCGACCATCGTCGCCGGTCCGTTGGTGCTGGACCTCAACCGCAAGCAAGCGTCCCTTGGCGAGGAGCCGCTGGCGTTGACTGCCTACGAATACCGCATCCTCGAGTACCTGATGCGCCATCACCAGCAGGTGGTCGCCAAGGACCGCCTGATGGAGCAGCTCTACCCCGATGACGACGAGCGCGATCCCAATGTCATCGAAGTGCTGGTCGGGCGCCTGCGCCGTAAACTGGAAGCGCCGGCCGGATTCAAACCGATCGATACCGTGCGCGGCCTGGGTTACCTGTTCAACGAGCGCTGCCAGTGATTCGTTCGCTACGCCTGCGCTTGATGCTGGCGGCCATGACCCTGGCGGTGCTGTTCATGCTAGCGTTGTTGCCGGCCATGCAAGGCGCATTCAGCCTGGCGTTGCAGGAGTCCATCGAACAACGCCTGGCTTCGGACGTGACCACGCTGATTTCCGCCGCCCGGGTGGAAAACAAGCAACTGAAGATGCCGGCGCAGCTGCCCGATGAGCGCTTCAACCTCGCCGATGCCCGTCTGCTGGGCTACATCTACGACCGCGAGGGGCGGTTGGTCTGGCGATCCAAGGCCACCCGGGAAGAAAACATCAACTACACGCCGCGCTATGACGGCCAGGGCAACCAGTTCGCGCGCATCCGCGAGAACGATGGCCAGGAGTTTTTTGTCTATGACGTCGAGATCAAGCTGCTCGGCGGCCAGAGCGCGGCGTTCAGCATCGTCACCCTGCAGCCGGTGCGCGACTACGAGGTGACGCTGCAAGGGTTGCGGGACAACCTCTACCTGGGCTTTGGCGCTGCCTTGGCGGTGTTGCTGGCCTTGTTGTGGATCGGCCTGACCTGGGGCCTGCGGGCCTTGCGGCGCTTGAGTCAGGAACTGGACGAAATCGAAAGCGGGGCCCGGGAAAGCCTCAGTACCGAGCATCCTCGGGAACTGTTGCGCCTGACCGGCTCCCTCAACCGCCTGTTGTACAGCGAACGAGAACAACGCAGCCGTTATCGCGACTCCCTCGATGACTTGGCCCACAGCCTGAAAACCCCACTGGCGGTGTTGCAGGGCGTCAGCGAAGACATGGCCCGGCGCCCCGAGGACCGCGGGCAGGCCTGGGTGCTGCAAACCCAGATCGAACGCATGAGCCAACAGATCGGCTACCAGTTGCAACGCGCCAGCTTGCGCAAGAGCGGGCTGGTGCGCCATCAGGTGCGCTTGCGCCCGGTGCTGCAAAGCCTGTGCGACACGCTGGACAAGGTTTATCGCGATAAACGAGTCAACGTCAGTTTCGACTTGCCTGAGCACTGCCAGGTGCCGATCGAACAGGGGGCCTTGCTGGAGATGCTCGGCAACTTGCTGGAAAACGCCTATCGACTGTGCCTGGGGCAAGTGCGCGTCAGCGTGCACCAGACCCTCGGCGGCATTGAATTATGCGTCGAGGATGACGGCCCGGGCGTGCCTGCGGATCAGCGCGCGCGGATTCTCCAGCGTGGCGAACGGCTGGATCGCCAGCACCCGGGGCAGGGGATCGGCCTGGCGGTGGTCAAGGACATCATCGAAAGCTACGGCGCCAGGTTGACCCTGGGCGACTCGGAGCTGGGCGGGGCGGCTTTCAGGATTCATTTCCCTGGGGTCTGACGGGAATCCTTGGGATTGTCATTGGCCTCATCGCGAGCAAGTTCGCTCCCACACTGGATTTTCGACGTGCACAAAATCCCTGTGGGAGCGAACTTGCTCGCGATGAAGCCAGTCAGCACACCACAAAAAACAATCAAGAATCAGTTTTCCTGTTCCCGATAAGCCCCCGGCGTCACCCCCGTCCACTTCTTGAATGCCCGGTGAAACGCCGACGGCTCCGAGAACCCCAACTGTTCGGCGATCTGTTGCAACGACAGATCTGCACGCCCCAGGTGGTAGATGGCGATATCCCGCCGCAACTGATCCTTGAGCTCCTGGAAGCTGGTGCCTTCCTCGCGCAGATGCCGGCGCAAGGTCTGGGGGCTGATGTGCAGGTGAGCGGCGACGGTGTCCAGATCGGGCCAACGCGCAGCGTCGCGGCTGAGCAAGCGGCGCAGTTGGCTGCTCAGGCTATGGCCGTCGTCCGGTCGCGATAGCAGGTCGGCGGGGGAGTGCTCGAGGAAATGCTTGAGGGTCCGTTCGTCCTGCAGCAATGGCATGTCCAGGTAGCGACGGTGAAACGACAGGCTGCAGCGTGGTGCTCCGAACACCAACGGACAGGGGAACAACAAGTCGTACTCGGCGCCGTGGGCGGGCTTGGCGTAACCGAAGGTCGCCTGTTCCAGGCCGATCCGCTGGCCGATCAGCCAACTGCCCAGGCGATGCCAGATCACCAGCAGGCTTTCACTCAGGAAATGATCCGGGTCACACAGCGTGGCGTCGTCCAGCACCAGGCGCACCCGTTCTCCTTCGGTCTGCAGTGCCAGGCTCGGCGCATCGGGGAACAGGCTGTAGAACAACAGGCCGCGCTGAAGAGCCTTGCCCAGGGTCCGGCAGTGGATCAACGTGTGACACATCATGGCAAACGTCCCGGGTTTACTCGTAGCCCGGGCCAATCCCAGGTATTCGTCCCCCAATGCCAGCCACAGCGCCTGCAACAGGCGAGCGAACTGCTCCGGCGCGATGCGCGCCCGCGGTTCATCCAACAGCTCAGGGCTGATGCCCAGTTGTTGCAGCACAGGAAAATAGTCGAAGCCTTGCCGACGTGCGCCACCCAGGGCTGCGCGGGCGAAGTGGCTGGCGATCGTGCGTTGGCGCATGGCAGAAGTCCGTCCGTTAAGCGGGCGATGGTAGCAGGGCACTGGGGCTCGACAAGGCGGATATCCGCCAAATCCCGGAACGATAAACATCCTGTGGGCGGAAATCCGCCACATTCGAGCCCTGTGTTTAACCCATGAATAAACCCAGGGCCCTTCTGCAATAACGCTTGTAGGGCTTTTCTGAAAAATGGCACGAGCCTTGCGATACAGCACGCAGGTCTGCCGCGTGCAGCCGACAAAAAACAAATCCCTCCAGTGCAGGAGGGTTCGCAATTGAGGTGCCGTGGATGACAGGTGGATGTCGTCCCACGGGACTCTTGAGGAAGGTTTGCCATGACGACTCGTCAGCCACTGTACAAATCCCTGTATTTCCAGGTGATCGTAGCCATTGCCATCGGCATTTTGCTCGGCCACTTCTACCCTCAGACCGGTGTTGCCCTCAAGCCGTTTGGTGACGGGTTCATCAAACTGATCAAAATGGTCATCGCTCCCATCATCTTCTGCACCGTCGTCAGCGGTATCGCGGGCATGCAGAACATGAAGTCGGTCGGCAAGACCGGTGGCTACGCGCTGCTGTATTTCGAAATCGTCTCCACCATCGCCCTGCTGATCGGCCTGGTCGTGGTCAACGTCGTGCAACCGGGCGTCGGCATGCACATTGACGTATCGACCCTGGATACCAGCAAGATCGCCGGTTTCATCTCGGCCGGTAAAGACCAGAGCATCGTTGCCTTTATCCTCAACGTGATCCCGAACACCATCGTCGGCGCGTTCGCCAACGGCGATATCCTGCAAGTGCTGATGTTCTCGGTGATCTTCGGTTTCGCCCTGCATCGCCTGGGTGCCTACGGCAAGCCGGTACTGGACTTCATCGATCGCTTCGCCCACGTGATGTTCATCATCATCAACATGATCATGAAGCTGGCTCCCCTCGGTGCCTTCGGTGCCATGGCGTTCACCATCGGCGCCTATGGTGTCGGTTCGCTGGTGCAACTGGGCCAGTTGATGATCTGCTTCTACATCACCTGCGTGGTGTTCGTGCTGGTAGTACTGGGTGCCATCTGCCGCGCCCATGGCTTCAGCGTCGTCAAGCTGATCCGCTACATCCGTGAAGAACTGCTGATCGTGCTGGGCACTTCCTCGTCGGAATCGGCCCTGCCACGCATGCTGATCAAGATGGAGCGCCTGGGTGCCAAGAAGTCCGTGGTAGGCCTGGTGATCCCGACTGGCTACTCGTTCAACCTCGACGGTACGTCGATCTACCTGACCATGGCCGCGGTGTTCATCGCCCAGGCCACCGACACCCCGATGGACCTGACTCACCAGATCACCCTGCTGCTGGTGCTGCTGCTGTCCTCCAAAGGTGCTGCTGGCGTGACCGGTAGCGGCTTCATCGTACTGGCGGCCACCCTGTCGGCCGTGGGTACCTTGCCGGTGGCCGGCCTGGCACTGATCCTGGGTATCGACCGCTTCATGTCCGAAGCCCGCGCCCTGACCAACCTGGTGGGCAACGCCGTTGCCACGATCGTGGTTGCCAAGTGGGTCAAGGAGCTGGACGAAGACCAGTTGCATACCGAACTGGCTTCCGGTGGTCGTGGTATCTCCGACGTCCGTGAAGATGACGAGCAGATCGCGGCGGCGCAGATTGTCGCGGCTGAATCCTCTGCTCCAGGCGCTGTGAAGTAATCTTCAGCCTGCAACAGGAAACCCGCTTCGGCGGGTTTTTTATTGGAAGAACTCTTCAGTCGAGAAGGCTCCCTCGCCACCAGAGCTCTCACGCTGAGCGCAATGGTCATCCAGACTGACACCTGCGGTAATTGCCCCGCCGCCAACCCCTGCCTAGTCTTCAGTCATCATCCATCGGAGATCGCCTATGCAAGGCCCACTGGCATCGCTCAAGGTTCTGGACTTCTCGACGCTGCTGCCAGGCCCGTTCGCCTCGCTGTTGTTGGCGGACATGGGCGCCGAGGTGTTGCGCATCGAGTCGCCGACCCGTGCGGACCTGTTGCGGATATTGCCGCCCCATGACCAGGGCGTCTCCGCCAGCCATGCCTACCTCAACCGCAACAAGCGCAGCCTCGCGTTGGACCTCAAGCAGCCGCAGGCGCTGGAGGTGATCAAGCTATTGCTGGCGGACTACGACATCCTGCTGGAACAGTTCCGCCCCGGTGTGATGGAGCGACTGGGCCTGGGTTACGAGGCCTTGAGGGCAATCAATCCGCGGCTGATCTACGTGTCGATCACCGGCTACGGTCAGACCGGGCCCTACAAGGATCGCGCCGGGCACGACATCAACTACCTGGCCCTGGCCGGGCTGGCCAGTCACACCGGCCGTGCCGACAGCGGTCCACTGCCGCTGGGCATCCAGGCGGCGGATATTGCCGGTGGGTCGCTGCACGGCGTGATCGGGCTGTTGGCGGCGGTGATCGCCCGCCAGCAGACCGGGCAGGGCCAATACCTGGATGTGAGCATGACCGACTGTGTGTTCAGTCTGAACGCCATGGCCGGTGCCGGTTATCTGGCCTGCGGTATCGAGCCGGGTTGGGAAAACCAGCTGCTCAACGGTGGCAGTTTCTATGACTATTACCGCACCCGCGATGGTCGCTGGATGTCGGTGGGCAGCCTGGAGCCGGCCTTCATGCAGGCGCTGTGCGTGGCCCTGGGGCGACCGGAACTGGCGGCCCAGGGACTGTCGTCCCGGCCCGAGCAACAGCGCATGCTCAAGCAGGAGCTGCAAGCCGCGTTCGAGAAACATGATTTCGCCGAACTTTGCAGCTTGTTCGCCGGGATTGATGCCTGCGTCGAGCCTATGTTGAGCCTGGAGGAAGCTATCAGGCATCCACAGTTGCAGGCTCGGGAACTGGTGACACAGGTGCCCCGTGGTGATGGTTCGAATCAAGCGCAGATGGCTTGTCCGTTGAAGTTTTCACAAGGACTGCCCGAGCCTCGGCATATTGGCGCGGAGCTGGGCGCGCATACGGATCAGGTGTTGGGGGAGTTGGGGTTTAGTGTTGAGCGGATTGCTCAATTGCGTCGCAGTGGGGTGGTTTTTTAGCGCCTGTCAGGCAGCCATCGCGAGCAGGCTCGCTCCCACACTGGATCTATGGCGTTCACCAAACCCCTGTGGGAGCGAGCTCGCTCGCGATGGGGCCGGCCCAAACAACACGAAATTTACTCCACCCGCGTCTCGCCACTGAACACCAAGGTGCTGCGACAACTACGGCACAAATACCGCCGCCCTTGGCGCACCAGGCTGTGGCGTTGGGCCGAGAACGGGAAGTCGCTGCCGTCGCAAGGGCATTTATAGATGTAGCGGGTGACGCTGCGGCGCTTGATTTCGTAAGTGTGGCAGCGGTTGGGCGGCAGTTCGTACACCCCGCGCATGATCAGTTGCCACTCTTCGCCGTGGGGCTGGATGCGTTCGCCAAACAGCTGATGGGCGATCAGGTGCGCGACTTCGTGGGCGACGGTCTGCTTGAGGAAGTCTTCGGCGTTTTCCCGATACAACTGTGGATTGAAGCGCAGCAGGTTCTCATGCAGGTGCGCGACACCGGCCTTCTGGCCTCGCAATTTGAAGCTGACCACCGGGCGTTTGAAAGGACGTTTGAAAAAGGATTCGGCTTGTTGATAACACTCTTCGACGCGGGTATTGAGTTGCTCGAGCATGCTTTACGGGTCTCCAGAAACTTGAGTATGCCGCAAGCGTCAGCCGTTGCGAATCGCTCAGGCGCCCAATGGTCGTTTCGCCAGCGCCAAACGCAGGAAGGCCGCCTTGCGGCGGCCTGAGTTGGCAGATCCAGCTTCTTATTGGAGAGCCCTATCGTTTAATTGGTATACACCGGGCCGACGCCCAGCCCCCAGACGATCACCGTGAACGCCATGATTGCAACCAGCACCACCAGGCCGACGGCAAGCACCGAACTGGAGAACAGGAATCCTTCGTCCTGGGGAATGCTCATGAAGGTCGGCAGGCCCACATAGAGCAGGTAGACCGTGTAGCAGATCGCCGCCGTGCCGACGATCATCCCTAGCCACATGTGTGGGTAGAGCGCCGCCAGGCCGCCAATGAACAACGGAGTCGCGGTGTAGGTGGCGAACGCGACGCAACGGGCCAGGCTCGGGCTGGCGTCATAGGTGCGGGCCATCCAATGGATGAAGGCACCCATGACCGCTACGCCGCCCAGCATCGCCAGGTACGACATGACGGTCATCCACAGCGCGCTTTCCTGGGTCAGCATCACCGGCGGACGATTGCCGATGACCCATCCCACCTGCGTGGTGCCAATAAACGCCGATACTGCGGGAATAGCCGCCAGGATCAGCGTATGGGTGAGGTACATGTGGCTGATGCTTTCCTCCTGATCGCCACGGATTTCTTTCCATTCTTGATCAGGGTGGGTAAAGAGCCCCACGACATGATGGATCATAGTCAGTCACTCCTTTGTTATTGCCATCGCCCCCCAACGGAGCGCCTACGGGCCAATAGGGCCAAGTAAGTAAAGGTCTGAATATGTGTGCGACCTTATGTCGCAGTATAGAAAGGAGTTATCGCCAGGGGGATGGGGAGCTTAGAGCAAATCGCGCTGTAGGCGACGGTGTTAATCGCCGATGGGTCTGTGCGTACATCTCGGCCACAAAAGCGCACGTCATCAGCCTTCGCCGACGGCGGATTTTTTGCGTAAAATGCCGGCCTTTCGTCACACCTCACGGATTTCGCGTCATGGGCACTCTTACGGTCAACCAGAACAAACTGCAAAAGCGCCTGCGCCGCCAGGCCGGTGAGGCGGTCGCCGATTTCAACATGATCGAGGACGGCGACAAGGTCATGGTCTGCCTGTCCGGCGGCAAGGACAGCTACACCCTGCTCGATGTGCTGATGCATTTGCAAAAGGTTGCACCGATCAAGTTCGACATCGTCGCGGTGAACATGGACCAGAAGCAGCCCGGGTTCCCCGAGCATGTGCTGCCGGCCTACCTTGAGTCGCTGGGTGTGGAATACCACATCGTCGAGAAAGACACCTATTCGGTGGTCAAGGAACTGATTCCCGAAGGCAAGACCACCTGTTCGCTGTGCTCACGCCTGCGGCGCGGCACGCTCTACACCTTCGCCGATGAGATCGGTGCGACCAAGATGGCCCTGGGACACCACCGCGACGACATCGTCGAGACGTTCTTTTTGAACATGTTCTACAACGGTTCGCTCAAGGCCATGCCGCCCAAGCTGCGCGCCGATGACGGGCGCAACGTGGTGATCCGCCCGCTGGCCTATTGCAGCGAAAAAGACATCCAGGCCTATTCGGATTTCAAGCAATTCCCGATCATCCCCTGCAACCTCTGCGGCTCCCAGGAAAACCTGCAACGCCAGGTGGTCAAGGAGATGCTCCAGGAATGGGAACGCAAGACCCCGGGTCGTACCGAGAGCATCTTCCGCGGCTTGCAGAATGTCGTCCCATCGCAACTGGCCGACCGTAACCTGTTCGACTTCACCAGCCTGCGCATCGACGAAAACGCCACGCCGCGGTTCGTCAATGTGGTGAACCTCTGACGAGGGCAAGGGCTCCTATTCACGGCGCTCGCGAGCGCCGTTTTCAGTTCCGACCCCAGGAGGGGGCATGCGCGATTACAAGTGGCTGCACGAGTATTGTCTGAACCGCTTCGGTTCGGCGGCTGAACTGGAAGCCCGTCTGCCGGTTCCCAAGACCCCGGCGCAACTGCGCAAGATCAGCGACGACCGCTACCTCTCGACCATGGCGCTGCGGGTCTTTCGCGCCGGGCTCAAGCACAGCCTGGTGGACGCCAAGTGGCCAGCGTTCGAGGAAGTGTTCTTCAAGTTCGACCCGGAAAAAGTCGTGCTGATGGGCGCTGAGCATCTGGAGCGATTGATGCAGGATACGCGGATCATCCGCCACCTGGGCAAGCTCAAGAGCGTGCCGCGCAACGCGCAACTGATATTGGACGTGGCCCATGAGAAGGGCAGCTTTGGCGCGCTGATCGCCGACTGGCCGGTGACCGACATCGTCGGCCTGTGGACCTACCTGAAAAAACACGGTCATCAGTTGGGCGGCCTGTCGGCACCGCGCTTCCTGCGCATGATAGGCAAGGACACCTTCACGCCCAGTTATGACGTCGTGGCGGCGCTCAATGCCCAGGACATCATCGACAAAGTCCCCACCAGCCAGCGGGACCTGGCGACGGTGCAGAATGCCTTCAACCAGTGGCATGAAGAGAGTGGGGGACGGCCAATGAGCCAGATTTCGATGATGCTGGCTTATACAGTGAATCATTGAGACCGCGTCGCGGCCATCGCGAGCAAGCTCGCTCCCACAGGGGAATGCATTTCAAATGTGGGAGCGAGCTTGCTCGCGATAGCGGTGTATCAGGCGACGGAAGATTCGCCTTCGCCAGCCAACCGCCGATTCAACTGAAACCGCCATCGCACATACAACAACGCCGAGCAGAACACCGCCACGCTCGCCGCCATCTCCAGCGCGCCAAACAGCTGCCGGTTGGGGTCATAGACCGCCAACGCGCCCTTGATGAAATACAGGTTCACCACGAAACACATCCACGAATGCCCGCGGGCGCTGCCGGTGAGCATGCCTGGCGCCAGGATCAACAGCGGCACCAATTCGATCAGCAAGATCACCCAGGGGCGCGCGCCATGCAGGTCGGCAACCAGCAGGTAATACCCGCTGAGCAACCCCACCAGGCCGAAAAAGCACAGCAGGCTGAGGGTCCGGGCGATGCGCACGCGCGGTTCCAGCCACTGGATGGGAGGCAGGATCTTCGGCTTCTTAGCCACGGCCGTTCTCCAGCAGTTGTGCGGTTTTCGCCAGGCGCGAGCCCAGGGCCCGGCACAGCGCGATTTCATGTTCGTTCAAGCCGCTTTTACCGTCGGCCCCGGCGTGATGGCTCGGGCCGTAAGGTGTGCCGCCACCCAGGGTGTCGATCAAGGCCGATTCGCTGTAGGGCAGGCCGGTGATCAGCATGCCGTGGTGCAGCAGGGGCAGCATCATCGACAGTAACGTGGTTTCCTGGCCGCCGTGCAGACTGGCCGTAGAGGTGAACACCCCGGCCGGTTTGCCTACCAGGGCGCCGGTCAGCCACAGGTTGCTGGTGCCGTCGAGAAAGTACTTGAGCGGCGCGGCCATGTTGCCGAAGCGGGTCGGGCTGCCCAGGGCCAGGCCGGCGCAGTTCTTCAGGTCGTCGAGGCTGGCGTACAGCGGGCCTTGCTCGGGGATGTCCGGTGCCACCGCTTCGCACTCGGTGGAGATGGCCGGCACCGTACGCAGCCTGGCTTCCATCCCGGCCTGCTCGACACCCCGTGCGATCTGCCGGGCCATTTCGTTGGTGGAGCCACTGCGGCTGTAATACAACACCAGGATGTACGGTGTGCTCACGGCAGGATCTCCAGGATCTTCTCCGGCGGACGACCGATCACGGCTTTGTCTGCGGTTTCAAGAATCGGCCGCTCCATGAGTTTCGGGTGGGCAGCGATGGCAGCGATCAACTGGGCCTGGCTCAGGCTGTCATCGGCCAGGTTCAGGTCTTTGTATTCGTCTTCGCCGGCGCGTAGCAGCTGCCGGGCGGTGATGCCGAGCTTGCCCAGCAGCCGCTCGAGTTGAGTGGCGTCGAGCGGGGTTTCCAGGTAGCGGACCACGGTAGGCGTCAGGCCACGGGCCTCCAGCAGTTCCAGCGCACCGCGGGATTTCGAGCAGCGCGGGTTGTGATAAAGCGTCAGATCGGTCATGAGCGGGTCGCATCTTGCGTAAGGTGGCGGCTATTCTACTGTGCCGCGAGGCCCCTAGCACGTTAGAGAGGCGAGGGGGCGCGGCAGCGTTCACATTCAGACAAGGATTGGCACATGGCAAGGCGATTGACGGCGGCACTGACATTCATCGGCATCTTGTTGCTCGCCGGCTGCGGGAACGACTACGGGGTGGACCAGAACGGCCAGGCCATTGCCTCGCAGCGGCTGGACAAACAGTGGGTGGTGCTCAACTACTGGGCCGAGTGGTGCGCGCCGTGTCGTACCGAAATCCCGGAATTCAATGCCTTGGCCGAACAGCTCAAGGGCCGCAATGTTGGCGTGTTCGGAGTCAACTTCGACCAGGTGCAGGGCGAGGAGCTCAAGAGCGCCAGCGACAAGATGGGTATTCGTTTCACCGTGCTGGCCCGGGATCCGGCCGAAATCTTCGACCTTCCACGCAGCGAAGGACTGCCGGTGACCTACATCATCGACAACCAGGGCAAGGTGCGTGAGCAATTGCTGGGGGAGCAGACGGCGGCGGGGGTGATGGCCAAGCTTGAGGCGTTGCAGGCGCTTAAATAGCCCCGTGCCGGTGATCGTTCCCACGCAGAGCAGGGGAACGATCAAGTGGGGCCAGTGTTCAGCCTTCTTCCGGCCACCACCGCAACGGCTTGCCTTGGGCTGGCCAGAAGCGCATCTGCTCGATGGGCGAGATGTCCCAGCGCTCGACCTTTTCCAGCGCCTGCAAAAAGCGCGTTTCTTGCTCCATCAGGGCTGGGGCGCAGAGTTTGCGCGTGCTGCCGATCTTGCCGAAGCTCAAACGGTGGCCTTGCTGGGTGTAGGGCGCGAACCAGTGGTTGCAGCCACCGTTGCCATAAGCCCGGCCGTCATCCCCGAGGGTGATGGTCAGGTGGCTGTAGTCCACCAATGGCCGTTCGCCGATCCATTCCAGGATGTAGCTGCGGTTGTGTTGCAGTTGCACCGGCTCGGCGGCACAACCCATCAGGCCGGCGCTTATCAGCGCGGCCAGGGCAAGGCGTTTCATCAAGCGGCTTCCTGGCATTTCGGGCACAGGTGCTTTTCACCGACGGTGGTCCAGCCCAGCTCGGCGATCCGCGCGGTGGCGGCCGGTTTCTGGGCCTTGACGCCGAGTTTGGCATCGACGGCAAATTCGAAGCTCAGTTCCTTGGCGCAACTGTCGCAATTGACCTGCCAGGTGTGGATCGCCAGCTCGCCGAACACCGGTCCGGTGGTCATCGCGGTCCATTGACCCATGGGCTTGAGCAGATGGCGAACGGTGTCCACGGTCAGGCGCATGGACAAGTCCTTGCTGCCCTTGAGGGTGACGAGCAGTACATCGTTGGCCTGGATCGAACCGCCGTTGCCGGTGACCTGGTAACGGCCTGGCGCCAGGGCGCGGACCTCGGTCAAGGTGTGCTGTGGGTTCATCAGGGTGTAGCGGAAATCGTGTTCGGCCATGGGTCCTCCAAATAGGCGCGATATGCTAGCACGGGGCATGGCTTGGGATGGTCTCGATGGCGCGCATCTGGAGATCAGGCCGACGAAACTCCATCCCCTGTGGGAGCGAGCTTGCTCGCGATGGCAGTGTGTCAGTCAACACCGAGGCTGGCTGATGCACCGCTATCGCGAGCAAGCTCGCTCCCACAGGGTTTGTGCTGGCTCAAGGTTTAGCTATCTACCAGGTTTTGTGGTGTGCCTTTCGCCCAGGCAGCGATGTTGTCCAGGGTGGTCATGGCAATCGCCGCCAATGCTTCATAGGTCAGGAACGCCTGGTGGGCAGTGACGATCACGTTGGGGAAGGTCAGCAGCCGTGCCAGCACGTCATCCTGCAGGGGCAGGTCGGAACGGTCCTTGAAGAACAACTGGGCCTCTTCTTCATAGACATCCAATCCTAAATAGCCGAGCTGGCCGCTTTTCAAGGCTTCGATCAGGGCCGGCGTGTCCACCAGGCCGCCACGCCCGGTGTTGATCAACATCGCGCCGCGCTGCATGGTCGCCAGCGAGTCGGCGTTGATCAGGTGCCGGCTTTGTTCATTGAGCGGGCAGTGCAGGCTGATGATCTGCGCTTGCGCCAGCAGATCGGGCAGGGGCAAGTAGCGCGCCCCCAAGGCTTCGACCTGCGGGTTGGGGTACGGGTCGTAGGCCAGCAACTGGCAGCCGAAGCCGGCCATGATCCGTGCGAATGTCGCGCCGATCTGCCCGGTGCCGATCACACCGACGGTCTTGCCCACCAGATCGAAACCGGTCAGCCCATGGAGACTGAAGTTGCCGTCCCGAGTGCGGTTGTAGGCGCGATGCAGGCAGCGATTGAGGGCCATGATCAACGCCACGGCATGTTCGGCCACGGCGTGGGGTGAGTAGGCCGGCACCCGGACAATGTCCAACCCCAGGCGTTTGGCGGCGAGCAGATCGACATGGTTGTAACCGGCCGACCGCAGGGCGATCAGCCGGGTGCCGCCGGTCGCCAGCCGTTCCAGCACCGGGGCGCTGAGGTCATCGTTGATAAAGGCACACACCACTTCATGGCGTTCGGCCAGGGCCACGGTGTCCAGGCTCAGGCGTGCCTGTTGGAATTGCAATTGAAGGCCGGCGGGCGCCGGGGTATGGCTGAAACTGTCGCGGTCGTAGGTCTGGCTGCTGAAAAGAATCACGCGCATGGCGGCCTCCTGGCATTGGAATGGACCCAGCATAACCGCCATTGCCCCAGCTGCCATTGCCCTGGATCAGACGCTGATACGCGCCTCGCTGGCCAGCCGATTGATGGCTCGCTCCAGTTCTTCCAGGGCGGCGGTGGCCTTGGGGTCCTGTTGCTTGAGCAGCGTTTCGCTGCGCTGGCAGGCGGCGCGCAATTGCGGTACGCCGCAGTAGCGTGTCGCGCCGTGCAGGCGGTGGACCCGCTCGATCAGGGCGTTGTGATCGTTGGCTTCGCTGGCCTGGCGGATCGCTTCGCGGTCGGCTTCCAGGGACGCCAGCAGCATCGCCAGCATATCCGCTGCCAGGTCGGCCTTGCCGGCGGCCAGGCGCAGGCCTTCTTCGTGATCGAGTACCAGCAGTTCACTGCCGCCGTGGGCGTCGCCGTTGCGTTCCGGCGACTGATTGCGCAGGGCCAGGCCAGTCCACTTGAGCACCACCTGGGCCAGTTGCCGTTCGCTGATGGGTTTGGTCAGGTAGTCATCCATGCCACTTTGCAGCAAGGCGCGCTTTTCGTTGGCCATGGCATGGGCGGTGAGGGCGACGATCGGCAGTGGCGTGCAGTGCCGCTCGCTTTCCCACTGGCGGATTGCCTCAGTGCTCTGGCGACCGTCCATGCCGGGCATCTGCACGTCCATCAAGACCAGGTCGAAGGTTTCCTTCTGCACGGCCTTGACCGCCGCATAGCCGCTCTCCACGGCCAGCACCTTGGCGCCCATGTCTTCGAGCAGGGTTTGCACCAGCAGCAGGTTGGCCGGGTTGTCGTCCACGCACAGCACTTTCGGCGCGCGGCTGGCCACCGGTTCGTGGGGTTCGCTGCGGGCTGGTCGCGGGTTGACCAGGTCGGAGAGCGAACGGCGCAACTTGCGGGTACAAGCCGGCTTGGCCTGCAACTGGCTGTGAGGGTTGGGCACCGAGAGGTGGTACAGCGTCTGTTCGGTGGTGGGGCATAGCACCAGCACTTTGCAGCCCAGGTGCTCAAGGTCCCAAATATGCTGGTTGAGGCGTTCCGGCGGCATGTCGTTACTGGTGATGCCCAGCACGGCCAGATCGATTGCCTGCTCGGTCTGGTGGGCGACGGTCACGCCATTGGTCAGGTTTTCCAAGGTATTGAACGGCGTCACTTGCAGGCCGCAGTCTTCAAGCTGGTGCTGCAAGGCCTGGCGGGCCAGTTCATGGTTCTCCAGCACCGCCACGCGTCGGCCTAGCAACGGCGGGCCGGGCAGGTCCTCGGCATCGTCGCGGGTCTTGGGCAGGCGCAGGCTGATCCAGAACTCCGAGCCTTCGCCCGGTGTGCTGTCGACGCCGATCTCACCGCCCATCTGCTCCACCAGGCGCTTGGAGATCACCAGGCCCAGCCCGGTGCCACCCGGTTGCCGGGACAGCGAGTTGTCGGCCTGGCTGAACGCCTGGAACAGCGCCCGCACGTCCTGGTTGGACAGGCCGATGCCGGTGTCCTGGATGCTGATGCGCAACTGCACGCTGTCTTCGTGTTCGTCCTCGAGCATGGCCCGGGCGACGATGGTGCCCTCGCGGGTGAACTTGATGGCGTTGCTCACCAGGTTGGTGAGGATTTGCTTGAGGCGTAGCGGATCGCCCACCAACGACAGCGGCGTGTCCCGGTACACCAGGCTCACCAGCTCCAGTTGCTTGGCGTGGGCGGCAGGGGCGAGGATGGTCAGGGTGTCCTGCAACAGGTCCCGCAGGTTGAACGGGATGTTGTCGAGCACCAGCTTGCCGGCCTCGATCTTCGAAAAGTCGAGGATCTCGTTGATGATGCCCAGCAGGCTGTCGGCGGATTTTTCAATGGTGCCCAGGTAGTCGAGCTGGCGCGGGGTCAGTTCGCTTTTCTGCAACAGATGGGTGAAACCGAGGATGCCATTGAGCGGCGTGCGGATTTCATGGCTCATGTTCGCCAGGAACTCGGATTTGATCCGGCTCGCTTCCAGGGCCTCCTTGCGGGCCAGGTCCAGTTCGATGTTCTGGATCTCGATGGTCTCCAGGTTCTGGCGCACGTCTTCGGTGGCCTGGTCGATGCTGTGCTGCAATTCTTCCTGGGCGTTCTGCAAGGTGCCGGCCATGCGATTGATGCCCGAGGCCAGTTCATCCAGTTCCTGGCTGCCCAGTGGCGGCAGGCGGGTTTCCAGGTGGCCGTCCTTGAGTTGCGCCACGGCCTGCTTGATCTGGCTCAGCGGGCGGTTGATCGTGCGGCCCATGCGCAAGGCCAGCAACGCGGTCAGGCACAGGCCGGCGCCGATCAGCAGCAGGCTGGCGAACAGGCTGCGGTAACCGCGCAGCAACATGCCGCTGTGGGACAACTCCAGCTCGACCCAGCCCAGCAGGCGATCGGCTTCTTCGGGGATCAGTTCGCCGGCCAGGTTGCGGTGCTTGCCGAATACCGGCAGCAGGTAGCGCGTGGCGTCGTTGCCCGTGCGTTGCAGCAGTTGCGCACTGTTGCCCTCCGGGGCCCGGTTGAGCATGGTCGGGCCGGCGTGGGCCAGCGGTGTGCGGTCGGGGGCGAGGAAGGTTACGGCGCGCACGTCCGCCTGTTCGAGGGACTGGGTAGCGATACGCTCCAGTAGATCGGTGTCCTGGCGGCTCATGGCTGGAGCGACCAGCGGTGCCAGTTGTTCGGCGATCATCTCGCCGCGTTGCAGCAACTGGGCGTGCAGGTCCGCTTGCTGCATCCAGGTGAAATAGCCGCCCAGCACCAGCGCCATCAGGCTGGTCGGCAACAGGGTCAGCAACAACACGCGGCCTTTGATTCCCAGTTTCTTGAGCACACTTGTCTCCTGCATCCAGCGGTCTGATTGAGCTCTGCGAGCATCCGGCACGCAGTACCTGCGCAGTGTAGCGATTTGCAGGCGGGCAATCTTCGTAAAATTCATGTCGCCATGTCGTTGCCATGACCAAGCGCGGTGGTTGCCTCTGTGGAGCCGATCTCGAACAGTCGCTCAACTGAAAGTTTTTTGCTGATGCCCATGAATCCCACTTCCGCCGGCCACCCGCGCATTCTGTCCACCGGAGACGATCCCGTGCTGGGTGCTTATGCGCGTGAGCACCTGGGCAGCAGCGGCTTTGACGTGACCTGATACCAGAACGGCCATAATGCGGTGGCGCGTCAGGCAGGGTAGATGTGGGCTCTTGGCTCGCTTATTCCTATAAGCCATAACCACCACACTTTGCGTGATATGGCCTGGCGGGGTTTGCCGGTATGATAGGCGCCCCCGCAGTCCGGATTGCGAATACGCCATGACTCTGCAGTACCCAACCATCGCCGATTGCGTCGGCAACACCCCGCTGGTCCGTTTGCAGCGCCTGCCCGGCGTGACCAGCAACACGCTTTTGCTCAAGCTCGAAGGGAATAACCCGGCGGGTTCGGTCAAGGACCGGCCGGCGCTGTCGATGATCACCCGTGGCGAATTGCGCGGGCAGATCCGGCCCGGCGATACGCTGATCGAGGCGACCTCCGGCAACACCGGCATAGCCCTGGCCATGGCGGCGGCGATCAAGGGTTACAAGATGATCCTGATCATGCCCGACAACTCCAGTGCCGAGCGCAAGGCGGCGATGACGGCCTATGGTGCCGAGTTGATCCTGGTGACGCAGGAGGAGGGTATGGAAGGTGCCCGGGATTTGGCCGAGCGCATGCAGGCCGAAGGCCGTGGCAAGGTGCTGGATCAGTTCGCCAACGGCGACAATCCCGAAGCCCACTACACCACCACCGGCCCTGAGATCTGGCGCCAGACCGACGGCACGATCACTCATTTCGTCAGCTCGATGGGCACCACCGGTACCATCATGGGCACCTCGCGCTACCTGAAAGAACAGAACCCGAACGTGCAGATCATCGGCCTGCAACCGATGGAAGGCTCGGCGATCCCCGGCATCCGTCGCTGGCCCGAGGAGTATCTGCCGAAGATCTACCAGGCCGAGCGCGTGGACCGCATCATCGATATGGCCCAGAGTGAAGCCGAGGACGTGACCCGTCGCCTGGCGCGCGAAGAAGGTATCTTCTGTGGCGTGTCCTCGGGCGGTGCCGTGGCGGGCATGTTGCGCCTGTCCAGGGAAGTTGAGAATGCGGTGATCGTCGCGATCATCTGCGACCGTGGCGACCGATACCTGTCGACCGGCATTTTCGACGCGCCCAACTGATGGCCAAGCAAGAGAGAGGCCTGCGCTTCCAGCCCAGCGGCGGAAGCCGGGCCCCGCAAGTGCCCACCGGTAAAAAGCAGCGCTTGACCATCGAGCGCCTGGCCAATGATGGCCGGGGCATTGCCTTTGTCGACGGGCGCACCTGGTTTGTCATCGGTGCCCTGGCCGGTGAGGAGGTCGAGGCGCGGGTGTTGGGCGCCCATGGCAAAGTGGTCGAGGCCCGCACCGAGCGGGTGTTCCTGTCCAGTGAACTGCGGCGAGCGGCACCCTGCGTCCATGCCGGTCGTTGCGGCGGTTGCAGCGTCCAGCATTTGCCCCACGACGAACAACTTGCCCTGAAACAGCGCATGCTCGCCGAGCAATTGTCGCGGGTGGCCGCGGTGGAGCCGGATGAATGGGCCGCGCCATTGAGCGGAGCGGAATTCGGTTACCGGCGTCGCGCCCGTGTGGCGGTGCGCTGGGACCAGAAGGCGAAAAAACTCGAAGTGGGCTTCCGTGCCGTTGGCAGCCAGGACATCGTCGCCATCGGCGACTGCCCGGTGCTGGTACAGCCCTTGCAGCCGATCATGAGCCGCTTGCCGGACATGCTCCGGCGCTTGAGCAAACCCCAGGCGCTGGGGCATGTGGAGTTGTTCGCCGGTTCGTCCCTCGCAGTATTGCTGCGCCATATGGCGCCGCTGTCGGAGGCCGACCTGACGATCCTCAAGGACTTCTGTGCGTTTCATGAAGCCCAGTTGTGGCTGCATGGCGAAGGCGAACCGCAACCGGTCGATCCAGCGCAAACCCTGGGTTATCGCTTGGAAACCTGGGGCCTGGAGCTGGCTTATCGGCCCGGGGATTTCATCCAGGTGAACGCCGAGGTCAACGAGGCGATGATTGCCCAGGCGCTGCAATGGCTCGCGCCGCAAGCCGAGGAGCGGGTGTTGGATCTGTTCTGTGGCCTGGGCAACTTTGCCTTGCCGCTGGCCAGGAGCGTGCGCCAGGTGGTGGCCGTCGAAGGCGTGCAAACCATGGTGGACCGTGCGGCGGCGAATGCCCTCAGCAACAATTTGAATAACACCGCCTTTTTTCAGGCCGATTTATCCCTGCCACTGGCAGGTGCGCAATGGATCGGCGAAGGCTTTTCTGCGGTACTCTTGGACCCACCCCGTGACGGTGCTTTCGAGGTGGTGCGCAAGCTGGCGTCCCTGGGCGCCAGACGGTTGGTGTATGTATCGTGCAACCCGGCAACTTTGGCCCGGGACACGGTCGAATTGATCAAGCAGGGCTACCGGTTAAAACGTGCCGGGATTCTCGATATGTTTCCTCAAACGGCGCATGTCGAGGCCATGGCGTTATTTGAAGCGAGCCAGGATGGCTTGTCCGACTGACCCGTTCGTGCAAACCCGCCACAGTCCTGGGCGCAAACACGAACACCGAAGGGCAGCGATGTTGACGCATTGAATCTGCGTCGTAGGGAAGGTAGGTAAAGATGGTACAGGTGAGAGCACACCAGCCGATCAACACTGACGGCAGTATCAATCTCGAGGCTTGGCTCGATCATGCGGTCAGTATCGACACGGCACTGGATCGCGAAGCCTTGAAGGCCGCCTGCGAGTTCGCTCGTGAGGCCGAGCAGCAACACAACGCGGCGAAGAACCTGTGGTCCGAAGGCACCTCGAGTTTCCAGACGGGCCTGGAGATCGCTGAGATTCTTGCCGACCTCAAGCTCGACCAGGATTCGCTGGTGGCCGCGGTGCTGTACCGTGGCGTGCGCGAAGGCCAGATCCAGCTTCCGGTGGTCAGCCAGCGCTTCGGCACGGTGGTCGCCAAGCTGATCGACGGCGTGCTGCGCATGGCCGCCATCAGTGCCAGCCTCAGTCCGCGCCAGTCCATGGTCCTGGGTACCCAGGGCCAGGTGGAAAACCTGCGCAAGATGCTGGTGGCCATGGTCGACGACGTGCGCGTCGCGCTCATCAAGCTGGCCGAGCGAACCTGCGCGATCCGTGCGGTGAAAGCCGCCGATGACGAAAAGCGCAACCGCGTCGCCCGCGAGGTGTTCGACATCTACGCGCCCCTGGCCCATCGTCTGGGTATCGGCCATATCAAGTGGGAGCTGGAGGACTTGTCCTTCCGCTACCTGGAGCCCGACCAGTACAAACAGATCGCCAAGTTGTTGCATGAGCGGCGCCTGGATCGCGAGCGCTTCATCACCGATGTGATGACCCAGTTGCGCGAAGAGTTGCAGGCCACCGGCGTGGAAGCCGACATCAGTGGCCGGGCCAAGCACATCTACTCGATCTGGCGCAAAATGCAGCGCAAAGGCCTGGAATTCAGCCAGATCTACGACGTTCGCGCCGTTCGCGTGCTGGTCCCGGAAATGCGTGATTGCTACACCGCGCTGGGGATCGTCCACACCTTGTGGCGGCACATTCCCAAGGAGTTCGACGATTACATCGCCAACCCCAAGGAAAACGGCTATCGCTCGCTGCACACCGCAGTGATCGGCCCCGAGGGCAAGGTGCTGGAGGTGCAGATCCGTACCCACGCCATGCACGAGGAAGCCGAGCTGGGTGTCTGCGCGCACTGGAAATACAAGGGCACCGACGTCAAGTCCGGCTCGAACCACTACGAAGAGAAAATCTCCTGGTTGCGCCAGGTGTTGGAGTGGCACGAAGAACTGGGCGATATCGGCGGCCTGGCCGAACAGCTGCGAGTCGATATCGAGCCGGACCGGGTCTACATCTTCACCCCTGACGGCCACGCCATCGACCTGCCCAAGGGCGCGACGCCGCTGGACTTCGCCTATCGGGTCCACACCGAGATCGGTCACAACTGCCGAGGCGCCAAGATCAACGGGCGGATCGTGCCGCTCAACTACAGCCTGCAGACCGGTGAACAGGTCGAGATCATCACCAGCAAGCACGGCACGCCGAGCCGCGACTGGCTGAACCCGAACCTGGGCTACATCACCACGTCCCGGGCGCGGGCGAAGATCGTCCATTGGTTCAAGCTGCAGGCGCGTGACCAGAACGTCGCCGCCGGCAAGACCTTGCTCGAACGCGAACTCAGTCGCCTGGGCCTGCCGCAGGTGGATTTCGACAAGCTGGCCGAAAAGGCCAACATGAAGACCGCCGAAGACATGTTCGCCGCCCTCGGTGCCGGTGATCTGCGTCTGGCGCAACTGGTCAACCTGGCCCAGCAACTGGTGGAGCCGGAACGCGGCAACGAACAACTGGAACTGATCCCACGCAAGGCCACCGGCTACAAGCCAGGCAAGCGTGGAGACATCCAGATCCAGGGCGTAGGCAACCTGATGACCCAGATGGCCGGCTGCTGCCAGCCGTTGCCAGGGGATGCGATCGTCGGCTACATCACCCAGGGCCGAGGCGTGAGCATTCACCGCCAGGACTGCGCCTCGGTGCTGCAACTGGCCGGTCGCGAACCGGAGCGGATCATCCAGGTCAGTTGGGGGCCGGTGCCGGTGCTCACCTACCCGGTGGACATCGTCATCCGCGCCTACGACCGCTCCGGCCTGCTGCGCGACGTGTCCCAGGTGTTGCTGAACGAGCGGATCAACGTGCTGGCGGTCAACACCCGTTCGAACAAGGAAGACAACACCGCGCTGATGTCCCTGACCATCGAGATTCCGGGGCTGGATGCGCTGGGGCGGTTGCTGGGGCGGATTTCCCAGTTGCCGAACATCATCGAGACCCGGCGCAATCGGACACCGGGTTAAGCGCAGTCCAAAAATGTGGGAGCGAGGTTGCTCCCACAGGTTTTTTTTGTGATGGGATGGATTGATGTACAGCCTTGAAGACCTGCTCCACCTGATGAACCGCCTGCGCGACCCGCAGTACGGCTGCCCATGGGACATCAAGCAAACCTACGCGACCATCGTTCCCCATACCCTGGAAGAAGCCTACGAAGTGGCCGATGCCATCGAGCGCGGCGACTTCGATCACTTGCAGGGCGAGTTGGGCGACCTGTTGTTCCAGGTGGTGTATTACAGCCAATTGGCCCGGGAAGAAAACCGCTTCGAATTCGCTGGCGTGGTCGACAGCATCACCCGCAAGCTGATCCGCCGCCATCCCCATGTATTTCCTACCGGTGACCTGTACGCGCCTGTGGATATCCCCCGCCTGAGCGAAGAACAGGTCAAGCAGCGCTGGGAAGAAATCAAGGCCGATGAGCGGGCCGAGAAAGCCTCGGCGCCGGAGCAGTTGTCGTTGCTCGACGATGTGCCGGCGGCCTTGCCGGCTTTATCCCGCTCGGCGAAGTTGCAGAAGCGTGCCGGTCAGGTCGGTTTCGACTGGCCAGGCCCGTTGCCGGTGCTCGACAAGGTCCGCGAGGAACTGGACGAAGTGCTCGAAGCCATGGCCGACAATGACCCGGTGGCCATCAGCGATGAGATCGGCGATCTGCTGTTCAGTGTGGTGAACCTGGCTCGCCACCTCAAAGTTGACCCGGAAACGGCCCTGCGTGGGGCCAACGGGAAATTCGAACGACGTTTCCGATTTATCGAACAGGCATTGCGCGATACCCACCGTCCCATGGAAGATTGCACCCTCGAAGAGTTGGACGCCTTGTGGGGCGAAGCCAAACGTCAGGAAAAGAATTTGCCCAGCTGTGGCTGAGGCCGTTGCCTAAGTGAGTAAGCACCATGAGCCTTTCCCTTCGCGACCAGTTGCTCAAAGCAGGGCTGGTCAACCAAAAGCAGGCCAAGCAGGTCAGCAAAGAAAAACAGAAGCAGCAGCGCCTGGCCCACAAGGGCCAGATCGAGCTGGATGACTCCCAGCAGCGCGCGGCCCAGGAGGCCATGGCCGAGAAGGTCAAGCGCGACCAGGAACTCAACCGCCAGCAGCAGGAAAAGGCCGAGCAGAAGGCCCGGGCCGCACAGATCAAGCAATTGATCGAAGTTTCGCGCCTGCCGAAGCTGACCACCGAGGACTATTACAACTTCGTCGACGACAAGAAGGTCAAGCGCCTTTCGGTCAACACCCTGATGCGCAACAAGCTGAGCAGCGGCTCGCTGGCGATCGTCCATCATGCCGGCGGCTACGAAGTGATCCCTCGCGAAGCGGCCCTGAAAATCCAGGAACGCGATCCCAAGCGCATCGTCCAGCTCAACACCCAGACCGAAGAAGTGGATGCGGATGATCCGTACGCGGCGTATCAGATTCCGGATGATTTGATGTGGTAAGCAGGGCGCAATGCCATTGAGCTGAAACACAAAACCTGTGGGAGCGAGCTTGCTCGCGATAGCGTCGTATCAGTAAACATCTCTGTCACTGATAGACCGCTATCGCGAGCAAGCTCGCTCCCACAGGATTTTCATCGCCAATTCTTACGATTCCGCCATCTCCCGCGAGCGCAGCCTTTCCTCGCGTTCCAGCTCAGCCTTGTAGCTATGGGCATCGGTCTCGGAGTGGAACATCCCCACCAGCAAATCCTGTTGATGCACATCCCAGATCCGGATACCGGCGGCAATACCTTCGTGGGACATGTGGGCGTCGTCGCGTTCAGTTACTTTCACAGTCATCTTGCAAGCTCCAATCTCTGTTATCTGCAGCAAGGCGTGTGCAGGACTTTGTTATAGATTTGGATAGCCTGCTAAGTAAATGCTTCGGCGTGTTAAGAAGTTTTCATTAAAATCGCAGCAATCCTGCAGGCCACGTAGTGCGCGGCATTCGGTCGCAGGGGGGCGTTCATGAAGAAGTTTTCATGTTGGAGGTAACTCTTCGGTAAATGCAAAAACCTGTGGGAGCGAGCTTGCTCGCGATAGCGGTGTATCAGTCAACATCTCTGCTGGCTGGCCTACCGCTATCGCGAGCAAGCTCGCTCCCACAGGTTCATTGCCCGCAGGTTCATTTGGGTGATCAGGAAGCCCAGGCAAAAAGAAGCCCCGCATCTGCGGGGCTTCTTGTTTTCGGCGTGGTTCAGCTGCCTTTCACAGCCTTGCCGTTGACCGTGCCGTCCAGGAGCATGATGTTGTACTCCTTGCCGTCGGTCTCGACTTGTTGCAGGCGCACCAGCAGGTAGTCCCAGTCCTTGGCGAACCAGAGCACGGTGATGCGTTTGCTTTGTGTCGGGTCGCGCACGCGCTCGACCTTGATCGCGTCGATCTGGCCAGCCTTGGTGTCGACCTTTTCCGAGCCCAGCACGCGGAAGTCATAGGTATCGACTTCGCCGTCATCGACGACCTGGTAGCTCATGCTTTTCTTGCCGGCCGCCACGTCGTGCTGCAGGGCCAACTGATAAGTGGATTTATCGACCATGCCACGGTTGAGCGGCAGTTTGACCGCATCGCCGCGATCGGTGCCGGTGACCATCTTGGTGTTCCAGTCGAAGTCCAGGTCGGCCTTCTTGGCTTTGCCCAGGCCACCGCGTTCGAAGTGGTAGGACTGTGGCAGCAGGGTGTCCTTGTCCAGGGTCAGCGTGCTTTCTTCGGTCAGGCTGGCGATCATCATCGAAGCCTTGAAGCTCAGCTTCCAGGTGCCGTTGGCCTCCTTGGTCAGGTTGCGCTCGGCGGTGCCGCTCATGGGCAACTGTTTCCAGTCGGCGGTGTAGCTGGCGGAGAACGGTTGAAGTTCTGCAGCCTGTGCCAGGGGCAAGGCCAGCAGAGCGCAAGCGAAGAGCAGGGCGCGACGCATAAAATCTCCTAGTATCGAATCAAATGGCCGCTGGCGGCGAGTAACTGGCCGTCCAGTGAGGCACCGCGATCGTCGAGGGTCAGCCGTCCTTCGGCAAACCAACGCACGGCCATCGGGTAGATCTGGTGCTCGCGGGCGTGAACCCGTTGCGCCAGGCTTTGTGGCGTGTCGTGCAACTCTACCGGTATTACTGCCTGTACGACCAGTGGTCCGCCATCGAGTTCCTCGGTGACAAAGTGCACCGAGCAGCCATGCTCCGTGTCTCCGGCCTCCAGCGCCCGCTGGTGAGTATGTAACCCTTTGTATTTGGGCAACAGCGAGGGGTGGATATTGAACAGGCGGCCCTGGTAGTGACGCACGAAACCGGCGCTGAGGATGCGCATGAAGCCGGCCAGTACTACCAGGTGCGGATTGAAGGTGTCGATCTGTTCGATCAGTGCGGCGTCGAAGGCTTCGCGGCCCTCGAACGCCTTGTGATCCAGGACGCGGGTGTCGATCCCCGCGTCCTTGGCGCGTTGCAGGCCATAGGCATCGGCGCGGTTGGAAATCACCGCACGGATACGGACCGGGCTGTCACCGGTCCGTGTGCTGTCGATCAAGGCCTGCAAGTTGCTGCCGGTGCCAGACAGCAGCACCACCACGTCACAGGTTGCGGACATCAGTGCGCCTTAAGGTTTTTCAGCTCTACCTGGGCAGCGCCTTCGGCGGCGGTGGCGATCTGGCCGATGACCCAAGGCTGCTCGCCGGCTTCACGCAGTACGTTCAGGGCCGTTTCGACGTGCTCCTGGGCCACGCAGATGACCATGCCCACGCCGCAGTTCAGCACGCGGTGCATTTCGGTTTCATCGACGTTGCCTTTCTCTTGCAGCCAGTCGAACACCGCCGGGCGGGTCCAGCTTGCTACGTCGACCACCGCCTGGGCGCCTTTTGGCAGCACGCGCGGGATGTTGTCCAGCAGGCCGCCACCGGTGATGTGGGCCATGGCCTTGACGGCGCCGGTGTCCTTGATCAGCTTGAGCAGCGGCTTGACGTAGATGCGGGTCGGGGCCATCAGCAGGTCGGCCAGCGGCTTGCCGTCGAGCTGGGTGTTCTCGATGTCGGCACCGGAGACTTCGATGATCTTGCGGATCAGCGAGTAGCCGTTGGAGTGCGGGCCGGAGGACGGCAGGGCGAGCAGGGCGTCGCCAGCGGCGACTTTCGAGCCGTCGATGATCTCGGCCTTCTCCACGACGCCGACGCAGAAACCGGCCAGGTCGTAGTCTTCGCCTTCGTACATGCCCGGCATTTCAGCGGTTTCGCCGCCGACCAGGGAGCAGCCGGACAATTCGCAGCCAGCGCCGATGCCGGTCACTACCTGGGCGGCAGTGTCGACATTGAGTTTGCCGGTGGCGTAGTAGTCGAGGAAGAACAGCGGCTCGGCACCGCAGACCACCAGGTCGTTCACGCACATGGCCACCAGGTCGATGCCGATGCTGTCGTGCTTGTTCAGGTTCAGTGCCAGGCGCAGCTTGGTGCCGACGCCGTCGGTGCCCGAGACCAGCACCGGTTGCTTGTAGCCGGCCGGGATCTCGCAGAGGGCGCCGAAACCGCCCAGGCCGCCCATGACTTCCGGACGCGCAGTGCGCTTGGCGACGCTCTTGATGCGTTCGACCAATGCTTCACCGGCGTCGATGTCTACACCGGCGTCCTTGTAGCTCAGGGAGGGTTGCTTGCTCATGATCCAGGCCTTTAGGGGGGATTTCTGGGTAACGACCGACGCCGGGGCCATTGAATAACCGTTGTACGAATTATTCCGGGTGCCCAGCCATTGCCGGTCTGCGAAGGCGCGCGATTTTATCAGGCTTGAGGGGCAGCGGCCATCCTCGCGCCGACGGGCAGGGACATATCCACGGAAAAAAACCGATATTTCTTATATTGGTACTGTGTAGCGCGTCTGTATAAGGTGTAGCGGTAACCGGTTATGGTGATGACAGGGCGAAACTTCCATCGGGCGTGTGAATGTTTTGCCGGGTGCTGTGGTCACAGCCATGCTCAATCTTCTTCACACGGCCTGTTCCAGCCGTTATGTCCGGGAATCTTCCATGCGTTTGTTCAAATTCTTGTCTGTGGGCTGCTTGTCGCTGATCAGCCTGGCGAGCCATGCCGAAACCCTCAATGGCCTTTATCAAGTGCTCGAGCCGGTCAGCAACCAGACCCCGGAGGAGCGTAACCAGGCGACCCTGCGCGCCCTGGACACCTTGGTGCTGCGCCTGACCGGCGACGCCAAGGCCGCGCAGAATCCTGGCCTGGCGGCGGTCCGCAAGGACCCGCAACAGATCATTCTTCAATATGGCTACGACGCCGGCCCGCCGGAAAGCCTCAAGGTCGACTTCGATCCGGTGAGCACGGACCGGGCCTTGCGTACGGCGGGATTGTCGCTGTGGGGCGCGAACCGGCCGTCGATCCTGGGTTGGTGGTTGAACGACTCGACCGAGGGTTCCAGCCTGGTGGGCGACGCCCAGGCCAGTGCCGCACCGCTGCGCCGCGCCGCCCAGCACCGAGGCCTGCCGCTGCGCCTGCCGTTGGCTGACCTGAGCGAACAGATCGTCGCCACCGCGCCGAACCTTGAGGGCAACGATCCTGCTCCGCTGCGTGAGGCCTCGGAGCGCTACGCGGCGGACGCCTTGCTGGCGGTCCACGCTAAGGAAGAGGGCGGCCAGTGGCATGGGACCTGGCGCCTGTGGCTGGGGGATCAGCGCGAGCAGGGCACAGCCCAGGGCGCCGACCCTACCGCCCTGGCCGATGCGGTGATGTTGGCGGTGAGCCAGCGCCTGGCGCCGCGTTTCGTCGCCAAGCCGGGCGTGGCCACCGAACAATTGCTGGAAGTGCAGGGCATGAACCTTGAGCGTTATGCGGCGCTTGGGCGTTTGCTCGAGCCGTTTGGTGGGCAATTGCAGCGGGTTGAAGGTGACCGGATCGTCTATCGGGTCAATGGCAGCGCCGAACAGTTGAAAGCGCAACTGGCCCTGGCGAAATTGCAGGAAATTCCGCCCGGTGAGGCCGTCGCGCCGGAGCCTGTGGCCCAGCCAGCCGTCGATGGTTCGGCGCCGGTCGCGGCGCCAACGCCTGCACCGACTGCCAGCTTGCGCTTTCGTTGGTAGGTTTTCTTTCTTTATATAGCTAGGAGTGGTTCATGGGCGATACGCGGCGTTGGTTCTGGTTGGGTGGGGTCGCCCTGCTGATTGCGCTTATCTATTTGCTGCATCCGATCCTCACGCCGTTCCTGGTTGCGTTGCTGTTGGCCTACCTGTTCGATCCGGTGGTGGATCGCCTGGAAAAACTCGGCCTGTCGCGGACCTGGGGCGTGGTGGCGGTGTTTGCGCTGTTCACGCTGATTGTGAGCGCCCTGTTGCTGGTGCTGATACCGATGCTCGCCAAACAATTGGTGCGTCTGTACGAACTGGCGCCGCAGATGCTCGACTGGTTGCAGCACAGCGCGGTGCCGTGGGTGCAATCGAAGCTGGGGTTGGCGGACGGTTTCTGGAAGTTCGACAAGGTCAAGGCGGCCATCAGCGAGCACATGGGGCAGACCACTGACATCGTTGGCGTGGTGTTGAGCCAGGCCACGGCCTCGGGTCTGGCGTTGATCGGTTGGTTGGCGAACCTTGTGCTGATTCCGGTGGTGGCGTTCTATCTGCTGCGGGATTGGGACCTGATGATGGCCAAGATCCGCAGCCTGCTGCCACGGCACCGTGAAGAACGCATCATGACCCTGACCGGCGAATGTCACGAAGTGCTCGGGGCGTTCGTGCGCGGGCAGTTGCTGGTGATGGTGGCGCTGGGCTTCATCTACGCGGCCGGGTTGATGCTGGTGGGGCTGGAGTTGGGCCTGCTGATCGGCATGATCGCCGGGCTGGCGGCCATCGTGCCGTACATGGGGTTTGTGATCGGGATTGGCGCGGCGTTGGTCGCCGGGTTGTTCCAGTTTGGCGGCGACTTGTACCCGATGATCGGCATCATTGCGGTGTTCATGGTCGGCCAGGCCCTGGAGGGCATGGTGCTGACGCCGTTGCTGGTGGGCGATCGCATCGGCCTGCACCCGGTGGCGGTGATCTTCGCGATCCTGGCCGGTGGCGAGTTGTTCGGTTTCACCGGGATCCTGCTGGCGCTGCCGGTGGCGGCGGTGATCATGGTGCTTGTGCGCCATATGCACGATTTGTACAAGGATTCGGACATCTATAGCGGCGCCGAAGACCCTGATCTGTAGGGCGAATGGCGGGCGTGACGGCCGTCCTGGCGTCAGGGAAACCGTCGCGTCGCTGTCCTGGCGTTGCAAACCTTTGATTTTGCTCGTGGTCCGGCGCATTGTGCGGTCCGCGCCACGGGTATAAACTTTGCGCACTTCACACAGAGGCCACTAACGGTTCCTTGGGAACTGTTCAGTCCGCATGAAACCGATTCAGCTGCCCCTAGGTGTGCGTCTGCGTGATGACGCCACCTTTATCAACTACTACCCAGGCGCCAATGCCGCTGCACTCGGCTATGTCGAGCGGCTTTGCGAAGCCGACGCCGGCTGGACCGAGAGCCTGATTTACCTGTGGGGCAAGGATGGGGTAGGGCGCACGCACTTGTTGCAGGCGGCTTGCCTGCGCTTCGAGCAGTTGGGCGAGCCGGCGGTGTATCTGCCGTTGGCGGAGTTGCTGGATCGCGGCGTTGAAATCCTCGACAACCTGGAACAGTACGAACTGGTCTGCCTGGATGATCTCCAGGCGGTGGCTGGTAAGGCCGATTGGGAAGAGGCGCTGTTTCATCTGTTCAATCGGTTACGCGACAGCGGTCGACGCCTGCTGATTGCGGCCTCGACCTCGCCGCGCGAGCTGCCGGTAAAACTGGCGGACCTCAAGTCCCGTCTCACTCTGGCGCTGATTTTCCAGATGCGCCCGCTGTCCGACGAAGACAAACTCCGCGCCTTGCAGCTGCGCGCTTCCCGGCGTGGCCTGCACCTGACCGATGAAGTCGGGCATTTCATTCTCACCCGTGGCACCCGCAGCATGAGCGCCTTGTTCGAATTGCTCGAACGCCTCGACCAGGCCTCCCTCCAGGCTCAACGCAAGCTGACTATTCCTTTTTTGAAAGAAACCCTGGGCTGGTAGAACCGTTGCAAGTAGTGGCTCATAGCCTTGTTTTGGCGCGACGAAACCCGCGGCCCTGCTGGGCTGCAGGCTGCATGACGGTCAAAACGGGCTTAAGCGCTTAGATGTAAACGTAAAACCGAGAAGTCACATTTGCATCGATTGAATTTGCAAATGAGGTTGATAGAAGGCATAGTCTCGCCATCTTTACTACTTCAGCCACGGTCGTGCCCATGCTAAATCGCTTCGCACCCCTCGTGCCTCTCGCACTCGTTACCCTGTTGTTCGGTTGCGCTGCCCACTCTCCAGTGTCCCAGCAAGCGCCACAACCACAGGTCAAGAACTCCGTTACCGCCCAGTCTTCCTCCGTTGCGTTCCAGGAAGAAATGGCCTCCGATAAAGAGCTGGCGGCCTTCGCCGGCAGCAAGCCGTATCAGCTTCCAGTGCTGGCCGACAGCATCCTGGAACGCGGCATGTCATTGATCGGTACCCGCTACCGTTTTGGCGGTACCTCTGAAGCCGGCTTCGATTGCAGTGGTTTCATCGGTTACCTGTTCCGCGAAGAGGCTGGCATGAACCTGCCGCGCTCCACTCGCGAAATGATCAACGTGAATGCCCCCCTGGTGGCTCGCAATCAACTGGAGCCCGGTGATTTGCTGTTCTTCAGCACCAACGGTCGTCGTGGTCGCGTCAGCCATGCCGGGATCTACCTGGGTGACAACCAGTTCATCCATTCCAGCAGCCGCCGCAGCGGTGGCGTGCGCATCGACAGCCTGGGCGACAGCTACTGGAACAAGACTTTCATCGAAGCCAAGCGCGCCCTCGCCATGGCACCGACTGTGATGACTGCTCGCAAGTAAGCACACGGTTTGTAAGGCAAACTTAAAGTCTTACTTGAAGTTTGCCGCATAGTCGCTAGAATCCTTGATCATTGATTGATGGCAATCCGCCTGCGTATTACGCAGGCGGATTTGTTTCCATGCCCACGGCAGAAAAGCCGCATCCAGATCAGGATTGTTCTGCATATGTCGACGTCGGCCCGCCTCGCTCTCATGTGTTTCGCCGCGCTACTCAGCGCCTGCGCTAGCCGCACTCCGCCGCCGCCAGCCCCCGTACGGGCACCGGTGGTCTTTGCTCCCTCGCAAGCCTTTTCCCCGGCCGCCGAAGACGTGCTCTTCCGCGCCCTGGGCCTGGTGGGCACGCCGTATCGTTGGGGTGGAAATACACCGGACTCGGGTTTCGATTGCAGTGGCTTGATCGGCTATGTGTATCGTGACGCTGCTGGCATTTCCCTGCCGCGTTCCACTCGAGAAATGATCGGCATGCGCGCTCCCGATGTCGGCAAGGACGCGTTGCAGACCGGCGACCTGATCTTCTTCGCCACCAACGGCGGCTCCCAGGTCAGCCACGCCGGGATCTATGTCGGCGAGGGCCGTTTCGTCCACGCGCCGGCCACTGGCGGTACGGTCAAGCTCGACAGCCTGTCCAAGGCCTATTGGCAGAAAGCCTATCTGAGCGCCAAGCGGGTGTTGCAGCCGGAGCATCTGGCGCGTAATCCCTGAGTTGTTGCTCCCACAGATCCCCGCGCCACAAGGGTGTGTAGGCGTTACTTAGCCGACACCCGCCAGATCTTGTTCCCCACATCATCGGCCACCAACAACCCGCCCTGTTTATCGATCACCACGCCCACCGGCCGGCCCTGGGCTTTTTCGTCGGCGTTTAGGAACCCAGTCAGTACATCCACGGGTTGGCCCACCGGCTTGCCGCCGTTGAACGGTACGAAAATCACTTTATAACCACTGTGGGGCTTGCGGTTCCATGACCCGTGCTGCCCGATGAAAGCCCCTTCGGTGAACGGCGCGGGCAAGGCGCTGCCTTCGGCGAAGGTCAGGCCCAGTGAGGCGGTATGGGGGCCGACGGCGTAGTCCGGGGCGATGGCCTTGGCCACCAGCGCCGGGTTCTGCGGTTCGACGCGGGCATCGACATGTTGCCCGTAATAGCTATAGGGCCAGCCATAGAATGCGCCGTCCTTGACCGAGGTGATGTAGTCCGGGACCAGGTCGCTGCCGATCTCATCCCGCTCGTTCACCGCTGTCCACAGCGCCCCACTGCGTGGTTCCCAGGCCAGGCCGTTGGGGTTGCGCAGGCCCGTGGCGAAGATGCGGTGATTGCCGCTGGCACGGTCCACTTCCCAGATGGCGGCGCGGCCTTCTTCAGCTTCCATGCCATTTTCCGCGACGTTGCTGTTGGAGCCGGTGGTGACGTACAGCTTGCTGCCGTCGCGGCTGGCGATGACGTTTTTGGTCCAGTGGTGATTGATGGTGCCGCCCGGCAAATCGACGACCTTGGTGGGCTGCGCCTTGATTTGCGTGTCCCCGTCCTTGTAGGGGAAGCGGATCAGCCGGTCGGTGTCGGCCACGTACAGGTCATTGCCCACCAGGGTCATGCCGAACGGCGAGTTGAGGTTCTCCAGGAACACCGTTCGGGTTTCGGCGACGCCGTCGTGATTGGTGTCGCGCAGTAGCGTGATGCGGTTGGGGCTGGGTACGCCGGCACCGGCGCGGCCCATGACTTTTTTCATCACCCAGCCACGGATACCCTTGGCATCGTCGGGCTTGGGCGGGGCATTGGTTTCGGCCACCAGCACATCGCCGTTGGGTAATACATAGAGCCAGCGCGGATGATCCAGGCCCTCGGCAAATGCGCCCACCTGCAGGCCCTGAGCCGGGGTGGGCTTGGCGCCGTCGGGCCAGCCGACCGCTTCGGCGATGTTGACGGTCGGGACCAGGGTCTTGTTCGGTTCGGGCAGTTTCGGCGCCGGACCGGTGCCGTCGGAGACTTGCAGCGTGGACGACTCGCCACAAGCGACGAGCCCTGTGGCAAGGGCGACGATCAGGAGGTGCGGTGGCTTGAGCATGCTGGCTTCCCTATGAATGCATGTAGTTATTCATAGAGAAGCGTAGGCATGCGATGGTTCAACTGCAGGCGCGTGTCAGCAGGTAAGCGACCTGTGGGAGCGGGCTTGCTCGCGATAGCGGTCCGTCAGATGCATTGTTATTGACTGGCCCGCCGCTATCGCAAGCAAGCGCGCTCCCACCGTTTCTCCCGCGGTTCTAGCGTGGATTGAGTCAACCGTGAGCCTGTTTGAACAGCACGGCGATGCCAGGATGGTATTGACCGGCCTCGTTTCGCAACTTGCGGTAGGCATAGGGAAAGTACCAGGCCACGGCGCAGGTGTTTTCCTTCTGCAAGTCGTCGATCATGTCCTGCAGTTCTTCGGGCGTGGCGCTCTGCTGGGCTTTTTGCGGCGCGACGAACAGGCAGCCCAGCTTCAGGTCGCTGGAATAGCTGATGCGCTTGGCATCGCTGGCGGCCTCGGACAGGGGTTGGGTCAGGTTCAGGTTGTTGACCTTGGGCCAGCGTTGCGTGGCCTGGATGAAGGCGCGCTCATCGGTGCTGGCGATGAACAAATCGGCGCTGACGTTGCGTTCGCCTTCTTCATTCTGCTTGCGGGTCGGGGTGTTTTGCAGCGTGACCATCTCCGCCATCCAGGCGGCAGCCGACAGCAAGCCGAGGTTGGCTTTTTCATCGAACCAGTAAGGCGTGTCGTTATCGCCCCGCACGGCGTTGTAGCGATCGATGCAGTCAAACCAACGTTCCAGCACCGGGCGCAGGAATTCCAGTTTTGGATTGCTGATGATCATCCCTTGCATGCTTTGCCCTCTTGTTTTTGTGATATCGGGTCGTAGTGTCGCTTTGATATCACTTGCCGCAGAATCACACAAGATTGGCGTCACTTTATTGATGGGCGCCAATGATTGCCCCGACAGGCGGCTTTAATTGACGCTCCACCCCCAACCCTCTAACCTTCGCCGCTTGTTTCAGGTGCTCTGTGACCACGGTCGACAGAGTGAAACAGGGAAGCCGGTGAGTGCACACGAACCCGGCGCTGCCCCCGCAACGGTAAATGAGTCAACGCTGTGCCTAAGCCACTGTGTCGCCGACATGGGAAGGCGCACAGCCCGGCATTGCGCCGCTCATGAGCCCGGAGACCGGCCTGATCCATCCAACGGCATCACGGTGGGCGATGCCAGGCTCGCTGCCGTCCTTTTTATGCCCGCCCGCCGTTATCCAATCTCAACGGAGAGCTTCCATGACCGACACCCCCGATCGCGACGAACGCCACCTGGCGCGCATGCTGCGCAAGAAAGCCGTGATCGACGAGCGCATCGCCAACTCGCCGAACGAATGCGGCCTGCTGCTGGTGCTGACCGGCAACGGCAAGGGCAAGAGCAGCTCGGCGTTTGGCATGCTGGCGCGGTCCATGGGGCACGGCATGCAATGCGGCGTGGTGCAGTTCATCAAGGGCCGCAGCAGCACCGGTGAGGAGCTGTTTTTCCGCCGCTTCCCGGAGCAGGTGCGCTTTCACGTCATGGGCGAAGGCTTCACTTGGGAAACCCAGGATCGCCAGCGCGACATCGCCGCCGCCGAGGCCGCCTGGGCTGTATCGCGGCAATTGCTCAGCGATCCGTCCATCGGCCTGGTGGTGCTCGACGAATTGAATATCGCCCTCAAGCACGGCTACCTCGACCTCGATCAAGTCCTCAGTGATCTGCAAGCCCGCCCACCGATGCAGCATGTGGTGGTGACCGGGCGTGGTGCCAAGCCGGAGATGATCGAGCTGGCCGACACCGTCACCGAAATGGGCATGATCAAGCACGCGTTCCAGGCCGGCATCAAGGCGCAGAAAGGCGTCGAACTGTGAGTGATGCTCGCCACTGCCCGGCGGTGCTGATCGCCGCCCCGGCCTCGGGGCAGGGCAAGACCACCGTCACCGCGGCCCTGGCGCGTTTGCATCGCAACCAGGGGCGTAAGGTGCGCGTCTTCAAGTGCGGCCCGGACTTCCTCGACCCGATGATCCTGGAGCGGGCCAGCGGCGCGCCGGTCTATCAATTGGACATGTGGATGGTCGGCGAGCAGGAAAGCCGCCGGCTGTTGTGGGAAGCCGCCGCCGAGGCGGACCTGATCCTGATCGAAGGGGTGATGGGTTTGTTCGACGGCACGCCGTCCAGCGCCGATCTGGCGCGGCATTTTGGCGTGCCGGTGCTGGCGGTGATCGATGGCACAGCCATGGCCCAGACCTTCGGCGCCCTGGCCTTGGGCCTGGCCCGTTATCAGCCGGACTTGCCGTTCGCCGGGGTCTTGGCCAACCGCGTCGGCACCTTGCGCCACGCGCAGTTGCTTGAAGGCAGCCTGACCGAAGGTCTGCGTTGGTACGGCGCGCTGTCCCGGGAAACCGGTATCGAATTACCCAGCCGTCACCTCGGGTTGGTCCAGGCCAGCGAATTGAATGACCTCGACCTGCGCCTCGACGCGGCAGCCGAGGCCTTGGCCGGCAGTTGTGAAGTGGCGCTGCCGCCGGCGGTGGCGTTCGCTGCGCCTGAGCTGATTACCCCGCAGCCGTGGCTCGACGGTGTGCGTATCGCCGTGGCCCGGGACGAAGCGTTTGCCTTCACCTATGGCGCCAGCCTTGATCTGCTGCGGGCCATGGGTGCGCAACTGAGCTTCTTTTCGCCGATCCATGACACCGAACTGCCCGAGGCGGACAGCCTCTATCTGCCCGGCGGTTATCCGGAATTGCACCACGTTGCGTTGGCCCGGAACACGCCGATGCTGGCGGCGATCCGGGCTCATCACGCCGCCGACAAACCGTTACTCGCCGAATGTGGCGGCATGCTGTATCTGCTCGATTCATTGACCGACGTCGACGGCACCCGTGCTGAACTGCTGGGTTTGCTCGCCGGTGATGCGCAGATGCAAAAGCGTCTGGCGGCCTTGGCGCTGCAAACGGTGGATTTGCCGGAAGGTTCCCTGCGTGGGCACACCTATCATCATTCCTTGACCAGCACCGAGCTTGAACCGATTGCCCGTGGCCATAGCCCGAATGGCGGGCGAGGAGCGGAGGCGGTTTTCCGGCAGGGGCGGATGACGGCTTCTTATGTGCATTTTTATTTTCCGTCCAATCCCAGGGCGATTGCCGCGTTGTTTGCGCCCGGACTTGAGACCGCTATCGCGAGCAAGCTCGCCCCCGCAGGGGACCCAGTGATCTCAAGTGCAGCGCCAGCCAGTGTGGGAGCGAGCTTGCTCGCGAAGAGGCCATGACAGATACCGCTTTCTCCCAGGCCGAACGCGATGCGATCTACCGCGCCATCGCCGAGCGCCGTGACATGCGCCACTTCACCGGCGGTACGGTCGAACCGGCCTTGCTGCGCCGTCTGCTGGAAGCCGCGCACCAGGCCCCCAGCGTCGGCCTGATGCAACCCTGGCGGTTCATCCGCATCAGCGACCGCGCCTTGCGCGGGCAGATCCGTGAACAGGTGGAACAGGAACGCATCCGCACCGCCGAGGCCCTGGGTGAGCGCAGCGATGAATTCATGAAGCTCAAGGTCGAAGGCATCAACGATTGCGCCGAGGTGCTGGTGGCGGCGTTGATGGAGGATCGCGAGCGGCACATCTTCGGTCGGCGGACCTTGCCGGAAATGGACCTGGCTTCGCTGTCCTGCGCGATCCAGAACCTCTGGCTGGCTTCCCGCGCCGAAGGGTTGGGGATGGGCTGGGTGTCGTTGTTCGAACCCCAGGCCCTGGCCGATCTGCTGGGCCTGCCGGCGGGCGCCAAGCCACTGGCGATCCTCTGCCTGGGCCCGGTCGAGGCTTTTTACCCGGCGCCGATGCTTGCCCTGGAAGGCTGGGCGCAACCGCGTTCGCTGAATGAACTGCTGTATGAAAACCATTGGGGAGTGAGCCCATGAGTGTGGCGTTGCTCAGTGCCGCCGCAGTGGCGCTGGATGCGCTGCTGGGCGAGCCCCGGCGCTGGCATCCATTGGTGGCATTCGGCGGCTTTGCCGACCGTATCGAACAACGCTTCAATTCCGGCGGCCGTGGCTGGCGCAGCCACGGGGTGACGGCGTGGATCATCGCTGTGGTGCCGTTGACTTTGCTGGTCACAGCCCTGTCCTGGGCACCGATGGTGGGCTGGCTGGTGGACATCCTCGCGTTGTATTGCGCCCTCGGCCTGCGCAGCCTCGGTGAACATGTCGAGCCGGTGGCCCGGGCGCTGCGCAGCGGCGATCTGGACGAGGCGCGCAAGCGTGTTGGCTATCTGGTCAGCCGCGAAACCGCTGAACTGGATGAAACCGCTGTGGCCCGCGCCGCCACCGAGTCGGTGCTGGAAAACGGCAGCGACGCGGTGTTTGCCGCGCTGTTCTGGTTCGCCGTGGCCGGTGCGCCCGGCGTGGTGCTCTACCGGCTGAGCAATACCCTCGACGCCATGTGGGGCTATCGCAACGAACGCTTCGAGCGCTTCGGCTGGGCAGCGGCGAAAATCGACGACGTGCTCAACTACATTCCCGCACGACTGGTGGCTTTGACCTACGCCGTGCTCGGTCAAACTCGCTTGGCGCTCAAATGCTGGCGCAGCCAGGGCCCGACCTGGGACAGCCCCAATGCCGGGCCGGTGATGGCCGCCGGTGCTGGCGCATTGGGCGTCGAGCTGGGCGGCGCGGCGGTGTATCACGGCGAACTGCACCAACGTCCACCGCTGGGCGAGGGCGTGCCGGCGAGTGCCGATTCCATTGATCGCGGCTGGCAATTGGTCCAGCGCGGGGTATGGTTGTGGTTGCTGATTCTCTGCCTGGGAGCTGAGTTTTATGCTTGAGCACGGTGGACGCCTGCGCAACGCAGCCCGGCAATACGGGATTGCCGAGGCCGACTGGCTCGACTTGTCCAGCGGCCTGGCGCCTTGGCCATTCGAGGTCCCGGCGATTCCCCTGCGAGCCTGGGCGCGCCTGCCGGAAACCGATGACGGCTTGGAGCAGGCCGCCTGCGATTACTACGGTGCGTTGGATGTGCTGCCGGTGGCCGGTTCGCAGATGGCCATCCAGCTGTTGCCGCGTCTGCGTCGGGCCGGCAAGGTCGGCGTGCTCTCGCCGTGCTACGCCGAGCACGCCGAAGCCTGGCGCCGCAGCGGCTACATCGTGCGCGAAGTGCTGGAGTCGGAAGTGGATTTCTTCCTCGACAGCCTCGACGTGCTGGTGGTGGTCAACCCGAACAACCCCACCGGCCTGAGTCTGGACCCTGAGCGCTTGCTCGACTGGCACGCCCGCCTGGCCCAGCGCGGTGGCTGGCTGGTGGTGGACGAGGCCTTTATGGACATCACGCCGCCGCTGAGCCTGGCCGCTCATACCCATCAGGTCGGGCTGATCGTGCTGCGTTCGTTCGGCAAGTTCTTTGGCTTGGCTGGGGTCCGCCTGGGGTTTGTCTTGGCCGAGCGGCGGTTGCTCAAGTTGCTCGCCGAACAAGTCGGGCCATGGGCCGTCAGCGGGCCGACCCGGGTGTTGGGCCAGGCGTGCCTGCTGGACACCGCGGCCCACGCGCGCCAGCGGCAACGCTGCGAAGCCACCAGCCAACGCCTGGCGCTGACTCTGGAACGCCACGGCTTCAAACCCCAGGGCGGCTGCGGATTGTTCCAATGGCTGGTCACCGAACATGCCGTGGGCCTTCACGATTTCATGGCCCATCGCGGCATTCTCCTGCGCTTGTTTGCCAACAACAGCAGCCTGCGCTTCGGGCTTCCGGCGGATGACGCCGAGTTCTTGCGTCTGGAACAGGCGCTCGAAGCCTACGCCAAGGAGATTCAATGACCACTGTGATGGTGCAGGGCACCACCTCCGATGCCGGCAAAAGTACTCTGGTCACGGCGCTGTGCCGCTGGGTCACGCGCCAAGGTGTGAGCGTGGTGCCGTTCAAGCCGCAGAACATGGCCCTCAACAGCGCCGTGACCGCCGACGGCGGCGAAATCGGTCGCGCCCAGGCGGTGCAGGCCCAGGCCTCCGGGCTCGAGCCGCACACCGACATGAACCCGGTGCTGCTCAAGCCCAACAGCGACACCGGCGCCCAGGTGATCATCCATGGTCGCGCCGTCACCACCATGAACGCCGTGGCTTATCACGATTACAAAGCCGTCGCCATGCAAGCGGTGCTGGCCTCCCACGCGCGCTTGAGCGCGGCGTATCCGGTGGTAATGGTGGAAGGCGCCGGCTCGCCGGCCGAGATCAACCTGCGCGCCGGTGACATCGCCAACATGGGCTTTGCCGAGGCGGTGGACTGCCCGGTGCTGTTGATCGCCGATATCAATCGCGGCGGGGTGTTCGCCCATCTGGTGGGCACGCTGGAGTTGCTTTCCCCCAGCGAACAGGCGCGGGTCAAGGGCTTCATCATCAACCGTTTTCGTGGCGACATCGCTTTGCTGCAACCGGGCCTGGACTGGCTGGAGGCGCGCACCGGCAAACCGGTGATCGGCGTATTGCCCTACGTGATGGACCTGCACCTGGAAGCCGAGGACGGCCTCGACCAACGTCAGATCGACAAGGCCGAGCAAGTGCTGAAAGTGGTGGTGCCGGTCTTGCCGCGCATCAGCAACCACACCGATTTCGATCCGCTGCGCCTGCACCCGCAGGTCGACCTGCAATTCATCGGCCCCGGCCAAACCATCCCGCCGGCCGACCTGATCATCCTGCCCGGTTCGAAAAGCGTGCGCAGCGACCTGGCCTACCTGCGCGCCAACGGTTGGGACACGGCGATCCAGCGTCACTTGCGCTACGGCGGCAAGTTGCTGGGCATCTGCGGCGGTTTGCAGATGCTCGGCCAGCAGGTCCACGATCCGCTGGGGCTCGAAGGTGCGGCGGGTTCCAGTGCCGGGCTGGGCCTGCTGGCCTTCGAAACGACCCTGGAACATGAGAAACAACTGCGCAATGTGCGCGGGCGATTGGCCTTGGAAGAGGCTGAGGTTAGCGGCTACGAAATTCACGCGGGCGTGACCACCGGCCCGGCCCTGGAAAACGCCGCGGTGCACTTGGAAGACGGCCGTTGCGACGGCGCCCAGAGCCTCGACGGACAGGTGTTCGGCACCTACCTGCATGGGCTGTTCGAGTCGCCCCAGGCCAGCAGCGCATTGTTGCGGTGGGCCGGGTTGCAGGACGTGCAAACAGTGGATTACCACGGCTTGCGCGAGCGGGACATCGAGCGGTTGGCGGATCTGGTGGAGCGGCATTTGGATACCGGGGTGTTGCGTGAACTCTGTGGGATTTAGGTCGATTCGGCTGGCGCCATCGCGAGCAAGCTCGCTCCCACATTGGATCTGCGGTGTACATAAGTCCCCTGTGGGAGCGAGCTTGCTCGCGATGGGGCCGGCAGCAACACCGCCATTTGAAAGGTAAACAACATGCTGCAACTCATCCTCGGCGGCGCCCGCTCCGGCAAGAGTCGCCTGGCGGAAAAGCTCGCCACGGACAGCCGATTACCCGTGACTTACATCGCCACCAGCCAGCCCCTGGACGGTGAGATGAACGAGCGGGTCGCCCAGCATCGCGCCCGCCGTCCGGCCGAATGGGCGCTGGTGGAAGAGCCCTTGGCCCTGGCCCGCGTGCTGCGGGAAAACGCCGCTCCCGGGCAATGCCTGTTGGTGGACTGCCTGACCCTCTGGCTGACCAACCTGCTGATGCTCGACGATCCCGAACAACTGAATACCGAGCGCCAAGCGCTGCTGGACTGCCTGGCCGCGCTGCCCGGTGAAATCATTTTTGTCAGCAACGAGACCGGAATGGGTGTCGTGCCGCTGGGCGAGTTGACTCGCCGTTACGTCGATGAAGCCGGTTGGCTGCATCAAGCCTTGGCCGAACGTTGTCAGCGCGTCGTGCTGACCGTCGCCGGCCTGCCCCTGACTCTCAAAGGTACTGCGTTATGACTCACCGCTGGTGGCTGGACCCATGCAAGCCCCTCGATACCCTGGTTCTGGAGCAGGCCACGGCCCGTCAGCAACAGCTGACCAAACCTGCCGGTTCATTGGGCCGACTGGAGTCGGTGGCGGTGCAACTGGCGGGCCTGCAAGGGCAGCTCAAGCCGAGCCTGGATCGGCTGTGGATCGCGATTTTCGCCGGCGACCACGGCGTGGTGGCTGAAGGCGTATCGGCCTATCCCCAGGAAGTCACCGGGCAGATGCTGCTCAACTTCGTCAGTGGCGGTGCGGCGATCAGCGTCCTGGCGCGGCAACTGGGCGCGTCCCTGGAAGTGGTTGACCTGGGCACCGTCACGCCTGCACTGGACCTGCCCGGTGTGCGGCACCTGAACCTCGGGTCGGGCACGGCGAATTTCGCCCAGGGCCCGGCCATGACGGTGAGCCAGGGCGAGCAGGCCTTGCGAGCCGGGCGCGACAGTGTGCTGCGTGCCGTCGCGGCCGGAACGCAATTGTTCATCGGCGGCGAGATGGGCATTGGCAACACCACCGCCGCCAGCGCCTTGGCCTGCGCCTTGCTCGAATGCCCGGTGGCGCATCTGGTGGGGCCGGGCACGGGGTTGGACGCCGCGGGTGTCAGCCACAAGACCCAGGTGATCGAACGGGCCCTGGCGTTGCACGCTGCCCAGGGCAACGACCCGTTGCAGACCCTGTTCAACCTCGGCGGTTTTGAAATCGCAGCCTTGGTCGGTGCGTACCTGGCCTGCGCCCAGCAGGGCGTCGCCGTGCTGGTGGATGGCTTCATCTGCAGCGTCGCGGCCCTGATGGCCGTACGGCTCAATCCCGCGTGCCAGCCGTGGCTGCTGTTCGCCCATCGCGGCGCCGAACCGGGCCATCGCCACGTGCTGGAAACCCTCGGTGCCGAACCGCTGCTGGAGCTCGGCCTGCGCCTGGGTGAGGGCAGTGGTGCGGCGTTGGCAGTGCCGCTGTTGCGCCTGGCGTGTGATCTTCATGGGCAGATGGCGACGTTTGCCGAAGCGGCCGTGGCGGACCGCCCGGCATGACTTTGCGCCTGGACCTGCTGCGTCACGGCGAAACCGAACTGGGCGGTGGCTTGCGTGGCAGCCTCGACGATGCCTTGACCGCCAAGGGCTGGGAGCAGATGCACACGGCTGTCGCTCAAGGCGGGCCCTGGGATCGCCTGGTCAGTTCACCGCTGCAGCGCTGCGCCCGTTTCGCCGAGCAACTCGGCGCCCGGCTCAACGTACCGGTGCACTTGGACAAAGACCTGCAAGAGCTGCATTTTGGCGCCTGGGAAGGTCGCAGCGCGGCGGCACTGATGGATACCGACGCCGAGGCACTGGGCCGGTTCTGGGCTGATCCCTATGCCTTCACGCCTCCCGAAGGCGAGCCGGTGCTGACGTTTTCCAATCGAGTCCTCACGGCAGTCGAACGCCTGCACGTGGCCTATGCCGGTCAGCGGGTCTTACTGGTCAGCCATGGCGGCGTGATGCGCCTGCTGCTGGCCCAGGCCCGCGGCCTGCCTCGGGAGCAGTTGCTTAATGTCGAAGTCGGTCATGGCGCGCTGTTTTCCCTTCAGGTGTCGTCCGGCTCCGTACTGGCAGAGGTTAGCTGAAGATGTTGCCCTTCTGGATCGCCCTGCAATTTCTCAGCAGCCTGCCGGTGCGCCTGCCAGGCATGCCTGAACCTGAGCAACTGGGTCGTTCGCTGCTGTTCTATCCACTGGTGGGGCTGTTGTTCGGTGTTTTGCTGTGGCTGCTCAATGCCCTGCTGCTCGGCGCGCCGCCGTTGCTCCACGCCGCGCTGTTGCTGACGGCGTGGGTATTGCTCAGCGGCGGCCTGCACCTGGATGGCCTGGCCGACAGCGCGGATGCCTGGCTGGGCGGCTTCGGCGATCGCGAGCGCACGCTGCTGATCATGAAAGATCCACGCAGCGGGCCCATCGCGGTGATCACCCTGGTGTTGGTGCTGCTGCTCAAGTTCACCGCGTTGCTGGCGTTGATCGAGCAGGGGCAAGCGTTGGTCTTGACCATCGTGCCGGTGTTGGGGCGTGCGGCGTTGCTTGGCCTGTTTCTCACCACGCCTTACGTGCGGGCCGGCGGGTTGGGCCAGGCCCTTGCCGATCATCTGCCCCGGCGTGCAGGGTGGTGGGTGTTGTTGGTGTGCGCGCTGGGGGGCGTGCTGGTGGCGGGTTGGGCGGGTGTCTGTGCGTTGGCCGTGACCTTGGCGGTATTCGTCGGCTTGCGGCGGATGATGCTGCGCAGGCTCGGGGGCTGCACCGGGGATACGGCTGGGGCGTTGCTGGAGTTGCTGGAGGTGGCGGTGTTGGTGGGGTTGGGGTTGGGGTGGGTCTGAGTTGACGGGAACGCGATGGGGGCCGTTTCGCCCGGAAAATCCCCCGGAAAATCCCAAGACGGGACTGTCAGAAATTTTGTGTTCGGGAATAACATGCTGAAGAAGCGCATGTATGCCAAGCAAAAAGAAGACGGCCTTGGAGGCCAAGACCGAGCTCCCTTCGATCCTGAAGGAGCTGATTGATCAATTCGTCAAAGACCCAATGACTGCCGAGGCGATTCAGGACGCGTCGATGGCCTTCAAGAAGGCGCTTATCGAGCGAGCCCTGGGCGCGGAGCTCCCTGAGGAGTCGAACAATCAGCGCAACGGTAAAAGCGGCAAGACTGTTCTGACAGACGACGGTCCGCTTCGTCTGGAGATTCCCCGTAATCGCGATGGCAGCTTTGCGCCGGTTTCGACCCCCGCTAAACAAAATGAACCTAGGTGGCCAGTCAAACCTTTAACCCACTCACCCGAGCAAACTCTATCAACCCACCGTCATGCCCAAGTCCCAACTTGTCCATGGCGGTGCGCTTCTGTCGGCTGATGGTTTTTTCACTGCGATTGAGCTGGGCCGCTATCTGCCTGCCCGACATCCCGCGCACGAACAACCTCACCACCTCCAGTTCCCGTTCGGAAAGGCTCACCTGACTGACGTCCGAGCTGGTGGCGGTCAAGGACTGTTCTTGTAAAAGTTCGAGGAACGCTGGGCATGCATACCGTCGCCCCAGGGTGACACCGAGGATGGCCTGTTTCAGTTCCCTCAAGGGACTGCGTTTATCGAACAAGCCGTTCACGCCGGTATTGAGCAAGGCCTGCAACACGAAAGGATTGCGTAGCATGGTGATCACGATCAGGGGACAGGCACGGTAGTGGCGTTTCAAATAGCCCATCAGGGCCAGGCCGTCCGGGAACTGCCCATCCGGCATCGAATAGTCGCTGATCACCAGGTCGCAGGGGGTGCGCTCCAAGTGCTGGAGCAGTTCATCGGCGTTGCGGGCTTTGGCAACCACTGAGAACCCAGGCCCCGCGAGGACCATTTCGATACCTGTCAGCACGACGGGGTGATCGTCGGCGAGGATGATGCGTATGGGGTTATCCGAAGGGGGCCTGTGCGACACTCGCGTATCGTCACAGGTGCTGAGGCCGAAAATGTCGCGGTGTTCAGGCGTGTGGTTCAGATTCATTGCTGCCTCTACAGGATCAAAGCACATCCCGACCGCTGCAGAGATGCCCTCGGAGCGCTCAGATCAAGCCTCGTTCGCGCGCGATTTTCCCCGCGAGATGACGCGAACTGACACCGAATTTTCGGCGAATGTTGTTGAAGTGATAATTGACGTTGGCCTCGCTGCAATCGACGATGACGGCAATCTCCCACGAAGATTTGCCAGCTTCGCTCCACTGCAGGAATTCCTTCTCCCGCTTGGTGAGCCGGATCGCTTGAGCTGGGGTGTTCTCCGTGGAGTGGTAATGGCCCTGGTATGGCGCCGAACGTCCAGAAATCCCGGTGCTGTGGTACATGACTGAAACTCCCATTCATCATCATTACTTGATGGCGTGGGGGTGGCGGAATCTTCCTACTTCTTGATGGCATGGTTCGCACGACCCGTCTTCAAGCCCAGAGGTAGGGCTGAAACACGGTTTCGTTTATAGCTTGATTCAAAGCACCTGAAACCTGTCAGACATTACAGGTGGGGGACTCTAATGAGTAACGGTTGAAAAGGCTGTCAGCCAAAGCGCTTGATTTTGTGGGATTATTTCCCTCAAGTTGACGATTCCGTTTGTGCTGATCAAGCAAAAAACCAGGAGAAAGCGAGGCTTGGGGCACATGACCCAAGTGAAATCGCCATTTAAATTTGCATTCAGCCAACCCCGGGTATATACACGCACCATGCTTCCTTCCCAATGTTTGTGCATCAACCTGCGTCGTGCCGCGCGTGGCGTCAGCAGGTATTACGACGGCGCCCTCGATGGCTTCGGGATCAACGTTGCCCAGTATTCTTTGCTGAGCAACCTGGCGCGCCTGGACCAGCCGAGTATTTCCTCCCTGGCCGAGGCCATGGGCCTGGACCGCAGCACCCTGGGGCGTAACTTGCGGGTGTTGGAAGGCGAGGGATTGGTGGCGTTGGCCGAAGGTGAAGACTTGCGCAACCGCATCGTCGAACTCACCGAGGCCGGGCGTGCCCGGTTGGCGGCGGCGTTGCCGGCCTGGGAAGCGGCGCAACAACGATTGATCGATAAGCTGGGCGCCGAGAAGCGCACAGCGCTGTTGGCCTTGCTGGATGAACTGGCGTGACGCCGGTTCGTTCGATAATAAGCGGGTATATACCCGCGAGCGGAGAATAAGAATGACATCGATGTGGCGTACCTGTGGTTGGGTCCTGGTGGGTAGCGCGCTGATTCTGGCGTTATCCCTGGGGGTGCGGCATGGCTTCGGGCTGTTCCTGGCACCCATGAGCGCCGAGTTCGGCTGGGGGCGCGAGGTGTTTGCCTTCGCCATTGCCTTGCAGAACCTGATCTGGGGCTTGGCGCAGCCCTTCACCGGCGCGCTGGCCGACCGCTTCGGTGCGGCGAAAGTGGTGCTGATCGGTGGCGTTCTCTATGCCGTCGGCCTGCTGTTCATGGGCATGGCCGACTCGCCTTGGTCGCTGTCGTTGAGCGCGGGTCTGTTGATTGGTATCGGCCTGTCCGGCACCTCGTTCTCGGTGATCCTCGGCGTGGTCGGACGCGCCGTGCCGCCGGAAAAACGCAGCATGGGCATGGGCATCGCCAGTGCCGCCGGCTCCTTCGGCCAGTTCGCCATGTTGCCCGGTACGCTGGGGCTGATTGGCTGGCTCGGTTGGTCTGCCGCCCTGTTGGCGTTGGGGTTGTTGGTGGCGTTGATCGTGCCGTTGGTGAGCATGCTCAAGGACGTGCCGGCGCCGCTCATGGGGCATGAGCAAACGTTGTCCGAGGCGTTGCGCGAGGCGTGCAGCCATTCCGGGTTCTGGCTGTTGGCGATTGGTTTTTTTGTTTGCGGTTTCCAGGTGGTGTTCATCGGCGTGCATTTGCCGGCCTACCTGGTGGACCAACACCTGCCGGCCAGCGTCGGCACGACCGTGCTCGCCCTGGTGGGGTTGTTCAACATCTTCGGCACCTACACCGCTGGCTGGCTGGGCGGGCGCATGTCCAAGCCGCGGCTGCTGACTGGGTTGTACCTGGTGCGGGCGGTGGTGATCGGCTTGTTCCTGTGGCTGCCGGTGACGACCACCACGGCCTATGCGTTCGGGATGGCGATGGGCTTCTTGTGGTTGTCGACGGTGCCGTTGACCAACGGCACGGTAGCGACCTTGTTCGGTGTACGAAATCTCTCGATGTTGGGTGGGATCGTGTTCCTGTTCCACCAATTGGGCTCGTTCCTCGGTGGTTGGCTGGGCGGGGTGGTGTACGACCGAACCGGTAGTTATGACTTGATCTGGCAGGTGTCGATCCTGCTCAGCCTGTTGGCGGCAGCGTTGAATTGGCCGGTGCGTGAACGCCCGGTGGCGCGCCTGCAAGTCCAGGCCGGTGCGGCATGAGTCGCGTCGGCCCATGGTTGATTGCCGTTGGCGCCGGCCTGTTGCTGGCGTTCGCCTGGTGGGGCTGGCATCAGGGTGGGTTGGCCTTGATGCAATTGGGCATGGGCAACTGTTGAGCGGTGGACGGGGTCAGGCGCTGCGGGGTAACGTCGTGGTCTGAGGTGCTTTCAAGGAGATTTCGACATGCTGATGCGCTGGCTTGCTATTCCCGCTCTGTTGCTTACTGTGACCGGGCACGTATGGGCGGCCGATTGCCCGCCATTGCTGGAGGGCTCGTTGCCCAAGCTGCGGGCCAAGGAGACCGTCGACCTGTGTCAGCGCTTCGCCGGCAAGCCGTTGGTGGTGGTCAACACCGCCAGCTTCTGTGGCTTCGCCCCACAATTCAAAGGCCTCGAAGCGCTCAACCAGCGCTACAAGGACCAAGGCTTGCAAGTGCTGGGCGTGCCGTCCAACGATTTCAAGCAGGAATCCAAGGACGGTGCGGAAACAGCCAAGGTCTGCTACGTCAATTACGGCGTGACCTTCACCATGACCGAACCGCAACCGGTGCGCGGTGCTGATGCCATACCGTTGTTCAAGCACCTGGCCGAACAATCCGGCGCGCCGAAATGGAATTTCTACAAGTACGTCGTGGACCGCCAGGGCAAGGTGATCGCCAGTTTTTCCAGTCGGATCAAGCCTGACGATCCTGAATTCATCAAGGCCGTGGAGGTGGCGATCGCGTCCAAGCCCTGACCGCCAGCCACGAAAAAGCCCCGGCTCTTTGCAGAGTGCGGGGCTTTTTTCGTTTCAGCGGGCGAGGGGCTCAGGCCCGCCGTGAGTCATCAGAAGCGGTAGGTCGCACCGACACCGAAACCGTTGGCGCTGTTTTCGTATTCGGCGCTGTAGGTCTGGCCCAGAGCGTTGCTGCGGTTGACGCTGACTTTCTCTTCCTTGAGGTAGGAATAAGCCACGTCGATGGTCAGGTCTTCGGTCGGGCTCCAGCCGGCACCCAGGCTGAAGATGGTCCGGTCGCCGGTTGGGATGCGAGGCGAGCGGTCGGTGTTGTTGGTCGGCGACTGGTCGAAGGACAGGCCGGTACGCAGTACCCATTGCTTGTTCAACTGGTAGGAGGTACCGATGGCGTAGGCCCAGGTGTCGTGCCAGTTCTGTTCTTCGGTGATGGTGCCGAAAAGGGTCGGGTTCAGGGCGCCGCCGCCTGTTACGTCGTTGTTCACGGTGATGTCTTTCAGGCGGCTCCAGCGGGTCCAGGTGCTGCCGGCGTAGACGGTCCAGGCATCATTGATTTGCTGGGTGACCGAAAAGTCCACCGACTCAGGCGTCGTGATGTCCAGAGAAGCGTCGTATCGTCCGTCGCTCAGCAAGAACCCGGGCGTACCTGCACCTGCGTCCACTTCGGTGTGGCCTTCAAGCTTGTACTTGACCTTGGAGTGATAGGTCAGACCAACTCGAGTGGTGTCGGTCGCCTGGACCAAAAGACCGATGTTATAGCCGTAGCCAATGTCGTCGCCCTTGATCTGCACATTGCCGTCGTTAGGCGAAAACGGAGTGGTCAGCGCCGACTCCAGCGACCCGGAAATCCGGTTGATAGTCGGCCCGAAACCAATCGACACCTTGTCATTGAAGGCGTAGCTGACGGTTGGCTGGAAGGTCACGACTTTCACTACGCTCTTGCTGCCGAAGTTACGGCCCTGGAAGCTGTTTTCGTAGTCGGTGATCAGGCCGAACGGTGCGTAAACACCCAGGCCGAAAGCCCATTGATCATCGATAGGCTTGACGTAATAGCCCATCGGCACACCGGTGAGCGGGACCATGTCGCCCTTGTTGGTACCGGACTGGGAGCCGCTGGCATCGTTGATGTCGGTGGAGGCGTCAATGGCGGCGAAGCCACCGGTCACTTGCTGGCGCTTGAGGCGCGACATACCGGCAGGGTTGCCAAATACAGTGCTTGCGTCGTCGGCAGCGGAAGAGCGACCCGCGAAACCAGTGCCCATGCCACTGATGCTTTGTTCGTTCAAGGCAAAGCCACTGGCGAAAAGTTGGCTGGATGCCAAGGTCACGGCAAGTCCAAGGGTGGTTTTGAGCATGATTTTTTTCATTGTTAGAACTCCTGATGATCACCGAGGCGAAAACTACCAACATTTTCGTTCAAGCGCTATAGCCTGATTTGCTCGATTTAGAGCGGTTTTGTAGGACAATCCGACCAAATTCGCAGCCGTTGTAGGAAGTTTCCAAATTTCCTGTCAGCAAGCGACCTGATTCAACGGTGAAACACAGTTTTGCCAGGCGCAGGTAAAATCGCGCAAGCGCCCTTGAGGGTGAAACGTCTGACGCCAGATCCGGGCCATGCCCAGCAGATCGTCGGCTTCGGGAAGCGGGGTGTTTTGTTCTTCCACCAGCAGCCAGGCAATGGCCGTGGCGTAGCGCAGGTTGACGGTCAACTCCAGGTGCGGCCCGCTGAGAAAGGCGTGCTGGCTGGCCAGGCCGCGCACCAGGCTGGCCCGTTCCGGATCCAGCGCCAGGTAGTGGTCCCAAAGCGCCTGGTGGCGGGGCTCGGGAATTCGATAAAGGCCATGGCCGCGACGGTCATGCAGGGCCGAACCCAAAGCCGACTGGCTGGCGGCAATGCCCAGCAGCAAGGATTCCGCCGTTGTGCTGTGACACTCCAGGTAAAGGAGCGTCGGGCGGATCACATATCGACACAGTTCGCTGGCAGCGATACCCATAAAACCCTCGAAGCGTGAGAGGGGCGGGCCTGAAAGGTGTGGGCTTGGCAGCTGTGGATCGGTTCAGGCCCCGCCGTAAGCGGTTCATGCCGCTTGACTTGAAGTGTAGTGTCATATTCCCGCTGTAAAGGACTGTTTTTAAAACATCTTCAGCGAACGGTTATAACTGTTATATCCCCCGGTGCTTAAGCCGTTACGCTTGATTGATAAATCCCAGGCAATAAAAAGCCCCGCTTTTTCGGCGGGGCCTTTGGGGTTGCAGCCTTCGCGGCGTGTCAGGCAACCAGTGCCTGACGGGTACGCTCGATCACGGCCTGCAGCGGTTCGGCGCTGGAGTACTGATCGGGGTACAGGCGTTCGCTGTGACGTGCGATGCCGTGTTCGTTGACCAGGGTGAAGCTGAAGCAGCCTTTGCGAGCGGCCATGATCAGGCAGTTCATCGGAGCAAAAGCGTTGGTCAGGGTGCGGATAGCATCTTGGGTATGGATTTGAGTAGACATGTTATGGGTGTTCCTACAAATGACACGGTTAAGAACCGTGCAACGTTAAAACGTTCCAGTAACGTCGACCACCATTGGTCGAACGAAGAACCCGACTGGAACAAAGCAGCCAGTTTGAGCGCTATATAAAGTGCGCGCTTGGGCTGGCAGGTAGGTACTTAGGAGGGCAGGCAACACATCAAGGGCAAAGGTTCTGGGCCCGGGGTGAAGATCCTGATCAATCTGCAGGTTGGTTCGGTCAGAGTAGTGAGCTTGGCAACACCCTTTGCATTGGGTCAAAGGCTGTGTTGGTGCAAGGGTTACCTGGAAACCATCGAGGGGGTCGGTCTCTTTTTATCGGTGAGGGCTTCTCTTGAGGGAAGGCTGACCGCGGAGATGTGTTCGACCCGGAATTGACTTTCAGCTTGGTACTAACGCCGCGGATAGTAACGGATCGAACCCGGGAAGGGAAGGGCGCTGGTTAAAAAATATTCAAATAGGGCACAGCCCTGATGCCGGCCAGCCAAGAGAACAGCCGCGCACGGGGTTATCCCCAGGTTTTTACCCCCGTATGCGCCAAAAAATCCCAGCGTTATAACCAGTTCGGGTGTTACTTGTGCACACTCGCCAGGCTGCTTGTCACCGTACTGTCATGTGCAAACAATCTGGGGTGGGTGCCTGTATCCAAAATTTAAGTCAATGAAAAACATCGCTTTTTTTTACTGGTGAAAAAATCGTCAGTTTAAGCGCAGGCCCCGTTCCATAGGGCTTGCGGCGAGTTCAGGGTCGGTTGTCCACTGAGTTATCCACAGCTTCTGTGGATTGTCCCAAGCGCTTGCTCTAGGACGGGCGTGCTGGTTTTTTTCGACTTTACCCGTGCGAAAAAAGGAGTAGAGTGGCGCGCCTTCTGATCTGTCCCGCAGTGCTTTATGAAGTTTCGCTCAGTATCAAATCCTGTTACTTCCACACCTTCTGGTGTTACCCAACCCAAGCGCATTTCGATGCGGGTGGCCGAGTGGCTGCTCGACAGCCCGCGCCTGAGCGAAAGCCCCAGCGTCAAACATCTGGCCGGCCGCCTGCTCAAGCAACCGGCCCGTGAAGGCGTGGTGGCTGCACAAAGTCGCCTCGGGCAGTTGATGTGCCGTGAGTGCGGGAACGCCCGGGACCGGCGCATTGGCCACGACCTGCTGCGCCAAGCCGCCCGGGCCGGGGATCAGCGCGCCCGCCAGGCACTGGGTGAAATCGAAGACTGAGCTGGGCAACCCCCGGCCGCTTGGTTAACCTTCGGGCTTTATTTGATCGGCAGGAATTGTCATGGCTATGGATTTGACCAGCCTGTTGTTTGGCCTGGCGGGCGCTGCGGTGCCGTTGCTCGCGCTGGCCTGGCACCTGCAACGCCAGGCCAGCGCCGCGCAGACCGAGCAGGCGCTGCTGGAAGAGCGCCTGGCCACCGCCCACATGGCCCACGACGGCCTCAACGCCCAGCTCGATGCCTGCCGTGACGAAATCAGCGACCTGAGCCAGGCCAACGCCGCCAAGCAAGCCGAGCTCGCCGCCGCCTGTCGCGAAGTCGAGTTGTTGCAGATCGAGCGCGACAATGCCCGGGATGCGGCCCACGCCTGGAACCTGGAACGTGCCGGCAAGGAAGCGGAGCTACGCCGGCTCGATGCCCAGGCCGCTTCGTTGCACGCCGAGCTGCGCGAGCAGCAGGAAAGCCATCAGCAACGCCTGGATGATCTGCAAGGTTCGCGCGATGAGCTGCGGGCACAGTTCGCCGAGCTTGCCGGAAAAATCTTCGACGAGCGTGAGCAACGTTTCGCCGAGACCAGCCAGCAGCGCCTGGGCCAGTTGCTCGATCCACTGAAAGAGCGCATCCAATCTTTCGAAAAACGTGTCGAAGAAAGTTATCAGGCTGAGGCGCGGGAGCGTTTCTCCCTGGGCAAGGAGCTGGAGCGGCTGCAACAACTGAACCTGCGCCTGAGCGATGAAGCCACCAACCTTACCCGCGCCCTCAAAGGCCAGAAAACCCAGGGTAACTGGGGCGAGTTGATTCTGGAGCGGGTGCTTGAACACGCCGGCCTGGAGAAGGGCCGTGAATACCAGACCCAGGTCAGCCTCAAGGGCCCGGACGGCGAGCGTTTCCAGCCTGATGTGTTGATTTACCTGCCCGGCGACAAGCAAGTGGTGGTCGATTCCAAGGTCAGCCTCACGGCTTATCAGCAGTATGTGGCCGCTGAAGACGACGCCATTGGCCAGCACGCCCTCAAGCAACATGTGGCGTCGTTGCGAGCCCACGTCAAAGGCTTGGCCGGCAAGGACTACAAACGCCTGGATGGCCTGCACAGCCTGGATTTCGTGTTGTTGTTCGTACCCATCGAGGCGGCGTTTTCCGCGGCCCTGCAAGCCGAACCGAACCTTTTCCAGGAAGCCTTTGATCGCAACATCGTGATCGTTAGCCCGACCACGTTGCTGGCGACCTTGCGGGTGATCGACAGCTTGTGGAAACAGGAACGCCAGAGCCAGAACGCCCGGGAAATCGCCGAGCGGGCGGGGTGGCTGTATGACAAATTCGTCCTGTTCATCCAGGACCTGGACGAGATCGGCAGTCGCTTGCAGCAGCTGGACAAAGCCTACAGCGCGGCGCGCAACAAGCTGACAGAAGGACGCGGCAACCTGATCAGCCGCAGCGAACAGCTCAAGTTGCTTGGCGCCCGGGCCAGCAAGAGTTTGCCCGCCGAATTGCTTGAGCGTGCGATGGAAGACGCGGATGGGTTGCCTGGCTTGCCTGAAGAAACCAGCGCGAAAACCCAGGGCTGAAACACAAGGCTCCCTCGCCACAGGTGGCACACAATCACAGCTTGTTTGTTACAACGGCAAATGCCGACTCAACAACGCCCGCAACGCCGCCGGCTTCACCGGCTTGGCCAGGTAATCCAGGCCCGCCGCATGCACCTGGGCGATCATTTCGGGCCGGCCATCGGCGCTGATCACCACGCCCGGAATCGGTTCGCCCATGCGCGTGCGCAGCCAGGCCATCAACTCGGTACCGGTCTCGCCGTCGTCCAGATGAAAATCCACCAAGGCCAATTGAGGTCGACCGCCCTGGGCGAGCCAATGTTCGCATTCTTCACGGTTGCGCGCCGTCCACACCTGGCAACCCCAACGTGTCAGCAGGCTGTTCATGCCGATCAGAATGCTGTCTTCGTTGTCGACACACAGCACCTGGGCGCCGCTGGGTAAGTGACCGTTGAGTTCGGCCACCGGGCTGGGTGCGACTGCCTGCGTGCTGGCCAGCGGTACGCTGACGCTGAACACACTGCCGCGCCCCGGCCAGGAACGCACGCGCAAGGTATGGCCGAGCACGCGGCACAGCCCGTCGGCGATCGCCAGGCCCAGGCCCAGGCCTTTTTCGGCGCGGGTCTGGTGGCTGTCCAGGCGTTTGAATTCCTCGAAGATGACCTGCAGCTTATCTTCAGCGATGCCCGGCCCGCGATCCCAGACCTCCAGGCACAACTCGTCCTTGCGTCGGCGGACACCCAACAGTACTGGGCCCTTGGCATAGCGGAAGGCGTTGGTGAGGAAGTTCTGCAACACCCTCCGCAACAACTTGATGTCGCTGTCGACTCGCAACCGCGAGCCCCGCACGCGGAATTTCAGGCCTTGTTCCTGGGCCAGCGCGGTGAACTCGGCGCCCAAGGTATCGAACAGTTCGTTGAGGACGAATGGCTTGCGGTCCGGGTTGATCTTGCCGTTCTCCAGACGGGAGATATCCAGTAGATCGGTGATCAGGTCTTCAGCCGAACGCAACGAGCTGTCCAGGTGCTGCACCAGTTGCCGGGCTTCGCTCGGCAAACCCTCATGCTGGTGGGACAGTGCGGCGGAGAACAGGCGCGCGGCGTTGAGCGGTTGCATCAAGTCATGGCTGACCGCCGCCAGGAAGCGGGTCTTGGATTGATAGGCCGCCTCGGCGGTGCTTTTGGCTTCGGTCAGCGCCAGGTTCAGCTGTGACAATTCGCGGGTACGCTCGGCGACCCGTTGCTCCAGGCCTTCGTTGGCGTCGGTCAAGGCCTTTTCGGCTTCGCGGAACGCAGTGATGTCGGTGAAACTCATGACGAAACCGCCGCCAGGCATCGGGTTGCCGATCAGCTCGATCACCCGGCCGTTGGGGAACAGTCGTTCCGAGGTGTGGGCGCGGCCCTGACGCATCCAGTGCAGGCGCCGGGCAACGTGGACTTCCGCTTCGCCAGGGCCGCAGAGGCCGCGTTCGGCGTTGTAGCGAATGATGTCGGCAATCGGTCGACCGACACTGATCAGACCGTCCGGGTACTTGAACAGCTCCAGGTAGCGACGGTTCCACGCCACCAGCCGCAGGGACTGGTCAACCACGCTGATGCCTTGGGTGATGTTCTCGATGGCTCCTTGCAGCAAGGCGCGGTTGAACTGCAGTACTTCCGACGCTTCGTCGGCGATCCGCACCACGTCTTCGAGTTGCATCTCTCGACCTTCAATTGCGGCCTTTACCACCGCCCGCGTCGAAGAGGCCCCCAGCACACCAGCCAGCAGGCGTTCGGTGTGGGCGATCCATTCGCTGTCGGCATTCTGGCTCGGGTTGAAGCCTTTGCCCTGGCGGTAGGCAAAGCGGATGAAACTCTGGCGCGCGCGTTCTTCACCGACGAAGCGTGCGGCCAGTTGCAACAGGTCGTCGATATGGACCGCCAGCATCGAGCGGGCGCTGGGTCGGGCGCTGATTTCCTGGCCGATGAAGCGACCGGCCTGCCAGTGTTCCGACACGCGCGTGCGCGACAGCACGGACACCCAGGCGAACAACGTGAAGTTGCCGGCCAGGGACAGCACCACCCCCTGGGTCAGCGGGGTGATCGGCAGGTTCAATGGGTTGCCGTGCAGCCACGCCAAGCCCGGAAAGCTGCTCAACGACCAGCCCAGGCTATGGGCGGTGATCGGCAACACCAGGGTGTAGAACCACAGGAAAATCCCCGTGGCGAGGCCCGCGAATACGCCGCGACGGTTGGCCTGTTTCCAGTACAGCGCGCCCAGCATGGCGGGGGCCAATTGGGTCACGGCGGCGAAAGCGATCTGGCCGATAGTCGCCAGGCTTGCCGTCGACCCCAGCAGCCGATAGCTGACATAGGCCAGCAGCAGGATCACCACGATGCTCACCCGCCGCACCGACAACATCCACTGGCGGAACACCTCGAAGGGCCGCTCGGCGTTGTTGCGGCGCAATAGCCAGGGCAGCAGCATGTCGTTGGAGACCATGGTGGACAGCGCCACGCTTGCCACGATCACCATGCCGGTGGCTGCCGAGGCGCCACCAATGAACGCCAGCATCGCCAGGGCCGGATGGGCCTGGGCCAGCGGCAGGCTGATGACGAACGAGTCCGGCAGCACGGAGCTGGGCAGCATCATTTGCCCGGCGAGGGCGATGGGCACCACGAACAGCGCGGCCAGGGCCAGGTAGGCGGGGAACACCCACTTGGCCAGGCGCAGGTCTTGGGGTTCGATGTTTTCCACCACGGTTACGTGGAACTGCCGCGGCAGACAGATGATCGCCATCATCGCCACCCCGGTCTGCACCACCATGGACGGCCAATTGATGGTTTCCTTCCAGTATTGCTCCAGGCGCGGTGCGAGCATCGCCTGGTTGAACAGATCGTCGAAGCCATCGTAAAGGCCGAAGGTCACGAACGCGCCAACGGCGAGGAAGGCGAACAGCTTGACCAGGGATTCGAAGGCAATCGCCAGCACCATGCCGCGGTGGTGCTCGGTGGCGTCGAGGTTGCGGGTACCGAACACGATGGTAAACAGCGCCAGGATCAGCGAGACAATCAACGCCGTGTCCTGGGCGCGGGTGCCCATGGCGTCGGCCCCGGCCCCGATCAGCAGGTTCACCCCGAGCACGATGCCCTTGAGTTGCAAGGCGATGTACGGCAGCACGCCCACCAGGCAGATCAGCGCGACCACCACTGCCAGGGATTGGGATTTGCCATAGCGGGCGGCGATGAAGTCGGCAATAGAGGTGATGTTCTCCTGCTTGCTGATCATCACCATTTTCTGCAGGACCCACGGCGCCAGCACCAATAGCAGGATCGGCCCGAGGTAGATCGGCAGGAAGGACCAGAGCTGTTCGGCGGCCTGCCCCACGGCGCCAAAGAACGTCCAACTGGTGCAGTACACCGCCAGCGACAGGCTGTAGACCCAGGCGCGCATGCGTGGCGGCAGCGGCGTGCTGCGCCGGTCGCCGTAGAAGGCGATGGCGAACATGATGGCCATATAGGCCAGGGCGACAATGGCGATCAGCCCGCTGGACAACGACATGGAAACTCCCGGACAAAGACACCGGGACATAAGCCCGGCAGGACAGTCTCGCATGCCCGCTCGGGTTCGTCAGTGTCGACCAAGGTCGAGGCGTGGCGGGGTGTCGCGGGTTGCGATCAGCATTGGGTTATGGGGTGCCCTGGCGGACCTCATCGCGAGCAAGCTCGCTCCCACAAGGGATCTGCTGTGAACCATGGATTTGTATTCACCGCAGGTCCCTTGTGGGAGCGAGCCTGCTCGCGATGGCGGCCTTACTGACCCAACGCGATATCCACCAACCGATACAACTCTTCAACCGCCAGCGGCGCGGTGGCGAAGAGGATGCGAAACACCGTTGGCGCCACCACCACATTGATCAGCCGCTCGACGCCAGGGTTCGGCTCATCGGGGTAGCGATCGAGGATAATCTGCAACTGGGCGCTGAGGATGCCCACGCAATGCCCCGGCGTGGCGCAGGCCTGGATGTCGCGCATCATGTTGCGACCGGGCTCGGAGCTCATTTCGTCCAGGTACTGCTCGGCCCAGGCGCGCAGGTCGCCGCGCAGGCTGCCGGTGTTGGCCGGTTCGCTGTCGGGGCGCATGCGGGCGATGGCGACGTCGGCCAGCAGCGCCGGCAAATCGCCCCAGCGCCGGTAGATGGTGGACGGCGTGACGCCTGCGCGCGCGGCGATTTGCGGCACGGTCAGGGTGGCGCGGTCCTGCTCTTGCAGCAGGGCGCGGACCGCCGAATGAATCGACTCTTGGACCCGGGCGCTTCTGCCGCCGGGGCGTAAACCTTCTTTAATAGCCATGCATCGGACCTTAACACAAAGAATTTGCTTTAAGCACGCGCCGGTAGCACACTCCGCAAAAGCAAAAAATTAGCTTTTGTATCCGCCTTCGTGGAGCGTGCCCATGTCTCGTCCAGCTTCGACCGGTGCCAGCCTGATATTCCTGGCGATCACCTTGCTCGGTTTTCTCGCCGCGTCCAGCGCGCCGACGCCGTTGTATCACCTCTATCAGGAACACTTGCAATTTTCCCCGGCGATCCTGACGCTGATTTTCGGTGTGTATGCGTTCAGTCTGTTGGCGGCTCTGCTGATTGTGGGCTCGCTGTCGGATTACCTGGGGCGCAAGCCAGTGATCTTCGCGGCGCTGTTGCTCAATATGCTGGCGATGTTGTTATTCATCAACGCCAACAGTGTCGCCTGGCTGATCGGCGCCCGATTGATCCAAGGGTTCGCCACGGGCATGGCCACCAGTGTGCTTGGCGCCGCTTTGCTGGACTTCGACCGCCGACAAGGCCCACTGATTACCAGCGTCGCGCCCTTGTTGGGCATGGCGTGCGGGGCGTTGGGTTGCGGCCTGTTGGCTGAGTTCGCGCCGCTGCCCTTGCAACTGACGTATTGGATTCTGCTCGGGTTGTTCCTGGCCCAAGCCATTTACCTTTGGCGTCTGGCGGAGAGCGTCAGCCCGCAACCCGGTGCCTGGCAGTCGCTGCGTCCGACCTTGCATGTGCCGGTCCAGGCGCGGCGGGCCTTGTGGCTGGTACTGCCGCTGAACCTGGCGGCCTGGGCGGTGGGCGGTTTTTATTTGTCCTTGGCGCCTTCCCTGGTGCGAGCCGCGACCGGGTCGACATCCAATCTGATCGGCGGCGCGCTGGTGGCGGTGTTGACGCTCACCGGCGCGTTGTCCATCTACACGCTGCGCAACCAGGAAGCCGACAAAATGCTGCGCCTGTCCGCGAGCCTGTTGGTGATCGGCCTGGCGCTGGTACTGATCGCGGTACACGGCGGCAGCTTGCCGTTGTTCTTCATTGGCACGCTGGTGACCGGCAGTGGTTTCGGCGCCGGGTTCCTGGGGGCGTTGCGCAGCATCATGCCGCTGGCCTTGCCCCACGAGCGGGCCGGCTTGATGTCGGCGTTTTATGTCCTCAGCTACCTGGCGTTCAGCCTGCCATCGTTGCTGGCCGGGAATCTGACGCGGGTGTTCGGGTTGATTCCGACCACCGATGGCTATGGCGCGGTGCTGATCGTGTTGTCGGTCGCTGCATTGCTGGGGTTATCGCGTCAGTCGGTAAAACCGGCAGGCGAGGGTGTTCGGCCCTGAAACCCTGAGTGCAGCCGCCGCTCGTAGTGGGTTAGTCTTGGCGTCCCAGCATTTTTCCGGGCGATCCCTTTGAAAATTATCCGCAGCAAATCCTTCACCGGCCAGCGGGCCTGGGCAGCGCTGGATATCGCCAACATGAACGGCATCACTACGCGCCTGCACTGGACCGATCAGCCGTACAAATGGCACATCAATGACGGTCAGGAAGTCTTCGTGGTGCTCGATGGGCAAGTGCGGATGTGCTATCGGGAGGACGGTGTGGAAAAAGATGCCTTGCTGGACGTCGGGGATATTTTCTACGCATCAGTGGGCACCGAGCACGTCGCCAAGCCGCTGGGAGAGGCGCGAATCCTGGTGATCGAGACCGAGGGTAGTATCTGATTGTTATCTGTAAAACCGATAACACATACAGAAATTACCCGTTATATAGATATTCGATTCGGACCTAGCATGGCTCCACCTCATCCGAGGACAGGAGTTCGCCATGACATGCTGCACTGCCAAGACCCGCTTTCGACCATTGAGCCATTTGCCCAGGCCGCTGGAAGCCATTCGCCAATTCACACCCAACTGGTTCGCCGTGGTCATGGGGACCGGTGTGCTGGCGCTGGCCTTGGCGCAGTGGCCCGCAAATGTATCGGGCCTGCGCCTGCTGGGTGAAGGTTTGTGGTTGTTCAACATCCTGTTGTTCGTGGTGTTCACCGGTTTGTATGCGGCGCGTTGGGTGTTGTTCTTCGACGAGGCGCGACGGATTTTCGGCCACTCAACGGTTTCGATGTTTTTCGGCACCATTCCCATGGGCTTGGCGACGATCATCAATGGCTTTCTGGTATTCGGGCTGCCGCGCTGGGGCGACGGTGTGCTGCCGTTGGCCGAAGCGTTGTGGTGGATCGACGTGGCCATGTCCCTGGCCTGCGGCGTGCTGATTCCGTTCCTGATGTTCACCCGCCAGGAACACCGCATCGACCAAATGACCGCCGTGTGGCTGTTGCCGGTGGTGGCCGCCGAAGTCGCGGCGGCCAGTGGCGGGCTGCTGGCGCCGCATCTGGTCGACGCTCATTCGCAACTGGTCATGCTGGTGACCAGCTACGTGCTCTGGGCTTTTTCCCTACCGGTGGCGTTCAGCATCCTGACGATCCTGCTGTTGCGCATGGCCCTGCACAAACTGCCCCACGAAAACATGGCCGCCTCGAGCTGGCTGGCCCTCGGCCCGATCGGCACCGGCGCCCTGGGCATGTTGCTGCTGGGCAGCGATGCACCGTTGATTTTCGCCGCCAATGGCCTGACCGGCGTGGGTGAAATCGCCGCAGGGTTGGGGCTGGTGGCCGGCATCACGTTATGGGGGCTGGGGTTCTGGTGGATGTTGATGGCGCTGCTCATCACTGTGCGGTATCTGCGCACTGGCATTCCGTTCAACCTTGGCTGGTGGGGCTTTACCTTCCCCTTGGGCGTGTATGCGCTGACCACGCTGAAGCTGGCGGACCTGCTGAGCCTGGAGTTTTTCCGCGTGTTCGGTTGCGTGCTGGTGGCGATGCTGGTGGTGATGTGGCTGATCGTCGGGCGGCGTACGCTCGCGGGGGCCTGGCACGGTGAGTTGTTTGTGTCGCCGTGCATTGCGGGGCTGGCGAAATAATCGCTAAAGACAGGTAATGTGTGGCCTGGATCGAAAAGCGTTCATTCCAATAAGCGTCCACGCCACTCAGGAACATGGAAGATGAGTCACCCTTCGCAGTTCACCTTGCTTCGCACACGGCGTTTCCTGCCGTTCTTCATCACGCAGTCCTTGGGCGCGTTCAACGACAACATATTCAAGCAGTCGCTGATTCTCGCCATTCTCTACAAGCTGACCATCGACGGCGACCGCTCGATCTGGGTCAACCTCTGCGCATTGCTGTTCATCCTGCCGTTCTTCCTGTTTTCGGCGCTGGCGGGGCAGTTTGGGGAAAAATTCGCCAAGGACGCGTTGATCCGTCTGATCAAGCTCGGCGAAATCGTCATCATGGCGGTGGGCGCGGTGGGTTTCCTGTTCGACCATCTATCGCTGATGCTGGTGGCGCTGTTTGCCATGGGCACGCATTCGGCGCTGTTCGGCCCGGTGAAATATTCGATCCTGCCGCAGGCCTTGCGCGAGGATGAACTGGTCGGCGGCAACGGTCTGGTGGAGATGGGCACGTTCCTGGCGATCCTCGCGGGCACCATCGGCGCCGGGATCATGATGTCCTCGGCGCATTACGCTGCGGTAGTGGCGAGCGCGATTATCGGCGTTGCCGTGCTTGGTTACCTGGCCAGCTGCAGCATTCCGCGTGCGGCGGCGGCCTCGCCACAAATGCGCCTGAACTGGAATATCTTCAGCCAATCCTGGGCCACCCTGAAACTGGGTTTGGGGCAGACCCCGGCGGTGTCCCGTTCGATTGTCGGCAACTCCTGGTTCTGGTTCGTCGGCGCGATTTACCTGACGCAGATCCCGGCCTATGCCAAAGAGTGGATGCACGGCGATGAAACCGTGGTGACCTTGATCCTGACTGTGTTTTCGGTGGGGATCGCCTTGGGTTCGATGCTCTGCGAGCGGCTCTCCGGACGTAAAGTAGAGATTGGCCTGGTGCCGTTCGGCTCGTTCGGGTTGACGGTGTTCGGCCTGCTGCTGTGGTGGCATTCCGGTGGGATCCCCGACAGCGTCGATGGTCACGGTTGGCTGGAGGTGCTCGGCTTCGGCCACGCTTGGCTGGTACTGATCGACATCCTCGGCCTGGGTATCTTCGGTGGTTTCTATATCGTGCCGTTGTACGCGCTGATCCAGTCGCGCACCGTGGAAAACGAACGGGCGCGGGTGATCGCCGCCAACAACATTCTCAATGCGTTGTTCATGGTGGTCTCGGCCATCGTCTCCATCGTGTTGCTGAGCCTGGCAAAACTGTCGATCCCCCAGTTGTTCCTGGTCGTGTCGTTGCTCAACATCGGCGTCAACGCCTACATCTTCAAGATCGTCCCCGAGTTCAGCATGCGCTTCATGATCTGGCTGCTGAGCCATTCCATGTACCGCGTGGAGCATCGCAACCTGGAGGCGATTCCCGATGAAGGTGCTGCGTTGCTGGTCTGCAACCACGTGTCTTTCGTCGATGCCTTGCTGATTGGTGGCGCAGTGCGTCGGCCGATTCGCTTCGTGATGTACTACAAGATCTACAACCTGCCGGTGTTGAATTTCATCTTCCGCACAGCCGGGACGATCCCGATTGCCGGGCGCCAGGAAGACATTCATATCTACGAAAAAGCCTTCAAGCGAATCGCCCAATACCTGAAGGACGGTGAGTTGGTGTGCATTTTCCCTGAAGGAAAATTGACCGGTGACGGTGAGATCAATGAGTTCAAGAGTGGACTGACACGCATCCTCCAGGAAACCCCGGTGCCGGTGATTCCCCTGGCGCTGCAGGGCTTGTGGGGCAGTTTCTTCAGTCGCGACCCGGCCAAGGGGCTGTTTCGGCGGTTCTGGTCGCGGGTGACGCTGGTAGCGGGTTCGGCGGTGGCGGTCGAGGCGGCCACGCCTTCGCAGTTGCAAGCGCTGGTGGGGGAGTTGCGCGGGACTGTCCGATAGGTCGAAAACCTGTGGGAGCGAGCTTGCTCGCGATAGCGGTCTGCCTGTGATATCAATGCCAGCAGATAGATTGCAATCGCGAGCAAGCTCGCTCCCACAAGTCAATTCAGGCGCTGACCTTGAGCCCGATCAACCCGGCAACGATCAACGCCACACTGGCCAGGCGAACCAGCGCCATCGATTCCCCAAACAAAATGATCCCGGCGATCACCGTGCCCACGGCACCGACCCCGGTCCAGATCGCATAGGCCGTGCCCAGCGGCAATTCCTTCATCGCCAGGCCCAGCAGGCCGAGGCTGATCGCCATGGCGGTGATTGTCAGTGCAGTGGGAAGAGGGCGGCTGAAACCGTCGGTGTACTTCAGGCCGACCGCCCAGCCGACTTCGAACAGGCCGGCAAAAAACAGAATGATCCAGGACATCACATACCTCCATCGATGGATGGGGTCGTCCCCGGATTAGGCACTCGATCGAGTGGCGGGGTCGTCCCCGCGCTGGATGGATAGTGCCAATTACTGACCACTCGATCAAGTCTGCTTCAGTCGGCTGTCTGCCGAGCGGCGAGGGTTTCGCGGTCCTGTTTTTCACTCATGCGCCGGAAATACGTCGAGAGCAGCGCCCCGGAAATATTGTGCCAGACGCTGAACAGCGCGCTGGGTACCGCCGCCAGCGGCGAAAAGTGCGCACTGGCCAACGCCGCGCCCAGGCCGGAGTTCTGCATGCCCACTTCCAGGGCCAGGGATTTACGCTGGGCCAGCGGCAGCTTGAACAGGTGCCCGGTGAAATAACCGAGCAAAAAGCCGAAGCTGTTGTGCAACATCACCACGGCCATGATCAGCAGGCCTGATTCGGCGATTTTCGCCTGGCTGGCAGCGACTACGGCGGTGACGATGATGACAATGCTCACTACCGACACCAGCGGCAACACATCCACTGCATGCCGTACCTTGTCCCCCAGCACCCGTTGCGCCACCACGCCCAGTACGATCGGCAGGAGCACCACTTGCAGGATCGACCAGAACAGCTCCATGAACGACACCGGCAACCAGGCTGAGGCCAGCAGCCAGATCAACGCCGGGGTCAACAGTGGAGCGAGCAGGGTGGTGACGGCGGCGATGGCCACTGACAGGGCCAAGTCGCCCCGAGCCAGCCAGGTCATGACATTCGACGAGGTGCCGCTCGGGCAGCAGCCCACCAGGATCACGCCGACGGCGATTTCCGGCGGCAGGTGGAAGACCTGGCAGAGCAACCACGCCACACCGGGCATGATCACGAAATGTGCGACTACGCCAAGGGCCACGCGCCACGGGTGGCGTGCGACTTCGGCGAAGTCATCGAGCTTGAGGGTCAGGCCCATGCCGAACATCACCAGCCCCAGCAGCGGCACAATCGCGCCTTTCAGGCCGATGAACCAGGCCGGCTGCACAAATGCCACGACGGCGAAAATCAGTACCCAGTAAGCGAAGGTATTCCCGACAAAGCGACTCAATGCAGCCAATGCACGCATGACCTGATCCTTATTATGAAGTTGAACCACACAAAACTAATGTGGGAGCGAGCCTGCTCGCGATAGCGGTGTGGCAGCCACAGAAATGTTGACTGACAAATCGCTATCGCGAGCAAGCTCGCTCCCACAGGGGCCCTAACCGTCGGTTTAGATCCCCTGCGGAATCTCTTCCCCACCCAGCGCTTCAACCAGCGCCGGCAGGAACTCGCCGAACGTCAGCATCATCAGGGTGAAGCTGGCGTCCAGTTGGCCGAGGGCTTCGTCGCCGCCGTCCTGCTCCGCCTGGTCTTGCAACAGGTCTTCGAACTTCAGGCGCTTGACCACCATCTTGTCGTCGAGCACGAAGGACAGCTTGTCCTGCCAGGCCAGCGACAGTTGCGTCACCACCTTGCCGGTGTTGAGGTGCAGCTGGATTTCGTCGCTGGTCAGGTCCTGGCGCTTGCAGCGCACGATGCCACCGTCTTCGTGGGTGTCGCGCAGTTCGCATTCGTCCAGCACGAAGAAATCGTCTGCGGCTTTCTGGGTCTTGACCCAGTCGGTCATGGTCGCGGTGGGGGCCATCTTGACCGTCAGCGGGCGGACCGGCAGTGAGCCGATGACTTCGCGCAGGGTCGACAATAGGTCTTCGGCGCGTTTCGGGCTGGCCGAGTTCACCAGGATCAGGCCCTGTTTTGGCGCGATGGCGGCGAAGGTGGACGAGCGACGAATGAATGCCCGCGGCAGGAACGCCTGGATGATTTCATCCTTGAGCTGGTCCCGTTCCTTTTTATAGACCTTGCGCATTTGCTCGGCTTCGATCTCTTCGACCTTTTCCTTCAGGGCGTCGCGTACGACGCTGCCAGGCAATATGCGTTCTTCCTTGCGAGCGGCGATCAGCAGGAAGTCCTGGCTGATATGCACCAGGGGGGCGTCTTCGCCTTTGCCAAACGGCGCGACGAAACCGTAAGTGGTCAACTCCTGGCTTGCACATGGACGCGCCAGTTTGCTGGCCAGTGCAGTTTCCAACGCCTCGGCATCAAAAGGCAGATCTTGGGTCAGGCGATAGATAAGCAGGTTTTTGAACCACATGGGGTGAGTCTCTCCTTTATACAAAGGGGGGCATTATTCTCTTCGCAGCGCCATAGGCCAACCCTTCGCTAAGCCTTTGGAAGGGCTGAAAAAATTAAATTAAAAAGTGCTTGCCAGCTTTGGGAGTGCTCCGTAGAATGCGCGCCACACCGAAAGCGAAGGGTGATTAGCTCAGCTGGGAGAGCGTCTGCCTTACAAGCAGAATGTCGGCGGTTCGATCCCGTCATCACCCACCATTCGTTCAACGTGTTACGCGCAGCGGTAGTTCAGTCGGTTAGAATACCGGCCTGTCACGCCGGGGGTCGCGGGTTCGAGTCCCGTCCGCTGCGCCATATTCGGTTATCTGGAACACTGAACGCCAGGTGACCAACGGAAAGCCCGCTAACGCGGGCTTTTTGCTGTTTGCGGTTAATGCGATGGCATCGCTCACTTTTTTGCTGTTTTTGCTAATTAAATCAGCACGTTACAAAAAATTGTGAGAGAATGCGCCCCGCATCGAAAGTGCAGGGTGATTAGCTCAGCTGGGAGAGCGTCTGCCTTACAAGCAGAATGTCGGCGGTTCGATCCCGTCATCACCCACCAAGCTTTCAATGTTACGCGCAGCGGTAGTTCAGTCGGTTAGAATACCGGCCTGTCACGCCGGGGGTCGCGGGTTCGAGTCCCGTCCGCTGCGCCATATTCGGCAACCTGACCCACTGAACGCCAGGTTGCCAACAAAAAGCCCGCTCAATCGAGCGGGCTTTTTGCTGTCTGGCATTTACCGGTTATCTACTGCTCGGCATTACGGCTATGACGGTAATCGCTGACCGCCTCATACACGGCTTTGCGCAAACGGTTGATGCCGCCGATGGGGCGATGGGCTTCAATGCCGAACCAGGGGTTGAAGGACTGGTTGTCACAGGCCAGGTTCAGCTTGGGCGTATCGAAATCCTGGGCCGGCACTTTGATGTGGGCCACGGTCTCGAACGGTGCGTCACTTTCCTGCCATTCAATACTGGTGTCTTCGATCGGCATGTACTTGCTCGGATCCTGGCGCTGGATCTGCAAGACAAAACACGCCGGCACCCGGTCTGTGGATAACTGCTGATTCAGCGCGCTACGCAAGAAGTTCGGCAGGTCCTGGTTTTGCGCCGGCAAGGTATAGGCCGGGCAGCTATCGGGGTCCGGGGCTACGCGAAACTTGGCGTTGGCCGCGCCGAACTTGTAGGGCGATACCGAAAAGTATGTGGTCTGGGTCGGGCTGGCCGGGGCCGGTGAAAGGGTCGCCAGGGCGATGAATAAATGGCGAATCTGCCAACTGCGTGGGTCCGCGCTGGGAAAGAATGCCATCACCTTTTTTCCATCGGCCTGGGCGGCCACATTCTGACGATACTCGGCGACATCACTGACGAAGAAGTTCGGATGGTTGAACATCACGAAATCCTGCTCGCCCTGTGACTGGCGGTCAGCCAACAGTTGTTTACCCTGCACGCCCAGCAGCTTGATCGCCATCCCTCGGGCATCGCGCAGGCTATCGAACTGTGGGTAGGCGTTGCCGTTGGACAGACGGATCGTCGCCTGCCAGACCTTCCCAGGCTCGGCAAAGACCCCCTGGCGCAAGGGGGCTGGCAGGTCGTTCGGCACCTGGACTTCGGCCATGACGCAGCCGTGAGCCTTGGCGTGGGCGTCGCGCAGGTAGCGTGTGCCTTCCCGGTGCTGATCGACGATGCGGATCGCGGTCTGGATGATCTCCTGGGTCATCGCCGCCTCACCGGGCGCAATCTGCTCTTTGTCCGAAACCGCCCCGCTGTGTTGCCAGGCGAACCATGCGCTGGTCAGCGCCCAGCCGAGCAGGCCGATGCCCAGCAGCCACAGGAGCGTCTTGCCCAAAAAGGCGCCGAGGCGTAGCCAGAGCGTGATCAGCATGGAAAATTCCTTTTGCCTGAGAGGGTGATCATTACAGTTGCGACTCCAGTGGCCCGCCGAGCACCTTGAGGTACTCCAGCAGCGCCCAGCGTTCCTGCGGCTGCAGCAGGCGGCCGATCACGCCGTTACCTCGCTCGCCGGCACGGAATTCGTGGCCGCTGTTGTGGTTGCCGGTTATCCGCGTATCGAAGAGAAAACCATTGGTGAAGGCTTCAGTGCGATAGCCCAGGTGCCGTGGATCGTATTCGAAGCTGCCCTTATAGAAGGTGCTCGCCCGTTCGGCCTGGGGAGACAGCAGTTGATAGATCGTCGGCACCGAGCCGTTGTGCAGGAATGGTGGCGTGGCCCAGACACCCGCTAGCGGCCGGGCCTTGTAGGCGCGCAGTTCGCGCACACCGATGGGCAGGCCGAAACCGTCCAGGGCCGGGCGCTCGACGGGGGTGACGCCGGCATCGCGGTAAGCACGGTTTTCGACGAATGCCGTGACGTAGGCCAGGCCCTTGGCGACTGAGAGCTGGCTCAGGTCCAGTGGCTCGGTGGGAGTGGGGTGCAGTTGCACGTCCAGCTTCGCCAGCTCGGTCGGATCCCACTGCAGGCTAGTCAGGTCGAAGCGGTGGTCGGCAATATTATCGGCGGTGCCCGGGTCGGTGCCGATCGCTTTCACCGGCAGCATGTGCAGTTGCTGGACCGGCCTGTCGGGGCCCTGGACCACGTTGGGCACATGGCAGCCGGCGCAGTTTTCGGCGAACAGCGCCCGGCCCTTGGCGGCCAGCGGTTTATCGATCGCGCCAAGCAGCGCCTCCGGCCACGCCGGTGGCTTGAGCAGTTGCAGGGTTTCTTCGATCGTGTTCAGGTCGCGCACGCGCACGCTGGAGGGGTATCGCGCATCGCCCTGCAATGGCTTGCCCTGGGCGTCGAAGAAATTCAGCGTGGCGCCCACGCCCAACGCTTCGCCGACGTTACGGGCCATCGGTTGCTGGGCCGAGCCGTTCCACTGGACCCAGTCAAATGTCCATATATCCCACAACTGCGGGTAATCCACCGGTGCGTTGGCGACCCGGTAGTTCTTGGCTGAAATGGCGTCGCCAAAGCTGGCGTTGGCAATACGGCCAAAGGCGTCGGTACGGCCGGGGCCTTCTTCGGTGGGGTAGAGGCCGCGATGGGTGTCGTTCCAGGCCACTCGCAGGAAGGTGTACAGCGAGGTCTTGAATTGTTCACGCAATTCTTCATGACGGGCATCGTAGTCCTTGCCCAGTACCTGACGGGCGAAGCGTTCGAATTTCCAGGGGTTGTAGTAGGTGGAAGCCAGACTGGCGACCAGCGCCTGTCCGAAACTGCCACCGCGCAATGTCGGAACACTGGAAGGCAGCACGTGTTGCGCCGAACCGCCGTCGATCCGTATCGCCTGGCCCTTGAAGCGCAGTTCCCCGGTGTGACAGGCGGCGCAGGTGATATCCAGGAATTGCTCGGTGCTGCCGGGGTTCTGGTGCCGGGCGAAACCCACCGGCAGGTTGCCTGGGTTGGCCGACGAGGCCTTCTGCGCCGGGTCGACCAGGAAGCCGAAGCGCGCCAGGTACTCAGGCGAAGCGAAACGTTGCTGCGAGAACGGCAATTCGAGGGCGGTGAACCAGTCGTAGCGCAGGCCTTTGACCTGGGTGCCCTGGGGCGTGAAGTAATACGTCTGGCGCTCGGTGGCGCTCCATTGATCCAGGTAATGCACCTGCTGGGCTGGTGTATAGAACGGCAGGCGTGGATTGGCGACGTAATAAAGCACCACCGCCACGGCGACAGCCAGCAGCGCGAGGAGCAACAAGAGGAGGCGAGAGAGAAGGCGCACGGTAACGTCCTTGTTTTTTTGATATGTCCTTATGCCTCAGCGTGGCGTGGCCGGCAAGTGGCCATTACCCTGGGGGCAGTGGGAAGCGGCAATTTGTCCCTGTACGTAATAGATGACAGATGCTTCATTGGCCCAGGATTAAAAAGCGTTTGCGGACGTGAACTTATCAGCGCTTTGCTGCTCACATGCCGGTAGCCATTGGTCGTGGCCGCCTGATAAGCTCGCGGCTTTACTCGATTGCCCTTTAGGCGCATGAACAAGGAAATAGCATGAAACAGCATCGGTTGGCGGCGGCGGTGGCCCTGGTTGGCCTGGTACTCGCGGGTTGCGACTCGCAGACCAGCGTAGAGCTGAAGACCCCGGCGCAGAAAGCTTCCTACGGTATTGGCCTGAACATGGGCAAAAGCCTGGCTCAGGAAGGTATGGATGACCTGGACTCCAAAGCAGTCGCCCAGGGCATCGAAGATGCCGTCGGCAAGAAAGAACAGAAGCTGAAAGACGAAGAACTGGTCGAAGCCTTTGCCGCACTGCAAAAACGTGCCGAAGAGCGCATGGCCAAGATGAGCGAAGAGTCGGCAGCGGCCGGCAAGAAATTCCTCGAGGAAAACGGCAAGAAAGCCGGTGTAACCACCACCGCTTCCGGCCTGCAGTATGAAGTGGTCAAGAAAGCCGATGGCCCGCAGCCTAAGCCGACCGATGTCGTGACTGTCCACTACACCGGCAAGTTGACCAACGGCACCGTGTTCGACAGCTCCGTTGAACGTGGCAGCCCGATTGATCTGCCGGTCAGCGGCGTGATCCCGGGTTGGGTCGAAGGCCTGCAACTGATGCATGTCGGCGAGAAATACAAGCTGTACATCCCGAGCGAGCTGGCCTACGGCGCCCAGAGCCCGAGCCCGGCCATTCCGGCCAACTCGGTCCTGGTATTCGATCTGGAGCTGCTGGCGATCAAGGATCCGGCAAAAGAAGACGCGGCCAAGTAATCGCGTCTGCTATAGCGACAAAACGACAACGCCTCGCTCATGCGGGGCGTTGTTGCATCTGGGCAGCGGAAATGCCAAAAAACCGAACGCTCAGGGCAGGCTACAGTCATAGGCAGTACAGGCGCTGTGCTAGACGCAGTCAGGCGGTCAAGTCAATGAAATATTGGGTTTTTTTATGTGAGTAAAAAACGCCCGATCTAAGCCGGGCCCTTATGAAACGGGGGTTCCAGCGCTGAAATGCAGCTCTGTTCACAAGGTTATCCACAATTTGTGTGGATAACATTTCAGTGGGAGAAAAAATGAAGGCCCCGTGGAATTTTGCGCGATTCCTGCCCTTGGCAGGCCGTCTGCTGGCCCGCGGTCGATTGCCGACGTTGCTGTTTGCCGTCGCCAGCAAAAGTGCCCGGGAGGGCGGCCGGTTGGGCAAGCTCAAGGAAGATCTGCGCTTGCTCCAGGCGTTGTGCCTGGCTTACTGGCGTGGCGAATACCGGGCGGTCAGTGCCAAGTCGCTGCTGTCGGTGGTGGCGGGATTGATGTATTTCCTCAGTCCCCTGGATGCGATTCCTGATTTCCTGCCGGTGTTCGGTATGATCGATGATATCGCCGTACTGGCCTGGATCATGAAAACCCTCGACAGTGAGCTTGAAGCCTTCCGCGCCTGGCGCTATCGGCAATCACCCGAGAAACTGGCTCGGGTGGAAAGACTTCCCGACACCCCGGAACAACTCCTGCTCCAAGGTGAGAAAAAAACCTGATCCTGGGCCATTCCCAGCAGAGATTCATAGCCCCGCGACCTTAGCCGCTATTAGGATTACACTTCTAAAGAAAAAAGCTGTCTTGCTAAGTGTTGTTGTCCTACGGGGTAGACATGGATATCCAAATAATCACACGCGACGGTGAGCCCGAATACGCGGTTTTACCGTGGGATCAGTACCAGTCGTTGTTGAAGGCAGCAGGCATCGAGCAAGCACCGTCGCGCGAGGCTACAGTCCGTCACGCGGCGGCACCTGGCCAGGTTCTCCCTGGTCTGGATCAATTACGCAGTTTGCGCGAAGGGAAGGGCATCGCCATTGAGGCGTTGGCCCGCACGGTAGGTATCAGTCCGTCTTATCTGGCCTTGATCGAGAGCGGCGAGCGTCAGCCCGATGCCGCGATTCGGCGCAGTCTGGCCTGGGAGTTGACGGTGCCGGGTTGGAGGGATGAATCGTGAGTGTACGCATCAGTCGGCAGCATTGGGATGGGTTGTTGGGTGAATTGGACCAGGCGCGCCGCCAGCGCCATTTGTTGACGTACCGCGCCTTGCTGGAGCGCTTGCAGTTGCCCAGTCCAGCCATGCAAACCTTGACCGCGGCCCTGGAGCACTTGGCCGCCCTGGATGCCAGGGCTGAACAGCCGTTGCGCAGTTCGTTGGTCATCAGCCAGGGTGCCAGTCGGTTGCCGCGCACTGGTTTTTTCGAATGCGTTGAGCGCCTTGGACGTTTTTCCGGGCCCTCCGATGGTGTGGCCGCCGCTTCCTGGCACGCGTCGGAAGTGGTCCGGGTGTTCGAATACGAGTACCCCGAATCGGCGGAGGCCTGAATGCTCTGGCGTATCAAGGCTCGGGCCGGCTACTGGCTGGCACGTCGTTTGTTTCATTGGTCGTGGTTCGTCCGCCAGCCGCGTGGCTGGGCCTGGCTTGAGGGCCAGTTCTCCCGGATGGCAAACCTGGGCGACGTCGCAGCGCAAAGTTTCTACGGGCATATTCTGACGTTTCGTGGCCAAGGGCTCGGAGCTCGGGAGGAAGGCATTCGCCTGCTGCGCTTGGCGGCCTTGGCCGGTGACGGCAAGGCCGCCTATCAGGTCGGAGTGATCAGCCTCGCCGGTACAGCCAGCAAGGCGCCGGACCCGGTCGAGGCGGCACGTTGGTGGGCCTTGGCGGCGAACGCCGGGCATCCGTTGGCCGAGATCAAGCTCAAAACGCTCAAGGACTCTGCGTTGTAGCGTTATCCACAGGCCGCTTGGAAAAGACAGTCTTTTCCCGCCGGCCATCTACCGTTTTACGTGTTGGGCGAATTTAGCGAATCGCCTTACACGCGCTGTCTCCTTCTCCTGACTTATTTCCCCAGTCATCCCCGGCAAAGTCTCGCGCTTCCTGAGCGTTGCGAGACGTCTGCCCATGTTCGACCGTTTTTTCCTGCTGGCCCTTGAACGAGCCGTGTCCTGATGGACCAGGTGCGCCGTATCGAGGAGCAACTCGACAGTTTTAAGGACACCCTGTCTGTCTACCGCGAACAGCTCGAACGCTGGTACAGCCGGGCGGCGGACCGGGCCAGCCAGGCGGCCGACCTGCCCTCGCTGCTGGGCATGGAGCGGCTGATCCGTTTCGGCGACAGCACCACCGCCGTCAGCACCGGCGACGATGACTTTCTCTCCACCGTTGTCCAGTGTCCCCAGGGCGGGGTGATGACGATCGAGAGCAAGCTCGAGTCGGTGTATGACATTCCGCTGGGCGACATCGTGGTGGATGTGGTGGCGGTGGACAGCGGCAAGGTCACGCCAGTCCCCCTGGATGCCCAGGGCCTGGGGACCTTTACGGGCGAAGCGGGCCGATTCTATCGGGTTCACGTCCAGGGCGAAGTGTCTACTGCGCAGCTTACCGATCTGTTTTCTTCCTACGACAGCCTTACCATCAAGCTGACGGACTGGTTACGCGGCGAGTGGCAAGGCTTCAAGCCACAGTGGTCCCAGCAATCCTTGGCGACCTCGGTGGGCAATGGCCTGCTCGCCGGCAGTTGGGCGGCGATCGAGGGGGTGTGGGACAGCATCAGCCTGCTCTCGGACATCCTCAAGGATCCCAGCCAGTTTGTTGATCGCTTGGGTGATAGCGTTGAGCAACTGAAGAAACTGGCGCAAGACACACCGCTGGTGATGGCCAAGCTGCAACTGCTGGCCAGCGACGAAGCGGCGTTGTGCCTGCTGGTGCGGACCGCGAGCCTATGGCTGGAGATGTTGCCGCCCAGCGAAGTTGCCGGCGAAACCGCCGAAGTACTCTCGACCATGGCGGTGCAACTGGCGATCGACTTGCTGATTGGCGTGGCCTTGACCTTTGCCGGGGCAGGCGCAGGGATAGCCTATCTGTCAATGCGGTTGGCCAGGCACGGCGCAACCCTGCTGAACGCCGTGCAGCGTTTCATCCGAGCAATCTTTGCGCTGGTCAACGGCTTCATGACCTACGTGGACCGCTACAAGACCGTGGCGGCACGAGGCATCGCGGCCGGGGTGAAAAAGGGCCGCGTGCAGCTGCGCTGGGACGCACAGCGCAATACCACGCTGAAAAAACACGACCCCCACGACGACGCCCCCAGCCCCTCGAAAAACCCCAACGGCGACAGCACCGATACCGCGGCCCAGACCCAAACCAGCGGCTGCCCGGTGTCGATGGTCACCGGCGAAGAGCTGCTGACCCTGGAGGACGGCACCCTTGATGGTCGCCTGCCATTTGTCTTCACCCGTTTGTACCGCACCAGCGCGGTGGACTTGGACGTGGGGCTCGGGCGCGGTTGGAGCCATGCCCTGGCTCAGCGTTTGCAACTCGAAGGCGAGCAGGTCATTTGGATCGACCAGGAAAACCGCCGTACGACGTTTCCGCTGCCCAGCGCCCAACGTCCGGCGATCCACAACAGCCTGGCCCGCGCCGCTATTTACCTGGGAAGTGAACCGGACGAACTGATCATCGCCCAGCCCGGCGAAAACGCACCGTTCCTGCATTTTCACGATGGCCACCTGACCTGTCTCAGCGACCGCTACGACAACCGCCTGACGATCCAGCGCAATATCCATGGTGACATCTGCCGCCTGAACAACGGTGCCGGACGGGCCCTGAGCCTGCGTTACGAACAGCGCCACCTGATCGCCATCGATTACCAGAGCTTCCACCCGGCCCTCACCCTGGACGAAGCCTGGCGGACCGAACAGACGCTGGTGTCCTACCGCTACGACGGACGTTTCCGGCTCATCGAAGCGACCAACGCCGCCGGTGAAAGTGAACGCTACGACTATGACGACCAGCACGTCATCCTCCAGCGGCAACTGGCCGGCGGGGCGAGTTTTTTCTGGGAGTGGCAAGGTGTTGGCCGGACGGCTCGTTGTGTCAGGCATTGGGCCTCGTTTGCGCAGATGGACAGCCGGTACACCTGGGGCGAGGACGGCAGCTTCACGGTCCGGCACCTCGACGGTAGTCAGGAGGTATACGTCCACGACGACCGGGCGCGGCTGGTGCGCAAGGTCGAACCCGATGGCGGCGAGCGTCTCAAGGCCTATGACGAACAAGGCCGGCTGATCGCCGAGCAGGACCCGCTGGGCGCTGTCACCGAATACCGCTACGACGAAGCAGGCCGGTTGGTGGCGCTGATTCCGCCTAACGAGGAGCCCACGTCCTACGAATACCGCAACGGTTTCCTGCACGCCCGTTCCCGCGGCAAAACGGTGTGGACCTACCGACGCAACGACCAGGGCGACATTACCGAACAGATCGATCCCGACGCAAAGGTCACCTATTACCACTACGACGGCCAGGGCCGACTGGTGGAGATCAGCCACTGCGACGGCAGTTTTCAGCAATGGGTCTGGAACAGGCTCGGCCAACTGACGGAAGAAATCCTGCTCGACGGCAGTCGTCGGTGTTTTTCCTACGACGTCCTTGGGCGTCTGCTGAGCCGCCAGGACGAACACGGCGCCCTCACGTATTACCAATGGGACGCTGTCGGTCGGCTGCTCCAGACGACCTTACCTACCGGCGCCAGCCGCACCTGGAGCTACAACGCCTACGGCAAGGTCACCGCCGAGCGCGATGAGCTGGGGCGCATCACCCGTTACGAATATGCCGACGACCTGCACCTGATCAGCCGGCGCCTCAACCCCGACGGCACCGAGCTCAAGTATCGCTACGACTCGGCGCGGTTGTTGCTGACAGAGATCGAAAACGAATCCGGCGAAAAGTATCAGCTGGACTACACGCCCAATGGTTTGATCCGACAGCAGATCGACTTCGACGGTCAACGCACCGCCTATGCCTACGACCTCAACGGCCACCTGCTGGAGAAAACCGAGTTCGGCGAGAAGGGCGCCCGGCTTGTCACGGGCTACCAGCGCGACGCGGCCGGGCGACTGCAGATCAAGACCTTGCCCGACGGCCAGACGATCGAGTACCGCTACGACGGGCTGGGCCGACTGGTCCATGTCGACGACGGTACCGATCATCCACTGGCGTTCGAATACGACGTCCATGACCGGCTGATCACCGAACACCAGGGCTGGGGCACCCTGCGCTATCGCTACGATATCGGCGGGCGGCTCAACCACCTGCGCCTGCCGGACAACAGCACGCTCGATTACCACCACACCCTGGGCGGCGTGCTGATCGCGATTGACCTGAACGGCACACGCCTGACCGAGCATCGGTTTGACGGCGGTCGTGAACGGCAGCGCCAACAGGGCCTGTTGCTCAGCGAATACGACTACGACGAACAGGGCCGCCTCAAGGCCCAGACGGTGTGGCAGACCCAACAGCAGCAACTGTTCTGGCGCGATTATACCTACAGCGCCAAGGGCAACCTTGCGACCCTTTCCGACAACCGAAACCGCCGTTACTACCAGTACGACCCGCTGGATCGCCTGACCCGCATCGACTTCTCTCACAGCGAGCCGCCAGAACACTTCATGCACGACCCGGCGGGCAACCTCTTGCTGGAGGACCGCACTGGCCCGATCATCCGCAAGGGCAACCGTCTGCTGGCGGAGGGCGACCGTCACTATGACTACGACGCCTTCGGCAACCTGATCCGCGAACGCCGCGGCAAGGCCCTGGTCAACGAATACCGCTACGACAGCCAGCACCGCCTGATCGGCGTGAGCATGCCGGACGGCCACGAAGCGACCTACCGCTACGACGCCTTTGGCCGGCGCATCAGCAAGACCGTGAACGGCCTGACCACGGAATTTTTCTGGCAGGGTGACCAGGTCGTTGCCGAAAGCAGCCGACGCCACCACCGCAGCTACCTCTACGAACCCGGCACCTTCCGCCCATTGGTCATGCTCGACGGCAAAGGCTTGAACGCCTGCCCGTTCTATTACCACCTCGACCACCTGGGCACCCCCCAGGAACTGACCAACTACGGCGGCCAGATCGTCTGGTCAGCGCGCTACAACGGCTACGGCAAAACCACCGAACTGGTTCACGGCGGCGGCGAACAGCTTGAGCAACCCTTGCGCTTCCAGGGCCAATACTTCGACCCCGAAAGCGGCCTGCACTACAACCGCCACCGCTACTACAATCCCGACACCGGCCGCTATTTGACGCCTGATCCGAGCAAACTGGCGGGCGGGCTCAATGGGTATCGCTACACCCTGAACCCGACGGGGTGGGTGGATCCGTTGGGGTTGGCCTGTCATTGTCCTGGTGATATCGAGGCCGATGGACCGTTCAGCGAGATTGTGCCTGGGGGAGGTTTGGCGGCACATGAGGCTCGTGGTGGGCATTTGATTGAGAAACATATTGGTAGGACAAATGCACAGCTAGCCCAAAGACTGGAGGCAGAGCCAGATATCCCTGCCGCCTCTACGTTCCCCGATCGACCTACTGCTGAGTTGTCAGCAGCGAGGGCATTGGCTGCAAATGAAAAGAAAATCGAAAAATTCTTAGCAGGCAAGAAAGAAAAGACGACTATTAGGCATACTTTCACCCAGCCAGTGGGAACCAGCTTGCTAAATGGTCGCACCGACTACATGACGGCATCAAAAGTATTACTGGTATTGAAGAAAGACCAAAAAAAACCAATGGGGTATTTTTTGCTAACAGGATTTCCGGAAGTATGAATGCAGATTTCCCTGAGCTACATGACTTTCTTGGATCTTATTTTCACCAAGATTGGACTGTCGAATATGAGACCGCCGAGCAAGCCCTTGATGCTTTTCTAACAGCGTCTGATAGTGAGGAGCTGAGGGCTGTTGAGAAGGAACTCAATGTACTACTCAGCAAGAAGAAAAATGAGTTGGAGTTGAGGGAGTATCTATTAAGAGAGTTGAGTTGTTATTACAGCTATTGGAACGCTTGGGGCACGGGCGAAGCATGGTTGCTTCATATCGTTAATAGGCTCAACTTAAAAGTTTCTTGCTCATAAAAAAGGCCTTGCCAAGCAAGACCTTTTGATCGTTCCCACGCTTTGCGTGGGAATGCATCCCGTGACGCTCTGCGTCACCTTTCAAAAGCGGAACGCGGAGCGCCCCTGGCAGCATTCCCACGCAGAGCGTGGGAACGACCGAAAGCACCTCCCTCGCCACAAGGTAACCCTCCCTCAAACCGACAACCCCAACCCCACCACAGGCTCCCGCCCAGCCAACCCATCCACCAGATACACACTCCCCCCCAAAATCTCCTTGGCATGATGCTTGGCCTGCGAGGCCAGTTCAGCCAACTGGCTCGCGTCCAGTTCCTCACAAGCCTCCGCCCGTAAATGCACCACCCCAATCGACAGTGATAACAACGCGAAGTCCTGTCGGACTCCCTGGCGATTCAGCGCGGTAAAGCATCCGGCTTCCAGATGTTCGGGGCGGTAGAAGCGGCGGCAGTGGTTTTGGAAGTCGCTGAGCAGTTGGTTCAGGCGCTTGCGCCAGTCTTCCGGGCCGAGGACCAGCAGGAAGTCGTCGCCGCCGATGTGGCCGACGAAGTCGCGGCTGGGGTCGATGCGTTCGTTCAGGCATTGGGCCAGGCACAGCAGGACTTCATCACCTCGCCCATAGCCATAGATGTCGTTGAAGGGTTTGAAGCTGTCGATGTCCACGTAGCAGATCACCGATTCCTGGCGCTGCTGGAGCAGGCGCGTGAGGCATTGCTGGATCGGTACGTTGCCCGGCAGCAAGGTCAGCGGGTTGGCGTAGCGGGCTTGTTGGATTTTCAACTCGGTGATGAGTTTGAGCACGTCGATGACCCGGCCCAAGCCCAGGTAGCCACCGTTGAGGGTGATGATGAAGTCTTCCTCGATGCGTTGTCGGGCGCGGCTGGTGATGAGGCGGCTGACTTGTTGCAGCGACTGGTTCAGCTCTACCGCGAGGAAATCATCGCTCATCAGGCGGCTGATGGGCTTGCGGGCGAACAGGTCGGTGGCGAAGGGCTTGAGCAGGGCGTCGGAGAGTGAATGGCGATGGACGATGCCGCAGGGTTGTTCCTGGTCGTCCAGCACTGCGAGGGAGTTGAGGTTGGCCTGGCGCCGGAACGCCTCCAGCACTGTAGCGGTCGGTGTATCGTGGGCCACCGCCGGCTGTTCGTTGAGCAGCGCACTGAGGTCGTTGATCTCATCGCTCAGCGCCGCCACGCCGTTGTCCTGCTTGGGCATCAGCGCCCTGGCGTCGCGCGACGGTTGTTCCTGGGGCCGGGCCAGCAGATACCCCTGGACCAGGTCTACGCCCATTTCGATCAGCACCGCCAGCTCTTCTTGCAGTTCTATACCCTCGGCAATCACTTGGGCCCGGGACGCCCGGGCGATTTTCAGGATCGAGCCGACGAATTCGCGCTTGAGCGCGTCCTGGTGGATGCCGTCGATGAAGTGCCGGTCGATCTTCACATAATCGGGACGTAGTTCGGACCAGAGCCGCAGGCTCGAATAACCCGCGCCAAGGTCGTCCAGGGCAATGGAAAAACCCATGGCCCGGTAGTGGTGCAGGGCGGTTTGCAGGAGCTGGAAGTCATCGATCGGGGTTTGTTCGGTCAGTTCGATCACCACCTGACTGGGGGCAATGCCGAAGTCCCGCAGCAATTGCAACGTACGTCCGGTCTGGTGCGCAGACTCCAGCAGGGACTCGGGCGAGACGTTGAGAAACAGCTTGCCCGGTAATTTTTGCTCATTGAAGCGTTGGCAGGCACTGCGTCGGCAGGCCAGTTCCAGTTCACTGAGACGTCCGGCCTGGCGGGCTACGGAGAGCAGGGCGATGGGGGAGTGCAACGGGCTATTGGACGGTCCGCGCGTCAAGGCTTCATAGCCAACAATGCGCCGCTCGGAAAGGCAGATGATCGGCTGGAACAGGCTGTGCAAACCGCTTTGAGCCAGGATCGAACTCAATGCACTCAGCTGTTCTGTCGTGGTCATGGCGATCTCTGGCGATAAAAAAAGGACTGGGCGCGATCCCCTAAGGGGGCGCCCGGTCCTGTATTTCACGACAGAATGATGTCAGTTTGATGACGCTGCGACGAGCAACACCATTAAATGGCCATCATCTTAGTGCTTGGCGACGGCCGTGTTGAGTTTCAGGTAATCCAGCAGGATTCGCCCGGTCTCGCTCAGGTAGGCATCGTCTTCCGGCTTGGTTTTTTCCGGTTCGGTGATCAGGTCTTCGTCCTCTTTCTTCAACTCTTTGAGCGGCTCTTCGCCCTTGGCCTTGCGACGCAGGTTTTCCATGACCAGTTGCTTGGCTTCGATGTCGGCATGCTGGGCGCGACGTTCGGCTTCGTTGAGCGTGACAGTTTTCTCCAGCATCAGCTTTTGCGCCAGGGCCAGCTTGTCGCGGATGAAGACAAACTCTGCGTCCTGGGCCGTGCGGGTGTCATGCTCGGACTTGAGCTGAGCCAGGAACGGCTTGAACGGGTCCACGGCCGGTTTGATCGCCGGGCGGATGGTGTCCCACGGCATGGCTTCGGGCAGGGCGCTTTCGCCGATTTCCTTGGTGTCGATGATCGACGGGTAATCGATATCAGGCAGTACGCCCTGGTGCTGGGTACTCTGGCCGGAAACCCGGTAGAACTTGGCCAGGGTCAGCTTCAGTTCACCGTGGTTGAGCGGCTGGATAGTCTGCACGGTGCCTTTGCCGAAGGTCTGCCCGCCGATGATCAATGCCCGGTGATAGTCCTGCATGGCGCCGGCGAAAATCTCCGAGGCCGAAGCCGACAGGCGATTGACCAGCAAGGCCATCGGCCCCTTGTAGAACGCCCCGGGGTTTTCGTCTTCCAGCACATCCACCCGGCCATCGGCGTTACGCACCAGCACGGTCGGGCCTTTGTCGATGAACAGGCTGGTCAACTCGGTGGCTTCCTGCAGGGAGCCGCCGCCATTGTTGCGCAAGTCGATCACCACACCGTCGACCTTTTCCTTCTGTAGCTCGGTCAGCAGCTTCTTGACGTCGCGAGTGGTGCTCTTGTAGTCCGGGTCCCCGGCGCGGAACGCCTTGAAGTCCAGATAGAAAGCCGGGATCTCGATGATGCCGAGCTTGTAGTCCTTGCCGTCCTGCTTGAGGTTGAGGACCGATTTCTTCGCCGCCTGTTCTTCCAGCTTCACCGCTTCACGGGTAATCGACACGATCTTGCTGGTCTGGTCGTTCGGCGCATTGCTGGCCGGGATGACTTCCAGGCGCACCACCGAGCCTTTGGGGCCACGGATCAGCTTGACCACTTCGTCCAGGCGCCAGCCGACCACGTCGACCATTTCCTTGTTGCCTTGGGCGACGCCGATGATCTTGTCCGCCGGGCTGACCTGTTTGGTCTTGTCCGCCGGGCCCGCGGGTACCAGGCGCACGATCTTCACTTGATCGTTATCGCTCTGCAGCACCGCACCGATGCCTTCCAGGGACAGGCTCATGTTGATGTCGAAGTTTTCCGCGTTATCTGGCGACAGATAATTGGTGTGCGGGTCGTAGGACATGGCGAAGGTGTTGATGTACGCCTGGAAGATGTCTTCTGCGCGGGTCTGGTCCAGGCGAGCCAATTGGTTCTTGTAGCGCTTGGTCAGGGTTTCCTGGATCTGCTTGGGTTCCTTGCCGGCGATCTTCATGCGCAGCACCTCGTCCTTGACGCGTTTGCGCCACAGGTCATCGAGTTCGGCTGTGCTTTTGAGCCAAGGGGCGTCCTTGCGATCGACCAGCAAGGTTTCCTTGGTATTGAAGTCGATCTTGTCGACGCCTTTGTTCAGCTCGGCAAGGGCGAAATCCAGACGCGCTTTCACGCGGTCCAGGTAGCGCTTGTAGATAGTGAACCCGGCGTTCAGGTCGCCGCTCTTGAGGAAGTCGTCGAACTGGGTTTTCCACTTGTCGAATTCGGCGATGTCGCTGGCCAGGAAATAACTGCGCGACGGATCAAGCAGCTTCAAGTAGCTGTCATAGATGATGATCGAACGCGCGTCATCGAGCGGCGGCTTGCTGTAGTGATGGCGCTTGAGCAACTCCACGACGTTAAGGCTGGCAATCACCTCGTCACGATCGGGCTGAAGCTTGTCCCAGCTGTTGGCTGCGAACGTATCGCTCGACAGCGGCAACAGGCCAAGGCCAATGACAAGCGCGAGGGCGGTGCTGGGGAACAGGTGCTTCATGCTGATTCGACGCAGGGACAATTGATAACGCATATTAGGCCGTCTTTGAAGTCGCCGGTTCCATGTGGCCCGGGCGCATAATGCAAGAAAGCCCGGCGTTGAAGCAGCGGGCCCAGTCGAGACTCACTATGGAGGCACCGTGAAAGCATTGCAAGGCGTTGAAGGCCAAGTGGTATGGGCAGATGAGCCAAGTCCGGCGTGTGATGTCGGGCAAGTTCGCATTCGTGTGGCGGCTGCGGGCCTGAATCGGGCCGATTTGTTACAAAAAGCCGGGCTTTATCCGCCGCCACCCGGTGCCAGCCAGGTGCTGGGGCTGGAATGTTCCGGGGTAATCAGCGAGGTCGGGCCGGGTTCGTCCTGGCAGGTGGGCGACCGCGTTTGCGCCTTGCTGGCCGGTGGTGGGATGGCCGAGGAAGTGGTGGTCGATAGCCGGCATGTCTTGCCAGTGCCCGAGGGCCTGACGTTGGCTGAAGCGGCCGCGCTGCCTGAGGTCTACGGCACCGCGTGGCTGAATTTGTTTCAACTGGCCGGGCTCAAGCCGGGTGAAAAAGTCCTGCTGCACGCAGGGGCCAGTGGCGTCGGCTCGGCTGCGATCCAGTTGTGCAAGGCGTTTGGCAATCCGTGCTGGGTGAGTGTCGGTTCGGCTGACCGCTTGAGTTATTGCGAAGCGCTGGGGGCCCAGGGCGGTGTTGTGCGCACCGATGGCCTGGAGAGTCTGGACGACTTCGGCCCCTTCGACGTGATCCTCGATCCGGTGGGCGCCAACTACGCCCAGCTCAACGTGAAACTTTTGTCAGTTGACGGGCGCTGGGTGCTTATTGGCCTGATGGGTGGGCGCGAGGCGCAACTGGATCTGGCGCAGATGCTGGGCAAGCGTATCCAATTGCTCGGCTCGACCTTGCGCAGCCGTGACGATCAGTTCAAGGCCGACCTGATCAGCGAGCTGGGGCAGCAGGTGTGGCCACTGTTTGCCGACAAACGCCTGAGCCCGCAACTGGCCAAGACCTTCGCGATCACGGATGCCGAAGCGGCGTTCGCGGAGCTGGCGACCAACAAGGTGTCTGGGAAGTTGGTGTTGGTGATCGATGAGAGCCTGAGCTAATCCGGGCGTCGCAAGAATCTGTGGGAGCGAGCCTGCTCGCGATGGCGGTGTGTCAGCTAAATCAATGCTGGCTGGCCAAACGCCATCGTGAGCAGGCTCGCTCCCACAGGACTCTGTGGTCTGGCGCTAGTTCCCGCGTTGCGCGGCATATTTCAAGGGGCTGGATAGGCAGGCCCGCGCCTACATGACTGGCACCCTTATCCCTATCGACGATGGCTTTCACCTTTGGTCGGCAGCCCGTATCCGAGGCGCGCGCCCTGCTAGCGTTAATTAATGGAGGGATGGGGGTAACCGCAACTTTCATTTCACCCACCAGGTGAAGAGGTTGATCATGGCCATCGCCGAATGGCGCATGCAGGGCGTCGAATTCATTGCCTGCAACTGCAATTGGGGTTGCCCCTGTCAATTCGATGCACCACCGACCCATGGCCACTGCCAGGCGGTGGCGTCGATGCGAGTGGAGCGCGGGTATTTCAATCAGGTAGCGCTGGAAGGCTTGTGCTGGGCCGCTACCTTCGCCTGGCCGGGCGCCATCCATGAGGGCAATGGCAGTTGTCAGGTGTTCATCGATGAACGTGCCGACGAGGCGCAACGCCAGGCCCTGCTGACCATCCTCTCTGGCCTGGAGAGCGACCCCGGGGCCAACGTGTTTCAGGTGTTCAGCAGCACCATGACTGAAGTGTTCGAACCGCTGTTCGTGCCCATCACCCTGTCCATCGATGTCGACCAGCGCTTGGCGCACCTGGACATTCCAGGCGTGCTGCAGGCCAGCGGCGAGCCGATCCGCAGCCCGATCGACGGTTCACCTCACCGAGTCCGCCTGTCCCTGCCCAACGGCTTCGAGTTCCTTGAGGCCGAAGTCGCCAGCGGCAGCTATCAGACGCATTCAGCCCTCAAGCTACAATCCCAGGACAGTCATAGCCACCTCGCCCACGTGCACTTCACCGGCCATGGCATAGAGCCGTAAAGATGGCAGAGCCTCAGGCGGCGACCCAGGGCAAGAGACTGACCGGCGAGCAGTTGCTGTTGCTGCTCTGCCTGCTCGCGCTGACCGCCCTGGCCTGGCTGATGCTGCTGCGCATGGCTCGCGATATGAATGCGCCGGGTGGCATGGCCGATGCGGCAATGGCCGGCATGCTCATGCCCTGGAGCCTGGGCGATGCTCTGCTGATGTTCGCCATGTGGGGGGTGATGATGATCGGCATGATGCTGCCCAGCGCCGTGCCTATGCTGCTGATCTACCAGCAGATGCTGCGCAAACGCATGCCGGCACCGCAGCGACACCTGGCTTTGCTGCTGTTCTGCAGCGCTTATGGCCTGGTCTGGGCTGGCTTCGCCCTGGGCGCCACGGCGCTGCAATGGGCGCTCGAGCAGCTATCCCTGCTCAGTCCGGGGATGCGCGTCACCAGTACCGCGTTGGGCGCCGGCCTGCTGCTGGTCGCAGGCGTCTATCAGTGGCTGCCAGGCAAGGCGGTCTGCCTTGAGCATTGTCGCGGGCCGCTGCACTTTCTTCTCAGCTACTGGCGCCCCGACGTGTTCGGCGGCTGGCGCATGGGCCTGGCCCATGGCGCTTACTGCCTGGGCTGCTGCTGGGCCCTGATGGGCCTGCTGTTCGTGGTCGGCGTGATGAACCTGCTCTGGGTGGCAGTGATCGGTGCCTTCATCCTGCTGGAGAAAAACCTGTCGCAGGGACTCTGGCTCAGTCGTCTCTGCGGTGTGTTATTGCTTGGCTGGAGCCTGTGGCTGCTGCTGGGCTCCAGCCTCGGGTAGAAACCACACTGAACCTGTGGGAGCGAGCTTGCTCGCGATGGCGGCGTGTCAGCTAAATCAATGTCGGCTGACCCAACGCCATCGCGAGCAAGCTCGCTCCCACAAAGGGGCTTATTTCCAGGTATGGATTGGCCACCCGGCCAGTTCGGCATGGGCCTTCAACACCGGGTCCGGGTTGACTACGTGGGGGAAGTCCACCCGCAGCAATAGCGGCAAGTCATTGCGCGAATCGGAATAGAAACTCGCGCCCTCCAGGTTTTCTTCCTCGGCATCCAGCCAGTCCAGCAGTCGTGCGATCTTGCCTTCGCGGTAGGTGAGGATGCCCTCGGTCTTGCCGCTGTACACCCCATGGGTCACTTCAAGATTGATCGCCAGGATCTCGTCGATGCCCAGGCGTTCGGCAATCGGCTTGACCAGATGCGTGCCTGAGGCCGAGATCACCAGGATCCGGTCGCCGGCCTTGCGGTGTTCGGCGATGGTCTTGGTGGCGTCGCTGAAGATGATCGGTTCAATGAAGTCTTCCACCCACGGCGCCACCAGGTGCTCGATTTCTTCCGGGGTACGACCGATCATCGGTTCCAGGCTGAAGTCCATGTACTCTTCCATGCTCAGCTTGCCGTGGCTGTAAGCGTCCATCAGCGCGTTGTTGCGCTGCATGAACGATTCGGGATCGACCCAGCCCAGGCGCCCCATCTGTTCGCTCCAGAGGGTGGCGCAGTCGCCGTGGATCAGGGTTTCGTCCAGATCAAAAATTGCCAGGGCCATCAGCGCGTTTCCCTTTTCAAAATCAGCTTCAAAATCAATAAAGCCATCAGGCTACCTCACACAGTGCCGACGGATCGATGGAAAGTGACAGACGTGTGCCATCGGGGTGCAGATCGGCAGCCGAGCGATTGAGCACATCCACTACCAACTCCACGCCACGGGCCTCCACTCGGTAACGAATCACGTTGCCCAGAAGGCTGTGGCTGCGAATCAGCGCATCGGCCTGGCCGTTGTAGCTCAGCTCGATGGCTTCCGGGCGAATGGCGATGCGGCCGTTCACCGGACGTTGCAGCAGTTTGCTGGCGCTGTCGGCGTCCAGCAGGTTGTAGTTGCCGATAAAGCCAGCGGCAAAGACATCGACCGGCGCAGTGTAGAGGGTTTCGGCATCGCCGCTTTGTACGATCTTTCCCTGGTTCATCAGGAAAATCCGGTCGGACATGGTCAGGGCTTCTTCCTGGTCGTGCGTGACAAAGATCGTGGTCAGGCCCAGCTCGCGCTGGATCTGACGGATCTGTTCGCGCAGGTGTTTACGAATCCGTGCGTCCAGGGCCGACAGCGGTTCGTCCAGCAGCAACAGGCGCGGGCGGGTGACCAGGGAGCGGGCCAGGGCCACGCGCTGGCATTGGCCGCCAGAGAGTTGATGGGGATAGCGGGCGGCAAAATCATGCAGTTCCACCAGGCGCAAAATTTCCAGCACCCGCTGGCGGCTGTCCTCGGCCTCGACCTTTTGCATGCGCAGGCCAAAGGCGACGTTCTGCTCCACGGTCATGTTGGGGAACAGGGCGTAACTCTGGAACACCATGCCGATCCCGCGTTTCTGCGGGCTTAGCGGGACGATGTCTTGGCCGTCCAGCAGAATCTGGCCGGCATCCACTGCGGTCAGGCCGGCAATGCAGCGCAACAGCGTGGACTTGCCGCAGCCGGAAGGGCCGAGGAGGGTGACGAATTCGCCTTTGCCGATCTCGCAGTTGATGTCGCTGAACACCGGCGTGCCGGCGTAGCTTTTTTGCAGGTGTTGGACGCTGACGTAGCTCATTGGCTTTTGTCCTTGTTCAAGATGTTGGCCGCCCAGGTCAGGACCAGTACGAAGAAGAAGTAGGAAATCACCAGGGCACTGGTGAAGTGACCGCTGCTGTTGCGCATGTTGTTCAGGTACACCTGCAGGGTTTCATAGCGGGTACCGACGAGGATGTTGGCAAACACGAATTCACCGAACAGGAACGAGAAAGACAGCAGTAACGCCACCATCAAGCCCTTGCGCAGGTTTGGCAGCACCACCAGCAGCGCTGCCTGGAAGGTGCTGGCGCCAAGCAGTTGGGCGGCGTCCATCAGGTCGCGCAGGTTGATGGCTTGCAGGTTGTTGGTGATCGCCCGGTACATGAACGGCAGGGCGACGGTGAAGTAGCAGCCGATCAGGATCCACGGCGTGCCCACCATCGCCAGCGGCCCGGAGCCATAGAGTTGCAGCAGCCCCACCGACGACACCACCGGCGGCACCGCGAAGGGCAGCAGGATGAGGATGTTCATCAGCGCGTCGAGTCTGGGGAAGTGGTAATGCACCACGAACAGCAGCGGCAGAATCAACACCACCGAAAGCACCAGCGCGCCGACGCAGACGATCAGTGATTGACCGAAGGCGTGGAGAAAACGCGGATCGCTCCACAACTGCACATACCATTTGAAGGTAAAGCCGCTGGGCAGCACGGTGGCCGACCAACTGCTGGCGATGGAGTAGACCAGCGTGCCCGCCAGAGGCAGTAGCAGGATGGCGAACAGCAGGTACACCACCAGCCGATGATAGAGCCCGACGGAGCCCGATTCAGCGCGAGACATGGTAGCTCCTCTTGAGCAGCAACTGATGGACGATGGTCACCACGGTCATCAACGCCACCAGCACCACGGCCAGGGCGCTGGCCATGTTCGGGTCGAGGGAGATGTCGCCGGAGACCATGGCGGCGATGCGAATCGGCAGGACGTTGAAGTTACCGGTGGTCAGCGCATAGACCGTGGCATAGGCCCCCAGGGCGTTGGCCAGCAGGATCACGAAGGTGCCCAGCAGCGCCGGGGTCAGCACCGGCAAGCCGATGTGCCGCCAGAACTGCCAGCCGTTGGCCCCCAACAGCGCGGCGGATTCACGCCAGTCTTCGCGCAGGGCGTCGAAGGCCGGATAGAGCAGCAGTACACCCAAGGGAATCTGGAAGTAGGTGTAGAGGATGATCAACCCGGTTTTCGAGTACAGGTTGAAATCCTCGATGATCCCCGCCTGCTTGAGCATGATCGTGATGCTGCCGTTGAACCCCAGCAAGATGATGAAGGCGAAGGCCAGGGGCACGCCGGCAAAGTTGCTGGTCATGTTGGCGAAGGCGTTGACGAAGTTGCGCAGCCGCGAATCGACCCGGCGCAGGGAGTAGCTGCCGAGCACGGCGATGACGATACCGAACACGCTGGACCAGAAGCTTATTTCCAGGCTGTGCTGGATCGCTTGCAGGTAGAACTTGGAGCTGAAGATCTTGCTGAAGTTGGCCAGGCCCCAGCCGAACTCTTCCGATTCCAGGCTGTTGATCAGCACCCAGAGCAGCGGGGCGATCTGGAACACGATGAAGAAAATCGCGAAGGGCACCAGGCACAACGCTGCCAGCCATTTGCCGCGCGTCATGGCGTTCACTTGAGTAACTCCTGGCAGTAGGGTTTGTCGTGGTCAACGCCGAGCAACTGGCAAATGGTGCCGCACAGTTCGGTCTGCCGGGGCGTGGCAGCCGGATCGAGGCTGAAGCCGTCGCCGAGGACAAACAGCGGTACTTCCCGTTCTTCGGCCAGCAGGCCGTTGTGGGAGCGGTCGTTGTTCATGCCGTGGTCGGACGTCACCAGCACCTGATAGCCGCCGTCGAGCCAGGCTTGCAGGTAGACCGCCAGGTTGATATCGGCTGAGCGCGCGCTGTTGCGGTATTGCGGGGTGTCCAGGCCGTGCTGGTGGCCGGCATCGTCGATGTTCATCGGGTGCACCAGCAAAAAGTTCGGCAGGTAGCGCTGACGCAGGTGTTCGGCATCGGCGAACAAGTGGGAATCGGGGTAGTGGTCATTCCAGTAGAAATGTCCGTGCTGGATCGGCAGGTCAGGGTTGTCGGTATGACGATCCCGGCCGGCGATGAACGGTGACACGTTGTACAGCTCGCTGACCCAATGATACGCAGCAGCGGCGGTACTCAAGCCGGCTTGGGTGGCATAGTGGAAAATGCTGCGCTGGTTCGACAGGCGCGAGACGTTGTTGTGCACGATCCCGCTGTCGAGGGGCACGACGCCGGTGAGGATGCATTCGTAGAGCGGACGGGACAGGGCGGGCAACTCACATTCCAGTTTGTAGAGGGCCGCGCGTCCTGCGCCGACGTAAGCCTGCAAATGCCCCATGGCATGCCGGGCGACTTCATAATTGAGGCCGTCGAGCACCACCAGGATGACGTTGTGCTTCATGGGTAGCGGGACTCCGGACAGATACCAGGAAACTCGGATTCACCTCGGCCAATGTGGGAGCAGGCCTGTGGGAGCAAAGCTTGCTCGCGATGCTGGCGACACGGTGCAACTGTGAGACCGTGTCATCGTTTATCGCGAGCAAGCTTTGCTCCCACAGTGCTTGCTCCCACAAGGGATCCTCAGTGGATATCCGAGCGGGAGCTAGCGCCTTACTTCATCTCGACGATTACTTGTTCATTCCACATCTGCGGCAGTGCCTTGGAGGTTTTCTCCCACGCATCCGCGTCTTTGATCGGGGTCACACCTTTGTACTGCTCGTTGGGCAGCAGCTTGGCCTTGACCTCTTCCGGCAGGGTCAGGTGCTCGGCGCGGATCGGACGGGCGTTGCCCTTGGCCAAGTTGATCTGGCCGGCGTCGCTGAAGATGTATTCGCGCGCCAGTTTGGCGGCGTTCGGGTGCTTGGCGTATTTGTTGATGATGGTGGTGTAGCCGGAGATGACCGAGCCGTCGGACGGGATCAGCACGACGTAATCATCCGGATTGGCCATCTTGGCCTTGTAGCTCAGGCCGTTGAAATCCCAGACCACACCCACTTCGACTTCACCTTTTTCCATGGTGGCGATGGTCGGGTTGGCCATGGACAGGCGCCCTTGCTTGGCGATCTCGGCAAACATCAACAGGGCCGGCTGAAGGTTCTTCTCGTTGCCGCCGTTGGCCAGGGCCGCTGCCAGCACGCCGTTGGCAGCCTGGGCCGCAGTGCTCACGTCACCGATGGAGACTTTGTATTTGCCGGTTTTCAGGTCGGCCCACTTGGTCGGTGCTTCGGAGCCGTGCAGCAGTTTCTTGTTGACGATGAAAGCGATGGTGCCGGTGTAGGCCAGCGCCCAGTTGCCGTCCTTATCCTTGGCCCAGGCTGGAACCTGTTCCCAGGTGCTTGGCTTGTAGGGTTGAACCACGCCTTGCTTGACCGCGATCGGGCCGAAAGCCGCGCCGACATCGCCGATATCGGCGCTGGCGTTGTCTTTCTCGGCGGCGAACTTGGCGATTTCCTGGGCCGAGCTCATGTCGGTGTCGATGTGTTTCAAACCGTAGACTTTGGCCAGGTCGTCCCAAGTGCCTTTCCAGTTTGCCCAGTCATCGGGCATGCCGACGCTGTTCACGGCGCCTTCCGCTTTCGCAGCGGCTTCCAACGTTTTCAGATCGGTGTCAGCAGCCATGGCGGCGGTGCACATGGCAATGGTCGAGCCTAACAGTGATGCCAGGAAAAGCTGTTTCATCCGAAGCTCCTATGGGCGTTTTCAACGCTGCGATTGCGGTTGTGTTGGTCTAGGTCAGCAATACCTGAGCCAATGTAGGCAAGCCCTGTGACATTTTGATGTCGGTGTTGGCGGTGTGAGGAAATGTCAGGCTCGGGCGCAGTGGCTGCGAATTAAGCGTAGACCATGGTTAAACAGCTGATCTGAAAGGACTTGGCCGTTAATTTGCAGGCTTGGGCAACAACCGTTCGGCGGTTCTGTCATCTGCCAGTCATGTGCAGTGCCTAGGCTTGCGGGAACGAGAAGCGGATCGATGCGCCATCGATTTCGCCCTGAAATAGTGCTGGTCTAGTCCAGATAGGTAACGTTGATGCGCGTCGAGACAACTAAAGCGGTGACAACCATTGGCCAAGTCCTGCAAGAGCAGCTCGACCATGGATTATTGGCGCCCGGTAGCAAGTTGCCGGCCGAGCGCAAGCTCAGTGAGTTGTTCGGGACCACGCGCATTACCGTGCGCGAAGCCTTGTTGCAGCTCGAAGCCCAAGGGCAGATTTATCGGGAGGAGCGCCGGGGTTGGTTCGTCTCGCCACCACGCCTGGCCTATAACCTGATGCAGCGTAGCCACTTCCACGCCATGGTCGCCGCTCAAGGGCGGGTGCCTTCTACCCAAGTGATCTCGGCGCGCCTGCAGCCGGCGTCGGCGGCGGTGTGTGCCTGGCTGCAACTGCCGGCGCTGTCCAGCGTGATCCAGATCTGCCGTGTACGGCGTATCGACGAGCGCTTGGTGTTGTACGTCGAGCACTACCTGAACCCGCAGTACTTTCCGGACATTCTGGAGTTCGACCTCAATCAGTCCATCACCGAGCTATACGCCCGCCACTACGACTTGCACTACGGCCGGGTGAGGTTCGAAATCGTGCCCACCTCTTTACAGCCCGAAGCCGCGGCGGCGCTGAAAGTCTCGGTGGGCAGCCCCGGGCTGCGGATTGCCCGGGTCAACTATGACCAGCATCAGCGGCTGATCGATTGCGACCTGGAGTTCTGGCGCCACGATGCGATTCATGTCGGGGTGGACGTGCCGGAGCAAGCGCCTGCCGCATGAGGGGAAGTCAGGCCGACTCGTTGAGTTTGGCCAGGATGCGGAACAACACCGTGGCGAGGATCAGCAACATGCCGATCCACATGGCAAAGACCCCGACATTCTTGTCTCGGAAGTTGAAGCCAATGGCCAGCAGGATCATGCCTGCGATGACGGGCACCAGCATGGCGTTGAATGAAGACATGGAGATCATGTGAGACAGCCTTGTCGGGGGAGGATAAGGGCAGTCTAGTTGGGGTTTTGTCGGATGGGGATGATGTATGTCACGACCTCCCTCAATCCAGAGGCAAGCGCTGTTGTGGCGAGGGAATAAATCCCCTCGCCACAACAGCATGCCTGCGGTTCAAGCAGGCTACGGCAACTCGCGACTCGCATAGAACGCGCTCAACACCTTCACCAAATGCGCCAGGTCATGGCTGCCGCACAGCTCGCGGATCGAATGCATGGCGAAGGTCGGCAGGCCGATGTCCACGGTGCGCACGCCCAACTGGCTGGCGGTGATCGGGCCGATGGTCGAGCCACAGCCCATGTCGCTGCGTACCACGAAACTCTGCACCGGCACTTCCTCGGCCATGCACAGATGACGGAAGAACCCAGCGGTTTCGCTGTTGGTGGCGTAGCGCTGGTTGCTGTTGACCTTGATCACCGGTCCGGCATTGAGCTTGGGACCATGGTTGGCATCGTGCTTGTCGGCGTAGTTGGGGTGCACGCCGTGGGCGTTGTCCGCCGAAACCAGCAGGGATTTCTGAATGGTCCTTACGAACTCTTCACCTTCGGGCAACAGGCGCCGCAGGGTCTGTTCCAGCATCGGGCCGTCGGCGCCGCAGGCCGAGCAAGAACCGACTTCCTCGTGATCGTTGCACACCAGCACGCAGGTTTCGTCGGTGTCGGTGTTCAGCAGGGCCTGCAGGCCGGCGTAGCACGACAGCAGGTTGTCCAGGCGCGCGCCGGCAATGAAATCGCCATGCAGACCAATGACCGCCGCGCTTTGCGTGTCGTAGAAGCTCAGCTCGTAATCGAGCACCACGTCGGCGTTCAGGCCGTGTTCGCGGGCCAGTTGATCGGTGAGCACAGCGCGGAAGTCAACGCGCTCGTCGCCGGCGAACTGGGCAAGGATCGGTGGCAGCTCATTTTGCGGGTTAATCGCCCAGCCCTGGTTGGCTTCGCGATTGAGGTGGATGGCCAGGTTCGGAATAGTGGCAATCGGTGCCTTGAAATCGATCAATTGGCTTTCGACCTTGCCGTCGCGGCGGAAGGTCACGCGCCCGGCCAGGGACAGGTCGCGGTCGAACCACGGCGCCAGCAGCGCACCGCCGTATACCTCCACGCCCAGTTGCCAGAACCCATGGCGTTGCAGTTCCGGCTGCGGTTTGACCCGCAGGCAGGGGCTGTCGGTGTGGGCGCCGACCAGGCGGATGCCGTCGTGCAGCGGTGAATTGCGGCCCAGCTTGAAGGCGATGATCGAGGAGTCGTTGCGCGTGACGTAATAACGACCGTTGGCCTCGGTGACCCAGGTCTCGCGCTCGTCAAGACGCTGATAACCCGCCGCTTCCAGGCGCTGGGCAAGGGTGGCAGTGGCATGGAACGGGGTGGGGGAGGCCTTGAGGAAGTCGATCAGGCCTTGGTTCAACTCTGCGCGCATAAATAGCTCCAGACAGCAATGGGCGGGAGTTTACCGTATTGGTGGTCGATGGGGAGGATGGGAGGCGGGTGATATCCGTGTTGAATGCGCCACCGTCATCGCGAGCAGGCTCGCTCCCACTAGGGATTTGTGGTGAACACAAGCTCTGTGCACGCCTGCGCTCCAATGTGGGAGCGAGCTTGCTCGCGATGAGGCCGGCACATTCAACATCAATGCAAACTGACCCACCGCTATCGCGAGCAAGCTCGCTCCCACAGGTTTTGTGGCCTGCTTGCGGATACATCCCTCAGAACGGTGCAGGGCACTCGAAGCGCAGGCGCTCGCCGCTTTGCGGGTGGGTGAAGCTGAGCATGCTGGCGTGCAGGCATAGGCGTGGCCAGGCGGCGAGTGCTTGCGGGTGAGCATAGAGGCCGTCGCCCAGCAATGGATGACCGATGGACAGCATGTGCACGCGCAACTGATGCGAGCGTCCAGTGATCGGTGTCAGTTCGACCCGACACCAATCGTCACAACGCTCCAGCACGCGCCAGAAGGTCAGGGCGTGTTTGCCGTGTTCATGGTCCACTACGTGGCGAGGCTTGGTCGGCGGGTCATAGCGCAGCGGCAGGTCGATGCTGCCGCTGTCCAGCGCCGGCTGGCCCCAGCACAACGCGGTGTAGGCCTTTTCTGTTTCTCGATCATGAAACTGCCGAGACAGCTCGCGATGAGTGTCCGGGTCACGGGCCAGCAGAATGATGCCGGAGGTTTCCCAGTCCAGTCGGTGCACGATCCGTGCTTCCGGATAGCCGTTTTCCTGCAGGCGGGTGATCAGGCAGTCTTTGTTGTCGTCGGCCCGACCGGGCACCGACAGCAGCAGGGTCGGCTTGTCGACCACCAGGACGGCGGCGTCCTGATGGATGATGCGGATATTGGACAGGGGCATTGAAGCAGTCTCGTAACAAACGCCAACGGCGGCGCGGGCACTTGCTCCAAACTAAAGAAGGAGCAAAGCGCCCGAGCCGCCGTGGCTCCCGCAGGATCTATCAGCGATCCGGCAGGGTGATATTGAGTTCCAGAATCGAGCAACTGCCCTGGCTTTCCAGTGCCACATGCACGTCATCGCTACCGATGTTGACGTACTTGCGGATCACTTCCACCAGTTCCTTCTGCAAGGCTGGCAGGTAGTCAGGGGTACTGCGTTGGCCGCGTTCGTGCGCCACGATGATCTGTAGACGCTCTTTCGCGACCGAGGCGGTACTGGGCTTTTTGTTGGCACGAAAGAAGTCAAAAAGGTTCATTACCTACCTCCAAACAGGCGCTCGAAGAAACCTTTCTTCGTTACATCGAGGAAACGATGCTCTACGGTTTTGCCCAGCAGGCGATCGACGGCATCGCTGTACGCCTGGCCGGCGTCGCTCTGGTCGTCGAGAATCACCGGCACGCCGGAGTTGGAGGCCTTGAGTACCGCTTGGGATTCCGGGATCACGCCCAGCAGGGTAACGGCAAGGATTTCCTTGACGTCTTCGACGCCGAGCATTTCGCCGTCGCTGACCCGTTGCGGGTTATAGCGCGTCAGCAGCAGGTGTTCCTTGATCGGTTCTTCGCCTTTTTCGGCACGCCGCGATTTGCTGGCCAGCAGGCCCAGCATGCGGTCGGAGTCACGTACCGACGAGACTTCCGGGTTGGTCACGACAATCGCTTCGTCGGCGAAATACATGGCCAGGTGGGCGCCTTTTTCGATACCGGCCGGGGAATCGCAGACTACGAACTCGAAATCTTCCTTGAGTTGCATCAGGACTTTTTCCACGCCTTCCTGGGTCAGCGCGTCTTTGTCACGGGTCTGGCTGGCGGCCAGCACGTAGAGGTTCTCAAGGCGCTTGTCCTTGATCAGGGCCTGCTGCAGGTTGGCCTCACCGTTGACCACGTTGACGAAGTCGTAGACCACGCGACGCTCGCAACCCATGATCAGGTCGAGGTTACGCAAGCCGACGTCGAAGTCGACGATGACTGTTTTGTGGCCGCGCAGAGCGAGACCGGTACCGATAGCGGCGCTGGTGGTGGTCTTACCCACACCACCCTTGCCGGATGTAACCACGAGAATCTTGGCCAAGGTGTTTCACCCCTAAGGAAAAAGGACTTTGTCAGTCCCTGAAAAACATCTCTGGAAAACTGCTGCAATTGGACAGGCTTGGCTGGAATCGGATGCTGGGCGGGGTCTACCTCCGGTAAACACTGCCTGATCCTTTTTCCTACGTCGTTTAAGCCGTTTTCGCTACGTTTTAGAGATGCTTGGAAAATGCGGCAGTATCCGTTAAAGCCGAATGATGTTCAACACGTCGCCCGACAGGCTGACCTGGACGCCGGCCCCCCACAGCGGGTCGCGGCGTAAATCCTCGGAGACCTTGTACTGCCCGGCGATGGAGACCAGTTCAGCGCTCAATTGCTGACAGAAAATCCTGGCCTTCGTGTCACCCTTGACGCCAGCCAGCGCACGGCCGCGCATCGGGCCGTATACATGGATGTTGCCATCGGCCAGAAGTTCCGCGCCCGGGCTGACTGAGGACACCACGACCAAATCGCCACCCTGGGCATAAATCTGCTGCCCGCCACGCACTGGCGAGGTGATGACGCGGGTAGGCTTGATGGTGGGCTCCGGCGGTTTTTCCGGGGTTTTCTTCGGCTCGACCGGGCTCAGTTCCAGCAGACGCTCGCGGGCGCCGGACGGCGGCAATACCGGAATGTCGATGGCGATGGCCGCGGCGATGTCTTCGATGCGGCTGGCGCGGATCGCCAGGGTGCGCAGGCCATGCTGGCGGCAAACGCGCATCAGGCCCGGCAGGTCCACCGCGCCTTCGCCGGCCGGCAGCTTGTCCAGGGCCAGCACCAGCGGGGCATTGCTGAAGAAGTTCGGCGCCTGGGCGACTTTGGCTGCCAACTGCCGGTCAAGGCTTTCCAGGTCATTGCGGGCCAGCTCCAGCACCGTAATGGCGAGCATGCTGCCCTTCAGCTGGAACACGGGATCTTGGTCTAGCGGTTCGGTTTGGCTCATGGTCGGCGTACAACGGCTTGTCACTAAAAGTGCCGAGACTTATAACGAGATCGTCCGCGAGCCGCAACCCGGGTCGAACAATGTAGAATGCGCGGCCCATGTCTTTATGGAAGCTGTAATGGATCGCCCGCGTTTACGAGCTGCTTTTTTTCATCCGCGTTTCTGGCTGCTATGGTGCGGCCTGGGGCTGTTGTGGCTGATCGTCCAGTTGCCTTATCCCTTGCTGCTGCGGGTCGGTCGTGCCCTCGGCGCGCTGATGTACCGGCTGGCAGGCGACCGACGGCGCATCGCCCGGCGCAATCTGGAGCTGTGCTTTCCGGAAAAATCCGCTGCCGAGCGCAAGCGCTTGCTCAAGGAAAACTTTGCCTCCACCGGTATCGCTTTCTTCGAAATGGCCATGAGCTGGTGGTGGTCGCGTTCGCGCCTGGCGAAGTTGGCCCATGTCGAAGGGCTGGAACATCTCAAGCAGGCCCAGCGCGAGGGCAAGGGCGTGATCCTGATGGCGTTGCACTTCACCACGCTGGAAATCGGCGCGGCCTTGCTTGGCCAGCAGCACACCATCGATGGCATGTACCGTGAGCACAAGAACCCGCTGTTCGACTACATCCAGCGCCGGGGCCGCGAGCGGCACAACCTCGACTCCCTGGCGGTGGAGCGTGATGACGTGCGTGGCATGCTCAAGTTGCTGCGCGCTGGTCGGGCGATCTGGTATGCGCCGGATCAGGATTACGGCGCCAAGCAAAGTATCTTTGTGCCATTGTTCGGCATCCAGGCGGCGACGGTCACCGCCACCAGCAAGTTCGCCCGCCTGGGCAAGGCCTTGGTTGTGCCATTCATCCAGGAGCGCCTGGCCAATGGCAGTGGCTATCGCCTGGTGATCCAGGCACCGCTGGACAATTTCCCGGGCGAGACCGAGGAAGCCGATTGCATCCGCATCAATCAATGGGTGGAACGGTCGGTGAGTGATTGCCCCGAGCAATACCTCTGGGCCCACCGGCGCTTCAAGAGCCGTCCGCCGGGTGAGCCGAAGCTGTACGAAAAACGCGGCTGAGTTTTTTTGATATCACCTTGAGCACGGAGCCTTGCGATGACCCCAGCTGAACCGGTTACAGGTTTGATTCTTTCCGGCGGCGGGGCTCGGGCGGCGTATCAAGTGGGGGTATTGGCGGCAATTGCCGAATTGTTGCCCGATGGTGCGCGCAATCCGTTTCCGGTGATCGTTGGCACCTCGGCCGGGGCGATCAATGCGGTCAGCCTGGCGAGCGGGGCGATGGACTTCAAGACCGCCGTCGAACGGTTAACGGCATTCTGGCAAGCGGTGCGCAGCCATCAGGTGATGCGCAGCGATTGGAGGGGCGTGGTGGGCCAGGCAACGCGCTTCATCAGCCACAGCCTGCTGGGCCTGGGGGCCAAGTTGCCGGTGGCGCTGATTGACAGTTCGCCGTTGCGCGAACTGCTCCAGGCCCAATTCCACGCCTCGGGTATCGAGCAAGCCATCGTTGAGCAGCAACTGCGGGCGGTGGCGGTGACCGCGTTCGGTTATGAGTCCGGCCAGGCCGTGACCTTTTATCAGGGTCGCGGCACCATCGATGCGTGGCTGCGCCACCGTCGTATCGGGGTGCCGACGCTGTTGTCGGTGGAGCACCTGCTGGCCAGCTCGGCGATTCCCTTGTTGTTCGCGCCGGTCAAGATCGGCCCGCAATACTTCGGCGACGGTGCCGTACGGCAATCGGCGCCCATCAGCCCAGCTTTGCACTTGGGGGCCAATCGCGTGCTGGTCATCGGCGTCAGTGGCAACCCGCGTGCCGCTGGTGGGCAAGATCCTTTGGATCGCAGCTACACGGGCCTGCAACCGACCCTGGCGCAGATCGGCGGCCATATGCTCAACAGCACGTTCATTGACAGCCTGGAGAGCGACATCGAGTTGCTTCAGCGCCTGAACGGCTTCAGTCACCTGCTGCCCGGTGATGTGCCGGCCCATACCTTGGGCGCGGCGCCCGTGGAGGTGCTGGTGATTTCGCCAAGCCAGCCCATCGATGAAATCGCCGCTCGCCATCGCCAGGAGCTGCCCCGCCCGCTACGGGTATTCCTGCGCGGGCCGGGCGCGACCAAGACCAGCGGCGCCGGCGTGCTGAGTTACTTGCTGTTCGAGGCGGGGTACTGCAGCGAGCTGATCGAGTTGGGGCGACAGGATGCGCTGGCGCAGCGCGAGGCGTTGAGCCGGTTTTTGGGGTTGTCCTGAGGCGCGATGCAAGCAAGCAGGCCCGCCGCCATCGCGAGCAAGTTCGCTCCCACATTGTTTATGTATTGGGCTCAGTTTCAGCGCCCACCGCAGGTCCCCTGTGGGAGCGCGCCTGCTCGCGATGACGGCGGTACATTCAAAATCAATGCAAGCCGACCCACCGCAATGGCGAGCAGGCTCGCTCCCACAAGGATCCCTGTGTACCCAGGATCAAGTGGGTGATCAGAAGTGATACTTGAGCAAGAAACTGGTGTTGCTCTGATTGGTCTTGAAGCCGTCGCTGTCTTCGATCCCGTACTTGTTCTTCCAGTAGTCATACTCGACACCTACATACAACTGCTTGGCGCCCAGCTTCAGCGCTTTGCCCAGGTCATATTTGATCTGCGGGTTGATGTGCAGGTTGGCGTGGTAGGTGCCCTTGGAATTGGTGTCGTTGTCCACGACCCAGTCGATGAAGCCGTCGATCAGAATGTCGGATGACCCCACCGGGATGGTGTAGGCCCAGACCGGGGTGATCTGCCAGACGTTGTCGCCGGCGCGTGGGCCTTCGGTCTGGCGGTTGTAGAAGTTCAGCTGGAAGTAATCGAAGCCGGGAATCGCCAGGTCGAAGCCCGGGCCGATCAGGTAGGACTCGTTGTCGCCTTCACCGAACTCGTACGTCATGGCCAGCAGCACATCCTTGATCGGGCCCAGTTCCAGCTTCTGGTCGAAGATCTTGCCGAACGACAGGCGCGGGCTGAACTCACCGTAGTAGGTGTTCGGGCCGGACTGGCTGTCGTCCTTGCCGTTGTAGAAGATCCGGTCGAGGAAGAAGAAGTTGTCGCCGTACTTCCAGGCGTCGGCGTGTTCGAAGGTCACGGTCTGCTGGATGCGCGGGTTGACCTGGAAATCCTTGCCGTACAGGTAGGTGAGGCTGTTGTTCTGCCATTGGAACAGGTCATCGGCCATCGCCTGGCCCCCAGCTAGCAAGGATCCGGCGAGTATCAGGCTGGTGCACGTACGTTTCATTCGGTTTGCTCCCAAAGGTAAGTGGTACCGCTTTCTTTTTCTGATCAGCGCTCTGGTGTGGCGCTTTTTTTCTACGGATAAAAACATCCGTTCGGTCAGCTTTTCGCTTGTGGCCAGTGCTGATAGCAAGAGCTGAGCCAAGGCCAGAAAAGGGCTCGTCCAGCTGCTCTTCGAACAGTCGTAAAGGGGTTTTCAGGGGCGCGTTTTTGTCCGCCGGCACCCGGATAAGTTGGCGGGGCGGTCAGGATCGGATGGTTGTTTGTTGTCAGCCAGCGTCGAACGGCCGCGCAGGATACGGGCTTGCCTTGACGGGCTCAAGTGCCCTGCAACGGCGCATGTGCGGCGAATTTGGGGCGTGATGGAGGGGCTGGATCATCTGGTGCTTTCCTCTTGTTTTTATTGTTGAGGCGCAGGCAGTCGCTGACGGGCGACCGGTGGTGAGCCGGTGCCTGTCAACGGTATTTCGGGTGACGGCGTTGGACGGCGTGACTCAGTTGGTCCGCGCGCCCTGGTTGATCCACGCACCGATCAGGTCACGTTCCTGCTGCGTCATCTGGGTGATGTTGCCCAGGGGCATGATCTGGCTGGTGACAGCCTGGGCCTGGATGCGCGCGGCCTGTTGCTGGATCTGTTGCGGCGTATCGAACATCACCCCGCCCGGCGCGGCGCTGAACAGCGGGCTGGTGGGCTTGGCCGAGTGGCAGACCGAGCAGCGCTCCTGGATCACGCTGTGGACCTTCTCGAACGACGGGCCCTGGGCGTTGGTGGCCTGGGTGGGCGCCGATGCCGGTGCGACTGGAGTCGTCGCCGGCTTCACACCACCTCCCACTGCCGTTTCCGGCAACGGTTGGTACTCGATCACGCCGGGGGCCTTGGCCACCTCCGGTGCGGTGGGCATGGGCTTGGGCCCCGTGACATAAGCCAGGCAGATCATCGCCAGGGCACCGACCGGCAGCGTCCAGGCAAACCGGTTGCTGTCATGGCGGGTGTTGAAGTAGTGACGGACCAACACCGCCGCCACGGCGATCCCGGCCAGGATCAGCCAGTTGTATTGGCTGCCGTAGGTGCTCGGGAAGTGGTTGCTGATCATGATGAACAGCACTGGCAGGGTGAAGTAGTTGTTGTGGCGCGAACGCAATAGCCCCTTGGCCGGCAACGCCGGGTCGGGTGTGCGGTGCTCGGCGATGGCCGCCACCAGCGCACGCTGGGCCGGCATGATGATGCGGAACACGTTGCCGACCATGATCGTGCCGATGACCGCACCCACGTGCAGGTAGGCACCGCGACCGCTGAACACTTTACTGAACCCATAAGCCGCGGCGATCAACAGCACGAACAGGATCAGGCCAAGCAGGGCAGGGCGCTTGCCCAGCGCCGAGTCGCAGAGAAAGGAGTAGACGAACCAGCCGACGAACAACGAACCGAGGCCCAGGGCGACGCCTTCGGGGCCGCTCAGGCTGCTACCGGGGGCCAGCAGGTAGACACTCGGGTTCCAATAGAACACCACGCACAGCAGCGCGATCCCCGACATCCAGGTGAAGTAGGCTTCCCACTTGAACCAGTGCAGGTTGTCCGGCATGGACGGTGGCGCGAGTTTGTATTTTTCCAGGTGATAGATGCCGCCACCGTGGATGGCCCACAGGTCACCGGCCAGGCCGTCCCTGGGGTTGACGCGATTGAGGTTGTTTTCCAGCCAGACGAAGTAGAACGACGCGCCGATCCAGGCCACGCCAGTGATCATGTGAACCCAGCGCACGCTCAGGTTCAGCCATTCCAGCATATGTGCTTCCACAGTCTTTACCTCTCGCCCGTCACGCTTGTCTTCGCGTGATCGGACCTTCTCTTATTGGTGGGGGGCGAGGATCAAAAGCTCATCCTCTTTGAAGAAATGCTCATCGCAGTTATTGCCTGTGCCACTGCGATCAACCACCAGGAAGTCATCCCGCTTTTCGATCGTCAGCACCGGGTGGTGCCAGACGCCGCGATGGTAATTAATGCCCTGCCTGCCGTTGGTGACGAAGGCGCGGACCAAGCCTGATACAGGTGCATCGCCAAGTGGCGCGACCACGATCAGAAAGGGGTTGCCGAGCAGCGGAATGAAGGCCTGGCTGCCCAGCGGATGGCGCTCCAGCATGCGTACGGTCAGCGGCATGTCCAGCGCGTCGGCGCGGAAGATGCTGATGATCGCCTTGTCGTCCGGCGTGGCGGTTTCCACCGTCGCCAGGCGATGGAAACGCATGGTCGAACCGTTGTTGATCATGAAGTGATCGCTGCCGTCGGTTTCGATCACGTCACCGAACGGGGCGAAGGCTTCTTTGGTCAACGGTTCGATCTTGAGTGTGCGCATGCTGGTCTTCTTACCTTGAGTTCTGTGTTGTTTGTCGTGCCGCCATCGCGAGCAAGCTCGCTCCCACAGGGGAATGCATTTCAAATGTGGGAGCGAGCTTGCTCGCGATTGGGTTCATCCTTATTTCGAGACCTTGCCGAGCACCCGCAGGCGACTCACCCCGCCATCCGGAAACACATTCAAGCGGATGTGGGTGATCGGCCCCAGGGCTTTGATCTGCTCGGCGAAGGTGTGTTCGGCGTGCATTTCCAGTTTCTGGCTCGGCAGCAGCTCGCGCCAGAACAGCGACTGGGTTTCGATCTGGCTGTCGGTGCCACCCTTGACGAACGCGCCCTGGATCGAGCAACTGTCCGGGTAGTTGCCCTTGAAGTGCAGGGTGTCGACGATGACTTTCTCGACCTCGCCGGCATGGCCGAGGGCGACGATTACCCAGTCATTGCCTGGGGTGCGACGACGGGCGGTTTCCCAGCCGTCGCCCATGTTGACGCCACGGCCTGGGTTGAGGATGTTGCTCATGCGGCCGAAGTGCTCGTCGGAGCAGGCCAGGGCGCGACCACCGTTAAGGGCCGCTGCCAGGTCGATCTGTTCGTTGTCGCCCACGGCCGACCAGTCGCGGTACGGAATACCATAGACCCGCAGCCGGGCCACGCCGCCATCGGGGTAGATGTTGAAACGCAGGTGGCTGAACGCCTGGTCGTTGCTGATCTCATGGTAGTGGTGGCTGTTGCCTTGCAGCTCTACCGCCGACAGCACTTCAGTCCACTGGGTGTTTTCGTCCGGCTCGCCGTCAGTCAGGAAGCAGGCTTCCAGGGAGGCCGACGGTGGGTAGTTACCGGTGAAGAATGAGGTGTCGATGTCCACGCCTTTGATCGACCCCGCCACGCCGAGGCGGATCACCGCGCTGTCGTAGCCTTCGAAGCGCTTGCGGCGCGACTCCCAGCCGTCCATCCACTTGCCGTTGTCATCGTACACGCCCTCTTTCCATACGGCCGGGGTCGGTTGGAACAAACGGTTGGCGTCGGCGAACCAGTCATCGGTGACCGAGATGATCTTGGTGCCCAGGCGGGCGTCGGCCAGGTTGACGAACTTCTCGAAAGGTACGGCGTAAGCTTTCATTCTTCTTGTCTGCCTTTAAATAAGTTGGCTGGGGATGCTTGCAGGATCCTGGGGCTCAGGGCTGCTCGCTAAAGGGTCAGTAGTCGGAACAACGCGATCTTGTTGATCTCTGCCAGCGCGCATTTGAATTCGGTGTCTACCGAGTGATGGATGCGCGTTTCGAACGCCGCGAGGATCTGATGCCGGTTGCTGCCTTTTACCGCCATGATGAAGGGAAACTTGAACTTGGCCTTATAGGCCTCGTTCAGCTCGGTAAAGCGCGCAAACTCGTCGCTCGAGCATTGGTGGATACCGGCGCCGGCCTGTTCGTTGGTGCTGGCTTCGGTCAGTTGGCCCTGGACGGCGGCTTTGCCGGCCAGGTCCGGGTGAGCGTTGATCAGGGCCAGTTGGCTGGCGTGATCGGCACTCAACAGGATGTCGCTCATGCGCTGGTGCAGGGTTTCGATCTGGTCGATGGACGAGTCCTGGCCCAGCTCGAAAGCCTTTTCGGCCACCCATGGCGAATGTTCGTAGATGTCGGCGAAGGCTTTGACGAACGCTTCGCGGCTCAAGGTGGAAGGCTTGAGGGTCTGGAAGGCGGTCATTTCGAAGCTCCTGGTTTCGACGCTCCCGGGCAAGGGTGAGTCTGCTGCCAGTGGCGGGCGATGTCGACACGGCGGCTGAACCAGACCTGTTCGTGGCTCTTGGCGTATTCGAGGAAGCGCTTGAGGGCGGCGAGGCGCGCAGGCCGACCGATCAGGCGGCAGTGCAGGCCGATGGAAAGCATCTTCGGTGCGTCGCTGCCTTCGGCATACAGCACGTCGAAGGCGTCCTTGAGGTATTGGAAGAAATCGTCGCCCTTGTTGAAGCCCTGCACCTGGGTGAAACGCATGTCGTTGGTGTCCAGGGTGTACGGGATCACCAGGTGCGGCTTGCCAGTGGGTGTGTTCGGTTCCCAGTAGGGCAGGTCGTCGTCGTAGGTGTCGCTGTCGTAGAGGAAGCCGCCTTCTTCCATCACCAGCCGACGGGTGTTGGGGCCGGTGCGGCCGGTGTACCAACCCAGCGGACGTTCGCCGGTGATCTCGGTGAGGATGCGGATCGCCTCGAGCATGTGCTCGCGTTCCTGGGCTTCATCCATGTATTGGTAGTCGATCCAGCGATAGCCGTGGCTGCAGATTTCGTGACCGGCGGCGACCATGGCGCGGATCACGTCCGGGTGGCGCTGGGCGGCCATGGCCACGGCGAAAATGGTCAGGGGAATGTCGAATTCCTTGAACAGCTTGAGGACCCGCCAGACACCGGCGCGGCTGCCATACTCGTACAGCGATTCCATGCTCATGTTGCGCTCGCCCTGCAGCGGTTGCGCTGCGACCATCTCCGACAGGAACGCTTCGGACTCCTTGTCGCCATGCAGGATATTGCGCTCGCCACCTTCCTCGTAATTGAGCACGAAGGACAAGGCGATGCGGGCATTGCCCGGCCACTGGGGGTGGGGAGGGTTACTGCCGTAACCGATCAGGTCGCGTGGGTAGTCAGCGCTCACTGCAGTCTTCCTTCTTGTTCGAACCATGTAGGTGGCGCCCGGGCGATGGGTCACAGCTGGCGTCACGACGATGGGGTGATTGTATACAACTTTATGTGTGATTTGTAAGCCTGATTTTTTGCATTTTTCACCGCTGTCCTGGGTTCGTCTACACTGCAAGAAACCTGCCCAGTTGGTCAATTAATCAGTGGAAGGCTAGCGTATCTGTTGGTTTGGCTTAAGATTGGTCATGAAGCATTGTTCAAATGCCCGTGGCCTAAATATGTGTTTTTTATTGTGTACAATTTTCTTTTAAAGTGTCTTAATTCGCTCATCGCCGTGGCGTTTCGTGCTCCGAAACGGTGCGGTCTGTCTTTCAACTGATTCAGGAGGCGTCGGGCCGGACTGCACCGCAGCGAGGCGCGCACAAGCAATGGGACGTTTGACTACTCACGTTTTGGATGCCGCACATGGCTGCCCGGGCAGCTCGATCAAGGTCGAGTTGTACCGTGTGGAAGGCTCGCAACTGCAACTGGTCGCCAGCGCACTGACCAACAGCGACGGCCGTTGCGACGCACCGCTGTTGCAAGGGGATGACTACCGTTCGGGTGTCTACCAGATTCAATTCCACGCCGGCGATTATTATCGCGCCCGTGGCGTCCAGTTGTCCGAACCGGCGTTCCTGGATGTGGTGGTGCTGCGTTTCGGTATTTCGGCCGAGCAGGAGCATTACCACGTGCCCCTGCTGATTTCGCCTTACGCCTATTCAACCTATCGAGGCAGTTGAGCCCCCAAGCAACTGCCTGGTCCTGGAAGCGACTGCGCATAAAGCTTCTTTGGTTTTCGCCCGCTCACACTGCGGGCTTTTTTTTGCGTGGCGGACTCATAGCCTGGCGTTGTCATCCCGGATGATAAAGATCGTGTCTGCGATGCCCGGGCGGATTTCAGTACCGCCTTTGAGCCAGATGATTTTGTTGGCGTTGTGGGCGTCCTGGACCACTTTCGCAGCGGCTTCGCCAACCTGGGTTTCCAGGCGAGTGCCGGCGGTAATGGGGTCCATGTACATTGGCAGGGAAATCTTCGGGATTCTGGTGCGGTGGAGGCTCATGAAAAAAACATAGTCATGCTCTGTTCGTTGAAATACCAACGCCGGAAAGCTATTGAAAGAGGTGGGTTCCATGACTGTATAGCCATTACGGGTCAGAAGGGCGGCCATAAAGCGTTTGAAATCCACAGGCGAATACGTCGTCATGAAATAAAGCCACTGTCGCTGGAACCGCAAGGGATCAAAATCCAGTCGATCCAATACTCCTGTCGAGGAAGGGATGGGCAGGGCTATCGAGCGGGCAGCGCCTTTGGACGCCGAAGAGGTCGGAAGAATCGGCAGCATCAATAGCGGATCGGACCAGTGTGGATGCAACGAATGGGTCGCGTTTTCCCAACTGCTGAAAATCTGCCTGAGTGCTGTCAAACCTCCGGCGGTGGCGAACGGCGAGTTGTTGGTGAGTTCAAATTGTTTCCTTGCGATGTTTTCCAGGGTGGCTGTCGTGACTTCCGGAAAACGATCCCTGACGTAGCCCGTCAGCGGTTTCTTAAAGGGAAGCCTGGCGTCAATTTCCCAATGGTTGTCCGGTGGCAATTGTATGACGCCGCGAGGTTGCTCGTCGGGTGTATGCCTGAGGATGGCGTCCAGCAGGTCAAAATTATAGGTGGGATGAGCGGGGGATTGGATATAGATGATCGGGGATTCGCGCGCTTCGGTGCGAGTCACCATCTTGTAGTGGAGATTGCCTATGGTGATCAATTCCGATGGCGTGAATTTGGGGTCGACCCCCCAGTTTTTCTGGAATGTCGGGGCGCTTTGCAGCGTGGTTTCGCTTTGCTCGGACGCCGTACGCGGGCGCTTGGGTGCAGCCGCTTCCGATGGCTCATCATCTGCTGGCCGGTGGTACGGATCGGCATCACTGCCGTGAGTCATCTCCTGGTCCGCAATCTGACGCCATAGGAGGCTGCCCTCCACCTGTTCCAGGCGTGGTCCGGAGGCGACGAGTTCAGTGCTTGATCGGGCTCGGTAATTCTGTTCGGCATCGCGACCCAGCAGCACCGTCCCCCCCTCTGCAAGCTCGACGTAGGTGCGCGTCTTGAACGTGCGGATTCCGGAGGTCGCGTCTGGCTCCGATAACAGGGGCACCAGCTCGGATGAAAGGTAGTAATTGTCCAGTGATACCCGGATAGGGGCACCTTGGATGGCTGTCTGCGAGGCAATGTCCGATATCTGGACGGTCGGGGTCTGCGACTCAGGGGCTTCGATCTGTCGTCCGGTCGGTGAGAGGGACGCTTGATCGGTTCCTTCTCCTCTCATGGGATTGTTGAGCGTTGTTTCCGGTGTCGTATCGCGACTGGAGTGAGGCGTATCGGGGGACGACTTTGGAATATTGGGTCGGGTGTTTCGTCTTGGACTCATTGAAAGTGCCTGTTCTTAGTTCGAAGAAGTTTGATGATCCATGTGGTCATGAAACCAATGGCCTGCCATGTCGCTTGTGACGGGCAGGCCTTGGGCTTAAGGATGTTCATGGAAAACCGACAGGCAGGTGCACTACATATATATGGCGCCTGAAAGAAACTTTCGAAGCCATTCGTCAAGGCTATGCATGTTTGGCAGACGTCTCACCCAATGAGAGGATCCAGCTCAATCGAGAGAGCCTTATGCCGAAGATCGTGCTCAGCGCTAACATTTGCGCAAATATCACCGAGTTTCCCAATGTGAAGTTTTCCACCAGTTCCACGCACTTTTCCCGCAACAGACGAAGTGTGTCATCACCCATGGGGTGCGTCTGGTTGAGGCCTTCGCGAGCCAGATCTTGATAGAACTTGAGGGCGTGGTCGCACAGGTCTGTTTTTCTCAGGTTCGCCGTCTCAATGACTCGGGATTTATCGGTATCTAGGATCCACCTGCGGGTTTTGAGGTTGTAGCTCAAGGTGCCGGGAGCCCCGTCCTTGATGGCAACGTGAAGAACCTTCAGTTCTTCGGACTTCAGGCTCGACAGTTCGCTGGGCCATGGTGTGTCGGGATCGGCGAGAGGGGCAAAGTACCGGCCATCGAGCGCTTCTACATAAACCTGCTCAAACAGGCTGTCGACGGCATGCACGACGCCTTGTGCCGTGATGACTCGTATCGGGTCGACAAGGTCTTGAGCCTCATAGGCGGGAAGATGGATGGTGGTTGTGCCAATCCGCAGCACATTGGCGCAAAGTTTTATTTCGACTCGACCCAGGTGCGTGGCATCGAGCTCCCAGGTGGAGGCATGGGGTAACCGCGGATTGGCGCCGGCCAATGCGCCCGGTGTGGACAGGCGTAGCGTCATGTTCGGGCTCAGGTGGACAAGGTAGGTGGCGCCTTCGCCAACCAGGACTTCAATCCCCGTCTGTTCGGTGGGGGCTGTCAGCGTGGCGCAGGTTGCCCAATTGCCCATGTAATAGGGTTTTTTGTCCAAGGGGCGTAGATAGGCGTATTTCTTTTTTGTGGGTGTGAGAGATGGCGAAATTTCCGTTTTCCATTTCACCGGATCTTTGGCGATGAATGTTTCGTCCAGCAACACGCCATAGGCGGGCGAGGGCTGGACCAGACGGTAGGACGAGCCGTCATTCATGATGAGGATGAACGTATGTTGCAAAGCCAAGGCGGAAAATGCCCGCCGTCCGGTGTTCGGGTTTTGCGCGCTATAACGCTCGTCGGAACTTGCCAGGTTCTTCAAGATGATTCGGCGAGGGCCAAAGTGTAACGTCAGTCCACATTCACCATATTTTATGGTGTCGCCTTTATCTTCCTGAGTGACATGGGCGTTGTAGTGGGCCTCGATACCCGTCAGGTCGGAGTCGACGTAATCCAGATGGAGCGTGGTGGAAAACGCGCTTTTTTGCCTGACCCTGAGGGTGGTGAGTTCGTTGAGGCGTGAAACGAAATAGCTTGTGTCTTTGTCGTGGGCGATCTGCTGTTCTATCCGATCGTTCAGGATGGCCGGGGTTCGCGGCGTTCCTTGCTGCACCATGACTGTTTCAATGTCGAACGGGCCGCTGTGCTCGATCATCTCGGGCAGATCGGGAACCAAGTGGTAGCCATCCTGGGTAATGAACGTCAGCCTGTCGTTTTGCAGGGCTCTTGAATGATCGCTATGTGCATAGACGTTCCTGATGGTGACTGTGCGAAGTTCCCAGTCATTTGCATCGAAGCATGAAGTAATGACCAGGTTGCTATCTTCAATCCGCCAGCTTTCAATCAGGTCGGCTCTCCAGTCCAGCGCGATGACGCTGTTGTCTGCGCCGTCTTCGGTGATCGATACACCGCCTGCTTTATGAGCGATGGCATAGACATCTTCGCCAGGTCCGCCGTCGGCGTTGCGGTTATTTCCATTGAGAATAAAAATCCGGTCATCTCCCGCACCGGCCTCGATCGAATCGTTGCCGCGGGATTTGATGATGTTCGAGCCGGCTGTGCCCTTGATGACATTGGCACCGCCCTCGGGGATTTCTACGTTTTCAATGCTTTCAAGCACTGCATGGCGATGACATCTGCTCTGCGTATCACCACTGGCTTGAGTGATGATGGACACTTGTCCGGCGTCCAGGTCGACCCGATAACCCTGGCGCGGCGCCTGATGGCTGCTGCTACGGCCCGATAAAATGAGTGTGTCATTGCCCACGCCACCCACCAGCCGGTTTGCTGGAGGGGTTTGGTTTCTACTGAGGTTTTCTGTCGAGCCCTCGAAGATAAAAACGTCATCTTTCGTGCCGCCGCTCAGTTCTTTGACACCGGCCCCGTAGTGAAAGACGTTGGGCTTGTCTTCGACCCCTGTAACAGTGTCGTTGCCACCGCCGATGTACCAATGGATACCTTTATGTCCGGCCGGTGTTTCCATGACTGCCCCCGGCGTCCCGGCAGTAACGCCTTTGCGCGCATCGATCCGGTCGTCGCTGTCTTTGATCCTCGGGCGTACTGCCGTCGCCTGGTATCTTTCACCGGTCCACCAACTCCAGGTGTTGTAGGTCACCGGTTCCAGTTCCACGGTGAATGTACCGTTTACGATCGCTTCAGTGCTGTCCTTCAGTGGGCCTCTAAGCAAGTTCAGGGCATTGTTCTGCAGTAGCTTTGTATGGTCGGCGGTCGCCTTGGCGATGAGGTAGCGCTCCTGGATATCCTTGTCGGGATCGATCGTCCAGAAGGCCAACCAACCCGTGCGGAGACGCTCGTGTACGGTGAGCTCTATATAGTCGTCGATTTCATCGACTTGACGTATGGCGCCCCAGACTTGTGAACCCACCACCAGGATAAGCCCTGCGGCAAGGCCCACGGGACCGGCTGAACTGAACCCAGCGAGCGCGGCGACGCCGACGGTCAGGGTCATGGCGGCGCTGGTGACGCTCAAGGCTGCGCTGACATAGTGATCGGTGGCTTCTTTGCCAGTAGCGTGGGCGGCAGCCTTGAAAGAGTCGACGGCGGAAATGATGTCGAAAGGAAGTGTCAGGACGCTGGCAATCAGGCCGCCTCCACGCGCGAGCCGTGTGGCGAATGTCGTTTTAGCGAAATCCTCGAGGGAACGATGGCCGGCCCTGATCATCTGAGTGGCTTGTCGGGTCACCGCGGCTTCGACGCCGATAGACGCGACCTCGGCGGCCACGCCGGTCCCATTGAAAATGGTCTGGTAGGCATCCTTGTTACGGATGGCGTCTTGCAGGCCTCGCAGGCCGCTATAGATTCCGAAGGCCTGAAGTCCAAGGCCCGTGGGAATGAGGAGGTTGCTCCTGGTGGTGCTGACCCAACTGAATGTTCCGTGGATGAGCCCACTGCTATCGAGCTTTTGCGCGGATTTCAGGAGTTTTCCCAGCGTGCTCCGATAGTGGGTGGGGTCAGCCTGTGTTTCAGGGGCTTCACTCAACAATGGGCTCGCGCAGGGGGGACGCTGGCTTGCCATTTCAAATAGCAACGTTGGCAACCGGTAGTCGTTCGCATCGCAGGTCAGTTTCAGACGTGTTTCGATATCGCCTGCATTGAACTGAAGCGAGTTCACGAAAAAGCGATTGGGATGGCGGAAAAAAGTATTGTCGCCGTTCAGCGGTTGCCCATCGGTCGTTGCGCCGAGCGCATTCAGGGCGCAACGGGTGATTGTCACGGAGCCGATGTGCAGCGGGCCGTAAAGTTTATCCACGACTTCAAGCTGGGCCTGTCGATGCTTGTGCTCCGGACTCAGTTGCGCTCCTTCGACGGACCTGAAGTCGAGTGTTTCGACAGCGTATTCATTGGCATGAAAACCCAGGTCCGTAATGACTACGGCCCGGTCGTCGGAAACGGAGCCGGGATAAAAAGCCTTGCTCATGGTGAACGTCCTTGTTCAACGATGATGTAAATGGCTCTCTATCTAAGGTGTTTTCCTGAACGGTGTATATCGATGGGTTGTTGCCATGTTTTGCAAAAGCCTGGCTGCCATTCCGCAGAACGCAGGGCTCAGTGGGTGGACAGCAACGACGCTGCGCCCGCGCCACCAAACAACCCGGCACTGATCCGGTTGAACCAGCTCTGCCCTTTGCCCGTGCGCAAATACCGAGCAGCGCCATGGGCGCCGAGGCCGTAGGCCAGCTTGCAGAGCAGGTCGAGTACGGTCCAGGTGGCGATCATGATCAACAGTTGTGGCAGGAACGCTTGCTCGGCGCTCAGGAACTGCGGGAGGAAAGCGGCAAAGAACAGGATGTCTTTCGGGTTGCTGGCGCCCAGCACGAACGCCCGGCCGAACAGCGCGCGAAAACGTGGAACGGCAGCAGCCTGGGGCACTTCGGCGCCCTGGGCAGGTTGGCGCGATTGCTGCCAGCTCTGCCAGGCCAGGTAGAACAGGTACAGCGCACCGACAATCTTCAGGGCGCTGAACAGCTGTTCCGACGCCATCAACAACGCGCCAAGCCCCAACGCCGAGGCGCTCAACAGGCAGATCGAAGCGATCACCCCGCCCAGGAACGCCGGGTACGAGCGGCGCAGGCCGTAGTTCAGGCTGTTGCCGATCATCAACAATGACAACGGGCCAGGGATGAGGATCACCACCAAGGCGGCACCGCTGAACAACAGCCAGGTTTCCAGATTCATTGCTTTGCTCCTGATGGACAAAAGCCTCACCCAATGGGTGAGGCGGGTGGTTACGTGTCTCGCTTACAAGAAGATGAACTTGGCGATGAAGATCGCGCAGAGCACCCACAGGCTGACAGAGATTTCCTTGCGCTTGCCGGTGCCGGCCTTGAGCACCACATAGGTGATGAAACCCAAGGCGATGCCGTCGGCGACCGAGAACGTCAGGGGCATCATGATGGCCGTGACAATGGCCGGAATACTGTCGGTCGGTTCATCCCATTCGATGTGGGCCATGCCGCCCATCATCAGCATGGCGACGTAGATCAAGGCCCCGGCGGTGGCGTAGGCCGGGATCATCCCGGCCAGTGGCGCGAAGAACATCGCGGCAATAAATAGCACACCGACCGTCACGGCGGTAAGCCCCGTGCGCCCACCCGCGGCCACACCAGCGGCGCTTTCCACGTAGCTGGTCACTGGCGGCACACCGACCATGGCGCCGAATACGCTGGAAGCGCTGTCGGCTTTCAAGGCCCGGGACAGGTTTTCGATCTTGCCATCGGCTTTCACCAGGCCGGCGCGTTGGGCGACGCCCATCAGCGTGCCCGCGGTGTCGAACATGTGCACGAACAGGAAGGCCAGCACCACGCTGATCATGCTGACGTTGAATACGCCAGCGACGTCCATGGCCATCCAGGTCGGTGCCAGGCTGGGTGGCGTCGACATGACGCCGTTGTACTGCACCAACCCCAGTCCCCAACCGGCCAGGGTCACCGCGATGATGCTGATCAGGATCGCGCCGAACACGCGGTGGTAACTGAGCACGGCGATCATCAAGAAGCACACCGCAGCCAGCAGCGGACCGGGTTCGCGCAACGAGCCAAGCTTGATCAAGGTCGCCGGACTGTCGACGATGATACCGGCGGTTTTCAGGCCGATCAGCCCGAGAAACAATCCGACCCCCGCGCCCATGGCGAACCGCAGGCTCACCGGAATGCTGTTGAGCAGCCACTCCCGCACCCGGGACAAGGTCAGGATCATGAACAGCACGCCGGAAACAAACACCGCACCTAATGCGGTTTCCCAGTTGTAGCCCATGGTGCCGACCACGGTGTAGGTGAAGAAGGCGTTCAGGCCCATGCCCGGTGCCAGGCCCACCGGCCAGTTGGCATACAGACCCATCAACAGGCAACCCAGGGCGGCGGCAATGCAGGTTGCGACGAACGCGGCGCCATGATCGATACCGGCGTCGGCCATGATGTTGGGGTTGACGAAAATGATGTAGGCCATGGTAATGAAGGTTGTCAGGCCGGCAATCAGCTCGGTCTTCACCGTGGTGCCATGCAAGCTGAGTTTGAAGAGGCGTTCCAGCCAGCCACTGCGAAGTGGTGGCGAAAGGTCCAGCGTCTGGGCTTCGGGTTTGCGGCTTTCCACAGCGAGTACTCCTCAAGAGTCTTATTGTTATTTCCAGCCCCGCACGCCCTGAGGGTGGTTGCGAGGCTCTGAGGCAGGTAAGGCTGGCGATGTTTGTTGACTGGTTGGTCAGGAACTCGCACGAAGCGAATTATGCTTTTGTATACAAATAAAGCAAATAATGTTTTCTGTGTTGTCGACGAAATGTCTGGCGATAGGGATATATCGCCCATGCGGGCGCCATCGCGAGCAAGCTCGCTCCCACAGGGGAACGCCGTCAAACACAAATTTTGTGCTCACCGCACTCCAACTGTGGGAGCGAGCTTGCTCGCGATAGCGCCAGTCCAGGCAAAGCCAATCTGAGCCTAGGCCTTGCCCAGTGCCAGATTCACCGCCAACCACCCATCCACCGCTTCCTCCCCCGCTTCGGCAAACACCCGCTCCAGCAATTTCACCTGCTCGCGCCGCAACGCCTGCTCGAACCGCTCGCCCTCGGCGGTCAGTTCCAACAGCCGCTTACGCTTGTCTGTCTCAGACGCGACGCTGTTCACCAGATGCATTTCCATCAACTGGCGCAACGGCATGTTCAGCGCCTGTTTGCTCACGCCGAGCAGGGCCAGCAGTTCCTTCACGCTCAGGGACGGGTAGCGGGCGACAAAAAAAACGATGCGCTGGTGGACCCGGCTCAACCCACGGCGTTCGAGCATTTCATCGGCCTTGGCGGTAAACGCCTGGTAGCCGAAGAAGAACGCTTCCATGGCCATTTGTTGGGAAGTCGGATTTTTAAGGTCAAGCATATTGACGTATCCAGGAAGGGCGGAGTAATTTCGGTCAACTAGTTTGACTCATTATTCCAGCGACCCGCTACAGGTGACCCCCATGGCTTTTTCCGAACGTGTCTCGCGCCTCAAAAGTTCTTTGATTCGAGAAATCCTCGCGGCGGCGCAGCGCCCAGAAGTGATGTCGTTCGCCGGCGGCCTGCCCGCCGAAGCCATGCTGCCGAAAGTGGAATGGGCGGCCATGCCGGTGTCCATGGGCCAATACGGCATGAGCGAAGGTGAACCGGCCCTGCGCGAAGCCTTGGCGGCTCAGGCGCGCTCCCTGGGTCTGGCCTGTGAGGCCAGCCAGGTGCTGGTGGTCAGCGGCTCCCAGCAAACCCTCGACCTGGCAGCCAAGCTGCATATCGACGTCGGCACTGAAGTGATGCTGGAAGCGCCCACCTATTTGGCGGCGTTGCAGATTTTCCAGCTGTTTGGCGCCGACTGCATCACCGTGCCCCTGGAAGCCGACGGTCCGGACCTGAAGCAATTGCGGGCTCGGCTGGAGCGGCATCGGCCGGCGTTCATCTACCTGATTCCCACCTTCCAGAACCCCTCGGCGGTACGCTACAGCGAGGCCAAGCGCGATGCCGTGGCGGCGCTACTGGACGAGTTTGGCGTAACCCTGATCGAGGACGAACCTTACCGCGAGCTGACCTTCGACGGCGGCAACGCCACGCCGATTGCCAGTCGCTTGAAGAAGGCCAGTTGGATCTACACCGGCACCGTATCGAAAACCCTGTTGCCAGGGCTGCGGGTGGGCTATCTGATCGCCAGTCCGGATCTGTTTCCCCACCTGCTGCGGCTCAAGCAGTCGGCGGACCTGCACACCAATCGCATCGGCCAATGGCAGGCGCTGCAATGGATCGGCACCGAGCAGTACCGCCATCATTTGAGTGAGTTGCGGGATTTCTATCGGGATCGTCGCGACCGCTTCCAGGCTGCGCTGCACAAGCATTTTGCCGACATCGCGGACTGGAACGTGCCCCAGGGTGGGCTGTTTTTCTGGCTGACCCTCAAGCAACCGCTGGACACCCGCACCTTGCTCGCCGCCGCGCTGGCTGCTGACGTTGCGTTCATGCCGGGGGAGCCGTTCTTTCCTGAGCCGGATAAGCATCCGGGTCACTTGCGGTTGAATTTCAGCCACATTGATCCGGCGCGGTTGGATGAAGGGCTCAAGCGGTTGGCGGGGGTGGTGCGGGAGGCGCTGGCGGTGAAAGCAGCTTGAGTCATGCGGTGACTGGGCGGGCCCCATCGCGAGCAGGCTCGCTCCCACAGGGCTCTCCAGTTACCTACAGTTTCATTGTGGGAGCGAGCCTGCTCGCGATAGGGGCCCGCAAACACACCACAAAATTATCAGACCGCAGAAAACCGCTTATCCAGATAATCAATGATCACCTTGGACTCATACATCCAGGAGGTCTGGCCATTCTCTTCAATACGCAGGCACGGTACTTTGATCTTGCCGCCTTGCTCCAGCAGCGTCTGGCGGTCCTGTTCATTGTTTTTCGCATCGCGCAGGGCCACCGGCACGTTGAGGCGGCGCAGGGTGCGGCGGGTTTTCACGCAAAACGGGCAAGCGTGGAACTGATACAGCGTCAGGCTGCGGGCGTCTTGTTCAACCTGCGCCTGGGCTTGGGCCGGACGCTGTTTTTTGCTGGGGCGGGTGATGAAGTCGATGAAGATAATCAGCTGGCCCAGGCCAACTCGAAGCGCTTTGACAATCACGGTATAAGCCTCGCGGCAGGGAAGAAGAGGGCGCGCAGCTTACCTGATTTTTCACAGGCGAAAAAAAACCGGCGATCAATGCCGGTTTTTTCATGCGACGGGTTACTTGATGAGGCTGAGGAATTCGCTGCGGGTGGCAGCGTTTTCCCGGAACTCACCGAGCATCACCGAAGTGATCATCGAGGAATTCTGCTTTTCCACACCGCGCATCATCATGCACATGTGCTTGGCCTCGATCACTACCGCCACGCCCAAGGCGCCAGTTACTTGCTGGACGGCATCGGCGATCTGGCGGCTGAGGTTTTCCTGGATCTGCAAGCGACGGGCATACATGTCGACGATGCGCGCGACTTTCGACAGCCCCAGGACCTTGCCGCTCGGGATATAGGCCACATGGGCCTTGCCGATGAATGGCAGCAGGTGGTGCTCGCACAGCGAGTACAACTCGATGTCCTTGACCAGCACCATTTCGCTGTTGTCGGAGCTGAACAAGGCACCGTTGGTGACTTCTTCCAGGGTCTGTTCATAACCGCGGCAGAGGTACTGCATGGCCTTGGCAGCGCGCTTGGGCGTGTCGAGCAGGCCCTCGCGGGAAACGTCCTCGCCGAGTTGGCCGAGGATCGCGGTGTAATTCTGTTCCAGAGACATGAAACTACCTGTGGGATTTTACGCAAAGGGCAAGGGTACGGTGGCGGACACGGCGCTGCAAGCTCGGCAATCGGGACGCTACTCGTCGCGACCTTCCATCATGGTGCGCTTGAGCATTACGTACACCGCGCCGGCGCCGCCGTGTTTCGCCTGGCAGGAGGTGAAGCCCAGTACTTGGGGGTGCTGGCGCAGCCAGGTGTTGACGTGGCTCTTGATCATTGGCCGCTTGCCGTCCAGGCGCAGGGCTTTGCCGTGGGTGACGCGCACGCAGCGGATTTCGAACTTGGTAGCTTCGGCCAGGAATGCCCAAAGGGTTTCCCGGGCTTTTTCGACGGTCATGCCGTGCAGGTCGAGGCTGCCTTCGAAGGGAATCTGGCCGACCTTGAGCTTGCGTATCTGGCTTTCCTGCACCCCGTCGCGCGCCCACATCAACTCGTCTTCCGGGCCGACGTCGATCACGAACTGATCGGACAAGCCATCCACGGTCGTGGCGTCGGTGCGCACGGTGGCGGCCTGACGCAGCTTGGCGATCTGTGCGCGGTCAGCCTTGGGTTTGCCGGTTTCGGCGCGATCGTGCTTGATCGGTTTTACGCCCTGGATCGCACTTTTGAACAGGGAAAAGTCGTCGTCTTGCATGTCAGCCTCCGCGAAGGCCGGCCAGTTTACCCAACTCCGAGGGGATCAGGCGCGACAAAACGTCGGATGGCGGGTCAGTCGTGCTTTTTCATCAGATGCGGAGCCATGGCCAGCTCCAGGGATTGGCGAGCGCGGCGGCGGCAGCGGCGCCAGAGCCAGACGCCCAACAGCAATACGAAAAGACCGACTGCCAGAATGATTGCCGAACCCAGCGGGGTGGCGTTCAACTCGCCCAGTGCGGGCGGGCGCCCCAGCAGGCTGGCGGCACCGGCCATGGCCAGCAGTACACCGAGCGTGGCCAGGAGCGCGGCGATCGCAGCGCCGAAACGAAACCGCCAGTTGCTAGGGCCTTTGGGCCGTAAGCGACGTGCGTCAAAACCATCGGATAACTTCATTCCGACCTTCCTCAATGGGTATCGGCCCTTCGACCGGAAGATGTTCGGGTTGTTCCTGACAGTAGTGTCCTGTTTCGCCAATACGTTCCTTTTTTGACGAGTGGCTGTTGTCGTCAGGCAAGGCGCCACGACGAGTCATGGCCCGCTATGGCGAGGAGCGGCAACGCAGCATGACGAAAACAGACGCCGTCAAAAAGGAACAGTATTTGTGATACAGGACACCAGGGCAATTGCAGCAAATGAGAGGCTTTTGCGGATGAGCGGCGGGAACGGCCGCTCATCACGGAGAATCAGGTGAAGTCGCGGGTCAGGGCCAGGGTGGCGAAGTTGTCCGCCATGATCGCCATTTCGGTCTGCTGAACGTGCTCGGCGCTGAGTACACCGCCCTTGTATGGCAGGTCACGGGTGGCGCAGGCGTCTTCCACCAGGGTGCAACGAAAGCCCAGGTTCTTGGCGGCGCGCACAGTGGTGCTGACGCTGGAGTGGCTCATGAACCCGCAGACGATCAAGTCCAGGGGGCCGAGGTCTTCCAGGCGTTTTTTCAACTCGGTGCCATGGAACGCGCTGGGCAGCAGCTTTTCGATCACGGTTTCGTCGCCCTGGGGCTCGAGGCCCGGAATGAATTCCCCGCGTTCGCCCTGCGGATCGAACAGCCCGCCGTGGGTGCCCAGGTGGCGCACATGCACGATCGGACGGTTGGCGGCACGGGCCGCGCCGAGCAATTGCTTGATGTTCGCGACCGCTGCATCCATGCCACTCAAGGCCAGGGGGCCGGCGAGGTATTCTTTCTGGGCATCGATGATGATCAGTGTCGCTTGACTCAGGTTGGCCGCCGCGTAACCACGGCCGCTGAGTTGAAACATCGTTTTTGGAACGGACATTCTGGGGCTCCTTCGAGTGGGGCTTTTGCGACATTGTCCTCTGGCTGAGCGGTTCTGTGAATCGCTTCCATCACAAGGGCCGTCGTTGCTGGCCTACAGCCTTGTCAAGATGCTCGTCTTGTTCAATGGATGGGGCAAAAAATGGATAAATCCTACGTTTGCGCCGGTGTTTTTCCTTCGTCCTTGAGCAGGGTTTGGGCGCTGCCGCGTTTGGCTGGTAGACTCGCCCGTCGATTTTTCTGGAGTTTGCCGCCGTGATCACTTCCCGCCTTCGTACCCTGCGCGACCATATCCGTTGGGCCGTCAGCCGTTTCCACGGGGAGGATCTGTTTTTTGGCCATGGCACCGACAATGCGTGGGATGAAGCCCGGCAACTGGTGTTGGGCGCGTTGCATCTGCCCTGGGAAATTGCCGATAGCTACCTCGATTGCCGCCTGGAAGACGAAGAGCTGGTACACGTGCAGCGTTTGCTGCGCCGGCGTATCGCAGAGCGCATTCCGGCGGCTTACCTGCTGGGTGAAGCCTGGTTCTGCGGGATGTCCTTCATTGTCGACCAGCGCGTGCTTATTCCCCGTTCGCCCATTGGTGAGTTGATCGAAAAGCGTTTCGAACCTTGGCTGGGCCAGGAACCTGCGCGGATTCTCGACCTCTGCACCGGTTCCGGCTGCATCGGCATTGCCTGTGCCTTTGAATTCCCCCATGCCGAAGTGGTGCTGGCCGACCTGTCGTTCGAAGCGCTGGAGGTGGCCAACCAGAACATCGAGCGTCACGGTGTCGATGAGCGCGTGTTTACCGTGCAGGGCGATGGTTTCGAGGGGCTGCCGGGGCAACGTTTCGACCTGATCGTGTCGAACCCGCCCTATGTCGACGCGGAGGATTTCGCCGACATGCCGCAGGAATACCAACATGAGCCGGAGCTGGGCCTGGCCTGTGGCGATGACGGCTTGAACCTGGTCCGCCGGATGCTGGCCGAAGCAGCCGATCATCTGACCGAGAAGGGCCTGTTGATTGTCGAGGTGGGTAACAGCCAGGTTCACGTCGAGGCGCTGTACCCGGAAGTCGATTTCGCCTGGCTGGACTTCGAACGCGGCGGGCATGGAGTGTTCATGCTCAGTGCCGAGCAGTGCCGGCAGTACCAGGGGGTGTTTGCTTCGCGGGTTTGATCCGATTGATGGCGGGCGCGCCTCAGTGCCCGTTAACCTGGACATGCAACCTGTGGGAGCGAGCTTGCTCGCGATGGCGGCGGGTCAGCAGTATTGAAATTGACTGACCCACCGTTATCGCGAGCAAGCTCGCTCCCACAGGGGTATTTTGCGCTGTTGAGTTTAGTGCCGCGTCGCAATCCAGATCAGCAATCCCGCCTGGAACATGGCAAACGCCACCAGGCAGGTGATGGTGAAGCGCAGGCCGGCGTCTTCGCGCTTGAACTTGGTGACCTTTTCTTCCTGTTTCTTGAGTTTGACTTCCTGTTCCGCCAGGTTCTGCTCGGCTTGTTGCAGCATCTGCGCGGCTTCGAGGATTTCCACGAACTGCAGCTTTTCGGTGTTCCAGTCCCCCAGCAGATCGCCAACGTGGGTGGGCTTGACGCTGCCTTTGAGGTGCTGGGCGTCGGCGTAGACCACCTCGAAGCCATGGGCCTTCATGAAGTGGTCGCGACGCAGGCGGGTGTCTTCGTTCAGCGCGTCCTTGTTGTTCAGGTCGCTGCCGTCTACCCGGTATCCCGACCAGCGCTTCTTGGCCCAGGTGATGCCCTGGGCGGCCAGGAAACGACCGATGCCACGGTTCATCGGTTCGACTTGCAGGCTGTCCGGGGAAAAAAACAGGCGTTTTTCGACGTGATCGGCCCAGACGTCCAGGTGATTCTGTTCCTTGCGCACCCGCTGGCCTGGCAACTGAATGCTCATGCGCAGCAAGCTGCGCTCTTTGCTGTGGCGCTCGGCGTAGCTGAACTCGACAAACCGCAGCGGTCGCACACCGGTGGCCCGGTCGGTCTTGAGCGGCGCCAGCCGGAGCATCTTGTGGTGCTCGGCTTGTACATCTGCCCAAGGTAGCTCCGCGGCTGGAGCGGCGGGCGTTTCGGCGGCAGTGTCGGGTGAAGTTTCAGTGTCAGTCATATCGGCAAAATCCTGTCCAGGCCGGCTCCTCGGCAGCCAATGCGCTGTCCGACACCGACTTATCGGCCGTTTTTGCCAGGACTGGAGGGTTAAAACCGCTTAACGCGAGGGTAACGAGTCAATAAAACTCAAGATATGTGCGCCGAGCTCGGCCGCCAGGGGCAGGTTGGGATCCTTGTAGGAGGCCAATTGCCGTTTCACGTCGTTGGGCACGATGCGCATCACATGGTTCATGCCCTCGATCAACGCCAGCTCGGCGTCAGGCTTGGCTGCTTTCAACTGCCTGGCGTCGTCGACGCTGACCTGGATGTCATGGCTGCCCTGGATGATCAAGGCTGGCATCTTCAGGGCCGCAAAGGCTTGGGCCGGGTCCTGGCGGAACAGCGAGATCAGGTAGGGCTGCACGCTGGGGCGGAAAATCACTTGCAGTTGTGGCGGCACGTTCTCGTCGAGTCGACCGGCCTTGAGGCTGTCGAGCAGTTCGTTGCTGCGCAACATCAGCGGCGCTGGCAGGCGGCTGCTCAACTGTTGACGCAGGACCTGGTCGATAGGCCGCGCGCTGCCGGACAGCGAAATCACCGCCGCAGCGTTGGCCTGGGGGGCGGCGAGGCTGGCGATCAATGCGCCTTCGCTGTGGCCCAGGATAACCAATGGACCCAGCCGCGGGTCGGCGGCGAGCTTGCGGCTCCAGGCCACGGCATCGGCCACGTAGGCTTCGACGCTGAGGTTGCGTTCGTCCGGTGTCGCCGCGAGGCTGGCCGCCACCCCGCGTTTGTCATAGCGCACGCTGGCGATGTTGTGTTTGGCCAGCACCCAGGCCAGGCGCTTGAGGCTGTCGTTGCGCCCGCCGTCGGGGTTGTTTCCGTCGCGATCCGTAGGACCGGACCCGGAAATGATCAGGACAACTGGCACGGGTGTGTCGGATTTGGGCAGCAACAACGAGCCGAAAAGTTCACCACTGTCGGTGACAAGGCTGATGGGACGTTGCAGGACGGTGGCCTGGGCCAAGCCGGGAAGCAGGCCGGTGAACAGGGTAAGGCTCAAGGCAAGCACTCTTAACATCATCACGCCATTAGTTACGAAGGTGCCGGTTGGACTGGCGGGCACCGATAAGGTTCGAGGATGAACTACTCGGGGACCCTGCGTATACTGGCGGCCTTTACGAATCCAAGGTTGAGTCTCTCAGCGATTTCACGGAGCACCCTGCATGTCCGGCAATACCTACGGCAAGCTGTTCACCGTTACCACCGCGGGCGAAAGCCATGGCCCGGCGTTGGTCGCCATTGTCGACGGCTGCCCGCCGGGCCTGGACATTTCCCTGGACGATCTGCAACGTGACCTGGACCGCCGCAAGCCCGGCACCAGCCGCCACACCACCCAGCGCCAGGAAGCCGATGAAGTCGAAATCCTCTCCGGTGTGTTCGAAGGGCGAACCACTGGCTGCGCCATCGGGCTGTTGATCCGCAACACCGACCAGAAGTCCAAGGACTACTCGGCCATCAAGGACTTGTTCCGCCCGGCCCACGCCGACTACACCTACCATCACAAGTACGGCGAGCGCGACTACCGTGGCGGCGGCCGCAGTTCGGCCCGGGAAACCGCCATGCGTGTGGCGGCCGGGGCGATTGCCAAGAAATACCTGGCCAGCCAGGGCATCGTTATTCGCGGCTACATGAGCCAGTTGGGCCCTATCGAAATCCCGTTCAAGACCTGGGATTCGGTAGAGCAGAACGCTTTCTTCTGTCCCGACCCGGACAAGGTGCCGGAACTTGAGGCCTACATGGACCAACTGCGCCGGGACCAGGATTCGGTCGGCGCGAAGATCACCGTGGTGGCCGAAGGTGTGATGCCGGGCCTTGGCGAGCCGATCTTCGACCGCCTCGACGCTGAACTGGCCCATGCGCTGATGAGCATCAACGCCGTGAAAGGCGTGGAGATCGGCGCCGGCTTCGCCTGTGTCGCCCAGCGTGGTACCGAACACCGGGACGAACTGACCCCGCAAGGTTTCCTCAGCAATAACGCCGGCGGCATCCTCGGTGGCATTTCCTCGGGCCAGCCGATTGTCGCGCACCTGGCCTTGAAGCCGACGTCCAGCATCACCACGCCGGGCCGCTCCATCGACATCCATGGCAATCCGGTGGACGTCATCACCAAGGGCCGTCACGATCCGTGCGTTGGCATCCGTGCCACGCCCATCGCCGAGGCGATGATGGCGATCGTGCTGATGGATCACCTGCTGCGTCATCGCGGCCAGAACGCCGACGTTCGGGTCAGCACTCCGGTGCTGGGGCAGCTTTGATGGTTGGCCTGCCGACCGCCGTGGCCTGACGAGCATGGCGGCACTGCCGTACTGGCGGCTCTCCAGTTTCTATCTGTTCTATTTCGCCCTGCTCGGTTCGACGGCGCCGTTCCTGGCATTGTATTTCGACCACCTGGGGTTCAACGCGGCGCGCATCGGCGAGCTGGTGGCGATCCCCATGCTGATGCGTTGCGTGGCGCCGAACATCTGGGGCTGGCTGGGGGATTACACCGGCCGGCGCCTGGCCATCGTGCGTTTTGGCGCGATCTGTACGTTGCTGACCTTCTCGTTGATTTTCATCGATAAAAGCTATGCCTGGCTGGCGATGGTCATGGCGCTGCACGCGTTCTTCTGGCACGCGGTGCTGCCGCAATTCGAAGTCATCACCCTGGCCCACTTGAGCGGGCAGGCGTCGCGCTACAGTCAGATCCGCCTGTGGGGTTCCATCGGCTTCATCATCACCGTGGTGCTGCTGGGGCGACTGTTCGAATGGCTGAGCCTGGACATTTATCCACAGGCCTTGGTGCTGATCATGGCCGGCATCGTGTTCGCCAGTTTCTGGGTGCCCAACGCCCAGCCGGTGCAAGGGCCACGAGTGGCGGGGGAGGGCTTTTTGCGGCAACTGCGCAACCCTGGCGTGCTGGCGTTCTACACCTGCGTGGGCTTGATGCAGGTGAGCCATGGGCCGTATTACACATTTCTGACGCTGCACCTTGAACACCTGGGCTACAGCCGCGGGTTGATCGGCCTGCTCTGGGCCGTCGGGGTAGTGGCGGAAGTGTTGATCTTCCTGTTGATGAGCCGGATCCTGGCGCGGTTTTCCGTGCGCCGAGTCCTGCTGGCGAGTTTCCTGCTGGCGGCGTTGCGCTGGCTGCTGCTGGGGTCACTGGCCGAGTTTCTCTGGGTGCTGCTGTTTGCCCAGGTGCTGCACGCGGCGACCTTCGGCAGCTTTCACGCCGCTGCCATTCATTTCGTGCAACGTAGCTTCGGCCCACGCCAGCAAGGCCAGGGCCAGGCGCTGTACGCGGCGCTGGCCGGCACGGGTGGGGCCTTGGGCGCGTTGTACTCCGGCTACAGCTGGAATGCCCTGGGCGCCACTTGGACTTTCAGCATCGCCAGCGTCGCAGCCTTCGCTGCAGCCGTTATCATTGCCACACGTATGCAAGAGGACAGGCCATGAGCCTTACCCGTGAACAGCTCGCCCGGGAAATCATCGACGCCGGGCGTTTTTTGTATGGCCGCGGCTGGTCCCCGGCTACCAGCAGCAACTATTCGACCCGGCTTGCCCCTGACCAAGCCCTGCTGACCGTGTCCGGCAAGCACAAGGGGCAACTGGGGCTCGACGATGTGCTGGCCACCGACCTGGACGGCAACAGCCTGGAGCCAGGCAAGAAACCCTCCGCCGAAACCTTGCTGCACACCCAGTTGTATCGCTGGCGGCCGCAGATCGGTGCTGTGTTGCATACCCATTCGGTGAATGCCACGGTGTTGTCGCGCCTGACCGCCGAAGCCTTCATCGACTTCGAAGACTACGAACTGCAAAAGGCCTTCAGTGGTATTTCGACTCACGAATCCCAGGTCCGCGTGCCGATTTTCGACAACGACCAGGACATCGCGCGCCTGGCCGCCAAGGTCCAGCCCTGGCTCGAGGCGCATCCCGATTGCGTCGGCTACCTTATTCGTGGCCATGGCCTGTACACCTGGGGGGCGGGCATGAGCGATGCCCTGCGCCAGATCGAAGCGTTCGAGTTCCTGTTCGAGTGCGAGCTCAAGACCCGCACCCTCCTGAACCGTTAATCTGCTGGAGCCATAGCCATGAGCAGCCTATCCGTCTACCACGTCTCAAGCCCTGATATCCCGAACAAGGTGCTGACCCATTTCGAAGACATCGCCTCGACCCTGGCTGAAAAAGGCGTGCGTTTCGACCGTTGGGAAGCGGCGAGCAAAATCCAGCCTGGCGCCAGCCAGGACGAAGTCATCGCTGCCTATCGGGCCCAGATCGACCGCCTGATGACTGAGCGTGGCTACGTCACGGTCGATGTCATCAGCCTCAATAGCGATCACCCGCAAAAAGCCGAGCTGCGGGCCAAGTTCCTCGATGAGCACCGCCATGGCGAAGACGAAGTACGATTTTTCGTCGCCGGTCGTGGCTTGTTTACCCTGCACATCGATGATTACGTCTACGCCGTATTGTGCGAAAAGAACGACCTGATCTCGGTGCCCGCCGGTACGCCACACTGGTTCGACATGGGCGAGCATCCGCATTTCGTGGCCATCCGCCTGTTCAACAACCCGGAAGGCTGGGTCGCGAAGTTCACCGGCGACGACATCGCCAGCCGCTTCCCACGCCTGGAGGACTGAGCCTGTGCCAATCAAAGCCATCCTCACCGACATCGAAGGCACCACCAGCGCGGTGAGTTTTGTGTTCGATGTGCTGTTTCCCTATGCCGCCAGGCATTTGCCGGATTTCGTCCGGCAAAATGCCGCGCGTGCCGACGTGGCTGAACAACTGGCCGCTGTGCGCCAGGACAGCGCTGAACCGGGGGCTGACGTCGAGCGCATCATCGAGATCCTGTTGGGCTGGATCGCCGAAGACCGCAAGGCTACGCCGCTCAAGGCGTTGCAGGGCATGGTCTGGGAGCAGGGGTACCAGGCTGGACAATTGAAAGGCCACGTTTACCCGGACGCGGTGCAGGCGCTCAAGCAGTGGCACCAGGAGGGTTTGCAACTGTTCGTGTATTCCTCCGGCTCGATCCAGGCGCAGAAGCTGATTTTCGGTTGCTCCGAGGCCGGTGACCTGTCGCCGTTGTTCAGCGGCTATTTCGACACTACGTCGGGCCCCAAGCGGGACGTGCAGTCCTACCAGCGCATCAGCGCGGCGGTGGGTGTCGCGCCGGGGGAGATTCTGTTTCTGTCCGACATCGTCCAGGAACTGGACGCGGCCCGCGATGCAGGCATGGCGACGTGCGGGTTAGCACGGGAAGGGGGGGAACTGGCAGGGCATGTCACTGTGGACAGTTTCGCGCGGATCGACCCTTCAGCGTTTTGACGCCATCAGGCGACAAAACGAATCGGGTCATGGATTGTAGGAGCGGGCTTGGCCGTGAAGGCGGTGTGTCATTCAACTTCTTTATTGAATGACAGCCGTCTTCGCGAGCAAGCCCGCTCCCACAGGAAGATCAAGCGCTGTGATAGGTCGGCAAAGCGAAGCGATGCTGGCTCTGCAGCAGGGTGATCTGCGGCAGCTCACTGGCCTGTTCCGCCAAGTCACGACGAATGGCGCTGATCACCCAGGACAATTGGTCACCGGCATGCAACTGCGCATAGGAAATCGAGCGCTTCAACTGTTTGCCTTCGCTATTGCGCAATGTCAGCAGAATGCCGCCGTCCGGGCGAGCCTGTGTAGTCACTTCGTAGTTGGAAAACAGGGACGAAAATTTTTCTTGAATCATGTTCATAATTTGACTGCTCCATGGTTTTGATGGCAAACCGTGGAGGGGTAGTTGCAGTGTCTGTGCCATCCTTGTGCCGCATAAAAAACCCTTTAAAAACAATAAGTTGATCATTTTCTGATTTTTTGCTTTCGTGCATCTTGCATGAATGGCCATCGTGCATCCTGCATTTTGCGTGGTTCTCCAATCTTTTTTGGAACCAATTGAGTTTGTAGCGCTCACCCTTCGCCTGTCCTGGGCCGCGGATACAAAACATTGCAAAAACCGCATGTACAGCGCCGGAATCGCTGGCGTACTTTCGATCCGGAATCACTACAGCCCGATAACAAGAACCGAGACCCACGAGGTCGACCGGGGAAGATCACCATGAGTCGTACACCCAGCGACGCTATTACCTGGGGCATGATGCTGCGCAAGTTGCCCGCCATTGCCAGAGCCGTTGCGCGGATCATCAAAGGCATGAAACTGGCCAACGTCCAGGACCCGACCCAACCCTGTGGCCTGGGCTGGTGTTTCGAACAGGCCACGCTACGTAATCCACAGGGTCCGGCGTTGCTGTTCGGCGACGCGGTGTGGAGTTATGCACAGGTCAACGAGCAAGCCAATCGTATTGCCCACTACTTGCTGGCCCAGGGCATCGGCAAGGGCGACTGCGTGGCGATTTTCATCGAGAACCGGCCCCAGCTGTTGATCGCCGTGCTGGCGGTGGCGAAGGTCGGCGCGGTCAGTGCCATGATCAACACCTCGCAAACGGGCGATGCGCTGGTGCACAGCCTGGCGCTGGTGGCGCCGGTCGCGGTGGTGGTCGGGGATGAACGGGTCGCCGCCTTCAACGACGTGCGCGGACGAACCGCATTGCCGAATGCTCGTACCTGGTGGGTGGCGGATCAAGACAGCGCCGATGTTCCGTCCGGTTTTATCGACCTGCTCGGTCGCAGTGAAGGGTACCCAGGCGATAACCCGGCCAGCAGCCAGCACGTCTTCTTCGACGATCCATGCTTGTACCTCTACACCTCGGGCACTACCGGTTTGCCCAAGGCCGGGGTCTTTCGCCATGGACGCTGGATGCGCACCTCCACCAGTTTCGGCCTGATCGCCTTGGACATGCAGCCCGATGACATCTTGTATTGCACCCTGCCGCTGTACCACGCCACGGGCCTGTGCGTGTGCTGGGGGGCGGCGATCTGTGGCGCCTCGGGGTTTGCGCTGCGGCGCAAGTTCAGCGCCAGTCAGTTCTGGAACGATGTGCGCCGTTACCGGGCGACCACGCTGGGTTATGTCGGTGAGTTGTGCCGTTACCTGATCGACCAGCCGCCCACCGGCGAAGACCGCCACCACAGTGTGAAGAAGATGATCGGCAACGGCCTGCGCCCCGGAGCCTGGTCGACCTTCAAGACGCGTTTTGGCATCGAGCATATCTGCGAGCTGTATGCGGCCAGCGACGGCAATATTGGCTTCACCAATGTGCTGAATTTCGACAACACCGTCGGGTTTTCCCTGATGGGCTGGGAACTGGTGCGCTACGACCATGACAGCGGCGTGCCGTTACGCAACCTGCAAGGTCGCATGCAGAAAGTCCCCAGGGGCGAACCGGGCCTGCTGTTGGCGCGGATCGACGACAAGGCGCCGCTGGACGGCTACACCGATCCAGCCAAGACCGAAAAGACCATCTACCGGGACGTCTTCGTGCCCGGTGACCGCTACTTCAACACCGGTGATCTGCTGCGCAACATTGGTTTTGGCCATGGGCAGTTCGTCGATCGCCTCGGCGATACCTACCGCTGGAAAGGCGAAAACGTCTCCACCACGGAAGTCGAAAACGTTTTGCTGCAACACCCGCAGGTGGCCGAGGCGGTGGCCTATGGCGTGGAGATCAATGGCACCAATGGCCGCGCCGGCATGGCGGCGATCACCCCGGCGGAATCCCTGGCGGTGCTGGATTTCAGTGAGCTGTTGCAATTCCTGCAGTGCAAGCTGCCGGCCTATGCGGTGCCATTGTTCCTGCGCATTAAAGTGAAAATGGACACCACCGGCACCTTCAAATACCAGAAAACCCGCCTCAAGGCCGAAGCCTTCGACCCTTGCGTTGCCGATGATGAGCCGGTCTACGCCTGGCTCCCGGGCAGCCAGACCTACGTGCGGGTAGACCGGCAACTGGCGACGCAGATTCAGGGTGGGCAGTATCGCTATTGATTCTGGCTATGGAGGCGGCAGAGAGAAAAGGGATGACAGGTCTCGAGTCCCTCGGGAAACTAGCGGCTTTGCAAAGACTTGAGTGGAGTTTCCCATGTCCGATACAAGCCGTCAGATGACCCCGGAAGAGGCTGCGGAGTTTGCCGAGCAGGTGTTCAATGTCGCACGCCAGGGTGACGCCGCGATGATGGCGGCCTTGCTGAGCAAAGGCCTGCCGCCCAACCTGCGTAACCACAAGGGCGACACTTTGCTGATGCTGGCTGCGTACCACGGGCATGTGGAAACCGTGAAAGTGCTGCTGGAACACAAGGCCGATCCGGAAGTGCGCAACGACAATGGCCAGAGCCCGATTGCCGGCGCGGCCTTCAAGGGTGACCTGGCAGTGGTCACGGCGTTGGTGGAGGGCGGTGCGCAGGTGGAAGGCTCCTCCTTCGATGGCCGTACCGCATTGATGATGGCGGCGATGTTCAATCGCGTGGCAATCGTCGATTACCTGATCAGCAAAGGCGCCGATCCGAAAGCCAAGGATGCCAACGGCGTCTCGGCCCTGGATGCGGCCAAGACCATGGGCGCGGTGGATACCACGGCGCAGTTGGAAAAGTTGTTGGGCTGATCCTCCTTCAGGGCCGTGACTCTGGAGTGACATTGCTCTTGTGGCGAGGGGATAAATCCCTTCTCCACATGAGCCTGACTCGGGCAATGTGATGCGCTATCCTGCGCGCCCTCAAAACCCTATCCACAGGATCCACCTCACCATGAAAGTCGCCCTCATCGAACTCATCAGCAAAATCAGCTCCGGCTGCCTGGGCGATGCGGACATTGCGAAAATCGCCGACGAAGCGGCCCAGGCCTATGCCGATCCGGCGGCCTTTCTGGCGACCAACCCGGATATCAACTACGACGACACTTTCCCTATTCCCCTGGGCGAATGGGTGGTGGTAGGCAGCCTGCCGGACACCGTGCTGTTCCAGGCCGATACCTACGTGGAGCTGTTCGAACAGATTGTCGCCTCGTTCGGCCCCGACGTGGCGTTCAATCTCAAGCCCAAGCAACTGGCGAAAACCGAAGCCCTCACGGCGCTCAACCGCATCCAGATCCAGATGAGCAGCCTGAACAAGGAAAACGGCGGTTATATGCTGATGAACTTCAGCCAGTTGCTCGACGATGAATTGCAGATGGTGCTGGTGTACGGCAACGATGTGCCGCGCGTGCTGGAGCTGTGTGCTGAAGTTGGCATTGCCGCTGCGCCGGCCCTGGAAGCCCTCAAGGTCGCGGTTCACATCTGAAGCAATAATACGGAACCCTCGCCAGGGGCCCGCTATCCTAAGTGTGCCTACCACCATTTGGGAGCGACACCATGGGTTCCACCTTCAACGGCCTGATCGGCCTGATTATCCTGGCGCTCGATATCTGGGCGATCATCAACGTACTCAAGAGCGGCGCGGAAACCGGGATGAAAATCCTGTGGGTGCTGCTGATTATCCTGTTGCCGGTGCTGGGCCTGATCATCTGGGCGATCGCCGGGCCGCGAGGCAACGTGCGGATTTGATCGTTCCACGAAAAAATGCCCGGGCGCCATGAGCGCCCGGGCATTTTTTATGGGTGGGGTCAGGCCGTTGCCAGGGACGGCTTCTGCGAGGCACTCAAAAAGCGCAGCAAGGCCAGCAGCGGGAAGGCACTGCCGATGATCACCACCCACAACCAGCCGCCGTGTTCGTACACCGCGCTGGCAATCGATGAGCCGAACGCACCACCAATGAAGATGCTGGTCATGTACAGCGCGTTCAGCCGACTGCGACTCTTGGCATCGAGGGCATAGATGGTGCGTTGGCCCAGGACCATGTTCATTTGCACGCAGAAATCCAGGACCACGCCGGTCACCGCCAGGCCAATGACGCTGTAGAGCGGATGGATGAACGCCGGCAGGAAGCTCAGGCTGGCGAACAGCATCGCCAGCAGCGAGGCGATACGGGTGTGGCCGGCGTCCGCCAGGCGACCGGCGATGGGCGCGGCAATGGCGCCGATGGCTCCGACCAGGGCGAACAGGGCGATTTCAGTCTGGGACAGGCCATGGTTGCGTGACAGCTCCAGCGGCACGGCGGTCCAGAACAGGCTGAATGTGGCGAACATGCCGGCTTGGTAAAACGCCCGTTGCCGCAACAGTGGCTGCTGGCGTAGCAAGGTGCCCAGCGAGCCCAGCAGTTGACCATAGGAGGCGCTGTGATCGGGCTGACGCTTGGGCACGGTCAACGCCAGCACGATGCTGATCGCCGCCATCAGTACGGCGGCAATCATGAACATCGCCCGCCAGCCGAAGTGGTCGGCCACTACGCTGGAGACCGGCCGCGCCAACAGGATGCCCAGCAGCAGGCCGCCCATGATCCCACCCACGACCCGTCCTCGGGACTCTTCCGGCGCCAGGTGCGCCGCCAGGGGAATCAGGACCTGCACCGACACTGAACTGAAGCCCACCAGCAACGAAACCAGCAGGAATACGTTCGGTTGATCGGTAAACGCGGCGCCCAACAGGCTGGCAATGGCCACCACGGTGGTGAGGATCATCAGGCGGCGGTTCTCCAGCAGATCGCCCAGCGGCACCAGGAAAAACAGGCCCAGGGCATAGCCGATCTGGGTCAACGAGACGATCAGGCTGGCCATAGTGCTGCTCAAACCGACATCCGGCGCGATCAGTTCGATGATCGGTTGGGCGTAGTAGATGTTGGCGACGATGGCCCCGCAGCAAAAGGCGAACAACAGGACCATGCCGCGGGTCAGGCTTGTACCGGCGGGCACGGAGGAGGGATGGGCACTCATGGCTATCTCGTCAGTAGCTTGAAAGGATGGCGTGAGGCTAAAGAGTTGTGGGGCTCAGGAACAGGCTTTGTGACTGATATCGGACATGCTTGCTATTGATGATGAAACAGGCCTGATCGTTCCCTCGCTCTGCGTGGGAATGCCGCCCGGGACGCTGCGCGTCCTTTTTTGACCCAGAGCGCCATTGGATACGTTCCCACGCGAAGCGTAGGAACGATCAATGTGGAGGGGACGTTACTGCCCGCTGTAGATCTGGTCGAAAATCCCACCATCATTGAAGTGAGTCTTCTGCACCGTGCGCCAGTCGCCAAAGGTTTTTTCCACCGACAGGAAGTCCACTTTCGGGAAGCGGTCGGTGTATTTGGCCAGCACCGCCGGGTCCCGTGGGCGCAGGTAGTTGGCGGCGGCGATCTCCTGGCCTTCAGGCGACCACAGGTATTTGAGGTAGGCCTCGGCGGCTTCGCGGGAGCCATTTTTCTCGACCACTTTGTCGACCACGCTCACCGGTGGCTCGGCTTCGGCGGAAACGCTCGGGTAGATCACTTCGAACTGATCGCGACCGAACTCGCGGGCGATCATCTCGGCTTCGTTTTCAAAGGTCACCAGCACATCGCCGATCTGGTTGGTCATGAAGGTCGTCGTCGCGGCACGGCCACCGGTGTCCAGTACCGGAGCCTGCTTGAACAGTTTGCCGACGAAGGCCTTGGCCTTGGTTTCATCGCCGCCGTTCTTCAGCACATACCCCCAGGCCGACAGGTAAGTGTAACGGCCGTTACCGGAGGTTTTCGGGTTGGGCACGATCACTTGCACGCCGTCCTTGAGCAGGTCGGGCCAGTCTTTCAACGCCTTGGGGTTGCCCTTGCGTACGATAAATACGGTGGCCGAGGTGAACGGGGCGCTGTTGTTCGGCAGGCGGGTGACCCAGTTCTCGGGCACCAGTTTGCCGTTATCCGCCAGGGCGTTGATATCGGTGGCCATGTTCATGGTGATGACATCCGCCGGCAACCCGTCGATCACCGAGCGTGCCTGCTTGCTGGAACCGCCAAAGGACATCTGCACGGTGATGTTTTCGTTGTGCTCGGCCTGCCAGTGTTTCTGGAAGGCTGCGTTGTAGTCCTTGTAGAAGTCGCGCATCACGTCATAGGAAACGTTAAGCAGGGTCGGGGCGGCGTGGGCCAGGCTGCCGAAGGTCAGGCCGACGGCGAGAAGTGAGGCGCCAAAGAAGTTCTTCACTTACCAATTCCTTTTATTTGAACGGGGGTTCGGGCAATTAGCCGGCACACTAGCTGCAAGCCTATAGACCTTCAAGCATCAAAAAGAACTTTGCTTATTCCAATTTTTTAAACAGCGCGTTCCCGCAACGGGAGCAAAAAGCGGCGCCCTGCTCGTGGTTGTTCTTACTGCACACCGGGCAATCGTGCTTGAGCTGATCACCGCGCATGGCCGTGGCCAGTTCGGCGGTAAAGATCCCCGTTGGTACGGCGATGATCGAGTAACCGGTGATCATCACCAGCGACGACACCACTTGGCCCAGTGGTGTCTTGGGCACGATGTCGCCGAAGCCCACCGTGGTCAGTGTCACGATAGCCCAATAGATGCCCTTGGGGATGCTGGTGAAGCCATTGCCAGGGCCTTCGATGACATACATCAGCGTGCCGAATACCGTCACCAGGGTCGAGACGCTGACCAGGAACACGATGATTTTCTGCTTGCTGCCCCGTAGCGCCGCCAACAGGTAGTTGGCCTGCTTGAGGTAGGGGCTGAGCTTGAGCACCCGGAAAATCCGCAGCATACGGATGATTCGAATGATCAGCAGGTACTGGGCGTCGCTGTAATACAACGCCAGGATGCCCGGCACGATCGCCAGCAGATCCACCAGGCCGTAGAAGCTGAAGGCATAGCGCAGGGGCTTGGGCGAGCAGTACAGGCGCAGGCCGTACTCGACGATGAAGATGAAGGTGAAACCCCATTCAATGGCGGCCAGCAGGGGCGCGTAGTTTTTGTGCACGCTGTCGATGCTGTCGAGCATCACGATCACCAGGCTGGCGAGGATGATCAACAACAGGGCGCTGTCAAAGCGCCGGCCGGCCACCGTGTCGCTCTGGAAAATCATGACGTAGAGCCGTTCACGCCAATTGTTGCTGCTGTCCATAACCGTCGCCTGAATCAGAATCAGCGAAGCCTAGGGTGATTGCCCCGCAGAGCGCAAGGCGCAGCGTCGAGGCTGGCTTGGTGCCACGCGCGACCGGTGGCCTGGATCAGCCAGCAGGCGAGGATGAACGGTGCAGTCAACGGTGCCAGGCCCAGGGCGGTAAAGCCGGGGGCCAGCAGCAGTGCCAGAAGTACACCGGCCAGCGGCAGCCATGGCTGGCGTCGCTGTTGGCTCAGGGCCAGGGCCACCAGGGCCGAGTTGTAGCCGCCCAATCCCGACAGGGCTTGCGCGGTGTCGTGATGTAACAAGGTAAATGCAAGACCTGCGGCCGAACCGAACAGGGCCCAGCCGAGGGCGCGCCGGTTGGCGATCAGCAAGCCCGTAGCGATCAGCGCTCCGGCCACCGGCTGGCCGAGAAACATGACCTGGCCCAGTCCGCTCAGATGCGCGGCCAGCAGGTTGGGCATGGTCATTTCTATCGACGTGGGCGTGGATTGTGGCGCGGTGAAACTCAACAGCAACCAGCCCAACCCGACGAAGGGGGCGGTGTAGGCCGACAGGCATCGCGGGCCACGGGTGCGCTTGAGCCATTGCTGGGTCAGCATCGCGCTGAGACCCGCGCAGGCGATGATCAACGGCGGCAATAACGCTGACCAGGGCACGGCAAGGCTCAACAGCAACCCCAGCAGGATGCCGTTGTAGCTGAACAGCCCAGCCTGCCGATCCGCCTTGGCGTAACCGCGCCGCTGGGCCGTGAGCAACCCGGCCACGCCCCCCAGCAACGCCCCGCCGAACAAGGCCGGGGCGCTGAACAGAATCGCTAGCAGGCACAGCAGACCACACAGCGGATGGCGCTGGAGGAAGATCTGGCTGAAGCCGTTGAGCAGGGCGGTGGCCCAGTCGGGGCAGTGGGGGTTGGGCATGGTTGGTATGTCTGATGGACCGAGTCGACTTCATCGCGAGCAAGCTCGCTCCCACACAGGATTTGCGGGGTTCACACCCCTCCTGTGGGAGCGAGCTTGCTCGCGATGGGGCCAGTACAGGCGCTAAAGCAACGTCTCAATGCGCAACGAATTGGTCGACCCCGGTTGCCCGAACGGCACGCCCGCCGTGATCAGCAAGGTATCGCCACGCTGGGCCATGCCCTGGGCCTGGGCGATTTCCAGGGCGGTGGAGCACACCTCATCGACCTGGCGCAGCCGATCGTTGACCACCGAGTGCACGCCCCAGGCCACGGTCAGGCGGCGGGCGGCCTGCAGGTTCGGCGTGAGGTTGAGGATCGGCGCCGTCGGCCGTTCCCGCGCCGCTCGTAAACTGGAGCTGCCCGATTCGCTGTAGTTCACCAGCACCGCCACCGGCAGGATGCTGCTGATCCGGCGGATGGCGCAGCTGATGGCGTCCGACACCGTGGCTTCGGCTTTCGGCCGGCTCACGTCCAGTTGCGACTGGTAATCGGGGCCGTTTTCCACCTGGCGGATGATCTTGCTCATCATCTGCACGGCTTCGAGCGGGTAATCACCGGAGGCGGTTTCCGCCGACAGCATCACTGCGTCAGCACCCTCGGCCACGGCGTTGGCCACGTCGGTAACTTCCGCACGGGTCGGCGCCGGGGAGAAACGCATCGACTCGAGCATCTGGGTCGCCACCACCACCGGTTTGCCGAGGGCACGACAGGTACCGATGATGTTTTTCTGGATCTGCGGCACGCTCTCGGCGGGTACCTCGACCCCCAAGTCACCGCGAGCGACCATGATCGCGTCGCTCAATTCGGCGATTTCCCGCAACTGGGTCACCGCCGATGGCTTCTCGATCTTCGCCATCAGGAACGCCTTGTCGCCGATCAGCGCCCGGGCTTCGCGGATGTCCTCGGGGCGCTGCACGAACGACAGCGCCACCCAGTCCACACCTAGCGCCAGGCCGAAGCTCAAGTCGCGACGGTCCTTGGCGGTCAGCGGGCTCAAGTCGAGCAGCGCTTGAGGCACGTTCACCCCTTTGCGGTCCGACAGTTCGCCGCCATTGAGCACTTCGGTGTCGATGGCGTCGCGATGTTTGGCTATCACCCGCAGGTGCAGCTTGCCGTCGTCCAGCAGCAGGTCCATGCCGGGCTCCAGGGCCGCAATGATTTGCGGGTGAGGCAGGTTGACCCGATGTTGATCACCGGGCGTCGGGTCCAGGTCCAGGCGCAGGGCCTGGCCGCGTTGCAGCAGGACCTTACCGTTGGCGAACCGGCCGACCCGCAGCTTCGGGCCTTGCAGGTCCATGAGGATACCCAGCGGGTAATTGAGCTGCTGCTCGACTTCGCGAATCCACTGGTAGCGTTGGGCGTGGTCGGCATGCTCGCCGTGGCTGAAGTTCAGGCGAAAGATGTTCACGCCGGCCTGTACCAGCTCACGGATATCATCGATGCCGCGGGTGGCGGGGCCGAGGGTCGCGAGGATCTTGACCTTTTTGTCAGGCGTCATGTTTGGGGTTCTCGAGGATCAGGATGGCGCGAAAGTCGTTGACGTTGGTGCGGGTCGGCTCGGTGACGATCAACCCATCCAGCGCGGCGAAGTAGCCATACCCGTTGTTGTTATCCAGCTCGTCGCTGGCGCTCAGGCCCAGTTCGATAGCGCGGTGATAGCTGTCTGGGGTCATGAGGGCGCCGGCGTTGTCTTCGGAACCGTCGATGCCGTCCGTGTCGCCAGCCAGCGCGTAGATGCCGGGGTGGCCTTTGAGGCTGTCGGTCAGGCTCAGCAGGAATTCGGCGTTGCGCCCGCCACGGCCATTGCCGCGCACGGTGACGGTGGTTTCGCCACCGGACAGGATCACGCACGGCGCTGCCAGGGGCTGGCCGTGGTGGGCGATTTGCCGGGCGATGCCGGCGTGGACTTTCGCCACTTCCCGGGATTCGCCTTCCAGGTCGCCGAGGATCAACGGACTGAAACCGGCCTGACGGGCTTTCACCGCTGCCGCTTCCAGTGATTGCTGCGGGCGGGCGATCAGCTGGAAGTGGCTGCGGGCCAGGCCCGGGTCGCCGGGTTTGACGGTTTCCGATTCGGGGCTTTGCAACCACTGCCGCACCGAGGCTGGTACCTCGATGTGGTAGCGCTTGAGGATCGCCAGGGCTTCGGCCGATGTGCTGGGATCAGCCACGGTAGGGCCGGAGGCGATGACCGTGGCGAGGTCACCCGGTACGTCGGAGATCGCGTAGGTATAGACCGTTGCCGGCCAGCAGGCTTTGCCCAGGCGCCCGCCCTTGATCGCCGAGAGATGCTTGCGCACGCAATTCATCTCGCCGATGGATGCGCCGGACTTGAGCAAGGCTTTGTTGATCGATTGCTTGTCACCCAGGGTGATGCCTTCGGCTGGCAAGGCGAGCAGGGCAGAACCGCCGCCGGACAGCAGGAAGATGACGCGGTCGTCTTCGCGCAGATCGCTGACCATTGCCAATACCCGCCGGGCCACGGCCAGGCCGGCGGCGTCAGGCACCGGGTGAGCGGCCTCGACCACTTCGATTTTCTGACAGGGTGCGCCATGGCCGTAGCGAGTCACCACCAGGCCAGAGACTTCGCCCTGCCAGCAGCGCTCGACCACTTGGGCCATGGCGGCGGCGGCCTTGCCGGCACCGATAACGATCACCCGGCCGCTGCGGTCGCTGGGCAGATAGGGTTCAAGGACGTGCTGCGGATGGGCCGCGTCGATGGCTGTGGCAAACAGCTCGCGCAGCAATTGTTGCGGATCGACCGACATGACGGGCTCCCGATTTTTATTCTTAGCGTTGATGCGGACCCTGTGGGAGCGAGCTTGCTCGCGATAGCGGTGGCCCAGCCAACATCGTTGTTGAATGTAAAACCGCTATCGCGAGCAAGCTCGCTCCCAGGGGGTAGTGCAGGGCTTATTTGTCGCGGATGGAAAAATTGGCCATATGCTCCAAGCCCTTGATCAACGCCGAGTGATCCCAATTGCTGCCACCAATGGCCGCGCAGGTGCTGAACACTTGCTGGGCGCTGGCGGTGTTGGGCAGGTTGATGTTCAGTTCCTTGGCGCCTTGCAGGGCCAGGTTCAGGTCTTTCTGGTGCAGGCTGATGCGAAAGCCCGGATCGAAGGTGCCCTTGATCATGCGCTCACCATGCACTTCCAGGATCTTCGACGAAGCGAAGCCACCCATCAGTGCTTCGCGGACCTTGGCCGGGTCGGCACCGTTTTTCGCGGCGAACAACAAGGCTTCGGCCACGGCCTGGATGTTCAGGGCGACGATGATCTGATTCGCCACTTTGGCGGTCTGGCCGTCGCCGTTGCCGCCCACCAGGGTGATGTTCTTGCCCATGGCCTGGAACAGCGGCAGGGCGCGCTCGAAAGCGGCGCTGTCGCCACCGACCATGATGCTCAGGGTCGCGGCCTTGGCGCCGACTTCACCGCCGGACACCGGGGCGTCGAGGTACTGCGCGCCTTTTGCATTGATCTTCGCCGCGAACGCCTTGGTGGCGGTGGGGGAGATCGAACTCATGTCGATCACCACTTTGCCAGCCCCCACACCAGCCGCGACGCCGTCGGCACGGAACAACACATCGTCGACCTGCGGGGTGTCCGGGACCATGACGATGATGAACTCGGCTTCCTGGGCCACTTCCTTCGGGTTGGCCAACGCCACCGCGCCGCCGGCCAGCAGATCGGCCGGAGCCGCGTCGTGGTGCTGGGACAGGAACACGCTGTGCCCGGCCTTTTGCAGGTTCAGGGCCATGGGGTGGCCCATGATGCCGGTGCCGATGAATCCGATTTTAGCCATGGGAAAATCCTCTTGTTTTTATCGCTGTTTCAAGCAAATGGGGAACTGCTTTCCTGTGGGAGCGAGCTTGCTCGCGATGACGGTTTCACGTTCACCCAAGAAGCAGGCTGGACAACCGCTATCGCGAGCAAGCTCGTTCCCACAGGGGGAAAGAGTTGAGTCAGATCGCGTTATGGGTTTTCAACCAGCCCAATCCCGCTTCGGTGCTGGTCAGCGGCTTGTACTCGCAGCCGACCCAACCCTGGTAGCCGATGCGGTCCAGGTGTTCGAACAGGAAGCGATAGTTGATTTCGCCTGTGCCTGGCTCGTTGCGGCCTGGGTTATCTGCCAGTTGCACGTGGTTGATCTCGTTCAGGTGCGTCGACAGAGTCTGGGCCAGGTCACCTTCCATGATCTGCATGTGGTAGATGTCGTACTGCAGGAACAGGTTGGCGCTGCCCACTTGTTCGCGGATCGACAGGGCCTGGGCGGTGTTGTTCAGGTAGAAGCCGGGGATGTCGCGGGTGTTGATGGCTTCCATCACCAGCTTGATGCCTTTGGCCTGCAGCTTTTCGGCGGCGTACTTCAGGTTGGCGACGAAGGTTTTCTCCACCAGGGCCGCATCGCAGTTCTGCAGACGAATCCCGGCCAGGCAGTTGACCTGGGTGTTGCCCAGTACTTTGGCGTAGGCGATCGCCAGGTCGACACCAGCGCGGAACTCCTCGACCCGGTCCGGTAGGCAGGCGATACCACGTTCGCCCTTGGCCCAGTCGCCGGCCGGAAGGTTGAACAGCACCTGGGTCAGGCCATTGGCGTCGAGCAACGCCTTGAGTTCGGCAGAGCTGTAGTCGTAAGGGAACAGGTATTCGACACCTGTGAACCCGGCCTTGGCGGCGGCTTCAAAACGGGCGAGGAAATCCAGCTCGGTGAACAGCATGGACAGGTTGGCTGCAAAGCGTGGCATGGTGGTCTCCTGTAAATAGTTGGCAGGCCCCCTGTGGGAGCGAGCTTGCTCGCGATAGCGGTGTGTCTGCTTGCATCCATGTTGAATGTAGCGCCGTCATCGCGAGCAAGCTCGCTCCACAGGAGTGCGTCGGCATTCAATCGAGCAACGAAATCGCGGTCGGCGCATCGTTGCCCACCAGCGCCAGGTCTTCGAACTCGTTGACGGCGTTGATCTCGGTGCCCATGGAGATATTGGTGACCCGCTCCAGGATGATCTCGACAATCACCGGCACCTTGAATTCCTCGATCATCGCCTGGGCCTTGCGCAGCGCCGGTTGGATGCCAGACGGCTCGAACACCCGCAGCGCCTTGCAGCCCAGGCCTTCGGCCACGGCAATGTGGTCCACGCCATAGCCGTTGAGTTCCGGGGCGTTGAGGTTGTCGAAGGACAGCTGCACGCAGTAGTCCATGTCGAACCCGCGCTGGGCCTGGCGAATCAGCCCCAGGTAGGAGTTGTTCACCACGACGTGGATGTACGGCAGCTTGAACTGCGCACCCACCGCCAGCTCTTCAATCATGAACTGGAAATCATAGTCACCCGACAACGCCACGACCTGGCGGCTCGGATCGGCCTTGACCACCCCCAGCGCGGCCGGAATGGTCCAGCCCAACGGTCCGGCCTGGCCGCAGTTGATCCAGTGGCGCGGCTTGTACACATGGAGGAACTGCGCCCCGGCGATCTGCGACAGGCCGATGGTGCTGACGTAGCAGGTGTCCTTGCCGAACACCTGGTTCATTTCTTCGTACACCCGCTGTGGCTTGACCGGCACGTTGTCGAAGTGGGTCTTGCGCTGCAGGCTGGCCTTGCGTTGCTGGCAGTCCTGCAGCCAGGCGCTGCGGTTCTTCAACTTACCGGCGGCTTGCCACTCACGGGCCACGTCGATGAACACCGCCAGGGCCGAAGCAGCATCGGAAACGATGCCCAGGTCGGGCGTGAACACGCGACCGATCTGGGTTGGCTCGATGTCCACGTGAATGAACCTGCGGCCTTCGGTGTAGACCTCCACCGAGCCGGTATGACGGTTGGCCCAGCGGTTGCCGATACCCAGCACCAGGTCCGACTTGAGCAACGTGGCGTTGCCGTAGCGATGGGAGGTTTGCAGGCCGACCATGCCGACCATCAGTGGGTGATCGTCGGGGATGGTGCCCCAGCCCATCAATGTCGGGATGACGGGGATGCCGGTCAGCTCGGCGAACTCCACCAGCAGCTCGCTGGCATCGGCATTGATGATGCCGCCGCCGGCCACCAGCAATGGCCGCTCAGCCTGATTAAGCATCGCCAGGGCTTTCTCTATCTGCACGCGGTTGGCCGCGGGTTTGGCCAGGGGCAGTGGTTGGTAGGCGTCGATGTCGAATTCGATCTCGGCCATCTGCACATCGAACGGCAGGTCGATCAGCACCGGGCCCGGCCGGCCGGAGCGCATTTCATAGAAGGCTTTCTGGAATGCGTACGGCACCTGGCCCGGCTCCAGCACGGTGGTCGCCCACTTGGTCACCGGCTTGACGATGCTGGTGATGTCCACAGCCTGGAAATCTTCCTTGTGCATACGAGCGCGGGGCGCTTGCCCGGTGATGCACAGGATCGGGATCGAATCGGCCGAGGCGCTGTAGAGCCCGGTCACCATATCGGTGCCGGCCGGGCCCGAGGTGCCGATGCACACACCGATGTTGCCGGCTTTGGTGCGGGTGTAGCCCTCGGCCATGTGCGAGGCGCCTTCAACGTGGCGAGCGAGGACGTGATCGATGCCGCCCACCTTTTGCAGGGCAGAGTACAGCGGGTTGATCGCTGCACCCGGGATGCCGAAGGCGGTGTCCACGCCTTCACGGCGCATCACCAGGACGGCGGCTTCGATTGCTCTCATTTTGCTCATGGTTTTGTGCCTCTTACGTTTTGTAATTGTATACAAGTGGCTTTGCGCAGAGTGTATTCATGGCTGACGGCACAGGTCAATCCATTTTCTCAAGCGGCTGTTTCATTCGTCAGAGGCTGGGAATTTTGTGGTATTTCGTCGATTATTGACTAAGTGCGAATTTGTTGTATACAAAATTGTAGATTTCTGTGCTCTATTTGTGTGCTCAGTTTTCTGAGAAGTGACACCCGCAAGGCCTCTCTCATCACAAAAGAAGGACAGCCCCATGAGTGCTCTAACCTTGAAAGTCGCCGTCAACCTGGCAGGACAAGCCCTCGCCGCAGGCCGTGAAATCAGCGCGGCCCCATTGACCGTCGCGGTCCTGGACAGCGGCGGACACCTGATTGCCTTGCAGCGCGAAGACGGCGCTAGCCTGCTTCGCCCACAGATCGCCATCGGCAAGGCCTGGGGCGCCATCGCCTTGGGCAAAGGCTCACGCCTGCTGGCCCAGGACGCCCAGCAACGCCCGGCGTTCTTTGCGGCTTTGAATGGGCTGGGGCAGGGCAGCGTTGTACCGGCACCGGGTGGGGTGTTGATCAGGGATCAGGATGGGAGGGTGTTGGGGGCGATTGGTGTCAGTGGGGATGTTTCGGATGTGGATGAGCAGGTGGCAGTCAGGGCGGTGGAGGCGGTGCAGTTGAGGGCGGATGTGGGGGGAGCTTGAATTTGTGGTGATTGATCAACCGCCATCGCGAGCAAGCTCGCTCCCACAGGATTCTGCGGTGTACCCGGATTTCGCGAACAAACCGGAATCCCTTGTGGGAGCGAGCTTGCTCGCGATGGCGATAGACCAGACACATACAGCTAAAAAGTCCTCCTTCGATCAAGCATTCAGTGATCTAGCCTTTCATGACCTGACTATCAAGGAGGCAACGGAATGCCTAATTTACCCGCTTCACATCGTTTGCGCATTGGCCGCTACGGTGAGTTGAATCGAATCTATTTGCTGACCACCAACACAATCGACCGAAGACCTGTTTTTCAGGAGTTCGCCCTGGGTAGATTGGTTGTTGATCAGTTTCGGCATGCCCAGGAAAAGGAGTGGGCCAAATCGTTGGCGTGGGTGGTCATGCCTGATCATTTCCATTGGTTGATAGAACTTCAGCAGAGTTCGCTGAATGAGTTGATGCAAAAGACCAAATCCTTAAGCACTCGGGCAGTGAATCTATCCTCAGGCCGCAGCGGTAGCTTATGGCAGCAGGGATACCATGATCGAGCCCTGCGCCGGGAAGAAGATCTGGTAGTCCTGGCTCGGTATGTCGTGGCAAATCCGCTGCGGGCTGGTCTGGTCAAACGATTTGGCGACTATCCACTGTGGGATGCCATTTGGGTTTGATCCGTAACCGAGTTGCCTTCATCGCGAGCCTGCTCGCGATTGAAGACGACGCGGTCTCAAACTAGCGATCCACCTCACACCCCTTCAACACCAACCGGATAATCGTCTGCGCCGCCGCTTCATAATCCGCTTCATCGAGCTTCTCCTTGCCGGTCACCGCCGAGATCTGCCAATCGAAGTCGGCGTAGGTCTGGGTCGCGGCCCAGATGCTGAACATCAGGTGGTTGGGGTCGATGGGGGCGATCTGGCCGCGGTCGATCCAGGTCTGGATGCAGTCGATGTTGTGCCGGGCCTGGCCGTTGAGTTGCTCCACCAGGTCGGGGCTCAGGTGTGGGGCACCGTGCATGATTTCACTGGCGAAGACTTTCGAGGCGAAGGGCAGGTCGCGGGAGATGCGGATCTTAGAGCGGATGTAGTGGCTCAGCACCTCACCCGGCACGCCGTCGGCATTGAACGGCGTCGAAGCCTGGAGGATCGGCTCGATGATACTTTCCAGGACCTCGCGGTAGAGGTTTTCCTTGGACTTGAAGTAGTAATAGACGTTGGGTTTGGGCAGGCCGGCCTTGGCCGCGATGTCGCTGGTCTTGGTCGCGGCGAAGCCCTTGTCGGCAAATTCCTCGCTGGCGGCACGCAGGATCAATGCTTTGTTGCGCTCGCGGATTGTGCTCATAAACCCAGGGGTTCCTTGCCTGTTCTGGCGGTGGCGCATGGTAGCACCGGCCTCGCGCAGCGCTCAAGAATGCCCCCATGGCACCGCCGCTCGCGGTATGCTGCGCGGCATTATTATTCAAGGAGCCCCTCCATGGCCGGAAGCAGTTTGCTGGTGCTGATCGACGATATCGCCACTGTGCTCGACGATGTAGCGTTGATGACCAAAATGGCCGCCAAGAAAACCGCCGGCGTGCTCGGCGATGACCTGGCGCTCAATGCCCAGCAAGTCTCTGGTGTGCGTGCCGAGCGGGAGCTGCCAGTGGTCTGGGCGGTGGCCAAGGGTTCGTTTATCAACAAGTTGATCCTGGTGCCATCGGCACTGGCGATCAGCGCCTTCGTGCCCTGGCTGGTGACGCCACTGTTGATGGTAGGTGGCGCCTACCTGTGTTTCGAAGGGTTCGAAAAACTGGCCCACAAGTTCCTCCACAGCCCGGCCGAAGACGAGGCCGAACATGCACAACTGGTCGAGGCCGTGGCTGATCCGGCGGTCGATCTGGTGGCGTTTGAAAAGGACAAGATCAAAGGTGCGGTGCGCACCGACTTCATTCTGTCAGCGGAAATCATCGCCATTACCCTCGGCACCGTCGCCGATGCAGCACTGACCCAGCAAGTCATCGTTTTGTCGGGTATTGCCATCGTCATGACCATTGGTGTCTATGGCCTGGTGGCCGGGATCGTCAAGCTCGATGACCTGGGGCTGTGGCTGACGCAGAAGCCAGGTCAGGCCGCCAAAAGCATTGGCGGCGCTATCCTGCGTGCCGCACCCTACATGATGAAAAGCCTGTCGGTGATCGGCACGGCGGCGATGTTCCTGGTGGGCGGCGGCATCCTGACCCATGGCGTACCGGTGGTGCATCACTGGATCGAGGCTGTGGCGGCCAGTGCCGGCGGTGCCGGGTTTATCGTGCCGATGTTGCTCAACGCGGTGGCGGGGATTGTCGCGGGGGCAGCGGTATTGGTGGGTGTGCTGGCGGTCGGCAAAATCTGGAAGGCGCTGAAAGGCTGAGACGGCAACACATAACAACTGTGGGAGCGAGCTTGCTCGCGATGAGGGGCCGACATTCAACATCTGCGTTGACTGACAGGCCGCTATCGCGAGCAAGCTCGCTCCCACATTGGTTTCAGGTGTATCGGGTGTTACTCGGCTATCTGCAACTTACGCGACTCGGTGTACACGTAGCGCACCTTCTCGTACTCGAACGGCGAGTTCAGCTGGCCATAGCGGAAGCTGGTCTGGTAGCGCTTGTCCACGGCGCGCAGGAACAACAGTTCCGGGTGGTTGCCGCTGACTTCGGAAACGTTCAGGTAGTTGATCGCCGATTCGGCCGTGTAGTCCACCAGCAAGCCTGAAGTGTCGCGCAGGTTCGAAGGGCCGAAGATCGGCAGTACGAAGTACGCGCCGCCGGGTACGCCGTAGAAACCCAGGGTCTGGCCGAAGTCTTCGCTCTGGCGCGGCAGGCCCATGGCGGTGGCCGGGTCCCACAGGCCGGCAATGCCAATGGTGGTGTTGAGCAGCAGTCGCGCCGTGGTTTCCATCGAACGCTTGCCCTTGAATTGCAGCAGGCTGTTCATCAGGTTCGGCACATCCCCAAGGTTATTGAAGAAGTTGCTCACTCCGGTGCGCACGAAGCTTGGGGTGATGTATTGGTAGCCATCAACGACGGGCAGGAACACCCATTGGTCGAAGCGGTAGTTGAAGTGGTAGACCCGGCGGTTCCAGGATTCCAGCGGGTCATAGACGTTCAGGGCGTTGAGGGTCGAGCGCTCGAATTCGCGCTGGTCCAGGCCCGGGTTGAACTTGAGTTTGCTCAACGGTTCCTTGAAACCATCGGAGTCCACCACCACCGGTGCATTGGCCTTGCTGTTATCAGCCTGGACCAGGCCGGCACTCATTAACGCGGCGATAAGCAGGAGATATTTAGCCACGGAAGAACTCCAGCATGGCGTCGCTGTTGACGCGGTAGTTAAGGTTGCCGCAGTGGCCGCCCAATGGATAAACCGTCAGGCGGTCGCCAAAGGTCTTGCGCAGGAAGCCCAGGTCTCCCGGGCCGAGAATGACGTCGTCGGCGTTGTGCATGACGGCAATCTTCGGGCTGGCCTGCAGGTAATCCTTCAGCGCATACAGGCTGACCTGGTCGACCAGTTGCAACAGGCTGCCGCCGTCAGTGCGCGCACGCCACATCGGGATCACCTGCTCGGTCAGGTAGCAGTCGAAGTCGCATTGCAGCGCGCGCTTGAGAAACGGTGTCAGGCTGGTGCTTTCGGTGATCGGGAATTTGGGCGGGATGATCAGGCCGCGACGGTTGATCAGGTCCGAGGTGAACGCGATATCGGCTGCCGAGAAACGGAACGAGGTGCCGATCAACATCGCCATCTGCTCGTTGCTCAGGTGTTGCTTGGACTGCTGGAAGTCGTAGAGCAGGGCATCGTTGAGGTCGATGTAGCCTTTTTGCTGGAAGTAGCGCGTCAGCTTGTTCAGCACCAGCTCATAGAAGGTGGTGGTGTTGTTGATGCCCTTGACCTCGGTCTGGACCAGTTTGTCCAGGTTGGTGATCGAGGTGTAGAGGTTCACCGGAGGGTTGAGCAACAGCACTTTCTTGAAGTTGAAACTGCGCCGGGTTTCATCCAGGTGCGCGACGAAGGCCGCGTCCAGGGCGCCGAGGCTGTAGCCAGTGAGGTAATACTCGGTCACCGGCAGTTTCGGGTTCTGCGCCCGCACGGCCTGCATCACCCGGTACATGTCCTCGGCATCTTCCTTGGAAATACCCGGTGTGGCGAAGCGCGAGGCGGCACTCATGAAGTCGAAGCTGGTGGGCGATGACAGCTGCACCACGTGGTAGCCGGCCTTGTAGTAGAGCCGCTTGAGGTATTCATTGATGCTACTGTCAAAGCGCGCACCGGTGCCGGCGATCAGGAAAATCAGCGGCGCGGGTTTGTCCTGGGTAGCCATGCGGTAGGTGAGGCTTTTCACCGGCCAGAAGTTGTCCGGCAAGATGAACTCACGTTCCGGGCGCAGAGTCAGGCTGTGGTCGGCCTGGTTGATGTCCTCGATCAGCGGCAGCTCCGGGCGCAGGTCCGGCGGCGTGGTGGCGATAGTCGCCTCGAACGGGTTGGTCAACGGGTAGCCATAGCTGGCGGCGTCAATATCTGCCGCCAGCGCGGACGCACTCAGGATAAGGCCGCCGATGAGGGCAGCGAAGCGCAAGGAACGGAGCATGACGAAATCCCTAAGAGGAAGGTGCCGAATGAGGTTCGCAGGCTATGACCACCGAAGCAGAGCCAAGTGCCATGACGTATACAAAACAGGCGCGGACGGGGCGCGATAGTAGCGGGACGATACACGTTCGCGCATGGTCGCGGCTAGATATCTGGTGGTTGCCTGATTCAGGCATGCAAGGTTCGGGCGGGATTTGCGATGGCAACACCTTAAATCGCCTGCTGGCTTTCTGATGTCGTTTCTCGTTGCCTCAACGTCGCAGACAGAGCAGGTTCCAGATCAGCGCAGGTTGATGATCGACGGGTCAGTACTCCACTGGCGTTCGAACCGGTTTGCAGGCGAGCGTGATGGGGGCGCTGTGCACCATAACAATACGTTGACGCCGCCCGGCATCCGTCGGGCGCAGCACTTTCGGGGAAGTAACGATGAAGATGCGACGACTCTTGGGCGCAGGTGCCGCACTGGTACTGGCGATCAGCTCCACTGTGGCCAGCGCCGAAACCAAAACCCTGAGCATCGGTTACGTTGACGGCTGGTCCGACAGCGTTGCGACCACTCACGTGGCAGCCGAAGTCATCCAGCAGAAACTCGGCTATGACGTGAAGCTGCAAGCCGTCGCGACCGGGATCATGTGGCAAGGCGTGGCCACCGGTAAGCTCGACGCGATGCTCTCGGCCTGGTTGCCAGTCACCCACGGTGACTACTGGGCCAAGAACAAGGATCAGGTGGTCGATTACGGCCCCAACTTCAAGGATGCGAAAATCGGCTTGATCGTGCCTGAGTACGTCAAGGCCAAGTCGCTCGAAGACCTGAAGACCGACGACTCCTTCAAGAAACGCATCGTGGGTATCGACGCCGGTTCAGGCGTTATGCTCAAGACCGAGCAGGCCATCAAGGATTACGACCTGACCGGGTATCAACTCAAGGCCAGTTCCGGCGCCGGCATGATTGCCGAGCTGACCCGTGCCGAGAAGAAAAACGAATCCATCGCCGTCACCGGTTGGGTGCCGCATTGGATGTTCGCCAAGTGGAAACTGCGCTTCCTGGAAGACCCGAAAGGTGTCTACGGCGCGGCTGAAACCGTGAACAGCATCGGCAGCAAGGGCCTGGAGGCCAAAGCGCCGGAAGTGGTCGCGTTCCTGAAGAAATTCCAATGGGCTTCGAAAGACGAAATCGGCGAAGTCATGCTGGCGATCCAAGAGGGCGCCAAGCCTGAAGCCGCTGCCAAGGATTGGGTCGCCAAGCACCCGGACCGCGTGAAGGAGTGGACCGGCAAGTAATCGGCCTGGTTTAACTTTCTCGAAAAACCGCATGACGTTGCGTCATGCGGTTTTTTTGTGCCTGCAATTCCCAAGTGCATGCAAATCCCCCGTGGGAGCGGGCTTGCTCGCGAAGGCGGTGTATCAGCCAGCAATTGATTCACAGGCAGATCGCATTCGCGAGCAAGCCCGCTCCCACAGGGGAATTAAATGATAAATGTGCGGAAAACTGGCAAAACCGTCATGTCGTTCTAATACTAAGGTCGTCTGGAACCTGGCCTGCAGCCGCATAGAGTAGGGTCGTTCCAATTAAATCTGTGCTGCGAGGATAAAAACAATGAACGACAGCATTTACCTCTCGATTCAAAACAGCCCGCGCTTCAAGGAGCTGGTGAGAAAAAGGGAAAGGTTCGCCTGGATTCTCTCGGCGATCATGCTAGGGCTGTATTCCGGCTTCATTCTTCTGATCGCCTACGGGCCACAAATTCTCGGGGCCAAGATCACGCCTGAGTCCACCATCACCTGGGGCATTCCCATCGGTGTCGGCCTGATTGTCTCGGCCTTCGTCCTGACCGCTATTTACGTGCGACGCGCCAACGGCGAGTTCGACGACCTGAACAATGCGATTCTCAAGGAGGCTCAGCAATGATCCGGCGTCTACTGGCTCTATTGAGCATCGCAGCGTTCGCTCCGGGCGCCTGGGCGGCTGAAGCCCTGACCGGTGCCGTGCAGAAACAACCCCTCAACGTCTCGGCCATCGTCATGTTCGTGGCCTTCGTCGGCGCGACCCTGTGCATCACTTACTGGGCGTCCAAGCGTAACAAGTCGGCGGCCGACTACTATGCGGCGGGCGGGCGGATCACCGGTTTCCAGAATGGCCTGGCCATTGCCGGGGACTACATGTCGGCGGCGTCCTTCCTGGGGATTTCCGCCCTGGTGTTCGCCTCCGGCTACGACGGTCTGATCTACTCGATCGGCTTCCTGGTGGGCTGGCCGATCATTCTGTTCCTGATCGCCGAGCGCCTGCGGAACCTGGGCAAATACACCTTTGCCGACGTGGCGTCCTATCGCCTGGGGCAAACCCAGATCCGCAGTCTGTCGGCCTGTGGCTCGCTGGTCGTGGTGGCGTTCTACCTGATCGCGCAAATGGTCGGTGCCGGCAAGCTGATCCAGCTGCTGTTCGGCCTGGACTATCACGTCGCGGTGATCCTGGTGGGTATCCTGATGTGCCTCTACGTGCTGTTCGGTGGCATGCTGGCGACCACTTGGGTGCAGATCATCAAGGCGGTGCTGTTGCTGTCGGGTGCTTCGTTCATGGCCCTGATGGTCATGAAGCACGTCAACTTCGACTTCAACATGCTGTTTGCCGAAGCGGTCAAGGTGCACCCTAAAGGCGAGGCGATCATGAGCCCTGGCGGCTTGGTGAAGGATCCGATCTCGGCCTTCTCCCTGGGCTTGGCGTTGATGTTCGGTACTGCTGGCCTGCCACACATCCTGATGCGTTTCTTCACCGTGAGTGATGCCAAGGAAGCGCGCAAGAGCGTGCTGTATGCCACTGGTTTCATCGGCTACTTCTACATCCTGACCTTCATCATCGGCTTCGGCGCGATCCTGTTGGTCAGCACCAACCCGGCCTTCAAGGACGCGGCAGGTGCCTTGCTCGGTGGCAACAACATGGCGGCGGTGCATCTGGCCAACGCCGTGGGTGGCAGTATCTTCCTGGGCTTCATCTCGGCCGTAGCGTTCGCCACCATCCTGGCGGTGGTAGCAGGCCTGACCCTGGCCGGTGCCTCGGCGGTGTCCCATGACCTGTATGCCAGCGTGATCAAGAAAGGCAAGGCCAACGAGAAGGACGAGATTCGCGTGTCGAAAATCACCACCATCGCCCTGGCGGTGCTGGCGATCGCCCTGGGAATCCTGTTCGAGAAGCAGAACATCGCGTTCATGGTGGGCCTGGCGTTCTCCATCGCGGCGAGCTGCAACTTCCCGGTACTGCTGCTTTCGATGTACTGGAAGAAGCTGACCACCCGTGGCGCCATGATTGGCGGCTGGCTGGGCCTGGTCAGTGCCGTGGGTCTGATGGTGCTGGGTCCGACCATCTGGGTGCAGATCATGGGTCACGAGAAGGCGATCTTCCCGTATGAATACCCTGCGCTGTTCTCGATGGCGATTGCCTTCGTCGGCATCTGGTTCTTCTCCATCACCGACAAGTCGGCTGAAGGCGCAAACGAGCGGGCGCTGTTCTTCCCGCAGTTCGTGCGTTCGCAGACTGGCCTGGGGGCGAGTGGGGCGGTTAACCATTGATGTTGCGGTAAGTGCTTGAAGAAATACCCCGGTCGAGAGGCTGGGGTATTTTTTTTTGTGCCGGGTTTAAGGGGAGGGCAGGGCTGCCGCCATCGCGAGCAAGCTCGCTCCCACAGGGGATCTGCAGTGAACGCGGGTTCTGTGTTCAAAACAGGTCAACTGTGGGGGAGCGAGCTTGCTCGCGATGGCGTCGGGCCTGTCAATGCCGCTTCTGGATCAGATGAAAAGAGGCACAAACAAAACAGCCCCTGCTCTTATATAAGAAGCAGGGGCTGTTTCGGTGCAGCTTAAGACGTTACTGCAAGGCAGGCCTTACTTGCGGTCTTCCAGCTTGGTGATGTCACGCGACTCGTAGCCGGTGTACAGCTGGCGCGGACGGCCGATCTTGTACGGGCTGGAGAGCATTTCTTTCCAGTGGGAGATCCAGCCCACGGTCCGCGCCAGGGCGAAGATCACGGTGAACATGCTGGTTGGAATGCCGATCGCCTTGAGGATGATCCCCGAGTAGAAGTCGACGTTCGGGTACAGCGAGCGCTCGATGAAGTACGGGTCGGTCAGGGCGATCTCTTCCAGGCGCATGGCCAGTTCGAGTTGCGGATCGTTCTTGATCCCCAGTTCCTTGAGCACTTCGTCGCAAGTCTGCTTCATGACGGTGGCGCGCGGGTCGCGGTTCTTGTAGACCCGGTGGCCGAAGCCCATCAGCTTGAACGGATCGTTCTTGTCCTTGGCCTTGGCGATGAACTTGTCGATGTTCGAGACATCGCCGATTTCATCGAGCATGGTCAGTACCGCTTCGTTGGCACCGCCGTGGGCCGGGCCCCAGAGTGCAGCGATACCGGCGGCGATGCAGGCGAACGGGTTGGCACCCGAGGAGCCGGCCAGGCGCACGGTGGACGTGGAGGCGTTCTGCTCGTGGTCGGCATGGAGGATGAAGATCCGGTCCATGGCCTTGGCGAGCACCGGGCTGATCGGTTTGATCTCGCACGGGGTGTTGAACATCATATGCAGGAAGTTTTCTGCATAGGTCAGGTCGTTGCGCGGGTACATCATGGGCTGGCCCATGGAGTACTTGTAGACCATGGCTGCCAGGGTTGGCATCTTCGCCACCAGGCGGATCGCGGAGATTTCGCGATGCTGGGGGTTATTGATGTCCAGGGAGTCGTGGTAGAAGGCCGAGAGGGCGCCGACAACGCCGCACATGACGGCCATCGGGTGAGCATCGCGACGGAAACCGTTGAAGAAGGTCTTCAACTGCTCGTGAACCATGGTGTGGTTCTTCACGGTGCTGACGAACTGGGCCTTTTGCTCTGCGGTTGGCAGCTCGCCGTTGAGCAGCAGGTAGCAGGTTTCCAGGTAGTCCGATTTTTCAGCCAGTTGCTCGATCGGGTAGCCGCGGTGCAGCAGGATGCCGTTGTCGCCGTCGATATAGGTGATTTTCGACTCGCACGAAGCGGTCGACATGAAACCTGGGTCAAAGGTGAAACGGCCCGTGGCCGTCAGGCCCCGTACGTCGATTACATCGGGACCAACGGTGCCGGTTAAAATGGGCAGCTCGACGGGGGCTGCGCCCTCGATGATCAACTGCGCTTTTTTGTCAGCCATGTGGCCTCCTATTAATGCTTGAAATCATCAGACAGACCCCCCACGCAGGGCCCGCACCACTATAGTGAGATAAATCCGAATGTCAATTTGCCTAAAGTCTTGCTCCAGAAGGCTTTAACCGGACTTTTTCCGCGAAATTACCTGCCGTTTACGCCTTTTGCCGGATATGTGCAATGCGCTATTAGGGGAAGGTGAACGCGTTGTCATTAGTAGCCTAACTGTCTATACTCGGCCACCGACCGCCAGGGGCTTTTGGGCCTGCTTTCTTGGGGGTCGTCACTCCCTGGGTGGTGAGTACCTGACCAGTGCGCGCCCCAACAACTTTGCCCTGATTGTTAGGGGCTCTTCAGTGTGAAAAAAAGCCGTGAAAAGCCAACGACCTGTAAACCTAGACCTAAGGACCATCAAACTCCCAGTCACTGCTTACACGTCCATTCTTCACCGAATTTCCGGTGTCATTCTCTTCGTCAGCCTGGCCATCATGCTTTATGCATTGGACAAGTCGCTCGACTCGGAAGAAGGCTTCGGTCAGGTGAAAGCGTGTCTGACCAGTCCGCTAGCCAAGCTAGTGATTTGGGGCATCCTGTCCGCCTTGCTGTATCACTTGGTCGCCGGTGTGCGCCACTTGATCATGGACATGGGCATCGGTGAGACGCTGGAAGGCGGCAAGCTGGGCTCAAAAATCATTATCGCCGTGTCTGCGGTGTTGATCGTTCTGGCAGGAGTCTGGATATGGTAACCAACGTCACGAACCTTTCGCGTTCGGGCCTCTATGACTGGATGGCGCAGCGTGTGTCTGCGGTCGTTCTCGCGGCTTACTTCATTTTCCTGATCGGATATGTCGTAGCAAACCCGGGCCTGGGCTATGCCCAATGGCATGAACTGTTCGCAAACAACTGGATGCGTATCTTCAGTCTGCTGGCACTTGTCGCACTGGGCGCTCACGCCTGGGTCGGCATGTGGACCATCGCGACCGACTACCTGACGCCGATGGCGTTTGGCAAGTCGGCGACTGCCGTACGTTTCCTCTTCCAGGCAGTATGCGGCGTTGCGATGTTCGCTTACTTCGTCTGGGGTGTGCAGATTCTCTGGGGTATCTGATCCATGGCTAACATTCCAACGATTTCTTTCGACGCCATCATCATTGGTGGTGGCGGTGCCGGCATGCGCGCAGCGCTGCAGCTGGCGCAGGGCGGTCACAAGACTGCCGTGATCACCAAGGTTTTCCCGACCCGTTCGCACACTGTGTCCGCCCAGGGCGGCATCACCTGCGCCATCGCTTCGGCCGACCCGAACGATGACTGGCGCTGGCACATGTACGATACCGTCAAGGGTTCCGACTACATCGGTGACCAGGACGCTATCGAATACATGTGTCAGGAAGGCCCGGCTGCGGTGTTCGAGCTGGACCACATGGGTATGCCATTCTCGCGTACCGAGCAAGGTCGTATCTACCAGCGTCCGTTCGGTGGCCAGTCCAAGGACTACGGCAAGGGCGGCCAGGCTGCGCGTACTTGCGCGGCGTCCGACCGTACCGGTCACGCGCTGCTGCACACCCTTTACCAGGGCAACCTGAAAGCCGGTACCACGTTCCTGAACGAGTACTACGCCGTTGACCTGGTGAAGAACCAGGACGGCGCCTTCGTCGGTGTGATCGCGATCTGCATCGAAACCGGCGAGACCACCTACATCCGCGCCAAGGCTACCGTACTGGCGACCGGCGGTGCTGGCCGTATCTACGCCTCCACCACCAACGCCCTGATCAACACCGGTGACGGTGTCGGTATGGCCCTGCGTGCTGGCGTGCCAGTCCAAGACATCGAAATGTGGCAGTTCCACCCGACCGGCATCGCCGGCGCCGGTGTACTGGTGACCGAAGGTTGCCGTGGTGAAGGTGGTTACCTGATCAACAAGCACGGCGAGCGTTTCATGGAGCGTTATGCTCCGAACGCCAAGGACCTTGCCGGTCGTGACGTGGTTGCCCGTTCGATGGTGAAAGAAATCATCGCTGGCAACGGTTGCGGTCCGAATGGCGACCACGTGATGCTCAAGCTCGACCACCTGGGTGAGGAAGTGCTGCACAGCCGCCTGCCAGGCATCTGCGAGCTGTCGAAGACCTTCGCTCACGTCGACCCAGTTGTCGCGCCGGTTCCGGTCGTTCCAACCTGCCACTATATGATGGGCGGCGTTGCCACCAACATTCACGGCCAGGCGATCACCCAGAACGCCGAAGGCGTGGACGAAATCATCCCTGGCCTGTTCGCAGTGGGTGAAGTGGCTTGCGTATCGGTCCACGGTGCCAACCGCCTGGGCGGCAACTCGCTGCTCGACCTGGTGGTCTTCGGTCGTGCTGCCGGCCTGCACCTGGAAAAAGCGCTGTCCGACGGTATCGAATATGACGATGCCACCGACGCCAACATCGAAGCTGCCCTGGCGCGTCTGTCCGCTCTGAACGAGCGTACCGAAGGCGAAGACGTGGCGACCCTGCGTCGCGAGTTGCAAAACTGCATGCAGAACTACTTCGGTGTGTTCCGTACCGGCGAATACATGCAGAAAGGTATCGCCCAGCTGGCGCAATTGCGTGAACGAATCGCCAACGTGAAGATCAACGATAAGTCGCAGGCGTTCAACACTGCCCGTATCGAAGCGCTGGAATTGCAGAACCTGCTGGAAGTGGCCGAAGCCACAGCCATCGCCGCAGAAGTGCGTAAAGAGTCCCGTGGCGCTCACGCCCGCGAAGACTTCGAGGACCGTGACGACGAAAACTGGCTGTGCCACACCTTGTACTTCCCGGGTGAGAAACGCGTCGCCAAGCGTGCCGTGAACTTCTCGCCGAAGACTGTTCCGACTTTCGAACCAAAAGTCCGGACTTATTAAGGGTGACCGCTATGTTGCAAGTCAGTGTTTATCGCTACAACCCTGATCAGGACGCTGCGCCGTTCATGCAGGATTTCCAGGTCGATACCGGTGGTAAAGACCTGATGGTGCTGGACGTGCTGGCCCTGATCAAAGAGCAGGACGAGGGTTTCTCCTATCGTCGTTCTTGCCGCGAGGGCGTTTGCGGCTCCGACGGCATGAACATCAACGGCAAGAACGGCCTGGCCTGCATCACGCCACTGTCTGCCGTGGTCAAGGGCAACAAGCTGATCGTTCGTCCGCTGCCAGGTTTGCCGGTTATTCGTGACCTGGTCGTCGATATGAGCATCTTCTACAAGCAATACGAGAAGGTGAAGCCATTCCTGCAGAACGACACGCCGGCTCCGGCCATCGAGCGTCTGCAGACTCCAGAAGAGCGTGAGAAGCTCGATGGTCTGTACGAGTGCATCCTGTGCGCCTGCTGCTCGACCTCGTGCCCATCGTTCTGGTGGAACCCGGACAAATTCCTGGGCCCGGCCGCCCTGCTGCAAGCTTATCGCTTCCTGGCAGACAGCCGTGACACCAAGACGTCCGAGCGTCTGGCTTCGCTGGATGACCCGTTCAGCGTGTTTCGCTGCCGCGGGATCATGAACTGCGTCAACGTTTGTCCAAAAGGCCTGAACCCGACTAAGGCCATCGGTCACATTCGTAACATGCTGCTGCAAAGCGGCGTTTGATTCAGCTGCTGTACCCGTAGGACCGTTGTACCCGTAAAGGCCAGGGCGCGGGCTTCAACCCGCGTCAGGGCTATAACCAGAACAGCCGCTCACAAAGCGGCAGTTCTTATTTTGAAGAAATGAGACAAGCAGGGGCATCCGGGCTGGTACCCGGACTATCAGCGTGATCCTAAGTGGCTTGTTTTAGTCGCTGCACTCGGACTTCTGCAAGTTTGCTCGGTGTTTTCGCCGGTGGTGTTCCCCTAATCGAGGGTGACCAAGCATGCAAGAAAGCGTGATGCAGCGCATGTGGAACAGTGCCCACCTCTCCGGTGGTAACGCTGCCTATGTGGAAGAGCTCTACGAGCTCTACCTGCACGACCCTAACGCTGTGCCAGAAGAATGGCGCACCTACTTTCAGAAGTTGCCGGCTGACGGTAACTCTGCCACTGATGTTTCGCACTCGACGATTCGCGATCATTTCGTGTTGCTGGCAAAGAACCAGCGCCGCGCTCAACCGGTGTCTGCCGGCAGCGTGAGCAGCGAGCACGAGAAGAAGCAAGTTGAAGTGCTGCGACTGATCCAGGCCTACCGGATGCGTGGCCACCAGGCAGCCCAGCTTGACCCGCTGGGGCTGTGGCAGCGTCCTGCACCTGCAGACCTGTCGATCACTCACTACGGCTTGACCAATGCCGATCTTGATACGACCTTCCGTGCCGGCGACCTGTTCATCGGCAAAGAGGAAGCGAGCCTACGCGAAATTCACGAAGCGTTGCAGCAGACATATTGCCGCACCATCGGCGCTGAATTCACGCACATCACCGATTCCGAGCAGCGCCAGTGGTTCCAGCAGCGTCTGGAAAGCGTTCGTGGCCGTCCGACGTACTCCGCCGACATCAAGAGCCACTTGCTCGAGCGCGTTACCGCCGGTGAAGGCCTGGAGAAATACCTGGGTACCAAATACCCGGGCACCAAGCGTTTCGGCCTGGAAGGCGGCGAAAGCCTGATTCCGATGCTCGATGAGCTGATCCAGCGTTCCGGTTCCTACGGCACCAAGGAAGTTGTCATCGGCATGGCCCACCGTGGTCGCCTGAACGTGCTGGTCAACACCTTCGGCAAGAACCCGCGCGAGCTGTTCGACGAGTTCGAAGGCAAGAAGAAGGTCGAGCTGGGCTCCGGTGACGTGAAATATCACCAGGGTTTCTCGTCCAACGTGATGACCACAGGTGGCGAAGTGCACCTGGCCATGGCCTTCAACCCATCCCACCTGGAAATCGTTTCCCCAGTGGTCGAGGGTTCGGTCCGTGCCCGTCAGGATCGTCGCAACGACCCGACCGGTGAAAAAGTCCTGCCGATTTCCATCCACGGTGACGCGGCATTCGCCGGTCAAGGCGTGGTCATGGAAACCTTCCAGATGTCGCAGACCCGCGGTTTCAAGACCGGCGGCACCGTGCACATCGTGATCAACAACCAGGTCGGTTTCACCATCAGCAACCCGCTGGACTCGCGTTCCACCGAGTACGCAACCGACGTCGCGAAAATGATCCAGGCGCCGATTCTCCATGTGAATGGCGATGACCCGGAAGCCGTGCTGTTCGTGACCCAGTTGGCCATTGATTACCGCATGCAGTACAAGCGTGACGTGGTGATCGACCTGGTCTGCTACCGTCGTCGCGGCCACAACGAGGCCGACGAGCCTAGCGGCACCCAGCCTTTGATGTACCAGCAGATCGCCAAGCAGCGCACTACCCGTGAGCTGTATGCCGAGCGCCTGACCCAAGGCGGCGTGCTGGATGCAGAGCGCGTCCAGGAAAAAGTCGATGAATATCGCAATGCCCTGGACAACGGCCTGCATGTTGTAAAAAGCCTGGTCAAAGAGCCGAACAAAGAGCTGTTCGTGGACTGGCGTCCGTACCTGGGCCACGCCTGGACTGCGCGTCACGACACCCGTTTCGACCTCAAGACCTTGCAGGAACTGTCCGCCAAGCTGCTGGAGATTCCGGAAGGCTTCGTGGTCCAGCGCCAGGTCGCGAAAATCTACGAAGACCGGCAGAAGATGCAAGCCGGCGGCCTGCCGATCAACTGGGGTTACGCCGAAACCATGGCGTACGCGACCCTGGCGTTCGAAGGTCACCCGATTCGCATTACCGGCCAGGACGTAGGCCGCGGTACTTTCTCGCACCGCCACGCGGCGCTGCACAACCAGAAAGACGCCAGCACCTACATCCCGCTGCAGCACCTGTACAAAGGCCAGCCACGTTTCGACCTGTACGATTCGCTGCTGTCCGAGGAAGCCGTCCTGGCGTTCGAATATGGCTATTCCACCACCGAGCCGAATGCGCTGGTGATCTGGGAAGCCCAGTTCGGCGACTTCGCCAACGGTGCCCAGGTGGTTGTCGACCAGTTCATCACCAGCGGCGAGCACAAGTGGGGCCGTCTCTGCGGTCTGACCATGCTGTTGCCACATGGTTATGAAGGGCAGGGGCCGGAGCACTCTTCGGCACGTCTGGAGCGTTACCTGCAACTGTGTGCCGAGCACAACGTCCAGGTCTGCGTACCGACCACCCCGGCACAGATCTACCACCTGCTGCGTCGTCAGGTCATCCGTCCGCTGCGCAAGCCGTTGATCGTGCTGACACCGAAGTCGCTGCTGCGTCACAAACTGGCGATCTCCACGCTCGAGGATCTGGCCGAAGGCTCCTTCCAGACCGTCATTTCGGAAATCGACACCCTGGACGCGGCGAAGGTGACTCGCCTGATCCTGTGCAGCGGCAAGGTCTACTACGACCTGCTGGAAAAACGTCGTGCCGAAGGCCGCGAAGACATCGCCATCGTGCGTATCGAGCAGCTTTACCCGTTCCCGGAAGAAGACCTGATGGAGGCCATCGCGCCTTACACCAACCTCACCCACGTGGTGTGGTGTCAGGAAGAACCGATGAACCAAGGCGCGTGGTACAGCAGCCAGCATCACCTGCGTCGCAGCATTGGCAACCATAACAAGGCCCTGGGCCTGGAATATGCCGGCCGTGATGCTTCCGCTGCACCTGCGTGTGGTTATGCGTCGATGCACGCCGAACAGCAGGAAAAACTGCTGCAAGATGCCTTCACTGTTTAACGCCTTCGCGCTGACTGAAACCGAATTTTAAGGACCCACAGATAATGGCTATCGAAATCAAAGCCCCGTCATTCCCGGAATCGGTTGCCGATGGCACCGTTGCCACCTGGCACAAGAAACCAGGCGAGGCCGTCAAGCGTGACGACCTGATCGTCGACATCGAGACCGACAAGGTCGTACTGGAAGTATTGGCCGAAGCAGACGGCGTGCTGGGCGCAATCGTTGCCGAGGAGGGCGCTACCGTTCTGTCGAACCAGGTCCTGGGTTCGATCGAAGAGGGCGGCGCTGCTGCCGCCGCTCCAGCCGCCGCTGCTGCACCGGCTGCCGCTCAAGCAGCTGCTCCAGCTGCCGATGGTGAAGACGATCCAGTCGCGGCACCTGCTGCGCGCAAGATCGCCGAAGAGAACGGCATCAACATCGCTTCCGTTGCCGGCACCGGCAAGGGTGGTCGTGTGACCAAGGAAGACGTGGTTGCAGCCGTTGCCGCCAAGAAAGCCGCTCCAGCCGCTGCCCCGGCCAAGCCAGCCGCGCCTGCCGCCGCTGCTCCGGTGTTCGCTGCCGGTGACCGCGTGGAAAAACGCGTTCCGATGACCCGCCTGCGCGCCAAGGTTGCCGAGCGTCTGGTCGAAGCCCAGTCGAACATGGCGATGTTGACCACCTTCAACGAAGTCGACATGACCGAAGTCATGGCCCTGCGTTCGAAGTACAAGGACCTGTTCGAGAAGTCCCACAACGGCGTACGCCTGGGCTTCATGTCGTTCTTCGTCAAGGCTGCCACCGAAGCGCTGAAACGCTTCCCGGCCGTCAATGCGTCGATCGACGGTTCCGACATCGTTTACCACGGCTATGCCGACATCGGTGTTGCGGTCTCCAGCGACCGTGGCCTGGTGGTTCCGGTACTGCGTAACGCCGAACTGATGAGCCTGGCCGAAATCGAAGGCGGCATCGCCACCTTCGGCAAGAAGGCCCGTGACGGCAAGCTGTCCATCGAAGAGATGACCGGCGGTACGTTCACCATCACCAACGGTGGTACATTCGGTTCGATGATGTCGACCCCGATCGTCAACCCGCCGCAAGCGGCAATCCTGGGCATGCACAACATCCTGCAGCGTCCTATGGCGATCAACGGTCAAGTCGTTATCCGTCCAATGATGTACCTGGCACTGTCCTACGATCACCGCCTGATCGACGGTAAAGAAGCCGTGACGTTCCTGGTTACCATCAAGAACCTGCTTGAAGATCCTGCGCGTCTGCTGCTGGACATCTGATTTCGCCGTGAGGGCCGGTCTGTCGACCGGCCTCTTGCTGAAACAACCGGTTTCGTCCCCACGACGGTCGCCACAAGTGGCCGTCCGGTTTGATTCGAAAAGGAATGACTCATGACTCAGAAATTCGACGTGGTAGTGATTGGTGCGGGCCCTGGCGGCTATGTAGCAGCCATCAAGGCCGCGCAACTTGGCCTTACCACTGCCTGCATCGAGAAATACACCGATGGCGAGGGCAAACTGGCCCTGGGCGGTACTTGCCTGAACGTCGGTTGCATTCCATCCAAGGCGCTGCTGGACAGCTCCTGGAAGTACAAGGAAGCGAAAGAAAGCTTCAACGTCCACGGTATCTCCACCGGCGAAGTGAAGATGGACGTCGCTGCGATGGTTGGCCGCAAGGCTGGCATCGTCAAGAACCTGACCAGCGGTGTTGCCACCCTGTTCAAGGCCAACGGCGTGACCTCGATCCAGGGCCACGGCAAGCTGCTGGCCGGCAAGAAAGTCGAAGTCACCAAGCCAGACGGTTCGGTTGAAGTGATCGAAGCCGAGAACGTGATCCTGGCACCAGGCTCGCGTCCGATCGACATTCCACCGGCTCCAGTCGATCAGAAAGTGATCGTCGACTCCACCGGCGCCCTGGAATTCCAATCCGTGCCAAAACGCCTGGGCGTGATCGGCGCGGGTGTGATCGGCCTGGAGCTGGGTTCGGTCTGGTCGCGCCTGGGCGCGCAAGTGACTGTCCTTGAAGCCCTGGACACCTTCCTGATGGCCGCCGACACCGCGGTTTCCAAGGAAGCGCTGAAGACCCTGACCAAGCAAGGCCTGGACATCAAGTTGGGCGCTCGCGTGACCGGTTCCAAGGTCAATGGTGAAGAAGTCCTGGTGAACTACACCGACGCCAACGGCGAACAGACCATCACCTTCGACAAGCTGATCGTTGCGGTCGGCCGTCGTCCGGTGACCACCGACCTGCTGGCTGCCGACAGCGGCGTCGTGATCGACGAACGTGGTTTCATCCACGTCGATGATCAGTGCGCTACCGCCGTCCCGGGCGTCTTCGCCATCGGTGACGTGGTACGCGGCATGATGCTGGCGCACAAGGCGTCCGAAGAAGGCATCATGGTTGTCGAGCGCATCAAGGGCCACAAAGCCCAGATGAACTACGACCTGATCCCATCGGTTATCTACACCCACCCGGAAATCGCATGGGTCGGTAAAACCGAGCAGGCCTTGAAAGCCGAAGGCGTTGAAGTTAACGTCGGCACCTTCCCGTTCGCCGCCAGTGGCCGTGCCATGGCAGCCAACGATACCGGTGGTTTCGTGAAAGTGATCGCCGATGCCAAGACGGACCGCGTATTGGGCGTTCACGTCATTGGCCCAAGCGCTGCCGAGCTGGTACAGCAAGGCGCGATCGGTATGGAATTCGGCACCAGCGCTGAAGATCTGGGCATGATGGTCTTCTCCCATCCGACCCTGTCCGAAGCCTTGCACGAAGCGGCCCTGGCCGTAAATGGCGGCGCCATCCACGTGGCCAACCGCAAGAAGCGTTAATAGACAATAAGAAACCACGGCGGTATGGCCCGTCGTGAGCCTTGCGAGCAAGACTCACCGCGGAATATCCGCTGGACGCAGCCTTGCGTAGCTGCACCGGTTAACTGGAAAGCTACGCAAGCAGCAGTCACAGGTGGTGCGGCACCAGAACGGTGCAGCACCGAATGCGCAGTACCTAACGAAGACGGTAATAAGCATGAATCTTCACGAGTATCAGGGTAAGCAGCTGTTCGCTGAATACGGCCTGCCAGTATCCACCGGTTACGCGGTAGACACCCCGGAAGCGGCAGCAGAAGCTTGCGACAAAATCGGCGGCAGCGAATGGGTCGTCAAAGCCCAGGTTCACGCCGGTGGTCGCGGTAAAGCGGGCGGCGTCAAGCTGGTTCGCAGCAAAGAAGACGCCAAAGCCTTCGCACAGCAGTGGCTGGGCAAGCGTCTGGTGACTTACCAGACTGACGCCAACGGTCAGCCAGTCACCAAGATCCTGGTTGAATCGTGCACTGATATCGCTAAAGAGCTGTACCTGGGCGCGGTCGTTGACCGTTCGAGCCGCCGCATCGTGTTCATGGCTTCCACCGAAGGTGGCGTGGACATCGAGAAAATCGCTCACGACACCCCTGAGAAAATCCTCAAGGCCACCATCGATCCACTGGTTGGCGCACAGCCATTCCAGGGCCGCGAGCTGGCATTCCAGCTGGGTCTGGAAGGCAAGCAGGTCACTCAGTTCGCCAAGATCTTCGTAGGTCTGGCCAAGCTGTTCCAGGACCACGACCTGGCCCTGCTGGAAGTGAACCCGCTGGTGATCAAGGCCGACGGCGATCTGCATTGCCTCGATGCCAAGATCAACATCGACGCCAACGCCATGTACCGTCAGCCTAAGCTGAAGACTTTCCACGATCCGTCGCAGGACGATCCGCGCGAAGCGCACGCTGCCAAGTTCGAACTGAACTACGTAGCCCTGGAAGGCAACATCGGCTGCATGGTCAACGGTGCTGGCCTGGCCATGGGTACCATGGACATCGTCAACCTGCATGGCGGCAAGCCAGCCAACTTCCTCGACGTGGGCGGCGGTGCTACCAAGGAACGCGTTACCGAAGCGTTCAAGATCATCCTGTCCGACACTAACGTCGCCGCAGTACTGGTCAACATCTTCGGCGGCATCGTTCGTTGCGACATGATTGCCGAAGGCATCATCGGCGCCGTGAAAGAAGTCGGCGTGAAAATCCCGGTTGTTGTTCGCCTTGAAGGCAACAACGCTGAGCTGGGCGCTAAAGTACTGGCAGAAAGCGGTTTGAACATCATCGCTGCTACCAGCCTGACCGACGCTGCTCAACAAGTCGTTAAAGCTGCGGAGGGCAAATAATGAGCGTCCTGATCAATAAAGACACCAAGGTTATCTGCCAGGGTATTACCGGTTCGCAAGGTAGTTTCCACACCCAGCAAGCCATCGAATACGGCACCAAGATGGTTGGCGGCGTAACTCCTGGCAAAGGCGGCACCGAGCACCTGGGCCTGCCTGTCTTCAACACTGTGAAAGACGCTGTAGCTGCCACTGGCGCCACCGCCAGCGTGATCTACGTTCCAGCTCCTTTCTGCAAGGATTCCATCCTTGAAGCAGCGTTCGGCGGCATCAAGCTGATCGTCTGCATCACCGAAGGCATCCCGACCATCGACATGCTGGAAGCCAAGGTCAAGTGCGACGAGCTGGGTATCACCCTGATCGGCCCTAACTGCCCAGGCGTGATCACTCCAGGCGAATGCAAGATCGGCATCATGCCAGGTCACATTCACTTGCCAGGCAAGGTCGGTATCGTTTCCCGTTCCGGCACCCTGACTTACGAAGCCGTTAAGCAGACCACTGACGCCGGTTTCGGTCAGTCCACTTGCGTCGGCATCGGCGGTGACCCGATCCCAGGTTCGAACTTCATCGACATCCTGAAACTGTTCCAGGAAGACCCGAAGACCGAAGCGATCGTGATGATCGGTGAGATCGGCGGTTCCGCTGAAGAAGAAGCCGCTGCCTACATCAAGGCCAATGTGACCAAGCCGGTTGTTTCCTACATCGCAGGTGTGACTGCTCCTCCGGGCAAGCGCATGGGCCATGCTGGCGCAATCATCTCTGGCGGCAAAGGCACTGCAGACGAGAAATTCGCTGCACTGCAAGACGCGGGCGTGAAAACCGTGCGTTCGCTGGCAGACATCGGCAAGGCCCTGGCCGAGCTGACTGGCTGGGAAATGAAGAAGTAAGCTTCGGCTGACTTTTTTGTTCCAGCAACAAAGGCCACCTTCGGGTGGCCTTTGTCGTTTCTGGTACCGGGGAGGGCCTCATCGCGAGCAAGCTCGCTCCCACAGTCGAGCGCATTTCATTGTGGGAGCGAGCTTGCTCGCGATGACGGAATGACAGTTGCCAACCATTTACATGCAAAAACGCGACACGGGGACGTCGTGCATCGGATAGTTTGCCCCTTTACAGTGCGTTTTATCGCTAAATTCGTTAGGCTAGCAGCCATTTTGCGGCCGCTGCCCACAAGGAAGCGACGCGCTAAACGGGTCGGTCCTATACGGATCGGCAGCATTTCCCTCTACCCTCGGGGAAATCCCTCTCTAAATTCCGATTCAGTAGTGTGGTTTCCTTAATGAAAGTGTTGAAAGGCCAGGACATCCTGGCACTTGGTTTCATGACATTTGCCCTGTTCGTCGGGGCTGGCAACATCATCTTCCCGCCTATCGTCGGTTTGCAGTCCGGGCCTCATGTCTGGATGGCGGCGCTGGGCTTTCTGATCACGGCGGTCGGCCTGCCGGTCATCACGGTCGTTGCGTTGGCCAAGGTCGGTGGTGCGATGGATGCCTTGAGCAGTCCCATCGGCAAGGTCGCCGGCGGCGTGCTGGCAGCGGTGTGCTACCTGGCTGTCGGCCCGTTGTTCGCTACGCCGCGTACCGCCACCGTTTCGTTTGAAGTCGGCCTGGCGCCGTTGACCGGCGAAAGCCCGCTGGCGCTGTTGCTCTACAGTGCGGTGTATTTCCTGCTGGTGTTCTTCATCTCGCTCTATCCGGGCCGTCTGCTGGACACCGTCGGGCGCTTCCTGGCGCCGCTGAAGATCATCGCCCTGGCCGTGCTGGGCATCGCTGCGTTTGCCTTGCCCGCCGGCGACATCGGCGTGGCCACCCCTGAATACGTGGCGGCACCGTTCTCCCAAGGTTTCATCAATGGTTACCTGACCATGGATACCCTGGGCGCCTTGGTGTTTGGCATCGTCATCGTCAACGCGATCCGTTCCCGAGGCGTCGAGTCGCCCGCCTTGATCACTCGTTACGCCATCATCGCTGGGCTGATTGCCGGAGTGGGCTTGGCGCTGGTCTACGTCAGCCTGTTTCGCCTCGGCTCGGGCAGCCATGAAGTGGCGGCGGGCGCGACCAACGGCGCCGCTGTGCTGCACGCCTACGTGCAACACACGTTCGGCAGTCTGGGCAGCGGTTTCCTCGCTGTGCTGATTTCCCTGGCGTGCCTGGTGACCGCGGTCGGCCTGACTTGCGCCTGCGCCGAATACTTCAGCCGCGTGCTGCCGCTGTCCTACAAGACCCTGGTGGTGATCCTTGCAGCGTTTTCGCTGCTGGTGTCCAACCTGGGCCTGACCAAGCTGATCGCTTTCTCGATCCCGGTCCTGACCGCGATCTACCCGCCGTGCATCGCTCTGGTGGCCTTGAGCTTCTGCAAGGACTTCTGGCACGAGCAGGGGCGCATTGTCGGTCCGGTGATGCTGGTGTCGTTCCTGTTTGGCCTGATCGATGCGCTCAAGGGCGCCGGCTTGGCGGACTGGATGCCGACGCAACTGGCCCATCTGCCGCTGAGCGAGCAAGGCCTGGCCTGGCTGGTGCCTTCGGTGATGACCCTGGCGCTGGCTGTGGTGTGTGATCGACTGTTGGGCAAGCGCAGCGAAGCCTTGGCTTAAGCCGCTACAGGCAGGTCCACCGGTTACAACCGAAATGCCCCGTATCAATCGATACGGGGCATTTTTTTATGGGGGCAGTGTCTTTTTCCGTGGACTGTGGGAGTGAGCCTGCTCGCGATAGCGTCAGAACTGTCGGCATAGAAGTGAAAGTTATATCGCTATCGCGAGCAGGCTCGCTCCCACAGGGTTCGCTGATATTATTGCCGCAGAGTTTGTTTCGTCACAGGAAATCGAATGTCATTCATCCAAGCCAACTTGATTCATCTGCTTGCCGCCGCCTGGTTCATCATCTGCTGGGGCGGCTACACCCGTTATGCCACCTGGAAAGCTCGCGACACCGCCTGCCTGGCCAGCGTGATGCACCTGTATCGCGAAGATTGGATGCGCCGCATGTTGCTGCGCGAGAACCGCATCGCCGATGCCAGCGTGATCGGTAACCTGGAGCGCAACGCGTCATTTTTCGCCTCCAGTACGCTGATTATCCTGGCCGGTATCCTGACGGTACTCGGGGCGTCCGATCGGGCGGTGTCGTTGCTCGCGGACCTGCCGATGGTGCAGCAGGCTTCCCAGGGGATGGCGGAGGTCAAGTTGCTGTGCCTGGCGTTGGTGTTTGTCTACGCGTTTTTCACCTTCAGTTGGTGTATGCGTCAATACAACTTCGCGGCGGTCCTGATCGGTTCGGCGCCGATGATCGGCGAGCGTCATGTCTCGGAGCAGGAGCGCAAGGCCTTTGCACTCAGGGCGGCGCGGGTGATTTCCATGGCGGCCAACCAGTTCAACTTCGGCCTGCGTTCTTATTATTTCGGCATGACCATGTTGGCGTGGTTCGTCAGCCCCTGGTTATTCATGCTGATGAGTGCTGGTGTGGTGTTTGTGTTGTATCAGCGCGAGTTTCACTCCGACGTTCTCGACGTCATGGTCTATACCCCGACAGAAGCGCCAGCGCCTGAAGTCGGTAAAGAGGCCGCCTGATCGATCAGCTAAATCCCAGGCAAAAGAAAACCCGCACCAGGCGGGTTTCCTTTTGTCACTAAAACCGTATTAGTTGGTTTTAGGCGCGGTAGCAGGTGCTTGTTCCTTCGCAGCGGCTTCGTTCGATTCAGCCTGAGCTTTGGCGGCTTCGGCGTTTTCTTTCGCCGCGTCGTTCACTTTATCCTGTGCTTTGTTCATGTCTTGCTGAGCTTGCTCAGCGTGTTGGTTGGCATCTTGAGCTTTGTCCTCGGATTTTTTATCGCAGGCAGCGAGACCGAGGGAGGCGGCCAACATCAAGGCAATAGCAAAAGTCTTACGCATGGGGTGTTTCTCCTTATGGAAATAACTACTGGCCTTTTGAACGCCGGCCCTCGGATTAAGTTCCTGTTACGTAACAGATATATAACTTTGCACTGCGATGGAACTTTGTGGATCGCGCCTGTTGTCAGGTCTTGTCACTCACTGGAGCGTTAACCGAATGGCCGAAGATCCCGTTTTTGAGCGTGCGACACGCTTTTTATCCGCACTCAGGCATTGCCAGGTACTGGGCTTGAAACTGCACAGCGCCAGTCGCGATGGGCTGACTGTGATCCTGCCCTACAGCCCCCGGATCGTCGGAAACCCGCTCTCAGGCATCATCCATGGTGGCGCGTTGACTTCGCTGATGGACACCGCATGCGGCATGTCGACCCTGTGTGTGCTGCCGCAGTTCGAGGTCTGTCCGACCCTGGACCTGCGCATCGACTACATGCACGCCGCCGAGCCCCACAAGGATGTCTACGGCTTCGCCCAATGCTACCGAGTCACCCCGGACGTGATCTTCAGCCGTGGTTTCGCCTATCAGGACGACCCCGAGCAACCCATCGCCCATGTCGTGGGCACCTTCATGCGCCTGGGCCAGCACGCCAGGGGCATCAGAACGGGCGGCCCGACGGCTGTGGTGGACAAGCCATGAGCGATGTCACCCCGGAACAACTGCGCCAGGCCTGTGAGCAGGGCGACTACACGCTGCTGCTGGCCTCGATCCCCTATGCGCAACTCATTGGCGTGGAATGCTCGCGCCAGGGCGACGGGCTGCTGTTTCGCCTGCCGGCCAACAAAGACAACATTGGTAACCCTTTACTGCCGGCGATCCATGGCGGGGTTATTGCCGGTTTCATGGAACTGTCGGCTGCCGTTTATCTACTGGTTACCACGGGCGCACCGGGCGTGCCAAAAATCATCGACTTCTCCCTGGATTACCTGCGCGCCGGGCAGTTTCGCGACACCTATGCCAAGTGCCAGGTCTGGCGTCAGGGCCGACGGGTGGCCAATGTCGCGATCACCGCTTGGCAGGACGCCGAAGCGGAACCCATTGCCACCGCCCGGGCGCATTTCAAAATCCAGGAGCCGGCAAAAACCGATCGCTCTTGAAATCATCACCGTTGCCCCCACCTTGAGGACATCCCGCCGCCAATCTCAGCGAGGCGGACACCACCATCCACTTGGAGTTTGATGACCATGAGCGTGGAAACTCAAAAGGAAACCCTGGGCTTCCAGACCGAGGTGAAGCAACTGCTGCACCTGATGATTCACTCGCTGTATTCAAATAAGGAAATTTTCCTTCGCGAGCTGATTTCGAACGCCTCTGACGCTGTCGACAAATTACGTTTCGAAGCCCTGTCCAAGCCTGAACTGCTGGAAGGCGGCGCTGAGCTGAAAATCCGTGTGAGCTTCGACAAGGACGCGAAAACCGTCACCCTCGAAGACAACGGCATCGGCATGAGCCGCGAAGAAGTGATCACGCACCTGGGCACCATCGCCAAATCTGGCACCGCCGACTTCATGAAAAACCTCTCCGGCGACCAGAAGAAAGATTCCCACCTGATCGGTCAGTTCGGCGTTGGTTTCTATTCCGCGTTCATCGTTGCCGATCAGGTCGAAGTGTTCAGCCGCCGTGCCGGCCTCGCCGCGAGCGAAGGCGTGCATTGGTCGTCCAAGGGCGAGGGCGAGTTTGAAGTCGCCACCGTCGACAAGGCTGATCGCGGTACCCGCATCGTGCTGCACCTCAAGTCCGGCGAAGACGAGTTCGCCGATGGCTGGCGCCTGCGCAACATCATCAAGAAGTACTCCGACCATATCGCGCTGCCGATCGAGCTGCCGAAGGAAGTCACCGCTGCCGAAGGCGAAGAAAAGCCGGAAGTGGAATGGGAAACTGTCAACCGCGCCAGTGCCTTGTGGACCCGTCCACGCACAGAGGTGAAGGACGAGGAATACCAGGAGTTCTACAAGCACATCGCCCACGACTACGAGAACCCGCTGAGCTGGAGCCATAACAAGGTCGAAGGCAAGCTGGAATACAACTCGCTGTTGTACGTGCCGGCCCGTGCACCGTTCGACCTGTACCAGCGCGAAGCACCACGCGGCTTGAAGCTGTACGTGCAGCGTGTGTTCGTGATGGACCAGGCCGAATCGTTCCTGCCTCTGTACCTGCGCTTCATCAAGGGTGTGGTCGATTCCAACGACCTGTCCCTGAACGTTTCGCGGGAAATCCTGCAGAAAGACCCGATCATCGACTCCATGAAGTCGGCGCTGACCAAGCGTGTATTGGACATGCTGGAAAAACTGGCGAAGAACGAGCCCGAACAGTACAAGAGCTTCTGGAAGAATTTCGGCCAGGTGATGAAGGAAGGTCCGGCCGAGGACTTTGCCAACAAAGAGAAGATCGCCGGCCTGCTGCGCTTTGCCTCGACCCAGGGTGACGATGGCGAACAAGTCGTGGGCCTGGCCGATTATCTGGCCCGAGCCAAGGAAGGTCAGGACAAGATCTACTACCTGACCGGTGAAACTTATGCACAGGTCAAGAACAGCCCGCACCTGGAAGTCTTCCGCAAGAAAGGCATCGAAGTGCTGCTGCTGACCGACCGCATCGACGAGTGGCTGATGAGCTACCTCAACGAGTTCGACGGCAAGAGCTTTGTCGACGTGGCCCGTGGTGACCTGGACCTCGGCAACCTGGATTCGGAAGAAGACAAGAAGGCCGCTGAAGAAGTCGCCAAGAGCAAGGAAGGCCTGGTCGAGCGGATCAAGACGGCCCTGGGCGATGCCGTCAGCGAAGTGCGTGTTTCGCACCGCCTGACCGATTCCCCGGCGATCCTGGCCATCGGTGAGCAGGACCTCGGCCTGCAGATGCGCCAGATCCTCGAAGCCAGTGGCCAGAAGGTCCCGGACTCCAAGCCGATCTTCGAATTCAACCCGGCTCACCCGCTGGTGGAAAAACTCGACAACGAGCAGAGCGAAGAGCGTTTCGGCGACCTGTCGCACATCCTGTTCGACCAGGCGGCCCTGGCGGCCGGCGACAGCCTGAAAGACCCGGCGGCGTATGTTCGCCGCCTGAACAAGCTGTTGGTTGAACTGTCAGCTTAATCAAGTGCAGGAAAAACCCGCTTCGGCGGGTTTTTTCATTTCTGGTGTTCGGTTCAAGAGGAGTCCGTCATGAGTCAGGTTACGGTTCGTTCGCTGGTCTATCAGATCGAAGGTCAAACCTATGAAGGCCGCCTGGCCTTTGATATTAGCCAGCAGGGTTCGCGTCCAGGTTTGCTGATGGCGCCCAATTGGATGGGCGTAGGGGCGGGGGCCGAGGAGATCGCCAAGTCAGTGGCGGCCAACGGTTATGTCGTGTTGATTGCCGACCTGTACGGCCAGGCTGTGCGCCCGAGCAATGCCGATGAGGCCGGGGCCGCGATGATGCCGCTCAAGAACGACCGGGCGCTGTTGCGCAAACGCATGCAGGCGGCGCTCGAGCAGTTGCAGGATCAGGTCGATGCGCAGGTCGATGCGTCGAACCTCGCCACGTTCGGTTTCTGCTTCGGTGGCTGCTGTGCCCTGGAGTTGGCCCGTACCGGCGCACCGCTCAAAGCTGCGATCTCGTTTCATGGCACCCTGGACACACCGAACCCGGCGGATGCCCGGAACATCAAGGGTTCAGTGTTGGTGATGCACGGCGCCTCCGATCCGTTGGTGCCCAAAGAGCAACTGCCGGCCTTCGAAGACGAAATGAACGCTGCCGGGGTGGATTGGCAACTGCTGAGCTACGGCGGCGCGGTGCATTCGTTCACCGACCCGCAGGCCAATGTACCAGGCAAGATGATGTACAACGCCAAGGTCGCCGGGCGGGCGTTCAGGTCGATGCATAACTTGTTGGATGAGGTGTTCAAGGGCTGAGTCTGGATCTGGTTTCTTGTCGTCTGGCATGAAGTCATCGCGAGCAAGCTCGCCCCCACATTTGACCGAGGTGTTCGCAGCATTTGCGAACGGCAACGATCCAGTGTGGGAGCGAGCTTGCTCGCGATGGCGGCCTGCCAGGCAACCCTGAACTCAGGGTAACTCGATCCGCTCACTTTCCCCCGGCACGGTCGGCCAATCCCCGGCTGCCCAACGCCGACGGGCTTCATCGATCCGGGCCGGGTCGCTGGAGACGAAGTTCCAGTTGATCCGGCGCGGCCCATCCAACGGCGCACCGCCGAACAGCACGGCATGGCAGTCACTGTCGGCAAACAGCGTCATCTCTTCGCCAACCGGCAGTACCACTAGCGAATGAGGTTCCACCGGTTCACCTTCAAGCCGCGGCTCACCGCTCAGTACATACAGCGCCCGTTCTTCATGTTCGGTGGGAATCAGCAACGTCGTCGCGGTTTGCAGGTTCAATTCGGCATAAAGCGTAGGCGACAGTACTGGCACCGGCGATTCCAGGCAAAAGCCTGACCCGGCGATCATGCGGATGCCTACCCCCAGGTTATCGCTGACTGGCAGGCTGTCTGCCGGATGATGGCTGTAGTGCCCTGGACCCTGTTCATGGGCTTTGGGCGAGGCCAGCCAGACTTGCAACCCGTGCATGACGAAATCATTGCCCAGCAGTGATTCGGGCGTACGCTCGACATGGGCAATGGCGCTGCCGGCGGTCATCCAGCTGACATCACCAGCTTCCACCACCTGGTCAGAGCCGAGGCTGTCCTTGTGCTGGAGTTTGCCCTCGAACAGGTAGGTGAGGGTGGACAGGCCGATGTGGGGATGCTGCCGGATATTCATGCCTTTACCGGCCGGGTAGGCCGTTTTCAGCATGTGGTCGAAAAACACGAAAGGTCCGACGTTGCGGCACTTGGCGGACGGCAGCGGGCGAAGAATCGGCTGGCCTTCGACGTCTTCGGCGCGGGGGCGAACGGTCAGGGGCGTGGTCATGGTGTCTTCCAGGATGAACGGCGAATGGGCAAAGCATAACCCGTCGTCGCCAGCCGCGGCACATGCCGCTTGAACCCAGGCTGGACGGGCGGGGTCTACGCTGCTTATGGCCTTTGGAGACTGCCCGTGCCCCTGACCCGCCTGATCGTTGCCTGGCTGCTGGCCGTTTTCAGCAGCGGCGCCATGGCCCGCGAATACACCTACAGCGATGCGCACCTGCATTACGTCGATTTCTTTCAGGAAACCGCCGGCATGCCCAAGCTGCTCAAGGCGATGATGGACAATCGCATCGAGCATGTGATGATTTCCGGCGTTCCGGTGGCCAAGAAATGGCATGAGGACGAACCCAAGCGTCCACGCTATTACGCCGGTGACGATGCCGATGCCTACTGGTACAGCGCCACCGATGTGATTGTCGCGGCGGCGGTGGGCAAGCTGACTGTCGAGCAGCGCCCGTATTTCCATCCCTTCCTGTCGGGTTTCAATCCCAACGACAAGAACTCCGCCGCGCATATCCAGCGCATGCTCGATCTGTACCCTGGGTTGTGGCAAGGCATCGGCGAAGTGTTCACCCGCCATGACGACCTCACGGCGCTGACCTCGGGCGACACCCCGCGGGCCAACAACGAAGCGATGACGCGGATCTATCATCTGGCGGCCGAGAACGACCTGCCGGTGATGCTGCATTCCAACATCACCTCCAAGCGTGAGAAAAATCCGCTGTACTTGGCCGAAATCGAAGGACCCCTGCGTAATCATCCACACACGCGCTTTATCTGGGCCCACGCTGGCACGAGCATGGAAATCCATCGTCACCAGACCCAGCTGGATTTTCTCTTGCCGACCCTGACCCGGATGCTCGAGTCCTACCCCAATCTGTACATAGACCTGTCCTGGAGCGTGCTCACGCCATACTTGCTGGACGAGGCGGGCAAGCCCCGGGACGAATGGGTAAAGCTGGTGGAGCGCTTCCCGGAGCGCTTTATGGTGGGTTCGGATGTGGTTGGGCGATTCAACCAGCTCGGAAAGGAATTGCACGGCTTCGATCCCTTCCTGGATGCCTTGCCGGAAGACGTTGCGCGCAAGGTGGCGCGGGATAATTTCCTGGCGGTATTGCCCCGCGCTGTCCCGAGATAAAAAGGACTTTGTGGCGAGGGGATAAATCCCCTCGCCACAAGGGCAACGACGGGCACCCTGGACATTGCTATGTCATCAGCCTGTCACCCCCGCGTCATACCCTCGCGCTCATCTCAATCAAGGAGCGCACTATGCACCTCACCCGTTCAAGCGCATTTGTCGCGCTGTTGTTGGCCTGTGGCCTGGCTCAGGCAGAAGTCCGTGTCGAAGGCCCGGTGGAGTACGGTGTTTTCGAAGGGCCAAAAGCCGAGCTGCAATCGGGGGAGCGGGTCCTGCGGCGTAGTAACGAGCAGATCCGCCAGACCGAAAGCGTGCCGGCGAAGCTGGGCACCAAGTTTGGTATGCGCTATCAGTTGGCGGGCAAGGTCGCCGATGACCAGCCGTTGACCCTGTTGTACTTCACCCCCGGCATCCGTACTCCCGATGGTGTGCGCCACGATAAATTCGAAGTCATCCAGAAACTGGTGCCCGGCGCGCCTCAGGATGTCATGGCCTACGAGTTCACCGAAAGCCATGAGGTGGTGCCGGGAGAGTGGCGGTTCATGGTGTTCCAGGGCGATCGGTTGTTGGTGCAGCAGCGGTTTGTCGTGCGCTGAATTGGAGTCAACTGTGGGAGCGAGCTTGCTCGCGATAGAGACCTGATATTCAACATCAATGTTGCCTGACAGATAGCTATCGCGAGCGAGGGAAACTCCACAAGGGAAACTCCACAGGCACTTCGTGATGTACAGAGCAGGCAAAAAAACGCCCCGAACCAGTCGGGGCGTTTTTGTGTGTGGCGTTGATTGCGGGGCTTACTTGCCCTGCCAGCGCTTCAGTACCAGGGTAGCGTTGGTGCCACCGAAGCCGAAGCTGTTGCTCATCACGGTGTTGATGGTGGCGTCTTCGCGAGTCTTGAGCAGGATTGGCATGTCGGCCACTTCCGGGTCCAGCTCTTCGATGTTGGCCGAACCGGCCATGAAATTGCCTTCCATCATCAGCATGCAATAGATCGCTTCGTGAACGCCGGCGGCGCCCAGGGAGTGACCGGACAGGCTCTTGGTGGAACTGATGGCTGGCGCCTTGTCACCGAACACTTCGCGCACACCTTTCATTTCCGCGACGTCGCCAACCGGGGTCGAAGTGCCGTGGGTGTTGAGGTAGTCGATTGGTGTGTCAACGGTGGACATGGCCATCTGCATGCAGCGGATGGCACCTTCGCCGCTTGGGGCAACCATGTCGTAGCCGTCGGAAGTGGCGCCGTAGCCGACGATTTCCGCGTAGATCTTCGCGCCGCGGGCCAGGGCGTGTTCCAGCTCCTCGACCACCACCATGCCGCCACCGCCGGCGATGACGAAACCGTCACGCTTGGCGTCGTAGGCACGGGAGGCTTTTTCCGGCGTGTCGTTGTACTGGCTGGACAGGGCGCCCATGGCGTCGAACAGGAACGATTGGCTCCAATGTTCTTCTTCACCGCCGCCGGCGAACACGACGTCCTGCTTGCCCATCTGGATCTGTTCCATGGCGTTGCCGATGCAGTGAGCGCTGGTGGCGCAGGCAGACGCGATGGAGTAGTTCAGGCCCTTGATCTTGAACGGCGTGGCCAGGCAGGCGGAAACGGTGCTGCTCATGGTCCGCGTGACGCGGTACGGGCCGACACGCTTGACGCCCTTTTCGCGCAGGATGTCCAACGCTTCCATCTGGTTCAGGGTGGAGGCGCCACCGGAACCGGCGATCAGGCCGGTGCGCGGGTTGGATACCTGCTCTTCGGTCAGGCCGGAGTCCGCGATGGCGTCCTTCATGGCCAGGTAGGCGTAGGCCGCCGCATGGCCAACGAAACGGTAGATCTTGCGATCGATCAGCTCTTCGAGGGGAAGGTCAATGGAGCCGGAAACCTGGCTACGCAGACCCATTTCGGCATATTCCGGATTGAACCGGATGCCAGGGCGACTTGCACGCAGGTTAGCGGAGACGGTCTCTTTGTCATTGCCCAGGCACGAAACGATGCCCAGACCAGTGATAACGACGCGGCGCATGCGGATAACCCTTAGAAGTTGTCAGTGGAGGTGAAAACGCCGACCCGGAGGCCTTCGGCGGTGTAGATCTCGCGACCGTCCACGGCAACCGAACCATCGGCAATGGCCATGTTCAGCTTGCCCTTGAGGACGCGTTTGATATGAATGTTATAGGTGATTTTCTTGGCGGTCGGCAGGACCTGACCAAAGAACTTCACTTCGCCCGAACCCAGGGCGCGGCCGCGGCCTGGCAGGCCTTGCCAGCCGAGGAAGAAACCGACCAGTTGCCACATGGCATCCAGGCCCAGGCAGCCCGGCATCACCGGATCACCTTCGAAATGGCAGGCGAAAAACCACAGGTCCGGAGTGATGTCCAGCTCGGCGACCAATTCACCTTTGCCGTACTTGCCACCCTCGTCGCTGATATGGGTGATGCGATCCACCATCAGCATGTTCGGGGCGGGCAGTTGCGCGTTACCAGGGCCGAACAGCTCACCGCGACTGCAGCGCAGCAGGTCTTCCCGAGTAAAGGCGTTTTGTTTGGTCATGCGAGCTCCTCAATAGTCCCATGCGGCAGGGTGGGGCAAATCTTCCCGGCCGATCGAGGCGTTCATGCCTCGAATCGACAGCCTACTCATAGACTATTGCGTTGTAGTGAAAGTCACAGCACACGGGAAATGAATGTACACCTGTGCACTGAAATTTTTATTCAAGCCCCAATCGAGGCTTGTTCGGGTGCCTAAGACTGCCGCACTTTCGCCTTTCACGCCAGTCACACCGGCTACTAATGCACCCAGCGTTGCAGAATTTGCTGCAGGTCAACTCTTTTGAACGGCTTGGCCAGGTAATCGTTCATACCTGCCGCCAGGCAGGCTTCGCGGTCGCCCTGCAAGGCATTGGCGGTCAGGGCGATGATCGGCACCTCGGCACAACCGGGCAACTGACGGATCTGCCGGGTGGCCTCGTAGCCATCGATAATGGGCAGCCGGCAATCCATGAGGATCGCTTCGAAAATCAGGCTTTCGGCGCTGCGCACGGCCTGGGCGCCATCGACGGCGACGCTGACGGTGAAGCCCAGGCTGCGCAGCATGGCTTCGATTACCGTCTGATTCACTGGGTTGTCTTCCACCAGCAACACATTGCGGCCCTCGCCGTCGCCCTTGCCGCTGGGCAGTCGCGGCACCAGCGGGGGTGGGATTTGCCGCGAGCGGGCCAGCGGGATCTCGAGGGTGAACACCGACCCCTGGCCTTCTTCACTCTGAGCCCGCAGTGTGCCGCCCATGCGTTCGGCCAGGGTGCGGGCGATCGGCAGGCCCAGGCCGGTGCCGCCGTAACGCCGGGAAATCGAACTGTCGGCCTGCTGGAAGGCGTCGAACATGCGCTCCAGGCTTTCGGTCGGAATACCAATGCCGCTGTCACGTACCGTGCAGGTGAACCACAGCAGTTCGTGATCCAGGGCCTGCCACTGACACTGCACGGTGATACGGCCTTGCTCGGTGAATTTCAGTGCATTGCCGATCAGGTTCACTAGGATCTGCCGGATGCGCGTCGGATCGCCCTGGACCTGCAGGGCCTGCATGTCCTCGGGAATCAGCAGCTCCAGCGCCAGTTTGCGTTGTGCGGCGCTGTGCTGGAACGACTGGGCGCAACTGCCCACCAGCTCCGCCAGGTTGAACGGGATGTGCTCCAGCTCCAGGGCCGAGCGCTCGATGCGCGAGAAGTCGAGGATGTCGTTGATCACCTTCAACAGGTGCTCGGTGGATTCGCACGCCAGCGCCGTGTACTCATGCTGCTCGTCGGTCATGCGGGTGGTTTCCAGCAGTTGCAGCATGCCCAGTACGCCGTTCATGGGCGTGCGCAGTTCATGGCTCATCATCGCCAGGAACTCGGACTTGGCGCTGTTGGCTTTTTCCGCTTCTTCCCGGGTCTTGATCAGTTGCGCCATGGCCTGGTGCTGTTCCCGGCTGGCTTGCTCCAGCCCGTCGGCCAGGTTGTTGATATGCCGCGACAAGGCGCCCAGTTCGCCGTCGTCAACGATGGGCAACGGCGTGCTGTAGTCGCCTTGCTGGATCGCCTTGACCGCGTTGCCGATGTCGCGGATCGGTCGGGACAGGTTCGCCGCCAGGCGCCGCGCCACCAGGAAGGTGAACAGCAGGGCGAACAGCGCAAGGATGGCGGCTTTGAACAGAATCTCCTGCTGGCGCTGGCTAAAGGCGTCACTGGACATGCCGACGATCACCCGGCCCAGATAATCCTCGCCGGACGCCTCGGTTGAAGTGCTGTTGCCTTGCAGGAAATCATTGTTCAGGGCAATACGTTGCAGGCGAACCGGGGCCTGGAACACTTCTACCTGTTGAGCTCGGTCGTGGGTTTGTTCGGACTGCTCGACGTACACCAGCACCTTGTCCGTGTTGTCCTGAATCTCCAGGAAACGCACGTGGGGTGTCGCCAGGGTGGCGGCGAGCAGGCTTTCCAGCACCTCCTTGTTGCCGGAAATCACCCCGTATTCCGTGGCAGGGGCCAGTTGGTTGGCGATCAGTTGCCCGGTGTGATTGAGTTCCTGGCGCAGGTCCTGGATTCGCACGAAGGTAAAGAAGCTGATCAACAGCACGGTCAGCAGCAACGCCGGGCCGAGGGCGATGAGCTGGGTGCGGGTATTGATGTCCCAACGGCGACGCAAGGTCATGGGCGGTGTTCTCCTTCGGCCAACGTTGCAGCGACGGATTCGGCGTCAATCGGCTCGATCCCCAATGAGCGGGCGACCTGCCGGTTGCTCAGGACTTTGAAGCGGGCCGGATACAGGGTGCGCGGCCAGGTGGTGGCGGGGCGGTCGAGCAGCTCGTCGAGAATCGCCAGCCAATCGTCCTGGTCGCTGTAGGTACTGGCCAGGCCACCGGCCTTGACGAAAGCGGCGCTCGGCCCGATCAGCGCACGTTGCCGGGCATAGCTGCTGAGCAAGAGGTTTTTCACGGTCTTGGGGTTGTACAGGTCGGGATCGTCGAGGCCCAGCAGCACATCGCTCTGGCCCAGCAGGTTTTGCAAGGGGCGGCTGTCGCTGGTGTCGTCCCAGCGCTCGGCCACGATCTCCAGGCCCAGCGGCAGAGCGGCCTGACGCAGGTCCTTGAGCAAAAACTCGCTGTGCCCGTCGAACAGCACGCCCACCCGTCGCACCTGCGGCAGGATTGCGCGGATCAGCCGCAGCTGGCGCACCATGGGTGGGTCGCTCCACAGCAGGCTCAGGTGCACGGGTGTCGCCTCGCCCCAGCGATCCCGGGCTTGCTGGCGACTGATGCGCAGCACCAGCGTGGCCGGCCCGCGGGTTTCTTGCAGGCGCCAGTCGAGGCTGGGCAGGTCGAGCAGGACCAGGCGGACATTGCCTGGCAACTTGTCCGGCGCCGGCAAGCCGGCCAGTGGGGTGAACCGCACAGTGTCCTCGGGGCGCAGGGCTTTTAGTGCCTGGGTAAAGGACTGCACGGCAGGGCTATCCTCGGCGCCGGTCAGCAGAATGTCGGCGGCGCGTGCCTCGATCGTCGCCAGCAGCCCTGCAAACACCAGGCATAGCGCTAGCGCCAGGCGGCCATGCAATGGCGTCTTGCGTGGTTGGCCCCGGAACATCTAGAAGGACAACTCCGCACTGAAATACAGGACATGACGGTCGTCATAGCGGTTGTCGACGAACGTCGTCGGCTGGTTGTCCAGGCGTTGTTGCATGACCCCGGCCAGTTCCAGGCTGGCCTTGCCCAGCGGGATGCGCCGGGCGAGGCGGGTGTCGACCCGTTCGAAGCGATAGCCGTTCAGGGCGTCGGCTCCGTAATAGAACAGCGCACTGTTCCAGCCCTGGCCCCAATCCCGCAGCCAGCCGACCGAACCGCTATTGCGAGCGGTCAGTTGTTCGTCGAGGGGGTTGCTGGCCAGGGCGTCGACGTAGGCGTAGGTCAGGCGCAGGCGGTCGGCGCTGGTCAGGCGCCAGTCGACCTGGGTCTCGGCCCCGGAGAATTGCGATTCGTTGCTGTTGCTGGCGATGTACTGATTGTTGCGCAGCGGCTCGCTGATCATGCCGGTGATTTCGTCATGGAACAGCTTCACATCGACTGTCAGGCCCAGCTCCATGAAATAACCGTTGTAGCCCAGTTCCCGAGAGCGCATGTGCTCTTGTTCCAGGTTCCCCGGGCCGCGGGTCCGGACAAAGTACCGGGCACTGCTCTGGCCGAAGGCGGTGGGTTGCAGGTTGGTGACCTGATAGCTCCAGTTGACGTTGTTCTCGAACATGTCCGGCGAGCGCACGGCTTCGGAATATACCGCCCGCAGGCCATGGCGCGGGGTGATCAGGTAGTTGACGGCCACCCGAGGGGTCAATGAGCTGCCGGTCAGTTGGGTGTCTTCGAACATCGCCCCGCCCTGCAACAGCCAGTGTTCGCTGGCCCGCCATTCGAGCTGGCCGAACAGCCGCCAGGTGGTGTCGTCCAGCGTGCCGTTGAAATACGTCTCGGAGTCGGCCCGGTCATAGCGGTAATTCGCCCCGGTGACCAGGCGCAGGCTGTCGGACAGGCTCAGGGTGTCCTGGATTTCCAGGTCGTAGCGCGACTCCCGGGCGCTCTGGTCGATATCGCCGCACAGGGTTTGCGAGGCGCCGTTGCGCCATTGGTCGAGCACCTGATTGGCCAGCGCTTGTTCCTGTGGCGTGCCGGCTGGCGCGCCGCTGCCGAGGTAGCTGGGAATATTGCGCGCCAGCTTCTCGGCATAGTAAGGGTTGAGCTGCCACAGGTCGGTCAGTTGCGGGCTGAAGGACACCTCGGCGTCGCAGGCGCGCCAGGTCTGCTGGCGATCCCAGTGCTGGATCGAGCCCTGTACATAAAGGCTGTGGTCGGGGTCCAGGTCCAGGTTCCAGCGCAGCGAACCGGCGTAGTCTTTGGCAATGACGTCGGAATTGTCGCCAGCGGCTGTAATCCCAGCGAACACTGGATGGTAGGTGTAGGGCCGCTGATTGGTCCCGTCCTTGGCGTTCAATTGCCAATCGATACTTTGCTGCTCGTTCAATGTCTGGCTGACGGACAGGTTGAAGCGGTTCAAGCGACGACTGTCGCGGTAATCGGCGCCGTTGCGGTCGCTGTCAAAGCCGTCATCTTCCTGGCCGGACAGCGAAAGTCGCAGATCGCCGCCCTCCCAGCCGCTGCCCTGGCTGGCGTACCAATCGCTGATACCACGCTGGCCCCGGGTGATTTTCAGCCGGGTGCCGTGGCTGTCGGCGGGCGCGCGGGTGATGATGTTGACCACTGCCATCAGCGCGTTGGCGCCGTAGCTGACGGTGTTGGGCCCGCGAAAGACTTCGATCCGCTCGATATCTTCCATGGCCACCGGAATGTCGCTCCAGTCCACCGTGGCCAGGCCGGCGCGATACACCGAGCGGCCATCGATCAGCACCTGCATGCGGCGGGCTTCGCTGGCGTTGGTGCCGTGGTAGTTCACGGTGGCCTGGTTGCCGCTGATGTTGCCGACCATCATGCCCGGCACCAGGCGCAGCAGTTCGCTGATGTCCCGGGCGCCGCTGGCCTTGATCAATTCGCTGTCGAGCACGGTCATGCTGCCCGGCACCGCCGCCGGCGATTGTTTCAGGCGTGTGGCGGTCAGCACTTGCGGCAGGGCCTGGCTGTCCACGAACAAGTCGTCGGCCAGCACTGGCGGGCTGATGATCAGCGCCAATAGCAGTGACGAACCTGAACGGGAGGGGCCGACGGGCACGGAACAACCTTTGAAAATGGAAGGATGGCGGGCATGTTAACTGAGCTGAACGACTTTTCCATTCACGTTGACAGCATTTTCCTAGGAATTGGTGGTCAGCTTGCTACACCTGCGGGTAATTGTTGCCGGGGCTGGTCGCGATCTGGCCGCTCCGTATAATGCCCGGCATTGCCACTTGGTATGGATGAACGGATTGCATATGACTGAACAGCGCCCGATTGCGGTCCTGGGGGGGGGGAGTTTCGGTACCGCCGTGGCTAACCTGCTGGCCGAGAATGGCCACTCGGTACGCCAATGGATGCGTGACCCTGAGCAGGCCGAGGCCATCCGGGTCAACCGTGAGAACCCGCGTTACCTCAAGGGCATCAAGATTCGCCCGGAAGTGGAGCCGGTCACCGACTTGCAGGCGACCCTCGATGCTTGCGAGCTGTTCTTCGTCGCCTTGCCCTCCAGTGCCTTGCGCTCGGTCCTGGCACCGCATGCCGAGCGCTTGAGCGGCAAGCTGTTGGTGAGCCTGACCAAAGGTATCGAGGCCCAGACCTTCAAGCTGATGAGCGAGATCCTCGAGGAAATCGCCCCCAAGGCGCGGATCGGTGTGATTTCCGGGCCGAACCTGGCCCGGGAAATCGCCGAGCACGCCTTGACCGCCACGGTGGTCGCCAGCGAAGACGAAGAACTGTGCCAGCGGGTCCAGGCCGCGCTCCATGGCCGTACTTTTCGGGTCTACGCCAGCGCCGATCGGTTTGGGGTAGAGCTGGGCGGGGCGCTGAAGAATGTCTATGCAATCATCGCTGGCATGGCGGTAGCGCTGGGCATGGGTGAGAACACCAAGAGCATGCTGATCACCCGGGCGTTGGCGGAAATGACCCGCTTTGCCGTCAGCCAGGGTGCCAATCCGATGACCTTCCTGGGGTTGGCCGGAGTGGGCGATCTGATCGTCACCTGTTCCTCGCCCAAGAGCCGCAACTACCAGGTCGGTTTCGCCCTTGGCCAAGGCCTGAGCCTGGACGAGGCCGTGTCGCGCCTGGGTGAAGTGGCCGAAGGGGTGAATACCCTCAAGGTGCTCAAGGCCAAGTCCCAGGAGGCCGGGGTGTACATGCCGCTGGTCGCGGGGCTGCATGCGATTCTGTTCGAAGGGCGCACGCTGGAACAGGTGATCGAACTGTTGATGCGTGGCGAACCGAAGACCGACGTCGATTTCATTTCCACCAGCGGTTTCAACTGAGCCTCTATCGAGCGCAAGCAGGAGCGAGCTATGAACGATCCGAAAGGGCAGCCTCAATACGAATCCATCCTGCTGCGTGTGTTGTGGATGGTCATTTATCTGTTGGTCTGGCAGGTGGCGCAGTTCATGCTTGGCGCCGTGGTGCTGGTGCAACTGATCTATCGGCTGATCTACGGCGCACCCAGCGCCAGCCTGATGAACTTCGGCGATAGCCTGAGCCAGTTCCTGGCCCAGATCGGTCGCTTCGGCACCTTCCACAGCGACCAGAAACCCTGGCCGTTCGCGGACTGGCCGACCCCGCGCGCGCCGGAGGGGGAGGCGCCTCACGTCGTCGCGCCAGCCCCGCATCCGGTTCGTGACGAAGAGCCAAAGCTATGAAACTGTGGGTACTGCGCCATGGCGAAGCCGAGCCTTACGGCGCCCGCCCCGATCCCGACCGGGCCCTGACCGCCCATGGTCGCGAAGAAGTATTGCGCAGTGCCGCGCACCTGATCGGCCAGCCGCTGACCGCCATTTATGCCAGCCCTTACCTGCGTGCCCAGCAGACTGCGGGCCTGGTGCGCGAAGCCCTGGGGCTTCAGCCGGAACTGATCACGGTGGATTGGCTCACGCCGGACACCCGGCCGCAGAAAGTCCTGGAACACCTCGATGATCAGGGCGATGTGCTGCTGGTCAGCCATAACCCACTGGTAGGTAGCTTGTTGGGCTTGCTGCAACACGGTCATCTGCAACAACCCGAGCAGGTGAAAACGGCTGGCCTGGCTGAGCTGGAAGGCGACCTGCCGTTGGCGGGGGCGATGATGCTCAAGGGCATCAAGCACCCATAGGATTGAGCTCCCTGAAAATAACAGAGGAAGGGCAACGATGAGTCTGTGGCGCACCCCCCCCGACATCGAGAAACTGAACGCCGCCGGTAAGAACACCATCAGCGAAGTTCTGGACATTCGCTTCGAGTCTTTCGACGAGGAGTCCCTGACCGCCAGCATGGTCGTCGATCACCGCACCCACCAACCGTTTGGCCTGTTGCATGGCGGTGCGTCGGTGGTGCTGGCCGAAACGGTCGGGTCCATGGCCGCCTACCTGTGTGTGGACGCCAGCAAGTTCTATTGCGTGGGCCTGGAGATCAACGCCAACCACCTGCGCGGTGTGCGCAGCGGGCGGGTGACGGCCACGGCCCGGGCGGTGCACCTGGGCCGTACCACCCAGGTTTGGGACATCCGCCTGACCAACGACGAGGGCAAGGTCAACTGCGTATCGCGCCTGACCATGGCCGTGGTGCCGCTGGGCGAGCAACCACCGGCGCGTTGAGGCTGGCTAACCTGTCGGGGCAGGCGAGGCTTTTGTGGCGAGGGGATTTATCCCATCGCCACAGGTTTCGCAGCTTATACAACCCCATAGCCCAACCCCGACTGTCATCATTCCTGTCAGTTACGGTCATTGCCGCGTCGCTGGGTTCTGCGGACAATCAGGCCCAGTTCTCGCAATGGATCGGCTGTCATGTCGCAACAGGTGTTTTTCGCCCACGCCAATGGTTTTCCCTCGGCCACCTACGGCAAGTTGTTCGCCGCGCTGGCGCCGCAGTACCAGGTTGCGCATCTGGAATTACACGGTCATGACCCGCGTTTCCCGGTGGACGACAACTGGCACAACCTGGTGGATGAACTCATCCATCACCTGGAGCAGCAACCGGAGCCGGTGTGGGGCGTTGGGCATTCCCTGGGCGGTGTCCTGCACCTGCACGCGGCTCTGCGTTGCCCGCAGTTGTACCGTGGCGTGGTCATGCTCGATTCGCCGGTGCTGACCCGCGCCGACCAGTGGGTCATCCTGGCCGCCAAGCGCCTGGGTTTCATCGACCGCCTGACCCCGGCCGGCCGGACCCTGGGGCGTCGCGAAGAGTTCGCTGACCTGGAATCGGCCCGGCAGTATTTCGCCGGCAAGACACTGTTTCGTGGTTTTGACCCGGAGTGTTTCGACGCCTACCTGCAACATGGCCTGCGACAAGTCGGTGACCGCTTGCGGCTGCGCTTTGACCCGGCCACGGAAATCAGCATCTACCGTGGCGTGCCCCACACCAGCCCGGGGCGGGCCCGTAAGCTCAAAGTGCCGCTGGCGGTGGTGCGCGGTCGGCAGAGTCGGGTGGTGATGCGTCATCACGCCCGTTCGGTGGGGCGCATGCCCCATGGCGAATCCCTGAGCATGCCCGGCGGTCATATGTTCCCTCTGGAGCGGCCTCAAGACACGGCCAACCTGCTCAAGGAACTGTTCCAGCGTTGGGAAGGGCACAGCCGATGAGTGGGGTCGAAGAAGTCCGCCTGAGCCTGCCCCACATCGAACTGGCGGCTCACCTGTTTGGCCCGGAAGACGGGCGGCCGGTGATTGCCCTGCATGGCTGGCTGGACAACGCCAACAGCTTCGCCCGCCTGGCTCCAAGGCTTGCGGGCCTGCGGGTGATTGCCCTGGACATGGCCGGCCACGGTTACTCCGGGCATCGGCCGCCCGGTGCTGGCTACGCCCTGTGGGACTATGCCCATGATGTGCTGCAAGTCGCCGAACAACTGGGCTTGAAGCGGTTCGCCCTGTTGGGGCACTCCATGGGCGCCATTGTCTCGCTGGTGCTGGCCGGCTCCTTGCCAGAGCGGGTGACGCACCTGGGCCTGATCGACGGCGTGATTCCTCCGACAGCCAAAGGCGATAACGCCGCCGAACGCATGGGCATGGCCCTGCAAGCACAATTGGATTTGCAGCAAAAACGCAAGCCGGTCTACAAAACCCTCGACCGGGCCATCGAAGCGCGCATGAAGGGCTTGGTGGCAGTCAGCCGCGAGGCCGCCGAGTTGCTGGCCCAGCGCGGCCTTATGCCGGTGCCGGGGGGCTATACCTGGCGCACCGACAACCGCCTGACCCTGCCATCGCCATTACGCCTGACCGATGAGCAGGCAATGGCGTTCGTGGCGCGGGTCGCTTGTCCTGCGCATCTGGTGGTGGCGGCCGAGGGCATGCTCGCCCAGCACCCTGAGCTGTTGGAACGTCTACCCTTCAGTCATGAGCAGTTGCCCGGCGGCCATCATTTGCACTTGAACGACGAAGCCGGTGCGGCGCTTGTAGCAGACTGTTTCAATCGGTTCTTCACCGTTCCTTGACTTGCGCCGGGCAACTGTCGAGGCTGGGCGGGTTGAAAGGGAGACAACCATGACAGATCTCTGTTTACCCGCCTCGCGGCACCTCGAAGACGTCCGTTTCGTCGTCGAGACTCAGGCCAAGCCGCTCCGATGAAATTATCCATTCATTATTCACTCGCCCTGCTGGCGCTGGCATGCTTCAGTCCGAGGTCGTTTGCCGTCGATGTGCCCGGCAGTCACGATCTGGAACGGGTGCCACGCATGGCCGATGCGCAGATCGTCGATTACCGGCAAACCAGCGACCTGGAACGTGTCTACCCCATGGGCTCGATCCGCAAGATCAGTGGCCAGTTGCGCTTCGACGGCCAGGTCGATGGCCGTGGCAATGTCACGTCGGTCACTTATGAGCTGCCACCGGAGCACTCCGCCACCCAGGCCTTTACTGCCGCTCGCGAAGCGTTGCAGAAACAGGGTGCCGAGTTGCTGTTCTGGTGCCAGGCCCGTGATTGCGGCGAAAGCAGCCTGTGGGCCAACGAAGTCTTCGGCAACTCCAAGCTCTACGGTGCCGACAATGGTCAGGCTTATCTGTTGTTGCGCCTGGCGCCACCGGCGGACAACACGCTGATCGCGCTGTACGGTATCACCCGCGGTAACCGCAAGGCCTACCTGCATGTCGAGCAGTTCGAATCGAACGCGACGCTGGGGGATTTGCTACCGACCTCGGCCACGCTGTTACGTCAGCTCAAGGACACCGGGGTGCTGGACTTGCCGCGTCTTGCCGGTGAGCCGGACGAGACCTGGTTGCGCCTGCTGTCCCGGGCGTTGAACCTGGACACGGGCCTGCGCGTCAGTATCGCCGGCCCGCAGGCCGAGAGCTGGCGTCAGGCGCTGATTGACCAGGGTGTCCGGGCGGCGCGAATGGAAGATGCTCGTGGCGATGCGGCGGGCCTGCACTTTGAGTTGCTGCGATAAGCTGTTTCGGGTGGCGGGCTTCACGCCGTGACCCTGGGCCCTGTCCATTTTTCGAGACTTTACATGCTCAATAACGATCGGCTATTGGTGCAAATCCTGCTCCTGGTGTTGTTCGGCGCAAGCCTTTGGGTGATGGCACCGTTCTGGTCGGCGCTGTTCTGGGGAGCGGTGCTGGCGTTTGCCAGTTGGCCGCTGATGCGCCTGCTGACCCGCTGGCTCAATGGCCGTGAATCCCTGGCGGCGGCATTGCTGACGATGGGCTGGATGCTGTTGGTGGCAGTGCCACTGGTATGGCTTGGTTTCAACCTAGCCGACCATGTGCGCGATGCCACAGCATTCATCAAGGACGTGCAGGTCGATGGCTTGCCCGAAGCCCCGACCTGGCTGGCCGGCGTACCGTTGGTGGGCGAGCGGCTGGTGGGTATCTGGAACAGCATCGACCAGCAGGGTGCGGCGATGATGGTGTCCATCAAGCCGTACCTGGGGCAAGTCGGCAATTGGCTGCTGGCCCGCAGTGCGCAGATCGGCGGCGGCATTCTCGAGTTGACCCTGAGCATCGTGTTCGTGTTCTTTTTCTATCGTGACGGTCCACGACTGGCGGTATTCGTCCACGGGTTGCTGGAGCGCCTGATTGGTGACCGTGCCGGTTACTACATCGAACTGGTGGCCGGTACGGTGCAACGAGTGGTCAACGGCGTGATCGGCACTGCGGCGGCCCAGGCCGTGCTGGCGTTGATCGGCTTCCTGATCGCTGGGGTGCCGGGGGCGCTGGTGCTGGGCATCGTCACTTTCCTGCTCAGCCTGATTCCCATGGGGCCGCCCCTGGTGTGGATCCCCGCCACGGCCTGGCTGGCGTGGAAGGGCGAATACGGAATGGCGGTGTTCCTCGGTATCTGGGGCACCTTCATCATCAGTGGCGTGGACAACGTGCTCAAGCCCTATCTGATCAGCCGAGGCGGCAACCTGCCATTGGTGATCGTGCTGTTGGGGGTGTTTGGCGGGTTGATTGCCTTTGGCTTCATCGGCCTGTTCATTGGCCCGACCTTGCTGGCGGTGGCGTACAGCTTGCTGACGGATTGGAGCAAGAGCCAGGCGCGGTAGTCTGAATGCCAAGCACCTGTGGCGAGGGAGCTTGCTGTAGCGGGGGATAAATCCCCTCGCTACAAGTGAGCTTCGATCCAGATGGGCGAACCTGGCTCCCGAAGGGCCAGGTGTACGGGTGAATCAAGTCGCCACGTTCAGGTGTTTGCCCACGGTGGCGACGTTATCCAGCGAGTATTGCCGGCTGAGGTTGGCGATCATTTTGTTCAGCGCTTGGCTGACATTGGCCTGGTCGGTGGAGCTGTCGCTGCTGCGTCCGGCCTGCAAGGCGCTGTTGAACTCATCGCTGTCGATCTCGCCGCTGCTGTCGCCGTCGAGTGCTTTCATCAGCATCGCGCTGGTGTCGGTGCTCGTGGAGGTGCTGTCGCTGGCCTGCAGGGCGCTGGTCAGTTCGCTGGAGGTCACACTGCCGTCGCCATCGCTGTCGAGCTGGCTGAACAGCTCTTCGCTGGAGGCCTGTTGCGGCGGTGGAGGCGGTGGTGCGAGGCTGGCGGCGAGTTCGTCGGCACTGACGGTACCGTCTTCATTCTTGTCCAGGACCGAGAACACTTGCTGACTGTCGGCACTGCTGCCGGCGCTGGTCAGGCCGCTGCTCAATTCATCGCTGCTGATCGCGCCATCACCGTCGGCGTCCAAGGCGCTGAGCAGCGCATCGGCCAGTTCGGTATCCGGCGCCTGGTCCCGTGGCGGAGGAGGTGGCGGAGCCATCGCAGCCATTTCCTCGCTGCTCAAGTCACCACTGCTGTCACTGTCCAGGTCACCGAAATTTTCGCTCAAGGTGACCAGGATACCGTCGTCGCTCTTCTGCGACAGGGCGCTGCTCAATTCCTCCTGAGCTACCGAACCGTCACCGTTACTGTCGAGTTTGCTAAGCAATTCCTTTTGAAACTGTTGGCTGCGGGCACTGCTGGTCGCGTTACTACTGGTGCTGGTATAGGTCGAGTAACTGCTGACGCTACCGATCATGGGCGCTCTCCTTGGGCTGGAATAGCCGGTGGGTGCACCGGCTTATGCAGCGTCGGCGGGACAGTTGTCGTGGGTGTGTGGAGTTTGTACCGGTGGGGGTACAAACCTTCGGATCAACCCCGGCCCCCCTTCAAGTCTAAACATACAAGCGAGCTTGCTCGCGATAACGGTGGGTCAGCTTGCAATTCATGTTGAATGTGCTGGCGCCATCGCGAGCAAGCTCGCTCCCACAGGTGGGAGGTGTGTTCTCAGGCGCGAGGCAGGCTGACCACCGCCGTCAACCCACCCCCTGGCGTTTCTTCCAGGCTCAACTGCCCGCCCAGGCGTTCGGCGGCTTCCCGAGCGATGGTCATGCCCAGGCCGACGCCACCGGAATTGCGGTTGCGCGAACCTTCCAAGCGATAGAACGGCTCGAACACGGCTTCGCGTTTGTCCGCCGCAATGCCAGGGCCATGATCGATGACGCGAATCTGCACCTGCTTATGCTTGTCTTCCAGGGTAATCAATGCATGGCCGGCGTAGCGCAGGGCGTTGTCCATGAGGTTGTTGAGACACGAGCGCAGGGCCATCGGCTGCACCTGCAGTGGAGCGCAGAAACCGCTGACCTGCACATCGGCACCCTGGTCCTGTGCGTTTTCGCTCAACGACTCCACCAAGGCTTGCACGTCCATCCATTGCAACGCTTCGCTGGTGCGCTGTTCGTGCAGGTAGGTGAGGGTGGCATCGAGCATGCCGATCATGTCGTTCAGATCCTGGCGCATCTGGCCTTGCAGCTTGAGGTCATCGATCTGCTCCAGGCGTAGCTTGAGCCGCGAAAGCGGGGTGCGCAGGTCATGGGACACCGCGCCGAGCATGCGCGAGCGCTGCTGCACCTGTTCGCGGATCCGCTGCTGCATCAGGTTGAACGTATGGGCCGCCTGTCGCGCTTCCCGAGGACCGGTTTCCTCCAGCGGCGGGCTGTCGAGGTTCTCGCTCAGGCGTTCGGCGGCATTGCTCAGGCGCTGGATTGGCCGGGTCAGCAGTTTGGCGCCGTACCAGGCGGCCACGATCAGGCACACGAACTGGAACGTCAGCGGCACCACCGGCCCACCGAACCAGGGGCGCTCACGGCGGTTGGGCGGCGGACCAAAGCGTGGCGGCCCTTCGGTTTGTTGGGAAAACTTCGGCGGTGGTCCGGGATGTGGTGGCTTGTCATAGTGAGAAAACCAGGCGAACGCCAACAGATGCGCGAGGACGATCGCCAGCAACAGCACGCCAAACAGACGGCCGAACAGGGAGTCCAGGCGCAATCGCATCAGCCGATGTCCCGGGCGTCGAACAGATAGCCTTCACCGCGTACGGTCTTGATCAGTTGCGGTGCCTTCGGGTCGTCGCCCAGTTTCTGGCGCAGGCGCGAGACCAGCAGATCGATGCTGCGGTCGAACGCCTCGATGGACCGACCTCGGGCAGCGTCCAGCAGTTGCTCGCGGCTGAGCACCCGGCGCGGCCGTTCGATGAAGACCCACAACAGACGGAACTCGGCGTTGGACAGTGGCACCACCAACCCGTCGGCGGAGATCAGTTGGCGCAGCACGCTGTTGAGCCGCCAGTTATCGAACCGGATATTGGCCCGCTGTTCGGTGCGGTCGTCACGTACGCGGCGCAGGATCGTCTGGATCCGTGCCACCAGTTCCCTGGGCTCGAACGGCTTGGCCATATAGTCGTCGGCGCCCAGTTCCAGGCCGATGATGCGATCGGTAGGTTCGCAGCGGGCGGTGAGCATCAGGATTGGGATGTCCGATTCGGAACGTAACCAGCGGCACAGTTGCAAGCCGTCTTCACCCGGCAGCATCAGGTCAAGCACGACCACGTCGAAATGCTCGGCTTGCATCGCCAGGCGCATCGCTGCGCCATCGGTCACGCCACTGGCGCGTATGCTGAAACGGGCCAGGTAATCGATCAGCAGTTCGCGGATCGGCACATCGTCGTCGACGATCAGTGCGCGGGTGCTCCAGCGCTTGTCATCGTCGGGCGCTTTTTGATCGTCAGAATTTGCAACAGGGGTGTTCTGCATGGATGCATCATCTGCCAGGTAGGCTGCCAACCGCAAAGAAGGCGGCGAGGTTGAGGCTTCAGCATAGGCTTCGTGCCGCGAGGCGTGAAGCGCTGAAAGGACGGGTTGCGGCGCCAGACGGTAGCGTGCCGGCGTGTTGTACGCATGTCATGAATGTATCGTCTTAGACACAAAGGCCGGTATCGGCCATGCTGCTCTGGACGCGATGATGATTTACCGATCATTGGGTCCCGCACCGGCGCTGGTTCCGCTACAATGCGCGCCGATTTCGACTTGCCTGAGAGCCCGCTCATGTCCGCCTGCCAGACGCCCATTATCGTCGCCCTGGATTTCCCTACCCGTGACGCCGCCCTGAAGCTGGCCGACCAGTTGGACCCCAAGCTCTGCCGGGTCAAAGTCGGCAAGGAACTGTTCACCAGCTGTGCTTCGGAAATCGTCGGCACCCTGCGCGACAAGGGTTTCGAAGTGTTCCTGGACCTGAAATTCCACGATATCCCCAACACGACCGCCATGGCCGTCAAGGCGGCCGCGGAGATGGGGGTGTGGATGGTCAATGTGCATTGCTCTGGTGGCCTGCGCATGATGGCGGCCTGTCGTGAAGTGCTGGATCAGCGCAGCGGCCCGAAACCGCTGCTGATCGGCGTGACCGTGCTGACCAGCATGGAGCGCGAGGACTTGGCTGGGATCGGCCTGGACATCGAGCCTCAGGAGCAAGTGCTGCGGCTGGCGGCGCTCGCGCAGAAGGCCGGCCTGGATGGCTTGGTCTGTTCGGCCCTGGAAGCCAGCGCCTTGAAAGCGGCTCATCCGTCGCTGCAACTGGTGACCCCGGGGATTCGTCCCGCGGGCAGTGCCCAGGATGATCAACGCCGTATCCTGACCCCGCGCCAGGCGCTGGACGCGGGGTCCGATTACCTGGTGATCGGCCGTCCGATCAGCCAGGCGGCTGATCCGGCCAAGGCATTGGCGGCAGTGGTGGCCGAACTGGCCTGACCTGACACCGAGGATCCTTAATGTGGGAGCGAGCTTGCTCGCGATAGCGGTGTGTCAGTCAATACCAATGTTGACTGACACGGCCCCATCGCGAGCAAGCTCGCTCCCACAGTCGTTTTATGTCAGGCCCTGAGCACCAGATTCCACAGTTGTTTTGTGTCAGGCCCTGAGCACCAGATTCCACAGTTGTTTTGTGTCAGGCCCTGAGCACCAGATTCCACAGTTGTTTTGTGTCAGGCCCTGAGCACCAGATTCCACAGTTGTTTGGGTCAGACCTTGAGTACCAACTTCCCGAAATTCTCCCCACTGAACAATTTGGTCAGTGTCTCGGGGAACGTCTCCAGCCCTTCGACGATGTCTTCCTTGCTCTTGAGCTGCCCCTTGGCCATCCACCCGGCCATTTCCTGCCCGGCGGCGGCAAACTGCGCGGCGTAGTCCATGACCACGAAGCCTTCCATGCGCGCCCGGTTGACCAGCAGCGACAGGTAGTTGGCGGGACCCTTCACCGCTTCCTTGTTGTTGTACTGGCTGATGGCGCCGCAAATCACTACGCGAGCCTTGAGATTCAAGCGGCTGAGCACGGCGTCGAGGATGTCGCCCCCGACGTTATCGAAATACACATCCACGCCTTTGGGGCATTCGCGCTTGAGGCCGGCATGGACGTCTTCGTTCTTGTAGTCGATGGCGCCGTCGAAGCCCAGTTCATCGATCAGGAACTTGCATTTGTCGGCCCCGCCGGCGATGCCCACCACGCGACAGCCTTTGATCTTGGCGATCTGCCCGGCGATGCTGCCCACAGCACCGGCGGCACCCGATAGCACCACGGTTTCGCCGGCCTTGGGCGCGCCGACGTCCAGCAGGGCGAAATAGGCCGTCATGCCGGTCATGCCCAGCGCGGATAAATAACGTGGCAGCGGCGCCAGTTTCGGATCGACCTTGTAGAAACCTCTTGGCTCGCCGAGGAAATAATCCTGCACGCCCAACGCACCGTTGACGTAGTCCCCGACCGCGAACCCAGGGTTGTTCGACGCGATCACCTGGCCGACACCCAATGCCCGCATCACTTCGCCGATGCCGACCGGTGGAATATAGGATTTACCTTCGTTCATCCAGCCGCGCATGGCTGGGTCCAGGGACAAATACTCGTTCTTTACCAGGATCTGACCGGCTGCCGGTTCGCCGACCGGTACTTGTTGATAGGTGAAAGTCTCGCGGGTCGCCGCGCCCACCGGGCGTTTGGCGAGCAGGAACTGGCGATTGGTCTGGGCAGTCATGGCTGGCACTCAAGATGAATGAAGCCTTGTTGATAGACCTTCGAAGCCTTTGCCGCAAGGTTTGCTGATACAGCGAATGCAGTTCGATCCAACACAGTGATAGTTCGCCCGGGGGCCTTATCACTGCGGCTCATGAATGCTCAAACGGCAATTGGATAGTGCTGCCGCGTCATCGGGACCTGTGGCTAGACTGGCGACATCCCCCGCATTCTTCGAGGAACAGACAATGAGCATGACGTTTTCCGGGCAGGTCGCCGTGGTAACGGGCGCCGCCGCAGGCATTGGCCGCGCCACTGCCCTGGCGTTCGCGGCAGAGGGCCTGAAAGTAGTGGTGGCAGACCTGGACGTGGCGGGCGGCGAGGGCACGGTGCAGTCGATTCGAGATGCGGGCGGCGAGGCGGTGTTCGTGCGCTGCAATGTGACCCTGGAAAGCGACGTGCAGAACCTGATGAACGAAGTGGTCAATACCTACGGTCGCCTCGATTACGCCTTCAACAACGCCGGGATCGAGATCGAGAAGGGCAAGCTGGCCGATGGCACCGTCGATGAGTTCGACGCGATCATGGGGGTCAATGTGAAGGGCGTCTGGCTGTGCATGAAATACCAACTGCCATTGCTACTGGCCCAAGGCGGCGGGGCGATCGTCAATACAGCCTCGGTGGCTGGTTTGGGGGCGGCGCCGAAGATGAGCATCTATGCGGCCTCCAAGCATGCTGTGATCGGTCTGACCAAGTCGGCGGCCATCGAGTACGCCAAGAAGAAAATCCGCGTGAATGCGGTCTGCCCGGCGGTGATAGACACCGACATGTTCCGCCGAGCCTATGAGGCGGATCCGAAAAAAGGCGAGTTCGCCAACGCCATGCACCCCGTGGGACGTATTGGTAAAGTCGAGGAAATCGCCAGCGCCGTGCTGTACTTGTGCAGCGATGGCGCAGCGTTCACCACGGGGCATTCCCTGGCGGTGGACGGCGGGGTCACGGCTTTCTGAGGACGGTCTGCTGAGACTGTAGGACATAGCCCGCACTGGTTGCGGGCTTTTTCTTGGGCGGCGGAAAAATCCCTGGAAAGGACCGTCAATGTGTTTCAAGGAGTGAGAATCGGCGGTTTTGGTGATGTTGTCTTACATCGTCTGGCGGCGGCCTGTGCTTAACTGTTTCCGGAAATAAAACAAACGCTTAGGAGCTTGGTTACTCATGGAATTGAGAATCGACCGACAGGCCCTGGTGCCCGTCGTGCAGCAAATTGTCGACGGGCTGGCGGGCTGGATCCGACAGGATGCGGTACAACCGGGTACCCGCTTGCCATCCATCCGGCAATTGGCACGGGAGAATCTGCTCAGCCAGTCCTGTGTCAATGAGGCGTGCGAACGCCTGGTGGCCCAAGGGCTATTGGCGTCCCGTCACGGTTCGCGTTTTTTTGTCGCCCCGTCGCCTTCGCTCGGGCACGAATCCATCGGCGAACCCCGAGCGCAAGACGCACCGTCGATCCGGGGGCATTTGACCGACAGCTCGCCATCGGCGCTGGCGTTGGGGGGCGGCGGGCTGCCCGAGAGCTGGCGTGAAAGCGATGACCTGGGCTATGCGATTCGTCAGGTCACCCGCACCGATATGGCCGGGCTGTTCAACTACAGCACGCCGTTGGGCTTGCCTGCCTTGCGTGAGCAACTGGCCCGGCGCCTGAAGTTGCTCAATATCGAGGCCGATAAAGACCTGATCATGACCACGACCGGGGCCACCCATGGGCTGGACCTGATCGTGCGGACACTGTTACAGCCGGGCTGCTGCGTCGTGGTGGAGAGCCCCGGTCATTCGAAGCTGTTCGAGCTGCTCAGGCTGCACAAGATCGACATGATCGAACTGCCCAGAACCCCGCGTGGCCCGGATGTCAATGCTCTGCAGCGGATTCTGGCGACGCACCGGCCCAGCGCCCTGTTCGTCAACAGCGCCTGCCACAACCCGACTGGCAGCAGCCTGGCGCCGGCCATTGCCCAGCGGCTGCTACAACTGACAAAAAAACACGCCATGCTGGTGATCGAAGACGATGTCTATGCTGATTTCCAGGGTTCGGCGCGGGCCCGGCTGGCAGCGTTGGACGCCGACGTGGTCTATGTTGGCAGTTTCTCGAAAACCCTGAGCAGCTCGTTGCGCGTCGGTTTTGTAGCGGCGGGGCCGTCCGTCATTGCGCGCCTGAGCGAGGTCAAAGGCATTACCAGTATGGGCGGCTCGCGGTTCTGTGAGTCGGTGCTTGCCAGCCTGCTGGCCAACGGTGCCTATCGAAAACTGGTCCAGCGCCAGCGGCAACGTCTCAATGGTGACCGGGCCGCGGTGTTGCAGGTACTGGAAGACGCCGACTGGGAAATCTTTGGCAAGCCGGTCGGCGGGCTGTTCATCTGGGCACGTCCGCCAATGTGTGACTACGCTGGAGTACAACGCTTGGCCAAGCGGTTCGGCGTGCTGCTGTCTTCGCGTACCGCCTTCAGCCCTTCGGGCGCCAACAGTGACTGGTTACGGATCAACGTGGCCTACGCATTGGACCCCAGGGCACAAGCATTTTTCCAGGCCGCAGCTCTGGATCGACCTTGAGTGTCCTGAAAACGACGCGGCTGTAGCTTTTTGCCATTATTCCGACGCCAGCATCTTGTGTTGCAGGGCGTCTCGTTGCGAATCTGCAATCAACACACACTGGCAGAGGACTGAGCGCAATGATTTCGGCCGTGCAAGGACGTTTTGCCAACCTGGGTATGGCAAAGAAACTGGGTATCGGGTTCGTCCTGGTGCTGTTGCTCACCGCAGTGGTAGCGGCCATCGGAGTCTGGTCCCTGCAGACCATCAGCCACCGTTTTGAGGGGCTCAAGCAGATGTCTTCCCTGAACAGCGGGCTGCTCAAGGTCAGGCTGCTGGAACAGGAATATGCTTTGCGCTCCGACGCCAAGGTGGCCGATGCCTTGCGCAAGGGCGTCGACGAGCTGATCGCCATGGCAAATGAGCTTAAGGCGCAGTCGGCTGCCAATGTCCCGGTGATGAGCGACGTGGAGCAGGCATTGGTGGCGTATCGCAAGGCGTTCGACGAGTTTGTCGGGTTGAGCCAGAGCAAGGATCTCGCGCTGGAGATGGCCAGTTGGTCGGTGTCCAGCGTCGCCAATAACCTTGATGTGCTGCAGGCGGGGTTGGCGGATGATGGCGCCTATACCTTGAAAGACACCGAAGGCAAGGAGGGCTCCGAATTCATCGAGCAGGCCAACCAGGTCAGCGAAGTGTCGCGGTTGATGCTGCAGGCCATGAACGAAGCCCGGGTTCGTCTGGACCAAAGCCGCAAAGGCAGTGAGGAGGGGGCCGGGCAAGGCAACATCGAGCAGGCCGAGCAGGCCATGAAACAGGCCGAAGCGCTCAAAGCCGTCGTCAAGGACCCGGGTTACCAGACCGTGCTTAACGAAGTCGCCGGGCACATCGCCGGGTTCAACCAGCAACTGGCCGAATACACCGACCTGTTGGCCAAGGAAAAAATCGTCTACCAGCAACTGCACGAACGAGCCGCCCAAGTCGTGGAACGCGTTGACCAAGCCTACGGTGCAGAGGACGGAGCGATGCGGACCGAGTTGAAAAAGAACTCGCTGCTGATTATCGGTTCCTCGGCCTTGGCGCTGTTGGTGGGGCTGATCGCGGCGTGGGTCATTACCCGGCTGATCGTTGCGCCGTTGCGCAGCGTCATTCGCGTGGCCCAGCAGATCGCGTCGGGCGACTTGAGCGCGACGGTCGAAGTGACGCGGCGGGACGAAATTGGCCAGTTGATGCTGGCCATGCAACAGATGGGCGCCGGTCTGAGCAGTATTGTCAGCGGATTGCAGGCGGGTATTGAACAGTTGGCCAACTCCGCCCAGTCGTTGTCGACCGTGACTGAGCAGACCAATCTGGAGGTTAGCAGCCAGAAGGAAGAAACCGAACAGGTCGCCACGGCCATGAACCAGATGACCGCCACGGTCCATGACGTGGCGCGCAATGCCGAAGAAGCGGCCCAAGCGGCCCAGACTGCCGACGATAAAGTCGAGAGCGGCCAGCAGGTGGTGCGTCAGAGCATGGTGCGCATCGAGCAACTGGCCGATTCGGCCACTTCAGCCAGCACCAGTATCGAAAGCCTCAGCGCCGAGATTCAGAACATCGGCACGGTGCTGACGGTGATCAAGAGTGTGGCCGAGCAAACCAACTTGCTGGCGCTCAATGCCGCCATCGAAGCGGCTCGGGCTGGCGAGCAGGGCAGGGGCTTTGCGGTGGTGGCTGATGAGGTGCGGGCCCTGGCCAGGCGCACGCAACAGTCCACCGAGGAGATCGAGCGATTGGTCAGCGCCTTGCGCTCAGCGGCCCACACTTCCGTGCAGCAGATCCAGAGCAGCGGCGAACTGGTAAAAATGGCGGTCAGCGATGCACTGCAGACTGAAAGCGCCCTGGGAAGCATTGCGGCGGCGGTGTCGTTGATCCAACAGATGAATCAGCAGATCGCGGCTGCGGCCGAGCAGCAGAGTTCGGTCGCCGAAGAGATCAACCGCAGCGTCACCAGTATTCGGGCCAGTGCCGATCAATCCTCCCTGGCGATGCAGGGCAATGCCGCGTCCAGTATTGAGCTGGCGCAGCTGGGTGTCAAATTGAAGGGGATGGTGGGGCATTTCAGGTTGTGAAGCGTCGGTAACTCAAGACATATGTGGTGAGGGCGCTTTTGTGGCGGGGGAGCTTGCTCCTGTACCACTGCGCAGCGGTCGCAAAATGGGGCCGCTACGCAACCCGGCGGGAGCAAGCTCCCTCGCCACTTATGCCAGCTTGAGTCGCTTCAGTCGTAAACCTTCTTCTTCTTCCACTCGTCGTTGTCCTCGTCTTCCTTCAAGCCTTCGGTCAACTGGTTGACTTCGCCTTCCACAGGTTGGGTCTTGGCCAGGACCATGGAGTTGGCGCGAGCCAGGAGTTTCTCCAGGTAGGCCAGTTGTTCGGCGTAGGCCTGCGGTTCCTGTTGTTTGCGCAGGTACTGCACGCCGCGCTCGAACGCCAGACGGGCTTGCCCCGGTTGTTCTTGCTGCAAGGCTTGTTGGCCGAGGTTGTTGAAGAACTCGATGTGCAGCAGGACCAGAATGTGCCGCACTTCGCGAATCCAGCGCTTGGCTTCGTTGGCAGGCAGAAAGCCGTCCTGGGCGGCGCGGGTGATCTGGCCGTGCAAGGCTTCGAGCAGAAAACGCACGTCCTTGGCCTTGGCTTCGGTCAGGATCGGTGCCGGTGGATTGTTCACCGGGATCGACTCACCTTGGGCAGCCAACGCGTTCAGTTCTTCAAGGCGCGCCTTGACCCCAGCGTTGGTTTTCTCCAGGTTCAACAAGCGCTGGCAAACGTTGAGCTCAAGGCGCGTCATCAGCAACTTCAGGGCCGGGGTCATCAACTGGCCGGGGAAGGTTTCGGTGAGCTCGCCACAGCGACGCAGGCGGTCGTTAAGTTCCACCTTGGTGCGGGCCTTTTCCAGTTTGTTGTTCTCCACCACATGGTTCATGTAGCCGATGGCGATCAACAGTGCGATCCCGGCTACAACGAGCAGGGTGATCATGAGTGGTGTCACCGGTAAGACCTCTTTATTAGGGTTCGCATGTTATGAGTGTAGTGGCTTGGCTTTTAAGCGCATAGGCCCGTGCACCGACATTAGACGGGCGTCGTGCGTTCACAGGCAACGCGGCGCAGATGGATGCACATTGCCACTATTTGTCGGGCGCGACTATAACGTCTTGGCGAGTGGCGGAATATAGGCGCCAGAGACCGGACGGGCAAAATCTGCTAAACGGCCTTAAACCGGTCGAAGTCATTGATTTAAATAAATTTATATCTGGGGGTTGACGACCTTCCAATCCATCCATAGAATGCGCGCCACTTACAGCGTAAAGCACTCAGCCAAACGCGATAAGCAGTGAATGTTGTACGTGTGTCCCCTTCGTCTAGTGGCCTAGGACACCGCCCTTTCACGGCGGTAACAGGGGTTCGAGTCCCCTAGGGGACGCCAATGCGGGAATAGCTCAGTTGGTAGAGCACGACCTTGCCAAGGTCGGGGTCGCGAGTTCGAGTCTCGTTTCCCGCTCCAATTTTAAACAGCGTTGCTTTCGAGCAGGGCTGAGTGAAACCAGAACCGGTATCTTTGGATACGGATCTGGGCACTGGAACACACACCATGTGTTCCGGGCAGCGTGTCCCCTTCGTCTAGTGGCCTAGGACACCGCCCTTTCACGGCGGTAACAGGGGTTCGAGTCCCCTAGGGGACGCCATTTGCGGGAATAGCTCAGTTGGTAGAGCACGACCTTGCCAAGGTCGGGGTCGCGAGTTCGAGTCTCGTTTCCCGCTCCAAATTCAAAAAACGCCGCTCAATGAGCGGCGTTTTTTTATGCGCGTAAAAAAAGCCATTTCACCTCTAGGTTATGACCTATCCCCTCAAAGCCCTTTAACGAGCATTTTGTACGGATTGTTCTTGTTTGAGGGGGAGAGCGCTGCGGGCCTTAATAATGAAGGGGAGATTGGTTTACTTCATGCAAAACTGCCGGAAAAACGCTGAGGAAGATTAATAATTAATTTCTAAAAAAATGCACTTCTCCTAACCTTCCAGTAACCATTAGGAGGTGCATTTATGCTGATTTTCGTTAAATCAATGGTCATTGGGTTGTGCATTGCAGCCCCTGTGGGACCCATTGGGCTGTTGTGCATACAGAGAAGTCTCATGCTTGGCTGGAGAGCCGGTTTCGCGACAGGGTTGGGGGCTGCCACGGCCGATTCGATCTATGGATTCATCGGTGCCTTGGGTGTCACCGCCATCATCGCGACACTTATTAGCTTTAAACCCTGGTTGTGTATTTTTGGCGGTGTGTTCCTCGCCTACATCGGTTATCAAACAATACGATCGAAGGGCGGTGCAACTGCCATGGCGGGTGAGCGCGCCAACATGTTCAAAGCCTATTCGACCACGCTGTTTTTGACCCTGTCGAACCCAATGACGATCTTGTCGTTCATCGCGATATTTGCCGCGCTGAGTGACGGCATGGTCAATGATCAAAGCAGTCAACACTCTGTGCTGCCCATGGTGACCGGTATCTTTCTGGGGTCGGCTGCCTGGTGGTTGGGGTTGAGCGGGTTCTCCTCCATCTTCAAGGCCAGGATCGCCGAGTCGAAGCTTAAGTTGATCAACTATCTTTCCGGGGCAACCATTACCGTCCTGGGAGCCTACCAGGTAGCCACTGGCGTCATGTTGGCTACGGGAGCCTGAGCTCTCCGCCAGTGAATGATGCAGTCCCCTGCGGTCCACGAGGGGACGTTTTACTGAGTTCTAGACTCGACGTACGCCCTGAAACGGCTTATCGCCTCTGTGATGTCGGATGCTGTCGCATTACTAAACGACAACCTGACCTGATTAACCGCGTCGTTGGTCAGTGAAAATAAGGACGTGGGAAACACTATGACTTTGAAATGCTTGGCGCATTCGCACATTTCAGAATATCCAAAGGCGAAAGGCAGGTGCATGTTGATGAAGAAGCCGCCGGCCGGTTGATTCCACGTAAGCGTTCTTTGGGCATCAACCCAGGGTCGAAATTCACGCTCAAGGCATTCAAGCATGTGGTCTCTTTTTTGGGTGTAAGACAAGACTCTGGGTTGGTTCAGCCTTTTCAGCGAATAATTGTTCTCGATCAGTAAGCCTGCGACAACAGCCTGGCAGAGGGCGGGGGTATTGACCGTGACCAAACTCTTGGCCTTGCACAGCCTGGCGCTGAAGGGCGTAACCCCGGCTCCCTCTGGAGCGACCACGTAACCCATGCGCAAACCCGGAAAAATCGACTTTGAAAATGACCCAAGCAGGAACACTCGACTGCTGTCGATCGACTTCATCGACGGCGTCTTCTCTCCTTCGTACCTGAAGTAACTGTAGGCAGTATCTTCCAGGATGAAAAAATCCATTTCCTTGGCTAATGCAAGCATCGCTCGTCTGTCGTGATAGGACAGGCTGTCAGCGGTGGGATTACTGAAATCCGGAATTGCGTACAGTGCCTTGATCTTTTCCCCTCTGGACTCAAGCTCTTCGGCTAACTTGCGCAGGGCCGCGGGGTCGAGAAAGGTCGCCATGGGAATGGGTAGGATTTTTATTCTTAGCAGTTTTGCGATGCCCGTAATCCCGGAAAACACAGGATCCGGCACTAATAGAACACCGCCGCTCTCAAAGATCGATAAGAGCGCCAAGGTGCACGCCTCTTGAAAGCCCATGCACACCACAATACTTTCAGGATCAAGAATCTTTATCCCTTCATCCACCTGCAAATAGTCGGCGAGGATTCCATTGATGATTCCGGAGGTTTTTCCATACTGACAGAGCAGTGTCGCAAGTGAATGGTCAGTGTCGGCAACGTGTTGCCTGTAACGGGCCAATCCCCTGTCAATGAGAGAGGGGTCGCACTGCTCATCATCCGGTCGACCTGAGGCCAGGGAAATGGCCTCCGGGTTTTCTTGGGCAATGGAGTTTAAAAGGTGGATAACGTTCAGAATCGGGTCTTCGAATATCGTGTTTTCGAAAGCGCTGGACAATCTTGCTTCTCCATAAAAAAGCAACGAGCCATTGAAGGCTCGTTGCCCATGATTAACACCGGTTAGGCAGGGTTGAGTGAGCTTTTTTGATCCACCTTCTTCTCCATGGCTTCGAATGCTTGCAGCAGGTCGGCTTTAAGGTCCTCGAGGTCCTCCAGCCCAAAGCACAATCGAACCAAGCCTTTCCCTATGCCCATGTCGGCTTTTTCCTGATCTGTCATCGAGGCATGGCTGCCACTAAAGGGCTGCGCAACCATCGACGTGACGCAGGCCATTCCCGTGCCGGTGCCAAACCATTTGAGCGCGCCGGTGAAGGTTTTATAGAAGGGAACCAGGTCAGGCCGGATATCAACAAACACAATGCCGCCATAACCGGTCAATTGTTTCCCATCGACGCGTGGATAATAGACATGCTCAATAAACGGCAGTTCTCGCAGGTAGTTGAGCATGCTGGATGTGGTTTGGCTGTGTTTCTCCATGCGCAGGTTGAAGGTCTGCATGCTTCTGCGAAGCAGCCAGGCGCTGTTGGGGGTTAATATCGAGCCTGAATAAAAGCGCCCTTCGAGCAGCCGGTTATAAATCATCTCATTGTTGACAAGCACCAAACCGCCCATGACATCGCTATGCCCGGAGAAGTATTTCGTTGCACTGTACAGTGAAATGTCGGCCCCCAAGTTCAGTGGCTTCTGAAATATCGGGGTGGCCCAGGTGTTATCAACGACGATCAGGGCCTGCGGGTTGTTTTGCTTGACGGCCTTACTGACCGCATGAATATCAATGTCCTTCAGGAAAGGATTGGTCGGCGTTTCAAAAATGACCATGTCGACATTTGCCGGTAACGCTTCCAGGCCGCTTTTCGTGGTGAGATCGAGGATCGTCAACTGCGCACCGATACGCGCCGCATACCGCTGAAACAACTTATAGGAACAGCCATAGATGAATTTGTTGATCACCAGCGAACCACCCGGTTTCAACAGCTCCAGAATCATATAGATGGCGCTCATCCCGGTGCTGTAGGCCAAGGCGTATTCGCTGCCTTCCAAGGCTGCGACAACCTGTTCCAATTCAGTCACATTTGGATTGGCCTTTCTCGAATAGAAGAATGCCGAGTCCGCGCTGAAAGCACTGCACTGATAGATAGGCGTTACTGAGGGATTAGCCTCTCGATCATCCACCTGAATATGAAGTATTTCAGTCGACACACTCATGACTGGCTGACCATTTTAATGACTTGTTCATACATGTTCTGCTTGCCCTCATAACCAATGGTTGGGGTTATGTCATTTTGTGAAATGCCAATCTCTTCAATCGACTCGGTCGGGAAGTGAGCCCTGTCAAAGACCTCATGAAGGTTGGAGTTCACTCCGTTGGGAAGCCAGACCTCTGGACCTGATTCATCGATGCGAGCCTTGGCGATAATGAATCGATAGCTTTCATACGGGCGCAATGTCAGGGGTTTCCACTCGCTGTTGCGCCCGTCGGTATAATTGCGGCGCAGGTAGACGGTCTGTTCAAAGTCCTGGGTATTCAGCACTTGGGCGTGCAGCGACACGATATCCCCGTGCCACTCGAATTTGCGCTTCTCGTAAGCCGTCAGCGCTTCCTCTTGCAGCTCAACAGCTGCGTTCGCTTGGTATTCGCCCAGTAATTTGAAATGCGCGTCGTGTCCGCACTGGGAGCAGCAACCCTTGCTGTCCAAGCCGATGATTTCAGCGTTCAAACCGTAGCGGGTAACGAGCAGCGCGTTGCAGTTGTTGCAACTGGTATTGGTGCCCTCGACATCATTCACGTTACCCAGGTAAACATGCTCGACGCCCATGCTCCGGGCGACGTCCCGAGCCTTCAGGAGCCTGTCCACCGGGGTACGGATGCTGTTGCTCATTTTGTAATCGGGGTGAAACCGTACGAAGTGCAGGGGCACGTTCGGACCCAGTTCATCCAGTACCCACTGGCTGATTTTCCTGGCCGTATCTTCATCGTCGCTGATGTCGGTCACCATCAAGGTGCTGACTTCAACATATTTGCCGGCATCGTAGACTTTCTTGATGCCAGCCAGGACCGGCTCCACCCAGCCTGTTGTGACCTTCCGATAGTATTCGGGGGAAATGGATTTGAGTGAAATCGAGAAGATATCAATGACCGGCAGTAACTCATCAATGGCTTCTTCACTGATAAAAAAGGCTGATTTATACAGATTGATCAGGCCCGCTTCCTTGGCCAGCTTTGCCGTGTCGAGGATGAATTCATGCCAGACGACAGGATCGTTATAGGTCCAGGAAATGACGCGTATACCATGCTTGAGCGCGGTTTCCACTACCTGCTCAGGGGTGTAGTAGTAAACGTCTTTGTCGGTGACATACTTGGCTTGTGAAGTCTTCCAATTGTGGCAATAACCGCAGTTGAGCATGCAGCCGATATTACCCAGGGAAAGAATTCGTTCACCGGGAGCAAAGTGGAATACTGCCTCGGTTTCGATCGTCTCTTCGGTGCTGTGAACGCCTTTACCGTAGTTCAAGGTAACGAGTCGCCCCCCACGGTTCCCACGTACTTTGCAAAAGCCTAGTTTGCCTTCCTGTATGACACAGTTTCGCGGGGAAAGATGGCACTTTACGGCGCCTCCAGGGAGTATTTCTTCCAGTTTTGCCGGGGTGCTTTCCAGGGTCCAGTTTTTATTTTTTGCAGTGTCCATCTCTCACTCCTCATCACGGAAGTTGCTATCAGTATCATCGGTTAAAATCGTCGAGGCGAAACAAAGCCGCCGCCAGGGACGGTAGTTATCTTGTTGTTATTAGTAAGCAGACGAAGCGCGGATCAGCCCGTAGTTTTTAAGTGCAAAACGCCTGGCATTCATATTCATGAAAGGTTGAATGAGAGGGCCGATCACCAGCAAGAATGCAATCGTACCCACGCCGAAGGGGCCGCCTAAAAGCCAACCGGTCGAAAAGATGCCTATTTCAATGATCATTTTGGCTTTGGTAAATGACCAGCCCCATTTGCCTACCATGGTCAGTACCACCAGGTCCATGATTCTGATACCAATGCCGCTCATGATAATCAGCGCGGATGAATAGGCGCACAGCACCAGCCCCATCGCCAGTAATGTGTACGCACTCATTCTGACGATCAAATATTCTCCCAGTCCAAGTAGGGACCAGAGATCAATCAGCAGGCCTGTCAGAGTCGTTGTAATAAATGGGCTTATAGGCGGGTATTTCTTGTTCCAGAACATCCACCACGATAGAAAGAACAGGGAAACAATCGCCGAGCAAATGCCCATGCCGAATGTCAGTATCTTATCTATCGAGATGATCAGGACGTCTAATGGGTCTGTCCCCAGTTGACTGATGATGAAGCACTTGGCACCCACTGAAAAAAAGCTGACACCTATCAGGTACATCAGGATTTGATCCCTCTTGAAACTACGAAGTTCTAGGACTTGCGTTCCAATATACCGGGCGAAAAGGTAAGACTTTTTTTCACACTTTATCTTTTCATCTTCCATGCGAACACCATCCCTGGAGAGAAATATTTTATTATGCAGTGCGTTACGCTAAAGAGGAGGGCTATTGCTGTGCCCGGGTTCTTTTTATGCTTTTCAGGCAGGAAATAGACTAGCACTCTGCTTTATTTTGGTGCATGCTTTTTTTAATGAAAAACGCGGGCTTTTCATTAAATTTTATACTTTTTACTGGGGGAAACGCACATGGATCGTATAGACGTAAAAATCCTGGGGAAGGTACAGGACTGTGGCCGCATTTCCATCACAGAGCTTTCCAAACACGCAGGTCTTTCTATTCCTGCCACCACTGACAGGTTGCGAAAACTGGAAGACTCCGGCGTCATCAAAGGCTATAGCGCTCAGTTAGATCCAACCAAACTGGGGTACGGCATATCCGCTGTCGTTGGCATCACCACCCTCAAGCCGGCAAAAGCCAAACTAATAGCCACGCTCACCGACATCCCCGAAGTCGTTGAGTGCCTGCACATCACGGGTAACGACTCCTATCTGATCAGGATCTATGCCAAGTCCATGGCTGAGATCGAGGGTATTATTGCCAATATCAATGCGTACGGTGAGACGCGTACCAGCATTGTTTTGTCAGTCCCTATCGAGAGAAGAAAGCTTGCCCCGTGAACCAGGAGCCTCTGTCCGGCGGGGCCGGGGAGCGAGGTCGCTCCTCGGCCATTGGTGTCCCCGTCTAACTCCGGGGAACACATGAACGCTGGTGGGGATGTTTATGTGACCAGCGAGACATCCACACGAGCAATAGCATCATGACCGCGGGGCAGAGCGTGACCGCCAATAAACCGATGTGCAAATCCGAACGCGCTGAAATAACCCCCACAAGCCATGGGATCAGGCTGCACCCGGCATTACCGGAGGCCGTCAGTACAGAGAACATGGTTGCGCCACCTTGAGGGTATGCATCTGCCGTAATAGCGAGCATCGTTGGCCATAGGCAACTGCCTGAGAAGCCTGCAGCGATGGCGGCGGTTAATGCCATTGCGGGGCTGGGCGCAAAGCTGATCACGAAAAACAGGACGACGGTGACGGCACAGCAGCCCAGCATCAGTGAAATGGCGGGTATCTTCTCTTGCAGCATGGCGGCGGCAATTCGCCCGAGGGCCATGCCAACTGAAAAACCGGCGAGAGCAAACCCACCCACTTCCTTCGAATACCCCAACCCTTGTTCAGCAAAGGCGGGTAGCCATTGGGACAGTCCCGTTTCCGCTGCCCCACCCAGGAAAATAGCAACCATGCAGGCGATGAAATAAGGCTGCTTGATAAGCGTGGGCATGGATTCACGCTGCACGTGCTCCTGTATCAAGGGCGGTAAGGTCAATCGCATAAACAGTAGAGCAGTTACAAGCGGGGCAATGATCAGGCCCAGGGCAACCATGCGCCAGGAAATATCCCATTTCAAAGCGATGCTGGCGATCAGCACGGCACTTACAGCGCCGATGCAGAAATACGAATGCAGCCAGTTCATGGCGGCGCTTCGGCGTTCGGGTTGCAGGGCTGCGACAATGGGGCTGAGGATCATATCCAGCACACCCGCACCGAAACCCATGACGGCAACAGCGAATAGCAGGAAGGCATAGGATGGTGCGAAAGCCACGAGGCCCAAACCAGATGAAGTGGTCATCAGTCCAAAGAGAATAATCCGCCTGGCGTCCCCTCTGTCAGCCAATGGCCCGGTGATCAAAATTGCCACTATAAAACTGAGAAACATGACGGCGGGAATTCGTCCCAGTTGCTCCGTTGTCAGCCCTGACGAGGGGTCGAAAGCATCACTGAATGTTGTCAGATATACCGGCAAAAAGTTGAGTGCCATGGCCAAACACATCATGGCTGCATAACAAGCGTAAAGCGCGTGACGATTAGAGTAGGACGCAGACAGCATTAGGTGTAGGACTCTTGAGATTAGAAACGTGAGGCACCGTGCTCTTTCCAGCAGCATTCAGTCCATTCAATCTCTGAGAAGTGTGCTGCAAAAGACGAATCGCCGGGGCTACTGGCAAAGAAACCGAATTGGACAAGTTCTTCTGCATGAAACATGTGGAACATACGCATCATGCAGAACGCTGTCCCGTCAACCGAGTTTTCAAGAAGGAAGTCACTGCCTCTTCGGCTCAGCCGGTAATACATGGTCTGGGTGATTCGATCGAAATTAGCCATGGACCAGTCCGAAAAGCCGTTGTTGGTCACGACAGAGAACAACTGTTGGAAACCATTGTTCTGATACTCGATGCCGCTTTTCATCCAGTTGTTTTTATCTTGATAGATAAAAAGGCCGCATTGGTCGAAGTAGATGCTTGAGGAAAAAGATACTTTGGCTTTCAACGTCCAGTGTTGTTCCTTGCTGGCGACCACAATGGCCGGCGCATTGTCATACTCCAGGCCGTAATAGGTGCCTCGCCAGAAGTCAGTGTCGGGCGCGGTGTGGATAATTATCTCCTGTTCGCTGACGGACGAACGCTCGGGTACATTAATCCAGGTCCAGTCTGAGATATTCAGTTTTTTCATGTTTTTCATTGCCCAAAAAACCAGTGATTTATTTCACCGTGCTGGTGAACACATAAGTCCGCCGCGCTCAGGTTTTGCTGCCCTGAGTTGGGGTTGAGCAGGCCAATACAAAACATGGTGGCGGCTTTTGCCGCCGCCACACCATGAGTAGAGTCTTCAATCACCACACAGGACGAGGGTGGGATGCCCAGGCGTTTAGCAGCCATGAGAAAAATCTCGGGATCTGGCTTGCTGTGTTTAACATCATCGCCACAAATTATCTCATTGAAAAAATGTTGTAGCCTGGCGTTACGCAAAATAAGCGCAACGAGTTCTCGAGGTGAAGAGGACGCGACTGCACAGGGTATTCCTGCTTTCTTTAATGCGAGGAGAAGTTGTGTCACACCGGGCATGGGAGTCAGCGGAGCTGCATTTAATGACTCCATCAACCGGCGGTGATGCTCCGCCATAAGGCAGTCTAAAGGATCTGCAAGCCCGTATTCGGTTTTGATGGCGTTCCACATATGGAGCTGCGTGGTTCCCACAAAACGCGATAGTTCTGTCTCATTAAGCACAATGCCGTAGCGCGCATAAGAAAGCCTTTCCAGTTCCATATAGGCCGGTTCACTATCAACCAGCACGCCATCCATATCAAAAATGAACCCTTGAGCAGCCAGCATCAATGCGCACGCTGCTGTTTCGGTGCGCGCTTGAAATGCAAGAAGTTATAGTGCGAGCGAGCTTCAAATTCATGCAGTCTGAATGATTTTGTCATCTCAATGTCCTGAAACCCCTCGCCATCTATTAACGTAGTGGTGTCTGATCCGCCAATAATGATAGGTAATTGCATGAGCATGATTTCGTCGACTAAATCGAGATTGAATACCTGCCAATTCAATTGGCCGCCACCTTCAACCATGATGTGATTTATTCCGCGGGCTTCCAGCATTGGGAAAAGCTGTTTGAAGTCGACGCGTGCGGTACCGGCAAAAAGCACCTCTTTACCATGGGCGCGGATCTGCTCGATCATCTTGTGGTCACGAGCCTGTTCTGTGGTCGCGATGATCGTTCGCTCGGGAGAGCTTAGGATTTTCGCGGAGGCTGGAAAGTTCAGCGATGTTGTAGGAATGATACGAACGGGGTTGCGACCGGTCCCATACCGATTAGTCAATTGAGGATCGTCTGTGGTAATCGTGTTACGACCGACCATGATTGCATCGACTTCACCGCGAAATTTATGGATAAAGCGCATGTCCTCGTCGTCGAAATGCCGAAAAAGCGGTTTGCTGGATGCTTCATTGCCGAGCGTCAGTTTGCCATCAATGGAAATCTGGCTAAATACAGTGACTTTCATAAGTAGTCCACTTGGAGTGCTTGTGAGATTTAGTGTGACAAGTGCTGGGGATTTGGTGTGAAGACGCTTTTTACCGTGGGGGCGGAAGGATCATTCAACAAACTGTCAAATGCTGTTGAATACCCTTCCAGTGGATAGCGGTGGGTGACCAGGTTTCCAAGTTCAGGAAGCCTGTGGGCAATCCGCAGCGCCTGGGGAAAGTGCTGATTGTATTCGCCCGCTGCAATGATGCTGATGGCATTGACCAGGAAGTGTTTTACAGGCAGCGAATATTTATAATTTCCGTTAAAACCGAACAGGACAATCCTGCCGCCTCGGCCAACGATACTTGCGGCTGTCTCGAGCTGATTGCCAACGGTATCAATGACGACATCATATTTTCCTTGGTCTTGCCCAGGACACTCAAGCGCCTCTGGGTGCACAATGTCCAAACCCAAGGATTGGCCGAATTCAATTCGAAAGGTATTCAAATCGGTAGCACGTGTACGAGCACCGATGGCGCGCAAAAGTATTTGTGCGACCAGGCTCATTGGGCCTGACCCAAGAAGCAGTACGTGTTCTCCAGCTTTGATAGCCGCTTGCTCGATGTTGTTCAAAATACATGCTACGGGTTCAATCAGGACGGCAGTTTCCCAGCTCATATCGTCTGGGATGCGGTGTACAAAACGTTCGCGTGTTATGAAGCGCTCTGCAAATGTACCGTGTTTGTTGACGCCAGCAATATTCAGACCCGCTTTTGAATCGCCACTACATAGGTGAGTTTTAGCTGAGTTGCAATGTTCACAGTTACCACAATATTCGTTGGGGTCTACGACCACACGCATACCTTTGCGCGTGCGTGTGACGCCTGCCCCAACATTGACAACGACACCGACTGCTTCGTGGCCACGAACGATTCCTAGCTGTCCTTCTTCACGCCCTGACAATACCGCTAGATCTGTTCCGCAAATCCCAGATAGTACAATTTCTATTTCTACACCGTCGTCGGGTAGCGTGTCGAGCTCGTGGTGACTCACCAGGCTCAACTTTCGCGCGCTCGTTAAACTGATTGCCTTCATATACCCATCAGCGCTCTATTTGATTTTTTTGATAAATCATGCCAGTTAGAGATTCCATTCCTGTTGTATCTGGAATGGTTTGCGGACATGAAGCCCGTTTCATTTTCGGCTGGCATTATGCAAGGCTGGTAGAGTTTGTTTCAGTCGAAAAAGCATTGCCGATAACTACATAATGATTCGTGTTGTTTCAGCCTGGTGCTCTGGATGCAGTAAATATTGGCTGTGCATTGTGTTTTTGTTAGTTGGCGCTGCGTGAATATTATTATTTGGATACAAGTTGCGATGCAGTGAAATCAATGAAAGTGAGAAACCCTTTCAACCTTCAAGGCTGTGCACCAGGTTTTCAATCGCTACCAGGGACGCCTCATCCGCAGATGGCGCTGCAGGCCGTGCGCTGCGCATCGGGTAGGCCGAGCGGTATTCACTGGGGGTGCAGTTGGCATATTGCTTGAAAGCCCGGGCGAAGTAGGACGGGTCCTTGAAGCCGGCCTCATAACCGATGCTGGTGATGGGCATCTGGCTGTTGTCGAGCAGTTCCTTGGCAAAACTCATGCGTTTGTTCAGCACGTAGTCGGTGAAGCCGAGCCCATTGGCCTCCTTGAACAGGCGACTGAAGCGAAACGTCGTCATACCGCAACGCTTGGCCAGATCGCGCTGGTCGATGCTTTCGCGAAAATGCTGGTCGATGTACAGCATGATGTGATTCAGGGCCTGGTGCTTCTGGTGCCCTGAGGTCAGGCGGATGCTGTCTGGCAGGGTCGGAGCGTGGTCGATTTGTGAGGTCTTGCGCTGGCCGTTGGCATGGCGGCGCAGTTCACACAATTGCACCACGGCGCTCAGGTAGCGCTTCCTTTCGGCGGCTGGCAGGGGAAGCACCATGTATTCCCAGACACTGGAGCGCATGGCCCAGACTGCCAGCTCTTCGGAATGCTGCACGGTGAACATGGTGATGGGGATGGTCGGCACGGCGCGCTTGATCTCCAGCAAACGCCTCAAGCCCGGCGTGTCTGGTCGATCGAAATGGATACAGATCATGTCGGCCTGTTCCCCATTGGGCAACATGGCGTTTTTTGCCAGCGTGCAGTCGCAGGTGTCCTCGAACTGGCTCATGAGTTCCTTGGTGGAGCGATCGTGAGTCAGATCGAACCACAACAACTTTGGCTTGCCAGTCAGGGTGGATGTCATAGGCCTACTCAGCGGTGCTTACTGCCCTTTAGCTAGCAGTATTGCCAATGTGCCACCATCTCGCCGAATAATTTTTTATAAAAGGACGGTTTTTTAGCGCCGAGTCCTGAAAGCGACGAAGCGCATGTCGTTGCCTGCTGTCATGACCACGCCTGCCTGGCCGCCCGCAAAAAAATCCTAGCGATGTGCAAAATCCTCCTAACGGCTATGCCTACCCCCTGACTAGGGTTGCATCAGGCAGTTCGCAATGTACTGCCCCTGAAAAACAACCCCGATGAGGTGTGCAAAATGACTCTTCAAACGATCAAGGCTTCGGTTCTGAAGTTCGCTAAAGATGAAGACGGCCTGACCATTGTGGAATACGCCGTGGCCGGCGGGTTGATCACCGTATTGGTGGCCGCAGCCTTCGTTCTTCTGGGCGGCGCCGTGAATACCAAGATCCGTGCACTGTGCCAGGCCGTCAACGGCAACGTTGCCTGCTGACAGCGGCTATCTGCTGTGTGGGGGCACGGTAACTTTCAGGGAATACCCGCTTGTAGCTCTTTTGTTCCGAGTGCAACGAATACATCAAATGGACTTCGCGCTGTCCCCTCCAACTTAAGTTCGTAGCAGTACTACTTACTAGCGTGAGGTCCATGCCATGACTCTCCAAACTATAAGCACTTCGATCAGCAAATTCGCCAAAGATGAAGACGGCTTGACCATCGTTGAATACGCGGTGGCGGGTGGCTTGATCACGGTGTTGGTGGCGGCGGCATTCGTCCTTCTGGGCGGCGCTGTGGATACCAAGATCCGGGCGTTGTGCCAAGCCGCCAATGGCAACGTCGCCTGCTAACGATAACCACCCTTAGGGAGACGCATCATGTCCATGGAATTGCTGGTGTCGACGTTACTACTGCTGGGACTGCTGGGTGTGGCGGTGGTGAGCGACCTGCGTCGCCACCGCATCCCCAATGTGTTGGTCCTGTTGGGCCTTGCCCTGGGCTTGGCCGGTCAGGTTTATACAGGCGGGATCAGTGGGTTGGGCGATAGCCTGTTGGGCATGTTGATCTGTTTCGCGCTGTTCTTGCCTATGTACGCAGTGGGCGGCATGGCGGCCGGCGACGTCAAGTTGATGACCATGGTCGGCAGTTTCCTACCCTTTCATTACGCGCTGTGGGCGGCCCTGTTCAGCCTGATCGCTGGCGGCGTGTGCGGCTTTCTGATCGTCCTGGCCCGCGGCCAACTGCTCCAGACCCTGGGCCGTTACTGGTTGATAGTGCGAGCCCAGGCTTATCTGGCGCCGACTTCGGACGAAGTGGCTGGCAAACCGTTTCCTTATTCGATTGCGATCCTGATCGGCACTTTGAATAGTGTCTATTGGCAGCTGGATGCCGCTGGATGGGGAGTCTAGTCATGCACGTCATCAATGATAGCGATGCCTACCCCAGCGAGCGAGAAGCGGTACAACGCCTGGCGCCCCAGCCGTGCACCATTCGCGACACCGGTCTGACGGACAGTTTCCTGGGCGAGCTGGTGTGCAAGCATCTGCACGACGCCGGAGTGTTGGACATGACGCGGCTGGTGGAGCGCCTGGCGCTGACCGGTGCGGTGCTGGAGGAAATCCTGGCATTCCTGCGCAAGGACGGTCGCGTCGAAGTGCTTGGCCAGATCGGGCAGGCGAGTGTACAGGCGCTGCGTTACGGCCTGACCGAGCGCGGCCGCAGTTTCGCCCGTGACGCCCTGGCTCGTAGCGGCTATATCGGGGCCGCGCCTTTCCCGGTGAGCACCTATCGCTCCTTGATCAAGATCCAGACTATTCACCATGGCCGCATCACCGCCAGCGATATGAACCGGGCCCTGGCTGGCGTCGTGCTGACCCAGGGGATGCTCGACCAGTTGGGCGTGGCGCTGAACTCCGGCCGGGCGATCATGATTTATGGCCCGGCGGGCACTGGCAAGACCTATGTCAGCAGCCGTTTGATCCGTCTATTCGCCGAGGCCATCTGGGTGCCCCACGCCATTGTCATCAATGAGTCGGTGATCGAGATCTACGACCCGCAGGTGCACCAGCGCCTGGATGACAGCAGCCAATCGAACAATCTGATGCTCAATGAAGGCATCGACCGCCGCTTGCTGTGCTGCAAACGTCCCATTGTCATCACTGGCGGGGAGTTGAGCATGGAGCAGTTGGACGTGCGCTACGATCCCTTCACCCGGCAGTACCAGGCCGCCTTGCAGCTCAAGGCCAGCAATGGTCTGTTCATCATCGATGACATGGGCCGCCAGCGCATGGCCCCGGCCGAATTGCTCAACCGCTGGATCGTACCCATGGAGGAGAAGCGCGACTTCATCAACCTGGGCGGTGGGCGGCACTGCGAATTGCCGTTCGACCTGGTCCTGGTGTTTTCCACCAACCTCAACCCCTTGGAATTGGCTGACGAGGCCTTTCTGCGACGCATCGGTTACAAGGTGCAGTTCGGTTACCTCAAGCCCGAGGAATACGAACGCATCTGGCGCCAGGAGTGCGAACGCCTGGGCATCCCATATGACCCGTTGCTGGTGCGCCATGTGCTGCAGCGGCTGTATGCCGGCGAAGGCATGCCGCTGGTGCCTTGCCATCCTCGTGACCTGCTGAATATGGCGCTCGACCGCCAGCGTTACCTGGGCGGTACCGGGCCGCTGTTACCGCAAGAGTTGGAATGGGCCTGGCACAACTACTTTGTGCAGCTCGACTTTCTTTGATTTGGAGATACCGACATGAGCTCTCGTACGCTTTCGCTGATAGGCGTTTCCCTGGTAATGGGCCTTGGTGCCGCATGGATGGCTGACTCCTGGCTGAGCGCACGACTTAACGCCACACCCGATGACCACCTGCGAAGCGTGGTAGTCGCCACGGTGGAAATTCCCTTCGGACAGATGGTCGAGGCCCAGCAGGTCACGACCGTGCGCATGCCCATGGACACGATCCCGGACGACGCCTTCGATTCCAGCGAACAAGCGGTGGGCAAGATCGCGACGTTCGACATCCTGCGCGGCGACATTGTGCGCGGTGCGCGCTTGAGCGAACACCTGGGCGGCAGCACCCTGGCTTCTTTGATCGCCCCGGACAAACGCGCCATATCGGTCCGCGTGGACGATGTGGTGGGTGTCGGCGGTTTCCTGTTGCCGGGCAACCGGGTCGATGTCCTGGCGACGAAAACCACCAGCGCCGGCAGTAACAACGCCGTGTCGCGGACCATCCTGGAAAACCTGCGGGTGCTGGCGGTGGACCAGACGGCCGGCACCGACAAGACCCAGCCGGTGGTGGTACGGGCCGTGACGCTGGAGATGTCGGCCAGCGAAGCGGAGGCGCTGGTTACTGCGCAGACCGAAGGCAAGCTGCAACTGGCATTGCGCAACCCGCTGAACCTGGAGAAAAAGGCTGTGGCTGTTGCGCCGGCAGCGCCTGCACCGGTCATGGCGGTCGCCGCTCCGGCGCCAAGACCGGTGGTGCAACGCATCGCCAAGGCGCAGGACGATAGCTCGATCACGGTGATCCGCGGGATCGAACGCAGCGTAGTCAACGTTCGCTGACGGGCGCAGAACAATTCCTGGCCGCTAAGGCGCAGCTGATCCTCAACGTCAGTAGACGAGGATGTGATGATGAACCCCAGTATTCGGCAGCCTTTCTTTAAGCCTCGGCGCCAGGAAGGGGCGGTGAGCGTGTTGATGGTGATCGCGTTGGTGGCGATTTCCATGATGGCGGCATTGGCCCTGGACGGCGGGCATATGCTGCTGAACAAGACCCGCGTACAAAATGCAGTGGATGCCGCGGCCCTGAGCGGTGCCAAGACCCTGAGCCAGGTCACGGGCGGCATCAACATGGCCAGCACGACTCGTGCGGCAGCCCTGGATACCCTGGCCAAAAATGCCCAAGCCGCGGGGAACGCGGAACTGGCAACCGCCGTCGCCGGCAACCCCGGTGCGTTTGCCGTGGTGGAGCTGGCCAGCAGCGTCTATGGCCCGTTCTCCTACCCGGGACCTGCGGATGCCAAATACGTGCGGGTGTCGGTGTCCAGTTATCAGTTGAACGGTTTCTTCTGGAGTTTCGTGCAGACAATGGGCAGCGCCGGCCTGGGGAGCAAAAGGGTGGCGGCGATCGCCACTGCCGGTCCCAGCCCCACCTCGCCTTGTGACCTGGCGCCGCTGATGGTTTGCGGCGATCCCACTCAATACAACCCTGCCGCCGGTAACTTCTGGGGGTATCACTTCGGTGACCTGGAAGTTCTGAAGACGGCGGCGGGCAATACATCGCCTATCGGGCCGGGCAATTTCCAACTGCTCGATTTCGGCTCCGGCGGCAGTGCAGTCCGGGAGGACCTGGCAGGTGGCGGTTCGGTCTGCCGCAGTGTCGGGGACAACGTCCAGACCGCGCCGGGTAACAAAGCCGGCCCGACCTCCCAGGGTCTGAACACGCGCTTCGGTATCTATAACGGTCCAGTCAGCTCTTCGGACTATCCACCGGACCTGGTCACGACCTCGAGCACGCCGTCGATGACCTACGACGATGCGCTCGCCCAAGCGAAATACAAAGGCAAGCCTGTCACCGCGAGCAACGGCGATCTCTCGGCCGGCGGCGAGGCGATAGAGGATTACAACGACTGGCGGACCAAGGTCGCCGCCTGCGTAGCGGGGGGCGCCAGTGGCTGCCAGAGCAACGGCGTATTCGAGCGGCGGATGCTGAAAATCGTGATCGGCAACTGCACCGGCAAGCAGGGTGGGTCCACCTCGATTCCCGTCCTGGGGTTCGGCTGCTATTTCGTCGTGCAACCGGTTGATGGCGGTGGTTCGGATTCCCTGGTCTTCGGCCAGTTCGTCCAGGAATGCGAGGGCGACAACGTCCCCGGCCCGACGCCATCCAACGATTCCGGTCCACAGATCATCCAGCTCTACAAAACCTATCTCAACGGCAGCGGCACTCCGAGCACCGACTCGTAGGAGGCGTCATGGGACCTATTCACTTCAAACCCCCGCAGGCCCAGCAGGGCGTGGCACTGGTGGAGTTCACCCTGGTGCTGCCGTTGTTGTTGCTGCTGTTACTGGCTTTCGGCGAGTTCGGCCGCATGCTCTACCAATACAACGTGCTGCTGCAGGCCAGCCGTGATGCCGACCGCTTCGTTGCCAGCCAGGCGTGGAACTCCACTCTCGGCGGCATCGCCCTGAACAACACGCTACTGACCCAGACAAAAAACGTTGCGGTGTATGGCGTGCCCAGCGCCGCCGGTGCCGCCGTGGTGTCAGGGTTGACGACGGCTAACGTGCAGGTCGCCGCCGTGGGTATCGATCATGTGCGCGTCACCATTACCTACACCTTCTGCCCGGTGATTGGTGCAGGCAACTGCGCCGGGTCGATTCCCGGATTTTTCGGCAATGCCATTCCACTGGGCATCCAGTTGGTCGCGACCACCGTCATGAGGGCGCTGTGATGAACAATAAACACATGCGAGGTACCTACATCGTGGAGTTCTCCTTCGTGGGCCTGCTGGTGTTCATCCTGCTGTTCGGCGTGGTGGAAATGGGCCGGCTGTACTTCACCGTCAACGCGCTGGATGAAGCCGCTCGGCGTGGCGTGCGATTGGCGGCGGTGTGCAATATCAGCGACCCGGTGGTGTTGCGCCGAGCCATCTTCAACGCCGCGACTGACGCGGGGACCAGCCAACTGATCAGCAGCCTGGCCACCACGAACCTGGCGCTGACCTATCTGGATGTTAACGGTGCTGTGGTGGCGAACCCCGCCGACACGTCTGGCGCCAACGGCTTTCGTGCCATCCGCTACGTGCGCTTGAGCGTGCAGAACTTCGTGTTCAATTTGTTCATTCCCGGCTTAGGCGTGCCCATTACCTTGCCCGCGTTCCGGGCAACCTTGCCACGCGAAAGCCTTGGGCGTCATTCCGATTCCGGGGAGATCACACCATGCTGAATACCAGGGAAACTCCGCTCTCGACCGCCACCGGCAAAGCCGGGTTGCGAATACTGATCAGCAGCCGCGATGCCTCGTCCCTGCGCGACCTGCAATGTGTCTGCCAGCGCATGCCGTGTCTGGAAGTCAGTACACGCCTGGTGAGCAACGGGCATGTCGATCCGCTGTACGGCCTGGAGCGGATGCCCGACCTGCTGCTGTTGCGTGTCAGCCACCTGTGGCGTGAAGAGCTGGCGGCGTTGTTGCAACGTCCGGCCCACGAGCGTCCGCCGATGTTGGTGTGCGGACCGTTGGGTGGGCAGGAGGGCATGCGCCTGGCGATGCAGGCCGGGGCCCGGGATGTGCTGCCCGAGCCCATCGCCGAGACGGAGTTGGTGGCCGCCCTGAATCGGCTGGTGGCGGAGGTTCGCCTCGGCAACGGCACCGAAGGCAAGCTGGTTGCCGTGATCAGCGCCAAGGGTGGTTCCGGTGGGACATTGGTGGCCTGCAATCTGGCTCAACAGTTGAGTGCCCGGGCGGGTAACACCTTGTTGTTGGATATGGACCTGCAGTTTGGCAGCGTGACCCATTACCTTGACGTGGCGCAGACCCATAGTCATCTGGAAGTGCTGCAGCAGGTCGAGGACCTGGACAGCACTGCGCTGCGGGGGTTCTGCAGTCACTTTAGTCCGACCTTGCATGTGCTCGGGGGGCGAGCAGGCGAGTTGTGCTTGCCCCAGGACGCCCAACCCGAACAGCTCGACGCCTTGTTGCAACTGGCCCGTGCCAGCTATGACTGGGTGGTGGTGGACCTGCCGCGGCAGATCGACCATCTCACCGGTTCCGTGCTGGAACAGGTGGACCGGGTGTACGTGGTGGTGCAACAGAGCGTCAGCCATCTGCGCGATGCCTGCGCCCTGGTGCGGATTCTTCGCGAAGACCTGGGTGTGCGCGGCGACCAATTGCAGATCGTGGTCAACCGTTATGACAAGTCCGCCACCATCAGCCTCAAGGACATCGGCGAGGCCCTGCGTTGCACGAACCTGTCGAAATTGCCCAATGACTTCAACCTGGTCAGCCAGAGTCAGAACACTGGCGTGCCGTTGGGCCTGCATGCGCCGAAGGCGGCCATCACCGCCGCCCTGCGCGATTTGACCGAAGACCTGGTCGGTCACCAGATGGCTACGAACCAAGGCCTGCTCAAACGCGCCTTCAACCGTTTCTTCGGGGGATGACCCATGATCAGCGACTTCCGCAACCGCTTGCGCAAACAGTCCGGTAAACCTGGTGCCTCAGTCGCCGCCCAGCATGGCGACGTCCTGGCGGACCCGGCAGAAGAGTTGATGGCCTGGGAACAGGCCATCCCGGATGTGCTCTACGAAACCCGCAGCCAGGTCACACCGCTGGAAGCCGAGTGGCGGGAAAAAATCTACCAACAGTTACTCAAGGTCATGGACCTGTCCTTGCTCGATGCCCTCGAACAAGTCGAGGCCACGCGGCAGATTCGCGACATCTGTCAGCGCCTGCTGGATGAGCATTCGGCACCGGTGAGTTCGGTCAGCCGTCAGTTGATCATCAAGCAGATCACCGACGAAGTGCTTGGGCTGGGGCCACTGGAACCGCTGCTGGCCGACCATAGCGTGTCCGACATCCTGGTCAACGGTTTTGCCTCGGTGTATGTCGAGCGTTTCGGCAAGTTGCAAAGGACCGATGTGCGCTTTCGCGATGACCAGCATCTGCTGAACATCATCGACCGTATCGTCTCCAGCCTGGGCCGGCGTATCGACGAATCCTCGCCCCTGGTGGACGCTCGCCTCAAGGACGGCTCGCGGGTCAACGCGATCATCCCGCCGCTGGCCATCGACGGGCCGAGCATGTCGATCCGGCGCTTCGCCGTGGACCTGCTCAACACCGACAGCCTGATCCAGGTGGGTACCATGACCCCGGCCATTGCCTTGCTGCTCAAGGCCATCGTTCGTGGGCGCCTGAACGTGCTGATTTCCGGCGGCACCGGCAGCGGCAAGACCACCATGCTCAATGTGCTGTCCAGCTTCATTCCCCATAACGAACGCATCGTCACCATCGAGGACTCGGCCGAATTGCAACTGCAACAGCCCCATGTGGTGCGCTTGGAAACCCGGCCTTCGAACATCGAGGGGCGTGGCGAGGTCAGCCAGCGTGAATTGGTGCGCAACAGCCTGCGGATGCGCCCCGACCGCATTGTCATTGGCGAGGTGCGCGGCGCCGAGGCGCTGGACATGCTCACGGCCATGAACACCGGCCACGACGGCTCCCTGACCACCATTCACGCCAACACCGCGCGGGACGCATTGGGGCGAATCGAGAACATGGTGTCGATGACCGGCGCGACGTTCCCGATCAAGGCGATGCGTCAACAAATTGCCTCGGCCATCGATGTGGTGATCCAACTGGAGCGTCAAGAAGACGGCAAGCGACGCGTGGTCAGCATGCAAGAGATCAACGGCATGGAAGGGGAGGTCATCACCATGACCGAAATTTTCTCCTTTTCGCGCCAGGGCATCGGTGAACACGGTGAGGTGCTCGGGGATTATCGGCCTAGCGGCATGATCCCGGCGTTCCGCGATGTGTTGGCCAAGCGCGGCATCGAATTGCCGCTGACGTTGTTCCGTCCTGAATGGATGGAGGCTCGGCAGTCATGAACAACATTCCTGGTGAATTCATCCTGATTTTCCTCGCCATGGTGTTCATTGCCGTCTTCCTCTTGTCCCAGGGCGTGGTGGTGCCGGTGTTCGGCGAGGCCGGCAAAATGCGCAAGCGCATCCGTGGGCGCCTGCATGTGCTGGAGAAAGCCAACCATTTGCCCAACATGCAGACCGTATTGCGGCAGAAATACCTGACGCGCCTGTCTCCTCTGGAAGCCAGGCTCGAGCAATTGCCGTTCATGGCCAACCTGACACAACTGATCGAGCAGGCCGGCCATGAATACCGGGCCTATCGGGTGATGCTGCTGGGGCTGGTCCTGGGGGTGACGGCCGGTGCCTTGGTACTGATGGTCTCGCCGCTGTGGTGGCTGGCGCTGCTGGCCACGTTTGCGCTGACCTGGCTGCCGGTGCTGAAAATCATGCGTGATCGCAGCAAGCGTTTCGCCGCGTTCGAGGAAGGCTTGCCGGATGCGCTGGACGCCATGTGCCGCGCCCTGCGCGCCGGGCATCCGTTCAATGAGACCCTGCGCCTGGTCGCCGATGAGCACAAGGGACCGGTCGCCCAGGAGTTCGGCATGACCTTCGCCGACATCAACTATGGCAACGACGTGCGCCGGGCCATGCTTGGCCTGCTGGAACGCATGCCGAGCATGACGGTGATGATGCTGGTGACCTCGATCCTCATCCATCGCGAAACCGGCGGCAACCTGACCGAAGTACTGGAGCGCCTGAGCCGGCTGATCCGCGGGCGCTTTCGCTTCCAGCGCAAGATCCGGACGTTGTCGGCGGAAGGGCGGATGTCGGCCTGGGTGCTGGTGGCGATCCCTTTTGTGCTGGCGATCGCCATCGTCCTCACCAGCCCCAGCTACATGCCGGTGCTGATCAACGACCCCATCGGCCACAAGCTGATCATTGGTGCCTTCTGCGCCATGTTGATCGGGATTCTCTGGATACGAAAAATCATCCGGATCCAGGTGTAAACGCTGTTCTGCCGAGAGGTATCAGTCATGGATTTTTTGCTTGGGTTATTCAGTCGGTTTACCGGGAGCGAGGAGCTGGCGCGGCTGTTGTTCATCGCCGCGGTCGGTCTCAGTACGGTACTGGCGGCGGTCGCTGTGCTTCTGCTGCTGATGGGCCTGCAGGATCCGGTGCAACGGCGACTGGCGCTGATCAAACGGGGGTATTCCGGCAGTTCGGCGGGGCAAGAGGCGCCGGGAAACCTGCAACTGTTGCTGGAGCGCGTCGGCCAGCGTTTTGCCTCGGCCGATCCGACCCGTACGTCCGCCACCCAGACCCTGCTGACACACGCTGGCTACCGTTCTACTTCGGCGGTGCAGGTCTACTGGGCCGTGCGCTTGATGCTCCCGTTGTCGCTGCTCGGCGTTGCGCTCCTGCTGTTACCGATGATCAAGGTGAATGCGGTCATCGTTCTGCTGGCGCTCACCTTGGTGGTCGGTATCGGATGGTTGCTGCCGGCGCTGTATGTCGGCAAGCGCAAACAGGCTCGACAAACCCGGTTGCGGGCGGCGTTTCCGGATGCGTTGGACCTGATGGTGGTGTGCGTCGAATCGGGCCTGGCCCTGCCGACGACCATCGAACGGGTGGCTGAAGAAATGTCGGTCAGCCAGGTGGAGCTGGCCGAAGAACTGGCCCTGGTCAATGCGCAGATCCGTGCGGGCATCACCAGTACCGAGGCGCTCAGGCAACTGGCCGTGCGTACCGGGTTGGAGGATATTCAGGGGCTGGTCAGCCTGTTGGCGCAGAGCATTCGTTTCGGCACCAGCGTCGCCGACACCCTGCGCATCTATGCCGACGAATTTCGTGACCGGCGTACCCAGGCCGCCGAAGAAATGGGCGCGAAAATAGGCACCAAGCTGATCTTCCCGCTGATCTTCTGCCTGTGGCCGAGCTTCTTCCTGGTCGCCATCGGCCCTGCCATGATCGGCGTGTTCAGGGCCTTCGGGAATATGTAGGCCACCGGGATCCATTGTGGGAGCGAGCTTGCTCGCGATAGCGGTTCGACAGTCAATGAAGGTATTGAATGTTGGTCCGTCATCGCGAGCAAGCTCGCTCCCACAGTTGATTTCGGGTGTTCATGACTCTTGTATTCACTGAAGATCCATTGTGGGAGCGAGCCTGCTCGCGATAGCGGTGGGTCAGTTTGCATGGCTGTTGGATGTGTGAAGCCCTTCGCGAGCAAGCCCGCTCCCACAGTTGATCCAGGGTGTTCATGAGTCTTGTGTTCACTGCAGATCCATTGTGGGAGCGAGCCTGCTCGCGATAGCGGTTCGACAGTCAATGAAGGTATTGAATGTTGGTCCGTCATCGCGAGCAGCTCGCTCCCACAGTTGATTTCGGGTGTTCATGAGTCTTGTATTCACTGAAGATCCATTGTGGGAGCGAGCCTGCTCGCGATAGCGGTGGGTCAGTTTGCATGGCTGTTGGATGTGTGGGGCCCTTCGCGAGCAAGCCCGCTCCCACAGGTGATCCTGGGTGTTCATGAGTCTTGTGTTCACTGCAGATCCATTGTGGGAGCGAGCTTGCTCGCGATAGCGGTACGACAGTCAATGAAGGTATTGAATGTTGGTCCGTCATCGCGAGCAGCTCGCTCCCACAGTTGATTTCGGGTGTTCATGAGTCTTGTATTCACTAAAGATCCATTGTGGGAGCGAGCCTGCTCGCGATAGCGGTGGGTCAGTTTGTATGGCTGTTGGATGTGTGGGGCCCTTCGCGAGAAGCTCCCTCGCCACGATCATCCCAATTAATAGCCAGCCAAAACACAGGCGGCAGCGGATATCTTCAAGCGAAAAGATCGCAACCTTCGACAATGCCTGCATCGGATCGATGGGGCGGTATTGTCGAAGGTTGCGATCTTTTCGTTGTCCCTGCGGTGCATCATTTGCTACTGGTGATTTCTCCTCCCGAGTCCTGGTCAAAGAATTCCGGGATCGGGTAGGTGAAGCTGTTGAGCCAGCGTTGCATGGCCAGCTCGCGTTCGGTGGCCGAGGCGGTTTGCAGGTTGGTGGAGGCAACCGCGCCGCGAATCTGCAGTTGCATCCAGCTCTCGGTGCCTTGTTGGGCTGCCGAAGAGGGGCCTGGTTCAATCGCCCAGGCGGAGGTGGAAAGGCCTAGCATGCACACGATCATCAACTGTTTGGTTTTCATTGCTTGGACTCCTCAAACGCTCTATTTGACCGCGCCGGATGAGGCATCGACGACCTCGGTCAGACGGTTCGCTGGTGACGTCACTGCGTTATTGGCCGAGCCCCTGATTTTTTCTGCACGGGCTTGGGCATCTGCTACTTGCTGAGGGCTCAGCTTGGCCATGTTCGCGAGCTCGGCGGCCTGCTTCCAGTTGTCCTGGTAGATCAGCAGGGTCACCATGTTGAGCGCTGCCAACGTGTCTGACTGCTGGAGTTCCATGGCGGTCATGAACTCGAAGCGGGCTTCTGAAATACGTCGTTGATTGAGGTAGACAACCCCCAGGTCATTGCGAATCTTCCCTTCGGTCGGGGTCATTTTCATGGCCCGCTCCAGGTGTTCGATGGCAGTCGTATTGTCATTCCTGGCGGCGGCCAACTGGCCCAGCCCATGTTCCCCGTCAGCGGCCAGGCAGGTCCCGAGCAGGCTTTGGTACAAAGGCTCGGCTTCATTACGCCCCATCAGGCGCAGTACCCGAGCCTTGCGCAGACGGACCTGGACCAAGTCTTCGGGCAAGCGTTCGAGGTTCGCCAGACTGGCGTACAAACGGCCCTCATTGGCCATGTCATCGGCCATGTTCAGGGCCAGTTCCTGATCGGCCCCGGCTTTGGGGCAACTGGCTGTACGTGAAGCCACGCCATTGCTGGCGCAGCCGGTGAGCACCAACGCTGCCGCTATCGCGATCACTGCTTTCATTGAATGTCCCCTGGCATCAGGTTGCACACATGGGGCCTGGCAATTCAGGCGCCGGCTCATTGGGAAAGCCCGCTGCGATTGTCGAACTCGCCATGTTCAAGGAAGTACATGCGGGAGAAACTCGGGTCGTAGTTGCGCAGTTGTTCGCCCGGCAACGTCGGCAGTTGCACGTCGGCGGCCAACGGTTGGACCAGGTGCGGCGTGACGATCATCAGCAGCTCGCGTTCTTCGCGATTGATAGAGTTGTCGCGAAAGAACGCGCCGAGAATCGGCACATCGCCCAGCCCTGGAAACTTGTTCACCTGGGAGCTGTTGCGTGTGCTGATCAGGCCGCTGATGACGAAGCTTTCACCGTCGGCCAAGGCAATGCTGGTATCGGTACGACGTACCGTGAGCGCCGGAACCAGTGTCCCGGCGATGTTCACGGCGTTGGTAAAGTCCAGCTCGCTGACTTCCGGTGCCACCTTCAGCGCGATGCGGTTTTTCCCGATCACGGTGGGCGTCAGGGTCAGGCGGATGCCGAACTCTTTGTACTCGATGGACACGTTGTCGCTGCCGGCACTGGGCACCGGAATCGGCACCTCCCCGCCGGCCAGGAAACTGGCGCTCTGCCCGCTGAGGGCCACCAGGCTGGGACGCGCCAGGGTATAGGCGAAACCGCTGCCTTCCAGTGCATTGATCATCAACAGGGTTTTACCGGTGGCGAAAGACAGGTTGAACATGTCGTTGTTGACCGGCAATGAAGGCCGGACAATGCCGCCGATTGAGGGCAAGGTCCTCGGCGCGCCGAACTGGAAATTGCCACGGCTGCCGAAAATCGATGTCGAGGCTTCCTTGAGTTTGGTCCGGCTGACCTCGACGAAACGGATGTCGGTCTGCACCTGGGCGAGCAGCATCGGATCTTCGGAAGGGATGCTCGCTGCACTGGTCAACGCCTCAGTCGCCCGGCCTTTGACAAAGACCATGCTCTGGCGGGGTATCTTCGAACAGTCCGTCCAGACCATCAGGCTGGTGGCGCCGGGCGTCAGGCCCGTAAGGATGAAGGCATCGCTGCCGCTGGGCTGTACATCGGCAATTTTCGGGTCACCGACTGCCAATTTGGTCACGGGGGCGAGGATGCGCAGCTCGCTCTGGAGTCCTTGGCCGACCTCGAAGGTTGCCGGCAAACTGTCCAACTGTGAACAATTTGCCGCTGCGGCCTGCGCTGCGTCCAGACCAAGGCCCATCCAGAACAGGCCATGAATGAATTGTTTTAAAACGGGCACGGTACGATGGGTCATGAAGTGATCCTCGATAGAGAGGCCATCCCTAGGCTTACCAAATGCCTCGGATCACTTAAGGGGCCCGGGCTGCCCCTTCATCTCTCACCAACCCTTCAGTGGCACCGGCTACAGACCTCGTCGCTGCAAGCGAACGGGTGCATTACACCGGCCTGACTGAACGACAGGCAACTTACGAAAAACTGTTTTAAGACCGGGAATACCCGGGGTGTCGAGCAAAGGAAATCGGTATCGATCCGCTCGTTGGAGGAGCGATTGACCTGTCCCCGTGCTCGCTTCTTTTTGACGGTAGCTCAAGCATGGCAAAGCGCCACGTCATAAAATAAAAAAACGACTAAAAAGTGACGGATGGAAAATCAGGGGATGAGTCAGCGTCAATAAATTGTCTTTTGAGCAATTTTTTGCTGACGGATTTCAGGTCTGTTAACGCGGGTGGTCTCCTGCAAGCGCTATCAGCAGCGCATCAGGCTGGTCCTGCTCATGGAACAGACTAAGGCTCAGTCGCACAAACAGGTTGTGGTGTGGATGAGTCGCCGAGGCGGTTTGGACGACCTCGAATACCACATAAGATTCGTGTGGATGAGCCTGGCGCGTCTTAAAGACTGCGCGCAACACGTTGCTCAATCGATCGAGCAGCAGATTTTCAGAGGGCTCTGAATGCTCAAGCATGACTGCGCGCTGCCACGCACCAGGCGTGAACACTATGGGCAACTGGAGAGGGGGCAGTGCTTGCGGTGCAAGGGCGTCTGGCATGGCGTGCCTCTTTTGAAAGCGCGAAGAAACCTGTCCCACGCAGGAAAAACTTCCGTGGTGTGTTGGGAGAAAAACAAGAAGGTTTACCTGGCGAGTAGGAGGGCAGCAGGCGTTCATCAACAGATAAGCGCTCAACGTGAGCCGTGTTCCTGGCCGCAGCGTGTCAGTCCACGTGGTAGTGAACCGATAACGTTCCTTTTTTCTGAGAAAGCGAGGCGATAGTGACCGTGCCCAGCTCCTGTAGGCATCGCACGTGAGTGCCACCACAGCCATAGGCGGCCAGCTCGCCAAAGCCGACTTCGCGCGAGCCTTCGCGTAATGCAATCAAGCGCGGCAGATCTTGGGCGATCCACTCATCGATGCCTTGCTGGATGATCGACGTGTCGAGCTCCTGAGGATCTTCCCCAGGTTTGAACTGCACACGGCTTTCGCCGGGCCAGTGGTGGGCCTTGATTGGCACCCAGCCTTGAGTTTCAGCGAAATGGCCGATCAAGTGCCCGGCCGAATGCAGCCGTGAATTGAGCTGTCGTCGCTGCTCATCCACGCGGATCGAGGTCATGCCCAAGGCCACCGGGCGGTCGACATGGTGAATGATCCGTTGTCCGTCCTGCACGACACGCAACACTTGGCTTTCACCGATCCAGCCGGTATCGAAAGGTTGGCCGCCGCCCTGGGGGTGAAACAGCGTCGCACGCAGTACCACGGCAAATTCGTTTTCCCAGGGGGTGCAATCCAGGACTTCGACGTTGGCCCTGAGGTCATCGCTATGAAAAAAGAGGCGAAGTGTCATTCCATGTCCGTATTAGAATTTTGTGTCGGGATTATAAGTCGTGTGGAAATTGCTGATAATCCGTTCAAATTTCAAAGGACTGTTGTGTCATGAGCACAAATCTACCGCTGCCATTGCTCGCCGAAATGGCTATTTTCGTCAAGGTCGTGGAGACCGGTAGCTTCTCCGAAGCGGCCCGCCAGTCAGGTTCATCGCCGTCTGCTGTCAGCCGTAGTATCTCCCGTCTCGAAAAAGCCTTGGCGACTCGCTTGTTGCAACGCACCACGCGTAAGTTGCGCTTGAGCGATGGCGGTGAGGAGGTCTTAAAGCGTTGCCAGGAAATGGTTGCCGCTGCTCGGTCGGTGATGGAAATCAGCGGCCAATTTACCCAGGACGCCGAGGGGCGGATTCGGGTCAGCGTGCCCAAGGCGGTGGGGCGTTTCGTGATTCATCCCCATATGCCCGAATTCCTGCGCCGTTACCCCAAGATCGATGTGGAGTTGTTTCTGGAAGATCGGCAGGTCGACCTGATCGACGATCACGTCGACCTGGCCATCCGGATCACTGACCAACCCTCGGCCGGGCTGGTGGGGCGTCAGTTGTTGACCATCGATCACCTGCTCTGCGCCACGCCGCAATACCTGGCTGAACACGGCGTTCCCGAACATCCCCACGACTTGCTGGAGCACAGCTGCATTTATCTGGGGGAAACGCCCAATGACGCTCGTTGGAAATTCAAGAAGGGCACCAAGTCGGTCACCGTTGGCGTGCGTGGACGTTATGCGGCCAATCACACGGGCGTGCGGCTGGGCGCAGTTTTGCAGCACATTGGCATTGGTAGCCTGCCGTACTTCACGGCTCGATATGCCCTGGAGCAGGGGTTGATCGTGCAAGTGCTGGCCGACTGGACGTTCCTGGCTTCCTACCACGGTGGCTTGTGGTTGCTGCACTCGCCGACCCGATACCTGCCGCCGAAGTTGCGGGTGTTCATTGATTATCTGGTGGAATGCCTGGAGAAGGAGCCAACCTTGCACACGGTGGGCGAGGGGAGTCGTGCCAGCAAGGATGCGGCGCACTATAAACTGTCAGAGAGTGATGGGTTGTTTTGAGTGGCCCCATCGCGAGCAAGCTCGCTCCCTCAGGTGGACTGCTGTGAATGCGGAATGTGTGCTCACCATCGACCCAGTGTGTGCGAGCTTGCTCGCGATGAGGCCCGCCCCGGCAACACACTTTGGCAATGCCAATAAAAAGGCCCGCAGGGCTAACCGTGCGGGCCTTTTGCCTGATTGACCGCAATCAGTGCTTGCTGTCCTGATCCGACATCGCCAGCAATTGCTTTTCCTGGTTCCAGTCAAAGGGCTCATCGTTTTGTTCGGCTTCGAAACGACGTTCTTCCAAGGCCTGGTACAGGGCGATTTCTTCGTCGGGCATGTAGTGCAGGCAGTCGCCGGCGAAATACCAGAGCAGATCGCGAGGCACCAGGTGAGCGATCTGTGGATAACGGACGATCACCTGGCACAGGAGGTCCTGGCCCAGGTACTGGCTTTCGATAGGATCGACAGGCAACTGCGCGCGCAATTCGTCGAAGCGCTCCAGAAACAGGGCATGGCTTTCTTCGGGAACCTGTTCGGCCTCACCCACGGCGACCAGGATGCTACGCAAGTGGTCAAGCAAGACAAGGTGATCGGCAACGACATTGGACACGAGATAAGTCCTCAAGAGCAAAACGGGCGCAAGAGTATAAAGCTCTTGCGCCTGCTTTTATAGGTGACGGGCGTACCGGGTCGTCAGGATCAACGGACCTTGTCTTGCGCCAGCGTCAACTCTTCCTTATCGAAGTCATCCACGTCGATGACCTTGCGCCGAGCCGCCTCGGCCGCGCGCAAGGTCTGAGCTTCACCGGCTTGCAGCACACCCGATTCCAGGGCCGCGTCGATGAGGGGTTCGCCTGGCGCCGGATTGAGCTGGCCCTGTTTGAGCGCACCGTGCAGTTTCTTGTGCAACGGATGGGCGGCGGCCAGCAGGTCGGTGGCATGTTGCAGGGCGCCCACCGGATCATCGACCGATTGCGGGCGATAGCAGCCCCGCAGCAACTCTTCGAGGGTTGGATCACCCTTGGCTCGGCCAATCACGGCGGCCACTTCGGCGTCCAGCCTGTCGCTCGGGCCCTTGTGACGGCGACCGAAGGGGAACACCACCAATCGCAACAGGCAACCCAGCACCCGGTTCGGGAAGTTCTGCAACAGTTCGTCCAGCGCGCGCTCCGATTGGCCCAGGCTTTCTTCCATGGCCCAAGTGAACAGCGGCGCCATGTGATCCGGCGAATCGAGGTCGTGATAGCGCTTGAGCGCGGCGGACGCCAGATACAGGTTGCTCAAAACGTCGCCCAGGCGTGCCGACAAGCGTTCGCGGCGTTTGAGCTCGCCACCCAGTAGCATCATGCTCAGGTCCGCCAGCAGGGCGAATGCTGCCGCCTGCCGGTTGAGGGCGCGGAAATAGCCCTGGCTCAAGGTGTTGCCGGGGGCTCTTTCAAAATGCCCCAGTCCCAGGTTCAGCACCAAGGTGCTGGCGGCATTGCTTACGGCGAAACCAATGTGCTTGAGCAGCAGACCGTCGAACTCGACCAGCGCCTGGTCTTTGTCTTCACGGGATGCCAGAGCCATTTCCTTGAGCACGAACGGATGGCAGCGGATCGCACCCTGGCCGAAGATCATCAGGTTACGCGACAAGATGTTCGCGCCTTCCACGGTGATGAAGATTGGTGCGCCTTGCCAACTGCGCCCCAGGTAATTGTTGGGGCCCATGATGATGCCTTTGCCGCCATGCACGTCCATGGCGTGGCTGATGCATTCGCGGCCACGTTCGGTCAGGTGGTACTTGAGGATCGCCGACAGCACCGAGGGTTTTTCTCCCAGGTCCACCGCGTTGGCGGTCAGCATGCGTGCAGCGTCCATCAACCAGGCATTGCCGCCGATACGCGCCATGGCTTCCTGGATGCCTTCGAAGGCCGATAGCGGCACGTTGAACTGCTCGCGTACCTGGGCGTACTGGCCTGTCACCAGGCTGGTGAACTTCGCCGCGCCGGTGCCCACCGCCGGCAGGGAAATCGAGCGGCCGACCGACAGGCAATTCATCAACATCATCCAGCCCTTGCCGAGCATCGCCTGGCCGCCGATGAGGAAATCCAGCGGGATGAACACGTCCTTGCCCCAGTTCGGTCCGTTCATGAACGCGGCGCCGAGGGGCAGGTGACGGCGGCCGATATGCACGCCAGGGGTGTCGGTGGGAATCAAGGCCAGGCTGATGCCCAGGTCTTCTTCATCCCCCAGCAGATGGTCGGGGTCATAAGCCTTGAAGGCCAGGCCGAGGAGGGTGGCTACCGGGCCGAGGGTGATGTAGCGCTTTTCCCAGTTCAGGCGCAGGCCGAGGGTTTCCTGGCCTTCCCATTCACCCTTGCAGATGATGCCCGTGTCGGGCATCGCCCCGGCGTCGGAGCCGGCCAGCGGCCCGGTCAGGGCGAAGCAGGGAATATCGTCGCCACGGGCCAGTCGGGGCAGGTAATGGTCGCGTTGTTCATCGGTGCCGTAATGCAGCAACAGTTCCGCCGGGCCGAGGGAGTTGGGGACCATCACCGTGGAGGCCAGGTCGCCGCTGCGGGTGGCCAGCTTCATCGCCACCTGGGAATGGGCGTAAGCGGAAAAGCCTTTGCCGCCGTATTCCTTAGGAATGATCAGCGCGAAGAAACCGTGCTCCTTGATGTGCGCCCAGGCTTGAGGTGGCAAGTCCATGGCCTGGCCGATCTGCCAGTCGCTGACCATGGCGCAGAGATCTTCGGTGGGGCCGTCGAGGAACGCCTGCTCTTCCTCGGTCAGTTGCACCTTGGGGTAGGCCAGCAGCGTGTCCCAATCCGGGCGGCCGCTGAACAGTTCACCGTCCCACCACACCGTGCCGGCGTCGATGGCGTCACGCTCGGTCTGGGACATGGGCGGCAGGGTTTTCTGAAACCAGTCGAACATCGGCGCGCTGAAATATCGGCGGCGCAGGTCTGGCAGCAGCAGCGGGGCCGCCACGGCGGCAAGCACGACCCAGAGGATCAGCATCAGCCAGCCGGGGGCGTGGCTGAAAATACCCATGGCCAGCAGGTAGACCGCGACGATACCCAGCGCCGGCAGCGGGGCGGTGCGCCGATGCGCCAGCCAGGCGATCCCGACGACCAGAACCAGTATCCACAACAACAGCATATGTAATCCTCCGTGAACCAGGGCAAAACCGACCCTCAGAGCTTAGACGGCATCTGCAAAAGCGGTGGTCAGCGCGATGTGATTGATTTCGTGGGAAACCCTGGATGCATTGCGCCAGTCTGGTTGGCAACAGCCGTGGGAAATCGTTCGTTAACAAAGTGAGAAAACGCCATTGTTTGGCGTAAATGCCGTTATTGCTGGATGTGGGCTGTGGATAAACTCGGACACAGTCAGGTCCAGTCGACACAAGGACCGAGTCCGACCCTGAGGGGCGGTGATGTTTCTCCAGAGGTCTTCCCCATGCAGCAATACCTGAACCCCGGCCAGTTCATCGACAGCGATCATCCGGCCGTCATCGAGTTCAGCGAAACCCATCGCGGCGCAGGCCGCGAGCCGCTCGAGCAAGCCATCAGCCTTTATTACGCGGTGCGTGAGGCCGTGCGGTACAACCCTTACACCTTCAGTCGCGACCCGGCGACCCTGCGCGGCAGCTACGCGCTGGCGTCAGGCGAAAGTTATTGCGTGCCCAAGGCCACCTTGCTGGCTGGCTGCGCCCGGCATTGCGACATTCCGGCACGCATCGGCCTGGCGGACGTACGCAATCACCTGTCCACGCCGCGCCTGCTGGAATTGCTCAAGAGCGATGTGTTCGCCATGCATGGTTATACCGAGCTGTACCTGAACGACCGCTGGGTCAAAGCCACTCCGGCGTTCAACCAGGGCCTGTGTGAGTTGTTCGATGTGGCACCGCTGGAGTTCGACGGTCGCCAGGACAGTGTTTTCCATCCGTTCAACCGTCAAGGCGCCAAGCTGATGGAGTACGTCACCGACCACGGCCAGTTCGTCGATGTGCCCGAAGCGTTCTTCTTCGAGCACCTGGAAAAATGCTATCCGCACCTGTTCGGCGATCAAGTGCCGCTCCTGCTGGGGGACATGCAGGGCGATTTGAGTCACGGCTGATCCGGCGTATGCTGCTGCGGCATTTATCCATCGAGGAAGCCGTGATGCTGAAGATCTGGGGCCGGAAAAACTCATCGAATGTGCGCAAGGCACTGTGGTGCGCCGAGGAGCTGGGGTTGGCCTACGAGGCCATCGACGCTGGCGGTGCATTTGGAGTGGTCGATACGCCCGAGTATCGCGCGAAGAACCCCAACGGTCGCGTGCCGATGATCGAAGACGACGGTTTCGTGCTCTGGGAATCCAACACCATCGTGCGCTACCTGGCGGCTCGCCATGCAGCGGGATCGGCCTGGTATCCGACCGACCTCCGGGCTCGGGCCACGGCTGAAAAATGGATGGACTGGACCACGTCGTCCTTTGCCGGACCGTTTCGCACGGTGTTCTGGGGTGTCTTGCGCACCCCGGCCGAGCAGCAGGATTGGCCGGCTATCAAGGCGGCGATCAAGGAGTGCGAAGATTTGCTGGCGATGGTCGAGCAGGCCTTGAGTGAACAGCCTTACCTCTCGGGTGATGAAATCGGCATGGGCGATATCCCCCTCGGCAGTTTCATTTATGCCTGGTTCGAGATGCCCATCGAACGGGCTGCGAGGCCGCATCTACAGGCCTGGTACGCGCGGCTGCAAGCGCGTACGGCTTACCGCAAGGCCGTCATGACCGCGTTAACTTAATACTTACTATCGACACACGTGACTGTACTTGTGCGGCGACGCCACGCACCATTGCCTTCGTGCCGTGGTTGTATTGCTCGCCGCGCGCCCTTATCTCATTCTTTCCTCCCTTCTTGGTGCATAAATCCGATATGAGTTCCGCTCTGTCCATCCGGCAGCTAACCAAAACCTACGGCAACGGTTTCCAGGCCTTGAGTGGTATCGATCTGGACGTCGCCGAAGGTGACTTTTTCGCCTTGCTCGGCCCCAATGGTGCCGGCAAATCCACCACCATCGGCATTCTTTCCACCCTGGTGAACAAAACCAGCGGCACGGTGAATATCTTCGGCCATGACCTGGACCGCGAGCCCGCCGCCCTCAAGCGTTGCATTGGCGTAGTGCCCCAGGAGTTCAATTTCAATCAGTTCGAAAAGACCTTCGACATCGTCGTGACCCAGGCGGGCTACTACGGCATCCCGCCGAAGATCGCCAACGAGCGCGCCGAGCAGTACCTGACTCAGTTGGGATTGTGGGACAAGCGTGACGTGCCGTCCCGTTCATTGTCCGGTGGCATGAAGCGTCGGCTGATGATCGCCCGTGCGCTGGTGCACGAGCCGCGCCTGCTGATCCTCGACGAACCGACCGCGGGTGTGGACATCGAGCTGCGTCGTTCAATGTGGACCTTCCTGACTGAATTGAACCAGAAAGGCATCACCATCATCCTCACCACGCACTACCTGGAAGAGGCCGAGCAGCTGTGCCGCAACATCGGCATCATCGACCACGGTACCATCGTCGAGAACACCAGCATGCGGCAGTTGCTCAGCCAGCTGCATGTGGAAACCTTTCTGCTGGACCTGAAAAACGATCTGCAGGTCGCGCCGCAGCTCATCGGCTATCCGGCCCGACTGGTGGACAACCGCACCCTGGAAGTCCAGGTGGACAAAGCCGTCGGCATTACCGGGCTGTTTACCCAACTGGCGTTGCAGCACATTGAAGTGCAGAGCCTGCGCAACAAGACCAATCGCCTCGAGGAGTTGTTCGTGTCCCTGGTGGAGAAAAATCTGGCGAAGGTGGCGGTATGAATTCCGAACTGCGACCCAACCTCATCGCCCTCAATACCATCGTTTACCGCGAAGTCCGGCGTTTCATGCGGATCTGGCCGCAGACCTTGCTGCCGCCTGCCATCACCATGGTTTTGTACTTCGTGATCTTCGGCAACCTGATCGGCCGACAGATCGGCGACATGGGCGGCTTCACGTACATGGACTACATCGTGCCGGGGCTGATCATGATGTCGGTGATCACCAACTCCTACGGCAACGTGGTGTCGAGCTTCTTCGGCAGCAAGTTCCAGCGTTCGATCGAGGAGCTGATGGTCTCGCCGGTTTCGCCCCATACGATCCTCATCGGCTACACCTTGGGTGGCGTGTTGCGCGGCCTGGCGGTGGGCCTGATCGTGACCCTGCTGTCGCTGTTCTTCACTCATTTGCAGGTGCACCACCTGGGGGTGACGGTATTGGTGGTGGTGCTCACGGCGACGATCTTTTCGCTGCTGGGTTTCATCAATGCCGTGTTTGCGCGCAACTTCGATGACATCTCCATCATCCCGACCTTCGTGCTGACGCCGCTGACCTACCTGGGCGGGGTGTTCTACTCGATCTCACTGCTGCCGCCGTTCTGGCAGACCGTGTCCCTGGCCAACCCGGTGCTGCACATGGTCAACGCCTTCCGTTACGGCATCCTTGGGGTTTCGGACATCAAGATCAGCGTCGCGATTACCTTCATGCTGGTGGCGACCGTGGTGCTTTATATCGGCTGCGCGCGGTTGTTGGTCAGTGGGCGGGGGATGCGTACCTAGAACCCTCTGAGGGAGCGAGCCTGCTCGCGATAGCGTCAGTAAAAAACCACAAAAAAGGCCTCCGTTCCCAGGAGGCCTTTTTTGTATCTCACATCCGGCTTTTCTTGCGCCGTTTCCACTGCCGGGTCACCCACCAGCGCCAGTAGCTCATGGTGATGAAGTAGGCCAGGGCACCCAGCACCAGGCCGGTCACCACCGAACCCAGCAGGAACGGTTGCCACAAAGTGGACAGCTGGTCGCTGATCCATTCCCAGCTCAGTTCTTCCGGCAACGTCCGGGCAGGCACATCCATCAGCCAGGCACCGGTCTGGTAGGTGCAGAAAAATACTGCGGGCATGGTGATCGGATTGGTCAGCCAGACCAGGCTCACCGCTATCGGTATATTGCCGCGCACCGTGATGGCCAGCGCCGCGGCCAGCAACATCTGCAAGGGGATCGGCAGGAAAGCGGCAAACAGACCAACGGCCATCGCCCTGGCCACGGAATGGCGATTGAGGTGCCAGAGGTTGGGGTCGTGCAACAGGGTGCCGAGAAAACGTAAGGATTTGTGTTCCCGAATACTCTCTGGGTCTGGCATGTAACGTTTGAATAGGCGCCGGGGCATAAGGCTTCTCGGTCGGTTCAAAGCAGTAAAGCCGCAAGTATGTCCGGATTCTACGGCGGGTAGATTCAGACTTTGTGACAATTGATAACGCCAAGGGTGCCCCTGACCGGCTATGCCTGAAGAGAGGACTCTCAAGGACGGGGTTATGCGCACAGGGTTGGCCGCGCTTGCAGTGGGGTTGTTGGCCCCGGTTTTTCTACCGGCCTTGCCGCCGCCGTGGCTTATTGCAGCCATGCCGGTGCTGGGGCTGATGGTTGTGCCGTTTCGAATTTACCCGCTCGGTTTTTTCCTGTTCGGGCTGGCCTGGGCCTGCTTGTCGGCGCAGTTTGCGCTGGACGAGCGGTTGCCTGCCGCGCTGGACGGCGAAACCCGTTGGGTGGAAGGGCGCGTCGTTGGCTTGCCGCAGTACGGCGAGGGGGCGGTGCGATTCGAACTGGCCGATGCCCATTCACGCCGCACGCCACTACCGTCGTCGATGCGCCTGGCCTGGTTCGGTGGGCCGCCTGTCAGCAGTGGCGAGCGCTGGCGATTGGCTGTGAAGCTCAAACGGCCCTCCGGGTTGCTGAACCCAGACGGTTTCGACTATGAAGCCTGGCTGTTGAGTCGAGGCATCGGGGCGACCGGTACGGTAAAGGATGGCCGTCGCCTGCGTGCGGCCCAGGGGGCCTGGCGCGACGGCGTACGACAGGCTCTGGCCCAAGTGGATGCCCAGGGGCGCTCCGGGGCGCTGGCGGCCTTGGTGCTTGGGGACGGAAGTGGGCTGAGCCGCGATGACTGGCAGGTGTTGCAAGATACCGGCACCGTTCATTTACTGGTGATATCCGGGCAGCACATCGGGCTGCTCGCCGGCCTGGTGTACCTGCTGGTAGCCGGTGCGGCGCGCTATGGCGTGTGGCCGGTGCGTCTGCCGTGGTTGCCCTGGGCCTGCGCGCTGGCCTTCACCGCAGCGTTGGGCTACGGCCTGCTCGCTGGGTTCGAGGTGCCAGTGCGGCGGGCTTGCGCGATGATCGGCCTGGTGCTGCTCTGGCGCTTGCGCTTCAAGCATCCGGACCCCTGGTGGGCATGGCTGCTGGCCTTCACCGGAGTGCTGGTGTTCGATCCGCTGGCCAGCTTGCGGCCGGGGTTCTGGTTATCGTTTGCGGCGGTGGCGATCTTGATGTTCACCTTTGGCGCTCGTCTGGGGCCCTGGCGCTGGTGGCAAACCTGGACCCGTGCCCAATGGCTGGTGGCGGTCGGCTTGTGTCCGTTGTTGTTGCTATTGGGCTTGCCGGTCAGTCTCAGTGGGCCATTGGTGAACCTGCTGGCGGTGCCCTGGATCAGCCTGTTGGTGTTGCCGTTGGCACTGCTCGGCACGGCGTTGTTGCCCGTGCCGTTCATGGGTGAAGGGTTGCTGTGGGTGGCCGGTGGCTTGCTCGATCTGATGTTCAAGGGGCTGGCGCTGGCTGCCGGGCGAATGCCGGCGTGGATACCTGTTTCGGTCCCGCTCTGGGCCTGGTGCATCGCCGCTCTCGGGGCTTTTTTGCTGTTGCTGCCCAAGGGCGTACCGCTGCGGGTGCTGGGGTGGCCGATGCTGCTGTTGCTGGTTTTTCCGCCGCGAGAAAGCGTGCCGCAAGGCCATGCCGAAATCTGGCATCTGGACGTTGGCCAAGGGCTTGCGGTGCTTGTGCGCACCCGTCGTCATACCCTGCTCTACGATGCGGGGCCGCGCTTTGGCGAGGCCGACGCGGGCGAGCGCGTCGTGCTGCCGACGTTGCGTAAGCTGGGGGTGCCGGCATTGGATCTGATGCTGCTCAGCCATGCCGACGCCGATCACGCCGGTGGTGCCCGCGCTGTGCACAACGGCCTGGCAACGACGCGGGTGATCAGTGGCGATCCGGGCGCGCTACCTGATGAGCTGCAGGCCGGAGCATGCGATAGCAGCGAGCGTTGGGAGTGGGATGGGGTCAGCTTCGAGCTGTGGCAATGGTCCGCTGCCCTTGAAAGCAACCAGAAGTCCTGCGTCTTGCTGGTCGAGGCTGGCGGCGAGCGCTTGCTGCTGACCGGCGACATCGATAGCCAGGCTGAGCGCGCCTTGCTCGACGGGCCGCTGGCCTTGCCAATCCAGTGGCTGGCGGCCCCGCATCATGGCAGCCGCAGCTCCTCGTCGATGACGTTGTTGTCGCGCCTCAAACCGCATTCGGTGCTGATCTCCCGGGGGCAAGGCAATGCGTTCGGTCATCCCCATCCCCGGGTGATCGCCCGTTACCGACGGCTGGGCATGGCGATCTACGACAGTGCTGAACAGGGCGCCATTCGTCTGCAACTGGGCGCCTTCGAGCCGCCATTCACCCAGGCCGGGCAGCGGCGGTATTGGCGGGATCCGCCGTCTGCGGGGCTGCGGACCGAACATTGACCGGGGTCAGCTCCCGCGACGGACTTATCGGCAGGTCGGGCCTCCAAGGCGAGTCTGTATGATAAAGTGGCGCACTTTTTCGAGGGGGCTGTCACTGTGTGGGAATTGGTCAAATCCGGCGGCTGGATGATGTTGCCGATCATTCTGAGTTCCATCGCGGCACTGGGTATCGTTGCCGAACGCCTGTGGACCCTGCGGGCCAGCCGCGTGACCCCGGAGCATCTGCTGGGGCAGGTGTGGGTCTGGATCAAGGACAAGCAACTGAACAAGGACAAGCTCAAGGAGCTGCGGGCCAGTTCGCCCCTGGGCGAAATCCTCGCCGCGGGCCTGGCCAATTCCAAGCATGGTCGCGAGATCATGAAGGAATGCATCGAGGAGGCCGCCGCCCGCGTCATCCATGAACTGGAGCGCTATATCAACGCCCTGGGCACCATCGCCGCCATGGCCCCGTTGCTGGGCCTGCTGGGGACGGTGCTGGGCATGATCGACATTTTCAGCGCGTTCACCGGCTCCGGCATGACCACCAACGCCTCGGTATTGGCCGGTGGTATTTCCAAGGCCCTGATCACCACCGCCGCGGGCCTGATGGTGGGGATCCCTTCGGTATTTTTCCATCGGTTCCTGCAACGGCGCATCGACGAGCTCGTGGTGGGCATGGAGCAGGAAGCCATCAAGCTGGTCGAGGTGGTGCAAGGCGACCGTGACGTGGACCTGGCCGGGGGCAAGAAGTGAAATTCCGCCGCAAGCCTCGGGAAAACATCGAGATCAACCTCGCGTCGCTGATTGACGTGGTGTTCATCCTGCTGCTGTTTTTCGTCGTGACCACCACCTTCACCCGGGAAACCCAGCTCAAGGTTGAATTGCCGCAAGCCGTCAGTGGCTCACCGGCCGAAGACCAGCAAACCAAGAACCTGGAAATCACCATCAGCGCCGAAGGGGCGTTCTCGGTGAACAACCAGTTGCTCCCAAAGAGTGACCTGGCGAGCCTGATCGACGCCCTGCAGAAGGAGTCCGGCGGCGACACCAACCTGCCGCTGTCCATCAGCGCCGATGGCAAGACCCCTCATCAATCGGTCATCACCGCCATGGACGCGGCCGGCAAGCTCGGCTTCAGCCATCTGCGCATGACCACGGTCGAGGCGGCGCCTGCACCCTGATGGCCATGTCCGATCGCTTGCTTGCCGCGTGGTACGACGGTCACCCAGCCCTGACATTGCTGCGGCCGCTGGAGTGGCTGTACCGGCGGGTGGTAGTGGGTAAGCGTGAGCGCTTCCTGGCGGGAGAGGGCCAGATCTACCAACCGCCCGTGCCACTGATCGTGGTCGGCAACATCACGGTCGGCGGCACCGGCAAGACGCCGTTGATCCTGTGGATGATCCAGCACTGCCAGCGCAGTGGCTTGCGGGTTGGGGTGGTCAGCCGGGGTTACGGCGCCCAGCCGCCGCAACTGCCGTGGCGGGTCGAGGCCGAGCAGGGCGCCAACCTCGCGGGCGACGAACCGCTATTGATCGTACAGCGCACTGGCGTGCCGTTGATGATCGATCCCGATCGCAGCCGCGCGGTCCGGGCGCTGCTGCAAGCCGAGCCGCTGGACCTGATCCTGTCCGATGACGGCATGCAGCATTATCGGATGGCCCGGGACCTTGAACTGGTGTTGATCGACAACGCCCGTGGCCTGGGTAACCGGCGTTGTCTGCCTGCCGGTCCGTTGCGCGAACCGGTCGAGCGCCTGCAATCGGTCGACGCCGTGCTTTACAACGGCGCCAGTGCCGACCGCGAAGACGGTTTCGCCTTCGAGTTGCGGCCCACCGCGCTGGTGAACCTGGCCAGTGGCGAACGTCGTCCGCTCGATCATTTTCCACCCGGCCAGGCCCTGCACGCCGTGGCCGGCATCGGCAACCCCCAGCGTTTCTTCAAGACCCTCGAAACGCTACACTGGCGGCCAATACCGCACGGGTTTGCCGACCATGCCGAATACAGCGCCCAGGCGTTGAATTTCACGCCTTCGTTGCCAGTGGTCATGACGGAAAAGGACGCGGTCAAATGCCGTGCCTTCGCCGCGTCTGACTGGTGGTACCTGGCGGTAGACGCAGCGCCGTCGCCGGCCTTCGCGGCCTGGTTCGACACACAGTTGATGCGCCTGTTGCCGGATCGGCTTTTGCCTTAAACCTTTTATCCAGGGGAATTCCATGGACACCAAATTGCTCGACATTCTGGCCTGCCCGGTCTGCAAAGGCCCGCTCAAGCTCAGCGCCGACAAGACCGAACTGATCAGCAAGGGCGCTGGCCTGGCCTACCCGATTCGCGATGGCATCCCGGTGATGCTCGAAAGCGAAGCCCGCACCCTGACCACCGACGAGCGTCTGGATAAATGACTGCTGCCTTTACCGTTGTCATTCCGTCACGTTTTGCCTCGACGCGCCTGCCAGGCAAACCCTTGCTGTTGATTGCAGGCAAGCCGATGATCCAGCATGTCTGGGAACAGGCCTGCAAGAGCAGCGCCCAGCGCGTGGTGGTGGCGACCGACGATGCGCGCATCGTGGAAGCCTGCAAGGGCTTTGGCGCCGAGGTGGTCCTGACTCGCGAAGATCATAGTTCCGGCACCGATCGCCTGGCGGAAGTCGCCGAGAAACTGGGGCTGGAACCCGACGCCATCGTGGTCAATGTACAGGGCGACGAGCCGTTGATCCCGCCCAGCGTGATCGATCAGGTCGCCGCGAACCTGGCGGCCCACACCGAGGCGCGCATGGCCACCCTGGCCGAGCCGATCGAGGATGTGCAGACCCTGTTCAACCCCAGCGTGGTCAAGGTTGTCAGTGACATCAACGGCCTGGCGCTGACTTTCAGCCGCGCGATACTGCCGTGGGCCCGGGACGCGTTTGCCCAGAACCCCGATGTGCTGCCCGAAGGCGTGCCGTACCGCCGCCACATTGGTATCTATGCCTACCGCGCCGGTTTCCTCCAGGACTTCGTCGCCTGGGGTCCATGCTGGCTGGAAAGCACTGAATCCCTGGAACAGCTGCGTGCCCTGTGGCATGGCGTGCGGATCCATGTTGCCGATGCACTGATCGCCCCGCCGACCGGCGTGGACACTGCCGAAGACCTCGAGCGCGTTCGTCGCCTGCTGGAGGCCTGATGCGGGTTCTGTTCGTCTGCCTCGGCAACATCTGCCGCTCGCCCACCGCCGAGGGCATCCTGCGGCATAAGCTGCGCGAAGCCGGGTTGGCCGGGCAGGTGGAAGTGGCTTCCGCCGGCACCGGTGACTGGCACGTCGGCAAGGCTCCGGACAAGCGCAGTCAGGCTGCGGCCCTGCGGCGTGGCTACGACCTGTCGGCCCAGCGCGCGCAACAGGTGACCCGTGCCGACTTCGCCGCCTACGACCTGATCCTGGCGATGGACAGCAGCAACCTGCGCCACCTCAAGGCCCTGCAACCGGCCAATGCCAGGGCCGAGCTGGACCTGTTCCTGCGTCGCTACGAGGCTGAACTCGATGATGTGCCGGACCCGTACTACGACGGTGAGCAGGGCTTCGAGCAGGTGTTGGACCTGATCGAACGCGCCACGCATCGCCTGGTGATCGAATTGAAGGGGCGGTTATGACCTTGCAGGTACGGGCGGGCGTCAGCCTCAAGCCTTTCAACAGTTTCGGGGTGGACGTCACTGCCCGGTTGTTTGCCGAAGCTCACAGCGATGGCGATGTTCGCGAGGCGTTGGCCTATGCATCCGAGCATGAGGTGCCGTTGCTGGTGATCGGCGGCGGCAGCAACCTGCTGCTGACCGGCGATATCGATGCGCTGGTGCTGCGCATGGCCAGCCACGGCATTCGCCTGCTCAGCGATGACGGCGAACGCGTGGTGGTCGAAGCCGAAGCAGGGGAGCCGTGGCATCCTTTCGTCCAGCACACACTGGCGCAAGGTTGGGCGGGATTGGAAAACCTCAGCCTGATTCCCGGTACGGTCGGGGCGGCACCGATGCAAAACATCGGCGCCTACGGCGTAGAGATCAAGGACGTGTTCGCCGGCCTTACCGCGCTGGATCGCCAGACCGGTGAGCTGCGCGATTTCACCCTTGAAGAATGCCGTTTCGCCTACCGCGACAGTCTGTTCAAACAGCAAGTGGGACGTTGGCTGATCCTGCGGGTGCGCTTTGCCCTCAGTCGCGCCGCGCACCTGCACCTGGAGTACGGTCCGGTGCGTCAACGGTTGACCGAGCAGGGCATCGAGCACGCCACACCCACCGATGTCAGTCGGGCCATTTGCAGCATCCGCAGCGAAAAACTCCCGGACCCGGCCGTGCTGGGCAACGCTGGCAGTTTCTTCAAGAACCCGCTGGTGCCGGCTACGCACGTGGCTCAACTCAAGGTGAAATACCCGGACCTGGTGGCTTATCCACAGCCTGAAGGACAGATGAAAATCGCCGCCGGCTGGTTGATCGAGCACGCCGGCTGGAAAGGCTTTCGCGAAGGTGACGCTGGGGTGCATAAGTTGCAGGCGTTGGTGCTGGTCAACTACGGCAAGGCCACGGGCCCGCAACTGTTGGATCTGGCCCTGCGTATCCAGAAAGACATTGCCGAGCGTTTCCAGGTCGAGCTGGAAATGGAGCCCAATCGGTATTGAGCCGGGCTTTCGCAAGCGCCTGAAAAAACGCCCTGCACACCCTGCGCACGATCATTTGTGCAGGATTGTGCAGGGCGTTTTGCTTGGTCCTGGGTTAATTTAGCTCGCTGACGATGCGATCCTTGCATCCTTAAGGCCCGATGCAGACGCCTGCGTGCGTATGCGTAAGAGAGCCCGATCAGCCTGAGCCAGTCTGCGACAACCGAACCGTCACCCAAACGGCAGATTGCTCGACCCCATAACTCGATAACTATGCGGGCGTGCCCATGATTACCCTGAAACTCAATGGAAAAGACCATCAACTGGATGTGACCGAGGACATGCCACTGCTGTGGGCCATTCGGGACGTGGCCGGTTACAACGGCACCAAATTCGGCTGTGGCATGGGCCTGTGCGGCGCGTGCACCATCCACATCGATGGCGCCCCGGCGCGCAGTTGCATTACGCCGATCGGCTCTGTGAATGGGCAAGATGTCAGCACCATCGACGCGCTGCATGCCGATCCGGTCGGGCAGATCGTCCAGAAGGCCTGGCTCGATAGCGCCGTGGCCCAGTGCGGCTACTGCCAGGGCGGGCAGATCATGTCCGCGACCGCCTTGCTCAAGACCAACCCCAACCCGAGCGATGAGCAGATCGAAGAAGCCATGGTCGGCAACATCTGCCGCTGTGGCACCTATAACCGGATCAAGACCGCGATCCGCCAGGCCTCCACTCACCTGAAGGAGGCCAAGGCATGAGCCGCTTGCCCAATGATTTTGTGCTGAGCAATCTCAGTCGTCGTGGTTTCCTCAAAGGTGCGAGCGCCACCGGTGTGCTGGTGCTGGCCGCCAGTTGGGGCCTGCCGGAGGCCTTTGCCGAGGAAAAGAAATTCGGCGCCGAGGGCATGCCCCATGGTGCGGTCGACGACCCCAAGGTGTACGTGAGCATTGCCGCCGACGGCAGCGTGACGGTGATCTGCAACCGTTCGGAAATGGGGCAGGGCGTGCGCACCAGCCTGAGCATGGTAGTGGCCGATGAGCTGGAGGCCGACTGGGCGCGGGTACTGGTCAAGCAGGCGCCGGCCGATGAAGCGCGCTTCGGCAACCAGGACACCGACGGCTCTCGCAGCATGCGTCACTGGTATGAGCCGATGCGCCGTTGCGGCGCTGCCGCCCGGACCATGCTGGAGCAGGCCGCCGCTGCGCAGTGGAATGTCCCGGTGGCTGAATGTCGCGCTCAATTGCACAAAGTGTTGCACCAACCTTCCGGTCGCGAATTGGGCTATGGCGCTTTGGCCGCCGCCGCCAGTGCCTTGCCGGTGCCGGCCCGTGACAGCTTGCGCCTCAAGCAGCCTGCGGAATTTCGCTACATCGGCAAGGAAGCGACCCGGGCCATCGACGGTGAAGACATCGTCAATGGCCGTGCCGTGTACGGTGCCGACGTGCATTTCGATGGCATGCTCTACGCTGTCGTGGCTCGCCCAGCGGTCTATGGTGGCAAGGTCAAGACCGTGGACAGCAGCGCCGCGCTGAAAGTACCGGGCGTGGTCAAGGTGGTGCCGATCGAAGGCCGCCCGTTGCCCTCGGAATTCCAGCCCCTGGGCGGTGTGGCGGTGGTGGCGAAAAACACCTGGGCGGCGATCAAGGGGCGTGAAGCGCTGAAGATCGAGTGGGACGACGGACCGAATGCCGGTTATGACTCCATCGCCTATCGTAAGGAATTGGAAGCGGCTGCCCTCAATCCCGGAAAAGTCGTACGCAGCACCGGTGACCTCGACGACGCGCTGGCCAAGGCCGATTCAACCCTGGAAGCTTCGTATTACTTGCCGCACCTGTCTCAGTCGCCGATGGAGCCGATGGTCGCCGTCGCCCGTTTCAAGGATGGCCAGTGCGAAGCCTGGGCACCGAGCCAGGCCCCACAAGTGACCCGTGAGCGTATCGCCGAACGATTGGGAATTCCTTTCGACAAGGTCACGGTAAACATCACGTTGCTCGGTGGCGGTTTCGGACGCAAGTCCAAGCCCGATTTCGTCGTCGAAGCAGCCGTGCTCGCCAAGGAATTTCCAGGCCAGCCGATACGAGTGCAATGGACCCGCGAGGACGACATCCATCACTCGTATTTCCACACGGTGTCGGTCGAATACCTGAAGGCCGGCCTGAACCAGGACGGCATGCCGTCCGGCTGGCTGCACCGCACCGTAGCCCCGAGCATCACCGCGTTGTTTGCGCCGGGCATGACCCATGAAGCACCGTTCGAAATAGGCATGGGCGTGACCAACATGGCCTACGCCATTCCCAACCTGCGCCTGGAAAACCCCGAAGCGGTGGCCCATGCCCGGGTGGGCTGGTATCGCTCGGTGTCGAACATCCCCCACGGTTTTGCGATCCAGAGTTTCATCGACGAATTGGCCCATAAGGCCGGCCAGGATCCGCTGAAGTACCAGGTCAAATTGCTCGGGCCGGACCGTAAGATCGATCCGCGCACCTTGAGCGAAGAATGGAACTACGGCGAATCCCCCGAACGTTACCCCATCGATACTGCGAGGATTCGCACGGTGCTGGAAACCGCTGCGAAGGCTGCCGGTTGGGGGCGAAAACTGCCCAAGGGCCGTGGCCTGGGACTGGCGGTGCACTACAGCTTTGTGACCTACGTGGCGGCGGTGATCGAGGTGGAGGTCAAGGACGATGGCACGGTGATCGTGCACAAGGCGGACATTGCCGTGGACTGCGGCCCACAGATCAACCCCGAGCGCATTCGCTCCCAGTTCGAAGGTGCCTGTGTCATGGGCCTGGGTAACGCGATGGTGGGGGAAATCAGCTTCAAGGACGGCAAAGTGCAGCAGGACAATTTCCACATGTACGAAGTGGCGCGCATGTCCTTGGCGCCCAAGGAAGTGGCAGTGCATCTGGTCATGCCGCCGGGCGAAGTGCCATTGGGCGGTGTCGGTGAGCCGGGCGTGCCGCCGATTGCGCCGGCGTTGTGCAACGCGATTTTTGCCGCCACCGGCAAGCGCATCCGCAACCTGCCTGTGCGCTATCAGCTGCAAGGCTGGCAACAGGCCAAAGCCTGATGGACAGCGTTGATCTGAATGTCCTGCGCAGCGTGCTCGAGTGGCGCCGCGCCGGGCAGCGGGTAGTGCTGTTCACCGTGGTCCAGACCTGGGGCACCGCGCCGAGGCCGCCAGGTGCAATGCTCGCCCTGCGTGAGGATGGCGTGGTGATTGGTTCGGTGTCGGGCGGTTGTGTCGAGGATGACCTCATCGCCCGGCTCCATGACGGCCGTATTCCGGCGGATGGTCCGCCGGTGCAACTGATCACCTATGGCGTCACTCGCGAAGAGGCGGCGCGCTTCGGCCTGCCGTGCGGTGGCACCTTGCGCCTGACAGAGGAGCGGGTCGGCGACCCACAGTGGGTCGCTGAACTGTTGGAGCGCTGCGAAGCCCATGAAATCGTCGCCCGTGAGCTGACCGTCGCCAGCGGTCGTGTAGTCCTGACCCCGGCCAGCAAGACCGACGCCCTGGTGTTCGATGGGCAGGTCCTGCGGGCCATTTATGGCCCACGTTGGCGGTTGTTGCTGATCGGTGCGGGGCAGCTGTCGCGCTACGTGGCGGAAATGGCCCGGCTGCTGGATTTCGAAGTGCTGATCTGCGATCCGCGCAAGGAGTTTGTCTACGGTTGGGAAGAGCAGCATGGCCGTTTCGTCTCGGGGATGCCCGACGAGGCCGTGTTGAGCATCCAGACCGACGAGCGCACGGCCATCGTCGCCTTGACCCATGATCCGCGCCTGGACGACATGGCGCTGCTCACAGCCCTGGACTCCAGGGCTTTTTATGTCGGCGCCCTGGGCTCGCGGGTCAACAGTCAAAAGCGCCGGGAAAATCTGGCTCAGCTAGGCTTGTCTGCAGAGGCCATTGCACGCTTGCATGGGCCGATCGGCTTGCACATCGGCAGTCACACCCCGGCGGAAATCGCCTTGTCGCTGCTGGCCGAAATCGTGGCGATCAAGAATGGCGTTGAACTGCGGCAGAAAAAACCGCTGTGAGCCGCAGATGAGGAGGGGGGTATGTCCCTGTCGATTGGCGTGATCATTCTCGCGGCCGGATCGGGCAGCCGTTTCCGTCAGGTTGCGGGCCCGGACAAGGATAAATTGTTGGCCGATTGCACGGGGCGTGACGGCGCTGTCCGGTCAGTGATCGAGCAGGTGCTGGTGAATTTGCCCGCCGTCCTGGAAAAGCGCGTACTGGTGACCAGTAAGGACCGCCCGCAGGCTATTCGGATGGCCCAGGCCTACGGCTGCGATTTCGTGGAGCTGGATTCGCCCGGTTTGGGAGACAGCATTGCCGCCGGCGTCCGGGCTTGCCCGGACCTTGATGGCTGGCTGATGGTGCTGGGCGACATGCCGTTCATCCTGCCGTCGAGTATCGAGCAAGTGGTGGCGGCGATCCGTGAGGATGGCATCAGCGTGCCGGTTCTTGCCGGTGAATACGGGCATCCAGTGGGGTTTGGCCGTGCGTTTGGGCCGAAACTGATGGCATTGACCGGCGATCGGGGGGCCAAGGTATTGTTTGCCGGGGCGCAAGTGGTCGAAGTGCCGGTGGATGACCCAGGCGTGACGTGGGATGTTGATGTGCCTGAAGCACTGACCTTCAAATAACAGCCGCTGCAAAATCCCCTTGTGGGAGCGAGCTTGCTCGCGATAGCGATCAGGCATTCAGCATTGATGCAAGCTGACCCACCGCTATCGCGAGCAAGCTCGCTCCCACATTTTGATCTGTGGTGGACATTGATCGTATGAGCGCTGCCAAGCCCCTGTGGGAGCGAGCAAGCTCGCTCCCACAGGGTTGTGGATAAGTCCAGAGGCAATAAAAAGCCCCGCCTGGCATGACCAGGCGGGGCTTTTTACTGGGCGATGGAATCAGGCGTGAGGTTTAGGCTCGTGCTCTTTTTCCAAGGCTTCAATGTGACGCGGTGCGACTTCTTCAGCTTCAGCGGAGTGCTGAGGCTCGTCGATCACTGGCGCCGGTTCGGCAGCGGTTTGCGCGACCGGGGCAGGTGCTGCCTCGACTGCTTCGACGACGGGAGCTGGCTCGACGATGGCAGGCGCTTGAGCGGCGGCAGCGGCAGCTTGTTCGGCTTCCTTCTGCAGACGCTCGGCTTCACGCTTGCGACGGCGTACTTCGCGCGGATCGTTCGGCGCACGGCCGTTCGGGGTCAGGGCGCTGGTAGGCGCAGGCTCTTCTACTGGGGCCGGTGCTTCAACCACCACAGGCGCTTCGACCACTGGAGCAGGCTCGACCACTACTGGTTCGATCGCTTTCACTGGCTCGGGTGCCGGTTCTGGCTCGACGACAGGTGCCGGTGCAGCTGGCTCCGCGGTCCAGTTGAACGCAGTCTGCTCTTCACGGGCAGGCTCCGGTGCCTTTTCCTCGGCCGGTGCTTCGAATGCAGGCTCAGCGGCCAGCACTGGCTGCTCGACGACCGGTGCAGGCTCGGCGGCGGTTTCGGCTTCGGGCTGGGCTTCACGTGCCGGAGCGAGTTCCACTTCTGGCGAAGCGGTGGCTTCTACCGGGGTGGTGGCTTCGACCACGGGCGCTTCAACCGGCGCGTTTTCCACCACGGCGGTAGCGCGTTCGGCCTGCTCATTAGCCTGGGCTTCGGCGGGGGCGCTAATCGTGCTGCTGGCAACTGCCGCAGTCACGGCCAGGCCTGCAGCCAGATCCGCTGCGCTTGGCGCTTCGGCATTCTCGGTGGATTCGGATTCTTCCGAACCTTCGATCACATTGCCGTTGGCATCGCGTTGACGCTCACGACGGTTGCTGCGACGACGCTGGCCGCGGGAGCGGCGGCGCGGACGATCGCCTTCGGCGGTGTCCTGGCCGTCTTCCTGCAGTTGTTCCTCGGTGTTCAGCACTTCCTCTTCGCTAGCGGCGGCTGCCTGCTCGGCGCGAGGCTGACGCTCTTCACGTGGCGGACGCGGTGCGCGCTCTTCACGCGGCGGGCGAGCCGGACGCTCTTCAGCGGTGGCTGCAGCAGCGGCCGGGGCGGCATCCAGTGGCTCGCGCAATTCGCGAACACGTTCTTCACGCTCACCACGTGGCTTGCGATCTTCACGTGGGGCACGTGGCTGACGCTCTTCACGCGGCGGGCGCGGTGCGCGTTCTTCGCGGGCTACGGCTGGCGCTTCCTCACGGGCTTCGCGAGGCTGGCGTTCTTCACGCGGCTCACGTGGTGCGCGCTCTTCACGCGGTGCACGTTCTTCGCGGGGCTTGCGCTCTTCGTCACGACGACCGTTACGGTTGCGGGTCTGCTGGCGACCGTTACGGCGTTCCTCGTTGCGGGCAGGACGCTCGCTGGCGGCCGGCTTGGCGACAACGGCTGGCGCAGTTGGCTCTTCCTTGGTGGCGAACAGGCTGACCAGGGACTTCACCAGGCCTTTGAACAGGCTTGGCTCAGGCGCGGCGGCCGGTGTGGCAACCGGAGCGGCCACTTCGGTCGGAACCGGAGCGTTGGCGCGGGCCGGGGCTGTCTTGACCGCAGCTTCCTGGCGCACCAGGGTGCGGGTAGCGGCGGCTGGCTGGACTTCTTCCACTTCGGCAGCGGCAGCAGCGATTTCGTAGCTGGACTGGTTGGTGTGGGCTTCCGGGCTGTCATCGCGCAGGCGCTGCACTTCGAAGTGCGGCGTCTCGAGGTGATCGTTCGGCAGGATGACGATGCGGGCCCGGGTGCGCAGTTCGATCTTGGTGATCGAATTGCGTTTTTCGTTGAGCAGGAACGCGGCCACTGGGATCGGCACCTGGGCGCGAACTTCGGCGGTGCGGTCTTTCAGGGCTTCTTCTTCGATCAGGCGCAGGATCGCCAGGGACAGCGATTCGACATCACGAATGATGCCGGTGCCGTTGCAGCGTGGGCAGACGATGCCGCTGCTTTCGCCCAGGGATGGACGCAGGCGCTGACGGGACATTTCCAGCAGGCCGAAGCGCGAGATACGGCCAACCTGTACACGGGCACGGTCGGCTTCCAGGCATTCGCGGACTTTTTCTTCCACGGCGCGCTGGTTCTTGGCCGGGGTCATGTCGATGAAGTCGATGACGATCAGGCCGCCGATGTCGCGCAGGCGCAACTGACGGGCGATTTCTTCGGCGGCTTCAAGGTTGGTCTGCAGGGCGGTTTCTTCGATGTCGCTGCCTTTGGTGGCACGCGCCGAGTTGATGTCGATGGACACCAGGGCTTCGGTCGGATCGATGACGATGGAGCCGCCGGACGGCAGTTCGACGACACGCTGGAAAGCGGTTTCGATCTGGCTTTCGATCTGGAAACGGTTGAACAGCGGAACGCTGTCTTCGTAGAGCTTGATCTTGCTGGCGTACTGCGGCATCACCTGGCGAATGAAGGTCAGGGCTTCGTCCTGGGCTTCGACGCTGTCGATCAGCACTTCGCCGATGTCCTGGCGCAGGTAATCGCGGATGGCGCGGATGATCACGTTGCTTTCCTGGTAGATCAGGAATGGCGCGGAGCGATCCAGCGAGGCTTCTTTGATGGCAGTCCACAGTTGCAGCAGGTAGTCGAGGTCCCACTGCATTTCTTCGCTGCTGCGGCCAAGGCCGGCGGTGCGAACGATCAGACCCATGTCGGCGGGGGCAACCAGGCCGTTCAGGGCTTCGCGCAATTCGTTGCGCTCTTCGCCTTCGATGCGGCGGGAGATGCCACCGGCACGCGGGTTGTTCGGCATCAGGACCAGGTAACGGCCGGCCAGGCTGATGAAAGTGGTCAGGGCGGCGCCCTTGTTGCCACGTTCTTCTTTCTCGACCTGAACGATGACTTCCTGGCCTTCGCTCAGTACGTCCTTGATGTTGACACGGCCTTCAGGGGCTTTCTTGAAGTATTCGCGGGAGATTTCTTTGAGGGGCAGGAAGCCGTGGCGCTCGGAGCCGAAATCGACAAAGGCAGCCTCAAGGCTTGGTTCGATGCGAGTAATCCGGCCTTTATAGATGTTGGCCTTCTTCTGCTCGCGTGCACCGGATTCGATATCCAGGTCGTAGAGGCGCTGGCCATCTACCAGTGCAACACGCAACTCTTCGGGTTGAGTTGCGTTAATCAGCATTCTTTTCATGTAGTACCGTCGGTTTCCGGGCTGCCGGAAACGGCGTTCGGCACACACGACTTCTCACGGTCGGTGTCAGGTGCGTCATGGAAGTGGCCGGGCCACTCCAGTGTCCAGCGAGTTCGACCCAATGATGGCGAAGTCGCGACGGACGCGTCCTGCTTGCTGGCTAATTCAAGCACTCAGTCAGGAGGAGGAATCAACCGGCGCCTGTGGACGAGATGAAGCGTCTAAATATAAGCCTAGTGCTACACAGTCCGACGGTTGTACATCTCCACCCTACACGTATCCCTGATAATCGGGTGCTGCCGCGCGCAGAATCCGCAGCGGGTTGGCATTTACCGTGAGCTCCGGAAGGGGAGGTCACGCATCATGGCTAATTTAGGCGTTGTTTCCGAAGCTCTCGCTCGGGGTCGTTCGTAGCTGACTGCACTTTGTGAACTGGCCGTGAATATGGCGCGCAAGGCGAGTCAAAACTCTGCTTTGCCGCGTATTTCAGGCCTCATGTCACCTGCGCTCGTTACACCTGCAAACTCTACCGTTACGTCGCGAAAGCCCCGTAGGACGGCCTCTCGTCCTCGTGAATTGCGTTGGTCAGGGCCGGTTTTTGACCGTTAGTCCGCTGTCCAGCCACTTTTGGCGGCGTTCGCGACTATAGCAGCAATGATTAAGTGCTTCAATTCCATAAAAAATTGTTATGATCGCCGCCATGACAACTATTGCCCCTTCGACCCCTGGCGTTCAACTGCTCGAGGTCTCGCCGGAATATGCCGGCCAACGAATCGATAATTTCCTGCTGGCCCGGCTCAAAGGCGTGCCCAAGACTTTGATTTACCGCATTTTGCGCAAAGGCGAAGTGCGGGTGAACAAAGGCCGGATCAAGCCCGAATACAAGCTCCAGGCCGGCGATATCGTGCGCGTGCCGCCGGTACGCGTGCCCGAGCGCGATGAACCGGTGCCCTTGGCCCAGGGCCTGCTGCAGCGCCTCGAGGCTTCGATCGTCTTTGAAGACAAGGCCCTGATCGTGATCAACAAGCCCGCGGGCATTGCGGTTCACGGCGGTAGCGGCCTGAATTTCGGCGTGATCGAAGCCTTTCGTCAGTTGCGTCCCGACGCCAAGGAGTTGGAGCTGGTCCATCGCCTGGACCGCGACACCTCCGGCCTGTTGATGATCGCCAAGAAGCGCAGCATGTTGCGCCACTTGCACGAACAGTTGCGCGGTGATGGCGTCGACAAGCGCTACATGGCATTGGTGCGTGGTCGCTGGGATACGTCCATCAAGCAAGTCCGTGCGCCGCTGCTCAAGAGCAACCTGCGTTCCGGCGAACGCATGGTGGAGGTCAACGAGGAGGGCAAGGAGGCATTGACGGTGTTCAAGGTACTGCGCCGCTTCGGTGACTTCGCCACTCTGGTCGAGGCCAAGCCGGTGACGGGGCGTACCCACCAGATCCGTGTCCATACCCTGCACGCCGGGCATTGCATCGCCGGTGACAGCAAATATGGCGATGACGATTTCACCAAGGAAATCCGTGACCTGGGCGGCAAGCGCCTGTTCCTCCATGCCTACATGCTTACCGTGCCGCTGCCTGACGGTGGCGAGCTGAAACTGCAGGCTCCCGTGGATGACATGTGGGCCAAGACCGTGGAGCGGTTGAGTGCATCCTGACTACAAGCTGCTGATTTTCGATTGGGACGGCACTCTGGCCAATTCCATTGGTCGGATCGTGGAGTCGATGCATGTCGCGTCGGATCGTACGGGTTTTGCCCGGCGTGATGACTTTGCGGTCAAAGGCATCATTGGCCTGGGTTTGCCAGAAGCCATTCGTAGCCTGTATCCGGAGATTGGTGACGATGAGTTGGTGGTTTTTCGCCAGCATTACGCCGATCACTACATTGCTTTGGAGGCCGAGCCTTCGCCTTTGTTCGATGGTGTGGTCAACACCCTTGAAGTCCTGCGAGCCGAGGGTTATCACTTGGCTGTCGCGACCGGCAAGGCCCGTCGTGGGTTGGATCGGGTATTGAAATCCCATGGTTGGGATGATTATTTCGATGTCACCCGTGCGGCGGATGAAACCGCCAGCAAGCCGCATCCGCTGATGCTTGAGCAGATACTTGCGCATTGCGAGGTGCGGCCGGAGCAGGCATTGATGGTGGGGGACTCGTCGTTCGATCTGCAAATGGCACGCAACGCCGGCATGGGGTCGGTGGCTGTCAGCTATGGCGCGCAGTCCATCGAGGCGCTCCGGGCATTCGAGCCGCGACTGGCGATCGATCATTTTCCTGAATTGCACGCCTGGCTGAGCCGGCGCACCGATTAAAGTCTGTTGAGGATGCATGTATGACCGATGAATGGAAGGCACCGGCCAAGGCGAGCGCTGACAACGGTGACGATAAAAGCTGGAAATTACTGGAAAAAACCTTGTTGGCCGGGGTGGAGGAGCAGCGTCGTGCGCGCCGCTGGGGGATCTTCTTCAAGTGCCTGGTCTTCATTTATCTGTTTTTCGGCTTGGCGATGATTTTCCAGGCGCTTGACGGGAAGAAGAGTCCAGGAGGTGGTGCGGCCTATACGGCGGTCATCGACATCGAGGGCATGATTGCCGACAAGGAAGCGGCCAGCGCGGACAACATCATCGGTAGCCTGCGAGCTGCGTTCGAAGATTCGAAAGTCAAAGGGGTGGTGCTGCGCATCAACAGTCCGGGTGGCAGCCCGGTGCAGGCTGGCTACGTCTATGACGAAATCGTCCGCTTGCGTGCCGCGCATCCGGATATCAAGGTCTACGCGGTGATTTCCGATCTTGGCGCCTCCGGTGCCTATTACATCGCCAGTGCGGCGGATCAGATCTATGCCGATAAGGCCAGTCTGGTGGGCTCCATTGGTGTGACTGCGGCCGGTTATGGCTTTGTCGAGACGCTGGGCAAGCTCGGGGTGGAGCGCAGGGTCTACACCGCAGGCGAGCACAAATCCTTCCTTGATCCGTTCCAGCCGCAGAAGCCGGAGGAAACGGCGTTCTGGCAGGGTGTGCTCGACACTACCCACAAGCAGTTCATCGCCAGCGTCAAGAAGGGCAGGGGCGAGCGGCTGAAAGACAAGGAGCATCCGGAATTGTTCTCCGGTCTGGTCTGGTCTGGCGAGCAGGCATTGCCGCTGGGGCTGATCGACGGATTGGGCAGTGCCAGTTCGGTGGCTCGAGATGTGATCGGCGAGAAGGAATTGGTGGATTTCACTATCGAAGAGTCGCCGATTGACCGCTTCTCGAAAAAGCTGGGCGCCAGCATCGCCGAGCACCTGGCAATGTGGATGGGCTTCCAGGGGCCAGCGTTGCGCTGATTGCTTTGGGGCTTGAGCGCAGGGGAGGGCTGATGCCGTCCCCTGTGACGAGGTTCTGCCTCAAGGCACCAGTACGTCCTCGGCCAGCAACATATCCACAAGGCGAATCAGTGGCAGGCCAACCAGACTGGTGGCGTCCGGGCCTTCGGTGCTCTGGAACAGGCTCACGCCAAGCCCCTCGGCCTTGAAGCTGCCCGCGCAGTCATACGGTTGCTCGGCCCGCAGGTAGCGTTCGACCCGTTCTGGGTCCAGCGAGCGCATATTCACGGTAAACGGAACGCAATCGACCTGGCAGGCGCCGGTCTGGCTGTTGAGCAGTGCCAGGCCGGTCAGGAAGGTCACCTTGGCGCCGCTGGCGGCCAGCAGTTGTTCGCGAGCATTCTCGAAGGTATGGGGCTTGCCCAGGATGCGTTCGCCGAGCACGGCTACCTGGTCTGAACCGATGATCAGGTGCGCCGGGTGGCTGCCTGCCAGTGCCAAGGCTTTTTCCCGGGCCAGGCGTTTTACCAGTTCGATGGCGGGCTCGCCGGGGCGGTGGCTTTCGTCGATATCCGGCGAGCTGCAGACGAACGGTAGTCTCAGGCGGGCGAGTAATTCGCGCCGATAGACCGAGCTGGAGGCAAGTAATAAAGGCAGCATGGGCATCTCCAAAAGGCAGGGGGGAATTCTAGCGAGGCGCGCAAGTAACGGACAGGGCTGAATTTCCTTTGACATGGCCGGGTGCATCCCTATAATGCTGCGCCTATGTTGAATGACCCGATTCCACCTCACGTTGACCCGCGCAAATTGGCTGATCGTGGCACCACCCTCCAAGGTGAACTGCTGCTGGCCGATTTGAAGAGACTCTGCGACCCGCTTTCCGACGATGTCGGTACGGTCCAGGCCAAATTCGTTTTTGAACGAGATGAACGTAAATCTGTGGTGATCCACAGCTTTATCGACACTGAAGTCAAAATGGTTTGCCAGCGTTGTCTTGAGCTGGTCACCCTGCCGATCCACAGCGAATGCAGTTACGCCGTGGTGAAGGAGGGTGCGAATACCCAGTCGTTGCCGAAAGGTTATGACGTGCTGGAACTGGGCGAAGATCCATTGGATCTGCAGTCACTGATCGAGGAGGAGCTTCTGCTCGCCTTGCCCATTGTGCCTGCTCATCATCCGGAAGAATGCCAGCAGCCGGCGGGAGCAGATGAGCCCGAACCGAGCGAGGACGAGGTAACGCGGTCCAACCCGTTCAGTGTATTGGCGCAGTTAAAGCGTGACCCAAACGTTTAGGAGTTAATCAATTATGGCTGTTCAGCAGAACAAAAAATCCCGCTCTGCCCGTGACATGCGCCGTTCGCACGACGCTCTCGAGGCTAGCACCCTGTCCGTAGAAAAAACCACCGGTGAAGTTCACCTGCGTCACCACGTATCGCCAGAAGGCGTATACCGTGGTCGCAAAGTGATCGACAAGGGCGCTGACGAGTAATCCTTGTCTGCTCAAGTCATCGCGATTGACGCAATGGGCGGGGACTTCGGTCCCCGCAGCATTGTTCAGGCCAGCCTTGCTTGTCTGAATGCTACGCCCTCGCTGCACCTGACCCTTGTCGGTCAACCCTCCCTCCTGGAAGAAATGCTCAATGGCCAGTCGGCTGTGGATCGCTCGCGCCTGACGATTGCGCCAGCGTCCGAAGTGATTGCCATGGACGAAAAGCCGGCCCAGGCCCTGCGCAGCAAGCCTGACGCGTCGATGCGGGTGGCCCTCGAGCTGCTGCGAGATGGCAAGGTCCAGGCGTGTGTCAGTGCGGGCAATACCGGTGCGCTGATGGCGCTGTCTCGCTATGTGCTCAAGACGTTGCCAGGGATCGATCGGCCGGCGATGGTTGCGGCAATCCCGACCCAGCGCGGTTTTTGTCAATTGCTCGATCTGGGTGCCAACGTCGATTGCAGCGCCGAACATCTGCTGCAGTTCGCCGTGATGGGTTCGGTGGCGGCCGAAACCCTGGGCGTCGTGCGCCCTCGCGTGGCGTTGCTCAATATCGGCACCGAGGACATCAAGGGCAACCAGCAGGTCAAGCTGGCTGCCACGTTGTTGCAGGGCGCGCGCGGTATCAACTACATCGGTTTCGTCGAGGGCGATGGCTTGTATCGCGGCGAGGCGGATGTGGTGGTGTGTGATGGTTTCGTCGGCAACATCCTGCTCAAGTCCAGCGAAGGCCTGGCGACCATGATCGCTGAGCGAATCGAGACGTTGTTTCGCCAGAGCCTGGCATCGCGGGTGGTCGGCGCATTGGCGCTGCCGTTGATGCGGCGACTGCAGGCGGATCTGGCGCCGGCTCGACACAACGGCGCCAGTTTCCTTGGGTTGCAGGGCATTGTGATCAAGAGCCACGGTTCGGCAGGCGTGCAGGGCTTTCAAAGCGCGATTAACCGGGCGGTGATCGAGATCCAGGAAAACCTGCCCGAGCGTCTGCATGGTCGCCTCGAAGATTTGTTAACTTAGGCGTTTTCGTCCGACAATGCTTAAATGTGACCGGTCGGTTCAACCGGCCATCCAACTGTCAGTTTCCTAGCGCCCCCAGGGGCGTCAATTTTTGACGACAAGATCATTAGGGGCTTTGTTTTCATGTCTGCTTCCCTCGCATTCGTCTTTCCAGGACAGGGTTCGCAGTCCCTCGGCATGCTGGCCGAGCTGGGCGCGCAATACCCGCTGATCCTCGAAACATTCAAAGAAGCTTCCGATGCACTCGGCTACGACCTGTGGGCGCTGACCCAGCAAGGGCCGGAAGAGCAACTCAATCAAACCGATAAAACCCAGCCGGCCATCCTGACCGCCTCGATCGCGCTCTGGCGTCTGTGGCTGGCTGAGGGTGGCGCGCGCCCGGCGTTTGTCGCCGGTCACAGCCTGGGCGAATACAGCGCCCTCGTGGCAGCCGGCAGCCTGAGCCTGGGCGATGCGGTGAAGCTGGTGGAGCGTCGTGGCCAACTGATGCAGGAGGCTGTTCCGGCCGGGCAGGGCGGCATGGCCGCGATCCTCGGCCTGGAAGATGCCGATGTGCTGGCAGCCTGTGCCGAAGCCGCTCAAGGTGATGTGGTCAGCGCGGTCAACTTCAACTCGCCGGGCCAGGTGGTGATCGCCGGTGCCAAGGCTGCTGTCGAGCGCGCCATCGAAGGTTGCAAGGCTCGTGGTGCCAAGCGCGCCATGCCGCTACCGGTCAGCGTGCCGTCGCACTGTGAACTGATGCGCCCGGCCGCTGAGCGTTTTGCCGAGTCCATCGCCGCCATCGATTGGCAGGCGCCACAGATTCCCGTGGTGCAGAACGTCAGCGCCAATGTCGCGGCGGATCTCGAGACCCTCAAGCGCGACCTGCTGGAACAACTCTACAAACCGGTTCGTTGGGTCGAATCGGTGCAGACCCTGGCAGCCAAGGGCGCGACCGAACTGGTCGAGTGCGGCCCTGGCAAAGTGCTGGCCGGTCTGAACAAACGCTGCGCCGAAGGCGTATCGACTTCCAACCTCAATACCCCAGACGCTTTCGCTGCCACCCGTGCAGCACAAGCCTGAACAGGAGAAGCTTGCATGAGTCTGCAAGGTAAAGTTGCACTGGTGACCGGTGCAAGCCGTGGCATCGGCCAGGCCATTGCCCTGGAACTGGGTCGTCAAGGCGCCATCGTCGTGGGCACCGCGACTTCCGCTTCGGGCGCCGAGCGCATCGCCGCGACCCTGAAGGAAAACGATATTCAAGGCACCGGCCTGGAATTGAATGTCACCAGCGACGAATCTGTTGCGGCGGTGTTGGCAAGCATTCAGGAGCAGTTCGGCGCGCCGGCGATCCTGGTCAATAATGCCGGTATCACCCGCGATAACTTGATGATGCGCATGAAAGATGACGAATGGTTCGACGTGATCGACACCAACCTGAACAGCCTGTACCGGCTGTCCAAGGGGGTTCTGCGCGGCATGACCAAGGCTCGTTGGGGGCGAATTATCAGTATTGGTTCGGTTGTGGGTGCCATGGGCAACGCAGGCCAAGTAAACTATGCTGCGGCGAAGGCCGGTCTGGAAGGTTTCAGCCGTGCACTGGCGCGTGAAGTGGGTTCGCGCTCGATTACGGTAAACTCGGTAGCCCCGGGTTTTATCGACACCGACATGACCCGTGAACTGCCGGAAGCACAGCGTGAAGCATTGCAGACACAAATTCCGCTGGGTCGTCTGGGGCAAGCTCAAGAAATCGCGTCTGTGGTCGCTTTTCTTGCATCGGACGGTGCGGCATACGTGACCGGGGCTACAATCCCGGTAAACGGCGGGATGTACATGAGTTAAATGTGACGGATTGCTTCAAAAAAATGTCATACGAGCTGTCTAAAATCCGTTATAAAGCTGCAATCAATTTATAGACGGCGGGCCGCGGGGTTTGAGGAGTGAAGCTTTCGGTTGAAAAACCGAAAAGTTCTTCTATACACTTACCCACCGGCCAGCTGCCTGAATTTGTCCATTAGGAGTGAAAACAAGGTATGAGCACCATCGAAGAGCGCGTCAAGAAAATCGTTGCCGAGCAACTGGGCGTTAAAGAAGAAGAAGTTGTGAACACCGCTTCCTTCGTTGAAGACCTGGGTGCCGACTCCCTTGACACCGTTGAGCTGGTGATGGCTCTGGAAGAGGAATTCGAGACCGAAATCCCTGACGAAGAAGCTGAGAAGATCACTACTGTACAAGCTGCTATCGACTACGTTACCAGCCACCAGGCGTAATTGTTTTTAGTCGTCGCTAGCTGTCATGGAAAAACCGCACTGCCATCACGGCGTGCGGTTTTTTCTTTAGGCCTGATGCAAAGTCGTCATTAGAAAAAGGAGAGTGCTGTGTCGCGTAGACGCGTCGTAGTCACCGGTATGGGTATGTTGTCGCCACTGGGCACGGATGTGCCAAGCAGCTGGCAGGGCATTCTGGCTGGCCGCAGTGGCATTGGTCTGATCGAACACACCGACCTTTCTGCCTATTCCACCCGTTTTGGCGGCTCGGTAAAGGGCTTCAATGTCGAGGAATACCTGTCGGTCAAGGAAGCCCGCAAACTTGACCTGTTCATTCAATACGGCCTGGCAGCCGGTTTCCAGGCGGTGCGTAACGCTGGCCTGGAAGTCACCGATGCCAACCGTGAACGCATCGGCGTGGCCATGGGCTCGGGTATTGGCGGTCTGACCAATATCGAGGAAACCAGCCGCACGCTGCACGAGTCGGGGCCGCGACGGATTTCTCCGTTCTTTGTACCGGGCTCGATCATCAACATGATTTCCGGTTTCCTGTCCATCCACCTGGGTGCCCAGGGACCTAACTACGCCATTGCCACGGCGTGCACCACCGGGACCCACTGCATCGGCATGGCCGCGCGCAACATCATGTACGACGAAGCCGACGTGATGATTGCCGGCGGCGCCGAAATGGCAGCTTGCGGCTTGGGCATGGGTGGCTTCGGTGCCTCCCGTGCGTTGTCCACCCGCAACGATGAACCGGCCCGGGCGAGCCGCCCGTGGGACAAGGGGCGCGATGGCTTTGTGCTGTCCGACGGTGCCGGTGCGTTGGTACTTGAAGAGCTGGAACATGCCAAGGCACGTGGTGCGACCATCTATGCCGAACTGATCGGCTTTGGTACCAGTGGCGACGCCTACCACATGACGTCGCCACCGGCCGACGGTGCCGGTGCTGCCCGTTGTATCGCCAACGCCTTGCGTGACGCGAAAATCAACGGTGAGCAGGTCCAGTACATCAATGCCCACGGCACTTCGACCCCGGCTGGCGATTTGGCCGAAGCCCAGGCGATCAAGACCGTGTTCGGCGAGCACGCCTACAAGCTGGCGGTCAGCTCGACCAAGTCCATGACCGGTCACCTGCTGGGTGCGGCAGGGGCGGTGGAAGCGATCTTCAGCGTCCTGGCGATCAACAGCCAGACCGCGCCGCCGACCATCAACCTCGATGAGCCGGACGAAGGCTGCGACCTGGACTTCGTGCCGCACACCGCCCGCGGCATGGACATCGATGTGGTGTTGTCCAACTCCTTCGGCTTTGGTGGGACCAACGGCTCGCTGGTGTTCCGCCGGTTCGCCGGTTGATGGAAAGCTGGGTCGACGGTCAACCGGCCGACGTCCTGTCGCTGAAAGATCGCGGCCTGGCTTACGGCGATGGGTTGTTTGAAACCATCGCTGTGCGCAAGGGCGGGCCAGTGTTGCTGGACCGTCATCTGCAACGCCTGGAAGCAGGTTGCCGGCGCTTGGCGCTCAAGGTCGACATGACCGCGTTGAGTACTGAGCTGGGTGCCTACGCTCGGTGCCTGGGCGACGGCGTGCTGAAGCTGATCGTGACCCGTGGGGACAGCTTGCGCGGTTATGCCGCTGATCCCTCGGCCACGGCCCGGCGCATCCTGCAAGGGAGCCCGTCGGCCGCTTATCCCGCGGCCCACGCCGAACAAGGCATTCGCCTGTTTCCTTGCACCGTGCGCTTGTCCGAGCAGCCCTTGCTCGCCGGCCTCAAACATCTCAATCGCCTTGAACAAGTGCTGGCCCGTGCTGAATGGGCCGACTCGGAACATGCCGAAGGCTTGATGCTGGATACGTCCGGACGGGTGATCGAAGGTGTCTTCAGCAACCTGTTCCTGGTGCGCGACGGTGTGTTGGTCACAGCGGATCTGAGCCGTTGCGGCGTGGCCGGCGTGATGCGTGCAGAATTATTGTTTCAAGCCGAGTCTCAAGGCATTGCCACGCAAATCACTGACATTAGCCTCGAACAACTGCAACAGGCCGATGAAGTCTTCGTCTGCAACAGCGTTTATGGCGTGTGGCCAGTGTTCGCATGTGGTTCGACGCGCTGGTCGGTTGGGCCGCTCACCCGTAAACTGCAGACCCTTGCCCGCGCGCTATTGGATGTTTGATTCGTGAGACGTAAATTCTTGCTGCTGCTGGAAACCGGACTGGTTCTGGCAGGGCTGTTGTTGGGCGCTTCGGCCTGGAAAATCCATTCGGCGCTGCTACAGCCGCTGAACATCACCCAGGAAGAACTGCTGGACGTACCCAACGGGACCACCCCGACCGGAACCCTCAAGCGCCTCGAAGCCGACGGCCTGATCAAGGACGCCTTCTGGTTGCGGGTCTATTGGCGCTTCAATCTCGCCGACCAGCCATTGCACTCCGGTGAATATCGGATGGTCCCAGGCATGACGATGGAAGGCCTGATCGGTGTCTGGAAACGCGGGGATGTGGTGCAGTACAGCGTGACGCTGGTGGAAGGCTGGAACTTCCGTCAGGTCCGTGCGGCGCTGGCCAAGGATGAAAAACTCCAGCAGACCCTCACCGGCCTGAGCGACAGCCAGGTGATGGAGCGTCTTGGTCATTCTGGGGTATTTCCCGAGGGCCGGTTTTTTCCGGACACCTATCGCTTTGTGCGCGGTACATCGGATGCCGACCTGCTGAAAAAAGCCTATGACCGACTGGAAGATGTGCTGGCCAGAGAGTGGGAGCAGCGTGCCGCCGATGTACCTTATACCCAACCCTATCAGGCCCTGATCATGGCGTCCTTGGTGGAAAAGGAAACCGGTGTGCCCCAGGAGCGTGGGCAGATCGCCGGCGTGTTCGTGCGGCGCATGCGCCTGGGCATGCTGCTGCAAACCGACCCCACGGTGATCTACGGTTTGGGCGAGCGCTACACGGGCAAGCTCACCCGTGCCCATCTCAAAGAAGAAAATCCGTACAACACCTATTTGATTCCGGGCCTGCCACCAACGCCGATTGCGATGGTGGGGCGCGAGGCGATTCACGCGGCGTTGAACCCCGCGTCGGGGAACAGCCTTTACTTTGTCGCCCGCGGTGATGGCAGCCACGTGTTCTCCGATGACCTGGACGCGCACAACAACGCCGTGCGTGAATTCCAACTCAAGCGTCGCGCTGACTATCGCTCCAGCCCGGCTCCGGCCACGCCGGACGAGCAGGCGCCGATTCCCGCCGCATCGCCCGATACCGCGCCCGAGGCTGTGCCCCAGGTACCTGCAGAGCAACCTGCCCCGGAACCGAATGCCAGCGAGCCGCCGAGCGCGCAATGACTTTGATTAAGGATCGCCTGTGACTGGCTTGTTTATAACGCTCGAAGGCCCCGAAGGCGCCGGCAAGAGCACCAACCGCGAATACTTGGCCGAACGCCTGCGGGCCGCCGGCATCGAGGTGGTACTGACCCGCGAACCCGGCGGCACGCCGCTGGCCGAGCGGATTCGCGAGGTGCTGCTGGCGCCAATTGAAGAAGTCATGAATCCCGACACCGAGCTATTGCTGGTGTTCGCGGCGCGGGCGCAGCATTTGGCCGAAGTGATTCGCCCGGCGCTGGCCCGTGGCGCGGTGGTGCTCTGCGACCGTTTTACCGATTCCACCTACGCCTATCAGGGCGGTGGTCGGGGCCTGTCCCTGGAGCGTATCGCCGCGCTGGAGACCTTCGTCCAGGGCGACCTGCGACCGGACCTGACCCTGGTGTTCGATCTACCGGTGGAAATCGGCCTGGCCCGTGCCAGCGCCCGGGGGCGCTTGGACCGTTTTGAGCTCGAGGGCCAGGATTTTTTCAACGCGGTGCGCAATGCCTTCCTGAGTCGTGCCAAGGCCGATCCAGCGCGATACCTGTTGATCGACGCCGCTCAACCGCTGACGCAGGTCCAGCAGTCCCTGGACAGCTTGCTGCCGCGTTTGCTGGAGCGTGCCCGTGGCTGAAGCCTATCCCTGGCAGGACGGCCTCTGGCAGCAGCTTGCCGGTCGTGCCCAGCATGCCCATGCCTATCTGCTGCACGGCCCGGTCGGCATTGGCAAGCGAGCGCTGGCTGAACGCCTGATGGCCAGCCTGCTGTGCCAACGTCCGGGAGTCTCGAACGCCTGTGGTGAATGCAAGTCCTGCCTGCTGCTCAAGGCTGGCAGCCATCCCGACAATTACGTACTGGAGCCGGAAGAGGCCGACAAGGCAATCAAGGTCGACCAGGTGCGTGACCTGGTCAGCTTCGTGGTCCAGACCGCACAGATGGGGGGGCGCAAAGTGGTGCTGATCGAGCCGGTCGAGTCGATGAACATCAATGCCGCCAACGCCTTGCTCAAGAGTCTGGAAGAGCCTTCCGGCGACACCGTACTGTTGTTGGTCAGCCACCAGCCGAGCCGTTTGCTGCCAACGATCAAGAGCCGTTGTGTGCAACAGGCCTGCCCGCTGCCGAGCGAGGCGATGAGTCTGCAATGGCTGGCCCAGGCTTTGCCCGACAGCTCCGATGAAGAACGTATCGAATTGCTGACCCTGGCTGCCGGGTCGCCCTTGGCGGCTGTCAGCCTGCAAGCCCAGGGCGTGCGCGAGCAGCGGGCGTTGGTGGTGGACGGTGTGAAAAAACTGCTCAAGCAGCAGCAATCCCCGACGCAACTGGCTGAAGGCTGGAATGCCATCCCGTTGTTGTTGCTGTTTGACTGGTTTTGCGACTGGTCGAGCCTGATCCTGCGCTACCAGCTCACCGAGGACGAGGCCGGCCTGGGGTTGGCGGACATGCGCAAGGTGATCCAGTACCTGGCGCAAAAAAGCAGCCAGGACAAAATCTTGAACATTCAGGACTGGATTCTTGCCCAACGTCAGAAGGTGCTGAGCAAGGCGAATCTCAATCGGGTGTTGCTGCTCGAGGCGCTGTTGGTGCAGTGGGCGAGTTTGCCTGGTCGAAACTGACAGACACGGCCTAAACTCAGCTCAATTGCAGCGGAGATCAGCATGAACGAACCTGTCAGTCCTGGGCCACGCAATGGCATCCTGTCCCTGACGATCAAGGATAAGTCGGTGCTTTACGCCGCCTACATGCCCTTCATCAAGAACGGCGGCCTGTTCATTCCCACCAACAAGAATTATCGCCTGGGCGATGAGGTGTTCATGCTGTTGAGCCTGATGGATGAGCCGGAGAAGATCCCGGTTGCCGGCAAGGTGATCTGGATGACCCCCAAAGGTGCCCAGGGCAACCGTGCCGCTGGCGTTGGCGTGCAGTTCAATGACGGCGACAATGTGGCCCGCAATCAGATCGAAACCCACCTGGCCGGAACCCTGAAGTCCGACCGTCCCACCCATACGATGTAGCCCCGGCCCTTTATGCTTGTAGATTCCCATTGCCACCTTGACCGCCTCGACCTCGCCGCCCATGACGGCTCCCTGGATGCTGCGCTGGACGCTGCCCGCCAACGGGGTGTCGGGCACTTCCTGTGCATCGGGGTCAGTGCCGACAACGCCGCCGACGTCAAGGCGCTGGCTGAGCGCTATGAAGATGTCGATTGTTCGGTCGGTATCCATCCGCTGGATGTCCAGCCCGATGCCACACCGGCCCTCGACTGGCTGTTGCGTGAGCTGGACCACCCACGGGTGGTCGCCATCGGCGAAACCGGCCTGGACTATCACTACGAGCCGCAAGCCGCCGAAGTGCAGCAGGCCTCGTTCCGGCTGCACCTGGAGGCCGCGCAACAGACCGGTAAACCGGTGATCATCCACACCCGGGGCGCCCGGGCCGATACCTTGGCCTTGCTGCGTGACGCTGCGCTGCCCCAGGCCGGTGTGCTGCATTGCTTCACCGAAGACTGGGACATGGCCAAGGCTGCGCTGGACATGGGTTATTACATTTCCCTTTCCGGCATTGTCACGTTCCGCAATGCCGACGCGCTGCGGGACGTGGCCAGTAAAGTGCCCGCCGATCGCCTGCTGGTGGAAACCGACTCACCGTACCTGGCGCCGATTCCGTATCGCGGCAAGCCGAACCTTCCGCAATACGTCCGGGAGGTAGCGGAGTTTCTGGCGATGTTGCGCGGTGAGTCTTACGAGCGGTTCGCCGAACAGACCACGGAAAATTTTAAGAAATTGTTTCCGCTGGCCCATGTGCGGCCGATGCAGGCCTGAATTCCACGCAAAAAAAACCCGGGTTCTGGGGGGTGAATCCGGGTTAAGACCATTAGGAGTAAAACAAAGGCACGCGGTCCGTTGGTACCTTTATCGGTGCGTCACTTGGGGGAGATGTCGCCCCGACAGTTCAAGTATTGATCAGTATCACAACGCGTCCAGTCTGGCCGGGACGGTTTTTAAACAAATTTGGAATACGCTCGCTTCGGATAAGTTCTCACTGTCGCCAAAGCTTGCCGGTACGGGGTGATAGTGTGAAAAGTGGGGAGTCGGGCCAGCACGGTTTTCCGAAGAACGATGGCCGAGAACGGATGATCCGTGCATTTTTGCGTAAGTTAGGCATAATACCCGGCTTCGAATTTTGACCCTTCAGACCTTTTTCTTATGCACAAAGAACCCCGTAAGGTCCGTGAGTTTCGTCGCCGCGAGCAGGAAATTCTCGACACCGCGCTCAAGTTGTTCCTCGACCAAGGTGAAGACAGTGTCACCGTCGAGATGATTGCGGATGCCGTGGGTATCGGCAAAGGCACGATCTATAAACATTTCAAATCCAAGGCCGAGATCTACCTGCGCCTGATGCTCGATTACGAGCGCGATTTGAACGAGCTGCTGCATTCGGCTGATGTGGACAAGGACAAGGAAGCCCTGTCTCGGGCCTACTTCGAGTTCCGCATGCGCGACCCGCAGCGTTACCGCTTGTTCGATCGCCTGGAAGAGAAGGTGGTCAAGGGCAACCAGGTGCCGGAGATGGTCGAGGAGTTGCACAAGATCCGTGCCTCGAACTTCGAACGCCTGACCCTGCTGATCAAGGGCCGGATCAGCGAAGGCAAGCTCGAAGATGTGCCGCCTTACTTCCATTACTGCGCGGCCTGGGCGTTGGTGCACGGCGCGGTGGCGCTGTATCACTCGCCCTTCTGGAGTAACGTGCTGGAAGATCAGGAAGGCTTCTTCCAGTTCCTGATGGACATTGGCGTGCGCATGGGCAACAAGCGCAAGCGCGATACCGACGTCCCCAGCAACTGACATTCAGATGCCTTATTGCGCCATGTCCGCTTACATGGCGCAGTGCCCCAGGAATATACTCAGGCTTGGGTCTTGCGAAAACTTGATTTAAAGGTCAAGTTTCATGGGCCCGATTCTTCTTTCGCCGGAGTGATCCATGATCGTTGACCGTCAAGGCAGGCGTTTCCGCAATTTGCGGATCAGCCTGACTTCCGCCTGCAATTACGCCTGTACCTATTGCGTGCCCAACGGCAAGCGGCTGGTGGCTGCGCAGGATGAACTGTCGGCCGAGGCCATGGCGCGGGGTGTGGCTTATCTGATTGAAGCCGCTGGCATCGAGCGGTTGCGCATCACCGGTGGCGAGCCACTGGTCAGTCCCAAGCTTGAAAGCTTCATGACGGCGGTTGGGCAGATGGGCCTGGAAGACATCAGCCTGACCACCAACGGTCAGTTGCTGGCGAAAAAACTGCCATTGCTGGTAAACGCCGGTATCCGCCGGATCAACGTTTCCCTCGACACCTTGGACCCCGCTGCCTTTCGCAGCATCGCCCGCGGCGGTGATTTGGCGACGGTGCTCGATGGCATGGACCAGGCCCGGGCGGCAGGGTTGAAGATCAAGGTCAACATGGTGCCGTTGCGCGGGCAGAACCTGGATCAGGTAATGCCATTGCTCGAATACTGCATGGCGCGCGGCTATGAGTTGCGCTTTATCGAGTTGATGCGCATGGGCCACCTGGCCAGCGACTCCAACGCGTTCTTGCAGCAGTTCGTCAGTCTTCAACAACTGCTGAGCCTGATTGGCGAACAATACGAATACCTGCAGGCCGACGCGCCGGTGGATGCCACGGCGGTACGCTACGAGATCCCTGGGCTTGGGCACTTTGGCGTGATCGCCAACGAAAGCGTGCCGTTTTGCCGTACCTGCTCCCGGCTGCGGCTGTCCTCTACAGGTTGGTTGCATGGCTGCCTGTCGTCGAGTAACCGGCATTTCGTCGGCGACCTTTTGGATAAACCTCGCCATCAGGCATTGCCGGCGCTACAGCGCTTGCTGGTCAAGGCCTTGGGGGATAAGCAGGAAGTGGCGTTCTCTGGCGGCGCGACCATCATGAAAATCATCGGCGGCTGACTGAAGGCTTGCCCGCGATAGCCATTTTTCATTCAACTTGGAACCGTCTGACCCCCGTATTTCGATGAGCTGGCGCAAAAGCTGCATTCACTGGCCATTCGCCGGTTTTCCGTCACCGGTTTTTGGAGGGTAGGATGCGTAGCCTGGTTTTGCTGCTGGCCGTTTTGGCGCTTGGTGGCTGCATGAATGTCAGTGACATGGGAGAGGGCGTTCGTTATCACATGAGCGACGCCGGTCTGCTGGATCATAGCGACAGCCGTCGTATAAACAACCTGCGTATTCAGCCAGACTCGTTCATCTACATCGCTCAGGGGGCCTTCGCTCCACCAGGTAGCGCCTATCCACGTCCCAACGTCGTGGCCGAAGAAGCCTTTAACGGTTTCATCGAATATTTCCCCATGGTCCGTCGCGCCCGGGTTCCCGAAGGTCTCGACCAAGCCATGGGCGAGGCCCGTGCCGCCGGTGCCCACTACTTGCTCTACACCCGCTTCGCCAAGGCCGATAACCGTATCGGCAACACCGACGAATGGCAGGATGAAGAAGCCGTGGATCGCCTGGGTGTGGATACCAGCGTGATTCAGATCATGTTGATCGAGACCAGCACCCAGTATTTGATTGATACTGCGCGTATCAAGAGTCGTGGCGGTTTACTGACGTTGCACGACAAGCAGCCACAAGACCTCATCGCCACGCCGTTGCGTGAATATGCCCGCAGCCTGCTGGGGATGAGCGACGAGTAAACACAAGGAGTCACCATGAGCGGACCGCAAAAAGCCAATGATTTGCTGGGGCAGATCCCCAAGACCAAAGGCCTGCCGCCGGTCCACTTATGGAACCCTGACTTCTGCGGCGATATCGACATGCGCATCGCCCGTGATGGCACCTGGTACTACCTGGGCACGCCGATCGGGCGCAAGCCGATGGTCAAACTGTTCTCCACCATCATCCGCCGCGATGGCGATGATTACTTCCTGATCACCCCCGTGGAAAAAGTCGGCATCAAGGTCGACGATGCGCCGTTCGTGGCCGTGACCCTTGAGGTTGAAGGCCAGGGGGAAGGGCAGTTGTTGCGCTTCACCACCAATGTCGAGGAAACCACTGAGGCTGGCGACGAACATCCGCTGCGCGTGGTGATCGATCCCCAGACCCAGGAGCCTGCGCCGTACGTACATGTGCGCAGTAACCTCGAAGCGCTGATTCACCGCAATGTGTTCTACCAACTGGTGGAGCTGGCGGTCAGTCGCGAGATCGACGGGCAGAAGTGGCTGGGGGTGTGGAGCGGCGGCGAGTTTTTCCCTATAGGCCTGGAACCCTGATTCCCTGTGGGAGCGAGCTTGCTCGCGATGACGGCATCATTATCAGCATCTCCTAAGCTGACCCACCGCTATCGCGAGCAAGCTCGCTCCCACAGGGGTGAAGCTGAAAAATTCAAATTGACACCCAATCGTATGATGATTAGCGTGGGCCTCCAATAAGAGTGGCCCGGGGTGTTCATGTCCAGCAGTTTTCATGCGTCGACCGTCGATTGGCTGGGGGGCTGGATTGCCGCCGGCCAGGTCAAGCCTGGGCAGACCATCAAGGTCGAGGCCGACTTGGGTGAGCAACTGGGGGTCAGCCGCACGGTGATTCGCGAGGCGATCAAGACGCTGGTCGCCAAGGGCATGCTGGAAGTCGGGCCGAAAGTCGGTACGCGAGTATTGCCGGTGCGACGCTGGAATCTGTTCGACCCCCAGGTCGTTGGCTGGCTGTCGCGCAGTGGCCTGCCGGAAAACTTTGTCGATGACCTGCTGGACCTGCGTCGCACCATCGAACCGATGGCGGTGCGCTGGGCCTGTGAGCGGGCCACGGCTGATCAGGTGCAGGCGATCCGCCTGGCCTACCATGCACTGGAACGGGCCGTGGACAGCGGCACCGATTACAACCGTGCCGATCAGTTTTTCCACGAGTGCATCCTTGCCGCCAGCCATAATCAATTCATCGAACAAATGGTTCCGGCCCTGGGCGCACTGCTGGCGGTGTCGTTCGAGGTGTCGGCCGCCGATCCGGATGAACTGCGCCGCACCTTGCCGATCCACAAGGATATTGCCGACGCCATCGCTGCCCGCGACGCGGCGCGGGGTGTCTGGGCCTGCATGACCCTGATCGATAACGCCGACCTGGCGATCAAACGCTTTTACCCCGATGTCATGGCCGGTCGAACAGACGCTGCCGGGCAAGCCGGGAACAGGAGGTTTCAATGAAGTGGACGGCTGTGACGGAACACCGGGCGAAATTGGGCGAGGGGCCCTTCTGGGACGAGCCGACCCAGGCATTGTATTGGGTTGATATCGCCGGCCGGCAGGCACTGCGGCTGATCGGCGCCAACGTGGATATCTGGCAGATGCCCGAGCACGTTTCCGCCTTTATCCCGACTCAGCGGGGCGACGCGCTGGTGACCCTGAGCAGTGGCGTGTACCGGCTGGATCTGGATTCACCGGGCCTGGAACCGCGGCTGACGCTGTTCTGCATGGCCGATCCCCAGCCAGGCAATCGTCCCAACGAGGCCCGTTGCGATGCCTTGGGTCAGCTCTGGCTTGGCACCATGCAGAACAATATTGGTGAAAACGCAGAAGACTTGCCCATCGAGCGGCGCTCCGGTGGTCTGTTTCGCGTTGGCGCCGATGGTCGGGTCATGCCGTTGCTGCGTGAGTTGGGCATTCCCAACACGCTGTTGTGGAGCCCCGATAACACCCAGGTGTACTTCGGCGACAGCCTCGATGGGACGCTGTATCGGCACTTCATTCACGCTGATGGCAGCCTGGCTCCCGCGGAAGTCTGGTTTGGCCCTCATCTGCGCGGTGGACCGGACGGTTCAGCGATGGATGCCCGGGGTTACATCTGGAACGCGCGCTGGGATGGCAGTTGCCTGCTGCGGTTGCATCCGGACGGCCATGTTGACCGGATGATCGAGTTACCTGTCAGCCGCCCGACCAGCTGTGTGTTCGGCGGTGAAGACCTCAGGACGCTGTACATCACCAGCGCGGCGAGTCCGCTGGGCCATCCGCTGGACGGTGCAGTGCTGTCAATGCGGGTCGACGTGCCCGGTGTGGCTTGTACTCGATTCGCTGGCTAAATCCCAAAATATGGGATGTAAATATATATATTGAGATTGTTCGGCGGTCGGGTTTATAGTCGGCTCCATCAGCAATACGCACTCACACTAAAAAAACAAAACAGGTGAAGCGATGCAACGATCCTCCTCCGTACGCCCCGGCGGCGTACGCGACTCACTGTTTTCTGCGGCGACTTTTGGCCGGGCTTCCCTGGATGCCCGGTTTTTGCCGTGCCTGCGAACAGGAGTCCTGATCCATGGCTGAACCTCTTGTCTTGCCGCCGGTGCCCGAGCCACCGAGGGGCGAACGGCTGAAAAACAAGGTCGTGCTGTTGACCGGTGCAGCCCAGGGCATTGGCGAGGCCATCGTCGCCGCGTTCGCTTCGCAACAGGCACGGCTGGTGATCAGTGACATTCAGGCCCAGAAGGTCGAAGCCGTCGCTGCCCACTGGCGTGAACGCGGGGCGGATGTACAAGCGCTGAAAACCGATGTGTCGAAGCAGCAGGACCTGCACGCCATGGCTCGTCATGCCATCGAATTGCACGGTCGGATCGATGTGCTGGTGAATTGCGCCGGCGTCAACGTGTTCCGTGACCCGCTGGAAATGTCCGAAGAAGACTGGCGTCGCTGTTTCGCCATCGACCTGGATGGCGCCTGGTACGGTTGCAAGGCTGTATTACCGCAGATGATCGAGCAGGGCGTGGGCAGCATCATCAATATCGCGTCGGTTCACTCTTCCCACATTATTCCCGGCTGTTTCCCTTACCCGGTGGCCAAGCATGGCCTGCTTGGCCTGACCCGCGCCTTGGGCATCGAATACGCGCCCAAGGGGGTGCGGGTAAACGCCATCGCGCCGGGCTATATCGAAACCCAACTGAACGTCGACTACTGGAACGGCTTTGCCGATCCGCATGCCGAACGCCAGCGTGCGCTGGATATGCACCCGCCACGGCGTATCGGGCAACCGATCGAAGTGGCAATGACGGCCGTGTTCCTGGCCAGCGACGAAGCACCGTTTATCAATGCCTCATGCATCACCATCGATGGGGGACGTTCGGTCATGTACCACGACTGAATATTCCTGGATTACAGTCGGAAACTTCGCCTGTAATCCAATCATCATACGATATGACTATTTGAGCCTATGCTGTGTAGCAACTTGATTTGACCGCCCAGCCTGCGCATTTCCACCGATGGTGGAGCAGACCCTGGACGTTTGGCTTTCAATAAAAAAAACAAGGAGTCAACTATGAATCATCGTCGTGGGATCCGTTCCCTGTGCCGTGCCGCCCTGGCGGTTACCGCGGTCAGCCTCAGCAGCAGCTTGCTGGCGGCTGCTCCCGTAAAAATCGGTTTCCTGGTCAAGCAGGCCGAGGAGCCCTGGTTCCAGACCGAATGGGCGTTCGCCGAGAAGGCGAGCAAGGACAAAGGCTTCGAATTGATCAAGATCGCCGTGCCCGACGGCGAGAAAACCCTCTCGGCCATCGACAGCCTTGCCGCCAACGGTGCCAAGGGCTTTGTGATCTGCCCGCCAGACGTGTCCCTCGGCCCGGCCATCATGGCAAAGGCCAAGCTCAACGATCTCAAGGTGATTGCCGTGGACGACCGTTTCGTCGACGCCAACGGCAAGTTCATGGAAGACGTGCCGTACCTGGGCATGGCCGCTTTCGAGGTAGGCCAGAAGCAGGGCGCTGCCATGGCTGCTGAAGCGAAGAAGCGTAACTGGGATTGGAAAGAAACCTATGCGGTGATCAACACCTACAACGAACTGGACACTGGCAAGAAGCGCACGGATGGTTCGGTCAAGTCCCTTGAGGAGGCCGGCATCCCGAAAGACCACATCCTCTTCGCGGCCCTGAAGACCCTCGACGTACCCGGCAGCATGGATTCCACCAACTCGGCTTTGGTGAAACTGCCAAGCACCGCGAAAAACCTGATCATCGGCGGCATGAATGACAACACCGTGCTGGGCGGCGTGCGTGCCACCGAAGCGGCCGGCTTCAAGGCCGACAACGTGATCGGCATTGGTATCAACGGTACCGACGCCATCGGTGAGCTGAAGAAACCGAAAAGCGGCTTCTTCGGTTCGATGCTGCCAAGCCCGCACATCGAAGGCTACAAGACTGCCGAAATGATGTACGAGTGGATCACCACCGGCAAGGAACCGCCGAAGTACACCGCCATGGACGAGGTGACGCTGATCACCCGGGAGAACTTCAAGCAGGAGCTGGAAAAGATCGGCCTGTGGAATTGACGGTCGGTTGATTCAAGAGCGGCCCCGGTCAGTTGAGTGACCGGGATCGCTTGATCTCTGTGAGTTCGAGGTGGTTATGCAAGCGCAAACAGCGACACGGCAACACAACATCGGTGGCAGCTTGCGATTCAACGGGATCGGCAAGTCCTTTCCCGGCGTGCAGGCGCTGGCCAATATCAGTTTCGTTGCCCATCCGGGGCAGGTCCATGCCTTGATGGGTGAAAACGGCGCCGGCAAGTCTACGCTGCTCAAGATATTGGGTGGCGCCTACATCCCGAGCAGCGGCGACTTGCAGATCGGCGAGCAGACGATGGCGTTCAAAGGCACCGCTGATAGCATCGCCAGCGGTATCGCGGTGATTCACCAGGAGCTGCACCTGGTGCCGGAAATGACCGTCGCGGAAAACCTGTTTCTCGGCCATTTGCCGGCACGTTTCGGCCTGGTCAATCGTGGCGTGCTGCGCCAGCAGGCGCTGACACTGCTCAAAGGCCTGGCCGACGAAATCGACCCGCAGGAAAAAGTCGGTCGCCTGTCCCTCGGCCAGCGCCAATTGGTGGAAATCGCCAAGGCTTTGTCCCGTGGCGCCCACGTCATTGCTTTCGACGAACCCACCAGTAGTCTGTCGGCCCGGGAAATTGACCGTTTGATGGCGATCATTGCCCGCTTGCGAGACGAGGGCAAAGTGGTGCTGTACGTCAGCCACCGCATGGAAGAAGTGTTCCGTATCTGTAACGCGGTGACGGTATTCAAGGACGGTCGTTATGTCCGGACCTTCGAGAACATGAGCGAGCTGACCCATGATCAGTTGGTCACGTGCATGGTCGGTCGCGATATCCAGGACATCTATGATTACCGCCCTCGGGAGCGCGGTGATGTGGCGCTGCAAGTGAAGGGCCTGCTGGGGCCGGGCTTGCGCGAACCGGTTAGTTTCCAGGTGCACAAGGGCGAGATCCTCGGTTTGTTCGGGCTGGTCGGTGCCGGTCGTACCGAGCTGTTTCGCTTGCTCAGTGGCCTGGAGCGCCAGAGCGAGGGAAGCCTCGTGCTGCACGGTAAGGAACTGAAACTGCGTTCGCCACGGGATGCCATCGCCGCTGGCGTGCTGCTCTGCCCGGAAGATCGCAAGAAGGAAGGCATCATCCCGTTGGGCAGCGTGGGCGAGAACATCAACATCAGTGCCCGTCCGGCTCATTCCGCGCTCGGCTGCCTGCTGCGCGGCGACTGGGAGCGGGGCAATGCCGACAAGCAGATCAAGTCGCTGAAAGTGAAGACCCCGGCGGCCAGCCAGAAAATCATGTACCTGTCCGGCGGTAACCAGCAGAAGGCGATTCTCGGCCGCTGGCTGTCTATGCCGATGAAAGTTCTGCTGCTGGACGAGCCCACTCGCGGTATCGATATCGGCGCCAAGGCCGAGATCTACCAGATTATCCACAACCTGGCGGCCGACGGCATCGCGGTGATTGTGGTGTCCAGCGACCTGATGGAAGTGATGGGCATTTCCGACCGAATCCTGGTGCTCTGCGAAGGGGCCATGCGCGGCGAGTTGCCGCGCGACCAGGCCAACGAATCCAACCTGCTGCAACTGGCGCTACCGCGCCAACGCGTTGCCGACGCGGCGAACTGAGAGGTAAATCATGACCATTCAAAACAATGCACTGCCAACGGCACGCAAACCCCTGGACCTGCGCCGTTTCCTGGATGACTGGGTCATGCTGTTGGCGGCCATCGGTATCTTCGTGCTCTGCACCTTGATGATCGACAACTTCCTGTCGCCGTTGAACATGCGCGGGCTGGGCTTGGCGATTTCCACCACCGGCATCGCCGCGTGCACCATGTTGTATTGCCTGGCGTCCGGGCACTTCGACTTGTCGGTCGGTTCGGTGATTGCCTGTGCCGGCGTGGTCGCGGCGGTGGTGATGCGCGACACCAACAGCGTATTCCTCGGCGTCAGCGCGGCGCTGGCGATGGGGCTGATCGTCGGCCTGATCAACGGCATCGTCATCGCCAAGCTGCGGGTCAACGCCTTGATCACCACCCTGGCGACGATGCAGATCGTCCGTGGCCTGGCCTACATCTTTGCCAACGGCAAGGCGGTGGGGGTGTCGCAGGAATCGTTCTTCGTGTTCGGCAACGGCCAATTGTTTGGCGTGCCGGTACCAATTCTGATCACCATCGTTTGCTTTCTGTTTTTCGGCTGGCTGCTGAACTACACCACCTACGGGCGCAACACCATGGCCATCGGTGGCAACCAGGAAGCGGCGTTGTTGGCAGGCGTGAACGTTGATCGCACCAAGATCATCATCTTCGCCGTGCATGGCTTGATCGGCGCCTTGGCCGGGGTCATCCTGGCGTCACGCATGACCTCGGGCCAGCCGATGATCGGCCAGGGCTTCGAACTGACCGTGATCTCGGCTTGCGTGCTGGGCGGGGTGTCGTTGAGCGGTGGCATCGGCATGATTCGTCATGTCATTGCGGGCGTGCTGATTTTGGCGATCATCGAAAATGCGATGAACCTGAAGAACATCGACACCTTCTACCAGTACGTCATCCGCGGCTCGATCCTGCTGCTGGCGGTGGTGATCGACCGCTTGAAACAACGCTGAAAACAGAGATCGCTGGCGACTGATCTACCGCCATCGCGAGCAGACTCGCTCCCACAGGTTTTGTGCCAGGTGCAAAATTCCGGCACACCGAAGATTCAATGTGGGAGCGAGCCTGCTCGCGAGGCGTCGGTACATTCAACACCTTCTAACCTGACCCACCGCCATCGCGAGCAAGCTCGCTCCCACAGGTCTTTGTGTCAGAGCCCAGAACCTCGGCACAGCACAGAACCAGTGTGGGAGCGAGCTTGCTCGCGATAGCGTCCTCCCTGACGCCATCCATCACCCCGCCTTGCGCAACGCTTCGACCAACTCCTGCTTGCGCATCTTCGAACGCCCGGGAATATTTTTCGCCCGGGCCTCCTTCATCAGGCTGTCTACGGTCTGGGCCCCATGGGAGGCCTTGCTGGCGCGCGGCTGACCTTCGCGGGTCTTGGCTGCGCGGCGGGCCGATTCCTTGCGGTCGGTTTTCTTCTCTGCGGCCGGTTTTGCCTTTCCCGAACCGCCGGAGCGCTCACCGCCGCCGGATTGCTTGTTCACCGTGGCCCACGCGCGCGCCTCGGCCTTGTCCTCGGACAGGCCCTTCTTCTCGTAACTCTCTTCGATGTGTTGGGCTTTGCGCTTTTGCTCGGTGGTGTATTTGTCTTTGCTTCCACGAGGCATGGGATCTTCCTCCTCAAGTGTCTGAGCAGCGGTTACTGGCTGGCGTTACCTTCCGAACCCGAACCACCGGTCGTGGTTTTCGAACCCACGCCGGTGTCGGCGTTATCGGGGGCCGTGGAGTCCGGCGTATTCATTCCGCCCTGGCGACCCATGTCGTTGCCTTGCACACGCGGATCAGTGCCGGTGGCAGGTGGCTGGCTATTGTCCGGCCCGCCGCCGGTACCGTCGGTGTTCAACTTGGGCATGCCTTGGGGCGCGGGGGAGTTGGGCGCCTGCACCGGATCGGTCGGCCCGGTGCCAGCGGTAGACGCCGCGAAAGCGACCGAGGACAGCAGCGTGGCGAATGTGAATGCAGTCAGCCTTGAAGTGATCATGGTGTCGCCTCCATTTTTCAGAATGCTTGCCTGATCTTGGGCTGCGCTGGATTTGCGTTGGTGCCTCGGGCGCGACGAATGGTCTAGGCGTCGAGTCCGGCTTCTTCGATGAATTGCTCCATGAAGCCTTTTAGCTTTTCGTGACGGACCTGCGCCATGTGTTGCCCGGTGACGGTCTGGAAACCGTCGGCCAGGTGCAACAACTTGGTCTGGAAATGATCGAGGCAGAAACGACGATCATCATAATCTCGCGACTTGGCTTGCGGATCCTCGGGATCGTAGAGCGCACTGCCCATGCGTCCGGCAACGTAGAATGTCCGCGCCACCCCGAGCAAGCCCAGTGAGTCGAGGCGGTCGGCGTCCTGGAGGATTTTTGCTTCGAGCGTGACGGCAGGAATGTTGGCCGAGAAACTGTGAGCTTCGATGGCATGGGCGACGGCACTGATTTTTTCGTCTGGCCAGTTCAGCGTCGACAACAGGGTCGATGCCTTGTCTGCCGCCAGTCGAGAGGCCTGGGCGCGCAAGGGGGAGTTCTTTTCCACTGCCACGCAGTCATGCAGCAACGTCGCCGCCAGCAGGATAGACAGATCACCGCCCTCATGACCCTGGAGGGTGCGCACGTTGTGCCAGACCCGTTGCAGGTGCGAAAGATCGTGCGCGCCGTCTTCCGAAGGCTCCAGTGCATGGGGTAACAATTGAGCGGCGACGGGTTGTAGTGGCGCAAAGGCGGCGGTCATGACAGATCCTTTGTTTGCAGGTACTTCGATGGAGATGTTCGTTTTCATGTGTGACGAGCGCCCTGTGGCGGCTTAGTATGGCGCTTTCAATTGGCTACAAGGCCTGTTCATGTCGATCGAGATCCGTCCTGCGCAACCCAGCGATGCGCCTCAAATCCTTGCCTTCATCACCGAGTTGGCCGATTACGAAAAAGCCCGCCACGAAGTCATCGCCAGTGTGGCTGACATCGAGCGCAGCCTGTTCAGCGAGGGCGCAACCGCTCACGGATTAATCTGCCTGCGTGATGGCGTGCCGATCGGTTTCGCGGTGTTCTTCTTCAGTTATTCCACTTGGCTGGGCAGCAATTGCCTGTACCTCGAAGACCTGTACATCACGCCTGAACAGCGCGGTGGCGGGGCGGGCAAGACTTTGCTGCGGCATCTGGCGAAGATTGCCTGCGACAACGATTGCGGTCGCTTCGAATGGAGCGTGCTGGACTGGAACACCCCGGCCATCGAGTTCTACAAGTCCCTCGGCGCGCAGCCCCAGGAGGAATGGGTGCGCTATCGGATGGACGGCAAGGTCTTGAGGGATTTTGCCCAAGGCAACTAAGACTCCTGCGCGACCCGTGTCGTCGGTGGGCCAGGTTCCTGCTGGGTGTTCGCGCGTGCCAAACGAGACATCAAGGATGCGGTCACCAACAGCGATAGGGCACCGAATAGCGTGATGGTGTAGCCGGCCCCGAGGAGTTCGGCTGTGCCGCCCGCTGCCAAGGCAAAGATGCCTTGGGCCGCCAGTCGGCCAGAGGACTCCAGCCCCTGGACCTGCCCAATACGATCCTGGGGAATGTGAGCCACCAGGCGTTCTTGAAGGCCCAGCGACGCAGAAAATCCGAGGCTGGCGAGCAAGACCAGCAGCGCGGCTAACATCCAAGGCAACTCGATGAAAAATATCAGGTAGGGCGCTGCCAGTAACACTCGCTGGTAAAGGTTGATCCTGCGGCGGGTGTCGGAGCGCATCCACCGGCCAACCACCAAATCACCGAACAGCATGCCGACCGCTCCTGCCGCCAGTAGATAGCCGGCATTGTCGTGGGCGTAGGGGATGAACAAGCTTTCGGCACCGACCACGATTCCATTGGGTACCCACAGCGCCAGCAGCAAGACCCTGACATTGGGGTGGCGTAGCGCCCACTTGTTAACCGCCTGGGTGGCAGCGAACCCGGTTGATCGACGTACATTGCCTGGTTCGACGCCGGGGCGTGGCGTGGCCGGTATCCCCCACAGCACCACGCAGGCACCCAGAGCCATGAGTATTCCGAGAGCCACGAACATGGGCGGGGGATCCACGAACTGGATAAGCGCCCCTGCGAAGGCGAAGCCACAGATCTGCATTGCCCCGTTCGTCAGGTTCAGAAGACTGCGAGCCATGGCATAGTTATCACGTCCGACGCTGGTCACGACCAAGCCTAGCTGCAACCCGCTGCTGATCGCCGCGAGCAGTCCACTGAAGATCAGGAGCACAAACCGCATCCACAAGGGTAGTGGCAAGGCCTGGGCGGCCATGCAGATCGCGCTGAGGAGCTGCAGGGCGGTCATCAGCGCACGAGGCGAGGAGGTGTCGGCCAGCGACATCAGGCTCGCCGCACCCAAAAGGCTGGCCAGCGACGGCGCAAACATCGCAAAGGATGTCAGAAATGTTGACCCGGTCGCGGCGTTGACCACGGTGCCCAGGTAAAGACCGGATATGGAGGTGGCCAGCACATTGGTAACCTGCGTGGCGAACAGGCTGCCGAACTGACGTTCGCGCAGCAGCGAAAGGTATCCTGCTGACATCAACTACTCACTCCCTGTTCATGATCGCGCCGTCGAAGTCTCTCGTGCAGAGCCGTCCTTGACGAAGGCTTGGAACTGCCTGGCGATGTCCGGAAGCGACAAGCCTATACGGCCCAAGGGATCGGGACCAGGCTGCACACGACAATTAAGTAAGGCACTGCTGCCGCCCGAAATAGCCGCGGCCGCGACGGGAAGCGCTTCGGCGAACGTCGTCGCTGACGTTTGCAGCTCTGTTACAAAACCATACCCGGCGGCCCTGGCCAGGTCGCAGATAGCGTCAACGCTGGGCGGGACATCCTGGCCCCCCGTGGAGGCGTAGCTGGCATCGTTGGCGACGATGTGCAGGATGGCGCTGGCGGTTTCCTGCTCAAGCAGCAGGCAATGGAGCCCCATAAGCATCGCACCGTCGCCATCGACGATCACTGGATGCCTACAGCCGCTCCCCAATCCCCTCACTACGCCACGGCCGACGGCGGAGGCCATCCCCATGCTCCCCACCATGTAGAAGTGATTGGTGGCGGCGGGTCGCAAAGCGAACGCGATGCGTGACGCGTACCCGGTTGTGAAAATGATCGGGTGACCCTCGAAGCGAGTGACTATTTCGGCGATCAGTTCTGTCTTGTTCATGGGCACCATCCAAAATATTCGGGAGCGATCAGCACGGCACTGGGGCCGTTCCTGGCGAGATTTCGTGGAATAAGCAGGTCTCCGGGAGCTGCCAGGAGGGTCGTCGCGATGCCCCAATGAGAAAGAATCGACGCGGTTGTCGCACCCATGGCGCTGTTCTCGGGTGTCGTGTCGTTGCCGGTTCCCCTGAGGCTGATGACCAAGGTCACGTGGAGGTCATAAGGACATATGAGGGAGGCCATGACGTTGACGCAGTTCCCGAACCCGGAATTCTGCATAAGCACGGCCGGATGGCCGCCAGCGAGTGCCTCACCGGCAGCGAAAGCGAGCGCGGTATCCTCGCGGGACACTGTAACCAGGGAAAGGTCACTGGTTTTGTCGTGTGCCTGGCGCCACAACGGCGCCAGGATGCCGCACGGGGTACCTGTCAGGGAGGTGGTGCCTGCGTCCTTCAGGGCGCCGAGCAGATGCCTGGCTCGTTCAGCGGGTGAGTGCAGGTCGACAGGGTGAATGGGCGTTGACATGGCTTCTCCTTAATCGGGGGCGATGGCGGTTTCAAATGCTCCGAAACCTTCGCAACTGACGACACCGTAGCTGTCGTCGGGTCGGAACCGTGCCCAGCCACTGCCGGGACGGCCGCCGAATACGAAGAAGCTGATGATGGGGCGCATCTTCAGCAGCTCCGTCTGATCGTCGTGGGCTCCATGGCTCATCCACACCTGCTGCAGGCTCGGTTCGACGTACGCTTGCACGATGGAGTTTCCAGACGCGGCCGCTGTTGTGACCAGGTCATGCCATTGCGCCTCCGATACCTCACGTCCGATTGTGACCTGGCGTCCCTGCATGCCGATCGCCTCTTTCAGCACCAGGCACTCCTGATGCGTGAGGCAGAAAGGTAAGAGCGCTCCTTCGGCGCCGCCAAGCAGGGTCGTATTGCGATCTGCGAGGCAACGCGACCAGGGGACAAATTCAGCCACTGTTTCACGGTCCTGGCGTGTCATCCAAGGCAGGCCCTCGGAAAGCCAGGCGAGCGTCTTTTTGTTGGCCAGGAAGGCCGAGGTCTGTGGGCCGAGGAGCAGTGAGCCACCGTCCAGCCAACGCCGCACGGTGGATAGGTCGATACCGAGCTCGGCCCATTCAGGGATGGTGAACATGCGCAAGCTGAGTGGGAACGCCGCATGGCTATCGCCGTGGGTAGCTTCAAGAATGTCATCAAGGTGTTCCGGTTCGCAGAAATCCGCGACCAGGCCCTGGCGACGCAAAGCTTCGACTTCCAGGTCGAAAACCTTGGTGCTGTTGGTATATTCAAGGTCGCGCACCGAGCCTACTACCAGAACCCGGCCCTCCAGGTCCTCCCGCGTGGCTATCTCGCGAAAGGCCCTGGCGCGGTCGTCATAGGGGCTACTCCACTTGAAGCGGATGGCTTCCCGCCGGCCATAAGCGGCTTGCAGGCCGGCCTGGAGGCACGCCAGTTCGGGTATCCCACCCACGGCGCCACTGACATTGAACTCAAGTACTTTGGGACCGGACGTGGTCAGGACAAAGTCAGGGCGGGCAAATACATCACTGTATGAATCCTCGAAATGCAGGTCGGTGCTGAACAATGGGTAGTCTTGCTCGGTAGCGCCGTAAGCGTTGAGTCTCGCCTGGGTGCTATCACCCGCTGACAGTGCGGCGCGTTTCAAGAGCTTGAGCAGAGACATCGCCGCATTCTGCAATCGGTGGTGGACCCGACGATCAAGGATTACCGGCGAAATCGGGCAGGACTCCCGGGCCTGGATGCCAGTATCGGCCAGGTGGCGCTGCAGGATGCGGCGGGTGAGTTCGATGGGTGTAGCGGGGCGCGGAGTATCGGGCATATCAGGACCTTCTCGCTTGAAAGCGGGTGTTGTGGGCAATGACGATGACCAGCGAAGCGTTGCCCGAACGTCGTTCGACGGGCGGGACATGACGCCTGATTCAGGTATCGCGCGGCCTTTGGGCGTATTGGTTTACAGCACCGTCCGAGGACAGGAATTCATCAATCGGAATATGCAATGGCGGATTCAACCCACCCATCCGGGCGCTGAATTCACACGCCGCTCCTTGCTCCCCTGTCGTGAAATACACCGGAGCGAAGCCGGTAGGCGTATCGATCAGCATCGGGTTGTGCAGCAGGAATTGGCGTACCCCCGGGCTGTCGCGGTGGACTTTCAGTCGCAGGAATTTGTGCCGGAAATGGTTGGGGGCCGGACATACCTGGGCGCCCAGTTTTCGTTTCCACTGGAATATGCCTTTGGAGATGAAGGCCTCGGTCCCGAAAAGATCCATGGCTTGGATAGCGCTGCTCCTGGCGCAGTGCTGGAGCATCAGGTGATACAGGTTCTTGAACGCGCCGTTGTCGTAGTGCTCATCGGCCCCTTCATCGACGCCCAGCAGTCGTGTGGTGAACACGCCGCCACACAGGGTAAATAGGCATCCGGCTACCGGGCCTGAGGACGATTCGGACAAAAACAGCCCGCCTTGCCTGGCGATGTGCAACGCCAGCGCCAGGGGCTCGGTCCGCGCTGCGTCAGCGTGCCGTTTGGCCATGGTCGGCAAGTGCATCCGACAGTAGAAACGGCGTACTTCAGCTTCATCCGTCGTGATTCGCGCGCGCCATTGCTCCTGGTCGAACGACGACGAGAAGCGTGGTCGCTCGCGTTTTGAAACGGCTTGCTTGACCGATTCGAGGTCGGGAGTCGGAATCGCGAGGTGAACGCGAAAAGGCAGGATCAGCTCGCGTGGGCCCACGGGAGACCCGCGTACCGAGGTGCCTAGCAGCGCAATATCGGCGGCGCCGTCGTGGTCATCCTGCCAACGTACTGGCCCGGGGAAGTCTCGTGACCGCAGGACGTCCATGAGCTTGAGAATGTTGGTCAGCCCTTGGGGAAGGCCCGCGTAGGAAATGGACGGCGCGTGCGGACACGTCGGCACTGTACTGGTCACGGTGCCGGTTTTTGGCGCCCATGAATCCAGTAGCCTGTGCATGTGGATGACCCCAGGATGGGACGAGTTTCTCCAACCATATCGTATCGCCGTCGCAAGCCTGGCTGGCATCGTCATAGCCATCCCTCCAGCGAGCTCACCCAGGTCCCAAGGTCAGTGCCGTTTACCCGGGTATCGGGCGGCGCCATCGTCCCCATGCCCACGCGAGCGTCTGATGAAAGCTCCAGTACGTCATCACGAATATCCCATCCCTCGGCCATGCACTCCTGACGGTGTCTGGCGCGGACTTGATTCAGGTCCGCCCCCGAAAGCTTGATACAGGGCTGCGCTGCGCGCCCCAGGCTTACAGGCATCGCCCCGGTTTCCACGCCGACGCCGGGCAGGCATGCGGTCACCGAGGGCGACATGGCCAACTCGGCGATCAGCGATGCCGCTGCCGTGGCGCCTATGTCGTTGCGTTCCTCTCGGGATAAGGCCCGCCGCCGATCAAGCGCTTCGATGCACGCAGCCATGGGTTCTTGGATCAGGCCACTCGTTGCGTCGTACATCAATGGCATTTTCCTGGGGGTTTTCCCAAGGTGCGAATGGTGAGCCAGAGCCTGAAAACGGTCACCTTGACTGCCAAAGTCCTGGGCCCAGTTCAAGGTCTGGGCGTTTCCCAGGCCCGCGTCGAACGGGGTTCCGAGCAAGCGCGCGACAGGGTTGACGAGTTCGGGGTAACAGGCATTGAGCAACAACCCGTCATTGCCGCATGAATGCGCCGCCCTGGCGACGTTGGTTGCGATGGGAAGTTGGAGTGGTAGCGTCGAGCCGAAAGGCGCTCCGGCCCCGGGTCCCGATCCGTACGGCGAGTACGCCGATGCCGCAGACACGATCACGTCCGGCTTGAACGAGGCCATCAACGCCTGAAGGTTTGCCAACCCTTCCTCGCCCAGCAGGGTGCGCATCGGAGCCTGCCGGACGCGCGGCGCCGCAAAGGCGTTGCCCGCAGACGAGGCGAGCCGGGCATCCCGGTAACACTGGACGATTTGCGCACCTTCATCGAGTACACCGCAAAGGTGTGCAAGCAGGGTCCGCGCAAACCGTCCACGCCCGATAACGAGCACCTTCACCGCAGCGTTTTCATTGCCGCTCATCGGGCGCGTCCTTGCAGCCCGCCGCTCGCGCTGATTTGCAGGCGCCGCAGGTGGCGTCGACTGTCCTGGAACGCGTTGCGCGCATGGAGCACACGCCAGTTGTCCCATAGCAAGATGTCGTTCTGCGCATAACGAACCCACACTGAGTCCGACTGATAGCGTGACTGCCAATCGTGTTGCAGGGTGGTCGCGATCACGTCGTTCTCGTGCAAGAGGTTATTGCAGGAGAACCGCACTATGCGGCCTGAGCCGGTGTCCTCGAGAATCGGATGCTCGGTGCGTAGATCCAGCCCCTGCCGTTGTATGCCCTCGGTGGTTTTCCAGGCATACACAGTCTTCAACAGATGCTCGCGCGAGGTGTCATCGAGCGCATCGATCCATGGCTGGGTCAGTGCAAGCGTGGTTTCCCCCCCGTCGCCCTCTGCTGGGACCACACACCAAAGCATGATGTAGCGGGGCGGCAGGTGCTTGAAGTCGTATCCCTCGGTGTGGGGGGTGAGCGGTTGATGGTTGCCAGCGTGGTAGACGTCATCCATGCCCGGTTCGGGACGTACATTGCCTACAACCGCTCCGCCGTAGTTCGGCACGAAGCTGCCCAACCGTCGACCGAAGCGGATGTAGTCAAATCCATCCGGAATGTTCACGACTTGTACGTAGCCGTGCTCCTCCAGGAGCGACTGAGCGGTGGCATGCAGGTTTTCAAGAGGGATGGGCTCATCGTTGAAGTCGATGGCCGAGACAATACTAATCGGCGAGTTCATCCAAGCATTCTCCCTCTGGTTCGCTCGATAAGGTCATCCAGCGCTTGGGGTTGATCCTGGTGCAGGCGTGTCAGGTGTCGATGGGGTACCGGGTCAAAATCGCTATCGGTATAGCTGCCGCTGTTATGGAGCACGACCGACCCGACGCCCTCCAGCAATCCCCGCGTATGGGCCAGCCTTGCTCCGGTGGCTGCCATTAATAACGAGTGCTCTCGCAGGCGACCCGGATCGTCTGGCAAGCGCACGTCGGTGTGTGCGAGCGCCTTTCGGACTTGGTCATAGCCCCTTTCACATTCGATACGGCTGACGACGATCCCTGTGCCTCCATGCTGAGCGATGTAGCCTTCCATCTCCGGCTGCGTTACAGGTGCGGAGGTGTAGAACGTCGTGTCGATGCATTCGTCGATTCGGTGGGTTTCAGTAGGGAAGTGCGCCGAGTCTGTTTGCTTGAAACGCCCATTGGCACCGGGGTGGTACTGGGGGAGCTGCGTTCGGTCAAAAGTGCCTCGCGTCAGATGCAGGACCATGTCAGGGGTGTCGAGGTGTTGAACGAGCAGGTAACCGGGCCGTAGCGGTGCGTCTGGCCACCTTCGCGCCCATCCTCGACTATGCCCTATCAACCCGAACGCACTGGACACGCTGTGTGTGTGCCAGCGACGGACCTCCGGTGCGAAACGGTCAATCTCCAGAAAGGCCCGCAGTTGATCGGCGAGGACGTAATTGTCCAGCGAGAGCGTGAACCACAATCGTCGCTTCGATGCCACGGAAGGAAGCCTGCGAGCGGCGCTGGAAACCATTTTCTTGACTGTGTCGCGAGTCGACGTTTCAACCGTCACGAGTGGATTGAGGGCGCGCAGCCGGTCGTCCGACGATAGGGGGCTATCCCACAGTTTGAGCTGCGCATCCGCTGGCACCACGCACACGATATTCAGGGTGTCTGGAGAGGCCAGTCCGAGCTCGTAGGCGCGGTATACCGCAGCGCGCAATGCGGTCGCTTTATTTCCTGAAGAGGGAGTGACAATGGTGACCGCCTCGCCGCTGCGACGACTGTGTTCGATCGCTCGTGCCACCATGAGCAGGGAAGGATTGGTCTTGGTCGTACGGGTTCGTTCGAATCTCGACATATTGAGCAAGATGGTTTCAATGCCCAAACCCAAGTCAATCAATGAGTAACTTATCGAAGACGCTGCAAAAAACTGCTTTATCTGCGGGTCCAGTTCCGGCAGGTATCGGGGACTGAATAGTTCATCTCCAGCCTGCTCCAGATGATCAGTGGAGGCACGCAGTTCGTTGCAGATCTGATCGTAATAATCACAAATCGGATTTTCAATAAGAGTGGTCACGCAAATACTCCGTAGCGAATAGCTAAGTTCTGGCGGTAGCCATTAGTTTGATATTGGATCCAAAATTTAAATTCCTCAGCGAGACTAGACATGAAGTTTTTAAAAAACAAAATATTTTTTGACTTTATTGGTTGGGCTGTCATAACGCGTTGGTAAATAAGATTTTTTTATAAAATGAAAATGCGGTAACGAAATGGTACGTACGGTCGGGGAAACGAAGCGGTGTAAGGTTCAATCTTTTTAAGCAATATTTTTTTATTTAAATCGATCGTGTAGAAATAAGACCTTATAAGCAAATCTTGCCATGACTGAAGATGGGACTAGGCTATCCGTAAACTTCTTCGGCACGCACCAGCGCTGTGTCGTGGGGATGAGAACAAACTAGAGTGAGTCACCTATGAACACTAGATTCTTTGCAGAGGCTCGACGTGAAAATGCGGGCATTATGCTTTTGCCTCCGGACGCGCTTCTTCCTACCGAGGAGTTTATTGAAGCGCGGGTGCAGCAAGTCGCCCACGAAATTGCAAGCCACGGCTTTTGGTTGCAACCGATTCTGGTAGAGCGCGGATCGTGGGTCATAATGGACGGTCACCATCGGCGTGAGTTTGCACGGCGGACCTCGTTGAAAGTGGTTCCCTGCTTATTGCTCGATTATTCACAGGTCGAACTTGAATCCCGTCAAGCGGGCATTGAAGTGACAGCCCACGAGATTATTGCCAGGGGCCTGGAAGGTCGTCCTTATCCGCCCAAGACAACTCGGCATATCATGAACGCTAGGCTGCATGTCGAATGCAGATATGCCTTGGCCGACTTGGCCGAGTCAGTGCCTGTCGATTAAAGAAACAGGAAGGAAACCTGATGTTCGAACAATTCTCTCTCGATACCGTCGTCCTGCCTGAGGCGACGTTGAGGGTCAGGCATGGAGGCAGGGGTTCTCCCGTCCTATTGCTCCATGGTCATCCTCGTACGCACGCGACTTGGCACCGGGTAGCGCCGTTGTTGGCGCAGCACCACACGGTGGTTTGCCCCGACCTGAGAGGGTTCGGTCGTTCCTCCAAACCTGCCGATACGCCGGACCATGCCGGCTCCTCGAAACGTGCCAAGGCCCACGATTGTATTGCGCTGATGCGCCATCTAGGACACCAACGGTTCTCGGTTATCGGCCATGATCGGGGCGCTTATACGGCCTTTCGCATGGCCATGGATCATCCCGACGCCGTAACCCACCTCGGGGTACTGGACGGCGTCCCCATCATCGAGGCACTGGAACGCTGCGACGAGCGATTCGCCTCCATGTGGTGGCACTGGTTCTTCTTCATGCAAGCCGAGAAACCGGAACAAGCCATCCTGGCCGATCCAGATGCATGGTATGGCGGCTCTCCCGAGAAAATGGGGGCACTTGCCTATGAAGACTACAGGGCCGCCATTCATGATCCCGAGACGGTCCATGGCATGCTTGAGGATTATCGTGCAGGCCCGGGGATCGACCGCGACCACGATGAGGCGGACCGCCACGCCGGGCGCCGGATTGCGTGTCCAACCATGGTCCTGTGGTCCAGGCGTGATGATTTGAAACTGATCTATGAGGACGTGTTGGCCGTTTGGGAGCCGTGGACGACGAAACTGCAAGGGCGTGCGCTGGACTGTGGTCATCACATGGCGGAAGAAGCGCCCGAGGCGTTGGCTGCCGAAATCCTCGGGTTCTTGAACGGCGAATCGCACTAGGGCATACCGGCACTTGCTTGCATGATTGACGGCTGTCCGCGACGGCACGGTTAGACATTCAGATGCATCTCCCAATATATGGGATGCATTTTTATATATTGAGATTTCCATGGGTCCAGGTTTATAGTCCGCCCCACTCACTGCCAAAAAACAGAACAGGTGAAGCGGATGCAGGCGCAATTGATCGCGCTCGACTGGGGGACCACCTCACTACGGGCTTACAAACTCGCCGCCGGAGGCGAAGTTCTGGACCAGCGCTCGCTGTCGTCGGGGATCATGCAATTGCCCGCCGGGCCGCGAACCGTTGCCGGCCAGGTGTGCATCGACGGCTTCGAATTGGCCTTCGATGAGGCCTGTGGCGATTGGCTCGATGCTCAGCCGGGCCTGCCCGTCATAGCCTGCGGGATGGTCGGCAGCGCCCAGGGCTGGCGCGAAGCGCCTTACTGCGACACGCCGGCCAACGTCGCCAATCTCGGACATTCCCTACAAGTCATTCGCAGCCTTCGTGGTGTCGATGTGCACATCGTGCCTGGCGTAATCCAGCGTTCACGGCTGCCCAACGTCATGCGCGGCGAAGAGACCCAGGTGCTCGGTGCGTTGCACGACCTGCCGGACGGAGCGGTGCTGATCGGCCTGCCCGGCAGCCACTCGAAATGGGTGGAAGTGACCGACGGCTGCATCGTGCATTTCGACACCTTCATGACCGGCGAGATCTTCGCCGTGCTCAGTGATCACAGCATTCTCGGTCGCACCCAGCAGCGCGGCGCGACGTTCGACGGTCAGGCCTTCGATCGCGGCGTGCAGGTGGCGTTGTCGGTGGGCGGCGAGATCGGTCCGTTGTCCACCGTGTTCAGCGCCCGCAGCCTGGGCTTGACCGGCGAACTGGCTGCCAGCGCCCAGGCTGACTACCTCTCTGGCCTGTTGATCGGCCATGAGCTGACAGCGCTGGCTACCGTGCAACGTCGGCGGCGCGACAGCATCCACTTGCCCGCAGTGGTGCTGATTGGCAATTCCCAACTCTGTGCCCGTTATCAACGGGCTCTCGACGCCTGCGGTTTCGCCCGGGTGACCATGGTCGAACAGGCCACTGAACGTGGTTTGTGGCAACTGGCCGTGGCGGCCGGGCTGCTCGATTCCACCGCATCGCGTTAAACCTGACTGGAGGTCTGACATGCTCACACAAGCACTGGCGCACAATGGGCTGATCGCAATTTTGCGTGGTCTGCGCCCGGAAGAGGCCGCCGCTATCGGCGAAGTCCTTTATAGCGCCGGATTTCGCGTCATCGAAGTACCGCTCAATTCCCCCGAGCCGTACGAAAGTATCCGCATCCTGCGCAGTACGTTGCCCGCCGATTGCCTGATCGGTGCCGGCACCGTGCTGACGCCGGAACAGGTCGAGCAGGTGAAAGCCGCTGGCGGACAAGTGATCGTCATGCCCCACAGTGATCCGAAGGTGTTGCGGGCAGCGAAAGCGGCAGGGCTGTACCTGTCCCCTGGCGTCGCCACGCCCACCGAGGCTTTTGCCGCCCTGGCCGAAGGCGCCCATGTGCTGAAGATGTTCCCGGCCGAGCAAATGGGCCCGGCGGTGGTCAAGGCCTGGCTCGCGGTGCTGCCGGCCGGGACCGTGCTGGTGCCGGTGGGCGGGATTACCCCGGACAACATGGCGGTGTTCGTCGAGGCTGGCGTCAAGGGCTTCGGCCTCGGTTCCGGGCTGTTCAAGCCAGGCCTGACGGCAGATGAGGTGGCGGTGCGCGCCAAGGCCTACGTGGCCGCGTGGAATGCCTTGAACTGAAGACTTTTCCAGCGCCCCGTGCGCTGCATCTGATAAGAGAGACAACAAGATGAAAATCACCAAACTGACCACGTTTATCGTTCCGCCGCGCTGGTGCTTCCTCAAGGTCGAAACCGACGAAGGTGTCACCGGCTGGGGCGAACCCGTGGTCGAAGGCCGTGCCCACACGGTGGCGGCGGCCGTCGAGGAACTGTCCGACTACCTGATCGGCAAAGACCCACGCAACATCGAAGATATCTGGACGGTGTTGTATCGCGGCGGCTTCTACCGGGGCGGGGCGATCCACATGAGTGCCCTGGCGGGTATCGACCAGGCGTTGTGGGACATCAAGGGCAAGGCCTTGGGTGTGTCGGTCAGCGATTTGCTCGGTGGCCAGGTGCGCGACAAGATCCGCGTGTATTCGTGGATCGGCGGCGACCGGCCGGCGGACACCGCGCGGGCGGCGAAAGAGGCGGTGGCGCGGGGTTTCACGGCAGTGAAAATGAACGGCACCGAAGAGCTGCAATTTCTCGATACCTTTGAAAAGGTCGACCTGGCCCTGGCCAACGTCGCGGCGGTGCGCGATGCGGTGGGGCCGAACGTCGGCATTGGCGTGGATTTCCACGGCCGCGTGCACAAGCCAATGGCCAAGGTGTTGATGAAGGAACTCGACCCCTACAAGCTGATGTTCATTGAAGAACCGGTGCTCAGTGAAAACTACGAAGCCCTCAAGGAATTGGCGCCGCTGACCAGCACCCCGATTGCCCTGGGCGAGCGGTTGTTCTCGCGCTGGGACTTCAAGCGTGTACTCAGCGAAGGTTACGTGGACATCATCCAGCCGGATGCGTCCCATGCCGGTGGCATCACCGAAACCCGCAAGATCGCCAACATGGCCGAGGCCTACGACGTGGCGCTGGCGCTGCACTGCCCTCTGGGCCCCATCGCCCTGGCAGCGTGCCTGCAACTGGATGCGGTCTGCTACAACGCCTTCATCCAGGAGCAGAGCCTGGGCATCCACTACAACGAGAGCAACGACCTGCTGGATTACATCAAGGATCCGCAGGTGTTCGACTACGACAAAGGCTTCGTGAAGATCCCCAATGGGCCGGGCCTGGGCATCGAGATCAACGAGGAATACGTCATCGAACGCGCGGCCATAGGCCACCGCTGGCGCAACCCGATCTGGCGGCATGCCGATGGTAGTTTTGCCGAGTGGTGAGTCACGCCTGACCCTGTGGGAGCGAGCTTGCTCGCGATGGCAGTGCATCAGTCACACATGCGCCAACTGACACGCCGTCATCGCGAGCAAGCTCGCTCCCACAGTTTGATCTTCGCAAGCAGGGAGATCTTCTTCGATGCACCCGATTCCTCAATAAACATAAAAAGAGGCACCTCACATGCAAGCGCACACCCTGAGCGCGCAAGCGTCGTTGGTGACGCCCAGCCGCAAGCGTTTTTTCATCATGGTCCTGCTGTTCATCACCGTGGTGATCAATTACCTGGACCGCAGTAACCTCTCGATTGCCGCCCCCGCGCTGACCAGCGACCTGGGTATCGATCCAATCCATGTCGGGCTGATTTTCTCGGCGTTCGGCTGGACCTATGCGGCCATGCAGATTCCTGGTGGCTGGTTGGTGGACCGGGTGCCTCCGCGCATTCTTTACAGCGTGGCGCTGCTGCTGTGGTCGGTGGCCACGGTGATGCTTGGCTTCGCCGCCAGTTTCATCGCGCTGTTCGTGCTGCGCATGGCGGTGGGTGCCCTGGAAGCGCCGGCTTATCCGATCAACAGCCGCGTGGTCACCACCTGGTTTCCCGAGCGCGAGCGGGCCACGGCCATCGGTTTCTACACCTCCGGGCAGTTCGTCGGGTTGGCCTTCCTGACGCCGGTATTGGCCTGGCTGCAACACGCCTTCGGCTGGCACATGGTGTTTGTCGCCACGGGCGCGGTAGGCATTATCTGGGCGTTGATCTGGTACGCGGTGTATCGCGAACCACGGGACTTCAAAGGGGCCAATGCGGCTGAAATCGAACTGATCCGCGAAGGTGGCGGATTGGTCGATATCCAGGCCGATACCGCGAAGGCCAAGGCGAAATTCAGCTGGGCCGACCTGGGGATCGTCCTGACTCAACGCAAGTTGTGGGGCATTTACCTCGGCCAATTCTGCCTCAACTCCACGCTGTGGTTTTTTCTGACGTGGTTCCCGACCTACCTAGTGAAATATCGCGGCATGGACTTCATCAAGTCCGGCCTGTTGGCATCGTTGCCGTTTCTCGCAGCGTTCGTCGGCGTGTTGTGTTCCGGATTCTTCTCCGACTGGTTGATCCGTCGCGGTGCCACGGTGGGGTTCGCTCGCAAGCTACCGATCATTGGTGGCCTGTTGATTTCCACGTCGATCATCGGTGCCAACTTTGTCGAATCGACACCGTTGGTGATCGCTTTCCTGGCCCTGGCGTTCTTCGGCAATGGCCTGGCGTCGATCACCTGGTCATTGGTTTCGACCCTGGCACCGGCACGGCTGCTCGGATTGACGGGTGGGGTGTTCAACTTCATCGGTAACCTGGCGGCCATCGCCACGCCTATCGTCATCGGCTTTCTCGCCAGCGGCGATTCGTTTGCCCCAGCCATCACTTATATCGCCGTTCTGGCATTGATTGGCGCGCTGTCCTACATCCTGCTGGTGGGGAAGGTCGAGCGCATCGAGTTGTAGTCCGACGGGGCGGGCGACCATAATGCCGCCCGTTCCCCGCTCACTGTTGAAGGCCGGTTATGCAGCAAGACGATCCCAAAATCTCCAAGGATGCAGCGCCCACAGGCACCCAGACATTGCTGCGTGGCCTGGGTGTGGTCCAGGCGGTCGCCAGCGGCGCCCGTGACTTGAAGGAAATTGCCCGGTTGATCGGCACCACCCGCAGCACTACCCATCGCCTGGCCAGTTGCCTGGTGGACGAACGTTACCTGCGCGTCGTGCCGCAAGTGGGTTACCTGCTGGGGCCCAAGCTGATCGAACTGGGTTTCCAGGCCCGGGAAGAACTGCCGCTGGTGAGCCTGGCGGGGCCGTATCTGGACGAGCTGTCGGCACTCACCGGCGATACCGTTCACCTGGCGATTCGCGAGGGTGACGAAGTCTTGTACCTGCTGAAAAATCCGGGGCGTAATGGCCCGGAGATGCGCTCGCGCGTAGGCCATCGCATGCCGTTGGCGCGCACCGGGATCGGCAAGGCGCTGATGCTCGATGACACGCAGGAACAATGGAAGCGGCTGTATGAAATCAGCCTGCCGGCCGTCGGGAAGAATCAGTTCTGGCCCCAGCATCAGGAGCAATCCTGGGAACAGTTCCAGCAACGGATGGTGGAATACGTGGCGGGGGGCTATGCCTTCGATCTGGAAGACAACGAACCGTCGATTCGTTGCGTGGCGGCGCCGATCCGTGACGCCGGCAAGCGCATCGTCGCCGGTATCAGTATCGCCAGCACCGTGCCATACATGCCGCTGGAAAAAATGGCCGAGCTGATTCCCCTGGTCAAAGGGGTCACAGCCCGGCTGTCGGCGGAGCTTGGCGCCAAGGTTTGAGGATCAGGCCTTGAGTGTCGCCATGTCGATGACGAAGCGGTACTTCACATCCCCAGCGATCATGCGGCTATAGGCCTCGTTGATCTGACGGATGTCGAGCATTTCAATGTCGCAGCTGATGTTGTGTTCGGCGCAGAAATCCAGCACTTCCTGGGTTTCTGCGATACCGCCGATCAGCGAACCGGCCAGTACCCGACGGCCCATGATCAGTTTTGCGGCATGGACCGGCGGATCAATCGGTTCGACCAGACCCACCAGGATGTGCACACCGTCAAAACGCAAGGTGTCGAGGTAGGGATTGAGGTCGTGCTGCACTGGAATGGTGTCCAGCAGGAAGTTGAAACGTCCGGCGGCAGCGGCCATCTGCTCGGCGTCGGTAGACACGATCACATGGTCCGCACCTTGGCGACGGGCTTCCTCAGCCTTGCTCGCCGAGCGGGTGAACAGCGTCACTTCCGCGCCCATGGCCTTGGCGAACTTGATGCCCATGTGCCCGAGGCCGCCCATGCCCAGTACGCCAACCTTGTCGCCAGCCTTCACGCCATAGTGCTTGAGGGGCGAGTAGGTGGTGATGCCGGCGCAGAGAATCGGCGCGGCACCGGCCGGATCGAGGGTTTCCGGGATGCGCAGCACGAAGTGCTCGCTGACCACGATGCTGTTGGAGTAACCGCCCATGGTGTGGCCGCCGCTGATACGGTCCGGGCTGGCGTAGGTCTGGGTCATGCCCTGGTAGCAGTATTGCTCCAGGTCCGCGCGACAGGCTTCGCACTCGCGGCAGGAGTCGACCATGCAACCAACGCCCACCAGGTCGCCGATCTTATAGCGGGTGACATTCGCACCGACGGCGGTAACTTTGCCGACGATCTCATGGCCGGGCATCAGCGGATAAACGGCGATGCCCCATTCATTACGGGCCTGGTGGATGTCGGAATGGCAGACGCCGCAGTAGAGAATGTCGATCGCCACATCGTCGGCTCGCGGGCTGCGGCGTTCGAATTTCATGGGGGCGAGGGGAGTGGTGGCCGACTGGGCGGCATATCCGATGGCAGTGTACATAGTGGACCTCGCTAAGCAGTGAACAGTGAGACGATCCATTCTGGGAGTCTTGCCGGATTGAGGCGATGGTGATTCCTACGTATGTCATGCCTATTTCTCCGGCGCTGGCTATGATTTGATCTCTACGAGACGCAGACCTGCGATGATGCCCTCATCTTTTTTCGTGAAGTTTTCCTATGTTGTTGACCCGTCATCTTGATGCCAATGCCTCTTTGGTCTCGCTGATCGAGCCCTTGGCGATCCGCGATGGTTTCGTTCCCACGCGGCTGCCCGGCGTGCATGTGCTCAGGGCCTGCCAGGATGTTGCCCGCGGTCCGCAGCTTTACGAGCCGAGCCTGGTGATCATTGCCCAGGGCAGCAAGCTGGCCTACCTGGGACCTCGCACATTGGAATATGGTGCCGGGCATTATCTGATCCAGGCATTGCCGGTGCCGTTCGAGTGCGAAACCTATGCCATGCCCAATGCCCCGCTGCTAGGGGTTTCTGTGGCGATCGATCGGGTGATGCTGGGGGAGCTGGTGCTGGCCATGGGGCTGGTGGCGGGGCGGAGCCTGGCGCCGCAGACGCCGGAGTCCATGACCTGTGCCGTGCTCGATGACGCGATGCGCGGGTGCGTCGAGCGCTTGTTGCACTGCCTGCACGATCCGCTGGAGTGCCAGGTCATGGGCCAGGCGCGGCTGCGGGAATTGCTGTTCGTCGCCTTGCGTGGGCCCCAGGCCGATGTATTGCGGGCACTGGTGGAACAGCAAGGGCAGTTCGCCCGGATTGCCGCTGCCCTGAGCCATCTGCATGCACACTTTACCGAGCCGCTGAACGTCGAGACGTTGGCCAGTTGCGCGAACATGAGCGCCTCGACCTTTCATGAGCATTTCAAGCGCAGCACCCTATTGTCGCCGGTGCAGTACCTCAAGCGCTTGCGTCTGCTCAAGGCTCAGCGATTGCTGCTTAGCGAAGGCTTGGGCGTGGCCCAGGTCGCGCATCAGGTGGGGTATCAGAGTTCGTCGCAGTTCAGCCGGGAGTACAAACGCTACTTCGAGCGCAATCCCGGGGAAGAGCGCGCCGCCTGATCCCGTGATGTTCCCTTGTGGGAGCGAGCTTGCTCGCGATAGCGGTGTGTCAGTCGACATCTGTGTTGAATGAAAAATCGTTATCGCGAGCAAGCTCGCACACATTGGGTTGCGGTGTTCCTTGAATGGCAGGCAACAAAAAGGCCCCCTTTCGGGAGCCTTGATGTTCAGCGAATCGGCTTACATGTTCGGGTAAGTCGGCCCACCGGCGCCTTCCGGCGAAACCCAGGTGATGTTCTGCGAAGGATCCTTGATGTCGCAGGTCTTGCAGTGCACACAGTTCTGGGCGTTGATCTGGAAGCGCTTCTCGCCGTCTTCCTTGGTCACCACTTCGTACACGCCGGCCGGGCAGTAGCGTTGTGCCGGTTCGTCGTACAGTGGCAGGTTCTTGCTGATCGGGATGCTCGGGTCGGTCAGCTTCAGGTGGCAGGGTTGTTCTTCTTCATGGTTGGTACCGGAGATGAACACCGAGCTGAGTTTGTCGAAGCTCAACTTGCCGTCAGGTTTGGGGTAGTCGATCTTCTGGCTGTCCTTGGCCAGTTTGAGGCAGGCGTAGTCCGGCTTGGTGTCGTGCAGGGTGAACGGCATTTTGCCGCCCATGATGTTCTGGTCGAACCAGTTGAAGCCAGCGCCAATGATCGGACCGAATTTGTGCATCGCCGGGCCGAAGTTGCGGGTGGCGAACAGTTCTTCGTAGAGCCAGCTGTTCTTGAAGCTGTCGACATAGGCAGTCAGTTCATCGCCGCCTTCGGATTCGGCGAACAAGCGATCGGCCACGGCGTCGGCCGCGAGCATGCCGGACTTCATGGCAGTGTGGCTGCCTTTGATCTTGGCGAAGTTGAGGGTGCCGAGGTCGCAACCGATCAGCGCACCGCCCTTGAAAACCATTTTCGGCAGCGAATTCAGACCGCCCTTGCAGATGGCGCGGGCGCCGTAGCTGATGCGTTTGCCGCCTTCCAGGTACTGCTTGAGGACCGGGTGATGCTTGAGGCGCTGGAACTCATCGAACGGCGACAGGAAGGTGTTGCTGTAGGACAGGTCAACGATCAGGCCGACTACGACCTGATTGTTTTCCAAGTGATACAGGAACGAGCCACCGGTGTTTTCGGCGCTCATGATGTCCAGCGGCCAGCCGGCGGTGTGCACCACCAGGCCCGGTTGATGCTTGGCCGGGTCGATTTCCCAGATTTCCTTCAGGCCGATGCCGTAGTGCTGGGCGTCGGCATCGCTGTCAAGGTTGAAGCGCTTGATCAGTTGCTTGCCGATGTGACCACGGCAGCCTTCGGCGAACAGCGTGTACTTGCCGCGCAGTTCCATGCCGGGAGTGTAGAGGCCTTCCTTCGGCTGACCTTCACGGTCGACACCCAGGTCGCCGGTGATGATCCCGCGGACCACGCCATTCTCGTCGAACAGCGCTTCCTGGGCGGCGAAGCCCGGGTAGATTTCCACGCCCAGGTTCTCGGCCTGCTGGGCCAGCCAGCGGCACAGGTTGCCCAGGGAGATGATGTAGTTGCCTTCGTTGTGCATGGTCTTGGGCACAAAGAAGTCGGGCACCTTGGTGGAGGTCTCGCTGCTGCGCAGTACATAGATGTCGTCGCGCACCACCGGGGTGTTGAGCGGTGCGCCCAGTTCTTTCCAGTCCGGGAACAGTTCGTTCAGGGCGCGGGGTTCGAACACCGCACCGGAGAGGATGTGCGCACCGACCTCGGAGCCTTTTTCGACCACGCAGACGCTGATTTCCTTACCGGCTTCGGCGGCCTTCTGTTTCAGTCGGCAAGCGGCAGACAGGCCAGCGGGGCCGGCACCGACGATGACCACGTCGAATTCCATGTATTCGCGTTCCACAGGCTATCTCCTACTCAAGGCTCTACAGTTTTTTCTAATTGGAGGTTGGGCGTGGCATCCGTCGTTTCTTTGCTAAAAGCGACGAAAGTGACACGGAATGGCACGCGGTGCTCTCTTAAGCGGCGCATTATATCTACACCACTCTCAGGGTCCAATACAAACGTTTGTTTGAAATTGCCGCAGGCCAGATAAATCACTGACGTGCGGCTTATGACTGACCATTTTGCCGTATTGACCGGAATAGGTGTTCCGGTCAAGATACGGGCGGTTTTGCGCTCGCCGTAGGCTGACTGTTGGTTTCAAGAGCACCTCTAAAGACAGGGCGAAGGCAGCACAAAGTGACGTATTGCGTGGTTCGGACGCGCAGTTTACACGCCGCGATAATGAATGACTCATCAGTCATCACTGACGAACGGTCTTCACTCCCGTGAGCAAGGTCATGTGTGGTTCATGCCGGCGTTTTTAGAGGTGCCCTTGCGCCCATGAGCATCAACCGCCAGGTTCGCCTAGGCGACTTTCTTTTCACCGGAGAGTAACGAGGAATCCATGAAGGTTCTTGTAGCTGTCAAACGAGTGGTCGACTATAACGTCAAGGTTCGCGTCAAGGCGGACAACTCCGGCGTCGACCTCGCCAACGTCAAGATGTCGATGAACCCTTTCTGCGAAATCGCCGTAGAAGAAGCCGTACGCCTGAAAGAAAAAGGCGTGGCGACTGAGATCGTCGTCGTCTCCATCGGCCCGACCACCGCCCAGGAACAACTGCGCACCGCGCTGGCACTGGGTGCCGATCGCGCCATCCTCGTCGAATCCGCCGAAGACCTGACTTCCCTGGCCGTGGCCAAGCTGCTCAAGGCCGTTGTCGACAAGGAACAGCCATCGCTGGTGATCCTCGGCAAGCAAGCCATCGACAGCGACAACAACCAGACCGGCCAGATGCTCGCGGCATTGAGCGGCTATGGTCAGGGCACGTTTGCGTCCAAGGTTGAAGTGTCCGGCGACAGCGTTGCCGTGACCCGCGAAATCGACGGCGGCGCGCAGACGGTTTCCTTGAAACTGCCGGCTATCGTCACCACCGACCTGCGTTTGAACGAGCCGCGCTACGCGTCCCTGCCAAACATCATGAAAGCCAAGAAGAAGCCGCTTGAAGTGCTGACGCCTGACGCTTTGGGCGTTTCCACCGCCTCCACCAACAAGACCGTAAAAGTCGAAGCGCCGGCTGCACGCAGCGCGGGCATCAAGGTCAAGTCGGTGGCTGAACTGGTCGAGAAACTGAAAAACGAAGCGAAGGTAATCTGATCATGACTATCTTGGTAATCGCCGAACACGATAACAAGGCGCTGGCTCCGGCCACGCTGAACACCGTTGCTGCCGCTGCCAAAATCGGTGGCGATGTCCACGTCCTGGTAGCCGGGCAGGGCGCTGGCGCCGTTGCCGAAGCTGCTGCGAAAATCGCTGGCGTGGCAAAAGTGCTGGTGGCCGACAACGCCGCCTACGCGCACCAACTGCCGGAAAACGTTGCTCCTCTGGTTGCAGAGTTGGGCAAGGGCTACAGCCACATCCTGGCTGCCGCTACTTCCAATGGCAAAAACATCCTGCCGCGCGTTGCCGCTGCCCTGGATGTCGACCAGATCTCCGAGATTATCTCGGTGGAAAGCGCCGACACCTTCAAGCGTCCGATCTACGCCGGTAACGCGATCGCAACCGTTCAATCGAACGCTGCGGTCAAGGTCATCACCGTCCGCGCCACCGGTTTCGACCCGGTTGCCGCCGAAGGTGGTTCGGCTGCCGTTGAAGCCGTAGGCGCTGCCCACGACGCCGGCATCTCCAGCTTCGTCAACGAAGAACTGGCCAAGTCCGATCGTCCGGAACTGACCGCTGCCAAGATCGTCGTTTCCGGCGGGCGTGGCATGCAGAACGGTGACAACTTCAAGCACCTGTACGCCCTGGCCGACAAGCTGGGCGCTGCCGTCGGCGCTTCCCGCGCGGCGGTCGACGCAGGTTTCGTACCCAACGACATGCAGGTCGGCCAGACCGGCAAGATCGTTGCGCCACAGCTGTACATCGCCGTCGGTATCTCCGGCGCGATCCAGCACCTGGCCGGCATGAAAGACTCCAAGGTGATCGTTGCGATCAACAAGGACGAAGAAGCGCCGATCTTCCAGGTGGCCGATTATGGCCTGGTAGCCGACCTGTTCGAAGCCATCCCTGAGCTGGAGAAGCTGGTCTAATCCGGCGTCTTCACTTATAAAGAGCCCGGCCCTTTGGCCGGGTTTTTTATTTGTGCACTATTTGTTTTCGCTGCAAGGGGAGCGTATTGCCATGGATCTTCGCCGTTTGGCTGGTTGGTCATTGTTGTGGGCGTTGGCGGGTGTGCCAGGCCTGGCCACTGCCGCCGGCAAGTGTGAGCGACTGATCGCCACCGGCAGCCCGGATGCGCCGCCCTACCTTTGGCAAGACCCCCAGGACCCCAAGCATCTGATTGGCGCCGGCGCCGACCTGCTGACGCAAGTGGCAGGGGAGCTGGGTATCAAGATCGAACTGCTTTATGCCGGCAAGCGCGCCCAGGCGCTGGATGAAGTGCGCAGCGGGCGCATGGATCTGCTCACCGATGCTCCACTGACCAGCACTGGCCTCGAAGCGTTGGACTACGTCCATCCACCTTTGCTGGAAAACGATTACCTGGTCTGGACCCGCAAGGATTCGACGCTGGTCATCAACCAGCCCGAGGATCTTCATGGTCATCCCGGAGCCTTGTCGGAAAAGGCGCGTATGACCCAGGGATTCGGCATCTTCGCCGAGCAGAAATTGTCCTTGGTGCGCACGCCCAACCTGACCCAGGCCTTTCAGAAATTGCTGTTGGGTGAGGTGGAATATGTCCTGGCGGGGCGCTACTCGGGCCTGGCAATGGCGCAGACACTGGGGATGGCCAACGACCTGCAAGCCGCACCGCAACCGGTGGATAAACCGGGGCTGTTCCTCGCGGTTTCCCATAACTCCGCCTGCAATGACCCATGGTTACGCGGACAGCTGGCGCAAAAGATGACAGAATTGGCCGCGTCCGGCCTGACAGAGGCTGTGTTGCAGCGCAATCTTGAGCGTTGGAACACACAGTTGCAGCCACCTGTCGGTGCCCCAAAACAGTAGGGAACATTAGTGACTATTCGACCTCTTTTCGCTGCCCTGGCCGTTCTGGCTCTGGCGGGTTGCGCAGCCGATCCGGCGCCGAATGAACAGATCCGCCTGACCGAACAGGCACTGGAGCAAGCTCGGGCCGTGGGCGCCAATGCCGACGAAGTGCCCGAATTGAAACTGGCCGAGGAAAAGTTCGCTCGGGCCAAATCCAACATGGCCGACGAATCGTACAAGAAGGCACGCATGCGGGCTGAACAGGCCGAGCTGGATGCACGTCTGGCCGAAGCCAAGGTGCTGACCCTCAAGAGCCAGGAGCAACTGAACGTGCTCGACACCCGCATCAAGCGTTTGCGCAAACAGTTGAGGGATGATGCCCAATGAAGCAGTCCCATGTATTTGGCGGGCTGGTCCTCGCGGGCCTGGCCAGTTTGTATGGCTGTGCCGGCCAGCGCAGCGAAGCAGCGCTCGAACAGGCCAGCACCGACTTCCAGAAGGTCAAGGAAGACGCCAACGTATTGCGCGCCGCGCCCAGGGACGTGATCCGTGCCGGTGAATCCCTGGCCCGGGCTGATCGCTTGTCCAGCTACTGGGGCAGTGGCGAGGATGTTCAGCATTACGCCTACCTGAGCCAGCGCTACAGTGCGATTGCCCGGGAGCACAGTAATCAGGTGCTGAACGAAGAGCGTGCGGCAAAGCTCGAACTGGAGCGCCAGCGCCTGCAGTTGGCCTTGCGTGAGTCCAAGTTGCTGAGCGTGCAGCAGCAGGGCAAATGGCTGGAAGAACAGATCATGGCGATGGCGACCACCCAGACCGATCGCGGCCTGGTGATGACGCTGGGTGATGTCCTGTTCGACACCGGCGAGGCAGAACTGAAGAATTCGGCCAACCGCGTGGTGCTCAAGATCGTGCAGTTCTTGCAGCTCAATCCCAAGCGTGTCGTGCGCATCGAGGGCTATACCGATAGCACCGGCGGCAAGCAGGAAAATCTCAAGCTGTCTCGGGACCGTGCACAGTCGGTGGCGGACGTGCTGGTGGACTTGGGGATTGACGAAAAACGTATCCAGGTCGAAGGCTACGGTGACGAGTATCCGGTGGACGTCAACGCCTCGGAGCGGGGGCGGGCCCAGAACCGCCGTGTTGAAATTGTGTTCTCCGACGAGAAAGGCCAGCTCGGCGCCGCCCGCTGAGGGCGGCGTCACTGGAAAACCCGGCCCCTTCCACGGCGCCGGGTTTTTTTGGCTCGCAGATTATCCTCCCAGGGGTACAGTTAGCGCTGTCACTCCACTGTACTGTCGAGTAATCTGGCAACTGTCCCCGTACACTTCTAAACTGTTCCGGTATCGTTTCCGACAAGAATAAAATGCCCGTGAAATCGAGTGCTGCGTCATGACCAACCTTCTGCTCTATCAACGTATTGCTCAGCAACTGGCTGAAGACATCCGGCGCGGTGTGTATCAGCCTGGCGAACGCGTGCCGTCGGTGCGCAAGATGAGTTCCCAGCTCAACGTCAGCCATGCCACGGTGCTGCAGGCCTACGCCAACCTTGAAGACCAGGGGCTGATCCGCGCGCGGCCGCAATCGGGTTACTACGTGCACCAGACGCCGGCCCTCACCGCGCCGACGCCGGACATCGCCCGGGTCGAGCGCCCGGGGCTGGTGACGCGCAGCAGTATCATCCAGCAAGTTTTGGTCGAGTCGCGCCGTGAAGGGGTGTTCCCATTGGGGGCGGCGGTGCCGAGCGTCGATTACCTGCCTGTGCGGGCGCTGCACCAGCAATTGGCCAAGGTCACGCGTTTCCATAGCCCGCGGGCGTTCAGCTACATGTTCAGCCCGGGCTTCGAGCCGTTGCGGCGTCAGGTGGCGATTCGTATGCGCGACGCTGGCGTCGTGGTGGATCCTTCTGAAGTAGTGATTACCCACGGCTGTGTCGATGCGCTGCAAATGTCCTTGCGCGTGCTGACCCGGCCAGGGGATCTGATCGCCGCCGAATCGCCCACCTATTACGGCTTGCTCCAACTGGCGGATCTGTTGGGGCTCAAGGTCATCGAGATCCCTAGTGATCCGGTTACCGGCATGAGCCTCGAGGCTTTGCAGCTGGCGGCCAACCAATGGTCGATCAAGGCACTGGTGTTGACCACGCGCCTGAGCAATCCCCTTGGCGGCACTATGCCAGAGGAGCGACAAAAGCAACTGCTGCGCCTGGCGTCGGACTTCGACATTCAGGTCGTCGAGGACGATATCTATGGCGAACTCATGTTCGAGCAGGGGCGTACCAAGGCGCTCAAGGCCTACGACCGGTTGGACCGGGTCATCTACTGTTCGAGTTTTTCCAAGACCTTGTCGCCGGGCGTGCGCATCGGCTGGATGATTGCTGGAAAATTCCAGCAGGAAATCCAGCGACTCCAGACCTTCAGTACTCACTCGGCGTGCAGCGTCACGCAGATGGGCATCGCGGCGTATCTGGAAAATGGCGGCTACGACCGGCACCTGCGCTATATCCGCCAGGAGTACCGCAAGAACCTCAGCGCTTTTCAACTGGCGGTGCAGCAGTACTTCCCCGAAGGCACGCAAATGAGCCGGCCTACCGGAGGTTTCATTTTGTGGGTCAGCCTGCCGGGGCGGGTCAATACTCAAGAGTTGCATGTGCGGGCGCTGCAGCAAGGTATCAGTATCGCGCCAGGGCTGATTTTCAGTAACACCGAGCAGTTCAATCATTGTATCCGCTTGAACTGTGGCACGCCCTGGAACCGCGAGGCAGAGCGGGCCTTGATGACGCTGGGGCTGTTGGCGACTCAACTGTGCCAAGAGACCGCCAACGGATTTTTATAGGAATCAGCGGTTTAGCCTGATGTGCTTGTCAGCGTCTCATTATCAGGCGAGCATGGGGTTCCCTGCCGTAAGTGCCGTTGTGTTTATGAAAGCCATTGTTCCTGCCGTGTGGGTTTTGATCGGCCTGTTGACTGCCTTCCACATGGGAGGCGTGATGGCCGCATCGGCACCGGAGAAACCCGCCGCCAGCGCCACGAAAAATGCGTCGAAAAAACCGGCTGCGGTCAAAAAGGCGCCCGTGAAAAAAGTGGCTCCTGCAAAGAAGAAACGTGCTCCCATCGCCTCCAAGAGCAAATCTGCCCACGAGGTTGCCAAGACCCCGTTGCCGCCGGCCAAGCTGGATTTGAGCCTGCCCCATGACATGGTCGAGGAACTGCAGCCGCCCGGTCAGGTGCAGTCAACCAAACATCAACCACTGCTGCCGTCCATGTTTGGAGATAAACCCGGGCCGTTCCAACTCAATGGCCGTTTGCTGAGCAATGAAATGCAACTGCCGCTGCGCAATCAAGAGCGCAATGAAGTGGAAGGCGCGGCGCTGGATTTTGAATTCAAGCAATAAACCTCCGTCATGCAGGCAGTTGGTCGCTGACTGCCCAGTCATCTCACCGTGGCCGAAAAAACACGCGATCGGTAATTTAAAACGAGTGTTTTAGCCGTTACTCTGTGACCCGTTACCAACCATTACCTGTCGTGAGGATGTTGTCGTCATGAAGTGCCGTGAAGGCTGTGGCGCCTGCTGCATCGCCCCGTCCATCAGCTCGCCGATCCCTGGTATGCCCCATGGCAAGCCGGCGGGAGAACGTTGCGTGCAATTGTCGGTCGATAATCTGTGCCGGATCTTCGGCCAGCCGGAACGCCCGGCGGTGTGCTCGGCGTTCGAAGCCGACATCGAGGTCTGTGGCAGCAGCAGCGAAGACGCCATCCGATTGATCGGTTGGTGGGAGCAAGTCACGGCAGCGTAGTGGGTCAATGATCAGAACTTGGACAATAAGGAAAAAAACTATGGGTTCGCTGCATCGTATGGCTGTGTTGTGTGGGTTGACCGTGTTGTTGGCGACGGCAACCGCCCAGGCAGAGAGCTGGACAGTGGCCAAGGAGCAGGACGGTATCAAGGTTTCCCTCAGTGAGGTGGCCGGCTCCAAGTACAAGGCCTACCAGGGCGTTACCGTCATGAACACCACCATGGAAAAGCTGCGGGCCCTGCAGGAAGACGTCGCTGGGGCTTGCGCCTGGATTCACGAATGCAAGAGCCAGAAACTGGTCAAGCATGAGGGCAATAAGTCCTGGACCTACACCCAGTTCAATACGCCGTGGCCGGTCACGTCCCGGGACTCGGTGCTGGAAGTCACCACCGTCGAAGGTGCCGATGGCAGCCTGACGCGTAACCTCAAGGGCGTGCCGACGTACCTGCCTGAAGAGCAAGGGTTTGTGCGGGTCACCCAGGTCGAGGGCTTCTGGAAGTTCACGCCCAAGGGCGCGAATCAGATCGAAGTGACCTATCAGGTCCACACCGATCCGGGTGGCAGCGTACCGTCCTGGCTGGCCAACAAGTTTGTCGTCGACGCACCGTTCAACACCTTGAAAGCCCTCAGGGACCGCGCCGAAAAGTAATCGGCTATGGTTGCATCTGGAGACCGCCCATGAGGCGGTCTTTTCATGTGTGCCGTCCAACGACCCGGCGGAACGATTGTTCGACCCTCAATGTCGAGATAAAGGTAAGCCAGGCCCTGAATTGATCGAGGAGACACCGATGCAAAAGTGGGAAATCACTTTCGTGGATGATCACAGCGAAACCAACGTCCAGGAGTTCGAGTATGACCAGGAGCCTACTATGGAACAGGCTGCACAGCTGATTCGCGAAAGGCTGCTTCCGGTGGCCAATGAGTTGGACCTCAATGATCTGGAGGGGCGTACCGCAGACCCGACGGTCAAGAATCTCAAGTCCCAGTACAGCATCGAAATCATCAGCATCACACCGATTTCATGAAATCGTTGTCTGGTCCCGCTTGGCAGTGGCTGCGACTTGCAGCTACTCTGCAAGTGAGATCAGCGAAAGGATCGCTTAGGTCCGGTCTTGTCAGCTACATGCTTGTGTCCCGACGGTAATTTGATGCCGTAGCGCATGCAACTTACCGGTTGTACGCACGGGAAGACGGAAAGTCTATCCATCGGTTTGAGGAGGACGTTTCATGAGCACAGCCTATCAAGAAGACATCAGCACCAGCGTGCTTCGCCGCATGAAAGAAGGTGGTTTCGATTTCTCACAGTTCCATCCCATCGAGTTCTACGCCATTTTCCCGGATGAGGAGCGGGCGCGCAGGGCGGCAGGTCAATTTCGGGGTGAGTCATTGAATGCACAGATCAGCGCACGGGATGACGGGGCCTGGTCATTGGAGCTGAGCCGGGTGATGTACGCCACCTACGATGACATTGGAGACTTCGAGCAGGACTTTGAGGCCGTGGTCGAGCCGCTGGGCGGCATCATCGAAGGCTGGGGCGTCAAGCAGGAGATTCGGCGCCTGCAGGCCTGATAATTCACTCACCGCAACCAGAGCAACGGCTGACCTTTGTGTCGGCCGTTTTCATGTGTGCGAGCCAGTCAATTTCCTTGTTGGGGCGAGCTTGCGCACGAGGGCGGTCATGCGGCCCACATTATTGCCAACTGACCACCGCCATCATTCCCCCCAGGTTTTGTACCTAACTGTATCCAGATCAAGCCACGTGCTCTTTCCATGTCTATGCTCTGGGTAGCGGCGCCCCCTGCGTCGCAATGGAGCGGGAGCAGTGGGGCGAGGGCATTTGCTGCACTACAAGGGTGCGCAGCCTGTCGGAGGCTTATTCAACCCATTGATCATAAAGCGTTTATGCCGATGGCACGGGCCTTGCGAAGCCTGATGCCAGGGTGACAAGGAGTACGGCATGATTCGCACTGGTTTTGACGAAATGTACGACGCCGATGGCCAGGTCCGCCCGCATTATCGGGCATTTGCCCGGTGGCTGGCCGAAACGCCTGACGAACTTCTGGCACAGCGGCGGCGCGAAGCCGACCTGTTGTTTCACCGCGCCGGGATTACCTTCACGCTCTACGGTGACGAGCAGGGGACAGAGCGCCTGATCCCTTTCGACACCATCCCGCGCAGCATCCCTGCCAGTGAATGGCGGGTCGTCGAACGTGGCTGCATCCAGCGAGTCAAGGCGCTGAACATGTTCCTGGCCGACCTCTACCACGAGCAACGCATCATCCGTGCCGGCATTATTCCGGCCGAGCAGGTGCTGGCCAACGAGCAATATCAATTGGCGATGCAAGGTCTGGATCTGCACCGCGATATCTATGCCCACATTTGCGGTGTCGACCTGGTACGCGACGGTGACGGTACGTACTACGTGCTCGAGGATAATCTTCGTACGCCCAGCGGCGTCAGCTACATGCTGGAAGATCGCAAGATGATGATGCGCCTGTTTCCCGAACTGTTTGCTGTCCAGCGTATCGCTCCGATTGATCATTATCCCAACCTACTGCTCGACACCCTGAAAAGCGCCAGTCCGCTGGATGACCCCAGCGTCGTGGTGCTCACTCCGGGGCGCTTCAACAGTGCGTTCTTCGAGCACGCGTTCCTGGCCCGGGAGATGGGGGTGGAGCTGGTAGAGGGCGCTGACCTGTTCGTGCGCGATGACAAGGTATTCATGCGCACCACCGACGGGCCGAAAGCGGTGGATGTGATCTATCGTCGCCTCGACGATGCGTTCCTCGACCCGCTGGCCTTCAATCCGGATTCGATGCTTGGGGTGCCGGGGCTGTTGTCGTCCTACCGTTCCGGCAACGTGGTGTTGGCCAACGCCATCGGCACGGGCGTGGCGGACGACAAGTCGGTGTATCCGTTCGTTACCGACATGATCCGTTTTTACCTGGACGAAGAACCGATCCTGAAGAACGTTCCTACGTGGCAGTGTCGTAATCCTGCTGAGCTTTCCCATGTGCTGGTGAATCTCCCGAACCTGGTGGTCAAGGAAACCCAGGGCTCCGGCGGCTACGGGATGCTGGTGGGGCCGGCGTCGACGACGGCGCAGATCGATGCCTTCCGCGAGCGAATCAAGGCCAAGCCGCACGCCTACATCGCCCAGCCGACGCTGTCACTCTCGACGTGTCCGACCTTTGTCGAAAATGGCATCGCCCCGCGCCACATCGACTTGCGCCCGTTTGTGCTGTCCGGCCGGGAAACCCGTGTGGTCCCGGGCGGCCTGACCCGGGTGGCGTTGCGTGAAGGGTCGCTGGTGGTGAATTCGTCCCAGGGCGGGGGCACGAAGGACACCTGGGTGGTCGAGGATTGAGGGAGCTGCCATGTTAAGTAGAACTGCCTCGGACCTGTACTGGATGTCGCGTTACCTGGAGCGTGCGGAAAACCTCGCGCGGATGCTCGACGTCAGTTACTCGTTGTCCCTGATGCCTCAGGACGGGCGCGGCGATGGCCTGCACGAATTGGCCATGCCCTTGCTGATCACCGGAACGCTGGACGATTACCGGGAGCGACACGGCGATCTGCATGCCGAACGACTGCTGCATTTCTTTGCCTTGGACGCGGCCAACCCGGCCAGCATCTACAGCTGTCTTGGCTCCGCGCGGGCCAGCGCCCACGCGGTACGTGGGCGAATCACCGCCGACATGTGGGAAAACATCAACGCCACCTGGCTGGAAATTCGCGGGATTGCCGAGCAAGGTTTGACTCGCTACGGCATGAGCCGTTTCTGCGAGTGGATCAAGGAGCGGTCCCACCTGTTCCGAGGTGCAACCTACGGCACCATCATGCGTAACGACGCATTCAGGTTCATTCGCCTGGGGACCTTTATCGAAAGGGCCGATAACACCCTGCGCCTGCTCGACGCCCGCTACGAAATGGCCGGCGATCAGGCCGACACGGTCAGCGACGGTACCGCCCACGCGTATTACCAGTGGAGCGCCTTGTTACGGGCCTTGTCTTCCTTCGAGGCCTACACCGAGATCTACCGCGACGCCCCAGGTGCCCGTCATGTGGCTGAACTGTTGCTGTTACGCGCCGATGTGCCGCGTTCGCTGCGGGCCTGCACCGAAGAAATCGAGCAGATCCTCGCGAGCCTGCCAGGTTCCAATGGCCGGCAGGCACAACGGCTGGGCGCGGAGATGGACGCGCGTCTGCGCTACACCGGTATCAACGAAATCCTCGACGGGGGCCTGCATGCCTGGCTCACCGAATTCATCCCACTGGTCCGTGAACTGGGCAATGCCATTCACAGTTCCTACCTGGAGGTCATATGAGACTCTCAATCAGCCACGAAACGACCTACCACTATGAAGACCAGGTTCGTGCCAGCATCCAGTACCTGCGCCTGACGCCCCACGACAGCGAACGCCAGCATGTGCTCAGCTGGCAACTGGATTTGCCACGGCCGGTACGGGCGCAGCTGGATCCGTTCGGCAACATCTTTCATGTACTCACCCTCGACGAACCCCACGAAACGATCATCATCGGCGCGCGCGGACAGGTGGACATCGATCCGTTGCACGAAGCCGAGCATGAGAGCCAGTCGGCGCTGCCATTCCTGCGGTTCACCCGATTGACTGAAGCGGACGAAGCTCTTCGCGCGTTTGCCCAGCAGCAATGCAAACAGCGTCGTGATCGCACGGCATTGATCGATTTGATGCACGGGCTGAACCAGCACATGACCTACACACCCGGCGCCACGGAGGTCGAGACCAGCGCAGCCCAGGCTTTTGCTGGTGGTAGTGGGGTGTGTCAGGACCACGCCCACGCATTCCTGGCCTGTGCCCGCAGTCTTGGCGTGCCGGCGCGGTACGTGTCGGGCTATCTGTTCAGCGACAACAGCGAACAGCTGGTCAGCCACGCCTGGGCCGAGGCCTGGCTCGATGACGCCTGGTACAGCTTCGATGTGACCAACCAACTGGTCCGCCCGGAACGACACCTGAAACTGGCCGTGGGCCTGGATTACCTGGATGCCTGCCCGGTGCGGGGCATGCGTCGCGGGGGTGGGTTTGAGCAGATGCATGCCAAGGTGGTCGTGACACCGGCGCCGGTGATCTCGGTGCAACAACAGTAACCGTCTGGCGAGCGAGCTTTTGTGGCAAGGAAGCAGGCTCCCTCGCCACGCAAGCAAATTTACTGCTTCAAAGGCTGTTTGCGTCCTGCCATATGCTTCAAATAGCCCACCAACAAATCCAGCTCTGAGTCCGGTAGCACCGCCTCCGAGAACCCCGGCATCTTGCCCTGGGGCCAGCGACGCAGATTCTGTGGATCACGGATATAGCGTTTGAGGAAATCCCCCGAGAAGTATTCGGTCGGGTTGAAGGGAATGTTCAGGTCCGGGCCGAACTGCGCATCGCCCGCGCCATTGAGCCGATGGCAGGCCAGGCAGTTCTTCTGGAACAGCTCGAAGCCTTTATTGACCGGATCGTCCTTGGCCAGGCTGGGTGACGGTAGCAGGGCCGGGAAGCGTTCGGCCACCGCGGACAGACGCTTGATGCTCGCCAGCGCGTACGGCCATTGTTCAGGGCTGATATGGCCCGCCTGCGGGTTCGTCCAAACCAGATAGAAAGGCCCGGCACTGTGCTTGCCTTCGCCCAGCGCAGGCCAGGGCTTGGCCGGGTCCTCAATCGCCAACCAGGCCCGGGCGCCGCTCTTATTGAGTAGTGGCGCGGCGGGCATTTCGGCGGCGAAACCATCCAGCGCCACGGCTTGCAGATGCTCGTCCGACTGGACGCCAGCCAACAATGCCGTCAGCGGGACGGCGCGATAACTCATCGGTTTCTTGTAGGAAACGTCGTCAGTGATCTGGACTGTCTGGGCTTCAGGATGCTTGAGCAGTTCTTCGGTTTGCCAGGTGCGCGCATTCGCGCCCAGCTCCAGCACCAGCTGCGCGGCATACAGAGGCGTGCTGAGCAGCAACGCCCCGAACACAATGAGAGCTTTCAAATGGATCGCCTTCCATGTCGTGGAGAATGCCGTAAAGGTTGGCACAGCCACCGTCGCCGGGACAACGAACCCGTCACATTTCTTGGCGATACAACGTGCTGATGGTGCAGGCACCCGCGCGCAGGACTCAGCCGATCACCTTGGTGATATTCGGCAAAATCAACAGCAGCGTCGTGGCGAAGAGAATGAGCCCGGCTTGACGAACTTTCGAATGTTTGAACATGGCTGACCCGCCTTTTTTGTTATTTCCTGAGGCCAGCCTGCATATCCATGATGGCTGGCGGTGCACTTCCTGTCTGACAAGCGTCTCGGCAAAACCCGACGACCTTCTTGTACAAGGATTACATTAGGGGCCGCAGCCGCCTTGGCTTAGATCCAATTCGTATCAGTTCAATGGATATCGCTATTAAAACGGCATGAGGCCTATTGCCACCTGCTTGAAGGCCCTTTTGCTAGACAGCTTGCCCACCTGAATCGGTTAACCCGATAGCTCGCTACCGTTCGTCTGAGCGTGGCTGTCAACGCCATTGAGCACTGTGGTCATTGAATCCCGCGCCGCTGGGCTTATGGTTGAAGCCAATTGCCTACCCCGTGGTTCGAGGATGTCATGATCCAAGCTTTGATTTTCGATGCATTACGCACGCCTCGCGGCAAGGGCAAGGCTGATGGCGCGCTGCACAGCGTCAAGCCGGTGAACCTGGTTGGGGGGCTGCTCACTGCGTTGCGCCAACGCATGAGCCTGGACACCAGCCAGGTCGACGACATCGTGTTGGGTTGTGTAACGCCAGTGGGCGAGCAGGGCGCCGACATCGCCAAGACCGCCGCTCTGATCGCCGACTGGGACGTCAGCGTGGCAGGTGTGCAGCTCAATCGGTTTTGCGCCTCGGGTCTGGAAGCGGTGAACCTGGCGGCCATGAAAGTGCGATCCGGGTTCGAGGACCTGGTCGTGGCTGGCGGCGTCGAATCCATGTCCCGGGTGCCTATGGGCAGCGATGGTGGTGCGTGGGCGCTTGACCCGCAATCCAACCTGCATGGCCACTTCACCCCTCAGGGCATCGGCGCTGACCTGATCGCTACTCTGGAAGGCTTCAGTCGCGCGGATGTCGATGCCTACGCGTTGCATTCCCAGCAAAAAGCCGCGCGGGCCCGGGCTGACGGCTCGTTCGACAAATCGCTGGTGGCGGTGCGGGACCAGAATGGCATCGTGCTGCTGGACCACGACGAATTCATCCGCGCCGACTCGACGCTCGAAGGCCTGGGCAAGCTCAAGCCAAGTTTCGAAGCCATGGGCCAGATGGGCTTCGACGGTACGGCGCTGCGGGTCTATAGCCACGTTGAACGAATCAACCATGTGCACACGCCGGGTAACAGTTCCGGCATCGTCGATGGTGCGGCGCTGATGTTGATCGGTTCCGAAGCCAAGGGGCGTGCATTGGGCTTGCGACCCCGGGCGCGGATCGTCGCCACCGCCGTCACCAGCACCGACCCGACGATCATGCTCACCGGCCCGGCGCCGGCCACCCGCAAGGCCTTGGCCAAGGCTGGGTTGCGGGTGGAGGACATCGATCTGTTCGAAGTCAATGAAGCCTTCGCCTCGGTAGTGCTCAAGTTCATCAAGGACATGGCCATCGACCCCGCCAAGGTCAACGTCAACGGTGGCTCCATCGCCATGGGGCACCCCTTGGGCGCCACCGGGTGCGCAATCCTCGGCACTCTGCTCGATGAGTTGGAGGCGCGTCGCCTGCGCTATGGTCTGGCGACCTTGTGTGTCGGCGGCGGCATGGGCATTGCCACTGTGATCGAACGCCTCTGAGCCACGACTTCAAGGAATATTTTGATGACCGATGCCATCCGTTACGAAATTGGCCAGGACCGGATCGTCGTCCTGACCCTGGACATGCCAGGGCAAAGCGCCAACACCATGAATGCCGTGTACCGCGAGGCGATGGCTGCCTGCGTCGCCCGTTTGACCGCCGAAAGAGATTCGATTGCCGGCGTGATCATCACCTCGGCGAAGAAAACCTTTTTCGCCGGCGGTGACCTCAATGAGCTGATCAAGGTCGGCAAGCCCGAGGCCAAGGCTTTCTACGACATGGTTCTGGGACTAAAGGCGCAGCTGCGCGTTTTGGAAACCTTGGGCAAACCCGTGGTGGCGGCCATCAATGGCGCGGCCCTTGGCGGTGGCTGGGAGATCTGCCTGGCGTGCCATCATCGTGTGGCACTGGAGCATCCATCGCTGCAGATCGGCCTGCCGGAAGTCACCCTTGGCCTCCTGCCGGGCGGCGGTGGGGTGGTGCGAATGGTGCGCCTGCTCGGGTTGGAAAAGGCCTTGCCGTATCTGCTCGAGGGTAAGAAGGTGGGCCCGCAACAGGCGCTGCAGGCGGGTTTGATCGATGAGCTGGCGAAGGACCGCGATGAGCTGCTGGCCAAAGCCCGGGCCTGGATTCTCGCCAACCCCAACGTGGTCCAGCCATGGGACGCGAAGGGCTATCAGATTCCGGGTGGCACGCCGTCGGACCCGAAAGTCGCACAAATGCTGGCGATTGCTCCCTCGATCCTGCGTAACAAGACCCAGGGTTGCCTGCCAGCACCAGAGAAAATTCTCTGCGCCGCGGTGGAGGGCGCCCAGGTGGATTTCGCCACCGCTCACCTGATCGAAACCCGCTACTTCACCGAACTGACCAGCGGCCAGGTGGCCAAGAACCTGATCGGTACCTTCTGGTTCCAGCTCAACGAGATCAAGGCCGGCGGTTCGCGCCCACAGGGTTTTGCGCCGTATCTGACAAAGAAGGTCGGCGTGCTTGGAGCGGGCATGATGGGCGCTGGTATTGCCTACGTCAGCGCCGTGGCCGGCATTGAGGTTGTGCTCAAGGATATCGACCGAAGCGCTGCCGAGAAGGGCAAGGCCCGTTCGGCGATGCTGCTGGACCAGAAAGTCGCTCGCAGCCAGCTTACCGCCGAGCAACGCGAAACCACGCTGGCGCGGATTCACACCACGAACAGCGACGCTGACCTGGCCGGTTGCGATCTGATCATCGAAGCGGTGTTTGAAGACCGCGCCCTCAAAGCCAAGGTGTCGGCTGCCGCTCAGGCAGTGGCGGGGCATGACGCGGTGGTCGCCTCCAACACCTCGACCTTGCCCATCAGCGGTCTGGCCATGGCTGTAGCGGACCCGACGAAGTTTATCGGGCTGCACTTCTTCAGCCCGGTGGAAAAAATGCCCTTGGTGGAAATCATCAAGGGTGCCCGCACCAGCGACGAGACCCTGGCCCGGGGTTTCGATTTCGTCCTGCAGATCAACAAGACGCCGATTGTGGTCAACGACAGTCGCGGTTTCTTTACCTCCCGGGTCTTCGGCACCTTTACCAATGAAGGTATCGCCATGCTTGGCGAGGGCGTGAGTGCGCCGATGATCGAGACCGAAGCGCGCAAGGCCGGGATGCCGGTTGGGCCTCTGGCGGTCTCTGACGAAGTTTCCCTCAGCCTTATGAGCCATATCCGCAAACAAACCGCCCAGGATCTGAAATTGGAGGGGAAAACGCCCGTCGAGCACCCAGCATTCGCCGTGATTGACTTGCTGCTTAACGAATACAAGCGGCCGGGCAAGGCCGCTGGTGCGGGTTTCTATGAATATCCGGCCGGTGGGCCGAAGCACTTGTGGCCGGGACTCAAAAGCCGTTTCGAGAAAGCCGACGGACAGATTTCGCCGCAGGACATCCGTGATCGCCTGCTGTTCATCCAGGCCCTGGAAACCGTGCGCTGTGTGGAGGAAGGCGTGCTCACTTCGACGGCCGAGGCCAATGTCGGTTCGATCTTCGGTATTGGCTTCGCGGCCTGGACCGGTGGTGCGTTGCAGTTCATCAACCAGTACGGCCTGCAGGATTTTGTCGCTCGCGCCCAGTATCTGGCCGAGCAATACGGCGAGCGTTTTTCGCCACCCGCCTTGTTGTTGAACAAAGCCGTCAGGCAGGAACTTTTCTGACATGTTGGGGAGGGGCTTGCCTTGGAACGGTGTTTCAGGGCAGGCTCTGGGGTGTGCAATATTCCCATCATCGTGTCAGGTATTTTTTATGTCGCTACGCATCTGCATTCTGGAAACCGATATCCTGCGTCCGGAACTGGTCGACCAATATCAGGGTTACGGGCAGATGTTCCAGCGCCTGTTTTCACAGCAGCCTGTTGCGGCCGAGTTTACTGTGTACAACGTGATGGAAGGCCATTACCCCAGCGATGATGAGCAGTTCGACGCCTACCTCGTGACCGGTAGCAAGGCTGATTCTTTTGGCACCGATCCGTGGATTCAAACCCTCAAGACTTACCTGCTGGGCCGCTACCAGCGTGGCGACAAGCTGCTGGGCGTGTGTTTCGGCCATCAACTGTTGGCGTTGTTGCTGGGCGGCAAGACCGAACGTGCCACCCAGGGTTGGGGGGTCGGTACCCATCGCTATAAACTCGCGGCCAAGGCGCCGTGGATGAGCCCGGTGATGGAAGAACTGACCCTGCTGATCAGTCATCAGGACCAGGTTACCCAATTACCCGAAAACGCCACGGTCATCGCCTCCAGCGATTTCTGCCCGTTCGCCGCCTATCACATCAACGATCAGGTGCTGTGTTTCCAGGGCCACCCGGAATTCATCCACGACTATTCCCGGGCCTTGTTGGAGATTCGCCAGCAGCATCTCGGCGAGCAGATTTACAGCCAGGGTGTGGCGAGCCTGGCCCACGAGCACCATGGCACCACGGTGGCGGAGTGGATGATGCGTTTCGTTGCTCACAAGCCACAGGCCGAAGCCGCCCAAGGCTAACGTTCACCGATGTCTAATTGGGAGCGAGCCTGCTGGCGATAGCGGTGGATCAGTTGGCATAGGTGATGGATGGGCTGCCCCCATCGCGAGCAGGCTCGCTCCCACAGTTGTTTCTGGGAGCGAGCCTGCTCGCGATGAATGCCCACAAATCCCAGCGAAGAGCGCCCGCCTACAACCACCCCGAACGCTTGAAGCTCCACCACAACGAGGAGCATCCCACCGCAATGACCCCCAGCACGGCAAAATACCCGTATTGCCAGCTCAACTCCGGCATATCCTGGAAGTTCATCCCATAGATCCCGGCCACTGCCGTGGGAAACGCGAGGATCGCCGCCCACGCCGCGAACTTGCGTTGCACCACGCTCTGGCGCGACGCTTCCAGCAACACGCCGACTTCGATGGTCTGGCTGGCGATGTCGGCCAGGGTCGCCAGGTCTTCCATTTGCCGCGTGACATGAATCTGCACATCACGGAAATACGGGCTCATGTTCTTGTCGATGAAGGGGAAGTCGAGTCTCTGCAACTCTTCACTGATCTCCACCATCGGCGCCGCGTAGCGACGCAGGCGCAACACGTCGCGGCGCAAGCTGTGCAGGTTCTGGATATCCCGCTCGTTCAGGGAGCTGCACATGACATTGCGCTCCAGTTCATCGATTTCAGCGTGAATGGCTTCACCCATCGGCTGGTAGTTTTCAATCACGAAATCAAGAATGGCATAGAGGACAAAATCTTCCCCATGTTTCAGCAAAAGAGGACGCGCCTCACAGCGTTGTCGGACGTGGGCGTAGGACGCTGAGTGACCGTTACGGGCGGTGATGATGTAGCCCTTACCGGCAAAGATATGGGTTTCGATGAACTGCAGCTTGCCGTCCTTGCGTATTGGCGAATAGGTGACGATAAACAGCGCATCGCCAAAGGTCTCCAGCTTGGGCCGGCTGTGCTTCTCCATCGCGTCTTCGATCGCCAATTCATGCAGATTGAATTGACGCTGCAGGTTGGTCAGCTCCAGGGCACTGGGCTCTTCCAGGCCGATCCATACAAAATGACCAGGTTTGGCGGCCCAGGCGCTGCCTTCGTCGAGGGTGATATTGGTGACTTTCTTTCCGGCGCTGTATACCGCAGCAGCAACGACTCTACCCATAATGGTGGTTCACTTCTTATTGTGAAAATGGCAGTGGCAGGCAATGTTCAGCTTAGCGCGCCCTGTTGCTTGAGAGTCAGCAAAATCTGCGGAGTTCGACGGCAAAAGAAAACCCGCCGTGGGGCGGGTTTTTCATTCAAGCGGCCTGCAGCTGCCGGTCCAGTGTCGCGATGCACTCGCGCATCAGCTCACGGCACTGGGCGATGAGCTGGGGCATGTCGTCCATACTCAGTCCCGCCGTGGGAATGGCCGGCAGCGAGCGTATGAGAATGTCACCGCTGCGCCAGCGATTGAGCTGCATGTGCTTGATGTAACTGCTGACACACACCGGAACAATCGGCACCCCGGCGGCTATCGCCATCTGAAAGGCGCCTTTCTTGAATGGCAGCAAGTCCTCGCCAAGATTGCGCGTGCCCTCTGGGAACACCCAGATCGACGTATCCTCGTGCTGCAGCGTATGGGTGGTGGTCAGCATCGATCGGCGCGCCTTGATCGCATTGCCCCGGTCGATCAACACGTTGCCCGCCAACCAGAACAGTTGTCCGAACAGCGGCACCCACTTCAGGCTCTTCTTGCCGATGCACACGGTGCGGCGCGGCACCACGTTGCCGAACACGAACAGGTCATAGTTGGATTGGTGGTTGGCGATGATCACGCAGCTCTGCGGTTTATCCACCAGCGTGCTGACCTCAGCCTTCACCCGCAGGCGCAAGATGCACATGGCGGGCAATGCATACAATCTTGCGCATAAACGGCTGTTGTCCGGATTGAACGGTCGGCACAGGCCCAGGATTACACCGAGCATACCCGCTAGGACAAAATGCAGGGCCATCAATGACATACGCAGTACAAACAGCATCTACAGGCCCTATCGGGACAAAAGGTGGCGCAGTGTACGGATGTGCACTGTTTTCGGCAATTGCCGCCATAGAGGTAGGAGATGGAGGATGTTTGAGCGTATGTTTCCGAATGAGGCGACAGAAGCGGGCTAGAGCGGTTGCTGATTTTTAAACGGCGCGCGTAGGAAAAGGCCCTGCCCTGAGGGGGAGCCTGTGGTGAGGGAGCAAGATCCCTCACCACAATGAGCGTGGAAGCCTTGAGTGACGTGGGAGCGTCAGCCCATGTGTTCCTGATCCAGCAGAATCGCGCTGTCCAGCGTTTCCAGCAGGGCTTTGCGAACCTTCAGCTTGGTGTTCTTGTGGGCGGACATGTTGATTTTCTTCAACTGACGCGCCGCTTCCAGAGCTGCGCTCTGCAGTTCTTCTGCCGACACCACCTTGTCGAGGAAACCTGCATCCACCGCGCCCTGTGGGTTGAACATCTCGGCATTGATCACCGAGCGATGAAACGCCGACTTGCGCAGGCGATCACGGGCCAGTTCGATACCCGCATGGTGCATGGTCATGCCGATCTGTACCTCATTCAGGCCAATGCTGAACGGCCCGTCCACACCAATGCGGTAGTCCGCCGACAGCAGCAGGAACGCGCCCTTGGCCACCGCATGCCCGGGGCAAGCGACAACGACAGGGAAGGGGTGTGACAACAGGCGACGGGCCAGGGTCGAACCGGCCGTGACCAGGCTCACCGCTTCCTTGGGACCGGCGGTCATCACCTTCAGATCGTAACCACCCGACAAAATCCCCGGCTGCCCGGTAATGATCACCACCGCCCGATCCGCCGTCGCCTGGTCCAGCGCAACGTTGAACGCGGCGATCACATCCGGCGAAATGGCATTGACCTTGCCGTTGTTCAAGGTCAGGGTCGCGATACCGTCTTCGAGATGGTAGGCAATCAGGTCGCTCATGGCGCTATTCCTTGTAAGAGAAGTGACGCAGACGTTACCCACCGTCGCAGGCCAGGTAAAGCACCGTGACTGACTCACCGGTCAGCCCCAGGCCCCACAAACAACCTGGCCCGCCCAAGCGGCCATGCCTTCATCTATAGTGCAGCGCAGACACAAACCCGGAGATTGGCCGATTTGCCATGCTCCTAGGCGTTTGAAATGCCCAACCGCCTTAACCGCATGAAAATTCTGAAAAAAACCTTTGCCATCGGAAAAGCTTTCGACTACATTAGCGCGCCTCGACAGACTGAACAGTTTGCCGAGATACGGTGAAGTGTCCGAGTGGCTTAAGGAGCACGCCTGGAAAGTGTGTATACAGGAAACTGTATCGAGAGTTCGAATCTCTCCTTCACCGCCACATTCGATACACACAAAGCCCCTGGTTTTCCAAGAAAATCAGGGGCTTTGTGCTTTCTGCCGTCTGAAAAATGACGATATGGGCAATGGCGCCCAGGTGATACGCCCTGAGCGCAAAAGGTGCGAATTTCCTAACCTTGACTCCACCATCGCAATGACTATCCCCGGGTTTAGCCATGCTACAAAAAGGCCTGCTCAACTCCTGGAAAAACACCGATGCCAGCGCTCTCCAACGGCAGGCCCTCCCATCGATTTGGCCTGTTTTGCGTAGCCAGTTTTCTTCTGTCCATTTCTTATGGCGTCACCTTCCTGGTCTCGCTGCTAGTGTCCTCCCTAGGGGGAACTGAGCGCGATGCAGGACAAGTCTTTGCCGTTGCCATGACGAGTACCTTGGTAGCTGTAGTCGGCTCCGGGCATTTGATGCAGCGCGTAGGCGCGGCACCGTGCATGGCCCTTGGCGCCGTATTTCTGGTCATTTCATCAATGGGTTTTGCACTGTTGTCGGGCCTTGGCATTGCCTTGTTGGCTTGTGGATTGATGCTGGGGATCGGATGGGGACTGTTTTACACGGTTGGCCCCATCATGGTGGCCGCGATGGTCGAGCCAGCCAGGCGGACTCATTGCTTCGCGCTTTTGTCTGGCAGCATGTTGACGGGGATCGGCAGCGGCCCTCTCACAGGCAAGTTGGCAAGCTATGCAGGACTACCCATTCAGACGGCTTTCTTCTGTGCTGCGGCCTCGGCGTTGCTGGGTGGTTTGTATTTTTGGTGGTTGAGAGCTGGCTTCGCCGAGTTGGAGCGCCGGTCTGGCGACAAGCTTCGGATGGGGCTGAGATCGGCGACGGATGTTCTACGCTCACGTTCAGCGTTGTCCATTTTGATGGTGGGTCTAGGGGGCGCGATCTTCGGCGGTCTGGGCAGTTTCCAGACAAGTTATGCCGCGAGTCAGGGGCTTGACTACTCCCTGTTTTTCGTCGGTTTCATGGGGGCGGCTATCGCTTGTCGGTTGTTGATTGCCGGGTGGGTGGTCAGTCGTGAGCCATTCGCGACTTCTTGTCTATTGACCACGCTGATGTTGATCGCCGTGACGGGGTTCGGTATGTGGGTCCATGACAGTCTGAGTTATGGGTTGACCGCTGCCATACTTGGGATCGGTTATGGTCTCAACTATTCGGTCATTAATGGCTTGGCGGCCAACGAGGCGCCACCTGGACTGACCGCACAGGCACTCCTGCTTTTCAGTCTCTCCTATTTTATAGGCGTATTCGGGTTTCCCTTTATCGCCGGCAGGCTCATCAGCAGCACGGGCGTGAATGGGATGCTGCTGGGTGTCGGATTGATCGCTTTGCTTGCCTGGGCCCTGAGTGTAAGTCGCTGGCTGGCTGGGCGATTCTGGAAACCAGTATCCCTCTCGGAATGAAGCAAACCTACGAATAAAGTGCCTCGTTGCAGGTTGGTATTTCGTGCGACTCGTACCCTCTAGTCGCGTCAGAACTTTTCGCCAGACAGCATCAGGCAAATTCGCAGCAGTATCGAGCAACAGCATTCAAATGCATGCCGCTAAGGTTCCTCTTCAAGAGCTTCCTACCAACTGCATTGTTATGAGGCAACATCATGACCACACGGATGAGTTCGACTTTGCGCCTTCAGACTGTCGCCCTGTACTGGGTACTTTCAACGAGCCCGGTCTGGGCGTCGGAAACGATGACTCAGGACGCCAATGCGCATAGGGTGCGCCAAGCGTTCACCAACTGGCAGCAAGGCAAAGGCACTGTGTTCGATCTGCTGGCGCCCAACGCCATATGGACCGTGACCGGATCAAGCCCCGTATCGGGTGTATATAACAGCAAAAAAGACTTACTGGAGCAGGCCGTACGCCCCATCACGGCTCGGTTGGCGACCGCGATTTCTCCTACTGTCCAAAGCATTGTTGCCGAGGAGGACGTCGTGGTCGTTCTGTGGAGCGGTGAAGCAACCGCATTGGATCGCCAACCCTACAACAACACCTACTTGTGGCACATGACATTCAAGGATGGCCAGATCACGGAGGTAAAAGCTTTTCTGGACACTTATGTGTTGAACGACCTTATGCGTCGCGTACAACCTGTGCGGCAATAAATAACGCTATGTTCCCGACATTCCAGGTACATCCATGTTTATCTTGCGCCAGGCCGCTTCGGAAAAGCTGTAGACCGAAAACGCGATCAGCCCCAACGCCATCACCATTAAAACCACGCCACCGGCCGGCAGGTTTTGCAGTGCATCGAGGGCGTCTTTCATGCCGGGTGGGTCCATGGCTTTATAAGTCGAGCCGCTGATGATGAGCAGCAGGGCGATTTCAATGAAGACGACGCCACGGGCGATTAGACCGAAGCGTGACACCGGGCGCACATAGCGCATGACGTCCTCGTCAGCTTCGAAGTACTTCTCGAACGACGCCTTCCAGCCCTTGATGATATGAGCAATGCCGACGCCAAGCGGTATCAGTGCGATGAGGTAAATCAGCACATTCGAGTGATCCCAGGACAGCAGGCGCGCCAGTAGATCCTGGGTCTGATCGCTGCCTGAGCCGCCCGAGCCTTTGAGGCCACTGATCAGCAAACCCAACGCAAAAAATGCCAGTGCGCCATTGATCAAACCTCCAGCCAACAAACCTGCCCGAATCACCAAGCCTTTGAGTTCTTTACCGTGATGATCGACATCACGGGTTGCCTGCAACACACGCCACCCGGCGAAGGCAAGTAGACCCATCACCACCAGGCCGACTAAAGCATGGCCGAATGGCTGGCTCAACAATACTTCCAGGCTGCTGTGACTATCCTTCGATTTGCTCGAGTCTTGCGCCGCCAGCAAGGCGAAGATGCCGATGATCAGATAAATGACGCCTCGAGCGGCATAACCGCCCCGCGCAAGTAAAACCAGGCTTTGATGTGGGGACATAGGCTTGAATTCCGATAGGTCATACAGGAGCAGACCTATGGCGTTGTACGGGGTTCGATTGGCATTTCCATGAAGCCGTTGGCTTTTCCACACAGCGCAACCCAAAAGCTACGCTTGATCCAGAACAAAAAACCGGAAATGGCTAGTCTTTTCTGAACCCGAACGCCACTCACCCACAGGTTTCACCAACGCTTTGCCGAACATAATAATTGTCGAACTCACTGCTTTCGACGAATTGGAAGCCGTGGCGGATGTAAAAGCGATTCGAGGCGCTTTCTTTAAGGGCGCCAACCCTTATCGGGAGCGCGGCTGCATCCGCTTCCTTGAAAATATGATCGAGAACAGCAGAGCCTATTCCTGACCCTTGCGCATCTGGTTTCACATACAAGTGGTCAAGCAAGAGCTCGCTGTTGTGATGCTTGACCACAACGAATCCAACCCTCCTTCCCGACACCTCGATGTGGCGCGTGTAGCGAGGTTCGAAACCACTGAGAAATCGCTCGCGTGCGCGTATCGGATCAAATCGCCCCACACGCTCCAGACTTTCGCGCATGGCCTCGATTCGAATATTCACCAGAGAGTCCGAGTCGCTTTGTTGAGCGGGGACCAAAATGACTGGAGGGTTTTGATTGGGCTTGAGGGACATTATTCATGCTCTGGTTTTCGTCCGGGAAGCCAGCATAGATAACCTGATGATGCCGGCTCATGGCGTGGAATATAGCTAGCTGTTGTTCAATGGCAACTGCGGACTGTCCGGATTAAGTTGCTGGCGCCTGAACTGCCCCGGCGGTTGCCCATGTATCTGGCGAAAGCGCCGCGAGAAATAAGCCTCGTCGGCAAACCCGCACAACCTCGCCACTTCGCCCACCGGACGCGTGCCGTTGAGTAAATAATTACGTGCCGCGTGCATCCTGCGTTCGAGCACCAGTTCGGTGAAGGTCTTGCCGATTTCCTTGCGCAGCCAGTGAGTCAGGTACGTGGGGGACAAGTACGTCGCGGCAGCCACCTTGATCAGGTTGAGGTCGGGGTCGGCGATGTTCTTGCGCAGGTATTCGGACATTCTGCTCAGCGCGTCGCGTCGGCTGACTTCAGCGGCGTTTTCTTCGGCCAGGCGCTTGAGCGGCTCGGCATACAAGGCGCAGACGCTGCCGATCAATTGCAGCAACAAGCCCTTGAGCATCTCGCGGGTACCGAACTGACGGTTCTCGTCCAGGACCCGCATCTGTTCGATCAGGGCGCAGACTTTGGCGAAATCCGCATCGCCCAGAATGAAGTCCAGGTGCTCCTGGAAGCGGAACGGCGACAGCTCGGGCGCCAGGAGAATCGAGACCTCTTCCAGATCCATAGGGTCACACTGCAAATGCGGCAGCAGGAAGGTCTGGGAAAAATTGATCACCATGAAGTTGCTGTCGGCCGGGTGCGGAATCACATGCACGCGGTGAGGCAGGATGAAGGCCAGGGTGTTGCGCGGAAATGGCCGTTCAACGTTACCGATGTGCTGCACGGTGTCGCCGCCGAGGTTGATCTGGATCTGGAAGTACTCGTGGCGATGCGGGCTGGTTTCGGCGCGTCGGCCCTTTTTGTCGCGGATGTAAAAGTCCGTCAATTCGCTGCGTTGCTGCATGACGTAGGTGGGGACTCGGCTCGGTGATGGCATCTCCTGGGAATCCTCTACAGGTACATGGCGATGACTATGATGAGGATTGTGACGGCGCATCTGGCCGATTTTCAAGAACTTATACGATGACGAGGCGCGGCAGGTGAATTTTCTGCCTCCTGCGTAGAAAGGAGGCTTGTCCAAAAAAACACAGGTAAGGAATGGTATTTTTTCATTAAAAATCAAATTGTTATTTTTGTTTTTCACGGAAAAAGGAAAAAACTGCAGATTTGATTTTTTTGGACAGGTGTCTGCGTCGCAGTTTCTTCCGGGAAAAATGATCTAACACCTCGGTTGATTTTGGATGGTTGTACGACCACTGTTGGAGCCACGCAACCCGACCCGTATCCAAAAACAAATCCAAAAAGGTGCGCACATCATGAAGCTGTTTCGATTCTTCGCTGACCCTCCCGCCGTCTCCCTCGACAGATCCTGTTGCAGAGTGTTTTCGAACACCTGACACCCGCTGTCCGCGCCTCCCATTCCAATAGCGATTGCTTCTGCCCCGGTATCGAGGGCAATGGCTTCGGCTGCTCGTAAACATTTCGACGCTTCTAACAATAACGAGGTTTTCCATGTCGAATTCCCACACCTCCCAGACCACCGCAGCGCCGGTGATTGCCAGCGCCCGGGACGCCGTAGTGCCCGGGCGACTGCCATCGCGTCGGCGTTGGTTCATGCTCTCGTTGCTGCTGATTGCGACGATCATCAACTACATCGACCGGGTGAATATTTCGATTGCCGCGCCGTTCCTGGCCAAGGACCTGGGCCTGGACAAGATCGAAATGGGCCTGATTTTTTCCGCGTTCGCCTGGACTTATGCGATCGCATTGGTGCCTGCCGGATTCATTGCCGATCGCTTCGGTTCCCGGTTCACCTACGGGGTATCGCTGATCAGTTGGTCGACCGTTACCGTGTGCCAAGGTTTGGCCACGGGGTTCGCTTCGCTGTTCGGTCTGCGCCTGGCCGTCGGTGCGATGGAAGCACCGGCATTTCCAGCCAACAGCCGTGCGGTCACGGTGTGGTTTCCGGCGCGGGAGCGGGGCTTGGCCAGCAGCATCTACGTGTGCGGTCAGTATTTGGGGACGGCGCTGTTTACCGGTGCGCTGCTCTGGCTGGCGACCACCTACGACTGGCGTCATGTGTTCTACAGCACCGGCGCACTCGGCATCGTTTTCGGTGTGGCCTGGCTGTTCCTGTATCGCGACCCGATGAACTGCAAGAAAGTCAGCAAGGAAGAGTTGAAGTACATCGAGGCCGGGGGAGGGCTGGTCAAGAGCAGTCAGGAACGCACCCGGTTCAACTGGCGGCAGATCGCCGAGTTGTTCAGCTATCGGCAGGTCTGGGCGATTTGCATCGGTAAGTTCGCCAGCACGTCGGCGCTGTACTTCTTTCTCACCTGGTTCCCCACCTACCTGATCGAAGAGCGTCAACTGACCATGATCAAAGCCGGGATCTTCGCCGTGCTGCCGTTCGTGGGGGCGACGGTGGGCATTCTGCTCGCCGGGATCGTTTCCGACTTGCTGATCCGCCGCGGCTATTCGCTGTCCTTCGCCCGCAAGTTGCCGTTGGTGGTCGGGTCGATGTTGGGTATGTCCATTGTTTTGGTGAATTTCACCGATTCGAACGTGATCTGCATCGCCGTGCTGACGATCGCCTTCTTCGCCCAAGGTATTGCTTCGTCTTCGTGGGCGGCGGTGTCGGAAGTTGCCCCCAAGGAACTGATCGGCCTGACCGGTGGGATCACCAGCCTGGCCGCCAATATCGGTGGCATCGTCACCCCCATCGTGATTGGCGCGATTGTCCACAAGACCGGCTCATTCGCCTTGGCCTTCTGGTTCATCGGTGGCGTAGCGCTGATTGGCACCTTGTCCTATTCGTTGCTGCTCGGCCGTTTGTACCGCATTGAACTCAAGGTGCGCTGAGCCCGAAAAAAGCTGTTTTTCTCCAACACGAGGCGGCATTCCTCCAACTTCACCAAGGATTGCCGCCGTACGCTGACGCTTCTATCAGGACTTTTACCAGGATGAATATGCTTGAGTACGTCTTTACTCCGGACCTGCCAGTGACCCTGCCGGTGGTCGGCACCCAGCAGCGGTTTCCCGTTGGGCGAGTCTTTTGCGTTGGCCGCAATTATCCCTGGCCAGACACCCAGGGCCAGTCCCGCCAGCCGCCGGTGTTCTTCATGAAACCGGCCAGCAGCGTGGTAGAGGCGGTCGGTGAAGTGGCGTTTCCATCGCTGACCGAGGAGTTCGTTCACGAAATCGAATTGGTCGTGGCCATCGGTGAGGGCGGCGCCCATATCCCCGAGAGCCAGGCGCTGGCTTATGTCTGGGGCTACGCTGCGGGTCTGGACCTGACCCGGCGCGATGTCCAGCGCATGGCCAAGCGCAACGGTTTGCCGTGGGAGGGCGCCAAGGTATTCGACGGCGCCGCGCCAATGACCGCCATCGTGCCGGTCTCGCGGGCGGGGCATCCCGAGGGTGAGTTGTGGCTGAACGTGAACGGCGAAGAGCGCCAGCGCGACAGCCTCGACAGTCAGATCTGGTCGGTCAGTGAAGTCATCGCCCGCATCTCCCAGTCGGTGGCGTTGCGGGCAGGCGACCTGATCATGACCGGCAGCCCGGCCGGCGTCGATGCGCTACAGCCCGGCGATGTCATCAGCGCCGGCATCGATGGCATCGGCCAACTGCAAATGCGCGTCGGTCAGCGACCTTGAGCCCGACGCTCGTCTTACTGATTCGAGAGAGGAAGGAACAGCATGTCGAACACATTGAAAGTGGCTTTGGTGACCGGTGCTGGCAGCGGGATTGGCCGTGCGGTGGCCCTGGGCCTGATGGAAGACGGCTACACGTTGGTATTGGCCGGCCGCCGGCCAGAGCCCTTGCAGGCGTTGGCCGAGTTGGCGGCCAGCCAGGGCCGCGAAGCCCTGGCGGTCTCCACCGATGTGCGCGACCCAGTCAGTGTCGATGCATTGTTTGCAACCATCGCCGAGGTCTACGGACGCCTGGACGTGGTGTTCAACAACGCCGGGGTCAATGCCCCCGCTGTGCCGTTGGACGAACTGACGTTCGAACAGTGGCGAAACGTGATCGACACCAACCTCAACGGCGTTTTCCTTTGCGCCCGTGGCGCCTTCGGTCTGATGCGCCGGCAACAGCCCCAGGGCGGACGGATCATCAACAACGGTTCGATCTCGGCCCACACTCCGCGGCCGTTCAGCAGCGCCTACACCGCCAGTAAACACGCGGTGCTGGGGCTGACCAAATCCCTGGCCCTGGACGGGCGCGAGTACAACATCGCCTGCAGCCAGATCGACATTGGCAATGCCCTCACCGAAATGTCCGTGCGCATGACCAAAGGCGTGCGCCAGGCCAACGGCACTATCGCGGTGGAACCGATGGTGGACGTCAAGCACGTGGCCGATGCGGTGCGCTACATCGCCGGCCTGCCGTTGTCGGCCAACGTTTTGAACATGACGGTCATGGCCACGGCCATGCCGTTTGCCGGTCGCGGTTGAGCCGGTTTTTTATTCGCTATACGAGGTTTTTATGAAGCCAGAAGTCCTACAGCTCAGCCCGATCCTGATCCCTGAAATCAACGCCCGGCTCAGCGAGCTGTTCACGATACGACGCTATTTCGAACAGACCGACAAACAAGCCTATCTACAAAAGCACGGTGCCAATATTCGTGGCGTGATCACTGGCGGGCATACCGGCATCAGCCAGGCGCTCATGGCGCAACTGCCCAAACTGGAAGTGGTGGCGGTCAACGGCGTCGGTACCGATGCCGTTGACCTGGCCTACGCCAGGGATCGCGGAATCCGCGTGACCGCCACCATCGGCGCGCTGACCGAGGACGTTGCCGACCTGGCCATCGGCTTATTGATCGCCGTGTGCCGCGGCCTCTGCACGAGTGATCGCTACGTACGTTCAGGCCAATGGCCCCACAGCCCGACGCCATTGGCACCGCTGCCATTGGCCCGCCAAGTGTCCGGCATGCGCATCGGTATCGTCGGCATGGGCCGGGTCGGCCGCGCCGTGGCCACCCGCGCCGCCGCGTTCGGTTGTCCGATCAGTTACACCGACCTGCAACCGATGAGTGATGTGAGCCACACCTTCGTCGCCGACCTCAAACAACTGGCCCGCGACAGCGACGCCCTGATCCTCGCGGCCGCCGCCGACAAGGCCGAAGCCATCATCGACGCCCAGGTGCTGCAAGCCCTGGGCAAGGGGGGCTACTTGATCAACGTGGCCCGGGGCAAACTGGTCAACGAGGCCGACCTGGTAGCGGCACTCAGCACCGGTGACATCGCCGGCGCGGCGCTGGATGTGTTTGTCGATGAACCGAACGTGCCCGAGGCGCTGTTTGGCAATGAGCGGGTGGTGCTGCAACCGCACCGCGCGAGTGCGACGTTGCAGACCCGCACGCGGATGGGGGAGATGGTGGTGGCGAGTCTGGCGGATAGTTTTGCTGGGAAAGTGCCGCAGGGGTGTGTGACGGGGTGAGGGGGCACTTCAGGAAGGTTGCGCGACGGCCAGTCGATGAATTTGCTGTGTTGAGCCAGAAGCAGAGGTAAGGTCTATGGTGTTGTGATGGTTTGTGCTTACCCGTGCAGTAAAAAAACAAAATAATGAAAAAGGCCAGTGGCGGCTTCGAAGGCCGTAGAAAGACAGTCAAAGACCCCGACAAGGGGTAGGACAATTGTGAGGTCATGGCTCATGGCAAAAATCCAAGAGGTCGCCCAGATCGGCTTCTCATCGCAAGCCAACACCTACGCAGCAGGGCGCCCTAGCTATCCAGTCGAACTCAGTACCTGGCTGACCAAAGAGTTAGGCGTTATTCCGGGATCGGCGGTTATCGATTTAGGGGCCGGCACTGGCAAATTCACTCGATTGTTGAAGTCCATGGGGATCGACGTTGTTGCAGTCGAACCTGTTGAGGCCATGCGAACCGAGTTTGCCAAAAGTTTACCGGACGTCGGGATCGTGGAGGGGACGGCTGAATGTATTCCGTTCGGATCTGGAGCAGCGCAAGCGCTGGTATGTGCCCAGGCCTTCCATTGGTTTGCCAATGAAAAGGCTCTGGCCGAGATTCACCGAGTGCTCAGACCGAACGGTCGACTGGGGCTGATCTGGAACGTACGTGATGAGACGGTCGACTGGGTGGCAGCTATCACTGACATCATTACTCCGTACGAAGGCGATGCTCCGCGTTTTCACACCGGGGCGTGGCGGTCACCCTTCACCGGAAACTATTTCTCGGCTCCCGAGCTGACCTGCTTCCAATACACACACTCAGGTACTGCCAAGGAAGTCATCATCGATCGGTTCCTGTCGGTGAGCTTCATCGCCGCCCTGCCTCCTGCCGAAAGGGCGAAGGTGACCGAGCAGTTGCAGCAGCTTATCGACACTCACCCATCCTTGCGAGGGCGTGAAATTATTGAGTTCCCCTATCAAACCCAAGCCTACGCATGTCGCCGTTTGGATTGATTGCTGAGCTGATCGGGGCGCGGGCATCCGACGACGAAACCACAGGTCAAGTAGTGTCGCGAACAAGACCACGGCAAGGGTCAACCCGGCGGCGATATTTGTGTGGGCGTTGATCATCAAGCCGGTTCTCCCACCCATTGACTGGCAACTGCTCCAGGTCAGGACAGGCATTGCAGCGAGCCCTCGAACCCTCTATAAAATCCCGCGCTGACAGCACGACCTTCTTCATCGTCGTTGCTTCTGGATATCTGACCCGCATGGAGCATCATCGTGAGCCAACCGCCGCGCCCCCTCAACTTCCGGATTAACGTTTGCCTGGGCAACATGTCGTTCCGCGTGCTGCTACGTGCCTTGGGCGTCAGCATCCTGGCCCTGCTCAGCGGATGTGGCGCGTTGACGGATGTCCGCTCTTTTTCCACGCCCTATTCAACGCCTGACGGTGGCGAGACCGCACGCTTGCGGGTAATCAGCGACGGCATGGTCAGGGGCGTGCCCAAGTCCGATTGCGTCGACTTCCGCCTGCCGGGTGCAGGCGTCATGGTGGCGTTCCGGGATGGCTACGCTAATCGCAACGGAGAAAGCCTGGGCATGCCGGTTACCGGCGAGCCCCCATCTTCTACGGTTATGACTGAGCTGTCAGTGCCAGCCGGCCGGCCCATTGCCTTTCATTACATCGGTGCTCGCTGCTACAACATGTTCAGCTTTGTCCCCAAGGCAGGCGTGGATTACCAGTTGGACGCCGCAGGGCTTTATAAGTGTGCTGTGACGCTCCAACAAGCGCCCGTGGGGACCGGCACGTTTTCCCCTTCACCCTTGAAGGAAAGCAAACTGTGCAAGGTGACGGATAACTTTTAGCGTTGTTTGCCAAGGACGCCATAACGTTTGAAAAGGAGCTTCATGATGGAAAACAGGGAACAATCGAGGTTTCTGGCTGGCGCCCCAATGGCAGGGGAAGGGTTATATGCGCGAGGCCTGCGAGGTGATCAACGCCTATTGGTTTGAAGTGTTGGAGCGCCCCGTCATGCAAGTGCCCAAGGCGGTGGGCAATCATGCTTCACGTAAAGTTTCGGAGCATGAAGGCATGCGCATGATTGCGACGCAGCGGGGGGATTTTGTGAGTGGGTCGTCGCTTAAGGAGGTTTGGGAAATGACGCGTGAGGAATGGCTTGAGAGAAGACCTGTGCCCAGGTCTCATTGAGTGAATGAGGCGTGAGCCACCGATGTGAGTGGTCTTGATGTCACACCAAGACTTTATCGTCAGCAACAATCAAGGAAGAAAACATGCAACCGTTACTCAATCGAATCATGCTGTACGTCCGGGACGTTCAAGCGACCTGTGATTTTTACGCGCGTCATTTCGGCTTTGCCTGTGAAAAACAGGCCGATGATCGTGTCACCGAATTGAGGCCTGCAAACGGTGGCGCGATTCTGATGGTTCACCCGGCAGGGAAGAGCGTTAAAACAGGACAAGTCACCGTCAAGCTTGTCTTTGATACCCAGGACGTCGAGGGCTTCAAGGAACAGTGCGAGGCCCAAGGCCTGAAGTTTGGCGCTACGCACAAGGCCGACGGTTATTCCTTCGCCAACGCCAAAGACCCTGACGGGAATTCCATTTCTATTTCCAGTAGAGCGTTTGCATGCCGCTGAACTTTCACAAGATGCATGCCAATGGCGATGATTTCGTGATCGTCGACTCGCGGGATTCAGCCAACCCCATCACAAGTGCCCTGGTTCGGCGAATGGGGGATCGGAACCGCGGTGTTGGCTTCAATCAACTCGCGGTGCTGCTCGATTGCGACGATGCGCACGCCCGCGTGATGTTCTGGAATGCAGATGGTTCCGCGCTGGATGTTTGCGGCAGTGCAACACGAGGTGCCGCAGATATGCTCATGCGCGAATCAAGTACTACTTCGATAACGCTACGTACCAAGCGTGGTCTGCTCACCTGCGAGCGAATGGCAAACGGCGAAATTGCTGTCGACATGGGACTGCCGCTTTTGGGTTGGTCGGACATTCCCTTGGCCCGGGAGCTGGACACCGCTGCTTTGCCACTTGCAGGCGGCCCTGCGGCCTGCAGCATGGGAAATCCGCACTGCACCTATTTTGTAGATGACTTGGCCGCCATTGATATCGCGACGATCGGACCGGCAATCGAAACCAACGCTCTATTTCCACTCAAGACCAACGTTCATTTCGTTCAGATCATTGATCGCTCCCATATCCGGTTACGCATATGGGAGCGTGGAGCGGGTGTTGCGCTGGGTTCTGGTTCTTGCTCATGTGGTGCTGCTGTCAACGGTATTCGGCGTGGCTTGTTGGACAGTTCAGTTGAGGTTGAATGTGACGGTGGAAGTGTGACGGTTCAGTGGGATGGTGTGGGGCCGGTCTTTCTCATTGGGCCGGTGGAGGTGAGTTTTTCGGGGATGACCGCAGATAGCTTATTAACAGCAACAGCGTGACAAACAGAGGCCGATCCCAATCGGCCTACGCAGCTTTAGAGCTGGCTGCCAGTTGTTCAAGAGCCCGTTGTGTATCGCGAAATTTTTCGTCGAGCCGGGCCTGGATTTCCGGCGTTGCGTTTGTGACCTGAATTCTGCCGGCAGTCGCTGTGCCACTCTCCAAGGCCTTTCTGAGGTTATCCACGTACGGCAGTGAACGTAAGGTGCTTCCTATCATGTTGGTACTCCTTGGTGGGTAGCCGAGAAGCAGAGCAAAAGCCGGGCCATTGGCGTAGGCCTCTCTTTAACGGGGCATTGACCCCGTCGCCACAATGGTTGGGGGTACGCGCTTGCCGAGATGGGCAAAGCGTTGCCGCAAGAGCCAGGGGGCATGAGCGAATGAACAACCATTCGGCCAGAAGCCGTGATCGGGTCAGATGTCTGAGCAAATCCAGGTGCGCTAGAATGCCGGACGCATAGAACTCAAGGACCCATGATGATATTGCGACACAGGCCAGTGAAGGCTGATGACGTCAAAACTATCTGCCGTTTTCCGCTCAATGCTCAGGAACTGTTTTATATGTTCCCGAAAGCTCAATACCCTCTGACTGAGACTCAACTCTTCAACGCCATCACTCAACGATTCGACTCGACGATCGTGGAGACAGATGACGGCATTGTGGGCTTTGCCAACTTCTACCGGGCCGAAACGGGGGGAGTTTGCTGTATCGGCAATGTCATCGTTGCCCAAGAGGCACGAGGTCAAGGTGTTGCGACTTTCCTCGTGGAGACGATGACGGCCCTGGCGTTTGATCGTTATAACGCCACGCAGGTGCAGATCTCTTGCTTCAATGAAAATACGGCGGGTTTGCTGCTTTATCCAAAACTGGGTTTCTTACCCTTTGCTATCGAGGAGCGACTTTCTGCGGACAGTCGAAGAACAGCGCTCATTCATATGAGTCGCGCGCGGGATTCTCTGAGTATATGTACGCTATTGAAAACCTGACGTTCATGAGTTACCAGAGATTGAGTTGACCCCCGACGGAGTGTCAGGGCAGGCGAGACACCGATGCCTTTGCTGCTATGACCATTGGATGGAAACATGCCGCTGAAAACTCGCGATTTTATTCTTGGTGTTCTCCAAGACCTGTCCATCGGTGATTTCTCATCCCGACCCTTCGACTGTGCCTTCGAACTACTCGCCGCCCCGCCCAGTCGCAAGCGCTTGGTCATGAAACGTTTGGCAGTCGTAAGGTACCCGTCGTGGGGATACGGCATATGTCCAGGTTTGTGCCGAGCATCGAGGCCATAAAGCGGGCTTGGGAACGACAGAAAGCTGCATCAGTGTCGTAGACGTCACAGCAAGGCTGAACGCGATTGATTTACAATGCCTGTCCTTCAACCGAGGCTGGCATTTCGTGGATGCTTTTTCCCTTGTCTATCAGCACCTGATTCAGTGGGTCATCGCCCCGATCACCGATCAGTTCTTCAGCATTTTCAACTTGAACGGCCGCCTCGGGATCCTGTTTCTCTGCGCCTCCTACGGCGTTGCTTATGGCTTGTTCCGCCACAGAAAACGTCGCGGCCTGACCAACGCCGGTTCATTCTGGCAATTCATGGGCGGCAGCCGGGTGCATCTGCATCGTTCAGCACTGCTGGATTATCGCTATTACTTCGTGCGGGCCATTCTCAAGATTGCTCTCGTGCTGCCCATCGTCCATCTGGTGGATCCGTACATCCTGCGCTCTGCAGATTACGCAGCTTTTTTCAGCAATCTCTGGGGGGCTCGCCCGCGCCTGGGGGAGAACCTTTCGCTCGCGTTGCTCTACGGGCTGGGGGTGTTTCTGGTAAAGGATTTCGTCCACTACTGGGCGCACCGGGCTTTTCATTCACGCTGGCTGTGGGCGTTTCACAAGGTTCATCACTCGGCACCGGTGCTGGTACCGGCCACGGCGAGCCGGGTGCACTTTGTGGAGAAGATCGTCGAGAAGCTCGGCGTCACCGCGTGCCTGGGGCTCTTCGCGGGTGGCTTCTGGTATGCCTGCGGCGGTGAGGTCAGCCGCTATACCTTGTTCGGCGTGACGTACCTGGTGTTCATCTTTAATAGCCTTGCGGCCAATTTGCGTCACACCCATGTCTGGCTGTCCTTTGGCCCGGTGCTGGAACATGTGCTGAACAGTCCGGCCCAGCACCAGATCCACCACAGCGATGCACCCCGGCATTTCAACCGCAATTTCGGCGTCAACCTGTCGCTGTGGGACTGGATGTTCGGCACGCTCTATGTCACCAGTACGCAGCCTGAGCGCTTGCGTTTCGGCACCGGAGAACAGGACCACCAGCGCTACCTGACGGTGTATAGCCTGATTGTCACGCCGTTCGTCGAAACTGCCTGCAAGTGCCTGCCCGCGTTTTCATATCAACGCCAACGCGCCACAATGCGCCCAACGCCTGCCATCGGATCAGCGAGTGCTGACCTGGGTGAGGCTGAGCGAAAATCCAGCAAGGAACGCCCATGAATTTCTTCAAGAAGCTTCTCGGTTCATTGAACGGTCCTGAAACCCAAGATGACCAGCCCGCGCCGCCATCCCACGAGCTTGGCAACCTGACCGAGGCAGAAGCAGCCAATCTGGCCCTCCGAGAAGCCGGCGAAGCGTGCCTGGATCGTCATTGGCGTTCCGTCGGCACGGTCGAGCGGGATGTCCTTTCATACCTGATCAGTCCGAGCTTTTCCGGTGGCCCGTATTGGCCTTCGACCCGTCAGGCCTACCGAGTGGTTCGCCGTGGCACCACAGTCATTCTCGCCACTGAAGGCCTGTCAGATCCGTTCGATGATACAGAGGGAATGGGCAATGGTTTCGAGATGGAGTTGTTCGTCGAAACCGCAGATATCCCCGAGCACGCTCATGGCCCCGTGGGTGAGGTCGATCCATTCAAGCGCAGTTGGGCCTTCGAGTTGGTAGAGCATGTTGCCAGGACAGTGGCCGAGGCAGGAGGGATCACCCACCAACTGGAACAACACGGCGCGCTATCCCTCGAACTTCCCGGGCTCAGCCAGTCGCATCACATGAGCGATCAACTGCCCAAACTCTTCGTGACCGATGACGACTCCACCGGCGTACTGCTCGGCGCCCCGGAGCCAGATTTTCCTACTCAATTGGATGACATGCCGTTGTCCCCGGTTAGATTGGTACCGGTGGTATTGATCACGGCGGCGGAGCTGGAATACGTCCGTTGCGGTGGGCGAGCGGCGCGGGAGGATCTGGTGAGCCGTTTGAAGGCGGCGGGGGTGGGACATATGAGCAGCCTGCATCGGGCGAGCGTGGTGTGATACCGAATGGGGTCGCCCCCACAAAATGCCCCAAGTGAACGGTCGCCAGGTTTGGCACCCCGTCCCACCCAATACCTTTCGAGATATCAATGACTGACTACCGCGGACTCATCCTCGAAGACACCCGTGAAGGCGCCACCGACCAGGCCATCGCGCAACTGGAAGCCAGCCTGGGCGCCCGCTTGCCGGACGACTATCGCCAGTTCCTCAAGACCTGCAACGGCGCCTACGTGGAATACGATGTGCTGGCCACGCTCGCCAATGGCGATGAGGAATTGCTCAGCTTTTCGCTGTACGGGCTGGACCCGGACAAAGAGTATGAATCCAACCCCTTTGAACTGGAGCAACTACGGGCTCAGCCCGGGTTCCCTGCAACGGGATTGCTGCCGATCGGTCGCGACGGCGGCGCGAGTATCTTGCTGCTGGACCTGCGGGAAGGGCGCCAGGAGGTGGCGGCGATGGTGGCGGGCTTACCCGCCTGGACTGGGCGCCGTCAGCAGGGCGATGAGTACGTGGTGTTGGCGGATTCTTTCAATGGCTACTTGGACTCGCTGTTTCTATCGGAGGAGCGGATCGAGGAGCATATCAATCACTTCATGATCAGCCCTGAGAGTATTGAGGCGACGTTGGAGTGGTTGGATAAGGGCAGTCCGAGTTGGCGGGAGCGATATCGGGAGCTGTGGAACGCGAGAGTAGTGGATAGGCTGATTTGAAGCCTGATCGGTGGATAAATCCCGATTTTTCGAATGACGCCGGTAATCGTGATCAGGCACCGGCGAAGGTGAATATTCCTTCCACTTGAATCCGGTCTTCAGTCGAGGCGGTCGATGGCGCGAGCAAGATTTGCGCGTGCCCGCTGCTCGAATGTGTCGAAGTACGGTGCGGTCGTATAGATGCGCCCGCGCGCCAGGAAGCCTTCAAGGACCTGGCGCCGCTTTTGGCGGTAAATAGGCAGAGGCACAAATCGGTACTCGCGGCGAATTTGTTGGTCGTATTCCTCGAACCGCTCGAACGGTGCCCCAAGGATCGCCAGATCCGTGTCCACCAGCACCGCTTCGTCTGTCGACGCTGGAGCACCGTCGTGTCGCGTCACCATGATCAGGTCGTAAAGCCTGCGTCGGATTTCATCGCCCAGGCCGCTATCGCGTGCCACGTCGTCCAACCATTGCGCACTGCGCAACTCGTTGTCGCTGCGAAGGGGGTCGTAGATCGCATCATGGAACCAGAGTGCGAGGTCGACTTCGGCGGGGGCCTGGCAGGCAGCATTGACGAATTGGCGTACCTGGAGGCATTCCTTCAGATGCTGGAGGTTGTGGTAAGCGCGGTGCGGCTCGCAGTAGTGTCGAATGAGTTCTTCGTACGTCTCTCGCGACGCACATCTGACGCCAAGCTCCGCCCAGACGCGAGCCCAGGCGGCGAAACCCGTGCCATCAGCCTCGTCGAGGTCGCCACGTGTGTTGGCCGGCAATAGCCCGCTCGCTTCTAACGGACCCGTCATGGCTCCTCCTGCGCTTCAAAAAATGGAAAAAGGGGACACCCATTTTGAATTATTGGGCATCCCCCGTCGGCGCGTCGTCAACATCGTCCGCTGGCGCACCGTAAGGTACGCCAATCTCGACCCGATCAGCCTTTACCCAACCGGTATAGTCGTCGCCACTCTTGGCGATGAAATTCACTTCCAGCCATGATTCGTCTTCAAGGCTGGAGTAAATGGTGAGGGAGTCGCCGGGTATTACGAAAATCTTCTTATTGGCACAGGCTTCATCTGGCGCTTCGTGAAAGTGCAGGCGTCCGGTGCCAATGACCTTGCCTTGCACTGACGGATGAAACTCAGGCACCGTTCCCGAGATCTTTTCCGCCAGGGCGGAGCAGTTAACCGCTGCCTGGCTCAGGCCGCTGAAAAAGCACAAGCACAACAAGCTTGAACGCAGATACATCTTGGCGAATCCGTTTTGGGGTGGAGACGTAGGATAGTTAAGTCGCAAACTATTGGGAAAGAGGCATATCCTCAACGAGGATGGGGCCGTTCACAAACGGCCTTCTTTGTGCCCAGCGGACTGCGCCAAAAACTCTGCTATCAATGATGCAACCTGCTGCTGAATCACCCCTCGTGCGCGCCCGCCATCCCCATCCTGACAAATGATCCCATCTCCCGGCACCTCCTTTTCGAGCATCCCCTGCGCACCAGGTTTGCACATCGACATGAAGCTGAAATGGCTTGCGTCGCTGATCTCGACGTAACGGCTTGTCGCCGGTGAAAGGCGCTTGGCCAGGTTGGCAGACTCCAACTCGGCGGGAAGTTCGCGCGATGGCACGCCGGCAGCGATCACCAGAGCGGGGACAGGCAGCGCGGCCAAGCTTTCATCGGTCATGCCACGTGAAAGGCCCAGGTCCAATGTCACCACCGCAGTAACGCGTTTATCGCGCCAATCGGCGGCCAGCGCGGCCATTGCCTCTGAGGTGCCAGCGGGGTTCATCTTTTCGTAAACGGTGCAACCGGACAGCTGCGGGTGGGCTTTGCAGTCTTGGGCGAAGCGCTCCGGATCGAAACGAGCGCCGGCGATCTCCAGGGCAGTCCAGCCGCCGAGTGAATGGCCTACTGCGGCAATTTGGCCATTGGTGACGCGGCCAAATTTTTCGGGTTGAGTCGTGACGCTATCAATGGCTCGGCGCAGATCAACGGGCCGCAGCCATAACTGCGCCGCTGCTTGGGGGCTGCGGTCATGGGTGGTGCTGCCGGGGTGGTTGATGGCGGCGACGATATACCCCTTCTGGGCCAGGGAACTGGCCAACCAAATCTGGTTGCTCCAGTTACCCCTGTATCCGTGGGAGAGCACCACCAAAGGATGTTCGCCGGCAGTTGGCGGCGCGTCACGTACGGCAGACGCACCGACGAACGCTGCATTATCGGCGATCAGTTGTGGGGTTGCGGTGGTCGTACTCGGGTACCAGACGACCATCTCCAGTGCGCGGCCATTGTGTGGATCCGGCAGTGTGGAAGATTGGAAGCCGATGGGGTTTTCGTCAGCAAATGCGATGGTTGTCAGGCAGGCCAGCGATAGGGCGCCGAAAGCTGTCTTCAATGTCGTTTCTTCCTTGATCAGAGTGCGCAGCACCAGAACTCACCGCAAGGTGGCCATTGGTTCTTGTCAATCGAGTCGCCAAAACCAACCGGCGCCTGGGCGACGGCTAGACTATAAGATGCCATCAAAAAACACACACAACAGATTGATAGGCAGAGCGACTCCCAACGATATGTAGGACATTGCTGTAGTCCCATCACCCCATTTCGCCATTCACCCCCCAATTACAGCTCTCCATATCCCACAATCCAATCGCGTATTCCCATTCCACGCGGGATAATACGACCCGGCTTGAGGTCACAAGCGCTTCCCCCTGATTGTATTGGCGGCAGAGAAGGATCGATCGCAATGACAGACTGGCTGCAAAGCTATGGAGAGATGGCCGAGCGGGTGCGCCGCCATGATTGGGACGCCAGCCCGCTCGGGCCGCCGAAACAGTGGCCCGATGTGCTGAAGACCACCGTAGCGCTGAGCCTTGCCTCGCATTTCCCCCAGGCCATCGTGTGGGGGCCGGACATGATCACGTTATACAACGATGCGTTCCTGCCGATCCTCGGCAACAAGCCCGAAGCGTTGGGCCGGCGGTTCGATGAGGTGTGGCAGGAGGTCTGGAGCGATATCGAGCCGATTGCGCGCGCGGCCTTCGATGGGCAAGCGACCTTTATAGAAAACTTTCCCCTGGTCATCGAGCGCGGTGGTGGCCCCGAGCAGGCCTATTTCACCTTCTGCTACAGCCCCATCCGTGATCAGTTCGGCAAGGTCGTGGGCATGCTGGATACGGTCACCGAGACCACCTCGACGGTGTTCATGACCCAACGCCTGGCTGTCCTGGATGCAATTGGCAATGCCGTGGCCAACGCTACCGACCCGCTGGACATCATGGCGACCACCACGCGGATCCTGGCGGCGCACTTGAACCTGTCCAATTGTGCCTATGCAGACATGGATGAGGACGAGGACGGCTTCACCATCCGCGGCGATTGGGCCAGGGCGGGCTCGCCGCATATCGTCGGGCATTATCGGTTGGCTGATTTCGGTCGGCTGGCGGTCGCCAACCTGCGGGCTGGCAAGCCACTGGTGGTCAACGATAACCAGGCGGAGCTGGCCCCGGATGAAGCGGCCACGTTCCAGGCGATCGGTATCGCAGCGACCATTTGCGTGCCGCTGATCAAGAACGGGCGATTGACTGCATTGATGGCCATCCATGATAAAACTCCCCGAGTCTGGTCATCCAACGACCTGGCGCTGCTGCTGGAAGTCACGGAGCGCTCCTGGGCCCACATCGAACGCACCCGTGCGGATGCCGCCGTGCGCGAAGGCCTGGCGGCCCTGGCTGAGCTGAATGCGACGCTGGAGGAGCGGGTCGAGGAACGCACCACTCGCCTCAAGCAGACCGAAGCGGCGTTGCGCCAGTCGCAAAAACTCGAGGCCATCGGCCAGCTCACCGGCGGTGTGGCCCATGATTTCAATAACCTGCTGACGATCATCCGCTCTTCCGTTGATTTCCTGCGCATGCCCAACCTGTCCACCGAGCGTCGCAACCGCTACATGACAGCGGTTGCCGAGACCGTGGAGCGCGCCGCCAAGTTGACCAGCCAGTTGCTGGCATTCGCCCGGCGCCAGCCGTTGAAACCGCAAGTCATCGATGTGGGCAAGCAGGTGCAGAGCCTGGGGGACATGCTGGAAACCGTTACGGGGGCGCGAATTCAGGTCAAGGTCGAGTTGTGCGACCGGCCTTGTTACATCCGCGCCGACCTGAGCCAGTTTGAAACGGCCTTGATCAACATGGCCCTCAATGCCCGCGACGCCATGAACGGTCAAGGCACGTTGTGGCTTCGGCTCCGTTGTGGTGATGGCATGCCGCCGATCCGCGGTCATGCCGGGGCCGGGCAATCTTTTGCCGCCGTTGCCCTGGCAGACACCGGCACCGGTATTACCGCAGAAGTACTCGAGCACATCTTTGAGCCTTTCTTTACCACCAAGGAGGTGGGCAAGGGCACGGGGTTGGGCTTGTCCCAGGTGTTCGGGTTTGCCAAGCAGTCCGGCGGTAACGTCGATGTTTCGACCGTAGTGGGCGAGGGGACGGTGTTTACCTTGTACCTTCCGGAAGTGGAGCCGGAGAAAAAACCTGAGCCCCTCAAGGAGGAAACCACGCACCTGGTGCTGGAAAAGGGTAGGCGCCGGGTGTTGATCGTGGAAGACAACCTGGAGGTTGGACGTTTTGCCAACCAGATCCTCCAGGACCTGGGCTACGAAACGGCCTGGGTGACCAACGCCGAGGAGGCGCTGGAAATGGTTGGCCCGGATGCGATGGCATTCGACGCGGTTTTCTCCGATGTCGTCATGCCCGGCATCAGCGGCGTTGCCCTGGCCAGGGCTTTACGCCAGCGTCGCCCGGATCTGCCTGTGGTCTTGACCTCTGGCTATAGTCAAGAGTTGGTCCACAGTGGTCATGAGGGCTTTGAATTTTTGTCCAAGCCTTATTCGGCTGATCAGGTTTCTCGGGTTTTAAACCGCACAATGCTGGGTACGGAGTGAGTGTTTCCTTTTTGAAACAGTGAGTTCCATTCGTCGGCCAACGGTATTGCGGGATAACCGGTCTGTTGATGACCGACTAGTCTGATTTCATGAGGTCGATATTTTTCAGGCAATGGGTTGTTGCCGGTATGGGCCTCGATGAAAGGGGAAAGGCGATGGGAGCACCGTACAGCGAGGAGAACGGAGCCGCGTATCCGATCAATGAAGGGTTGCAGTGTGGCCAATCGGCCTATCATGCAGACTTTGGTGATGAGCCGATCAAGTCCATCAGGACGAAGGTGCCCAAAGTGCAGCGAGGGGAAAAGGCCAAGTTTTTGCCCAAAGTCCCGATCAGGAAATAACCGTAAGCGCAGCCCCGTCACCGAACGGGGCTTTTTTTCAGGCGAATTTCGCCAGGAAAAAGAAAGTCTCGTAAATATTTTTCATCTTTTTCCAACCGCCAGTTTCTTTCACGTTTCTTTCACAAGCGGGCACGTAGTCTCAGCTCATCCGTTAGAAAGCAGTACCTGGCCCGTTTCCCCAGCGGGCTTTTTTTTTGCCTGTCATAAAACTCCCTCTCCGTTTGTTGTCCAACCGGTATGGCTGATCGCTATCTAGCGTAAACTGACGCTCGCGCGCACCGGCCATCTCTCCCCGATGCGGCATTCTTGAGGTTTTATCATGCGTTTGACTTTGTCCACCTTGGTGCTTGGGCTTCTGGTTGCCCAGGGCGCGATGGCTGCTGGCGACGGCACTGCCGCAGTTGGCGGTGGTTTGGGCGGTGTGTTGGGTAACGTGGTCGGCCAACAGATGGGCGGCAGCACAGGCGCCGCGATTGGTGCCGGTGTCGGTGGTGCAGCCGGCAGTGCGGTAGGTGCGCGCAAGGGCAGCCGTACGGAAGCAGCCATTGGTGGCGGCCTGGGTTCGGCCGGTGGTTCGATTGTCGGTAACCGCCTGGGCGGCTCCACCGGTTCCACCATCGGCGCGGGCATTGGCGGCGCGGCTGGCGGCGCATTGGGCAGCAACCTGTCCAATGACAATGACGGTCATTCGGGTGGCGGCAAGAAGCACAAGCATAAGAGAAAGCACCGTTAAGCGGATGCTTGATGAAAAGACCCGGCCTTGTGCCGGGTTTTTTGTTATTCAGCGGTCCAGGACGGGCAACTCGCTACGATAATTGTTGTTCCTGAACATCACCCGGAACGTTTAGCTTCCCTCCACCTCAAATTCATACATCCATCAGCAATCGCGAGGTGTGCCATGACGCCGGAAACTGAAGGTAAGGAAGAAAAAGGTCCGACGGGCGTTCCCTTCGTCAATGATCCGGGCGTCAACGACCCGGGCAATGAAGACCCCGGTTCGCTGATGGATGACGCCCAGGTTCCCTTGATCGAGGATGAGGACGCTGAGCTTGAGGACGACTCCTACGATTGAAGCCGCTCAAGCTGACCGCCCGCGTTCTTTAAGCTGTACGGCAGGTGATCCCCCCTGCCAGGAGGTTGTATGACTGCCGATTCATTCGTCCCCGACAACGATGAAACCCCGGAATACCCGCTGCCATCACCAACCAACCCGCTGGGCCGCGACCAGCGTCCACCTGACGATGAGGCCGGTGTGGAGCAGGTACCGAGCGAGGATGAGGATGTCGAGGCGACTCCGGAGGATCCGGACATCGCTGGTGACGATGCTTCTGGCGAGCCGAGCTGAGCGTCCGTCGCGCCGCTCGATTTCTTGGCACCAGCAACAGGGGGGGCAGCTCGAGTTATTCCAGCGATTCAGACCAATAACAACGCCGCCATCACTTCAAGCCGCTCTTTGTGAGGAGGGCGGTAGTACGCTGGCCACAAATGAGAGCGGGCGCACTCGGGTTTTTGCGACACGTAGATTTCTCGTTGCTTGCCCCAAGCCCCTCTCGTTATGCTGCTGAATCCTTTAAGGCGAACACACTGCCCTGGCCGCACCTGAGCCATCCCTGGAATGTTGTGTTGATAACGGATCAGATGCGATGAATGCACCGCAAAAAGAGTTTGGCCCGATCAAAGCTGTGATTTTCGACATGGATGGGCTGTTGCTGGATACCGAGGGCATTTATACCGAGGTCACTTCCATCATCGCCGAGCGCTATGGGCGCACCTTCGATTGGAGCGTCAAGCAAAACATCATCGGGCGAGGCGCTGAGGACCTGGCCAATTATGTCGTCCAGGCTCTGGAGTTGCCGATCACTCCGGAGGAGTTCCTGGTCATCCGCGAGCCCCTGATGCGCGAGCGTTTTCCCCATGCCTTGGGGATGCCCGGCGCTGAGGAATTGGTGCGGCATTTGAAGGCCCACAACATCCCGATTGCGGTGGGTACCAGTTCGTCGAGCCAATCATTCGCGCTTAAAACCACTCTGCACCGGGATTGGTTCGCGTTGTTCGATTTCATCGTGACAGCGGATGACCCAGAAGTCGGCGCGGCGAAACCTGCGCCGGATATCTTCCTCACTGCCGCTCGTCGCCTGGGCATCGCGCCGCGCGACTGCCTGGTGTTCGAGGATTCACCGTTCGGCGTGACGGCAGCCAAAGCCGCCGGCATGACCGCGATTGCCATTCCCGATTCGGCCATGGCTGACGAAAAGTATGCCCATGCCGACGCGATCATTCGTTCCTTGAGGTTGTTCCAGCCAAGCCTGTGTGGTTTGCCGGAACTGGAATGGGCCTGACGACACAACGCAACACAACAGAACGCCGGTCATGGTTGAAGCCATGACCGGCGTTTTTGCATACCCGGATCAGGCGCCGAAACCACCATCGATGGTCAGGCTGGCACCGGTGATATAGCCGGCTTGCGGCCCAGCCAGATAGGCGACGAAACTGGCAATTTCATTGACGTTGCCGTAACGCCCGATAGCCATCAGCGACATCAGGCTGGAGGCGAACTCGCTGTCGGCCGGGTTCATGTCGGTGTCTACCGGGCCGGGCTGTACGTTGTTGACGGTAATGCCGCGCGGGCCGAGGTCGCGGGCCAGGCCTTTGGTCAGGCCTACCAGCGCGGATTTGCTCATGGCGTATGGCGCGCCACCCGCGAAGGGCATGCGGTCGGCGTTGGTGCTGCCGATGTTGATGACCCGACCGCCTTCGCCCATGTGACGTGCGGCCGCCTGGGTGGCGATGAACACGCTGCGCACATTGATGGCCAGGGTCTGGTCGAAATCTTCGAGTTTGAATTCGTCCAGCGGTGCCATGGCCAGCACGCCTGCGTTGTTGACCAGGATATCCAGCCGGCCAAAGGCCTCGACCGTGGCATCGACGGCGTTGCGGATGGCCTCGGCGTCGGCGCTGTCAGCCTTGATCGCCAGGGCCTTGCCGCCGGTTGCGGTGATGCTGTTTTGCAGCTCTTCAGACTTTGCAGCAGAACTGACGTAGGTGAAGGCCACTGCGGCGCCTTCAGCCGCCAGGCGTTTGACAATGGCAGCGCCGATGCCGCGAGAACCGCCCTGGATCAAGGCGACTTTACCGCTCAGTGTTTGCGTGCTCATAACTATTCTCCAGAAGATACCGAGGCGTGATGCCGCGGGAATGGAGCGAGTATCAAGCGTTGGTTATCGCCTGTGTAGACGCTCGTTGATACAGTCTGTGTAAACCAAAAGTTTGGAATGGCCCATATGGAAACCTTCAGCAGTATCGAATGCTTTGTTCGCAGTGCCGAAGTCGGCAGCTTTGCCGAAGCGGCGCGACGCTTGAGCGTGACGCCCGCTGCGGTGGGTAAAAGCGTGGCCAAGCTCGAAGCGCGGTTGGGCGTGCGGCTGTTCCAGCGTAGCACCCGTCGCCTGACGCTGACCGAAGCCGGCCAGTTGTTCCTGAGAGAAGTGGGTGCCAGTTTCAATACCATTCAGAACGCCGTTGCCAACCTGGCCAGCGCCGGTGGGCAGCCTGCGGGCACCTTGAAAGTGAGCATGGGCACGGCGTTCGGTCGACTGTATGTCGTGCCGCTGCTGGGAAAGTTTTTGCAGCGTTACCCGGCGATCAATCCGGACTGGCATTTCGATAACCGCCAGGTGGACCTGATCGGCCAAGGCTTCGATGCGGCTATCGGTGGCGGTTTCGATCTGCCCCAGGGCGTGGTGGCGCGCAAATTGACGGTGGCCCATCGGGTGCTGGTTGCATCACCGGACTATGTGCAAAGCCACGCTGCGGTGGTTGAGCCGGAAGATCTGTCACAGCATCAAGGCATCCTGATTCGTTCGCCACAAACCGGACGCGTTCGTTCCTGGCAACTGACCAGTCGCAGTCGGGAACACAGTCCGCTGACGCTCAAGACGCGCATGACCATGAGCGATTCGGAAGCCGACTGCGCGGCCGCCACCCAGGGGCTGGGCATCGGGCTGGTGAGCATGCCGATAGCCGTTCCCTTTCTGCAATCCGGTGTGCTGCAGCGGGTGCTGCCGGACTGGTACGTCGACGATGGCAACATTTCCATCTACTACGCCGAGCATAAACTGCTGCCGGGCAAGACCCGGGCGTTTGTGGATTTCATCATCGAGCAGTTTGCCGAGCAGGGGTTGGCGCAGCGGTTCAGTGCGGTTTGAGCTGAGCTCTAGACCGAGTTGCCCTCAATCGCGAGCAAGCGCGCCCCCACACTGGTTTTGTCGCACCACATATTTTGTGAGCGCCAAAAAACCTGTGGGAGCGAGGCTTGCTCGCGATGGGTACGCCTCGCTCTAAGATTGAACACTCACCGCCCAAACCGCCCCGGCCAGCCAATGATGGTCTTGGGCCGAGGCGTCGCATAGGTGCGCACTTTGGAGGTCGACAACCCCAGTCGCACCAAGGATTCGGCAATGGTTACCGCCGCAGTCACGCCATCGACCACTGGCACGCCGGTGCGCTGGCGGATCTGCTCATCGAGCCCGGCCATGCCGCCACAGCCCAGGCAGATCACCTCGGCCTTGTCCTGGCTGACCGCCAATTCGGCTTGCTGCACGATGGCTTCAACCGCCCGTTGCGGGTCCTGTTCGAGTTCCAGCACCGCCAGACCGCTGGCACGCACCGAGGCGCAACGGTCGAACAGGCCGGAGAGCTTGAGGCGGTCTTCGATCAGCGGCACGGTGCGGTCCAGGGTGGTGACCACTGAATAGGCGTGCCCAAGAAACATGGCGGTGCTGGCACCGGCGTCGGTGATGTCCACCACCGGTACGTTGAGCAGTTCCTGCAAGCCCTCACGACCGTGTTCGCCGTAGCCGGCCTGGATCACTGCGTCGAAGGGTTGGTCGTAGGACATCACCCGGTCCATCACCGCAATGGCCGCCAGGTAGCTTTCAAAGTTGCCTTCGATGGAGTCGGCACCGAAATGCGGCGTGAGCCCGACGATCTCGGTGCCGGGCGCGGCCACGGCCTGGGCTTGTCGGGCGATGGCCTGGGTGATGGATTCGGTGGTGTTGACGTTGACCACGAGAATTCGCATGAGCTGTCCTCCTTGATGTAGAAAAATAAGCGACCCGAACCTGGCGGGCCGCTGGGGGCCAATCAATGACTGACGTTATCCACCGCGATGGCTTCGCCGCTGACGTCTTCGTAATACGCTTGGCGCTTGGCGATGATCAGGTACAGCAACCCTGCAATCGAAGCGCCAATCAGCCAGGAGAAGGGTGAAATGCTGTCGAAACCGGGCACCAGCGCCAGGATAATCGCGATCAGGGCTGCCGGGATAAACGCCACCACCGCGCGGAGGTTGACCCCATTGCTGTAGAAATACGCACCGTTCGGGTCCTCGCTGTACAGTTGCGGCACGTTGATGCGGCCTTTTCGCACCAGCCAGTAGTCGACCATGATCACCCCGTACAGTGGCCCGAGCAGGGCGCCGAGGCCGGACAGGAAATACACGATCACCAGCGGGCTGTTGTAGAGGTTCCACGGCAGGATCAGCACGGCAATGGCGGCGCTGATCAACCCGGCGCGGCGGAAGGTCAGGTACTTGGGCGCCAGGTTGCTCAGCACGAAGGCGGGGGCGACGAAGTTGGCCATGATGTTCACGGCCACGGTGACGATCAGGAATGCCAGACAGCCCAACACGAGGAAGAAGGTGTTGGGTATCGAGGCAATGACCTGGGTCGGGCTTTCGATGATTTGCCCGTTGATCTGGAACTGTGCGCCGCACAGCAGGACGGTGATCCCGGCAAACACCAGGATATTCACCGGCAGGCCCCAGAAATTGCCAACGATGATGGTCCGACGGCACGGCGAGGAGCGGGCGAAGTCGCAGAAATTGAGAATCAACGTGCCGTAGATCGACAGCCACAGCGCGCCGCCGGCAAAGATGTTGCGCCACATTTCGCCGCCGCTCAGGGGCTCGCGGATCGACCAGGCAATGGTGGCGTCGGCCTGGGTGTACATCCAACCGGCCAGGGTCGCGACGGTCATCAGGATCACCGGCCCGGCAAACCCTTCGTAACGACGAACCGTTTCCATGCCGTAGGCCAGGATCACCAATTGCACGAACCAGATCGCCACGAAACACACCCAGCCCAGGCTCGACAGGCCCAGGATCGAGTCGTGGTCGTAGTCGGCGAAACCCGGATGGATCGCGGTGAGCAGTACCCGCAAGACCACGGACGCCAGGTACGTCTGAATACCGAACCAGGCAATGGCGATGACGGCCCTGATCAAGGCAGGAATTTGCGCTCCGTGGATACCGAAGCTGATCCGGCTGATCACCGGGAACGGCACTCCGGTTTTCTGCCCCATGTAGCCGGACAGGTTCATGAAGCCATACACCAGCGCCGCTCCGATCCCCAGGGACAGCAAGATCTGCCAGCCGCCCAGGCCCAGGGCATAGAGGCCGATGGCGAAGGAATAGTTGGCGATGTTGTGCACGTCGTTGGTCCACAGGGCAAAGATGCTGTAGCGACCCCAGCGCCGCCCCTCGACCTTGGTTGGCGCCAGGTCCTTGTTGTGCAGCCGCGGGCTCAAGGCCAGGGAAGCTGGGGTTCTGTCATCAAGGGCAGTGGTGGAGGAGGGCAGATCCAGCGCGATGTTATTGGAGAGACTTGTACGCATTCCGGCAGGCTCCTGATTCTCGGTGCCACGATGACTGTGCATGAGCGCGAGGCTCGACAAATCTTCGTCGCGGCAGGTGAGCATCATTGGTTACGGGGCATCTGCAGCCTGTACGGGATAGGGCGCTTCAGGCTTGCGGATCTAAAGTGTGTGTATGTTTTATAAATGTTGTATACAAAACACTTGTCGACTCAAGCCAGATTTATGCCATCTATTGATCTATTGGCCGTCGGGCTAATTTCGTTTCGTTATTGAATTTGAATAACTAACTGAAATACCGTGATTTAAAACTGACCGTTTAAACAGGTATTTATTTTTTGGCGAACGCCAGTGGGGATAGGAGTGCAGGTGAAGCGGGAAGGTGTGTGTAACTTTTCAGGGCATAAACAGTATAAGTGCACACAAAAATGCCACTTGTGGTGACATTTTTGTGTACAGAGTGCGAGGCTCAGACGCTCTTGGATTTGGCGATGATGTTCCCGGCATGCAGCCCGCATTCTTTCTGCGTGGCTTCTTCCCACCACCAACGGCCTTCACGCTCATGTTGGTTCGGTAGCACCGGGCGGGTGCAGGGCTCGCAGCCGATGCTGATGAAGCCGCGCTCATGCAGGCTGTTATAGGGCAGCTCCAGCATGCGGATGTAGCCCCAGACTTCTTCGCTGGTCATCTGCGACAGCGGGTTGAATTTGTACAGGGTGCGCTCCGGGGTGGAAAACGCCGTGTCGATTTCCAGCACCGCCACCTGGCTGCGGGTGCCGGGGCTCTGGTCGCGGCGCTGGCCGGTGGCCCAGGCACGGACATCGGTCAGTTTGCGCCGCAACGGTTCGATCTTGCGGATGCCGCAGCACTCGCCATGACCGTCCTTGTAGAAGCTGAACAGGCCTTTTTCCTTCACGAAGGGTTCAAGTTTCGTGTAGTCCGGCGAGATCAGCTCGATGTCGATCTTGTAGTACTCGCGCACCTGATCGATGAAGCGATAGGTTTCCGGGTGCAGGCGGCCGGTGTCGAGGCTGAACACCTTGACGTTCTTGTTCAGCTTCCAGGCCATGTCCACCAGCACCACGTCTTCGGCGCCGCTGAAAGATATCCACAGGTCATCGCCGAATTCGGCGAAGGCCAGTTTGAGGATGTCCTGCGGGGACTTGCTGGCATAGGTCGTGGCGAGTTCCACGACATCAAACGATGGGCTCATCAGGGCGGTTTCCTACAGGTCGGTGGCGCTGGGCGCTCTATATGGGGCTGATGGTAACAAAAGCTGTCGAGGCTGGCGCGCTCCTGTGCGTTGCGCCGCCTTCGGTGAATGGCTAGAGTCGGCAGGCCTTTTGTTCGCTCAACCGATAAACATCAAAAAATGGGAGTGTCTTGTGGAAATTGCCTGTCTCGACCTGGAAGGTGTGCTGGTCCCGGAGATCTGGATCGCCTTCGCTGAAAAAACCGGTATTGAGTCCCTCAGGGCGACCACTCGGGACATTCCCGACTATGACGTGTTGATGAAGCAACGCTTGCGCATCCTCGACGAGCACGGCCTCAAACTCTCCGACATCCAGGAAGTCATTGCCACACTCAAGCCGCTGGACGGCGCCATCGAGTTCGTCGACTGGTTGCGCGAGCGCTTCCAGGTGGTGATTCTTTCCGACACGTTCTACGAGTTTTCCCAACCCCTGATGCGCCAGCTGGGTTTCCCGACATTGCTCTGCCATCGTCTGATTACCGATGACAGCGGGCGGGTGACCGGCTACCAATTGCGTCAGAAAGATCCCAAACGGCAGTCGGTCCTGTCCTTCAAGAGCCTGTACTACCGGGTGATTGCGGCGGGAGATTCCTACAACGACACCACGATGCTGGGCGAAGCCGACGCCGGGATTCTGTTCCATGCGCCCGAGAATGTGATCCGTGAATTCCCGCAGTTCCCGGCGGTGCACAGCTTTACCGAATTGAAGCAGGAATTCCTCAAGGCTTCGAACCGCAGCCTCAGTCTGTAAACCCAATCAACCCTGTGGGAGCGAGCAAGCTCGCTCCCACAGGGTTTTGCACTAGGCCAGGAGGGGGCGACGCTCTAAAGATTCTGCAAAGTTTCGAGCAACACCCGCACCTTGGTAATCGACTCCTGATACTCCGCCTGCCAATCCGAATCCGCGACAATCCCGCCGCCGCCCCAGCAACATACCTGACCATCCTTGACCAGCAGGCTACGGATGGCGATGGAGCTGTCCATTTCCCCGCGCACGTCCAGGTACAGCAACGAGCCGCAATACAGCCCGCGACGGGTCGGTTCGAGTTCGTCGATGATTTGCATGGCGCGGATTTTCGGGGCACCGGTGATCGAGCCTCCAGGGAAGCTGCCGGCGATCAGGTCCAGGGCGTCCTTATCGGCGTCCAGTTCGCCAGTCACGCTGCTCACCAGGTGATGCACGTTCGGGTAGCTTTCCAGGCTGAACAACTCCGGCACGCGCACCGAGCCGATGCGGCAGGTGCGGCCCAAGTCGTTGCGCAGCAGGTCGACGATCATCAGGTTTTCCGCCCGGTCTTTGGGGCTGGCTAGCAGCTCGGCGGCGTGGGCCGCGTCTTCGCCAGGGCTCGTGCCACGGGGCCGGGTGCCCTTGATCGGCCGGGTTTCCACATGGCCTTCGCTGACCTTGACGAAGCGTTCGGGCGACAGGCTCAGCACCGCACCGCCATCGGGCAGGCTCTGGAAACCGGAAAACGGCGTCGGACAAGCTGCGCGCAACGCCTGGTAAGCAGCCCAGGCATCGCCTTGGCAGGGGGCGCGGAAACGCTGGGCAAAGTTGACCTGGTAGCAGTCGCCGGCCTGGATATACGCCTGGATACGTTCGAACGCCTGTCGATAGGCCTCGGCGCTGAGGTCGGGGGCCATCGGTCCTTCGAGACTGAAGGTATCAACGGATGCCGCAGCCGGCAGGCTGAACAGCGCGATCAGGCGCTGGCGTTCGCCTTCGCCACAATGGGGATGAAACACCAATTGGCTGGTGCCGGCCTGGTGATCGCTGACCAGCGCCCAGTCGTACACGCCGAAACGCGCATCGGGCAGCTGCAGGTCGTCTTTGGCATGGGACGGTAGCGCTTCGAGGTGTCGGCCGAAGTCGTAACTCAAGTAGCCGATCAGGCCGCCGGCGAAGGGTAATTGCACTGTGGCCGGTAGTACGGCGTGCCCCAGCTGTGTCAGCTGAATGCGCAAGCGTTGCAGGAAGTCAGTGCCGCTTTCGTCCGGCAACACCGCCAACTGCGCCAGCGGCCAGGCACTGAGCAGATCATAACGGCCACGCTCGGCACTCGGCCGGCCGCTGTCGAGCATGACGCTGCCAGGAGCGTGACGGATCGCCGCGAAATACTCGGCAGGGTTGGCGCGGTAGGGCAGCGGGTGTACGGAGCAGGTTGGCATGGGCGGGGCGGGTCAGCCGTTCAGGCGGGGTGGCGATTGTAATCCCTCTGTAGGATTTGCTCCTAGAGGGATGTCGGAGATGAGTAAGTATGGGGCCATCGAAAATCTTGGAGTATGAACACCTTGTGGCGAGAAGGTTTATCCCCTCGTCACAAGGGGGATTTCAACCCTCAACCGGCGGAATATGCCCAAACAGCGCCTGGGCGAACGCCACGCGCTCTTCCACGGTTTCCTCGACGCCGCGGGCCTTGAGTTCTTCCAGGTGGGCTTCCACCGCGTGGGTGCGCAGGGTCAGGCCGCAGTCGTTGGCGATCTGGATGTTCAGCCCCGGCCGAGCGTTCAACTCCAGGATCAACGGGCCTTTCTCCTGGTCCAGCACCATGTCGACGCCGATGTAGCCCAGCCCGCACAGTTCATAGCAACCGGCGGCCAGTTTCATGAACCCGTCCCAGTAGGGCAGTTGCACCCCGTCCACTGCATTGGTGGTGTCGGGGTGTTTGGTGATGATGTTGTTCAGCCAGGTACCGCGCAGGGTCAGGCCCGTGGCGAGGTCGACGCCCACGCCGATGGCGCCCTGGTGCAGGTTGGCCTTGCCGCCGGATTGGCGGGTTGGCAGGCGCAGCATGGCCATCACCGGATAGCCCATGAGCACGATGATGCGAATGTCCGGCACGCCTTCATAGCTGATGCTCTTGAAGATCTGGTCCGGCGTCACGCGGTACTCGATCAGCGCCCGGTCACGGTGACCGCCCAGGGAATACAACCCGGTGAGGATGCTGGAGATATGGTGCTCGATTTCCTCATGGCTGATGATCTTGCCGGACACCGTGCGATAGCGCCCTTCGAAGCGGTCGGCAATCACAATGATGCCGTCGCCACCAGCGCCCTGGGCCGGCTTGATCACGAAATCGTTGTGTGCGCCGATGATCCCGTCGAGTTTGTCGATTTCCTTTTCGGTGGAGATCACCCCGTACAGTTCCGGCACATGAATGCCGGCGGCGATGGCCCGTTCCTTGGTGATGATCTTGTCATCGACGATGGGATACAGGCTGCGCTTGTTGTACTTGAGCACGTAGTCAGCGTTACGCCGGTTTATGCCCATGATGCCCCGGGCTTCCAGGGCCTTCCAGGTCTTCCAGAAGCCGAACATTACGAGTCAGCCTTGAGGAAGGCCTTGAACCGCACCAGCTCGGTCAGGCGGTAGCCGCGATAACGACCCATTGCCAGCATGAAGCCCACCAGGATCAGCAGGATCGCCGGGAATGTGAACACGAAGTACACCAGCTCCGGCACGCTCATGATCAAGTGCGCCAGGGACGCGGCGAACAGGGTGCCGATGGCGACTTTCATCGCGTGGCCGGCGCCGCGTTCTTCCCAGGTGATGGACAGGCGCTCGATGGTCATGGTCAGGATCACCATCGGGAACAGGGCCACCGACAGGCCGCGCTCCAGGCCCAGCTTATGGCTGAACAGGCTGATGGCGGCGATCAGCACCACCACGAACGTCAGCACCACCGAAAGCCGTGGCAGCATTTGCAATTTGAGGTGTTCCAGGTATGAGCGCAGCGACAGGCCCAGGGTGGTGATCACCGTGAACAGGATGATCCCGAAACCCAGTTGGGTCTCGCGGAAGGCGAGGGCGATCAGCACCGGGGTAAAGGTCCCCAGGGTCTGCAGGCCGATCAGGTTGCGCAGGATCAGGATCACCAGCACGCCGATGGGGATCATCACCATGATCATGAACGTCTGCTGGGTTTGCAGCGGCAGGCCGTAGAGCGAGTATTCGAGGAAGTTGGCGTCAGTGTTCTCGTCCGTCAGCTTGGCCAGGCGAATGGCGTTCATCTCGCTGTTGTTCATGCTGAAGGTGACGGTGGCTTTCTTGCCGCCATCGACGGTGATCAGGTTTTCGTCGCCAGTCCACCACAGCAGGCGGTCGGTGGGCAGGCCCTGTTCACCGGTGTCCGGGTTGAAATACAGCCAGTCGGTACCGTTGAAACTGCGCAGCCACAGTTCCGGGGTCTGCGGCTGGTCGGCCACCAGGCGGATGGTGTGGACCTTTTCCACCGGTACGTGGGCGATGGACAGCACCAGTTCGACGATTTTCGCTTTATGGGCCGAGGACGGGTCGCCGGCCAGCAGCAGCTTGACGTTGTCGTCGTTGAGGTTGTTGACCCGCTTGATCGCTTCGCTGATGAAGGTCTCGACGTCGGCCGAATGCTGGCGGATCGGCGCAAGCAAGGCTTCGGCGGCGAGCTTTTCCGGGCCTTCGACGGCGATACTGTCGCGGAAGGTCGGGCCCTTGACCTTGGTTTTTTCGGCGCTGTAGCGCTTGGTCAACACCAGGCGGTAATACAGCGTCTGGTTGCCCTTGGCCCGGCGGGCCGACCACGTCACCTTGCGGTTACCGTCGACGCGGTTTACCGCCACGCCGTAATTGTTGGAAATGAAGCTTTCGTTGAGGCTGACGTAATCGCGGCTCAGGGGCGGCACGAACATCTGGATCTTCACCGGATCCTTGGCATTGGGCACGAATTCGACCTTGGCGTCGATGTTCCACAAGTCGTCGGTGGCGTCTTCGGTCACCGGAATGCCGAGCACGAAAATCTGATAGGCCGTCACCGACAGGCCCACCGCCACCAGGATGGCGATCAGCATTTTCAGATGGAGGGTAAGGGAGCGCATTGGAATTACTCTGCGGTATGAGCGGCATTGGCGCAGGCGGGTTTGCCGGCAGCGTATTTAAGACTGGGGTCGACCAGTGCGTCGAAGCGCTTGAGCGCTTCGGAACCGATCAGCAACGGGTATTGGAAGGCACTACGGTCGGTCAGGTTCACTTCGATGCTGCGCAGGGCCGTGCCCATGCAGATGTCCAGTTCGATGACCGGCCGGGCCGTGTATTTCTTGCCTTCTTCCGGGTCGTAGTCACCGGCGCGGCGCTTGATCTTGCTGACCCGGGCCAGCGGACGTTCGATAGGGTGCGAATGGGCGGCGTCGATAGCCAGGTAAAAGCGCACCCAGGATTCGCCATTGCGCTTGAAGCGCTTGATGTCCCGGGCGCTGAGCGAGGCGGTCTTGGCGCCGGTGTCCAGCTTGGCGGCGACCTCCAGGTCAATGCCCTGCAGGGCTGCGTATTCGTTGAGGCCGTACACGGTTTTTTCACCCGCCACGGCAAGCCCCGGCAGGCATATGAAATAAAGAACAGCGGTTAAGGGCTTGAGTGTCATAGATCCTGGTGCGCAGCGTTCCGTTTATCGGTTCAGGCCCTGGCATTACTGCACAAGCTCCCTGGGCAGCCTTCCCTATAAAAGGAGAGCGGCAAATCGCGCGGCATTCTAGCACGGTGGTTTTCTGACGCCACCGCTGGCCGGACGCTACGAGTCATTCAAACGAGCGGTTATGGCGTTGGGGCTTATTAGACGATTGTCGACAATGTTGAATTTTGTTTTGACGTTAATGCCGCTATTGGTTAGTTTTTGCCGTATTGATTTTCAAGGTGTCGACAATATGCTCGATCAGCTCGAATCCCCGATGCTGGCTCAGGACGACTCGGAGACCCTTTCCGAGAACGTCTTCCGACGTATCCAGGCCGCCATCGTCAAAGGCGAAATCGCCCCCGGCAGCAAGATCTCCGAGCCTGAACTGGCGCGCACCTATGGCATCAGCCGCGGGCCGCTGCGCGAGGCGATCCATCGCCTGGAGGGCCAGCGCCTGCTGGTGCGCGTGCCTCACGTCGGCGCCCGAGTGGTGTCCTTGAGTCACGCCGAGCTGCTGGAGCTCTACGAAATCCGTGAGTCTCTGGAAGGCATGGCCTGCCGTTTGGCGGCCGAGCGCATGACCCTGGAAGAAATCGACGAGCTGCGCCGAGTCCTGGAAACCCACGAACGCGATGCGGCGTTCCAGGCCGGCGTGGGCTATTACCAGCAGGAAGGCGATTTCGACTTTCATTATCGGATCATCCAGGGCAGCGGCAACCGCACCCTGACGCAAATGCTGTGCGGCGAGCTGTATCAACTGGTGCGCATGTACCGCATCCAGTTTTCCACCACGCCCAACCGTCCGCGCCAGGCCTTTGCCGAGCACCACCGGATTCTAGACGCCATCGCCGACCGTGACGGCGAACTGGCTGAATTATTGATGCGCCGGCACATCGGCGCCTCCAAACGCAATATCGCGCGTCATTTCCAGGACAGCGCCGCCACTGAACGAGGTGAGTCATGAGCAACAGCACTCCAGGCCAGCGTTTCCGCGATGCGGTCGCCAGCGAGCATCCGCTGCAAGTGGTGGGCACGATCAACGCCAACCACGCGCTGCTGGCCAAACGCGCCGGTTTCAAGGCGATCTACCTGTCGGGCGGCGGCGTGGCGGCCGGTTCCCTCGGCGTGCCGGACCTGGGCATCACCGGCCTCGATGACGTGCTGACCGATGTGCGCCGTATCACTGACGTCTGCGACCTGCCGCTGCTGGTGGACGTGGACACCGGTTTTGGTTCCTCGGCGTTCAACGTGGCTCGCACAGTCAAGTCGATGATCAAGTTTGGCGCGGCGGCCATTCATATTGAGGACCAGGTCGGTGCCAAGCGTTGCGGCCATCGTCCAAACAAGGAGATCGTCTCGCAGCAGGAGATGGTCGACCGCATCAAGGCCGCGGTCGATGCTCGCACCGACGACAGTTTCGTGATCATGGCGCGTACCGACGCCCTGGCCGTGGAGGGCTTGGAGTCGGCTCTGGACCGCGCCGCCGCCTGCATTGAGGCCGGTGCCGACATGATCTTTCCGGAAGCGATTACCGAGCTGGAGATGTACAAACTGTTCGCCAGCCGCGTGAAGGCGCCGATCCTGGCCAACATCACCGAGTTCGGCGCGACTCCGCTGTACACCACTGAACAACTGGCCGGTGCCGACGTATCCCTGGTGCTGTACCCGCTGTCGGCCTTCCGGGCCATGAACAAGGCGGCCGAGAACGTCTACACCGCCATCCGCCGCGACGGCACGCAACAGAATGTCATCGACACCATGCAGACGCGCATGGAGCTTTACGATCGCATTGACTATCACACCTTCGAGCAGAAGCTCGATGCGTTGTTCGCGGCGAAGAAGTAAGGCGACTCCCCCTACAAATTCAAGAAAATGGAGACAGCAAATGGCCGAAGCAAAAGTACTCAGTGGCGCCGGGCTCCGAGGCCAGGTGGCAGGGCAAACCGCGTTGTCCACCGTGGGCCAGTCGGGCGCCGGCCTGACCTATCGCGGCTACGACGTTCGCGACCTGGCGGCGGACGCGCAATTTGAAGAGGTCGCCTACCTGCTGCTGTACGGTGAGCTGCCGACCCAGGCCCAGCTGGATGCCTATACGCGCAAGCTGAGCCAGCTGCGGGACTTGCCCCAAGCCCTGAAGGAAGTGCTGGAGCGCATTCCCGCCGACGCTCACCCGATGGATGTGATGCGCACCGGCTGCTCGTTCCTGGGCAACCTGGAGCCTGAGAAGGACTTTTCCGAGCAGCACGACAAGACCGACCGCCTGTTGGCCGCCTTCCCGGCGATCATGTGCTACTGGTATCGCTTCAGCCACGAAGGCCAGCGCATCGAATGCGTGACCGACGAAGCCTCTATCGGTGGTCACTTCCTGCACCTGCTGCATGGCAAGAAACCGAGCGAGTTGCACGTCAAGGTGATGAACGTCTCGCTGATCCTCTACGCCGAGCACGAATTCAACGCCTCGACCTTCACCGCCCGGGTCTGCGCCTCGACACTGTCGGACCTGTTTTCCTGCATCACCGCCGCCATCGGCTCGCTGCGCGGCCCGTTGCATGGTGGCGCCAACGAAGCGGCAATGGAAATGATCGAGCGTTTCAGCTCGCCGCAGGAAGCCATCGAAGGCACCCTCGGCATGCTCGCGCGCAAAGACAAGATCATGGGCTTCGGCCATGCGATCTATAAGGACAACGACCCGCGCAACGAGGTGATCAAGGGCTGGTCGAAGAAACTCGCCGACGAAGTGGGCGACAAGGTGCTGTTCCCGGTTTCAGAGGCCATCGACAAGACCATGTGGGAACAGAAGAAACTGTTCCCCAATGCCGATTTCTACCACGCCTCGGCCTACCACTTCATGGGCATCCCGACCAAGCTGTTCACGCCGATCTTCGTCTGCTCGCGCCTGACCGGCTGGGCCGCCCACGTGTACGAACAACGTGCCAATAACCGCATCATCCGACCGAGCGCCGAATACACCGGCGTCGAACAGCGCAAGTTCGTGCCAATCGAACGCCGCTGAGCTGGGAGGGTTCTAGCCGCCGGAATTGAATAACCCCGAAACCTTGTGGGAGCGAGCTTGCTCGCGAATGCGCACTGACATCCAACATCGATGTCGACTGTTGCACCGCTATCGCGAGCAAGCTCGCTCCCACAGTGGCCGGGGGCCTTCGAATCCGGCGTCAATCCTCCTTGAAACCACCGTGACCGAGTCCTGACGATGAACACAGAATTTCGCAAACCGCTGCCCGGCACTTCGCTGGATTATTTCGACGTTCGCGGGGCCGTGGAGGCCATTCGGCCCGGCGCCTACGACGGCCTGCCATACACCTCTCGGGTGCTGGCGGAAAACCTCGTGCGTCGCTGCGACCCGGCCACGCTACGTGAATCGCTGTTGCAACTGATCGAGCGCAAGCGCGACCTGGACTTCCCCTGGTTCCCCGCACGAGTGGTGTGCCATGACATCCTCGGCCAGACCGCGCTGGTGGACCTGGCGGGCCTGCGCGACGCGATCGCCCTGCAGGGCGGTGACCCGGCGCAGGTCAACCCGGTGGTGCCGACTCAACTGATCGTCGACCATTCCCTGGCGGTGGAGAGCGGTGGTTCCGACCCGCAAGCCTTCGCCAAGAACCGCGCCATCGAAGACCGGCGTAACGAAGACCGTTTTCACTTCATCAACTGGACCAAGAAAGCCTTCAAGAACGTCGATGTGATTCCGCCCGGCAACGGGATCATGCACCAGATCAACCTGGAAAAAATGTCCCCGGTGATCCAGCAACGTGACGGCGTGGCATTCCCAGACACCTGCGTGGGTACCGACAGCCACACTCCCCATGTCGATGCCCTGGGCGTGATCGCCATCGGCGTCGGAGGCCTGGAAGCCGAAAGCGTCATGCTCGGTCGCGCCTCGTGGATGCGCCTGCCGGAAATCATCGGCGTCGAGCTGACCGGCAAGCTGCAGCCGGGCATCACCGCCACCGACATGGTGCTGGCGCTGACCGAATTCCTGCGCAAGCAAAAAGTTGTCGGTGCCTGGCTGGAGTTTTTCGGCGAAGGCGCCAGTGCCCTGACCTTGGGCGACCGTGCGACCATTTCCAACATGGCCCCGGAGTACGGCGCCACGGCGGCGATGTTCTACATCGACCAGCAAACCATTGATTACCTGAAACTCACTGGTCGCGAAGACCAGCAGGTGCAACTGGTCGAGACCTATGCCAAGCAGGCCGGCCTGTGGGCCGACGAGCTCAAGGGCGCGCAATACGAGCGTGGCTTGACCTTCGACCTGTCCTCGGTGGTGCGCAACATGGCCGGTCCCAGCAATCCCCACGCCCGCGTTGCCACCAGTGACCTGACGGCCAGCGGCATTGCCGGGCAATGGACTGAGGTGCCAGGGCAAATGCCCGACGGCGCAGTGATCATCGCGGCCATCACCAGTTGCACCAACACCAGTAACCCGCGCAACGTGATCGCCGCGGGCCTGCTGGCGCGCAACGCCAATCGCCTGGGCCTGGCCCGCAAGCCGTGGGTCAAGTCATCCCTGGCCCCGGGTTCGAAAACCGTGGCGCTGTACCTGGATGAAGCGGGGCTGACGTCCGAGCTCGAGAAGCTGGGCTTCGGCGTGGTGGCATTCGCCTGCACCACCTGCAACGGCATGTCCGGTGCACTGGACCCGGTGATCCAGCAGGAAATCATCGACCGTGACCTGTACGCCACCGCCGTGCTGTCGGGCAACCGCAACTTCGACGGGCGCATCCACCCGTACGCCAAGCAGGCGTTTCTCGCCTCGCCGCCGCTGGTGGTCGCTTATGCCATCGCCGGGACCATCCGCTTCGACATCGAGAAGGATGTGCTGGGCGTGGTGGACGGCCGGGAAATCCGCCTCAAGGACATCTGGCCGAGTGACGAAGAAATCAATGCGGTGGTCAAGGCCTCGGTGAAACCTGAGCAGTTCCGCCAGGTGTACATCCCGATGTTCGCCATCCAGGAAGACACCGGGCCGAAAGTCACGCCGCTGTACGACTGGCGCCCACAAAGCACCTACATCCGTCGCCCTCCATACTGGGAAGGGGCGTTGGCCGGTGCGCGGCCGCTCAAGGGCATGCGTCCGCTGGCTGTGCTGCCGGACAACATCACCACCGATCACTTGTCGCCGTCCAACGCCATCATGCTGGACAGCGCCGCCGGTGAATACCTGGCGAAAATGGGCCTGCCGGAGGAGGACTTCAACTCCTATGCAACCCACCGCGGCGACCACCTGACCGCGCAACGCGCGACCTTTGCCAACCCGAAACTGTTCAACGAAATGGTCCAGGAAAACGGCAAGGTCAAGCAGGGCTCCCTGGCCCGGGTCGAGCCGGAAGGCAAGGTCATGCGCATGTGGGAGGCCATCGAAACCTACATGGAGCGCAAGCAACCGCTGATCATCATTGCCGGTGCCGACTATGGCCAGGGTTCGTCCCGGGACTGGGCGGCCAAGGGTGTACGCCTGGCGGGTGTCGAGGCGATTGCCGCCGAAGGTTTCGAGCGCATCCACCGTACCAACCTGGTGGGCATGGGCGTGTTGCCGCTGGAGTTCCAGCCCGGTACCAACCGCAAGACCCTGGGCATCGACGGCAGCGAAATCTATGACGTGATCGGCGAACGTACCCCGCGTGCGACGCTGACGTTGGTCATCACTCGCAAGAACGGCGAGCGCGTCGAGGTGCCAGTGACTTGCCGCCTCGACACCGCTGAAGAAGTGTCGATCTACGAAGCCGGTGGCGTATTGCAGCGTTTTGCCCAGGACTTCCTTGAATCGGCGGTTGCCGTCTAAATCACAACCGCGGGCACCCTTGCGTGTCCGCTTGAGGAGCATCATGGCTCACGCAGCGCAAATCAGAATTCCTGCCACCTACATGCGTGGTGGCACCAGCAAAGGCGTGTTCTTCAGCCTGCAAGACCTGCCCGAAGCGGCTCGCGTCCCCGGCCCGGCCCGGGATGCCTTGCTGCTGCGGGTGATCGGCAGCCCCGATCCATATGAGAAGCAGATCGATGGCATGGGCGGTGCGACGTCGAGCACCAGCAAGACCGTGATCCTGTCCAAGAGCACCCGGGCCGATCACGATGTCGATTACCTGTTCGGCCAAGTGTCCATCGACAAGCCGTTCGTGGACTGGAGTGGCAACTGCGGCAACCTGTCGGCGGCAGTCGGTTCATTCGCCATCAGCAGTGGCTTGGTAGACCCCGCTCGCATCCCACGAAACGGCGTGGCCGTGGTGCGGATCTGGCAAGCCAACATCAGCAAGACCATCATCGCCCATGTGCCGATCACCGACGGCGCGGTGCAGGAAACCGGTGACTTCGAACTCGACGGCGTGACCTTTCCGGCGGCCGAAGTGCAGCTGGAATTCATGGATCCGGCGGCCGAGGAGGAGGGCGGTGGCGGCTCGATGTTTCCCACCGGCAACCTGGTGGACGACCTTGAGGTGCCTGGTGTAGGTACCTTCAAGGCGACCTTGATCAACGCCGGGATCCCGACGATTTTCATCAATGCCCGTGACGTCGGTTACACCGGTACTGAGTTGCAGGGCGCAATCAACAGCGATCCAAAGGCGCTGGCGATGTTCGAAACCATCCGTGCCCACGGTGCCTTGCGCATGGGGCTGATCAAGCATCTGGACGAAGCCGCCCAGCGTCAGCACACGCCGAAAGTGGCGTTCGTCGCACCGCCAGCGGACTACGTTTCATCAAGCGGAAAAGCTGTGGCGGCCGGGGATGTCGACCTGCTGGTGCGCGCCTTGTCCATGGGCAAACTGCACCACGCCATGATGGGCACCGCGGCAGTCGCCATCGGCACCGCAGCGGCGATTTCCGGCACCCTGGTGAACCTGGCGGCGGGCGGCATCGAACGCAATGCCGTACGTTTCGGCCATCCGTCCGGCACCCTGCGCGTCGGCGCCGAGGCCAGCCAGGTCAACGGCGAATGGACCGTGAACAAAGCCATCATGAGCCGCAGCGCACGGGTGTTGATGGAAGGGTTTGTGCGGGTGCCGGGGGATGTCTTCTAACTCGATACTTCAGGAACAACACAAAACCTGTGGGAGCGAGCTTGCTCGCGATGGCGGCGTGTCAGCCGACATCAATGTCGAATGGGCCGGCCTCTTCGCGAGCAAGCTCGCCCCCACAGGTTGGTCGGACTTCTGCCATCAGTTCGTCGTCAGTGCTGCGACAACCAGCCCCACATTGTTCTCCAACTCCGCCACCGGATCGGCACCGTCGGTGCTCAGCACCAGTAGCCGGCTGCCGCCCTCGCTGATGGCCGCCTTCACCGCCTCCGAAGGTTGGCGATGATGCAGCACCACCGCCACGTCATTGTCTTTCAAAGTAACGGTCAATTGCTTGAGGGCTTCGGCTGTCCACTCGGCATCGGGGTGAGCATCGGTGCTGATCCCGTCGAGATTGAGTCCGCTGATCAGGTAAGCGAAGTGTTCACTCAGGCTGACCACGCTCAAGTTGTCGGCACTGGTCAGGCGTTTTTCGCTATCGGCACTGAGCTTGAGCAAGCGCTGCTTGAGGGCTGCCAGGTTGGCGTCGATCTGTGGCCTGGCTACCGGGGCCAGGCGCACCAGGTCGGCGGCGATCACATCGGCCATGCGTCCCAGGTTATGGCTGGCCATCCACGGCTGGCTCGCCAGGCCGTCAGTCATGCCCGGTTGTACAGCGATGCCGGGCAGGGCGCCGTCCACCGGGCGGGCGGCGTCGACTTCGACGATGCGAATATTGCTGCGGCGGGCCATGGGGTACAGCGGATCGTCCGGCCACAGCGAGCGCAGGCCGATTACCCCATCCGCCTCGCTGGCGAGTTTACTCAGGGCTGGCGCCCCTCGGCCGCTGAAATAGGCGCTCTGGCGGGTGCCGGGCAGGTTGGCGGGTGCGGCTCGCTCCAGGCTGACGTCGGTGCCCTTGAGCAAGGCTTCACTCAATCCGTAGGTGATCGGTAACGATGCCAGCAGACGCACTTTTTCGCTGGCAAATGACGAGGTAACGGCCACGCTGCACAGCGCTGCGGCCAGGGCCAGTTGTCGTAATGAAAAAACCATTTATCCAAGATTCCCTTTGAGGCTGGGGACGACGCCACGGGCGATGGCGCTCAGGGCGAAGGCGATGCCGGCCACCAGGATGATCGCGGCACCGGACGGGATCGGCAGGTCGAACACAATTGGCGCGAGAATTCCGCACAAGGTGCTCAGGGTGGCGATCAGCACTGAACACCAGAAAAAGCCTTTCAGCGATTGGCTGAGCAGGCGTGCCGCCGCTGCCGGAATGACCAGCAGTGCGCCCACCAGAATCGCGCCAATGACTTTCACCGCCGCCACGGTGATCAACGTCACCAGTACCACGAACAGGTAGTCCAGAGTCTTGACTGCCACCCCGCGCACCGCCGCCAGTTGCGGGTTGAAGCTGGCGAGCATGATGCGGTTATAAAGCGGCAACGCCAGGGCCATCACCAGCGAGCCGACCACCGCCAGCACCAACAAGTCGTTGCCGTTGACCGTCAGCACCGAACCGAACAGCACGTTCTCCAGAATGTGCACGTTGATCTTGCCCGCCAGGATCAGCAGCAGGCTCGCGCCCAGGGCCAGGGACACCGAGAGGAAGACGCCGATCAGCGTGTCCGGCGCCAGGCCGGTGCGGTTGCGCAGGTAATTGAGCAGGATGCCGAACAGCAGGCAATAGCCGAACAGGCTGCCGTAAGGGCCGGTGTAAGGTTCGCCGAGCAGGATGCCGACCGCCACGCCAGTCAGCGCCGCATGGCCCACCGCCTCGGAGAAAAACGCGAAGCGCTTGACCACCACCAGCGTGCCAAGACCGCCCAGCACCGGGCCGATCAACAGCCCGGCCAGCAACGCATTGACCACAAACCCGTAGGCCAGCGCCTCGGGCAAGTAACCGGACGAGGCCCAACCCTGGACCATCAAGCGAAAGGCTTCATAACTCATCAGGCAGCGCTCCCATTCGTGCGTGGATGGGTGGAAAACAGCGTCAGCAAGCGCTCCGGGGTCAGGGTCTGGCCTGGCGGGCCGTCGAACAGCACTTTGCGGTTCAGGCCGGTGACACGGTCGGCCAGGCGCCCGACGGCTTCCAGGTCATGCTCGATCCACAGCACGGTGATCCCGGCCTGGCGCCAGTCCTGCAGCAATCGTTCGAACACCTGGATGCCGGCCTCATCCAGCGCCGACATCGGTTCATCTAGCACCAGCAACTGCGGCGACGGAATCAGCCCCTGGGCCAGCAACACCCGCTGGCGCTCGCCGCCGGACAGCGCGCCCATGCGCCGCTTGCGTTTGTCCTGCATGCCCACCCGCTCCAAGGCCTGGCCGATGGCGCCGGCGTAATGTTTGCTCAGGCCGAGGAAGGCCGGACGCCGCTGACACATCGCCGCCATGAAATCATCCACGGTCATGGGCAGGCCCCGGTCGAACTCCAGCGCCTGGGGCACATAGCCGATGACACCGGGTTCACCCGGCCATTGCAGGCTCAAGCGTCCCTGGTGCGGCATCTGCCCGAGCAGGGTCTTGATCAACGAACTCTTGCCGCCGCCGTTGGGGCCCACCAGGGCATGGATGCTGCCGGGCTGCACCTGAAACCCCACGTTGTCGAGAATCGTGGTGCGGCCCAGGTTCAGGCTGACATCGGCGAATTCAATCGAGGGGCCGACGCGGTGCGGGGTGAGGGTTTCCTGGACGGTCATGCGCCAGACTCCTGGATCGCCCGGACTACGGTGTCGAGGTTGCCGGCCATTTCCTTTTCGTACTTCTCGGCGCTGTAGTCCCCGTAGGAAATGTGCGAGAGCGGGTACAGCTTCACACCCGATTCGCGCTGGATGGTGTCGACGTAGGTGGAGGGGAAATCCATTTCCGAGAAGATCACCTTCACGTCCAGCTCACGCAGTTGATCGATGGTCTTTTTCAACTGGCTGGGGCTCGGCTCGATGCCGTGGGCTGGCTCGACCACGGCGGTCACTTCCAAGCCGAATTCGCGCAACAGGTAGTCGTAGGCCGCGTGCACCGTGGCGACCCGCAGCTCGGCATTGGGCGCCTGGGTCAGCTTAGCCAGGGCGGCGGCGCGCATTTGGCGCAGGCGCTTGCCGTAGGCGCGGGCATTCTGGGTGTAGGTCTTGGCATTGTCCGGGTCGAGCTTGCCCAGCTCTCGGGCGATGTTATTGACCTGGGCAATGGACGCGCTGATGGACAGGAACGTATGTGGGTTGACGACCTTGCCGGCACCTCGGGCGGCGGTGCCGGTGGCGGCCAGCAACGGTACGTTTTCGTTGGCCTCGATCACCTTCACGTTCGGGGTTTCGCTGGCGGCGATCATGCGGTCGGCGAAGTCGTCGTGGCCCACGCCGTTAAGCACGATCACGTCGAGGCCGCTGATGCGCTTGATGTCCTCGGCCCGAGGTTCATAGGCATGGGGGTTGAAGCCGGCCGGGATCAGCGGCACCACCTCGGCCTTGTCGCCGACGATGTTCGCCACGTAGCTGTAATAAGGGTGCAAGGTGATGCCGATGCGCAGGCGCTTGGCCGTTTCGGCGCTGGCGTGTGGGGTGAGCAGGCAGGCCAGCAGGCCGATCAGCAGCAGGCGCAGCAAGGGGCGGCGTGGAGTGGCAATAGGCATGGGCGAAGGGTCTTCTCTCGAATAAGGGCGTGGGATCAGTGCCGGTGCTGGCGGGTTACGCCGGCGTCGAATTGCGCAACGATCTGTTGCCAGCCAGCGGCGGACAAAGTGGCGTCGTCCAGCGCGGTGGGGGCAGTGAGGCCGTTGCCGCGATTGAGCCAGATGTCGGGAGCGGCGTCGGACGCTTCGCTGATGCGCATCAGAAACGAACCAGCGACGGATGAGTTGCTGCTCGCGCCGAAGTAGGCCCGGTCTTCCAGCTGTTGCCAGGCATGACCGCCGCGGCTGACGGAACTGGCGTCCTGGGCGAACGGGGCAAAGCCTTCATCAGCCAGCGTTTGCGGGCCGGGCAGGACCTGTTGTTCTTCGCGCAGCAGGCGGATTTCATCCAGGGTTACCCGCAGGTCCGCATAGATGCCTTGTTCGGCGGCGTTGAGATCGCGACGGGCATCGAGTTGGTTCGCGGCGAGGTGACTGCTGTCTTCGGTTTTACCGTGCCAGGCCACGACCGATCCGGCCACCAGCACGATGAACAGGCACAGCAGCAACACATGCAGGGTTTCATGGCCCGCGCCGGCCGGGCGGATGACTTGGGTGGTGGGATTGCTCATGGGGCCTCGATGTCGGCTTGGTCGATTTCCACCACGTGGCCGGGGCCGGCGTCGAAGAGCACGTAGAATTCGGCGTTCGGTTTCTTGAAGGTCAACGTCGAATCGGCGCCGAGCTTGCCCGGCACCAGGATGGTTTCGTCGTAGCCGATCACGTCCAGCGTTACCCCAGGCGCACCGCTGCCATCGGAAAAGCCACCCGTGCACTGGATCTGTTCGGCGTCGATGGCCTTGCATTCGCACATCGGGTTGTGGGCCAGGGCGCTGCTGGCGAAACCGGCGCAGAGCAGCAGCGCCAGGCTGTTGAGAGAGGCGCGGGGGGTCATGGTTGGGCTCCTTGGGTTTTCAGCCAGGCAATGGTGGCGGGAGAGGCCTGGCTCAGGGGAATGGCGGCTTGGTGCATCGAGCCGTCCCAGCCCTCGAGGGTTATCCACAGTTCGGCGTCGAGCGGGGTCTTGGGCGGCACCGGCAACGAGGCTCCCATGCGATAGGGCGAGCCGAAGAAAATGACCCCGGCGGCCCGCAGGCTGCGGGGCTTGCCGATACGCAGGTAGGTGGCCTTGACCTCGCCGATGCAACGTTGGCACAGGGCTGCGTTGAAATGTTTCATATGCCCGGCCGGGCCATCGGGGCGTGGGGCTTCGTTGCGAAACTCGGCAAGACGCAGGCTCCACGGCCCGACCTTGACTTCGCCGACCTCCCGTTCGCCAAGCCCGGTATCCCCGCGGAACAATGCCGCTTCCGAGAAATACTTGGGCATGAAACCCAGGGGAATCAGCAACAACAGCACGTTGAGGTGAAAACGCCACTTATGCCAGAACAGACTCAGGCGTGAGGGGGCCGCTGCGGTGGGCGAACTCATAGGTTGCCCTCCGGCGATTCACGGTGGAGGGACGGCTGCGGTGACCTGGCAATTCTGGCTTCGCGGGCGGGTTTCTGGCTGCGCTTGAAGGCATTGGCGGTGGCCAGGGCCGTGCGTTTGGTCCAGATCAGCAGCCCGCTGAGGACCATCATGCTCAGGACCAGACCGAAGAAGAACCAGATGAGCTTGATCCAGAGGCCGCCAAAGTCCCCGGTGTGCAAGGGGCGCATGGATTCGGTGACGAACTCCAGCGCCGTGCGGTCCGACAGCAACCGCGAGGCGGCCACGTCACCGTTGTAGGGGTTGATGGTGGCGGTCTGGTACATCAACGGGTACCAACCACGGCCGCCGATTTCCAGGTGGCTGTAGGCATTGCCGGGCAGGCTGACGAAACTTGCGTCCAAGCCCGGGATTCGCTGCTGGGCGATTTCAATCGCGCGGTCCAGGCTAAGTTGCGGCGGTGCAAGACCATCGGTAGACAGCGGAACGCTTTCACGCGCCACCACTGGAATGACGGGCTCGCTGGAAATGGAAATTTGATTGTCCGACAGCAAGGCCTCGATCAGGAACCAGGTGCCGGTAATGGAAATCACCGCGATGAACCAGATCGACCAAATACCGCTCAGCCGGTGGAAATCGCCCCAGAAAATCCGCGCGCCGTGGCGAATCCGCAGGGTCGGGCGGAAAAAGCCTTTCCAGAAACGCTTGTAGACCACCAGCCCGGTCACCAGTGAGGCCAGCAACGGCAGCCCCAGCAAGGACACCAGGTACCAGCCCCAGCTGTAGCCGTTGGTGAACGGCACCAGCCACCAGCCATGCAGGGCACGGGTGAATCCCCTGAAATTGAACGCCGGTGCCGAGCCCTGGATCACGCCGCTGTACGGGTTGACGTAGACCGTGTCGGGGCGCCCGTCGGGATAGGTCACCTTGGCTTCCAGCGCAAAATGCGATTCGTCCGGACGCGCGATGCTTAGCACCTGGGTCAGTGGTTGGGCTTGCTTGATCGCGCCAATCACTTGGTCATAGCTGAGCAGCGGGGCATCGTCCGATGGCTTGCTGGCACGCATGTCGGGGTTGGCCAGCCAGACGATCTCCTGGCTGACCACCGCCAGGGTGCCGGTCACGCAGACGATGAGCACGAAAAACCAGATGGGCAATGCCAGCCAGCTGTGCACCAGAAACCAGAGTTTGGAGCGGGACTTCTTCGACATGATTGAACGTCTTGATTCGATGAAAGGTTCTGGATTACGGGCTTCGCAATCTCATGAACCCTGAAAAACCGGCCGTGGCTTTTGCCGACGCGGCCGGCTGCATCTAATTAAGACGAACCAGCAAGTGAAATCCTGAAGGGGAAGATGAAAGAAAATGTTTCGCGTTTCGTGTCTCTGGCTTTTGTGGCGAGGAGCAGGTGCCCTCGCCACACAGCAAGTCAACCGTCAGCCCTGTTGAAACATCTCCCTGGCCCGCTGTTCGATCTGCTCCTGAGTCAGATCTTCCTTATGAGTGGCCAGAAACCACACATGCCCATAGGGATCTTTCAAAGTCCCGGTACGGTCACCGTAGAACTGATCCTTGACCTCGGAAATCACTGTGCCACCGGCGTTAATCGCCTGGGCAAAGGCGCTGTCCACATCTTCGACATAAAGGTGCAGACCCACTGATGGCGATTGATCCGGGTTGCTCAGAGGCCCTTGATCGCAAGGCGTGCCGAGCATGATCGGGTAGCCGTTGATCCGCAGTTCGGCATGGCCGATGCCCCCGTCGGGCATGGCCAGGCGCATGACCTCGGTGGCATTGAAGGCTTTTTTGTAGAAATCGATGGCTTCGGCAGCTTTTTGAATGCCCAAGTAGGGCGTGATGTTATTGAACCCTTCGGGAGTGGATTTGACGCCCATGACGTTTCTCCTTGTTGTTATGGGAGGCGAAGAGGTCTTCGTCGATTTGCGCCCATCCACTATAGGCCAGCACCTTGGGGCCGGCTTACGGCCCGACGAACGTCTGCGGTTTGTCCAACAGATGCGCTCCTGGCCCCCTCTCAGCCAACACATCCCCCTGATTGCGCAAGGGGCAACTGTCCATCGACAGACAACCGCAGCCGATGCAACCGTTGAGTCGATCGCGCAGCGCCAGCAATTGATTGATGCGCTCATCCAGGTCGCGGCTCCACTGCGCCGACAAGATCTTCCAGTCGGCGGCCGTCGGGGCGCGGTCGTCCGGCAGGGTTTTCAACGCCGCGCCGATTTCTGCCAAGGGGATGCCCAGGCGCTGGGCGACCTTGATCAGCGCCACGCGCCGTAGCACTTCCCGTGGATAACGGCGTTGGTTGCCCTGGTTACGTGTGCTTTTGATCAGTCCCTTGGATTCATAGAAGTGCAGGGCTGTGACCGCCACGCCGCTGCGGGCGGCCACTTGGCCGACGGTGAGTTCCTTATGGACATTTATCTGCGTCATCGCCTGAGTTACCGCTTGACCTTGAGTTAACTAGAGGTTTTAACCTGCACGCCTTCGGATCGCAAGATTCGCCTTACGGGCATCGGGGGACCTTTCATGCAATCGCCAAGGAATAATCGCAGCTTCACCCAACTCATGGAGTTCGACATCGAGCCGCAATGGTTGCCGGCGCTGGTAACGGCCCTGTCGGAACAGACCGAGCGCCTGGCGCGGGACCATAAGGGCTTCCTGAGTGCCAGTATCCAGGCCAGCGAGGACGGTCGCCGCGTTCTTAATTACTTGCAATGGCAAACCCGAGAGGCGGGCGAGGCGGCGTTTCGAAGCTTCGAAAACGGCGAGCAGGATTTCTGGCGGTTGATCCAGGCTCACCGCGCCAAAGCCGTGACATTCGGTTCGTTTCAAGTGCTGCACAACATTGAGCGCAGCCTGGACAACGCGTTGCACTGCCAGTTGGTCGATTGAGCGCAACAGGTGATCCGAGCAGGCGATACCCACTATCAAGAGGGTTGATTTCTGCTGTGGGGGGGCCGGCGAGTAGCCTTTGTTCATCGCCCAACTTCAGAACACCGGACACCCGCCATGAACCGTACCTTTGCCGTTTTGCTGCTGTTGACTGCCACCGTATTGAGCGGTTGCGCCGCCTCGTCTCCAGAGCTGCGTCCCTACACCGCCGACGAAACCCGGGAACTGGCCCTTGAAGCTTTAAACCGCCGGGGCTTGTCGTTCGACGAATACCACGCGAAAAAAGCCGAGCTGCTCGGTACCGCGCAAAAAAACGTGGGCTTCGACGATCAGGGCCAGATGAGTGCCGAGCAGGTCGTACAACAGCCCGGGCGGTCAAGCTGAGGGACTGTACCGCTCGAAGTTTTGCCCAACTGTCCATGGGTTTGCGCCAGGACGTGGGGTAGGGTCATGACTTGACTGACTGCCCCGATGGATTGACCTGCCATGACCCTTTCGCTTGACCTGTTACTGGGCTTCGCCCTGTTTGCCCTGGTGACCTCGATCACGCCAGGCCCTAACAACACCATGTTGTTGGCCTCGGGTGTCAATTTCGGGTTCAACCGCACCATCCCCCACATGCTGGGCATTACTTGCGGTTTCTTTTCCCTGGTACTGGCGGTGGGCCTCGGCCTGGGTGCTGTGTTCCAGAGCTATCCGTTGCTTTACACGGTGCTGCGTTATGTCGGTGCCGCCTACTTGTTGTACTTGGCGTGGAAAATCGCGCACTCCGGCCCGGTTTCGGAAAACCAGTCGAGGGAACATACGCCGATCAGTTACTGGGGCGCAGCGGCGTTCCAGTGGGTCAACCCGAAGGCCTGGATCATGGCCATTGGTGCCATCAGCACGTATACACCGCTGCAAGGCTATTTCTTCAATGTGGTGGTCATTGCGGCGGTGTTTGCCCTGATCAACCTGCCTAGCGTGAGCTTGTGGGTGATCTGCGGCAGCCTCTTGCGTAATTTGCTGCGTGATCGTCGCTGGCTGCGCCTGTTCAACTGGGGTATGGCGCTGTTGCTGGTCGCCTCGTTGTATCCGTTGCTGCTCGAAAGCATTCGTTGAGGGCTGAGCTTCGACGCGATGCCTGCTAAGCTCCCGGTTCAGGAGCGTTCCTACGCACTTTTAAACGAAGTCCGACTTCTTTAAGGTCTTCGATCAGGTATTGCTAGTCTCGAACCCAACGAGGGCACCTGATCCCGGAGCAGGCTCTGCGAGTTTCCCATGAATAAACGTCCCTTATATTTCGATTACGCCGCCACTACGCCGGTGGATGAGCGGGTCATCCAGGTGATGGTCCAATGCCTGGGCTTTGACGGTAACTTCGGCAACCCGGCTTCCAGTTCCCACGCCTTTGGCCAGGAGGCCCGCCGCTCGGTGGAACGGGCGCGCCAGCAGGTGGCGGAACTGGTGGGTGCACAGGCCGAACAGATCATCTGGACTTCCGGCGCCACCGAATCCAACAACCTGGCCCTCAAAGGTGTGGCCCAGGCGCGCGGCGCCTCTGGTGGCCATGTGATTACCAGCCTGATCGAACACAAGGCGATTCTCGATACGGTCCGGCAGTTGGAGGAAAGTGGTGTTGCGGTAACTTGGCTTGCGCCCGACGCCGAGGGCCTGATCAACCCGCAAGCTGTTCGCGAGGCGCTGCGCGAAGACACGTTCCTGGTGTCGCTGATGCTGGTGAACAACGAACTGGGCACTGTCAATGATGTCGTCGCCATCGGTGAGATCGTTCGCGAGCATGGCGCGCTGTTGCATGTTGACGCGGCCCAAGGCGCCGGCAAGGTGAAGATTGACCTGGCTCGGTGGCCGGTGGATCTGATGTCTTTTTCGGCGCACAAAGTCTACGGCCCCAAGGGTATCGGCGCACTTTACGTCGGCGACCGCGCCCGACCGCGTCTGGCGGCACAGATTCATGGTGGCGGGCACGAAGGCGGTTTGCGCTCCGGCACCCTGGCGACCCACCAGATCGCAGGCATGGGCGCCGCATTCGAACTGGCGGCTGAGTCGTTTGACGACGAGGCCGCTAAAATCGACCGATTGCGCAATCGTTTGCTTGAGCCGATGCTGGCATTGCCCGGCGTGTGTATAAATGGCAGTGCGACCCAGCGAATTCCTCACACGCTGAGCCTGACTTTCAACGAAGGTGAGTTCAACCCGGCAACATTGGGCGCATCGATTGCCTTTTCCGCGACCTCGGCTTGCAACTCGGCGAGCAACACGCCGTCTCACGTGCTACTGGCCTTGGGTCACGATGCCCGCGCAGCCGGGCGGACCATTCGTTTGAGCCTGGGGCGCTTTACCAGCGAGCAGGATATCGACGAGGCGGTGCGGTTGATCAAGGCCGCGTGCGCCACTGCGCCGGCGTTCTGGGCCACGACCCCATGAGCCGAGCTTCTTCGGCACTGAACAACAATATTGATGAGCAGGAGAAACGATGAGCACCAAGCCTTTGACCCATGGACTGGTTCCCCAGCGCCTGGCCCGAATTCGCCAACTGATGAGCCGTGAAGGCATTCACGCGCTGCTGGTGCCATCGGCCGATCCGCATCTTTCGGAATACCTGCCGGGCTATTGGCAGGGGCGGCAATGGCTGTCGGGGTTCCATGGCTCGGTGGGCACCTTGATCGTAACCGGCAGTTTCGCCGGCGTATGGGCCGACAGCCGTTATTGGGAACAGGCCACCCAGGAACTGGAAGGCAGCGGCATCGAACTGGTCAAGCTCATTCCGGGCCAGCCCGGTCCGTTGGACTGGCTGGCCGAACAAACGCCTGAAGGTGGAGTGGTTGCGGTCGACGGTGCGGTCATGGCCGTGGCCTCGGCGCGGACTCTGGGCGGCAAGCTTGAAGAGCGAGGTGCGCGCTTGCGCACCGACATCGACCTGCTCAATGAAGTCTGGACTGATCGGCCAAGCTTGCCCGATCAACCGGTCTACGCGCACTTGCCACCCCAGGCGACTGTCAGCCGGGTCGAGAAACTCGCCAAACTGCGCGAATCCCTCAAGGAACGCGGCGCCGACTGGCATTTCATTGCCACCCTGGATGACATCGCCTGGTTGTTCAACCTGCGTGGCGCGGACGTGTCCTTCAACCCGGTGTTCGTCTCCTTTGCCTTGATCAGCCAGCAACAGGCAACGCTGTTCGTGGCTTTGGACAAGGTCGATGCTGCGCTGCGGGCCGTTCTTGAGCAGGATGGTGTGACACTGCGCGATTACAGCGAAGCGGCGGCCGCGCTGAGGGAAGTGCCGGGCGGGGCGAGTCTGCAAATCGATCCGGCGCGGGTTACGGTTGGCTTGCTGGATAATCTGGACAGTGGCGTGAAGCTGGTCGAGGGACTCAATCCGACGACGCTGGCCAAGTCCCGTAAAAGCCTGGCCGACGCCGAGCATATCCGGCGGGCCATGGAGCAGGACGGCGCGGCGCTCTGTGAGTTCTTCGCCTGGCTGGAAAGTGCCTGGGGCCGCGAGCGAATCACCGAACTGACCATCGACGAGCACCTGACTGCAGCCCGCACCCGTAGGCCGGATTTTGTCTCCCTGAGCTTCAATACCATCGCCGCGTTCAATGCCAACGGCGCGATGCCCCATTACCACGCCACGGAAGAATCCCATGCAGTCATCGAAGGCGATGGCTTGCTGCTGATCGATTCCGGCGGCCAGTACCTGGGCGGCACCACCGATATCACCCGCATGGTGCCGGTTGGAACACCCAGCGCCGAACAAAAACGTGATTGCACTCGTGTGCTCAAGGGTGTGATTGCCTTGTCCCGGGCCAAATTCCCACGGGGCATTCTATCGCCCTTGCTGGATGCGATTGCCCGCGCGCCAATCTGGGCCGAACAGGTGGACTACGGCCACGGCACCGGCCATGGCGTCGGTTATTTCCTCAACGTCCACGAGGGGCCGCAGGTGATTGCCTACCAGGCCGCCGCTGCGCCGCAGACTGCTATGCAGGCGGGCATGATCACCTCCATCGAGCCGGGCACTTATCGTCCAGGCCGTTGGGGGGTGCGTATCGAGAATCTGGTGTTGAACCGAGAGGCGGGTAAAAGCGAGTTCGGTGAGTTCCTTGAGTTCGAAACCTTGACTCTGTGCCCGATCGATACTCGCTGCCTGGAGCCCTCGTTGCTGACCCAGGATGAAAAAGACTGGTTCAACGCCTATCACGCCGAGGTTCAGCGTCGATTGAGCCCGTTGCTGGAGGAGGATGCACTGCACTGGCTGAACGCCCGGACAATGGCAATCTGAGGTAAGGATCAGCCCAGGGCTTCACGGACGAAGTCCAGTCGATCCTGACCAAAGAACAGCTCGTTGCCGACGAACATACTCGGGGCGCCGAACACGCCCCGTCGAATAGCTTCTTCGGTGACGGTCTTGAGTGCGTTCTTGACCTGTGCGTCGGCCGTGAGGGCCAGCACATATTCGGGGTCGAAGCCGTCTTCATCCAGCACCGCTGCTACCGTCGTCGGGTCGTTGAGGTTACGGGCGTCCATCCACAGGGCGCGGAACAGGCAGTCGATAAAAGCTTCGAAACGTTCAGGATGACGCAGTTGGATACCCGTCACGGCGCGCATCAGCAACAGGGTATTGATTGGAAAGTGGGGAGGAAGCTTGAAGGCGACACCGTAGCGTTCGGCGAAGCGATTCAAATCCTTGAACATGTAAGCGCCTTTGGCCGGTACGGTCACCGGTGAAGCATTGCCTGTCGCCTTGAAAACGCCGCCCAACAGCATGGGGCGGTAGATCAGTGCACTATGGGTCCGTGCGCAAAGCGCTGGCAATTGGGTGTAGGCCAGATAAGTGGCCGGGCTACCGAGATCAAAGAAAAATTCCACCGATTTGCCCATGGTATCTGCTCTCTTGTTGTTGTGAGGGAGGTTACCAGCGTTCGCTCCAGGGACGCAGGTCTAGCTCAAAGGTCCAGGCGTCTCGAGGTTGGCTGTGCAGATACCAATAATTGTCAGCAATGTGATCGGGATTGAGGATGCCGTCCGTGTCCTTGGTCGCATATTTTTCTGGAAAATTATCGCGGATGAAGTCCGTGTCGATAGCGCCGTCCACCACCACATGGGCCACGTGAATATTCATCGGTCCCAGTTCGCGAGCCATGCTCTGGGCCAGTGCCCGGATGCCGTGTTTGGCGCCTGCGAATGCGGCGAACCCTGAAGCGCCACGCAACCCTGCTGTTGCCCCGGTAAACAGAATCGTCCCACGCTGACGCCTGACCATCCGCTTGGCCACTTCCCGTGCATTGAGAAATCCGGAGAAGCAGGCCATCTCCCAAATCTTGAAATATTTGCGTGCAGTTTCTTCGAGGATGCTGCAGGGCACGTTGGCGCCGATGTTGAATACAAAAGCTTCAATCGGGCCGATCTGCTCCTCGATCTGTTCGATCAGCGCGATCACGTCGTCCTCTTTACGGGCGTCGCAGGCAAAGCCGTGGGCTTCGCCGCCCTGGGCTCGGATCCCATCAACCAATGGCTCGAGTTTGTCGGCGCTACGGCGGGTAACGCAGGCGACAAAACCCTCCTGGGCGAAGCGTCTGGCTATCGCGCCACCCGTGGCGTCGCCCGCGCCAACAACCAGTACGACCTTCTTATTATTCATGATCAGCCTCATTGGTAAACGATCGTTAGCTAAACGGACGTTATGCTAAGATCCGGCGAGCGTCAAGGTGAGCAATTAGGGGCAGGGCCATGCGTTATTCAGCCAATCACAAAATGGAAACCCGAGAAAAGCTGCTTTCCAGCAGTGCCGAATCCGCTAAGAAATCGGGTTTTTCCACGGTCGGCGTCGATGGCTTGATGAAAGCGATAGGGTTGAGCGGCGGGGCTTTCTACAGCCATTTCTCATCCAAGGATGAGCTGTTCAAGGCCATTGTTGAACGAGAGTTGGCCCAGAGCCTGGATCGCTTGAGTGGCGACAGTGTTGTGGACGCAACGAAACTGGAGCGTTGTCTGAGGCAGTACCTGAGCATGAGTCACGTTGAGCAACCAGAGGTAGGTTGTGCGCTGCCGGTGCTGGGCGCCGAGATCGCGCGATCGGATGTGCAGGTGAGGGAAGCGGCACAGACATGGATCTGTCGTTTGCATGAAAGCTGGGCGCGAATACTGGGAAGCGACAGCCTGGCCTGGGCAATCCTCTCGCAATGCGTGGGTGCGTTGGTTGTTGCACGGATGCTCGCCACGCCAGAGGTTCAGCGTGATGTCCTGAAATCCAGCTACGACGAAATCAGCCGTCGTATGGCCGAGCAGCGGATTGACTGAGCGCTGCTTATTTACAGATTACAATCATGCTGCGGCTGGTGTAACCGGCAGGGTTGAGCCCGAAAGGATAATCCCCCGGTTCCTCGACCGCATCCCCCGACTTGGCGATGACCTTGTAACCTTTGGGGGCGCATGAGTTGGCGGCGCTTGCGGCGCATTGATCCCAGGAGGAAGACAGGCCAGAACAGTTGATGTGCAAACCTTTTTTACCGCGTTTGACTTCAGTTTTCGTTGTCGCCGCGCAGCCCGCAACTGCAAGTACGGCGATCAATATCAAAATTCGTTTCATTCCCGTCCTTAATACCGTCGTGGATCTTATGCCCACATACGGTTGCGTTCGCTTTTGCTTGAAGCGTTCATGACGTCCTGTATGAAAAAATCCATGTCTGGCATTGGGTTACGGACCTAAACATGGCCTAAATGCGCGGTAAATACCAGCCCTTCGTGAAATCCTGCTTCAATCAGCCGCGATGGCGGGTTTCGCTGTGTTGCCCATGGTCAGCGTGGCGCCAACCGATGCGAGGATGATGCAGGTAATGGCTGTCCATTGGGCCAGTGATAAGTACTCCTGGAGAAATACCAGTCCCGACAAGGCGCCGAATGCGGGCTCGATGCTCATCAGGGTGCCGAAAGTGCGGGCCGGTATTCGGGTTAGGGAGATCATCTCCAGCGTGTACGGCAGGGCGGTGGATAAGATAGCGACGCCAATGGCGACCGGAATCAGGCTTGGCGTGAGCAGTGCAGCGCCGGCATGAACGATGCCGATAGGGGCTACGAACAGTGCGGCGATCATGACCCCCAGTGCGGCGGTTTGCACGCCATTGTCCGCCCCGGCCTTCTGACCAAATAAAATGTACAGGGCCCAGCAGACACCTGCGCCCAACGCATAGCCGGCACCTAGTAAGTCAATACCGGCACTGGCGGCACCAGTGGGTATCAACAAAAGAAGGCCAATCACTGCCAGGGCGATCCAGAGAAAGTCGATTGCCCTGCGCGAGGCGTAGATGGCTACCGCCAGGGGGCCGGTGAACTCCAGTGCCACGGCGATTCCCAGTGGGACGGTTCGCAATGACATATAGAAGAGAAAGTTCATGCCGCCCAAAGCCATTCCATAGACAATCACAGTTCGCAGGGATTGAGCAGTGAGTTTTGCGCGCCAAGGGCGAAGCAATATAAGCATGATGATGCTGGCAAAAATGAGCCGCAGTGTCGTAGTGCCTTGCGCGCCTACTACTGGGAACATGCTTTTGGCCAGGGACGCGCCAGACTGGATGGAGGCCATGGCGATTAATAGCAGGGCAACCGGGAACAGGGTGGAGGCCAGGCTGCGATGTGGAGGAGTCATTACAGAGTATTGTCCAGAATAGGGGCGGGAAGGGCTGCTTTGCGCAATATACTGCGCATTATGAGCGCTTCCGTCTATATATATGGCAGATTTAACCGGCTAGACGCCCTATAGATAGAAAAGCGTAATTAAGGGTTGACGGCAAATTCTGGACGTCTATAATTCGCCCCACTTCCGGCGCAGTCGAAACGGAAAACTCCTTGAGTTTCAATGAGTTAACCATGTTTTGAAGGTGCCGGGCTTCAGTTCATCGAAGCCAGGAAGCAGTTGATAAGGCAGTGTTTGTTTGGCCTTGTCAGCGGTTCGATCTTCTCGGTCGGAAGCGGAGAAAAAGAGGTGTTGACAGCAGCGAGTAACGCTGTAGAATTCGCCTCCCGCTAACGAGAGATCGGAAGCGCAAGTGGTTGAAGTTGTTGATGTTTCCCAAACGAAACTTTGAAAACTTCTTAAAATAACCGCTTGACAGATACACCGGGCGCTGTAGAATGCGCGCCTCGGTTGAGGCGAAAGCTCTTAACCAACCGCTCTTTAACAACTGAATCAAGCAATTCGTGTGGGTGCTTGTGGAGTCAGACTGCTAGTCAACAGATTATCAGCATCACAAGTTACTCCGCGAGAAATCAAAGATGTAACCAACGATTGCTGAGCCAAGTTTAGGGTTTTCTCAAAACCCAAAGATGTTTGAACTGAAGAGTTTGATCATGGCTCAGATTGAACGCTGGCGGCAGGCCTAACACATGCAAGTCGAGCGGTAGAGAGGTGCTTGCACCTCTTGAGAGCGGCGGACGGGTGAGTAATGCCTAGGAATCTGCCTGGTAGTGGGGGATAACGCTCGGAAACGGACGCTAATACCGCATACGTCCTACGGGAGAAAGCAGGGGACCTTCGGGCCTTGCGCTATCAGATGAGCCTAGGTCGGATTAGCTAGTTGGTGGGGTAATGGCTCACCAAGGCGACGATCCGTAACTGGTCTGAGAGGATGATCAGTCACACTGGAACTGAGACACGGTCCAGACTCCTACGGGAGGCAGCAGTGGGGAATATTGGACAATGGGCGAAAGCCTGATCCAGCCATGCCGCGTGTGTGAAGAAGGTCTTCGGATTGTAAAGCACTTTAAGTTGGGAGGAAGGGCAGTTACTTAATACGTGATTGTCTTGACGTTACCGACAGAATAAGCACCGGCTAACTCTGTGCCAGCAGCCGCGGTAATACAGAGGGTGCAAGCGTTAATCGGAATTACTGGGCGTAAAGCGCGCGTAGGTGGTTCGTTAAGTTGGATGTGAAATCCCCGGGCTCAACCTGGGAACTGCATTCAAAACTGTCGAGCTAGAGTATGGTAGAGGGTGGTGGAATTTCCTGTGTAGCGGTGAAATGCGTAGATATAGGAAGGAACACCAGTGGCGAAGGCGACCACCTGGACTGATACTGACACTGAGGTGCGAAAGCGTGGGGAGCAAACAGGATTAGATACCCTGGTAGTCCACGCCGTAAACGATGTCAACTAGCCGTTGGGAGCCTTGAGCTCTTAGTGGCGCAGCTAACGCATTAAGTTGACCGCCTGGGGAGTACGGCCGCAAGGTTAAAACTCAAATGAATTGACGGGGGCCCGCACAAGCGGTGGAGCATGTGGTTTAATTCGAAGCAACGCGAAGAACCTTACCAGGCCTTGACATCCAATGAACTTTCCAGAGATGGATTGGTGCCTTCGGGAACATTGAGACAGGTGCTGCATGGCTGTCGTCAGCTCGTGTCGTGAGATGTTGGGTTAAGTCCCGTAACGAGCGCAACCCTTGTCCTTAGTTACCAGCACGTTATGGTGGGCACTCTAAGGAGACTGCCGGTGACAAACCGGAGGAAGGTGGGGATGACGTCAAGTCATCATGGCCCTTACGGCCTGGGCTACACACGTGCTACAATGGTCGGTACAGAGGGTTGCCAAGCCGCGAGGTGGAGCTAATCCCACAAAACCGATCGTAGTCCGGATCGCAGTCTGCAACTCGACTGCGTGAAGTCGGAATCGCTAGTAATCGCGAATCAGAATGTCGCGGTGAATACGTTCCCGGGCCTTGTACACACCGCCCGTCACACCATGGGAGTGGGTTGCACCAGAAGTAGCTAGTCTAACCTTCGGGGGGACGGTTACCACGGTGTGATTCATGACTGGGGTGAAGTCGTAACAAGGTAGCCGTAGGGGAACCTGCGGCTGGATCACCTCCTTAATCGACGACCGCAGCTGCTTCATGAGCTCCCACACGAATTGCTTGATTCATTGAAGAAGACGAAAGAAGCAGCCCGAAATTGGGTCTGTAGCTCAGTTGGTTAGAGCGCACCCCTGATAAGGGTGAGGTCGGCAGTTCGAATCTGCCCAGACCCACCAATTTTGTGTGGGAAACGCCTGTAGAAATACGGGGCCATAGCTCAGCTGGGAGAGCGCCTGCCTTGCACGCAGGAGGTCAGCGGTTCGATCCCGCTTGGCTCCACCACTACTGCTTCGATTGTATAAAGCTTAGAAATGAGCATTCCATCGGTTCGATGGTGAATGTTGATTTCTAGTCTTTGACTAGTTCGTTCTTTAAAAATTTGGGTATGTGATAGAAAGATAGACTGAACGTTACTTTCACTGGTAACGGATCAGGCTAAGGTAAAATTTGTGAGTTGCTCTTTGAGCATGCATGCGAATTTTCGGCGAATGTCGTCTTCACAGTATAACCAGATTGCTTGGGGTTATATGGTCAAGTGAAGAAGCGCATACGGTGGATGCCTTGGCAGTCAGAGGCGATGAAAGACGTGGTAGCCTGCGAAAAGCTTCGGGGAGTCGGCAAACAGACTTTGATCCGGAGATGTCTGAATGGGGGAACCCAGCCATCATAAGATGGTTATCTTGTACTGAATACATAGGTGCAAGAGGCGAACCAGGGGAACTGAAACATCTAAGTACCCTGAGGAAAAGAAATCAACCGAGATTCCCTTAGTAGTGGCGAGCGAACGGGGACTAGCCCTTAAGCTTCTTTGATTTTAGCGGAACGCTCTGGAAAGTGCGGCCATAGTGGGTGATAGCCCTGTACGCGAAGGATCTTAGAAGTGAAATCGAGTAGGACGGAGCACGAGAAACTTTGTCTGAATATGGGGGGACCATCCTCCAAGGCTAAATACTACTGACTGACCGATAGTGAACTAGTACCGTGAGGGAAAGGCGAAAAGAACCCCGGAGAGGGGAGTGAAATAGATCCTGAAACCGTATGCGTACAAGCAGTGGGAGCCCACTTTGTTGGGTGACTGCGTACCTTTTGTATAATGGGTCAGCGACTTATTTTCAGTGGCGAGCTTAACCGAATAGGGGAGGCGTAGCGAAAGCGAGTCTTAATAGGGCGTCTAGTCGCTGGGAATAGACCCGAAACCGGGCGATCTATCCATGGGCAGGTTGAAGGTTGGGTAACACTAACTGGAGGACCGAACCGACTACCGTTGAAAAGTTAGCGGATGACCTGTGGATCGGAGTGAAAGGCTAATCAAGCTCGGAGATAGCTGGTTCTCCTCGAAAGCTATTTAGGTAGCGCCTCATGTATCACTGTAGGGGGTAGAGCACTGTTTCGGCTAGGGGGTCATCCCGACTTACCAAACCGATGCAAACTCCGAATACCTACAAGTGCCGAGCATGGGAGACACACGGCGGGTGCTAACGTCCGTCGTGAAAAGGGAAACAACCCAGACCGTCAGCTAAGGTCCCAAAGTTATGGTTAAGTGGGAAACGATGTGGGAAGGCTTAGACAGCTAGGAGGTTGGCTTAGAAGCAGCCACCCTTTAAAGAAAGCGTAATAGCTCACTAGTCGAGTCGGCCTGCGCGGAAGATGTAACGGGGCTCAAACCATACACCGAAGCTACGGGTATCACGTAAGTGATGCGGTAGAGGAGCGTTCTGTAAGCCTGTGAAGGTGAGTTGAGAAGCTTGCTGGAGGTATCAGAAGTGCGAATGCTGACATGAGTAACGACAATGGGTGTGAAAAACACCCACGCCGAAAGACCAAGGTTTCCTGCGCAACGTTAATCGACGCAGGGTTAGTCGGTCCCTAAGGCGAGGCTGAAAAGCGTAGTCGATGGAAAACAGGTTAATATTCCTGTACTTCTGGTTATTGCGATGGAGGGACGGAGAAGGCTAGGCCAGCTTGGCGTTGGTTGTCCAAGTTTAAGGTGGTAGGCTGAGATCTTAGGTAAATCCGGGATCTTAAGGCCGAGAGCTGATGACGAGTTACCCTTTGGGTGACGAAGTGGTTGATGCCATGCTTCCAAGAAAAGCTTCTAAGCTTCAGGTAACCAGGAACCGTACCCCAAACCGACACAGGTGGTTGGGTAGAGAATACCAAGGCGCTTGAGAGAACTCGGGTGAAGGAACTAGGCAAAATGGCACCGTAACTTCGGGAGAAGGTGCGCCGGTGAGGGTGAAGCATTTACTGCGTAAGCCCACGCCGGTCGAAGATACCAGGCCGCTGCGACTGTTTATTAAAAACACAGCACTCTGCAAACACGAAAGTGGACGTATAGGGTGTGACGCCTGCCCGGTGCCGGAAGGTTAATTGATGGGGTTAGCTAACGCGAAGCTCTTGATCGAAGCCCCGGTAAACGGCGGCCGTAACTATAACGGTCCTAAGGTAGCGAAATTCCTTGTCGGGTAAGTTCCGACCTGCACGAATGGCGTAACGATGGCGGCGCTGTCTCCACCCGAGACTCAGTGAAATTGAAATCGCTGTGAAGATGCAGTGTATCCGCGGCTAGACGGAAAGACCCCGTGAACCTTTACTATAGCTTTGCACTGGACTTTGAATTTGCTTGTGTAGGATAGGTGGGAGGCTTTGAAGCGTGGACGCCAGTTCGCGTGGAGCCATCCTTGAAATACCACCCTGGCAACTTTGAGGTTCTAACTCAGGTCCGTTATCCGGATCGAGGACAGTGTATGGTGGGTAGTTTGACTGGGGCGGTCTCCTCCTAAAGAGTAACGGAGGAGTACGAAGGTGCGCTCAGACCGGTCGGAAATCGGTCGTAGAGTATAAAGGCAAAAGCGCGCTTGACTGCGAGACAGACACGTCGAGCAGGTACGAAAGTAGGTCTTAGTGATCCGGTGGTTCTGTATGGAAGGGCCATCGCTCAACGGATAAAAGGTACTCCGGGGATAACAGGCTGATACCGCCCAAGAGTTCATATCGACGGCGGTGTTTGGCACCTCGATGTCGGCTCATCACATCCTGGGGCTGAAGCCGGTCCCAAGGGTATGGCTGTTCGCCATTTAAAGTGGTACGCGAGCTGGGTTTAGAACGTCGTGAGACAGTTCGGTCCCTATCTGCCGTGGACGTTTGAGATTTGAGAGGGGCTGCTCCTAGTACGAGAGGACCGGAGTGGACGAACCTCTGGTGTTCCGGTTGTCACGCCAGTGGCATTGCCGGGTAGCTATGTTCGGGAAAGATAACCGCTGAAAGCATCTAAGCGGGAAACTTGCCTCAAGATGAGATCTCACTGGGACCTTGAGTCCCCTGAAGGGCCGTCGAAGACTACGACGTTGATAGGCAGGGTGTGTAAGCGCTGTGAGGCGTTGAGCTAACCTGTACTAATTGCCCGTGAGGCTTGACCATATAACACCCAAGCAATTTGCTGACCCGAAAGGGCACCAGATTGCGGTGTGTGAAGATGACATGAACCGAAGGTTCGCAGCAAACACACAAACTATCGCATACCCATTCGCTGGAACGTGACCGCAAGGCACGCGCTGGCTACCGAATTTCTTGACGACCATAGAGCATTGGAACCACCTGATCCCATCCCGAACTCAGCAGTGAAACGATGCATCGCCGATGGTAGTGTGGGGTTTCCCCATGTGAGAGTAGGTCATCGTCAAGATTAAATTCCGAAACCCCTATCTGCTGACGCAGGTAGGGGTTTTGTTTTTTTGCTGAAAAATTTCATGGCAAAAAAGGATGACCTGAAGAGGCCATCCTTATTTTTCCATCCAGACCGTTAAGCTTCGGGCACTGGGCAGCTCAGATCTCCTTCCTTGCACTTGAGGTAGGTCTTGAACGCTTCGATTCGGGCTTTGGTCTGGTCGGTGATGCAGTTGCTATAGATCAGCGGGTAGACGCTGCCACCTTCGACCCCGGAGGCAGAAAAGTTGCATTCGGCGTCACGGAAGCTGATCCAGGCTCGCTGCGCCTTGACCAACATTTGCTTGGCCTCGGGGTTGTCCTTCAGACGTGTTGTAATTTGCTTATACAGGCTGTTCAGCTCGCTGTCGGCGGCCTTGTTCTCTTTGGCCGCGCACTGGTTCATCTCACCCTGAGTGGTGGCATTGGCGCAGTCATCGGCTTGGGCTGCGGTGATAAAAAATAACGGTGCGAGGACCAGAAGCAAGCGTGGGGGCATGGTCGATCTCTCCTTGAGGGGGATAAATGCCGGAGGAGTGTACCCGGACGAAGGACTGATACAACTTTCCGGTTGGCCTTGTGGTCTTACAAGCCTACTGTTGAACACAGGAGGTGACCCATGTATTCATCCGATCGCATTGAAAGAAAGATCCTGCTCAAGGCGCCGCGTTCCCAAGTCTGGCGCGCCTTGGCCAATGCCGAGGCCTTTGGCCAATGGTTCGGTGTCGCCCTTGAGGGTAAGCGGTTTGTTGCGGGCGAACGTACTCAGGGGCAGATCACGTATCCGGGCTATGAACACCTCATTTGGGATGTGGCGGTGGAGCGGGTCGAGCCCGAGCGGGTGTTCTCGTTTCGCTGGCACCCTTACGCTATTGAGCCGCAGGTAGATTACTCTCAAGAGTCAGAAACACGTGTGCAATTCGAACTCGAAGACATGGACGGCGGTACCTTGCTGAAAGTGGTTGAATCGGGCTTCAACAATATTCCCGAGGCACGCCGACTCAAGGCCTTTCGCATGGACAGCCGTGGCTGGGATGAGCAGATGGCCAACATTGAAGCGTTCCTGGCCAAGTCTTGATTTTCCCCTGCGGTGATGCGCACACCGCCGACACCTGGCGTGACTAGGGGTTTGCGGAAGACCCGATATAGCGAATGTCTTACACGCCATGGTAGCTATATCGTCTATTGCACTTTGGATCCGAGGCGTAATCTGGACTCATCCACTGAAGCACAGGAAGTGCTCAGGATCAGGGACGATCGACCTTGCAAGGACGGCTATCGACAGGGAGTCGTAATGGTCTTGGAAAAACCCGCTTCGGCGGGTTTTTTTTCGCCTGCCAAAAAGCCCCGCAAGCGCTGTATAGCGAAACGCTTACACGTTGGCACTGCTTTCTCGTCTTTTTCCAAGGCAGTGGTGGGCCTAATCTATGTCCATCCACTGAGTACAGGGAGTGCTTGGGGTCATGGATGATTGGACCAGGCATGGAATGCCAGACAGGGAGTCAAATTGGTCCTCAAAAAACCCGCTTCGGCGGGTTTTTTTTCGTCTGTGAAAAAATTGGTCTGCTCATGCCTGGCGCCGCGTCAAAGTAAGGTCCGCGCCATCGGCGGCGAGGGTCTGCCCACCAGGGGTACGGTCCGCGCCATCGGCGGCGAGGGTCTGCCCACCAGGGGTACGGTCCGCGCCATCGGCGGCGAGGGTCTGCCCACCAGGGGTACGGTCCGCGCCATCGGCGGCGAGGGTCTGCCCACCAGGGGTACGGTCCGCGCCATCGGCGGCGAGGGTCTGCCCACCAGGGGTACGGTCCGCGCCATCGGCGGCGAGGGTCTGCCCACCAGGGGTACGGTCCGCGCCATCGGCGGCGAGGGTCTGCCCACCAGGGGTACGGTCCGCGCCATCGGCGGCGAGGGTCTGCCCACCAGGGGTACGGTCCGCGCCATCGGCGGCGAGGGTCTGCCCACCAGGGGTACGGTCCGCGCCATCGGCGGCGAGGGTCTGCCCACCAGGGGTACGGTCCGCGCCATCGGCGGCGAGGGTCTGCCCACCAGGGGTACGGTCCGCGCCATCGGCGGCGAGGGTCTGCCCACCAGGGGTACGGTCCGCGCCATCGGCGGCGAGGGTCTGCCCACCAGGGGTACGGTCCGCGCCATCGGCGGCGAGGGTCTGCCCGCCAGGGGTACGATCCGCGCCGTCAGCGGCCACAGGCTCTTGGTGGTCGTAGGCCTGGGTGAAGAAACGGTCTTGCTGCTGGCTCGGCAAGGCAAACGCACTTGCGCTCAGGGCAAAGGTGGTAACGGCGATCAGGGCGTTGAAAGTTTTCATGGTGAGACTCCGGTCAGATCAAGGGTTGAGTGCCGGGTCGTTCAGATGTCGTGATCTGCTGAACCCGTTGCAGCGGGGGCGGTTGCCTTGCTGCATGGGTTCAGATTAGGGGCGAGGCGGGTTTGGTCGTTAGACGGATACTGTCCTGGTTTTGCCTGATCCTGTTTGTGTGCGGGATCAAGCACTACTGGCTTGCAGCGCCTGGGCACGCAAACGTGCGATGTCCTTGCTCGGAGAGGCGCCAAATAGACGGCTGTACTCGCGACTGAACTGCGAAGGGCTTTCATACCCCATCTTGTAGCCGATTGACGAAACGTCGCTGTTCTCTGCCAACAACAACCGTCGGGCTTCCTGCAGACGCAACTGTTTCTGGTATTGCAGCGGACTCATGGCCGTCACGGCTTTGAAGCGGTGATGCAGCGCCGAAGGGCTGAGATTGATCATTTGTGCCAGGCTATCGATGCTCAGCGGCTCGGCGTAATGGGTATTGAGCCACTCGATGGCTCGGCTGATGCGATGGGTCTGGGTGTCAGGAATGGCGATTTCGTGCAAGCGCTGGCCTTGGGCGCCACGCAGCAGGCGGTAGAAAATCTCCTGTTGAGCCAACGGCGCGAGGGTGGCGATATCGTCCGGGCTGTCCAACAGCCGCAGCAAGCGCAACACCGCGTCGAGTAATGGCGCATCGATACGGTCCAGGAACAAACCGCGTCCGGTTCTTTCGACCGGTACGCCGATAGGACTGGCATCGGCAATCAGTCGGCAGATCTGCGCCGGGTCGATATCAAGACGAATGCATAGGTAGGGGCGTTCAGGGCTGGCTTCAATCACCTGGCCGGCCAACGGCAGGGTCACCGAGACGACGAGGTAATTGAGCGGGTCATACACGTAGCATTCGTCCGCCAGGCGCACTTCCTTGCGCCCCTCGATAATCACGCACAAACCAGGCTTGTGCACGGTGTGCAAGGCTTCGGTCGGTTGGTCGCTACGGATCAGGTGCAAGGACTCGATGGCCGTAGAGTGGACACCGTATTCGGGCGCAAAGCGCTTCATCAGGCTCGCCAGTTCGGCGCGGCGCTGGCTGACGCCGTCGTCTGGCGCAATGTGGATGGACGTGGATACCGACATACCGATCAACCTCCCTGGCCAAATAAGTGGACCGCGCTAGTAAAACCGATTGTGCGGCTGTCGGCCAGAGTCGGTTTTATCGCTACAGGATCGTGCAAGTGCGCAGGAGGATCCGGCTAACCCGGGCCTGGGTCGGTTCCCTAATCTGGAGCTGTCAAAACGCTCCCACCGGGGGCCAACACATCCAGACGAGGAAACCATCATGTCCGATATTCAAAACAAAGTAGTGGTCATCACGGGTGCCAGCAGCGGGATCGGTGAAGCAGCGGCGCGGCTGCTCGCGGCTCGCGGTGCTCGTGTCGTGCTCGGCGCCCGGCGCATCGATCGTTTGCAAACACTGGTGCACGAACTCGAAACCGTCGGCCAGCAAGCGGTCTGCCAGGCCGTGGACGTGACCCGTCGCGATGACGTCCAGAACCTGATCGACTTTGCTGTCGAGCGGTTCGGCCGGGTCGACGTGATCATCAATAACGCTGGGGTCATGCCGCTCTCCAAGCTCGAGGCTCTGAAAGTCGAGGAGTGGGACCGCATGATCGACGTCAATATCCGTGGCGTGCTTCACGGCATCGCTGCCGGCTTGCCACTGATGCAGCGCCAGCGCAGCGGCCAGTTCATCAACATCGCGTCCATTGGTGCCTATGCCGTCAGCCCGACTGCCGCGGTGTATTGCGCCACCAAATTTGCCGTTCGGGCGATTTCCGAGGGCTTGCGCCAGGAAGTCGGGGGGGATGTGCGCGTGACGGTGATTTCCCCCGGCGTGACCGAGTCGGAACTGGCCGAGAGCATTTCCGATGAAGGTGGACGTGCCGAAATGCGCGAGTTCCGCAGGATCGCCATTCCGGCCGAAGCCATCGCCCGGGCAATCGCCTACGCCATCGAACAACCGGCGGACGTAGACGTCAGCGAACTGATCGTGCGGCCCACCGCCAGCCCGTTCTGAACCCAGGTTTACCCAACAGGAGATGTCCCATGAGAAAGGCCTTTGGAGACCAGGACAAATTTGTCGGCCTGTGGGTGACGGCTGATGGCGTGATTCGCCATCGGTTGTTGCCGGGCGGACGCTACGATGAAGCGCGGGGATTGCGTGAAAGCGCTTACCAGGGCGATTACTGGCTGCAGGACGACCATATCGAATACCACGACGACACAGGTTTCACCGCCGATGGGGATTTTCGTGAGGGCGTGCTGTATCACGCGGGAATGGTGCTGTATCGCCAGGGGGAGTGATGAACCGATGATCTTTGTGATGAGGGGATAGACTCCCCTCATCACGGATTTCATTTGCGCTGGGACTGATCGTTACGCCAGTTCCAACCGCGCCGCAGCGCGTTGGGCGATTTGCGAGCGTACCCGGAACGACTCTGCGGTACGCCGGTGGGCTTCTTCCAGGACGCGCGTCGGCGCGGTGTCTGGACTGCCGGCGTTAAACGGCGGGGCAGGGGCGTATTCGAGTTGCAGTTGGACCAGTTCGGCGGTGTCCTGGCCGAACAGTTCGGCCGCCAAGGTCAAGGCAAAATCGATCCCGGCGGTGATGCCGCCCCCGGTGAACAGGTTGCCATCACGAACCACGCGGTCCTTGACCGGTGTCGCACCCAGGGTTTGCAGCAGGCTGTGGTAAGCCCAGTGGGTGGTGGCCCGTTTGCCTTGCAACAGGCCCGCCGCACCGAGTACCAGCGAGCCGGTGCACACCGAGGTGATGTATTTCGCCTCGGCGGCCTGCCGTTTGATAAAGGAGAGCGTCTGCTCGTCTTCCATCAGGGGGCCAACGCCGGTTCCGCCAGGGACGCAGATCACGTCGAGCTTCGGGCAGTCTTCGAACGTGGTGGTTGGCAACAACACCAGCCCGGTACTGGCGGTGACCGGCGCCAGGTCCTTCCAGATCAGGTGGACCTTCACGTCGGGCAACGAGGCCAGTACGTCATAAGGGCCGGTCAGGTCCAGTTGCTGGACTTGTGGGAATAACAGCAAACCGATCTGCAACGTCATCTCGCTTTCTCCTTTGGATGATGCCCGGGGGTGGACGGCTTCACTTTAGGCTCGTAGGATTTGGCGCATACGCCAATAAGCCCACGAATTACGCCAATATGCCAAACACGCCGAAAACCGTTCACGTCCTGGCCTTCGCCAACGTGCAAGTGCTGGATGTCACTGGGCCTTTGCAGGTCTTCGCATCGGCCAACGACCTAGCACGCCAGCAGGGCTTGCCCTTGCCGTACGCACCGACGGTGATTGCTGTCGGTGGCGGGGCGGTCATGTCTTCGGCGGGGTTGGCGCTGCTGGCCGAGCCTCTGCCGATTGAAGGCAGCGACACTTTGCTCATTGCTGGCGGCTGGGGTGTGTATGAGGCGGCGAAGGACCCGGCGCTGGTGGCCTGGGTCAAGGAGCACGGGCTGCGTTCGCGACGGGTGGCGTCGGTGTGTACCGGGGCGTTCCTGTTGGCCGCCAGTGGCTGGCTGGACGGGCGGCGAGTGGTCACCCACTGGACTCGCTGTGAACAACTGGCCGAGCAGCATCCGCAACTGCGGGTCGAACCCAACCCGATTTTCATCAACGACGGCCCGGTGTGGACCTCGGCCGGGGTCACGGCTGGCATTGACCTGGCCCTGGCACTGGTCGAGGAGGACTTGGGGCGTGCCGTGGCCCTGGAGGTCGCCCGGCATCTGGTGGTGTTCCTCAAGCGCCCTGGCGGGCAATCGCAATTCAGCGTGACGTTGTCGCTACAAAAACAGGGCAGTCGGTTTGATGAACTGCATGCCTGGATCGCCGAAAACCTCACCGGTGACTTGGGATTGCCAAACCTGGCCGCCGAGGTGGGCATGAGCGAGCGCAGTTTTGTGCGTCACTACCGCGCCGATACGGGACAGACCCCGGCACGGGCGGTGGAGTTGATTCGGGTGGAAACCGCTCGCCGCCTGCTGGCAGACACGACATTGTCAATCAAGCGAGTGGCGGTGCAATGTGGTTTCGGCAGCGAGGAAACCCTGCGCCGCAGTTTCCTGCGGGCCATGGGGGTGACGCCCCAGGCCTATCGCGAGCGCTTCGCGGTCAGCCTTCAAGCAGATCCAGCAATGCCCTGAGCGTGGCCTCGGGGGCTTCCTGGGGAATATTGTGGCCAACACCGGCCAGCACTCGGCGCTCATAGAGCCCCGTGAAATGCTCGACGTCTTCATCGTGTTCCGGCGCGGGCCCAACGCCGTCGTCGGCGCCGCACAGGGAAATGCTCGGCACGCTGATGGTCGGTTGTGCCGCAAGCCGCTCCTCCATCCACTCCAGCGTCGGGTCGCCCGGCGCGTACATGAAGCGATGGCGGTAGGAATGGATCACCACGTCGACAAAATCCGGGTTGTCGAAAGACGGCGCGCTCAAAGGATACAAGGTTGCGCCGCGCTTCCAGGTCGGTGACCACAGGCGCCAGAGCAACTCACACAGTTCACGCCGATTCTGCGTCAGGCCCTCGACGCCCCGAGCGGTGTGGAAATAGTACTGGTACCACAGGCGATGTTCGGTTTGCGGGTCCAGCGGCTGCTTGGAACGTGGAATGTCCTGCAGGTTGTAGCCATCGCCGGTCACCAGGCAGCGCACGCGCTCGGGCCACAGGGCCGCGACGATACACGCCGCCCGACCGCCCCAGTCGTAGCCGCACAACGCCGCTTGAGGGATGGCCAGCACGTGCATCAGGTCCAGCAGGTCCTGGGCCAGCGCCGCTTGCTGGCCTGAGCGCAGGATGGCCGGGTTGTTGAACCGGGTCGGGCCATAGCCGCGCAGGTAGGGCACGATGACCCAGTAGCCGCGCTCGGCCAAGGCAGGCGCGACTTCGTCGAAGGCCCTCGGGTCGTAAGGAAAACCGTGCAGCAGAATGACTGGCTCGCCGCTGGCGGGGCCGTGCTCTTCGTAGGCGATGCGCAACAGCGGCGTCACGGCGAAGTTGATCTTGGGATTCAAGCTCATGTCGGCCTCCGGTACAGCGCGTTTGCAGTCAGGCGGGTTCCTGATTGACGTATTTGGCCCGATCCGGTGTGAAGGTCACGATCATGTTCGTGCTGGCGCAGGTCAGGGTGCGCTCCTGGGACAGGTCGATGTCCAGGTCTTCACCGCGCAGGCCTTGCCACTGGGCGAGGTATTTGAGGCAGCCGAATTTTTCGCTTTTCTTCAGGCTGCGGCTCACGCCACCTTTCCAGCCCAGTACCGGCAATTCACCATTCAGGCAGCGTTGCGCCAGTTCGGGAAACTTCACCGCGCGGTCGCGACCGATTTCCCAGCATTTGATCAGGCCCCGGTCCTGGCCTTCCCAGAGGTCTTCGCGGGTCAGGCCTGTTCGGGGTGGGGTGGTGATGGAGCGTTTGATATGAGTCATGTCAGATCCTTGAGTCGGGTTTTTATCGGGCAGCTCCGCTGCACCCGTGAGTGCATCGATCTTAGGAGGGGGTTGCGGGGTTGGCAACCTGTAACGGGGCGTGGCGATAAATGGGGAGGGGATACTGCAATGCCCTCGTGCCAGGGAGATTTTGCGGTGGCTGCGCTGCCGAGCGGGAACAAGCTCCCTCGCCACGGGGTTGTGTTCCTACAAAAAAATAGGTGAACCGGAATTTTCTGACGAGTCGCGGCGGTTGCCGGTTCGGAAAGGGCGGGGATAGGCTTTGCCCGTCGCTGCAAAATCAGCGACCGGGTTTGGTCGCCCGTCCAATGTCAGGCGCACACGCGCCAACCTCAGCATGTCGGCGCTTTTTTGTGTGCTTGTCGGTATGCTTTGCGGTGGGCTGTGCGCGGGGCACTTTCGAGTGCGCCGGGTGCCTGACTTCCCGGTTGACCAACCTGCGTATAGCCCACCACCCTCGTTTGGTCACGAGGTGGGTGAGCTCCAACTTCAAGTCAGGAGTTTCACTATGGTCAAGATCACCCCCAACCCCCCAAAAGCTGAAAACCTTTCCGCCTACACCACCCTCGACACAAAAAAACTCCGCGAAGCCGCCGACCGGGCGCTGAACATCCACTTGTCCCCCACACCAGCCAAACCCGATACCCAGGACGGCCAAGTCTTCTCAGTGGTCCCGGGCCTCAACACCGAATCGGTGCTGACCAGCCTCAGCGAAACCCTGGCTTCGGCCAATGCCATGGTCAGTGATCTGGCGTTCGAACTGGAAGGGTCGCGGCGGCATGTGGCGTTGGGGATTCAGCAGTTGATTGAACTGGGGACGTTGTTGGCCAATCGGGCGTTGGATGACATTGAGTTAGCAGAGCCGGCGTCCTAACAGGCACACCACTTTTTTGATCGTTCCCACGCTCTGCGTGGGAATGCATCCCGTGACGCTCTGCGTCACCTTCCAGAAGCGGAACGCAGAGCGTCCCTGGCGGCGTTCCCACGCGGGAGCGTGGGAACGATCACAACAACCCGGTTCACGGCTGCCAATGATTTTTCTCCCCACTCAACTTGCGATCCAGAAAACTGGCGGCGCTGATCAACGCCAGGTGAGTCAAGGCCTGGGGTGTATTGCCCAAGTGGTAACCGTGGCTGTCGAACTCTTCGGCGTACAGCCCCAGCGGGTTGGCGTAGCGCAGCAGTTGTTCGAATTCCAGCTGGGCTTTTTCCACGCGGCCGGCGCGGGCGAGGCATTCGACGTACCAGAACGAGCAGGCGGCGAAGGAGCCTTCGATGCCGCCGAGACCGTCGATGGGGCTGTCGTCGTTGCGGTAGCGATACACCATGCCGTCGCGCACCAGGCTTTTCTCAATGGCGTCCAGTGTGGACAGCCAGCGCGGATCGCGGGCGCTGACGAAGCGCACCAAGGGCATCAACAGCATCGCGCCGTCGAGGGCGGTACTGCCCAGGCGCTGGACGAAATGCTGGTGTTCCTCGTTCCAGAAATTGTTCCAGATGTCTTGGTAAATCGCCTGGCGGGTCTCGTCCCAGCGGGCGAACGGGGCGGGCAGGGAGCGTTTTTCGGCGAGGCGGATAGCGCGGTCGACGGCGACCCAGCACATCAGTCGCGAATGCAGAAAGTGTTGTGTCTCACCGCGCATCTCCCAGATGCCCACATCCTTGTCCTGCCAGACCTCGCACACTTGGTCGACCACGTCGACGGTGTGTTTCCAGCCTTGGTGGGAAATGGCTTCGCCGTATTTATTGACCAGGTACACCGCGTCCATCAGCTCGCCGAAGATGTCCAATTGCACCTGTTGGTAGGCGAGGTTGCCGATGCGCACCGGCTGAGCACCGCCAAAACCGCTCAAGTGCGGCAACTCGGTTTCCGGCAGCTCCAGCCGACCGTCCAGGCCGTAGAGAATGTTGAGTTTGACCGGCTGGTCACAGCAGTCGCTGACCCGCCCGCGCAGCCAGCGCATATAAGCATTGGCTTCTTCGACGAAGCCCAGGCGCATGAATGCGTAGACCGTGAACGAGGCGTCGCGGATCCAGGTGTAGCGGTAATCCCAGTTGCGTTCGCCGCCGCGAGTTTCCGGCAGGCCGAAGGTGGCGGCGGCGAGGATCGCGCCGTGTTTGCGCGAGGTCAGCAGTTTCAGCGCAAGGGCGGAGCGGTTGACTATTTCCCGCCAACGCCCCCGATAGGTGGATTGGCCGATCCAGCCGCGCCAGAACGCCAGGGTCCGCTCCAGGCATATTGTGCTGACGTCATCCTGCAGTCGTGGGTCGTCGATGCCGCCGAGCAGGAACTCGGCGCTCTGGCCCTGTTCCAGGGTGAATTCGGCCACCGCCGCGTTGCCGTCCAGCCTCATGGGCTGATCGGCGCACAAGCGCAGGCTCGGCTGCCCCGACGCCTCGAAACAGATGTGGGCACCGTCCTGGCGCGCGGTGGTGACTGCCCGGGCATAGTCGTGGCGCACCGCGCAGCGCATGCGAAACGTTGTGCTGCCGACAGTCATGCGCACCCGGCGCATCAACACCGGCAGATCATCCTCGCTGTCGCCGATGGGTAGCAGGTCGGTGACTTCCACCACGGCGCCGTCGCTCAGCCAGCGGGTTTGCAGCACGTTGGTGTCGGGCAGGTAGATTTGTTGGCGACGGGCATCCGGCAGGTCGGGCGCGAGTTGGAAAATGCCCGCCTCCGGGGTGTCCAGCAGCGAGCAAAAGAGCGATGGGCTGTCGAATTCCGGCCAGCAGAAAAAGTCGACACTGCCGCGGTCATTGACCAGCGCAGCAGTGCGCATGTCGCCGATGATGCCGTGGTTTTCGATGGGGCTTTGTGGTTCGTGGTCGTTAGCCATTGCCGCGAAACCCCGGGTAAAGGCTCATCCCGCCATCGATGAACAACGTGGCGCCCACCACATAATCGGACAAGTCCGACGCCAGCCAGACCACCGCGTTGGCGACGTCTTCCACGTCACCCACGCGACCGTAGGGAATCAGCTCCAGCAATTTCTGCTCCTGCTCGCCCTCGGTGGCCTCGCGGTTGATGGCCGTGCTGATCGCGCCGGGGGCGATGCTGTTGATGCGGATGCGTTGGTGGCTGCTCTCTTGGGCCAGGCTCTGCATCAGTTGATCGACACCGCCCTTGGACGCGGCGTAGTTGATGTGGCCGGCCCAGGGAATGCGCTGGTGCACCGAACTCATGTGAATGATCTTGCCAGCGGCCCGGGACACGCCCTGGCGAATGCCCTGACGGGTGAAAATCCGCAGGGCGGCGCGGGCGCAGAGGAATTGGCCGGTGAGGTTGGTGCCGATCACGGTGTTCCAGTCTTCCAGGCTCATGTCGACGGCGGCGGCGTCTTTTTGCAGGCCGGAATTGGCCACCAGGATGTCCAGCGAGCCAAAGGCTTCGAGGGTCTGGGCGAACAGCCGTTCGACGTCTTGCTCCTTTGCTACATCGGCACCGACGGCGATGGCGCGGCCGCCGTTGTCGTTGATTTCACGGGCCAGGTCTTCGGCCGGGCCGGCGCTGGAATGGTAGTTGAGTACCACGGCGGCCCCGGCGTCCGCCAATGCCCTGGCGCAGCCGGCACCAATGCCGGAACTGGCACCGGTAACGAGGGCGACTTGTTGGGCGAGGGATATCTGCATGGTTTAGCACCTTGAACGGAGGGCCTTACCTGCTGACTGGCGTGAGGCGTGCAGAGTTCATTTAGGTGAAACAGTCTTCACCATTACCAACCCCGCCCCGAATTCACCCAGAAATTCACCGACAACGACGTGGACACCGACTCCACCTGATGAAACCAGCCTTCCGGCAGAAACAGCAGGTCCCCGGCCCCCAGCGTCACCCGTATGAAAGTCACGTCGCGAGCGTTGGGGAAGCGTTGGTAGTCCGGCGCATCCGGGTTGAAATCACAACCGTCCAGCCCGCCCTGGGGCGCCGTGGACCAGGTGCCGAGGGCTTCGCGGTGATGGGGGGCGGCGAGGGTGAAGGTTTTCTCGCCCCAGACCTGGGCGAACAGGTTATCGGTGTCATCGCGGTGCAGCGGTGTAAGGGTGCCCTTGGGGCCGATCCAGATGCGCGGTGGGATGAACAGCGAGCGGTCGAAGTAGGGCGGGTAGTTGATCTGCTCGATCAACTGCGCTGGCAGGATGTTGTTGCCCATGTAGGCCGGTGGTTCGCCGTCGCTGCCCTTGACCGCCGGGCTGTCCAGGGAGGCAATGAAGTCGGCCATGGACGTGGATCGGAAATCCCGCTCGGTGGAGAAGGTTTTCTTCACGTAGTCGCCGTGGCGGGTGATGCCTTGCAGCTCGGCAAAATGCACCAGGGATTCTTCGCGGCTGAGCTTGAACAACGGCCAGTCCTGCAAGGCGTCGCTGATGACCAGCGGAATACCGTGGGGCAAATAACGCGCTTGGAACTCCTGCACCGACAGCCCACTGCGGGGCCGACGCTCCACGCTACGTTGGACCGGCAGGCTGGCGGTGAGTGTTTCGCTGAAACGCGATGGGGTGGGGTAGCGCTTGTTCATGTCGACCTTTTCCGCCACGCCACCGCCATGCCGGGCATGGTCGATGATCTGCGGCAGCAACGTCGCCAGGCCCATGTTGCCGCCGATCTTTAGGCGACCGCTGGCAAACAGTTCTTCAACGTTGGCCATGCCGGCCATGATCCCGAGGAAATCCTTTTCCGCCACTTCAATGGTCACGTCAGGGCGGGTGTGCCGCCCGGCCTGGGTGTGGCTGTTGGCCCTGACCTCGGACCAATACGCCTGATGCGGGCCGAACACGAATTGGAAAACGCCTTCGATGCCAACGGCGCCGGCATTGGCGAACAGCTTGCCCAGGATGGTTTGCAGGTCCACGGCGGTCACTCTTGTGGGTTTTGGTCTTAGCAGGTAACGAGGGCCTGGAGCCGAAATTTAGGCCCTCGTCGCTGCGTCATCGACCCTCGCCCTAGCGTGTCGCGACCATGAATACCCGGGGAAACGGCAGCAGCACGGTCCCATCTTCCAGGGGCGGGTAAGCCTGTTCGATCGCCTTGAGGTAGTGCGCCAGGTACTGCTCGCGTTGCGTCTCGTCCAGCGGTTCGAGAAAGGGCCGCAAGCCGCTGCCCTTGAACCACTCCACCACGCCTGCGGCGCCGCCGGCCAAGGGGTGATGGTAGGTGGTGCGCCATACATCGACGCGACTGCAGTGGGGCTTCAGGATGGAGTAATAGGTGCTGGCATCTTCCACTTCCGTACGCGAGTCGGCTGCCCCGGCCAATTGACTGGCCCAAGGACCGTTGGCGGCAACTTCCCGCATCAAGCGGTGGGACGGCTGGTGCAGGGTGTCGGGCATCTGGATCGCCAGGCTGCCGCCCTGGGCAAGTTTGCTCACCAGCGACGGCAGCAGGCTGGCGTGGTCGGGCAGCCATTGCAGCACCGCGTTGGCGAAGATCACGTCGAACGGCCCGGGCTCGTTCCAGCGGCCGATGTCCGTAGTGTCGAACGTCACTGCGGGCAGACGCTTGCGCGCGGCGTCGACCATGTCGCTGGAACTGTCCAGGCCGCGCACTGTGGCACCGCTGAAATGTTCCACCAACAGTTCGGTGGAATTGCCAGGGCCGCACCCCAGGTCGATCACCGAACGGGCCTGGGTGGGGGGGATGGCGGCGAGCAGGTCCCGGGACGGACGGGTGCGTTCCTGTTCGAAGGTGACGTATTGCTTGGCGGACCAGCCCATGGCGTTCTCCTGTGCGGCGCAGTGAGTCGAGGTGCCGCCAGTATAAAGCCGGGTGAAGAGGATGGAGCGACCGTAACGGTTTTGATTAATTCTGTGGGCTACGTTTTCGTTATCTTCCCTACACGACCGATCGGAGAAAACCGCAGTGACCCAACTGACCTTGCTGTGCCTGCCTTATTCCGGCGCCAGCGCAATGGTTTACAGCCGCTGGCGGCGCGCGTTGCCGCAGTGGCTGCAGGTGCAGCCGGTGGAACTGCCGGGGCGCGGGGCTCGTTTCGACGAGCCGCTGCACACCGACATGGGCCCGTTGGCGATGCAACTGGCCCGGGAACTGCTCCCGTCGCTCCGGGCACCTTATGCCTTGTTCGGCCACAGCCTGGGTGCGCTGCTGGCCTGCGAAATCGCCCATGCCTTGCGTGAGCTCGGTGGCCCGGAACCGGTGGCGCTGTTTGCCTCCGGCACCGCGGCACCGACAATGCGAGCCGACTATGACCGGGGTTTCGCCGAGCCGAAAACCGATGCTGAATTGATCGAACAACTGCGTACCCTCAACGGTACCAGCGAGGAGATCCTGGCCAATGAAGAGTTGATGGCCCTGACCTTGCCGATCCTGCGGGCCGATTTTTTGCTGTGCGGACGTTTCCAGCCGCGAGTGCGACCACTGCTCAACTGCCCGGTGCACGTACTCGGTGGTACCGCCGACAAGGCCACCACGGAGCAACTGATTGGCTGGCGCCGCGAGACGTCGGGCAGCTTTTCGGTCGACATGCTGGCCGGCGGGCACTTTTTCATTCATGAGCACGAAGCCCGGGTGCTGCGGCTGATCAAGGATCAGTTGAGCGTGCATCAGCGGCGGCATGGGGTGGCGATCAGCGCTTGATTTGATTCCCGGCTCATTCAAATGCCGCCCCACATCGGCTGGGGGGGGATTCGTCCCCTGTGGGAGCGAGCTTGCTCGCGATAGCGGTGGGTCAGCTTGCTGTTCATTGACTGACACGACGCCATCGCGAGCAAGCTCGCTCCCACATTGCTCGCTCCCACATTGCTCGCTCCCACATTTAGGTCTGCATCCTTCTGAACCCCCCGTCCTACCTCCCTTCCTGATACAGATTCTCAAACGCTAATTTTTCCGGTCTGCATTCGTTTTAAAGGGACGACTTGCCTTTGTGCCTTGTGCCCACTGATTCCGGATACCCCAGAAATGAATGCTGAAGACGCCTTGAAACTTGCTCGCCGGTTTATCGGGTTGCCCCTGGACAAGCGCCGGATGTTCCTGGCCGCGTTGGCCAAGGAGGGCGTGGAGTTCAGCGGTTTTCCCATTCCCCAGGGCGTCGAGGCCGAGGATCGCCAGGCCTTGTCTTACGCCCAGCAGCGCATGTGGTTTCTCTGGCAACTGGAGCCCGACAGCGGCGCCTACAACCTGCCGGGAGCGGTGCGGCTCAAGGGTGCACTGAACCTGCCGGCGCTGGAGCAAGCTTTCGCCAGCCTGGTGGCCCGGCATGAAACCCTGCGTACGGTGTTCCAGCGTCAGGCCGACGACAGCCTGTTACAGGTGCCGACCAGCGCGCCCCTGGAGATCGGCAAAACCGACTTCAGCCACTTGCCGGCCGCCGAGCGCGAGCAGGCGGTGCGCCGGGCCGCCGAGGCGCAATCGCTGCAGCCTTTCGACTTGTCCAGCGGCCCCTTGCTGCGGGTCGAATTGCTCAAGCTCGATGACCAGGAACACGTGCTGCTGTTGACTTTGCACCACATCGTCTCCGACGGCTGGTCGATGAACGTGCTGATCGACGAATTCATCCGTTTCTACGACGCCCATGAAGCGGGCGTTGCCCCGCAGCTGGCCGATTTGCCGATCCAGTACAGCGACTATGCCCTGTGGCAGCGGCGCTGGCTGGAGGCCGGCGAGCTGCAGCGTCAACTCGATTACTGGCAGGCGCAACTGGGTGACGAGCACCCGGTGTTGGAGCTGCCAATCGACTATCCACGCCCAGTACTTCCGAGCTATCGCGGACGTCGCCTGGAGCATGTGGTGGAGGCTGCGCTGGTCGAGCAACTGCGCGGCGTTGCCCGGCAGCATGGGGTGACCCTGTTCATGCTGTTGCTGGGCACGTTCAATATCCTGCTGCACCGTTACACCGGACAAGACGACCTGCGGGTCGGCGTGCCGATCGCTAACCGCAACCGCCGGGAAATCGAAGGGCTGATCGGTTTTTTCGTCAACACCCAGGTGTTACGGGTGCAACTGGATGGCCAGGCCCGCCTCGGCGACCTGCTGCGAGACATCAAGGAAACCGCCCTCGGCGCCCAGGCCCACCAGGATCTGCCCTTCGAACGGCTGGTCGAGGCGCTGAAGCTTGAGCGCAGCCTGAGCTACAACCCGTTGTTCCAGGTGATGTACAACCACCAGCCGGAAGTGGCCGATGTCACCACGCTGAAAGTCGGCAGCGGCCTGGAGTTGGGCGTCATCGAGTGGGAGTCCCGCAGCACCCAGTTCGACTTGAGCCTGGACACCTACGAAAAGGCCGGGCACTTGCACGCGGCGTTCACCTACGCCAGTGACTTGTTCAACCCCGAAACCATCGAGCGCATGGCCCGGCACTGGACGTTGCTGTTGCGCAACATCGTCAACGACCCGCAGCAGCGCGTCGGCGAGCTGGCGTTGCTGGCTCCGGCCGAATATCGCCAGTTGGTGACCGAGTGGGGGCGCCACGACACGACCTGGCCGAGCGAGCGCCCGGTGCATGAACTGTTCGAGGCGCAAGCTGAACGCAGCCCGGATGCCATCGCCTTGATCTGCGATGGACAACGGTTGACCTATGACCAGCTCAACGCTCGCTCCAATCGCCTGGCGCGCACGTTGGTGGCCGAGGGTGTCGGTCCTGACGTGCTGGTGGGCATCGCTGTCGATCGGAGCCTGGAGCTGGTGGTCGCCATTCTTGCCGTGCTCAAGGCCGGCGGTGCGTACGTGCCGCTGGACCCTCAGTACCCGGCTGAGCGCCTGCGGTTCATGATCGAAGACAGCGCCAGCCGTTTGCTCCTGAGCCAGAGCCATTGGCTGGAACGCCTGCCCGTACCCGAGGGCGTGCGTTGTCTGTGCCTGGATCAGGCCGAGTCCTGGGAGGGTGCCGAGCCAGGCAATCTGCAACGCAAGGTATGGGCCGAGAACCTGGCCTACGTGATGTTCACCTCCGGCTCGACCGGGCGCCCAAAGGGCGTCGGTATCAGTCACGGCGCGCTGAGCAAGCATGCGTTCGCCTCGCAGCACTATTACGCCTTGAGCAGTGCCGATTGCGTGCTGCAATTCGCCACGTTCAACTTCGATGCCTTTGGCGAGCAGCTGTTCGGCCCGCTGACCTGCGGCGCCTCGGTGTTGCTGCGCGGTAACGAGGTGTGGGACAGCGAAACCCTGTACCGCCAGATCGTCGAGCAGGGCATCACGGTCATGGACCTGACCACTGCCTACTGGAACATGATCGCCAAGGAGTTCGCCGCTGTCGGTCCGCGTGACTACGCGGCGCTGCGCCAGGTGCACAGCGGTGGTGAAGCCATGCCACCCGAAGGCGTGCAGGCCTGGCGCCGGGCCGGGCTGGAGCAGGTCAAGCTGCTCAACACCTACGGCCCGACCGAAGCCACGGTCACCGCCACCACCCTTGATTGCAGCGATTACGTCTTCAATCGCCGACCACTGCCGCTGACCCTTCCCATTGGTCAACCGCTGCCAGGCCGCCACACCTATCTGCTCGATGCACACCTTGAACCCACCCCGGTGGGGGTGATCGGCGAGCTGCTGATTGGCGGCGAATTGCTGGCGCGCGGTTACTTCCAGCGCCCGGGCTTGACCGCCGAACGGTTCATCCCTGATCCGTTTTCCACCACCGGCGCGCGCCTGTATCGCACCGGTGACCTGGCACGTTTCAACACCTTGGGCCAGATCGAATACGTCGGTCGCGTTGACCATCAAGTGAAGATCCGCGGTTTGCGCATCGAGCTGGGGGAGGTCGAAGCACGCTTGCTGGAGCTGGATGCGGTCAGCGAAACCGTCGTGCTGGCGGTGCAGGGCGGCAGCAGCCTGCAACTGGTGGGGTATGTGGTGCCCAAGGACGCAGCGCTGGTGTCGGCCTCGGCCGAGCAGCAGGGCGCGGCGCGGGAAACCCTCAAGGCGCAACTCAAGGAGCGCCTGCCGGATTACATGGTGCCGACTCAGTTGCTGTTCCTTGCGCAGTTGCCGCTGAGCCCCAACGGCAAGCTCGACCGCAAGGCCTTGCCTTCAGTCGATGCCAGCCAGTTGCAGCAGGCCTTTATCGCGCCCCGCAGCGAACTGGAACGAGGCATCGCGGCCATCTGGCAGGACGTGCTCAAGCTGGAGCAGGTCGGCCTGACCGACAACTTTTTCGAGCTGGGCGGCGACTCGATCATCTCGATCCAGGTGGTCAGCCGCTCGCGGCAGGCAGGGATCCATTTCACTCCCCGTGATCTGTTCCAGCATCAAACCGTGCAAGGCCTGGCGAGCGTCGCGCAGCAGGGCGGCAGTGGGCTGGTCATCGATCAGGGACCGGTCATTGGCGGGCTGCCGTTGCTGCCCATCCAGCAGGTGTTTTTCGAGGACGCCATTGCCCAGCGTCACCACTGGAACCAGGCCGTCCTGTTGCGCAGCCATCTACCGTTGCAGGCACCGGCACTGCTACAGGCCCTCAACGCACTGCTGGCGCATCACGATGCCTTGCGTTCGCGCTTCGTCGAAACCCCCGACGGCTGGCGTGCCGAGGTGGCACCGGTGGTGGTCGACCCTGAGCTGCTGTGGACGGCGGACAACCTGAGCGCCGCCGAGCTGGAAGAGCTCTGTGCCAAGGCCCAGTGCAGCCTGGATCTGCAAAATGGCCCGCTGCTGCGTGCGGTACTGGCGAGCATGGCCGATGGCAGCCAGCGTCTGTTATTGGCCGTGCACCACCTGGCCGTGGACGGTGTGTCGTGGCGCATCCTGCTGGAAGACCTGCAACGGACTTATCAACAGGCCAGCGCCGGCGGCGCTATCAAGTTGCCGGCCAAGACCAGCGCCTACAAGGCCTGGGGCGAACATTTGCAGGCCTACGCCAGCACTGAAAGCGTGCAGGCCGAACTGACATTCTGGCAGCAGCAACTGCAAGGCGCGGTGGTGGATCTGCCCTGGGATAACCCCCAAGGCAGCCGGCAAAGCCGTTACGCCAAAGTGCTGCACAGCCGTCTCGACAAAAACCTCACCCAGCAACTGCTGCAACAGGCTCCCGCAGCGTATCGCACCCAGGTCAATGACCTGCTGCTGACCGCCCTGGCACGGGTGATCTGCCGCTGGACCGGGCATGCCGACACCCTGATCCAACTGGAAGGCCATGGCCGCGAAGAGTTGTTCAGCGACGTCGATCTGACCCGTACGGTGGGCTGGTTCACCAGTCTGTTCCCAGTGCGCCTGACACCGGCCGATAACGTCGGGGCCGCGATCAAGCAGATCAAGGAGCAACTGCGGGCGATCCCGAACAAGGGCATCGGTTTCGGTGTGCTGCGCTACCTCGGCGACGACACTTCACAGGTCTGTCTCAAGGCCTTGCCATTGCCGTGCATCACTTTCAATTACCTCGGCCAGTTCGATGGCAGTTTCGATGCCCGCGAGGGCGCGCTGTTCAGCCCGGCGAGCGAAAGCGCCGGGCTCGAGCAGAGCCCTGATGCGCCGCTGGACAACTGGCTGGGCATCGAGGGCCAGGTCTACGACGGTGAGCTCGACTTGCGCTGGACGTTCAGCGATCAGCAATTCAACGAGGCGACCATCGCCCGCCTGGCCGATGACTATGCCCGCGAACTGGAAGCGCTGATTGGCCATTGCTGCTCGGCCGATGCCATGGGCGCCACGCCGTCGGACTTCCCGCTGGCGCGCATCACCCAGGCGCAGCTGGACGCGATCCCGGTACCGGCTGGCGCTATCGAAGACATTTATCCCCTGTCGCCGATGCAGCAGGGCATGCTGTTTCATACCCTCTACGAGCAGGGCACCGGCACCTACATCAACCAATTGTGCGTGGATGTCGACGGCCTGGACCCCGAGCGTTTCCGCGCCGCATGGCAGGCGACCGTGGACGCCCATGAGATCCTGCGCAGCGGTTTCATCTGGCAGGGCGAGTTGCACGAGCAATTGCAGATCATCCACCGTCGTCTGGTGTTGCCCTACACCTTGCTCGATTGGCGCGAGCGCCATGACGCCGCCCAGGCCCTCGAGGATTTCATTGCCGCTGACCTGGCCAAGGGCTTCGACCTGACCCAGGCCGGGCTGCTGCGGGTCACGCTGATTCAGTTGAGCGATGCGCGTCATCACCTGATCTTCACCAACCACCATATCCTGATGGACGGCTGGAGCAGCGCGCAGATGCTCGGTGAAGTCCTGCAGCGCTATGCCGGTCAACAGCCACCGCGCCCGGTCAGCCGCTACGCCGATTACATCCAATGGTTGCAGCGCCAGGACGCGGCCCTTAGCGAAGCGTTCTGGCTGGAGCAACTGGCCGACCTGCAGGAGCCGACCGTGCTGGCGAACGCCGCTGCGGCGAGTGCTGAAGTGCGCGGCGAAAGCGCTCATGCGCTCAAACATTACACGCTGGACGCGCCGCGCACCGAACGGCTCAACGCGTTCGCCCGCCAGCAGAAGGTCACCGTCAACACCCTGGTGCAAGCCGCGTGGCTGTTGCTGTTGCAGCGTTACACCGGCAGCGCCTGCGTGGCGTTCGGCACCACCGTGGCGGGGCGGCCGGCGGAGCTGGTGGGCATCGAGCAGCAGGTCGGCCTGTTCATCAACACCTTGCCGGTGATCGCCGGCTCGCGTCCGGACCAGACGGTCGCGGCCTGGCTGGCCGCCGTGCAGGCGCAGAACCTGAGCCTGCGCGAGTTCGAGCACACGCCGCTGGCGAACATCCAGCGCTGGGCCGGGCAGGGCGGTGGCGCGCTGTTCGACAGCCTGCTGGTGTTCGAGAACTTCCCGATTTCCGCGGCGTTGCAACGCGGCACCGCTCAAGGCGTGGTGTTCGGCGAAGTCGCCAACCAGGATCAGACTCACTACCCGCTGACCCTGGGCGTGACCTTGGGCGAGACGCTGGCGCTGCACATGAGTTTTGACCAGGCGCATTTCAGCGTCGCAACCATCGAGCGCTTGAGTGCGCAACTGCTGCACTTGCTGGAGCGATTCGCCGAGTCCGCCGAGCGGCGCCTCGGCGAGATTGCCCTGGCCGATGACGAGGAGCACAGGGCGCAACAGGCTGCCAACCACCCGCAGCCATACCCGACCGACATCGCCGTACACCAGCGCATCGCCCACTTGGCGGCGCGAAAACCGCACAGCACGGCGGTGATCTTCGACGGCCAACACTTCAGCTATGGCGAGATCGACCGTCGGGCCAACCAACTGGCCCATGCCCTGATCGCCCGTGGCGTGGGCCCGGAAACCCGGGTCGGCGTGGCCCTGCCGCGCAGCGAAGGGGTGATTGTCGCGCTGCTGGCGGTGCTCAAGGCCGGCGCTGCCTACGTGCCGTTGGACACCAGCTACCCCCGTGAACGCCTGGCCTACCTGATCGAGGATTCGGGGCTGGCGCTGTTGCTCACCGATTCCCGGGTGTCGGCGCAACTTCCCCTGGAAGCCGCGGCCCAGGTGCTGGAACTCGATCGCCTGGACCTGAGCCGGCAGCCGGCGGATGCACCATCGATCACTGTCGATCCGCAGAACCTCGCCTACGTGATCTACACCTCCGGTTCCACCGGCAACCCCAAGGGCGTGAGCGTGGCCCATGGTCCGCTGGCGATGCACTGCCAGGCCATTGGCGAGCGCTACGAGATGCGCGACAGCGATTGCGAATTCCATTTCATGTCCTTCGCCTTCGACGGTGCCCACGAACGCTGGCTCACCAGCCTGACTCACGGCGCCTCGCTGCTGATTCGCGACGACAGCCTGTGGACCCCGGAACAGACCTACAACGCGATGCGCGAGCACGGCGTGACGGTGGTGGCGTTCCCGCCGGTGTACCTGCAACAACTGGCCGAACACGCCGAGCGCGAGGGCAACCCGCCGAAGGTGCGCATCTACTGCTTCGGCGGCGATGCGGTGCCCAACGCCAGTTTCGAACGGGTCAAGCGCGCCCTGGATCCGGACTTCATCATCAACGGCTACGGCCCGACCGAAACCGTGGTCACGCCGCTGATCTGGAAGGCCGGTCGTGAGGTGGCGTGCGGCGCCGCGTATGCGCCCATCGGCAGCCGCATTGGCGACCGCAGTGCCTACGTGTTGGACGCTGACCTGAACCTGCTGCCTCAAGGCATGGCCGGTGAACTGTACCTGGGCGGCAGCGGATTGGCCCGGGGTTACCTGAACCGTCCGGGCCTGACCGCCGAGCGCTTTGTCGCTGATCCGTTCAGCACTGAAGGCGGCTTGCTGTACCGCACTGGCGATCTGGTGCGCCAACGCGCCGACGGCACGTTCGATTACCTCGATCGCATCGACAATCAAGTGAAGATCCGAGGCTTCCGCATCGAACTGGGTGAAGTCGAAGCCAGTCTGCAAGCCCTTGAGGGTGTGCGCGAAGCGGTGGTGGTGGCTCAGGAAGGTGCTGCTGGCAGCGGCAAGCGTCTGGTTGCCTATGTGGTGGCTGATGCACCCGCGCCGAAGGATTTCGCCGAGCACCTGCGCGAACAGCTCAAGGCGACCTTGCCGGCGCACATGGTCCCGGCCTATCTGCTGCTGCTTGAACGCTTGCCGCTGACCCCCAACGGCAAGCTCGACCGCAAGAACCTGCCCAAGCCCGACGTCAGCCACTTGCAGCACACCTATGTGGCGCCGCGCAGCCAGCTGGAGCAGCAACTGGCGTCGATCTGGCAGGACGTGCTCAAGCTCGAGCAAGTTGGCCTGCGGGATAACTTCTTCGAACTGGGCGGCGATTCCATCGTCTCGATCCAGGTGGTCAGTCGCGCCCGGCTGGTGGGTATTCACTTCACGCCGAAGGATCTGTTCCAGCACCAGACCATCGAGGCCCTGGCTGCCGTGGCGCAGACTGGCGCACCGCTGCAAGCGATCGACCAGCAACCGGTGACTGGCGAAACCGCGCTGCTGCCGATTCATCAGTGGTTCTTCGCCCAGCCGATCCCTGACCGCCATCACTGGAACCAATCGGTGATGCTCAAGCCGACCCAGGCGCTGGATGCCCAGGCACTGGAGCGGGCCTTGGGCGCGCTGGTCGTGCACCACGACAGCTTGCGCCTGGACTTTATCGAGCAGGGCGAAGGCTGGACCGCGCGTTATCGTGAGGTCGAGGCGCAGGCCGCCGGCACGTTGCTGTGGCAAGCCGAGGTCGCTGATCTCGCCGAGCTGGAAGTGCTGGGCGATCAGGCCCAGCGCAGCCTGCAACTGGACGGCGGGTCGCTGATCCGTGGGCTGCTGGCGAACCTCGCCGATGGCACGCAGCGGCTGCTGCTGATCGTCCATCACCTGGTGGTGGACGGGGTTTCCTGGCGGATTCTGTTCGAAGACCTGCAAAGCGCTTATCGCCAGACCCTGGCGGGCACTGCGGTGCAACTGCCGGCCAAGACCAGCGCGGTCAAAGCCTGGACCGCAGCGTTGCAGGACTACGCCGCCAGTGCCCCCTTGCAAGCTGAACTGGGCTTTTGGCAGCAACAGTTGCAAGGCGCCGCGGCGGGGTTGCCGTTGGACAATCTCCAGGGCGGCCAGCAGCATAGCCAAGCCGTGACGATCCGCACGGCACTGGATAAAACCCTCACCCGACAACTGTTGCAACAAGCCCCGGCGGCCTATCGCACCCAGGTCAACGACCTGTTGCTGACCGCGCTGGCGCGGGTGATGGTGCGCTGGACCGGCGCGGACAGTGTCTGGGTGCAACTCGAAGGCCACGGCCGTGAAGATCTGTTCGCCCACGTCGACCTGAGCCGGACCGTCGGCTGGTTCACCAGCCTGTTCCCCGCGAAACTGACCCCGGCTGCCGATCTTGGCGCCTCGCTCAAGCAGATCAAGGAACAACTGCGCGCCATCCCCAACAAGGGCATTGGCTTCGGCGCCTTGGCGCACCTGGGCGATGAACGTGCGCGTCATACCCTGCAAGGCTTGGCGAAACCGCAACTGACCTTCAACTACCTCGGTCAGTTTGACGGCAGTTTCGACGCGGCCGACGATGCCTTGTTCGTGCCAACCACTGAGCGCGGCGGCGAAGAAGTGAACCTGCAGGGCCCGTTGGGCAGTCCGCTGGCCCTCGATGGCCAAGTGTTCGGCGGCGAGTTGGACCTGAGCTGGACCTTCAGCGCTGACCTGTTCAACGCCGTGACCATCCAGCGCCTGGCCGATGACTATGTGCAAGAACTCACGGCGCTCATCGCCCATTGCTGCGACCACCACAGCGGTGGCGTGACGCCGTCGGATTTCCCCCTGGCGCGGTTGACCCAGGCGCAACTGGACACACTGGTCCCACACCCCCAGGCCATCGACGACCTCTACCCACTGTCGCCGATGCAGCAGGGCATGCTGTTTCATACCTTGCTAGAGCAGGGCAGCGGCGACTACATCAACCAGCTGCGCCTCGACGTCGAAGGCGTCGATCCGCAACGCTTCCGGGCGGCCTGGCAAGCAGTAGTCGATGCCCATGACATCCTGCGCAGCGGCTTCTTCTGGCAGGGCGATCTGGCGCAGCCAGTGCAAATCGTGCAGCGCCGGGTCGAGGTGCCGTTCCGTGTGCTCGACTGGAGCGGGCATGCTGGTATTGAGGACGCCCTGCAAACCCTCGCCGATGAGGACCGTGCCCACGGCGTGGACCTGACCCAGGCGCCGCTGATGCGCCTGGTGCTGGTGCGCACCGGCACTGAGCGTCATCACCTGATCTACACCAACCATCACATCCTGATGGATGGCTGGAGCAGCGCGCAGTTGCTCGGTGAAGTGTTGCAGCATTACCGGGGTGACAGCGTGGCTCGTCCGGCCGGTCGTTATCGCGATTACATTGCCTGGCTGCAACGCCAGGACGCGGCCACCAGCCAAGCGTTCTGGACGCCTGCGCTGCAACGCCTGGAGACACCCACGCGCCTGGCCGACGTCATGGCCAAGCCGGCGCAGGCCGATGCCGGTTATGGCGATCACAAGCAGGTGCTGGACGAAGCGCTGACGCGCCGTCTGGAAGCTTTCGCCCGAGCCTCGAAAGTCACCGTCAACACCTTGGTGCAGGCGGCATGGCTGCTGCTGTTGCAGCGTTACACCGGTCGCGAAACGGTGGCCTTCGGGGCGACGGTCGCCGGGCGCCCGGCGGATTTGCCCGGTATCGAGCAGCAGATCGGTCTGTTCATCAACACCTTGCCGGTGATCGCCAGCCCGCGAGCAGAGCAGTCCCTGGACAGTTGGTTGCAAACGGTGCAAGGGCACAACCTGGCGCTGCGGGAGTTCGAGCACACTGCGTTGCTGGACATCCAGCGTTGGGCCGGGCAGGGCGGTGAAGCGCTGTTCGACAGCCTGTTGGTGTTCGAGAACTACCCGATTGCCCAGGCCCTGGAGCAGGGCGCGCCGGATGGCCTGCGCTTCGGCCCGGTGGCCACCCAGGAGCAGACCAACTACCCGTTGACGCTGTTGGTGGGCCTGGATCGGCAGTTGTCAGTGCACATGAGCTACCAGCGGGCCAGTTTCGAGCCCGCCAGCGTGGCGCGCCTGGCGGCGCATCTGACCCAACTGTTGGGGCAGATGACCGATGGCGAGCGCTGCCTGGGTGAGCTGTCGATGCTTGAGTTCGATGAGCATCAGCGCCTGACCCATGACTGGAACCCGGTTGACGCACCGTTCGAGCAAGCGCTGTGCATTCACCAGATGATCGCGCGTCAGGTTCAAGCCACGCCAGAGGCCCTGGCGGTGACCTTCGCCAACACGCGCCTGAGCTACCGCGAACTGGATGCTCAGGCCAATCGCCTGGCCCATAGACTCATCGAACTGGGGGTGGGCCCGGAAGTGCGAGTGGGCGTGGCAATGCCGCGCTCCGAGCAGCTGCTGATTGCCTTGCTGGCGGTGCTCAAGGCCGGTGGCGCCTACGTGCCGTTGGACCCGGACTACCCGACCGAACGCGTGGCCTACATGCTCGAGGACAGCCGTGCGCGGGTGCTGCTGACTGAACAAGCCGTGGCGACGACGCTGAGCGTTCCGGCCGAGACCACTGTGTTGATGCTCGATCAGCTCGATTTGACGCACTACCCGCTGAGCGCCCCGCACACCCAGGTCATCCCAGACAACCTCGCCTACGTGATCTACACCTCCGGTTCCACCGGCAAGCCAAAGGGCGTGGCGATTGCCCATCGCAACGTGCTGGCGCTGATCGACTGGTCCAAGTCCGTCTACAGCCGCGACGACATCCAGGGCGTGTTGGCGTCGACGTCGGTGTGCTTCGATCTGTCGGTGTGGGAGCTGTTCGTGACCCTGGCCAACGGCGGCTCGCTGATCATCGCCCGCAACGCGCTGGAGTTGCCGCAACTGCCGGCCCGGGATCAGGTGCGCCTGATCAACACCGTGCCCTCGGCCATCGCCGCGTTGCAGCATAGCGGTGAGATTCCGGCCAGTGTGCGCATCATCAACCTGGCGGGCGAGCCCTTGAAACAAAGTTTGGTGGACGCCCTGTACTGTGGGAGCGAGCTTGCTCGCGATGGCGGTGGGTCAGTCACACAGGAGCCAGCCGATAGGTCGCTATCGCGAGCAAGCTCGCTCCCACATTTGAAAGGCGGGATTGAGCACGTCTACGACCTCTACGGCCCTTCGGAAGACACCACCTATTCCACCTGGACCCGCCGCACTGCTGGCGGTACGGCAAACATCGGCCGGCCGCTCAAACACACCGCCAGCTACTTGCTGGACGCCGACCTGCAAGCGGTGCCCCAAGGCGTATCGGCGGAGCTGTACCTGAGCGGCGCGGGTATCACCCGTGGCTATCTCGGCCGCGCGGCGATGACCGCCGAGAAGTACGTGCCCAACCCGTTTTCCACAAATGGCGAACGTCTCTACCGCACGGGTGACCTGAGCCGTTATCGCGCCGATGGCGTGCTCGAGTACCGGGGCCGCATCGACCATCAGGTGAAGATCCGTGGCTTCCGTATCGAGCTGGGGGAAATCGAAGCGCGGCTGCTGCAACAGGCCGAGGTGCGTGAAGTGGCCGTCCTGGCCCAGGACGCAGCGGGCGGCCAGCAACTGGTGGCCTACGTGGTCGCCCCGGCGCTGAACCTGGATGACCCTGAAGAGTTGCGCACACTGCGCGATCAACTCAAGGCCGGGCTCAGGGAGCATTTGCCCGATTACATGATTCCGGCGCACCTGCTGTTCCTCGAACAACTGCCCCTGACCCCCAACGGCAAGCTCGACCGCAAGGCGCTGCCGGGCGTGGAGAGCGGCCTGTTGCAGGCCGGTTATGTCGCGCCGGCCAGTGAGCTTGAACAGCAGGTCGCAGCGATCTGGGCCGAGGTGCTCACGGTGGAGCGCGTGGGCTTGAACGATCACTTCTTCGAGCTGGGCGGCCACTCGCTGCTGGCGGTCAATGCCGTCTCGCGCCTGGCCCTCGAACTGGGGCTGACGCTGACCCCGCAACTGATTTTCCAGCACCCCGTCCTGAGGGATTTTGTCGCGCAACTGGACACCGGGGACGGGCCAATCAATGAACAGAAACTGAACAAGCTGGAAGCCCTGCTTGATGAAATGGAGGAAGTCTGATGGACAAGAGTGTTGCTTTGAGGATTGCCAAGCGCTTTATCACTCTGCCGCTGGACAAACGCAGGCTGTACCTGGAGAAGATGCTCGAAGAGGGCGTCTCGCCGGCCAACCTGCCCATTCCCGAGGTCCGTGGCGGGTTCGAAGACCTCCCGCTTTCCTACGCCCAGGAACGCCAGTGGTTCCTGTGGCAGATGGATCCGCACAGCTCGGCTTATCACATTCCGAGTGCCCTGCGCCTCAAAGGGCAGTTGGACGTGCCGGCCCTGGAGCGCAGCTTCAACGCCCTGGTCGAGCGCCACGAGAGCTTGCGCACCACCTTCATCGAGCGCGGTGAACAAGCCGTGCAGGTCATCCACTCGCAAATGCCTTTGTGCATTGCGGTCGAGGCGTTGCCCGCCGGTTCGCCGATCAGCCAGGACGACAGCATCAAGGCTTTTGTCGAGCGCGAAATCGCCCACCCGTTCGATCTGCGCCAAGGGCCGCTGCTGCGGGTTTCGTTGTTGAAAATCGCCGAGGACGATCACGTGCTGGTGCTGATCCAGCACCACATCATTGCCGATGGCTGGTCGATGCAGGTGCTGGTGGATGAGCTGGTCCGCCACTACGCCGCTGACACGGCCGGCGAGTCGCTGGCGTTGCCGGAATTGACGGTGCAATACGCCGACTATGCGATCTGGCAGCGCCACTGGCTTGAGGCCGGTGAGCGTGAGCGCCAGTTGGCCTATTGGCTCCAGACGTTGGGTGGCGAACAGCCGGTGCTGGAGTTGCCGTTCGATCATCCGCGCCCGCCCGTGCAAAGTTTTCGCGGTGCACGGCTGGACTTGAGCCTGCCGCCGCAATTGGGGGCAGCGCTCAAGCAACTGGCCCAGCGCCAAGGGGCCAGCCTGTTCATGGTGTTGCTGGCCTCGTTCCAGGCTTTGTTGCACCGCTACAGCGGCCAGCCGCAGATCCGCGTCGGCGTGCCGGTGGCCAACCGCAACCGGGTCGAGACCGAGGGCCTGATCGGCTTTTTCGTCAACACCCAGGTGCTCAACGCCCATGTCGATGGGCAACTGCCGTTCGAACGCTTGCTCGATCAGGTCAAGCAGTCGGCCATGGCGGCCCAGGCGCATCAGGACTTGCCGTTCGAGCAGTTGATCCAGGCCCTGCAACCAGAGCGCAGCCTCAGCCACAGCCCGATTTTCCAGGTCATGTTCAACCATCAGACCACGGGTGCAGCCCAAGCCCGGCAGATGCATTTGCCGCAGCTGGGCATCGAAGACCTGGTGTGGGAAGGGCGCACCGCCCAGTTCGACTTGACCCTGGGCACTTATGAAACCGAGCAGGGCCTTGCCGCGGAACTGACCTACGCCACCGACCTGTTCGAGCCGCAGACCATCGAACGCCTGGCCCATCACTGGCAGAACCTGCTGCAAGGTATCGTCGAGGCGCCGCAGCAACGGATCGGCGAGTTGCCATTGCTCGATGCCGCCCAGCAGCGTCTGATGCAGCACGACTGGCGACGTGAGGTTGATCATGGCCCGGTGGCGTGTGTGCACCAGCGCATCGCCGAACAGGCCCGCATTCACCCCGATGTATTGGCGCTGACCATCGATGGACAGGCCCTGACCTACGGGCAACTGGACGCGCGCGCCAACCAGCTCGCCCACCGCTTGCTTGCCTTGGGCGTGACGCCTGACCAGCGCGTGGGCATCGCCGTGGAGCGTAGCGTCGAGATGATTGTCGGCCTGCTGGCGATCCTCAAGTCCGGCGGCGCCTACGTGCCGCTGGACCCGGCGTACCCCGAGGATCGCCTGGCCTACATGATCGAGGACAGCGGCATCGAACTGCTGCTGACCCAGGCCCGTTTGCAGGCGGTATTACCGATTCCGGCAACCCTGCAAACCCTGTTGCTGGACCAGCCCGACGCCGCGTTGCAAGACGCACCGCGCACCTGTCCGGTGGTGCCGTTGAGCGCCGAACACCTGGCCTACGTGATCTACACCTCCGGTTCCACCGGCAGACCCAAGGGCGTGATGGTGCGCCATGGCGCGCTGAGCAATTTCGTCACCAGCATGATCGCCCAACCCGGCCTGGCGGCCAGTGATCGCATGCTGTCGCTGACGACGTTTTCCTTCGATATTTTTGGCCTGGAGATCTACGGGCCCCTGTCGGCGGGGGCCAGCGTGGTGCTGACCGGCCAGAACGTCCACCAGGATCCGCAAGCGGTGCTGGCGCTGATTGAGCGTCACGACGTGAGCGTGCTGCAAGCCACGCCTTCGAGCTGGCGCATGTTGTTGGATCATGAGCACGCTGCGCTGCTGGCCGGGCGCACCTTCCTGTGCGGTGGCGAGGCGTTGCCCCTGGAGCTGGCGCAACGGCTGCTGGCGCTGTCGCCGAAGGTCTGGAACCTCTACGGCCCGACCGAAACCACGATCTGGTCGGCGCTGCATCCCTTGAGTCTGGAAAACAGCCGTCCGTACCTGGGCAAGCCCTTGGACAACACCGCGTTGTACGTTGTCGGCAGCGACCTGACGCTCAACCCACCCGGCGCGCCGGGTGAACTGCTGATCGGTGGCGATGGCCTGGCGCGCGGTTACTTCCAGCGCCCGGCCCTGACCGCCGAACGTTTTGTGCCGGACCCGTTCTCCACCACCGGCGAGCGGCTGTACCGCACCGGCGACCTGACTCGCTATCGGGCCGAAGGCGTGGTCGAGTACATCGGCCGCATCGACCATCAGGTCAAGATCCGCGGCTTGCGCATCGAGCTGGGGGAAATCGAAGCGGCGCTGCTGGCCCAGGACAGCGTGCGTGAAACCGTGGTGGTGGCCCATGAAGGCCCGACCGGTGCGCAACTGGTGGGTTACGTGGTGCCGGCGACCGGTGAAATAGCGGACGAGTCCGCGTTACGCGCTTCGCTCAAAGCTGCGCTCAAGGCGCAATTGCCCGAGTACATGGTCCCGGCGCACTTGCTGTTGCTGGCACAACTGCCATTGACGCCCAACGGCAAGGTCGATCGCAAGGCGCTGCCGGCCCCCGACGCCGGCGATTTGCAACAGGCTTACGTGGCACCGCGCAGTCAGCATGAGCAACAGGTGGCAGCGATTTGGCAGGAAGTGCTCAAGCTCGAACGGGTAGGGCTGGAAGACAACTTTTTCGAATTGGGCGGGCACTCGCTGTTGGTCACCCAGGTGGTCTCGCGAATCCGTCGGACACTGGGGATCGAGGTGCCGCTGCGCAGCCTGTTCGAGCACGGCACGTTGCGTGATTTCGTCGCTGCCTTTGACCTGGGCCAAGCTGAACGACCGTTGGCGATGGTGCCGGTGCGCCGTGACCAGCCGCTGCCGCTGTCGTTTGCCCAGGAGCGCCAGTGGTTCCTGTGGAAAATGGACCCCGACAGCGCCGCCTACAACATTCCCACCGCGTTGCGGCTGCGCGGGGCGCTGGACAAAATCGCCCTGCGCCGCAGTTTTGAAGCATTGGTGGCGCGTCATGAGAGCTTGCGCACCCTGTTCGTGGAGAACGATGGCGGCACCTGCCAGGTGATCCGTGCGCAAGGGCAGGTCGACTTCGTCGAACGCTGCCTGGCCGGCGAGGATGAGGCCGGTGTCCAGGCATTCATCGAGCAGCAGATGCAGGCCCCGTTCGACCTCCTGAACGATGCGCTGCTGCGCGTGGCGTTGCTGGAGTTGGCCGAGCAGGAGCACATTCTGGTACTGACCCTGCATCACATCGTGTCCGATGCCTGGTCGTTGCAGGTGATGGTCGACGACCTGATGAGTCTGTATTCGGCTTTCTCTCTGGGGCAGCCCGCGTCGTTGCCGGCGCTGGCGGTGCAATACGCGGATTACGCCGTCTGGCAGCGGCAATGGATGGCGGCCGGTGAACGCGAGCGTCAATTGGCCTACTGGACCGGGCAACTGGGCGGTGAGCAGCCGCTGCTGGCGCTGCCTACGGACCATCCGCGCCCGGCGCAGCAGAGCCTGCGGGGCGCGCGTTTACCGATTGTGCTCGATCGCGCGCTGAGCGATGCCCTCAAGGCGTTGGCTCGACGGGAAAACGTCACGCTGTTTGTGCTGCTGCTCGGCTCTTTCCAAGCCTTGTTGCACCGCTACAGCGGTCAGGCCGACATCCGCGTCGGCGTGCCGATTGCCAACCGCCAGCGCCTGGAAACCGAGCGGTTGATCGGCTTCTTCGTCAACACCCAGGTGCTGCGCGCTGAGTTCCATGGCGATCTGACCGGCGCCGGTTTGCTGCAACAGCTCAAGCAGACGGCCATGGCGGCGCAGATGCATCAGGACTTGCCCTTCGAGCAATTGGTCGATGCCTTGCAGCCGCAGCGTAACCTGAGCCACAGCCCGCTGTTCCAGGCCATGTTCAACCATCGCAACGAGAGTGCCTCGACCTTTGAAAACGCCTTGCCGGGCCTGACGGTCGAACCCCTAGGCTGGGAGCAGCGCACCGCGCAGTTCGACCTGAGCCTGGAGACCACCGACAGCCCACAAGGCCTGCACGCCGCGCTGATCTACGCCACGGACCTGTTCGAGCCAGCCACCATCGAGCGCATGGGCCGGCATTGGCTCAACCTGTTGCAAGGCTTGGTGCAGGATCTGCATCGTCCCGTTGCGCAGTGGGCGTTACTGGACGCTGACGAGCGGCGGCACATGCTCGTCGACTGGAATGCGACGACGGTTTCCTACCCGCTCGATCGCAGCGTCCAGGGGCTGATCGAAGATCAGGTGCGCAGGACTCCGGACGCTCCGGCGCTGGTGTTCGGCGAGCAACGCCTGAGCTACGCCGAGCTCAACGCCCGGGCCAATCGCTTGGCGCACACACTGATCGAGCAGGGCGTGGGCCCGGATGTGCTGGTGGGCATCGCCGTGGAACGTTCGGTGGAAATGGTCCTGGGGCTGTTGGCGATTCTCAAGGCCGGCGGTGCTTATGTGCCGCTGGACCCTGAATATCCACAGGATCGCCTGGCCTATATGTTCGAAGACAGCGGCATCGCTCTGCTGTTGACCCAGCAGCATCTGTTGGAACAGTTGCCGATTCCGGACGGGCTGCGCAGCCTGGTGCTGGACCTGTCGGACGCCGGGCCGCACCCAGGCCGCGAGAGCAATCCGGACGTCGCGGTCCATGGTGAAAACCTGGCGTATGTGATCTACACCTCCGGTTCCACCGGCAAGCCCAAGGGGGCGGGCAATCGTCATTCGGCCCTGGTCAACCGGCTGTGCTGGATGCAGCAGGCCTACCGGCTCGATGCCTCGGACAGCGTGCTGCAAAAAACGCCGTTCAGTTTCGACGTGTCGGTGTGGGAGTTCTTCTGGCCGCTGCTGACCGGCTCGACCCTGGTGGTGGCCGCGCCGGGCGTGCATCGCGACCCGACGCAACTGATCGAGTTGATCACCGCGCAGCGCATCACCACGCTGCACTTCGTGCCGTCGATGTTGCAGGCGTTCGTGCAAGACCCTCGGGTGGCCGAATGCACCAGCCTCAAACGCATCGTCTGCAGTGGCGAAGCCCTGCCGGTGGATGCCCAACAGCAGGTGTTCGCCAAACTGCCGAATGCCGGCCTGTACAACCTCTACGGCCCGACCGAGGCGGCCATCGACGTGACCCACTGGACCTGTGTCGAGGAAGGTCGCGACAGCGTGCCGATTGGTCAACCGATTGCCAACCTGGGCACCTACATTCTCGATGATGAGCTGACGCCGGTGCCGGTGGGGGTGATTGGCGAGCTGTACCTGGCGGGCGAGGGCCTGGCCCGTGGTTACCATCGACGCGCGGCGCTGACAGCCGAACGCTTCGTGACCGGCCCCTTTGGTCACGGTCAGCGGCTGTATCGCACCGGTGACCTGGCGCGCTACCGCAGCGATGGCGTGATCGAATACGCCGGGCGCATGGACCATCAGGTGAAAATCCGTGGCCTGCGCATCGAGCTGGGTGAAATCGAGGCGCGCCTGGCCGAGCATGACGAGGTGCGCGAAACCGTCGTCATCGCTCAGGACGGCAGCTTGCTGGTGGCCTACGTGGTGCCGGCAGGCGCTGAGCTGCTGAACGCCGATGACGCCGTTCGCCAGGCGTTGCAAAACCGCCTCAAGGGGCATTTGAGCCAGTCCTTGCCCGACTACATGGTGCCGCAGCACTGGGTGTGGCTGGAAAAACTGCCGGTCAGCCCCAACGGCAAACTGGAGCGCAAGGCGCTGCCCAGGGCCGATATCAATGCCAGCCCCAAGGCTTATATCGCGCCGAATACCGCCGTCGAACAGGCCCTGGCCGCTATCTGGCAAAGCGTGCTCGGTCGCGAGCAAGTGGGGGTCAGTGACAACTTCTTCGAGCTGGGGGGCGACTCGATTATCTCCATCCAGGTGGTCAGCCGGGCCCGGCAGGCCGGGATCCTTTTCAGCCCCAAGGATCTGTTCGTCCACCAGACCATCCAGGGACTCGCCAGCGTGGCAACCCTGGGGGACAGCGCTCCGGGCATTGACCAAGGCCCGGTGACGGGGAATGCGCTGTTGCTGCCGTTCCAGCAATTGTTTTTCGAACAGGACATGGCCGAGCCCCATCACTGGAACCAGTCGGTGCTGCTCAAGGGGCTGAGACCGGTCCACGCCGGGCATCTGGAGCAGGCGTTGCAGGCCGTGGTGACCCACCACGATGCCTTGCGCCTGGCCTTCGTGCGCGAGAACGACGCCTGGACCGCCCGCCATCAAACCCTCACAGAGCAAGAAGCGGTTTGGCAGCGCTCACCGCTGTTGTGGACCGCCGAGGTGGCCGATGCCCCGGCGCTGGAGCGCTTGGCCGAACAAGCCCAGCGTAGCCTGGAACTGGAAAGCGGCGCCTTGTTGCGTGGGGTATTGGCAAGCCTGGCCGATGGCAGCCAACGGTTGTTGCTGGTGATTCATCACCTGGTGGTGGACGGTGTGTCCTGGCGGATTTTGCTGGAAGACCTGCAACAGGCTTATGCACAACTGCAAGCTGGCCAGGCCCCGAAACTGCCGGCCAAGACCAGTGCCACCCAGGCCTGGGCGCAACGCTTGAAAACCCATGCCGGCAGCGCGGCGCTGCAAGCGCAGATGGCTTATTGGCAAGGGCAGCTTGAGGGCGCTCGCAACGATTTGCCCTGTGACCGGCCTGAGGGTGAATTGCGCAGGTGTCACGAGGCGCAGGTGCAGACGCGCCTGGACAAGCACCAGACCCAACGACTCTTGCAGCAAGCGCCGGCGGCCTACCGCACCCAGGTCAACGATCTGCTGTTGACGGCGCTGGCGCGGGTGATCAGTCGTTGGACCGGCGAGGCCTCGACCTTGATTCAACTGGAGGGCCATGGCCGTGAGGCGCTGTTCGATAGCCTGGAACTGGATTTGGACCTGAGCCGCAGCGTCGGTTGGTTCACCAGTCTGTTCCCGGTGCGCTTGACCCCGGCCGCGACCCTTGAAGATTCGCTCAAGGCGATCAAGGAGCAACTGCGCGCAATACCCGATAAAGGGCTCGGCTTCGGTGTGCTGCGCTACCTGGGCGATGCGCAGACACGCCGCACCCTCGCGGCGTTGCCCATGCCACGCATCACCTTTAACTACCTGGGGCAGTTCGACAGCGGATTTAGCGATGCCGCCAACGGGCTGTTTATCCCGGCCAGCGAGCCGGCGGGCACGCCACAGAGCCCGCTGGCGCCGCTGGACAACTGGCTGACGCTCAACGGCAGCGTCTATGCGGGCGAGTTGAGCATCGACTGGACCTTCAGCCGGCAAATGTTCGATGAGTCGACCATTCAGCGGCTGGCCCAGGAGTACGCTCAGCAATTGCAGGCCTTGATCGAACACTGCTGCCAGACCCGGCATCAGGGCTTCACACCGTCGGACTTCCCGCTGGCCGGGTTGAACCAGGCCCAGCTGGACGCCTTGCCGCTGGTGCCGCGACAGGTCGAAGACATCTACCCATTGTCGCCGATGCAGCAGGGCATGCTGTTCCATTCGCTGTATGAGCAACAGGCCGGTCACTACATCAACCAACTGCGGGTTGACGTCGAAGGGCTGGACGTCGAGCGCTTCCGCCAGGCCTGGCAGGCGGCCATGGACACCCATGAAGTGCTGCGCAGCAGTTTCGTCTGGGAGGGCGATTTCAAGCGGGCGCTGCAGGTTGTACACAAGCAGATGGAGGTTGCGTTCCTGTTCCACGATGGATGCGCCGCAGCGAATCCATCCCTGGACTTGGACGCCCTGGCGTTGGCGCAGCGCCAGCAGGGTTTCGAGCTGGATGCGGCGCCGCTGTTGCGCTTGCTGGTGGTGCGCGTGGCGGAGGAGCGCTATCACCTGATCTACACCAGCCATCACATCCTGATGGACGGCTGGAGCAATTCGCAGTTGCTCGGTGAAGTATTGCAACGCTACAGCGGCCAGGCACCGGTCCGCACATCCGGACGCTACCGGGATTACATCGACTGGTTGTCGCTCCAGGACCCACAGGCCAGCGAGCAATTCTGGACGGCACAGTTGGCCGAACTGGACGAGCCGACCCACCTTGCCGGGGCCTTTGCCCGGGATCATCGCGGCGAGGCAACCGACGGCCACGGCGAACACGAGCTGGTGCTCGATAGCCATGCCACGGCGCGGCTGCATGCCTTTGCCCGTGAGCAGAAAGTGACGGTCAACACGCTGGTGCAAGCGGCCTGGCAGTTGTTGCTGCAACGTTGTACCGGGCAGTCGGTGGTTGCCTTTGGCGCCACGGTGGCTGGACGTCCGGCGCATATCCCCGGCGTCGAGCAACAGATCGGCCTGTTCATCAACACCTTGCCGCTGGTTGGCAGCCCGCAGGCGGAGCAGCGCATCGGCCAATGGTTGCAAGAGGTCCAGGGACGCAACCTGAGCCTGCGCGAGCACGAACACACGCCGCTGTTCGACATCCAGCGCTGGGCCGGGCAGGGCGGTGCGGCGCTGTTCGACACGTTGCTGGTGTTCGAGAACTATCCGGTGTCCCAGGCGTTGCAGCAGGGCGCCCCGGACACGTTGCGCTTCGGCGATGTAGCCAATCACGAACAAACCAACTATCCACTGACCCTGGCGGTGAATCTGGGTGACACGCTGTCGTTGCTCTTGAGCTATAGCCACGCCAGCTTCGCGCCGGACGACATTGCCGGTATCGGCCAGTCCCTGCGTTATCTCCTGGAGCAGATGGTGCTCGGCGGCGAGCGCTCGGTGGGGCAACTGTCGTTGCTCGATGCCGGACAGCAACAGGTTCAGCAGGCTTGGAACGCCACCGCGACGCCGTACCCGCTCGATTGCAGTGTGCAGCGACTGATTGAAGCGCAGGTGGCCAAGACGCCTGATGCGTGTGCCCTGGTATGTGCCGGGCAACGGCTGAGCTATGCGGCCCTCAATGCCCAGGCCAACCAACTGGCCCATGTGCTGATGGAGCAGGGCGTCGGGCCGGATGTGCTGGTGGGCATCGCCGCGGAGCGTTCGGTGGAAATGGTCGTCGGCCTGCTGGCGATCCTCAAGGCCGGTGGCGCCTACGTGCCGCTGGACCCCGAATACCCACAGGATCGCCTGGCCTACATGTTCGAAGACAGCGGCATTGGCTTGTTGCTGACCCAGCGCCACTTGCTGGAACAATTGCCACTGCCGGCGGGCTTGCGCAGCTTGGTGCTGGATCAGCCGGGTGACTGGCTGGCCGGCCACAGCGAGGCCAATCCGTCGGTCGTGGTCGATGGTGAAAACCTCGCCTACGTGATCTACACGTCGGGCTCCACCGGCAAACCCAAGGGTGCGGGCAACCGGCATTCGGCCTTGGTCAACCGTTTGTGCTGGATGCAGGACGCCTATCGGCTGGACGCGAGCGACCGTGTGCTGCAAAAAACACCGTTCAGTTTCGATGTGTCGGTCTGGGAGTTTTTCTGGCCGTTGCTGACCGGTTCGACCCTGGTGATGGCGCCACCGGGTGCCCATCGTGATCCGGAGCAACTGATCGAGCTGATCACCACGCAGCAGATCACCACCTTGCACTTCGTGCCTTCGATGTTGCAGGTCTTCATGCAAGCCCCCGCAGTCGGCGATTGCCAGAGCCTGACGCGAGTCATTTGCAGCGGTGAAGCCTTGCCGGTGGATGCCCAATTGCAGGTGTTCGCCAAGTTGCCGGCGGCCGGCCTGTACAACCTGTACGGCCCTACCGAAGCGGCCATCGATGTGACCCATTGGACCTGTGTGGACGAGGGCCGCGACGCGGTGCCGATCGGTCAGCCGATTGCTAATCTGAGTACGTTTATCCTCGACCACAACCTGTCGCCGTTGCCGGTGGGCGTGACGGGCGAGTTGTACCTGGGCGGTGAAGGCCTGGCTCGCGGCTACCATGCTCGCCCGGCGCTGACGGCCGAGCGCTTCGTCACCAGCCCATTCGGTGACGGCGCGCGCCTGTACCGTACTGGCGACTTGGCGCGCTACCGTGCCGACGGCGTCATCGAGTACGCCGGGCGCATGGACCATCAGGTGAAAATCCGTGGCCTGCGCATCGAACTGGGTGAAATCGAGGCGCGCCTGGCCGAGCATGCCGAGGTCCGCGAAACCGTGGTGATCGCTCAGGACGGCACGCTGCTGGTGGGCTATGTGGTGCCGCACTCCCAGGCGTTGTTGAACGCTGATGGCAACGTCGGCCAGGAATTCGAGCAGGCATTGAAGGCCCACTTGAGCCAGCATCTGCCGGACTACATGGTCCCGCAGCATTGGGTATTGCTCGAACGCATGCCGGTGAGCCCTAACGGCAAACTGGAGCGCAAGGCGCTGCCTCGCTTCGATGCCAGCCAGCCGCAGCAAGGCTTCGTGGCGCCCGAAGGGGCGCTGGAGCAACAGATTGCCGGTGTCTGGCAAGAGGTGCTGGAGCTGGAGCAGGTCGGGCGCAACGATCATTTCTTCGAACGCGGCGGCCACTCGTTGTTGGCTACCCAGGCCGTTTCACGCTTGCGCCAGCTGACGGGTTATCCGTTGAGTTTGCGTGACCTGTTCAATCATCCGCAGCTCAAGGCGCTGGCGGTCCTGATGGCCGGCACCGCCGAAGGACCGGGCCGGGCGGGCGATTCCCGCAAGGTTCAGCTCAAGGCCCATGGGCCGCGGCGCTCGGCACCGCTGTCGTTGGTGCAACGGCGTTTGTGGATCGCCGAACAATTGTCCGGTGGCACGTCGGCCTATGGCATGCCCATGGCGCTGCGCCTGTGCGGTGGGTTGTCGGTGGAACACCTGATGAGCAGCTTCGCCGAAGTGGTGCGCCGCCATGACGTGCTCCGTACTGCATATGTCCAGGACGATGAAGGCGATCCGCTGGCGTTGATTGCCGATGAGGTGCAACTGGACTTCCCGCTGATCGATCTGTCCGACCTCTCGCCCGCTGCCCAGCAGGAGCAGGTGGTTCAGGCGACGCTGGAGAACGCCCGCACGCCTATCGACCTGGAGCAGGCACCGCTGTTACGCGGGCGAATCCTGCGCCTGGGGCCGAACGAACATGTGTTGTTGTACGCCATGCACCACATCATCTTCGATGGCTGGTCGATGGGGCTGTTGATCGACGAACTGGTGCAGGTCTACGAGGCATCGCTCGCCGGTAAACCGATGCCGCTTGCACCCCTGGAGGTGCAGTACCAAGACTTCGCGTTGTGGCAGCAGGCGCTGGAAGAACAGGGCGTCCTGGCGCGTCAGGCCGAGTACTGGAAACGCCGCCTCAGCGGTTACGAGGGGCGCCTGAACCTGCCGCTGGACAGCCCTCGGGGCCAGACCGCGTCCTATGACGGCGATGCGTTGCAGTTCCAGCTTTCCAGCAGTTTGACCGAGGCATTGCGGCGGTTATCCAGCGAGGCCGGGGTCACGCTGTACAGCACGCTGCTGGCGGCTTTCCAAGTGTTGTTGCATCGAGTGAGCGAGGCGCAAGACCTGGTGGTCGGCGCTGACGTGGCCGGTCGTGAACAGCCGGCGCTGGAGCGGCTGATCGGTTTCTTCGTCAACGTGCTGCCCCTGCGTTCGCGCCTGGACGCCGAGGCCACGTTCGCCAGCTTCCTGGCGCAAACCCAGGACAACCTGCTCGACGCGCTGGAACATCAGGACCTGCCGTTCGACCAGATCGTCGACGCCTCGGGGGTAGCGCGACACAAGGGGATGAACCCACTGCTGCAGGTGCTGTTCGTGATGAACAACGTACCGGTGCGCCCTCGGTCCATGGCGGGGTTGAACATGGAGTTCCTGCCGGCGCTGGAGACCCATTCTAAATTCGACATGGCGTTGTTCGTTGACGAAGAAGAAGGGCAATTGCGCGGCAATTGGCAATTCGCCACAACCTTGTTCGGACATGAGCGCATTCAGCACCTGATTCAGGCCTGGACAGCCCTGTTGGAACAGATCGTCGCTGATCAGGACATTCAATTGGGAGCTATCAGCATGCCAGTCGACCACTTGGCGGCAGCCGTCACGCCTGCCACCGTCCCAGGGCCCAAGGCCGACAAACTGGGCAAGTTTCTCAAGCGTTCCGTGACACCGCTCGCCAAGCCTCGTGCGGCGCGGGTGCGTGAATCACTGGTGGCTGCACCGCAACGTTTTCCCTTGATGCTGGAACCGGGTGAGCCCCATCTGGATGTCATCGAGTGGATCCAGCAGAACCGGCCATTGATCGAGCAAAAGCTCGCTGAGCACGCCGGTATTCTCTTTCGCGGTTTCGAGCTGGACGGCATTCAGGGTTTTGAAGCGTTCGCCGAAGCGGTACAGCCAGGGCTTTATGGTCAGTACGGCGACCTGCCGAAGAAGGAGGGGGGCAAGAACACCTACCGTTCCACGCCGTATCCCGAGCGCAAGATGATTCTGTTCCACAACGAGAGCTCCCATCAGGACCGCTGGCCGCGCAAGCAGATGTTCTATTGCGAGCAAGCCGCGCCTGTGGGCGGGGCGACCCCGGTGGTGGATTGCCGCTTGATGTATGAACGGTTGCCGGCCGACCTTCGTGAGAAGTTCGAAGACAAAGGCCTGCTCTACGTGCGCACCTTTACCGACAAACTCGATGTGTCGTGGCAGCACTTTTTCAAGACCGAAGACCGCCTTCAAGTGGAGGCCCGCTGCCGGGCCGGTGGCATCCAATGGCGCTGGCTCGATAACGACGAGTTGCAGACCCGCACGCCGGGGCCGGCGATCATCACCCACCCGATCACCGGAGAGAAGTCGTTCTTCAATCAGGTGCAATTGCATCACATCTATTGGTTGGACCCGGACGTGCGGCAAGACCTGCTGTCGATGTTCGGCCTGGAGCGCATGCCCCGGCATGTGTATTACGGCGACGGCACACCGATTGAAGATGAGGTGATGGCGCGCATCGGTGAGTTGTACGAAGCCTGCGCGGTGCGTTTCGACTGGCAGAAAGGCGATGTGATCCTGCTCGACAACATGCTGGTGGCCCATGCCCGCGATCCGTTCGAGGGGCCACGCAAGATCGTGGTCGCCATGGGCGACATGTACGAACGCAGCAGCCTTGAGCGTCCGTCGGCCGCCGGGCAAACCGCCCAGGGCGCACTCAATACCGAGGAAGCCGGAGCATGAACGAGGTCACGATGGACGCGCACAACCCGGGTTTCGCCCTTACACCCGAGCAACAAAGGCTGCTCGAGCAACTGCCCGGCACGGCGACCTGTGGCCAGGCCTTGCGCTGGCTGGAGGTGGTCATTGACGGCGATCTCGACCCGCAGCGCTTGCAGGTGGCGTTCGATACGCTACTGGCACAGCAGCCGATGCTGCTGGCGCGGCTGGGCAAAGTCGCCGGTTTCCATGGTTTGCGTCAGGCCGCCGCCGGTGCCACTCGCTTCCCGCTGACGGTACAGGCCGGCGAGCAACGGGCTGAGGCCGTCCGTGCGCAGGTCAGGAAATCGATGGACCGCGCTTTTGTGCTCGGCGAATCGGAAAGCGTCCAGGCCGTGCTGTATCGCCTGGCGCCGCGGCAATGGCAATTGGTGCTGGGTATCGCCCGCTCCAGTGCCGATGCGCAGTCGCTGAATCTGCTGCTTGAACACATCCAGCAAGTGTACGCCGGGGGGCAGGCAGAGGAAGACGACGCACCTGGCGAGTTTGCCCAGTACCTGGAGTGGCGCAGTGAAGTGGTGCTGGATGAAGACGCCGCCAGCGCACGAGCTTACTGGCAGCAACACTTGCAAGGGATGCAGGCAGACATCGCCACGCCATGGCTGGCGCCGCGCAGCACCATCGGTGAGACAGGTGCCGCCGACAGCCACGTATCGCTGAGCCTGGAGCCGGCTCAACGCGAGGCTTTGCACAACCTGGCCGAGCAGCTTGGCCAGCCGCTGGCCACGCTGCTGCAAGGCGCGTGGTGGGTGTTGCTGGGACGGTTGAGTGGGCTTGAGCAGGCGCTGGTCGGTGTGCGCCATGACAGCCGCAGCGACTATGAATACTTCGCCAATGCCGTGGGTGTGTTCGAGAAAACCCTGCCGCTGTGCGTTTCGTTGCCTGCCACTGCGTCGTTCAGCGAGTGGTTGGACGAGTTGGCGGCGCGCCTCGAAGCCCATCGCACCTGGCAGGAATACTGGGCACCGGAGCTGGCGCCGGACGCGGCGCGCCCGGCCTACGGCTTTACGCTGGGGCAGGCGAGCGCCAGCGGGAACAGTGGCGGGCTGCACTGGGCGCCCGCAGAGTCCGTGTTTGTACCGGCAGATCCGTTCGAGTTGCTGTTGCAGGTTCAATTGAACGAACGGCACGTCACGCTCAATCTGCATTACGCCAGCTCGCGTTATTCGCCAGCCTCGGCCAATGCCGTGCTGGAACAGTACAACGTGCTGTTGGCCTCGATCCTGGCCGCTCCCCATCGTGCACTCGCGCAGCTCAGCCTGCTCAGTCACGCTCAGGAGCGGCGCTTATTGGCGATCAACCCGCCGATGCAGGCCTTGGCGGATGGCCGTTATCTGCCACAGCGCATCGCCGATCTGGCGCTGCATACACCGGATGCCATCGCCCTGACCGACGCCCATCTGCAATTGAGTTACGGTCAGTTGCAGGCTCGGGTCGATAACGCGGCGCTGGGGCTCAAGCACCAAGGCGTGGGCGCCGGTTCGATTGTCGCACTGGCATTGCCGCGCTCGGCGGAGCTGGTGATTGCAATGCTGGCGAGCTGGCGTTTGGGGGCGGCGTACCTGCCACTGGATGTGCAGTGGCCCCAGGCGCGCCAGGCGTTGATGCTGGAACAGGCCGGCGCGGCACTGTTGCTGACTGATGCGGCGCATCTGCCGGCCTGGCAGGACCAGCCGTATAAAGCCCTGACAGCGGCGCAGTTGAGTCAGTCGCCGGCGCCATTGCCAGCGCTCGCCACCCAAGGCAACGACATCGCTTATGTATTGTTCACGTCAGGCTCCACCGGTGTGCCCAAAGGTGTGGTGATCGAGCATCGGCAATTGCTCAACTACACCACCCAAGCCAGCCAGGCACTGGGCCTTGCCCAGTGCAAAAACGTCGGTTTCAGTTCCACCGTGGCGGCGGACCTGGGTAACACGACGTTGTTTGGCGCGTTGTTCAATGGCGCGACCCTGCATGTGGCCAGCGATGAACAGATGCAGGACGGCGAATTGTTTGCCAGGTACCTGCAACAGCAACGGATCGACTGCCTGAAGATCGTGCCGTCGCACCTCGCGGCGCTGCTCGACAGTGAGCGGGCGATACTGCCGCGTACTCTGGTGCTGGGTGGCGAGCCGATCCCTGCGGCGTTGATCGAGCGCATCGCCCGATTGCGCAGTGATTGCCGAGTGTTCAACCACTACGGGCCGACCGAAACCACGGTCGGGGTGATGATTCATCCGTTGTCACTGCACGGCGCTGCCGACGATTGTTCGGCGCTGACCCAGGTGCTGGGTAATAACCAGGTCTACGTGCTGGATGCCGATCTGCGCTTGGCGCCGGTGGGCGTGCTGGGCGAGGTGTACCTGGGCGGTGCGCAGTTGTGTCGGGGCTATCTGAATGCCGAGGCCGATGAGCAGGCGTTCATCCAGAGTCCGTTCGATCCGGCGCAGCGTTTGTATCGCAGCGGCGACCTGGCACGTTATCGCGCGGACGGGGCGATCCAGTTGCACGGTCGGCGTGATCAGCAGGTCAAGGTGCGTGGGTTCCGCATTGAACTGGCAGAGATCGAGGCCGAGCTTCTACGCCTGCCGCAGGTGGCCGAAGCACTGGTGTTGCCGGCGGCGTCGGCCGAGCAGGGCCTGTTGGCCTTTGTCGTGGCACAGCAGGGTTTGTCAGCGGGCTTGCCGGACACCGTGCACGCTGAGCTGAGCGCGCGCCTGCCCAGTGTGATGGTGCCGCAGCACCTGCAACTGATCGAACAGTTCCCTCGTCTGGCCAATGGCAAGATCGATCGCAAGGCGTTGCAACAGTTAGCGGGTGCGGCGGCGGATGACCAGGATGCTGCACCGCGCGATGCGCTGGAGCAACTGCTCGCCGCGCGCATGGCGCAATTGCTTGGGTTGCAGCGATTGGGCATCGACCGCGACTTCTTCGCCGCCGGTGGGCATTCGTTGCTGGTGATCAAGTTGGTGGCCGGTATTCGCAAGTTGTTGCAGTGCGACATTCATCCGGGGCTGGTCTTCGATCATCCGACCGTGGCGTCGTTGGCCCTGGCCTTGCGGGCGCTGGAGAGCAGCCCGGGGCAGCTGGAAAAAATCGCCCAGGTGCGCCTGCGCATGGACGCGATGAGTCCCGAGGAAAAGGCCCTTCTGACCGAACAGGCTCGACAGCTGCAAGCCGCCAAGGCTGCGCAAGGCAGCTGATATGGCATGAACAAAAGGCCTTTGTGAGTTCTCGTTCCCACGCTCTGCGTGGGAATGCATCCCCGTGACGCACTGCGTCACCTTCCAGAAGCGGAACGCGGAGCGTCCCTGGCGGCATTCCCACGCGGGAGCATGGGAACGATCGATCCAGGCATTAAGAAGGCCGTCGCCCAACGGCGACGGTCTTTTTTCTCGTTCCCACGCTCTGCGTGGGAATGCATCCCGTGACGCTCTGCGTCACCTTCCAGAAGCGGAACGCGGAGCGTCCCTGGCGGCATTCCCACGCGGGAGCGTGGGAATGATCGATGAAGGCAGCTGATATGGCATGAACAAAAGGCCGTCGCCTAACAGCGGCGGTTTTTTTTCGCAAATGATAAATAAACTCATTCCGGTTTTTTGCAGGTGCTGCGTCTTACTTAGGTATGTGGACAAATCGGGTCGAGCAGGACGCCCAGGCATCGGATTTGTCCAGTAAAGATTTCGCCGTCGTCCAGCCGAATGACCGTGCCCGGGGAGGGGCCGGTCGGCCACGCACAGACACATTGCCCTGAGGCAATCGACCGTGCGGGGTCTCTTGTTCTGGCGAGCGGCGGGCCCTTCGGCCCCAGGGACTTTTTACCTTTACCAATAATAGAGAGCACGATGTCATCCATTCATGAGTTGAAACCTCTGTTCAAGGCGCTCGTCATGTCCCGCGGCCTGCGTTCGCGTCGGGTGTTGGGCGGTCTGGGGCTGGTCTGCGCACTGCCCTTCAGTGCTCAGGTGATGGCGGAAGACGTTAGCATCAACATTCCCGCGCAACCGCTGCCGCAGGCACTGCAAGCGTTCGGTCAACAGACCAACCAGCAAGTGATCTACAACGCTAACGATATGGCCGACCTGAAAAGCAACCGCGTCAGCGGCAAGATGAGTCCGCAGGCGGCCATCGCCGAATTGCTCAAGGGCACCGGCGTGCGTTACAGCGTCGAGGGCAATACCCTGATGCTGGTGCGCGGTTCTGCTGGTGAAGGCCTCGAATTGGGCGCGACCACCATCAGTGCACAGGCGTTGGACGCGACGACCGAAGGCAGCAACTCCTACACCAGTAACGCCGTGACCATTGGCAAGGGCACCCACACCCTCAAGGAAATTCCCCAGTCGATCACGGTGATGACGCGCAAGCAGATGGACGACCAGAACCTGGTCAGTCTCAAGGACGCCGTCAACCAGACCACCGGCATCGTCGGCCTGCAGGGCGTTGGCCAAGGCATGATCCTGTCGTCACGCGGTTTCCAGATCGACGACTGGCAGTACGACGGTGTGCCGATCCTGCGTAACAACTATTCGCTGGGCAACTGGGCGACCCAGGACCTGATCTTCTTCGACCGCCTGGAAATCATGCGCGGCGCCTCCGGCCTGCTGCAAGGCACTGGCAGCCCTGGTGGTGCCGTCAACCTGGTGCGCAAGCGTGGCCAGAGCGCACCGACCGTGACCCTGACCGGCAAGGCCGGCTCCTGGGATCACTACGGCCTGCAACTGGACGCCGGCGGCCCGCTGAACGAGGCCGGCAACATCCGCGGCCGTATCGTCGCCGACGAAGACCAGAGCAATTCCTTCGTCGACCATGCGTGGAGCACGACCCACTCGCTGTACGGCGCGCTGGACATCGACCTGAGCGAAGACACCACCCTGGGCTTCGCGGTCAGTCAATCCAACGGTGAATCGCGCGGCAACATCCGCGGCCTGCCACGCTACGCCGACGGTTCGATGCCGGACGTGTCGCGTTCGACCTACACGGGTGCGCGCTGGAACCGTTCAGAAATCGATGTCACCACCTACTACACCGACCTGGAGCATCGCTTCAACGAGGACTGGGCGTTCAAGGTGGGGGCCGTGTACATGACCGAAGATAACCAGGCGAAAAACCAGCGAGTGCAAAGAAATGGTGGCCTCTTGGCTGATGGCAGTGGCGTGCAATATGCCGACTTCGTGACCGATTTCCAGTCCACGAAGTCTGGTCTGGACATGAACCTGACTGGCAAGTTCGAAGCCTTGTCGATGGCGCAGGAAGTCATGCTTGGCGGCAACTTCTCTCAGTTGGAGACGGATGATCGCTACGCCCGTACATTCAACAGCACCAGCGACTCTATCTTCGATCTGAACAATGACCGTCCGGACATCAGCTACGAGAGTCTGATCGCTGCGGGCGGTCAGGGCACCCTTAGTAAGTACGATATTCGCCAGAAGGGCGTGTACGGCACTTGGCGTGTCAAGCCGGTCGACGACCTGACGCTGGTGCTGGGTTCCCGGGTCAGTTGGTATGACTCCAGCTATAAGTCGAAAATCGAAAAGTCCACCGGTATCACACGCGTCGACCCAAGCATCACAACTGAAACCGGGGTGGTCACGCCCTACGGCGGTATCATCTATGACCTGAGCCGTGAGTGGGCGGTGTACGCCAGCTACACCGACATATTCCAGCCGCAAACCGAACACGATACCAGCGGTACGGTGCTCAAGCCCATCGTCGGCACCAACTACGAAGTTGGCCTCAAGGGTGAGTTGATGGACGGTCGGGTCAATACCTCCCTGGCGATCTTCCGTTACGACCACGAAAACCGTGCCATCGACGACAGCTCTAACCCGGCGTGTGTTAACTCGGACTGCTCGGCAGCCTCGGGGAAAGTGCGCAGCCAGGGTTTCGATGCCGAAATCAGTGGTGAAGTGATAGACAACCTGCAGTTGTTCGCGGGCTACACCTACAACACCACCAAGTACCTGGAGGACCCGGAAAAGGAAGGTCGTATCTACAGTACCTGGACGCCGAAACACATGCTGCGTGTGTGGGGTAACTACCAGTTCACCGGTGACTGGAGCCGTGTTAGCACCGGCTTGGGCTTCACCACCCAAAGCCACACGATGGTTTATGACTATGACCGTGAAATCCCGGGTTACACCGTATGGAATGCCCGGGTCGGCTACCAGCTGACGCCGGAAATCGCCTTGGCGGTCAATGCCAATAACCTGTTTGACAAGACGTACTTAACGTCGGCTTACAACCAGCTCAATGGCAACAACAACTTTGGTGATCCGCGTAACCTGATGTTCTCTGTGAAGTACACTCCGGAGTTCTGATTCTTGGGAGAGTGAGATAGACCCGCCTTGTGCGTGAGGTTGTTTGCTTAAGGAAACGGCGCTTTTCCCGGATGGGGAAAGCGCCGTTTTCTTTTGGGTTGGATTGGGTGCATATCCGTTGCTGCGGTAACGGCGGCTTATGGTTCCGCCCTTACGGCGGCTCACTTTCGAAGAGCGCGAAAGTAAGCAAAGCGCTTCTGCCCCACCACTCGGTGCCTCGCTTAGGCTCGGCATGCCTGAACGAAGGCATTGCTCCGTGGGCCGCCGCGAAGGGCCATCCATGGCCCAGCGCGGCTAACCCGGCATCCATGCCGGGTTGCCCACTGCGCAATACCTTCGTTCAGCCAGCGTGGTTAACGGGGCGCCGAGATCAACGTCCGACGCGAGGCGGCCTGACAGCCGGCCTGGCTCTTGCGGGTGTACACCTATCCGACCTGTTTGAGCAGGACTTGTGGGAGCGGGCTTGCTCGCGAAAGCGGCGGTTCAGTTTGCGGTGATGTTGGATGTGCCGATGCCTTCGCGATCAAGCCCGCTCCCACAGGTTTTGTGTCGTTTACAGATGCTGTGAACACTCGCAAACCCATGTGGGAGCGAGCTTGCTCGCGATAGCGGTGGTTCAGTTGCATAGGTGCTGGACATCTACTGTGCTTTGCTTTGCTTTGCTTTGCTTTGCTTTGCTTTGCTTTTGATTTTGATCTGGGACGCCCCGTTAAACCACGCTGGCCGAACGCAGGCATTGCGCAGTGGGCAACCCGGCATGGATGCCGGGTTAGCCGCGCTGGGCCATGGATGGCCCTTCGCGGCGGCCCACGGAGCAATGCCGGAGTGAGGGCATGCCGAGCCTAGGCGAGGCACCGAGTGGTGGGGCAAAGCGTTTTTGGTTACTTTTGGCGCTCTTCCAAAAGTGACCCGCTGTAAGAGCGGAACCGCCAGTGGCCGTTACCGAAGAAACGGATATACACACCAACGTTCGGGGAACACAAAACCGGCTGTCGGCGCTATTGCTCCTATGCCGTGCTGCCCAGAAAAACCTCAACCAGCGAATCAAGCAACCCATCATCAAAGATCATACCGCGGTGACGCAACGGCGAGCGCACCGAGCATCGCAGCTCGCCGGTCAAGCTGTACCCCTTGATCAAGCCCTCGCAGAATGCCAATTCGTCCGGCGTTTTTTCCGCCTGGGTCCACCAGCAACTAGGGCGTACCCGTACCGGTTTGAAGGTGAATCCATCGAAGGCCTCCAGCAACCGATCATGCACCGAGAACGCCTGGGCGTTCATGACTTCATCCTTGACGCTCTGCACGATTGACAGCAAATCGCCTCGCCCCGGCTCGATCTGGCGGGTAGCCCATTCATGGAAGGCCTGAACCGTGCTATCGGGATGTTCCTGACGGTAAGCCGCCGTACGTTCGGTGAGGGTGGGGAACAGCAGGTCGAAATATTCGATGGCCTCAAGCAGATCCTGGGAGGCCGGATCGGCGGGTTCTTCGTCAGGCAAATGCCGATGACGCGACAACGTCGCCGGATACAGGTGTTCAGGAATCGTGCTGTCCACCAGCCCGAGAAAGCTCACGGTGTGGCCCTGGCGTTCCAGCGTCGCCGCGATGTCCAGCGCAATGGTTCCGCCTAACGACCAGCCCATCAGGTAATACGGGCCCTGGGGTTGGGCGGTGACGATTTCCCGGCTGTAGTCGGCAATCATCTCGGCCCAAGCCTCAGGGTTTGCATGGGGTTCGCTGAAGCCACGGTGCATGACGCCGCTGACGCGCGCCCGTTGGTCGAGTTTGCGTGCCAAGGGCTGGTAACAGAACACGATGCCCCCGCTGGGGTGTAGGCAAAACAACTGCGGCGCGCTGTTGGGGGCGCTGTTCAACGGGATGAGGCATTGGGTCTGCTCTCGATGATTTTGCGCAATGAACAGCGCCAGCTGTGCGACGCTCGGGTTGGCCAGCAACGCTTGCAGGCGCACGCTGATGTTCAGGCGGGCCTTGAGGTTGGCAATCAGTTCGATGGCCAGGATCGAATGCCCGCCCAGTTCAAAGAAGCTGTCGTTGATGCCCACGCGCTCGACCCTGAGGGATTGTTGCCAGAGCTGTGCCAGCGCCTGTTCCAATGACGTACGCGGCGCCACGTAATCGGTTTGCCGGAGAGCGGCATCAGGTTCCGGCAAGGCCTTGCGGTCGAGCTTGCCATTGGCATTGAGCGGCCAGTGATCGATGAACAGCAGGTGACTGGGCACCATGTAGTCCGGCAATTGCGCTTTGAGGGCGGTCAACAGGTCTTCGCGTAACTCGGCTGTGGCCGCTTGCGTGGCAATCACATAAGCGACCAGTTGCAGGCCGGCGGGGCCTTCATGGGTCAACACGACACAGTCCCGGACCGCTGGCAGCGTTTGCAAACGTGCCTGGATTTCCCCCAGTTCGATGCGGAAACCGCGGATCTTGACCTGATGATCCAGGCGCCCGATGTATTCGATGCTGCCATCGCTGCGGTAGCGTGCCAGGTCGCCAGTGCGATACAGGCGGCCACCCGGCAGGGGATCGAACGGGTCGGGGATAAAGCGGCTGGCGGTCAGGTCGGCGCGCTGGTGGTAACCACGGGCCAGACCGGCCCGGCCGACATACAACTCACCGATGCAACCCTTGGGCACCGGGTTCAAGTGGGCGTCGAGCAAGTACCAGGACAGGTCGACGATGGGCTGGCCGATAGGGCTCGCGGTCTCGCTGTGCAAGTCGTCGATCGACAGCGGTCGCCAGGTGACATGGACCGTCGTTTCGGTGATGCCGTACATATTGATCAATTGCGGCGACTGGTCGCCGAAGCGTTCGAACCAGGGGCGCAAGCTCTGCACGTCAATCGCTTCGCCGCCAAAAATGACCTGGCGCAACCGGTGGACCAGAGGTTGGTCAGGCGCGCAGGCGACTTGCAGCAACGCCTTGAATGCCGAAGGCGTCTGGTTGAGCACTGTGACGTTTTCCTGGCAAACCAGAGCGTAGAAATCCTGGGGTGAACGGCTCACGGCGTGGGGCACGATGACCAGTCGACCGCCGTGCAGCAGCGCGCCGAAAATTTCCCACACGGAAAAGTCGAAGGCATAGGAATGGAACAGGCACCAGACGTCCCGGTGATCGAAGCCGAACCAATGGTCCGTGGCCTGGAACAATCGGCTGACGTTGTGGTGCGCCAGCAAGGCGCCTTTGGGCTGGCCGGTCGAGCCTGAGGTGTAGATCACATACGCCAGGTTATCCGGGTGCATCGGCACATCCGGATTGTGCTCGGGGTAGTTGCCATCGGCCTCGGCTGGGTCGAGCAACAGGCAGTTGATGTCGGCGGGCAACGCCAGGGATTCACGCAGATGAGCCTGGGTCAGGATCTGCGTCACGCCACTGTCCTTGATCATGTAAGCCAGGCGATCGGCCGGGTAGGCCGGGTCCAGCGGCACGTAGGCGCCGCCGGCCTTGAGGATCGCCAGCAGGCCGATGATCATTTGCGGTGTGCGCTCGGCGGCGATACCGACCAGCACGTCGGGCCCGACGCCTTGCTCGATCAGCCGATGGGCCAGTCGATTGGCCTGGCGGTTGAGCTCGGCGTAGCTCATGTGCTGCCCTTCAAAGGTCAGGGCTATGGCCTCACCGGTGGCGGCGGCATGGGTTTCGATCAACTGGTGCAAGCAGTGTTCACGGGGCAGCCGGGTCGGCTGGCGGTTCCAGTCGTGCAGGGTGTGCTGGCGCTCATCAGCACTGAGCAAGTGCAGTTCGCCGAGGGCGCGTTCAGGTGTTTCGATCAGGCCCCGCACCAGGTTTTGCCAGTGGCCGGCCATGCGCTCGATGGTTTCAGTGCGGTAGAGATCACGGCTGTATTCGAACGTCGCCAGTATCTGCTGCTGTGAATAGTCGACATCCAGCGCCACGTCGAACTTGGCCTGGCTGTCGCCTGTGTCGAGAAACTCCAGGGCCAGTTCGCCTTTGGACGAGGTCGGCAGGGGCGCAGAGCCGGTGCGCCAGTTGAACAAGACCTGGAACAAGCCCTGTGCGCCGGGACGTTGCAGTTGATCGAGGATCAGCTCCAGCGGGTAGTCGGCATGTTCCAGGGCCGCGAGGGACTGGGCGCGCAAACTGCGCAGAAAATCCAACGCGCTGTGGGTCGAGTCGATTCGCGCTCGATACACCTGGCTGCTGACGAAGAATCCCACCAGGTCCTGGCTTTCATGGCTATTGCGGTTGGCGTTGGGCACGCCGACGGTGAAGTCGTCCTGGTTACTGTAGCGGCCCAGCAGCAGTTGCCAGGCTCCCAGCGCCACCACGAACGGCGCAAGGCCCTGGCGTTGGCAGAACGCGTTCAGGGCCTGGGTCACGGCGGGGGCAAGCGTCACCTGCACGCGTCCGGCCCGGTGTTGCTGGCTTGCGGTGCGGGGAAAATCCAGGGGCAATTCCAGCGTGGGCAGATCGTGGCCCAGGTAGTGACGCCAATATTCGCCGCTGCGCTGGCATTGCGGACTTTGCAAATACTCGCCTCGCTGGTGGGTGGCGTAGTCGGCGTATTGCATGGGCAACGGCGGCAGCGGCGATGGATCGCCGAGCGAGGCCTGGGCGTAGGCCTGGGTCATGTCCTGCATGAGGATCGTGTTGGACCAGGCGTCGGAGACGATGTGATGCATGTTGAGCAGCAGCACATGTTCGTCGCTGTCCAGCCTGAGCAGCGTTGCCCGCATCAGCGGCGCGCGGCTGAGATCGAACGGTTGCCGGGCGTGCAGCTCGATGTGTTGTGAGAGCGTTGCGGCACGCGTCTGGGGGGCGAGGGCGCTGAGGTCCTCCCGATGCAGGGAGAGGAAGGCGTTGCGCTCGACCACCTGAACCGGCGCAGCGTCGATGTCATTGAACGCGGTGCGCAGGATGTCGTGGCGGTCGATGACCCGATTCAGCGCCTGTTCCAGGGCGTCGGCATTGAGCTCGCCCGTCAGGCGCAGGGCGCGTGGCAAGTTGTAGGCCGAACGGGCCGGGTCACGCTGGTGCTCCAGCCACAGGCGCTGCTGGGCGAAAGACAGGGGCGCGCGGTCCAGTCGGCCGTTGGACCTGGTGTGCACGTCGCGAGCGACATCCTCCAGCAGCAGCGTCAGCAGATCATCATCTAGCAGTTCGTTCATGGTGTTCTCGCGGTAAGCAGCATGGCGTCGGACGGGCTCAGGCAAACGCCGCCGGAGCTTTTTCACTGATGACCTGACCGGCCTGCATCCGGACCAGTTGATCGGCGATGTCGAAATAGCGGTCGTCGTGGGAAATCACGATGATGGTTTTACCCAGCGCCTTCAGCTCCGGCAGCAGTTCGGTGTAGAACACGCGGCGAAACACCGGATCCTGGTCGGCGGCCCATTCGTCGAACACCAGCACCGGGCGCTCCTCAAGCCAGGCGTTGAGCAACGCCAGGCGTTTGCGCTGGCCAGTGGAGAGGTCAGTGGTGCTGAAGGCGCCGTCCTGAATGCTGACCTTGTGGGCGATTTCCAGACGCTCCAGGTAGCGGTTGGCGTTTTTGGGCACCTGTTGATCGCCCTGGACCAACTCATCGAACAGGTAGTAGTCGGCAAAAATCGTGGTGAACAACTGGCGATAATCGTCCCGTTGCGCAGCCCCTACCGGCGTGCCATCCAGGAGGATTTCACCGCCCTGGGGGAGATAGAGGCCCAGCAGCAGTTTGATCAGCGTGGTCTTGCCGCCACCGTTTTCACCGACGATGAACACAATGTCCCCTTGGGCGATGGACAGGTTGACCGGTCCCAGGGCGAAGGGTTGGCTGCCTTCGACCACCGGGAAGGCGTAGTGCACATCACGCAGCTCAAGCTGTTGGATCGTAGGTTTGCAAGGCTGCTTGTCGTTGAGCAGCAGGTGCGGCTCCGGCGAGGAAAACTGCTCGGCCAGTTCAGCAATGCGCTTGAACGCAACGTTCGCCCGGCTGATCACCGGCAATGTCATCACCAGGTATTCCAGCGGACCCTTCATGTACAACAGCACCAGTACGAAACCGCTGAGCACGACCCTGTCCGTGCCCAGCCACAGCGATTGCAGGGCCAGGACCAGGCCAATGACCACAAAAAACAGCATCGAGCCGAAGGTCTTGGCCACCACGAAGGTGTTGACCGAACGGATGTTGGTATCGCAGATGTAATCGGCAGTCGCTTCGATGCGCTGGCTGAACATGCGCTGGCGGCGTGGGCGATGAATGCGCAGTTCCTTGGCCCCGGCGGCGATCGCGCCGTAGTGTTTCTGCAGCGCGTCTTCGGCCTCACGGGCGGCTTCGAAACCCCTGATGCCACGGGCCCGCGCCAGGTACTGCACGACCGTGCCGATCACCAGGGCCACCAGCAGCAGCAAGAACATCGGCAGTGACAGGTAGGCGAGGTAACCCAGGCAACCGAGGGTGACGGTGAAGGCGATGGCCAGCGGCGCGAACGAAAAGGCGAAGTCGCTGACGGTGTTGACGTCGTGGGTCAACACCGGGATGAGCCGATGGCTGCGATAGCGTTCGATCTGCTCGATGGGCGCCAGCAAGACTTTCTTGCCCAGGGATTTACGCAGCTCGGCGATGATGTTCTGGCCGACATGGTTGGTGCCGATGTCGGAAAGAATCGAGGTCAGCAACGCCGCCGCGCAAAGCCCGGCGAACGTCGCCAGCACCTGCGGCGTAGGCGTTGTGGCGGCGTTCAGGGCGTCATTGATGGTTGCCAGCAGAGCAGTGATGCTCAGGCCGCCCAGCATGCCCAAGAGGATGGAGCCTACGACAATCAGCCGGAAGGGTTTGAGCAGGCTGAACAGTTCACTGATCACCCCGCGGGTTGGTTGGCTCATGGAGGTTTCCCTGCTTGATGAAAAGGTCGAAGGCCGTCGCGGGTGGTTGCCGGGAGGGCTTTAGGGCGCAGGCGCGCTGGATTGGGTTGCGCCCATCTTTAGAACGATTGGAGGGGAGGGGAATTTATCCTGTGGGAGCAACGCTTGCCCGCGATGAAGGCGATGCGGTTCTCTGTGAAATCGAGGTGTCTGCATCGCGAGCAAGCTTTGCTCCCACATGGGGCCGTGCTGTGTTCGGCCTACATATCCCGCGCCACCCGGAAACCGATCCAGTCGCCGCGATCACTTGGCACCAGGGCGTTGCGGTTGCCGGAGCGGGAGAACACCGGTGCCTCGCCCCAGTCGTTGCCGCGGATGCGCTTGAACTCGCACTTGCCGGTCAGCCAGGCGCTGCCGTCGCTCGGGGCGCCCACGTAGTTTTCGTTGTAGCAGTCGGCGGTCCATTCGTAGATGTTGCCGTGCATGTCATACACGCCAAAGGCATTGGGCGCGAAGCTGCCGGCCGGGGCGGTGAAGTTGTAGCCGTCGGCCGCGCCGTAGGTGTTGGCGTGTTGGGCGATGCTGTATTCCTTGCCCTCATCGAACGGGAAGGGGAACGGGCCGGTGCTGCCGCCGCGTGCTGCGTACTCGCGCAGGGATTCGCTGACCAGCCGGTATTGTTTGCCGGTTTTTTTCGACAGCCAGGCCACGTAAGCGTTGGCCTCGGCGAAATCCATGCACACCGCCGGGTGTCGGTCGGTGTATTGCTTGCGCGGGTCGCTGCCCTGGTAATTCGGGATGCCGGCCTTGCAGGCGCGGCCGGGGCGCTTGTCGCCGTCGGGCATCTGGTAACCGGTGTCGCGCAGGTAGGCGAACCATTCACCCTTCAATACCTGGAAGCGGCTGATCGCCAGTGGCTTGGCGAAGGTCACCGGGTGTATCGGCCCCTCATCAGGCTCGCGGCCCACTTCGTCTTCCGGGGTGCCCATCTGGAAGGTGCCGGTGGGCAGCACGACCATTTCCGGGCAGTCCTTGCAGTCGCGAAAGACCTGGCCCGGTTGCGAGGCCTGGGCGCCGGAGGGCAGCAGGGCGACGAGGGCCAGTGCCGGGAGTAGCGTCAAGGAAAAACTGTTCATCCGTCTCTCTCGATAAAGTCAGGTTCAGAGTGTCTTGGCCAGCAAGCCCATGAAGCGATCGATCTCGGCTTCGGTGTTGAGCAACCCCGGCGCGGTGCGGATTACCGGCCCGGCGTCGCGATGCACGGCGTCGGCGATCACCCGGTTCTTCATCAGGTAGCCGGCGATCTCATCGCTGTCGCGACCCTTGACCCGGAAGAAGGTGAAACCGGCGGACAAGTCCGGGCTCAGGGGCGTGACCAGTTCGATCTGCGGCAGCGCCACCAGCTGTTTTTTCAGGTAGGTGTTGAGGGCATGAATGCGCGCCTGCACCTCGGCCTTGCCCAGTTGCAGGTGCAGCTTGAACGCTTCGTCCGCCGCCCAGCGATGCTCGAAAGCGTGGTAACCGCCGGGCGTCATGGTGGTGGAAAACGCCGTGGCTTCGGAGAAGGTCGGAATGATCGGCGTGACGTACTTGACCTCCTCGCTGCGGCTGCACACCAGGCCGGTGCCACGTGGGCCGAACATCCATTTGTGAGTGCCGGCGATGAAGAAGTCGCAGTTCATCGCCGGGAAGTCCAGGTCCTCGACGCCGAAACCGTGCACGCCGTCCACCACGTAGATGATCCGTTGCTTATCGCTGCGGCCCTGGTTGTGCTTGTCCACCAGGGCGCCGATCTTGTCGATGGGCAGTTTCACGCCGCTGCCCGAGTGCACCCAGGTCATGCCCAGCACCCGGGTTTCGGGGCGGATGTTGCGGTCGATGGCGGTGAGGATTTGCTCGTGGCTGGCGTCGTGGGCGTTTTCGAACAGCTTGATCTTGCGTACCCGGGTGCCGTCCCGTTGGGTGCGCAGCTCAAGAATAGTGTGGGTGGCGTAGTGTTCGTGGGCGGTGGTGAGGATTTCCTGATCGGCCGCCACATGGACGCCGCCGTAGATCATTGACAGGCCCTCGGTGGTGCTGCCGGTCAGAGCGATCTGCTTCGGGTTCGCTTGCAGATAACGTCCGGCCCAGGTCCGCACGTTTTCTTCGCGTTCTTCGGTGACGCCCAAATCCCAGTCCATCAACAGCCCCGGGTTTTTGTCCAGGGCTGCACGGTGCTTTTCGATGGCCTCGCGCACCGGGCGCGGGTGGGTGGTAACCAGGAAATTGGAGAAGTGCAGGTAGTCGGGGTCCTGGTCGAACAGCGTGCGCAATTGCGCCCATTTGTTGCGGGGCAATGGCGGCAGCGAGTCGGCGCTGGCAGTGGTGGGAAGGCTTGCGGCCAGTGGCAGGCCGGCGACAAGGATCCCGGCTTGCTTGAGAAAGGTACGGCGTTCATTCATGGCTGGACGGCCTTCTGGTTCGAGGCCAATGCGGGTTTTGCGGCTTGCTGGACCTGATCCCAGACCCGCAGGAAATTGCCGCCCCACAGTTTGGCGATGTCGGCTTCGGAGTAGCCACGGGTGAGCAGTTCGGCGGTGACGTTGCGAATGTCGCCAACGTTCTCCCAACCTTTGACGCCGCCGCCTTCATTGAAGTCCGAGCTGATGCCGACATGGTCGATACCGATCTTGCGCACGGTATAGTCGATGGCATCGCCCAGGTCCTTGAGGCTGGCCTTGGGTTCTTCTTCGAGGATGGCGTAGAGCTGGCTGGCGTATTCGCCAAACCTTTGCTCCGGCCAGGCGGCGATGATCGGGTCGCCCGGCATCAGCGCCATCGCCAGGTTGGGCAGCGGCGGCAGATCGAAACGCTCGCGCAGGGCGTTGAGTTTGTCCTGGGTCTTTTGCGTCAGTGGGCGCAGGTACTGGGAGAAACCGACGATCTGCACCACGCCGCCGCTGGCCTTGATCAGCTGCATTTCCTTGTCGCTGAGGTTGCGTGGGATGTCGACCATGGCCCGTGGCGCCGAATGGGAGGCCACCAGTGGCGTGCGGCTCAGTTGCGCGACTTGCTCCAGGGCCTGGGTCGACATTTGCGACACGTCGATGATCACCCCTAGGTCGTTCAGACGCGTCACCGCTTGCTTGCCAATTTCCGACAGGCCGCCGAGGGCGTCGGGCGAGTCGTTGAAGAACGGCAGCGGCCGCGAGGAGTCGGCCCAGTCGTTGTTGCCGATGTAGCTGAAGCCGAACATGCGCATGCCGCGCGCCGTCCACAGGTCCAGCAGGCTCAGGTCGTGCCCCAGCGGGTAGGCGTTGAGCATGCTGATGAAAATCGCAAACTTGCCTTCGCCGTGCAGACGCCGGAAATCATCCGGGGTGTAGGCGATGGCGACCTGGTTGGGAAAGTCCCGGACCAGGCCGGTGATGATCTTGTAGCGCACCTCTTGCTGATTGCGCGCCTCTTCGACGAAACCGGCGGTGGGCTTGTGCGGGGCGTTGAGGCCGTTCCAGATCTCGGGCCAGCCGAACACCGTCAGCGCTGCGCCGGAGAGCTGCCCGCGATTGGCTTTGACCAGGTCGAACTGGCCGCTGCCGTCCTTGTCGGCTTCGTTGCCGGCGGTGCCGAAGTCCAGCGGCACGGTGATGTGGCTGTCGAAGGACAGCAGGCGCTCGTGCAGCTCCTTGGCCTCTTTCATCACCTTGACCGGGTAGCCGGGGTTGTCCCGCCACCAATGGTCCCAGGCCGCCAGGCCGCCACCCACGGCCAGCGCCAGGACCAGGGGCACGCCGGTGAAAAGAGCCTTTTTCGAACGTGGTGTTGTCATTGCCGATCTCAGTCAGGTTCGCCTTGGAAGGACAGGCGCAGGGGCCTTTGCTATCTGGGGAGAACGAGTGATCGGCGGGGAAATTTAGGTGGCCTTCAGGCCCTCATCGCGAGCAAGCTCGCTCCCACATTGGAACGCGGTCACCTGTGGGAGCGAGCTTGCTCGCGATGGCGGTCTGACAGGCGACCGATCCCTCGCGGATGTACCTGATCCATTGTGGGAGCGAGCCTGCTGGCGATGAGGCCCTCACAGCCTCTATAAATTTGTCAGCCCCCCCATCGTTCTAGCTTGGATAAAGCCCGCTCCAGGGCCGAACACAGGTAAGGCAATGACGATTTCTCGACGATGGTTCATGGCAGGCCTGGCGCTGACCGGTGCCGCCGTGCCTGCGGTGTATTACGGGCATCGCGAACTGACCCGGCCGGACCCCACCATCACCCCCGGCGAGGCCTCGTTCGATGTGGCGGATGTGGCAGGCCAGCGCCGGGCCGATACGCTGCGGGGGATCTGGAGCATCCGCTTCACCGGGCGCGATGCCGGCCTCGACGGCTTGCCCCGGGACGATCTGCAAGTGCTCCTCGATATCGGCCACAAGGGCCGTGGCCTGGTGGGGTACCTCGACACCGCCGAACGCCTGCGTGCCGGAGATGAACCCCGTTATCGGGTGTTGGGTGATCTGGCCGGCACCGACCCGAAGCAACTGAGCTGGCGCTTGATCGGCGCCCAGGCCTGCGGTGGCGCGCCGGACTATGAATTCACCATGACCCTGGACGAAGTCTGGGCCGGCTTCGGCAATGCCGGCAGCGCGACCCTCAGCGGCCGTGTGTCGCGGCTGGACCGTGCGTTGGCCCTGCCGGAACTCGACAATCAGTTCATCGCCGTCAAGCAGCGCTTCCCCGAAGCCCGCGAGCGCACGCCGCTGAGCCCGGCGTTGCTGGCCTGGCTGGTGTCGCCCGAGCATCGGTTGTTCCACCAGCTCTGGCATGCCTCGCGGGACAAGTGGCACACCCTGGACGAGGACAAACGCAACGCCCTGCGTGGTATCGGTTGGCAGCCCGGCCCACGGGATCAGGAACGTGACGCCCGCGGCCCGCGCAAGGATCGCAATGGCTCGGGCATCGACTTCTTTTTCATGCACCGGCACATGCTCGGCACCGCGCGTTCGATCCAGCCGCTGCCATCGTGGTCGCGCTTTCCGTTGCCGCAACCGGAGCTGGAGCGTGATCGCCAGGGGTTCGCCCGCTATTTCGACAACCACGACGGCACCGCCTTGCCGCCCACCTGGCTGGCCGACGGCGACGAGCAATACGCCCAGTGGGTCAGCGACATCAAGACCGCCGAGACCTATCACAGCAATTTCCAGGTCTGGGAATCGCGCTACCACGACCCGCGCTATTTGGCGAAATTGACCCTGGGCCAGTTCGGTTCGGAAGTGGAACTGGGCCTGCACGACTGGCTGCACATGCGCTGGGCCTCGGTGCCGCGCGATCCGTCCAACGGCCAACCGGTGCCGTTCGCCCGCGACCCGGACGACTTCGCCGCGCGTTGGTATGCCCCGGAAAACGACTTCCTCGGCGATCCGTTTTCCTCCCATGTGAACCCGGTGTTCTGGGCCTTCCACGGCTGGATCGACGACCGCCTCGAAGACTGGTTCCGTGCCCACGAACGCTTCCATCCGGGCGAAGTGAGCCGGCTTGAAGTCAACGGCGTGCCCTGGTTCGCCCCGGGCCGGTGGGTAGAAATCGCCGACCCCTGGCTGGGCCCGGACACCCACGGCTGCAGCACCACGCCTGGGTTGCAAGCCGGACGCTCGGTGGAAATGGACCCGGAAACCATGAAACTGGCGCTGCGCATCACCTTCGGCAGCGATGACAAGAAACTCTCCGAACTGTTCCGCCGCGTGCCGCAGAGGCCGTGGTATGCGCGCAATCTCAAATCCAAACCGGTTTAACCCTTACTGATCGTTCCCACGCGGAGCGTGGGAACGATCGAATGCTGCTGTGGCTGGAAGGGGTGTTAACGCGGCGCGGCGATGTCCAGGGCGCGGTTCGCCAGCAACTCACTCAGCTCGACCATCTGTTGGATCCCCAGGGCAAAACTTCGTCGCGTGCCTTCCAAATCAAATGCCAGTTCGTTGGCCATGACATTGACCGAAGCCAGGGTTTCGCTGAGGTTGGCCAGCAGGCATTCCAGGTCCGCGCCTTCTGCCACGGTGAACAACTGGCCCGGTGGTGGAGTGGGTTTTTCGGGTTGGGGATCGAGATAAAAGGCGAGGGCGCGGTCGGCGGCTTCGTTGAGTTTCTTTGAATCGTCTTCCGGGGGATTGGGGGTGATCTTGAACATGGTGTAACTCCTAGTATTCATTTTCAGGAGCCGACACCCTCGCTACCAAACGATGGGGTGGCGGCCGTACGCGGGTTGGTAGACCGGAGCACTAGGAACCCGGCGCGCCCGTAGACGCCCTGCGCACGGCCACCATGAAGCAGACGCCGAGACAGCATCTGTAGGAGGTGGCGCTTGCGCCTAGTTAACTCGCGGGCTACCAAACCCGATCGCTGAAATCAGCGACCCGGAAACAGTAAAAGCCACGAGCCAGGCAGACAAGCCGGCGGATTCTGGCGCAGTTGTAGGTAACGGCGCAAGGCAACGTAGCCTCGCTCGGGAGTCCTACATGGCCGGATAAACAGAGCCAAAGCCGAACATCCTTTATGAAGATGAGATCCATTTGTGGCGAGGGGATAAATCCCCTCGCCACAAATGTCACTTGGCTTGAAGGTGTGGTCGAGGCCTACATCACCCGCCAACCCCCACCCAACGCCCTATACAACGCCACACTCGCCTGCACCCGCGCCAGCCTTAGTTGCACGTTCATGTCCTGGGCGGCATAGAGCGTGCGCTGGGTTTCCAGCACCGTGAGCAAATCTTCAGCCCCGGCCTGGTAGCGGCTCTGGGCGAGGTCGAAGGCGGTCTGGGCCTGCTTCAGTTCTTCGCTTTGCCACTGCCGTTGCTGGTCCAGGCCGTGGATGCTGTTCAGGGCTTTTTCGACGTCGGCGAAGCCGTTGATGATGGCGGCGCGGTAGAGTTCCAGCAGTTCTTCCTGGCGCGCGGTGGCGCGGTCGCGTTCGGCGCTCAGGCGGCCGTTGTTGAAGATTGGCGCGGCCAAGCCGGCGGTGAGGTTGTAAAAGTTGTTGCGCAGCAACTGGTCGGCGATGTCGGCACCGGTGCCCAGGCTCAGGCCCAGGGTGACGGAGGGCAGCATGGCGGCGCGGGCCACGGTGATGTCGGCCTGGGCGGCGCTGAGGCGGGCTTCGGCGGCGGCGATGTCGGGGCGGCGGCGCAGCAGTTCACTGGGGACGCCGGCGTCGATGGACGGCCAGTGCAAACGGTCGAAGTTTTCAGCGTCGAGCCTGACCGATTGCACCGGCTGCCCTAGCAGCGCCGCCAGGGTGATCAAGGCGTCCCGGGCTTGTTGCTGCACCTGCGGCAACTGGCGCTGTTGGGCCGCCACCAGGCTTTTCTGCTGGGACAGTTCCAGGGCCGTGGCGCTGCCGGCGTCGTAGCGGGTCTGCACCAGGTCGAGCACGCGCTGGGCGTTGGCCAGGTTCAGTTCGGCGATGCGCTGTTGTTCGCGCAAGGACAATGCCTGGGTGTAGCTGTTGGCGACGCTGCTGAGCAGGGTCAACTCCACGGTCGCGCGGTCGAACTGGCTGGCCGAGAGCGTGCTCAGCGCACTGTCCCGGGCCGCCCGTTTGCCTCCCCAGAAATCCAGCTCATAGCTGGCACTGAGGTTGGCGTCGTAGTAATCGATGGTGCGGTTGTCCCGATCCACGTCCAACTGGCTGTAGCCCTTGCCCCGCAGCAACTCCTGGCGATTGCCGTTGAGCCCGGCCCTGATTTCCGGCAGCAGTGGCGCACCGGCAATGACGGCACTGGCCTGGGCCTGGCGCACCCGGGCCATGGCGGCGGCGAGGTCGTGGCTGTCCAGGCGCGCCTGTTCGATCAGCCGGTTCAATTGCGGGCTGCCGAACTGCGTCCACCATTGCTGGTTGTCCGCCCGAGTGCCGGGGGTATCGAGGTTTTGCCAGGCCGCTGGCGGCTGGATGCCGCTGTCCGGGACCGGCAACGGGCTGGCGCAAGCCGCCAGTAACAGGCCGGTCGCCAGGAGGGTCAAGTGCGCTTTCATAGGATGAGGTTCATTCACTGGTGAGGGCCGCGACCGGGTCGAGGCGGGCCGCCTTGCGGGCCGGCATGAAACCGAAGACGACGCCGGTGACCAGGGCGCAGCCGAAGGCGCCGAACACCGCCAGCCATTCGAATGCCACGGCGATCTTGCCCAGCAGCAAGGCGCCGCCCACCAGCAGGGCCAGGCCGATACCGGCCAGCCCGCCGACCACCGAGAGCATCACCGCCTCGGTGAGAAACTGGCGCAGGATGTCGCGCTGGCGTGCGCCGGTGGCCATGCGGATACCGATCTCACGGGTCCGTTCGCGCACGGTCATGAGCATGATGTTCATCACCCCGATGCCACCCACCAGCAGCGAAATCGCGGCGATGGCGCCGAGCATCAGCGACAGCGTGCCCTGGGTGCGCGCTTCGGCCTGGATCATCGCGGCGTTGTTGGTCAGTTCGAAATCCTGCTTGCCGTCGTGCAGGCGCAACAGCGTTCGGGAGACGGCTTGCTCGGCTTGCTTGACCTTGCCCGCGTCCTTGGCGGCGATCACCACGTACTCGGGATGACGGCTGCCGAACAGTCGCACGCTGGCGGCGGAGTAGGGCACGGCGATGCGGTTGTCGGCGTCCGAATCCCCGGAGCTGGCGCCTTTTTCCGCCAGTACGCCGACCACCTGGAACGGCATGTTCTCGATCAGGATGTAGCGGCCGATGGGGTCGGCGACATCCTTGAACAGTTTCTGCCGGACCTTGTGACCGATCACCGCCACTGCGGCCGCGTTGCGCTCATCGGCCTCGCTGAAGTAATGGCCCTGGACCACCGGCCAATTGAAAATGAGCGGGAAGTTCGTATCGTTGCCGCCCACGTAGCTGGTGTGGTCGAGGTTGCCGAAGCGCACGCTGGCTTCGGCGCCGTTGACCGGCATGACCCGCTGCACTTCGGGCAGGGCGGCGAGGGCGGCCAGGTCATCGTCGCGGATGATGCCCTTGGCGGCGCGCGGGCTGGGGGCGCTGCCGTTGAGGTAAATGATGTTGGAGCCGAAGGCGCCCATCTGGGCCATGACCTGGCGCTTGCTGCCTTCGCCCACCGCCAGCATCACCACCACCGAGGCCACGCCGATGATGATGCCGAGCAAGGTCAGGGCGGTGCGGAAACGGTTTATCCACATCACCCGCCACGCCGCCTGCACCGCGTCGAGCAACTCGCCTTTCCAGGCACCGGTGTGTTCGCTGCCGGCGCTCAGGCGCTGGCGCAGGTCGACGGCCTGCAATGCCTTGGGGTTGGCCTGTGGGGTGGCGGGTACAGGGCCGGCGCTGTCGCTGATGATCTGCCCGTCGCGGATTTCGATGATGCGCTTGGCCCGGGCCGCCACCTCGCGGTCGTGGGTGATCAGGATCACGACGTGGCCCTGGCTCGCCAGTTCGTCGAGCAAGGCCATGACCTCGATGCCGCTCTGGCTGTCGAGGGCGCCGGTGGGTTCGTCGGCGAGGATGATGTGACCGCCGTTCATCAACGCCCGGGCAATCGACACCCGTTGCTGCTGACCACCGGACAATTGATGCGGGCGGTTGCCAGTGCGGCTGGCCAGGCCCAGGCGTGCGAGCAGGGCACTGGCGCGGGCATGGCGTTCGGCGGCGGAGGTGCCGGCGTAGATGGCCGGCATCTCGACGTTTTCCTGGGCGGTGCCGGAAGGGATCAGGTGATAGCCCTGGAACACGAACCCGAAGGCCTCGCGCCGCAGCCAGGCCAATTCATCGCTGCCCAGATGGGCGACGTCTTCACCGGCGAAACGGTACTCGCCGCTGGTGGGGCGGTCGAGGCAACCGAGGATGTTCATCAGGGTCGATTTGCCGGAGCCGGACGCGCCGACAATCGCCAGGAATTCCCCGGCATGAATGGATAAATCGATGCCGCGCAGCACCTCCACCCGAGGGCTGTCGCCACCGCCGTAGGCCTTGCGAATGTCCCGCAGTTCGATCAGGGGCGTGTTCATTCAGCCTCCACTGCCGACAGCCGGGTCGATCAGCACCCGCTCGCCCTCATTCAGGCCATCGACGATCTGGGTGCGCAGTCGATCGCTGACGCCGGTGCGCACGGCCCGTGGCTGAACCTCGCCGTTCTCGGCCAGCACCTGCACTTGGCCGGCGTTGTCTTGCAACGCGGCGCTGGGCACGGTCAGTACGTCGTGGGCCTGGGCGGCGACGAAAAACACCTGGGCGGTCATGTCGGTCATCAGGGCGCGGTCGGCGTTGTCCACATCGAGCAACACGGTGTAGAGCACCACCCGTTCGCTGCCACTGCGCCCACCCGTGGGGCTGCCGCCCTGGCTGGCCTCCAGTGGCCGCGGCGGCACCGGCAGGATCTGCCGAACGGTGCTGCTCCAGCGCCGGGCGCCGCCGGCCAGGGTGGTGAAGTAGGCGGTCATGCCCGGTTTGACGTGGCCGATGTCGGCTTCCGAGACTTCGGCCCAGACGGTCATGGGGGATAGACGGGCGATGCGCAGGATCAACGGGGTTTGCTGCTGGGCGTTGAGGGTCTGGCCTTCCCGGGCACCGACGGCGACCACGGTGCCGCTCATCGGCGCATAGATGCGCGTGTAGCCTAACTCGGCCTCGTCGCTGCGCAGGCTGGCCTGGGCTTGGTGGATCTGCGCCTGGAACATGTCGATGCGTGCCTGGGTCGCTCGTACCTCGGCCTGGGCGGTCTGTACATCTTCCTCGCGGGTGGCGCCGCCGGCCTTGAGTTGCTGCTGGCGGCGGAATTTCTGCTGGGCCAGGTCGTGCTGGGCGCGCTGTTCCTGAAGCTGGGCCTTGAGGTTTTCAATGGAAAAGCGGCCAGCGTCCAACCGGGCTTTTTGTGTGGAAGGGTCGATTTCCACCAAGAGTTGGCCCTCGCGCACCTCCTCGCCGGCTTCCACGTGAATCTTCAGGATCTGTCCGGAGGCTTGGGCTCCCACGTCGACATAACGCCGTGGTTGCAGGGTGCCCAGGGCGGTGACGCTGTTTTCGATATCACCACGGGTGACGGGCGCGGTGACCAGGGGTTCACGGTTCGGTGCCACCGCTTGCCAGGCGGCGAAGGCCAGGGCTGGAAGCAGTGCGATAGTTAAAAGCCAGGCGCGTCGGGTAGGGCGGGGACGTTTCATGCAGGGTTCCGGCCGGTGGTGTCGGGCCCGTCGCATGGGGGGCAGGGACGGGAGGCTGTCTTGGTAAACGAGCGTTCCGGGCGGGAATTTAGCGGTGTGAAACACTTGGTAGCAGGTTGGCGGAAGGGCAACGCCATAACCAAGTCAGGTGATGTTGTGGTGAGGGATTTATCTGTGGCGAGGGGATAAGTCCCTCGCCACAGAAGTAATACCTGGCGCCAGTAGAAATGAATGAATCAGCCCGAATACAAACCAAAGCTTTAAATCTATATGAGAATTACTATAAATTACGCGATTGAATCTGCCACCATCGTGCCATTGCCTGCTTCAGGCATGCCGAGTGGCACAGGGATAGCTGGCGCGGCCATTGCGCACGGGAGTCATGTTGGAAAACTACTATCGCGAGCTGGTGTGTTTCCTGAACGCCAGGCTAGGCAACCGTCAGGCGGCCGAGGATGTGGTGCATGACGCCTATGTGCGGGTGCTGGAGCGCGCCAGCGACACCCCCATCGAACAGCCTCGGGCATTCCTGTATCGCACGGCATTGAACCTGGTGATCGATGGGCATCGGCGCAATACCCTGCGCCAGGTCGAATCCCTGGATGTGCTGGACAGTGAAGAGCGCTTCTTTACACCGTCGCCCCAGACCAGCCTCGACCATGGCCAGCGCCTGGACATGCTGCAGCGCGCCCTGGCCGAGTTGCCACCGCTGTGCCGCGAGAGTTTCCTGTTGCGCAAGCTCGAAGGCCTGTCCCACCCGCAAATCGCCGAGCGCCTGGGCATTTCCCGAGCATTGGTGGAAAAGCACATCGTCAACGCCATGAAGCACTGCCGCGTTCGGGTGCGACAGTGGGATACGCATTAATCGGCCCACGCTGATCGCATCGCGGTAAATTTTTTTTCATTGTCCTCGTTCCTCTCAACAGACGACTTGCCGGCCCCACAAACGCTGGTCAGGTTCCCCAGGCTTTTTGCGCCCTGTTGCGGGGCTTCTCCAGAGGACACTGGACATGACACAGGCAATTGCATCGCCCGTCGTTCACGACTTGATCGGCATCGGCTTCGGCCCCTCGAACCTGGCGCTGGCCATCGCGCTGCAGGAGCGGGGCCCGGTCCAGGGCGAACTGGATGTGCTGTTCCTCGACAAACAGGCCGATTACCGCTGGCACGGCAACACCCTGGTGACCCAGAGCGAGTTGCAGATCTCTTTCCTCAAGGACCTGGTGACCCTGCGCAACCCCACCAGCCCTTACTCGTTCGTCAATTACCTCAAGCACCACGGTCGCCTGGTGGATTTCATCAACCTCGGCACGTTCTACCCATGCCGGATGGAGTTTAACGACTACCTGCGCTGGGTCGCCGGGCATTTCAGCGAACAGAGTCGTTATGGCGAAGAAGTGCTGCGCATCGAACCGGTGCTGCACAACCAGCAGGTTGAAGCGCTGCGGGTGATTTCCCGCAATACCCAGGGCGAAGAGTTCGTACGCACCGCCCGTTCGGTAGTGGTCAGTGCCGGCGGTACGCCGCGCATTCCCGAAGTGTTCAAGGCCTTCAAGGGTGACAGCCGGGTGTTCCACCATTCCCAGTACCTGGAGCGCATGGCGACCCAGCCGTGCGTGAGCGGCCAGCCGATGAATATCGCGATCATCGGCGGCGGCCAGAGCGCGGCGGAAGCCTTCATCGACCTCAACGACAGCTTCCCTTCGGTGCAAGTCGACATGATCCTGCGCGGCTCGGCCCTCAAGCCGGCGGACGACAGCCCGTTCGTCAACGAAGTGTTTTCGCCGGAATTCACCGACCTGGTGTTCCAGCAACCCCACAGCGAGCGCGAGCGCCTGGTCAACGAGTACCACAACACCAACTATTCGGTGGTGGACATCGACTTGATCGAACGCATCTACGGGATTTTCTATCGCCAGAAAGTCTCCGGCGTGGCGCGGCATGCGTTCCGTACCTTGACCACGGTGGAGAAAGCCACGGCCACCGACGCCGGGGTGGAACTGACGGTACGCAACAACGCCACCGGCGAGCTGACCGTGCGCCGCTATGACGCGGTGGTGCTGGCCACCGGTTACGAACGGCAGATGCACCGCACGCTGCTAGGCCCGCTTGCACAGTACCTGGGTGATTTCGAGGTGGACCGCAATTACAAGTTGATCACCGACGAGCGCTGCAAGGCGGCGATCTACATGCAGGGCTTCTGCCAGGCCAGCCATGGCCTTAGCGATACCTTGCTGTCGATCTTGCCGGTGCGTGCCGATGAGATTGCCGGCTCGCTGTATGAACACGGGAACCATCGTGGGCAGGCTCGTGCGGTGCGAGATGTGTTGTTGGCCGCTGTGTAGGCCAGAGCCGCGCTACGCGTCAGTCAATGCAACGCAAAACCCTGTGGGAGCGAGCTTGCTCGCGATGGCGTAGTGTCAGTCAACTTCAATATTGGCTGAACTGACGCCATCGCGAGCAAGCTCGCTCCCACAATTCCGGTCCCTGGGCAAGCCGGCCTCGGGTAACTCGCAGGAAATTCCTCAGAAACTTCCTACACTCACTGCACGCCTCCCGCTGTTTGAAAGGCTCGGTTCGCTGTTCCCTCGTATTGGCAGTCTGAACCCATCAGCCGGTCACCCTGACTTACGGTGAAGTCAGTGGTGCGCCGGGCCGATTACGCCAAGCGAAACAACCTGATACAGATGAAGCTGCTTTTACGCGCAGGCCTGGCGGCGCTGTTGCTGGGCTCATTGAGTGTGGCGCCAACCGTTGGCGCGGCACCCGAGTTGCTGGATGTGCTCGGGCGTTCCAATGTGAGCGACTATTCGGTGTCCCTGGACGAGGCCGATTGGACCTTGCTGCGGCAAAAGGGCACGTTGCTGCTGGGCGCCTCGGCGCCAGACGACCCACCTTTCGGCATCACCGGCAATGGCACGGACTATGAAGGCCTGACCGCTGACTATGCCCAGTTGCTCGGGCAGTTATTGCACGTCAAGGTGCAGGTGCAGCGCTATCCGTCCCGTGCCGAATCGCTCCAGGCCCTGCGCAGCGGCGAGGTTGACCTGCTCGGCACCGCCAACGGTTTCGAGGCCAGTGACCCGGACCTGGCGATGTCCCAGGCCTACGCCGATGACTTGCCCACCCTGGTGGCGCGCATCGACGACAGCCAGGACTTGCCTGCGGACCTGGCGGACAAACGGGTCGCGATGCTTTATCACTACTTGCCACCGGAGACAGTCGAGGCCTTCTATCCCAAGGCGTCCTTGCAGTTGTATCCCTCGACCTTGAGCGCCATCGGCGCCGTGGCGTTTGGTCAGGCCGACGTCTATCTGGGGGATTCGATCAGTGCCAATTACCTGATCAGCAAGAATTACCTGAACAATATCCAACTGGCGGACTTTTCCCGCATGGAAGTGCAGCCATTCGCCTTTGCGCTCAGGCGCGACAATGGGCGCTTGTTGCCCGTGGTCAACGCGGCGCTGCAAGCCATTCCCGCTGGCGAACGCATGAGCATCCTGCGCCGCTGGAGTGCTGGCGGCGCGAGCATGCCGGGTCAGCAAGCGTTGCATTTCAGTGTCAAGGAACAGCGCTGGCTGGACGCCCATCCGCGGATCAAGGTGGCGGTCAACGAAAATTTCCTGCCGCTGACGTTCTTCGACGAGCAAGGCCATTTGCGCGGCATCGGCGCCGATGTGCTGGCCCGGATCAGCTTGCGCACCGGTTTGAAATTCGACGTGCAGCGGGGTGGCTCGGTTGACGACCTGATCGGGCAGATCGAGAGCGGCAAGGCGGACATCTTGGCTACCGCCATACCCAGCGCCGAACTCGAAGACCAATTGCGTTTTACCCGACCGTACCTGACGAACCCGTTCGTGTTGGTGGTGCCCGCTCGGGACAAAGTCCCTCTGACCCTGGACCAGATGGCCGGCAAACGCCTGGCGCTGGTGCGTGGCAACGTGCTGCGCGAGTTCCTGCTGGAGCAGTTTCCCCGCGTGCAGTTGGTGGTGGCGCAGAATACCGCCGACGCCATGGCCATGGTCGCCGCCGGCGCGGCGGACGGTGCGATCAATCCGCTGATCAGCGCCCGCTACCTGATCTCCCGTCAATACCGCGACAAGCTGCAGGTCACCAGCACCGTGGGCACTTTGCCGGCGCGCGTTGCCCTGGCGACGAATCGGGGAGCATTGGAGCTCTATTCGATCCTGGACAAGGCGCTGCTGAGCATTTCCCCCGAAGAGATGGACGAGCTGACCAACCGCTGGCGCAGTGAAGTGGTGATCGATGATAGCTACTGGCTGCGTAACCGCACGACCATCGTCCAAGGGTTTGCCATCGCCGCGCTGCTCTTGCTGCTGGCCTTTGGCTGGGTCGCGTACCTGCGGCGGCTGCTGGAGCAGTTGCGGGTGACCAAGGAGCGCGCCGACGACGCCAATCGGGCCAAGACCACTTTCGTGGCGACCATGAGCCATGAAATCCGCACACCCATGAATGCGGTGATCGGCATGCTGGAACTGGCCCTGAAAAAAGCCGACCAGGGTGTGATGGACCGGGTTGCCATCGAAGTCGCGTCGGGGGCCGCCCGGGGCCTGCTGGAGCTGATTGGCGACATTCTCGACATCGCCCGCATCGAGTCGGGCAAGCTGTCGCTGGCGCCAGAGCGGGCCAACCTGCGGGAGTTGCTCGAGTCGGTGGCGCGAATGTTCGAAGGCCTGGCCCGGCAGAAGCACCTGCGCCTGCAACTGGACCTGGATGCCGCGATCGACCGCGACGTATTGATCGACCCGTTGCGCTTCAAGCAGATCGTCTCGAACCTGTTGGGCAATGCGCTCAAGTTCACTGATCAGGGCCAGGTGCGCCTGAGTGTGCGCGGCGAACCGGGGCTTGAGGGCGGGCGTCTGGGCGTCTGCCTGCGGGTTGAGGACAGCGGCCGCGGTATTTCCCTGGAGGACCAGCGACGCCTGTTCAGCCCCTTTACCCAGGCCAGCGATAACGCCCAGTCGGCCCGCAGTGGTTCCGGGCTGGGCCTGGTGATCAGCCGCACCTTGTGCGAAATGATGGGCGGCACCCTGGCGTTGAGCAGCGTGCCGGGGGAGGGCACGCAGGTCGAAGTCCTGCTGAACCTGCCGGTGCTCGACACCTTGGCGCAAGCCCCGGTGGACTCGGACGAGGTGCTGGGGGCGGGGCGGGCGCTGAGCATTCTAGTGGTCGACGATTACCCGGCCAACCGCCTGCTGCTGTCCCAGCAACTGAACTATCTGGGGCATTGTGTCGAGGCTGCCGAGGACGGTGTCCAGGGGCTGCATGCGTGGCGCGCCGGCCTTTTCGACGTCGTCATCACCGACTGCAACATGCCGTTGCTGAGTGGCTACGAACTGGCCCGGGCCATTCGTGACGAGGAGCGCGCCCGAGGCTTGGTGCCGACGGTAATCCTGGGGTTCACGGCCAATGCCCAGCCCGAGGAAAAGTCCCGCTGCCTCGAAGCCGGGATGGACGACTGCCTGTTCAAACCCATCGGCCTCAGGGAACTCAATGGGTGCCTGGCTGCGGTCACCGCGGACGCTGTGACACCTTCGGCCATCGATGACATCGACTTGAGCAGCCTCGAACAACTGATTGGCGGCGATGCGACCGCCATCAGGACGCTGCTGGCGGTACTGGTCAGCAGCAATGCCGAGGATCAGGCGCGATTGCTGCACCTGGCCACCCGACAAGACTTGCCGGGCCTGGCGGACTTGGCGCACCGGATCAAGGGCGGGGCGCGAATCATCCAAGCGCAACGCCTGATCGCCGCCTGCGAGGCGCTGGAAAGTGCTTGTCGGGGAGGCGACACGTTGCTGCTCGCCGAAGCCGTGGAAGAACTTCACCAAGCCATGGACCATCTGGCTGAACGACTGAAAATCGAGATGTGAGGCTATATCCGTCCTCATTTTAGGATTAGTCCTACATCGCCCTTCAAAAGCTTCCTCTAGCCTGACGGCCCTTAATGTTCTTGAGCCGGTGCCTACCTGGCGCGTTGCTATTGGAAAGCTTGCCATGCCGAACAAAGCACTCCGTATCTTGATTGCCGATACACAACATACCCATCGAATAGTGCTGGAGCGCCTGTTCAACCAACAGGGTTATTTCCGGGTTGTCCCCGTGAGCAATTTGCAGGAATTACTGACGCTGGTGGAGTACGGCAGCGAGCCGTTCGACCTGATTGTCGTCAACGCAGAGCTCGCAGGTGGGGCGCTGGACCTGCACGATTTTGTTATCTATAACCCACAGGTTCGTCACGGGATGATTTACAACACTCAACCGGCCAGTCAGTCGCCGGTGCCTGGCGCGCGCCGATCGAGCATGCACCTGAGTCAGGCCCCACTGCCTGACCTCGCTTCACTGCGGTGCCTGATGGCGCGGGTTGACCCGCAAGTCCATGAGCCGCTGCAACCGTGGGGGCAATCCCTCAGGCAGGGCCATGGACGCTGAGCCAGACCGTTTGTCTGCACTGTCAGGTCTGACAGGTGGCATGACTTGGCACGTGTGCAAGAGTCCGGTGCGGTCATGGCACCGGTGTCGTTTGTATTGACTTGGGGAACTGCCTTGAAAGACGTGTTGATCGTGGATGACCACCCTGTCATACGAGGGGCATTGCGGCTTATCTGCCAGAACGAGGGGTTCAACCGCGTCAGGGATGCCGCCGGCGCAACCGATGCCAGGGCCCTCATCAAGGAGAGTGCGCCAGACCTGGTGATCCTGGATCTGGTAATGAACGGGTTCGATGGCCTGGACTTGCTGGTCTGGATCATGGCCCAGTTTCCTGAGTGCGCCGTGCTGGTATTCACTTCCCAGGACGCGCAGCACTTCTGCAACCGTTGCATCTCGGCCGGTGCCCGGGGGTTTGTGACCAAGAAAAGCGACCTGAAGGAGCTGATCAAAGCCATTCATGCGCTCAAGTCCGGTTACGCTTATTTCCCGCAAATGTCCGTCAGGCTGGATTTTCAACAGCGCACCGAACAGCAGGCCCTGGAGAGTCTCTCCACTCGCGAGCTGTCCATTCTGCGCATGCTGTCCATGGGCATGCGCGGCAAGGACATCGCCGAAAACCTGTTCCTGAGCCCAAAAACCGTCAGCACCTACAAGACCCGCTTGCTGGAGAAGCTTGGGTTGAAATCGTTGGTGGGCCTGTCGGATTTTGCCAAGCGCAATCATCTGTGAATGAACCACACCAAAAGCTGTGGGAGCGAGCTTGCTCGCGATAGCGGCCTGACCGTCGATGCATCATTGACTGATAGAGCGCAATCGCGAGCAAGCTCGCCCCCACAGTTTTCGATCACCGTTCCCCAGGTAGAACGCTAAGGCCGGTTTTTGCAGTCTAGTGCTCTAAAGGTGTCGGTTTTATCCTGTGTCCATTAATCGCAATACCCGATTTGGAGACACAGCATGAAAAACATCATCGGCCTCTACACCAGCCCGCGGCCCCATTGGGTCGGCGATGGTTTCCCGGTCCGCACGCTGTTTTCCTACGACAACCTGGGCAAGCACATCAGCCCGTTCCTGCTGCTGGACCACGCGGCCCCCAGCGAATTCACCCCCACCACTGAGCGTCGCGGCGTCGGCCAACACCCGCATCGCGGCTTCGAAACCGTGACCATCGTCTATCAGGGCGAACTGGAACACCGGGATTCCACCGGCAGTGGCGGCAAGATCGGCCCTGGCGATGTGCAGTGGATGACCGCCGCGTCCGGGATCATCCACGAAGAATTCCACTCCGAAGCCTTTGCCCGCCAGGGTGGCTTCATGGAAATGGTCCAACTGTGGGTCAACCTGCCGGCCAAGGACAAAATGGCCCCGGCCGGCTACCAGACCCTGCTCAAGGGCGACATTCCGAACATCGCCCTGAAGGACGGCGCTGGCAATCTGCGCCTGATTGCCGGGACCTTCGAGGGGCAACAAGGCCCTGCGAAGACCTTCACGCCCATCGATGTCTGGGACATCCGCTTGAATGCCGGGAAAGACCTGATCCTTGATTTGCATGAAGGCCACAACACCGCCTTGGTGGTGCTGCGCGGTTCGGTCCAGGCCAATGGCCGTGAACGGGTCGAGGCCGGGCAGTTGGCACTGTTCGAGCGCGCCGGTGACCAGTTGAGTTTGCAAGCCGACAACGATGCAGTGGTGCTGCTGCTCAGCGGCGAGCCCATCGACGAACCCATCGTTGGTCATGGCCCGTTCGTGATGAACAGCGAGCAGGAAATCCACCAGGCCTTCAGCGATTTCCACTCCGGGCGCTTCGGCCAGATGGATGACTGAGGCGACACAATCCCTGTGGGAGCGAGCTTGCTCGCGATAGCGATCTGAATGTCGATGCGTCATTGATCGATACACCGCCATCGCGAGCGAGCTCGCTCCCACAGGGTTTTTGTGGTGAGCTCCACGCCGTGTTCAATCTGTGCCAATCTTCGCCAATGATCTTCTTGGAGCTGTGCCGATGCTGTCTCTGATCTCCGAGCACCCGCTGCTCTGTGCCCTGGTGCTGCTTGCGCTCGACCTCCTGATGTGGCGTCTGGTCAGTGCGGATCGGACCTACTGGAAAATCGGCGGGCGGCTGCTGATCTTCTCGTTGTTCAGCATGCTGCTGTTCAACGAGGGCCTCAACCCCATGGAGCCGGCGCAGTGGGTCGACGACGTGCCGCGGCACTTGGCGGCCACCGGTTTGCAGATTGCCTGGTGGTTGTTCGCCGCGCGAACCCTGACGGTGATGATCGGCGCGGCGATGATGCAGCGGGTCGGCCATACCGGGCGGTTGCTGCAGGACTTGCTGGGCGCGGTGATTTTCCTGATCGCGGTCATCGCGGCCCTGGCCTATGTGCTGGACTTGCCGGTCAAGGGCGTGCTGGCAACGTCCGGCGCGATGGCGATCATCGTCGGTCTGGCCTTGCAGAGCACCCTCAGCGATGTGTTCTCCGGGATCGTGCTCAACACCACCAAGCCTTATCAGCTCGATGACTGGATTTCCATCGATGGCACCGAAGGCCGGGTTACCGACATCGACTGGCGGGCGACACGGTTGCAGACCGCCCAAGGCAGCATGGCGGTGATCCCCAACTCACTGGCGGCCAAGGCCAAGGTCATCAATTTCAGCCGACCCAGCGATGTCCATGGCTTGTCCATCAGCGTCGAGGTCAGCCCTCACGCGCGCCCTCAAACCGTGATCGATGCCCTGGAACGGGCCATGATCGGCTGTCGTACCTTGCTCACCAACCCGGCACCCTGTGTGACGCTCAAAAGCAGCGGCAGCGGCGGGGCCGAATACGAGATCAGCGGGTTCGTCGCCTCCAGGGCCCAGAAACGCGAGGTGCGCAACCAGCTGTTCGACCTGGCGTTCCGGCATTTGCAGGCATCGGGCGTGAGCCTGTTGTCCACCAGCGAAAGTGCCACGGCCAATGGCGCGTCGCGGCCCCGGGCGTTGCTGGAAAGCTCGAACATTTTCTCCACCTTGCGCCAGGATGAAAAGGAAACCTTCAGCCAGAACATGACCCTGCAAACCTTCCGCGCCGGTGACGTGATCCTGGCAGCCGGGGAGGTCAGCGATCATCTGTTCATCATCGAGTCCGGCGTGGTCAGCGTGAGCCTTGTGCGCAATGGCCAGCCGTTCGAAGGCGGGCGCATGGGGCCGGGAGAGGTGATCGGCGAAGCCGGGATCGTCGCCGGGCAGGCTGCGCTGGCGAGCTTTTCGGCCAAGACCTTCTGCACCCTTTATCGCATCGAAAACAGCTACCTCAAACCCTGCCTAGACGCCCGTCGCGACATCAACGACGCCATGAAAAACCTGCTGGACGTGCGCATGCACCTGGCCCAGAACCTGACCCGCGAGCTCCCCAAGCCGGTTGCCAAGAAGCGCTTTTTGCAATGGCTGCGTAGCCGGGCCTGACAGACTCGAAACATGCACCGTCCCCCTGTGGCGAGGGAGCAAGCTCCCTCGCCACAGGGGGCGAAAATTCCTTCCTTACTAGGGTTAACCCGACGCCCGCATTATTGGCCACCCGAACTTCCCAACAATTGGCTATTTGTCCCACGCCAGCGCAAAGCTAACGTAGCCCCACACCTCATTGTTTGGAGCTCACCATGCAACCGCGTATCGATTTCTACACCGCGTCCCCCGATGCTTTCAAAGCCATGCTGGCCCTGGAAACCGCCGTCTCGAAACTGGGCCTGGAAAAATCCCTGCTGGAACTGGTCAAGCTGCGTTCCTCGCAAATCAACGGCTGTGCCTTCTGCATCGATATGCACACCGCCGACGCCCGCAAGGACGGCGAGACCGAGCGCCGCCTGTACGCCGTGACCGCCTGGCGCGAAGCGCCGTTCTTCACCGGCCGTGAACGCGCTGCCCTGGCCTGGACCGAAGCCCTGACCCGCCTGAGCGACACCCACGCGCCAGACGCCGACTACGCCCTGTTGAGTGAGCATTTCAGCCCCAAGGAAATGGTCGACCTGACGGTGGCGATCAACGCCATCAACGGCTGGAACCGTCTGGCGGTGGGGTTTCGCAAGATGCCCGAGGCGTGAATCCAGCGGTTATCGGCCCAGATAGGCCCTCGGTGTGCTACCGGTCATGTGCTTGAAGAACGCGATGAAAGCGCTGTCACTGGCAAAGCCCAGGTCAAAGGCGCAGTAGCTCAAGCTGCGCCCGGTGGCGAGCAGTTCAATGGCGCGCATCAGGCGCCATTGCTGCCGCCATTGCTGATAACCCATGCCGGTTTCCCGCTGAAAGATCCGGCCGATGGTCCGGCTACTGGCACCGATCTGTCGCTCCAGCACCTCCAGGGTGGGAGGTAAGCGATCCAGTGCTGCGAGCAGCGATGCCAGGCGCTTGTCTTGAGGCAGCGGCAGCAGCATCGGTTGTTGTGCCGCCTCGCGGATTTCACTCAGGCACAACCCCAGCAAATGCATATTGCGACCTTGCGTCCAGTCGCTGTCGAATGTGGCGTCGGTGATCGGTTCGAGGACAGCGCGCAGCAGCGGCGAGACCTCGATGATGCACACCTGCGGTGGCAGGTCGGCGCACAGCGACGCCGCGAGGTAGATCGATCGGTAATCCACACTCTGTTGCATCTCCGCCCGATGGGGCGTCAACGGCGGAATCCACGCAGCGCGTGATGGCGGCAGCAGGCACAGTTGCTGCGCGAGGGTGATGCGTGTGCAGCCCTGGCGTGTGAACAGCAGTTGTCCGCGCTGATGCTGGTGCGGCCCAGAGTCGTGGTAAGCCAATGTGGCCGCGATACCGATCACCGGCGCGGGATGGCGGTCGGGGTCGAAGAGGGTGTGAGCGTCGAGCCAAGCCATGAATTGTCAGATTTCAATGATAAGTTGTCAGAATTCGGATAATACGACAGGTCGTGGATTCGTAGACTGCTCGCCATTTTTCGAGCGAGCTTACCGATGACGTCGCGATCTTTCCTGAGCCTGGCGATTGCCCTGGTGATGTTTCCCCAGATTGCCCAGACCCTCTATAGCCCTGCGTTGGGAGACATCAGTTTGAGTTTTGCCGTCAGTCCAGAAATGGCGGCGCAGATGTTGTCCGTATATTTCCTGGGATTCGCCTTGGGTGTCGTGGTATGGGGCCGCCTCTGTGACCGCATCGGTCGACGGCCTGCCATGTTGGGTGGGCTGGCCTTGTATGCGGCAGCGATGATGTTGGGGCTGAGCGTCGACACCTTCGAAGCGCTCCTGGCTGTCCAGGCCCTGGCTGCGTTGGGTGCGGCGGTCGGTTCGGTGGTGACCCAGACGGTCCTGCGGGATCGTTACCAGGGCGTACAGCTGGGCCAAGTTTTTTCAGTAGTCGGTATCGCCCTGGCGGCCAGCCCGGCGATTGGTTTGTTCAGCGGTGCCGCCCTGGTGCGATGCCTTGGGTATCAAGGTGTACTCGGTGGCCTGTTGCTGCTGTCGCTGATGCTACTCGTGTGGTGTGCGCGATCCCTGCCGGAAACCTTGCCGACCCGTCTCCCATCGCAACCCTTGTCGAAGACGTCGTGGCGCATGCTGAAGGACCCGTGGATCTGGCGTTCTGCGTTTCTGGTCGCCACCTTCAACGTTGCGCTGTTCAGTTACTACAACCTCGCTCCGTTCCAGTTCGAACGGCTCGGCTTGAACGCGGCGCTGTTTGGCTACAGCGGGGTGATCCTGGCCCTGGGCTCGGGCCTGGGGGCATGGCTGAACAAGCGCCTGCTTGCACGGGGTTTCAACGGCAATCAGTTGTCGGCCGTCGCCGCGATGGTGCTGCTGATCGGTGGAGTGAGTGTGCAAGGTCTGCTCGACGGTCGCGGCTTTGTCGTGGCGATGCTGTTGGTCGTGCTGGCGTTCGGCATGGCGATCCCCAACGTGCTCGGTGCTGCGTTGGTTCGCTATGCCGACTGCTTGGGCACGGCCGGTGCGCTGTTCGGTTTGTTCTATTACCTGCTGATTGGTGGCGCCTTGATGCTCGCGGCCTGGTCCCAGGCACTGGGCTGGACGTTGATTGTGTGCGGGGTGCTGGCGGTGTGCTTGACGGTGCGGCAGGTTCGGCTGGTCTGATTGATTCGACGCAAAACCTGTGGGAGCGGGCTTGCTCGCGAATGCGGTGTGTCAGTGGATAGAAGTATTGAATGTCCCGACCTCTTCGCGAGCAAGCCCGCTCCCACAGGATGTAAGCGCGCCAGATTTGGCACCACCAGGCAACCTCTGGTCTTAAGCGCCGCAATCCGTTTGCTTCCTATTAATAGGAAGCATTACTATTCGTACCCCGTTCCCACAGCGCGCCGCGATGATTCCCAAGCTGCCCCGCAGACCCGGCTTTTTCGAGCATTACGAAGAGTTGATCGGCACCTGGACCCGTCGCCTGCGCAATCGCCAGCAGGCCGAGGACTTGGCCCATGACACCTTCGTGCGGGTGCTTGAGTCCGATTCGAGCGGGGTCGAGCAGCCACGGGCGTATTTGCACCAGACGGCGCGCAACATTGCAGTGGATGGCTATCGGCGCGAAGATCGACGGGGGGCCATGGAAGAGGCTGTCATTGACCCTGGTCAGTCGTTTTCGGGCGACCCGGAGCATTTCATGCACGCGATCCAACTGGCGGACTCCATCGAGCGGGCGCTTGCCGAGCTGCCGGCCAACTGCCGCACGGTGTTCGTCTGGCAGAAGATCGAGGGCCTGACCCAGGCGGAAATCGCCGAGCGCCTGGGCCTGTCAAAAAACATGGTGGAAAAGTATATGATCCGCACCCTGCGGCATCTGCGCGATCGTCTGGACGGGCCTGGCCAATGATCGGTCGTCATCTTCCACCTGAGTCACAGGACCTTCCATGATGGATAGCCGTGAATGCCCGTGCGGGCAGGACAAGGTCCGCGACGCGGCGGCGCACTGGTTCGTGCGCCTGCAGGCGCACGCCATGAGTGTCGAGGAACGCCAGCGTTTCGATGCCTGGCTGGGTGAACATCCCAACCACCGCGACGAAATCCAACTGCTGCAAGGCATTTGGAGCGCCACGGACCTGCTGCCCAGGGAACGCCTGCAAGCGTTGTGCGAGCGCCCCGCCGAACGACCCAGGCGTCGGCCACTGTTGCGCTACGCGGTGGCCGCCGGGTTGCTGGCGGTGGCGATCGGCCTGGGTCTGTTCAGTGGCTTGAGTTCTTCCACCGATTACAGCGGCGAATTTGCCACGACCCTCGGCGAGCGTCGGCACATCGCATTGCCGGACGGTTCGATGATCGATCTCAACAGTCGCAGCCGAGTGCGTGTTCAATTCGCCCATCATCAACGCCGGGTGGAACTGGCCGAAGGCGAGGCGTTGTTCACTGTCGAGCATGATGCCGGCCGGCCATTCACCGTTGATGCGGGCAACGGTCAGGTGACGGTGACCGGGACGCGCTTCGACGTGCGCCGCGATGCCGACAGAACCCGGGTGGCGGTGGAGCAGGGCAGTGTCAAGGTCCAGGGACGCGATGCACCGCGAACCCAGTACGTCAGCCTTACGCCGGGCCTCGGTACCCAGATCGATGCCCAGGGTAAAGTGGCCACACCTTACGCGATCAACGCCGAGGCACTCACCGCCTGGCGCAACGGCAAATTGGTATTCAACAACGCGCCCTTGAGCGAAGTGGCGCAAGAAGTCTCCCGTTATCGCGCCAACCCCCTGCGGGTCGGCAGCGCGGCGGTGGGCAACCTGCGCCTGACCAGCGTGTTCCGTTCCGACAACCCTGAGGCGCTGCTCAAAGCCTTGCCCAACATCCTGCCGGTGGCAGTGCGCACCCTGGATGACGGCAGCCAGGAAATAATTGCGCGATAGATTCAGGTTTTTTTCGAGTTCTTCGTCTTCTTGTCCAACTGCAACTGGTTTGCATTAACAGACGCGTATTCTTGCGATTTGACAGGACAAGGTTCGACGTGAAAACCTCCGCCAAACACAACAACCGCCTCTCTTCATCCTGGCTGCCGCTGGCCTTGGCCCTGGCTGTCAGCGCCGCGCTGCCCCAGGCGTTCGCCGAGCAGGCGACCAGCAACATACACATCCAGGCGCAACCGCTGGGCCAGGCCCTGAGCCAACTCGGCCAGCAGACCTCGTTACAGGTGTTCTTCAGCCCCGAGCTGGTCGCTGGCAAACAAGCCCCGGCGGTGGACGGCACCCTGTCGCCGGAAGCGGCGTTGCGCCAACTGCTCCAGGGCAGCGGCCTGCAATACCAGATCGACGAAGGTTCGGTAACCGTGTTGCCGGCGCCGACGGCGTCCAGCGCTGGCCCCATGGAACTGGGGGCGACGGAGATTCAGGTGGTCGGCGACTGGCTCGGCGATGCCAACGCCGAAGTGGTGCAGAACCATCCCGGCGCGCGCACGGTGATCCGCCGCGAAGCGATGGTGGAGCAGGGCGCCATGAACGTTGGTGATGTGCTGCGGCGTGTGCCGGGTGTGCAGGTGCAGGATGCCAATGGCACCGGTGGCAGCGACATTTCCCTGAACGTTGGCGTGCGCGGCCTCACCTCGCGCTTGTCGCCGCGCTCTACGGTGTTGATCGACGGCGTACCGGCCGCGTTCGCCCCCTATGGCCAGCCGCAACTGTCCATGGCACCGATCTCCTCGGGCAACCTGGACAGCATCGACGTGGTGCGCGGCGCCGGATCCGTGCGCTACGGGCCGCAGAACGTCGGTGGGGTGATCAACTTCGTGACCCGGGCGATCCCGGAAAAGGCCACCGGCGAAATTGGCAGCACCCTGGAAACCTCCCAGCGCGGTGGTTGGAAGCACATCGACACGGCGTTCCTCGGCGGCACCGCCGACAATGGCCTGGGCGTGGCGCTGTTGTATTCGGGCGTCAATGGCAATGGTTATCGCCGAAGCAACAACGACAACGACATCGACGACGTCATCCTCAAGACCCATTGGGCGCCCACCGATGTGGACGATTTCTCGCTGAACTTCCATTACTACGACGCCAAGGCCGACATGCCCGGTGGCCTGACCCAGAAGCAGTATGACGCCGACCCGTACCAGTCCGACCGCGACTGGGACAACTTCAGCGGGCGACGCAAGGATGTGTCGTTCAAGTGGTTGCGCCAGATCGACGATCGCACCCAGGCCGAAGTGCTGACCTACTACTCCGACAGCTACCGTGGCAGCACCATCGCCTCCCGGGACCAGCGCAACCTGGCCTCCTACCCGCGCACCTATTACACCTTCGGCATCGAGCCTCGGGTGTCCCACGTGTTCGACCTGGGACCAACCACCCAGGAGGCCAGCGTTGGTTATCGCTACCTCAAGGAAGGCATGCACGAAGAAGCCAGCCGCTTGGCGTTGCGTAACAACGAGCCGGTGGTACGGCCGGGCTCCGACGGTCACGTTTACCAGGACCGCACTGGCGGCACTGAAGCCCATGCGGTTTACATCGACGACAAGATCGATATCGGCAAATGGACCATCACCCCGGGGATCCGCTTCGAAAGCATCAGCACCCAGTGGCATGACCGCCCCGTGCTCGACACCGCCGGCCGCCCGGTGCAGGAAAAACGCCGCAGCATCGATAGCAACGAACCGCTGCCGGCCCTGAGCGTGATGTATCACTTGTCCGATGCGTGGAAGCTGTTCGCCAACTACGAGACGTCATTTGGCAGCCTGCAATACTTCCAGCTCGGCCAGGGCGGCGACGGCAACAACACCGCCAATGGCCTGAGCCCGGAAAAGGCCAAGACCTACGAGATCGGTACGCGCTACAACGATGACGTGTGGGGCGGGGAAGTGACGCTGTTCTACATCGACTTCGACGACGAGTTGCAGTACATCAGCAACGACGTGGGCTGGACCAACCTGGGTGCGACCAAGCACCAGGGCCTGGAAGCTTCGGTGCACTACGACATGGCCGCCCTGGACCCACGCCTCGAAGGCCTCACCGCCAATGCCGGTTTCACCTACACCCGCGCGACCTATGAAGGCCAGATCCCGAGCTTCAAGGGCCGCGACCTGCCGTTCTATTCCCGTCAGGTGGTGAACCTGGGCCTGCGCTATGACGTCAACCGCTGGACCTACAACCTCGATGCCTTCGCCCAGTCGAAACAGCGCTCGCCGGGTACCGGCGTGAACGCCGATGGCAGTTTCAGCGGTGACTACATCACCGACGGCACCGCTGACGGGCAGTACGGCGACATACCGGGCTATGTGCTCTGGAACGTGCGCGCCGGCTATGACTTCGGTGAGCAACTGTCGAACCTGAAACTCGGCGCCGGGGTGAAGAACCTGTTCGATCACCAGTACTACACCCGCTCCAGCGACAACAATTCGGGCATGTATGTGGGTGCGCCGCGTACATTCTTCGTGCAGGCCAGTGTGGGGTTTTGATGAAAATCCAGGGTTGACGCGTACCCTTGTGGAGAGGGGATAAATCCCCTCGCCACAGAGAAGCTCCTTGCCACAAAAAATGATATGAGTCTTAAACCTTCAACACTTTGCCACTCGCCGCCACCGCCACCAGCGACAGCGCAATCAGCCCAAAGGCAAAGCTCAGACTGCTGCCATGGGCAACGAACCCGATCAGCGCCGGGCCGGCGAGGATGCCGGCATAGCCGATGGTGGTGATGGCCGGTACGGCGATCGCTTCCGGCATCAGGGTCTGTTTGCCGACGGCGGTGTACAGCACCGGCACGATGTTGGAACACCCGGCGCCCACCAGTGCATAACCCAACAGCGCGGCTTGCCACATCGGTGCCAGGGTCGCCAGCAGGAATCCGGTCGCAGCAATCGCACCGCCGTAGATGATCACGCGCTTGGCGCCTAAGCGGTGCACCACCGAATCCCCCGTCAGCCGGCCGACGGTCATGGTCAGCGCGAATGCGGCATAGCCCAGGCCGGCATAGGCGGTATCCACCGCGCGTTCGGTGGTCAGGAATACGGCGCTCCAGTCCAGCACCGCGCCTTCGGCGAGGAACACGATGAAACACAGGATGCCAATGAACAGCACCACGCCGTGGGGAATGGCAAACGCCGGGCCCGAGCTTTCACTGCCATAGGGCAGCAGGTGCGGCGCAGCCTTGAACAACGCCACCAGCAGCACCGCGTTGACCACCAGCGTCGCCCCCAGCGGCGAAAGCCCGAGGCCGAGCAGGGCGCTCACGCCCGCCGCGCCGATGATCCCGCCGAGGCTGAACATGCCGTGGAAGCCCGACATCATGGTCTTGCCGCTGGCGCGCTCGACGATCACCGCTTGCAGGTTCACGGTCGAGTCCACGGTGCCGAGGCCGGCGCCAAACAGGAACAATGCCGCCACCAGCCAGGGCAGGGAGGTCATCGTCGCCAGTAGCGGCAACGCCAGGCAGATCAGCAGCGTGCCGCCGCTGAGCACCCGCCGGCAGCCGAACCGTGCCGCCAGCGCGCCGGAAATCGGCATCGCCAGGATCGAGCCCACCCCAAGGCACAGCAACAGCAAACCGAGGGTGCCCTCATCCAGGTCGGCCCGCACCTTGGCGTAAGGCACCAACGGCGCCCAGGCGGCGATGCCGATACCGGCGATGAGATAGGCGATGCGGGTGGACATCTGTTCCAGGCGTCCTGGGATAAAGGTGGGTGGTGGCGTGATGGCAGTCATGAAACGTCCTTGGCTTACTTGCAGTGCGCTGGTGCGGGCAGGGGGCCTATGCTTGCATATCCACTGACCGCACCGCGACTCCAAGGTGCCGGCCAAAGCGCAGGCTTTGCTCCCATAGCCTTTGCCAGCATAAAGTACCGGCCTTTGCTGGCTGATTCCGGGTCTGGTCCATGGCGCAGTTTTATGATGCACGCGGCAATATTTATGGGGTCGTTTCACCGCAACAAGTGCGTGACCACGGCATTGACCTGCCGCCGTCAGCCGCCCTGGCTGCGCAGCGGCGCGAGGCCTGGGCCGTGGCTGCCGTGCATGCCTTCTGCAGTTGGGCACCGGGCGAAGCCCCGCCGGATGCCAAGGCTCATCGCAGCGACGGTCTGTTGGTCGGTCCGTTCCAGAACGAACCGCCCTTTGACGTTTTGATCGTCAACACCGACGGCACCCTGGCCGAGCGTAGCGGCAACGGCCTGACGATTTTCTCCCAGGCGCTGAAAGAGCAAGGCTTGATGCCGGGGGAGGGTGAGTGTGTGCTGCAGGTTCATCACGACAGACAGCAAGGCCCGTCACCGCTGCAGACTTCGGTGCAAGCTGCTGAGTTCGAGGGTGTGCAGGGCTTCTGGCTGAACCTGGGGAAACCGCTTTTCGGGCCTCGGGCCGTTGGTGCTCACGGTGTGGAGAATGTGAACTTCAATCTGCGCGATGTCAGTCGAGTGGCCGCGCTCCATGGGTTGAATCCGGCATGGGGCAACAGCCAGTTCGTGAGCATCGGCAATCCTCATTGCGTGACTTTGGTGGAGGCTGCCGAGGCGCTGCCGAGCAACGCACAAATGCGTGCCTCGCCGTTGTCGCAAAGCCTGACCGGCATCGCTTATACGGCGCCCGCTGGCGATGGGGCTCCATGCCCGGCGGGGGTGAATCTGCAATGGGCCTGGCGCGAGGGCGAAGGGCGGGTCGTCGCCCGGGTGTTTGAACGGGGCGAAGGCCCCACCGCGTCCTCGGGCACCAGCGCCAGTGCCGTGGCCAGTGCCGCGTGGCGGGTGGGTTGGGTGCAGGCGGGGCCGGTGAGTGTGGTAATGCCGGGAGGGATTGCGCCGATTTTGTTGGAGGAGCAGGCCGGCGAGCTGATGCGGGTCAGGTTGTTTGGTACGGCGCGGCTTGTGCCCTAGAAAATCTGGAGTCCCGCGGCGCGGCCAATAACGCCATCGCGAACAAGCTCGCTCCCACATTTTGATCTTCAGCGGGCACGAAATTTGTGTCCGACACAGACCACTGTGGGAGCGAGCTTGCTCGCGATAGCGGCGGGTCAGTCATCTCAATGTCAACGGGTGGGCAGCAAGCTCACTCTCACTGTGGGGAACATCAGCCCAACTGCTGCGCAAACTCCACCACCGGCATCTGCCGCTTCATCAGTACTTCACCGTTACGAATCGAGTACAGCGGCAAGCCCTGGCTGCGGATTACCTCGTAATCACTGTCCGCCGACAGGATCAGCAGGTTCGCCGGGCGCCCTGGCTCCAGGCCGTAGCGCTCGCCCAGGGCCATGGCCTTGGCACTGTTGTCGGTGACCAGATCGAGGGCGCTTTGCAGGTTGCGGTAACCGAGCATGTGGCAGATGTGCAACCCGGCTTCGAGCACCCGCAGGATGTTGCCATTGCCCAACGGGTACCACGGGTCGACGATGGAGTCCTGGCCGAAGCATACGTTCATCCCGGCTTCGAGCAGTTCATTGACCCGGGTGACGCCGCGGCGTTTGGGGAAGTTATCGAAGCGCCCTTGCAGGTGAATGCTCTCGGTGGGGCAAGAGACGAAGCTGATGCCCGAATGCCCGAGCAGGCGAAACAGCTTGGCGCAGTAGGCGTTGTCGTAGGAGCCCATGGCCGTGGTGTGGCTGGCCGTGACCCGCGCGCCCATGTCACGACTGCGGGCTTCTTCGGCGAGCACTTCGAGAAAGCGCGAGTGCGGATCATCGGTTTCGTCGCAATGCACATCCACCAGGCAGCCGGTGCGCTCGGCCAGGTCCATCAGGAACTTCACCGAGCTGACGCCTTGGTCGCGGGTGTACTCGAAATGCGGAATGCCCCCCACCACGTCGGCGCCCATGCGGATCGCTTCTTCCATCAGCTCGCGACCGTTGCGGTAGGACTCGATGCCCTCCTGGGGAAACGCGACGATCTGCATGTCGATCAGGTGGCGACTTTCCTCGCGCACTTGCAGCATCGCCTTGAGGGCCGTGAGCTCGGGATCGGTTACGTCGATATGGGTGCGCACATGCTGGATGCCATGGGCGGCGAGGGCCTGGATGGTTTTCTTGGCGCGAGTCTTGGTGTCTTCCTCGGTGATGGTGGCCTTGCGTTCGCCCCAGCACTCGATGCCTTCGAACAGCGTGCCGCTCATGTTCCAGCGCGGCTCGCCGGCGGTAAGGGTCGCGTCCAGGTGGATATGCGGCTCGACGAAAGGTGGCACCACCAGGTTGCCGCCGGCGTCGAGATCCTGCGGACCGAGGCTGGGGGCCTCGGTCTGGCGGGCGATGTTGGCGATCAGGCCGTTTTCCAGGTGCAGTTCATGCAAGCCTTCGCGGTTGCGCAGGCGGGCGTTGATGATGTGCATCAGGCGAGTCCTTCTTAAAGATCTTGTAGGGGGGCGTTGGTGGCGCGAATTCCCATTACGCCGATCAATAGCACATACGTTAGCGCGCCAGCGGCGATTCCTACCAGCGGCGCGACCCAGGGTGAGTTGAATGCGGCGACGGTGCCGATCCCGTAAGCGAACAGCCCGGGCCAATTGAACGCAGGCAACTGCGCTTCGGCCAGGCGTGGATAGCGGCCGCGCCAGCGGAAGAAGAAGTCGGCCATGATCACGCCGCCAATGGGTGGGATCACCGTGCCCAGCAAAATCAGGTACGGTACCAGCAGGTCGTACATGCCCAGCAGCGCCAGCAGTGTGCCGATCAGCGCGCCGCCGAGGGTGACGGCCTTGCGCCGGCGGGTGCGCAGCAGGTTGCAACCGGCTACGGCGAAATTGTAGATGGTGTTGTCCTGGGTGCTCCAGATGTTGAGTAGCAGCATGGCCATCGCCGCCATGGCGAAACCCTGCAACAGCAGCACTTCGACCACGTCTGGCTGTTGATAGACGATGGCGCCGTAGGCGCCGATCAGTACCATCAGGCCATTGCCGAGGAAGAAGCCGATCAGGCTCGCCAGCACCGCGACCTTCGCCGAGCGGGAAAACCGCGTCCAGTTGGTCGCCTGGGTCGCGCCGCTGACGAAGGTGCCGAACACCAGCGTGATGGCGGTGGACCAGTCGAGGCTGCCCGTGGGCACTATCGCCAGCAGGCCATCGAGGCCGCCGACCTTCACCGTCGCCACCCACATCGACAGCATCAGCAGCAACATCATGGCCGGCACGGCAATGTAGGAGAGGATTTCCAAGCCACGATAGCCAATGTAGGCCGTGGCGCAGAACCCCAGGCCGAACAGCACCATCAACCCCAGCACGCTGCCCTCGCTCAGCTCGAAATACTTGCCCAGCACCACGGCGGCAGTCGCCGTGCCCCAGGCGTACCAGCCGATCTGGGTGAAGCCCAGGATCAAGTCGCTGAGCTTGCTGCCCACCTCGCCAAAACAGAAGCGCCCCATCAGCACCGAATTGAGCCCACTCTTGAAAGCGATGTAACCCAGGCCCGCCGCATACAGGCCCAGCAGCAGGTTACCGATCACGATCACGGTGAGCATCTCGGCAAAACCGAACGCCACCCCCAGCTTGCCACCGGCAAACATCGTGGCGGTGAAAAAGGTGAAGCCCAGCAGCACCATGGCCGTGGAAGCCAAGCCCTTGCGGGCGTGCATCGGGACTTCGCTCAAGGGGTAGTCGTTGCCTGGATCGTTCTGAGTCATGTGGCGGTCCTTGCGGATGAGGGGAATATCGCAAGCGTGCAGTGGCCGTGCCAAACGAGTGAGCGCGAGGTTATTTATAGACAATCTTCGGGCTTGGGTGGCGCAAGAGGGCGAAAGCGGTGCGGCGGTGATTCAAGTTGGAACACAGATCTCATTAGCGATGAGGTCCCCCCTGTGGGAGCGAGCTTGCTCGCGATGGCGTCGGGTCAGTCATATAGATGCCAACTGACAGACCGTTATCGCGAGCAAGCTCGCTCCCACAGGTTCAGGTCAGAAATCGCAACAGTGCTGCGACGATGGCCTGCGGCGCATCTTCCTGGACCAGGTGCCCGGCGTTCGGAACCGGGTGCAATTGCGCGCCGGGAATCAGCTTGTGCAAGGCCCGGCCGCGCTCGATGGGGATCCACTGGTCATCCTCGCCCCAGAGAACCTGTGTCGGGCAGCGCACGCTGGGATACAGGTCCTGGATCTCGCGGGTGTACCGCTCGTCCATCTGCGCAATCTGCCGATAGAACGCCGCCTGGCCTGGCTCGCCAAGCCAAGGCTCTACGTAAGGCGCCAGTTCTGCGTCTGGAATATCGCGCTTGATCGCGCCGCGGATGTAGGTCGGTACGATGGCCCGCTGAATGTAATCGGGCAGGCCGCTGAACGCTGTTTCATATTGGCGCACGTGCTGTACAAAGGGGGAGCCCCAAGGTGACAGGGCCACCGGGTCGATCAGGGTCAGGCTGCGGTAGTCTTTGCCGTCGAGCAGGTGTGTGCGCAGGGCGGTGGCGCCGCCGAAATCATGGGCCACCACGTCCGGGCATTCCAGGCCCCAGTGCTCCAGCAATTTTGCGAGCAATTGGTTTTGCACGCCGAGGGACACGTCTGCATCAGGCTGCGCGGACTGGCCATAACCCAACAGGTCGAAGTAATGCACCCTGTGGGTGGCGAAGAACAGCGGGGCGATCCGGTGCCACACGTAGGAAGAAAAGGGCGTGCCGTGGACAAACACCAGCGGTGGACCATCGCCGTGGATGGCGTAGCGGATGGGGTGTCCGTTGAAGTCGTAGGTCTGATCCAGCAGCCAGTTGGTCATGATCGATGTTCCACTGAGAATGGCTCAGGGGAAAGAGCATAGGCCAATGCGATTCAGCAGGGGAGACACCCTTGTGGCGAGCGAGCTCCCTTGCCACAAGGGGAATGGTTATTCGCCGTGATAGATGCAACCGCTGGTGCATGTCTCATGGATGCGAATGGCACTGAGCTCCGGCAGCAACGGCTTCAACTCATTCCAGATCCACTTGGCCAGGACTTCGCTGGTAGGGTTTTCCAGGCCAGGGATGTCGTTGAGGTAGTTGTGGTCCAGGCGCTCGTAGAGTGGCTTGAAGATCGCCTTGATCTCCGAGAAGTCACGGATCCAGCCGGTATGCGGGTCGATGTCGCCACTCAAGTGGATCGCCACTTTGAACGAGTGACCGTGCAGGCGCCCGCACTTGTGGCCATCCGGCACGTGGGGCAGGCGATGGGCGGATTCGAAGGTAAACTCTTTGAAGATTTCCACAGGTTCGGGCTCTTTAAGGTAGCGGTCGCGAGGCAGGCGGCGGAGTTTATCAGTTTGATCCAGGCGTTGCGCGAGCGTGCTGACTAAAGGGTCAGCAAACGCTCGCCCAGCCCACCGTTGGCGCTCAGTTCGAGAAACTCATCACCGAGCCGGCGGCTCTCGTCCATCGCCGTGCGCCAGTACTTGCGACGGCTCGGGTCATCGCCCATGAAACGCTTGAAGTCATTCCGGTCCGGCAGTTTGCCGTAGGGCAGGCGCGCCAGGTATTCACGGGACGGCGCCAGCAACAACACGTCCTGAAGGCGGTCGACATTGCCTTTGCGCCACGGCAAACCTTTGTCGAACCAGCCGGGAATGACCCGGTCGGTGAAGTGCGGATACAGCACGATGTCCTCGCCGCTGTAAGGCAGGTCGAGGTGGTAGTCCAGCAGGCCGCCGTCGCGGTAGGTGCCGGCACCGGCGCCGGGCAGGTCGCGCACACCTTCCATCACCATGGGGATCGAACCCGAGGCCAGCAGGGCCTGGCGCAGGTTGTCGGCTTGCAACGCAACGAAACGTGACGGAAAGTCCTTCAGCGGATGCAGGGGCGGGGCCAGGCGCGGGTCGTGGATGATCAACCGTTCGAAATGCCGCGACAGCCGTGCACGGCCTCGCAGGTTGTCGGCGATCACCGACGACAAGCCCAGGCCCAGCCGTCCGCGATGATCGAGCGCCAGCAAGCCGTGACTCTTGACCACCATGATGTTGAGCCGGTAGTGCGGGTTGTCGAGGATCGAGCTGTCGCGGCCTTCGAGCAAGTCATCGAGCATGCGCTGCGAGCTCTGGCTGACCCCGGCCATGGTCACGCCTTTGGCGAAGCTTTGTTCGTTGTACAAATTGCCCAGGCGCCGGATCCCCTCGGCGGCATCCGGCAGGCAGGCGCTGGCGAAGCGCCAGGCACCCACCGAGGCGCCGATCAGCGAGCGCTCCCGGGGCGCGGCGGGTAGCCATTGGCCGAACAGCGCCAGGTCCAGGCCCTGGATACCCAAGGCCTTGGGACCACCGGCGGCGCCCGGCAGGATGCCGACGTCGGCGGCGTTCAGGCCGGCCTGGCGAATGCGTGCAAAGGCACGCGGACCGGCCTTGAGGGTGAGGGCGGGGAACTTGATGTGGATGGCGGTCATACCGGTCTCGAAGGCAAACAAGCGGACAATTATAGCGACACAAAACCCTGTGGGAGCGAGCTTGCTCGCGATGGCGGTCTGTCAGTTGATATTGATGAGACTGAACTGGCGCTATCGCGAGCGAGCTCGCTCCCACATTGATCTGGGTTGGATGATGGCAATTCAGTTTCAGTTAAGTTCGCCCCGATACAGTCCCCCCGCAAAGATTATAAAAAGGAGACAATCCATGAACCGCCTGACTGCCTTTTTCATCGCGACCCTCATGGCCCTCGGCGCTGGCCTGGCTCATGCACGAGATCTCAACGACGACGAAGCCCGCAAACTGCGAGACGCTGGTACCATTCTGTCCTTTGAAAAACTCAACGCCATTGCCCTGGCTGAACACCCTGGCGCGACCTTGACCGATACCGAGCTGGACGAAGAGTACGGCCGGTACATCTATCAGGTGGATCTGCGCGATGCGAAGGGTATTGAGTGGGACCTGGAATTGGACGCCGCCAACGGCGAGGTGCTCAAGAATCATCAGGATACGTAATGAAGCTTAATTTATGCGCCCGCAGCCGATGGACGCTGGCGCTGCTGGCGTTCTGTTCGGTGGCCATGGCCCGGGACCTGGACCAGGACGAGGCCCTGCAACTGCGCCAGCAAGGCGTGATCCTGCCGTTGGAGCAGTTGCTCCAGCAGGCTCTGGATCTTCACCCCGGCGCCAAGCTGCTGGAGGCCGAGCTGGAAGAAAAACACGGCGTCTATATTTACGAGGTCGAACTGCTGGATACCGACGGCGTCGTGCGCGAACTGGACCTGGAAGCCGCCACCGGCCGCTTACTCAAAGATAAGGAAGACTGATGCGCCTGCTCCTGGTGGAAGATCACGTTCCCCTGGCCGACGAACTGATGGCCGGGCTGACACGACAGGGCTACGCCGTCGATTGGCTCGCTGACGGTCGCGATGCGGTGTATCAAGGCAGCAGCGAGCCTTACGACTTGATCATTCTCGACCTCGGCCTGCCCGGTGTGCCGGGGCTCGAGGTGCTGGCGCAATGGCGTGCCGGCGGCCTGGGCACGCCCGTGCTGATCCTCACCGCGCGTGGCTCCTGGGCCGAACGTATCGAAGGCCTCAAGGCCGGGGCCGACGATTACCTGACCAAACCCTTTCACCCCGAAGAACTGCACCTGCGGGTCCAGGCGCTGCTGCGCCGCTCCCATGGCCAAGCCAACCAACCGACGCTCAAGGCGGCCGGGCTGCACCTGGATGAAGGGCGGCAATGCGTGATTCGTGATGGCGCAGAGATCCAACTGACCGCCGCCGAGTTTCGGTTGTTGCGCTATTTCATGCTGCACCCCGAGCAAATCCTGTCCAAGAGCCATCTCGCCGAACACCTGTATGACGGTGAAACCGAGCGTGATTCCAATGTGCTGGAAGTCCATGTCAATCACCTGCGGCGCAAGCTGGGGCGCAGCGTGATCGAAACCCGTCGCGGCCAGGGTTACCTGTTCGGCGGGCAGGCGCAGTGAGATCGATCCAGCGGCGCCTGAGCCTGGGCCTGATTGGTGTGATGGTGGTGGTCGGGCTGGTCCTGGCGCAGACCAGTTTGTGGTTGTTCGAACTGGGTTTGCAGCGCTATCTGGAAGCCGGGCTGCGTAACGACAGCGAGAACCTGCTGGTGGCTCTGGTGCGTGGCCCGCAGGGCTTGCAACTGGATGAGCGGCGCTTGTCGCCGGCCTATCAACGGCCGTTTTCCGGGCACTATTTCCGCATCGATTTTGCCGATGTGCACTGGCGCTCCCGTTCCCTGTGGGACCAGGAGTTGCCCCGGCTCGATCACCCAGGCTTGCACAGCAACCTGCAGTTGGGCCCCGAGGGGCAGAAGCTGCTGGTGCTGCGCACCGACTATCGGCGCCTGGGCCAGGCTATTTCCATCAGCGTGGCCCAGGACTACACACCGGTGCGTGACAGTTTCCGGCGGATGCAACAGATCGGCCTCGGTCTCGGGCTGGCGGGGCTGCTGTTGATCCTGTTATTGCAACGCATCACCGTGCACCGCGCCTTGCGCCCCCTGGATCGGGCCCGTGAGCAAATTGCACAGTTGCAGCGCGGCCAGCGTTCGCAGCTCGACGAGCAAGTGCCCCGGGAGCTGGAACCGCTGGTGGCGCAAATCAACCATCTGTTGGCCCACACTGAAGACAGCCTCAAGCGTTCGCGCAATGCCCTGGGCAACCTTGGGCATGCCTTGAAAACTCCGCTGGCGGTGCTGCAAAGCCTGGCTTCGAACGAGAAGCTCGACCCGTATCCCGAGCTGCGCAAGCTGTTGCTCGAGCAACTGGAGCAGGTCCGCCAGCGTCTGAACCGCGAACTCAACCGCGCCCGTCTGTCCGGCGATGCGTTGCCCGGCGCGCACCTGGACTGCGACGCCGAACTGCCGGGGTTGCTGGCCACGCTGAACATGATCCACGGCGAACACCTGCAACTGACTTGCATCGCCCCGCCGGGCTTGCACCTGCCCTGGGACCGTGAGGATCTGCTGGAGCTGCTGGGCAACCTGTTGGACAACGCCTGCAAGTGGGCAGACGCCGAAGTGCGCCTGACCGTGAACGAGACGGCCACGGGGTTCAGCCTGGCGGTGGAAGACGACGGCCCAGGCATTCCCGAGGATCGCCGCAACCAGGTCTTCAGCCGCGGCACACGCCTGGACGAACAGACCGATGGCCATGGCCTGGGCCTGGGCATCGTGCGGGACATCGTCGACACCTGGGGCGGCACGCTGGCGCTGCAAGACAGCGAGTGGGGCGGGCTGAAGGTTGTGATCGAGTTGCCCAAGCGCTGATACGTATCCAATGGCGGTGAGCCCCTGTGGGAGCGAGCTTGCTCGCGATGGCGTCAGTCCAGTCACATCGGTATCAACTGATAGATTGCTATCGCAAGCAAGCTCGCTCCCACAGGGTGTAGTGGGCATAGACATTGCGAGTCACTGAAAACCCGCCCCACAGCCCTTGCAGCTTGCCGCCGCTTCCTGCAAAGTCGCGACCTTTTTGTCCGGTGGCTCTCCATCGCTGTGCTCTGAGGTAACGATGATAAATGCAGTAATTGCCGCGGTTGGCGTCATGCTGGTGCTCAGCCTGTCCCGCGTGCATGTGGTGATCGCGCTGATTGTCGGTGCGTTGGTGGGCGGCTTGACCGGTGGCCTGGGTATCGAGGGAACGCTCAAGGCCTTTAACGCCGGCCTTGGGGGCGGTGCGACGGTGGCGCTGTCCTACGCCTTGCTCGGTGCGTTCGCCGTGGCGATTGCCAAGTCCGGCATGGCCCATGCCCTGGCCGACAAAGCCCTGGCCTTGGTGGATCGCCAGGATGCCGCTGGCGGCTCGGGCGTCAAATGGGTCCTGATCGGTCTGCTGGGAACGGTCGCGGTCGCCTCCCAGAACATTTTGCCGATCCATATCGCCTTCATCCCGCTGCTGGTGCCGCCGCTTCTCTATGTGCTGACCAAGTTGCAGTTGGACCGCCGGTTGATCGCCTGCGTCATGACCTTCGGTCTGATCACGCCCTACATGTTCCTGCCGGTGGGGTTCGGCAATATCTTCCTTAACGAAATCCTCCTGGCCAACATCGCCCGCAGCGGTGTGGACGTCAGCGGCATCAACGTCACCCATGCCATGGGTATCCCGGCGTTGGGCATGGTGTTTGGCTTGCTGCTGGCGTTGTTCACCTATCGCAAGAAACGTGTCTACGACCTGAAGAAAATCGCCCGGGTCGAGCAAGTGGCCGTGCGTTACAACCCCATGAGCCTGCTGGTGGCAGGACTGGCGATTGTGGCGGCGTTCGCCGTCCAGCTGATGGTGGATTCGATGATCATAGGTGCCCTGGTCGGGTTCCTGATCTTCTCCGTATCGGGGGTGGTGCGCTGGCGTGAAACCGACGACTTGTTCACCGAGGGCATGAAAATGATGGCGATGATCGGTTTCATCATGATCGCCGCCTCGGGTTTTGCTGAAGTGATGAAGGCCACCGGTGAAGTCCAGAGCCTGGTGGAAACCTCGGCGGCCTGGATCGGCCACAACAAGGGCGTCGGAGCGCTGCTGATGCTGCTGGTGGGGTTGCTGGTGACCATGGGCATCGGCTCGTCGTTCTCCACGGTGCCGATCCTGGCGACGATTTTCGTGCCGCTGTGCCTGCAACTGGGTTTCAGCCCGTTGGCGATCGTCTGCATCGTCGGCACCGCCGGCGCCCTGGGCGACGCCGGCTCGCCTGCCTCGGACTCGACCCTGGGCCCGACCTCCGGCCTGAACATCGACGGCCAGCACCATCACATCTGGGACACCGTGGTCCCGACCTTCATCCATTACAACCTGCCGTTGCTGGCGTTTGGGTGGGTGGCGGCGATGGTGTTGTAGCCTCAAGACCGAGTCGCCTTCATCGCGAGCAAGCTCGCTCCCACATTGGATCCTGCGTGAACACGAAACTCGTGAGCAGCGCTGATCCCCTGTGGGAGCGAGCTTGCTCGCGATGGGGCCTTCCAATTCAGCAACCTTATTTGCTGACCGCTCGCGATAACCGTCCCACCTTGTCCTACAGTTTTCCCGTGCCTTGCCGTTAATACAGCTAACCACGCCAATAACACCTACAAGAGTGAACAGTATGCGCCTGAGCCTGAAGGCTAAAGTCCTGTCCCTGGCAGTACTGCCTGTATTGTTGTCCGCCGTGATCATCAGCCTGACCACGGCATTCATTCTGCAGGAACAGGCCGTCAAAGAGGTCCAGCAGACCCGCGAACGCCTGCTCAGCGAGGCCAAGGCTACGTTGCAGAACTACGTGGCGGTGGGGCTGACGGCCATCAAGCCGTTGTACGACGCGGCAGCGCCCGGTGATAACGAGGCGCGGGCCCAGGCGATCAAGCTGTTGTCGAACGTCAGCTATGGCAAGGATGGCTATTTCTTCGGCTACGACTCCGAAACCGTGCGCCTGTTCAAGGCCAACAGCCCCGACGGGGTGGGCAAGAGTTTCAAGGACAACCGTGACCCGAACGGTGTCTACGTCAACCGCGACCTGGTGAAAGTCGCCAAGGACGGAACCCACTATCTCGAATACAGCTCGCCACTGCCCAACAGCAAAGACCTGGTGCCTAAGCTCGGTTACACCGAATACCTGGCCAAGTGGGACATGGCGGTCGGTAGCTCGGTCAACCTGGACGGCATCGAAGCCCAAGTGGCGTTGGTGGAAACCAAAGTCCACGAGCGCCTGCAAGGTGTGGTGCTAAGTATTGTCGGGATCGCCGTCGTGGTGTTGCTGGTGATTGCGGTGGTGGGGATCGTGCTGGCCAATACCATTCTGCGGCCGCTGCACCTGATGAAAGACAACCTCGATGACATCGCCGCGGGCGAGGGCGACCTGACGCGCCGCCTGGCAATCACCAGCCAGGACGAACTCGGCCAACTGGCCGGTTCCTTCAACCGTTTCGTCGACAAGATCCACGGCCTGGTGCGGCAGATTACCGAGATGACTTCCCAACTGACCGGGCTGGTGACGCAGGTTTCCGAGCAGGCCCAGCGCTCCGAGCAGGCCATGGAACGCCAGCGTCACGAAACCGACCAGGTCGCCACGGCGATCAACGAAATGTCTTCGGCCGCCCAGGAAGTGGCCCGCAGCGCCCAGGGCGCGGCCGTCGCGGCCCAGCAGACCGACGAAGAAGGCCAGTCTGCCAAGCGCGTGGTGGCCGGCAGCATCCAGCAGATTCATGCGCTGGTGAACGATATTCGTAGCAGCGGCGTGTCCCTGGACAGCCTGCAGCAGGACGTGGCGTCGATTGTCAGTGTGCTTGGGGTGATTCGTTCGATCGCCGAGCAGACCAACCTGCTGGCCCTCAACGCTGCCATCGAGGCTGCTCGTGCCGGTGAAGCCGGGCGTGGGTTCGCGGTAGTGGCCGATGAAGTGCGGGCCCTGGCCAGCCGGACCCAGCAAAGCACCCAGGAAATCCAAGGCATGATCGACCGCCTGCAATCAGGCACCCATGCGGCGGTAGAAGCGATGCGTCGCTCCAGTGAGGCCGGCGAGGGCACGTCGGTGCGGGCCAACGAAGCCGGGGCATCCCTGGACACCATGGCGCAGTTGATCGGCACCATCAACTCGATGAACGCCCAGATCGCCAGCGCCGCTGAGGAACAGACCGCCGTGGCCGAGGAGATCAACCGCAGCGTGCATCAGATCGCCGTGGCGGTGGACAGCGTCGCCGACGAAACCCAGCTTGGCGCCCAGACCTCCCGCAGCCTCGCCGACCTGGGCCAGCGCCTGGGCAAACTGGTGGGGCAGTTCCGGATCTGACTATCAGGCAGGAGCTGCCGAAGGCTGCGATCTTTTGCTCTCGATCCAGATGTTTTCACCTGGGCAACCGGGTCCTATCGGGAAAGAAGGATCGCAGCCTTCGGCAGTTCGTGCCGAGGACTGGAAATACCTGTGGGAGCGAGCTTGCTCGCGATGGCGGCAGGTCAGTCACTGAAGGAGTTAGCTGTAAATCGCTATCGCGAGCAAGCTCGCACACATTGGCTATGTGGCGCTAGCACTGTCCCGGCCTTACGCTTCCCGCACATCCCGCATCAACAACCCGAACCGCAAATCCACCGCATCCGGAATCGGCAGGTACACCACATGCCCATCCCCCGGCGCCACGTCGATGCCCTGGCCCTTCACGTTCTGCAACTGATGCAGGTCGAAGTGAAAATTGCCCTTGGGCGTCATCAGTTCCATGTGGTCACCCAATTGGAAACGGTTCTTGACCCGCACCTCGGCCAAGCGTTCGCGCCGCTCGCCGGTCAGTTCTCCGACGAACTGCTGGCGTTCCGACACCGAGCTGCCGTTCTGGTAGTTCTGATACTCGTCATGCACATGGCGGCGTAGAAAACCTTCGGTGTAGCCGCGCTGGGCGAGGGACTCCAGGTCGGTCATCAAGCTGCGGTCAAACTCACGACCCGCGACCGCGTCATCGATGGCCCGGCGATACACCTGGGTGGTGCGTGCGCAATAGAAGTGCGACTTGGTCCGGCCTTCGATCTTCAGTGAGTGCACGCCCATGCGCGCCAGTCGCTCCACGTGCTGCACCGCTCGCAGATCCTTGGCGTTCATGATGTAGGTGCCATGTTCGTCCTCGAAGGCCGGCATGGACGCTTCCGGGCGGTTGGCCTCCTGGAGCAGGAATACCTGGTCGGTGGGCGCGCCGAGGCCCAGGGTCGGCTCGGGTTGATAGGTTTGCACGATGTCGCCCACGACGTTTTCCACCGCCGGTTGCGCCGAATACTTCCAGCGGCAGGCGTTGGTGCAACTGCCCTGGTTGGCGTCGCGCTTGTTCAGGTAGCCCGACAGCAGGCAGCGACCGGAATAAGCCATGCACAGGGCGCCGTGGACGAACACCTCCAGCTCCATGGCCGGCACCTGCTGGCGAATCTCGGCGATTTCCTCCAGGGACAGTTCCCGGGACAGGATGATCCGGCTCAAGCCCTGTTGCTGCCAGAACTCGACGCTCGCCCAGTTCACGGTATTGGCCTGCACCGACAGGTGAATCGGCATCTGCGGAAAGTGCCGGCGCACCAGCATGATCAGCCCCGGATCGGACATGATCAACGCGTCCGGCGCCATGGCTATCACCGGCTCCAGGTCCTTGAGGAAGGTACGCAGCTTGGCGTTGTGCGGGGCAATGTTCACCACCACGTAGAACCGCTTGCCCATGGCCTGGGCCTCACGAATGCCCAGGGCCAGGTTGGCGTGGTCGAATTCGTTATTGCGCACCCGCAGGCTGTAGCGCGGTTGGCCGGCGTACACCGCGTCGGCACCGTAGGCGAAGGCATAACGCATGTTTTTCAAGGTGCCGGCGGGAGCGAGCAGTTCGGGGGCGGCGAGGGTCATGGTGGCGTCAGGTCGCAAAAAGCGGCGAGGGTACGCCACTGTCGGTCCGGCGGTATTGATTTGGATCAATGCCGGGGGAGAAATGCGAAGGCACTCCGGCGAGTCCTGGCGGACTAATGTTTATCCCGCCTTTGGACATGGAACGCTGATGAATCGAAAGATGCTGCAAAACAAATCCCAGATGCTATTGCTTGTTCTCGTGACCCTCGCTTTCATCTGGATTCTGCTGCCGTTTTATGGCGCGGTGTTCTGGGCGGTGATCCTGGGTATCGTCTTTGCGCCGATGCAGCGCCGCCTGCAATTGAAGTTCGGCTGGCACCGCAACGTCACCTCGCTGTTCACCTTGAGCATTTGCGTGGTCAGTGCGATTTTACCGGTGATCATCATCAGTACCTTGCTGGTCCAGGAAGGCACGGCGTTGTACAAGAGCCTGGAAAGCGGAGAGCTGGACATTGCCGATTACCTGGCCCGTTTCAAGGATGCCTTGCCGCCGTACTTCCAGCACCTGCTGGACCGCTTCGGCCTGGGTAACCTGAACGGGTTGCGCGACAAGATCGTCAAGAGCGCGATGCAGGGCAGTGAGTTTTTCGCCACCCAGGCGTTCAGCTTCGGCCAGGGGACGTTCCAGTTCCTGGTCAGTTTCTTTGTCATGATTTATCTGCTGTTTTTTTTCCTGCGCGACGGCCCGGAACTGGTGCGCAAAGTGCGCATGGCCATTCCCTTGGCCGAACACCAGAAGCGCCGCCTACAGTTGAAATTCAACCGGGTGGTGCGCGCTACGGTAAAAGGCAATCTGCTGGTCGCCATCAGCCAGGGCGCGCTGGGCGGGCTGATCTTCTGGATCCTGGGCATCCCGACGGTATTGCCGTGGGCGGTGCTGATGGCGTTCCTGTCACTGTTGCCTGCTGTGGGGGCGGGCCTGGTCTGGGCGCCGGTGGCGGTGTATTTCCTGCTTTCCGGGGCGATCTGGCAGGGTGTGGTGCTGACGCTGTTCGGCGTATTCGTGATTGGCCTGGTGGACAACTTCCTGCGACCGATCCTGGTGGGCAAGGACACCAAGATGCCCGACTACATGGTGTTGGTCTCGACACTCGGCGGGCTGGCGGTGTTCGGGCTGAACGGCTTCGTGATCGGGCCGCTGATCGCCGCGCTGTTCATGTCCTGTTGGGCCTTGTTCGTCGAAAGTACACCGCGCATACAACTGCCCTAGACGTTCAGCACGTACGGGCCGATGCGTTGCGACAGGGCTTGGGCGGCGGGCAGTGAAGTCAGCGGACCGCTGATGGTCACGCCGTCCTGCACCAGATACCAGCAGGCCAGCAAACCGCGCTCCCGGAGTGGGGCGGGGACGGCACTGCCTATGACAGACATGATTTGAACCTTGGGCATGGGAACCTCCATCAATCGATGGGGTTACCTTACGACTCAGCCGGGGGGGCGAAAAATCAACAGGCTCGATAGTAGGAATCGATGCCGCTCAATCGACGACCAGGTCGAGCATGTGCACCACTTCCTGCTCGTTGAGCAGGCCCTTGCGAACCAGGTTCTCCGTCAGCAGGGAAAGGAACTTGGCGCTGCGATGGCCTTCCAGGTGCTTGAGTTCGGTCAGTGCGTTGTACACCTTGCTGGAGGTGCACAGGCCGACAATGCGGTGGGGATTTTGCGTGGGCATACCTTCGTCCTTGTTTTTATGAAGCTGTTGTTGACGGACCGCACCAGTTTGCGGTGCAGTCATGACACTGGGGTGACAGCTCGGGTTTTGGAAAAGAAAGCAGGATTCAGACCATAATGCCTTTTTGGCGCCGGATTATTGTTCCGGCAGCGACCTCGGCAAGCTTTTTCAGCCTGCGGCATTTTTATTCGCCCACGAAAAAGCCCCTGGATCTTTCGATTCAGGGGCTTGATTTGTCGCTATCTGGCTCCACGACCTGGACTCGAACCAGGGACCCAGTGATTAACAGTCACTTGCTCTACCAACTGAGCTATCGCGGAATGGCGCGTATGTTACTGATTGGAAAAGAGAAGTCAAGCTTCTATTGCCGAGCGGTAGATCCCGGATGCCCTTTGACGATCAATCAACGATTGGCAGTTACTGCCACGGCGGGAGAGGGCTACCATGGTCGCCCGGAAGTGGCAGGACGCGCTGCCGGCCATTCGCCGACATAAGGTACGCGCCATGAATCACCTGTTACCGCTTTACACCGCCAGCCGCACTGGGGTGTCGCTATGAGCACCGCGCAGATCAGTTTGCCCAAGGGTGTGGGGCCCCACGCCGAGAAACTCTACGACGCCATCACCCAGGCCGGCACCGCCGATGAGCTGAACCGTGCCGGGGGCAAGGCCGAAGGTTTCGTCCTGGGGCTGGAAAGTGCCAAGGCGATCAAGAGCCAGATTGCCGAGTCGCTGTATGTGATCTACGACGATGCGGCGAGTCAGCGGGCAACGGAGCTTTAGCCTCGCTGAAAGTGTTGTGCCGGGTGCTTTTGTGGCGAGGGGTACGCCTGACCTGGTAGTGACGCTAAAAAAAACGGGAAGCCAATGGCTTCCCGTTTTTCATCCGGCGCGAAAGTTTCAGATCACCTGAACGATGGCCTTGGTCACTGCCTCGATGTTGTTCTGGTTCAGCGCAGCCACGCAGATGCGACCGGTGTCCAGGGCATAGATGCCGAACTCGTTGCGCAGGCGCGTCACTTGTTCAACGGTCAGGCCGGAGTAGGAGAACATCCCGCTTTGGCGTGCGACGAAGCTGAAGTCGTGGTGCGGCGCGGCCTTGGCCAGCATGTCCACCATCTGGTTGCGCATGCCGCGAATCCGCAGGCGCATCTCGGCCAGTTCGGCTTCCCACTGGGCCCGCAGCTCAGGGCTGTTGAGCACGGCGGCGACGATGCTGGCGCCGTGGGTCGGTGGGTTGGAGTAGTTGGTGCGGATCACGCGCTTGACCTGGGACAGCACGCGGGCACTTTCTTCCTTCGATTCGCTGACGATCGACAGGGCGCCAACGCGTTCGCCGTACAGCGAGAACGACTTGGAGAACGAGCTGGACGCGAAGAAGGTCAGGCCCGACTCGGCGAACAGGCGCACGGCCGCTGCGTCTTCGTCGATGCCATCGCCAAAGCCCTGGTAGGCCATGTCCAGGAACGGCACGTGGTTCTTGGCCTTGATCACAGCCAGTACGTTTTTCCAGTCTTGCGGGCTCAGGTCCACGCCGGTCGGGTTGTGGCAGCAGGCATGCAGCACAACGATCGAGCGCTCGGGCAGGGCGTTGAGGTCTTCCAGCAGGCCGCTGCGGTTCACGTCATGGGTGGCGGCGTCGTAGTAGCGGTAGTTCTGCACCGGGAAGCCGGCGGTTTCGAACAGGGCGCGGTGGTTTTCCCAGCTCGGGTCGCTGATGGCTACAACGGCGTCCGGCAGCAGTTGCTTGAGGAAGTCGGCACCGATCTTCAGTGCGCCGGTGCCGCCCACGGCCTGGGTGGTGATGACACGGCCGGAGGCGATCAGCGGGGAGTCCTTGCCAAACAACAAGGTCTGCACTGCCTGGTCATAGGCTGCAATGCCGTCGATTGGCAGGTAACCACGGGAAACGTGCTGAGCCACGCGAATCGTCTCGGCTTCGACAACGGCGCGCAGGAGTGGAATGCGCCCTTCTTCGTTGCAGTAAACACCTACGCCCAAGTTGACCTTATTGGTACGGGTGTCGGCGTTGAATGCTTCGTTGAGGCCCAGGATGGGGTCGCGGGGTGCCAATTCGACAGCGGAAAACAGGCTCATTATTGCGCGGCTCTGAATGGAGTGAGGGGGACGTGTCGCGCTCCAGCCGGATGCACTAGAGCGGTGCACAAACGGGGAGCTAGTATAGAGGCCATCACCCGGCACGGCGACAGGCGATTCTGCTTTTGCGGTAAGTATTTTCGATTTTTTTCGACCGTTAGTCCCTTCTCTGCGTCAAAGTCTGCAAGGCGTGTAGGACGTTCGTCTTGAAAGCGAGGGCATTCACCTCCACATTGTGTGCATCCCAGCTTTTTCCTCGGACGGCATCAGTCGTTTCGGTCTTTCTCGTCCCTGTCGGCTGGCCGACAGGGGTGAACCCAGAGGTTATGTCATGTCTGAATTCCAGCTAGTCACCCGATTCCAGCCTGCCGGCGACCAGCCGGAAGCCATCCGCCTGATGGTCGAAGGCATCGAGGCGGGGCTGGCGCACCAGACGCTGCTCGGTGTGACCGGCTCGGGCAAGACCTTCAGCATCGCCAACGTAATCGCCCAGGTGCAGCGCCCGACCCTGGTGCTGGCACCGAACAAGACCCTGGCGGCGCAGTTGTACGGTGAGTTCAAGGCGTTCTTCCCGAACAACGCGGTGGAGTATTTCGTCTCTTATTACGACTACTACCAGCCCGAGGCCTACGTGCCGTCGTCGGACACCTTCATCGAGAAGGACGCCTCGATCAACGACCACATCGAACAGATGCGGCTGTCGGCGACCAAGGCGCTACTGGAGCGCAAGGACGCGATCATCGTCACCACCGTGTCGTGCATCTACGGTCTGGGCAGCCCGGAAACCTACCTGAAAATGGTCTTGCACGTGGATCGCGGCGACAAGCTCGACCAGCGCGCCCTGGTGCGCCGCCTGGCGGACTTGCAGTACACCCGCAACGACATGGATTTCGCTCGGGCGACGTTCCGGGTGCGTGGCGATGTGATCGACATCTACCCGGCGGAATCGGACCTCGAAGCGATCCGCATCGAGCTGTTCGACGATGAAGTAGAGAGCATTTCCGCGTTCGACCCGCTGACCGGCGAAGTCATCCGCAAGCTGCCGCGTTTCACCTTCTACCCCAAGAGCCACTACGTGACGCCGCGGGAAACCCTGCTGGACGCCATTGAAGGCATCAAGGTCGAACTGCAGGAGCGCCTGGAATACCTGCGTTCGAACAACAAGCTGGTGGAAGCCCAACGTCTGGAGCAGCGGACCCGCTTTGACCTGGAGATGATCCTGGAGCTGGGCTACTGCAACGGCATCGAAAACTACTCGCGCTACCTGTCAGGCCGCCCGGCGGGTGCGCCACCGCCCACCTTGTATGACTATCTGCCGGCCGATGCCTTGCTGGTGATCGACGAGTCCCACGTCAGCGTGCCCCAGGTCGGCGCGATGTACAAAGGCGACCGTTCGCGCAAGGAAACCCTGGTGGAATACGGCTTCCGTCTGCCCTCGGCCCTGGACAACCGGCCGATGCGCTTCGACGAATGGGAAAGTGTGAGCCCGCAGACGATTTTTGTCTCGGCCACCCCAGGCAACTATGAGGCCGAACATGCCGGGCGAGTGATCGAGCAACTGGTGCGGCCGACCGGGCTGGTCGACCCACAGATCGAAGTGCGCCCGGCGCTGACCCAGGTCGATGACCTGCTCTCGGAAATCACCAAGCGCGTGGCATTGGAGGAAAGGGTGCTGGTCACTACGCTGACCAAGCGCATGGCCGAAGACCTGACCGATTACCTGGCCGATCATGGCGTACGGGTGCGCTACCTGCACTCGGACATCGACACGGTGGAGCGGGTTGAAATTATCCGCGACCTGCGCCTGGGCACCTTCGACGTGCTCGTGGGCATCAACCTGCTGCGCGAAGGCCTGGACATGCCCGAGGTGTCGCTGGTGGCGATTCTCGACGCCGATAAGGAAGGTTTCCTGCGTTCCGAGCGCTCGTTGATCCAGACCATCGGTCGCGCCGCACGTAACCTCAATGGGCGGGCGATTCTCTATGCCGACCGCATCACCGGTTCGATGGAGCGGGCCATCGGCGAGACCGAGCGCCGTCGCGACAAGCAGATCGCCTTTAACCTGGCCAACGGCATCACGCCCAAAGGGGTGTTCAAGGACGTTGCCGACATCATGGAAGGTGCCACCGTACCCGGCTCGCGCAGCAAAAAGCGCAAGGGCATGGCCAAGGCCGCCGAAGAGAGCGCTCGCTACGAAGCCGAATTGCGCTCACCGAGCGAGATCGCCAAGCGTATCCGTCAGTTGGAAGAGAAGATGTACCAACTGGCCCGGGACCTGGAGTTCGAGGCGGCGGCGCAGTTGCGCGATGAGATTGGCAAGTTGCGCGAGCGGTTGCTGACTGTCTGAGGTTTTGTGGCGATTTTAAGGGCCTCATCGCGAGCAGGCTCGCTCCCTCATTGGGCCGTGTCCAGTCCGGACAACTGGGTGCCCTGTGGGCGCGAGCTTGCTCGCGATGGGCGCGATTCGGTCTAACGTCTGGCCACACAAATCCCGCTCTCACTGGAGCCCGCCTACCATCGCCTGTTACCATTCGCCCCCTGTTTCATCTTCGCTTTTATATTCTTTTCGAGACATGCCATGACCACCGTCCGCACCCGCATCGCGCCTTCGCCCACTGGCGATCCCCATGTCGGCACCGCTTACATCGCTTTGTTCAACTATTGCTTTGCCAAGCAGCATGGCGGTGAGTTCATCCTGCGGATCGAGGACACCGACCAGTTGCGTTCGACTCGCGAGTCTGAACAACAGATCTTCGACGCCCTGCGCTGGCTGGGCATCGACTGGAGCGAAGGTCCGGACGTTGGCGGCCCGCATGGTCCGTATCGCCAGAGCGAACGTGGCGATATCTACCAGCAGTATTGCCAGCAACTGGTGGACATGGGGCACGCATTCCCGTGCTTCTGCACCGCCGAAGAGCTGGACCAGATGCGCGCCGAGCAGATGGCCCGTGGCGAAACCCCGCGCTACGACGGCCGCGCGCTGCTGCTGTCCAAGGAAGAAGTCGCCCGTCGCCTGGCCGCCGGCGAGCCCCATGTAATCCGCATGAAGGTGCCGACCGAAGGCGTCTGCGTGGTGCCGGACATGCTGCGGGGCGATGTCGAGATCCCGTGGGATCGCATGGACATGCAAGTGCTGATGAAGACCGATGGCCTGCCGACGTACTTCCTGGCGAACGTGGTCGACGATCACCTGATGGGCATCACTCACGTATTGCGCGGGGAAGAATGGTTGCCGTCGGCACCGAAATTGATCCTGCTCTACGAATACTTCGGCTGGGAGCAACCGCAGCTGTGCTACATGCCGCTGCTGCGTAACCCGGACAAGAGCAAGCTGTCCAAACGCAAGAACCCGACCTCGGTGACGTTCTACGAGCGCATGGGTTTCATGCCCGAGGCAATGCTCAACTACCTGGGCCGCATGGGCTGGTCGATGCCGGACGAGCGCGAGAAGTTTTCGCTGCAGGAAATGGTCGAGCATTTCGACCTGTCGCGGGTGTCCCTGGGTGGGCCGATCTTCGACGTCGAGAAGCTGTCGTGGCTCAACGGTCAGTGGCTGCGGGACTTGCCGGTGGAAGAATTCGCTGCGCGTGTGCAGAAGTGGGCGTTGAATCCTGAGTACATGATGAAGATCGCGCCCCATGTGCAGGGCAGGGTGGAGACGTTCAGCCAGATCGCTCCACTGGCTGGTTTCTTCTTTGCCGGTGGCGTGACGCCGGATGCGAAGCTGTTCGAATCCAAGAAGCTGTCGGGTGATCAGGTACGCCAGTTGATGCAGTTGATTCTGTGGAAACTGGAAAGCCTGCGCCAATGGGAAAAGGACAGCATCACCGCAACCATTCAGGCGGTTGTCGAACACCTGGAGTTGAAGCTGCGCGATGCCATGCCGTTGATGTTCGCCGCCATTACCGGCCAGGCCAGTTCGGTGTCGGTGCTCGATGCGATGGAAATTCTCGGGCCGGATCTGACCCGTTTCCGCCTGCGCCAGGCCATCGACTTGCTCGGTGGCGTGTCGAAGAAGGAAAACAAGGAGTGGGAAAAACTGCTCGGCGCGATTGCCTGAACGCTCGATGAGGCAGGACATACCCCGGTTTTCCGGGGTTTGTCGGTAAGTGATTGTTATCCCGGCAAAAAACTTTCAAATTTGTTGAAAATAAATTTGACAGCCCTCCGATACGCCCTTAAGATTCGCCCCGTCCTCAGCGATGAGGGGCTATAGCTCAGCTGGGAGAGCGCTTGCATGGCATGCAAGAGGTCGACGGTTCGATCCCGTCTAGCTCCACCAATTTATACTTCAAGGCCTGGCCACACGGGGCTTGAAGCGATCAACACTCAGCGTTGATCAGTTGTATAGAAGGGTTTGCGTCCCCTTCGTCTAGTGGCCTAGGACACCGCCCTTTCACGGCGGTAACAGGGGTTCGAGTCCCCTAGGGGACGCCAGTTTTACAGAAGCGATGTTGCAAGATGTCGCTCCGCCGCGAGGCGAAAAATCCGGGGCTATAGCTCAGCTGGGAGAGCGCTTGCATGGCATGCAAGAGGTCGACGGTTCGATCCCGTCTAGCTCCACCAATTTACAGGTTCAAGGTCTGGCCACACCGGCCTTGAGTCGATCAGTTCTCAGCGCTGATCACGTTCAGAAGGTTTGTGTCCCCTTCGTCTAGTGGCCTAGGACACCGCCCTTTCACGGCGGTAACAGGGGTTCGAGTCCCCTAGGGGACGCCACGATTACCCGCTCTGCGGGATTTATAGGGGTCATTCAATTCTTGAATGGCCCTTTTGTTTGTCTGGCGTTCGGCCAATTCCCTTATCCTTGAGAGAGTCTTCTGACCAGCGGTCAAAATTTCCGCTTGCGGAAAATTATTATGGGAATAATATTTCAATCGTAATATTCGGAGGCGACGATGAGCGATAAAAAGGCACAAACCCGTGAACGCATTCTCAAGGCGGCCAGCGATGCGCTGATCCAGCGTGGGCCGGCTGAACCGAGCGTGGGCGAGGTGATGGGCGCGGCCGGGCTGACGGTGGGCGGTTTTTATGCCCATTTCGAAAGCAAAGATGCCTTGATGCTGGAGGCGTTCAAGCAATTGCTCAATCGGCGCCGCGGCTTGATCGCCGACATGGACAGCGAACTGACAGGCGAAGAGCGGCGCGCGCTGGTCGCGGCGTTCTATCTGTCACGAAAGCACCGCGACTCTACCGAGCACGCCTGTCCGATTCCTGCGTCGGTTGGCGAACTGGGCAGGCTGCCAGATGCATTTCGTGAGGTGCTCAATGAGCATATTGAACTGATGGTCGCGCAACTGGCGGCCAGCCCGGAGGACGCCGACAAGGCCCTGGCCGACATCGCCTTGATGGTGGGCGGCCTGGCCTTGGCACGCGCCCTGGGCCCTGGAGAGTTATCGGATCGTTTGCTGCGCGCCGCCAAGTCGGCGGTGCAATGAGCTGAGGCGCAAGCCCTGGAGATGAGCGATGAACAGGTTGAGCTGGATTCGTGGCGTCAATGGCACCCTTGGCTGGGTGGCGCCGCGCCTGATAGCAAAGAAGATGCGACTGCTGTTCATGCGTCCCCGAGACTTGCCGCCGCGGGATTGGGAATTGCCATTGCTGGCAACCTCCGAGCGCATCACCTTGCGCTTCGGTCTGTCGGCCTTGCGCTGGGGCAAAGGCCCGACCGTCTTGGTGATGCACGGCTGGGAAGGGCGACCTACACAGTTCGCGGCGCTGATCACGGCACTGGTGGACGCCGGCTACACGGTGGTGGCGCTGGACGGTCCGGCCCATGGCCGCTCACCTGGACGCGAGGCCAATGTCTTGTTGTTCGCCAGGGCCATGCTCGAAGCCGCGGCTGAGTTGCCGCCGCTGCAAGCCGTGATCGGGCATTCCATGGGCGGCGCCAGTGCCATGCTCGCGGTTCAGTTGGGGTTGCGGACCGAGACCCTGGTCAGCATCGCTGCACCTGCGCGCATTCTGGGCGTGTTGCGCGGGTTCGCCCGGATGATGGGGCTGCCGCCCAAGGCCCGTTCAGCCTTCATTCGCCTGGTGGAAAACGATGTGGGCATGCGGGCCGAGAAAATGGACGTCGCCCATTACCAACTGGACGTGCCTGGGTTGATCGTCCATGCCGACGACGACACCTTCGTCTCGGTCAAGGAATCGCAACTGATTCACGAGGCCTGGTTCGACAGCCGCTTGCTGCGCTTGCCACAGGGCGGGCACCAGCGGGTGCTGGCCGATCCGCGTGTCATTGATGGTGTGTTGTCACTGCTGGCCGGGCGCAGCCTGCAAGCGCGCCAATCGGCTTGATCTGTGGGAGCAAGGCTGCCCGCGATGGCGGTCAAGCGCGGATCCGTTACACTGCCCCCAACCATATTCGACCGGGAGAGGGGCATGGGCTGGGATCGGGCAACGCCGTTCATCATTGATCTTCAAGTAAATGCCGAAGACATCGACGGGCTGGGCCACGCCAATAACGCGGTATACGTCACCTGGCTCGAGCGCTGTGCCTGGCGCCATTCCCAGCGCCTGGGGCTGGATCTGGTGGAGTATCGGCGGCTGGACCGCGCCATGGCGGTGGTGCGGCATGAAATCGATTACCTGGCGGCTGCCTATGAAGGCGACGAGTTGCAATTAGCGACCTGGATCGTCGATTGGGACCAGCGGTTGAAGATGACCCGGCATTTCCAACTGATCCGCCCCAGCGACAACACCACCTTGCTGCGGGCCCAGACCACATTTGTCTGCATTGAACTGTCCACTGGCAGGCCCAAGCGCATGCCGCCGGAGTTCATCGAGGGTTATGGTGTGGCGCTGAATCCATCTGGCATCTTCATAGATTGACCCACCGCTATCGCGAGCAGGCTCGCTCCCACAGGGATTTGTGGCGGGCTCCAATTCTGTAAACACATTGGAACCATTGTGGGAGCGAGCCTGCTCGCGATGACGGCAGCACATCCAACATCAATGCAAGCTGACCCACCGTTTTCGCGAGCAAGCCCGCTCCCACAGGGGATTTGTGGTGAATACCGGCTATGTGAGCAAAATCCGGTAAACTGCCGCACGTTTTTTCGTTGAGTGTGTTTTTCCATGCAAATTGCCCTGGCGCCCATGGAGGGGTTGGTCGACAACATCCTGCGGGACGTCCTGACCCGTGTTGGTGGTATCGACTGGTGCGTCACCGAATTCATTCGCGTCAATGACCGTCTGCTCACGCCAGCCTATTTCCATAAGCTCGCCCCCGAATTGCTGACCGGTGCCCAAACGGCTGCCGGCGTGCCGTTGCGGGTGCAGTTGCTCGGCTCCGACCCGGTGTGCCTGGCGGAAAACGCGGCGTTGGCCTGCGAGTTGGGCTCAGAAGTTATTGACCTGAACTTCGGTTGCCCGGCCAAGACCGTGAATAAATCCCGGGGCGGGGCGGTGTTGCTCAAGGAGCCGGAGCTGCTCAACGAAATCGTCGAGCATGTACGTCGCGCGGTGCCGAAACACATCCCGGTCACCGCCAAGATGCGCCTGGGGTTCGACAGCCCGGATGGTGCGCTGGTCTGTGCCACGGCGTTGGCCGAAGGCGGCGCGGCGCACATTGTGGTGCATGCGCGAACCAAGACCGACGGCTACAAGCCCCCGGCCCACTGGGAGTGGATCCCGCGGGTCCAGGAAGTGGTCAAGGTGCCGGTATTCGCCAATGGCGATATCTGGAGCGTGGAAGACTGGCGCCGTTGCCGCGAAATCAGCGGCGTGGAAGACATCATGCTCGGTCGTGGCCTGGTTTCCCGTCCTGACCTGGCCCGGCAGATCGCTGCGGCCCGGGCGGGTGAGGAAGTGGTCGAGATGTCCTGGGCCGAACTGCAACCGATGCTCCAGGACTTCTGGGTGCAGGTGGTCGAACAACTGACACCCCGCCAAGCGCCGGGTCGGTTGAAGCAATGGCTGGCAATGCTGACCCGCAATTATCCCGAAGCGGTGCAGCTGTTTACCGCTCTGCGCCGTGAAACCGAGCTGGATGCGGTAGGTCATTTGCTGGGTGTGCGGCACACCGAAGCAGCTTGAAAAAAATTCAAAAAAAGCTCTTGAAAAGTTTTTGGCGGACCCTAGATAAGGGTTACGCGATGCCGAATTCGGGTCGCGGAGACAAAAAAACTTGCTGAATTTTTCAGGAGATTTGAATCATGAGTACTGCATTTTCGCTGGCCCCTCTGTTCCGTTCCTCGGTGGGTTTCGACCGTTTCAACGACCTGTTCGAGACCGCCCTGCGCAATGAGCCGGGCAGCAGCTATCCGCCCTACAATGTGGAAAAACATGGTGATGACGAGTACCGCATCGTGGTCGCCGCCGCTGGGTTCCAGGAAGAAGACCTGGACCTGCAAGTGGAAAAAGGTGTGCTGACCATCAGCGGTGGCAAACGCGAAGCGAGCAACGACAGCGTGACCTATCTGCACCAGGGCATTGCCCAGCGTGCGTTCAAGCTGTCCTTCCGGTTGGCCGATCATATCGAGATCAAGTCTGCCGGCCTGAGCAACGGTCTGTTGAGCATCGACCTGTTGCGGGTGATTCCGGAAGAGGCCAAGGCCAAGCGCATCCCGATCAATGGGGTGCAGCAGCAACCCGCGCTGCAAAACTGATGCATCACTACTGAAGAAGGGCGCCAGATGGCGCCCTTTTTCATTGTGGAGATTCCATTGTGGTCTTGCATCACGGCAACAACCGCTCGAACGCCTCCAGCGGCAACGGCCGGCTATGCAGGTAACCCTGGTACAAATGGCAATCAAGCCCTTGCAGGAAATGCAGCTGCTCCAGGGTTTCCACACCTTCGGCAATCATTTCCAGGTTGAGGCTGCGGGCCATGGCGACGATGGCGCGGATGATTTCGGCGTCGTTAGGGTCGCTGGTGGCGTCGCGCACGAATGATTGGTCGATTTTCAACGTGTCCACCGGCAGGCGTTTGAGGTAGGTCAGCGACGAATAACCGGTGCCGAAATCGTCCATGGCGAAACTGACCCCCAGTTTTTTCAGCCGGCGCATCTTGCCGATGGTGTCGTCCAGGTTCTGGATGACGATGCCTTCAGTGATTTCCAGCTTCAGCATGGCGCAGGGCAGGCCGTGGGTGGCGAGGCAGGTTTCAATGCGCTCGACGAAGTCACTCTGGCGGAACTGCCGTGGGCTGATGTTCACGCACAGGCTGAACCGCTGCGGATCGACTTTGCCCCTGGCGATCAGTTGCTTGAAGCCGTCGCAAGCCTCGTCGAGGATCCAGGTCCCGACCTCCAGGATCAGTCCGCTGTCTTCCAGCACTTTGATGAACTCGTTGGGCGATTGCGCACCCAGGTCCGGGTGATGCCAGCGGACCAGGGCTTCGGCGCCGATGATGCGGTTGTCCCGGGCGTCGACCTGGGGTTGGAAATGCACGCTGAACTCGCCGCGGGCAAGGGCCTGGCGCAGGTCGGTTTCCATGCGCAAGCGTTCGCTGGCGGCTTTTTGCATGGTGGCGTGGAACATCTGCGAGGTATTGCGCCCCGAATCCTTGGCGCGGTACAGCGCAATGTCGGCGCGCTTGAGCAGGTCGGTCGGGGTGGAGCCGTGGTCGGGAATCAGTGCCATGCCGATACTCGGCGTGACTTGCAGGCGCTGGCCATCGAGGAACATCGGCTCCGAGAGCAATTCGCGCAGGGTGTCGGCCAAGCTCTGCACTTGTGCGCTGACAGCGGCGCGGCTGCCTTCCAGGCCGCTGAGCAGTACGACGAATTCGTCGCCGCCCAGCCGCGCGACGGTATCTTCCAGGCGCACACTGGCTTCCAGGCGTGCGGTAATGATTTTCAGCACCGTGTCACCCACCGGGTGACCGAGCGAGTCGTTGATGTGCTTGAAGTGGTCCAGGTCCAGAAACAGCAGGGCACCACGCAGGTTATGACGCTTGAGCAGGGCGATCTGCTGGCTCAACCGGTCCATCAGCAAGGCTCGGTTGGGCAGGTTGGTCAGTGAGTCGTGATAGGCCAGGTGGCGTATCTGCGCTTCGGCATTGCGCAACAGGCTGACGTCTCGGGCCGTCAGCAGCAGGCAGGCTGTTTCGTTGAGCGTGATGGGCTCCACTGAGACTTCCACGGTGAGTATTTCCCCGCGTTTGTTGCGCCCGAGCATTTCCAGGTGATGCACGCGGCCCTTGAGCTGCAGCTCGGCCAGCAGCAGCGCGCGCTGCTTTTCTTCGGCCCAGATCCCCACCTCATAGACTGTGTGCCCGATCACTTCGTCGGCGCGGTAGCCGGTGAGGCGGCAGAAGCCATCGTTGACCTCCAGGTAGCGGCCGCTTTCGTGTTCGGTGATGGTGATGGCGTCGGGGCTGGAGTGAAACGCCTTGGCGAATTTTTCCTCGCTGGCCTTCAGGGCCGCTTCGGAGCGCTGTTGTTGGGTGATATCGCGCAAGGTGGTGACGATGCAGGGTTGGTTGCCGACGTTGATCTGCCGGCTGGAAATCACACAGGTCAGCGGTTGACCGTTCTTATGGTGGACGAGGATGGCGACATTGTTCAGTGATTGCTCGCGGATTACCCGTTCGATGCGTTGCAGGCTGCTGCCCGAGGCGTCCCAGAGACCGATTTCGTCGGCGCTGAGGCCGATCACGTCGCTGGCCGCCCAGCCGAATGTCTGGGTAAAGCTGGAATTGATTTCGAGAAACCGCCCGCTGTCCTGATGGGTGACGCAGATCGGATCGGGACTGACCTGGAACAGCGTGGCGAATTTTTCCTCCGATGCCGCCAGGCTCTGTTCGCGTTCGACCTGGTCGGTGATGTCCAGCAAGGTGCCGGCCATGCGCAAGGGGCTGCCGTCGTCGTTGCGGTAGAGGCGGGCGCGGCTTTCCAGATAGCGCGAACTGCCGTCCGGCAGTTGTACACGGTAGGTCAGTTGATAATTGCCCGCCGGGCCTTCCCTCAGGCTGCGGTAGGCGTTACGCATATTGTTGCGTTCTTCAGTGGGTACCCCATCGAAAAACGCGTCGAATGACTCGTGGAACGGCTTGGGCTCCAGGCCGTGGAGCTGCGCGGCTCGTGCGGAGCCGTAAAGCATGCCGCTGGGAATGTGCCAGTCCCAAGTGCCCAGTTGCGCCGAGTCGAGGGCCAGGTCCAGGCGTTCCTGGCTGTCCTTGAGGGCCTGTTCGGCCAGTTTGCGCTCGGTGGTGTCGAGGAAGGTGCTCAGCAGGTAGGGCTGGCCTTCGAGTTCGACTTTCTGTGCGCTGAGAATACCGTTGTGGACCTGGCCGTTACTGGCCCGGAACTCCACCTCCATGCTCACCAGTTCGCCCTTGGCCTTTGTCGCTTCCACCAGCTTTGTCCGTTGCGCTGGGTCGACCCACAACCCCAGCTCCAGGGTGGTGCGACCAATCACGTCCTGTACCGGCCAGCCAAACAGGCTTTCGAAATACTGGTTGGCCTCGCTGATCAGGCCGTCTTCCTGACGCGTCAGCAATACCATGTTGGGGCACAGGTGAAACAACGTGGCAAAGCGCTTTTCCGAGCTGCGCAGTGCTTGTTCGCGTTCGCGCTGATGGGTGATCTCGCGGATCACCCCGATCATTCGGGGGCGGCCATGTTTGTCAGGCAGCACGCTGCCACTGATCTCCAGCCAGTGCAGGGTGCCATCAGGCCAGACAATGCGGTGGTGCATCGCCTGTTCCAGGGGCACGCCGGCCACTGCGGCGTGAAAGGCCCGCAGGGCTTTGGCCCGGTCTTCGGGTAGCAACAGGTCGAGGTAGTCCACGTCCGCCGGCAAGGGTTGGCGCGGATCGAAGCCGAACAGCGCCTGGGTGCCCCGGGACCAACTGATCTGCCCGGTATCGATGTCCCATGACCAGGCCCCCAGCCGCGCGCCGTTCAGGGCGGCCAGCAACTGCGGTGCGCTGTCCCAGCTTTGCTCGGACCGTTTCGGGTCGAGCGCCTGAATACGCGGCAGAGGCGGGAGGTGGTCAGCGGGTTTGGGCATTATCTAGCGAGCCTTGGGCAGATTGGGCGTTAGGCACGGGTATGGCGGCTCTATAGGAGTAGCACAACCTATGCCGTTGTCCCTGGCAGATCGATTTGTGCGTCCAGTAAGGCCATGAAAGCCCGTGCAGCATTCGACAGCGTCCGTTCGGTGTGCAGGATATAGCCTAGCTCGCGACTGAGCTGTATGCCCGGCAAAGGGATGCGCGCCACCTGTTCGTCGAGCATGGTGCGCGGCAGAACGCTCCAGGCCAGGCCGATGGAAACCATCATCTTTATCGTTTCCAGATAATTTGTGCTCATGGCGATGTTTGGCGTCAGGCCCTGGGCTTCGAACAGCCGTCGCACGATGTGGTGGGTAAAGGTATTGCCGCCGGGGAACACCGCCGGGTGCAAGGCAATGTCCGCCAGGCTGACCGCACCGTTGAGCAATGCATGTTCCGGGGCCACCACGAAATCCAGGGGGTCGTCCCACACTGGCGTGGCCCGTACCAGTGAGTGCGGTTCGGGTGCGAGGGTGATGACTGCCAGTTCAGCCCGGCCATGAAGGATCTCTTCATAGGCCACTTCCGAATCCAGGAACTGAATGTCCAGCGCCACCTGTGGGTAGCGGCGAGTGAACTCCCTTAATAGAGGCGGCAGGCGGTGCAGGCCGATGTGGTGGCTGGTGGCGAGCGTCAGGCGGCCGGTCACTTCGCCGGTCAGGTTGGTCAGGGCGCGGCGGGTGTCGTCCAGCACGTTGAGGATCTGATAGGCCCGTGGCAACAGCGCCCGGCCGGCCTCGGTCAGGCCCACTTCACGGCCGAGGCGGTCGAACAGACGCACCTTGAGCTGTTGTTCCAGCCCGGCGATACGCTTGCTGATGGCCGGCTGGGTCAGGTGCAGGCGTTCACCGGCGCCGGAGAAACTGCCGGTCTCGGCGATGGCAATAAAGGCATTGAGATTGGCGAGGTCCATGGCGTTTCGCTCGGATTCCAGTTGGTTATGCAAAGTATGAAAAATATGAATTTGAGTTATTTAATGTAACCCCATAGGATCAGCCTCACAAGCCAAGGGGTTATTGATTCGCTCAGGACCCGGGGCATAGAAACAAGCTGATGAGGAAACCGTCTGATGGCCGGCAAAACGCTCTACGACAAGCTCTGGGATTCGCATTTGGTCAAGCAGCGCGACGATGGTTCGGCGCTGATCTACATCGATCGTCACATCATCCACGAAGTGACTTCGCCGCAGGCCTTCGAAGGCCTGCGTCTGGCCGGGCGCAAGCCGTGGCGCATCGATGCCAATATCGCGACCCCGGACCACAACGTACCGACCACGCCGGAGCGCAAGGGCGGCATCGAAGCCATTGCCGACCAGGTCTCGCGCTTGCAGGTGCAGACCCTCGACGATAACTGTGACGAATACGGCATCGTCGAATTCAAGATGAATGACGTGCGCCAGGGCATCGTCCACGTCATCGGCCCGGAGCAGGGCGCGACCTTGCCGGGCATGACCGTGGTCTGCGGCGACTCCCACACCTCGACCCACGGTGCGTTCGGTGCCTTGGCCCACGGCATTGGCACCTCCGAGGTCGAGCACGTGCTCGCCACCCAGTGCCTGGTCGCCAAGAAAATGAAAAACATGCTGGTGCGCGTCGAGGGCAAGCTGCCGTTCGGCGTGACCGCCAAGGACATCGTCCTGGCCGTGATCGGCAAGATTGGCACCGCTGGTGGTAACGGCCATGCCATTGAGTTCGCCGGCAGCGCGATTCGCGACCTGTCTGTCGAAGGCCGCATGACGATCTGCAACATGTCCATCGAGGCCGGTGCCCGCGTCGGCCTGGTGGCCGCCGATGAAAAAACCGTGGAATACGTCAAGGGCCGCCCGTTTTCACCAAAAGGTGCCGAATGGGACATGGCAGTCGAAGCCTGGAAAGACTTGGTCTCCGATGCCGATGCGAAATTCGACACTGTAGTCGAACTCGACGCGACCCAGATCAAGCCGCAAGTCAGCTGGGGCACTTCCCCGGAAATGGTCTTGGCGGTGGACCAGAACGTACCGGATCCTGCCAAGGAAATGGACCTGGTCAAGCGCGACTCCATCGTCCGCGCCCTGAAGTACATGGGTTTGAGTGCAAACCAGGCGATCACCGACATTCAGCTCGATCGCGTGTTCATTGGTTCCTGCACCAACTCGCGGATCGAAGACCTGCGCGCCGCTGCAGTGATCGCCAAGGGCCGCAAGGTCGCCTCGACCATCAAGCAGGCCATCGTGGTGCCGGGCTCAGGCCTGGTCAAAGCCCAGGCCGAAGCGGAAGGGCTGGACAAGATTTTCCTCGAAGCCGGTTTCGAATGGCGTGAGCCAGGGTGCTCGATGTGCCTGGCGATGAACCCGGATCGTTTGGAGTCGGGCGAGCATTGCGCGTCCACCTCCAACCGTAACTTCGAAGGCCGTCAGGGCGCCGGTGGCCGTACGCACCTGGTGAGCCCGGCCATGGCCGCGGCGGCGGCTGTCAACGGCCGTTTCGTCGACGTCCGCGAATTGATCTGAAGGAGCGCAGCATGAAAGCTTTTACCCAGCACACCGGTCTTGTCGCGCCTTTGGATCGTGCCAACGTCGACACCGACCAGATCATTCCCAAGCAGTTCTTGAAGTCCATCAAGCGCACCGGCTTCGGCCCGAACCTGTTCGACGAGTGGCGCTACCTGGATGTCGGCCAGCCGTACCAGGACAACTCCAAGCGGCCGTTGAACAAGGATTTCGTACTCAACGCCGAGCGTTACCAAGGCGCCAGCGTGTTGCTGGCCCGTGAGAACTTCGGCTGCGGTTCGAGCCGTGAACACGCGCCATGGGCATTGGAAGAGTACGGTTTTCGCAGCATCATCGCGCCGAGCTACGCCGACATCTTCTTCAACAACAGCTTCAAGAACGGTTTGCTGCCGATCATTCTGAGCGACGCTGAGGTGGATGAGCTGTTCCAGCAGGTCGAGGCTAACCCGGGCTACCAATTGCAGATCGACCTGGCGGCCCAGACCGTGACCCGTCCTGACGGCAAGGTATTGAGTTTCGAGATCGACGCGTTCCGCAAGCATTGCCTGCTCAACGGCCTGGACGACATTGGCTTGACCTTGCAGGACGGCGAGGCGATTGCCGCGTTCGAGGCCAAGCATCGGGCGAGCCAGCCTTGGTTGTTTCGCGATGCTTGATGGATTGTGATGTAGGCAGTACCGGCCTCATCGCGAGCAAGCTCGCTCCCACATTGGATTTGCGGCGTTCACAAAGCCCCTGTGGGAGCGAGCTTGCTCGCGATGGGGCCCGCCCAGGCAAGACAAAACCACAAGGACATCCCATGACCAGCACCGCCCACAGTCAGGTTGTACAAAAGCAATTCGGTGAACAGGCCTCGGCCTACCTGAGCAGTGCCGTGCACGCCCAGGGCGCCGAGTTCGCGCTGCTACAGGCTGAGCTGGCGGGCCGTAGCGATTCCCGGGTGCTGGACCTGGGCTGCGGCGCTGGTCATGTGAGTTTCCACGTCGCGCCACTGGCCGCCGAAGTGGTGGCCTACGATTTGTCCCAGCAAATGCTCGACGTCGTCGCCGCCGCGGCAGTGGATCGAGGCATGGGTAACATCACCACTGTACGCGGTGCCGCCGAGCGCCTGCCGTTCGCCGATGCTGAGTTCGACTTCGTGTTCAGCCGCTACTCGGCGCATCATTGGAGCGACCTGGGCCTGGCGTTGCGGGAAGTGCGCCGGGTGCTCAAGCCGGGCGGCGTGGTGGCGTTCATCGATGTCCTGTCGCCCGGCATGCCATTGCTGGACACGTACCTGCAAAGTGTCGAAGTGCTGCGCGACACCAGCCATGTGCGCGATTATTCGGCCGGTGAATGGCTGCGCCAGGTCAGCGAAGCGGGGTTGCACACCCGCAGCACCGCACGCCAACGCCTGCGCCTGGAATACCGCTCCTGGGTCGAGCGCATGCGCACCCCCGAGGTAATGCGTGCGGCGATTCTCGAGCTGCAGCGTTCGATGGGCGCTGAAGTGCGTGAATATTTTGAGATTGAGGCCGATGGTTCGTTCAGTACAGATGTACTGGTGCTGTGGGCCGAGCGATAGCATTTTTCCCGGCCCGTCCAAGGTTACAAAGCCTGGGGCGCGCCGATAGAGCAAACGAGGAAAGCATGAGCAAGCAGATTCTGATTCTCCCTGGCGATGGTATTGGCCCGGAAATCATGGCCGAAGCGGTCAAGGTCCTGGAGCTGGCGAACGACAAGTACGGCCTGGGCTTCGAGCTCAGCCACGACGTGATCGGTGGCGCGGCCATCGACAAGCACGGCGTGCCCCTGGCCGATGAAACCCTGGACCGCGCCCGCGCAGCCGATGCCGTACTGCTGGGCGCCGTCGGCGGCCCGAAATGGGACAAGATCGAGCGCGATATCCGCCCTGAGCGCGGCCTGCTGAAGATCCGCGCGCAACTGGGGCTGTTCGGCAACCTGCGGCCAGCGATCCTCTACCCGCAACTGGCCGATGCCTCGAGCCTGAAGCCGGAAATCGTCTCGGGCCTGGACATCCTCATCGTCCGCGAGCTGACCGGTGGTATCTATTTCGGCGCCCCGCGCGGTACCCGTGAGCTGGACAATGGCGAGCGTCAGGCCTACGACACCCTGCCGTACAGCGAGAGCGAAATCCGCCGTATCGCTCGGGTCGGCTTCGACATGGCCCGCGTGCGGGGCAAGAAGCTGTGCTCGGTGGACAAGGCCAACGTCCTGGCATCCAGCCAACTGTGGCGCGAAGTGGTCGAGCAGGTGGCCAAGGATTACCCGGACATCGAACTGAGCCACATGTACGTCGATAACGCCGCCATGCAACTGGTGCGCGCACCGAAGCAGTTCGACGTGATCGTCACCGACAACATGTTCGGCGACATCCTGTCCGACGAGGCATCGATGCTCACCGGTTCCATTGGCATGCTGCCGTCGGCTTCCCTGGACGCCAACAACAAGGGTATGTACGAGCCATGTCACGGTTCGGCGCCGGACATCGCCGGGCAGGGCATTGCCAACCCATTGGCGACCATCCTGTCGGTGTCGATGATGCTGCGTTACAGCTTCAACTTGAACGATGCCGCCGACGCGATCGAAAAAGCCGTCAGCGTGGTCTTGGACCAAGGCTTGCGCACCGGTGATATCTGGTCGCAAGGTTGTACCAAAGTCGGTACGCAGCAAATGGGCGATGCAGTAGTCGCCGCGCTGCGGAATCTGTAATCTTTCGGGTCCACCGCTCCGACGGTGGCCCACTTTTGTATAGGTGTAGTTGCGATGAAACGTGTAGGTCTGATCGGTTGGCGCGGCATGGTCGGTTCCGTGCTCATGCAGCGAATGCTGGAAGAGCAGGATTTCGATCTCATTGAGCCGGTGTTTTTCACCACTTCCAACGTCGGTGGCCAAGGCCCGTCCGTGGGCAAGGACACCGGTGCGCTCAAGGATGCCTACAGCATCGACGAGCTCAAGACTCTCGACGTGATCCTGACCTGCCAGGGTGGCGACTACACCAGCGAAGTCTTCCCCAAGCTGCGTGAAGCCGGCTGGCAGGGTTACTGGATCGACGCCGCTTCCAGCCTGCGCATGCAGGACGATGCGGTGATCATCCTCGACCCGGTGAACCGCAAGGTCATCGACCAGCAGTTGGATGCCGGGACCAAGAACTACATCGGTGGCAACTGCACCGTCAGCCTGATGCTGATGGGCCTGGGTGGCCTGTTCGAAGCTGGGCTGGTGGAGTGGATGAGCGCCATGACTTATCAGGCGGCGTCTGGCGCCGGTGCGCAGAACATGCGTGAACTGATCAAGCAGATGGGCGCGACCCACGCCGCTGTCGCCGATGACCTGGCCAACCCGGCCAGCGCCATCCTCGACATCGACCGCAAGGTCGCCGAGGCGATGCGCAGCGATGCCTACCCGACCGAGAACTTCGGCGTGCCGCTGGCCGGCAGCCTGATCCCGTGGATCGACAAGGAACTGCCTAACGGCCAGAGCCGTGAAGAGTGGAAGGCCCAGGCCGAAACCAACAAGATCCTCGGTCGCTTCAAGAGCCCGATCCCGGTGGACGGCATCTGCGTGCGCATCGGCGCCATGCGCTGCCACAGCCAGGCGCTGACCATCAAGTTGAACAAAGACGTGCCGATCGCCGACATCGAAGGGCTGATCAGCCAGCACAACCCTTGGGTCAAGCTGGTGCCGAACAACCGCGAAATCAGCATGCAGGAGCTGAGCCCGACCAAGGTCACCGGCACCCTGAATGTTCCGGTTGGCCGTTTGCGCAAACTGAACATGGGCTCGCAATTCGTCGGTGCCTTCACCGTCGGCGACCAACTGCTGTGGGGCGCGGCCGAACCACTGCGTCGCATGCTGCGGATCCTGCTCGAGCGTTGATCGGATGTCGCAGTGAAAGAACCCGTGCCTTGTGAGAGGTGCGGGTTTTTTATTGGCAGTTGTGTGTCAGGGCTGGCCTCATCGCGAGCAAGCTCGCTCCCACAGGTTTGTGTGAACGCCGCAAATCCAATGTGGGGGCGAGCTTGCTCGCGATGGGGCCCGTAAAGCCACTACACATTTCCTGCCAATTGCCTGCATTCCTACCACCCGGTAAAGTGCCGCTCCCCACGTTTTACCTGAGGTAGACCCATGAGCCAGTCCTTTGATATAGCCGTGATCGGCGCCACCGGTACTGTCGGCGAAACCCTCGTCCAGATCCTCGAAGAGCGGGACTTCCCGGTTGGCAACCTGCACCTGCTGGCCAGCAGCGAATCGGCAGGCAGCTCGGTGATGTTTCGCGGCAAAAACGTGCGGGTGCGAGAGGTGGATGAGTTCGACTTCAGCAAGGTCCAGCTGGTGTTTTTTGCCGCCGGACCGGCGGTGACCCTGAGTTTCGCCTCGCGTGCCACGGCGGCCGGCTGTGCGCTGATCGACCTGTCCGGTGCCTTGCCGCCGGAGCAGGCACCGCAGATCGTGCCGGAAGCCAATCCTCAGGTGCTGTCTGGTTTAAACAAGCCATTGCAGGTCAGCAGCCCCAGCGCTTCAGCCACCGTATTGGCGGTGGCGCTGGCACCGCTGCGCGAATACCTGGATCTACAACGCATCAGCGTGACCGCCAGCCTCGCCGTATCAGCCCAGGGACGCGTCGCCGTAAGCGAGCTGGCGCGTCAGACCGCCGAGCTGCTCAATGCCCGTCCGTTGGAGCCGAAGTTCTTTGACCGGCAGATGGCGTTCAACCTGCTGGCCCAGGTTGGCACCCCGGATGAGCAGGGCCATACACCACTGGAAAAGCGCCTGGTTCGCGAATTGCGCCAGGTGCTGGATCAACCTTTATTAAAGATTTCCGTCACTTGCATTCAAGCCCCGGTGTTTTTCGGCGATAGCTTTAGCGTGACTGTGCAGTCTGCCAGCGCCATCGACCTGGCGAAGATCAACGCGGCCCTGGAAGCGGCGCCCGGAATCGAGCTGGTGGAGGCGGGCGATTACCCGACTCCGGTGGGTGATGCGGTGGGCCAGGATGTGGTCTACGTCGGTCGTGTGCGCGGCGGTATCGACGATCCGGCGGAACTAAATATGTGGCTGACGTCAGATAACGTGCGCAAGGGCGCGGCGCTCAATGCGGTGCAGGTGGCTGAGTTGTTGATAAAAGACCTGCTGTAAAAGATACTTGGCAACAATTTGTCGAATGATTCTAGCTGGGCGCTATGCTTGGCCAGAGCGTTGAAGGCGAACATCCCTCCGGGGGCTTACCCGGGGCATGAGTGAAACGATCGCGCGCACCGTCGCTTCGGGGCTGCGCGCAATGCCTTACGGCAGCGGCATCAACACCTTCTCGCTGGCCGAGGAATGTTCAAACAAAGGAAGAGGCTATGGTTCAAGTTCGCAAACTGGTGTTAGCAATAGCGGCCGCCTCGGCGCTGTCCTCCGGTATGGCGCAAGCGCTCGGGCTCGGGGAATTGACCCTGAAGTCGCCGCCGAACCAGCCTCTGGTCGCCGAGATCGAGCTGCTCGATGTCCAGCAACTGACGGCTGCCGAAGTCGTGCCGAGCCTGGCCTCGCCCGATGACTTCGCCAAGGCCGGTATCGACCGCCAGGCCTTCCTCAATGACCTGACCTTTACCCCGGTGATCAATGCCAGCGGCAAAAGCGTCCTGCGGGTGACGTCCAGCCAGCCGTTGTCCGAGCCGATGGTCAAGTTCCTGGTGCAGGTGATGTGGCCCAACGGTCGTCTGCTACGCGACTACAGTGTGTTGCTCGATCCGTCCAAGTTCTCGCCGCAGGCCGCCGACGCTGCGCGGGCGAAGCCGCCCCAGGTGGTGTCCACGCCGGTCACCGGGGCTACCAAGCCTGCCCAATACACCACCACGCCGCGCGATACCCTGTGGGAAATCGCCGCCAAGGTGCGCAATGGCGGGTCGGTCCAGCAAACCATGCTGGCGATCCAGGCGCTAAACCCGAAAGCCTTCATCAATGGCAACATCAACCTGCTCAAGACCGGCCAGGTGCTGCGCCTGCCGGATCCGGTGCAAAGCACCGCGTTGCCGCAACCCCAGGCCATCGCCGAAGTGGCTGCGCAGAATGCCGCCTGGCGCCAGGGGCGTCCGGGCGTGGCGCGTAATGGCCAACAGCAGTTGGACGCCACCAAGCGTGGCCGTGGTGAAGGCGCACCGGCACAAGCTGCCGGTCGCGATAATTTGAGCCTGGTGTCGGCCGAGTCCAAGGCCGCTGGCAAGGGCAAGGGTAAAGGCGCTGCCGGCGATGCCCAGGCGCTGAGCAACAAGCTCGCGGTCACCCAGGAGAGCCTCGATTCGGCTCGGCGCGACAATGAAGAGCTGAAAAGCCGCATGGCCGATCTGCAAAGCCAGCTGGACAAGCTGCAGCGCCTGATCGAGCTGAAGAACAATCAATTGGCCAAGATGCAGGCTGAAGGTGCCGCAGTTTCACCTGCCGGTGAGTCGACCCCGGCGATGTCGGCGCAGTTGACCCCCGCGCCAGCGACACAGGCCCCGACGGCAGCACCTGCGCCTGAAGCGACGCCTGAGGCGACGCCACCTGCCGCACCGGTCGAGCCAGTGCCGGCTGCTTCCAATGAGCAAAAGTACAACGACCTGCTGACCAACCCGATCTTGCTGGGGTTGATTGGCGGCGGCGCGTTGGTTCTGCTGTTGTTGCTGTTGTTGCTCGCCCGTCGCCGCAAGGCCCAGCAGGAAGCCGAGAAACACTTGCGCATGGCCCGCGCCCTCGAGGAGGAGGCCGACTTCTCCCCGGAGCTCGATCTGCCCCCGAGCAGCTTCGAGGGCATTGATGTCCCACCGCCAAGCGTAAAACTCGAGCCTAAACCTGCGCCAGCGCCAGCACCCAAGCCGGCTCCGTTGGTTGCGCCTGTGATCGTCACGCCGCCCATCGCCGCGCCGCTGGTGGCTCCGGCCGCCGAACGTTCCGACGATGTGCTGCCCCAGGCTCAGTCCCATATCGACCGTGGTCGCCTGAACCAGGCAGCCGACCTGCTTGAGCAGGGCATCAAGGCTGAGCCTCAGCGCAGCGACTTGCGTCTTAAATTGATGGAAGTCTACGGTCAGCAGGGCGACCGCGACGCCTTCGTCGCCCAGGAACGCCAACTGGTGGCCAATGGTGAAAACTACGCCCAGGTCGAACAGCTCAAGAGCCGTTTCCCAGCCATGGTGGTCGCCACCACCGCTGGCCTGGCCGCGGCGGCGGTGGCTGCCGAACTGGACGCGCAGTACGTCAAGGACCTGCTCGAAGACAAGTCGCCGACCGATGAGGAGCTGGACAGCGCCTTCGATCTGAGCCTGGATGATATGGAGGCCACACCGGCCGCGCCGGCACCGGAGCCCGTCGCCGAACTGGATGCGTTCCCGGAGGACGATGACCTGAGTTTCGAGTCGGTGCTCAAGCAGCAGACCGAAGCCAGCGAAAGCCTGGACGATCTGTCGGAGTTTGACCTGGACCTGGGCGCCGATGCTCCGACACCGATCCCGGCTCTCGATGACGAAGACTTCCTGCTCGACCTGGACGACGACTTCAAGGGCTTGGACTTGCCGGCGGCCGATACGCCGGCCTTGGCTGACACCCCGGCCGACGACCTCGAACTGCCGGCGGACTTCGATCTGTCCCTGGCCGACGAAATGGACGCTCAGGACAAGCCAAAAGATGCTTTCGAGTCGGAGCTGGATGATGTCAACGCCGAGCTGGATCGCCTGTCTGATGACCTGAGCGTGCCGACCTTCACCGCTGAAGATGCCCTGGTCGGCGCTGAAGACGAACCGGACTTCGACTTCCTCAGCGGCACCGACGAAGTGGCGACCAAACTCGATCTGGCCCAGGCCTACATCGACATGGGTGACAACGACGGCGCCCGGGACATCCTTGGTGAAGTCCTCAGCGAAGGCAATACCACCCAGAAGAGCGAAGCGCAGGAAATGCTGGCGCGCCTGGTCTGAGAGGGGCGGGCTCACAAGAACGGCAGCCGGTGAGGCTGCCGTTTTTGTTTGGGGCAGGGGAGGTAATGGCGTGTGGACTGGCCCCATCGAGAGCACGGGTTTGTGTGTAGCGCAAAATCTGAATCCAACAGAACTCTTTGTGGGCTTGCTCGCGATGGCGTCAGTCCATCCAGCACAGGATCGACTGTTGCACTGGCATCCCACCCAACCGGCCTTATAATGCCCGCCTTTGCGTACCTCAGCAGGCTGTAATTCCTTGGCAAACATAGACAACCCGGCCGCCGAAATGGCGGCCGACGGCTTTTTCCGGATCGCCCTGGGCGTTGAATACAAAGGCTCGCGCTATCGCGGCTGGCAGCGTCAGGCTAGCGGTGTACTGACGGTGCAGGAAACCCTTGAAAACGCGCTGTCCAAAGTCGCCGATTCGCCCGTGTCACTGCATTGCGCCGGCCGTACTGATGCTGGCGTGCATGCGTGCGGCCAAGTGGTGCATTTCGACACTCAGGTCGAGCGTTCGATGAAGGCTTGGGTGATGGGCGCCAATATCAACCTGCCCCACGATGTCAGCGTCAGCTGGGCCAAGGCGATGCCGGCGCATTTTCATGCGCGCTTCAAGGCCATCGCCCGGCGCTATCGCTATGTGATCTACAACGATCAGATCCGCCCGGCGCACCTGAACGAAGAGATCACCTGGAACCATCGCCCGCTGGATGTCGAACGCATGGCCGAGGCCGCGCAATACCTGGTCGGTGTGCATGATTTCAGCGCCTTTCGCGCCGGCCAGTGTCAGGCCAAGTCGCCGATCAAGGAATTACACCACCTGCGCGTGACCCGTCACGGCAAGATGATCGTGCTCGACATCCGTGCCAGTGCGTTCCTGCACCACATGGTGCGCAACATCGCCGGGGTACTGATGACCATTGGCGCCGGTGAGCGGCCAGTGGAATGGATCAAGGAAGTACTCGAAAGTCGCATCCGCCGTTCCGGTGGTGTGACGGCGCATCCGTTTGGCTTGTACCTGGTGCAGGTCCAGTACCACGACGAATTCGAGCTGCCGCAGCGTTACATCGGGCCGCATTTCCTCACTGGCTTCTCGGAACTCGACGGCTGACGCTCTGCGCAGCATTTGCTACCATCCGGGACTTTCACGGATTTGCCTGAGGTTTTAACGACATGTCGGCCGTTCGCAGCAAGATTTGCGGGATCACCCGCGTCGAGGACGCGTTGGCGGCGGTCGAGGCCGGGGCCGATGCCATTGGGCTGGTGTTTTATGCCAAGAGTCCTCGGGCGGTCACGGTGCAGCAGGCTAGGGCAATCATCCAGGCCTTGCCGCCGTTCGTTACGCCTGTTGGCCTGTTCGTCAATGCCAGCCGTTGCGAGCTGGGCGAAATACTCGATGCCGTGCCGCTGGCCCTGTTGCAGTTTCACGGTGATGAGGCGCCAGCCGATTGCGAGGGCTGGCATCGTCCGTACATCAAGGCGTTGCGGGTCAAGGCTGGGGATGACATTGCCGCCAGCTGCGCAGCTTTCGCCAGTGCCAGCGGTATTTTGCTGGACACCTATGTCGAAGGCGTTCCCGGAGGGACCGGTGAAGCGTTCGATTGGTCGCTGGTACCCCAAGGCTTGGATAAACCGATTATCCTTGCCGGTGGCCTGACAGCGGACAACGTGGCCGAAGCCATTCGCCAGGTTCGCCCTTACGCGGTGGACGTGAGCGGTGGAGTGGAGCAGGGCAAGGGCATCAAGGATCCGGCCAAGATTCGTGCGTTCATGGCTGCTGTGCACAGTAGCCAGTCGTCAATGTGACGGCTGGCAGACTGCCGCCGTCCATACCAGCACTGTACAAAGCAGGCAGGCGCCGCCTCCGGGTGGGCCGATAGCGAAGTGGTAGCCGCGGTGCAGCGGCTGCCGGGATGGTTGAGAAAGGTTGGGTTGCACGCAGGTCAGTTTTGCACTGACCGTGGCGGCCCCTCGACTCGCCGCACAATGAATTTAGCTCAAGGGCATACGCGGGGCCGCGAACCAAAGCGTTCGGGCCGCCGGTACTGGAGAAAGAAAGCATGAGCAACTGGTTGGTAGACAAACTGATCCCTTCGATCATGCGTTCCGAGGTGAAGAAAAGCTCGGTGCCTGAAGGTCTGTGGCACAAATGTCCATCCTGCGAAGCGGTGCTGTACCGCCCCGAGCTGGAAAAGACCCTGGACGTTTGCCCCAAGTGCAACCACCACATGCGCATCAGTGCGCGTGCCCGTATCGATATTTTCCTCGATGCCGAAGGCCGTGTTGAACTGGGTGCCGACCTGGAGCCAGTGGACCGTCTGAAATTTCGCGACGGCAAGAAATACAAGGACCGCCTGACCGCTGCCCAGAAGCAGACCGGTGAAAAGGACGCCTTGGTATCCATGAGCGGCAGCCTGTTGGGTATGCCAGTGGTGGTTTCGGCCTTCGAGTTCTCCTTCATGGGCGGTTCCATGGGCGCCATTGTCGGTGAACGCTTCGTTCGTGCCGCCAACCATGCTTTGGAAAACCGTTGCCCAATGATCTGCTTCGCCGCTTCCGGTGGTGCGCGGATGCAGGAGGCGCTGATCTCCCTGATGCAAATGGCCAAGACCTCTGCGGTGCTGGCGCGTCTGCGTGAAGAAGGTATTCCGTTCATCTCGGTGCTGACCGACCCGGTCTACGGTGGCGTTTCCGCCAGCCTGGCGATGCTCGGCGACGTGATCGTCGGCGAGCCGAAAGCCCTGATCGGCTTCGCCGGCCCGCGCGTGATCGAGCAGACCGTGCGCGAAAAACTGCCGGAAGGCTTCCAGCGCAGTGAGTTCCTGCTGGAACACGGTGCCATCGACATGATCATCCATCGCCAGGAGCTGCGTCCGCGCCTGGGCAACCTGCTGGCTCAACTGATGGGGCTGCCGACGCCGAAATTCGTCGCCGCACCGATCGAGCCGGTCGTGGTTCCGCCGGTGCCTGCAGGCCTATGACCCAACGTACCCTGGGCGACTGGCTTGCCTACCTCGAGCAGTTGCATCCATCGGCCATCGACATGGGGCTGGAGCGCTCGCAAGCGGTAGCGTCCCGCATGGGACTGGCCAAGCCGGCGCCTCGGGTCGTCACCGTCACTGGCACCAACGGCAAGGGTTCGACCTGTGCCTTCGTGGCCTCGCTGTTGCGGGCCCAGGGGCTGAGTGTCGGTGTCTACAGCTCGCCGCACCTGCTGCGCTACAACGAGCGGGTGCAAGTCAATGGCGTCGAAGCCACTGATGCCCAGCTGTGCGAAGCCTTTGCCGCGGTGGAAGCCGGGCGGGGCGAGACGTCCCTCACTTATTTCGAGATGGGTACCCTGGCGGCGTTTTGGCTGTTCGCCCGTTCCGGCCTGGATGCCGTTGTGCTGGAAGTGGGGCTTGGCGGACGGCTGGACACGGTCAACCTGGTGGACGCGGACATCGCATTGGTCACCAGTATCGGTGTGGACCACGCCGATTACCTGGGCGATACCCGCGAATCCGTGGCTTTCGAGAAGGCCGGCATCTTTCGCCAGGGCGCGCCTGCGCTCTGTGGCGACCTCAATCCTCCCCAGCCGTTGTTGGATAAGGTCCGCGAGTTGAGCTGCCCGTTCTTCCTGCGCGGGCGAGATTTCGACCTGGCAATGACCGAGCAGCATTGGCAGTGGCGGGGCAGTGATGCCCAGGGCAACCCGGTGGAGTTGCACGATCTGCCGCTGCTGGACCTGCCGATGGAAAACGCCGCGCTGGCACTCCAGGCTTACCTGCTGCTGGGTTTGCCGTGGGATGTCGGGCAAATCACCGCGGCGTTGCAAGCGACCCGCGTGGTCGGGCGTCTTGATCGTCGCCAGTTCGACTGGCAGGGTAAGCGTCTGAACCTGTTGCTGGATGTCGGCCATAATCCCCACGCGGCGCAGTACCTGGCCGAGCGCCTGGCGCGACGGCCGGTGGCGGGGCGGCGTCTGGCGGTATTCGGATTACTGTCGGACAAGGATCTGGATGGCGTTGTCGACGCGTTGGGTGCTAGTGTCCAGCACTGGGCGGTGACGCCGCTGGATTCGCCGCGTTCGCGCCCGGCGGCTGAATTGCAGGCAGCCTTGCAGCGTCGTGGTGCTTCGGTGCAAGCCTACACCAGCGTGGCTGCCGCGTTGGAAGGGCAGTGTGCCGAGGCAACGGCCGACGACGAGATTCTGCTGTTCGGATCATTTTTTTGTGTTGCCGAGGCCCTTCAATGGCTGGCCCGGCGCTCCACGGAGGAAGCTGCAGATGGCATTGCTGGATAAGGCGTACAAGCAGCGCATGGTGGGGGCCCTGGTATTGGTGGCCCTGGCCGTGATTTTCCTGCCGATGCTGTTTTCCCGTCAGGATGAGCAGCGCCAGGTAACGGTCGATGCGCCGGCCGCGCCCCAGGCACCGTCCGTGCCGCCTGTGCAGGTCGAGCCCGTGGCGGTGCCCGAGCCGCAGACGCTGCCCCAAGAGCCGGTTCCGAGCGACGAGGAACTGGCTGAGCAACCGGCGCCTTCGATGCCGATTGCGCCTGCACCCGCAACGCCAGTGCCTGCCGCACCGAGCAAGCCGGCTGTCGCTCCGGCCCCGGTTCCAGCCGCTCCAGCGGTCAAGCCGGCCCCAAGCCAGCCGATTACCGCCGCCACGACCAAGCCGGACACCACGCAAAGTCGTGTGGATGCCAACGGCCTATCGGTCAGTTGGTCGGTGCAACTGGCCAGCCTGACCAGTCGTGAAAGCGCCGAAAGCCTGCAGAAAACCCTGCGCAGCCAGGGCTACAATGCTTACATCCGCTCCGCCGATGGCAAGAATCGCGTGTTTGTCGGGCCGCTGATCGAGCGAGCCGAGGCCGACCGCCTGCGTGACCTGCTGAGTCGTCAGCAGAACCTCAAGGGTTTTGTGGTGCGCTTCCAGCCCGAGCGTGGCTGACAGCGATTTAGCTGATTTGAATCGTGCAGCTTACCGACAGCCCTAGGCTCTGCTAAAATGCGCCGCCTTATCCGTCTGTAGGCTGCACCGTGCCATTTACCTGGGTTGACTGGGCGATCGTTGCGATCGTCGCCATCTCCGCATTGATCAGCCTGAGCCGCGGCTTCGTCAAGGAAGCCCTCTCGCTGCTGACCTGGATCATCGCGGGGGTCGTAGCCTGGATGTTTGGTGGTTCGCTGTCCCAGTACCTCGCCGGATACATCGAAACTCCGTCGGCTCGCGTGATCGCGGGCTGTGCCATCTTGTTTATCGCCACCTTGCTGGTCGGCGCAATGATCAATTATCTGATCGGCGAACTGATTCGCGTCACCGGGCTTTCCGGGACGGACCGGTTCCTGGGCATGGCCTTTGGCGCGGCGCGTGGCGCGTTGCTGGTGGTCGTGGCCGTCGGGCTGTTGAGCCTGGGGCCGGTACAGCAGGATACGTGGTGGCAGGAGTCCCGGCTCGTGCCACAATTTTTATTGGTCGCAGACTGGTCCAAGAACCTGATCCTGGGTTGGAGCAGTCAGTGGCTTGCCAGCGGTATCAGCGTACCCGCTGAAATACCGTTCAAGGAACACCTCTTGCCGACGGCCAAAACGCCGCAGTGAGTGTTGTTCAGTTCAGATCCATTAAGTAGGGGTTGCGTCGCATGTGTGGCATCGTCGGTATCGTCGGTAAGTCGAACGTCAATCAGGCGCTGTATGACGCGCTAACCGTGCTCCAGCACCGCGGCCAGGACGCTGCCGGTATCGTGACCAGCCATGACGGCCGGTTATTCCTGCGCAAGGACAACGGCCTGGTGCGTGACGTGTTCCACCAGCGCCACATGCAGCGCCTGGTCGGGCACATGGGCATTGGCCATGTGCGCTACCCGACAGCGGGCAGCTCAACTTCGGCAGAAGCCCAGCCGTTCTACGTCAACTCGCCATACGGCATCACCCTGGCGCACAACGGCAACCTGACCAACGTCGAGCAACTGGCCAAGGAGATCTACGAATCTGACTTGCGCCACGTCAACACCAATTCCGATTCGGAAGTGATGCTCAACGTGTTCGCCCATGAGCTGGCCCAGCGCGGCAAGCTGCAGCCTACTGAAGAAGACGTGTTTGCCGCCGTGACCGACGTGCACAACCGTTGCGTGGGCGGTTATGCGGTGGTGGCGATGATCACCGGTTACGGCATCGTCGGTTTCCGTGATCCCCACGGTATTCGTCCGATCGTCTTTGGCCAGCGTCACACTGACGAAGGCGTGGAGTACATGATCGCCTCCGAAAGCGTGTCCCTGGACGTGCTGGGCTTCACCCTGATTCGCGACCTCGCCCCGGGCGAAGCGGTCTACATCACCGAAGACGGCAAGCTGCACACCCGTCAGTGCGCGACCAACCCGAGCCTGACCCCGTGCATCTTCGAACACGTCTACCTGGCGCGTCCGGACTCGATCATCGACGGTGTCTCGGTCTACAAGGCCCGCCTGCGCATGGGCGAGAAGCTGGCCGACAAGATCCTGCGCGAGCGTCCGGACCACGACATCGACGTGGTCATCCCGATTCCGGACACCAGCCGCACCGCGGCCCTGGAGCTGGCGAACCACTTGGGTGTCAAGTTCCGCGAAGGCTTTGTGAAGAACCGCTACATCGGTCGTACCTTCATCATGCCGGGCCAGGCCGCAAGGAAAAAATCCGTACGCCAGAAGCTCAACGCCATCGAGTTGGAATTTCGTGGCAAGAACGTGATGCTGGTGGATGACTCCATCGTGCGCGGCACCACCTGCAAGCAGATCATCCAGATGGCCCGCGAGGCCGGCGCCAAGAACGTGTATTTCTGCTCCGCGGCCCCGGCCGTGCGCTACCCGAACGTCTACGGCATCGACATGCCGAGTGCCCATGAGCTGATCGCTCATAACCGCACTACCCAGGACGTCGCCGATCTGATCGGCGCGGACTGGTTGATCTACCAGGACCTGCCGGACCTGATCGAAGCGGTCGGTGGCGGCAAGATCAAGATCGAGCACTTCGATTGCGCGGTATTCGACGGCAAGTACGTTACCGGCGACATCGACGAGGCCTACCTGAACAAGATCGAGAACGCACGTAACGATGCGTCCAAGGCCAAGACTCAGGCGGTCAGCGCGATCATCGATCTGTACAACAACTGATTAACCAACCGGCCCTGAGGGGCCGGTTTGCGTTTAAACCGATTTCAGGAGTGACAGCATGAGTCAGGATTGGGATGCCGGTCGGCTGGACAGCGACCTTGAAGGCGTAGCGTTCGATACCCTGGCGGTTCGCGCTGGTCAGCACCGTACACCGGAAGCCGAACATGGCGAACCGATGTTCTTCACCTCCAGCTACGTGTTCCGCACCGCTGCCGATGCGGCGGCACGGTTTGCCGGTGAAGTGCCGGGCAACGTTTACTCGCGCTACACCAACCCGACCGTGCGGGCTTTCGAGGAGCGCATTGCCGCCCTGGAAGGCGCCGAGCAAGCCGTGGCCACTGCCACCGGCATGGCGGCAATCATGGCCGTGGTGATGAGCCTGTGCAGTGCCGGTGACCATGTGCTGGTGTCGCGTAGCGTCTTCGGCTCGACCATCAGCCTGTTCGAGAAGTACTTCAAGCGCTTCGGTGTGGAAGTCGATTACGTGCCCCTGGCGGACTTGTCCGGTTGGGACGCCGCCATCAAGGCCAATACCAAGCTGCTGTTCGTCGAATCGCCCTCCAACCCCCTGGCCGAGCTGGTGGATATCGCCGCGCTGGCGGAAATCGCCCACGCCAAGGGCGCCATGCTGGTGGTCGATAACTGCTTCTGCACTCCGGCATTGCAACAGCCGCTGAAGCTGGGTGCGGACGTGGTGGTGCATTCGGCGACCAAGTTCATCGATGGCCAGGGCCGTTGCATGGGCGGCGTGGTGGCCGGTCGTAGCGAACAGATGAAAGAGGTGGTGGGCTTCTTGCGTACCGCCGGGCCGACCCTCAGCCCATTCAACGCCTGGATCTTCCTCAAAGGCCTGGAAACCCTGGGCCTGCGCATGAAAGCCCATTGCGCCAACGCCCAGGTTCTGGCTGAGTGGCTGGAGCAGCAGGACGGCATCGAGAAAGTGCATTACGCCGGCCTCAAGAGCCATCCGCAGCATGACCTGGCTGCGCGTCAGCAGCGTGGTTTCGGTGCGGTGGTGAGCTTCGAGGTCAAGGGGGGCAAGGAGGGCGCCTGGCGCTTCATCGACGCGACCCGGCTGATCTCCATCACCGCCAACCTGGGTGACAGCAAAACCACCATCACCCATCCGAGCACCACCTCCCACGGCCGTCTGTCGCCCCAGGAGCGTGAAGCGGCGGGCATCCGCGACAGCCTGATCCGTGTCGCGGTCGGCCTGGAAGACGTGGCCGACCTGCAAGCTGATCTGGCTCGCGGGTTGGCGGCCTTGTGATCGAGCTGGCAACGCCGCCGAGCGGCACTCATGGCCGGGTAGCACTGGTTACGGGCGCTGCACGCGGCATCGGCCTGGGCATCGCCGCCTGGTTGATCTGTGAAGGCTGGCAGGTGGTGCTGACCGACCTGGATCGTGAGCGCGGTTCCAAGGTTACGAAGACGTTGGGTGATAACGCCTGGTTCATCGCCATGGACGTGGCGGACGAGTCACAAGTCGCCACCTGCATTGCCGAAGTGCTTGGGCAGTTCGGGCGTCTTGATGCGCTGGTGTGCAACGCGGCCATCGCCGACCCGCACAACATCACCCTGGAAAGCCTGGACCTGGCTTACTGGAATCGCGTCCTGGCGGTGAACCTGGGCGGGCCGATGCTGCTGGCCAAGCACTGTGCGCCCTACCTGCGCGCCCACAACGGCGCCATCGTCAACCTGGCCTCGACCCGTGCCGCGCAATCGGAACCCGACACCGAGGCCTATGCGGCGAGCAAGGGTGGCTTGTTGGCCCTGACTCACGCCTTGGCGATCAGCCTCGGGCCGGAGATCCGGGTCAATGCTGTCAGCCCTGGTTGGATCGACGCGCGGGATCCGTCCGTGCGGCGTGCGCAGCCGCTGACCGACGCCGATCACGCCCAGCATCCGGCGGGCAGGGTCGGCACGGTAGAGGACGTGGCGGCGATGGTAGCGTGGCTGTTGTCGCGCAACGCCGGTTTCGTCACGGGCCAGGAGTTTGTGGTGGACGGCGGCATGACCAAGAAAATGATTTATAAGTGAGTGCGGTTGCGGGTGCCGTTTGAAACTGTTTTTGAAAAAAATCCAACCCTGCTATTGACTTAGCTTCGGTACCTGCGTAAATTTCGCGGCCTCAACGAAGCAAAGGGTGATTAGCTCAGCTGGGAGAGCGTCTGCCTTACAAGCAGAATGTCGGCGGTTCGATCCCGTCATCACCCACCATGTTTTACGAGAGTCTTGCGAAAGCAAGATGGAAGCTGTCAAAAGCCTCCACCGACGCGCAGCGGTAGTTCAGTCGGTTAGAATACCGGCCTGTCACGCCGGGGGTCGCGGGTTCGAGTCCCGTCCGCTGCGCCATATTTTCCGAAGCAGGTTCGCCTGGTTCGAGATCCAAACCCAAGGGTTTAGGTCAGACGAGTTAACTGGACGCAAGTCCATAGCGATACGCAGCGGTAGTTCAGTCGGTTAGAATACCGGCCTGTCACGCCGGGGGTCGCGGGTTCGAGTCCCGTCCGCTGCGCCATATCTGCTTCGAGGCCCACTGAACGCCTTGAAGCTAGGAAGAAAGCTGCAAAGCTACTTCTAGTCGATAGCAAAGACCCTGGTCGAAAGACCGGGGTTTTTTGTTTTCGGGATTTGAAAGATTGGAAAAGCCCCTGGCGAGGGAGCTTGCTGTGGCGAGGGGATTTAGCGAAACGTCGCACCGCCCCGCAGGGCTGCGAAGCAGCCCTTTGGCGATGTGTTGTTGTTCTCAGAACCCCAATTTATCCCGCAACCCGTAATACCAAGCCCCCATCGCCGCGAACGGCGTGCGCAACAACTGACCGCCGGGGAAGGGGTAGTGCGGCAGGTCGGCAAACGCATCAAAACGCTCAGCCTGACCACGCAGCGCCTCAGCCAGAACCTTGCCTGCCAAATGCGTATACGTCACGCCATGACCGCTGCAGCCCTGGGAATAATAAATGTTATCCCCCAGGCGCCCGACCTGCGGAAGACGCGACAGCGTCAGCAGGAAATTTCCGGTCCAGGCGTAATCGATCTTCACGTCCTTGAGCTGCGGAAATGCCTTGAGCATCTTCGGGCGAATGATCGCTTCAATATTCGCCGGATCCCGCGCGCCATACACCACGCCACCGCCGAAGATCAGACGCTTGTCCCCCGTCAGTCGGTAGTAGTCGAGCAGGTAGTTGCAGTCTTCCACGCAGTAATCCTGGGGCAACAGGCTATGAGCCAGCTCATCGCCCAACGGCTCGGTGGCGATCACCTGGGTACCGCAAGGCATGGATTTGGCCGCCAGCTCTGGCACCAGATTACCCAGGTAAGCATTGCCGGCCACGATAATGAACTTGGCCCTGATCTTGCCCTGCGGCGTATGCACAACCGGGCTGGCACCGCGCTCGATGCGCACCGCCGGCGACTGTTCATAAATCACCCCGCCAAGGGACTCCACGGCCGCCGCTTCACCCAAGGCCAGGTTGAGCGGATGAATATGCCCGCCGCTCATGTCCAGCATCCCGCCCACATACTCCTCGCAAGCCACCACCTCGCGTATACGGCGCTGATCCAGCAGCTCCAGCTGGGTATGCCCGAAACGCTCCCATAAACGCTTCTGCGACTCCAGATGGCCCATTTGCTTGGCAGTGATGGCCGCGAATACGCCACCGTCCTTCAAATCACACTGAATCTGATACTTCGCCACCCGCTCGCGAATAATCCGTCCACCCTCGAACGCCATATTGCCCAGCAGCTGCGCCTGTTGAGGTCCAACGCTACGCTCGATCACATCAATGTCGCGGCTGTAACTGTTAACGATCTGCCCGCCGTTGCGACCCGAAGCTCCAAAGCCGACCTTCGCCGCTTCAAGCACCGTCACCTTGAAACCGTTTTCCAGCAAAAACAGCGCAGAAGACAGGCCGGTGTAACCAGCGCCGATCACGCAAACATCCGTCTCGACGTCATCCTGCAAGGCAGGGCGCGGAGGAACCGGGTTGGCCGACGCGGCGTAATAGGACGCTGGATAGGATGTGTTCGCCATTCTGCAACCTCTGTTTTATATTTTTTACGAATGCGCCGATCCTACCCGAGATAAAAATTGGCCGCCAGCCACCGCAAAATCTTCGTCGCATTGGCGAAATTAAATATTTTGCATATTCATAGGGTTAGGTGAAAAAAAGGTGTTGACACCCCTCCGGAATTCCGTAGAATGCCGCCTCACAGCAGGCACGTAGCTCAGTTGGTTAGAGCACCACCTTGACATGGTGGGGGTCGTTGGTTCGAGTCCAATCGCGCCTACCAAACAAAATCCGCTCTGCTGGGCGGTCTAGAAGGGCTCACCGAAAGGTGGGCCCTTTTTTGTTGCCTGGTGTTTGGGCAAACATTGGGAATATTTTGGGCAAACGACCACCGCTTACACCTTCAGGTCGGCGCTCACCTTCATGTACACCACGGCGTCATCGCCATGGCCCGCCTGGTAGTGTTCAGTCATTTTGACGTCTACGTGACCCATCAGCCCTTGGATATATTCCTGCGGGAAACCCTGCTGTTCATACAGCCACGCACCTAGTGCCCGGATCTCATGAAAGGTGGGACGCTCGCCAGTCGGCATGTCCTTGTAGGCCTCGGAGTCGTCCCGCACCTGGGCGAATGACTTGGTCAGATAGTCAGGCGTCACGGCATTCCAATGCAGCTTGGTGTCGAGCTGCGATCGCTTGCGAGCCTTCGGCGAGTAGTGGATCAGATACGGGCACACGACGGGCGATCGCATGCATTCGGCTACAACCTCGCGCAGTGCCGGGCCCATCGCAATCTCCAGGTGCACAGGCTTCCCATAATTCTGCGTCTTGCCAGGCGACACCTTGATGGTGTTCTGCTCGAGGTCAACGGCCGACTTCGGCCACATTACGATATCCTCCCGCCGCTGAAGACTCAGCAGCCCAAGTCGGATGGCGCGCTTCAGCCAGATCGGCGTGCCCACGTAGTTCAGTATCGTGTTCAATCCCTCGACGGTGTGGCGCTGTCGCCTCTTCTCGGCTTCCTTCTTGACCAGAGTCAGCTCGGCCGAGTTGCGCTCGCACAGGCCCTTGGCCACGGCGAAGGCAAATATCTGGACCAGCAGCCCGCGGTGCTTGGTGTAGGCGTTGTTCTCGAAGCCGTCCAGGTATTCGGCCACCGTCAGCACGTCCAGTTGCCCCATCATCAAATCGCCCAGGTCCTCCCGGTAACGGGCCAACTTGAACTTGATTTCCTTCAGCGTGCGCTCTGCGTAGTTCCGGGTTCCCAGCCATTCCTTTTCGAAGCGATCCAGGCAACCGGTGAATTTCGGGGCGGCATCCCCAGTGATCATCGCGAGCAGTGACCCGTCATCAGCCAGGAGCGGGAGCAGTTTGGCGTTGGCGGCGTTGGCCAGCTTTATGGCTTCGGCCATGGGCTTGTTGATGCTGGTCTTCTTCCCGGTGATCGGGTTTTTGTACTGCCAATATTTCCCGTTTGGGTACAGATTCGCCGGTAGACTTCTGTTTTTGATTGTCCTGGCGCGAGGGGGGGCCATCAGCCAACCTCCATCATCTTGGCCAGAAGCGGGTCATTCGACCCCATGACGGCCGCCTGCAGGTCCACAAAATACATCCCGCCTTTTACTTCCCCGATCACTTCGCCTTCCTCGATCCATTTCTTCAACTGCTGAACGCTTGGCTTGCCGCCGGCGTACCTCAACTTTCTGTACTCGCTCACCTCCATGAGGCGGGGGAGCTTTACCGTAATTTGGGCAATGACTTTTGCCATGATGATGCTCCGGGCCGTGCTCGGCTCCACTTCGAATTTTGTCTTGCGACACGTTTTCGGTATTCGCGATTTGTGTCGCGTCACGGCCTATTCGTCACGCGTAGCGGGAACGCCTCTCCTTCCCATTTGCCCGGCTGACCGCGTATATCGCCGTACTGCCCGTACTGATGAGGTTTCTTGCTCAAAAACAGTTTCTCGCATGCCTCGAATCTGGCCCGATCGGTATCGAGTGCGACCAGTTCCTGGCCCGCCATCGAGCCGACCTGAATCCACCCGAGTTTGTCCCGCCCGTAGTTATCGGTCTTGAACAAGCGGTACCGGTTTCTGTGTCCGGTACCTGGGGAAGAGGATTCGGTGTTCAGGTAAAACGATATGGCGTCCAATCGGACACGCAGGACAGTTTTAGCCATCTGAGCGCCCCTCCGATTCAGCCGCCATTCGCAGCTTGAGGTTGATCCCGCAGGCCTGGGCCAACTGCGTCAGTTCGTTGACCGTGGTGCTTGGCTCTTGCATGGCTTGACCGAACCTAACCAGGCGGGCGCCGAGCTGGCTGAACTCGTTCTGGAGAGCAATCCGGCCGTCACTGGGTGTTGTGGCTGTCATGGCTGCGCCTCCGTTTCTTCGACGAAGGAGTCGACAGGGTTGGCTTTAATAAATAGATCGCGCGGATCTGTGTAGGGGTTGTTCCTTTCCTGTCCTGGAGCGACCCGATCAAGTGCATCGGCCAGCGCATCCAGCATCAGCCCTTGGCGTCGATGGCCGTCGAGATGGTTTCGGATTGCTTGGACAATCACGCTGTTCATGCTGCGGTCTTCAAAGGCTGCAAGAGCTTCAACATTGGATCGCATGTCGTCTGGTAGGCGCACCACGAATTTATCGGCGGTGCGGGAGTCGTACCGCTTCATGGTTGTTTCTCTGTGGTTTTGCCTGAGTTCCATTTGTTGTGGATGTGGATGACGATGCAGGTGGTGCAGATGAGTCACAGGACCGAGCCTGCGAGCCCTGTCAAAACCGCACCGGTAGAGACGCTGCTGATCATTGCCGGCGCAGCGAAGCCAAACCAGGCGACCGTGAGCACGGCGTAGACGAACATGAGCATCAGCACCTCAAATAGGCGCGTCGCTGATAGGCGTTTTTGAGTCATTACTTTCTCCAGGTCGAGCGAATCCCGGCCGAGTTGATGGCTTTAGCAAAAAAATAGTGAGTGCTCTTGTTTCGCCATGAGGTGGCGAAGGAGTGGCTATAAATTAGCAATAGCTAAATAAATTAGCAAACTGTTTTGATGATTTTCGGTTTGCTAATTTTCTGAGGCTCGACTCGTAGTGGCGAATTAATGGTGTTAGATTCTGCATTTTGCGGTAGGACATCTGGCGGGTGCCCTTCACCAAACCCTTCAAAACCTGAAGCGCGATCTCCAGGACATAGCCTCCGGCCTCATTTGGTCAGTCGTCGTTCTGTTGTGAATCGTCGAACGTTTGGAGTTGGTTGGCAACGATGCAGATGCTCAGATGGTAGTGAATATTTCCACGGTTTTTCATGATGGGAGGATCGGCTGCCTGTTATGGGGGTGAAGGGGGAAGATTATGCGGGCCGGTACATCAGCTTTCTAAGCTGACGGGCCTAAAGACTAAAAATCAATTGACAAGTAGAAAATCCGCATGGAAAGCATAGAAAAATTTACATCATCTGGCGATTTATCCTCTATCCTCCAGTTAACCTATGGGTTAATGTGCGCTCAGTTTCGGTGACGCAGTGGACCTCAAGATCCTTTTTGCGAACCGATGGCAAATAGCCTCCCCGATGGAGCCGAACGGGTTATCCCAAGTGGAGCTGTTCATGGAGGAGGTTGGTTCTGGCTTCGAATCGAACCTTAATGGCTTGCTGATCATGATGGAGCGGCATAGCAAACAAGGGCCTGAAACCTTCAACACTGCCCAGTGTCACTACGTTGATCAGGGCGAGAAAATTTACGAGTACATCAAGGGCCGATTGAGGCTTTTCTGGTTTGAGGACGATGAGAAAATAGTCGTTTGCACTCACGGGATAGTAAAAAAATCTCAAAAGACTCCCAAGCGAGAGATACAGCGAGCGATCCGCGTGAAACGGGCCTATGCTGAGAGCAAGTCTCTGAATAGCCTAAGATTTATAACGGAGGAATAACTAATGCTCAAATCATTCAAGGAAAGAATAAGCGAGCTCAAAAGGACCAAGAGCTACTGTCAGGAGCAGGCAAAGCTGGAATTCGTGGGTGGAATCACACGACTCATGCGGTTAAAGGGGGTGAACAACGCCGCCCTTGCGGATAGATTGGATTCCAGCGCGGCTTACGTCACGAAAGCGCTGCGGGGTGACGCAAATTTCACCATCGAGACAATGGTAAAGGTTGCTCACGCAATGGGTGGGCGCATCCATATTCATGTCGCAGATGCTGAGGCCAGTGTTCGGTGGCTCGAGCACATTAATTGCGCAAATGTTGATCATCAGCCAGCCCCCCCTGCGCGCCAAAAGGATCGCGAGCTGATTGATGTTTCCCGCGTATTTGATGAGATACAAAATGAAAGCCGCGAAATTTACGCTTGAGAATCTGTTTTTCCCTGAAATTTCCGTCAAGGCTAACCAAGGATTTAGTACTGAATCTAAAGAGTTGCCAACTGAGCCAGAAATAGCGATTCATGTGCATAGGAATGGCAGCGATACTTTTCACGTAGGTCTACGGCTGGTGGTGTCTGCAGAGTTTGATTCGGACAAGTACGGCATTGAAGTGTTAGGGATTGGAACCTTCAGTACTGACGAGAGCCTTAGTGATGAGCAAAAGGTTTCCCTTATAGCCCGTAGTGGGCCTAATATTGTTTACAGTGGAATTCGGGATATGATTGCGACCGTGACTGGCCGTGGTCCCTGGAGTGAATACTATTTACAGCCCAAGATTATCGGGCCGGAAGACTTTTCCTCGACAGAAATAGAAGAGGAAGATGAATAAGAATTGCAGCGTCTTGAATCATACTCCAGTAAGCCCGGCTCAGCGCCGGGCTTCTTGTTTCTGCTTCCTCCCCGTCAGCAGGGAAGACTAGTCATGCTGCCTTATGTCGACGCCGGAGACGTAGTCGGCTGAGCGATACGGGGCGATACCACGGCAGTTGATGACGCCATTCAGTCCGCGTGCCATGTCCCACCCGTCCATGTACAGACTCGTTACGGCAATGCTCTTGATCCTCAGGTGTGCTTTGGTCACATCCCCGATTTTCAACCATCCCTGGAAGTCGCCTGCGTTCATCCCATTCTTGAAGTCAGAACAGCCTGACTGCCAGATTTCTGAGCGTCTTTGTTGGCCTCTTGCTGCGTGTATTGGCTTTCGGCCCGATGTACCAAGGCGTAGTACTCAAGGAAGTCTGAGGCGCTGCTGTTTTTTTTGACGTATTCAATCGACTTGACGGCGTCCGTCGTCATTTTTTGCGGGCTGATTCGGTCGCATTGATCGCCGCTTGTAATGAACTCGCCCCGTCGCTCGTTCCAGTCCACCCTGCATCCGGCGTAGTCATATCGGTAGCCGGGCATAAAACCCCAGTGTTCATGAGGGACGCTGTCGTTCGCGAGGCATTTAAGGCTCCCCACGGAAAGACCTACAAGTGCTGCCGCTATGACCCGATTCATCGCTCAGTCCAGTAACTGAATGCAACGAGTGTAGCGGAGCGCCATCATGCATCGAGCCCGACATTGGCCGATTTTTTCGTCTCGCGATTTACGTCTTCTTCATCCTCGAATGGCTGAGTGCAGGATGAGGGGAGAAGGGCGATCAATTCATCCAGGGTGGCGATGTCTGTTTCCAGATAAGAAGATCCGGGGTATGTCAGAGCTAGTTGCTCCCCACTCACCTCCACGATGTCCACCAGCCCAAACAGAGAGAGTAAATCCATTCCTTCAGCTCGACCTATCTCTGGGGCTTCGAAGTCATCCTCATCGGTAAACTCAGCTGCTAGCTCTTGAGCCTCATCGCGGGACCCAAGCAGCTCAATGCCGGTGGGAGGCCAGTAGATGGAAGGCCCGAAGTAGGTGATGGTATCGGGCTGTCCGGAGGTCATGAGGTAGTAAGCGTGTTTACCTTCAAGGGCTTTGCGGTCCGGGTGTTCTGGGCCGCGGCGAATAATCCACGCGCCATTAGGTCCTCTGGCGCTGATGTGAGGAACTAAAATTAACTGGTGCGCCCATGGTGTGTAGTCAAAGAAGCGTATGGGAAGCGCCGGACGGCCCAGGTGCAGATGCGATCCGCCACATCTGAACTCTGATCGATGACTGTTCGCGGAAGACCATGAGCCAAAGGGCTCCCTCTCTCTCATTAGCTTGATGATTGCTGGGATTAGCTCCCGCGATTTGCGTCCCATCAGCGGTGCGCAGCGCGCGAAGTACTTTTCATCCTCTGCGGCCGCCTCGGAGGGAGTAGGGATGAGTACCTGCTTCCGTATCTCGACGAATTCCCACTCCCAAAGACCATCGCGTTGCATATCTACCGCGGCGTGATATTCGTCATTGTAGGTACGCAGCTGTTCGTCCCGAAGGGGAATGGCATCCGTTTCACGCGACGCTCTACCTGCGTTGGGATCCGGTTTGATTGACGCCATCGCTGCTTTCCAGTCGCATCCGATGCCGGACCAGATTAAGACTGCCTCGGAGAACGGTACACCCGAGGCGTTCTCGGTTGGATCACCTGGGTAGTAGCGTACGAGTGACGGAGCGCCGAAGAAGGACCTGGCCCAAACCCTTGTTGAGGGCAGGGCTCCTTTGGTTTGCACGCCTATGACCATGTCCAGATCGCCACAGGTTATCGCGCCCCGGGCGTAGGACCCCACGACCCACATTGATGTGATTGTGATCTCGCCAGTGAACTCACCGTAGATGTCTTTATGCGTGATGATGCGGACAGAGCATTCGTCCAACCTCTGGCACATACGGATCAGCTTTTTGGTAAATGATTCGCGGGGATACCGTTTTTCAGATGCGGACATGCTCTGGTCTCAGCAGACGGGCGGGAGACCGAACGTATCACTCCTGATATTCAAATCACCATTAGCAACTGGTACAGGGAGCACGTTGCTTGGCGGGTGAAATTTAGCAGTTGACATGGCGTCGGGGAGGTATTGAGAACAGGGCGAGGCGATCACGCTGATGATTCACCACCAGCATGGGCTTGTCCCGGCTGGATCTGCTCAGTTCCTTTCTGCTCCGCGACGCGAATACGTGATACCCGAAAACGGAAACTCGTTTATGAGCGAAGCACTCAGACTTGGAAGCGAGTAGCGAATTTCTATTTCAGATACTGTTCAAAGACTTTTGTGATGATGAAGCATACGAGACCAGTAAAGATGAAGATGTTTCGGGCTCGGTAGTACAGGTAAGTCCGGTTTTGACATTTTTCCAAAGCTATACGATTTCCCAAAAACTCAGGTTGTTTTCCTTTCTCAAGAGCCTCAAGCATCGCGTGATTTTTTGCATACACCTGTATTGCCCACTCGGTTCTTTTGAAGGCCGAAACTCCCGCGCAGCCGAACAGCGCCAGCGAATACAAGAACATGGTTTCCACGTTCATTCCTATCTTGCCGAAAGGAATGGTTTGAACCAAAAAGCCAATGCTTGCGAAGATGATGGCCAGCACAAGGTGGTCGAATTTTTCGCTGCTTTCTCTGAACGCAGTATGCGCAATCAAGCTTCTTTCTGCATCACTCAAAACGATCTCCTCTTCCGGCTCCATGCCGCGCCATCAACCAATAGCCCACAAACTTGAATCACGCCAACCTCGCACCGAGGGGGCGGATGAGTCAGTTGAAGTCCAGCGCCTCAGTAGCAGCCTCGCCGATTCGGTGTAAGTCGCCAGATCAATGATCTGGCGAAGGAAAACAGCCATCGCCAGTTTCTGGGCGTCGTCTGGCAAACCTAACCAGTTAAGCATCGCTCTTGCGTCTTCCTCTATCGCCGCGAGCGCATCTATGTCGCTTTGCAGTCTCATATCGGCCTCCGGTCGGTGACTTCGAACAAGTCATAGCTCATGACTACGAATCACGCCAACTGCGAAGCCGGTGGAGTATTGGATTAATAGCAACGTCTTTGAATTCAAAGAGGATCTGGGGAAAGGCCTTTCGGAAACTGGTCGTAACCATCAAGTCGAATTGATCGGAAGAGCGTTCTCATTAACGGCCCAGACGCTTCCTGTGTATGTGGAAAACCTCTTTCGAGTTGCCGCCACATATCTCTCGCCAAGGGCCTCAGTTCCAGTCTGGCGCCGACTCTCGCCGTATGGAGCCAAACCATTATTGCTGCGGCTTCCTGCAATCTTCCTTCAGCCTGTAGGCTTGAAATCATGCCGTGCAGCGCGGCAGGTGTTTCTGGTTTGAGAGTGTGAGCACCAATTGGGTCACTCAAAATGAACCCTGCCTCTTCCAGGCGGTTCCGAGCATCCGTGGCCAGCGCCACGACCATACCGATTTCATCGGCGTCCATCTGCCTGAGTTGAGCAGTAAAGGAGGACATTTCTCTTTCCTGAATCCGAAGATACCGAGCTAGTTTCCATTTCGTGAATAGGCCCATTTTTCATCCTTGGCAGGTCTAGTGACTGTTGTTATCAACGATACGCCTGTTCTGACTGGGGGATATCAGTACATGCTCGGGCATTTGTAGAACTTGATCGCCGAGCTGTCCAGGCCATTACTGGCAAGCACATAAAGCGTTTGAATGTTGGCCTTCTCTGCGATGAAACCATCGCAGGAAGAACCACACATCATGATCCTGGCGGTGAAGCAAACAATCTGCAGCTTGAGCTTGTACAGGTCCTGAGGCCAGGTCATGCAGTCGTAGTCGCCGAAAGGAGGGCAGGTGACTCGCTCAAGCCCGCCAGAGGCTAGGACGGTCGCCCCCCGCCAACTGATCAATCTCTCCATACCCCCAGGCCACCGGGCTCAGCCCAGCGACGATCAGTAGCAATATCGAGCGCAGTGCGGTCTCCATCTTTCCATGATCAGGTGGTAGGGCGGCGACGGGAGCAGCCTCGAACCCAGGCCTCAACGGCTGTCACCATGACCGTTCGGATTGTGTTCCTAGATAAGCCGTTCGGCTATTACATTTTGCTAACCAACGATAGACTGGATGCTATTGCGCGTGCTCCTGTAATAGGGTGATTGGAGGAAAGTGAATGAGCGAAAATTTTGTAAAAATTCGAGAGCTGTTTATTAGCTCAGCAGAGGATTTTACCGATGCATCTAAGGACTATGATTTCCTGAGTGATGACCTTTTAAAGGTTCAAAATGAGGTTTTGGGATTACTTGCAATGATCTCAGCTGTGGGTTTGTCGCGTAAATTTAAATCGGAAGAGGAGCTTTTTAATCTAGCTTTGGACCTCGGTGGATTTGTTCTTGGTCCCTTGAATAAGATTCAAGAACACTTGGTGGACGTTTCAGACCGACGTCCTGAGGCATTGGAAGATTTCACAGAGCTTATGTTTAGTATTGCTCAGTTATTTTTTATACCGTCTCGAAATCTCAAGAGGCGTTATAGATCAGAAAGTGCTGCATTTAGCTCGTCGCTTGCGGTTGTCAACGAGATAAAAGATGCTGTTAAGGAGAGAGCTAGGACTATCGCAGACGAGAAATGGAAATCGGACGCGAAAAAGAAAGAATATCCCCGTCTTTCGGATATGGCTGTGTACGTTAGGACGCGTTTAGAAACTGAAGGGTGGGCGGAGGATATGCCAAAAACTATCGAAACGGTTAAAAGCTGGCTAAGGCCGATGGCCCCCGCATACGCAAAGCAGCCTGGACGCTCACCTAAATCATCTTGAGCGCCACGCTCAAGGGGTTTTACGCTCGAGTAAACCCCTGTCAACGTTACGTACGTTATGTTTTTTCCTGCATTTTTTTCGAGTCAAATGCACGCTCATTCTTGGACTAAGAGTTAGGGGCGTTTACGATTTCCTGTTCGCCGTCGTCGTCAAGAGCGTCAATTCGATCCAGTAGGCCTGGTGCTTCTGTGTCGATCATCTTGCGCATCTCAGGGTCTTTGGAACGCTCTCTCAGACCGAACATGGTTAGCTTACGCACCAGCTCTTCAGTGGATATTCCGAGACTTGCAGCTGTGGAGTCGAGGAATTGCGCTTCTTCAGAGGAAAATTCAATTTCGATTTCGTGAGTGGTTTTCCGCAGCTCCGGCATCAAATCATACGCATCCATCTTGAGGACGCGGGCCAACTTTAGGGCCCCGCCGAGACGTGGTTTAGATCGACCAGCCTCATATCGTACGATCTGCGGGAGGCTGATACCGCTCTTCACCGAGAGATCTTTTTGAGTCAATCCTGCTTCAGATCTGGCCCATAAAAGGCGCTCAGAGAAGGGTTTGGAATCGGTCATTAGGGATAGCTGCCTTTCGAGTACACGGTTTCATATCACTATACCAGACAAGAAATGATCTCCTATGATCGGTATTGACACGTGATCATAAGAGGTATCAAATGATCATAAGTGATCATTCTGGATAAGCTCGGAGGCAAAATGAAGCAAGAGAAAAGACCGCTGTTGATCCGATTGCCGGCGCAGCTCAGAGAGTGGTTGGACACGCAGTCCGAGGTAAACGGGAGGTCAACGAATGGGGAGGTGGTTTTCCGCCTGAGAAAAATGATGGAGCAGGAGCTACTGCATGAAAACCAACAGGCATGAAAAAGCCCCAAGCGCGGCAACGCTTGAGGCCCATGAAGCAGAACGTCAATCTACTAGGAAAAACGTCATGGATAAGCATACCGAAGTTAACGAAAAACTCAATGCTGGCGCTGTTAAAGGGGCAGCTACCGTGTCGCTTTCATTCGCGCGCTGCAACATTGAGGAGCAAGATTTGTACGGCGTCCGTCCAGGCGTTCCCGCCGTCGATGCTTTGAATCAGGCATCTTGCATTCTTTATAGCGTGAAATCGGCGTTGGAAGACGCGGGAATGGGGGAGCTCATCGTTACGCTAAGCCAGGCTTGGTTGCTTCACATGGCGGTCGAGTCTGCAAAGGCTGCTATCGATTCCGTCGCTGAAGGCCTGGAGAAAGCACGATGAATACTTCTTCCGTCCAATCTGGGCAGCTTTCTGGCGATGCGACACGTTTGCTTCAATCTGAAAACGTGTCGCAACCCACTATGTCATCTCGCGATATTGCCGATCTGGTGGGGTCTCGTCACGATGACGTGAAACGTTCAATTGTTCGGCTCTCGGATCGCAGGGTTATTCAACTTCCGCCATTGGCGGATGTTAAAAATCACCTAGGTCAGACCGTTGCTGAGTACCAAATCTGCAAGCGTGACACCTACATCATCGTCGCGCAGCTCTGCCCTGAGTTCACGGCCCGCCTGGTTGACCGCTGGCAAGAGTTGGAAGAGCAGGTAGCCAAGCCTGCCTTTGACATATCTAGTCTCAACGACCCAAAGGTGCTCTTGGCGCTGCTGACCGACAACGTGCGCAAGGTCGTCACCTTGGAAGCCGACAACACCGAACTGACCAAAGAGAACCATCTTCTGGAAGTAAAGGTGGAGCAAGACGCTCCCAAGGTTGCCTTTCACGACATGGTCACGGTATCCCACAAGAGATACAACGCCGCCCAGGCCGCGAAGATCATCGGTACCGGTCGCACCAGACTGCTGCAGTTCATGAGGCAGAAGGGGTGGGTGACGAGGACCAATGAGCCGTACCAGGCGAAGATCGAGGCCGGCCTGCTTGACGTGAAGCTGGGCACTTTCGAGCACCCAATCGATGGCACGATCCCAACGTGTTCGACGCTGATCACTGGCAAGGGGCTGACCAAGCTTCAAGCTATGTGGCAGAGCAGGGAAGAGGACTTGCTGACGTAGCAAATGAAGAGAGCCCGGCCATGCGCCGGGCTTTCTACATCTGACTCAAGGCTTTTCAGCGTTGGCCTTCTCAAGCAGAGCGGCGATGCCCTCCAAGAGCACCAGGTCCGACTCCTTCAGCCGTCCCTTCGCCGCGGCTCTGGCGAGCTTCTCGATAACAGCGATCGCTTTGGGCGAAGCACTTTGTTGCATAGCCTGATAGGCGGGTGACTGGTCGCGCACGCTTTCTTGGCGAGTGAACTCACCTTCAATGACGTTCGAACCGTATCCGCCCGGATTGACCAGAACACCAGGCGCCAACCCGATCTTCTTCTCAAGGTTGAGCGCCGCTTTCTCGCCCAGGCCTCGATGCCCGTTAAGGATTTGGGACAAATAGGAAGCGTCCAGATCGTGCTGGTCGGCGAATTCTTTTTGACTGAGTGGGCCGATGACACGCCGCAGCGCTTCGACCCGAAGAGTTTTCATATCCATTGGCGAATAGTGTTCCTGCGTTAGCAAACAGTAAATTATAAAATGCTATTGCTATTTAATTTAGCAATATGTAATGTGTAGTCTCTTAGGAGGAAAACCATGACGCTAATTGAACTCATGCGCTCTCTGGACGCCGTTTCGCTGGACTCCCTGGCTAAGCGTTGCGACACCAGCGTGGGCCAACTCAGGCAGGTCGCTCTCGGCTTCCGCCGTGCCAACCCCGCTCTTGCCATCAAGCTCGAGCGCGAGACGAAGAGGGCGGTGATCTGCGAAGACCTACGACCTGATATCGATTGGGCGTACCTGCGTAATTCATCCACTGGCCCTGAGCAATCTGTCGCCTGATCCGATGAGCAAAGTCTCGCTCATTGCCAGGAGTTACCGCCACGACAACCGCCAAGAGGTTTCCCGAATGGAACAAGTACATCGCGCGATTCATGAGGCAGTGCTTGATGCGGGGCCAAAACAGTTGGCTCACCTGATGGGAATGAGCCACACCGCGCTACTTAACCGCAGTAACCCAAACGACGATTCGCATCGGCTGAACCTGGAGCAGTTTTTACAAATATTGGTGCATAGCAAGAACCCCGAGCCGCTGCAGCTTCTGGCGAATGCCTTGGGCTATGCACTGGTGCCGCTGGTCAAGCCTGATGGGGTCAGCCTGGTTCAAGCATTGGTGCATTTGGCGGCCGAGTCAGGCGATGTCTCTCGTGCTGTTCACGACGCCATGGCAGATGGTCGAGTAACGCAGATTGAGAAAGCAGGAATTCAACGAGAAATCGGCCATGTGCGGCAGAGCTTACTGGTGCTGGAAGAGTCGGTGAAGGCGGCGTGAACTGGTCGAAGACATTCTTAAACGGCGCTGACACCCGGCCTTTTGAGCAAATACATGACCATGGGTTTGCTCGCTCGAAACAGGCTGTCAGGGCAGGAGTTGCATTATTTCAAACGGGTGGATGATGGAAATCGCCCGGCCAAGAAAGCAACAAACCCGGCGGGAACCGGGCTCATTTAATCGTCCTGTGCAACCAGGACAACACATCTCGTAGAGGTACCAATCATGGCACACGCAACTCGCAATGAACAAGCTCGTGTACTGGCGACGATTAATTTTCCGCTTGTGCGTACTCGTGATGATCTTAGTTTTACTGCGCGTGACTCGGAGGGACGTCTCATTAACTGGCCCAGGAACAACCCAGGCGTAGCTTCCGATTGGGCGAAGGGGATCGCTTTTTTTGACCAAGAGGTGAGTACGCTGGCCGCGTTTGATGAAACTGCCGCGTACGAAGCAATCCAATTCGCGATTTCGGATATGGGAGGGCGTACAACCTGCTTAGAACTGGGGTTTGTTCAACAGATAGCCAAAGCGGCTGTGTTGGGGCTTCGAGCTATGCGAAATGGTGAGAGGGAGTTTTCTCCCGAAGATCGTTTTGCTGAAGAGGAGGAAGATCAATGAGCCTCCAGCATCTACCCGCTGGCCGAATCGCTGAAGACGCGGAGTCCATGCACTCCACAGGCTATTTCATTGACGCCCTTGGACGCCTCTTACTCGACCTGGCTGCTGAGGCCCCGGATTCGGTAGAGAAAATTCTCAACGGATACACCATTGGCGGAATCGTTGCTGGGCTGCGAATCGTCGGTACCGATTTGATGAACCGTGGTGACAATTTGAATGCACTCCTCACGAAACTGGGCAGTAAGGAGGAGTCAAGATGAGCGAGCTCAACTCAACCGAACCCACTGTGATCGACGAAGCTCACATGGAGCAGTTCACCAACGACCAGTTGGCCTACAAGGCCTGGACCGGCACGGACATGGTGCAGGAAATCCTCTTTGATGATGAGGCCTGCGAAGACAGCCTGCATGATGCCAAGTTTGAAGTGGCCCACGCCTGCATGGCTCTCCGCGTTCTGGTGCGCCGTCTTACGGGGATGGATGCGGACATCCTCCGCCAGGCCGTGCTGCAGCGGCGACTAGAGGCGCTGGTGCTGTGCCCTGAGATCGAGCAGTTCCCAGCAGGGGAGACCCTGCAATGAATACGCGGCCGAAAACGTCATCTGCTGAGAAAGGACCGGCATCGTTGATAGCCGGCCCATGGCCCAGCTACGCGTCGTTCAGATCCCTGTTGTATGGCAGCGCCAAGGCGTACCGCGAGGCGCTCGAGAACCAAGGCCTGATCATGGCTGAAGGTTACGACGAGTTCGTCCGTCGCGTGACTGGGGAGCTCGACCTATGAGCATGGAATTAATGGTTAAGGCCATGAAAACCAAGGTCGGAAATCCGCTGCGCAAGCTGGTGCTGATCAAGCTTGCAGATAACGCCAGCGATCAGGGCGAATGCTGGCCGTCATACCAGCATATTGCCGACCAGTGCGAGATCGGACGATCCACCGTGAAGCTGCATATCCGCGAGTTGGAAAAGGCGGGGTTGCTTCGTCGAGAGTACCGCCGAAAGGGCGAGTTGAATCAGTCGAACGTTTTCCACTTGTCGCTTGATGGTGGGGCAGCATCTGCCTCAGGGGGTGGGGCAGGAGATAACCCACCTGGGGCAGGAGATAACCCAGGGGGTGGGGCAGGAACTGCCCCCAGAACCAGTCACTCTTATGAACCAGTCAAGGAACCTAAACCTACGGTCATTTCAGATACTGCAGAGGGGTTTGAGCAATTCTGGAAGCTGTACCCGAAAAAGAAGGGGCGCAAGGACGCTGCCAAAGCCTGGGCGAAGCTGAAGCCGAACGATGAGCTGCGCCAGACCCTGATCACCGCCCTGGGTAGCCACTGCCTTTCCGAAGACTGGGCCAAAGACGGTGGGCGCTACGTCCCGAACGCTTCAACCTGGTTGAACGGAGAGCGATGGACCGACGAGCTGACGCTCGCCATGCCCACCAAGCAATCAGCCTACACCGGCCTGCCTAACCACACGCTTGAATACCCGGAGGTAGCACATGGCCCGAACTTCTAATTTCTGCCCGCAGCCGCGTGTCCGCTTCTTCGACATCGAATGTTCGAAGCATGGCCAAGTCAGCAGTTCAGAGACCGAGCAGTTCGACGGTTCTATGCTTGCGCGCGGATGCAAGAATTGCCACTGGGAGGCGTTGAACATCGCTCCTGCCGAGAGCGGGGAACATATCGAGGCGCGCAATCGAAGACAGGCAGAGGATTTGAACAAACTGCTCGTAGGTTCGGGGATCACGCCGCGGTTCAGCAACTGCACCTTCGGCAATTACAGAACCTCCGGCGGTGTGGCCGGCATGGCGAAAGCTCTCAAACTTTGCGAGGACTATGTTCATCGGTTCAAAGAGAACTACGAGGTCGGCCGCTCGCTGATTCTCTCGGGAAATGTGGGGAATGGGAAAACTCATCTGGCCTGCGCGATAGTCCAAGCTGTGATTCGAGAACACCGGGCCCAGGCCGTGATCGTGTCTGCGGCTGAGATAATCCGGGTGTTCAAGGGTGCTATGGATCGTGGTGCTGAATACACCGACAGGGATGTTCTGAGCGAGCTTGCCAGTTTCGATTTGCTGGTCGTCGATGAGGTCGGAGCCCAGGCCGGTACCGTCTACGAGCTGGGTGTACTCCATGAGGTAATTGATCGGCGATACCAGCTCGTTTTGCCTACCGTGGTGGTGTCGAATCTGGCTGCAACGGACCTGGGGCGCTACATCGGAGATCGCGCGCTGGATCGACTTCGTGAGGGCGGAGGCCAGGCTGTTGGGTTCGGTTGGGCCTCGGCGAGAGGTGCCGTATGAACGACTATCGCGAGCTGTACAGCGATGAGGCCGAACAGGCACTGCTGGGCGCGTTGATGCTGAATGGCGACCTGATCGACCCCATCAGCGGTCGTGTCACGCCAGCGGACTTCCATGATCCTGAAAATGCCGCCTTGTTTCAGACCATAGTGGAGTGCCACTCAGGCGGCGCCCCGATCGACCCTGTGACGCTGGGCGACTTCCGGCCCTATCTGCCCAGCCAAACGCGGACCATGGCCTACGCAGGGGAGTTGGCCGCGAACACGCCCAGTACCGCCAACTGGGAGGCCTATGCCAAGGTTGTGATTGAGCGGGCTGTTCTGCGCCGTTTAGTGACTGCCGCTGATGCGGTGCGCGAATCAGCCAGTGTGAATCGGCCGGTGGCTGAGATCATCGCCGAAGCGCAACAGGCAATGGCGGATCTTCGCGACCTGCAAACCGGTGAACCCGACTACAAGCGCATGGATGCGGTAGTCGCAAAAAACATCGACGTCATCGATGCGAAGTTCAACGGCGCTGTGCAGTCGGGCTTGTCCACCGGCCTGGTTGATCTGGACAAGTTGATCAGGGGGCTGCGCAAGAAAACCGTGACCATCGTGGCGGGCCTGCCTGGTAGCGGGAAGACCACATTGGGTCTGCAAATTGCCCAGCACATTGCGTGCAGTGGCACCGGGGTAGGGATGGTGTTTTCGCTGGAGATGCCCGAGGAGGAATTGGGTAACCGCGCGCTTGCCTCGCTGGTTGGAGTGGATCTCAAACGCCTAGACGATGGCAGTTTGACAGATGAGGACTGGCCACGGCTGACTTCAGCGGTCAATCGAATCAATAACGCACCGCTATTCGTCTGCGATCGATCGAGTCTGACGGTGGCGCGGATTCGCAGTATTGCTCGACAGGTTCAGAGGGCCCATGGTCTGGACGTGGTGGTCATCGACTACATCGGGTTGATCGGATCTGACGGGAAGGCCTTTAACCGCGCCTCGGAGCTCGGGAGGATCTCGACAGGCATCGTGAATATCGCGAAAGAACTCGACGTGCCAGTCATCCTGCTGGCGCAGCTCAACCGCGACTCCACCAAGCGTCCTGGGAAAAAGCCGATCGCATCAGACCTTCGTGACTCGGGGCAGATTGAAGCGGATGCCCATTGCATCATCCTTGTCCACCGCGACATGGATTCGGAAGAAGGCCAGAACGGCGTTACTGAACTGCTCATGCCCAAGTGCAGGCACGCGCCGGTTGGGTCCTGTTTGGTCCAGCAGCAGGGTCAATTCGCCCGTTTCGTCAACTTTGCAGGGCGCGAGCCAACGCAGGATGAGGTCGAAGCAAATCGCCCATTCGCAGGCCGCATCAAGGGGAGAGCAAATCATGAGTAACGTCGGAGCGGCGCTGCCACGCAAAGCTATGAGCGACATCGAGTGCCAGTTCCTGAAAATCGCTGGCGAAGAGTTGGCGAAGATCAAAATGGGCGGCCCGGCCGCGTTGGCAGCTCTATTGGATATGGTCGCCAGTTGGCACTCGAGCCGATTGCAGATCGGTTTCCATTATTACGGCCAGCGCTGGCTTCTGGAGGGCAATGCGAAGAAGACCGCGGCTGACCGCTTGCTTCGAGACCTGTTTGGCCTGAGTGATCCTGACCCGAGGGAAGCTGCATGAAAAAGCGCACCTACATCAACAAGCCCCTGGGGGACACGGAGTACTTGCTGGAGCAATGGGGTTGGTGGCGCATGGACGGAATGGGAGTGCCTCGGTATGTCTCGCCGCAATTGGCGCTCATGCGAGACAATGTTCATATGCCCAGCGTATCTAGCTACATGATTACGGATGACGAGGCTCTGGCAGTGGATTCCGCTATGGCCAAGCTCACACGGCGCAATGCACAGATGGGCCTGTTCCTCTGGCTTTACTTCGGTGCCAAGTGGACGATGGTTCGAATAGGGGAGTCGGCGGGAGGCGGGGCGGCAGGTATTTCTGAGCGTTCAGCTAGAGAGATAATCAAGTCAGGTGTTGGTTGGATTGATGGCGTCCTGCACGGAATGAGCGATGCCGCGTAAATAGTTCTTTCCTGCCGGATAAACACCTGCTTTCATAGCACGGTGTTCAGCTGTTCCTGCGCGACACAGAGGCAGGTTGAATGAAGTGCCCGGCGATCATGTCGGGACTTCAATTTTTGATCGCGCCTCTCAACCCTGCATGGCTGGCTTCGTCAAATTGACCAAGCAGCGTGATGTTTTAAGATTGGGTACCAGCCTAATCACCAATATCAAAATGCCACTTGCATAGTTGAATTCGTATCTACAATCACAATTGCCCCATTTTGGGTAATTGGAGGTAGGTATGACTAAAGGAATCTTTGTCGTAGTAGGCGCTCTTCTGTTGTCAGGTTGCTATCACGTGACCAAGGTAAGCCCTCCAGCGTTGACGGCATATGAGAGCTTCGTTAAATCTGACTCAACAAAAGCCCCGATGGTCGCGGCGCTCAAGGACTTCGATACCGTCGCAGAGTACTGCTGGACCCGTTCGAACAATTATGAAATCAGAACCAAGAACGCAGAGTTCTGGCGGCTTGGTGTGGGGGCTGGTGGAGGTGTGATGGGCTTTACAGGTGCCATGTTGGCTGCTGCTGGAACTGGAGGTTTTGCTCCCGCTATCTCGGCGGGGCTTGCGGGCGTTGCAAGCATCACTTTGGGTAGCGCCGAAAAAGGTCCGTTGGCTCCAGCGGCATTTATGCGAGAGCGCGATGGTATAGCCTCTCTGATTATCACGAGAGCAAATGAAGTACGAGCGGAGTCGGACCCGGACAATATTTACAAACTGGCCATAGCCTTAAAGCATAGCTGTCGCTCACTTCCTGGGTCGAAGGAAGAAAGCTAGAAATGCTTCGAAGCATGACCAAGCCGATCCTCTGGTGACATGGACGCAAGTTTGTCGGGTGCTCACGCAAGGCCCTGTCGCCTCCTACACCAGTTACTAGCCTCGCCACCGTGCGGGGCTTTTTCGTTTCAGAGCTAGTCCAAGATATCAACCTCGCTGATTGTTGTAGTGTTACTTGCCACGTAAACCCCGTGCTCCTTTAGAGATGTGAGGACTTCATTTTTGTTAAGTCCTGTCGGCAGATCGTCTGTGCTGATATCTACTTGGCGATGAAACACCAAGCCATCCAAAAACTCAGAGCCGGAGTCAGATATTCTTGGAATGCCTTTGCCGTCCTCGACGATCAGGATCTTTTCAAGCGCCCGGTCTCGGTAGATATCTACTAGCATTGTGACGCTCCTTTTCCATGGTGGCGCCTTGCAGGCGGTTGTTAAAAAATCTAGGTATCACGATTCACAACTGTTTTACAGCCCAGCCGTTGAGTCGGGCTTTTTTATGGCCAGATGCAAAGCGAAAGAACGAAGAACCTTCTTGCTTATTCGAGACCGGAGGAAGTGAGTGAAGAGCGCTGGGCCGTTGTCAGGATTGCATTCGTAATGCTTTAGAGGCTTCCTTTGTGCGCTGGTAGCATTTTGATGTCGCTGCGTACAAAATGCTTCCCCCTACCAATCGCCACGGAGAGCGATATGACTGCAGTGACCGCGCCAACTAAACGAAATGTCGGTTTTCTTCTCGGGCTTGGGATCTTTTTCCTGCCCTTTGTCTTCGTATGGTTTCTGCTGCGGAAGGGGCATTCGCTTCTCGCTCGAATCATCGGGTTCGGCTGGCTTGTGCTGTCCATTCTCGTTGGTGCTGGGGCGCCGTCCTCAACGTCAAGCAACAACACCAGTTCTCAGATTTCCAAGACATCCACATCGTCACCAGCCCCTGCTGCTGCAACTGCTCCTGCCGAACCCCTTAAGGCCTACACCGCCGCACAAGTAGCTTCGAGTTACGAGGACAACACCGTTGCCGCAGACGTCCAGTTCAAGGGTAAACGAGTTCAGGTGACCGGCCGAATCACCGACATCAATACTGACTTCCTCGGAAAGCCTTACCTGGTGCTGGCCGGCACGAACCAGTTCATGGGGCCGCAGTTTAAGTTTGAAAAATCCGACTTGGCCGTTATGGCAACGTTGAAGAAGGGCGCCACCGTAAAGGTCATTTGCATTGGTAAAGGTGATGTCGTCAAAACTCCTATGTTCGAAGATTGTGAACTGTTGAAGTAAGCAGGGTTGATGTAAATGGAGGCGCGGAGCAAGCCTGACGGAATCGATTTGAGTTTTTAGTTTTTCCGTCACTTTGCGGTTTTTTCTGCGAGAAAAGCCCGATCCAGTGTTGGTTTTTTTTGGCTTTCTACGTTCACAGAGCCTCTGCATTTGCCGGGGCTTTTTCGTTTTCGGCTCCACCACACCCATTCCCCCGGGCTGGGAGTGCTGCTGGAGCCGATTCAATTGCATGGGCTGGTGCAGACACAGACAATCGGCACGCGCTTAGATGAGCGCTAGGCTATCGACCTCTCGCGCTGTTGCTGGGTCGACCATTCGGGATCGACGAAATACACCAGTTGCCACAAGGGCATCTATGACCGGAACGGTAGCTTGTCGAGTGTTGCGACTGGCAGGGTGTGCAAAATCACGCAAGATGAAGTCGACGCTGTAATCCTTGATTTCATCTTTGTTGGCATTGGATTTACCGACCACCAGTTCACGACTTTCGCCAAATGCTTCGACAAGCTGTCGCACTGCAAACCGGGCAGAAGTTCGCGATTCTGGAAGGTTTATCCAGATATCGAGCGGGTCAACGATCGTCTCTTGAGTCAATCGAAGCTTGACGTTCAGCGCATATAGAGCAGCCTCCAGTTGCTCCATCTTCGACGTGTGCAGGAAATCCACAAGGCGGTCGCCCTGGGCCTGGTGCACACCGAGCAGGCGGCACAGATCAGCCTTGCGCATATCCCGCTCCATCATGGCGTTCCATAGCGCAATCTTCGCTACGGTCACTGTGGGAAGATGAACGACGTGCTCGCCATCCTGGGGTGCAGATGCCTGCGGAATTGCACGGCGCTCATCGACGTAGATGGAGAGGGCGCTTTCGATCCCGTCCAGGGCTTCGCGAATTGCGTGTTCCCGATCATCCCCATAGCTGTTGAGCTCCGGCAGGTCACGGCAGAGAACGGCAACGCCTGGAGCGCTACTGTCCTGTTCGAAGCGGATTGCATAGTCGTACATGGTCACTCCTTGGAGGTGATCGCTCAGCATTCAGATGTGGTGAAGGGGCTCATCAGAGCCCCAGTTTTTAATGATCGCCTTGCGGGTCGGTTCCGGCATTTCCTTGGACCCGTGGTCCGCGAAGGTTGTCCTGTTGCCGTTTGGGGCGGTGACTTTGAAGTGGCTTCCTTTGCCTGCTTCGAAGGTCACCCCTTGGGCCTTCAACCATCGTCTGAACTCGCTGAACTTCATCACCTCGCCTTGTTGTTTGGATGATTAAACTCTACAACACTTTTGTGTTGATACAACACTTATGTGTTATTTATTTTCGGGCAATGCTCAGGCCGTCGCAGGTCTCTTTTCTTCAATCATGCACAGTCGGAGTCGAGCGCATGGATCTATTGCACCGCCTGCTCGACAAGATCGAGTGGGTTATCGCGGGCCTCATTGGGGCCATCGTTGCCAGTTGGTGGCATAAGGACGACCTCACGGACTGGCGCGCCTGGGGCATCTTTCTTGTGACGGGGGTGGCCTGCTCCTTGTACCTGACCGGCATGGTGAGCGCCTACCTGAAGGTCACCGAACCCAGCATCGTTGCTGGCATCGGTTTCCTGTTGGGTACGTTCGGCGGCTCACTTCTGGCAGCAATCAACCGAGCTATCAAAGCCGCTGACCTCTGGGCGCTTATCCGCCAGCGGTTCGGAGGAGGCAACCCACCATGAGTCTTGAACTGATCAACTCCATCGCCTGCGGCATGATCGCCTTGTGGGCGTTTTGGTGCGTAGTGAGCGGGAAGGTGAGGGACGGCATCCTTGGGAAGCTGATCTACTCGACCATCGCCATCAGCGCCTACGTGGTCACCACCCGACATGACAGCTTCCTGTTCGGGCCGACCACTGCCGGCCTGACGCTGCACATCGCCCTGGCCCTGGCCGGCATTCGCCACCTGTTCATGGTCACTTACTGGCAACGGGTCAAGGCCTGGATCTGCCGGCACCTGAACTGTGAGCACTGCATGGGCTGCGAGAAGAAAAGGTAGGGCGCGACACGTTTCGCGTATCCGCAAATTGTGTCGCGACACTAACTATCTAGGCTGATTTTGCGGAAGTTGGGCGTTTAGACGATTGCATAGGGCTTGAGCATCGGCCTCGGTATCGAATTCGCCAAGGTAATCACCAGTCCTGGTGTCGACAGCTTTGAAGCAGTACGCAGGCAGGGGTAAGGGATCGACTGGGTGGCCCGGGCGCTTTCCTTGAACAATGGCTCTAACCCTCGGTTTCCGTTGAACGATGTAGACGATATCCATGCCGAGTTCCTTCTGCTGAATTGGCCTTCACCAATACCGGCAATCAGCGTCCATTTCAAGATCAAGCGAGGGCTCTATGACCACCATCGCCTACAAAGGCGGCGTGATCGCCTATGACGGTCGCCAGACCCGAAGCGGCGCCATCGTTTCTGACGATTGCTCGAAGTGCCAGGTGGTAGATGGTGTCAGCTTCTTCCTGTCTGGCGCCGTGTGCGATGAGAAGGCGTTGATCGCGGCCTACTTCGGGACGCCGTCACCAACTCCTGTGGAATGTTCGGGCTACGTCGTCGATGGTGGCAAGCTGATGATGGTGGGGTATGACGACAAGACAGGCATCTGGAAACAGGAGCTTGACCCATCGAACCCTGACGCCATTGGCAGTGGCGCACCATATGCCCTGGTTGCAATGGATATGGGCGCAAGCGCAGAAGACGCAGTGCTCGCGGCCATGAAGCGTGACATCTACACGGGCGGCTTGATTCGTACCGTGGTCATTGAACTGTGCAAGGCGGGGTAGGCGTGCCGCAGGTGAGTGCGGCACTAAACAATTACGTTGCGGCGCTCTGAATCTTTGTCGCCAAGCTGGAAAGTTCGTCTAGCGCCTTCCCCAAATCATCCACCTTGCCTGCTTGGACCTGTAGCGCTATCAGCCCAATAGCTGCTGCGACAGCGTTTGACCTGGACAAGGGGGGATTACCCTTAATGGTCTGGATGGCGACTTTTGCGTCTTCCGATATAGCCATGTTGCTTTCCTTGCTGATGATTTGATCCCTACACATACCGGCAACGCGCCACTATTTCAATCCCTTCTTTAGGTGTGCCTGAGACAATTTATGACAACCAAGCAACCCGACTGGGAGGCAATCGAACGTGCCTACCGGGCTGGTTCGCTTTCCATCAGAACTATCGCAGAGCGCCAAGGCGTGAGTGACACCGCGATCAGGAAGAAGGCCAAAGCCCTTGGATGGGCGAGAGACCTTTCTGACCAGGTGCGCAAAGAGGTTCGCAGCAAGCTGGTTCGCGGAGAGGTTCGCAATGAACAAGGCGCGAACTGCGAACTGGATGCCGAGATCATCGAAGAGGCAGCAGAGGAAGGCGCCAGAGTAGTTCGCAGCCATCGCCGCGACATCCGCAAAGCGACGATCCTTGCGAACTTGTTGATGGATGATCTGATGACCACCATCCAGCGCCGCGAAGAGATCGAAGACGCGATCGAGGATGAAACCTCAGAGGACAGCAACGGTATGCGCCGGGCATCAATGCTCGCCGCCGTGGCGCTGCCCAGCAACTCAAAAACACTGTTCCAGCTTTCCTCTGCAATGAAGAACCTGCAGGTTCTGGAGCGTCAGGCATACAGCCTGGACGAGAAGGAGAAGACGGACGAAGCCGACGAACTCTCGAAGATGATGGACGAACTATCGAAGGACGCCTGACATGAAGCCCGAGCACATCAAGCTGCTCCGGGATAAGCGGTGGCGTCTGAACAATCTCTACTTCATCACGGACAAGGCGGGCAAAAAGGTCCGCTTCCGGATGACGGACGAGCAGATTGAATACTTCGACGGGATGCACACACGCAACATCATCCTGAAGGCTCGGCAGCTTGGCTTCACCACTGAGTGCTGCATCATCCAGTTGGACGCCGCTCTGTTCGAGTCGGCCAAGTGCGCGCTGATTGCTCACACCCTGAACGACGCCAAGCGTCTGTTCCGGGAAAAGGTGAAGTACGCCTACGACAACCTGCCGAAAGAGATACGGGCCGCCAACCCGGCGAGCAACGATGCCGCCGGCGAGCTGGTGTTCAGCAAGGGTGGTTCGATCTACGTCAGTACCTCGTTCCGGGGTGGCACGCTGCGTTATCTGCACGTATCCGAGTTCGGGAAGATCTGCGCCAAGTTTCCGCACAAGGCCCGGGAGATCGTCACCGGTGCCTTCGAGGCGGTGGCCACTGACTGTTTCGTCACTATTGAGTCCACAGCAGAAGGTCGCGCCGGCTACTTCTTCGACTACTCGCAGAGTGCCGAGAAGCAGCAGCTATCAGGCACACCCCTGGGCAAGCTGGACTGGAAGTTCTTCTTCTTCAGTTGGTGGAAGAACAAGGCCTACTGGCTTGACCCGGCCGAGGCGCCAATCCCGCAGCGCCTAATCGATTATTTCAATGAGCTGTTCGCCAAGCACGGCATCGATACGAACCCGGGCCAGCGCGCCTGGTACGCCGCCAAGGAAAAGACACTCGGCGACGACATGAAGCGGGAATACCCGTCGATCCCTGCCGAGGCCTTCCAGCAGTCGGTCGAGGGAGCTTACTACGCTCAGCAGTTCACCAAACTGTATGCAGCTCAGCGCATCGGCACTCTGCCCGACAACAGCCACCTGCCTGTGATGACCATTTGGGACATCGGTGTGAGCGACTCCACCGCCATTTGGTTTGTGCGCCAGGTCGGGGAGCAATACCACGTCATTGATTACTACGAGAACTCAGGCGAAGGCCTGCGGCACTACATGAAGGTGCTCAAGAACAAGGGCTACACCTATTCGGAGCACTGGGGCCCGCACGACATCGAGAACCGCGAGTTCGGCAGTGATGCCAAGACGCGCAAAGACATTGCCCGAGAAGGCTACGAAATCGACGGCCAGGTCTACCGCATGACGTTCCAGGTCGTGCCGAAGATCGGGGTGGACGATGGCATCGAGCAAGCTCGCGAGATTCTGTCCAAGTGCGCCTTCGATGAATCGAAATGCGAGGAAGGCATTGCCTGCCTTGAGAACTATCGGAAGGAGTGGGACGACAAGAAGGGCTGCTGGAAAGACAAGCCGCTGCATGACTGGACGTCTCACGGCTCCGATGCATTCCGGTACTTCGCTGTCGCTAAGAGCGCAAAGAAGCCGGTCAAGTCAATCAAAATGGGATTCGCACGCTAATGGCAGACGTCACTTACACCCGCCCGGAATATGACGCGGCACAGTCCCGTTGGCGGCTGGTGCGCGACGTGTGCAAGGGCTCCGAAACGGTCAAGGGGCGCGGCGATGTCTATCTGCCGAAACCCAACGAGCATGACACGAGCAAAGAGAACCAGGATCGGTACAAGTCCTATAAGCAACGAGCGGTTTTCTACAACGCCACGGGGCGGACAAAAAACAGCCTGGTTGGTGCGGTTTTTCGTACCTGGCCCACGCTGACCGTCCCGGGTGCGCTCGACTACGTGTCCGGGGATATCGACGGGCAGGGCGTCAGCGTCTATCAGCAGTCGCAGTCGGTCATCGGGCATTTGCTTGAGGTCGGCCGGCACGGGCTGCTGGTGGATTATGCCGTCGTTCAGCCTGGCACGGTGAGCAAGGCAGACGAGCAAGCAGGCCGGGCGCGGGCGAGCGTTGCCAGCTACCCGGCCGAGTCAATCAGGAACTGGAAGACCCGTAAGGTCGGTGGTCAGCACCTTTTGAGCCTGGTGGTGTTGCAGGAGTCGGTGGACGTTGATACCGATGACGGCTTCGGTAGCGAAAAGGTTGTGCAATATCGGGTTTTGCGCTTGGACGAGGCCGGTGTTTATACCCAGGAGGTGTGGCAGCAAGGCAGTAGCGAGACGTCGATGATCACCCCGCCTTTCACACCACTGAATGGCCTTGGTCAACCGTGGAAGATTATTCCGTTCCAGTTTCTCGGCAGCGAAAACAATGACACCAGCATCGATGATGCGCCGCTGTACGACATGGCCGTGCTGAACATTGGTCACTACTGCAATAGCGCGGACTATGAGGACTCAGTCTGGTTCTCGGGTCAGCCGCAGTTCTGGATTTCCGGGCTCGATGAGGCTTGGCGCGACCACCTTGAAGCCAATGGCATCTATGTCGGCTCCAGAGCCCCCTTGACGCTTCCTGCCAATGGATCGTGCGGGTTTGCTCAGCCAGAGCCGAACACACTTGTGAAAGAGGCCATGGATGCCAAGAAGGAAGACATGGTGTCGCTCGGCGCCCGGCTGATCGAGCGTGGTAGCGCAGTGAAAACCGCAACCCAGGCCGACAACGATAGCGCCGCCGAACACAGCGTTCTATCCCTGGTAGTGAGCAACGTTAGCGAGGCGTACAGCCAGTGCCTGGCCTGGATGGCTGAGTTCGTCAATGCGCCCGGTGAGGTGGTCTATAAGCTCAACCAAGACTTCAGCCAAATTACTCTGGACTCAACGATTCTGGCTGCTCTGTTCAATGCGGTGCAGGGCGGTAAGCTGCCGGAAGGTGACTTCTGGCAGTACCTGCGTGATCGCGGCGTGATCAACCCAGAGAAGACGGACGACGACATCCGGGATGAGCTGGAAGTGCAAAGCACCGGGCCAGCCCTGGACGACACCGAGGTAATTCCGAATGGCGGCAAACCAAGCAATCCTTGACGCCACCATCCGGCATGCCGTCTTCCTGGAGCAACTGAAGTCGGGAGAGGTGGCGAAGTTCGCTCCATTCCTCAAGGAGATCGATCGCTCGATTCGTGAACGGCTGACCCGGGCGGATTTGACGGATTACACCGTCGCCCGCCTGGAACGGCTGCTGAGCGAGGTGGATAGCCTGCTGCTGGGCATCTTCGACCGGTACAGCGAGAAGCTGAGCCTAGACCTGGTGGACATCGCCAACTACGAGGCTGAGTTTGAAGCGACCAGCCTGACGAGGGCGGCACCAGTGGGCGTCACCTTCGACGCGGCGGTGCCGGGCGCTGCTGCAATCAGGGCGGCAATACTCACGAATCCGCTCAGCGTGCGTGGCGCGGACGGCGGGAAGCTGCTCAAGACCTTCATTGATGGCTTCACCAGCACCGAGCGGCAACGCCTCACAGGTGCGATCAGGCAAGGCTTTTTCGAAGGCCAGACCAACTTCCAGATCATCAAGAACATTCGCGGCACCAAGGCGCTCCAGTACAACGACGGCATCCTTGCCACGACCAGCCGGAACGCCGGCGCCGTGGTGAGAACCGCCGTGCAGCACGTCGCCACCCAGGCGCGCATGGAGACGCTGAAAGAGAACTTCGATGTTGTGCAGTCGGTGGAGTGGGTCAGCACCCTGGATTCGAAGACGACAAGCCAGTGCCGGACGCTGGATAAGCGTCGGTTCAAGCTGACTGAGGGGCCGAGGCCGCCGATCCACATCAACTGTCGCTCGACGGTGGTTGCGGTCACCCGCTTCAGCGCTCTGTTCAGCAAGGATGCCACCCGGGCGTCCATCGGCGACGGCGGCACCCAGCAGGTGAGGGCAGACCTCAGCTATTACGACTGGCTCAGGCAGCAGCCGGCGGCGTTCCAAGACAAGGCTATCGGCCCGGTCCGCGCCAAGCTGTTCCGTGAGGGCGGCCTTAGCGTCGAGCGATTCTCCGAGCTTCAGCTTGATCGCAACTTTTCACCTCTGACCCTTGTGCAGATGAAGGCTCTTGAGCCTCTGGCGTTCGAGAGAGCGGGAATCAAATAGCGGCGGTCGGTTAGAGAGTACCTGTGCCTTCAGCTGGTCAGAAAACGGGCGAGCCTATGCTACGATTTTGCTTCAAATGAATGGGGCAAATAGTGAATAGAACAATTTTACTGGTAATAGCTGTCGTGCTTGGGCCTGTGTTTGCCTTCTTCGCTGGAATTGGAGTTGGAATCTCCGCTACCACCGAAACAAAACCGTTGGAGTTTGTATCTTCTGCAATTGGGTCAGTTGGAGACTGGGTCTCGGGAATTGGCGCATTAGCAGCTGCCATCATCGCAATAACTCTTGCAGACAGGCAGCGAAGAGCGAGCTTTCCAAGGATTAAGCTTTTGCAGGCCGCTGAGCCTTATGGGTTTCACATTGATATTATTTCGGTGGGAGATCGAGGCGCCCTCGTTACTGGTGTTTTTTTGCGATCACGGCGTTATCGGGGGCAGGCTCGCCTTGCAACGAAAACAATATTCCCAAAACGCTTGGAATTTGGCGACGTTGAAGGCATCACCGTTGAGGGCGTCATGTACCGCAAAATCGCTGAGAAAATTTGTGGGGATAACGAAATAATCGATTTGTCCGATCTGGAAGTAGTGGTTGAAACGAGTATGAAGGCACATGTTTACCCGGCAGATAATTCAGTTATCGGGCTGATTGAAGGAACCCTCAGTATTTCCGAGCACTATGAAGGCTGACTTCTATAGCGGTTGAACTGGGATGTTTTATCCGCGCTCTAGAGTTGCCAGGCTTATTGATAGTCATTATTTACACAGGCCTCGTCAGTGACGGGGCTTTTTTATGCCCGCAGGCAGGGCCTGCACCTACGTCTCTGGGAGACAACCAATGCTGAAATTCCAACTGGATACCCTGGAAGGGGTAGATGAAGCCGTGCGCGCTCTTTACACCGAGAAGGACGGCAAGTTCGTACTCGGCATTGAAGGTCTGCCGCAGCAAGAAGATGTCACCGGCCTGAAGGCCAAAGTTGATGAGCTGCTCGGCGAGAAGAAGGCCGCCGAGAAGGCTCGCAAGGACGCGGAAGAGCAGGCCCGGCTTGAGCGTGAAGAAGCCGCTCGAAAGTCCGGCAACGTCGAAGAGCTAGAAAAGTCCTGGTCCGAAAAGTACAACCGCCGCGAAGCTGAGCTGAACGGCATGCTGGAGCAGGAGCGTGGGGTGCTGAGCACTCAGATCCGGGATCTGACTGTCGGCCGTACCGCTACTGACATCGCGTCTGCCCTGGCGATCCCAGGCAGCGCCAAAGCCCTGTTGCCGCACATTGAGCGCCGGTTGAGCGTTGAGCAGCGGGATGGGAAGCCTGTCGTGGTCGTCCTCGACCAGCAGGGCAAGCTCTCGGCGGCAACGCTGGATGAGCTGAAAGCAGAATTCGCAAACGACACGGCCTTCGCGCCGTTGATCGCGGGTAGCAAGGCATCTGGTGGCGGGGCCAGCGGTGCTGGAGGTAGCGGCGGGGCCGCAAAAGGAAAAATCGGCGGCACCAAAGAGGAGCGACAGGCAGCAATCGCGAGCCGGTTCCCGGATCTCCCACAATCGTAAGGAAATAACCCATGTCCCTGTCGCAAATGCAGGTTTTCAACGAATACATCATGCCGGCGACTCTCGAGACGCTGGATCAGTATCTCGCCGCTTTCAACGCCGCCAGCCGTGGCGCAATCGTGCTGTCCCCGGACGGCTTCACTGGCGACTTCCTCCAAGAGTCGTTCTTCCAGACCCTGGCTGCTGCCCAGCGACGCGTGGACCGCTACAGCGCAAACGCTGCTGTTGCTGCCACCGACCTGGCCGAGCTGAAGAACACCTCAGTGAAAGTCGCCGGCGGCTTCGGCCCGATCCGCTACGAGCCGTCGCAGATGACTTGGTTGGAGCGTCCTACCACCCAGGGTATTGAAGTTGCCTCGCGCGCCTTCGCCGAAATCCTGCTCAAGGACCAGTTGAACACCGCCATTGCCGCGCTCGTTGCTGCGATCACCGCCCAGGCCGCCGCGGTCAATGATGTGTCGGCTACCGCTGGCATCACCTACGCCGCACTGAACAACGCTCACGCGAAGTTCGGCGACGCAAGCCAGAACCTAGTCACCCAGGTGATGCAGGGCACCAGCTACCATAAATTGGTAGGCCAGAACCTGGCGAACCAGCAGCAGCTGTTCCAGGCGGGCAACGTCCGCGTGGTGGACATCCTCGGCAAGATCTCCGTCGTGACGGATGCCCCGGCGCTGATGCAGGCCGGCACCCCGAACAAGGAAATCATCCTGTCTCTGGTGCAAGGTGCTGCCCTGGTCCACGACGGCCGCGACATCATCAGCAACGTCGAGACCACCAACGGCAAAGAGCGTATCGAAACCACGCTGCAAACCGACTACACCTTCGGCCTGGGCCTGAAAGGTTATACCTGGGACACCACCACCGGCGGCAAGTCGCCAACCGACGCTGAACTGGCGACCGGTACCAACTGGGACAAGACCGCCACAAGCATCAAGCACACCGCTGGTGTTGCTCTGATCGGTGACGCTTCCAAGTAACCCCTCAATGACTGCGCCGGGGCAGTGGGCTCTGGCGCAGCGGAGTAGCAACGATGACTGATAACAACATTTGGTACCTTTCCGGGCCATTCCACCGCTACGAAGATGATGTGAAGGCGTTGGCCAAGAAGGCCGGCCTGCGCATCATCGATGCGAGCGCTACCGAGAGCCGCGACAATGAAGCCGATAGCCCGCCCAAGGCCAAGCTGAAACCCGAGTATGCAGCGGACGAAGTCGAAACCAATCCGACGAAGATGGGTGTGGCAGAATTGCGCGACTGGCTGACTGCCCAAGGCGTCGAGTTCGACCCGAAAGCCCCGAAAGCCGATCTTGTAAAACTCATTCCTACGGAATAACTCATGACACTCATCATCGAGGACGGCACCGGGAAGCCTGACGCCGAAAGCTACGCGAGCGCCGCGGATCTAGCGCTGTATGCCGTGAAGTTCGGCGTCGTCATCCCCGCTGACGTGCCCACGCAAGAAGCGTTGCTTCGCCGGTCCGCCTTGGCGATGGATGGCATGATCTGGAAAGGTCGGAAGATGAGCAGTGATCAGGCTCTGGCCTGGCCGCGCCGGGGTGTCCAACTGGATTGCGAAATCAAGCCAGACAACTACCTCCCTGCGCGCATTCAATACGGCCAGATGGCCTTGGCTGCCGAGATTCACCGGGACGACATCGACCCGGTGGAGAGCAGAAAGGGTGCGGTTACGCTGGAGCGTGTCGAGGGCGCTGTAACGCGCGAGTACGCGACGATTTCCAACACCAGTGGGAGGCTATTGCCAGCGGCACCGGACCGGCCGAGTGCAACGCAGTTTGCTGACTATTTGCTGAAGCGTGGATTGTTTGCGATTAGAGCGTGAGCTACTGTCGATCTTCAATCATGGAGGTTGACATGGCACTAAACGCAGCAGACAGGATTTCTTGGGATCGCTTTTATGCAGCTGCCTTACAGATCGTTTATTTGGAAGCGGCAGCGCTCCCAGATGACGCAATTAACAAGCTGAAAAAATCACATAGTGTTCTGCTTGGGACAGCCGCCACCATGGCCGACCATATGCTTGAACAGCAACGGAAAAGATAAAAACCGAGGTTAGCCCATCATGGCCTTCTACGACGAAATGGCCGTGATGGCTCTGGACATGATCACAGAATTCGGCCAGCCCGTGATCATTCGAGACATCACGGTCGGTGAGTACGACCCTGGCACAGGTACGGTGCCACCGGATGCCGTCATCGAGCAGACCTCCAAGGGCGTTTTGCTTGACTTTACTGGTCAGGAGTTCCAGGCCAACAGCCTAATCAAGGTTGGCGACAAGAAGCTCAAGATCGCTGCGCAGGGCCTGGACTGGCCTCCCAATCTTCTGAACAAAGTCATCGTTCAGGGGCGCACATGGTCGATCATTCCGCCGCTGAAAGAGATTAGCCCGGCCGGCACGCCGATTCTCTACGAGCTGCAGGTGCGGTCGTGAGCAGGGCGGGCGCCGGCCAATCCGGTAGTTTCGCCTTGAGCCTGGCTGAGTTTGCCGCCCAGACCAGCGAAGCCATCGACGCCAGTGTGCGCGAGATCATCATCGAGGTCGGTAGCAGCCTGATCCGTATGTCTCCCGTGGGAAACCCAGAGATTTGGGCGCAGAACGCTGTAGCGACCGAGTACAACAAGGCCGTTGACGATCACAACAGCGCGTTGCGTAGCGATCCGGAAAACCTCACGAAGGGCGGCAGGCTCAAGAAAGGCCGCAAGCTCAACGACGGGATGGATATCATCGCGCCGGAAGGCTACGTCGGCGGCCGGTTCCGGGCGAACTGGCACATATCGCTGGGCGTCGTCGAGAGCGTCACCTTCGACGAGGTAGACCCAAGCGGCGCCCAAACCACTGCCGCGCTGGTGGCCGCAATTAGTGATTTCACCGCCGGTCAGATGGCCTATATCGTCAACAATTTGCCCTACGCGATCCCGCTGGAGTTCGGCCATTCCACCCAGGCCCCCGGCGGCATGGTCCGGGTAACCGTGGCCCGCTTCCAGCAGATCGTGCAGGAGGCCATCAGGAATAATCAGGTATGAGCCACAAGATCATCCGCTTGCTGCTGGAGTCTCGCCTGAACGCCTGGGCGAGCGCTCGAATGCCCGCGTTACGCATCGTGTACCAAAACGTTGCGTTTACCCCAAGCAGCGACGAGACGTACCTGCGAGCGTTTCTGCTGCCGGCCGGTACCGACAGCAACGACCTCGCCGGTGCGCACCGGCTGTACACTGGCCTGTTTCAGATCACCATCGTGACGCCTGCCGGCAACGGCCCATCCGGCGCCGAGACGATCGCGGACGAACTTGCAGCGCTATACCCACTCAACGACCGATTGATTCGCAACGGCCTCACAGCCTTGATCATGACGCCAGTTGAGCCTGGGCCTGAACAAACCGAAGACACGGCGTTCGCCTTGCCTGTGTCGTTCCAGTACCGAGCCGACACCAACTGAGCGGCATCGAGTTAGAATCGCGTTATGAGTAGAAGTGACCAGGACTAGCCCATGGATGATGCAACAAAGGCGCGCCTACAATGGCTGGTCAGCCGAAGATCATGGTTGGAACAACCGTGAGGAAATCAACGCGAGCGAAAAATGTATTTGCAGTGCCTGCGGTCAATGGTCAAAACCAGCTCAGATCACGAAGTGGCACGACGAGAAACACGCCTGCTGCCCTCATTGTGGGCTGACCGGTGTTGTCGTTGGTTCCGAGTCAGGATTGCCGCTCGAGGAGTACGAGAACAGTCGAATTCCTGAATAGCAAACCATCCAAATAATTCGCCCGTTGGGCAACCCCCGAACCCGCCATTGAGCGGGTTTTGTCATTTCTGCACAGAGGAAAACCCATGAGCGTTTCGATTCCCAACGGCACTACCTTTGAAATCGCCAGCGTCATGAGCGCTGCGAAGCCGTTCACTGCAATTTCCAACGCCAATCCGGCCATCTTGACCGCTGCGGCCCACGGCCTAGCCGATGGCGACATCATCGTCGTTGACTCGGGTTGGGCGAAACTCAACGGCCGTCCGGCTCGGGTCATTGACTCCGACGTCGGCGACTTCGCCGCGGAAGGGATCAACACTACCAACGTCAAGAGTTTCCCGGCCGGCTCGGGCGCCGGCTCTGTCCGCTCCGCTTCTGGCTGGACTCAGATCGCTCAGATCACTGAGCCGGCGGCAAATGGTGGCGACCAGCAATTCCTGACCTACGGCTTCCTGGAGGATGACGACGACCGACAGCTCCCTACCACCAAGTCGGCTAGCAGCATGACGCTGCCGGTGGCGGATGATCCAAACCAGGCATTCGTGGCGTTCGTTGAGGCTGCGGATGAAGACAAGGAGCCGCGGCTGATTCGCGCAAACCTCCCGTCCGGCTCAACCATCCTCTACTACGCCTACGTGTCGATCACTGCGACGCCGACGCTTAGCCGGAACAACATCATGACCCGGACCATCACCCTGTCGTTCGCGTCCCGCCCAACTCGCTACAACGCATAAGGAGGCCTCATGGCAAAGTTTTCAATCGCGCCGAAGCCGACCTTTACGGTCGACGTAGCGATACCCCAGGTGGGCGGCAAGCCGGTCATGGTCCCGTTCACGTTTCAATACCGCGACCGCACCGCGCTTGCAGCACTGTTTGATGCCTGGAGCGCCAAGGCTGAGGCCTTGCACGAACGCTTCAAGGGTATTGAGCCGACCATCTCGGAAATCACCGAAGCGGAAGTCGAGCAGGGCGTCGAGCAGGTCCGAGATCTGGTGGTGGGCTGGGGTTTCAGCGACAAGCTGAATGACGAATCCATAACCGCTCTGGTGAAGAGCTGCATCGGTGTTTCGGATGCCGTGGTCAAGGCCTACAGCGATGCATTCGGCAAGGCCCGCCTGGGAAACTGACGGCCGCCGCCCGGGCGCTTTACGAGCCAGCCGCAACCGCCGAGCAATTGGCGGTATTCGGATTTTCCCCTGAAGACTATGACGAGACATTCGAAGTCTGGCCGGACGCCTGGCCTTCATTCCTCGTTATGGACGCCATGGGAACGCAGTGGCGCACCGGCGCGTGCGGCGCTACCGGACTTGATTATGCCGTGCTGCCCAGCGTGATGCGCCTTATCGGTGTGCCTGCAAAGGATCGGCCGACAGTTTTCCAGGACATTCGTGTGATGGAGTCGGAAGCGATCGCCGTAATGGCTGAGTTACGCGATAACCGCCCGTGAGAACGGGTACTTATTCAAGGTGAGTCGATGAATATTGCAGAACTCGGCGTCAAGATCGACTCGGCCGATGCAATCCAGGCCAAGACAAGCCTGGATGAAATGGCGAAGGCCGGCGGCCGCGCCGAGCAGTCCGCTGTTTCGCTGATGAACGAAATGCAGGCGCTGGAAAAGTCGCTTTCTACCAGCGCCAAGACCACGCAGGATCTCGCAAAACAGCGTGATGCGCTGGCGAAGTTGACCAAGACCGGCGCCTATGGCGAGGCTGAGGCGGCGAAAATCTCAGCTCAGCTCGATAAACAGCAGGTGGCTCTGGCCAAGTCGGCCATGGACGAGCAGAAGGCCCTGAACAGCCTTTTGGGTGCCATTGACCCGGCCCGCGCCGCACTGGCGAAGCTGGACAAGCAGGTTGAGGATCTGGGCAAGCACCTCGACGCCGGCCGGATCAGCCAGGATGAGTTCAATTCTTCGCTGAGCAAGATCGACAAGGACTACGCGAAGCTCGAAAAAACCGCCACTGGGTTCGACAAGCTGCGCCTTGGCACCCGCCAGGCCCAGGAAAACGTCGTTCAACTGGGTAATGCGCTGTCCTCGGGTGACTGGGGCAGCGGCGTGCGAGCTGTGGCCCAGTTGGGAGCGGGTGCTGGTGCTTCGGCAGCAGGACTCCTCGCCATTCTGGCGCCGCTCGCGCTGGCCACTGCCGCTGTCACCGCTCTAGGGTTCGCTTATTACAAGGGTACCAAAGAGCAGGATGAGTACAGCGAGTCACTGATTGCGACCGGCAACTACGCCGGGGTTAGCGCTGGGCAGCTTGGAGGTATGGCGCGCCAGGTAGGCGCAATCGTCGGCACAACTGGGCAGGCCGCCGAGGTACTGGCGCTGCTGGCCGGGAATGGCAAGATCGCAGGTGAAAGCTTCCTCGGCATCACACAGGCTGCTGTGTCGATGCGGCAAGCTACCGGCAAGGCAGTCAAGGAGACGGTAGCCGAGTTCGAGAAAATCGCCGATGAGCCGGTGAAGGCCTCGGCTGCGCTCAATGAGCAATACCACTACCTGACGGCCTCGGTTTATTCGCAGATCGTTGCGCTCGAGAAACAGGGGGATCATGCCGGCGCGGTGAAGCTGGCAACCGAGCAATACGCCGACGCAATCAACGAGCGTACCCCGAGAATTCTGGAAAACCTGAGTTTTTGGGAAAAGGGGTACAACGCGGTTGCGCGGGCAGCGGATAGCCTGAAGAACCTGGGGCGTCCCGATATCGATGCTGACATCGACCAAGCTCGGCGAAACCTGGAGCAGGCCCAGTCAGGAAATGTCGGGGCGTTCCAGAACCAGAAGGAAATAGTTGAGCTCTACAGTAACCAGCTCAATATGCTGGAGGACCAGAAGGCCGCGGCGGAGGACATCGCCAAGTGGGAAGGTGAGCAGGCCAAAGCTCAGCGGGATGCTGTCACGGCGATGGGCAAGGTTGATGCGCTGACCAAGTCCTCCTGGACGAATGAGCAAAAGCGCGCCGACGCACTGAAGGAGTACAAGCGGCAGCTCGACGATATTCGCAAAGTCAGCCCCAACGATGCACGACTGAATCAGGCCGTCGTCGATAAAAACATTGCGAATATCAACGACCAGTTCAAGGATCCGAAGACAGCTGCAGGTGCTGTCGACCTGACCAGCTTCAACGACTCGAAAAACGCCCTCAACGCAATTCTGTCCGACTACAAAAACGCGCAACAGGAACTGGATGCGGCCCAAAAAGCTGGGCTGGTCTCGCAGTCGGACTACCTGCTGAAGCGCCAGGCAATGATTGGCAACCAGCGCGACGAGGTAACCGCCGCCTACGAGGCGGAAATCTCGGCGCTTGAGGCGACCAAGGGTAAAGCTGATACCTCAGCCGCTCAGCGTATCCAGTTGGACCAGAAGATCGCCGACGCGCGCTCGGCGATGGTCAAGGCTCAGAAGGAATCCGATTCGGAGCTGGCCGTGCTGGCCGCGAATGAAGAGGGCCGTCTAAAGAAACAGGAATTAGCCGTCAGCACCTATACCGGGGCGCTGCAACGCCAAGTCGACACGCTTCGGCAGCAAGGGATTCGAGCAGCATCCGGCCTTGGCCAGGGCGATCGGCAGCGCGGGCTGACGGATCAGCAGAACGGCATCGACGATCGCATCAACCAGCAGCGGCTCGAACTGGCGAATCAGTACGGCGACGGCTCGCGCGGCATGAGCCCCGACGAGTACAAGCAGAAGCTCAACGCACTGAAAGCGACGCAGCAGGATCTGCACGATACCGTGCAGGCCAACTACGACGACATGACCGCCGCCCAGGGAAGCTGGAGCGCTGGAGCGTCGTCGGCCTGGCAGAACTATCTGGAATCGGCGCGGGACGTGGCCGGGCAGACGAAAAGCCTGTTCACCAATGCCTTCAGCTCGATGGAAGACGCAATCGTAAACTTCGCCATGACCGGGAAGCTTTCGTTTGCGGATTTTGCGAAGTCGATTTTGGCGGATATGGCTCGCATGGCGACCAGGGCTGCGGCTTCTTCTGCACTGAGCTCGCTTTTCGGCATAGCCGCATCTGCTGCTGGTTCGTATTTCGGTGGCGGCGCGACATCGGCTGGCTCAACCCAGGCCGGGTATTCCGGCGATCTATCAGGCTTCACCCCAGGCAGCATTCAGGCCAAGGGCGGCGCCTGGTCGGGCGGCGTGCAGATGTTTGCCAATGGCGCTGCCTTCACGAACTCAATCGTCAGCAAGCCGACAGCGTTCGGCATGGCTGGCGGTGATATTGGCGTGATGGGTGAGGCCGGGGAGGAGGCAATCATGCCGCTGACCCGCACGGCCGGCGGAAAGCTTGGAGTCATGGCGGTCGGAGGTGGGAGTGGATCCAGCAGCAACCAGGTGGTGATCCAGCAGAACTTCGCAGTGCCCGAAGGCCAGAGCTCCGGTACTGACGAATCCACCAGCCAGGCAGTGGCCCAGGCTTACGCGAGAGCGGCAAAGCAGGGCGCCCAAGATCAAATCGCAAGGGACCTTCGCCCAGGCGGCCAAATCTGGCAAGCCATCAACGGTCGGTAACCAATCCCCGCTTCGGCGGGGTCATCTTTTCAGAGGCGTTTGGCAATGGAAACCTTCACCTGGGTTCCAGACAAGGAGCCTTCCGGCACCGTGAGTTTCCGCGTCAAGTCGGCAAAATTCGGCGACGGGTACGAGCAGACTGCGGAGGATGGGATCAACAACAAGACCCAGTCTTGGCCGCTGACCTTCACCGGCCCGAAGTCGCGGATCGCCGAGATCATGGAATTCCTCGATGCGCATAAAGGCGCTACAGCTTTCAGCTGGACCGAACCTTTCGGAGAAGCCCTTCTGATGCGATGCAACGAATATCAACCCCGGCACGCTGGCGGAAACGTGTACATGCTGGCCGCAACCTTTGAACAGGCATTCCACCCATGAGCATTGTCCAAATCAATATCGGTGGGGCTGCGAACGACGGCACGGGGCAAACCCTGCGATCTGGCGGCCAAGTCATTAATGACAACTTTACCGAGCTCGACCAGAGGACAACCGCGGCACAGTCTACTGCAGACTCGGCAGCGGTTGCCGCCTCCTCTGCGGGGTCAAAGGCGGACTCCGCGCAGGCCAAGGCAGATGCTGCCATTCCAGCTTCTCAGAAGGGGCAGCCAGGCGGCGTGGCATCCCTGGACGGCAGCGGTGTAGTGCCGGCCAGTCAACTACCGAGCTACGTGGATGACGTGCTTGAGTTCGCTAGTCTGGCCGCATTTCCCGCCACGGGCGAGACGGGCAAGATCTACATAGCCATCAACACCAATAGCCAATACCGATGGAGCGGAACTCAGTACATCATGCTTACGGCTTCGCCAGGGTCTACAGACAACGTTCCTGAAGGATCCGTCAACAAGTACTGGACCAATGCCCGTACCATCGCAAGCGTCCTTACAGGGTTGGTCACTACCAACTCGGCGGTGGTCGCGGCAGCGGATACAATTCTCGTTGCAGTCGGAAAACTTCAAAAGCAAATCAGCGATGCGGTTATTTCGCTTGGGTTGAAGGCCGCGAAGGGAGCCAATAGCGACATCACATCCCTTAGTGCGCTCACGACTGCATTATCTATTGCACAAGGCGGGACAGGTGCAGACACCGACTCAGGCGCGAGAACGAATTTAGGTTTGGTTCCTGTTGCGAGCGCGTCCGATACCACGAGTGGAAGACTATTGACCCCGGGATGGATGGGGCTTGGCAACCAAGGCACGCAGGCTGCGCTGACTACATTTTTGCAGCATGTGCCTACTGGAATTTACAGGGCTGTTGGCAATACGACTGTGTCCTCACCTTTGAATGTTGGGGCAGGTTGCATGGTCTTCGCAAAGCGGTACTCAACAAATGACACATTTTACAATGTGTCGTTTAACAGCATGGGGAGGGTTTTTGAGGGCTGGTATAACGGAACTACCATTACATGGACCGAAATTTCTTCAGGAGTACAGGTATTTACGAATTATTACGAAAGCGCTCCCACTACTTGGACGGTCGGTGGAGAGCTAACTTTTACGCACGGGCTCGGAACTCTTCCTAAAACGACACAGGCCATCGCTGTTTTGACTGCCGCTGTAGCCGGATACCCCATTGGCACCCGAGTAAATGTTTCGCTTTATGTGAATGCTTCTGCCTATTGGGGAGGGCAGATAACAGATGAAACCACGACCACGATAAAATTTCGGATGGCATCAGCTATTCCGCTGCTCACATCTTCAACCGGAGCTCAGCAGCTCACTCCATCTAACAGTCAGCTGATCATAAGGGCCGCAGCATGATCTATTACATCAATAATGATGGTAATTATCTTGGTGGCTCAGATGGCGAACCATTGGGCGATGGGATTGAGATTAGCCCGCCGCCTGAGTATGCCGACCAGGTGTGGCAGTTTCCCGGATGGTCTGAAAGCCTGGCTGCGGCAATGAGTCGAGAACTTGCTTGGCGAGACATTGAAATGCCGAAAGCTCAGCAAAATGTTACCGCTTTGACGTACGGAGCAGACGATCTACCGGGCACGGTGGATAGCTGGCAGAAGTACTGGCTTGCACTGCGCAAATGGACCGCAGATAACCCTGACTTCCCTAACAGCAGTAAGCGCCCAATTCAGCCAACCTGAAACAAAGTCTGAGGAAATCCAATGCCAATTCTGGCCGATATCCAGACCTTGGAGCCTGGCGCGTGGGTGGAGCTTTTTGAATTCGATGCCACGGTGCTTGGCGCTGAGCTTTACCGGTTCCACGGTTACCCGCAGGAGGCATCGATCTTCTGGCAGGGAAAAGAGTACTCGCCCTGGCCGATCAAGGCTGAGGGCTTCGAGATGACTGGGCAGGGCACGCAGCCGACGCCGACGCTGTCGGTTGGCAACGTAGGCGGATTTATCACGGCGCTGGTCCTGTACTTCGAGGACTTGGTCGGCGCGAAGCTGATCCGGCACCGCACGCTGGGCAAGTACCTGGACGGCCATCCTGAGGCTGACCCAGAGGAAGAGCTGCCGCCAGATATCTGGTACGTCGAGCGCAAGGCGTCGGAGGACAACCAAGTCGTTCAGTTCGAACTTGCGACCGCGTTGGACTTTGCGGGTGTGCAGTTGCCTCGGCGCCAAATCGTGGCCAACGTGTGTTGGTGGCTTTCATGTGGTGGGTATCGCGGTCCCTACTGCGGCTACAACGGCCCGCCGGTGGCCGACGAGAACGACGTCATTGTGACTGATGCGGCCAAGGACAAGTGCGGCGGCCGGCTTACCAGTTGCAAGCTTCGCTTCGGTGAAAACAACCCATTGCCTTACGGCTCATTCCCTGCCGCAGGTCTCTTGCGGCAGTAATGCCTCAGCGAGCGCACCCTGATGAACAAATCAAACAGAGCGGCAGTCGAGGCTCATGCCCTGGCCGAATACCCGCGCGAGGCCTGCGGGCTGCTGGTGTGCGAAGGGCGCAAGGAAGTGTATGTGCCGTGCCGAAACACGGCCTCGACGCCCAGCGAGCATTTCCGCCTGGCGCCGGAGGATTATGCCGCCGCCGAGGATCGAGGCCAGGTGTTGGCCGTTGTGCACAGCCATCCAGATTACCCGGCCACACCCAGCGAGGCTGACCGCGTCTCATGCGAGGCCTCAGAATTGCCCTGGCACATCCTTGAAGTTCGCAAGGGGGATGATGGCGTCGTGCGTGCCGGTGAAATGGTGAGCTTTTCGCCGGCCGGATATGAGGCGCCTTTGATTGGCCGGAAATTCGCCCATGGCGTGCACGACTGTCTCAGCATTATTCTGGACTTTTACCGTCGCGAGATGGGAATCGACCTTGGCGACTATGAGCGCGAGGACGGCTGGTGGGAGAAGGGCGGAAACCTATATTTGGAGAATCTGCCAGCCGCCGGCTTCGAAAAGGTATCGACGCTGCAGCACGGCGACATCGTCCTGATGCAGATCCGGTCGCCGGTACCGAACCATGCCGGGATTTATCTGGCCGACGGGATGCTGAAGACCGAGCCCGAGCACTACCCCGCACCAGGATCCATTCTGCATCATCTCTACAACCGAGACAGCAAGCGGGATGTGTACGGCGGATACTTTGTTGAGGTAACGGTCAGCTACTGGCGCCACCGGGACGCCAAGCTTTAGGAGGGGGGCGGGCCCACCGGTGCACGGAGAGGAAGTCGACACCTTCGGCCCAGAGCCACTCCTACTGCATCACCTACACGGCAGGCCGAGTGAAATCATCGTCTTGGGCGGCCATTGGCTTAACAGAACACATCTGATCCTCAGGCACAAAAATGCACAGCCACTTAACGTGGAAATCCGTTATTCAAATACCAAGATCCATTGATAACAGCTCCCCCGTCAGCGACTGTGGAGGCTCGCACCTTGGATTCAAGTATCGATCTTGAAGATAGTCCGCGAAATCGATCGCCAATCTGGCTGAGTTAGCAGGGCGCTCATTCTCGATGGGGGCGATCATGTCGAGCATGTCAGTGCATCGACTGAACCGGTAAGCAAGCCGATCAGAACCGGTCAACGCGTCCGCCTGTTGCGGAGAGAGTGTCCGGCGAAAGTTCTCGCGATCCATAAACGCTTCAATTTCCAGCATCATCGCGTAACGAAGAGTTCGGACCCATCGCTCATCCGCGCTAGGCATTGCCGAAGCCTCTCTGATCCTGTCCCCAGGAGTTTTCTGTCTCACCTTTCCACCCCAAACGAGCTATCCATGCGGTATAGCCGAACGCTACTACCGAATCGCTGAGGCGCGTTACTGGGGATTCGTACAGGCGGAAGCCGGTGGTACAGTCGATTCTTTAAGGATGAGGAAGAGCCATGAGGATTATCAACTTTGCCGCCACTGCCGTACTGGCGCTTGTGCTTTCAGGCTGCGCCGGGACGAACTTTTCGTACGATGATGCTAGGAAAGTTAAGGTCGGGATGACCGAGGATGAGGTTACTCAAATCATGGGGCCTCCCTATTCTGTGGTTTCCCGAGCTGACGGTCAGATGTGGATATGGAGCCATGCGAACGGGATGAGCGGAGCTAGCCGTGTTATTTCCTTCAGAATGGTGGACGGGAAGGTTGTGGAGGTTCCCGTGATTCCGTCCAGCTTCAAGTAGTGCCAGGAGTTGAGTTCTGGCCCAGCCCACCCGCTGGGTTTTTCCATTTTCTGATATCTTGTGGCCATCTTCCACAGGAGTGGCCCATGAGAATGTTCGTAGGCGCGGTAGCTGTTGCTTTGCTGGCAGGGTGTGTTTCCCCTGGCGACCTGGAGTCGAAGGACCCCAGCATATCGGCCAGTACGTCGAAGGACCCGAAGCAGTACGCACTTTGCGTTCTCCCGAGATGGCAGGATGCGCGCAGCGACGTGACCATGTCTGAAACGGAGTATGGCTACCGACTGATCGCCGCGACCAACAACATGACCGACGAGCTGTTGAGCATCCGCAAGACGTCCAAAGGCACCGCCGTAAAGCTGTACCAGCGCATGGCCTGGGCACTTGGTTATGGGCGAGGCGAGATGCAGCAGGCTGTCAGAAGCTGCTTATAGAACCCAAGAAACATCAAGCAAGCCGCCTTCGGGCGGTTTTTTGTTGCCCGGAGGAAACATGGCGCACTCAGTTGAAAAAATGCAAACCGTCATCGTGACGAAGCAGCTCGCCAAGATCACCGGAAAGCGCGAGCACCGGATGACGACTAGCGCCGGCTGGCGCGACATCATTGGCTATTTCAAGCAATTCGCTGGGTTCGAAAGGTTCATGCTTGAAAGCAAAAGTAAGGGGCTTCGTTTTGCGGTATTCAATGGCAAGGAGAATATCAGCGAGGAAGATCTCGAAAAGCCTACCGGTAGGGACGTAATCCGAATTGCCCCGGTTATTGCGGGCTCTAAACGGGCAGGGCTTCTGCAGACGATCGTGGGTGCAATCTTGATCGCCGCTTCCTTTATCCCTGGATTTCAGGCGCTGGCACCAGTCGGCATTGCCTTAGTCGCCGGCGGCGTTATTCAAATGCTCAGCCCCCAGGCAAAAGGCTTGGGTACGCAGGACAGCCCGAACAACCGGGCCAGTTACAGCTTCAACGGTCCGGTGAACACCAGCGTGCAAGGCAACCCGGTGCCGTTGCTCTACGGCCGGATGATCGTCGGCAGCGCTGTAATCAGCGCCGGTATCTACTCCGAAGACCAGATGTAAACCTCGCCATCGCCACATAGCCCGCTTCCGAGCGGGCTTTTTTTCGCCTGAAGGAAAGCCATGACCAATTTAGCTATCGCCGGCAGCAAGGGCGGGGAGTCGAAGCCGCGCCCATCTGTTGAGGCGCCTGACAATCTGCAAAGCACCGCTTTTGCGCGGATTCTCGATCTGGTCAGCGAGGGCGAGATCCTGGGGCTGGTCAATGGCATGCGATCGGTATTTCTGGACGAGACGCCGCTGGCAAACGCCGATGGGAGCCTAAATTTTAGTGGTGTTACCCAGGACGTGCGCACTGGAAGCCAGGACCAGCTGCATATCTCCGGCTTCCCTGCGGTGGAGAGTGAGATCGGAATTGGCGTTGAGCTTCGTTCTGACCAGCCTTGGGTTCGGGCGATCAGCAACTTGCAGCTGTCAGCTGTGCGTATCCGCCTCTCGGTGCCGCGTTTGGCGCAGACCAACACCACCAATGGCGACACCAACGGCTACACCGTGCGCTACCGGATTGAGCTCTCCACTGACGGTGGACCGTTCGTTCCCGTGGTAGCTGCGGCCTTCAGCGGCAAGACCTCCACCAAATACGAGCGCTCGCACCGTGTTGACCTTCCTGACGCTACAAGCGGATGGACCGTGCGGGTTGTTCGACTGACCGCCAATTCCACCAGCGGAACTATCGCTGACACCACCAACGTCGATGCCATCACTGAGATCATCGACGCGAAGTTACGGTATCCAGGTTCGGCCATTATCGGCCTGCAGTTCGATGCCTCACAGTTCCAATCCATACCGACCAGGGCCTTTGACCTATACGGTCGAATTATCAAGGTTCCGAGCAACTATGATCCACAAGCCCGGACCTATGCCGGCGTGTGGGATGGCAGCTTCAAGAGTGCCTGGACTGATAACCCGGCGTGGGTTTTCTACGACCTGCTGCTGCATTACCGCTACGGCCTCGGCCACCTGCTGAACGCCGCACAAGTGGACAAGTGGGAGCTGTACCGAATCGGGCAGTACTGCGATCAACCCGTTCCGGACGGCAAGGGCGGCACAGAGCCACGCTTCACCTGCAATCTTTATCTGTCGGTTCGCGCCGATGCGTTGCGCGTGCTCCAAGACCTAGCCACCACCTTCCGGGGGATGGCGTACTGGGCCGCCGGATCGGTTATGGTCGTGGCCGATATCCCAGAGGATCCGGTTTACACCTATTCGAATGCCAACGTTATCGACGGAAAGTTCGGTTACACCGGGTCGGCCAAGAAGACGCGCTACACCGTTGCCCTGGTTAGCTGGAACGACCCATCCGACTTCTACCGGCCGAAGGTCGAGTATGTGGACGACCAGGCCGGGATAACCCGCTATGGCATCCAGCAAACCGAGATTACCGCAACAGGTTGCACATCTCAGGCCCAGGCACAAAGAGTCGGCAAGTGGGCATTGCTCACCAACCGACTGGAGACCGAAAGCGTTGGCTTCTCTGTTGGCCTGGATGGAACCCTGGCTCGCCCCGGGCAAATTATCCGCATTGCAGACAATGACCGGGCGGGCCGTCGTATTGGTGGCCGTCTCCGCTCTTCCACCCTGGACACGCTGGTTCTAGATGCTGATGTGAGTGCCTTTCCGGGCGACACCATTACCCTCATCATGCCGAACGGCAAGGCAGTGTCCCGGTCCATCCAGTCGGTGGGCTATCCGCTGACCTGGGATAGCACTGGCATCACCTGGGACAATGGAAGCATCACCTTCGACACCACAGGCTTTCCTTCCGAGGTGCAACAGGTGGTGCTGTCCGAGGCTCTGGATGATTTGCCTCCGCGTCACTCGATGTGGGCAATCGATTCGCCAACTTTGGCGGTCCAGCAGTTCCGCGTGATGTCTGTGGTTGAGGATTTTTCGGATACGGACATCAAGTTCACCATCAGCGCCGTTCGGCACAACTCAAGCAAGTTTGGTGCAATCGACAATGGCAGCCGCATAGAGCGACCGCCGATCACCGTGATTCCGCCAAGCGTTCAAAAGCCGCCTACCAATGTGACGGTCAGCAATGACCACTTTGTCGACCAGGGCAGCGCGGTCAGCGTCATGACGATCGCGTGGGATAAGCCAGAAGCGGCAATTGCCTATGAGGTTTACTGGCGCAAGAATGACGGAGACTGGATATTCGCGGGCCGCACTGGCACCACGTCAATCGATGTGAGCGGCATTTATGCCGGGCGCTATGTTGCCAAGGTCCGGGCGATCAATTCACTCGACATCGGGTCGATCTTTGCAACATCCGAGGAGACGGTACTGAATGGAAAGACGACCCCACCGCCGGTGGTCTCCTCGTTCACTGCCGACTCGATTGTGTTCGGCATCAAGCTCAAGTGGGCGATCCCTCAAGATTTGAACACCGCCGACCTGCAGCGGACAGAAATCTGGTACGGCGAAACCAACCAGATCGGCGGCGCCATTAAATTTGGCGACTACGCCTATCCACAAACCGACCTGACAATCATGGGACTGGCTTCCGGCAAGACGTTCTTCTTCTGGGCTCGCCTGGTTGATCGAATCGGCAACATTGGTGCGTTCTACGGTCCGGTCTTCGGACAATCGTCAGCGGATGCCGGCCCAATCCTCGACTACCTCAATGACCAGATCACGGAAACCCAGCTGAGTCAGCATCTGCTGGAAAAGATCGACTCCGGCGGTGGTGCGCAGATTGAAATCGATGCACTCAAGACTGAGCTGGCGGCGATGTACAGCATCAAGACTCAGCTCACCGTAGACGGGAAGCCATACCTGGCGGGCATCGGCATAGGCGTTGAGAACGATGAGGGGATCATTACCAGCCAGGTTCTAATCGCGGCAAGCCGGTTCGCCGTGGTAGATCCGAACACCACCAACGTGTTCTATCCGTTCGTGATTCAAGGCGGCGCGGCGTACATCGATACCGCGTTCATTCGTGACGGCAGCATCAGCATGCTGAAGATCGGGCAATACCTGCAATCCGACAACTACGTAGCTGGTGTTCAGGGGTGGCGCCTGGATAAAGCTGGAAATCTTGAGTTCAACGGGCCGGCACCAGGTGGCGGCCGACTGACCATGACCAATCGCGCTATCAAGGTCTATGACGAGAACGGCGTTAAACGGGTTCAGTTAGGAGATTTGACTGCATGAGTTTTGGACTGAAGATCTGGGATGAAGACGGCAACGTTAGTCTTGATGAGACATCGTTCACGATGCGTGTTGTATATAGCGGAGTTGTGACAGGATCAAGAGCCGGACCAACCTATCAAACAATATCAGTTCCAGGACTTACAGCTACCAACGGCACCGCTTTCGTGGTGCCGATTGGTAGCTATGATATTGACGTCGCGATGCAGCTTGAAACAGAGGTAATAGCCGGCGCAGTACGGGTATATAATTTTATACGCGGAAGAGCTGAATATAGCAGCGTAACAACAGTTACCATGCGCCTAATTGTAATAAGGTTCTCCTAATGTCATATGGATTGGAGTTCACCAACGATAGTAATATTGTGACGGTAGATTCTGAGTTCACAAGACTCGTTGTCTTGGCGAAGGGTGCCTATCAACCAACCCAGGAATCTGGGCTTGGATCTGTTACTACATTTCCGCGCACTATTACCAGCCAAGAGCCGCCGCTCGTCTTTGTCCGTCCATCGGGCAGCAGCGGTATTGCCGGTCTGTGCCTCATGCGCGTAATCGGGACTCCAGGGGCCTGGACGGGATTCTATGTCCGAGCTTACGATTCAAATACGCTACAGCCAAACGGTTCATATTTCGCTTGCGGTTTCGCGGCTACAGCCCTGGCTAATTGTGGTATGCGTCTGTGGGATGGAAGCTCAAAGCTTTTGTTCGATAGTGGAACACCCTATGCCAGATTCACACGGACGTTTCAGAACTGGACATATGTAAGGAGCGATACAACAGCGCAGGGAGTCCCGAGAAACTATTATCGCGTAGCTTTTAATTTTCCGGTCGGAGAGTACATGCTAATAAATACCTTCAGCATGCGGATGCTGAACGATGACCCTTTTAGTAGGGCCTTGTATTGTTGGTGGGATTTCTCCGGCGGTAATCTCTACGCATTGACTGTTGGGCCAAACAACCCGTTCGCATTCTTTCTGCCCGCTGTATTCGCCAAGCTCTAGAGGCTAATAAATGTAGAGAGTCCTCCTTTAGCTTAACCAAATATTCAACCCGCCATCGAGCGGGATTTTTTTGTCTGGAGAAAAGCATGAACGCAACCGAGAAGGACTGCGACATCCTCGCGCGCACCCTGTGGGGTGAAGCCCGCGGGGAAGGGCTGGCCGGCCAAATCGTCGTCGCCTGGACCATTCGCAATCGTGTGCTTGATGGAAAAGAAAAGTCCTGGTGGGGCGAGGGCTATGCCGGCGTCTGCCTGAAGCCGTACCAGTTCAGTTGCTGGAACAAGAACGACCCGAACTATGCCTTCCTGAGCGGCGCCAAGCCGATCCCGCCGAAGCAGTTCGCCCAGGCTCAGCGGGCGGCGGACCTGGTTATCTCTGGCCAGGAGCCTGACATTACCCGGGGCGCGACCCACTACTACGCAACCACGATGCCAAAGCCGCCGGCCTGGGCCAGCCAAGCCACGCAGACCTTCCGCCTGGGCAATCACATCTTCTTCAAGGACGTGCCATGAATCCCACCACGCTGAAGCTGATGATCGCCGGCGGGGCCGTGGCGATGATCCTGGCCATGAGCGCGACATGGAAGGTCCAGAACTGGCGCTACGGCAAGCAGCTGGCAGAGCAGGCCGACCTGCATCAATCCGACCTGGACAATATCAGCAGCGCGGCCGCCGACCAGGCCCGAGCAGAGCAGGACAAGCGCCTGGACCTGGAGCAGCTCCTGTCGGCCAGCGAACAAACCCACCACAAGGAACTGAGCGATGCTCAAACGAATCAGGCTCGCTTGCGCGATCGCCTTGCCACTGCTGATTTGCGGCTGTCAGTCCTCCTCGAGGATTCAGCCAGTTGCAACACAGTGCCTTCCGCCACCAGCGCCGTCGGCGTGGTTCATGGAACCCGTCGAGCCCAACTTGACCCAGCGCATGCTCAACGAATTGTCGCCATCACCGACGACGGCGACAGGACGGTGATTAAACTGGCGGCTTGCCAAGCGTATGCGAGCCAGATCAGCGGGGCCGCTAGCCGTCCTTAATTGGACTCCCTAAAAGGCGAAGCCCCGGCATTGAGCCAGGGCTTCTGAATGGATTGAGGGAATCGAACCCCCGACGCGCGGATTTCAAGACCGCCGCTCTACCGACTGAGCTAAATCCCCATTTACCGTGCGAGACGGAGTGACAAAACTATAGTTTGGGCAAAATGCCACTGTCAAACTATTTTTCTGATCAGCTCGGGTCCCTCGTTCTGCACGTTGCCGAGAGCCCGGTCTACCTTGAACCACTCGAAGGTCTCCGACGGCTCGCCCTGCTGCATCAGGATCTGTTCGGCACGCTCCTTCGGCGTGGCCGGGTCCAGCCATTCCCGGGCTAGGTCAACGCCCAGCACAACCGATCGGCGGTCGTGGATGTCGACCATGCCGCTCGCGCTGTCGGCGGTAATGATGACGAAGCCGTCGTGCTAGCCCGGCTCACGGTCGCCAGTGGGAATTGGCCAATAGCCGAACAGAATGTAGGCACCTCGCCTCGCCGGCGGAACAGGTTGCGCTGATTCTTCGGCCTACCCTCATGGACATACCGGAACCAGCTATCGATCGATGTGATGGCGCGGTTCGGTCCTATTGACCCGATAAAACGACGGTCGAAGCTCTGGCGACTAAACTGTTGATCGGTAGCTTTCGGCGCGAAAGCGGATACTCTGAAACACCGAAAATATGGAGACTCATTTTGTTGCAAAGCTCATTCTCTAGGCTTTAAACACAAATCAATCCCTTCTATAGCTGTCTGAAGCTTCTGTCGGAGTAATGGGAGCTCTGCTGCAGTTAGCGCAAATGGTCTCCCTGCCATTACAAGAAACGCAGCCAAGGCCAAGTCAGAATGCTTGACGAGTGCCACCAAATGCTCTCCCCGTGGACCATTGCTTCCGGCCATCCAATTCTTAACTGTTCTCTCGTTCGCTTTAGTCCATCGCATCAGTGTTTTTGTCGCCTGATGTGTACCACCAAGCTCCATATGAAGAGCTTTGGCCATTTCGGCTGCGTATTGTTCTTGAGTCAGAAAAGAATTGCCCGTTTTCGTGAACATTTTTCTCTCCCCCATCTTCTACCTTCTTTAGGGCTGTTTCGAAAAACGCGGTACTTGATCACGGCTTTGATCCCATCCCTAGCAGCTATTGGATCAGGCTGAGGATGTTGGCGATGAAGACGCTTATTGGCGCGGGTCATGCTCACATTGAATCAAACACGACCTTGGCGGCCGCGTATGTACGAATGTCCACTGAGCATCAGCAATATTCGACTGAAAATCAGCTAGACGTTATCCGAATTTTTGCTGCCGCCCACACTCTCGAGATCATAAAAATCTATACGGACTTGGGTAAAAGCGGTCTTCGCCTAGAGGGGCGGGATGCTCTGAAACAACTGTTCTTCGACGTGGAGAGCGGTTGCGCCGAATATGCGACGGTTCTAGTGTATGACGTCAGCCGTTGGGGGCGCTTCCAGGATCCAGACGTTAGCGCCAGCTACGAGGTACGCTGCCGCCAGGCAGGTGTCTCCGTTCAATATTGTGCGGAGCAATTCACCAATGACGGATCGCCGGTCTCTAATATCGTTAAAAGCGTGAAGCGGATGATGGCTGGTGAGTACAGCCGAGAACTTTCAGTTAAAGTCTTTGCTGGTCAATCTCGACTCATTGAGTTGGGGTATCGCCAAGGTGGACGGGCGGGGTTTGGGCTCAGACGGCAGTTAGTCGACAGCAATGGGTCGCCAAAAAACGAACTGAGACTCGGTGAACATAAAAGTATCCAAACAGATCGTGTGATCTTGGTGCCGGGCCCTTCAGGCGAAATCGAAGTGGTGCAACACATCTATCGCTTGTTCGTAGAGGAGGGGAGAAGCGAACGCGAAATAGCTGATTGGTTGAATGCTCAAGGTGTGCTCAATGACCGTGCACTTTTGTGGTCGAGAGGCGCGGTACATCAGGTATTGATCAACGAAAAATACGTGGGAAATAATGTTTGGAATCATAGCTCGTTCAAACTGAAGCAGTCGCGAACGGTTAATCCCCCTGAACAATGGATTCGGGCGAATGGTGCCTTTCGGCCTATCGTCAGCACGATCCTATTTCAAGCTGCCCAATTGGTCATCCAAGCGCGTTCCTATCGCATGCCCGATGATGAAATGCTTCAAGTATTGAAGAGTATCTATGAACGTAGCGGCTCCTTGTCAGGGCTTATAATTGATGAGACTGAGGGTTGCCCCTCAAGTAGCGCCTATCAAAGCCGATTTGGAAGCTTGTTACGTTGCTACTCCTTGATTGGGTATGTCCCTGCGCGCGACTACAAATACATTGAGGCGAATAAAAGACTTCGTCAAATGTACCCGATACTACTTGAGCAAACGACGATGAAAATCGCAGAAGTAGGTGGTCAGGTGTTGATTGACCCTCTTACTGACCTCATATTAGTTAACCAAGAGTTGTCTGTCTCTTTGGTCCTATGCCGCTGTCAGTCATCCGCCACTGGTTACAAACGCTGGAATATTCGTTTCGATTTAGCCCTGAATCCTGACCTCACAATTGCCGTACGGATGAAGGAACAAGAAGAAGCAGCGCTGGACTACTACATACTCCCCACTATCGATATGGAACTCCCTCAGCTACGCCTAGCTGAACATAATCAGGCTAGACTCGAGATTTACCGGTTCGACACTCTGGATATCCTTTCGGAGCTGGCGCGCCGCACTGAGTATAGGAGGGCGGCATGACGGTAATTCAAACCCCTCACAGAGCCCTGATGCACATTGCGGAAGAGTCGATGATTCGTCTCATCCCAATTGAGGATATTCGAGTGCTTAACCCTCGGGCACGCAACAAGCAAGTCTTTGCCAGACTGGTAGAAAATATATCCGCATTAGGACTCAAACGCCCCATTACAGTCGCTCCTACTATTAGTGGTACTGAGGCTTTTGAAATTGTTTGCGGCCAAGGTCGGTTCGAAGCGTATCAAGCGCTAGGAGAGAAAAAAGTCCCTTGCTTAGTTGTGAGTGCGAGCGAAGCGGATCGTTATCTGATCGGCCTGGTAGAGAACCTGGCGAGACGAAAGCATTCTAATAGAGAACTTTTAACTTCGATTCAAATTCTCTCAGAACGTGGTTACACGTGTCAGCAGATAGCCGGGAAAACCTGCCTTGACGCTGGCTACATAAAAGGAATTCTTGTGCTGCTGCGCCAAGGAGAAGAACGACTCATAGCCGCGGTTGAAAAAGGTTGGTTATCCATAAAGTTGGCTGTTGAAATCGCTCGCTCAAAGGATAGTGATCTTCAACAAGCGATGATCGATGCGTACGAAAGTGGGATCCTTAAGGGCGAACAATTGATGAAGGTGCGGCGCCTAATTGATAAGCGAAAAACTTTTGGAAAGCGCTATGGACAGTTGCCAGTTCGCACAGAAAAGACGACACCACAAAAGCTTCTTCATGCTTACCAGAAAGAGGTTCGACGTCAGAAAGTGATGATCAAGAAGTCGGACATTAATGAACAACGTCTACTGATCATCGTCACTGCAATGCGCAAGCTGTTGACTGATGACTACTTCAGCACATTGCTCCGTAACGAAGAAATTCCAGACATGCCCAAGCCTTTGGCAGATAGGATATTTGGGGAGTCGCAATGATGGCAGAGATCAAACAGGCTTTCGATCAGCGTGTCATCGCGATTCCTATCGAGCGAATTCTCCCGTCGCGGAAGGTCGAACACCTCATGTGCGGAAGTAAAAAGTACGCCAGTATTCTGAGCTCAATAAAGGAGCTTGGAGTCATTGAACCATTAGTAGTCCATCCCAAACAGATCATTGCAGGAGGGACATCTTCTTTTATGCTCTTGGACGGGCATCTTCGATTGGAGGCGCTGAAAGCTCTCGGCGCGATTGAAGCACTATGCTTGGTTTCTACAGATGACGAGGGCTTTACCTACAACAGGCAAATCAATCGTCTGACACCGATACAGGAGCACAAAATGATTATTTCTGCTCTGAAGAAGGGAATTGAAGCATCGCGTATTGCCACGGTACTTGGGATAAACGTGGATAGAATCCACGAGAGGGAAAAATTGCTGAAAGGCATAGCCCCAGAGGTAGCAGAGATGCTCAAGGTCCGGATGGTCTCTCAAGACGTATTTCGATCCCTGCGCCAGATGAAGCCAATTAGGCAAATCGAAACCGTTGAAATGATGATTTCCGCAAATTGTTTCACCAAAAATTACGCTCGAATGGTACTGGCAGCGTCTCGACCTGAGGCGCTGGTGGAACAAAAGAAAAAGTCGGTCGCCGAGGTCAGTGCTGTGGATATCTCTCGCATGGAGCGAGAGATGGAGAATTTGCAGCATGATTACAAGCAAGTCGAGGACACCCTAGGGGAAACGATGCTGGTTTTAGTTGTAGCAAAAGGTTATTTGGTGCGGCTACTTCGCAACGAAACTATTGCGGTGTATCTAAAACACCACTATGCGGAACTACTTGAGGAGTTGGTGTCAATAATGGAGGCGGTAACGTCAGATGCCCGGCAGCTAGAGCGGGAATAAAATCCACACATCAAAGGTTCTTTCCTCGGAGGAGCTTCGATGCTCAACACAGACCTGCTTCCTTCCTTGCTTTTCAGGATCAACCAAACCCAGATTTCCCTTGCAGCCGCTACCTTGGCGCTCAACCTCAGGGTGAAAGCAGTCACTCGGGTGTCATCAGAACTGCCAATGCCGTCTTGATGAACTCTTCGTTCATGTTGATTGTATCCAGAGCGCCACGCACATTGTCAGCTACTTCGGTCGAGCCCCGCGCCTCGACCCAGTTAGACAGCTCCAGGATGGCGGCCTCAAGGGCGAGCTGATTTTCGTTGATTTTGAATAATAGAGAGGGGAGAAGGTCTGAATTTGGCATGGCTGCTTCCTTTTGCAGTGAGATCAGAATAGCAGTTGAGGGGGACGTAGTGTTGCTTGGTGGACGCGCCAGGAGAGGAAACAGCTGTAGGAATATCCAACGCTAACTTATTGATTCTTATAGGGTGGTTCGGCGGTTTTGTTGAACCTTAAAAATCATATTTTTCTTTTCTTAATCAATAGGTTAGAGTTGCGTTACGGTCACCTTGACATGGTGGGGGTCGTTGGTTCGAGTCCAATCGCGCCTACCAAACAAAATCCGCTCTGCTGGGCGGTCTAGAAGGGCCCACCGAAAGGTGGGCCCTTTTTTGTTGGCGCACACATAAGGACATGGTCATGCGGGTTGTCACTTCCGTAACTTTTCTTTCTATAGCACTTGCTGGTTGCTCTGGAATACCTTCAGTTCCATACGAAGAGCCTACTCAATCAGAGGGAATGGCGCGTGTTCGCGTTATCACGAACTCCGATGTGTATGGAGACAGCATCATCGGCAGTTGCGCTCCTGCTACCCGGCACAAGATGGCTGAAGCCGGACGTTTCGGGTCGGACGGTACGGCGAACATCAATTATCCGCAGTATCCCCTGAAGTCGGCGAGCATTGGCATACCGAAAAGAGTTTGGCCCAGTCTTATCCAGTACGTCCCTGCAATTCGGATGGGGGAAGGGGCTTATAAAGAGGTCGTAACCGAGTATCGCGTTAGGACGGATTTGCCATTTCAAATTGCAACCCTGGGCGCGACCATTGCGGGCAATGGCAGTTCTTACCGGTCCTGTGGCGGCCAGGCGCTCGTTTACAAGCTGGAACCAGGGAAAGACTACGAAGCTGTGGTAGGGGTCGATAGCAGACCAGGCAAAGATGGCGAGCAAGCGCTTATTTGCATGTTGGCGGTTCTCGAGCTGAGCGCGGTGCCTGGCACTTCCATTGTGGTCCCACAAAAGCTGACGCCTGCTGCAGCTCCGCAGATGGCTTGCAAAAATTAACGAGCTCCGCCGGCTATCGGGCGGGTTTGCGTCTGGCAGAAATAAGAAAGCCTCGATTTGGGTCGGGGCTTTTTGCGTTTTGGCGATTTTCAATCAAAACCTTATTGGACAGCGGGTCAACCATGAAAACAACACGAGCGGCAATTCTTCTAGTACTAACCGCCGCCGCATGCCTGAACGGTTGCTATGACTACCGCAGTGGCAAACATTGGAACGTCACTGACGACAGCGATTGGAAGCCGGTAACCCCCGTGGAGTGGGTCAACCAGTCTTGTAATTCACCCGTCACGATCTCAACGGTTCAGGCCAGCGAAGGCTACGCTCATTCGCTGTTCCTTATTCCGCTAGGGCTTGGGGCGGGTGCTAATAACCCACCAACTACCTCTTTTGTTATTACTGGAGAAGGTTTGACGGGCTACTGTGACAACACTGCGTTGGTCGTATCAGTGAATGGGCGCACGCGAAATGACACGACCATTTCAGCCTGTTCAAAAGCCCAAGACTGCTGCGCAATATCTGTTCCTGTCAGCCGTGACGACATGGAATCGTTGCAGGTTGCGATCAACAACGTCGATGCGTCCTGCAGTTATGCCCCACTGTCGCTCAATAGCTGGCGGCACTTTTGCCTGCGTGAAACCCGATTAGGTGGGTCGAGCGGATGTGACTACTGAGCAGTCAGGGCAAAAAGGGGGCACCCATTAACCGGCCTCAGGCCAAGTCCTATAAGTTAGCGCTCCGTGAGTGATAACCTACGAGCTCTTCTATAAATGATATTGGATACAGTTATGACAGGCTGTTTGAGGACGCTCGGAGCTAGCCTCGCTAACAGTATAGTGATCCCCGCCGCTTGGGTATCGGGGCTTGCGACGATAGGACTCTTGTGGGGCATGATAGAGTTTTCGTCCGGTAAGCTTACAGTCGAAGGACGTCAGCTCTTCCTGGCTTCTGTTTCTATTTTTTGCCTCGCCATATGGCATTTGATACGGCGCAAGAGACGAGCAAAAGCACTGGTCGCATCCATCAACCTAAAAGAAGGCCTGAGCCTTGACGATACTCAGCTGCTCGGTTATCCAAGCCCCATATTTCTTGCCTTTGACCTCTCCAGCAAGAAACTCGCTCAATGCCAAAGCGCCACCGGCGACTATCAAATTCGAGACTTCACGTGGGTAACAGGCTGGCAGTGTGAGTGGCAACGGATTGACAGCAGGGTGTCGGGCGGGGTTCTTCAAATAGTCGATGGGGCGGGTATGAGTGTTCCAGCCGATGAGATTCGGCGTAGATTCATAGGATTCTCACTGGTTTTGACGGTTGCCGATACAAGCCATCCTCTCCTCCGTTTTCCAATGAACCGGAGCGCAGCTGAAGGGTGGTGTACCCGGTGCAATGTACTTTTCAAGTGCTGAACACGAAGCATCACACCAGAAGATAATTATCTTTAGAACTCGCGGCAGCGCTGATGCTAACGGAATGGAGAAGGGAACAGATTTATTTTTTGTTTCGCTGCGTTGAGAGTTTTTATCGAATGGATTCTCTTGGATCAGCTGGCATAAAAATAAATCTATCCCCTTTTCCGTAGTCCCCTTTTCCGTACTCTCCAGTCCTTTTCAGTCGGGCTCCTCATCGCAACAGCATACGAAATGCCGATTTGGGTTAATCATGTTCCTTCGCCCTCAGTATCATTGGTCAAAGCTTGATCACTCCGTATGCAGAGGATTGGTACAAAGAGGGATGGGTGCCATTTCGCGCACTATCTACTTCTATAAACCATTGAAGGCGCAGATAAAACCTATGAACATCAGGAAGGTCCGGTTTTCTTATGTTGCAGTAGCACTTGCAACTTTGGTGACAGCAAGCGTTTTTTCGTTGTCGGCCAATGCTGCGGGAGGGAGCGCTCCACCTGATCTCAGCGGCCTTTGGGTGGCTCCTGGTGCCGGACTCGATCCATCGAGTCGCGCTACCGGATCAGAGGGGGACGACTCACTTGGCGAGGCACCGGAACCGCTCTTCGGTACCCTCCCTGAATATAAAGGCGTGTACCTCGAGAGCTTCAAGAAGCGCAACGAGGCGTTGTCCAAACTTGGTGTCGGGTTCAAATCGACATGCAAGTTACTCGGCATGCCGACCATGATGTCTAGTCTGTACGCCGTAGAGATCTTGCAAACACCCAAGCAGATCAACTGGTCTCAGGAGCTCTACAAGGAGACCCGCAGAATCTATTTGGATGGACGCTCTCATCCCGATCCCGAAGAAGTCCCACCAACGTTCAGCGGGAGCTCAATTGGACACTGGGAGGGAGATGTACTGGTTGTAGAAACTAAACACGTCCGCCAGGAAACCACGCTAGGGGAGTTTGCCCAAGCTGAAGATGCGATGGGCCATAGTCCACTTATGACCATCAAGGAACGTATCTTCATCAACGGTGACGGGATGCTTCAGGTCGATACCGTGGTTGAAGACCCACAGGCGCTCGCCAAGCCATGGAAATTGGATCCGATCATCTTGATGCGCGCACCGAAGGGGACTGAATTTCTTGAGTACATTTGTGAGGACAACAACACTGAAACAATCGATCCGACAACCGGTCGGGAAGTCACTAATATCCCTGAGCGAAGCAGTCCACCCTCGACTAATAAATAAACAATAGCGAGTTCGCCTCCACAATACGTGCACTTTGGTCTGAGTGCGAATAATAATGAAGGGTTCGTCAATTGAATATTAAATCTATACTTCTTGGTTTGGCCCTGATTGGTGTGCCCGTTACTTTTGCGTTTGCTCATCATTCCTACTCGGATTTTGACATGAGTAAAATGGTGGAAATCAGCGGTATCGTAGCTGAGGTTCAATATCGAAATCCGCATGTCTGGGTATTCGTTGATGTGGATGATCAGGGGCAACCCCAAAGCTGGGCTGTTGAGGCAGGCGGACCAAACATCCTGATGCGCCAAGGATGGAAGGCAAACACGCTGAAGGCCGGCGATAAGGTAGATATACAGCTGGCCCCGATGAAAGATGAAACTAAAAGAGGTGGCGCTCTTCAAGCAATGCGCTTTCCTGACGGTAAAGTCATCGGAACGTGGAAATAGCCCCTGCGCTGGGGGCGACTGGAATCTTCTTCGGTATGAAGCCATATCGGTGCCGATGTTGGGTCGACTCCGAAGCGTTACGTCAGAATTCTCGACACGCTATAAACAGTAAGGCGCATCAAACAGGCTTTCGCCAGCAACGGTAATGGCTGGGGCGATGTCTTGCAAATAGAACACTTCCTCTACGTACCCATGCTTGGTCACGTCGATGAGTTCAGTGCCTTCTCGCTTGGCCGAAGACAGTGGAGGCCGATCTGCAGCCGGTTCCGCTACTGTCATTGGTATCTGCGGTACTTGCGCCCAAGTCGAGCAATCGATGGCTTATGATAACCATATTCTTATTATGAACTTTCATCCCTGATGGATATAGGGCACTCCCCATAGAGTGTATCCAAAGTCGACAATCTGAACGGTATTCCAACGCTAATTTGCTGCTCGTTATCAGGCATTCGCCTTGGTGGATGCACTAATTTTGTGCGCCTTTATTGGGAGCTAAAAACTCCACCAGCGCTACTATAAGTGCCGATTTGGGATATCAAATTAGCCTGATATTACATTAGCTTGATTGGCTGAAGTATTCCCAGCATGAAAAACTCCTACCCATCATTTTTTTGACTGAAATTGGGCGTCTCTGGTGGATTGAAGCAAGGTGCACAAGGCGGAACCACAGAAAATATAATAAGAGACATACACAATGCGCGCAGCAAGAAGTATTCCTTTCGCTTCAGCCATTCTGATCTATTCGCTTTGCCAACAGGCGCAAGCTTACAAGTTGTATGATGAGGATGATGGAGCAACCTTTCTGAATGCAGATCTGATGGGGGCGGTAGGTTTTTTTACCCTCAATAGAAACTATCTGGGCGATCCTGATAGAAACCCAAGTCGAATGAACTGGCAAGAGGGCATTATCAAGTATGGCTTTAGCGGTGCTACCGATAAAATACCTGCAGGTTCGGTATACGGTGGTTTCAGCCTTCTCAGTACAGGCTCTTTTGGTGATGGCGACCCCGGTGGCGTTACTGCTGGTAACGAGCATGCCACCACGGTTGAAGAGGCCTACATCGGTTGGCGCTCAGGCGAAATGTTTCCTGCGCTGGGTCAAGACGGTGTTGATTTATCCATTGGCCGTCAGTTGGCTGCAACTGATAGTTTCATGGTCGTAGAGGACGGCTTCTCACCAGGCAATGCTTTTAATCCAGACCCCAATCTGCCATACGGTTCGTTCGACCGCGGCGGCGCTTACACTTTGGGGATGCGTTTGGCATTTGCTAACACCGTAGTACTGCGTTTAGGTGGAGATGAAGGCCTGCATGGTGATCTGATGTGGATCAAATCGAATAACCGTATCGAGGGTGAAGCTGAATTTGCAGTTACCAACATTGACTACACCACGGACTTCGGCACCATCGGCACCACTTACATTCAAGGCCTCGATGTGAACAAGAAATGGGTCCAGGGCGTTACTGCCGAGCGCGACAGCCTTAAGGCCTACAGCATTCGTGGTGAAAGTAGATTAGGAATTGAAAATGCTGATTTTGCTTTTGAAGTTGCCCTTCAGAACAACAAAGGTCGCACCGAAAATGGGATGTACTTTGATGTGGGCTACACCTTTGCTGACGCCTTTTGGAAACCCCTGCTGAGCTTCCGACAGTCGCGTTTCAGTAAAGACTGGGATCCGATCTTCCCAGGTGGCTACCGTAAGCGTTTCCCAGGTGAGGTAGGGGCAGGCTATGCCGGTCCTACTACTAATAATTACAAAACGAACGACGTGTTCCTATCGCTTCATCCCACTGATGATCTGTCCCTCAATGCTCAGTACTTCGTATTCACTCAACTGAGTGATCGCGATAAGGGGGACATGGGAGGCAAAGAGCTTGATCTTTCCGTGGATTGGATGGCTACCGAGAACATCGTAGTTTCCCCACTGATTGGTTTCTTTAAACCTAATCGCTGGCTGGGGAATGGTGGCCTACAAAGTGGTGATGACTCCATCGCCACTCTCATGCAGCTAACTGTGTGGTTCACTTATTAATTAGGTTGTGGGCTGCAGAGGACCCAGTCGTGGCTCCGCTGCAGTCTTGAAAATGTCTTATGAAGGCTCAGTCGTGTGCCGCGAGTGACAGAGACGCAAATTCCTACACAAACCTCGGAAACCAATGCATTGCAGCCCCAGGATGTGCAACCTGTTGTCTCTCTGTCGCCCAGATGGCGGTTCGGGCGTGGCGACTCGATTGAATGAAGCGCAGCAGCTGCGGGGCTTTTTTGCAGTGTTTATGGCAGATGTGCGCGGGCGGCTTATAAGTCGCCCGCCTCACAAGATGGGAGAGCTTTAAAACGCAAGGCATCTACCCCTTTCTCTGATAGCGTTACGTGAAAGGGACATGGATGGGTACAGCGAATGGGCAAACCAGGTGTTCCGATGTCTATTCGGGATGAGGACCGTTGATGCCATACGGCTACACGAACGGCCGCTACCTAGTCTTCAAAGGCAATGGCAGCGACGGGGCGCCCTTGGGCCGGATTCACCAGGACGGAAAAGTTCGAAACCTCCGGGGTGAGCCGCTGTACTACATAGACATGGACGAACATGCGTTCTGTTCGATCGATTTTACCTTTCAGGGCACTATACAAAAATGTCGCGACACGTTTTATGTGCTCAGCGACAAAACGCTTTTCACATTTTCGGAGATGAAGGTTAAGCCACTGGGAAACGAGACCGGGGAACAGGCGCTTCACAGGGAGTTCAAAAAGAGGGCGCTAAGTTTGGCAGGGCAGATCGTCCAGGTGAAAAGTGAGATGGTGCAGGCACGCTTGGATATGGCCTGGTCCAATTTAAATCCTTTGCGCCGTTTCCGTGCCTTCCTCACGAGCCGAGCCCGCAGGGAGCGAGCATCGCCAGGGTGGCATTACAGAGGGTTAGAAAGTGCTCATGAGTTCAAATCGGAGTCTGTCCCCATCTCCTCAACGTCACTCGCGACAATGGTCTTGTGGGCTACGGATGCAAGGAAAACGCGGGCAGACCACGATGATGAGGCGATCCGATTACACATGAACTCAAATCGCGGTCTGTCCCCAGCTTTCTGGTCTCCGCCGATTGAGGTGGGATCCATAGCGGCATTTGCAGCAAGTCCCCGTCGTAGCTCGCGCTGGGAAGGCATCCAGTCAATCTATACTCCGCGTTTTGCCCGGACACTCGTCAATTGATTGGGACTTAAATGAAAAAGGTAGTTTTGGCTCTCTCGCTGGCCGCACTGGTAGCCTGCATGCCTTATCAATCAGTGAGCTCGCCAGATCCAAATTGGATGCGTCTGGGTGGCGAAGAGCCTGAAGGTTATCCAAGGACGTTTGTTGAGAACCTGAGCGGCAATTGCGCTCTGGTTACCGAGTCATGGACTGATGGAAGAATCAACGGTCGTCTTTTGTGGGCCAAGAAGCAGTCTCGAAAGGCTGTTGCCTGCCCCTAGGCTCCTGGCAATCTCGGCGATAGAAGTGATGTTGTCCACGAATTTTTAAGTGAACACCACGGTCTTTAAAGCTTCGTTCGAGAGGGTGGCTTCGCCGGACACTAACGTTGATACCGACACTGCAATCGTGTTGCCAGCGTATGCAAAGGCACGCCGCCGCGTATTGATTCTCCTACGCTTGCGTAAGATCTCTCTCGTTGAATGCGTCGTACTTTCGAATATCACCGTGCATCCGCCCCTGCCACTTATTGATGAACTGAGCAGTGTCGACGGAACCAAGGTGAGCGCTGAGTGCGCGTTGGTCAGCCCAACGTTCCGATAAGATCAACCGTCCGGCCCGCTGATCATCTATCCCCGCGTCATAAGAGATGTTTCCCTCACGCTGTCGGGTGGCGACGGAAAGAACATGAAAATCAGCCAGAAATTGGGACAGATCAGCTGGAGCGATGTAGAGGTAACCCGTAATTATTAGCATGTGCTTCCTTCAGCGACGGCCCCGACCCAGCATAGAATGTTGGTCGGGGCATCGGTTACTCAGATGATAAGCACGACCTTACCCTGGATACTGCCCCGTGAAGCTCGCGCATGGGCAGCCGAGGCTTCGGCCAATGGGAATATGCTGTCGATCACGACACGAATGCTACCGTCGTCGAGCAAGCGCCCGGCCTCTGCTAGTTGGGCGCCATCGGAGTGTACCTGTGTCGAGGAAACAGTGACCCCTAAACCAGCTGCTTGATCATGTCCCGAGAAGCCTAGAGGATTGACCAAGAACAGCGAGCCTCCCTGTTTGATAACGCTCAGAAAGCGTTCCATATTCCGGCCGCCGACAGCGTCAATGACTACATCCACATTACTTGCGACTGTTTCGGCCGCGACTTTGGTGTAGTCGATGAACTCATCGGCTCCTAGGTCGCGCAGAAGTCCTTCATGTCTCCCTGAGGCAACTGCTATTACGCGCGCACCTTTCCACTTGGCAATTTGCACTGCCAAGTGCCCAACTCCACCCCCAGCGCCATTAACCAGAACCGTTTTGCCTTCCAGTAAGACAGGTATATGTCGGAACGATTGGAATGGGTTCGGCAAGTCATGACCGGGGTCAATCAAAAACTGCCAGGCAGTGAGCAGGGACATCGGCGCACCGGCTGCCTGTACATGATCTATACCGTTGGGTTTCAAGGCCAGTTCGGATACGGCGACGCGGACGTATTCGGCATAGGCGCCACTGCCTTTCATCAGGTCTTCCGGGAAGCGCACCATTGCGTAGACTTCATCACCCACGCTTAGCCCGGATACCTCGTCGCCAATTGCCGCAACGACGCCCGATATATCGGTGCCAAGGATCAGCGGAAAGGTTGGATCCGGCTGCCATTCAGGCGGCAGCGAACGATAGCCATCTCGCAGGTAGAGGTCTGGTGGGTTGAGACTTGCTGCGTTTATGCGAACCAAGACTTCGCCGGGCCCCGCTAAGGGCCGAGTAACATCTTCATAACGCAAGACTTCGGGGCCACCGAATTCGTGTAGTTGCACCGCTTTCATCATGTCGATCATCATAATCTCGTTCAGAGAATCACTTGGATGACAGAGGTTATGATGATCCAGCGAGGTTGATAATGGCGCTCTGGTTCGCTTTAATGTTGCCATGAAGGCACAAATTGGTCTCGAAAGCCTGACAGGCTTAATCGCGTTCGCCCGCGCTGGTTCTCTAGGTAGCTACACCGCCGCAGCTCGCTCGTTAGCGGTCTCTCCCTCCGCGATAAGCAAAAGCGTGCAGCGGTTGGAGCGTCATTTTGGCGTATCTCTCTTCATACGTACGACACGTTCCCTGACGCTAACAGCGGAAGGCCGAGACCTGCATGAGCGCGCGCTACAACTGCTGCGCCATGCAGAAGAAATCGAGCAGGTCGCGAAGTCAGCACGTTCCGAACCAGCAGGTACATTACGTATCGCGACATCACTCCCAATTGGTCTGCACATGATTGTCCCGGCCATTACGGAATTTCGCAAACGTCACCCTAAAGTGATGGTTGACTTGCGGCTGAGCGACCACTTCGTGGGCCTGGTTGAAGAGGGTGTTGATCTTGCGATACGTATCGGTGACCTTGCAGATTCATCCCTCCTGTCCCGCCGACTCTCGCCATACGGGCTCTGCTGCTACGCCTCGCCAGATTATTTAGCCAGGTGCGGAACCCCTAGGCATCCTGATGAACTGGTGGCGTACGAAACGGTAAATTTGCGTTATCAAAGCACGGGGCAAGTGTTTCGCTGGCCGGTTCGGATCGGGGATAAGGAGATTGAGATATTGCCCTCATCGCCATTGATCGTTGATGCCAGTGAAGCCGTTATAGTGGCGATTGCAGCCGGCGCAGGCATTGGAATGGCAGCCAGCTTTATGGCTGCTCCCTGGGTGAAACGCAAAGAGCTAATCCCGATTCTGTCCGACTTTGCGGTAGACCGGCAAAACATCACGGCCATATGGCCAGAGAGTCGTCGCACCAATCCGGCTGTGCGTGCTTTCCTGGATGTGCTGATCGAAACGCTCTGAACTACCGCACGTCGTTAGCCTTCGCTTGTGACGTTTTCACAGAGTAGCGCTGTACCGGCTGTTTATTTGAAGTGCAAGAATGCGGAGATTCATCTGCTCGCTGCGCTTGGCAAACTTCAAACGCTTGATTTGTGCGATCTCGTGAGTCAGCTTCTCGATAACCGTTTGGTCGCGGTTGATCTTCTTGCCCATGGTGTCGACCTGCGACATCAACTGCGCCGCACCGAACACCACGATCACTCTGGCCAACGCTGTCTCGGTACTGGTACGCACGTCCATCGGCTCGGTGGCGAGCCAAATGGAATCGATGCGAATCATTGGGCGAGTCCACGGATGAATCGGGCGCACCCGTCAGGATCAGAGGTTGGCCACTTCACCGTGAGCATTTGCTGGCCCAGCTATCGGCTTGGCTCGGAAGGAGTGTTCACCGGCCCATTACGCTGCGTGCCCTAGGACGATCAGTCAATGCCAAAGAAACTTCAGGAAAACAAAGCAGTGACGGCTGCAGACATTGAGCGCTCTATCCAGGCACTGAACAAAATGGCAGAACGCCTCTGGGGCGATGGCCGGGAGGCTGAGGCCAAAGCTCTGCTCGATGCCCTGGATGCTTTGAATCGGGCGCTCGACAGGATCAGGATTGGGGAGAGCCGCAGGGTCCTTCATTGAAATGCCTAAACTGAGTTAGCTCGCTAATCGAAGGATCTAGAATGCTCATCGTCTTCAGTGGCCTTCCCGGTACCGGAAAAACAACTATCGCCCATGATCTTGCCGCTACAACAGGCGCCGTGTACCTGCGGATCGATACGATCGAGCAGGCGATTCGAAACTCGGGCGCTCTTGCGCAAGATGTAGGGCGCAGTGGTTACATGGTCGCTAATGAGCTTGCCCTGAGTAATCTTCGATTGGGCCGCACAGTCATCGTTGATTGTGTCAATCCCGTCCTCGAAAGTCGAAGCGCGTGGAGCGAAATCGCCTCACAAGCTGGTGTCCGGTTAGCAAACATCCAGGTGGTTTGTTCCGAAAAAGATGAACATCAGCGCCGGGTCGAAACAAGGATCGCTGATATTCCCGGACTGACTCCACCAACCTGGCAGTCGGTACTGGATCATGAGTATGAGCCGTGGGGCGAAGCTCCGTTTCGCATAGACACAGCTCTAACCTCTCCGGTGCAAGCGGTCTCGATGATTATCAATCGGTTCCTGTCCAGTGAGTAATATCCGCCCGCGAACGCGACCACATCGTTTTCAGCCGTTACTTTCTCCCAGCAACCACTCACTAAAAGCCCGAACCTCCACTTGCCGCTCCCGCCCCGGCACACACACCACGGTGTAACGCGCACCCTCCAGGCGAACCTCTGGTCGATAGCCAACCAATTCCCCACGCACAACTGCCTCAGCCACCAGCACATTACTGGCAAGCACCAGCCCATGCCCGGCAATCGCCGCCTGCAGTGCATGCTGTTCCTCGTCATAACGCCTGAATCGTGCGTTATCCAGCCAGTCCAGAGTGCCAGCCTTGGCGCACCAAGCAGGCCAGTCGACCGCAACGTTTGCGCTGCTCAGCCACGGCACATCGATCAGCTCGACGGGCGAGCCCGCTGCCGGTGGTTGCCAGCCAGGGCGGCAATAGACGCCAAAATACTCGTCCAGCAGAGGCTGCTCGAACAGCTGCGGATCGGGCGTGAACAGGGCGCGGATCGCCAAGTCGATGCTGGCGTCACGCTTCAGGTCCACCACGTCGTTGCTGCTGTGCAGGCTGACGTCGATGTCCGGGTGCAACCGATGAAAACCCCCGAGCCGCGGTATCAGCCACAGGCTGGCGAATGCCGGCGTGGTGCTCACCACCAGAGACTGTGCAGCACAAGGCGGCGACAGCGTCTGCAGGCCTTGCTGAATATCAAGCAGGGCACGGTGCATGAAAGGATGAAGGCGCTCGCCGTCGGCACTCAGGCGCACGTTCTGGCTGGAGCGTTCGAACAGGCGCACGCCAAGGAAGGCTTCAAGGCTTTTGACCTGGTGGGAGATCGCCGCCGGGCTGACGTTCAGTTCCTGGGCCGCTGCCTTGAAGCTGCCCAACCGTGCGGCGGACTCAAAGCCGCGCAAGGCGGTGAGGGGCAGTTTGGCGAACATGGGCGGGTAGGTTACTCAGGGTGAGCGTGGCTCAATTTAGCTCAATTGTGCGCGGGTGCTCAACTTGCCACGCTGTGGTTCCAAGCCCAACCAAGGAGCCCTCCAATGCAAGGCGCACCTCGTAAAATTCTCCAGGCCATACTCTACGAAGCCGGTGGTGTGCTGTTCGTCGCACCGGCGCTGGCGCTGATCTACGGTCAGGGCATGGGCTATTCAACCCTGCTGTCATTGGTTATTTCTGCTGTCGCGCTGGCCTGGAACATGTTTTTCAACGGCCTGTTCGAGTGGTGGGAACGTCGTCAACGCAGCCGCCATCGCAACTGGCAGCGACGACTGCTGCATTCCCTGGGATTTGAAGGCGGCTTGACGCTGATTCTTACCCCCGTGATTGGGGCGTGGCTGGGCATCAGCCTGTGGCTGGCGTTGGTGACTAATCTGGGGTTGTTTGTGTTTTTCTTTTTTTACTCGTTGGTTTTTCAATGGGGATTTGATCGGGTGTTTGATGTTCCGCTTTCGGCGCAGTCCGATCGGCATTCAGTGTCTAACGTCAACGCTTCTTGAATCAGTTGCTCAAAAGCTTGATTACACCAGGATCCGCTATGAGCTGTTCCTCTACCGTTTTGAGGAAGATGTCATTCCTTTGCTTTTATTTCAGAGGACAGCCAATACCATGGCTGGGGCAGTACTGATTTGTTGTCTTGGGTGATTAAACGCTAACTTAGACAGTGCGGGGGCAAACTGGAGCCCCCGATGTTCTTGCCTATCAAGTACTCAGAACTGCGCATTGGACCCAGCTGCTTGAAGTATGGATTTGCAATATGAAACGATGACCCTGTCGGCTTCATTCAGCGGGCGTCCGCCTCTGGAAATAATACGGCCGTCGGGAAGTTGAGACCATGAGTCACTTTCATCCAGGCTCATGTTTCGTTTAGCATATTCGTTCAAACGCTCCAGGCACATATAGGGAAGGTCGTTAGTCGTCAGGGCCGCTGTGATGATTTTTTGTGTGGCGTCAGCGGTTATCTGGGACGTACCCCTTACCGGCGTTCCAATTTCCCCTGAAGTTTTACCACTGACTGAGTTGTTTTTGTTCTCATCGATAGCCTTCTTGAGCTCTGCTTCTTTTCCGGTTAATTCAGCTACCTTCGCTTTGGCTGCGTCAGAAGGTGTATCGGTCACCGCTTTTTTTGCAGTCGCCAGCTCACTCTGAACGGCGGTCAACTCTTGCCGCTGGGCTGCTAATCCTGCGACTGATGCGCTGCCAGAGGACGATAGATACACGGCCGGAGCCATTGCACTCTGGTTCAGTTCTTCCACGGCTGCTAATGCCACCGAGTAACGCTGGAGCCTTGCCAGGAAAAAATTATATTGTGCGTCATCGAGCGTGTCATTCATGCGCGCCTCGCAGAGTCTATAGAATTCATCTCTGAAGAGCTGAATGTTCTTTGACCTGACGCCAATGTAGGCTGCCGAAGTTTGTACTGCGGCTGCCAATTCCGCCCTGGCTCTATCACTCAGAGTGCCGGACGCAGCGAGTTGAGCCGCATAGGCCTGCATTGCATCAGGGCTCGGTTCCGCACAAATGGTGTCGTTACCGCTTACAATTGCTCTCTGGTTAATATCTATGAATACGGATTTCTGTCTTTCTTTGGCTATTTGAGGAAGCTGGAAGTCATGAGTTCTATATATGCTGTTCCAGTTTGCATTGCAGCCATGTAAAAGTAACGCAGCCATTATCAATGGTAGTGTTTTCATCTGCTGTTCCTTTGCATTGTTTTTTTTTGTGGGGCTAAGGCTCAGAATAGTCGGGCTTCTGTGTGCTGCCATTATTTTTAAGGGGATTAAGGGGGTATTGGTGCGGGTGTTTAAAATGCTGACAGATATGTATCGCTTACTTAACACTTTGCTGGGGGCGGGGGAACAATCGGATGCCGGATGCTAGAAGAACTCATCCAGAAGCCGATAAAAGTAAATTCGCTCCTGATCGGTTTCGACCTCTGCGTATCGCTGCAGAAATGGCGCTACCCATTGGTTACCTAACTTTTCGGCGATGTTTCGGGTGGCCAGGGCCAGGTCCTGATATCGATCCGCGACGCCTAGCCGACCGCAATCAATGAAGCCCATAAAGCGCCCGTTTTCGACGATGATATTGGGCATGCACGTCGTCATGGGGCACGACAAGGTCCTGCTCGGCAGGTTGGCGTTCAATCGAAAGACTGCGGCATCCGAACAGGCCAAGAGTCATTTGGCGCAGTCGTGACGCTGGAAGCTCTCCCGTCAACGAATCGGGAGTTTCGTGATCATTTGCTCCTGTAATGGGGCGGCGATTGATTCGTCCTCGGTGTTCACCTCAGCTCTCTGGATAGCCTGGATCGACCCTTGTGAAACCATATCTTGACCCGACCGGGCAGGGTGTCATTGGTCGGCGACTCGTCTAGACCGGGGGTTTATGCCGGGCTAAGGGTTGTCACGCAGGTTGATGGCGACTACCCTGAAAATGTTCGGATTGTTACGAGAGATTTCGAGCGTGGCGATTTTCGGTCAACCCACTTAAGGACGAGGTGAACACAATGTTTTCTCATGAAGGTACTGCAATAGAGGTTCTTCTCTTCATTTTTGGCTTTGCTGGGTTTGCCCTGGCGCTGTGGTTTTTTCACTCCTATTTTGAGCGCAAGAGAGGAAAAGGTGTAAAAAAACAACATTTCGATCGTTGAGCACCCGCTGTTGCTTTCTTTCGCAGGTATGTAATCCCCAGAAACAACAAGCCCGCACACTCATGATGAGGCGCGGGCTCTTGATGACCCTAGCCTGCAATCAGAGGCGCATGCCTTTGAACGGGTTCCAGCCTTGCTCGCCTTTCACTTCCTTGAGGTAGTAGGCGTAGTTGGCCATGAGTGCGTACATCATCGACATGGCGATGCTCAGGCCTGTACTCAACGGCCGGGGAAACTCCATGCCGAGGATTGCGAAAATCACGCTCAATGCGATATTGATCGCCAGGAAAATACCCAGCAGGGCGAGATTTTTCTTCCAGAGGCCGAGGACGAACAGGTAGATAGGGCCGAAGAAAAACGCAATCACGTTGGCGTTGATGAGGATTTTCTTCTTGACGCCTGGCAGCGTCTTGACGGCTTCCTTGTAGCGCGGGTCGTTTGGCGCGCCGTAAGTGTCAAAGAAGTCAAAGCGTTCCTGCCATTTAGCGCTGTATTTACCCGTGCTTTGTACTTGTTCAGTTGTGCTCATTTTGCAAGGCTCCTGCTTTCCATTAGTAATTTTTCTTTCTTCCAAGAAATCCTGTGCTCTGTTTCTAGCGCATTGATTGCTTTGATCTTTGACGAAGGGCGCGAGTGAATCGCCTGAGGTGTTTATTTTGCCGTTTTATGGCCATGGGTGTGGAACATTCCGCACTGGCCACTTGAGCGGTCGCCTGGTCTGTGACGTGCTTCACTCTATTTTTTCAATGGGGGCCCCGGCCGAACGGCACCGTGGGCAGGATCATCAGATCCTGGGCCGGCGTCAGGCGCTGTACGAGCAAGCCCAGGAGAGACACCCGGAACTGCTCTGTTCTCGACCTGCTGCTCCCGATCCGGCTTTGAGCGTCATTCCATCAGCCAGCAGAAGCTGGATACGGGCCCGCTCGACAAGGGCCTGCCCCCAGCGTATTCATCCTCATCCAACCTTGCAGCGTAATGAGGTCAGAAGGCGATAAAGGGAAGGGCGAAGCTGGCCTTCAGGAGCGGCTGACGCTGTCTCCGTAGACGCGGATCATGTCCAGCAGGTTCTTGACCCGCAATGGCAGGTTGCCGGCTGGATAGACCGCATGCATGCGCGGGTCTTCACCCGTGCTGGAGGTCAGCTTGTACTCGGGGAACACCCGCGCCAGGCGTCCCGCCGCCACTTCCGGCTCCGCCAGCCAGTCGGCCAGGCGAGCAATCCCGGCACCGGCCAGCGCAGCCTGGAACACCGCCGCGCCGGAGCTGAAGCGAAACTTGGGGTGCACGCGAAAGCTGCCGGCCTGGCCCGGCCCACGAAAATTCCATTCCTTGAGAATCCGCGGCGCCGTGTGCAGGATCAATGCGTGCTGTTCCAGCGCCTCGATGGACGCCGGCAGCCCGCATCGCTCCAGGTAGCCAGGGCTGGCGTAGAGGTAGCGCGAATAGCTCCACAACGGGTAGCCGATCAGGTCGCTGGATTGTGGAAAGGCGCCGCGAATCGAAAAGTCCAGCTTGCCCTTGACCGGATCGACCGCTGCATCGGTGAAGATCACATCCACGCTGACATCGGGATAACGCTGGCTGTACTGGGTGATCAACCCGGGGACCACCGTGTGGGCCAAGGATTCCGGTGCGGAAAAGCGGATCCAGCCGGTGGCCAGGCCGCTGAGCCCGGCCAGGTCCTCGTCCGCCTCACGTTGCAGATCGAGCATTCTGTAGGCGTGGGGCAGTAGCCGCTCGCCGGCCTCGGTCAGCGTCACGGCATTGGCCGAGCGATTGAACAGCTTGACCCCGCTGCGTTCTTCCAGCCCTTGAATGGCGCGGGTCAGCGAGCTGGGGGAGCGCCCCAGGCTGCGGGCTGCGACGACAAAGCTGCGCTTGCGGGCCACCGTCGCAAAGGCTTCAAGATCAGCCAACATATCCAGTGCCACCGACTACCTCATTGCACTTTTCACAATATGACATTGCAACACAAAAAAGCCCCTTCCGTTAGCCTTCCCGCTCTCAGCACAGGGACGTAGGTAAACAGGAGCGATGGATATGTCAACGCTGGATGAAACACTCAGAAAAGCAACCGCCCTTGCGGGCGAAGTGACCCACGAATGGCTGGTGCCAAAAGCCCCCCTCTCGACAGAACAGCCCTTGGTCGAATTACAGCTTTCCTACGAAGAAAACAGAAAATTTCACAACGAACTCAGCCATTTCGCAATCAGCGACAGCGCCTGCGGCCTGCGGCAGATGCCGGCCCTCGGACGCTGCCTGGAGCAACTGCTGGCTCCGGAAAAACTCCGCTTGCTGCGTGACTTCCAGCACTGCGACGAGGTGGCGCTGGTGATCCGTGGCCTGCCGGTCGACGCGCAGTTGCCGGCGACGCCCTACGATGGCAACCCGGATATTGCCGAACTGCCGGTGGTCGCCGGGGCGATCCTGGCGGTACTCGCCGTGCTCGGCACCTGCCCGGTGGGCTACCAGGGCGAGAGCGAGGACAGCGTATTTCGCCATGTCTCGCCCAAGCGGCAGCGGGAAACCGAGAAGAGTTCTTACGGCTCGCGCCTGGACCTGGGCATGCATGTCGACAACCCACACTTGCCGCTCAGCTGCGAGGCCGTGCAGCAGTTGTCCGCCTGCCCCGAGTACCTGAGCCTGACCGGCTTGCGCTGCGAACTGACGGTGCCGACGCGGATCGTCGCGATTACCGACGTGCTCAACATGCTGCCGGACTTCGTCGAGCAGGAGCTGCTGCGCCCGAGCTTTTCGGTACGCCGGCCGGACTCGTTCGCCCGCCAGGGCAAGGTCCTGGAACATGTCCCACTGCTCTACCGGCCCAGCAGCGGCGGCCTGCACTGTCGCTACAACATGGCCAGCGTCAGCGCTCACTGCGAGCACTCGCGACTGGCCCTGCAACTGTTCGCCGCCGCCGCCAATCACCCCGACGTGGTCCGCTCGGTACTGCTGCAGCCCGGCGACATGCTGATCTTCAAGAACCAGCAGACCCTGCACGCGCGTGATGGCTTCGCGCCGCGTTACGACGGTCTGGACCGCTGGATGCTTAGGGTCTTTGGCGTCAACGACCGCAAGCGCCTGCTCCCGCTCTCGACCACCCACCCCTTTATTGCCAGAGCCTGATTCAATGTTCGATATCGTCCTGCTATGTGTCTTCGCCTTCGCCGCCGGCCTGATCGATGCGGCCGTCGGTGGCGGCGGCCTGATCCAGATCCCGGCACTGTTCAATGTGCTGCCCGGCGCCCAGCCCGCCGCCCTGCTCGGCACCAACAAGGTCGCGGCGGCCTGCGGCACGGCCTTTGCCGCGCGCTCGTTCGTGCGCAAGGTGGTGATCGACTGGAGCCTGGTGGTTCCTGCCGCCGGCGCGGCCTTTGTCATGGCCTTCGCTGGCGCGGCGACGGTATCGATCGTGCCGCAGGCACTGATGCGCCCGGCGGTATTGGTGCTAATCATGCTGATGGCGATCTACACCTTCTGGAAAAAGGACTTCGGCAGCCTGCACAAGCCCATGCGCATCGGCACCAAGGAGAAGCTGCTGGCGGTACTGGTCGGTGGCGCCATCGGTTTCTACGACGGTTTGTTCGGACCGGGCACCGGCAGCTTCCTGATCTTCCTGTTCATTCGCTGCTTCGCCTTTGACTTCCTGCACGCCTCGGCGTCGGCCAAGCTGGTGAATATCGCCACCAATGTCGCGGCGCTGCTGTTCTTTATCCCGAGCGGCAACGTGCTCTACTTGGTAGCGCTGCCGATGGCGCTGTTCAATATCCTCGGCGCGCTGACCGGCACCTGGCTGGCGGTACGCAAGGGGGTGCCCTTTGTCCGCGCGCTGTTCCTGGTGCTGCTGGTGATCCTGATCAGCAAGCTGTCCTATGACCTGATCCTCCAAGGCTGATCCACCGCAGGCGGCGAACCGCTCCAACTGCAATACGAAGCCCCTTCGAGCCGCTGGTCAGCCGCGATGTCAAACAGGCGGTCGGCCAGCTGAAGGAACTGGTGCGCTAGCACCTGGAAAACTTGGTGACACCTCGCGGTGAATATATCTGGGTGGAAACCAACGCCTTACCGGAGGACGTTTTTCGAGCGTTCCCGATGCTCGCGAAGACGGGTTCTGTTTCTACACACCGAACTATATGAATGACGGTCTGAGGGCGGAAAGCGGGTTGTTCAGTTTCGGCTACGAGGTAGAGGGCAGTTTTCCAGCGTCAGGCGCATCAAGTCATCATAAGAAAACAGAGCGTGGCGACGGTGTTTTCCGAGCTGTTGTTGATGAATTTCAGTTCGAAGCTTGTTTATGGCGACCTGGAAGGACTGCGCAAGGATTTGAGGTTCACCCATTTTGCTGGTTTTGCCACGCGCAATCTCTAAGGCTCGGTGGGTTGAGTTGTGCATTGACCCGCCAAACAGTATTCGACATGCAGATTCAGCCCCATACTCTCGGTTTTTGCACCGCAGATATTCAGAAGAGGCCCTGTTTTGTCGAATGTTGAACCCCACCTGCACGCGCTGACGTTGAATCACATCTACGACGGTTTCAAACAGCTGACCCCCATCTCTCTTTTCGTCGTCGTGTTCGGAGTGGCGTTCGGCCTGGCCGCTGCGCAAACGGGCTTGAGTGATACGTCAGCCGTGCTCATGAGCGCGCTGGTCTTTGCCGGCGCTTCTCAATTTGCCGCACTGGATCTATGGGGACAGCAAGTCCCGGTCGTTCCGCTGATGATTACCGTCTTCGCCATCAACGCCCGGCACTTGTTGATGGGCGCGACCCTGTATCCGTGGCTGCGGGAGTTACCCGTGGCCAAACGCTACGGTGTCATGCTGGTTGTTTCGGACGCCAACTGGGCCATGGCGATGCAGGCGTTCAGTCGCGGCAAGCCGGGGCTCGGGATTTTGTTCGGCGGTGGCATTGCGCTCTGGGTCACTTGGATTCTGGGCAGTTGGCTGGGACTTCATTTTGGTAGCGCCATTGAGAACCCGGTCAGCTTTGGCCTCGATATGGTGATGGGGTGTTTCTTGCTGGCGATGGTCGTTGGCGGGAAGAAAAACCTGCGCATGTTCATCATCTGGACCGTGGCGGCCTGTTCATCACTGTTGGCCTACTGGTATTTGCCGGCGAATAGTCATGTCGTGGTCGGCGCTTTGGCGGGGGGAGTTTTGGGCGCGCTGTGGATGGAGAAAAAACAATGAATATCGAAACAGCGGGTTACGGCACATTGATCGTCATATTGATCATGGCCGTCGTGACATTGGCGACTCGGTGGGGCGGTGTTTTCGTGATGTCGTTCGTGCCGATCAACTATAGGGTGCAGCAGTTCATCACGGCCATGTCGGGCTCAGTGTTGGTGGCGGTGCTGGCTCCGCTGGCTGTAAAAGGTGATAACGGCGCGCGCCTGGCTCTGCTGAGCACGGCCATTGTCATGTTGATACTTAAAAAGCCGCTGCCAGCGATTGCGGCCGGCATACTTGCAGCTGCTTTAGCCAGGCAGTTCTAAAAGGCCGAGTCACCCGCCAACAAGCGGGTGATGGGCTTCAAGCAATCCGCTGCACTGGACGCTTCCAAGGAAGAAGACGTTAGTAGCTGCTTGGTTTGACCTGGAATAGATTCGGGAAATGGATTGGCAGCCTTTTGCTGCTTTTTCTTGTTCCCGTTTTTTCTTTTTACATGCATTGACTATGCTGCTTGCTTAAATCATGGAGGATGTGAGCAATGGATGCAGCCGGCTTTGACAAGTTGTCTAACGTCGTTTCGTTCAATGGGTTGGTGGGGACCGCAGGACTGGGAAATTGTATTGCCGTTGCTGGGTTCAATACGGGTAACGGCAGAATGGCCATGGCTCATTACAACACGCTTTTTTGTGCGAATGGCGAAGGCGACCCATGGAATGAACTATCGCTGCGAAATTTTCATAAGTGGTTTGTCGGTGAGACCAAGACCAATCAATTCATGATTGGCCTTGGCGCCGTTTGGTTCAATACGGCGGCCTCAACGGGCAAGAAGAACCGTCAAGGTTATCCGCTGATGGATGATCGGCGCTTTCAACTTATCAGGCTGATCGCGCAGGTGTTTGATTATGAGCCGATCCACGCAAGTCTTTGTTTTACTTTCACAGTGGCAAGTGGCCTGCCAATCCTTACCCCCCACCCGGACGAAACAATCATGCCTAGCGGTTGGGCGCAGGCCGGCAAAGACATCCCCTACGGTAAGTTCTGACGCCTGACCAGCCTTTCATCTATCCATACTCATCGCTGCGGCCGGGTCATTCATCGGCGCTCTAAATGGTGTCGTCATGAAAACCGATGTCATTGCAGAGGCGATGAGTTCCAGCCAACACCCGGGTCAAAAGCTCAGGGCCGCCTCCCCAAACGAGTGATCCTGAACCCCAGCCATGAAGTGCAGCGGCATCTGCTGCTTCGTCTCGAGGGGTGGAATTTCAAAACTCCCCACGACTTGACCGTGAAGCGCACTCAGCCGTATCGACTCCTCTTCCTTTGCCTTTGCCATTCTCGCGTGGTTCGCTGCGATTTCGTTGAGAGTTGACACGGTACATCTCCATTGGCTGACTAAGCATTGATAAATTTGCCGCCGCGTCAGAATTACGTCGTTCTTGGCTGCTAACACAGGCCCGTGCAAACCCTAAGCCAGGCGTGGTCGTCTATTCAGCCGCTAAGTTTAACAGGCGACGAGTGGCGGGGTTGCCTGTCCTAGGGCGCCCGGAAGACGTTCAACGCCGGCAACGTTTCAACCATGCCTCAACAATAAGTCACTGATACTACAAAACCGCTTCTGTATCCGGCTTACGACAATCAGTCAGCCTCTGTGCCATAAGCTGCGGGCACGGGTGTCGCGTTTTTATGCACCGCCACCATTGCAATGCCGATCAGGCTGGTGGCCAGTGCCAAGAGCAAAATCACCCGTTGCGTTCCGACAGGTGTGGCCAGTACCGCGACCAGAAGGCCCGCCAGTGGTTGCGACAGGTTGTTGAGTAGCGTAATGACGCCAACGGTCTTGCCGAAATCCTGGGGAGGAATGACTTGTTGGCGCAGGGTGCGGAAGTAGACGTTGAACATCTTGTCGAAACCGACGATCAGCAGAAAACCGACGACATAGCCCCACGTGTTCGGGCTGAGCGCGGTGATGAAGGCGCCGGCGGCGATCAGCGTATAGGACAGTGCTCCCAGGATTTTCAAGGGCAAGCTCACCCGCGCCAGGAAGAACAGAATGAGGATGGTGGTGACCGCCCCGGCCGCCTGTAACCCGGCGTAGTAGTCCTTATCGGCGCTGTATTGGCCGATCACCATGGCCGCTGATGTGGCGAGGGTGACACCGATGATCAGGTTGACGCCCACCGCCAGGCCGATGATTTTTTTCAGCTCCGCCCGGCGACGGATATGACCGAAGGCGATTCGCAGCGGGTTCAGCCAGATGTCGTAATGTTGCTCGAAGGTTTGCAATGTGACCGAGCTGGTGCGCTGCCAGTACACCATGGCCAGGTCCGCCAGCAGGAACAACCCTGCTATTGCCAGCACCACCCAGTGCCACGCCCACACCTGGAGCATCAACGCGGCGATCAGCGGGCCCAGTACCAGCCCGGTCTGGTCGGCAATTTGCGAGTAGGCCAGGGTCTTGGTGTAGGTGTACTGCTTGAAGATGTAAGGCATCACCACTTCGCGGGCCATGATGCCTTGGGTGGTCAGTACGCCGCACAACGCCGAAAGGGCGACGATCCAATAGATCCCACCAAAGATTGCGTAAAGCATGACCGCCACGCCGCAGGCTACGGCGCGATAGACCTGGCTGATGTGCAGGATACGAATGGGCGGGAACTTGTCGCACAGCGCGCCGCAGATCGGGAAGGATAAATAGCGTGGCAAGGATTCGACGAAGAACGCCAGGCCCGCCCAGGAGACGCTGTTGGTGGTCTGGAAAACAATCAACGGGACGATGAACAGCAAGATCTGGTCGGCCAGCCGGGAGAGGAACATCGAGACGAAAAAAGCCAGGTAATCCTTGTGCATGGAGCTCCTTGATTGCGGGTTGAGAGAATCATCCTGTCTGGCAACGACGCGCAGCGTGATATGGAACTAATATCACCCTTAGTCTCTATATCTTTACAGGGGACGTCCCCTTTTTGAGAGAACTGCCATGTTCAAATCGCGCTCGTTGATTGCTGCAGTTACCTGTTTCGCCCTGGTGGCGGGCCCTGGCATTGTTGTCGCGGACCCGGGCAACGGCAAGGGAAACGCTCAATTCGATCAAGGTCCGGGTCATGGACAAGGAGGCAAAGGCGGGCAGGGCAACAAGGGCGGTCAAGGAAATCCCGGTAACAAGGGCAACCAGGGTGGCAAGGGAAACCAAGGCGGTGGTGGCGACTGGCATAACGGCCCCAGCATCGATCGCGGCGGCATTATCGGCCTGCTTGGCGGTCATCGTGATTATTGGAGCCCCGGTCCGCCGTTGCCGCCGGGTATCCAGAAGAACCTCGCCCGAGGCAAGCCGTTGCCCCCAGGCATTGCCAAGAAGCTCGACGGACGCCTGTTGGGGCAGTTGCCGCACTACGATGGTTATGAGTGGCGGCAGGCGGGTACGGACCTGATCCTGGTGGCGATCGCCAGCGGCATCATCTATGAAGTGCTCAACGGGGCGTTCGATTGACCCGGTGTTTCAACGAAATGGCAGCCTTTTCGGAGTAATGCCAGTGAGTTGAGCGAACTCTGTGAGAGCGGGCTTGCTCGCGATAGCGTCAGTTCAGCCAAATGATGAAGTGACTGACACGACGCCATCGCGAGCAAGCTCGCTCCCAGGTTTCGTGTCAGTTTTCCAGTTGGCGCAGGCGCTTGTACAAGGTATTACGGCTGACCCCCAGCCGTCGCGCCAGGTGCGAAATATTCCCGCCCACCGCCTGCAACTGGCGGTTCAGGTCCTCGATATCGTTCAAGTCCACCGCCAGCGGTTCGGGTGTTTCCACCGGTTCCATTTCAAGGTCGACAAAGAAATCGTCGGGCAGGTGTTCCGGGCGGATCGGCTGTTCCTCGGCCATCGCCAGGGCCACTTGCAGCACGCTGCTGACCTGGCGCAGGTTGCCCGGCCATGGATGGCGCTCGAACAGGTCCAATACCTCGCGGCTCAAACCGGCCCACTGGGTCGGTTCGCGATGGTGTTCCCAGAGGCGCTTGAACAAGGCCTGCTTGTCACTGCGCTCACGCAGCGGTGGCAATTCCAGGGTCAAGCCGCCGATGCGGTAATACAAGTCTTCGCGAAACCGCCCCAGTTGCACCTGTTCGCGCAACGAGCGGTTGGTGGCGGAGATGATGCGGATGTCTACCGGGAACAGCTCGGCACTGCCCACCGGTTGCACGCAACGTTCCTGCAAGACTCGCAACAGCCGGGCCTGGGTCGGCAAGGGCATGTCGCCAATCTCGTCGAGGAACAGCGTGCCACGGTCGGCCTTGCGGATCAGGCCGATGCTGCCCTTCTGGTTGGCGCCGGTGAAGGCACCTTTTTCGTAGCCGAACAGTTCCGATTCCACCAGCTCAGCGGGAATCGCCGCGCAGTTGACGGCAATGAACGGCTGCTTGCAGCGCGAACTGGCCTGGTGCAGGGCTTTGACGAACACTTCCTTGCCCACCCCGGTCTCGCCGTGGATCAGCAGCGGAATGTCCTTTTCCAGCAAGCGCTCGGCCTGGCGCACGGCTTTTTCCACGCGGCTGTCACCGAAGTGCAGGGTGTTGAGGCTGATGACGTGGGTGGCAGGAGCCAGGGCCGGTGTGGGCGCCGGCTCGCTGAAGACTCGTGCCTTGATCGACACTTGGCTTGGGCGCCTGAGCAAGCACTGGAAACGATTGCTCCCGGACGCTTGCAGGGCGAACGGCAGGCCATCGGGCTGGTTCAGCAGCTCCAGCAGCGAGACCTTGAACAGGCTTTCGATGCTGACCCGCGACAGGCTCAGGCCCAGCAGGTTGTCGGCGCGGCGGTTGGCGGATAGGACCTGGCCACTCTCATCGAAAATCAACAGCCCGGCCCATTGGCTGTCGAGGTTGTTCAAGCCGGTATTGAAGGTCAGTTGGAAGTGTTCACCGCGAAACAGGTTGAGGATCAGACGGTTCTCCACGGTCTGGCTCATCATCTTGACCATGCCCAGGGTGTGGGACGGCGGCAGGTAGCTGTCGCTGGAGACGTCCAGCACCGCAATGACCTTGCGCTCGGCGTCGAAGATCGGCGCGGCGGAGCCGGTCATGAAGCGGTTGGCCTTGAGGAAGTGTTCATCGTGTTCGATATGCACCGCCTGTTCACAGGCCAGTGCGGTACCGATGGCATTGGTGCCGCTGCAGCGCTCCATCCAGCTCGCCCCGGCGCTGAAACCGTGGGCCAGTTTCGGCTCGATGAAGCGTTGGGTGCCCCACGAGGTCAACACCTGGCCCTGGTTGTCGGCCAGCATGATCAGGCAGTTGGAGTTACTCAGAATGTTCTCGTAGTACGGCAAGACTTCCTGATGGGTGGTCTGCACCAGCGAATGCTGGCTTTCCAGCAACTGGGCGATGCCTTCGGCGGGGAGCTGATCGAAGGCCGGCACGCTCTGATGGTTCAGGCCAAAGGCGCGGCAACGGGACCAGGAGGCCTGGATAATGGCGTCATGGGACAAGGCGGGGGCAGGTGCGGCCATGGGGCACTCTCGCAGGTGCTGTTTTTATTGTTGTGATCAGTCTCGCACAGACTCCTTGTGCTGGGGCAGATCCAGGCACTACTTAATATGCACAGACCCTGTGAGAGCGAGCTTGCTCGCGATAGCGGTGGATCAGTCACATTGATTCAACTGACCCACCGCTATCGCGAGCAAGCTCGCTCCCACAGATCATATTCAGTGTTGTTCAAAATTGTTCATTGTCAACCGGCGAATTGTTCAGTTGTTCAGTCGTGGCTGTTCACTTGTGTTCATCAACGAAAGCTTTTTTGGGAGGGAATAGATGAAAAACCAATACGATCAATGAGTTGTAATTTCTGGCACGGCTTTCGCTTTTAAACTCGGGTCGCTTGACTCCAAATAATAAAAAGGCCGAGCCATGTCATTAACGCTTGAGCACATCTGTCGCACCGTCGAAGGCCAGACCTGGATCGACGATGCCAATCTGAGTTTCGAACCCGGATCCTTCAACGTCCTGCTGGGCCGCACGCTGTCCGGCAAGACCAGCCTGATGCGGCTGATGGCCGGACTCGACAAGCCCGACAGCGGTCGCATCCTGATGAACGGCGTCGACGTCACCAAGCGCCCGGTGCGGTTGCGCAACGTGTCGATGGTCTATCAGCAGTTCATCAATTACCCGACCATGACTGTTTTCGAAAACATCGCCTCGCCGCTGCGCCAGGCCGGTGTGTCCAACGAGGTAATCCAGAGCAAGGTGCTGGAAACCGCCAGGATGCTGCGCATCGAGAAGTTCCTGCAGCGCCATCCGCTGGAATTGTCCGGCGGCCAGCAGCAACGCACGGCCATGGCTCGGGCGCTGGTCAAGGACGCCGAACTGATCCTGTTCGATGAGCCGCTGGTAAACCTGGACTACAAGCTGCGTGAGGAACTTCGCCAGGAAATGCGCGAACTGTTCCAGGCCCGCCACACCATCGCCGTCTACGCCACCACCGAGCCCAACGAAGCGTTGGCCTTGGGCGGCACTACCACGATTCTGCATGAGGGGCGGATCATCCAGAGCGGCAAATCGTCCTCGGTGTATCACCAGCCGCAGACTGTGTTGGCCGCCGAGCTGTTTTCCGAGCCGCCCATCAACCTCATGCCCGGTCGCATTGCCGGCAATGAAGTGAGCTTTGCCAATTTCGTGCACTTCCCGCTGAACGTCGACCTGCGCCCGGTAGGCGAGGGCGAGTTCCGCTTTGGTGTGCGTCCCAGCCATATCTCCCTGGTGCCCAGCAACGATGACGATCTTGAACTGGCGGTGACCGTGGAGGTGGCCGAGATCAGTGGCTCGGAGACCTTCCTGCATGTGCGCAACGAGCATTTCCTGTTGGTGCTGCACTTGCCCGGGGTGCATGAGTACGACGTGGATGCGCCGATCCGCATTTACATCCCGACCCACAAACTGTTTGTTTTCGATGCCCAGGGCAAGCTGGTCCAAGCCCCTGGCCAGCGTATCGCGAGGGTTGCCTGATGGCTGAAATTCGTTTGCAGAACCTCGCCCACAGCTACACCAGCACCCCGGCGGGCCCCGAGGACTACGCGATCCGCGAGATGAACCATATCTGGGAGCAGGGCGGCGCTTATGCGTTGCTCGGGCCCTCGGGCTGTGGCAAATCCACCTTGCTCAATATCATTTCCGGACTGCTCAGCCCCTCCGAAGGCCAGGTGATGTTCGACAGCAAAGTCGTCAACGACCTGACTCCGGAGCGGCGCAACATTGCCCAGGTGTTCCAGTTCCCGGTGGTGTACGACACCATGACGGTGTTCGATAACCTGGCGTTCCCGCTGCGCAACCAGGGCATGGCCGAGGCCAGGATTCACACCAAGGTGCAGGAAATCGCCGAGGTCCTGGACCTGCAAAGCCTGCTGGACAAAAAGGCCCGCAATCTCACCGCCGATGAAAAACAGAAAGTCTCCATGGGCCGCGGGTTGGTGCGCGACGACGTGTCGGCGATCCTGTTCGACGAACCGCTGACGGTGATCGACCCGCACTTGAAATGGAAGCTGCGGCGCAAGCTCAAGCAGATCCATGAGCAGTTCAACATCACCATGGTCTACGTCACTCACGATCAGTTGGAGGCCTCCACCTTCGCCGACAAGATCGCCGTGATGTATGGCGGCCAGATCGTGCAGTTCGGCACGCCGCGGGATCTGTTCGAGCGTCCGAGCCACACCTTTGTCGGCTACTTCATTGGCAGCCCGGGAATGAACCTGATCGAGGTCACGGCGCAGCCCGGTGGCGTCGGCTTCGCATCGACTCATTTGCCCTTGTCCGCCACCTTGCAGCAGCGCATTGCCGAGGCTCAAGGCAAAAGCCTGAAGGTCGGTATTCGGCCGGAATTCGTCCATGTCTGGGACGGGCCTTACGACGATGCGATGCGCGCCGACGTGGTCCACGTCGAAGACCTGGGCACCTACAAGATCCTGACCCTCAACCTCGATGGCGCGCCGTTGAAAGTGCGCCTGGCCGAAGACAAGCCGGTGCCCGAAGGCACGGCGTACATCAGTTTTCCGGCCCAGTGGCTGATGGTTTATGCCGATGAATATTTGCTGGAACCACTGAGCGAGGTGCAGCCATGAACAAGGTGCAGAACAACAAGGCCTGGTGGCTGGTGTTGCCGGTGTTCCTGCTGGTGGCGTTCAGCGCCGTGATCCCGATGATGACCGTGGTCAACTATTCGGTGCAGGACATCTTCGACCAGTCCAGCCGCTACTTCGTCGGCGCCGACTGGTACAAGCAGGTGCTGCTCGATCCGCGGCTGCACGATTCGCTGTTGCGCCAGTTCATCTACTCGGCGTGCGTGCTGCTGATTGAAATCCCACTGGGCATTGCCATCGCCCTGACCATGCCGACCAAGGGCAAATGGTCATCCCTGGTGTTGATCATCCTGGCAATTCCATTGCTGATTCCATGGAACGTGGTGGGCACCATCTGGCAGATTTTCGGCCGCGCCGACATCGGCCTGCTGGGCTCCGCCCTCAACGGCCTGGGCATCAACTACAACTATGCGGCCAACACCATGGACGCCTGGGTCACGGTGTTGGTGATGGACGTCTGGCACTGGACCTCCCTGGTGGCGCTGCTGTGTTACTCGGGGCTGCGGGCGATTCCGGATGTGTACTACCAGGCCGCGCGAATCGACCGGGCGTCCAATTGGGCGGTGTTCCGGCACATCCAGTTGCCGAAGATGAAGAGCGTGCTGCTGATCGCGGTGATGCTGCGCTTCATGGACAGTTTCATGATCTACACCGAGCCGTTCGTACTCACCGGCGGCGGGCCGGGTAACGCCACCACGTTCCTGAGCCAGACTCTGACGCAGATGGCCATCGGTCAATTCGACCTGGGCCCGGCGGCGGCGTTTTCCCTGGTGTACTTCCTGATCATTCTGTTGGTGTCGTGGCTGTTCTACACCGCCATGACTCACTCCGACGCCAACCGTTGAGGCCCGCATGATGAGCAAGAGAAAGCTGATTCCGCTGCTGATCTACATTCTGTTCCTGCTGGTGCCGATCTACTGGCTGCTGAACATGTCGTTCAAGAGCAACACCGAGATCCTCGGCAGCCTGACGCTGTGGCCCCAGGACTTTACCTTCCATAACTACAAGGTGATCTTCACCGACCCGAGCTGGTACACCGGTTACCTGAACTCGCTGTACTACGTCAGCCTGAACACGGTGATTTCCCTGACCGTCGCGCTGCCGGCGGCCTATGCGTTTTCCCGCTACCGCTTCCTGGGGGACAAGCACTTGTTCTTCTGGTTGCTGACCAACCGCATGGCTCCACCGGCGGTGTTCCTCTTGCCGTTCTTCCAGCTGTATTCGTCCATCGGCTTGTTCGACACCCACATTGCCGTGGCCTTGGCGCATTGCCTGTTCAACGTGCCGCTGGCGGTGTGGATCCTCGAAGGCTTCATGTCCGGGGTGCCGAAAGAAATTGACGAGACCGCCTACATTGACGGCTACAGTTTTCCCAAGTTCTTCGTGAAGATCTTCATCCCGTTGATCGGCTCCGGCATCGGTGTCACGGCGTTTTTCTGCTTCATGTTTTCCTGGGTCGAACTGCTGCTGGCGCGCACGCTCACCTCGGTGAATGCCAAGCCGATCGCGGCGGTCATGACCCGTACCGTGTCGGCGTCCGGTATCGATTGGGGCGTGCTGGCGGCGGCGGGGGTGTTGACCATCCTGCCGGGCATGCTGGTGATCTGGTTCGTTCGCAACCACGTGGCCAAGGGCTTTGCCCTGGGCCGGGTCTGAGGAGTCGATGATGGAATGGATGAACTGGACCGCCCCCACGGCGGTGTTCTTTGGGGTCATTGCCGTGCTGCTGGCAGGCATGACCACGTGGGAATTGCGTTCGCCGAGTATCCCTCGACGGGGTTTCCTGCCGATTGCCACCACCCGTGGCGATCGGTTGTTTATCGGTCTTCTCGGTAGCGCCTACCTGCATATGCTGGTGATCGGTGCTACTGACTGGAGCATCTGGATAGCGTTCGCGTTGTCTTTGGTGTGGCTGTTGGCAGTGATGCGGTGGGGCTAAGTGGCCTGTGTGGCTAATTCGTGCACTCGAATTAACCGTACAGGCCACGGCGAACGTTCGCCGATCAGGCTCTTAAACCCAAACAGGAGGTCTCTATGTTCAATAAAAACAATAAGCTGCGACATAGCGTTTCATTGGCAGCCATGCTGGCACTCAGCGGGCTAAGTGCTGCGGCCTGGGCCGACGCCTATGAAGACGCCGCTAAAAAATGGATCGGCAGTGAGTTCAAGCCGTCGACCCTGACGGAAGCCCAGCAGCTTGAAGAACTCAAATGGTTCATCAAGGCATCCGAGCCGTTTCGCGGTATGAAGATCAACGTGGTGTCGGAAACCCTCACCACTCACGAATACGAGTCCAAGGTACTGGCCAAGGCCTTCACCGAAATCACCGGGATCCAGTTGACCCATGACCTTCTGCAAGAAGGCGATGTGGTGGAGAAGATGCAGACGGTGATGCAGTCGGACAAGAACATCTATGACGGCTGGGTCAACGACTCGGACCTGATCGGTACGCACTTTCGCTACGGCAAGACCGAGTCGATCACCGACCTGATGGCCAACGAAGGCAAGAATTTCACCTCGCCGACCCTGGATATCAAGGACTTCATCGGCATCTCCTTCACCACCGCGCCGGACGGCAAGATCTATCAACTGCCCGACCAACAATTCGCCAACTTGTACTGGTTCCGAGCCGACTGGTTCGAGCGCCCGGAGCTGAAGGCCAAGTTCAAGGAGAAATACGGCTACGAGCTGGGTGTACCGGTGAACTGGTCGGCCTATGAGGACATTGCCAAGTTCTTCTCCGAAGACGTCAAGGAGATCGACGGCAAACGCGTCTACGGCCACATGGACTATGGCAAGAAAGACCCGTCCCTGGGCTGGCGCTTCACCGATGCCTGGTTCTCCATGGCTGGCGGCGGCGACAAGGGCCTGCCCAATGGTCTGCCGGTGGACGAGTGGGGTATTCGCGTCGAAGACTGCCATCCGGTCGGTTCCAGCGTGACCCGTGGCGGCGATACCAACGGGCCGGCGGCGGTGTTTGCCACCACCAAGTACGTGGACTGGCTGAAGAAGTACGCGCCACCGGAAGCGGCGGGCATGACCTTCTCCGAATCAGGTCCGGTACCGTCCCAAGGCAATATCGCCCAGCAGATTTTCTGGTACACCGCGTTTACCGCCGACATGACCAAGCCGGGCCTGCCGGTGGTGAACGCCGATGGCACGCCGAAATGGCGCATGGCGCCTTCGCCACGCGGTCCGTATTGGGAGGAGGGCATGAAGCTGGGGTATCAGGACGTGGGTTCCTGGACATTCATGAAGTCCACGCCTGAGAAACAGAAACTCGCGGCCTGGCTCTATGCGCAGTTCGTGACGTCCAAGACCGTGTCGCTGAAGAAGACCATCGTTGGCCTGACGCCGATTCGTGAGTCGGACATCAACTCCCAGGCGATGACCGAGCTGGCGCCGAAACTCGGTGGCCTGGTGGAGTTCTACCGCAGCCCGGCCCGCGTGCAATGGACTCCGACCGGGACCAACGTGCCGGACTACCCGCGCCTGGCCCAGCTGTGGTGGAGCCACATCGCCGAAGCTGCCAGCGGCGAGAAAACTCCGCAACAGGCGCTCGACGGTTTGGCCAAGGATCAGGACGCGATCATGACGCGTCTGGAACGCTCCAAGGCCCAAGCCACCTGCGCTCCGAAAATGAACCCCGAGCGCGACGCGCAATACTGGTTCGACCAACCGGGTGCACCGAAGCCGAAACTGGCGAACGAGAAGCCTAAAGGCGAAACAGTGAGCTACACCGAGCTGTTGAAGTCGTGGGAGGCAGCACGCAAATAAAACGGCATCGGCAATGAATGAACGGCACCGAGAGGTGCCGTTTTTTTCTGTTTCGAAACTGTGGGAGCGAGCTTGCTCGCGATAGCGCAGGGTCAGCTTGTATCGAGTTGACTGGGCTGACGCTATCGCGAGCAAGCTCGCTTGTATGTTTAGATTTGAAGGGGTGGGCCAAAGACTTAGACACAGCGCCACCACAGGAGCGGCGATCTGGAGGGAGAGTGATCAGCCCGCCTTGGCCGGGCTGGCCAAGGCGTTTCCAGCCACGGGCGAAGGTGAGCTTTTCATCAGGGCATCCAATGCCTGCCGGTAGTTTTTGCCCGCCAGGCTCATGCTGTTGTTGTGGGTGGCGCCAGGCACCAGCAACAGGTGCTTGGGCTCCTGGGCGGCGTTGAACAGTTGCTCGCTGAAGCGCGGCGGTACGTAGCGATCGGCCGAGCCGTGCACCACCAGCAACGGCATGTTGATCTCGCCGATTTTGTCGATGGAGTCGAACTTCTGCGACAGCAACCAGCGCACCGGCAGGGAGGTGTTCGCCATGGCGGTTGCGACGTCGCCCAGGGACGTGAACGTGGATTCGATGACCAAGCCTCGGGCTGGGACTGCGCTGCCGTCTTTGGCGGCCTTTTGACCCAGTTCCGCCGCAAGGTCCACGGCCACGGCGCCGCCCAGGGAGTGGCCGTAGATCAGTCGCCGGGCCGGGTCCGGTTGCAGCACTTCAAGACGCTTCCAGGCGATGCGTGCGTCTTCGTAGACGCTGGCTTCCGACGGTAGCTCCCCGTGGCTCTTGCCAAAGCCACGGTAGTCGATCGCCAGCACCGAAAAGCCCAGGGCCCGCAACTGCTGGATACGAAATAACTGCCCAGTCAAATTCCAGCGCACACCATGCAAGTACAGAATCGCCGGCGCGTTCTTGCGTTCGGCCGGCCACCACCAGCCGTGGATGTTTTCTCCGGCCTTGAAGCTTTTTGGCCTGAGGTCGAACTCTTGCACAGTGCTGGGCAAGCCATTGAACCAGGTCGCCGTTCCCGGCTCGATCCGAAAGACTAGCTCCCGCTCCTTATGCTGCAACACCGCGCAGCCCACCGGTAGCCCGACCACCATTGTGGTCATGCAGAGCAAAGCCAGCCAACGCCGCCCAAGGCGGGACAGAAGAGACGAAGACATCGACGCAATTCGCTACTTTAGACGGAAGATGCTTTTTATCAGATTCGCTCGAAAGGTGGAGGGATTTTGCAGGGGCGTGGGGTTTTGCCTGCAGCCGTGACAAGGGAGCAAGCTCCCCGGCACAAGATCAATTACTGTACATCCCAGTATTCGGCCAGCGTCAACACTGGCACCATCCCGCCGTACGCCACTTTGGGCACGCCCGCCAGGCGCTTGTTCAACACCTGAGTCAGGGAGCCCCCCAGGATCAGGCTGGCATCGCCAAAATCCCCGTCCAGTTCCAGCGGATGAACGATGACCTCAAGCGAGCCACGCTCCGGTGGTGCGGCGTGGTCCAGGTCGGCCGGCGTGCAGACGTAGTCAGCGGTGGCGCCGCACAGGCGGTGCATGCGACGGTTGAGCAGGGTCTTGAAAAGGCGCTTGGGCAGGTTCAGGTTCGCCCCCAGGTTGCGTGCCAGTCGTATGGGAACGCCTTGACGGGCGGCGAAGCGGGCCACCAGTTCTCCGATCGGCCAGATGTTGTGCACGTGTTGATGGGAGTCGAGGTGGCTTGGCCGCAAGCCGTGGTCGAGGCAGCGCTGCCATTGCGCTTGGAGTTCGTCTTCCACGGCCGCCAAGTCCTTCGAACCGAGGCGCAGGCAGTAACGCGACAGGTTCAGGTCGAACTCGCCATTGGTGCCGCAAAACACTTTTCGTAATGCGATCGCCTCACTCAGTGGCGGGCCGTAGCTGAGATTGAAGTGCAGGCCTATGTGGCCGTTGAGCAGCGGGTGCCGGGCCAGTTCACACGCCTGCTCGAAGCCCGGCATGTTGGCCATGGCCGTGGCGGAGCTGATCAAGCCTGCCTCGAAGGCCCGCAGGATCAGCGCATTTTCGCTGAGGCTGAGCCCGAAGTCGTCAGCGTTGACGATCACTTGGCGAGGCATGCGTGTTCTCCTGGCTGGGGGTGGGTGAAACCGACGCCGTGGCTTGCGCGCCTGGGCGCTGGCGAAGCCATGGCTTGAGGCTTTTCCATAGCCGCAAGGCAACTCCCAGGATCAGGCCTGCGGGCTGCCATGAGTAAAAGCTCCAGCGCCAGTGTTCCAGTTGGCCAGTCATGCGTTCGTGTAGCTGATGGCTAGAGTTTTCGAGGCTGACCCGCGATGCATCGATCCAGCGCCAGTTTTCGTCCAGCCCCCAGCGAATCCACTCTTCGAGCAGTACCCGACCGCTGCCCAGGTCGGCGTGCTGCGGCAGGAACGCCAGGTTGTAATCGTACAGCCGCCCCTGATCCAGCAGGCCGAGGCGGTAACTGATACAGCGCCCGTCCAGTTCCAACATCACCACTCGCACCAGCCCCTGGGCGGCGAGGGCGGTGAAGGCGTGGTTCATCCATTGCCGACGCCTGGGATCGGCGAAGATACCCACGCCTTCTTCGCCTTTCCAACTGGCCGCCTCGACTTCGGCCAGCTCGTGCAACAGCAGGCCGATGCTGATGGCGTCGGGTGTCACCCGGCGAATCTGCGCACCGCAGGCGGCGATCCGCTTGCGTGCCCGGCGCAACTTGTAGCGTGGGTCGCCAGAAATTTCCTGGCGGTCGCTGTCGCTGATCAAATGTACCGGCACCCGACAACTGAGCCGTCGCTCTCCAGTGGAGCTTAGCGCCATCCAGGCACTGAGGACGCTTTCTTCACCTACCGGCTCGACCACTTCGTTCAATTGCAACAGCACATGGGGCAGGTGCTGGCGAATCTGCATCAGTGCCTGGCCCATGCCCTCGGCGTCCAGGTGCACCAACAAGGCGATTCGGTCGGCCAATGGATAACCCAAGTGATGCAACACCCGGAACCGCAGGCCACCGATGCGTTCACGGCCCGATACCAGGGGCAGGCACAGGCACAGCGTCTGGTCCTCCCAGCCCAGCAATACCTGCAACTGCTGGTCCGGCAGCAGGGCGAACTCCGCTGCCTGCAGCCAGGCCAGGGTGTTGAAGGGCGTAGCGTCGGGTACCTGGGTTCGCAGCTGTTCATAAGCCGTTGTAGGAAAGTCCTCGGCGCCCAGGGAGCGACACCATTGGAACCGGATCGCCATGGACATCAGGCCGTCGCAGTCGATGTAACCGGCCGAGCCGGTTTACGAAAGGCGTCCAGTACCGAGCCGTTGTAAAACGTGTCGCGGAAAAACCGCCAGCGACCGAACAGGCGATACACGTGGGTGATCTGGCCGCGTTCCTGGAAGTCCATGCGCAGATGCATCTTGATCGCTGGTATGTTTTGCAAATCGCAGACATCGACCATTTTATTGCAACCTTTGGCGGCCATGACTTTCCACACCTCCAACTGCATGTCCGCCGACATCGAGGAGCCCCAGTAGGCGCGGATCATCTCGCCACCGAACTGAAAGTACTCGCCGGGGCCGATCGGGAACGAGCAGCCATAGAAATGGCGGTCGAAATAGTCTCGTGTACTACCCCAGGCGAAACCGACCGTGTCGCCCTGGTCATCCAGGTACATCAAGCCTGTGTAGCCTTCGGCGGCCAGCTCGCGCATGGTTTCGACGCGGTCGCCGAAATGCCGGGCAAAAGCGTCGGCATTGCTGGTCGTGATGAATTCCAGGCGCATCGGTGGGTAGGGCTTTAGGTTATGCGGAGGTAGTGGGGTGCGCACATCGTGTTCCAGCCAAACCAGTTGCGAATGGGAAAACACGTAATGGCGTATCACCTGCTTGAGCACAGCGCGCAGGCCTTTCTTCTGGATGCGATCACGCAGTTTTTGCAGTACGTTCATGGTGCCTCCTGACGGGTGGCGGGTTGGGGAGAAGAGGATGCAGTCCAGCTCAGGGCAAACAGGGTTTCCCCTGGCAGGAGAAAACGGATTTGCCCGGCCTCGCAATTGAATGGGGCGCTTTGGCTGCGGTTGTCCGGACCGAAATACACCAGGGCGGCCTGCCCTTGAGGGCAGGGCGCGCCGTCGAGGCTGACCTGTTGCGGGCGCGTGCTTTTGTTCACGCCCAGCAGGCTGCGCCTGGCGTCAGTGGCCATGGCCAGGACGTCGACTTCAAAGGCGTCGTTGTCCAGGCGCAGCACCTGGTCGAGCCAGTGTTGCTGGATGAATTGCTGGGCCAGGCCCACCGGCTTGAGCTCGAAGCGCTGGTTGTCCAGCACCCGCACCATGCCCTTGGGGTACTCCGGTTCGTCGGCGGACTGGAACCAGTTGAGCATGTCCAACAGGCCGTCCGCAGAGGCGTTGATCACCACGGATGTCCACCAGAGGGCGGCGTAGTGGGTTTCCTGATCGTAGGGGCTCAGGCTCGAGCCGCTGGACATGTTGGTCTGGTCCAGCAACAAGGCCTTGCGCGGCCGGCCAGTGATATCCAGGCCTACCAGGTCGGCGGCCCGGCGCACGCTGTTGCGGTAGACCCGGGTAGCCAGCAGATCGCGGATCATCCATTCATGCCAGGCCAGGGCGTCGATTTTGTCAGCGGATTTGGTCAGTAAGCGCCGCGCCCAATCGATACCGCGCTTGTCCGCCGCGTTTTCGGCCAGGGGGCCGTTGGTGAACCGCGAGCTGGCCGGTATGGCGATGCGTACCCCGGCGCGGGCGTTGGCGGGGTCGGCGCGGACCTGGTCGGCCATGCTTTCGAACAGTTGCTGATAGCTGGCGAAGTCGGCGTAGTTGAGGTTCGGCTCATCGGCGAAGCTGAGGTAGTGCAGGCCTTTGCCGCCCAGGGCGCGGGTCGATTGGAGCCAGGCCTGCAAACCACTATTGCTGACCCGGTCGGCCCGCAGATCGGCCTGGCGTTGGCTGCCGGCCAGCAGGGTGATGTCCCGGGTGATGCCGAAGCGATCCTGATACAAGCGGCGGAAACGATCTTCATAGTCCGGTTTGCCGGCGGTGATATCCACCAGGCTGTAATAAGTCGCCGCCTGGGGTTTGAGCGCCTCGATGACGGTATAACTGGACGGCGGCGGCATGACATAGGGCAGGGAAATCCCCAGCTTGGGGGTCGGCCCGAGGACACTGTTGGATAGGCTCAGGTGGACCTGTCCCGGGTCCTGGCGCAGCGGTTGTAACTGAGCCGGGTTCTGGGCGAACAGATTGGCGGTGCCGTCCAGCCAGAACGCGACCTTGCCATTGCCCTGCAAACGCAGGCGCCAGATTTGCTCGACGTTGGCGACGGGCAGTGCCACTTGATCGAATTGCCAATAGGCACGGTACGGCTTGAGGGCCAGCGTGAGCTCTTTGTCGTCGCCGACGCGCCGGGCTTGCAGGCCGTGCACACCACCGTGGAACTTGCCCGCCAGCACCGCCTGTTCGCCGGGCGCTACCTTGAAGTACAACTCATCGCCGTCGTGGGCTTCGGCGCTGAAATGCACCTTGGCTGGGGCGAACAAAGCCTGGGTGCGGGCATCGTGCTCGATGGCGTAGCGGCGAAAACTGTAGCCGGGAATCTCCAGTCGATAACTGGCGGCCCCAGGTAGCAACGGCCATTGCTGCTCGCCGCGCTCCTGATCCGCCTTGATCAAGCGTTCACCCACCAAGTGCCCCTGGCCATCGAGCAGGTACAGGTACTCTGAATTGGCGTTGGCTTGCCAGGCCGGCACCCAACGTACGGTCACACTGTCGGGGCGCGCGGTCTGCAGGTACAGGCTGCCGTCGCGGATGCCGGTCCAGGCCATGGATGCGCCATGGGCTGAAAATGCCAACCCCCAAAGGCACAGGCACAGGGCGATATGTGGGAGCGGGCTTGCTCGCGAAGAGGGCGTCACATCCAACATCACTGCAAGCCGACCCAGCACTTTCGCGAGCAAGCTCGCTCCCACAGTGACATCGCTAAACCCTGTGGGAGCGGGCCTGCTCGCGATAGCAGATGGAGGGGCGAAGAAACTCATGCCGATTTCCCCATCAGCATCTGGCGCATCGGCAGCAAATCACTGGGCAGGATGATCAGCGTCTGCCACAGCGCCACGCCACTGAGGCGGCAATACATCGCCAGCAGCGCCAGGGTCACGCCCAGGTAGGCAATGGAAGAAGCGGCGGCGGCCCCGACGATGCCATAGCGCGGAATCAGGATCAGGTTCAGCGCCAGGTTCAACAATGCGCCCAACCCCATCAGCAGCGACACCGCGCCGGGCCGATTTTTGCCCAGCAGGTCCAGGCGCAGGATGCTCGCGTAGCAGAGCCCGAACAGCCCCGGCAGCAATGCGAGCAAGGCCGGATAAGCGGGTTGGTAGGCGACGCCGAACAAAGTGACGATCAGCCATTCGCCGATCAGCGCCATGCCCATGCAAGCGCCGAGCATCACCGTGGCGGTCAGGCGCAGGGCCAGGGGCGTCAGGCGCTGCATGTCGCTGTCCTGTTGCAACAAGCGTTTCATCAGCGGTGTGGTCACGGCTTCCGGCACGATCAGCAGCAATTCGGCGGCGGCGCTGGCCATGGCGTAGTGACCCAACGCCGTGCTGCCCAGCAGGGCGCCGATGAACAGGTAGTCCGAGCGCAGCATCACCTGCTGGAACAGCAGGTCCGGATGGCTGCGAGCGCCGTAGCGCAGCAGCTCGTTCTGGCCGGCGCGATCCCATTGCAAGGTGACGTCCTGATCGCGTCGCAGCCAGACCCAACCGGCCAGCACCACCAGGCTCAGCCCCGCCAGCCAACTGATCAGCGCCGCTTCCAGGGCCGTCTCCTTCCACATCCAGAACAACGCCAGGAACAGCAGCAGCGGCGCCAGGGATTCCATCAGCCGCAAGGCATTGAAGGCACCCACGCCGCCGGAGGCATTGTGCAGCGTCAGCAGGCCACTCTTGAGCACGGTCAACGGCACCGCCAGCAACAGCAACCAGGCCAGCAACCCCAACTGTGTGGTGATGTCCAGGTTGGCGCCGAATGCGCGCGTCAGCGCCACGACCAGTACCGTCAGCAACCCGGCCAACAGGCATCCGAAGACCAGCACCTGGCTGAGCAGCAAGCCCATCGAACGTTGTTGCGCCGCCTGGTAACCCACGGCGGAATTCAGGCCGCCGCTGGTGGCGGCGCTGATCAGGTCGGGCAGGGTGCTGAGCAACGCAAACAACCCGCGTTCACTGGGCCCCAGAATCCGGGCCAGCAAGACGTTGCGCAGCAGGCGCAGGCCGATCATCGCCAGGCGTGTGCCCATGCTCAGCAGCAGGTGCTTGAGGTAATGACTACGGCTCATGGGCGTGCCCCTCGGCGAATGCGCCAGGCCAGCAGTTCAGGGTGTTGGGCATTGCGCTGGCTGACGCCGAAGCGCGGCAGGTTCAACGGGTCGCCGTCATGGCGATACAGCCCGGTTTCGGTACCCAGGGCGAACGCATAACCGTGGGCTGCGACGAACTTGCGCACGCGCTCGTCGTTATCGCCATTGGGGTAGCAATACACCGGCAGTGGCTGGGCGCAGCCGTTTTCCAGGGCGGTCCGGCTGCGGGTCAGTTCTTCGTGCAGGCGCTGGTCGTCCAGCTCGGTGAGAATCGCGTGGCTGGCGCCATGGGGGCCGAAGCGGATCAGCCCGGAGTCTTCCAGCATGCGCACTTGGGACCAGTCCAGGGCCTGGGGCTGGGAGCCGGGTGGGCAGGTTTGGGTGAGGTCGCTCAACACATCGGGGGTGAGGCTCTTGAGGCTTTGCAGGTAGTGCAGCAGTGACAGGCTGCGCCGCTCGACGTCCAAGTCGTCGAGCATCACCGGCAACGGCCTGCCGACGTGCTGCAAGTGCTCGATCAGTGAATGCCGCGCCACTTGACCGTGACTGCCCCACAGGGTTTCGCCGATGCTCTCCCACCAGAAGTGCTGGCGGCTGCCGATGAAATCGGTGGACAAAAAAATACTCGCTGGCACCTGGTATTGGCGCAGCAGGGGGAAGGCATTCATGGCGTTGTCGCGCCAGCCGTCATCGAAGGTCAGGGCCACCCGCGGGCGGTTCGGCACGCTTTCCGGGTCGGCCAGCAGCAGGCTCATCAGCGGTACGCATTCGAAATACCGTTGCAGCCAGATCAGCAGGTGCTCAAAGGCTTCAGGGCCCACGCACAATTCGTTGCGATGGGGCAGTTCGGCGGCGCGGTCGTTGTTCAATACCCGGTGCAACATCAGGATCACGCCGGCGCCACGCAGCGGGCCGCGGCCCAGAGAGGTGTTCAGGTAGAGCCAGCCGCCGGTGCGCTTGAAGACCTGTTTGATTGACATCGGCCATTCCCCTTAGCGGTTCTGTTCCGGATTCCATTGGCTGTAGCGCTGGCCACGCAGGAATTGCCACAGGCCGATACTCATGCCCGCCAGCGTCACCAGCACGAACGCGGCCAGGCGAAAGGGCCGGGGCAAGCGATGACCGGCGTCCAGCAGACCGACCAGCGCCATGGTGTAGCCGAGCAGTTGCCCGGCCAGGCTCAGGCGGTAGAACCCATGGTCGTTCCACAGCCACGCATTGCTGACCAGTAGCGGCAGCAGCAACACCGGCGCCAGGCGACGGATCAATTTGTGGCTGATCAGCCCGATGGCGTAGAGCCCGTGACGCAGAGGATTGAGTAACTCGCGGCGCTGGGCCAGGCTTTGCAAGCCGCCGACGGTGACCCGCTGGCGCCGGCGAAACTGCTTGTCGGCCTCGTCCACGCCCTGGTCGGTGACACGGGCCAGTGGCGCATAGACGATGGACTTGCCGGCCGCCGGTGCGCAGGTACTGAGGAAGAAGTCATCATTGACCTGCGCCGGTATTGGCTGGAACAGCTCCCGGCGCAGCGCCAGCAGCGCGCCGTCGGCCGAGACCATGCAGCCCGTGCGGCTTTCAACTTGACGCAGCCAGCCTTCATAGTGCCGATACAGGCTGTCGCCCAGGCTCAGGCCCTTGCCCGGCACGGGGATTTCCATGTGCCCGGCACAGGCGCCGACTTCCGGATCGCCCAGCGGCGCCAGCAGGTGCCCGAGGGTATCGTCAGCCCATTGGTTGTCGGCATCGGTAAACACCAGAATCTCGCCACGGCTGTGGGCCACCCCGGTATTGAGGGCGGCAGCCTTGCCCTGGCGCGGCAGGTCGAGCACGCTGATGCGCGGGTCGATCACCTTGCGCGCGCAGGCCACGGTGTCGTCGGTGGAGCCGTCGCTGGCGAGGATGATTTGCAGTGAGTGCGCCGGGTAATCCTGGGCGAGCAACGTGCGCAGTTTCTCCTCTATGTGTCGCGCCTCGTTGTGGGCGGCAATGACAATGCTGACGTCCATCGGCAATGCTCGCCCGTAGCGCCGGATCGGAAACAACGGCGCCAGCAGGCTCAACATCAGGGGGTAGCCGAGGTAGGCGTACACCGGCAACAGCAGGCAGGACCAGTAAATGAATTCAGCCACGGGCAGGCCTCCCGACGTTCCAATGACAAAGGTTGAGCAGTAACGCGGCGCCGGTCAGGTGCAGGCGCACCCCATGCAAGGCCCACAATTGCAGGGTCAGGCGCGGATCACGCCGGCTCTGGCGCAAGCTGAGGAACAAGGCCGGCAGCGAGGTGAGCAGCAATAGCAGCAACGCCAGGCGCAGTTGCCCCTGGAGCAGGGCGACGAGCGCGAGGAGATCCAGCGTCCAGGCACCGATCGACAGCGCCGGGAAACGCAACAGGCGCAGGCTCGGGCCGTGGCTGCGCAGCAATTGCACATGACTGCCCTGGCGCCAGAGTTCCTTGCTCATCCACTCGCGCCAACTGCCTTCGTAGCCCCAATGCAGGGCCACGCTTTCATTGACCAGCAATAACTGCGCGCCGGCCTGACGCAGGCGCAGGGAGAAGTCCTTGTCTTCGCCGGTGCGCAGGCTTTCGTCGAAACCGCCGACCCGTTCGAACCACGAGCGGCGCAACAACAGGTTGGCGCTGGGCAGCCATTGCACCCGGTGTAGCGGGCGCGAGCCCGAACGTTGGCTGCGACGCTGCCAGGCTTCGGCGAACCACGGCGCCTGCTTGGGGGTGTCCAGGTCCAGGCCCAGCACATCGCCCTGGCCTTGCAGTTCCAGCAACAGCTTGAGCCAATCGACCGGCATTTCGATGTCGGCGTCGATGAACGCAAGCCATTCGCCATGGGCGACGGCGGCGCCACGGTTGCGCAGGGCACCGATGTGCACGCCCGGCACGATCAGCACCCGCGCACCCAGTTCGTTGGCGATGCGCGGGCCATGGTCGTCGGAACCGTTGTCCACCACGATCAACTCGCATTCCAGCTGCGCCTGGCGGGCGGCTTCCCGGGCCGCCAGCAACGTGCGGCCGATGTGTCGGGCCTCGTTGTACATCGGGATCACAATGCTCACGCGACTCATGGACGCGCCTCCTGTGGCACGGCCTGTTCGGCGTGGTAGCGCAACACACTGGTGAGCGCCAGCATGATCCACAGCAGCTTATGGTTCGGTGCGCTGAGGAACATCAGGAACAGCGCCAGCGAGAGGAAACTCATGCCCAGGTGCGTCAGCAGGTCGGCCTGTGCCCAGTCCCGGCGTTGTAACCAGAGCTGGCGGGCGTGTAGCAGGTTGTAGAGGCCAAGGCCCAGCATGGCGACGAACATCAGCCCGCCGGGGACGCCGATTTCGCTGAAGATTTCCAGATAGGTGTTATGGGCCCGGCGATACAGGTCTCCCAGCTTGCGATTGGCCGAGAACGCCTTGGCGTAACCGGTGGGCGCGTAGTGCAGGGGAAAGGTGCCCGGGCCTGTGCCCAGCACCGGGTTCTCGCGGATCATCTGGCTGCCGACCACGATGTACGAGGCACGCCGGCCCAGGGATTCATCCTGGTGGGCGTTGGCGCCGGCGCTGAGGATGCTCAACGACTGGATGCGGGCCACGTAGCCGGCTGGCATCACCGCGATTGCCAAGGGGATCACGAGCGCCAGCCCGAGCATGGCGAAGCCCAGGTGCCGTGGGCGGATGCGTGGCAGCTGCGCGCGATAGTGGTACACGCCGATCATCAGGCTGAGCATCAATACCACCAGCCCCGAGCGCGATTCGGTCTTGGTCATGCCGCCCAGCAGCAAGATGAAACAGCCGCCCCAGAACAACCGGTAGAGCAGGTTTGTGCTGCGCAGTACCAACAGCAGCGCCAGCGGGACGGTAAAGGCAATCAACAAGGCAAAGGAGTTGGGGTCTTCCAGCAGGCCGGAGGCGCGGCCCTGGTCCTGGTATTTGGCCGAAAACATCGCCAGCACGCAGGTGGTGGCGACGCTCAGGGTCATCAATCGGCAGAACAGGTCCAGGTTCAGTTCACGACCGATCAGCAGGGTGATCACGAACAGAATCAGCCCCACCGACAATTCGCGAAAATGGGTCAGGGACAGGCCCATGTTTTCCGACAGCAGCAGGCTCAGACCGTACAGCAGCAGGAAGCCGATCAGCGGCCGCCAGATATTGCTGCGCAGGCGCGTCCCCGGAATCTGGTGCAGGGCCAGTTGCAACATCAGGATCAGGATCAACGCCAGGCCAAAGAACTTGCTGCCGGAAAAGGCGTTGTCCTTGAACAGGCCTTCGAACGGCACCAGCGCGGCGATGCCCAGCAAGCCCCAGCCGGGCTTGCGGTACAGCACCGCGACGCCCACCAGGCCGAGCACCGCCCCCGGTGCGAGGAACGGATAAGGGCTGGCCAGCAACGCCAGGCAGACCAGGCCCAGCAAGCTGACGATCGAGAGCGGGACAATCATGGGCGAGCCTCCCGTGCCGTGCGGATGTAAAGCTGCGACCAGCGTTCGGCCAGCGTGCGCAGGTCGTAGCGGTCTAGTTGGGTGCGACGGGCGTTGTCGGCCAGGATCCGTGCCAGGGGTGGTTCGCTGAACAGCGTCTCGATCTGCTGGGCCAGTTCGGTGCTGTCGGCCGGCGCGGCGAGCAGGCCGTTATGGCGGTCCTGCAGCACATCGGGAATGCCGCCGACGCCGAATGCCACCACCGGCACCCCGGCCTGCATGGCTTCGAGCAGAATCATTGGCGTGCCTTCGGTACGTGAGCTGATCACCAGTGCGTCGAGGCGGCTCCACCAGGCGTTCATGTCGGTCTGGTAGCCGGGCAGCTCGATGCGCGTCGGCAGCCCGGCCTCGGTGATGCGCTTGAGCAGGGCCTGGCGTTCCGGGCCGTCGCCAAGCATCACCGCATGCAGCGATGAGTGGCGCTGGCACAGCGGGATCATGGCGTCGAGGAACAGGTCCGGACCCTTCTCGCTGCTCAAGCGGCCAACGTAGCCGACCCGCCAATGCTGCTCGTCATCGCGGTGGGCCAGCGGCGCGCTGACCGCGGGCAGGCCGTTGGGGATCACGTCGAGTTTTTCCGCTCGGACGCTGGCCCGGCGGTGCAGTGCGGCGATGCTTTCGGCCACGCACACCACCCGCTTGACCGAGGCGGTGCGGCACAGTTGCAGGCTCAGCCAGGTGTAGAAACGTTGCTTGGGGCTGCGCGGTGTGAAGCCATGTTGGGTGATCACCAACGGCAGGCGCAGCAGCGTCGCTGCCGCCCAACCGAACAACAGCCCCTTGAAGTTGTGGGTGTTGATCAGCGGACGTTCATCCCGACGTTGGCGCAGGTGCTGCAACAGCTCGGCCCAACTGGCGCAGTGGCGGCAATCGACCCCGGCCTGGCGAAAGCGTGTGATCAAGGTCGGCGGCGCCGCCAGGAACAGCACCTGGTGCTGCCCGGGCGTGGCCAGGCAATGATCGAGCAACATCCGCTCGGCCCCGTAGAAGCCGCCGCTGTCGAGCAAATGAATGATCGACAGGGGACTGCTGTGGCGGGTCGGGCCGAACGGCGCGTTCAATTTCGCACCCAATGGACAAGGCTGGGCAGGCTCCAGTTGCGGTGCGGGTTGACCTGGTCGGGGGACTGCTCGTTGATCACCAACAGCACCGGCACATCCAGTTGCTGGCTGATCTGCGCTGGATGCTTGAAGCGATGGTCGAAGAACTCACGGACATAGACCAGGGCGATCGCCAGCAGCATGCCGCTGAACAGGCCGAACGCGATAATCAGCATCGGTTTGGGAAAGGCCGGGGCGGTCGGCTCGAACGGCGGGCTCAGCACCCGGGCGTTGGACAAGTCGTTGTCCAGCGAACGGGCGGTGCTGCTTTCGGCGAACCGTTGGGCATAGGTGGAGAACGCCGCATGCAGGGCGTTGATCTCGGTATCCATCTGCCGCAGCTTGCTCTGGGTTTCCTGCAACTGATGGATGCGCTCCTTGAACGCCGCGATGCGTTCGACCTTCTGGTTGATCACCGAACTGACCACGGCCAGGTCGGTGGTGCGTTCCTGGATCCGGTTGTTCACCACCTTGAGGAATTGCTGGCGCGTGCGCACGATCTGTTCCCGGGCCAGCAGCATGGGTTCGCTGCCGGGCTGGAAGATCGCCAGGTCATTCATGTAGCGGCTGACCTGGCCGGTCAGTTGTTCGCCCAGCTGTTTGATCTCCCGGTCTTCGAAAGCAATGTTGTCCACGGTGGTGGTGAAGGTGAACGGGAAGGTGTAGTCGTTGAACCGCGAGCTGTTCGCCGCCGCCAGGCTGGTCTTGAGGTAATCGAGCCAGCGCTGGCTTTGCAGCAGGCGGTCCTGATACAGGTTCAGGGCCTGTTCTTCGGTGTTGATGGCGTTCAGGCGGAAGGTGATTTCCTCCTTGGGGTCGGATGAGCCGACGCCTTCAAGCAGCGCCAAGCGGGTGCCTTCCAGGCCGTCGAGACGATTCTGGTATTGGCTTTTCTTCTGTTCATAGAAGGCTTGTGGCAGCTCGATCGATTGCAGGTCCTGGCGGCTGGAGAGGTAGTTCTGCAGCAGTTGCGCCACGAACCGAGTGCCTTGGGCCGGGTCGCCGAAGCTGTAGACGATAGAAATGACGTTGGAGCCGGGCAGGGTCTCGATCTTCAGGTTTTCGATGGCCTCGTCGGTCAGCGTATCGAGCATCGTGTCGCGCACTGGATCGACCTCCAGCCCCAGGCCATCGCGCAGCGGGTTGATCACGTACTCACGCAGTGGCGTGGTGACGTAGCGCTTGAACGGCTCGCTCACCCACTTGTTGAAGATGCCCGGGCTGGGTGTGTACTCGCCCTGGTCGCGCAGGGTGGCGATGGTCTGCCGGATCAGCGCCGGCGAGCGCAGGATATTGCTCTCAGTCTCCATGTCCGCCAGGGACGGTGGAATGAAGGTGGCATTTTCCTGGTTCAGCGACGTGGTGGCGTCGCCCTGGGAGAGTTTTTTCGACTGCACGATCACCTGGGCGGTGATATCGAAGCTCTGCTTGAGCATCAATGGCAGCACCAGGGCGATCACGGCGAAGATCAGGAAGACGCGCTTCACCCACTGCTTGTTGGCGAAGAAGATCCTGAAGAACTCATGCAGATAGTTTTCCTTGGGGTTCATGTCAGGTCACCTGAGGTCAGTTGCTGTTGCTGCCTTTGTTGTCGACGCGGTAGCCGAAGCTGAACCCCACGCCCTGGAACAGCACCACGTCGGCCAGTTGCCTGGCCAGTTCGCCGGCGCTGGCAAGTTTGGTCTTGGGCACGAAGAGCATGTCTTCGGGTTGCAGGTAGGCGATTTGCGAGGCATCACCGCTCAGGGCTTTTTCCACGTCGTAGTGACGGGCTTCGACCTGATTGCCGTTGCGGCGCATGATCACCACCGAATCGAGCCGAGCCTTGACGTTCGTACCCCGGGCCAGCGTCAGCGCCTCGAGCACCGAGATCGGCCGGCGGATCGGGTAGGAGCCGGGCTGGGCCACCTCACCGAGGACGTAAATCTCGTTGCCGGCGGTGGACTTGAGTAGCACATCGACGGTCATGTGCCCCGGCAGTTGGGCGTAGCGCTCGTTGAGGAAGGTTTCCAACTGGTTGACGGTCATGCCTTGCAGCGGCACCGAGCCAATTTCCGGAAAGCTTGCGTAACCATCCCTGCCCACGGTGATTTCCCGGCTCATGCCGGTGCCCGGGTGGGTCAAGGTGTTCCTCAGGTTCGTCTCGCCGGACAACGGGCTGGTCACCAGCACGGTCAATTGGTTGCGATTGGGCTGGAACAGCATTTTCTGATCATAGGCACGTTGCACCGCCACGCGGGCCTCGTCGGTGGTCAGGCCGGCGACTTTCACCGAGGTGTTGGCCCCCGGCAGCTCGATGCTGCCGTCGGGCATCACCTGTTGCGTACCGTTGAGCTGGCTGGCGGCGGTGAAGTTCAGGGCCACCTGGTCGCCCGGCTGTACCCGATAGGCCTGAGGCCCGGAGGTGCTGATGTGAAAGATCACATCCAGTACGTCCTGGGGCCGCAGGGTCTGCTCGACCTTGGGCATGTCGGTGGCCTGGGCATTGGCCGGCGCGGCCGTAAGGATCTGCACCGGCATCGAGCGGGTGTCTGAGGTGCTGGAGCAACCGGCAAGCGGCAGCAACAGCAGGACAAGCATTCTGGCGTTCATCTCGTCATCCTTTTGCAGGCTTACAGGTTGTTGTAGAGCCACTTGGGCATGTAGTACTTGCGGCGGTTGAACACGCTGCCGACCACTTTTGCGCCGGCCTGGGACAGGCGCTGGCGGGCGGCCTGAGCCACTTCCCAACGGGTGTCCTCACCGCGCACCACCAGCACCACGCCGTCGGCCTGGGTACTCATGACCAGGGTGTCGGAGGCTGAATACACGGCGTCGGCGTCGATCACCACAAAGCGGTACTGCGTCGCCAGTTGGCGGAACAGCGGGCGCAGTCGCTCGGGGCTCAGGCGTTCGGCATTGCGGCCCAGCCGGCCGTTAGGCAGCACGTCGAAGGGCAGGCTGGATGTCTGCACCACGCAGTCCTGCAACAAGGGCGGGGCGAGGCTGTTGAACAGCAGATCGGTAAAGCCGCGCTCTTTGTGCAGCGACAGTTGCTGGCTGAGGTTGCGCGGCGACTGGCTGGCGTCCACCAGCAATACGCGGCCATTGCTCATCTGCGCCAGTTGAGCGGCCAGCGCCATGGCGCTGGTGCTGGTTCCGGTACCGGTGTTGGCGGCCGTCAAGAGCAGGATCCGCAGGGAAGGGTCGAGCACGGTCGAGGTCAGGTTGGTCTCGCTCGGGCTGGCTATGGTCAGAATGTTGGTTGAACCGTCCATTTAACTCGCTCCGTGGCCGCTGAAAACTTTGAAGGGGGTAATCATCAGGATCTTCAAATCCAGCCACAGGCTCTGTTCAGCGATATAGCTGAGGTCCAATTCCACGCGCTGGTCGAAGTCGATATTGCTGCGCCCGGAGATCTGCCACAGGCCGGTCAGGCCGGGGTAGATGCTCAGGCGCGCAAGATGGTTGTCCTTGTAGCGATAGGCGTTGAACGAGGTTGGCCGTGGGCCCACCAGGCGCATGTCGCCGGTCACTACATTGATCAGGTTCGGCAGTTCGTCGAGGCTGCTGCGTCGCAGGAACCGGCCGATGGGGGTGATGCGCGGGTCGTTGTCGATCTTGAAGTCGATGGCGTCGGCACCATGTTTGTTGAGGTGGCGCAGCGACTCCTTGAGGGCCTCGGCGTCGGCCACCATGGTGCGGAATTTGTACATGCCGAACACGCGGCCGCGGTAACCGGTGCGTTTCTGCACGAACAGCACAGGACCTGGGCTGGAGAACTTGACCAGCAATGCCAGGCCCAGCAGCAGTGGGCAGAGCAGCAGCAGAATCGACAGTGCACCCAGGCAGGCCACCACCCGGTTGGTGCGCGAGACGGTCCAGGGCCGGCCGCCGTCGCGACCGGTCAGCCAGCCGCGGCCTTGGCGGTGGATGGCGGCGTCCAGGCGCCTGCGGTGGTCGGGGTCGACACGTTTATCGCGTCCAGGGGCGTTGATCTCGATGACTTGCTCATGTCGGGTCATGGATTCCTCCGCTGAGATTGGGCCGCAAGTGTTCAGCCGCGAGCGGCGCGTGGGCAGGCCGTGCGTAGTAATCGAGAAACCACTGGATGAAACGACCCAGGCCGTCATCCAGTTCGATGCACGGTTTGAAACCGGTGGTCTTTGCCAGGTCGCTGGCATCGGCGCAGGTGTTGAGCACATCCCCGGCTTGCAGGGGCAGCAGTTGGATGCGGGCGGTTTGTCCCAAGTGTTTTTCCAGCAACGCGACATAGGTGCGCAGCGCCACCGGGTGTTGCCCGCCGATGTTGTAGATCCGCCAGGGTGCGCGGCTGGTGGCCGGGCTCGGTTGTTCGTGATCCAGCAGTGGCGTGACCTGGGGCGCATGTGCGATCAGGCGGGCGATGCTTTCGACAATGTCATCGATGTAGGTGAAGTCGCGTTGGTGCTCGCCGTGATTGAACAGTTGCAGCACACGGTCCTCGATGATGGCGCGAGCAAACTGGATCGGCGACATATCTGGCCGGCCCCAAGGGCCATACACGGTAAAGAAGCGCAGGCCGGTGCACGGGATGCCGAATAGATGGCTGTAACTATGCGCCATCAACTCGTTGGCTTTTTTGCTGGCCGCGTACAGCGACAGCGGATGGTCGACGTTGTCATGCACCGAATAAGGCGTGTGCGGGTTGGCGCCGTATACGGAACTTGAGGAGGCGTAGATCAGGTGCCTGACCGGATAGCGGCGGCAGCTTTCCAGGATGTTCAGGAACCCGGTGATGTTGCTGTCGACATAGGCCTGCGGGTTTTCCAGGGAGTAGCGCACACCCGCCTGGGCCGCGAGGTGAATCACCACGTCCGGGCGCCGGGCCTGGAACAGCTCATCGATGGCCGGCGCGTCGGTCAGGTCGATCCGCGCCAGGGGGAATTCGCCGGCCTGATCCTTCACCCAGGTCACGCGGTCGTACTTGAGCTGCGGGTCGTAGTAGTCGTTGAAATTGTCCAGCCCGCACACCCGATGGCCGTCGCGCAACAATCGCAGTACGCAGTGGGCGCCGATGAAACCGGCCGCACCGGTCACCAGGACATTCATGCTTGTGGCCCCTGGGCTGGCAGGGTGTGCCGCAGCCCGATGCCGCGATACAGCAGTCCGGCGGCGGCCAGGTGTTCGGGGTTGTACAGGTTGCGGCCGTCGATGATGACCCGGGCGCGCAGTTTGCTGGCCAGCAGGTCGAAGTCCACCACGCGGAAATTTTTCCACTCGGTGCAGATCACCAGGGCGTCGGCATCCTCCAGGGTGTCATCGCGGGTGGCGCACAGGTTCAGGTCCTTGCGATAGCCGTAGAGGCGGCGGCATTCGGACATGGCTTCCGGGTCATAGGCATGGACCCGGGCGCCTTCGCGCCACAGCGCTTCCATCAGGTAGCGGCTGGGCGCTTCACGCATGTCGTCGGTGTTGGGTTTGAAGGCCAGGCCCCAGATGGCGATCGACTTATCGGCCAGGCCGTCGGGGAATTGCTTGGCCAGTTTCTCGAACAGGATGTGCCGCTGGCTGTCATTGACGTCGGTGACGCTGCGCAGCAGGCGCAGCGGCATGCCGTTCTGTTCGGCGGTGTGCAGCAGGGCGCGCAGGTCCTTGGGAAAGCACGAGCCACCGAAACCGCAGCCGGGGTAGATGAAGTGATAACCGATGCGCGGGTCCGAGCCGATGCCTTTGCGCACCGCTTCGATGTCGGCGCCCAGGCGTTCGGTGAGGTTGGCTAGTTCGTTCATGAAGCTGATGCGGGTGGCGAGCATGGCATTGGCGGCGTACTTGGTCAGTTCCGCGCTGCGGTTATCCATGAACATCAGTTTTTCGTGGTTGCGGCAAAAGGGCGCGTAGAGCTCGGTCATCTGGTCGCGCGCCTGCGGGTCGGCGGTGCCGACGATGATCCGGTCCGGGCGCATGCAGTCGGCCAGGGCGCTGCCTTCCTTGAGAAACTCGGGGTTGGAGACCACGCGCACCGCGAGTTTTTTCAGGCCGCGGCGTTCGAGAACCTGGCGTGCGCACTCGGCAACTTTATCGGCCGTGCCCACCGGCACCGTGGACTTGATGATCAGGGTGCGGTCGCTGTCCATGAAATCGGCGATTTGCCGGGTGACGCCCAGTACATGGCTGAGGTCGGCCGAGCCGTCTTCATCGGCGGGGGTGCCGACGGCGATGAAAATCAGTTCGCCATGGTTGACCGCGTCGCTGGCTTGGGAGCTGAACGACAACCGCCCGGCCTTGATGTTGTCTTCGAGCAGCACCGACAGCCCTGGCTCGCTGATGGTCGGTACCGCTTGTTGCAGTTGCCGGACCTTGTTCGGGTCGATATCGATGCACAAAACCCGGTGCCCGACGTCAGCCAACGCAGCGGCCTGGATCAGCCCCACATACCCCGTACCAAATACGCTCACGTCCATTTTTGGCGCGCCTCGCAAACCGATTGATGTAACTCGGATGAAACTGTTTAGAGGGGTATAGCGCAGCTTCATAAAAGCGTGTCAGCAAAATGACAGTTGTCAGTGTTGGCAAAACTAGAAATAACCGGGCCTTTTGATATCAAGTCCTTGACTGACTTAGAAAAGTGCCGGTTTTAAAGGCGTATATGGACGTTTTAGAATGCGATGAACGGTCGTAATCCATAGTTTTTTCAGTTTTTTGATGGATAAAGGTGTCATTTTTGGGGTAACTTTTTTTTGACGCGTTCGCCGGTCAATGCCTTTCTTGCGCTTTGCGAACCCCCTGCTAGTGTGCAGAAAACGACCTTCTTCCCAACGTCGCGATACTGGCGAGACAGACATGGCCCGATACCTCAAGGAACTGCTGCTGGTGCTCTATCTGGTGCGGGGGTACGAGTACTACCTTGACCGTCTGCAGGCGCTGGGTTTTGGTTTTGCCACGCTGTTGTATGGCGCGATGTTCGTGGTGTTGGTAGTCGCGTTATGGATGAGCGCGTACATCCGCCAGACCCTGGTGCGGCATCTGTTCGCGCTGGTGATGTTTGTCTCGGCGGTGTTCTTCGAGGTGTACACCCGAGTCACTGACAGCTACCTGACCTACAGCCAGTTCGTGTCGTTGGTGTATTCCGGCGGTTTCATCCAAGAGGCGGCCTATCAGTACCGCGAAGTGATCATCAACGCCGCGAGCGCTGGCTTGTTGCTGTTGTTGGGGATCGGTCTCAAGCCTCGCCGACGGCTGCCGTTGCCAGGCTGGCTGCCAGTCGCTGCGCCGTTGCTTGGCGTGCTATTGCTCAGCGGCGTGTTGTTCGTGCGGGCGGGCGAGGGCGCGCGGGGGCTGCCGGTGATGTACACGCCGCTGGCCTATCTGAACCTGTTCGCCTACGAGGCCTTGCACAACACCGTAGGCCCTCGCGAGCCGGTGCGCATTGCGCGGCTAACCTCGGCCATCGAGCACGATATTGTGTTGATCATCGATGAAAGCATTTCCGGCAACTACCTGGACATCAACACGCCGTTCGGCGTGCACACCGGTCTGAAAACGCCGCCCGCAGGCGTGGATATCGTCAACTACGGTTATGCGGCCTCCATCGCCAATTGCAGCGCCGACACAAATATCACCCTGCGTTACGGCGGTACTCGCGCCGACTACATGCGCATCAACAGCACCCTGCCGTCGATCTGGCAGTACGCTAAAAAGGCTGGGCTGCGCACCGTCTACATCGATGCCCAGCGCACCGGTGGCAACCTGCAGAACCTGATGAGCGACCTTGAGAAACAGGACATCGACGAGTTTGTCCAATTCGACCAGGTCAGCGTGCGCGACCGTGACATGGCGGCGGCGGCGAAGTTGATCGAACTGCTGGGCGATGGCCGCGCCGAGCTGGTGGTGATCAATAAGGTTGGCGCGCATTTCCCTGTACACGACAAATACCCCGACGACTTCATGACCTACCGTCCGGCCTTGCCGCGAGGGCAGTTCCAGGAAGTGGCCGACACCGGCAAGCGTGACGGCTTCAACGGTCAGAAGGACGATTGGGCGCTGTACCGCAATGCCTACCAGAACACGTTGCTGTGGAATGTCGGCGAGTTCTTCAAGCGAATTTTCCAGCAGGCCGATTTGCGTAACGCCGTGCTGATCTACACCTCCGACCACGGTCAGGATCTGCACGAGCGTGGCAACCCGGGGCTCAACACCCATTGCGGTGGCGACCCGGTGGCGGAGGAAGGGTTGGTGCCGCTGGTGGTGATCGAAGGCGCTCAGCTGCACACTCTGGATTGGCGCCGTGTCTGGGCGCAGAACAAGGATCATTCCAGCCACTACAACATCTTCCCGACGCTGTTGCAGTTGATGGGGTACGAGCCGGCCGGGATCGAAGCTGTCTATGGCAAGTCCCTGAGCCAGCCGACCGACGACGCCTTCACCTTCAACTACCGTTTCAATGCACGGTTGGGGGCTGTGCCTGAATGGAAACACATCGACCTGAACCACATCGTCACCCCGGGGCCGGCCCAGGCTGAGATGGCGGCGGGGCAGTGATCGTTCACTGGCATCGCGTACCCCCAGATCCCCTGTGGGAGCGAGCTTGCTCGCGAAAGCGCCGGGTCAGCTTGCGGCAGTTTTGAATGTGCGACCGTCATCGCGAGCAAGCTCAAAATTGACTCCATACAAGCAAAGCGGATCCAATCCCGCCAGCAAATGACAAACGGTAGAGCGCTTACGCAGGTTCATCCCTGGTGGGGCCGCCCCCTAACTCCGCTATCCTGAGCCTCACGATTACCCATCGAGCCTGTTCATGCTTGAAGTTCGCGACGTTTTTAAAAGCTACGCCACCCCTCAGGGGCCATTGCCGGTGTTGCAAGGCATCGACCTGACGCTGCCGCCCGGTAGCAGCCTGGCGCTGATGGGTGAGTCCGGCAGCGGCAAAAGCACCTTGCTGCACCTGGTCGCCGGGCTGGACAAGGTCGATGGCGGCAGTATTCGCAGTGGCCAATACCGACTCGACGGCATGAGCGAAAGCCAGCTGGCGAATTGGCGGCGTACGGAAATCGGCCTGGTGTTCCAGCAATTCAACCTCATCAGCAGTTTGCCGGTGGAGGACAACCTGGCATTCCAGGCGCGCCTGTGCGGTCGCCATGACCCTGTCTGGCAAGCCCATCTGGTGCAGCGGCTCGGGCTTGCCGACTTGCTGCGGCGCTACCCGGAACAGCTTTCCGGCGGGCAGCAACAGCGGGTGGCGCTGGGTCGGGCGCTGGCCTCGCGACCGCCCCTGTTGCTGGCCGACGAACCCACCGGCAGCCTCGACGAAGCCACCAGCGACGAAGTGTTGCAACTGTTGTTGGAACTGCTGGACGGCAGCCCCACCAGCTTGCTGATGGTCACGCACAGTCCCCGGGTGGCGGCGCGCCTGGCCCATCGCGTGGTGCTGCAACGCGGCCGTCTGGCCGAGGTGGCCCAGGGGTGATGATTTTTCGCCAGACCCTCAAGGCGCTGCTCAGCCACTGGCGCCAACACCCGGTACAGTTTTTCAGCGTGTTGACCGGGCTTTGGCTCGCCACCAGCCTGCTCACCGGCGTGCAAGCGCTGAACAGTCAGGCCCGGGACAGCTACGCCCGGGCCAGCCAACTGATTGGCGGCGAACCCCAGGCCAGCCTCAGCGCGCCCGGCGGCGGGACCTTCCCTCAGCAATGGTTTGTCGACCTGCGGCGCCAGGGCTGGCCGGTGTCGCCGGTGTTGCAGGCACGGGTGCTGCTCAAAGGCCACGAAGACCATCGCTTGCAGCTGATGGGCATCGATCCGGTGTCACTGCCCCCCGGTGCGGCGCTGGCGGGGCAGGCGCGAGAAATGACCGAGGTGGTAGCATTTTTCAGTGATCCCGGGCGCACCTGGATCGCCCCGCAGACCTTGCAAGCCTTGGGGTTTGGCGAGGGCGCCCGGCCCCTGACGGTCGATGGGCAATCCCTGCCGCCGTTGCACATCCAGGCGGACATGGCGCCGGGCGTGTTGTTGATGGACATCGGATTTGCCCAGCAGGTACTCGGGTTGCCGGAGCAGTTGTCACGACTGTTGCTGCCCGCCACGTTCAGTGCGGTGTTACCGGAGGCGTTTAGCGGTCGGTTGCAATTCAAGCACGCCGATGAAGAAAACAACCTGTCGCGCCTGACCGAAAGCTTTCACTTGAACCTCGATGCCCTGGGGTTTCTATCCTTCGTGGTGGGACTGTTCATAGTCCACGCCGCCATCGGCCTGGCCCTGGAACAGCGCCGCAGCCTGCTGCGAACCCTGCGGGCCTGTGGCGTCAGTGCGCGGGTGCTGGTCACCAGCCTGGCCCTGGAGCTGGGGGCGCTGGCCTTGCTCGGAGGCATCGCCGGGGTGCTCAGCGGCTATTGGCTGGCGAGCCTGTTATTGCCCGATGTCGCGGCGAGCCTGCGGGGTTTGTACGGCGCTGAAGTGGCCGGGCATCTGAACCTCAGCCCGTGGTGGTGGCTCAGCGGTGTCGGCCTGAGCCTGCTTGGCGCGCTGCTGGCCGGCGCCGACAGCTTGCTGCGAGCCGCGCGCCTGCCCTTGCTGGCGCTGGCTAACCCCCAAGCCTGGCATCAGGCCCATGCGCGATGGCTGCGACGCCAGGGTGGGGTGGCAACATTGGCCGGGTTGATCGCGGTGTCGGCGTTGATCTGGGGCGACAGCCTGGCCAGTGGTTTTGTCTTGATGACGGCCTTGCTGCTGGGGGCGGCGCTGGCCTTGCCGGTGTTGCTCAACCACGCACTGAACCTGCTGTTGCGCCGCAGCCGCTCGGTGCTTGGGCAATGGTTCCTTGCCGATTGCCGCCAGCAATTGCCGACGTTGAGCCTGGCGCTGATGGCGTTGCTGCTGGCGCTGGCGGCGAACATCGGGGCCGGCAGCATGACCGCAGGCTTCCGCCAGACCTTCAGCAACTGGCTCGAACAACGGCTCAGCGCCGAGCTGTACATCAACCCGCAAACCTCGGCCCAGGCGGGCGAGCTGCACGCCTGGCTCAAGCAGCAACCGGCGATCACTGCCGTGGTCCCCATCTGGCAGGTGTCGATCCCGTTGCAAGGCTGGCCGACGGATATCCACGGCATCCTCGATCATCCTCACTATCGTCAGCATTGGCCGCTGTTGGAGTCGGCCAGCGACGAGCCTTGGGCGCAACTCGCCGCTGCCGACACGCTGATGCTCAGTGAACAACTGGCCCGGCGCCTCAAGGTAAGTATTGGCGATCAGTTGACCCTCCCGACGCCACAGGGGCCGTGGGTGCTGCGCATCGTCGGGGTCTATGCCGATTACGGCAATCCCAAAGGCCACGTATTGATCAACGCCGATCACTTGCTGGCGCACTGGCCGCAACTGACGCCGAACCGCTTCAATCTGCGCATCGATCCCTCGGCGATTCCGGCGTTGCTGACGGCGTTGCAAAGCCGCTTCAGCCTGGATGACAGCCGCATCGTCGATCAGGCCCGGCTCAAGGGCTGGTCGACCCAGGTGTTCGAGCGCACTTTTGCCGCCACTGCCGCCCTCAACAGCCTGACCCTGGCGGTGGCTGGAGTGGCGTTGTTCATCAGTCTGTTGACCCAGAGCCAGAGTCGCCTCGGTCAGTTGGCGCCGCTGTGGGCGTTGGGGGTGACGCGACGCCAGTTGATGTTGCTCAATCTCGGCCAGACCTGGCTGCTGGCGCTATTGACCCTGGTACTGGCCTTGCCCCTGGGCATCGCCCTGGCCTGGTGCCTGGATGCGGTGATCAATGTGCAGGCCTTTGGCTGGCGGCTGCCGTTGCAGGTGTTCCCGATGCAACTGGCGCAGCTGCTGGCCCTGGCGATGTTCGCCACGCTATTGGCATCGGCTTGGCCGTTGTATGCGCTGTACCGCACGCAGCCGGCGGATTTGCTGAGGACCTTTGCCCATGAAGATTAAAGTCGGCCTGATGCTGCTGGTGTTGCTTAGCGGCTGCGATAAACCTTCACCGGAAAAGGGCTTTGCTGGCCTGGGCGATCAGGCCGCCGCGTTCACGCCAGTGGTGCCGGGGCGGGTGTTCAGTTTCCCGACTGACCACGGCGTTCATGAGGGTTTTCGCATTGAGTGGTGGTACGTCACCGCCAATCTCAAGGATGCCCAGGGCCGTGATTTCGGTGTGCAATGGACGCTGTTTCGCAGCGCCTTGAACGCCGCGCCCCAGGCCAACGGCTGGCGCAACCAGACGATCTGGCTCGGTCACGCGGCGGTCACTTCTGCCGCCGTCCATCATGCCGCCGAGCGCTACGCACGAGGTGGCGTGGGGCAGGCCGGGGTGCTAACGATGCCTTTCAACGCCTGGATAGACGACTGGCGCTTCGGCACTCAAGCGTCAGGCGCCGACCCTCTGGCGGACATGCAGTTGAAGGCCCGGGACCCGCGCTTCAGTTATGCGTTGCGGCTCACTTCGACCCGCCCGCTGGTGTTGCAGGGGGATCAGGGTTTCAGCCAGAAATCCGAGCAGGGCCAGGCGTCGTACTACTACAGCCAGCCGTTTTTCCAGGCCAGTGGCGAGTTGGAAATCGACGGCCAGCGCTATCAGGTCAGCGGCCCGGCCTGGCTTGACCGCGAGTGGAGCAGCCAGCCCTTGACGGCCAACCAGACTGGCTGGGACTGGTTTTCCCTGCACCTGGACAGCGGTGAGCACGTGATGCTCTATCGCATGCGCCACAAGGACGGCGCGCCGTACCTGACAGGCACCTGGATCGATGCCCAGGGCCAGGCGCAAACCCTGCACGCCGGGGAAATCGACCTCGTGCCGCTGGACACCGCCAAGGTCGCCGGGCATTCGATGCCGGTGCGCTGGTCGCTCAAGATTCCCGGCAAGCAGCTCGACGTCACCACCCAGGCCTTGAACCCCAACGCCTGGATGAACCTGCGCATTCCCTATTGGGAAGGGCCGGTGCAACTGAGTGGCAGCCACGGCGGCAACGGCTACCTGGAAATGACTGGCTACTGAGAATTACCGGAACTCCCCGGGAACGTCAGCCCTCATACCTTATGAATGCCTCGCAGGAGTCCGTCATGAGCGATGACCTTAAACCTCCGTCGCTGGCCGATTGGCAGCGGCTGTTCGACGACAAGACCTATTGGCAACAGTCCCCCGATGTTCATTTCACCGAGCTGATGCAGCTGGCCAACGATCTGTTCGGCCAGGGCGCTATCGACCTGGCGCAGTGGCAGACACTCAAGGCCAAGGCCGAGCAACTGCACCAGCGCTCGCCGGATGCCAATGTCGCAGAAGAAGTCGCTGACCCTGATGCCTGAAGTCCAGGCCTGAAAACGCAAGGAGTTCGCCATGAAGCAAAGCCCCGATCAAACGCCGCAGAACCCTGATGAACCGGCGATGCCTGGAGAGGTGGAGCGCGATAACGACGCCTTGCGCCCAAACGACCCGGCCAAGCGCAAACAGCAGCAAGGCGACCCCGAAGCGGGCGATACCGATGCGCAAAAAACCGGACGGCGTGGTTGAGCCAGAGCGGTATTAAAACGGGTATGTTAATGACCGTTTAACTTGCCATAACGTGTCACCTATCGGCTGATATGTTTTTGTACTTGTCTGTAGTTTTGTATAACGGCTTGTACAGCTATTAATACAAATTAGAAGTTGACCCAAAAAACCTGTGGCGAGGGCGCTTGCTCCCGCCAGGTCGCGCAGCGGCCGTTCTTTTAAGGCTGCTTTGCAGCCCAGCGGGAGCAAGCGCCCGCGCCACCGTTATTGACCAGTCATCAATAACGACGGCTGTGGATAAATAATTATTTAAAAGAACTCGCGGCAATATTCTGCGAGTTCCACTATTATTGTGCCCGTTCGCCCAGTGTCAGGCTCTTTACCAGTGCATGGAATGCCGAGGCCGCCGCACTGGGCGAACACCTTCTCGGAGTCAATCACTCCCATTCACTTCAATGCACATCGGCCAGCAGACCTGGCCGGTGCATTGACGGTTGTCCCGGACTTAACCAGCGACCGGTACACGCCAGTCATCGGCACCCATCGTGCCGCAGACTTCGTGATTCCAGGTGATCTTGCGATATGAGAAGTGCACATCTTCCAGATGGGTGAAGTGCGCGTTCGCCGGGTCCTGGCAGTTGAACATGTAGTCCTTGATTTCGACTATGATCGCGTCAAACAGTGTGGTGGTGAAGTAGTGTTCCTGGGTCCCCGCCGCTGAAGTCCGGAACCAATGAATCACTATTTCTTCCAGGCATTCACCGCTGGTGAGGGCTGCCTGCAGCAGCGGCGTGGCCTTGTCGAAGACTTTTGTGATGACGAGGGGGTGATGCACGCGTTGGCCGGTTGGCTGGCCGGACTGAGGATCGCGCGGGACGGTCACTTGGTGCTGGAAGCCTTGCACCATGATTTTGTCCTCACGACCTTCCTGATAGATATTGCCTACCGAGTCGGCCGTAAACGCGCCAGCTGTGATCAGACCTTGTTTGATGCCTTTGATGATCATATACGCGGGGGTAGCCAATGGATGCTCTCCTTCCTGGATAACTAAAGGGCCTGGGACGGTCGTCGTCCCGAGGTGGCCTGACGATTATCAAGAGCTATGCCATTCAATAAAAAAATAATACAGTTCAATGGGTTATGTTTTTGGTTCATGAGTTACAGCCTCGGGGGCCGCGCAATCTGCACATGGCACCGCCCAGTGCCGCGCACTCTCCTGCGCAAGGGGCTGGCGCCGCCGCCCCCCGGCGTAACGGCTTGATGGGCCAAGCTTCGCGTCAGGTTCCTAGAGCAACTTCCTACACGCCCAACGCAGCCCTGCATTCATCAATGGAGCGCTGCTGCGTTTCGGCATACAGCCCCAACTCATCAATGGTTGCGCGCCCCAATGCTTCTTCAAAAGCCTGGCGATTGGACTGCCCGGCGTAGTGACTCTGGGCGGCATCGCCAAGGTTCGACTGGAAGATGCCGGCGGCGCTGACCGGCAGGAAATCTTCGTACACCAAGGGTTCGGCACGCAGGTATTGCTGCTCCAGCAGGTGCTCCAGCGAGGCCGTTTGCTCAAGAGTGCCCTTGGCGCCGAGGCCCTTTGGCGTCACGAAATAACGGAAGTACGCCAGTGCCTGACGCCGCAGTTCATCGTGGGTGTCAGGGAATTGGGCAAAGTGTTGGCTCATCAGCGTGTTGTAGCGCTCGGCGTTGGCTTCGTTGGGGAACTCCCCCAGCGCATCCCGGGCGGCGTTCAGCAGTTGATCGTAGAGCGCTCGCCCTTTGGGCGTGAGGGCGGCACCACGTTGCTCGATTTCACCAAAGCGGGCGCTGTGGCTGCCTTGGGATTGCGCCTGGTCGGTGAAGCTGACGGGCTCGTCGAGCGCCTTGAAACTGGTCTGGCGCAGCAGGATCGGGCAATGACGGCGGGGTGGGCCTTCGATCACTGCTTTGGGCGTGATGCCGTGCACGGGCATCTGCGCCTGGACGATGTCGATGTCCAGAGTGCGTGGCGTCAGGTGATTGATGTGCGGGCCCTTGAAGGCCACTACGTCGGCGATCAAACGATGTTGGGCGCTCAATTGCCGGTACTGCTCGGCCGTGACAGTGGCGCTGTGGTGCCAGCGAAACGTCTCCAGGGCCTGTAGGACGAAATCCTCGGCCTGCGGCTCCGTCAGGCCGCCCTGGCGTTCGGCGAGATCGATAAGCTGAAGGGCGGTGGGGGTAAAGATCTGGCGCTTATCCAGCACCGATTCGGCAAAGGCCCGAAGTTCGGTGTTTTCGATCAGTTCCAGGCGCAGCAGTGAGGTGAATACTCGGAACGGGCTGACCTGCAAGGCACTTTCATGCACGGCGCGAAATGCTGTGGAATGCACCGGCACCCCAGCCGGTGTGAGGTCGTAATAGCCCACGGGCTGCATACCCATCACCGCGAACAGCCGCCCGAGGGTGGCCAGTTCCACGGCAGTGCCGACGCGGATAGCACCGTGGCGTTCCAGGTCCAGGCGCTGGAGTTCGCCGGTGCTGCGCAGGTGTTCGGCCAGTTGTGGGTCTTTGCCCAGCACCTGGGCATTGGTTTGCTCCACCAGATTCATCAACGCGCCGTAGAGCGGCACCTCGTCGCGGTACATGTCGGACATCGCTTTGGAAAAGCGTTGGCGGATCAGGTCGGGACTGACGAAGCTCATGGTGAGAGTTCCTGGTTTGGGCTGTGGGAAAGTTGAACGAAAGATCGCAGCCTTCGCCAGTGCCGACAAACGAAGAATCTTCAGGACTTCATTCTGCCAGGGACTGATACCCCCACATGGTCCAATGCCATGTGGCGAGGCATCCGCTCACTGCCCCAGTCCCTTGAGAAATTCCTGATACAGCGCTGCTGTTTTCCCGGGTTTTTCAATCATGGGCAGATGACCGACCCCGTCCCAGATTTCCACCCGCAAATCCGCGATGCCCTTGCTCCACACTGGCACGCTGCTGACGTCGATCACCCGGTCCTGGCGACCCCAGAGCAACAGCGAGGGGGCACGGATGTCGGCCAGGCGTGGCTCCATTGGAGGGCTGGCGCGAAAATCGGCGTAGATCTCCGCCAGTTCTTCGCGATGTTGCACATAGCGCTCGGCAACCGCCGCCATCACCATGCCCGGGACCCAGGGCGGCGAGGCCATGGTCATTGCGTAGAACGGCGCGAATTCCTCCCGCGAGTGCACCAGGGATGGGTTGCGGCCGGCGGCCAGTTGACGATCCATGTCGCTGGGTTGGGGCGAAGTGACGCCAGCCGGATCGAGCAGCGCCAGGGTCAGTACCCGTTCAGGCGAAGTGGCCGCCAGCCATGCCGCGAGATGCCCGCCCATGGAGTTGCCGATCACATGGACTTTGTCCAGGCCGCAGGCGTCGAGCAACTCGATCACCCGCCGGGCCTGGGTCGGGATGTCATAGCCGCCGCCGGCCTTGAAGCCGGTTTCGCCATGACCGGCCAGGTCGGGGATCACCACCCGATAGGCACCGACAAAATGCCGGGCAACGCGCAGCCAGAGGTCTTTGTCGCCGCTGTAGCCATGGAGCATCAGGATGCTGCCGGATGCTTCATAAGGCCCGCCTTGCCAGGTCGATACGGTCATCTCGCTGATCGGTACGTTGATTTTGCGCAATCGGTAGAGACGTGCCTCCAAGGCCATGCTCGTGTCGTACAGCACCTGGCCAATGGCTGGATACGTCAACCAGCTCCAGGCGATAAGCACGGCAAGAATTATCCACAACACCAGCATACTTTGCCCTCCATGGGTCACGACAGAATGTGATCGTCCAGCCTGAGCCGACGGGTCAGGCGGTGATAAGTGAAGCTGAAGCCGGGGAACATCGCGATGACATGGCCGCTTTTGCTTTGATACCAGCTATGGCACCCGCCGGACTTCCATACGGTGCGCTGCATTTCCCGATGGATCATCTCGGTGTAGCACTGTTCGGCCGCTGGCTGCACTTCGATGCTACGCAGGTTTCGCCGGTTCAGTGTGCGAATACAGTCCAGTATGTAGTTCATCTGCGACTCTATGATGAACAGCGCCGAGGTGTGGCCGATGCCGGTGTTGGGCCCGGTGACGATAAACAGGTTGGGGAAGTCCGGCAGGCTGGTACCCAGGTAGGCGCGGGGGTACTGGGCCCAGACGTCGTGAAGCCGGGTACCGTGCTTGCCGGTCACGGGGTAGGAAATCACCCCGTCGGTGGCATCGAAGCCGGTGGACCAGATGATCAGGTCCAGCTCGATGTGCTGGCCGTCCCGGGTGAGGATGCCGGTTTCGTCGAGGGCGGCGATGCCTTCTTCCTGGCCATGCACGCTGACATTGGCGCGGCACAGGGCCGGGTACAGCGTATTGGACAGGATCACGCGCTTGCAGCCGATCAGGTAGTCGGGGGTCAAGCGGCGCCGCAGGACCGGGTCCGGCACCTGGCGCTCCAGCAGCTTCAAGGCCTGGCGCTGGACCAGGCGTACCGCCGGCCGTGAATACTTGAAGGCGATCACCCGGGTTTCGAACAGCCAATAGATCGACCATCGCAACAGCGTGCGCAGCGGTGCCAGGCGCAGTAATCCGCGCTCGAAGCGGTTGAAGGCGCGGTCGGGGCGTGACAATACCCAGTGGGGTGTGCGCTGGAACACGTGCAGGTGTTCGACGTCCGGGGCAATGGCCGGGATCACCTGGGCGGCGCTGGCACCACTGCCGACAATGGCCACGCGCCTGTGGCGATAGTCGTAGGTATGCTCCCAATGATTGGTGTGAAAGGTCTTGCCCTTGAAACGTTCCCGGCCTTCGAACGCTGGGATCACCGGTTGGCTGAGGGGACCGGTGGCGTTGATCAGGAACTGCGATCGGTAGATGCCCTTGGCAGTCTGGACAAGCCATTGCCTGGCGTTGTCATCCCATTCCACTCGCTCGACATTCGCCCCCAACTGCACTTTGTCCCGCAACTGGAAGCGTTCGATTACGTGTTGGGTGTAGCGGTGCAGTTCCTCTTGTGTAGCGAACATCCGGCTCCAGTCGTAAGCGGCGAACGACAGCGAATACAAGGGCGACGGCACATCCACCGCCGCGCCGGGGTAGGTGTTCTGGCACCAGGTGCCGCCGAAAAAATCCCGGCGCTCAAGCAACTGGAAATCCTCAATGCCTTCCTTGAGCAGATTGACCGCCGCGCACTGGCCTCCAAATCCACTGCCGATGATCAACACCTGATAACTGCCCATGGATCTCCTTTCGGGTGGTTCGCTGATTGCCCTTGTCAGGTATAGCCAAAATCCGCGCCGAGCCCGGCATTCGGAAGAGAATAAATACCCCTTTATTGATAGTGGCTATTTGATGGTGCCCTGATAGACTCCAGGCATCCCCTCCCTGAAAAACTTGGGAAACCCGCGATGCAGAGGTCTCTATGCAAAAAACGGGACGAAAGGGACGCACGCTTGCCAGGAGGCTTTATATATCGCGCATCCTGGGCTTGACGCTGGGGTTGGTGTTGGTAAGTGCTGCCCTTTACCCCCTCGAGCCGGCGCCGTGGGTCTGGGGATTCATGTTGTTCAACGGCCTGCTCTGGCCACACTTGTCCTATTGGTGGGCCCGGCATTGCGCGGCGCCGTACCACGCCGAACACTTAAATTTATTGATCGATGCGGCCCTGGGCGGCTTCTGGGTCGCGGCGATGCAGTTCAACCCGCTGCCTGCGGCCGTCACGCTGGCGATGATGGCGATGAACAACGTCGCCATTGGCGGTCTGCGTTTCCTGCTCATCGGGGGGGTAGCCCAAGTGGCAGGCATTGTCGTAGGCGAGATGATCTTCCCGCTGACCAGCGTGCCCATGACCAGCCCGGCGCAGCTCTACGCCTGTTTGCCGCTGCTGTGCCTGTACCCGATGGCGCTGGGTTGGTTCTGCTATCGCCAGGCCTACGCCCTGGGCCGGCAAAAGCGCGAGTTGCTGGCCCTGAGTCGCACCGACAGCCTGACCGGGTTGCTCAATCATGGTGCTTGGAAAGACCGCCTCAACGAGGAGTTCCAGCGTTGCCTGCGCCATCCGAAAGACGGGGCAGGGCGTGGCGCAATTGCGCTGATCGACATCGATCATTTCAAAGCCATCAATGACACCTATGGCCATGTGGCTGGCGACATCGTGCTGCGCCAGCTCGGCAAGATGCTCAAGCAAAACCTTCGCATTGCCGATGTGGCCGGGCGTTATGGCGGGGATGAGTTCTGTGTGATTCTGCCGGACCTGACACTTCACAACGCCGTGCAGGCCATGGACGGGTTGCGCGAGCGCTTTGCGACGCTCAGCTACGAACAGAACCCGGCGCTGAAGGTGAGCCTGAGCATTGGCTTGGCGGCCTTCAACATGGACTATGGCGATGCGACCCATTGGCTCAATGACGCCGACCAGGCGCTCTACGAGGCCAAGACCGGCGGGCGCAATCGGGTCACTTGTTACCGCCCCCGGCAGGTATCGGCGGAGCCGGCAGTTCCTCTTTGATGTGACTTGAGGTCGCATTCGGTCTAGAGCCTTGTTTCATTGTCGGGTAGGGTGCCCAAGGCACTTTCTCGATACGGAACAAGGATGAACCCATGACGATTACTCCTCTTCGCTCCCGTCTGGCCGTCAGTCTCGGCCTGAGCCTAGCCCTCGGCGCCTTCGCCCCCGTTGCTTTCGCGCAGCCCCATCAACAAGTCCTCAGCGACGCCGAACAGTACAAGGGCGAGGCCCTGAAGCTGCTGGAGCGGCTGGTGAATATCGACTCCGGCTCCGGGTATGTACCGGGGTTGACCCAGGTTGGTGACATTGCCATCGACGAATTGAAGAAGTTGGGCGCTACCATTGAAAAGGTGCCCAACTCGGACGGCACCCAGCACATCCTGGCGACCCTCAAAGGTACCGGTAAGGCGAAGATCCTGCTGATGGCGCACATGGATACGGTGTTCAAGGAAGGCTCGGCCGCCGAGCGGCCTTTCCATATCAAGGATGGCCGGGCCTACGGCCCGGGAGTGATGGACGACAAGGGCGGGATCGTCGCCGGGATCTATGCGTTGAAGGTGCTCAAGAACCTGGACTTCAAGAACTACGCGCAGATCACTTTCCTGCTCGACGCCAGCGAAGAAACCGGTTCTGACGCCGCCACCGACCTGATCAAGAAAACCGCCAAGGCCCATGATGTGACCCTCAACCTTGAACCGGGGCGCCCGGCCGATGGGCTGGTGGTCTGGCGCAAGGGCAGTGCCACGGCGTTGGTGGAGGTCAAGGGCAAGGCGTCCCATGCCGGTGTCGCGCCGGAACTGGGACGCAATGCGGCGATGGAAGCGGCGCATCAGATCCTGCAACTGGGCAAGCTCGGCGATGCGGAAAAGAAAACCACCATCAACTTCACCGTGCTCCAGGCCGGCGACCGGACCAACGTGATCCCCGACCGGGCCAGCGCCAAGGCCGATGTTCGGGCAGCGGTGCCGGAGGAATTCGACCGCATCGAAAAAGACCTGGCCCGCGTGTCGCAGGACAAACTGATCGCCGACACTGAAGTCACCACCAGCCTCAAACGCGGCCTGCCACCAATGCCGCAAACGGCGGAGTCGGATCGTTTGATGGCCATGGCCCAGGGGATCTATGGCGAATTGGGGCGCAAACTCACCGAAGAGGGCAGTGGCGGCGCGGCGGATGCCAGCCTCTCAGCCGGCGTCGGCACACCAACCCTGGATGGATTTGGGATTGTTGGGGGCAACATTCATACGCCTGAGGAATACGCGGAAGTCGAGAGCGTGGTGCCAAGGATTTATCTGTTGTCACGGATGATCATGGAGTTGGCGGGGCGGTAAAGTCCGATGTCATTCGGCGCGCTAGCGGGGTGACGCCGAACGTCAATGCAGTGAGCACCTCGAAACCCTGTGGGAACGATCAAAAGTCCGAACCACAGGAGTTTGTGCCTGCCGCTTGATCCCATTCAGTAAACCCAAACCTCCACCCGCCGATTCCTGACCCTGCCTTCATCCTCACTGTTGGCCGCCACCGGCATCAATGCCCCAAACCCCCGCACCTCCCGCAGCGCCACGCCGTATTTGACCAGCTCACGGCGCACCGCCATGGCCCGCAACTTGGACAACAGGTCCGCGCGCGCCGGGTCGTCCTTGGCGTCGCCAAACCCCACCAGCGTCACACGTCGATCTGATTTGTCGTGCTGCTTTATATAGTCGAGCACCCGGCTGAGGTCTTGGTGAGCCTTGTTGTCGAGGTTGGCACTGCCTTCTTCGAAGCGAAAGTTCACGCTCAGGCGTTGGGCATGCCGACTCAGGGCCTGATACCCCTCCGGCATCAGCGCATTGGGTGTGACGGACATGGCTTGGACGGTTTGGGCGATGAACCCATTGGCCGCGACGATGGCCTGGCCCTGGTCGCTCTGGGTGAACTCAACCAGTGCCTCGGCCCACGGGTTGGTTTCCTGGGGGGGCACATAAAAGAACAGACGCCGGGACAAGGGGTAATCCTCGGTGGCGATCAGGTTGTTCAACGGCAACATGGGTTGGGAATCGCCATCGACGATTGCCAGCGCTTTAGCCTGGCGCACGTAGGGCAAACCGATGAAACCGATGCCTTGCGGGTCTTGGCTGACAGCGTCGGACAACTGCTCGCTGGATTCGAAGCGCCGTGCTGAAGGATCCAGCCGTTTGCCCTGTCGGCTAAGGACCAGTTCCTTGAAGGTATCGTAGGTGCCGGACTGTTCGTCCCGGGCGTAAAGATGAATCGCTCCGCCAAGGCTACCGACTGCTTCCCAGGTTTTCGCCTCGCCGCTGAATATTCGCGCCAGTTGTACGGTATCGAGCTGACGCAACGGGTTCTGTGGATGAAGAATAATCGCCAGGCCATCAATGGCGATGACCTGCTCGGCGGTGGGACTTTTCAGATCCCCCATCAGCGACAGTTCCTTCAGCTCGCTGTCCTTGATCGGTCGCGAAGAGGCGGCCAGGTCAGCGTTGCCCTGCTTGAGGGCAGCGAACCCGGTGCTGGAGCCATGGGCGGCAATGTCGACTTCTACCCGCCGACCGTCAGCGGTCTGGCCGACGATCCGTTGTTCATTGTCCTTGCCAGTGATTTCGGCGCTCACTTTGAGCAGCCCCTGGTGTTCCATCAGCCCTTTGACCAACGCCGGGCCCAGCGCCGCGCCGATGGTATTGGAACCTTGGAGGCGCAGGGCCGGCCCGGTTTCTGGAAGGGGCAGGCCGGTAATGGGCAAGCGTTCGGCGGACATCGCCAACGGCAGCCACAACGCCATTATCCAGACCACAGACAGCCGCATGCCGACACCTTCAGAACCCAGGGAAGTGCCGGGAGAATAAGTCAGATAGATGACTGAACGATGACGGCGCGATTGCGCCCTAAACCCCGGTCTCGGTTTCAGCCAACTCGGCCACCAGCCGTTCGATCAACGCCCTCACGCGCTTGGGTTGGATGCGGGCAGTCGGGTAGACAATCTGCAGTAGCGTGCTGCCGGCGGTGAACTGCGGGAGCAACTCCACCAGGCGCCCGCTCTTGAGGTCGTCGCGCACATCCCAGATCGACTTGAGGCTGATGCCGTGCCCCTCCAGGCACCACTGGCGCACAAGACCGCCATCATTGGCGATTCGCCGCCCCTGGACCAGCACACGATGCACCTCGCCGCGCCGGCTAAAGGTCCATTCCCGCGCGGTATTGATGCCCAGGCGCATCACCAGGCATTCGTGTCGGGTCAATTCGGTGGGGTGCAAGGGTGTGCCATGACGGGCCAGATAACTGGGCGCGGCGCAGACCACGCGCCGGTTTTCCCCCAGGGGCCTGGCGCGCAGTGAGCTGTCGGCCAAGGCACCGTAGCGAATGGCGAAATCGAGCCCCTGGCTGACCAGATCCACGTAGCCGTCGCCCAGGTCCAAGTCCAGGCTGACATCCGGATGCTCATCGAGAAAGCGCGCCAGGATGGGCTCGATGTATTGGCGTCCCAAATCCTGCGGGGCACTGAGGCGAATCGGTCCGCTAAGGGTTTGGCTGCCGGCGCGAATGCTGCTGTGCAACTCACCGGCCTCGGCCAGCAACCGGCGGGCCCCTTCGACCAACAACTTGCCTTCGTCGGTCAGGCTGATCGCACGTGTGGTGCGATTGAGCAGGGTGGCACCGTAATAGGTTTCCAGCGCGGCGAGCCGTTCCGAGACCGACGCGGGAGACAACCCCATTTCTCGACCTGCGGCAGACAATCCGCCTTTTTCCACAATGAGTAAAAACAGCTGGAGATTTTTCAGGAACATTATTCGGATTTTTCGAAATGTATTTTTGAAAACAGCTCAATTATCAGGAAAACACGCAGGCAATACCTTAGCACCCAAGAAGCTTACCCGCAGCGTTTTCCCAGGAGTTCTGCCATGGCCATCGCCGATGTCACCCACAACCCCGAACGCAGGACCTTTCTGGCCCATGCCAGCGCCGCCGCAGCGCTGTTGAGCGCGGGGGACGTGCTGGCAAGCGGATCGGCCCGGGCCAGTGTCGCGAACAAGGCCGCCAGCGTTGCCAAGAGTGGTTACTGGCCGGGTGACACCCGGTTGGTCATTTCGATTTCCATGCAATTCGAAGCCGGAGGGCAGCCACCCAAGGGGACCGACAGCCCGTTCCCCCCGGTGGACTTCCCGGACAGCGTCCCCAGTGATCCGGCGACCAATACCTGGTTTGCCTACGGCTATCGGGAAGGTATCCCACGCATGTTGGATTTGTGGGACCGCCATGGCGTCAAGGTCACTTCCCACATGATCGGCGAAGCGGTGCGGCGCCAGCCGGCCCTGGCACGGGAGATCGTTGCTCGCGGTCACGAAGCGGCCGGACACGGCCCGCGTTGGAGTTCGCAGTTTGCAATGAGCCGCGATGAGGAACGGACGTTCCTGCGCCAGGCCGCGCAGATGGTGCAGGAGGTCACCGGGCAGCCGGTCACCGGTTACAACTGCAACTGGTTGCGCAGGGGCCCCAATACCCTGGCGTTGCTGCAGGAGCTGGGCTACCTCTACCACATCGATGACGTCAGCCGCGACGAGCCCTTCATCGAATCGGTCAACGGCAAGGATTTCGTCGTGGTCCCCTACACGTTGCGCAATAACGACATTGTGCTGATCGAAGGTCGCCATTACTCGCCCCAGGCCTTTCTGGAGCAAGTGAAGCTCGATTTCGATCAGCTTTACGAAGAAGCCGGCACGCGGCGGCGAATGATGTCCATCAGCGCCCATGATCGCATCAGTGGCACGCCACAAATGGTAAGGGTCTGGGACGAGTTCCTGCGTTACGCCAAAAGCCACCCGGGCGTGACGTTCATGCGCAAGGACGACATTGCCCGCTACACCCTTGCCAGCCCGCTGTCCTTGCGAGAGCCCGAGGCCCTCTGAAACCTGTTCTACAACCCCGGGCCGCAGCGTGTTGCCCGGCCCTTGATCGACCCAAAGGAATCCACCATGTCGTGCTTATCCCTTGCCATGCCCGGCGGCCTGCGCCTGGCCGGTTTTCTCCTGGCCCTTGGCCTGTCGCTGGGGGCTTCGGCCGCCCCCGATGCGCTTGTGCAGCCGCAAAGCCTGATTGTCGACCGCAGCCTGTCCGAGCAGCAGGCGACATCGATGATCCTGGCGGCGCGGCGCTATGACACGTTCTGGCACACCGGCGATGAAGCGCTGGCCCGCGAAGCCCTGGCGCCGGGCTTCGTCGACAAGACCCCTCCGGCCGGGCGCAAGCAGGGCCCGGAAGGTCCGTTGCTGGCGTCACGGGCTTTCCGCACTGCCGTGCCGGATCTCAGCTGCGTTGTTGAGCAGATGTTGGTGGCGGGGGATCGGGTGGTGGTGCACCTGCGTTTTCGCGGGCATTTCACCGGGACCTTCGACCAGCTCAAGGGCCAGGGCCAGCCCGTGGAGTTCATCGCCACGGACATCTATCAGGTCGACCAAGGAAAAATCGTCGCCAACTGGCACATCGAGGACAACCTGACCCTGTTCAAGCAACTGGGTACGCTGTGACAGGACGGCTCGCCATTGCGGCGAGCCGTTTCTTGTCGGTCAGCTCAACTGCAGCCAGATCGGCGCATGGTCCGAAGGTTTCTCCATCCCCCTCAGCTCATAATCCACGCCGGCATCCTTGACCCGTGGCAACAGGCCATGGGAGGTGAGGATCAGGTCGATGCGCAGGCCACGCTTGGGCTCGTCCTCGAAACCGCGGCTGCGGTAATCGAACCAGCTGAAGCGGTCGGTGACGTCCGGGTTCAGGTGGCGGAAGCTGTCCACCAGGCCCCAGTTCTTCAGGCGGGCCATCCACTCGCGTTCTTCCGGCAGGAAGCTGCACTTGCCGGTTTTCAGCCAGCGCTTCATGTTGTCCGGGCCGATGCCGATGTCGCAGTCTTCCGGGGAAATATTCACGTCCCCCATCACCACCAGCGGTTGATCGTTGCTGAAACGGCTTTCCAGCAGTTGCTGCAAATCGCTGTAGAAACGCTCCTTGGCGGGGAATTTGGTCGGGTGATCGCGGCTTTCACCTTGTGGGAAATAGCCGTTCATGATCGTCACCGGCACGCCATTGGCGTCGGCGAAAGTGCCCCAGATGAAGCGTCGCTGGGCGTCTTCGTCATCGCTGTCGAAGCCTTTATACAGGGCCAGTGGGGCCTGGCGGGAGAGCAGGGCGACGCCGTAGTGGCCCTTTTGTCCGTGGTAGTGCACGTGGTAACCCAGGGCCTGAATCTCGGCCAGGGGAAACTGTTCGTCATGGACCTTGGTTTCCTGCAGGCCGATCACGTCCGGCTGATGCTTCTCGATCAGCGCCGCCAGCTGATGGGGACGGGCGCGCAGCCCGTTGATGTTGAAGGAGACGATCTTCATGGTCGGCTGTCCTGGCAAAACTGCGATGCTAGCTGACATGTCGGAACTGAGCCAGCGTGGCAGTAGGACAAATGCGCTGCTAATGTCCTGTGGGTGTAGGAACGATCGCAACCCAATCGGGTTCGTACTCAATAAGAGCGGGGCCTCATCGAGCCTCGCCCAGGAGATCTACCGTCATGCCTGAAACCGCCACCGCCATTGCCGACATTCATATGCTCGACAGCGGTTACTCCCGCGAAGCCCGTTCATTGCTGTATCAGGCTTATCGCCATGAACCGACCTTCAGCTTCCTGTTCGAGTCCGAGCGTCCCGGTTATGAACATCGGGTACGGGCCACGGTGCGCGAGCTGGTCAAGCAACACTTTCTCCAGGATCTGCCGGCCATCGGCCTGCTGGTCAACGATCGCCTGATCGGCATCGCCCTGATCGCCCCTCCGCAGCGGCGCCTGGGCATCACCGAAAGCTGGGCCTGGCGCCTGCGCATGGTGTTGAGCACCGGTTTTCGCTGCACCCGGCGCTATCTGGACTACCACGCAGCGGTGGCAGCCTGCCTGCCGTCGGATGCTGTCCATGTGTTGCCGCTACTGGGGGTTCATCCACAGTTTCAAGGCCAGCACTTTGGTGAACAGCTGCTCGCGGCGGTGCACAACTGGTGTGCGGTGGACGAAAACTCCCAAGGCGTCGTGCTAGACACCGGCAACCCACGTTACCTGGAGTTTTATAAACGCCAGGGCTATGAGGAAATCGGTGAGATTGCGGTAGGACCCGTCCGTGAACACGTGTTCTTTCATGCCAACCCCCAAGTTCTGCAAAGCGCAACCGCATAATCGGCCGAACTTTTGGGAAATGTCTGGCTCTATCAGGCTTCCAAGCTCGTGATAGCATCCGCGCCATGAATTTCCCAGGACGAATGACCAGTGGCGCGCTCTTGCTGTCCCTCAGCTGTGCGGCGCTGGCACAAAGTGAATTGGATGTACGGGTCAAGCCGTCCAACGACGAACTCAAGGCCAACGTAGAAGGTTACATCGGCGGTGTAGGTGACCGTGACGAAGAAGCCTTGCTGCGCTTCAGTCGCGGTGCCGAGGAACAGGCGCGCAAGGCCGCCCAGGCCTTGGGTTATTACCAGCCGCAGATCGACAGCGAGGTCAAGGGCGGCAAGGTGCCGCGCCTGGTGCTGACCATCGACCCCGGCGAGCCTGTGCACTTGCGTAATGTCTCCGTGCGCATCGACGGCCCGGCGGCCTCGCTCAAAGCCTTTCGCGTCCCCGACAACGCGGCCCTCAAGCCGGGCGCGGTGCTCAACCACGGCCGTTACGAGGACGCCAAGCGGCAGATCCTGAACCAGGCTTCGCGTTATGGCTTTTTCAGCGGGCGTTTTGTCAGCCAGACATTGCGCGTGGACCCCCAGGCGGGTGTCGCCGACATCGAGTTGATCTACGACAGCGGCCCGCGCTACACCCTGGGGCCCGTGCACTTCGAAGGCGACACTCCGATAGACGAAGAGCTGTTGCAGCGCATGGTGCCGTTCAAGGCGGGCGCCGCGTACGACTCCGAACTGATTGCCGAGCTCAACCAGGCCCTGCAATCGAGTGGTTATTTCGAGGGCGTCCGGGTAGATGCGGCGCCCACTGCGGCCACCGATAACGTGATTCCGGTGGCGGTCAAGCTCGACACCCGCAAGCCGCGCACCATGGGCCTGGGCCTGGGGTTTTCCACCGACGTCGGCCCACGGGCCAAGGCCAATTGGACTCGCCATTGGGTCAATGCCCAGGGCCACAGTTATGGCTGGGAGACGGAAGTGTCGGCGCCGCGGCAGAACGTCGGCCTGTGGTACGACGTGCCACTGGACCCGCCGCTGACCGACAAGCTGCGTTACGCCGGCGGTTATCAATATGAAGAGCTGGCCGACACCGACAGTCTCAGCAAACTGCTGACCGTGGGCCCTGAATGGCATAGCAAGTTGCCCAGCGGTTGGCAACGGGTGGTGTCGCTCAAGTGGCAGCGGGAGGAGTATCGCCTCGGCGACGATTCGGGCTTGAGTACCTTGCTGATGCCCGGCGTCAGCTATTCCTACCTGCGCAGTGACAACCGCATTGACCCGCACAACGGCTATCGCCTGCAATTCGACACCAAGCTCGCCAAGGAAGGGCTTGGCTCGGACAACAACCTTTTATATGGCACGGCCATGGTCAAGGGCCTGACCACGGTGTTCGACAAACATCGCCTGCTGGCCCGGGCCCAGGTCGGTGGCAGCGCCACCAATGGCTATAGATCGATCCCGCCGTCCCTGCGCTTTTTTGCCGGGGGCGACCAGAGTGTGCGCGGTTACGACTACCAGAGCCTGTCGCCGGAAAACTCCGAGGGCGATCGCATCGGCGGTCGCTACATGGTCGCCGGCAGCCTCGAATATCAATATTCAATCGCCGAGAAATGGCGGCTGGCGACCTTCGTCGACCAGGGCAACTCCTTTAACAGCCTTGAACTGCCGAGCCTCAAGACCGGCGTGGGCGTCGGCGTGCGCTGGGTGTCGCCGGTGGGCCCGATCCGCCTCGACCTGGCCCATGCGCTGGACGACGAGGGCGGTATTCGTTTGCACTTTTCCATGGGGCCCGAGCTGTGAGTCGTGGTTTGAAGATAACGCTGCTGGCGCTCGCTACGTTGCTGGTGCTGATAGTGCTGGCCTTGAGTGCCATGCTGGGCACTCAATGGGGCAGTCGCTGGACCCTCGGCTTGATACCGGGGTTGAGCACGGAGAATTTCCAGGGGCGACTGGGCGGCCAATGGAGTGCCGAGCATGTGTTGTGGCAACAAGACAGCCAGCGGGTAGAACTCGACGGGGTGATCCTCGCCTGGTCGCCGTTGTGCCTGATGCGCATGACGCTGTGCATCGAACAGCTCAAGGCTGGCAAGGTCAGCCTGCAATTGCCGCCGTCAGTCGATGAGCCGAGCAGCGCGCCGATCAGCTTGCCGGACCTGGAGTTGCCGGTGGCCATCGAGTTGGGTGAGGTGCAGGTGGGTAGCCTGTTGTTCAATGGCAGCGAACAGCTCAAGGGCTTGCAACTGGTCGCCCACTGGACCGCCGAAGGCTTGCAGATCGACTCGGTGCAATTGCAGCGCGACGAACTGAGCCTGACGTTGTCCGGCTTGTTGAAACCAGGCGGCGACTGGCCGTTGAAGGCCAAAGGGCTGTTGACCTTGCCCGCGCCAGGTGCAACACCTTGGGCGCTGGACCTGGACATCGACGGCAACTTGCTCAAAACCCTAAACCTCAAGGCACTGAGCAGCGGTTACCTGCAAGGCCAACTCATCGGTGAGCTGCAACCGTTGGCGGACAACCTGCCGGCCAAGGTGCGCATCACCGCTGACGGCTTCAAGGCCAGTGCCGACCTGCCCGACACCCTGATGCTCAATCAGCTGGAACTGACCGGCGAAGGCGACCTGAAGAACGGCTATCAACTGCTCGGCAAGGCCACGCTGCCTGCCGAAAAGGGACCGGTAGCGTTGCTGCTGCAAGGCAAGGTGGATGCCAATGGTGCACAGATCGCCGGTCTGGACCTTGACGCCGGCGACCAGCAAAGCCTGAAACTCACCGGCCAGTTGGACTGGCGCGAAGGCCTTAGCGCCGAGGCGAAAATCGCCTGGCTGGATTTCCCCTGGCATCGCCTCTATCCGCTGATTGACGAGCCGCAGGTGACGTTGCGCAGTTTCAGTGGCGAAGTCTCGTACACCGATGGTCAATACCTGGGAAATTTCCAGGCTGCCTTGGACGGACCCGCCGGGGCCTTCAACCTGGGCAGCCCGTTCAGCGGCGACTTGACGCAAATCCATTTGCCGCAGCTTGAGCTCGCGGCCGGGCAGGGCAAGGCCGCAGGGCACCTGGACCTGCAATTTGCCGAGGGCATCGCCTGGGATACGGCGCTGGAGTTGTCGGCCATCAACCCGGCGTACTGGCTTGGTGAACTGCCCGGCACCCTGGCCGGGCCGTTGCGCAGCAAAGGGTCGCTGAAGGACGACAGTCTCAGCCTCGATGCCGACCTCGACCTCAAGGGCAAGCTGCGCGGGCAACCGGCGCTGTTCCAGGCCAAGGCCAGCGGCGCCGGCGAGCAGTGGAACCTCAGCGCCCTGGACATCCGCCTGGGGGATAACCGCATCAACGGCACCGGCAGCCTGCAACAGAAACTCACCGGCCAGGTCGACATCAAGCTCGCGCGCCTGGCCCAGCTCTGGCCGCAGTTGCGCGGCCAAGTCATGGGCCGTATCGATGTGGCCGGGACGTTGAAGGCTCCGCAAGGCAAGCTCGGCCTGCAAGGCTCGCAATTGGCGTTCCAGGACAATCGCCTGCAAAGCCTGAACCTGGACGCGACCCTCGACAGTGCGCAACGGGGAAAAGTCGATCTCAAGGCCAGCGGCATCCGCGCCGGCGAAACCTCTCTAGGTGTGCTCACGGTCAGCGGGCAGGGCGATATCAAGCAGCAAAAACTCACCTTGGACCTGCAAGGGCCGCAGCTCGACACCACTCTGGCGCTCGATGGCGCCCTCGACCAGGGCAACTGGCGCGGGCGTTTGGCCAGCGGCGAGGTGCAGGCTGGCGGTCAAGCCTGGCGCCTGCAAGCCCCGGCGAAGCTGGAGCGCCTGGCCAATGGCACGCTCAACGTGGGCGCTCACTGTTGGCGTTCCGGCCCGGCCAGCCTGTGTGGTGAAGACCAGCGCCTGATGCCGGAACCGAAGCTGCGTTATCACCTCAAGCAATTTCCCATCGAAAGCCTGGCCCAGTGGATGCCCAAGGATTTTGCCTGGCAGGGCCAGCTCAACGCTGACCTGCAATTGGACCTGCCGGCCAGCGGCCCGAGTGGGCGGATCCTGGTGGATGCCAGTGGCGGAACCTTACGGATTCGAGACAAGGCGCGCGACAACGAGCACTGGGTGGACTTCCCATACCAGACCTTGACGCTGGACAGTCGCCTGACCCCCAAGCGCATCGACACTCACCTGAATTTCGTCGGCGCTAAGCTCGGTGAGCTGATGCTCCAGGCACAGATCAATCCGCTGCCGGCCAGCAAGCCGCTGACTGGCTCGTTCCGCCTGACCGGTCTGGACCTGTCGGTGGCCCGGCCGTTTGTGCCGATGGTGGAAACCCTGACCGGCCATTTGAACGGCAGTGGGACGTTGTCCGGTGGTTTGCTCGCGCCCCAAGTCAACGGCAACCTGGTGCTCAGTGACGGCGAAGTGTCTGGCCCGGAATTGCCGGTCAGCCTCGAAGCCCTGCAGGTGCGGGCCATGATTGTCGGTGAAACGGTACGGCTCAACGGCGACTGGAAAAGTGGCAAGAGCGGGCAGGGCAGCCTGAGTGGCAACATCGGTTGGGGCGAGGCCCTGTCCATGAACCTGACCCTCAAGGGTTCGCAACTGCCGGTCACCGTCGAGCCTTATGCAGTGCTGGACGTGGCGCCCGACCTCACTATCACGATGCAGGGCGAGCGGCTTTCCATCGCCGGCAAGGTCCTGATACCCAAAGGCGAGATCACCATCCGCGAATTGCCGCCCTCGACCGTCAAGGTGTCGGATGACACGGTGATCGTCGGCCACCAGACTGAAGAAGGCACGACGCCGATCGCCATGGCGATGGACATCGATGTGATCGTCGGCCAGGAAAAACTCGCCTTTTCAGGCTTCGGCCTGACGGCCAACGTGCAAGGGCAGGTACACATCGGCGACAACATGGACACCCGCGGTGAACTCTGGCTCAACGACGGTCGCTACCGGGCCTACGGACAACGGCTGACGGTGCGTCGGGCGCGGTTGTTGTTCGCCGGGCCCATCGACCAGCCTTACCTGGACATCGAAGCGATCCGCCAGACCGACGACGTAATCGCCGGTATTCGCTTGAGCGGCAGCGCCGAGCAGCCGACCACGCAGATTTTCTCGGAGCCGGCCATGAGCCAGGAGCAGGCATTGTCTTACCTGGTGTTGGGCCGACCGCTGAGCACCACGGGCGAGGACAACAACATGCTTGCCCAGGCAGCGTTGGGCCTGGGGCTGATGGGCAGCTCGGGGGTGACCACCAGCCTGGCCAATAACCTGGGGATCGAGGACTTCCAGCTCGACACCCAGGGCAGCGGCGATACCACCAGCGTGGTGGCCAGCGGCAACCTCTCGGAAAAACTCAGCCTGCGCTACGGCGTCGGCGTGTTCGAACCGGCCAACACCATTGCCCTGCGCTACAAACTCAGCAAGAAGGTCTACCTCGAAGCTGCCAGCGGCGTCGCCAGTTCGTTGGATATTTTCTACAAGCGCGATTTCTAAACCTTCCCCCCAAACCCTGTGGGAGCGAGCTTGCTCGCGATAGCGGTATGTCAGTTGACATCCATGTTGGCTGATCCACCGCTATCGCGAGCAAGCTCGCTCCCACAGGTCTGTCTGCATTTTGTCTGTTAGTACATAGCAGCCTATCTATTTGTTTGACATTTGCTGCCTAAGCAGTAATATCTCGACATACATTCACTGCCTAGGCAGCAAACGGTGGTCAGATGAAGCATTTCACCCCAGACGAATTCCACAATTGCCAGCTCGGCATGCTGCTCGGCCGCGCCGCGCTGCTCAAGGACCGGATCATCGATACTCACATGGAGCCGGTCGGCATCACCGCCGCGCAGTTCAAGGTGTTGATCATCATGGCCCAGCACGGCATCGACACGCCGGCCGAGCTGTGCCGGTACCTGTCCCTGGACAGCGGCTCAATGACGCGGATGCTCGATCGCCTGGAGCAGAAAGGTTTCCTGGTTCGCCAACGTTCGGCCGAAGACCGCCGGCAAGTGCGACTGGTGCTGACCGAAGCGGGCCAGGCCCTCGCCGATCGCCTGCCGTACATCGGTGCCGACGCCATGAACCAGTTGGCCAGCGCCATCAGCCGCGAGGAGCTGCAAGCCCTCGAACAGATCCTCAAGAAAATTCTGCTCGCCGCCGGTGATCCCATCACAGTGCTGCGAATGGGGGACAAATGATTCGTAAAACCTTGCGTGCCCGCTTGAGCTTGGTGCTGTTGGCGATGAGCCTGGCCGGCTGTGCCAGCTACAGCGGTCTGAAGACCGAAGGGGTCAGCCTTGAAGCCCAGAGCCTCAAGGCCGGGCAATCCCTGAACGGGGTCACGTTGTCGCCAGCCTCGTGGCCGAAAAGCGACTGGTGGAAAAGCCTCGGCGACCCGCAGCTCGACGGTTTGATCCGCGAAGCCCTGCGCGACAGCCCAGACATGCAGATCGCCAGCGCCCGAGTGCATCAGGCCAGTGCCGCAGCCTATGCCGCCAATGCCGCGCGCCTGCCGACCCTGGATGCCAGTGGCGGCGCCAGCCGTTCGCGTCTGTCCCGTGACCAAGACCCGCAAGGGCAGGGCGGCGCCTACAGTACCTTGCGAACGCTGGGTGTGGATTTCAATTACAACTTTGACCTCTGGGGCGGCCAGCGCGCTGCCTGGGAAGCGGCCCTGGGCCAGGCCCGCGCCGCCGAAATCGATCGCCAGGCCGCACAACTGACCCTGGCCGCCGACGTGGCCCGGGCCTACAGCGACCTCGGCCAGGCCCACATCATTTATGACCTGGCCGCCGAGGACCTCAAGCGTACCCGGCAGATGCTCGACCTGGGCAAGCGCCGCCTCAACGCCGGGATCGACAGCGAATATCAGTTCCAGCAGACCGAAAGCCTGGAAGCCAGTGCCGACGCGACCCGCATCGACGCGGAGAAACGCCTGCAAAGCGCGAAAATCGCCTTGGCGGTGCTGCTGGGCAAAGGTCCGGATCGCGGCAATGAAATCGCCCGGCCCAACGTGCTGCAAGCCAGCGCGGTGGCCTTGCCGTCGAACTTGCCGGCCGAGTTGCTGGGACGGCGTCCGGATTTGGTCGCGGCGCGCTGGCGGGTCGAGGCGGCAAGCAAGGACATCGAGGCCGGCAAGACCAACTTCTACCCCAACCTCAACCTGAGCGCGGCGGCGGGGGTACGGTCGCTGCTGGGCGATGCGATGTTCGGTTCGGCCAGCCGCTTCTTCAACGTGGCACCGACGGTGTCGCTGCCGATCTTCGATGGCGGCCGCCTGCGAGCGGACCTGGATGCCCGGGACGCCGATTACGACCTGGCGGTGGCGCAATACAACAAGAGCCTGGTCAAGGCCCTTGGGGATGTCAGCGACACCATTAACCAATTGCGAGACATCGCGCGGCAGATCGGTGCCCAGCAACACGCCACCGATATCGCCCGCAACTCCTACGACACCGTGGTCCAGCGTTATGGCTCGGGCATCGGTAATTACCTGGACGTGCTGAGCATCGAGCAGCAACTGCTCCAGTCCCAGCGCCAACTGGCGAACCTGAATGCCGAACAGATCGATTTGTCGATCCAGCTGATGCAGGCCCTGGGCGGTGGTTTCCAGACCGAGACCCTGGCTTCGGCCACCCCGGCCTCCACCACGCCGAATAACTGATTTCGAGGTACTTGTCATGGCCACTGCCGAAACGACTCAAACCGAAAATGCGCAGGACAGCAGCAACCCACGCAAGCGCAAGGTCATGTTGGTGACACTGACGCTGATCGTCATTCTCTCGGGCCTCGGCGTCTGGGGCTGGCATGAGCTGTATGGTCGCTGGAGCGAAAGCACCGACGATGCCTATGTGAACGGCAATGTGGTGGAAATCACGCCGCTGGTCACCGGTACCGTGGTGAGTATCGGCGCCGACGACGGTGACCTGGTACGTGAGGGCCAGGTGCTCGTGCAGTTCGATCCGAACGATGCCCAGGTCGGGTTGCAAAGTGCCCAGGCCAACCTGGCCCGTACCGTGCGCCAGGTGCGTGGCTTGTACAGCAACGTCGACGGCATGCGGGCGCAGGTCAACGCGCAAGAGGCCGAGGTACAGAAGGCCCAGGAGAACTACAACCGGCGTAAAAATCTCGCGGCCGGCGGGGCGATTTCCCAGGAAGAACTGTCCCACGCCCGCGACGACCTGACCTCGGCGCAGAACGCCCTGGCCAATGCCCGGCAACAGCTCAAGACCACCAGCGCCCTGGTGGATGACACGGTGGTGTCGTCCCATCCCGACGTGCAGTCCGCCGCCGCGCAAGTGCGCCAGGCCTACCTGGCCAACGCCCGCAGCACCTTGATCGCGCCGGTCACCGGTTATGTTGCCAAGCGCACCGTGCAACTGGGCCAACGGGTGCAACCGGGCACGGCGCTGATGGCGGTGATCCCGTTGGATCAGCTGTGGATCGACGCCAACTTCAAGGAAACCCAGTTGCGTGACATGCGCATCGGCCAGCCGGTGGACATCGAAGCTGATCTGTACGGCAGCGATGTGAAATACAGCGGCACCATCGACAGCCTCGGTGCCGGGACCGGCAGTGCGTTTGCCTTGCTGCCGGCGCAGAACGCCACTGGTAACTGGATCAAGATCGTCCAGCGGGTGCCGGTGCGCATTCATGTCAATGCCCAGGAACTGGCCAAGCATCCGCTGCGGGTTGGCCTGTCGACCCAGGTCAGCGTCAACCTGCACGACCAGAGCGGCCCGGTACTGGCCCAGCAGCCGCCGCAAAAAGCCTCGTTCAGCACCCAGGTCTACGACCGCCAACTGGCCGACGCTGACGCGATGATCACGCGGCTGATCCACGAAAACAGCGCGGTTGCCAGCAAGACTGCCCAGCGCTGAGGATCAACGGATTGTCAGTCACTGCTTGAACCTGTGGGAGCGAGCCTGCTCGCGATAGCGGCGGATCAGCCAATGTTGATGGCGACTGACACGCCGCCATCGCGAGCAGGCTCGCTCCCACAGTTTTTGTCCCTCATCCCACTGGGACTTTTCCGCGAACTTTGTCATATCCGTTTCGCTTCATAGGATTTTCGCAATGAGCAATAACGCGTCTTTCACGCCGCCCAGCCTGTTGCTCAGCACCATCGGGCTGTCGCTGGCGACGTTCATGCAAGTGCTCGACACCACCATTGCCAACGTCGCCTTGCCGACGATTTCCGGCAACCTGGGCGTGAGCTCGGAGCAGGGCACCTGGGTCATTACCTCGTTCGCGGTGAGCAACGCCATCGCACTGCCGCTGACCGGCTGGCTCAGCCGTCGGTTTGGCGAGGTGAAGCTGTTTTTGTGGGCGACGATGCTGTTCGTGCTCGCCTCGTTCCTGTGCGGTATTTCTACCTCGATGCCGGAGCTGATTGGTTTTCGCGTGCTCCAGGGGTTGGTGGCCGGGCCGTTGTACCCGATGACCCAGACCTTGCTGATTGCCGTGTACCCACCGGCCAGGCGCGGCATGGCCCTGGCGTTGCTGGCGATGGTCACGGTGGTAGCGCCAATTGCCGGGCCCATCCTCGGTGGCTGGATCACCGACAGCTACAGCTGGCCGTGGATCTTCTTCATCAATGTGCCCATCGGGGTCTTTGCGGTGATGGTGGTGCGTCAGCAGCTCAAGGCGCGGCCGGTCGTCACCAGCTACCAACCGATGGATTACGTCGGCTTGATCAGCCTGATCATCGGGGTCGGTGCGCTCCAGGTGATCCTCGACAAGGGCAACGACCTGGACTGGTTCGAGTCGAACTTCATCATCATTGGCGCGGTGATTTCGCTGATTGCCCTGGCGGTGTTCGTGATCTGGGAGATGACCGACCGTCATCCGGTGGTCAATCTGCGGCTGTTCGCCTACCGCAACTTCCGCATCGGCACCATCGTCCTGGTGGGGGGGTATGCCGGCTTCTTCGGCATCAACCTGATCCTGCCGCAATGGTTGCAGACCCAGATGGGTTACACAGCCACCTGGGCCGGGTTGGCGGTGGCGCCCATCGGCATCCTGCCGGTGTTGATGTCGCCCTTCGTCGGCAAGTACGCCCACCGGTTCGACCTGCGTCTGTTGGCCGGCTTGGCGTTTCTGGCCATCGGTCTGAGCTGCTTCATGCGCGCCGGGTTCACCAACGAGGTGGATTTCCAGCACATCGCCTTGGTGCAATTGTTCATGGGCATCGGCGTGGCGCTGTTTTTCATGCCGACCCTGAGCATCCTGATGTCGGACCTGCCGCCGCACCAGATTGCCGACGGCGCCGGGCTGGCGACGTTCCTGCGGACGCTGGGCGGCAGCTTCGCCGCGTCCCTGACCACCTGGATCTGGATCCGCCGCGCCGATCAGCACCATGCCTACCTGAGCGAAAGCATCAGCACCTTCGAACCGGCCACCCGCGAGGCGCTCAACCAGCTCGGCGGCGCGAGCACACCGGCCTATGCCCGGCTTGACCAGGTCCTCACCAGCCAGGCGTACATGCTCTCCACCGTGGATTACTTCACGCTGCTGGGCTGGGCGTTCATGGGTTTGATTGTGCTGGTGTGGCTGGCGAAGCCGCCGTTTGCGGCGAAGGCGGGGCCTGCGTCGGCGGGGCACTGATTCAGAAGTGAAATGCAATCCACTGTGGGAGCGAGCTTGCTCGCGATAGCGGCATGACAGTCAACGTTGATGTCGACTGACACATCGCTATCGCGAGCAAGCTCGCTCCCACAGGGATCTCATGGGTTCTTTAATGGCTTGGCAACGCCAACTGCGCATTGCCAAAACCAAACGGCGCCAACGCAAACCCTTGCTCATCCACCTGCAGCGCCCAGCCTTGCTTGTCCCAATCCCCCAGCACGATGCGCCGGGCGGCGTGTTCGCCCAGTTGCAGCTTGTGGATGGCGGGGCGATGGGTGTGGCCGTGGATCAGGGTCTTCACGCCGTATTGCTGCATGATCCGCGGGATCTCTTCGGGCGTGACGTCGACGATGTCATTGGCTTTCATCCGCGTCTGCGTGCGGCTTTCGCTGCGCAGTTTGCGCGCCAGTTTGCGGCGGCTGGCCAGCGGCAGGTGGCGCAGGATGAACAGCGTGAGCGGGTTGCGCAGCCAGCGCCGCAGTTTCATGTAGCCTTCGTCGCGGGTGCAGAGGCTGTCGCCGTGCATCAGCAGCACCGGCTCGCCGTTGAACTGCACGACACTCGGGTCCTTGAGCAGGGTGCAGCCGGCCGCTTTGCAGAAGGCCTGCCCCAGCATGAAGTCGCGATTGCCGTGCATCAGGAAAATGGCCGTGCCGCTGTCGCTCAATTCGCGCAGGGCCTGGCAGATGGAGCGCTGGAACGGCGTCATGGCATCGTCGCCAATCCAGGCTTCGAAAAAATCGCCCAGGATGTACAACGCTTGCGCCGAGCGGGCGCGTGTGGCGAGTAAATCCAGAAACGCCCGGGTAATGTCCGGGCGCTCCTCTTCCAGATGCAAATCTGAAATCAGCAGTATCACTCAATGATCTCGGCTTTCTCGATGATCACGTCTTCTGCAGGGACGTCCTGGTGGCCGGCCTTGGAAGTGGTGGAGACGCCTTTGATCTTGTCGACCACGTCGGTGCCTTCAACCACTTTGCCGAACACGGCATAGCCCCAGCCCTGGGTGGTCTTGCTGCTGTGGTTGAGGAAGCTGTTGTCCGCCACGTTGATGAAAAACTGTGCGGAGGCCGAATGCGGCTCCATGGTGCGGGCCATGGCGACGCTGTACTTTTCGTTCGGCAGGCCGTTGTCGGCTTCGTTCTGGATGCTTGGGCGCTTGTCTTTCTTTTCTTTCATGCCTGGCTCGAAACCGCCGCCCTGGATCATGAAGTTACCGATGACACGGTGGAACACGGTGTTTTCGTAGTGGCCGGCCTTGACGTATTCAACGAAGTTGGCAACGGTCAGCGGCGCTTTCTCAGCGTTCAGTTCCAGGACGATGTCGCCGTGGTTGGTGGTCAGTTTGACTTGGGTCATGATCGGTACTCTTTCAAGGAATTCGTGGGTTTTGGGGCTGTGATGCCCGCAACCGGTCTGGCCGCTAATGGGCCAGGCTGGGCAGTTTAGCGCGCCAGGCACGAATTTCGAGGCTGTTTTTCATCTGGTCGTCGATTAAATTCAATCGTTTACCGACCTGGCCTGTCAGCTGCTTGACAGCATCGGCTATGATACGGGCTTTGATTTATCAGGCCGCACCCGGCCGCGCACTTGTCTGTTCAAGGATCCTATGAGCAAGCCCACTGTCGACCCTACCTCGAATTCCAAGACCGGCCCGGCCGTGCCGGTCAACTTCCTGCGCCCGATCATCCAGGCGGACCTGGACTCGGGTAAGCACACACAGATCGTCACTCGCTTCCCACCGGAGCCCAACGGCTACCTGCACATCGGCCACGCCAAGTCGATCTGCGTGAACTTCGGCCTGGCCCGGGAGTTCGGCGGCGTCACGCACCTGCGATTCGACGACACCAACCCGGCCAAGGAAGACCAGGAATACATCGACGCGATCGAAAGCGACGTCAAGTGGCTGGGTTTCGAATGGTCCGGTGAGGTGCGCTACGCCTCGCAGTATTTCGACCAGTTGCACGACTGGGCGGTGGAGCTGATCAAGGCCGGCAACGCCTACGTCTGCGACCTGACCCCCGAGCAGGCCAAGGAGTACCGTGGCAGCCTGACCGAGCCGGGCAAGAACAGCCCGTTCCGTGATCGCAGCGTGGAAGAGAACCTGGACCTGTTCGCCCGCATGCGCGCCGGTGAGTTCCCGGATGGCGCACGGGTGCTGCGCGCCAAGATCGACATGGCCTCGCCGAACATGAACCTGCGCGACCCGATCATGTACCGCATCCGTCATGCCCATCACCACCAGACCGGTGACAAGTGGTGCATCTACCCCAACTACGACTTCACCCATGGCCAGTCGGACGCTATCGAGGGCATCACTCACTCGATCTGCACCCTGGAGTTCGAGAGCCATCGTCCACTGTACGAGTGGTTCCTCGAGCATCTGCCGGTGCCGGCCCATCCGCGCCAGTACGAATTCAGCCGCCTGAACCTGAACTACACCATCACCAGCAAGCGCAAGCTCAAGCAACTGGTGGACGAGAAGCACGTCAATGGCTGGGACGACCCGCGCATGTCGACGCTGTCGGGCTTCCGTCGTCGTGGCTACACGCCAAAATCGATCCGCAACTTCTGCGAAATGGTCGGCACCAACCGTTCCGACGGCGTGGTGGATTTCGGCATGCTGGAATTCAGCATCCGTGACGACCTGGATCACAGTGCCCCGCGCGCCATGTGCGTGCTGCGTCCGCTGAAAGTCGTGATCACCAACTACCCGGAAGGTCAGGTCGAGAACCTCGAGCTGGCGCGCCACCCGAAAGAAGACATGGGCGTGCGCGTCCTGCCGTTCGCCCGGGAAATCTACATCGACCGTGAAGACTTCATGGAAGAGCCGCCAAAAGGCTACAAGCGCCTGGAGCCTGCCGGCGAAGTGCGCCTGCGTGGCAGCTATGTGATCCGCGCTGACGAAGCGATCAAGGACGCCGACGGCAACATCGTCGAGCTGCGTTGCTCGTACGACCCCGACACCCTGGGCAAGAACCCGGAAGGTCGCAAGGTCAAGGGCGTGATCCACTGGGTGCCGGCTGCTGCCAGCGTCGAGTGCGAGGTGCGTCTGTACGATCGCCTGTTCCGTTCGCCGAACCCGGAGAAGGCCGAAGACAGCGCCAGCTTCCTGGACAACATCAACCCTGACTCCCTGCAAGTACTCACTGGTTGTCGTGCCGAGCCTTCGTTGGGCAACGCACAGCCGGAAGACCGTTTCCAGTTCGAGCGCGAAGGCTACTTCTGCGCGGATATCAAGGACTCGAAACCTGGTGCTCCGGTATTCAACCGTACCGTGACCTTGCGCGATTCCTGGGGTCAGTGATCAAGTCTTAAGGGAAACCCTGTGCTTACGATCTACAACACGCTCACCAAGAGCAAAGAAGTCTTCAAGCCGCTGGATGGCAACAAGGTCCGCATGTATGTCTGCGGGATGACTGTGTACGACTACTGCCATATTGGCCATGGTCGCAGCATGGTGGCGTTCGACCTGGTGACCCGCTGGTTGCGATTCAGCGGTTATGACCTGACCTACGTGCGCAACATCACCGACATCGAAGACAAGATCATCAACCGTGCCCGCGAAAACGGCGAGCCTTACGATGCGCTGACCGAGCGCATGATCAAGGCCATGCATGAGGATGAGGCGCGCCTCAATATCCTCAAGCCGGACCTGGAACCCCGTGCCACGGACCACATTCCTGGCATGCTGAGCATGATCCAGACCTTGATCGACAAGGGCTATGCCTACGCGCCGGGCAATGGCGACGTGTATTACCGCGTCGCCAAGTTCATGGGCTACGGCAAGCTGTCGCGCAAGAAGATCGAAGACCTGCGCATTGGCGCGCGCATCGAAGTCGATGAGTCGAAACAGGACCCGCTGGACTTCGTATTGTGGAAAGCTGCCAAGCCGGGCGAGCCGAGCTGGGAGTCGCCGTGGGGCGCCGGGCGTCCGGGCTGGCATATCGAATGCTCGGTGATGTCTACCTGCTGCCTGGGCGAGACTTTCGATATTCACGGTGGCGGCAGCGACCTGGAGTTCCCGCACCACGAAAACGAAATCGCCCAGAGCGAAGCGGCCACCGGCAAGACCTACGCCAACGCGTGGATGCATTGCGGCATGATCCGGATCAACGGCGAGAAGATGTCCAAGTCCTTGAACAACTTCTTCACCATCCGCGACGTGCTGGAAAAATACCACCCGGAAGTCATTCGTTATCTGCTGGTGTCGAGCCACTATCGCAGCGCCATCAACTACTCGGAAGACAACCTCAAGGACGCCAAGGGTGCCCTGGAGCGTTTCTATCATGCGTTGAAAGGCTTGCCGAATGTGCCTGCGGCCGGCGGCGAAGCGTTCGTTGCACGCTTTACCGAGGTGATGAACGACGACTTCGGCACGCCGGAAGCCTGCGCGGTGCTGTTCGAGATGGTGCGCGAGATCAACCGCCTGCGAGAGAGCGATCTCAATGCGGCGGCGGGGCTGGCGGCGCGTCTGAAGGAGCTGGCCAGCGTGTTGGGCGTGTTGCAGCTTGAGGCTGACGAATTCCTGCAAGCCGGTGCCGAAGGCCGTGTGGATGCCGCCGAGGTCGACGCATTGATCCAGGCGCGCCTGACCGCGCGGGCCAACAAGGACTGGGCCGAATCCGACCGGATCCGCGACCAGCTCACCGCCATGGGCGTGGTGCTGGAAGACGGCAAGGGCGGGACGACCTGGCGTTTGGCGGACTGAAGTCTTACGCAATACCACTGTGGGAGCGAGCCTGCTCGCGATAGCGAAGTGTCAGACAACATTTTTGTCGACTGATACACCGCCATCGCGAGCAAGCTCGCTCCCACAGTTTTTTGCATGCCAGGTCTGGCAATCATCGTTTTATGAGCTAGTACTGTCAGGTCGATTCGACGTTCTCTGACAGGGCTCTTCCATGTTGGCTCATTGGTCTCTGGCGGCAATTCATCTTCTGGCGTTCGCCCTCGGGTTCTGGGCGGTGCTGACGCGCGGCACGGCGCTACGACGCTTGGCGGGCGGTGCGGATGCGGTTCGAAACGTGCTGATGGCGGATAACGTGTGGGGGCTGTCGGCGCTGGTGCTGCTGGTGACCGGTGGGATGCGCGCTTTTGGTGGCTATGAAAAGGGCTCGGACTATTACCTGCACCAACCCCTGTTTCATCTGAAGATGACCTTGTTCCTGTTGATCCTGCTGCTTGAAATTGCGCCGATGATCGCCTTGATCAAATGGCGCATAGCGCTGGGCAAAGGGGGGACGATCGATCCATCGAAGGCCGGCCGGTTTGCCCGGGTCAGCCACATAGAAGCCTTGTTGCTGGTCCTGATGGTGATCGCCGCCACCGGTATGGCCCGGGGCGCAAGCATGAGCTGACCGGTCGCGTACGCCTGCTTCGCTGCCATTAAAACGAAACGTCTGACAGCCATGCTACTTGCCATGCCAGTAGTATCGGTTTCACGGGCTGGACGAAAAATCAAAGGCGGGGTGAAGCAGGGTACGGCACGGTCTGCCTGGAATCTTTAGCCAGCCTTGCGGCGATGCGAACGGGCTGGCTACGGACTACCGCAAGGCTCAGGGAGTCTGCGGTTTGTCGGGGGCGGTAAGGCCTGCCTGAATGCGCTGATAAATTTCTTCGCGATGCACCGCAACGTTTTTCGGGGCATTGATGCCGATCCGGACTTGTTGGCCACTCACGCCCAGAATGGTGATCGTGATGTCGTCACCAATGTTTATGCTTTCACCGACTTTGCGGGTGAGTATCAGCATGGTGTTCTCCTTGATTGCTTTATAGGGCACCTGATTCAGACAGTGCAGATGTCGGTACTGCTTATAGATTAGTGCTAAGTGTCACAATGTGGGTGCCTCTTTCTGACGCGCAGACGCAGCATTAATTCCCAGGGTGCGACTATACAGAGACGCCGGACAGGATTCTCGTGTTTTGAGCATTGTTTGCGGCGTTCTTGGTGGATGTGAGTGCTAAAATCCGTGCCTCATGTCTTCCAGGGGAAAACGTTGTGCGCAAATTGGCTTGGGTTATCGCGGTACTGGTACTGGCAGGGTGTGGTGAAGGGCGTGATGTCCAGGCACCGAAGCCGAAATCGGTGGCGGCTTCCACACCCGCGGCTGCCTCTGCGCCGCAGTGGGGCGTCGAGGTTCGAGGCGAGACTCCGCAGGCTGTCAGCGACCTGACCGCGTGGCTCCTTGAGCACAGTTTCATGTCCAACGTGGTGCGAGAAAACGGCAAGGACCGCGTCCTGGTCGGCCCTTTCAATGCCAAGGCCGAAGCTGAAGCAAAACAGGAAGAGGTCTCTGCCGCTCTGGTTCGAGCGAAAAAGCGCAACATCGAATTGCAGGTGGTGGATTACCCGAGCGCCCAATAATCGGGCGGGACAAAAAAGTCAGTCGAACCACAAAACCTGTGGGAGCGAGCTTGCTCGCGATAGCGCCGGATCAGCCAACGTCGATGTTGACTGGCATGCCCCTATCGCGAGCAAGCTCGCTCCCACAGTCGATTTGCGCTGTTCACAAATGTGAGGATCAACCACAGGCCTTCATATCCACCGGGCCGACGAACTCGTTCCCGCGTCCCATGACGCACGCCACGCTCTGGTTACGCTGGCGTTCCCAGCTTTGTACCGGGTAGGTCTTGTCCCAGGCTTCATACAGGCGCCGGTCCTGTTTCGAGAGGCGCAGGCCGTATTGTTTACTCATGTAGAAATACGTCCGGGCGATCATTCCCCGGATAGAAGGCCGAGGCATGACTTTTTTGGCCTTGAAATCCACCTGGGTCAGGCAGGAGCCGTACTGACCCGTTTGTACCGGCAGCCAGCCAAAACTGAAATTGCTGCGATCGCCATTCACTTCCCCGATGCTCGGCACCAGGTTGTGAAGGTCGGCCTCGGCCCGTTGATAGACCGGGTCATAGCGGGTGCAGTTTTTGCGACCGCCTTGTTGCCAGCATTGACGCTGATGACCGATCTGCCACGCCGGGACGATGTGCTCCCACTCGATGCGCGCGGCGCGCCTGGCATTTTTGCGCGGTACATAACCGCAGGCTTGCAGGTTCACACGATTGCCGGTGTATTTGCAGCCACAGTAAAACTCGGTGGATTGTGGTGCGTAGAGTTTCCAGGCGACTTTCTTGGCTTCGTTAAAGGTGCGGGGCGCGCCGGCCTGTGCCCCCAGGGCGACGAAGACGAGCAATAAAGCAAAACAACGTACGATCATCAGGCTCAATCTTCCTTCGGCACAACCCAGAAAACCTGCACGCCACCGTCGTCGCGATAGGCGAGGGTCACGTTGTCGTTCTCGTCGATTTCTTCCAGCAAGCGCTCCCACTCATCCACAGGCTCGTCGGGAAGACGGAAGATCAGGGCTGCCTTGGCTTTTTGTGCGGTGGGGGAGTTGATGATTTTCGAGACCCGTAGGCCGAGTCGCGTATAGGAATCTAAAGGGGTAGTTGCAGCGGAGGGCGTGGCCACAGGATTATCCTTATTAAGCTGTACGTGCATACAGTATTTAACCGTAGGCATTTACGCAACTGCTTAAAATTCAAGAAAATCGTCTGACAGCACTTTTTTCGTTTTGGTGTAGGAGAAAGGAATTTTTTATTGGTAGGCATAAACGGGTGGATCCACCGCTCTGGCCTGCGACGGATTGGTGCGAGGGCTAAAGAAATTGCCTCGGCGGGCGATGTTCTGTGTAGGAATCCCATCCATGGAGTTTTGTTATGTCGTTTTCTGTCGGCTTTCCCAATGCGGCGGCCGTGACCATTGGCGGTCAATCCGCAGCCACCCTGAAGGCTTTGAACGAGGCGGGTGCCGAGGCCGCCGATGAGGCCTTGGGCGAAACGCAAGCGCCCGGCAAGGTCCGTACGAATATGGGGGCTGAAGCGACCGATCAGGCGCAAGAGAGCGGCAGCACCCAGAGCATTGCCGTCCAGATATTGCTCAAGCGAATGCAGGAGCTTCAGCAACAGCTCAGAGAGCAGCAACAACAGTTGGCTGCCGCGCAGGCGCGCGCTTATCCGACCGCGGAAGCCAAGACCTCGGCGGTCATGGCGGTCCAGGGGCAAATTGCCGATACCAGTGGTGCATTGTTGGAGGTCACCGGCCGTTTGGTAACAGAACTGGCGAAGGGGGCCAGTTCAGGGGCAATGGTCAATACAACGGCCTGATGCCTGGACGTTGCGGATAAAACCGCAACGTTGACAAATCCGCGAAGCCTTACCATAGTTCATTTTACGCAAACGTTTGCGCGGCGTTCCGTGCGATGATTTGCTCACAATAATCATAAGATCGGAGTGAACCTATGAAGTTGCCATTCGCTGGACGCCTTCTCGCTGTTGCAATGCTCGCGGCCGCATCCGCTGCGTTGCCTTTCTCCTCGGCATTCGCCCAGACCGCTGAAAAACCCAAGGTCGCCCTGGTCATGAAATCCCTGGCCAACGAATTCTTCCTGACCATGGAAGACGGCGCCAAGGCTTATCAGAAGGAACACTCCGCTGATTTCGACCTGATCTCCAACGGGATCAAGGATGAAACCGACACCGCCAACCAGATCCGTATCGTCGAACAGATGATCGTGTCCAAGGTCGATGCCCTGATCATCGCGCCTGCGGACTCCAAGGCCATGGTGCCGGTGATCAAGAAAGCCGTCGACGCTGGCATCACGGTGATCAACATCGATAACCAGCTCGATCCGGCCGTGGTCAAGAGCAAGAACATCAACGTGCCGTTCGTAGGTCCGGACAACCGCAAGGGCGCGCGCCTGGTGGGTGAGTACCTGGCCAAGCAGCTCAAGGCCGGTGACGAGGTCGGCATCATCGAAGGTGTGTCCACCACTACCAATGCTCAGGCGCGTACTGCGGGCTTCAAGGATGCGATGGAAGCCGCGCAGATCAAGGTCGTCTCCCTGCAGTCCGGCGACTGGGAAATCAACAAGGGCAACCAGGTTGCCGCGTCGATGCTCAGCGAATACCCGAACATCAAGGCACTGCTGGCCGGTAACGACAGCATGGCGGTTGGCGCGGTATCGGCAGTGCGCGCGGCGGGCAAGGCGGGCAAGGTGCAAGTGGTCGGTTACGACAACATCAATGCCATCAAGCCCATGCTCAAGGACGGTCGCGTCCTGGCGACTGCCGACCAGTTTGCTGCCAAGCAAGCGGTATTCGGTATCGAGACGGCCTTGAAGATTCTCAAGGGCGAAAAAGTCGACAGCGGTACCAACGGCGTTATCGAAACTCCGGTCGAGCTGGTGACCAAGTAGTTATCCTGGCGACACAATGACGCTCGCCCATCCGGGCGAGCGCATGGAGAGTTTTTTATGTCCGTTTGCGACCCGAACGCTGTCCTTTCTGTCAGCGGCATCGGCAAGACCTATGCCCAGCCCGTACTGAGCGGTATCGACCTGACGTTGATGCGCGGGGAGGTGCTGGCGCTGACCGGGGAAAATGGCGCTGGTAAAAGCACCTTGTCCAAGATCATCGGTGGGTTGGTGACGCCGACGACCGGGCAGATGCAGTTCCAAGGACAGGATTATCGTCCCGGTAGCCGTACCCAGGCCGAAGAGCTGGGGGTGCGGATGGTGATGCAGGAACTCAATCTGTTGCCGACCCTTTCCGTGGCCGAAAACCTGTTTCTCGACAACCTGCCCAGCCATGGCGGCTGGATCAGTCGCAAGCAATTGCGCAAGGCAGCGATCGAAGCCATGGCCCAGGTAGGGCTCGATGCGATCGATCCCGACACCCTGGTGGGTGAGCTGGGTATCGGTCACCAGCAGATGGTCGAAATCGCCCGCAACCTGATCGGCGATTGCCATGTGCTGATTCTCGACGAGCCGACCGCCATGCTGACGGCCCGGGAGGTCGAGATGCTCTTTGAGCAGATCACTCGCCTGCAGGCACGGGGCGTGTCGATCATCTACATTTCCCATCGTCTCGAAGAATTGGCGCGGGTGGCCCAACGCATTGCGGTTCTGCGCGACGGCAACCTGGTCTGCGTCGAGCCGATGGCCAATTACAACAGCGAGCAACTGGTCACATTGATGGTCGGGCGGGAGCTGGGCGAGCACATCGACCTCGGTCCTCGCCAGATCGGCGCGCCGGCCCTGACGGTTAAAGGGCTGACGCGTTCGGACAAGGTCCGTGATGTGTCCTTTGAAGTGCGCAGCGGCGAGATCTTCGGCATCTCCGGCTTGATCGGGGCAGGGCGCACCGAGCTCTTGCGGTTGATCTTCGGCGCCGATGCGGCCGACAGCGGCACCGTGGCGCTGGGCTCGCCGGCCAAGGTGGTGAGCATTCGCTCCCCGGCCGATGCGGTGGGCCATGGCATCGCCCTGATTACCGAGGACCGCAAGGGCGAAGGCCTGCTACTGACGCAATCCATCGCCGCGAACATTGCCCTGGGTAACATGCCGGAGATTTCCAGCGCTGGTTTGGTCAATGGCGGCGAAGAGCTGGCATTGGCTCAGCGGCAGATCGACGCCATGCGCATCCGCAGTTCCAGCCCGACGCAGTTGGTGTCCGAGCTGTCGGGCGGCAATCAACAGAAAGTGGTGATCGGTCGCTGGCTCGAACGCGATTGCTCGGTGCTGCTGTTTGATGAGCCGACCCGTGGCATCGACGTCGGCGCCAAATTCGACATTTATGCACTGCTCGGTGAGTTGACTCGCCAGGGCAAGGCGCTGGTCGTGGTATCCAGTGACCTGCGGGAGCTGATGCTGATTTGTGACCGCATCGGCGTGTTGTCCGCCGGGCGCCTGATCGACACCTTCGAGCGCGACAGCTGGACCCAGGATGACTTGCTTGCCGCCGCATTCGCCGGCTACCAGAAACGTGATGCGTTGCTCAACGAAGCAGCGCCTAGGGATCTTTCATGAAAACCGCATCCGCCGTCGGCAAATCGACTGGCAACTTCTATGGCCTCGGTACCTACTTGGGCCTGGCCGGCGCGTTGCTGGCCATGGTCGCGCTGTTCTCGGCACTGAGCAGCCATTTCCTGTCCTATGACACCTTCAGCACCTTGGCCAACCAGATTCCAGACCTGATGGTGCTGGCGGTCGGCATGACTTTCATCCTGATCATTGGCGGTATCGATCTGTCGGTGGGCTCGGTGCTGGCACTGGCGGCATCGACGGTGAGCGTGGCCGTTCTCGGCTGGGGCTGGAGCGTCTGGCCGTCGGCATTGCTTGGCATGGCCGTGGCGGCGCTGGCGGGGACCGTTACCGGTTCGATAACCGTGGCGTGGCGGATTCCATCCTTCATCGTGTCCCTCGGCGTGTTGGAAATGGCCAGGGGCCTGGCGTACCAGATGACCGGTTCGCGTACGGCCTATATCGGCGACTCCTTCGCCTGGTTGTCCAACCCCATCGCCTTCGGCATTTCGCCCTCGTTCATCATTGCCTTGCTGGTGATCTTCATTGCCCAGGCAGTGCTGACCCGCACCGTGTTCGGTCGCTACCTGATCGGCATCGGCACCAATGAAGAAGCCGTGCGTCTGGCGGGCATCAATCCAAAGCCCTACAAGATCCTGGTATTCAGTCTGATGGGGTTGCTGGCCGGTGTGGCGGCGCTGTTCCAGATTTCCCGCCTGGAGGCGGCGGATCCGAATGCCGGCTCAGGGCTTGAGTTGCAGGTGATCGCTGCCGTGGTGATCGGTGGTACCAGCCTGATGGGCGGGCGCGGTTCGGTCATCAGCACCTTCTTTGGCGTGCTGATCATCTCCGTGCTGGCGGCCGGCCTGGCGCAGATCGGCGCCACCGAGCCGACCAAGCGCATCATTACCGGGGCGGTGATCGTGGTTGCAGTGGTGCTCGACACTTATCGCAGCCAGCGCGCCAGTCGGCGGGCCTGAAGTATGGCGACGATCAAGGATGTGGCGGCGCTCGCGGGGATTTCCTATACGACCGTGTCCCACGTGGTGAACAAGACGCGGCCGGTCAGCGAAGAAGTGCGACTCAAAGTCGAGGCTGCGATCGAGCGCCTCGACTATGTGCCCAGTGCCGTGGCTCGCTCGCTCAAGGCCAAGACCACGGCGACTATCGGCCTGTTGGTACCCAATAGTCTGAACCCGTACTTCGCCGAATTGGCCAGGGGCATTGAGGACTACTGTGAGCGCAACGGCTATTGCGTGATCCTGTGCAACTCCGACGACAACCCGGACAAGCAGCGCAGTTACCTGCGAGTGCTGCTGGAAAAACGCATCGACGGCTTGATCGTCGCGTCCGCCGGCGGCGACGTCGGCCTGGCGCAAGGGCTGGCCAATGTGCGCACGCCCATGGTCATCGTCGACCGTGGGCTCGACGGCGTTGACGCGGACCTGGTGCGCATCGACCATGAGTACGGCGCCTACCTGGCGACCCGGCACCTGTTGGAGTTGGGGCACCGCGATATCGCTTTTATCGGCGGGCCGGCGGACACCAGCGTGGCGCAGATGCGTCTGGCCGGTTACTGCCGGGCGCTGAAAGAGGCGGGGATCGAGCTGCCTGTCGAGCGCATGCTTGAAAGCGATTTCACCAGCCCCGGTGGTTACCGCGCCGCCGCCCAACTGCTTGAGCAGCAGCCGCCGAGCGCGATTTTTGCGGCCAACGACATGATCGGCATTGGCGTGCTGCGCGCCGCTGCCGAACGTAACGTACGCGTGCCCAGCGAACTGTCGGTCATTGGTTTCGATGACATCCAGATGAGCCGTTATGTCTACCCGGCGTTGACCACAGTGGGGCAGTCGATCCTGCAGCTTGGTGAGATGGCCGCCGAAGTGCTGTTGCGGCGGATCGCCACGCCGGCGCTTGCCACCGATCAGCGGATCGTGACGCCCAGCATTGTCTTGCGTGAGTCGACCGCACCGTTGTCCGGTGCGTTCGCCCAATACCGCTGAACCGAATTGAAGAGTAGTGATGTATGCCAGCAAAAGTAGTGGTAGTAGGCAGCCTGAACATGGATTTGGTGACCCGGGCACCACGGCTGCCCCGGGGCGGTGAGACGCTGATCGGTGAGTCGTTTTCCACCATTGCGGGCGGCAAGGGCGCCAACCAGGCTGTGGCCGCCGCGCGCTTGGGGGCGCAGGTGTCGATGGTCGGTTGCGTGGGCAGCGATGCCTACGGCCAGCAATTGCGCGGGGCGCTGCTGGCCGAGGGCATCGATTGCCAGGCGGTCAGCGTGGTGGATGGCTCCAGTGGCGTGGCGCTGATCGTCGTCGATGACAATAGTCAGAATGCGATCGTGATCGTCGCCGGTGCCAACGGTGTGCTGACGCCGGAGGTCCTGGACCGTTTCGATGAGGTGCTGCAAAGCGCCGATGTCATCATTTGCCAGCTCGAAGTACCGGACGCCACTGTCGGTCATGCCCTCAAGCGCGGTCGCGAATTGGGCAAGACGGTCATCCTCAATCCGGCGCCGGCCTCCCATGCGTTGCCGCCCGACTGGTACGCCTACGTCGACTATTTGATCCCTAATGAAAGCGAAGCGGCGGTCCTGAGCGGGCTGGCGGTGGACTCCCTGGAAACCGCCGAAGCTGCCGCGACGCACCTGATCGCCGCCGGTGCCGGCAAGGTGATCGTGACGTTGGGTGCCCAGGGGCTGATGTTCGCCAATGGCTCGAGCTTCGAGCACTTTCCGGCGCCGCTGGTCAAGGCCGTGGACACCACGGCGGCAGGGGATACCTTTGTCGGCGGCTTTGCGGCTGCCCTGGCCGGCGGCCAAAACGAGGTCGAAGCGATTCGTTTCGGCCAGGTCGCCGCAGCGCTGTCGGTCACTCGCGCAGGCGCGCAACCCTCCATCCCCACCTTGCTGGAAGTACAGGCTTTCAAATCATGAAAAAAACGCCGTTGTTGAATGTGGCACTGTCGCGGCTGATCGCCTCCCTTGGTCACGGCGACAAGGTGGTCATCGGTGACGCTGGTCTGCCGGTGCCGCCCGGGGTCGAATTGATCGACCTGGCGCTGACCCATGGCATTCCCGATTTTGTCAGTACCTTGAAGGTAGTCCTCAGCGAAATGCAGGTGGAGCGCCATGTGCTGGCCGAGGAAATCTTCGATAAACAACCGTCGGCCCTGACGACGCTGGAGGCGCTGCACGCCGAAGGTGCGCTGGGGACGCGGGAGCGCGTCAGCCATGAACAGTTCAAGATCCTCAGTCGTGAGGCTCGGGCGATTATCCGCACCGGAGAGTGTTCGCCGTACTGCAACATCGTACTGATCGCTGGAGTCACGTTCTAATCCTGTCAACCTGCACAAGGAGTGCGCCATGCACCGCTATGCCCAGAAAATGCACCAACTGGTCCGGAGTCTGCTGCTTTTGTCATTGATCACCGCTACAAGCGCCCAGGCGGCGGAAAAAATCGACTTGATCATCGACACCGACCCTGGGGCCGATGACGTGGTGGCGCTGCTGTTCGCCCTGGCGTCCCCTGAAGAGTTGCATATCCGTGCGCTGACCACGGTCGCCGGCAATGTGCGATTGGACAAGACCTCCCGCAACGCTCGCCTGGCACGGGAGTGGGCGGGGCGCGAAGACGTGCCGGTGTATGCCGGTGCACCAAAACCGTTGATGCGCACGCCAATCTATGCGGAAAACATCCATGGCAAGGAAGGCCTGTCGGGTGTCACCGTGCACGAGCCGAAGAAGGGGCTGGCCGAGGGCAATGCCGTCAACTACTTGATCGACACCCTCAAGGCTGCCAAGCCCCACAGCATCACCATTGCCATGCTCGGTCCGCAGACCAACCTGGCCCTGGCGCTGATCCAGGAGCCGGACATCGTCCAGGGCATCAAGGAAGTGGTGATCATGGGCGGTGCGCATTTCAACGGTGGCAATATCACGCCGGTGGCTGAATTCAACCTGTTCGCCGATCCACAGGCGGCGGAGATCGTCGCGAAAAGCGGCCTGAAGCTGACGTATCTGCCCTTGGACGTGACCCACAAGGTTCTCACCAGCGAAGCGCGCCTCAAGCAGATCGCCGCGCTGAACAACAACGCCAGCAAGCTGGTGGGCGATATCCTCAACGAATACGTCAAGGGCGATATGGAGCACTACGGCATGACGGGTGGGCCGGTGCATGACGCAACGGTGATCGCCTACCTGCTCAAGCCGCAATTGTTTACCGGTCGTTCGGTCAACCTGGTGGTGGACAGTCGCGAAGGCCCGACTTTCGGGCAGACCATCGTCGACTGGTACGACGGCCTGAAGGCGCCCAAGAATGCCTTCTGGGTGGAGAACGGTGATGCCCAGGGTTTCTTCGACCTGCTGACCGAGCGTCTGGCACGCCTCAAGTAACTTGCCTCGCGGCGGGCCCGCAGGCCATGGCCTGCGGGTGCTCGAGCTTCACTCAACCGTTTCGGTGACGTTCGGATATCGCTCGAACGCCTGCTGGATGAATTTCTGCGCGGCCTCCGTTCCCAGCTCCTTGACCAACAGGTCTATACCAATGATTGCCAGTTCCTCCGCGGTACTGGGGCTGTAGGAGCTGTGTCCCTCTGACCATTTGGCATTGATGGTGACTTCGATGCTGACGGTGCTCATGGTGGGGCTCGCGAGTTGGGAGGTCTGTAGGCGGAGTTAACCATTTTTGCAGCGGGTTTGGCACTGCGACTTAGGCATCGGGTGAGGGCTGTGCGACACTTGTTTTTTTGACTTCTGAAGGAGCCCTGCCGTGCAGATCGATTTGAACGCGCCTGATGGGTTGACCCTTGAGTCTGTTCGTCAGTTGCTCGCTTCTGCCAGTGATGACGAGCACACCCAATTGCGTGTGACCAAGGGAGGGATCGCCTATTTGTCTTCGGGGGTGGTGGGTGGCGTTGACATCGATGGCTTGCTGTTTCGTCTTGAAACGTGGGCCAAAGGGTCGGGCTACGTCGGTCGAGTCGCGGCCAGTGACGAGGTCTGGGTCATGCAGATTTACAATGCGCTGAAAGACAACTGGCCAAATCCACCCTTTGATTACATTGACGTCTACTGAGCGTCGTTCATATTCAGTCACGATTCATGCCTGAACAGAGCGGTTGGGTCAGGCAAACTGCCGGTTTCTCCTGGGGCAGGCAGGCTGATGGCCGTGGTGTTGAAACCAAGCGCTGTTCGGGCTGTCGCACGCTCTCTGTTTATTTATCGAAAAAGGAGGCTTCATGCCTTGGAAGCTCGTGTCATTGGGTGCTTTGCTGGGCGCCGCGTTCTTGAGCGGTTGCAGCAGCACCTCTGAATCGACCCCTGACCCTGTGGCAGCCGAGACCGGCCACAGCCGCTGCGAAGCCAAGGCCGCGGAGTTCGCCATTGGCAAGCAGGCCTCGCCGCAATTGCTGGAGCAGGCGCGCGCCCGCGCTGGCGCGCAGAATGCCCGGATTCTCAAGCCCAACGACATGGTGACGCTTGAGTACCGCTCCGACCGCCTGAATCTCAGCACCGACGCCAACCTGGTGGTCAACCGGGTGAATTGCGGCTGATAGTCGGTTTTCAATCGCCCATAAAAAACCCCGTCACATGGACGGGGTTTTTTTAGTGCGCCGAGAAATTACTCAGGGCGAACTTGTGCAGCTTGCATACCCTTTTGGCCTTTCTCAGCCACGAAGGAAACGGTCTGGCCTTCTTTCAGGCTTTTGAAACCGTCGCTTTCGATAGCTTTGAAGTGTACGAACAGGTCGTCACCGCCACCTTGAGGAGTGATGAAGCCGAAGCCTTTTTCATCGTTGAACCATTTAACGGTGCCGGTTTGGCGATTAGACATGGTGTATCTCCAAGAAACATATATTTTCAGTGTACTGTGCTGCTCAGGCCAACTGGGCACACCCGGGTATCATAGTCGAAATGTTCGATTTGGGAGCCCCCCGCAGGCACTGTTTGCCAATCAGTCGTGTTTTCTTTACCGCCTGAGGCGGCTGAAAGCCCCGGTTTTAAAGGCTTTCAGCGCAAAGTAAAGACGATAAAAAAAGCTGTAAAACCTGCATAAATAGTACGAAAAAGCGCTTTTTTTGGCCTTTTATCGGCCCCGGGCTGCATCAAAGGCTCCAGTTATTCACTTTTTCGCAGGCGCATTGGCCTTGCATTTGGCGATCTCGCCAAGGGCTTTCTGCTGCAATTCGGCGGTGGCCTTGTTGTCCATCAGCGCCTGGATATCACTTGCCGGGTAGGATTTGATGGCGTCGGCGCCACAGGCACAGTGGGATTTCGCCGCTGCTACACCAATCTGTGGGGTAGCAGCCTGCGTGCACTGGGCCATGTATTTATCCCGCTCGCCCTTCGGCCAGTCGGCGTGGGCACTCAACGGCAGCAGCAGGACAATGGGGGCGACTACGGCGAACAGGGTATTGAGACGCATGCGAGGATGCTCCTTGTGGGTCAATGTGCTGTTATTCGAGGGCTCTAGGGCCTATCAAGTTCAGCACTCTGGCATAAAAGCGGACGATTTGCCTTCCTGTGACAGCCTTGTGCATCGATGACCGTTCATCTGTGCTAGCATGCCGGGCTCGGGTATTTCCAGGCTCCGGACGGCAACCCGCCCCGGCAGCGGCAAATGTTCGAATAACCCTGATTTGAATCCCAGTCACTCTGGTTCGGTTTTCCCGGTTGGCCGCAAGGCTCCTGCCGCTGTAAGGCAGGCGTTCGTCATTGAATGGCCTGGACTGGATCTTGTACTGGCTCATCCCAACCCACGTGACCTTTGGTAGGGGTCACCACTAGGAGAGGAGGCGCCATGCCAACTATTACTCTTCCCGACGGCAGTCAACGTTCATTCGATCACCCGGTTTCCGTAGCCGAGGTCGCCGCATCCATCGGCGCGGGCCTGGCCAAGGCCACCCTGGCCGGCAAGGTCAACGGCAAACTGGTCGACGCCAGCGACGTCATCGACAGCGACGCTACGCTGCAAATCATCACGCCAAAGGATGAAGAGGGGCTGGAGATCATTCGCCACTCTTGTGCGCACCTGGTCGGCCATGCGGTCAAACAGTTGTATCCGAGCGCGAAGATGGTCATCGGGCCGGTCATCGATGAAGGCTTCTATTACGACATCGCCTTCGAGCGTCCTTTCACGCCGGACGACATGGCCGCCATCGAACAGCGCATGCAGCAGCTGATCGAGAAAGATTACGACGTCATCAAGAAAGTCACCCCGCGCGCCGAAGTCATCGAAGTGTTCAAGGCACGTGGCGAGGATTACAAGCTGCGTCTGGTGGAAGATATGCCGGACGAACAGGCCATGGGTCTGTACTACCACGAAGAATACGTCGACATGTGCCGTGGCCCGCACGTGCCGAACACGCGCTTCCTGAAATCCTTCAAGTTGACCAAGCTGTCCGGCGCCTACTGGCGTGGCGATGCGAAGAACGAGCAGTTGCAGCGTGTCTATGGCACTGCCTGGGCCGACAAGAAACAGCTGGCAGCCTACATCCAGCGCATCGAAGAAGCCGAAAAACGCGATCACCGCAAGATCGGCAAGCGCCTGGGCCTGTTCCACACCCAGGAAGAGTCCCCGGGCATGGTGTTCTGGCACCCGAACGGCTGGACCCTGTACCAGGTGCTGGAGCAGTACATGCGCCAGGTCCAGCGTGAAAACGGTTACCTCGAGATCAAGACGCCGCAAGTGGTGGACCGCAGCCTGTGGGAGAAATCCGGGCACTGGGCCAACTACGCCGACAACATGTTCACCACCCAGTCGGAAAACCGCGACTACGCCATCAAGCCAATGAACTGCCCTTGCCATGTGCAGGTGTTCAACCAAGGCCTGAAAAGCTACCGCGAGTTGCCGATGCGCCTGGCCGAGTTCGGTGCCTGCCACCGTAACGAGCCATCGGGTGCGCTGCACGGCATCATGCGCGTGCGTGCGTTTACCCAGGACGATGCACATATTTTCTGCACCGAAGAGCAGATGCAGGCCGAATCCGCCGCCTTCATCAAGCTGACCATGGACGTCTATCGGGACTTCGGCTTCACCGAAGTCGAAATGAAGTTGTCCACTCGTCCGGAAAAACGCGTCGGCTCGGACGAGCTGTGGGATCGCGCCGAAGCGGCCCTGGCCGCCGCCCTCGATAGCGCGGGCCTTGCGTACGACCTGCAGCCGGGCGAGGGGGCCTTCTACGGTCCGAAAATTGAATTCTCGCTGAAAGATTGCCTCGGCCGTGTGTGGCAGTGTGGTACCTTGCAGCTCGATTTCAACCTGCCGATCCGTCTGGGCGCCGAATACGTGTCCGAAGACAACAGCCGCAAGCACCCGGTCATGCTTCACCGCGCGATCCTCGGTTCCTTCGAGCGTTTCGTCGGGATCCTGATCGAACACTACGAGGGTGCGTTCCCCGCGTGGCTGGCACCGACCCAGGCAGTGATCATGAATATCACTGATAAACAGGCAGATTTTGCCGCCGAAGTCGAAAAAACTCTCAACCAAAGCGGATTTCGTGCCAAGTCCGACTTGAGAAATGAAAAGATCGGCTTTAAAATCCGCGAGCATACTTTGCTCAAGGTTCCCTTTCTCTTGGTTATTGGAGATCGGGAGGTCGAGATGCAGACTGTCGCTGTGCGTACTCGTGAAGGTGCTGACCTGGGCTCGATGCCCGTCGCCGAATTCGCTGAGTTTCTCGCGCAAGCGGTTTCCCGGCGTGGTCGCCCAGATTTGGAGTAATTATTATTAAGCGTGAAATGAGACAAGATAAACGAGCTGCACCGAAAGCCCCGATCAACGAGAATATCTCGGCACGCGAGGTTCGGTTAATTGGCGCTGACGGCGAGCAGATTGGCATCGTCTCGATTGATGAAGCGCTTCGTATTGCTGAAGAAGCCAAGCTTGATCTGGTAGAAATTTCCGCAGACGCAGTCCCACCGGTTTGCCGGGTGATGGACTACGGCAAGTCGATCTTCGAAAAGAAGAAGCAGATTGCCGCGGCGAAGAAAAACCAGAAGCAGATTCAGGTAAAAGAAATCAAGTTTCGTCCAGGGACGGAGGAAGGGGATTACCAGGTAAAACTGCGCAACCTGGTACGTTTCCTGAGTGACGGGGACAGGGCCAAGGTATCCTTGCGATTCCGCGGCCGTGAGATGGCCCACCAGGAGCTGGGGATGGAACTCCTCAAGCGGGTTGAACAAGACCTGCTCGAGTACGGTTCGGTCGAACAGCATCCTAAGATGGAAGGACGCCAGCTGATCATGGTCATCGCCCCGAAAAAGAAGAAGTAATCAACAGGGCACGGCAGGCCTTGCGATTATGTTTATCAACTGAATGCGGAGTATCCGAACATGCCAAAGATGAAAACCAAAAGTGGTGCTGCTAAGCGGTTTCTGAAAACTGCTAACGGTATCAAGCACAAGCACGCTTTCAAGAGCCACATCCTGACCAAAATGTCGACCAAGCGTAAGCGTCAACTGCGCGGTAGCAGCTTGCTGCATCCGTCTGACGTGGCAAAAGTCGAGCGCATGCTGCGCCTTCGTTAATTTTTGGATCAAGAATAGAGGAAGTAACTCATGGCTCGTGTAAAGCGTGGCGTCATTGCCCGTAAGCGTCACAAGAAAATTCTGAAACTTGCTAAAGGCTACTACGGCGCGCGTTCCCGCGTATTCCGTGTTGCCAAGCAAGCGGTAATCAAGGCAGGCCAATACGCCTACCGTGACCGTCGTCAGAAAAAACGTCAGTTCCGCGCTCTGTGGATCGCTCGTATCAACGCTGGTGCTCGTGTTAACGGTCTGTCCTACAGCCGTTTCATTGCCGGCCTGAAAAAAGCGTCCATCGAGATCGACCGCAAGGTTCTGGCTGATCTGGCAGTGAACGAAAAAGCGGCGTTTGCTGCGATTGTCGAGAAAGCTAAAGCCACCTTGGCTTAAGTACCCCCGACAGTCACCGGGGCTCACCTCTGTGGGCCCAGGTGTTAAACGTCATAAATAGGGGAAGAGCCTTAAAGCTCTTCCCCTATTTTGTATCTGGAGTCTGTACATGGAAAACCTGGATGCGCTGGTCGCTCAAGCACTAGAGGCTGTGCAAAGCGCTGAAGATATCAATGCCCTGGAGCAAATCCGGGTTCTGTACCTTGGCAAGAAGGGCGAATTGACCCAGGTGATGAAGACCCTGGGGAACTTGCCGGCCGAAGAGCGCCCGCAGGTCGGCGCGCTGATCAACGTTGCCAAGGAGCGTGTCACAGAGGTCCTTAATGCGCGCAAGGCGTTGCTCGAGGAGGCGGATCTGGCTGCCAAACTCGCCGCCGAGTCCATTGACGTGACCCTGCCTGGCCGTGGCCAGACTTCCGGAGGCCTGCATCCGGTGACCCGGACGCTGGAACGCATCGAGCAGTTCTTCACCCACATTGGCTATGGCATTGCCGAAGGCCCTGAGGTCGAAGACGACTACCACAACTTCGAAGCGCTCAACATCCCTGGTCATCACCCGGCCCGGTCGATGCATGACACCTTCTATTTCAATGCGAACATGCTGTTGCGCACCCATACCTCGCCGGTACAGGTCCGCACCATGGAATCGCAGCAGCCGCCGATCCGCATCGTCTGCCCAGGCCGTGTGTACCGCAGCGACTCCGATATCACCCACTCGCCGATGTTCCACCAGGTCGAAGGCCTGCTGGTCGATCGCGACATCAATTTCGCCGACCTGAAAGGGACTATCGAAGAGTTCCTGCGGGTGTTCTTCGAAAAAGAACTGGCGGTGCGTTTCCGCCCTTCGTACTTCCCGTTCACCGAGCCATCCGCTGAAGTCGACATGGAATGCGTGATGTGCAGCGGTAAGGGCTGCCGCGTCTGCAAGCAGACTGGTTGGCTGGAGGTCATGGGCTGCGGCATGGTTCATCCGAACGTGCTGCGTATGTCCGGGATCGATCCAGAAGAATTTTCGGGCTTTGCTTTCGGCATGGGCGCCGAGCGCCTGGCCATGCTGCGTTACGGTGTGAATGACTTGCGCCTGTTCTTCGACAACGACTTGCGATTCCTTGCGCAATTTCGCTAGGCCGCAGTCCGTAACGAATCTATTGGGAGAGCAGGATGAAATTCAGTGAACAATGGCTGCGCGGCTGGGTAAGCCCGCAGGTAAGTCGGGACGAGCTGGTTGCTCGCCTGTCGATGGCCGGCCTCGAGGTCGATAGCGTGACCCCCGCCGCCGGTGAATTCAGCGGTGTGGTCGTGGGCGAGGTGCTGAGCACCGAGCAGCACCCGGATGCTGACAAGCTGCGAGTGTGCCAGGTCAGCAATGGTGCGGAAACATTCCAGGTCGTCTGCGGCGCGCCCAACGTGCGCCCAGGCCTGAAGATCCCGTTCGCCATGATCGGTGCCGAACTGCCGGGCGACTTCAAGATCAAGAAAGCCAAGCTGCGTGGCGTCGAGTCCAACGGCATGTTGTGCTCCCAGGCCGAGCTGCAGATTGGCGAAGGCAATGATGGCCTGATGGAGCTTCCAGCTGACGCGCCGGTGGGCCAGGACATCCGTGAGTACCTGGGCCTGGACGATGCTAGCATCGAGGTCGACCTGACGCCGAACCGTGGCGACTGCCTGTCCCTGGCTGGTCTGGCCCGTGAAGTCGGCGCGCTGTATGCCGCCCCTGTGACGCGTCCTGTGGTTGCGAGCGTGCCAGCCGTGCACGATGAAGTGCGCTCGGTTGAAGTACTGGCGCCGGCGGCGTGCCCACGTTACCTGGGGCGCGTGATCCGTAACGTCGACCTGTCGAAGCCGACGCCGCTGTGGATGGTCGAGCGCCTGCGTCGCGCCGACGTGCGCAGCATCGACGCTGCCGTCGACATCACCAACTATGTGATGCTCGAGCTGGGTCAACCGCTGCATGCGTTCGATCTCGCCGAAATCAACGGTGGCATCCGCGTGCGCATGGCCGAAGAGGGTGAGAAGCTGGTCCTGCTCGACGGCCAGGAAGTGACCCTGCGCAGTGACACGCTGGTGATTGCTGACCATTCCCGCGCCCTGGCGATTGCCGGCGTGATGGGCGGCGAGCACAGTGGTGTGTCCGCCACGACCCGCGACGTATTCCTGGAAAGCGCGTTCTTCGATCAGATCGCTGTCGCTGGCAAGGCTCGCTCCTATGGCCTGCACACTGACGCCTCACACCGTTACGAGCGTGGCGTGGACTGGCAACTGGCCCGTGAAGCCATGGAGCGTGCTACTGGCCTGCTGCTGGAAATCACCGGCGGCGAAGCTGGCCCGATCATCGAAACCGTCAGCGAACAGCACCTGCCCAAGATTGCGCCGGTCACCCTGCGTGCCCAACGTATTACCCAAATGCTGGGAATGGAGATGGACCCGGCCGAAGTCGAGCGCCTGCTCAGTGCCTTGGGCCTGAACATCAGCGCTGATGGGGCAGGGCAGTGGCGTGTCGAAGTGCCAAGCCATCGCTTCGATATCAGCCTGGAAGTCGACCTGATCGAAGAACTGGCCCGCCTGTACGGCTACAACCGCCTGCCGGTTCGCTACCCGCAAGCTCGCCTGGCCCCACAGGCCAAGGCTGAAGCCCGTAGCGACCTGCCGGAACTGCGTCGCCTGCTGGTGGCTCGTGGTTATCAGGAAGCGATCACTTACAGCTTCATCGATCCGCGTCAGTTCGAGCTGTTCAACCCCGGTGTCGAGCCGCTGTTGCTGGCCAACCCAATCTCCAACGACATGGCGGCCATGCGCTCGTCCCTGTGGCCAGGTCTGGTCAAGTCGCTGCAGCACAACTTGAACCGCCAGCAGGATCGCGTGCGGCTGTTCGAAAGCGGCCTGCGCTTCGTTGGTCAGTTGGAAGGTTTGAAACAAGAGCCGATGCTGGCCGGTGTTGTTTGCGGCAGCCGTTTGCCGGAAGGCTGGGCGCAAGGTCGTGATGTCGTCGATTTCTTCGACGTCAAGGCCGACGTCGAAGCGGTGCTGGGTTTTGCCGGTGCACTCGACGCGTTCACATTCGTACCGGGCAAGCATCCGGCGCTGCACCCGGGGCAGACCGCACGCATCGAGCGCGAAGGGCGTGAAGTCGGTTATGTGGGGGCGATTCACCCTGAACTGTCGAAGACCCTGGGCCTTGATCGTCCGGTGTTCGTCTTCGAGCTGGTCCTGGCCGAAGTGGCGTTGGGGAAAATGCCGAAATTCCAGGAGTTATCGCGCTTTCCTGAAGTGCGGCGTGACCTGGCGTTGCTGGCCGACCGCGACGTTGCTTCCAGCGCTGTACTGGACGTAATCCGTGAAAATGCAGGCGAATGGCTCACGGACCTCAGGCTATTTGACGTGTATCAGGGTAAAGGCATTGATCCGCATAGAAAAAGCCTTGCAGTCGGCTTGACCTGGCAGCATCCATCGCGCACTCTTAATGACGATGAGGTGAATACCGCAACGCAGAACATCCTCACCTCGCTCGAAAACAGGTTGAACGCCACGTTAAGGAAGTGACGTATGGGGGCTCTGACGAAAGCTGAGATGGCGGAACGTCTGTATGAGGAGTTGGGCCTGAATAAACGGGAGGCCAAAGAATTGGTCGAACTGTTTTTCGAAGAAATCAGGCACGCTCTGGAAGACAACGAGCAGGTCAAATTGTCCGGTTTCGGCAATTTTGACCTTCGGGACAAACGCCAGCGGCCTGGCCGCAATCCGAAAACGGGAGAAGAAATCCCGATCACGGCTCGCCGTGTGGTCACCTTTCGTCCAGGGCAGAAGTTGAAGGCCCGAGTTGAGGCTTATGCTGGAACCAAGTCATAACGACGAACTACCCGTCATCCCGGGCAAACGCTACTTCACCATCGGTGAAGTCAGCGAGCTGTGCGCGGTAAAACCGCACGTGCTGCGCTATTGGGAGCAGGAGTTTCCTCAACTCAACCCGGTCAAGCGTCGCGGGAACCGCCGGTATTATCAGCGCCAAGACGTGCTGATGATCCGGCAGATCCGCGCGCTGCTATACGACCAAGGGTTCACCATTGGCGGCGCACGTCTGCGCCTCTCCGGTGATGAGGCTAAAGACGATACAACGCAATACAAACAAATGATCCGCCAGATGATCGCCGAGCTTGAAGATGTGCTGGTGGTGCTCAAGAAATAAATTTCTGCTTTTAAATCTTCCAGTTTTCAAAAGCTTGCGATATATTCCTGAGCGTTCCGTTGAGAAGCGGGACAAGATTCACGCCTAGTCGGGGCGTAGCGCAGTCCGGTAGCGCACTAGCATGGGGTGCTAGGGGTCGAGTGTTCGAATCACTCCGTCCCGACCATATTTACTGAGTAAAATCAGGCACTTAAGCCGATCAGATAGATCGGCTTTTTTGTGCCTGCGCAAAACTCGCGCAAAACTACTCGGTTATTTCGCTGATTTTGAGGTCTGGAATTGCCTTCGACCAAGTGTGAGTTCACGCCGTTTTGGCCCTTTTTCGCGCTGCCTTTGGCACCAATCCTGTCTGATATTTCTCTTCCTTTCTCAGCTTTTTCGCATGTCAGATAGCCTTGCCAAAAGCCCTGTTTCCGGGCGATTAGGGCGTTTTTCCTCACCGGCTCCGCGGCGCTAAACCCTGGAAGCTCAGTTCCGATTCTTCGTTCTTAAAGGTCACCATCCAACATCCGCGAAACAGGCTGTACGTCACGCGGGCCGTGCCTTTGAAGACAAACGGAAGCACCTTTAGGCCGGACTTCCGATTGTGCGCTAGGGAAACGGAACAGAGCGCGGGGAGGGCGCATCTATTCGAATTGATTGCTGACGGGCTGTGGGTCTTCTGAAGACCCTTCGATCACAAGGCCCAGGGGCCGATTTTGAAGCAAACAATCGCGTCCGAGAGCCTGCCTCACACCTCCAAATTCGACGTTTTTGGGCCCAAACCGCAGTGCCAAACAGACCGCAAATTCACCCGACTTCTTGCTGTTTTGGTGACAAACCATTTTGCAGGTAGTTGGCACCGATTGAGTGTCGCTGAACCCTCGAAAGATCCGTCGGCCGCGGCTTCTAGCGGTCAGCTCGGAAATCTCTTGCAAGGTCCTGGTCGGTGCCAAATCCGCTGCTAACTCACAGTCTCGGTAGCTTTGCCACCCGATAGGCGTTCGACCTTCGTTCCCCTGCAACACAGTGAAAGGCTATCTGAAGAACCCCGATGCCACCCGTGAGGCGTTCAAGGGCGGCTGGTTCCACACCGGCGACTTGGCGGTTCGTCACCCCGACGGCTATGTCGAAATCAAGGATCGGCTCAAGGACATAATCATCTCGGGAGGAGAGAACATTTCCACCATCGAGGTTGAGGACATTTTGTATCGTCACCCGGCGGTACTGGACGCTGCGGTGGTCGCCCGTCCGGACGAAAAATGGGGTGAAACTCCGTGTGCCTTTATCACCCTCAAAGCCGACTGCCAGGACACTCGGGAAGCCGAGATCATTCGCTTCTGTCGTGAGCGTCTGGCAGGGTTCAAACTCCCGAAAACCGTCGTGTTCAGCGAGTTGCCGAAAACTTCGACGGGCAAAATCCAGAAGTACGTACTGCGCGGCTGGGCCAAGGCACTCTGAAAGGAACCCGCTTGACCGATAAGACGTCGGCACATCATCAAAGACATTGCCGCGATACAAACGTAATTTGGCGAGAGCCGTTTCCAAGGTTCCTGCTTCATCCACCAGCTAGTGCTCATCCAACAATACATCTGGTTATCGTGGCTTACCTTGAAACACTGTTGCGAGAATCGGTCATGGCCGACAAGGCCACGGAGGTCGCTGCTGTGCGCGTTTCTACACCTAACTTCACATACACATGCTCCAGATGTTTGTTCACGGTGCGTGGGCTCAGATCAAGAATGGTGCCGATGTCGCGGTTGGTCTTGCCGCAGGCCACCCAGCGCAGAACCTCGACTTCCCGACCGGTGAGCTGAAATCGTGCCGACAACACCCTCTGCGCCGGCTCGTCATCCAGGCTCGGCGCGGTTGGCTGTGACGCCGCTCGGGCCGACAGCAGGATGCGCGAGGTGCGCAAGTGTGCGGCGACCCGGGCCAGCACTTCGTCGGTCTGTATCGGCTTGGTCACGTAGTCGCTGCCACCCACTTCAAAGCCCTGGACCACATGCCTGCTTTCCGTCAGCGCGGTCATGAACAGCACCGGAATATCGGCGTTGGCCGGTTGCTCCTTGATCCGCCGGCAGGTCTCGAAACCGTCCAGGCCCGGCATCATCGCATCCAGCAGGATCAGGTCCGGACGCCGGCGTTCGATGCGGTTCAGGGCGCTGAGCCCGTCGAGGGCCACCAGCACCATGTAGCCGGCATCGTTGAGGGCGTCGGAGAGCATGGCGAGGTTGTCCGGGGTGTCGTCCACAATCAGCACGACACCGGGTTCAGCGACTGTGGTCAATACATTCATCTTCTGCCTCCTTGAGGGCGCGGTTGATTTCGTCCAAGCGAAAGTTTTTCAGCAGCTTGCGTAGCGAACTGATGAAAGGGGCGGTGGCTGGCGTCTCGGCCTGGATGGCGTCGAGCTTTTCGTGCAGACCGCGTACGTAGCCAATGGCACTGAGTTCGCCGAGGGCGATGAGGTCAGGCTTTGAGGGCAATAACCCTGGTTCGGGGAATGTCGCAGGGGCTGGTTTTTCGCGGCGCAGCCAGTGCAGGTCGAGCTGCTGCTGGATCCGTTCGAGCAGCTCCGGGGTGTGTACCGGCTTGGCAAGGTAGTCGTTGCAGGCACTGGCTAGGCTGCGCTCGCGCTCGTCGTTAAAGGCATTGGCCGATATCACGATGATCGGTGCCGTGGACAACGCATTGCGGCGGATCAGCCGGCTGGTTTCCCAGCCATCCATCGTCGGCATCGACAGGTCCATGAGGATCAGGTCCGGCCCCAGCAGGGCGACCTGGCGAATCGCTTCCTGGCCGTTGCTGGCCTGGATCACCTCAAAGCCCAGGGGCGTAAGCATGCCGCTGAGGACCTTGCGATGGTCCACATGGTCGTCCACTACCAGCACCAGACGCCGCGGCCCCTGATAGCCGATGATGTCGTGTTCGACATGGATCACCGCTTGTGGCACCCGTACTTGCGAGAGAAACAGGCGCACCTGGAAACAGGTGCCCTTGTCCTGCTGACTCTTGACCTGTAACTCGCCGCCCATCAGCGAGGTGAGCATGCGGGTAATGGTCAGGCCCAGGCCAACGCCCTTGTCCTGGCGCATCAGATCACCGCGCTCGAAAGGCTGGAAGATTCGCTCGATGTGCTCGGGGTCGATGCCGATACCCGTGTCGATGATGTCGAAGGTTGCCGTCTCGCGCATGTAACTGACCCGCAGGCAGACCTCACCGCTGTCGGTGAAGTTGACCGCATTGCCCAACAAGTTAATGAGGATCTGCCGGACGCGCTTTTCGTCGCCCCGCACTACCGCCGGTATCTTGCCGATCAGCTCCAGGCGAAAGCGCAACCCTTTGTCCCGGGCTTGTGGGGTGAACATCAGCTCCAGATCGTGGATCAGTTCCGGGAAGGGGATTTCCGTCGGTTCCAGGCGCAATTTGCCGGCCTCGATCTTGGCTACATCGAGCAGGCCGTCGATCAGCGACAGCAGGTGAGAGCCGCTGCGCAGGATGGTCGCCAGGGCATCCTGATGCTGTTCCGGCATGGCCGCATCGCGCTGCAGGATCTGGGTAAAACCGAGGATGCTGTTCAACGGCGTACGCAGTTCGTGGGACAGTCCGGTGACGTAGCGACTCTTGGCCGCGTTGGCCGCCTCGGAAGCCTCCTTGGCATCTTGCAGGGCCTGGTCGGTCAAGCGGTGGGCTTCGATTTCTTGCATCAGCAGCAGGGTCTGGCGGTCCGATTCTTCCTGGGCCACGCGGCGGCTTTCCCGCGTCAGAACCACCCACCAGGCGAGGATGGCCGCCAGTACCGAGAGCGTCAGGAAGGCCTTGAAAAATGCCTGGTACAGCGTCGCCTGGGCTTGCGGCGAGTGAGGCAGCCCCTGAGAGGCCTGGCCATAGATCAGCGCCAGAGCGCCGCTGAGCATCAGGATCAGCGCGAGCAGCAGGCCCAAGTAATGCACTAGCCGGGTGTGCAGGCGTGGCACCGTGGCATTGGGCAGCAGCCAATGCAACAGCGCTTCGAACTGCGCCGACAGACGCCCGTGGGGTTTGCAGCGATCGCCGCAACGCGCGTCCAGGGAACAGCAAAGTGAGCAGATGGGCGTGCTGTAGGCCGGACAGAAAGCCATGTCGGCAGTTTCGAACGGGTTGCTGCACAGGCCGCAGGTGATCTGCGTGCTCGGTGCCACCGGTTGCAGCAGTAGCGGATCGCTGGTGCGGGCGATGTAATAGCGGCTGCGGGTGGCCCAGGCCAGCAGCGGGGTCATGACCAGAGAGGTGCCGAGGGCAACGAAGGGCGGAGCGGCCTGGGCCAGCGCACCAAATAGACCGAAGTGGGCGAGGACCGACAGCAGCGAGGCAATCAGCATGGAACCGACGCCCACCGGGTTGATGTCGTAGAGGTGAGCGCGCTTGAACTCGATGTGTTTCGGTGACAATCCCAAGGGTTTGTTGATCACCAGGTCGGCGACCACCGAGCCGATCCAGGCGATGGCGATGTTGGCGTAGAGACCGAGCACCTGGTCGATGACGTCGAATACCCCCAGCTCCATCAGCATCAGGGCAATCGCCACATTGAACACCAGCCAAACTACGCGGCCGGGGTGACTGTGGGTGACTCGGGCGAAAAAGTTCGACCAAGCCAGGGAACCGGCGTAAGCGTTGGTCAGGTTGATCTTCATCTGCGAGACGAAGACGAACAGCACCATCGCCGCCAGGGCCCATTCCGGCGAGGCGAACACATAACCGAAGGCCACCAGGTACATCTGGGTCGGTTCCGTAGCGCGCTCGATGGGGATCTCGTGTTGCAGAGCAAGAAACGCCAGGAAGGCGCCAGCGAACATTTTCAGGGCGCCGGGCAGGATCCAGCCGGGGCCGGCGCAGAGCAGGGCGGCCCACCAGCGCTTGCGGTTGGCCGCGGTTTTTTCCGGCAGGAAGCGCAGGTAGTCGACCTGTTCGCCGATCTGCGTCACCAGGGATAGGGCCACGGTACAGGCTGCGCAAAACGCCAGCAGATTGAAGTCGCCGCTGGCATCACGGCCCCGGAAACTGGTCCAGTCGCTGAAGACCTCGGGGTTTTTCAGCAGCACAAACAGATAGGGCAACACCAGCAGCACCAGCCACAGCGGCTGGGTCCAGAGTTGCAGCCGGCTGATCAGGGTCACCCCATAGGCCACCAGGGGGATTACCAGCACGGAGCAGATCACATAGGCAAAGGCCAATGGGATATGGAAGTACAGCTCCAAGGCCAGGGCCATGATCGCTGCTTCCAGGGCGAAGAACAGAAAGGTGAAGCTAGCGTAGATCAGCGAGGTGATGGTCGAGCCGATGTAGCCGAAGCCGGCACCGCGGGTCAACAGGTCCATATCGACGCCGTAACGGGCGGCGTAGTAGCTGACGGGCAGGCCGGTGAGGAAGATGATCAGGCTCACGGCGAGGATTGCCCAGAAGGTGTTGGTGAAGCCGTAGCTCAGGGCCAGTACCCCGCCAATCGCCTCCAGGGCCAGGAACGACACCGCGCCCAGGGCGGTGTTGGCAATGCGCAGTTCCGACCACTTGCGAAAGGACTTTGGTGTGTAACGCAGGGCGTAGTCTTCCATGGTTTCGTCGGCGACCCAGCTGTTGTAGTCGCGACGGATCTTGGCGATGCGCTGGGTGCCAGGTGGAAGCACGGTGAAAGACTCCTGGGGTCAAGGCGCTCCGTGCCTGGCGGGTGTGCCCGTGGCGGATAGCCGAGCAATTTTCATGCCCTGCACCACGCCGTCTTGCCGCGCCAGCTGGTGCCTGCGCACGCGTCCGCGCAGTGCCGGTCGGTCGGGACCTGGAGCAATAGCCTGCGCCGCCTTGGTGCATTTTTCCCTACGTCAAATGACGTACGCGCTTACGTCAGGCTGCGTATACCCGTCGTCGAGACGCCCCTCCATGCTGATACCACCACCGTTGCTGGCCGCCATAGGGCGTACCACCAGCGTCACCGCAGAGGAGTAGCAGCATGCAACCACCATTGATCCGGACTAAAGGCCTGTTGCCGCGCCGCTTGGCGCTAGGGGCTGCGGCCCTGTCGTTATTGGCTGCCAGTGTGTTCAGCCAGGGTGTATGGGCGGACGAGGCCAATAGCACCGGCCTGGCGGTGACCGCCACTGAAGTCACGGTCGGCCAGTTGCACTCGGCCACCGGTACCATGGCAATTTCCGAGACCGGTTCGATCCAGGCCGAACGCTTGGCCATCGAGCAGATCAACGCTTCAGGCGGCATCCTCGGTCGGCAGATCAAGGTGATTCAGGAAGACGGCGCCTCCGACTGGCCGACCTTCGCCGAGAAGGCCAAGAAGCTCCTGGTCAATGACAAGGTGGCCACAGTGTTCGGCTGCTGGACCTCGGCCTCGCGCAAGGCCGTGCTACCGATTTTCGAGAAAGAAAACGGCCTGCTGTACTACCCGACTTTCTATGAGGGGCTGGAGCAGTCGAAGAACGTGATCTACACCGGCCAGGAAGCCACCCAGCAAATCCTCGCCAGCCTCGACTGGATCGCCAAGACCAAGGGCGCCAAGACCTTCTACCTGGTGGGTTCGGATTACATCTGGCCACGCACCTCGATGAAGATCGCCCGCAAGCACATTGAAAACGTGCTGCACGGTACCGTGGTCGGCGAAGACTACTACCCCTTGGGCAACACCCAGTTTGGCTCGCTGATTAACAAGGTCAAGCTGAAGAAACCCGACGTGGTGTTCGCCGCAGTGGTGGGTGGCTCCAACGTGGCCTTCTACAAACAACTCAATGCGGCGGGCGTCAATTCGGCCAAGCAGACTTTGCTCACTCTCTCAGTCACCGAAGATGAGTTGCTGGGCATCGGCGGCGAGAACATGGCCGGTTTCTATGCCTCGATGAAGTACTTCCAGAGCCTGGACAACCCCAACAACAAAGCCTTCGTCGACGCCTTCAAGGCCAAGTACGGCAAGGATTCGGTGATCGGTGACGTGACCCAGGCCGCGTATCTGGGCCCATGGCTGTGGAAGGCTGCCGTGGAAAAAGCCGGCAGCTTCGATGTCGACAAAGTGGTGGCAGCCTCGCCGGGCATCGAGCTGAAAACCGCGCCTGAAGGCTACGTCAAAGTGCATGAAAACCATCACCTGTGGAGCAAGACCCGTATCGGTGAAGTACAGCCCGATGGCCAGTTCAAAGTGGTGTACGAGTCCGATCTGATCGAACCGAATCCTTTTCCTAAAGGCTACCAGTAAGGGCTGGCGCCACCCCTGGCAAGCCAGCTCCTACGGGCGTTGTGTAGGAGCTGGCTGGCGATGGGGCCCCAACGGTTTTCCACATCCTCCCTTCAGCAGGAGTCCATCATCATGGAATGGCTATCGGAATTTGGTGCCATCGCGGCAATGCAGGGGTTCAACGGCTTGTCCGTGTTCTGCGTGCTGCTGTTGATGGCATTGGGGCTGGCGATCATTTTCGGCCAGATGGGGGTCATCAACATGGCCCACGGCGAGTTCCTCACGATCGGCGCCTACACCACCTATGTCTGTTCGAGCCTGACCAGCCATTTCACCCCGTGGTTTCAACCCTATTACTTTTTCATCGCCATCGCCCTGTCGTTTCTGGTGGCCGGGGCCATTGGCTGGCTGGTGGAGTGGGCGATGATCAGTCGGCTCTACAAGCGTCCGCTGGACACACTGCTGGCGACCTGGGGGCTGTCCCTGGTGATGCAGCAGACCTTCCGTTCGGTGTTCGGCGCCCGTGAAGTCAGCGCCACGCCGCCGGAGTGGTTGATGGGCTCGTTCAACTTCACCGAGTCCATCGAGATCCCGCGCAACGGTCTGTTCATGATGGCCTTGACCCTGCTGCTCACCGGGGCCATTTTCCTCTTGCTCTACCGCTCACGCTGGGGTCTGCAAGTACGGGCTACGGTACAGAATCGGTTGATGAGCCGTGCCGTGGGCATCAATACGCGCAAGGTCGACCGCATGACCTTTGCCCTTGGTTGTGGTGTCGCGGGGGTTGCCGGCGCGGCCTTTACCACCATTGGCTCCACCGGGCCCACCGCGGGCTCGCAGTACATAGTCGACACCTTCCTGGTGGTGGTCTTCGGCGGCGCACAAAGCCTGTTCGGCACTATTGCGTCGGCGTTCGTCATTGCCCAGACCCAATCGATCTCGGAGTTTTTCCTCAGTGGTTCGATGGCCAAGGTACTGACCCTGTCCGGGGTGATCCTGATCCTGATGTTGCGCCCTCAAGGGTTGTTCTCCATCAAAGTGCGCAAGTAGAGGCAAGCCGATGAAGCTTTTAGACAAGATGCTGGCGGGCAAGCAGAACCTGTTGGGAGTGGCCCTGTTGGCGCTTCTGATTTTCGTGGTCTTCCCGCTGACCCTGGATGCCTTTCGCCTGAACATGGTGGGCAAGTACCTGACCTATGCCTTCGTTGCTGTCGGTCTGGTGTTGTGTTGGGGCTATGGCGGCATTCTCAGCCTCGGGCAAGGGGTGTTTTTCGGCGTCGGCGGCTACTGCATGGCGATGTTTCTCAAGCTCGAAGCCTCCGACCCGCAGAGCACCAAAATCCAGTCGACGCCGGGCATTCCGGATTTCATGGACTGGAACCAGATCACCGAACTGCCGTGGCTCTGGGTGCCGTTCCACAGTTTCAGCTTCACCCTGTTAGCGGTGATCCTGGTGCCGGTGGTGCTGGCCTTCATCATTGGCATGGCGCTGTTCAAGCGGCGGGTGGGGGATGTTTATTTCTCTATCGTCAGCCAGGCCATCGCGCTGATTCTCACGGTGCTGATCGTCGGCCAGCAGGGCCTGACCGGCGGGGTCAATGGCATCACCGATCTCAAGACGTTGCTCGGCTGGGACCTGCGCAGCGACAGCGCCAAGTTGCTTTTGTACTTCATTAACGCGGCTCTGCTGTTCGGCTGCATTTTCATCGGCCGCTTCGTCCTCGCGTCGAAGCTCGGGCGGCTGCTGATGGCGATGCGCGACAAAGAGGAGCGGGTGCGCTTCTCCGGTTATGACGTGGCCAGTTTCAAGATTTTCGTGTTCTGCATCGCTGCTGCCTTCTCGGCCATTGGCGGCGCCATGTTCGCCTTGCAGGTGGGCTTCATGTCGCCTTCGTTCGTCGGCATCGTGCCGTCCATCGAGATGGTGATCTTTGCCGCCGTCGGCGGGCGCATGTCGCTACTCGGCGCGGTGTATGGGGCCTTGCTGGTGAACTACGGCAAGACCTATTTCTCCGAGTCCTTCCCCGAGCTATGGCTGTACCTGATGGGCGGGCTGTTCATTGCCGTGGTCATGTACTTTCCCAACGGCCTGGCCGGACTCTGGGACAGCCATGGCCGCCTGACCCTTGGCCGTTTATTGCGGCGTACCCCGCAGCAAGCTGCCGTTGCCGCGCCCCTGCCGGAGACGCCGCGCACTGCGCTGCCGACTCCGGCTCCTGAACGTCCTTCGCTGGAGACGCAGCCATGACCGCCGTGGGTTTTCAAATGAACAAGCCGGTGCTGGTTATCGAGGGGCTGACGGTGTCCTTCGACGGTTTCAAGGCCGTGGACAACCTCAACCTGTACATCGACCGCAATGAAGTGCGGGTGGTGATCGGGCCCAATGGCGCAGGCAAGACCACGGTACTCGACCTGATCTGCGGCAAGACCCGCGCCACCAGCGGCAGCATCCAGTTCGATGGTAAGGAACTGACCAAGATGCGCGAGTACAACATCGTCCGTGCCGGTGTCGGGCGAAAATTCCAGAACCCGTCGATCTACGAAAACCTCACGGTGTTCGAGAACCTGGAGATGTCCTACCCGGCGGGGCGCAAGGTGTTTGGCGCGTTGTTTTTCAAACGCAGTGCCGCCGTGATTGCCCGGGTTGAAGAGGTGGCGCGGGAGATATTTCTCGGCGAACTGCTGCAGCAGCAGGCCGACCTGCTGTCCCACGGCCAGAAGCAGTGGCTGGAGATCGGCATGCTGCTGATGCAGAACCCTGACCTGTTGATGCTCGATGAACCGGTCGCCGGGATGAGCGTCAACGAGCGCGTACAGACTGCGGAGCTGCTCAAGCGCATCAGCCAGGGACGCTCGGTGCTGGTGATCGAACACGACATGGAATTCGTCAAGAGCATCGCCCATAAGGTCACGGTGCTGCACCAGGGCAAGGTCCTGGCTGAGGGCAGCATGGAGTCGGTGCAGAACAACCCGAAAGTCATCGAAGTCTATTTAGGCCATTGAGGAAGCAGGCATGTTCAACGTAGACAAGCTGTCCTGTGGTTACGGCCAGAGCCAGATCCTCCACGACCTCGACCTAGCCGTGGCCAAACGCGAAATCGTCGCCGTGATGGGACGCAACGGCATGGGCAAGACCACGCTATTCAAGAGCTTGATGGGCATCCTTCCGCAGTGGCGGGGGCAGGTCAGCGTCGATGGCCAGGAAGTCTCGAACCTGGAAACCCACGAGCGGGTGGAGCACGGTATCGCCTATGTGCCTCAGGGACGGATGATTTTCCCCAGCATGACGGTGTTGGAAAACATTCAGACCGGCCTGCCGGCATCGGCCCGGGGCCAGGTGCCCGAAGATATTTATGCGTTGTTTCCGGTACTCCACGACATGCGCTTGCGCAAGGGGGGCAACCTTTCGGGCGGGCAACAGCAGCAACTGGCCATTGCCCGGGCGCTGGCGACCAATCCCAAGGTGTTGTTGCTCGATGAACCCACCGAGGGCATCCAGCCGTCGATCATCAAGGATATCGCCCGCACTTTGAAAGAGATCCGCAACCTGCGCGACCTGACCATTGTGGTCTCCGAGCAGGTGCTGTCATTCACCCTGGAAATCGCCGACCGCTTCCTGGTGATCGAGAAGGGCCGCTTCGTGATTGAAGAGACCCGGGACAAGGTCGACGAAGCCACCATCAGTCGCTACCTCTGCGTGTAAGTGCGGCTGGGCGACGCGATGGTTTATTGGCCCCCTTTGTAGCAGCTGTCAAGCCAGTTCTGGGGTACGTCATCCAACGTATTGGCCGATTCGTGCCGCCATTCGAGACTGGTTCCAACGCGGTACATCCCTAATGTTCAGGAGCTTCGCCATGACCGATACCTTGATCAAAGTCGACCTCAACCAGCCCGCCACCGAGAACGAACAGATTCATAACCGCTGGCATCCGGACATTCCCATGGCCTGCTGGGTCAAGCCTGGGGATGATTTTATTCTCGAGACCTATGACTGGACCGCCGGCGCGATCAAGAACAACGACGACGCCTCGGATGTGCGTGACGTCGACCTGTCCACCGTGCACTACCTGTCCGGTCCGGTGGGCGTGCATGGCGCCGAGCCGGGGGATCTGCTGGTGGTCGACCTGCTGGACATCGGCGCCAAGGCCGAATCCATGTGGGGTTTCAACGGTTTCTTCTCGCGGCAGAACGGTGGCGGATTCCTCACGGAGCATTTTCCCAGCGCACAGAAAGCCATCTGGGATTTCAAAGGCATGTTCACCAGCTCGCGGCACATTCCCGGGGTCAACTTTGCCGGCCTGATCCACCCCGGATTGATCGGTTGCCTGCCCGACCCGGTAATGCTCGGCGACTGGAACCGCCGCGAGCAGGAGCTGATCGACACCCACCCGACCCGCGTGCCGCCCTTGGCCAACGCCCCGCTGGCCGCCACCGCGCACATGGGCAAGCTCAAAGGCCAGGCCCGGGATGATGCCGCGGCCACGGGCGCACGCACCGTGCCGCCGCGTGAACATGGTGGTAACTGCGATATCAAGGACCTGTCCCGAGGCTCGAAGATTTTCTTCCCGGTCTACGTCAAAGGCGCCGGGTTGTCGGTGGGGGATCTGCACTTCAGTCAGGGCGACGGCGAGATCACCTTTTGCGGTGCTATCGAGATGGCCGGCTGGGTGCATATGAAAGTCGAGCTGATCAAGGGCGGCATGGCCAAGTACGGGATCAAGAACCCGGTGTTCAAACCCAGCCCGATCATCCCGACCTACCAGAACTACCTGATCTTTGAAGGTATCTCGGTGGATGAAGCCGGCAAACAGCACTACCTGGACGTGAATGTCGCGTATCGCCAGGCCTGCCTGAATGCGATCAACTACTTGACCAAGTTTGGTTATTCGCCCGCCCAAGGCTATGCACTGTTGGGCTCTGCGCCAGTGCAAGGGCATATCAGCGGCGTGGTCGACATCCCCAACGCCTGCGCGACTCTCTGGTTACCCACCGAAATCTTCGACTTCGACATCAACCCCAATGCCAACGGCCCCATCAAACACCTCGACGGCAGTATCGATCTGCCGATCGCCCCGGACCTTTGAGACACGTCCGAGCTCGATCAATGTCTGGAGAGCGCCATGCCGACCTATGAGTACGAATGCCAAACCTGTGGCTCTTTCACAATGTTGCGGCCTATGGCCCAACGGCACGAGTCGTGCCAGTGCCCATCTTGCGCGGGCCCAGGAGGGCGGTTGCTGTTGTCTGCGCCGGCACTGACGACGTTGTCGAGCAGTCAACGCCAGGCCATGGCGACCAACGAGCGAAGTGTCCACGCGCCGCAGACGCTTGGCGAGTACCAGCAGAACCGTCGTCATCCCAGTGGGTGCAGTTGTTGCGCACCGAACAAACCGCTGGCCCCGACCAAAGAAAATCCACAAGGGCTCAAGAGTAAAACCGGCTCCAGACCTTGGATGATCAGCCATTAACAGAGGTAAGTTTCATGCGTCATGGTGATATTTCCAGCAGCCCGGACACCGTGGGTGTCGCCGTCGTCAATTACAAAATGCCGCGTCTGCATTCGAAGGCCGAGGTCATTGAAAACGCCCGCAAGATAGCCGACATCATCACCGGTATGAAACGCGGCCTCCCCGGCATGGACCTAGTGGTGTTTCCTGAATACAGCACCATGGGCATCATGTACGACCGCGATGAGATGATGGCGACTGCCGCCAGTATTCCAGGCGAAGAGACTGCGATTTTTTCCGCCGCGTGCCGTGCGGCTGACACGTGGGGGGTGTTTTCGCTGACCGGTGAACGCCATGAAGAGCATCCCCACAAAGCCCCTTACAACACGTTGGTGTTGATCAATAACCAGGGCGAAATCGTCCAGAAGTACCGCAAGTGCATTCCCTGGTGCCCCATTGAAGGCTGGTATCCGGGCGATCGAACCCATGTCTGCGAGGGTCCCAAGGGCCTGCAGATCAGCTTGATCATTTGTGATGACGGCAACTACCCGGAGATCTGGCGCGACTGTGCAATGAAGGGTGCGGAGTTGATCGTCCGGTGCCAAGGCTATATGTACCCGGCTAAAGAGCAGCAGGTGATGATGTCCAAGAGCATGGCCTGGGCCAATAGTTGTTATGTGGCAGTGGCCAACGCTGCCGGCTTCGATGGGGTTTATTCCTACTTTGGTCACTCGGCGATTATTGGCTTCGACGGTCGCACCCTGGGCGAATGCGGTGAAGAGGAAATGGGCATTCAGTACGCACAATTATCCGTTTCGCAAATCCGCGATGCGCGAGCGAACGACCAATCACAGAATCATTTGTTCAAGCTGCTGCATCGCGGTTACACCGGGGTCTATAACTCCGGGGACGGCGACAAGGGCGTGGCTGACTGCCCGTTCGACTTTTACCGCACCTGGGTACTGGATGCGCAGAAAGCTCAGGAAAACGTCGAAAAACTTACCCGTAGCACCGTCGGCGTGGCTCATTGCCCGGTGGGAGAGCTTCCCCACGACGGTAAAGAAAAAAACGCAGGCTAAACCATGCCTTTCGTGAATGATCGCATCGACCCAAACCACCTACAGCCTAACCTGACCAGCGCATCACCGGCAGCAGATTTGTTCACCTCGCGTTTCGTCTTCAACCCCGCCCAAGTCATGGCGTTGTTGCGCAGTCGAATTGTCGGCCAAGAACACGCCATGAGCGCGGTCGAGGCGTTGCTAAACGTGGTTAAGGTCGATATTGGTGAACGCGAGAGGCCGTTGACGGTAAACCTGTTCATGGGGCCGACCGGTGTCGGCAAGACCGAAATCGTCCGTCTGCTGGCTCTGGCCATACACGGTCGCGCCGATGCTTTTTGTCGCATCGACATGCACACCTTGGCCCAGGAGCATTACTCGGCGGCGCTCATCGGAGCGCCACCTGGTTATGTGGGGAGTAAAGAGGGCGTCAGTCTGTTCAATAGCGAATTGATTCAAGGCACCTACAGTCGCCCAGGCATCGTGCTGTTCGATGAACTGGAAAAGGCCAGCAAGGAAGTGGTGCGCAGCTTGTTGGGCATTCTTGAAAACGGCCAACTGACCTTGGCGGGCGGTAGCCGAACGCTGGATTTTCGCAATAGCCTGATCTTCATGACCAGCAACATTGGAGCCCGGCAAGCGACCACCTACAGGGAACGTTTCTCACGCGGTTGGCGGCGCTGGCTCGGCATCGCCCCACAAGGTGAGCAGGCTATGTTGGAGCTAGCGTTGCACGCCTGGTTCGAACCGGAATTTCTAAACCGTATTGATCGCATCCTGGTTTTCCAACGTATCGAAACCCAATGGCTGGAAGCGTTGTTGCAGATCGAACTGAGCAAACTCAACCAACGTCTCGATCAGCATCGCCGTACGCTGCTCCTGGACGTTGCGGCAAGCGACTGGCTGTGCCGAAAGCATGACCCACGCTTCGGTGCTCGGGCCCTGACAAGGCGAGTGAGGGTTGAGCTGGAGCCTGCCATCGCTGAATGTTTGCTGGCTTATCCGCAGGCAATGCAGATGACTGCGACGGTCGAATCAAACCGGCTCAAGGTTGTTCCATTGTCGTAAGAGACGACACTGGATCGCGGTCCGCCGTGATATCCCGCTTACCGGCGATCCTGACCAGCATTCAGTGTCTCCTTGTCGAGTTCAGCAGTCGAGGATTCAGCCGGTGCAAACTTTTGGCCGTTTTCTTGCGGTAGTTCTACGACGAATCAAGCTGACGCTATAGCCTCGGGAATCGCTGTCGCACCACGCTGGGTGACGATGCGCATCACCCAGCGTGTCGGCATTTACAGAATGTTCAACGGATAGCTGACGATCACCCGATGCTCATCACTGTCCCGTTGCGTAGACACTTCGGTGCGCAATGAGGCGTGACGCAAGGCAATGCTCAGGTCCTTGAGCGGACCTTGCTGGATGACATAACTCACCGTCAGGTTGCGCTCCCACTCGCTCTTGTCGCCGGTGGGGGTACGGATGTTCGAGCCGCTTTCGTACATGCCCAGGAAACTCAAGCCGGGAACCCCGACCTTGGCGAAATCATAGCCATAGCGAACCTGCCAGGTAGTTTCCCCTGCGCGCTGGAACTTGCCGATCATCGATTCCGTCATGAAGTAGGCGGTAGAGCCGTCACCCTGGTTCAACCAGACCGCATCGCTGTCGCCGCTGACTTGCTGCAGGCCGGCAGCGCGCGCGCCAGGCATGGCGCGGATCAGCTACTGTATTGGCCACCCGATAGTCGCTTGACCCCGAGCCGCTTGGTCGCATTCGCGTACAGCGCTTTTCTAAAGCAGAGGGATCCTCATGAAAGCCGTAGTTTACGAAGCCTTTTCCCAACCCCCACGTTTGATGACGGTCGAAGACCCGACGCCTGAGCCTCATGGTGTCGTGGTTCAAGTGCTCGGCACCGGCGTATGCCGAAGCGACTGGCATGGCTGGAAAGGTCATGACCCTGACATCCGGTTGCCTCATGTGCCCGGTCACGAGTTGGCAGGAATCGTGGCTGAGGTCGGCAAAGATGTCACAAGATGGAAGGTTGGCGATCGCATCACCGTTCCTTTTGTCGGTGGTTGTGGTGCTTGCCCGGAGTGCAATAGCGGCAACCAACAAGTGTGTCACAGCCAATTTCAGCCCGGTTTCACCCATTGGGGGTCTTTCGCCGAGTATGTGGGGATTCACAAGGCGGATCTGAACTTGGTCGCGCTGCCTCAAAGCATGGATTTCGCCACGGCGGCGAGTCTTGGCTGTCGTTTCGTCACGTCGTTCCGTGCGGTTGTCGATCAAGGCAAGGTCACGGCAGGTCAGTGGGTGGCGGTTCATGGCTGCGGTGGGGTGGGGCTGTCCGCTGTCATGATCGCCCAAGCGATCGGAGCGAACGTCATCGCCATCGATATCTCGGACGACAAACTGAAGCTGGCCCAATCGCTCGGTGCCGTCGCTACCGTCAATGAGAGCCGCGTCGCTGATGTCACTGAGGCGGTACTTGAAATCACCAAGGGCGGCGCGCACGTTTCGCTGGATGCTCTCGGTCATCCAACCACCTGCTTCAACTCCATCAATAATCTGAGACGGCGAGGCAAGCATGTCCAGGTCGGTTTGATGCTGGCCGACCAGAGCACGCCGGCGATTCCAATGAGCAAGGTCATTGCCTACGAGCTGGAGATCTGTGGCAGCCATGGCATGCAGGCTCACCGTTACGGCGCGATGCTGGAGATGATCACGTCCGGCAAGCTGGCGCCTGAAAAGCTGGTCGGCAAGACCATCAGCCTTGAGCAGTCCATTGATGCGCTCATGAACATGGACCGGTTTGACACGACAGGTGTTACGGTTGTGACGGAGTTCTAAGTGGTAACGGTGACGTTCTCCACTATCGATTGCGTTCTAGTGGGCGGGAGGATGAAGGAATGCAGGCAATTCGTTGCCTGCATCTCAGAGTGGGAAAGCAGGGGCCCCTAAATCAGACGTTTTAAGCTCCAGATGAAAAATATTTTTCATCTGGCATTCGAGCGCGTTTGCAAGTGCATCGTGTCAGGTCGGTGATTGTTCGGGTCGACGAACGTTCAATTCTCACTTATCGAAAGCGTCCAACTGTCCAGGCCTGAGTGCTGAACGGCGGGGGGGCTGTCATCCGATATAGCCAAAAAACATATAAATAATAAAATCTTGTCTCAATAGATATAGGACAAGGCGCTGCCAAAATAATATCCTAATCGAAAGAAAATAATTTCGCAATCCGAAAAAATCAAAAAGAGCGAAAAAAATGATCAAGACTCCAAAACATTCAGAACGCAGCGCCGATTCGATCCAGGGCTGGGATGAAAAGAAGGCCCGAAGTACCGTTCAATCCTTAGCCAAGGGTTTTCGCGTACTGGAGTCGTTTACTGCCGAAAACGATGAATTGACCTTGAGTCAGATCGCCGTAACCGCTGATCTCGATCCCGGTACCACCTTCCGTATGCTCAATACCTTGGTCGATTTGGGGTATGTCTCAAGAATTCCAGAAAGCCGCCGTTTTGCATTGACGCTCAAGGTGCTGGATCTGGGCTTTCATGCCATTGCCCGGACAGACTTGCGCAGCATCGTGCGGCCTATCCTTCGAGGCCTGGTCAGTGAAACCAGTGAAGCTGCCAGCTTTGCCGTCCTGCAGGGCGCCGATGTGCTCTATCTGGAGCGGGTGCGGGCGGGCATCACCCGGTTGGGTGTGGATATCCGTATCGGCACCACGGTGCCTGCAACCCAGACAGCTATCGGCCAGTCGATCCTTGCCTTCCTGCCGGAGCAACAGGTGCAGAAAGTCCAGGAACTCACGCCGACGACGCCATTTATTATGAAGCCACATGCCCTGGAGCGTCCGCTGGCCGAACTGCTCGGGCAAATTCGCGACGATGGCTTCGTCTTGACCGAATCGCTGTTCACCGATGGATTGAGAATTCTCGCGGTCCCCGTGCTGGATATCGACGGATACCCGGTGGGGGCGATCAGTATTGCCGCTCCTTCGGTCCGGTGTACTGCGCAGGAGCTTAAAAGCCGTGCCCTGAGTTCTACCCTGGAAGCCGCCAAGGACATCGGCAAGGCATTGGAGGCCAATGGAAGTATCGGTTCGAACTTCTAAACGTTAGTCGTTCACGCGCGGGTTCAAGTTAAAGCCCGTCTATTGCCTCAATGAGTTTCAAGCATTGTGAATATCACAACGCTAGCACCTGCACGCCCCGACAATATTGAAAATAAGAAAGGAAGTGCCATGTTGATGCAGAACCTAGAAACAGAGCCCGGGATTGATGGGCTTAAAAGCCAAGCGAATATAAGTGCGAGACTTGAGCGCTTGCCTATTACCCGGCAAGTCTTCTGGGCCAGGAATATTATTGGTGCCGCCACGTTCTTTGACGGCTATACGGTCATCGCGATTGCCTATGCAATGCCCGTGCTGGCCAAAGAGTGGAATCTGAGCGCGACCCAGATCGGCATGATTCTTTCGTTCGGTTACCTCGGCCAGTTATTCGGAGCCGTGTTTTTCGGCTGGTTGGCGGAACGTATTGGTCGGATGAAAGTACTGACGTTCACCATTCTTCTATTCGTTGCCATGGACGTGGCCTGCCTGTTCGCCTGGAGCGCCGGCTCCATGATCCTATTCCGCTTCCTGCAAGGCATCGGCACGGGAGGCGAGGTGCCGGTCGCCAGCGCTTATGTCAATGAACTGATCGGCTCGAAAAAGCGCGGCAAGTTTTTTCTACTCTATGAAGTCATGTTCCTCCTCGGCTTGGTAGGTGCGGGAATCATTGGTTACCTGCTGGTACCGATCTACGGCTGGAAGGCCATGTTCGCGGTGGGCCTTGTCCCTGCCATGATTTTGATCCCCCTGCGCTTCTTTCTCTTCGAGTCGCCACGTTGGTTGGCCTCCAAAGGCCGGCTGCAGGAGGCCGATCGCATTGTGACGCGCCTGGAAAACAGCGTGTTGAAAGCAGGCAAGCAACTTGCGCCCGCTGTAGAAGTGCCACAGATAGAAAAACCCAAAGGGGCCCAAGGTTGGCGTGAACTGTTCCATGGCATGTATTTCAAACGATCCATGGTCATCTGGGCAATGTGGTTTGGTGCCTACATGGTTGCCAATGGTTTGATCACTTGGTTGCCAACGCTTTATCGCCAGCATTTCAATCTGCCTCTGGACACCAGTTTGGCCTATGGCTTCATCACTTCGGGTGCTGGCGTGGTTGCAGCTGTTATCTGTGCCTTGTTAATCGACAAGGTCGGTCGTCGCCGCTGGTATATGGGAGCGCTGTTTCTCGCTGCAATTCCCTTGTCGGTCCTGGCGCTGACTGGTGCGACGTCACCCTTGCAGATCCTGCTCTTGGCCGGCCTTGGGTACGCACTGGTGCAAACCGTTACGTTCTCACTTTATCTTTACTCGGCAGAGCTATATCCCACGCGCCTGCGTGCATTGGGTACCGGACTGGGCAGTGCCTGGTTGCGCTTGGGGTCCGCCACTGGGCCGTTGGTGGTGGGGCTGACAGTATCCAATGTCGGTGCGCATTATGTGTTTGGAATATTCGCAGTGATATTAATCATCACCGGTTGTGTCACTGCATTATTTGCTGTTGAAACCAAGGGGCGAATACTGGAGGAACTTTCCCCTTGATAAATGTTGCGCCGGATCATTGATTAATTAGCTGCACACTTAATTTTCCAATAAACCTCAAGTGATATTTGATTGTATTGCTTGCGTTCCTGCACGCGTCAGTTGCGGACACTTAGTAAACCAGAGGAAATAAAATGAGTACTAAGAACACGATTGATCTAAAAGGCCTGGTACCGGCTCCAGTCACTCCGTTTACCCGTGACGGCAAGGTCGACCATGACGCGATCCAGAAGTTGGGTTCCTGGTTGGGTAGCTTCGATGGAGTCAAGGGCTTGGTGGTGCTGGGGCACGCAGGCGAGGGCACGTTCCTCACCCAAGCCGAGCAAGCCGCGGTGATTCAGAGCTTCAAGGAGTCGGTTGGCGGGCGGATCCCGATCATTGCCGGCATCACAGGGGAAGGCACCCAAGTGGCAGCTGAAGAAGCCCAGCGTGCCGTTGACGCTGGTGCCAGCGCGGGCTTGGTTTATCCCTCTCATGGCTGGCTGCGTTTTGGCTACCAGAAGGGAGCCGCACAGGATCGTTATCGGGCGATTTATGAGCACAGCGGTCTGCCGCTGATTCTGTTCCAGTATCCAGATGTGACCAAGGCCACCTATGACCTGGAAACTCAATTGGAAATCGCCAGGCAGCCAGGGGTTTTCGCCATGAAGAACGGCGTGCGTAACATGCGCCGTTGGGACACTGAGATCCCAGTGGTACGTCGTGAGGTTCCGGACCTGCAGATCCTCACCTGCCATGATGAGTACCTGTTGCACACCATGTTCGATGTGGACGGGGCGTTGGTGGGCTACGGCAGTCTGACGCCTGAGCCGTTGATCGAGTTGATCGCCGCCGGCAAGCGCAGGGATTATCCGGCCGCTCGCGCCATCCATGACAAATTGCTGCCGGTTACGCGCAACGTCTACCACCGTGGCTCTCACATGGAAGGCACGGTGGCGCTCAAGCATGGCCTGGTGGCGCGCGGCATTCTGGACCACGCCACGGTGCGTTCGCCGTTGCTGCCACTGGCGGAAGGTGCTGATCGCGAGATCGCCGACGCCTTGCGTTCCGCTGGGCTGATCTGACCCGAGGAGGGGCGCTGACAATGCGCCCCTCCTGTTGTGCCTGGCCGAACAGGGTTCCGTGATCTCGGGACCCTTTTGCTCGATTAGCACCTACTGAAATATCCGATCCAACCATCGATCAGCTCCATCCCTTGCGCGATTCGATAAGTCGTTTCCTGGGGGAGAGCAGACCGCGTGTGCCCTTCAATAACAACAACAGGGGAATCATGGTCGTGAAAACAATAACGCTGCGTCTCGCTGGCACTTTATTGTGCGTCGGATTGCTGTCGCCTCGGGTGTTCGCCCAAGGTTTGGTTGATGACAGCAAGGCAACGCTAACCCTCAGAAATTTCTTCTTCGAACGTCATTTCACTGCGCCTGATGCCGTACAGGGCCAGGCACGGGAGTGGACACAGAGTTTTATTTTCGATCTTCGATCCGGCTTTACCTCGGGTACCGTGGGTGTGGGTGCCGACGTATTGGGCAAGTATGCCGTCAAGCTGGACGGTGGGGCGGGACGTTATGGTGCGTTGTTGTTGCCTAAGGATGGTGATGGGGAGCCGGCGGGCAGCTTTGGCCGACTTGGCGTCGCCCTTAAAGCGAAAATTTCCGCCACCGAATTGAAGGTAGGCGAATGGATGCCCAATCTGCCAATTATCACCGCCGACGATTTTCGCGCATTGCCACAAACGTTCGAAGGGACGCAGTTGTCTTCGCAGGATGTGAAGTACTGGACACTTTTCGCCGGGCAATTCAATAAAACCAGCCTGCGTAACGATTCATCCATGGAGGATCTGGCTTTCGGTAGTGCTCATAGCGACGCGTTCAACTATTTGGGGGCCGACTACCGTTCAGCATCTAAAAACACCACATTTCGTCTATGGAGTGGGCAGTTGAAGGATATCTACCAGCAGCATTATGTCGGTCTGAACCAGCGCTGGTCGTTATCCTCGAGCGTCGCATTGAATACTAACCTGGGGTATTTCTGGGGTAAGCACGACGGTGCCGCCAAAGCTGGTCGTTTGGATAATCGCACGGCGTCATTGATGGTTGGCCTGGGCATTGATCAGCACACGTTCAGTCTTGGTTGGCAACAGGTCAGCGGTGAGACTGGCTGGATGAGAGTCTCCGGTACTGGAGGTATCTACCTGGCGAACAATACGTTCAACCATGCCTTCGATAACTCTGGAGAGCGATCCTGGCAACTGCGCTACGACCTGGATTTTGCCGGTTATGGCGTACCGGGATTGTCGCTTATGACCCGTTATGTTCACGGCGACGATGTGAGGTTGCAACGCGTCGAAAATGGGTCGGAGTGGGTGCGGGAGAGTGAGCTTGGGTATGTGATCCAGAGCGGTCGGCTGAAAAATTTGGCCTTGCGTTGGCGTAACTCAAGTGTACGCCGTGGATTCAACAGCCTGGATTACGATGAGAATCGCGTGATCATCAGTTACCCCTTGGGTATTCTTTAGAATCGTTTGCCTTGGCCGCTGGCGCAGAGGCTCGGTATCAGCGCGGGGCACCGGGAGATGATTATCAGCGATGACTGAGCGATTCCCGATACTGCGCTTCGTCAACTTCGGTCAGGGTCGCATAACCGTCGTACTGGTAGATTCGATGCTGGTCACGGGCATAGCGCTCAGTCAGAAATTCGAAGGTGGCCAGGTCGATCCGCTTGGCGCTCAACGGGCGTCGGTGACAGAACAACTTACGCGTGCCCAGCTGCAGGAAATCGGGGTGCGGCACGCGAACCTCGTCGGGATCGAACTGCACATCCAGCGGCTTGCCTTCCGAGAGGATCAGGGTCGGGCTGACAGCATACGTACCGAGCATGCGGGTATTGGAGGGGTGTAGATGTCTTTTCGCCTCACCGTAGTAATACACCGTGTCCCGATCCTTGGCCCAGCCATGCCCGCAGGACTCGAACGTGGCCGCTTGCGCCTTACGAATCGGTTCGGGGGGATGATAGAAGATCCGGTGACAGAACACGGTCTTACCGTCAGTCAGGTAGGGCGCACCCAGTGAGCGGAAATGCTCGGCGGGCTCCTGGGAGAACCGTTCGGGTACTTCAGTTTCGGCGTTATGAAACGGAATCAGATACAAGCCCTGGGCGTCGCCGCACAGGTGAGTGTCGAGCAATTTGAAACTCGCCGCGTCCAGCCCGTTGATCACGCGACCATGGAAATACACTTGGCGGCCCAGCTCGAAACCGAGGCCGATGGCCCGTAAGGGCTGCGTTTCGGTGTGGTGTTGCGATGCTTCAGGCAGGGCTTGCAGACGGTGCCACCAATAGTCCTTCAGCTGTGGATGCGCCTCGAAGTAGGGTGCCCATTGCAGTTGCATGGCCGCATCGATGACGCCGCCAGAGCCCAGCGGGCCATTCTTGTCGCCTGCCAGTACAGGCGAGTAATCCTGGTCATTGCGATAGAGCTGGGTCACCACGAAGCTCTCAACGTCGACATCAAGGCGTTTCTGGCGCCTGTAGACGTGCTGATGATCGCGGTAGTAATCGAATCCCAAGTGGCGAAAGCTCGGGCCATGGGCATCACGCAAACGGGTCCCGGCGGCATAGACGAACGTCTCGTCCACGGCAAAATAGTCATCCTCGCGCTCGCTGGCGCTGACCACACGGCCGCACTCATCGAACACTGGTTGCCAGCACTTGAGCAGGTGGAAATCGCCAACGTAGCGAATGCTCTTGCCGGTCAGGTAATAGGCGCGTTGTCGGTCTTTGGCGTAGCGTTCGTTAAGCACGGTGAAGGTTGCCAGGTCGGCATTGTCGATGCGGTAGAAGTACTCATATGAAATGCTTGAGCCTTGCTGCGCTTGCACGATGATTGACTGCCCATCGGTTCCCCAGCGACGCGCGAGCATCTGGAAGTCGTCCGGGTTGGCGATTGGCAGCGGCGTGCCGTCCTTCTGGTGCAGGGGGTTGAAGCCCTTGTAGACCTGATTGTCGATCACTCGATAGGAAGGGTGATTGCAATAACGTACCCGCGCCGTGGCGTTGGCGATAAATTGCCCATGCAGGAAGATATTCACACCATCGCTGAACAGGGCAGAAGCTGCGGTCAAAGAGGCAGACGACGATACCAGCAGGGCCAGGCTGCCGGGGCGTGCCTGCGGGATTTCAGTGATCGCGTATTCGCCGAACCAATAGGCGCCGGTTTCGTCACGCCAGTACTGGTAGCCGAGGCTTTCCAGGCCTTTGTCGAACCGAAACGGCAGGGCCTGAATCGCGTGGTAGCCATGGCGCTCCCGGTAGGCTGGAAGCAGGTAGTAATCGCGCAGAGCATCGCGCAAGACCCAAGGGTTGCGTCGATGCCGCCAAGCCGGCTGACCGGCCAGCAAAGGCGAGGGCGGATAGTGCCCAGCGCTGGCACATTGAGCTAACGCGTCAGGTCGTGCGCCTTCGGGGTTGAGCATGATGTACACATCAGGCACCTGCCCATCGCCCAGCAGCACACCGTCCATGAACGCGAAACCTAGATGCCATTCAAGCTGCAACGGCTCCCAGTCAGCAATAGCCGTGTCTAAGTCTGTCATGTCATTGCGACCTGAACGTCTGATGGTGGTGACTACCTTGAGCATCACCCTGCCAGACGCTCTCAAATTCTTTATTACAGTACCCGTAGTGAATATGCACGGGAACTGATTCGCAACGATCAGAATCGGCAGCACCTGCGTAGCCTGGTATTAGCTGGGGCGGAGTCAGCTCCCGCTGTTCCAGTGAATGGCGACTACTTTGAGTCCTTCCGAGCCAAAGAAGGGTAAGGATGAGGTCCGCGAATTTACATAGCCAAGCCCCCACTGAGCCTGTGGCAGCCGTGTAGGAGCTGACGAGTGCAACGAGGTTGCGATCTTTTGAATCCCAAGCGAAAGATCAAAAGATCGCAGGCTTCGCCAGCGCCTACAGAGCCAAGCCAATGGCCGCCGCTGCCGCGCTTAGAAAATGAACTTGAACAGCGCGATCACCACGATCAGGCCTATCAGGAAAATGATACCTACGGTGCCGCCAAGGAATTTCAACATAAGAACGCTCTCATCGGATGGGCTTAATCGTCTAGACCGCTACCGATAACGCTCGTTTCGTTGAATATTCATTCGTGGTGATCAATGAACCGCAAAGGACCTTGGCACTGGCACATGCTCGAATTTTGAGATGGTCTTGATCCAGTAGCGCCGATAGTCCGTCTGGTCCGGCGCCAAGGGTTTGTGGGTTGACCATGGATGCTCTGCCTTCAGGCTTGCGCGGTAAGCCTCCCATTCTTTCTGCTCGGCCACTTCCCTGGCTTTGGCCCTGTCATCGAACCAACCCAGGACGTACGCTTCGCCCTGATCCGTGCCGTGTGCAATCAGCAAATAAATCTCTGTCATGACTGACCTACCGTTCTGTCCAGCGTCCCAGTCGCGGGGGCTTATCCTGGGTATCGGCCGTTATTTGCCATTTTTGAGATTTATCGCAGAAAAACGCTGCGTCCAAAGGTGTGCCTCACGAAATTGATGAACTGTCGAACAATCACTTTGACTGGCGAGCGCTTCAACGGTGGTTTTACGCAGATCGGTGCCTTCATCCACGATCCAGACGCCCGGTTCCCGGTCGCGCAAGGCCATTTCACCGAAGCGGGTGGAGATGACGGGCAGGCCGAGGGCGCGGTACTCGTAATACTTGATCGGGTCCACCGAGGCGGTCAGGCGGTTGAGCTTGAACGGGATCAAACCCACGGAAAACGTTGCCATGGCCTCAATTGCCTTGGCGTGGGGACACTCGGGGAGCAACTCGATGTTGGCAGGCAGTGCGCAAGGCGGCGGTGTGAAGAGGGGGCCGATCAGGCGGATCCGGTTTCCAGGATTAGCGTGCGCCAGCGCGATGACCAGGTCCCAATCGAACCAACGTCCCAGCGTGCCGACGTAGCCGAGTACCCGTTGCTTGGCACCCAGGTCCAGGTTTTCGACTGGCGCCAGTTCGTGCATGTCGCAGGCATTGAGGGCCAGTTCTACTTGGTCGGTCATGCCCAGGAGTCTGTCGCAAAGGGGGGTGGAGGACGCCAGTACTTTGGATACCCGTCGAATGAGCTGCGCCTGGCGACGCTCCATGGACCTGCGCGACAGGCCCTGATAAAAGGCCGGGAAATCATCCATCGCATCGTAGACGGCATGGCTTTGCGGGATCAGCGCCAGCAGCTGCAAGGCCAGTTCGGAAGGCTTGCCGACACACATCATGCACGGGCTGCCGGCGGAAAATGCCGCAGCCTGTTTGAACAGGTTGCGCCACAGTCGCTTGAGGAGCATTGCCGAGCCTGGAATGGGCTCGATGGGTAAGCTCTGGGGTTTGCAGACCTGCAACCAAGGGGGAACGGTGGCGTTTTGCTGGTCGGCAACAGGCGGCTTGCGCCTGAAATCGTTCAGCGTGGGTAAGCGCGTAGGGTACGGATCGATCCAGAGTACCGGCGCCCCCGTCTGGTTGTGATACCAGTTGACGAAGTGATGGGGGCGCTGGCTGAAGCTGGCCCATGGCATGGGGGACAGGTAGATCATTCTCATGGCTGGAAATACTGCCGTAAAACGTCGACGATGCGCGCTGTGGCCTTGCCGTCGCCGTAGGGGGAAATCCCACGTGCCATGCCCTGATAAGCCTGCGGGTCATCGAGCAGACGCTGTGCCCGTTCGACGATGGCGTCCCGGTTGGCGCCGACCAGCTTGACCACGCCGAGGTGGACCGCCTCCGGGCGTTCGGTTTCCTCGCGCAGAACCAGCACGGGTTTGCCCAGGGCCGGGGCTTCTTCCTGCACGCCCCCGGAGTCGCTGATGATCAGGTACGAGCGCTTCATTGCCGCGATAAACGGAGCGTAATCCAGTGGCGCGCAGAGGATGATGTTCGGAGTCTGGCCGAGCAATTGATGCGCGACATCCTTGACGTTCGGATTGGGGTGTACGGGGTAAAGTATCTGGATGTCCGGGTTTCGTTCGGCCAGGCGCTTGAGTGCATGGCAGATATTCTGGAAGGGTTCGCCGAAGTTTTCCCGACGATGGGAGGTCACCAGCACCAGGCGCTTGTTGGCGTCCAGTTGGATGGCCAAGGCTGAGTCTTGTGCGGCAGTCATCAGCAAGGCATCGATCACGGTATTGCCAGTCAGGGTGATATCGGTGGCGGCGACACCCTCGCGCAGCAGGTTATCCACCGCGTGCTGGGTGGGTGCGAAATGCCAGCGAGTCAGCTTGCTGACGATCACCCGGTTGGCTTCTTCGGGGAATGGATTGTAGAGGTCTCCGGTACGCAGGCCCGCTTCGACATGGCCAAAGGGAATCCGTAGGTAGAAACACGCCAGTGCAGCACTCATGGCCGTGGTCGTGTCGCCTTGAGCCAGTACGACATCCGGTCTCTCGGCTTGCAGTACGCCGTCGAGTTCAAGCAGCAGGCGTGAGGTCAGTGCCGTCAATGACTGGTTGGGGCGCATGATGTCCAGGTCCAGGTCAGCGGTGATTGCGAAACCTTCAAGCACCTGGTCCAGCAGGCCTCGGTGCTGGGCGGTGGCGAGCACCCGGCAAACGATATGTTTTTCGGCCTGGAGCGCCTTGATCACGGGCGCCATCTTGATGGCCTCCGGACGCGTACCGACGATGCAGAGTACCTTGCGGGTCATGCCTTGTGATTTCCTATCATTGTGACGAGTGAGCGTGCTATCCGGTCCGCGTTGGCCATGATGGTCAGCGTGTGGGATTTCTCGGTAAGGCTGGGCAGACAGGCACCGTCGACAATATGCACACCGCAAAGGCCTGCGACTTCGCCAAGGCGGTCGGTCTGCCCGATCCTGGGCGTCGAGTGCATGGGCAGGGTTGCCGCATAATGGATATCCGCCCCCGGTCTGCCGATGGTGAAACTCGTGGGCATCAACAGCGCGCCCATTCTCCAGTAGATTCGACGCAGCTTTATCTCGGCGGTCTTCATGAGCCCGGGGAGCTCGGGATGCACGTGGCCGTTGATGCTCAACGATCCGTCGGGACGCAAGACCGCCGTGTTGTTGGACAGGTGGCCGGGAAGGAAGATATTTCCCACGAGGCAAGCGCTGAGCAGGTTTTTCAGCAGTTCGATGCTGTAGCGTTTGCTCATGGGGACCCGGCTGACAAACTCGGCCATCGGCAAGCCTGTGGTGCTGAACGTCGAACCGAAAGCCGTTGCGTTGGACGTCAGCGCCAGGGCGAACGATAGCTGGCCCAGGCCAAATGTCGGCGCCCTTGGGGTCCCGAGCATTCTCGGCAGCCATAACAGGAAGGCTGCCGTCGGCGATGACAGCAGCGGTACTGGGGCCCAATGGTTCAGGCCCTTGAGGGCGAGCCTGGTCGAGGCCAGGGTGCCCGCTGCCAGCAGCAGGCGCGTGGCGCAGAAGCGGCGGGCGGAGCGCTGATCGGTGACCGCCCAGGCACCGTCCTGTTGCTGCAGATCTTCCACCAAAAAGTCCTGGACGTGCTGGAACCCAGGGTATTGCTTGAGTTTTTGCAGCTCTTGCGACGCGCTATACAGCGCCTGGTTCTGACAGCCCCACAAGCAGTTTCCAGACAGGTCGCAGGCCTTGCGCTCGTCCAGGGGCTGGCTCAGGACAGCCACCCTGGAGCGGCCAAGGCGAAACCCTGGTTCGGGAAAGCTCGGGTGGCGCTGGGTATACTGATCGAGCAGGCGTTGATGCAGTGTGTCCAGTGGCAGGGGCGGTTGCGACCACTCATCGAGGCCGAAGTAGCTTGAGAGGTCGTCATCGATCCGGCCACTGATACCGATCCGGCGAGCGACCGTTTCGTAGGACGCCAGCATCTCGGAATAATCGACAGGCAGCCCGGTAAAGTCGCTGGCGCCGAGCGTCGCCACGCCGCAACCCCAGGCATTGGAGAGGCCACCGGTTGCCAGAGAGCCTATGCCGACAAAGTTGTCGGTCTCGATGCGATTGCGGGCGCTGAACCCCTCGAAGACATGGGCATGGGTCGGCGTTTTCAGCTTGGGCGATACCGCGTCCAGTTGGTTCAAGGCATGGAAGTTTTCGCCGATCATCCATTTCCACTGATGCTCGTCGTTTGCCCTGGCGCTGAGAAATGGACGCGTCGGCGGCGTCGCCGAGCCTGCATCGGCCTGGGCATCGACCATGAGGACTTTCAGACCCGCCTTGACCAGCGGATAGGCCGCCGAAGTGCCGGCCGGGCCACTGCCGACAATGATCACATCGAATTCAGGCTTCACGGTGGGCTTCACTTCCAAGCAACAGCTGACGGGTAAAGGGGCGGCCTAACAGAGCCGCTATCTGCCACATCAACGCCTTGACCGAGGTGAGTCCCAGTGCAATCAGCGTGGCGAAAAGGCTGCACGGTCGTTGGGCTGCGAGAAACACCTGCGCGCCCTGGGGACTGGCTTCGGCGATACCGAGTGCAACTTGAAGGCGCCAGGACAGTTCCCGGCCCTCGGGCTGGTGCAGGACACCGGGATTGTCCAGGAGTGTCAGGAGGATCGGCCAGCGCATCATCACGCGAGAATGGATGATGGGGCGGTTTCTATCCGCCCGCTCCAATGCCCGGGCGTAGCGCCTGACCAGGCTTCTTTGCGGCGGGCGTTTGAGCAGGTAGTTCAAGAGGATCGCGGCTTCTTGAAGAAGTCCTCGACGTTGCCCATGGCCGGAGCGATGCATGCCGTGGGCAAGGGGACGCAACTGGATACCGAGTTTTTGCAGGGAACGCGCGCTGTCCATGGGCGGTAGGTGGATGAGGGAAAAAACCCGTTCCAGGCCCAGTTTGGAGCTCAAGGATTGTCCGAGTGACAGGCGCAATAGCCTAAGCAATGCCACCGGCAGAGGGATTGGCAGGCGAGTGGCACGAACCCGGTGTACCGCAATCGACTTCAGGAAGCGACCAAAGGCAATCGGCTGCACGGCGCCCAGATTGAGGATCTCGGCGTGAATGTCGTCCCGCTCGACGATGGCTAAGATCGAGGCCGCGAGATCGTCGACATGAATGGGTTGCACGCAAGGCGCTGGCATGATGATCGGAATAAACGGGCTTCGGCGAACCAGCCCTGTTAGCAAACCAAAGAGCCCGCGTTCGGGGCCGCCATACACTTGGCCGGGACGGACCACGATCCCGCCGGCGGCCAGTACCTCTTGCTCGATACGCCATTTTGTCCGGCCATAAGCGCTAGAGGCCGTGGCGTCGGCAGTCTGGCTGGAGACGAAGATAAACCTGGCCGAGCCTTGTTGGGCGCAACGAATCAATGCCTGGGCCGCCTTTACTTCGTCGTCTGCGCCGGTGTGAACACCTGTCGAAGTGTCGGCGGCCAAATGGATCAGTGCCTGCGTGCCGGTCGGGCACTCGGGGGCTGGGCCTCGCAGGTCATAAGGAAGCCAGGCATAGGGGGCGGGACACGGTTGGCGCGTGGCGCAAATGACCTCGTGTCCGCTTGCCGTCGCGAGGGCTGACAAGCGTTGTCCGATGTAACCTGTCGCGCCGGTAATCAGTAGCGTCATCGTCATGCGCCTTCGGTACGGTCAGCGGGAGCAGGCGGGCGCGTATCGGATCGAAAGACGAACAGCTTGCTGATCCAGTAAGTCAGCACCACGCAGGCCACATCGGAGACAAATTTCACCGGGGCAGGGCTATTGACGAAATACAGTCCCGCGCTCAATAGCGCCGAAGCGAGCGGAATATTGATGGCAAGCAACGAGAAGTAGCGCACCGCTTGAGCCTTGCTGCTGCGGTGACTCGACTGGAATGTGAAGTGCCGATGCAAAAAGAACGCGAACACACCAGCGACACCTTTGCCGGCAATATTGGCCAGTACGGGGTGATCCTGGAATAGCGTCATCAATAGCACAAAGGTACCCATGTCCAACGCATAAGCCATGAGCTGGATGGCGCCGTACCTGATAAAGGTCAAGACTTCCTCCGGATGACCACGATGTGATGCAGTGCCAATACCTTTCTCAACGGATACAGCAGCTTTTCAACGACCTTGAGCACAGGAATCAGCACATCAGGCAACAACTGGCGAAAGTTCAAGCCGCCGGAAATCAGGTAGCGCAGATAATTGCCGCAGATTTCCTGGTGGACGATTTCCAAGCCTGGGTGCTTGCGCTCGAACGTCTGCCTGTCGCGAACGAAGACGATGTAGCTGAGGGCCTGGTTGGCGCCGTTCATAGGGCCGGTCGATGGTGTTTCCCAGGATGGGAAGTGCATGTCGAAGCCTTCGGACTTGAACAGACGCTTATAGAGAAAAGCGGCAAAGGGGCCGTGGAAGGGTTCGATCAAAATGGCACCGCCGCCGGTCTTGAGTGTTCTTTCCAGCTCTGTGAAGAACCGATCGGGATGAGGGAAGTGGTGAAAACAGTTCTGGCCATAAAAGGCCCTGACCGAGTGATCATCCAGGCTCATTGCCTCGGCATTGAGTGCCATGTCCAGTTTCTCGGTAGCGACAATGTCCGTAGCCAATACTTCAGGGTACGAATTACGCATGGGCGCGATGCCCGCCCCCAACTCCACCTCAAGACCCTCGACCTTGAAGTAGCGGTCTGCCAGGCGATGAAACGCGTAGTGGAACTCGACGAATACTTCCTGAAGCATTCGCTTGCGTTCAAGCACTTTGCCATGAAGTTCGAGGCGTTCAGTGCCATCGACATCCAAAGTCTTGAGCGAGGGGTCCGATAAAAAATCTCTCAGCGCTTTAATGAGTTTTCTTCCTGCAATGACCTTGCTTTACCACGCCTGGATTGCCGTGGCCTACTGGGTACGGAGGCGATGTCATAACCGAGGAACGCCATGATCAGCTGCAACCCCATGAGCATGGGCAGTGCGCTGAGCATCACGGTTCCGGCTGGTGTCGCGATGCCGTTTTGCGCCGATTCAAACCAGTGATAACTGCCGAAGAGGATGCCGAACAAGAACATGAGAATCCCGATCGGCAGTTCGATCGAAGCCAGGGACATGTCGCGCAGATAATAGTTGTAGAGCACGCGCTTGGTGAAATTGCGCAGGTGTTTGAAGAGGAACTCACCCACGATTTTCGAGATATTGAGGTGACTGACTTCGTCGCCGTACCGGGCTTCCATCGGAACATCAACCACGACGGCGCGCACGGTATTCAGGCGAAACAGAATGTCGGTCTCGAAAAAGTAGCGTTGGCTGACCTTGTCCAGAGGTAATAGCCTGGCGACGTCGCGGTGAATCGCGGTGTAGCCGTTGGTGGGATCGAACAGATCCCAGTAACCCGTCGACAGTTTGGCCATCAGCGACAACACGGCGTTGCCGAACAGGCGAATTCGCGGCATCGATTGGACTTCCTCCAGATCGAAAAACCGATTGCCCTTGGTGTAATCGGCTTCCCCCGCCAGGATCGGCTCGATGAACAGCGGGATCAGGGTTGGGTCCATCTGGCCGTCTCCATCGACTTTGACGATGATGCTCGCACCCTCGGCGAGGGCTGCCCGATAGCCAGTCATGACCGCGCCGCCGACACCTTTGTTGACGTCATGAGGCAGCACCTTGACCCGGGGGTCGCTACAGGAGGCCAGGACATGCCCGCCTGAGCCGTCCGGGCAGGCATCATCGATGACGTAGATGCGCCACACCTCCGGTCCGATGGCCTCTATGACACCTACTATATGAGCGGTGACCCGATAGCTGGGGATGACGACGGCGACTCGTTGCTCGTCCGTGAAAAGCGCTGTTTTTGAGTTCATCGATATCGCCAACTATTGCCTGAATGAAAGTGACTTGAACTCCAGGGGAGTGTCGGTATGACCGGACGCAAAAATGATCACGGACGTGGCATTCGCAGGGGCTATGACGTTCATTTCATGGGTCTGCCATTGCGTGGTGCAGTCAAACGTCTCGATGCTGGTGGTGATGAAATTGCCTTGCTCGTCCATCCAGTTGGCCTGGATTCTTCCGGTAGTGGCCGTCGTTGCGCAGCGTGCGGACACGCTGTTGACGTACGTCAGCCCCGGCGTCACTTCGACACGCTGTGTCGCTGGTGTCTTGACATTGACGGTCAGGATCTTGCGCGACGGGTCATAGGTCGAGGGTGAAGTCAGGCTCCAGCCCTCGAGGCTGGACAGCTCTGGGTCGAGCAGGTGTTCGTAGTGGGTGTCGTTGAGTTTGCGCAGGTCCAGGTCACCCAGTCTGGCATACGACGTGGACACGTTGAGCAGCAGGTCCAGTTTCGCTTGGGGAAGGGACTTGAGGTCGATCACCAGCCAGTTCACCTGGCGCTGGTGCAAGCGTTGGGCAAGTTCTGATGGCGAGGCCGCCGCGTCGAATTCGCTTTTCCACTTCAGGTTGTACCACGACGCGTAAAGGGCATCGCCATGCAAACCCGCCATCAAGGGTGACGCAAAGACCGCCACGGGCTGATGCCCGGTGTTCAAAGCGTTGACGGTGTCGACCATGTTTCGGATAGGCAGCCGTTCCAATAGATAGGCATCCCGACCGGCCTTGCTCAGCAGTGCAGAGGGTTTGATTTCGCCATAGTAAGTAGCGGCCTGGATGAAGCGGGTGTTGGTCAGGATCAACAAGGCACCGGCCACGATGGCGAGGCTGCGCGGGAAAATCCTGGCGTCGGAAAAGGGCAGGGCGAGGATCACAGAGAAGAGCGCGAAGGAGGGGAACACATAACGCAGATAGGCCGTTGAGTGGTACGTCATGAACAACGCGCCGGCGCCGACCAGGAGGATGCACAAGGCTTTTCTGTTGCCGCTCAACAGCACGGCGGCGGCGGCCGTGGGCAGCAACAGCCATTGAAAGCCTGCCGCGCCAACTCGCCCCTCGATGAACTGAGGCGAATTGAAGACCATTCGATAGAGGGTGTCCCAGGTCACCCCGGTACCGAAAGCGGCCGGCGGTTCGAAGTTGATGTTCGGCCAGAGCGGCGAATGGAAAATGGCATTGAAAAACGGGAACACGGGGTTGCCGGTCAAGTACCCGGCAGAGACGTAAGGGGTAGCCCCTGCCAGTACCAGGCCGACACTGCCCAGCAGGAGCGTCTTGACGATCCCTTGGATAGCCCAGGCTTTGTAGTGCAGCAAGAGGACCACCAGCAGGACCGGCAGGACGCTCAGGGTCACGGCCTTGGTCGCCATGGCGAAGCCCAGCAGGAGAGCGGCCAGGAGCAATTGTGACAGGCGCTCCCTGGGATCAGGCGTGAAGCTTGAGACTTTCAGGATCGCAAGCGTCGCGGCCATCATGAAGGCGGTCCACGCCGACTCTATGTGGAGGCTGCTGTTTTCAGCGAAGGCGAGGGGCGTCGACAGAAAGATCAGGCTTGCCCAGCGGGCGCTTGTGGCAGAGCCGCCGGCCCAGAGGGTCATGTTGCGGATTTGCCATGCCAGCAGCAAGGTGAATGCGCTGTTGCTCAGGCGCGATGCGGTTTCACCAGCCAGCATATAGACAATGCTGTATATCCAGTCGGCCAGCATGGGCATGACCGCCCACACATAGGTATTTGCATCGAACTTCCATTGGTGCCGTTGGGCCAGGTGGGACGGGACGAAGAGGTGCATGGCCAATGCGTCATGGCCGACCTCCGGCATGAAGGCGACCAACACGTAGAGGCAGGCGAAGCTGCAGATCAGTACGTCGAGCCCCGTCTGGAGGGGTGTTTGCGCTGAGCGGGTGGCCTGGATTTGCCGCAGCAGTTCACGACCTATCGACGTGACGTGTCTGTGGCCCAATACAAGCGGCAACAACAGCAGCGCGCCATACAGCCAGGGGTAGTTGATCGGAAAGTAGGCCGCCAGGCCTATCAGCGTACCGAACGTACCCGCTCCCATCAGCAGGTGAACGCTCCAATCGGTCGAGGCTTTCTGCCTGAGCATCCACCTGCCGAGCACGGTGGCAGACAGCCCGAAGACTGCGACGACAATTACCGGCCAAGTCTGCGCGCAGGCAATGGACAGGCACGTCAGTAAACCCAGGCAAAGAATGATCGGTGGCTTGCCAGTGAATATGGTGAGGGCGGCCAGGCCTGCCACTGACAGCAGAATCGTCCGGGTGCCGCTGTTCATGGACGCTAGCTCAAGCGTCGAAAAACCGTACACGCCGACCACCGCACTCGCCAGTAAAACCAACAACACCACTGCGTATTTCAGGTTGTATCTGGGCAAAATATCGTCTCGGCTGTTCAGCACCTCAGTGCCATGCAAAAGGGGGCTTATATGTCTCGGTACGTGTGCGGGACCCAGGCCCCCCACTTGCTCTCGTAGATCGCCCGGTTCTTTTCGAAAAGTGCCTGTTTTTTTTCGGCACCCAAAGTGTTGAACGAGGCCGACAGGTGGTGATGAACGAAGACGTCTTCGGCGCAGGCAGCGCGCATGCCACGACGCTGCACGCGACGGCAGTAATCGTCATCCTCGAAAAGCCCCAGGCCATATTCTTCGCACAGACCACCGATTTGCTCGTAGGTCGAGCGTGGGAACATCACGCAGAAAAAGGCCAGGGTGTTGATTTCGAACCACTCACCCATGCGAGCGCGGGTCAGTTGCGCGGCTTCGGCGGGCATGTCTTCTATGCGGTCATAGCGGGTGCTGACTTTGGCCTCATTGCCGATGTTATTGGTGATCGGGCCGATGATGCCGATTTCCTTGTTGTCCTGCAGATGACGGATCAAGCCTTTGATCCAGCCGGCGGTGACGACCGTGTCGTTGTTCAGGACAACCAGATAGTCGCCGCTGGCTGCCGCGAGGCCCAGGTTGTTGCCGGCGGCGAATCCTTTGTTGTCCGGGTTGAGGATGACGATCCGGTCTGGATGTCCGTCGGCCCAGGCGGTGAGGTAGGCTGGGGTTTGGTCGCTGGAGTGGTTATCGACGACGATGATTTCAAGGTTCGGGTATTGACCCTGGGTCAAGAGGCTGTCGAGGCAGGCCTTGGTCAGTTCGAGGTTGTTATAGGTCAACACCACGACACTGACTTTAGGTAGGGGCAAGGTCGCGATGGCCTCGCGCAAGCTGGCGGCCCGATGCTGCCAGGTCTGGCCCTGGGCAAACGATTGACGCGCCTCCAGCGTGGAGCCGGGTTCTGGCACTGCGTCCAGGACATCGGCTATGGTCGAGATGAACTCAGTCGGCTCTTCAACCGTCCAGACCAGTTTGCCGAACTGGCTCAACTCCGGCAGTTTCACCGACACCACCGGTTTTCCCGCGCTCAGGTATTCATAGACCTTGACCGGATTGGTGGCGAGGGTCAACGGCATGACCTTGAACGGAAGCAGGCAAACGTCCATGGCATAGAGATAATAAGGCAGGCAGGCATACGGGACCTCGCCCTCCAGGATCACATTCGGGCAGCCCTTGAAGTGTTTTTTTGCCTGGACAGTATCGCTGCCGATCAACAGTATCAGGTGCTGTGGGAAGGATTGGGCGACTTGCTTGACCAAATCCAGATCGAACCATTCGGCAATGACGCCGTAGTAACCGATGATTTTTCTGTTGGCGGGGTCATGGTAGACCTTATCGGGGCGTTGGCTGAAAAAGCTGAACTCGCAGGCGTTGCGAATCACCTCTACGTTGCGGTTTTCCCGCTTGCCGTGTTGTTCGATCCAGTTGGATGTCGCCACCAGCAGATCCGCCCTGCGCATCAGAGCGATTTCAAGGTCGAGCAATTCCTGGGCAACGTTGCCGAAGCCTTCATGGTGATCCATGCAGTCATAGACCAGCGTGGCGTTGGGGATGCGCCTTGCCAGCGGGAACCAGTAGGCGTGCTGGACAATGCAATCCACGGCACCGACGTTCGCCCATTGCAGGAGCATGGCCATACCTTGGCATAACTGGTGGATCGCCGCGGCTGACGGCGGTGCGTGATAAATGACCGGTGCGCCGAGCACCTTGAAACGGATCTGGAACAGCCGATTGGAGCCTTCCAAGGGCTCTACTTCGAAGCCGGAGGCCTCATCGTCGATAAAGTTGTTCGAGATATAGAATGTCGTTTGTCCTGCCCGGGCCAACTCTTTGGCCAGGTTCTGTGGGCGCTGGATGCGGAAGTGCCAGTCAATCACGCCGAACATCAGGATCATGGGCTGCCCGGGGCAAGACGGTATTTCAAGGTTTACGGGCGGTGGCAGGTGTTGCAATGGGATGAAACTTGCTGGCGCTGCAGATTCGCCTGGTGTTGCCTTGCGGCGCTTCAACCAGCTTCGAAGTCGGCGCGCCAGTTTGCTTTTCCGCTGGGCGTCGAGTGGCAGCCAAGCGTAGACCCAGCGCGATAACCGATACAGCTGCTTGCGTATCGAATAACGCAGCGGTGCGCGTTCGATGGCGCTGCTCCAGTCAGAAAGCTTGAGCAGCTCAGCTTGCTTCGTTGCCAGTTGGGCGCGCAAGTCCACGGCCCGATCGGAAAACGCCACGGCCTCGCTTTCTTTTGTCTGGAGTAATGCCTCTGTCTCTTTGAGGCGCTTTTCAGCCGCCCGCAGTTGCTCGCGCAGCAGCCCGGCCTCACCTTCTTGAAGTGACACGCGAGTGCGAAGCGCCTTTGAATCGAGGTTCAGTTGTTTGATAAGCCGATCTCGATTCTCGATTTCCTTGACCAGATGCAAGGCTTCAATGGATCTGGATTGTGTTGAGCGAGTCAGTTGGTCAATGCAATCAACAAGACGGTTGATCTGGTCCATGCGGTTTTCTGGTCCTTTGGTCAATGCGGTCAACGCACAATCGATCCTCCAGGATCGATGTCGGCTTCAATGGCAAGCCAGCCCCGGGCTCCAACGGTGCCATAGACCATCATAGCGTTTGCTGGGCGGGTCGCCATGGCGAACCACTCATATAACGTCGGCGAAGCCTTTGCGTGTCCTCTGGAACCAGGCGAACCCGGAGCAGGCAATCAGCACTGAGATTGCCGAATAGGCCGCCAGGTGCTCCCATTTCGGCGCCTTGCCCCAGAACAGTACATCGCGAACCATTTCCACTGGCAGCGTCAGCGGGTTTGCCTGCAAGGCGATCTGATAGCTCTGGGGCAGTGTCGAGAGTGGATAGAAAATCGGTGAGAGAAACAGCATCGCCGTGATGACAATGCCGATGAACTGGCCAATATCGCGCAGGTAGACGCTTATCGAGGCGAGAAACCAGGAGATGCCCAGCGTCAGCAACACCAATGGGAGCAGTACCAGTGGCAGCAGAAAAGCGGTTACCGGCGGGGTGCCGAACAGGACGACATAGAAGACCAGCCAGGCCAGCAGGCTGACAGCCATGTGGAACAGCGCTGCACCGAGCGAAACCAGGGGCAGGGCCTCCAGTGGGAACACAATCTTCTTGACGTAGTTGGTGTTGGCCAGCACCAGGCCCGGCGCACGGTTCACGCATTCGGAAAACAGGTTGAACACCAGCAGACCAGCAAACAGCACCAGGGCGAATTCGCTCTTGGATTCACCGCCGCCAGACCAGCGGGCCTTGAAAACGACACTGAACACGAACGTGTAGACCACCAGCATGAAAGCCGGCGTGAAGAACGACCATAGAATACCGAGCATCGAGCCTTTGTAGCGACCGATGACCTCTCTGCGGATCAACACGTAGATCAATATTCGATTGATCAGGACACTCTTGACCATGGCGGCAGGGGACGTGTTGAACGACTGCATTGGTGCTTGATCCTCAAGACAATATCGGATGCTCGTTGAGTCGCATCCCCATGGAGGGTAGGCCAAGTGTAGATTCATTCGCAGTTTTTTATCCCATCTGTGCTTAACTCATCCGCAGCGCCCCGCAAAGGACTGATTCAGTAGCGCCGCAATAATGGTCGTGGTTCATGGAAGGGTTTTGCCGATGTCGTTTGAAGTGGCCATCAGCGCCGAAAACCTGAGCAAGTGTTATCAGATTTATGATTCGCCCAGGGACCGCCTGTTGCAGATGCTTATGCGCGGCAGGAAGCGTTTCTATCGCGAGTTCTGGGCCTTGGACGATGTTTCCCTGACCATCGCAAGGGGGGAGACCGTCGGTATCATCGGCCGTAATGGCAGTGGCAAATCCACCCTGTTGCAACTGATCTGCGGAACGTTGATGCCGACCCGGGGCCGCGTCCAGGGGCATGGCCGGATTGCGGCGTTGTTGGAGTTGGGATCTGGTTTCAATCCGGAATTCACCGGCCGGGAAAACGTCTATGTGAATGCGGCGGTGCTGGGTTTGAGTCGCTCGGAAATCAACGCTCGCTTCGATGACATCATAGCCTTTGCCAATATCGGCGACTTTATCGACCAGCCCACCAAAATCTATTCCAGTGGCATGCTGGTACGGCTGGCCTTTGCCGTTTCGGTCTGTGTAGAGCCCGAGATCCTGATCGTCGATGAGGCCCTCTCCGTCGGCGACGCATCCTTTCAGTTCAAATGCCTGAGTCGGCTGGAAGAACTGGCTGCCAAGGGCACGACGCTGCTGTTCGTCTCCCATGACATGAGCATGGTCAAGCGCTTTTGCCACCGGGTCATCTATCTGCGCGCGGGCCGGGTCGTTGCCAGTGGCTCGCCCGATGAAATGGCCGAGCTGCACTTGCTCGACATGCGTGACGAGCAACGCCGCTGGGCCAGTGGCGGGGTCATACCGGTTACGCGCAAGTCATTCATGGGCGGACAGGAGGGGATGGCCTTTGGTACCGAAGAGGGGCATATCAGCGCTGCCTGCTTTACCAACACCCAGCAGCTTTGCTCCAGTTACCTGTATGGCGACGACATCGAAATTCGCGTCGAGGCGTTGCTGCATGAGTCGATCACTCAACCCAACATCAGCTTCACTATCCAGGAAGCAAGGCTGCTGGTGATTGGTGGAGGCAACTTCGCGCTGCAACCGGGCCCCGTCGAAAACGGCTGGCGGCGTACGGCGATCACGGTGCGCTTCCCGGCCAACCTCGCCGAGGGGCGCTATCATGTCACGCTCAAGCTGTTGCACGGTGCGACGGAAGACACCTCGCAACTGATCGAGAAGCAGGTTGCGCCATTGGCGTTCGACATGTTGCCGAACCACAGGAATTTTCTGGGCATGGTTGACCTGGGGTTGCAGAGGGTCGACCCTCGTCCCGTCGAGTCGCTTCCCAAGGCCTGCGGCACTCCAGGAGAGAGGGTTTTGACGGAACACCTGGATGAGCGCGCCTGGCAGGTCGCTATATTCGGCACCTTCGACGTAGAAAACTACGGCGATCTACTGTTTCCGATCATTGCCGAGGCGGAGTTGGCCCGGCGCTTGGGTTCAGTCAACCTGCATCGGTTTTCCTATCACGCTAAAAAACGACCTGAATGGCCCTATGCGGTGACCTCGCTGACAGAGCTGCCTCAGGTGGCGGCCAGCCTGGATGGCGTTTTGATCGGCGGTGGCTTCCTGATCCGATTCGATAAAGTCGTTGCCCATGGCTATGGGCCGACAACCGCCAATATCCATCACCCTACCGGTTATTGGCTGACGCCTGCGCTCATCGCGCAACAGCACGCGGTCCCGGTCATGTGGAATGCCCCCGGGATGCATTGCAACAGTATCCCCGACTGGGCCAGGCCGTTGTTGACGATGGCCCTTGAGCAAAGCCAGTACGTGCGGGTCCGTGATGCGCTGTCGCGCGATACCCTCGGTGCGCTCACTCAACAGGCCGAGATCCAAGTGCTGCCCGATACCGCGTTTGGCTTGCCCCGCCTGATCGATGAGCAGCAGCCCTCCACCGAGTTCATTCGATTGCGCGAGCGCGCCGGGCTGACCGGGCCCTACATCGTGATCCACGCCATTCACGTGGTGGAATCCTTTGTAAAACTGTTCGAAGACCACGCCGAGACGTTCCAGGGCTATCAGTTCCTGGTGGTGCCGATTGGCCCCGTCTTGGGGGACGATCCGTCGGTCATTGCGGCGCGCCTGCCCCAGGCCATTACCTTGTCATTCTGGCCAGAACCGCTGCTGATGGCGGAAATTCTCAGTCAGGCCCAAGCGGTGATCGGCCATAGCTACCACTTGGCAATAACCGCCTTGGCGTTTGGCGTCCCGGTGTTTTGCTCGGCGGATCTGACGGCGGGCAAATACACGGCACTGGCGGAGTTCGACTCACTCCACGCGTTGCCGGAAGTGGCGACGATCGATCCGCAATGGTTTATCGAACGCATGGGCAAGACCCGCCCATCGCCCGCGGCTCGTGCGGCGGCGGATCAGTTGGTCGAGCACTGGGACCGGGTCGCTGCGATCATTCGCGCAGGTAAAACGTCGTCCCCGCCGGTGTTGGGGGGCTTTCTACAGCATCTGCCCAATCTGCTCGAAGCCGCAGCCGAGGACCGTGACCCATTGCCGGCTGAATCTGCGGTAAGCCCTGTCGTGTCAGAGCCTGAGCTCATCGAACCGGAGCAAGACCCGGCAGTACAAGCGCTTGCCCAGCAGCAACGGATCGTTCAGCTCAGTCAGCAACTGGCCCTCAGTGATGCCAGGATGCTTGAGTTGCAGAACTCCAATTCATTCCGAATGACCGCACCACTGCGCTCCATCGCCCGTGGTATCAGAAACCTGACAGCGAACAAGAACAGACAATGCTAGATCTCTCTCGTCTCACGCCAGCGGCTCTAAAGGCTCACCCGTTCTCATGGGCTGAAATCGGCAGCCTGTATTCGGTCGAGGACGCCGCCGCGTTGGCGGCCTCCTTTCCTCATGATCACTTCAAGACGGTGAGTGGTTATGGCGGTGAGAAAAACTATGACTATGAAGCCCGCGCCCTGGTGGGCATGGGCACCAACACCATCGCTTTCCCCGAAGAACTGAGCGAGGCGTGGTTGAGGCTGGCGCAGGACCTTGGCTCGGTCGGCTATCGAGAAGCCATGTCGGAGCTGACCGGGATAGACCTGCGCACCGTGCCGATGGAGGTCAACGTCTTTCATTACGGTCCTGGCGCCAGCTTGGGGGCCCATCCGGACCTACCCGATAAACTGGTCACTCATATCCTGTATTTCAATGAGTCCTGGGACCGCAACGACGGCGGGTGCCTGAACATCCTGCACCGCAACGACCCCACTGCCGTGGCGGCCGAGATCGAACCCCTGGTGGGCAACTCGGCGATCCTGGTGCGCTCGGATAACTCCTGGCATGCCGTCACGCCCGTGGTGAGCGGCTGCCATTCTTCCCGCCGCAGCCTGACAGCAACGTTCTATCGACCGGGCTCCCTGAGTTCCATGTGGCCGCCGGGCGACAGCACTCCTCTGCATGGGTACCCACGTGCTTAAGCTCGACAGCACCTTGATCGACCGCGATGCCGCCTTGGCCCAAAGAGATGCGGCCATCAATGAACGTGATATTGCCTTGGCAAAAGTCGACTTCCTGCAAAACACCCGTTCGTGGCGTTTCACCCGACCCTTGCGCTCGCTTTTCCGATGGATGCGTTATGGTTTTAGCGCAACGCAGGAGTTGCCCGAGATGGCCGCTGCAGTCGTCTATCCGGCAGCACCGGAGCCATTGCCGAACCTTGATGTGGAACCAGATTTCAGCGCGAAAAGACACCTGGATATTCTCTGCTTCGCCAACATTGATTGGGCTGCGCGATTCCAGCGCCCGCAGCAGTTGATGAGCCAGTTTGCGAGCAATGGTTATCGGGTGTTTTATATCGTCCCCTCCAGTGTGCCGGAGCAAGGACAGCTCTATCGATTGACGTCGGTGGCGCCCAACATCTTTGAAGTGGCACTGCAACGGGATGCGCAAGAGGCGTATTACAAAAAGATAGTGACGCCTGAGAATCATCAGGCTTTGCTGCTCGCCATGGCTGCACTGGTCGCCGATATGCAGATAAGAACCGCCCTCTCGGTGGTGCATATTGCTTACTGGAGCCCGGTGGCTCTCAGCCTGCGAGCCATGCATGGCTGGTGCATTCACTATGACTGCATGGATGACTGGGATGGGTTCCCGAACATCGGTGAGCAACTGCTGAGCGAGGAACAGGCCCTGGTTGCCCAGGCGGATCTGGTGACCGTTTCCGCTGCGTTGCTTCATCAGAAGTGGTGCGCCCACAACCCGCGTTGCGTCTTGGTCCGAAACGCGGTGGACTTCGCTTTTTTTCGACAGCACTGTTTTACCAATGATGTGTTGAGTGGGCTTGTCGGCCCGGTGATTGGCTTTTACGGCGCCCTGGCACAATGGCTCGACTATCCATTACTGGCGGCGCTGGCGGACAGGCGGCCAGAGTGGAATTTCATCCTGGTAGGGGATATTTTCGTCGACGATCTGGCCGGCCTTGAGCACAAGCCCAATGTGCAGTTGTTGGGCAAGAAGCCTTACTCGCAAATGCCGCTCTACCTGGATCATTTCGATGTCTGCCTGATTCCCTTCAGACTCTACAACGTGACGCATGCGGTAGATCCGGTGAAGTTCTACGAGTACATCAGTTCAGGCAAACCGGTGATCTCCACTCCATTGACGGAGATGAGCATTTATAAAGACCTGCTGTACTTCGCAACCGGGGTCGATGAGTTCATCGAGCAGATCGAGCGTGCCTTGGCCGAGCGCGACCTGGCCCTGTACAAACGACGCGTAGAACTCGCCCGGGCCAATGATTGGAAAGACCGATTCAATAGCATGCAACTGGCTATCGTCGGGTTGTACGAAAAAGTCTCCATCGTGCTTGTGACGTACAACAACCTCAATCTGACCGTTCAATGTGTAAATAGCATTCTACGTAATACCACCTGGCCCAATTACCAGCTCATTGTCGTCGATAACGGCTCGGATGATGGTACGGGTGACTATCTTGAGCGCCTGCGCCAAGAGATGCCCACCGCGAAGATCATCCTCAACCCGGACAACCGGGGCTTCGCTGCGGCCAATAACCAGGGTTTGCGAGAAGCCGACGGCGACATCCTGGTGTTGCTCAATAACGACACTGTCGTGCCTGAAGGCTGGCTGGATCCGCTGGTCAGGCATTTGAGAGACCCAAGTATCGGCTTGGTTGGACCGGTCACGAATGCAGTAGGAAACGAAGCGAAAATAGAAGTTTCCTACACCGACATTCAACAGATGCAAGATTTCGCAGACCGCTACATCGAAGCCCACAAGGGACGGTCGTTCGATATCTCGATGCTCGCCATGTTTTGTGTCGCCTTTCGTCGTGGCCTTCTCGAAGAAGTGGGGTATCTGGATGAAGCATTCGGTATCGGGATGTTCGAAGACGACGACTACAGCCGTCGTGTGCAGGCGGCCGGCTACCGGACTGTCTGTGCCGAGGATGTGTTTATCCATCATTACGGGCAGGCATCTTTCAGGAAGCTGATTGCCAGTGGTGAGTATCAGCCCCTCTGGGACAAGAACCAGGCGTACTTCGAAAGCAAATGGGGGACTTGGCAAGCCCACGTTCATCGCGACGAGTCTGGCGTGGAGACGGGCGAGAAAGACTAGATCGCGATGCTCGTGAGGCTGTTTACAGTGGACATAAAATTCATATACCCCACAGATCCCTGTGGGAGCGAGCTTGCTCGCGATGACGTCGGCACATGCAACATCACCGTAAACTGAGCCACCGCTATCGCGAGCAGGCTCGCTCCCACACTCAGTCTTCAGTAGACCCAACATTCGCCAAAGACTATTTCAGCGCCCAGGCAAGTCCTCGCCCATCAGGTGAAACGTCCTGGGCGCAAAGCCAAGCCGGTCACTGGCGTCGGAATGGTCGAATATCAGATCCTGGTTCATGCGTGCCACCAGCGCGCTAGAAAGATGTCGATAGCGAGGCAGGCAGCGCATGATCGAAACGACCCGGCTTAATGCCTTGGCGGGGAGGGGTAGTGTTCGTTCAGGGCATCCCATGGCCTGGAATATTCGCCTTACCATTGTGTGATAAGGCAACACTTCCCCCCCTGAGAGGTTGTAGCTGCCGCTGGGCAGGCCAGGCGCGCTGATGGCGGACAGGCACGCCTGGATCACGTCATTAGCATGCACCGGCTGGCGCAGTCCGGTTCCGCCGCCGATGAGCGGGAAAAAACCAAAGCGTTGAATGAAACGGGCAATTTGCGAGATGTTCTTGTCGCGGCCAAAGCCATAGATCATGGTCGGCCGCAGGATCACCCATTCTATTTGCCGTTCGATAGCCCACTTCTCGAGCTGTTCTTCTGCGCGTATCAAGCGTTGCGCCACCTCCCTTTCCCGAGCGTCGGGCGATGCTTGCTTGGCAAAACGGCTTGTGGAGGACAGCGCGACAATGCGTTTGACGTGGGTGCTGGCAAGGCGCTCCAGATAGTCGGGTAACACCCAGATGGGGGCAAATGACAGGAAGGTGTCCAGCGTTAGTCCGTTCCAGTTGTCAGCGTTTCGCCATGTCACACCAGGGCGGGACTCCTTGGGGAGACCTCGAGTGAAGGCGCTTGTCGAGTGGCCGATTTGTGCCAGCAATGGCAGGGCGTGCTCGCCGAGGAGGCTGGAACCGCCCATTATCCCTATTCGCAATTGAGGTCTCTTATCGTAGGTTCCAAGCATTTTTAAGCCGGGTAGTTGCGTGGCGAAGGACCATCAGGCTGAATCGAAACCAGACCGCGATAACCACGCTGACCCATAGGGCCGCAGGGTATTTACGGCGGAAAAACTTGCGATAGAAACGCAGGATCCCCAGGTGTTTGTGCCATTCGACGAAATAGGGACGATGACGACTGCAAGCACCGAATACATGCATCACCTGGGCATCCGGCACGAACAGGACGCTCCAGCCGCTGCGATGGAAGCGCATGCACCAGTCCAGATCCTCGCAATGGAGGAAATAGTCTTCGTCCCACAACCCGACGCTCTCGATCGCTTCGCGCTTGACCAGCATGCAAGCCCCGGAGATGGCTTCAACGACAATGGGGGCGCTGGGTAGCGGTTCCTTGTGCAGTAAAAAGTCGGAAAACAGCGATGGGAAAAGTGCTGAGAGCCGCGAAAGTCCGAAAGCCCGCATGAAGGCGCGTCTGGGCGTCGGAAACACCCGGCGTCCACCGGCTTGCTCGCTACCGTCCGGATTGCACAGGAACCCTCCGACCATGCCGATCTCTGGCGAACTGCGTAGCGCCAGCAGCAAGCGGTCTATGGCATCGACGGCCAGCACACTGTCCGGGTTCAAGAAAAATAAATTGGCGGCCGTTGACAGGCGGGCACCTTGGTTGCACGCCACGGCGAAGCCGAGGTTGGTGGTGTTGTGTACGATTTGAAGCGAGTCGCCGGCAGCGTGGATTCGCTCCAGCAGTAACAAACTATCGTCGTGGGAGTTGTTATCCACCACGATCACGCTGCAAGCGCCGGCGGCAAATGCCGACCCGACACACGCCACCAAAAGTTCACCAGCATTGTAGTTGACGATGATCACATCACACTTGCCCTGTAGAGATGATGTGTCCCGTTCATCAACAGCGAGCAGTTCCACTGCTTCCAACTTAGTCACTCCATTGATCAAACCTGAATACGTATGGGATCGCGACTACTCAGGTCTGTATTCAAGATAGCATGTCTGCCCTTCGACCAGTTCCGGCCGGCAAGGTCAAAACGTCTGCCCCAAGGAAAACTGGAACACCTGCGTGTCAGCGTTATCCGGCGTTCGCACCGGAAAGGCCACGTTGGCGCTCAATGGTCCCAGCGGGCTGTACCAAGTCACTCCGACGCCTACCGAACTGGCCATCTGGCCGAGGTCGAGCCCGTCACATCCCTGGGTGGTGCTCAGGTAGCACTTGTCGGAGTAGACGCTGCCGACGTCCCAGAACACCGAGGTGCGCAGTGATTTGTTGTCTTTGATAAAGGGCATCGGGAACAGGTATTCCACACCGCCGGTGATGAGGATGTTGCCGCCCAGTGATTCGGTGTCCCGGTCGGAATAATACTTCTGTCCTTCACTGGCATAGGTGCCGGTGGCCGGCGTGTTGCGCGGGCCGAGGGTGCCGCTTTCGAAGCCGCGCACCGAGCCTTCGCCACCGGCGGTGTAGTTCTCGTAGAACGGCAGGCCGTCGGTCGAGCCATAGCTGTTGCCGTAGCCGAGTTTGGTATGCAAGCGCAGCGAGGTGGCATCGCTGACCGGTAGGAAGGCCTGCCCGGTGTAGTCGAGCTTGTAGAAACTCAGGTCGCTGCCGGGCACGGTCACCATCAGGTTCAGGTTTTGCGAATGCCCGCGGGTGGCCAGTACGCCTTTGTTCAGAGTCGATTCAGACCAGCCGAGATTGGCCTTGAAGTTGGTGAACTCGCTCCCTTCGCGTTGGATGAAGTCGTAGATTTCATCGGCGCTGTAGGTCCCTGGCTCGATGCTGTCATGCTGCACCGTCACGCCGAAATTCAGCCGTGAGGTTTCATTGATCGGGTAGCCGAGGGTGGTGCCGGCGCCATAGCTATTGATGGAATAGTACGAATTATCGTCATCGTAATATTCGTTATAGTCGGTGGCGCTGTAGAACGCATTATAGCCCAGGCTCACGCCGTCCGGCGTGAAGTAGGGGTCGGTGAAGCCGATGTTGTACTTGCTTTGGTAAGACGAACGGGTCAGGCCGAGGCTGGCGTAGTTGCCGCTGCCGAGGAAGTTGTTCTGGGTGATCGAGCCACCGAGGATCAGGCCAGCACTCTGGGAGAAGCCGACGCTGGCGGTGATCGAACCGGAAGCCTGTTCTTCGACGCTGTAGTTCACATCCACCTGGTCATCGACGCCCGGTACGGCCGGTGTCTCGACATTGACTTCCTTGAAGAAGCCCAGGCGTTCCAGGCGGGTCTTGGACTGGTCGATCAGGTAGGTCGAGGCCCAGCCACCTTCCATCTGGCGCATTTCACGGCGCAGCACTTCGTCCGCGGTCTTGGTGTTGCCCCGGAAGTTGATGCGGTTGACGTAGGCACGCTTGCCCGGGTCCACCGCGAAAGTGATGTCGACGCTATGGTCTTCATTGTGTGGGGTCGGCACGCCGTTGACGTTGGCGAAGGTGTAGCCCTCGTTGCCCAGGCGACGGGTGAGCAGCTCGGACGTGGTGGTCATCAGCTTGCGCGAGAACACCTGGCCCTTCTGCACCAGCAACAGCGACTGGAGCTGGTCTTGCGGCACTTTCAGGTCACCGCTGAGCTTGACGTCACGAACGGTGTATTTCTCGCCTTCGTTGACGTTGACGGTGATGTAGACGTGCTTCTTGTCCGGGGTGATGGACACCTGGGTCGAAGCGATGTCCATGTTGATGTAGCCACGGTCCAGGTAGTAGGAGCGCAGGCGCTCCAGGTCACCGGAGAGTTTTTCACGGGCGTACTTGTCGTCGTTCTTGAAGAACGACAGCCAGTTGCTGGTCTTGAGGGTGAATTGATCGGTCAGTTCTTGCGTGGTGAAGACGGTATTGCCCACCACGTTGATGTGCTGGATCGCTGCGACAGAGCCTTCGTCTATCTTGATTTTCAAGCCCACACGGTTACGCGGTTGCGCGATCACTTCGGCATCGACGGTGGCTGAGTAGCGACCCTGGGCGACGTATTGGCGCTGCAGCTCGTTACGCACACCTTCGAGGGTGGCGCGCTGGAAGATCTCGCCTTCGGCCAGGCCGGATTGCTTGAGGCCTTTCATCAGGTCTTCAGTGGAGATCGCCTTGTTGCCTTCGATCTCGATACTGGCGACCGACGGGCGTTCGACTACCGTAATGACCAGGACATCGGCGTCGTGCCCCAGTTGGATATCCTGGAAAAAACCAGTCTTGAACAGTGCGCGAGTGGACTCCACCAGGCGTCGCTCATCCGCTTGATCACCCACGTTCAATGGCAAGGCACCGAACACGCTGCCGGCGGAAACGCGCTGAAGGCCGTTGATACGGATGTCGGAAATTTTGAAGCCTTGAGCGTGTGCAAGTGTGGCATTGAGCAGCAGTGCAGCCGAGCAGAGCAGGCGCGAAAAATTCATCAAGATCTTATCCAGGACACATCGACAAGCAGCGTAGGCGGGCGCGGATATCTCACAGCAAGACAAGTCACCGCGCAGCGAGCAGGCTGGTGGAAGTGCAGCATAAAAGCTCGGTGCGTTCGGTGCGGTTAACCAAGTGTCAAGTTAGGTAAAGGTTGGCCCGCGACGATGACGCTGTGTCGTGCAAGGGCGATAATGCACCGCCCCCCACTCAAGAGCGTCCCATGATCCGCGTATTGCTTGTCGACGATGACCAGGAACTGACTGGAATGCTCAGCCAATACCTGGAGCGGGAAGGCTTTGAGGCAACCGCCGTGCATACCGGCGAGGAGGGCGAGGTCCAGGCGCTGTCCGGTCGCTATAGCATCGTAGTGCTGGACGTGATGCTGCCGGGACTGTCGGGCATTGAGGTGCTCAGGCGCATTCGGGCGGTGAACCAGGTGCCGGTGGTGCTGCTCACGGCCCGTGGCGACAACATCGACAAGATCACCGGCTTGGAACTGGGGGCCGATGACTATGTGCCCAAGCCCAGTTCGCCGGGGGAACTGGTGGCACGTCTACGGGCGATCATGCGCCGGGTGCAGCCGATGGATCAGCCCACCAGCGAAGTGATCAGGACCGGCCCGCTGGTCTTGTGGCCCGGCAAGCGCCAGGCCCAGTGGCATGGACGCGAGCTGGCGGTAACCAGCACCGAGTTCAGCCTGCTCGAAGAACTGGCCCGTTGTGCCGGGCAGGTGGTGAGCAAACAGGATCTGTCCCTCAATGCCCTGGGCTGCCCCTTGACCCGCTACGACCGGCGTATCGACGTGCACATCAGCAGCATTCGCCACAAGCTCGGCCCGCGGCCCGACACCAAGGCCTGGATCCAGAGCGTGCGTGGCCTCGGTTACCTGATGATTGCCGAACAATGAAACCCAGCCGGCTGTTCTGGAAACTGTTCCTGGCGTTTTGGCTCGCCACCGGCCTGACATTCCTGGTCGGGTTGGGCTTTCTGGTGATGGGCAGTTCCAGGCCAGGGGATCCGCATCTGGAAACCATCCTGGCCGCTGAGGAACAGCTGCTGCGCCAGTTTGGTGTCGAGTCGGGCCGGCAGCTGCTGGCGGTGTGGGAACACCCGGCTGACCAGGCCGTTGGCGTGTATGACAGTACCGGTCAGTTGCTGGCCGGGGCACCGGTTGCGCAACCGGCCTATACGCGATCGGTCGTCGACAAGGACGGCGCCGCGGTGTTGCTCAAGTCTACCCATCCCCTGGCTCAAGAGCGCGACAAAGGACCGAGCCCCTGGACGCCGTTGATCATCGGCACGGTTATGAGTGCGCTGTTCAGCGGCTATATGGCGTTCTACCTGGCATGGCCGTTGGCCTATCTTCGGCGGGCCATGAGTGACGTTGCTCAAGGGCGCTTCGAAACCCGGGTCAAGCCAATGATGGGCGCGCGCCGGGATGAAATCGTCGATCTGGCCGGGGACTGTGACCGAATGGCCAACCAGTTGAAACTGCTGGTGGAGGCCCAGCAACACCTGTTGCACGACATCTCCCATGAACTGCGTTCGCCATTGACGCGCATGCAGGCGGCTATCGGGCTGTTGCAGCAAGATCCGGCTCGCCTGGAAATGGTGGAGCGCATCGACCGTGAGTCGGTGCGCATGGACATATTGATCGAGGCGTTGTTGACCCTGGCGCGCCTGCAAGGGCGGCCTGAGAGTATCGAGCGCGAGCCCATCGATATCGTCGAGTTGCTGTCGGTGATCGTCGAGGACGCTCGATTCGAGGCGCAAATGAAAGGTTGCCAGGTCAGTTTGCAAGCGTGCCCGGCCTTTGTCAGTCGGGTCAGCGGCGAACTGTTGTATCGCTGTTTCGAGAACGTCATTCGAAATGCGGTGCGCTATACCCGGCCGGGGAGCACGGTGGTGGTCGTGGCTGAGACCACCACCGAGGCAGGCTGCCTGACGGTGCGGATTAGCGATCAGGGACCAGGTGTTGAAAACGACCGCTTGCAGGATATTTTCCATCCGTTCGAGCGGGGCCTGAACGACAGCAGTGCCGGTTTCGGCCTGGGTTTGGCTATCGCTTCAAGGGCCGTGGAAATACACGGCGGCACGATCATGGCGCGCAACGAGCCAGCCGGTGGGTTGACCGTGGAAATCAGCTTGCCCCATCAGGCATGATCTTTACACGATATTACATTGGCTTGACGGCTCTGTACGCCCCGCCTCAGTAGACTTTGCGCTCAAACTTATTCAGCGTGGAGGTGCTCATGTTTCTGGTTCATAAGAAGGGCTTCGTCCCCGGCAAGAGAATGGTCGACGGCCTGGTGCCCTACGACTTCTTCTGCGAGGACAATCCGGGCCTCAACCTGTTTGTCTTCACTGGCTCCGCCACCCCGGGCAAAGTGGTCGAGGAACAGACACTTTGGGGTTTTACTCGTCTGGAGCGTTTTGAAGCGCTGAGTGGCACGCTGGTGTCGAACAAAAAGCATGCAGGCTGGTTCCAGAAGGTCAATGTGCTCACCGGCCCCGCCCAGAACGGTACTCAAGGCGTGAAGTTCCAGCGGGTGCTGAAAATCATCAAGCACACCGATGCATCGGGTCGTGTGGCCAGCAAGGCTGACTACGAGATCCAGACAGACGAAGGCGACACCTACTTCACTCGTCGGCCTGCGATGGGCGATAGCGCGCAAACTATTATCTATTCGGCTGATCAGTAGGCTCGACTTCGAGATGCCGGGGTGCCTACTGCGCAATGTCTGTTTAATAGGGTGCCAAGATCAACAGCCAAAGCAGAGCAGGAGACCCCCAGCATCTATGTAGCTGAACGACCGCTATCGCGAGCAAGCTCGCTCCCACATGGGGCTGAGGGTGTTCACAGTATCTGCAAACAACACAAAAACCTGTGGGAGCGGGCTCGCCCCAATCAGGCCGGCTATGAGGCCGCCTCGTTTTGCTGCAACGCCTCAGCCATCGGCAAGCTGAAACCGATAACCCACCCCATACAACGACTCGATCGGCTGTTCACCCGGGCAGGCCTGTTCGAGCTTGCGCCGCAGATTACGGATATGGCTGTCGACGGTGCGATCAGTGACTACCCGGTGATCGGAATAGATCCTGTCCAGCAACTGATCCCGGGAAAACACCCGCCCGGGAGAGCGGGCGAAGGTGCTGAGCAGGCGCAGCTCCAGCGGCGTGAGGTCCAGTGCGATGCCGTCGAAAGACGCCAGGTACTGTTCTTCGTCAATCAGCAGACGCTTTGGCCCAGAGTTCAGAAGTTGCGGGCTACGCCGCAGGATCGCCTTGACCCGGGCCACCACCTCGCGCGGGCTGAAGGGTTTACAGATGTAGTCATCGGCCCCCAGGTCCAGCCCGAGCAGGCGGTCCACTTCCTCGACGCGGGCGGTGATCATGATGATCGGCACGGCGCTGAAGCGACGCAGCTCCTGGCACACTTGCAGGCCGTCGCACCCGGGCAGCATCAGGTCGAGCAGGATCAACCGCGGTTCGCTGGCACGTACCGCTGGCACCACTTGAAGGCCATTGTCCAGGCACTGGGTCGGGTAGCCGGCGGCGATCAGGTAGTCGCGCATCAATGCAGCCAGTTTGGGTTCGTCTTCGACGATAAGGATCGGACTGTCATTGGTCATGTCAGGCGTTCCGTGGCAGGCGCAGGGTCAGCCAAAGGCCGCCCAGCGGCGAGTGATCGGCGCTGAGGCTGCCGCCGTGGGCCAGGGCGATGCTGTGGCAGATGGCGAGCCCCAGGCCGGCGCCACCACTGGCGCGATTGCGTGAGCTTTCGCCGCGGTAAAAGCGCTCGAACAGCCGCGGCAATTGATCCGCATCGACCCCGGGGCCGGAGTCGAGAAAGTCGATGCGCACGACGTCGTCCTCGCTGGCGGCTCGAATACGCAGCACACCGCCTTCATCGGTATAGCGCACTGCGTTTTCCAGCAGATTGCCGAACAGTTGCTGCAGGCGTTTGGGGTCGGCTTCGACCTGCAGCGGCGTTGTCGGCAGCTCCAGCTCCAAACCCAGATGCCGGGCATTGCAGCGCTCCTGGAACATCGCCACGCAACCGTCGAGCAAGTCGTTGAGATCGCATTCGCTCTTGCGGTAGGTCAGCGCACCGACATCGGCCAGGGACAGTTCATACAGATCGTCCACCAGTTTGCTGAGCATGCCGACTTCGCCTTGCAGCGATTTCATCGAGGCCTGATCGAGGGTGCGCACACCGTCTTCGATGGCCTCCAGCTCACCGCGCAATACCGACAGCGGGGTACGCAGTTCATGAGACACGTCGGCCATGAACTCCCGGCGCATTTTTTCATTACGCTCCAGGGTATACGCCAATTGATTGAAGTCCCGGGCCAGTTGACCAACTTCGTCGTTGGAGGACACCGACACCCGGTTGCTGTATTCCCCGGCGGCCAGTCGGTGCGTGGCGGCGGCCACTCGCTTGACCGGATCGAGCAGGGCACGGGCGATCCACCAGGCGATCAGCATCGCCAGCAGCAACGAGAACACGCCCACGGCCAGGCTGGTGCGCACCAGGTACTGCCGAAAGCGTTCGCCCCCGGCTTCGGTCACGTTCTGGAACGGCGTCACCGCCAGCCAGCCGACGGTTTTGCCAGCGACCTCGATCGGGCGCATCAGGGCGTCGTCGGCAATGGCCGAATAGCCCATGACCCTTTGCTTTTGTTGGTCCAGCAGGGCGATGCGAAACACCGCGCCAGTCAGGTCGGACATCGGCATGGGCGGCCGTTCTGGGTCGGTGGTGTTTTCCCCCGGTTCCGGGCGCAGCAGTTCGAACCAGCGATCCGGCTGGTTGCGCAGGAATTCCCAGTCGCCTTCGCGTGCGTAGGCGTTGGCCAGGCGCGGTAGCACCGGCTGCATGCGCAGCAGCGCCTGTTCGTTGAGGTAGTCGAGAAAGCCGTTGCCAAAGCTCCAACCGTTGGCCACCCCCATGCTCAGGATGACAAACAGCACGCTGGCCATTACGGCAATAAACAGCTTGGTGGAGATGCTCAGTTTCATGGGCTCGGGCAGGTCGATGAATGCCCGTCCATTTAGGCCCTGGTGCGATGAAGATTCAAGGGCAGCGGGCAATCTTCAATTTTCCTGCACATTTGCCTCTCAGTATGGCGCCTGGCTTGAACCATCCGTCTTGCAGAGGCATTTATGTCGACCAAATTATTCGCCAAATCCCTGGTGACCGCCGCCTTCCTGGTGGCCTTGATCGTTCTGTTCATGTTGGGCGGGTGCTCCGGTGAATCCGCCCCCGCACTGGAACCGCCCAAGGTTTCCGTGATCACCGTGCAGCCACAAAGCCAGGCCCTGACCACGGAACTGGCCGGACGCACCCAGGCGTTCATGGTCGCCGAGATTCGTCCGCAGGTGGGCGGTATCGTCCAGCAGCGCCTGTTTGTCGAAGGGGCCGAGGTCAAGGCCGGGCAGGCGCTTTATCAACTGGACGCTTCCTCTTACAAGGCCGCGTTGGCTGAAGCCCAGGCGAACCTCGCCAAGGCACGCGCCACCCTGAAGTCAGCCCAGGCCAAGGCCAAGCGTGATGCACAGTTGGTGAAAATCGATGCCATCAGCCAGCAGGACAACGAGGATGCCCAGGCCAGCCTGCTGACCGCCGAAGCGGAATTGCAAGTGGCCCAGGCCGATGTCGACACCGCACGCATCAACCTGGCGTATACCCGCATCAGTTCTCCCGTCAGCGGCCGCATCGAAACCTCGACGGTCACCCCTGGCGCGCTGGTGGTTGCCAACCAAGACAGCGCACTGACCACGGTGCAGCAGTTGGACCCGATGTATGTCGACGTCACCCAATCGACCACCGAGCTGCTGCGCCTCAAGCGCGACCTGGCCAGCGGTGTGCTCCAGAGCAATGGTGAAGGCGAGGCGCGGATCAGTCTCAAGCTCGATGACGGCAGTACCTACGCCCATGAGGGGCGCTTGAAGTTCAGCGGGGTCAGCGTCAATGAGGGCACCGGTACGGTGACCTTGCGGGCGCAAATCGCCAACCCCGAGCGCCTGTTGCTGCCAGGCATGTACGTGCGGGCGGTGCTGGAGCAGGCGCGGGATGACAAGGCCATCCTGATTCCACAGAAGGCGGTGACTCGCAGCGCCAGCGGCGCGACTTCGGTGCTGGTGGTGGTCAATGGCAAGGTCGAGCAACGGCTGCTGACCATCGATCGGGCCGTGGATAACCAATGGTGGGTCACGGCAGGGCTGAACGCGGGAGACCAGGTGATTGTCGAGGGCGGGCAGAAAGTCCGGGTCGGTGACACCGTCGTGGCGCAGAACGCCGGCACCCGCAGCCGTACGCAGAAAGCCACGCCTGTTGCCATTGCGCAGGAGGGTTGACCATGGCGCGCTTCTTTATCGACCGACCGATCTTTGCCTGGGTCATCGCCATTGTCATCATGCTCGCCGGCGCCTTGTCCATCAGCCAGTTGCCCTTGGAGCAGTACCCGGACATCGCGCCGCCGACGGTGCGTATCTCCGCCACCTACACCGGCGCCTCGGCCAAGACCGTGGAAGACTCGGTGACCCAGGTCATCGAACAGCAGATGAAAGGCCTGGACAATCTAACCTACATGTCGGCCTCCAGCAGTTCGGACGGCAGTGCCAGCATCAGCCTGACCTTCACCGCCGGCACTAACCCGGACGTGGCCCAGATGCAGGTGCAGAACAAGCTGCAACAGGCCGAGTCGAGGTTGCCGCAGTCGGTGCAAAGCGAGGGGTTGACCGTGACCAAGGGCGGTTCGGACTTCCTGATGATTGCCGCCCTGGCGTCCGACAACCCGAGCGTCACCGGCACCCAGATTGGCGACTATATCTCCAGTACCTTGCTCGATTCCATCAGCCGCATCGACGGTGTTGGTGATGTGCAGACCTTGGGTTCGGGCTATGCCATGCGCATCTGGCTGGACCCGGCCCAGCTGGAAAAGTACGCGCTGATGCCCTCGGATATCAGCAGCGCCCTGGAGGCGCAGAACACTGAGGTCTCCGCCGGTCAGCTCGGCGCCATGCCGGCGGTGAAGGGCCAGCAGTTGAACGCCACTATCAGCGCCCGCAGCAAGCTGCAAACCGTCGAAGAGTTTCGCAATGTCGTGGTCAAGTCCACCAGTAACGGTGCGGTGGTGTTGCTTGGGGATGTAGCACGGGTTGAATTGGGCAGTGAAAGCTACGACGTAACCTCCGCCCTTAACGGTAAACCCGCCGCTGCCATGGGCGTACAGCTCGCCGCCGGGGCCAATGCCCTGAATGTGGGCGAGGCGGTGAAAGCCAAGCTCAAGGAGCTGGAGCCGTTCTACCCCACGGAAATGCAGCTTAAGAACGTTATCGCCTACGACACCACGCCCTTTGTCAGCCTGTCCATCGAAGAGGTGGTCAAGTCCTTGGGCGAGGCCATTGTCCTGGTCGTGCTGATCATGTTCCTTTTCTTGCAGAACCTGCGGGCCACGCTGATCCCGGCGATCACCGTGCCGGTGGTGCTGCTTGGTACGTTTGGCGTGCTGGCGCTGTTCGGTTACTCGATCAACACCCTGACCATGTTCGCCATGGTCCTGGCCATCGGCCTGTTGGTGGACGACGCGATTGTGGTGGTGGAGAACGTCGAGCGGGTGATGGGCGAGAAGGGCCTGTCGGCCCTGGATGCCACGCGCCAGTCGATGGATGAAATCACCAGCGCCCTGGTCGGCATCGCCCTGGTGCTCAGCGCAGTGTTCATTCCCATGGCATTTTTTGGCGGCTCTACCGGGGTCATCTACCGGCAGTTTTCGGTCACCATCGTCTCGGCCATGGTGCTCTCGGTGCTGGTCGCGATGACGCTGACGCCGGCATTGTGCGCGACCCTGCTCAAACCGTCCGATGGCCAGGACCATGGCGCCCAAGGCGGCTTTTTCGGCTGGTTCAACCGCACGTTCGAGCGCACTGCCGAGGCCTATAAACGCCAGGTGGGTGGGATTTTGCAGCGCGGGCGCCTCAGCTGGCTGGTGTATGGGCTGGTGGTGCTGGTGATGGGCGCCGGTTATCTGAGCCTGCCGACCTCGTTCCTGCCAGATGAAGATCAGGGCATTCTCATGGCTCAGGTGCAGTTGCCAGTAGGGGCCACGGACAGCCGCACTCAAGCGGTGGTCAAGCAATTCGAAAGCTACCTGCTCGAACAACCGGAAGTCGAAGCGCTGATCAGCATTTCCGGCCTGGGCATGAACGGCAACAGCCAGAACAGCGCCCGCGCGTTTATCCGGCTCAAGGACTGGAGCGAGCGCACGGGGGCAGGGCAGGATGCGGCGTCCATTGCCCAGCGCGCGACCATGGCGCTGTCGAGCATCGGCGATGCCAATGTGTTCGTCATGCAACCGCCGGCCGTGCGTGGGATGGGACAGACATCCGGCTTCGACCTGCAACTCAAGGACCTCGCCGGCCTGGGGCACGACACGCTGGTGGCGGCGCGGGAAAAACTTATCGAGCTGGCCAACCAGGACCCTCGCTTGCTCGGCGTACGCAGCAATGGCCTGGACGACGCCCCACAGCTCAAGGTCAGCATCGATGATCGCAAGGCCGGGGCGTTGAGCCTGAGCACCAGCGACATCAACACCACGCTGTCCACGGCGTTGGGCGGCACTTACGTCAATGATTTCCTCAACCAGGGCCGGGTGAAGAAGGTCTACGTCCAGGGCGAGGCTGCCGCACGGATGCAGGCGGCCGACCTGGAGCATTGGTTCGTGCGCAACAGCAACAACGAGATGGTGCCTTTTTCCTCGTTCGCCAGCAGTGCCTGGAGCTACGGCTCGCCGTTGCTGGAGCGCTACAACGGCAACGCGTCGTTGGAGGTGGTCGGCGACCCGGCGCCTGGGGTCAGTTCCGGGGACGCCATGGACGCGGTGGAAGCGATTATCAAGCAATTGCCGCAAGGCATCGGTTACGAGTGGACCGGGCAGTCCTATCAACTGCGCCTTTCCGGTTCGCAGGCACCGTTGCTGTACGGGATATCGGTGCTGTTTGTGTTCCTGTGCCTGGCCGCGCTCTATGAGAGTTGGTCGGTGCCTTTCTCGGTGATGCTGGTGGTGCCGTTGGGCGTGGTGGGCGCGGTGCTGGCCACCCGAGTCAGTGGCTTGAGCAACGACGTCTACTTCCAGGTCGGGCTATTGACCACCGTGGGGTTGGCGGCCAAGAACGCGATTCTGATCGTCGAGTTCGCCAAGCACCTGCAAGAGCAGGGCAACAGCCTGCGCGAGGCGACGTTGATCGCGGTGCGCCAACGCCTGCGGCCGATTCTCATGACGTCCCTGGCCTTCATGTTCGGCGTATTGCCCCTGGCCCTGAGTAGCGGCGCAGGTTCCGCCGGACGCCAGGCCATTGGTACCGGTGTGCTGGGTGGCATGTTGTCCGCCACGCTGTTGGGGATCTTCTTCGTACCCTTGTTTTTCGTGCAGATTCGCCGGCGTTTTTCCCGGGTTTCCACGGCTTCGACTTCTGTTCCAACCACCCAGGCAGGTGACGCATGATCAAGTTTCGCTGGCCTTTGCTGGCCGTTCTCGCGCTGCTCGGTGGCTGCATCAATCTGGCGCCGCAGTATGAGCGCCCGGAGGCGCCGGTCGCCGAGCAATGGCTGGCGCCCGCCAGCACACCCAAAGGGCAGGTGGCCGCCGATATCGAGTGGCAACAGTTTTTCACTGACAGCCGTCTGGCGCGCTTGCAGACCCTGGCGCTGAGCAACAATCGCGACCTGCGCCTGGCCGCCTTGAACGTCGAAAAGGCCCAGGCGCAATACCGCATCCAGCGCGCTGAGTCGTTACCGTCGATCGATGCCAGTGTCAGTGGCACTCACAGCCGTACGCCTGGTTCGTTGTCCAACAGTGGCTCGGCGACCACCACCCATGACTACAGCGCGCAACTGGGGCTGAGCAGTTATGAAGTGGATCTGTTCGGTCGGGTGCAAAACCTTCAGGACGAAGCCCTGGAAGACTATCTGGCCCTGACCGAAACCCGGCGTAGCACGCAGATCAGCCTGGTGGCCGAAGTGGCCACGGCCTGGTTGACCCTGGCGGCGGACAACGAGCGGCTGCACCTGGCCCAAGAGACCTTGCGCAGCCAGCTGGCGACCTACGAATTGACCCAGCGCAGCCACGCGCTGGGTGGTTCCTCCGGTCTGTCCGTGGCCCAGGCGCAAACCACCGTGGAGTCAGCCCGGGCCGACGCGGCGGAGTATGAAAGCCAGATTCTCCAGGATCGCAATGCCCTGCGCCTGCTGGTGGGCAGTGATGTTCCCGAAGAACTGCTGCCAGGCTCGACCCTGGAATCGGCTGCGGCGCTGGTCCAGGTACCGGCCGAGCTGCCTTCCAGCCTGCTGCAACGGCGTCCGGATGTATTGGCCGCCGAACACACCCTCAAGTCAGCCAATATCGACATCGGCGCGGCCCGTGCGGCGTTCTTCCCAAGCATCAGCCTGACGGCCAGTGCCGGTTCTTCCAGTTCGGCCTTGTCCAGCCTGTTCAAGTCCGGCAGTGGCGCCTGGTCGTTTGCTCCGAGCGTCAGCCTGCCGATCTTCGACGGCGGCAGCAATCGTGCGACGCTGGACGCGGCCAAGACCGAGCGCGAGATTCAGGTGCAGACTTACCAGCAGACGCTGCAAAGCGCGTTCAAGGAAGTGGCCGATGCCCTGGCGGTACGCAGCACCCTGGATAGGCGCATCGAGGCCCAGCAGGCGTTGACCGACGCCAGCCGCAAGAGCTTCGAACTGTCCGACGCCTTATACCGGGGTGGTTCCCAGAGCTATCTCGAAGCCCTGGATGCCCAGCGCTCGCTGTACAGCGCGCAGCAGGACTTGATCAGCTTGCGCCTGACCGAACAGAGCAACCGCGTGACGCTGTACAAGGTAATGGGGGGCGGCTGGAACTGAACCGACCTTCAGAGGCGTCGAGCACCCCTGAAGAGCAGTTCGCCGTGGCGTTCAACCTTGCGGCTCGGCCACCAGTAGCAACGACTGCGGTGCCGTGCTTTGCGGGTGTTGCGGCTCCTGCAGGCCGGCCAGTCGAAAGCCGGCCATATCCAGGGCATTGAGCCAACTGGACAAGGTGCGAAAGTACCAGGGCATGGGTTGCCATTGCCCCTGGAAGCCGGCGAAGGTTTCTTCTCGCCAACCGTCCTGGTAGTTGCCCGCCGCAGCGGCCCACGGGTGCAGTGTCTGGATCACCAGCGTGCCGCCAGGGGCGAGCAGGGCGTTCATGGCGGTGAGCAGCGGGATGATGTCCTGGTGCAGCAGGGCGAAGTTGGCGCAGATCAGGTCGTAGTTGCGACCGATGTCCACCGTGGCCTGCGCCAGCGCTTCGTAGCTTGCCAGATGCACCGGCGAAGAGCCGGCGGCCCGCGCAGCCTCGACCAGCGTTGCATCGCCGTCCACGCCGACCGCCTCGATGCCCCGTTCGGCCAAGGCCCGCAACAGCCAGCCCTCGCCGCACCCCAGGTCGAGCACACGCTCGGGTTGACGGCTCAGTACCGCCAACAGGATGGCTTGGTCGGTGACTTTGACGCGGCTCTCGAGGGTGCCGGTGCGGATCGCCTCGATCCACGATTGGGCGTTGTGCTGCCAGCTCTGGAGGAGGCTGGATTCGGAGGCGGGCATGTCGATCTCCTGCGTTGTCCAGCCGAACCTGGGTTGATACTAGGTCACGATGCTGGTGGGCGGCCTGTTACCCTATTTTGCTCTCGACCAACGGTCAACCTTGGCGCCCTGGTTGGCAGCGGTTTCATTCCCCCTCTCTTCTGGAGGCTTTGAGCGCAGAAGCTTACTCAGGCCGCCGTCGATTTCACCCGGCTGTCGCTCGCGGTTTCCCGGAACAGCCGAGGCGACATGCCGAACGTCGATTTGAAATGCCGGCTGAAGTGGGAGCTGCTGCCATAGCCCCAGGCATAGGCGATCTCGGTGAGCGAGCGATGGGCATGTTCCCGGCTGCGCAGGTCTTCGGCACAGCGGGCCAGGCGCCGCTGCCAGATGTACTCGCTGACGCTGCATCCCAGCTCATCCTGGAACGCCCGGTGCAGGCTGCGTACCGAACACTGTTCGGCGTTGGCGATGCGCTCGATGGTCAGATCGCGGTCGGCCAGGTGACGTTCGATATACGCCTTGAGGCGGTTCTGCTTGAAGAAGCGAAAGTCGTGTTCGAGTTGCTTTTCTTCCTGTTTGTTTTTCAGAGCGTTATCCAGCAGCCCCGTGATGCTGTCGCCGATCAGCCCGGCCGAGTGGTTGTTGAGCAAGGGGTATTGGTTGTAGGCATCGCTGATCAGGTGCATCAGCATTCGGCCCAGGCCGTTGCGACCGTTAAGGTGCATGTCGCCGGTTTGCGCCAGCTGTCCGGGGGAGCCCTGGAACAGCAGGATGAAGTGCTCGCAGCCTTGGGTGCTGGTCACGTCGAAAGGTTTGCCGCAGTCCACCAGGAGCATTTCGTCAGGCGCCAGTACGCTGCGTTGTTGCCCCTGCTCGAAATGGCTGACCCCCGCAATCTGCATGATCAACATGCGCGGTGTGTCGAGCGAGTCGATGGCTTTGCTCAAGTGGCGTGAGTAACGATGGGCGCTGGCGGTCATTCGACAGAACCGCAGCTGACCCAGGTCGCCATACTCCAGCCGGCCCTGGAAGTTGCTGTCATGCAAGGGGTCTATGAAGGTCGACTCCAGGCGTTTTATATAGTCCGGCGTGCGTCCCAGGTGGTCGCTCATGAATTCTTTCCACTTCATCAGCCGATCGGAACGCACAACCTGATCAGTGGACACACAGGCTAAATGGGTCATTTTGGCGCCTCTGGTTCTTATTTTTTTGTGGATTGGGCAAAGAGGTCAACTTGCCCAATCCTGGCTGCGTCCATGCGGGTTAGTGATCCAAAAGGTTATTGATCAAAAGGGATATTGATGGCTTCCGGGCTGCCAGGTGACCCAATGGGCACGGGTGAATTCGTCCAGGGCATAGTGACCGTTGAAGCGGCCGAGCCCGGAGTTCTTTTCCCCGCCGAAGGGCGCGTTGGGTTGGTCATCGACCGTGATGTCGTTGATATGGGTCATCCCGGCCACGATGCCGCGGGAGAAGTTCAAGCCTCGGGCCATGTCCCGGGTGAACACCGCGCTGGACAGGCCATATTCGCTGGCGTTCGCCAACGCCAGGGCGTGAGCTTCGTTCTCGGCGATCAGCAGCGGCAGCAAAGGCCCGAACGTTTCATCGCGGGCCAGTTCCTGATCGGCCCCCACTTCACCGAAGACATGGGCAGGCAGCACCAGCCCGGATGCCGGGCCACCACAAAGCTGCTTGAGGCCGGCGCTCTGGGCTCCATCGATTTTACGCAACAGGCCATCGAGCTGGCTCTGATTGACCACCGGCCCGATCACCGTGTCGGCCTTGGCCGGGTCGCCGGTCTTGAGGTTGCGCACGCGTTCCACCACCAGCGCGGCGAAGTCGGCATACCGCGAGCGGTCGACGATCACCCGGTTGACGCTCATGCAGATTTGCCCTTGGTGCAGGAAGCGTCCGACCACGGCAGCGTGGGCGGCTATTTCAACATCCGCGTCGTCCAGCACCACCAGTGGTGCGTTGCCGCCCAGCTCGAGGGCGACACGCTTGATGTGTTTGCCGCCGGTGGCAATACGGCCGACATTGCGACCCACATCCGTCGAGCCGGTGAAGGAAATCAGGCTCGGTACCGGGTGCGCGACGAAGGCGTCGCCAATCTCCGAACCGGCACCGACCACGACGTTGAGCGAGCCCTCGGGGAAGCCGGCTTCTTCGAACAGGTGGGCAATCAGCAGGCCGCCGGTCACCGCCGTGTCGCTGGCAGGCTTGAGCACGATGGTGTTACCCAGCGCCAGTGCCGGCACCACCGAACGCATGCTCAGGTACAACGGGAAATTCCATGGGCTGATCACGCCCACCACGCCCAGTGGCTCGCGAAACACAAAGCTCTGTTCGCCGGGCTTGTAGCTGGTGAGGATGCGTCCCTCGACCTGCATCGGCATGCTTGTGCACTCGCGCACAAGGTTGAGCGTGAACTGCCATTCCATGCTCGCCTTGATTCGGGTGCTGCCCGATTCACCAATCAGCCAGTCGATGATTTCGTCACGACGGTCCTGGATGACCTGGGCGAGTTTTTCAAGGTATGCGCTACGTTGTGTCGGGTGCAGTTGGGCCCACGCCGTTTGTGCTCGATGGGCCGCCTGGTAGGCGTCATCGAGATCGTCGATCGAGGCCAGTGGCATTTCCAGTAGTTGTTCGCCGTTGAACGGGTTGCGGTCGTCCAGGCGTCGTGCGGAGCGACCGGTACGCCAGGTGCCGTTGATGTATTGATCGCCATTGATGGCGTAGGGGGCCAGCTGTTGAGTGGTCATATTCTTACCTTTGGCGGCAGGTGATTGCGTCGTTCAAGAGGTTGAGGGGGCCAACGTTGTGGGCGAAAAGTGCTCAGCTGCGGATCCAGGCACGTCCCCAGGAATTGAGTGTGTATTCCTCCTGGGGCCAGACGCCGGGTTGGCGCGAGGCATCGGTGACTTCCAGCTCGGCCGAGAACTCCAGGCGATTGCGATCGGCATCGACCACCATGAAGAACAGGTTGTTACCCGGCCCGTGCCGGCCAGGGCCGAAGAAGAGGGTGATGCGCTCCTTGGCGAAGCGATCACCCCAGTCGCGAATGTCGTTCCATTCGTTGGTTTCGTAGCAGTGATGATCCCACTCGTTTTTCGAACCACGGAAAAACGCCAGCGTGTGATGCTCATCGTCCGAGCGCAGGAAGCACGTCGTGAGCTGGCCAGTCTGCTCATCCACGACATTGTCCGAGACGGTAAACCCTACCGTGTTGACGTAGAAATCGATCATGGCTTCCAGCTCAGTGGTCTGGAACACCACGTGTTGCAAACGCCCCGGCATGCCTGGCCGATGGGCCTGGGCATTGGCGCGCGAGACGCCGAATATCGTTTGTCGGCCCTGAGGGTCACGGATCAGGAAGGCTCCCGGTTCGAGCAACGGGGAGTCGAGTTCTTCGACAGCACAACCGTTCTTGATCAGGCGAACACGCAATTGCCCCAGGCGAGCCTGGTCTGCCAGGTCAAAAGCGGCTGCCAGCAGGCCGCAGTGGTCGGCGGGCGACACGAGCATGGCGCGTTGCGGGCCACTGAGTAGCCAGCTGCCGTCGGCCTGCGCCAGGCTATCCATGTCCAGCAACCGCCGATAGAAATCGATTTGCCGTTGTGGCTCTTTGCTCGCCAGGTGCAGGTAGCACAAGCGTGCCGGTGTGGAAGTCTGGAGTGTTTGCATAAACACCTCGGGGGCTTGGAAGGTTCAGTGAAAGACGGGGGCGATGCCCGACTCGATTTCGCTGCTTCTCGGCGCGGCGATGCCGAACAGCGACTGCAACGATTCGGCAGCTTTCGTTTCGGTGGCCTTGTCGAAAATGGCGGCGATATAGCGATCCGGGCGCAGCAGCAAGAAACTGTGTGCATCGCCCAGTATTGCCTTGAGCGAACCTTCCCGGTCCTGGAGCACCGTGCAGCCTGGAATCGCCGGCATGGCATCGATGGGCTCGGGGAGGATCAGGATGCGTTTGGCTTCCAGATGGTTCCAGAAACCATGCTTGAGTTCGTCGATCCGTTGGCGGGTAGGGGCGCCGTATTGAACCAAGGCGAAACCGGCACCGATGGCTTCGTCGAGCAGGCATTCATGGCCCTGGGCATCGCTGAGCATCGGTTGCGGGAACATCTGCCCGCAAGACAGCTTTCCGGCGGCGCCCTCGGTCAGTACCAGGCCTTTGGTGAACCGGGGTTTGGGCTTGAAACGCATCTGCAGGAAGTAATCGCGCAACGGTGGCAACAGGCCGATCAGGGCAAACGCAGAACTGATCAAGCGAGCGCGAAGGACGGTGGCCGGAGCCATGACCACACCGAGGTTCAAGGCCAGCTTGATCAATGCCCAGGCATGATCGCGCCGCTCGCTTTCGTAAGACTGCAGGGCGGTTTCCGCCATTTTTCCTTTCAGTACACCGATCAGCTTCCAGCCCAGGTTGTGGGCATCGCGCACGCCGCTGTTCATGCCTTGGCCGGCATAGGGCGGGGTCAGGTGCGCAGCGTCGCCGGCGAGAAACACGCGCTCCACCTGCCAGCGCTCGGCGACCCGCGCGTGGAAGGTGTAGACCGTCTTGCGCACGATGGAAACCGGCGTGTCACCCTTGAACGGGCGTAGCAGCGCCTGCAGGCGGGTTTCGCCGAGCACTTGCTCATCGGTTTCGTCCGCTTTGAGCAGAAACTCGAAGCGGCGCGTACGGTGAGGGCCGGGTACTTCAACCACCGGGCGCCGGGCATCGCAATACACGCGGGTTTGCCAGAACGGGTCGTCATCCTGGTCGGTGTCGACCACCAGCCAGCGCGAGGAGAAGCTCGAGCCGACCATCTCGATCCCGAGCTGCTTGCGCACCGGACTGCGGCCACCGTCGCAGGCCACCAGGTAGGCTGCTTGGATTTCCAGCAGCTCGCCATCGGCGTCACGAATCAGCGCACGCACGCCGTGAGGGTCTTGATGAAATTCCAGCAGTTCGTGGTTGAAGCATGCCTTGAGGCTGGCAAAGCGTTCGAGGCCTGCCTTCAGCGTGGCCTCGAACAGCGGTTGGCGAAAGGCGTTGCGCTTGGGGAAGCCGTACAGCTTGCCGGTCGGCTCGACCTTACCGAAGCAACGGCCTCCGGGCCGGGTGAAATAATGCACGCCGTAGCCGGGAACCACGTCCTTGAGCACGGCCTGGTCCAGGCCGATGGCCTGCATGGTGCGCAAGGATTCATCATCGATTGAAACCGCCCGTGGCTCGGTCACGGTGCCGGGCTTGCGATCGATGATCAAGGTGTCGACATCGGCCTGGCCGAGCAGGTTGGCCAGGGTCAGTCCGGTAGGGCCGGCGCCGATGACCAGTACCTGGGTGTTGATACGTTTGAGGGTTGTCATTGTTATTCCCTTTGCGGATGGCTCAGCCCAGTGACTTGGGACGGTTGGCGAGCGCCGCCATGCGCTGCGACAGGTCCTGGGCCAGGGCCAGGATCTGCTGCCCTTGTGCCGCTTCCTGGACGTCGTCACGGGCTTGGATCGGGCGCACGCAACTGATGCTGCCGACGACCTTGCCATCACCGTCGAAGATCGGTGCGGCGAGGCCATAGACGCCAGGATCGACTTCGCCTGCACTGGCCACATAGCCCTGGCGACGCAGTTGTTGCAGCGCGCGGCGAAACTGGTCCCAGGTCTGGCCCAGGTGGCTGGCACGTACCTCATCGGGGTTGTCCAGAAACAGCTGGTTATGTTGCCGCGGGGTCATGTTGGCCAGGATCGCCTTGGACGTCGCCCCCAGGAACAATGGCCTGGGTGAACCGCGCGAATAGCTGACTTCACTGAACAGATCACCGTGCTGATGAATGCACACGACCTGGTCCTTGAACAGTCGGCAGATCAACCAGACTTGTTGCTCGTTCCACTGCGGAAAGCTGGGCTCCAGTGATTGCGCTGCGCGTACCAGCGGGTCGCTCAGGCGCAATTGGCGATCCCAGGTGATGATCCGGGCGCCCAGCGCATAACGTCCGGCTTCGACCTGGAACAACAGGTTGGCCTCGGCCAGTTCACGCACGTAGCGGTAGATCGTCGAACGGGTGAAACCCAAGGCAGCGCCCATGTCGTCGACCGCCCAGATCGGGTTTTCTTCGGTGAACAGGTCGAGCACCCGCAACATGCGTTCCAGGCTCGAGCCTTTGCTGTCGGCTTCCTGTTCTGGCAGTTGTTCAGCGGTGTGTGGGTGATCCATGGTTTATTGCTCGTCCACGATGCTGTTGCGCAGAGTGCCGATTCGAGCAATCTCGATCTCGACTTCATCGCCTGGTTTCATCCACACCGGTGGCTCGCGGAATGCGCCAACACCGCCAGTGGTACCGGTCACAATGACGTCCCCAGGCGCCAGTTCGGTGAAGGTGGAGCAGTACTCGATCAGATGGCGCACATTGAAAATCATGTCGCTGGTGCGGGTGTGCTGCATCACTTGGCCGTTCAGGCGGGTGGTCAATTCCAGGTCCTGTGGGTCGCCGATCTCGTCGCTGGTCACCAGCCAAGGGCCGAAACCACCGGTATTCGGGAAGTTCTTGCCCGGTACGAACTGAATGGTGTGCTTCTGCCAATCGCGGACGCTGCCGTCGTTGTAGCAGGCGTAACCGGCGACATAGTCCAGGGCGTCGGCTTGCTTGATGTGCCGCGCCGTCTTACCGATCACCACAGCCAGCTCGCCTTCGAAATCAAGCTTGTGGGAGGCCTTGGGGCGAACGATGGGTTGCAGGTGGGCGGTCTGGCTGTCGGCGAAGCGGGTAAAGATCATCGGATAGGTCGGCATCTCCCGACCGGTTTCGCGCACGTGAGTGGCGTAGTTGATGCCGATGCACAGCACTTTGCCCGGGTTCGGGATCACTGGCAGGAACGTCACCTCAGCCAAAGGGATGCGCGGCAGGCCTGCCAGGGTCTCGCGGGTCAGCTCGCCCAGGCGGTTGTGGGCGATGGCTTGCTTGAGATCGCCGCCGAAGGTGGGCTTGAGCGTTTCCAGGTCGATGATTTGATTACCTTCGACCACACCGTAGCTGCTACGGCCTTGGACAATAAAGCTTGCGAGTTTCATGGAGGCTCCTGGGAGAGGGAGGGTGCAATGAGGGTTAATCTAATCTTGCTATAAAGTCCTGTAAAGTGGGATTTATACAAAAATCCTAAAATATGGAATTTATGTGTATTTGGCGAGGCTCTACCTTTGGCGGACTTGGCGGACTTGGGGAGCGAAGGGGAGGCGGCAGGCAGCCAACCGCAGATGGCAGGGGTGTTGTGAGAGGGGTCGGAAAGGGATTTAAACCTGTGGGAGCGAGCTTGCTCGCGATGAGGCCAGCCAGCTCAATATTCATGTAACTGAACCGCCGCCATCGCGAGCAAGCTCGCTCCCACAGGGATTTGACGGGCATCAGGGCCGATGCCAATCAGTCGCTCGGTGCCCAGCACCCATGCAGCGACATGCGCATCCGGAAGGGAATCCTGATGCGAGCTATGGGCCCACTGGCCATGTCACGGGAGTCCAGCACGACCAGCTCACTGCGCCCCTCGGCGATGAGGTTGAGCAGGGCAACGACGTAGCCATCGCCTTCCTCCGCATCAGCAGAGCGCGGAATGAAAATGGGCTCCTGGAAGCAGCCGCTGTCACCAGGAAACCAGGCGTCGGTGATGCCTGTCTTCAGGTTCAAATGGACCAGCAGGTTGAAGAACTGAAAGGGTATCGGTCCATTCGCCGGGTTGTAAGGGCGCTCAGGATCGAAGGCGAGCAGGAAACCATGCAGGTACTTTCGACCGATGTAGCGGTCGTCACACCTTGGGAACTCGCAGGGGTACTCGGTCAGTGGTTGCGGTTCGACCTCGTCCCGGGGGCTGTTCAGGTCAAAGGTCCAGCGCATCAGGCTGGCCGCCAGGGTTTCCGGCGGCGGGACGTAACCGTCGGCCTGTGGGAAGAAGTAGAAGATATTTCCGCCAGTGACCGGCATGTCTACGTAGACCGTGTCGTTCTCATCGAACGCATTGAGCGTATGCCCCTGGAAGCCGTCCTTGGGGCCCTTGAACCAGCGCACATCCCGCGCCTGCCCATGGCGCGGCACGACGGCGAACAGCTGGGGCAGGTCAGGTTGCCATTGGAAATGCGGCCCGCCGTTTTTCATGCGTTCGACGTCCACCGTCAATGGAATCAGTGGGAACACGACGTAGCGTTCAGTCACCGCGAAATCATGCACCATGGCCGCATAAGGTGCCTGGAACCAGATTTCATGCAGCAGTTTGCCGTCCGGCGAGATCTCGAAATAGGCCAGGTCGGGCGTGCCGTCGCCTTTGGCTTCATAACTGCAGGCCAGCAGGTTACCTGTCACCGGGTCGAGCTTGGGATGGGCGGTGAACGTCGCGGATTTGATCTGACCGTCAAATGTCCATTCGCCGAGGGTCTCCAGGGTTTCGAGATCCATCGCCCAGGGCAGGGCATCTTCCTTGAGCGCCAGCAGGACGCCGTTGTGCGGGACAACGGTGGTATTGGCGGTGGTGTTGTTTTTCGCCGCAAGGCGGTCATTGGTGTAGACGTTTCGATAGACACCGTTGAGCGAACGCCCTTCACGGCGCTGGGCCAGTAGGCGATCGGTCTTCACGTAGCGGCGTCGCATCGAGACCTTGCCATTGGCAAAGTTGAAGCGGCTGACCACACCGTCGCCGTTGAAAAAGATATCGTTGCCCAGCATGGGTGGGTACTGCGGGTCTGGCGCCACCTGATAAAAAGTCCCGTTGATCGAAGCGGGCAGGACGCCTTCGATCTCGAGGTCGAACACCTCTGCTTCCACACGGCTGGGCGTGTAGAGAGCACCGGAAAACTCAGGGGTTTGCGGGAATGTAATAGTCATCGGGCAATCTCATCAATGTACAGTTTCATTCAGGTTCAGACCGATTGTGGAGACAGGGCCGGGCCGGAAGACTTCACGCCGCGGCGATAGCGTGCAACCACCAGGCACGAGATCACCAAGGCTAGTAAATAGGCCGAGGCGGCGAGCCATCCGACCGCCCGGAAGTGGCCCTCACCAACGACCAGTGCGGCGCCAAACGGCCCCAGTCCCTGGCCGACGAAAATCGCCGCGTTACCCAGGCCCGCCAATCGACCGGAAGGGTCCAGTTCGGCGGCCATGGAAAGCAGGTACGGCAGGCTGAAAAACCAGACCATGTGGATCAGGCAGGCCGTGGTGACAAAGGCCGCGGGGCTGGTGCCATAGACCATGATCAGCGTCGCCAGTAATGCCGTGCCGAAGCTCAGCAGTTGCGGAAACAGCAGGCCCAGGCGTCGCCCAATCAGCCCGGCCAGGCCTGCCCCCAGGGCGCCGGCAAGGATGCTGCCGCCGAGAATCCCGCCGATCTGCTGCGGCTCCAGGCCAATGCTCTTGCCGATACGCTCCTGGTAGACCCACAGGGCCGAGTGTCCGAAAAACAGCAGGGCAAACAGCAGGATCAACAGCACAGCGGTGAGACCAAATGGCTGGATAGAGCCATTGGCCGCGCGATGGGCTTCAGGGTAATGCTTGGGCACTCTCCAGCACCCCAACGCCGCAAGCACGCTGGTGATCGCCAATAGGGAAAACGCCCCATTCACGCCAAATGTTTGAAGGATCAGGGGCATGGTGGTCACCAGTAGCATGCCCCACAGCAGGTTACCGATGTTGATGACAGCGAAGGTCGCATCCTTGGATGTGCGCAGTGCTGCGGTGGCATAGACCACCGCCATGACCGCGCCGCCGCTTGCGCCACAGACCATCCTGGAAATGACCAGCCCAGCCTGGCTGTGCAGTTGTGTGCTGACCAGGTTACCCACTGCCAGGATCAACAAGGCCACCAGGGCGAAGCGGCGCCGGTCGACGCTGGCCATGAACAGGGCGCAGACGCCGCAGGCGATGGCCATCGCCATGAGTTCGGCTGCGAAAATGGCGCCTATCGCATTGAGCGGCAGGCCGAGTTGGTCGATCAAGGCACCGCCCAGGATCGGCTGGATCTGCAGTGTCCCCAGGGAAATGACCATCATCAGGCAGATGGCCCCCAATGATTTTTTGCTGTCGATGGAGTCGAGCGCATTCATGAAGCATCACCTCGGGTAAAGGGCCTGCTCATGCGTGAGCAGGCGTACACGTCAGTCAGAACTTGTGAACGTAACGAACCTGCACCTGGTAATCCGCTCGGGAGCGATTCTCCACGCCGGTTTCCTTATAGGTGTTAAGCCAAAAGGCTTTGTCTTCGGTGATCTTCCAGAACAGCCCCGGGCCAATGCCCAATACTTTTTCCCGGGAGTCGGTCATGGTGTTGCCGTTGACCTTGTCATCCGAGATCTGCCTGAAGTAGTAGCCGTTGATGCCCACCGAGACCTTTGGAAGCACCTCATACGAGACGGTGAAGTTCGCCCATGCTGACTGTCCCGACTGGGTGTCGCGTACGGATTGCCCTTCGAAGAACTGCGCCGAACTGCTTGCCGGATCGTCGTTCTTGAAGTTGTACAGGTAATTCAGTCTCCAGCTCACCTCCCAGCGTGGCGCCGGCATCCAGGTCGCTGCCCAGTAGGGGTTCAGGGAGAAGTAGTTGGAGCCTGGGTTCAGGTCTTTGTGTTTGTCGTATTTGCCCGTTGGCAGGATGGTGTCGAAGGCCATGCGCTGCACGAAAACCGGCCTGCCGGTAGCGTCGACGATCGGATCGAACTGGACCTGGGGCCCGACCGTGACATCGCCAAGGCCTGCGGCGTTATCCTTGAGCTTGGCACCGTTGTCACCGAAATCGCCGTCCAGGGAAACGACGGGCACCAGTAGACTCCAGCCCAGGTGCGCCCCGCCCGCGAAGGTGTCGGGTGAGTAGTAACTCAATTGATTGACCATCGTGATGACGTTGATCTTCGGATCATCAAAGGCGCTGTTTTTCTTGCCCCCGTTGGTCCTGATGCTGCTGGCGGTGCTGAACTTCAAATAGGTCTGATGAGTCAGCCCGGGCGGCCCTGCAAAGCCGTCGTAGAAACTGGTGCCGCCCAGGTTGATACCGCTGGGCTGACTCACCGAAGGTGGAGGCGGGCCATCGGCGGCATGGGCGGCAAATGAGGCGAAGCTGAGTGCCAGGCACGCTGGCAGGGATTTGGTCAGGCTCATTGAAGTGGCTCTATTCTTGGAATTGTGAGCGGGGGAACTTCCCCTGGCACTTCGACTTTAAGTCCGGGATGTGGGCGATGCTTGTGCACAGCGGCCAGAGTTGACTGGGAGTGCCACGAAGTGGGGGGGGCATGGTTGATCGCTAGACGCTGACTAACCACGCAACAAGAGGGATACCATTTGCCTGAAGCCATCCCTGGCAATCAGGCGGGAAACACTAGAATTTGAAGCGCCCTACCAACCCCTTGAGCTGCCCGGAAATATCGGTCAAGCGCCCCGAGCCGGTCTGCGCCGAGTGGGCGAATTCCTCGACCAGCTGTGCATCGGCATGGATCTGCGCGATGTGCCGGTTGATGTCTTCGGCCACTTGGTGCTGTTCCTCTGCGGCCGTGGCGATCTGGGTGTTCTGGTCGCGGATCGAATCCACTGAGGTGCGGATCTTGTCGAAACTGTCGCGGGCCTGTTGGATGCGTTCCACGCTGGTTTGCGACACCTGGAGGCTGCCCTGCATTTGCAGGGTGACTTCCTGGGTACGTCGGGCGAGGTTGCCCAGCAGGCTGTCGATCTCGCCTGTAGAGTCGGCGGTGCGCCGGGCCAGGGCGCGGACTTCGTCGGCCACCACGGCAAAGCCGCGACCTTGATCACCGGCGCGTGCTGCCTCGATGGCGGCGTTGAGGGCCAGCAGGTTGGTCTGTTCGGCAATCGAGCGAATGGTGTCGAGGATGGTGTTGATGTTCTTGCTGTCCTGTTCCAGCGCTTGCATGGTCTGGGTCGACTTTTGCAGGTCCTCGCTCAGCCTCAGCACACTGCCGGTGGCTTCGCCGATGTGCTGCTGCCCGTCGTGCACGTCGCGGTAGCCTTCGTCCGCACTGGAGGCGGCCTGGCTGCAGGAGCGGGCGACTTCGTTGGCGGTGGCAACCATTTCGTTGAACGCGGTGCTGACCAGCTCCACGGCCTGGCGCTGGCGCCCGGCAGCGTCGTTCATGTTTTGAGCCACGTGGCTGGTATCGGCCGCGGCCGTTTGCAGGTCGGAAGAGGCACTGCCGATACGCTGCATCAGTTGCGCGATCATGCCCAGGAACTGGTTGAACCAGCCCGCCAGAGTGGCCGTTTCGTCCTTGCCTTGCACTGAGAGTTTACGAGTGAGGTCGCCTTCACCTTCGGCGATTTCCTGCAGGCCGTTGGCAACACCGCGAATCGGACGCACGATGACGCTGGCGAAACTGGCACCGACGACTGCGAAGACCGCCGCCAGCGCAGCGGCAATGACGGCGATCAACCAGGTCAGGCTCGAAGCCTCGGCCATCACTTCATCGCGCTTGATCAGGCCGATGAAGCGCCAGCCCAGGCCCTTGGAACTGACGACGTTGGCCATGTAAGGCACACCGTCAATCTCGATCTGGGTCACGCCATCGCTGCTTTTAGCCAGCTCGGCGTAGTTGGGGCCAAGGTCGGCCAACGGCTTGAAGTTGTGCTTGGCATCGGCCGGATCGACCAGGACATTGCCGTTGGCTTCGACCAGCATCAGGTAGCCGCTTTCGCCCAGCTTGATGTTCTTGACCAGCTCGGTCAGTTGCTTGAGCGACACGTCCAGGCCAACGACACCCACTAGCTTGCCGGCGGCGTCTGAAACCGTATGTACGATGCCGATCAGTGACACATCATCTGGTGCCCAATAATAAGCATCTGTGCGAACGGTGGTGCCCGGTGCGGCTATGGCTGCCTTGTACCATGGACGTACCCGTGGGTCGTAATTGGAGATTTTGGGATCGTCAGGCCAGCTGGCATAGCCACCGTCGGCAAGGCCTACGGAAAGGTACGCTGTGGTCGGGTGGCTCTTGGCAAATCTGTCGAAGATATCCAAAAGCTGTTTGTTGTTCTCAGGAAGAGGGATTTGTGCGGCGTCGGCACCGGAATAGTTTTTGAGATCCTTGGCCGCGACGATCCGAGGATCCTTGGCAAAGAATTCCACGTTCTGGCTGATGCCGTCGAAGAACTGTTTCATGCCATTGTCGATCTGGCGGATTTCACGGCCGCTGCTATCCAGGAAGTTGGCTTTTGCGGCGTCGCGCAGGTTCAACACCACGAGCACTGCCACCAGGACAACCGGGAGGCAGGCAATGGCCGCGAACGCCCATGTCAGCTTCTGTTTGATATTCATGACTTCTCCCGCGGAATATTTTAGGTGTTGGAGCGGCGGAAACATTAGCGGTGAGCGTTACGAATTCTGGAAGGGAAGCGCCCATGCCTACCCATAGCATATCGACCAAAGTCCCATGTACTTTAGGCCGATGGGTTGCCACCGGAGATCGATCAGGCTGCCGCGAGGCGATTGCAGACAACCTCGCTAATCTGGAAGATAGTGCCGGCGGCACTGCATCCCACTGGCCTTTTCTAAAGGTGTCGGCGTCAGGTAAGTACTGGTCGTCTTCATGTATCAACGAGGTCCTATGCCAAGCGCATTCGAAAGCGTACTTAAAAACAAGAACATGGCTTATCGACCGCTCGGGTCGGCACCTGCCAACCAGGCGCCGATCCGTGTCGCGTTTGTGTTGATGGATAACTTCTCGATGATGTCCTTCACCGGGGCGGTGGACGCGCTGGTGACCGCCAACCTGATGAGCGACATGCCGCTCTACGAGGTATTGACGGTGGGGGTTTCCGGGGCGCAGGTGACGAGCGACCTGGGAATCGTCATCTCGACTGACATCGAGCTGGCGCAGATGCCGGAGAACCAGGACGTGCTGATCGTCGCCGGTGGCTTTCGTGTGAAGTTGCAGGGCCATCCATTGCTGCGTCGCAAGCTGCGCGCCAATGCAACGTCCGGGGCGATACTGGGCGGGTTGTGGAACGGCGTGTTTTTTGTTGCCGATGCCAACCTGCTCGATGGTTTCGAATGCGCCGTGCATCCGGAAAGCCGCGCCATGATGACGGAGATGTTTCCCCACGTGAAGGTTTCCAGCCGCGCCTACGTGGTTGACCGGGAGCGGGTCAGTTGCGCCGGCGCGAACAGCTCGCTGCGCATGATGCTCCAGTTGATCAGCAAGACGGGAGGGCAGGCGCTGGTGGGGGCGATCGAGGAGATTCTTCGCTGTGATGAATCCGGCGATGATGCTTCGGATTTACCGCCGGTCTTTGTCGAAACGGACCCGACGCTGCCGGAAAGTCTCAAGCTGGCGTTGGAGCTGATGTGGCAAAACGTAGAGGAGCCCTTGACCATCGATGAGCTGGCGGCGTGCGTCAAGATTTCCAAGCGGCAGTTGGAACGACGCTTCTGCAGTTTTCTCGGGGCGACCCCGACGCGCTATTACCTGGAACTGCGCCTGACGCGCGCGCGCCAACTCATCCAGCAAACCAATCGGTCCGTGACAGAAATCGCCGTGGCGACGGGCTTTGTCAGTTCGCCGCACTTCCAACGGCGTTTCCGGGATTTTTTCGGCGTTCCACCGGGCAGTTATCGTTCCAGGCTTGAGCGAAAACAAGCGTTGCGCTAAGGCCTCGATGTAACGCGCTTTTTGCGTAGCCGAGTGGGTTCGATCTCTCGATCAGCTCGCTCGGGACTTCTGGATCATGTACAAAACGATACAGCCCGTGGCACACATCCAAATGATCGACCCGGTGGCGGCCACGATCAATGAGAGGTCTGAGTCTTGCTCGATCATGCTTGGAACGGCGTACGCAAACCAGAGCAGTGAGACAAGAGCGTAGGCCAACAGCGACATCAGGAACTCGAATATCTTTTTTGCGTGCATGAATCTTCCCCACCCGCCAAGACTAGGCAGGTACTTCAGGTAATCGGGTCAGGTTGCCTTTTTCTGTCTATGCAGAAATAAAGGGTCTTGCAGTATTCGCTGGCGAGCCGTCGCAAGGCCTCGCCATCCAATACGAAGACATCCATGTCAGAGCATTTTGCTCTGTAGTGACTTTCGCACGGATGCGAAAGACAACGCCGCAGGCTAGCGGCGTAGGGGTCAAATCTTGTCGTCTGGTTGCGCTTCGGCAGGCAGTTCAGCGGACTGCGAGGCGGTCAAGGTGGAACCGCTGCAGAGTACTTTCCCTACTTCATCAGCCACGGTGCCCTCGACGATTCGCCCCTGCATCTCGTCAAACTGAACGTTTTCCAAGGCCTCGACGCTGTTATACATGCCCATATGACGGACATTACGGTTGGCGCAATCAAGCTCCAATTTTGTATAGCTAGTGAAGTAGGCCCCCGTTCTTCGTATGGTGGCGTGGATCGCAGGACCATGTTCAGCAAACGAGACGATGGCGTATTCTGCCGCCGAATCGTCGTAGTTATATTGGATTTTCTGAACGTCCGCTGTGGCGCAGCACGCTACGAAAAGTACGGCGATCGATATAACCGTTTTCATGCTTTCTTCCATGAAATATCTGAAGCTAAGGGCTGAGATGGCAAATTGAAATCATTTTGCTCGGCTTGTAACAATGAGTCAACAATCCAACGAGGCATCAGGTAACTGCTGGTCAGAAATCCGGATTGCCGGCGGAACTTTATAGACGATTCGGGTTCGCGCGCAAGGCGTGGAAGCGTTATCTGCGACGCCGATGGGCTTCGCCTCACAGAGTGAAGCTTGAATTCGCCGGATTGCCGGGGTTCTTTAGATTTTTTTCACCTGAACTCGCTCATTTCGAGTCTTCTTTCTCCACGAAGATGAAGTCGAGTATCAGCGCAAAAATAATTGCCCCGCCTGAAACCAGGAAAAGCACGGCGTGATGCCCGCCGCTGGCATTGAACAGCGCCGAATAGGCAAACCCGGCCACGGCCTGGAAGGTGGCGAACGATACGGTGGCACGGCTCCAGGCGACTTGTTGACGGTGATGGTCCGGTACCAGTTCATGCACCCGGGCCAGGGCCAAAGGCACAATGCCGGGTGGGAATGAACCGATGATCAGCGCCAGTGACGCCAATGCGATGAAGGTGTGTGAGATCGCCAGCAAGCCAAGGGCAATCGCTTGCACGACCAGGACCAGTCGAATACTCCTGCGCGCCCCGAGATGGTCGGCAAGAAAGCCATAGCTCACCGGCCCGATAATCGCACCGAGGCCATACATCACCCAGACCAGCGCCCCGATATGCGCACCGGCACCGAGACCGCGGGTCACATAATCCACCAGGAAGACCATGGCAGGCACCAGCCCGGCGGCCATGAACGCATATTGAGCGAACAATTGGTACACGGCGCGAGGCGTTGGCTCGTCGGGCTTGGCGTCGCTAGCGTTGGCGGCCACGTGCGGCAGATCCTGCGGCCAACCGAACCAGCTCAGCCCGGTCAGTACCAGCGACAGCGCCCCGAGCCCCAGCCAGGTGGCCTGCAGGCCGAGGCTCAACAGTGGCGGCACGATCGTGCCGGAGCCGGCGATGCCCAGGCCGATACCAAGGAAAATCGCGCCACTGGCCAGCCCTCTACGTGCTGCGGGGACGTGGGGCAGCACGGTTGCCGCCACCAGCACCATGATTGCACCGCCGGCGATCCCCGATAGCAATCGCCAGGCGAAATACCAGGTCACCGACACGGGAAAGGCGCAGGCGAAAAACGCGGCCGTCACGGCGAGCATCATCAGCCGCAAGGCGTTTTTATTCGTCAGCCGGCGGGCCACGGGCCGGCCGAGCAGAGCACCGATCAGGTAGCCGACCAGGTTCGCAGCCCCCAGGTAGACCACGTCATGGGCAGAAAACCACTGCGCCTGGATCAGCGAAGGAATCAGCGGTGTGTAGGCGAAACGCGCCAGGCCGATGCTGACGAGGCTGGCGCAAAGACCCGCAAGGATCGGCAACCAGATGCCGGCACGGGGGGCGTCGAGCGTAGCGGAAGGGTTACTCATGATAGCGATCCTGCGAAAAGGTTTATGGTGCTCAGCATATCGGCTATCGTTGCTGCGTTTGCGCAGCGATTTCGCGGCAATGTGATGCATTTGTGCATCATGTGGGAGGCCAGATGAATTGGGATGATGCACGGGTATTTCTTGCTGTCTGTCGAGCGTCGACCTTGCGCGGCGCCGCGCGGCTACTGGGGGTGGATCAGGCGACCGTGGGGCGGCGTATCAACGCACTGGAGAAATCCCTGAGCGCCGCGTTGTTCCTGCGTACCTCCGACGGTTATGCACTGACGGCGGTGGGCGAAGCGGCGCTCAAGGCGGTGGAGAAAATGGAGCATTCGGCGCTGGAGCTGGAGCGACGGATACAGGGCCTGGATGAGCGCCTGATCGGCAACGTGCGTGTGGCTACCACCGATTCGCTGGCAATCGACTTTCTGATTCCGGCCATTGCCAGCCTGCATGCACGCCACCCTGACGTGCGGGTGCAATTGGACGCCTCCACGCAGATCCTCAGCCTGGTCAAGCGTGAAGCGGACATCGCCGTGCGCAACACCCGGCCAGACAATCCCGACCTGATCGCCCGGCGGATTGCGCGCTGGCCGGTGGGCCTGTTCGCCTCCCAGGCCTATGTCGATACCCATGACGTACCGTCGCCTGGCAGCGCATTCGAAGGCCATGACCTGGTGGTCTACCAGCCCTATTTGCAGGGCAACAAGGACTTTACCCTGGTCTCGGAACCGATCAGCCGCGGGCGGATCGTCGCCAGCTTGAGTTCGAGCCTGTTAGTGCGTCGCTCAATTGCCGCGGGCATTGGGGTGGGGGAGATTCCAGTGTATATGGGGGAGCGGGACGGGTTGGTGCGGTTGTGGCCGGAGCGCACGCGCCCGCTGCCCTATGAGGTATGGCTGGTCACCCACGCGGACCTGCGCCATACCGCGCGGGTGCGGGCGGTGATTGATGAGATTGTCGAGGTGTTTGCGCTGGAGAATGAGTAAAGCGGTCACAGGATCCAATGTGGGAGCGAGCTTGCTCGCGATCGCGTCAGTCCTGCCAGCATCAACGCTGGCTGGTACTGCGCTATCGCGAGCAAGCTCGCTCCCACAGGTGCTCACAGGCACCCCTGTCATGGCATCTGCGGCAGTTCCTGCGGCCGCAGATCAAACACCAGCACCTCGGCATCCTGGCCGTTGCTCAACGTCAGTGCCTGTTCCTGGCGCACTCGCACACCGTCACCTTCCTGTAGCGGCACACCGTTAAGCTCGACACTGCCCCGGGCCACATGGACGTAGGCATAGCGATCGGCTGGCAGCGCCAGGGTGGCGCTTTCCTGGCCGTTGAACAGCCCGGCGTAGACCCTTGCGTCCTGGCGCACCTGGAGCGAACCGTCGGCACCGTCCGGGGAAATGATCAATTGCAGGCGACCGCGTTTTTGTTCGGCGCTGAAGTGTTCCTGTTGATAGCGCGGTGTGGCGCCACTGACGTTGGGCACGATCCAGATTTGCAGGAAATGCACCAACTCGTCGGCACTGTGGTTGAACTCACTGTGGGCCACACCGCTGCCAGCGCTCATCAATTGCACGTCGCCCGGACGAATGACCGAGCCCGTACCCAGGGTGTCCTTGTGTTCCAGCGCACCTTCGAGCACATAGGAGAAAATCTCCATGTCCCGATGGGGATGTTGGCCGAAGCCCTTGGCGGCGGCGACCCGGTCGTCATTGATGACCAGCAGGTCGGAGAAGCCTTGTTCATTGACGTTGCGGTAGCTGGCAAAAGAAAAGGTGTGGAACGAGGTCAGCCAGCCGTGACGGGCGATGCCGCGGTCCGAAGCTTTGCGAAGGGTCAGCATGGTAGTTCTCCTGGTTCAGTGGGCGATGGCTGTGGCCGTTCGCCGGGTTCAGAAGAAGGTTAATGGTTATCGAACTATTCAATAAGCAGGTGGAAAACGAAATACTGTCCGTTTTGAGTGGACAATGCTCAAATGTCACCAGCAGTCGCTTCGCTTCGCCATAATGCTGAGGCTTTGACTCAAGCCTGTCAGCCAAACGATGAACTGTGTGGGAGCGAGCTTGCTCGCGATGGCGTAGTGTCAATCTACATCGATTCAGCTGGACGGACGCTATCGCGAGCAAGCTCGCTCCCACAGGGGAAATCTACGGTCTGCACATTTATTGATTGGCGGGCGTTAGGCTTCGCTGCGTTCCCCTGGATTTTTTTGGCGTATCCCCAATGAAAACCGTTGCAATGGTGCTGTTCCCGGATTTCTTGCTGCTCGACATGGCCGGGCCTTTGGAAGTGTTTTCCATCGCCAATCGCTATCTCGATCCGGATCACCGTTATCAATTACTGACCCTGGGCACCGAGCGCGGTGCATTAAGGGCTTCCAACGGCGTGACGGTGCAGGCCGACATTCATATCGACCAGGCTTGGGCGGCCTATGACGTGTTGCTGGTCCCGGGCGGGCCGGGGGCCTATAACAACCAGCATCCGGGCTTGCATACCTGGCTGCGGGCAGCGGCGCAACGGGCCACGCGCTACGGGTCCATTTGCACCGGGGCCTTTGTGCTCGGCGAGGCTGGATTACTCGACGGTTACCGCGTCACCACCCACTGGCATTACACCGAACGCCTGATCCGGCGTTTTCCCAAGGCAATGGTGGAAACCGACAAGATCTTCCTGCAGGACCGTCGCTTGATCACTTCCGGCGGCGTCACCGCCGGGATCGACCTGGCGCTGTCCATCGTCGCGCAAGACCACGGTCGCAAAGTCGCGTTGGATGTGGCCAAGGTTCTGCTGGTCGTGATGAAACGCCAGGGCGGGCAGGCGCAGTTCAGTCCCCTGGTAGCGGCGGTGGCGACGCAGGAATCGGCCATTACCCGGGTGCAGAATCATGTGATGGAGCGCCTGGAAGAACCCTTCACCATCGAGCGCATGGCCGCTTTGGCCGCCATGAGCTCGCGGCATTTCGCCCGGGTCTTCGCCCGTGAGGTGAAGATGACGCCCATGGAGTTCCTGCAGGGCGCGCGCATCGATCGCGCTCGTCAGTTGCTGGAAACCACTGACCTGCCGCTCAAGACCGTGGCGTTTCGCAGTGGCTTCGGCAGCGTGCGGCACATGCGTTATCTGTTCAGTGAAAAGCTCGGCCTGACCCCGGTGCAATATCGCCAGCAGTTCAGTTGATCCATCGGTGTCCGTCCAGGGCACCGTGATGTCCGTGGTGCTCCCTGTGCCAGCATTGTCCTGAGACCTGTGCCTGCCAAGATAACGGCGAACCCTTTGGAAAGGATGCGCAGGAGCCAGGGCAGACGCGTTCGATGATCCGTAACGCCATGCCCGCCCCGGTTACCCGGCGCTGGATCGCCCATGAACAGTTTCGTCAAACCCGATACCGAGCCGGCGGTGGGCTTCGGTCCGTTTGCCTTTTATCGACAGCAGCGCCTGGTCACTTGTGACGGCAAACCCTTGGCGCTGGGCGGACGTGCCCTGGACATTCTTCAGGTGCTGGTCGAGCACGCCGGCACATTTGTCAGCAAGCAAGCGCTTATCGCGCGCGTCTGGCCCGACAGCGTCGTGGAAGAAATCAACCTGCGGGTGCACATCGCGGCGCTGCGGCGGGCCTTCGGCGATGGGCGGGACGGCGTTCGCTATATCCTCAATCATCCCCGGCAAGGTTATTGCCTTGCCGCCCCGGTGATTCTGGAAGCGAATGTCGAGCGGCATGTCAACCGATGGCCCGAGCGACACAACTTGCCCGCCCGCCTGAGCCCAGTGATCGGTCGCGACAAAGTGCTGGGCCAGTTACTGGCCGAAGTGCCCCGCCAGCCGCTGACCACCGTGACCGGCCCGGGCGGTGTCGGCAAGACCACCGTGGTGTTGCGGGTGGCGGAACTGATGCTGGAGTATTTTGACGACGGTGCCTGGTTCGTTGACCTGTCCGTCATTAGCGATTCTTCGCAGGTGCCAGCGCAGGTCGCCCGCACGCTCGGTTTGGAAGGCGGGGAGTTGAACCAGCAACTGGCATCCCGTCGAATGTTGCTGGTGCTCGATGGTTTCGAATATTTGATCGAGGGCTGCCGGGAACTGGTTCAGGCACTGCGCTCGGCCCCTGGCGTGTCGCTGTTGTTGAGCAGTCGCGAACCTCTGGGTATTCCGGATGAGAGCGTTGTGCGGTTGCAGGGATTGGCGGTGGCGTCGGCCCTTGAACCTGAACATCAGATATTGGCGTGCCCGGCTGTGCAGTTGTTGATCGAGCGGGTCGGCGCCCGGCAGCAAGGCTTCAAACCGGCAGGGCGCGACGTGCAGACCCTCGCTCAGGTCTGCCAACGCCTGGACGGTTTGCCATTGGCGTTGGAGTTGGCGGCGGTCCAGGTCGATGCTTTGGGGGTGGCGGGAGTGCTGGAGCAGTTGGATTATGGCCTGTCTTTCCTGAGCCATGGACGACGCACGGCGGTGATCCACCATCAAAGCCTGGAGGCTGTGCTGGATTGGAGTTTCGAGCGCTTGAGCGCTGACGAGCAAGTGGTGTTCCAGCGCCTGGCGGTGTTCGAGACACCCTTTACCCTGCGGGCGGCGATGGCGGTGATCAGTTGTGCCGAGCTGAGCGTCGGTCAATTGCCCTGGCTGCTGTCGCGGTTGGTGAGCCAGTCGCTGCTGATGGTCGAGCAATGCGCCGACGGGGTTCGTTTTCACTTGCTCCACACCACCCGCGCCTATGCCCTGGAAAAGCTGCGGTGCAGTGGTCAGTGGCAGGCGCTCCATCGGCGTTATGTGCTGCAAGAGGCTTGGGGGCCGCGCCGGTCAATGCCCGAGCCGTTGACTCAGCGTCTGGAGCAGCGCGTCGGCTCCCTGTAGGTCGGGAGTGTCGAAGCCTTCGGTGAAGCGTCGATAGACCGGCTCGAGCAGATCCTGCGCGGCGAGCGTCTGCCCCCGGCGTTGCCATAGTCGGGCCAGGGACATGGCGCTGCGCAGTTCCCAGGCCAGGGCGTTATGGCGCCGGGCCACGGCCAGTGCCTGCAGTAGTTGATCTTCGGCGCGGCCCTCAAGGGACGGATCGTCCTGTGCCAGCCAGGTTTCGGCGCCGGCCCGCAGGATTTCCGCTGCACACCAGCCTGCAGCACCGCTGTGGGCGCGTTCGATTTGCGCCGGGCTGACGAGGTCGGCCCGCAGCGTGACCACGATATCGCGGATCAGCCCGGTGCCCGTCGGACTCGCTTCCAGAGTTTCACCGGCGAAGGCGCAGTCGTAGTGACAGGCCCAGTCATGGAACAACATCACCGAATGTTTTCTGGCCTGTTGCTTGAGCAGATCGAGCCTTTCCCGGGCGGTTGAATGATCGCCGTTGTAGCGGGCGATCACGCAACCGGTCATCGCCAGGGTGTAGCAGATCGAAATGCCGTGGTTGATCTGCAGGGCGATCTGCAACGCCAGGTTGGCGGTGCGCCGGGCTTTCTCGGCATAGCCTTGCAGCCAGAGGATGCGCGCCAGAATCGTCAGTGCGGCCACGCTCTGATCGTATTGCACGCCAAAGCCATGGCTGAACCGGCTGAGATGGCCGCTCTGGGCCAGGCGCTGGATCACCTGTTCGGCATCGCGCCGCGCCGCGCGCTGGTCGCCGGTGAAATGCAGCGCCAGCACCCGCAAGCGTTGGGCGCTCAAGGAGAGGTTCGGGTCGCCATGCAGGCCGAGCCGGTCGAAGTCCTGGCTTTGTTCCAGCGCCTGCTGGTAATTGCCGCGACTGAGGTTGACGGTCATGTGCCCCGATACCGCCCGCAGTTCTCCCGCCAGGTCCTGGCATTGTTGCGCCAACCGCCGGGCCGTGACGAAAGAGCGGACGGTGGCCGGTGTGCCACCTTCGGTGTGGTAATTGAAACTGGCGTGGGCCAGTTCCAGGGCGAGGGTCAACCTTGGGCACGGCGAGGGGCTGGCCTGGAGTAATTTCAGTGCTTTGCTGACGTAAAGGCCGTGCTCCTTGAGCAACGACAGTTCCTGCCAGAGGGGCAGGGTGCGGGCAGTCAGGCGGATTGCCACGGCGTGGGAGCCCTGGGGGCCCAAGCCCCGGTCAAGCGCTGCACGGATGTCGTCGCGGTAGGCGGCGTAGCGGGCGATCCACAGCCGAGTGGGGGTGTTTTCCCAGTCGCTTTGGGCTTGCTCCATCAACGTCAGGCAACGCTCGGCGTGGCGCGCCTGGCTGGCCGCCAGTTCTCCCGCTTCGGCGAGTTTCTCCAAGGCGTAGCTGCGGGTGGTGTCGAGCAGGCGATAGCGCACCTCTTCATCGCCGATTTCTACGTTGAGCAAGGATTTGGCGACCAACTGGCTGACGGACACCAGTACCTGATCGGGCGCGACATGTTGGCCGACGATCACCGCCGCTGCCGAGGCCAGGTTGAAACTGCCCATGAACACCGCCAGGCGCTGCAGGCAGATCTGCTCGCAAGGGGTGAGCAGCGCGAAGCTCCAATCCAGCGTGGCGCGCAGGGTTTGCTGACGCGGTGCGGCGTCGACGTCATTGTGCAGCAGGGCGACGCTGCCTTGCAGTTGTCTGCGAAGTTCCTCCAGCCCGAAGCGGCCGACTTGCGCCGCAGCCAGTTCGATGGCCAGGGGAATGCCGTCCAGCCGTTGGCAGATGTCGACCACCAACGGTACCTCGTGGTCGGTCAACTCGAAGTCGTCATGGCTGGCCATCGCCCGTTCGGCGAACAGCTGCAACGCCGGATACTCCACGGCGGGATAACCTTTGATGGACATCTCCCGTGGCGGGTACGCCAGGGCATCCAGGCGCTGCACATGTTCACCTTCGGCCCGCAGGCTTTCGCGACTGGTGGCCAGCACGTGCAAATGCGGGGCGCCGCGCAGCAGGGTTTCACAAAGCAGGGCGATGGCGTCGATCAGGTGCTCGCAGTTGTCGATCACCAGCAACAGATGCCGCTCCTTGAGCTGGCGGGCGATGCTGTCCAGCGGTTCGTCGTCATGCAGTGGCAGGTCCAGCAGCGCACACAGGTTGGGGGCGATCATGGCTGGATCGTTGAGCGCTGCCAGGTCCAGCAGATAAGTACCGTCGCGATAGTGGCCGAGCAACTGTTCGGCGACGCGCAGGGCAACGGTGGTCTTGCCGATGCCTCCGGTCCCCACCAGCGTGATGAAACGTTTTCGCGGTAACTGGGCCACCAGCACGTCTATCAGGGCCTGGCGCCCGATCATTCGTGTGCGGCGCAGGGGCAGGTTGCGGGCCAATGACGGATGGGGGATGCGCGCCAGTTGCTCGAGGGGTTCGAGCGACAGCGGTGCGACAAAGCTGTAGCCGCGCTGGGCCACGGTGACGATGTAGCGCTGGCCCGCCTGACCATCGCCGAGGGCCTTGCGCAACGCTGCGACGTGCACTCGTAGGTTGGTGTCTTCCACGACGCTCGTGGGCCAGACGCGGGCGATCAGTTGCTGTTTGCTCACCACCTGCCCGGCGTGTTCGAGCAACACGAGCAGGATTTCCACCGCCCGCCGTCCCAGGCGCAACGGTTGCCCACCCTCCAGCACCAGGCGCTGGCGAGGATGGACCCGGTAAGGGCCGAAATGCACGGTCTGTTCGACGGGCAGGTTGAGGTAATGGCTCATGTCGCTCTCAATGTCCGGGTCCCGGTGCAGAGTTTTACCCGAGCATATTCCTCAGGTTTTGCGTCAAACGCAACGGTGAGGAGCCCTCACGCCTCTCTGGCAGACACCGCGCTTCTGTGGCGAGGGGGATTAATCTGTGGCGAGGGGATCTATCCCCGTTGGGCTGCGCAGCGGCCCAAAAGCCTAATGGACTGACACACCAAGAGGTCCGTCCTGGGACTGCTTCGCCGTCCGGCGGGGATAAATCCCCGCGCCACAAAAGCAGTCTTCATCCGGGGGATTAACACGCCCGTCCCGAAAAAATTAACAACGTTTAACTCACGCAGACGCTCCCCGTGGCTGGACCATGAAGCCATTCACCCACCTCAAGGAGTCATGTCATGAGCACCTTCATCACCCGCGACGGCACCGAGATTTACTACAAGGATTGGGGCAGTGGTCAACCGGTGGTCTTCAGCCACGGCTGGCCGTTGAACTCGGACAGTTGGGAGGCGCAGATGATGTTCCTGGCGTCCAACGGCTACCGGGTGATCGCTCATGACCGCCGTGGGCACGGGCGTTCCAGCCAGCCCTGGGACGGCAACGACATGGACACTTACGCCGATGACCTGGCCGAGCTGATCGAACGCCTGGAACTCAAGAATGCGGTGCTGCTCGGCTTCTCCACCGGCGGCGGTGAAGTGGCGCGCTACATCGGTCGTCATGGCTCCGCACGTGTCGCCAAGCTCGGCCTGATCTCGGCGGTCACGCCGCTGATGCTCAAGACCCCGGCCAACCCTGGCGGCTTGCCTATCGAGGTGTTCGACGGTTTCCGCCAAGCCTCCCTGGCCGACCGTTCTCAGCTATACAAAGATGTGGCCAGCGCGTTTTTCGGCGCCAATCGGCCGGGGGCCAAGGTCTCCCAAGGCATGATCGACTGGTTCTGGATGCAGGGCATGCTCGCCGGCCACAAGAACACTTACGACTGCATCAAGGCGTTCTCGGAGACTGATCTTTCCGAAGACCTGCGCAACATCGACGTGCCGACCCTGGTGGTGCATGGCGATGACGACCAGGTGGTCCCCATCGAAACCGCCGGCATCGCCGCCGCCAAATTGCTGAAGAACGCGCAATTGCTGGTCTACCCGGGCGCGCCCCACGGCCTGACCGACACCCACAAGGATCGCTTGAACGCGGACCTGCTGGCGTTCATCCAGGGTTGACCAAGCACTAACCTGTGGGAGCGAGCTTGCTCGCGAAGAGGCCGGTACAGCAAACATCAAATGCAAGCTGAGCCACCGTATTCGTCGGAACACCGCCCGGAGCAGGTTCGCTCCCACAGGATCGATAGGACTCACCCCCATGAACCGCAACGACTTACGCCGTCTCGACATGAACCTGCTGGTGATCTTCGAGGCATTGATGTTCGAGAAAAACCTGACCCGCGTCGCCGAAAAGCTGTTCATGGGCCAGCCGGCGGTGAGCGCGGCGCTAGGGCGGTTGCGGGATCTGTTCGATGATCCGCTGCTGATCCGTCATGGTCGCGGCATGGAACCGACTCCGCGAGCGCTGGCGATCCTGCAGGAGCTGCAACCGGCCATGGACACGATTTCCAGCGCGGTCAGCCGAGCCAAGGCGTTTGATCCGTCGACCAGCTGCGACGTGTTCCGCATCGGTCTGTCCGACGATGCCGAGTTCGGCTTGTTTCCACCATTGCTGAGCCAACTGCGTGAAGAAGCGCCGGGCATTATCGTCGTGGTGCGCCGGGCCAATTTCCTGCTGATGTCTTCGCTGCTGGCCAGCGGTGAAATCAGCGTCGGGGTCAGTTACACCACCGACCTGCCGGCCAATGCCAAGCGCAAGAAACTGCGAGACATCCCCTGCAAGGTCCTGCGTGGCGACAAGCGTCCGGGGCCACTGACCCTGGACGAATACTGCGCGCGGCCCCATGCCATGGTCTCGTTCTCGGGCGACCTGAGCGGCAACATCGACTTGGACCTGGCCCGCATCGGTCGGGCCCGCAAAGTGGTACTGGCGGTGCCGCAATTCAGTGGGCTGCGAGCCTTGCTGGCCGGCACCGAGCTGATCGCCACCGTCCCCGACTACGCCGCCTGCGCGTTAGTGGAAGGCTGCGCGCTGCGGGCCGAGGATCCGCCGTTCGAGATCAACGCGGCCGAGTTGTCGATGGTCTGGAGCGGCGTGCATGACAACGACCCGGCCGAGCGCTGGCTGCGCTCGCGTATTGCCACCCACATGTCCCAACCGTTGCCGGCCGCCGCCTCGGCGGACCCGGTCGGAGTTCACCGATGAATATCTCTGACGAACGTTCCCTGCAGGATCTGGGCTTGCTGTTCCTGCGCCTGAGTGGCGCGCTGTTTTTGCTCTGGGTCCATGGGCTGCCGAAGCTGTTGCATTACAGCGTTGAGCTGACCCGTATCGAAGACCCGTTTCACTTGGGCGCGGCACCGACCTTGATCCTGGCGATTTTCGCTGAGGTGCTGTGCCCGCTGCTGATCATGGCTGGTGTCCTGGTACGCCTGGCCTGCTTGCCTATCCTGTTTCTGTTGACGGTTGCGCTACTGGTGGTGCACCCGCAGTGGAGCCTGGAAGAAGGGCAGTTCGGCTGGTTGCTGCTGATTGTATTTACCAGCGTATTCATTGCCGGGCCTGGACGCCTGGCGATGAGCACGCGTTTTGCTGGAGTGTTACGTCATGTCTGAATCTCAAGCCATCGAATCAACCGCGAGCCCGGCCAAGCCTGGCTTTGACGAAATCGTCACCCTGGTGGTCAAGCACCGGATCAAGGCCGGCCAGGATGCGGCTTATGAAGCCTGGTTGCGCCGTATCGTCAGCGTGGCCGGCCAATGGCCGGGCCACCTGGGGGTGGATGTGGTGCGGGGCAAGCAGGGCGGGTTGTCGCTGTTTACCTGCGTGCTGCGGTTCTGCTCCACCGAGGCCATGCAGCGCTGGCTGGATTCGCCCGAACGTCGCGAACTGGTGGAGGAAGCCACGCCCTTGCTGGCCGACGGCGATCAGACCGAAGTCGCGCAGCACAAGGAGTTCTGGTTCGCTCCGTTGGCCGATGCGGCCACACCGCCGCCGCGCTGGAAGCAGGCTGTGGTGACGTTGCTGGTGATCCTGCCCCATACCTTGCTGGTACCGCTGATCTGGGGGCCATTGCTGCAACTCAACGCCTTTCTGTCCAACTATGTGGTGGCGACGTTCCTGATCACCCTGACCATCGTGCTCTCGGTGGTGTACGTGTGCATGCCGCTGGCGACCCGTTTGTTCGCTCCATGGCTTGAGGCCTCCAAAGCCCACGAACATTTGGAACCCGGCCATGGCCAATAAGGACGACCCAACCGATCCGCTGCGTCGCCAATTGCTCGCCGCCGGGTCCTTGCTCAGCGCTGCGGCGGCTTTCTGGCCGCGGCTGTCCCTTGCCTCTACTCATCCAGAAGGAAATCCGATGAACGCCGATCTGATTCTGTTCAATGGCCAGTTCCATACCGTCGACCGTGAAAAACCCCGTGCCAGCGCGGTAGCCATCAGCCAGGGACGCTTCGTCGCCGTGGGCACCGACGCCGAGGCCATGGCCCTGCGCGGCAGCGGCACCCAAGTCATCGACCTCAAGGGCCGCACCGTCATCCCTGGGCTCAACGACTCGCACTTGCACCTGATCCGTGGTGGCCTGAATTACAACCTGGAACTGCGTTGGGAAGGTGTACCGTCCCTGGCCGATGCCTTGCGCATGCTCAAGGACCAGGCCGATCGCACACCAACGCCACAATGGGTGCGCGTGGTGGGCGGTTGGAACGAATTCCAGTTTGCCGAAAAACGTATGCCGACCCTGGAAGAACTCAACCAGGCCGCTCCCGACACCCCTGTGTTCGTCTTGCACCTGTATGACCGCGCCTTGCTCAACCGCGCCGCGCTGCGGGTGGCCGGCTACACCCGTGACACGCCGAACCCGCCGGGCGGCGAGATTGTGCGCGACAGCAAAGGCGAACCCACCGGCATGCTGGTGGCGCGGCCTAACGCGATGATCCTTTACTCGACGTTGGCCAAGGGGCCGAAGTTGCCGTTGGAATACCAGGTCAACTCCACGCGCCAGTTCATGCGTGAACTCAATCGCCTGGGCCTGACCAGTGCCATCGATGCCGGCGGCGGTTTCCAGAACTACCCGGACGATTACGCGGTGATCGAGCAGTTGGCGCGCGAACAGCAATTGACGGTGCGCATCGCCTACAACCTGTTCACCCAGAAGCCCAAGGAAGAGCTCAGCGACTTCAAGAATTGGACCGGCAGCGTCAAGTTGCACCAGGGTGATGATTTCCTGCGGCATAACGGCGCCGGTGAGATGCTGGTGTTCTCGGCGGCGGATTTCGAGGATTTCCTCGAACCGCGTCCGGACCTGCCGCCGGGCATGGAGCAGGATCTGGAGCCGGTGGTCCGGCACCTGGTGGAGCAGCGCTGGCCATTCCGCCTGCATGCCACTTATGACGAGTCCATTAGTCGCATGCTCGATGTGTTCGAGAAGGTCAACCGCGACATCCCGTTCAACGGCCTGCCGTGGTTCTTCGACCACGCCGAGACCATCACGCCGAAGAACATCGAGCGCGTGCGGGCGCTGGGCGGCGGTATCGCGATCCAGGATCGCATGGCCTTCCAGGGTGAATACTTCGTCGACCGCTACGGCGCCAAGGCCGCCGAAGCCACGCCGCCGATCAAGCGCATGCTGGCCGAAGGCGTGCCGGTGGGCGCTGGTACCGACGCTACCCGGGTGTCGAGCTATAACCCCTGGACCTCACTGTACTGGATGGTCAGCGGCCGCACCGTCGGCGGCCTCTCGTTGCACGAAGAGGGCCTGCCGCGCCTGACCGCGCTGGAACTGTTCACCCATGGCAGCGCCTGGTTCTCTTCGGAGCAGGGCAAGAAAGGCCAGATCAAGGTCGGCCAACTGGCGGACCTGGCAGCCCTGAGCGCGGACTTCTTCAGCGTCGAGGAAGAAGCCATCAAGTGGATCGAGTCAGTGTTGACGGTGGTCGACGGCAAGGTGGTGTACGCCGCCGGCGACTTCGAAAAGCTTGGCCCGGCCAGCGTACCGGTGCTGCCGGACTGGTCGCCGGTGGTCAAGGTTCCGGGCCATTGGCGCCCGACTTCACCGTTGCAGGCGCAGGTTCACCAGTGCAGTGGTCCGTGCACGGTTCACTCCCACAGCCATGAACGGGCGCGGCTGTCGAACGTGCCGGTCAGCGATTTCCAAGGCTTCTGGGGCGCGTTTGGCTGCTCCTGCTTTGCCTTCTGACTGAGCACAAACACCTATCCCTTGTGGGAGTGAGCTTACTCGCGATAGCGGAGTGTCAGGCGACGACGATGTTGAATGGTTCGCCGCCATCGCGAGCAAGCTCGCTCCCACAGGTTCCACACGATCCATCCCCAAAGGAGTCATCCCATGAGCAACGTTCCCGCCTACAACCGCCTGAACAAAGACGACGCGGTCGTCCTGCTGGTCGATCACCAGACTGGCCTGATTTCCCTGGTCCAGGACTTCTCGCCGAACGAGTTCAAGAACAACGTGCTGGCCCTGGCTGACCTGGCGAAGTTCTTCGACCTGCCGACCATCCTGACCACCAGCTTCGAAAAAGGCCCTAACGGTCCGATCGTGCCGGAGCTCAAGGAAATGTTTCCAGACGCGCCGTACATCCCACGTCCAGGCCAGATCAATGCCTGGGATAACGAAGACTTCGTCAAGGCAATCAAGGCCACCGGCCGCAAGCAACTGATCATTGCCGGCGTGGTCACCGATGTCTGCGTGGCATTCCCGACCCTGTCGGCACTGGCTGAAGGTTTCGACGTATTCGTCGTCACCGACGCCTCGGGGACGTTCAACGAAACCGTGCAACAGGCCGCCTGGGTACGCATGACCGCTGCCGGCGCACAGATGATGAACTGGTTCTCGGTGGCCTGTGAACTGCACCGCGACTGGCGCAACGACATCGAAGGCCTGGGCAACCTGTTGTCCCAACGCATTCCGAACTACCGCAACCTGATGAACAGCTACTCGGCGCTGACGGCCAAGTAAGCTTGAAGGTTGCTGCTGGATGGCGCCCGCCTTGTGCGGGCGTTTTTGTGCCTGGCAGCAATTTTTCGGCAAAGCTGATCCGCTGTCATCGCGAGCCTGCTTGCAATGATGGCAGCACATGCGACACCTTCCCAATCAATCTCGCCCCGACCACAATGGCCAACAGAACATCCTGACTGTCCACCCTGGAATGACAATGAACCCCTTCGAAGAAATGCGCATTTTTGCCCAGGTCATGGAGTCGGGCAGTTTCACCGCCGCAGCGGATAAGCTGGGGCTGTCCAAGCAGTTCGTCAGCCGCAAGCTCATGGAGCTGGAGCAGCGCCTGGGCGTGCGCCTGCTCAATCGCTCGACGCGGCGGTTGGATGTCACGCCCCTGGGCCAGCGCTATTACGAAGCGGCGCTGCGGCTGCTCAGCGAAGTCGAGCAGGTGGAACAGGGCATCAGCGGCCAGACCAACGAGCCCCGCGGCACCATTCGCCTCAGCGCGCCACTGTCCTTCGCCGTGGCGCACTTGGGTAGCTTGTTGCCGCTGTTTCTGCAGCGCTATCAAGGTGTCAGCGTCGAGGTGGACCTGAGCGACCGCTCGGTGGATCTGCTGGGGGAGGGCTACGACTTGGCACTGCGCATCGGCGTGCTGGAGGATTCGACGCTGATTGCCCGACGCATCGCGACCATCGAGCGGGTGTACTGCGCCAGCCCCGTTTACCTGGCGCAAAAAGGCACACCTGTGCGACCTGAGGACCTGCGCACTCATGACTGCCTGCCCTATGGGCATAGTCGGCAAGTACAGTGGCGATTCGGTGGGGTGGGCAAACCGTTGACCTTGGAGGTCGCCGGACGCATGCGCGCCAATAACGGTGACTTGCTCAGGGATGCGGCCATTGCCGGCATGGGCATTACTTATCTGCCGACTTTCATTTTGGGCGATGCCCTGAAGGATGGGCGACTGGTCAAGGTGTTGGCGGGCTTCGAGACCGAGCCGTTGACGCTGTCGGCGGTGTATCCCCAGCATCGGCAAAGTGCACGCCCGGTGCAGGCGTTGGTGGAGTTCTTGCGCGAACAGATGCAATAAGACCCGCAACGCATTCAGCCGTCACATGACGGCTGAAGCATCCGTGGCGCTGGATCAGGCCGCGAGGTTGGCGCTTCCCAGTTCTTTTTTGTACTGCGCTTTCATGGTTTCCATCTCTTCACCCAAAGCGTCGAGCTTGGCTTTGCCCAGCAGTTTTTTCGCTTGGGGGAACATCTCCTTCTCTTCTTCTTCGATGTGATGCTCAAGCAGTTCCTTGACCACTTTCACGCGACCGGCAAATTCCGGTTGGGTCGGATCGGTGGTTTTCAAGTCGGGTAGCACCAGCGAGTCGACGGTGCGGTGTTCTTCCTTGGCCTCGTAATACATTTCGGCCTCGTCCTTGCCGCCTGCTTGCTTGAACGCCGGGTACAGAATCTCTTCTTCCAGACGGGTGTGGATGGAAATTTCCATTTCCAGTTTGGCCAACAGATCGGTGCGCTTCTTGACGGCGCGATCAGTGGACTCGCTCAGTTGGGTGAGAATGGCTTTGACGCGTTCATGGTCGGCTTTCAACAGGTCGATGGCGTTCATAAGTAGCTCCTGGCAATTCACGGATGCGGGCCAGCTTCAAGCGCCGACGCCGCGTAAGAGGTAAATTGCATCAGCCGTGCCAGCCAGCTCATATTAAAAAGCTGTTTAAAAACAGAGGGTTGTGTTTGTCGCTGTTTTTGGGGTCGTGCAAGCTGCAAGAGGGTGGGGAAAACGCCTTGCACTTTGCGCTATGGCTAAACGCTTGTGATCAGTTGCCGGACCCGCGCGGCTATCGCCAGGCAAGAGGTCAGCCCCGGCGATTCAATCCCGAACAGGTTGATCAACCCGGGAACCTGATGTTCGGCTGGGCTACTGATGAGAAAGTCACGGGCAGGTTCGCCGGGGCCGGAGATTTTCGGGCGCAAGCCGCTGTAGCCCGGTTGCAGGCTCTGGTCCGGCAGGCCCGGCCAGTAATTGCGGATCGCCGGGTAGAAGATCTCGGCCCGCGCCGGGTCGACTCGGTAGTCTTCGTGCTCGACCCATTCGACGTCAGGACCGAAGCGCGCCTGGCCCCCCAGGTCCAGGGTCATGTGGATACCCAGGCCAGCCGCTTGCGGCGCGGGGTAGACCAGGTGCCGGAAGGGCGCGCGGCCAGTCAAGCTGAAGTAGCTGCCCTTGCACAAATACTCGCGCGGCACCGACTGCGGCGCCAGGCCTTCGATGCGGCGGGCGAGGGCCGGGGCGTGGAGGCCGGCGGCGTTGATCAGTCGTTGGCAGGACAAACTCATCTGTGCCGTGCCACCCAGCTCCAGCACGAAGCCATCGACGGTAACGCGGGCCTTTAGCAGCGGTGTGTGGAACGCGACGCTCGCACCGGCCGCTTCGGCATCGCCCTGCAAGGCCAGCATCAGTGCGTGGGAGTCGACGATACCGGTGGAAGGCGAATACAGCGCACCGACACACGCCAGGGCCGGCTCCAGGTCCAACGCCTGTCGTTGATCGAGCAGGCGCAGGTCGTCCACGCCGTTCATCAAGCCCCGTTCGAGCAATGCCTCAAGCCCGGCCATTTGCGCCCGATCCTTGGCGACGATCAACTTGCCGAGCCGTTGAGTCTCGACCCCATGGCTCTGGCAATAGTCGTACAGCTTGTGCCGGCCTTCGACGCATAGCTGCGCCTTGAGGCTGCCCGGTGGGTAATAGATGCCGGCATGGATGACCTCGGAATTGCGCGAACTGGTGCCGATGCCGATGGCTTCACCGGCTTCGATCAGCAGCACTTCGTGTCCGGCCTGCGCCATTTCCCGGGCTATGGCGAGCCCGACGACCCCAGCGCCTACGACGACGCACTCGATATCGACACTCAACGTTGTTCCTCCTTCAGGGCTGCAGTTGGCGGGTTCAGGATAGCCCGCGCTTGGGAAGTGGGTGTAGCGTGGGTGTGATGTTCCTGCCACTGCCTGAGAAACCGGCAGGCATAAAAAAAGCCCGTATCTGGCGATACGGGCTTTTCCGATGGCTACAGCGTTGAGGCGATCAGCCTGTCAGGCCTGCCTGCTGAACCAGAGTCAGCAACGGCTGCGGGTACACACCGAGGAAGAACGCCAACACGGCGATGGCCAGAAGCATCACGCCGCCTGCCTTTTGTTCCCAGTGCAACTCAGCATCGTGGCGACGCAGGTTCGGTTCCATCAGGTAGAGAGTGACCATGACGCGCAGGTAGTAGAACACGCCGATGGCACTGCCCAGCACCAGGGAACCGACCAGCCACCATTGGTGGGCCTCGACGCCGGTGGCGATGATGTAGAACTTGCCGATGAAGCCCGCGGTCAGCGGGATGCCGGCCAGGGACAGCATCATCACGGTCAGCACGGCGGTCAGGTACGGCCGGCGCCAGAACAGGCCGCGGTATTCGTACAGCGCGTCGGCGTCGCGGCCGTTGTATGGCGAGGACATCAGGGTGATCACGCCGAACGCGCCGAGGCTGGTGATCACGTAGGTGACCAGGTACACGCCGATGGCTTCCACGGCCAGGCCCTTGCTGGCGATCAGGGCGATCAGCAGGTAACCGAAGTGGGCGATGGACGAGTAACCCAGCAGACGCTTGAGGTTGCTCTGGGTCAGAGCCAGCAGGTTACCGAACAGGATCGACGCGATGGCGATGATGGTCAGTACATTGCTCAGCACACCGCTGCTGGCCACTGGCGAGATCTGGAACAGACGCACCATCACCGCGAACACCGCCACTTTCGACGCGGTGGCCAGGAACGCCGCCACCGGCGCCGGGGCGCCTTCGTAGACGTCCGGGGTCCAGAGGTGGAAAGGCACCAGCGACAGCTTGAACGCCAGGCCGATCAACATCATGCCCAGGCCCAATTGCGCAATCGGGCTAGGCAGGCCGGTGGCCGCCAGGGCCTGGCCGATGCCGACGAAGCTCAAGGTGCCGGCTTCGGCGTAGAGCAGGGCCATACCGAACAACAGGAACGCCGAACCGGCGGCCGACAGCACCATGTACTTGATGCCGGCTTCCAGGGAGCGCTTGTTGAAGAAGGCGTAGGCCACCAGGCCGTAGACCGGCACCGACAGCAGTTCCAGGCCGATGAACAGGCTGGCCAGGTGCTGCGCGCTGACCAGAACCAGGCCACCGGCGGCGGCCATCAGGATCAGCAGGTACAGTTCTTCGCGGTTGCCTGGGTAACCCGAGCCGCCATCGCCGAGGTAGGCGTGGGCGAGGGTGACACAGGCCAGGGTGGCGACCAGGATCAGCGCCATGTACAGGCAGGCGAAGCTGTCGATCTGCAACAGCGGCGTGACCGCCAGTGGTGCGACTTTCAGGGCCGGCAGGATCGATAGCAGGGCCAGGTTCAGCCCCGCCACCGACAGCAGGAAGGTCTGTGAGTGATTGCGGCGCCAGGCGATTGCCAGCATCACCACGATGATCGTGGCGCTGGTGATCAACAGCGGCGCAAGCGCGATAAAGTGTTGAATCGTGAATTCCATAGCGCTCTTACCGGGCCGAAGCGAGTTGAGAGAAGGCGGTGCCGAGCCACTGCTGCACGCCATGCATCGTGGCGGCAGAGGTGTCGAGGAACGGCTGCGGGGAAACGCCGAGGTAAACCAGCAGTACCGCAAGGCCGAGCACCATGATCAGTTCGCGACCGTCCATGCCGCGCAGCACTTCGTCCGACTTGGACGGGCCGAAGTAGGCGCGGTGGATCATGATCAACGAGTAGACCGAACCGAACACCAGGCCAGACGTCGCGATGGCGGTGATCCATGGCGCACTGACGAAGGTGCCGATCAGGATCAGGAACTCGCCGACGAAGTTGCCGGTGCCCGGCAGGCCCAGGGACGCGGCCGCGAAGAACAGGCTGATGGCCGGCAGGTAAGCGATACGCGACCAGATGCCGCCCATCTCACGCATGTCCCGGGTGTGCAGGCGCTCGTACAACTGGCCGCTGAGGATAAACAGTGCCGCCGCCGACAGGCCGTGGGCGAGCATCTGGATCACCGCGCCTTGCAGGGCGAGCTGGCTGCCGGAGTAGATACCGATCAGCACGAAGCCCATGTGCGAGACGCTGGAGAACGCGATCAGGCGCTTGATGTCGGTCTGGGCGAACGCCAGGAACGCACCGTAGAAAATCCCGATCAGGCCCAGGGTCATCGCAATTGGCGCGAACTCTGCCGAGGCATTGGGGAACAGCGGCAGGGCAAAGCGCAGCAGGCCGTAGGCCGCGGTCTTGAGCAAGATACCCGCCAGGTCCACGGAACCTGCGGTCGGTGCCTGGGCGTGGGCATCCGGCAGCCAGGAGTGGAATGGCACCACTGGCAGCTTCACCGCGAAGGCGATGAAGAAGCCCAGCATCAGCACGTACTCGGTGGTCTTGGACATCTGCACTTTCAACAGGTCGGCGTAGTTGAAGGTAATCACACCGGTGTTGTTGAAGTTGACCAGCACCAGGCCAAGGATCGCCACCAACATGATCAGGCCGGAAGCCTGGGTGAAGATGAAGAACTTGGTCGCCGCGTAGATCCGGGTTTTCTTGCCGTCCGAAGAACTGTGACCCCAGAGCGCGATGAGGAAGTACATCGGCACCAGCATCATTTCCCAGAAGAAGAAGAACATGAACAGGTCCAGCGCCAGGAACACGCCGATCACGCCGCCCAGGATCCACATCAGGTTCAGGTGGAAGAAGCCGACGTGACGCTGAATCTCTTTCCAGGAGCACAGGACCGAGAGGATACCCAGCAGGCCGGTCAGCAGGATCATCAGCAGCGACAGGCCGTCGAGGGCCAGGTGCACGCTGATGCCGAAGCGCGCGATCCAGGCGTGCTTGAATTCAAGCGCCCAGGTCGGATCGGCGCCAGGGGCCGGAGCGAATGAATAGTCGCCGGTCGCCCACAGCCAGAGGCCGAGCGCGAGTTCCAGGGACATGGTCAGCAGCGCAATCCAGCGCGGGAGCGTGGAGCTGGAGCGCTCCGCGATCCAGCACAGCAGGCCGCCGATGAAGGGGATCAGGATTAGCCAGGGCAGAATCATGACGGGCTCGTTTCCTTTCGCAAGTTCGCAAGGTTCATATCAGACCGCTACCAGCACGATGGCGCCGATAACCAGCACGGCGCCAGCCGCCATGGAAGCCGCATACCAACGCAGTTGACCAGTCTCGGTACGGCTCAGGGCGGTGTGGCCGCCCTTGGCCATGCGCGGGATCAGGCCAATGGTCTGGTCGAGCGGGTCTTTGCGCAGAATGTGGCTGATCGCAAGGTATGGCTTGACGAACAGTTTGTCGTAGATCCAGTCGAAGCCCCAGGCGGCGAACCACCAGGCCGAAAGGAAACGCCCAATGCCGCTGTTGGCGATTGCCGTGACGAAACGGCGCTTGCCCAGGAACAGCAGGGCGGCCAGCAGGATACCGGCCAGGGCGATGGCGCCCGAAGCGATCTCCAGGCTGTGCTTGGCTTCGCCGCCGGCATGGCCGACGCTTTGCGGCAGCACATCGGCCAGCGGTGGGGTGATCATGGCGCCGACGAAGGTCGACAGCACGATCAGCACCGACAGCGGCAGCCAGTGGGCAATGCCGTGGCCAGCGTGGGCTTCGGTCTTGGCTTCACCGTGGAACGCGATGAAGATCAGGCGGAAGGTGTACAGCGAGGTCATGAACGCACCCACCAGGCCGGCATAAAGCAGGCCTTGGTTACCGCTGGCGAACGCTTCCCAGAGGATTTCGTCCTTGGAGTAGAAACCGGCGGTGACCAGTGGCAGGGCCGCCAGGGCCGCGCCGCCGACGATGAAGCTGGCGTAGGCCAGCGGCAGTTTCTTCCACAGGCCGCCCATCTTGAAGATGTTCTGCTCGTGGTGGCAGGCAACGATCACCGCACCGGAAGCAAGGAACAGCAGCGCCTTGAAGAAGGCGTGGGTCATCAGGTGGAAGATCGCGCCTTCCCAGGCACCGACGCCCAGGGCCAGGAACATGTAGCCGATCTGGCTCATGGTCGAGTAGGCGAGGATGCGCTTGATGTCGGTCTGTACCAGCGCGGCGAAACCGGCCAGGACCAGGGTCACGCCGCCGACGATGCCGACCAGGTGCAGGATGTCCGGCGCCAGGGCGAACAGGCCGTGGGTACGGGCGATCAGGTAGACGCCCGCGGTCACCATGGTTGCGGCGTGGATCAGTGCCGAGACCGGGGTAGGACCGGCCATCGCGTCAGCCAGCCAGGTCTGCAGTGGCAGTTGCGCGGATTTACCGACAGCGCCACCGAGCAGCATCAGGGTCGCCAGGACAATCCAGAAGTCACCGACCTTGAAGTGTTCCGGTGCCTTGACCAGCAGTTCCTGGATATTCAGCGTGCCCAGTTGCTGGAACAGGATGAACAGGCCGATGGCCATGAACACGTCGCCGATCCGGGTCACGATAAACGCCTTGAGCGCGGCGTTACCGTTGTTGCGGTTGCTGTAGTAGAAACCGATCAACAGGTACGAGCACAGGCCCACGCCTTCCCAACCGAAGTACAGGAACAACAGGTTATCGCCGAGCACCAGGAACAGCATGCTGGCGATGAACAGGTTGGTGTAGGCGAAGAAGCGCGAGTAGCCGGCTTCACCGCGCATGTACCAGGAGGCGAACAGGTGGATCAGGAAACCCACGCCGACCACCACGCCGAGCATGGTGATGGACAGGCCGTCCAGGTACAGGGCGAAGTTCGGCGTGAAGCCTTCCACCGCCATCCAGCGCCACAGCACCTGTACGTACACACCACCTTCGGGCGGGGCGACGTTGAATTGCCAGATCACGTAGGCCGCGACGATGGCAGACAGGCCAATGGAACCCACGCCAATCAGCGCCGAGAGGTTTTCCGACCAGCGTCCACGGGAGAACGACAGCAGCAGGAAACCGATGAGGGGAAATACGAAAGTCAGAAAGATCAGGTTCATCCGCGCATCTCGCTGGCAGCGTCAATATCGAGAGTGTGGAAGCGGCGGTACAGCTGCAACAGAATCGCCAGGCCGATACTGGCCTCGGCGGCTGCCAGGCTGATCACCAGGATGAACATGATCTGTCCATCCGGCTGCGCCCAGCGAGCGCCCGCGACGATGAAGGCCAGGGCGGAGGCATTCATCATGACCTCCAGGCTCATCAGCACGAACAGAATGTTACGGCGGACCATCAGGCCGACCAGACCGAGACAGAACAGGATGCCGGCAACCGCCAGACCATGCTCGAGAGGGATAGCAGGCATGTAATTACTCCTTCGCCTCGTTACGGCCCAAATGGAACGCCGTGACGGCTGCGGCAAGCAGCAGCATCGAGGCGAGTTCGACCGCCAGCAGGTACGGGCCGAACAGGCTGATGCCCACGGCCTTGGCACCTACGGTGGTGTGGCCGATGGCCTGGCCGCTCTGGTGAGCGAACAGCACATACAGCAGTTCACCCAGCAGCAGGGCGGCGAGGATCACCGGTCCTGCCCAGATGCCGGGTTTCAGCCAGGAGCGTTCCTGCTGGACCGAGGCCGGGCCCAGGTTCAGCATCATCACCACGAACACGAACAGCACCATGATGGCGCCGGCGTAGGCGATCACTTCCAGGGCGCCGGCAAACGGCGCACCGAGAGCGAAGAAGGTCATGGCCACGGCGATCAGCGAAATGATCAGGTAGAGCAGGGCGTGCACGGGGTTGGTGTTGGTGACCACGCGAAGCGTGGACACCACTGCAATACCCGATGCGAAATAGAAAGCGAATTCCATCTTTCTTCCTTAAGGCAGCAAGCTCTTCACGTTGATCGGTTCGGCTTCATTCTGCGCGGCGCCTTTAGGCTTACCGGCAATGGCCATACCTGCAACACGATAGAAGTTGTAATCAGGGTTTTTACCGGGACCGGAAATCAGCAGATCTTCTTTCTCGTACACCAGGTCCTGACGTTTGAACTCGGCCATTTCGAAATCCGGCGTGAGCTGGATCGCGGTGGTCGGGCACGCTTCCTCGCAGAGGCCGCAGAAAATGCAGCGCGAGAAGTTGATGCGGAAGAAGTCCGGGTACCAGCGACCGTCTTCGGTTTCAGCTTTCTGCAGCGAGATGCAGCCCACCGGGCACGCCACGGCGCACAGGTTGCAGGCCACGCAGCGCTCTTCGCCGTCGGGGTCGCGGGTCAGGACAATGCGGCCGCGATAGCGCGGCGCCAGATAGACCGGCTCCTCGGGATATTGCAGGGTGTCGCGCTTGCGAAAGCCATGGCCGAAGATCATGACCAGGCTTCGCAGTTGGGTACCGGTACCCTTAACGATGTCGCCAATATATTTGAACATGGGTCAAATCCTCACTGAACCGCGGCCGCAGGCGCGTTCATCAAAACGATCGCAGCGGTCACCAGCATGTTGATCAGGGTCAGCGGCAGGCAGAATTTCCAGCTGAAGTCCATCACCTGGTCGTAGCGTGGACGCGGGATCGAGGCGCGCAGCAGGACGAACAGCATGATGAAGAACGCGGTCTTCAGGGCGAACCAGACGAAGGACAGTTGTGGCAGGATGCCGAACGGACCGTGCCAGCCACCGAAGAACAACGTCACCAGCAGTGCCGAGATCAGGATGATGCCGATGTACTCGCCAACGAAGAACATGCCCCATTTCATGCCGGCATATTCAATGTGGTAACCATCGGCCAGTTCCTGTTCCGCTTCCGGCTGGTCGAAGGGGTGACGGTGAGTCACGGCCACGCCAGCAATGAAGAAGGTACAGAAGCCGAAGAACTGCGGAATGATGAACCACAGGTTCTGGGCCTGGTACTCGACGATGTCGCGCATGTTGAACGAGCCGGCCTGGATCACGATGCCCATGAGCGCCAGGCCCATGAACACTTCGTAGGACACGGTCTGGGCCGAGGCCCGCAGGCTGCCCAGCAGGGCGAACTTGTTGTTGCTCGACCAACCGGCGAACAGCACCGCATACACCGACAGGCCGGCCATGGCGAAGAAGAACAGCAGGCCGATGTTCAGGTCCGCCACGCCCCAGGTCGGGGTGATCGGGATGATCGCGAAGGCGATCAGCAAGGCGCTCATGGCCACGACCGGTGCCAGGGTGAAGATCACCTTGTCGGCAAACGGCGGTGTCCAGTCTTCCTTGAAGAACATCTTGATCATGTCGGCGGCGATCTGGAACATGCCGAACGGGCCGACGCGGTTCGGACCGTAGCGGTCCTGCCACCAGCCCAGCAGGCGACGTTCGACGAAGCTCAGCAGCGCGCCGCAGACCACCACGGCCAGCAGGATCACGATGGCCTTGAGGACCGTCAGGATCACAGCGATCACTTCAGGGGTGAACCAGCTCATTGCGCTGCCTCCTGCAGACCGTCGACGGTTTTGCCGAATATCGCCGGTGGGATACCCGCCAGGCCAGCCGGCAGGGCCACCAGGCCGGCGCCCAGTTCTTCATTGATGCGCAGCGGCAGACGCAGGGTCTGGCCGGCCACGTTCAGGCTCAGCAGGGCGCCATCGTTGACACCCAGGCGATCGGCTTCGGACTTGGCCAGCGCCACGTAGGCGGCAGGGATGCGTTCCTGCACCGGTGCGGCCTTGGAAGAGTTCTCTTCGCTGCCGAACAGATGATGGAACGGCACGACCTGCCAGGTACCTGGTGCCGGGTTGAAGGCGCGCGGCACGCTGGCGAACCAGCTCAGGCCATCGCCCTGGCTTTCGATCAGGCGGGTGCCCGGGTCGCCGGCACGCAGGTGACCGCCGACTTCGTCCTGGAACTTGTTCCAGGCTTGCGGCGAGTTCCAGCCCGGCGACCAGGCGAAAGGCACCTGGGAACGCGGTTCGGTCGAACCCGAATAACCTTCCATGGAGAACGAGAACGCAGTGTCCGTGTCCTGGGAAGTACGCGGTTCATGGACGCTGATGTTCGCGCGCATGGCGGTGCGACCGCTATAGCGCAGCGGTTCGCGCGCCAGCTTCAGGCCTTTGATGCGGAACGAGGCCGACGGTGCGGCATCGACGATACGGGCCAGTTGCGGGTTGCTTTCGGCGCAGGCAGCGGTGGCGTGGTCCAGTTGCGTCCAGTCCACCGGCTGGTTCAGCAGGGTCGAGCGCAGGGCATGCAGCCAGCGCCAGCCTTCATGAACCAGGATGCTGGCGTCCAGGTATTGCGGGTCGAACACCTGGAAGAAGCGCTGGGCGCGGCCTTCCTGGCTGACCAGCGTGCCGTCGCCTTCGGCGAAGCTCGCCGCCGGCAGCACCAGATGGGCGCGGTCGGTGGTGGCGGTTTTCTGGTGGTCGGCGACGATCAGCACTTTCGTGGCGTTCAGGGCGGCGTCCACCAGAGCCTTGTCGGTGCGGGTGTACAGGTCGTTTTCCAGCACTACGATGGCGTCGGCGCTACCGTCGATCACCGCTTGCAGCGCTGTGTCCACCGATTCGCCACCGAGCATGGCCAGGCCGAGGCTGTTGGCTTCCGGCACGATCAGGCTGATGGAACCGTTCTTCTCCCGCAGCTTCAAGGCCTTGGCGATGTTGGCGGCGGCTTCGATCAGCGCCTTGGAACCCAACGAGGTGCCGGCGATGATCAGTGGGCGCTTGGCTGCCAGCAGGGCATCGGCGATGCGTTGGGCCAGGGCAGCCGCTTCGCTGTCCAGACCGTCGACGGCCGGGGCGCTGGCGTCCAGGGCATGGGCAACGGCAAAACCGATGCGCGCCAGGTCATCAGGGGCGGCGTGGACGCATTCTTCGGCCACGTCGTCGAGCTTGGTTTCGGCGAGGCTGGCGATGAACAGCGGGTTCAGCGCGTGCTGGCCGATGTTCTTCACGGCGGCGTCGAGCCATGGCTGCACGCGCATGGCGTCGGCCATGTCCTCGGCCTTGCCCTTGACCGACTGGCGCAGGGCCAGGGCCATGCGGGCGGCGGTCTGGGTCAGGTCTTCGCCAAGGACGAACACCGCGTCGTGGTCTTCGATGTCGCGCATCGTCGGCACCGGCAGCGGGCTGTCCTTGAGCACTTGCAGCACCAGGCGGATGCGTTCCAGCTCACCGGCTTCGATGCCACTGTAGAAGTGCTCGGCACCGACCAGTTCACGCAGCGCGTAGTTGCTTTCCAGGCTGGCCCGTGGCGAACCGATGCCGACGATGTTGCGACCGCGCAGCAGCTCGGCGGCCTTGTCCAGCGCTTCGTCCAGGCCCAGCTTGGCGCCGTTGGCCAGCAATGGCTGGCGTGGACGATCCTTGCGGTTGACGTAGCCGTAGCCGAAACGGCCACGGTCACACAGGAAGTACTGGTTCACCGAACCGTTGAAGCGGTTTTCGATGCGACGCAGTTCGCCGTAGCGTTCGCCCGGAGAAATGTTGCAACCGCTGGAGCAGCCATGGCAGATGCTCGGCGAGAATTGCATGTCCCACTTGCGGTTGTAGCGCTCGGAGTGGGTCTTGTCGGTGAACACACCGGTCGGGCAGACCTCGGTGAGGTTGCCGGAGAATTCGCTTTCCAGGGTGCCGTCTTCAACGCGACCGAAGTACACGTTGTCGTGGGCACCGAACACGCCCAGGTCGGTGCCGCCGGCGTAGTCCTTGTAGAAGCGCACGCAGCGGTAGCAGGCGATGCAGCGGTTCATCTCGTGGGAGATGAACGGGCCGAGGTCCTGGTTCTGGTGGGTGCGCTTGGTGAAGCGATAACGGCGCTCGTTGTGGCCGGTCATCACCGTCATGTCTTGCAGGTGGCAGTGACCGCCTTCCTCGCAGACCGGGCAGTCGTGAGGGTGGTTGGTCATCAGCCATTCGACGACGCTGGCGCGAAACACTTTCGCTTCTTCGTCGTCGATGGAGATCCAGCTGCCGTCGGTGGCGGGGGTCATGCAGGACATGACGATCCGACCACGCTTGTCGTTCTCGTCGGTGTACTGCTTGACCGCACACTGGCGACAGGCGCCAACGCTGCCAAGGGCGGGGTGCCAGCAGAAATAAGGGATGTCGAGGCCCAGGGACAGACATGCCTGTAACAGGTTGTCTGCGCCATCGACTTCGAGCTCTTTGCCGTCTACGTGGATAGTGGCCATGGTTCAAAGTTCTTCGTTGGCCCGGTGTCAGCGGGCGTGGCTAATGGAATCTTGTTATTCGTCCGAATCCAAACAGCCTGGGTAAAAGGCGTCATCGGACGAAAGGCGAAGGGCACGGACCCTTCGCCTTTTAAAGCGTCGTTACGCGCCGACCATGGTCGGCGTGACCACCTGATGGAGATCCCCGGCGCGCGTTGGCGCGATGCCGGCCTCGAATTCAGGGCGGAAGTATTTGATCGCGCTGCCCAACGGCTCCACGGCACCCGGTGCGTGAGCACAGAAGGTCTTGCCTGGGCCGAGGAAACCTACCAGACCCAGCAGGGTCTCGATGTCGCCGGCCTGGCCTTCGCCGTTTTCAATGGCGCGCAGCAGCTTGACGCTCCAGGGCAGGCCATCGCGGCAAGGAGTGCAGAAACCACACGACTCACGGGAGAAGAACTCTTCCATGTTGCGCAGCAGGGACACCATGTTGACGCTGTCGTCCACCGCCATGGCCAGGCCGGTACCCATCCGGGTGCCGACCTTGGCGATGCCGCCGGCGTACATTTGTGCGTCCAGGTGTTCTGGCAACAGGAAGCCGGTGCCGGCGCCGCCGGGCTGCCAGCACTTGAGCTTGTAGCCGTCGCGCATGCCGCCGGCGTAGTCCTCGAACAACTCGCGACCGGTGATGCCGAATGGCAGTTCCCACAAACCAGGGTTCTTGACCTTGCCAGAGAAGCCCATGAGCTTGGTGCCCATGTCTTCGCTGCCGTCACGGGCCAGGGATTTGTACCAGTCCACGCCGTCGGCGATGATCGCTGGCACGTTGCACAGGGTCTCGACGTTGTTCACGCAGGTCGGCTTGCCCCACACGCCGACGGCGGCAGGGAAGGGCGGCTTGGAGCGTGGGTTGGCGCGGCGGCCTTCCAGGGAGTTGATCAGCGCGGTTTCTTCACCACAGATATAGCGCCCGGCGCCGGTGTGGACGAACAGCTCGAAATCAAAACCTGAGCCCAGGATGTTCTTGCCCAACAGCCCTGCGGCCTTGGCTTCTTCCACGGCACGGTTCAGGTGCTTGGCGGCGGTAGTGTATTCGCCGCGCAGGAAGATATAGCCGCGGTAGGTCTTCAGCGCACGGGCGCTGATCAGCATGCCTTCGATCAGCAGATGGGGCAGTTGCTCCATCAGCATGCGGTCTTTCCAGGTGTTGGGCTCCATTTCATCCGCGTTGCACAGCAGGTAGCGGATGTTGATGGATTCGTCCTTTGGCATCAGGCCCCACTTCACGCCAGTGGGGAAGCCTGCGCCGCCACGGCCCTTGAGGCCGGAGTCTTTCACGGTCTGGACGATATCGTCCTGGGCCATGTCGGTGAATGCCTTGCGCGCAGCAGCGTAGCCGTTCTTGGCCTGGTACTCGTCAAGCCACACCGCTTCGCCGTCGTCACGCAGACGCCAGGTCAGGGGATGGGTTTCGGCCGAGCGCTGGATGCGGTTGGCGGGCCCGAAGGAAGTCAGGGTCATACGTAGCCCTCCAGCAGTTTGGCGACGCCGTCAGGCTGGACGTCACCGAAGGTGTCGTCGTCGATCATCAGCGCCGGTGCCTTGTCGCAGTTGCCCAGGCAGCACACCGGCAGCAGGGTGAAGCGACCGTCGGCGGTGGTTTGGCCCAGGCCGATGCCCAGCTTGCTCTGGAGCTCGCCGACTACGGACTCGTGGCCGCCGATGTAGCAGACCATGCTGTCGCAGACGCGAATGATGTGACGGCCCACTGGCTGGCGGAAGATCTGGCTATAGAAAGTGGCCACGCCTTCGACGTCGCTGGCCGGAATGCCGAGGATCTCGCCAATGGCGTAGAGCGCGCCATCGGGTACCCAGCCACGTTCCTTCTGGACGATTTTCAGGGCTTCGATCGACGCCGCGCGCGGGTCTTCGTAGTGATGCAGCTCGTGCTCGATGGCCGAGCGCTCGGTTTCGCTGAGGGCGAAACGGTCTGTCTGGATAAGCGTGCTGTTCATGCTTAGCGGTCCACGTCGGCCATAACGAAATCGATACTACCCAGGTACGCGATCAAGTCCGCGACCATGCTGCCTTTGATCACTGAAGGGATCTGCTGCAGGTGCGGGTAGCTTGGGGTGCGAATCCGGGTGCGGTAGCTCATGGTGCCGCCGTCGCTCGTCAGGTAATAACTGTTGATGCCCTTGGTCGCTTCGATCATCTGGAAGGATTCGTTGGCCGGCATGACCGGGCCCCACGAAACCTGCAGGAAGTGCGTGATCAGGGTCTCGATGTGTTGCAGCGTGCGCTCTTTGGGCGGCGGCGTGGTCAGCGGGTGATCCGCCTTGTACGGGCCTTCCGGCATGTTGCGCATGCACTGGTCGATGATCTTGATGCTCTGGCGCATTTCCTCGACGCGAACCATGCAGCGGTCGTAGGCGTCACCGTTGGCGGCCAGCGGGACTTCGAATTCGAAGTTTTCATAGCCGGAGTAAGGACGCGCCTTGCGCAGGTCGAAGTCGCAACCGGTGGAGCGCAGGCCGGCACCGGTGACGCCCCATTCCAGGGCCTCTTTGGTGTTGTAGGCGGCGACCCCGATGGTACGACCCTTGAGGATGCTGTTCTGCAAGGCGGCCTTGGTGTATTCGTCCAGGCGCTTGGGCATCCACTCGACGAAGTCCTTGACCAGCTTCTCCCAGCCCCGCGGCAGGTCGTGGGCAACACCACCGATGCGGTACCAGGCCGGGTGCAGGCGGAAACCGGTGATGGCTTCGATCACCGTGTAGGCCTTCTGGCGGTCGGTGAAGGTGAAGAACACCGGGGTCATTGCGCCAACGTCCTGGATGTAGGTACCCAGGAACAGCAGGTGGCTGGTGATCCGGAAGAACTCGGCCATCATGATGCGGATGACATCGACCTTCTCCGGCACCTTGATCCCGGCCAGTTTCTCGACCGAAAGCACGTACGGCAGGTTGTTCATCACCCCACCGAGGTAATCGATGCGGTCAGTGTAGGGAATGTAGCTGTGCCAGGACTGGCGCTCGCCCATCTTCTCGGCGCCACGGTGGTGGTAACCGATGTCCGGGACGCAATCGACGATTTCTTCACCGTCCAACTGCAGGATGATGCGGAAGGCACCGTGGGCCGAAGGGTGGTTCGGGCCGAGGTTGAGGAACATGTAGTCCTCGTTCGCCCCGGAGCGCTTCATGCCCCAGTCTTCGGGCTTGAAGCGCGCGGCTTCTTCCTCGAGCTGTTGCTTGGCCAGGGACAGGCTGAACGGATCGAATTCGGTGGCGCGGGCCGGGAAGTCCTTGCGCAGCGGGTGACCTTCCCAGGTCGGCGGCATCATGATGCGCGTCAGGTGCGGGTGGCCGGGGAAATCGATCCCGAACATGTCCCACACTTCGCGTTCGTACCAGTTGGCGTTCGGCCAGATACCGGTCACGGTGGGCACGCTGAGGTCGCTCTCAGACAAGGCGACCTTGATCATGACGTCACTATTACGTTCGATCGACAGCAGGTGATAGAACACGGTGAAATCGACACCGTCGGGCAGCCCTTGACGCTTGGTGCGCAGACGCTCGTCCACGCCGTGCAGGTCATAGAGCATGACGTACGGCTTGGGCAGGTTGCGCAGGAAGGTCAGGACTTCGACGAGTTTGGCGCGGGCAACCCAAAGCACCGGCATGCCGGTACGGGTCGGCTGGGCGGTGAACGCCTCGGGGCCAAAACGGTTGTTCAGTTCGACGACCACATCCTGGTCGTCTGCCTTGTAAGGCGGGATGTACAGAGCACTGCCTGTAGTCATGGTTATTTATCGCTTTCGGTCAACGTAAAGAATGAAGCCAGGTTCTCGTTTCTTATGCAGAGCAGAGCTGGATCAGACTTCGTCGGGGCTGCGCAGGTTGGTGACTGCGATACGCTGTTCGCGGCGCTGTTCCTTTTGCGATGGCATCTCGGCGCGATAGACGCCTTGATCACCAACGACCCAGGACAGCGGGCGACGCTCCTGGCCAATCGACTCCTGCAACAGCATCAAGCCTTGCAGGAAAGCTTCAGGGCGAGGGGGGCAGCCAGGCACGTAGACGTCCACGGGCAGGAACTTGTCCACCCCTTGAACGACGGAGTAGATGTCGTACATGCCACCGGAGTTGGCGCACGAACCCATGGAGATAACCCACTTCGGTTCGAGCATTTGCTCGTAGAGACGCTGGATGATCGGCGCCATCTTGATGAAGCAGGTTCCGGCGATAACCATGAAATCCGCCTGGCGTGGCGATGCCCGGATCACCTCGGCGCCAAAGCGCGCGATGTCGTGGGGCGCCGTGAAGGCGGTGGTCATTTCCACGTAGCAGCACGAAAGACCGAAGTTGTACGGCCACAGGGAGTTCTTGCGACCCCAGTTGACCGTACTGTTCAGCACGTCTTCGAGCTTGCCCATGAAGATGTTTTTGTGGACTTGATCTTCTAACGGATCAGCGACGGTTTCCCGCTCGCCAATCGGATACTGCTCGTTAGGAGCATCGGGGTCGATCCTGGTGAGATTGTATTGCATTGCCAAAGCCTCATTGTTTCAGCTTCGCTTGCCGCTTGCGCCGAGCTTCCGGAGCCCAATCAAGTGCCCCCACCCGGTAAAGGTAGACAAGACCTGCCAACAGAATTGCTATGAAAACGAGAGCTTCGACGAATCCGGTCCAGCCGCTTTCGCGGACGGACACAGACCATGCAAAGAGAAAGAGGGCTTCGATATCGAAGATCACGAACAGCATCGCGACCAGATAGAATTTGGCTGAGAGCCGCAAGCGGGCGCCACCGGTAGGTAGCATGCCGGACTCGAACGGTTCATTTTTGCTGCGGCCCCAGGCTTTTGACCCGAGCAGGCTCGACACGCCGAGCATGAAGGCACACAGGCCGACGACACCCAGAAGGAAAATGGCAAAGCCCCAGTTGTGGGCCATGAGTCCTGTCGCTTCGGGCATGCTGGAAATCCTTAACAGAGAGCAAAGGTCTCTGAGCTTGAATAGAAATAACGCAGTGACGATATGTCGCAGCAATCAATCGCGGTGATTTTATGGCTAAACACCGGGCAAGTAAAATTCCTATAGCGAAATTATTTATTGGAATAAGGACATAGCGCACCCCCAGGACCGTGCGGCCCCGGCCCCGTGGGCGTTGGCCGGCTATTCATCAATAATATTTCGTGCGGAATGTAACAATGACAACGGCTTCCAAATGATAATTATTATTATCTGTGGCGGTCTTTCTGCGACGCTCTTAGTGTCGTGCCCGAGGGGCTGTCTTACATCGCCGCTACTGCAATTGTCAGCGTCGGACGTTTTACTCCTTTTCTGACTGCCCAATACTGCGTTCGATCAATTTTTTTCTACCCGATGCAGCGAAGTTTTCTCGGAGAGGGGGGCGGTGAAAGTCGGATCTGCATGGGGACTGCCCCTGTGGGAGCCATGCTTGCTCGCGATCCCGGCAACGCTGTCCCGAGGCAGACTGCGCAATCGCTCATCGCGGGCAAGCCTGACTCCCACAGATGCAGGCTTGCTCTTACAGAGTAGGTCGCTTCAAAAAAAACGGATGAAAAAATCGGCTGCGTCAGATCAATGTCGCTCAGTTGATCCCGCGCAGAACCTGCGGTCAGGGGGATGTGCACGTCAAGCGACTCAGTTTTGCGCGCAGAAATCGGCGCGAGGTCTGGCGTAAGGTCTTGAAGGAGTGATATCAAATAGCTATCTTTGTACTTCATTCATCTAATCATCTATATCAATGTTGGTTGGATTTTCGACCCCCTTCTTAGATAGTCGCGTCAGTTTCCATCGTTCGCGGCTGATACCAAAGGAATGTCATGAACTCTCGGATCGCGAATATGAGCGTTATGCTCAAGCTGGCTTTGGGCTTTGCTGTTGTGCTGCTTCTGACCGCTATTCTCGCCGCGACCGGCTGGTTCAGCCTGGGGAAAATGATCGAGCGTACTGATCGAATGACCAGCATTACCGAGCTCGGCAACCGTCTTGATCACCTGCGCAGGGCTCGCTTGCAATACCAGGTGGACAGGGGCGATGAACAAAAGGGTGCATTGATCCAGGCGTCGCTGGAGCAGTTTGTCGCCCAGCAGAAAAGCCTCTCAAAAGAGCTGAAGAAACCTGAAAACCTGAAAAAGCTTGCGCTGATCGAGCAGGCCAGCACGCAGTATCAAGCGGCACTGAATACGATGCGCGAGGCTTATCGCAATGACGCAGCCATGCGCAAGGAAATGGGCGTCAATGCGGTCAAGGGGGCTGCACTGATTGCTCAGGTCATCACTGACGTAGAAGCAATGCCCGCCTCGGATGAACGCCGCTTTGACCTTTATAAGCTTATCCTCAAGGCCAAAGAGGACGTGGCGCTGGTGCGTTATGAAGTGCGTGGCTATACCGGCAACCCCAACAGCACCACCGAACAGGCCGCCACCCGCCAGCTCGAAAATGCGTTCAAGAGCATCGAAACCCTCAAGAGCGCTTTCGGCCCCACCTATGCCGACACCCTCAAGCAACTGGAAACCGCGCTGATTGCTTACCGTCGCTCGGTGCAGGACTTCACTGCCAGTAATCAGGCCATTGGCAAGGCTGTGCAGGACACCATCGATTTGGGTGAAGCCATCACTCGTCTGACTGACGAAATGTATGCCAGCCAACTGGTCTCCCGTGACGAAGACAGCGTCCAGGCTCGCCTACTGCAGCTGAGCTGCACTGCCTTGGCGATGTTGCTGGGGGTTTTGGCTGCCCTGATCATCACCCGCCAGATTACACGGCCGTTGCAGGACACATTGGCTGTGGTCGATCGCATTGCCGCAGGCGATCTCACGCAACACATGATCGTGACTCGTCGTGATGAGCTGGGTGTCTTGCAGCAGGGTATTCAGCGCATGGGCGCCACCTTGCGCGACCTGATCGGTGGCATCCGCGATGGCGTCACCCAAATCGCCAGTGCCGCCGAAGAGCTATCGGCTGTCACCGAGCAGACCAGTGCCGGGGTCAATAGTCAGAAGACCGAGACCGATCAGGTGGCGACCGCCATGCACGAAATGTCGGTCACCGTGCATGAAGTCGCACGTAATGCTGAACAAGCTTGCGCAGCCGCATCGGAGGCCGATGCACAAGCCCGTATCGGCGACCAAGTGGTCGCGCAAGCCATCGTTCAGATCGAGCGTTTGGCCGGCGAAGTCGGACGTTCAGTCGAAGCGATGAACGAACTGGAGCAAGAAAGCGGGCGTATCGGCAAGATCATGGATGTGATCAGGGCGGTGGCTGAGCAGACCAACTTGCTGGCGCTTAACGCCGCCATTGAGGCCGCTCGAGCGGGTGACGCCGGGCGCGGTTTTGCCGTGGTCGCCGACGAAGTGCGTGGGCTGGCCCAGCGTACCCAGCATTCCACCGAAGAGATTGAAAGCCTGGTAGCGGGCTTGCAGAATGGCACCCGTCAGGTATCGAGCATCATGCGAAATAGCCGCGAGCTGACCGACAGCAGCGTGGAGTTGGCATCCAAAGCCGGCACATCCCTGGGCAACATCACCCAGGCGGTTTCTGGCATTCAAGCCATGAACCAACAGATTGCCGCCGCCGCGGTGCAACAAAGCTCGGTGGCCGAGGAAATCAGCCGCAGTATCCTGAGCGTGCGCGATGTATCCGAACAGACCGCCTCAGCCAGCGAAGAAACCGCGGCCTCAAGCATCGAACTGGCGCGCCTGGGTAACCAGTTGCAGCAGTTGGTCAGTCACTTCAAGGTGTAAAAAAGGGGCATTCTGGCAGCCGTGCTCCAACTGGCGATGCAGCACTGGTCGTTCCGGTCCCATCCCTACCCAAACCCCGCAAGGCCTTGACGATCAGCAGTTGATGAACGCTGGGGAAAACCGGCAAAAAAAAGCCCCGAACCAGTCGGGGCGTCAGATCGTCGGCTTTGCGGTTAGTTTTTATCCGGTCCGCAAGGGCCGCTTACTCGAGGCAAGCGTGTGAATCAGTGGAACTGTTCTTCTTCGGTGGAGCCGGTCAGTGCGGTCACCGACGAAGTCCCGCCCTGGATCACGGTGGTCATGTCGTCGAAGTAGCCGGTGCCCACTTCCTGCTGGTGCGCCACGAAGGTGTAGCCCTTGGCGGCGTCAGCGAACTCTTGCTCTTGCAGTTTCACGTAGGCGGTCATGTCGTTGCGGGCGTAGTCGTGCGCCAGGTTGAACATGCTGTGCCACATGTTGTGGATGCCGGCCAGGGTGATGAACTGGTGCTTGTAGCCCATGGCAGACAGTTCGCGCTGGAACTTGGCGATGGTCGCGTCGTCCAGGTTTTTCTTCCAGTTGAAGGAAGGCGAGCAGTTGTACGACAGGATCTGGTCCGGGTATTCCTTTTTGATCGCTTCGGCGAAGCGGCGGGCTTCGTCCAGGTCCGGCTTGGCGGTTTCGCACCAGATCAGGTCGGCGTACGGCGCGTAGGCCAGGCCGCGGGCGATGGCCTGGTCGAGGCCGGCGCGCACTTTGTAGAAACCTTCCTGGGTGCGGGTGCCGGTCACGAACGGCTGGTCGTACGGGTCGCAGTCGGAGGTCAGCAGGTCAGCAGCGTTGGCGTCGGTACGGGCCAGGATGATGGTCGGTACACCGGCAACGTCAGCAGCCAGGCGAGCAGCGGTCAGCTTCTGCACGGCTTCCTGGGTCGGTACCAGTACTTTGCCGCCCATGTGGCCGCATTTCTTCACCGAAGCCAGTTGGTCTTCGAAGTGAACGCCGGCGGCGCCTGCTTCGATCATGCTCTTCATCAGCTCATAGGCGTTCAGCACGCCACCGAAACCGGCTTCAGCGTCAGCCACGATTGGCGCGAAGTAGTCGATGTAGCCCTCGTCGCCCGGGTTCTTGCCGGCTTTCCACTGGATCTGGTCAGCGCGACGGAACGAGTTGTTGATGCGCTTGACCACGGTTGGAACCGAGTCCACCGGGTACAGCGACTGGTCGGGGTACATGGACTCGGCGGAGTTGTTGTCCGCAGCCACTTGCCAGCCCGACAGGTAGATCGCCTGGATACCGGCCTTGACTTGCTGCACAGCCTGGCCGCCGGTCAGGGCGCCCATGCAGTTGACGAAATCTTTCTCGGGACGGAAGGCTGGCTTGGCGCCCTGGGTAACCAGGTTCCACAGCTTCTCGGCGCCCATTTTCGCAAGGGTGTGCTCAGGTTGAACCGAGCCACGCAGGCGGACGACGTCAGCAGCGGAATAATTGCGCTTCACGCCTTTCCAGCGCGGGTTTTCAGCCCAGTCTTTTTCAAGGGCTGCAATTTGCTGTTCGCGTGTCAGTGCCATGGAGATAAACCTCGTCGCATAGGTCTGGGGTGGAAAATTCCTGCTCCTGCCGACCAGGGGTTGGACGGTCAAGTCGGTTCAGGCGGGGAGGCGACGGGATGAACGATGGGCTCGAGGGGAAAGTGAGCAGGTAGAGGCGAACTGCGGGCGCATTCGGGCGTCGTGGGCCTTTATACGAACTCAGAGTGATGCCGGGTTACCTAGTTACGCTTCCGTCCCTCGGGACAACTTCGTTCCAGTCGCAACCTCGTCAAACACACCTTGTGGGCGGTACAGACACGAATCGGCTCGCAGGGTAGTTGCAAGCGTCGACCCGAAGGCCCTTGCCAGGGCCCCTGATTAGCGGGAGCGAGGCCATCATGCCTTCGGTTTTTGGGCTCGTCAAACGTTTTGTAGTGCTTTTTTTGTGGCACTACATCTTTGGTCTAATACGACTCATCAGTCAGTTTTTGGTGCTTCAGTTCAGGGTGTCGACCTTGACCCGCAAAATCATGTCATCGCGGCCCTGGGTCGAGTAGCTGCGGGTCAGGCCCTGTTTGTCTGCCTGATTCTGGCGATTGACCCCAGCCAGGGTGATCCATTCTCCCAGACGTCCGCTGACAGTTGTGTCGGTGCTCTGAACGTTCACTACATCGGGACGTTCCTGGCTCATGCGGTCACGGTTGGTGCTGATACTCAGATGAACGGTCTCGCCGGTGACGCTGGCCGTGACATAAAAACCCTGGGTGACGTTGCGGTATTCGGTCTGGCTTTGCATGCGCCCGTAGTTGTCGCTCTGGGTGCTGGTGAACGGCACGCTCTGGCCTACCTGGATCAACGCCGGCTGGCCTTCGCTGGCTTGTATCTGCTGCACGCCGCCTTCACGGCTGGCGGTGCTGCGGTTGATGATGCGGGTCTGGCTGGGGGCGGCGCCATTGATCGAGTAACCCTGGTCGCCCTGCAGGTTGTTTTCATTGGTATCGACCGTAATCAGCAGGCGCTTGGGAGCGGTATCCAATTGGGCGAGCAATTGCCGGAGCTCTTCGATCTTGCCCGGCTCGGCATTGACGATCAGTTGATTGCCGTAGGCGCTGACCTGACCATCCTTGCCAATGAAATTCTGCGCCACCGGCAACAGGTCGGCGCTGGTGCGGTAATTCAGCGGCACGATTTGCGTGTCCGCCATGACCGACAGGCTGCAGCCGAGCAGCAGGGTGGTGAGCAGGGTGCGTAGGGACATGTCCATTTCTCCGCGAGACAAAGGCTTGATATTGCCAGTTTGTCGGCCTGGGGTGGGGCAAGTTGAATGGTAGACGGCAAAACGCCCCGACATCGGTGGATGGCGGGGCGTTTTGTGGTGTTCTTCAGGGCCTCATCGCGAGCAAGCTCGCTCCCACATTGGAATAGTGATGTACACGAAATCTCTGTTCACCGCAGGTCCCTGTGGGAGCGAGCTTGCTCGCGATGGCCGCGCTGCGGTTTCAGGCCGAATGGCGAACCATGTCCACATGAGGAATTCCGGCTTCCAGGAACTCCTCACTGACCACGGCAAAACCCAGGCGCTCATAGAACGGCGTGGCATGCACCTGGGCGCTGAGCATCTGTTGCTTGAGCCCGCGTTTCTCGGCTTCGGCGATCACGGCGTGCATCAGTGCATCGCCCACCTTCAGGCCGCGCCAGTCCTTGAGGACCGAAACACGGCCGATATGGCCGTCGGTCAACAGGCGCGCTGTGCCGATGGGGAAGTCGCCTTCAAACGCCAAAAAATGCACCGCGCTCTGGTCATCGGCATCCCATTCCAGCTCAGGCGGGACGGATTGCTCGGCAATGAACACGGTCTCACGAATGCGCCGGATCTCGGCGTTGTCCTTTTGCCAGTCTGCGACACGAACGTGAATTTTATTCATCGGCGAACCCCAGGCTACCTTGCTTGATCAGCTCGCAGATCAGGCCGCGGCCGTCTTCATCGGTCAGCCACGGGCCAAGGTTTTCGCTGTGCAGGGCGTCGGCGGCGCAGATCATTTTCAACAGCTCGCGCAGCTTGCCTGGCAGATAACGGCTTTGGCCGCTGGCGAACAACAGCAGGTCATCATCGACTTCCGACCAGGCCAGGCGCGCGCTTGGGTTGCGGATGATCACTGCGCCTTGTTCCAGGCCGGCCAGCAGGTCGTCTTCTTCCAGCTCCGGCCCCACCACCAGTTCCGGGTAGCGCGGCTCGGTCATGAACTGGCCGAACCAGGTCAGTAGCAAGCGCTCGTCGCTCATGTGCTCGGCCAGCAGGCCCTTGAGGCGGTCGAGGGCATCGTGCTGGATCTGGTGCGGGTCGGCCACGGGCCGCGCATCGGCGTCGGTGTAGCGCTCTTCGTCCGGCAGGAACTGGCTGAGGAAATCGGTGAAGTGGGTCAGCACTTCGGCCGCGCTCGGCGCCCGGAAGCCCACCGAGTAGGTCATGCAGTCATCCACGGCTACGCCGCAATGGGCCAGGCGCGGCGGCAGATAGAGCATGTCGCCCGGTTCCAGGGTCCACTCGTCGGTGGCCTCGAAGTCGGCGAGGATGCGCAGGTCAGCGTGCTGCAGCAGCGGGGTTTCGGAGTCGCACATCTGGCCAATTTTCCAGTTGCGCTGGCCATGGCCTTGCAGCAGGAACACGTCGTAGTTATCGAAGTGCGGGCCAACACTGCCGCCGGGGGCAGCGAAGCTGATCATCACATCGTCGATGCGCCAGCTCGGCAGGAAGCGGAAGTGCTCCAGCAGTTCGCTGACCTCCGGTACGAACTGGTCGACGGCCTGCACCAGCAGGGTCCACTCGCGCTCCGGCAGTTTGCTGAATTCATCTTCGGCGAACGGGCCGCGGCGCAATTCCCAGGGACGTTCGCCGTGCTCGATCACCAGGCGCGATTCGACTTCTTCTTCCAGCGCCAAACCGGCCAGTTCGTCGGCATCCAGGGGGCTTTGGAAGTCAGGAATCGCCTGACGGATCAGCAGCGGTTTTTTCTGCCAGTAGTCGCGCAGGAACTCCCGTGCCGTGATGCCGCCCAGGAGTTGCAGAGGAATATCAGGATTCATGTGTAACCTATTGAAAAAAATTACTTTTCAGCCGCGAATAAAAACGCCCGGCGCGGCCGGGCGTCTCAAAGGTAAAGCGATGTATCAGATGCGCTTGGCTTGTGCCGCTGCGTTGCCGATATAGCTGGCCGGGGTCAGCTTTTTCAGCTCTGCCTTGGCGTCGGCGGGCATGTCCAGGCCATCGATGAAAGTCTGCAACGCTTCAGGGCTGATGCCCTTGCCACGGGTCAGTTCTTTCAGCTTTTCATACGGGTTTTCGATGTTGTAGCGACGCATCACCGTTTGGATCGGCTCGGCCAGGACTTCCCAGCATGCGTCCAGGTCGGCGGCGATTTTCTGCTCGTTCAATTCCAGCTTGCTGATGCCCTTGAGGCTGGCTTCGTAGGCAATGACGCTGTGGGCAAAACCCACGCCCAAGTTACGCAGCACGGTGGAGTCAGTCAGGTCGCGCTGCCAGCGGGAGATCGGCAGTTTGCTCGCCAGGTGCTGGAACAGCGCGTTGGCGATGCCCAGGTTGCCTTCGGAGTTTTCGAAGTCGATCGGGTTGACCTTGTGCGGCATGGTCGAGGAACCGATTTCACCGGCAATGGTGCGCTGCTTGAAATACCCCAGGGAGATGTAGCCCCAGATGTCACGGTCGAAGTCGATCAGGATGGTGTTGAAACGGGCGATCGCGTCGAACAGCTCGGCGATGTAGTCGTGCGGTTCGATCTGGGTGGTGTACGGGTTGAAGCTCAGGCCCAGCTCGTCTTCGATGAAGGCGCGGGCGTTGGCTTCCCAGTCGATGTCCGGGTAGGCCGACAGGTGGGCGTTGTAGTTGCCCACGGCGCCGTTGATCTTGCCCAGCAGCGGCACGGCGGCGACCTGGGCGATCTGGCGCTCCAGGCGATACACCACGTTCGCCAGTTCCTTGCCCAAGGTGGTCGGCGAAGCCGGTTGACCGTGGGTGCGCGACAGCATCGGTACGTCGGCGAAGCGGATTGCCAGCTCGCGGATGGCCTGGGCGGTCTGGCGCATCAGCGGCAACATCACCTCATCACGGCCTTCGCGCAGCATCAGGGCGTGGGACAGGTTGTTGATGTCCTCGCTGGTGCAGGCGAAGTGGATGAATTCGCTGACGTTGGCCAGCTCCGGCAGCTTGGCCGCCTGCTCCTTGAGCAGGTATTCGATGGCCTTGACGTCGTGGTTGGTGGTGCGCTCGATCTCTTTGACGCGCTCGGCGTGCTCCAGCACAAAGTTCTCTGCCAGGGTGTTCAGTACCGCGTTGGCTTCGGCGGAAAACGCCGGGACTTCGCTGATGGCAGGGTGGGCGGCCAGGCGCTGGAGCCAGCGCACTTCAACCAGGACACGGGCACGGATCAAGCCGTACTCGCTGAAAATCGGGCGCAGGGCCTGGGTTTTGCCGGCGTAGCGGCCGTCAACAGGGGAAACCGCAGTGAGCGAAGAGAGCTGCATGGGGTGTTCTCGGACAGTCGGGCAACGAAATGGGGCGCGTATCATACATGAAAACCAGCGCCGGTCCGTCGCCAACTGACCGGCGTATTACGCGTAACGATGTACAAAAGTGGGTTGAGGCGACTTATTCGTTGCGCATCAACGGGTAAAGCTCTTTCAGCAATTTGCGGCGGCTGATCACCAACTGCCAGCGATGGCCGCCCAATTGCCGCCACAGCCGTGCCGAGCGAATCCCGGCCAGCAACAGGGCGCGGATCTTGGAGGCGTTGCTCGGTTGCTGCAGGTTGCGCATGTCGCCGTGCACCTGGATGCGCTGGCGCAGGGTGCTCAGGGTGTCCTGGTACAGCGCGCCGCAGGCGGCGATGACGTTTTCGTGGGACGGGCCGAAGTGTTCGACCTGGGATTGGATCTGCGGCAGGCGTTTGCCGATGGTCTCCAGCAAGTCGTCGCGCTTGGCCAACTGACGTTCAAGACCCAGCATCGACAGGGCATAACGCAGCGGCTCGCGTTGCAGGGCGCTGGGGTCGCGCTCCAGGGCGCCGACCAGCGCACGGTAACCTTCACGCAGGTTCAGGTCGTCGCCACCGTAGACTTCCAGGGTGTCCTTGGGGTCGCGAACCAGCAAGCTGCCGAGCATGCAGCTCAGGCCCGCTTCGGTGGCCTGGCCGGTCTTGGCGATCCGGTCCACCAGCACGGCGGCGAGAAACACGCCGCCCAATGCCGTCAGTTGCTCTTGAATCGGGGTCATGCCTTGCTGCTCCAGGGCTCTGCGACTTCGATCACGCCACCGCCCAGGCAAATTTCGCCGTCGTAGAACACCACGGACTGACCGGGTGTGACAGCGCGCTGGGGATCATCGAAAATGGCCCGGTAGCCCGTGGCGGTTTTTTCCAAGGTGCAGGGTTGGTCGCTCTGGCGGTAGCGCACCTTGGCCGTCAGGCGGCGCGGTTCGCTGAGGTCGACCGGGTTGACCCAGTAGATGTCGGAGGCGAGCAGGGCGCGGGAAAACAGCCACGGATGGTCGTTGCCCTGGCCGACGATCAGCTCGTTGTGCTCCAGGTCCTTGATCAACACGTACCACGGCTCTTCGCCGGCATCCTTCAAGCCGCCGATGCCCAGGCCCTGGCGCTGGCCGATGGTGTGGTACATCAGGCCATGGTGGCGGCCGATGACCTCGCCTTCGGTGGTCTTGATCTCGCCTGGCTGGGCCGGCAGGTACTGCTTGAGGAAGTCGCTGAAGCGGCGCTCGCCGATGAAGCAGATGCCGGTGGAGTCCTTCTTCTTGGCGGTGGCGAGCTGGTGTTTTTCAGCGATCGCACGCACTTCGGGCTTTTCCAGTTCGCCTACCGGGAACAGGGTCTTGGCAATCTGTTCGCCACCGACGGCGTGCAGGAAGTAGCTCTGGTCCTTGTTCGGGTCCAGGCCCTTGAGCAGCTCGGTACGCCCGTCGATGTCGCGGCGGCGCACGTAGTGGCCGGTGGCGATCAGGTCGGCGCCGAGCATCATGGCGTAGTCGAGGAACGCCTTGAACTTGATTTCACGGTTGCACAGGATGTCCGGGTTCGGCGTGCGGCCGGCCTTGTATTCGGCCAGGAAGTGTTCGAACACGTTGTCCCAGTACTCGGCGGCGAAGTTGGCGGTGTGCAGCTTGATGCCGATCTTGTCGCACACGGCCTGGGCGTCCGCGAGGTCGTCCATGGCGGTGCAGTATTCGGTTCCGTCGTCTTCTTCCCAGTTCTTCATGAACAGGCCTTCCACCTCATAACCCTGCTCGATCAGCAGTAGGGCGGAAACGGAAGAGTCCACGCCGCCGGACATGCCGACAATGACGCGCTTCTTGGGGGTGTCAGAAGGGGCTGGATCACGCATAGGAGTTCAATGAGTGTCTTGAAAAAGGACGCGATTCTATCAGGCCCGGGCGCACAAGGCTAAAGAGAAGGACGGATCAGCGTCAGGCTGTGGCGATGACCGGCCAGATAATCGTCGATGCAGCGGATGATCAGCTCGCTGCGCCAGTGGTCGCGCTGTTCGAGCAGTTCGTCACGGCTCAGCCATTTGGCGCCGAGGATGCCGTCGTCCAATTGATAGTCGGGGCGGTGGTTCAAGGCCTTGGCGGCGAAACAGACCCGCTGGTAGGTCACGCCGTTGCTGGGGGCGGTGTACAGGTAAATGCCCACCACGTTGGTGAGTTCGACGTCCCAGCCGGTTTCCTCCAGGGTTTCACGCACGGCGGCTTCGATCAAGGTTTCGTCCGGGTCCAGGTGGCCGGCGGGCTGGTTGAGCACTGCGCGTCCGCCTTTGGACTCCTCCACCATCAGGAAGCGGCCGTTGTTTTCGACGATGGTGGCGACGGTGATGTGGGGTTTCCAGTCCATAGCGTTTCCTAGATTTCTCAGATTGGAATGCGGGCCACTGTGGGAGCGAGCTTGCTCGCGATAGCGGTGGGTCAGTCAATATCAATGTTGAATGTTATATCGCTATCGCGAGCAAGCTCGCTCCCGCAGGGGAATATTGTGTTGTCAGGGGAAATATGGTGTGTCCGGAAACACAAACCCCGGCACCAGGCCGGGGTTTGTGATGTTCCCTTACAACCTTACACCAGCGCAGCAATCGCCGCGTTGAAGGTGGCGCTCGGGCGCATGGCCTTGCTGGTCAGCTCAGGGTTGGCGAAGTAGTAACCGCCGATGTCCACGGGCTTGCCTTGAACGGCGTTGAGTTCGGCAACGATTTTCTCTTCGTTGTCGGTCAGCGTCTTGGCCAGGGCGGTGAACTGAGCCTTGAGGGCTGCATCGTCGTTTTGAGCGGCCAGTGCCTGGGCCCAGAACAGGGTCAGGTAGAAGTGGCTGCCACGGTTGTCGATACCGCCGACCTTGCGCGAAGGCGACTTGTTGCGGTCCAGGAACTCACCGGTAGCCTGGTCCAGGGTCTTGGCCAGCACCAGGGCTTTAGGGTTGTTGTAGGTCACGCCCAGATGCTCGAGGGAGGCGGCCAGGGCCAGGAACTCACCCAGGGAATCCCAACGCAGGAAGTTCTCTTCCAGCAGTTGCTGAACGTGCTTGGGTGCCGAACCGCCGGCGCCGGTTTCGAACAGGCCACCGCCGTTCATCAGCGGCACGATGGACAGCATCTTGGCGCTGGTGCCCAGTTCCATGATCGGGAACAGGTCGGTCAGGTAGTCGCGCAGCACGTTGCCGGTCACCGAAATGGTGTCCTTGCCTTCGCGGGTGCGGGCCAGGGTGAACTTCATCGCGTCGACCGGCGACATGATGCGGATGTCCAGGCCGGCAGTGTCGTAGTCCTTCAGGTAAGTCTGGACTTTTTCGATCACCACACCGTCATGGGCGCGCATTGGGTCGAGCCAGAAAATCGCCGGGGTGCTGCTGGCGCGGGCACGGTTGACGGCCAGTTTGACCCAGTCCTGGATTGGCGCGTCCTTGGTCTGGCACATGCGGAAGATGTCGCCAGCCTCGACGTTCTGCTCCAGCAGGGTGCGACCGTTGCTGTCGGAAACGCGCACCACGCCGTTGACCTTGACCTGGAAGGTCTTGTCGTGGGAACCGTACTCTTCGGCTTTCTTGGCCATCAGGCCGACGTTCGGCACGCTGCCCATGGTGGTTGGGTCGAAGGCGCCGTGTTGCTTGCAGTCTTCGATCACCGCCTGGTAGATGGTGGCGTAGCAGCGATCCGGGATCACAGCCTTGGTGTCGTGCAACTGGCCGTCGGTGCCCCACATCTTGCCGGAGTCACGGATCATGGCCGGCATCGAGGCGTCGACGATGACGTCGCTCGGCACGTGCAGGTTGGTGATGCCTTTGTCGGAGTTGACCATTGCCAGGGATGGGCGCGCCGCGTAGACCGCCTGGATGTCGGCTTCGATCTGCGCCTGCTGCTCGGCCGGCAGGGCCTTGATGCGGGCGTACAGGTCGCCGATGCCGTTGTTCAGGTTGAAGCCGATCTGCTCCAGCACTTGGGCGTGCTTGGCCAGGGCTTCTTTATAGAACTCGGCGACGATCTGGCCGAACATGATCGGGTCGGAGACCTTCATCATGGTGGCCTTGAGGTGAACCGACAGCAGGACGCCTTTTTGCTTGGCGTCTTCGATTTCAGCGGCGATGAAGTCGCGCAGGGCGTTTTTGCTCATCACGGCGCAGTCGAGGATCTCACCGGCTTGTACGGTGGTTTTTTCCTTCAGGACAGTGGCGGTGCCGTCCTGGGCGATCAGCTCGATTTTCACGCTGCCGGCGGCGTCGATCAGGGCGGCTTTTTCGCTGCCGTAGAAATCACCAGTGCTCATGTGGGCCACGTGGGACTTGGAGTCGGCTGCCCAGGCGCCCATCTTGTGCGGGTGCTTGCGCGCGTAGTTCTTGACCGACAGTGGTGCGCGGCGGTCGGAGTTGCCTTCACGCAGGACCGGGTTCACGGCGCTGCCCTTGATTTTATCGTAGCGGGCCTTGGCTTCTTTGTCGGCGTCGCTGGTTACGGTTTCCGGGTAGTCCGGCAGCGCGTAGCCCTGGGCCTGCAATTCCTTGATCGCGGCCTGCAGTTGCGGCACCGAGGCGCTGATGTTCGGCAGCTTGATGATGTTGGCTTCAGGCGTAACGGCCAGGTCGCCCAGTTCGGCGAGGTGGTCGGCTACGGCTTTGTCACCCAGTTGCTCGGGGAAGCTGGCCAGGATGCGCCCTGCGAGGGAGATATCGCGGGTTTCCACGGCGATATCGGCCGGAGCGGTAAAGGCTTCGACGATCGGCAGCAGCGAATAGGTGGCGAGGGCGGGAGCTTCGTCGGTGAAGGTATAGATGATCTTCGAGCGGGTGGGCATATTCGGATTAACTCTCTTCTTTGCTAAAGCATGCGCAGAAACTCGAGGGGCGCCGGGTAAGCGCGTTCGTTCAAAGTCATCCATGAGCCGAATGTCGAGGTTTCTTCGCGGTGATGTTGGGTGCATCAGTCGAGCGTCAAGCGGTCGGGCCGCGGTAACGGTCCGGCTTTTTACGGGCCGAAAGTCCTGTCGTAGAGCCGTCGGCCGTCGTGACCCTGTGGTCAGCGGCGGCATTATACATAGGTAGCTGGCAATCTGCCGATGGTTCATAGACTTCCGTACACGTCCATTGGTCTAAACGTCGCAGGACGACGGTGGCAGGCTATGCTCATGTTTGGCGCTTTTCCCTTGTTTTTCAGGCTTGTACACCACCAACTGCGGCGCTTTATGCCGCATGAGCCGAACGTAGGGTTTGCGCGCCGATTCAACTGGGGTACGCTCGAACGCAGCCAGATGTTCAATCCAAGCAATGGAGTTCAGCATGGGGTATCAAAAGATTCAGGTTCCAGCCGTCGGTGACAAAATCACCGTCAATGCAGACCATTCTCTTAATGTTCCCGACAACCCGATCATCCCCTTCATCGAAGGCGACGGCATTGGCGTCGATATCAGTCCGGTCATGATCAAGGTTGTGGACGCTGCGGTTCAGAAGGCCTATGGCGGCAAGCGCAAGATTTCCTGGATGGAAGTCTATGCCGGTGAGAAAGCGACTCAGGTTTACGACCAGGACACCTGGCTCCCCCAGGAAACCCTGGACGCGGTCAAGGACTACGTGGTTTCCATCAAGGGGCCGCTGACCACGCCGGTCGGTGGTGGTATCCGTTCGTTGAACGTGGCTCTGCGCCAGCAGCTTGACCTGTATGTGTGCCTGCGCCCGGTGCGCTGGTTCGAAGGTGTACCCAGCCCGGTCAAGAAGCCTGGCGACGTGGACATGACGATCTTTCGCGAGAACTCCGAAGACATCTACGCTGGCATCGAGTGGAAGGCCGGTTCGCCTGAAGCCACCAAGGTCATCAAGTTCCTGAAAGAAGAAATGGGTGTGACCAAGATCCGTTTCGACCAGGACTGCGGCATCGGCATCAAGCCGGTTTCCAAGCAGGGCACCAAGCGCCTGGCTCGCAAGGCCTTGCAATATGTTGTCGACAATGATCGCGATTCGCTGACCATCGTGCACAAAGGCAACATCATGAAGTTCACCGAAGGTGCCTTCAAGGAATGGGCCTACGAAGTGGCGGCCGAGGAGTTTGGCGCGACCCTGCTCGACGGCGGGCCGTGGATGCAGTTCAAGAACCCGAGGACTGGCAAGAATGTCATCGTCAAGGACGCCATTGCCGACGCCATGCTCCAGCAGATCCTGCTGCGTCCGGCCGAATATGACGTGATTGCGACCCTGAACCTCAACGGCGACTATCTCTCCGACGCCCTGGCGGCGGAAGTGGGTGGTATCGGCATTGCGCCGGGTGCCAACCTGTCTGACACCGTGGCAATGTTCGAAGCCACCCATGGCACTGCGCCCAAGTACGCGGGCAAGGATCAGGTCAACCCGGGGTCGCTGATCCTGTCGGCTGAAATGATGCTGCGCCACATGGGATGGATCGAAGCGGCCGACCTGATCATCAAGGGCACCAACGGCGCGATTTCGGCCAAGACCGTGACCTATGACTTCGAACGTCTGATGGAGGGCGCCAAGCTGGTTTCGTCCTCGGGCTTCGGCGATGCGCTGATCTCGCACATGTAAGCGTATCGACGCTCAGCAACAATGCCCGGCTCGAGTGATCGAGTCGGGCATTTTTTGTCCGGGAGGCGACAGCCGGTCAATGGTTCTCAGTGACTCTGGTCTTGACAGGTACGGGTGCCTCTTCAGCGGTGAGCGCCTCGATATTGACCGCGTGCAGGCCCTTGGGTCCCTGGATGACGTCGAATTTCACAGGCTGTCCGGCCTTCAGGGTTTTATAACCATCCATGTTGATTGCCGAGTAATGGGTGAACAGGTCTTCATCCATGCCGGCGGCGATAATGAAACCGAAGCCCTTGGCATTGTTGAACCATTTCACCTTGCCATTCATCTTGACGACCGACATAAACCATATCCCTCTGCAACACACTCCATCACTGGAGTATCATCCAGTTCATCCGCAGGCTAATCTGTTGACAGGATAGATTCCACGGACCTTTTTGACCCACGATGGGCTCTATTGGTTGTAACACCGTTTTGCCGATAGTCAAGGTGACCGGGTTGTCGTGGTTGAAATAGCCCGCAAGCGCCCCCATCACTGTATTCGCCAACTAAACGAACCTTTCTTTCCATGCATGCAGTCAGCCAGATTCGACTAACATTCAATCAGGATCGCCCGGATCTACACGACGACGATTCCGCAGGCATCGCTGTTCAGGAGGCAAAGCCTGCATTACAGGCGCCACCGATGTACAAGGTGGTTTTGTTCAACGATGACTACACACCGATGGATTTCGTCGTCGAAGTGCTCGAGGTGTTTTTTAACCTGAATCGCGAGCTGGCGACCAAGGTCATGCTGGCCGTCCATACAGAGGGACGGGCAGTATGTGGAGTGTTTACCCGCGACATCGCCGAGACAAAGGCCATGCAGGTCAACCAGTACGCCCGGGAAAGCCAGCATCCGCTACTCTGTGAAATCGAGAAGGACGGTTAACGCCGACCACTTGGGTATGAGGTGAAGCTATGTTAAACCGCGAGCTCGAAGTCACCCTCAATCTTGCCTTCAAGGAGGCTCGTTCGAAGCGTCATGAATTCATGACCGTCGAGCACCTTTTGCTGGCCCTATTGGATAACGAGGCTGCCGCCACCGTTTTGCGTGCCTGCGGCGCGAACCTCGATAAACTCAAGCATGATCTGCAGGAGTTCATTGACTCCACCACGCCGCTGATCCCCGTGCATGACGAGGATCGGGAAACCCAGCCAACCCTGGGCTTCCAGCGTGTCCTGCAGCGTGCTGTCTTTCATGTACAGAGCTCGGGCAAGCGTGAAGTCACCGGCGCCAATGTGCTGGTCGCTATCTTCAGCGAACAGGAAAGCCAGGCGGTTTTCCTGCTCAAGCAGCAGAGCGTTGCGCGCATCGATGTCGTCAACTACATCGCCCATGGCATCTCCAAGGTGCCCGGGCATGGCGATCACTCCGAGGGTGAGCAGGATATGCAGGACGACGAGGGCGGTGAGTCTTCTTCTTCGGGCAATCCACTGGACGCCTATGCCAGCAATCTGAACGAGCTGGCACGCCAGGGACGCATCGATCCACTGGTAGGACGCGAGGCCGAGGTCGAGCGCGTTGCGCAGATCCTGGCTCGGCGTCGCAAGAACAATCCCCTGCTGGTGGGCGAGGCGGGCGTGGGCAAGACGGCGATTGCCGAAGGCCTGGCCAAACGCATCGTCGACAACCAGGTGCCGGACCTGCTGGCCAACAGCGTGGTCTATTCCCTCGACCTGGGTGCCTTGCTGGCTGGCACCAAGTACCGCGGCGACTTCGAGAAGCGCTTCAAAGCGTTGCTCGGCGAGCTGAAAAAACGTCCGCAAGCGATCCTGTTCATCGATGAAATCCACACCATCATCGGTGCCGGGGCTGCCTCCGGTGGTGTCATGGATGCCTCCAACCTGCTCAAGCCGTTGCTGTCATCGGGTGATATCCGTTGCATCGGTTCGACGACGTTCCAGGAATTTCGCGGGATCTTCGAGAAAGACCGTGCCCTGGCCCGACGCTTCCAGAAGGTCGATGTGTCGGAGCCTTCGGTGGAAGACACCATTGGCATCCTGCGCGGCCTGAAAGGGCGGTTCGAGCTGCACCACAACATCGAATACAGTGATGAAGCCCTGCGTGCAGCGGCGGAACTGGCCTCGCGCTACATCAATGACCGGCACATGCCGGACAAGGCCATCGACGTCATCGACGAGGCGGGTGCCTACCAGCGCCTGCAGCCGGTGGAGAAACGCGTCAAACGCATCGAAGTGCCTCAAGTCGAGGACATCGTGGCGAAAATCGCGCGGATTCCGCCTAAGCACGTCACCAGTTCCGACAAGGAGCTGCTGCGTAACCTGGAGCGTGACCTGAAGCTGACCGTGTTCGGTCAGGATGCAGCCATCGATTCACTGTCGACTGCTATCAAGCTGTCTCGCGCCGGTCTCAAATCGCCAGACAAGCCGGTGGGTTCCTTCCTGTTCGCTGGGCCTACTGGGGTCGGCAAGACCGAGGCGGCGCGGCAACTGGCCAAGGCGATGGGGATCGAGCTGGTTCGCTTCGACATGTCCGAGTACATGGAGCGCCACACCGTGTCGCGTCTGATCGGTGCGCCTCCGGGCTATGTCGGCTTCGACCAGGGCGGCCTGCTGACCGAAGCTATCACCAAGCAGCCACACTGCGTGCTGTTGCTCGATGAGATCGAGAAGGCGCATCCGGAAGTCTTCAACCTGCTGCTGCAGGTCATGGACCACGGTACGCTGACCGATAACAACGGGCGCAAGGCGGACTTCCGCAACGTGATCATCATCATGACCACAAACGCCGGTGCCGAAACCGCCGCGCGCGCTTCGATCGGTTTCACCCATCAGGACCATTCGTCCGATGCGATGGAAGTGATCAAGAAGAGCTTCACGCCTGAGTTCCGCAATCGCCTGGACACCATTATCCAGTTTGGTCGCCTCAGCCATGAGGTCATCAAAAGCGTGGTGGACAAGTTCCTTACCGAGCTTCAGGCGCAGCTCGAAGACAAGCGTGTGCTGCTGGAGGTCACCGACGCGGCTCGCAGCTGGCTGGCCGAAGGTGGTTACGATGTGACGATGGGGGCACGACCAATGGCTCGCCTGATCCAGGACAAGATCAAGCGTCCGCTGGCCGAGGAAATCCTCTTTGGCGAATTGGCCGAACATGGCGGTGTGGTCCACATCGACATCAAGGACGGCGAACTGACCTTCGACTTCGAAACCACGGCCGAAATGGCCTGATCGATACCAGCAACAAAGCAAAAGGCGCCGAAAGGCGCCTTTTTGCTATTCCGAGCCCGCACCAAACCCTATGGGTGCATGGCACAAAATTGTGTTTCACCGCCAATCCCCTGTGGGAGCGAGCTTGCTCGCGATGGTGACGGTACATTCGGCATCGGTGCGGGCTGATCCACCGCTATCGCGTGCAAGCTCGCTCCCACAGGGTTTTGTGTGTTCATGGAGAGAGGGGCAAATCGCGGGCAAACAAAAACGCCCGGCATCAGCCGGGCGTTTTGTATTGACTTGTTAGCGAGCGCGGTAAGTGATGCGCCCTTTGCTCAAGTCATAGGGCGTCAGCTCGACGCGCACTTTGTCACCGGTAAGAATACGAATGTAGTTCTTGCGCATCTTGCCGGAGATATGCGCGGTTACGACGTGCCCATTTTCCAACTCCACACGAAACATGGTGTTGGGCAGGGTGTCGACGACAGTGCCTTCCATTTCGAAGCTGTCTTCTTTCGACATGCAGTAAAGCCCTCGGTATCCAGTGAATGGCCCGGTGCAACTGCGCCAGGCAAAAGCGGCGTGCATTGTGCCCGAAAAAGGGGGGGCAAGCCAAGGGGTTCTAACGTTTAAGCCGAAGGGTTCTAGCTGAGGACAACCCATCGCTGATTAATCAGCAGTTCAATGGGGCGATATTGGGTCTTGTAATTCATTTTTTTGCAGTTCTTGATCCAGTAGCCCAGGTATACCGCTTCCAGCCCCAGGCGCCGGGCTTCGTTGATTTGCCAGAGAATGGCAAAACGCCCCAGGCTGCGCCGTTCTTCGTCTGGTTCATAGAAGGTATACACCGCTGAAAGGCCATTGGGCAGCAGGTCCGTGACGGCGATGGCCACCAAGCGTCCTTCGAGGCGGAACTCATAGAATCGGGAAAACGGCAGGTCACGCACCAGAAAGGTCGAAAACTGATCGCGACTGGGCGGGTACATATCGCCATCGGCGTGGCGTTGCTCGATATAGCGTTGGTACAGGTCGAAATATTCTTCGCTGAACTGCGGCTTGGCCGGCCGGACCTGCAGGTCGGCGTTGCGCTTGAAGATGCGCTTCTGCTGGCGATTGGGGGTAAATTGAGCCACGGGAATGCGCGCCGGAACGCACGCATTGCAATGTTGGCAATGGGGCCGGTAGAGGTGATCGCCGCTGCGACGAAAGCCCATCTCCGACAGGTCTGCATAGACATGCACATCCATGGGCTGGCTGGGGTCGAGGAACAGCGTGGTGGCCTGCTCCTCGGGCAGGTAACTGCAAGAGTGAGGCTGAGTGGCATAGAACTTCAAACGCGCCAACTCGGTCATGATCAACCCTCGGATAAGCTTTTAAATTTAAGTGTAAGCCACGCGCGCGAATGTCGCTCAGCAAACCCAGGTTGCGTGGTTGGGTTGATCCAGATGGGCCTTGAGATAGCCAGCAAACTCGGTCCGTGGAATCGAGCGGGCGCCCAGGCTGTGCAGATGCTCGGTGGGCATCTGGCAGTCGATCAGCACAAAACCAGCCGCCTTGAGGTGTTGGACCAGCGTCGCGAAGCCGAATTTCGACGCATTGTCGGCTCGACTGAACATGGACTCGCCAAAAAACAGCTGCCCCATGGCCAGGCCGTACAGGCCGCCCACCAGTTGGCCCTGGTCCCAGACCTCTACCGAATGGGCGAAGCCGCGCCGGTGCAGCTCCAGATAAGCGGTCTGCATGGCTTCGGTGATCCAGGTGCCATCGGCATAGTCCCGCGGCTCGGCGCAGGCCTTGATGACCGCCGCAAAGTCGGTGTCGAAGGTCACTTCATAGCGCCGCTTGCGTAAAAGCTTGCCCAGGCTGCGGGACACATGCAGTTCGTCGGGAAACAGCACGGTGCGTGGGTCTGGGGACCACCACAAAATCGGTTGGCCCTCGGAAAACCAGGGGAAGCAGCCATGGCGATAGGCCTGGATCAGTCGGTCGGCAGACAGGTCGCCACCGGCGGCCAATAGCCCGTTGGGTTCGCGCATGGCTTTTGCCAATGGCGGGAAATCAAAAGTATTGCGTTGTAACCAGGTCAGCATCGTTATTCGGCTTGCAGAAGGGGAGGGCGGTGGGCCTGCCCGATAGACGGGAGCCCACCTGAAGGTTAACCGTCAAGCGGCAGGGATGTCATCGAGATACTTCTCCGCGTCGAGTGCAGCCATGCAGCCGGCGCCGGCAGAGGTAATGGCTTGGCGGTAGACATGATCGGCTACATCGCCAGCCGCGAATACACCTTCAATATCGGTCGCGGTGGCGTTGCCCTCGCTGCCGCCGCGCACGAGCAGGTAGCCGTCGCGCATGTTCAACTGGCCCTGGAACAGCTCGGTGTTGGGTTTGTGACCAATGGCGATGAACACCCCGGCCAGGGACAAGGTGCTGGTTTCGCCAGTCTCGCTGTGCCGCAGGCGTGCGCCGGTCACGCCGCTGGCGTCGCCCAGGACTTCATCCAGATTCTGCTTCCAGTGCAGCTGGATGTTGCCGTTGGTGGCTTTTTCGAAGAGTTTATCCTGCAATATTTTCTCGCAGCGCAGCTTGTCGCGGCGGTGGATCAGGTGCACCTCCCTGGCGATGTTCGACAGGTACAAAGCTTCTTCGACCGCGGTGTTACCGCCGCCGACCACGGCCACCACCTGGTTTCGATAGAAAAAACCATCGCAGGTTGCACAGGCTGAAACGCCTTTGCCGGCGAAGGTTTCCTCCGAGGGCAGGCCCAGGTACTGGGCCGAAGCGCCGGTGGCGATGATCAGCGCGTCACAGGTGTAGGTGCCGCTGTCGCCGATGAGCACGAATGGGCGTTGTTGCAACTTGGCGGTGTGGATATGGTCGTAGACGATCTGAGTGTCGAAGCGCTCGGCGTGCCGCTGCATGCGCTCCATCAGTGCCGGGCCGGTGAGGCCTTCGACATCGCCGGGCCAATTATCGACTTCCACCGTGGTGGTGAGCTGGCCACCGGCCTGCAAGCCGGTAATGACAACGGGTTTGAGGTTGGCGCGGGCGGCATAGACAGCGGCGCTATACCCAGCAGGACCGGAACCGAGAATGATCAGGCGTGAATGCTTCACTTCGCTCATAAAAAACACCTCATAAGCCTTTGTCACAAAAGAGAATGCATGCTCCAATTGGCCCTTGTGCAGCATGTTTCTGGCTATGCTGTCACTCGGCGTACGGGCAATGCCTTGGGGCTGACAAACCCGTACAATGCTTGAGTTTTGCACGCAGGATGGGCTAAAGATCGGAATCTTCGGCAACACCTGCGGTTTTCTGGATGCATGTCACAGTGGTAAAAGTAGTACCGGTTGTGCACATTCACTTTTTTACCTGCTCGTGATGGGCAGTTTTTTATAGTCATTCAACAGATGGACGCGCCGTTGGCGCAGGAAAAGAAGCGTTTTGAAGAAATCCACCGCAGCACCTAAAACAGTCGTTCCGCTCTGGCGCCAGCAATTGCACTACCGGCTCAAGGAAGGTGCATTGATCGCCATCGGTGCCTTGTGCCTGTTCCTCATGATGGCCTTGCTGACCTATGGCAAGGACGATCCGGGCTGGAGCCATAACAGCAAGATCGACGATGTGCAGAATTTCGGCGGTCCGGCCGGCTCTTACAGCGCCGACATCCTGTTCATGGTGCTGGGCTATTTCGCCTATATTTTCCCGCTGCTGCTGGCGATCAAGGCTTATCAGATCTTCCGCCAGCGCCACGAGCCATGGCAGTGGAGCGGCTGGCTGTTCTCCTGGCGCCTGATCGGCCTGGTGTTCCTGGTGCTGTCTGGGGCCGCGCTGGCCCATATCCACTTCCACGCGCCCACCGGCCTGCCGGCCGGGGCGGGTGGCGCGCTGGGGGAAAGCCTCGGCGACCTGGCCAAGAACGCCCTGAACATCCAGGGCAGCACGTTGCTGTTCATCGCCCTGTTCCTGTTCGGTCTGACGGTGTTCACCGACCTGTCATGGTTCAAGGTCATGGACGTCACCGGCAAGATCACCCTCGACCTGATCGAACTGATCCAGGGCGCCATGAACCGCTGGTGGGCAGCACGCACCGAGCGCAAGCAACTGGTGGCGCAATTGCGTGAAGTCGACGACCGGGTCCACGACGTAGTGGCCCCGACGACGCCGGACAAACGCGAGCAGGCCAAGGTCAAGGAGCGCCTGATCGAGCGCGAGCAGGCGTTGAGCAAGCACATGTCCGAGCGTGAGAAGCAGGTACCGCCGGTCATTACCATGGCCCCGGCCAAGCCGCCGGAGCAGAGCAAGCGGGTGCAGAAAGAGAAACAGGCGCCGCTGTTCGTCGACAGCGCGGTGGAAGGCACCTTGCCGCCGATCTCGATCCTGGACCCGGCTGAAAAGAAACAGCTCAACTATTCCCCCGAATCCCTGGCGGCTGTCGGCCACTTGCTGGAGATCAAGCTCAAGGAGTTCGGCGTCGAGGTTTCGGTGGATTCGATCCACCCGGGCCCGGTCATCACCCGTTATGAAATCCAGCCGGCCGCCGGCGTGAAGGTCAGTCGCATCGCCAACCTGGCCAAGGACCTGGCGCGTTCCCTGGCCGTGACCAGCGTACGGGTGGTGGAAGTGATTCCCGGCAAGACCACCGTGGGCATCGAGATTCCCAACGAAGACCGGCAGATCGTGCGCTTCTCCGAAGTGCTGTCGACCCCCGAGTACGACAACCACAAATCGCCGGTCACCTTGGCCCTGGGCCACGACATCGGCGGTAAGCCGGTGATCACCGACCTGGCGAAAATGCCCCACTTGCTGGTGGCCGGTACCACCGGTTCCGGTAAGTCGGTGGGTGTGAACGCGATGATCCTGTCGATTCTGTTCAAGTCCGGCCCGGAAGACGCCAAGCTGATCATGATCGACCCGAAAATGCTCGAGCTGTCGATCTACGAAGGTATTCCGCACCTGCTGTGTCCGGTGGTCACCGACATGAAGGACGCCGCCAACGCCCTGCGCTGGAGCGTCGCGGAGATGGAACGCCGCTACAAGCTGATGGCGAAGATGGGCGTGCGTAACCTGTCGGGCTTCAACGCCAAGGTCAGGGAAGCCGAAGAGGCCGGTACGCCACTGACCGACCCGCTGTATCACCGCGAAAACATCCACGATGAAGCGCCGTTCCTGCACAAGCTGCCGACCATCGTGGTAGTGGTGGACGAATTCGCCGACATGATGATGATCGTCGGCAAGAAGGTCGAAGAGCTGATCGCCCGTATTGCCCAGAAGGCCCGTGCCGCCGGTATCCACTTGATTCTTGCGACCCAGCGGCCGTCGGTGGACGTGATCACCGGCCTGATCAAGGCCAACATCCCGACCCGCATGGCGTTCCAAGTGTCGAGCAAGATCGATTCGCGGACCATCATCGACCAGGGCGGCGCCGAGCAATTGCTCGGTCACGGTGACATGCTCTACATGCCGCCGGGTACCAGCCTGCCGATCCGTGTCCACGGCGCCTTTGTCTCCGATGACGAAGTACACCGCGTGGTGGAGGCCTGGAAGCTGCGTGGCGCCCCTGAGTACAACGACGACATCCTCAACGGTGTCGAAGAAGCCGGCAGTGGCTTCGAAGGCAGCAGCGGCGGCGGTGACGACGATGCTGAAACCGATGCGCTCTATGACGAAGCGGTGCAGTTCGTCCTGGAAAGCCGTCGGGCCTCGATTTCTGCCGTTCAGCGCAAGCTCAAGATCGGTTACAACCGCGCCGCACGCATGATCGAAGCCATGGAGATGGCCGGTGTGGTGACGGCGATGAACACCAACGGTTCGCGCGAAGTGCTGGCGCCGGGCCCGATGCGCGACTAACGACCCGAGCGGCCTGGTACAGGCCGCTCGACCCCCACGACTTCATGAGGACTCCCATGCGCCTGATTCGCATGTTGCTGTTGCCCGTACTGGCCCTGACCACCTTGTCGGCCCACGCCGATGAAAAGGATGTGGCCCGCCTGACCCAGTTACTGGAGCGTTCCCAGACCCTGACCGCACGCTTCTCCCAACTGACCCTCGACGGCAGCGGCACCCAGTTGCAGGAGACCGCCGGCGACATGGCCCTGCAGCGTCCGGGCCTGTTCTACTGGCACACCGATGCACCGGCCGAGCAATTGATGGTCTCCGATGGCAAGAAAGTCTCCCTGTGGGACCCGGACCTGGAGCAGGTCACCATCAAGACCCTCGACCAGCGCCTGACCCAGACCCCGGCATTGCTGCTCTCCGGCGATATTTCCAAGATCAGCCAGAGCTTCGACATCAGCGCCAAGGAAGCCGGTGGCGTGATTGACTTCACCCTCAAGCCCAAGACCAAGGACAGCCTGTTCGACAACCTGCGCTTGTCGTTCCGCAACGGCCTGGTCAACGACATGCAACTGATCGACAGCGTCGGCCAGCGCACCAATATCCTGTTCACCGGGGTCAAGGCCAACGAGCCGATCGCCGCGTCCAAGTTCAAGTTCGACATCCCCAAGGGTGCCGATGTGATCCAGGAATAAACCCAAAGTCCTTGTGGGAGCGAGCTTGCTCGCGATGGCGTTGGATCAGTCAGTATTAATGTTGACTGACACGCCGCTATCGCGAGCAAGCTCGCTCCCACAGGGGGCTGCGTTGTTCGTTGTTTAACTGATCGGCAACAGGACCCAGCGGAGGTTTTGTAAGTAATCATGGACCTGTTTCGAAGCGCCCCGATTGCCCAGCCATTGGCCGCCCGCCTGCGCGCGACCAACCTGGATGAGTACGTCGGCCAGGAGCATGTGCTCGCTCGCGGCAAGCCTCTGCGCGAAGCGCTGGAGCAGGGCGCGCTGCATTCGATGATTTTCTGGGGCCCGCCGGGTGTGGGCAAGACGACCCTGGCGCGGTTGTTGGCGGAAGTCTCGGATGCCCATTTCGAAACGGTTTCGGCGGTGCTGGCCGGGGTCAAGGAAATCCGCCAGGCGGTGGAAGTGGCCAAGCAGCAGGCCGGCCAGTACGGCAAGCGCACCATCCTGTTCGTCGACGAAGTGCACCGTTTCAACAAATCGCAACAGGATGCGTTCCTGCCTTACGTTGAAGATGGCACGCTGATCTTTATCGGCGCGACCACCGAAAACCCCTCGTTCGAACTCAATAACGCGTTGTTGTCCCGGGCGCGGGTCTATGTGCTCAAGAGCCTCGACGAAGCGGCGATGCGCAAGCTGGTGCATCGGGCGCTGACTGAAGAACGTGGCCTGGGCAAGCGCCAGCTGAGCCTCAGCGATGAAGGCTTCCAGATCCTGTTTTCGGCCGCCGATGGCGATGGCCGGCGCTTGCTCAACCTGCTGGAAAACGCCTCGGACCTGGCCGAAGACAATAGCGAGATCGACGTCGAGCTGCTGCAAAGCCTGTTGGGCGACACCCGTCGGCGCTTCGATAAGGGCGGCGAGGCGTTCTACGACCAGATTTCGGCGCTGCACAAATCCATCCGCGGTTCCAACCCCGACGCGGCCTTGTATTGGTTCGCGCGAATGATCGACGGTGGTTGCGATCCGTTGTATCTGGCGCGGCGGGTGGTGCGCATGGCCAGTGAAGACATCGGCAACGCCGACCCACGGGCCCTGAGCCTGTGCCTGGCGGCCTGGGATGTGCAGGAGCGCCTGGGTAGCCCGGAAGGCGAGCTCGCTGTGGCCCAGGCCATCACCTACCTGGCCTGCGCGCCGAAAAGCAATGCGGTGTACATGGGCTTCAAGGCCGCGATGCGCAGCGCCACCGAGCATGGTTCCCTCGAAGTGCCGTTGCACCTGCGCAACGCGCCGACCAAGCTCATGAAGCAACTGGGCTATGGCGATGAGTACCGTTACGCTCACGATGAACCGGACGCCTATGCCGCCGGCGAAGACTATTTTCCCGAAGAACTTGAACCCCAGCGCTTCTATCAGCCGGTGCCCCGTGGCCTGGAGCTGAAGATCGGCGAGAAGCTCAACCACTTGGCGCAATTGGACCGCTTGAGTCCACGGCAGCGGAGAAAACCTTGATCCCCCTGATTCTTGCAGTTTCCGCCGGTGGCATTGCCGGTACATTGGTGCGCTTCGCGACTGGCAACTGGATCAACGCAAATTGGCCGCGGCACTTCTATACCGCGACGCTGGCCGTTAATATCGTGGGCTGTCTGCTGATCGGTGTTCTATACGGTCTGTTTTTGATGCGCCCGGAAGTGCCGATCGAGGTGCGTGCGGGCCTGATCGTCGGCTTTCTTGGCGGCCTGACGACCTTTTCATCCTTTTCACTGGATACGGTGCGCTTGCTGGAAAGCGGGCAAGTGCCGCTGGCCCTGGGCTATGCGGCCATCAGCGTATTCGGCGGGCTGCTCGCCACCTGGGCCGGCCTGTCCTTGACCAAACTTTGATAACGAGAGACCGACATGCTCGATTCCAAACTGTTACGTAGCAACCTTCAGGACGTAGCGGACCGCCTGGCTTCCCGTGGCTTTGCCCTGGACGTCGCGCGCATCGAAGCGCTGGAAGAACAGCGCAAGACCGTCCAGACTCGCACCGAAGCCCTGCAGGCTGAACGTAACGCGCGCTCCAAATCCATTGGCCAGGCCAAGCAGCGTGGCGAAGACATCGCGCCGCTGATGGCCGATGTCGAGCGCATGGCGGGCGAGTTGAGTGCCGGCAAGGTCGAACTGGACGCGATCCAGACCGAGCTGGACTCGATCCTGCTGGGTATCCCGAACCTGCCTCATGAATCGGTGCCGGTCGGCGAAGATGAAGAGGGCAACGTCGAAGTGCGCCGCTGGGGCACGCCAAAGGCCTTCGATTTCCCGGTGCAGGACCATGTGGCCCTGGGCGAGAAGTTCGGCTGGCTGGACTTCGAAACCGCCGCCAAGCTTTCCGGTGCGCGTTTTGCCCTGTTGCGCGGGCCGATTGCCCGCCTGCATCGCGCCCTGGCGCAGTTCATGATCAACCTGCACGTCACCGAACACGGCTACGAAGAAGCCTACACGCCGTACCTGGTGCAGGCGCCGGCCTTGCAGGGCACCGGGCAGTTGCCGAAGTTCGAGGAAGACCTGTTCAAGATCAGCCGCGAAGGCGAGGCCGACCTGTATCTGATCCCGACCGCCGAAGTGTCGCTGACCAACATCGTTGCCGGCGAGATCGTCGACGCCAAGCAACTGCCGATCAAGTTCGTCGCCCACACGCCGTGCTTCCGCAGTGAAGCCGGGGCGTCGGGTCGTGACACCCGTGGCATGATCCGCCAGCACCAGTTCGACAAAGTCGAGATGGTCCAGGTCGTCGAGCCTTCGAAGTCCATGGAAGCGCTGGAAAGCCTGACGGCCAATGCCGAGAAAGTCCTGCAACTGCTGGAGCTGCCGTATCGCACCCTGGCGTTGTGCACCGGCGACATGGGTTTCAGCGCGGTCAAGACTTACGATCTGGAAGTCTGGATCCCGAGCCAGGACAAGTACCGCGAGATTTCCTCGTGCTCCAACTGTGGCGACTTCCAGGCCCGCCGCATGCAGGCGCGTTTCCGCAACCCGGAAACCGGCAAGCCGGAACTGGTCCACACCCTCAATGGCTCCGGCCTGGCGGTGGGCCGGACTCTGGTGGCGGTGCTGGAAAACTATCAGCAGGCCGACGGCTCGATCCGTGTACCCGAGGTGTTGAAACCCTACATGGGCGGCATCGAGGTCATCGGTTAAATGGACTATTTGCCACTGTTCCACAACCTGCGCGGCAGCCGTGTGCTGGTGGTCGGCGGCGGCGAGATTGCCTTGCGCAAGTCCCGCCTGCTGGCCGATGCCGGCGCGCTGCTGCGGGTGGTCGCACCCGAAATCGAGTCACAGTTGCGGGAGCTGGTCAGTGGCAGCGGTGGCGAATGCGTCCTGCGCGGTTACCTTGAAGCGGACCTGGACGGCTGCGGTCTGGTCATCGCTGCCACCGACGACGAATCGCTCAACGCCCAGGTCTCGGCCGATGCCCACAAGCGTTGCGTACCGGTCAACGTGGTGGACGCGCCAGCTCTGTGCAGCGTGATCTTCCCGGCGATCGTCGACCGCTCACCGCTGGTGATCGCGGTGTCCAGCGGCGGCGACGCGCCGGTGCTGGCGCGGCTGATCCGGGCCAAGCTGGAAACCTGGATTCCTTCGACCTACGGGCAACTGGCCGGGCTGGCGGCGCGTTTTCGCAGCCAGGTCAAAGGTTTGTTCCCGGATGTGCAGCAACGCCGGGCGTTCTGGGAAGACGTGTTCCAAGGCCCTATCGCCGACCGTCAATTGGCCGGGCAGGGCGCCGAGGCCGAGCGCCTGCTGCGGGATAAGATTGCCGGCCAAGCGCCGAACGCGCCGGGCGAAGTTTATCTGGTGGGCGCAGGGCCGGGTGATCCGGACTTGTTGACGTTCCGCGCGCTGCGCCTGATGCAGCAGGCGGATGTGGTGCTGTACGACCGTTTGGTAGCTCCGGCGATCCTGGAGCTGTGCCGGCGCGACGCCGAGCGCATCTACGTTGGCAAGCGCCGCTCCGAACACGCCGTGCCTCAGGAACAGATCAACCAGCAATTGGTGAACCTGGCCCGACAAGGCAAGCGTGTGGTGCGGTTGAAGGGCGGTGACCCGTTCATCTTCGGGCGCGGCGGTGAAGAGATCGAAGAACTGGCAGCCCACGGCATCCCGTTCCAGGTCGTCCCGGGCATCACCGCAGCCAGTGGTTGCGCGGCCTATGCCGGGATTCCGCTGACCCATCGTGACTACGCCCAGTCGGTGCGGTTCATCACCGGCCATCTCAAGGACGGCACCAGTGACTTGCCGTGGGCGGACCTGGTCTCGCCAGCCCAGACCCTGGTGTTCTACATGGGGTTGGTGGGGCTGCCGATGATCTGCGACGAGCTGATCAAGCACGGTCGCGCGGCGGATACGCCTGCGGCGTTGATCCAGCAAGGCACGACGTCCAATCAGCGGGTCTTCACCGGCACCCTGGCGGACTTGCCGCGGCTGGTGGCCGAGCATGAAGTCCATGCGCCGACGTTGGTGATTGTCGGGGAAGTGGTGCAACTGCGCGAGAAACTGGCGTGGTTTGAAGGGGCTCAGGGGCAGGTCTAGGAAGACCGCGTCGCTCCAATCGCGAGCAAGCTCGCTCCCACAATTGATCGTGTTCAACCATGAATCTGCGGTTGCACACAGTCCACTGTGGGAGCGAGCTTGCTCGCGATGAGGCCCTCAAATACAGCGAAAATCCCGGATCAGTCCCCAGCCCCACGCCAAATCCCTTTCCCACTCAACCTTTCCCGATCATGGCCAACCATGAAGTCCTGCTTGGGCCCCTTGGGCACGATCCCATTGGGGTTGATGGTCTTGTGGCTGCCATAGTAATGGCCCTGGATGTGGGTGAAATCCACGGTCTCGGCAATACCCGGCCACTGGTACAACTCCCGCAGCCAATTGGACAGGTTCGGATAATCGGCAATGCGCCGCAGGTTGCACTTGAAGTGACCGAAATACACGGCATCGAAGCGGATTATCGTGGTGAACAGGCGGATATCGGCCTCTGTCAGGTATTCGCCGGCCAGGTAGCGCTGGGTTCCCAACAAGGCTTCCAACCGGTCCAGTTCGGCGAATAAACCGTCGAACGCCTCTTCGTAGGCCGCTTGGGTAGTCGCGAACCCGGCGCGATACACGCCGTTGTTCACCGCTGGGTAGATGCGTTCGTTCAGCGCATCGATGTCACGGCGTAGTGGTTCTGGGTAAAGGTCCAAGTTGTTGCCGGTCAGCCCATCGAAGGCGCTGTTGAACATGCGGATGATTTCCGCTGATTCATTATTGACGATGCGCTGTTGCCGTTTATCCCACAGCACCGGCACGGTGACGCGGCCGGTGTAGTCGGTGGTGTCAGCGGTGTAGCGCTGGTGCAGGAAGCTCAGATCGTCCAGTTTGTCGCCGGTGGAGCCGTGGGCCTTGTCGAAAGTCCAGCCGTTTTCCAGCATCAAGTAGCTGACCACCGAGACATCGATCAGGTCTTCCAGGCCTTTGAGCTTGCGAAAGATCAGTGTGCGGTGGGCCCAGGGGCAGGCCAGGGACACGTATAAATGGTAACGCCCGGCCTCGGCGGAAAACCCGCTCTCGCCGCTGCGGCCGGCGCTGCCGTCGGCGGTGAGCCAATGACGGCGTTGCGCCTGTTCGCGTTGGAACGTGCCGTCCTTGCTTTCATACCACTGATCCTGCCAGCGGCCCTCGACTAACAAACCCATCTCGATCTCCTCTGCCAATAAACGTTGGAGGGCAGTCTATGCCGATGGGTTCGAACTAAAAGCGTAAAGGTTGGGCGTTGATGATCGACTAAATCGATCGATCCCGAGCATCCCAATACTGCCGGGCGCGTTCGAAAGCCTCTTCGCGCGCCAGGCCCAGGCCGCGCAAGGCCAGGGCCATGGTGGCGATCAAGGCCAGTTGCGGGTAGCTGTCCTCCACGTCGCCGCGCCAGATGGCCTTCAGGTGCTCGGGGTCGAGGTTTTCCGGCTTGACGTGGCGCTGTTCGGCCAGTCGCGGCCATTCTTCGTCCCAGCTGATGCCACCGCGGGTGCCATACAGGTGACTGTCCGCGTCCGGGTTGATCTCGATCTCGCCGCCGTCGCCCTTGATCACAATAGCGGTGTCGCCCAGCAAGCCGCTGGCATCGCGATGCACCGCCTGATAGCCCGGATGGAAGATACTTTGCAATCCGCAACGGGCGGCCAGCGGGTTGAGAATCCGTGCCAGGGAGTGGATCGGCGAGCGTAGGCCCAAGGTGTTGCGCAGGTCGATCATCCGCTGCATTTGCGGCGCCCAGTCCACCAGGGGCATGAAGGCCAGGCCGCCGTTGTCCAGTGCGCTGGCGACCTGCTGCCAGTCGCGGCACAGTGGGATTTGCAGCAAGCCGAGCAATTGTTCGCTGTAGAGCCGGCCTGCTGTGTGAGCACCGCCGCCGTGCATGAAAATCCGCACGCCGTTCTGCCCAAGGCACTTGGCCGCCAGCAAGTACCACGGCAAATGACGCTTCTTCCCGGCGTAGGTCGGCCAGTCGAGGTCCACCGCCAAGGCCGGGACCACCAGGCGTTCACGCAGGGCTTCGGTGAAGCCGGCCATTTCCTCGGCGCTTTCTTCCTTGTGCCGCAACAGCATCAGGAAGGCGCCGAGCTGGGTGTCTTCGACCTTTTCGTCGAGCACCAGACCCATGGCCTCACGGGCTTCTTCGCGGGTCAGGTTGCGGGCGCCGCGCTTGCCTTTGCCAAGGATGCGCACGAACTGGGCGAACGGGTGTTCGGCCGGGGTCTCAAGGGTCAGCGATGGGAAGTCGGTCATAAGCAGTTCGTCGGTTTGGGCAGGCCCGCCAGCTTGGCGGCGAGTTTGGCGGGAGTGCCTTTGAACAATCGGTTCAGGTGCAGGCTGTTGCCTTTGTCCGCGCCCAGTTTCAGCGCGGTGTACTTGATCAGTGGCCGAGTCGCGGGCGAGAGTTGGAATTCGTTGTAGAAGCCGCGCAGCAGCTCGAGGATTTCCCAGTGTTCGGGGCCGAGTTCGATGTCTTCGGCGGCCGCCAGGGCAATGGCCACTTCGCTCGACCAGTCGTCAAGGTCGGCCAGGTAGCCGTCCTTGTCCAGTGCGATGGCGCGCTCGCCCACATTCAGCACCTTCATAGCCAGGTATTGACCTTGTCGTGTTCGATCGATAACTCGACGAAACCTGAGTAGTTGATGGCTTCGGCCCAGTCTGGCGTGTCCAGGGCGCGGGCCTGGAGGTCTTCGGCGAGCACGAACAGGTTCACGCCAGCGCCCTGCAGTGCTTCAAACGGTGGGCTGCCCGGCTGCAACGCATACGTCGCGTCGCCACATAGCAACAACGCATCCTGATTGCCCAGTAGCCGCAGGCAACTGGCGAGGCGGTTATCGCCAAAAGGGGAGTGAGACAACACATGCAAAGTCGACATCAGAGGGTGATCACCTGGTCGTAACGGTCTATGAGCGCGGCGATGTCCGGCGCAGTCAATACTTTTACCTCGCCCAGCGCCAGGGCATCCGTGGCGACGCCGCGTTCGGCGGCGCTGTCGGCGCAGAGGAACAGCGCCTCGACGCCGAACATCGGCAGCGCCTGCAGGTTTGCGCTCAGGTCCTTTTGCTGGACGGCCTTGGCGTTCTGGCCGGCGATGAGCTGGAACACCCCGTCATCGAGAAACAGCAGGCCGATGGGCAGGTCGAACGCGCCCCCGGCCAGCACGATGTCCAGCGCTTCCCGGGCCCCGGGCCCAGACCACGGAGCCTGGCGGCTGATGAGCAATAACGACTTGGCCATTCACGCGCCTCCAAAACAGATCAGACGGTCGGCGTCCTGGATCGCATCGTGCAACTGACCCAGGCCGGACAAGGTCCAGGGCGCTTCGACACTGACTGCCGAACGCTGATAGCGCTGGGCTTCCTCTTCGTTCAACACACCACGGCGCAACGCCGCCGCGATGCAGACCACGCCATCGAGCTGGTTATCGCTGACGAAAGCGCGCCACTGTTGGGGCAGGTCTTGTTCGTCCTGGGGGGTGACGACACTGCTGGCGGCGTTGTAGACACCGTCCTGGTAGAAAAACAACCGCACGATTTCATGCCCACCCGTCAGCGCAGCCTGGGCAAACAGCAGGGCACGGCGCGAGGAGGGCGCATGGGCGGCGGAAAACAGCGCGATGGCGAACTTCATGACAGACCCGATCAGCAAAACTGCGGCCATGATAAAGCTTTATGGGCGCAGGGGCGATTGCCAGGACGTTCGACAAATGGGGTGAACACTTTGTGGCGAGGGGATGTGTTCAGCCTTGGTTTTCGAGGCCATTCAACTCGCAGTAATCGGCCCACTCCATCCCCGCCATCTCCGCCACTTCCCTGTGCACTTCCAGGCGCTGGGCCTGGTACTCTTCGGGCGAGGCGGCGGTCAGTTGCAGGGTCAGTTCCCAGGCGAACACGCCCAGGCGCTCGGCCTCGGCTTCGAACGCTTCATGCAGCCGCTCTGCGCGGTACTGCGCGGCAGTCTCGCCCTTGGCCTGGGCCAGCAGCGGGTTGAGGTGGTCCAGTTCGACGCGCAGTTCGGGGCGTTCATCGAGAAATTTTTCCAGGGCCCGTTCGTGCTGCTGTTCGGTTGCCGCCATGATCACTCCTTGGGGGATGCAGACTGTTTCTTGGCGGCCTTGGCCGCAGCCGCCAGGCATTCGAGGGCGAACTGTTCGGTGTAGGTCATCTGGATCGGCGTAGTTTCGCCCTTGACGGTGCGTTCGCCGTCGAGAATGTAGCGAATCCGCTTGTCGGTGACGCCGATTCGCTTGGCGATCCAAGAAGGTGTCTGGCCGATCTGGCTGATCAGTTTGTCGGCGTATTCGGCGGTGGGTTTATAGAATTCGGCGTTGGGGGTCATGGAGTGTTCCGCGATGGCTGGTGGCAATGGCGCGACAGGTTGCGCGAATCGTTGGCCGATGTCGCGTGTAAATTTCAGTAAAGCAGCACGAAGGTGGGGGGCGCAGTGCTACAGTCCGTTTTTTTCTCGATGAGTGAACGCAATGCGAATGTTGACGGTGGCCCTGGCCGCAACCTTGCTGGCCGGCTGCGCGGGTTCGGCGATGAACCAGGCCCGGACTCAAACCCCTTATAAGACCCTGGCTTCGGACAAACCCGAGCAGGTCGTGGCCCAGTGCATACAGTTTTCCTGGCAGGACGAAGCGGTGTTCGGCGTCGATGCCGGTGCTTACCTGCAGCCGGGCAAGAAGGGGGGCTCGACGGTCTACACGCGCTCTGCCGAATCGTTTGTCGATTTGCAGGCCAGTGAGACGGGTACTGCGTTGAATTACTACGCCAAGCATGATGACTTCGTGGCCAAGCGCCGGTTGGCGGCGTTGGCGACTTGTCTGTAAATAACTCGTACTGAATCCCGGATATGTGGGAGCGGGCTTGCTCGCGAATACGGCTTACCATTCGACATTAATGTCGCCTGACCCACCGCCTTCGCGAGCAAGCTCGCTCCCACAGGGGTTGGGTTTTAGTCCGCGGGAGCCAGGCGCTTCTGGAAGAAGAAGTGCTGGTGGCCCGGTGGGTAGTCGTCGATCTGGCCGATTTCCGTGAAGCCGTGCTTTCTGTAGAACGCCGGCGCCTGGAAGTCGAAGGTGTCCAGCCAGATGCCCACGCAGTTTTTCTCCCTGGCCAGTTCTTCGGCCATCCGCATCAACGCCGACCCCGTGCCTTGGTCTCGGGCCTGTTCCGGCACGACCAGTAGCTCGATATAAAACCAGCGGAAAAATACTCGCCCGTAGAGCCCTCCGACTATTTCGTTGCTGTGTTCGTCGCGCACCAGCCAGGCCACCAGTTCGGGCACCGTCCCGCCGGTCTTGGCCGTGTTATAGGCGCGTAGCGGGGCGAGGATGGCCTGGCGCTCTTCATCGGTAGGGGCGTCCGTGCGGTCGATTCGCAGCGTCATTGGTGATGTCCTTATTCAGTAAAAAAACAACCGCACGAGCCTATCTCAAAGCAGGCGTTGCCGTAACCCGGCCGACGGCTGACAGGCGCATTCCACAAACCGGGCCATACTGCCTAATGCTCTTGAAGCGATCCCCGATCTTTAGAACAAGAAGAGACCGACTCATGAAGTTCGAAAACTTTACCCGGACGCTTGTTGCCACCTCCCTGACCCTCAGCTGTTTGTTTGCCCAGGCCGCCTCCCAGGCACCGGTTGCCGCCGAGCACGGCATGGTGGTCACTGCGCAGCACCTGGCCACCCAGGTGGGTGTCGATGTGCTCAAGAGCGGTGGCAATGCCGTGGATGCGGCGGTGGCGGTGGGGTACGCCCTGGCGGTGGTGTATCCGGCGGCGGGTAACCTCGGCGGCGGTGGGTTCATGACGCTCCAATTGGCCGACGGCCGCAAGACCTTCCTGGATTTCCGCGAAAAAGCCCCGCTGGCCGCCACGGCCGACATGTATCTGGACAAGGACGGCAACGTCGTTCCTGAGCTGAGCACCCGTGGGCACCTGGCGGTAGGCGTGCCCGGTACCGTTTCCGGCATGGAGCTGGCACTGAAGAAGTACGGCAGCAAACCCCGGGCGGAATTGATCGCCCCAGCCATCAAGTTTGCCGAGCAAGGTTTCACCCTGGAGCAGGGCGATGTCGATCTGCTGGACACCGCCACCGACGTGTTCAAGAAGGACCTGCGCGATTCCGGCGCGATCTTCCTGCACAACGGCGAGCCGATGCAGGTCGGCCAGAAGCTGGTGCAAAAAGACCTCGCCAAGACCCTGCGGGCCATCTCCGCCAGGGGCGCCGATGGCTTCTACAAAGGCTGGGTGGCCGATGCCCTGGTCACGTCCAGCCAGGCCAACAAAGGCCTCATCACCCAAGCCGACCTGGACAAGTACAAGACCCGCGAACTGGCCCCGGTGGAATGCGACTACCGCGGCTACCACATCATTTCGGCGCCGCCACCCAGCTCCGGTGGGGTGGTGCTGTGCCAGATCATGAACATCCTCGACGGTTATCCAATGAAGGACCTAGGCTTCCATTCGGCCCAGGGCATGCACTATCAGATCGAAGCCATGCGTCACGCCTACGTGGACCGCAACAGCTACCTGGGTGATCCGGACTTTGTGCAGAACCCCATCGACCATCTGCTGGACAAGAACTACGCCGCCAAGTTGCGGGCCGCGATCGATCCGCAAAAGGCCGGTGACTCGCAGAAAATAAAACCTGGGGTGGCGCCCCACGAAGGCAGCAACACCACCCATTACTCCATCGTCGACCAATGGGGCAATGCCGTTTCCGTTACCTACACCCTCAACGACTGGTTTGGCGCTGGCGTGATGGCAAGCAAGACCGGGGTGATCCTTAACGACGAAATGGACGACTTCACCGCCAAGGTCGGCGTGCCGAACATGTATGGCCTGGTGCAGGGGGAAGCCAACGCCATCGCACCGGGCAAGGCGCCGTTGTCGTCCATGAGCCCGACCATCGTCACCAAGGATGGCAAGACGGTGATGGTGGTGGGGACGCCGGGCGGTAGTCGGATCATCACCGCGACCTTGCTGACCATCCTCAACGTGATCGACTACGGCATGAACCTGCAGGAAGCCGTGGACGCGCCGCGTTTCCACCAGCAGTGGATGCCGGAGCAAACCAACCTGGAAACCTTCGCTGCCAGCCCGGATACCCAGAAGCTGCTGGAGAGCTGGGGCCACAAATTCGCCGGCCCGCAGGACCCCAACCACATTGCCGCGATCCTGGTGGGCGCGCCATCACTGGGCGGCAAACCGGTGGGCAAGAACCGTTTCTATGGTGCCAATGACCCCCGTCGCAACACCGGTTTATCGCTGGGTTATTGATAGCGGTTGGGATCGAGCAGCGTTTCGAAAGGGGAAAACCATGAACACCGCATTGTTGATCATCGATATCCAGAACGCACTGTGCCGTGGCGAAGAGGAATGCTTCGACAGCCAGCGCATCATCCGGACTATCAACGACCTGGCGGCCAAAACCAGGGCTTTGGGTTTGACGGTGATCCTGATCCAGCACGAAGAACTGGAAGGCTCGCTGACCTACGGCTCTGCCGCCTGGCAATTGGCCGACGACCTGGTGACCGCTGCCGATGACCTGCGGGTGCGCAAGACCACGCCGGATGCCTTCTACCAGACCGATCTGCTATCGCTGCTGCAAGCGCGCGGCATCGACCGTTTGGTGATCTGCGGGCTGCAAACTGACTATTGCATCAACGCCACCGTGCGCCAGGCCCATGCCTTGGGGTATGACGTAGTCCTGGCCGCGGACGCCCACTCCACGGTGGCCAACGGCAGCATGGCGGCGGAGCAGATCATCGCCAATCACAACAACCGGCTGGGGCGTTTGAGCAGTGCGGTGTCGCGGATCGATGTGGTGCCGGCGGGGGAGATTCGCCTCTGACCTGAACTCACCTGGGCAGCATCACCCTTAAGGCGCCCCAAACACCATGGTCCAATAAACCCCCGCATCGCTGCGCGAGTCGGTGGCATATGCCGCGCCCACCTGGGTGAACATCGGATTCATCAGGTTGGCGCAGTGCCCGGGGCTGGCCAGCCAGTCCTGCATGGCCTTGTTGGGTGAGCCTTGTCCGGCGGCAATGTTCTCGCCGATCTTGCGTCCACGGAAACCTGCGCTTTTCGCCCGGTCGGCCACGGAGCGGCCGTCAGGGTCCTGGTGGGCGAAATAGTTGCCGCGGGCCATCGCCCGGCTGTGTCCCTGGGCGGCGGTCCCGAGGGCGGCGCTCCAACTCAGCGGTCGGGCAGCGGCGAAGCGTTGGCGCCCACACATCCTGGAGCGGGCGCGCGCGGCATTGACCTGGGCCAGCAAGGTCTTGTCAGCGGAGGCCGTATCGTTCACCCGGCCACCGCCCACGGGTTGTGCCAGTACTACGCGCCATTCATTCCCGACCCGATTGACGCCAATGTCGGCGTACTGGTTATCCAACAGCGCCGAACAATGTTCCTCCGCCAACATCTCGAAGGCCTCTTCGGCGTCCCGCGCGTCAGTCAGGCGAATGCTGCGCACTGCCTGGGCTTGATAGCCGGAGCCCTTCAAGGTTTCCCGCAACCCGCCACGAAAGCCGATCGGCAAGGCCAGGCTCGAGCGCAGCACCAACGGCGGCGCGGCTCGGACTGTGCGCCATTCACAGCGGTGGGACTGGCTGCGGTAGTCATTGATCGCTCCCACCAATTGCCCTTCGCCTCGGGCATGGGCGAGGCTGGTAAAAAAAGGAAGCAAGGCGACGAGGCAAAGCGAAGCGAAACGGCAAGAGCGAACAGTGTGGCGCATGGGACGAACGGCTCGGGAGGGGAGTTGCGTTAGCGCCAGGCTTGGCGCCGATCAGCCGCAAAGCCCGTCGCGTGGGGCGGCGGGTTTTTCACGGCTGGGGTAGGACTGTGGGTTTGAAAACAAGTTTCAGGAGCGGCTGACTTATCGATGGGACCTTCACCACAACTGCGTGCAGTCAGCTCAGTTGTGTTCAGCTACAGGCGCCTTGACCCGTTCAACCTTGCGATAAGTCAGCAACACAATGCCGCTGACCACGATCACCCCACCGAGCACCTGGCCAGGGTTGAGCATCTGGTCCAGCACCAACCAGCCGATCAGCAGGGTCGCCAGCGGTTCGATGTTCATCACCGGGGCATTGCGCGGCATGTCCAGGCGGGGCACGCAAATGAACAGCACGATAAACCCGGTGCCGTAGAGCACCACCAACGTCGCCAGGGCCAACCAGCCGCTGCTGCTGGCCGGCAGGTCGAAGCCGCCGGGAAGGGCGCCGGTCAGGCCTGCGAGGTTGACGCTGCTGAAGACGATCAAAATGGTCAGCAGGCTGCGCACCGAACCTCGCACCTGGGACAGCTTGTGGTCGGTGATCCACAGTGCGCAAGCGAACACGCAAGCGGCACAGAAGGCCAGGCCCACTCCTAGCAGCCATTGCGAACCAACGCTCTGTGCGGAGGATAACCGCGCCGGCACTTCCAGCACGAACACCAGGCCCACCAGGATCATCCCCATCAACGTGGCAGTGCGCGCCGTCGGCCGTGGCCCGCCCAACGCCCAGGTCAGCAAAGCCAGCAGGATTGGAAAGACGTTGCCCACCAACAGCGCCAACGCCACTGGCACCCGAGCCACGGCCGAGTACAGACACAGGCTCTGCGCAGCGATGAGCAATCCCAGCATCACCTGCCAACGCCATGCACCCGGTGGCAAACGCAGACTCTGACGCTGCCACAGCACCATCGCGGCCAACACCAGCAGCGTCCCGCCCGAACGCAGCAGAATCGCCAGCAACACCCCTGCGCCATCATCGAACGCCGCTCTGGCGGCGACATGGTTGCCGGCAAAGGCACAGCCCATGCACAGCAGAACGAGCACCGCGAGGTGGCGGGGCAATGGCGTGGGCGCGTCATGTGCAGCGGTGAGGCGAGTCATGGCAGGGTGTCTCAAAGGCAGGCCGCCGAGGCAAAGCGCTTCGGATCGATTGTTTTAGTTATAGGTTGTCGTACAACGTTGCTGGGTGTTTTTACCCTATAGGGTTGCAAGAGACAAGCTCCCTCGCCACGGGTCATCCACTGTCTATAAGTGAACACCATTGCGTACATTGACCTGCGCTTTGCTGTACAACAACCTGACCGTTGTGTCGTTTACAGCATCGTCCCTTTGCGGAGCCGCCCATGCGCCTGGCTGATTTCATCCTCGACAATATCGAGCCGATTCTTCAGGCGTGGGAAGATTTCGCCAAAACCATTACTCCCGCGTCCATTGGCATGGGTTCGGTGGCCCTGCGCGACCATGCCGAGCAGATGCTGCGCACCATCGCTGCAGACCTGCGCACCTCGCAGACGCTCAAGGAGCAGGTGGCCAAGTCCCATGGCGAAGCGCCGTCGGCAGAGGCCGAAACCCCTGCCGAAACCCATGCGATCATCCGCCAGTCCTCGGGTTTCACCGTGGAGCAAATGGTTTCCGAATACCGGGCCCTGCGCACCAGCGTGCTCATGCTCTGGATGCCGCACACCCAGCTGGATCACAAGCAGGTCATGGATGATCTGATTCGCTTCAACGAGGCCGTGGATCAGGCCTTGGCCGAGTCCGTCGTCAGTTACTCGGGGGCGGTGGACGCGTCGCGCAACATCTTTCTCGGCATTCTTGGGCATGACTTGCGTAGCCCCTTGGGCGCGATCCTGCTGAGTTCCGAAGTGCTGCTGCGGGCGGGGGATTTGCCCGCCAAAGCCACCAAGATCACGTCGCGCATCTACACCAGCGTCAAGCGAGCCAACAAAATCGTTGGCGATCTGCTGGATTTCACCCGGACCCAACTCGGCTCGGGCATTCCGGTGCAGCGCTTCAACGGCGATCTGGTGGCGGCCTGCGAAGGCATGGTGGAGGAGGCGCGAGCCTATCACCCGGAAAACAGAGTCCTCTTTGAAACCAGCGGTCCCCTGGAAGGGCTGTTTGACCAGGCACGCATGGAACAGGTGTTCTCCAACCTGATCGGCAATGCTGTCCAGCATGGCGCCGAGGGCACGCCGATAACCGTTTCGTTGAGCGCTGAAGAGGATATGGCCGTGATTGCGATCAACAACCAGGGCACGCCTATCGAGAAAGATGCCATTGCCAGCATCTTCAACCCGATGATCCGGCATCTGCGTAGCGGTGAGATGCAGTACGGCTCCACGGCCGGGCTAGGACTGGGCCTGCACATCGCCTCGGCGATCGTATCGGCCCATAAGGGCACCATCGAGGTTCACTCGAAGGCGCGAGTCGGTACGACCTTTACCGTTCGTATACCGCTGCACCCGGACTGATCGATTGTCCGGACGAACGGGCTTGTATGCTTGTACGATGTCTTATCACGTAGTAAAACTGTCGTCCCGTCCAATAATAATTAACGGAGACGCACGATGGATGCTTCGCAATCTGCAACCGCAACCGATCAGGGCCGCCGAGTATTCCTGAAAAAATCCCTGGTGGTCTCGGCGGCCGCCGCGACCCTCGGTAATCTGCCAGGGCTGGCTCAGGCCGAACCTCTGAGCCAGCGTTACCCAGACCCACTGATCAATATCCTCGACCCCAGCTTCATGGACTTGCGCATCTTCAACGCCAGTGTGGAAAAGCTCGCCACCGGCCTGCGCTGGGCAGAAGGGCCGGTGTGGGTGGGCGACGGTCGTTACCTGCTGGTCAGCGACATTCCCAACAACCGCATCGTGCGCTGGGATGAAGTCACCGCAGGCCTGTCGGTGTACCGCGAGAACTCCAATTTCTCCAACGGCATGTGCCGCGATCGCCAGGGGCGCCTGTTGGTGTGCGAGGGCTCCACCACCTCCACCGAAGGTCGGCGCATCACCCGTACCGAGCATAACGGCACTATTACCGTGCTGGCGGACAGTTTCGAGGGCAAGCCGCTCAACTCGCCCAATGACATCGTGTGCAAGCGGGACGGCTCGGTCTGGTTCACCGACCCACCGTTCCAGACCGGCAACAACTACGAAGGACACAAAGTCACGCCTGCCCAACCCCACGCGGTGTACCGTATCGACGGTGAAACCGGCAAGCTCACTCGGGTCATTGACGACCTGGCGGGGCCGAACGGGCTGTGCTTTTCCCCGGACGAGAAAATCCTCTACGTCGTTGAGGGCCGGGCCAAGCCCAATCGCTTGATCTGGGCGATCACCGTCAAGGACGATGGCACGCTGGGGGATCGACGCAAACACATCGAAGGCCTGGATTACGCGGCTATCGATGGGATCAAGTGCGATGAGAGCGGCAATCTCTGGTGCGGTTGGGGCGGCAACGGCGATCCCAAGGCCGACCTGGAAAAGCTCGACGGTGTGCGAGTGTTCAACCCCGAAGGCAAGGCCATCGGGCATATTTCCCTGCCGGAGCGCTGCCCCAACATCTGCTTTGGCGGGCGGGAAGGCAATCGGTTGTTCATGGCCGGCAGCCATTCGCTGTATTCGCTGTTCGTGAATACCCGGGGGGCGACGTTTGCCTGAGGGAGCATCGGGCCACTGACCATTGTGGCGAGGGGATAAACCCGCTCGCCACCGCTGTCTTTGTCCTCTGATTGGCTCAGGGTTATCCGCAACTCCATAGCTCCACACTCGGTTGACGTGCCGTAGGCGGTCCCAGCCAATGGCTCATCGGCCTGCAACCGCCCTCGATGCACAACTGGTAATCACCGGCCTGGGGCGTGCGGCCCAGTTTCAACGGTTGCAGCGCTGGCAACGAACGCTGGTAGTGCCAGCTGCCGTTTTCCAGCCGGGCGCCTTCGGGGATCTCCATGCCCGCCCCATTGCCTTTGACCCTGGCTTCACCCAGGACCAGCCCCTGTTCGGTCACGCGATAATCTTCCTCCCAGCGGATCTTCTCGATGGTGTGGTTCCACGCCAGGGTGAAGCTGCTGACCTCAAGCTGCGCCCAGACCACTCCGGCCAGGCCCAGGCACAAACCGATCACGCCAAGGCCCGCCCGACACGTCGCGAGCGCCAGATGTGCTGGAAGATCAATAGCCCGGCCAACACGAAGCCGATCTCATCGGTCAGCGGCAGGGCCACCACCAGCAGTGCGCCAGCAGCAAAACACAGCAGGCGTTCCCAGACAGGCATCTTCTGTTGCAAATAACCGGTGGACGCCATGCCCCAAAGCCCGACGGCCAACAACGTCTTGATCAGCATGTACGCGGTCATCCATAAGTTGTCGCCCTGGAGCATCAATGCCGGGTTATAGACCGCCATGAATGGAATGACGAAGCCGGCGAGGGCGATGCGCACCGCCCAGAAACTGATCTTCAGGCCACTTTCCCTTGCGATGGGCGCAGCGGCGAAACAGGCCAGCGCCACCGGGGGCGTCAGGTCGGCGAGGATGCCGAAATAGAACACGAACATGTGCGACACGATCAATGGCACGCCGAGCTCCAGCAGGGCGGGCGCGGCAATCGAGCTGGTGATGATGTAGTTGGGAATGGTCGGGATGCCCATGCCCAACACCAGGCAGGTGAGCATGGTCAGGATCAGCGACAGCAGCAGGTTGTCCCGTCCGATAGCCAGAATGTAGCCGGCAAAGGTGGAGGCTACGCCGGTCAGCGAGACCACCGCGATGATGCTGCCCACCAATGCGCAGGCGATCCCCACCGGAACAGCGTGCCGCGCGCCGTCCACCAGGGCGTGCAGGCAGATGATGAGGGTTTCCCGCGTGCCTTTCATGAACCAGCAGGCCACCACCAGTACGCCGATCACCGCAAACACGACACCGATACCCAACCGGAAAAAGCCGACGCAAAGCAAGCCCAACGCGATCCAGAAGGCACAGCGCAAGGCGTAGTTCGAGACCTTGAGAATGATCGCCGAGCCAAGAATCACGATGGCCGTCAACGCCAGGCCCACCATGCCGGAAAACAACGGTGTGCGTCCGGAAAACAGCAGGTAGACCAACACCCCGAGCGGGATCAGCAGGTACCAGCTTTCCTTGACCGCGCCCCAGGCGCTGGGGCACTGGTCCTTGGGCAAACCCTTGAGGTCGGAGCGTTTGGCCTCCAGGTGAACCATCCAGAACACCGAGCCGAAGTACAGGCACGCCGGTATCAATGCCGCCTTGGCGATTTCCACGAACGGCACATTGATGGTTTCGGCCATGATGAAGGCCACCGCACCCATCACGGGCGGCATGATCTGGCTGCCCATGCTGGAAGTGGCTTCCACGCCACCGGCAAACGCGGCCTTGTAGCCGAAGCGTTTCATCAGCGGGATGGTGAATTGCCCGGTGGTGACCACGTTGGCGATGCCCGAGCCGGTGATGGTGCCCATCAGCGCCGATGACACCACGGCCACTTTCGCCGGCCCGCCCAGTTTGTGGCCGAACAGGCCCATGGCGAAATCGGTGAACAGCTTGATCATGCCGGCCTTTTCCAGGAACGCGCCGAACAGGATGAACAGGAAGATATAAGTGGCCGACACGTAGGTCGGCGTGCCGTACAAACCCTCGGTACCGAACGACAGTTGGTTGATGATTTGATCGACGCCATAGCCGCGATGGGCCAGATCGCCGGGCAGATATTCACCAAACAGGCCGTAGGCCAGGAACAGGGAACAAATGATCGGCAACGCGATGCCCATCACTCGCCGCGCCGCTTCGAACACCAGCACGATCAGCACAATGCCAATCACCATGTCGGCAGTGGTCAGGTCGCCCGAGCGTTGGATCAGGTCGGCCTCGAACACCCATTGATAGAGGGCTGTCGCCACGCCCCCCAGGCTCAAGACCCAGGCCAGGGGTTGCCAGGGACGTTGCTTGCCATAGGCCGGGTAGCTGAGGAACACCACCCACAACAGGAAGCCGACATGCACCGCCCGCAGCACGATGCTGGAGACCGGGGAAAATGCGGCGGTGACGATCTGAAACACTGAAAACAGCAAGGCCACGTAGAACAGTGTCTTGGGCCAGTCCCGCGGGTCCGTGGCGATGCCGTGCTGGTCTTCACTCATGAGTGCCTGCCTTCTGTTCACATTCAAGGTGCAACAACACAACGCACCAACGGCGCCGGGCACCGTTGATGCGTATGGGGCTACAGCGCGCCCACTTCCTTGTAGTAGCGCTCGGCACCGGGGTGGAGCGCGATCGGCAGGTTTTTCGCGGCGTTTTTCAGGGTGATGTCCTTGGCCGCTGAATGGGAGGTGCCCAGGCGATTGAGATTCTCGAAGAGCAGCTTGGTCATTTGGTACGCCACTTCATCCGGAACATCCTCGCGGGTGACCAGAATGTTGGTGATGGCCACGGTTGGTACGGCATCGGTTTGGCCGTCATAGGTGTTGGCCGGAATCATCGCGCTTTGGTAGGCCGGGTTGCCGATTTTCTCCACGACATCGGTGGGCACCGACACATAGTTCAACGCCATGGTCGAGGCCAGGTCACGAATGGCTGCCATCCCCAGGCCGGAGGATTGGAGCGTGGCATCCAGTTGGCGGTTCTTGATCAGGTCCACCGACTCGGCGAACGGCAGGTACTGGACCTTCATATCCTGATAGGTCAGCCCCGCAGCTTTGAAGATCGCCCGGGCATTGAGCTCGGTGCCGGATTTCGCCGCACCGACGGAAACGGTCTTGCCCTTGAGATCGGCCAATGTCTTGATCCCGGACTCCTGGCTGGCGACGATCTGGATGTAATTGGGATAGGCGCCGGCGATGGCGCGCAGCTTGGTCAGCGGCGCCTTGAAACCGGCGTCTTCCACGCCGTTCTTGGCATCCGCCACCGAGTCGCCCAGGGCCAACGCCAGCTCCCCACGACCGGCTTGCAACAGGTTCAGGTTTTCCACCGAAGCCTTGGTGGCTTGCACCGATGTCTTGGCGTCGGTGATGCCACTGCTATAGATCTGCGACAGCCCGACCCCGATCGGGTAATAAACCCCACTGGTGCCCCCCGTCAGGATATTGATGTACACCGGGGCTGCCTGGGCTGTGGTCGTGATCATCAGGGCTGCCGCAGCGGCCAGCAGGGTAAAACGCTTGTTGACTCGCATGGGGAACGCTCCGTCTTGTTATGGCTTTATGCAGAGTCCTTCCACTGTAGTTCAAACAGGGGCGCTGGCGAGTGAAGTGCTCACTATCCGGTTCTAGGGGCAGCCAGCCGCAGGCGCCGCACTGCCACGCACCGTCAACTCAAACGGCAGCAGCACATGCTGTTGGGTAATCGGCTTTTTCTCGATCAAGGCAATCAACATCTCTACCGCCTTCTGCCCAAACGCTTCGGCTGGCTGCGAAATAGTAGTCAGGGGTGGGTCGCTGTAGGCCGCGAACGGGATGTCGTCAAAACCCACCAGAGAAATATCCTCGGGCACCCGCAGGCCCATTTGCTTGATGCACTTGAGTGCGCCGATGGCCATCTCGTCGTTCTCACAAAACAGCGCACTGGGCCGGCCGGCCAGCGCCATCATCGCGCCAGCCCCCTCGTACCCCGCTTTCAAGGTGAAGTCGCCATGGCAGATCAGGCTGGGGTCGACGGCGATGCCGGCCTGATGCAGGGCATCCTGATAACCGGCGACGCGGTCCAGGGTCAGTGGGCTGCTGCGCGGGCCCTTGATGATGCCGATGCGCCGATGGCCGAGGCCGATCAAATGCTCGGTCATGGCCTGGGCGGCGGCTCGATTGTCGAGGCTGATGGTCGGGTAGGGGGCGCCTTTGACCACTTCGCAGGCGTTGACCAACGGCAGGGACTCAGCGCCAGGAGGTAGCGATTCAAACGGGTTGCTGGCGCGCAACTGAATCACCCCGTCGGCCTGGTGGGCATAGACCAGCGCAGCGAACTCCCGCTCGATGGCTTCCCGGCCCTGAGTGTCGCACAGCAGCAACCGATAGCCCGCCGCCTGCGCTGCCTGCTGTGCGCCGCTGATGACCCGGGCGAAAAACGTGTTGGCGATGGTCGGCACCAGGATCACCAGGTTGCCGGTGCGGCGGGAGCGGAACTGCACGGCCATCAGGTTAGGCCGATAGCCGGCCTGTTCCACCGCCGCGTTGACCTTGTCCCGCGTTTCGGGAAGCACCCGCTCGGGGGATTTCAGCGTTCTGGACACCGTGGCCACCGACACACCGGCCAGCCGGGCCACTTCACGAATGTTGGACAAAATCACCTCAAGGGGTAGGGGCTACGGTTGGGGAGCTTACCGCAGGTTGAGCGCCTCACAAATGCTCAGGCATGACGCATCGGGTTTGACACGCCAGGAAACTGAGCCTAGATTTCCGTCATGATGTAACCGGTTACATCGTCATCCTGACAAGAAGAGAATCGCGATGAATCCTGTGGCACGAAAAATAAGAATGGGCTTCGTCGGCGGTGGCGAGGGCGCTTTCATCGGCCAAGCCCACCGTCAGGCGGCGGGGCTGGACGGCGGTTTTGAACTGGTGTGCGGCGCGTTCAGCCGCGACCCCGACAACACTCGGCAGACCGGTGCGGTCCTGGGCCTGGCCGCGTCCCGTTGTTACCACGACTGGCAGCATATGCTCGATACCGAAGCGCTACTGCCTCTGGACCAGCGCATGGAACTGCTGGTGATCGTCACACCCAATCATCTCCACGCACCCATTGCCAGCCAGGCATTGGAAGCGGGTTTCCATGTGTTCAGCGAGAAGCCCGCCGCCCTGGACCTCAAAGAGTTGCTGGCCCTCAGGGAGGTGCTGCAAGGCAGCCGTTGCCTCTACGGCCTGGCCCACACCTACCTGGGCTATCCCATGGTTTGGCAGGCGCGGGAGATGGTGCGTTCGGGCGTGATTGGCCAAGTGCGCAAAGTGCTGGTCGAGTATCCCCAAGGCTGGCTCAGCCAGGATGTCGCCGCCCAGGGCAACAAACAGGCCGAGTGGCGCGACGACCCCTTGCAGTCCGGTTTGGGCGGTTGCATCGGTGACATTGGCACCCATGCGTTTTCCCTGGCCGAGTTCGTCGCGGACCAGCCTATCCAACAGCTATGCGCCGCGTTAGGCACGCATATACCGGGCCGCCAGTTGGATGATGACGTGGCGATGCTGTTCAAGATGGCGGGCGGCGCCAGCGGCGTATTGCTCGCAAGCCAGGTCTGCACCGGCGAAGAGAACCCGCTGAAGATTCGCCTCTACGGGGATAAGGGCGCTTTGGAATGGCGCCAGGAAGAACCGGCGAGCCTGATCCATCGCGCCTTTGACCAACCCCTGCGCATCCTGCGTAGCGGTGTCGGCCAGCCGTGGCTGTGCGAGGCGGCCAAGCGTCGCATGCGCCTGCCGGCTGGACATCCTGAGGGCTATCTGGAGGCTATGGCCAACCTCTACGGCGATATCGCCCAAGCCATTCGCAACCATGTCGAAGGCCCTGACATCCCCGGTGTGCCGGGCATCGAGACCGGCCTGCGTGGCATGGCGTTCATCGAGGCCGCCATCCTCAACCACCGTGGCGACGCGAAGTGGACCAGCGTACAAACCGGAGCTTCCCTGTTGTGAATACCCTCGACAAAACCCCGAGCGGCCTGCGCGGCCCAGGTATTTTCCTGGCGCAGTTCATGTCCGCCGAAGCGCCGTTCGACACCCTCGCCAACATCGCCCAATGGGCGGCGTCGCAAGGCTACAAGGCCATTCAACTGCCGACGTCGGGCACGCAATACATCGACCTGGCCCGAGCCGCCGAGAGCCAGGAATATTGCGATCAGCTCAAGGCCACATGCGCCCGGGCCGGTGTCGAAATCAGCGAGTTGTCGACACATCTGCAAGGCCAGTTGGTGGCGGTGCATCCGGCGTTCGACACGCTGTTCGACGACTTCGCCCCGGTGCAGCTGCGGGGCCAGCCCCAGGCGCGGACCGAGTGGGCGATCGAGCAACTCAAGCTCGCCGCTCGCGCCAGCCAGCGGCTGGGCCTCAAAGCCCACGCGACGTTTTCCGGAGCGCTGCTGTGGCCGTATCTCTACCCGTGGCCACAACGTCCGGCCGGGCTGGTGGAGCAAGGTTTCGCTGAGCTGGCCCGGCGCTGGTTGCCGATCCTCGACTGCTTCGAGGCGGCTGGGGTGGACCTGTGCTACGAGATCCACCCCGGCGAAGACCTGCATGACGGGGCCTCGTTCGAGCGCTTCCTGGACGCCGTCGATCACCACCCTCGGGCGGCGATCCTCTACGATCCCAGCCATCTGTTGCTGCAACAGATGGACTACCTGGGTTTCATCGACCGCTATCACGCGCGCATCCGCATGTTCCACGTCAAGGACGCCGAGTTTCGCCCCGACGCCCGTTCCGGGGTGTATGGCGGTTATCAGGGCTGGGTGGATCGCCCAGGGCGGTTCCGTTCGCTGGGCGATGGCCAGATCGATTTCAAATCGATCTTCAGCAAACTGACCCAATACGATTTCAGCGGTTGGGCGGTGCTGGAATGGGAGTGTTGCCTGAAGGATTCGCAGCAGGGTGCTGCTGAAGGGGCGGCGTTTATCCAGCGGCACATGATCAGCAAGACGCGCAAGGCGTTCGACGATTTCGCCGGTGTAACGGCGGATGAGGAGACCAACCGGCGGCTGTTGGGTTTATTGAGGTAACCGGGCCAACCCAAACCCTGTAGCGAGGAAACTCATTGTGGGAGCAAGGCTTGCCCGCGATGAACGAATACGCGGTTCAACTGTGAGACGGCGGCGCGGCCATCGCGGGCAAGCCTTGCTCCCACAATGGGGAGTAAATCCCTTTGCAACAAAAGCGGTGCGCTTTTTCATTTTTCACAAGAACAACAATAAAACGGTGACGGTCATGACCACAATGAACGCACGCTTGAGCGTGATGATGTTCCTGCAGTTCTTTATCTGGGGTGGCTGGTTCGTCACCCTCGGCACCTTTCTGTCCAGCACGCTGGGCGCCAGCGGGGGGCAGGTCGGCATGGCGTTTTCCACTCAGTCGTGGGGGGCGATCATTGCGCCGTTCGTGATCGGCCTGATCGCCGACCGCTATTTCAATGCCGAGCGCATCCTGGCTGTGCTGCACCTGGTGGGCGCGGTGTTGTTGTACCAGCTGTATTCGGCGGCGGATTTCAGCGTGTTCTACCCATATGTGCTGGCGTACATGGTGGTCTACATGCCGACGCTGGCACTGGTCAATTCCGTGGCCTTCCGGCAGATGCGCGATCCGGCGCTGGAATTCTCGCGCATCCGGGTGTGGGGCACCCTCGGCTGGATCGTCGCGGGCGTGGTGATCAGCTTTGTGTTCGCCTGGGATTCGCGCGAGGCAATCTCGGCAGGCGGCTTGCGCAATACGTTCCTGATGGCGGCCGTGGCTTCCCTGGTCCTGGGGCTCTATAGCTTCACGCTGCCGGCCACGGCACCGCTCCAAGAGCAGGCGAGCGGTGGCGGCATCAAGCAGCTATTGGGGGTGGACGCATTGGGCTTGTTGAAGGACCGCAGCTACCTGGTGTTCTTCATTGCCTCGATTCTGATCTGCATTCCCTTGGCATTCTATTACCAGAATGCCAACCCATTCCTGGCTGAAACCGGCATGACCAACCCCACGGCGAAGATGGCCATCGGGCAGGTGTCCGAAGTGTTGTTCATGCTGCTGTTGCCACTGTTCATCCAGCGCTTGGGTATCAAGCTGGCGCTGTTGGTGGGCATGTTGGCGTGGGCGTTGCGCTACCTGTTGTTCGCCTACGGCAATAACGGCGACCTGGCGTTCATGCTGTTCACCGGTATTGCCCTGCACGGCATCTGCTACGACTTCTTTTTTGTCTCGGGGCAGATCTACACCGATGCCAAGGCGCCAGAGCATTTTCGCAGTTCGGCCCAGGGGCTGATCACCTTGGCGACCTATGGCGTCGGGATGCTGATCGGCTTCTGGGTGGCGGGGCAGGTGACCGATCACTTTACCGTAGCCGGCGGCCATGACTGGAAAAATATCTGGCTGTTCCCGGGCGGCTTTGCGTTGGTGGTATTGGTGTGCTTTCTGTTTACATTCAGCGGTCGGCAGGCGGTTAACGCGCTTTCAAAGGCTTGAAGCAGGGCAGGGTTGGGCGTCGGTCATTTATGGCTGACGTCCAGCTTGGTGTAGGTCACTTTCCCGCCTTCGGTGGCATACCCAACGTTGTCCAGGGTGTAGACGCCCGCCTTGAAATAGAAGTCGTAGCTGTACCAGGACGGGTCGAGCTTCACTTGCTTGCCAAGGTTGTTGATCAGCACCGTGACCTGGCCCTGTTTGTCCATCTGCAAGGAGTAGGTGAAGACTTTATTCAAGGCAACGTTCGGCACGGTAAAGATCACCGGGCTCTTCGGGTCCTTGGGCTTGACCCGGTATTCGACATCCAGGTTACCGCTGCCCTTGGCGAAGCGGTACACCAGTTTGAGCAACGGGGCGGGCGCGTCCTTGGCGTGGATCTGAGCGACTACCACGCGACCGGCAGAGGGGACCTGGTTCACGGCCAGCGTCCCTTTGAGGGTGTTGACACCGCTGTTGTAACGCCAGTTGCGCAGTTTGCCGTCCTTCGAAGTTTCCCGTAGCTCGGAGCGGGGGTATTCGCTTTTGCCCGTGTGGGAACCCGTTACCGGGGCCCAGAACACGATTTTGTCGCCCGTGTTGGTGAAGTACAGGTTGCGCAGCGTTGGAACGGCCTTGGTCGCAACGGTCAGGGCCGGGGTTTGTATGGGAAGTGTGATGTTCCAGACAGTCAGGTCGATCATGGGTGTTAGCTCTGGCAGGCTGATGCTCGTAGGCGTTCGGCCGGGGTATGCGAGGGCCTTCCATGGCGCTGTTTTCAGCTTATCGACAGGGGAGGGTTCTGCTGGAGGCGCATCTGACGGATGGCTCTGTCTTGAGCTTCACAGCCGGTTTCGCTGACTGCGCAGGGATAATGTCAATTTGACGCTGATCGGTTAGAGTACGCGCCGCCCGAGAGACGGATCCCGGGCGTTTTCTCATGGAGTATTCAATGAATCACATCAGCAAAGTTGTCGCCTGCGCACTGTTTGGCCTGGCCCTGGCGGGTTGCACCGGCACCCCGATGAAGACCCAGCAATACGACAGCAGCCAATACACCGTTGTCGGCCACAGTGAAGCGAAGGCCACTGGCCTGCTGCTGTTCGGCGTGATCCCGATTCGCCAGAACAACCGTTTCGTGCGTGCCCAGGACGCGGCGATCAAGGCCAAGGGCGGCGATGCCATGATCAATACCCAGGTGCAGGAAAACTGGTTCTGGGCCTGGGTCCTGACCGGTTACACCACCTCGGTGTCCGGTGATGTGGTCAAGCTGAAAAACGTTCAGTAACACTGCTGTTCTTGATCGTTCCCACGCTCCCGCGTGGGGATGCATCCACTGACGCTCAGCGGAACGCGGAGCATGGGAACGATCGATATCCCCGGTTAATGTCCTCCCACCACCATGTGACTGAACGGCGCCACATACGCCTGCAACGTCACCAGCCCGCCTACCAGAATCGCCAGCACCACCGAGTGGAAAAACACGTAGCGCAGGATTTCTCCTTCATGGCCGTACCAGCGCGTCGCGGTAGAGGCCACCACGATCGACTGGGCATCGACCATCTTGCCCATGACCCCGCCGGAACTGTTCGCCGCGGCCATCAGCACCGGGCTGATCCCCAACTGCTCCGCCGTCACCCGTTGCAACCCACCGAACAGCACGTTGGACGCCGTGTCCGAGCCGGTCAGTGCCACGCCGAGCCAGCCCAGCAAGGTGCCGAACATGGGGTAGAAAATGCCCGTCGCGGCAAAGGCCAGGCCCATGGTCGCGTCCAGCCCGGAATAGCGCGTGAGAAAGCCCAGGGCCAACATCGCCACGATGGTGATCAGCGAGTAACGCACCACCCATAGCGTTCGCAGGTAGTGGCGCGCCAGTTGCGGGATCGAATAGCCCATCAGCAAGCCACCGAGAATGGCCGCCAGGAAGATCCCGCTGCCGGTGGCGGTGAACCAGTTGAACTTGTAGATCGCTTCCTCGGTTTTGGGTTGGGGCACCACGGGTGGGACTTTTTCGATCTGCTGGTGGATGGTGCCGAAGGTCAGCAGGGGCGAGAAAATCGGGTTGGCCTCGCGCATCGGCTTGCCCTGTGGGTCGAGCTTGGCCGATTGCGTTTGTGGGTCCAGCGCTGGTCGGGTATCGAACAGGTTCTTGAAGCCCTGGGTACCCCAGGCGAACACGAACACGGTGAGGATGATCCACGGCATCCAGGCCCGTAGCACCGCCGGTCGCGCATCGCTGGAAAAGGTGCCGCTGGCCTGCGGTTTTTCATCTTCGCTGGCGTCGATTTTCGAATGATCCACCCGTCCCGACAACGCCGCGGACGTATGCACCGTGGCCGGTTTCCAGACCTTGAGAAAACCGGTGAGGCAGGCCATGGAGATCAGCGCGGCAATCACATCCACCAGCATCGGCCCGTGGTAGTTGGACACCAGGAACTGCGGGATGGCGAAGCTGACGCCGGCCACCAGGATCGCCGGCCAGATTTCCAGCATCTTGCGCCACCCGGCAAACGCCCAGATCAGCCAGAACGGCACGATCACCGAAAAAAACGGCAATTGCCGACCGACCATCATCGACAACTCCATTTCATCCAGCCCGGTCACCTTGGCCAGGGTAATGATCGGCGTGCCGAGGGCGCCGAAGGCCACGGGCGCGGTGTTGGCGATCAGCGCCAGGCCTGAGGCGGCCAGGGGCGAAAAGCCCAGCCCGATCAGGATCGCCCCGGTCACCGCCACCGGCGTCCCGAAGCCGGCCGCGCCCTCGAAGAACGCACCAAAGCAGAAGGCGATCAGCAGCAATTGCAGGCGCCGGTCGTCGGTAATGCGCGCGAGGGAGTCCTGCAGCACCTTGAACGAGCCGTTCTCGGTGGTCAGGCGGTGCAGGAAAATGATGTTGAGCACAATCCAGCCGATGGGCAGCAAGCCGTTGGCCGCCCCATACAACGCCGCCGATCCGGCCATGCCGGCGGGCATGCCGAAGGCGAAAATCGCGATCAGCAAGGCCGAGGCCAGGGCCAGCAACGCCGCCAGGTGTGCCTTGATATGAAAGAACGCCAGGGACGCCAGCATCACCACCACCGGGACCGCCGCCAGGAGCGTGGACAGCACCGCATTACCGAAGGGATCGTAGACTTGTTGCCAGACCATGTTCCACCTCTGCTTTTTATTGTTGGAAGTGCAGGCCCCAGGGGGGATTGGCAGAGAAGTATAGGCGTGGATTGGGGAGGGGATTGCTACGCCCTGCTTGGGCCGGGGGATGCTGGCTAGTGGGTATCGAGGCGCTCAGCTTCTTCCTGTCGAAGTTCGAGGCTCAAGCCATCGCAGCTTTGCGACCAAGCGCTGAGCCATGGCGCCATGGCCGGAGACTGTTCAGCCAGCCCCAGCTCGCGAATGAATTCACTTGGAGAAAGGGGCCCCCCGGCCGAGCGGAACAGGCCACGCATGACCACCACGCCTACCACGCGGCCCCGGCTCATGAAACGGTGTTCCATGAGCATCCATTTGTCATCCCAGCCGAGCATCCGGGTATGCACCTCGAATGCCTCGAACAGCCTCAGCTCGCGCCGAAACTTGCCCCAGACATCCCCGACGATCGGCATCGCTCGGTTGCGCAGCGCCACTTTGTAGGCACCGCTGCGCAGCACGTAATCCATGCGGCCAATGTCAGCCAAGGTGAAATAGCGACCGTTGGTGACGTGACGGTTGAAGTCCAGGTCCAGCGGCCACACACGCATGCGTACCACGGTCGTATCCAAGGGCGTCGTTGGCTTGCGCCAGGGACGACGGAACAGCATCAATAACAGTCGGAACCAGAGATTCATGGACACGCCACCAGAATGGAAAGCGGCGCACTGTAAACAGGCGGCGAGACGCGGGCTAGGTGCGCAAATGACTGTTTTGCCGCAATTCGTACATTTGGGACATGTCTTGCACTGGATGGCTTACGAGCACCTGTGGCGAGGGGCAACCTCACTCACCACAGGGAAACCTCGCCGGCTTCAGCCCTTGGCTGCCATCGCCGTCACTTCCACGCGCATCCCCTCGACCGCCAGCGCCGCCACGCCCACGGCGGCTCGCACCGGCCACGGCTTGGCGAAGAAGCGTTTGTAGACCTCGTTGAAGGCGGCGCGATCAGCCATGTCGGTGAGGTAGATGGTCAGGTGCAACACACGGTCCATGGAACTGCCGGCGCGTTCCAACGCTACCTTGAGCGCCTGCAGCGTGCACTCGCTTTGCCGCGTGATGTCGCCCAGTTCCAGGCTGCCGTCGGCGTGCGTTGGAATTTGAGTGGAAACCAGCAGGCCGCCGAAACCGGCGACGTCGGAAGAAATGGAGTCCGCATCCGGATCAGGCGTGAACGTGATGTCTTGGTTAGCCATGGAGGTCTCTTGCTCGAAAAGGGTTGTGGGGGCGGTCGTGCCAACAGCGACCGGCTTGCCAGTCTACCGCCCATCGTCGAACCTTTCGTGATTTGCATGATCCCTCGGCAAGACAAAATCTCAGTGCCCGCCCTGGACTCTGCGTTGGGCTGTCGTCGCGTGCTCGAGCTGCGGTTCGGCTGCCGCCGCGCCCGCAGCGATCTGCTGCGCCTGCTCCCAATCCAGGTCGGGGCTCAACCATTGGAGTGCGTCCTCGCCGGTGAAGGCCAAAAGGCGTTGCTGCTTGCTGGCGATGTCGCCATAGGTCACCAGGGTCAGTCCATCGCAGCCGTTGGGTGTCTCACTGGCCTGGGCCAAGGCCGCAAGGAAGATTGGGGACGATTGTCGGGAAGTCGTGTAGGTGAGGCTCTGGGGCTGGGATGTCGCGGTCTCGGCCGCCAGGTACCAGCCGTCTACTGCCACCAATACGCGTCCCTCCCGTTTGATTTGGGCAAAGACCTTGGAACGCATCACCAGGTGCAGGGGCAGATGAGTCATGGGCGGCATGGTCCCCACCGACCAGATCGGCGACCAGCCCCAGCGAACCTTGATGCATTCCAGATGCCCGCCGCGACGACGTATGGCACTGACCTGCATGTTTGGCTTGATCAGGCTTTGTCGCTCGTGGGGTTTGGGGTTTGCCACGACACATAAACCTGCACCTGTCGGGCCTGCGTCGAAATGGCTGCCGTGGGGTTCTCGCTGGTCGAAACAGGCCAGGGCGTCTTTTGAAGAAACGTGCTGAACCAGACATTCACACATAACGAAGAACTCCCGGCGGTGAAGCGCAAGAACCTCTGGTACCCGTTGTTCAAGCCGTGACATCGACGGCTTTGAGCGGTGTTATGTACCTCCGAGCCGTGGCGGTGGGCTTGGTTCGAAAATCCTGGGAACGAGCAGACGAGCGGGAGATCGGCTAAACAGGGGCATGGGGAAGACTCGAATCCCGATTCGCATTGATAAAGTCCACAAAAGCCCGCAGCGGCGAGGGCAGGTAGCGGCGGCCGGGGTAGTAGAGGAACGGCCCGGTAAAGCGCTGCCACCAGGGTTCAAGTACGGGCTCGAGGGCGCCGCTGTCCAGGTAGGGTCGTAGCCAGTCCTCGAACAGGTAGACGATGCCCAATCCATCCACCGCAGCTTGTACCGACAGGTCCACCGCGCCGCCGATCCGGACGATCAATGGGCCGCTCGGGTCGACGCTGACGGTTTCGCCGTCACGTTCATATTCCCAGAGCGGCATCGCGCCACTGGGGAATTTGCCCCGCAGGCAAGCGTGCTGGAGCAGATCCCGAGGGTGCTTGGGGCGCCCCCTGGCGTCCAGATACGCCGGGGACGCGGCGGTTGCAAAGCGCTGGAACCGTGGGCCGATGGGGAGGGCGATCATGTCCTGTTCCAGGCGCTCGTCGTAGCGAATACCCGCATCACACCCGGCGGCGAGCATGTCGACGAAGCTCTCTTCAGCGATCACCTCCAGGCGGATGTCGGGATAGCTTTTCAAAAACGGCGTGATGATCGCCGGCAACACCAGCCTGGCCGCGCTGACCGGCACGTTGAGCCTGAGGGTACCGGAAGGCCTATCGCGAAAATCGTTGACCACATCCATCGCCGATTCGACTTCGCCCAGGGCTGGTACGATGCGCTCCATCAACCGTGCACCGGCTTCAGTCGGCACCACGCTGCGGGTGGTACGGTTGAGCAGGCGCACGCCCAGCCGGCTTTCCATCCGGCGCACCGCATCGCTGAGGCTGGAGGCGGACTTGCCACTCAGCCGTGCGCCTTCACGAAAGCCCCCTGCATTGACCACGGCCACGAAGGACAGCAAGTCTTGAATATCCGTTGCCATTGTTCTCTCCGTCGTACAGCCCGTGCCGATTGCACCTGATTATCAATGGAGTGGTCAACGCCTATAGTCGGCCCACACACATTGATCCGAGGGCACGACATGAGCATTGCAGGCAAGGCAGGCACCTTTTTACTCGGCGATCAGCAGGTCAACCGCATGGGCTATGGCGCGATGCAGTTGGCGGGGGCCAATGTGTTCGGGCCACCGAAAGACCCGGCCGCGGCCATCGCGGTGCTGCGCGAAGCCCTGGCGTCGGGGGTCAACCACATCGATACGGCCGACTTCTACGGCCCTCACGTGACCAACCGACTGATCCGCGAAGCGCTGCACCCTTATGCCAAGGACCTGATCATCGTCACCAAGGTCGGTGCCGTCCGCGGTGCCGATGCGTCCTGGAACCCGGCCCACAGCCCCGCCGAGCTGACCCGGGCGGTCCACGACAACCTGCGCAACCTGGGCGTGGAGGTTCTGGACGTGGTCAATTTGCGAGTGTGGGGAGACCTGCATTCGCCCACGGAGGCTTCCATCGAAGAATCGTTCACGACACTGGCCGAGCTGCAGCGCCAGGGCCTCATCCGCCATCTGGGGTTGAGCAACGTCACGGCCTCGCAAGTCAGGCAGGCCCAGGGTATCGCCAAGGTGGTCTGCGTACAGAATCACTACAACCTGACCCATCGCGACGACGAACAACTCATCGCTGACCTGGGCCGGCAGGGCATCGCCTACGTGCCGTTCTTCCCGCTGGGCGGCTTTACACCGCTGCAATCGGAAACCCTTTCCAGCGTGGCGGCGCGCCTGCAGGCGTCACCGCTGTGCGTGGCCCTGGCGTGGTTGCTGCAGCGTGCGCCGAATATCCTGCTGATTCCCGGCACATCGTCCCTGGCGCACCTGAGGGAAAACCTCACAGCGAGTGAGCTGACGATTCCTGCGCCGCTGCTCGCCGAGCTGGATGCATTGGTCTAGGCCGCCTGGAAAACCAACGTCTGGCCATCTTCCGGTATCAACAATCGGCCTCCAACACCAGCCAACGCGGCGGCTTCGGCAAGGGCCTTGCGGGTCGTCGGGCAGTGGCTGATCGCTTCCAAGTGATTGGCCACCACGGTCCCGTGGGACAAACGGGTGAATTCCAGCGCCTCGTCGATGCCCATGATGATGTCGCCGCCCACATCGAACCGTGCCCCGCCTGCCGGGACCACGCTGACCTGTGGCTGATGGCGCAAGACGAATTCGCACACGGTGGGGGTGAGCACGGTGTCGCCGGTGAGGTAGACGCTTGGCTCCCCAGGCAGCTCGATCAGGTAGCCGACGCCGTGCTCCATCAACTTGCCCACCAGGCCCAGCCCATGGGTGCAGCGGACGGAGCGGATGGTGCCGCCCAGGAATGGGTTGGCTTGGTCATGCGCCTTGGCAAGCGGCTGGACATTCAAGCCACGCTTGGCGAGGTAAGGTGCGTCGTGGGGTGTGCAGATGACCGGGATCTGCTTTTCCCTCAGCCACCGCTTGGCCGCTCGGTCCAGATGGTCGAAATGGCCTTTCTGGCAATGAGTGATCAGGCAATGGGTGACGGTCTCAAGGTCCTTCGCTGTGGAGGTCGGAAGCTCCACCAACGGGTTGCGCTGCGTGGCACCGAACAGTCGCAGCGGCGGCAGCGTGCCCTTGGCAGCCAGCATCGGGTCGACGAGCACGCGATACGGGCCGAATTCAAGAATGATCGTGGCGTTACGGATCTGCTGGATATTCATGAGGCGTTCCTGTTGAGTGAGCGCTTCATGGTGCCGATCCGGTCCCGTGTGCATAATGGCCGGATCTGACATCTTTGATTCGTTTCAAGCCATGACCAAAAAACTTCGAATCGGCCTGCTCCTGTTTCCTGGCTGCATGCCCGCCGGCCTGTTCGCCTTCGCTGATCTGCTGCATGCCGCCAACCGCAGAAGAGGGCTGACGTTGTTCGAGGCACGCTACATCGCGTTGCAAGCCGGGCCGGTGGTGTGTGCCCATGGCGTGACCTTGCACGCGGAAGCGGCCTTGGGCAGCACCAAGCTGGATGCCGTCCTGGTTCCTGGTTTCTGGGCCGAATCGGCCGAGCAGGTGAATGCACTGCTGGCTGACCAGGCGGCCCTCGTGAGCGCACTGTCGAAGCGTCCCCGGTCGCTGCAGCTCTGGTCCTATTGCACCGGTGTCTGCCTGCTGGCCGCCAGCGGTCGCTTGGATGGGCAGGGCGCGACGGTGACCTGGTGGCTGGCGCAAGCGATGCAGCAGTATCGAAAAGTCCTTTGGCAAAGCGAGCAGAACTGTGTTTTCAACGAACGCACGGCGACCGCGTCCGGGGTGAACGGGTACCTGCCCATCGCCGAGAAGCTCATCGAGCGCAACGTCAGCAGCGACGTCCTGCGCGACATTACCCGGCTCATGGTGCTGCCGCGACCGGCCATTGCCCATGGGGCGTTCCAGGGCAGCGCGCTGATCGAGCAATCCAGCGGATGGTTACAGCAGTTGCATGGGTTGATCGAGCGGATGCCGGCCGAGCGGATCACCGTTCAGGCACTGGCAAGCGAGCTGGCGGTGTCCGAGCGTACCTTGGCGCGCAAGGTCAGCCGTGAAACGGGTCAGCCCGTCGCGGCCTACGCCCGGCGCATCAAGTTGAACCAGGTCAGCGAACGCCTGACGTTGACGGCGCTGCCCCTTGCCAGCATCGGCGCCGAGCTGGGTTTCAGCAGCAGCTCCAACTTGCAGCGCATGTTCAAGGCGCTGACCGGGCTGACGCCGGTGCAATACCGGCGCAAGTTTGGACGTGTGTGACGCGGGTCAACCCGGCGTCTTGTCGGTTTCGTTGCGATGGTGTTCAGTCCAGTTGTCGACTGGATGGGCACGGTCTTCGTTGAACATGTCCGTGAGCAGTGCATTGGCACGTCGGTAGGCATCGTGTCGGAACTTGAGGTCATCTTCCGGCTGGGCAACGATTTCCTCCAGCATCTTGAGGTTCAGTCGCCGGAACTGATCCGCTCGCTCGCGCGCTTCATAAGGCCCGACGCCCATGCGCTCCAGCGCACTGCGACCCAATGCCAGTGCGCTCTCGAATGTTTCCCGCTCGGCCGCCTCCACGCCCATTCGCCGAAGGGTGATGAGGTGCCCCATGTCCCGCGCGCGCACGATCAACTGCAACGCGGGAAAGTGCTCCTGGGCCAGCCGGGTCAGCGTCAGGTTGTCTTCCTGATCGTCGATCGCATTGATCAGCACCACCGCTTGGGCCGCGCCGGCGGCGTGCAACAGATCGAGGCGCGTGGCATCGCCATAAAAGACTTTCACGCCGAATTTGCGCAGTGTCTCGATGTTGTCAGGGTCGTGATCCAATACCACCACCTCGACACCGCAGGACATCAAGAGGCGTCCGGCGATCTGCCCGAAACGGCCGAACCCGGCGATGATCACTCGCGGATTCTGCTGGTCGACGAGGTCGGATTCGCGTTTGTTTTTCTGGGTGAGCGACTCGAATCGACCCAACAACAGGATCAACAACGGCGTCAGGCACATGGACAGGGCCACCGCCAGGGTCAGGCTCTTGCCCCATGGGTCGGTCAAGATCCCGGCCACTGTCGCTGCGCCGAACACGACGAAGGCGAATTCGCTGCCCTGGCCCAGTAACACCGCCTGCCATGAACGCTGCCCGGCGGGGACGTTGAGGAATCGGCCGGCGGCCTTGATCACCAGCAGTTTGATCAGGATGAAACCCAGGGTCAGGGTGACGACTTTCAACGGTGCGTTGATCAGGGTGCCGAAATCGATCGACATGCCGACACCGATGAAGAACAGCCCCAGCAGCAGGCCTTTGAATGGTTCGATGTCGCTTTCCAGGGCATGGCGGTATTCGGAACTGGCCAGCAACACCCCGGCGAGGAACGCGCCCATGGCCATCGACAAACCGGCTTCCTCCAACAGAAAGCCGAAGCCGAACACCAGAAAAAGCGCAACGGCACTGAAAATCTCCCGCAAGCCTGAGCGTGCCGCGAAGCGCAGCAGCGGCCGCGTCACGTAGCGCCCCAACAGCACGACGATGGCGATGGCGGCGACGATTTTGCCAATCGATAGCAACAGGGCTGTGCCTGAAGGCGTGTCGCCGTGGGCCGACAACAACGGAATCATCGCCACCAGCGGAATCGCCGCGATGTCCTGGAACAGCAGCACGGCAAAGCTGCTGCGCCCGACCGCGGTGGCGGTCAGGTTGCGTTCGCTCATCGCCTGCATGGCGATGGCGGTGGAGGAAAGGCTCAGGGTCAGGCCGACCAGCAGCGCCGCCGTCCAGTTCAGGCCAAGGGCCGCGCAGAACAAGCCAATGGCGGTGCCACAGGCGAGCATTTGCAGGGCACCGCCACCGAACACCATCCGGCGCAGGGCCCAGAGCCGTTTGGGGTCGAGCTCAAGGCCGATGATGAACAGCATCAGGACCACACCGATTTCAGCGAACTCCAGGATGGCCTTTACATCGGTAATCAGCTTCAGCCCCCACGGGCCGATGACGCAGCCGGCCAGCAGGTAGCCCAATACCGGGCCCAGCCCCAACCGGACGGCAATCGGCACGATCAACGCCGCCGAGCCCAGGTAGATGAGCATTTCAATCAGGCTGTGAGTCTCCATTTCAATCTTCCTTCCAGGCGGCCAGGCGGGCGCCATAGTGTTCGATTTGTGCGTGTTGGGCGTCAGGGTCGGCGGCATAGGCGCCATGCACGACCACCGGCTCCAACCAGCGCATGCCGCAGTAAATGGCCGTGGCGTGGAGGGGTTGGGCCAGCGCGGCAAAACCTGGGTAGGCGCCGATCGCAAAATGCGCTTGATCGCCACCGGTGGTGACGGCCCACAGCAGGCGCTTGTCTTTGAGGGCGACGGTGCCTTTGCCGTAGGCCCAGCCGTGGGTGAAGACTTTATCGATCCACAGTTTCAGCAGCGGTGGGGTGCTGTACCAGTACATCGGATGCTGGAGCACCACAAGATCAGCTTGCTCCACTGCACGCTGCTCCGCCTCGACGTCGATGTCGAAGTTGGGGTAAAGCTCGTAGAGCGAACGTATGACCACGTCCGGGTTGTTCGACACCCGCTTGAGCATCAACTGGTTGACCCGCGATTTGTCGGGGTAGGGGTGCGCATAAATGATAAGAATCATCGGTGAACTCCTTAGTGTTCAGTGGGCTCCGTCGATCCTTGTCTGTCGTGAACGCGAGCGATGGCATTGAGTCGAGCGATATAGAAAAGCGCCCCCCCGGGGCGGGGGCGAGTCCGGAAAAGGCCGGACATCCTACCGAGGAAGGCGCTGATTGTTTAGAGCGTATCGATACATCGGGGCATTCAGTCAAGCGGTAGCGAAACTCGGGCCTCCAACCCGCCACCCCGACGATTGCTCAAGGTCAGAGTCCCGCCATGCTCCAGCACCGTCGCCCGGGCCGCCGACAAGCCCAGCCCGACGCCGCCGGTGTGCTTGTTGCGAGAGCCTTCGATGCGAAAGAACGGCGTGAAGACCTGCTCAAGGTATTGGGCGGCGATGCCCGGCCCTCGGTCCAGGATGCGAATATCCACTCGGTTGGCGTCGGCTTCGAGGCGAACCGTCGGCTCGCCGCCATATTTGATCGCGTTGTCGATCAGGTTGACCAAGGCGCGCTTGATGCCGATGGGCCGTCCGACATAAACCAGGCGCTGTGCGCCTTCGAACCCAACCTCGATGCCTGCGTCCTTGAGGTCATCGACGATGGTGTGCAGCAGTTCGGCCAGGTCGAACGCGGTGGCATGTTCAAGCCGGGCGTCGTCGCGGAAGAACTCCAGGGCTGAGTTGATCATCGCCTGCATTTCATCGACGTCCCTGAACAGCCGGGATTGCTGCTCGGCATCCTCGATGAACTCGCCACGCAGGCGCATGCGGGTCAAGGGCGTGCGCAGGTCGTGGGAGATGGCGGCGAGCATCTGGGTGCGGTCCTCGATGAAGTGCTTTAGCTGGGCCTGCATGGCATTGAAGGCGAGGATCGCCTGGCGGATTTCATGGGGGCCGACGACGGGGATAGGCGGTGCCTTGTGATCCACGCCGAAGCGTCTGGCGCCTTCGGCAAAGCGTTGCAAGGGTGCTGCCAGGTGTCGCGTGGCGATCAGTGCGACGATAATCGTCGACACTAGGATCAGCGCCAGCATGATCAGGCTGCGCTCCCATTCCTCCAGTCCCCAACTGCGCGCTGGCAGGGAAAACATGACCCACGAGTGGTCGGTCAATTCGATCATCGCGGCGTAGCGTGCGCCGGGCTGGCCGGCGGGCCAATCGCTTGGCTCATAGCCCTCCATCCTCGCATCGGGCCGGCCCAACTGTTGGCGCAACCGCAGTGCGCCATCACTGTATTCGGGGTCGTCGATCACTGGCAGCTTGGCATCTTCATGGCGTTGGAGCCATTGCGTGTTGAAGATCGGGTCACTGGCCGTCCTGGCAATGGTGGGCCGCTGTTCGGGCGCTGCCGAGTCGATGATGCGGGTGATGGCGGCGATCTTTTCAATCAGGCCGGTTTCCATCAGGGGCGGGCGGGCCCAGGCATCAGCCAATTGGCTGAACAGCGCGTTCAGGGCCAGCAACGTGAGCATGGCAACCAGGGTGGTCAGGGCGATCCATCGCGCCAGCGTATCCCATGGCCGTCGAGTGTATTTCATCGCTTCACCACGTGGGGGCTGAAGAGGTAGCCGCTGTTGCGCACGGTGCGGATCATCGACGCGCCGGTGACATCAGTCTCCAACTTGCGCCGCAGGCGACTGACCTGGACATCGATGCTTCGGTCAAACGCGTCGAAGGTCTCGCCGCGAGCCAAGTCCAGCAACTGCTGACGGGCCAGCACCCGTCGCGGGTGTTCAGCAAAGACCAACAGCAATTCGAACTCCCCGGCGGACAGCGGGATCATGACCTTGTCCGGTGAGCGCAGTTCGCGACGGGTGACGTCCAACTGCCAGTTTTCGAACTCCAGGATTGGCCGGGATGAGTCGTTCGCCGTACCCCTGGCTTCCCCGGTGCGCCGGAGCACGGCACGCACCCGGGCCAACAGCTCCCGGGCGTCGAAGGGTTTGGTCAGGTAATCGTCCGCCCCCAGCTCCAGGCCGACGACGCGATCACTCAGTTCGCCCATGGCGGTGAGCATGATGATGCCGACCGTGTGCTCGGTTCGCAGTCGTTGGCAGAGCACCAACCCGCTGTCGCCCGGCAGCATGACGTCGAGGATGATCAGGTCCGGCAACCGCCGTTCCACCGCTTGCCACAACGCAGTGCCGTCAGCGGCCACTTCGACGCTGTAACCATGTTTTTCGAGGAATTTGCGCAAGAGGGCGAGGACTTCGAGGTCGTCGTCCACCAGTAATAAATGGCTCACGGTGGGCACGCTGGGCAAGGAATACAGGGGCGGATACTAGGGGCAATCCATGGCCTGCGTCATATATTTCAATCCGGAAATAAAGTTGCCGGCGGGCAATGTTCTGGAAATCTTCAGGCAAAAAAGCAGCGGCAGGATGGCCCCCCAATACCAGTCAGTTGAACAGCCAGCCAACATCGAACCTGTGACGAGGGCGCGTGCTCCCGCTGGGCTGCGCAGCAGCCCCAAAACCAGGACCGCTTCGCGCCCCAGCGGGAGCAAGCTCCCTCGCCATAGGGGCGGGTTCGGCTTTTGACTGGCGTTGGTAGCACCACTTTTTCCTTGCCGAGATCACCTTGTATGCCGACGTTCAAACCCGCGCCGTTATGTGTTCGCACCTCTCTAGTCATTGCTCTGGTGGCACTCGCCAGCGGTTGCTCCACCACGCCTGCTGCCACTGCGGGTAGTTGTGACAGTACGACTTTCACCGTCCATGACCCCGCAGAGCCCATCAACCGCGGCATCTTCGCGTTCAACCGAACCGTGGATGACTATGCGCTGGCCCCGGTTGCCCGGGGTTATCTCAAGCTGCCGGAGATGTTCCAGGCCGGCGTCCACAACTTCGTGGCGAACTTCGGCGAGCCCAAGGTGTTCATCAACGACTTGCTGCAAGGCAATGCACAACGTTCGGTCAACACATTGGGGCGTTTCGTCATCAACACCACGGCGGGTATCGTCGGGCTGATTGACGTGTCGGGCAAGCTGGGCATCGAGCGCCACAAGGCCGATTTCGGCCAGACCTTCGGCGTCTGGAACGTCGCCCCCGGGCCTATCGTGGAACTGCCGTTGCTGGGCAGCGCCAACCTGAGGGATGCGACTGGCAAAGTGCTGGGTTTCGCCGTCGACCCGTTCGGCGACAACAGCAGCACCGTCGACACCTTGGGAACGATCGACACCGTCGGCGGCGTTGTCGATGGCCGCGCCGAGGCATTGCCTGTGACCGACCAGTTGCAGACCCAGCCGGATTACTACGTAGCGCTTCGCGATGCAACGGCGCAGCAGCGGGCCGATTTTGTTGCGCAGGGGAAGTTGGGGGCGGTCGTTCAGGGGCCGCACTGCCAGGGTGGGGAAGCGGCAAATGAGTAACGATGCGTTGATCCTGAATCGGCGAGTCAAAACCCTCAGTCGGGATACCCTGCATTGCCGTGAATTTTCGTTGCAACTGGCCGAGGATGGTCGTCATGTGCTGCTCAGCCGTTATGTCGAACTGTACCGGCACGAGGATATTTCCTGGTGCGCCATCCGCCATCATCGGGTGCCCTTGGCGCGGATGATTCGCTGGATGGTCGATCACGGGGAACGGGTGAGTGCCTGAGCCCGGTTCGTTCCCTGTCACCTGTCCAGAGCGCTGCTAGACTTCATCGTCCAGTCCTTCTCTCGGAGAATCCGGATGAACAATAAGAACAGGATATGTCTCTGGTACGACGGCACCGCTCTGGAAGCGGCACAGTTCTACGCAAGAACCTTTCCCGACAGTGCGGTTAACGCCGTCCATCATGCTCCTGGCGATTATCCATCGGGCAAGGAGGGTGACGTGATCACCGTGGACTTCACGGTGATAGGCATTCCTTGTATCGGACTCAATGGCGGGCCGGTATTCAAGCACAGTGAGGCCTTCTCATTTCAGATCGCCACCGATGACCAGGCCGAAACGGACCGTTTATGGAACGCGATCATCGACAACGGCGGTCAGGCGAGCGCCTGCGGCTGGTGCAAGGACAAGTGGGGCTTGTCATGGCAGATATCCCCGCGGGTCCTGGTTGATGCGGTCACCAGCTCCGATAAAGCAGCCGCCAAACGCGCTTTCGAGGCCATGATGACAATGACCAAGATCGACATTGCCGCGATTGAAGCGGCGGTGAAAGGCTAGCCGGCGACCCACTGAAGACCCTCTGTGGGAGCGAGCCTGCTCGCGATGACGGCAGTACAGCCAACATTGATACAGACTGACCACCGCTATCGCGAGCAGGCTCGCTCCCACATTGGTTTGAGGATGGGCCGAAGATCCGAGTTCACCGCCATTCCCCATGGGAGCGAGCTTGCTCGCGATGACGGTGGCACAGCCCAACATTAATGCATGCGGACCTACAGGGTGGTTTCAGGCAATTTGGCAATCACCTTGATTTCAAACTGAAAACCATACAACCACGTCACCCCCACCCCAGTTAGCGTCGGATGCGGCGCGTCACCCCAGAATTCCGGCACCACTTTCCAGATCCTCTCGAATGTCGATTCGGGATCGACGATGAAGACGGTGACATCAATCACATCGTCAAAGCTGCAGCCAGCAGCGGCGAGAATCGCCTTCAGATTGTTGAACGCCAGCCGGACCTGAGCCTCCAGATCGGCCTCAGGCGAGCCGTCTTCGGTGCTGCCGACTTGCCCCGAGACGAACAGAAAGCCATTGGAACGAATAGCCGGCGAGTAGCGGTTACGTTCATAAAGTGCCTGGCGCCCGGCCGGAAAAACCACATCACGCTGTGTCATGACTGCCTCCATCAAAAGGTTGGAACCAACGATGAAAGCACTCTAGGGGCTTGTGCCTGGGGGATAAACGAGCAACCTTGGCCTTCACTGTTTGTAAAATCCAAACAATCTGATACATACCCGAGGCGGAAATGGACCGTTTTGATGCGATGCAGGCGTTCGTTCGAGTCGTGGAGGCGGGCAGCTTCACCAAGGCGGCTGACACCCTGCACATGAGCAAGACCACGGTGACCCAACTGGTGCAGCAACTCGAGGCCCGGTTGCGGGTCAAGTTGCTCAACCGCACCACGCGCAAGGTCAACGTCACCGCCGACGGCGCTGCCTACTATGAACGGGTGGTCCGCCTGCTCGCCGACATGGACGACGCCGAGACCAGCCTGTCCGGTGCACAAGCGCTGCCCAGGGGCCGGCTGCGGGTGGATGTGCCGAGCCCACTGGCCGCTCTGATCCTGATACCGGCCTTGCCGGCGTTCTATGAGCGATACCCGGACATCCAGATCGACATGGGCGTGAGTGATCGCATCGTCGACTTGATCGATGAAAACGTCGATTGCGTGGTGCGCGGCGGTGAGTTGAGGGATCAGTCGCTGGTCGCCCGACGCGTCGGCGATCTCGCCCTCGGCGTCTTCGCCGCCCCGAGTTACCTGGCACGCTTTGGCCGGCCCGCGCATCCGCGAGAGCTGGAAGATTCGCACCATCGTACCGTGGGTTTCCTGTGGGCTCGCACTGGGAAATCCTTGCCCTACGCCATGCGCCGTGACGGTGAGCTGCTTCACGTCAAAGGGCGCTACGCGTTGGCCATCGATGACGGCAACGCCTATCTCGCGGCCGGTTTGGCGGGGCTGGGTGTGCTCTGGCTGCCCGAGTACATGTCCCGACGTCACCAGGCGCAAGGTGAGTTGGTGCCGCTGTTCGAAGACTGGCAGCTCGAGCCGATGCCGCTTTATCTGGCCTATCCCCCGAACCGCCACGTCAGTGCCAAGCTACGAGTGTTCATCGATTGGGTCGTGGAACTGATGGCGCAACATGCGCCTACCATTGACCGGTATGAGTTATGAAGCATGGCCCCGGATTGTAGAGGAGACACACCATGGACCGATTCACCGGCGGTTGCCTGTGCGGTAACGTTCGCATCCAAGCTTCTGGCCGGCCATACCGGGTCGGCCTCTGTCACTGCCTCGACTGTCGCAAGCATCACGGCGCACTCTTCTACGCCGCAGCGGTGTTCCCCCAGGACGCGGTGACGATCGAGGGGGCAACACGGGACTACGCCGGGCGTTTTTTCTGCCCGCGCTGTGGCTCGTCGGTGTACGCCCGTACCGGCGACGAAATCGAAGTGAACCTGGGCACGCTGGACGCCCCCGATCAACTGATGCCCACCTACGAAAGCTGGACCGTGCGCCGCGAGTCGTGGCTGCCGGCGTTTCCGTTCACCCGACACTACGCCCATGATCGCGAGGGCACGGGGCGGTTCGAGGGCTAGCGCAATCACTCAAACCCGACAATCGCCTTGATCTCCAGGTATTCCTCGAACCCATGCACACCATACTCACGGCCATTGCCTGAGCGCTTGTAGCCGCCAAACGGTGCCATCGGATTCCACGCCGGATAGTTCAACAGCACTTGCCCGGAGCGAATACGTGAGGCAACGCCGCGCGCCTGTCCAAGGTCCTGGCCCTGGACATGAGCGCCCAGCCCATAGACGGTGTCGTTGGCGATGGCGACGGCTTCATCCACTGTGTCATAGGGGATGATGCACAGCACCGGGCCGAAGATTTCTTCCTGGGCGATGCGCATGGCGCTGTCCACCTGGGAGAACACAGTCGGTCGAGTGTAGAAGCCCTGTTCAAGGCCCTCCGGGCGCCCCGGGCCACCGCAAACAAGCTTGGCACCCTCATTCAAGCCCACTTCGATCATGACCTGCACGCGATTGAACTGGGCTTCATTGGCGATGGGACCGAGCACGGTTTCTTCCGACTGCGGATCGCCCACGACGATCGCTTTGGCGGTCGCGGCCGCCAACGCCTCGACTTCCGCCAAGCGGTTCCTGGGCACGATCATTCTGGTTGGTGCGCTGCACGATTGGCCGACGTTGCGAAACGCCGATATCACCCCTGGCGGCACGGCCTTGGCGAAGTCGGCGTCGGGCAACAGCACGTTCGGCGACTTGCCACCCAACTCTTGTGTAACGCGCTTGACTGTAGGGGCGGCGGCTTGGGCCACCAGCGCTCCGGCGCGGTTCGAGCCGGTGATGGAGATCATGTCGATGTCGGGATGCGCCGCCATGGCTGCGCCGACTTCGGCACCACTGCCGTTCACCAGGTTGAAGACACCCGCCGGAAGGCCTGCGTCGTGCACCAGTTGGGCGAAGAGCAGGGCGCTCAGGGGCGACAGTTCGCTGGGTTTCAACACCACTGTGCAGCCGGCGGCAATCGCCGGGGCGACTTTGGCGGTGATTTGGTACAGCGGCCAGTTCCACGGCGTGATGAGGCCGCAGACGCCGATGGGTTCGCGTTGAATGGCCGTGCCATTCTCGACTTTCTGGAAGCGATAAGTGGACACCACATCACGGGCCACCCGTACGTGTTCAGCTGCCAGCGGCACTTGCATGGCTCGGGCGAAGCTGATGGCCGCGCCCATTTCCAGCGACAGTGCCTGGGCCAGTTCTTCTTTGCGTTCAAGGATCAGTTCATGGATCTTTCCAAGGATCGCCACGCGAGTGTCCACCGGCGTCGCTGACCAGCCGGGAAACGCTGCGCGCGCTGCCGCGACGGCCCGATCAACGTCCTCGCTTGAGCCGCGGGCGACCTCGGCAATGACTTGCTCGGTGGCGGGGTTGACCACGGGCAGCGTTGCCGGATGCACCGGAGATTGCCATTCACCGTTGATATAAAACTGCTGGAATACAGGTGGGTTGTTTGAAGATTGGGTGGTCATCCAACGGGCTCCCATAGAGCGGTGATAGCGCTGCCGGCAGCAGATCGTGATGCCGTTTTCTTCTCGATAAACTAACAAAGCGGCCCTGATGGGATATGCCGTTCTCGAGCCTGGCAAAGAAGAATCTGCTGTATCTGCCGGACGGACTTCGCAAAAAAAGCAACGGCCTTCGTTCAGGGTGAGAAAGTGCGTCCAGTCGCTGGTCGATGGCTTGCGTCAAACAAGTCTGCCGGTGCTGGGAATGCTCCCATGAGGCATAACCAGAGCTGTCGGGTCGGTGAACCTGCGAATATCAAACGGGCTGATCAAGGTGCCGGTGCTGCCGGTGCTGATCAACTCGGCCATGACGTCGCCGACGCCCGGGCCGAGCTGGAAGCCATGCCCACAGAAACCAAAGGCGTAGAACAACCCCTCGACCTTGCCGCTGGGGCCCATGATCGGCAGCGAGTCCGGCGTATAGCTCTCGATGCCGCTCCAGACCCGGATGATGTTGAGGTTCGCCGCCCCGGGTAATAGCCGCCCCATCTGCCGCATCTGATTGAGCAGGCTTTCGGGCTTGAAGTAAGCGCGACGGTTGAGCATGTCCGGCTTACAGCGGTTGCCACCGCCGATGATGAGGTTGCCTCGCGGTATCTGCCGAAAATAAATCACCTCTTCCTTTATCTTGGTAAACACGCCGATCACCGTTGGCAAGGCATAGGGCACCGGTTCGGTAACCGACATCTGCGGCCCATTGGCCTCCAGGGGCGGCTTCGCCGAATTGTTCGGACAGTTTTGCTCCCCAGGCACCGGCGGTGATCAGCAGTTGTTCGGCAATGAACAGCTGGCCGTCGGTGGTGGTCACGTGGAATTCGCCGTTCACCTTTTGTACGTTGGCGACTTCCGTGCGCTCACGGACGCTGGCCCCGGCCCGTGTCGCCGCGCGGGCAAATGCCGGGGCCGCCAGACGAGGGTTGGCGTGGCCGTCGTGTGGTGCGTAAGAGCCGCCCTTGACCTCCGGGCCGAGGAACGGAAAACGCTCGTGCAAGGCCTTGCCGGTGATGATCTGCAAGTCCAGTTCGCGGGCTTCGGGGGCGGCGGCGTAGGCTTGCAGTTCAGCGATTTCATCCTCGCGATAGCAGACGCGCATATGGCCGCTGGGGATGAACTCCAGGTCATCGCCAATCAACTCGGGCAGCCGTTTCCACAACCCGTATGAGCGATTGGACAACTCCAGTTGGCCTAGGAAACGCCCTTGGCGCCGCACGTTGCCGAAATTCACGCCGCTGGCGTATTGGCCGATCAGGTCGCGTTCCAGCAACGTCACCGAGTGCCCGCGCTGGCGCAGGAAAAACGCCGACGCCGATCCCATGATGCCGCCGCCGATAATCAGTACATCGCTTTTTTCCGGTTTCATGATGTGCTCTCACTGCCCGCCAGCGCTTCGATTTCAATCAGATACCCATGGTGCAAGGCCGGGACGGGCACCACTGCGCGCGCAGGCCGGTGTTCGCCCAGATAGCGGGCGTAGATCCGGTCGAAAGCAGGCCAGTGTTCGACGCCGGCGACATAGACCGTCACCTTTAAAAGGTCGCTGGGTTCACGCCCCGCTGCGCCGAGAATCGCCATCAGGTTGTCCAGGGCGATACAGGCTTGGACCTCGAACGGCTGGTCGACGCTGTGGCTGCCATCGGCGCGCACTGGCAGTTGTCCGGACACATACAAGACCCCCTGATGCGACACAGCCTGGCTGTAATGTCCACCCGCAGCGGCGGCTTGGTTTGTGTGAATAAACTCGATCTCACCAGCCATGCAGACGACTCCAGGTGTGCACCTGGCCCGAGGCATCGCAGGCGCGGTAATCAGGGAATTGCGCACCGGTGGCGCAGGCGTGGTTGGGCAGGATGCGCAGGCGGCTGCCAATGGGAAAACGCTCGGTGATATCGATGTCCCCAACACTTGAAAGGGTGATGATGCCGTGTTCCTGGTTGGCGCTGGAGAGCAGGGCGCCTTCGATCCAGTCGCCGGTTTCGCTGCACACCTGTCCGTAACCGAAGTCCCGTTGCTGGCGCTGTGTACCCCGGTCCCGGCTCATGGCCATCCAGCCGGCATCGGTGATGATCCAGCCTTTGTCCTGCTGATGACCGATGACGGTGGTCAACACACTCAGCGCCAATTCATCCGCCTGGCAAACGCCGATGTTGTGCATCACCAGATCGAAGAACACATAGACACCCGCGCGAACCTCGGTCACGCCTTCCAGGTTCAGCGCCGACAATGCCGTGGGCGTCGAGCCGATGCTGACCTGCGGGCAGGCCAACCCGGCTGCGCGGATGCGTTGGGCGGCGCTGACGCAGAGGTGGCGTTCCTGTTCGGCCAGGGCTTGCAGCGCCAGGGGGGTGTCGAGTTCATAGCTGGAGCCGGCGTGGGTCATCACGCCGCACAGCTGCATGCCACCTTCGTTGAGCCTGCGTGCGATCTCGATGAGGGTGTCGTCCTCGACCCGCAGGCCTGATCGATGGCCGTCGCAATCGATCTCGATCCAGACGTCGAAACGCTCGTCGTGCTGCTGGCCGAAGTCGACGATGGCTTGGGCAGCGATCAGGCTGTCGGTCAAGATGCTCAACTGGCATCCCTTGCGCTTGAGCGTCAGGGCCTGAGGCAGTTTGCCGGGGGCCATGGCGACGGCGTAGAAGATGTCCTGGATGCCTTCAGCAAAACAATGCGCCGCTTCCTTCAACGTGGAAACCGTGACTCCGCTGGCACCTGCCTTGATCTGCGCCTGGACCACCGGCAGGCATTTGCTGGTTTTGATATGGGGACGCAGGCGCACACCCAAGTTGTCCATGCGTTGCTGCATGCGTTGGATATTGCGCTGCATTTGCGGCACGTCAATGAGCGCGACCGGGGTGTCGAGGGAGGCAATTGAGGCTGGCATGAACAGGGCTCGGAGGTTGAAGACAGGCTCGACTCTACTCAGTCATCGTAAAGTCGTGGTTCAATGCCGTGTCATCAATCATTAAGTTGAACTGAATGATCAGCCTCGAAGACCTGCGTATGGCCGTGACCCTGGCGCGCTCTGAATCGCTAAGCGCCGCCGCCAGGGCGCTCGATGTCTCGCCGCCCGCGTTGTCCATGCGTCTGCGCAAACTGGAGACGCAGCTTGGCCTGACCCTGGCCAACCGTGACGCCCGGCGCTTGAGCCTGACCGCCGATGGTGAGCGTTTTTCCCGGCAGAGTGCGTTGTTGCTGGATCAACTGGAGGCGCTGCCCGAGTCGTTCAAGCAGCAGGATGATCGCCTGGTCGGCACGCTCAGGCTGGCGGCACCGTTCGGTTATGGCCGACAACACATCGCGCCGTTGTTGGCCCGCTTCGCCAGGTTGCATCCGCAGCTGTGCCTGCATCTGGATCTGCGGGAAACGCCTTGGCCCGATCGTCACGACAGCGACGCGGTGATTCACATCGGCACCCTTAGCGACAGCCTCTGGGTCGCCCGGCCCCTCACGCAGAACGACCGATGGTTATGCGCCAGTCCTGCGTATCTGGAGCAGTACGGTACACCGTCATCACCTGAGCAACTCGCCGAGCATCGCTGCATTTGTATTCGTGAAAACGATGAGGATGTCACGCTATGGCATCTGCGTAATGAACAAGGGCGAAAAACCCTAAGGATCAAACCGGCTTTATTGAGCAACGATGGCAGCGTGGCTCGACGCTGGGCAGAACAAGGCCTGGGCTTGGTGCTGCGTTCGCAATGGGACGTCAGCAAAGCCATCGCCGATGGCCGCCTGGTACGGGTGCTCGCCGATTGGCAATTCGACAGCGCCCCGATCAACCTGCTGGTGCCCTCGCGCAAACTGCGCAGCGCGCGAGTACAGGCGTTGGTGAGCTTTCTTGAGGCTGAGTTGAAAGCCTGAACAAAAGATCTCCAACAGACCCACCGCTATCGCGAGCAAGCTCGCTTGTAGCGAACACCAATCATGCGACCGCCCAAGATCCCTGTGGGAGCGAGCCTGCTCGCGATGGCGGCAGCCCATCGAACAAAGATGCCGAAGCTGCTCGCGACGGGCGTAGATTCTGCCGCAAACGACCCTTTGGCGATCTGTCTGGCGCACCATTGCTGCCCGCAAACCCACAGAAACACGGGCGCAGCGCCCACGCCTGGAGCATCCCGCAAAGTCTGCTGAGCGAACCCTGCAAAACGGTGGTTTGTACCAAGCGGCCGGTATTTTTAACGATTTATCCACGGTCTCATGGTGTTGTAATGAAAACGTGATGCAGCGTTGCACCGACGTTTCACGAACGGCATCAATGTTTGCCTCGGCATGTCTTCAACAACAATCCAGGACCGCACTCATGAGCTTTCTTCGACCCAAGTACATCACCTTCGACTGCTACGGCACGTTGACCAATTTCCAGATGGGCACCATGACGCGCGAGCTGTTCGCCGACCGTGTCGATGCCGGGCAGATGGACCAGTTCGTCAAGGATTTCTCCGCTTATCGCCTGGACCAGGTGATGGGTGAATGGCGGCCCTATGATGAAATCATCAAGACCTCCCTGATGCGGGTCTGCAAGCGTTGGGGCGTCGAGTATCGCGGCGAAGGCCAGCTCTATTACGACGCCGTTCCAACCTGGGGCCCCCACGCCGATGTACCGGCGGGCCTGTCGAAAATCGCCGACAAGATCCCCCTGGTGATTTTCTCCAATGCGATGGACGAGCAGATCATGTCCAACGTCGACAAGCTCGGTGCGCCCTTCCATAAAGTCTTCACGGCCCAGCAGGCCCAGGCCTACAAACCACGCCTGGCAGCTTTCGAATTCATGCTCGATAACCTCGGCTGCGGTCCGGAGGATGTCTTGCATGTGTCGTCGAGCTTCCGCTACGACCTGATGTCGGCCCACGACATGAAGATCAAGAACAAGGCCTTCGTCGCCCGCGGTCACGAACAACCGGCCAATGCCATCTATGGCTATCACCAGATCCCGGACATCGGCGGGTTGGCCGGCCTGGTCGGGCTCTGAGTCTCGACGCACTTCTTCAAGGTAAGGGGTTAGACATGGGCAGTGAGTCCTATTGGCTCGATACCGCACCGGCTTTCACCGGTGCCCAGCTCGGCGGGTTGCCCGGGCAGGTCGATGTCGCCATCGTCGGTGGCGGTTTCACCGGCCTGGCTGCGGCCCGGGCCTTGGCCTTGAAGGGGGCCAGCGTGGCGGTGCTGGAAGCGGGCAGGGTGATTGGCGAGGCGTCAGGACGCAACGGCGGTCATTGCAGTACCGGCGTGGCCCAGGATTACGCGGCGCTCACCGCCAGCCTCGGCGCCGACAAGGCCCGGGCGTATTACCAAGCCTATGAAAGTGCCGTGCAGAGCGTGGTCTCGCTGGTGGAGCAGGAGGGGATTGCCTGCGACCTCAAGCGCAACGGCAAGCTCAAGCTGGCCGCCAAGCCGATGCACTACGAAGGGTTGGCGCGCACCTGCGAATTGATCCGCAAGGAAGTCGATGCCGAGGTCGAGTTGCTGTCGGCCCAGGAGACGCGGGCGGAAGTCAATTCGGCGCAGTTTCACGGTGGCCTGTTGCAGCGCAACGGCGTGCAGATGCACATCGGGCGTTTCGGTGTCGGCCTGGCCGAAGCCGCTGCCCGTCACGGTGCGTTGATCTTTCAAGGGGTGACGGTGCAGGACTGGAAGGCCAGTGCCGGCGGTTATCGAGTCAACACCAGCAAGGGGACGCTGCAGGCCTCGCAGATCCTGTTGGCGACCGGCGCCTGCCAGCAGGGCGGCCTGGGCTGGTATCGGCGGCGGATCGTACCGGTGGGCAGTTTCGTGGTTGCCACCGAGGTATTGCCCCAGGGGCTGATCGACAGCTTGCTGCCGGCGCGACGCTCTTATGTCACCAGCCGCATGATCGGTAACTACTTTCGCCTGACCCCGGACAACCGTCTGCTGTTTGGCGGTCGGGCGCGGTTTGCCATGTCCGACAGCGTGTCCGACGCCAAGAGCGGCAAGGTGCTGCAAGCGGCGATGGTGCAGATGTTCCCGCAGTTGGCGAACACTCGGATCGACTATTGCTGGGGCGGCCTGGTGGACATGACGTCCGATCGCCTGCCGCGGGCCGGCCAGCATGGCGGGGTTTATCACTCCATGGGCTACAGCGGCCATGGTGTGCAGATGTCGGTGCACATGGGGCAAGTCATGGCCCAGGTCATGGCCGGCAAGGTCGAGGCCAACCCTTGGCGCGAGCTTGACTGGCCGGCCATTCCCGGACACTTCGGCAAGCCCTGGTTCCTGCCGCTGGTAGGCGCGTATTACCGCCTGCAGGACTACCTGCACTGAGTTTCATGGTGTTGTTTGGCGTTTCAACACGTTGCGTTAATCGTGCGCAATCGAGCCCTATCATTTTTCCGAAAGGTAGAACTGACATGAGTGACAATAAAAACGGCATCAAAGACCAGTTGATCACCGGTACAGAAAGTCTGCGTGTTTTCGAAGGGCTCAATCGCGGCATGTCACGCCGGCATGCCTTGCAAATGCTCGGGCTGGCGGGCGTGGCCGCAGCCGGTGCCGGCAGCCTGTTCGGCGCCGCTGGCAAGCTGCTGGCCGATGACGCCGCGAGCCCTGGCAAAGGCAAGCCCGGCGGGCGTATTCGGGTGGCGGGCATCTCCAGTTCCACCGCCGATACCCTGGACCCGGCCAAAGGCTCATCGTCTACGGACTACGTGCGTCATTACATGTTCTACAACGGCCTGACGCGTTTCGATAACCACATGGTGCCGCAACTGGAACTGGCCGAGCGCATCGACACCACCGACGCCACGCTCTGGGTGATCACTCTGCGCAAAGAGGTGACCTTCCACAACGGCAAGGGGCTGACCGCCGCTGATGTGGTGTTCTCCCTGTTGCGCCACAAGGACCCGATCACCGGTTCCAAAGTCCTGCCGCTGGCCGAGCAGTTTGCCGAGGTCAAGGCCAACGGCACCCATGAAGTGCAGATACGCCTGAGCGGGCCGAATGCCGAGCTGCCCTCGATCCTGGCCGTCTCCCACTTGCTGATCGTCCCTGAAGGCACCACCGACTTCAACCAGGGCATCGGCACCGGCCCGTTCAAGGTCAAGGAGTTCAAACCTGGGGTGCGTTCGATTGGCGCGCGCAACACCAATTACTGGAAGCCGGGTTTGCCGTACCTGGACGAGATCGAGTTCATCGGTATCGCCGACGAGCCGTCACGGGTCAACGCGCTGCTTTCCGGTGATGTGCAGATCATCAACGAGGTCAACCCGCGCTCGACCACGCGCATCAAGGACAGCACCACCCATCGCGTGGTGGACTCGCCATCGGGCAACTACACCGACCTGATCATTCGCCAGGACCAGATGCCTGGCCAGAGCCCGGAGTTCACCGAGGCCATGAAGCTGCTGCTGGACCGCGAACAGGTCAAGTCGGCGATCTTCCGGGGTTTCGCCAGGGTCGGCAACGACCACCCGATCGCCCCCGGTGCACGTTTCTACAATGCCGACCTGCCGCAACGGACCTACGATCCGGAAAAGGCGCGCTTCCTGCTGAAGAAAGCCGGCATGGAGAACATCAGCATGCCAATGATGTGCTCGCCGGCCGCCACCGGCTCGGTAGACGTTGCTGTGTTGCTGCAGCAATCGGCCAAGGAGGCCGGGCTCAAGCTCAACGTCAACCGCCTGCCCAGCGATGGCTACTGGTCCAATCACTGGGCCAAGCACCCGCTGAGTTTCGGCAACATCAACCCCCGGCCCAACGCCGACATGCTGTTCTCGCAGTTCTTCCAGTCCACGGCGCCATGGAACGAGTCCGGCTGGAAAAACGAACAGTTCGACCAGTTGCTGATACAGGCCCGGGGTGAAACCGACGAGGCCAAGCGCGGCAAGATGTACGCGGACATGCAGACCCTGGTGCATGAGCACAGCGGCATCGGCATCCCGGTGTTCATCAGCAACATCGACGGCGTCGACCAGCGCGTCAAAGGTTATGGCACCAACCCGCTGGGCGGTTTCATGGGCTATATGTTCGCTGAGCAAGTCTGGCTTGACGCGTGATGAGCGCGCTCTTGCGACGTGACATGGCACAAGGGGTAGGGTGATGAATAGCAGCACACTGTGGTTGATCGGCCGGCGCGTAGGCGCCGCGATCGTGACGCTGTTGATCGTCTCGATGGTGGTGTTCGCCATCACGGCGGTGTTGCCGGGAGACGCGGCGCAACAGTCCCTGGGACAGTTCGCCACGCCGGAACAGGTGGCGGCCCTGCGGGCGAAAATGGGCCTCGATCAGCCGGGTGTGTTGCGTTACCTGCACTGGTTGACCAGCTTGCTCAGCGGCGATATGGGCGTGTCGGTATCCAATGCCGTACCGGTCACCGAGCTGATGGCGGGCAGGGTGCCCAACACGCTGATGCTGGCGGCCGCCACGGCGCTGGTATCGGTGCCAGTGGCCTTGATCCTGGGCATCGGTTCGGCGATGGGGCGAGGTGGTCGCATCGACGGCTTCATGAGTTTCTTTACCCTGATGATGGTGGCCGTGCCGGAATTTCTCGTCGCCACCCTGGCGGTGCTGATCTTCGCGGTGAACCTGGGCTGGCTTTCCGCGCTGTCCTATTCCAGTGAGATCACCTCGCCGCTGCAATTCATGCGCACCTATGCTTTGCCGGTCATGACGCTGTGCTGCGTGATCGTCGCGCAAATGGCGCGCATGACCCGGGCGGCGGTGATCGACCAACTGGACAGCCCTTACGTGGAAATGGCCCGTCTCAAAGGCGTGAGTTCGGTACGGGTGGTCTTGCGCCATGCGTTACCCAACGCCATCGGGCCGATCGCCAACGCCATCGCCTTGAGCCTGTCCTACCTGCTGGGCGGGGTGGTGATCGTCGAGACGATTTTCAACTATCCCGGTATCGCCAGCCTGATGGTCGATGCGGTGACGAACCGCGACATGGCACTGGTCCAGGCCTGCACCATGCTGTTTTGCACGGCGTACCTGACGTTGGTGCTGATTGCCGATCTGTGCGCGATCCTTTCCAACCCGAGGCTGAGAAACCAATGAACAATCCCATTGTGAAACCCCCGACCGCGGCGGTCGCTCTGGCATTGGGCAAAGATGCTCACGGCTCGTCCTGGCTTGGACTGGTCGGCGCCGCGCTGTGTGCAGTCTGGTTGCTGGTGGCGGTCTTCGGCCCGTGGCTGGCACCACACCCGGTGGGCGAAGTGGTTTCCGACACTGTTTTCGACAGCTTCAGCGCCGCTTACCCGTTGGGCACCGATTACCTGGGCCGCGACATGCTCAGTCGGATTCTGGTCGGCGCACAGTTCACCGTGGGCCTGGCGCTGGTGGCCGCGGTCTTGTCCAGCGGGCTTGGGACCAGTTGCGCACTGCTGTCGGTGGTTTCACCGAAATGGCTGGATGAGTTGATCAGTCGCCTGATGGACGCCTTCATTTCGATCCCGAGCAAGATGCTGGCGCTGATCATGGTCTCGGCGTTTGGTTCGTCGGTGACGTTGCTGGTGTGTACGGCCGTGTTGAGTTACACGCCGGGCGCGTTCCGGATCGCGCGCAGCATGGCGGTGAACATCGAGGCTCTGGAATACGTGCAAGTGGCCCGTACCCGGGGCGAACGGCGGTTGTACATCGCGTGCGTGGAAATTTTGCCGAACATGCTCAACCCGGTGCTGGCTGACTTGGGCCTGCGCTTCGGTTTCATCGTGCTGTTGCTCAGCGGCATGAGCTTCCTTGGCCTGGGTGTGCAACCGCCGGACGCCGATCTGGGTTCGCTGGTGCGCGAAAACATCGGCGGCCTAAATCAGGGGGCACCGGCCATTGTGATTCCGGCCCTGGCCATTGGCACCCTGACCATCGGCGTCAATCTGTTTATCGACCGCCTGTCTTCGCGGCGTAATCGACGTACGGGAGGTCATTGAGATGAGCGAATTGATCCGAGTCGAGAATTTGCGCGTGGTCGCCGGCGGCGAGCGTGGCGAGGTGGAGATCGTCAAGGGCGTGAGCTTCTCTCTGGAGAAGGGTGAGGTACTGGCACTGATCGGCGAGTCTGGCTCCGGCAAGACCACCATCGCCCTGGCATTGCTCGGTTATGCCCGGCGCGGTTGCCGCCTGGCCGGTGGCGTGGTGCAGGTCGGCGAGCACGACATGCTGGCGTTGAGCGAAGGCGAGCTGCAAGGCCTGCGCGGCAACCGTGTGTCGTACATCGCCCAAAGCGCCGCCGCTGCATTCAACCCGGCCAAAAGGCTCATCGACCAAGTGGTGGAAGGTGCGCTGATCCACGGCCTGGGCAATCGGGCGACGCTTGAGGCCAAGGCCATCGAACTGTTTCGCGACCTGGCGTTGCCAAACCCCGAGCGCATCGGTCGGCGCTATCCCCATCAAGTCTCCGGCGGACAGTTGCAGCGGGTGATGGCGGCCATGGCGCTGATCAGCGATCCGCTGCTGGTGGTGCTCGATGAGCCGACCACGGCCCTCGATGTGACCACCCAGATCGACGTGCTGCGTGCCTTCAAGCGCGTGGTGCGCGAACGTGGCGCGACGGCGGTCTACGTGTCCCACGACCTGGCCGTGGTTGCACAGATGGCCGACCAGATCGTGGTGCTCAACGGCGGGCAGATCTTCGAACACAATGCCACCGCATCGCTGCTCAAAGGTCCGGCCCACGCCTATACCCGCAGCCTGCTGGCGGCGGCGCGGCCGGATACGACGATTCGCCCGCCCTGCGGCGTAGCCGAAGACACGCCATTGCTGACCATCCAGGGTTTGACCGCCGGCTACGGCAACAAGAACCAGCATGGCATGCCGGCGATCCGGGTGCTGGAAGACATCGACCTGACTGTACGCCGGGGCCAGGCCATTGGCGTGATTGGCGAATCGGGCTCGGGGAAGTCGACCCTGGCGCGGGTGGTGGCGGGGCTGTTGACCCCGGCCCTCGGTGGGTTGACCTTTGATGGTCAGCCACTGGGTGGCAGCCTGTCTGAACGTACGGACGAACAGTTCCGGCGCATCCAGATGGTGTTCCAGAACGCCGACACCGCGCTGAACCCGATGCACAGCATCAGCACCATCCTGAGCCGGCCACTGAAGATGTATTTCGGCCTCAAGGGTGCGGCGTTGCGCGAGCGTATCGGCGAACTGCTGGACCTCGTTCGTTTGCCACGGGAGCTGGCCGAGCGCCGCCCGAGCGAACTCTCCGGTGGGCAGAAGCAGCGGGTCAACCTGGCCCGGGCGCTGGCGGCCAAGCCGGATTTGATTTTGTGCGATGAAGTGACTTCGGCCCTGGATACCGTGGTCGGCGCGGCAATTCTCGAACTGCTGCGCGACCTGCGCCAGCAACTGGGGGTGTCCTACCTGTTCATCAGCCACGACATCTCCACGGTGCGGGCGCTGTGCGACGACATCGTGGTGATGTACAGCGGCCGCAAGGTCCAGGCGGGGGCACGACAATCGTTCGCCCAGGCGCCGTTCCATCCCTACACCGATCTGTTGATCCACTCGGTGCCGGAGTTGCGCCAGGGCTGGCTGGAAACCTGTGGCGCCACGACTTGCGGCAGCCTGCCTGCGTTGGGTGCAAGGGCCGACGTGCCGGGCTTGTGCACCTTCCTCAGCCGCTGTCCGGTGCGGGTCGACGGTGTGTGTAACCTCATTGCGCCGCCTCGGCGCACCCTCGACGGCGGCAGTGAAGTGCTCTGTCATCACGACAGCGCCGAGCTGCTCAAGAGCCAACAGGATTCAAACAGCATGATCGTGGGAGCCTACGCATGAACGGGCGTTTCGTGAGGCTGGCCGAACAGGGCCGGCCTATCGTCAAATTGAAGGTCGATGGCGTGCCCATCGAGGCGCTGCAGGGCGACACCCTGATGGTAGCGTTGCTGACCCATGGCCCGGCGTTGCGCCAATCGGAATTCGATCCGGGCAGCCGCGCCGGCTTCTGCCTGATGGGCGCCTGCCAGGATTGCTGGGTCTGGACCCGCAGCGGCGAACGCCTGCGTGCCTGCTCCAATGAAGTACGCGAAGGGCTGGACATCATCACTCGGCAACCGGAGGCAATATGGCCACTGCGCGGATAGTCATCGTAGGCGCCGGGCCGGCCGGCATCCGTTGTGCCCAGACCTTGGTGGCGGCGGGCTTCAAGCCGATCCTGATCGACGAAAATCGTCGCGATGGCGGGCAGATCTACCGGCGTCAACCTGAAGGGTTCACCCGCAGCTACACGACGCTGTACGGCACCGAGGCAGACAAGGCCCGGGACCTGCACGAAAGCTTCGATCGCCTGCGCCCACAGATCGACTACCGCCCCGATACGCTGGTGTGGAACCTGACGCCCGGGCAGCTGTGCTGCGTCAGCCAGGGACGGCACACGACGGTGGACTATGACGCACTGATCCTCTGCACGGGGGCCACCGACCGCCTGATGCCGATCGAAGGTTGGCAACTGGGCGGCACCTACAGCCTCGGCGGGGCACAGATTGCGCTCAAGGCCCAGGCGGTTTCCATCGGCCACCGCGTGGTGTTCATGGGCAGCGGGCCGTTGCTGTACCTCGTTGCCAGCCAATACGTAAAAGCCGGGGCCAATGTTGCAGCGGTGCTGGACACTTCGCCGTTGAGCCAGCGTATCAGAGCCTTGCCCAAACTCATGTCGCGTCCGGGATTGCTGTTCACCGGCATGAAGCTGTTGGCCCAGTTGTATCGGGCGAAGATCCCGGTCCACCTGGGCATTTCGCCCCTGCAAGTGCTCGGTGAGGCGGTCACCGGTGTCAGTGGCGTACGAGTACGCACCGCGAACGGGGAAACCTTGACGGTGGCGTGCGACGCGGTGGCGCTGGGTTATCACTTGCGTCCGGAAACCCAACTGGCTGACCTGGCAGGTTGTCGCATGCGTTTCGACGAGGCTTCAGGGCAATGGTGGCTGGACGTGGACGAAGAGGGCCGGACCTCGGTCAGCGGCGTCTACGCCGCCGGAGATGGTTCGAAGATCCGTGGCGCTGATGCCGCCGAGCACGCCGGGCGGCTGGTCGCCCTGGCCTTGTTGCGCGATTTGCAGCAACCGGTGGACGCTGCGCAGGTCGCCGAGCAGCGCCAGGCGCTCAAGGTAATGGATGCGTTTCGCCTCGGCCTGGCCCAGGCGTTTCCCTGGCCCGCCGCGCAAGCCAAGGCCTTGCCGGATGAGGCCATTGTTTGCCGCTGCGAGATGATCAGTGCCGGTGAGTTGCGCCGCACGGTCAGCGAAAAGGGCGCTTGCGAAGTCAACCGGGCCAAGGCTTTCAGTCGGGTCGGCATGGGCCGTTGCCAGGGGCGTTACTGCTCCCAGGCCGGGGCTGAAGTGATTGCCGCCGCAGCGGGTGTCCAAGTGCAAGAGGTGGGACGCCAGCGCGGTCAGGCACCGGTCAAACCGCTTTCGATGCTCACCCGGGAGGTGGCGCCATGACGGTGAATAAAGCCGATGTGGTGATCGTCGGTGGCGGCCTGATGGGCTCGGCGGCGGCGTTTTTCCTGCGTCAGCGGGGGCAATCGGTGATCCTGCTGGAGCGTGACCAGATCGGTCAGTACGCCAGCGGTGTGAATTTTGGCAACGTCCGGCGCCAGGGGCGTTTCCTCGGGCAACTGGAGTTGGCGAACCGCTCCTGGGCGCTATGGAAACGCCTGCCGGAGCTGATCGATGACGACCTGGAATTCATCGCCAGCGGGCACATGCGCGTGTGCTATCGCGAAGACGAAATACCCGAGCTCGAGGCTTACGCAGCGGCACCGGAAGCGGCGCAGCTGGACTTGCAGATCTATCGCGGCAGCGAACTGCACGCGCGTTTTCCGTTCCTTGGCAAGGACGTCAAGGGCGGCTCCTATGCGCCGCACGACGGTCACGCCAACCCGCGTCTGGCGGCCCCGGCGTTTGCCCGGGCGGCCCGACGGCTCGGCGCACGCATCGAGGAACGGACCGAGGTGGCCGAGGTGCAGAAGGTCGGTGACGGCTTCAGCATCAGCACCACCGATGGCCGCCAGTTCAGCGCCGCTCAGTTGCTGATTACCGCAGGCGCTTGGGGCCAGAAGCTCTCGGCACAGTTTGGCGAACCGGTGCCGCTGGACACCAACGGTCCACAGATGGCCGTTACTGAACCGGTACCATATGCCTTGCCAACGGTGATCGGGGTGTACACCAAGATTCCTGAAGAGGTGATCTATTTCCGCCAGATTCCCCGGGGCAATATCGTTATCGGCGGCGGCTATCGCAGCAAGCCGGACATGCTCAACCGCCGGGCCTATGTCGAGCCGCGCAGCATCCTCAATCAACTGGACCAGATGCGTCGGCTGCTGCCGGGGGTCGGTAACCTGAACATCATCCGCGTGTGGAGCGGCATCGAAGGCTACCTGCCGGATTCCTTGCCGGTGATGGGGCCCAGTGGCAACGTCGACGGCTTGTACTATGCGTTTGGTTTCTGCGGGCATGGCTTTCAGCTCGGCCCGGGCGTCGGTGATGTCATGGCTGAGCTGATCAGCACCGGCAGCACCAGCACGTCGATTGAGCCGTTCTCCATTCGCCGGTTCGCCCCTTCTGCCGAGCAACGGAGCAAAGCCTCATGAAACCCCGCGTGCTAGCCATTTTCGAATGCCTGCTGGCGTTTGAAACGGTCTCATCAGAATCGAACCTGGCCTTGATCGAATACGTGCGCGAGCTGTTGCTGAGCAAGGGCATCGAGTCGCTGATCGTCAAGGATGAAAGCGGCAAGAAGGCCAACCTGTTCGCCAGCACCGGGCCCCGGGAGTTGCCCGGGATTCTGCTGTCCGGGCACACCGACGTGGTGCCGGCGGCGGGGCAGGCATGGACGGTCCCGGCGTTCCAGGCGACCGTGCGAGACGGGCGGGTCTATGGGCGTGGCAGTTGTGACATGAAAGGGTTCATTGCGTTGGCCATCGACGCCATGCTCGATGCCGCCGACCATTCCTTGAACCGGCCACTGCAATTGGCACTCTCCCATGATGAAGAGATCGGTTGCGTGGGGGTGCGGCGTTTGCTCGATGTGCTGCACCTGGCGCCGGTGCGGCCGTTTCTGTGCGTGATCGGCGAGCCGACCAACATGCAGTTCGTGCTTGGCCACAAGGGCAAGGGTTCTTACCGTACTTACTGTCGCGGTTTGGAGGCCCACTCGTCGTTGGCACCGCGCTCGGTCAATGCGATTCATGTGGCCTGCGATTTCATCGCGGCATTGCGCCAGAGCCAACAGCAATTGCAGGAGCAGGGCGCCCAGGACCTGGATTACGACGTGCCCTACAGCACCGTGCACGTCGGGCAGATCGTTGGTGGCAAGGCGCTGAACATCGTACCGAACCTGTGCACCCTGGATTTTGAAGTGCGCAACTTGCCGGCCGATGATCTGGACTCGTTCCTGGAACAGCTGCGCGAGCAGGCCGAAGTGATCGTGCGTGAGGCGAAAAAACTCTCCAGCGTGGCGGACATCGAGATCGAAACCCTGAACGTCTACCCGGGCCTGGATACCCATCCGAGCGTCGAGGCGGTGCGCTTCCTGAAGAACTTCGCCGCCCCCGACACCGGCACTGCCAAGGTCTCTTTCGGCACCGAAGGCGGCCTGTTCAAGCAGCGCCTGGATGTACCCGTGGTGGTTTGTGGCCCGGGCTCCATCGAACAGGCGCACAAGCCTGACGAGTTCATCGAAATCAGCCAGATGGACGCGGGGGAGCGGTTTTTGGAAGGTTTGCTGGGCTCTTTGAAAATCTGACCGGCCCCAAGCCATACACAGCCCCCTGTGGGAGTGAGCTTGCTCGCGATGACGACGGCACAGTCAACATTGGCATCAACTGACCCACCGCTATCGCGAGCAAGCTCGCTCCCACAGGGGTGGCAGGAGCGAGCTGAGCCACTCAGTAGAGCCTGCTGCTTCCCCGCAAATTTCAGCATCCAACACTGCCCAAACCCCGCTTTCAGCATCCTGCCCCGTGGCATCTCCTTAGACTGGAATCACCTCGGAACAGGACGCGACCATGCTCAAGAATCAATTGAAAGACCCCAGCCTGTTGGCAGAACTCGCTTACATCGATGGTCAGTGGATCGGCGCCGATAGCGCGGCCACCCTGGATGTCATCGACCCGGCGACCGGTGAAGTATTGGCCCGGGTGCCGGCCATGCAAGGCGTGGAAACCCGCCGCGCCATCGAGGCGGCCGAGCGTGCCTGGCCGGCCTGGCGAGCGCGGCCGGCGGCTGAGCGTGCGGTGCTGCTGGAGCGTTGGTACCAGGCCATGATCGACAACCTCGACGACCTGGCGCTGATCATGACCCGCGAACAGGGCAAGCCGCTGAACGAAGCCAAAGGCGAAATCCGCTATGGAGCCGGCTTCGCCAAATGGTTTGCCGAAGAAGCCCGGCGGGTTTATGGCGAAACCATCCCGGCGCCCAGCGGCGACCGTCGCCTGCTCACGCTCAAGCAACCGGTTGGTGTTTGTGCGGCGATCACCCCGTGGAATTTCCCCAATGCGATGATCACCCGCAAGTGCGCGCCGGCCTTGGCGGCGGGCTGCCCGGTCATCGTCAAACCCTCCGACCTGACGCCTTTGTCGGCCCTGGCGCTGGCGGTGCTGGCTGAGCGGGTCGGGATTCCGGCCGGGGTGTTCAACGTTGTCACTGGCCTGCCGGCCGGCATCGGCGAGGAGCTGACCGGCAACCCGACGGTGCGCAAGATTTCCTTCACCGGCTCCACTGCTGTCGGGCGGCTGCTGATGCGTCAGAGCGCCGAACACATCAAGCGCTTGAGCCTGGAGCTGGGCGGCAATGCGCCGTTCATTGTGTTCGACGACGCGGACCTGGAGCAGGCGGTGGCCGGGATCATGCTCAGCAAGTTTCGCAACGCCGGCCAGACCTGCGTCTGCGCCAACCGCATCCTGGTGCAGGACGGCATCTACCAACGCTTCGCCGAGCGCCTCGTGGAGGAGGTGGGCAAGCTCAAGGTCGGCAACGGCCTGGAGGCTGGGGTGACGATCGGTCCGCTGATCAACCTGGCTGCGGTGAACAAAGTCGCCCGGCATATCGACGATGCGTTGAGTCAGGGCGCGCGTCTGCTCTGTGGTGGTGTTCCCGAGGGCGACAGTCAATTTGTCGAGCCAACGGTGCTGGGCGAGGCCCACGCCGGAATGCTGCTGGCCAGCGAAGAAACCTTCGGCCCGGTTGCGCCGCTGATGCGCTTTACTACCGAGGAGCAGGCACTGGCCCTGGCCAATGCCACGCCGTATGGCCTGGGCGCTTATTACTTCACCCAGGACCTGCGCCGTTCATGGCGCTTCGGCGAGGCGCTGGAGTTCGGCATGGTCGGTCTCAACACCGGGCTGATCTCCATGGAAGTCGCCCCGTTCGGCGGCATCAAACAGTCGGGCCTGGGACGCGAGGGCAGCAAATACGGCCTGGACGAATACCTTGAAGTCAAAGCCTTCCACATCGGTGGGCTGTGATGCGGCCAGCGTTTGAACAGACATTAGGGAGGTACGCTTGATGAGCAAACCATTTCGAATCGCCGCCATCGCCGGCGATGGTATCGGCAAGGAAGTCCTGCCGGAAGGGCTGCGAGTGCTGGAGCAGGCCGCGAAAAAGTGGCAGCTGTCGCTGGACATCGAAGTGCTCGATTGGGCCCACTGCGATTACTACCTGGAGCACGGGCAGATGATGCCCGCGGACTGGTTCGAACAGCTCAAGGGCTTCGACGCGATCTACTTCGGCGCCGTGGGCTGGCCGGACAAGGTGCCCGATCACATCTCCCTGTGGGGCTCGTTGCTCAAGTTTCGCCGCGACTTCGATCAGTACGTGAACATCCGTCCAGTGCGTCTGTTTCCGGGCGTACCCTGTCCGCTGGCCGGGCGCGAAGCGGGGGATATCGATTTCGTGGTGATCCGCGAGAACACCGAGGGCGAATACTCCTCGGTCGGCGGCAAGATGTTCGAAGGCACCGAGCATGAGTTCGTGCTTCAGGAGTCGGTATTCACTCGCCGCGGGGTCGACCGGATCCTCAAGTTCGCCTTCGACCTGGCCCAGACCCGACCGCGCAAACGCCTGACCGCAGCGACCAAATCCAACGGTATCTCCATCAGCATGCCGTACTGGGACGAGCGCACGGCATTGATGGCCGAGCAGTACCCGGAGGTGAAGTGGGACAAGCAACACATCGACATCCTCTGCGCGCGTTTCGTGTTGCAGCCGGATCGCTTCGATGTGGTGGTGGCGTCGAACCTGTTCGGCGACATCCTCTCTGACCTGGGCCCGGCCTGCGCCGGCACTATCGGCATCGCCCCGTCGGCCAACCTCGATCCGCTGCGGCGCTTCCCGTCGTTGTTCGAGCCGGTGCATGGCTCAGCGCCGGATATCTACGGGCAGAACATCGCCAACCCGATCGCGATGATCTGGTCCGGTGCCTTGATGCTGGATTTTTTGGGGAACGGCGATGAGCGTTATCGCGCGGCCCATGATGGGATTCTCAAGGCCATCGAACAAGTAATCGCCGAAGGCCCCATCACCCCCGATCTGGGTGGGCAGGGCTCGACCCAGGATGTTGGCCGTGCGATCGCCGCAGCACTTTGAGGCTTAACCCGGCAGGGACGCCGGACAAACCTGTGACACTTTTTGCCCGCTCACACTGCGGGCTTTTTTTTGCCGCCAGATCATATCCACCATGGTTCCCCTGTGGGAGCGAGCTTGCTCGCGATAGCGGCGGATCAGCTTGCAATGATGTTGGATGCGCCGCCGCCATCGCGAGCAAGCTCGCTCCCACATTTGATCTGGGGCGCCCTTCGGTTTTGCGGCTGGCGAAGGTCCACTGTGGAAGCGAGCTTGCTCGCGATAGCGGTGGATCAGCTTGCGATGATGTTGGATGTGCCGCCGTCTTCGCGAGCAGGCTCGCTCCCACATTTGATCTGGGGCGCCCTTCGGTTTTGCGGCTGGCGAAGGTCCACTGTGGAAGCGAGCTTGCTCGCGATAGCGGTGGGTCTGCTTGCGATGATGTTGGATGTGCCGCCGTCTTCGCGAGCAGGCTCGCTCCCACATTTGATCTGGGGCGCCCTTCGGTTTTGCGGCTGGCGAAGGTCCACTGTGGAAGCGAGCTTGCTCGCGATAGCGGTGGGTCTGCTTGCGATGATGTTGGATGTGCCGCCGTCTTCGCGAGCAGGCTCGCTCCCACATTTGATCTGGGGCGCCCTTCGGTTTTGCGGCTGGCGCAGGTCCCCTGTGGGAGCGAGCTTGCTCGCGATAGCGGTGGATCAGCTTGCGATGATGTTGGATGTGCCGCCGTCTTCGCGAGCAGGCTCGCTCCCACATTTGATCTGGGACGCCCTTCGGTTTTGCGGCTGGCGCAGGTCCCCTGTGGGAGCGAGCTTGCTCGCGATAGCGGTGGATCAGCTTGCGATGATGTTGGATGTGCCGCCGTCTTCGCGAGCAGGCTCGCTCCCACACTTGATCTGGGGCGCCCTTCGGTTTTGCGGCTGGCGCAGGTCCCCTGTGGGAGCGAGCTTGCTCGCGATAGCGGCGGATCAGCTTGCAATGATGTTGGATGTGCCGCCGCCATCGCGAGCAGGCTCGCTCCCACATTTGATCTGGGGCGCCCTTCGGTTTTGCGGCTGGCGCAGGTCCACTGTGGGAGCGAGCCTGCTCGCGATAGCGGTGTGACTGTCGTACGCCGGATTATTTGACGACGTAGACCTTGCGCACATAAACGCTGCTCTTCCAGGCACACGGTGCATTCAGCGGGACGAATACGGTATCGCCAGTGTTGACCGTCAAGTCGCTGCCATCGGCCACCTGCAAGGTGACGCTGCCTTCGAGCAGGTGCATCAGTTCATGCAGCTTGTGCGGCCGAGACTTGCGGGTGTAGGGCGTCGAGTCCCAGATGCCGATGCGCAGGTTGCTCGCCTCTTCGACAAACAGATTGTGGGAACGACATTGCGGCGGCGGGCTCAGCAGGATCTCGTCGTCCGGTGGCGCAGAGGGCGAGAGCAGGGTGTGGGCGGGGAGTGCCGTGAGCCCGGGATGACGTTCTTCGACAAGTTGGGTGTCGGCGCAGAAAGCCCAGAGAGACTCCGCCTGCGCCTCGACCTCAAGCGCCGTCCCCCGGCCGATCACCGCGCTTTCACCCGGCTTGAGCTGCAGCGTTTGCGCCTGGCTGCGCAACGTCACCGCGCCGGCATGCACCACGATCGTTTCGCTGAACGGGTATTCATCGACGCTGAACCGCCCGTTCCCCCGGACCACGCCGGCGGCGATGCCATCCGCCCCGGTGTAGGCGATGAGCCTGTCGAACGGATCGTTGGCCGCCAGCGAGCCGGGGGTGAATGAGGTCGAGGCGAGACGGCCATCGGCGTGTGCCAGCAACACTGCTGTGGGTTCGAGCATGAAGGTGATTCTCCAGGGAAGCGTTGATCAAGACGGTTTTTCAGCCAATGGCCTGGGTCACCGGCGCGAATTGCCGCACCGCACCGCTGGCCGCTGGCGGGGTGCCACGGGCCATCTGGGCGACGGTGTCGACCTGTTTGAGCCCGACCTCTTCCAACCAAGGCGCCAGGCCACTGTTTGAGGGAATGTCGATGCGAACGAATGCGTCCGGCACTTCGGCCAGCAGCACGGCGATCAAGTGCCGGGCCTGTTCCAGGTTCTGGGCAATGACCGGGCCAATGCAGCGGCCACGGCCGAAGGGGCGCAGCAGGGCGAAGGCGCACAGGTGCCCGTCTCGCTCGATCCCCACTGAATGTTCAACGACGCCGAACAGGTCATTGAGCACGGCGGTCCGTTCCAGCCCGCTACCGGCATTGGCCAGTTTGATCAACTCGGCGTGATCGGCTTCGCCCAGCACGCGGCAGTGTTCGCCGGCGGCCAGTTCTTGTGGAGCCGGCACCCGCGCTTGCCCTTGGTGCTGCTGGATATGCCCAAAATCAACGAACCCCTGGCTGGCATACAGCGGGGCACCGGCCAGCGTCGCATTGAGCACGGCGGTCCGCGCGCCGCATGCCTCGATCGCCAGTTCCATCAGTTTGCGACCGATCCCCTGGCCCTGGTACTCATCGTCGACAATCACCAGGCCGATGGTGGCGTAGTCCCCTTGGGCGCAGGTGAACGCCGTTCCGATCAAACGGCCCTGGTCTTCCACGACAAAACCCTGGGCGACACGTTGCAACATCGCCCAGTCTTCCAGGCGATGGGGCCATTTCAACTGCACGGACAAGGCGTGCGCCGCAGGCACATCAGCGGCGGTCATGGAACGATAGAAGTAGGTGGGGCGTTGCGAGCTGGACATGGCGAATCACCATTGGAAAGGCACTTGATTGGACGGCTTTTTAGGCGTTGCAAGTGGTTGTATCTCACTTGAAACGAGGCCTGGCAAGGGCCTCCAATGGATTCGGCAGGTTTGGCAAGCAACGGCACCGGCGACCACATTTCTTGCTCGAAACGACGGCTTGACCAGCAGTTAATACCGGGCCATGAGTCATGGCCCGGCCTGCTACAAGCAGTACATCACGGGTATGGGCGGGCGGCTTTTCAGGTGGGGCGTCAGGTCTTCTTGAAGGTGGAGAGCAGGTCGGTCAACCCTGGCATGGCCGGCCCCGACTCGTTGGAAATCAGCCCTGTCTCCGAACGACTGAACAAGGATTGGAGGATGATTTTCCTCGACTCTTCGTCAACTTGTGTGTCCTGGCTGAGCGTCAGGTACAGGTGCGTAAGTTGCTCGCGTTCTTCGGCGTCACGTTGCAAGTGAAAGGCACTGAAAATCAACCGGGACAGTGTCTTGGCAGTGAAGGCCAGGGTCGATAGAAGCGCCACGAAAATGAGCGCGCCCTCGACCTGGTTGAGGGCAATCGGCGTGCGATCGCCACTCAACCAGATGTTGAAGGAGGTCCACAGGCTGATGACAGAAAAGAACAGCGTGATACCGAGTACGCCCGTCCAGATGTAGCCCCGCGTCTGGTGTTCATTGGCCTTTCTTGCCCAATACGTTGCCGGGCCTTCCAGTCGCAGTTTTTCCTGATAAGTGGCTTCCAGGGTAGCGAGACGTTTCCTCCAGGTCTCTTCTTCGGTTTCCTGCCAGTTGGCAAAGTCATCCATTTCCTTTCTGGCTTTCTTTATCAGCCTGGCCTTTGCCTTGAAGAAATTTGAATGGATGTCACGCAATATCGCGGTTTCCGAAGCAGAGCGCCGGGTGACCGTACTGCGTGACGGAAGCTTGAACTCGTAGGCCGCCAGGTACCCGGTGAGGTTGCTGAAGGAGTGAAGCTTGTCACTCTTGTTCAGAAAGGTCGCGTCGTAGAAGCCATTGGCAACCTCGGGTTCGGTCGAATGAATCTCCAGCCATTTCAGCGTGGCGGCCGATCCACTATAGATCCAGACCTCAGCAAGCTTTTCTTCCGGTGCTTCTTCATAGATGAAGTCAAACTCTTCGGTCCTCAGCTCATACTCAAAAATCGCGAGGGTGCTGCTGATGTTTTCCAACGTTTGATGGCGTTCGAGTCTTTCTTTCTTGAGTTCCTTGGCAGTGGCCTTCCAGAAAGACAGTTCCGCCTGGATGAATTCGTTCCGTTCGTCGCGCGTGGCAAAGTCGAACTGTTCGCCACTCAAGGCGGTCAGGCGATAGGTTGTCATTGCGGACCCGACAAAGAGACATTCAAGGCATGGATGTGCAGGTCGTCCATGTCAATGGCGCGCAAGCTGACGAGGATCAGCGACAGGTAGAAGTAGCCAAATAGAAAAATCCACGTGGCAGCGACAATGCTCCGGTCGTCCGAAAATATGCTGTTCACGCGCGACGCTACATTCCCGTGGGCGTTGTTGTTTCGTGCCGCGTACAGGATGCCGAACACCAGGAACTCCAATCGCTGACTTTCCCCGGACAACGACGGCGCTTGCATCTTGGGCTTGCCGAGGTCGTCGAACTGGTCGATTACGGGTATCTGGACAAGGATTTTCTTGATCTCCTTTCCAAGCGCGTGGGTGATTTTCCGTGACTTTTCGCTGTCGGTTATTCCGTAGCTGACGTCTGTTTTGTCCGGGGTCTCGCTGAGGGTGCACAGCGCTGAATAGGCTTGGCCAAAGGTCCAGTAGAAGTGGTTGAACATCACTGGGAATTTGCTTTTGAAAGTTTTGTACGAAGACGAAATATGGATTTTTCTTATCTCGTTCGTTTTTTTCGTCTTGGCGAGCTCGTTGTGTTTCTCGATCGCCATGCCCTTGAGGATGTAAGAGGCGACGAAATGGAGGGTCTTGTCAGGCAGGCGTCCAATGAAGTCCAGGGTAATGTCTGCGGGCGTGCTGGACGCGGCGGCCAGGCTTGCGTCCGGCGGCAATGCGATGTTCGCCTGCATGAACTTGTTGATTTCGGCCAGGGATTTTTCAATGGCTTTGGAGTCGCCAAGACTTTCCGCATTGCCGGACGACTTCATATACAGATCGTTGTAGCAGCTGTTCGTCGCGGTCCATAGGTAAGTAAACGCCATGTCCGGTCTGCGTGGGAGACAGGAGTAGCTGTCAATAAGGGCCGTGGCCGCGATGTAGGGGATCTTGTGGGGGTCGAGTGCCCAGCTGACCGGATTCAAATAGTTGAACCGAGTGAACCAGGCGAGTGCGGCGTGATCGCTGGGCAACAGATTTTTTTCATGGGCTTCACGGGTGTAAGCGGTTACAAGCGTGTGAAGTGCCACCAATCGCTGTGTCTTGGTCGTTTGCTTCATGCATGCTGGTCCTTCAGATGGCTTGAAGGCCGAATGCTATCATTTTGCTATGTCCCTACGGTAGCCGCGGTTTCTTCAATAACTGCGCGCCCGATCCACCAACCCCAGCATCGCCTCACCCCGCTGATGCCGGCGGATGTTCTCCAGCAACACGCCAAATGCGCTCTCGGGTTGGGTCATTGCCGCGATGTGCGGTGTCAGCAGGATCTGCGGATGTTGCCAGAACGGGTGGTCCGCGGGCGCCGGTTCCTGCTCCAGTACATCGAGCACCGCCGCGCTGAGCTGGCCCTCGGCAAGCGCTTCCAGCAGATCCGCCTCTACCAGGTGCCCACCCCGGCCCATGTTGACCAAGGCCGCGCCCTTGGGCAGTTGCTGGAACAGTTGGCGGTCGAGAATCCCCCGGGTGTGCTCGGTCAACGGCAGGACACACAGCACTATGTCGCACTGGCCGAGAAAGGCCGGCAATTGCTCGTCACCGGCAAAGCACTCCACCCCGTCAATGTGATGCTCGCTGCGAGCCCAACCCGACAAGGCAAAGCCAAATGTCTTCAAGGTGGCGAGTATCTGTCGCGCCTGCAAACCCAGGCCCATGACGCCGACCCGACGCTGCTGCGCGGGCACCAAGCGGTGTGCTTGCCAGCACCGTTCGGCCTGTTGCTGGCGATAGCGCAACATGTCCCGGTGCAGGCTGAGCACGGCGAAACTGGCGTACTCGCACATGCCTTGGCTGATGCCCGGGTCAAGCAAGCGCACCACTGGCAGCGTGGTTGGCAAGCGAGCGAGGTCGAGCTGATCGACACCGGCTGACAGGGCGAACAGCACCTCCAGGTTTGGCAATAACGTTTCGATGTCGTCCGGTGCCTGCCAGGCCGCCAGGTAACGAATCTCCCGCGGGTCGCCGATGTCCGGCCAGGCACGCCACTGGATATCCGGCGCGTGTTCGGCGAACAGGCGCCGCCAGTGTTCGCCGCGTACCGGATCAGCTTTATAAAGCAGGGCCATGGAGCACTTCTCGCCTGAATTGAGGAATACCTAGGATGCCTCAACGCCAGAGCAGGATCTGTCGAAAGCGCCCGTATAGAAGCATCACGCTGCGTTGTAAGGTACCCCTCCCAGCAGATTCCTCGGGCCGGGAGGTCGCTGGAGGATTCTGCTGTTTGCCGGGGTGTAAACAGTCGATCCGGATTTCTCAGCGGCCAAGTTCGGCTTAGACAATCGCGTCGAACCCTTAACCTGTGAACACACCGCAGCCGCTTCCTGGGTGCGAGGCTCACGATGGGAAATGCCATGAACAGTAAAGTCGAAGAAACTCCAAGTCTGCTCCGTCAGCGTGATCAATTCGTGCCACGTGGTCTGGTCACCGCACACCCGCTGGTCATCGACAGGGCCCAAGGCTCGGAACTGTGGGATGTGGACGGCAAGCGCTACCTGGATTTCGTCGGCGGCATCGGTGTGTTGAACATCGGCCACAATCATCCCAAGGTGGTTGCGGCGGTGCAGGCTCAATTGCAGAAAGTCTCCCATGCCTGCTTCCAGGTCGTGGCCTACAAGCCCTATCTGGACCTGGCCCAGCGGCTGTGCGAAATGATCGGCGGCCAGGAGCACTACAAAGCAGCCTTTTTCACCTCCGGCGCCGAAGCGGTGGAAAACGCCGTGAAGATTGCCCGTGCCCACACCAACCGCTCGGCGGTGATCGCCTTTCGCGGCGGGTTCCACGGTCGGACTTTGCTCGGCACCACCCTCACGGGGATGAGCCAACCCTACAAGCAGAATTTCGGCCCGTTCGCGCCGGAGGTCTTCCATACCCCGTATCCGAATGCCTATCGCGGTGTCACCAGCGAAATGGCGCTCCAGGCCTTGGACGAACTATTGGCGACCCAAGTGGCGCCTGAACGGGTTGCGGCAATCATCATCGAGCCGGTGCAGGGCGACGGCGGTTTCCTTTCGGCACCGGCCGAGTTTCTTCAAGGCCTGCGTACCCTGACCCAGAAGCACGGCATCGTGCTGATCCTCGATGAAATCCAGACCGGTTTTGGTCGCACCGGCAAATGGTTCGGTTTCCAGCATGCTGGCATCCAACCGGACCTGGTCACCGTCGCCAAAAGCCTCGCCGGTGGCCTGCCGCTGTCCGGTGTGGTTGGCAAGGCCCAGATCATGGATGCACCGTTGCCCGGTGGCCTGGGCGGTACCTACGGCGGTAACGCGCTGTCCTGTGCGGCGGCGCTGGCGGTGATTGAGGCCTACGAGCAAGAACAACTGCTGGCTCGCGGCGAAGCCCTGGGCGATCGCCTGCGCCAGGGCCTGTTGCGCCTGCAAGCCCGATACCCGCAGATTGGTGACGTGCGTGGCAGCGGTTTCATGCTCGCGATTGAGCTGATCAAGCATGATGACGCACGCACGCCGGATGCCGACCTGAACCAACGCTTGATCGACGAAGCCCGCGCCGGTGGCTTGTTGGTGATCAAGTGCGGGGTCTACCGCAACGTGCTGCGCTTCCTGGCGCCGCTGGTGACCAGCGAAGCGCAGATTGACGAAGCGTTGCAGATTCTCGACGCTGCACTGGCCCGGGTCACGGGCTGAAACGCCTGGCGTTCGGGGCGTTTGCCAAGGCAAGCGCCCACGCCATTAATGGAGCGTGAATTGATGGACATCATCGGAGGCTTTACCCATGAGGCTGACTGAATATCGAGCGTTGTTGATCGACTGCGATGAGGTTCTGGTGGATCGCGACTCCGGCGTCTGGGCGGCCTTGCAGCCGCTATTGGAAAACCATGGCAATCCACCGGACAAAGCGCAGGTGCTGGCCGAGTTCGACGAGGTTTTGCAGGCCCTGTACCCACGCTTCGGCGAACTGGGCTTCAGCGGATTGCTGTGTTTCGCCCACCGCCAATTGGCCGAACGCTGGAAGCTCAAGGTCAGTTGGGAGGAGGGCATGAGTTTCGCTCGCTCGGCTGCCGGCTGGACGCTGTTCGAGGATGCGCCGGGGGCGATGCTCTACCTGCGCAAATTCTATCGCCTGCTGGTGCTGGGCGATCGTGATGCCGAGGACCGGGGTGCCCTGTGCGAGCGCCTGGGCATCGAGCCGGATGATTTCATTTCCCTGGCGAGCGACCCGTTGCAGGATCACGATTGGTTGCTGAGCAACGATCTCGATGCCGAAGCTATTCTACAGATAACCCGTCCGGGCGCCCGTCCACGGGAGGTCGGGGCGGTTTGCCTGATCTGCCGCAGCAGCGAAAACCCGACTACGCCCTGTGCGGCGGATTATTGCATCAACAGCATGGCTGATCTGGTGGCTCAGCATCAGCTGTCTTTACGACGCTGATTTTGTTAGAAGATTGTCTTACGAACGGCAGGCAAGAGGTATGCGATGGAAGGTTTAGCGAAACTGGACCGGATCGACATCAGCATTTTGGTAGAGCTTCAAAAAGACGGTCGCATGACCAACGTCAGCCTGGCCGATGCCGTCGGCCTGTCCGCCAGCCCATGCTTGCAGCGGGTCAAGCGGCTGGAATCGTTGGGGTATATCTCCAGTTACAAGGCCCATCTGAACCTGGCCAAGATTACCGATTCGGTAACGGTCTTCACTGAAGTCACCTTGAGTGACCACAAGCGTGAGGACTTTGCCAAATTCGAATCCAACATCCGCCTGGTGGATGAAGTGCTCGAATGTCACCTGATCAGCGGCGGCTACGACTATCTGGTGCGCTTCATGACCCGCAGCATCCAGGACTACCAGGACGTGATGGAAAGTTTGCTGGACAAGAACATCGGCATCTCCAAGTACTTCAGCTACATCGTCATCAAATCCCCTGTGCGCAAGGACGAGATTCCGCTGCGTAAACTGTTGCGGCATTGATGGCAGCATGGTTCCACCCGAGCAAATGTGGGAGCGAGCTTGCTCGCGATGGCGGTGTGTCAGAAACATAAATGCTGACTGACACTCCGCTATCGCGAGCAAGCTCGTTCCCACAGGGCAGGGGTTTGCTTTATTCCTGGAGGAACTTCAGCAGGTCCTGGTTAAGACGGTCCTTATGCGTCTCGGTCAAGCCATGCGGCGCGCCAGGGTAGACGATCAGTCGAGCACCCTTGATCAGTGCCGCCGAAGCCCGGCCTGAAGCATCGATAGGCACGATCTGATCGTCGTCGCCATGGATGACCAGGGTCGGCACGTCGAACTTCTTCAAGTCACCGCGAAAGTCAGTGGCCGAAAACGCGGCGATGGAATCATAGGTATTCTTGCTGCCACCCATCATGCCCTGCGCCCAGAAGGATTGAATCAGGCCTTGGGACGGCTTGGCACCCTTGCGGTTGTAGCCAAAGAACGGGCCCGAGGCGATGTCCAGGTACAGCTGCGAGCGGTTTTCCAGGGACGCCTTGCGCAGGCCGTCAAACACCTCGATGGGCAGGCCGCCGGGGTTGGTTTCGGTCTTGAGCATCAACGGTGGTACCGAGGAAACCAGGACGGCTTTTTTCACCCGACCGGTGCCGTGCCGACCGATATAGCGTGCCACTTCACCGCCCCCCGTCGAGAAGCCAACCAGGGTCACATCCTTCAGGTCCAGCGTTTCGATGACTGCCGCCAGGTCGTCGGCGTAGTGATCCATGTCATTGCCTTCCCAAGGCTGGCTGGAGCGGCCGTGGCCGCGACGATCGTGGGCGACTACGCGATAACCCTTCGAGGCGAGGAACATCATCTGCGCTTCCCAACTGTCCGAGTCCAGCGGCCAGCCGTGGCTGAAGGTCACCACCTGGCCATTCCTCGGACCCCAGTCCTTGTAGTAAAGCTGTACGCCATCCTTGGTGGTGATATAGCTGGAGGACTGGATCACACTGCCGACAGCGGACACGCTCGCAGCGGCCTGGACAGGCGATGCTGCCTCGGCGTTGAGGGTTGCCAATGCCAGTGTTGCGACGGCCAGGGTGCGGTTGAATGTGTTCATCGTTTCTCTCTCCATAAGGGGCGGTTTGATCTGCTGCGATCGTCGTCGATCGCGTTGGTGGGCAGATTAGAGAGAGAGGCTGATGAGCAGAACTGCATGGTATCGATAGCAACTATGGGGAATAACAGATACCTGCATTTCGCTTCGGTGGCGTGGCGAACAAATCGTGGGAGGGAGCTTGCTCCCGCTATGTGGCGAAGCCGCCTCAAACGGTCACATGGTTGAAAGCGGCAATGTCTTCAGGCCATAGGGTGTTTGAATATGCGCAAGCAGATAGGGTGCCGAAGGCGCTTGCAGTGCATGAAGATGAACCGGGCCAGAAAAGTTCATGGCCGTCAGGAGCGCTTCGATTTTTTCCGGATCCGTATGAAAGACATCCAGTGCCAATAGCGAACAGCCTTTGTCCTGGAGCATGTCCGCAGGGTGAGGTCCAGGCGCCCATTGAATGAGGGTGGGGGCCGATCCGGCCATAGGCAGGCTGCCATCCGTTGGTAGGGTTATTTGCCAACTCAATGTTCCCCTCGTCATGGGTTCAACATCCCCGACAATGCCGTGACACGCATCACGAGCCGCATGGATAGCATCGGTCCGTGCTACCCAGGTCGCCAGGCGCGCCGGCGATTGAGGGCCCAATTGATCGAGGCCGAACCAGCGCGGGCGATCCGGGCGTTTGGCGGATGGGTCTACTGTAATCACTTCCAGGTACAGCCCTGGGCCCAGGTGAAGCAGCCGGTTATGGGTGCCCATTCGGGAATGGGCGCCACCCGCTTGAAGGTCGACGCCCAATGCAGCCGTCACGAACGCACAGCCGGTATCGAGGTCTGGCGCCACGACGACGAGGTGATCAATAGTGGTTTTCATGTGTTCATCCGTCCGTGAGTTGGGAAGTACATGCAGCCATCAACCAAAGGAAGGCATCGGCCCCAGCGAGTGCAATATCCATATGACCGCCGCTACGGCTGCCAGCACTGCGACTACAAAGCCGATCAGCAGCCATTTCAGGATTTTCGGCGCTTTCGACGGCTGGGATCTTGGCGCGAGCGCCTCTACCGTATGCCTCATTTCCTCGGCGCAGCGCGGGCAAGCGGCGTTGTCGTCAAGGATGAGGGACGTGCATTGATCACAGATTTTCATGTCGTCGCTTCGAGACTCAAAGGAGGGTTAGCCGGGCGCCACGCATAAACATCGCGGCATTAAGACCTAATATTTATAGACAATGCCCAGCTTACCCATGATCTCCAGCGCATTGGCCAGGCCCAAGCCGTTCATGGGCAGGCAGGCAAAAGCCTGGTATTCATCGAAATGAGTGCCGATGGCCAGCAACTTCAAATCATGGGCATCGAGCTGTACGTTGAAATACTGAAGCAGCGCCCGCTCCCAGTCGTTGGCAGCGTTAATGTCTTCGATGGCTTTGCGGTCAGGCGCAGGGATCTCAATGTCCAACTGCCGTAGCGGTGCCAGGGCATTGACCGCATCAACCCCTAGGGACGACCACTCCTTCCATTCGAACTCGGCCAACTGATTGGCCTCGGTGAGCGCTGACGCAACTTGGGTCCACGCCCAATCCCACTGTGCGGTAGGGGCCGGGATTTTCTCAGTGAGTACTTGCGCGTGGGCCTCATCGAACAGGTAATAAAACAGGTCGGCCAGGGTGTCGGCCACATCGAGTTGTGGTCCTTGTTCCTGGGTGTCCAGGTCTTGGCTCAAGCGCTGCCAGAGGCTGCCCAGCTCGCTCCAATCGTCTTCGGCCATATCATCATCGATCACCTGGGCCTTATGGCCGCGCTGGTAGTTATCCAGGCACGTCTTGCGCACCCGTATCCCACCCCCGACAAGATCGACTTCATAGCTGCTGTGATCCAGATAGTTGGTCTGGAAGACGATACGGTCAGCGAAGACGTCATGGACGAGACTTTCTTCAGCATCGAAATACGTCGCGCCCTCAAGTTTTCCATGGGTGGTGATGATACGTTGAAATGCCAGTGGATCGATTGGATTCATAGGGATGGGATCATATGGAGGAAGGCGGAAATGGACGTGCTCGGGCAGGCATGCCCCTATTCGATCTGCGCTGATCCTACACCAAGGTGCAGGGGTTGCTAAGGGGAGGGAGGGCTGCTTTTGGCCGTGGACTCAACCGTTAGACGCGTCTGGGTCTATGCTTGTATTACCCTTTCAACCAGGTCCAACCATGAGCGCTCAATAGCATCAGGAGAATACGTGAGACATTCGACACCGGCTGCAGCGCTGCTCTGTCTATTGCTTGGCACTGGGGTCGGCGCCGAGGAGTATCAGGTTGTCACTGAAGAGTGGGCACCGTACAACTACCAGGAAAACAATCAGCTCACCGGCATGACCACGGAAATTGTCCGGGCCATCATGGCGCTGACCGGGGATAAGTTCGAGGTGCTGCTGCAACCCAGTATGCGCGCCACCCAGATACTGAAGACCCGGCACAAGACCATCATGTACTCCCTGTTTCGCACGGCGGAGCGCGAGCCACTTTACAAATGGGTCGGCCCGATCGTGGAAGAGTCCATTCACCCCTATCAACTGGCCAGTGCGCCGCCGGTGAACTCCCTGGAGCAACTGTTGCACGCCCCGCAGGTCACCACGCGACATGCCGGCCTGGTGCCCACGATGCTGCAGTCGCTGGGCTTCAACAACCTGGACAAAAGTGCAACCGAGAGCAAGCTGCTCTACCGCATGCTGCTCGCCGGGCGCACCGGCATCATTGTCGGCGACACCGATGCGGGAGTGGCTTACTACAGCCGCCAATTGAACATCGCGCCCGGCACGCTGCGAAGGATTCCCATCGAGCTCTATCGTTCGTCGCTGTATATCGCTTTCAGTCCTGACTGTGACGACGAGGTGGTGAGCGCGTGGGCCAGGGCTTTGGAGCAGTTGCGGCGTTCTGGGGAGTTGGAGCGGATTCAGCGGCGGTATGAGGCGGCGGTTGGGAAATGAACGCGCGGAACCGGCGAAAACCGGCCCCGCAGACCGTCACTTACTTCACACTCTGCACATGCATGTCGATGGATATCGAGTCATTTTTGTCAGTACTGGCGTGATAGAAGAAACCATAGTCAACCAAGTAGTAATAGTGCTTCAGCGGCACAGGTGTTGAGCTTGGGCGCTGTTCACGGCAGCTCAACGCCTTGGCGTTACCGCTCAAGCCTGGGTTCAATCGTTTGGCTGGCCCTTCACTGTCGACGGTGCAGTCGAAGGTTTTCGGTTCCGTGCCCAAGGTCCCAATCAGGTTGCTGGTAAGGCTGCCCTCTCGGGTGAAGCCCAATTGACTGCCCACCGGCATGTGCTGCCAATCGCCATGGAAGCTCAGGCTGTTGACCACCTCGGTGTTTTCGGAACGCGTGGCCCGCTCTGTGCCGGAGAGCCTGACCAGGCCGCGCCAGTTGATCTGGCGGCCATTGAGGTTTTCGCTTTTGTGAACAATGCTCAGCTGTCGGGTTGCAGGGTCAGTAGACAGGAAGTACTCAGTACGCTGCGGCCAACTGTTTTGGGCGTTACTGACGGTGCCTGCCAACTCAATATAAGTCAGCGTCTTGACCGGGGCCGGCATGTGCAGTTGCTCGATGCTCTGCAACACACCTGGGTTGATGTCCGGCAGAGCGTCAGCCGCTACCGGCGCTTTGGCACGTGACTTGAACGTTGGCAGACTGGCAATGCTCGTCGGCGTGTTGCACACGAGCTCAAACACCTTCAACTGATCCGGGGCGGCCGCTGTAATGGCCTTGGCCTCGGGAAACATCTCGACTTTCCCATCAGTGACCTCGTTATTGGCATTGAGGTAATAACGGGCCAACAACGTGGCGTTTCGCGCAGCGCAGTCCATCGTGTACTGCTCGCGGGTCTGCGTGAAAGGCGCGCTACTCAGCGGGTTGAGACGGGCCTTCGGCTCGTCGTACGCCATCCAGAACTGCACCAGTTTGCCGTTCTTTTGCAGGCTGCTGTTATCGAGCAACAACCATCGTTCAGCGTCGCCCGTCGTCACCTGGCGCCAATCCGGTAGGGGGAGCCTTTTACACGCTTGGGTGAAATCCCGGTTGTTCATCAGCGCCGCGTGATACCGCTCGGGCAACGCAGTCGCCGGGGCATAGTGGCCGGAATTGTTGGCATAGGAGCGGCGGAGCATGAATGAGTAAACCAGGTTGATCTGCGGCTTGGTGCAGGCCGCCGAAAACTGAACCGTTTGCCAGAAGGGTATGTTCGGTTCGCGTGGGGCGAACACCTGGAAGTTGATGACATCGCCTTCGCGCATCAGGCTGTTGGGCGTCAACGGCTGAGCGAGGAGGGTGGCTTGTTTATCGGCTGGAGGCTGTTGGCTGACGCAGGCGTTTAGCAGCAGGGCGGCGATGAGGAGGGTAGGGCGTTGCACAGGTGTCTCCGGTAAGTCCATTGAGGGAGGCGTTTTTTGGGGGATGTTTGGGGCTGGGGGAGAATAGAGTGAGTGATGAGGTTTGTCGCGGATGCGGGGGGTGTTTGTTTGGATTGGTGAAAGTACCCATCTGTTCAAAAAAACGGGCGCTTTAGGAACACGCAGTTTTATCAATTTCGATCTACGCCATGTATCGTCGACCAATGACCTCTAGCAGGTTGCAGTTATCGCGCATTGGGGCTGCCAGAAGCTGCGCTAAGCGGGATTTGAGGAACGAAAACGGTTTTATTTGATTGGCTGCTTTCCAAAAAAGCAGATCCTGATCAAGTTGTGAATATACAAAATCGAAGTAAGTGTTTATTGGTCTCGCATAAAATCTCATAACAAATGATGGCGAAGCGCTATTGACTTTGGCTGAATTGGAGCTTGAATAAAGTAAAAGAATTTTTCAAGGGTTGGAAAAGATTGTGAGAATCTTAAGATGCTCTAGAATAGTCTGGGTGGTCAGTTTTTCAGAAGGGTATTATATTAAAAATCTGGAATCCAGTTGGGTAAGATATCAGCTAAATTTTCCCGGGGTCGTTTTATAGTGGATGATCGTATTTAGCTCAGAGCCTACCATTAATGTAGCTGTGCCGCGTGACGACATGATGATGTCCTACTTGGCTAGCGCTGAATCGAGGTTCTAGCTCATCCTCCCCCCTTCGGCATATGGTGGACAGATCGGAATAACGAATAAAAATTATGGGCTAGACTCTTCAGGGAGAAATGATATGAACTATATAGTGCTCATCGTACTTGTATTGTTTGTCGAAGGTTGCACCACGGGCTCTGGATTCTCTGAGCGAGACAGAAATGTAATAAATACTCCTGATTATTTTGATAACAGAGTGTTTTATGTATCCCCAAATAAAAAGAATGACGTTTATGAGCTATCGCGTTCGGATACATTAATCCCAGATGAATCCTCCGATATAGGTCATGGCAGCCCAATATCCGTAATTCTGGATAGCGTCACACTGCCGCGTACTGACAGCTCCCGGACGATGGACATTGCTATCGTGATAGAAGTTGGGGCGTCAGACAATGGATCTAGTACCCCGATAGTCGCTTGGTATCAACGAGGTGTTAATCCGGATCAAGCGCTAAATTTTTCAAATTTATTGCTGTATTTCGAACCTCGCTGGGATGCTCGAGTAGCACCTCTATTTCACATTAGGGTTATAGATGTATACGCTGAAAAAAATCAGGAGGCTCGAGATGCATTGGCTCAAGTCAGTCAACTCTCTCAATCGTTAAGTCCAATAGCATCAGGAGTGAATCAAGCTGCCTTTAGCTTGGGGGTAAAAGCCGCTGGGCTTATTCTTTCGAATCGAGACAATAGACAACTTCTTGACTATACCGTGCAGTTTTACTCCTCTGAGGCTATCAGTAACTCATACGGCTCAGACCTTACGCCATTAAGGAGGGGGCGTTTTATTCTTCTAAGTAGGCCAATAGACAAAGCTAACACGAGTTCGTATTGGAATACGTTCAGAGGAGCTTTTGATCCAGCTTCAAAAAATGTAATTTCCCAAGGTGAGGTTGTAATGTCTCCAACCGTCACTGTGACGGTTTCAACCGCGCAAACAATTGTTCCAGTATTGGTGTCGTCCCGATCGTTATATCTACAGTCGTTGCTGAGTAATTCCCAGCAAAAAAATGCAGCAAGCATTGAAGTCGCCGCTGCATCAGTTCTTGGGGCCGCAAAAACATATTCAAGTATTGATAATCTTAGGCGGCTACGTGATAAAAGGAGTTTGGCCCAAGTTATCGCGTTGGAAAAAGATCAAGCTTCCGCTACAAAAGTTAGCGATGATGATAAAGCCATGATTAGGGCGACATTAAGCGAGTTGACCGGTTGTCATCTTGATTCAGCCGACAAGGTTGCACTATGGGTGAATGCCAACGCATATCCCGAGTTCGAGGAAAAAAAGTTTAGGTTGAAAGGGGATGTCTGTGAATAAGTTATCGGTCGTCGCACTCGTTTTTATTTCAGGTGTTGGTCCCGCTGCGTTGGCGGCGGAGGTTGCGGGGTGGGTTACTATTTATCCCTCTTATAAGTCCCTCAAGTTGCCGGAGAGAGCTTCCGAAAATAGTGCTGTAATCATTTTAACTGGGGACACTCCATCCGGTGGTTTAGGGCCATTTGAAGTTGTTACCGCGAAAAATGGCGAATTTTCCTGGGAGGTACAGAATAATTTATCAACCGAACTCTCTCTTGTAGCAAGGCATCGGGAAAAACCAAATGGTTTTGAAATGAGGTCCTCATATAAGTTTGAATTAGTCGATACAGGCATAAGCCTCAACGAGATTGCCCTCGTGGAAACTAATAGATTAGCATCGGATCAATATTCAATAGCCAATGTGAAACTGAATAGTCTCGCCGCTCAGTACCCTTGCTTAACGCATGGCAAGAGTCACTCGGCTATCGAAGCCTGTTGGAGGCGAGATCCAGCGGCGTTCGAGGGGGCATATCCCCAAGCGCGTAAAGTTCTTGCTGAACTTGAGAGAATTAAAATTAAAGATAATTACAGATACGTATTTTCTGAAAAATTACACCTCATGACATTGCTGACGATGTACTGCGCGCAAAATAAACTTTCCGACTTTGATCAGGGGTGGATAGATCAAGCAGATCATGAGGGCGAATTGAGGGAGCAGGTGTTTTCACTATATGAGTGCGCAAAAGGGAAGGGGGTAGAGGTAGAAAATCTTTCATATCGAGAGGTTAGAAATTACATAGCAAGTCGAACCGGTGATCGGAGCAGTGACGCTGTAAGAGGCCTGCTAAGGGTATGGCTGGATACCTACTATTCTGAAGCGAATACTACAGAAGCGGCCAAAGTTGCCGATTTCATAAAGCTGAACGAATATGAAGAGGAGTGGGGCGCGTTCATTACTTTGTTGCACGGCGTTGCACGCAGACCGTTTTTTCATCCCGCATCGAGTCTTACCCCTCAAAGTGTAAACGATGCCAAACTTGAGTTAATGAGCCTTTAGCTAAATCGAGTTCTATTGGTCATCGCTGTATATCACCTTGAGCCCTGACTCTGAACACGAAGTACTGGCTACGTGAGCCAGGGCTTTGGAGCAGTTGCTTGGTTCATGCGAGTTGAGGCAGATTCCGCAGCGGTATGCGCAGATCACTGGACAGTGAAGTCGCGGAACTGGCGAAAACCGGCTGCGCAAGCCTTCAAGCTCTGCACAAACCTGAAGGCTAGTTGCCCCGGCCACCACCAAACGACCATTCATCGCTAGTCATGGTGGTGATCACCACCATGACATCCTCCGCGTTGAGACCTGGCGCTCGCCTAAGTTTCTCGAGCAGATCGCGGTAGAAACGCTGTTTCGTCTCGACGCTTCGAGGGCGGCAGCGGTAATTGTTATCAGCACAAAGTCATGGCTACGCGGTTCACCCAGGTAGTCCGACTTCCCCGATGCAGTGAAATACATGAAAACGGCAGCCCCAGCCTCAGGGCGTCACGTACTCGCCTGAACAATGGACGACTTGAACCAGTCGATCACAGGAGTGATCAGTGCGTTGTTGCGATGCCTGGTACGCAGCAGATAACCGTGATCCTCACGTAACACTGTTGGCCCCAGCCGCACCAATAACCCGTCCTGCACGGCCTTCTCCACCAGCGCCCCCCACGCGAGCGTGAGGCCATGCCCTTGAATAGCGGCGTTCAACAGCAGCGGATAATTGTTGAAGGTGAAGCTCGTCTTCTCGTCAATTGGACCGAACCCGGCCAAGGATGACCACCTTGCCCAGTCTAGCCATCGAGGGTTGCGCTCATCCATATGCAGCAGTGCAACAGATCGCAGATCCCGCGCTGTCACATCAGCGCCCAAGCCATGTGCCAGGGCAAAACCTGGGCTACACACAGGGAAGACTCTTTCAGGTGCGAGCATGATCTCCGTATCTTGCCTTGGGTTTCGTTGATCGAAACTGATGGCAAGGTCGACGTCATGGAGATTGGAGATGTCGTGTGTATCTACCGGAAGAATTTGGAACCGCAGATCAGGGAATTCACGCTGCAAGATATGCAGACGAGGCAATAGCCAGAGATGAGAGAAGCCGAAATTGGCAGAAATTGTGATTAAAGGGACATGGTTGGAGAAACCTGCCTGAACGCGCTCCAGCGCCGAATGCAAATTTGACAACAGCGGTGATAGGTCTTCATAGAAGCGTTTGCCACCCAAGGTCGGTCGAAGCTGATTGCCGGACCGATCAAGCAACGCCCCCCCGATAGATTCCTCAAGGCTTCTGATCTGCTGAGAAATGGCAGGTTGAGTCGTCCCGATTTCTTTGGCCGCTGCGGTCATGGACCCCAATCTCACTGCGGCCTCGAAGGCCAGAAGCGCCTTCATCGCAGGAACAGCTCTCTTCTCGTCAGCCATAAGATTTTTGCATGCCACGTATAAGGTTTGAGTGGGTATCTCAACTGTCATCAACTACTTAGTCTTGGACTGGCGCCGACATCCAAAACAACAATAACTCGGTCATCCTCACATACAAATTCATTCGCTGCCAAGCCCCACAAAAACACCGTCGATCAATCTGGTATGCGGAGAATCGCCATGCGTAAATCACTGTTGTATCTAACTTTTTATGGGCTGACCGTTTCATCACTGGGCGCCTTTGCGGCGACTGATACCGAGCAGTGCAAATCCATTCGACTAGCCGATTTAGGTTGGGCTGATAACGCCGCTAATAATGGCGTGACCATGGCGGTTGCAGAGTCCATAGGGTATTCCCCCAGCAAGACCATGGTCGCAGTGCCCATCGCTCTCGCCTCGATCCAGGGAGGAAAGTTGGATGCGTTTCTTGATTACTGGTCCCCATCGCTCGACCCCACAGTCATGCCGTTGGTCAATGAAGGCAAGCTTCTTAAGCAACAGCCGCCAAACATGACAGGGGCCAAGTACACCTTGGCGGTTCCTACCTACTTGGCGGAACAGGGCCTGCATTCCTTTCAGGATCTCGCGAAATTCAAAGATCAGTTGGGCGGCAAGATCTACGGTATCGAGCCCGGAAGCGGAGGCAATTCTTCATTGAAGAAAATGATCGAGAAGAACCTCTATGGCCTAGGCGGCTTCACGCTGGTTGAGTCCAGTGAGACTGCCATGCGGATGGAGGTCTCGCGTGCCATCGCTCGTAATAAGCCGATTGTGTTCCTGGGCTGGGCTCCGCACCCCATGAACCTCGAATTCAAGATGACCTATCTGTCCGGCGGGGATGAGGTGTTTGGTCCCGACTATGGTGCAGCCTCGGTCTACACCGTCACCGCGCCTGATTACGCAACACGTTGTCCGAACGCAGCGAAGCTCATCAGCAACATGCGTTTCGACACCGACATGGAAAGCGAAATCATGGTGGGTATTTTGAACAAACAGGATCCTGTGTTGCTCGCCAAAGTGTGGATCAAGAAGAACCCGGCCTGGCTGGAAAAATGGCTGGACGGTATTACCACCTTTGACGGCAAAGATGCCATGACTGCGTCCCGCACCTACTTTGGCATCTGACGCTTTGTATTAGAAAAATGCATGGCATGGATTCGGCTTTCCGGCGTTTCCATTGGCCATGTTTTTTCCAAGAATGGCTTCACCTCCACCCTCAGGATCTGTGAAATGCAAGCCACTGAATTGAAAATTCAAAAGACCCCACCGGCGGTGAAATTCTCGACAGGGCAGAACGAGTACGATGTTCCTGCCTTATGGCTCCGGGAAAAAACCCAAGACCCTGACTCTACGGACACGATCACTCAGCAACGTCTGTTCGATTCCCACCTCATTGATCCAGACATCCAAGTGACTGCAGTAGAGGTGCTGACACAGGGTCGAGTAAAGATATCCTTCAGTGATGGACACAGCGCCATCTATTCAACGGACTTGCTTTTGGCCGAGATACTCGATGCGGATCGTACTCCCTCAGTTGTCACCTGGGACAGCGATCTGGATCAACGCCTCGTGCGGCATGACTGGCGTGCGCTGAGCGATGACCAGGCATTTGAAGCTGCACTGACGGCGTATCTGAAATATGGCTATATCGTGCTGACACATGTTCCTAACACACAGGAGCAGGTATTAGACGTCGGCAGTAAATTTGGGTATGTGAAAGAAACCAATTTCGGCAAATATTTCGAAGTCTACTCAAAGCCTCAAGCGAACGACCTGGCTTATCGCAGTGTGCGTCTGGGGCCGCACACCGATAACCCCTACCGCGACCCAGTTCCAGGCATCCAGCTACTTCACTGTCTGATCAATGAAACCACAGGTGGGCTTTCCACGCTGGTCGACAGCGTCAAGGTCGTTGATGCACTAAGACGGGAGGATCCTACGGGTTATATGCTGCTCAAGAACACACCCGTTCGGTTTCGATTTGTAGATAAAGGGGTCGAATTGACTACTCGACGTCCTATGATCAACACCGATGAGACAGGCCAAACCCTGGGTGTTCACTACAGCCCTCGGTTGGACAGTTTGCCGCTGTTGAGCTCTGACGATGTAAAAGCATTCCACAAGGCCCGCAAACGCCTCGCTGAACTGTTCAACCATCCGGATTATGAAATCCAGTTTCGACTGCAAGCCGGGGAGCTGATGCTTTTCGACAACAGTCGAGTTCTCCATGGCCGCACCAGCTACGATCCAACGCAAGGGCATCGGCATCTACAAGGCTGCTATATCGACCTGGATGGTCCGCTTGAGCGCTTGAGCGAAATTCGTAAACGGAAAAAATCAACTGAAGAGGCTGCATGAGATGGATCAGGTCAATTTCACCCGAATGAAGGATGGTACTCGCGAGGAATATCATTTCCTTGAGCATTTGGAGAGTGAGTTCAACAAGGGCTTGGCTGACCGGATTCTGAATGCCCTGCAAGGGTTGGCCACGACGTTGAGCGGTTACAAGGTCAACCGCCTCGAACACTCGCTTCAAACCGCCGCGCGTGCCGAGGCCGACGGTGCCGATGAGGACATGATTGTAGGAGCACTGATCCATGACTTAGGTGATGACCTAGCCCCTTACAACCACTCCCAATACGCGGCTTCCATCATCCGGCCCTATGTTCGCGGCGAGGTGGCCTGGGTTCTTCATCATCATGGTCTATTTCAGAGTTTCTACTACGCCCATCATTTCGGTGACGATCGGAACGAGAGAGACCGCTACAAGGATCATCCTTGCTTTCAACTGTGTGTCGATTTTTGCGAGCGATGGGACCAAGCTTCTTTCGACCCCAACTATCCGACCCCTGATTTAGTGCACTTCACACCAATGGTAAGGCGGATATTCGCTCGCAAGCCATTTGATCCAGCCGTTCTGGGTGCGGAATATTCGCTTGCTTAAGGAAGCAGAAGGGCTTGGTAACCCTGGGTCAGGGCGCTGGTGGAGCGCCCCGACATCCTACCCCGCACTCAACCCCCACAACACATCCAACACATGTTGCGTAGACCGCTCGACATCGCCACCCCGATGGGCAATCCCCAGTTCACGCCACAATAAGGGCTGCAATGGCCTCATGACGATCCGGGTATCGGGCAAGGGCGTGGAGGCTTCATGGGGCAACAACGTCGCGCCATAACCGGCAGCCACCAGGCTTTTGATCGCATCGTTGTAGTTCAGTTGAATACGCGGCGTAGGCTGGCGTTCAACACTGGCGAACCACTCCGACGTCAGGCGCGAAAGCCGAGTGGTGTTGTCATTCAGAATCAATGGCTGAGCGGCCAGCCAACCGGGCGTTACGACATCCGGGCATTCCCAGCGAGTCGGCAAGAAGGCCATGACCGGGTCCCGCCGCCATGGCTCGATCCGCAATCCCTTCACCGGAGGCTGCGGCAGCGCGACCAGACCGATCTCCAACGAGCCCTCGGCGAGCTTCTTCAAAGTCTCCTGTGAGGTAAGCACCGCGACCTGCACATCGATAGCGGGATGGCGTTGGCCTAACGTCTCCAACGCTTGCGGCAGCAACTGGGCAATGGCCCCTGTGGAGGCTCCCAGCCGTACACGCCCGGCCAAGCCCTGTACCTGACGCTCCACGTCCTCGAGCGCCTGCTCGGCATCGGCCAACAGGCGCCGCGCGCGTTCCACCAGCGTTTCGCCAATCGCCGAAGGCTGAATGCGCCCACGCGTGCGCGACAACAGCTTGCCGCCAACCCGCGACTCCAGGTCGGCGATATGCAAACTGACCGTGGGGGGAGCGAGGTGCAATGCGCGAGCGGCCTCGGCAAACGAGCCCAAGTCGACAATGGCCACCAACGTTCGCAGACGGTCCAGGCTGATTTCACGCATGCGTCATTCCGTGTTCAGAAAAACTGAATCTTATCGTTTATAAATTCAACTTTTCCAATCTTGGCTCTTCATTGAAGATGAAATCTCCTGATTTCCTGTGTCCGAGAGCATTCCATGGCCATTCCTCATGTATTCATCGATGGCGACCAAGGCACCACCGGGTTGCAAATTCATCAACGTCTATGTCACCGGACCGATCTGCGGCTCGTCACCCTCAGCCCCGAACATCGCAAGGATCCGCAGCGCCGCGCTGAAATCATCAACGACTGCGACATCGCGATTCTCTGCTTGCCCGACCAGGCTGCGCGCGACGCCGTAGCGAGCATCAAAAACTCCACTGTTCGCGTGATTGACGCAAGTTCCGCACACCGTACCCACCCAGACTGGGTCTATGGTTTCGCGCAGATGAACGCGCAGCAGGCCAGACAAATCGCCACGGCGCGGCGTGTCAGCAACCCCGGTTGCTATCCTACCGGGGCGATAGGGCTGCTGCGCCCACTGCTGGAGGCCGGTCTACTGCCGACGGACTACCCGACGAACATTCATGCTGTGTCGGGCTATTCCGGAAAAGGACGCGCCGGCGTGCAAGAGCATGAGGGCGAGGGCGCTTCGCAAGCACCTGCGTTCCAGGTTTACGGCCTGGGATTGGCACACAAACATATCCCCGAGATCCAGCAGCACAGCGGTTTGACGGAGCGGCCGATGTTCGTGCCGGCCTATGGGGCTTTTCGGCAGGGGATCGTGCTGACCATCCCATTGCAACTTCGGTTGTTGGCACCGGGCGTGGATGCGACGCGGCTGCACGCATGCCTTATGCAGCACTACGCCGACGCGCGCCATGTACAGGTCATGTCGATGGAGGAGGCTAAAGCGTTGACGCACCTCGATCCTCAGGCGCTTAACGGGACTGATAGCTTGCAGTTGGTGGTGTTTGAAAATGACGAGACAGGACAGGTTCTGTTGGCTGCGGTATTTGACAATCTTGGGAAGGGAGCCGCTGGGGCGGCAGTGCAGAATCTGGATTTGATGATGGCGGGAATGTGACTTCACTCACTGATGCTTGAGTCCATGACAGGCAGCAATCGGATCAGAGGTGCATGTACGGTCCTAAATTAGCTGGGCAGATGTAATGGCAGCTAAGGGACCCGAAGCTGCCATCGACGACTCATGTGTAGAATAACCACCTCCCCATTTTTCAAAGGAGTGAACCGGTGATCACTTGCCACGTCAGGTATGTAATCGATCCCTACCAGATCCCGGCTTTCGAAAGCTATTCTAGACATTGGATTCGTGTGGTGACCCGCATGGGAGGAAAGCACCACGGCTACTTTCTACCAGCCGAAGGCGCCAATAACATTGCTTATTGCCTATTCAGCTTTTCCAGCCTGGCAGATTATGAGCAGTACCGTAGGGAGGCTGAAGTAGATCCTGAGTGCGTTCAATTGGTAACGCAGGCTACCGAGCAGAAATTCATCCTGAGCTACGAACGCAGTTTCCTTCGCCCCATTCTTGATTGAAGCGCGATTCTTCACTTCACGCTCTGCACAAACCTGAAGGCTAATTGCCCCGGCCACCACCAAACGACCATTCATCACTGGCCGTGGTGGTGATCACCACCATTACGTCCTCCGCGTTGAGACCTGGCGCTCGCCTCAGTTTTTCGACCAGATCGCGGTAGAACCGTTGTTTCGTCTCGACGCTTCGAGGACGGCCAGCGGTAATCGCGATCAGCACAAAGTCATGGCTACGGGGTCCACCCAGGTAATCGGGGTCAAATATCAGCTCGCCCTCTTCATGTTGGTGAATGACCTGGAAGCGATCGGCCCTCGGCACTTCGAAGCTATCAACCAAGGCGTCGTGCAACCCCTGGGACAATGCCTGTAAATACTCGGCTGACTTCCCCCGGTGCAGTGAAATACGTGAGAACGGCATAACAGTTACTCCTATGGCTAAATCGACAGGGGAAAACTATCAAGTCGCGTTAGTTCCGAATATCAGATTTAATAAAGAGGATCATCCCAAATTAGTGGACTATCCAATGCGCCGTCCGACTTTCGATCTTGATGTATTGCGTACTTTCGTCACCGGCGTGGAATTCAACAGCTTTGCCAAAGCGGCGGATCGTCTCGGTCGATCGACTTCCGCCGTGAGCGCTCAATTGAAGAAACTTGAGGCGCAGATCGGCACTCCGGTACTGGCCAAATCCGGTCGAGGGTTAGTCTTGACGCCTGTAGGTGAATCACTGCTCAGTCATGCCCGTCGGTTGCTGGAACTGAACGACGGCATTTTCCAGACCCTGCATGAAAACCAAACCGCCGGGACCATTCGCCTCGGGCTTCAAGAAGACTTTGGGGAACATTTGCTGAGCGAGATCCTTCGACGCTTCGTCCAGACTTATCCAATGGTAACTCTCGAGGTCAGGATCGCACGTAACGCCGAACTGCTTGCGCTGGTCGAAAGTGCCGGCCTGGACTTGGCCCTGACGTGGGACACAGGGCATACCTCGCCCTATGCCACGCGACTGGGCGAAACACAGATGCACTGGATCGGGCTTCGTGACACGCCGCCACTTACCTACCTTGCGGACTCACCGCTGCCATTGATCATGTTCGACGCGCCTTGCGTGTTGCGCAGCGCCGCCACACAGGCACTGGATGCCGCGCAAATGCCCTGGCGAATCGCCCTGACCAGCCCCAGCGTCGCGGGTATCTGGGCGGCCGTCGCCGCAGGCTTGGGCCTGACGCTGCGAACTCGCATTGGGCTGCCGAGCCATCTCGCCGTCATTTCCGGCTTGCCGGCCGTACCAAGCCTTGGCTATGTGCTTCACAGCAGTGGTGAAGAACCGACACCCGCCATCAAACAACTGGCCGTGTTGATCAAAACGAGCCTGCAAGAGCATGTGTTCGGTTTTGCGGTTGCGCAATAGTTGGTGGTGCTGATGCGTGGTTCGACCGAGTAGCCCAGCGACTCATAGAACGTTTTGACGTTCTCATTTGCGCTGACAATTTGCAGGTTGATCTTCATGCACCCTCGGGCAGTCAACGCGCCCTCAGCATGACGGACCAGGTTTGCCCCTAATTCTTTTCTACGGTGTGCGCAATGCTCAGGACGAACTCCCAGCGCCTGCGCTCCGAGATGGAACATCTCAGACGCCGGTTTCGCAATGCCGCACGCCTCAGAGCAAATCATCGTTTCAATGACCTCGCCGAAACGATCACTCCGGGACCCACGCTCACGCCTATTCCACCGCCTCAACCACGCCCTGATCCTCGCCCAGAAATCCGCCGCTCTGGTGATGCCACAACCGCGCATAGGTACCGTTCTTCCCCAGCAATTCCGTGTGGGTGCCTTGTTCTATGATGCGCCCGTCATCCATCACGATGAGCCTGTCCATGGCGGCAATCGTGGATAGACGATGGGCGATGGCAATCACGGTCTTGCCCTGCATCATTTCATCGAGGCTTTCCTGGATGGCCACTTCGACTTCGGAATCCAGCGCGCTAGTGGCCTCGTCCAGTAGCAGGATCGGGGCATTCTTGAGCATCACGCGGGCAATCGCCACGCGTTGACGCTGGCCGCCCGACAGCTTGATACCACGCTCACCGACCAGGGTGTCGTAGCCGCTATGGCCATGCTTGTCGCTCAGTTGGCTGATGAAGCCATCGGCCTGGGCATTGATGGCGGCGCTGCGGATTTGCTCGTCGGTTGCGTCGGGGCGACCGTAGGCGATGTTGTCGCGAATGGACCGGTGCAGCAGGGAAGTATCCTGAGTGACCATGCCGATGGCGCTGCGCAGACTGTCCTGCGTGACGTGCGCGATGTTTTGCCCATCAATGCGAATCTCACCCTTGTCCACATCGTAGAAGCGTAACAGCAGGTTGATGAGCGTGGATTTGCCGGCGCCGGAGCGACCCACCAAGCCAATTTTTTCCCCCGCGCGGATGCTCAGGCTCAGCCCGTCGAGCACTTGGCGTTCGCCGTTGTAGTTGAAGCTCACATTGTCGAAGGTCACCGCACCGCCAGTGGTCACCAGCACCTTCGCGTCCGGCGCGTCCTGCACCTTGGGGCCGCGGGTCAAGGTGGCCATGCCATCCTGCACGGTGCCGATGTTCTCGAACAGCGAGGTCATTTGCCACATGATCCAGTGCGACATGCCATTGATGCGCAACGCCATGGCGGTAATCGCCGCCACGGCACCCGCGCCGACTTCGCCTTGATGCCACAGCCACAGGGCATAACCGCCTGCACCCATGATCAACGCGACCACCAGTGCCTGGTTGACGATTTCGAATTGGCTGACCAGGCGCATCTGGCGCAAGCCAGTGAGCTTGAAATCCTCCATCGCAGCGCGGGCGAAGTGAGCTTCGCGTTTGGAGTGCGAGAACAGCTTCACCGTGGTGATGTTGGTATAGGCATCAGAGATACGGCCGGTCATCGATGACCGCGCATTGGCCTGTTCCTGCCCGACTTTTCCCAGCCGGGGCACGAAGTAGCGCATGGCCAGGCCGAACAACGCGACCCAGGCAATGAAAGGCAGCATCAGCTTCAGGTCGAAGCCACCGGCCAGTGCGATGATCGCGATGAAGTAAACGCCGATTCCCGGTGCGATCTCGATGAGGGTGAACAGCACCTCGCGCACCGACAGCGCCGTCTGCATCACCTTGGTGGTGACGCGGCCGGAGAACTCATCGGAGAAGAACGAAAGGCTTTGCCGCAGCATCAGCCGGTGAAAATCCCAGCGCAGCCGCAACGGTAGGTTGATTGCCAATATCTGGTGCTGCACCATCGTGCGCAATGCGACAAGCCCGATACTGGTCAGCAATACGATGGCGATGCCCCACAGCACGCGGCTTTCCTGCACCGCCGCATCGCCGCCGGCCTGCCAGGTCGACAGCAGGTCGACGACCTGTCCGAGGAAAGAAAACAGCCAGGCTTCGTAAATCGACACACCGGCGCTGAGCAGCGCCAGCGCGAGAATATAGCCGCGGGCGCCGCGGGTGCAGGCCCAGAGAAATCGCGCCAAGCCTTCAGGCGGCGGCGGTACCTCGTCGGGCGGGAAGGGGTCGAGCCATTTTTCAAACGTGCGAAGCATGGTGATCTCCAAGACATCCAGTGGGGAGATTCTGGCATCTAAAGGTGGCCTTGAGGGGGAGGAAGGTTAATCAATGGCCATTTCTGGCCGGAAGCAGTCCCGGTCGAACGCCCTATCGACTGACTGCTGCCCCTTCAGACTGGCAGAAATTGAAAAGAGCTATCTCTGGACGGCAAAACCCAAAGGCTCGAACCGCTCACGCGTATCCATACGAACATTACGCAGCCCCACGGTTTCCAAGTGTGAGGCGTACAGCGACTCCGAAAAATAGCCGATCAGAATCGAGCGACGGCGTGCGCCAATCGAGTTCACACTGCCCGCATGCACCAAGTCGACATCGAACACCAGGATGTCACCGGCGCAGCCTGAAAGCTGTACGGAGTGTGATTCGTCGTTGAAGTCGAACGACGGCTCTCCCAGCGCGGGGCGATGGCTCCCGGGGACGATACGAGTCGCGCCGTTCTCGGGGCCATAGTCGTCAAAAAAAGCCAGGGCCATGGCGATGTCGCCTGGTCGTTGGGCCGACAAATCGCGGTGCAGCTGTTGGTGGCCACCACCGGCAAGAGGCTCGCGCCCCTCCACCTGCGAGAGAAAGAACCGCTCCCCGATCAACTCACCCGCCACCGCCAGTACCTGGGGCAGGCGACACACAGCCTGAACCTTCGCATCATCGTCCAGCATCGAATAACGCCAGTCCACGCCACGCGGCGCTGGCCACTGGTCCGATGGCCTCACACCAGCATCGAACACGGCACGCAGGTCTTCCAGCCACTCGGCCGGGATCGCTCGATGGAGCAGGGCGTAGCCGTCTCGATGGAGTTGCTCGCGGTCGGTCATGGTTTTTTCGACTTCCTTGTGCGGACGCTTGCAAGGCTAGTATTCAAAGCAAAGTTGGACCACCCCGACACTACAAAATCGAAAACGACCAGAGACAAACCCGGAAGGTTTGCAGTTGTCATCTGGCCGCCATCCAATCACGGCCTTTCCCGATGACGGACACCCATGAACCGCGCTAAGGGAAGGATTACGTTGCCACCGCCGACATCAGCAACTTGCGAATTTCCCCTGTGATCGCACTTTTGGTGCCTTGTTCCAATATCCCCACCCGGCGTACTGCCAGGTCGCCCGGCAATGGCAGCACCCGCAGGCTTGGGTCTTTGTGCCAGTCGAAATTTTTCAGCAGCGGCACAATCGCCACCCCGACTTGCTGGCGCACCAGGTCGGCGATTCCGATGATCGAGTTCAGTTCCAGGATCTCCAGCGGTTCGACCGACTCACTCTTGATGATCGACTGCACCTTGCGACCCACTGCCGTGGACCTGTCGTAGCGAATAAACGGCTGGGTTCTCAGCAACTCCACTGCGTCGTCGATGCCGGCGGTCTGGGTGGCATTGGCGAGCATGACGATCGGTTCGTTGTAGAGCAGGGTCCAACTCATGCCATCGAAGTTTTGCCGCGCAGTCTCGATCAGCAGCGCGGCGTCGAGTTTGGCGGCCTGCACCAGGTTGACCACTTCATCGGAACGGGCGGTCATCAGGTTGACCGATATCTTGGGGTGTAGTTTTTTCAGCTGCACCAGGCAATTGGCGAGCAGGCCCATGCCAGAGGTAATGCCGCCGATCGACACTTCGCCCTCCATGGCCTCGCCGTCGGGGGCTTCGGCGATCATTTGCTCGTAGTCCGCCAGCAGACGCTTGGCCTTGGGCAGCAATAACACACCATCGCGGCTCAGCTTGATTTGCCGCTGGCTGCGGTCGAACAGCGGCCGGCGCATTTCCTCTTCGAGCGCACGCATTTGTTGGCCGACGGCGGCGTTGGTCAGTGCCACGCGGTCGGCAGCGGCGGCAAAGCTGCCGTACTCGGCGACGGCGATAAACGTCTTGAAAAAACGAATGTTGCTCATGGGTCAACTCGCAGCCATGGGTAGAACTTGATCGTAAAGGTTTTGTTTGCTCTGGATAAAGTTTAATTAGTTTTTCTTTTTATAGCGCCCGGCCAATACTCAAGTCCGAACTGATTCGGCGAACTTTCCACATGAGCAATTCAGATACCAACCCCATCGACGCGGCCTTGCGCGCGGCCAAAAACGTGTATCACCTCGGCGCTACCACGGTGTACTCGCATCACGAGGACAGCCGTTTTGCCTACACCCTCTATGTGCCCGAAACCATCGAGGACAGCTCCCGGCCAGTGGATCTGGTGGTGTCGCTGCACGGCTCGACCCGTGCGATGGAGATTTATCGCAATGGCTTCGCGGAGTTTGGCCGCTGGAATGATTGTGTGATCCTCTCGCCACTGTTCCCGGTCGGCGTGCTGGGTGACAGCAACGGCGATGGCTACAAGCAACTGGTCGAGGGCGATATCCGTTACGACCAAGTATTGCTCGACATGATCGCCAGCGTCGGCAAGCGCTACGATCGTCGCTTCGATACCTTTGCGCTGTTCGGCTATTCCGGCGGCGGACAATTCACCCACCGGTTCTGCTACCTGCACCCCGAGAAACTCTGGGCGGCGTCCATCGGTGCGCCGGGTTCGGTAACCTTGCTGGATTTCGAGCAGGACTGGTGGGTCGGCGTGCGGGACTTCGCGACGCGCTTTGGCAAACCGTTGAACCTGCAGGCCTTGCAGCAACTGCCGGTGCACATGGTGGTCGGCGATTCAGACCTCGAAACCTGGGAAATCACCCACCGCGAAGGGGGCAAACACTACATGGCCGGTGCCAACGCTGCCGGACGCACGCGTCCGGAGCGCCTGGCCAGCTTGAAAGCGAGTTTCGAAGCCGCCGGCGTGCAAGTGCACTTCGACCTGTTGCCCAACGTTGCGCACCAGGGCATCAAGGCCATGCCGGCTGCCCAGGATTTCTTCGCCAGGGTATTGCGCCGCAAGCGCAGCCTCGGCTGATACACCGCTGGTAGATGCACTCAGAACAGGCCGTACAACAATAACCAAGGATTCACTCATTCTGATGCCGGTCCTGCCTTGGCCCCCGCCACTGACCGGAAAATTTCTTCAAGGAGTCTTTCTCCCGTGAATAGTTACGTAAAGACGGCACTGGCCGTCGCGATGTCGGCGTGCACCTTTTCCATGGCCGTCGCGCAAGACAAGGTCATCAGCGTTGGTCTCAATGGTGATATCCGCAGCACCGACCCGGGCGTCAACCGTGACGACAATACCGATGCGGTGATGATGCATATCGTCGAAGGGCTGGTGGCGTATCGCGAAGACACCAGCATCGCGCCGATGCTGGCCAGTGCAGTCGCTGTCTCGCCGGACGGCTTGCGCTACACCTTCAGCCTGCGAGACGGCGTGCACTTCCAGAATGGCCAATTGTTGACGGCCAAGGATGTGCAATGGACCTGGCAGCGCTACCTGGACCCCAAGACCCAGTGGCGTTGCCTGGCGGAGTTCGACGGGCGTGGCGCAGCCAAGATTGTCGACGTCGCCACCCCTGACCCGAAAACCGTGGTGTTCACGCTGGACCAGGCCAACGGCTTGTTTCTCGCCGCGATGGCTCGCCCGGACTGTGCCGGCAGCGGCATCCTGCACCCGGACTCCCTGGCCGCCGATGGCAGTTGGCGTGCACCGATTGGCACCGGGCCGTTCACCCTGGGCAAATGGCAGAAGGGCCAGTACGTCGAACTGGATCGTTTCAAGGGATACACACCGCGTGCCGAGGCCGAGGCGGACGGGTACACCGGCAACAAGCAGGCGTTTGTCGACAAGGTGCGTTTCGAGGTGATCCCCGATTCGGCCTCGGCCAAGGCCGCGCTGCTCTCGGGTGGCGTCGACCTGCTGCCGGACGTGACGGCGATGGACGCCGCACAGCTCAAGCAGGTCAAGAATCTGCAGATCCAGGTCAGCCCGATCATGACCATCAGCGGCCTGCTGTTCCAGACCCGTGACCCGTTGCTCAAGGACGTGCGCATTCGTCGCGCGGTGGCGTTGTCCCTGGATTACGCACAGATGGTGGCGGCCTTGTCCGATGGCTTGTCGGTAGTCAACAACTCGGTGATCCCCACCGCCAGCCCGTACTACGACGACACCGCGCGCCAGGGCTACACCTACAACCTCGATGAGGCCCGGCGCCTGTTGAAAGAGGCCGGTTACGGCGGAGAAAAAATCCGCATGCTGGTCAACAAGCGCTATCCGCAGATGTTCGACATGGGTTTGCTCAGCCAGGCCATGACTCAGGCGGCGGGGCTGAATATCGAGATGGAAACCCTGGAGTGGGGCACGCAGCTGGAACGCTACCAGACCGGCAGCTACCAGATGATGTCCTTCTCCTATTCGGGGCGTTTCGATGCGGCGCAGAGCTACGAATCAGTGATCGGCGACAAACAGAAGGAGCCGCGCAAGGTCTGGGACAACCCCGAAGCCTTGACAATATTGCGCGAGGCCCAGCGTGAGGTTGACCCTGCCAAGCGCCAGCCGCTGTTCGACAAGCTACACACCTTGATGCTCAAGGATGTACCGATGGTCGTCATCTACAACGGTACCGCCATCGGCGCCATGGGCAAGCGCGTTGAAGGTTATCGCTCCTGGCCCGTTGCCAAGCCGCGCCTGTGGGGCGTGAAGCTGGCCGACACTTCCAAGTAAGGCGTACCGCTATGTTTCGATTCATATTGCACAGGCTCGGCATGGCGGTGCCGACCCTTCTGTTGATCTCGGTGATTGTATTTGCCTTGATTCGCCTGATCCCCGGCGACCCGGCGTTGTTGATGCTGGGCGACATGGCCGACCCGAAAAGCCTTGCCGACATGCGCAGCAGTCTTGGGTTGGACCACTCGGTGGTGACCCAGTACCTGATCTGGATCAAGTCGGTGCTCAGTGGCGATCTCGGGATGTCCATCAGCAGCCGCCAGCCGGTATTGGAGTTGCTGATCGAACGATTCAGTGTCAGCGCCACAGTGGTGCTCGTCGCAGTGTTACTGGCGACCCTGCTCGCGGTACCGGTGGGTTTGCTCGCGGCCTGGAAGCAAAACAGTGCGCTGGACTTGGGCCTGGTGGCTATGGCGACGTTGCTGCTGTCGGTGCCGAGTTTCTGGTTGGGCTTATTGTTGCTCTACGTGTTTGGCATTCAGCTCGGCTGGTTGCCGGTGATCGGTTACGTCGGCTTTGCCAGCGACCCGATGAAAGCGTTGACCTATGTGGTGCTGCCGATCATCACCCTGACCCTGGTGGAGTTCGGCGCCATTGCGCGAATGGCGCGGGCCAGCGCCATCGAAGTGCTGCGCCTGGAGTACATCGCCCATGCCCGGGCCAAGGGGTTGTCGGAGGGGGCGGTGCTGTGGAAACACGCTCTGCGCAATGCGTTTGCGCCCACCTGGACCTTGATTGGCCTGATTCTCGGCAATTTGCTCGGCGGCATTGCGGTACTGGAAACCGTATTCACCTTGCCCGGTATTGGCCGCTTGATGGTCGATGCGATCTTCTCCCGTGACTACCCGGTGCTGCAGGGTTGCCTGCTGCTGGTCACCTGCATCTACGTGTTGGTCAACCTGTTGGTGGATCTGTTGTATCCGCTGTTCGATCCAAGGGTGAAGCTATGAACCTCAAGACTCCTGCCTTGCCGACAGGGCTGGATACCCAGCCTCGACATGCCTGGCGTTACCCGCCGTTGAATGCGTTGATCGGCGGCGGCTTACTCGCGGCACTGGTATTGCTGGCGTTGCTCGGCGTGGTGTGGACACCTTATGACCCGCTCAAGCTGGACCTGTTGTCGCGCCTGCACGCGCCAAATGCTGTGCACTGGCTGGGCACCGACGAATTCGGTCGTGACGTGTTCAGTCGATTGATCATCGGTGCACGCACCAGCCTGTGGATCAGCCTGCTTTCGGTGAGCGTGGCGGTCATCTGCGGCACGGTAATCGGTATGCTTGCCGGTTACCTGCGCGGCTGGACCGACCGCGTGCTGATGATGTTCAACGATGCTCTGCTGGCGTTTCCGGGCATTCTCATGGCCTTGGGCATCATGGCAATCATTGGCGCAAGCCAATACGGCATCGTGCTCGCCTTGGGCATTGCCTATACCCCGTCAGTGGTGCGAGTAGTGCGGGGCAGCGTGTTGTCGTTGCGTGAGCTGGAGTTTATCGAGGCCTCTCGGGTGATCGGCAACTCCGAGCTGTACACCATGTTCCGCCATATCACCCCCAACTGCCTGGCGCCGCTGTGTGTGTTGGGCACGAGCATGTTCGGCTGGGCGTTGCTCTCGGAGAGTGCGCTGAGCTTCCTGGGTCTGGGCGTTCCGCCGCCGGCCGCGTCCTGGGGCAGCATGCTCTCGGCGAGCCGCACCTACATCTCGACGGCGCCGTGGCTGGGGATCTTCCCGGGCATTTTTATCAGCCTGACGCTGCTGGCTATCAATCTGTTCGGCGATGCCTTGCGTGATCGTCTCGACCCGCGCATGAGGAAATGAGCATGAGCGTTCCAGTCCCATTACTGGCCGTTGAAAATCTACAGATTCGCGTCGGTGCAGACGGCCCGCTGGCCGTCGATGATTTCAGCTTCACCATGGCCCCCGGCGAGATCGTCGCGCTGGTCGGCGAATCGGGCAGCGGCAAGACCATGGCCGCACGCGCTGCCATTGGCTTGTTGCCGGCACCGATGCGGGTGTGTGGTGGACGCATCACCTTCCAGGGCGAACCGCTGGACAGCGGCAATGCCAAGGCGATGCGTGCAGTGCGCGGTGCGCGGATCGGCATGGTGTTCCAGGAACCCATGGTCTCGCTCAACCCCGCGCTGACGATTGGCCGGCAGATGAGCGAGGCGCTCAAACTGCATACCGCGCTGGATGCGGCGACGATCCACGAGCGCTGCAGTGCCATGCTGCAACGCATCGGTATCAAGGATGCCGAGAAATGCCTGGGGTCTTACCCGCACCAGTTCTCCGGCGGCATGCGCCAACGCATCATGCTGGCCTCGGTGATGTTGCTGCGTCCGGCGCTGCTGATCGCTGACGAGCCAACCACGGCGCTCGATTGCCTGGCACAACTGGACGTGATCGAGTTGATGCTGGAGCTGACGCGCGAGCAGGGCACCGCGATTCTGTTCATTAGCCACGACCTGTCCCTGGTGGCGCGTTATGCCCACAAGGTAGTGGTGATGCGTGCGGGCAAGGCGGTGGAGCAGGGGCGTATCGAAGACATCCTGTTCGCACCGAAGGCCGACTACACCCGGCAGTTGCTTGAAGCGTTGCCACGGCGCGGCGAGCTGGTGCCATTGCCGGCTGCCGACAACGCGTTGTTGCAGGTCCGGGATGTGTGCATCGAACACCCGGGGCCGCGCAGTTTCTGGGGGCGCAGCGTACCCAAGCGTGTGGTGCATTCGGTGAACCTGAGCATTGCACCGGGCGAGACCTTGGCCTTGGTCGGTGGCAGCGGTTCGGGCAAAACCACCCTTGGGCGTGCAGTGGTCGGGTTGGTCACGCCATGTGCCGGGGCCATCCTGTTCCAGGGCGTGGATATCCTCAAGGCCGCCAACCGTGCACACCGCCTGCAATGCCAGATGATTTTCCAGGACCCGTATTCTTCCCTTGATCCACGCATGACCGTCGGCCAGATCATTGCCGAGCCGCTGCGCCATGAGCCGGGGCTGACGGCCGCGCAAAAACGTCAGCGGGTCACCGAGACCCTGGTTGACGTTGGCTTGCCCGAGCAGTTCCGTGAGCGCTTTGCCCATCAACTCTCCGGTGGCCAGCGCCAGCGCGTGGCAATTGGCCGGGCGCTGGTCAGGCGGCCCAAGCTGGTGATTGCCGATGAGCCGATTTCGGCGTTGGACATGACCATTCAAAAGCAGATTCTTGAATTGTTCGAGCGCTTGCAACGCCAATACGGGTTCGCCTGCCTGTTCATCTCCCACGACTTGTCGGCAGTGGAGCGCATCGCTCATCGCGTGGCGGTGATGAACCAGGGCGAGGTGGTTGAAATGGGGCCGCGTGACGCCATTTTCGACACCCCACAACATCCCTATACCCGCCGGCTGCTCGCAGCGGCCAGCCCCTTGGAGAAACGTGCGGATGGCAGTTACCGCCTCCGTGCCGGTGTGATTTAGGTACTGCTGCACCCCAGGCCATGTTTTGAAGCCCAACCCTTCGTCAATCGGTGATTGGCGAGGCAGGCGAAGCCATGGCCGAAGAAAACAAAAACAACCCCACTCAACCTGTCTGCCAGGAACCTACACATGAATAACCGCATCAACAAAGTTGTCAGCAGTGCCAGCGTCATGGGCGTCGGTTTCATACCCTTGTTTGCCCAGGCCGACTTTGTCGCCGACAGCAAGGCCTCGCTTGAATTGAAGAACTATTACTTCAACCGCGACTACCGCGAGTCCAGCGGACAGAACAAGCGCGCCGAATGGGCGCAGGGGTTCATTCTCAACCTCCAGTCGGGCTTTACCGACGGCACGTTGGGTTTTGGCCTGGACGCGGTCGGCATGCTGGGCGTGAAGCTCGATTCGAGCCCGGATAACTCCGGCACCGGGCTGCTGGCGCGCTCAAGCGTGGCCGAACCGGGCTCTCCCAGCTATGCACGCCGTGCCCATGACAACTACTCCAAACTCGGCATCACCGGTAAGGCGCGCATGGCCCAAAGCGAGCTGCGTGTGGGCTATATGGTGCCGGACCTGCCCACTCTGCAGCCAAACCTCAGCCGTCTGTTCCCGCAGAGTTTCAGTGGCACGGCGCTCACCTCCAAGGACGTCGACAACTTGACCCTGACCGTGGGCCAACTGGATCAGGTCAAGCAGCGCGACTCGACCGACTACGAGGACATGGGCCTTACCAGCCAGTACGGCGCCTACAAAAGCAGCGCCAAAAGTGATGAGTTCCGCTACGCCGGCGGCGAGTACAAGCTCACGCCCACCACGGTCGTTACCTATCAGTACGCGCAACTGGAAAGCCTCTACCAACAGCACTATCTGGGTTTGAAAAACAGCTTCAAGTGGGGCCCCGGCACGTTCAAGACCGACATCCGTTACTTCAACGCCAGTGAAGACGCTGCGGCCCTGGCCGGCAAGGTGGATAACCGCGCGTTGAGTACCCGTATCGGCTACAGCCTCTATGGCCACAACCTCAGCGGCGGTTACCAGGAACAGTACGGCTCGACGCCGTTCACCTACGTGGACGGTACCAACACCTACCTGTTCACCGAGTACCAACTGGCCAACTTCTCCCAGACCGGCGAGCGCGTGTGGCATGCCCGCTATGACTATGACTTCGCCTCGCTGGGCCTGCCGGGCCTGCTGTTCTCGACGCGTTACGCCAAGGGCGACAACGCCAAGGTCATCGGCTTCGAGGGCGAAGGGCGCGAGTGGGAGCGCGATTTCAGCTTCGGCTACGTCGTGCAGAGCGGCACGTTCAAGGATGTGTCTCTGCGTTGGCAGAACGCCAGCGCTACCAGCAACTTCACCCGTGACACCAACGAAAACCGAGTGATCCTGGGTTACACCGTGGCGCTCTGGTAGCGGTAACGGCGTGCAACAGGGGCAGCCTGTTGCACGCCTAGGCAGTGGAAATGAGGGGATAGATCAGATGACGAGTTTGCCGTTGCGGCGGGCACTGCCCAGCCAACAACGCGTATCGGCGCGTGGCGTGAGTGATTTCATTGAAGCGGTGAACGCTGCGGGCCTGGAGTTGCACAGTTTCATGCTGTACCGCGACGGTGCGGTGGTGGCTGAAGCGTTTTGGGCGCCTTATCGCGCCGAGCGGTTGCATGTTCAGCATTCGGTCACCAAAAGCTGGGTATCCATGGCCGTCGGGCTGTTGGTGGATGACGGCGTGCTGTCGCTGGACGCCAAGGTGGTGGACTTTTTTTCCGCCGATTGCCCGGTAACTATCAGCGCAAACCTGGCAGCCATGACCGTGCGCGATTTGCTGACCATGCGCACCGGCCATCGCCAGGGCATTTCCGGCGGGGCCTGGCGTGGGCGCAGTGAAAGCTGGGTCAAGCTGTTCCTCGATGAACCGGTCGAGGACCCACCAGGGCAGCACTTTATCTACAGCAGCGCCTCGAGCTTCATGCTCTCGGCAATTGTCAGCGTGGTCAGCGGTCAGACGGCCTTTGAGTTGTGCAACGCACGTATCTTCCAACCCATGGCCATGGGGCCCATCGAGTGGGACCTGGCACCTGGTGGCTTCAACACTGGCGGCAATGGCCTGAGTTGCAGCACTGAGGACTTGCTCAAGTTCGGTGTGCTGCACTTGCAACAAGGCAACTGGGAAGGGCAGCAGTTGCTATCCCGGGAATGGGTGGCCGAAGCCACCCGTGGGCATGTCGATGATGTATGGATGGGGGCCTTCGACGGCAAGCGCTACCAGGGCCGCGACTCGAGCGACGCAGGTGTCACGCGCCGCGAAGGCTACGGCTACCAGTGGTGGATGACCCTGCACGGTGGCTACTACGCCTCCGGGGTATTTGGCCAGCAGTGCATCGTCTTGCCACGCCAAAACGCGGTGATTGCGTTTACCGCCGGGCTGCCCTTGGGCGAGCGGCGCTTGCACAGCCTGCTCTGGGAACATCTGTTGCCGGCGCTGGGTGTACCCACCGACGGCGCGGCGGATGCCGAGTTGACGGCGCTATTGGCAAGCCAGCGGCGGCCGGTTCTCTCAGGGGCGTCGACCTCACCGCGTCACGCCGAGTTCAACGGCACGTTTGTGGTGGAGGCCAACGAAGATCAAGTCAGCGAAATACGTTTGGTGCTTGGCCCTGATCATTGCGACTTCTACCTCACTGACCCCCGTGGCACCCACTGCATTCGCGCCGGGCTGGCCAATGGCATCGAAAGCCAGACCAGCATGACCGGCCATTATCTGCATCACCAATACCAGCCGGAACTCACCCCGGTGGTGGCACAGGCGCGCTGGACCGACGAGGGGGTATTAAGCATGACCTGGCAGTTTGTCGAGATGGCGTTTTGTGACCGTGTCAGCTGCCGTATTGAGCGCGGCAAGTTGTACGTGGACCGCAGCGTCAACGTTAACGCCGGCCCGTTGCAGCGTCCGACGCTGATCGGCCATCCAAGAACAGCTTTGCAGGAGTCGCTATGAACGATATTTCCAACCCGACAGGTTCCGAGTGTGGCGCGTTCTGGGCACCGTTTACCCCGATGCGCCAGTTCCAGCACCAACCGATGATGTTCGCCAGTGCTGACGGCATGTACTACACCACCACCGATGGGCGTCGTGTACTCGATGCAATGGCGGGGCTCTGGTGCGTCAACGCCGGGCATGGCCAGCCGAAAATCGTCGAGGCCATTCGCGAGGCGGCGGGGCGCCTGGACTTTGTCTCGTCATTCAAGATGAGCCACCCCCACGCCCTGGAGATGGCCGAGCGCCTGATCGACATCAGCCCGGCCGGCATGGAGCAGGTGTTCTTTACCAACTCGGGTTCCGAGGCCGTCGACACCGCGTTGAAGATTGCCCGGGCGTATCACCAGGCCCGCGGCGACAGCCGCCGTACCAAGTTTATCGGGCGTGCCAAGGGCTATCACGGCATGGGTTTCGGTGGGCTGTCGGTGTCGGGTATCGGCCGGCAGAAGCGTGACTTCGGTCCGTTGTTGGGCGAAGTGTCACACCTGCCGCTGCCGTACGACGCGGGCATGCGTTTCAGCGCCGGGCAACCGAAGCAGGGCGAACATTACGCCGACGCGCTGACACAACTGTTGGACATTCAGGATCCGAGCACTGTGGCCGCGGTGATCGTGGAGCCAGTGACAGGCTCCGGCGGGGTGTACCCGCCGCCCCAGGGTTATCTGCAACGCTTGCGCGAGATCTGCACCCGGCATGGTGTGCTGCTGATTTTCGATGAAGTGATCACCGGTTTTGGCCGCGTCGGCGCGAGCTTCGCCGCCCAGGCGTTCGGCGTAACGCCAGACCTGATCACCACCGCCAAAGGCCTGACCAACGGCGCCGTGCCCATGGGCGGCGTGCTGGTAAGCGGTGCGGTGTACGAAGCGTTCATGGCCGGGCCGGCGAACGTCATCGAGCTGATGCATGGCTATACCTATTCGGCGCATCCGCTGGCGTGTGCGGCCGGGTTGGCGACCATCGAGGTGCATCGCGAACTGGGCATCAATCAACACGTCAACACGGTCAGCGGGCCCTGGCAGTCGGCCGCACTGGCGCTGCAGGGTGTGGGGCCGGTGCTGGACGTACGCACCATCGGCTTGCTTTGCGCCGTCGAACTCGAGCCGCGCTCCGGTGCCGCCGGCGCGCGTGGCAGTGAAGTTGCCCTGTGGTGCTTTGAGCACGGCGTACTGGTGCGTGGTTCGGGCGACACCATCGTGATTTCACCGCCGTTGGTGATCAGCCAGCACGAAATCGCCCAGGTGTTCGACACCTTGGCGGCTGCCTTGAACCAGGTTGCCTGAAGGGAGTCGATGGTATGTACGATTTGTTTGAGTTCTACATTGACGGCGCCTGGGTCAAACCCCACGGCGAAACCGTCGAGACCGTGGTAAACCCGTCCACCGAGCAGGGGGTTGCGCGCATCATCCTGGGCGATGCTCGCGATGTAGACCGTGCGCTCGGCGCGGCCCGGCAGGCTTTTCCGGCGTTCGCCGCGAGTTCGCTCCAGACACGTATCGACTTGCTGCAGCGCATCATCGAAGCCTACAAACGCCATAGCGAGGCGTTGATCGAGGCGGTTCATCTGGAGATGGGCGCGCCGCTGTCCCTGGCCCGAAGCGCTCATGTTCCGGCAGGCCTGGGCCATCTGGCGCAGGCGCTGGAAGTGCTGCGCGAGTACCGCTTCGAGCGGCGCCTGGGCCAGACGCTGGTACTGCGTGAGCCTATCGGCGTGTGCGCCCTGATCACCCCCTGGAACTGGCCACTCAATCAACTCACCTGCAAGCTCGCACCCGCCCTGGCGGTGGGCTGCACGGTCGTACTCAAGCCAAGTGAGTGTGCGCCGTTGTCGGCGTTTATCGTCGCGCAAATCCTGCATGAGGCCGGAGTGCCGAAGGGGGTGTTCAACTTGGTCAACGGTAATGGGCCAGGGGTTGGCGCTGCGCTGGCCAGCCATGCCGAGGTGGATATGGTGTCGTTTACCGGCTCGACCCGCGCCGGCATCGCAGTGGCCAAGGCGGCGGCCGATACGGTGAAGCGTGTGTCCCAGGAACTGGGCGGCAAATCCGCGAACATCCTGCTCGACGATGCCTACTTGCCTAGCGCGGTGCGCCACGGGGTACAGGCGTGCATCCGTAACAGCGGCCAGTCGTGCAATGCGCCAACGCGCCTGCTAGTACCGCGCGCGCAACAACCGGCGGTGATTGATATCGTCCGGGAAGTGCTGGCGCAGGTGTGCTTCGACGACAGTAACCCGATCTGCGCCGTCGGTCCCGTGGCGAATGCCCTGCAATTCGAACGGGTACAGGCCATGATCGCCCAAGCCATCGCCGAGGGCTCGCGATTGATCGCCGGAGGGCTGGGGCGACCACAAGGGATTGAGCGCGGCTACTACGTGCAACCTACGGTATTTGCCGACGTCACCCCGGACATGCTGGTGGCGCGGGAAGAAATCTTCGGCCCGGTCCTGGCGATCATGCCGTACGACAGCGAGGCCGAGGCGATAGCCATCGCGAACGACAGCCCTTACGGCTTGTCAGGCTACGTCACCTCGACCAGCCTCGAACGCAGCCGCAGGGTTGCGCGGCAATTGCGCACCGGCATGGTCCATCTCAATGGCGCCCGGGCCGACCAGGCCGCGCCGTTTGGCGGCTATAAGCAGTCGGGTAATGGGCGCGAGTGGGGGGAGATGGGGTTTGAAGAATACCTGGAGAGCAAGTCGCTGTTTGGGTATTGACGGCTTCAGAGGTGCGCGACGGGGCGACAGATGAATCAACGGCCACTTTGTGCGTGGGTTGGCGCTTATATGAGGTCATAACTGAGCTGTGGATAGGCTGCTTTCGGCCCAGAGTGTGTAAAAACACTAAATAGGGTTTTCTACAGCGACGCTAGTAGACGGTGCTCAGGTTTTGCAACCGATAAAGGCCACGACGTTTCCAAGAACAGTTGAAACGGCTCAGCAGCCTCTTGGAGTCCTTTTGGATGGTAAAAATACCGGTTTTTACGCCGTTAAAGCCTTCATCAAGCTAGTGGTGCCGATGATTTTCATGACCCGTTTCATGTTGTAGGCGAGCACGTTCAAGCTCATCTCGGCGCTCACCCCTGCCAACTTTCGTGTTAGGAAATGCGTCGCACCCATCCATTGTTTGAGCGTCCCGAAGGGATGCTCAACCGTTCGTTTTCGGACTCGCATCATCTCTGGCGCGTTGCGCAACCGGTTCTGCATTTCCTCTAGTACAGCTTCATGTTCCCAGCGCCGAACTCGTCGCTCCGTGCTCGGTGTGCACTGCGATTTCAAGGCGCAGCCTTGGCATTTCGAACTCCAGTAACGGTGCAGTTTCAGGCCTTTTTCAACGTTGGTATAGCGCCAAATGAGCGCTTCTCCAGCCGGGCAAATGTATTCGTTTTTTGCCGCGTCATAGATGAAGGCATCGTTATTGAAACGCCCGTCAGCCTTGGCTCCAGAGGTCATCGGCTTGGGCACATAGGCGGTGATGCCTGCATCGTGACAAGCTAGGATTTGTTCACTTTTGAAGTAACCTCGGTCAGCCACTACCGACAACGTATCTGACGCCATCGCCTCGCGGGCCTGCTTGGCCATCGAGCTGAGTTGATCACGGTCGGAACCGACGTTGCTCACCTCATGCGCAACGATCAAATGGTGCTGCATATCGACCGCTGTCTGCACGTTGTAGCCAACGATTCCCGTGCCGCGCGTCATCATGGAGCGGCTGTCTGGATCGGTCAGTGAGACCTGTTTGTCCGGCGATACATTGAGCTGGATTTCGATCGCCTGAAGCTCTTTCATTTGAGTTTTGAGCTTGGCGATCTTCTCTTCCAGCCGCACGGCACTGGGCTCGGAAGCGGTTGGTTCTTGCCGATCGGCAGCATCGAGTGCCGTCAGGTAGCGGTTGATACTCGATTCAATTTCTTCCATTCGCCGCTTCAGTTTGGCGCTGGTGAAATTGCGGTCGCGGTTGTTGACTGCCTTGAATTTACTGCCATCGATGGCGACTAGATGTTCTCCGAACAGTCCCAACTGCTGACACAACACAACGAACTGGCGACAGACGCCTCGGATAGCCTTGCTGTTGTCTTTTCGGAAGTTGGCAATGGTCTTGAAGTCCGGCATCAAACGCCCGGTCAACCACATCAGTTCGACATTGCGCTGGGCTTCTCGCTCCAAACGTCGGCTCGATTGAATGCGGTTGAGATAACCGTAGATGTAGATCTTCAGCAAGATCGCGGGGTGGTAAGCAGGCCGGCCAGTATCGGCTGGAATGGCACCTTCAAAACCCAAATTGACCAGGTCGAGTTCGTCGACGAAGACGTCGACTACGCGCACCGGATTGGTATCGCTGACGTAGTCGTCGAGGCTCTCGGGAAGTAAGGTGCCTTGGCCTCGATGCTCACCTTGGATGAAGCGCTTCATGGGTAGCCCTGCTGAAGTATCATTATCCTATCCTATCGTAACGCTACGAGCCATGTGGGAGACCTCCGACTGATCAGGGCGGCACCCCACATTTCAAAAATTTCAGGGAAGATATACGTCAAAATGCGTGAGCGAAAGGCTGCACGATTACTAGTTATAAGCCCCTCTCGAGATGTCCTCCTTTTCAGATTTATCCATAAAGATGGGGCTTTGGCCGGTAGAAATTACTGGGCCACCCCTGGCGGTGGTCTTGAAGATGGAGAAACATTCCACGCCGCTGCAATACGTGAACTGCGTGAGGAGACCGGTATTCAGGTCAACACAGTTGTAGGGCCTGTGGCAGATCGGAGGTTTTCAATGCTCCTGCCCAGCGGCGAGACGGTGTTCGCAGTTGAGCAGTATTTCGTTGTGCATGCGCAAAGCCAGACCCTTTCTAGCTCCGAATGGACCTTACACGAGACTCAGGTCATGGCAGATCATCACTGGTGGTCCGCTCAGGAGCTGAGAGCTACTGGGGAAAAGGTATGGCCTGAGGCGTTAGTTGAGATGCTCGTGGATGCAGGTGTCTTCGAACCGGCTGCGTAACCGTCACCGCGAATCCATATGCGTTTTTACACACTCTGGGCCGTTTGCTGCCCATCGCACGCCCTCACCGCACTGACGCCTGATAATCACCCAGAAGTACCGCGGCTTACCAAGCCGTTTCGCAAGAGCGAGCTCGCGGCAAATCACTGGACGAAGTTTCCGAGGGTAAAGTTGTAGCGAACTGAGTCGTTTCAGCTAGCCAACCCTCAGCGCGCCTACCTGTTAGTCTTGCGCAGCAGTTCGTGGGCCATCTCGATGGCCTGCTCGCGTGAGGCGGCGAACAGCAGCGGGTAGCCCCAAACCTTGGCGAACAGGCCGGCGAATGCCTTGAATCCCAGGCGCTTTGCCGCGCTGGGTTCGACCATGATCAGGGCCAGAACCAGGCTGCGCAGTTGCGCCTTGTGCTTCTTCATCCACAGCGTGGTGCGTTTCTTTTCTTCTGGTGAGTGCTCATGGTCATCGCCGGGTGGCGTTTCGCTGAGCAGCACGAAGGGTTCGCCGCGCTGCAGGTTGGCTGCGAACTCGTCGAAGTCCTTCTGGGTATCGTGCCCGGGCTCGTGGGCGAAACTCATCCACACCAGCGGGAATTCAGCGCTATTCATCGGCATGGCGGGTTCCTTTGCGGTTGAGGTGACGCCAGCTGGCAGCGATGGCGAACACGCCGGGCAGGGTGATGAAGAATACCGCCGAGAAGGCGACGTACCAGCCGTCGCGCAGCCCGTCGGTGACTCCGCCCAGGGTATTGAGCACGACAAGCAGGCTGCCGAGGATCAGGACAGCCCACTGGGCCTTGCGGGTTTCGATCAGGGCGAGGAGCACCGTGACGATCCAGGAGCCATAGAAGCTAGGAAACACCCACAGCATGCCGGGCTCGAAGGTAATCGCCGGGGCGGTGCCCTGTGCTCTCACAAAGTCGTTTACGTAGAAGAACAACTGGAAGGTCACGAAGAGCACTGCGCCAACAGTAGTCGTCAACCAGAACAAGGTGACCTTGTTCGCATTGTGTATCGCCAATACGTGAACCGGGTTTTGGGTAGGCATGAGCACGTTCTCGATGTTCAAGACGGTAGGGGCGCGAGTCGCCGGCAGCGATCCGCGTACTGCGGGCAATCAGTAGCGGTAGTCCAGCGTGGCCATCAGGTTGCGCGGGGCGCCATAGGTCACGGTGTCGAAGTCACCCTTCTGCAAGGCGTACTTCTTGTCGAATAGGTTGTTGACGTTGAGGCCCAGGTCGATGTTCTCGCTCAGGGCGTAACGCCCAATCACCGAGGTCAGGGCATAGGCGCTCTGTTCGCCGCCCAGCGTGCTGGTACCAACGCCTGGCGCCTGGTAAAAGCGGCTCTGCCACTTCACGCCTGTGCCCAGGGTCAGCTTGTTCCACGCGCCGGGCAGCCGGTAGGTGGTGAAGAACTGGGCCGTGGTGCGCGGTAGCTGGGAGTTCAGGCGCTCGCCGTCGCCATCCTCGGCGGTGAAGTGGGCGATACCGGCGTAGATGTTCCAGCCAGTGGCCAGCTCGCCCTGCAGGTCGAACTCGATGCCGCGAGACTTGGTGCCGTCGGCGCCGGTATAGGCGTTGGCTCCGCCTGGGGTGAACGCGCCGGGGACCAGTTGCGCGGCGTTGTCCAGCTTGGTCTCGAACACCGCCACGGCAGCATTCAGGCGCCCGTCCAGGTAGGCGGCCTTGAGGCCGACTTCCTTGGTCTTGCCCTTGGACGGCGTGAGCACGTTGCCGGTCGTGTCGCGGAAGTCGGTTTGCGGGTTGAAGATGCCCGTGTAGCTGACGTAAGCCGAGTAGGTACTGTCGATGTCGTAGACCAGTCCGACGTACGGGGTGAATTCGTTGTTTTTCTTGTAGTGCAGCGTGCTGCCGTTGGCGTCGTCGTCGACCTCGTAATAGTTCAGGCGCCCGCCGACGATGAGCTTCAGCGGATCGGCCAGGGAGAAGCGGGCCGCACTATAGATGCCGCTCTGCTTGACCTCGGTGCGGGTCGGGATATGCGGCATGGCATCAAAGTTGGGCCGCGGCGTGCCTGGGCTCAGGGTATGGATGTTGATCGGCGTAAAGCCTGCGAAGAACGGCGCTACATCGTCCTGGCGGGCCTTGCGGCGTGAGCTTGTCGCGCCGACCACTAGGTCGTGCTGGCGGCCGAGCATTTCGAAGGGGCCGCTGGCCATCACGTCAAAGGTGTTCTGGCGACTGCGCCCCTCGGACGCCACTGCGAACGGGAAGGCGCCCAGCCCCGTGACAGGGTCAGGCCGGCCACCCAGGGAGACCAGTTCGGATTCGCTTTCGGTGCGGTACTGGTTGAACACGCCCTTGAGCGTCCAGCCGTTGTCGAAGCGGTGCTCGACTTCGGCAAAGGCGGTCTTGAGGGTATTGTCGAAATGGCTCCAGTCCTGCCCATAGCTCTTGGAGCGGGAATAATCGATCTGCGAACCGTCGCTGTACCACAGCGGTAAGCCGCCCCAGGTGGCGCCCTTCGGCGTAATGTCCTGGTAGTCATAGCCCAGGCTCACCGTGGTATCGGCGGTCAGGTCGGCCTCGACGATGCCGTAGAACGCCTTGCGCTCGGGCTTGTAGCCGTCCAGGTAGGAGTTGCCGTCCTGATAGGTGCCTACCAGGCGCGCGCGGATGCGGCCGTCCTCGGTCAGCGGTGTGGAAACGTCGCCCATGCCGCGGTGGGTATCCCAGCTCCCGGCGCCGAGGGAGGCGGATGCGGCGAATTCAGGTGTCGGCCGTTTGCGCACCAGGTTGATGGAGGCTGAAGGGTTTCCGGTGCCGGTCAGCAGGGCCGAGCCGCCGCGCACCACCTCGACACGGTCATAGAAGGCGGTGTCCAGGGCACTGATGCCGCTGCCGTTGACGGCGTTGCCGATCACGGTGGGGATGCCGTCGTACTGCACGTTGTTAATCAGCAACCCCCGCGAATAGAAGCTGGTGCGCTCGCTGTCGGCCTGGCGCGCGGTGACACCGTTGGTGTTCTCCAGCACGCTCTGCACCGTGTTGAGTTGCTGGTCGTCCATGCGCTGGCGCGTGATCACGGTCACCGCCTGGGGCGTTTCCTTCAGCGTCATCGGCAGGCGCGTCGCCGCAGCCGTCTCGCCGGTGGTGTAGGAGCCGGTTCCCTCGGTGGTCGCGTTGTCCATTTGGCCTGTCACGCGGATTGCCGGCAGGGCCACTTCCTTCTGGGCTGAGTCTGCTGCTTTGTTCTGCGGCTGCGCCGTCTCGGCGGCAAATGCGCCCGGCGCATTGAGCAGAAGCGCTGCCGCAATCGCCGAGCCCAGCGCGCTGCAGGGCGCGTTTTTGAGGTGCCCGGCGAGCGGCGGACAGACGACTGAATCGGCGCACAGAGCAAGAGACGAGCGAAACTTCCCTGTAATGGATGAAGCTTTCATTTAAGCAATACTCATTTGCATTTAGATGGCGCATTTAACAACAAAGGCAATGCGCCATGATGGTGAAATCAGGCCAGATTGTTATTCGATTCGGCCAATAATGATGACACCCTCCCGCTGGCCGTTTTGAGTAATAGTCATGGTTGATTACGGAATATGGTCGACTTGCCAGGCAGACTGACGAGGGGCAAACGGCCGGCGTGACATGCGGCGATGTCGCCGTTGTGCGCGGTCGTCTTCATGGGCGAGCGGCGTTGCCGGGTGCGTGTGGGCTTCGCTGAAGTCCGCGGCTTTTTGATAAAGCAGCGCAGGCTTGCGTCAGGACAGGCGGATTGGATCAGAGGGCGATCGGATCGGGGAGCATGATTCCGGGCGCAGCTGCCGTCACCGCGCTGCCGGTGCGATCCGAAAGGTAGCGAGCCGGCGGCTTGCCCACCGCCTTGCGAAACATCGTGACGAAGCCGCTGGCGTTTTCGTAGCCCAGTTCCAGCGCCACCGTTTGCACGCTGTCACCCTTGGTCAGCCGTTGCAGCGCCAGGATCACGTGCAGCTGCCGACGCCAGCGCCCGAAGCTCATGCCAATTTCCTGCAGCAGCAGGCGGCTCATGCTGCGCTCGCTCATGCCTATGTGCGTCGCCCAGGCGGTCTTCGACGTCTTGTCAGCCGGCGTCGCTAGGATCATTTCCGCGAGGCGACGCAAGCGTGGGTCGCGCGGCATGGGCAGGTGCAGGTCCTCCACCGGCGCCGCCACCAGCTCGTCGAGCAACACCGCCAGCAGCCGTTCCTCCCGTCCGCCTGGGGCGTACAGCTCAGGAACGGCGGTCGCCTTGAGCAGCAACTCGCGCAGCAGCGGCGATACCGAAATTGTGCAGCAGGTGGTCGGCAGATCCGGCGCGGCATCCTGCTCGACGAACAGGCAGTAGCACTCCACTTCACCGGAACCCCAGGCCGAGTGGGGCAGGTCGCCGGGGATCCACAAGGCGCACTGCGGCGGCACGATCCAGACGCCTTCTTCGATTTCGCAGTTGAGGATGCCGCGAACCGAGTAGATCAGCTGCGCCTTGCGGTGCTGATGCGTGGCATTTTCCCAGTCCTTGGCGACCAATGTGGCACTCAGAGCCACAACCGGCCGCGAGACGCTGTCGACGTCCATGGTGGAGGTCAGATCGGTAACGGCAATGCTCGACATGAGGTGTAGAGACTCGGATAGAAAAGGAGGCCTTGGCCTAGCTGGAAAGTATCACGAGCCGCTAGTGTAATGACATCCGGCCTTCCCTCCACATAGGAGCATGGATCCTCCTGGCAGGGGATAGGTCTATTCTCTCCACGACCTGCATCCGTTCCCAAGATCCTTGTGTGTGGGCGCCAGAATCCGGGGAAGCGCGCTAGGACGACTCCTGCTCCGCCACATGCGCGAGCAAATGCGCAATAAAATGGGTGAGTTTTGGCAGCGGTCGCCGATCGTGTCGATGCACGATATGGATAGGGTGTGGCTCGGGCAAGTAGGCTTGCAGGACAGGCACCAACGTCCCGCTTGCCAGATCATGGGCCACCAGAACTTCAGGCTGCAGCAACAATCCCGCACCGGCGATCGCTGCGATGCGCAATCCGTTGCCATCATTGCATGTGAAGACTGGGTCCATCGGCAGCTGCGCTCCATCCCAGCCTCTGAGTTTCCAGCCGTTGCGGCTGTTCCACACTGTGTGAGAAAGGCAGTGATGCGCGCTCAGGTCCTGTGGTGTCTCTGGGCGGCCATGTCGCGCGAGGTAGTCCGGTGACGCACAGATCACCATGCGATACATGCTCAGCGGCCTTGCTATCAGGTCGGCATCGCCCAGATCACCAATGCGGATAGCCAGATCAAAACCCTCGTCAATGAGGTCAACGACGCGATTGCTCAATTCCAGTTCAATGCGCACGAGCGGATATAGCTGCTGGAAAGTCGCAGCCAGAGGAGCGATGACACACGAGCCAAAGGTGATTGGAGCGCTAATGCGCAACGTGCCGGATGGCGAAGCGCGCAACCGTTCGATCGAGGTTTCGGCCATACGTACGTGTTCAAGCGCACGCTTGGCGTCTTCGTAAAAAACGCGACCAGCATCAGTCAGGCTCTGGCGTCGTGTGGTGCGCTCAAGCAAGCGCGCACCGAGGCGTCCTTCCAGTTCGCGCACATACTTTCCAACCATTACCGACGACATTTCAAGTCTCTGCGCCGCCTCGGTGAAGTTGCCACCCTCCACGACGGCAACGAAGGTTTCCATGGCTCGCAGTTTGTCCATATTGCTAACTATAGGTTCGTAGAGTTTGAATTTAGAGCACATTTATCACCTTAATGGTTCGATACACAATAGCGGCGTTCCAACCTGAATTCGAAAAGGAGTGCTCTATGAAGATTGTGATAATTGGCGCCGGTGGTGATGTAGGTCGTTCCGTGGCAGATGAACTTGCGCGTGGCGGCAAACACGAAATCATCCGCGTCGGTCGCACCCAAGGTGACTATCAGGTTGACATCGCCAGTGATGACAGCGTGGGTGCGTTGTTCAAGAAGATCGGACAAATCGACGCCATCATTGCTACCGCAGGCAATGTAATCCTCGCTCCAATCGAAAAGATGACGGCGGCCGACTTCAGCAAAGGCTTGCAGGACAAGCTGCTAAGTCAGGTGCGCGTCGCGCTGGTTGGCCAGCATTACCTGAACGACGGCGGGTCGATCACGCTGACCTCAGGCATCGCTGTCGACGATCCGATTGCGCAGGGCTCCAATGCCGCAGCGTCGAACGCTGGGATTGAAGGGTTCGTGCGCGCAGCTGCGTGCGATCTGTCACGAGGCATCCGCATCAACGCAGTTAGTCCGACAGTGCTGACGGAATCGATGGACCGGTTTGGTCCGTACTTTCCTGGCTACGAAAGCGTGCCGGCGACGCGTGTAGCAATGGCCTATCGACGCAGCGTTGAAGGCGTGCAGAGCGGTCGCGTATATCGGGTTGGGCATTGAATTAGGGAAAAGGGGACGGATTTATTTGCTTGTAAATAGATCCGTCCCCTTTTTGGTCCCCTTTTTGCGATCGCCATTGAGCGATGGGCATCACTATAGGTTTTGTCGGATTGGGCGGGGAAGGTGACGTGTTCCTAAAGCTTCGTAGGAGCTGCGGTCGTTTTTTGCCGGAGGGATCTGACAGGGGCGAATCGACTTATTCAAAACCATCGACCGATCGACCGTTGTGTTGGTTTGCGGTTGGCTTCGCCGGCCAGAGGGCGGTGCGACGTTTCGCTAAATTCCCTCGCCACAGGGGAGGGTGGTGTGGCTAGCCTTCGAACTCAGTCCCAACCCCCAAACCTCCCGACATCAGGTATTCTCCGCCCTCAAACACCATCCCGGCTTGCGGCATGCAAATCGCCTGTCTCAGCCCCTCGAACGGTCTGAAAAGCGGCGCACCAGGAGGCTTGCATGTTGATTGGATATCGGTTCGAGCGCACCGCGCAGGATGACCTGCACATCCACTCGCGCAATCGGGTGCAGAGCATATTCGTGCTGCTGACGGGCGCGCTGGCCTTCATCTTGCCGGTGGCGTTCGCCGTGTTTGTGATCGCTGATGGACGCTCGCCGTTGGCTGATGCGGATCCACTGTCCTCACTGCTGATCGTTCTCGGGCTGCTGCTGATGCCTGCCCTTGGCCTTTTACTGCTGGTTTACACCGGCATCCGCGAGACCTTGGTGTTGTCGCGAGTCGACGGTGAGGGCAAGCGCCTCACTCGAAACTTTTTTGGACGCCGCGAGCGGGTGCAGTCGGTCTTTCGGATCGAGGCCGCCAAATACCTCGAACTTCGCCGCCGTCCACAGGCTGAGCGAGCCCACACTCAGCTGTGGCTGATGCTGCGCGACGGCACCGCGCACCGTTTGACCAGCGACAACGTTCCGGTCGTGCCGGGAAGTCAACGCACCGACTTATGGTTGCGTGAGCTGGCCGACTACCTGAACGTGGCGGTGCCCACCGAGGTCGTCGAGGGGGTGGCGCCTGATGTGAAGGCACCCTATAGGCCTGTCCCAGCCCCCACCAGCGGTAAGGCGGTGAGGGAAGCCAGGCAGCGTCGAGGAAAGGGGGCCACGCCGGCACCCGAGCCGACCGAGAAATTCGGCATTCCCGCACGCGCCTTGCTCATGCTGGTGGGTACTTTCCTGGCCGTACTGGAGCTAAGCCAGGTCATCGCATTGGTGCCGGCTCTGTTTGCCGGGCGGCTGCGTGTCGGTGGCTCTCGCCCGACAACCTTCTACTGGGCCGAGCAACCGTTGAGCTTTTCACTCAACCTGTTTGTGGGCATCGCCGAGGTGTTGATCGTCGGCGTCATCGCCTGGGGTTGCCTGCGCACGGCGATCCGGGGCCGGATGAAATCCAACCCCTGAATGCGATTTTTCAGACATCTACAGAGGAGATGAGCATGGAACGCGACAACGACAGCAGCGCCTACATCACCACCACACAAGCGCTGGAAAGCCTTTACGGCCCCGTCGCGGCGCCCTCGATCCTCAAGGAAGTCGACCATATCCATCCGGTTTATCAGCCCTTCATAGCGGCTGCTTCCTTTGTGATCCTCGCTTCCTCAGGCCCCGGAGGGCTGGATGCCTCGCCGAGAGGCGACGCGAACGGGTTCGTTCATGTCCACGACAGCAAGACCCTGTATTTGCCCGACCGCCGCGGCAACAACCGCATCGATTCGCTGCGCAACATCGTTGAGGACCCCCGGGTTGCGCTGCTCTTTCTCGTGCCTGGTGTAGGGGAAACCTTGCGCGTGAACGGCACGGCCAGGATATCGGTCGAGCCAGCGCTGTTGGCTCGGTTCGCGGTGAATGGGCAGCTCCCTCGAACGGTGTTGGAGATCACCGTAGCCAGCGTTTACTTCCAGTGCAGCAGGGCTGTGATCAGGGCGGGGCTGTGGGATGTGACACGGCAGATCGAACGCAGCGCACTGCCCACCGCAGGTGAGGTGTTCAAGCGCATTTGCCCCTCGAAAGTAGATGGCGACGCTTACGACAAGGCCTTGCCAGGGCGCATTGCGAGCACGCTTTACTGACGGTTTCGCCGAGGCAGGGGGCAGTTGGCTAATCCGCCCCCTTTTGCCATGGCTGTTCAAACCCCGGCAACGGCCTCGCGCACGAAGTCTTCATAGGTGCGTAGCGGGTGGCCAATGAGGGTCTGGAGCCGTTCCACCGTCCCTTCGGCGGCCTGCATGCCGAATGCCTGAATCGCCGCCATCATCAAGCGCATGTCATACGCCAGCCAGGCGGGACCGTACGCAGCCAGTTGCCCTTCGAAAGCGGCTACGTCATCACCTCCGTAGGCGATCTCGCGACCCAGGGCGGCGCTCCAGATCTTCGCCACGGAGACCGGTCAGCGCTTGCGGCCCGATCAACTCCAGCGTGACCCGATCCAGCGCGCAAGAGCTCCTGTCGCGTCGCAACAACTCGGCCACGGCGACGTCAGCGATATCGCGTGCATCGATCATCGAGACACCCGCCGAACCGATTGGCATCGGGTAGACCGAGTAGTCCTGGATCGTCTGTTGGACCATGCGGTCGTTCTGCATGAAATACGCCGGGCGCAGGATGGTGGCGGGGATGTCGAGGGTTTCGATCATGCGCTCGACCGTGTGCTTGCCGGTGAAGTGCGGGACGTTGGTGAACGTATCGGCATGGATCACCGACAGATAAACGATGCGCTCGATGCCAACCTCGCGAGCAAGGTTCAAGGTGATGAGGGCCTGGGTGACCTCATCGGGGGTGACGGCATTGAGCAGGAACAGCGTACGCACCGACGACAGCGCAGCGCGCATCGACGCGACATCGGTGAGGTCCGCGACGACTTCAGTGACGCCTGCCGGAAACTCCCGCTTGCCCGCCTGGCGCACAAGCGCCTTGACCTCGGCGGCCGCGTCAGCCAGGCCTTGGGTGACGAGTGAACCAATAGTGCCCGTGGCACCGATGACGAGAATGCTCATATTTGAAACTCCTGCATGGGATTTTGGGGTTCGCAACGACCTGCGTCAGCGCGATCGTTGGGGCGGATCAGTACAGCGTGTTAACGGTCTTCATCGGATCAAGCTTCGATGACGAGACAGTATTGCGTTGCACTTGAAAAACGAAGACGCCAGAATCCAGACACATCGTTTCAAAAATGGAACAGCATGAATCTGAACGCGCTGATCGATTTCCTCCTCGTCGCCTCCAATGAGGGGCTGGGGAAGGCCAGCCGCGCCAGCGGTATTTCCAAGGCCACGCTGTCGCGCCGAATTTCCGACCTGGAAGAGCAACTGGGTGTGAGGCTGATCGAGCGCAGCGCCCGCGGTCTGAAACTCACCGAAGCTGGCGAGAGACTGGTGTCTCGAACTGAAGGCCCGCTGAGTGAAGTCGCCGAAGCCATGACGGCGGCCCGCGAGGGTGTTTCGACACCTCGTGGTCGCTTGCGAGTGGCTGCTCCGGTCCTGTTCTCCCAACTCGCGATGGGTCGCATCGGGGCCGAATTCTGCGCGGCCTACCCGCAGGTCGAAATTGAAGTCGTGGCGGAAGATCGCATGGTGGATCTGGTGGAGGAACAGTTCGACGTCGCCATTCGGATCAACCCGAGCCCGGACAGCAACCTGGTCGGCCGGTGCTTCGCCAAGGACCGGTTGGTCGTCGTGGCGGCGCCCCAAATACCCAAGCCCGTGCCTGGCGCGATCCGTGCCGTTCCCGCCATCGTGACGTCGACGTTCCAGCCCACCCAATGGCGTCTCGATGGTGGGCAGCTGGTTCTGGAACCGATCCCGAAGCTGCGATTTTCCTCGCTGCTGATGGTCCGCGATGCCGCTGTCGCCGGTGGCGGTGTTGCCCTCATTCCCCAATCCATCGCCGGGAGTCAGCTTGCCTGTGGCGAGCTGGTTCAGTGGGGCACGGTGTCGGGCACAGAGCCAGCGCTTTGGGTTTTGCATACCTCCAGGCGCCTTGCGCCTCCAAAGGTTCGCGCATTCGTGGACTTCATATGCGCTAGGTACCCGGACCTGTCTTTGGTTTTGAGTGGGTAGAGCAGTCTTCAGAGGTTTTCAGGATCTGTAGAAACTGTCCGGTCACGCCGACTTCAGCGGACCGCTCTGTCTGAAGCGCTCAGGACAAATCATGCAGATCCTTGGCAAGCGCGGGCCCGAGCTTCCAGTCCGAAAAAAGCACCTTCAATCCGCCTCTCTTGGGGCTGCAAGCCATCGGGCCGACCCGGTAGCCCGGCGCGACAGGGAAGGGACACAACCGCACCAGAGGCCAACGCTTTCCGTCGGACGAAACCTGTAGCCGCAGCACGCCATCCGCGACCGTGGCGCGCACCCAGAAGTCGCTGGGGTCTGCTGCATAAGGGCTGGTCGCCCAATCGGACTTTCCATCCGTGAGAACGCTGCTGAGCATGGCTTGCCCGTCGCTCAGCTCGATCCCGGCCTTGATCCATTGCCGCTCGTTGACCCGGACCATGATGCCGGCTTGGTCGTATAGGGCCTCGAAGGTGCCGCGAATACGGAGCTGGCATGTGAAATTGGAAGGGGCTTCAACGCCCAGGAAATGGCCGCTGTCGTGGGTGAATCCGTAGTGGGTTTCACGCCAGAAGTCAGTTTGCTCGTCCGTCAGGATTTCCAGTGTGGTTTCGCTGAGTGAACGGTGGATTTTCGGTTCATTCAGCCATGATCCGTAAAGCAAGCTGCTGGGTGGTGCGCTGTCGGTTGAGGCGTTTTGCTGTTTGGCATCCTTGTCGTGTTTATCAAACATTGTCATGACTCCCTCACTTAAAGATCAGTAGTACTCCGAGCTTCGTCATCAACGCTTGCTTGGGAAAAATCAGATACCGACAGAGTCTTGAACGACTTGCGCAGACTTTCAATCATCTGGTTGATAGCGCTCTTACATGCGACGGCGGTGCGGCTAGCCTTCGAACTCCGTTTGCAACATCGTCAAAAACGCTTCTCTGGCGGGATGCCGACCAGCGTTTTCGTGCCAGTAAAACAGGTTGTCGATCCCCGTCAGCTCTGGGAATTCATACCCCGTCCAACCAGCCCCCTGGCGATATTGCTCATAGATCCCCCGAGGCACCAGCGAGACGCCTGCACCCGCACTGACGCAGCCAACGATGGCGCCATAACTGGCGATGCTGATGATCGGTTGCATTTGCTCATGACGCAGCAGCCACTGCTCCAGCGCTAACCGGTATGGACAGCCCGTGGGCCACATGAAGATAGCCTTGCCTCGCAAATCTGTCGCGCTGCGCAACGGGCCATGAGACTCAGACGCGATGAGCACCAGGTCTTCGCGGTACATCACGGCTCGCTTGAGCCCCGGCCGCTCTACGTCGACCGCTACGATCACGCCGTCGAGCCGGTGATGCTGGATATCGTCCAGCAACTGCGCCCAGGTGCCCGTGCTCAGCTCCAGTGACACTTGCGGGTACTGCGCGTGGTATTTGGCCAGCAACTGAGGCAGGCGCCCCGTGGCGCTGGACTCGATCGCGCCAATGCGCAACGGGCCGCTCGGTGCGCGGGTGGGGGCTACTGCGCGGCGGGCCTCTTCTGTCAGGTTCAGTATTTTTGTCGCGTACTCCAGGAACACTTCACCCGCCGGGCTGACCCGCAGCCCGCGACCTTCGCGGAAGAACAACGGCGTGCCGAGTTCCCGTTCCAGGGATTTGAGGCGGGCGGTGATGTTGGACGGCACGCAGTGCAGCAGTTCGGCGGCGCGGGCGATGCTGCCGGTGTCGCAGACCGTCTTGAGCATGCGCAGTTGGGACAGTTCCATAGCTCACCAAAAGTGAATGATTGGCTGAGTTTAAGTCACTTGTGCTGATGGGAGGTGGTTTCGATACTTCGGGGCAAATCAGCCAGACGCTCAGTGAGCAGGAACTCTCGATGGAAATGCGCTGTGTGCCGTTTGAAGGTTCTTCCAGCAAACCTGGTGCGAAAATTTTCCTGGCGACGATGTTCGTGATTCTTTGCTGGGCCTATTCGCCGATTGGCATTCGCATCGGCTTGCAGGCTTACGAACCCGGTCAACTGGCGTTGATGCGGTTTCTCATTGCTTCGGCGTTCATGGCTCTTGTCGCGATGGTGAAGGGCATTTCCCTGCCGCGTATCAGGGATCTGCCATTGCTGGCGGTGTTGGGTTTCTTTGCCGTCAGTCTGCATCACATCGCCCTCAATTGCGGCCAGCGGGGCGTCAGTGCCGGGGCGGCCAGTGTGTTGGCCCAGTCCACGCCTTTGTTCAGCACGTTACTGGCGAGTTTTGTTTTCAAGGAAAGAGTCGGCGGGTGGCAGTGGGGGTGTGTACTGTGCGGCTTGCTTGGCGCTGGCGTGGTCGTCGCGGGGGATCGTGGCTTGGGTGACATGGACGCCCATGGACTATTGATCCTGTTGGCGGCGCTGTCCTGGAGCCTGTATTTCGCTTTGCAAAAGCGCCACTCCCATCGCTACGACGGTTTGACCGTGGTTTGTTACACCGTCTGGTCGGGCACACTCCTGTTGTTCATTTCCGCGCCGGGGATATTGAGCGCGGCGCGACAGGCTTCGGCTTCGGTGAATCTGGCGGTGTTGATCCTGGGTATTTTTCCCAGCGCGCTGGCGTACCTTGCTTGGGCCTACGTGTTGGCACACAGCAACGTGAGCCGCGCCTCCATGGCGCTTTATCTGATACCGCCCACGGCGATGTTGATGGCTTCTTTGGTGCTGGCCGAGCGCCCGTCAATGATGGTTGTTGTTGGGGCGGTGATTGTGTTGATGAGCGTGCTGGCGTTGAGGCTTGAGCCGGGGAGTGGGGCAAAAGTCGGTTGATTCTGTCGTGGATGTAGGCAATGAAGTTGGATGAGGGACCACGGAGCAGCGTCCTACGGACAGGCGACCGCTTTGGGATAAAACGCAGAAGTCTCTGACAACTTTTTAGGGTTGGCCTTCGGAAACACCGGTCTTACGATCTGGCGTTGTCTCGGTGCTCCGTGTGGCATCCGGCACGCCACCGATGTTTTCGGTGGTCAACGGTTGGCTGAAGACTGGTTGAGGAGGCCCTGCACGTACCTGGACGATCAGGTGCCATTGGAGCTGATCGATAACCCGCCGGGCTTTCAGGTAGTAGAGGATTATCTGGCCCGGATTGAGCTGGGGGTTTATCAATGAGTCCTTGTTCTGCTGCGCGGTTTTTGGGTCTGCTGCGCAGCCCAGCGGGGATAAATCCCCTCGCCACAGGTTGCGTTATGCCTACAACTTCGAACGATCGTTCCTCACGCTCTGCGTGGGAATGCCGCCAGGGACGCTCCGCGTTCCGCTTCTGGAGGGTGACGCAGAGCGTCACGGGATGCATTCCCACGCGGGAGCGTAGGAACGATCATCCGAACGAGCGGGTGCATTATTTCTTGACCGGGTAATCCTGCCCCCACACCCGTACGGTGCTGACCGCCTCATTCATGCCTTCGAACACGAATTTCTGCCGCACGGCGGTCTTCGGCGGAATGGTGACTTCGTCCGGGTTGTCCAGGCCGGTGAGGCGGTTGGCATAACCCGCTTGGTCAATGGCCAGCAGCACGCCGGTCTGGCCGAGGTTGATCAGGCGCAGTTGGGTGTCGGTGCTGTTCTTGAAGCCGAGGGTGATGGTGTAGTTCTCATCGCTGGGTTCGAGCTTCAATACCTCGACCGCGATGCGGTCTTTCATTTGCTCGCCAGAGGCAACGATCGCGGCGCCATCGGTGCCCTGGACTGACTCGCGGCCATCGAGCACGCCCTCGCTGACGCCGCCCAGCAGGTTCTTGCCGGCGGTAATGAACGTTGAGACGGCTGACTTGGTCGAGTCCTTGATGAGGCTGCCGTCGGTTGGCTCGCCTTCGGCCAGGCACAGCGAACTGAACAAGAGACTGGAGACGAGGAGGGTGGCGCGTGACGGCAGAAGATTCATACCTGAGTCCTTGAGGTGGGCTGCAACATCGCCCATCAGCAGGGCGAACGGCATGATAGCTGTGATCAGCGACCCGTTGCTATGTGCCGCTGACGTCCTTGAGTTTTTCCGACATCTTGACCAGCGCCGCCAACGAGTCTGCCTCCATCTTGCGCATCAAGGCGCCGCGCCGCACTTTCACGGTCACCTCGCTCAAACCCAACTGGGCGGCCACTTGCTTGTTCAGCAGCCCCGAGACCACCAGCTCCATCACATCCCGTTCCCCGTCAGTCAGCCCGGTATAACGGCGTTTCAAGTCGTCCACCAGCGCCGAAGCCTTGCGCCGTTCCTTGTCGCGGTCCAGGCCCAGGCTGATTGCATCGAGCAGGTCCTGCTCGCGGAACGGTTTGGTCAGGAACTCCAGGGCGCCGGCCTTCATGGCTTTGACTGACATGGGAATGTCGCCATGGGCGGTGATGAACACAACCGGGACGCGAATATTCAGCCGGGCCATTTCCTGCTGGAAATCCAGCCCGCTCAAACCGGGCATGCGTACGTCGAGGATCAGGCACGCAGGAACATCCGGCAGGTCGGCGTCCATGAACTCACGGGCCGAGCCGAAGGCCAGGCTCGTCAGGCCCACCGAGGCCAGCAGGTCTTGCAGCGATTCGCGCACTGAGCTGTCATCGTCGACGATGTAGATCATCGATTCGGCAAGGTCATGAACGTCAGTTTGGCTCATCGGATTCCCTTGTAACGGCTGGCAGGGTGAAGTGGAAGGTCGCGCCCGTCTGCGGATCGCTTGAGGCCCAGAGACGACCGTCATGGGCTTCGATGATTGAGCGGCTGATCGCCAACCCCATCCCCATGCCATCCTGCTTGGTGCTGTAGAAGGCCTCGAACACTCGCTCTCGGTCGCTTGGCGATAGACCGCTGCCCTGGTCGGAAACCGAAAACAACAGTTGCTGGCGTGACTCCAGCGCCACATCAAATTGCAGGATCCGGCGCTCGACGTCTACCTGGCGCATCGCCTCGAGCGCATTCATCGCCAGGTTGAGGATGACTTGTTGGATTTGCACCTCGTCCGCGAGCATCGGTGGCAGGCCCTCCTGAACATGCACGTGCAGAGTGATGTTCTGCTCATTCAGCTCTCCGGCCAACAGTCGCAGCGCGGCGTTGACCGTGTCGGCCACGTTCAGCCATTGCTTGGTCGGCGCTTGATGCCGGGCCATGCTGCGCAAGCGGGCAATGATTTCACTGGCCCGATGGGTGTCGGCGATGATTCGTTCCACGGCCTGCTGGGCTTTGACCAGGTTGGGCGGTTCGGTGGCCATCCAGCGCAGGCAGGCGCCGCCGCTGGTGGCCACCGCCGCCAATGGCTGGTTGACTTCGTGGGCAATCGAGGCAGCGAGCTCGCCCAACATGTTGATGCGGGCAATGTGCGCCAAGTGGGCGCGGGTCTGATGCACCGTACGGATCGCGGCGGACAGGCGTAGCGCCAGGTACGTCGTGCCGGCTATAGCCGCAAGGCTGATCAACACATTGATCAGCCCGGCCTCGGTGTCGCCAAAGCGCGTGAACCGATAACTCAGGATCGTCAATATCATGCAGATGACCGCTACGCCGGCCACTGCGCGCGCTGGCAGGATCCGCACGGCGATCAGCACCACTGCGATCTGGAAGACCCCGACCGCAATTTCCAGATCGGTGACGGTATCGATTGCGGCAATGCCCAGCGCCAACCCCAGTAACAGCAGCAGGCGAAGCGTCATCTGGGTGCTTCTCATGGGGTGTTCATCTCGCATCGCTCCAACGCTCGGGCCTGATCCACGCAGTTTATACCGCCAACTCAGGATGGATTGTCCAGGCTGAACAGATCGGCCACTTCGTCATAGGCAAACAGCTCGGCGTAGCGTCCCCATTGCGTGACGCAATCCAGGGTATTGGCGGCGTCGTGCTCGGACATGAAGTCCTCCAGCTGATCGCGAAAACGCCTGGCCGGTGCCGTGCGGGTAGGGCGATCGTCCAGCACTCTGCGGATATGCCCCACCAGGGGCACGTATTTGAGCAAGTGCTGGGCGAACAGTTGCTTGCGCTCATCCACCGTGGAGTCGGCGTAGCGTTGCCCGGCCGGCAGCAGCGTTATGTGGCCGTCCTGCATGCTGGCCAAGCGCATGAGTTGCAGCACCTCGGCGACCGGAAACAGGTCACTGGCGGTGTAGCGCAATACCGCGGCGAGCTCGCGCAAATCCGCCTGGCCGGCAAACGGCTGATCCTGCACCGCTTCGATCAGCCCAGCCAGGGCGTTGGTGGAAATCGTCGGCAAGACCATGCCCATGCCCGCGCCTGCAAACATGCCCTGGCGTGGCGAGCCGGCATTCGCTCCCCCGGCCATTTGCACATAGATGTGCTCGACCAAGGCTTGGAAGGCCGGGTCCGTGCGATTGCGCGGCTGACGCAGGTCCACGCTGATTTCCTGCATGACCCGCCCCGGGTTGGAGGAAAAAATCAGGATTCGATCGCACATCAGCACGGCTTCTTCGATGTTGTGCGTAACCATCAAGATGGAGCGGATCGGCATCCGCCCCTCGCCCCACAACTCCAGCAGGTCAGTGCGCAGGGTTTCGGCGGTCAATACGTCGAGCGCGGAAAACGGCTCGTCCATCAACAGCACATCCGGGGCGACCACCAGGGCCCGGGCCAGGCCGACGCGTTGGCGCATGCCGCCGGACAGTTCTTTCGGGAAAGCGCTTTCGAAACCATCGAGGCCGATCATGTCGATGGCGGCCAAGGCCCGACGTCGGCGCTCCGGGGCCGCCACGTCCAGGGCCTCGAGGCCGATCTCGACGTTCTGCAGCACGGTCAGCCAGGGGAACAGGGCGAAGCTCTGGAATACCATGCGTACCGAACTCGAAACCCCTTGCGCATTGGCCGGAAAACCAACCATGCCGGTGGTGGGTGAAATCAGGCCGGCGATGGAGCGCAGCAGGGTCGACTTTCCAGACCCCGAGCGCCCCAGCAGGCCGACGATTTCCCCGTCGTCCAGGTGCATGCAGACGTTGTCCAATACCACTCGCTCGGCACCGCCCGCCGTGCCATAGACATGTCCCAGTTGCTGCACGTCGACGAGGCAACGCTTGTCTATCACTTCCATTGCTTGACCCTCAATCAATTCGAAGCCGACGCTCGGCAAAACCGTACAGCGGACGCCACAGCAACCGGTTGAAACCCACCACGAAAATCGACATGACCGAAACCCCCAGCGCCACCCGTTGCAGATCCCCCGCCGCGGTGGCCTGGGCGATATAAGCCCCCAACCCGCAGGCATAGAGATGCTCGTTGCCCCAGGAAACCGCCTCGGCGACGATGCTGGCGTTCCACGAGCCACCCGCTGCGGTGAGGGCGCCGGTGACGTAGTAGGGGAAAATGCCGGGCAGCGCGACTTGGCGCCACCACTGCCAACCGCGCACGTGGAAGCTGCGCGCCGCCTCGCGCAAATCGGTGGGCAACGCGCTGGCCCCTGCAATCACGTTGAACAGGATGTACCACTGGGTGCCCAACACCATCAGCGGCGACAGCCAGATATCCGGGTTGAGCTTCAGGGCGACGATGGCGATCACCGCAAACGGAAACAGGACGTTGGCCGGGAACGCCGCCAGCAACTGCGCGACGGGTTGCAAGCGCTCGGCCCAGCGCGGGTTCAAGCCGATCCAGACGCCGATGGGCACCCAAAGCACGCTGGCCAGGACGATTAGCACGGCGACTCGCAGCAGGGTGGCCAGGCCCAGGCCAAAGGTGCTGATCACGTCCTCCAAACCCAGGGTGCTGCCAATGAAGCGCGACAATTGCAGGATGCCGATCATGCAGGCCGCGACGACCAGGACGATCCAGACCACCTCGGATGCACGGCTGAAGCGGGCACTGGGCTTGAAGCCGAGCCGAGGCAGCCGGGGAAGCTTGTCCAGGAATAACGCGGCCTTGATGCCAGTCAGTGCTTGCAGCACCCAGGGCACAAGACGTGTCGAGCGCAGCAGATCGTAAACCCTGGACCGTGGGCGCTTCTGGGAGGCGGTCTGTTCGAAGCGAAACTTGTCCGCCCAGGCAACGATCGGCCGGAAAAACAGCAGGTCATACGCAATGATCACCCCGACCATGGCCAACACTGCCCAAGCAATCGCGGCAATATTTTGCTGCGCGATTGCCAAGGCCAGCCATGAGCCGATGCCCGGCAAACTGACAGTTGTATCGCCCACGGTGATCGTCTCGGAGGCAACCACAAAAAACCAGCCGCCCGACATCGACATCATCATGTTCCACACCAGTCCCGGCGTCGCGAAGGGCAGCTCGAGCTTGATGAACCGTTGCCATGGCGAAAACGAGAACTGTCGGCTGACTTCATAAAGGTCGTGAGGCACGGTTCTCAGTGATTGATAGAAGCTGAAGGTCATGTTCCAGACCTGGCTGGTGAAAATGGCGAAGATCGCCGCGCATTCCACGCCGGTTTCCTTGCCGGGAAAAAGCCCCATGAAAAACACGACGGTAAAGGTGAGAAAGCCAAGTACCGGCACGGATTGGAGAATGTCCAGGGCGGGCAGGATAACGATTGCCGCTTTGCGGCTTTTGGCGGCCAATGTGGCAACGACTACAGAAAAGATAAATGAAGCAAACAAGGCGATGAACATGCGCAACGTGGTGCGCAGGGTATATTCCGGCAAGTGGACCAGATCAAGGGATAGCGGCGAGGAATCAAGGGCGCCGAGGGGCTGGCTCATTTGATCGAGGCCATACCCTATGAACGCAGCCAAGAGCAGCAGAATGCTGAACAGCGCAATATCCGCCAACCAGGAAGTGGTAGCGGCTTGTTCCCTGTTTTTAAAGGAAGTAAGTGCCGGCGCAGGGAATGAAGGGCGCATTGATCACCTCTGTTAACACGATTAAAAGCCAGGGTGTGACCTCGCCAGCGGCCATTGGAAGTCGTGAAATTAAAGTGTGCTCGACCTGGCGCGTTAAATGTCCGGCAAGATTAGGGGGTGTCTTCGAATATGGCCAGAATGCCTTGGGACATGAAAATATACTTTGGTATATCGGAGGGCAGTTTCCCTCGTTTCCAGCCGAAATTGTTCATTGGCCCCTTTGGGTGATCCTTGCAAGCATGGTCATCCGGAAGGGAGAATGGCCGATTTCTAACCACGGTCGCAGGCTTTGCTCAGGCGCCTGCTGGCCGGTCACAAAAAGCCATCGGGCGTTTGCCCGCGACTCAGATCTGATTCTTCCACCCAGGCCACACGAAAACGTAAATGAAAATAGTATTCATCGCTTCGCTAGGAATGTTATCGCTCATTCAAACATCGTTATCCCTCGCGGATAGTGCCAATGGGAAAAACCTCTATTTGCAAAGATGTGCCATGTGTCATGGAGCAGACCTCAAAGGAACAGGGCCGCTGGCTAATAAGAGCAATCCCCCTACACCCGACCTTACAACGCCCGCTTTCAAGAAACGGCTAAATGATTATCCGGGTGTAATTGTGTCATCGATAATACTTCGCCCAAATGGAGACTTGATTCCAAGAACTTTGCGAGAGAATGGTGTAAAGCTACCGCCGTACGCTTGGCGGGTTGAGAGCCTGCGCGATTTAAATCAGTACATGAGTGGTGTGATTTCAAAAAGTCGATGATGTTCGAGGTGGCCACTTCGTTTTCTTGTGAATATAACCAACGGGGTTATTGAGCGTCGATGAAACCGGAGTCGTGCAGACCAGGTTGGCTCACAGAAAAACGCGCGGCGAGGGCTACGCTTTTCGTCTGATCCGTATTTTGCTGTTACAGCTGCCTCTGTAATGCACCCAGCTCCCACCCCAGAATAGCCACGCGGCTGGCCTATCAGGCCGCCCGTGTACTGCAATTTTTTGCTTCAGGAGTGCTCATGGCGAAGATGGCGATTTTTCTAGGTGGGTTTTTGGCACTGACCCTTTTGATCGGCGTGCTGGCGACGATTTCGCCCGTATAGGCTGTGGCGAGGGGCTGGGCTACTCAGCAGCCCCAAAAAACACTCCAAGTGATCGACCGGTCAATCGATCGTTCCCATGCTCTGCGTGGGAACGCCTCTACGGACGCTCCGCGTTCGACTCTTGAAGGGGCGCAGAGCATCCTGGGGCTGCATTCCCACGCAGAGCATGGGAACGATCATCGACGGGGTTGGTGTGGGGCAGGTGAATGTGATGGGGTCTTGTTACTTGTGCAAGATCACCTGCGCAATCTCCTGCAAGCCCATCACCCGCTGCGCGGCGTTGAGTTTGATCGCTTCCTTGGGCATGCCGAAGACCACGCAGCTGGCTTCGTCCTGGGCCACGGTGGTGCTACCGGCGTCGAGCATTTCCTTCAGGCCACGGGCGCCGTCGTCACCCATGCCGGTCATGATGATGCCGGTGGCGTTGCGGCCGGCGAATTTGGCCACTGAGCGGAACAACACATCCACCGAAGGACGGTGACGGTTGACCAGCGGGCCGTCCACCACTTGCACGTGGTAGAACGCGCCGCTGCGGGTCACCATCATGTGTTTGCCTCCGGGGGCGATCAGCGCCAGGCCTGGGTGGATACGGTCGTTGTTGCGGGCTTCGCGCACTTCGATCTGGCACAGGCTGTTAAGCCTGGCGGCGAACGAGGCGGTGAATTTTTCCGGCATGTGCTGGACGATGACGATGCCGGGGCACACTCGCGGCAGGGCAGTGAGCACCGCTTCCAGGGCCTGGGTGCCACCGGTGGAGGTGCCCAGGGCAACGATGCGTTCGGTGGTCTGCGCCATGGCATGGCCGTTGGCAGCGGGGAGCATGGCGTCGGCGGTGAGTTTGGTGGCGGGCGTCAGCACGACCGGGGCGGGGCGCTTGCCCAGGTTGCGTACGTTGACCTGGGCCGCGGCGCGGATCGCCGCCACCAGTTCCGGTGCTGACTCCAACAGGAAGCTCTTCAAGCCACTGGTGGGCTTGGTGATGATCTCCACCGCTCCGGCGGCCATCGCCTGCAAGGTAGTTTCCGCGCCTTTGGGGGTTAGCGAAGAACAAATCACCACCGGCGTGGGGCGTTCGCTCATGATTTTTTTCAGGAAGGTGATGCCGTCCATGCGCGGCATTTCCACGTCGAGCACGATCACGTCGGGCCATTCGCGGGCCAGTTTGTCCATGGCAAAAATCGGATCGGAGGCAGCGCCCATGACGTGGATGTCCGGCGTGTCGCTGAGGATCGCCAGCAACACCTGGCGAACCACCGCGGAGTCATCCACCAGCAGTACGTTTATCTTTTTTGACATGGTTAATGCCGGGTCCTTATTGGTTGGTGCCTGACCCACACATCGCCACTGCAAAGGTCGAAGATGATGCTGCGATGACCGGTGCTACCCATGTCCTGGGCGATCAGGTCCAGGCGGTAGAGGGCGGCGATTTCCAGCGCCGCGTTAACGTTCGACCGCGCTACGTTACCGAACGGCACTTGGCGTTGCAGTTCAGGGAACATTTCACCTCCGCCGAACAGCTTGAGTTGATAATCCTCGGGATCGGTGTGATGGGCCTTTGCCTGGTGAATGAACAGTTCGATGGCTTCGTCGGCGTACATACCGTTGAGCGCCTTGGAGCAGCGCACCCGACTGGGCAACATGAAGTGGCACATGCCACCGATCCTGCGCTCGGGATGCCACAGCGTGATCGCCACGCAAGAGCCGAGGATGGTGCGCAGCCGGGTTGGGCAGGTGGCGAAGCGAAACTCCCCCGGCGCCAGGTACATCTCGGCCACTTCCCTCATCGCGACGCTCATGGTTTGCGATAAATCGAGGGGGCCACCAGTTTCAACGCATCGGACACGCCGTTGAGGCTCTCCGAATGGCTCACGATGAAGTACCCGCCGGGCTTGAGCCGGGGGATCAATCGGGCAACCACTTTGCTTTTGGTGGGTTGGTCAAAGTAGATCATGACGTTGCGCAGGAAAATTACATCAAACTCCCCCAGATCCGGCAGTGTGTCGTTGAGGTTGACCTGGATGAAATTGACCCGGCTGCGCAACGTCCGATCGATGAGAAACGTGCCTTGCTGGCTGCCGGTACCCTTGAGGCAGTATTTCACCAGCAGCGGATGGGGCAGGTTACTGGCGCGTTCCATCGGGTAATGCCCGGCCCGGGCCTTGGCCAGCACCTGGGTACTGATGTCTGAGCCGATGACTTCCCAGGGCGTGGTGCCCAAGCCTTCGGCCAGGGTCATGGCCAGGCTGTAGGGTTCTTCGCCCGACGAACTGGCCGCACTCCACAGGCGAAAGGTCTTGCCCGGCACTGCGTGGGGCAGCACATGCTGGCGCAGGAAATCGAAATGCTTGGGCTCGCGGAAAAAGTAGGTCTCGTTGGTGGTGAGCAGGTCCAGCGCCACTTGCAGTTCATCGGTGCGCTGGCCGTTCATGATCAGTTTGAAATACTCGCCGTAGCTGCCCAGTTCGTAGTGTTTTAGACGTTTGAACAACCGCCCGGCGACCAGGGCTTTCTTGGCCGGGGACAAGTTGATGCCCGCGGCCTGGTACAACCAGGATTGAAACTGGCTGAACTCTCGATCACTGAGGGCCAGTGAATTCAATGTGCGTTCCTTGCAGGTATCGGCGTTCACTGGGCATCGACTTCCAGCGCTGCAGGGCTGGTCTGGGCGAGTTGGGACATTTCGTCGATGGACAGCACCCGGCCCACCTCCAGTACGATCACGAACTTACCATCGACCTTGGCCATGCCACTGATGAAGTCGGCGCGGATCTTCGCCCCGAAACTCGGTGGAGGTTCGATCTGCGATGCGGGAATCTCCAGCACTGCCGACACCGTGTCGACCAACAGGCCGATGTCCTGGGCGTGGCCGTCCTCGGTATTGGCCTCGATGATCACCACGCACGAGCGCCGGGTGATCGCCGAATTCTGCCGGCCGAACCGGGCCGACAAGTCCACCACTGGCACCACCGCGCCGCGCAGGTTGATTACCCCACGCACAAAGGACGGCATCATTGGCACCACGGTGAGGTTGCCGTACTCGATGATTTCCTTGATGCACAGAATGCCGATGGCAAACATTTCCGTGCCGAGCATAAACGTCAGGTATTGCGCTTCTTCCTCAACCGCGATGGCGGCGTGACGTGTGGTTGCGATGGCACCCATGCCTTTATCTCCTTTAAGCGAGCCTGTGGGATCGGACCGTCAGAACCGGGTGAATTCGGATTCGTCCGGAGCGCTGGCCATGCTGTAGGCAAACGCCTTGGGCAATGCGGGCACGGCGGCTCGGGTCGGTTTGCGGCTGGACGGGCCAGGCGTGTTGTCCACCTTCAGGGGCTGGCCGGCCGACTTGGGCGGCGTGTCCAGGGTGAAGAAACTCATGGCCTGTTGCAGCTGTTCGGCCTGGCTGCTCATTTCCTCGGCGGTGGCGGCCAGCTCTTCGCTGCTGGAGGCGTTCTGCTGGGTCACCTGGTTGAGCTGAGTCATGGCGGTGTTGATCTGCGCCACGCCAGCGGCCTGCTCTTCGGAGGCGGCGCTGATTTCCTGCACCAGGTCCGAGGTCTTGTTGATGGACGGTACCATCTCGTTGAGCAAATGCCCGGCCTTCTCGGCCATGTCAACGCTGCTGGAGGACAGCTCGCCGATTTCCTGGGCCGCCACCTGACTGCGTTCGGCCAGTTTGCGCACTTCGGCGGCGACGACGGCGAAGCCTTTGCCATGTTCACCGGCGCGGGCCGCTTCGATGGCGGCGTTGAGCGCCAGCAGGTTGGTCTGGTAGGCGATGTCGTCGATGATGCTGATGCGCTGGGCGATTTTCTTCATCGCCACCACGGTCTGCTGCACCGATTCGCCGCCGTCGGTGGCTTCCTTGGCGGCCTTGCTGGCCATGCCGTCGGTGACTTTGGCGTTCTCGGTGTTCTGGTTGATGCTGGCGCTCATCTGCTCGATGGAGGCGCTGGTTTCCTCGACGCTGGCCGCCTGTTCACTGGTGGCCTGGCTCATGGATTGCGCGGTGGCGCTGACTTCTTCGGAGGCGCTGGCCAGGTTGTCCGCTGCGTTGCGCACCTCACCGATGATGTGGGACAGCTTGCCGACCATGTTCTGCATGGCGTTGAGCACCATGCCGGTTTCGTCCTTGGAGCCGCTTTCGATTTTTGCATTCAGGTTGCCTTCGGCCAATTGTTCGGCGACGGCTGCGGCCTGTTTCAATGGCCGTGAGATAATCCGCGAAATGAACAGCGCCAGGCCCAGGCCCACCAGCAGGGCGGCGACCAGCACGGCGATGATCGACAGACGCGATTTTTCAAACAGCGCTGCGCCACGCTCGCTGGCTTTACCTGCCCCTACATCATTGAGCTCCACCATTTTTTGCAAATCGCTGGTCACCAGCTCGAATTGACGTTTGGACTCGCTCTTGAGCAGTGCATGGGCTTGTTCGGTCAGGTTCTGCCGGGACAGCGCGAGCAGGTCCTTGCTCACCGTGAGGTACGCGGCCCAGTCATTGCGGGTGGTTTCGAACAGTTGGCGGTCTTCTGCGTTGGAGAGCAGTTTTTCATAGGTCGCCATGCGCGTTTCAAAGGCCTTTTTGGCTTCTTCCGCTTCATTCTCGATGGTCACGCGTTCCTGCTCGGAATCGGCGGTGATATGGCGGTTTTCCTTGAGGCGATAATTCGCCGCGTAGAAACGCATGCCCGAGGCGGCGCGCATGGACGGCATCCAGTTTTCCCGGATATCGATGGTGGTGCCGTTCACCTCGCCCAGTTGGAGGATCGCGAACCCCCCCATGGCGGCGGTCAGGGCCAGCACCACCAGAAATGAAGTGATCAGTTTGGTGGCGATTCTAAGATCGTAGAACCATTTCATTGGGAAGTACCTCTCCATGGAATTGCTAAAGCGTCAGCGAGCAGTGGCTTGTTGTAATTGAGTTGAGGTGTAGCGGTTTTCTATCTGTGCGATCTGGGTGAGCAGCGCCGGCACGTCGAGAATCAACGCTACGGCGCCGCTGCCCAGGATGGTCGAGCCACTGATGCCGCGCAGGGCACCGAACAGCTTGCCCAGGGGCTTGATGACGGTCTGGAATTCACCCAGCAAGTCATCCACCACCAGCCCGGCCTTGAGTTCGGCGTAACGCACCACCACCACGTTCTGCCGGCGCGAGGCCGGGCCTTCATGGTTGAAGTGATCACGCAGGTAGACCAGGGGCAACACTTCGCCGCGCAGATCGAGGTAGCCTTGTTCACGGCTGGCCAGCCCATCGACTTCGCTCAGTTCGATGCATTCCTGGACCATGTCCAGCGGGATGACGTAAGTGGACTGGTCGATGCCCACCAGAAAACCATTGATGATCGCCAGGGTCAGCGGCAGCCGAATGCGCACCACGGTGCCCTTGCCCGGTTGGCTGTCGAGGTCGACAGTGCCGCGCAGCAGGGTGATGTTGCGCTTGACCACGTCCATACCCACGCCACGTCCCGAAAGGTTGGTGACGGCCTGGGCGGTGGAGAAGCCGGGTTCGAAGATCAGGTTGTAAATCTCTTGGTCGGTCGGGCTCGCGCCTGGGGCGAGCAAACCACGCTCCTGGGCCTTTTCCAGGATTCGATCGCGGTTCAGGCCGGCACCGTCGTCGGCGATTTCCAGCACGATGCTGCCCGAATCGTGATAGGCATTGAGGTGCAGATGCCCCTTGGCCGGCTTGCCGGCCGCCAGGCGTGCCTCGGCGGTTTCGATACCGTGGTCCATGGCGTTGCGCAGCAGGTGCATGAGCGGATCGCCGATTTTTTCCACCACGGTCTTGTCCAGTTCGGTTTCCGCACCGCTGATGATCAGGTCGATGTCCTTGCCCAATTCCTGGCTGACATCGCGCACCACCCGACGGAACCGGTTGAAGGTTTCGCCGATGGGGATCATGCGCAGGCGCAGGGCGCCATCGAGGATTTCTTCCACCAGGGCCGACACCGTCGAGGTGGACTCCTGCAACGGATCGTTGTTGCAGGTACGCGCCAGCAGGCTGGCACCGGCACTGGCGATGACCAGTTCCCCCACCAGGTTGATCAACTCGTCCAGCTTGTCGGCGTTGACCCGCACATAGCTGCCGTCCTTGGCCTTGTTCTCACTCTTGTCCGCTATCTGGGCGGGGACACGAGACGTCGAGCGTTGGTCGGCCATCAGCTCGCCGGTGGTGACCATGCCAGTACTCTCGGCGTTGTCTTGCTGTTGTTGTGCCAGCAAGCCGGTGCCGGTCTGTATCGCGATGTCGGGTGGCTCGTCGACGGCGAAGATCTCGACCGAGCAGTCTTCACGGACGAAATCGAATACTTCGTTGAGCGCCGCGTAAGGGGCGCTGGAACGCACGTCCAGTTCAAAGCCCAGGTAGCAGGACTCGGCATCCCACTCCTCGAGCGCGGGCAAGGCCTCGGTCAGCGTCGTGATGTCGACGATTTCACCGAGGGTTTGCAGGTAGCGCAGGAACGACAAGGGGTCCATGCCGTTGCGGAAAACCTCCTGGCCGAAACGCAGGGAAATGTGCCAGAGGACCGCTTCGCTGGACTCGGCTGCTTCGGTGCCGGTGGCCTGGGCGGGCTTGGTGTCTGGCGCCGAGGGCGGCGCCTGGTATTCCTGGAGGATCTGGCACAGCTCCATTTCCCGGGCCAGGGCAGGGGGCTGCAACGTCGAGCCCTGGTTGGCGACCACGTCGATCAGCTCCAGCATATGATCGCCGGACTTGAGCAGCACGGCGATCAAGCCTGGGTCCACGGCGACGCTACCGTCACGCAGACGATCGAGCACATCTTCGACGATGTGGGTGAAGCTGACGATCGGTTCCAGGCCGAACAATCCGGCCGAACCCTTGATCGTATGGGCCGCCCGGAAGATCGCGCCGATCGCATCATCGTCCTCGGGGTCGGTTTCCAGTTGCAGCAAGGACTCCTCCATTGCCTGCAACTGTTCCCGTGCCTCGACGATGAACGTTTGTTGTGCCTGATCGAGATTGATGCTCACGCTCATATCCTTTGTCGTGTCCGACGTATTGCGGGGCCTTTAGGCAACCAGGTTGCACAGGGCGAGTGTTTCCGTGACGGCTTTGCTACGGCCGGTCAGCGTCAGTCGGGTACCGGCCTTGGGAGCTTCGCGCTGGACCATCATCAACAGTTGCAATCCGGCGCCGTCCATTTCCGTGACCTGTGACAGGTCGAGTTCCATGTGTGGCGTTGCCCCCAGGTGCGGTAGCCACTGCGTGGCCAGGTCGGCGGCGGTGTAGATCGTCAGCTCGCCGTCGATCTGTACCTGCGCGATGTCATCGTGGGTTTCGTACAGCAACGGCATCACAGCCTCCGGCAATCAAGGAAGAATCAGTTTGGAAACCGCCGCCAGCATCTGCGCCGGTTGGAACGGCTTGACCACCCAGGCCTTGGCGCCCGCTGCCTGGCCCTCTTGTTTCTTCGACTCCTGGGATTCGGTGGTGAGCATGATGATCGGCGTGAACTTGTAGCTGGCCAGCTTCTTGACCTCCTTGACGAAGGTGATGCCGTCCATGTTGGGCATGTTCACGTCGCTGATGATCAGGTGCACTTTCTGGCCGTTGAGCTTGCCCAGTGCATCCTTGCCATCGCTGGCCTCGATCACGTCGTAGCCGGCACTTTTCAACGCGATGCCGACGACCTGCCGAACGCTCGCGGAGTCGTCGACAACCAATACACTTTTAGCCATGAAGGCTCTCCTAAAAGAAGGTTATTTCCTGTGAAACCTGTTGCGCGCCCGAGTCGCCGTGATGATTGCGGCGTTGCTCGTCGGTGGCATAAGTGGTTTCCATGCGGGCCAGCCATTGGCGGGCATCGATGGAGACGGCCTGGTCGGGCGACTGACTGGCCTGCTGTATGTGCACATGCAGGTCCTCTATGTTGTCGCGCACGTGGCTGAGGATCTGGCTGACCCGATCCTGGAATTGCAGGCTGACCAGCACTTCGGTGAGTTCGTCACGAATGCCGAAGCTCTCCTGTTGGAGCATGTCAGCCGATTCGGCCAGCCGCCCGGTGACGCTCTTGAAACGTTCCAGCACCTGCTGGATGCTTTCCTCGGAGGCGCTGACCGAATGGCTGTCCTGATCCGCGCCGCTGGAGGCGGCCTGGACCAGTTGGGTGATGGCCGTGTTGATGATGTCGACCTTGGCCGACATCTGCTGGCCGGTCTCGCTGGATTTGCTCGACAAGCTGCGAACCGCGTCGGCTACCACTGCAAAGCCGCGCCCGGCTTCACCGGCACGGGCGGCTTCGATGGCGGCGTTGAGGGCCAGCAGGTTGGTCTGTGCGGCAATCGCGGCGACATCGGCGGCCATGGTCCGCAGCTCACCGGTATAAGCGGTGAGGTTGCGCACCTGGGCCAGGGTTTCATCGCGGCTGGCCTGGGTGGCCTTCAAGGAGTCGATAACCTGAACCAGTTCGCCTTCGCTCTGGGCCAGCACCTGTACGGCGCCGCCACCGCTTTTGCTGGCCAGTTCGCCCGCGGCCAGTTGCGAAGCTTGCACGGTGTCTTCCAGGCGTGCGGAAATGCCGGTGAAGCGGCTGGTCAGCGAGACAATCGCGGTTTCGGTCTGCTGCCGGGAGCTTTCTACCTGCTTGGCCCAGATTGGCATGGCTCCGAGGATGACTTCGTTGAGCTGCGCGCCGTTTTTAAGGCCCGGGTGTTCGGCGGCTTGCAACGCGTGGTGGGCAATGGCCGCTGCAACTGCGCTGTCGAGCTGACGCCGCTGGGAGCGGGCGCCCCACACGCCAGCACCGATGCCCAAGGCCACGACTGCTGCACTCAAAGCGATGTTTTGTGCACTCGGACCGTTGAGTGCCAGCACGCCGACACTTGCCACGATACCCACGAGCACGGCGCTCCAAAGGACGCGTGGCTGGGGTTGGGAGAGGGAGTGACCGTTTGGATACGACGTCATGGTTCGGTCCTTGAACAGTGTTGCCAACAGATAATTTGCGAATAACTGGTTATCTGCAAAACCGACATGGTCTTGAGGACCAGTCGTCTGGTTTCGACAAAAATAATGGCACAGTGCTATCTAAGGATAGACGAGATTGGGAAATTGTCGAGATGGCCTGACCTGTGGAAATCCCGTGGCTAGGGGGAGGGAGCTTGCTCTCGCTTCGCTCGGCAGCTCCTCCAGCGCAGTCCAGCGGAGCAAGCTCCTCGTCACGAAAGCGGACATCTTCTGAAACAGAATCCATGGATTAAGCTAAATTACCCCGCATCGGATTCGAACCTGCCATCACGAGCCCCCATGCCCACCCAGCCCCTCTGGAAAACCTATCTCCTGTTCCTGGCCCCCATGGTCCTGTCCAATTTCCTGCAGTCCATGTCCGGTACGCTCAACAGCATCTACATCGGTCAGATGCTCGGCACCCAGGCACTGGCCTCGGTGTCGGGCATGTTTCCCATTGTGTTCTTCTTCATTGCCCTGGTCATCGGCCTGGGGGCGGGGGCGGGTGTGTTGATCGGGCAAGCCTACGGTGCCGGGCAAACCGGTACGGTGAAGGCCATCGCCGGCTCGACGCTGTTGTTGGGAGCGATCATCGGGCTGGTGGCGGCAGTGCTCGGCAGTGTCTTTGCGCGTCAGGCGTTGCAGGGGCTCGGCACGCCGGCCGATGTGCTGGAAGACGCCGTATCCTACGCCCGGGTCATGATGTGGATCCTGCCGATGTTGCTGGTATTCGTGCTGTTCACACAACTGCTACGCGGGGTGAGCGATACGGTGTCACCGATGTTGGCGTTGCTGGTGTCCACCAGCGTCGGGTTGATACTCACGCCTGCGTTGATTCGCGGCTGGCTGGGCCTGCCACAGATGGGCATTCAGAGCGCGGCATTGGCGGGGTTGGTGGGGACTACCTCGGCGATGCTGATGCTGGCGTGGCGCCTGAACCGTCGGGCGCACGCCTTGGCGCCGGATCGTGCGTTGTTCGCGGCGATGCGCCTGGACATGGATATCCTCGGCAAGGTGCTGCGCATCGGCCTGCCCACGGGGTTGCAGATGGTGGTGATCTCGTTGTCGGAGCTGGTGATCCTGGCGTTGGTCAACCAGCACGGTTCCCAAGCCACAGCGGCCTACGGTGCGGTGACGCAGATCGTCAACTACGTGCAGTTCCCGGCGCTGTCGATCGCCATCACCGCCTCGATCCTCGGAGCCCAGGCCATCGGCGCCGGCCGCCTGGAGCGCCTTGGGCCGATCCTGCGCACGGGGCTTTTGATCAACCTCTGGCTCACCGGTGGGCTGGTGGTGTTGGGCTATCTGTTGTCCCACTGGCTGCTGGGTCTGTTCATCACCGACCCGGCGGCGCGGGTACAGGCCGAACACCTGCTGCACATCATGCTCTGGAGCCTGCTGGTGTTCGGCTTCCAGGCGATTGTCGGTGGCATCATGCGCGCCAGCGGCACGGTGTTGGTGCCGGTGGCGATCTCGGTCTTCTGCATCGTCGGTGTGCAGGTGCCAGCGGCGTATCTGCTGGATGCCCACTTCGGCTTGCAAGGGGTATGGATGGCGTTTCCCGTGGCGTACCTGAGCATGCTGCTGTTGCAGACGCTGTATTACAAACTGGTCTGGCAGCATCAGCCGATTGAGCGGTTGGTGTAATCGGCCCACCACGGAACCCTGTGGGAGCGAGCTTGCTCGCGATAGCGGTGGATCAGCTTGCATCAATACTGAATGTTCCTACGTCATCGCGAGCAAGCTCGCTCCCACAGGGGGACAGGGCCTGGCGATGTTACAGTGACCGTCATCCACCCTTCATCACCGAGGATCCCGATGCCTGCCAACCGTTCCTACCGCGCTTTCCTCTTCGACATGGACGGCACGTTGCTCAACTCCATCGCCGCCGCCGAGCGCATCTGGACACGCTGGGCCCTGCGCCACGGCGTAGACGTAGCGACGTTCCTGCCAACGATTCACGGCGTGCGCGCCATCGACACCATTGCCCGCCAGCATTTGCCGGGGCTGGACGCCCAGGTCGAGGCTGAGCAGATTACCCGGGAGGAAATCGAGGATGTCGAAGGCGTGGTGCAAGTGGCCGGTGCGGCTGCGTTTCTGAAAAGCCTGCCCTCCGGCCAATGGGCGATTGTCACCTCGGCGCCGATGGCATTGGCGTTGCGCCGCATGGAAGCCGCCGGGATTCCACGCCCTTTGGTGATGGTCACTTCCGAAGACGTCAGCGACGGCAAACCCAACCCCGCCTGCTATCGCCTGGCAGCGGAGCGGTTGCAGGTGGCGCCCGAGGAATGCCTGGTCTTTGAAGACGCCGCCGCCGGCATTCGCGCTGGCGAGGCCGCAGGGGCGAATGTGATGGTGGTGACGGCGACGCATGCGCATCCGGTGGACACCCGCCATCCGCAGATCAAGGATTACCGTGGGCTAGGCATTGAAGTGGATGAAGCCGGCCGGATGCGGATTCAGTAATCACACAAAACCCCTGTGGGAGCGAGCTTGCTCGCGATAGCGGTGGGTCAGCTTGTATCAGTGCTGAATGTGCCGCTGTCATCGCTAGCAAGCTCGCTCCCACGTTGGATCTATGGTGGTCCTCAAATAGCTCAGGTCACCACGCGATAGCATGGTACGTACGCCGCGCCGCCCGGCAGTTTCATGCGGTGTTGGGCGACGAAGGCCTGGAGCAGGCGGTCGAGGGGTTCCATGATCGCGGCGTCGCCGTGGATTTCGTACGGGCCGCGCTCCTCGATCAGGCGGATGCCCTTGTCCTTGACGTTACCCGCCACGATCCCGGAGAACGCCCGGCGCAGGTTGGCCGCCAGTTCGTGGGCGGGCAGGTCGCGGCGCAGGCCCAGGCTGGCCATGTTCGCGTGGGTCGGGTCGAACGGACGCTGGAAGCCTTCGTCGATCTTCAGCAACCAGTTGAAGTGGAAGGCGTCGTTGCGCTCGCGGCGGAACTGCTTGACCTCCTTGAGGCCCTGGGTCATCTGCCGGGCCACTTCGGCCGGGTCGTCGATGATGATCTGGTAGTGCTTTTGCGCGTCCTCGCCCAGGGTCGCACCGACGAACGCGTGCAACTGATCGAGGTACGGCGCGGCGCTTTTCGGCCCGGTGAGGACCACCGGGAAGGGCAGGTCCTGGTTGGCCGGGTGCATCAGGATGCCCAGTAGGTAGAGGAACTCCTCCGCTGTACCGGCACCGCCTGGGAAGATGATGATGCCATGGCCCACGCGCACGAAGGCTTCCAGGCGTTTCTCGATGTCCGGCAGGATCACCAGCTCATTGACGATCGGGTTCGGCGCCTCGGCGGCGATAATGCCCGGCTCCGTCAGGCCCAGGTAACGGCCACCATGGATCCGCTGCTTGGCGTGGGCAATGGTGGCGCCTTTCATCGGCCCCTTCATCACACCCGGGCCGCAGCCGGTGCAGATGTCCAGGCTGCGCAGGCCCAGTTCATGGCCGACTTTCTTGGTGTATTTGTATTCCTCGGTGTTGATCGAGTGACCGCCCCAGCACACGACGATTTTCGGCTCCACGCCGGGACGCAAGGTGCGGGCGTTGCGTAGCAGGTGGAACACGTAGTCGCTGATGCCCTGGGACGAGCTCAGGTCGATGCGCTGGCTGTCCAGTTCGTTCTCGGTGTAGACGATGTCGCGCAGGGCGCTGAACAGCATCTCGCGGGTGCTGGCGATCATTTCGCCGTCGACGAAGGCGTCGGCCGGCGCGTTCAGCAGCTCCAGGCGTACGCCGCGGTCCTGCTGGTGAATGCGGATCTCGAAGTCCTTGTAGGCTTCCAGGATGGTCTTGGCGTTATCAACATGGGCGCCGGTGTTGAGGATGGCCAGGGCGCACTGGCGAAAGAGGGTGTAGATACTGCCGGAACCGGCTTCGCTCAGTTGTTGGACTTCGCGCTGGGACAAGGTCTCCAGGCTGCCCTTTGGGCTTACCGAGGCGTTGATTACATGTCTTTGAGTCATTCAGCTTTCCTTGAAAACGATGCCATGCACACAACGACGGCATCTTTGAAAATACGTCCACGTAGGAAGATCGCACGATCCTTGCGGTATCGCTATGGACTTTGATCCGCATCCTTGGGCTCGGTTGCAGCACAAAATGAGTTCCAGCATAGCTAAATCGGCCGGGCAGGCGATAATGCGCGACACTTTTTCTGCCGTACAAGGAAATTACCTCGCGATGTTCGAGATCAAACCGTGGGATGCCGGCACCTACCGACAGCAGACCCGTCGCAGCACTCTCATCGTCGCCGTGACGTTCCTGGCCCTGGCGATGCTGCTGTCCAGCCTGGCGGTGATGCTGTTCGGAACGCCTGGAGGCGATAACTTTCGCTTCAATCTCGCAGGGGTGATTGTCGCGGTGCTGGCGATGGCTGCGCTGATGCGCCTGTATTTCTGGTCGCAGCCGTGGATGGCCGCAGCGGTGTATGGCTGGCAGCTCAAGCGCAGCCTGATGAAAATCACCAATGTGATGCACCAGGTGACGGCCGGTGTACAGGCCCAGGACCCAACAGCCATGAAGCTGCTGCGCTTCTATCACTTGGGGTTGACCCAGATGCACCAACTGGATGCCAACTCCAGCGCCCAGGGTGCGCTTGCCCGCGAGGCCGACGAGCACTTGGCGAAGATGCAAGCGCTGAACCTGGACACTGAGCAGTCGCGCCTGGATCCAGCCTGGATCGAGGCGGTCAAGCGCAGCTATATCGAGCGTTGATTGACCCGCTTGGACAGTTCTTCGGCCGACTCCTTGCGTTCGGAGTAACGGTCCACCAAGTCCGGGCGGTCACGCAATAGCACGGTGAACCTCACCAGTTCTTCCATCACGTCCACCACTCGGTCATACAGGGCCGAGGGCTTCATGCGGTTGTGCTCGTCGAATTCCAGGAACGCCTTGGGCACCGACGACTGGTTGGGGATGGTGAACATGCGCATCCAGCGACCCAGCACTCGCAGTTGATTGACGGTGTTGAACGACTGCGAGCCGCCGGACACCTGCATCACCGCCAGGGTCTTGCCCTGGGTCGGACGCACCGCGCCCAGCGCCAGCGGCACCCAGTCGATCTGCGCCTTGAACACCGCCGACATCGAACCATGCCGTTCCGGTGAGCACCACACCTGGCCTTCGGACCACATCATCAAATCCAGCAGTTCCTGGACCTTGGGGTGGCTGCTCGGCGCGTCATCGGGCAACGGCAGGCCGGATGGATTGAAAATGCGGGTCTCGGCACCGAAGTGCTCCAACAGCCGCGCCGCTTCCTCCACCAGCAAACGGCTGAACGAACGCGGCCGGGTCGAACCATAGAGCAGGAGGATGCGTGGCTTGTGGGGGCCATCGCTGACGCCAGCGATGCTCTGGGACAGGGCCGCGTCGAGGTTGGGCAAGTCGTCGCTCATGGGGGCTCCGGGTCAGAGGGTGCCGATGCGGTCGAGCTCGGCTTTCAGGGCCTGGGCATCGAGTTGGCCGAAGGGCAGGGCGAAAAACGCCCGGCAGCGGCTTTCGATACGATCCAGGGTGGCATGGAAGGCCTGGCCGATCTGATCGTCGCTGCCTTTGACGGTCGATGGATCGACCAGGCCCCAGTGGGCCTTGATCGCCGGACCGAAGTACACCGGGCAAGCGTCGCGGGCGGCGCTGTCGCACACGGTGATGACGATGTCCGGCGGGCTGCCCTCGAACGCGTCGTTACCCTTGCTGCGCAAGCCTTGGGTGCTGATACCGGCTTCCTGCAAGGTGCTCAGGCTGCGCGGCAGTACGTGGCCCTTGGGGAAACTGCCGGCGCTGACGGCTTCGAACCCGGCCGGGGCCAGATGGTTGAACATCGCTTCGCTGAGAATGCTGCGGCAGCTGTTGGCTGTGCACATGAAGAGGACTTTCATCGATCGGCTCCGATAAGCGCAAGGGTGGGCTGCGCCGGAGTATATGCGGATAATCGAATATATGGAATTTCGTATTTGTGGCGGGGGAATGAGCGGATAGCGTCAGGGCGCAGCACGTCTGCGCCCCAACGGTTAGGTTCGTTACGATTTTCTGCCGCCGCCTTGGCTGCGTTCGCTACCTTTGTTACCGGCTCCAGTGCCTTTTTGCCGGTCGTTGGCAACGTTGCCGCCTGACGCTTGTCCGCCTTTCTTGCCGGCTTCAGATGCTTTGTCACGATCGTTGGCGAAGTTGCCTGGGTTTTTGTTTCCGCTACTGGCCATTTCGAGAATCCTCATTTTGGTTGAGCGAGCAACGTGCCTCGCATTATTTGGGAAAGAAAATGGCCGGCGGAAGTTTAATAAAAACCGCTTGCTCGCGACGAATGGTCAGCAGCCAGCGGCCTGCGCTTCTAGTCCTCGCCACCGCTGACTTTCCAATGCTTGGCATCCGCCGGGAAAACCACTTGTTCGACCCGATGCGCAATGCCGAAAGCCAGGGAGTTTTCCGCCGGGATGACCCGTTCCTCGGCACACAGGCATTTGAAAATATCCAGCTGGGTCGCGGCGCCCGCGGTTTCCTTGACATAGATTTCCACGTAGCGCGCCACGTCGTTGTCCAGGCTGGACAGGTACTCGCGCAAGCGTGAGTGGTCCACCGATTTCTGGCCGAAATACCAGTTCATCGGGTGGATCAGAAAGCGTGAATGAGGGGTGGTGGTACGGTCGCTGGCGGCCAGGTACATGACGATGCCCATCGACTCGATGTTGCCGGCGTTCACCGCACGTACCGGCACCGGCAGGGACTTGATGAAGGTATAGAGGGTGAAACCGAAGTTGGTGCTGCCGCCGACGGTCGAGAGATTGAGCATCAGCGAGTCAGCGCCTTTTTCGATGGCTTCCAGGCAATTGTCCCGGAAGCGTTCCGTGGTGCCCTGATCGATCTGGCAATGGAAATGGACAATGTGTTCGGCCATCTGAAACTCCTGTCGACTTCATCCGTTCAGGTGTCTGCGCAACGGCGGCGCTGTACTGTTGGGAGTCCAGCGGTCTGCGGATGTTCCTCGTCTATGGTGAGCTGCCCGTGCGCGTGTTAAGCCGGTTGCTGCCGTTCGCAAATCTCGGCGGCCTGTGTCATGCGCTGGAGAAACATCGCCAGCCCGGCTTCTTCGTCACTGAGGCCCTTGCGCGCCCGGGGCTTGGGCAATTCCCTCAGGGTGCCGAGCAGGAAACCCTCGACCACTGCTGGATGAATGTAGCACTTGCGACAGACGGTGGGCGTGTTGCCCAGTTGGCGGGCGACCTGCCTGACCATCTCGGCGACATGTTTCTTGGCCTCGCTCTCGGTTTCCCAACGCAGCATCCGCAGCCCGGCCAAGGCCGCCGCGCTGCCGGCCCAGGTGCGGTAGTCCTTGGCGGTGAAGTCGGCGCCGGTGAGGGTCTTGAGGTAGGCGTTGATGTCCGAGGAACTGATGGCGTGGCGCTCGCCGTTTTCGTCCAGGTACTGGAACAGATTCTGCCCGGGGATCTCCTGGCAGCGCTTGATGATCCGCGCCAGGCGTCGGTCTTTCACGGTGATCTGGTGTTCGACGCCGCTCTTGCCACGGAACTGGAAGGCGATGGCACTGCCGTTGATCTCGACATGCTTGCTGCGCAAGGTCGTCAGGCCGTAGGAGCGATTGTCCCGGGCGTACTGGGTATTACCGACCCGGATCAGGGTCATATCAAGCAGGGTGATGACCGTGGCCATGACCTTGTCGCGGCTGAAACCGGGCTGGGCCAGGATCTCTTCCAGGCGTTTGCGCAAGCGCGGCAGGGTGCGGCCGAATTCGAGCATGCGTGAATACTTGTCCGCGTCGCGCACTTCTCGCCAACGCGGGTGGTAGCGGTATTGCTTGCGCCCCCGGGCATCGCGCCCGGTGGCCTGGAGATGGCCGCGCGGGTCGGTGCAGATCCACACATCGGTGTAGGCCGGCGGCACCGCCAAGGCATTGATGCGCTGGACTTCGGCGGCGTCGGTAATGCGCTGGCCCTGTGGGTCGAAATAACAGAACTTGCCGCGCAATTTGCGCCGGGTGATACCGGGGGCGCTGTCGTCGACGTAATGCAGGTCGGCCGGCAGTGCATCCGGCGGCAGGGTGTCGGGCATGAAAAGAGTCCTTGGCAACGAATCCGGTGGCCTGTGATCGATTGACCGCAGCCCGTTGCGGACGTGCCAAGTTTCTGAGGGGCGTCGAATCTTGAATACACCACTGAGTCTGTGGGAGCCGAGCTTGCTCGCGATGACGTCGGCACATTCAATATTGATGCAAGCTGACTCACCGCCATCGCGAGCAAGCTCGCTCCCACATGGGGTTTGGGCAAGACTCGGGATCCTACGCCAACACCGCCACCGCCTTGATCTGCGCCCACAACAACTGCCCCGGATGCAGTTTCAACTGGTCGCGGGAGTAGCGGGTGATGCGCGCCAACAGTGGCGTGCCGGCCGCTTCCAGACGGATCAGCACATGGGCGGCATTGTCGGCGGCCAGTTCGCTGACCACGGTGACCGGCAGGCGGTTGAGGATGCTGGTCTGGGCGTCGTTCGTCAGGCTCAGGCTGACGTCCCGGGCCTGGACCTTGAAGCGCAACGGCTGCCCGACAGCCAGCGCCGTATGAGCCACCCGCACATTCAACTGGCTGTCGGGCAGGTTCAGGGTCAGCAGTTGATAGGTGGGGTCATAACCGCTGACCTTGCCTTGGATCACCACCCCCGCGTCATCCCCCATGGCCAGCGGCAGGTCGAGCCGGGCCAGGGTCTCACCGATCGGCCCGCTGGCCAGCGCGCGGCCGCCGTCGAGCAGTACGAGGTGGTCGGCCAGGCGTGCCACTTCGTCCTGGGAGTGGCTGACGTACAGCACCGGGATATCCAGTTCATCGTGCAACCGTTGCAGGTACGGCAGGATTTCGTTTTTGCGCCGGCTATCGAGGGCCGCCAGCGGCTCGTCCATCAGCAACAGTCGTGGGCTGGTCAACAAGGCGCGGGCGATGCCCACCCGCTGGCGTTCACCGCCGGACAGGGTGTGCGGCTGTCGCTCGAGCAGGTGAGCGATACCCAGCAATTCGCTCGCCTGGACCATGTCCACGCGCCGTTGCGCTGGGGCGATGCGCTTGAGGCCGAACGCCAGGTTGCCCCGTACCGAAAGATGGGTGAACAGGCTCGCCTCCTGGAACACATACCCCACCGCTCGTTTATGCGGCGGCAGGAACACGCCGTGTTCACTGTCCTGCCACACGTCGCCATTGACCTCGATGAAGCCATGGGACGGCCGCTCCAGCCCGGCGATGCAGCGCAGGCAGGTGGTCTTGCCCGAACCGGACGGACCATACAAAGCGGTCACCCCCCGGCCCGGCAGTTGCACAGCCAGGTCAAGGGAAAAGTCCCCGTGGTCGAGCTGCAAGCGCGCCTGAATCATCGATCAGCTCCAACCGGTCCGGGTTCTGCGCCTGGAGTACAGCGCCAGCAGCACAGCAAATGAAAACACCAGCATCGCCGCCGCCAGCCAATGGGCCTGGGCATATTCAAGGGCTTCGACGTGGTCGTAGATCTGCACCGAAACCACCCGGGTTTTCTCAGGGATGTTGCCGCCGATCATCAACACCACGCCGAATTCGCCAACGGTATGGGCAAAGCCGAGAATCGCCGCAGTGACGAAGCCGGGCCGGGCCAGGGGCAGGATGACGCTGAAGAAGGTATCCCAAGGACTGGCCCGCAGCGTGGCGGCGACTTCCAGAGGGCGGTTGCCGATGGCGGCAAAGGCGTTCTGCAACGGTTGCACCACAAACGGCATCGAATAGATCACCGAGCCGATCACCAACCCGGTAAAGCTGAAGGTGAGGGTGCCCAGCCCGAGAGCCTGGGTGAACTGGCCGATCCAGCCGTTGGGGCCCAACGCCAGCAGCAGGTAAAAGCCGATCACCGTGGGCGGCAACACCAAGGGCAGCGCCACTACCGCACCTACTGGCCCACGCAGCCAGGATTGGCTGCGTGACAGCCACAAGGCGATGGGCGTGCCGATAAGCAGCAGGATCACCGTGGTCAACGACGCCAGTTTCAGGGTCAGCCAGATCGCTGCAAGGTCGGCACTGGTCAGTGGCATTTAGCGTTGATAACCGTAGGCTTGGATGATGGCGGCGGCTTTCGGGCCCTTGAGGTAATCCACCAGCGCGGCGGCGGCGGGGTTGTTCTGGCCTTTACTGAGGATCACCGCGTCTTGCTTGATCGGATCATGCAGTTCGGCCGGGACGATCCACGCCGAACCACCGGTTACTTTGCCGTCCTTGTAGATCTGCGACAAGGCCACGAAGCCGAGTTCGGCGTTGCCAGTGGAGACGAACTGATAGGCCTGGGTGATGTTCTGGCCTTCGACAAGCTTGCTCTTGACCTGCGCGGTCAGCCCCAGCTTGTCCAGCACCTGGGTCGCGGCCAAGCCGTAGGGCGCAGCCTTCGGGTTGGCGATAGACAGGTGCTGGAAAGCGTTGTCCTTGAGTACCTGGCCTGCGCTGTCGACATAGCCCTCCTTGGCCGACCACAGCGCCAGCGTGCCAATGGCGTAGGTGAAGCGTGAGCCCTTGACGGTATCGCCTTCGCTTTCGAGTTTGGCCGGGGTGCTGTCATCGGCGGCGAGGAAGACCTCGAACGGCGCGCCGTTCTTGATCTGCGTGTAGAACTGTCCGGTCGCACCGTAGGCGGCCACCAATTTGTGCCCGGTGTCTTTTTCGAAATCGGCGGCGATGGCCTGGAGCGGGGCGGTGAAATTGGCGGCAACCGCCACTTGCACCTCATCGGCCTGGACGGCGCCAACGGTAAACAGCGTGGTCAGTAGCAACGGCGCGAAGCGGGAGAGGGGCATGGTAGGGATCCGTAAGGTCAGGTCGCTGTATACGGAAATATATAGCGAATGGCCGATAAACGGAACGTGGCATTTTGTCGGGGATCAACAACAGGAAAGGTGAGAGGGCCGCCGCCATCGCGAGCAAGCTCAGCTCCCACAGGTTCGGCGGTCTACCTGGATGTGGTGGTTGCCACAGATCAAGTGTGGGAGCGAGCTTGCTCGCGATAACGGCCTGACAGGCGCTGACGACCGTCAGGACCGACCACGGTTGTTCAGGTGGGCCAGCGTCTCCTCGGCCAGTTGTCGGGTCAGCTCGGCGCTCGACAGCTCGCGGCCCAGGGGAAACGCCTGGCCGGCCCAGAGGTTGCTGAAGTCCGCTTCATCCTTGGCGCGCAACGGCATCAATGCCCCGCCCGCCAGGGGAAATGCCGGCGCCAGTGGGCTCATCGGGCCCACTTCGCGCATCACTCGGTTGACGATGCCCCGGGCCGGGCGACCGGTGAACAGGTTGGTGACGGCGGTCTGGCTTTCCTTGGCTGTGCGCAGCGCCCGGTGATGGGACGCGCTGATCTTGGCCTCAGGGGTGAACAGATAGGCGCTGCCCAGTTGCACCGCCGAGGCGCCAAGGGCGAACGCGGCGACGATTCCCCGCGCATCGCCGATGCCGCCAGCAGCGATCACCGGCACGCGCACCGCATCCACCACCTGCGGCAACAAGGCGAACAGGCCGACCTGGGTGTTGAGGTCGTCGCTGAGGAACATCCCGCGATGGCCGCCGGCTTCATAGCCCATGGCGATGATCGCGTCGCAACCGTGCTGTTCCAACCAGATGGCTTCCTCGACCGTAGTGGCTGACGAGAGGATTTTCGCACCGGTGGCCTTCACCCGATCCAGCAAGGATTTTTCCGGCAGGCCGAAGTGGAAACTGACCACTTTCGGACGCATTTCCTCCAGCACACGGCAGGCCGCATCATCGAACGGCGTGCGGTTGGACACCGGCGTCGGTGCGTCGAAGTCTGCGCCCAGTTCCTCGTAATAGGGCTTGAGCCGTTGTTTCCAGGCCTCGGCCCGCTGCTTATCGAACACGGGCGGCTGGTGACAGAAAAAATTCACATTGAATGGCTTGTCGGTCTGTTCGCCGATGGTCGTCAGTGCCTGGCGCAGTTGCTCGACATCCAGCATCGCCGCCGGCATCGAGCCCAGCCCGCCGGCATTGCAGGTGGCGACCACCATGGCCGGCCCCGTCACCCCAGCCAGTGGCCCCTGGATAATGGGCAGCTCGATTCCGAGCAGGTCAAGAATGCGAGTGTCTGGCCACTGGTTCATGTGCGGGGTCTCCGAGGGCAGAAAGGAAACAGGGTTTTTAGCAGGTGTACCCCGGCCAGGGCCAGTCGAGTTTTTCAATGGCACACCGTAACTTGATCCCCACGGCGGGAGCGTTACCATGCGGGCTTCATTCATCAAGGAGCCTGACTCATGGACGTAAAACTCAAGACCGTCGAACCCTTCACCGTGGCCGGTCTGCAGGTGCGCACCCGCAACACCGACGAGCAGCAACCCGACACGGCCAGGATCGGTCCGATGTGGCAGCAGTTCTTCACCGAAGGGCTGTTCGACGCGATTCCGGCTCGGCAGTCGGAGTCGTTCGTCTACGGCGTGTATTCCAATTATGAGTCCGACGCCACCGGCTACTTCGATGTGACCGCCGGTGTGCAGGTCGATGCGACGAGCGCAGGCTACCCCGCCGTGGACATCGAAGGCGGGGATTACCTGGTGTTTTCGGCCAAGGGGCCGATGCCCGATTGCGTGATCCAGACCTGGGGCCTGATCTGGGCGTATTTCGCCGATAACCCGCAAACCCTGCGCCGTTTCACCAGCGATTTCGAGGTCTACAGCGGCCCCGATTCGGTAGCGATCTACATCGGTGTTCAGTCCCCGGACGAGCGTTCCAGCGCCAGCAACTGACGCTTGCGTTCCACGCCCCAGCGATAGCCCGACAGGTTACCGTCGCTGCGCACTACCCGGTGGCAAGGGATCGCCACCGCCAGGCTGTTGGCGCCGCAGGCCTGGGCCACGGCGCGCACGGCCTTGGGCATGCCGATGCGCTGGGCGATCTCGGCGTAGCTGGCGGTGCTGCCCGCTGGAATGTCCCGCAGGGCCTGCCAGACCCTTTCCTGGAACGCCGTGCCGCGCAGGTCCAAGGGCAGGTCCAGGCCCAGCGCCGGCGCTTCGATAAAGCCCACCACCTGGGCGATCAATTGCTCGAACTCGCGGTCGGCGCCGATCAGGTTGGCCCGGCGGAATTTGTCTTGCAGGTCCCGCACCAACGTGTCCGGGTCGTCCCCCAGCAGGATCGCGCACACGCCACGCTCGCTTTGCGCCACCAGGATCGCCCCGAGGGAGCATTGGCCGACGGCGAAACGGATGTCGGTGTTCTGCCCCTTGGCGCGGTAGTCGGCGGGTTTCATGCCGAGGACTTTGTCGGCGGCTTCATAGAAGCGGCTGTTGGAATTGAAACCGGCGTCGTACAGCGCATCAGTGATCGTCCCACCATCGGCCAGGCGCTCGCGCACCTTGCGCGAACGGTGCGCGGCGGCATAGCCCTTGGGGGTTAGGCCAGTGACCGCCTTGAACACCCGATGAAAATGGAAAGGGCTCAAACCGGCGCTTTCTGCCAGTTCATTCAGGCCTGGCAATTCTTCAGCGGCTTCGATCTGCCGGCAGGCGGCCGCGACCCGGGCCGCTTGTTGGGCGGCGATCTGGGTCTGGTCCCTGGCCGCGCGCTTGCTGGGGCGATAGCCGGCTGCCTGGGCCTGTTCCGGGGTGTCGAAGAATTCGACGTTACGCGGGTTGGGCAGCCGCGACAGGCTGCTGGGATGGCAATAGATGCCAGTGGTCTTCACGCCATAGACGAATTGTCCGTCGGCGCGCGGATCCCGGGCGAGCACGGCGGCCCAGCGCGGATCCAGTTCAGGGGCGGGATTGTTCGAAGTGCTGTTCATGGTCGTTATGTCCATTGGCCCGTTTTGCCTACAGTAGCGAGCCTGCGAGGTGGCAACACTCCGGGTCTTGCGGTTGAATTCTGCACATTCAGCCGGCAGTGCGAAACGTCAGGTTGATCCGCTGGCTGCCCAGGTGCGGGTGCTGTCCTTCCTTGAGCGGCAATACGCCGTGGTAACGCAAACGGTCCACGCCGCCCCAGACCACGATGTCGCCATGGAACAACGGGATGCGCAGGCTCTTGTCGCTGCGCTCGAAGCCGCCAAATTGGAACACCGCCGGCAGGCCCAGGGACATCGAGACGATGGGGGCGGCCAGGGAACGTTCGTTCTTGTCCTGATGCAGTGACATCCGTGCACCGGGTACGTAGCGGTTGATCAGGCAGGCGTCGGGTTCGAAGTGCTCGAACTGCGCCTGCCGGGCGGCGGCCTGGGCCAGTTCGCGAAACACCGCCGGCATCTGTGGCCAGGGCTGGCCGGTCTGTGGGTCATGGGCGGTGTAGCGATAGCCGCTGCGGTCGGTGGTCCAGCCCAGCGCGCCGCAACTGCTCAAGGCCACCGACATGGTAAAGCCGCCGGGTGTGACCATCTGCCGGAACGGCGCGGCCTGCAAGACCGTTTCCAGGGCCGGCAGCAAACGCTCCAGCCAGGGGAGGGCGAAACCGCGCAGCACGAAAGATTGCTGGCCGATCTGTTCGACCTGGCCGGGTGTGGTGGGCGCCTGGTCGGCAAACAGGTCCAATGTGAGCGGTGTGTCGTTATTGCGCATCATGAAAAATGATTCCCAAGGTGTGCCGCCTGCCGCTGTGCACGCAGCTGACGCCATGGCGCATGTTCACCCGATAATAACCGCGAACGCCTTTGACCGGCCGCTGATGCACGGCGAACACCACCGCATCGCCCTGTTTCAGATCGATGACCTGCGGCCGCGATTGCATGCGCGGGCGTTGCTCGGTCAGCACGAACTCACCGCCGCTGAAGTCCCGGCCCGGTTCCGACAACAGGATCGCGACTTGCAGTGGGAACACCTGCTCGCCGTACAGATCCTGATGCAGGCAGTTGTAATCCTGCGGGCCGTATTGCAGCAGCAACGGCGTCGGGCGCTGTTGCCCGGCGCCATGGCAGCGCTGAATAAAGTCGGCGTGCTCGTCGGGGTATCGCACTTCGATGCCCATGCATTCGTTCCAGCGATTGGCCAGCGGCACCAGCAGCGGATACAGCGACTGGCGCAGCTGCTGGACGATATCGGGCAGTGGGTAACGAAAGTACTGGTACTCGCCGCGCCCGAAGCCATGACGAGACATGATCACCCGGGAACGAAAAAGCCCGGGTTCGGCGTATAAACCGCTGAGCATTCGACATTGCGTGGCGGGCAGCAGGTTGCGGATGATCGCGCTGCCGTCCTGATCGAGGTTTTGCTCCAGGGCAGGCCAGTCCAGGTTGTCCATGGCGTGGTTCAGCGAGGGTGTTTGCAGGATGGCGGACATGATCACAAACCTTGGTAGAAAGGATTGCTCAGTCTGGCGAGTGCCCCGACGACTGGCACTCCGAGGCTTGCGGTCAATGTTTTATCCGGGGCGCCAAGAGAGTGGACCTGGATCCCTGTGCCAACCGATAAACCATCTACCCTGTGGCGAGGGGATAAATCCCCACGCCACAAAAAATCAATCAGGGTGAGCCGCTACAAGGCTTTGCTGACACTGATGTCGCTGATGACATCATCGGTCTGGCCGTGCAACGCCTGTAGCGCTGCCTTGGCTTCTTCCTCGGTGCCGGTTTGAAGTTGTGCGAACTCGAAACGGCGTTCGCCGTTGAGCTTGTACTTGATGACGTATTTGGTTGTCTGGGCCACGGTTTTGCCTTTCTTGAAGGGGCGATGCTCAGCTCAGTTTCGAGCTGGAACGCCGGATGATCTTGATCTTGTGGGTCAGGGTCGGCTTGCGCGTGACACTGATGGCCCGGCGGTTGACGGTGTCGATGGTGATGTTCCAGAAGCCGGTGCTCGGTGCAGTGATCCTGGCCGGGAAGGTATCGAATGCGCCGCCGTGATAAGTGTGCCGGCCGCCGTTCTTGAAGCTACGGAAGTTGGCGTCGTTCATCAAACGGATGTTGCACATTTGGGAGCATTCGATAACGACGATATCGTCTTCGTTCAGGTGCTCGCGCTGGTGGATGAATTTCATGGGCGCCTCCAGAAGGGCTTTTTCTACAAAATCAAAACGATAGCAAGGGACAATGATGCGCAGTTTATCAGCCCCGAGTGTTAATATCCGGCCCGCGCTCCAGGCTTTGGTCATTTATCGCAGGAAGCGGGATAAAAAAAGCGGTGCGGCCCCGGAGAAAAACGGCGTCGGCACTGTCGGAGGGTCTTTATTGGAGGAATCATATGAAGCGCAGCGTGTGGGTGTTGGCATTGGCAATGAGTGGATGTGCATCGGTATCGGACATCAACCAGACGCCGCCCACCATGAGCGTCATCTCCGGAAAGAAACCCCATGAATACGCCAAGTGCGTGGCCGACAAGCTGGCCAGCAGCCGTGGCCCGCTGCAAATGGAACCGCACAAGAACGGCGTGAGGTTGATTGTGCCGGGCAAACTGTCGACCCTGCCGGCGGCGGTGTTCGACATTGACGAGCGCTCCAGCGGCAGCAGCATCAAGTTGCACGAAAGCCTGTCCAACGTGCCTGTGCGTCCCGGCGATGTGCAGGACGCGGCCAACGCCTGCATTTCCGGTTGAGCGCCGTCTCAGCCTGACGAGCGGGGCACGCATCGGATAAACTGTTGCCCTCGACAAAAAATGCCGCCACGGTCAACGTTGGCGGCATTGTCATTTATGGAGTCAGTCGATGAAACGCGAGCAGGTGCGTGAGCGCCATGCAGAAGGTCTTATATCTGCCACCCATGTGATTCAGAACCCGGCGAGCCCAGGCGAATGGATCGTCTTTTTCAAGAAAAGCGCCGGGCGCAGTTTTTTCCTGGTGGATGAGCAGGATGAAGTCGAATCCTTCAGCAGCCTCGACGAACTGATCGAGACCATACGCGGCCTGGGTATCAAGTTCGCTGAGATCCACATGTAACTTCTTACTTGCACACCACCACGACGCTGCGACTGGTGTAGTTGCCGACGTCGACACCCAGGGTCTTTTCGCTTTCCTTGGCCTGCGGTGTGCCATCGGTGCCGACGATGCGGTAGCCGGTGCCGGCACAGGATGCATCGGCTTTTTCATAACAGGTGGCCCAGTCATTGGCTTCGCCGGAGCAATCGATGGTCAGTCCCTGTTCGCCATTGTTCAGGTAGGTTTTTTCGGCAGAGGCACAGCCCGCCAGGGCCAGGACGGCAAACAGCGCCAGAAGTGTTTTCATGGAATCGTCATCAGGAAGGGAGGGGCAGGCGCGAGAGTATAGCGAATGGCCATTCCGGTACAGATAAACAAAGCCCCGTTCAATGCCGTGCGTCATTTACTTGGGGCTTGTCTGTTTACTTCTTGCGGCGGGGGCTGCGTGCCGGGGCTGTGTCACGTTCCTTGGCCGCCGGGGCAGAGCGGTCGTCCTGGAATACCGCCGCCACTTCCACCGCCATCGTTTTGCTGGGCAGGGGGCCGGCGACCTGCTCGCCATGGTAGTTGATAATCCACCATTGGCCGTCCTTGTCCTGGCTGACCGAATAACCGTTTGCGTTTTGTGTGACCGACATCTAGCTGCCTCGTTGGCGTAATCAAGGGCGCCATGATACGTCAAATGCTCGCAAACAGTGCTCATGGGCGTACAGTGGGCACCACCGGACCTATCGAGATGAAAGGCGATTGAACTATCCGGCGTTTTTTATTTCTCTATGATGGCATCGGTTGGCCAGTGCGGGCATTGTAAGGTGCCCGTCGCCTGATTAGACTGCCCCGAAACTCGTACACACCGCCTTTTCAAGGACTTATATGATCAAGAAATGCTTGTTCCCAGCAGCCGGTTACGGTACTCGCTTCCTGCCAGCGACTAAAGCCATGCCCAAAGAAATGCTGCCGGTGGTGAACAAGCCACTGATCCAGTACGGCGTCGAAGAAGCCCTCGATGCGGGCCTGACGGAAATCTCCATCGTCACCGGCCGTGGCAAGCGCGCCCTGGAAGACCATTTCGATATCAGCTACGAGCTGGAAAACCAGATCAAGGGCACCGACAAGGAGAAATACCTGGTTGGCATCCGCAAACTGCTGGACGAGTGCTCGTTCTCCTACACTCGCCAGACCGAAATGAAAGGTTTGGGCCACGCGATCCTGACTGGCCGCCCGCTGATCGGTGACGAACCGTTCGCCGTGGTCCTGGCGGACGACTTGTGCGTCAACCTCGAAGGCGACGGCGTGCTGACCCAGATGGTCAAGCTGTACAAGCAGTTCCGCTGCTCCATCGTGGCGATCCAGGAAGTCGATCCGCAGGAAACCAACAAGTACGGCGTGATTGCCGGCGAAATGATCCGCGACGACATCTACCGCGTCCACAGCATGGTTGAAAAACCAAAACCTGAAGACGCACCATCGAACCTGGCGATCATCGGTCGCTACATCCTGACCCCGGACATCTTCGACCTGATCGAACAGACCGAGCCAGGCAAGGGCGGCGAAATCCAGATCACCGACGCCCTGATGAAGCAGGCCCAGAACGGCTGCGTCATGGCCTACAAGTTCAAGGGCAAGCGTTTCGACTGCGGTGGTGCTGAAGGCTACATCGACGCGACCAACTTCTGCTTCGAGAACTTCTACAAGACCGGCAAGGCTTACTGATAGCCCGCCGCGCCTTGAAAAACGCCCCGACTGGTTCGGGGCGTTTTTTTTGCCCGGGGAAAAGTTGCTCGCAGATCACACAAACACCCCCTGTGGGAGCGAGCTTGCTCGCGATAGCGTCGGCACATTCAACAACTATGCAAGCTGACCCACCGCCATCGCGAGCAAGCTCGCTCTCACAGGGGGCGCGCTTGACTTGAGCATTGCTGCCAATTCGAGCCAGCCCAGCTGGCTTTTTCATTTTCCGCCCCCATAACCATCGCAACGCTGCCTCAGGTGAAAACAGCGGGTATGCTGATGGCCTGCCGAAGGAGATAGAAATGGCCTACGATTTTGACTTGTATGTGATTGGCGCCGGTTCCGGCGGTGTGCGGGCGGCGCGGTTCGCGGCCGGTTTTGGCGCGAAAGTGGCCGTGGCGGAGAGCCGCTACCTGGGCGGCACTTGCGTGAACGTGGGGTGTGTGCCCAAGAAGCTGCTGGTCTACGGTGCGCATTATGCCGAGGACTTCGAGCAAGCGTCGGCCTATGGCTGGACGGCGGGGGAGCCGAGTTTCGACTGGGCCACGTTGATCGCCAACAAGGACCGGGAAATCAATCGCCTCAACGGGATCTATCGCAACCTGCTGGTCAACAGCGGCGTTGAGCTGCACGAAGGTCACGCCAGGATCACCGGGCCCCATGAGGTCGAGATCAACGACCAGCGCTATACCGCCAAGCACATCATGATTGCCACCGGTGGCTGGCCGGTGATCCCGGACATTCCGGGGCACGAGCACGCCATCAGCTCCAACCAGGCGTTTTTCCTCAAGGAACTGCCCAAGCGCGTCATCGTGGTGGGCGGCGGCTACATTGCGGTGGAGTTCGCCGGGATTTTCCACGGTATGGGCGCGCAGACGTCGCTGCTGTATCGCGGTGACCTGTTCCTGCGCGGCTTTGACGGTGCGGTGCGCAAGCACCTGGCGGAAGAACTGACCCGGCGTGGCCTGGATCTGCAGTTCAACGCTGACATCAAGTCCATCGAAAAACTCGACGACGGCAGCCTCAGGGTAGAGCTCAAGGATGGCAAGACGCTGATCACCGATTGCGTGTTCTACGCCACTGGCCGGCGACCGATGCTCGACAATCTCGGCCTGGAGAACACCGCTGTCACAGTGGACGAGAAGGGTTTTGTCGTGGTCAACGAAAAGTACGAGACCACTGAACCTTCGATCCTGGCCATTGGCGACGTGATCGGTCGCGTCCAGCTCACCCCTGTTGCCCTGGCCGAGGGCATGGCGGTGGCGCGGCGTCTGTTCAAGCCTGAGCAATATCGCCTGGTGGATTACCGGATGATTCCCACTGCCGTGTTCAGCCTGCCGAACATCGGCACGGTGGGTTTGACCGAAGAGCAGGCCAAGGAGGAGGGCTACAAGGTAGAGATTTTCGAAAGCCGTTTCCGACCGATGAAGCTGAGCTTGACCGACTGCCAGGAGCGCACCCTGATGAAGCTGGTGGTGGATGCCGAGACCGACAAGGTGCTGGGTTGCCATATGGTCGGGCCGGATGCCGGAGAAATCGTCCAAGGCCTGGCCATCGCCCTCAAGGCCGGCGCCACCAAGCGTGATTTCGACGAAACCATCGGCGTGCATCCAACCGCCGCCGAGGAATTCGTCACGATGCGTACCCCCGTAGCCTCCTGACCCCAACGAAGATATGGCGAGCGCGCTTGCTCGCCATATTAAGTTTTCTTCTATCTATTTAGCGGCTGATAGCCAAAACCAATCATTCGCATGAGGTTTGCCAATGAGCCAGCCCGGGAATGAGTGGATAAGATTCCCTCCATCAACTTTTCAACCCTGATGGAGAAACATCGATGCCTATCATCAACAGCCAAGTTAAACCGTTCAACGCTACCGCCTTCAAAAACGGCGAATTCGTCGAAGTATCGGACGCCGACCTGAAGGGCAAGTGGTCTGTCGTGTTCTTCTACCCAGCTGACTTCACCTTCGTTTGCCCAACCGAGCTGGAAGACCTGGCCGACAACTACGCCGAATTCCAGAAACTGGGCGTCGAAGTCTACAGCGTGTCGACCGACACCCACTTTGCCCACGCTGCCTGGCACAACACTTCGCCAGCCATCGGCAAGATCCAGTACACCATGATCGGTGACCCGACCCACGTCATCTCCCGCAACTTCGACGTGCTGATCGAAGAAGTCGGCCTGGCTGACCGCGGTACCTTCGTGATCAACCCACAAGGCCAGATCAAGATCGTTGAAATCAACGACGGCGGTGTAGGCCGTGACGCTTCCGAACTGCTGCGCAAGGTCAAGGCCGCTCAGTACGTCGCCGCTCACCCGGGTGAAGTCTGCCCAGCCAAGTGGAAAGAAGGCGAGGCCACCCTGGCACCGTCCCTGGACCTGGTCGGCAAGATCTAAGCCTGTGAGTCATCCGAGGGCGATCAGCTCTTAACCAAGCAAGCCGCTTCGCCCCAAAAAACGCCCGGGCGAGATTCGCTCGGGCGTTGTTTTTTCTGAAATTCAAAAAATGGAAATCGCCCGTATGTTGGACGCCAATCTTAAAGCTCAGTTGAAGTCATACCTGGAACGGGTCACCCAGCCGATCGAGATCGTCGCCTCCCTCGACGACGGTGCGAAATCCCAGGAAATGCTTGCGCTACTCAAAGACGTTGCCAGTCTTTGCGAGCAAATCACCTTACTGGACAACGGCACCGATGCGCGTAAGCCATCGTTTTCGTTGAATCGCCCGGGAGCCGATATCAGCCTGCGTTTCGCCGGCATCCCGATGGGCCACGAATTCACTTCGCTGGTGCTGGCCTTGCTGCAAGTCGGCGGCCACCCGTCGAAGGCCAGTGTCGAAGTCATCGAACAGATCCGCGCCCTCAAGGGCGAGTTCAACTTCGAGACCTATTTCTCGCTGTCGTGCCAGAACTGCCCGGACGTGGTCCAGGCACTGAACCTGATGGCGGTGCTGAACCCGAACATTCGCCACGTCGCCATCGACGGTGCGTTGTTCCAGGCTGAGGTCGATGAACGCCAGATCATGGCCGTGCCGAGCGTGTACCTGAACGGCGTGAACTTCGGCCAAGGCCGCATGGGCCTGGAAGAGATTCTGGCCAAGATCGACACCAGCGGTATCGAGCGCCAGGCCGAGAAGATCAGCGCCAAAGAGGCTTTTGATGTGCTGGTGGTCGGCGGTGGCCCGGCCGGTGCTTCGGCGGCGATCTACGCCGCTCGTAAAGGTATCCGCACCGGAGTCGCGGCCGAGCGTTTCGGCGGTCAGGTGCTCGACACCATGGCCATCGAGAACTTCATCTCGGTCCAGGAAACCGAAGGTCCGAAACTGGCCGTCGCCCTGGAAGAACACGTCAAGCAGTACGACGTGGATATCATGAACCTGCAACGCGCCGATGCATTGGTGCCTGGCAAGGATGGCGCGCTGCACGAAATCAAATTCGCCAGCGGTGCGAGCCTCAAGGCCAAGACCGTGATCCTGGCGACCGGTGCCCGCTGGCGCGAAATGAACGTGCCGGGTGAGCAGCAATATCGCAACAAGGGCGTGGCGTACTGCCCGCACTGTGACGGTCCGCTGTTCAAAGGCAAGCGTGTGGCGGTGATTGGCGGCGGTAACTCCGGTGTCGAAGCGGCCATCGACCTGGCCGGTATCGTGGCCCATGTCACCCTGCTGGAGTTCGATGTGCAATTGCGTGCCGACGCGGTGTTGCAACGCAAGCTGCACAGTCTGCCGAACGTGACCGTGATCACCAACGCCCAGACTACCGAAGTGACGGGGGATGGCCAGAAGGTCAACGGCTTGCGCTACAAGGACCGCCCAAGCGGTGAAGTGCTGGACGTGGCGCTGGAAGGGATCTTCGTGCAGATTGGCCTGTTGCCCAACACCGATTGGCTCAAAGGCACGGTAGAACTGTCGCCACGTGGCGAGATCATCGTCGATGCCCGGGGTGAAACTTCGATCCCTGGCGTCTTCGCCGCCGGTGACGTGACCACCGTGCCGTACAAGCAGATCGTGATCGCCGTGGGCGAGGGGGCCAAGGCTTCGCTGAGCGCCTTCGACCACCTGATCCGTACCTCTGCGCCGGCATAAGCTGGCGATAGTGGCAAAAACAAAACCCCATGGGCCTGGCCCATGGGCCTGGCCCATGGGGTTTTGTTTTGGACCACGCATCACCCTGTGGGAGCGAGCTTGCTCGCGATGGCGGTGGGTCATTGTCTCAATGCTGAATGTGCCACCCTCATCGCGAGCAAGCTCGCTCCCACAATGGCTTGTGGGGGTTTTACAGTGGCGCAGGCTGGATGATTTCGACCCAGTAGCCATCCGGGTCCTTGATGAACGCCAGGCTCTTCATGCGGCCATCGTTCAGGCGCTTCTGGAAATCGCAGCCCAGTGCTTCGAAGCGCTCGCAGGCCGCGACGATGTCCGGCACCGAGACGCAAATGTGGCCGAAGCCGCGCGGGTCGGTGTTGCCGTTGTGATAGGCGAACGCTGGATCGCTTTCGGTGCCATGGTTGTGGGTCAGTTCGAGGATGCCAGGGATCGACTTCATCCATTCGGTACGCGCTGCGGCATCTGCTGGAATCTGGTTCTTGTCCACCAGTGCCAGGAAATACAGGCTGAATTCGGCTTCCGGGAAGTCGCGTTTTTCCACCAGGGAGAAACCCAATATGCGAGTGTAGAAATCCAGGGACTTGGTAATGTCCTTGACCCGCAGCATGGTGTGGTTGAAGACGAATTTGGCTGTGGCGGCATCGGGTTGGGCGGTGACGCCCGGGAAAGTGTTGAGTTCGTGCAGGCTCATGGGCCCTCCGGAAAATAAGTGGGGCAAACGGCGTCGCAAATGTGCTGTGACGGTTCCTGGGCTTGCGTCGGGTGGCTTCCATGCGGGTGCGCCCATGATACGCAAGGGGGGCGACATCGCCAAACCGAGTGTGGCTATTGCCTGGTTCTGCGGTGGGCTTCAGACTTTATGCTTCGTCCTTGAGTGCACCGCAATGATTCGACCGTTTCTTTCGCTGTTTGTCCTGCTGTTTGCCGCCATCGCGAGTGTCGGTGTCCAGGCGGTCGAACCGCAGGTCCTGTGGCCACAGGGCTGGGTCATCGAGCCGCTGCCCGCCGATGCACCCGCCCCGGCAGCGCCGGGAACCACTCGGCAACGGGCGACCAAGAGCGACGCCGCAGGCAATGCAGTGATGGTCATGGAATTGACCACGACGTCCGTCGAGCCTGATCATCAAGTCAACTTGCAAGGCGTATTACTGGAAATGCGTAAGTCGATCCAGAAGGACTTTTTCCAGGGCGGTTATCAAAGTGTGTGTAATAAGATCCATTCTTCAATGTTGGGCGGGGTCAGCGCTTTGGAGACGACTTGCACGATCACGCAGAATGGCAGGCATGTGTTGTCCCAGACACTCGTCGCGGCACTAAATGAGGGCAGGGCTTATGTGCTGTCCTATGCGGGACAGGCTCAAGTATTTGTTGAAAGCCAGGATGAAATACAATCGGTACGAAATAGCCTGAAACTATAGGGTAGCAGCGCAATACCTCTGTGGTGGGATCCAGAAGTTGAACCCATAAAAAGCCCTGAGTGTACTCAGGGCTTTTTCATCCGGGGAATGTCAACCACGCAACCAGGAATCAACGGTGGCTGCACCGTATTGTTCTTTCCAGGCTTTCAGGCCGCGGTGGTTGCCGCCCTTGGTTTCGATCAACTCACCCGTGTGCGGGTTCTGGTAAACCTTGACCACGCGTGCACGGCGGGTTTTAACAGGCTTGGCCGCTGGCAAGCCAGCCTTGGACGGCTTCGGGTCAAGGATCGCGATGATGTCGCGCAGGCTCTTGCCGTAGGTTTTCATCAGTCCCTGGAGCTTTTCTTCGAATTCGATTTCTTTCTTGAGCCCGGCATCGTTCTTCAGCGATTCCAGTTGCTTGAGCTGCTCTTGAAGGGCCTTTTCAGCTGCACGAAATTCAGCGAGTCTGGACAAAATCGTTACTCCAATCAGAATGTTTGGCTGATACCAACCGCAAACAAAGCTATAAGCCAAGTGCCTTGAAGCGACTCGGTGCTAATGACTCTCCTGTTATCTAGCACAGGTAGAAAAAATTGTAGTAGTTAATTGGAATTGTGTAAATCGTAACTTTTTCGTTATGTAACAACAGCAAACGTTCTTATCTGTTGGCGCGCCCTCGTCAATAGCCTGGCGGCGGGTAATTGCCATTAATGGCGGTCAAGGCGGCAATGAAGTCTTGCCCGCTAACCGGCCGGCCAAATAGATAACCTTGTAAAAAGTTCACCCCATGGGCCGCCAGGTAATCGCTTTGTTCAACGGTTTCGACACCCTCGGCAACAATCTCCAAGTCCAGCTTGCCCGACAGTTCGATGATGCTGTCGAGGATGTGACGCGACAGAGCATCGGCCCCGATCATCGCGACAAAACTCTGGTCGATCTTCAGGAAGTCCACGTTGAACTGACGCAAGTACCCCAGGCTGGAATGACCCGTGCCGAAGTCGTCGATGGCGATCTTGACCCCCAGCGCGTGCAACTGCTCGAACAATTGGTGGGTAACGGGGGTGGGTTCGATCAGCTCGCGTTCGGTCAGCTCCAGCACCAGTGCAATCGCACCCGGTGGGAAGGCATCCAGGAACGCGCGGCAATCGTCTACCAGCGCCAAATCCTGGCAGTGACGGGCGGTGATGTTGATGCCGACATGAAACGGCGCCTCCAGCATTGGCGCAAGCGGTGCCAGCAGGTGCATGGTCTGCTGCATCAAGGCGCGGGTCATTGGCACGATCAAGCCACTGTGTTCAGCGAATGGAATGAACAGGTCCGGGCGCACCAGGCCTTCCTTGGGATGGTTCCAGCGCATCAGCACTTCGACGCCGGCCCAGCGCTTGCTGTCGCCATGCACCACCGGTTGCAGATAGGGAACGAACTCTCCCGCCTCCAGGGCCCGTTGCAGTTCACGACTGGGGGAGGAGGTGCGTTTTTGCAGCCAGTGGCCGAGTGCTCCGGCGATGGCACCGAAGAAGATCAGCAGGCTGAACAGCGGTGGATATTCCCGGGCCATATAGCGCCAGACTTCCCCCTCATCAAAGCCGGCTTCAACATTGAAGGGGTAGTGTGTTGAGGCGAGGCCGCTCTGTGCGACCGCCAGTGCGGGCAGTGGGGTTTGTCGGACCTTGCCGTCTTCCGCCAGCCAATTGGGCCCAACTTGTAGCCGCAGTCGAGTCTGGCCGCCAATCAGCTGCAGGGCATTGGCCAGGTAATAACCATCTACGGTCGCCAATACCCCTTGGGGGCCTTCGTTGAGCCGATAGATCAGCAGTGCGGTGTCGGGGGTGACCGGGTTGCCGTTCATGAGCCACAACGTGCCCTGGTAATAATCGTTCGGATCGACTTTTTCTTCGAAGGCGCCAAACAGCGAACTGCAATACAGGGTGTTGTCTCGTACCAGATTGGTCGAGCGGACAAAGGGCCGGCGTGTCACTTGTTCGCGCAAGGCCAGCTTGGCCGCTTCGCAAGGCTGGCCGGCCAGGGGCAACAGCTCACGGGCCGACAAGGCGGTGTTGTCGAGCATCGACTCGACCTGCCTGACCAGCTCTACGGCCGTCTGCCGGGTGTGTTGCTCCAGCGTCCGTTCGGCCTGCATGTACAGGATACCCAGCCCCGACAGTATCGGCAGCAGGCCACAGAACAGGGTGATCAGGTAGCGACGGGGCCGCGTGCGCGAGCGTGTGGCGGTCAGGGGCATCAGCACAACCTGTGGCGAGAAGGGAAAGGCAGCAAGGGGGAAAAGCATTGGGTGCCGACCATGATAGATGGCTTGTCGGTTCCTTGCCCCACAGGTTCTGTGTTGTACGCAAGGCTCATGACTGCCGCGCCAGTTCTATAAAGGCCAGGGTCGCCGGTGAGGCCTGGCGGCTGTCCAATACCGCGAGGCCAATCTGGCGCGGAACTCGCGGCGACAATGGCCGTGTGACGAAACCCGGGTTATCGCCGCCCGGCAGCGAGCCTTCGGAAACCACACTCACCGCCTCGCCGCGGCTGACGACGTCCAGGGTGCTGAGCAGTTGCGAGCAACGAAAGCGCACGTTCGGTGTGAGCCGGGCGGCATTGAACAGGCGCGACACCAGCTCCGACGATCCGGCCTCGGTGAGCACGAACGGGTCGATGCACAGGTCCTTGAGGCTCAGGCTGGCCTGGGCGGCGAGGGGATGGTGGGTGGGTAGCAGGGCGACCATCTGATCCTCCATCAGCATGAACGTATCGAAACGATCCTCGGGCAGCACCACGAAGCCGACATCTACCCGTCGTTCATCCAGCCACTGGATGACTTGGCGATCCGGCCCTTCATCGATGTGCACCTCGATCCCTGGATGCAGCGCACGGTAGCGCTGCAGGATGGCGGGCAACAGCTTCATCGACGACGTCGGCCCGAACGAGCCAATACGCAAGGTGCCACGGCGCATGCCACGGGCGTCGGCGGCTTCCTGGCGCAGGGTGTTGGCCAGCCCGAGCATGGCCCGGGCGCGCAGCAACAGTTGCTCGCCAATGTCACTGAGTTCCACCTGGGACTGATGACGCCTGAGTAATTCCACGCCAAGCTCTTGCTCCAGGGATTTGATGGCGTGGGACACCGCTGATTGGCCGATGCCCAAGCGTGTGGCCGCTGCGGTGAAACCACGCAGCTCAGCGACCAGGGAGAAGATTTCGAGCTGGGTGAGGGTCATGAGGGATTACTCATTTTACGATGATCAAGCATGAATCAAATAATGACGCATCTGACTCGAATCAGAAAGCGACACGCAACCTTGTAGCCACAGGTTGTGGGTGTGGTCTCTTGCCTGCTCTGGTGAACCATGAAAACCCTCGAACAAGCCGTCCCAACACCTTCAGACCTGCCGGTCTACCTGAAGCTCGCCATGGTCACCATGATCTGGGGCGGCACCTTCGTGGCCGGCAGGTTACTTGCCGATGCCTTGGCGCCCTTGTTCGCCGCCAGCCTGCGTTTCCTGCTGGCGAGTGTCGCGCTGCTGCTGTTTCTCGCCGTGGCCGGGATCCCGCTGGCCAGGCCCAACGTCAAGCAAGGGCTGCAATTGGCTGCCCTGGGGTTCTTCGGCATCTTCTTCTATAACCTGTGCTTCTTTTACGGCTTGCAGTACATCAATGCGTCGCGAGCCTCGTTGATCGTCGCCTTGAACCCGGCGGTGATCGGGCTGGCGTCCTGGTGGTTGTTCAAGGAACGGTTGGGCCGCTTGAAAGTGACGGGCATCGTCCTGTGTATTGGCGGGGCGGGGGTGGTGATCGTCAGTCGCGATCCGGCTTTGTTGCAGGGCACGGCACAGGGCTGGGTCGGCGATCTGCTGATTTTTGGCTGCGTGCTGGGCTGGGGCATTTATTCGCTGTTTTCCAGAAGCCTGAATGAAAGCCTTGGCCCCTTGCAGACTGTGACCTGGTCGATTCTGCTCGGTACGTTGATGTTGTGCCTGGCCTGTGCGGCCGGCGGCCAGGTTCGCTTCGAAGTACTCCGGGGGTTGGACATCCGTCAATGGCTGAGCCTGCTGTACCTCGGCGTGCTGGGTTCGGCCCTGGCCTACATCGCCTGGTACGACGGCATTCGTCGGATTGGTGCGACCCGTTCCGGTGTGTTCATCGCCCTCAACCCGCTCACGGCGGTGCTGCTGGGGGCGGTGCTGCTGGACGAACGGCTCACGGCCCTGATGTGTGTGGGCGGGGGTGTGATCCTGGTGGGCATTTTCCTGTGCAACAAACCCCTTGCACGGACGGCGAAAAAGGCGATTTGATACAGAAGGCGGACAAATATGGTTACGCTGTGTAGAATCGAGTTACGCATATAAGAATAAACGTCTTCTGGCAGCAGAAGCCTCGCCCGCAAGAGCCTTGGGTCGACAATGAAGATACTTGGGTTTCAACTGATCTACGGCGATTTCCTCGCCCGCAGCGTTCGCGGTATTTCCTGCGCGCCACCGCGCGTCCTCAGCATCACTGGCAACTAACGTTTTTTGTTAATTGATAAGCATGATGAGGCGCCGAACATGGCAGATCTATACGAAAACCCAATGGGCCTGATGGGCTTTGAATTCATCGAATTCGCTTCCCCTACGCCCAACACCCTGGAGCCGATCTTCGAGATCATGGGCTTCACCAAAGTGGCCACCCACCGCTCCAAGGACGTGCACCTGTATCGCCAGGGTGCGATCAACCTGATCCTCAACAACGAACCTCACAGCGTGGCCTCGTACTTTGCGGCCGAACACGGCCCGTCAGTGTGCGGCATGGCGTTCCGCGTCAAGGATTCGCAGCAGGCCTACAAGCGGGCCCTGGAGCTCGGTGCCCAGCCGATCCACATCGAAACTGGCCCGATGGAGCTGAACCTGCCAGCGATCAAAGGCATCGGCGGCGCGCCGCTGTACCTGATCGACCGGTTTGGCGAAGGCAGCTCGATCTATGACATCGACTTCGTGTTTATCGACGGCGTTGACCGCAATCCGGTTGGCGCCGGCCTGAAAATCATCGACCACCTGACCCACAACGTGTATCGCGGGCGCATGGCCTACTGGGCTGGTTTCTACGAGAAGCTGTTCAACTTCCGCGAGATCCGTTATTTCGACATCAAGGGCGAATACACCGGCCTGACTTCCAAGGCCATGACCGCCCCGGATGGCATGATCCGCATCCCGCTGAACGAAGAGTCGTCCAAGGGCGCCGGGCAGATCGAAGAGTTCCTGATGCAGTTCAACGGCGAAGGTATCCAGCACGTGGCATTCCTGACCGATGACCTGATCAAGACCTGGGATAAGCTGAAAAGCATCGGCATGCGCTTCATGACCGCGCCCCCGGACACCTACTACGAAATGCTCGAAGGCCGCCTGCCGAACCACGGCGAGCCAGTGGATGAACTGCGATCGCGGGGCATTCTGCTGGACGGTGCTTCCGAGCAGGGCGACCGGCGCCTGCTGCTGCAGATATTCTCGGAAACCCTGATGGGGCCGGTGTTCTTCGAGTTCATCCAGCGCAAGGGCGACGATGGTTTCGGCGAAGGCAACTTCAAGGCGCTGTTCGAGTCCATCGAGCGTGACCAGGTGCGGCGTGGGGTGCTGGCGACCGAGTAAGAGCTGAGACCAAAAAAAGCCCGCCTGGCAGTGATGTCGGGCGGGCTTTTTATTGCTCGCGCCCACAGGGGCCGGTGGTGCGCTCAGGCCCGGCGTCGCTGCCGTGTCAGGTGCTTGAACCCTTCGAACACCAGCACCGCCACCGCCATCCAGATGGGGATGTAGGTCAGCCATTCGCTGGCCTGGATGCTTTCGCCCAACAGTAGCGCAACGCCCAGCAGCAACACCGGTTCGACATAACTCAACAGGCCGAACAGGCTGAACGGCAGCAAACGACTGGCGAGTATGTAGGTCACCAGCGCCGAGGCACTGATGACCCCGAGCACCGGAATGAGCAGCAACAGCCTGGGGTATTGATCGAAAACATTGAAGCCTTGCTCACCGCTCTGCACGAACCAGAGCGCCAGTGGCAGCATCAGCGTCATGTCCAGCCAGAGCCCGCCCAGGTTGTCGGTCTTGAGGCGTTTGCGCAGGATGAAGTAGATCGGGTAACCCAGTACCACGAGCAAGGTAGCCCAGGAAAACCCACCCACTTGATACAACTCGTTGAACACGCCAAGGACGGCGAGGAACACGGCGACTTTCTGCAGGTACGACAGACGTTCGCCGTAGACGATGCGGCCGGTCAGGACCATCGACAGCGGCAGCAGGAAATACCCCAGCGACACGTCCAGGCTGTAGCCGTTGAGCGGCGCCCACATGAACAGCCACAACTGCGCGCCCATCAGCGCCGAAGAGGCGATCGCCGCGACCAACAACCGTGGCGCGGCGATCAGGCGCCGGACCAGTTGCGTGATGAGGTGCCACTCCCGGGCCACCAGCATGAACACCGTCATGCACGGCATCGTCAGCAGCATGCGCCAGCCGAAAATCTCCAGGCCGGTCAACGGTGAGAGCAGCGAGGTGTAGTAGTACATGACGGCGAACAGCGCAGAGGCTGAGACCGATAGAGCGATGCCTTTGGACACGATGATTCTCTTGAGGGCGGTCATCGACACCCTCGCCACAAAGGGTGTTCTGTTGACTCAACGAAGTTATGACGTACGCGGCACTCGCCCCGACACGAAATGCCCCACGTCATTGAACCCCGGCGTCGAGGCATGCCCCGGTGTCACCAGCGAATCGATGAAGGCTTCATCCTCCGCCGTGATCTTCACCGCCTGCGCCTTGGCGTAGGCGTCCCACTGCTCCTCGGTACGCGGCCCGACGATGGCCGAGGTCACCGCGCTGTTATTCAGCACCCAGGCAATGGCGAACTCGACGATGCCCACGCCCCGGCCCTGGGTGTATTGCTGGATCTGCTGGGCAATACGCAGGGACTCGACCCGCCATTCGGTTTCCAGGATGCGTTTGTCCTGGCGACCGGCGCGGCTGTTGGCGTCCGGCGCCACGTCCGGCGCGTACTTGCCGCTGAGCACGCCACGGGCGAGGGGGCTGAAAGGCACCACGCCGAGGCCATAGTTCTGCGCGGCGGTGATCTGCTCGGTTTCCGCCTGGCGGTTGACGATGTTGTACAGCGGTTGGCTGATCACCGGCCGGTCGATGCCCAGGCTGTCGGCAAGCCGGATCACCTCGGCGATGCGCCAGCCCCGGTAGTTCGACAGGCCCCAATAGCGAATCTTGCCCTGGCGAATCAAATCACCAATGGCCGACACCGTGACCTGCAATGGCGTGTTGTGGTCTTCGCGGTGCAGGTAATAGATGTCCAGGTAGTCGGTGCCCAGGCGCGTCAGGCTGGCCTCGATACCGTTGAAAATGTGCTTGCGGCTCAGGCCGCTGCGGTTGGGCACACCGTCCGCTGGGCCGAAGCCGACCTTGGTGGCCAGCACCCATTCCTGGCGGCGACTGGCGATCGCCTCGCCGACGATCTCTTCGGAGCGGCCGTTGGTGTAGACGTCCGCCGTGTCGATGAAGTTGATGCCCTGGTCCCAGGCCTTGTCGATGATTCGCAGCGAATCCTCGGTGCTGGTCTGTTCGCCGAACATCATCGTGCCCAGGGTCAACGTCGAGACTTGCAACCCGGAATGGCCTAGCGTGCGGTAGCTCATGACAAGATCCTTTTATCCATGGGGAAAGCCTCAATCAAACCCCAGAACCACCGCAGGGATCAAACACAATTCTCAAACACCCCCGAATCAACTGTGGGAGCGGGCTTGCTCGCGAAGGCGTCAGATCAGCCGATATTGATGTCGGCTGATACACCGCTATCGCGAGCAAGCTTGCTCCCACATGGGGTTGTGGTGAACCGAGGATCTGCGTACACCCTAGGCCAGCTGTGGGAGCGAGCGTGCTCGCGATGAGGCCAGAAGCCTCGACCTGAATCTTCCGGCCAAACCAATGTTTGTGAAATTGAACAATAATGCCCGGTGCCTTTTGTGCGGCGGACCGGCGTCATGGCTGCGGTCAGCTGGCAGCATGCTGTGGATCGGAACCGGAGAACAATATGAAAATAATCATCGCCCCCGACTCGTTCAAGGACAGCCTCAGCGCCCAGGGTGTAGCCGATGCCATCGCCCAAGGGCTGGCCCAGGTCTGGCCGGATGCGCAGTTGATCAAGTGCCCGATGGCCGATGGCGGGGAGGGGACGGTGGAATCGGTGTTGGCGGCCTGCAACGGTGAGTGGCGTCGCACCCGGGTCCGCGGCCCCCTGGGCGTCGCCGTCGAGGCGCGCTGGGGGTGGTTGCCCGACAGCCGTACCGCGATCATCGAAATGGCCGAAGCCAGTGGCTTGCAGTTGGTGCCACCCGGGCAACGCGATGCCTGTTCCAGCAGCACCTATGGCACGGGCGAGTTGATTCGCGCCGCCCTGGATGAGGGCGCCGGGCGTGTGATCCTGGCGATCGGCGGCAGCGCCACCAACGATGCCGGTGCCGGTGCGATGCAGGCCCTGGGCGTGGTATTGCTCGATGCCCACGGGCAACCGCTGCCACCCGGTGGCCTGGCGTTGGCGAACCTGGCGCGCATTGACCTGAGCGGTCTGGATCCGCGCCTGGCCCAGGTCAGTTTCGAGATCGCCGCCGATGTCGATAACCCGCTGTGCGGGCCCCATGGCGCATCTGCGGTTTTCGGTCCGCAGAAGGGCGCCTCTGCCCAGCAGGTGCAGGCACTGGACCGGGCCCTGGGGCATTTTGCCGAACACTGTGCCCAGGCGTTGGGCAAGGATGTACGTGACGAGCCGGGCAGCGGCGCCGCCGGTGGCCTGGGCTTCGCGGCCAAGGCGTTCCTGGGTGCCCAATTTCGTACCGGCGTGGAAGTTGTCGCCCAACTGACCGGGCTGGCTGCGGCGATCGACGGCGCAGACCTGGTGATCACCGGCGAGGGCCGTTTCGACGCTCAAACTCTGCGTGGCAAAACCCCCTTTGGCGTGGCCCGCATTGCCCGCCAGCATGGCGTACCGGTGCTGGTCATCGCCGGCACGCTGGGGGATGGCTACCAGGCGCTGTACGAACACGGCATCGACGCAGCCTTTGCCCTGGCCAGCGGGCCGATGACGCTGCAAGAGGCCTGTGCCGATGCCTCGCGCCTGCTGAGTGAGCGAGCCCAGGACATCGCCCGGTTGTGGCGGGTGGCCGCCCGGTAAAGCGGTCCGGCATTGTACCCGTGGCGAGGGAGCAAGCTCTCATGGAGCAAATCACAACTATGTGATTTTTAAGGCTGAAAATACATATCGATCGTTCCCACGCTCCTGCGTGGGAATGTCGCCAGGGACGCTCCGCGTTCCGCTTCTGGAAGGTGACGCAGAGCGTCACGGGATGCATTCCCACGCAGGAGCGTGGGAACGATCAATCCCCTCGCCACAAAAGCCTCGCGAAATATTTTTACAATTCCCCCTGTAAAAAGCCTAAAGCCCAGCCGATAACGAGTTAGGCGTACCGACAATTATTTCAACCAGTGCGCTTATGGCATGGATGCTCGCCCCCATCATCGCGAGGTCTTCTCATGTCTCTACGTAGCCTGAATATCGCCCCACGAGCCTTTCTCGGCTTCGCCTTCATTGCCTTGCTGGTGGTCGCCCTCGGGGTGTTCGCCGCCAGTCGCATGTCAGTCATCCGCCAGGCTTCGTTGAATATGGAGCAGAACCAAGTGCCCAGCGTCGGCTACTTGGGCAACGTGCTGGAAAGCGTTCTGCGTATGCGCATTCTCTCGTTTCGGATTTTGGTCAACCGCGATCCGGCCAGCCTGAAAGAGGCGGAGACCCGTATCGGTGTGCTGGTGGAAAAACTGCACAAGGCCAATAGCGGTTACGCCGCGCTGCCGGCCACCCCGGAAGAAACCGAGCAATACAAGGTCTTTTCGGCGACCCTGGAAAAATACCTGCAAGCCCAGCAGGAAATGTTGGAGCTGTCGCGCCAGGATAAAGTCGACCAATTGCGCACCCACATCAATACGCGCATCAAGGAAGGCACCGACCTGATGGGTGAGCAGCTCAACAAGCTCATCGCAATCAACGTGGCGGGTGCCGGCGAAGCATCGGCCAAGGCGGGTGAGAACTACAACAGCGCCATCACCGGCATCATCATCGTCTCGATCATCGCTGCATTGGCCACCATCGTGTTGGCATTGTTGCTGACCCGCAGCATCGTCACACCGCTCAACCGGGCGCTGGAGGCGGCGCGGACGATTGCCGGTGGGAACCTGGTCCAGGTCATTGCCGACGATGGCAAGGATGAGCCTGCCCGGTTGCTCCAGGCCCTGGCCGCCATGCAGGGCAGCCTGCGCCAGACCATCGAGCAGATCGCCGGGTCCGCCACCCAACTGGGGGCGGCGGCCGAAGAGCTGAGCGCGGTCACCCAGGAATCCTCCCGTGGCCTGCGACAGCAGCACAACGAAATCGAACAGGCTGCCACCGCCGTCAACGAAATGACCGCCGCTGTCGAGGAGGTTGCCCGTAACGCAGTGTCTACCTCCGAAGCCTCGAACCAATCGACCCAGGCGGCCCAGGAAGGTCGCTCGCGGGTGGTGGAAACCGTCGAGGCGATCCAGACCATGACCCACGACGTGCAGGCCACCGCCTCGATGATCGAAGGCCTGGCGGTCCAGGGCCGTGACATTGGCAAGGTTCTGGACGTGATTCGCGCCATCGCCGAACAGACCAACCTGCTGGCTCTCAACGCCGCCATCGAAGCCGCCCGTGCCGGGGAGGCCGGACGAGGGTTTGCGGTGGTGGCCGACGAAGTCCGGGCCTTGGCCCATCGCACCGCGCAATCGACCCAGGAAATCGAAAAAATGGTTGCCGGCATCCAGAACGGTACCGGTCAAGCGGTGCAATCGATGCAACAGAGCAACCAGCGCACCCAAAGCACCCTGGAAATGGCCCGGGCCGCCGGCGTGGCCCTGGAGCAGATCACCCAGTCGATCCTCCAGATCAACGAACGCAACCTGGTCATCGCCAGTGCCTCGGAAGAACAGGCCCAGGTCTCCCGCGAGGTGGATCGCAACCTGGTGAACATTCGCGACCTGGCCACCCAGTCGGCCAGCGGCGCGCAACAGACCAGCGACGCGAGCCACGAACTGTCGCGCCTGGCGGTGGGTTTGAATGCGATGGTGGCGCGCTTTGTGATTTGAGATAGGGTTGTGGGCTGGACACCGCGCAATCAGGAGACGTACATGCGCTTTTCAGCTTTGACCCAACGCATCACCGGCGATGGCGCCGCCGCCTGGCAGATTCACGACCGGGCGCTGGCCCTGCGCGAGCAGGGCATGGACGTACTGTTGTTATCGGTGGGCGACCCGGACTTCGACACACCGCGCGCCATCGTGGATGCCGCGGTGACTAGCCTGCGTGCCGGGGAAACCCATTATTCGGATATCCGTGGGCTGTACACGTTGCGCGCCAGCATCGCCCGGCGTCATCGTCGGCGCTGTGGCCAGCCGGTGGGCGCCGAGCATGTCACCGTGCTGCCAGGGGCGCAGTGCGCAGTGTATGCGGTTGCGCAATGCCTGCTCGATCCCGGTGATGAAGTGATTGTCGCCGAGCCGATGTATGTCACCTACGAAGCGGTGTTCGGTGCCTGTGGGGCGAAAGTGGTGCCGGTGGCGGTGCGCCCGGAAAATGGCTTTCGGGTCGAACCGGCGGATGTCGCTCGCCTGATTACCCCGCGTACCCGGGCGATGTTGCTCAACAGCCCCAACAATCCTTCCGGCGCCAGCCTGTCGTTACCCACCTGGCAAGCGCTGGCGCAGTTGTGCATCGAGCATGACCTGTGGCTGATCAGTGACGAGGTCTACAGTGACCTGCTGTACGAAGGCGAACACATCAGCCCCGCCAGCCTGCCGGGCATGGCCGAACGCACCGCGACCCTCAACAGCCTGTCCAAATCCCATGCCATGACCGGTTGGCGCATTGGTTGGGCCATCGGCCCCGAATCTTTGGCCGAGCACCTGGCGAACCTGTCCCTGTGCATGCTGTTCGGCTTGCCGGACTTCGTGCAACGGGCCGCCCAGGTAGCGCTGGAGCAGGACTTGCCTGAAGTGGCGCAGATGCACGAGGAGTATCGCCAGCGCCGGGACCTGGTCTGCGCGGCCCTCGAGGCTTGTCCTGGCCTGCGGCCTGTGCGGCCTGATGGCGGCATGTTTGTAATGGTCGACGTGCGCCAGACCGGCCTCGATGCCCAGGGCTTTGCCGAACGACTGTTGGACGGTTATGGCGTGTCGGTGCTGGCCGGCGAGGCATTCGGGCCAAGTGCGGCGGGGCATATCCGCATCGGGTTGGTGGTGGACCAGGTGAAACTGGCAGATGCCTGCCAGCGGATTGCCTTGTGCACGGCGGGGTTGTTGCAGGAGCGGCGAGCTTGAGAAACGGGCTGAATTCGAAGGCCCCATCGCGAGCAAGCTCGCTCCGACAGTGTTTCGGTGCTGGTCGCAAGGTTCATGTTCAGCACAAATCCCCTGTGGGAGCGAGCTTGCTCGCGAAAGCGGTGTGTCAGCCAACTCAATATTGACTGACCTGACGCCTTAGCGAGCAAGCTCGCCCCCACAGGTTTTAGTGGTGTTTGCCGGACTTGCGCACGAGCTTCATCACCACCACAAAAAACACCGGCACGAACACCACCGCCAAGGTAGCGGTAATCATCCCGCCGATCACACCGGTACCGATGGCTTGTTGGCTCGCCGAGCTGGCTCCGGTGGCGATGGCCAGCGGCACCACGCCGAGGATGAAGGCCAGGGAGGTCATGATGATCGGGCGCAGGCGCAGGCGTGCGGCCGCAAGCGTTGCCTCGATCAGGTCATGGCCCTGGTCATGCAGGCTCTTGGCAAACTCGATGATCAGAATCGCGTTCTTGGCCGACAGGCCGATGATGGTGACCAGCCCGACCTTGAAGAACACATCATTGGGCATGCCGCGCAACGACACTGCCAATACCGCGCCGAGTACCCCCAGTGGCACCACCAGCAGCACCGAAGTGGGGATAGCCCAGCTCTCGTACAACGCCGCCAGGCACAGGAACACCACCAACAACGACAGGCCCAGCAAGATCGGCGCCTGGCTGCCGGACAGGCGCTCCTGCAACGACAGCCCGGTCCATTCCTGTCCCAGCCCCGCTGGCCCCTGGGCCACCAGCCGTTCGATCTCCGCCATGGCCTCGCCGGTGCTGTGGCCTGGCGCCGGTTCACCGGAAATACTGATGGCCGGGTAACCGTTGTAACGGGTCAGTTGTGCCGGTCCCTGGGTCCACTTGGCCTGGACGAAGGCTGACAGCGGGACCATTTTCCCGGCGTCGTTGCGTACATGCATCTTCAACAGATCGGCCACCTGGCTGCGTTGGTCGCCTTCGGCCTGGACCACCACCCGCTGCATGCGTCCCTGGTTGGGGAAATCGTTGATGTAGGCCGAACCCACTGCGGTGGCCAGGACGTTGCCAACATCGGCAAAGGACACGCCCAGGGCATTGGCCTGCTTGCGATCGACCTCCAATTGCACCTGCGGCGCTTCGGCCAGGGCGCTTTCGCGCACGTTCATCAGCACCGGGCTCTTTTCAGCCGCGGCGAGCAACTCGCTGCGGGCCTGCATCAGCGTGGCGTGGCCGAGGCCGCCACGATCCTGCAGGCGGAACTCGAAACCGCTGGAAGTCCCCAGGCCATCCACCGGCGGCGGAAGCACGGCGAAGGCCATGGCATCCCTGATCTGGCTGAAGGCTTGGTTGGCGCGGTCGGCAATAGCGCTTGCCGAATCGTCGCTGCCACGCTCCGACCAGTCCTTGAGGGTGGTAAACGCCAGCGCGGCGTTCTGCCCGCTGCCGGAAAAGCTGAAGCCCAGGATCACGGTGCTGTCGCCCACCCCTGGCTCGCCGGCGTTGTGGGCTTCGATCTGCTCGACCACCTGCACCGTGCGGTTCTTGCTCGCGCCAGGCGGCAACTGAATGTCGGTGATGGTGTAGCCCTGGTCTTCCACCGGCAGGAAGGAGGAGGGCAAGCGACTGAACAGCAGGCCCATGCCCACCAGCAGCACGCCATAGATCAACAGATACCGACCACTGCGCTTGAGCGCATAGGCCACCCAGCCCTGATAGCGATCGCCCAATTGATCGAAGCGTCGATTGAACCAGCCGAAGAAGCCGCTTTTCGTGTGGTGTTCGCCCTGGGCGATGGGCTTTAACAAGGTCGCGCAAAGGGCCGGCGTCAGGGTCAGCGCGAGGAACGCTGAAAACAGGATCGAGGTGGCCATGGACAGCGAGAACTGCCGGTAGATGACGCCCACCGAACCCTGCATGAACGCCATGGGTATAAACACCGCCACCAGCACCAGGGTGATGCCGACGATTGCCCCGCTGATCTGCTGCATCGCCTTGCGCGTCGCTTCCTTGGGCGATAGCCCTTCGCTGGCCATGATTCGCTCGACGTTTTCCACCACCACGATGGCATCGTCCACCAGGATACCGATGGCCAGGACCATGCCGAACATGGTCAGCACGTTGATGGAGAAACCCAGGGCAAGCATGGTCGCGAAGGTACCCATCAGCGCCACCGGTACCACCAGGGTCGGGATCAAGGTGTAGCGGATGTTCTGCAGGAACAGGAACATCACGGCAAACACCAGCAACATTGCCTCGCCAAGGGTATAGATCACTTTGGTGATGGAGACTTTGACGAAGGGCGAAGTGTCGTACGGGATCTTGTACGCCACGCCAGCCGGGAAATAGCGCGCCAGTTCGTCCATCTTCGCCCGCACCAGGGTCGCCGTGCTCACGGCGTTGGCCCCCGGCGACAATTGCACGCTGACAGCGGTGGAAGGCTTGCCATTGAGCCGGGTGGAGAATTGGTATTCCTGACTGCCGATTTCCACGCGTGCCACGTCGCCGATGCGTACGGTCGAGCCGTCGGAGTTGGCCTTGAGCACGATGTCGGCGAACTCTTCGGGGGTCGACAGTTGGCCCTTGACCAGGATGGTCGCGGTGATTTCCTGAGTGGTTCGCGTCGGCAAGTCGCCGATGCTGCCGGCCGAGACCTGGGCGTTCTGCGCCACGATGGCGGCATTGACGTCGGCTGGGGTGAGGTTGAAGCCGATCAGCTTCTGCGGGTCGATCCAGATCCGCATCGCTCGCTCGGCGCCGTATAGCTGGGCCTTGCCGACTCCGTCCAGGCGCTTGATCTCGTTCATCACGTTGCGCGCCAGGTAGTCGCTGAGAGCCACATCGTCGAGCTTGCCGTCGCTGGAAGTGAGGGTGATCAGCAGCAGGAAACCGGCCGAGACCTTATCTACCTGCAAACCTTGTTGGGTGACCGCTTGCGGTAAGCGCGACTCCACGGCCTTGAGGCGGTTCTGCACGTCGACCTGGGCCAATTCCGGGTTGGTGCCGGGTTGGAACGTCGCGGTGATGGTCGCGCTGCCCAGGCTGCTCTGGGAACCGAAGTACAGCAGGTTGTCGGCGCCGTTGAGTTCCTCTTCGATCAGGCTGACCACGCTTTCGTCCACGGTCTGCGCCGAAGCGCCCGGGTATACGGCATAGATCTCGATCTGCGGCGGCGCGACATCGGGGTATTGCGCCACTGGTAGTTGTGGCAGGGCCAGCACACCGGCCAACAGGATGAACAACGCGACCACCCAGGCGAACACCGGGCGGTCGATAAAGAACTGCGGCATGGCAAACGTCCTGCTTACTGACCAGGTACCTGGGCAAGTGGAAGAGGGGAATCGTCGATCCGGACTTTTTCACCGGGCCGGGCGTGTTGCAGGCCTTGCACGACGATGCGGTCGCCGGGCTTGAGGCCATGGGTGACGATCCAGCGGTCGTTTTGCACGGCGCCCAGCTCCACCGGTTGCACGTGAACCTGCTGCTGCCCGTCGAGCAGCAATACCTGGGCAACGCCGGAGCTGTCACGCTGGATCGCCCGTTGCGGCACGCTGATGCCTTGCCGGTCGAAGGCCTGCTCCAGGCGCACGCGCACGAAGCTGCCCGGCAGCAGGTCGAGGTCGGGGTTGGGAAACTCGCTGCGCAGGGTGATCTGGCCTGTGCCCGGGTCGACGCTGATGTCGGTGAACAGCAGTTTGCCCGGTAACGGGTAGAGGCTGCCGTCATCCTGGATCAACGTGGCTTTTGCCTGGTCCTGGCCGACCTTCTCCAACTGCCCGGAGCGCAGGGCACGGCGCAGCTCGTTGAGCTCGCGGGTCGATTGCGTGAGGTCGGCATGGATCGGGTTCAATTGCTGGATCAGGGCCAGCGGCGTGGTTTCGTTCTGCCCCACCAGGGCGCCTTCGGTCACCAGTGCCCGGCCGATGCGCCCGGCGATCGGTGCCGTGACGGTGGCATAACCCAGGTTCAGCCGGGCCCGTTCCACGGCGGCTTTGTTGGCGGCGACATCGGCGGCGCTCTGGCGCACGGCGGCGCGGGCGTTGTCGTAGTCCTGGCCACTGATGGCGTTGCCGTCGACCAGTTGCGAGTAACGCCGCTCCTGCAAGCGGGCCTGGAATAAGTTGGCCTCGGCTTTGCGCAGTGCCGCTTCGGCGCTGTCCAGGTCGGCCTTGAATGGCGCCGGGTCGATGCGAAACAGCACATCGCCTTTTTTCACATCGCTGCCTTCGCGAAAGAGCCGCTGCAACACCACACCGGGCACCCGCGCGCGGACTTCGGCGATTCGCGGCGCGGCAATGCGCCCGCTCAGTTCGCTGCTGATGGACAGCGGCCGGGCCTCGATGGTCTCGACGGCCACGGAGACCAGCGGCGTTTCATCCTTGGGGCCTGAGGATGAATCGCAGGCGCTCAACAGCAGCGCCCCGAGCAGCAGGCCCAGGGTGGCGAAAAGGTTTCTTGGCATGGTGCTTCCCCAATAATGAGCGTTGCCATGCTACGGGGGGCGAGCGTCGACAACGGTAAAGCTTTGTAGGGGGTATGTGAAATTGTGTAAGGGGTTTGCTCGTGGGTGGGTGAGGGCGTATATCCTTGGCAGCTTGAGAATTTCTGTGCTTGGGATACCGCTATCGCGAGCAAGTTCGCTCCCACAACGGTCACGTGAATCCTGTGGGAGCGAGCTTGCTCGCGAGGAGGTCCTGCCAGGCGCCCCAGCACTTTCTGGAAACACCCATGCCCAACATCCTCCTGGTGGAAGACGACTCCGCACTCTCTGAACTGATCGCCAGTTACCTGGAACGCAACGGCTATCAGGTCAGTGTGCTCAGCCGTGGCGATCATGTGCGCGAGCGGGCCCGGGTCGATCCGCCGGACCTGGTGATCCTCGACTTGATGCTGCCGGGGCTGGACGGTTTGCAGGTCTGCCGTTTGCTGCGGGCCGATTCGGCGACCCTGCCGATCCTGATGCTCACCGCCCGGGACGACAGCCACGACCAGGTGCTGGGCCTGGAGATGGGCGCCGACGACTACGTCACCAAGCCTTGCGAGCCCAGGGTGCTGCTGGCACGGGTGCGCACCCTGTTGCGGCGCAGCAGCCTGAGCGAACCGCAGACGGCCAATGACCGCATCCTCATGGGCAACCTGTGCATCGACCTGTCCGAGCGCACCGTGACCTGGCGCGGGCAGCCGGTGGAGTTGTCCAGCGGCGAATACAACCTGCTGGTGGTGCTGGCCCGGCATTCCGGCGAAGTGCTGAGCCGCGACCAGATCCTGCAACGCCTGCGGGGCATCGAATTCAACGGCACCGACCGCTCGGTGGACGTGGCGATTTCCAAGCTGCGGCGCAAGTTCGACGATAACGCCGGCGAAGCGCGCAAGATCAAGACGGTGTGGGGCAAGGGCTATCTGTTCAGCCGTTCCGAGTGGGAATGCTGATCGATGTGGAAGCTGCTGATTCGTCTCTATCTGGTCACCATCGTGTCCTACAGCGCGGCGATCTACCTGATGCCGGAACTGGTGATTCGCCTGTTCCATGAGCGCTTTGTGACTTACAACCTCGATCACTCCCGTGGCCTGCAAACCTTGATGGTCAAGCAGTTTCGCGCCGTGCCCAGCGCGCAGTGGCCGGCGCTGGCGGCGCAGATGGACAAGGAGTTCGAGCCGTTGCGCATCGAACTGGCCGCCGTCGAGGATAAGGATTTCAGCCCCGACGAACAGGCCCGTCTCAAAAACGGTGAGAACGTGGTGCGCCTGGGGGAATGGGCTTGGCGCACCCTGACGGCTGCGCCGCTGGATGAGCACACGGCGGTCAAGATGATCGTGCCTCCGGACCCGGCGGACGTCAGTTGGCTGTACTGGAGCATCAACGTCCTGATCGGCGCGACGATGCTCGCCTGCCTGCTGCTTTGGCTGCGACCGCACTGGCGCGATCTGGAACGCCTCAGAAGCACCGCAGAGCGCTTCGGCAAGGGCCATTTGAGCGAACGCACGCACATCGCCTCCAGCTCGAACATCGGCAGCCTGGCCCATGTGTTCGATACGATGGCCGGCGACATCGAGAGCCTGCTCAACCAGCAGCGCGATCTGCTCAACGCGGTGTCCCACGAACTGCGCACACCATTGACCCGGCTCGACTTCGGCCTGGCCCTGGCCCTGTCCGATGACCTGCCGCCGGCCAGTCGCGAACGCCTGCAAGGGTTGGTGGCACACATCCGCGAGTTGGATGAGTTGGTGCTGGAGTTGCTGTCCTACAGCCGTTTGCAGAACCCTGAGTGTCTACCCGAGCGGGTCGAAGTGCCGTTGGACGAATTCATCGACAGTATCCTGGGCAGCGTCGACGAGGACCTGGCGGCGCCGGACGTGGTGATCGATGTGCTGTTGCATGGCACGCTGGAGCGTTTCGTGCTGGACCCGCGTCTGACTGCACGGGCATTGCAGAACCTGCTGCGCAATGCCATGCGGTATTGCGAGAGGCGGATCCAGGTTGGGGTGCTGGTCAGTGATCACGGCTGCGAAATCTGGGTCGACGACGACGGCATCGGGATTCCCGACAGCGAACGCGAGCGCGTGTTCGAACCGTTCTACCGCCTGGACCGCAGTCGTGACCGCGCCACGGGCGGTTTTGGCCTGGGCCTGGCCATCAGCCGCCGCGCCCTGGAAGCCCAGGGCGGCACCCTGACGGTCGAAGCCTCGCCGCTGGGCGGGGCGCGCTTCAGGTTGTGGCTGCCAACACCGTCCTGAAATTGTTCACCCTGTGTCGCTTGAAGCTGACTCTGTGGCGAGGGAGCTTGCTCGCGCTGGGCCGCGAAGCGGCCCCAATGGATCTCACCCGAACAACCCCGCCGCAATATTGATTGAAAACCCCAGAATCGCCGTATTGAACACAAACCCGATCAACGATTGCGCGAGCACGATCTTGCGCAACTGTCGCGTGGCAACGCCCACGTCCGAGGTCTGCACCGCGACCCCGATGGTGAACGAGAAATACAGGAAATCCCAATAGTTGGGCGTGGTCAGCCCTTCGGCAAATCGCAGCGCTGGCTCCTTGCCCTCCCAGGTGTAATACAACCGCGCATAGTGAACGCTGAAGATCACGCCGATCAGTAACCAGGAACCGATCACGGTCATCGCCGTGAAGCCGTAGTGCAGCAGCTTGCCAGCGGTTTGCAGATCGCGGCTGCCCGCCAGTTCGAAGGTGATGGTCGCCAGGCTGGCCAATGCCGCGATGCAGACGACCAGCAGGACCAACCCGGCGTTCTCGTCTTCGATCTCGGCGATGCGCTTGACGTCCGGCGCCTTGGCCCGCACGGTCAGCCAAGACATCAGCACCAGGTAGGTCCAGACCCCGGTGTTCCAACCGATCAGGATTTTGCTGATGATCGAGTCCACGGGAACCAGCAGGCCCACCGCCAGGCCAAGGACCGTGGCGCTGGAAAGACGCGGGTGGGTGCGGGCGAGGAAAGGCATGGAGGCTCACTGTTCGAAAAGGGGCCGCTGAGTATGAGCCATCAGGCAAAGGACCGGCCGGTTATCGCTGTGGATTGAACCAACTCCACCCCCGCGGTCTGCATTCTGCGGATCGCGGTGTCCATCGAGCCTTCGCTATCGATGCCCCGGCAGGCGTCGAGCAGCACAATGGCATTGAACCCCGCCGCCCGGGCATCCAGCGCCGAGAACATGACACAAAAATCCAGGGCCAGGCCTACCAGGTATACCGTGTCGATACCGCGCTCCTTCAGGTAACCTGCCAACCCGGTCGTGGTCTGGCGGTCGGCTTCCATGAAGGCCGAATAACTGTCGATGTCCGGGTTGCAGCCCTTGCGAATGATCAGTTGGGCGTGGGTCAGTTCCAGCATCGGGTGGAATTCGGCGCCTCGGCTGCCCTGGATGCAGTGGTCGGGCCAGAGTTTCTGCTCGCCGTATGGCAATTGGACGATGTCGAAGGGTTGCTTGCCTGGATGGCTGGAAGCAAACGACGCATGCTTGGTCGGGTGCCAGTCCTGGGCGAGGATGACCTGTTTGAATGAACGGCCCAGTTGGTTGATCAACGGCACGATCTCATCGCCCCCCGGCACGGCCAATTGGCCGCCGGGGATGAAGTCGTTCTGTACGTCGATCACCAATAGGGCAGTGGTCGAAGCCCGGGTGGCTGGAGCAGGCATGGATAAATCCTCCTTGAAGTGGTGCTTCGATATTAGCCGAACGGTTCGAGTTGGGTTTTTTGGATCCGGAATTTTCGCACACTGACACACCGCTATCGCGAGCAAGCTCGCTCCCACAGAGGGACTGGCGACGGACATGGTTCTTGTGGACACCCTGGAAAAATGTGGGAGCGAGCTTGCTCGCGAAGACGGCAGGTCAGTCGATATTGATGTTGGCTGACACACCGCTATCGCGAGCAAGCTCGCTCCCACAGAGGGACTGGCGACGGACATGGTTCTTGTGGACACCCTGGAAAAAAATGTGGGAGCGAGCTTGCTCGCGAAGACGGCAGGTCAGTCGATATTGATGTTGGCTGACACACCGTTATCGCGAGCAAGCCCGCTCCCACAGAGGATTTATGGCGGACGTGGTTTTTGTGGACTCTTGGGACGATGTGGGAGCTGTTTCCACTTTTGCCAATGGGCAAAATGTCTTTCGTCGAAAATGTTCCAGGTTTGATGGCTTTTTGACATTTGGCCCGTGCGCCGGCGATACGATTGCGTACAATCGCCGGCTTTCAACCGGGCATGGAAGCAGTTCGGCTTTGCAGTATCGAGAAAAAAACCATGCTCATTGGTAGTTATTCCCCTGCCTTAGTTTCTATTTCCCTGTTTGTAGCGGTATTGGCGTCCTACACAGCCCTGGACCTGACCGGGCGTATCGCCACCACGCGGGGGCGTGCGGCCCATTTATGGATGGCTGGAGGGGCATTGGCGATGGGCGTGGGCGTCTGGTCCATGCATTTCATCGGCATGCTCGCGTTCACCTTGCCGGTGGAGCTTGGCTACGACGTGCGAATCACCGCGCTGTCGCTACTGATCGCCATTCTTTCCTGCGGTTTTGCCCTGTGGCTGGTCAGCCAGCCGCGGCTGCCGGCCTGGCAGTTGGCGTTTGGCGCGCTGATCATGGGCGCGGGCATCAGTGCCATGCATTACACCGGCATGGCCGCGCTGCAGATGCAACCGGGCATCGACTATGACCCGACGCTGTTCGGCGCTTCGTTGGTGATTGCCGTTGGCGCGTCGGCGGCGGCACTGTGGATCGCTTTTCGCCTGCGCCACAATTCTCCCCATGTGCGCATGGCTCGCGCTGGAGCCGCGGTGGTCATGGGCATCGCCATCGTCGGCATGCACTACACCGGCATGGCCGGGGCACGGTTCAACGAGGGCAGCTTCTGCGGCTCCCTGGATGGCTTGAGCGGCAAGGGCCTGGACAACCTGGTGCTGATCACCACCCTGGCGGTGTTGGCCATTGCCTTGCTGACCTCGATTCTCGACGCGCGCCTGGAAGCCCGTACCGCAGAGCTGGCCCAATCGTTGACCCAGGCTAATCGGGAACTGACCCAATTGGCCCTGCACGACCCTCTCACCGCGTTGCCCAACCGTGTACTGCTGGCCGATCGTATCGACCAGGCCATGCACCTTGTGCAAGAGCAGGGCGGTTGTTTCGCTTTGATGTTCATCGACCTGGATGGCTTCAAACCGGTCAACGATGCCTTTGGTCACCACATGGGCGATATGTTGTTGCGGGACGTGGCCCTGCGCCTGCGCGAAGACCTGCGCAGCCAGGACACCCTGGCGCGGATCGGCGGTGATGAGTTCGTGCTGCTGGTGCAACTGGCCGAGCCCGACGATGCCTTGCGACTGGCGGCACGCCAGGTCGGGTTGATCGCGCGCACCTTCCGGGTCGCCGACCACGACCTGCAGATATCCGCCAGTGTCGGCATCGCGTTGTATCCAGGCAACGGCCAAAGCGCCGATGAGTTGCTGATGAATGCCGACGCGGCGATGTACCACGCCAAAGGCGCCGGCAAAAACGGCTACAGCTTTTTCGATGCCTCGATGAACAGCAACGCGCGCAAGCAATTGCAGTTGTTGCAAGACCTGCGCATCGCCGTAGAGCAGCGGCAGTTCAGCCTGTACTACCAGCCCAAGTTCGACGCCGCCAACGGCCGGCCGGTCGGTGCCGAGGCGTTGTTGCGCTGGAACCATCCGACCCAGGGCCTGTTGATGCCCGACACCTTTATCGACCTGGCGGAAAAGACCGGGCTGATCATTCCCATCGGCGAATGGGTACTGAACGAGGCCTGTCGCCAGATGCGCGAATGGTACGTGCTCGGTTATACCGATTGGCGCATTGCGGTGAACCTGTCGGCCTTGCAGTTTTGCCATACGGGCCTGGTGCAGAGCGTGGCCAAGGCGTTGGAAACCCATAAATTGCCGGCCAACAGTTTGACCCTGGAAATCACCGAAACCACCGCCATGAGCGATGCGGACGCAAGTATGACGGTGCTGCAACAGCTCTCGGACATGGGGGTTGACCTGTCCATCGACGACTTTGGCACGGGCTATTCGAGCCTGATGTACCTCAAGCGCCTGCCGGCCAACGAGCTGAAAATCGATCGCGGCTTTGTGCGCGACCTGGAGCACGACAGCGATGACGCAGCCATTGTCTCGGCCATCGTCGCCCTCGGCCAGGCCCTGGGCCTGCGCATCGTCGCCGAAGGCGTAGAGACCGATGTGCAACAAGACTTCCTGACCCAACTGGGCTGCGATTCGCTGCAGGGTTATCTGCTGGGCCACCCGTTGCCGGCAGAACGCTTCATCCAAGACATCCGCAAGGCGCAACGCGTGGCGGTGGTCTGAGCGGCTTCAAGGCGCGATGTCGAACGCTGTGCTGCCCAGTCGCTCGCCATTGACCAGCAAATGCACCACGTGCCGGCCTGCATAGTGCCGGCGAGTGGTCAGCTCGCGAATGTGTTGTGAACGGCTGAGGCTGGCGCACCCGTGGGCAGGCAGGTCGAAGGTCTTGAGCTTGAAGACCTTGGCCGAGGTGCCGCCCGAGGCTTTCACGTAATCGATCGCGTAATCGATCACCAGGCGCTGGCTCTGCCCGAGGGTCGATTGCACCTTGAAGGACAGGCTGATCTGTTCGCCCAGGCGAATGACCGCTGGCGTCACCTTCAGGTCCAGGATTTCGACCTGGGCCTTACCACCCACACCGATGACTGCCAGTGCCCGGGGATGGCCTTGTTTGATCAGGCTGCGCAGGGCATGCCGGGCGATCCATGCGGTGTGGCGGTCTTGCAGTGGCCAGCCTTCGATCTGGTCCAGCACCCAGTCCGGATGCTGCTTGGTGACGTCGTTGAGGTGGTTGGCCACGGACTTGCGCACATAGAGGCTGTCGTCGGTCTTGAGGGCGTCGAGGATCGCGGCCGCCAGGTCGGGGTTGGCCTGGATCGGCTCGAGGTGGAACGACCACGGCAAGCGCGGCCGACTGCCTTCGCTGGCCAGGCGCCGTACGTGTTCGTTGGTATCCAGTGCCCAGTCGTGCATGACCTTGAGGGTGCGCGCCAGGTCGTCGCGCAGGAAGTGCCGCACCGCGAACTCCGACGAGCCGAACCGGGTGAAGTACTTGAGCGCGTCCATGGAAAGGTCGAAGGCGTGCCGGCCGTAAGACGCCACATAGTGCGGCAGGAACATGCTGACGAACATGCTGTTGAGGCGCGGCGCCAGATCACGCAGCAGCTCCAGAGACGCTTCGTAATCCAGGGGTAGCACGGCATGCAGGCATTCACTGACCCGTGCCATGCGCTGCATCACCGACAACTCGGCCAGCCCCTCGTTGGCCATGTGCAAGAAGGCCTTGGCGTCGAATGCCGGATACACCACGAGCATTTCGCTGGCGATGTGCTCCAGACGGGCGCTGTTGAAGATTTCCTTGAGGGCTGGGGAAGAGGCGGTGGTGCTCATGGTGGGTCCGTCCGGCGGGTGTTGTAGTTTCAGGCCTGTCACTATGCCATGCACGACCTGTGGCGAGGCTCTCAGCTTCCAGTCGCAGCAGTAAAGGGAATGATTCGCCGCCGGTGAAGTCCCAGATTCAGTCCCTTGAATAACTGGAGTTTTTTCTATGCGCAAACCAACCCTGATCGCCAGCCTGGTCCTGATCGCCGGCCTCGGAGCCTTTGGGCCTGTTGCGCAAGCGGTCGAGAAGACTGGAGACGCCCTGGAGCATTCGCCGAGCAATGGCCGCCGGCTGGTGGAAAACGACCGAGTACCGGCGGACTACCAGCGTGCGGACAGGGCCATGAAAGACTGGAAACAGAAGAAACTCGAGCAGCCGACACAAGAACAGCAATGGGTGCATATCGACGACAAGTACTTGCTGATCGAAACCGTGTCCGGCGCAATCGTCAAGATCGTTCCGGCCACACGTTAAGTCCTCAGGTCACTTCGCCCTTGTCCCACAGGCGAACCAGTTCGCCAGGTGCCTGGTCCTCAGGCACCTGCAACACCATTTCGTCATCCTGGTCGTTGGTGCGATAACGTACCTCGATCTGGAAAAAACGCTGGTCGCCCCGGCCAGGCGTGGACGAAGTCAGTGGCAGACAGCCTTCGAGCAGCGAGCAGATGCGCGTGCGCTGGTCGAGGTCGCACTGGGCGAACTCGATTTCCCGGGGGCGGGTCAAGGCCTGGATGGCCGCCACACCGCCCTGGCGTGATAGCTTGAGCACCGCTTTATCGTCGAGAGTCGGAAGGGTTTTCATCAGCTTTCCTCTGCCAGGTTGACGCCGACCTGAGCCCAGCCGTCCTGCACCGCTTGCACCTCACGTTGGCCGAAAAGCTGGCGGGCATGCTCGACGGTCAGGCCGGCGAAAGCGCTGAAGGACGCATCGTTGGCCAGTTTTCGGTCGCACAAGGTGTCATACCAGATCCGGCCAGCCTTTTCCCAGGCAAATCCGCCCAGCGCGGTGGCCACCAGATAAAAGGCGCGGTTGGGAATGCCGGAATTGATGTGCACGCCGCCGTTGTCTTCGCGAGTAATGACGAATTCGCGCATGTGCGCCGGTTGTGGGTCCTTGCCCAGCATCGGGTCATTGTAGGCGGTGCCAGGGTTGGACATGCTGCGCAGGCCGTCACCGTTGATCTTGTCGGTGAGCAGGTCGGCGCCAATCAGCCAGTCCGCCTGGTCGGCGGTCTGTTCGAGTACGAACTGTTTGACCAGCACGCCGAATACATCGGAGATGGACTCGTTCAAGGCCCCGGACTGGTTGGCATAGATCAACCCGGCTTCGCTTTCGGTGACGCCATGGGCCAGTTCATGGGCCACGACGTCCAGGGAGCGGGTGAAGCGCTGGAAGATTTCGCCGTCACCGTCGCCGAACACCATCTGCGCGCCGTTCCAGAACGCGTTTTCGTAGCCCTGGCCATAATGCACGCTGCCCACCAGGGCGAAGCCTTTGTTGTCGATGGAGTCGCGCCCCAGGACCTTCCAGAAAAAATCGTAGGTGGCGCCCAGGGCATCGTAGGCCTCGTCCACGGCCGGGTCGCCGCTGGCCGGTTGGCCTTCCAGGCGTATCGGCTGGCCGGGTAGTTCCATGTTGTTTTGTGCGTCATGCACGCTGCGTCGTGGTTGCCCGGCCTTGCCTGGCTTGGCCAGTTTCGCCGCGGCGGGAAGGTTACCGGGCGGGCCGGGGTTGTGTCGCAGGCTGCGCACGTGGGTCAGGGTGCCAAGGGCCTTGGAGCGTTGCTGTTCGGAGCCGTGGGCGATGATTCGATTGAGGATATAGGGAGGGATGAAACCGTGGTGCGGGCGAGAGTCGATCATCAGAACATCCTTATCTGAAAGGCAGGGTCGATATCCATGTGAACCGAGGCTACCGCCGCGGTTCCCTCCTGCATGTAATACAACGCGGCGGTGGGTCACAACGGGGCATGAACAGAGAACCGCACAAAAGATTGCCAGCGGCGGCAAATTCTGCGAAAAACCGCGCCTTGATTGACACGGAACTACCCCATGAACGAAGAGCTGCAAATCATCGACCTGGAACAGGGCGACGGCAAAAGCGTAGTCAAAGGTGCGCTGATTACCACTCAATATCGCGGTACGCTCGAAGACGGCACCGAATTCGATTCGTCCTACAGTCGCGGCAAACCTTTCCAGTGCGTGATCGGCACCGGCCGTGTCATCAAGGGCTGGGACCTGGGCCTGATGGGCATGAAAGTCGGTGGCAAGCGCAAACTGCTGGTCCCGGCGCACCTGGCCTACGGTGAGCGATCAATGGGTGCCCACATCAAGCCCAACGCCAATCTCATCTTTGAAATCGAGCTGCTGGAAGTCCTGACCCGGGACGATTGATGCTGGAGTTGGTCACCGCGCTTTCGCCACTGGCCGGTCGCTGAACAGCGGGATGCGTGCGTTGATGGAGGGGCGGTAGCGCCACGCCAACCGGTCCAGTCGCGGTGCTCGCTCGACCAAGATATCCAGTGTGGCGTGGGCAATGCCCAGGGCCAAAGCTTGGCCGGGGCACTCATGGTGCCCGGTGCCGAAGCTGAAACTGCGGCGGTTCGGGCGTTCCAGCAGCAGGACGTCCGGTTGCGGGTTGAGCTGCGGATCGCGGTTGGCCGACGCTAGCAGTACCAGGACCGCATCCCCAGGGTTCAGCATGGCACCGAGGATTTCGCAGGGGGCGATGACGAAGCGGCGAGTGTTTTGCACCGAAGGGTCCAAGCGCTGGACTTCGACCAGCAACGGGGAGATCTGTGTGGGGTCGGCCCTGAGCGTGTGCGGCAGCGCCGGATCGCGGATCAGTGCCAGCAACGCATTGCCAATCAGGCCGGCCGTGGCTTCATAGGTTTGCGAGAGCAGGCCGATCAGGTTGGCGATCAGGCTGTTCGTATCGGCATCTGCGAACCCCTGGCCAATGCGTGCCAACAGGGGGTTGTCCTGTGCCTCGATCCGCTCGCGGAAAAACGTCAGCAGTTGTTCGGTGGCCCGGTGCGCCGCGTCCAGTTGCGTCGCATCACTCAGAGGCGACAGGCAAGCGACGAAATCCCCCGTCAGTTCGCTGATCAGGCGACTGTCCGCCGGGTTGAAACCCAGCAACGCCGCCACCACGCTGGTCGGTCCGATGAACTGAGCCTGGTGCAGGCCTTCGGCGCCGTCCTTGAGAAAACGCGCCTTGACCAGCGCTTCGACCTGCTGCCGATCGATCGCCTGCAACCCCGGCGCAATCGCTGCTTTCGGGCAACGCTGCGGTTCACCTTCGTTCATGCGCATCAGGCGCCCGAACACCCGACCGGCGGGCCCTTCGGCAATGGCCTTTGGCACGGGCTCGTGGGCCGGACGCACAACGCATGCGGGGTGACGCAGCACGGCGCACACGGCCTCGGCGCTGCTGGCGATCCACAGGTTCAATTGTGGATCGAAGGTCAGCCCGCCTGCGGCCCGCAGGCTGGCGTAGTAGGAGTAGGGATCGGTGTGAGTCGCGGCGATGATCGGGTCCATGAAGCGCTGCCTTGTTCGTGATGGAGAAAGTGTTGCTACTATCTTCAGTCGATGCATGGCTTGATTCGTCAGGGAGCGAAATATGGACGCAGAACATCATGACCTGGGTGTGTCCCAAGTGGCCGCGGCCATTGCTGAACCGGCGCGCACCCGAATGCTGTGCGCGTTGATGGACGGCCACGCCCGCACCAGCACCGAATTGGCGAGCATCGCCGAGGTCAGCGCCTCGACCGCCAGCGCCCACTTGGCGAAGCTTAAGGAATTGGTCTTGGTGCGGTTGCACGTGCAGGGTCGTCATCGTTACTACAGCCTGGCGGACAAGCGCGTGGCCCAGGCCCTCGAAGCGCTGATGGTAATCGGCCAGAGCGCCGCGCCGACCTTTACGCCGCGCACCCCGGATCGCCTGCAGTTCGCCCGCACCTGCTACGACCATATGGCCGGCACCCTGGCGGTGCGCCTGTATGATCGGATGATCGAGGCCGGGTGGTTGGTGGAGGTGCAAGGACAGGGGTATCGGCTGAGTGAATCGGGAGAGCGGTTGTTCGAGGGATTGGGCGTCGATGTTCAGGTCCTCACCACCCAACGACGCCGATTCGCCTGTCCCTGCCTGGACTGGAGCATGCGCCGTCCGCATCTGGGCGGTGCCTTGGGGGCGGCGTTGCTGCAAGTGGCGATCAAGCGCAATTGGGTGATCCAGGATCTGGATAGCCGGGCGTTAGGGGTGACGGCCAGTGGTCGCCGGGAGATGGCGGGGCGGTTTGGCGTTAATGCCGAAATGGATGCCGCCTCTACCGGCGCCTTCGCGAGCAAGCTCGCTCCCACAGTGGGCCTGCTGTAAACACAAAACTCATGCATACCCAAAACCACCCGTGGGAGCGAGCTTGCTCGCGATGACTGCGGCACATTCAATACTGGTGCAAGCTGGCACACCGCATCGCGAGCTCCCCGCGTCATCCAGCCATATGCCGGCGCCGATACTCATCTGGTGTGGTGCCCATCATTTTGCGAAACATGCTGATGAACGCCGAGGCGCTGCTGTAGCCCAGGTCCAGGCCGATGGTTTCCACGCTCTGGCCACGTTCGAGCAGGGCCAGGGCTTCGATGACTTTCAGGCGCTGGCGCCATTCCACCAGTGACATGCCCAGGTCCCGCTGTGCCCGGCGCATCAGCGTGCGTTCGGTGGTGTTGGCGGCGCGGGCCAGTTGCGGCAATGAGCGCGGGTCGCTGGGGTTCGCCTCCAAGGCCCGCAGCACGGGGCCCAGCAGGGGATCATCCGAGGAGGGCAGGTAGCTGCCGACGTGGGGCGCCTGGATCAGCTTGTCCACCAGCACCTGCAACAAACGTTGCTGTTCGGGCGTCTGTGGCTGGCTTGGTGGGTCGCTGCGCAGCTCCTCCAGAAGCGCGCGGATCAGCGGGCTCAAGGTCAGCGCACAGGGGACGGCGGGCAGCGCAGCGCACAGTTCGGCGGCCAGGTACAGCGAACAATGGCAGGCCTCATGCCGATTGAACCCAACGTGCTCCATGTCCGGCGGCAACCAGATGCCGTATTGCGGCGGTGCCAGATAATGGTGCTGCGCGATCTCGATTTCCATCACGCCACTGTAGGAGTAGACGAACTCCCCCCAGGCATGCCGGTGCCGAGGGTAAGTGGCGTGGGCCGGCATGCAGGCGCTGCGAAAGTAGATCGGCGAGGGCAGGGCCACTTCGAACGGAGGAATCTTCAGATGTTGGGCTGGAGGATGCATGGCGAGCGCAATGGCGGATTACCGGGATGGCTTGTCGGGTAATCACTATATCCAGCAAAGGTGTCAGGCAGACAATTCTTTCATCTGTTTTCTGCCCTCAAGGACCTTTCCCATGACCACCCGCCGAGCCCTGGATGGCCAGGTCTGCGCCCTGATGACCGGCCTCTGTGCCATCTGGGGTTTCCAGCAAGTCGCGATCAAGGCCAGCGCCGCCGACATGACGCCGATGCTGCAACTGGGCGTGCGCTCGGCCATCGCTGCGGTACTGGTCTGGCTGTTGGTGCTGCTGCGCGGTGAACGCCTGTCTCTGACCGATGGCAGCTGGCGTCCGGGCTTGCTGGTGGGATTGTTGTTTGCCTTGGAATTCGTGATGGTGGGCGAAGGCCTGCGGCATACGACGGCTTCGCACATGGTGATTTTCCTGTACACCGCGCCCATGTTCGCCGCCCTCGGCTTGCACTGGAAACTGCCGAGCGAACGCCTCAAGGCGGCGCAATGGCTAGGCATTGCCGTTGCATTCGCTGGGATCGTGGTTGCCTTCAGTGGAGGGGCGGGTGCGGCGAGCAGCAGCTCATTGCTCGGTGACGGCATGGGCTTGCTGGCCGGTGCGCTGTGGGGTGCAACCACGGTGACGGTGCGTTGTTCGCGGTTGACGAATCTGCCTGCCAGCCAGACGCTGCTGTATCAATTGATCGGCGCCGGGGTTCTGCTGATCGGCATGTCGGCAGCTCTGGGGCAAACGACGATCAACCTCACGCCACAACTGCTGGCCAGCCTGACGTTCCAGGTGTTGCTGGTGTCGTTCGCCAGTTTCCTGATCTGGTTCTCCCTGCTGCGCCGCTACCTCGCTTCGCAACTGGGGGTGCTGTCGTTCATGACGCCGTTGTTCGGCATTGGCTTTGGCGTCTGGCTGCTGGACGAACCGCTGGAGCCGAATTTCATCGTGGGTGCGACGCTGGTGCTGGGCGGTATCGCCTTGGTCAGTGGCTACGGGTGGTTTCGCCAGCGCTGGGGACGATGGGTCGTAATGCGCCAGGGGTAGTCGAACGAGCGCGGAATAAAGCCTGCCTGTGCTGGCCATTCGTTGCTGCTCTGTAGCGGTGCGAGCGTTTCGGCACAATGTTCGAGCATTTCGGCACAGTAATCATTCTGCGCGCTCTCTAGACTCGTGCTTCACACAGATTCAATGAGGTCACGATGAACACCAGAATGATTTTATCCGTATTGTCCATGGGCGTTGTCCTCACAGGACACGCTGCCGACTTCTCGCTGACGAGCCAAGACATTGCTGAAAACCGCCCGTTGACCAGTCGCGAGGTGTTCCAGGGGTTCGGTTGTGAAGGGGGGAATACCTCACCCGAGCTTTCCTGGAGCAATGCCCCGGCGGGTACCAAAAGTTATGCTGTCACCGTCTACGATCCCGATGCTCCGACCGGCAGTGGCTGGTGGCATTGGACGGTGGTCAACCTGCCGGCTTCAACCAACAGTCTGCCAAGAGGGGTCGGTTCGAACCTGCCTGTCGGTGCGGTACAAGGGCGAACCGATTATGGTCAACCGGGATTTGGTGGGGCTTGCCCACCTGTAGGGGATAAGCCACATCGCTATCAATTCACCGTATGGGCGTTGAAAGTCGATAAGCTGCCCCTCGATAACCAGGCCAGTGGTGCATTGGTGGGCTACATGCTCAATGCCAACGCCTTGGCCAAAGCGACCATCACTTCAACTTACGGACGTTAAACGATGCACCCAAGTATTGGCACGCAGCACCGGGAGAGCACCGTCGATGCGTGTGTCATACGGGCGCGACAGCCCCATACATTGCAGCGGGTGTCGATATTCGCGACCACCTTGTGTCGAGTACGCCAAGGGGAAAAACTGCTGCAATGGGATGACCGGGAGATGCGCGTCGGGCCGCGACATCTGATACTGATGCCGGCCGGACGCGAACTGGGTATCTCAAATTTTCCTGGCCCTCAAGGTGACTACATCGCCGATGCAGTGACCTTTCCCAGTTCGATACTGCGTAATTTCAACCTCCGCTATCGACAGCAGATCGTCAGCCGCCACAGGACGCTGAACACAGATCTATGTGTCCCGCTGGACAGGCACACCACACAGGCATGGGATCAGTTATTGGCCGCCATCAATGGGGACGCCCCGGATGCATTACGCACCCACTACGGGGAGGCGGTTCTTCTGAGCCTGGGGCTCGGCGGCTTGGCCGGACCTCTGCTGATGGATCGCAACGATCCACTGTGCGAGCGCGTGCAGCAGTTGGTAATGAGCAGCCCGCAGAGCGACTGGACGGTGGCTGGCGTCGCCCAACACCTGAACCTGGGGGAGTCGACGTTGCGCCGCCAACTGGCCAATGAGGGGGACAGTTTCAGGAATATTCTGGAAAGCGTTCGACTGGCAATGGCGTTGCAATGGTTGCAAACCACGTCTCGTCCCATCGGTGAAATTGCCGGCGCCAGTGGCTACGCTTCGGCCTCGCGTTTTGCAGTGCGCTTTCGCTCACACTACGGCCTGTCGCCACGGGAGTTGCGGGCGGTGATTTAGGTGGTTGGGTGAGAGGGCCGCGGTTCTTTTGCCGCTTCATTCTGGAAACCCCCTCTGTCCTGGAGGGGGTCAGTAAGCTTCGGTTCGTCTTGTTTCTGCCTGGCGTCAGATCGTCGCCCCATCCGTTGCCTGTCCGGAAAACTCCTCCATCGCGTCCAGCAACGCCTCCCGGAAATACGCTTTCGACGCCCGATCACACAGGATGTGCAAACTCGCCTGCTGCGCGGTACTGGAGTTGATCACGATCACATTGATGCGGGCCGCCGAAGTCTGTGCCACCGCTCCAGGGCTGAACGCCTGCGGGCTCAGATCGACCCCACAGAGCTTGGCCATCACTTCGCTCAGGTGCTCTCCGGTCAGTTGGAAACAGGCATGACTGTCCTGACGAGGCAGCAGATAATTGGCTTGGTGATCGAGTTCCCAGCGGGCCTCTTCGTCGGCAATGCGCTGGCCCTGGTCTTCGAGGCTGCCCAGCAACAGATATTCGGTCTGCGACAGGCGCGCCACTTGGCTACCATCGGTCTGGACCTCGGCGCGATTGGGGGCCTGCGGCAGAATGAAATGGCGGCCTTGCAAGTACGCGGCACTGTGAGCACCACGAAAACCCACCCGAGGCAGGTCAGTTAAATCCGCCAGCGTGCACGTGGGAAACGGCGTGAGAGCCTGCTGCCCGCCGGTGTGTTGTTCTTTCAGACTGGTCATGGCTCAAAGCTCCTGGCGTTGGTTGTCGGGATCAAAGAAGGGCAACTGCACCACCTCGGCCTGGACGACGATGCCCCCTTCGACCCGGATCGGGATGCGTTGCCCCGGGGTGCTTTGGTCGATGCCGGCGTAGGCCAGGCCGATGATCTTGCCAAGGCTTGCGGAATATTCGCAGGACGTGACATTGCCGCTGATGTCCGGTCCGTTGAGCACCAGATGCCCTTCAAGCGGTTGCGGGCTGTTCTTCGGTAGGCTGAAGCCCACCAGTTTGCGTTTTAGCGGCTGGGCTTGGAGGATGTCCACCGAGCGCCGGCCAACAAAGAACGGCTTGCTGCGGTTGACCGCCCAGCCCATGTCGATTTCCGCCGGATGGGTCATGCCGTCGGTGTCCTGACTGATGATCACGTGGCCTTTTTCCAGGCGCAGCAGGCGTTGGGTTTCGACGCCGAAGGGGCGGATGCCGTGGGCCTTGCCGGCCTCCATCAGTGCGTCCCAAAGCGTGAGCCCGTGGCGCGCCGGCACATGGATTTCATAGCCCAGTTCGCCGACAAAACCCACTCGCAGCAAACGGGCCTTGATCCCGGCCACGGTGCCCTGGCGCACCCCCAGATAAGGAAACGCTTCGGCGCTCAGATCCAGGTCGGTGCAAACCTGCTCCAGTACTTTGCGCGAGTCGGGCCCGGCGACGTTGACCGCGCAAATGGCCGCGGTGACGTTGGCGACATCCACGTCGAGGCGCCATTGCGCATTCCACTTGAGCATTTGCTGATAAATCCGGTCGACGCCGCTGGTGGTGGCGGTGACGTAGAAATGGTTCTCGGCAAACCGCGCGCAGACGCCATCGTCGATGACCACGCCGTGCTCGTTGGTCATCAGCGCATAGCGAGAGCGGCCCACCGGCTGCTTGAGGAAGGCAAAGGTGTACATGCGGTTGAGCAGCTCGGCGGCGTCCGGGCCTCGTACATCCAGGCCGCCCAATGTCGAGACGTCGATGATGCCGACCTTGTTGCGCACATGCAGGGCTTCGGCCTGCATGCAGGCCTCGCGATCCTTGGTATCACCGTAGTAGGCCGGGCGTTGCCAGATGCCGGCGGGCATCATCTTCGCCCCGGCTTGCAGGTGACGGGCATGCATCGGTGTTTGTCGGTAGGGATCGAATGCACGACCGGCGACATGCGCCAGCTTTTCGGCCACAAACGGCGGCCGCGCGGTGGTCACACCGGTTTCGCTGATATTGCGTTGCGTGGCCCATGCCACCAGCCGTGCGGTCGGTAGCGCCGAGTGACGCCCCTGAGACGGCCCCATGCCGACAGTGGAGTAGCGCTTGACCAGTTGTACATCGCGATAGCCGACGCGGGTGGCGTTGACGATGTCGGCCACTTGCAGGTCCTCGTCGAAGTCGACGAAGTCCTTGCCTTTGGGGTGCGGGAAGATGGGCCAATTGAAGTTGACCCGAGCCTCGCCGCGCAATGGCGCGCGTTGGCTGCTGGCGATCAGACCCAGCGCGAGGGCGGCTTCGGCACCGGCATTCACGCCATCGGCAATCACATTATCCAGATGGTGCCGGCCGTTGACCGAGCCGGCGACATTCAGATTCCTTGGCAGGCCGCTGAGCGTGAACTCGGCCCGTTGATCATCGTAGGCCAGTTTGCCGCCGGCCTGGCACAGCAGTTGATAGACCGGCATGTAACCGGCGGACATGCACAGTAAATCGCACGCCAGACGTTGCCCGCTCTCGGCGACCTGGCCTTGTGCGGTGATCTGGCGCACGTCGACGCCGTTGATATGGCGCATGCCTTTCTCGTGCTGGGCTTCATAGACGGTGCTGTTGCCCTGATGGTAGATCTTGCGTTGCGCCAGTGCGCGCAGCAGGGCTTCGTCCGCAGGTCCTTGGCGCAGGTCCACTACGGCGACGACCTCCACGCCCTGGTCATGCAGATCAAGCGCAGCGAGGTAGCCATCGTCGTTGCCCGTCAGCACCACGGCGCGGTTACCCGGTTTGACCGCATACAGCTTCATCAGCCTTTGCGCGGCGCTGGTCAGCATCACGCCCGGCAGGTCGTTGTTGCGAAAGATCACGGGTTGATCGAACGCGCCGCTGCACACCAGGCATTGGCGGGCGCGGACCTTGTACAGGCGTTTGCCCTGGATCACCGGCAGGTAGTTATCGGTGAACCAGGCATTGCACGTGGCTTCGGTGAGGATCTGGATATTGGCGTGCTGCTCGACCGCCGCGAGCAGTTCGCGGCGCAGGTTTTCAGCCTTGTTGCCGTCGATGTCGAAGCGAGCATAGGTGAGCGAGCCGCCGAGAATAGGCTGTTGCTCGATGAGCAACACCTTGGCTCCGGCGTTGGCGGCGGTCAGGGCGGCGTGCAGCCCGGCGGGTCCGGCGCCGATGACGGCGACGTCGGTAAACAGGTAGGCCTTGTCGTAGTATTCAGGCTGGAACTGCAGGTCGAGCACACCGAGGCCGGCTTTCTTGCGAATGAGCGGCTCCCAGACTTTCCACATGCCCTTGGGCTTGTAGAACGAGCGGTAGTAGAAACCCACCGGCATGAATTTGGAGAACTTGCCCAGGTAGGCGTCGCGGTCGTTATCCAGCGAGCCGTTGACGTTCTGCGCCGTCACCTGCAAACCCGCGGCCAGCGCATAGGCATCGGCCAGCACATTGGGTTCCTGGGGCAGTTGCACCAGGCTGTTGGCGTCTTGGCCGGCCATGGTCAGCGGGCCGCGTGGGCGATGGTATTTGAACGAGCGGGAGATCAGGAAGCGCCCGTTGGCCACCAAGGCGCTGGCGATGCTGTCGCCTTGCAAGCCTTGGTAATGCTGCCCGTCGAAACTGAAATCCAGCGGTTGATCACGGTCGATCAGCAAGCCCATGGGGGCGGGTAGGCGATTCATCCTGCGATCTCCTTGGCGGCGGCGTTGAATTCGACACGGGTGCTGAAGAGCTCCTTGGGATCGAAGGTGCGCAGGATTTCGTCGGTGACGGTATGCCGCTCCGCGAGAAACCAGTAGCTGGAGGGGGTGTGCATCCACCATTCGCGCACCACGCCGGCGAGGTTGTCGGTGTTGAACACGTAGGCCGCCCATTCGCCGTCGCTGCAGGTGACAGGGTCGGGCATGGGTTTGAATTCACCGCCATAGGTGAACTCGCTGATATTGCGCGGCCCGTTGAGCGGGCAATTCATGATTTTCATAGTCTGCTCTGCGTCAGTGGCTGGCCGCCGTGGCGCCCATTTCGTTGACTTGCTGGAAGGTCGAGAAGCGTTCGAGGCCGAACGGTTTGATCAGCTCCGGCACCTTGCCGCCGCTGGCGACCAACTCGGCCATGGTCTTGCCGCAGATCGGCGTGGCCTTGAAGCCCCAGGTGCCCCAGCCCGCGTCGAGGTAGTAATTGTTCACCGGCGACAGGCCCATGATGGGGCTGTAGTCCGGGGTCATGTCGGTGATCCCGGCCCATTGGCGCATCAGCTTGGCGTTGGCCAGGAACGGGAACATCTCGATGGCATGGGCCAGCAGGCTCTCCTTCAAATCGAGCGTGGAGCGGGTATTGAACAGCGGATAGGGGTCGGAGCCGCCGCCAAACACTACCTCGCCACGACTCGTTTGCTGCACATAGCAGTGCAAGGCAGAGGAGCTCACCAGTGGATCGAGAAACGGTTTGAACGGCTGCGTGACCATCGCTTGCAGCGGGAAGGTCTGGATCGGCGAGCGAATCCCGGCCTTGGCCATCAGCAACGAGCTGTGCCCGGCAATCGCCTGCACCGCGCAACCGCACTTGATGGTGCCACGGTTGGTCTTGACCGCGGTGAGGGTGCCGTTCTCGATGATCAGGTCCTGGACTTCGGTGAGCTGGTGGATTTCCACACCGCGCTTGGCGGCTTGTTTGGCGTAACCCCAGGCCACCGCGTCGTGGCGGGCGGTGGCGCCGTCGATGTGCCACAGGCCGGCGAGTACCGGCAAGTGGCCGGGATCGAGGTTGAGGCTGGGCACCAGTTCGCGGATCTGCTGGCGGTCGATCATCTCGCTGCGGCCGCCAAAGTGCTTGTTGACCTCGGCGCGCTGACGGAACGAACGCACCGTGGCATCGGTGTGGGCCAGGGTCAGTTGGCCGCGCTCGGAGTACATGATGTTGAAATCGAATTCGTTGGACAGCGACTGGAACATCCGCACCGATTCGGCATAAAAGCGCACGCCTTCGCTGGTCAGGTAGTTGGAGCGGATCACCGCTGTGTTGCGCGCGGTATTGCCGCCGCCCAGGTAGGACTTCTCCAACACCGCGACGTTGGTGATGCCATGGTACTTGGCCAGGTAATAAGCGATGGCCAGGCCGTGGCCACCGGCCCCGATGATCACCACGTCATAGCTCGATTTGAGTTCGCGCGGTGGCGGCAAATCCACTTCCACCGGGTACTGCGAACTCAGCCCGTATTTCAATAGATTGAATGGCATAAGGCCTCCGATTGGCTGCGTAGGGCCCGGTGTTGTGCAAGGGCTGCGGTAACGGTGTTTTTCATCAGGAAGGCAATGGTCATCGGGCCGACACCCCCGGGTACCGGGGTGATCGCCGCGACGTGCCTCAGGGCGCTATCGAAGTCGACGTCGCCCACCAGACGGCTGCGGCCATCGTCTTCGATGCGGTTGATGCCGACGTCGATCACCACGGCGCCAGGCTTGAGCCAACTGGCGTCGATCAACCGTGGACGACCCACGGCGGCGATAACGATATCGGCCTGCCGGCACAGCGCCTGGGGATCCGGGCTGCGCGAATGCAGGACGGTCACCGAGCAATCGGCCTTGAGCAGCAACGCTGCCATGGGTTTACCGACAATGTTCGAGCGGCCGATCACCACCGCGTGCTTGCCGCGCAGATCACCGCAGGTTTGTTCCAGCAAATACAGACAACCACTGGGGGTGCAAGGCGCGAGTACCGTGCGACCCTGGCTGAGGCCGCCGACGTTCTGACTGTGGAATCCGTCGACGTCCTTGTCCGGCGCGATAGCCTCCAGTGCCCGTAATTCATCGATATGGGCAGGCAGCGGCAGTTGCAGAAGAATGCCGTGGATCGAGCGATCGGCATTCAATCGGGCGATCAGAATGAGTAACTGTTCAGTGCTGGTGTCCGCAGGCAGCCGATGTTCCAGCGAGCGGATACCCACCTCTTCGGCGCGCAGGATCTTGTTGCGCACATAAACCTGGCTGGCCGGGTCGCTGCCGACCAGGATCACTGCCAGCGCCGGTTGAATGGCTTGCTCGCGCAGACGCTCGACGTCCTCGCGGACCTGCAGCAGCACGCGGGCGGCGGTGGCTTTACCGTCGATCAGTTTGTGCGAGTTCACCGGAAGATCACCGTTCTGTCCTGATTGAGGAAAACCCGGTGCTCCAGGTGGTATTTGACCGCCTTGGACAGGGCCACGGTTTCGGTGTCACGGCCGGTGGCCACGAGATCGTCGGGCAGGTAGACGTGGTCGACGCGCTGCACTTCCTGCTCAATGATCGGTCCCTCATCGAGGTCGCTGGTGACATAATGAGCGGTGGCGCCAATCAGTTTCACGCCACGCTGGTAGGCCTGGTGATAGGGTTTGGCGCCTTTGAAACCGGGCAAGAACGAATGGTGAATGTTGATCGCCCGACCCGAGAGTTGCTTGCACAGGTCATCGGAGAGGATCTGCATGTAGCGCGCCAACACCACGAGCTCGGTGCCGGTGTCGTCGACGATCTTCATCAGTTCGGCTTCCTGCCGGGCCTTGGTCTCCTTGGTCACTGGCAGGTAAATGAAGCGAATGCCTTCGCGTTCGGCCATGGGGCGCAGGTCGAGGTGGTTGGAGACAATGGCGGTGATGGTCATGTCCATCTCGCCTTTGTGGTAGCGGTAGAGCAGGTCGGTCAGGCAGTGGTCGAACTTGCTGACCATCAGCAACACGCGCATCGGCTCGCGGGTGTCATGCAATTCCCAGGTCATGTCGAAGGCTTGGGCGATGTCGGCGAAACCGTCCTTGATCTGTTGCAGGTCGCCGGGGTGGCCGTCGTTGAAGCGAAACACCGCACGCATGAAAAAACGACCGCTGAAGTCGTCGTCGAATTGCGCCATCTCCCCGATGTAGCAACGGTTGTCCGCCAGATAGGTGGTGACGGCTGCGACGATGCCGGACACCGCGGGACAGGTGATCTTGATGATGAAATGGTTTTTTTCGTGTTGCATGACACGTCCTCGGGATGATGGCGGCAGCTCATCGCATAGCGAAAAAAATCATCAACGGACAGCAGGCTCATCCATGAGCGTGTTTTCTTGTTGGGAATAAATTATTCCTGGTTGTGGATTTATAGGGGAATGGCCGCGCCGCGTCCAGAGCTTTTAAGAAAGTTTTTTAACTGGCAGGAAAATACGTGAGGCCGATGCTGGGTCGGCCTCAGGGCGGGGCAAGGCAGGGGAAGGGAGGCGTTACTCTTTGTCGTTGCCGTAGTTCATGATCGACAAAAGACGGATAGGCACCTGCACCAATTGCTCGGGGCCGTGGGGGATTTCGCCTTCGAACGTCAGGCTGTCGCCGGCTTCCATGCGGTAAAGCTGATTGCCGTGACGATAGATCAGTTCACCTTCCAACAGGTGAAGGAATTCAGTGCCGGGGTGAGAGAAGGTCGGAAACTCCTCACTCGCGTCGTCCATGCTGACCATATAGGCCTCGAAACTCTTCTTCGGCCCGCGGGTGTGGTTGAGCAGATGGTATGTATGGCCTTTCTCGGTACCACGACGCACCACTTCCATGCCCTGGTCAGCCTTGACCAGAAGCGCACTGCCGTCTTGTTGGTCGTATTCGCTGAACAACTTGGACAATGGCAGGCCGAGCACGTCGCACAGACGGCTCAGGGTATCGAGGCTGGTGGACACCTGGGCGTTTTCGATCTTGCTCAACATGCCTTGGCTGATATCGGCAATCTTGGCCACGTCAGACAATTTCAGATCCTGAGCCTGGCGCTGGCGCTTGATCTGCAAGCCCAGGTATTGCTCAAGCTTGAGGCGCGGGGCGGTTTCGGTCGGCATAGTCATCAAATCCTGCACACTTTCCGTTCAGTAATATTAGTTTCGCACTGAGAAAGTGCAAATGGCGGCGTTCGGCTCGCGTCTGTCGAGCGATATTCCCACGGGGAAAAGATTTTTCCCATATATACAGCACAAAAGCGCTTTTCTGGGAGCGTTGGCGCTTTACTCGCGGAACTGGCAAGGGCCTTGCATTCCTATTGGGAAACTAACTTTCTTTTTAGGAATAAAAAGTCAGTCAAAGCCCATCCACAATGTTTTGCCCTTTCGCGAGGAGTGACGAGCAATGTTGCCAGCAGAAACCCAGCGCATCATCGACAAGCATGGAATCAAGTACGTGCTTGCGCAGTTTGTGGATATCCATGGGGCGGCCAAAACCAAGTCCGTGCCTATCTGTGGGCTCAAGGCCGTGGCTGAAGAGGGAGCGGGTTTTGCCGGATTCGCGATCAGTGGCATGGGCATGGAGCCCCACGGACCGGACTTCATGGCCCGCGGTGATTTGTCCACCCTGACCCCGGTGCCCTGGCAGCCGGGTTACGGGCGAGTGGTGTGCATCGGTCATGTCGACGGCAAGCCGCATCCGTATGACAGCCGTTATGTGTTGCAGCAACAAGTGCAGCGCCTGGCAGAAAAGGGCTGGACGCTCAACACCGGCCTGGAGCCCGAGTTCAACCTGATGCGCCGCGACGCACAGGGCAAACTGCAACTGGTGGACCCCAGCGACAACCTGGACAAGCCTTGCTACGACTACAAAGGCCTGTCGCGCTCCCGCGTTTTCCTTGAGCGGCTGACCGAAGCCTTGCAGGCAGTGGATTTCGAGGTCTATCAAATCGACCACGAGGACGCCAACGGCCAGTTCGAGATCAACTACACCTACAGCGACGCCATGACCTCGGCGGATCGCTTCACGTTTTTCCGCATGGCTGCCGGCGAAATCGCCAATGACCTGGGCATGATCTGCTCGTTCATGCCCAAGCCCGACCCGAAACGGGCCGGCAACGGCATGCATTTTCACCTGTCGATCAGCAGCGCCGAGAACAAGAACCTGTTCCATGACGCCAGTGATCCCAGCGGGATGGGTCTGTCGAAAATGGCCTATCACTTCGCCGCGGGCCTGCTTGCCCACGGCCCGGCGCTGTGTGCCTTCGCCGCGCCGACGGTCAACTCCTACAAGCGTCTGGTGGTCGGTAACTCGTTGTCCGGTGCGACCTGGGCGCCGGCCTTTATTGCCTTCGGCGCCAACAACCGCTCGGCCATGGTGCGGGTGCCTTACGGGCGCCTGGAATTGCGCCTGCCGGACGCGGGTTGCAATCCCTACCTGGTCAGCGCCGCGATCATCGCCGCCGGCCTGGATGGCATCGATCGCCAGTTGGAAATCGACCACGTCTGCAATGAGAACCTCTACAGCCTGAGCCTGGAACAGATCGCCGCGCGAGGTATCAAGACCCTGCCGCAATCGCTCAAGGAAGCCTGTGACGCCCTGGAAGCCGACCCGTTGTTCGCCGAGGTGCTGGGCCCGCAGATCGTAGGCGAGTTCATCAAGCTCAAGCGCATGGAGTGGGTGGAATACAGCCGCCACGTCTCCGACTGGGAGATCCAGCGCTACACCGAATTTTTCTGACTCAGTGTTTTGCCAACCATTCGGGCACCCGACACGGCGTCGAGTGTTCAGTGCCTTCGAAGGAGACTTGATATGTGTGGGATCGTAGGTCTTTACCTGAAGAATCCGCAGCTGGAATCCCAGCTCGGCAAGCTGTTTGAACCGATGTTGCAGGCCATGACCGATCGTGGTCCGGACAGTGCCGGCTTCGCCATTTACGGCGATGAAGTGGCAGACGGCTGGGTCAAGCTGACCCTGCAGGCGACCACCGATGGTTTCGACTGGAAAGCCCTGATGGGCGAGCTGGAAGGGCGTCTTGGCTGCTCGCTGGACTGGTTCCAGAACGCCAGCGCTGCCGTGCTCAAAGTCAATGCCCAAGAGGCGCCGGTACGTCTGGCCCTCGCTGAACTGGCGCCGAGCGTGCGCATCATGAGCGCCGGCCAGAGCATCGAAATCCTCAAGGGCATGGGCTTGCCCCAGGAGATTTCCCAACGCTTCGGCCTGGCCGGTATGAAGGGCAGCCACATTATCGGCCACACCCGCATGGCCACTGAAAGCGCGGTGACCATGGAAGGCAGCCACCCGTTCTCCACCGGTGCCGACCTGTGCCTGGTGCACAACGGCTCGCTGTCCAACCACTTCCGCCTGCGTCAGGAACTCAAGCGCGAAGGCATTCACTTCGAGACCGACAACGATACCGAAGTGGCCGCCGGCTACCTGACCTGGCGCCTGCAGCAGGGTGACTCATTGAAAGAAGCGCTGGATCACTCGCTGGAGGATCTGGACGGTTTCTTCACCTTCGCCATCGGCACCCGCAACGGTTTTGCCGTGATTCGCGACCCGATTGCCTGTAAGCCGGCGATCCTCGCCGAGACCGACGATTACGTCGCCATGGCCTCCGAGTATCAGGCCCTGTCGAGCCTGCCGGGCATCGAGCACGCCAAGGTCTGGGAGCCGGCACCGGCCACTATGTACATCTGGGAACGCGAGTCAGCTTAAGGGGCGCACACATGAAAACCATCGATCTTTCCACTGCCACTGTGCGTGAACTCAATCAGACGTTGCACGACCAGGTCGACAACGTTGAACACCGTGAGTGGGTGGTGACTCATTCGGATGGCAAGCACAACCTCGCGGTCGGGGTGAACGAAGCGCTGTCCATCGATATCCAGGGACACGCCGGTTACTACTGCGCGGGTATGAATCAGAAGGCCTCGATCACCGTCCACGGCAACGTCGGTGTCGGTTGCGCCGAGAACATGATGTCCGGCTACGTCCGCGTCAAAGGCAGCGCCTCCCAGGCAGCTGGTGCCACGGCCCATGGCGGGCTGCTGGTGATTGAAGGGGATGCCGGCGCGCGTTGCGGCATATCCATGAAGGGCATCGACATTGTCGTGGGTGGCAGTATCGGCCACATGAGCTGCTTCATGGGCCAGGCCGGGCGTCTGGTGGTCTGCGGCGATGCCGGCGATGCGCTGGGCGATTCCTTGTACGAGACCCACATCTACGTGAAGGGCACTGTGGAGTCCCTGGGTTCGGATTGCATCGAGAAAGAGATGCGTGCCGAGCACCTCCAAGAGCTCCAGGACCTGTTGAACCGTGCCGGTTTCGCGCACAAGGCGGCTGACTTCAAACGCTACGGTTCGGCCCGTCAGTTGTACAACTTCAAAGTCGATAACGCGTCCGCGTACTGATCCGCGCGAGGAGAACAGATATGAGCGATCCAATCAGCGAAAAAGCGGCTCCGGTACTGCGCGAGTCAGCCACCTTCGACCGCCTGACCATCCAGGAAATCCAGCGTGCCGCCGAGACCGGCATCTACGATATTCGCGGCGGTGGCACCAAGCGCAAACTGCCGCACTTCGATGACTTGCTGCTGCTTGGCGCCAGCGTTTCGCGTTACCCGTTGGAAGGCTATCGGGAGAAGTGCGGCACCGATGTGATCCTCGGCAACCGCTTTGCCAAGAAGCCGATCCACTTGAAGATTCCGGTGACCATTGCCGGCATGAGTTTTGGTGCGTTGTCGGCCAATGCCAAGGAGGCCCTGGGCCGTGGCGCGACCATCGCCGGCACCAGCACCACCACCGGTGACGGTGGCATGACCCCGGAGGAGCGCGGGCAGTCGCAGCATTTGGTCTATCAGTACTTGCCGTCGCGCTACGGCATGAACCCGGACGACCTGCGCAAGGCTGACGCGATCGAAATCGTCCTGGGGCAGGGCGCCAAACCCGGTGGCGGCGGTATGTTGCTGGGGATGAAAGTCACCGAACGTGTTGCCGGCATGCGCACCTTGCCGATTGGCGTCGATCAGCGCAGTGCCTGCCGTCACCCCGACTGGACCGGCCCGGATGACCTGGCAATCAAGATTGCCGAGCTGCGCGAAATCACTGATTGGGAAAAACCGATCTACGTGAAAATCGGCGCCAGCCGGCCGTACTACGACGTCAAGTTGGCCGTGAAGGCCGGGGCGGATGTGATCGTGCTCGATGGCATGCAGGGCGGGACGGCGGCGACCCAGGAGGTCTTTATCGAACACGTGGGAATTCCGATTTTGTCGGCCATCCCGCAAGCGGTACAGGCTTTGCAGGAAATGGGCATGCATCGCAAGGTTCAGCTGATCGTTTCAGGAGGGATTCGCAACGGTGCCGACGTCGCCAAGGCCATGGCACTGGGCGCGGATGCGGTGGCCATCGGCACCGCTGCGCTGATTGCGCTGGGCGACAATCACCCGCGCCTGGACGAGGAACTGAAGAAAATCGGTTCGGCCGCAGGTTTCTACGATGACTGGCAGAACGGTCGCGACCCGGCCGGGATCACCACGCAGGACCCGGAATTGTCCAAACGACTGGACCCGGTGGAAGGCGGTCGCCGCTTGGCCAACTACCTGCGTGTCCTGGTGCTGGAAGCCCAGACCATGGCCCGGGCTTGCGGCAAGTCGCACCTGCACAACCTCGACCCCGAGGATTTGGTAGCGCTGACGGTGGAGTCAGCGGCCATGGCCCGGGTGCCGTTGGCGGGGACCAACTGGGTTCCAGGCTCTGGTACCGGTTATTGAAACGGGGCTGATGACGATCGTTCCCACGCTCTGCGTGGGAATGCCTCTTGGGACGCTCTGCGTCCCGCTTTTGTGACGCAGAGCGTCACGGGCTGCATTCCCACGCAGGAGCGTGGGAACGATCAGACAAGGGACCCACCAAGAGGCCCGTACATACTCACTTTGCTCGCTGCCCGACACCCACCTTTCTTTGCAGGAGCTTTGAACATGGTCAATCGTCTTCTCGGCAAATCCCTTCTTGGCTTATTGGCGACCGGTGCATTTGCGCCAATGGTCCAGGCCGCCGATGCACCCGCCTTGAATACCGGCAGCACCGCCTGGATGGTCACTGCCGCGGTGCTGGTGCTGTTCATGTGTCTACCGGGTCTGGCATTGTTTTACGGTGGCCTGGTCCGGGCAAAAAACATGCTTTCGCTGTTCACCCAGTGCTTCGGCATCGCCGGCCTGGTCGGCGTACTGTGGGTGATCTATGGCTACAGCATGGTGGTCGACAGCACCGGCATGATTGAGGGGCAGGTGACGTTCAACAGTTTCGTCGGCGGTTTGAGCCGGGCCTTTCTGGCGGGCATGACCCCGGAGAGTCTGGTGGGGGATATTCCGGAGGGCGTGTTCGTGACCTTCCAGATGACCTTCGCGATCATCACCCCGGCGCTGATTGCCGGTGCGTTCGCCGAACGCATGAAGTTTTCGGCGGCGCTGTGGTTCATGGCGTTGTGGTTCACCCTGGTGTACGCCCCGGTGGCGCATATGGTCTGGGGTGGCGCGGGCGCTTTGATGCATAACTGGGGGGTACTCGATTTCGCCGGTGGCACCGCCGTGCACATCAATGCCGGCGTCGCCGCTCTGGCCGCGTGCCTGATCCTTGGCAAGCGCAAGGGCTATCAGAACACGCCGATGCCAGCCCACAACCTGAGCCTGACCATGGCCGGTGCGGCGATGCTCTGGGTGGGTTGGTTCGGCTTCAACATCGGTTCCGGCGGTGGCCTCAACGGCACTTCGGGCATCGTCATGCTCAACACCCAATTGGGGGCCTGCGCGGGCATTCTTGGCTGGATGTTCACCGAGTGGTTCAAGGTTGGCAAACCTAGCGCTCTGGGCCTGGCCAGTGGCGCCTTGGCGGGTCTGGTCGGCATCACCCCGGCGTGTGCCTATGTCGGTGTCGGCGGTGCGTTGGCCATCGGTTTGTTGTGCGGGGTGTTCTGCTACTTGAGCGTCACCGTGCTCAAGCGTCGCTTCGGTTATGACGACAGCCTCGACGTGTTCGGCTTGCACGGCATTGGCGGGATGATTGGCGCGGTGTTGACCGGGGTGTTCTGTGTGCCGTCGGTGGGGGGATTGGTCGAAGGCGTGACCATGGGGGCCCAGGTCGTGGCGCAAATCAAAGGCGTACTGCTGACGACGGTTTACTGCTTTGTCGTCAGTTGGGTCATTCTCAAGGTGATCAACGCGGTGATCGGCTTGCGCGCCGATGAGTCGGTGGAGGAGATGGGGCTGGACCTGGCTGAACACAACGAGCGTGCTTACAACCACTGATCGTTACGGTTGTTTTTGGCTTTATCTGAGAAGGCCCGATATTTATATGGTTTGGTGTGCATATCCGTTTTTGCGGTAACGGCTACTTAGGGTTCCGCCCTTACGGCGGGTCACTTTTGGCGCTCTTCCAAAAGTGACCCGCTGTAAGAGCGGAACCGCCAGCAGCCGTTACCGCAGCAACGGACATACACACCAATCCCACCCAAAAAACACGCTAGAAACGGAAGATCAGAATCTCCGGGAACGGCTTAAGTAAACAGCATTACACCCTCGAACGGGTCGAACGCGTTGTGCTCAACTCACCACCAGATGGCTGGCGGATGCCTGCCCACGGGCCTGGGCCGCGTGTTGCAACTGGCTGGCGATCAGGGTGTTCTTCAGCAGATAAGCAATGGTCATCGGCCCGACGCCACCGGGTACCGGCGTGATTGCGCTGGCGACGGTGCGTGCGCTGGCGTAGTCGACATCGCCCACCAGATGGCTGCCGGACTGGTCAGTAACACGATTGATCCCGACATCGATCACCACGGCTCCAGGTTTTAGCCAACTGGCATCGATCAGCCCAGGACGGCCCACCGCTGCGACGACGATATCGGCCAGTCGGCACAACGCCGGGGCATCGACGCTGCGTGAGTGCACCACGCTGACCGAACAGTGAGCCTGCAACAGCAAGGTCGCCATGGGCTTGCCCACGATGTTCGAACGCCCGACGACCACGGCGTGCAAGCCACTCACATCACCGCAGGTTTCGTGCAGTAGACGCATGCAGCCGCTGGGCGTGCAGGGTGTCAGGACTTCTATGCCTTGCACCAGGCCGCCGACGTTCTCGCGATGAAAACCGTCCACGTCCTTGATCGGATCGATGGCATGAATGACTGCCGCCTCGTCGATATGCCCCGGCAATGGCAATTGCACCAGGATGCCGTTCACCGTGACATCGGCGTTCAGTTGGGCAATCAGTTCCAGTACCTGGTGCTGGCTGGCATTGGCTGGCAGACGGTACTCCAGGGAGCGAATGCCGACTTCCTTGGCCCGCAGCAGTTTGTTGCGCACGTAAACCTCGCTAGCCGGGTCTTCACCCACCAACAGTACAGCCAGGGCGGGGTAGATGTGCTGGTGCGCGAGGGCCAGAACCTCTTCTCGAACCTCGTCGAGAACCAGGGCGGAGATGGCCTTGCCGTCGATATCGCGGGCAAGTGCAGGGGTGGTGCTGAGCAAAGGAGTCACCGTTGGCTTGAATGATAGAGGGGCGAAATAATCACCGAGGCGTCGTTGCGCCTCGATGATTAGCGAAGATCTGCAAGCAAGGGTGTTCAGACTACCAACTGATGGCTGCCGTACACCACAAGAACACCTGCGATCAGCGTGAGGTAAGGCAACCAGCCAGCGCGTTTCTGACCCGTATCGGCCTGAACGTAGAGATCGTTAAGCATGGCTTCGGGGAAGTGCCCGTTGTCCTGCACATAGTGGCGGTAGCAGAACACCGGCAGGATCAACAGCGCCAGCAGCAGGCCGGTCATCAGGGTTCCCGCGCCCCAGATATCCGCGCCCAGCCCCATGCAGGCCAGGTTGACGAAGCTCAGCACGCCACCGGCTGCCAGGAGCACGGTAGGGGCTTTGTACGGGCGTATCCAGTCGGGACGATCCAGACGATGGATCCAGCCAGCGTTGAGGTTGAGGAAGTTGAAGATGATGTAGCTGACGTTGGAGGCCGCGAGCACGAAGACGTAGTCGGACATCAGCAACAGCAGCAGGTTGAAACACAGGTCGGTCCACATCGCCGCGGTGGGTGCGCCGTGGTCATTGGTGCGGCCCAGGTATTTCGGCAGCCAGCCATCCACCGACGCCTGGTACAAAGTGCGCGACGATCCGGACATCGACGTCATGATTGCCAGCAGGGTGGCCAGCACCAGCATGATCAGCACGATGTTGGCGACCAGTTTGCCGCCGCCGATACTGTCCGCCATCACCTGGCCGACGCCCATGCCGCTGTAGATCGCGGGCGACAACAGGCCACTGTAGACCGCCGGCGAAACCACTGCGCCGCTGGCGTCCAGCACGGCCGGTGTGACCAGTTGACCGAGGCCAAGGCTGCCTTGAAACGCCAGGGGCACCAGGGTGAACACCAGGATGCACAGCAGGCCCGCATAGAAAATCGCCTTGAACGTGTCGCGCTTGGGGTCTTTGAATTCCCGGGTGTAGCACACCGCCGTTTCGAAGCCGTAAGTGGACCATGCGGCCATGAACAGACCGCCGGCCATCAGCGTCCAGCCGGAAAGATCCCAGGGCCCATCGATCACTTGTCCGGCGGCATCATGGGCCAGAGGGTACAACGGCAGGAAATTGGCCTGGGCCGCATCGCCGGTGAACAACGGCACCACACCCACCAGCAGCAAGGGGATCAGTGAAGTCACGCCGAGCACCAGGGTCAGACGCGCCGAGCGCAGAATGCCGCCATGCTGCACGGCGAACACCGTCAGCAGGATCAACAGACCGATGGCGAACGTCGCATTGATCCGCAACGACAGGCCGCTCTTGATCCAACCCAGATCGAGCAGGGTCAATTGCCAGGTATTGATCAACGCGTCGGCGGGAAACAGTGCGGTGAGTATGTATCCGGCTGCCAGCCCTGAGCCGATCGACAGCACCGGCGACCAGGCCAGCCAGTTGCACCACACCGAAACCGGTGCGATCAGCTTGCTGTAACGCACCCAGGCGACCGCGCCATAGACCGAGGCGCCGCCGGATTTGTGCGGGAACAGCCCGGCGATTTCGGCGTAGGTGAAGGCTTGGATAAACCCGAACAGGATCGACACGATCCAGACGATCCACGCCGGTTTGCCCACTGTGGCGGCAATCGCGCCGATTGAAAACAGCACCAGCGCGGGCACGCCACTGGCAACCCAGAAAGCCCCGCGCCAATCGATCTTGCGGTGCAGGCTGCCAACTGAGCTGGCGGCCTGCGGTACGGTCTCGAACGTAGTCGCTTCCATCTTCGTATTCCCATGTCTGAGTAGCGGAGTAGTGGGGGCAGTCAAAGTCAGGGTGGCGCCCAGGTCCGTCTGGTCGATCAACTGCGCACCCGGCTCTTTTGCGGGTCGTAGAAAATCGCTGCGGTGACCTCGGCGCTGATGCGCTTCTGCAGGCCATCGACTTTGCCGATCTCAAGCATCGTGCCGACGTCGGCGCAGGCCACGTCGACCCGGCACAGCGCGATGTTGCTGGCCAGCAGCGGCGAGCGGCAGGCACTGGTGATGACCCCGACCTGGGCCCGGCCGCGATACACCGGGTCACCGTGGTGGGCGCCTTCGTTGCCACTCAGTTGCAGGCCCACCAGCTTCTGGGCGGGGTGGGCACTGCGCCGCAACAGCGCATCGCGGCCGATGAAATCGTCGGTTTTGCTGTTCATCGGCACGCAAAAGCCGATACCCGCCTCGAAAGGATCGGTCTGGTCGCTGAACTCGTAGCCGGCGAAAATCAGCCCGGCTTCGATGCGCAGCATGTCCAATGCTTCCAGACCCAGCGGCACCAGGCCCAGCGGTTGGCCCAGTTGCCAGATCCGATCCCAGACCCGCTCGGCATCTTCGGGCTGGCACCAGACTTCGTAGCCCAGTTCGCCGGTGTAGCCGGTGCGCGAGATCATCAGCGGGCAGCCGTCGTAACCGTCCAGGCGGCCCACCAGGAAGCGGAACCAGCCCAGGGTTTCCAGGCTCGGTTGGGTCGGTGGGGTCCAGACCATCTGTTTGAGCAGTTCACGACTCATCGGGCCCTGGACGGCCAGGTTGTGAATCTGCTCGCTGGCGGATTTGATCCAGACCTTCATGCCGAGCTTTTGCGCCTGTTCGCGCAGCCAGACCCCGGCGTAATCCTCGCCGCAGATCCAGCGGAAATTGTCCGGGCCCAGGCGCAGCAGGGTGCCGTCGTCGAGCATGCCGCCGTGTTCGTGGCACATCGCCGAGTACACCACTTGACCCACCGCCAGGCGCCGCACATCCCGGGTCAGGCAGTACTGCAGCAAGGCTTCGGCGTCGGGGCCGAGGATTTCGAATTTACGCAGGGCGGTCAGGTCCATCACCGCGACGCGTTCACGGCAACCGAGGTATTCCTCGATGGCGCCATAGCCGTCGTAGCGCAGCGGCAGCCACCAGTTGCGGTAGTCGGCAAAGCTGCCGGTCAAGGCGCTGGTGCGTGAATGGAACGCGGACTCACGGGTGAGGATCGGGTCGGCATCGGCCGTGGTACGAGTGCTCATGGCGATGGAAAAACGCTCCTTTTCGCTGTAGATACGGACATGGATATCGGTTGGGTTCCAGCCGTTGGCCGGGTCGATGTCATCCGGGCATGAGGTGCTGCCACACAGCAGATCGGTCATGGCCTGCAGCAGCACGTAATCGCCGGGCCGCGACCAGGGCTCGTCCAGCGTCATCTGCTGGTGGGCGTCGATCCCGGTGTTGAAGAACAAATTGATCGCCGGCCAACCGCTGCGAGCCTCGACCCCGTGGGGCGCCAAGGCCCGGCTCAGGTTGTCGCTGCAGTTGTCGTGCCCGAAGTAGCCATGGCTCTCGTAGTAGCGCGCGGCGCAGGCCAGGGCGAAGGAGTCGTGGCGGCCGACGGTGTCACGCACCACCTCCAGCATCGGTTGCATCTGCCGGTCGAAAAACTTCGAGAACAATCCCGGTGCCGGGTAGGCGCTGCCGTTCAGGGTGCGGGTGACGGTCTGGTCCAGGTCCAGTTCCAGGCCGCGATCCAATGCCCGCCGATCGAGGGCGACGAAGTCCGAGCATTGGCGACCGGCCACGTCCAGCACCTGCACGTACTGCCCTTTGCCGACCGTGTAACTGTGGGCGGTGCCGGCGTGAATAGTGAATTCATCGAGCAGCTCGCCCAACGGTTCGGGTAATGCCGGGAGCAGCAACGATGAGGGATTGGCCCGTGTCACCCACAACCGCAGTTCGCTGGGCCGGTACTGCCGGTCGACGGACGTGGGGCCCGCGGGCGCGGCGACAATCACCAACAGTTCATCGCTGGCGACAAACTGACGACTGAAGTCGGCAGGGCTGTCCTCGTCCCAAAGTGAAGCGGCACTGGGTAGTTGGTACGGATCAACGCCGCGTCGGCGCAACGCCTGGTGGATTCGTCGAGCTTGCAGGGTCGGTTCGGCGAGCCGTGCGCCGATGAACCCGCAGGCCGCCGAACCGTTCAGTGCCCAGGCCGCGAGGGCGCTGCGACCGAGCGTATCCATGGCCAGCAATTGGCAGGGTTGCCGGCCTTCAAGGTCGATCACTTGCAGGCTGTCGCCGGGCTGCAACGCGACAAGGGTCAGGCTGCCGGCGACCACTCGATAGCGTTCCAGGTCCGGGACCCGGGCAAAGAGTCCGGGCTCGCGCGGATGGGAAACACGAGGTGCGTTCATGGTGGCGCTCCTGGGTCAACCGATTGACTTGACGGACATCGGCGGCTCAGCGAGGTACGCCGCCATCGAGTCGTCCAGTGCGTGCAGCCAGGGGGTGTGGTGCGGCGGTGACTGGGTTCCGGTCATCAACGAGCGATAGGACTTGTCGCGATAACCCATGATGTTTTCCGCTTTGTCGTGCTTCCAGTGCAGGAAGGTTTCATTGACGGCGGCGATGTCGAAGTTCGGGTAGTCGGTGGCGTCCACCAGGTGCTGGATGTAGGCGCCCTGGTATTCGAACATTTGCTGGTTGGTTTCCAGTGTCTGTTCCCGTTCGTGCCATTGCCGGCTGTCGGCGATCATTTCGGCCTGGTCGGGCAGTTGAATACGCCCCAGGATGACATCGCGGGCGTACCAGGCTTGCGCGTCGAACATGTTGAACGAGTACCACTGGTCCTGCATGCCGAGGTAGATCAGTTGCGGGTTGGGCTCCCAGAAAATGCCTTTGTACAGATTCATCGGCCATAGCCGGTTATCGGTCTTGAGGCACAGTTCGTCCGGCAGGAAGGGGAAGTGATGTTTGTAGCCGGTGCACAGGATCACCGCATCGATGTGCTTGTGGCTGCCGTCGATAAAGTACGCGCGGTTTTTTTCCAGGCGCTGCAACAGCGGTTTTTCTTCCCAATTGGCGGGCCAGTCATAGCCCATCGGCGCGGTGCGGTAGCAACTGGTGATGCTGCGGGCGCCATATTTGTAGCACTGGGAACCGATGTCTTCGGCAGAATAGCTGCTGCCGACGATGAGCAGATCCTTGCCCTTGAACTCCAGCGCATCGCGGAAATCATGGGCGTGCAGGACGCGCCCGCCGAACTGCTCGAATCCGGGGAAGTACGGCATCTTCGGCGTCGAAAAGTGCCCGCAGGCGTTGATCACATAATCGAACTCTTCGCAGGTCTGGGTATCGCTGCCGTGGTCATGGGCGAGCACCGTGAAGCGGCGAGTCTCTTGGTTAAAGGCGACCTGGCGCACCACGTTGTTGAACCGGATGTAATCCCGTACCCCGGCTTTTTCGACGCGGCCCTTGATGTAATCCCAGAGCACTTCTCGCGGCGGGTAGGAGCCGATGGGGCGGCCAAAATGTTCTTCGAAGGTGTAGTCGGCGAACTCCAGGCATTCCTTCGGGCCGTTCGACCACAGGTAACGGTACATGCTGCCATGCACCGGCTCGCCGTTCTCGTCCAGACCGGTACGCCAGGTGTAGTTCCACATGCCGCCCCAATCCTGCTGCTTTTCAAAGCACACCAGTTCGGGAATGGCGGTGCCCTTGTCGCGGGCTGACTGGAAGGCGCGAAGTTGAGCCAGGCCGCACGGGCCGGCGCCGATGATTGCTACGCGTAGTGTCATGAGCGTGCCTCCTGAAGGGTTTCAGCGAAAGATCACTGTCTTGTCCTGGTTGATGAACACCCGGTGTTCCAGGTGGTATTTCAGGGCTTTGGAAAGGGCGACGGTTTCGGTGTCGCGGCCGATGGCAACCAGCGAGTCGGGCAGGTGCGTATGGTCGACGCGCTGGACTTCCTGTTCGATGATCGGCCCCTCATCGAGGTCGCTGGTGACGTAATGGGCGGTCGCACCGATCAGCTTCACGCCCCGGTCATACGCCTGGTGATAGGGTTTGGCGCCCTTGAAACCGGGCAGGAACGAGTGATGGATGTTGATGGCCCGACCGGACAGTTGCTGGCACAGACCATCGGAGAGAATCTGCATATAGCGGGCGAGCACCACCAGGTCGGTCTGGGTGTCCTCGACAATGCGCATCAGCTCGACTTCCTGACTGGCCTTGCTGTCCTTGGTGACCGGCAAATAGATGAAGCGAATGCCTTCGCGTTCGGCCATGGCCCGCAGGTCCAGGTGATTGGAGACCACCGCAGTGATGTGCATGTCCATCTCGCCCTTGCGGTGGCGGTAGAGCAGGTCGGTCAGGCAATGGTCGAACTTGCTGACCATCAGCAGCACCCGGGTCGGCTGGCTTGAGCAGAACAGTTGCCACTGCATGTCGAAGCCGCCGGCCAGGTCGCCCAGGTCTTCACGCAGTGCGCCTATATCGCCGGTCACGCCGGTGTTGAAACGAAAGACCGCGCGCATGAAAAACTGCCCGGTGAACTCGTCGTCGAATTGCGCAAGCTCACTGATGTAGCACTGTTGCCGGGCCAGGCAGGCGCTGATGGCGGCGACGATGCCGGACGCCGCCGGGCAGTTGATCTTGAGAATGTAGTGTTCGTTGGAGGTGTCCATCGAGGGCTCCGATGCAAAGTGGTAGAGGCTCAGCCCTTGGCCGTGCGCTTGGTTTTTTCCGGGTCGTCGAAGGGAAGGGCGTGGGTCACCGCGGCGCTTTCCTGGCTGCCACGCACCTGCAAGGCAATCCCGGGAACCGCGCAGGCGACGTTCATGCGGGCGATGGCCATGGAGCGTTTGCTCAGGCGCGAATACATGCCGCAGGTGATCACCCCGACTTGCTGGTTGCCCTGCCACAGGGTGTCGCCCGCCTCGGCGGCGCGCACACCTTCGAGCAACACGCCGGTGATCTTGAAGCGTTCCTGGCCACGCAACCGGAAGTGCTCCTCGGCGCCACGAAATTCGCGTTTGTCTGGGGAAACGGTGAAATCCAGGCCCATTTCCCACAAGGTGTCGCCAGCCTTCTGGTCGGCGAAGGGGTACATCTGTGAGTTGTCGTAGGGAAAAAACATCAGCGAGCTTTCCACCCGTAACCAGTCCAGGGCGGTGAAGGCGCACGGGATGATGCCCATGTCCGCGCCCTGTTCGAGGATGTTGTCCCACAGCGCCGGGGCATCGGCCGCCTTGCAGAAAATCTCGTAGCCGCGTTCGCCGGTGTAGCCGGTGCGAGAGATCATCACCGGGCGATCGAACAGGCGGGTTTGCAGGTGATGGAAATAGGGCAACTGACGAATCCCGGGGACGTGCTCGGCGAGAAAGTCCACCGCCAGCGGCCCTTGCAGCGACAGGTCGTGCAGGTCGTCGTCGAACAACACCGCCACTTGCCGGCCTTGGGATGAGCGCACCAGCATTTCGTGACCGCTGCCGGCACCGTGGACCACCATGAACGCGTTAGGCCCGGTACGGTAGACGATGCAGTCATCGACGAACTTGCCTTCCTCGTCGAGCATCGAGGCATAAACCGATTTGCCGGGGTAGAGCTTGGCGATGTCGCGGGTGGTGGCCCATTGCAGCAGGCTTTCGGCATGGGGGCCGACGTAGTGGACTTTCTTCAGCCCGGAAACGTCCATCAGCCCGGCGCGGGTGCGGATCGCTTGATGGTGATCGGCCAGGTCGCTGGCATAGGTCCAGGCAGTGCCCATGCCGTTCCAGTCTTCCAGGTTCGAGCCGAGTGCGCGGTGCCGTTCGGCCAATGCAGAAATACGCCATGAATGAGCCATGTGAGGATCCTTGTCGGTGAAAGTGGGTCAGGGTTCAGGCCTGGTCGAAGCGGCTCAGCCACTGGACAAGGGTCTGTCGGTAGCGGCTCATGCCTTTGTAGTCGGCGATCGGCTCGGGCAGGTCGCGCAGCACGCGGTGCAGGCGGCAACCCCAGCCGGGTTGAGTGACCAGTTCGTCCATGCTGATCAGGTAGGTGCGGATGCTGAACATCACCGCGTTGCTGCGCGGCAGGCGGGCCATCACTTGCAGCTCGACGCGCAGATGAACCTGCTGCCCGACGTTTTCGGCGGTGATGCGGCCGCGGTCGGCGCCCCATTCATGGAATGTCTCGGGCGAGGAGTCCAGGCGCGGGTTGATCGTCAGTGTCCAATTCAGGCGCCGCACCGGTTGGCCCACTTGCAGGTTGAGCAGGTACTTCAACGCGCGGTCGAACACGCCCATCTGATGGGCCATGGGCACCGGTGAATGCCACTGCTTGAAGCTCATGCCGGCGTCGAAGGCCAGGGACCAGTCGGCCGGGCTGGTGACCAGGCCGGCGTCCATGTACAGATCGCCGTCGCGCTGATCGAGCAGGGCGAAATCGCCCTGCACCTGGCGGCCGATGAACTCCAGCGGCTCGCAGGGCAGGCTGCTGGCGTCACCGAACACAAAGTGCTGATCGATATTGAGCAGCGTGTTGTGCCAATGCCAGTGATCACCGTCACGCGCTAGCCGGAACCACTGCGGATAGTCAGTGGCGAGGTGTTCCATGAGCATCTGCAGCGCATCCCAGGCGGCCACTTGCATGTGCGGCATCACCAGATAGCGGCGCGGATCCTTGTCCAGCACAAGGGCGCGTTCGGCCATTTCCGAACGGTAGTGTTCGTCGATATCGAAGCCGTGCTGGTACACCGAGCCCGGATCCCGGGAAGTCGCCGGTTCGATGTTCACCGAGTACAGGTAGCTGTCCTCAGTGAAGGGAAAGGGAAAACGGCGGATGGCCGCGGGGCTGTTGCGAAAACTGAAGTCGTCTCGGTAACTCTGCACGGGGCTTGATTGAATGGTCATGGTCGACTCCTAAAGATCCAGCGAAACGCAAGGGCCGCAGCCGCGGGAGACACAGGGCATGAGGTATTGCGCCTGCTCGGCGGGGCTGAGAAAGCTGTCGCGGTGTTCGATTTTTCCGCCCAGGTGGCGGGTCATGCATTGGCCACAGACGCCGCCGCGGCACAGGTTGGGAACTTGCACTCCGGCGGCTTCCAAGGCCTCCAGCAGGCTTTGTTCGCCACCGACCCGCAGGCGTCGGCCACTGCGCAGCAGTTCCAGGTCAAAGGGCAGGCCCGGCTTTGCGGCATTGAAGGCTTCCCAGTGCACCCGGCCGGGCGGCCAGCCGAGGGCTCTGGCTTGTTGCCGAACCGCATCGAGCAACGGTTGCGGACCACAGGTGTAAACGTGGCTGCCCAGCGGCCGATCCCGCAGGATGTGGTTCAGCTCCGGGCGGCAGGCGTAGGTGTGCAGTCGCGATCCCAGCCGCTGTTGCAACTCCTCGACATAGGCATCGCTCAGGCCCGGGCGATAGAGGTAATGCAACTCGAAGGGGGCTTGGCTTTGTTCCAGGGCCGCGATGTAGGCCATGAACGGCGTGATGCCGATGCCTCCGGCGATCAGGATGTGCAGGCCAGCGGTGGAGTGCGGCGCGAACAGATTGGCCGGCGGTGAAATTTGCAGCGTATCGCCGACCTGGACGTGCCGATGCAGGTAGTGCGAGCCGCCGCGGGAAGCTTCCTGCAGGCGTACTGCAATGCGGTAATGCCGATTGTCCGCAGGGTCGCTGGTCAGCGAGTAGGCATTGCGCACCTTGCCTTCGGTCAGTGGCAGGTGAACCTGCACATGACTGCCGGGGGAGAATCCTGGCAATGCCCCGGTGCAAGCTTGCAAGGTGAATTCACGCACCACCGGCGTGAGCATTCTTGCCGCACTGACCCGCACCTCAAGAGCGCCGCTCATGGCCTTACTCCGGCGTAAGGCTGGTCGGGGTTGCTGCAGACGCCGAGGTAGGCTCCCAGGCGTTGGGAGAAGTGTTCGCGCACTTCCAGCCCGACGTCGCAACCGATGCAGGTCAACCGCGGTTCCGGTCCGGCAGCCTGGGTCAGGCCACAATGCACGCAATACACCAGGCGCGGGCCGGCTAGCGTGCGGGTGATGTCGATCTCGGCATTTTCCAGTCCGGCGCTGCGGGCCTCGGCGTGGATGCGCCAGATAAAGGCCTCGTCGCCCATGATGTACAGATGGCTGCCGACGGTTGCGTTGACCAGCGCCTGATGCAAGCGCCGGGCAAAGTCGGCGTTCTCGCCGTTCAGTACCAGGGGCTGTTCCAGTGTTCCGACAAAGGGGGAGCAGGCGGCCGCCGATTGCATGACCACGATGTGCCGGGTGACGCTTTCACGAAGCAGCGGCTGGCGATAGCGCGGAAGGCTGTGAAGTCGGTCCGGGGCGGCGCAGTGTCTATCCGTCATGTGGGCTTTCCTGGCTGTTCCGCGCCTGTCGAAGGGCGGGGAAGGTGGCGTTGGACTGGAAAAATGTTTCCTGTTGGGGAAGATACTTTCCTATGGGGAAAATCTTCTCAATCCGGAAAAAGGGCTATGTCTTTGGAGATAAGCCTTGTGCGACCCCCGATCGGGGCATGGAAGTTGCTGGTCTTTGCTCAGGGCTGAGCAACCGGACGGGGAGTTATCCATAGTGCGACTACGACCGCAGTGGTGGCCGCTCTGGTTGGGGCGTATCCGCCCCGACCAAGCGCGCAGCGTGCGAAAACTACTGGCAGGATTGCCCTTGTGTCAGGCGCACGCTGAAGGTGCCTTGTCGGGTTTCCTGGACCGTTTCGAAGCACTGCTGCCCAACTGCAAACTCAATCTGATCCTGGGCGGCGAAGACCTGGGGCCGGCGCGGCGCGGACTGCTCGAAAGCTGTCAGGGCGTTGCGCGCTGCCCTTGGCGTGACGCGACCCTGGCTGATACGGCGCAGGCCTGTGGCGCTTGCCGGCAACGGGGTGTACATCGCCTGCTGTGTGCCTTGCCGCAAAGTGACGACTCGGGCAAAGGGCTGTTGCTGCTCGATACCCCCCAACCGGTCCATGCCAGCTGGCGCCTGTTGCTGGAGGAGGCGGCGCAGGCGGTGGGCATCACCGTGCGCTTGCGCAGCTACACCCGTGAGCAACAGCGTAAACAGGCCACGTCCCGGCACGGCGCGTTGGCCCGTGAGCTGCACGATTCGGTGGCTCAGCAGCTGGGTTACCTGTCGTTCCAGGCGCGTTTACTGCAGGCGCAGGTGGGCGAGCCGGAGCAGGCCAGTGCCGGCTTGCAGGAACTGTGCGTCGGCTTGAGCCAGTTGCAGCGCCAGGTGCGCGAGTTGATCACCAACGCTCGCCTGACCATGGACGGGCGCTCGCTGCGCCAAGCCCTGGCCGACTCCATCGCGGAGTTCTCGCGGCGCTGCATCATTGTGTTCGAACTGGACAATCGCCTGGCCGACGATGCCTTGAGCCCGGGCACCGAACTACAGGTTTTGCAGATCATTCGCGAGGCACTGGCCAACGCGGTGCGCCATTCCCATGCGCGGCATGTACGCATCGAGTTGCGGCAAAACCAGGACGGTGATGCCTCCATTTCGGTGGAGGACGACGGCATCGGGCTCAGCCCGGCGTCAGGGGAGCAAAACCACTTCGGCCTGGCGATCATCCGCGAGCGTGCCGCGAGCATCGGCGCCCGGCTGACAATTGAAGCGATCCGTCCGCACGGGGTCCGCGTACACCTTGGCCTCAGCCGCCACCAAGACCTGCCACAGGGGAGTTTCGATGGACTGCACGACCTTATTACTGATCGATGATCACCCATTGTTTCGCAAAGGCCTGGCGCAGCTGTTCGATGCCAGCGACGACTTCGAAGTGGTGGGGCAGGCGGCCAGCGGTCGCGAAGGCATCAACCTGGCCGTGAGCCTGGCACCGCAGCAGGTCTTGCTTGATCTGCACATGCCCGGCTTGAGCGGTTTGCAGGTGCTCGACGAACTGCGTCAGTTGCGCCTCGACTGCCAGGTGGTGGTGCTCACCGCGTCGATGGATCGCGCCGAGCTGTTGACGGCCTTGCGCCTGGGCGCCAGTGGTTACGTGCTCAAGGAAACCGAACCCGATGCGTTGTTGAGCTACATGCGCAATTGCCACAAAGGCGCGATCGTCCTGGATTCAACCCTGGTTGCCCTGTTAGCCGACCAGGCCGAGTCGGTTAGCCGGACCATCCACGATCTGGACCTGCCAGACACAGGCAACCTCACCGAGCGCGAGGGGCAGACCCTGGCCCTGATCGGCGCCGGCATGAGCAATAAACAGATCGGTCGGGAACTGGGGATCAGCGATGGTACGGTCAAGATCTATGTGAGGAATCTGTTGCAGAAGTTCAGCCTGCACTCCCGTCTGGAGTTGGCGGCGTGGGTGCACAACGGCGCGTCAGTGAGACACGAGGAGCGTCATTAGATGATGGAACGACCAGAGGCATTTGTGCAGACACTGCCCGTGCACCTGATGGACCGCTTTCCGGCGGCATTGCTTGAACTGCGCGACAGTGGTCAGATTGCCCAGTTCAACCTGGCCTGGGTCGAGCTGATGGATCTGCCAGACGCAGAACGCAACCTTATTGACTATGTGCACCACGAAGACCGGTCGTTGTGGCGTCAGGCCCTGCATGAACTGCGTCGGCGCCCAGAAACCTCCTTCAACCAGCGGCTGCGTTTTGTTCACCCTTCGGGGGAACTGCGCTGGTTCGAGGTCAGCCTGAAGCGCGGAGCCCAGGGTTTCTATCTAGTGGCCGGCGACGTCACTGCGCACAAGCGGCGCGAGATTGCCTTACAGGCGAGCCAGCGCAGCAGCATGAGCCTGCTCGACAGCATGCCGGGGCTGATCTATCGCGGTCGCAACAACCGCGACTGGACCATGGAGTTCGTCAGTGCCGGTTGCCTGCAACTGACCGGGTATCCGCCGGAGCGGCTGGTGGACAACCATGAATTCACCTACAACAGCCTGATCCTGGCGCAGGATGCCGATTACGTCTGGCGCGAGGTGCAATATGCCTTGTCGCGGCAGGAACCGTTCGAACTCAATTACCGGATTCGCTGTGCCGATCAGTCGATCAAGCATGTCTGGGAAAAGGGCGTCGGGATCTATGCCGACACGCGTGAAGTGCTGGGTATCGAGGGGGCGATTTTCGAGCGTAGGGCGGGTCAGCCCCGAACCGATGGGTGACGGCAGATACGGTTTGCTTTTTGAATCCCGGAGCCCTTTGTAGCGAGGGGATTTATCCCCTCGCTACAAGCGCCTCGGTACTACGGGTAGGCCTGGCTCAGACCTTGACGATCCAACCCGCTGGCGCTTCCACGTCGCCGGTCTGCACGCCGGTCAGCTCTTTGTAGAGCTTCTGGGTGATCGGGCCGACTTCGGTTTCGCTGTGGAACACGTGCAGCTTGTCTTTGTAGCTGATGCCGCCAATCGGGGTGATGACCGCTGCGGTACCGCAGGCGCCGGCTTCCTTGAAGTCCGAGAGCTTGTCGATGAACACGTCGCCTTCGATCACTTCCAGGCCCAGGCGCGATTTGGCCAGTTCGATCAGCGACAGGCGGGTGATGCCCGGCAGGACCGAAGGGGAGTTGGGTGTGACGAATTTGTTGTCGTGGGTTATGCCGAAGAAGTTGGCCGAACCGACTTCCTCGATTTTCGAATGGGTCATCGGGTCCAGGTAGATGCAGTCGGCGAAGCTCGCTTTCTTGGCCAGGGAACCGGGCATCAGGCTGGCGGCGTAGTTGCCACCGACCTTGGCCGCGCCGGTGCCTTGTGGTGCGGCGCGGTCGTAGCTGGAGATCAGGAAGTTATGCGGGGTCAGGCCGCCCTTGAAGTAGGCGCCAACCGGGATGCAGAAGATCGAGAAGATGAACTCGGGTGCGGTGCGCACGCCGATGTTGTCACCCACGCCGATCACGAACGGGCGCAGGTACAGCGCGCCGCCGGTGCCATAAGGCGGGATGAAGCGCTCGTTGGCGCGGACCACTTGCTTGCAGGCTTCGATGAACTGCTCGGTCTCGACATGCGGCATCAGCAGACGCGCGCAGCTACGTTGCATGCGGGCGGCGTTCTGGTCCGGGCGGAACAGGTTGATCGAACCGTCCTTGCAGCGATAGGCCTTCAGGCCTTCGAAGCACTGCTGACCGTAGTGCAGGGCGGTGGAGCCCTCGCTGATGTGCAGCACGTTGTCGTCGGTCAGGGTGCCGGCGTCCCAGGCGCCATCGCGCCAGTGCGACAGGTAGCGCTTGTCGGTCTTGATGTAGTCAAAGCCCAGTTTGTCCCAATTGATGCTCTCGTTACCCATGACACCCTCTATTTCTTAACAACCGTCGAAACGGTTCAAGGCTTCTGACGTTTTTTGGATGGGGACAACAATACTTCATTCCGGGGGTATTTCGCAGCCTCACTCGTATGATTGTTCCCACGCTCCGCGTGGGAATACTGCAACGGACGCTCCGCGTTCGGCTTTGGGACGCGGAGCGTCCCTGGCTGCATTCCCACGCGGAGCGTGGGAACGATCCTGATGCGTTACAGATGCAACGCATGCCCCAACGCCCGCAACGCCGCTTCCTGCACCGCCTCACCCAGCGTCGGGTGGGCGTGGATGGTGCCGGCGATGTCTTCCAGGCGTGCGCCCATTTCCAGGGACTGGCCGAACGCGGTGGACAGCTCCGAGACGCCAACGCCGACGGCTTGCCAACCGACGATCAAGTGATTGTCCCGGCGCGCCACGACCCGTACGAAACCGCTTTTCGATTCCAGGGTCATGGCCCGGCCATTGGCGGCGAACGGGAAGCTCGACACGATGCAATCCAGTCCGGCGGCCTTGGCGTCGTCCGGTGTCTTGCCGACCACCACCAGTTCCGGGTCGGTGAAGCACACCGCAGCGATGGCGGTCGGGTTGAACTCGCGATGCTGGCCAGCGATCAGCTCGGCGACCATTTCGCCCTGGGCCATGGCCCGGTGGGCGAGCATCGGCTCGCCGCTCAGGTCGCCGATGGCCCAGACGTTGCGCATGCTGGTCTGGCACCGGTTATCGATTTTCACCGCCGAACCGTTCATCGCCAAGTCCAGGGCTTCGAGGTTCCAGCCCTGGGTGTTGGGTTTGCGACCAACGGCCACCAGTACCCGGTCGGTGTCCAGGTTCAGCGTCTCGCCATTGGGATCACGCACTTGCAGAGTGCTGGCCTGGGCATCGAAACCTTCGACGCTGTGCTTGAGGTACAGCTTCACGCCCAACTGCTTGAGCGCCTCGTGCACCGGCTGGGTCAGTTCGCCGTCGTAGGCTGGCAGGATCCGTTCCTGGGCCTCGACCACGCTGACCTCGGCGCCGAGCTTGCGGTAGGCGATGCCCAGTTCCAGGCCGATGTAGCCACCGCCGACCACCACCAGGTGCTTGGGCACCGAGGTGGGAGCGAGGGCTTCGGTGGAGGAAATGATCGGCCCGCCAATCGGCAGCATCGGCAGGTCGACGCTTTTCGAGCCGGTGGTCAGCAGCAGGTGTTCGCATTGAATGCGGGTGTCGTCGACCTCGACGGTCTTGCCGTCGATCACCTTGGCCCAGCCGTGAATGACCTGGACCTTGTGCTTTTTCAACAGCGCCGCGACGCCGGTGGTCAGGCGATCGACGATGCCGTCCTTCCATTCCACGCTCTTGCCGATGTCCAGGCTCGGCGCCGACACCGTGATGCCCAAGGCCGAGCCCTGGCTGTGGTGCCGGGTCTGGTGGAACTGTTCGGCCACATGAATCAGCGCCTTGGATGGAATGCAGCCGATGTTCAGGCAGGTCCCGCCCAGCGCCTGGCCTTCCACCAGGATGGTCGGGATGCCCAACTGGCCGGCGCGGATCGCTGCCACATAACCGCCAGGACCGCCGCCGATGATCAGTAGCGTGGTGTTCAAAGTCTGTTGCATGCCTTACTCCACAAACAGCGTTGCGGGTTGTTCGAGCAGGCCACGCAGGGCCTGGATGAATTGCGCCGCGTCCATGCCGTCGACCACCCGATGATCGAAGGAGCTGGAGAGGTTCATCATCTTGCGAATCACGATCTGGCCTTTGATCACCACGGGCCGTTCGACGATTTTGTTCACGCCGACGATCGCCACTTCCGGCAGGTTCAGCACCGGCGTGCTGACGATGCCGCCCAACGCACCGAGGCTGGTCAGGGTGATGGTCGAGCCGGACAGCTCATCACGACTGGCCTTGCCATTACGCGCCGCTGTGGCCAGGCGCGAGATTTCCGCCGCGCTGTCCCACAGGCTGCGGGCTTCGGCGTGACGCACCACCGGCACCATCAGGCCCACATCGCTTTGGGTGGCAACGCCGACATGCACGGCGCCCGAACGGTGGATGACCTGGGCTTCGTCGTCGTAGCGGGCGTTCATTTGCGGGAAGTCCCGCAGGGCCACGACCAACGCGCGGACCAGGAACGGCAGTAAGGTCAGCTTGCCGCGACTGGCGCCATGTTTGTCATTGAGGTGCACCCGCAGCTCTTCCAGGGCAGTGACGTCGATTTCCTCGACGTAGCTGAAGTGGGCGGCGCGCTGGGTCGCTTCCTGCATGCGCTGGGCGATCTTGCGGCGCATGCCGATCACCGGAATCTGCTGCTCGTCATGGCGTTCGGCATAACCCGAGCCGCCCTTGGCCTGGGCCGATGGACCCTGGGCCAGATAAGCCTCGAGGTCTTCATGCAGGATACGCCCGGCGGGACCGCTGCCCTGGACCAGGCGCAATTGAATGCCCAGGTCCAACGCATGCTTGCGCACGGCCGGCGAGGCCAGTGGTCGTTCTTCCGGATCGCGGGCCACTGGTGCTTGCGGGGCGCAGCGAGGCGCGGTGGTCTTTTCCACCACGGGTTCAGGTGTTGCCAGTGGCGTCGGCTTTGGCGCCTGTGTAGCCGCCTGCGGAGCCGCAGCTGGAGCCGGTTGTGCCGATTCCTTCAAGTTACCCGCACCTTCGACTTCAATGCGGATCAGTTCGCTGCCCACCGCCATGACTTCACCGGGCTCGCCACCCAAGGCGATGACCCGGCCATGCACTGGCGAAGGAATGTCGACCATGGCCTTGTCGGTCATGACATCGGCCAATACCTGGTCCTCGACCACCATGTCGCCGACCTTGACGTGCCACACCGACAGCTCAACTTCGGCGATGCCTTCGCCAATGTCCGGCATCTTGATAACGTGCGTGCCCATTCAGACCTCCATGACCCGTTTCAACGCCGCGCCCACACGGGACGGCCCTGGGAAATACGCCCACTCCTGCGCATGCGGGTAGGGCGTGTCCCACCCGGTGACACGCTCGATGGGCGCTTCCAGGTGGTGGAAGCAATGTTCCTGCACCAGCGAAACCAGCTCGGCGCCAAAGCCGCAGGTACGGGTGGCTTCGTGGACGATCACGCAACGACCGGTTTTCTTCACCGACTTGACGATGGTCTCCAGGTCCAGCGGCCACAGGCTGCGCAGGTCGATGACTTCGGCGTCGATGCCGGTTTCCTCGGCGGCGGCCAGGGACACATACACGGTGGTGCCGTAAGTGAGAATGGTCACGTCTTTACCGGGGCGGGTGATGGCGGCCACGTCCAGCGGTACCGTGTAGTAGCCGTCCGGCACCTGCGCCGAGGGGTGTTTCGACCACGGCGTTACCGGACGGTCGTGGTGGCCGTCGAACGGGCCGTTATACAGGCGCTTGGGCTCGAGGAAGATCACCGGATCATCGTTTTCGATGGAGGCGATCAGCAGGCCCTTGGCGTCGTAAGGGTTCGAAGGCATCACAGTGCGCAAGCCGCAGACCTGGGTGAACATTGCCTCGATGCTCTGGCTGTGGGTCTGACCGCCATAGATGCCGCCGCCGCAAGGCATGCGCAGGGTCATCGGCGCGGTGAACTCGCCGGCCGAGCGATAGCGCAAGCGCGCCGCTTCGGAAATGATCTGGTCCGAGGCCGGGTAGACGTAGTCGGCGAATTGGATTTCTGCCACTGGGCGCAATCCGTAGGCGCCCATGCCCACGGCCACGCCGACGATGCCGCTTTCGGAGATCGGCGCGTCGAATACCCGCGAGGTGCCGTATTTGTTCTGCAGGCCTTCGGTGCAGCGGAACACGCCGCCGAAGTAGCCCACGTCCTGGCCGAAGACCACGACGTTATCATCGCGTTCGAGCATCACGTCCATGGCCGAGCGCAGGGCCTGGATCATGGTCATGGTGGTAGTGGTCATGGCGGTGTCCAGCGCAATATTGTTGTTGTGATCGTTCATGTCAGATCCCCAACTCCTGACGCTGGCGCTTCAAGTGCTCCGGCATCTCTTTGTAGACGTCTTCGAACATGGTCGCGGCGCTCGGGATCTGCCCGCCAGCGAGGGTGCCGTACTGCTCGGCTTCCTTCTGCGCGGCGATCACCTCGGCTTCGAGTTCGGCGGTGACGGCGGCATGTTCCTCTTCGGACCAATGGCCGATTTTCACCAGGTGCTGCTTGAGGCGTGCAATCGGGTCGCCCAGCGGGAAGTGGCTCCAGTCGTCGGCGGGACGGTACTTCGAGGGATCGTCGGACGTGGAGTGCGGGCCAGCGCGATAAGTGACCCATTCGATCAGCGCCGGGCCGAGGTTGCGGCGGGCGCGTTCGGCGGCCCAGCGCGAAGCGGCGTAGACCGCCATGAAATCGTTGCCATCGACACGCAGCGAGGCAATGCCGCAACCGACGCCGCGTCCGGCGAAGGTGGTGGCTTCACCGCCGGCGATGGCCTGGAAGGTGGAGATCGCCCACTGGTTGTTGACCACGTTGAGGATCACCGGCGCCCGGTAGACGTGGGCGAAGGTGAGGGCGGTGTGGAAGTCCGATTCGGCGGTGGCGCCGTCACCGATCCAGGCCGAGGCGATCTTGGTGTCGCCCTTGATCGCCGAGGCCATGCCCCAGCCCACGCCCTGGATGAATTGGGTGGCGAGGTTGCCGGAGATGGTGAAGAAACCGGCGTCCTTGACCGAATACATGATCGGCAACTGCCGGCCTTTGAGCGGATCGCGCTCGTTGGACAGCAGTTGGCAGATCATGCCCACCAACGGCACCTCGCGGGCCATCAGGATGCTTTGCTGGCGATAGGTGGGGAAGCACATGTCATCGATGTTCAGCGCCAGGGCCTGGCCGCTGCCGATGGCTTCCTCGCCGAGGCTCTGCATGTAGAACGACATTTTTTTCTGGCGCTGGGCGACCACCATGCGGTTGTCGTAGATGCGCGTCTTGAGCATGGCGCGCATGCCTTTGCGCAGGATCTCGAGCGGCACGTCTTCGGCCCATGGACCGTGGGCATTGCCCTGGTCATCGAGCACGCGGATCAGGCTTCGGGCCAGGTCGGCGGTGTCGGACGGTTCGACGTCGATGGAAGGTTTACGCACCGTGCCGGCATCGGACAGATGCAGGTAGGAGAAGTCGGTCTGGCAGCCGGGACGGCCCGAGGGTTCGGGTACGTGCAGGCGTAGCGGTTCGTACGCTGGGTTCATGGCTTTCTACGCTCGATCTTGTGAATTTCTTGTAGTGGGCGCGCTAGCTGACGAATTTCCCCGGGTACGGGAAATTGTCCTACAACAATCATAGGCTCGACGCAGAAGAATATTTTTCTCTGTTGGCTTGCTGTTCAGATCATTTGCAGATAAAAAATCTGCACAACGATAAAAAACAGGATTATTTGTCTTATGCGCAAATTGGATCGCACCGACATCGGGATTCTGAACAGCCTTCAGGAAAATGCCCGCATCACCAACGCCGAGCTGGCCCGTTCGGTCAACCTTTCGCCGACGCCGTGCTTCAACCGGGTTCGGGCCATGGAGGAGCTGGGGGTGATCCGCGAGCAGGTCACGCTGCTGGACGCCGACCTGCTGGGGCTACATGTCAACGTGTTCATCCATGTCAGCCTGGAGAAACAGGTGGAGGAGGCGCTGCAGCACTTCGAAGAGGCGATTTCCGACCGGCCGGAGGTGATGGAGTGCTACCTGATGGCTGGCGATCCGGATTACCTGATCCGCGTGCTGGTGCCGACCATCCAGTCGTTGGAGCGCTTCATGATGGACTTTCTGACCAAGGTCCCGGGCGTGGCGAATATCCGCTCCAGCTTTGCCCTCAAGCAAGTGCGCTACAAGACGGCATTGCCGTTGCCGGCCAATGGGTTGACCTTGGGCACCTGAAGAATTTCTGTGGGAGCGAGCTTGCTCGCGATGAGGTCGTCACATTCACCATCAGCGCAAGCAGACCCACCGCTATCGCGAGCAAGCTCGCTCCCACATTGGATAGGGGGGCTTTCGAGCTTTAGAGCTGATTGATCGGAATCTTCAGATAGGTCACGCCATTGTCGCAAGGTTACCAAGTTGGGCAGCCTGCATTGGCATTGGACTCCAATAACGACATCGTCGTAACCGGTCGATATTTCGACGACGGGAGCTCGATACCCTTCGTATTTCGGTTGAAGGGGTGAGTCGCTTTGGTTTTCGCAGGTGGCAGGGTGACCGGGGCACCTTCCGAGCAGTCGGCGACGATTTTCATAGCGACCGACACTGCATCGAAAACCCCAGCGCCACCGACTGCCCTTGCTCCAGCAAGCGCAACCCCGGCCGCCCTGGCAGGTGGTGCGCATTGACCGGATGGCTGACCGGTTCGATGCAAAAGAAGTCCAGGTCCACGGGGCAGTACAGCAGGAAATAGTCGCTGCCACTGGCCCGGCATTCCAGTTCGTAGCCCAGGTCCGGTTGCTGGATCAGGCAGTGTCCGTCCCAACCGCCGAAGCCATTGTCCACGAGCGTATCCGGCAGCAATCGGGGCTGCTGGAAATCCCAACTTTCAGGAATCTCCCGAAGTTCTGTCGGCAGTTTAGAGGCATCACACATCCAGACCTCGTTGGCGCGGGTTTGCAGGCGAGTGCCGGCGGTGCGTGGAAAGTACGGATGCAAACCCAGCCCGTGCCACGCGGCCTGTTCGGCCATGTGGGTGACGTGCATTGCGATTTGCAACTGGCCGCCACTCAAGCCGATCCGCAGGCTGGCGCAGTAGGCGAATGGCTGCTGGCTGTCGAGTTGCAACAACACTTGCTGGGCACTCTGCTCGATCACCTGCCACGGCTGTTGCCAGGCGCTGCCGTGGATCGGAAACGGATCGTTGGGGCTGTTGGCTTCCAAAGCGAGCCAGCCGCCGGGACAGTCGAAACCGCCGTGGGCGATCCGGTTCGACCAGGGAATCAGCGGGAAGCCGCCGAGTTTGCCTGGAAGGCGGTTTTCCAGCGCTTGCGGCGCGGGAGGGCGTAGCAGGGGAGCACCGGTGCTGAGCAAGGTCCATTCAACGAGACTGGCGCCCAGGTGAGGAGCGAGGGTGAGGCGGGTGAGTTCGTCTTCGAGGTAGAGAAGAGGCTGCGTCATGATGGTCGCGTCTTTTGGGAATGGGGTGCTTTTGTGGCGAGGGAGCAAGCTCCCCCGCCACAAGGGGGCTTGCTCGATTACAGGATTTACAACACCAGGTGCGGCAACCACAGCGAAATGGCGGGGATGTAGGTCACGAGCATCAGCACCACGAACAACATGGCGTAGAACGGCAGCAGCGCCTTGACGGTGCTTTCGATGCTGACCTTGCCGATGGCGGAACCGACAAACAACACCGCGCCCACTGGTGGCGTGATCAACCCGATACCCAGGTTCACCAGCATGATCATGCCGAACTGCACCGGGTCCACGCCGATGCCCACGATCACCGGCATCAGGATCGGCGTCAGGATCAGGATCAATGGCGCCATGTCCATCACGGTGCCCAGCAGCAGCAACATCACGTTGATGCACATCAGGATCACGTAGCGGTTGTCCGACAGTGTCAGGAACGCAGTGGTGATCTTCGCCGGGATCTCCATCAGCGTCATGATGTAGCCGAAGCTGGCGGCGAAGCCGATCAGGATCATCACGATGGAGATGGTACGTACCGTACGGTGCATCAGTTTCGGCAACTCGCTCCACTTGTAGTCGCGGTAGATGCACATGGTCACGAAGAACGCCCACACCACGGCAATGGCGGCCGATTCGGTGGCGGTGAAAACACCCGAGAGAATGCCGCCAAGGATGATGAACAGCGTCATCATGCCCCACATGGCTTCCCGGCAGATCTTCAACGCTTGCTTGAGGGGAATCACTTCGCCCTTGGGGTAATTGCGCTTTCTCGCGAAGACCAGGCACAGCGCCATCAGGCAGAGGTTCATCATGATGCCGGGGACGATGCCGGCCATGAACAGCGAACCGATGGAGACGGTGCCGCCAGCGGCGAGGGAGTACAGCACCGCGTTGTGGCTGGGCGGTGTCAGCAGCGCTTGTACCGAACCACTGACGGTGACGGCGGTGGCGAAATCACGCGGATAGCCCCGGCGTTCCATTTCCGGGATCAGTACCGAACCGACCGAGGCGGTATCGGCCACCGAGGAACCGGAGATCGCGCCAAAAAAACTCGAGGCCACGAGGTTGACCAAGGAAAGGCCACCGCGCACGAAGCCTACTAACACACTGGCGAATGCCACCAGGCGGCGGGACATGCCGCCTTCGGCCATGATCGCACCGGCCAGCACGAAGAACGGAATGGCCAGCAACGAGAATTTGTTCACCCCGCCCGTTATCTGAATCATCATGGCCTGGAACGGAATGTCGATCCACCACGCCCCGATCAGGGCGGCAGCGCCCAGCGCATAGGCGACCGGCATGCCGATCAGGATCAACAACAAAAAACTGCCCAGCAGAATCAGCGCGTCCATTAAGCGGCACCTTCGTTTTCTTCGACCAGGTCGAACTGCACGACCCGACGCTTGCTTTGATCACCCAGCAAGAGTTTTTCCAGGACAAAAATCAGGGTCAGGAAACCACCGACCGGGATCGGCATGTAGGTGATGCCGACGCGCAGGGTGGGTATGGCACTCATGAATTGATTCCAGGTGGTCATGCACAGCTTGGTGCCCCAGATGGTCATGAAAATGCACACCGCCGCCATCAAGAGCTGGGTGAAAACCGAAGCCAAGGTTTGCCAGTGCGGTGGCAGGCGGCTGGTGACCATGTCCACGGCCATGTGCGAGCCGGAGCGGTAGCTGGCAGCGGCGCCGATGAAGGTAAATACGATCATCAGCAAGATGGCGGTGGGCTCCGGCCAACTTGAGCCAGTACCCAGTACGTAGCGGGCGAACACCCCCCACGGAATCATCAGCGCAACGGCTAGGACAGAAAGGCCGGCCACCCAGATGCAAGTCATGTAAATCGTGTCGTTGATACGCAGCAGCAAATTCTTCATCGGGTTCCACCGTAACCGGGCGCGCCTTTTAACTGCAGGCGCGCCCAGCCTTTTCATGAGTACAGTTTGAGAGACCTTACTTAACGGCTTCGATACGCTTGATCAGGTCGGCATACGGCGCGCCGTATTTGGCCCGGACCGGGGCGGTAGCGTCATAGAAAGGTTTCTTGTCGACGGTGATGAACTCGACGCCGGCGGCCTTGAGTTTTTCTTCACTGGCGGTGGATTTCTTGTCCCACAGATCGCGTTCTTCAGCCTGGGCTGCCTTGGCGGCTTTTTTCACCATGTCCTGCTGTTCCGGCGTGAGCTTGTTCCAGGTGATTTTTGACATCACGATCGGCTCAGGCAGGATCAGGTGACCGGTGAGGCTGTAGTACTTGGCGTTTTGGTAGTGGTTGTGTTCGAGCAGGGTCGGCGGGTTGTTTTCGGCGCCGTCGATCACGCCGGTCTGCAAGGCGCTGAAGATTTCGCCGGTGTCCATCGCGATGCCGTTGGCGCCCATGGCGTTCATCATCTCGATGAACATCGGGTTGCCTTGCACGCGGATTTTCATACCCTTGAGGTCTTCGAGCTTGCGCACCGGTTTCTTGGTGTAGATGTTGCGCGTGCCGCCGTCCATCCAGGCCAGGGCCACCAGGCCAAACTCGGAATTGGTGATCCGGTCGAGGATCGCATCGCCGACTTCACCATCGATGACCGCGCGCATGTGGGCCTGGTCGCGGAAGATGAACGGCATGTTGAAGACGTTCACATCCGGCACCACAGGGCCAACGATCCCCAGGCTGACGCGAGACATCTGGATTGCGCCGGCTTGCATCTGCTCGATGACTTCTTTTTCAGAACCCAATACGCCACCCGGGAAGTACTTGAACTTCAGTTCACCCTTACTTTCCGCTTCCAGGGTTTTACCCATGGATTCCTCGGCGACCACGGTCGGGTAGCCCTTGGGATGGATGTCGGCGATCTTGATATCGAGGGCATGCGCTGCCTGGGCCAGGAAGGCCAGGGGCAGGGCTGCGATCAAAAGCGTGCGTTTGAAATTCATGGTCAATCTCCAGTTTGTTGTTTTTTTTATGTGCTCATCCAGTGAAGCGGCAGTGCAGATCAGTTCGCGGAGTGTTTCAGTCCTCCAAACGCAGGTTCAGCCAGGCCCTTGACGCCGGGGTTGAGGGCGAACACGCCGCCGGCCAGGGATTGCGGGTCGGTGTCGTCGCCGGGGCGGATCGAGGTGACGAAGAGGGTGTCCAGGCGACTGCCGCCAAAGGCGCACATGGTCGGCTTCTTCACCGGCACCGCCAGCGAACGATCCAGTCGGCCATCCGGGGTAAAACGATGGATGAGGCCGGCGTCGTTGGCGCAGATCCAATAGCAACCTTCGGCGTCCACTGCCGCGCCGTCCGGGCGCCCGGCCAGGGGCAGCATGTCGACGAACAGCCGCCGGTTGGATGGCGTGCCGCTGTCGATGTCGTAGTCGAAGGCCCAGATCTGTTGCACCAGCGGGTGTGAATCGGAGAGGTACATCGTCCGTCCGTCCGGGCTGAAGCCCAGGCCATTGGGCACGATGAAACCGCTCAGTTGTGCCTCGACCGGGCTGCGCTGCCCGGCCTCATAACGGTACATCCGGCCTTCGTCGATGTTGGCGCCCATGTTCAACACCATGCTGCCGGCCCAGAAACGGCCCTGGCGGTCGCAACGGCCATCGTTGAGGCGCATGTCGGTGCGGCTGTGCTCGACGCTCGCGCACAGTTCGCTGTCCAGGCTGCCGTCTTCATTGGGGTGCAAACGGAAGAAGCCGCTTTCCATGCCGGCGACCCAGCCACCGTCCTGATGACAGGCCAGGCAGGCGAGCATTTCAGGAGCTTCCCAGCCCTGGATTTTTCCGCTGCTGGCGTTCCAGCGTTGCAGGCCACCGCTGGGAATGTCCACCCAGTACAGGGCGTTTTCCTCGGGAACCCACACCGGGCTTTCCCCGACGGCGTTGCGTGCATCGACAATCAATTCGGCTTGCATGGTGATTCCTTTGTGCGTGCGCATCCCATGAAAAACAGGCAAGTCAGTCGTCGAACGGGCCGGCCGCTACAAAGGCGCCACCCTGATAGATCCTGGCCGGGTCATCGGCGGCCGGCATCGGCTGCGCTTCGACCTTGGCGCGGAAAATTTCCGAGCTGTCCTTGGGCTGGTAGCCCAGGTGCGCGGCGTGGCTGTTGTCCCACCAGACGTCGCGGTTGGCGGACACACCGTAGACCACGGTATGACCAACGTTCGGGGTGTAGAGCGAGCATTCGATCAACTGGGTGAGGTCGTCGAAGCTCAGCCAGGTGCTCATCATCCGGCGGTTCTGCGGTTCGGCGAAGGACGAGCCGATGCGGATGCTCACGGTCTCGATGCCATAGCGATCGAAGTAGAAACTGGCCACATCTTCGCCGTAGGACTTGGACAGGCCGTAGTAACCATCCGGACGGCGAGGGGAGAGGGCGTCGAGGGTCTGGTCTTGTTTGTAGAAACCGATGACGTGATTGGAGCTGGCGAAAATCACACGTTTGACGCCGTGCTTGCGGGCGGCTTCATAAATGTGGAACACGCCGCTGATGTTGGCGCCGAGGATTTCTTCGAACGGGCGTTCAACCGAGACACCGCCGAAATGCAGGATGGCATCGACGCCTTCTACCAGTTGATGCACGGCCTGCTTGTCCGACAGATCGCACGGCACCACTTCTTCGCTTTCATCGATGGCCGGGGCCATGTTGGCGATGTCCGACAGGCGAATGTGGCGGGCGAAAGGCTTGAGACGCTCGCGCAAGACTTTGCCCAGGCCGCCGGCGGCACCGGTGAGCAGCAGGCGATTGAGGGGGTGGCGAATATGTGTCGTCGTCATGAAATTACCTGAGCAAACAGTGAGAGGTATCAGTTGTTATAAGTTGTCGTACGACCTGGGGAAATATCCTTATCCTTCCGCTACCTTGTCAACGTTTGATCGACGAACCGCTCTGGATCGGCGTCCCTGCCGCAGGTGCCATGGGATGCGCTCATGGCAATGGATCCTGGTATTACAGAAGCGAAATCGGGTAGCTGATGAAAATGCGGTTCTCGTCGAATTCGTTGGTGCTGTAGTCGCGACGAATCGATGCGTTACGCCATTTCACGTTGAGGCTTTTCAGTGCGCCGCTTTGCACGGTGTAGGCCAGTTCGGTTTCACGGCCCCATTCCTTGCCGTCATCGACAGTGGCGGTGTGCACATTGTCGCCGCTGATATAGCGGTTCATCAGGGTCAAGCCCGGCACGCCGACGGCGGCGAAGTTGAAGTCATGGCGCACTTGCCAGGATTTTTCCTTGGCGTTGTCGTAGCTGGAGTTGTAGCTGTCGTTGGCCAGGGTGCCGCCGCTGGTGCCGTTGACGCGCATCCAGGCATCGTCGCCGCTGACTTTCTGCAGGCCGACGTAGAAGGTGTTGCCACCGTATTTGGCCGAGAGCAGGGCGAACGCGGTCTTGTTGTCCAGGTCGCCGGCCAGGGCGCTGCCGTCTTCCTTGCCGATGAAGTAGCCGAGGTTGGCGCCCAGGGTCCAGTCGCCGATGGGCTGGCTGTGGGTCAGGTTGAAATACTGCTGCTGGTAGATGTCGGACAGTTCCGAATACCAGACGCCGACCTGGGTGCGCTTTTCGTTGAAGGCGTATTCGCCGCCGCCGAAGTTGAAACGGTCGGAGGTGAACGCGCCGCGGCCGTTCATCGACATGTCTTCCATGCTCGCGTCGTTGCGCGGGCTGTTGGCGCGGAACTGGCCACCGTACAGGGTCAGGCCGCTGATCTCGGTGGAGGTCACCTGGCCGCCACGGAAGGTTTGTGGCAGGGAACGGCCGTCGTCGGAGCGCAGGATCGGCAGCACCGGCATCCATTCACCGACCTTCAACTCAGTCTTCGATACCTTGGCCTTGAGGGCCACGCCCAGGCGACCGAAATCGTCGGCCGGGCGACCGTCATCGTGCACCGGCAGCAGTTGCGTACCGGTGGTACCACGACCGCCGTCGAGCTTGAGTGAGTACGTGCCCAGCACGTCCACGCCGAAACCGACCACGCCTTGGGTGAAACCGGACTTGGCATCGAGGATGAAGTTCTGGGTCCATTCCTCGGCTTTGCCCTGGGCATTGTTCGAGTTGGTGAAGTTACGGTTGAAATAGGCGTTGCGCAGGGTCAGCGTGGCCTTGGCGTCATCGACGAAGCCTTCGGCGCTGGCGGTCATTGGCAGAAACAGCGCCAGGCTGCTGCAACCCAGTAGGGTCAATGCAGGGCTGGAATTGAGGAGGGTACGGCGGTTTGGACGGTTTTCGGGCGAAAAACGGACACGTGTGCTCACTATGACGCTCCCTTACTTTTTTGTTGTTTTTATTTGTTATACGTCGTCGTACAACATGAAGGGGATTATTTGGAAGCAGCTGCTCGTTGTCAACTGGCCATTATCGGAATTATCCAACTCGTGGGTGCTTCAAAATGAGGCATACCGATGGTTGTCACTCACCGAAGTCAAGAACGAAGGTAGTGGCGCCGGGCGAACCTGTGGCCTGAGAATAGCGATGAGTGCGCTGGGTTGTGCGATGACTGGTCTAAGACATTAGTCGCATGCACACGATCTGACGGATGATGAAGCCCCTTGTGGCGAGGGTACGTCTATGTTGATCGTTCCCACGCTCTGCGTGGGAATGCAGCCCGTGACGCTCTGCGTCACCTTCCAGAAGCGGAACGCGGAGCGTCCCTGGCGGCATTCCCACGCAGGAGCGTGGGAACGATCGGCCAAGGTCCAGAAAGTCCCTGGTGGCGAGGGTGCGCCTATGTAGATCGTTCCCACGCTCTGCGTGGGGATGCATCCCGTGACGCTCTGCGTCACCCTCCAGAAGCGGAACGCGGAGCGTCCCTGGCGGCATTCCCACGCAGGAGCGTGGGAACGATCGGTAGGTGTTTGTTAACCCGTGTTGCCAGTCCAAACAGGGTGGTGTTTATCCAGACGTAGGATCGTTCTGGATCAGGCTACGTTGTCTTGCGCCGTTGCCTACAACTGCGCCAGAATCCGCCGGCTTGTGCGCCTGGGGGCCGGGTTCTATCGTTTCCGGGTCGCTGAGGATTCAGCGATCGGGTTTGGTAGCCCGGCTCTTCCATATGACGCACAGCTTCATCTTCTTCAGGTGCTTTCTTCAGCATTTGTATTTGATGGTGGCCATGCGTAGGGCGTCTTCGGGCGCGCCGGTGTTCATGTGGACCGGTCTACCAACCTTCGTATGGCCACCGCCCTTCGTTTGGTAGCGAGGGTGATGGCTCCTCCAATTCCACATGAGGTTCCATCTATGTTCAAAGTAACCCCCAACCCACCAGGCACAGATCCGACTTCACCGCGCAAAAAAACCAAGACCCAAAAACTCGACGAAGCCGCCGAACGCGCCCTCGACTATTACCTGAACCCCAAACCGGACAAACCCGAAGCCGATGCTGCGGCTGGCCAACTCTTCACCGTGATCAAGGACATCGAAACCGAAAGCCTGCTCGCCAACCTCAGCGAAACCCTGGCCTCGGCCAATGCCATGGTCAGCGACCTGGCCTTTGACCTGGAAGGTTCACGGCGGCACGTGGCCCTGGGCATCCAGCAGTTGATCGAACTGGGCGGACTGCTGGCGAACCGCGCGCTGGACAACGTCGAACCACGCTAACCGACATAACGCGTCCAGTTTGATCGTTCCCACGCTCTGCGTGGGAATGCATCCCGTGACGCTCTGCGTCACCTTCCAGAAGTGGAACGCGGAGCGTCCCTGGCGGCATTCCCACGCAGAGCGTGGGAACGATCACTGACCCACCGCTATCGCGAGCAAGCTCGCTCCCACAAGGGACCAGCAGTGTTTTCGAAAGTGGGCGGATGCTAGTCTTGACCAACGCTGTTGCCAGGGAGCCCTCATGGGCAATCACAAGATCGAGATTCGTCGCAGTAACGTCGAGAAAATCCTGTTGGCCGCCGAGAAGGTCTTTGCCGAGAAAGGCTTCGGCAGCACCGCCATGGCCGACATCGCCGCCGAAGTGCAATTGCCTCGTTCCAACCTGCATTACTACTTCAGCACCAAGAGCGAACTGTACAGCGCGGTGCTGTTCGACCTGCTGGAAGTCTGGAAGCAGGACGCCTTGTGCTTCGAGATGTTCGACGACCCACGGGTGGTGCTCAGCAGCTACATCCGCGCCAAGATGAACCACTCCCGCAGCCGCCCCTACGGCTCGAAGGTCTGGGCCAACGAAATCATCCACGGCGCCCCGACCTTGGGCCAGGCCCTGGACGCCAGCCTTTACGACTGGGCCAAGATGAAGGAAGCGAAAATCCGCCAGTGGGTGGAGGACAAACGCATCCTGCCGGTGGAGCCTTCAAGCCTGCTCTACATGATCTGGGCCTCAACCCAGCACTACGCCGACTTCGACCATCAGATCAACATTCTCAATGATCATCAGCCGCTTTCCGACATGCAATTCGAAAAGGCGGTGCAGACCGTGACCAGTGTGATTTTGCGGGGGATTGGGTTGGAGCCGTAGTTTGCGAGCCTAGGACGTGGGGCGCGGAGGCGTATGGTATTGAACATACATTGCTTCCTGTTTTACTGAGTACGAATTATGCCGGCCTTTTTTTCATAATTTTTGACGGCATCGTATTTGACACGCCATCGAGTTTTTTGGACTTTCGCGAATGCGTTATTACGCACTTCTCTTGCCGCTTTTTGAGCTTGGCGTTCTGCTGGAGTGCGCTTCTTTCTTGGCAGCATTTGACTTTGAAGTTTTGTTAGGACTTCCTTGGCTGAAGAGAATTTATTCAACAATACAGGATTTAACTTTAACTCAATACCTGCCTCCCTGTAGAGGTCGTATCTGCGCGCATACTCTGCTTGTTCTTGGAGGTAATTATACTGGTATTCCCGTTGCTGGGTTCGAGAGCGGTCTTGGGATTTGGGGGCACGGGCCGATCCCTCGAAAGGTAGTTGTTCTGGGAAAACAGTGAGGGAAGTGGGCTTGGATGAGAGGTCGAACGCGTTTGGCTTTTCCCATGGGTTAAATATTTTTGATTTGTTGAAAATGTTCCATGGTCTGAAGGAACTAGGGATATTCCCACTCGGATCATGCCAATTAACCGGATCCCCTCCACAATACGCATACGCATTAATCCCCCCATCCCCAAAGGGACTCAACTCATCCGGACTATTAAATCGCATCAACACCGGATTAAAAGCCCGATTACCCTGCCCCAATAAATAATGCCCAGTTACCGAATCACGGCGTTCACCGTTGAAGCCGAGCAAACTGCTCAAGCCACTTTCGACAGGGTGGTGACCGTATGCGGTATAAGCCAGGTGATGGGTGTCTGTGGTCGTCCGGGTTTGTAAAACCGAATGTTGCTGATCCGTTGCCAACAGCGTCGTTTTGGTGACGTCGCCCACGCTGTGTCGTTGTGCCAGCGGCTGGGCTTCATTACGCATGATCGTCAGCTGTTCCTGACCCTCTATCTCATTCACCAAATCGTTTCCTTGATAGAACCGTTGGGTGTCGGAGCGTTCCAGAGGCTTCAAGCCTGTGAGGCGATCCAGTGGGTCATATTGATAGCGGCACAGTAGCTTCATCGATGACATGGGCGTGGTTCTTCCGGGCGAACTGGGCTGTGTCAGGCTCGGATATTTTTTGAGTGGTGTCTACTAGCAGAACTGTTAGTTGGAAAGGGAGCTTCTGATGGGGGAGCCCTGAGATTTTTTGTGTGGCTGATGGCCTCATCGCGAGCAAGCTCGCTCCCACACTGGATCCCTGGTGTACACAACATCTGTGAACGACACGATCCACTGTGGGAGCGAGCTTGCTCGCGATGGCGCCCGGCCAGACACCGCAAATTTCAGACCGTTACATGGTAGGGATTACGCGGATCATGGTTCCAATCCAAAAACGGCTTGCCCGTGTCCACCGTCACCATCTCGATGCAGTCCTGCACCGGGCAGGTGATTTGACAGAGGTTGCAGCCCACGCACTCTTCATCGATCACTTCATACTTGCGCGTGCCGTCCGCCTGCTTGAGGCTGGCGATGGCCTGGTGCGAAGTGTCTTCGCAGGCGATGTGGCAGCGGCCGCAACCGATGCAGGCCTCCTGGTCGATCTTGGCGATGACCTGGTAGTTGATGTCCAGGTACTTCCAGTCGGTGGTGTTGCCCACCGCGCGCCCGGAGAAGGCCTGGAGGTTGGCGTGGCCGTGATCGTCCATCCAGCGTGACAGGCCGTCCTTCATTTCTTCGACGATGCGAAAGCCATGCAGCATCGCCGCCGTGCACACCTGCACCGCGCCGCTGCCCAGGGCGATGAATTCGGCGGCGTCGCGCCAGCTGCCGATGCCGCCAATGCCACAGATCGGCAAGCCTTGGGTCTGCGGGTCGCGGGCGATTTCGGCGACCATGTTCAGCGCGATAGGTTTGACCGCCGAGCCGCAATACCCGCCGTGGGTGCTCTGGCTGCCGACGGTGGGCAGGGCGACCATGCGGTCCAGGTCGACGCTGGTGATGGAGTTGATGGTGTTGATCAACGACACCGCGTCCGCGCCGCCGCGATGGGCTGCGCGGGCAGCGACGCGGATGTCGGTGATGTTCGGTGTGAGCTTGACGATCACCGGCAGCGAGCAATAGGTCTTGCACCAGCGAGTCACTTGCTCGACGTATTCCGGCACCTGGCCGACCGCCGCGCCCATGCCCCGTTCCGGCATGCCGTGGGGGCAACCGAAGTTCAGCTCGATACCGTCGGCGCCAGTGGCTTCCACCAGGGGCAGGATGCGTTTCCACGATTCTTCGACGCAGGGCACCATCAGCGACACGATCAAGGCCCGGTCCGGCCAGTCCTTTTTCACCTGGGTGATTTCCCGCAGGTTGATCTCCAGCGAACGGTCGGTGATCAGCTCGATGTTATTGATGCCCAGCACCTCGCGATTGGCGCCGTAGTGGGCCGAGTAGCGCGACGACACGTTCACGGCGGCCGGGTCTTCCCCGAGGGTTTTCCAGACCACGCCACCCCAGCCGGCCTCGAAGGCACGAACCACGTTGTAGGCCTTGTCGGTGGGTGGCGCGGAGGCCAGCCAGAACGGATTGGGGGCTTTGATGCCAGCGAAGACAATCGACAGATCGGCCATTTACGCAGCCTCCACGTTAAGCATCAGTTGAGCGTTGATCGCCTCGGCGGCGAGCTTGCCATGTTGCACGGCCTGTACGGTGAGGTCCTGGTCCAGGCTGGTGCAATCGCCACCGGCATACACCCCGGCAATGCTGGTGCGCAGTTGTTCGTCCACCAGGATCCGCCCGTCCTGGCGCTTGAGTTCCCGGGCCAGCGGATCCACCAGCGCGTTGTCGTCGAGGGCCTGGCCGATGGCTTTGAAAATGGCGTCGGCGGGCAGGTCGAAGGTTTCGGCGCTGGTGACCAGGCGACCGTTTTCCAGATGCGTACGGGAGAAGCGCATGCCGCGCACCTGCCCGGCGTCATCGAGCAGGACCTGTTGCGGCTGAGCCCAGGTCAACAGGCGCACCTGATTGGCCTTGGCGATGTCTTGTTCATGCACGGTGGCACCCATGTCTTCAAGGCCGCGCCGGTACACCAGGCTGACGTCCCGGGCGCCAAGACGGGCCATTTGCACGGCCATGTCGATGGCGGTGTTGCCGGCGCCGAGAACGATGCAACGGTCGGCCAGCGGCAACTGGCTGAGGTCGTCGGCCTGGCGCAGTTCGCGGATGTATTCGGTGGCGGCCAGCAGCCCCGGCGCTTGTTCGTCACTCAGGCCCAGTTGTTTGCTGGCGGCCAGGCCGAGGCCGAGGAACACCGCGTCGAACTGTTGGTGCAAATCGCTCAGGCTCAGGTTCTCGCCGAGTTTCTGGCCATGGCGGATTTCGATGCCGCCGATGTCCAGCAGGAAAGCCAGTTCGCGCTGGGCGTAATCGTCTACCAGCTTGTATTTGGCGATGCCGTATTCGTTGAGGCCACCGGCTTTTTCCCGGGCTTCGAAGATCACCACGTCATGCCCGTGCATCGCGCTGCGGTGGGCGCAGGACAAGCCCGCAGGGCCCGCACCGACCACGGCGATGCGCTTGCCGGTGGCGGCGCCGCGTTTGAATGGGTGCTCGCGGAAATGGGCGTTGTCCACGGCATAACGCTGCAACAGGCCGATCAGCACTGGCGCGCATTCCTGGGCGTTGTTGCGCACGCAGGCTTGCTGGCAAAGGATCTCGGTGGGGCAGACCCGGGCGCAACTGCCGCCAAGGATGTTGGCCGAGAGGATTTTCTGCGCCGCGCCTTGGACGTTGTCCTGGTGGATGTTGCGAATGAACGAAGGGATATCGATCTCGCTTGGACAGGCGTTCACGCACGGCGCGTCGTAGCAGTACAGACAACGAGAGGCTTCCAGGTGGGCCTGGCGTGCGTTGAGCGGCGGCGCCAGGTCGCTGAAACGGGCGGCGAGGGTGGCCGGCTCTTCCGGGGAATGGGGGAGGTGACTCAAGGGCTGGATCATGGAATGGGCCTCACGGTGTTTGAGGTGCTGCCTCTGGTGGGCAGTGGTTTTTTCGGTCGCCTCGATCGTTCCCACGCTCCGCGTGGGAATGCAGCCCGGGACGCTCTGCGTCCCAAAGCGGAACGCGGAGCGTCCCCAGAGGCATTCCCACGCAGAGCGTGGGAACGATCCTGGGGTCAGCGTTTTACGGCAGTTGGCTTATTCAGCTCCGCCCGCTTACTCAGCAAATCGAACACCGCCGGATACGCCGGCCGTTCGATGTAGCGCCCGGCGCCGCGTTCGGCCCGCAGGTCGCCATCGGCCCAGACCAGCCGGCCCTGGCTGATGGTGTGGCTGGGCACGCCGCGCACGGTCTTGCCTTCGAAGATGTTGAAGTCCACTTGCTGATGGTGGGTCTTGGCTGAGATCGTGCGACTGCCTTGCGGGTCCCAGAGCACCAGGTCGGCATCGGCTCCGACGCGGATCGCCCCTTTGCGCGGGTAGAGGTTGAAGATCTTCGCGGTGTTGGTGGAGGTGAGGGCGACGAAGTCGTGCATCGACAATTTGCCGCTGTTGACCCCCTCGTCCCAGAGCACGGCCATGCGATCTTCGATACCGGCGGTGCCGTTGGGGATTTTGCTGAAGTCGTCGCGGCCAGCGGCTTTCTGTTCGGCACAGAAGCAGCAGTGGTCGGTGGCGGTGGTGTGCAGGTTGCCTGACTGCAAACCGTGCCAGAGCGCTTCCTGATGCCCGCGAGGTCGGAAGGGCGGGCTCATCACGTAGCCGGCGGCGGTCTGCCAGTCCGGGTGGCGATAGACGCTGTCGTCCAGCAGCAGATGCCCGGCCAGCACTTCACCGTAGACCGGCTGGCCCTTGCTGCGGGCATAGGTGATTTCGTCCAGCGCCTCTTTGGTCGACACGTGCACCAGGTACAGCGGCGTGCCCAGGGTCTCGGCAATGCGGATGGCCCGGCTCGCCGCTTCGCCTTCCACTTGCGATGGCCGCGACAGTGGATGGGCTTCGGGCCCGGTGATGCCTTGGGCCAGCAGCTTGCGTTGCAGGTGATAGACCAGCTCGCCGTTCTCTGCGTGCACGGTTGGCACCGCGCCCAGCTCCAGGCAGCGTTCGAAGCTCGCCACCAAGGTGTCGTCGGCGGCCATGATCGCGTTCTTGTAGGCCATGAAATGCTTGAAGCTGTTCACGCCATGCTGGCTGACCAACTCGGCCATTTCTTCGCGAACCTGCTCGCTCCACCAAGTGATCGCAACGTGAAAACCGTAGTCGCTGGCGCTCTTCTCGGCCCAGCCACGCCATTGGTGAAAGGCTTCCATCAGCGACTGCTGCGGGTTGGGAATCACGAAGTCGATGATCGAGGTGGTGCCCCCGGCCAGGCCCGCCGCCGTACCGCTGAAGAAATCCTCACTGGCGACCGTGCCCATGAACGGCAACTGCATGTGCGTATGGGGATCGATGCCGCCTGGCATCAGGTATTGGCCGCTGCCATCAAGCACTTCGACCTCGGCGGGAACATCCAGGTTTTCACCAATGGCCTTGATCACGCCGTCGGCACACAGCACGTCGGCGCGATAACTTTCATCATGGGTAATTACGGTGGCACCACGGATCAACAGAGACATTCCGAGCTCCTCGCAGGCATGACCGACTGATGCCGGTTCTTTATGTTTTATAGACCACGATTAATAAGTGACGAAAAGAGGCAGGTTGCATTCCTGTCACATCTGTCAGGATTAGACGCTAGCTGCAGTTTTAAAAATGAGCAAGATTATTTTTCATAAGCTTATTTATTTAGTAACTATTTGAAAAATAACGAATAAATAAGTAAATCACCAAAATGGTGAGCCTGCTCACCATTTTGACGCACTTGACAGGATCATTATTTGAGCGAGATTTATCATGGTAAATCAGCGGCTTGAAAGCCGTGAAAGTGCGGTTTAGACCCGCCGCATAAAGTTGAGGTGCACCACTTTGAATCTTCAGCTCGACAGAACGCGCAGGTCATCTAGCCTGAAGGGCGATGCTCAGCAACGCGGCAGGCTCATGGTTTTAAATTAAAGCCTTAATGATCAGGTAGTTATAAAGCTTATATCGATCATTCGGTCAACTCGACGCAACAATCGGCACGGATATTGAGTGTTGTCGCTGTCGGGCAGGGCCGTCGGTAGCACGCGTGCTTACATGCAAGTACTCCGGCCATCGCCAGTCGATGAGCAAAAATAATGAAAACAGTGGAGCGGACATGACCAGATCAACAGTGACTGAGCGCGACGGGTTGTTCGAGCTTGAAGCCGGCAGCGACGTCCTCGACAGCCCCCGTTACAACCACGACATCGCGCCGACCAAGGTGCACGAGCGAACCTGGAACAAGTGGCACATCACCGCGCTGTGGGTCGGCATGGCGATCTGCGTACCGACCTACACCCTCGGCGGCGTGCTCACCGCCTACTTTGGCCTGACGGTGGGTGAGGCGCTGCTGGCGATTCTGTTCGCCAACATCATTGTATTGATTCCCCTCACCTTGAACGCCTTCGCCGGGACCAAGTACGGCATTCCGTTTCCGGTGCTGTTGCGCTCGTCCTTCGGTGTCATCGGCTCCAACGTCCCTTGCCTGATTCGTGCTTTGGTGGCGTGTGGCTGGTTCGGCATCCAGACGATGTTCGGCGGGCTGGCGATCCACCTGTTTCTCGGTTCGGTGTTCGAAGGCTGGAAGAGCCTGGGCGGCACCGGCGAAGTGATCGGCTTCATGCTGTTCTGGGTCATGAACCTGTGGGTGGTGTTGCGCGGCGCCGAGTCGATCAAATGGCTGGAAACCCTGTCCGCGCCGCTGCTGGTACTGGTGGGGGCTGGCCTGTTGGTGTGGGCCCTGCCCAACGTCTCGTTGACTGAATTGATGGCGGCCCCGGCCAAACGCCCCGAGGGCGCCAGCGTGACTGGCTACTTCCTTGCCGGGCTGACGGCCATGGTCGGTTTCTGGGCCACGCTTTCGTTGAACATTCCGGACTTCAGCCGTTATGCCAAGAGCCAGAAAGACCAGATCGTGGGGCAGATCATCGGCCTGCCATTGACCATGTTCCTGTTCGCCTCCCTCGGCGTAGTCATGACCGCCGCCTCGCAGAAACTGGTGGGGGTGACCGTCTCCGATCCGGTGAGCTTGATTGGGCACATCCAGAGCCCGGTGTGGGTGGCCCTGGCCATGGTGCTGATCATCGTCGCCACGCTCTCGACCAACACCGCCGCCAACATCGTCTCGCCCACCAACGACTTCCAGAACCTGGCGCCGAAACTGATCGGCCGTACCAAGGCGGTGATGCTCACCGGGCTGGTGGGGCTGGCGCTGATGGCCCATGAACTGCTGAAAAAACTGGGCCTGATCGTTTCCGAGGTCAGCCTTGAGTCGGTCTACTCCAACTGGCTGCTGGGCTATTCGAGTTTGCTGGGGCCGATTGCCGGGATCATGGTGGTGGATTATTTCCTGATCAAGAAACAGCAACTGGACTTGGCCGGGCTATACCGCGACGACGTTTACCCTGCGTGGAACTGGAACGGTTTCATCGCCTTTGGCGTGCCGGTGCTGCTGACCTTGTTGTCCCTGGGCAGCGACGCATTCAGCTGGTTCTACAGCTACGGCTGGTTCACCGGTTCGGCGCTGGGTGGAGTGATTTATTACGGGTTGTGCGGTATGCGTGCGAGCCCGTCCGTCGCTAAGTCTGTGGTGTGAAGGAGGGGCCCATCGCGAGCAAGCTCGCTCCTACACTGGATTCGGGTGGCTGCGAAATCCATGCGTACAGCAGGACCCTTGTGGGAGCGAGCTTGCTCGCGATAGCGGCCTCAAACACAGCAAAAAAATGCCAGAAAAATGGAGATCCCCCATGAACGCAGCCGTCGACGTCCTACAGTCCACCCACCTGCACATCAACCGCGACCGCCTGTGGCAGTCGCTCATGGACCTGGCCCGGCTCGGTGCCACGGTCAAGGGCGGGGTGTGTCGCCTGGCCCTGACCGATCTCGATCGCCAGGCCCGCGACCTGTTCGTGCAATGGAGCGAAGCGGCCGGCTGCACCGTCAGCATCGATGCGGTGGGCAATATCTTCGCCCGGCGCCCGGGGCGCAATCCGAACCTGCCGCCGGTGATGACCGGTAGCCACATCGACACGCAACCCACCGGCGGCAAATTCGACGGCTGCTTTGGCGTGCTGTCCGGGTTGGAAGTGCTGCGTACCCTCAATGACCTGAACATCCAGACCGAGGCACCGCTGGAAGTGGTGGTATGGACCAACGAAGAGGGTTCGCGCTTCGCCCCGTGCATGATGGGCTCTGGCGTGTTCGCGGAAAAATTCACCCTTGAAGAAACCCTGGCCAAGGTCGACGCCGAAGGCATCACCGTCGGCCAGGCGCTCAACGCCATCGGTTACGCTGGCCCGCGCCAGGTCAGTGGGCATCCGGTCGGGGCGTATTTCGAGGCGCACATCGAACAGGGGCCGATCCTGGAGGATGAACACAAGACCATCGGCATCGTCATGGGCGCACTGGGGCAGAAGTGGTTCGACCTGACGTTGCGGGGTGTCGAAGCCCACGCCGGTCCGACCCCGATGCACTTGCGCAAGGACGCCCTGGTCGGCGCCTCGATCATCGTCGGCGCTGTCAACCGTGCTGCCCTGGGTCATCAACCCCATGCCTGCGGCACGGTGGGTTGTCTGCAAGCCTATCCCGGTTCGCGCAATGTCATTCCCGGCGAAGTGCGCATGACCCTGGATTTCCGTCATCTGGAACCGGCGCGGTTGGACTCGATGATCGCCGAGGTCAAACAGGTGATCGAAGACACCTGCCGGCAACACGGCCTGACCTATGAATTGAAACCCACGGCCGACTTCCCGCCGCTGTACTTCAACCCAGGCTGTGTCGAAGCCGTACGCGGCGCGGCCCTAGGCCTCGGCCTGTCGCATATGGAGATCGTCAGCGGCGCTGGCCATGACGCGATTTTCCTCGCCGAACTGGGCCCGGCCGGGATGATCTTCGTGCCGTGCGAAGGCGGCATCAGCCACAACGAAATCGAAAATGCCGCCCCGGATGACCTCGCCGCCGGTTGCGCAGTGCTGTTGCGAGCGATGCTGGCCGCCTCACAGGCCATCGCCGAGGGGCGCATGGCGGCGTGAACGGCGCGGTGCACTATCGCAATCCCATGTGGTCGTAACCTTCAACGCATCCATGCATTGAAAATGCACTGACCACATGGAGACCCGATGAGCCAGGACGTCCCGACTACCGATACCAATCGTCGTCAACTGCTGCAAATCATCGCCGGGCTGTCCGACGGGGTGATGTTGATCGAGGTCGATCAGACCATCGCCTGGGCCAACGAAGCGGCGTTGACCATGCACGGGGTCACTGACCTCAAAGCGCTGGGTGCCAACGCCAGGGAATACGCCCAGCGGTTCAATTTGCGTTATCGCAACAACCACCCGCTGACTGCGGACAACTACCCCATTGCCCGGGTCGCCCGAGGGGATGAGTTCAGCGATGTGTTGGTAGAAGTCACGCCCGAGGCCGAGCCGGACCGTACTTGGGTCCATCGGATCCGCAGCATGGTGTTGACCGACCGCAGCGGCGAGGCGGAATTGCTGGTACTGATTCTCAGCGACGCCACCGAATGGGCCAGCGCCGAACAGCGTTTTGAAAAAACCTTCGGGGCCAACCCGGCACCGGCGGTGATCTGCCGCCTCAGCGACTTGCGCTACATCAAGGTCAACCAGGGCTTTCTGGAGATGACTGGCTACAGCCGCGAGCAGGTGATCGGGCGTTCGGTGTATGAGTTGGATGTGCTCGAGGCCGCCGAGAAACGTGACCTGGCGATCGAGCGCCTGGGGCAGGGCGCGACCATTCCGCAGATGCAGGCCGAGCTGAAATTGCCGGGAGGTGGCAGCAAGCAAGTGATTGTCGCGGGCCAGCCCCTGGATGACCTGCACGACGAAGACTGCATGCTGTTTTCCTTCATGGACATGGAGCCACGTCGCAAAGCCGAAACGGCACTGCGCCAGAGCGAGGAGCGCTTTGCCAAGTCGTTTCGCCTCACGCCAGTACCGACCCTGGTGTGCAGCGCCGAACAGCAATTGCTGGAAGTCAACGAAGCGTTTCTCCAGACCACCGGTTACGCCAGTGAGGAACTGCTGGGTAAAACCGTGGAAGAAATCGCTTTCCTCGACAAGGACGCCAGCGCGGCACTGTTTGCTACCCTGGAAAAGACCGCGACGGTGTCCAGTGTCGACGTCAAGGTCCACAAGAAAGGCGGCGAACAGATCGACTGCGAGGTGGCGGCCGACACCGTGGTCATTCAGGACAAGCCCTGCTACCTGCTGGTCTTGATGAACATCACTGAACGCAAGCGCTCGGAGCTGGAACTGGTGGCGGCGATCGAAGAAGTGATGAAGGACGCTTCCTGGTTCAGTCGGACCCTGATCGAAAAACTGGCCAATGTGAAAAGTATCAATACTCAGGTGCCCAGCGTGTCATTCACCGAGCTGACTGCCCGGGAACGCGACGTGCTGGGGTTGATCTGCGAGGGCCTGGCGGACAAGGAAATCGCCGCGCGCTTGAAACTGGCCCCCAACACGGTGCGCAATCACGTGGCGACGTTGTACTCCAAGCTGGACGTGCACAGTCGCAGCGAGGCCATCGTCTGGGCTCGAGAGCGCGGCTTGTTCGCCAGCGAATGGCGAAAGAAGGCACTATGATGGCCAGTGCAAATGCACCGGGCTTGCTGGTGCAAATTCGGGTTTTGCACGGGCCTCTGGCTCCTTAGGCTGTGAGGGTGCGGCATTGTTGGTGATGTCGCGTCCCTCACGAAGCAGTCAAGGAACAGGCCACAATGTGCAGTGAACCCATCGAGTGTATAAACAGGAAGTCTGTTGAGGCCGGGAACCCGGCGTTGTCCATTAGTCGTTTGCGATCTCGGCGCTGAGGGACAACGCATGACCCAACTGGCCCCAGTGCGTGCGCGCCTGGAAGAAAGCTTCAAGCCGCTGGCTTGCGAATGCAGCCTCAATGGCGACGGCACCCTTACGGTGCGCCTCTACCATCGCGAAAGCGGCGAGGTGGACCTGGTAGTGAGTGGCATGAGCCTGGACAGCGTTCGCTCGGAAGAAAGCCTGGCGAAGCTGATCGACGAGCTGCGCTATGAGCTTGAAAATACCCCGCTGTATCGCAGTGACCCGGCATAGAGGGTCGGCTGAACGCGGTCCAGGGCTAAAGCAACGTCGCCCGGCAATCGAGCACCAGCCGTGCGCCACCGCATTCGCTGCTGCCTACCTCCAGCGTGAACCCGTGTAAATTGACAATCGCCGCGACGATCGACAGGCCCAGGCCGAAGCCGCCGTGCTGGCTGCTGCCCTCGGCGCGATAGAAGCGGCGGAACACGGCTTTGCGCTCCGCTTCGGGGATGCCGGGGCCGGAATCGAGCACTTCGATGCGGGTGCTGTCGCCCTGATCGACCCCGCGCAGGATCACTTCGCCTCCCGGCGGGGTGAACTTGATGGAATTGCTCAGCAGGTTCGACACCGCCTCGAACAGCAACGCCCGATCGCCGTTGAGCAAGGGCAGGGCATCGGGCACTTCCAGGGTGAAGGTCAGTTCGCCTTCCTCGGCCAGCGGCAGGTAGAAGTCGTGCAGTTCCTGCAGCAATTGCAGCGGATCCAGGCGCACGAAACCCGAGCGCCGCTGCTGGTCTTCCAGTTCGGAAATCCGCAACAAGCCGCGAAACCTGGCCATCAGCGTATCGGTTTCGGCAATCACCTGGTCCATCTGCAAGGCCTCGGGCGAGCCGTCCGGGGCTTCCTGCTGGATGCGATAAAGCTGGGCGCGCAGGCGGGTCAGCGGCGTGCGCAGGTCATGGGCGATGTTGTCGCACACGCCCTTGACCTCGTTCATCAAGCGTTCGATGCGGTCGAGCATGGCATTGACGATCGCCGCCAGCATGTCCAATTCATCGCGTCGGCTCGACAGGGGCAGGCGATGGGTCAGGTCGCCGGCGACGATGGCCTCGGCACTGGCCTGCAGTTTGCGAATACGCTGCAGCGGTCGGCGACGCAGCAGATGCCAACCGGCGATACCCGGCAGGATGGTCAGCGATACACCCCAGAACAGCGCGTGCAAGATGATCCGTGTCACGGCGAACAGCGAGCCATTATCCCGCGCCAGCACCAGCCAGCGCCCGTCCTGGGTCCGGCTCGCTACTGCGTCGCAACTGTCGGAGGGCACGCTGGGGTCGTCGGAGTCGACACAGCCGCCGAGCATGTGGATCTTGCCATCCAGCGGCAGGTCCGGCGGGATCCGCTGGATCGGCCCGCTCAAGTGACGCAGTTGAGGATCGAACAGGCCGTAGGCGTCGACGCCACGTTCGTCCAGCGTCAGGCTGGCCATGAGGGCGTCTTCCAATTGATCGCCGTGGATCCGGGCAAACAGATGCTGGCGCTGCATCAGCGAGTGCTTGGCCAGGCTGTCCAGGTAGCCGAACACTTCGTAATACATCACCCCCATCAGGATCGCGCTCCAGATCACGAACAGCGAACTGTACAGCGCCAGCAGGCGGCTGCTGGAGGAGCGCCAGCCCTTAGCAGGGTTCAGCAATGACATAGCCGGAACCTCGCACCGTGCGAATCAGCGGTTCCAGGCCCGGCGGGTCGATTTTCTTGCGCAGGCGGCCGATGTGGACGTCGATCAGGTTGGTGCCGGGGTCGAAGTGATAGCCCCAGACTTCCTCGAAAATCATCATGCGCGAGAGGATCTGCCCGCTGTTGCGCATCAGGAACTCCAGCAACTTGTATTCGGTGGGCAGCAGGCTGAGCAGTTGCCCATTGCGGCTGGCTTCGCGGCTGATCAGGTTCAGTTCCAGGTCCGCCACCCGCAGCACGGTTTCTGGCTCGCGGGTGCCATTGTTGCGGCGCAACAGGACTTCGACGCGGGCGGCCATCTCATCGGTGGCGAACGGCTTGGTCAGGTAATCGTCGCCGCCGGCGCGCAGGCCACGCACTCGTTCATCCACATCGGAGAGGGCGCTGATCATCAAGATTGGCGTAGCCACGCCCATGGTCCGCAGTGTGGTGACGATCACCAGGCCGTCGAGCTCGGGCAGCATGCGGTCGAGGGTGATCAGGTCGTAGTCGCCGCTCACCGCTCGTTCCAGGCCTTCGCGGCCGTTGTCGACCCAGTCCACGTTCAGGCCGTTGCGGGTCAGCTCGGCGACGATTTCACGGGCGGTCACGGCGTCGTCTTCGATGGTCAGGATGCGGTTCATGGGCGGTACCGTGTTGGGAAGTTGGTGCTATTGCGCAGCATTCTGCCAAAGAATACCTGTCGGCTTTCTGAAAAAAAGTTCATCAGCCGCAAGCGAATTCGCTGGCCTGGATCAACACTTGGTCACAAATAATCCCTAACATAAATTTCGTGCGCACTATCATGTTGCGTCTGTTGCCCCGCTTTGGCGCACTGCCGCTGCCGGGTACCGATGCGAACCGGTGATGGTGTGCCGCAAGGAGCCGAGCCCCCACAGAATCTTCAAGGAAGAGCATTATGATGCAACCTTCAGACCTTCTACGCCGAAAATTCGATATCCAGCCGCTGGCACAACCCGACATGACGGTGCGTCTGGACGGGCAGGCTGTCAGCGCGGCCCAGGGTGAAACCGTCCTCACCGTCATCCAGTCCCTGGGCCAACGTCAGGTGGCCCGCAACGATCACGATCAGATCAGCGGCGCGTACTGCGGCATGGGCGTGTGCCAGTGCTGCCTGGTCAGGATCGACGGGCGCCACAAGCGCCGTGCCTGCCAGACCCTGGTGCGCCCCGGCATGCAGATCGAAACCCGGGTCAACCGCATCACCGAGACGGAGGCGCCATGAACCTCGAACCGGTGATTGTCGGCGGTGGGCCGGCGGGCATGGCCGCGGCCATTGAACTGGCCTCCCACGGGGTGCGCTGCACCTTGCTCGAAGAAGCGCCGCGCCTGGGTGGCGTGGTGTATCGCGGGCCATTGCGCGATGGCGTGCGCCTGGACTACCTGGGCCCGCGCTACAGCCAAGTCCTGGAGAAACTCCATGGTGAATTCCAGCGATACGCCGGCCTGATCGACGTGCGCTTGAGCAGCCGGGTCATTGGCGCCGAAGGCTTCCGGGCGCTGATGTTGCTGGACGCTGACGAACGCTTGCGCGAGGTGGCCTATTCGCACCTGGTACTGGCGGCCGGCTGTCACGAGCGCAGCGTGCCGTTTCCTGGGTGGACCTTGCCGGGCGTGATGATGCTCGGTGGCCTGCAATTGCAGATCAAGAGCGGGGTGGTCAAGCCGCCGAGCCCGGTGGTGATCGCCGGCACCGGTCCGTTGTTGCCACTGGTGGCTTGCCAGCTGCACGCGTCGGGCGTGGCGGTGGCGGGTGTGTATGAGGCCTGCGCGTTCGGCCGGATCGCCAAGGAAAGCCTGGCTCTGCTGAACAAGCCGCAACTGTTTCTCGATGGCCTGAGCATGCTGGCCTATCTCAAGCTCAATCGCATCCCGGTGCGCTATGGTTGGGGCGTGGTGCAGGCTGACGGCGAAGGTGAGTTGAGCCACGTCACCGTCGCGCCGTATTCCAGTACCTGGGAGCCCGACCTGAAACGCGCCGAACAGGTGCCGGCCCAAACGCTGGCGGTCGGCTATGGGTTTATCCCGCGGACCCAATTGAGCCAGCAGATGGGCCTGGAGCACGGCCTCAGCGATGACGGCTACTTGCGGGCGGTGTCCGATGCCTGGCAACAGAGTAGCGAAGCGCACATTCACTTGGCCGGCGACATGGGCGGGATCCGCGGCGGTGAAGCCGCCATGCTGAGCGGGCGCATTGCCGCGTTGTCGATCCTGCTGCAACGCAACGTGCTGGATTCGTCCGCCGCCCTGGCGCAGCGCGAGCGCTACCAGGCGCAATTGGAACGCATCATTCGCTTTCGCGCCGCAGTGGACCGCTACACCCAGCGCGGTGCCGGACAAACCGCATTGCCGGCCGCCGACACGGTGATTTGCCGTTGCGAGCATGCCACCCGCGCCGACATCGACCGAGCCCTGGAACAGGGCGTACAAGATATGGCCAGCTTGAAAATGCGTACCCGCGTGAGCATGGGCGACTGCCAGGGGCGGATGTGCGTCGGCTATTGCAGCGATCGTTTGCGCGAAGCCACCGGGCGTGCCGACGTGGGCTGGCTGCGGCCACGTTTCCCTATCGATCCGATTCCCTTTTCAGCGTTCCAGAATGTCGGCATGGAGGCCGTTTCCCATGATTAAACACTATGACGTGGTCATCGCCGGTGGCGGTGTGATCGGGGCCTCATGTGCCTACCAGTTGTCCAAGCGTAATCACCTTAAAATCGCCCTGATCGACGCCAAGCGCCCTGGCAACGCCACCCGCGCTTCGGCCGGCGGCTTGTGGGCCATCGGCGAATCGGTGGGCCTGGGCTGCGGGGTGATCTTCTTTCGCATGATGTCGGCCAACCGCAAGCGCCAGACCCAGGGTGCCGCCGTGGCGGTGGACGCCAGCACGCCGCATATCCTGCCCCAGTCGTTCTTCGATTTCGCCTTGCAGTCCAACGCGATGTACCCCCAGTTACACCGCGAGCTGATCGACAACCACGGCATGGATTTCAAGTTCGAGCAGACCGGGCTCAAGTTCGTGATCTACGACGACGAAGACCGTCTGTATGCCGAGCACATTGTTGCCTGCATTCCGCATCTGGCTGATCAGGTGCGCTGGCTCGACCAGGCTGCCCTGCGCGAGGCCGAGCCGAATGTCAGCCATGAGGCCCGGGGGGCGCTGGAGTTCCTGTGCGATCACCAGGTCAGCCCGTTCCGCCTGGCTGACGCCTACACCGAAGGTGCCCGGCAGAATGGCGTCGATATGTTCTTCAACACCAACGTGACGGAAGTCCTGCGCAGTGGTTCGCGGGTCACCGGGGTGAAAACCAGCGAGGCCGGAACCTTCACTTGCCGGACCTTGATCAACGCGACCGGGGCCTGGGCGGCGGACCTGAGCGAACAGGCCACCGGCGTGCGAATTCCAGTCAAGCCGGTCAAGGGGCAGATCCTGTTGACCGAACGCATGCCGAAAATCCTCAACGGGTGCCTGACCACCAGCGATTGCTACGTGGCGCAGAAAGACAACGGCGAAATCCTGATTGGCAGCACCACCGAAGACAAGGGCTTCGACGTGACCACCACCTACCCTGAGATCGAGGGGTTGGTGCAGGGCGCAGTGCGGTGTATCCCGCAACTGGCCGACATCAACCTCAAGCGGACCTGGGCCGGCCTGCGCCCGGGCTCCCCGGATGAATTGCCGATCCTGGGGCCGATGCGCGGCGTGGAGGGCTATCTCAACGCCTGCGGACACTTCCGCACCGGCATCCTGACCTCGGCCATCACCGGGGTGCTGCTGGACAAACTGGTGAACAACGAACCGTTGCCGCTGGACATCACGCCGTTTCTGGAAGATCGCTTCGAGGTGGCGCCGAAGGCCGTTGAAGCAAAGGAAGTGGAACTGGCCTGAAGAAATCCTGTGTGGCAGCTCACAGATTGCATCCACCACAAGCCCTTGTGGTGAACACATATCTGGCAGACCCGGGGACAAGCGGTGGGAGCGAGCTTGCTCGCGATAGCGTCGGATCAGCCAGCGTCAATGTTGACTGAACTACCGCTATCGCGAGCAAGCTCGCTCCCACAGAACCGTACCCGTTGGTTACTCCATCGGCGTGCTGACAAACGCCTCCAGCCCTTCGGCATAGGCCGTGAACGCGCTGATCAGCGGGAAAGCCTTGCCCTGCACCTGATCGGGCACCACAAGGTTGGTGAAACTCCATGCCACCGCCACAGTGATGCCGGCCTGATCAATCGAACCATCGGTGCTCAACGGCTGTTTCTCCAGTTCCTGCTCCAGCATTCCATAAGCCGCAGCCAGTTGGCCTTCCACCCGTTCAACCCACGGCGCATGCTGAATTTCCGCCGGTCGCAGGTTGCGCTCATAGTAAATCTGCACCGATTTCTCGCACGCCGCCAAAGCCAGCCCGAGCAGGCGCAGTGAGCGTGCCCGTTGGCCAAGATCATCCGGCATCAGGCTTTTGCCCGGTGCGGCCAAGGCCTCAAGGTAATCAATGATCAAGGTGGAATCCATCAGTACGATGCCATCGTCCAGCACCAGGGAAGGGGCCTTGACCACCGGGTTGATGCGCTGGAATTGCTCGAAATGCCTGAACACCGAAACCGATTCGTGCTCCAGGGCAATGCCCAGGCATTTGGCGGAAATGGCGACGCGTCGTACGTAGGGTGAGTCCAGCATGCCGATCAGTTTCATGGCTTCTCCTTCAGCGATTCATGGGGCCGGGGCGTTAATCCTCGAACCCGACCTGTTCATGGATTTCATCGACCTTGAGCTCCAACCGGTAGGCCACGGCAATGAACAATGCCTGGCACAGGCACAACGTGGCACTCAACGAGCGGAAGGCGAACGAGCTGCCTTCGTTCACCAGCAGCACTGCATTGGCGCGCTTGGCCAGGGGCGACAGGTTACTGTCGGTGATGATCAGCGTCTTGGCCTGATGGTGCTGGGCGATGCGCAGGCAGTGTTGGGTTTCCTTGCCATACGGCGTGAAGCTGATGGCGATCACCAGGTCATTGGCTCGCACACTGCGCATCTGCTCGCGATAACTGCCGCCCAGGCCGGACACCAGGTGAATGCGTTTATTGGTGTGTTGCAGGTTGTAGACCAGGTAATCGGCCACCGCGAACGAACGGCGCACGCCCACCACATAAATGTTGTCGGCGTTGACCACCAGGTCCACGGCTTTTTCGAACGCCTGGTCATCCAGCTCCAACCCCAAGCGCTCGATGCCCGACAGCGTGGCGTTGACGCACTCGCGGGCCAGGTCGCCGCCGCTGGCTTTCTGCGACTTGTTGGCGATCATGCTGCGGATACGCTGCTGGTAGTTTTGCACCGGCGTGGTCTTGTGGGTGTAGGCCTCGCGGAACAACGCCTGCATTTCGCTGAACCCGCTGAAGCCGAAGCGTTGCGAGAACCTGACGATGGCCGACGGGTGCACCTCGCATTCGCGGGCGATGTCGCTGATGCGATCGACCATGATCCGATCGCTCTGCTGGCTCATGTAGCTGGCGATGCGTTTGAGCTGGCGCGGCAGGCTTTCATATTCGTCGGTAATCAATTGCAGCAGGCGCTCGGCATTGATCGGAGGGCTGGAGAGGGCGGGTTCGGACGCGCTCTCGGACGGCGCCGGCAGATCATCGGGGCGGGTCATAGAAAATCCTTCTGGCTTGTTCTTTTAGGGCGGCCCGAAAAAGGGCCGGCCCTCGACAATAGGTTGGCTGATCGCAGTCTACAGCGTAGGCGCAGGGAAAATCATGGGCAGACAAAGTTACAACGGGTGCTGAAACGATGTACTGCGTCTGGTCCGGCTCGGCTATAGCGTATTGGAAAAAATATTCCACGTAAAAAATTTATAGAATAATTATTGATTATTGCCCGTCGCTCGTTTTAGTCTGCATCCACCAAGAGCGTTGACGTCGGTTCCGGCGACAAGCGCAGGCTGATAAAAATAACAGGAGCCAGCATGGGCCAGACTCGTTTTGCCAGTGGGCGTCAATTGGATGTGATCTGCCTGGGACGCCTGGGCGTCGACCTTTACGCGCAGCAAGTCGGCGCGCGCCTGGAAGATGTCTCAAGCTTTGCCAAGTACCTGGGCGGTTCGTCGGCCAACATCGCCTTCGGCACGGCGCGATTGGGGCTCAGGTCGGCGATGTTGAGCCGGGTAGGCGACGACCACATGGGCCGTTTCCTGGTGGAGTCTCTGGCACGTGAAGGCTGCGATGTCAGTGGCATCAAGGTCGACCCTGAGCGTCTGACGGCCATGGTCTTGCTGGGTATCAAGGACCGGGAAACCTTCCCCCTGGTGTTCTACCGGGAAAATTGCGCCGACATGGCGCTGCGCGCCGAAGACATCAATGAACCCTTCATTGCCTCCAGCAAGGCGCTACTGATCACCGGCACTCATTTCTCCACAGAAAGCGTCTACAAGGCCAGCACCCAGGCGTTGGATCATGCCGAGAAACACAACGTCAAGCGCGTATTGGACATTGACTATCGCCCGGTACTCTGGGGCCTGGCGGGCAAGGCCGACGGGGAAACCCGTTTCGTTGCCGACCAGAAAGTCAGCCAGCACGTGCAAAGCATCCTGCCGCGTTTCGACCTGATCGTCGGCACCGAAGAAGAATTCCTGATCGCCGGCGGCAGCGAAGACCTGCTGAGCGCGCTGCGTACCGTACGCTCGCTGACGGCGGCGACCCTGGTGGTCAAGCTCGGCCCGCAAGGTTGCACGGTGATCCATGGCGCCATCCCGGCCCGGCTTGAAGACGGTGCGATTTATCCGGGTGTGCGGGTCGAAGTCCTGAATGTATTGGGTGCCGGCGATGCGTTCATGTCGGGCTTTCTCGTCGGTTGGCTGGAAGACGCCAGTGACGAGCGCTGCTGCCAGTTGGCCAATGCCTGCGGTGGCCTGGTGGTGTCGCGCCATGCCTGCGCGCCGGCGATGCCGACTCGGGCCGAGCTCGACTATTTATTCAAGAGCCCGGTGCCGATTACCCGACCGGACCAGGACGCCGAACTGCAACGGCTGCATCAGGTCAGCGTGCCACGCAAGACTTGGAAACAGCTGTTCATCTTTGCTTTCGACCATCGCTGGCAATTGGTGGAGCTGGCCCAGAAAGGTGGCCGTGACCTGAGTTGTATTAGCCAACTCAAGCAACTGTTCATCCAGGCAGTGCAGCGGGTCGAAGCCGACCTGCAGCGTCAAGGCGTGGAGGCTGACGTCGGCCTGCTTGCCGATCAACGTTTCGGCCAGGATTCGCTCAATGCTGCGACCGGGCGCGGTTGGTGGGTGGCGCGCCCGGTGGAAGTGCAGAACTCGCGGCCGCTGGCGTTTGAACATGGGCGCTCCATCGGCAGCAACCTGATCGCCTGGCCCCAGGAACAGATCATCAAATGCCTGGTGCAATTTCACCCCGATGACGAACCGCTGTTGCGTCTTGAACAAGAGGCGCAATTGATGGGGCTGTACAAGGCGTCCCAGGTCAGTGGCCATGAATTGCTGCTGGAAGTCATTCCGCCCAAGGATCATCCATCGCCGCACCCGGACGTGCTGTATCGCGCCCTCAAGCGCCTCTACAACCTGGGTATTTTCCCGGCGTGGTGGAAGATCGAAGCCCAGAGTGCGGCTCAGTGGAAACAACTCGACGAACTGATCCAACAGCGCGATCCGTACTGCCGGGGGGTGGTGCTGCTGGGCCTCAACGCCCCGGCTGCCGCCCTGGCCGAAGGTTTCCGCCAGGCCAGCCAGAGCGCCACCTGCCGTGGGTTTGCCGTCGGCCGGACGATCTTCCAGGAGCCGAGCCGGGCGTGGCTGGCCGGTGAAATCGATGATGAAACGTTGATCCGGCAAGTGCAGGGCAGGTTTGTGGAGTTGATCGAGGCGTGGCGTGCTGCGCGGGCATAACAGACCACCGCAGTCTCTATTTGAAATGCTGTTCAATGTGGGAGCGAGCTTGCTCGCGATGACGGTGAAACATGCAACATTGATGCGACTGTCAAACCGCTATCGCGAGCAAGCTCGCTCCCACAAGGTTCCGTGTCGCCTTCAATGGCAATGTAAAAACAATAAAAGGTGCAGCCATGCCCGCTATTCGAATTGGCATCAACCCGATTTCCTGGAGCAACGACGACTTGCCATCGTTGGGCGGCGAGACGCCGTTGAGCACGGCGCTGAGCGAAGGCAAGGCCATCGGTTACGAAGGTTTTGAGCTCAACGGCAAGTTCCCCAAGGACGCCAAGGGCGTCGGCGATGTGCTGCGCCCTTATGACCTGGCATTGGTTTCCGGCTGGTATTCCAGTCGCCTGGCCCGGCGTTCGGCGGCCGAGGAAATCGACGCCATCGCCAGCCATGTCGAGCTGTTGGCGCAGAACGGGGCAACGGTGCTGGTGTATGGCGAAGTCGCCGACTCCATTCAAGGCCAACGTATTCCTCTGATCGAACGGCCGCGCTTTCACACCGATGAAGCCTGGCAAGCCTACGCTGACAAACTTACCGAGTTGGCGCGTTTCACCTTGTCCCGGGGCGTACGCCTGGCCTATCACCACCACATGGGCGCCTACGTCGAATCGCCCGCGGACATCGACACGCTGATGGCCCTGACCGGCAGTGAAGTGGGCTTGTTGTTCGACTCGGGCCACTGCTACATGGGCGGTGGCGAACCGTTGCAAGTACTGCGCAAACACATCGAGCGGGTTTGCCATGTGCACTTCAAGGACGTACGCAAACCGGTGGTGCAACTGGCGCGCAACAACCTCTGGAGTTTCCCCGACTGCATCATCAACGGCACCTTCACCGTGCCGGGGGACGGCGACATCGATTTCGCCGCGTTGCTCGACGTGCTGCTGGGCGCCGATTACCAAGGCTGGCTGGTGGTGGAAGCCGAGCAGGACCCGGCCGTGGCGCCGAGTTATGCCTACGCCAAGAAAGGCTACGACACCCTGCGTGCCTTGCTGCAAGAGAGGACTGCGTCATGAGCCTGTTGATCAAAAGCCATTCCAGTGGCCGGACCATGGTTCAGTTGCCAGCGGGCGAACTGGAATATGTCGGATTTGCCGCCTACCGCTTGAGCCTCGGTGAAACCCTGCCGGTGGCCGCCGCTGACAAGGAATTGTGCCTGGTGCTGCTCAGCGGGCGCATCAGCCTCAAGGGCGAAGCACCGGGGCAGGGCGCCTTCGATTGGGACAACCTCGGTGATCGCCAGTCGGTGTTCGAGGACAAATCGCCCTATGCCGCTTATCTGCCTCCCGGCAGCCAGGCCCAGGTTACCGCGCTGAGCGATGTACAGATTGCCGTGTGTGCCGCGCCGGGTTCTGCGCAAAACGGTTACGGCCCACGGCTGATCCGTCCGGACAGCATGAAGCGCAGCGTACGCGGCAAGGGCGCCAATACCCGGTATGTCTGCGACATCCTGCCGGACAGCGAGCCCGCCCATTCACTGCTGGTGGTGGAAGTGCGCACGCCGTCGGGGCATTCGTCGAGCTACCCGCCCCACAAGCACGACACCGACGACTTGCCGCACCAGAGCTTTCTGGAAGAAACCTATTACCACCAGGTCAACCCGTCCCAGGGCTTCGTGTTCCAGCGGGTCTACACCGACGACCGCAGCATCGACCAGGCCATGGCCGTGGAGAACAGCGACCTGGTAGTGGTCCCCAAGGGCTACCACCCGGTCAGCGTGCCCTACGGGTACGAGTCGTATTACCTGAACGTCATGGCCGGCCCGAAGCGGGTCTGGCAGTTCCATAACGACCCGCAGCACAGTTGGCTGCTCGACCTCTGAATTCCACCCTTTGCACGGAGAACAAGAACAATGAATGACGCCCCGGTAGTCGGCCACTACATCAACGGCCAGCTGCAGAACCGCGACAGCGCGCGATTCAGCAAGGTCTTCAACCCGGCCACTGGCGCGGTGCAGGCCCAGGTCGCTCTGGCCGAGCCGGGCACCGTCGACGCAGCGGTGGCCTCGGCACTGGCGGCGTTCCCGGGCTGGTCCGAGCAATCGTCCCTGCGCCGTTCGCGGGTGATGTTCAAGTTCAAGGAGTTGCTCGACCGTCATCACGACGAGCTGGCGCAAATCATCAGCCGCGAGCACGGCAAGGTATTGTCCGATGCCCACGGCGAAGTCACCCGGGGCATCGAGATCGTCGAATACGCCTGTGGCGCGCCGAACCTGCTCAAGACCGATTTCAGCGACAACATCGGCGGCGGCATCGACAACTGGAACCTGCGTCAGCCCCTGGGCGTGTGCGCCGGTATCACGCCGTTCAATTTCCCGGTGATGGTGCCGCTGTGGATGATTCCCCTGGCGCTGGTCGCTGGCAACTGCTTCATCCTCAAGCCTTCGGAGCGCGATCCATCCGCCAGTTTGCTGATGGCTCGGCTGCTGACGGAAGCCGGCTTGCCCGACGGTGTGTTCAATGTGGTCCAGGGCGACAAAGTGGCGGTGGATGCGCTGTTGCAGCACCCGGACATCGAAGCGATTTCCTTTGTCGGCTCCACTCCCATCGCCGAATACATCCATCAGCAGGGCACTGCGAACGGCAAGCGCGTGCAGGCCCTGGGCGGGGCCAAGAATCACATGATCGTCATGCCCGACGCCGACCTCGACCAGGCAGCGGATGCATTGATTGGTGCGGCCTACGGTTCGGCTGGCGAGCGCTGCATGGCGATTTCCATCGCCGTGGCGGTGGGGGATGTGGGCGATGAATTGATTGCCAAACTGCTGCCGCGCATCGATCAGTTGAAAATCGGCAACGGCCAGCAGCCCGGCACCGACATGGGGCCGCTGGTGACTGCCGAGCACAAGGCCAAGGTCGAGGGTTTCATCGACACTGGCGTCGCTGAAGGCGCTCGCCTGATCGTCGACGGCCGTGGTTTCAAGGTGCCCGGGGCCGAGCAGGGGTTCTTTGTCGGAGCGACGCTGTTCGACCAGGTCACCGTGGAGATGAGCATCTATCAGCAAGAGATCTTCGGCCCGGTGCTGGGGATCGTTCGCGTGCCGGATTTCGCTACGGCGGTGGCGCTGATCAACGCCCATGAATTCGGCAACGGCGTGTCCTGCTTCACCCGTGACGGCGGCATCGCCCGGGCGTTCGCCCGCAGCATCAAGGTCGGCATGGTCGGCATCAACGTACCGATTCCGGTGCCCATGGCCTGGCATTCCTTTGGCGGCTGGAAGCGTTCGCTGTTCGGCGATCACCATGCCTACGGCGAGGAAGGCCTGCGCTTCTACAGCCGCTACAAAAGCGTGATGCAACGCTGGCCCAACAGCATCGCCAAGGGGCCTGAATTCAGCATGCCGACTGCCCAATAACTCATTTTTGAATGACTGCCGGAGGGAGAACAACAATGAACAAGCCCCTGCGTTTTGCCCTGAATCGAATGGTTGCCCCGCGCCTGTCACTGCCCGCTTTCATCGACCTGGCCCTGGCGTTGAAAACCGATGCCATCGAGATCCGCAACGATCTGAAGGGCGTCGAGATCGAAGACGGCATGCCGCCGGCCCGCGTGCGTGAATTGTGCGAGGCGCGGGGCATCAAAGTGCTGTCGATCAACGCCCTATACCCCTTCGACGTGTGGAATGAAGAACGCCGCGCCCAAGCCGTGCGCCTGGCCGACTACGCCCGTGAATGCGGTGCCGAGGGGCTGGTGATGTGCCCCCTCAACGACCGCGCCGACCCACGCAGCGAAGCTGAACGCGCGGCGGGGTTGCGCACGGCCCTCAGCGAACTGGCGCCGATCCTGCGGGCCTTCGGCATCTACGGTTTCATCGAACCGCTGGGTTTCGAGGAGTGCTCGCTGCGCCGCAAACGCACGGCGGTGGAAGCGATCAAGAGCATTGGCGGGCTTGATGTGTTTCGCCTGGTGCATGACACCTTCCACCATCATCTGGCCGGCGAGCGGGAATTCTTCCCCGAACTGACCGGGCTGGTGCACATCTCCGGTGTCGAGGATGCCCAGGCGCCGTTGGCAACGATCCGGGATGGTCATCGGGTGCTGGTGGGCGAGGCCGACATCCTCGGCAATGCCGCACAGATCGAGGCGTTGCGGGCCGGTGGTTACGAGGGCTACCTGTCCTTCGAGCCGTTCGCCGAGAGCGTCCATGAGCTGGCCGACATTCGCCAGGCGTTGGGGGCAAGCATGAATCACCTGCAGAGCTCCCAGGCCTGACCTGATTTCCTGAACGATGGAGAACCCCCTGTGGGAGCGAGCTTGCTCGCGATGGCGGCAGCACATCCAACATCAAAGCCGCCTGGCCCACCGCTATCGCGAGCAAGCTCGCTCCCACAGGGGACTGAGCCAGCCGCTGAATTTGCATTCCAGACAAGGTGCAAGCATGACCACAACACGACTGACCATGGCCCAGGCCCTGGTGAAATTCCTCGATAACCAGTACATCGAGGTCGATGGCGTCCAGAGCAAGTTCGTCGCCGGGGTCTTTACCATCTTCGGCCACGGCAATGTATTGGGCCTGGGCCAGGCGCTGGAGCAGGACAGCGGCGACCTGGTGGTCCATCAGGGCCGCAACGAGCAGGGCATGGCCCACGCCGCCATCGGCTTCGCCAAGCAGCACCTGCGTCGCAAGATCTACGCCTGCAGCTCGTCGGTCGGCCCCGGCGCGGCGAACATGCTGACCGCCGCCGCCACGGCGACGGCCAACCGTATTCCGTTGCTGCTGTTGCCCGGCGACGTCTACGCCAGTCGCCAGCCGGACCCGGTGCTGCAACAGATCGAGCAGTTCCACGACCTGAGCATCAGCACCAACGATGCCTTCAAGGCCGTGAGCAAATACTGGGACCGCATCAACCGCCCCGAGCAATTGATGACCGCCGCGATCCATGCGATGCGCGTGCTGACCGACCCGGCCGAAACCGGCGCGGTGACCCTGGCGCTGCCCCAGGACGTGCAGGCCGAAGCCTACGATTACCCGGATTACTTCCTGCAAAAACGTGTTCATCGCATCGACCGTCGCCCGGCCACCGAGGCGATGCTCGGCGATGCCCTGGCGTTGCTCAAGGGCAAGCGTCAGCCGTTGATCATCTGCGGTGGCGGCGTGCGGTATTCCGGAGCGAATGCCGCGTTGCAGGCCTTTGCCGAGCGCTTCGACATTCCCTTCGCCGAGACCCAGGCCGGCAAAAGCGCCGTGGTTTCCAGCCACCCGCTGAACGTTGGTGGCGTCGGCGAAACCGGTTGCCTGGCGGCGAACCTGTTGGCCAAGAAGGCCGACCTGATCATCGGTATCGGCACTCGCTACAGCGATTTCACCACAGCATCGAAATGGTTGTTCCAGCACCCTGATGTGCAATTCCTCAATTTGAACATCAGTCCGTGCGATGCCCTGAAACTCGACGGCGTGCAACTGCTGGCCGACGCGCGTTCGGGCCTGGAGGCTCTCTCGGCCGCGATGGGCGACTATCGCGCCGAATGGGGCGGGCAGGTCGCCGATGCCAAGGTCCAGTTGGACGCCGAAGTGGACCGCGTCTATCAAGCCGACTTCCAGACCGAGGATTTCGTCCCGGAAATCAACGATCACATGGACCCGGCGGTGTTTCGTGAATTCATCGAGCTCACCGGTTCCTGCCTGACCCAGAGCCGCGTGTTGGGCACGCTCAATGAAACCCTGGCGGATGACGCCATCATCGTCGCCGCCGCTGGTAGCTTGCCCGGCGACTTGCAACGCAGTTGGCGCAGCAAGGGCGTGAACACCTATCACCTCGAGTACGGATATTCATGCATGGGTTACGAGGTGAATGCGGCACTGGGGGTCAAACTCGCCGAGCCCGACAAAGAGGTGTACGCCTTGGTGGGCGATGGCTCCTACATGATGCTGCACTCGGAATTGGCGACCTCGATCCAGGAGCGCCGCAAGATCAATGTGGTGCTGCTGGACAACATGACGTTCGGTTGCATCAACAACCTGCAAATGGAACACGGCATGGACAGCTTCGGCACCGAGTTCCGCTTCCGCAATCCTGACACCGGCAAGCTCGACGGCGGTTTCGTGCCGGTGGACTTTGCCATGAGTGCCGCGGCCTACGGTTGCAAGACCTACAAGGTGAAGACCCTCGACGAGCTACACGCGGCCCTGGCCGATGCGCGGTTGCAGACGGTTTCCACGCTGATCGACATCAAGGTCCTGCCCAAGACCATGATCCACAAATACCTGTCGTGGTGGCGGGTCGGCGTGGCGCAAGTCTCTACCAGTCCCCGCACCGATGCGGTCGCCAAGATCCTTAACGAACGACTGGCCAAGGCCCGTCAATATTGATTGCCCCACCAATACGAAAGGAGTTTTCCATGTCTTTGAAGCTGGGCGTCATCGGCACCGGGGCCATCGGCCAGGACCACATCCGTCGTTGCAGCCAGACCTTGCTCAACAGCCAGGTGGTGGCGGTGACCGACATCAACCTGCAACAAGCGGCCAAGGTCGTTGCCGATCTCAAACTGACCGCCGAGGTCTACCCCGACGGTCATGCGTTGATCAAGGCGCCGGACGTGGAGGCGATCCTCGTCACCTCCTGGGGCCCGAGCCACGAAGAGTTCGTGCTGGCGGCGATAGCGGCGGGCAAACCGGTGTTCTGTGAAAAACCCCTGGCGGTCACGGCCGAAGGCTGCCGCAAGATCGTCGAGGCCGAAATCGCCCACGGCAAGCGCCTGGTGCAGGTCGGTTTCATGCGCCCATACGATGAAGGTTATCGGGCACTCAAGGCGGTGATCGACAGCGGCCAGATCGGTGAACCGCTGATGCTGCACTGCGCCCACCGCAACCCGAGCGTGGGGGAAAACTACAAGACCGACATGGCCATTACCGACACTTTGATCCATGAACTGGATGTGCTGCGTTGGCTGCTGGCCGATGACTATGTTTCGGTGCAGGTGGTGTTCCCGCGCAAGACCAGCAAGGCCCACGCCCATTTGAGAGACCCGCAGATCGTCCTGCTGGAAACCGCCCGGGGCACGCGCATCGACGTGGAAGTGTTCGTCAACTGCCAGTACGGCTACGACATCCAGTGCGAAGTGGTGGGGGAGACCGGCATCGCCAAACTCCCGGAACCGTCCCAGGTGCAACTGCGCAGCGGCGCCAAGCTGTCCAATGCGATCCTGATGGATTGGAAGGACCGCTTCATCGCGGCCTACGACGTCGAATTGCAGGCCTTCATCGACGGCGTGCGCGCCGGGCACGTGGGCGGGCCGTCGGCCTGGGACGGCTTCGCCGCAGCGGTGGCGGCGGATGCTTGCATTCAAGCGCAGCAGAGCGGGCAGATCGTCAAAGTCGAACTGCCCGAGCGCCCGCGTTTCTACGGCTAAATGTATTCCCTGTGGGAGCGAGCCTGCTCGCGATAGCGGCGGGTCAGTCGACACCATGCAGGCTGATCCGGCGCTATCGCGAGCAGGCTCGCTCCCACAGGGTGCGGCGTTATATTCAAGTAGGGAGCTTTCATGCGAATCGGACTAGTGGGCTACGGCAAGGGCGGGCGGTTTTTTCATGCGCCGCTGATCAGCAGCCTGCCGGGGGCTACGTTCGTCGGTGTGGTGACCCGGTCCGCTGAGCGGCGCGAGCAACTGGCGAGTGATTACCCGCACGTCCAGGCCTTCGACACGCTCGAACAACTGGTGGCGGCCGGCGTCGATGCGGTGGTGGTGTCCACGCCTTTGGATGGTCGCCCGGCCATTGTGCTGCAGGCCATCGAACTCGGTGTGGCGGTGGTCAGCGACAAGCCATTTGCCCCTGACGCCGCCCAGGCCGAGGCGATGGTGCTGGCGGCCGAACGCCGCAACGTGCCCTTGAGCGTGTACCAGAACCGTCGCTGGGATTCGGATTTCCTGACCCTGCGCAAACTGCTGGCGTCCGGAGCCCTCGGGCAGATCATTCGTTTCGAATCCAGCGTCGAACGCTATTCGCCGACCTCGGTGGGTAAGGGCAGCGGCGGCGGATTCCTGCGCGACCTCGGCAGCCACTTGGTGGACCAGGCGCTGCAACTGTTCGGGCCGGTGACGCGGGTTTATGCCGAGCTGGACTACCGGCAGCCAGGCCAGGTGTTCGACAACGGCTTCTTTATGTCCTTGACCCATGCCAACGGTGTGATTTCCCACCTGAGTGGCAATTGCGTGCAAAACGCCCCGCGTCCGCGTTTTCGGGTCAATGGCACCCAGGGCTGCTATACCGTCGAAGGCCTGGACGGCCAGGAAGCCCAGGCGCTGGCGGGATTGAGCCCGGCGACCGAGGGCGAACGCTGGGGCGCTGAAGAGCATCGGCGTTGGGGCTGGTTCGAACACGGCACCGAGCGCGAGCGGGTGACCTCGGAGCGCGGCTGTTGGCTGGTGTTCTATCAGCGTCTGCAAATTGCGTTACAGGGCTCTGGTCCACTGCCGGTGGAGGCCCGTGATGCCTTGGCGACCACGCGCATCCTGGACGCTGCAAGGCACAGCGCCGAGCAGGGCGAAGTGGTGATTCTGGCCACGCCAATCGGCCATGGAACAAAAAACGAATAAAATTCTAAAATGAGTTGATATGGAAAATATTTTCCAATAAAGTCGATTCCAGGTTACCGACAATCCTGTCCGCCTCCTGCCAGGCCCAGCCTTGAATGGATGAAGGACGAAACAAAAACAAGAAACACAGCTAGGTACCGTCGATGAAAACCTTCAGCCGCTCTGCGTTTCACCTGCCACATCTGCTACGCCTGTCCGCAGTCCTTCCCCTGTTCGAATCCCTGTGTATCCAGCGCAAGGGCGCCATGGTGTGTTGCATGCCCGGCGCGCCCATCGTGCGCTTGCCCCGTTCCTGATCCGCTACGCCTTATCCATAAGACCAACAAAAAAGTGGAGAAAGACCGTTCATGAAGACCAAGACCCGTATCGCCTCGTTGGCCCTGTCGTTGATGCTCACCAGCGGCGCTGCCCTGGCGGACCTGAAGATCGGCGTCAGCATGTCCCAGTTCGATGACACCTGGCTGACCTACCTGCGCGAATCCATGGACAAGAAAGCCAAGTCCTTCCCGGACGGCGTCACCTTGCAGTTCGAAGACGCGCGCAGTGACGTGGTCAAGCAATTGAGCCAAGTGGAAAGCTTCATCAGCCAGAAGGTCGATGCGCTCATCGTCAACCCGGTGGACACCGCCGCGACCCAGCGCATCACCAAGGCCGCCGTGGCCGCCGGTATCCCCCTGGTCTACGTCAACCGCCGCCCGGATGATCCCAAGTTGCCGGAAGGGGTGGTCACCGTGGCCTCCGATGACCTGGAAGCCGGTCGCATGCAGATGCAATACCTGGCCGACAAGATGGGTGGCAAGGGCGACATCGTGATCCTGTTGGGTGACCTGGCCAATAACTCCACCACCAACCGCACCAAGGGGGTCAAGGAAGTACTGGCCAAGTACCCGGGCATCAAGATCGAACAGGAACAGACCGGCACCTGGTCCCGCGACAAGGGCATGACCCTGGTCAACGACTGGCTGACCCAGGGGCGCGACTTCCAGGCCGTGGTGTCCAACAACGACGAGATGGCCATCGGCGCCGCCATGGCCCTCAAGCAAGCGGGTACCAAGAAAGGCAGCGTATTGATTGCCGGGGTCGATGGCACGCCGGACGGCTTGAACGCCATCAAGAAAGGCGACATGGCGGTCTCGGTGTTCCAGGACGCCAAGGGCCAGGCCGATGGCTCGATCGACACGGCGGTGAAAATGGTCAAGAAACAGCCGGTCGAGCAGGCCGTCTGGGTGCCGTATCGCCTGATCACGCCGGAAAACGTCAATCAGTTCAAGTGACGTTTAACGTACTGCTACCACAACAATAAACAGGCAGGGTCGCCCGCTGACCTTGCCGAGGGAGTACCTGATCATGTTCGCTTCAGCGACTGCTTCGAGCGCCCCGGCGATGACCTTCCGGCCGGACGTAATACCTGATGAACCGTATCTGCTGGAAGTCGTCAATGTCAGCAAAGGCTTTCCCGGCGTGGTGGCCCTGTCCGATGTACAGCTGCGAGTACGCCCCGGTTCCGTGCTGGCCCTGATGGGCGAGAATGGCGCGGGCAAATCCACCTTGATGAAAATCATCGCCGGCATCTACCAGCCGGACGCCGGTGAACTGCGCCTGCGTGGCAAGCCGGTGACGTTTGACACGCCCCTGGCGGCCTTGCAGGCCGGCATCGCGATGATCCATCAGGAACTGAACCTGATGCCGCACATGAGCATCGCCGAAAACATCTGGATCGGCCGCGAGCAGCTCAACGGCCTGCACATGGTTGATCATGGTGAAATGCATCGCTGCACCGCCAGGCTGCTGGAACGCCTGCGGATCAACCTCGATCCTGAAGAGCAAGTGGGCAACTTGAGCATTGCCGAGCGGCAAATGGTCGAGATCGCCAAGGCCGTCTCGTACGATTCCGACATCCTGATCATGGACGAGCCGACCTCGGCCATCACCGAGACGGAGGTCGCCCACCTGTTCTCGATCATCGGCGACCTCAAGGCCCAGGGTAAGGGCATCATTTACATCACCCACAAAATGAACGAAGTGTTCACCATCGCCGATGAAGTGGCGGTGTTTCGCGACGGTGCCTACATCGGCCTGCAACGGGCCGACAGCATGGACGGTGACAGCCTGATTTCGATGATGGTCGGGCGCGAATTGAGCCAGTTGTTCCCGGTTCGGGAAAAACCCATCGGCGAGTTGGTGCTGTCGGTGCGCGACCTGAGCCTGGACGGCATCTTCAAAGGCGTGTCCTTCGACCTGCATGCCGGGGAGATCCTCGGTATCGCCGGGTTGATGGGCTCGGGCCGGACCAATGTGGCCGAGGCGATTTTCGGCGTGACCCCGAGTACCGGCGGTGAAATCCTGCTGGACGGCCAACCGGTACGCATCAGCGACCCGCACATGGCCATCGAGAAGGGCTTCGCGCTATTGACCGAGGATCGCAAGCTCAGTGGCCTGTTTCCGTGCCTGTCGGTGCTGGAGAACATGGAAATGGCCGTGCTGCCCCATTACGTCGGCAACGGCTTCATCCAGCAGAAAGCCTTGCGCGCCTTGTGTGAGGACATGTGCAAGAAACTACGGGTCAAGACCCCGTCCCTTGAGCAGTGCATCGACACCTTGTCCGGCGGCAACCAACAGAAAGCGCTGCTGGCCCGTTGGCTGATGACCAACCCGCGCATCCTGATCCTCGACGAGCCGACCCGCGGCATCGATGTCGGTGCCAAGGCCGAGATCTACCGGCTGATTTCCTACCTCGCCAGCGAAGGCATGGCGGTGATCATGATTTCCTCGGAACTGCCGGAGGTGCTGGGCATGAGCGACCGGGTCATGGTGATGCACGAAGGCGACCTGATGGGCACCCTCGACCGCAGCGAAGCGACCCAGGAACGAGTCATGCAATTGGCTTCAGGCCTGTCCTGATGCCCGTCAGTCCAGATAAAAAAGGTGAATGGCTATGAACGCGATACTGGAAAACAAACCTGCGGCCGCACCGGCCAGGGCGCGTCGGCGATTGCCGACGGAACTGAGTATCTTCCTGGTGCTGATCGGTATCGGCCTGGTCTTCGAGATGTTCGGCTGGATCATGCGCGACCAGAGCTTCCTGATGAACTCCCAGCGCCTGGTGCTGATGATCCTGCAAGTGTCGATCATCGGCCTGTTGGCCATCGGCGTGACCCAGGTGATCATCACTACCGGTATTGACCTATCGTCCGGCTCGGTGCTGGCGCTGTCGGCCATGATCGCCGCCAGCCTGGCCCAGACCTCGGACTTCGCCCGCGCGGTATTTCCTTCCCTGACGGATTTGCCGGTGTGGATCCCGGTGGCGGCCGGGCTTGGCGTCGGCCTGCTGGCCGGGGCGATCAACGGCAGCATCATTGCCGTGACCGGCATCCCGCCGTTCATTGCCACCCTTGGCATGATGGTCTCGGCCCGGGGCCTGGCGCGCTATTACACCGAAGGCCAGCCGGTGAGCATGTTGTCCGATTCCTACACCGCCATCGGCCATGGCGCGATGCCGGTGATCATCTTCCTGGTGGTGGCGGTGATCTTCCACATTGCCCTGCGCTACACCAAATACGGCAAATACACCTACGCCATTGGCGGCAACATGCAGGCGGCACGTACGTCGGGCATCAACGTCAAGCGCCATCTGGTGATCGTCTACAGCATCGCCGGGTTGCTGGCGGGGCTCGCCGGGGTGGTGGCCTCGGCGCGGGCGGCGACCGGCCAGGCCGGCATGGGCATGTCCTATGAGCTGGACGCGATTGCAGCAGCGGTGATTGGTGGCACCAGCCTGGCCGGTGGAGTGGGGCGCATCACCGGGACGGTGATCGGTGCACTGATTCTCGGGGTGATGGCCAGCGGTTTCACCTTCGTCGGGGTCGATGCCTATATTCAGGACATCATCAAGGGGCTGATCATTGTGGTGGCAGTGGTCATCGACCAGTACCGCAACAAGCGTAAACTCAAGCGCTGAACGTCCCGTTCTGCGACAAAGCGCCACGCCTGACCCGCGTGGCGTTGCCATTTGTCTTCTTAATACAGCTATTGCACCGAATTTCTTGTTATAAACGCACTCCGATGACCGCCGAAAGCCTGTCAGAGAACATTTGAAGGGGGTGTCGGACATTTTCCCTATGTTTTCAGTTGCTGAGGCCTCGACTCGGCCTTAGACTGCCGCCCCTCGTAAATTGAGTGCCGGGTGGCGCTTGGAAGAGACGGCGCCTTCTCGATGAGCGTGGCAGCTGCGCTGCGGGACGCTCCATAATTCGCCTTAATGCACGTTTTTTTATAGAGATATCAATGACAAAGGAAAAGTTGCTGGCCATGCCGGCGGATGACTACATGAATGCCGAGCAGCTGGCTTTCTTCACCAAGCTGTTGCAGAACATGAAAGTCGAAACCCACGAGCGCATCGAACAGAACCGAATCGCCATTGAGAGCCTGGACACCCCGGCTGACCCTGCAGACGCTGCTTCCGTAGAAGAAGAGCGGACCTGGCTGGTCAACGCCATCGATCGCGACCAGCGCATGCTGCCTCAACTGGAGCAGGCCCTGGACCGCATCAACGACGACAGCTTTGGCTGGTGCGACGACAGCGGCGAGCCAATCGGCCTCAAGCGCCTGCTGATCAGCCCGACCACCAAGTACTGCATCGAAGCTCAAGAACGTCACGAGCAGATCGACAAGCACCAGCGTCAGGCCTGACCCAGCGGTTCAAACAAGGATCGCAGCCTTCTTACCAAAGGCTGCGATCTTTTGTTTTCGTCTATCGACTGTTTGTCGACTACCGTTGATTTGCTGCAAGAACACGACTAATGGACCATGGATAATGGCTAGGTAGTGGCGTTTAATGCAGTCATAACAACGAGAAGTGTGGGTGACGAACATGGCGACAGACGGATCTCTGGCGGGTGCGGTGCCTGCCTCGGTGCCTGGGACAAAAAACGCAGCACGCTGGCTGACACCGACCCTGCAAAGTCTCGCCTTGACCTTGCTGCTGTGCGGCATGGCCCTGGGCGGCTGGTCGTTGTACCTGGTCCTGCCCCTGGTGATGTTGATCGTCTGGTTGCCGCGCTTGCGCTCGCGCATGAGTACGACGGCGGAACCGGCGGCGGTCGACAAACTGGCTGAATTGACCCGCGATTTGTCCTACACCACCAGCCATAACGCATTGTCGGCGGCCGGTGTTGCCTATTCGGTCAAGCAACTGGCCGGCAAGGTCCAGTCGCAACTCGACGCCGCCGCGCAAATCGTCAGCAACGCCGAATCGATGATCGCCACCGAGCAAGCCACCTCGCAGCTCAGCCAGCAGGCCCTGGGCGCCGCCAGTGAGGCTCATCGCAGCAGCGTGGCCGGGCGCAGCGAACTGGTGGAGTCCATCAGCCGCATGCACCAGCTCAGCCAGCGCGCAAACGACAGCCGCGAGTTGATCGAGGCCTTGAGCGTGCGCAGCGATGAAATCCAGCGGGTCAGCCTGGTGATCCAGTCCATTGCCAGCCAGACCAACCTGCTGGCACTGAACGCGGCCATCGAAGCGGCACGCGCCGGTGAGCATGGCCGTGGATTTGCGGTAGTGGCCGATGAGGTGCGCGGCCTGGCCGGGCGCACGGCGGCAGCGACCGGTGAGGTCGGGGTGATGGTGGCGGACATCCAGCAGCGCACCGCGCAGGTGGTGGAGCAGATCCGGCAATTGGCCACCGACCTGGACAGCGGTGTGCAACAGGTCGAGCACACCGGCCAGCATCTGGAAAACATTGCCCGGCTCGCAGAGGGGGTGGAGACTCAGGTCAGCGCCATCGCCCAGGGCACCGATACCAACCGCGAACAACTCGACAGCCTGTTCCATGCCATCGAGCAGATGCGCGGTGACCTGTCCATCAGCGATCAGCAGACCCAGCGCCTCGCCGAGGCGGCGGTACAGATGGAAGGCCAGGCCGAAACCATCAGCGAACGCCTGGCCGAGGTTGGCCTCGACGATTATCACCAGCGGGTCTATGACCTGGCACGGGAAGGGGCGAGCCAGATCGCCGCGCAGTTCGAGGCCGACATCGACCAGGGCCGTGTCAGCCTGGAGGATCTGTTCGACCGTAATTACCAGGCCATCCCCAATACTCAGCCAGCCAAATACCAGACTCGTTTCGACCGCTACACCGACCAGGTGCTGCCGGCAATCCAGGAGCCATTGCTCGCCCGCCATGAGGGCCTGGTGTTTGCAATTGCCTGCACCCAGCAGGGTTACGTACCGACTCACAACAAGGTCTTCAGTCAGCCGCTGACCGGCGATCCCCAGGTGGACACGCTGAATAATCGGACCAAGCGCAAATTCTCCGATCGCACCGGGATTCGCTGCGGCAGCCACCAACAGCCGGTGCTGTTGCAGACCTACACTCGGGACACGGGGGAATTGATGCACGATCTTTCCGTACCGATCATGCTCAAGGGGCGTCACTGGGGTGGTTTACGGTTGGGTTATAAACCGGAGAAGCCGCGGTAGCTCAACTCGAACAAACCTGCAGGTGTGCAGGCTATCGATCGTTCCCACGCTCCTGCGTGGGAATGTCGCCAGGGACGCTCCGCGTTCCGCTTCTGGAAGGTGACGCAGAGCGTCACGGGATGCATTCCCACGCAGAGCGTGGGAACGATCAACCCATAAATCCCCTCGCCATCGGGGACTCATGGGGTTTGGATGCTATTTCCCGTCGTGCAGGCGCACGTTCAGTTGATCCACCAGTACCGCTTCTTCGCCGTCGGCGAGGAGCCATTCCTGAAGCAGGTCTTTCTGCTGGTCCGACCAGAAATCGGCTTCCACCAGTTTGATCTCCGGCGCCAGCGGGTGCGCCATGATGAAATCGTCGATGGCTTTGCCTTCCGAGGGCAGGCCTAGTTGGTCGAACAGGGTATTGAGTGCGTAGGATGGCTGTTCCATGGGGGACTCCTTTGGGCGGGCGCCGTCATGGCGCCTCGGTTGCTTCCCTCTATCTGAGGCACACGCCCGTCAGGAGTTCGATCGGACTCAGGCTTTCAAGGCCCCTTCATCCACCGCAGTCTTCAGCGCCTTGGCCGCTTCCCTGGCGGCCTCGGCGGCGATGTCCGCGGTCTTGAACCAGCGATCCTTTTCCACCTGGTGACAAGTGACGGTGGTCAACGGTGGTTTGGCGCGCATCACAATGACGGCCTGGAACTCGCCTTCGACCTCTCTGGCTTCGCCCCGGATAAAAAATTCGCCAATATCAAATTCCGTCACGTCGCGCCTTCTCTTCAAAAGTCATGGTGTTGGTGCGCGATCCGCCGATAGGAGACGGTCTTCGCGGGCGGGCAGTATGGCAGCAGTTGCCTGTCGGCGGCTGAGTTAAGTCATGGACGGGCGTATATGAACTCAGGCGCTGCGTTCCAGACGCCTGGCCAGGAAACAAGCTTCGTTATGATCGGTGCGGAATCCTCTTACGCGTCCAGTCGACGTTTCTTCAATATGAAAGAAGCACTTGCCGGCCAGAACGACCCGATAGCGCGGTTGAATCAACGAGACTGGAAGACAATCGACCCTGTCGGACGTGTCGTGGGGGGGCACGATGCAAGGGGCTACGGGTTGGTCCAGGGGGGTGAAAGTGGCCATGTGAATTCCTTTTCTATGGTTTACCGACGAATTGTCGAGTACTTCGGGTAGTCTCCACGCCTGCGGCTGCTCTAGAATCGGCAGCACCGTGTAGACGGTTGTGCCTATCTAAAGCAATTTTTTTTGGGCTCGATGTCAGAAAAATGCTTTTTTAAGTGGGAAATTTCCCTAAAGTTAGTAGTCCCATCTTTTCCGATGCTCAGAGTGGCGTTTTCCTTCAGCCTCTGACGACCCCTCGGGAAAGACGGCGAGAGCGGCAATCCTTTAGTCTCTTCTCGCCTGGGGCAGGGCGCGCCGTTTACCTCGAATTTCAGTTACAGGTCCATTGCGACAATACAGTCGGCACGGGTTCTCGTGGTCCGTCCTTTTCCGAGGGCGGGCCGTTTTCAAAGATGGGGATGTTTCCTTGGCAGTAAGTAATCTCGACATGCATGCGTTATTTGTACTTGGTGACCTGCGGGCAAAACTGGTCAAACAATTCCAGTCACGTTTCGTCTACATCACCGAGCAGACCGCCGAAGGTATTTATGTTGCCGAAATCGACACCGAGTCGGCCCTGGTGGTCGATGACAAGCCCAGGCTTGAACTCAAGGTAGGTGATCACTTTCGCGCAGCGGTATTGCCCAGTCGCGAGGGCGGCAAGTTTGAAATCAGGTTTCGTGAAATCAAACTGACGGTCTACGGTCTTGGGGACTACGCCTTCGTCACCACCCCCGCAGGCCATGCGATCCTGTTCAAGGAAGGCCATAGCGTGGTGACCGTGTTCGCGGCCAATGAACAGCTGCAAGAAGGCTTGACCAAGACCTTGAAGGCAGTCACCGCCAAAGCCGCCAAGTGGCGCAAGGGTGAACTGGTGACGTTCAAGGCCAGCGAGTGATGTCTGCTGTGTACCGGTGAGTGTCGGGTTTGCAGGGGCTTCGGGCGCTCAGGACGGGTAACAGTTTTAACAAGATATCGCTGGAACCTCGGCTACAGTCAGTTGACTGAACTATTCAGAGGCTTGCGTTCGCTGACGCAGGGCCGTTCAGCTATTGCTGTGTCTGGTACGAGGTACAAAGCATGAAACGAGTTCGACAATGGCTGGCTGCCTGGGCCACCCTCGCTGCGTTGGTTTCGCCACTTCCGGCGTCGGCCGCTTCAGCGCCGATCCACTTTGCCGACTTGAACTGGGAAAGTGGCAGCCTGATCACCGATATCCTGCGGATCATCGTTGAAAAGGGCTATGGGCTTGCGACCGACACATTGCCGGGTACCACCATTACCCTGGAAACCGCCCTGGCCAATAACGACATACAAGTGATCGGTGAAGAGTGGGCCGGGCGCAGCCCGGTGTGGGTCAAGGCCGAGGCCGAAGGCAAGGTGATTGCCCTGGGCGATACGGTCAAGGGGGCGACCGAAGGCTGGTGGGTGCCGGAATACGTGATCAAGGGCGACCCGGCCAAGGGCATCAAGCCCCTGGCACCGGACCTGCGCAGCGTTGAAGACCTGGCGCGCTACAAGCACGTGTTCAAGGACCCGGAAAGCCCCGACAAGGGCCGCTTCCTCAACAGCCCCATCGGCTGGACGTCCGAAGTGGTCAACAAACAGAAACTCAAGGCCTATGGCCTGTCCGACAGCTATGTGAATTTCCGCAGCGGCTCGGGGGCGGCGCTGGATGCGGAAATCAGCTCGTCGATCCGCCGGGGCAAGCCGATCCTGTTTTATTACTGGTCGCCCACGCCGTTGCTCGGACGTTTCAAGCTAGTGCAACTGCAGGAGCCACCGTTCGATGCCGAGGCCTGGAAAACCCTGACCGACGCCGACAACCCCAACCCGAAACCGACCCGTTCATTGGCCTCGAAGTTGTCGATTGGCGTCTCCGCGCCGTTCCAGAAGCAACACCCGGACATTGCCGAATTCTTCAGCAAGGTTGACCTGCCCATCGAACCGCTGAACAAAGCCTTGGCCGAGATGAGCGAGAAGCACACGCCTCCCCGTGAAGCTGCCGAGGCGTTTCTCAAGGCTCACCCGCAGGTCTGGCAGGCCTGGCTGCCCAAGGAAGTGGCAGACAAGGTGTCTGCCAGTCTCTAGCGTTGAGGAGAACTCTTGATCCTGGGCAATGAGTCAGTGGCTGGGATCTGGCAATCTGCGCCGGTCCCAGCGAAATGCCAAATTCCAGCTAGGATGATTGTTCTACCTTTCTCAGGAGGCTGGCGAATGACGCTTTTATTGGCTCGGTCGCTGGTTGCAGTGTTTGCAACCATCAGCTTGATTCATTTGTATTGGGCCCTCGGCGGGCGATGGGCAGCCAAGGCAGTGGTGCCTCAGGTGCCGGTGAAGCAGGGGGAAGCGCTGCGACCGGCGTTCGACCCCTCCGGCTGGCTGACCCTGCTGGTGGCGCTTGCGCTGCTGATGATTGCAGTGTTGGTGAGCCTGCGGGTTGGCCTGCTGGCGCCGCCGGTCACTCATCGGGCATTGCAGTGGCTGATCAGCGCGATTGCCTTGCTGATGTTCGCCCGGGCCATTGGCGAGTCGGAGCTGGTGGGGTTCTTCAAGGAGGTCAAGGGCTCGACCTTCGCCAGGCTCGACACCTGGGTCTATTCACCGTTGTGTGTCGTGCTTGGGGCTGGGTTGTTGACGGTGGCGTGGGCCTGATTCACTCCGTCACCCGGCCGAGCGCAGTTGTTCGATCGTTCCCATGCTCTGCGTGGGAATGCCGCCAGGAACGCTCGGCGTTCCGCTTCAGGGAGGTGACGCAGAGCGTCACGGGATGCGTTCCCACGCGGAGCGTGGGAACGATCAATTAGCTGTCCTGCCCGGTTCGGCGACTGCTCACCTCCGCAGGCACATCATCCCCCGCCATGCGCTTGCGAAACAACGCCGCTCGGGCCAGCAGCAGGGTGGTCACCGGTACGGTGATTGCCAGCAGGATCGGGATCAACCAGGCGTGCAGTACCGGTCCGGACTTGAGCACCGAGAAGTAAATGATCGAGGCCAGCGCTACGCACCAGGCGCCCAGCGTGGAAGCCAGGGCCGGTGGGTGCATGCGTTGGAAATAATCCTTCAAGCGCACCAGGCCGATCGCCCCGATCAAGGCGAACAGGCTGCTGAGCACCAACAGGATCGCCACTGGGATTTCGACCCACAACGACAATTCACCGATCATTCGATCACCTCGCCACGCAGCAGGAATTTGGCCAGGGCAAACGAGCCGACGAAGCCGAACAGGGCAATCAGCAACGCTGCCTCGAAATAGGTGTCACTGGCATAACGAATGCCCAGCACCAGCATCATCAGCATCGCCACGATGTACAGGTAGTCCAGGGCCAGTACCCGATCCTGCGCCGAAGGCCCCTTGAACAGCCGCCACAGGGTCAACACCATTGCCAGGGAGAACAGGAACAGGCTCAACAGGATCGCATTGGACAACAGCGGGCTCATTCGAAAATCTCCATCAACGGGCGCTCGTAGGTGGCTTTGAAATGCGCGATGAATGACGCCTCGTCTTGGAGGTCGAACACATGCATCAGCAGGATGCTGCGATCCAGCGCCAGTTCCGACCAGACCGTCCCGGGCACCACCGTGGTGATCATCGACAACGCCGCCAGGCCGTTGGCATCGCGCAGGTCCAGCGGCACCTTGATGAACCGCGAGCGAGGCGGGCGGCGCCCGGCGTTCAGCACGCCCCAGGCCACTGTCAGGTTCGAGGCCAGCACGTCGCGGCCTACCAGCAAGAACAAGCGCAACACCACCCATGGCCGCCGGATGCGGATGGGCCGCGGGCGCAGCGGGCGCATCATCAAAGGTGCCAGCAAGCCCAGCGCGGCACCGAGCAGCAAGTGTCCGGCGCTGAGGGACAGGTTCAATACCAGCCACAGCAACCAGAGCGCCAGGGACAGCCACGGCGCGGGAAACAGGCGCTTCATGGTTGCACCTGCGGCAATGCGGTGCTGGCCTGGGGATTGGGCACGGCGCGGGTGGCCAGAACCGCCATCACATAGTGTTCAGGGTTGTTCAGCGCATCGGCGGCGGACTGGGTATAGCGCAGCAACGGCTCGGCCTTGAAGGTCAAGGCGATGCCCAGGCCCAGCAGGACGATGATCGGCAGGCATTCGAACGGCCGCAGCAACGGCGACGGACGCTCCTGTGGCGTCCAGAAGCGCTGGATGCCCAGGCGCGAAAATGCGATCAACGAGGCCAGCCCCGACAGGATCAACAGCGCCAGCAGGCCCCACGCCTGGTTCGACACCGGCGCCCCGGCGCTGGCCCCTAACCCCTGGGGATTGAGCAACGCGCTCAGCAGCCCCAGCTTGCCGATGAACCCCGAGAGTGGCGGCATGCCGATAATCAACAGTGCGCAGAAGATGAAACTCAAGCCGAGAAAGGCCATGGTCCAGGGAATCACTTGGCCGACCACGGCTTTCTGCTCGTCATCGAGGTTGATGCCCTTGGGCGGCTGCAGGGATTCCTGCGGTCGCGGCAACGTGTCGAAGTCGTCGTCCAGGCCCGCTTCATTGGCCGAGCGCGAGCGTTCGACCAACTCCGCCAGCAGGAACAGCGCGCAAAGCGCCAGGGTCGAGCTCACCAGATAAAACAGCGCCGCGCCCACCAGGTTCGGCTGGGCAAAACCAATGGCCGACAGCAAGATTCCGGCCGAGACCAGGATACTCAGGCTGGCCATGCGCTCCAGGCGCTGGGCCGCGAGAATGGCGATGGCCGCGCAGACGATCGTCGCCATGCCGCCGTAGACCAGCCAGTCGGCGCCGAAAAACGCCGAGGCGCCGGCTTGGCCGGAGAACAGCAACGTCCACAGGCGCAGGATCGTGTAGACGCCGACCTTGGTCATGATCGCGAACAGCGCCGCCACCGGCGCACTGGCGGCACTGTAAGCCGGCACCAGCCAGAAGTTCAGCGGCCACATGCCAGCCTTGGCCAGAAATGCCACCGCGAGGATGCCAGCCCCGGCGTGCAGCAGGCCGCGGTCGGCTTCCGGCACCAGCGGCACCTTCAAGGCCAGGTCGGCCATGTTCAAGGTGCCGGTGACGCCATAGATCAGCGCCGCGCCGATCAGAAACAGCGACGAGGCGAGCAGGTTGATGGAAATGTAATGCAAGCCCGACGACACCCGCGCCCGGCCCGAGCCGTGCAGCATCAAACCGTAGGAGGCCGCCAGCAGCACCTCGAAGAACACGAACAGGTTGAACAGGTCCGCCGTCAGGAAGGCCCCGTAGAGGCCCATCAGCTGGATCTGGAACAGGGCATGGAAACTCGCCCCGGCGCGGTCCCAGCGGGCGGTGGCGAACAGCAGGGCGCTGACGCCGATGAGGCCGGTCAGCACCAGCATCAGCGCTGACAGACGATCGACCACCAGGACGATGCCGAACGGCGCTTGCCAGTTGCCGGGCAGGTACACGCCGATGGAGGCGGGCAGGGCCTGGTCCTGGGTCCAACGCAGCAACAACACGGCGATGCCCAGGCCCAGCAGGCTGGAGAACAGGTTGATCCGCGCTTTGAGTGGGCGGTGCTTTTCACCGAGCATCAGCATCAGCGCGGCGGTCAGCAGCGGCAACAGGATGGGGGCGGCGATCAGATGGGGCGTCAACATCATTCCTTGGGCTCCCGACCGTCCACGTGGTCGGTACCGGTCAGGCCCCGGGACGCCAGCAGCACCACCAGGAACAGCGCGGTCATGGCGAAGCTGATGACGATGGCAGTCAGCACCAGGGCCTGGGGCAGTGGGTCGGTGTAGTGCAACAGGTCCTGGGGTACGCCGTCCTTGATGATCGGCTCCTTGCCGATGAACAGGCTGCCCATGCTGAAGATGAACAGGTTGACGCCGTAGGACAGCAGGCACAGGCCCATGACCACCTGGAAGGTCCGAGGCCGCAACACCAGCCAGACACCGGAGGCGGCCAGTACGCCGATAGCGATTGCGATGACTTCTTCCATCAGGCGGTGGCTCCTGGTTGGGTGACGGGTTTGGCTTGCAGGCCCGGTTTATGCGCACGTACCGACTGGTGAGCCAGGGCGGTGAGAATCAGCAGCGTCGAGCCGACCACCACGGCGTACACGCCGATGTCGAAGAACAGTGCGCTGGCCAGGTGAATGTCGCCCAGCAGCGGCAAGTGGAAATGCCAGGTGTGGGTGGTCAGGAACGGATAACCCACCACCATCGCCCCAAGCCCCGTGGCCGTGGCGAACAACAGCCCAGTGCCCATCCAACGCAGTGGTCGCAGGCTCATTTGCGCCTCGACCCACTGGGTGCCGGCGACCATGTACTGAAGGATGAACGCCACCGACATCACCAGCCCGGCCACGAAGCCGCCGCCAGGTTGGTTGTGTCCGCGCATGAACAGGTAGAACGACACCACCAGGGCAATCGGCAGCAGCAGGCGCACCAGCACCGACGGCACCATCATGAAGCCCAGTGCGGTGTCGCTGGCATGGCGCGGGTTGACCAGGTCGGTGACCACGTCCGGCGCCAGCAGGCGCTGTTGCGCCGGCAGCTGCATGCTTTCCTTCGGTGGGCGGAAGCGTCGCAGCAGGGCGAACACCGCCAGGGCCACCGCCACCAGTACGGTGATTTCTCCCAGGGTGTCGAAGCCACGGAAGTCCACCAGCATCACGTTCACCACATTGCTGCCGCCGCCTTCGGGCAGGGCACGGCTGAGGTAGAACGAAGAAATGTCGTTGGGTGTCTGGCGTGTCAGCATCGCGTAGGCCAGCAGCGCCATGCCACCCCCCACCGCGACGGATAACAGCAAGTCTCGCAAGCGCCGGATGCGTGCGCGCCGTTCGCTATTGGGCCGGGGCGAGGCATCCTCGATCCGCCGTGGCAGCCAGCGCAAGCCGAGCAGAATCAGCACCGTGGTCACCACTTCCACCACCAGTTGCGTCAAGGCCAGGTCGGGCGCGGAGAACCAGACGAAGGTCACGCAGGTCATCAGGCCGCAGACGCTGACCATGGTCAGGGCCGCGAGCCGGTGATACTTGGCCTGCCAGGCCGCGCCCAGGGCACAGGCGATCGCCAGCAGCCAGAGGCAGACGAACACGATGGAGCCGGGGATTTTCGGCCGGTCACCCCAGACCAGCGTGCTGTGCAGCATCGGGATCAACCCGGCGAGCACCGCAGCCAGTACCAGCCAGAACAACTGGGCCTGCAGGCGACGGGTGCTGATCAGCCGTTCCAGCCGCCGGCTCTGGCGCATCATCAGCACCAGGCAGCGTTCGAACAACCGCTTGCCGCTGAGCCGGCCAATGAACGGTGGGTGCTTGATGTGCCCTTGCCTGAACTGGTTACGCAACAACAGGTACAGCACGATGCCGCCGGACATCGCCACCAGGCTCATGATCATCGGCGCGTTGAGGCCATGCCAGATCGCCAGGCTGTACTCGGGCAGCGTGCCGCCCACCACCGGCAACGCCGCAGCAGCGAGCAACGAGCCGACCACCTGGGCCGGGAAAATCCCCACCACCAGGCAGGTGAACACCAGCAACTCCACCGGCGCGCGCATCCAGCGCGGCGGCTCGTGGGGGGTGTGGGGCAGGTCGGTGGCGGTGGGGCCGAAGAACACGTCCACGGTGAAGCGCAGGGAGTAGGCGACGCTGAAGGTCCCGGCGATGGTGGCGATGATCGGCAGCGCCAACTCGACCCAGGCCGTGGCGGAAATGAACACGGTCTCGGCGAAAAACATTTCCTTGGACAGGAAACCATTGAGCAGCGGCACCCCGGCCATTGCCGCGCTGGCCACCATCGCCAGGGTCGCGGTGAACGGAATCAGCCGCACCAGGCCGCTGAGCTTGCGAATGTCGCGGGTGCCGCTTTCGTGGTCGATGATCCCGGCGGCCATGAACAGCGAGGCCTTGAAGGTGGCGTGGTTGAGGATATGAAACACCGCCGCCACCGCCGCCAGCGGACTGTTCAGGCCCAGCAGCAGGGTGATCAACCCGAGGTGGCTGATGGTGGAGTAGGCCAGCAGCCCTTTGAGATCGTTCTGGAACATTGCGCAGTAGGCGCCCAGCAGCAAAGTACAGGCCCCCGCGCCGCCGACGATATAGAACCATTGTTCACTGCCCGACAGCGCTGGCCACAACCGCGCCAACAGGAACACCCCGGCCTTGACCATGGTCGCCGAGTGCAGATAGGCCGACACCGGCGTCGGCGCGGCCATGGCGTGGGGCAGCCAGAAATGGAAAGGGAACTGGGCGCTTTTGCTCAGGGCGCCGATCAGGATCAGCGAGAGCAGGGTGGGGTAGAGGGCATGGGCGCGGATCAGATCGCCAGCGGCCAGGACCTTGTCCAGGTCATAGCTGCCCACCACATGACCGAGCAGCATCACCCCGGCCAACAGGCACAGCCCGCCGGCCCCGGTCACCATCAAGGCCATGTAGGCCCCACGCCGGGCGTCGGCGCGGTGGTGCCAGTAGCCGATCAGCAGGAACGAGAACAGGCTGGTCAGCTCCCAGAAAAACACCATCTGGATCAGGTTGCCGGAGATCACCAACCCGAGCATGGCACCCATGAACGCCAGGAAAAAGGCGAAGAAGCGCGGCACCGGATCGTCCGGCGACATGTAGTAGCGGGCGTACAGCGACACCAGCGTGCCGATGCCCAGCACCAGCAAGGAAAACAGCCAGGCAAAACCATCCAGGCGCAGCACGAAATCCAGGCCGAGGCTGGGCAACCAGGAATATTGCTCACGGATCACGCCGCCGTCGGCAATCTGCGGGTACAACAAGGCCACCTGAACGGTGCCGACCAGGGCCACGAGGCCCGCCAGCAATGATTCGGCGTTACGGGCGTTATGCGGCAGCAGCGCCGCGACACAGCTGCCGATGAAGGGCAAAAGCAATAGAACTATCAGTGACATAGGCTTCTATTCGGCGGGTGAGTAGCAGGGATCATACGTGGCGTATCCCCGATCACCAACCGCGAGGGTGTCGCAGAATCCTACAAAGTGGACGGAGTTTTCTGACTTTGCGTTATTTTGGTGAGGAGACGCGGAGTCAGAGCTAGCCACAAATACCGCGTGATACACATCACCTGTGGCGAGGGGATTTTGCTCGCCGCTATTGCGCTGGTCCACCGGCCTCACTGCTCGCGCTCTAGCACCTCATTCACCTCGACAGCACCTTTGCTGCGGGTCTTCAGTTCACTGACAATCACCGCCGCGACGATCAGCGCTGCGCCGAACAAGGCAATCGCTGGCAGCCGCTCGCCCGCCAGGCGCCCGGCGATGCCGGCCCACACCGGCTCGCCGGCATAGATCAGCGTGGCGCGGGTCGGCGAGACGCTTTTCTGCGCCCAGTTCATCGCCACCTGGATCGCTGCGCTGGCGGCCCCCAGGCCGACGGCGCTGACCAGCAGCAACCAGGAAAAATCCGGAATGGTTTCCTGGGTCGGTACTACCATCAAGAATGCCAGCACCGCCGTGCTTGCCAGTTGCACCACGGTCACCCGGCGCACATCGACCTGGCCGGCATAGGCGCTGATCAGAATGATCTCGGCGGCAATCGCGATGGCGCTGATCAGCGTGGCGATCTCGCCGGCACTGAAATTCAGCGAAGCACCCGCAGGACCTGACACCAGCATCAGCCCGGTGAACGCCAGCATGATGCCGATGCTCGGCATCAGGCCAGGCCGGCGGCCCAGCACCAGCCACTGCAACAGCGGCACGAAGGGTACGTACAGCGCGGTGATGAACGCCGACTGGCTGCTGGGAATGGTTTGCAGGCCGACCGTTTGCAAGCCATAGCCGAGCATGATCGCCACGCCGATGAAGCTCCCGGCCTTGAGCTCGAACAGGGTCAGGTCCCGCAGATGCCGCCAGGAGAACAGTGCGACAAACCCCGCCGCGGCGGCAAAGCGCAGACCAACGAAAAACATCGGCCCGCTGACGGTCATGGCGTGCTGCACCAACAAGAAGGTTCCGCCCCAGATCATGGTGATCAACACCAGCACGCATTCAGCTTTGCTGAACCTTGAGAAGCGGGAGGAAGCTTGAGGGGAGTTCACCGGTGTCATGACCTTGCGCGCCACTTGAGGCGGACGCACAATGCGCCCGAAGTTGGGCAGTATAATGCGCAGCCCTAGCATGTGAGCAATATAGTGCACAAAGAAAACGGCCAGCGGGCGTCCGTCCTGCAACACGTCAGCCAGAACGTCCGCCGCCTGCGGCATGCCGCGCAGCTCAGCCAGACCGCGCTGGCGGAACTGTCCGGGGTCAGCCGGCGCATGCTGGTGGCTATAGAAGCTGGGGAAAAAAATGTCAGCCTGACCACCCTGGACCGTGTCGCCGAGGCCCTCAACGTGGCCTTCAGCGACTTGATCCAGGCCCCCGACGCCCGCGACCCGAGCCGCATCAACGAGTTGGCCTGGGCCGGCACTATTCCCGGCAGCAAAGCCGTGCTGCTGGCCAAAGCCACTGCCAGTCGCGAAGTCGAGCTCTGGGAATGGCGCCTGGAGCCCGGCGAGCATTACCATTCCGAACCCGACGCCGACGGCTGGAGCGAGCAGCTCTATGTGTTCGAGGGCTGCCTGACCCTGTTGTTGGGCGACGAAGAGCGCCGCATCAGTGCTGGTGAGTTTTTCATGTTCGCCAGCAACCAGCCCCATGCTTATCGCAACGATGGCCCGGTGGCGGCGAGATTCGTACGCAATGTGGTGATTTGATTCCTGGAGAGCGGTATGGACACAGCGCTGGATCGACATGAGCGTGACATCACCCGCGAGGCGGGCATCCTGATCATCGGCGGCGGCCTGAGCGGCGCCATGCTGGCGGCGCAGTTGCTGCGCCTGCCGGGCCGACGCGAGGTGTTGATTGTCGAGCCTCGCAGCGAATTGGGTCGGGGCGAGGCCTACAGCGCTGTGGAGTTGGGCCATACCTTGAACGGCAACGCGGCGCGCATGAGTGTCGATCCGGACAACGCCGATGACCTGACCCAATGGCTCACCGCGTTCGTCGAAGCCGGCGGCTGGCCCGAATCGGATCAGCAGCACGTGCCGATCAGCGAGTTGTTCCCACCCCGGGGGATGTTCGGCCTCTATGTGCAGCAACGCCTGGCCGAGGCTCGCGAGTTGGGTGCACAAAACGGTTCGACCGCCGAGCACGTGCGCGGGGAAGCCGTGGACCTGCGGCTTGCCGACGATGCCGTGATGGTGACACTGGACGATGGCCAAATCTTGCGTGGCCGTTTCGCGGTGCTGGCCACCGGCATGTTCCCGGCGGCGCGCACCCCGCAGACCGAATCCAGCGGCTTGAATGCCGCGGCCCTGGATCCTTGGGATGTGGCTGCGATGCGCCAGCTCGACCCGCAGTCCACGGTGTTGATCATCGGCTCGGGACTGACCATGGTCGACGCCGTGGTGTCGCTGGAACAGGCCGGGCATCGCGGGCCTATCGAAGTATTTTCCCGTCATGGACTGCTGCCCCACGTGCGTCGCCAGCCGCCGGCCTGGGTGGATTTCCTCGCCGAAGATCACAGCCTGCGTTCGCCGCGCCAGTTGATGCGGGCCCTGCGTGAGCAATGCCGCCAGGCCCAGACCCAAGGCATCGATTGGCAGGCACCGCTGGACACCGTGCGCGCACACATCGGGCGTTTGTGGAACCAGGCCAGCGATGTGCAACGTCGGCAGTTCGTCCGGCATGTACGGCCGTGGTGGGAGAGCCATCATCATCGCTCGCCACCGTTGAGCGCGGAACTGGTGACGCGTTTGCATGGGGAAGGGCGGTTGCGGATCCAGGCGGCGTCGTTCAAGGGCCTGGCGTCATCCGCCGAAGGGGCGCTGGCGATTCACATCCGCCGACGAGGCGAGGCTGGCCTGACCGTGGTGCAGGGCGCGGCATTGATCAACTCCAGCGGCATCGAATATGACTGGCGCCGGGTGGCGCGACCGTTGCCGCAGCAGTTGCTGGCCCGTGGTCTGATCCAGCCCGGCCCATTGGCCCTGGGCATCGCCGCGCGGCCTGATGGGGCGGTGCTGGACGCCCAAGGCGAGCCTGCCGAGCGGCTGTTCGCCATGGGCCCGCCACTGCGCGGAATGTGGTGGGAAAGCACCGCCGTGACCGACGTTGCGAGCCAGGCCAAGGCGTTGGCGGGGCGGTTGGTTGAGTTGCAAACCCTAAATCGAAACTGAACACCTCGCCACAGAGGGTTTACAAAGTGCAGCGAACGAGCGGTTACAGCTCGCTGATTTTCACCCACCGCTGCTCCCGCGCCGCCAACCGAATCGCCGTCGCCAGCCGCTCCACTTCCCAGGCTTCGGCAAAATCGGTGCCGCTGCCACCTTTGCCTGCGAGGGCCATGACCAGTTCCTGCACCTCCAGCGTCTTCAATTCGTTGTACCCCAACTGATGCCCGGCCGCCGGACTGAACGCGGCATACCCCGGTAAATCCGGACCGGCCAGCAGCCGCTGGAAACCTGCCTGACCGACGCGGCACAGGCGCAGTTCGTTGAGCCGTTCCTGATCGAACGCCAGCGTGCCGAGGGTGCCGCTGATCTCGAAGCTCAGGTGGTTCTTGTAGCCGTGCTTGAGCCAACTGCTGCTCACCGTGCCTCGGGCGCCATTGGCGAAACGCAGCAGGGCGTGGACCTGGTCGTCCACCGCGATGGCGCGTTGTTCGGCGTTGCCGGCGCTGGCGGGGCGTTGGTGGTGCACGGTCTGGCTGTCGGCGCATACCGCTTGGACATCGCCCAACAGGTGACGAGCCATGGCCAGCAAGTGACTGCCCAGGTCGGCCAGTGCGCCACCGGCGTGGGCGGCTTCGCAGCGCCATGACCACGGCGAGCTCGGGTCGGCCATGAAGTCTTCGCTGAATTCGCCCTGGAAACTGATGATCTGCCCCAGTTCGCCGCGTTGGATCATGTCCCGCGCCAGTTGGATGATCGGGTTGTGCTGATAGTTGTAGCCGACCCGTGTTACCACGCCGGCGGTCTTGGCCGCCTGCTGCATCTGCTCGGCTTGCTTCAGGGATACCGCCAGGGGTTTTTCGCAATAGACCGGCTTGCCCGCCGCCAGGGCAGCCATGGCCATGGGGAAGTGCAAATGGTTGGGGGTGGTGATGGCGATCAGATGGACTTTCGGGTCGTCGATCAGTTGTTGCCAGTCACTGTGGGCCGTCGCGAACCCCCAGCTTTGGGCGCATTGCCGGGCACGCTGGGGATCGGCGTCGGCCAGGGCCGCCAGTGTCAGGTTCAGGGGGAGGTCGAAGACCGCCTTGGCGTTGTGGAACGCCAGCGCATGGGCACGGCCCATGAAGCCGGTGCCAATCAGACCGATACCGAGTTCACGCATGAGAAAGAGCCCTTTGAATTGTTATTTTCAGGAGGGCTATTTATGGAATAAATATTCCTAAATTGCAAATATTGGAATAAATATTCATTTTTGTAGTCGCTGCTATTCCCTGTGGGAGCGAGCCTGCTCGCGATAGCGGTGGGTCAGCAGTACTTGTGTCACTGATGCAATGCTATCGCGAGCAAGCTCGCTCCCACAGGGGCTTTCACAGAATTCGCTATCAGGACAGGAACCCGCCATCCACATTCAGCGCCACACCCGTGGTGTAGCTCGATGCATCACTGGCCAGGTACAACACCGCGCCGGCCATTTCGCTCGGGTCGGCCACGCGCTTGAGGGGGATCTGCGCCAGGGCGGTTTTCAGGATCGCGTCGTTCTTGACCAGGGCCGAGGCGAACTTGGTGTCGGTCAGGCCCGGCAACAGGGCGTTGCAGCGGATGCCGAACTGCGCGCATTCCTTGGCGAACACCTTGGTCATGTTGATCACGGCGGCCTTGGTCACCGAATAGATGCCTTGGAAGATTCCCGGCGAGATGCCGTTGATCGACGCCACGTTGATGATGCTGCCGCCGCCGTTTTCGCGCATCAGCTTGCCCGCTTCCACCGACATGAAGAAGTAGCCGCGAATGTTCACGTCGACGGTTTTCTGGAATGCCCCCAGGTCGGTGTCCAGTACGTTGCAGAATTGCGGGTTGGTGGCGGCGTTGTTCACCAGGATGTCCAGGCGCCCGAACTGCTCGCGGATGCCAGCGAACACTTGGCTGATCTGCTCCATTTCACCGATGTGGCAGGCAATGGCGGTGGCCTTGCCGCCAGCGGCGATGATCGCGTCGGCCACGTGCTGGCAACCGTCGAGTTTACGACTGGACACGATCACATGGGCGCCTTGCTGGGCCAGCAGTTTGGCGATGGCCTCGCCGATGCCACGGCTGGCGCCGGAAACGAAAGCGATTTTACCGTCGAGGTCGAACAACTGAGTCTTGGACATGCTGTTTCCTTGTTATAGGTGCGCTCAGAGCGTGGATTTGCCGATGACCTGCAGGCTCATCTGCTCCAGCAGCTTGTTCATCTGAACGAACTGCGCGAAGCGTTTGTCCTGGGTCTGGCCGTGGAAAAAACGGTAGTAGATCTGCTGGACGATCCCGGCCAGGCGGAACAGGCCGTAGGTGTAATAGAAATCGAAGTTGTCGATGCGGATCCCGGCGCGCTCGGCGTAGTAATCGACGAACTCGCGGCGGGTCAGCATGCCGGGCGCGTGGCTTGGCTGGCGGCGCATCAACTGCACCGGCGCCGGGTCGTCGGCCTCGATCCAGTAGGCGAGGCTGTTGCCCAAATCCATCAACGGATCGCCGATGGTGGTCAGTTCCCAGTCCAGCACGCCGATGATCTGCATCGGGTTGTCCGGGTCGAGAATGACGTTATCGAAGCGGTAGTCGTTGTGCACGATGCTCGAAGTCGGGTGGTCGGCGGGCATCTTGTCGTTGAGCCAGGCCTTGACCGCTTCCCACTTCGGCGCGTCGGGGGTCAGGGCTTTTTCGTAGCGATCGCTCCAGCCCCGGATCTGCCGGGCCACGTAGCCTTCGGGCTTGCCCAGGTCGGCCAGGCCGCAAGCCTTATAGTCGACCTGATGCAGTTCGACGAGTCGGTCGATGAAGCTCTTGCACAGTGCTTCGGTGCGGGCGGCGTCGAAACCCAGTTCCGGCGGCAGATCGGAGCGCAGGATGATGCCCTTGACCCGTTCCATCACGTAGAACTCGGCGCCCATCACTGACTCATCGGTGCAGTGCAGGTAGGCTTTTGGGCAGTAGGGGAAACCTTCGCGCAATTGATTGAGGATGCGGAACTCACGGCCCATGTCGTGGGCCGATTTGGCCTTGTGGCCGAATGGCGGACGGCGCAGGACGAATTCCTGCTCTGGGTATTCCAGCAAGTAGGTCAGGTTCGACGCACCACCGGGAAACTGGCTGATCCGCGGCACGCCGGTGAGGCCTGGAATGTGGGCCTTGAGGTATGGGTCGATCAGGTTGGCATCGAGTTCTTCACCGTCGCGCACGCGGGTGGACTGATCAGTAAACGCCATGCTTATCCCTTCTGCTTATTTTGGAGGCCATCGATCATTGGCTAATCTAATGGCGCGAGGGAGGCGTCACAAGCACGCCAGGGTCTTATAGGTTAGCGTGTTGCAGGATAATCAGCGGGCCTGATGCACGACGGCCATGGGCGAGCTATGGTTGTGAAGCCTGCAGCTTTCAAAGGAGCAATCGCGATGGGATGCCCGCAAGTGTGTGGCACCGCAACCTTGCAATGCAGCTTCGGCGTCGCCCCGGCGGTGCTCAATGTACTGCCGGTCAATCGCCTGCTGACCGGCGGCATGCCAGCGGCGAACATCATGGATCACATCCCGCTGGTGAACATCACCACGTTCGGCATGTGCCAGAGCCTGGCCAACCCGACCGTGGCCGCCGCGACTGCGGCGGCATTGGGTGTGCTGACCCCCATGCCGTGCATTCCCGCCACCGCGACCCCCTGGATCCCTGGCGGCGCGCCCACACTGTTGCTCGGTAACATGCCGGCCATCGACGCCAACAGTACCCTGATGTGCACCTGGGCCGGGGTGATCAAGATCGTCGTGCCGGGGCAGGTGCAGATGCTCATTCCCTGATGGTCGCGAACCCAAAGGTATGGACGATCCCCCTGTGGGAGCGAGCTTGCTCGCGATAGCGGAGGGTCAGTTGGTGGTGATGTTGACTGTGAAGCCGTCATCGCGAGCAAGCTCGCTCCCACAGAGGACTTACTAGTGGCCATAAAATCTGCGACCACCTCGAAAACACTGTGGGAGCGAGCTTGCTCGCGATAGCGGTGGGTCAGTTGATGGTGATGTTGGTTGTGCTGCCGTCATCGCGAGCAGGCTCGCTCCCACAGAGGACTTACTAGTGGCCATAAAATCTGCGACCACCTCGAAAACACTGTGGGAGCGAGCTTGCTCGCGATAGCGGAGGGTCAGTTGGTGGTGATGTTGGTTGTGCTGCCGTCATCGCGAGCAGGCTCGCTCCCACAGAGGACTTACTAGTGGCCATAAAATCTGCGACCACCTCGCTCCCACAGGATGGACGGGGTGGTCAGGCCTGCGCTGGATCATTCCAACGCCTGAACCACCAGCGCACCCGGGAGATCGGTTTGCCCTCGGCATCCAGCGGCCGGCCGTCTTCAGCGTAGGCATGGGCCGGTTCCAGCAGTTGGCCATTGAGGTAGCGGGCTTCGACCGCCGGGTTGCCGTTAGGGTGCAGGCGGCGATAGCGGCCGTCGCGCACACCGTCGCGATAGAACTCGGCCTCGGCCAGTTGCCCGTCGGGGAAGTAGTTGCTGGCCTCACCGTGCAGTAATCCATTGCGATACGTGGCCTGGCGCTGCAAGCCACCCTCTGCGGCATAAAAACTCGCCACCCCCTGCAATTTACCTTTCACGAACGGCATCACTGCCGAGACCCTTCCATTGGGGTGATACAGGGTGCTGGTGCCTTGTAGTTCACCCTGGCTGTAGTTGAGTTTTGCTTGCGGGCGCTGGGCCTCTTCAATTTGCAGCGGGCCGTCGAGCCGGCCGTCGACCAGTTGCCCGCTCAGCTGGCTGTCGCCACGCTCCACGTCGAGTTTTTTCGAGGCCATCGGGGCGCTCCTGTCAGTTGACCTTCACCAAACCGCCCTTGATCGTCAGCATGCCGCCGCCGTCCACGGTCTGTTCGGCGGCGGCCTTGTTCACCAGGCTGATGCCGGCGTCGTTGGTCAGCGTGGTGCCGGCCTTGTTTTCCAACGACGTACCGGCCTGGTTGCTCAGGGCCGTGCCGGCCTTCTGGCTGATGGAGGTGCTGGCCTGGGCCGCCAGGTCCGCGCCGCTCTTGATCGCGAAACTGCCGCCGCTTTGCAGGGTCAGGGTGCCGCTGACCTTGATGGTCAGGTTGCCGTCCACCGTCAGGTCGTAGTTGCCGGTGACCTTGTGCGTGTAGTTGCCGCCGGTGCTGTGGTTCTGGTCCGAACCGACGGTGACGGTGCGGGTGTCTTTCACGTCGAGGCTGTCGCTGCCGGTCTGGATGGTCACGCTACGCTTGCCTTTTTCCAGGGTGATGGTTTCGTCGCCTTCCTTGACCGTGCGGGTGCGGGCGTTCTGCACCGTTAGGGTTTCATCGTGGCCGACGGTGGCGGTGGTGTCGTTGAGTACATTGATGTTGAAGTCTTTCTGGGCCTGGAGAAACACCTCCTCGGCGTCCTTCTTGTCTTCGAAACGCAACTCGTTGAAACCGCCGCCACCCTTGGACGAGTTGGTCTTGATCCCGGACTGGGTCTGGTTCGCCGGCAACGCGTAGGGCAGGGCGTTGTCGCCGTTGTAGACGCAACCGGTCACCAGCGGACGGTCGGGATCGCCGTCGATGAACGTGACGATGACTTCCTGGCCGATGCGCGGTACGAATTGCATGCCAAAACCCTTGCCGCTCCAGGGCAACACCACGCGTACCCAGCAGGACGAGGTTTCGTCGTTCTTGCCGGTGCGGTCCCAGGGGAACTGCAACTTGATCCGGCCGTATTCATCGGTCCAGATTTCTTCGCCGGCCTTGCCCACCACCAGCGCGGTCTGAGTGTGCATGCGCGGTTTGGGCGTGAGGCGGGCCGGTCGATAGGCCGTGGCCTTGGGGATCGCTTCGAAGCGATTGCGATAGCCGTCGTGGCTGGCTTCGTGGCGGACCGAGGTCACGACCCAATCGATATTCAGTGTCGTGTCTTCATGGCCGGCGAGGGTGAACCAATACCCCGGCACCAGCCAGCGGCAGTCGCTTTCGCCGACAAAACGTTTCTCCTGGCTGCGCAGGCCATCCACCCGCTGCGTGGTCAGGGCATCGCCTTGGGCCTTGACGGTATAGCCGCCCGGATGTTCGTACATCGAACTTGCTCCGGCCACGGCTTCGGCCTGGCTGAAGAGTGATGTCGTCGGCGTAGTGAATTCATAATCGATGGCCTGGTAAACCCCGCTCACCGCCTGCAGGCACACTTGCCCGCTGCGGATGCCGTGCAGTTCCCGCTCACCCAGTTTCTGCCCGAGATAATTCACCGTCGGCCCATTGGGAATGGGCGCAAAGGCGTCGTTGCTGTCGGCCAGTACCAGTGTGTGCTTGCCTGCTTCGTGGGTGAAGAACCAGAAGATCCCATCCTCTTCCATCAGGCGCGAGACGAAGGCCAGATCGGTTTCGCCGTACTGCACGCAGTATTCGCGTGGCGTGTAGCTGCCAGTGAGTTTGAGCTGGAAATCGGTGAAACCATGGGCCTTGAAAATCGTCGTGACGATGTCCGAGGTGGCGAGGTTCTGGAACACGCGGTTGTTGCTGGCAAGGCTCAGCCACCACAGCCAGGGACGCAGCAAGAGTTGATAACGCTCGGCGGTGGCATCGGCAGGGAGCTGGCGGATTTCGGCCACCAGAAAGTCCATGGGGCGCTGCAGCGCGTCCTTGTGCAGGGTGGTGGTGACGTGGCTGGCAACGGCAGTGGTGAGGGTTAATGAGGCGCCGTCGTTGATGCCGTTGAGGATGTGCGAGCCCAATGCGTTGAGGCTTTCTTCGCCCGACAGCGATTCAGGGTACAGCGCCGACAGCGTGGTGGCGGTGAGCGATAGCGTGGTGTTGCTGTCGGTGGAGCGGGGCATTGAAAGGCCTCACGACTTCAAGAAAAACGCAGGCGTCAGCTGTAATGAGTGGTGATGAAATTGTACGGCGCGCTTAATTCGTTCGATCGACTGATAGGAAGGCCATGGGGGTACGTGTCTATGTTGCACAGATAAGCGGTAAAGGACCCCTCGACGTCGAAGACCCATGAATCACCACGGTTCAATGTCTTGTCCAGCAACTCGCGGTTTTTCTGGCTTGTAGCGACGATAACGACCCAGCGATTATCAGCCTTGAACCCGTTGAGCTTGTTGACATCCCGGGTGATGGACTCCTGAAGGTTCGCACCGCCGAAATCTCCGTTTGTGCTCTCTACCTTGATTTCCACTGCATAACTCTTTCCCAGAAGAACGAAATAGAAATCCACCTTCTCTGCGCTGTAAGGCCAGGGGTAACTGATCTCCCTGACCTTGGCAGTGATCCCGTAGCCACGTTGGAGGTGGTAGGAAATCTCAACTTGGGCGGCGCTTTCCCACGGGCCGTTCGAAGCCCAGCTTTTATTGAACTGGCTGGGCGTGCCGGAGAAGTCTTGCGGATGGACGCCAGCCGCTTGCAAGACAACGTTTAAAAATTCTTCTTCCGTCATGATGCCTGTCTCCGCTGAGTAAGAAGCTGTTGTAAAAGTCGGCCGGTTTAGCAGTATTACTCCAACACCCACTCCGCCAACTTCCCGGTCACCTGCGTCATCAACACATTCTCGACATCTCGCGCACCCGCCGCGCTGCACTTGGCCAACACCGCCTTGACAATCCCCGCATCAAACTCGAATTGCTTACCGGTCGCGGCCTTGTAGCGCCCGCGCAATTTCTCTAGTTTCGCCAACACAATCCCCTCCAGCGTCGCCTCATCCAGTGGCCGATAGGCCACCACCGTCATGCGCGCCAAAAACGCCGGGCGAAACGCTTGTAGCAGCACTTTGTGCAAGGCTTCGTTGAAGGCGTCGCTGCCCAGTTGCGCGACGGGCGTATCCAGCAGCAGTTCGGCGCCGACGTTGCTGGTGGCGAGCATCACGGTGTTCTTGAAATCCACCACCAGGCCGGTGCCGTCCTCCATCAGGCCTTTGTCGAAGACGTTGTAGAACGCCTCGAGCACATCCGGGTGGGCCTTTTCGATTTCATCCAGCAGCACCACCGAATAGGGTTTACGCCGCACCGCTTCGGTGAGCACGCCACCGCTGCCATAGCCGACGTAGCCGGGTGGGGCGCCTTTGAGTTGGCTGACGGTGTGGGCCTCCTGATACTCCGAGAGGTTGATGCTGATCAGGTTGCGCTCGCCGCCGTACAGGGCATCGGCCAGGGCATAGGCGGTTTCGGTCTTGCCCACGCCAGTGGGGCCCACCAGCAGGAACACGCCGACCGGTTTCTGCGGATCGGTGAGGCCGGCGCGATAGGCTTGCAGGCGCTGGGCGATGGTGTTCAGTGCCGTGCTCTGGCCCATGACCCGCTGCCCCATGCGCTGGCCGAGGGTGCGCACGGCGTGGGCTTCGTCGGCGAGCATCTTGCCGACGGGAATGCCGGTCCAGCCGGCGATCACGGCGGCCACGGTCTTGCTGTCCACTTGCTCGGGCACCAACGGATCGTCCTGGCGAATGGCATCGAGGCCGGCTTCCAGGCGCAGCAGCTCGGCGGCCAGATGATCGATGCGGTTATCGATCTCGGTGTCGGGTTTTTCGCTGTCGGCGCGTTCGCTCAGGGCGAGCAGTTCGCGCCGAGTGTCGAGCAGCTCGCGTACCGCTTCTCGCTCTTCGCCCCAGCGGGTTTCCAGCTCGCGGATGGCCTGCACGTTACTGGTCGATTCGCCTTCGAGCAGGGTGATACGTTCGCGGTGATCCAGCCCGGTGGCCTGTTCCCGGCGCAGGCGTTCGACCTCGTCCTTGAGACTGTTTTGCCGGTGGCGCAGGCTTTCCAGGGGCGGCGGCACGTCGTGCTGGCCGAGGGCGACCCGGGCGCAGGCAGTGTCGAGCACGCTGATGGCTTTGTCCGGTAACTGGCGTCCGGAGATGTAGCGGTGAGACAACTTCACGGCTTCGTGGATGGCTGCGTCCAACACCTGCACGCCGTGGTGTTGTTCCAGTTTGCTCGCCACGCCACGGAGCATTTCCACGGCGGTGAGTTCGTCCGGCTCCTCGACTTGCACCAGTTGGAAGCGGCGCGCGAGGGCCGGGTCTTTCTCGAAGTATTTTTTGTACTCCAGCCAAGTGGTGGCGGCCAGGGTGCGCAGCTCGCCCCGGGCCAGGGCCGGTTTGAGCAGGTTGGCCGCGTCGCTGCCGCCTTCTGCGCCACCGGCACCGATCAGGGTGTGGGCTTCGTCGATGAACAGGATGATCGGTTTTTCGGCGCTGCGGACCGCGTCGATCACGCCTTTGAGGCGCTGTTCGAACTCGCCTTTGACACCCGCGCCGGCCTGCAACAGACCCAGGTCCAGTACGCGCAGGGTGACTTCCTGCAACGACGGCGGCACATCCCCGGCGGCGATGCGCAGGGCCAGGCCTTCCACGACGGCGGTCTTGCCCACGCCGGGCGCGCCCACCAGGATCGGGTTGTTCTGCCGGCGGCGAAGCAGGATGTCGATGCACTGACGGATCTCGCCATCGCGGCCGACGATGGGGTCGATGCGTCCGGCCCGGGCGTCGGCGGTCAGGTCCTGGGTGTACTGGTCCAGCACCGGGGCCTGTTTCTGTGGTGCCTCGCCGGGCTTGGCCGGGCGCATGCCACCGACATGTTCACGGGAGCTTTCGGTCCATTCCAACAGGTGCGCGCGCAAGGCGTCCCGGGGGATGCGCAGCAACGATGAGGCGCTGTTGAGCAGCAGGCTGCGGCGCTCATCGCGGTCCAGCAGCGCCAGCAACAACAACCCGGAGCGGATGCTGTCCAGGCCCAGCACGCTGGCCTGCACCACGGCATCTTCCAACAGGCCGATGGTCTGTGCCGACAGGGCGGGCGTGCGGGTGCTACCGGATTTGAACAGGTCCAGGGCTTTGTTGGTTTCCGCTGCCACCGCATCACGCTCCAGGCCGAAGCGCGGCAGCAGACAGGCGAAATCGCCACCCTCGATGTCGAGCAATTCCAACAGCAGGTGTTCGATTTCCACGTAATGATGGCTGCGTTGCAGGCAACGTTGTGCCGCTCTTTCCAGGGCGCGACGGTTGTCCGGGTTGAGGCGTCCGATCAGGCTGGCCAGTTCCATTTCAGGCGATCTCCGGCTGACGAAGGCGGGTTTCGATCCGTTGCACGGCCAGGCTCGGCTGGCGTTGCAGGCCGCCGTTCCAATTCAACCGTGGCGGTGCCTGGCGACCCAGTTGCAGTGGGCTGGCGCCACGGACCAGCAGCACCAGGGTGCAGTCCAGGTCGGGGCCGAAATACAAGGCATACAGGCTGGCGAGCAGCGGATGGGTTTCGCCATTGGGCAGCAGTCCAGCGGCCTGGGCGACAGTCAGCGGGCCGAGGGTCAGGCGCACCCCGGCGTGTTCGTCCCAGACCCGGGTACCGGCCACCGCGCTACGGCCCAGGCGCAGGTTGCGCCCGCCCAGTTGTAAGCGGCTGCGGCTGGCCGGTGGTATTTCCCGCCAGCCCCCTTCATAGGCGGTCAGCTCCACCGGCAGTGCGAACTGTTCACGGACAATCGCCGCGAACCCGGCCAGGGAGCGGCGGCCATCGGCATACAGCGCCGTGCAGGCCAGTACCGCTGAGTCAGGCGCGGCCTGGCGTTCTTGCAGGGCTTTGGGCAGCAGGCCGGTCAGCGCGCGCAATTGCGCCTGGACGGCGGATGCCGCCGGGGCAGTGAAACCCAGGGCGATGCGATGCTTGCGCATCACCTTATAGAGCAGGCTGAGCAGACGATGCTGGAACAGGTCGAGAAATTCCGCCGGCGCATGATCCCGCGCACGCGCCCGTTGTTGCAGCCATTCCTGATAGGCGTAGGGCAGCGGACCGTCCGGGCCGCCGAGGCCAAAGATGGGCGTGGTCAGGGTTGGCGGCGAGCCAGGCTCCTGGCTCAGGCTCTCGACTTCACTGGCAGCGAACAGCGGCGTCAATGGCCCGCGCAAGCGTAAAGCCTCGGCGTGTGGCGCGGTACCGCTGCCCAAGGTTTCGGCCTGGGGGTGTTCGCGTTCCAGTAACAACAAGGCCTGGAGCCATTCGAAGCGCTGTGGATCGCGCCGCAGCCGTTGGCTCAGGTTCAGAGCGTCAGGGGCTTGCCGGCTTGGGGTTGCCATGTTTTCACCTCCTTGTCGGACTGAACCAGTACGGTGCGCACGAAACGATTGGCGGTGGCATACAGGGAAAAGAACTGCGCCAGTACCCCGGAGAACAGCACGGCGCTGCTGCCGACGAAGTGTTGTGGATCCAGCTGCAAGCGCACTTCCAAGCCGTTACGCCAACCGCGCCAGGCGTCTTCGCCGACGTGGGCGATGACCCGTTCGCAGCCCAGCCCCGAAACCCCTTCGATCTGGCGCCGGGCGCTGGCCTCGTCCCGCAGGTTGTGCAGTTCGAGAATCTCGCGCAGCGCGTCCAGGGCCTGGGGGCCTTCGACCAGGGACAAATGGTTGAGGGTCAGTTGCGACACCAGTCGCCAGCGCGACTCACCGTCCAGGCGTGGCAGGCTCTGTGGGCTGGGCGGGTTGCGCAGACGGGCCCAGGCCACCGGCCCCGGTCGCTCGAAACCCAGCGGAGTGCCGGCCGGCAGGCTTTGGGCCAGGTGACGGTTGGTGCACAGCAGTTCAGCGGTGAGGCTGTAGCCATGGGTCTCGGCCAAGGGGTCGAGTTGGGTGTCCACCAGGCTGACCATCAAATCGGTGCCCAGTCGGTTCGGGCTCATGCCGCTGACCCGCCGTGCATGCCAATAGCATGGCTGGTCGCTGCCGTGCTGGCTGCCGTAATAGGCCGGCACCTTGCGTACGCCTTGGCTGGAGGTGGTGCGCATGCCGCGGATGCTGTGGATCTCGACGCTGTTTTCCCGATGACTGTCGGCCACCAGTCGGTATTCGCTGCGAGTGCCGTCCGGGCGCAGTGGCTCGGAGGTCCTGGGAAACAGATTGATCACCGGCGCGCAGCCCAAGGCGATGTCGCTGGCCTGGAGCGGCAGGCGGCTGGCGGGTGCGCAATCGAACACGATGTACAGGTACAAGGATGGGCTATCGCTGCTTGCACCGGCCAGTGGCAGGTCGAAAAAACCGAACTTGTCGGGGAAGGCGAAGTACTCGGCCAGCAGGCGCATGCCGGGGTGTACGCCGTCTTCATCCGGCAACAAGGCCTGGTCACTGGCGAAACCGACGATCTGCGGCAAACCTGTCAGTGGTTCCGGTACGCTGCCCGGCGCGCCAGCCAGGACCTTGACGGCGTGGGCGCCAAGCAAGTCATACAGCCAGGCATTGATCATCGGCGAGGCCGCCAGGTGCACTCGCAGATGATCGATCCCCAGGGTCGCCCACTGGCTCTCTCCCAGGCACCGCAGGTTCAGGCGCAAGGCCGAACGGGCCTGGACTACGCCGGTCAACGCCTGGGCTTCGTCGCTGCCCAGCAGCAGCGCTTCGCTGACTTCCAGCGGCCACAAGTGCACGGCGGCGGTGGTGCGAAAGTGGATGCTCTGGCCCTTGTCGGTGGTGACGAACAACGGTGTGTCCCGGGGCAGGGGGTAGCCCTCGTTGAGGTTGCCTTTGCTTGGGTCGGGTTCGAACTGCACGATGGCGCACGATGGCAATGGGCGCATGGCCAATGGGTAGAGCTGTTCGAGCAGGGCATCGCTGAACTCGGCGTAGTCGTCGTCGAGCCGGCGTTGCAAACGCGCGGCCAGCAGTGCGAAGCCTTCCAGAAGGCGCTCGACGTGCGGGTCGGGGCATTCGCCGGGGGACAACTCCAGGCGCCGGGCGACCTTGGGGTAACGCTCGGCGAACAGGCTCCCGGCATGTCGCAGCCAGGTCAGTTCGCGTTGGTAATAGTCCAGCAGTTGCGGGTCAATCGAGTCGCTCATGTCGTACCTCAAGGCCGTCGCCGGCGTGCTCGATGACAAATGCCACGGGCCATGGGTGCGCGTCGCCGCGCAGCTCGCCCAATAGCCGTATGCTCAGTTGCTGTGGATGGCCCGGCACCGGGGTGACCTCAACCTCGCCAAGATGCAGGCGAGGTTCGAAGTGGGTGATGGCTTGGCGAATCTCCCGGGTCAGTTGCCGGCGGTCATCGCTGCGCTGCTGTTGCAATGCGGTCCAGTCGGCGATGCCGTAGTCCAGGATGCTCGGTGGATCGGTCAGCGCCCGCGGGCCGCGCCGGGTATTGAACAGACGTTGCAGTTCGGCGTGGACCGAGTCCTGCAGCGCCTGTCGATCGAACGCCCGGCCAGCATCGTCCGCCGAGCTGGCCAGGCGATCGAACAGCGGTGGGCGAAGCCCGAAGCCTGCCATGGGCGCGCTCCGTCACTTGGTCATTTTGTTGGCCGCCAGGTCCCAGGTCGTGCCCGCGGTGCCTTCCTTGGTGCCGTCGTCTTTCTGTGCGGTGAGCTCCCATTTGATTTTGGTGAAGTTCAGCGACAGGGTTTCCACCGGTTTGCCGCCTGTACCGCCACTGACGCTGACGTTAGACAGCACCACGTTGGTCAGGGTGTAGATGATGAACGGCATGAGTTTGCCGCTGCCCTCGGCGGCGTTGCGGCCAATGGTGATGACCGCTTGCGGGATCGGTTTACCGGCGCAGCAATATTCGTTGAGTGTGGGGGTGGAACTGTCGATGAACTTGGTCAGGGTGAACTCGCCGATGTGGGGCCGGCCGGAGGTGCGCTCCGAGTTGCTCACGTCGTTGGTGACTTGCATCGACACGTTGTGGCTATAGGACATGACCTCGATCTTGTCCGTGAAGCCCTCCAGCAGGCTGTCGCCCTTGATGTCGCCGCCGAGGTCGAGAATTATTGCATCCATTGTGTGGAACTCCTGAAGTCGAGTGGGGTGTTACCCGATACCGATCCGTTAAAGACGAACGCCGAACCTGTGGCGAGGGGATTTATCCCCGTTGGGCTGCGCAGCAGCCCTAAACAGTCAGCTCAATCTGCTGACACACCGGGTTGCTGGTATTCAGGGCCGCTTCGCGCCCCAACGGGGATAAATCCCCTCGCCACAACAAGCCCTCTCGCCATAGGTTTTTATTGATCAGGCGGCTACCGGTGGCGGCAGGGTCGCCACCAGGCGGATCGAGGCGGTCAGCTCCTCGAGCTGGAAGTGCGGCCGCAGGAATACCGTGGCCTTGTAGGCTCCCGGCTTGCCTGCCACCTCCGTCACGTCCACCCGCGCTTCGCGCAACGGGTATTGCGCCTTGATCTCTTGCGGCGCGTTGTCGTTGATCAGCACGTAGTCGGCGATCCAGTTGTTGAGGTAGGTCTGCACGTTGTCGCGGGTCATGAAGCTGCCGACCTTGTCGCGCATGATCACCTTCAGGTAGTGGGCGAAACGCGAAGCCGCGAGCACGTACGGCAACATCGCCGAGATCCGCGCGTTGGCGTTGGCCTCGTTGGTGTTGTAGAGCTTAGCCTTGTTGGTGGTCTGGCCGCCGAAGAACACCGCCACGTCGCTGTTTTTCTTGTGGCACAGGGCGATGAAGCCCAGGTCATTGAGCTCTTTCTCGCGGCGGTCGGTGATCGCCACTTCGGTCGGGCATTTGAGCGACAGGTCCCCGGAGCTGGTGCGGAAGGTATGGGCGGGCAGGCCTTCGACCGCACCACCGCCCTCGGCCCCGCGAATCGCGGCGCACCAGCCATATTTGGCAAAGGCTTCGGTGATGCGTTGCGACAGCGCCCAAGCGGCGTTGCCCCACAGGTATTTGCTGTGGTCGGTGCCGTTGACGTCTTCGACGTAGTTGATGCCCTCCACCGGCAAGGTGTCCGGACCGTAGGGCAGTCGCAGCAGGAAATGCGGCAGCACCAGTGACACGTAGCGCGAGTCTTCGCTTTCACGGAACGAGCGCCATTTGATCAGTTCCTGGCTCTCGAAAATCTTCGACAGATCCCTGGGTATCGCCAGTTCGGTGAAACTGGTCATGTCGAACAACCGCGGGCTGGCGGCGGCAATGAACGGCGCGTGCGCCGCCGCCGCGACGTTGGAGAGTTTTTCCAGCAGGCCGATGTCCTGCGGGTGGCGGCCGAAGGTGTAGTCGCCCACCAGCAGGCTGAACGGGTGCCCGCCGAAGGTGCCGTATTCTTCCTCGTAGATTTTCTTGAACAGCGCGCTCTGGTCGAACTCGACGGCTTTTTCCAGATCGTTCTGCAATTCTTTCTGGGTGACGTTGAGCAGGCGCAATTTGAGCCGCGTGCTGGTTTCGGTGTTCTGCACCAGCAGGTGCAGGCCGCGCCAGGAGGCCTCGAGTTTCTGCAGGTCGGGGTGGTGCAGCACTTCGTTGAGCTGGGCGCTGATCAACTGATCGATCTGGCTGATGCGGTCATTGATCATCGCCACCGTGTCCTTGTCGATGGCCATGCCTTCGTCGAGGACCTGGGTGGCAAATTCGGCGAGCATGTCACGGGCATAGTCCTGCTGGCTGTCGTCGTGGGCCATGCGGCCTTCGGCGATGATCTTGTCCAGCAGGGACAGGGTCTGGGTCGTGCTCTCGCTGGTTTGAGCGCTGGATGAAGCAGGCATGGCTTTATCTCCCTTGAATGATGAGCACGATCAGGCCTGAGGTTCGGTCGGGGCCGGGTCATCGTTGGCGGCCACCGTCGGTAGCTCTTGCGGTGCATCCTGGGGCCGGGCCGACTTGATCTCTTGCAGGCCTTCGGTATTGGCGATCACGTCCCGCAGCAGCTTGTCCAGGTCGTCGTTGCCATCGAGCTTGGTCAGCAGGTCCCGCAGGCGTTGACGGGCTTCGAACAGCCGGCGCAGCGGCGTGACCTGCTCCACGACCTTGACCGGGTCGAAGTCATCGATGTGACGGAAGTTGAGTTCGATGTTGAGCTTGCTGTCGTCGCCGCTGAGGGTGTTGTTCACCTGCAGCGTGGCGCGGGGGGAGATGGAAGCGAGTACCTCGTTGAAATTATCCCGATCGATTTCCGTGAAGCGCCGCTCGTTGAGCTTGGGCAGCGGGTCCAGTGGCTTGCCCGAGAGGTCGGCCAGAATGCCGACCACCAGTGGCAATTCTTTTTTCTCGATGGCGTTGCCGATTTCCACGTCATAGGTGATCTGGACGCGGGGAGGACGGACTCTGTCGAGCTTGTGCTGGGTACTTTCTGCCATGGCGGCCGACTCCGATGCATGTTGGGGGAGCAATGCATCGGGAGGCCCGCTCATCGCATTCCCTTGCTGATCCGCAGGTTGCAAATGGACGGCAGAAAACCTGTCATTCCCTTGACGAACCTGGTCCATTCGACCGTGCTGGTCGAACTATCCAAGACGCTAGAACAGGTCTATAAAAATGCAAGCAAAAACAATTTTTGACCGCTGAGAAAAGGAAGATTCATTTTGCGTGTCTTTTTTTCCGGATTTTTTTTGAGCCTGGCGCTCACCGGTTGCTCGCTTTTTGCGCCCAGTGTCGACCTGGACAGCTTGACCCTGGACGTCGCGCCGCGGGCCAATGACGACACGCCGATCGCAGTGGACTTCATCGCCGTGAACGACCCGGACCTGCTCAAGCAGCTGTCGGGTATCACTGCCAGCCAGTGGTTCGCCGAGCGCGAACAGTTCCAGCGCGACTATCGTCAACTCATGTCGGTGTGGGGGCTGGAGCTGGTTCCGGGGCAATTCATCGACCGCCAACCCTTCCCGCTGGAGGGCCGGCGCGCCGCTGGACTTTTGGTCTTCGCCAGCTATAACACTCCCGGAGCCCACCGGCTTCGGCTGGACGATCAGCGCGAGGCCTGGCTGAAGTTCGACAGTCGCGAGATGACCCTCGTGAATGACAACCAGCCTTGAGTGACCGCGGGCCGCCATGCGCGGCGACATTGGGATGTCGAAGGGAGTCGTATGAGTCTGTTACCTGACGCGGTGTGCTGGCATGAGGGCATGCAGTTGTTGCCCCAGCATTTTCAATTGCAAGGGCTGCGGGCCGAGGCTCTGGCTGCGCATTTTGCCGGGGCCTGCAATCCCTGGTTCTGGGGCGTCAGCCAGTTGGAAGTCGACCCTTCGGCCCTCAGCGCCGGCCAGGTGCGGCTGTTGCAACTGCAAGGTACCTTGCCGGATGGCTTGCCGGTCAACCTGCAGGCTGGCGTCGGGCCGACCCTGGAGCTGGACATCAGCGAGGCGGTCAACCAGACCGACGATGCCACCGTGACTGTGTACCTGGCTGTCAGCCCGCTCTGGCGCGCCGGGCAATTGCTGCCGCTCAAGGGCCGCTTGCAATCGGTGGTCGGCGAGGCGTTGCCGGATCTCACCAGTGGCGAGTTTCCCGAGTCGATCACCGTCTGGCGTCCGAACCCGCGGCTGTGCACCCAGCTGAGCAAGGCCGATTCGATCTGCTTGCCGCTGTTGCGCATTCGCAAGGAGGGCGGTGGCTTTCTGCGGGTGCCCTACACGCCGCCTACCTCCGTGCTGTTGCCGGAATCGGTGCTCGGTCGGCGCGTCGCCGGGCTGTGTGCCCGGGCCCGGGAAAAGTGCCTGTTTCTCGCCGGTCGGCTACGTCAGGCCCAGGCCGCCGGGAATCAGGACGATGCCATGGAAATCCGCCGGCAATTGACCGCGTTGTGGGCACGGTTGCCGGAAATCGAAGGTGCGTTGAACACCCGGGTGGCGACCCCGCAAGCGCTTTACGGTTTGCTGCTGGGGTTGGCCGGTGCTTGGTCGGCCCTCGATCCACTGGCGGGCGTGCCGGCCTTCGCCCCCCTGGATTTTTTGGAGTTGCAGCGCGCCTACGAGCCGCTGCTCGACTGGTTGGAAGACACCCTGGAGCTGGTTCGCGCCGGCTATCGCAGCCTGGCCTTCGAGCGCAATGACCAGGTGTTCTCGATCCAGTTGCCCGACGATCAGCCCAGCCAACGCCTGGTGATCGGCCTGCGCATGCCCAATGGTGCCAGTGAGCAGGCGGCGGCCGAGTGGCTGCGCGGGGCGATCATCGCGTCTGCGCCGCACGTGGCGCTGTTGAGCCGCCAGCGCATGAGTGGCTTGCCCCATCAGGCCATGAGTCGCAACGAGCAGGTGGCCTACAGCGTCGGCGACGACACCCGGTTATTTGTGGTGGCCGCCAGCGGGCAATGGTTTGACGGGCAGTTGCCATTGCACATTGTGGCGCCGGCGTCGGCCCAGGCCAGCACTCCGTGGCAAGTGGTGTTGTTTGTGGCGCAAGCCGGTGAAAGTGCCTGATCGCAAAAGGGGAGTCGTATGCCTGATGGAAGTGGCGGGGCGGTTCGGGGTCTGCATGAGGCGCCGCTGAGCAGCGCATTTCGTCAGGCCTGGCTGAAGTGGTTCCAGCAATGGCAGGACTTGCCCAAGGACAGCGACCCCGCGGTACTGGTCAGCCGAGTGGTGGAGTTTTCCGGGCGCAGCGCCCAGCGCTTGTGGCGAGCGGCCTTCGCCACCGTTGGCGATGCCGCCACCGAGCAGGTCAAGGCGCTGGTCTACGCGTTCGTCGCACTGGTGGACGAAACCTTGTTATTCACCCCCTGGCCGGGACAACTGGCTTGGCAGCAGCACCCACTCGAATCACGCATGTATGCCAGCCGCCAGGCCGGCGAGCGCCTGCCGGCAGCCATCAAGAAATTGCTGGAGGAGCAGATGCCCGGCACCCGAGACCTGGCGAACGTTTATCTGCAATGCCTGATCCTCGGGTTTCAGGGCCGGCTGCGCGGCGAGCCCGGTCAGGTCCAGCATGAGAAATGGCGCCTGGCGTTGTTCACCTTTGCCTGGCAGCACGAACCCGATTATGTCGATGTCAGCCAGCGCCTGGCGCAGTCTTCGGCGGCAGCGCCGGTGCGTATGCCGGGGCAGCAGTCACTGCCGGACGGGGTTCGCCTGGGGCTGGCGATCCTGGTCATGGTGCTGTTGCTGACCGGCTTGGGGCAGGTGTTCTGGCGTGACATTGGTTCGGCCCTTGAACCGGTCCTGCAACTGAACGAGTCGGTGGTCCAGGAGCAGGACTCATGAGCCCCCTGAGCATCTTCGCCCTGGTGTTGCTGGCCATCGTCCTGGTACTGCTGATCGTGGCCGGGATCTGGTGGCTGCGGACCCAGGGTGGAGTGGCAATTCGCAGTTTCTATGGGGCAGTGCGCCACATGGAACAGGAACAGGGCGTCCGGGACCGCTATCAGATGCCCTGGCTGATGATGCTTGGCAACGAAGCGGACAGCGCGCAGTTGTGTGCCCAGTGGCGTTTGCAACCCACTGACAAAGTTGCATGGTTCGGGCGCTGGTGGTCGGATACCGAAGGTGCGGTGCTGGTGGTGCCCCAGGCGTTGTTCCTGCCCGATGAGGGCATGAACCGGCAACGCGGCAACTGGTGGCGCTTGCTCGGATTGATCCTGCGGCTGCGCAGCCGGCGGCCCCTGGACGCAGTGATCTGGACTGTCCCATTCGGCCAGCTCGATGACATCGAACACACCACCGAGTTGAGCCTCAAGGCCCGGCGCGGTTTTATCGACCTTCTGCAACGGTTCGGCCTCAGCCTGCCGGTGTACGTGGTGATCACCGGGATGGAACAGTTGCCCGGGTTCCAGGAGCTGGTCAGCGCATTGCCTGCCGAGGCCCGGGAATCGACCTTGGGCTGGTCTTCACCCTACCTGCCGGATGCGGCCTGGCAATCGCAGTGGAGTGACCAGGCGTTGGATCAGGTGAATGCTGCGCTGTCGCAGTCGATCATCGAGGTCGGCGCGCTGTCGGGGCAACTGAGTGCCGATCTTTACGGGTTGCCCGAGCGTTTCGAAGGTTTGCGGCGGCCCCTGCAGATCCTGCTGGAGCCGGTTTTCCAAGGTAACACCCAGGGCGAGGCACCGCGTTTTCGGGGTGTCTATTTCACCGCCAGCCAAGCGCCGGCGGTGACAGAGGATGGGTTCGCGGCCACTGACAACCTCCTGCGGCAAACGGTTTTCGCCCGGCAACTGTGGTCACGTCGCTTGGTGGCCGAGCGTGGCCTGGCCCAGCCGGTGCCACGTCTGTTGCGTTTGCGCCAGCGCTGGCATCGGCTGGCCGGAGCGGTCGCGCTGGTGGTCGGCCTGGTCTGGCTGGGGGGGATGTTGTGGGTCTGGCACGATTCGGTGGAGGAGGCCGAGGAGCTCTCGCGGCTGATCCTCAGTGCCCATAAGAACCATCTGGTGGTTGACTCGGACGAGCCGCAACTGGAACCGACCCGGCACAACGTGCAGAACTACTGGAACATGTTGGAAAAGGCCCCGCGCTGGCGCTTCGTCTCGGTGGTCTTCCCCACTTCGTGGTTCTCCTCGGTGGACACGCAACTGGAGGAGGGCTTGCGCCTGACAGCCCGGCATCATTGGGTGTTGCCGCTGCGTGACCTGCTGAACTGGGACCTGGAACAGCTCAAGTCCATCCGCAACACCGAGCGCCGGGGCAACGTGGAAAGTGAAGACCCGGCGCAATGGCAAAGCTATGTGAAGGCCAAGGACCTGGTGGAGCGAGCCGTGCGCCTGGAACAACACAATCAGCTGTTCAGCCAGGCGATAAACAACCCCAAGGCGCCACTGGATGAACTGGTGCAGCTGAGTAACAACGCCCTGTCGTTGAACCTCAATACGGGAACCTTGAGCCGGGCACGGTTCTACAACCGGGTGCTGTTCGATGCACAAAACACCGACCTGAAAGGATTGGACCTGAACGCCGCGCGTCCGGCGATTTCCGATAACTTCACCGGCCTGATGCAGCGTTGGCTCGATCATTATTTCCTGGCCGATAACTTCGTGCGCCAGGCCGGCTATCTCAAGCTGCATCTGCAGCGATTGGAGTCCGGTGGTGGCAACTCATTGAGTGAGCTCGAAGACCTGATGGCGCTGATCGATGACTTGCAGACGCTGGTCAGCCTGACCAATTCGGCCTGGGGGCGCGGTAAGGGGCAGGACCTGGTGCCCGGTTACACCCAGATGATGGACAAGGTCAGCCATAGCACCTTGCTTGGCCCGGATATCGAACAGGACCTGGAGAGCCAGGCGGCGAAGCTGCAACAGAGCTTCAGGGACCAGTGGATCGTCCAGTCCGGCTCCCGGGACAATCTGCTGGTGCAGCAGGGCAGTGGCCTGCTGGTGCTGCAAGACCATGTCACGGCGCTGGACGGTGCGGTGCAAGCGCTGTTCAAGCGTGATTTCGTGGCATTGGCGTTGCAGAAGGATCCATCGGGCAGCAACACCAATTCGATGAGCCAGGGCGACGGCAGCGATGATTTCAGCGGCGCCCTGAACTACTTCGCCAGCTACAAGAGCTACGCCAACGAAGAGCTGCCGCGCATCCCGCCGGATTACCGTGATGCGCTGATGCAGGCCGCTGAAGGCGCGGCGGCGCAAGCCATGTGGTTGAGCCTCAATGAAAGCGACGAGCAGTTGCCCGGCATGGGCTTCAATGTGCAAACGGCCCAGGCCGTTGCGCTGCAAAAGGCTTTCATGGATGTACACCGGGGCGACCTGGCGATACGTTTCCAGCGTCTGCTCAATCGCCGGGCATTGGCGCAGATCAAGAGCGGCCTGGACGAAATCGATGCCCAGCCGTTATTCAGCCAGCGGGCCGATGTCCAGCGCTGGGACGGTTCGAAGAACTTCGGCTTGCAGCTCTACGGTGCCAGCGACCCGCAGGACCTGAAGTTGAACCTGAACCAGCAATTCGGCGCCATGTTGCAGATCGCCGAGCAACGGATGCCGGCGCTGGAGTGGCTGATCGTCCAGCAGGACAACCTGTCGGCCCTGGAGCACGATCAGGTGGCGCGGTTCATGGCCATCAACGATGAATTACTCAAGTACAAGAACCAGAACCCGGCCAGTTCGGCGGCCCAACTGGAGCAGTTGGTGAGCCGGGACTTCATCGAGATGGACACCACTACCTGCGCGCAGATCCTGCAAACCGCCAGTCTTTCAGCCGGGCGCGGTGACCTGGCCCAACGCACCGTCGCGTTGCAGCAAAGCGCCCTGCAAAGGTGCCTGTATCTGCAGCAGAACCAGGCAGCGACTGCCTGGAATGACCTGGCTAACTATTTCAATCAATACCTGGCCGGGCGCTTCCCGTTTTCCCAGGATGTGCGGGCCAGCGACGCTGACCCGGCGCGGGTCCAGCGCCTGCTGGAGTTGATCGACACGCGCTTGCCCCTGGCCCAGGCCGGGCTGACGTTGAGCCAGACGCCGGATCGGCTGGCGGCCGAAGACTTCCTCAATCGCTTGAAACAGGCCAGCACCTGGCTTGGGCCGTTGTTCGTGCGGGACAAGAGCGGCATTCTCGGCGTGGAAATGGACGTGCGCTGGCGCACCGATCGCGATGAAGAGCGCGGCGCCGACCAGGTGATTGCCTGGGGCTTGAACGCCGGCAACCAGCAGATCAGCTACCCCGGTGGCGCCCAACAGAACCTGCGCTGGATGGTCGGACAACCGGTGCGCCTGACCTTGCGCTGGGCCCGCAACGGCTACCAGCGTCCGGCCAACGACCCCTTGCAACCGAACCTGGTGGTGCGTGACTTGGAGGCTGGCTGGGAATATCAGGGGCCTTGGTCGTTGCTGCGCCTGATGCGCTCGCTGGTGTCGGTCCAGCGCCAGCCGAATGTCGACTACACCGATTTTCCATTGACTCTGCAACTGCCGGTGACGGCCCAGACCCAGGCCAGCACGGCACAGCAAACGTTGATGTTCCTGCGCCTGTCGTTGATGAGCCAGGGTTCGAAGCTGCCGCTGTCGATCCCGCCGCTGCCGACCCGGGCACCCCGTTCACCTTTCATGGCGACCTCATCGAGCCCCGCCATCGCCACGCGTGAGGAGGGCCTGTGAGCTTGCCGATAACCCCCATGCCGGAATTGATCACTCAATTGCTCGAACCGATCAGCGCCGAGTCCCCCTGTGGCCAGGACCTGCGCTATGACCCGGCATTTGACCAGTTGCGCGAGCTGCGCCGGGAGGATGACACCAGCCTGCCCACCGGTGTCTGGCAGTCCTCGATCAAGCGCGCCCAATGGCCGGAGCTGGAAAGACTCGCCACCACGCTGTTGCTCGAGCGCAGCAAGGACCTGATGATCAGTGCCTGGCTGGGCGAGGCCTGGTTGCACTTGGCGGGGCTGGACGGCTTGCCGGGCAGCCTGGCCTTGGTCGCTGGCCTATGTGAGCGTTATCCGGAACAGTTGTACCCCCAGGCCGACGAGGGTGACCAGGCGTGGCGGGTGATTCCGCTAGAGTGGCTGGCCCGGCGCTACAGCGAAGTGCTGCTGACGCGGGTGCCGTTGTTCGATGGCCGGGACCCGGCTTTCGCCGGTTTCAGCCTGGATGACTGGCAACGTTTGCAGCGCCAGCAAGTGTTGGGCAACGACAGCAAAAACGCCAAGGCATCGGCCGAAGCTGCACGCAGCGATCAAAAGAAACTCACTGAGCTGATTCGCACCACGCCGCTGTCGTTCTGGTTGCATCGCCAGGGCAGCCTGATGTTGAGCCAGCAGCACTTGCAACGGCTCGAAGCCTGGAGCGACGCTTACCTGGGCAATCTGGCGCCAGGTTATAAAGCCCTGCAGGACGTGATACAGGCCTTGCTGGCCCTGGTAGAGGAGTTCATCGCAATGAATCCGCAGCAACCCACTGTCGTGCCGATGCAAACTTCCCCCACGGTTGCGCCTCAGCCTGACCTGGCGCAGGCGAACGCTGCGCCGGCCCAGGTCTTCCAGGAGCCGGCCAGTCGCGAAGAAGCCTATCGACAGCTATTGGTCATCGCCGGGTACCTGTCGCGCACCGAACCGCACAGCCCGGTGCCTTATCTGATCCGGCGCGGCGTGGAGTGGGGCAACAAGCCTTTGAGCGAGCTGTTGGGCGAGCTGATCAGTGCCGACGCCGAGTCCCGGCGTCTGTGGACGTTGCTGGGGGTTCTTTAATGCTGCGCGTCGGGTAATGGCACTGGTGTCAGCACCGGCTTGCCGGAAAAGAACGCGGTCAGGTTCTGGCCCACCAGCTCCACCGTGCCACGGGTGGCTTCCGGCGACAGGCCCGCCACATGGGGTGTCAGGACCACATTGGGCAGGTTTTTCAAGGCTGCGGGCACTTCAGGCTCGTGATCGAATACATCCAGTGCCGCGCCGGCGATTCGTCGTTGCTCCAGGGCATTGATCAGGTCGGCGGTGGCGACCACGCTGGCCCGGGCAATATTCACCAGAAAACCATTGGGTCCCAGGGCGTCGAGGGCCTGTTTGTTGATCAACTGTCGGGTGTCGAGGCCGCCGGGCGTGGCGACGATCAGGAAGTCCGAGACCCGGGCCAGTTCCGTTGGCGTGGCGCAAAAGGTGTAGGGCACGTCGCTGCGTACCCGGCGATTGTGATAGCTGACGCTCATGTCAAAGCCCAGGGCGGCCCGCTTGGCAATCGCCATGCCCACCGCGCCGAGGCCCAGTACACCCAGGCGCTTGCCGGCCAGGGAGGGGCGCATGACCTTCGCCCATTCACCCCGGCGCACACTCGCGTCGGCCCGAGGAATGTCGCGCACCAGCGCCAGCAGCAGTGCCATGGCGTGGTCGGCTACCGATGAGGCGTTGACCCCGGCACCGTTGGTCACCACGATACCGCGGTTGCTGGCGGCCTGAAGATCGACCTGCTCGTAACCGGCGCCGATCACGCAAATGATTTGCAGGTTGGGCAGGACGGCGATTTCGTCGGCCGTCAAACCCAGGGGGCCGCGGGTCAGCACCGCGCTGAAGCGTTCACCGTGTTCGAAAATCGCCGTCTTGCGTTCGGCAGGCGTTGGCGCCAATTCCAGGTGATAGCCCTGGCGCTCGAGAATTGGCAGGTAGTCATTGACGGTTTCAACCAGTACCAGAACGGTTGCGGTCATGCTGGGCTCCTGTGGGCGCTGGGGCGATTTCAAGTATTCAACCTGATTGTAGGAGCAGAGGGCAGGGGGTTCCGGCTTTTTATGTGCATTTCGGTTGTAGCGTCGTCCTTGTGGGGAGTGAACTTGCTCGCGAAGGCGACCTTACAGCTGGCCTGGCCCTGGCGGCTGTACTTTGATCCAACTGTGAGAACAAGCCCGCTCCCACATTGAGAATACGGTGGCCGTTGCTATTGAAATGCTCTGATCCGCACAACCGCTCCTCAGCTAAGCCTTTGCTTCTGCTCGTGAATCCCGGACAATCGCGCCCCTGTTTCGGCCAGGGCGCTGCCTGTCGGGTTTTTCCGACTCGTCCCGGCCGGGTGCATGTGACCGGAAAACGGAGATCCGACCGGATGAATGATCAGGCCAATAGCGTCGAAGAGCGCTTTGAAACGACTGTCCCAGCCACCCTCAGCCAATGGAGTCGCCATGACACCACCTGGATGCTGGGCCTGTTTGGCACCGCCATCGGTGCAGGCACGCTGTTTTTACCGATCAATGCGGGCCTGGGCGGTTTCTGGCCGCTGTTGATCCTGGCGTTGCTGGCATTTCCCATGACGTTCTATGCCCACCGGGGCCTGACCCGTTTTGTCCTGTCCGGTCGTGACGGCGCGGACATCACCGAGGTGGTGGAAGAGCATTTCGGCCTCAAGGCCGGGGCGCTGATCACCTTGCTGTATTTCTTTGCGATTTTCCCGATTCTATTGATCTACAGCGTGGCACTGACCAACACCGTGAGCAGCTTCCTGGAGCATCAACTGCATATCCAGCCGCCGCCTCGGGTCGTGTTGTCCCTGGTGCTGATTCTGGGTCTGCTGGCGGTGGTGCGTTGTGGCGAACAGGCAATCGTCAAGGCCATGAGCCTGATGGTCTATCCGTTTATCGTGGCGTTGCTGTTCCTGGCGGTGTTCCTGATCCCGCACTGGAACGGCGGCATCCTGACCACGGCCTCCACGCCACCTGAACCTTCGGCGCTGCTGCACACCTTGTGGCTGGCGATCCCGGTGATGGTGTTCTCGTTCAACCATTCGCCGATCATCTCGGCGTTTGCGGTGGACCAGAAGCGTCGGTATGGCGCTAACGCCGAAGAGCGCAGCGCTCAGATCCTGTCGCGCGCCCATGTGCTGATGGTGGTGATGGTGCTGTTCTTTGTGTTCAGTTGCGTGCTGACCCTGTCTCCGGCACAACTGGCCGAAGCCAAGGCGCAGAATCTGTCGATCCTGTCGTACCTGGCCAACCATTTCAGCAACCCGACCATCGCTTTTGCCGCTCCGTTGATTGCATTCGTGGCGATCTCCAAGTCCTTCCTTGGTCATTACATCGGTGCCAGCGAAGGCCTCAAGGGCCTGATCGTCAAGAGCGGCCGCCGTCCGGCGCCCAAGACCCTGGACCGTCTGACGGCGGCGTTCATGCTGGTGGTGTGCTGGATCGTCGCCACGCTCAACCCGAGCATCCTGGGCATGATCGAAACCCTCGGCGGCCCGGTCATCGCGGCCATCCTGTTCCTGATGCCGATGTACGCCATCCGCAAAGTCCCGGCCATGGCCCGCTATCGCGGCCTGACGTCCAATGTGTTCGTAACATTGGTGGGCCTGGTGGCGATCACCGCGTTGATCTACTCCCTTATGGCCTGACTGTCCCCTTGTGGGAGCGAGCCTGCTCGCGATGGCGGTGGTTCGGCTGGCAGTGATGTTGAATGTGCCGCCGTCATCGCGAGCAAGCTCGCTCCCACAGGTTTGCGGGGCGTTCATAGGCATTGCGTCCACCACGAATGCGCTGTGGGAGCGAGCTCGCTCGCGATAGCGGTTGCTCCGATTGCATCGAAACAGCAGGCATAAAAAAACGCCGCCCCTCGCAAGAAGGGCGGCGTTTTTAGTCGGGCGTTGAAGCGTTAGGCTTGAACGACCGGGATGTTGGCGTTTGCAGCTGCTTCACGGAACTCGGCGATCTGGTCGAAGCTCAGGTAGCGGTATACGTCCGCTGCCATGCTGTCGATCTTGCCAGCGTATTCCATGTACTCCTCGACGGTCGGCAGGCGACCCAGGATGGACGCAACGGACGCCAGTTCGGCCGAAGCCAGGTAGACGTTCGCGCCGTCACCCAGACGGTTCGGGAAGTTACGGGTCGAAGTCGACACCACGGTGGAGTTCGGCTCGACGCGTGCCTGGTTACCCATGCACAGCGAGCAGCCTGGCATTTCCATCCGTGCACCAGCCTTGCCGTAGATGCCGTAGTAGCCTTCTTCGGTCAGTTGGTGAGCGTCCATCTTGGTCGGTGGCGACAGCCACAGACGGGTTGGCAGCTGACCCTTGACCTGATCCAGCAGTTTACCGGCAGCGCGGAAGTGACCGATGTTGGTCATGCACGAACCGATGAACACTTCGTCGATCTTCTGGCCAGCAACGCTGGACAGCAGGCGGGCGTCGTCCGGGTCGTTCGGCGCGCAGAGCACAGGCTCCTTGACGTCGGCCAGGTCGATCTCGATGACTTCGGCGTATTCGGCGTCCTTGTCGGCTTCCAGCAGTTCCGGGTTGGCCAGCCAGGCTTCCATCGCCTGGGCACGACGTTCCAGAGTGCGGGCATCGCCGTAGCCTTCGCCGATCATCCAGCGCAGCAGGGTGATGTTCGATTGCAGGTACTCGGCAATCGATTCCTTGGACAGCTTGATGGTGCAACCGGCAGCCGAACGTTCGGCCGAGGCGTCGGACAGTTCGAAGGCTTGCTCGACGGTCAGGGTTTCCAGACCTTCGATCTCCAGGATGCGGCCGGAGAAGGCGTTCTTCTTGCCTTTCTTCTCTACGGTCAACAGGCCTTTCTGGATCGCGTAGTAAGGGATGGCATGCACCAGGTCGCGCAGGGTGACGCCCGGTTGCAGCTTGCCCTTGAAACGAACCAGGATCGATTCCGGCATGTCCAGCGGCATGACGCCGGTGGCAGCGGCGAAGGCCACCAGGCCGGAACCGGCCGGGAACGAGATACCGATCGGGAAACGGGTGTGGGAGTCACCACCGGTACCGACGGTGTCCGGCAGCAGCATGCGGTTCAGCCAGCTGTGGATGATGCCGTCGCCCGGACGCAGGGACACGCCGCCACGGGTCATGATGAAGTCAGGCAGGGTGTGGTGGGTGGTCACGTCGATCGGCTTTGGATAGGCCGCGGTGTGGCAGAAGGACTGCATCACCAGGTCGGTCGAGAAGCCCAGGCACGCCAGGTCCTTGAGTTCGTCACGGGTCATCGGGCCAGTGGTGTCCTGGGAGCCGACGGTGGTCATTTTAGGCTCGCAGTAGGTGCCAGGACGGACGCCCTTGACGCCGCAGGCCTTGCCGACCATTTTCTGCGCCAGGGTGAAGCCCTTGGTGCTTTCGGCCGGTGCTTCCGGCTTCTTGAACAGGTCCGACGGTGGCAGGCCCAGCTCGGCGCGTGCCTTCTCGGTCAGGCCACGGCCGATGATCAGTGGGATACGGCCGCCGGCACGGACTTCGTCCAACAGGACCGGGGTCTTCATTTCGAAGGTGGTCAGGACTTCATCGGTACCGTGCTTGCAGACTTTGCCAGCATGCGGGTACAGGTCGATCACGTCGCCCATGTGCATGTTGGACACATCGAATTCGATCGGCAGGGCGCCGGCGTCTTCCATGGTGTTGTAGAAAATCGGTGCGATCTTGCTGCCGAAGCAGAAGCCGCCGGCACGCTTGTTCGGAACGAAAGGAACGTCGTCGCCGAAGAACCACAGTACCGAGTTGGTTGCCGATTTACGCGACGAACCGGTACCGACCACGTCACCGACGTAGGCGATCGGGAAGCCTTGGCCACGCATCTCTTCGATCTGCTTCATCGGGCCGGTCTTGCCTTGTTCATCAGGCACGATGCCGTCACGGGCCATTTTCAGCATGGCCAGGGCGTGCAGCGGGATGTCCGGGCGGGACCAGGCATCAGGGGCAGGGGACAGGTCGTCGGTGTTGGTTTCGCCGGTAACCTTGAATACCCGCAGGCTGATCTTGTCGGCCAGTACAGGGCGGTTCTTGAACCACTCGCCGTCGGCCCAGGATTGCAGCACGGCCTTGGCGTGAACGTTGCCGTTCTTGGCTTTTTCAGCCACGTCGTGGAAGGCGTCGAACATCAGCAGGGTGTGCTTGAGTTCCTTGGCCGCGACCGGCGCCAGCTCGGCGTCGTCCAGCAGATCCACCAGGGTCACGATGTTATAGCCGCCCTGCATGGTGCCGAGCAGTTCAACGGCGCGCTTCTTGTCCAGCAGAGGGGATTGGGCTTCGCCCTTGGCCAGGGCGGACAGGAAACCGGCCTTGACGTAGGCGGCTTCGTCGACTCCAGGCGGAACACGATTGGTGATCAGGTCAACGAGGAAAGCTTCTTCGCCAGCCGGGGGATTTTTCAGCAGCTCGATCAGGCCTGCGGTTTGTTCGGCGTTAAGCGGCTGGGGAACGATACCCAGTGCTGCGCGCTCTTCGATATGTTTGCGGTAGGCTTCAAGCACAGTTATTACCCTCATCAGTGGTCCCAAATGGGTGTCCGGGACGCTCATCCAGAAACCCACGGTACTCATGCGCGTCGGAGGCTTTTTGAGCCACCACGCCAGAGTTTCCGGAGTTCCTCACAGAAGCTGCTTTCAAAGTTTTACGCCTGCAGAACGGGGAGCTGATGAGGGTTGGCGTTGGGCTTTCCCCGCTGGAAAGACCCTTCGCCAACACCGCTCTGAAGGAACGACTGTGCTCGTGACGCTTTGAAAACAGCTTCTAACGGACATTGGCGCCTTAAAAGGCTGGCTGATTCTACGGCAAAAAAAAATTAAAGGTAAGTTGGACTATGAAGTTTGAAGGGGTGATCAATCTTAGACAAAGGGCTAACATGCCGGCCTGTCCTGCTTTTGCGTGCGTTTTTCCTTATGCCCAACCAGCTCATCAAGACCCCCTGTGTCGGCCTCTGCTCCACTGTCTACGGTGACCTGGTGTGCCGTGGCTGCAAGCGGTTCCACCATGAAGTGATTCACTGGAACGGCTACAACGAGGAGGAGAAACGCGCGGTGTGGATGCGTCTGGAGCAACTGTTGGTCCAGGTGATGGTGGCCAAGTTGGAGGTTTTCGACCCCGGATTGCTGCGCCAGCAATTGGAGGCACGCAAGATCCGCTTTGTGCCGCATCAGTCGCAATATTGCTGGGCGTATCAGTTGATCGCCCGGGGCGCGCGGGTGATCAACAACCTGGAAGCCTACGGTATGGTGCTGATGCCGGAATTCCGCGACTGGGAACTGCCTGACCTGCGGGACGCCATTGATCGGGAATTTTTCCTCCTGTCCGAAGCCCATTACCAGCGCTACATCGCGCCGGGGTTCCTGAAGGATGCGATTGGCGGCTGAGCTTTAAAGGCATCGCGAGCAAGCTTGCCCCACACAGGGCTCGGAAACCCACAGATCTCCTGTGGGATCGAGCTTGCTCGCGATGGCGATTCTGAGGAGAACGAAGCCTCAATCCTTGACCGCCAACTCCACCAGATGATCCTCGACTTCCTGCGGCTTGAGCACCAGCACGTCGCTTTCCAGCGTATCGAGCACTGCTTCGGCGGTATTGCCGATCAGGACTCCAGACAACCCCGAGCGAGCCACGGTGCCGATCACTGTCACCGCCGCCTGCAGCTTGCGCGCCATATATGGAATCAGGACGTCCGCCGGACCTTCTTCGATGTGCAGGTGTTGGTCGTCGATGTCGAACTCAGCCTGGAACGCCTGGCATTGTTCGCGGTACTTGGCCTCGATGGTTTCCTTGAGCTGGAAGGTCGGGTCGGCGGACGAGAGCATTGGCGTGGGGTGGGCACTGATCACGTGCAGGTGTCCCTTGGCCAGGATGGCAATGTCGTAGCCGTGATCGATGATGGTGTTGTGCAGGTGACGGTGCTCGCCATCGGTATTGCCGACGTCGACGGCCGCCAGAATCACCTTGTCTTTCCAGGAGCCGGCGGTTTTCACCAGCAGCACCGGGGTCGGGCAATGACGTAGCAGTTTCCAGTCCGCCGGGGTGAGCAGGGCTTTTTTCAGCGGGCTGTCGGGAAAATGTTGCTTGATCACCAGGCCGCAACCTTCGGCTTGCTGCACGTCGATGATGGTTTCGTACAGGCTTTCGTTCCAGGCCTGTTCGGTGGTGACACTGTAGCCGTCCGCCAGCAGCGCGGCCTTCAGCACGCTGAGCATGCCGGCATGGTCATGCTTTTTGTCACACACCAGCAGATGCAGGTGGGCCTGGGTGACACCGGCAATCAGCTTGGCGCGCTTGAGCGCCAGGCTTTCCGAGTGTTCGGGGTCGATGACCACCAGGATGCTGCGAATGGCTTGCATGATCGGCGTCTCCAGCAATGAAAAGGCATGGCGTTGCTCAACTATAGTTGTTGTGGCTCAGTCGTCGACTTGATGCATATCAACGGCGGTGACTGGTGGTCTGGGGGCAGGCCGGTATAATCGGCGCCCTTCGCTCGACTACCTTTTCCCGTGAGCCCCATGATCCTTCCCGAAATTCACGAATTCCTTGGTTGCCGCACCCCTGATGCCTGGGTCCAGGCCGCGCTGGCCGACCAGGAAACGTTGCTGATCGACCACAAGAACTGCGAATTCAAGGCCGCCAGTACTGCCCTGAGCCTGATCGCCAAGTACCACTCCCACGTCGACCTGATCAACTTGATGTCGCGCCTGGCCCGGGAAGAACTGGTGCATCACGAGCAGGTCATGCGCCTGATGAAAAAGCGCAAGATCGGCTTGCGCCAGCTCTCCGCCGGGCGCTACGCCTCAGGGCTGCGCAAGGTGGTACGCAGCCATGAGCCGGTCAAACTGGTGGATACCCTGGTGGTCGGGGCGTTCATCGAGGCCCGCAGCTGCGAGCGTTTCGAGGCCTTGGTACCGCATCTGGATGAAGAGCTGGGTAAATTCTATTTCGGTTTGCTGAAAAGCGAGGCCCGGCATTTCCAGGGTTACCTGAAGCTGGCCTACCAATATGGCGACGCCAAGGACATTGCCCAGGTGATCGACAAGGTGCGTGACGCTGAGCGCGAGCTGATCGAATCGCCGGATGTGGAGTTTCGGTTCCACAGTGGTGTGCCGACGACATAGGGTTGTTTGGCCTGACGCCATCGCGAGCAGGCTCGTTCCCACATCTGATCTTCAGTGTTCACAAGTAATGTGTACACAGAAAATCCCCTGTGGGGAGCGAGCTTGCTCGCGATAGGGCCTTCTGCAGCGCCGCCTCTTAAACGGTCAGACCCAGGCGCTCATGCCACTGGGCAATGGACTCCTCGGGGTAGACCTCGAACTGTTGATCCCCTGGATGCGCCTCGACTTCCACCCACGGCGCCTTGGAGCCGAGCATCAGGTGAGTGTGCTCCGGCGCTACCGGCAACGGTGTGTCGATGGCTGAGGCGAAAGGGTGGATCAGCTCCGGCCATTCAGGGCTGAACAACCATAGCCCCGAGCCGCAGAGGGAACAGAAATGCCGTTCGGCGCTGCTGCGGTGGGCGCGTTTATCCCCTTCATCCTTGAGCCGTGCATGGTAGATCGAGATGTGCTTGCGACCGCGTACCCGCAGGCTCCGGGCGTCGCCCCCCAGGTTGATGGCAAAACCGCTGCCGCCCTGGGTCTTGCGACAGATCGAGCAGTAGCAGCGCTGATAAGGGTAGGGGTGGGCGCTGTCGAGGCTGAACGACACCGCGCCGCAGTGGCAGGATCCTTCTAGCTGCATGAGAACCTCCAATGGGGGATTGGAATGACTCTGGACAGCCTAGACGGTCGGTGTTTCTGGGCCGTTGAATTTATGCTGAATGTACGGACGCCATCGCGAGCAGGCTCGCTCCCACAAGTGATTTTTTATGTGCAGATTATTTGTGGCCACTGAAGATCGAAATGCGCGAGCGATGAACGATGACACGGTCTAGCGGCCAGGCACCCGCCACAAATACCACGCCGCTACCGTCCGATAAGGGCTCCACGCCAGTCCAGTCTCAACCATCTGCTTGCGGCTGGGCTGCTGTGCCAACCCCTTGAGCCGTCGATAGCCTTCGCGCACCCCAAAATCATCGCCCGGCAGGATGTCCGGTCGCTCCAGGCTGTAGATCAGCAGCATCTCCACGGTCCAGCGGCCGACGCCGCGCAAGGCGATCAGGCGCTCGATCAACGCTTCATCCTCCATGGCCAGTGCCGTGGCGTAATCCGGTACCACCCCATCCAACGCCGCTTGGGCGATGCCTTGTATGGTCGCAATCTTGCTGGCCGAGAACCCGCAGCCTCTGATTTGCGCAGCGTCCGTCGCCAGAAGCTGCTCAGGCCTGGGGAAGGTCTGCGCCGGGAACAACGCCAGCAGCCGACCAAGAATCGCATCGCCGGCCTTGGCGTGCAGTTGCTGGTAGGCAATCGCCCGCACCAGGGCTTCATAGGGATCGCGGGCCGGTTTGGGCTGTAACAGGCAAGGACCGGTCGCCTCGACATGGCGTCGCCAGTCCTCATCCAGGCTTGCCAGAAAGGTGCTTGCTGCTTGATAGGGCACAGGCATCAGTCGTTCATTCTCCAGGCCGATCAAAACGCCAGCGGCAGGGAAACCTGTACCGCGGCTTTTTCCAGCCGCAGCAGAAATGCCTTGCGCGGTTGTCCGCCACCATAGCCGGTCAACGAACCGTCCGCACCGATCACCCGGTGGCAGGGGATGACGATGGCCAGGCGATTCTGCCCGTTGGCCAGACCCACCGCACGGCTGGCGCCAGGGCTGCCCAGGGCTGCGGCGATGCCGCCGTAGCTGCGGGTTTCGCCGTAGGGGATTCTTTGCAGTTCAGCCCAGACCCGTACGGCAAAGGCGCTGCCGGGCATGTGCAGCGGGACGTTGAATGCCGTGAGCTTACCGGCGAAATACTCGGCCAGTTGGGTTTCGATCTGTTGCAAATGAGCGTTGTGGCCCGGCACGACGGTGTAGCCGTAGCGTTGCTGCAGCTCTTGCAATTCCTTGGTCAGCGCCGGGCGATCGAGGAACTCCAGCAGTACCAGGCCGCGCCGCTCGGCCATGGCCAGCATGGGGCCTAATGGCGTGGTCAGGCGGGTGAACAGCAAGGGTTCGCTGAGGGCCGCGCGGCCTGGCGTGATGTGGAAGGATTTGACGAAGGCGTCACGAAAACCGCTCAGTGATTCATAACCGGAATCGAACGCGGCATTGTCGATGGAGGCCCCTTCCTTGATACCGCCCAGGGCGATTCCCAAGCGTCGGGTCCGCAGATACGCATGGAAGGTCATGCCGAAATGCTGCTTGAACCAGCGTCGCAGTTTCAGTGGTTCGATGCCTTGTTCCTGCAACCGGGCGTCGGTCCAGCGCAGGTCAGGTTCGGCGTCCACGGCCTTGAGCAGGGCCTGGATCCAGTCCGGCGCGATGGCTGCGGCATCCAGCGGCTTGCAGCGCAGGCAGGCCCGATAGCCGGCTGATAGGGCTTCGTCGGCGTGGGCAAAGAACTCAACGTTCTCTGGTTTCGGTTTGCGCGCTGTGCAACTGGGGCGACAGAAAATGCCGGTGGTCTTGACCGCAGTGAAGAACACCCCCTCGTAGGCGGTGTCTCGTTCGAGCATGGCGCGGACCATCTCGGCATGGGGCGGGAGCAGCGAGTCATGTAGGTTCATGGCGCTGAGCATAGAACCGTGCCGGAGGCGACTCCACCGAAAAATCGACAGTGAATTTCCGTTCACTTGGTCGGACGGTCACGAACAAAAGTTGAACCCCCGAGTCTTAAAGGTTCAACCGTTGTTTTTGTCTTTCGGAGACATCATGTCCAAGCATAAGAAACCCCTGATCGCCCTCGCTGTCTGTGCCCTGATGCTGGGTGCCTCGGCCTTGCTGCCCGCCGACCTGTCGCCAATCGGTGCGAGCTACGCCGCCGGTGGTGGCAATGGTGGCGGTGGCGGCAACGGTGGTGGAAACGGCGGCGGTAATGGCGGTGGCCACGGTGGAGGCGTTGGCGGTGGACAGGGCAGTGGCAAGTCCAGCGATTCCAGCGGCCTTGGCAAAGGATTGAGCAGCGACCACACCGGCACCCGCACCCGTGATCATGGCCTGAGCGGCAAGCACACCGGTACCACCCGCACCGACCGAACCAGCAAGGCTTCGCTCACCTCGAGCATCGCCAAGGACCGCGATACTCGCGGCTTGACCAAGGCCTCCGCTATTTCCACAGCGACACCGGGTACGCATAACACCAAGGGACTGACCAACGCGACCAGCTCTTCGACCAAGAACGACCGCTGATCGTTTGAAAAAAAGCCGCGACGCCTGTTCAGGGCGTTGCGGCTTTTTTATTTTTTCTGCTTCGCATTACCCGAAGGGTTCAATACTTCCAGAACACTGGCGTGAACAACACCAGGACGGTCAGGATTTCCAGTCGGCCCAGCAGCATGCCAATAGTCAGCAGCCATTTGGCCGCATCCGGCAACGTCGAGAAGTTACCGGCTGGCCCGATGATGGTGCCCAGTCCGGGCCCCACGTTGCACACGGCGGTGGCCGCGCCGGTCAAGGCTGTTGTCCAGTCCAGGCCGATCAGCGCCAGCCCCAGGGCGATAGCGCCGATGGTAATGGTGAAGAAAAACGAAAACGTCAGCAGTGAGCGGACGATTTCTTCATCGATGGGATGATTGTTGTATTTTTTCTGGATCACCGCCCGGGGATGGATCAGCTGTTTCAAACTACCCATCAACAACGTGCCGGCCACCTGGAAGCGGAAGATCTTCAGTCCGCCGGCCGTCGATCCCGAGCAACCGCCGACGAACGTCAAATAGAAAAACAGTAGCAAGGCAAAACTGCCCCAAAGCGTGTAGTCCCCCAGCGCGACGCCCGTGGTGGTGACCACCGACGTCACGTTGACCGCCACGATACGGACCGCGTCCCACCAGGTGTTGTCGCTGTTCAGGCTCAGCCAAGTCCCCACCACGAGCCAGGTGATGACCAGGAATCCGACGAACCCCCTGACTTGTTGGTCCTTGAGCAACGCGCGGGTGTTGCCGCGCAAGGTGGCGACATACAAGGTGAAAGGTAACGAGCCGGCCATCATGACGACCACCGATACCCAGTGAATGGCCGGTTGGGGCCAGTGCCCCAGGGAAGCGTCCGAGGTGGAAAAGCCGCCCGTGGAAATCAGTGACATCGCATGATTGATCGCTTCGAAGGGCGTCATGCCGGCCAGCCACAAGGCCAGGGTGGCGAGGGCGGTCAACCCGACATAGATCCACAGAATGTAGTTTGCCGCGACATGGGAACGTGGTGTGACTTTCTCCGACCAGTCCGACGATTCGGTCTGGAACAGTCGCATGCCGCCGACCCGCAGCAGCGGCAGGATCGCCACCGCCATGCCGATGAAGCCGATCCCGCCGAGCCAGTGCAACATCGAGCGCCAGATCAACAGGCCTGGGGAGGCATTGTCCAAACCGGTGAGGATGGTCGAGCCGGTGGTGGTGATGCCGGACATGGTCTCGAAAAAGGCATCGGTGTAGCTGATGTGCTGGATGAACACCATGGGCAGGGCCGCGAAGCTGCAGACGATGACCCAACTGGCGGTGGTCAGCAGGTACATATCCCGCGGGCGCATCTGGGTGTGTGCAGGCCGACCGCGAGCCACCAGCGCGATGCCGCAGACAAAGGTGATCAGGCTCGACCACAAGAACGCCGACAGGTCATCGTTGCGTTCGTACATCACCAGCGTCAAAAGTGGGATTGCCATGCTGGCGGCCAGGGTGATCAGGAAAATACCGAGGATGAAACCGATGAACCGCACTACCGCAATGGACATAGAACACGCCTGAATGAATGAGCCGCACAGTATTGTTTTTGTGGTGGGCTGATGGGTAGCCCCCTTAGGCAGTTTTGTTCAATACCGCCCGCGATTGGCAATTTATCTTGATCGCCACCTCACAGATATGAAGAAGGTATGCGATGAGTCTGATTCTTTCCATGGCGGCGTTTGCCCTGGTCGCCTCCATCACGCCGGGGCCGGTCAACATCGTGGCCCTCAGCTCCGGGGCCCGGTACGGCTTTCGCGCCACTTTGCACCATGTGACCGGCGCGACGCTGGGCTTTGTCTTGTTGCTGGTGCTGATGGGGCTTGGGTTGCATGAAGTGCTACAACGCTGGCCTGGGCTCACGCGGGTGGTGCAACTGGGTGGCGTGGGGTTTCTGTTGTTCATGGCCTGGAAACTGGCGATGGACAATGGGCATTTGGGCGGCGCGGACGAGGGGCGGGCACCCTCTATGTTCTATGGCGCACTGATGCAGTGGCTCAACCCCAAGGCCTGGCTGGCCTGCGTGGCGGGCATGGGTGCGTTCGTGGCGGATGGCGAGGCACGGCTGGTGTGGCAGTTTGCGGCAATCTACCTGGTGATTTGCTACGTCTCGGTGGGCTGCTGGGCCTACGCCGGCAGCTTCTTGCGCAGCTGGCTGGGTAATCCGGCGACCATGCGCCTGTTCAACCGGACGATGGCGGTGTTGCTGGTGGCTAGTGCGGTGTATTTGCTGCTGCCTTGAGTCACGAGCCACAGAAGTGCGGGGCCGTGTCAGCCCCGATACTGACCCGGCGTAGCCGCCAGGTGCTGCTTGAAGGCCCGTTGGAAATGCGCCTGGTCGGCAAACCCGCTGTCCAGCGCCACATCGGCAATCAGCTTGCCTTCGCGCAATTGCCGGCGAGCGAACTGGATTCGGCGGTTGACCAGGAAGGCATGGGGCGTCATTCCGTAATGGTGCTTGAAGGCGCGGCTCAGGTAAGACGGTGAGAGTTGCGCGGCGGCGCAGATGTCGTCGAGCTTCAGCGCCTCGGTGCAATGGTCGTGGATAAACTGCGCCGCTCGCATCAGTCCCGGATGGCTACCGCGGTCTGGTCGGCCGGCGGGGTTAAGCCGTTGTTGCAGGTCAGTGAAGAACGCCTCGACGGCAGCGCGCTTGTGATCGGTATCGAGCTGTTCATCCACCAGTTGCGCATACAGCCCTTGCAGGCCCTTAAACAGCTCGATATCGCGACTGTGGGTGGTCGCGAAACCCTGGAAGTCCAGGGTCTCGTCAAAGCCGATACGGCGCTGCAAATCTCTTAGCCACTGGGTGTCGACGTACAGCATCACATACGACCATGGCTCATCGTCGATCGGGTTGCACGCATGGACATCACCGGGGTTCATCAGCACGACCGTGCCGCTCTGCACCTGGAAATTCGAGCGTTCGTGAATATAAGTGCTGCGCCCGGCGGTGATGGCCCCGATGGAAAAATGGTCGTGGGAGTGGCGTGAATAACAGACCTTGCGCCCATCGGCGATGGCCCGGGCTTCGATGAAGGGCAGGGCTGCGTCACGCCAGAAACGTGGGGCGGCGTCATGGGTGGCAGGCTTCATCGGTCAGCGTCCTCGTTTGAACCTGTGAAGCAGTGTATTAGCCCGAGCCGGTAAATGCCCGTTTGATTTGGTCATTGGGTTTGAAGGGGGGTGGGCGTGGACTAGACTTCAGAAAGTCCCGCCAACGGAGTTCCCGATGCTCGCGCCAGGTAAACCGGACAACGAAGCTGCTCGCCTGAAAAACCTGCGGTCGCTCAAGCTGCTCGACACCGCGCCCGAGGAGCGATTTGATCGTCTGACTCGCCTTGCCCGGCGTCTGTTCGATGTGCCCATTGCGCTGGTATCCCTGGTGGATGCCAACCGACAGTGGTTCAAATCCAATGTCGGCATGGACGCCAGTGAAACCTCGCGGGAGATTTCTTTCTGCGGACACGCGATTTTGCAAGATCAGATCATGGAAATCTGCGATGCGGAGCAGGACGAGCGCTTTCGCGATAACCCGTTGGTCACGGCCAAGCCAGGCATCCGCTTCTACGCCGGGTACCCGCTGGGGATGGACGATGGCAGCATGATTGGCACGTTGTGCCTGCTCGACACCCGGCCGCGCAAGCTCAATGACGAGGAGCGCGAGCTGCTGCGCGACCTGGCGCGCATGGCCGAGCAGGAAATGATCGCGGTGCAGATGGCGAGCATGGACGAACTGACGCTGCTGTCCAATCGGCGCGGCTTCAAGATGCTGGCCCAGCATGCGTTGAGCGTTTGCGAGCGGCTATTCCGCCCGGCGACGCTGCTGTTCTTCGATCTCGATGACTTCAAATCCATCAACGACCGCTTCGGGCACGCCGAGGGCGATTCTGCGCTGAAGACCTTCGCCGACGTGTTGCGTATCGCCTTTCGCGAGAGTGATGTGATCGGCCGTTTGGGCGGCGATGAGTTCGTGGCGTTGCTCACCGGCTCTTCCCATGTCGAGACCTCGGCAATCATGGCGCGCCTCAAGGAAATCCTCGATGAGCGCAATGCGATGCTGCGGCGCGGCTATGACATCCACTTCAGCGTGGGTCAGATCGAATACGACCCGCAGCGTCATCAGTCGATCGACGGCCTGCTGGCCGAAGCGGATGCGGCCATGTATGCGCAAAAGCAGGCGCTGCGACGATAGAGTTGCTGGGTACCGCCATAACTTTCTGAATATGGTTTTTTGCCCTCGTGTGCTGATGTATTCCTGAGGGTGTAAAGGCCAGGGCGGTCGAAGTAAAAACGCCGCTTGCCCTTTACAAGGCAGGCGGCGCTTCTTTTTTTGAACACTGGGCGCCAATTACTGCACTTCTGCAAGGGCGCACCGTGAAGATTACTCTTCGATATTGCCCATGGCCGTGGTGTTGAAACCACCGTCTACGTACATGATTTCACCGCTGATGCCCGATGCCAGGTCCGAGCACAGGAACGCGCCGGCGTTGCCGACTTCGTCGATGGTGACGTTACGACGCAGCGGGGTTTGCGCTTCGTTGGCGGCCAGCATTTTGCGGAAGTTCTTGATGCCGGAAGCGGCGAGGGTGCGGATCGGGCCAGCCGACACGGCGTTGACACGGGTGCCTTCCGGGCCCAGGGAACCGGCCAGGTAACGCACGCCGGCTTCCAGGGAGGCCTTGGCCATGCCCATGACGTTGTAGTTCGGCATGGTGCGCTCGGCGCCCAGGTAGGACAGGGTCAGCAGGCTGCCATTGCGGCCTTTCATCATTTCGCGACCGGCCTTGGCCAGGGCGACGAAGCTGTAGGCGCTGATGTCGTGGGCAATGCGGAAACCTTCGCGGGTGGTGGCCTCGGTGAAGTCGCCGTCCAACTGGTCGCCTGGGGCAAAGCCCACGGAGTGCACGATGCAGTCCAGGCCGTCCCACTTCTTGCTCAGTTCTTCGAAGACCTTGGCGATTTCTTCATCGCTGGCCACGTCGCACGGGAAGCACAGTTCCGGGCTCGAGCCCCAGCCTTGTGCGAACTCTTCGACACGACCCTTGAGTTTGTCGTTCTGATAAGTGAAGGCAAGCTCAGCGCCCTCGCGATGCATGGCGGCGGCGATGCCGGATGCGATGGACAGCTTGCTGGCGACACCGACGATCAGTACGCGCTTACCGGCGAGAAAACCCATGTGTTGCTCCTCTTTCAGGTTATTCGGCAGTTGTTGGGGCCAGGAAGGCGGCCTCCAGCAACTGCTGTGTATAGGGGTGTTGCGGCGCGGCGAATATGCTGCGGGCATCACCTTGTTCGACCACTTGGCCATGCTTGACCACCATCAATTGGTGGCTCAGCGCTTTGACGACAGCCAGGTCATGGCTGATAAACAGGTACGTCAGGTTGTACTTGGTTTGCAGCGACCGTAACAGCTCCACCACTTGGCGTTGTACGGTACGGTCCAGGGCCGACGTCGGTTCATCCAGCAGAATCAACGCCGGCTTGAGCACCAGGGCCCGGGCAATGGCGATACGCTGGCGTTGGCCCCCGGAAAATTCATGGGGGTAGCGGTTCCGGGTCTCCGGATCCAGGCCTACCTCCTTCAATGCCGCGATTATCGCTTGTTCCTGTTCGGCTGCGGTGCCGATCTTGTGGATCCGCAAGCCTTCGCCGACGATCTGGCTTACACACATCCGTGGACTGAGGCTGCCAAACGGGTCCTGAAACACCACTTGCATCTCGCGCCGCAGCGGCCGGACCTGTTGCTGCGTCAGGCTGTCGAGTTGTTTGCCTTCAAAGCGGATCCCGCCCTGGCTGCCGATCAACCGCAAAATCGCCAATCCCAACGTGGACTTGCCGGAACCGCTTTCGCCAACGATGCCCAGGGTCTGGCCCTGAGGCAGGCTGAAGCGAATACCGTCCACGGCTTTAATGTAATCCACCGTGCGTTTGAACAGGCCTTTCTTGATCGGGAACCAGACTTTGAGGTCCTCGACCTGCAGCAGCGGCGGGCCGACAGCGTTGGTCGCCGGGATGCCGCTGGGTTCGGCGGCCAGCAGTTCCCGAGTGTACGGATGCTGCGGTGCGCGAAACAGCTCTGCGCACGATGCCTGTTCGACGATGCAACCGCGCTGCATGACACATACGCGATGGGCAATTCTTCGCACCAGGTTCAAATCGTGGCTGATCAGTAGCAGCGACATGCCCAGTCGCGCCTGCAGTTGCTTGAGCAGTTCGAGGATTTTCAACTGGACGGTGACGTCCAGTGCCGTGGTCGGTTCATCGGCAATCAGCAGTTCCGGCTCGTTGGCCAGGGCCATGGCGATCATTACCCGTTGGCGCTGGCCACCGGACAATTCATGGGGCAGGGCCTTGAGACGCTTGTGCGGTTCGGGAATGCCCACCAGCTCCAGCAACTCGAGGGTCCGGCGGGTCGCGACCTTGCCGGTCAGGCCCTTGTGAATGCCAAGCACTTCATTGATCTGTTTTTCAATGGAGTGCAACGGGTTGAGGGACGTCATCGGCTCCTGGAAGATCATCGCGATCCGGTTTCCGCGGATATGGCGAATGGTTTTTTCTTTCAGGCCCAGCAGATCCTGCCCGGCGTATTGGATAGTCCCGGTCGGGTGGTGGGCCAGCGGGTAGGGCAGCAAGCGCAGGATCGAGTGGGCGGTCACCGACTTGCCCGAGCCGCTTTCGCCCACCAGGGCCAGGGTTTCACCACGCTTGATATCGAAGCTGACGCCTTCGACCACCCGCTGTCGGCGTTCGCCGACAATGAACTCCACTGACAGGTCGCGTACTTCGATCAGATTGTCCTGGTTCATTTCACTTCCTCGGATCGAAGGCATCGCGAGCGGACTCGCCGATGAACACCAGCAGGCTCAGCATCAGGGCCAGCACCGCGAACGCGCTGATGCCCAGCCACGGCGCCTGCAGGTTGGATTTGCCCTGGGCCACCAGCTCGCCCAGGGACGGCGCGCCAGGCGGAAGGCCGAAACCGAGGAAATCCAGGGCGGTGAGGGTGCCGATGGCGCCAGTGAGGATGAACGGCATGAAGGTCATGGTCGAGACCATGGCATTGGGCAGGATGTGGCGGAACATGATCGCGCCGTTCTGCATGCCCAACGCCCGCGCGGCGCGCACATACTCCAGGTTGCGCCCGCGCAGGAACTCGGCGCGGACCACGTCCACCAGGCTCATCCACGAGAACAGCAGCATGATGCCCAGCAGCCACCAGAAGTTCGGCTGGACGAAACTGGCCAGGATGATCAGCAGGTACAGCACCGGCAGCCCGGACCAGATCTCCAGGAACCGCTGGCCGGCCAGGTCGACCCAGCCGCCGTAGAAGCCCTGCAAGGCACCGGCGATCACGCCGATGATCGAGCTGAGCAGTGTCAGGGTCAGGGCGAACAGCACCGAGATGCGGAAGCCGTAGATCACTCGGGCCAATACGTCGCGGCCCTGGTCGTCGGTGCCCAGCCAGTTCATGGCCGAGGGCGGTGCCGGTGCCGGGACTTTCAGGTCGTAATTGATGCTCTGGTAGCTGAACGGAATCGGTGCCCACAGCACCCAGGCGTCCTTGGCGGCCAGCAGTTCACGAATGTACGGGCTCTTGTAGTTGGCTTCCAGGGGGAATTCGCCGCCGAAGGTGGTTTCCGGGTAGCGCTTGAGGGCAGGGAAGTACCAACCATCGTCGTAATGCACCACCAGCGGCTTGTCGTTGGCGATCAGTTCGGCACCCAGGCTCAGGACGAACAGCACCAGGAACAGCCACAGCGACCACCAGCCGCGCTTGTTGGCCTTGAACAGTTCGAAGCGGCGACGATTGAGAGGGGACAGGTTCATCTCAATGCTCCCGGCTTTCGAAGTCGATGCGTGGATCGACAAAGGTGTAGGTCAGGTCGCCGATCAGTTTCACCACCAGCCCCAGCAGGGTGAAGATGAACAGCGTGCCAAATACCACCGGGTAGTCACGGTTGATGGCTGCTTCGAAACTCATCAGCCCCAGGCCGTCGAGGGAGAAAATCACTTCCACCAGCAAGGAACCGGTGAAGAAAATCCCGATGAACGCCGACGGGAACCCCGCGATCACCAGCAACATGGCATTGCGGAACACGTGGCCATAGAGCACGCGGTGGCGGGTCAGGCCCTTGGCCTTGGCCGTGACCACGTATTGCTTGTTGATTTCGTCGAGGAAGCTGTTCTTGGTCAGCAGGGTCATGGTGGCGAAGTTGCCGATTACCAAGGCGGTCACGGGCAGGGCCAGGTGCCAGAAGTAGTCGAGGATCTTGCCACCCATGCTCAGTTCGTCGAAGTTGTTGGAGGTCAGCCCGCGCAACGGGAACCAGTCGAAATAGCTGCCGCCGGCAAACACCACGATCAGCAGAATGGCGAACAGAAAGGAGGGGATCGCGTAACCGACAATGATCGCCGAACTGGTCCATACGTCAAAATGGCTGCCGTGCCGGGTTGCCTTGGCGATCCCCAGCGGGATCGACACCAGGTACATGATCAGCGTGCTCCACAGCCCAAGGGAAATGGACACCGGCATCTTTTCCTTGATCAGGTCGATGACCTTGGCGTCGCGGAAGAAGCTGTCGCCGAAGTCCAGGTGGGCGTAGTTCTTGATCATGATCCACAGGCGCTCGGGGGCCGTCTTGTCGAAGCCGTACATGCGCTCGATTTCCTTGACCAGCGCTGGGTCCAGGCCCTGGGCGCCGCGATAGGAGGAGCCGGCCACCGACACTTCGGCACCACCGCCGGCAATACGGCTGGTGGCGCCTTCAAAACCCTCGAGCTTGGCGATCATCTGCTCCACCGGCCCGCCGGGCGCGGCCTGGATGATGAGGAAGTTGATCAACAGGATGCCGAACAGGGTCGGGATGATCAGCAGCAGTCGCCTGAATATGTAAGCCAGCATGGGGTTACTCCACGCTCGCTGGAGCGGCGTTGATCTGTTGTTCCATGACTTGTTTTTCTACCTCGATGGCAGGTTTGGTATCCGGCTTGACCCACCAGGTCGTGGTGCCGATGTCATAGGTCGGCGTGACGGTTGGATGGCCGATGTGGTTCCAGTAGGCCACGCGCCAGGTCTTGATGTGCCAGTTGGGGATCACGTAGTAACCCCATTGCAGCACCCGGTCCAGTGCCCGAGCGTGGGCCACCAGGCTCTTGCGTGAATCGGCGTTGATCAGTTGCTCAACCAGTTGATCGATGGCCGGGTCCTTCAGGCCCATGGTGTTGCGGCTGCCAGGTTTGTCCGCGGCGGCCGACATCCAGAATTCGCGCTGCTCATTACCCGGTGAGCTGGATTGTGGGAAGCTGCCCACCACCATATCGAAATCCCTGGAGCGAACGCGGTTGATGTACTGGGACACGTCCACCCGGCGAATGACCAGTTCGATGCCCAGGTCGCTCAGGTTGCGCTTGAACGGCAGCAGCACCCGCTCGAACTCGGTCTGGGCCAGCAGGAACTCCAGCACCACCGGTTTGCCTTGGGCATCGACCATCTTGTCGTTGACGATGCGCCAGCCGGCTTCTTGCAGCAATTGGTAGGCCTTGCGCTGTTGGTCGCGGATCATGCCGCTGCCGTCGCACACCGAAGGCTGGAAGGCGTCGGTGAAGACCTGCTCGGGAATCTTGCCGCGCAGGGGTTCGAGAATCTTCAACTCGTCTTCGCCGGGCAGGCCGGTGGCGGCCATTTCCGAATTTTCGAAATAGCTGCGAGTGCGCGCGTAAGCACCGCTGAACAGTTGCTTGTTGGTCCACTCGAAATCCAGCAGCAGGCTCAAGGCCTTGCGTACCCGCACATCCTGGAAGATCGGCCGGCGCAGGTTGTAGACAAAGCCTTGCATGCCGGTGGGGTTGCCGTTGGCGATCTGTTCCTTGATCAAGCGGCCTTCGCTCACGGCCGGGATGTTGTAGGCGTTGGCCCAGTTCTTGGCGCTCATTTCCAGCCAGAAATCGAACTGCCCGGCCTTGAGCGCTTCGACCGCCACGGTGTTGTCGCGGTAGTAATCGGTGGTCAACACGTCGAAATTGTAGAAACCACGGTTGACCGGCAGGTCCTTGCCCCAATAGTCCTTCACTCGCTCATAGCGGATCGAGCGTCCGGCTTTCACCTCGGTGACTTTGTACGGACCGCTGCCCAGGGGGATCTCCAGGTTGCCTTTGTTGAAGTCGCGATCGGCCCACCAGTGTTTGGGCAATACCGGCAGTTGGCCGAGGATCAGCGGCAGTTCGCGGTTGTTGGTGTGCTTGAACTTGAACAGTACCTTGAGCGGCTCTTCGGCGATGACTTCGGCAACGTCGTTGTAATAGCCGCGGAACATCGGTGCGCCGTCCTTGGTCAGGGTCTGGAAGCTGAAGACGACGTCTTCGGCGCGCACCGGATGGCCGTCGTTGAAGCGGGCTTCGGGTCGCAGGTAGAAACGCACCCAGCCATTGTCCGGGGCCTTCTCGATTTTTTCGGCGATCAGGCCGTATTCGGTAAAGGGTTCGTCCAGGCCTTGCTTGGCCAGGGTGTCGTAGATCAGGCCGATGTCATCGGCCGGTACGCCTTTGCTGATGAACGGGTTGAGGCTGTCGAAGCTGCCAAACCCGCCCTGGCGGAATATCCCGCCCTTGGGCGCATCGGGGTTCACGTAATCGAAATGCTTGAAATTGGCTGGGTATTTCGGCGGTTCGTTGTACAGGGTCAAGGCGTGCTGCGGCGCGGCACAGGCCAGCCCGGCGAATAACAGGCTGCTGGCCTGCAGGAGCAGGGCGCGAAAAGGCTTCATTGATCTTTCTCCGAAGATTTCAGCCACCATGCGCTCAGGCCCAGGGTGTAGGGCGGCGTGGTGACGAAGGCGAACCGGTTGCGGTACGCCAGGCGATGATAGTTGAGATACCAGTTGGGGATGCAGTAGTGCTGCCACAGCAGCACGCGGTCCAGGGCTTTGCCGGCGGCGACCTGTTCGTCGCGGGTGCGGGCGGCCAGCAGTTTCTCCAGCAGGTGATCGACCACCGGATTGGCGATCCCCGCGTAGTTTTTGCTGCCCTTGACCCCGACCTGGCTGGAATGGAAGTACTGCCATTGCTCCAGGCCCGGGCTGAGGGTCTGGTTCAAGGTCAGCAGGATCATGTCGAAGTCGAACTGGTCCAGGCGTTGCTTGTACTGGGCGCGGTCCACCGTGCGCAGCCGGGCTTGGATACCGATGCTGGCGAGGTTTTCAACGTAGGGTTGCAGGATGCGCTCCAGGTTCGGATTCACCAACAGGATCTCGAAGCTCAGTGGCTGGCTGTCGGCGTTCACCAGGCGTTGGCCGTTGAGGGTCCAGCCGGCTTCCTTCAATAAGCCCAAGGCTTTGCGCAGGGTTTCCCGGGGGATGCCGCGACCGTCGGTCTTTGGCAGGCTGAAGGGCTCGGTGAGCAGTTTGAGCGGCAATTGTTCACGGTAGGGCTTGAGCAGCAGCCATTCATGGCCCACCGGTAGGCCGCTGGCGGAGAATTCGCTGTTGGGGTAATAACTGAGGGTACGCTTGTAGGCGCCGCTGAACAGCGTGCGGTTGGTCCACTCGAAATCGAACATCAGCCCCAGGGCTTCGCGCACCTTGACCTCGGCAAAGGTGTTGCGCCGGGTGTTCATGAACAGGCCCTGGGTCTGGGTCGGGATCTGGTGGGGGATCTGCGCCTTGATCACATCGCCGCGGTTGATTGCCGGGAAGTCATAGCCGTTGGCCCAATTCTTGGCCTGGTGTTCGATGTAGATGTCGAATTCACCGGCCTTGAAGGCTTCGAAGGCCACTTCGCTGTCGCGGTAGAACTCCACCTCCATCCGGTCGAAGTTGTATTTGCCGCGATTGACCGGCAGGTCCTTGGCCCAATAATCCTTGACCCGTTCGAACACCAATTGGCGACCTGGCTGCACCTTGGTGATGCGGTAAGGCCCGCTGCCCAAGGGCGGCTCGAACGTGGTGGCCTTGAAGTCGCGGTCTTTCCAGTAATGCTGGGGCAGCACCGGCAACTCACCCAGGCGCAGGATCAGCAGCGGATTGCCCGCGCGTTTGAAGACAAAGCGGATTTTCAGCGGGTTGAGAATGTCGACCCGCAGCACTTCCTGCAGGTTGGTGCGGTATTGCGGGTGGCCGTCCTTGAGCAGCGTGCGGTAGGAGAACGCGACGTCATAGGCGGTAATCGGCACGCCATCGTGAAACCGCGCTTCGGGTCGCAGGTTGAACACCACCCAGCTGCGGTCCTCGCTGTACTCCACCGACTGGGCGATCAGGCCGTAGCTCGACGTCGGCTCATCGCCGGACGGTGCGTATTGGCCGGTGCCCACCATCAGTGGTTCGTTCAGCTCGTTGATGCCGTATTGCAGGAAATTTGGTGTGGAAACCGGGCTGCTGCCCTTGAATGTATAGGGATTGAGCGTATCGAAGGTGCCGAATGCCATGACCCGCAAGGTACCGCCCTTGGGCGCTTGCGGGTTGACCCAGTCGAAGTGGGTGAATCTGGCCGGGTACTTGAGCGTGCCGAACTGCGCATAGCCATGGCTTTCGCTGATGGTTGCGCTGGCGGGGGAGCTCAAGGCCAGGCTGATCAGGAGCAGGAGGAGGGGACGTATCAAGTCTGAGATCCGATCCAGGCGGCTTGGGCTTTTATGGCCTGTACAGTAACAGCTTGTATCGGCAGGAAAAAGGCGGAGCGTTGTGGACGCTTGATCGTTCCCCCGCTCCTGAGTGGGAATGCCGCCCGGGACGCTCCGCGTCGCTGTGACGCAGAGCGCCAATGGATGCGTGCCCACGCAGAGCGTGGGTACGATCATTGTCGATCAATGCGGGGAGTAGACCGTCAGCATCTGCCCAGGCTTGAGTGCCTTGCCCATTCGTGGATTCCAGCGCTTGAGGTGCTGCATTTCCACGTTGAAGCGCTTGGCGACCACATACAGCGAGTCACCCTGCTGGACCTTGTACTGCGTCTGCTTGCTTTTATCGCTCTTGGTGTTGGCGGCTACCACGGTGCTGATGCGCTTGCCGGTGGTCTTGGTGGGCTTGGTGTCTTGCATCACCAGGGTCTGGCCGACCTTGAGTTTGTTGCCACTGAGCTTGTTCCAGCGTTGCAGGTCCTTGGTCTGGACATTGTTGGCCTTGGCGATCTGGGCCAGGTTTTCGCCGCGCTTGACACGGTAGGTGCGTCTTGCGCCTTCCACTTCACTGTCGTCGACGTTTTCAAAAACCGGTTTGAGCGAACGCTGGCTGATCAGCTCTTCGGGGCGCATGGTCGACAGGCTGGCGGTCAGCAACTGGGCCTTGGATGTCGGCACCAGCAGGTGCTGCGGGCCGTCGATGGTGGTGCGCTGCTTGAAGGCCGGGTTGAGCTGGAACAGTTCGTCTTCGTCGATGTTGGCCACCGCCGCAACCTTGGACAGGTCCATGCGCTGGTTGATTTCGACGACCTGGAAATAGGGTTCGTTGGCGATCGGATTGAGGTTCACGCCGTAGGCATCGGGCGACAGTACGACCTGGGACAGTGCCAGCAACTTCGGCACATAGGCCTGGGTTTCGCTGGGCAGCGGCAGGTTCCAGTAATCGGTGGGCAGGCCGAGCTTTTCGTTGCGCTCGATGGCGCGGCTGACCGTGCCTTCACCGGCGTTATAGGCCGCCAGCGCCAGCAACCAGTCGCCGTTGAACATGTCGTGCAGGCGCGTCAGGTAATCCATGGCGGCCGTGGTGGAAGCAGTGATGTCGCGACGCCCGTCATAGAAACGGGTCTGGCGCAGGTTGAAGTAACGCCCCGTGGACGGGATGAACTGCCACAGCCCTACCGCGTTGGCCCGTGAATAGGCCATGGGGTTGTAGGCGCTTTCGATCACCGGCAGCAGCGCCAGCTCCAACGGCATGTTGCGTTCTTCGAGGCGTTCGACGATGTAATGGATGTACAGGCTGCCGCGCTCGCCGGCGTTTTCCAGAAAGGACGGGTTACTGGCGAACCACAGGCGCTGTTGCTCGATACGTGGATTGACGCCGGCGGTTTCTTGAAGCTGGAAGCCCTGGCGCATGCGTTCCCAGACATCCTGGGGCGCTTGGGGGCTGGGTTTTTCACTGAGCCAGACAGGTTTCTGCTTGGCGCGGGCGGCGATATTCGGCGTGTGGGCCGCGTCGGTCTGCGGCACCTGGCTCGTGCTCTGGCAGCCCGCCAGTGTCGCGGACACAGCCACCGCAATGGCTTGAGCCAAGCGGGTCAATGTGTCTGACTGGGCGGACCTGCGTATAGATGACGACATTGGCTGGAAGTAAGTTCCGGGCAAAAATGTCGGCCGATTCTAGGAAGCGCACCCCAACAGGTCAACCATTCAGAATTTTTATATCAATCGATAGCTTCCTTAGAACTTATCTTTCCAAGCCCTCAAGGCCGCAAAAACCTCGCTCGGCGTCTCGTTACGCTGGCCGTTCCGTTCGTCTGCTTTTTGTTTAACGGATGTTTCAGCGGTGCGCAGGAACGGGTTGGTGAGCTTTTCCAAGGCGAGGGTCGAGGGCAGTGTCATGACGCCTTCGTTGCGTTGCCGGCTGACTTTTTCCAGACGGGCGGCAATGTCCGGATTACCCGGTTCCACCACAGTGGCGAACTTCAGATTGCTGAGGGTGTATTCATGGGTGCAGTAGACCAGCGTATCTTCGGGCAGGGCGGCAAGGCGACTGAGCGAGTGGTGCATTTGCGCAGGCGTGCCTTCGAAGAGCCGGCCGCAACCGGCGGCAAACAGGGTATCGCCACAGAACAGCAGGCCATGGTGATAGTAGGCGATATGCCCCAGGGTGTGTCCGGGCACCGCGTAGACATCGAAGTCCATGCCGAGCACGCTAAGCGTGTCGTTGTCACTGAGCGCCACATCCCGGGCCGGGATGTTTTCGCTGGCCGGGCCGTAGACGGTGGCGTGCGTCGTGTTTTTCAGCGCCTCGACGCCGCCGACATGGTCATGGTGATGGTGGGTGACCAGTATGTCGCTCAAGGCCCAGCCCGGATGGGCGTCGAGCCAGGCGTGCACCGGTGCGGCGTCACCCGGGTCGACGACAGCGCAGCGTTGGGTCGCGTGGTCCTGTAACAACCAGATGTAGTTATCGGTGAACGCGGGCAGGGCACTGATCTGTATCATCGCGGAATTCGCCAAGCGGAAAACAAAGGCGCATCTTAGAACTTCCTGACGCGTTGGAGAATGCAATGACCGATAAAGCGTTCGCTCAGGCTGATCCTGACTGGCTGGCGCTGATCAGCGCGGCCCGTGACTGGTTGTCCGGCCCTGTCGGGCAATTTTTGCTGGAAGAAGAACGGCGCATGCTCGAAGACGAGCTGGGCCGGTTTTTTGGTGGCTACCTGGTGCATTACGGGCCTTCGGCACAGACGCCGCCGTCGGCGCCGCAGGTGCAGCGCAACGTGCGCCTGGGCGCACCATTGCCCGGGGTAGAGATCGTCTGCGAGGAGCAGGCCTGGCCCTTGAGCGAGCATGCCGCCGACGTGGTGGTGCTGCAGCATGGCCTGGATTTCTGCCTGTCCCCCCATGGCTTGCTGCGTGAAGCTGCCAGCAGCGTGCGCCCCGGCGGGCACCTGCTGATCATTGGCATCAATCCTTGGAGCAGTTGGGGGTTGCGTCACGTGTTCGCCCACGACGCCCTGCGCCAGGCCCGCTGCATCTCGGCCTCGCGGGTCGGCGACTGGCTCAACCTGTTGGGCTTCGCGCTGGAGAAACGCCGCTTCGGGTGCTATCGTCCGCCGCTTGCGTCGCCCAAGTGGCAGGCCCGGTTGGCCGGCTGGGAGCGTAAGGCCGGTGACTGGCAACTGTCCGGCGGCGGTTTCTATCTGTTGGTGGCGCGCAAGATCGCAGTTGGGCTGCGTCCGGTGCGCCAGGTGCGACGCGAGCCGATGGGCAAGCTGATTCCCTTGCCGATGGCCAAGGTCAATCGTCGCCACATCGAGCCGTAACCCTTTTCTGATGGTCTGGCTTCGGGCGTTGTCGCCCCGATCGGCAGGCCTTTGCATTTTTTCTGGATAGATTGGCATGAGCGATAGCGTAGAACTCTTCACTGATGGCGCCTGCAAGGGCAACCCTGGCCCTGGCGGCTGGGGGGCGTTGCTGGTGTGCAAGGGCGTGGAGAAGGAACTCTGGGGCGGCGAAACCAACACTACCAACAATCGCATGGAACTGATGGGCGCCATCCGCGGCCTGGAAGAGCTCAAGCGGCCCTGCGATGTGCTCCTGGTGACCGACTCGCAGTACGTGATGAAGGGCATCAACGAGTGGATGGCCAATTGGAAGAAGCGCGGCTGGAAGACGGCCGCCAAGGAGCCGGTGAAAAACGCCGACCTCTGGAAACAGCTGGATGAGCAGGTCAACCGCCACAACGTTACCTGGAAATGGGTACGCGGCCACATCGGCCACCACGGCAACGAACGGGCCGACCAACTGGCCAACCGTGGGGTGGATGAGGTGCGGGGCTTCAAGCAGGCTTGATATGAGTGTTGGCAGGATCTGAACAGGATGATCTGTGGCGAGGGAGCTAGCTCCCTCGCCACAGAAGCACCAAGCCACATATGCCTGTCTGACAGGAGACTGCGGATGTACTTCGGTGAGCGTGTTAACATCCGCGCTTTTGCAAGCATGCCCGTTGAGAGCTGAGCACTGATGGCCAACAGATCTGTTGTACTGGATACCGAAACCACCGGCATGCCGGTGACCGATGGTCACCGGATTATCGAAATCGGCTGTGTCGAGCTGATCGGTCGGCGCCTGACCGGTCGCCATTTCCACGTTTACCTGCAGCCGGATCGCGAAAGTGATGAAGGCGCCATTGGCGTGCACGGCATCACCAACGAGTTCCTGGTGGGCAAGCCACGTTTCGCCGAAGTGGCCGATGAGTTCTTCGAATTCATCCAAGGCGCGCAGTTGATCATCCACAACGCCGCGTTCGACGTGGGGTTCATCAACAACGAATTTGCCTTGATGGGCCAGCACGACCGGGCCGACATCACCCAGCATTGCACGATTCTCGATACCCTGATGATGGCTCGGGAACGGCACCCGGGGCAGCGCAACAGCCTCGATGCCTTGTGCAAGCGCTACGGCGTCGACAACTCCGGCCGTGAACTGCACGGCGCTTTGCTCGACTCCGAGATCCTGGCCGACGTCTACCTGACCATGACCGGCGGCCAGACCAGCTTGTCCCTGGCCGGCAACGCCTCGGACGGTAACGGTACCGGCGAAGGCTCGGGCAACCAGGCCACGGAAATCCGTCGTTTGCCCGCTGACCGCCAGCCATCGCGGGTCATCCGTGCCAGTGAAAGCGACCTGGCTGAACATGCCGCGCGTCTGGAAGCTATCGCCAAGTCCGCCGGTGCTCCGGCACTGTGGACGCAGTTGGTCGAGGCGCAGGCCGCGGCGAACGGATGAAACTTTCCTTGTGGGAGCGAGCTTGCTCGCGATAGCGGTGGTTCAGCTTGCGCCATTGCCAAATGTGCCGCCGCCATCGCGAGCAAGCTCGCTCCCACAGAGTTATCCATCGTTCATTTCTCGCCACAATCGCCAGTACCTTCTAACCTGAGGTAACAGGCAGGCTATGGATCCCGCTTGATGCATGAAGATTTGAAAGACACGGGCAATGGATGGCACCACGCCGTTGGTTGTCTCAAGGAATGAGGACCTTCCCCAGTATGCAACCGGTCATGAATCCCAAGCACCCCGGGTTGTCGGTGCGCGTCGTCGATGACGGCTTTGCCGCCTACATCTGGGGCAGTGATTTCAGCTTCGAGGTCAGCGACTATGGCACGGCGCAGGTTGGCCGGCCGGTGAGCCAATGGCCGGTGACGCCCATTGTTCCCTACCGCAAGTGCTATGGCATCGACCCAGAAGAGTTCAGCAGCTTTCGCAATGCCCCCGACAGCGAAATCTTCATGGCCTATCTCGACGACCAGCCGGTAGGGCATCTGGTGGTCAGTACCAACTGGAACGGTTTCGCCCACATCGATGAACTTGCGGTGCATGCGCCAGCGCGGCGCCACGGAGTGGCCAAGGCGCTGCTCGATGTCGCGCATTTCTGGAGCCGCAAGAAAAAACTGCCAGGGATCATGCTGGAAACCCAGAACAACAACCTGGGTGCCTGCCGGCTCTATGAACGTTGTGGTTATGTGCTCGGTGGTATCGATCACCTGCGCTATCGCGGCATTGACCGACATACCGCCGAAGTGGCGTTGTTCTGGTATCGGCTGTTCGACGATCCGCTGGGCATGTCGATCAGTGGCCCAACAACGCCTCGGCTTGTTCCGTGACCCGCTCCAGCAGCGATTGAACGGCGGGCGTGGGCGTCGTGCCGTTCAGGCTCAACGCATAGAGACCAATCGGGATGGCGGGCGACACCGGGCAAACGTCCAGGCCGCCGTCCTTGGCGCCTGAGGCGGTAAAAGGATCGACGATGGCAAGACCTTCGCCGGCCTCGACCATGGCGCGCATCATCTGATGTGTCTGGACGCGGATCTGGATCACCGGTGCCGGGCGCAGCGCTGCCAGCTTATGCTCGAAGGCGGGGCTCAACGGGTCGTGGCCATCCAGCCCCACCAGCGACTGACCCGCCAGATCCTGAAGCGAAATGTATTTTTGCCGCGGTTGCAGCCAGCCGTGGGGCGCGAGCAATTGCAATTTGCCTTGGGCAATCATCTGGCAATGGATGTCGGGGTGTTCTGGGTCGTGCAAACTCAACCCCAGGTCGCTTTCACGCAGCAGCAGGCTGTGGACGATGTCGCGGGTCGGTTGGCTGAGCAGGGTGCAAGGCGCATCCGGATGACGTCGACGCAAGGCGGCAATGCTCTGGGGCAACAATTGTTGGGCCAGCGGTGGGGTGCAAATTACTCGCAGGGGAGGTGCCTGATAGTGCTTCAGGCTACTGGCCAGCCGCTGCACCGGTTCGAGGGTGTCATACACCCGCGTGATGCTGTCACGCAGCTCAAGGGTCTCTCGGGTGGCCTGCAACCGCCCACGTACACTGGCGAACAGCATGAAGCCCAGTTGCGCCTCAGCGTCGCGTAGAATCGCCTCGACCTCCGCTACCGACAGTTGCAGCCATTCGGCCGCCGTGCCGAGGTGGCCGGTCTGCAGCAGCGCCTGGATCACTTCGATGTGGCGTAAACGCATGCAAGAAGTCCATGTTCGGCGGGTAAGCCATTGAGTGGCTGAATCCTAACCCAAGTCCGGGCACGACTTCTGCTCATAACAACCGTTTACAAGGCGATTTGCGTTTCAGTAGGTGTTTGAGCCTGCAGTGGCGTTTCCGGCTCACGCGTCAATTCGATTTGCGACTGCACCAGCACGAATTTGCCGTCGTCGAGTTTGTTGACGCGATCACCGATCGCCAACTTATAGGTAGTGACAGGCTCCTTGCCGTTTCCGTCCGGCGACGGGGTCGATTCCTGAAACTCATGCACTGAATAGACGCGACCTTCGGCGTCCCGCGCATGAAATTGTCCGACAAGTACTGCTGCCATTGCTTAGAACCTCTGGAAATAGATCACTCGATTTGCGGTTCTGTAGACCCTGGTCAAGCGCGGTAAGTTTTCCTACAAGAAAAAAATAGTCCAGTCGGCCGGTTTTCGTCGCTCCGCTGGTCCAATTGTGATGCCGATCATCTATAACTACAGGCTCCTTTGAGCCGACAGTCGAGAAGCCTCTCATGAGTAATGTCTACACAGTGGCCGTTTTGGTGGGCAGCCTGCGCAAGGCATCGATCAACCGCAAGGTGGCACTGGCGCTGGCGGAGCTGGCACCAGCCAATCTGAAACTGAACATCGTTGAAATCGGCGAGTTGCCGCTCTACAACGAAGACATTGACGTGACACCACCACCGGCAGCCTACAGTACTTTCCGTCAGCAGGTGGGCGCGGCCGACGCATTGTTGTTCGTCACGCCGGAATACAACCGTTCAGTACCAGCGCCGATGAAAAATGCCATCGACGTCGGCTCGCGTCCTTACGGCCAGAGTTGCCTGAGTGGCAAGCCGGGGGCGGTGATCAGTGCATCGCCGGGTGCCATCGGTGGTTTTGGCGCCAACCATCATTTGCGCCAGTCCCTGGTTTTCCTCGATGTGCCTTGCATGCAGCAGCCGGAAGCCTACCTGAGCGGCGCCGGGACGGCGTTTGACGAGGCGGGTAATCTGTCGGAATCCGTGAGGCCGTTCCTGCAGAAATTCATCGACGCCTATGGCAAGTGGGTCGAGCAACACAAAAAGGCCTGATGGCCCCGGTATGCCAGGCAATCACCTGTGGCGGAGGGGATAAATCCCCCTCGCCACAGGTTCATCATGTCTCCGGTCCAAACAGTGCATCCGGTAAATCCAAATCCCCGCTTTACTGAATATTCGAATTTCCATATATTCGCCCTTCGCTCATCCAGACATTTCCTTGCCATGTCCGACCCCCACAATCCTGTCGAAGTCTTCAAGGCGCTGGCCGACGACACCCGAACCCGCATTGCGTTGCTGGTGGTTCGTGAAGGCGAGTTGTGTGTCTGTGAGCTCACCGCTGCGCTGGGCCTGAGCCAGCCGAAAATCTCCCGGCATCTGGCCCAGCTGCGTAACGCTGGCCTGCTCAGCGACCGGCGCCAAGGGCAGTGGGTTTACTACCGTCTGCATCCGCAGTTGCCGTCCTGGGTCAGCACCCTGCTGGAGCAGGCATTGGCGGCCAATACGGCTTGGCTGACGGCGGATGTGCAACGTTTGAGCGCGATGACTGACCGTCCGGTGACGCGTTGCTGCTGATCTCTTCTTTTCAATCCCTCTTTCAAGGCTGTTGCGCATGCTCATCGCGTCGTTGATTTTCCTGCTGACCATTACCCTGGTGATCTGGCAGCCCAAGGGGCTTGGCGTCGGCTGGAGCGCGACGTTCGGTGCGTTGCTGGCCTTGCTGAGCGGGGTGGTGCAGGTCGGAGACATTGCGCTGGTGTGGCAGATCATCTGGAACGCCACCGGTACCTTTGTCGCGTTGATCATCATCAGCCTGTTGCTGGATGAGGCGGGGTTCTTCGCCTGGGCGGCCCTGCATGTGGCCCGCTGGGGCCGGGGCAGTGGGCGCAAGCTGTTTGCGTTCATGGTGCTGCTGGGCGCTCTGGTGTCGGCGCTGTTCGCCAATGACGGGGCGGCGCTGATCCTGACGCCCATCGTGATTTCGATGCTGCTGGCGCTGCGTTTTTCTCCGGCGGCGACCCTGGCATTCGTGATGGGTGCCGGTTTCATCGCCGACAGCGCGAGCCTGCCGCTGGTGGTGTCGAACCTGGTAAACATTGTCTCGGCAGACTTCTTCGGCATCGGTTTCAACCGCTACGCGGCGGTCATGGTGCCGGTGAACCTGGTCAGCGTGGCCGCCAGCCTGGCGATCCTGCTGTGGTTCTTTCGCCGCGACATCCCGCGTGACTACGACCCGCATCAACTGGACGACCCTGCGAGCGCGATCCACGACACGGCAACGTTCTATGCCGGTTGGGCAGTGCTGGTGATCCTGCTGTTGGGCTGCTTTGCCCTGGAACCGCTGGGGATTCCCATCAGCGCCATTTCGGCGGTCTGTGCCGCGTTGCTGCTGGCGATTGCCGCCCGTGGCCACAAGATATCTACCCGTAAAGTGATGAAAGAAGCACCGTGGCAGATCGTGATCTTCTCCCTCGGCATGTACCTGGTGGTCTACGGCCTGCGCAACGCCGGGCTGACCGGCTACCTGGCCCACTGGCTCGATGGCTTCGCTGAATACGGCGTATGGGGCGCGGCCATGGGCACCGGGCTGTTGACGGCGCTGCTCTCGTCGATCATGAACAATCTGCCGACGGTGCTGATCGGTGCCTTGTCCATCGACGCCAGCCAGGCCACCGGGGTGGTGAAGGAAGCGATGATCTACGCCAACGTCATCGGCAGTGACCTGGGCCCGAAAATCACCCCGATCGGCAGCCTCGCGACCTTGCTGTGGCTGCACGTGCTGGCGCGCAAGAATATCCAGATCGGCTGGGGGTACTACTTCAAGGTCGGGATCGTGCTGACAGTACCGGTGCTGCTGGTGACGTTGGCGGCGTTGGCTTTGCGGTTGTCTATCTAGACCGAGTTGGTCTCATCGCGAGCAAGCTCGCTCCCACAGGGTATGTGCAGATCATCAATTCTGTAAGCAACACAACTGCACTGTGGGAGCGAGCTTGCTCGCGATGAGGCGTTGACAGGCACCACCAGGCTCACCCATTCCCTGGCACGTCCGGCCAAGGATCAGCCACCAGGAACACCCGCTCGGCCTCTTCCCACTCGCCCTCGGCATTTTCAGTCAGGCGCACCATCAGTTGCGCCGGCGCCATCGGGTCGAGGTCCATTCGCCAGGCGTCCAGTTGCGCAGTGCTCCAGGTTTGCTCCGCCGGATAATGGGCCGGGGCCAGCCAGGCGGCGCGGGGCAGGGGTTGCCAGCGCCCCGGTGGACGCTGGGCGACGAATGCTGGCCAATCGCGCTGGTGCAGCCAACTGCCCCGCAAATGCCGGGGGTGTGCACCGGTCGGCGGGTCGGCGTGACCCGGCCAGGGGTAAAGCAGGTAGCCGCCAAGCCAGAGCTCGGAGCGAAACGCCTCGAGGCCGGCCGGTTCAATGCCCAAAGCCGCCAGTGCCTCGCGGCTTTCCGGGCGCGCCGAGATCGGTAGCTGATGCTCGTGCAAATGGGCCAGTTTACGGTCGAGCCGGTCATGGCAGCCCGGGCCAAGCCACTGTGCAGTGTCCTGGCCATTACCGTTCTGGGGGCCGAGGTACAACTTGATCGCCAATTCCAGATGATGGATTCCGTCGCCATCGCGCAACAGCAGGTCCAGTTCGCCCAGTGTATGACCTTCGTGGCGGATCGGCAGGTTCGCGGCGATCAGCTCGATGCCCGGGGCGTGTTGTACGGCGAATTGCCACAGCCTTTCGTAATACAGGCCCAGGCGTCGCGTGCGCCCTTGGGACAAGCAGTGCAACAGCGGGTAGCTGTCACGGTCCAACTGCCGCAGCCAGTGTTCCAATCGATGGGGATCCTGCACCCAGTCACTGCCGGTCAAGGGGTGGCGCTGGGGCCAGGGGGTGTCGATGAGCATCGGCGGGGCAAGTATCGCCCACGCCAGATCGCGCACTTCGGCATGGTGCAGGCGGCGGGGCAAGTCCAGCAATTCAGGAAACAGGATCATGTTGCGAGCATAGCCGTTGCGGCGAAGGCTTAAAGAATTTTGTCTATGGAGCGCTTTCGCCCATAATCGTGGTTTTCGCCCGCCGCAGACCTTCGCAGGAGCCTCATGGAGCAATTTCGCAATATCGGCATCATCGGTCGCCTGGGCAGTTCGCAGGTGTTGGATACCGTTCGCCGTCTCAAACGTTTCCTCCTGGAGCGGCACCTGCATGTGATCCTCGAAGATACCATCGCCGAAGTGTTGCCGGGTCATGGCCTGCAGACTTCGTCGCGCAAGATGCTCGGCGAAGTCTGTGACATGGTGATCGTGGTCGGCGGCGATGGCAGCCTGCTGGGCGCGGCCCGGGCCCTGGCGCGGCACAACATCCCGGTGCTGGGGATCAACCGCGGCAGCCTGGGTTTTTTGACCGATATCCGTCCTGACGAGCTGGAAACCAAGGTCGCCGAGGTGCTGGACGGCCATTACCTGGTGGAGAATCGCTTCCTGCTCCAGGCTGAGGTACGCCGTCATGCCGAGGCCATCGGCCAGGGCGATGCCCTCAACGACGTGGTGCTGCACCCTGGCAAATCCACGCGCATGATCGAGTTCGAGCTGTACATCGACGGCCAGTTCGTCTGCAGCCAGAAGGCCGACGGCCTGATCGTCGCCACCCCCACCGGCTCCACGGCCTATGCGCTTTCCGCCGGCGGCCCGATCATGCACCCCAAGCTCGACGCTATTGTGATTGTGCCTATGTACCCCCATACCTTGTCTGGGCGACCCATTGTGGTCGATGGCAACAGTGAGCTGAAAATCGTCGTGTCCAAGGATATGCAGATCTACCCGCAAGTGTCCTGTGACGGTCAGAACCATTTTACCTGCGCGCCGGGTGACACCATCACCGTCAGCAAGAAGGCGCAGAAGCTGCGCCTGATCCATCCGCTGGATCACAATTACTACGAAGTCTGCCGGACCAAGCTCGGCTGGGGCAGTCGACTGGGGGGTGGAGGCGACTGATGCTCGATCCCTCGCGCAGTTACGACCTGATCGGCGACGTGCACGGATGCGCCCTGACCCTGGAACACCTGCTGGACCAACTCGGTTACCACAAGCAGGGCGGCGTCTGGCGGCATCCGTCGCGCATGGCCGTATTCCTGGGGGACATCATCGACCGGGGCCCGCGCATCCGCGAGGCGCTGCACATAGTCCATGACATGGTCGTGGCCGGCCAGGCGCTGTGCATCATGGGCAACCACGAATTCAATGCCCTGGGCTGGAGCACGCCGGCGCTGCCGGGCAGTGGCCAGCGCTACGTGCGCGAACACACGCCGCGCCATGCCCGCCTGCTCAACGAAACCCTGACCCAGTTCGAGCAGCATCCCGGTGACTGGCAGGATTTCCTCAAGTGGTTCTACGAGTTGCCGTTATTTGTCGATGCTGGCCGTTTCCGGGTGGTGCATGCCTGTTGGGACGCCGGCCTGATCGAACCTCTGCGAGGCCTGTTTCCCGATGGCTGCGTCGACGAGCATTTCCTCCAGGCTTCAGCGCAGCCGGGTAGCTTTGCCTGCACGGTGTTCGATCGTTTGCTGCGCGGCACGGACATGCGCCTGCCCCATGGCTTGACCCTCACCGGCGGCGACGGCCTGACCCGTTCGTTCTTCCGGACCAAGTTCTGGGAAGACAACCCACAGACCTACGGCGATATCGTGTTTCAGCCCGACGCCTTGCCTGAACCGGTGGCCCGCACGCCGTTGTCTCCGGATGAAAAAAACAACCTGCTGCGCTATGGCGAGCATGAACCGCTGTTGTTCGTCGGCCACTATTGGCGCAGCGGCAAACCCGCGCCGATCCGCCCGAACCTCGCGTGCCTGGACTACAGCGCGGTGCTCTACGGCAAGTTGGTGGCGTATCGCCTGGACCAGGAAACCCGCCTGGATCCGCACAAATTTGTCTGGGTCGATGTCGAGCGGCCGGAGGTGTTGCAGTGAGTGTCGTCGCGGTATTGCGCCTGCCCCTGGCGGTGGACTTGAGTGGCTTCGTCAAGCTGCTGCAGCGTATGCAGGTGCCTCATCGGGTCAGTGAGGAGGCGGGCGAGCAGGTGCTCTGGGTGCCGGATGAAATCAGCGAAGACGTGCGTTCGTTGTACGCACGCTTCCCTGCCGGTGATCCCGAACAACAGCTGGAATTGCCCACCACTGGCGGCACGTCGCGACGGCCCGGTTTCATCCAGCAACTGATCCGCAGCCCGATCACCGCGCTGGTGCTGCTGTTGAGCCTGATCGTCAGTGCCGTGACCCTGCTGGGGGATAATCTGGAGGCGCTGCGTTGGCTGACTTTCCTGGAGTTTCGCGTCGTCGGCGACTATATCCAGTTCACGCCGCTGGCCGACAGCCTGGCGGCGGGGCAGTGGTGGCGCCTGGTGACACCGATGCTGGTCCACTTCGGTTTCCTGCACATTGCCATGAACGGCATGTGGTATTGGGAGTTGGGACGGCGGATCGAAGCCCGGCAGGGCGGTATCAACCTGCTGGGGCTGACGCTGCTGTTCAGTCTTGTGTCCAATTTCGTCCAGTACTTTTTTAGCGGGCCGACCCTGTTTGGCGGCTTGTCCGGTGTGCTGTACGGCCTGCTGGGGCATTGCTGGATCTATCAATGGCTGGCACCGAACCCGGCTTATCACCTGCCCCGTGGGGTGCTGGTGATGATGCTGGTGTGGCTGGTGTTGTGCCTGTCCGGGTTGGTCTCGCTGATCGGTTTCGGCGAAATCGCCAATGGTGCCCATGTTGGTGGGCTGCTCATCGGTTGCTTCACAGGTTTGTTGGGCGGGCTGTTCGCTCGCCGTAAAATGGCCCTCTGACTGGCGTCTGTGCCTCTTGAATATGCGCGATTGCGCGGAGAATCCATGTCCTCGTTCAACGAAATGATCAAAAACATCACCCCTGACATCTACCAAAGCCTGAAACTGGCGGTGGAAATCGGTAAATGGGCCGATGGCAACAAGCTCACCGCCGAGCAGCGCGAGTTGTCGCTGCAAGCGATGATCGCCTGGGAGATCCAGAACCTGCCTGAAGAAGAGCGCACCGGCTACATGGGCCCGCAGGAGTGCCAGTCGAAGGCGACTGAAGTGCCGAATATCCTGTTCAAGTCGGACGCCATCCATTGATCGAGATTGGCCGCGGTGCAATTAGCAAGATGTCGGCGCGCCTTGACGGGGCGACCGTTCAGTACGCCTTTCGCCTGGGCGATACCGAGGTGCCGGTCAACCCGTTGATTGGCAGCACGGTACGCCTGGAGTTTCTCGGTGCGATCCACTGCAGCCATTGCGGGCGCAGGACCAAGACCAGCTTCAGCCAGGGCTATTGCTACCCTTGCATGACCAAGCTGGCCCAGTGCGACGTGTGCATCATGAGCCCCGAGCGCTGCCATTTCGAGGCGGGCACCTGCCGCGATCCGGCCTGGGGCGAGCAGTTCTGCATGACCGATCATGTGGTCTACCTCGCCAACTCCTCGGGCGTGAAGGTCGGCATTACCCGTGCCACACAATTGCCGACCCGCTGGCTGGACCAGGGCGCCAGCCAGGCGCTGCCGATCCTGCGGGTCGCCACGCGTCAGCAATCGGGGTTTGTCGAAGACCTGTTCCGCAGCCAGGTGGCGGACAAGACCAACTGGCGAGCGCTGCTCAAGGGCGACGCCGTGGCGGTGGATCTGCCTCAGGTCCGCGATGCGCTGTTTAAAAGCTGCGCCCAGGGATTGCAAGGCTTGCAGGAACGATTTGGCTTGCAGGCGATCCAGACCATAGCGGACGTCGAGCCTATCGAGATCCGTTATCCGGTGGAGCAATACCCGGCCAAGATCGTCAGTTTCAACCTGGACAAGAACCCGATTGCTGAAGGCACGCTGCTGGGGATCAAGGGCCAGTACCTGATTTTCGACACCGGCGTGATCAACATTCGTAAATACACGGCCTACCAGCTCGCCGTGCATCAGTAGAAGGACTCGACCCATGCGCACCGAACAACCGAAGATGATCTACCTGAAGGACTATCAGGCCCCCGAATACCTGATCGACGAGACGCACCTGACCTTCGAGTTGTTCGAGGACCACAGCCTGGTCCATGCGCAACTGGTGATGCGCCGCAACCCCGAGCGCGGGGCCGGGCTGCCACCCTTGGTGCTCGATGGCCAGCACCTGGAGCTGGTCTCGCTCAAGCTCGACGACGCGGACCTGGGGCAGGGCGATTACCAGCTGGACGACAGCCACCTGACCCTGCAACCCAAGGCCCAGGCCTTTACGGTCGACACCACCGTCAGGATCCATCCGGAAACCAACACCGCCCTGGAAGGCCTGTACAAGTCCGGCAGCATGTTCTGCACCCAGTGCGAGGCCGAAGGTTTCCGCAAGATCACCTATTACCTCGACCGCCCGGACGTGATGAGCAAGTTCACCACCACCGTGGTGGCCGAGCAGCACAGCTATCCGGTGCTGCTGTCCAACGGCAACCCGATTGCCAGCGGCCCCGGCGAAGACGGCCGCCACTGGGCGACCTGGGAAGACCCGTTCAAGAAGCCGGCCTACCTGTTTGCCCTGGTGGCCGGTGACCTGTGGTGCGTCGAAGACACCTTCACCACCCTGAGCGAGCGCAGCGTGGCGTTGCGCATCTATGTCGAGCCAGAAAACATCGACAAATGCCAGCACGCCATGACGAGCCTGAAGAAGTCGATGCGCTGGGACGAAGAAGTGTATGGGCGTGAATACGACCTGGACATCTTCATGATCGTTGCGGTCAACGATTTCAATATGGGCGCGATGGAGAACAAGGGCCTCAACATCTTCAACTCCAGCGCCGTGCTGGCCCGCGCCGAGACCGCCACCGATGCCGCGCACCAGCGGGTCGAGGCGATCGTGGCCCACGAATACTTCCACAACTGGTCGGGCAACCGCGTGACCTGCCGCGACTGGTTCCAGCTGTCGCTCAAGGAAGGTTTTACGGTGTTCCGCGATGCCGGGTTCTCCGCCGACATGAACTCCGCCACCGTCAAACGCATCCAGGACGTGGCTTACCTGCGCACCCACCAGTTCGCCGAGGATGCTGGTCCCATGGCCCACCCGGTGCGGCCGGACAGTTTTATCGAGATCTCCAACTTCTACACCCTGACCGTGTACGAAAAGGGCTCGGAAGTGGTCGGCATGATCCACACCCTGCTGGGGGCTGAGGGGTTCCGCAAGGGTAGCGATTTGTACTTCGAACGCCATGACGGCCAGGCCGTGACCTGTGATGACTTCATCAAGGCCATGGAGGATGCCAATGGCGTCGACTTGACTCAGTTCAAGCGCTGGTACAGCCAGGCCGGTACCCCACGGTTGTCGGTGAGCGAGTCCTACGACGCTGCGGCCAAGACCTACAGCCTGACTTTCCGCCAGAGTTGCCCGCCGACCCCGGACAAGCAGGAAAAGCTGCCGTTCGTGATTCCCGTGGAACTGGGCCTGCTCGACAGCAAGGGCGCTGAAATCCCGCTGCGCCTGGTCGGGGAAACAGCCGCAAGCGGCACCTCCCGAGTGATCTCGGTGACCGAAGCCGAGCAGACCTTCACCTTTGTCGACATCGCCGAACAACCCTTGCCATCGCTGCTGCGTGGCTTCTCGGCACCGGTGAAACTGAGCTTCCCGTACAACCGCGACCAGTTGATGTTCCTGATGCAGCACGACAGCGACGGTTTCAATCGCTGGGATGCCGGACAGCAATTGTCGGTGCAGGTGTTGCAGGATCTGATCGCCCAGCATCAGAAGGGGGCGAGCCTGACGCTGGATCCTCGCCTGGTCAGCGCCTTGCGCACGGTGCTGTCGGACGAATCCCTGGACCAGGCCATGGTCGCCGAAATGCTCTCGCTGCCAGGCGAGGCGTATCTGACCGAAATCAGCGAAGTGGCTGACGTCGAGGCGATCCATGCCGCTCGTGAATTCGCCCGCCAGCAGTTGGCCGAGAACCTGTTCGAAGCCCTGTGGCTGCGCTATGAAGTCAACCGCGACCTGTCCAAACGCACGCCGTATGTGGCCGAGGCCGAGCATTTCGCCCGTCGTGCATTGCAGAACATCGCGCTGTCGTACCTGATGCTCACCGACAAGCCTGAAGTGCTGAGCGCGACCCTGGAGCAGTTCGACACGGCTGACAACATGACTGAGCGCCTCACGGCGCTGGCGGTGCTGGTCAATTCGCCGTTCGAGGCCGAGAAGGCCAAGGCCCTGGAAGTGTTCGCGGAAAACTTCAAGGGCAACCCGCTGGTCATGGACCAATGGTTCAGCGTCCAGGCCGGCAGCCCGTTGCCCGGTGGCCTGGCGCGGGTCAAGGCGCTGATGGAGCATCCGGCGTTCAATATCAAGAACCCGAACAAGGTGCGCGCGCTGGTCGGTGCGTTCGCCGGGCAGAACCTGATCAACTTCCACGCCGCCGACGGTTCGGGTTATCGCTTCCTGGCGGACCTGGTGATCCAGCTCAACGGCTTCAACCCGCAGATCGCCTCGCGACAACTGGCCCCGCTGACTCGCTGGCGCAAATACGACAGCGCCCGCCAGGCGCTGATGAAAGCCGAACTGGAACGCATCCTGGCGTCCGGCGCGCTCTCCGCCGATGTGTTCGAGGTGGTGAGCAAGAGTCTGGCGTGATCTTGATGCCGCGGTCTGCCTGGCGGACCGCGGTGTCTTCATCGCGAGCAAGCTCGCTCCCACAGGGATTGCTGATCGTTCCCACGCAGAGCGTGGGAACGATCAGTATGCTTCACCGCTATAGTTACTCAGCCATCACGCCACCGAATACCCTGCCATTCACCCCCTGCGCCAACCCTCCCGGTTAACAAAAGATAACGTGGCGTCGATTGTCAGACCTTTCGAAAGCCCGATAGGATAGGTCAGCTTCCGAAGTGGCTCTAGATTGCAGGTTTCAGGACTATGCTCCAGAAACGGCAACCCTGATGAGCCCGCTTACGGCGCCCTGAAAGGTTGAATGACCGCACAATAATAATGGGGGAAAGGTCTATGAATGAGCCTGTCATGGCTGTGGGCTGTTGTCGCCCGCCGGTGCTGCGCCGAGTCGCGTTGCTGGCTGCGGTGCTCTCGCTGCTGGGCTCTGCGGTGTTGTCGGCGCCGGTGATGGCCGTTGCGGCCTCGACGTCCGATGTCATCTACGCCGTCGAATCGGCCAAGGCCAGCAAGACCCTGATGCTCGATGTGGTCCACGCCGGCCAGCGCCTGGTGGCGGTCGGTGATCGCGGGCACATTGTCTATTCCGACGACCAGGGCAAGTCCTGGTCCCAGGCCAAGGTGCCGACTCGCCAACTGCTCACCGCAGTATTTTTCGTCGATGACAAACACGGCTGGGCCGTGGGGCATGACGCACAGATCCTCGCCAGTGACGACGGTGGCAGCACCTGGACCAAGCAATTCGAAGACCTGGCCCGTGAATCGCCGCTGCTGGATGTCTGGTTCAAGGACGCCAGCAACGGTTTTGCCGTGGGGGCCTACGGCGCGCTGCTCGAAACCACCGATGGCGGCAAGCACTGGGAAGACGCCAGCGACCGCCTCGACAACGAAGACCAGTTCCACCTCAACGCGATCGCCGCCGTGAAGGACAGCGGGCTGTTCATCGTTGGCGAGGCCGGCAGCATGTTCCGCTCCGCCGACTGGGGCCAGACCTGGGAAAAGGTCGAAGGCCCGTACGAAGGTTCGCTGTTCGGTGTCATTGGCACCGCCGAACCCTCGACGCTGTTGGCCTACGGCCTGCGCGGCAACCTTTATCGCTCCACTGACTTCGGCAGCACCTGGGAACAGGTCGAGCTCAAGGCCGCTCGGGGCGCCCTGGAGTTCGGTCTTTCAGGGGCGACGTTATTGCCGGACGGTTCCATCGTGATTGTCGGCAACGGTGGCAGCGTGGTGCGCAGTACCGATGACGGCGTGACGTTCAGCGTATTCAACCGCCCGGATCGGATTTCCGTGGCAGCCGTCACCGCAGCGGGCAACGGCAACCTGATCCTGGCGGGGCAAGGGGGCGTGCGCGCCACCACGTCCACTGGCGCCGAACTGAGCAAATGAGTCACGCCTGCAAGACGGGCATAAAAACAACAAGGCGGACCCCATGAGCAGTCATCATCAAGACAAGGCGACGTTCCTCGAACGCCTGATTTTCAACAACCGCCCGGCAGTGATCATCATTTGCCTGCTGGTCAGCGTTTTCCTGTTCTGGCAGGCCACGCTGATCCGGCCGTCCACCAGTTTCGAAAAAATGATCCCCCTCGAGCACCCATTCATCCAGAAGATGCTCGAGCACCGCAATGACCTGGCGAACCTGGGCAACACGGTGCGGATTTCCGTGGAAGCCACCAACGGTGACATCTTCTCCAAGGAATACATGGAGACCCTGCGCCAGATCCACGACGAGGTCTTCTACATCTCCGGCGTCGACCGCTCCGGGCTCAAGTCGCTGTGGAGCCCGAGCGTGCGCTGGACCGAAGTGACGGAGGAGGGCTTTGCTGGCGGCGAGGTGATCCCCCAGAGCTATAACGGCTCGGCCGACAGCCTCGACCTGTTGCGCAACAACGTGCTCAAGTCCGGCCAGGTCGGACGCCTGGTGGCCAACGATTTCAAATCGAGCATCGTCGACATCCCGCTGTTGGAGTCCTACCCGGACCCGCAGGACCAGGGCAAGTTGCTTGCCCTGGATTACCAGAAATTTTCCCACGAGCTTGAAGACAAGATCCGCAACAAGTTCGAAGCGCAGAACCCCAACGTGCAGATCCACATTGTCGGTTTTGCCAAGAAGGTCGGCGACCTGATCGACGGCCTGATCATGGTGGTGCTGTTCTTCGGCGTGGCCTTCGTCATTACCCTGATCCTGTTGTACTGGTTCACCAACTGCATGCGCAGCACCGTTGCGGTGTTGACCACCACCCTGGTGGCAGTGGTCTGGCAACTGGGGCTGATGCATGCGGCCGGTTTCGGCCTCGATCCGTATTCGATGCTGGTGCCGTTCCTGATCTTTGCCATCGGCATTTCCCACGGCGTGCAGAAAATCAACGGCATCGCTCTGCAGTCCAGCGAAGCGGACAACGCCCTGACAGCGGCGCGGCGCACCTTCCGCCAGCTGTTCCTGCCGGGGATGATCGCGATCCTGGCGGACGCCGTGGGCTTCATCACCTTGCTGATCATCGACATCGGTGTGATCCGCGAACTGGCCATCGGCGCCTCCATCGGCGTGGCGGTGATCGTGTTCACCAACCTGATCCTGCTGCCGGTGGCGATCTCCTACGCCGGTATCAGCAAGCGTGCGGTCGAGCGCAGCAAGAAGGACGCGACTCGCGAGCATCCGTTCTGGCGCACGTTGTCGAATTTCGCCAGCGCCAAGGTCGCGCCGGTCTCCATTGCCTTGGCGGTGATTGCCTTCGGCGGTGGCCTCTGGTACAGCCAGAACCTGAAGATCGGCGACCTCGACCAGGGCGCGCCGGAATTGCGCCCCGACTCGCGCTATAACCAGGACAACAACTTCATCATCAGCAATTACTCCACCAGCTCCGATGTTCTGGTGGTGATGGTCAAGACCAAGGCCGAGGGCTGCTCGCGCTATGAAGCCATGGCGCCCATCGACGAGCTGATGTGGAAGATGCAGAACACCGAGGGCGTGCAGTCGGCGATTTCCCTGGTGACGGTGTCCAAGCAAATGATCAAGGGCATGAACGAGGGCAACCTGAAATGGGAAACCCTGTCGCGCAACCCTGACGTGCTGAACAACTCCATCGCCCGGGCCGATGGCCTGTACAACAACAGCTGCTCCCTGGCGCCGGTGCTGGTGTTCCTCAATGACCACAAGGCCGAGACCCTGGACCGGGCGGTGAAGGCGGTGCAGGACTTTGCCAAGGAAAACAACCGCGACGGCCTGGAGTTCATCCTGGCTGCCGGTAACGCTGGCATCGAAGCGGCCACCAACGAAGTGATCAAGGAGTCGGAACTGACCATCCTGATCCTGGTGTACATCTGCGTGGCGACCATGTGCATGATCACCTTCCGTTCCTGGGCGGCGACGCTGTGCATCGTGCTACCGCTGGTGCTGACTTCGGTGCTGGGCAACGCCCTCATGGCGTTCATGGGCATTGGCGTGAAGGTCGCGACCCTGCCGGTGGTGGCGCTTGGCGTGGGGATTGGCGTGGACTATGGCATCTACATCTACAGCCGCCTGGAAAGCTTCCTGCGTGCCGGATTGCCGTTGCAGGAGGCGTACTACCAGACGCTCAAATCCACCGGTAAAGCCGTATTGTTCACCGGTTTGTGCCTGGCCATCGGCGTGTGCACCTGGATCTTCTCGGCCATCAAGTTCCAGGCCGATATGGGGCTGATGCTGACCTTCATGTTGCTATGGAACATGTTCGGTGCGTTGTGGCTGCTGCCGGCGTTGGCGCGGTTCCTGATCAAGCCGGAGAAGCTGGCGGGGCAGAAGGGTAATTCGTTGTTTGCGCACTGACCCTTTGCCTAAAGTGCACACTCAACTGTGGCGAGGGGATAAATCCCCTCGCCACAGGGGCTACCTTGCGCTTCCTTGCGCAGTGATCAAGGCGCCAACGGCAAGAACTTGCTCTGTGCCAACGGCCTGCCGATCTGCCCTCGATGTACATTCACCACTGCATAAGGGCTCTTCGCCTTGGCCAGCATCGAGTGGTAATGCTCCCGGCGTTGCTCCTTGGTTTTCAAATGCGCAACGCTATAGTCCGCTTTCGGCGTGTCGGCCGTCTCGTAATGAAAGTGCGCGTACCAGAGCGGCCAACCGTCACGGTCGTTGATGGCGTATTCCTGGAGGAAATCCTTGCGCTCTCCCTTCAAGGCCGTGCGTTCTCCGAGCCGTGCGACTTGGATCAGGTCCTTTTCGAACAGGTGCCGAAGGTTGCTGTCGGTGGGCGGTAATTTCAGGCTCAATTCGGTGCGCAGTTCACTGCCTCGGATGGTCAGGCGGGATACGGCGTTTGCAAGTTCATCGACCAATGTTTGATCCGCTGGTGTGCGCGGGTTTGTCGACGTTGTGAAGGCCCGGTCCAGTTCTTCTGAGAGTTTGCGGTAGCGATCCGCCTCATTGTTCAGGATTTCCTCGATTTCTTGAGGAAAGCGGCACTGGGGTTTATAACGCTCGGCGTTCAATAAACTGGCGTCCAATTGCTGGAGCAGCTTGCGTGCATCGCCCTTGATCGCTTTGACAGAACGGGTGCGGGGTGCAGGTGCCGGTCGTTGTACTTCGACGACATCCCAGACGTCGTCGTGTTGTGAGTACGTGGCCAGCAATTCGTTATCGACCTCAGAGCGCAACTCGACCACATCGATCGGCAGCGTGGTGCCGGCCGGTTTCAAGTCTCCGATCAAGACCCCGTGCTTGCGGGTCTTGATCACCTTTTTTTGCGGGCGTCCGCTGGACGTCCTGCTGCGTTTTGGCGGGCGTATGCGTGGTTGTGGCTCGGGTTTGACTTCTGCGGCTAATCTCTTGGAGGCGTTGTCGTACAGGCTTTCCACCAGCCTGAACAACCTGCCGAAATAGGAGGCTTCAATGTCGCTGGCACTGAGGGCTTGCATACCCTGCATGGCATCCAGGGTCGCGCCATACTGCTCGGTCAGGCTTTCCAATACCTCAAGCTGTTCCGATGGCGTCAGGTCGTAGGTCTCCAGGTCGGAGTGGGAGCGCACTTGTTCCATCAATAGTTTGATGATGTAGTGCAGGGTAAAGGGGCGGTCGGAATGGGGATCTTTGAAAACCAGTGTCGCCAATGTGGGTAACTGCTGGGTTTTGATGGCTAACGTAGTTCTTTCATCAGGCCGGTTTCTGGTCAGACGGTCGAACTCTTGCGCACCTTCGGCATCCAGGTTCAACAACGCCTCCAGGTGCTGGTCTCTAAGTTCCAGCCAGTGGATCGAGCGATCGTTGATGTTACTCAATGCATCGAGGTACTTGAAATAACCTGGAAGATCGTTGGCGACGGCGGCATCCAACAACGATACATCTCCCGCAAATTGGCTATGCGCAGCCACCAAGACCGATAAATCAAACTCGACCATCAGAAAGGCCGTACGGGCGTTGCGGACCACATTTACCATCAGGTCGCGAATAATCCCAGGTGAAAATGCCGGATCCAAGCTGGCATATTCGGTGGTTTTGCGCAGCAGCCGCAGATAGGTGTCAGTCTGCTCCTGAAGCAGTTTATAAAACTGTCCACGTTTTTCCGCGCGTTGCTCCTCGGTAAAATCACCAGCCATTGCTCTGGTCATGACTTCCTCGGCAATGTCCAGGTTTCTGACTTGATCGGCTTCCTGCGCATGGTAATTTTGCATTTCCTGGGTCAGTTCAGCCCTTCGTTGAGCCTTGAGGCGGCGCAGTTCGGCCACCCGCTTCGGGGGCATGCCCCCGCGCAGACGCAGGCGTAGATCCATGGACCAGTTGCCTCGGGTATCCGATTGCAACACCGGACCATTTTTTGCCGGGTCTCGTGGAGACTGCGGGTCGACGATCACCGTGTTGCCGCCCGGCTCCGGGCTGATCCGATACAGTTTGTCTTCCACCAGTGCGTGCCATTTGTTCTGGATCACGTACAAGCCTGTGTAGGGACCATATTTGATCGGTTCAGGCATTGAAGTAGGGCGTGGCACCTGTAGCCGCTGCAGCCGGTTACGTTGCTCCGGCGTCAGGCGCTGCCCGGTGCTGGCGAAACTGAGGTCCAGGTGCCTGCTGGCGCCCTGCAAGTGTTCGCCGGGCAAGCCCACCGGCCCTTCGAGAATCCTGGGCGGTGCCGGCGCAGGCCACTGCTCGGGAATGACGCGCGGCGCAGGGGCGCGCATCGCTTGTTCCTTGAGGGCTTCGGGCAGCGGCGCGTGAGGCGGCGCGCTGATGGCGGGAAATTGATGCGCCAGCATGCCAAGGTTGAGCAGCAGATCGACGGCGGCCAGTTCACGGGTCACCGGGTCTTCGCTGCTCAGGGCCGGAATATCCCGGCTGGCGCTGGCCATCAGGCTCCATAGCCAGGCGGCGGCCATGACCGGGCCGCGCAGCAAGGGCATCAGCAGCGTATTGAACAGCAGGCTGCCGCCTTCCAGCAGCACGGCCCAGCGGCTTTCGCTGTTGGAGACCGAGTCATGATCTGCCTGACTGACCAGGGCTTGCGCATTGCTGCCGTAGAGGTACTGCATCAACTCGCCGTTGCGCAGGAATTGCCGCAGTTCGTCGTTGACGCTGTCGATGGCGAGTGTCGCCGGAGCGGGTTTCTCCGGGACATCGAATTCGTCGCCTTGGAAAAAACGCACGATGTGCGGCTCCTGGAAGCCGCCATTGACGTAGATCGGGCGCGCGGCGTCGGACAGCCAGGTCAGGATGCTTTTCTGCAAATCCCCCGGTGCGGCGATGGCCTGTAACAGCGCTTGGCGCGTCGGGAACTCTTGCAACGAAGGCGCATAAAGCGGGCGATACAGCAAGTGTGGTCCGGTTTGGGCATCCTCCGGCTCGATAATGAACATGTTGCTCGCGATGTCGGGATGGGCCTCGGGTTTGCGCAGCAAGGCCAAGTGGCGAATGACCACCGACTGGCCGCTGAGCTGCTGGCTATTCGCGTCGGGGTTGAGGAGCGCTTCAACCAGGCCCAGGCCTTGGCGGGTTACGCCGTTTTCGTTGTTGAGCATTTGCTGGAGGGCTTCAAGCGACAGCTGTGCCGGAATCTGTTCGGCAAATATTCGCTGGCGTTCCTGGGCTTGAGGCACATCGTCCACCAGGCGTTGTTGCAAGTAGCGAGGATAGGTCGTGCCAATGTCGACCTGTTCGATCAGTCCGTTCTTGCGAGTGATGAAATCCGGCGTCAGCCAGCGGGGCAGCGTCAGGCCCAGGCGATGACTGAGGACCAGGTTTGCACTCGGTCGGGCGACGAGGTTGTGGATGGCCAGTTCGGTCAGGCTCATCTTCCGTTTCTCGATGATCCCGACGGTTGCGGGAAAACCGGCTGCCACGCTGAAGGTCAGTTCCACATCGTCGGGCTGGTATTGGCTGGCTTGAACCTTGTCCGGGGCGCTGTCGTTTGTTTGCTGCATCTGCTTGAGCAGGGCGTCGGCGGCAAAGGCCTTGATGTCCTCGGTGTCGCTGAGAAAGGTGCGACCCTGGTGGCGTTTTTTCGCGCTGGCCAGTGCCAGGCTGTAGTGCTGGAACTTCGTTTGATCGACGATGGAGGCCTGTTTCAGCCAGTCGGGCAACAGCGGCTCGATCCGTGCCGCCGTTTCGGGCGTCAGGCGCGGTGCGTCAAGCAGATAACGGGCGGGGTCGCTCAGCTCCTGGTAGAGCGTCGACAGGTCGGGCAGGCCAATTCGCGCGGGCAACTGCACTGCGTTCAGGTCGGCCAGTTGCTGCTCCAGCAGCATGGCGGCCTGGGTGTCGAAAGCATTGCCGCTGATCTCGTTGCGTTGGCAAGTCAGGGTATCGACGACGTATCGGCTGGCAATCCGCGCCCCCCAATGGCTATTGAAAGCCTCCAGGGACTCAAAGGGCTGCACGGTACCGCCCGGACTGCAAAGCAGGAAGACGGTCGCGCCATTTTTGCTATAGGTCAGGAGCATATCGCTGCCGATCAGCACGCTGCTGGAGCCGTCTCGGGTGACTTTGGTTTCCAGGCTGTAGGCGTAGACGGGGGACAGGTTGCTGCGGCGAAAGCGCTGCTCGCGGTCCGGCCAACGGACGATCTGGTCCAGGGCTTCGCGCACCGGGTCAGTGAGGTCGGGTTGTTGCAGCCTGCGGATAGACAGCGTGTTCTTGAGTGCATCGCTGAGCCAGCGCCAGCGGCTGAGGTTATTGCGCATGTCGATTCCGGCGTTCCAATAGCGGGTCAGCGCATCCTCCAGCCCGATCGGTACGGTCCAGGGCAGTTCAAGCAGCAGTTTTTCGATGACCTTGATGTCCAGCTTCCCGTCTTCGGGTGAGAGCTCGCGGGGCGGTGTGTCGGACAGAAAGCAGCGACGCCCACCGCGTTCCGTGAAATCCAGAGGGGTGCCCACGGCCAGGTAGTCGAGAACGCGGGGCATGAACGGTTGCAGCGTGAAACTACGAGAGGCGGGATCTGGTGTTGCCAATTTGGTCTTGGACAGGTCGAAGGTCAGCGTTGGGTATTTTTCCTTGATGGCTTGCTCGAGCATGCGTTGCGCGACTTCTTCGAAGGTCGGGCGGCTGGCGAATTGCAGGCTGACGCTGTGTGCCAGCGCGGGGAGCGTATTGGCCGGAGCGGGTGCGGTCATATGAAATCCCTTTCATAAGTTCATGGCCGCCGGGAATGACGACGAGGGAAGTATCGACAGCCCGCGTCTGCGAGGGCGGTAAATAGATACCACCCTGGGGAATGCGGGTTATGCCGGGCCTCGTCGGGAGGGCAGATCAGGAAGGATCGGCGCCCAGCACCAAGTTCAGCGCGCTGCGGGCATCGTCCAACTGCACCAGCGTGGCATGGCGGGCGCCGAGGGCGTCGCGGTTCTCGATGGCAGTGAGGATCGCCTTGTGCCGCGGCATCGCCAGCTCATGCAGGTTGGGCCGCTGGTTGGAGTGCTTGAGCGCTTCGGCGATGGCCACCGACAACATGTTGCACAGGTTGGCGAGCAGGTCGTTGTGGGTGGCGTCGGCGATGCGGCTGTGGAAGTCCAGGTCCGGTTGCAGCACGGCCTCGGGGGTCGGCGCCGCTTCCATGCGCTGGTAGGCCTCGCGGATGGCGGCGATGTCGGCGTCGTTGGCGAACTGTGCGGCGAGGGCGGCGGCGGCCGGCTCGATGATGCTGCGCACGCTGGTGAGCAGGTTGAAGAATTCATTCTGCGGGCTGCTCTGCATCAGCCAATGCAGTACATCCGGGTCGAGCATGTGCCATTCCCGCCGCGCCTTGACCACCGTGCCCACGCGCGGGCGCGAATACACCAGGCCCTTGGCGACCAGCACCCGCGTGGCTTCACGCAACACCGGGCGGCTGACCGCATACTCCTCGCACAACAAGGCTTCAGCGGGCAGTTTATCGTCCGGTTTGAAACGCCCGGAGACGATCTGCATGCCCAGTTCCTGGACGATGCGCGCATGCATACTCTTGCGGTCGGAGGGTTTACGGTAATCCATGGGGGGCGGTGCGATCCTGTGCGGAGGGGATGCTGCGCATGATAGCAGGCGCGGCGATGGCGGGTCGCTAGTGCGGTTCTAATGCTGACGCAGACCTACTGTGGGAGCGAGCCTGCTCGCGATGGCGGTGTGACAGCCAACTTTGATGTTGAATGTTCAACCGCTATCGCGAGCAAGCTCGCTCCCACAGGGGATCAGGTGGGGTCAATGGGAGTGGCGTGGCACCTCGGCGCCGCGGCAACCGACCAGGAAGTCGAAGTCACAGCCCTGATCCGCTTGCAGGACATGGTCGATGTACAGCTGGCGATAGCCGCCCACCAACAGTTGTTGCGGTGGCGCGATGTCGGCCAGGCGCGCGGCGAGTTCGGCGTCGCTAATGTCCAGGTGCAGGCGGCCGCTGGCGCAATCGAGCTCGATCCAGTCACCTTCCTTCACCGCTGCCAGAGGTCCGCCGGCGGCTGCTTCCGGCGCTACGTGCAGCACCACGGTGCCGTAGGCGGTGCCGCTCATGCGCGCATCGGAAATCCGCACCATGTCGGTCACGCCCTGGGCCAGCAGCTTGGCCGGCAGGCCCATGTTGCCGACTTCGGCCATGCCCGGATAACCCTTGGGCCCGCAGTTCTTCATCACCAGGATGGAGCTGGCATCCACCTCCAGCTCCGGGTCATTGATCCGCGCCTTGTACTCGTCGAAGTTCTCGAACACCACCGCGCGACCGCGATGCTGCATCAGCTCAGGCGTCGCGGCGGACGGCTTGAGCACCGCTCCCAGTGGCGCCAGGTTGCCGCGCAGCACGCAGATGCCGCCGTCGGCGCGGATCGGGTTGTCCAGGGTGCGGATGACTTCGTCCTGGCCGTAGATCGGTGCGTCCTTGGTGTTCTCGCCGATGCTCTTGCCGTTGACGGTCAAGGCATTCGGGTTGGGGAGCAGGTTCGCTTCGCCGAGACGGCGCAGCACGGCGGGCAAACCGCCGGCGTAGTAGAACTCCTCCATCAGGAAACGTCCGGACGGCTGCAGGTCGACGATGGTCGGCATGCCACGGCCGATGCGGGTCCAGTCATCCAACTCCAGTTGCACGCCGATGCGCCCGGCAATGGCCTTGAGGTGGATCACCGCGTTGGTCGAGCCGCCGATGGCGGCGTTGACGCGGATGGCGTTTTCGAAGGCTTCCTTGGTCAGGATCTTCGACAGCTTCAGGTCTTCACGAACCATTTCCACTGCGCGCATGCCGGACATGTGCGCCAGCACATAACGGCGCGCGTCCACGGCTGGAATGGCGGCGTTGTGCGGCAGGGAGGTGCCGAGGGCTTCGGCCATGCAGGCCATGGTCGAGGCGGTGCCCATGGTGTTGCAAGTGCCGGCCGAGCGGGACATGCCGCCCTCGGCCGCGAGGAAATCGTCAAGGGTGATGGTGCCGGCCTTGACCTGCTCGCTCAGTTGCCAGACTACCGTGCCCGAACCGATGTCCTGGCCCTTGTGCTTGCCGTTGAGCATCGGCCCGCCGGTCACGACGATGGCCGGTACGTCGCAACTGGCGGCGCCCATCAGCAAGGCTGGAGTGGTCTTGTCGCAACCGGTGAGCAGCACCACGCCGTCAATCGGGTTACCGCGAATCGCCTCTTCCACGTCCATGCTCGCCAGGTTGCGGGTCAGCATGGCGGTGGGGCGCAGGTTCGATTCGCCGTTGGAGAACACCGGGAATTCCACCGGGAAACCCCCAGCCTCGATCACGCCGCGCTTGACGTGCTCGGCGATCTGCCGGAAATGCGCATTGCACGGCGTCAGCTCCGACCAGGTGTTGCAGATGCCGATGATCGGCTTGCCATGGAACTGATGGTCGGCGATGCCCTGATTTTTCATCCAGCTGCGGTACATGAAGCCATTTTTGTCGGCGGTGCCAAACCATTGGGCCGAGCGCAGGGAGGGTTTCTTATCAGACATGATCGATTCTCTTATTGTATGACTATATTGTTCTAGCGTGAGGCTAACATAAGCGCAATTTGCGAGGTTTGGAAGTGTTGTTGGGTAAATAGTATTACTATATAGTCCGATTCAATGGAGGGGTTGTCCTGGCTGTCATTGGCGAGAGAAATCCCCCGAGGTTCTATAACAACAACAATCGGAGACCGGTCCCATGAGCCAGGAATTGCGGCTTATTCGTCGCATCACGCTGAAACTGATTCCCTTCCTGATCCTGCTTTACCTGATTGCCTACGTGGACCGCTCCGCCGTGGGCTTTGCCAAGCTGCACATGGGCGCTGACCTGGGCATCGGCGACGCCGCCTACGGTCTGGGGGCCGGGCTGTTTTTCATCGGTTATTTCCTGCTGGAGATCCCCAGCAACCTGATGTTGGAGCGCTTCGGTGCCCGGCGCTGGTTCGCCCGGATCATGGTCACCTGGGGCGCCATCACCATTGGCATGGCGTTCGTCCAAGGCCCGCATAGCTTCTATGTGATGCGCTTTTTGCTGGGCGCGGCCGAAGCCGGGTTCTTCCCAGGCGTGCTGTACTACATCACCCAATGGTTCCCGGTGCGCCATCGCGGCAAGATCCTCGGCCTGTTCATTCTGTCCCAGCCCATCGCGATGATGATCACCGGTCCCGTGTCTGGCGGTTTGCTGGGCATGGACGGCGTGCTGGGCCTGCACGGCTGGCAATGGTTGTTCATCGTCATCGGCCTGCCGGCGGTACTGCTGACCTGGCCGGTGCTGCGTTTCCTGCCCGACGGCCCGCAACAGGTCAAATGGATGGATCAGGCCGAGAAGGACTGGCTGACCGGTGAGTTGAAGAAAGACTTGCAGGAATACGGCCAGACCCGCCACGGCAATCCGCTGCATGCCCTGAAGGACAAACGGGTCCTGCTGCTGGCGCTGTTCTACCTGCCGGTCACCCTGAGCATCTATGGCCTGGGCCTGTGGTTGCCGACGCTGATCAAGCAGTTCGGCGGCAGCGACCTGGTGACCGGCTTCGTGTCGTCGGTGCCGTACATTTTCGGCATCATCGGCTTGCTGATCATTCCCCGCAGTTCCGACCGCTTGAACGACCGCTACGGCCATCTGGCCGTGCTCTATGTGCTGGGCGCTATGGGCCTGTTCCTCAGCGCCTGGCTGTCGGTGCCGGTGTTGCAATTGGCGGCGCTGTGCCTGGTGGCGTTCGCGCTGTTTTCCTGCACGGCGGTGTTCTGGACCTTGCCCGGGCGATTCTTTGCTGGCGCCAGTGCCGCGGCGGGCATTGCGCTGATCAACTCGGTGGGCAACCTGGGTGGTTACATCGGGCCGTTCGTGATCGGTGCGCTGAAGGAGTACACCGGCAACCTGGCGTCGGGGCTGTACTTCCTGTCGGGCGTGATGGTGTTCGGCCTGGTGTTGACCGGCGTGGTCTATCGGTTGCTGGAGCGCAAGCATGTGCTGCCGGCGGATCAGTTCGCGGCCAGCGCCCGGGGGGCTACGCGTACATAAGATTTCAGGGGTAACCCCGATCAACTGTGGGAGCGAGCTTGCTCGCGATAGCGGTCTTACATTCACCCATGATGTCGACTGTCAGACTGCAATCGCGAGCAAGCTCGCTCCCACAAGGATCAGTGTGTAATTCAAGCTATGTTGCAGGGAGAAGAATATGCGTTTAGTTCAGTTCGAATTGCCTAACGGTGAACGCCGCGTCGGTGTGGTCGAGGGCGATCAGGTGCGCGAAGTGCAGGGCGCTCGAACCGTGCGCGACCTGGCACTGGCGGCTATCGAAGCGGGCGTGAAGCTTGAGCAACAGGTCAACAGCCTGGGACTGGGGGCCGGTCATGACTACACGCAATTGCTCGAAGAGCTGCGCGTCCTGCCGCCATTGGATCACCCGGACCCGGCGCACCTGCTGGTCAGCGGCACCGGCCTGACTCACCTGGGCAGCGCCTCGGCCCGGGACAAGATGCACCAGCAGGCCGGCGACGAAAGCGCAATGACCGACACCATGCGCATCTTCAAGTGGGGCGTGGAGGGGGGCAAACCCGAGGCCGGGCAGGCCGGTGTGCAACCGGAATGGTTCTACAAGGGCGACGGCAGCATCGTTGTCCGTCCGGGCCATCCGTTCCCGCTGCCGCCGTTCGCCGAAGACGCGGGCGAGGAGCCGGAAATCAGTGGCCTGTACGTCATCGGCCACGACGGTAAGCCTTATCGCTTGGGTTTTGCCGTGGGCAACGAGTTCTCCGACCACGTGATGGAACGCAAGAATTACCTGTACCTGGCCCATTCGAAACTGCGCAGTTGCAGTTTTGGCCCGGAACTTCGCGTGGGTGATCTGCCTCAACATCTTTCCGGGACCAGTCGTATCCTGCGCAACGGCGAAGTGCTATGGCAGAACGAATTCCTCAGTGGCGAGGCGAACATGTGCCACAGCCTGGAAAACCTGGAGTTCCATCACTTCAAGTACAGTCAGTTTCTGCGCCCGGGGGATGTGCACGTTCATTTCTTTGGCACCGCGACCCTGTCGTTCGCCGACGGCATCCGCACTCAGCCGGGGGATGTGTTCGAAATCAGTCAGGCTGAGTTCGGCGCGCCTTTGGTCAACGGCATTACCCCGGTGGACGCGGTGTTCAACCCGGGTACTATCGGCACACTTTAAAGGAGACTTGCGATGAACCAGATCCTTGGCCACAACTACATCGGTGGGGCGCGCAGTGCGGCCGGCCAGACTCGCCTGCAGAGCGTCGACGCCAGCACCGGCGAAGCCTTGCCCCATGATTTCATCCAGGCCACGGCAGAAGAAGTCGACGCCGCCGCCAAGGCCGCTGCCGCTGCTTATCCGGCCTATCGCAGCCTGAGCGCGGTGCGCCGGGCCGAGTTCCTCGAAGCCATTGCCGATGAACTGGATGCCCTGGGCGATGAGTTCGTCGCCGTAGTCTGCCGTGAAACCGCATTGCCGGCGGCGCGGATCCAGGGCGAGCGCGGTCGCACCAGCGGCCAGATGCGCCTGTTCGCCAAGGTCCTGCGCCGTGGCGATTTCTACGGCGCGCGCATCGACCGGGCCTTGCCGGAACGTACGCCGTTGCCGCGCCCGGACTTGCGCCAGTACCGCATCGGCCTCGGACCGGTAGCCGTGTTCGGCGCCAGCAACTTTCCCCTGGCGTTTTCCACGGCCGGTGGCGACACCGCGTCGGCCCTGGCCGCCGGCTGCCCAGTGGTGTTCAAGGCCCACAGCGGCCACATGGCAACCGCCGAGCACGTGGCCGATGCGATCATCCGCGCGGCTGAGAAAACCGCTATGCCGGCCGGTGTGTTCAACATGATCTACGGCGGTGGTGTCGGCGAATGGCTGGTCAAGCATCCGGCGATCCAGGCCGTGGGCTTCACCGGTTCCCTCAAGGGCGGGCGCGCCTTGTGCGACATGGCCGCCGCGCGACCGCAGCCGATCCCGGTATTCGCCGAGATGTCGAGCATCAACCCGGTGATCGTCTTGCCGCAAGCGCTGGAAGCCCGTGCCGACAGCGTTGCCCGCGACTTGACCGCCTCGGTGGTGCAGGGTTGTGGCCAGTTCTGCACCAACCCCGGTTTGGTGATCGGTATCCGTTCGCCGCAGTTCACAGCGTTCACTCAACAGGTGGCTGCGTTGATCGGCGACCAGGCGCCACAAACCATGCTCAACGCCGGCACGCTGCAAAGCTACGGCAAAGGTTTGCAGAAATTGCTGGCTCACCCGGGCATCGAGCATCTGGCCGGGCGCGAGCAGCAGGGTAACCAGGCTCAGCCGCAGCTGTTCAAGGCCGATGCCAGCCTGCTGATCGACGGTGACGAGGCGCTGCAGGAAGAAGTGTTCGGCCCGACCACGGTGTTTGTCGAAGTCGCCGACCAAGCGCAACTGACCGCTGCGCTGAACGGCCTGCACGGTCAACTGACCGCGACAATGATCGGCGAGCCGGCGGATTTCGAACGGTTCAGCGAATTGACGCCGTTGCTGGAACAGAAGGTCGGTCGCATCCTGCTCAACGGTTATCCGACCGGGGTGGAAGTGTGTGATTCGATGGTGCATGGCGGGCCTTACCCGGCGACGTCCGATGCCCGTGGCACTTCGGTGGGCACTCTGGCGATCGATCGCTTCCTGCGTCCGGTGTGCTTCCAGAACTATCCCGACAGCCTGCTGCCGGAACCGCTGAAGAACGCCAACCCGTTGGGGATCCTGCGGTTGGTGGATGGGGTGCCGGGGCGCGAGGCGGTATGAGGATAGCGGTGAGGCAGCTGGATTGAGATTGACCGGGCTGCCGCCATCGCGAGCAAGCTCGCTCCCACAGGGGATCTTTAGTGAATACAAAATTTGCGTTCGCTGAAAACCCAACTGTGGGAGCGAGCTTGCTCGCGATGGCAATAGCCCAGTCAACATCGAGTCTGAAGTCATGGCCCAAGGCCCACTCCCACATTGGGTTATCATGGCAACTTTCCCAATGACCGACTGATCACCATGACTGCCGTTACCGACACCCTGCTGCACGCCCTCGAATCCTGCGACATGCTGATCATTGACGGGCTGTACGCATTCGATTTTTCCCTGGATGAGCAAGATCAACTGCACGTCGAGTGCATGAATGGGCGCACCCTCGAGCACTGGCGTTTCACGCCGACGCAGATGCAGGCCGCGACGTTCGACAAAGCCTCCAAGCACTGGATCATCACCAGCGATTCGGGTGATCACCACCTGGAGTGCGTGGAAGCGACCAGAGGCCACGACGATGATGAGGACGAGGAACATGAAGATGCGTAGTCTCTGGCCGCTGTTGATGGCCGGCAGCTTGGGCGCCATGGGCGTTCAGGCCGATACCAACGAGCGTCATCAACTGCTGGTGGGTTCCTACACCGCCGGCCAGAGCCAGGGCATCTACCGCTTGCAATTCGACAGCCGCACCGGCCAGCTCGATGCCAAGCCGTTGCAAGTGATCAAGACTGACAACCCGTCGTGGCTGACCCTTTCCAAGGACATGACTCGACTGTTCGTGGTCAACGAAAACGGGCCGGGCCAGAAAGACCCGGTGGGCAAGGTCAGCAGCTACGCTATCGACCCGAAAACCCATGAACTGAGCCTGATCAATCAGGTGCAGTCCCTGGGCAACGAGCCGACCCATTCCAGTCTCAGCGGTGATGGCCGGCACTTGCTGGTCAGCAACTACTCGGTGGTGGAAGACCCGGGCGGTACCCTGGCGATGTTGCCGGTGGCCGCCGACGGCAAGTTGTCGCCCCCGGTGCAGTTGAGCAGTCATCAGCCGAGCCGGGTCAATCCCGAGCGGCAGATGTCGGCCCATGTGCATGCCGCCGTGTCCTCGCCCGATGGCAAATATGTGTTCGCCAACGACCTGGGGGCGGATAAGGTGTTCATCTACCGCTACGACCCCAAGGCCAACCCTGAGCTGCCGCTGACCGCCGCCGACCCGGCCTTCGTGCAGTTGCCGCCCGGCAGCGGCCCGCGTCATCTGCTGTTCAGCGCCGATGGCAAGCACGCCTGGTTGACGATGGAGATGAGCGCGCAAGTGGCCGTATTCGATTATCAGGATGGACGCTTGACCCAGCGCCAACTGGTGGACCTGGCGGCTGGCAAGCCTCAACCGGGCAGGGCGGCGGCTGCACTGCATGCCTCGAAGGACGGCAAGTACCTGTACGTCAGCAATCGCGGTACCACCAACGAAGTGCTGGTGTTCGCCATCGACCCGGCAGCGGGCACGCTGAAGGAGCTTCAGCGCCGTTCCGTAGAAGGTGACCATCCGCGCGAGTTCAGCCTCGACCCGAGTGGCAAATTCCTGCTGATCGCCAACCAGAAGAGCAATCAGATCGTGGTGCTCGAGCGCGACCCCAAGACCGGTCTGCTGGGTAAAACTGTGCAGAAAGTGGCGATGGATGCGCCGAGCGATTTGAAGTTCATCGTCCGTCAATAGACCGCAGGCCCCGTTTTTCGGGGCCTTCGTGGTTGTATCAACGAGACTGATATTCGCTAGTACTACAAAGCATTTCAAGGCAGGACGCCTCGGCGCGTAAGTTTGCTTCACGGCCCAACCGGGCAAGTCAGCCAACTGAATCCGAGGTCTACCGCCATGAATCTGAATCTCTTCTCCGTGATCGCTGCTTCCGCTATCTCTGCCACCGTGGCGCTGCCCGCCAGTGCCAGTGTCGAGATCAGCGACAAAAGAAACCGCACCCAGAGCTACACCGAGAAATACCTGCAACAAAGCGCCAACTTCTACGCGGCGCTGGACCACAAGTCTCAACACTGAAATCTCGCGCAACGACCGAAGCCTGCGATCTTTTCATCTTCACTGAAGCTGGGTGAAAGAGAAAAGATCGCAGGCTTCGCCGTTTCTGGAGAAATCCTGCTGTAATATCACTTAGCCATGTGTTTAAATTTGACGCTGATAAATTGACTCCTTTGCCGATTAAGGATCGACACCATGGCGATGCGTCTGGCGGTGATGCTGCTGTTTCTCTATTCCACTCCGATTGTTTCAGCCGCTCAGCCGGATTCCGGCGAGTTGGAAGCGGCTCGTGAGCGATTGTTGAGCTTGCTCAGCGACTGATCGGACCAGATCAACTCGTTCCCACGCTCTGCGTGGGAAAGCATCCGGTGACGCTTTGCGTCACACCAGAAGCGTCCCTGGCGACATTCCCACGCGGGAGCATGGGAATGATCGAAAAGTGCTGCGCAGGCAGTTACTTGGCCATGATCGCCACGAACAGCTCGGACTCCAGGAACCGATGTAACCAATCCTGTAGCCGCGGGTAGGGCGCCTGGGCAAACCACTCACGGTCGACATGGGCGAACTGGCGCACGAACGGCATCAGTGCCACGTCGGCCAGGCTCTGGTGATCCGCTGCCAGGAATGGCCGGCTTTCAAGCAATGCTTCCAGCCTGCGCAGAAAAACCTCGCCCTCGGCCCGATAGTGCTCCATCGCTCGTTCGGGATGGCGCTCAGGGTACTTGTAGCGGTTCAGATGCAGCTTGAAGACCTGGTCGTTTTCCTCGATCAACGCTGCCGTCAACGCCTGGCCTTCAGGGTCGCCGAGCAATCTCCAGTTTTCCGGGTCCTGCTGCGCCAAGGCCCAGCGCATGATTTCCAGGCTTTCATCGATCACCCGGCGATCGACCTGCAGTACCGGCACCGTGCCCTTGCTGGACAGCACAAGCATCTCGGCCGGCTTGGCCTTCAGGCTGACTTCGATAATCGCAAGCTGCACCGCGCTGTAGCGCAACGCCATGCGCGCCCGCATCGCGTAGGGGCAGCGGCGAAAGGAATAGAGCGTGGCGTGGCTCATTTCACCTCCACCGTGCTCAAGCCGTTGCCCTGACGCCGGACCTGGATCTGTACCGGGATCCGCTCATGCATTTCCTGCACGTGGGAAATCACCGCGACCTTGCGCCCCTGAGCCTGCAACCCGTCGAGGGCATCCATCGCCAGTTGCAGGGATTCGGGATCGAGGCTGCCAAAGCCTTCGTCGATGAACAGCGACTCGATCTTCAGCGTGCTGGACGCCATCGAGGCAAGGCCCAAGGCCAGGGCGAGGGAGACGAGGAAAGTCTCGCCGCCGGACAATGAATGCACCGAGCGCAGTTCATCGCCCATTTCCGTGTCCATCACCAGCAGCCCGAGCATGCTGCCGCCGCGCTTGAGCCGGTAGCGACGAACCAGTTGCCGCAATTGGGTGTTGGCGTGGTGCACCAGCAAATCGAGGTTGTACGCCTGGGCCAGTTTGCGGAAACGGTCGCCGGTGGCCGAACCGATCAACGCATCCAGGCGTGCCCAGCGTTGGTACTCGGTGTAGGCCTGCTCGATCTGCTGGGCCAGGGCCTGATTGGCGTTCTGTCGGCGCTGGTCCTCGGCCTGTTCGGCGCGCAACTCGGCGCAATGCTGTTCACTGGCGGCGAACTGGGCTTGTAGCTCGGTGAGGGCTTCGGCCAACTGTTCGGGCGCCAGGTTGCCATTGTGCTGGGCCTGGTGGTTTTGCAGGCGTTGCTCGCGTTCGATCAGCAGCACGCGGGCCTGTTCGATGGCCTTTTCGCTGTTGAGCAGGTGCTGGCGCAATTGGCTGACGTGCTGTTCGTCGAGGCTGAGCAGGGCTTCGAGGGAGGCGTCGTCCAATTCAGGATGTGTGGTGCGCCATTGCGCGATGGCGGCCGCCAGCGCTTGAAGTTCGCTGTCCAGGGATTGCGCCTGTTCCTGTCGGGCCTTGAGTTCGGCGGCCAACTGCACCAGGTTATTGCGCAGTTCCTGCAGGTGTTGATTGGCTCCTGCTTCGGCATTGCGAGCCTGTTCCAGGGCTTGGTCGATCTGTTGCTGCCATTGTTCGGCGCTGGTGTGCGTGCCCAGCAGGTACGTGAGTTTTTCCTGGCACGCTTGCTGTTGTTCGGTCAGGGCCTTGAATTGCTGCTGCGCCGATTCCAATTGCTGCACACGCGTCTGCTGGCGGTCCTGTTCCTTCTCCAGGGTTTGCTGGCGCTGGAGCTGTTCGCCGAGTTCGTCACGCTGCTGTTCCAATTGCTCCAGGCGCTGGGATATCTGCTGGTCGAGCTGCATGAAGGTCGCGGCGGGCTCGCTGCGCAAGGCCTGCAGGGTGTCTGCTGGCAACAAGGCGCTGAAGTGACTCAACTCCTCATCCAGGCGCTGGCGATCATGGGCCAGTTCCTGCTGCTGGCTGCTCAACTGCTGGGCTGCCTGCTGGCTCGCCGTTTCGGCATTGCGCAGTTGCTGCGTCAGGCGCGCGGCGTCCTGTTGCAGGGTCAGCAGTGCGTTTTGCCGTTGTTCGTCCTGGCTGATGTGTTGATGCAGTTGGCTGTTCTGCTGCGCCAGCCAGGCGTCGCGTTTGTTCGAGTCCTGGGCCAGCAGTTGTGCTGACAGCGGGTGGGCTGCAAGGCTGGGTGCCAGGCTCTGTTGCTGGGTGGCGAGTTGTTCCTGCTGTTGTTTGAGTTCCTTGAGCTGAGCGATGACGCCACTGTATTGGGCTCGCAGGTCGATGACTTTTTCATTGAGCAGGTCGACGGCTTTGCGGGCGTTGGCCTCTTCGCTTTCATCATGGCGCCCGAGGCTTTGCAGCAGGGCCTCGGGCTGATGGTACGGATGCTCGACGCTGCCACACACCGGGCACGGCTGGTCGTCCTGCAACTGCGTGCGCAGTTGCTCGACGCTTTCGCTGCGGGCCAGGCGCTGACGCTCCAGCAGTCCGCGGGTGACGGCCAGGGCCTGTTCGGCAATCGCCAGTTCGGCCTTGGCTTCGCCGCCTTCACGCACCAGCCGGTCACGTTCCTGCAACGCCCGTTGTTGGCGTTGTTCCAGATCGCCGCCACGTTTGTCCAGTTCCTGCTGGCTGGCCCACAGCCGGGTCAGGTCTTCGAAGGCACGTAATTGCTTGCGGTTGTCTTGCAACAGGTTGCCAAGCAACTGAATCTGTTCGGCCACCGCGTCCGGTTCGGCACCGGCTTCTTTGTAGAGCACTTCAAGGTTCTGTCGCTGGTTCGCCAGCTCCTCGATGGCGCGCGCGGCGCTTTGCTCCAGTGTGGCGAGTTCGGCCTGGCCCTTGTTCAAGCGATTGCCAATCAGCATCAACTGTTGGAGGCGATCGCGATAGGCATTCCAGGCATCGCTCAGGGGCGCAAGCTGCGCGCTGTGTTCAAGCGCATCGGCGATTCGCTGCAAGCGCTCGGCCACCAGCCTTTGCTGTTCAAGCAGGCTGTCAATCGTGCGTTGACCTTCGCTGCAAGCCTGTTGCGCCTGTTCCTGGCGCTCGGCGCCCTGGCTGACGTCCATGGCGAGGCGGGCGAGGGTATTTTGCTCGTCGAAGGCCTGGCGCAGCAGCGGTGCGCTCTCGGCGCTGTGTTGGCGGGCTGCGGCCAGTGCCCGTTGCGCATCGCCCAGGCCGTTTTCCAGCGCGGTCTGTTGTGCATGCAGGTCGACCTGCTGCTGGGCGAGGTGCTGGATCTGTACCGCTAACGGTTCGAGTTGGCGGGTCAGTTCCGTCTGGCGAATGAACTGATGCCGCTGCGGTGCCAGTTGTTCCAGGCGCGTCAGTTTCAGGCGCTCGTCGGCCAGGGCGTCCCAATCGGCTTGGGCCTGTTGCAGCTGTTCGGCGGCGCTGGTCTGTTCGTCCTGCAACTGGCGCAAGTCCTTGAGCCAGGTGTGTTGCAGCTCCAACTGCTTGAGTTGTGCCTGTTGGGTCTTGAGTTGCTGCTGGGCGTCGTTGAAGCGCTGGTCCAGCTCGGCCCTGGCCTCGGGTGCCAGCGGGGTGACGCCGGTGGCCTGGTCCTGCAATTGCTTGTGGGTTTCCTTGGCTTGTTTGGCCTTGTCGAAGGCGCGGCGACCGAGGCGGGTGTACAGGGCGGTGTCGGTGAGTTTTTCCAGCAGTTCGCTGCGGTCGTTGTCATCGGCCTTGAGAAACGCGCTGAACTCGCTCTGGGCCAGCAGCACGGCGCGGGTGAACTGTTCGAAGTTCAGGCCCAGGGCGGCTTCGAGCTGGGCCTTGTATTCGCCTTTCTGGCTCGCCAGCAGTTGATCGTTGTCCAGGTCCCGCAGGCTCTGGCGGCTGGCTTGCAGCTTGCCACCGGCCTTTTCCCTGGCGCGATTGGCTTCCCAGCGGGCGCGATAGCGGCGCCCGTCGATGCCGCGAAAATCCACTTCTGCATAGCCATCGCCGGTACCACGGCGCAACAGTGTGCGCGGGTCGCCCGTGGCGATTTCGCCGTCGGCGTCTGGGACCTTGGCGTCACGCCCGGTGTTGTTGAGGCGCGGCACGGCGCCGAACAACGCCAGGCACAAGGCGTCGAGCAGCGTGCTCTTGCCGGCGCCCGTGGGGCCGGTGATGGCAAACAGGCCGGCGCTGGCCAAGGGTTCGGCAGTGAAATCGATGTCGAAAGGCCCGGCCAGGGAGGCGAGGTTCTTGAGGCGGATCGCGAGAATCTTCATGGCTGCTCGCTCTCCATCTGCACGTCTTGCAACAGCACGGCGAAATCCTTGAGGGTCTGTTCGTCCACCTCGTTGCCGTAGGTGTCCTGCCAGGCACGGCTGAACAGTTCCTGCGGGCTGAGTTGATCCAGTTCGATCAGCGCTGGGCCGTCGTCGGCACTGGCGTTGCCACCATTGCCAGCATATTCGGCGGCGATCCGTACCAGGCGCACGGCTTTGCCTTGCAGAGCGGTTTCCACTTGATGGCGCAAATCTGGCTGCGGCTCGTCGAGGCGCACCCGGACCTCCAGCCAGGGTTGGCGCTGGACATCGGCCAACAGGTCGATGTCCGGCAGGTCTTTGAGTTGTATCAGGATATCGGCCAGCGGCGCCGGGCCCAGGCGTTGCAGGTTGACGGCGCGGGGAATCAGTCGTGGTTCGACCTTGATCAGGGCTTCGCCGTCCAGGGTGATATCGAGGATCTGATGCTGATAGCCGATCTCCGAGAATGACAGCGGGATCGGCGAGCCGCTGTAGCGGATGCGCTCTTCGCCGTTGACCTTCTGCGGTTTGTGCAGGTGGCCGAGGGCGACGTAGCTGATGCTCGGGCCAAACAGGCTGGCGGGCAGGGCTTCGGCGTTGCCGATGATCAGGCTGCGCTCGGAATCTTCGGAGACCGAACCGCCGGCCATGTGCGCGTGGCTGATGGCGATCAGCGCCTGGCCTTTCTTGCGTTTGCTATTGGCCGCGGCGATCAGCCATTCATGGACCTGGCCGATACCGCGCAGGTAATCATCGCCCAATTGCGCGCCGGTGACTTCGGCGGGGCGCAGGAACGGCAGGGCCAGGCACCACGCCTTGACCTTGCCCTTGGCGTCGGGCAATGGCAGCAGTAGGCGTTCGACGTCCAATTGGCCGTCGTCCAGCCACAACACCCGGCCCAAAGCATGGGTGCGCAAACGTCGCATCAACGGCGCCGGCAGCTCGATCCGCGAGCCGGAGTCGTGGTTGCCGGCGATCATCACGATGGTCAGGTTGGCGTTTTGTTCATGGGCGCTGACGATGAAATCGTACAGCCGCTCCTGGGCTTTGACCGGCGGGTTGACGGTGTCGAAGATGTCCCCGGCGATCAGCAGCACGTCGGGTTTTTCGCTGCTCAGCTGGCGCAGCAGCCATTCGAGGAAACAGGCGTGTTCGAAATCGCGCTCCTGGCCATGCAGGTTTTGTCCCAGGTGCCAGTCGGAGGTGTGAAACAGACGCAAGGTGAACTCCAGAAAACAGATGATGGCCGCGGGAAGATGGGCGGCTAAAAGAGCAGAGTTTACTGGGAAACAGGAGAGAGGACCCGTGCAACTTCTTCGGCTGAGCTGGTACCAGTCCCTGTGGCGAGGGATAAGTCCCCTCGCCACAGAAAGCTCTGCCGCAAAAAGAGTTATTTGGGGTAAAGCGGTGGTAGCCCACTGTCGCCCAGCGGGCCCTGGGAGCGGTCTGCGGTGGGAATGGTGCGGATGGCCCGCCACAGGTCTTCGCCTTGCCAGAGCTGGCCAGTCTCGCTGTAGAGTGCGCCGTTGAGACCGTCGAGGGCGTCGGACAGCGGCACGAAGCGCGCCGCCATGTCGGCCAGGGTTTCCGGTTGCTGGCGGGCCCAGGCGTCGAGGGCCTGGCGGGTTGCGTGAGGGTCGTTGGCCAGGCAGGTACGCTTGAGATCATCCAGCAGGGTGCGTGGGCTTGGTCCGGTCTGGGTCGAGCGCAGGATCGCCGGTTGCCAGCGGGCACGCCACCACAGACCGAAGCCGAGCAGGGTCGTACAGGCCAGGATCACGCTGCTCAGTTGCCAATACCACAGGGTGTCGCTGTCGACGGTCGTCACGACCTGCGCCGTGCCCGCCGGTGTATCCACCATCAGGCTTGGATTGTTCGCTACTTGCAGGGTCCGCGCCGGCAGGCTGGTGCGGTCCAGGTGGTTTTCCAGGGTGTTCCACCAGACCACTTCCACTGGCGGCAGCTCGATGGTGCCGCTGCGGTTGGGCACCAGCGCCTCACGGTCTTCGCGACTACCCACCAGCCCGCGTTCACTGCTGCGGCTGCTGAGTACCGGCTGGTCCGGATAGCGCCGCAGGCCATTGATCTCGGTGGCCGGCAGGGGAGGTATCTGGGCGCTGGCCAGGCCTTCGGCTTCCAAGGTCAGACTGCGGGTCAGGGAGTCGCCCACCTGGCTGTGGGTCGGTTCCGGGCTCCAGCTCTCACTCAGGGACAGGCTGCGGGCCGGCAACCAGGGCACATCGGCCGGGTAGCTGGCCGGCTTGGGGTTGACGGTCAGCTGCAGCTGCTCGGAACTGACGTGCATCAATTGGCCGGGCTTGGGCCCCGAGGGCGCTGCGTCCTGGGCCACTGGCTCGACCAGGGTGGCGCTGAAGGTCTGGGCCGGAATCGTCAGTTCGCCGCTGCGCTGCGGGTAGATGCCGTAGCGCAGTTCAATTACGCCGTGGCGTACATCGTTGATGACTTTTTCATAGGTGCGCGATTCGCCGAGTTGTTCGGTGCGAGCGTCGGGGATGTGCAGCGGCGTCAGGCTGCTGTCGTCATACAGCGACACGGAATGGTAGATGCGCAGGGTCAGGATCGCCTGGGCCTGTACATACACCTGGGTCTGGTCGAGGCTGGCCTCGATGAACACCGGCGCCAGGGTGCCGGAGGCACTGCGGGTTTCGCTTTCGATCACTTGCAAGGTGATTGGCTGGCTAGTCACTTCGCCCAGTTGCAGAGGGGGAATGATCACCGTGCCGCTCTGGCGCGGCAGCAGGGTCACGATCCAGCGGGTGGTGGCGCGGTTCTCGCCGTCGAGGGTGGTCAGTTGGTTGACCTGGCGGGTGCCGCGTACATCGAACAGCGCTTGGAGCGGGCCGAGGTCCGGCTTGCCGAACAGGGTGGCGTCATTGGATTCCAGGGTCAGTTCCACCGTTTCCCCGGAGTTCAGGCGGCTGCGATCCACACTGGCAGTCAGCTCTGCAGCCTGGGTTCCAGAGGCCCAGAGCAGCAACGCGAGGAGGTAGGCGGTGAAGCGGGTCATTGGGTTTTTCCCTGGGCCTGATGGCTTTGCTGTTCATACCAGAATTTACGCCTGAGCAGTTCCCCTGGGTTATCCGGGATCTGGCGCAGCCATTGTTCCAGTGCCTGGCGCTGTTCTTCTTCATTGCGCTGCCCTGCGGCGGGACGCAGTGGCGGGGTGGTGGTTTGCTCATCGGGCAGTTCACTGCCCGGTACATCCTGGGCCGCAGGCGGTTGTGCGGCCCGGGGAGTCTGGGATTCGTCCGGCGTCGCTGATGTTTCGGAGGAGGGTTGCCCTGGTTCCGAAGACTGGGTGGCGGTATCGGCATCCGGCGCTTGCTCGGCAGGCCCCGGCTCTTCGCTTTCGCTAGGCTTGGGCTCTTCCGCTGGCGGGGCTTGCTCTTTCAACAAGCTTTCCACCAGTGCCTTGTTGGTCTGGGCGGGGCGCAGGTCCGGTTGCAACTCCAGAGCCTGCTCATAGGCGTCCAGCGCGGCTTCCAGTTCGCCGCTCCGGGCCAGGGCGTTGCCACGATTGTAGTGGGCGCGGGCGTCGGTACCCTCGGCAAAGCGCCGGGCGGCTTCGCTGTAGTTGCCGGCTTCGTACAGGGCAACGCCTTGCCATTGTCGGTCCTCGAAGTGCTCGGCAGCCTCGGCCGGGCGTTTCTGCTTGAGCAGGTGCTGGCCCTGTTGGTCAGGACGCAACCACAGGTCCTGGAGTTCGAAGGCATGCCCGGTTTGCGGCAGCATAAACAGCAGCGGCAGGCAAAATAACCAGCCTCGGCGCCCGGCGCAGGCGGCCAGCAGTAGCAGTGGCAGGAGCAGCCAATAGCCTTGATCGGCCCAGGTGTCCAGGCGCAAGGTCTGACCGTCGCTGCGCAGATGGCGAGGGCCGTCCAGCAGGCCCAGGCCTCGCAGGTCGCTGTCGTCCAGGCGTGCCGGACGGTAACGGCCATCCAACTCATTGGCGAACGCCTTGAGCCCCGGGTTGTCCAGGCGCGGCAACAGAATTGCGCCCTGGGCATCCTTGAGATAACTGCCATCCTCTTGGGCCACCGGTGCACCTTCCCGGGTGCCGATGCCCAGCATCAGCCATTGTGTAGCGGAACCGTCCAGGGCCTGGCGAATGCCTTGGCGTTCCTGCTCGTTCAGCGACGAGCCGATCAGCAGGATCCGGCCTTGGCCGAGCTCGCCCTGGTCCAGCAGGGCCAGGGCCTTATGGACTGCCAGGTCGGCGCGATGGCCGCTTTGCGGCATGATCGACGGCGCGAGGGCTTCGAGCAGGTTGGCGCTGGTGGACAGGTCATCGGACAGTGGCACCAGCGTGTGGGCGCTGCCGGCATAGACGATGATCGCGGTCTGGGCGTCGCTGCGGTTGTGCAACAAGTCCAGGACCTTGCGCCGTGCCTGTTCCAGACGCGTGGGCGGGACGTCGGTGGCGAGCATCTCCGGGGTCAGCTCCAGCACCACCACCAGTGGGTCGGCGGGTTTCTGACTGGTCTGTTCGACCCGCGCCCAGCTTGGCCCTAGCAACGCCAGCACGATCAGCAGCCAGCCCAGGCCCAGGGCAATCCACGGCAGCCGGCTTTCACGGCCATTGCCGCCACTGAGCAGTACGGCATGAAAGGCTGGAGGCAAGATCATTTGCCAGCGACCGACGCGTTTCTGCCGATGCCACAGTTGCCAGAGCAACCAGCCCAGCAACGGCAGCAGCAACACGAACCAAGGGCGTAGCCAGTGTGGCCAGAGGGCGATCATCGACGCCTCCGCAAGCGCAGGCGCTTGAGCCGCTGACGCCATTCGGCATGTTGGCTGGTCTGGAACAACGGGCGGTTGAACAGGCGCTGCAACGGATTGTCCGGCCAGTGTCCCCGCGCCACCAGCAGCACGCTCAACAGTAACGCCAGGGCCAGGGGCCAGTGGTAAAGCGCCTGGGCAGGGCGGGCTTGGGTCGGTTGCTGGGTCACCGGTTCTAGCTGGTCGAGGGTGGTCTTGATCGCCAGCAGTTGTTCACCATCCTGGGCACGAAAATACTGGCCGCCGGTGACCTGGGCGATGTCCTTGAGTGTCGGCTCGTCCAGGTCCAGGCTCGGGTTGACGCCGAGCAAGCCCGTCGTGCCGCTTTGTTCCGGGTCGGCGCCGATGCCGATCGGGTAGATTTTCACGCCTTCGTCGGCGGCCAGTCGCGCGGCGGTCAGCGGGTCGATTTCACCGCCATTGTTGGCACCGTCGGTGATCAGGATCAGCACGCGGCTGTGGGCCGGACGTTGGCGCAGACGCTTGAGGGCCAGGCCGATGGCGTCGCCGATGGCGGTGTTTTTGCCGGCGATGCCGATGCGCGCTTCGTCGAGCCAGCGCCGCACGGTGCGACGATCGAAGGTCAGTGGCGCCTGCAGATAGGCCTGGCTGCCGAACAGGATCAGGCCGACCCGGTCACCTTCGCGACGCTCGAGAAAATCCCCCAGCATGTGCTGGACCAGCGCCAGGCGACTGACCTCTTCGTCCTTCCACTGCATGTCGGGGAAATCCATGGACCCCGAGACATCCACCGCCACCAGCAGGTCACGACCGCTGGCGGCAATCGGCAACGGCTCGCCCAACCATTGAGGACGTGCAGCGGCCATCAGCAACAGCAACCAGAGCAGGATGAAGGGCGCCTGCTGGCGCCAGGTCGGCAGATTGGCCCGGGCTCGACGTCCCACCAGGCCTTCGAGGTCGCCCAGGAAACTGACCTTGAGCGCCGGCTCGCCGCTGTCGGCCGCCGGCAATACCAGGCGCATCAGCCAGGGCAGCGGCAACAGGGCGAAAATCCACGGCCAGGCGAATTCAAACATGTTTGCGAATCCAGATCTCGACCGCTTGGGTCAGGCCGGCGATGGCCTTGTCATCGAGTTTGCATTCGGGCTTGTAGGCCCCTTCCACCAGCACCATCCAACGGGTCAGGCCGGCTGCCGGGCAGCGGTTGTCCAGGAAGGCCAGCCATTTACGCCCGTTGAGGGTGTGGCTCTGGCTGTAGGGGTAGTGGTTGCGGCACAGGCGCTTGAGCAGCCCGTTGAGCTGTTGCAACCAAGCCCCGGCCGGCGCCCCATCGTAGGGTTTGGGGAGCAGGGCGAGTTCGGCCAGGGCGGCCAGGCGCACCGGGTCCAGCGGTTGTTCGGCACGGGCAACGGTGCGCTTGACGGGAATGAACCGACGCAACTGCCACAGGCCCAGGCCCAGCAACGGGATCAACAGCAGCAGTAACCACCAGCCCGGTGCAGGGGGCCAGAAACCGATAGGGGGCGGTGCCATCAGCGGCTGCAATTGATCCAGGTTGCTCATCGACTTTTCCCGGCCCGCTTGGGGTTCAGGTATTCGCGCAGTTGCTCGACCATGTCGCCCTGGGTACTCAAGGGCATCATCAGGATCCGCAGCTTCTGCGCCAGTATTTCCCAGCGCTCCTGGCGCGCCTCGGCCTGGGCGCGATAGGCCTGGCGCAATTCGAAGTTCAGGGTGTCGAGCTCCAACTGTGAACCGCGTTGGGCGAAACGCAGCAGGCCAGCGGCGGGCAGGGCGTGATCCAGTGGGTCTGACAATGGCAGCAGCAACAGGTCGCAATGGCGCGACAGCAGGCTCAGTTGTTGCTCGGCACTGTCGGACAGGGCGCGTTCGTCGCAAATCACGATCACCAGGCTGCCGGGCCGCAGCACTTCCCGGGCTCGACGCAGGGCAATGCCAAACGAGTCGCGGTCCGGCTCGCCTTCGGTGTGCAGCGACTGATTGACCCGCACCAGGCGGTTGAGCAGTTGCAGAAGGCTCTGTTTGCTGCGCCGGGGCTTGACCTCGTAATGAGTGTTGTCGCCGAACACCAGCCCGCCGACCCGGTCATTGTGCCCCAGAGCGGCCCAGCCGATCAGGCTGGCGGCCTGGGCGGCGAGCACCGACTTGAACATCAGCCCGGAACCGAAGAACAAGCGGTGGCTTTGCTCGATCATGATGAAAATCGGCCGCTCCCGTTCTTCGTGGAACAGCTTGGTATGCGGCTCCTGGGTGCGCGCGGTAACGCGCCAGTCAATGGTGCGCACATCATCGCCGGCCTGATAGACCCGCACCTGATCGAAATCCACCCCGCGCCCGCGCAGCTTGGAATGGTGCAGGCCGATCAACGGGCTGCGCTGGCCGGGTGTCGAGAACAACTGCACTTCACGCACGCGATGGCGCATCTCGATCAGCTCCGAAAGGCTGACGCGGATGCCCGGTGCGGGCGCCAGTGGGTTATTCATGGTTCATGCTCAAGCGACAGCGACGACGTCGAGAATCCGCTGCACAACCCGGTCCTGGTCGATACCGGCGGCTTCGGCTTCGAACGACAGGATGATGCGATGGCGCAGTACGTCGAACAGCACGGCCTGGATGTCTTCCGGGCTGACGAAGTCGCGTCCGGCCAACCAGGCGTGGGCCCGGGCACAGCGGTCCAGGGCGATGGAGCCCCGTGGGCTGGCGCCATAGGCGATCCACTCGGCCATCTCCGGGTCGAACTTGGCCGGTGTGCGGGTGGCCATGACCAGTTGCACCAGGTATTCCTCCACCGCATCGGCCATGTACAAGCCGAGGATTTCCTTGCGCGCGGAAAAAATCGCCTGCTGACTGACGCGGCGCTCGGGCTTGGTTTCGCCGTTCAGCGCTTCACCCCGGGCCTGTTGCAGGATGCGGCGCTCCACTGCGGCGTCCGGGAAGCCGATCTTGACGTGCATCAGGAAGCGGTCGAGCTGGGCTTCGGGCAGCGGGTACGTGCCTTCCTGCTCGATAGGGTTCTGCGTGGCCATTACCAGGAACAGCGGTGACAGTTCATAGGTACTGCGCCCGACGCTGACCTGTCGCTCGGCCATGGCTTCGAGCAAGGCCGACTGGACCTTGGCCGGGGCACGGTTGATTTCGTCCGCCAGCACCAGGTTGTGGAAGATCGGCCCTTGCTGGAACACGAAACTACCGGTTTCCGGGCGATAGATTTCCGTGCCGGTGATGTCGGCGGGCAACAGGTCGGGGGTGAACTGGATACGATGGAATTGCGCTTCGATGCCCTCGGCCAACTCTTTGATGGCCTTGGTCTTGGCCAGCCCCGGCGCGCCTTCCACCAACATGTGGCCATCGGCGAGCAGGGCGATGAGCAGGCGCTCGATGAGTTTTTCCTGGCCGAGAATCTGCGTTGAAAGAAAGGTTCGCAGCGCCAGCAGCGCTTCACGATGTTCCATCGGTGACTGTTCCTGGAAAGGGTGGCCCAGGCGTTCGGATAACGCCGGGGCTGGGGGCGTTACTTTAATGCATGGCGGGGGGTGGCGACTAACGGGATTTTGTTTGGTGTGCGGATTTGTGATCGGTTTGGATTCATTGTGGGAGCGGGCTTGCTCGCGAAAGCGGTGTTCCAGTCGATGAAAAGATTGCCTGACACTACGCCTTCGCGGGCAAGCCCGCTCCCATAGAGTGATTGGCGGCGGGCGCAGGATCAAGGATTGCCACAGATCCATTGTGGGAGCGAGCCTGCTCGCGAAGAGGCCGGCACATCCAGCCGCATCGTCTCAGACAGACCGCTATCGCGAGCGAACTCGGCTCCTACAGGAATTGGCGGCGAATGACTCAACCCTTCCACGCCCCCGCATTCACCAGATTAACCGGCCGCTCCCCCGTCAATGCCGCCAACAGATTATCCACCGCACAACGCGCCATCGCCTCCCGTGTCTCGTGGGTGGCCGAGCCCATGTGCGGCGTTGCCACCACGTTATCCATTTGCAACAACGGCGAGTCCGCGCTCACGGGTTCGCGTTCGAACACATCCAGTCCCGCGCCACGGATCTGTCCGTTGCGCAGGGCGTCGATCAGCGCGCCTTCATCCACCACCTTGCCCCGGGAGATATTGATGAAGATGCTCTCAGGGCGCATCCGTGCAAACGCTTGTGCCCCGATCAGCCCTTGGGTCTCGGCGGTCAAGGGCAAGGTCAGGCAAATGAAGTCCGCCTGCTGCAACAGCGTTTCGAGGCTGCAGTAGCGCGCGCCGAAGCGTTGCTCGACCGCGGGCTTGGGCGAATGGCTGTGGTAGAGCACCGGCATGCCGAAGCCGAAGTGTCCGCGCTGGGCCAGGGCTTCGCCGATGCGGCCCATGCCGATGATGCCCAGGGTCTTGCCGTGGACGTCGCTGCCAAAATGCTTGGGGCCGATGCTCTGTTGCCACTGGCCCGAGCGGACCAGATTGGCCAGTTCCACCACGCGTCGAGCTGTCGCCAGGATCAGGGCGAAGCCGGTGTCTGCGGTGGTCTCGGTCAGCACGTCGGGGGTGTTGCTGAGCAGGATCCGGCGTTCGGTCAGGTAATCGATGTCGTAGTTGTCGACCCCCACCGAGACGCTGGCGATGGCTTGCAGATTCGGCGCCAAGTCCAGGAGCGGCGCATCCAGCTTGAGGCTGGCACCCAGCAGGCCATGGGCGCCTGGCAAGGCGTCGCGCAGTCGGGCCAGGCCCTGTGCATCGAGGCGTTCGATGAGGGTGACTTGGGCCTGCGCTTGCAGGCGGTCCATCAATTGCGCTGACAGCGCTTTGTACAACACCACGTGCTTTTTCATGGATAGGTCTCGATTCAGGAATGGGCGGGCGCCGGTTGCGGCTTCGCGGTTTTGGATACGCTCCGGTCACTGGCGCCGGGCTTGAGGGCAAGGGTCAGTACCACCGACAGCAGCAACGCGCCGCTCATCAGCAAAAACGACATGCCCGGGGAGCCGGTGGAGCCGTTGAGGTAACCCACCAGGTATGAGCCGCCGAACGAACCCAGCGCGCCCATGCTGTTGATCAGCGCCATGGCGCCGCCGGCGACGTTGGCCGGAAGGATTTCTGGAACGATGGCAAAAAACGGTCCGTACGGGGCGTACATGCAGGCGCCGGCGACCACCAGCAAGCTGTAGGACCACCAGAAATGCTCGGCCCCAAGAAGGTAGGAGGCGTAGAACGCGACGGAGGCGATCAGCAACGGCGGCCAGACAAAACGCTTGCGTTTTTGCGCCTTGTCCGACGCCCAGGACACCACCAGCATGCCGACCACCGCCGCCAGGTAAGGCAACGACGACAGCCACCCGGCCTCGACCATGCTCATTTGCAGGCCAGCCTTGAGGATGGACGGCAACCACAGCACGAACCCGTAGACCCCGATGCTCCAGCAGAAAAACTGCAGCGCCAGGATGATCACCTTGGGCGAGCGGAAGGCCTCGGCATAGTTCTTCACCGCCTTGATACCAACCTGTTCGGCCGCCAGTGCGCTTTCCAGGTCGTGTTTTTCCTGATCGCTGAGCCACTTGGCCTGGGCCGGACGATCATCGGCCAGGCGCCACCAGATAAAGGCCCAGAGCACCGCCGGCAGGCCTTCGATGATGAACATCCAGCGCCAGTCGAATTGTTGCACCAGGTAACCCGACACCACCGACATCCACAGCATGGTCACCGGGTTGCCGAGGATCAGGAAGGTATTGGCGCGCGAGCGTTCGGCCCGGGTGAACCAGTGGCACAGATACACCAGCATGGCCGGCATCACGGCGGCTTCGACCACGCCGAGCATGAAGCGGATCACGATCAGCCAGTACGCATTGGAGACCACGCCTGTCAGCGTCGCCAGCGAGCCCCAGAGGATCAGGCTGACGAAGATCAGCTTCTTCACACTGTGTTTTTGCGCGTAGATCGCCCCCGGCACCTGGAAGAAAAAGTAACCGAGGAAAAACAGCGCACCGAGCAATGACGAGAGCCCCGGCGTGATCATCAGGTCCTTGGCCATGCCCGAGGCAGCGGCAAATCCATAGTTGGCCCGGTCCAGGTAGGCCAGGCTGTAGGTGATGAACACGATGGGCATGATGTACCACCAGCGACGGGTGGCGAGGTTGAGCGTTTGCATGTCTGTGACTCCTGAGCTTGTTGTTTTTGTTGCAGCAGGTGTGTTTTTTGGTGGCCTCTATCGCGAGCAGGCTCGCTCCCACTGGGTCAGCGCAAACCCCTGTGGGAGCGAGCCTGCTCACGATTCGCGGTTTCAAATTCAGCCACCAACTCAACGCGAGTCGGCAACCCTTCCATGTCTCCACGGCTCTGCACCGCGCGGCTGCCAATCCAGTTGGCGCGTTGCACGGCTGCGGTGATGGCGTGGCCTTCGAGCAACGCACTGATCAGGCCGACGGCGAAGCCATCACCTGCGCCCACGGTGTCCACCACGTGGGTCACCGGCACGCCGGCGACAACGCCCTGGTCCTGCGGCGTCCGGTAATAGGCGCCGTCCGCGCCGAGCTTGATCACGACGATTTCGGCGCCTTGGTCCAGGTAGAATGCGGCGATGTCGGCCGGGTCGTCGAAACCGCTCAACAAGCGACCTTCACTGAGCCCCGGCAAGACCCAGTGGGCGAGGGCGGCGAGGCGATTGATTTCGCGAATCATCATCGACTCACTGGCCCACAGGCTCGGCCGCAGGTTGGGGTCGAACGACAGGCTGCGGCCGGTTTCGCGCATGCGGGTCATCAACTCGAACGACATCTCACGGGCGCTGACCGACAGCGCTGGCACAATGCCGGTGGCGTGCAAGTGGCGGGCGCCGAGCAGCGGTGGCGTGATGGAGTCGAGCGACAGGTGACTGGCCGCCGAGCTGCGACGGAAGTACTCGACTTGCGGATCGTTGCCATCGTCGGAACGGGACTTGAACTGAAATCCGGTGGGGCGTGCCGGATCGATCGCCACGTGGCGACAATCCAGGCCTTCGTTCTCCAGCGTCTGCACGATGAAGCGCCCCAGGGAGTCGGCGCCGACCCGGCTCAGCCACGCCACGTTGAAGCCCAGCCGCGACAGACCAATGGCCACATTGCTGTCGGCCCCGGCGATGCGTTTGTGAAACTGGTTGACGCTGGCCAGGTCACCCTTCTGGTCGGCCACCAGCATCGCCATGGTTTCGCCGAACGACAACACATCGAATTCAGACATGGGCAGGCTCCCGACGTGATTGCCCGAGGCTGGACAAGGTGGCGACATGTTCAGTGGTCAATTGCAGCAGGTCGCCGCCTTGTAGTGGGTACTCGGCGGCGCGCATCACGCCGGCCGGCATCTGCTTGAGCAGTTGCTCCCACAGATGCAGGTCCGCCATGGTCGGAGGCACGGCAAGCAGTTTGCCGTCGGCGCGTCGGGCCACTGCCTTGCAATGCACATACGCCACATGCCGACCGAGCTGCCGGGCCGCCACGACAGCCGATTGGTCCTGCCATTGCCAGTTGCCAATGTCGAAGGTCATGCCGATGGGCAACCCTTGCTGCTCGGCTACGGCGAAGAAGCGACGCAACGGTTCGATCCGTCCGCCTTGCAAGGTTTGGTCGTTTTCCACCAGCAACTGCACCGGGCTGGCGGCGAGCATATCTGCCAGGGCCGACAGATCATGGGAATCGGTGAAATGACCAAGGGAGACTTTCAGCCATGTCGAGCCGAAGGCCTCGGCACGCTGCAAGGCCAGCGCCAGGGCCGGATTGGGCCTGGGCTGGCCGGCCAGCCACAGTTCGAGTGGTGACGAAAAAATACTCTGCAGGCCTTGGGCCTGGGCGCCTGCGGCCAATTCAGCCGGCTGTTCGGTGGTCAGCAATTCTTCACGCCATTCGATCCGTGAAGCACCGGCCGCAGCCAGCAGATCGGTGAAACTGCCTTGGCCTCTTTGTCGCACCAGGTCGGCGCCGTAGCTGGAGAGGCTGATGGAAACGGGTGGTTTATTCATTGTTGTTGCACCTCTGAAACCGGTTTCAGTTTTGTTCAAAAAAATTTATGGGGTGTGCTTCAGGGCCTCATCGCGAGCAAGCTCGCTCCTACAGGGATCTTCAGTGCGACGCAGATCCCAGTGTGCGAGCGGGCTTGCTCGCGAAGGGGCCGGCCCGATTACCGAAAATCTCCCCGCGTCGACCCACGCTCAATCAACCGCGCCGCAAAATCCTGGGTTCGCGCCGGCCCGTTATCGCCGCGCAGGCGCTTGAGCAAACACTCGAACGCACTGGCGCCGATCTCGGCCGTCGGTTGGGCCAGGGCGGTGATGCCGCTGCCCACCAGCGGGTACCAATCCAGGTCGTCGAGGGCGATCAGGCCGACGTCGTCGAACAAGTGACAACCCAGTTCGCGCAACACGCGAGTGGCGGCCAGGGCGGCAATGCCGTTGGCGCAGAACAGCGCCTTGGGGCCATGGCCGGGTTGGGCAAGGAAGGTCTTGATGTCCGCGGCCAACTGATCGCCGATTTCCACCACGACACCGGTCAGGGCAGGGCGCCGCTCGATGCCCGCCTTGAAACTGTCGACCCGCTCGATCCGCGAGCTGGTGCCGTCGAATGGCTCAGTCACCAGGAGCAGGTCGCGGTAGCCTCGTTGTTCAAGGTGCTCCAGCGCCATCTCGACGGCTGCGGGGTTGTCCAGTCCGACCAGGTCGCTTTCGAGCTGGTCGACCTTGCGATCCACCAGCACTAGAGGCATTTCACTGCGCAGCTCGAGCAGTTCGTCCCGATGGTGGCCGAGGGTATTCACGATCAGCCCTTCGATGTTGTAGGCGCGCAACAACGCCAGGTGCTGGCGTTCCTGCTCGTCATCGCGGTCGGTGTTGCACACCACCAGGCTGTAGCCATGACGCCGGCAGGCGGTTTCCACGCCATGCATCACGGCAATTGAATAAGGGTTGCGGATATCGGCCACCAGCATGCCGATCAGGCGTGTGCGGCCGCGCTTGAGACCACGGGCCATCTGATTCGGGCGGTAGCCCAGCTCGCTGATCGCCTGCTCGATGCGCCGGGCGATGGCTTCGGAGAGCAGGGCGCGGTCCTCGCCAATGAAACGCGAGACGCTGGCCTTGGAAACCCCTGCGCGTTCGGCGACATCAAGCATGGTCACGCGGCTGCGCTGGGCGGCGGAGAAAGAGTTCACGGATAGAAACCTGCTTATTGGATTTATTAGCGGTTCTGAAACCGGTTTCAGGAAACATCAGAATCCGGTCCTTCGTCAAGGGCGTCGCGACGCGAGAGCGACCGACGGTGGTTCACCCCTGGGTGACGTTCCGCCGCTTGGACAAATGCGGCGACCCGAGTGGCGTCTGTGGCGAGGGAGAGTGGTCGTGTCCGGATTTCACAGTTGGCGGATGTAGGTGCCCGTCCCCTTGAGAATGTTCTGCAACGTCAGCTCCACTTCCGCCAGGTCCGCCGCGTCGGTGTCATGGGTGATGTCCAGCACCTCGTCGCCATTGAGCGCATCGGCGTCGGCTGCGGCAATTTCAATCAGCAAGCGAGTAGGGCTAAGCGTGACCTTGACCCCATCGAGCGTCGAAGGCTCGCCATCGAGGGCGATTTCCAGTTCGTCTTCGTCGGGGTAGCGGGTCATCAGGAACATTTCGCCCTGGGTGCTGTGGCAGCAGAGCATGGCCATGTTGTCTTCTTCGTCGTCGCACGGGTTGGCGATCAGTTGGGCGGTGGTCATTTGCATGGTGATGGCTCCTGGCTCGATGAGCCGAAAAAAGTGGATTTTGCCAGCCTGGAAGACTTTGCGCTGGATTACCGCAATCCGGCTGCGATTTCGCGCTGCCAAGGTGTCGTTTGGCCCCTGGGCTGCTAGGGTTGTTCGAGGAACGCGGACCGGTTTAGCTTGCCGATGACCGAATATGTCGCAGCGCTGCAAGCAGGCACATTGTCGCACTCGTTAAGCTGCGCAACGGATGTGCACCTGCAAAGGCCACCCCGAAGTGCTTTTTGCAGGTATCCATGACATGAAATTACATGGAAAAGGATGTGACCTGCGGGTCGCGTCCAGCTTCACCCACCTGTCATCCTGTTTCCTCTGCCCGAGAATCAGGAACGGGATGGCCGACAGCCCCGCAAGGGGTTGCACGCGACGCTTTCATCAATAACAAGCCCAAGCGGAGTACCACAGATGGCGTTCTTCACCGCAGCCAGCAAAGCCGACTTCCAGCATCAACTGCAAGCGGCACTGGCGCAGCACATCAGTGAACAGGCACTGCCACAAGTGGCGCTGTTCGCTGAACAATTCTTCGGCATCATTTCCCTCGATGAACTCACCCAGCGCCGGTTGTCCGACCTCGCCGGCTGCACCCTGTCTGCCTGGCGCCTGCTTGAGCGCTTCGATCACGCGCAACCGCAGGTGCGTGTCTACAACCCCGATTATGAACGCCACGGCTGGCAGTCGACCCACACGGCAGTGGAAGTGTTGCACCACGACCTGCCGTTCCTGGTGGATTCGGTCCGCACCGAACTGAACCGTCGCGGTTACAGCATCCATACCCTGCAAACCACCGTGCTGAGCGTGCGTCGCGGCAGCAAGGGCGAGTTGCTTGAAGTCCTGCCAAAGGGCACCCAGGGCGACGACATCCTGCAAGAGTCGTTGATGTACCTGGAAATCGACCGCTGCGCCAACGCCGCCGAACTCAACGTCCTGAGCAAGGAACTTGAGCAAGTGCTGGGCGAAGTGCGGGTGGCGGTGGCTGATTTCGAGCCGATGAAAGCCAAGGTCCAGGAAATCCTGGCCGGCCTGGACGAAAGTGCCTACGCCATCGATGCCGACGAAAAAAGCGAGATCAAGAGCTTCCTGGAATGGCTGGTGGGTAATCACTTCACCTTCCTGGGCTACGAAGAGTTCGTGGTACGTGATGAAGCCGATGGCGGCCACATCGAGTACAACCCCGATTCGTTCCTCGGCTTGACCAAACTGCTGCGCGCCGGCCTCACCGCCGATGACCTGCGCATCGAAGACTACGCCGTCAATTACCTGCGCGAACCGACCCTGCTGTCGTTCGCCAAGGCCGCGCACCCGAGCCGCGTGCATCGTCCGGCCTACCCGGACTACGTGTCGATCCGTGTGATCGACGCCAACGGCAAGGTCGTCAAGGAATGCCGCTTCATGGGCCTGTACACCTCCTCGGTGTATGGCGAGAGCGTGCGGGTCATCCCTTACATCCGTCGCAAGGTCGAGGAAATCGAACGTCGCTCCGGCTTCCAGGCCAAGGCGCACCTGGGCAAGGAACTGGCCCAGGTGGTCGAAGTGCTGCCCCGTGACGACCTGTTCCAGACCCCGGTGGACGAGCTGTTCAGCACCGTCATGTCCATCGTGCAGATCCAGGAACGCAACAAGATTCGTGTGTTCCTGCGCAAAGACCCGTATGGCCGTTTCTGCTACTGCCTGGCCTACGTGCCGCGGGACATCTATTCCACCGAAGTGCGCCAGAAGATCCAGCAAGTGCTGATGGATCGCCTGAAGGCTTCGGACTGCGAGTTCTGGACCTTCTTCTCCGAATCCGTACTGGCCCGCGTGCAGTTGATCCTGCGGGTGGACCCGAAGAACCGTCTCGACATCGATCCGGTCCTGCTGGAAAAAGAAGTGGTCCAGGCTTGCCGCAGCTGGAAGGACGACTACGCCAATCTGGTGATCGAAAGCTTCGGCGAAGCCCAGGGCACCAACGTGTTGTCGGACTTCCCGAAAGGCTTCCCGGCCGGCTACCGCGAGCGTTTTGCCGCGCACTCGGCCGTGGTCGACATGCAGCACCTGCTGAGCCTGAGCGAAAAAAATCCGCTGGTGATGAGCTTCTACCAGCCGCTGGGCCAGGTATCCGGCCAGCGCGAGCTGCACTGCAAGCTGTATCACGCCGACACGCCGCTGGCGCTGTCCGATGTGCTGCCGATCCTGGAAAACCTCGGTCTGCGTGTACTGGGCGAGTTCCCGTACCGCCTGCGCCACACCAATGGCCGCGAGTTCTGGATTCATGATTTCGCGTTCACCGCCGCCGAAGGCCTGGACCTGGACATCCAGCAGCTCAACGACACCTTGCAGGACGCCTTCGTCCACATCGTGCGTGGCGATGCCGAGAACGATGCGTTCAACCGTTTGGTGCTGACCGCTGGCCTGCCATGGCGCGACGTCGCGCTGCTGCGTGCCTACGCCCGTTACCTGAAACAGATCCGCCTGGGCTTCGACCTGGGTTATATCGCCAGCACCCTGAACAACCACACCGACATCGCTCGCGAGTTGACCCGGTTGTTCAAGACCCGTTTCTACCTGGCGCGCAAACTCAGCGGCGACGACCTGGAAGACAAGCAGCTGCGCCTGGAACAGGCGATCCTCACGGCGCTGGACGACGTCCAGGTGCTCAACGAAGACCGCATCCTGCGTCGCTACCTGGACCTGATCAAGGCCACCCTGCGGACCAACTTCTACCAGACCGATGCCCACGGCCAGAACAAGTCCTACTTCAGCTTCAAGTTCAACCCGCACCTGATCCCGGAACTGCCCAAGCCGGTGCCCAAGTTCGAGATCTTCGTCTATTCGCCACGGGTTGAAGGCGTGCACCTGCGCTTTGGCAACGTCGCTCGCGGCGGCCTGCGCTGGTCCGACCGTGAAGAAGACTACCGCACTGAAGTGCTCGGCCTGGTGAAGGCGCAGCAAGTGAAGAACTCGGTGATCGTGCCGGTGGGCGCCAAGGGCGGTTTCCTGCCCCGTCGCCTGCCGTTGGGCGGCAGCCGGGACGAGATCGCGGCCGAGGGCATCGCCTGCTATCGCATCTTCATTTCGGGCCTGTTGGACATCACCGACAACCTCAAGGACGGCGCGCTGGTACCGCCGGCCAACGTCGTGCGTCATGACGACGATGACCCGTACCTGGTCGTGGCGGCGGACAAGGGCACCGCAACCTTCTCCGACATCGCCAACGGCATCGCCATCGACTACGGCTTCTGGCTGGGCGATGCGTTCGCCTCCGGCGGCTCGGCCGGCTACGATCACAAGAAAATGGGTATCACCGCCAAGGGCGCGTGGGTGGGCGTTCAGCGTCACTTCCGCGAGCGCGGCATCAATGTCCAGGAAGACAGCATCAGCGTGGTGGGCGTCGGCGACATGGCCGGCGACGTGTTCGGCAACGGCTTGTTGATGTCCGACAAACTGCAACTGGTCGCGGCCTTCAACCACTTGCACATCTTCATCGACCCGAACCCGGAGCCTGCCAGCAGCTTTGCCGAGCGCAAGCGTCTGTTCGACCTGCCGCGTTCGGCCTGGACCGACTACGACACCAGCATCATGTCCGAAGGCGGCGGTATCTTCTCGCGCAGCGCCAAGAGCATTGCCATCTCGCCGCAGATGAAAGAGCGCTTCGACATCAAGGCTGACAAACTGACCCCGACCGAGCTGCTCAACGCCTTGCTCAAGGCGCCGGTGGACCTGTTGTGGAACGGCGGTATCGGCACCTACGTCAAGGCCAGCACCGAAAGCCACGCCGATGTCGGCGACAAGGCCAACGATGCGCTGCGGGTGAACGGCAACGAACTGCGCTGCAAGGTGGTGGGCGAGGGCGGCAACCTGGGCATGACCCAACTGGGTCGTGTCGAGTTCGGCCTCAATGGCGGCGGTTCCAACACCGACTTCATCGACAACGCCGGTGGTGTGGACTGCTCCGACCACGAAGTGAACATCAAGATCCTGCTCAACGAAGTGGTGCAGGCCGGTGACATGACCGAGAAGCAACGCAACCAGTTGCTTGGCAGCATGACCGACGAAGTCGGTGGCCTGGTGTTGGGCAACAACTACAAGCAGACCCAGGCCCTGTCCCTGGCGGCCCGTCGCGCTTTTGTGCGGATCGCCGAATACAAGCGCCTGATGAACGACCTGGAAGCCCGGGGCAAGCTGGACCGTGCCATCGAGTTCCTGCCGACCGAAGAACAGCTGACCGAGCGTGTCGCGGCAGGCCACGGCCTGACCCGTGCCGAACTGTCGGTGCTGATCTCCTACAGCAAGATCGACCTCAAGGAAGCGCTGCTCAACTCCCAGGTACCGGACGACGATTACCTGACCCGTGACATGGAGACCGCGTTCCCGCCGACGCTGGTGAGCAAGTTCTCCGAGGCCATGCGTCGCCACCGTCTGAAACGCGAGATCGTCAGCACCCAGATCGCCAACGACCTGGTCAACCACATGGGCATCACCTTCGTTCAACGGCTCAAGGAGTCTACCGGCATGAGCCCGGCGAACGTGGCGGGTGCTTATGTGATCGTGCGGGACATCTTCCATCTCCCGCACTGGTTCCGCCAGATCGAAGCCCTGGACCACCAGGTTTCCGCTGATGTGCAACTGGAGCTGATGGATGAGCTGATGCGCCTGGGTCGCCGTGCGACTCGCTGGTTCCTGCGCAGCCGCCGCAACGAGCAGAACGCTGCCCGTGACGTCGCTCACTTCGGTCCGCACCTGGCGGCGTTGGGCCTCAAGCTCGACGAATTGCTGGAAGGTCCGACCCGCGAAGGCTGGCAAACCCGCTACCAGGCCTATGTCGCCGCCGGCGTGCCAGAGCTGCTGGCGCGCATGGTTGCAGGCACCACGCACCTGTACACCTTGCTGCCGATCATCGAGGCGTCCGACGTCACCGGGCAGAACGCCGCCGATGTGGCCAAGGCTTACTTCGCCGTGGGCAGCGCCCTGGACATTACCTGGTACCTGCAACAGATCAGTGCCCTGCCAGTGGAAAACAACTGGCAGGCCCTGGCCCGCGAAGCGTTCCGCGATGATGTCGACTGGCAGCAACGGGCGATCACCATCTCGGTCCTGCAGCAGGGCGACGGTAGCCAGGAGGTGGAAACCCGCTTGGCGCTGTGGCTGGAGCAGCATCACAGCATGGTCGAGCGCTGGCGCGCGATGCTGGTGGACATCCGTGCCGCCAGCGGCACCGACTACGCCATGTACGCGGTCGCCAACCGCGAATTGCTGGACCTGGCGATGAGTGGTCAACCGGTCGTTGCGGCCAACTGATCCTGCGTTGAATGAAAAAGCCCCGCATCGAGAGATGCGGGGCTTTTTTTTGGGAGTTTTGTACAAGATCCCCTGTGGGAGCGAGCTTGCTCGCGATAGCGGTGGGTCAGTGACATTGAACTTGACTGATACACCGCCATCGCGAGCAAGCTCGCTCCCACAGGTCCGCCATTGCCATGGTCAGTTTTTCAATGGAATCAACACCGCCTCATCCTCACCCATCACCATGAACACCAACAACTTCGCCGGTTCGGTCGCGCTGGCATTCTTCGAAACCAGATGCTCGGACCCCGCGGCTTCGTACCAGAATTCCCCGGCCTTGTAGGTAATCGCGGGCTCGCCCTTGACCTGGGAGGTGATGGCGCCTTCGAGCACATAGGCCATGGCCGTGCCCTCATGTTTGTGGGCGATGGACGACTGGCCCGGGGCATAGTCGACGGTCAGCATCATGGCTTTTTTACCCGGCAGGTTCTTCAGCATTTGCTCCTGCAACACCGTGACCTTTTCCGAAGGTGCCGCTTCGTGGGCGTAGGTCTGGGTCATGGGCAGCAGGCAGAAGGCGGCGATCAGATAGAGGGCTTTCATGGCAAGGTGACCTTCGTGAGTTTGGAGTGAGTCCGCATGGTCGCGGCGATGGATTCACCCTAAGCCCGACGGTGGGGCAAACAAACGTCCAATCTTTCGGAAGGTGGGTAGACCAATTGCAGGGCCGATGACGCAACTGGCTGGTTTGTGATGTTGTGGCGAGGGAGCTTGCTCCCGCTGGGTGGCGAAGCCGCCCCAAGACATAGGCGGTGCGCCCCATCAGCCTCATCGTGTTGACCGTCTTGCATCTGCTGCGCAGCCGAGCGGGAGCAAGCTCCCTCGCCACAGAATGAAGTGCTTGGCTCAGTGGCCCAGACAGGAATAGACCGCGGGCTCAGACGATCGGGAAACTATTGAAATCCACGCTGCGAGCCAGGCGGTTATCGATCAGGCCGATAAAACCCTGCACTTCGGGGCAATTGAAGTGGGCTTGCATCGCCGCTTCCGATTGCCAGCGGGCGCTGACGTTCCAGCGGTCGCCATCCTCCGGGCAACGGTCGACCATGTACGCATCGCACCCCGGCTGCGCACGCAGGGTTTCGACGATTTGCTGCAACTGCCGGCCGAGTTCTTCCGAGCGACCGGCGGCGGCTTGCACCTGTACGGTATTGATCACTTGGCGAGACATTGTTCAGGCTCCTGAATCAAGTCGGACGAGGTTTCTCGATAATCCATGACACCCGTGCAGGATAGGCCTGTCGGGACGAGGCTCAAACAGCCAATGGGCGGATAAATGCCCAGTCCAATCCCTCAGGCCACTTGTTGCAGGATGTCCCGCAAGCGATCGAGGGCGATGTCGATATCGAGGGTTTCGATGGCGCCAAAACCGAAGAACAGACCCGGTCGCACCGGGGCCTCGTTGAAAAAACCAGCGAGGCTGTAGAGCCCGACTTCGGCCTTTTTCGCCAGGTCGATCACCAGGGCCAGATCGATCGGCACCTTGCACAGGACCGCCATGTGGAAGCCTGCGGTGGTGGGCACGGCCTCGAACCAGGGCGACAAGTCCCCGGCCATGCGTGCCAGGAGCCGCTCACGCCGGCCAGCATAGAGCGTGTGGCAGCGACGGATGTGCTTGAGCAGGCAGCCCTCGGCGATGAACTTGGCCAATGCCCATTGGGGCAGGGTGGAGGTGTGCTGGTCGGTCAGGCGCTTGGCCAGGATCACCGCCTCGAGAATCGCTGGCGGCAAGATAGCGTAGCCGAGGCGCAGCTCTGGCAGCAGGGTCTTGGAAAAGGTCCCGACGTACGCGACGATCCCGCGCTCGTCCATGCTCTGCAGTGAATCGGCGGGGCGGCCTTCGTAGCGGAATTCGCTGTCGTAGTCGTCTTCGATGATGATCGCCCCCAGCTCATAGGCCCGCGCCAGCAAGGCTTCGCGGCGGGCTTGGCTCATGGGCATGCCCAGGGGGAACTGGTGGGAGGGCGTCACATAAATCAGCCGCGTGCCGTCGGGGATCAGCTCCACGCGCATGCCCTGATCGTCCACCGGCACCCCGGCCACCGTGGCGCCGTGGGAGCCAAACAACAGACGCGCCGGCGGATATCCCGGATCTTCCATGGCCACCAGGCTGCCTGGCCGGGTCAACACCCGCGAGATCAGGTCCAGGGCCTGTTGTGCGCCGTTGCACACCACCACATCGTCATCCTGACAATTGACTCCGCGGGAAAACGCGATGTGTCGGGCAATGGCATTGCGCAGCGCCGGCAAGCCTTCGGGCTGGCTGTAGAAGCCTTTGGCGCTGGCGATCTGGCGCAGGGCGTGGGCGGTGCAGCGGCGCCAATCGTCGAGGGGGAACTGGCCCTTGCCGGTGGCGCCACCGATGAAGTCGTAACGCAATGCCCCTTCGAGGGTGGGATGGCGCATCAGGTGCGGCATGCTGCGCCAGGCCTCGACGACGTCGGCACCGGCCAGCTCGCGATGGCTTTGTTTGCGCACGATCCTGGCCGGTCGTGCATTGACGTAAGTGCCTTTGCCAATGATCCCGGTGAGGAAGTTTTCGTAGGTCAGTTGGGCGTAGGTGTCGGAAACGGTCTTGCGCGAAACACCCAGTTGTTCGGCGAGCAGGCGGCTGGGCGGCAGTTGCGTGCCGGCGGCCAGGCGACCACTTTCAATAGCGCTGCGTAATTGTTGATACAACTGACCCGCCAGGTCCTTGCGGCCGTTGATGACAACATGAAGTTCCATACCCGCAAGCTCCTGGGCGATTGTTTGGCGGCAGCGTCAAAGGCGCAAGATTACTCGCATTGTGCGACTGCATAGAAGTTGCGTGGGGAAAATCCCGTCCATTGGTATGGGATGGGGTGGCTCTGATTTTTTCGATGAATTGGACCTGCCGCTCACTGACCCCGAGGTCTACCGTAAAGGTCTCGATCGCTACGGAGCCCGCCATGAGCCCGCGTCTGGATTACTACAGTGCGTCCCCCGGGGCGATGAAAGCCATGATCGGCCTGGAAGCCTTGACCAGCCGCCTGAGTATCGAACCGGCGCTGTTGCACCTGATCAAGATCCGTGCCTCGCAACTCAACGGCTGCGCTTTTTGCACCGACATGCATTCGGTCGATGCGCGTCGTCTGGGCGAGACCGAGCGGCGTCTTTACGCCCTGGCGGTATGGCGCGACAGTGGCTTTTTTACCCCCCGAGAACGCGCCGCCCTGGCCTGGACCGAGGCGGTAACGCTGTTGGCTGAAAGCCAGGTGCCGGATGAGGTGTATGCCCAGGCCCGTGCCGAGTTCAGCGAAGAGGAACTGGTGGACCTGACCCTGGCGATCAGCACCATCAACAGCTGGAACCGACTGGCGGTGAGTTTTCGTCAGAGTCCCAGCGCTTGATTGCCAATCCTGAAGGAGACTGTGGCGAGCTGCTTTTGTGGCGTCGTTACTTGGGCAGCGGCGAGGTCCCCGAGGTAGCCGGCGGCCTTTGCGGCTTGACCGAGGTGCCGAAGGTATTGCCCATGCGCACGCCGGTGGCCGCCGGGGTCGCGAGGCCGATGCTGCTCGGCGCGCGTTCGTTGACCGGCACGTTCATGGCGTCCTGGGCGTGTTGCGCCGCAGTCGCGGCCTGTGGGTCGTTGCCCATCTGCCGGCTCAGGCAGTTGTAGTCCGGGGTCTTGTAGCCGCCGACAGTCACCTCGATGCACGCCGGCGCTTCTTCGGCCTGGGCCCAGGGCAGGGCCATGAGCAGTCCGAGGCCTGCCATCATCTTCATCCACTGTTTCATCACCGACCTCCTGGCCCGCCACAGAGGACGGTTCGTTGTCAGGGCATCAGTCTAGTGCGGCCCGCAGGATTTGTATCAGTTGTCATACGACATTCATAAACTCCCCTCAGGATGACGGTTTTCAACGGATACGTCAGTCGTGCAGCAGGGCAGAGCCGGGGGCGGGCGCAGACGTGGATTGACCTGGGCGCCCTTGGGATGGCTGGTAGTGTGGTCGTGTCTGCTGACCGGGCCGGCCCAGGCGGCCGACCTGGTGGACCTGGACATCGCGCCCCAGGAATTGACCACGGCATTGGAGTTGTTCAGCCGTGCGACGGGCATGGCGGTACTGGTCGACCACCAGTTATCGAGCCGGCGCCACACGCTGGGAGTCCAGGGGCGGTTCACACCCTCCCAAGGGTTGAATGTGTTGCTCAGCGGCACCGGGCTTGCTGCGCAGTACGCCCGGGCGGATGCGTTCACGTTGCAGCCGGTGCGGGTCCGTGAGGTACCGCTGCCTCCCGGCGTCACCCCGGGCTTGAGTGACAGTAATTACGCAGCGACGATCCAGGCGGTCATCCAGCGCAACTTATGTCGTTCACCGCTGACCCGCCCAGGCAGTTTTCGGGCGGTGCTGCAAGTGTGGATCGGCCGCGACGGCGTGGTTCAGCATAGCCGCCTGGTCAGTTCCACCGGCGATCTGATGCGTGACAGGACCTTGGTCAACAGTTTGCAAAACCTCAGGATCGACCGCCCGGCGCCCAGTTCGCTACGCCAGCCGGTGACCCTGCTTTTGTTACCCGATTCATCAGGAAAAAGCATGGAATGCACAGCAGGGGAAGGGGTGTCCGGGCGATGAAAGACACAGGTCGCAGCCCGATGGTCAAGTTGTTCCTCACCTCCTACGAGGATTTCAAGGTGCGGCTGCGCCGACGCCTGGGCTCCGAGGAACTGGCCAACGACGTGCTGCATGAAACCTACCTGCGGGTCGATCGCATGGTCGACACGCCGGACATTGCCCAGCCCAACGCCTATTTGTATCGCATGGCCCTGAACATTGCCGCCGATCGTCGGCAAGCCGATGCGCGTCTGCTCACTGGCGACGAAATCGAGGAGTTGCTGCAGGTCTGCGATGAGGCCCTGGATCCGGCCCGGGTGGTGGGCGGGCAGAAGGAGCTGCAGGTCCTGCTCAAGGCTTTGTATGAACTGCCGGCACGGCGCCGCAAGATTTTTATCGCGGCGCGCCTGGAGGAAGCGCCACACCTGGAAATCTCCCAGCGCTTTGGTATTTCCACGCGCATGGTAGAGAAGGAAATCAAGGCCGCACTGGGACATTGCGCCCAGCGCCTGGAAAGAAAAGTCATTCAGCGGTTCGGTCCCGGCGCGGGAAAACCGTCTTGAGAGTAGAGACCAGACTAATTCGTGAGTATGTGTGCGCTTGAACATCTTCAGCATCGCTTCCCCTGACGCCACGCCCCAGGCCCGACTGGACAGCGAGGCCCGAGATTGGCTGATCCTGCTGACCTCGGGACGCGCCACCGTGGCCGATGCCCGGGCCTTGCGCCAATGGTGTGAGCAAAGCCCCGACCATGCGCGAGCCTTCGAACAGGCCAAGGCGCTGTGGCAGGGGCTGCAACCGGCGGCCCAGGCGTTGCAGGCACCGCGACATTTCGGCCGCCGGGCGTTGCTGGGCGGTGCGATTGCGGCGTCAGCCGGTTTCCTGTTGATAAGGGCCACGGTGCCTGGCGGCGTTTCCGGGCTGGGCGCCGATTACATCACTGACGTGGGCGAACAGCGTCGGGTGGAACTGGCCGATGGCATCAGCCTGGAGCTCAACACTCAGACTCGCCTCAGCCGCCGTCCGCTGGCCGACGGTGGGCAAGGGTTGGAATTGTTCAGTGGTGAGATCGAAGTGCAGGGGCGCAGTGCGCAGGCGGTCAGCATTCAGGCTGGCGCAGGCTGGATCAGCGCGGCACGGGCGCGGTTCAATATCCGCTACATCGACCAGAACGTCTGCGCGACCTGCCTGGAAGGCGTCGTGCAAGTGCAAGTGCAAGGTCAGAGTTTTCGCCTGGAACCGGGCATGCAACTGACCTACGACACTGGCCGGGTCGGCACCCCACAGCATGCCGATGTGTCGGCAGCCATTGCCTGGCGCGATCAAGTGCTGGTGTTCAACAACGCGACCCTGGCCAGCGTCATCGATGAAATCAACCGCTACCGCCCCGGCATGTTGTTGCTGCTCAATCGCGAACTGGGTTTGCGCAAGGTCCAGGCACGTTTCCGCCTCGATCAACTGGCGGGCGTGGCGCTGCTGATCCGCGATGCCTACGGCGCCAAATGCACCGAGTTGCCGGGTGGAGTGGTGGTGTTGAGCTGAGTCCGGTGGCGCCTGGGCGGGCCTCATCGCGAGCAGGCTCGCTCCCACATGGGCCTTGGGTGTTCACAAGGTCCGGTGTTACCACACAGCCCCCACATGGGGCTGTGTTGTTTGGCTTACTCCAGTGGCCCCAGCACTTGCCGATACTTCTCGACGCCTTGGGGTGTCTGCCGACTCAGGCTGATTTCGATGCCCAGCGGGTTTTCCTGGCGGTTGCCGCTGAGTTTGCGCCAGCCTTTTTCCTGGTCCCAGAAGCGCAGCCCTGCATCGCTGACTTCACTGAGCACGGCCACTCCAGCGCCAGGCGCTGGCAATGGGTAGCGGCTGCGGGCCGGGCCTTGGGCGCGATAAAGTGTGTCGCCCTTGAGCCACCAGCGAACTCGTTGCAACTCGCCTTCCTGGGCGGCGGCCACGCGGATCACGTCCAGGCGGAAGCCTTGGCCTTCGGTACTGCGCACGGTGAGGGCGGGCGGGGCGTTCGAAGGGGCATCGTCGACCCCGGGTTTTACCGGTTCGCTCAACTCGATGCTGGCGCGCAGGGCGACGTCGCGCTCCAGCTGGTTGAATACCCGCAGCAAGGCCTCGGTCTGTTCGGTGCTGGCCTGCAGATGCGCATCGGCCCGGCTCACGCTGTCGAGCCCGCGCCAGGCGATCAGGCTGACCACTGCCATCAGCAGGATCGCGACCATGACTTCAAGCAAGGTGAAGCCCGTCTGCTGGCGGTTCATTGGATCTGCATCCGGCCGGTGGCATTGCGTTGCACGTTGAGGCTGTTCTGGCCATCCGAAAGGCGGATTCGCAGGGGCTCGCCGATCCATTCGGCATTCAGCACGACCCGCTGCCTGGGCTCCACACGAACCTCCATCGACGGGCTTTGCCAGCGACGCGAATGCAGCTGCGGGTCGTCCTTGAACCGATCCAGCCCAGCCCCATGGTCATTGCGACGAGTGAAGGCAAACCCCTTGGCATCCCAGCGCCAGGTAATCGGCCGGCCGTCGCTGCGGGCTTCGCTCTGGGCCAGTTGCAACAGTTGCGTCAGTCGCTCGGCATCCTGGCGCAGCAATTTCAACGGGTCGGGCTTGATACTCAGGCTCACGGCGGCGCTGGCGATGCCGATGATCACCAGTACCACCATCAATTCGATCAGGGTGAAACCGCGTTGCTTGGCGACGTTCATGCGCGCTCCTTTGCGTCGGATCCATCCTGCACGGTGAAGATGATAAGCATGTGAAATAAAACGGAGAGAATTGACGCGTAAGCTGGGGGCTGGAATCAAAAAAAGGAGATCTTGGCCATGGCGTTCATCGAGCGTGTGTCCCCGGCGCACATCGTGCAGGTACTCGGCGTGTTGGCGGCGTTGGCCGGGGTGGCGACCTGGTCTTCATTGCTGCTGACATCAGCCGAATCCCGCACGCCGGATGTCGCCCCGCAACGCATGGCCGAGCGTTCCGATAACCCGGCGCTGCAATGGTTTTCCAACCATCCGGCACCGGTGCAGATCAAGGTCAGTGGAGTCATGGCCGGCCCCCGTGGTGCCGTGGCAATTCTCAGCCTCAACGACGGGCCGCCGCGCAGTTTCCTGGTGGGTGAGCGGGTGACTCAAGGGGTGCGGCTGGTGTCGATCGAGGCGCAGGCGGTGGTGATCGAGCGCGGGACCGAACAGACCCGACTGGCGCTCGCGCGGTTGCCGGATTCGGTGGTGCTGCCCTCACTGACCCGCTAAATCCCCTTGCCACAGGGGACCGTGTTTGCTGTTATTTCCCCCGGCTGACCAACGTCTCCAATCGCGCCAGCGGCGGCGCGTCGTGGCTGCGATCCGACACGGTCAGTTCAACCCGCAACATCCGGCCATTTTCCGCCGGGCGCAGGTTCTGTTCGCAACGCAGCAGCAACCGCCCCTGATCGCATTCGAAGACGGTCGAGCCTTGGGCAAAGCGTCCTTCCAGACGCAACTGCGCCAGTTGGCTGCGGGCCGCCAACAGGGCGATGGATTTGTCCCGCAACAGGCCGTTGCTCTGGGTCATCACGGCAGCCACGCGCACCGCTGCCGACATGGCCACGGCGATGATCGCCAGGGCCACCAGCACTTCAATCAGGGTGAAGCCGGCTTGTGGAGCAGGGCGTGGCATGGCACGGGCTCGAGGGGCGAAGGCAGCCCTCAAGGCTAGTCCACGTTCATGACCGATTGACGACGTAAGCTCCTGAGCAATTTCAATATCACTGACATATTTTCTTGCAACACTGCGCCTCGAATCGAATCCAGCGAAGGACCGTCGAGATGCAGATCGCCCGTTACAACGCCCGTCCCCAAGGCCCACGCGGGCAGCGGGGTTTCACCCTGATCGAAATCATGGTTGTGGTGGTCATCCTCGGTATTCTGGCGGCGATGGTGGTGCCCAAGGTGCTCGACCGTCCCGACCAGGCGCGGGCCACGGCGGCGAAGCAGGACATTGGCGGCTTGATGCAGGCTTTGAAGCTCTATCGCCTGGACCACGGCAGTTACCCGAGCATGAACCAGGGCCTCAAGGTGCTGGTGGAGAAACCTGCCGACGCGAAAAACAGCACCTGGCGCTCTTACCTGGAACGCTTGCCCAACGATCCATGGGGCCGTCCCTACAACTACCTCAACCCGGGTGCCAATGGCGAAGTCGATATCTTTTCCCTCGGTGCCGACGGCCAGCCTGACGGCGACGGCGTGAATGCCGACATTGGCTCCTGGCAGCTATAAGGGCCGTGATGCGAACGAATTCGCCCACCGCGGCGAAGCAGCGCGGCATGGCGGTCATCAGTGCCTTGCTGATCGCCGCCGTGTTGGCGGTGATCGCCGGCGGCATGCTCACCCGTCAGACCCTGTTCACTCGCAGCCTGGAAGCCGAGCAGCTGCGTATCCAGGGCTCGGCGCGGTTGCAGGGTGGCCTGCAATTGAGTCGCCAGTTGCTCTGGGACGCCCGTCAGCGTGACCCGCTGACGCGCTTCGGCCAGCCGTGGGCCAAACCCATCGTGATGCCGGGTTCAAGCCTGGTCGACACGCCGTTCGAAGGGCAATTGGAAGACGAGCAAGGCAAATTCAACCTGCGCAACCTGGTCGCCAATGAGCGGGTGGACCAGGAACAGGTACGCGCCTTCGAACGACTGTGCGAGCAGCTTGGCGTCGCCGCGACGGTACGTGCGCGCATCGTCGAGCGGGTGATTGCCGCGTACCCGCGCTTGCTGAATCCGGAGCAGGCGGACAAGGCTCCAGCGAGCACTACGTTCGACAGCGGTCGCAGCACCTCGGCGAACGCTTCCGACGCAGCTCTGGCGCCGACACAGCCGATGCTCCGCACGTTGCAAGACCTGCGCAGTGTCAAGGGCGTCACCCCGGCGCTGCTGGAAACACTGGCGCCCTATGTGACGATTCTGCCGACCAATACCTGGCTCAACGGCAATACCGCCAGCGCCCCGGTGCTGGCTGCCTGCGTACCAGGGCTGTCGCTGCAACGGGCCCAGGCGCTGGTACGCGAGCGCGACAGCGGGCACTGGTTCATCAACCGGGGGGATTTCGTCAATCGCCTGCGCATGCCGGAGCTGGAAATGACCTCCGTCAAGGTCGGTATCACCAGCGACTGGTTCCGCCTTCGGGGTCAGGCGCGCAGCGGTCAACGGCGGGTCGAGCTCGATGCGTTGCTGCAGCGCGGCCAGGACCGCTTGCCCCAGGTGATCTGGTCGCGGGTGGGCGTATGACTCGCTTGCGCATAGCGCTGGCGCCGCTGGCCAGCCTCGACCTGGAAAGCCCGCTGGCGTTTGCCTGGCTGGATCGTCAGGGCCAGGTTCGCGAAGAAGGGCGCAGCAGCCTGCGAGTCCTCGGCCAGGGGGCCAAGAACCTCAAAGTGGAATGTTTTCTCCATCCGCGTGACAGCCTGCTGACCTGCCTGGAGCTGCCGTTGTTGCCCGCGGCGAAAATCACCGCGGCGGTGACCTGCGCGGCCCAGGCGCTGATGCTCGGGGCCAGTGAACACATGCAGGTCGCCCATAGCCCGCGCGGTGCCGACGGGCAGGTGCAGATCGCCTGGCTGGACCGCAAGTCGCTCGATGCCCTGGGCCGGTTGCTGCGCCAGGCCGGGCTGAGCCTGCGTGGCTTGTATCCGGCGGCCTATGCCTTGCCGGTGCTGTCCGGGCCGGTGGCCTACATCGAAGACGGGCACTTGCTGGTGCGCCACAGCATGCAGCATGCCGTGGTGCAACCGTTGTTGGACGGGGCATTGGATGAATGGCTGATGGAGACAGGAACCGGGCTGCATTGGCTCGGCGAGTCGCCGCCGCAAGCCTCGATCGAGACCTTGCCCGGCACGCTGCGCTGGACCGGTGCTGCGCCGGGCTGGGGTTTGCACACCGGCCTGATGCACGGCGTAGCCGAGCGCGGCGGTTGGGGGCGGGCGATAGCAATCTGCGTGCTGGCGTTGGCGGTGTGGGTCGTTGGCCTGAATCTCTATGCCGCCCGCGAAGCCGCCCAGGGCCAGCGGCTCAAGGCGCAGATGAGCCAGCGGGTGAAGCAGGCGTTTCCCGAGTTGCCGGTGATTCTCAACCCTTTGCAGCAGGCGCGGCAGCAAATCACCGCGCGCCAGAACGGCACGGCAACGGACCCGGCGCAACGCTTCGTCAGCCTCGTGCAACAGGCGGGTACTGCCATGCCATTCATGGGCGGCAATGTGCAGGAGCTGGTGTTCGAGAATGCTGAATTGCGCCTCAAGGTCGTGGCCGAGGCGCAGAAAACATCCGCTGAAGACGATTGGAAAATCCCCCTGGTCCAGGCCGGCATCGATGTCGCGAGTATCGACCAGGGCTGGAGCCTGCGCGTGGCCCCGATCGGACAGGGCGCCCAGGACAACCCCGACGACGCGCCGGAAGCTGACGATGAATAAGCAATCGCTGGCACTGCTGTGGGGCCGTTGGCAAACCCTGCGTAGCCGTTGCCGGACATCCTGGCAGGGCCTGGCGGTGCGCGAGCAACGTGCCGTGACCTTGGCCGCGCTGGTATTGGGTGGCTGTCTGGTCTGGCTCGCGCTGATCCAGCCCCCGCTCAAGACCATCGCGTACTGGCAGGCTGAAACCCCGAAGCTGCGTTCGCAGACCGCAGCCCTCGAAGTGCTGCTGCGGGATGTCGGCGCAGCCGCGCAAGGCCAGCCACTTGAGGCGGCCTTGCGCCAGACCCTCGATGCCAGCGGCTTGAGCGAGCACTACCAATTGCAACCGTCTGGCGCCGAGGCCGCCAACGGCTGGCAGCTCACCTTCGACGAGGCACCGGCCGATGGCGTCATCGGCTGGCTGTTGAGCAATCCCGGGCATTTTTCCCTGGAAGTGATCGAGGCCCGTTTGCAGCGCACGGCCCCGGCCAGTTCCGACAACCTCGACAACACCGCCGGCACATTGTCCGGAACTGTTCGCATGAATCAGGCGCAAGGCGCTAAGGAAGCTTCATGAAGGGGTCCAGATACCCACGTCACTGGCGCAAGGCCGCGCCGCTGTTGCTGCTGGCCTTGAGCGCGTGCAACAGCACGCCGCCCGCGTCGCAGCCACCCTTGCTGGTGGACAGCGAATTGGGCATTCCGTTGGGCAGCACCCAACGCAGTGGCGACGCGTTGCTGGACCGTCAACGGGCCCAGGCTTTGCGTGAACAGAAACCTGCGGTACGGCATCAGGTCGATCTCACCGCCCGGGCCCGCGCGCCCCGCGCCAGCCCTTTGGCGAGCAACCCGTTGGGCGATCAGCCGGTGAGCCTGAATTTCGTCGAGGCTGATATCCAGGCGGTGGTGCGCGCGTTGTCTCGCTCCACCGGCCAGCAGTTTCTGGTGGACCCTCGGGTCAAGGGCAACCTGACGCTGGTGTCCGAAGGCCCGGTGCCGGCTCATCAGGCCTACGACATGCTGCTGGCTGCGCTGCGCATGCAAGGCTTCAGCGTGGTAGACGTTGGCGGCGTGGCCCAGGTGGTGCCGGAGGCCGACGCCAAGCTGCTGGGCGGGCCGATCTACAGCGCCGACAAACCGGCCGGCAACGGCATGCTGACCCGCACTTTCCGCCTGCAATACGAAAACGCGGTTAACCTGATCCCGGTGCTGCGCCCGATCGTGTCGCCGAACAACCCGATCAATGCCTACCCGGGCAACAACACCATTGTCGTCACCGATTACGCCGAGAACCTGTCGCGGGTGGCGCAGCTCATCGAAGGCATCGACACCCCCAGCGCCATCGACACCGATGTGGTGCCGATCCACAACGGCATCGCCGTGGACATCGCGCAGATGGTTTCCGACTTGCTGGAAACCCAGGGCGGCGACCAGACCCAGAAAATCAACGTGATTGGCGACCCGCGCTCCAATTCCATCATCATCCGCGCCGGCAGCCCCGAGCGCACCGAGCTGGCGCGCAACCTGATCTACAAGCTCGACAACGCCCAGAACAACCCGAGCAACCTGCACGTGGTGTACTTGCGCAATGCCCAGGCAGGCAAGTTGGCCCAGTCCCTGCGCGGTTTGCTCACTGGGGAAAGCGAAGGCGAGGGCAGTGACAACTCCCGTTCGGTGCTCAGCGGCATGGGCGCCAGCACCAGCGGCCAGAGTGGGCAGGGCAGCAGCGGCGATGGCACCAGCACCACCAGCGGCAGTGCTTCGACCACCAGCAGCGGCTACGCCCAAGGCAGCGGCAACGGGCAGACTTCCGCTTCGCCGCAGAACGAGCAGAGCACCGCCTTCAGTGCTGGCGGCATGACCATCCAGGCCGACGCCACCACCAACACCTTGCTGATCTCCGCGCCGGACCCGCTGTACCGTAACCTGCGGGAAGTCATCGACCTTTTGGACCAGCGTCGCGCCCAAGTGGTGATCGAGAGCTTGATCGTCGAGGTCGGCGAGGACGACGCCAGCGAGTTCGGCGTGCAGTGGCAGAGTGGCAACCTGGGGGGCAGCGGCGTGATCGGTGGGGTCAACCTCGGTGGTAGCGGGCTCAACCTCAATGGCAAGACCAGCATCGACGTGCTGCCCCAGGGCCTGAACCTCGGCGTGGTCAACGGCACGGTGGACATTCCCGGCATCGGCAAGATTCTCGACCTCAAGGTCCTGGCCCGGGCGCTGAAGAGCAAGGGCGGCACCAACGTGCTGTCGACGCCGAACCTGCTGACCCTGGACAACGAGGCGGCGAGCATTTTTGTCGGCCAGACCATTCCCTTCGTCAGCGGCAGCTACGTCACCGGCGGCGGTGGCACCAGTAACAACCCGTTCCAGACCGTGACCCGCGAGGAGGTCGGCCTGAAGCTCAATGTTCGGCCACAGATTTCCGAGGGCGGTACGGTCAAGCTCGATATCTATCAAGAGGTCAGCAGCGTCGACAACCGCGCTTCGAGCACCACGGGGATTGTCACCAACAAGCGTGCGATCGATACCAGTATCCTGTTGGACGACGGACAGATCATGGTCCTCGGTGGGTTGCTGCAGGACGGTTACAGCCAGAGCAACGACGCGGTGCCGTGGCTGTCGACCATCCCGGGTGTCGGTGCGCTGTTTCGCAACGAGCGGCGGCAGATCACCAAGACCAACCTGATGGTGTTCCTGCGGCCCTACATCATTCGCGACACGGCGGCGGGACGCGGCATCACCCTCAACCGCTACGACTTCATGCGCCGCGCCCAAGGCCTGCTGCAACCGGATCGCAGCTGGGCCATGCCGGACATGCAGGCCCCGCAACTGCCGGCCTCGGCCCGGGCTATCCCGGGGGCTGCGCCGGTCAGCTTGCAAACGCCCAGGGCGGCGATCAAGGCAGTGCCGATCGAAGGAGGCGCTCGCTGATGAACACTCATCCTGTGGGAGCGAGCTTGCTCGCGATGACGGCAGCCCAGTCAACATTCATGCAAACTGACACGCCGCTATCGCGAGCAAGCTCGCTCCCACAGGGGACATGTGTGTTTCTTGGGTCTGAGGTGTCAGCGTGAACACCCTCCCATACGCCTGGGCCAAGGCCCAACGCCTGGTGCTGCGCCAGTGCGACGAAGGCGCGGTGTTGATGGTGTGTCCCTCCACGCCGGGCTGGTCCATCAGTGAAGTGCGTCGCCAGTTTGGCGAGGTACGCCTGGAGCGGGTGCGTGACGAGGAACTCGACGGGTTGCTCAACACGGCCTACGCCGACACCGGCAGCGCCGCCGCCGTGGTGGGTGCGGCGGAAAACGAGGTGGACCTCGACCGGCTGATGCAGGACATACCCGAAATTACCGACCTGCTGGACACCCAGGACGGCGCGCCGGTAATCCGCATGATCAACGCCTTGCTGACCCAGGCCGCACGGGACGAAGCCAGCGACATTCACATCGAGCCCTACGAAAGCCATTCGGTGGTGCGCTATCGGGTCGACGGCACCCTGCGCGACGTGGTTTCGCCACGCAAGGCCCTGCACGGCGCGCTGGTGTCGCGGATCAAGATCATGGCCCAACTCGACATCGCCGAAAAACGCCTGCCCCAGGACGGGCGCATCGCCTTGCGCGTGGCCGGGCGACCGATCGATATCCGTGTCTCGACGGTGCCCACCGGCCATGGCGAACGGGTGGTGATGCGGTTGCTGGACAAGCAAGCCGGACGCCTGCAACTGGAAACGTTGGGGATGGATCCGGACGTGCTGGGCAAGCTCGATCGCCTGATCCGCCAGCCCCACGGCATCGTGCTGGTCACCGGCCCCACCGGCAGCGGCAAGACCACCAGCCTCTATGCCGCCCTGGCGCGGCTGGACGCCAGCGTGCACAACATCCTCACCGTGGAGGACCCGGTGGAATACGACCTGCCGGGCATCAGCCAGATCCAGGTCAATGCCAAGATCGACATGACCTTCGCCCTGGCCTTGCGGGCGATCCTGCGCCAGGACCCGGACATCATCATGATCGGTGAAATCCGCGATCTGGAGACCGCACAAATCGCCGTGCAGGCCTCCCTCACCGGTCACCTGGTGCTGGCGACGTTGCACACTAACGACGCGGTGTCGGCTATCAACCGCCTGATCGACATGGGCGTCGAGCCGTTCCTGCTGGCCTCATCGATGCTCGGCGTGCTTGCCCAGCGCCTGGTGCGCAGGCTCTGCCCGCAGTGCAAACAAGCCGATCCGGCAGCCCCCGGTACCTGGCGCCCGGTGGGCTGCCCGACCTGCAACCAGACCGGCTACAGCGGCCGCACCGGTATTCATGAATTGTTCTGCATCGACGATGACATCCGCACGCTTATCCACCAAGGGGCAGGGGAGCAGGCCCTGCGTGCGGCCGCCCGCCAGGCTGGCATGTTCAGCATGCGCGAGGATGGTGAACGTTGGGTTCGCAGCGGCGCCACCGCCCCTGAAGAAATCTTGCGCGTGACACGGGACGCCTGATGAATCGCTACCGTTTCGAGGCCGCTGACGCCACCGGAAAAATCGAGGTCGGGCACCTGGAAGCCGACAGCCAGAGTGCCGCCTTCAACCTGCTGCGCAGCCGCGGGCTGACCGCGTTGCAGGTGCAGGTCGAACGCAATACAACGCAAGCCAACGGCGGTGGCTTGTTCAGCGCCAAACTCTCGGACAACGACCTGGCCTGGGCCACCCGGCAACTGGCGAGCTTGCTGGGAGCGAGCCTGCCGTTGGAGGCGGCGTTGAGCGCCACGGTGGAACAGGCCGAGCGCAAGCACATCGCTCAGACCCTCAGCGCAGTGCGTGCCGACGTGCGCGGCGGCATGCGCCTGGCCGAAGCCCTGGCCGCGCGGCCACGGGACTTTCCGGAAATCTACCGGGCGTTGATTGCCGCTGGTGAAGAGTCTGGCGACCTGGCCCAGGTCATGGAACGGCTGGCGGATTACATCGAAGAGCGCAACAACCTGCGGGGCAAGATCCTTACCGCGTTTATCTATCCGGGTGTAGTGGGGCTGGTGTCGATCGCTATTGTGATTTTCCTTCTCAGCTATGTGGTGCCACAGGTGGTCAGCGCATTCTCCCAGGCCCGCCAGGACCTGCCCGGGCTGACCGTGGCGATGCTCACCGCCAGTGATTTCATTCGTGCCTGGGGGTGGTTGTGTTTTGGCGTGCTGGCCGGTGGGTTCTGGAGTTGGCGGATGTACTTGCGCAACCCGGCAGCGCGGTTGAACTGGCACGCGCGGGTGTTGCGCCTGCCGCTGATCGGGCGTTTTGTACTGGGCCTCAATACCGCGCGTTTTGCCTCGACCCTGGCGATTCTCGGTGGCGCCGGGGTGCCATTGCTGCGGGCGCTGGAGGCGGCGCGCCAGACCCTGTCCAACGACCGCTTGAGCCTGAGTGTCAGCGACGCCACGGCCAAGGTCCGCGAAGGGGTCAACCTGGCGGCGGCGCTGCGGGTGGAGAAAGTTTTCCCGCCGGTGCTGATCCACCTGATCGCCAGCGGCGAAAAAACCGGCTGCCTGCCACCGATGCTCGAACGCGCCGCGCAGACCCTGTCCCGCGACATCGAACGTCGGGCCATGGGCATGACCGCGCTCCTGGAGCCGCTGATGATTGTGGTCATGGGCGGTGTGGTGTTGGTCATCGTCATGGCCGTGCTGTTGCCGATCATCGAGATCAACCAGTTGGTGCAGTAGGCGAAAAGCAACTGGGTGGTCAGCACGCACCCTGGGGCGAGGGGGATAAATCCCCACGTCCCAAAAGCGCTGATCGGCCCAAAATTTTTTCAATGCCGCAGCAGCTCCCGACCCTTGCCAGCACCAAACTCGGGTTCCTCGTTCTGTCATCTTTCTTTGCCCGACAACCACCCGCCGCCATCCCCACGCCCACCCTGCGCAACAGCGCCGCCAGACCCAGCCGAAACCCCGGTCCAGAGCCCTCGAACACCCGAGGAAAAAAGCCAGAAAACAGCCCTCAGCTCCCGAGGTTTTTTCCTTTATCTGTCACCGGAAACTGCGAATTTCTAACCCATGGCCTCACCCCACCGCCATCGGCACAGGACCGAGCGCCATGACGGCAAGCACGCGTCACCCAACCTACGTACGAACACGATGAAAGGAGATTCTTCATGTTTAAGCGCAACGTTCTCGCGGTATCCCTGACCCTCGCCGGCCTCTGCGCCGCTCAGGCCGCCATGGCTGATGTCAATGGCGGTGGTGCTACCTTGCCTCAGCCGCTGTACCAGACTTCCGGCGTACTGACTGCCGGTTTCGCCCCTTACATCGGCGTGGGCAGCGGTGCTGGCAAGGCTGCTTTCCTGAACAACGACTACACCAAGTTCGTGGCTGGTGACACCAGCAAGAACGTGCACTGGGCTGGCAGCGATTCCAAGCTCAGCGCCACTGAGCTGAGCAATTACGTCACCGCTCACGGCGCTGCCTGGGGCCCACTGATCCAGGTGCCTTCGGTTGCCACTTCGGTTGCCATTCCTTTCAACAAGACTGGTACTGCCAACGTTGACCTGAGTGTCAACCAGTTGTGTGGTGTGTTCTCCGGCCGCTTGACCGACTGGAGCCAGATCACTGGTTCGGGCCGTACTGGCGCGATCACCGTGGTTTACCGTGCAGAAAGCAGCGGTACCACCGAGCTGTTCACCCGCTTCCTGAATGCCAAGTGCGCTGAAACCGGCACCTTCGCTGTCACCACCACCTTCGCCTCCAGCTACAGCGGTGGCCTGCCAGCCGGCGCCGTTTCCGCCTCCGGCAGTGCGAACGTGATGACTGCACTGAACGCAGCCCAAGGTCGTATCACCTACATGAGCCCGGATTACGCCGCTACTACGCTGGCTGGTCTGGACGACGCCACTAAGGTCGCTCGTGTTGGCGGTCTTTCCCCAGCGCCTGCCAACGTGTCGGCAGCTATCAATGCCGTTACGGTTCCTGCTGCTACCGACCGGTCAAAACCGAACGCTTGGGTTCCTGTTTTCACTTCTCAAAAAGTGATTGATGAAACCATCCCGGCTGACCCTAGCTTGCGCCTCTACCCAACCAGCGGCTATCCGATCCTGGGCTTCACCAACGTGATTTTCAGCCAGTGCTACGCCAACGCCGCCCAGAGCACTCAGGTACGTGATTTCTTCACCCGTCACTACGGCGCAGTCGCTGCCAACAACAACGATGCCGCTATCACCGCCAACCGCTTTGTGCCGCTGCCAACGGCCTGGAAAAACGCCATTCGTGGCAGCTTCCTGACCACTACCAGCGCTCAAAGCATCGGCAATACCAACGTCTGCAACGGCATCGGTCGTCCGCTGTAACCCCACGCCTGAGCAACACGCAACACCGATCAGCAACGGCGCAAGCCGTTGCTGATTTTTTGCTCTGGCGCCGCGACCAACACAGCCACATGAAATTTTCATGACAACCGTTCGGTCCCGTCCCCCTGTAACCGCCTATCCCCTATAACCAACGCTGGCAGCCTGACAGCACTGCGTTGTGTCCCCTTAGAGCAAACCGAAAGGATGAGTAGGATGCTGCGCTGCAAACCCCAGACGAACCTGAACGCTCCACGTCGCGACAGCGAGTTGTCGATGCTGCGGCTCAAGCCGTTGGCCCAGGCCATTGCGCTGCTGATGGTGGCCGGCAATGCCCACGCAGCGACGGCGTTCAGTTCGGCCTGGTTTGCCGCCAAGGGGGCGACCCAGGCCGGTGGCGCGACGCGGCCTACGACCGCGCAGCCAGGCATGCCGCCGCCCTTGGCGCAGCAGCAACGGGCTAACGCGCAGTTGCAGCGTTCGTTGACCAATCTCAACAACACCGTGGCTGCCATCGCGGCCCAGCAAGCCGCCCAGGCAGCGGGGCGGCAAGCCGCGTTCGGGCAGGTGCAGACTGTGCCCGACGGGCTGGGCGAGGGTGGGCTCAAGGTCGATAACAGCCTGACCCAGGGCTGGCTCAACGCCAAGGGCCCGAAGCAGACCCAGTCCGGTGGCAAGACCACGGTGACGATCGAGCAGACCGCCGACAAGGCGATTCTCAACTGGGAAACCTTCAACGTCGGGCGCAATACCACGGTGGATTTCCAGCAGCAGTCGGACTGGGCCGTGCTCAACCGGGTCAACGACCCTCAAGCGCGACCAAGCCAGATCCAGGGCCAGATCAAGGGCAACGGCACGGTGATGCTGGTCAACCGCAACGGCATCATTTTCAGCGGCAGCAGCCAGGTCAACGTGCGCAACCTGGCGGCGGTGGCGGCCAACATCAGCGATGAGCAGTTCAGCAAGCGCGGGTTGTACGTCGATGCCACCGGCAGCCAACCAACCTTTACTGACGCCGCCGGCAAGGTCGAGGTGCAGCAGGGCGCGCTGATCGAAACCCACCGCGCTGCCAGCTCCACGACCGGTGGTGGTTATGCCTTGCTGCTGGGCTCCGAAGTGGAGAACGCCGGCTCCATCATCACCGCCAAGGGCCAGACCACCCTGGCGGCTGGTGACAATTTCTACATCCGGCGCGGCCAGGGCACCAGCGGCAACCTGCGCTCCACTACCCGTGGCAACGAGGTCGCGACGTCTCTCAAGCCCGGCAGCAGTGCCGGCACGGTGATCAACAGCGGCCTGATCCAGGCCAGCACCGGCGACATCACCCTTACCGGGCACACTGTGCAGCAGAACGGCGTGGCGGTGGCGAGCAGTTCAGTAGACACCCGTGGCACCGTGCATTTGCTCAACGCCTTCAGCGACAGCAGCGGCAGCGTGACCCTGGGGCAGGGCAGCGCCACGGCGGTGCTGCTCGATGCGGCGGGCGGCAGTGCCCTGGACAGCCAGCGCAATGCCGGACCGGCCGGCCTGGATGGCACGCCGAACAACCTGATCACCGGTCAGTTCAACAACCTCAGTAGCGTGGTCGACCGCAGCGACCAGTCCCGGGTCGAGATCGTCAGTGGCGGCAGCGTCGACTTCCAGAACGGCTCCATCACCCTGGCCACCGGCGGCCAGGTCGCGGTCAGCGCCGCCGGTCGCAGCCTGGTGCGCGATGGTGCGGTGATCGATGTGTCCGGCGCCATCGGCGTCAAGGTGGCGATGGAGTCCAACTCCATCAAGGTCAACGTGCAGGGCAACGAACAGCGTGATGCTCCGGTCAACCGCGAGGGCGGCAAGCTGACCAACAACGATGTCTGGGTGGACGTGCGTGACTTGATCTACGTCCCGGCGGGCACCAACGGCTACGCCACTGACCGTTGGTACACGGCGGGTGGGTTGTTGGAGGTCGGCGGCTACCTGGGCACCCAGGGACACAGCGTGGGTGAATGGGCCGCCCAGGGTGGCACGTTGACGTTCACCGGCAACGACGTCGTGACTCAGCAGGCGGCGCAACTGAACCTGTCCGGTGGCACCCTGGATGTGCAGAGCGGCTACTTGCGCCAGTCCTGGCTCAAAGGCGCCGATGGGCGCTTGCATGAGTTGTCCAAGGCGCCGGGGGACATCCTCTACACCGGCATCTACAAGGGCTACGAAGACCACAGTCAACGCTGGGGCCAGACCGATTACTACTACAATCCGCTGATCGCCCCGCGCGAACGCTTTGAGGCCGGCTACACCGTCGGCCGCGATGCCGGCAAGCTGGTGGTATCGACCCGCAACGCGGTGCTGGAAGGCCAGATCGTCGGCGAGGTCTACCAGGGCGAACGCCAGACCCAGGCGCCGAACCTCAACCTCGACGGTTACCAGCAATCGCAAAACGCTGTGGCCCGACGGGCGCAGTTGTGGGTGGGCAGTTACACGCCGATCTACGACAAGACCAGTGGTGTGATCAACAGCGGCCTGAACCCCACGCTCGATCAGGTCACCGTCGGTAAGGTGGCCGACAAGATTGCCGCGGGCCTGGACCTGACCTCGGTGGTCGGCACTGATCGGCAAGGCAAGCTGGTTCTGGATAACGATCTGCTCAACGGCTTCCAACTCGGTGCAGTCAAGGTGGCGGCGCTTGAGGGCATCAAGGTCGAGGGCGCACTCAAGGTCGCCGATGGCGGCGACATCACGCTTTATGCACCGCAGGTCGAGGTGAATGCCGATCTGACGGCCCGCAGCGGTCGCATTGCCTTGGGTAATGTGCTTAAACAGGTCAGAACCGATAATTTCAAGATTGAAGACGTCGTGCTTGCGCCCGCCGCTGGGCAGCATGCTGGGGTCACGTTGGGCGAGGGCGTGACGTTGAACACCGCTGGCCGGTGGAGCAACCTGCTGCTTGACGGCGGCGACCGCCAGGGCTTGCCATTCATCAATGGCGGCGTCGTGTCCGTGCGCAGCAGCGGCGGTATCGATGTGCGTCAGGGCAGCCTGATCGACGTCAGCTCCGGTGCTGCGGTCATGGCCGATGGCAAGACCCGCGGTGGCAAGGGTGGTGACCTGACCCTGACCGCCAGTACCGGCGCGTCGTCCGGTAACGGCGCCTTGACCTTAAAGGGTGAACTGCGCGGCACTGGTGTGAATGGCGGCGGGACCTTGAAGCTGGCGGCCAATAAAGTGCTGATCGGCAACAGCGGCTCGCCGCTTGAACCGGGTACCTTGCAACTGGGCGGCGACTTCTTTGACAAAGGCTTCTCGGCCTATGACATCACCGGCAACGAAGGCCTGACGGTGGCCGAAGGTACTAAGGTCGATGTGACGATGCCGGTGTACCGTTTTGGCGAGCAGGCGTTGAGCACCGGCAGCGGCGCAGAACCGGCGGATGCGTTGCAGCGCTGGACACCGGAGCTGTATCAGGAAGATGCGATCAAAGGCGTCCTGACCCAGCGCCGCGGCGCGAGCCTGAGCCTCACTGCCGGCACCGCGAACGCCAGCGCCGCCGACATGGCGAACACGGTGTTGAACCTGGGCAAGGGCAGCGTGATCAGCGTCGATCCGGGGCAGGGCATCGATGTGCGCAGCATCGGTCAGTTGACTGCCAACGGCACCCTCAACGCCTGGGGCGGTCGGGTCAGTCTTACCGAGTCGAGCGTCAGCGATACGGTCCGCGATCAAGTCAATGCCCAGGGCCACGGTCGTTCCATCTGGCTGGGTGAACAAGCACTGATCGATGTATCGAGCCGGGCCGTAACAGCTCGGGATGTGCGTGGTCAGACCTACGGCCTGGTGCGCGACGGCGGACAGATTGTCATCGGCGGCCAGATAGATGCCGCGAAAGGATCGACTTCGGCGTCCGAACTGTTTGTGGTGGTGCGCGACGGTGCGCGTTTGCAAGCGGATGGCAGCCAGGCTGTGCTGGATATTCCAGGCCAGGGGCGTACATCGGTGGCGAGCAATGGCGGCAGTATTTCCCTGGCCTCGGCCAATGGTCTGTACCTGGACGGTTCATTCAGCGCCCGTTCGGGCGGTGCTGGGGCTGCAGGCGGTAGCTTGTCGGTAGCGCTGGAAACGCCCTATTACCTCAAGAGTGCGGTCAGTGACCGGGTGTTGAAGGTGCGTGAACTGGTGCTGGCGCGAGCTGCCCAGGCGAGCCCGCTGAGCGATACGGCTGAAACCTCGGCGGATTCGCTGATCTATGGTCACGGGCGGCTAGGTGTCGATCAGGTCCAGGCCGGTGGTTTCGATAGCCTGTCCCTGCTAAGCAACGGCCTGATGAGCGTCGATGGCGACCTGTCGATGTCCCTCGGCCAAAGCCTGAGCCTGTACTCCCGCAGTTTTGGATTGAGTGCAACCGCGCCAGCCAATACCCGGGTCGAGCTCAATGCACCCCATGTGTTGATGGCGCTTGCGACAGGGCTGGCGACCACTCGACCGAGTTTTGACCCCTATACCCGGCCTGTGGTCGATGGCGGCGGGGTGTCGCTATTGGCGAACAAGGCGGTGTTTTCCGTCAACGCTGACCTGCTGGACGTGCAGGGCAGTGTGATGTTCAGTAGCAAAGGCACGGTGAGGCAGGCCGACGGCAATACCGTCGAGCTGGAACGCGCCGGTTTCGACCGGGTTCAGCTACGCAGCCGGGGTGATTTGCGATTCCTGGCAGGGGTCTCCAGTGAGGGATTGCCTACGGGCTTTACCACGCAATTGCTGACCCCTTCGGACATGGTGTTGCAAGCAGCGCAGTTGTATCCGGCGACCGGGGTTGGAGCACGGGTGTTGGCGGGGTATACCGGTGCCAGTGCCTCGGTCTTTGATCCTATGCGCAGCCTGGTCATTGAGCGTACTACCCAGGTCACACCTGCAGTGCCTTATTCGGCATTTGGCCGCTTGCAACTGGGCAGTGCGAAGATCGAGCAGGGTGGGGTGGTACGGGCACCGCTGGGGTTGATTGAAGTCGGCATAAACGATGGCTTGGGTACCACTGATCGAGTGGAGCTGTTACCGGGTAGCCTGACTTCGGTCAGCGGCCTGGGGCTGGTGCTGCCTTATGGCGGCACTGTCGATGGCCAGAGTTATCAGTACGCTGGCAAGAAGGTTGTGTTGCTCGGGCAAGGCGCGGTGCTCACCGAATATGGTGACCTGAATATCGGCGTGATTCTCGGCGGCAAGTCGGTGGCGGCCCAGGAGGGTTCGGTCCTGGACCTCTCGGGTGGCGGTGAACTGCTCGGCGCCGGTTTTATCTCTGGTCGAGGTGGTTCCACCGATGCGCGTTTCAACCCGCTGGTACAAATCGGTGCCAATGGCGGTTTCACCCTGCCGGGGCTGTCCACCAACCCGGTCTATGCCATCGTGCCGGGCAATCAGAGTCAGTACGCGCCGGTCGCCCCCGAAGGCGGCGCGGTAGATCCGAGAGTAGGCCAGCAAATCACCATCGGTGCCGGTGTGCCCGGATTGGCTGCCGGCACCTACACCCTGATGCCGTCCACCTATGCATTGCTGCCAGGGGCGTTTCGGGTCGAGGTCAATGGCTTGGCGGGGCAAGGTGTCACAACGGGCGCGCAACAGCTGCGCAACGGCTCGTGGACCACCGCTGGGGTGCTGTCGGTGGCCAATACCGGGCAGCGCAACAGTTTGTCCAGTCAAGTCATCCTGACCTCGGGAGATGTGCTGCGTCGCTACTCGCAATACAACGAAACCAGCTACGCCCAATTCGCGGTGGCCGACGCCGCGCGCCTGGGTGTTCCCAGGGCCCTGTTGCCAGTCGATGCCAAGACGTTGAAGTTGAACCTGGCAAAAGGCGCTGGAGATCAGGCCTTCTCCTTCAAGGGCCTCGGCAAGTTCGCGCCTCAGGCCGGGGGATACGGCGGAACCGTCGCGGTGGTCGCCAGCAATGGTACCGCGCTGGAGGTGGTCGCCGAAAGGCGCGGGGCTACGGCCGGCTTCGAGGGCGTGACCCTCAATGCCGAAAGCCTCAATGCTCTGAATGCTTCACGTCAAGTGATCGGCGGCCAGTTTTCGCTGCTCTATGGCCAGGGGGGGAACTACATCACGCCGCAAAGGGTGTCCCGCAGCGTCGCGCTGCGTGAAGGTGCGACCCTGTCGGCGCCTGAGGTATTCCTCCTGGCCGACGGCGGCGAACTGTTGGTGGAACAAGGCGCCGCCATCAACACCATCGGAAGGGGAAAGGCGGCGTACGATGCCCGTGATGGTTTTATCTATAATCTCAACGTGAAGTTCCAAAACTATAGCTTGCTGGCCGCCTCCAATGGCTTGCTCAATGTATTGGCCCCTGTGTCAGGTACCAGCGGCACGGTCAATATCGGCGGCTGCAGCCTGACACCGTGCAGCGGCGTGACCCGGATTCACTCCGAAGGCAGCATCGTCGCTGCGTCCGGCAGCAGCCTGCAGCTTGACGACCAGGTGCGCTACGGCACCCGTCACCTGACCCTGGCCCTGAGCAATATCAACGTTGGCACCGCCCAGGCCCTGAGCAACGCGGCGACGCGCCAGGTCCTGCCTGCCGGCCTGACCCTGAGCCAGACCGTGCTCGACCGCCTGTTGCGTGGGGACACCGAATACGGTGCTCCGGCCCTGGAAACCCTCGAACTGTCGGCCAGCCAGGCGCTGAATTTCTACGGCACCGTCAGTCTCGACACCTATGACCCAACAACAGGCAAGTCGCGGCTGAGCAACTTGATGCTGAGCACCCCGGCCATCTATGGCGCCGGCAGCGCTAATGACGTGGCGACCATTCGCACCGCCAACCTGATCTGGAACGGTGCCGTTGGCGCGCCGGGTTCGGTGATTGCCGGTGGGGCCGGCACCGGCGCCGGTCGCCTGGACATCCAGGCCCAGCGCATCGAATTCGGCTACGGTGACTTCGCCCAGCCTAGCTCGCTCACCACCCTGAACCGCCTTGCCCTGGGATTCGCCAACGTCAACCTCAGCGCCAGTGAACGCCTGACGGCCAACCACAAAGGCAGCCTGGCGGTGTATCAAAGCCAGGGTGCCTATGACGCGAAAACGGGCTACGCCTACAGCGGCGGCCACCTGAATATCCTCACCCCGTTGCTGACCGGTGAAGCCGGTTCGGTCAACCGCATCACCGCGGGCGGGGCGGTCAACGTAGCGGGCACAAGCGCTAAGCCGGGCAGCGTCTCCGGGCTTGGGGGCGAGTTGTCCATCAAAGGCGCGAGCCTCAACCTTGCCAGTGCGGTGGTGTTGCCTAGCGGCAAGCTGACCCTGAGCGCGACGGATGACCTGACCCTGGCCGATGAGGCGTTGATCGATGTGGCGGGCCGCACGGTGACCTTCAACGATGTCACGCGCTACAGCGCCGGTGGCGAGGTGATCCTGCAAAGCCAGAACGGCAACATCCGCCAGGCCGATGGATCGAGCATCGACTTTTCGGCTCGCAACAACCAGGCTGGCCTGCTCAGTGCAGTGGCGCTGGACGAGGCCGCCGGAATCGTTGATTTGCAGGGGCGGATTCTCGGCAGCAGCACAGGCGAATATGACGCTGGTGGCACCGCCATGCCGTACCTGGCCGGCAGCGTGGAAATCCAGGCCCAACGCCTGGGCGACAGCGGAGACCTCAGCGAGCAGTTCGCGGCCTTGAACCAACGGTTGAACGACGGGCAGGTGTTCGGCTCCCGTGGCTTCCAGCTCAAACAGGGTGACCTGGTGATCGGCAACGAGCTCAAGGCCTCGACCGTCAGCGTCTCGGTCGACAACGGAAATCTGTTGGTCAATGGCAAGGTGGACGCCAGCGGCGAACGGGTCGGCAGTATCCGGCTTGCCGCCGGGCGCTCTCTGACCCTGGGCGGCAACGCGGTGCTCGATGCTCATGGCAATCGCCTGCGTGTAGACAGTTACGGCAAGATCATTGACTCACCGAACCGCGCCATGGTCGACCTGACCTCCCGGGGCGGCGTGCTGACATTGGCCGATGGTGCGCGCATCGATCTGCGCCATGGCACTGCGGCGCCTGCGGGGCAACATGACGGTCGCGCTCGCGGCACCCTGGAACTCAATGCCCGGCGCGCCGGGCCAGATGCCACTCACGGTGACATCGCCATCGACGCCAGCGGAAACCTGGATATCCAGGGCGCGCGGTCCATCGCCGTCAATGGTATGTGGCAATACAACGATGCAGCCTTTGGCAGCGATCCGGCGGCCAGTGGCCGGCCTTATCAGGTCATCGACCAGGCCTACCTGGATGGCAAGCATCAGGATAGCGTCGCCTTCATCAACGCGGCGCTGGCCAACAGCGATTTGATGCAAGGCAAACTCGCCGGTCTGAACAACGCCCGTTACGCCGATGCGTTCCACCTGCGGCCCGGCGTCGAGATCGTCAGCGCCACGGCCGACGGTGACCTGGTGGTGCAGGGCGACCTGGACCTGTCCGGTTATCGCTACGCCAGTGTGAACCCGCACACCCGGCAAACCGCCGTGTACGGTTCCGGCGAGGCCGGCGCGTTGACCCTGCGCGCCGGTGGTGACCTGAGCATCTACGGCAGCATCAACGACGGTTTCGCACCGCCGCCGGCCACCCAGGATGACAAGGGCTGGGTGTTGATGCCTGGCATCGACTTCACCGGTGGCGACATCGTCGTCCCCGGTGCCGGCGTGACCCTGGCCGACGATACGGCGTTCCCGGCGGGAGCCACGTTGAACTACGACTTGCCGATCAAAGGCGTGACCCTGGCGGCCGGTACTCGACTGCCGGTGGCCGCGGTCCTTGACCAACCGCTGGAACTGCCGGCCGGTACGGTATTGGCGGCTGCGGTACACGACGCCTCCGGCAACCTGCTGTTTGCCGCAGGCACTTTGCTGAGCCGGGCCCAGACCCTGGAGGCCGGCTCGCAGTTGGGGGCCGGCAGCGTGTTGAGCGGAGCCACCGCACTGCGCGGCTTCATCTGGCCCAAGGGCGTTGCGCTGCCCAACGTGGCAAACGCGGGCAATACGCAGACCAATATCCTCAAGCTCGCAGGCAGCCTGGTCTTGAACCGCGGTTCGCTGCTTCCGTCCGGCACCGATGTGAAGTTGCCGGATGGCGTCGAATCGGTGCAGTTGCGTCCAGAGATTGCGGGCAGCGATGGCCGCATGTGGGCCATCGCCCCCATGCTCGCCGAGGGTTCCCAGTCCTGGTCGTTGAGATTGGTGGCCGGGGCCGACACGACGGCGGCAGACAGCCGGATCGTCCAGCCCGAACCGGTACATGGCGACTTGCATCTTGCTGATAGCCACTACGGTATGTTCGGTGTGCTCGTGCCTGGAAAGGGGGGCTTCATATGGACCGAAGCGGGCGTACAAGACATGTTGAACAACGGGATCACGGTCGAACTCGGCCAGCCCGTCGACGAAACCATCTTTCGCGATATCTTCGGTTACGATTCGGCCGAGGCTTTCTGTGTCGATTTTGGTGGTAATTGCGTGCTCCAAGCTTCTTATAAATGGACCGAAGCGGCTGAGAAGCAGTTGGCGAGTTCCGGTTTTGAGGTCAAGGCCGGCGAGTTGATCAGCCAGGCTGCCGTCCAGTTCTTCCAATTCGACTCGGTCCAATCGCTCTGCGACGCTATGCCGAATATCTGTGCTCCCGTCGATGCGGAGTATGCACCGGTTGCCGGCAGTGTCCGTCCGAGCGTCATCCGCACCGGCACCGGCGACCTGGAACTGCTGAGCGGTGGCAGCCTGCGCATGGACTCGTTGTTCGGGGTCTATACCGCCGGGACATCTTCAGCGCCGACGTTCCCGGGCGATCCCTACAACCAGCCCAAGGCCCTGGGCGGCAATGGCACGGTGCTCAACGACAAAGATGGCAGCAATGAAAGGCTGGTCGATGGCGGCACCGAAAGTCTCTATCGCGCCTGGTATCCGGACGCGGGCGGTAACCTGTTGCTTAAGGTCGGCGGTGACCTCAGCGGCAACCTGACCGCGCCTGCCAACCCTGTCGGGCGACCGAACCCTGCCGACATGGGCCAGGACTCGGCCAATGTTGGCAATTGGCTCTGGCGCCAGGGCAACGGTAATTCGGTGAACGGCCAGCCGACGGCCTGGTGGATCAATTTCGGCAGCTATACAGCATCGATGGAGCTGGGGGGCGCTGATCAGATGGCCGGTTTCACCGGGTACGGGACCCTGGGCGGCGGTGATCTCGATGTACAGGTGAAGGGCGATGCCGGGGTGTTGGGCCGGCTCGTCGGTAACGACTTCAACATAAACATCAACTCTCGTAGCCAGGGGCTGCTGCTGGCTGTGGGCAGCACCGGGCGCGTAGGCGCCGACGGCAGCCTGCAATTGACCGGCGGTGGTGACCTCAACCTGCGCGTAGGCGGAGCCTTGAATCCCGATAGCGTGTTCGCCAACGGGCATCTCAACGGCGCGGTCATCAACCTGCGAGGGCACGCGCAGATCGACAGTGGCGCCATCGGTCGAATCGACCTTCAATACGGCAATGCTGTCTCAGCACAGTCCCCTGGAGAAACGCGGGCCTACGACTCCTTCAAATCCACACGAGGATCTGCAACGGGTGGACTGACCCTCATGCCGGGTGATGCTACCTTCGATCTGACGACTTCAGGCGACTTGGTCGTGATGGACGTTGCCGATCCGGGGCGGGCACCGATGATGAGCGCCTCACCCTTCAAGGACGGTAACAGTAACGGATCGGGCGTGAGCTGGTTTACGTTGTGGACTGCCAATACGGCGGTGGACTTGTGGTCGTCGGGAGGTAACCTGACACCTTTCACCTTCAGTACCGCAACGGATCTGGCGGTCGTCTATCCGTCGATCCTGAGGGCTGTGGCAGCCAGTGGCAGTCTTTATTACGGGAAGTCCTCGGCACTGTATGACACAGGCTACAACGGCGACAATCGCCCAGCCCTGTTGCTTGCTCCCGGCATCAACAGTGAGTTGCAATTCATGGCCGGCGATTCCATCTACGGCGGCGACATGTCAGTCAGTCGTTCCGGTGCTGCCTCCGCAGCCCTGGCCACACCGTTGCGGCCAGCCTTTGTCGGTATCGTCGATGGTTTCGTCATAAAGGCCAGCAATCTTTCTGCCGATGGCAATTTCGCGCGCCCAAGTGCGAACATCTTGCCGCTGTTTGCCTTCGACACCAGCAGCGCCTCCAGTGAGTGGGCCCTCAATGTCGATCCTGCTCGCTTCTACGCGCTTGAAGGCGACTTGCTGGCAGTCGCCACTGGACGGTCGATGACATCAGTCCCTACGGGCAGATGGCCGGGGCGAATCGCATACGAAGGTGCCGGCCCTGTACGCATGATGGCTGGGCGAGACATTGTCAGCAGCGGCATACCGCTGGGCGGGTCTCTGAATACGAACTCCGACGTGGGTAATTACACCAGCACCGGCAACCTCTTCATCCACAACAACCCCACCGACATCTCCATCGTCTCGGCCGGGCGCGACATCCTCTACAGCAATTTCAACGTCGCCGGCCCCGGCCTGCTGGAAATCACCGCCGGGCGCAATATCCTGATGGACGACAAGGTCAGCATCACCAGTATCGGCGCCGTGGTGCCCGGGGATTCTCGCCCTGGCGCGAGCCTGGTGCTGCAAGCCGGCGCGGGACTCAACGGGGCGGACTACGAGCGCTTCGTCAAGGCTTACCTGGACCCGGCGAACCAGGCTTTGGCCGGTGTGCCCCTGGCGAACCAGGACGGTAAGGTCGCCAAGACCTACGAGGCGGAACTGGTGGAATGGCTGGAGAAACGCTTCGGCTTCAGCGGCGATACCGAGCAAGCTCGCAGTTACTTCGCGGCACTGCCAGCCGAGCAGCAACGGGTGTTTGCCCGCGATGTGTACTTCGCCGAACTCAAGGCCGCTGGCCGTGAGTACAACGAAGTGGGCGGTGTGCGCCAGGGCAGCTACCTGCGGGGCCGGGAGGCGATTGCGCTGTTGTTCCCGGACAAGGATGTGGCGGGCAATGCGATCACCTACAAGGGCGATATCACGATGTTCGGCGGGGCGGGGGTGCACACCGATTTCGGTGGCAGTATCCAGATGCTCACCCCGGGTGGCGGGCAGACATTTGGCATCGAGGGTAATGCGCCGCCGTCCACCGCCGGGGTCATTACCCAGGGCGAGGGCGATATCCAGTTGTACGCGCAGAACAGCATTCTGCTGGGGCAGAGCCGGATCATGACCACCTTTGGTGGCTCGATCCTCGGCTGGTCGGCCCAGGGCGACATCAACGCCGGTCGTGGCTCGAAGACCACCGTGGTCTACACGCCGCCCAAGCGCTTGTATGACAGCTGGGGCAACGTGACGCTGTCGCCGTCAGTGCCGAGCACCGGGGCCGGTATCGCCACGCTCAACCCGATTGCCGAAGTGGCGCCGGGGGACATCGACCTGATCGCGCCGCTGGGCACCATCGATGCGGGCGAGGCGGGGATCCGGGTGTCGGGCAACGTCAACATCGCGGCATTGACTGTGGTGAACGCAGCCAACATCCAGACCCAGGGCAAATCCTCCGGTGTGCCGCTGGCGGCTTCGGTCAACACCGGGGCCATCACCTCCGCCAGTTCGGCGGCGTCTTCGGCCACGCAAGCGGCGGAAGACGTGGCGCGCCAGCAACAAAATGCGGCGCGGCAGAACCAGGCGTCGGTGTTCACTGTACAGGTGGTGAGCTTCGGCTCCGAACAACTGACCCCGTCCCGCGACGGTGCCGGCCGCGAAGCGCCACGGGCCTACGACCCGGCCAGCCCGGTCCAGGTATTGGGGGCCGGCCCGCTCGATGAACAGACCCGGCAGCGGTTGACCGAGGACGAGCGGGGGCGATTGAGTTTGTAGGCCGGTCGTAGACCGAGTCGCCCCCATTCGCGAGCAAGCTCGCTCCCACACGGGTTCTCAGGTGTTCAGAGAATCCGTGTACACCCAAAAACTTTGGGAGCCGAGCTTGCTCGCGATAGCGGTGGGTCAGCTTGCAATGATGTCGGCCATGCCGCTGCCATCGCGAGCAAGCTCGCTCCCACACTGTTCCCGGAGTGGCCACAAGATTCATACCCCCCCAATCCCCTGTGGGAGCGAGCTTGCTCGCGATGGCGGTGGGTCAGTTTGCAATGATGTTGGCCATGCCGCTGCCATCGCGAGCAAGCTCGCTCCCACACTGTTCCCGGAGTGGCCACAAGATTCATTCCCACCCCCAATCCCCTGTGGGAGCGAGCTTGCTCGCGATAGCGGTGGGTCAGTTTGCATTGATGTTGAATGTGCCGCTGCCATCGCGAGCAAGCTTGGCTCCCCCAGTTTTTTTATCGCTAGTGCGATGTGCCCTCGGCAAATTCGATCTTGTTGCCGACGTTGTACTTGCCCGAAGGTTTGTTCATGGGCAAGCGCTTGATCTCCTGCAAGGTATTGCTGTCGTAGACGATCAGCGCGCCGTCGGTGGCCCAGATGCTCAGCAGCAGGTAGCGCCCGTCGCGGGTGAATTCGACGTGGGCGGCAGTTTTGCCGGGCATCGGGCGTAGGGTGTAGGCGATCTCCAGGGTCTGTTTGTCGATCAGGTGGATGGCGTCGTTGTCCGGGCCGAAGAACACGTCGGTCCAGGCGTAGCGCGAGTTGACGTGGCTGCGCAGGAAGAAACCCGGTCCCAGGGTGGGGATTTGCTTGATGACTTTCCAGGTGTTGAAGTCGATCACTGAGATCAGTCCCTTGCTGATGTTCGGGGTGGCGAATACCCAACGACCGTCGCGCTTCCAATAGGTCCCAGAGCTCAAGTGGGGCATGCCCGGCAGCGCAATGTCAGTGACGACACGACCAGAGTCGAGGTCGATCACCTCGCCGCCCTGGGCCTTGCGCGAGGTGGCGAGCAACTGGCGGTAATCGGGCGAGAAGGAGAAGTCGTCCAGATCATCCTCGGTCTCGATACGCCTGGGCACGAAGTCCGGGCTCGGTCCGGTGGACAGTTCCCAAACCTCTTTGACGTCCTTCAACGCGACAATGAAGCTGTCGCGCGGTGGTGCGGTGTAGACCGCGCTGACCCGCGAAGCCTGACCATCGCGGCCCACTGTCGCAATGGTCTTGACCAGAGACAGGTCGCGGGCATCCAGCACCGTCAGGTTGCCGGGCAGGTAGTTGCCCACCAGCACCCAGCGGCCGTCTTTGCTCACCGCCAGGTTGCGGGTATTGAGCCCGGCCCGTACCTCGGCGATCAGCTTGAGGTTATGCAGGTCGTACAGGCTGATCCAGCCGTCCCGGGAGGCCAGGTAGACGAAACGCCCATCCGGCGAGAACTTCGGCCCACCATGCACGGCAAAATGCGAGGCGAAGCGTGCGAGCACCTCGAAGCGATCGCCGTCGACCACGTCGATGTGATGATCGCCGGCCTCCACCACCACGAACAAGTTCAGCGGATCGGCCTTGTGCTGGGGGGTGTCGGGCAGGCTGGCGACATCCGCCAGTACACGGTGGCTTTGGCGAATGTCGTTGTCATTCCAGGTCGGCTCGACGGCGAGGGGACGTTGCAAGTACAGCGCCAGGGCATCGATCCGCGCTGGCTCCAGCACTGCGCCGAACGCCGCCATCTGGCTGGCCGGTCGGCCGTTTTCAATCACCTGGCGCACTTCAGCGGGTTTGATCCTGCTCAGGCTCTGGGGCAACAGCGCCGGCCCGGTGCCGCCGATACGATTGACGCCGTGGCATTGCTGGCAGTGCTGCTGGTAGTCACGCTCGGCCGATTCCAGGCCCGAGGCCGTCGCCCCTGCACTCTGGGCTGCACCGAACCACAACAGCGAGGCGAGCCACCAGCGCTTCATGACGCCACCTTCGAGACGCCAGGTTGGAGCTGGATGACGGCGTGAAGCCGTGCGGGATGTTGCAGTGCTTGATGGGCGAACAAACCTACCACCTTGCCGATCACGGTCAGGGTCGGCAGGCCTTCGGTGCATGCCAGTGCCATGTCCGGTAATTGCTGGAGCGTGCCACGCAGGACCTGCTGGTCGGGGCGGGTGCCGTTGCTGATCAACGCCGCCGGCGTATCGGCCGCAAGGCCTGCTTCCATCAGCCGCGCAGCAATGGTGCCCAGGTTCGACAGCCCCATGTAGAACACCAGGGTCTGGCTGTCGTCCGCCAGACTTTGCCATGGCAGGCTCAGATCGCCTTCGCGTTGCAAGTGGCCGGTGATGAACCGGCAGGAATTGACCAGGTCGCGATGGGTCAGCGGGATGCCGGCGTAGGCACTGCAACCGGCTGCGGCGGTGATGCCGGGCACCACCTGGCAATCGATGCCACGGGCCAGCAAGTACTCCAGCTCTTCGGCGCCACGGCCGAAAATGAACGGGTCGCCGCCCTTGAGCCGGATCACCCGTTGCCCCTGGTCGGCGAGGTCGGCCAGCAACTCGTTGATCTGTGCCTGAGGCAGGCTGTGGCAACCGGCAGCCTTGCCAACATAGTGGCGGGCGCACGTCAGCGGGATCAGGCTCAGCAGCTGCGAACTGATCAAACGGTCGTAGACCACCGCGTCGGCCTGCATCAACAGGCTCCAGGCGCGCAAGGTCAGCAGGCCCGGGTCACCAGGACCGGCGCCGACCAGGGCGACTTCCCCCGGTCTGAGGGTCGATTGCAGGGCTGCGGGCAAAACAAGAGGGGCTGGCATGGGACTTCCTTGGTTCGGCATCAGGTTCGCCATTGGGTTATCGAGCGCAGGGCAACGCAGCGTTGGGAATCACGACGCTGGGGATCGCGAACACACCAATTTCTTCATCGCTGAGGTGGCAGCCCGGGTCCTGGCCCCACAGGTCGCCGTCGGCCCAGGCGCGGGTGCGGGTGTTGCCATTGCAGATCGCCAGCCAACGACATTGGCCGCAGCGACCGCTCACGGCCCGTGGGTGCTCACGCAGTTTCAGCAGCAGCGCATCGGGACGCTCGAGCCAGAGGGTCTTGAACGGCGTCTGGCGGACGTTGCCCACGGAGTGCTGCCACCAATAAGTGTCGGGATGGACCTCGCCCGTGTTGTCGATGTTGGCGATGCCACTGCCTGAAGCGTTGCCGCCCCAGGCCCGCAGCATCTGCTCCAGAGCGGTGTGGTGCTGGGGCAGGCGTCGGGCTACCCATTGCAGCAGCAGGATCGCATCGGCGTCGTTGTTGCCGCTGACGAAGTCACTGTCGCGACCCTGCTCGATGTCGCGCCAGGCCCGTTCGAAAATCAGCGTCATTGCTTCGCGGCTCATCTGCTGCTGGGCGTCGAGCTTGCGGCTACGCTTGCCCCGGCCGCTGTAGTTGAGGTGCGACAGGTAGAATTTCTGTACGTCGTATTCAGTCATCAAGTCCAGCAGGCGTGGCAACTGGGTATGGTTTTGCTGGGTGAGGGTGGTGCGCAATCCGACGCGGATCCCTTGCTCACGGCAGAGCCGGATGGCCGCCATGGAACTGGCGAAACTGCCCTTGAGCTGACGGAATTCATCGTGGGTCGCTTCCAGGCCATCGATGCTGATGCCCACGTAATCGAAATTCGCCGCGGCGATCTGTTCGATATTGGAAGCGTCGATCAGCGTGCCGTTGGTGGACAGCGCCAGGAAGAAGCCTTTGTCGCGAGCATGGGCGCTGAGCTGGAACAGATCCTCGCGCAGCAACGGTTCGCCACCGGACAGGATCAGCACGCGCACGCCGGCGTCATGCAGGTCGTCGATGACCTGCAGCGCCGCCGCCGTGTCCAGTTCATCGCGAAACACGCTGTCGGCGGACGTGGCATAGCAGTGCTTGCAGGTCAGGTTGCAGCGCCTGAGCAGGTTCCATATCACCACGGGCGGGCGGCTGCTGCCCGGTGGCGCGACGCGTGGGGCGGGGCATTGGCCGGCCAGGGTTCGCAGGTAGTGGCTGATCCTCAACATAAGGCGCTCCTTCGGTCGGCGTGTGGGTTCAGCCCAAGGTGGGCGACAGGCGCAGGCCGGTTTTTTTCAGGATGCGGCTGCTCACCAGCATGTCGTCGGCGGCACAGGCGTCACCCAGCAGGTAGCGCAGGTGCTCGCGGTAGCTGTCGATTTCTTCGCGGCTGCGGCCGTGGACCATGGCGAACAGGTTGTAGCGCCAGTGGGGGCGGCGCGGACGGCGGTAGCAATGGCTGACAAAAGGCTGCGCACCCAGCAGGGCACCGAGGCGCGCGATGTCGGTATCGCACACGTCCCAGACGGTCATGCCGTTGTGGCGATAACCCAGGCGATAGTGATTGGGAACGGCGGCGATGCGACGGATCGCGCCTTCCGCCTGCAGGCGCTTGAGCAAATCGAGCGTGGATTCCACACTCAGCCCCAGTTGCTCCGCGAGCCAGGCCCAGGGGTCTTCGAGCAAGGGCAGGCCGGCCTGGGTCAGTTCCACCAGCCGCAGCGCCAGAGGTGTTTCATCCAACCGAGGCAGGGGCCGCAGCAATGACTCAGACGGGGAAATACAGGCCGACATGGTAGGTCTCCTCTTTGGGCAGGTTCAGCGGCACCAGGCCGGTCAGATGCTCGATGCGTGTCAGGGTGTCGGTGATGGCTTGCTCGCTGGGGCAGGCGAGGACGAACCACATGTTCCAGGTGTGTTCGCGGCGGTAGTTGTGGGCCACCTCGGGCATGGCCCCAAGCAACTCGGCGATGGTCTCGAAACGCGGCTCGGGCACCGCCAGCGCCGCCAGGGTGAAGGCACCGCCCAGGCGATCGATGTCGAACATCGGGCCGAAGCGGGTGAGTACGCCGTCGTTGAGCAGTTCGTGCAGGCGGTCGAGCAATTCGCTGCTGTTGCTATCCAGTTCGCGGGCCAGGGCCTGCCAGGGATGCCGCACCAGTGGCAGGCCCAGTTGCAGGCGGTTGATCAGGCGACGGTCGAGGTCATCCATCGATGCGCGCTCCGGCCGGTGGCGCGAAGCGCCCGCCGCATTGCTTGAACAGATGGGTGCTGAACAGCAACTGGCGGGGCAGATCGTCGAGCAAATGCTCTTCCAGCAACGCCTGGACCTGGGCTTCCACACGATCACGCTGACGACCGTGGATCATGCAGAACAGGTTGTATTGCCACTGGGGCAGGCGTCGTGGCCGTTGGTAGCAAAGGCTGATGCCCGGTGCCTGGCCCAGGCGGCGACCGACCTCATCGACCAGGGCATCCGGCACATCCAGCACCAGCATGGCGTTGGCGGCGAAACCCAATGCGCGATGGTTGACCACCAGGCCGACACGACGGAACAGACCCTGCTCGTGCCAATGCTGCACTTGGTCGAGTACTTGTTGTTCGCTGACCTCGAGCTGTTCAGCCAGGGTCTGGAAGGGCCGTGATGTGAGGGGCAGGCCGATTTCCAGGTGACGGCGCAGCGCCAACGACTGTTGCTCGCTCAAGAGGGTTTTCATGGGGTGGTCTCCAGGGCAAAGCCCAGGTCGATGCGGTAGGCGGTCAGCATGGGCAGGTCCAGCGGCGTGAGGCCGGTGTCGTTTTCCAGCTCCTGGAGAATCTTTTCCAGGTGCGCGCGGTTGGGGCCAGTCAACACGAACCACAGGTTGTAGCGGTGTTCCCGGGCGTAGTTGTGATTGACTTCCGGGTATTGGCTGACGCGCGCGGCGACCTGGTGCAAACGGTCTTCGGGCACCGCCAGGGCCGCGAGGGTACTGGCACCGGCCCGGGTGTGTTCGAACACCGGGCCGACTCGCGACAAGGTGCCGGCCACTTGCAGGTGTTGCAGGCATTCGAGCACCTGGACTTCGCTGCAGCCCAGGGCGTCGGCCATGGCCCGATAGGGTTCGGCGCACAGCGGCAGGCCATGCTGGAATTGATCGATCAGGCGCCGGGCCAGTGAGCTCGATGTCATGGTCAGTACCCCGGCTTGTGCGCGCGGCTGCTGAAGAAAATGCCGCTTGGGCTCAGGGCCGGCAGGCTGCTCAGGCGTTCGAGCCGATAGGGGTCCCAAGCCTGTACCTCACCGCCATCGCGGGTGGACAACCAGAGCTGGTCACCGCGGGCGGTGAATTCCATGTGCAGCACTGCGGGACCGGGCCGCAGGTCGGCGACGATGGCGTGGGTCTGGGTATCGATGACCTGCACCCGATCGTTGTCCGGGTAGGCGAAGTTGACCCACAACTGGCGACCGTCCGGCCGCGCCGTGACAAACACTGGTTGTCCGGCCACGGCGATGGCGTCGGTCGGCTGCCAGGTGCGAGTGTTCATCACCAGCACCTGATGGTGGCCGACGGCGGGCACGAAGGCCTGTTGGTCAGCCAGGGCCCAGCCTTCCAGATGGGGCATCTTGTACACCGGGAGGCGGGCCTCGCCGCGCCCGTAATGCCCCAGTACCCGTTTTACCCCGCGCTGCGGGTGCCAGAGATCGAGTTGCGCCATGCCGTCTTCACCGAACAGCCCAGCCATGTAGTAGCGCCCGTCGGGGGTGATCAGGGCGTCATAGGGTTGTTGGCCGATGGCGGTGAAACGTTCGATGCGCGGTGTATGGCCCTGGCTGAAGTCGGCGATCCAGATTTCGCCTGTATCGAACAGGCTGAACACAAAGCGTTGTCCGGGGGCGTCCACCAGACCCACCACTCGCGAACGTTTCTTGCCGTCGGGCAGGGGCGTGGCCGGAATGTCGGCGACCTGGTCCAGGGTCTGGGCATCGAACACCTTGACGCCGCCGGGCTCGTAGTTGGACACCGCGATCAGCTTGCCGTCCTGGCTGATCGCGCCACCGATGCTGTTGCCGCCCTGGATGATGCGCCGGTCGATGTGCGCGGTCAGCAGGTCGACCTTGCTCAAGCCACCATCACGGCCGAACACATAGGCGTAGCGCTGGTCACGGGAGAACACCACCGAGGCGTGGGACAGGTCGCCCAGTCCTTCAACGCGGGCGAGGGCGGTGCGGGTGTCGCTCTCGATGATTTGCAGGCTACCGGTGGCGCGCTCTACCACCACGCCCAGGTCGCCGGTGCCGCGCAACGGTGTCTGGGCGCAAGCCGAGAGCAGCAGAGCGATGGCGGTGAAGGACAACAGAGAACGGATCATGAGGCGGGTTTTCCTTGAAGGAGCCGGTCCACCAGCCAGCGGATATCGTCGGGGCCGAGCAACGGTGCCCAACCGGGCATGGCGCTGCCTGGCCGTCCCAGCGTGACGGTGGCGATGAGGCTGTCGCGGGATTTTCCGGCCAGGGCATCACGGGTCAGGGGGGGACCCAGGCCGCCGGTCATGTACAGGCCGTGGCAGGCGCCACAATCCTGGTCCAACAGGTGTTGCAGTTGCACCTGGCGCTGGTGGTCGGGAGCGGCCAGCACACAGGAGGAGAAAACAAAGAGGAGGGTGGTCATCAAGGTTGCAGCGCTGTGTCGTTCCATGACGTCCTCCTGATCAAGAAATAAAGTCGAGCGCAGCTTTTGTGGCGAGGGGTTTATGTGGGAGCAAGGCTTGCCCGCGATGGGTGCGATGCGGTCTTTCAGGGATCAAGGCGCCTGTTTCGCGAGCAAGCTTTGCTCTCACATAAATCCCTCGCCACAGGGAGATGCTCTCAGTCAAAGTTATTTAAGGGTCAAGACCCACGCAGCCAGGGTCTTGGCTTCTTCTTCAGTCACGGGGTTGGCCGGCATCGGCATCGGTCCCCAGTTGCCTTGCGTACCCTCCTTGATGTGTTTGGCGAGCAGTTCTTGCGCTCCGGCGACGCCGGCGTTTTTCGCCGCCACGTCCTTGAGCGCCGGGCCAACCACCTTGGTATCGATGGAGTGGCAGGCCGCACAGGGCTTGCTCTTGAACAGCGTCGGGCCGTCTTGTGCCAGCGCCGGTTGCAGGCTGGATACGGCGGTCAGGGCCAAGGCAATCAGAATAGGCTTCATGGTTTTTCCTCTTATTGATGGGGCTCAATAGATGTCGTGTTGGGTGTTGTAGACGTTGAATTTCCCGGTCGGGGTGATCAGGCGCTTGTCCTTGATCACGTTCTTGACCTTGAGGGTCTTGTCGTCGATCACCACCAGCGCCGACTCGTCTTCCTGACCACTCCAGACCGAGAACCAGACCTCGTCGCCGGCCTTGTTGTATTCCGGTTGCACCACGCGCAACGCGCCTTTCTTGATACCGGCGTACTCGGCAATCGGCAGCACGGTGTAACCGGCGTCGAGCTTGTTGATGTCGAACACCGCCACCGACTGGCTGAGCTTGGCGTCGGGGCTGAGGGTGGTGTCGACATACAGATGGCTGGACGCTGGGTGAGTCTTGATGAACAGCGAGCCGCCACCCTGGCCCTGCAGCGAGCCGACCTGCTTCCAGGCGTATTGCGGGTGGTTGACCGGGTCGGTGCCGATCAGCGAGACCCCGGCATCGCCCAGGTGGCTGGTGGCCCAGACTGGTCCGTAAAGTGGGTGGTTGAAGTTGGCGCCGCGTCCCGGATGGGGAGTCTTGCCCACGTCCACCAGGGCGGTGAGCTTGCGTTCCTTGGAGTCGATCACCGCGACTTTGTTGGAGTTGTTGGCGGCCGTCATGAAGTAGCGATGGCTGCTGTCCCAACCGCCGTCATGCAGGAACGGCGCGGCGTCGATGCTGGTGATGGTGAGGTTCTTGATGTCCTGATAGTTGACCAGCATCACCTTGCCGGTTTCCTTGACGTTGACGATGAACTCAGGCCACTCGTGGGAGGCGATGATGGCTGCGACTCGAGGTTCCGGGTGGTATTGCTGAGTGTCGACGGTCATGCCGCGGGTCGAGACGATCTGCTTGGGTTCCAGGGTCTCGCCGTCCATGATGGTGAACTGCGGTGGCCAGTACGAACCGGCGATGGTGTATTTGTCCTCGTAGCCTTTGAACTTGGAGGTTTCCACCGAGCGGGCTTCGATGCCCACCTTGATTTCCGCCACCTTGGTCGGCTCCTTCGGCCACAGGTCGATCATGTCGATCTTGGCGTCCCGACCGATCACCAGCAGGTAGCGACCCGAGGCCGAGATGCGCGAAATGTGCACCGCGTAACCGGTGTCGATCAGCTTGACGATTTTCTTGCTGTCGCCATCGATCAAGGCGATCTTGCCGTCATCGCGCAGGGTCACCGAGAACAGGTTCTGCAGGTTGAGCGTACTGATCTGCTTGGTTGGCCGGTCTTCAGGCTTGACCAGCACTTTCCAGGTCTTGCGGGTTTCGGCCATGCCCCATTCCGGCGGCGTCGGTGGCGTGTGCTGGATGAACTTGGCCATCACCGTGATCTGGTCCTTGGTCAGGGCATTGGACGTGCCCCAGTTCGGCATGCCGGCGGCCGAGCCGTAGGTGATCAGCGCCTCCAGATAGGCCTGGCCGCGGGACTGGGTGATGTCGGGTGTCAGCGGCTTGCCGGTGGCGCCTTTGCGTAGCACGCCGTGGCAGCCGGCGCAGCGTTGGAAATAGATTTCCTTGGCCGAGTCGAAGTCGGCCTGGCTCAGGTCGGGCGCGCCTTCGGTCTTGACCACGCGGGGTTGTTCCGGCGCAGCGGTTTGGTCGGCGAAGGCGTGGGGGGCGGCCAGCGCTGTAAACAGCGCCGTGACCCGCAGGGCCCACGATTTTTTGTGGCTGATCAGCATTCCATTTCTCCTCAGGCGTGACCCGCGCTGCGCTGCAATTGAGGTTCGGCGCGCAGGTTCTTGGTGCGGTGCAAGGCTATGCCCAGCCCGGTGGTTAGCCGCTTGACGGCGATCAAGTTTGCCCGCCGCAGCCCTTGCCAGGTTGTCGCAGGGCCCCGTAGCGTGGCCGGCAATCGCGTCTCTGATCAGGCTCTGTCATGAACACTCTCCATACCCTGCAGCACCCGGACGAACCCTTCTATCAACCCCAGGACAACGAACAGGCGCTGTTCGAACAGGCTTGGCATCACGGCATGCCGGTGCTGATCAAAGGCCCCACTGGCTGTGGCAAGACCCGTTTCGTCCAGCACATGGCCCACCGTCTGAAACTGCCGCTGTACACCGTGGCCTGCCACGATGACCTGAGTGCGGCCGATCTGGTGGGCCGACACCTGATTGGTGCCCAGGGCACCTGGTGGCAGGACGGACCATTGACCCGGGCGGTGCGCGAGGGTGGCATCTGTTATCTGGACGAGGTGGTCGAGGCGCGCCAGGACACGGCGGTGGTGCTGCACCCGCTGGCCGATGATCGGCGTCAGTTGTACCTGGAGCGCACGGGCGAGGTGCTCCAGGCTTCGTCGTCCTTCATGCTGGTGGTGTCGTATAACCCCGGTTACCAGAACCTGCTCAAAGGCATGAAGCCCAGCACCCGCCAGCGTTTTGTGTCGATGCGTTTTGGCTATCCGGCTGTTGCCGATGAAGAACGGATCGTTGCCCGTGAGGCGGGGGTTGACCTGGCCCTGGCGGCCCAGGTGGTGCGATTGGGGCAGGCGCTGCGCCGGCTCGACCAACATGACCTGGAGGAAGTCGCCTCGACGCGCCTGCTTATCTTCGCCGCGCGCATGATCGGCTCCGGCATGGACCCTCGCCAGGCTTGCCTGGCCTGCCTGGCCGAGCCGTTGAGTGACGACCCGCAGACCGTCGCCGCGTTGATGGATGTGGTCGATGTCCACTTCGGCTGAAACCGCTATCGCCCTCCGGCGTTTGCCGGGGGACTTGGCGATGTGGTTCTTCATCCTCGCCGAGCTGTCGGTGTTTGCGCTGTTGATCCTGGCGTTCGCTGTCGCCCAGGCTCTGCACCCGCAGATGTTCAGTGAAGGCCGGCATTTGCTGGACCGTTCCACGGGGCTGGCGATGACCCTCAGCCTGTTGACCGCCGGGCTGTTCGCCGCCCTGGCCCAAGAGCAGGTCAGGCAAGATCGGTCGGGTCGAGGCGCGCTGTTTTTAGCGGTCGCGTTGTTGCTTGCCTGTGGCTACGTGGGGATCAAGCTCACCGAGTACGCCCATCTGTTGGCGAGCGGCCTGGGCATGGAGCGCAACACGTTCTTCACCTTGTACTGGATCCTCACCGCGTTTCATTTCCTCCATGTGCTGCTGGGCATGGTGATCCTCGGTTGGCTGGCCGAGGGTTGTCGGCGCCGTCGTTATGATTCACAGCGCTACAGCGGGCTGGAATCCGGCGTGCTGTATTGGCACATGGTGGATATGGTCTGGGTGCTGTTGTTCCCATTGGTCTACATCCTCGATTGAGATGAAATACCCATGTCGGCTTCTCGTGTTCTGATCGTTTGTTGGATGGCGCTGGCGGTGTTGAGCAGCGCCACCGTAGCCCTGGGTCAGGTCGCAGCCACCGGGTTGATCTCCATTGCCATATTGACGGTTGCGGTCGCCAAGGCCTGGCTGATTGCCGACGGCTTCATGGAACTGCGCCACGCCCCGCGTCTGTGGCGGCGTCTGGTGTTGAGCTGGGCTGCGCTGCTCGCGACTGCGATCGGGGTCGTCATTTTCTCGGTCTGATCGTTGCCACGCTCCGCATGGGAATACAGCCCATGAAGCTCTGCGTCACCTTCCAGAAGAGGAACGCGGAGCGTCCCAGGCGGCGTTCCCACGCAGGAGCGTGGGCACGATCGAAAAGCTCACCTGCCTTTCGGGCAGCGTTGGAACAACCGACTAAAACCATCGGAGATTCTTGATCGCCATCAAGCGGTTTCTGACCCCTCGCTTCCTAGAATGAACACGCCAAGCAATGAGGAAGTGACCATGTCAGATACCTTCACCAAAGGCATGGCCAGGAATATTTATTTCGGGGGAAGCGTGTTCTTTTTCCTGATATTCCTGGCCCTGACCTACCACACGGAACAGACCTTTCCCGAGCGTAGCAACCAGGCGCAATTGACCGAATCGGTGATACGCGGCAAGGGCGTCTGGGAGCGCAACAACTGCATCGGCTGCCATACCCTGCTGGGCGAGGGTGCGTACTTTGCGCCGGAGCTGGGCAATGTGGTCAACCGTCGCGGTGGCGAGGAGGCCTTCAAGCCGTTCCTGCAGGCCTGGATGAAAATGCAGCCGCTGAACGTTCCGGGTCGTCGGGCCATGCCGCAGTTCAACCTGAGTGAGCAGGAGGTCGACGACATCGCCGAGTTCCTCAAGTGGAGCTCGAAAATCAATACCAATGGCTGGCCGCCAAACAAGGAGGGCTGAGAGATGAGCATGGCTAATCCGCATCTGAAATTCGCCTCGCAGGCCGTCGCCAAACCTTACTTCGTGTTTGCCCTGATGCTGTTCCTGGGACAAGTGCTGTTCGGTTTGATCATGGGCTTGCAATACGTGGTCGGCGACTTCCTGTTCCCGCTGATTCCCTTCAACGTGGCCCGCATGGTCCACACCAACCTGCTGATCGTCTGGCTGTTGTTCGGCTTCATGGGCGCGGCGTATTACCTGATACCGGAGGAGGCTGACCGCGAACTGCACAGCCCGAAACTGGCGCTCGTGTTGTTCTGGGTGTTCGCCGCCGCAGGTGTTGCAACGATCCTGGGTTACCTCTCGGTGCCTTATGCGACGCTGGCGAAATTCACCGGCAACGACTTGCTGCCCACCATGGGCCGTGAATTCCTGGAGCAACCGACCATCACCAAGATGGGCATCGTCGTGGTGTGCCTGGGGTTCCTCTACAACATCGGCATGACCCTGCTCAAGGGGCGCAAGACCACGGTCAGCATGGTGATGATGACCGGTCTGATCGGCCTGGCAGTGTTCTTCCTGTTCTCCTTCTACAACCCGGAAAACCTCGCCCGTGACAAGTTCTACTGGTGGTGGGTGGTGCATCTCTGGGTGGAAGGCGTCTGGGAACTGATCATGGGTTCGATGCTCGCCTTTGTCCTGATCAAGATCACCGGCGTGGACCGCGAAGTGGTGGAAAAATGGCTCTACGTGATCATCGCCATGGCGCTGATTACCGGGATCATCGGTACCGGTCACCACTTCTTCTGGATCGGTGCGCCCGAGGTCTGGCTGTGGGTCGGCTCGATCTTCTCGGCGATGGAACCGCTGCCGTTCCTGGCGATGGTGGTCTTTGCCTTCAGCATGGTGAAAAACCGTCGCCGGCAACACCCGAACCGCGCCGCCACGTTGTGGGCCAAGGGCACTACGGTGACTGCGTTCTTCGGTGCGGGCGTCTGGGGGTTCCTGCACACCCTGGCACCGGTCAACTACTACACCCACGGTTCGCAACTGACTGCGGCCCACGGTCACCTGGCTTTCTACGGTGCCTACGCGATGATCGTGATGACGCTGATCAGCTACGCCATGCCACGCTTGCGTGGCTTGGGTGAAGCGGCGGACGAACGCTCGCAGCGCCTGGAGATCTGGGGCTTCTGGTTGATGACCCTGTCGATGGTGATGATCACCTTGTTCCTCACCGCCGCCGGTGTGGTCCAGGTGTGGTTGCAACGCTGGATGACGGACGGCAGTGCCTTGCCGTTCATGGCCACGATGGATCACTTGAAGCCGCTGTTCTGGGCTCGGTTGGTCAGCGGTGTCGGCTTCCTGGCTGGGTTGCTCTGCTACCTGTTCAGCTTCCGCCAGCGTGGCCGCGCGGCCCTGCGTGCCCCGGCAGCGGTGGTGCCGTCGTAACTCACCACAACAGCTGAGCCGGACTCATTTGTGGCGAGGGGATTTATCCCCTCACCACACTGGGCTCGGTTTGGGAGGAAGATAACCATGGCCTTCACCCTAGAGCTGGAAGAATGGGTCGGCAGTGTCTGGCACCGTTTCATTACCCGCCGTGCCAGTGTCGATTTTCCTGAGGCACGGGTCGAGCTGATCCCCCGGCAACGCGCGCTGCAGGTGCTGTTTCGCGCCACCGGCGGCGCTCGTCATCTGGGGGTGGAAGCGGTCAGCGACCGTGATCTGTTGCTACGTCGCAACCTGTTGCAGCAGATCGCCGGCACCTGCAAGCAAGTGCCCCTGGCCTGCTGCGATGGCGACAACTTGCGTTTGCCCGCGAGCCTGGCAGCGTTTCCCGATACCGAATTGAACGAGGAACTGTATCGCTGGCTCGCGTTGCTGGCCGCGCAATCGGGGCCAATGCGTCACTGGGGGCGTGACAATCAACGCTGGACCCAAGCAGTGTTGCAGCGCTACCCGGCACTGCGCCCTCGCTACCGACGCTTGGTGGATGCGCACCTGTCCCTGCGCCCTGATCCGGCCACACTCAACCTGGCTGAAGCCACCCTGGAGCGTGCGCTGTGCCAAGCCTTGCGCGAACCGGGCAGCGTCGAACATTTTCCCCGTAGCGAGCGGGCGGCCTGGCCGTTGCCGCTGTGGCTTTACCCACCCCAACACCTGGCCAATCCCCAGGCCGCCAACCTCGAAGAGTCCGAGCAATACCTGGCGACACCGCCGGGTGAGCAGCAGGGCGGTCGCAAGCGCGCCGAGCGCATCGATGAAACCAGTCGTGACGGTGGGCTGCTGATCGTGCGCCTGGAGAACCTGTTCAGTTGGACCGAACATGTGGACCTGGATCGCTGGGCGGACGACAGCGAAGACCCGGACGCCGCTCGGGTGGCTGAAGACCTTGACCAATTGACCCTTTCGCGCACCCGCTTGCGCAAAGGGGGCGGCCTGAAACTGCACTTGGACCTGCCGCCGGCCGATGTGGATGACATCCCCTTGGGCGAGGGCATCCGCCTGCCCGAATGGGACTACCGCAAGCAACGGCTGCAGGATGATTTCGTCAGCGTACAAACCTTCATCCCCCGGGACTGCGAGCCACAGCCGCTGCCTTTGCGCCTGCGCCCCTCGGCCCAGCGCTTGCGTCGGCAATTCGAACACCTGCGTAACGATCGACAATGGCTGCGCCAGCAAACCCAGGGCTCGGAACTGGACCTGCAAGCCTGGCTGGATTTTCACGTCGAGCGCCAGCACGGCCAATGCAGCGAGCGCGGCTTGTTCCTGGAACAACGCCAGACCCGTCGCGACCTGGCCTGCCTGCTGCTGGCGGACCTGTCGATGTCCACCGATGCCCACCTCAATGACGAACACCGGGTAATCGATGTCATACGCGATAGCCTGTTGCTGTTTGGCGAAACCCTGTCGGTGCTGGGGGACGATTTCGCCCTGTACGGGTTCTCTTCCCTGCGCCGCCAGCAGGTGCGCATGCATGAACTCAAAGCTTTCAATCAGCGTTACGACGATCACACTCGCGGACGTATCCAGGGACTCAAGCCCGGTTACTACACGCGTATGGGGGCGGCGATCCGCCAGGCCACGCAACGGCTGGAGGGCTGCAAACGGCGGCGCAAATTATTGTTGCTGCTCAGTGACGGCAAGCCCAATGACCTGGATCTCTACGAAGGGCGCTACGGTGTGGAGGACACCCGCCAGGCGGTGATCGAGGCGCGGCGCCAGGGGTTGACGCCGTTCTGTATCACCATCGATCGCGAAGCGGGGGATTACCTGCCGTACATGTTCGGGGCCAACGGCTACACCTTGATTCGCCAGCCCGAACAATTGCCGCTGCGGCTGCCGCAGTTGTACCGGCAGCTGACGCAGGATTGAGGGTTCAGACGATGTCGCGGGGCAGCCAGAAGAACATGCCGATGCAGAAGATCGTCAGCCCCACACAGAACCAACCGAAGCGCCGCAGCCGACGCTCGTCGGCCAAGGCAGCCTCGGCCGGCAGGGGCATGCCGCACTGGCGACATTCGTTTTCCTCGGCAGGGTTGGCGTGTTGGCAATACAGGCAGATGGACTGTGCGCTCATTCGAATTGCTCCAGGCGCAGGCGATCGAGAATGGCGATCTGGCGACCGTCCTGGGTGATGATCTTTTCGTCGATCAGGCGTCGGATGATCCGCGAGAAGGTTTCCGGCTGGATCGACAGGTGCCCGGCGATCAACTGCTTGGCCATTGGCAGTTCGAACTGACTGTCCACGGTTTGCAGGCGCACCAGTTGCGTCAGCAGGTAGCGCACCACCCGGTGGGTGGCATTTTTCAGCGACAGGGTTTCAATCTCGTTGACCCGCTGGTGCAGGCGTACGCAGAGCTTGCCGAGCAGGGCAAAGGTCAACCGGCTGTTGCTGTGCAACAGGCGCATGTACGTGGCGTTGGACAGGCGATACAACTGGGTCGGGCCGACGGCTTCGGCCGAGGCCACGTAGTTGGGCGTGTCCATCAGCATCATGGCTTCGGCGAAGGTCTGGCGCTCGCCGATCACCTCGAAGACTTTTTCCTGGCCGTCCGGGGTCAGCCGGTAGATTTTCACCGCTCCGGAAATCACGAAGTAAAACGCCTGCGCCGGTTCTCCCTGGCGGAACAGCGGATCGCCCTTGTCGATATTCAGCAATTGGCTGGTGCTCATCAGTTCGTCGAGCTGTTCTTCGTTCAACGGCTCGAACAGGTGATGGCTGCGCAGAATCTGGTGATGGACACGGTGGAGCACCATGGCATGAATCCTTTTATAGGCAAGAAAGTAAACGGTTTCAGACCAGGCTCAGGGATAAGCCGCTGGCGAGCGCGACGATGCAGGCGAGCACAACGAACCAAGTGAGAGGCAAAACGACGTGTTTCATGGAGAACCCCTGGCAGAAAGTCTATGCCGTGCCTGAGCAAGAGACGGGCCATGCCTGTGGGCATTGATTCGTGGGGGGATACCGCGGGGGTGGGTATAAATGACCCTGTCGCAATAGGGTTAAAACAACCACGAAAGGGTAATAAATACCCTTTGAGCTACAGTCTTTGTGGGAGCGGGCTTGCTCGCGATGACGGTGGTACACCCAACATCAATACCCACTGACCCAGCGCTATCGCCAGCCAAGCTCGCTCCCACAGGCAGGGACGGCATTTTATTGAGAGGCTCGACTGTGTTCGGCAAGCCCCTTGCAGGTACCTGTTCGAGACGGGAGGTTGCCGATGGGCGGGCTTGATCTGAGACAAGGCCTGCTGGCGCCGATAACCGATCATTCGAACCCTGATTTGTCGTACCTCGCTGGCGGGCCAGATCCCGGGTGAGGCTGAGGAGTGGTGTATGCAAGTGCTTGATCGTCGCAAGGCCATGGCCGTTCTGCCGCTGTGGCGCCTGGCGTTCCGGCCGTTCTTTTTGGCCGGTTGCGTGTTGGCGCTGTTGGCCATCCCCCTATGGCTCGCGGCGTTCACCGGGCGGTTGTCGGCCTGGCAGCCGGCTGGCGGCTGGTTGGCCTGGCACCGTCATGAACTGTTGTTTGGCTTCGGCCTGGCGATTATCGCCGGCTTCCTGCTGACGGCGGTGCAGACCTGGACGGGTACCCCGGGGCTCAGCGGCAAGCGCTTGGCTGCGCTGGCAGTGGTGTGGCTCGGCGCACGATTGGCCTGGTTGGTCGATGCACCCTGGCCTGTGCTGACGGTGCTGGAGCTGGGGTTCGCCCTGGCGGTCGCGGTGTTGATGGGCATGACGTTGTGGCGCGTGCGGCAGAAGCGCAATTACCCGATCGTGCTGGTATTGCTGCTAATGGCCGCCGCTGATGGGTTGTCTGTGTACGGCCTGCTCCAGCACAACGAGGGCTTGCAACGCCAAAGCGTGCTCACCGGCTTGTGGTTGGTGGCGGCGATGATGGGGTTGATCGGCGGACGGGTGATTCCGTTCTTTACCCAGCGCGGCCTCGGGCGGGTCGAGGGCGTCGCGCCATGGCCGTGGCTCGATCGTCTGTTGCTGGCGGGTTCGGCGCTGGTGGCGTTGCTGTATGCCTTCGGTCCGGCGCTGGTGGCCAGTGCCTGGGTGGGCCTGTTGTTCGCCGCGCTGGCGGTGGGGCACGGGATTCGGCTGGTGCGTTGGCATGATCGAGACTTGTGGCGGGTGCCGCTGCTGTGGTCGTTGCACCTGGCCTACGCTTGGCTGGCGGTGGCCTGCCTGGGCATGGCGCTGTGGCACTTCGGTGTGCCGGTGAATCCGAGCCTGGCGGTGCATGGCCTGACCATCGGTGCCATGGCCGGGCTGATCCTGGCGATGATCGCCCGCGTTAGCCTGGGTCATACCGGGCGCCCCCTTGAGCCACCAGCGGGCATGACCCTGGCCTTCATCCTGTTGAACCTGGCGTGTGTGAGCCGTGTGCTGCTGGTGCTGGTATTCCCGTTGGCCGGGCTGTGGTTGGCGGGGTTGTGCTGGACGTTGGCGTTCGGCCTCTACGCCTGGCGTTATGGCCCGATGCTGTTGCAGACCCGGGTGGATGGGCATCCGGGATGAGTCGCCTGCGCGGAGGTGGTCGATGATGTATGGGGTCTTGCTGGTCACGCACCTGTTGGCGGCCATCGCCTTTATCGGCACGTTGTTTTTCGAGGTTTTTATCTGGCATGCCGCCCGCCGACCCCTGGCCCAAGGTGTCAAGGACGCCGCCGACCAGGCGATCGCCAAGCGCTCGCGGCATGTGCTGCACGGTGTCGTGGTGTTGCTGTACGGCGCCGGCCTGGGCCTGGCGTGGCAGCACCGAAGTGCACTGAGCCAACCGTTGAGCAGCAGCTTCGGCCTGCTACTGAGCCTGAAAATCCTCCTGGCCTTGAGCATCATCGGTCACTACTTGTGGCTGGCGTACTGGCTCAAGAGCGGTCGGCTGACCCCAGGCCGAGCCTGCTGGCTGCGCCGCAGTATCCTGGGGCACATGCTGCTGATCGTGGTGTTGGCCAAGGCGATGTTCTATTGGCAGTTTTAAGCAAGAGGGTGAAGGCCAGCACTTGATTCAAGGGGGGTGCCAAATAGCTTGAACACCATCAGTTCCCTGTGGGACGAGCTTGCTCGCGATAGCGTCGGATCAGCCAGTATTGAGTTTTCTGGTCCACCGCCATCGCGAGCAAGCTCGCTCCCACAGGGGGCAGGTAATGCTTGATGGTCAGCGAACGGTTTTCATCGCATTGACGAACAACACATTGTTTTCCAGATGGATGTGCTGCATCAGGTCATCACGAAACTCCACGAGCCCGCGATACAGGGCGCGCCAGGTGTTGCAGGCGTTGGCGGGCGGGGTGATCTGGTCGGTCAGGGCGAGCATGGTTTCCAGGGCTTCACCGTGCTGGTCGTGTTCGTAACGCAGTACCTGGATCGGTGCCGAGGCCCGTTCGCCGAGGCCCTGTTGCAGCATCGGGAACAGCACCTGTTCTTCCTTGAGCATGTGGCCTTCGAGTTCCTGGTACATGTCCTGCAGGTGATCGGCCAGGCCATTCGGGCAGTTGGGCCGCGAACCGTGGACCTGCTCGACGCGCCGGGCCAGGCGGATCAGTTCCGGAAGTTGCTCGCGATGGCGGGCGTGGTAGCGTTCCAGGATGTGGGCGATCAGCAGGGCCTGGGGCTCGTCGCGCCAGTCATGGCCGAGTTCGCCGGCGGCTTGCAGTGTGCGCAGGGCATCGGCGATCAGCAGCGGGTTCAGGCCTTTGCCCAGCGCGGCTTCGCGCAAGGACTTTTGCCCGCCGCAGCAGAAATCGAGGTTGTAATGATGGAAGGTGCGCGTGGCACCGGGAATGTCGCAGGCCAATTGGCCAAGGCTTTGTTCCAGCAGATCGAGGCTCATCATGTTTCCTTGGGTGGAATCCCGGGGAGGGACAGATGAGCGAACTTTGCAGCCAGCGTGCCATATATAACTTGCTGAAAATAAAGCATTAAATTTTTGCCAGGGTGATTGTCACCCTGGCTGCGAAGGGTCAAATGAACCCTGGAGGGTAATCACTACCATGCTGCGTGAAAGCCTGGCCGCCGACCTGATCGTCGAGTTGCCCAATGCCGTGCGATTGCAGCGCCTGGTGCAGACCCTGCGCGAATACTTCAACAGTGGCGCCGTGGGCCTGTTGCGTCTGGACGATGACAGCCTCAGGCCCGTGGCCACCGTAGGGCTGGTCCACGAGGCGCTGGGCCGTCGCTTCGTGATCGCCCAGCACCCGCGCCTGGCGGCGATCATGGCTTCGCGCGAACCGACCTGGTTCGAGCCCGACAGCCGTTTGCCGGATCCTTATGACGGCTTGCTCGACAACCACGTCGGCGAACCGCTGCCGGTGCACGATTGCATGGGCGTGAGCCTGTATGTGGAAGGCCGGTTGTGGGGCGCGATCACCCTCGATGCGCTCCACGCCGGTACCTTCGACAGCCGCGCCCGCGAGGAACTCAAGCGCTGCACCTTGCAGATCGAGGCGGCGGTGCGGGTCACTCGACTCGAGCAGGAAAACCGTAGCCTGCGGGCATCGCGCAGTGATCCGGCGGACCTGCGCCTGCCGGCCGAAGAGGGCGAGATCCTCGGGCGCAGCGAGGGGCTGCAGCAGTTGCTCAATGAGCTGGACGTACTGGCCGATTCGGAGTTGCCGGTGCTGTTGCTGGGGGAAACCGGTGTCGGCAAGGAGTTGTTCGCCCGCCGCCTGCATCGCCTGTCCCGGCGTGGCCACAAGCCGTTGGTCCAGGTCAATTGTGCGGCGTTGCCGGAGTCTCTGGCCGAAAGCGAGTTGTTCGGTCACGTCAAAGGCGCGTTTTCCGGCGCGACCACCGACCGCGCCGGGCGTTTCGACGCGGCCAATGGCGGCACGCTGTTTCTCGATGAGGTCGGCGAGTTGCCGTTGAGTGTGCAGGCCAAGTTGCTGCGCACCCTGCAAAACGGTGAGATCCAGCGCCTGGGGGCGGACAAGCCGCTGCACGTCGATGTGCGGATCATCGCCGCCACCAACCGGCATTTGCCCGACAGCATCCGTGACGGCCTGTTTCGCGCCGACCTGTATCACCGGCTCTCGGTCTACCCGGTGCCGATCCCGCCGTTGCGCGAACGCGGCCACGACGTGTTGATGTTGGCCGGACACTTTCTTGAACTGAACCGCACGCGCCTGGGCTTGCGTGGGTTGCGCCTGTCGCCGGCGGCCGAACAGGCGCTGCTGGCGTACTCCTGGCCGGGCAACGTGCGGGAGCTGGAGCACGTGATCAGTCGCGCGGCGTTAAAGCAACTGAGCCACGGCGCCAGTCGCAGCTTGATCATGACCCTGGAACCGCAGGTGCTGGATCTGGACGTCAATGCCAACGCAACGTCGGCGCAGGCGATGCTCCAGGCGCCCCTTCAAGCGCTCGATTCGCCGCTGCAGCCCTTGGGTGAGGCGGTCGACGCTTGTCAGCGCCAGGCGATCCTCAAGGCCCTGGAGCGTTGCGGGCAGAACTGGGCCGGGGCGGCGCGGCTGTTGGAGGTTGATCCGAGCAACCTGCATAAGCTGGCGCGGCGGTTGGGGCTCAAGTAGCGGTTTGTCTGTCACGACCGAGTTGCCTTCATCGCGAGCAAGCTCGCACATTCGTCCTATGGCGTTCACCAACCCCCTGTGGGAGTGAGCTTGCTCGCGATGGCGTCGGTAAATTCAACACAGGAATCAGCATTGACAACGATCAAGGTCGGCTCAGGTGGCCAGGCGCAGACTGGGCCAAACCTATCGGGAGATCACCGCCATGCCCCTTTCCCTGGCCAAGATGCGCCGCCAGTACACCCTCGATGGCCTGGATGAAACCCAGGCGCCGGACGACCCGATGGTTTTGTTCGGGCTGTGGATGCAACAAGCACGCGACACCGAGAGCCCGCCGGTGGAAGCCAACAGCATGGCCCTGGCGACGGTGGACGAGCAGGGCCGGCCTCATTGCCGGATCTTGTTGCTCAAGGGCTTCAGTAGCGAAGGCTTCTCGTTTTTCGGTAACTACGACAGCGCCAAGGGCCAGGACCTGGCCGCCAATCCCTGGGCGGCCATGACTTTTTTCTGGCCGGGGCTGGAGCGGCAAGTGCGTATCGAAGGACCGGTCTGCAAACTCGATCCGGCGCTGTCGGATGCCTATTTCGAGTCCCGATCCGTGGCCAGTCGTCTTGGCGCCTGGGCCTCGCCACAAAGCCGCCGACTGGACGATCGCGCCGCCCTGGAAACCAGGCTGGCGCAAACCGAGCAACGGTTCGCCGATCAACCGGTGCCGCGTCCCGCACATTGGGGCGGTTATTGCCTGCGACCCGAACGGCTGGAGTTCTGGCAAGGGCGTGCCGACCGTTTGCATGATCGTCTCGACTACCGCCTGCAGGATGGTACCTGGCAGCGTAGCCGCCTGGCACCCTGACGCCGAGGGAGGTACCTCCATGGAGGAATAGGCCCGGCACCGAATGCGGTTCAGGCTGGGCCATCTTTTCTGACAGGACGGCTGACTATGGCCCATCTGACGCAACGCCTCTTCCAACCACTGAACATCGCCGTACTCACCATCAGCGATACCCGCAGTTTCGACACCGACACCTCCGGCCAGACCCTTGCGGATCTGCTGCAAACAGCCGGTCACGTGCTGATCGATCGCGGGCTGGTGAAGGACGATATCTACCAGATCCGTGCCCAGGTCTCGCAATGGATCGCCGACCCGAAAGTGCAAGTGGTGTTGATGACCGGCGGCACCGGTTTCACCCCGCGCGATAACACGCCTCAGGCGGTGGCGCCGCTGCTGGACAAGCACGTCGACGGTTTTGGCGAGTTGTTCCGCCAGGTGTCGTTGGCCGAGATCGGCATGTCCACCCTGCAATCGCGGGCGTTGGCGGGCATGAGCAACGGCGTGCTGGTGTGCTGCCTGCCGGGTTCGCCGGGGGCTTGCCGCACCGGTTGGGAACAGATCCTGGCCGGGCAATTGGACAGCCGCACCGGCCCGTGCAATTTCACGCCCCACCTCAAGCCGCAGCCAGGTATTGCCCTGCAACCTTGTGAGGCGCGTTCATGAACAGCGGTGCGTGTGGCAGTGCCTGTGACAACGGCGCGCTGATGCCGGTGGATGAAGCCATCCGCTACTTGCTGGATCAGGCGCCGCTGCCGCCTCCGGTGCAGCGGGTGGCGCTGGACCAGGCCTTGGGCCGCGTGCTGGCGACCGACATTCGCTGCCCCATGAACCTGCCCCCATGGGACAACAGTGCCATGGACGGTTATGCCCTGCGGGCCGCCGACCTGCCGGCCGCTGGCGGTCATCTGACCTTGGCCGGGCGCATTGCCGCCGGTGAGGCACCGGGGCAACCGTTGCAGGCCGGGCAGCTGGTGCGGATTTTTACCGGTGCGCCGCTGCCGCCGGGGGCTGACACCGTGGTGCCCCAGGAAAGCTGTCGGGTGGAAGGTGAGCGGGTCTGGTTGCCACCGGTCAATGGCGGGGAGCATGTGCGCAAGGAGGGCGAGGAAATGCAGCGCGGGGACCGTTTGCTTCAGGCTGGAAAGCGCTTGCGAGCCCAGGAGTTGGGGTTACTGGCCGGTGCCGGGATTGCCCGGGTAGAGGTCTATCGCCCCTTGCAGGTAGGCCTGCTCAGCAGTGGCGATGAACTGCGCGAACCGGGCGAAACGCTGGCACCCGGGCAGATCTACAACAGCAATCGCCACAGTCTTCTGGCGCTGTTGCGCGGCTGGGGCCTGGAGGTACATGACTACGGCGTCATGCCCGACAAACTGCTCGCCAGTCGCCAGGCCTTGAGCCTGGCGGCGACCGAGTGCGATTTGCTGCTGACCTCCGGCGGCGTGTCGGTGGGTGAGGAAGATCATCTCAAGCAAGCCATCGAAGCGCTGGGTAGCGTTGACCTGTGGCGCTTGGCGATCCAGCCGGGCAAACCCCTGGCCTTTGGCGAGGTGGCCGGCAAACCCTGGATCGGGCTGCCGGGTAACCCGTCGGCGGCGCTGATTACCGCGTTGATTGTGGTGCGGCCGTTCCTGTTCCGGGCCCAGGGCATGGATGAGGTGTTGCCCGCAGCGTTGCAGGTGCCAGCAGGATTTGACTGGTTAAAGCCCAACCGACGACGGCAGTACCTGCGGGCGAAATTGACGCCGAGCGCCGACGGCTCGCTGTGTGTCGAGCTGCATCCCCAACAAAGTTCGGCCATGTTGGCGGCCGCATGCTGGGCCGACGGGCTGGCCGTAGTGGAGAGCCAGGCGCAAGTGCGCAAGCACGACAAGGTGATGTATCTGCCGTTCGCGAGTCTGATGCAGTGACGGCAATTGATTGCCGTCAAGGTGGCCAGCGGAGGGCTGGTTAGACTGGCGGCGCCCTTAGTTTTCTCACGAGGATGCCCCATGCAACTGGTTTGCCCGGCAGGGAATCTGCCTGCTCTAAAAGCGGCGGTGCGCCAAGGCGCCGATGCTGTCTATGTCGGCTTTCGCGATGACACCAATGCCCGGCACTTCGCCGGGCTGAACATGGACGACAAGCAGTTCGACGCCGCTGTCGCGCACATCCGTCAACACCAACGCAAACTGTACGTGGCGGTCAACACCTACCCGCAACCCAAGGGCTGGGAGCGCTGGCAACGGGCGGTGGACCGCGCCGCCGATTTTGGCGTGGACGCATTGATCGCCGCCGACCCCGGTGTGCTCAGCTACGCCCGCCAGCGCCATCCACAACTGGCGCTGCACCTGTCGGTACAAGGCTCGGCGACTCACGCAGCGGCCCTGGCTTTTTATGCCGAGCGCTATGACATCCGCCGCGCCGTGTTGCCTCGGGTGCTGTCCCTGGCCCAGGTGCGGCAGGTGGCTGCCGCCAGTCCGGTGCCGATCGAGGTCTTTGGTTTCGGCAGCTTGTGCATCATGGCCGAGGGGCGTTGTCACTTGTCTTCCTACATCACTGGCGAGTCGCCGAACCTGTGCGGTGTCTGCTCGCCCGCCAAGGCGGTGCGCTGGAGCGAGGACGCCGATGGCCTGAGCGCCCGCCTGAGCGAAGTGCTGATCGACCGCTACACCGCCGAAGAACCCGCCGGTTATCCAACCCTGTGCAAGGGCCGCTTCCTTGTGGGCGGCAAGCGTTTCCATGCACTGGAAGAACCCACCAGCCTCGACACCCTGGACCTGCTGCCGGAACTCACGGCCATCGGCGTCGAAGCGGTGAAAATCGAAGGCCGCCAGCGCAGCCCGGCGTATGTCGAACAAGTCACCCGGGTCTGGCGCGCTGCGCTGGATGCACACCAGGCCGCGCCGCAACGGTTCCGGGTACAGGAAGAATGGCGCCAGGTATTGGCCGGTTTGTCCGAGGGCAGCCAGACCACCCTGGGTGCCTACCATCGATCATGGCAATGAGGGAGGCCAGATGAAACTCAGCCTGGGACCGGTCCTGTTTTACTGGGACAAAGCGCAACTGGGGAATTTCTATGCCGAGATGTCGGCATTGCCGCTGGACGTGATTTACCTGGGGGAAACCGTGTGTTCGAAACGCCGGGCGTTCTCCCTGGATCAATGGCTGGGCTTGGCGCGTGAGCTGCAAGCGTGCAGTCAGGCGCAGATCGTGTTGTCGAGCCTGACGCTGATCGAGGCGGCCTCGGAGCTGTCCTCGCTGCGACGCCTGTGTGACAACGGCCAGTTGTTGGTGGAGGCCAATGACATGGGCGCGGTGCAGTTCCTCGCCGAGCGCAAATTGCCCTTCGTCGGCGGGCCGGCGTTGAACTTGTACAACGGCCATGCCCTCGGGCAATTGCTCGACAGCGGCATGATCCGTTGGGTACCGCCTGTGGAGTGTTCGGCGGCGCTGATCGGCGATGTGCTGGAGCAGGTGCGCGAGATGGACCGTGAAGTACCCGAGGTGGAGATTTTTGCCTACGGCCATCTGCCTTTGGCTTACTCGGCGCGCTGTTTCACCGCTCGGGCCGAAAACCGCCCCAAGGACGACTGTCAGTTCTGCTGCATCAATTATCCCGATGGCCTGGCCTTGACCAGCCAGGAAGGTCAACAGCTGTTCACCCTCAACGGCATCCAGACGATGTCCGGCGAGGTGACGAACCTGCTGGCCGATTACCCCGCGCTGATGGCCAGTGGCGCCGATTTGCTGCGCCTGAGCCCGCGCGCCCAGGGCATGGCCGAGGTGGTCACGGCCTTCGACAAGGTTCGCCAGGGCGAGGCTCCACCGCTGTTCGTGGACGGTTGCAACGGTTACTGGCATGGCCATGCCGGCATGTTGAAAGTAGAGGAGGCGGGCCTGTGTTGAGTCCGAAGAAGTGGCTGCTCAAAGGCGCCGACCGCGTGTTGCCGCTGGTGAGCAAGGTGCCGTTCGTGGTGCAGCGACTGGCGTTGCAGCAGGCGCTCAATCGTTGCCTGGCCGAGCCGCTGCGCGATGGCGGGTTCGAGGTGCTGCGCGGGCGTTGGTTGTGCCTGCGGGTGCCCGACCTGAAACTGTGCTGGTACCTGACCCTGGCGCGGGACGGACTGCGCATCGCCGAACGGGCCGAGGCCCAGGTCACCATCAGCGGCAACTGGCGTGAGTTCCTGTTGCTGGCCAGCCGTCAGGAGGATCCCGATACCTTGTTCTTCCGCAGGCGCCTGGTGATTGAGGGCGACACCGAACTCGGGCTGGCGCTGAAGAACCTGATCGACAGCCTTGACCCGGAGGTCTTGCCGCCGTGGTTGTGGCGCAACCTGGAGCGGGCGGGCAAGGGGTTGGCAGCGGTGTGATGAAAGCCCCGAGTGTGTTGCCCCTGGTGTATTCCTGTTCCGGTTGCTCCAACGTCGCGCAACTGGCCAACAGCGTTGCCCTGCGCCTGGACCGTGCCGGCCTGGCGGAGATGTCCTGCATTGTCGGGGTGGGTGGGCATGTGGCGGCGCTGGTCAACAAGGCGCGCTCGGGGCGGCGGATCATTGCGCTGGATGGGTGTCCGTTGCAGTGCGTCCAGGCATGTTTGCAGCAGCATGATCTGACGGCGGATGTGCATGTGATTTTGAGCCAGTTGGGGCTGCGCAAGCGTTTCGGGGTCGATTGCTCGCAAGAGGAGGGGGACGAGTTGTTCGAGCGGTTGATACCGATGATAGGCGTTGATCGATAACCCGTGGCGAGGGAGCTTGCTCCCGCTGGGTCCTGTAGGAGCTGGCGAAGCCTGTGATCTTTTGATCTTTTGATCTTTTGATCTTTCGCTTGAGAATCAAGTGTCTGGGGAAAGATCGCAGCCTCGTTGCACTCGACAGCGCCTACTGCTGGTAAGCCTCCAGATCATCTTCGGCCAGGATGCGAATGTTGCGCCGCTCCATGGCAATCAACCCCCCATCCACCAACCGATGAAGAATCCGCGAAAACGTCTCCGGCTGGATCCCCAGCTTGGAAGCCACCAGACGCTTGGACACCTGCAACACCACCTGACCGTCCCGCGGATCCCGCTCCTGCAACAGGAAATTGATCACCCGCCGACTGGCGCTGGCCAAGGTCAGGTTGTCGATATCCTTCAGGCGCTGGTGCAGATGGATGCTCATGCTCGCCAGGATCGCCAGGCAAACCATGGGCTGGTCCTCGAGGGCCTTGCGATAATGCGTGCCTTCGACACTCACCAGCACACTGTCCTTGATCGCCGCCGCGCTGACCGGGTAGCAACGGGCCTGGCTGAACAGCAGGGCCTCGGCGAAGGTCTGGCCGGGCTGGATGATCTCCACCAGGTTTTCCTGGCCTTCGCCGGTGACCCGGTACAACTTGATCTGCCCACTGACCAGCAGGAAAAACCGCTTGGCCGGGTCGCCCTGGTGCATGAGCGTGCTGTTGCAGGGCAGGCGCTTGAGGACGGCGAGGTTGCACACGTCCTCGAAAATCCGCTCCGGCAATTGGCTGAACAGGTGGTGACGACGCAACAGTAAAACGATGGAAGGGTGAGTCAGCATGGCGTACCTCCGCGTACCCTCATGGTAGGGCCCAAGGCGCCGCCGGCCTATGCCTCGGCAGGCCTACCTCGGAAGAGGGATGAGCCCCCGCTCAAGACACAAACCTTGTGGGAGCAAAGCTTGCTCGCGATAGCGGTGGGTCAGCTTGCCGGGGTGTTGAATGTGCCGCCGCCATCGCGAGCAGGCTCGCTCCCACATGGATTCTTGAGTGTGCACAGATTCGGCGTCCACCCCCAATCCCCTGTGGGAGCGAGCTTGCTCGCGATAGCGTCGGATCAGTCAGTATTGAGTTGTCTGGCCCACCGCTATCGCGAGCAAGCTGTGCTCCCACAGGGGGGATGTGTTGGCTGGGCTAGCCCGCTCCGCGCAGATGCTCCATGGCCCATACGGCCGCTTCGACCCGTGAACGCAGGCCGAGCTTGTGCAGCAGGTTTTTCACATGGACCTTGACCGTGCCTTCGGTGATGCCCAGTTTGTGTCCGATGACTTTGTTGCTGTAGCCGCCGGCGATGGTCTTGAGGACCTGGCGTTCGCGCTCGGTCAGCTCCACTTCGGTCTGCCGGGGCGGGGAGCGCAGGGCTTGGGCCATGACGCGGGTCAGGCCGGGGCTGATCACCAGCGCGCCGTTGAGGGCGTCGCGGATGTACTGGATCAGCAGTTCAGGTTCCATGTCCTTGAGCAGGTAGCCGTTGGCATCCAGGCGCAGCGCATCGCGAATGTCGTCTTCGGCGTCGGACACGGTGAACAGCAGCACCTTGCCGGTGTAGTGCATGGCGCGCAGCCGACGCAGGGTTTCGATGCCGTTCATCTGCGGCATGTTGTTGTCCAGCAGCACCAGGTCGGGCTTGAGCGGTTCGATCAGCGTCAGGGCTTCTTCGCCGTGGCTGGCTTCGCCGACGATCTGCAAATCGTCTTCAAGCTCAAGCATCTGGCGGATCCCGCGACGCATCATCGGGTGATCGTCGACCAATAGCAGGGTGTGACGCAGAGGGGCGTTCATGTTGCGAGGCCTTCGGTGTGTTGGCCCAGGAATTCCGGTTGGAAATGCACCTGGATACGGGTGCCCTGGGGTGTTCGGGAGAGAATCTGCAATTGGCCACGCAGGCTGCGGGCCCGTTCGTTCATGATGTTCAGGCCATGATGTTCGCGCTGGTCCACTTCGCCACTGAAGCCTCGGCCATCGTCTTCGATTGACAGCCGCACCGTCTCGCCTTCCTGGCGCAGTTCGAGCCAGGCGTTCTCGGCATGGGCATGGCGCAGGCAGTTGGACAGGGCTTCACGGGTGATCTGCAGAATGTGGATCTGCTCGCTGGCCGACAGCTCGAAAGCCAGGCTGTCAACGAACAGGTGCACCTTGAAGTCGCCTCGGTTGGAGAACTCTTCGGCGGTGTCCTTGAGCTCCTCGACCAGGCCGTCGTCGTGGATCTGCAAACGGAAGGTCGTCAGCAATTCGCGCAACTGGCGGTAGGCGTTGTTAAGGCCTTCGCGCAGTTCGCCGGTGACGGTTTCCAGGGTCTGCACCGGCTCGCCCCGACGCATCAGGGTCTGCATGCGGCTGACTTGCAACTTCATGTATGACAGGGCCTGGGCCAGGGAATCATGCAACTCCCGGGCAATGATCGTGCGTTCATCGAGCAGCAGCAGGCGATGGTCCTGTTCGCGTTGGCGCTTGAGCGACAGCGACGTGCCGATCAGGTTGGCCAGGGCCTGGATCAACGCGGTTTCCCAGGGCTGCGCCGCGTGGCCGTCGACAAAGTGTGCCTTGAGCTCACCCAGCTCAGTGCCCTGGTTACTGATGCTGAAGGTCTGCGGCCGGGCAGTGTGATGTTTCTGGCAGGTGGCGCAATCGCTGCTGGCGCACACCTCGCGGCTGGCGGCACCATGCAGGGCCAGCAGTTGCCGGGCCGGCGCCTGCAATTGCCCTTGCAGGCACAGCGACAGGCGCAGGCCGGGCAGCCGCTGTTGGAAGCGCCGGATCAATTCATCCAGCCCTTCGGCGTTGGCCTGGCGGGTGGCGAGGTTGCGACTGCTCTGGTACAGCAACTCCAGGGCGGCATTGGCCTGTTGCAGGTTCAAGGTCTTTTGCCGGACCTGGTTTTCCAAGGTGCGATGAGATTGCTCGATGGTCTCGGCCATGGTGTTGAAGCTCGTCGCCAACTGGCCCAACTCATCCTCGGACTGATGATTGACCCGCACCTGGAACTCGCCCCGGCGAAAGCGCTGGGTGGCGTCGACCAGTTCCTGCAAGGGCGTGACCACGCCGTACTGCAACTCATACAGGCCGATCAGCAGGATGATCATGGTGCTGAACAACGCCATGCCCTGGATCGTCTGCTGCCAGCCTTGTTTGTGCTCGCTCTGGCGTTGCAGCAGGGTCACGAACTGGTCCAGTTGTTCGACGAAGGAACTGGCGCTGGCCTGGAAAAACGCCGCATCGCCGCGCTCGATGGCCGGGCGCAGGGTCTGGTTCCAGCGTTGTACAAGGTTCTGGTAGCTCTGGTGCAGAGACGTCGCGGGCCCGTCTTCCAGTACGGCGCGCAGGGCAGGGCTGTCGAGGCGCTGTTGCAGGCTGTCGATAATCGGGGCGATGTCGTCGTTGGCCCCAGCCGCCAGTTTCCAGCTCAGGTGGTAGGTCTCCATGCGCACGGAGCCGGCGGTGTTGATGGCTGCCGCATCGCCCTGGCTGAACCAGGCGATCAACCCGGCGCTCAGAGAGCTGGCCAGGGCCAGGATGGCAATGAGGATCACCGCCAGCCCGGCGCGAGCGGGCAGGGAGCTGCGCAGCCAGCGCATCATCGGCGTTGACCTGCGAGGAAAATCGGTGAGCCGAGCATAGGGGCGCCCTGGAACTGGGGTATAGCAGCCAATCCTGGGCGCACTACCTCTAAAGAGTTGTCGGCCGCTCCGTTTCGATAAAAGCTTCGGCAGACTTGCTCAAGATACTGATAAACAAAGGGTTTTATCGGTATCTGGATCTACCTCCTTAGAGGTAGACGGGCCAAGCATAGGCCAGTACCGCCTCGGGGCACGTTGACTCAGGTCAAGTTTTTGCGGGGTTCGCATCACTAGGCTGCGCCCATCGAACTGACGGAGTGCATCGTGATGCGAGCGCAAGTGCAACAAGGGCTGGTACTAGGGATGAGTACCTTGGCCTTCACCGTGTGCTTCATGGTCTGGATGATGTTTGCCGTGCTCGGCGTTCCGATCAAGGAAATGCTGGCCCTCAACGAAACCCAATTCGGCCTGCTGGCCGCCACGCCGGTGTTGACCGGTTCGCTGGTGCGTTTGCCCCTGGGCCTTCTGACCGACCGCTTTGGCGGACGGATCGTATTCTTCCTGCTGATGCTGTCCTGCGTGTTGCCGCTGTACCTGATCACCCTGGCGACTGCCTTCTGGCAGTTCCTGGTGTTGGGCCTGTTCGTCGGCCTGGCTGGCGGCTCGTTCTCGGTGGGCATCGCCTACGTCGCCAAGTGGTTCGACAAGCAGAACCAGGGTTTTGCCATGGGTGTCTTCGGCGCCGGCAATGCCGGGGCGGCGGTGACCAAGTTCCTCGCCCCGGCGTTGATCGCCTTCGGCTCCTGGCACCTGGTGCCGAAAGTGTTCAGCGCCATCCTGTTCATTACCGCGCTGCTGTTCTGGTTTCTCACCAGCGAGAAAAAGGAACACAGCGGCACTGGCGGCGCGACGTTGCGCGAGCAATTGAAAACCCTCAAAGAACCGGCCGTGTGGCGCTACTGCCAGTACTACTCGATCGTGTTCGGCGGCTACGTGGCCCTGGCCCTGTGGATGACCAAATACTACGTGCAGGAATACGGCTTCAGCCTGCAAAGCGCGGCGCTGCTGGCGGCCTGTTTCTCCCTGCCCGGTGGCGTGCTGCGGGCGGTCGGCGGCTGGATGTCCGACCGCTGGGGCGCCCAGAGCGTGACCTGGTGGGTGTTGTGGGTCAGCTGGATCTGCCTGTTCCTGCTGTCCTACCCCCAGACTCAACTGCAAGTACAGACCGTCAACGGCATCGTCGATTTCCACATCGGTCTCAGCGCCACGCTGTTCACCGTGCTGCTGTTCGTGATGGGCATCGCCTTCGCGTTCGGCAAGGCCTCGGTCTTCAAGTACATCGCCAACGACTACCCGAAAAACATGGGCGCGGTGTCCGGCATCGTCGGCCTGGCCGGCGGCTTGGGCGGGTTCGTGCTGCCGATCATGTTTGGCGCCCTGGTGGACCTCACCGGCGTGCGCTCGTCCTGCTTCATGTTGATGTACGGCGTGGTCTGGGTGTCCCTGACCTGGATGTACTTCAGCGAAATGCGTAAGCGCCCGCTGCTCGGTAAACAGCCGCCGGCCACCCAATCCCCGTTTTCCAGCATTGCCCAAGGAGAAGAACATGTCCGTTCTGCAAACGCCTGAAAAGGGCCCGGTCATTCATGACTGGCGCCCGGAAGACCCCGCGTTCTGGGGCAAAAGTGGCAAACAGACCGCCCGGCGCAACCTGTGGATCTCGATTCCGGCGCTGCTGTTGGCCTTCGCCGTATGGATGGTCTGGAGCACGGTGATCGTGCGCCTGAATGCCATCGGCTTCAGCTTCACCACCGACCAGTTGTTCTGGCTGGCCGCGTTGCCGGGCCTGTCCGGCGCGACCTTGCGCATCTTCTATTCGTTCATGGTGCCGATCTTCGGTGGCCGGCGCTGGACCGCCCTGAGCACCGCGTCGCTGCTGGTGCCGGCGTTGTGGATGGGCTTTGCCGTGCAGAACCCGGCCACGCCCTACAGCGTGTTCGTGCTGATCGCGCTGCTCTGCGGTTTTGGGGGCGGTAACTTCGCCTCGAGCATGTCCAACATCAGCTTCTTCTATCCCAAGTCCCAGCAGGGCACGGCCCTGGGCCTGAACGCCGGTTTGGGTAACCTGGGCGTGTCGGTGATGCAGTTCAGCGTGCCGCTGGTGATCTCTTTCGGTGTGTTCGGCTTCATGGGCGGCCAGCCGCAAGTGTTGGCTGATGGCAGCTCGTTGTGGCTGCAGAACGCCGGTTTCATCTGGGTGCCGTTCATCCTCGCCGTGACCCTGATTGCCTGGTTCGGCATGAATGACTTGTCCAGCGCCCGTGCTTCGTTCAGCGAGCAGGCAGTGATTTTCAAGCGCAAGCACAACTGGCTGATGTGCTGGTTGTACCTGGCGACCTTCGGTTCATTCATCGGTTTCTCCGCCGCCTTTCCACTGCTGATCAAGACCTCGTTCCCAGAAGTCATCGCCCTGAAGTTCGCTTTCCTTGGCCCGCTGGTCGGTGCCCTGGTGCGGCCACTGGGCGGCTGGCTGGCGGACAAGCTCGGTGGCGCGAAGGTCACTTTGTGGAACTTCGTCCTGATGATCGCGATGGTCTTCGGGGTCTTGCACTTCCTGCCGCAAGGCGGCCAGGGCGGCAACTTCTACGGCTTCCTGGGCATGTTCATGTTGCTGTTCATTACCACCGGCGTGGGCAACGGTTCAACCTTCCGGATGATCCCGGTGATTTTCCGCACCCTGCATGAAAAAGCCGCCTTGGGCAAAAAGCCCGAACTGCGCGAGCAAGCGATCAAGAACGCCGGCAAGGAGTCGGCCGCGGTGCTGGGTTTCAGCTCGGCCATGGGCGCCTTCGGGGCGTTCTTTATCCCCAAATCCTTTGGCACTTCGATGGCCCTGACCGGCGGCCCGGAGATGGCCTTCTACATGTTCGTCGGCTTTTACCTGAGCTGCATCGTGGTGACTTGGTGGTGGTACGCCCGCAAGGGCGCCGCGACACCTTGCTAAGCCGAACCTAAACCTGCGTGGGCGGGGCGCAGACCCCGCGGAGCAAGCCTGAGAGGAACACACTGTGAGTCATTTATTGGATCAACTGCGGTTTTTCAACCGCAAGCAAGGCGAGTTTTCCGACGGCCATGGCGAGACCCGCAAGGAGTCCCGCGATTGGGAGAACGTCTACCGTTCCCGCTGGCAGTACGACAAGATCGTGCGTTCCACCCATGGAGTGAACTGCACCGGTTCGTGCTCGTGGAAGATCTACGTCAAGAACGGCCTGATCACCTGGGAAACCCAGCAGACCGACTACCCGCGCACCCGTAACGACCTGCCCAACCACGAGCCACGCGGCTGCCCTCGCGGTGCCAGCTACAGCTGGTACATCTACAGTGCCAACCGGCTCAAGTACCCGAAGATCCGCAAGCCATTGCTCAAGCTGTGGCGCGAAGCCCGGCAGACCCTGCCACCGGTGGAGGCCTGGGCCAGCATCGTCGAGGACAAGGCCAAGGCTGACTCCTATAAAAGCAAGCGCGGCATGGGCGGTTTCATCCGTTCCAACTGGGAAGAAGTCAACGAGATCATCGCCGCGGCCAACGTCTACACCGTCAAGGAACACGGCCCGGACCGCGTGGTCGGCTTCTCGCCGATCCCGGCCATGTCGATGGTCAGCTATGCCGCCGGCTCGCGCTACCTGTCGCTGATCGGTGGCGTGTGCCTGAGCTTCTATGACTGGTACTGCGATTTGCCGCCAGCCTCGCCGATGGTCTGGGGTGAGCAGACCGACGTGCCGGAATCGGCCGACTGGTACAACTCCAACTACATCATTGCCTGGGGTTCCAACGTTCCGCAGACCCGTACCCCCGACGCGCACTTCTTCACCGAGGTGCGCTACAAGGGCACCAAGACCGTGGCGATTACACCGGACTACTCGGAAGTCGCCAAGCTCACCGACCTGTGGCTCAACCCCAAGCAGGGCACCGACGCCGCGCTGGCCCAGGCCTTCAACCATGTGATCTTCAAAGAGTTCCACCTGGACAAGCCCAGCGTCTATTTCACCGAATACGCCAAGCGCTACACCGACCTACCGGTGCTGGTGATGCTCAAGCCGATGCTCGGCGTGGCCCCGGGTGCCGGTTACCAGCCCGACCGCTTCCTGCGCGCCAGTGACCTGACTGAAAACCTTGGTCAGGAGAACAACCCGGAATGGAAAACCATCGCTCTGGATGCCAACGGCGAGCTGGTTTCGCCCCAGGGCTCCATTGGTTATCGCTGGGGTGAGAAGGGCAAGTGGAACATCCTGCCTCGTGAGGGCGGCGAGGGCCGTGAGATCGACCTCAAGCTCAGCCTGATCGGCGGCGACGTCGCTGAAGTGGCCTTCCCGTATTTTGCCGGCGAAGCCCAGGAGTACTTCCAGCACGTGGCTGGTGCCGCGGTGCAATACCGTCGCGTTCCGGTGCACAGTGTGGTGCTGGCCGACGGCAGCGTGGCGAAAGTTGCCACCGTGTTCGACCTGTCGGCGGCCAACCTGGCCATCGACCGTGGCCTGGGTGGCGCCAACGTCGCCAAGGACTACGACGACGCCTCGGTACCGGGTACCCCGGCCTGGCAAGAGCAGATCACCGGCGTGAGCCGCGAGAAGGCGATCCAGATCGCTCGCGAGTTCGCCGACAACGCCGACAAGACCCGTGGACGCTCGATGATCATCGTCGGTGCGGCGATGAACCACTGGTACCACATGGACATGAACTACCGCGGGCTGATCAACATGCTCATGCTCTGCGGTTGCGTCGGCCAGACCGGTGGCGGCTGGGCCCACTACGTCGGCCAGGAAAAACTCCGTCCGCAATGCGGCTGGCTGCCCCTGGCCTTCGGCCTGGACTGGAACCGTCCGCCACGGCAGATGAACGGCACCAGCTTCTTCTATGGCCACAGCTCGCAATGGCGCCACGAGAAGATGAGCATGCACGACGTGCTCTCGCCGTTGGCCGACAAATCGCAATTCCCCGAACACGCCCTGGACTACAACATCCGCGCCGAACGGGCCGGCTGGTTGCCGAGCGCGCCGCAGCTCAACACCAACCCGTTGCACATCTGCCGCGATGCCGCCGCCGCGGGTCTGGAGCCCAAGGACTACGTGGTCAAGTCGCTGCAGGACGGTTCCCTGCGCTTTGCCTGCGAACAGCCTGACAGCCCGGTGAACTTCCCGCGCAACATGTTCATCTGGCGCTCCAACCTGCTGGGCTCCTCGGGCAAGGGCCACGAGTACATGCTCAAGTACCTGCTGGGTACCAAGAACGGGGTGATGAACGAAGACATCGGCCATAGCTCCGAATGCAAGCCTACCGAGGCCGAATGGGTCGACGAGGGCGCCATTGGCAAGCTCGATCTGGTGACCACCCTGGACTTCCGCATGTCCTCGACCTGCGTGTATTCCGACATCGTCTTGCCGACCGCTACCTGGTACGAAAAAGACGACATGAACACCTCGGACATGCACCCGTTCATCCATCCGCTGTCGGCTGCTATCGATCCGGCCTGGGAGTCGCGTTCGGACTGGGAAATCTACAAAGGCATCGCCAAGGCGTTTTCCGCCATGTCGGTCGGCCACCTGGGTATCGAGAAAGACCTGGTCACCGTGCCGTTGATGCATGACAGCGTCGGCGAGCTGGCCCAACCCTTTGGCGGCACCGACTGGAAAAGTGCCGGTGTGGCGCCGGTCCCGGGCAAGAACGCACCGAACCTGCAGGTGGTGGAGCGCGACTACCCGAACATCTACAAGCAGTTCACGTCCCTGGGGCCGATGCTCGAGAAGCTTGGCAACGGAGGCAAGGGCATCAACTGGAACACCGACACTGAAGTCAAATTCCTTGGTGAGCTGAACCACAAGGAAGTCGAGGCGGGTATCAGCCAAGGGCGGCCGAAGATCGACAGCGCCATCGACGCCGCCGAAGTGATCCTGTCCCTGGCCCCGGAAACCAACGGCCATGTCGCGGTGAAAGCCTGGGCTGCTCTGTCGGAATTCACCGGTATCGACCACAGCCACCTGGCGGTCTCCAAGGAGCATGAGGCGATTCGCTTCCGTGACATCCAGGCTCAGCCGCGCAAGATCATTTCCAGCCCCACCTGGTCTGGCCTGGAAGACGATCACGTGAGCTACAACGCCGGCTACACCAACGTTCACGAGGCGATTCCATGGCGCACCATCACCGGTCGCCAGCAGTTCTACCAGGATCATCCGTGGATGCAGGCGTTCGGCGAGCAGTTGATGAGCTACCGGCCACCGGTCAACACCCGCACCATCGCCGGTGTGAAGGGCAAGCGCAGCAATGGCGAGACCGAGATCGTCCTGAACTGGATCACCCCGCACCAGAAGTGGGGCATCCACAGCACTTACAGCGACAACCTGCTGATGCTGACCTTGAGCCGTGGCGGGCCGATTGTCTGGCTCTCGGAAATCGACGCCAAGCGCGCCGGTATCGAGGACAACGACTGGATCGAATGCTTCAACGTCAACGGCGCGCTGACCGCCCGCGCGGTGGTCAGCCAGCGGGTCAAGGAAGGCATGGTGATGATGTATCACGCCCAGGAACGGATCGTGAACGTGCCCGGCTCGGAAACCACCAAGACCCGTGGTGGCCACCACAACTCGGTGACCCGAGTGGTGCTCAAGCCCACCCACATGATCGGTGGCTACGCCCAACAGGCCTATGGCTTCAACTATTACGGCACGGTCGGTTGCAACCGCGACGAGTTCGTCGTGGTGCGCAAGATGTCCAAAGTCGATTGGCTCGATGGTTCCAGTGGCGATGATCTGCCGCGTCCACTGCCGACTGATATCGAGGAGAACTGAGATGAAGATTCGCTCACAAATCGGCATGGTCCTGAACCTGGACAAATGCATCGGCTGCCACACTTGCTCGATCACCTGCAAAAACGTCTGGACCAGCCGTGAAGGCATGGAATACGCCTGGTTCAACAACGTTGAATCCAAGCCGGGCATCGGCTACCCCAAGGAATGGGAAAACCAGGACAAGTGGAAGGGCGGCTGGATCCGCAACGCCGACGGTTCGATCAACCCGCGCATCGGTGGCAAGTTCCGCGTGCTGGCGAACATCTTCGCCAACCCGGACCTGCCGAGCCTGGACGATTACTACGAACCGTTCGACTTCGACTACCAGCACCTGCACACCGCACCGCTGGGCGAGCATCAGCCCACCGCGCGGCCGCGTTCGCTGGTGTCCGGCAAGCGCATGCAGAAAATCGAATGGGGCCCGAACTGGGAGGAAATCCTCGGCACCGAATTCGCCAAGCGGCGCAAGGACAAGAACTTCGACAAGATCCAGGCGGACATCTACGGCGAGTACGAAAACACGTTCATGATGTACCTGCCACGCCTGTGCGAACACTGCCTGAACCCGGCGTGCGCGGCGTCCTGCCCAAGCGGCGCGATCTACAAGCGCGAAGAGGACGGCATCGTCCTGATCGACCAGGAGAAGTGCCGCGGCTGGCGCATGTGCATCAGCGGCTGCCCGTACAAGAAGATCTATTTCAACTGGAAGAGCGGCAAGTCGGAAAAATGCATCTTCTGCTACCCGCGCATCGAAGCCGGGATGCCGACCGTCTGCGCGGAAACCTGCGTCGGACGGATTCGCTACCTCGGTGTGCTGTTGTATGACGCCGACCGTATCAGCGAAGTGGCCAGCACCGCCAATGAGCAGGACCTGTACGAGAAACAACTGGAGATTTTCCTCGACCCGAATGACCCAGCGGTGATTCGCCAGGCCCTGGCCGATGGCGTGCCGCAGTCGGTGATCGATTCAGCGCAACGCTCGCCGGTCTACAAAATGGCCGTGGACTGGAAACTCGCGCTGCCGCTGCACCCTGAGTACCGCACTTTGCCAATGGTCTGGTACGTGCCGCCACTGTCGCCAATCCAGAATGCGGCCGCCGCTGGCACCGTGGGCATGAACGGAGTGATCCCGGACGTCGACAGCCTGCGCATCCCGCTGCGTTACCTGGCGAACATGCTCACCGCCGGCGATGAAAAACCGGTCAAGCGCGCCCTCAAGCGTCTGCTGGCTATGCGTGCCTACAAGCGTTCCGAACAAGTGGACGGCGTGCAGGATCTGCAAGTGCTGGCCGACGTTGGCTTGAGCGTGAACCAGGTGGAAGAGATGTACCGCTACCTGGCCATCGCCAACTACGAGGATCGTTTCGTTGTGCCAAGCGCCCACCGCGAAGACGCCATGAGCGATGCGTTCGCCGAACGCTCCGGTTGTGGTTTCAGTTTCGGCAGCGGTTGCAGCGGCAGTTCCGACACCAACATGTTCGGCGGCAAGAAGGCCAATCGCCGCGATGTGATCAAAACCGTGCAGTTGTGGGAGGAATGAGCATGCGCATTCTCAAGGTGATTTCGTTGCTGCTCGACTACCCGACCGAGACCCTGGTGGCCGGTCGGGACGAGCTGGAACAAGCGATTCTCCAAGCGCGGGAAATCAGTCCGAACCAGCGCGCCGGGTTGTTCGAGTTGCTCGAGGTGATCTGCGGCAAGGACCTGATGGACGGGCAGGAACACTACGGTGCGCTGTTCGGTCGCGGCCGCGCCCTGTCGCTGCTGTTGTTCGAACATGTCCATGGCGAGTCCCGCGACCGCGGTCAGGCCATGGTGGACATGATGGCCCAGTACGAAGAGGCCGGCTTTGCCATCGGCGTCAAGGAGCTGCCCGATTACATCCCGCTGTACCTGGAGTTCCTGTCCACTCGTGAAGACATCGAGGCCCGCGAGGGCCTGGCCGATGTGGCGCACCTGCTGGCCTTGCTTGCGGCGCGCCTGGACGAGCGTGAAAGCGCCTACGCCAGTTGCTTCCGGGCCTTGCTGCAAATCGCTGGGGCCGAGCCTCAGGTGGCGGTGGCCGAGCTGCGCGAGCAAGTGAAGGCCGAGCCACGGGACGACTCCCTCGAAGCCCTGGACAAGATCTGGGAAGAAGAGGCAGTGGATTTCATGAAGGCCGAACAGCAGGACCGTTGCAGTTCGCTGCCCAGCGCGCCGGGCAAGGCGCGGGATGAAAGTGCGGTGCCGTTGCACTGGGTGGATTTTCAGCATGAAGGGTTGGCCGCAGCGCCAGCCGGGGAGGTGGGCAATGTCTAAATGGGATCTGTTGTTGTTCGGGGTCTACCCCTATGTCGCTTTGGCGATTTGCCTGCTCGGCAGTTGGGCACGGTTCGACCTGTCCCAGTACACCTGGAAGGCCGGTTCCAGCCAGATGCTGAACAAGCGCGGCATGCGGGTGGCGAGCAACCTGTTCCACGTCGGCGTGCTGTTCGTGCTGGCCGGGCACTTTGTCGGCCTGCTGACGCCGTCGGCGATCTATCACCATGTGCTGAGCACCGAGAACAAGCAGTTGCTGGCCATGGTTTCCGGTGGCTTCTTCGGTGTGCTGGGCCTGATCGGCCTGGTGATGTTGCTTAACCGCCGCCTGACCGACCCGCGGGTCCGTGCCACCTCCAATGTCTCGGACATCCTGGTGCTGGTGGTACTGCTGGTGCAACTGGTGCTGGGGCTGATGACCATCGTCGCTTCGACCGCGCACATGGACGGTTCGGTGATGGTGATGCTGGCCGACTGGGCCCAGAACACTGTGCTGTTGCGTCCGGTGGAAGCAGCCACCTCGATAGCGCCGGTGGGCCTGGTCTACAAGCTCCATGTGGTGCTGGGCCTGACCTTGTTCGTGTTGTTCCCGTTCACTCGTCTGGTCCATATCGTCAGTGCGCCGGTCTGGTACCTGGGACGTCGTTATCAAATCGTTCGGCAGAAGTTTTGAGGAGAAGATCATGGCGAGTGGATGCGGATGTGGCGGTAGTGGTGGCGGCAGTGGCGGCTGCGGTTCTTCGGCAAAAGCGGCACCGGTGAGCGCGCCGGTTGCCGATGTCGAACCGGCCGGGGCGGTGCAGTTCGAACCGGCCCAGGCCGAGCCGGTGGCGGCTGATCAAGCCCCCCAATTGATCGCCAGCAGTGAGCAGGAGTGGCCGATCATCAGCGTCAACGGGGTGTCGATCACCCCACAGGCGATGGCCCAGGAACTGCAATATCACCCGGCTGACAGTCGCGAGGATGCGGTCTATCAGGCCGCGCGGGCCTTGGTGATACGCGAACTGCTTCAGCAGCGTATCGCCGAGTTGGGCCTGGCGCTGCAGGTCGGCGCCGGTGAAAACGAAGAGGAGGCGGCCACGCGGCTGCTCCTTGAACGTGAGGTTCAGGTGCCGAACTGTGACGAGGCGACTTGCCTGCGTTACTACGAGAGCAATCGAGCGCGCTTTCATAGCGCCCCATTGTTGGCGGTACGGCACATCCTGCTCGAATGTGCGCCGGACGATGCCGAGTCGCGCAGCCTGGCCCTCGTCCAGGCCGAATTGCTACTGGAGCGGCTGGACCAGTTCCCGGGCAGCTTTGCCGAACTGGCGCTGAAACATTCGGCGTGTCCGTCCAAGGAGCAGGGCGGTTCACTGGGGCAGATCAGCAAGGGCCAGACCGTGCCCGAGCTGGAGCGCCAATTGTTCACCTTGCCAGCGGGCCTGGCCAGCAAACCCTTGGAAAGCCGTTATGGCTGGCACGTGATCAGTATCGACCAGCGTATCGAAGGCCAGCCGTTGCCTTACGAGGCGGTGGCGACGGCGATTCGTACCCAGTTGCAGCAGGGCGTGTGGCAAAAAGCGTTGGTGCAGTACCTGCAAACCCTGATCGGTGCGGCGGACATCCGTGGCATTCATCTTCAGGGTGCCGACTCGCCGCTGGTGCAGTGAGCACTGGCTCAATCGGGGGATATACATGAACGCCGTGTTGCAGGACGGGTTTGGGCGCCAGATCGATTATTTGCGGATGTCGGTGACCGATCGTTGTGATTTTCGCTGTGTGTATTGCATGGCGAAGAACATGACCTTCCTGCCGCGCCAGCAGGTGTTGACCCTGGAAGAGTTGCAACGGCTGGCACGGCTGTTCGTCGGCCTGGGGGTGAAGAAAATACGCCTGACCGGTGGCGAGCCGTTGATCCGTCCGGGCATTGTCGGGCTGTGTCGCGAGATCGCGGCATTGCCCGGCTTGCGGGAACTGGTGATGACCAGCAACGGCTCGCAGCTGGGGCGCCTGGCCCAGCCGCTGGTCGATGCTGGGGTCAAACGCATGAACATCAGCCTCGACAGCCTGGACGGGGAACGCTTTCGGGCGATCACCCGCAACGGCAACCTGGACCAGGTGCTGGCCGGCATTGAGGCGGCGAAGGCGGCCGGGTTCGAACGGATCAAACTTAACTGCGTGGTGATGAAAGGGCGCAACTTCGATGAAGTCCCGGCGCTGGTGCAGTACGCCATCGAACAACGGATCGATATCAGTTTCATCGAGGAAATGCCCTTGGGGGAGGTCGGGCGTTCCCGGGGTGAGGCGTTCTGTTCCAGCGATGAGGTAAGGGCGCAGATCGCCCATCATCACCGACTGCTCGACAGTGCCGAGAACAGCGGCGGGCCGGCGCGTTATGTGCGTTTGGAACGGCATCCGGATACCCGGATCGGTTTCATATCGCCCAACACCCATAACTTCTGCGCCAGTTGCAACCGTGTGCGCATGACTGTCGAAGGGCGCTTGCTGTTGTGTCTCGGGCAAGAGGATTCCCTCGACCTGCGCGGCTTGCTGCGCCGCTATCCATTGGACGACCAGCCACTGATCCAGGCGGTGCAGCAGGCGTTGCGCGGCAAACCCCTGCGCCACGACTTCAGCCCTGGCGGGGAAGTGCAGATTGTGCGGTTCATGAACATGAGTGGGGGGTGAGCTTCACTGCATATGTTGAATGTACCGCCGCCATCGCGAGCAAGCTCGCTCCCACAGGGGATTTGTGGTGTACGCAGAAATCGCAGTCGCCTGAAACCAATGTGGGAGCTCGCTCCCACAGGAGATTTGTGGTGTACGCAGAAATCGCAGTCACCTGAAAACCAATGTGGGAGCGAGCTTGCTCGCGATGGCGGCAGCAAGGTCAACCTCAATGCTGCTGACCCACCCTCGATTCTTGATATCGATCAATTGCAACCCGTGCCTTTGTCCGTACTATCCACTGCATGTTGTGTTTTAAAGATTTTAAAAATCTATATGTAGTGTCTGGAGCCAAAATGCAGAGCACGTTGATCTCAGTAGGCTGTAACCGCTTGCACAAGCGCGATGGCAGCGTGGTCGCCTTTGATGCGGACAAGATCCGCCAAGCGCTGATCGCTGCCGGCAAGGCCACCGGTGAGTACGCTGAAGCCGAAGCCGAAGGGTTGCTGGAGGCGGTGTTGGCGCGGTTGGAAGGGCAAGCGCGGTTGAACGTCGAGCAGATCCAGGACCGCGTCGAGCGAGTGCTGATGGACGCCGGTTACTTCCTCTCCATGCGTGCCTACATCGTCTATCGCGAGCAACACGGCCGCCTGCGCCGGGATCGCCGCACCCTGGTGGAAGTCGCCACCTCGATGAACGAATACCTGGACCGTGAAGACTGGCGCGTGCAAGCCAACGCCAACCAGGGTTACTCCCTCGGCGGGCTGATCCTCAATGTATCGGGCAAGGTCACCGCCAACTACTGGCTCGATGAGGTCTACAGCCAGGCCATCGGCCAGGCCCACCGCGAGGCCGACCTGCATATCCACGACCTGGACATGCTCGCCGGCTACTGTGCCGGCTGGTCCTTGCGCACCCTGTTGCACGAAGGCCTCAACGGCGTGCCAGGCCGGGTCGAGGCCGGGCCACCCAAGCACCTGAGCAGCGCCCTGGGACAGATGGTGAATTTCCTCGGCACCCTGCAAAACGAATGGGCCGGGGCCCAGGCGTTCAGCTCGTTCGACACCTACCTGGCGCCCTACGTGCGCAAGGACCAACTCAGCTACGACGAGGTTCGCCAGTCGTTGCAGGAGTTCATCTACAACCTCAACGTACCGTCGCGCTGGGGCACGCAAACGCCGTTCACCAACCTCACGTTCGACTGGGTCTGCCCGCAGGACCTGCGCGAGCAGATCCCGGTGATCGGCGGCGAAGAAATGCCGTTCGCTTATGGCGACCTGCAAGTGGAAATGGAGCTGATCAACCGCGCCTACATCGAGGTGATGCAAGCCGGTGATGCTAAAGGGCGAGTGTTCACGTTCCCGATCCCGACCTACAACATCACCCATGACTTCCCGTGGGACAGCGAGAACGCCGACCGCCTGTTCGAAATGACCGCCCGTTATGGCCTGCCGTATTTCCAGAATTTCCTCAATTCGGACATGCAACCCAACCAGGTGCGCTCGATGTGTTGCCGACTGCAGCTGGACGTGCGCGAACTGCTCAAGCGCGGTGGCGGCCTGTTCGGCTCGGCGGAACAGACCGGCTCGCTGGGGGTGGTGACGATCAACTGCGCACGCCTGGGTTACTTGTACAAGGGCGATACCAGTGCGTTGCTGCAACGCATCGATGCCCTCATGGAGCTGGCGAAAGAGAGCCTGGAGGTCAAGCGCAAGGTCATCCAGCACCACATGGACGCCGGTTTGTACCCCTACACCAAGCGCTACCTGGGTACCTTGCGCAATCACTTCTCCACCATCGGCGTGAACGGCTTGCACGAAATGCTGCGCAATTTCACCGATGACCAGCAAGGCCTGCACACCGAGCAGGGCCGGGCGTTCGCCCTGAAACTGCTGGATCACGTGCGGGCCACGCTGCTGCGTTTCCAGGAAGAAACCGGCCATCTCTACAACCTGGAAGCCACGCCTGCCGAAGGCACTACGTATCGCTTCGCCAAGGAAGACCTCAAGCGCTACCCCGATATCCTGCAGGCCGGCAGCCCGGTTGCGCCGTACTACACCAACTCTTCGCAATTGCCGGTGGGTTTTACCGACGATCCGTTCGAAGCCCTGGAGCTGCAAGACGAACTGCAATGCAAGTACACCGGGGGCACCGTGTTGCACCTGTACATGGCCGAGCAGATTTCCTCCACTCAGGCTTGCAAGCAACTGGTGCGCAAGGCCCTGGGACGTTTCCGCCTGCCGTACCTGACCATCACGCCGACCTTTTCCATCTGCCCGGTGCACGGTTACCTGGCCGGCGAACACGAGTTCTGCCCCAAATGCGACGAAGCCTTGCTGCTGCAACAGCAGTTGGCAGGCAGCGTTCACTGACCCGATCCATCGACCGCAAGGAGCTTCATCCATGAACGCATCACAATCTCTTCCGCAGGCACAGCGTCAACGTTGCGAAGTCTGGACCCGCGTGATGGGTTATCACCGCCCGGTGGCGGCCTTCAACCCGGGCAAGCAGTCTGAGCATCGCGAACGGCTGCACTTCACCGAAAGCGCGGCCGGGCGTCCATGAGTCGAGTGCTACGGGTCGGGGGCATGGTGCCCCTGACCACCCTCGATTATCCGGGCCAATTGGCTTGCGTACTGTTTTGCCAGGGCTGCGCCTGGCGTTGTCGTTACTGCCACAACCCGCAACTGATCCCGCCGCGCGGCAGCGAGGAGGTGGATTGGTGTCGGGTCCTGGCGTTCCTGCAACGTCGCCAGGACTTGCTCGACGCCGTGGTGTTCAGCGGCGGCGAGCCGACCTTGCAGGACGGCCTGGCCTCGGCCATGGACGAGGTACGGCAGATGGGGTTTCGCATCGGCCTGCACAGCGCTGGAATCAAGCCGGCGGCCTTCGCCAAAGTGGTCGGGCAAGCCGACTGGGTGGGGTTCGACATCAAGGCCTTGCCCGAAGATGCCCTGGACGTGACCCGGGTCGAAGGCAGCGGCGCCGCCAACTGGCGCAGCCTCGACCACCTGCTGGCCAGCGGTGTGGATTATGAATGCCGCACCACCGTGCATTGGCACCTGTTTGACCCCGAACGACTGCTGACCCTGGCCCGACGGTTGAGCGAGCGCGGTGTCAGCCGGTTCGCCGTGCAATTGGTGCGCACCGCGCGGATGCTCGATCCCCATCTTTCCAGCGTCTCGGCACAAGCCTTGCAGCCTGAGCTGTGGGCCGCCATGCGCGAGTTGTTCCCCTCGTTCGTCTTACGCAGTTGAACGAGCGCAGGGCGGAACGACCGACAGCGGCCCGGGATGACCGGGCCACACTTTTTCCAAGGTTTTCAAATGCGCTGCCAGTTGGCAGGTAGTTGAACAGGGAGCATTTGATATGACCAGACTCACCACTGCCCAACGTATCGTGATCGGCTTCGCCATCGCTCCATTGGCCTTGATCGCCTTGGCGCTGTACGCCTTGAGCGACCTGGCGATGCTGCGCGACCAGGCCGAGCAGATCGTCAGACAGGATTGGCCGAAGATCGATCCGATCATGGTCATCGCCACGGGCGTGCGCGATAACGCCCGCAACACCCGGGACTTGTTGATCGACAAGAACAATGCGCAAGTCCAGCAATCGATCGATACCACCCGGCAGCGCATCACCCAGGCCTTCGCCACGTTGGAGCCGTTGTTCGATCAGCCCGAAGGCAAGGCCGCGTATGCCGAGTTGAAGAAGCGCCGCGAGGCCTATGTGGCGGCGTTCGTCCAGGTGCAGGCGTTGATCCGCCAGGGCGCGACGGACGAGGCGATGACACAGCTCAAGCAAGGCGTGATGCCGGCAGAGCTTGAGGTGTACAAGAGCCTGGATGTGATGATGGCGATGCAGGGCAAGGTCTTTGTCGAACGTGAACAGTTGGCCCAGGCGCGCTACAGCGAGGCGCGGCGCAACATGCTGGCGTTGGTGCTGGCTTGCCTGGCCCTGGTGAGCCTCGTCGCGACACTGGTGACCCGCAGCGTGACCCGTCCCTTGGGCGGTGAGCCCAATGACGCGGCGCGGGTGCTGAACCTTATCGCCCAGGGCGACCTGACGATCCGCGTGCCGGTGGGTGTCGGCGCCAACGACAGCGTGATGAGCAACATGCACGACATGCAGCAGAGCCTCAACAGCATGGTCCGGCACATTGCCGCCTCGGTGGATCGGGTGGCCAGTTCCTCCGAAGAGTTGAGCGCGGTGAGCAGCCAGACCAACAGCACCTTGCAGTTGCAAGGGCAGGAAATCGAACAGGCCGCGGCGGCGGTGAACCAGATGACCGCCGCCGTGGATGAAGTGGCGCGCAATGCCGTGAGCACCAGCGAAGCTTCGCGAGTATCCGAGCAAACCGCCCAGCGTGGCCGTGAACAGGTTCAGGAAACGGTCGCGTCCATCACGGCGTTGGCGGACGGCGTGACGGACAGCTCCGAGCGCATCCAGCAATTGGCCGGGCGGGTGCTGGACATCAGTTCGGTGCTGGATGTGATCCGCAGCATTGCCGAACAAACCAACCTGCTGGCCCTGAACGCTGCCATCGAAGCGGCTCGCGCGGGTGATGCCGGGCGTGGTTTTGCGGTGGTCGCCGATGAAGTCCGCGCTCTGGCCCATCGGACCCAGGTTTCGACCCGGGAGATCGAGGACATGATCGGCAATATCCGCCTGGACAGCGGGCACGCGGTGACCTCCATGCAAAACAACAGTGAACTGGTGCAGGCCACTCTGCTAGTGGCCCAGCGTTCCGGCGATGCTCTGGATGAAATCGCCCATTCGATTTCGCAGATCAACGAGCGCAACCTGATGATCGCCAGCGCCACGGAACAGCAGGCCCTGGTGGCCCGAGAGGTGGACCGCAACCTGGTGGGCATTCGCAACCTGTCCGAACAGGTGCTGCTGGGCGCCCGACACACCGATACGGCCGGCCAGGACCTGGCGCAGATGGCCGGTTCACTGCATGAGACGGTGGCGCGGTTCAAGGTGTAGGCGAGGCACTGCCAGGCTTCACGGCAATCGACCTCACCGCAAATCCCCTGTGGGAGCGAGCTTGCTCGCGATGGCGGAGGGTCAGATTGCAGTGATGTTGGAGGTGCCGATGTCATCGCGAGCAAGCTCGCTCCCACAGGGTTTTGTGTTGTGTCTGAATGTTGTGGGCAACATAAATCCAATGTGGGAGTTCAGGTGTTGGAGCGGTGATCACCACCCCCAGAACTGCAACCACCAGCCGTAGCCCACCAAGCCGCTGGCCAGGACCAGGCAGGCCATGGCTGGCAGTCGTTGAATCGGTGATGCAGTCATCTGCCCCAGGCGTTTCCAGCCCAACCACAGGCTCCATGCGATCGCCAGCACCAGCAACCCAGCCCGTGCCGGCTGCACCCATTCCAGCAGCAGTCCTTCATAACGCAGCAGCTTGACCGTGGTGGCCGACAAGCCGAGGAACAGTCCTGCACCGCCAAGGGGCGTCAAGGTGATGGCCAAGGGCCAATACTGTGCGGGATCACCCGAAATGCTTGCCGCCAGGCGCATCAATAGCATCAGCGAAGTGCCCAGCAACAAGGCACTCATGCCCAGATAAACGACGATGCAAAAGCCATCGAGCCAACTGAAGCTGTCGTTGAGTTGCGGATAGTGGGTCAGCAGCCACCAAGGTGCGTTGTCCTGTAAGGCCCAGAACCATCCATGCGCGACCAACCATTGCGCCAGGCTTTGCTTGAGGGCAATGAACCAAGGGCTGACAGTCCATTGAAAGGCGCCCATGGCCAGGCCGATGACGCCGAACAACAGTAAGCGAACGTCCCAGGGCGAGAGCGTGTTGGCGGTAGAGTGAAGGATTTCCTCATTACTGGAGCGGGCAATCAGGCGCACCGCATCGCGTTGGCCGCTGCAGCGACCACAGGCATGGCAATCGGCGGCACCGCGCATACGGCGGATGTCCAGCAAGGGCGCGCAGTTGGGGGGAGGGCGCCGTGGAGCGGGGTTTTCCAGCCAGCGTTGTTCGTTCACCTGGAAATGCACTGGCGCCAAACGGGCGAGCAGGGCGAAGACGCCGCTGACTGGACACAGGTAACGGCACCACACCCGCTTGCCGCGGGCGAACAACAGGCCAACGATCACCGCGGCGACGGTCGAGCCACCCAGGATCAGCAACGCAGCCTGGGCATAGTCGTAGACGCTGATCAGTTGACCGTAGAGGGTGGTCAGGCAGAACGCCACGGTGGGCCAACCGGCCCAGCGCAACCCGCGGGGCATGCCCAGGCCCTTGCCGTACTGGCTGGCCCATTCACTCAAGGCGCCTTCGGGACACAGCACGCCACACCAGAGCCGCCCGAACAACACGATCGACAGCAACACGAACGGCCACCACAGGCCCCAGAACAGAAACTGTGCCAGCAGCGTCAGGTTGTCGAACAGGCGCGCCTGGCTGCCGGGCAATGGCAACAGGGCCGGTATCACCAGCAGAACTGCGTAAAACAGCACCACCGCCCATTGCACGGCGCGAATGCTTGCACCGTGGCGCCTCATGCCGTCGCCCAGGCGCTGGAGCCAAGGGTTCAGGTCGGACATGGCAGGTCTTGCGCCTTGCGTGGCCGCAGCCAACCCGCGACGACACCCCAATAGCAGAGCCACACCAGCAACGTTAGCGCACTGGGGCTGGCGCGATAGCCGGTGAAGTCAGCCAGGAATCCACCGAAACCATGGCCGTCGTCCAGTATCGCGCTGCTGTCCCAAAGCGCCTCGCCAATGCCGCGATACACTGCGTCCGGCCAGTCCATGCCGAGCAGTTGCCCGCCGATCCGCTCGATACCGCTGACCAGCAACGCGGCTCCCAACAGCAGCAGGATCGCTTCGCTGATGGCAAAAAAACGCGGCCACGAGATGAACCGGCGAGTGCTGTGCAGCAAGGAAACAGTCAACAGCGCCAGTGTCAGGCCAGCGATTGCCCCGACGGCGAACAGACCCAGTTGCGAGCCTTGCAGGCGGGCACCGGCGCCGTACAGGAAGACCACGGTTTCACTGCCTTCACGGCTGACCGCCAGCAACGCCAGTACCATCAAGCCGAGGCCACCCTGGCGGCTCAGGCGTTGATCGGCGTGGCGCGTCAGGTCCTGCTTGAGCGTCCTCGCGTTACGGTGCATCCAGCCGACCATCTGCACGATCAGCAAGCTTGCGATCAGTGCCAATGACGCCTGGAACCATTCGTTGGCCGCGCCACTCATGGCCTCGCCAGCCAGCAGAATCAAGCCGGCCAATACGCCGGAAAGCAGCAGGCCCAACGCCGCGCCGGCCCATAGGTAGCGCAGCAGTTGGCTGGCTTGTTGCTGCCGGCCGACCCAGGCCTGGAGAATACCGATCACCAACAGCGCCTCGACGCTTTCGCGCCAGACAATAAACATCGATTGAGTCATGCAAACGCCTCCTGCTGGCCGACTACTGGGCCAGGATGCCGCCCTCGGGCAGTTGCGGATTGAATTCATCGAAAAACGGATAGCGCCCGGGGCGCAGCGGATGGATCACCACAAACGTGGTAACGCCGGGGGACAGCACTTTCTCCACCCGCAGTGGCGTGCTCTCGAACTCCGCCGGGCCCTGGCCGACGTTTTTCAGCACGATCTTGAAGCGCTGCCCGGCCGGTACTTCCAGTTGCGGCGGCGTGAAATGCCCGTCGCGGATGCTCAACTCGTAGGTCGGCAGTTCGGCATGGGCGATCGAGGGCAGCATCAAGCCGGCCAGCGTCAACCAGGCCAGGCGTCGATGAGCCGCGCCGCGCCGTGGGCAGGATGAGCGGCTCATGCTCAGTACCCGCCTTTTTTACCGATCCCGGCGTAGACGAATTCGTAATGCAGTTCGCAGCGTTCGAACCAGGGCGCCACGCCGGTTTCCTTGTCGGTATGCCGGCCAAGGGAGCCATGGCCGCCGGGTGGCAGGACAGTGAAGGTCAGTTGATATTTGCCAGGGCCGAGCAACTTCACGTTGTCGCCATAGTGCGGCCCGTCGTTGGCGACCATGGCGTGGAAGTCACCCTTGAGCTCGGTGTCGTTGCCTTGCTTCTTCAGTTGGAACGACACATTGAGGTAGGGCACGAAACTGCCTTCCTGGAAGCCCTGTTTGTTGTCCGCCGTGGCGCGGATGTCGGCTTCCAGGTGGACATCGGAATCGGCCGTGGCCCGCATCATTCCGGCCGGGGCCATTTCAATCGGCTGCAAATACACCGCACCGACCTCCAGCCCGGGGCACATCTGCGGTTCGCCGATGGGGTATTCCTTGGCCTGGGCCAGGGGGGAGAGAAACAGAAGGGCGATAGAGAGAGGGGCAAGGGTACGCATGCTGACTTCCTGGACGACTAAGGGATGGCCGAGTCTAGGAGGCTTCGCTGCGAATAATAATGATTCTTGTCAATTTTCAGCGTTAATTTACGCTCGCCAGCAGCAGTTCACTCAGGCTCGGCGGTTCTTGATCAGAATCAAGGGCCACTGCGCCTCTACGAGGTAGGGTACGGCTACACCCACCGGTTATACGGGGTCGTCATGGCAAAGCCTTTTCCCATCAGTCCCAAACATCCCGAGCGCATTTGCTGGGGCTGTGATCGTTACTGTGCGACCAGTGCGCTGGCCTGTGGTAACGGGGCCGACCGAACGATGCACCCGGCCGAGATGATCGGCGAGGACTGGTACCTGCATGGTGATTGGGGGCTGGAGCTGGTGGACATTACGGCCAAGGTCATCGACCCAAGCGCAACCCACCTGAAGGAATGAAATAAACCTGTGGCGAGGGAGCAAACTCCCTCGCCACAATGGATCACACTTGTCTTAGAGCTTCGGCAACTGCCCGATCCGTCCCATCATCTCGGTCACGATCTGCAGGTCCAGCAGGAACTGCTCGACCGTCTTGAACTCGTTGTCGTTGTGACCGGTGTACTTGACGTCAGGCATGGCCAGGCCGAACTGCACGCCGTTGGGCAAGTCATGAACCGAAGTGGCGCCGGCGGAGGTGCCGTACTTGTGTTCCATGCCCAGGTTCTCGGTGGACACGGCCAGCAGCGCCTTGACCCATTCGCCTTCAGGGTTGCGGTACATCGGTTCATCGATGGAATAATCGAAGGCTACGGCGACGTGGGACTTCTTGCTCCAGGCGGCGAGCTTATCGGCGATTTCAGTCTTGAGCGCTTCGGTGGACTTGCCGACCGGTACCCGCAGGTTGACCGCCAGCTTGAAAGCCTTGTCATCCATGCCGACATAGGTCAGGGACGCCGTTAGCGGCCCCATGAAGGCGTCGGAAAAACCAATGCCCAGTTTGTTACCCAGGTAGTCCAGGCCCCAGTTGTCGGCGGCATAGCGGGCGGCATCGGTGATGTGGTTGTGCTTGAGCGCGACCTTGCCGCCCAGGCCGTTGATGAAGTCCAGCATCCTCGCCACCGGGTTGACGCCTGACTCGGGTTCGGAGGAGTGCGCCGATACACCGGTGAAGGTCAGCTTGACCTCCTTGCCGACGACCTGGCTGGACACCTCGAAGTTGCCGCCATTGCGTTTGGCATAGTCGCTACCGGCCTTGAGCAGGTTGGCGGCCAGTTCGGCCGGCTTGTCGCTGGCAAAGGTGGCTACCGAGGTCGACGGAATCTGGTTGGTGGCCAGGCCACCGGTCAGCGCAGTGATCTCAGCGCCCTTGCCCTGTGCATTGCGCCGGGCGAAGTTCGCCATGACCGTGCCGTAGCCTTTTTCGGCAATCACGACCGGATAACCACCATCCAGCGCCAGGTTGTAGTTGGGCGTTGGGTTGTGTTCGAAGTAATAGGGGATCGCGTCGCCAGTGGTTTCCTCGGTGGTGTCGACCAGCAGCTTGAAATTGCGCGCCAGCGGCAGCTTCTCTTCCTTGATGACCTTCATGGCATAGAGCGCCACCACGATGCCGTTCTTATCGTCCTCGGTGCCGCGGCCATACATGCGGTCGCCCACCAGGGTGACCTTGAACGGATCGAGCCGGGTGCCGTCCTTGAGCACCCAGTTTTCCGGCGTCACCGGCACCACGTCGGCATGGGCGTGAATGCCCACGACTTCGTCGCCGCTGCCTTCGAGGGAAATCTCATAGACGCGGTTGTCGATGTTGCGGAAGTTCAGGTTGAAAGATTCGGCCAGGCTTTTGATCTTGTCGGCGATCTTGAGGAACTCCGGGTTCTCGTGCTGGGCAACGCCGTCCTTGCGAAAGGTCGGGATCGCTACCAGCTCTTTCAACGTCTCGGTGGCTGCGTTGCCGTACTTCACCCGGGCATAGAGACCCAGCAGGCGATGGATTTCGTTCTGCTGTTCAGCCGAAAGCGGCTTGTTGTCGAGGAAGGCGCTGATAGCTGGGGCGAGGTTGGCTGTCTTGGCCACGTCGTTCTTGGCCACGCTTGCCAGGAACTGCCGGAAATCCGTGACTGAGGTGTCAGAGAAGGTTTTGACAATGGCCGCGCTCTGTTGCGCGCTGATATTGGCAAATGCCGGGGTGGTGATTGATGCGAGGCTGGACAGGAGCAGGGTGGTCACGGCCAGGTGCTTGAGGGAGAAGTCCATTGCTGGGGGCATTCCTTTGCAGGCAGTTGAGAGAGAAGTGTCTGATTTGATGACACAAACCCTTACAACCTAACATTGCGAAGAAGCGCTGGGGGAGTCCCGAGGAAAAATCTGTCGCACAGCGAGGCAAAAACGGCGCAGAAATGAAAAATTTATTCCAGCCACCCAAAACCCAATGTGGGAGCGAGCTTGCTCGCGATAGCGGTGGGTCAGTTTGCATCAATACTGATCCTGGTGACGCCATCGCGAGCTCGCTCCCACAGGGGATTTGCGCTGGATACAAATTCTGCAGTTACCCAAAGGCCAATGTGGGAGCAAGACTGCTCCCACAGGTTGGCGTTGCTCAATGCGGCGCGCGAGGAATCGTCTTGAGCAGGTCTTCAGGGCTGATGTAGCCGACCACTGGCTGCGCGGTGCTGCCCGGTAGTGGCAGGTCAAGGATGTGGCCCTTGATCTTGCCCACCACATGCATCTCGCAGGGTTTGCAGTCGAACTTCAGCGTCAGTACTTCATCACCGTGGATCAGTTGCATTGGCGCGACCTTGGTGCGCACGCCGGTGACGCCCTTGGCCTGCTTGGGGCAGAGGTTGAACGAGAAGCGCAGGCAGTGCTTGGTGATCATCACCGGCACTTCCCCGGTTTCTTCGTGGGCCTCGAACGCGGCGTCGATCAACTTCACGCCGTGACGGTGATAGAAGTCCCGGGCCTTCTGATTGTAGACGTTGGCGAGGAACGACAGGTGCGACTCCGGGTACACCGGTGGCGGACTGGTCTCGGCCTTGCGGCCACCACGCGGGTGGGCCTCGATGCGGGCGGCGGTCAAGGCCTCGATGACTTCGCGACGCAATGCCTTGAGCTGCGAGTTGGGAATGAAGTACGCCTGGGGCGCATCCAGCCTGGTCGAGGTGGCGTGGTATTCGGTCGTGCCCAATTGCCCGAGCAGGTCGTGCAACTGCTCCAGCGCTTGCTCCGGCTTGTTGGCCAGGCCGAACGGTCCATCCAGGGCCACGCTGGCGCTGATGCCTTCCTCGCTGGTGGCGGTCAGTTCCAAGCGTTCTTCGCGCAGGCGCGCCACCCAGGACAGACCCACGCGGCGCTCGGAGGAGGTCTTGAGCAGCGCCTGCTGCCAGTTGTGGTCCAGGTTGCGGCTCAGCGGATGGTTGGGGCGCAATTGGTACATACCTGCGGGCATCTCGTTGGGCTCGACGCGGTAGCGGTAACGCTTCTGGCCGTCCTCTTCGAATTCGCCCTTGGGCTCGGCGATGTTGGCCCGGAACCCCAGCACTTCGCGCTTGACCAGCACATTGAGGCCGTCGCCGTTGGACAGCGGGTCGAAGGTCACCACTTGCAGGTCGCGCTTGCCGACTTTCTCCACCACGCCCACCGGCACGCCGGTAAAGGTCGGGGAGTCGAAGGCGCCGATGTCGATCTTGCGCTCGCTGACGAAATAGTCGGTGCTACCGCGATGGAACGTCTTGTCCGGATCTGGCACGAAGAAGTGTGCGGTGCGGCCGCTGGAAGCGCGGGCCAGGTCCGGACGGTCTTCGAGGACGTCGTCCAGGCGCTGGCGGTAATAGGCGGTGATGTTCTTCACATAGCCCATGTCCTTGTAGCGCCCTTCGATCTTGAACGAACGCACGCCGGCTTCCACCAGGGCACGGATGTTGGCGCTCTGGTTGTTGTCCTTCATCGACAACAGGTGTTTTTCGTAGGCGACCACCCGGCCCTGGTCATCCTTGAGGGTGTAGGGCAGGCGACAGGCCTGGGAGCAGTCGCCACGGTTGGCGCTGCGACCGTTCTGGGCGTGGGAAATGTTGCACTGGCCGGAAAAGGCCACGCACAGCGCGCCATGGATAAAGAATTCGATGGCCGCCTCGGTCTCGTCGGCGATGGCGCGGATTTCCTGCAGGTTCAACTCGCGGGCCAGCACCAGTTGCGAGAAACCGGCCTGGTCGAGGAACTTCGCCCGTGCCAGGGTACGGATGTCGGTCTGGGTACTGGCGTGCAGCTCGATGGGCGGGATATCCAGCTCCATTACCCCAAGGTCCTGGACGATCAACGCATCGACACCGGCATCGTACAGTTGGTGGATCAGCTGACGGGCCGGCTCCAGCTCATTGTCGTGCAGGATGGTATTGATCGTGGTGAACACACGGGCGTGGTAGCGATGGGCGAACTCCACCAATCGGGCAATATCACCCACCTCGTTGCAGGCGTTATGACGCGCGCCGAAACTCGGGCCACCGATGTACACGGCGTCGGCGCCATGCAGGATGGCTTCGCGGGCGATGGTTACGTCGCGGGCGGGGCTGAGCAGTTCCAGATGATGTTTGGGCAAGGACATGTATTTTTTATCAGGCTGGTCACGGACGAAGCGACCATTGTAGCCGCCAGGCACCTGGTCGGCACCTGTGGACTTGGGTTCGTGTGATGTGGACCGATGCGCGGTTGTCCCGCTGGCGTCATCCCTGGGACGCACCGGCGCTGCACCAGCGATTTCGCCCAGTGTTTTTCGCCAGGTACAAAAAAGCGTCGGCAGCCTTTATCAGCATGGCCGGGGTCATGTCCTCGCTGCCCGGCTCGCTGGTGGTGATGCCCGCGCTGGCGGTAACGATGCCCAATGGGTGGTCGACGTGTTCGATGTTCAGCGCCCGGATGGATTGCAGGATCTCTTGGGCGATCTTGGTCGCACCTGTACTGTCGGTGTGGGGAAGCAACACGGTGAACTCTTCGCCGCCGTACCTGACGGCCAGGTCACCCGGTCGCTTGATGGTCTTCTGGATCGCACCGGCAATCGCGCGCAGGCAGTCGTCCCCGGCGGCGTGGCCATACTTGTCGTTGAAGCGTTTGAAGTAATCGACATCGAGCATGATCAACGCCAGGGAAGAACCCTGGCGCTTGGCCAGGCGAATCTCATCAGCCAATGTAATGTCCAGGCGCCTGCGGTTGCCCAGCCCGGTCAGGCTGTCGGTCAACGCCATGTCCCGCATGGCCTGGTGTGCGCTGCGGATCTGTTTTTCCATGGTCATCCGGTAGCGCAACTGGCTCAACACGATGAGCCCGAAGCCAACGAGTATCACGATCAGGAAAATCAGCACGAAGCTGGTCTTGAGCAGGTCGCGACGCCAGGGGGCGATGATGGATTCCCGGGATAGACCGGCCTCTACCACCAATGGGTAGGTGGTCAGGGCCCTGTAGCCGTACAGCCGCTCGGTGTCGTCTATGACAGCCTTGGCCTCTGCGACACCCTGGTTCGAAGTGGGCAGATAGCTTTTGAAGATCACACTATTGAGTAGACTTTTGCCGACCACCGAGGCGACGAAGGGCCGGCGTACCAGAATGGTCCCGCTTCGCGTGGCCAGGACCAGCGCACCCTTGTCGTCGATCTTGAAGTCGCCGTAGTAGTCCACGAAGTAGCTGACCTTGACCGTGCCAAGCAACACGCCGGCGAACGAGCCGTCAGGATTGTTCAGGCGTCGGGAGATGGGGATGATCAGGTCGTTGGTGGATCGACTCCTGATCACCTCGCCGATACGCACGCCTCGATCGGCGTGAGTGCGGTGGTACTGGAAGTAATCGCGGTCGGCGTTGTTGGCCGGTTCCGGGGTCACTTCCTTGTCCGTCACGATCCACTGGCCGTCCGGGCCGTAGATAAACAGCCCGTGCAGTTGCGGCATGATGGCGGACTGTTGTACCAGCAGCTTATGGATGCGCGGGATGTCCATGTTCGGGAGACCGTCGCCTTCTACCCGCTCACTGAGCGCGGCAGTCACCACATCCACTTGCCGGATGGTGTCTTCGGCGTGCTGCGCCGTGGCCCGCGCCAGATTCGTCACGGAGTCGCGCGCGGACGAAAACGCGGCACGATAATCGCGCCAGGTCCGCCAGCCTTCAACGGCCAGGAAGGCGATAACCACCACCAGCATGAAGCTTACGGTAAGCCGCAATGCCGCTCCGGTCCGTGCAGCCTCGGGGGAAAAGGCCTCATCAGGGTTGGCAATCCTTGGCTCTGGGCGTTTGCGTCCGAGCATCAATATTTCCTTCTACGACGGGTCTGCGCACGATTGAGGCGGAGCCTATCTTATTCGATTTCAGCACGTTAGCTAGCTGCGACGCGGCCGGCATGTGCGGTGACACGCGTGGGTAGATATCAGGCGTTAAAGTAAGGACACAAACGCTCGCGGTTAGTGCCTAATAGCTGTCGGTCAAGCCATGCTGCTTTCCAGGGTTTGCCTGAGTCATTGTGGCGCGCAAGCTTGCTCCCGTTGGGCTGCACGGTAGCCGCTGTTTTCTGCGAGGGGACCGCTCATGAAGGTTGGCGTCATTTCCGATACCCACGGTCTGCTCCGTCCGCAAGCGCTGGCAGCGTTGGAGGGATGTGATCGGATCATCCATGCCGGTGACATCGGCAGCCACGGGATCCTGGATCAACTGGCATCCATCGCACCATTGCACGTGGTGCGTGGCAATAACGACTTGGGGGCCGATTGGGCTGGGCAGCTTGCCGACCGCCTGCAATTCGAGCTCTGCGGGTGGATGGTTTTGCTGGTGCATGACATCGCTGATGTGCCGGCGGTGCTCGAACCGGGAGTGAAACTGGTGATCACCGGCCACTCCCACAAGCCAGGCATCGAGTGGCGCGGCGAACGTTTGTACCTCAACCCCGGCAGCGCCGGCCGGCGGCGGTTCAAGCTACCGGTGACGCTGGCCTTGCTCGAGGTGAGCGCAAGCGCGATAGAGCCGCGGATCGTTCAATTACTGGAGTGACGAACGCGTCTACCTGAAGTACTTATCGACGTAGGCCTGGATTTCCTTGCGCATGAAGCGCCCGGATTCATCCGCCCGTTCTTCCCAGCCGAACACGCAGGCGGTGACGATGCCGTCAAAGCCAGTCTTGGCCAGTTCGCTGAAGAACAGGTCCCAGTCGATCTCGCCCTGGTGCATGTCCATGTGCTGGTGGACGGTGACTTTGGCACCTGGTGGGTTGACGATGTAGCGCAGGCCGGAGGAGGCCTTGTGGTTGTAGGTATCGGCGATGTGGACATGGGCGATCATCGACCCGGCCTCGGCGATCATGGCCTTCATGTCATCGCCGAAATAGAAGGTGTGCGGCGTGCAGTAAAGAAACTTGACGTTGTCCGAACCGATGGTCTTGAGCATGTCCAGGGCCGGGTGCAGGGTTTCGCACCAGTCTTCCGGGTGCGGTTCGACGTTCAGCGTGACGCCCTCGCTTTCCAGGATCGGCACCAGTTCCTCCATCGAGCGCCACCAGGCCGCTTCGCTGGACTCATGGCTGTGTAGCCCCCCGCAGCAGCTGACTTTGTGCCCGCGATCCGGTGAAGGCCCGCGACCGAACTCCGAATTCATGGTCGTGCAGCCCATCTCCACGGCGATCTGGATGGCTTCTTTCCAGTAATTCACCGCCGCCCGGCGTTCGTCTTCATGGGGGCTGGCCCAGCGGTACATTGGCAGCAGCGAGGCCAGTTGCAGGTTATGGTCGCGCAGGGCTTTCTTGAATTGGGCGATGCGTTCCTTGTGGGCGCGGGGGCGCACCCACCACGGCAGGAAGTCTTCCCGTGGCGACAGCTCCAGGTACTCGTAGCCAAGCTCGGCGGTCTTACGGCACAGATCCGGCAGGCTCAGGTGGCGGTGCATGTACGGGTCGAGGGCGATTTTCATTGTTGTTCTCCTTCAAGTAATGCTCATTACCGTGGCGAGGGGGTCAATACGCGACCCAGGCTGAATCCTGGTTGGCTGATTCCACACAGCGTTCGACCCAGCGCACGCCGTCGACGCCGGCGTTGATGTCGGGGTAGCGCAGGGCGGCCAGTGCCTCGCTGTCGCCACGGTCGGATGCGTCCATGGCCAGGGCAAAGCGGCGATAGAGATTGGACCAGGCTTCGAACAGCCCTTCGGGATGGCCGCCGCCGATACGGTCGTCCTGCAGCGCGTCGGGGTGCAGGTAGCCCATGCCGCGCTCCAGGACCTGCGCCGGTTGGCCCTGGATTTCGAAACTCAGTTGGTTGGGCCGTTCGTCCCACCACTCAAGGCTGGCCCGGGAGCCGATCACGCGGATCTTCTGCCCGTGCATGGACCCGGCATTCACCGCGCTGGACCAGACCATGCCCATGGCGCCGCCTTCGTACTCCATCAAGGTGTAGGCGTTGTCCTCCAACGGGGCGCGGCTGGCGACGAAGCTTTGCCGACTGCACATCAGCCGTTTGATCTTGAGGTCGGGCAGCATCACTTTCGCCAGGTACAACGGGTGGGTGCCGACATCCCCCAGCACGTAGCTGGGCCCGGCCTGGCGCGGGTCGACGCGCCACTGGGTGGCCTGGTTCTGCGCCTCGACCGGTGCACTATGGAAACCATGGGCGAATTGCATATGCACCATACGCACGTCCCCCAGTTCTCCCGCCGCGATCATCGCCCGGGCCTGTTCGACCAACTGGTGTCCGGCGTAGCCGTAGGTCAGGCCAACGATGCGGCCCTTGGTTTGCGCCAGGGTGCGCAGCGCCTCGGCCTGTTCGAGGGTAAAACACAGCGGCTTTTCGCAGACCACATGCAGCCCGGCTTCCAGAGCGGCCCGGGTGATGGCGTAGTGGGTGCCGTTGGGCGTGGCGATCGACACTGCCTCGATCCCATCGGCACGTTGCGCTTCCAGTTCGAACAGGCTCAGGTAGTCCGAATAGCAGCGCGCGGGGTCGATGCCCAATTGCTCGCCAAAGGTCCGGCCGCGTGCAGGGTCGATATCCAGCGCCGCGGCGACCAATTCGAAATTCCGGTCGCGCAGGGCGGCCGAGCGGTGGATGTAGCCGATCTGGCTTTGCTCCCCGCCACCGACCATGGCCCAGCGGATGGGGCGCGTAAGGGTTTTGCTGCCGTTGATCATGGGGTTTGTCCTTGTGCTGATCAGAAACCGATTCGGGCCAGGTAGGCGCGGCTGGCCGCTACGTCGTCCAGGCTGGTCCCGGCGTTGCGCGGGTCACGTTCCTGTTCGACGGTGATGCAGCCCTGGTAACCCAATTCATGCACGAGGCTGTGCAGCGCTGGGTAGTCGATGACACCACGCCCGATGGGGCACATCACGCCTCGGGCGCAGGCGGCAAAGAAACGGATGTGCTCGTTCAGCACCTGGTCGAACACCACCGGGTCGATGTCCTTGAAGTGCAGGTAGTCCAGGCGATGAGCGTAGGTGCGCAGCGAGGCGAGCGGGTCCATGCCCGCGTAATAGAGATGCCCGGTGTCCAGGCACAGCCCGGCGACTTCGTCGGGAATGTCGTCCACCAGGCGCGCCAACTCGTCGGCGAACTCGATGTAGCCGCCGGCGTGGGGATGGATAACGGCGCGGATGCCGTAGGTGTGCCAGGCGAGGTCGGCGATGGCGCGGATGTGCGCCATCATGGTGTTCCAGCGTGCATCGTCCAGGCGTGGCGCGCGGTCCGAGTGGCCGGCGGCGTAGTCGCGCTCCTCGTGGCCCCAGTCGATGATCACCAGGTAGGGGCCGGCATGGCGCTGTCCGGTTTGCTTTTGCGAGGCTGGCAATTGCTTGAGCAGCGTGCAGATGTCATGGGTCTGGCGCAGCAGTTCGGGCAGGTTGGCGGGGGTGACGAGGTCGTCGAAGATCGTCCCGGCGACCACATGCAGATCAAGTTCGGACAAGACGGGACTGACGGTTCCGGCGTCGAGCGGCAGGTAACCGTAGGGGCCCAGCTCGATGCCGCGATAGCCGGCCTCGGCTGCTTCGCCAAGCACGCGGCGCCACGGCGGCAGGAAAGGGTTCTTGACGTCGTCGACGCCCCAGCAGCAAGGCGCGGTGCAAATGTGGATGGTCATGGGGCACTCCGGCTGTGTTTGTTTTTATGTGCTTGGCCTGATGCTATTGGGTTGCCGCAGAGGGGGCCATGGGGTGATGGCTTAATCTGTCAAAACCCCTCATGATGCCCGATAGAGGTGTCAAAACATGTCAGAAAAACCACGTCGTAAACTGCGGCCCACGATGGCCGATGTCGCTCGGGAAGCCGGAGTCAGCCTGTCCACCGTCGACCGGGTGCTGAACCTGCGCGCTGACGTGCGCGCCGACACCGCCCAGCGCATCGCCGCGGCTGCCGCGCGGTTGGGATTTCATGCCAAGGGCATTATCGAACAGCGGGTGCTCAATGACCGCCCGACCTTGCGGCTTGGCTTCCTGTTGCAGAAAAGCGGCGTGCCTTTTTACCAAGGCCTTGCCCACGCGTTGTCGAATGCCGCCGCAACGTGCATGCGAGCGCGGATTCGGGTGGTCATCGGCTATCTGGATGACCTCGACCCGATCACCGTGGCGCAGCGCATCTCGTCCTTGCGCGATCAAGTGGACGGCCTGGGCGTGGTGGCGGTGGACCATCCCAGGGTGCGCGAGGCGGTCGCACAACTGCGCGAGACGGGTGTTTCGGTGGTGGCACTGCTGTCCGAGCTGTCCAGCGCTACCGGCACAGGTTATGTCGGGTTGGACAACCGGCTCACCGGGCGCACGGCAGGCTGGTTCGTCAGCCGCCTCACCGGCCAGCCCGGCCCGGTGGCGGTCATGCTCAGCAGCCAGCGTTTCCAGTGCCAGGAGTTGTGTGAACTGAGCTTTCGCAGTTATCTGGCGGAGCACTCCAGTGAATGGGAACTGCTCGCCTCGCGCCTGACGCTGGAGGACGATGAGTTCGCCTATGGCAACACGTTGGACCTGCTCACGGCAGAACCTGATCTTGTCGGGCTTTATGTGGCTGGAGGTGGCATAGCGGGGGTGTTGCGGGCTTTGCGCGATCTCAAGGACCGACAGCTGCGCTTGCCCATCGTGGTGTGCCATGACCTGACGCCACTGACGCGTGACGCGTTGAAGACGGGGCTGGTCCAGGCGGTGCTGTCGCATCCTGTCGCGGCCATGGCCGAACAAGCGGTTGAAGCACTGGTCGAGGCAGCAACAGCCACGCCGCCAGGCTCGGCGTCAAGGCGGGTGGTGCCACTTCAGATCGATGTGTCGGAAAGCATATAGCTGCACATACGATCCGGTTTATCCATTCTGCGAAATGAGCCTCGTGACCACTAAGTAAGCGGAGTTTTCTTTAAAAGCTGTACAAAATTAACTTCTTGTACAATTATCAAGGCTCCCTTGGTAAACGGGTAGTGCTTTCATGGCCCGGTCGCTCGCGCTCAGGAAAAGCTTGGTCGCCATAGTGGTGTGCATGTCTACGCTTTATTGCACTCAAACTTTGTCGGACTGGCGCGGCGTTTTGCCAGGCACGCGCCTGGTCGGGCAAGCCGATTTCGACTGGTACGGGTTCGACATCTACCAGGCCAGGCTCTGGAGTGCGGCCGCTGTGCCAAGCCTGGAAACGGCGTTTGCCCTGGAACTCAGTTACCGGCGCGCCATCGGTAAAGAGGCTTTGGTCCAAACGAGCCTGAAGGAAATGCAGCGCCTCAACGGGGCGCCCCTGGACGTCAAGCGCCGGGACGAATGGGCCGGTCAAATGCGCCGTGCTTTTATTGATGTGAAGCCTGGAAGCCGTATCACTGGCGTGTATCTACCGGGGCTGGGCTGTCATTTCTATGTGGGTGAAAAGCTGTCTCTTGTGGTCGCAGACCCACTGTTTGCCCGGGCATTTTTTGCTATCTGGCTCGATCCTCGAACTCGAGAACCCATTCTTAGGAATCAATTACTTGGAATCCAGAGTTCAAGTGAGGGGAGAGAGAATCAGTGAAGCATTTTCTGCTGGCATTGCTGCTGATGCTGGGCCTGACCAGTTGCGGGAATGTGAATGTCGAACGTTATGCCGACCAGCAACCACGACTGGATCTGGCGCAGTTTTTCAGCACGCCCGTCAAGGCCTGGGGCATCTATCAAAAGCGTTCGGGTGAAGTGATCAAGCGTTTTGTGGTGGAGATTTCCAGCCGCCACGAGGGTGATCGACTGATCCTGGATGAGCGTTTCCTCTACAGCGACGGCACTCGCCAGCGGCGGGTCTGGACGTTGACGCCTGTTGGGCCAGGGCTTTGGCGCGGTCGTGCGGACGACGTGATCGGCGAGGCGCAGGGAGAGGTGGCTGGCAATGCTCTACGTTGGCGTTATCGGCTGAACCTGCCGGTCGACGGTTCGACCTATGAAGTCACTTTCGATGACTGGATGTACCTGATGGATGAAGACACGCTGATCAACCGTTCCAGCATGAGCAAGCTCGGTGTCGAGCTGGGCCAGGTGACCCTGTTTTTCCGGCGTCAGGCCGGGAGTACGCCATGACCTTGCAGGAGCTGACCGATCTGGCCGTCGACGGTCGGATCCACGAACTTGAGCTCTTGTCGCTGGAAGGCGGTCTTTACGTGTTGCGCGCTCGGCGGGGCAGTGGGTTGTATACGCTGCTCGACGAATCGGGCAAGACGTTGCCGGTGCGCTCTACCACCCATCTTCGTGAACTGCTGCGTTTTGTGCCGCGCCTGCCGTGCGTGCTGGTGCAACAGGTGGTCCATGATGAAATGTGCGGTTTGCGCGAGGGGGTGGTCGAGCCATTGCGCCTGCCACTTTTTCTGGACGAGCCTTGGTAGCTGCCCGCTTGCATCCCGTGGTCAGCGCGATTCAGCCAGGCGCAACGCCAGTGGTAGCCATAACCCCCAGAGAGGGGCCAAGACCAACGCGGTTCCGAGTACGCCAAGGGGCAGCGTGACCCCGGCCAATGGTGCTCCCACGCAATAGGCCAGCGGACCACCCACCATGCCTGCCAGCGCACCGCGCCAGACCGGCCGTATGGCCCAGGCCAGGCTATGCCGCAAGCCCGTGGCGAAGACCAGCCAGAGCAGGGCCAGCCAAAGTGGCAACGGGCTCTGCTTGAACACGAACAGGCCCTGTGCGCCCAGGCTCCAGTCCAGCAACATGCCGCAGAGGCCAACGCTGGTCACCGCATAGAACTCGGACTTGGGCGTCGGGCTGAATGCTAGGTGAGCGAGCAGGCCACAGATTACCACCAGCAGCCAGCCTGGCTGGTGGGCGCCGGCCACGCATCCCCACCAGCCCAGTTGCAGCCAGAGTGCGTTGATCAGCAGGCCGATGCGGTTCATCGGGCCTGCCGTTGTTCCGCCAGGGCCGTCGGGCGGGCAGCGGGGCCGGCGAACAGCAACTGGGCAACGCCGATGGCACGCTCCTGGAATCCCCCTTCGCAGTAGCACAGGTAGAATTCCCACAGGCGCTGGAAGGTTTCGTCGTAGCCCAGCTCCAACAAAACCTGGCGCGATTGGCGCAGATTCTCATGCCAGTGTCGCAGCGTACGGGCGTAGTGCGCACCGAAATCCTCAAGGTGCAGCAGGTTGAGTTGCGTCCGCGTGCTGGCGGTGCTCAACAGAATCGACAGCGACGGCAGTGCGCCGCCGGGGAAAACATGGCGCTGGATAAAATCCACCGAACGTCTGGCCTGGGTGTAGCGCTGGTCGCGGATGGTGATCGATTGCAGCAGCATCAGGCCGTCATCCTTGAGCAACGCGGCGCAGCAGCGGAAATACTCAGGCAGGTATCGATGCCCGACGGCTTCGATCATTTCGATGGACACCAACTTGTCGTAGCGCCCATGCAAGTCACGATAGTCCTTGCACAGCACGTGCACGCGCTCTTGCAGGCCCAGCGTCTCGATGCGCTGCAGCGCGTGGCGGTATTGCTCGTCGGACAAGGTCGTGGTGGTCACCTTGCAACCGTAGTGAGTGGCTGCATGGATGGCGAGGCTGCCCCAGCCCGTACCGATTTCCAGCAAATGGTCGCCTGGGCGCAGATCGAGCTTGCGGCAGATGCGTTCAAGCTTGTTGAGCTGGGCGTCTTCCAGGCTTTGCTCCGGGCTTTCGAACAGTGCGGCCGAATACATCATGGTGGGGTCGAGCAGTCGCTCGAACAGCTCATTACCCAAGTCGTAGTGAGCGATGATATTGCGCCGCGAGCCTTTTCGATTGTTGCGGTTGAGCCAGTGCAAGCCGCGCATCAGGGGGCGACTGAGGCGGGCCAGGCCGCTGTCCATGGCGTCGAGCACTTCCAGGTTGGCCACAAACAGGCGTGTCACGGCGGTCAGGTCGGCGCTGCGCCAGTAGCCCCGGATATAGGCCTCGCCGGCGCCGATGGAACCGTTACCGGCGACCATGCCCCAGGCGGCGGCGTCGAGGATCTCGACCTCGGCCACCAAGGGACTGCTCAGGTCGCCGAAACTCAACGGCGCGCCATCGACCGTCAGGCGCAGATGGCCGTGACGCAGGCGGCGCAGTTGGCCGAGCACGGCCTGCTTGAAGAAGCCGCCGTTGAACGGGGAGAAGCTGCTGGCCTTAGTAACGCTCAGGGTGGGTTCGGGCATGGTCGGGGTCCTTGTGGGCGGTTTCACCAATACTCAGGTCGCCTTGGCTTGCCTGGTGTGTGTACAGGGGGGTGCGTTTGAGCAGCAGGCGCAACGCCTGCCAGTAGATGGCGCTGACAGTGCGCAGGCTCATCCATGGGAATGCCAGGACATGGCGGCGCAACGACCGGCCATCGAGAGGCTCGCGCTCGAGCGCCAGGTGGGCCTCGAAGACCTTGTGCCCGTCGCGCCAGTTCTCCATGTGCACGCGAATGTGGGAGTCCTGGAGCCGAAAGCGCATGCGGTAATCCATGTCCCGGGGCAGGAACGGTGAAACATGGAAAGCCTTGGCCACCCGGAACGCCTGGGGCTCGCCAGGGCGTACCGGCAGCACATAGTGATGACGCTCGCGCCACGGGGTGTTGCGCACTTCGCAGAGAATCGCCGACAGGCGCCCGTCGGCTTCGTGGCAGAAATAGAAACTCACCGGGTTGAACGACAGGCCCCAGCTACGTGGCTGGGTCAGCAGTTGGATCGCGCCTTGGGGAGCTGTACCCAGCGCTTCGGTGAGGATCTCGCGCACGGCGTCGACCAAGGGCACACCCAGGCGGGTGCGCGCAGGCAGGTAGTCGCGTTCGCGCCAGCACAGCGGCGCCAGGGGCCATGACCGCAGCAGGCGTGACAGACCCAGCACATGATCCTGTTCAGCGAGGTCCAGGTACAGCATGCCGATCGGATAACGAAATGCGTGGACTCGCGGTGCATGGCGCCGATGGTCGATCCAGCCGCGACACAGGCTGCTGTTCAAAGGCGTTCTCCGAAAAGCTCCGCTACGTGGAGTGCGCTGACCACGCCGTCTTCATGGAAACCATTGGCCCAGTAGGCACCGCAGAAATAGCTGTGCCGGTGTCCTTGCAATTCACCCTGGCGGGCCTGCGCGGCTACCCCGGCGAGGCTGTACTGGGGATGGGCGTACTCGAAGCGCGCAAGCACCTGCGCCGGATCGACCGCATCGCTCTGATTCAGGCTTACGCAAAAGGTCACCGGCGCGTCCAGGCCCTGGAGGATGTTCATGTTGTAGGTCAGCGCGGCCGGAGCCTGAGGTGGGCCGCCAAGGCGGTAGTTCCAGCTCGCCCAGGCCTGGCGCCGCCGTGGCAATAATCGCGTGTCGGTGTGCAGCAGCACTTCATTGCTGGCATAGGCCAGGGCACCGAGGACCTCGGTTTCTTCGGTGCTGGGCGCCTCGAGCAGGGCGAGGGCCTGGTCGCTATGGCAGGCGAACACCACTTTATCGAAACGCTCGATGCCCGCGGCGCTGGTCACGCATACCCCAGTCGCGTCTCGGCTGACGCTTTGCACCGGGCAGTTGAGCCGGATGTGTTGGTGAAACCCGGCGCATAAGGGAGTGATGTAACTGCGTGAACCGCCCTCGATCACGCGCCATTGTGGGCGGTGATTGACCGACAGGAGGCCGTGGTTGTGGCAGAAGCGCACGAAGAACTGCAGCGGAAACTCCAGCATCCTGGCCGGCGACATCGACCAGATCGCAGAACCCATGGGCACGATGTAGTGGTCGATGAAACGCTGGCCATAACCGTGGCTGTGCAGGTAGTCACCGAGTCGCGTGGCGCTGTCGATACGGTGCGCCTGCAGGTCGGCCGTCGCCTGCCGGTTGAACCGGAGGATGTCGCGCAGCATGCCCCAGAAACCGGGCGACAGCAGGTTGCGCCGGCGGGCGAACAGGCTGCGCAAGGTGTAGCCCTTGTATTCCTGCCCGGTGGCCGGGTCATGCACCGAGAAGCTCATCTGCGTAGGACGCGAAGCGACGCCCAATTGATCCAGCAGGCGAATGAAATTCGGGTAGGTCCAGTCGTTGTACACGATGAAGCCGGTATCAACGCTAAAGCGCCTGCCCTGGCAATCGACATCCACGGTATGGGTGTGGCCACCGATCCGGCTGTCGGCCTCGAACAGAGTGACCTGATGTCGACGAGCCAACAGATAGGCACAGGTCAGCCCGGAAATGCCGCTGCCGATGATTGCGATGCGCATGTCTCAAGATTCCTTGGAGGGGCGTGCCAGGCGCCGGCCCAGGGCCAGCCGCCAGCTTGCGGGCAAGTGTCCAAGCAAGCGCAGGACGACGGTGAAGAACCAGGGGAATACGATGTCCAAAGGCCGTGCCGGCAAGCGCCGTGCGATATGCCGTGCGGCCCGTTGCGCCGACCAGCGCATGGGCATGGGAAAATCGTTGCGTCGGGTCAGTGGCGTATCGACGAAACCGGGGCTCACCAGGGTGACGTCGATGCCTTCGGTGGCCAGGTCGATACGCAAGGACTCCACCAGATAGCGCAACGCGGCCTTCGAGGCACCGTAGGCGCCGGCGCGAGGCAGGGCCAGCCAGGTGACCGCGCTGCTCACCACCACCAGATGTGGGCACTGGCCTCGGCGCAGCAAGGGTAGGGCGGCCTCCAGGCAATGGCTGGTGCCCAGCAGGTTGCTGGTGATGACGCGTTCGACGAGACGGGTGTCGAAGCGTCCAGGCTCCAGGTATTCGCAGGTACCGGCATTGAGAATCACCAGGTCCAGCGCCAACCACTCACAGTCAATCTGCTGGCAGACCCTGGCGACCTGGGGCGGGTCGGTCAGGTCGCCTGGCAGTACCAGCACCTGGTCTGGATAGCGTGTTGCCAGTGCCTGCAAGGGTTCTACCTGGCGCGCGCTCAATGCCAAGTGGTGGCCCTGTTCCAGCAGCACTTGCGCTAATGCCGCGCCAATGCCGCTGCTGGCGCCGGTCAGCCAGACGCGGCTCATGCCAGCCTGCGCTTGAGCCAGCGGATCACCGGCCCCAATAACGGTAAGTGTTCGTAGAGCAGGGCACCGGCGTCAAAGAAGTCCTGGTGGTGGTAGACCCGGTCGGTCCAGCGCAAATGGCTGCAACCCGACAATGCCACGGGGGCTCCGCCCGCCAGGCGTGGGTGCCGAAAGTGCAAGGTCCAGCGCAAATAGCCTTCGCCGGGAGCGACCTCATCGAACGAGTGGAAGTCGTAGCGCACGTCACTGGCACTGGCATACAACTGCGCAAAGTACTCACGCAGGGCCGTCAGGCCTTCGATCCGGTGCAAGGGGTCTTGGAAATGGATGTCGACGCTGTAGAGCTCATCGAGCTCGGCCAGGCGTCGGGCGTCCAGTTCGGCAAAAGCCTGGGCGAAACGTTGGAGATAGGCGGACATGCTAGGCTCCGAAATATTGTACAGATACATATTTCTGTACAAGTTTTTTGAAGCCTACTTCAGTGGTTGTACGTTTTAAAGTTATTTGTATAAGAAAATGTGAATTTGTACAATTTCAAGCCGAGACGTGAGGAGGGCACTGAAGCCTTGCCTCCCGTCTCACTGGATCATTGTTGTGTCTGGGTTTCGGCCAACGTCGGATAATCCGTATAACCCTGTTCGTCACCCTGGTAGAACGTCGCCGTGTCAGGGCTATTCAGTGCCTTGCCCAGTTTGAAACGCTCCACCAGGTCCGGGTTGGCCAGGAACGGTGTGCCGAACGCCACCAGGTCCGCTTCGCCACGGCTGATGGCAGCGGCCGCGCGTTCGGCGCTGTAGCCGCCGTTGGCAATGTAGGGCCCGCCAAAGCGGCGCTTGAGTTCCAGGAAGTCGAACGGGCCTTGGCCCAGCTCCACGATGTGCAGGTAGGCCAGGCCGTAACGGCTGAGCATCCTGGCGGCGTATTCGAAAGTTGCTTGCGGATTGCTGTCGCTCATCGAGAAATAACTGAAGATTGGCGACAGGCGCACGCCAACACGGCTGGCGCCGAAGACTTCGATCACCGATTCGACCACTTCCTTGAGGAAACGCGCGCGGTTCTCGATCGAGCCGCCGTAGGCATCGGTACGTTGGTTGGTGCCGTCACGCAGGAACTGGTCGATCAGGTAGCCGTTGGCGCCATGGATTTCCACGCCGTCGAAACCGGCCAGCTTCGCGTTGGCCGCGGCTTGGCGAAAATCGGCGACCACGCCTGGAATTTCATCGAGGTCCAACGCCCGGGGCAGTTCGTAGGGCTTGAGGCCTTCGGCGGTATAGATCTCACCGTCGGCCTTGATCGCCGAAGGGGCCACGGGCTGGGCGCCGTTAACCTGCACCAACGGATGGGAAAGACGACCTACATGCCAGAGCTGCAGGAAGATTTGTCCGCCTTGGGCGTGAACCGCGTCGGTCACTTGTTTCCAACCGGCAATTTGTTCGGGAGTAAAGATCCCTGGTGTGCGCAGGTAACCCTTGCCCTGCGCCGATACCTGGGAGCCTTCGCTGATGATCAGGCCAGCACTGGCCCGCTGGCTGTAGTACTCGGCCATCAGGGGCGTGGCCACATCACCCGCGCCTGCGCGGCTGCGCGTCATGGGCGCCATGATCATGCGGTTTTTCAAGGACAGCTTGCCGACTTGAGCACGGGACAGCAGAAGATCGAGACCGATGTTGGTCATGATTCACCTCTTTGGGATCGGATATGGATAAGGAGTGAGTCGAGGGGCGGCTAAGCCAGCCGGCCCTCTTGTTGCAAAAGGGCGCCGATGCGCTGGATTTCTTTCTCACCTTTCTCCAGCGCGGCCTCGCTGGTGTGCACCGAGTAGTAACCCATCACCAGGTCGTGGGGATGCTTGACCGCCGAGCCGAGCACGAATGAGGTCGCGCCCCGGGCAACGATGTCGATGGCCTGGCCGGACTCTTGGAACACCACCATTTCCCCGGCTTCGACGTTGCCGCCAGCGCTGAGGCTGCCGCTGCTGACCGCCAGCCAGGCGACGGTGTGCCCGGCCGGTGGGGTGTAACGCCAGCGCTCCTGGTCTTTCAACTGCACGGCGAGGTAGTTCATGCCCGCTGGGGAGGCAACGCTGCTACGGGCCGCGCCGTGTTGGCCGAGCAACACCAGTGCCGGGCCTTCGCGGGGAAGGTCGCGGGGCGCCAGATAGACGCTATGGGCCGGGGCATTCTCTTGCGCAGACGGCAGCGCAACCCAGAGCTGGAAACCTTGGATCGGCGCGCCACCGACTGGCCGGGCGTCGTGCCACACGCCGTGGCCGGCTTGCATCCACTCCATGCCGCCACTGGGCAAAGTGCCTGACTGGCCGGTGGTGTCTTCGTAGACCACTTCGCCTTCAATCATATAGGTCAGCGTCGCGATCCCGGAGTGTGGGTGCATGCCGAAACCTCGTTGCATGGCGTCGGCCTTGAACGCGAAGCGATCGAGAAACACGAAGGGCTTGCACAGCTGGCCCAGGTCACCGGGGCTCATGAGCCGGGTGATCGGCCCGTGGCTGCGGCCAGAGGTGCGATGGACGATGGCGCGTGGCGGTGCTGCGACGATGCTGTTCATGGATTACCTCGGATTCTTGAGCGTTTGGCAGCCTCGATACGAGAAAGGATAAGTGCCTGCCAATAGATTGATTAGCCGATACAATCGGATTGAACTCATCCAGAATTCGAAGGAATAGCGTCGCTATGCCCGATCTCAACGACATTGCGCTGTTTGTCCAAGTGGTCCGCAGCGGCAGTTTTGCCGAAGCGGCCAGGCGCCTGGGCATGCCATCCAACACCGTGAGCCGGCGTGTCCAGCAGTTGGAGGCACAGCTCGGCACGCGGCTTCTGCAACGCTCCACCCGTAAACTCACGTTGACCCATGTGGGCCAAGGGTTTTATGAGCGCTGCGTGAACGCAGTGGACGGTCTGATGGAGGCGGGACAGGAATTGATGATGGGCACCGAGGAACCCAGCGGTCTGGTGCGCATTGCGGCGATGGCGGATTTTTTCGATTTCTTCCCCATGGAATGGGTGGCCGACTTTTTGGCCGCACATCCTCGGGTGCAACTTGATTTCGTGCTCAGCGACGCTCGTGTCGACCTGATTGCCGATCGCATCGACGTCGCTTTTCGCGGCGGTCCCTTGCAGGACTCGGGGTATGTTGGTCGTCAACTCCTCAAGAACGACGGTGATGGCATGGTCGCCAGCCCGGCCTACCTAGCGGCACGCGGTACGCCGGCTTCACTACAGGACCTGGCTCACCACGACAGCGTGAGCTTCGCCCACCCCAGCGGCATGACCCATTGGCGATTGGTCGGCCCGGATGGTGTCGAGGAACACGTGCAGATCGCCAGCCGATTCAATGCCAACACTGCCCAAGCGTTGCGCAGGGCAACCGTCGCCGGCCTGGGCATCGCCGTGCTGCCGTCGGCGCTGAGCAGCCTCGACCTGGAGGCCGGCAGGTTGGTGCGCGTGCTACCGCAATACCAACGCGCCGGTTTTGGCCTGAATGTGCTTTACCCGAGTCGACGCCAGTTGCCGCTGGCGGTCTCGGCATTCATTGGGTTGGTGATGGAGAAGCTTGAGCTCAAGGCGTTTCCGGCGCAGTTGAAACAGACCTGTCAGTAAACGCCTGATACCGAGTTATCAGGATCCACTGCCACACCCTCCCTTCAAGCTCCGAGCCACTGCCGAACGCCTGACCCGACATCAGGCGTACATCCAGCTTTTTCCTTCCCAGCAACGATAAAAACCCTCGTTTCGCTAATTCCCGCCTGCCAACACAATCGCCTCGACACCTCTTCCCGATAGTCGCAATCGCAGAACAAAAAAATCAGTACCCGAGGCGGCGCGATGCCGGCCTGAACCAACCCACTGCCGGAAGTGCACAGACATGCCCGTTGAAACCTTACACATAGATACGCTTGTTGTCGGTGCCGGTCAGGCCGGTGTGGCCATGAGCGAGCACTTGAGCCGACAAGGTGTGCCTCACCTGGTCGTGGAGCGCAACCGGATTGCCGAGGCCTGGCGCACTGCGCGTTGGGATTCGCTGGTCGCCAACGGCCCGGCCTGGCATGACCGTTTTCCTGGCTTGGAATTCGAGGGGCTTGACCCCGATGCCTTCGCCGGCAAGGACCAGGTTGCCGATTATTTCGAAGCCTATGCGCGCAAGTTCAATGCGCCGATCCGTACCGGCGTGGAGGTCAACAGCGTCGAGCGCAACGTCGGCCGCCCGGGGTTCACCATTGAAACCTCTGATGGCCCGATCGAGGCCATTCATGTGGTCGTGGCCACCGGGCCGTTCCAACGGCCGGTGATTCCGCCGATCGCCCCCGAAATGGCCACGGTCGCCCAGATTCACTCCGCCGAGTATCGCAATCCACAGCAGTTGCCCGAGGGGGCGGTGCTGGTGGTGGGCGCCGGGTCGTCGGGGGTGCAGATCGCCGATGAGTTGCAGCGCGCCGGCAAGCAAGTCTACCTCTCGGTGGGCGCCCATGATCGGCCGCCACGGGCCTATCGCAACCGCGATTTCTGCTGGTGGCTGGGGGTGCTCGGCGAGTGGGATGCCGAGGTTGTCCAGCCCGGCAAGGAACACGTGACCATTGCCGTGAGCGGCGCCCGTGGTGGCCATACCGTGGATTTTCGTCGGCTGGCCCATGAGGGCATCACCTTGGTGGGCCTGACGAAATCGTTCAACGGCAGCGTGGTGACCTTTGAATCGAACCTGGCCGAAAACATCGCTCGCGGCGACGAAAACTACCTGGCGCTGCTGGATGCCGCTGATGCCTATATCGCTCGCAACGGCCTGGATCTGCCCCTCGAGCCCGAGGCCCGCCAGCTGCTGCCCGACCCGCACTGCCTGACGCAGCCGATCCTGCAGTTGGATCTGGCCGCCGCTGGGGTGACCAGCATTATTTGGGCCACCGGCTACTCGGTGGATTACAGCTGGCTGAAGGTCGACGCGCTCAACGCCCACGGTAAACCCCAGCATCAGCGCGGAGTTTCGAGCGAGCCGGGCCTGTATTTCGTGGGGCTGCCATGGCTGTCACGGCGCGGCTCGGCGTTCATCTGGGGCGTGTGGCATGACGCTCGGCATATCGCTGACCACATCGTCAAGCAGCGTACCTATCTGGCCTATCGGGATGCTGCCCAGCGCCAGAACGAGAATCCGCGGGAGCAAGCAGCCCCCAGCGATTCGCCCAGCCAGAAGACCAGCCTCATGGGAGTCCGTTGATGCCTACTCACACACGCATCCGCATGTTCAATACCAAAGACACCTACCCGAACCAGACCCTGGACAACGACTTGTGCCAGGCCGTGCGCGCAGGCAACACCGTCTATGTGCGCGGGCAGGTCGGTACGGACTTCAATGGTCAGTTGGTGGGCCTTGGCGATCCTCGTGCGCAGGCCGAGCAGGCCATGCGCAACGTCAAGCAATTGCTGGAAGAAGCCGGCAGCGACCTCAGCCATATCGTCAAGACCACCACCTACCTGATCGACCCACGCTACCGCGAACCGGTGTACCAGGAGGTCGGTAAATGGCTCAAGGGCGTGTTCCCGATTTCCACCGGATTGGTGGTCAGCGCCCTCGGCCAGCCGCAGTGGCTGATGGAAATCGACGTGATCGCGGTGATCCCCGAATAAGGAGTGGAACATGACTTTTTCCATCGTCGGGCGCTGCGCCGAAACCGGTCAGTTGGGTGTCGCTATCAGCTCCTCGAGCATTGCCGTCGGCGCCCGTTGCCCCTGGTTGCGGGCGGGCGTCGGCGCGGTGTCGAGCCAGAACATTACGCTGCCGGCCCTTGGCCCGTTGATCCTCGACGAGCTGGCCAGCGGGTTGGTGGCACAAGAGGCCGTGGACCGCGCTCTGGCGCGCAATGGCTACAGCCAGTACCGCCAGGTGGCGGTGGTCGATGCCCATGGACACACGGCGATTTTCAGTGGCAGCCATGCCTTGGGCACCCACAACGCGCTGGCCGGTGAGCAGTGCGTGGCCGCCGGCAATCTATTGGCCAGTGCAGGCGTGATCGAGGCCATGGTCGTGGCTTTCGAGCACAGCGAAGGCTGCCTGGCCTCACGCTTGTTGAGTGCGTTGCAGGCCGGGCAGCAGGCCGGTGGCGAAGCCGGGGCGGTGCATTCGGCGGCGCTGTCGGTGGTGGATGACCTGACCTGGCCCATCGTCGATCTGCGAGTGGACTGGGCCGAGGAAAATCCCATCGGTGAGTTGGCGAAACTCTGGCTGGCCTATCAGCCGCAATTGCAGGATTACCTGACCCGTGCCCTCGACCCGACCCAGGCCCCCAGCTATGGAGTGCCGGGCGATGAGTGAACTGCGCAGCCGCGCGTTACTCGCCCGTCTGGTGGGCTTTGCCACGGTCAGTCGCGAGTCGAACCTGGCGCTGATCGAATTCGTGCGTGGCTACCTGCGCGACCTGGGGGTGGCTTGCGAGCTGATCTACAACCCCGAGCGGACCAAGGCCAACCTGTTGGCGAGTATCGGCCCGTCGGTGCCCGGTGGCGTGGTGTTATCCGGGCATACTGATGTGGTGCCGGTGGATGGACAAGCCTGGACGGTCGATCCGTTTTGCCTGAGCGAGGCGGGCGGCAGGTTGTACGGCCGGGGGACGGCGGACATGAAGGGCTATCTGGCCTCGGTGCTGGCGGCGGTGCCGCAGTTCCTGGCCAGCCCGCTTCGTCGTCCGCTGCACTTGGCGTTCTCCTATGACGAAGAGGTCGGTTGCCTGGGCGTGCGCAGGCTGCTGGAGGTGCTGGTGCAGCGCATTCCCCAGCCAGCGCTGTGCCTGATCGGCGAGCCGACCCAACTCCAACCGGTGCTGGGTCACAAGGGCAAGCTGGCGATGCGTTGCTACGTCAAAGGCGCGGCCTGTCATTCGGCCTACGCACCTTACGGCGTGAATGCCATCGAGCAGGCGGCGCGCCTGATGGGCCGGTTGGGGGAGATCGGCGCAGCGCTGGCCGACCCTTCGTTGCATGACGCGCGTTTCGACCCGGCCTATTCGACGGTGCAGGTCGGCGTGATCCAGGGCGGTACGGCGCTGAACATCGTCCCGGCCGATTGCCGCTTCGATTTCGAAGTGCGCGCCTTGCCGGATTTCGCCCCGCAAGTGGTGGCCGAGCAATTGCAGGATTTTGCCGAACAGACGCTGCTGCCGCCGATGCGTGCGGTGCAAGGCGACACCTCGATCCGTTTTGAACAACTGTCCGCCTACCCCGGCCTGGCGACTTCCCCTGACAGCTCCGCCGCGCAACTGATTGCCCGTCTGTGCGGCAGCGATGCGTTCAGCACCGTCGCGTTTGGCACCGAAGGCGGTTTGTTTCATCAGGCCGGCGTGCCAACGGTGGTGTGTGGCCCCGGCAGCATGGACCAGGGGCACAAGCCCGACGAATACGTGAGTGTTGAACAAATGGCCGCCTGCGACCGCTTGATGGATCGGCTGGCGAGCTATCTCTGTGAACCCAATGATTGCTGACCGCAAGGCTGCCTGAGGAGAACGATTTCAATGGACGGAGATTCCTGGTGGTCAGCCAGGCGACAACGAACAGGCCGACAAGAGCCTTTGCTGTAGACCATACCGCCCGTGTTTACGGTCACCTTTGAGTCCCGTCACCGGTTCGTGCGGGCGAGCCGGCATTTCGAGGAACCGCTTCATGTCCAGATCCTTGCGTTGCAATATTGCGTGTGCACTGGCGTTGTTGAGTACCAGCGTCCTGGCCGCGCCCCAGAGTTTGACCGTGATTTCCTTCGGCGGCGCCACCAAGCAGGCCCAGGACAAGGCCTACTTCCAACCCTTCAACGCCAGCGGTGCGGGAAGCATCGTGGCTGGCGAATACAACGGTGAACTATCGAAGATCAAGGCCATGGTCGCGGCTGGTCACACCAGTTGGGATGTGGTCGAAGTGGAAAGCCCCGAGCTGCTGCGTGGTTGCGAGGAGGGCTTGTTTGAAAAGCTCGACCAGACGGCCCTGGGCGACCCGGCGAATTTTGTCCCGGGGGCACTCACCGAATGTGGCGTGGCCACCTATGTGTGGTCGATGGTCCTGGCCTATGACCAGAGCAAGCTCGCCAAGGCGCCCAAGTCCTGGGCGGACTTCTGGAATGTGGCCGATTACCCGGGCAAGCGCGGCTTGCGCAAAGGGGCCAAGTACACCTTGGAAATCGCCTTGCTGGCCGATGGGGTCAAGGCCCAGGACTTGTACAAGGTGTTGAACACACCGCAGGGCGTGTCCCGGGCCTTCGCCAAGCTGGACCAGATCAAGCCGAACATCCAATGGTGGGAGGCTGGTGCCCAACCGGCGCAGTGGCTGGTAGCCGGGGACGTGGCGATGAGTGCAGCCTACAACGGCCGCATCGCCTCGGCACAAAAGGAAGGTATGAAGCTGAGCATCGTCTGGCCGCAGAGTTTGTATGACCCGGAGTACTGGGCCGTGGTCAAGGGCACGCCGAACAAGGCCTTGGCCGAGCGGTTCATTGCCTTTGCCAGCCAGCCACAGACGCAGAAGGTGTTCTCGGAAAACATCCCCTATGGGCCGGTGCATCGCAAGACCCTCGCGTTGTTGCCCACAGCGGTGCAGGAGCAGTTGCCTACCGCCGAGGCCAACCTGGCTGAAGCCCGGGCCGTGGATGCCGAGTTCTGGGTCGACCATGGCGAGGAGCTTGAGCAACGCTTCAACGCCTGGGCGGCTCGCTAGGCACCGAACCGCCCCGTCACATGGACCGATCGTTCCCACGCTTTGCGTGGGAGCATCGCCAGGGACGCTCCGCGTTCCGCTTCTGGAGGGTGACGCAGAGCGTCACGGGATGCATTCCCAGGCAGAGCGTGGGGACGATCAAAGCTTCCTCGCCACAAGGTTCAGGCCAGCCATTGCCTGAACTGTTCCTTGCAGTAATCCACGAACAACTGCGCCGGTTTGGTCAGGTGCGCGCGTTTGAGCCATCCGGCCACCAACGCCGAGCCGGTCACGTCTTCGGCGATGTTGACGCAGACCACTTGCTGGCCATCGTAGGTGCAGGTGGAATGCGGCCGGGTGACCAGCACCGCAAAGCCGAAGGACTGGCCGACCATGCCACGCACCATCTCGATGGACGGCGAGCTGAAGACGATGTTCGGTGTCAGGCCCAATTCCTCGAAGATGCTCACGAAATAGGTCCGGCTGGGCTGCACATCCAGCAGGATCATCGGCTCCAACGCCAGGTCGCGCAGCGACACTTGCGCCTGGTTGGCGAAACGATGCCCTGCCGGCAGCAACGCATAGGGTCGCTGTGGGGCGGTCAACGCTTCGGTCTCGATGGTGCTGTCCAGGTCGTGTTCATAAAAAATCGCCAGGTCGAAACGCCCACCCGTCAAGCCTTGCACCAGCTCCTGTTGCTCGCCGTCCTGCACGCGGATTTCCACCCCGGGAAAGCGCTCACGGAAACCGGCGATCAACCGTGGCAGGTAAAGCGGGGCGACCGTTTCAAAGCAGCCGATGTCGATCTGCCCGCTGACCACATCGTTGTCGGCCAGAGCGTTCTGTTCGAACTCCCGGGCCATGCGCAACAGCTCCTGGGCCTTGCGATAGAAACGCGCGCCGCCAGGCGTCAACGATACCCCCTGGGCGTGATGACGAATGAGCAACTGCACGCCGAAACTGTCTTCCAGACCCTTGATGGCGGTGGCGATCGACGGCTGGGCGATGTACAGCTTGCGGGACGCTTCAGCGACGCTGCCACATTCGACAGTGGTGACGAAGTACTTCAGCTGACGCAAGGAATAGGACGCCACGGGCACACCTCGATCCGGATGGTTTCTGTCTACCTTACCTTGTGCGCAGCGGGTAGGGGACGGGTATTGATATGGATTTTGCTGGGCAGTGACGATATTCAGACTTGCCTGGATCAACGCCTCCATAGAAAAAGACCCGGCAAACGCGAGGCCGGGTGATCGTCTTCCTGAGTGCGAGCTACTGGCGTGAGGCGGCGAACATTTAGGTGCTATTGATATGCCATTCAGATATTTAAATTAATTTTCTTATAGCTTTAAAGTCGTGCTCTTCAATCTTGCCCATTTACTGTGAGGTTCATCAGACCATGACTTTCAAGCGTTCTGCGCTCACCTTGTTGGTTTCCCTGGCGGCCACTGCGCTGCTCAATCCCTTGGCCCACGCCGAAGGCAAGATCAGCATCGCCCAGCAATTCGGCATCGGCTACCTGATCCTCGATGTGGTGCGTGACCAGCAGCTTATCGAGAAGCATGGCAAGGCCCAGGGCCTTGATATCAAGGTGGATTGGAACAGCATCTCCGGCGCAACGGCGATGAACGAGGCCTTGCTGACCGGTGCCCTGGATGTGGTGTCGGCGGGCGTTCCACCGATGTTGACGATCTGGGATCGGACCCGGGGTAAGCAGAACGTCAAGGCCATCGCCTCGCTGGGATCGATGCCCAACTATCTGCTGACCAACAACCCGAACGTGAAGAGCCTCAAGGACTTCACCGACAAGGACCGGATTGCCGTGCCGGCGGCGGGCGTCGGGTTCCAGTCGCGTACGTTGCAGATCGAAACCGCCAAGGTGTTCGGGGACGAGCACTTCAAGAAATTCGACGACATCTCGGTCAGCCTCCCGCACCCGGATGCGACGGCGGCGTTGATCGCCGGCAAATCGGAGATCAATGCGCACTTCTCCAGCCCACCGTTCCAGTACCAGGCGCTGCAGAGCCCCAATGTGCACAAGGTGCTCAGTTCCTATGACGTGCTGGGCGGGCCGGCGACGTTCAACGTGCTTTACACCACGGAGAAATTCCACGACGAAAATCCGAAGACCTACAAGGCGTTCTACGATGCCCTGGTGGAAGCGCAAGGCATCATCAAGGCCGACAAGCCGGCCGCCGCCCAGACATACATTCGCGTGGAGCAGTCCAAGTTGCCGCTGTCGCTGGTGGAAAAGATCGTCACCGATCCGGAAATCGACTTCACTGTCGTGCCGCAGCGCACCTATATCTATGCCGAGAAACTGCATGAGTTGGGTGTGCTGAAAAACAAGGCCGACAGCTGGAAGGATTACTTCTTTGAGCAAGCTCATGGCGACGCAGGCAGCTAATTCTCGGCCGATTATCCGTTTTCGGCACACTTGAGTGAGCTCGCCCCAAGGCGGAATGGAACTTGCCTGAGCTTTGACCCGTAAGCCCTGGAATCATGAAAGGTCGGGTCAATGAACAACTCCAACGTGGCGCAGCCGCCGGTTTCGACAGATGCATTGCCGACGCTGCCGATCAATCGATTCCGCACTGCAGACATCGACGAGCACGCGCGCAACATGGGCGGTTGGCAGGTGAGCTACGACCAGTTGACCCCCGGACGTTTCGAGGGCGAGTTGACCGAGTTCCGCTGCGACTGGATGCAACTGGTGCGCGACCGCTCTAATCAGGCCCTGACCAAGCGCGGTATGGCCTGGGAAGGCGCGATCACCTTCAGCGTGCCATTGAGTGCGGACGGTCCGGTGTTTTGCTCGGGGCATCCGATTATCGAGCCCAGCCTGCTGGTCGCCCGCGGGCACAACTTGCCCGACCTGTGCACACCCCAGCATCTGGATCTGCTCGGCATTGCTATTGAAGAGCAGGCACTGGAGCACGTGCTGGAACGCCAGGGCAGTCGTTTTCGAATTACTGATCTTCCCAAGTGTTACCGCCTCGGCGACTCGACGCTGCCAGCCGAACTGGCGGCGCTGTTCGATGAGCTCGAAGGGGGCGAGCAGGGGCGCGACTCGTTGCTCGGTTACGAGTCGATCCGGCGTGGCCTGCGCGATACGATAATGCTGCATATGCTGGAGCTGGTCGCACCGGATCAGGCGCCGCCGCTCAACCCCACGGCGCGCAAGCGCATGGTCGACCGGGCGCGGGAGTACGCCCTGGCCCACGTCGACGAACCGCTGTCGATCCTCGACCTGTGTAATCACATCGGTGCTAGCCGGCGTAAATTGCAGTACTGCTTCCAGGAGACCCTGGGCATCAACCCGGTGGCCTATTTGCGGGCATTGCGCCTCAATGCCGTGCGCCGTGAACTGCGTAGCGGTGATCAGGTGCAGGGCGTGCAGGAAGTCGCTGCGCGCTGGGGTTTCTGGCATTTGAGCCGGTTTTCCAATGACTATCGGATTCTGTTTGGCGAAACCCCGTCACAAACCTTGCGTCGCGCTCAACTGTGCTGAAAACGGATAACCGCTGACGAGCCAGCTCCCTAGGATGACCCCAACACCACATGGTCGGAGGGGCATTCGATGTACCAAAATAAAAAAATCAACGTCTGGCACTGTACGTGGCTGACCCTGGGACTGAGCGGTCTCTGTACCGCTGCCCATGGCACCGAAAACGGCGCACCGACCACGGCGGTCGGGGTCTACGATTTCGGCGCAGGCATGATGCCGCCGGCCACGCCTTTCGGGACAGTCGGTCTGCGTACCGCGTTTTATTCGGCCAACGTGCAGAAAGATCGCCACGGCAAATCGCTGGACAACAACTTCTCGCTGGATGTGCTGTCCATCGGCGTCGCCTACATGCGCATGACCGATTACACCGTGCTGGGGGCCAAGTACGGTTTCGGCACCGTGGTGCCGTTCTTCCAGATGGACGCCTCGGTACAGGTGCAGACGCCTGTTGGCCCGTTGGATCTTGCGGCCGATCCGTTCCGCCTGGCCGACATCCAGGTATTGCCGGTGATCCTGCAGTGGACGCTTTCGCCGAACCTGTTCGTCAATGCCCAGTTCCAGATCCAGGCACCGACCGGTGACTACGACAAGGACCGGCTGATTTCGCCGGGGCTCAATCACTGGACGTTTTCGCCGATCCTCAATGCCACTTACCTCTCCGATAGCGGCTTTGAAGTCTCTTCAAGCTTCGAAGCCGACATCAATACGCGCAACCAGGCCACCGACTACAAGAACGGCGTCGAATACCGCCATGAGTTCGCCGTGGGCCAGCATGTCGGGCCATGGACCGTAGGCGTGGGCGGGTATTACTACCGCCAGTTCACCGATGACGACGCACCGGGGCTGGAAGCGGGCAATCGCGCCCGGGTACTGGCTGTCGGGCCGGCGGTGAGTTACTTCAAGCCAGGTATGCCGCCGGTCTGGCTGCATGTCTACAAGGAGCTTGATGCGCGAAACCGCGCCGAAGGCTACACCGCGGCGCTGCGCATCTCGCAAAGTTTCTAAGGGGCTCGCCATGAACCAATCAAGTTCCGTTTCAACGGCCGCGACCCCGTCGCGCCAGGCCAGTCGCCGTGAAGGACTGGTGCTGATGCTCGGCAGCAGCCTGACCATCATGGGCTCGACGATGGTCGCGCCTATCCTGCCTCGATTGGGCGCCGAGTTCGGCCCCATGGAGCCTCGCGCCGATCTGCTGGTGCCATTGGCGATCACCGGTCCGGCCCTGGCGATTGCTCTGTGCGCGCCGTTGGCCGGTTGGCTGGCTGACCGAGTCGGGCGCAAGGTCCTGCTGGTGATCGCCACGCTGCTCTACGCCTTGCTCGGGGCCTTGCCAGCCATCCTCGATAACTTGCCTTCGATTGTCGGCGCGCGGCTGTTGTTCGGTTGCGCCGAAGCAGCGGTAATGACCTGTTGCGCGACCCTGATCGCTGACTATTGGCACGGCGAGGAGCGCATGCGCTACGTCAACCGGCAGGTAGTCACCATCGGCCTGGTCGGGGCGCTGTTTTTTGTGGTGGGCGGGGCGCTTGGGGAGCATTCGTGGCGTTCGCCATTCTTTCTGTACTTGCTGCCGTTGCTGCTGGTGCCGGCGATGGTGAACGTGCTGTGGGAACCGCCACTGGTGAAGCGGCAAACGGTCGAGCCGCGAGCCGATGAGGCGGGCCTGGCCAAGGTCGCGGTGCCGCAGCTGGTGGTCGGCTACCTGATGATCCTGGGCGGCATGATCCTGACCTTCGTCATGCCGATCCAGGCACCGATGCTGCTGGTCAGCCTGGGGATTACCTCCAGCACCATGATCGGCCTGGCGGCGGGACTGAGCCTGCTGGCGACCTTGGTCGGTTCGCTGATGTGGCCATTGTTGCGCCGTCGTTTCGGCATCGCCGGTTGCAACGCCTTGTTGCTGGGCCTGATGGGCATCGGGCTGTGGTTGCTGATGCGCAGCCAGAGCTACAACGCAGTACTGGTGGCCGCACTCGTCCAAGGCCTGGGCGCCGGATTGCTGGTGCCCAACGTGATGGCGCCGGTGATGAATGCCTTGACCGCCACTACCCGTGGCCGTGGTTTGGGCGGGTTCACTTCGTGCCTGTACATCGGCCAGTTCGTCAGCCCGCTGGTGGTGGCCTTTGTGAGCGCCTTTGCCGGTGACCTGCGTCATGCCATCCAGTGGTTGGCACTCGTGAGTTTTATCGCGGCGTTGCTCTGGGTGATCGTCGGCTTGCGCGCACGGGGCCAGGGTCATGCGAACGCCGTTGGATCACGTCAATCGTTGTGAAATAAGGAACCTGAAGCATGGCTATGCAAGACATCCACCATTTGATGGACAATGAAGACGCCACAGGGCTGGCCGAGTGGGTCAGGCGCGGCGAAGTCCAGCCCGGTGAGCTGCTTGAGGCGGCTATCGAGCGCCTTGAGCGGGTCGAGCCGCAGATCAATGCCGTTGCCGAGCGGCTGTACGAGTCGGCACGGGAGGCGGCGCACACGCCCCAGGCCGGGCAAGGTCTGCTGGCTGGCGTGCCGACCTTGATCAAAGACCTGTTTTCACCGGTCAATGGTGCGGCGATGACCAACGGCTCGCGCTCATTGGGCGCGTGTCGTGCGGATTTCGAAGCGGAGGTCGTGACGCGTCTGCGGCGTGCGGGGTGTCAGATCGTGGGCACCAGCACCTCGCCGGAATTCGGCACCTCGTACTCCACCGAGTCCTCGCGCTTTGGCGCCACGCGTAACCCTTGGAGCACCGAGCATAGCTCGGGCGGCTCCAGTGGTGGCGCCTCGGCGCTGGTGGCGGCCCGGGTGGTGCCGTTCGCCCACGGCAACGATGGCGGTGGTTCATTGCGGGTGCCGGCATCCTGCTGTGGCGTGTTCGGGCTCAAGCCCAGCCGAGGCCTGTTGCCGTCGGGGCCGATGGTGGGTGAGGGCTGGGCCGGGATGGGTACGCCCCATGCGATTACCTTGTCGGTGCGCGACAGTGCCGCGCTGCTCGATGCCACCGCCGGGATGGATCTGGGGGCGCCGTACGCAGCTGCAGTCCAGGCGCAGCCGTATGTGACGGCGGTACTGCGTGACCCGCGGCCGTTGCGCATCGGCCTGGTCGAGCAGCTCGACCCGTGGCCGACATCGCCCCAGAGCCTGGAGGCTGTGCGTGAGGCCGCGCGGTTGTGCGAATCCCTGGGGCACCGTGTCGAACCGGTAAGCCTGCCGGTGGTGTTGCCGGAGTTTCTCGATCAGGTCTTTACCATCATCGGTGCAAGTACGCGGCATTACGTTGACCTGCTGGGTCAGATGCGTGGGTTTGCGGTGCAGGCCGAAGAATTGGAAGTGCGCACCCGGATCATCCTGCGAGACAAGGGCAACGTCAGCGGCGCGCAGTACGCGGGCGCCGTGGGGTGGATTCATGCCCTGGGCCGGCAACTGGCGGTATTCATGCAGGATTACGACCTGATCCTGAGCCCGGTCCTGACCCGTGAACCGATGCCGATTGGCGAGTTGGACATTCAGGATGTGTGCATGAGCCTCGATCAACTGCTGGAGCGCTACCACAGCTACTCGCCGTTCACCGCGCTGTTCAATGCCAGCGGCCAGCCGGCGATGTCGGTACCGTTGTCCTGGAGCGTCAACGGCTTGCCGATGGGCGCGCACTTCGCCGGCCGCTTTGGCGAGGAAAGCACCTTGCTGGCCCTGGCCGCACAACTGGAACGCGCCCAACCGTGGCGCGGCCGGGTACCGCCGGTAAACGCCTGTCGCCCACAACATCAACGTTGATTGACAGTCCGCTTCGCGAGCAAGCCCGCTCCCACAGGGGCTTTTGTGGTCAACACCATTTCCGCGAACACCCGAAAATTGTGGGAGCGAACTTGCTCGCGATAGCGGCGGGACATTCAGCATTGATACAAGCTGACCCAGCGCTATCGTGAGCAAGCTCACTCCCACAGGTAAGTGTGGAAACACCCACGTTCAGATAAATACGATCTCGTACGGCATGCCCATGCGATCAAGGATGACCCGCGGTACCAGCGGCGAGATGCCGCTGGCGGGTTCGCCGTTGAGCTGGCTGGCGTAGGCATGCATTGCGTGACGCTTGCGGGCGGTGGTCCAGACGTCCAGGCGCAGTTTGCGTGCCCGGTGCCAGGGTATTTTGTTCTGCTCGCGCACTGGCCAGTGCCAGGCCCAAACCGGCAGTTCGTTAAATACCGCACCAATGTTTTCAGCCGCCAGGGCTCCGGCGCGGCCGACCGTTTCGTGGTCGGTGTCGCCATCCATGCGCCAGGTGCTGAATACCACATCACCGGGTCGCAGGTATCGACCAATGAAGGCCGCCACCTGTGCCTCGTGTTCGACCAGGGCCTTTTCCGGGAAGCCGCCGCGCACCCATTGCAGGCCATGGGTCGGTACGCCCAGGCGATGCAGGGCGTCCACGCTTTCCTGGGGGTGAGGGCGATGCGCACGCAGGCGCTCGTCGCTCCACAGTGGCGAGCCGGGGGGGCTATGGCTGCCGTCGGTGACCGAAATCAATAACATGGGCTGGTCCAGGTTGCTCAGCAACTGGAGCAATCCGCCACAGGCCCCGACCTCATCGCCCGGATGCGGGGCGAGGATGACGGCGCGGGCGCCGGCCGGGATGAGTGTCTGGGTGCTGATGATAGGAATGTCGGCCAGTTGCGGGGCACTGTTCCATATCTGCGGATGATGCCGACCTTGCAAGCGAGAGGCAGGTTTCATGAGGGACGTCCTTGTTGAATTCAATCTTTCAGTCAGCACCGGGCCAATTGCCCGATTGTGCCCGTAAAAGGGCCTGACTGCGATCCGCGGTGCTCCTGATCCTGGAAACACCCGCATGCGAAGTATTGCCCATGTCGGCCAATTCGTCGCGTCACATGTGTGTCTGAACTGCCTTTTTTTATTCGAACTGGGCTGCCCAGGGCTGAAGAACCGCGTCCCTGCGGGCCTTCGTTTGCAGCCGCCGTTTATCGCGGTTTTTACTCCTCGTCCTCACGTTGCAGTTCGAACAACAGCAACGAACGTCCGGTGACTGAGTATTCGGAGTTGAAGTCGAATCGTTCCTGGCCACGGACCGCCGGCTGGTTGGTGTCGACCATGCAGGTCCAGAAACTGCCCTCAGGCACTTCCGGCAGGAGGAAGTTGACAATGTCGTGGTGAGCATTGACCACCAGTAACAACGTCGCGTCACCGCCCTTGCGACGGATACCGGTTTCCTGGGCACGCCCGTCCATCAACATGCCAAGGCACCGACCGTGGCTGTCATGCCATTGCTCGGTGGTCATTTCACTGCCATCCGGAGCCAGCCAGGTCACGTCCTTGACGCCGATGTCCTCGTTGTAATTGCCCACCAGGAACCGTCCACGCCGCAGGATCGGGTAGGTCAGGCGCAGCTTGATCAGGCGCTTGACGAATTTGAGCAGCGCCGCGCCGTCCTCGCTCAGGTCCCAGTTGACCCAACCGATTTCGCTGTCCTGGCAATAGGCGTTGTTGTTGCCGTGCTGGGTACGCGCAAACTCATCCCCGGCGACGAGCATCGGTGTGCCTTGGGCCAGCAGCAAGGTCGCGAAGAAGTTACGCATCTGGCGATTACGCAGCTCGTTGATTGCCGGATCGTCCGTTGGCCCTTCGACACCGTGGTTCCAGGACAGGTTGTTGTTACTGCCGTCCTGGTTGTTTTCGTCGTTGGCTTCGTTGTGCTTGTCGTTGTAGGAGACCAGGTCATTGAGAGTAAACCCGTCATGGGCGGTCACGAAATTCACCGATGCGTAAGGGCGTCGACCCCGCTGGTTGAACATTTCGCCCGAGGCGGTCATGCGGCTAGCGAAATCGGCCAGTTGACCGTCGTCGCCTTTCCAGAATGCGCGTACCGTGTCGCGGAACTTGTCGTTCCACTCCACCCAACCAGGCGGGAACCCCCCCACTTGATAGCCACCAGGGCCGCAGTCCCAGGGCTCGGCAATCATTTTCACCTGGCGCAGCACCGGGTCCTGGCGGCAGGCAACGAGGAAACTGTGGCGCTCATCGAAGCCGTCATGGTATCGGCCCAGAATCGTCGCCAGGTCGAAGCGGAAGCCGTCGACATGCATCTCCGTGGCCCAGTAGCGCAGGGAGTCGGTAACCATCTGCAATACGCACGGATGGCTCAGGTCCAGGGTGTTGCCGGTGCCGGAGTCATTGATGTAATAGCGTTTGTCGTCAGGCATCAGCCGGTAGTACGAGGCGTTGTCGATACCACGCATGGACAGGGTCGGGCCCTGTTCATTACCTTCGGCCGTGTGGTTGTAGACCACGTCGAGGATGACCTCCAGGTTGGCCTCGTGCAGGTGCGCGACCATCTCCTTGAACTCGGCGATCTTGCCGCTGGCCAGGTAGCGTGGATCCGGGGCGAAGAAGGCGATGCTGTTGTAGCCCCAGTAGTTGGTCATGCCTTTGTGCAGCAGATGCTGGTCATTGACAAAGGCATGGACCGGCAGCAGTTCCACCGACGAAACACCCAGCTTGCGGATGTGCTCCAGGACGTCGTCGACCATCAACCCGGCGAAGGTCCCGCGCACGTTCTCAGGTACCGAGGGATGACGCATGCTGATGCCGCGGACATGGGTTTCATACAGGATGGTCTTGTCCCAGGGCACACTGACCCGCTGGTCGTTGCCCCAGGTGTGGGCCGGGTCGATGACTTTGCATTTGGGCACGAATGGCGCGCTGTCGCGCTCATCGAAACTGAGGTCGCCATCGGGGTGGCCGATGGTGTAGCCGAACAGTGCTTCGGACCACTTCAATTGACCGACCAATTGTTTGGCGTAAGGGTCGATCAGCAATTTGTTGGGGTTGAAACGATGACCATTCTCCGGGTCGTAGGCGCCGTAGACCCGATAGCCGTAGATCATCCCGGGGTGGGCGTCGGGAAGATAGCCGTGGTAGATCTCGTCGGTGTATTCCGGCAGCTCGATGCGTTCGAGCTCGACCTCGCCGGCATCATCGAAAATACACAGTTCGACTTTGGTGGCATTGGCTGAGAACAGTGCGAAATTGACCCCGAGGCCATCCCAGGTTGCACCGAGCGGAAAAGGCAGCCCTTCACGAATCCGCGAAGCCTCGATAACGGGCGGCGGCGTGGTTTTTTTTGGACGGGTCATAGTTGCTCCTGCAAAAGACAGACAGATACGCAATGCTGTTCAAGTTAAGACGGGTGGTTGTGCGCTGAACCCTGTGGCGAGGGGATAAACCCCGTCGCCACAAAGAGATGCTTGCTTGAGATCAGTGAGGAAGGAGTCAACTCGCCGGCGGCTTGCGTGCCGCCCGTGGCTTCTTGTCGGCAGGTTTTTCAGCGGGCGTGACCGCTGCTGAAGGTTTGGTCGCAGGCTTGGCCTTGGCGGTACTTTTGGGCGCGGCCTTGGCTGCGGTGTTTTTGGCCGCGCCTGGCTTGGCGCCATCGGCCTTGCCGGCCGCAGGTTTGGCCGCCGCCTTGGCCGGTTTGCTCGGCGCGAGCGCTTCAGCTTCGGCCAGTTTGCGCGCCATCTCCCAGTGGCGTTTTTCCTGCCCTGTCGGCTTACCCTCGGATTCCCAGATTTGATAGGCGAATTCACGAATGCGTTTATCGTCGGTACTCATCGCGGTGCTCCTGACTGAACTCAAGGTTGGATAAAGACATTGACCGGGAAGTCCCCCAGCGCGGCGCTGACCATCAGCTCCCTTTGGGGTGTGACTGCTGCGCTTGAAAAAAGTCCCTTCAGTTTTTCATCCTCGGCGGCAAATGGCAGCGACACACGGGTATCGCCCCAGTCCGATGCAGCCACCTGCGGCACGGCACTGTTTTCCAGCAGGCCGGCTGCGTGGATCGGTACAACTATGATTGCCCGTTGTTGCTCGTGCTCACGCATGAACGCCAACACCCGTTGGGCGTGTTCGCCGAACACCGGTAGCGGCTGATAGCTGCCTTGTTGGAACAACTGCGAGTGTTCGGCCCGCACCGCCAGGGTCCTGGCGATCAACGCCTGCTTGACCCGGCCGTCGCGCCAGTCACGTATCAGCGCTGCCGGGGTATTGTCGGCGTGCATCGCCTCACGGCGCGCCTCGAAATCCACCGGTCGGCGGTTGTCCGGATCCACCAGGCTGAAATCCCAGAATTCGTTGCCCTGATACAGGTCCGGCACGCCAGGTACGGTCATTCGCAGCAAAGTCTGCGCCAAGCTGTTGAGGGCGCCCGCTGCGGCAATGGCCTGGACCGCTTCGGCAATGGCGCTGCGCAGGGGCAGCCCTTCATCGCACAGCAGCAGCCGTTCGAGGAACATCTGGGTGGCCTGCTCGTAGGCGTCGTTGACCGCTGCCCAACTGCTTTGCAACTTGGCTTCGCGCAGGGCCTTGCGTTGCCATTGCCACAGGCGTTCGTTGTAGTCGGCCAGTGCCTGGGGGGCATGGAGATCAAGGTCCAGTGGCCAGCTTCCGAGCAGTGCCTGGTAGAGAATCAGTTCATCGCCGGTCGAGGGGGCCGCGGGGTCGCTGTGCAGTGAAGGCGAGAGAATGCGCCATTGCTCCACACAGGCGATGTACCAGTGCGGACGTTCACTGAGCACTGCCAAGCGTGCGCGGGTGTCCTCGCCACGCTTGTGGTCGTGGGTGGCGGTGGTCACCAGGTTGTCGGGGCAGTGTTGCAGCCGCTCGAGACAGGCGTCGTGGAATGCTTGCGGCGGGGCGCTGAAACGTTCGGTGTTGTAGCCCACGTCATTGCGGGACAGCAGCACCGCGGAACGATAGAGCGCGGTGTCTTCCACGGCCTTGGCGGCGGCCGGTGACGTCAGTTGCTGGAAACGCACGCAGGCGTGGCGCAGGCGCTTGCGCTGGCTGCCGCGTGGTCGTTGCCGCCAGGGCATGCCGCCGAGCCAGCCGGCCAGGCAATCGAGCACTGGCCAGTCGGCTTCGCTGAGGGTTTGCCGGGCGCCTTCCAAGGCCTGGTTGAAAAACACTTCGTCCTCGGTGGAGCGGCCCAATGGATTGATGTAGGTGCGGTACACCGGGAAATGCACGATCAGCTCCTGCAAGGCCCGACGAATTGCCCCCAGGGTCAGGTCGCGGGTCATCACATCGTCCCGGGCCACTTGGAGCAGGGCCTGGGCGACGCTTTCGAAGTCGCCGGCCAGGGACCCGTTGAGAATCTGCTGGCGCGCCAGGCGCGCTTCTTCGATGAAGTGCGCCGGCCGCTCGCTGAGACGGCTCCAGAACTCGGCAAGGGGCTCGGCGCCGGCCGGGTCATGTTGCAACAGCGAGATCTGGTTCATGAATTCGTAGCCGGTGCTGCCGTCGATGTTCCAGTCCCGGCGCAAAGTCTCGCCATCGCCGAGGATCTTCTCGATGAAAATCGGTAGGTGCCGCGACGGCGAAAGCGAATCGACACGTCTGCGCAACTTGCGGCAGTAACCGCGAGGATCGGCCAGTCCGTCGATGTGGTCGATCCGCAGCCCGTCTACCAGGCCTTGGGCGATCAGTTCGAAAATTTTTGCGTGGGTCGCTTCGAACACGGCCGGGCGCTCGACGCGCAGGCCGCCCAGTTCGTTCACATCGAAAAACCGCCGCCAGTTGATGTCGTCCGCTGCGGTGCGCCAACTGGCCAGGCGATAGCTCTGGCGCTCCAACAGTTGATGCAGCCGTTCGAAGCCTTCGGGCTCCAGGGAGTCATAGCCGCGCAGGTTGTCCGCGATGGCGGCGAGGATACCCGGCTGGGTGGCCAGGTCCCGCAGCTCTGCCTGCAGCGGGCGGGCGAGGGTATGGGCGTCGGTCTGGTAGTTCAAGGTGGTGAAGCGCTCGGCCAAGGCCTTGAGCGATTCTGTCAGGTCCGGCGCTAGGGTTTCGGCGGGCTTGAGCAGCTCGCCGTACTGCATCGGGCAGATGGGGAAGTGATGCTCGTAATGCTCGACATAGAAGCGGCCTTGGGAGGCATCGAAGCGTAGGTTCAGCGTGCCTTCCTGCAACGCCACACCGTAGTCACTGCCCAGGAACGGCAACAGCAGTTGGCCTTCCATCAACGGGTCAGGGGAGTGCCACTGGATGTCGAAGAACTCGCCATAAGGACTCAGGCGCCCCCATTCCAGCAGGTCCAGCCACCACGGGTTATCGTTGCCGCCGACGGCCATGTGGTTGGAGACGATGTCGAGGATCAACCCCATTCCGTGCTCGCGCAGGGTCGCGACCAGGCGCTTGAGCGCGGCTTCGCCGCCCAGCTCCGGATTGACCTGGGTCGGATCGACGACGTCGTAGCCATGCATGGACCCGGCGCGGGCCTTGAGCAGTGGCGAGGCATATATGTGGCTGATGCCCAGCGCGGCAAAGTACGGTACCTGTGGGACGGCATCGTCCAGGGTGAAGTCTTTATGAAACTGCAGGCGAAGTGTGGCCCGTAGTGGTTGGATCAACGTCGGTTTCATCGGTCACGCTCGCTCGCCTGAAGTCTCGCGCAGGCGAGTATTTCCAGACGCCGGGCGGCGTCCGGGGCATCCAGCAACGCCTGGCTTTCGTGGGCCAGGCGGCGGCGCCAGTTAGGGTGGGTGTCGGTGGTGCCGGGCAGGTTCGCTTGCTCGTCGATGCCCAGGGCATCCTCGATCGGCAGCAGCACCAGTGGCGCGCGGGTGTGGCCAAGGAAGCGCACGCTGGCGTCCAGCACCTGGTCGGTCTCGTGGTGTTCTTCGCGAAAATTCTGCGGATCCTGGTTCAATGCGTTGCGCAGGCCTTCGCGTTCCCGCTCGCGATGTTTGCGCCAGTCCATCTCGGTGTGGGAGTCGATCAACTCCAGCCGCGCGTTCCAGTCGATATCATGACCATGCCACCAGCCATTGAGGGTCGGCAGGTCATGGGTGCTGGTGGTTGCCAGTGCGTTGTCCGGCCAGTCGAGAATCGGCTTGAAGTGGGTGTTGTCTTGTTCGAACAGCAGCACGCGCATGCCCAGGATCGCGCGGGCACTGAGTTTTTCCCGCAGGCCGTCCGGCACGGTGCCGAGGTCTTCGCCCAGCACGATGGCCTGATGGCGATGGGACTCCAGCGCCAGCAGGCGCAGCAGATCGTCCAGCGGATAATAGAGGTAGGCGCCATCGGCGGGTGGGGCGTCGTTGGGGATTACCCACAATCGTTGCAGCCCCATGACATGATCGATGCGCAAGCCGCCAGCGTGGGCGAAGTTGGCTCGCAACATTTCAATGAAGGCGCGAAAACCGTTGCGTACCAAGCCTTCCGGGGAAAACGCCGAGATCCCCCAGCCTTGCCCGGAACGGTTGAGAATGTCCGGCGGCGCCCCTACGGTCAGCGAGGCGAGCAGTTCGTCCTGCCGGCTCCAGGCCTGGCTGCCACCACCATCGGCGCCCACCGCCAGGTCGGCGATCAGGCCGATGCCCATGCCACTGGATTTGGCTGTGCTCTGGGCGCGCTCCAGGCAACGGGTAATCAGCCACTGGCAAAAGGCGTAGTAGCCAATCTCGTCAGCATTTTCTTCGGCAAAATGCGTCAGCGCAGGGCTGCGTGGGTTACGCCATTCTTCGGGCCAGTGACGCCAGTCCAGGCTTTCTCCCCGAGCCGCGCGTTCGGCCTGCAAGGCTTCGAAACGGCAATGGTTTTCCAAGGCTTCGCCGCTGCTGTGGCGAAAGCTGCTGAAGTCTTCATGCAGTGGGTGTTCGCCCTGGCTGAAACCGTCATACAAGGCACGCAGGATTTTCTGTTTGGCCTGGGCCGCTACCGGCCAATCGATCAGAGGTTGTTCTTCCAGGCTGCGCAGCTGATTGGTCAAGCCAGTGGCATCGATGGCTGTGCGCAGCGCGCGCTCACCCAGAATGGTGCCCGGCGCGGCATACAGGCTGTTGAGGAACAGTCGGCTGGAGGGTGAGTAAGGGCTGTAGCTTCCGGTGTTGCTGCTGAACATCGCGTGCATCGGGCTGATGGCGATAGCATCGGCACCGCGTTCGCCAGCCACCCGCGCCAGTTCTTCCAACGCCTGGGTGTCGCCGAAACCGCCGTCGCCAGGACGCCTGAGCGCGTACAACTGCGCGCTCAGGCCCCAGGCCCGTGGCGTCGGGTCGTCCACCGCATCGGCTACGCTGTAGCAACGGGCCGGCGCTACGGCCAGGGTGAAATGCTGGTCCTGGATGGCGACATGCTGATAACCCACCGGGATCATCCCCGGCAGTTTGGCGTCGGCGTCGAGTTTGAGGTTCAGCGTCGCGCCATCCTCGAGTTTGATTTCGCAGGGCGTTGCCGCTTCGAAATAGCGACTCAGGTCCACGCTGACACCGACGTCAGCGGTGATCAGCGGTGGGAGTTGATGATTCTGCTGATCCTGTTGCAATTGCTGCAGGCTGGCATCTATTTCCTGGGCGCTCCCAGCGGGATGGCCCAGGCCCGTCAGGACTGAACGCAGTACGGCGGGCGATACTTTTTGCGCCCGGCCGTTGGCGTCTATCCAGTCCACTGCAAGGCCCGCTCGACTGGCGAGAATTTCAAGTTGCGCATCGCTCATAGGCGCTCTCCAGTGATGTTGGGCACGTTTGCCGCTTGCGTCAGACTGACCAGCGCGCTGTAGGGCGCAAGGGCGCCCTGTTGCAACAGACCCATGGTCTGCTGCGGATGTTCGAAAAGAATGCGCGCTTCTTGCGGGGCGGTATGCTCGACCGGCTGCTCGCTGAGGTTCAGGTCAATGCGTAACACGCTGCCGTCCCCCAACCGCCAGCGTGCGCTGACCGCGCCATAGCCCAGCACATCGGCCCCCAGGGCCTGGGCTCCGGGCAGGCGCGGGACGATCTCTTCGCGGCGAATCTTCAACAGCTTGCGGTACAGCGCCTCGGTGGCGTGCTGTTGGGTTTGCTGCGCCTCGAACACCGGGCGTGAGGCTTCGAAAGTGCTGGCGTCGTTGGGGTCGGGAATCCGCTCGCGATTTTCGGGATCGGCGAAGGCACTGAAAGCCGCGAACTCGTTGCGCCGGCCCTCACGCACCAGCTCCGCCAATTCGCCGTGATGGCTGGTGAAGAACAGGAACGGATGCTCGGCGGCCACTTCATCGCCCATGAACAGCAACGGAATCATGGGCGACAATAGCAACAAGGCGATTGCCGCGTGCAAGGCTTGGGGCGGGGCCAGTTGATGCAGGCGCTCACCCAGGGCACGGTTGCCGATCTGGTCGTGGTTTTGCAGGAACAGTACGAACGCGTTGGGTGGCAGATGCCCGCTGGGTTCGCCCCGGGCCTCGCCATGGCGATTGGTGTGGCCCTGGAAGACGAAACCCTGGCTGAGGCAGCGCGCCAGTTGTTCGGTCGGTTGTTCGGCATAGTCGGCGTAATAGGCATCGGTTTCGCCGGTCAGCAGCACATGCAGGGCGTTATGGCCGTCGTCGTTCCACTGGGCGTCGTAGTGATGTTCCAGCAGGCTGGCCTGGTTGTGCTCGTTTTCAACGGTCAGCCAGGCATGCCGGGTCGGGTCGATCTGCTGCCGCACCTTGATCGCCAGCTCCTGGAGGAAGTCCGGATCTTCAATGGCATGCACGGCATCCAGGCGCAGGCCGTCAAAACGGTATTCCAACAACCACATGAGTGCGTTATCGATGAAGAAGTCCCGCACCTCGCGGCGGCGGAAGTCAATCGCCGCCCCCCAAGGCGTGTGCTTGTCTTCGCGGAAGAACCCCTTGGCATAGCGATGCAAGTAGTTGCCGTCGGGGCCGAAGTGGTTGTAGACCACGTCCAGAATGACCGCCAGCCCATGGCCGTGGGCGCTGTCGATCAGGTGCTTGAGTTGTTCCGGCGTGCCGTAGGACGCTTGGGGGGCGTAGGGCAGGACGCCGTCGTAGCCCCAATTGCGATCGCCGGGAAACTGCGCCAGCGGCATCAGTTCGATGGCGGTTACGCCCAGGCCGGCCAGGCGTGCCAGGTGCTGCTCGACCCCTTCGAAACCACCCAGGGCACCGACGTGCAGCTCGTAGATCACCGCTTCGTGCCAGGGCCGACCGGACCAGTTCGTGTGGCGCCATTGATAAGCATGGGGATCGACCACCACGCTGTGGCGGTCGATGTCACCGGCCTGGGCGCGGGAGGCCGGGTCTGGCACCTCCAGTTCGCCGTCGATGTTGTAGCGATAGCGGGTGCCGGCGGGGCAGCGGGTCTGGATCATGAACCAGCCGTCGGCTTGGGGCAGCAGCGGTATTGACTCGCCAGTGTCGAGCTCGACACTGACAAAAAAAGCATCCGGGGCCCAGAGGGCGAAACGGGTGTGCTCGGCATCGAGCATGACCGCGCCATGGGTCCAGGTTTCAGGCGTCCTTGACGGCATTGTTACCTCATTGTCTGGCCGATTTACCCAGTGACTTGGCCACTAGCTGTTCGTAGAGTTCGGCATAGGGCTCCACGGCCTTGCACCAGTTGAAAGGGGCCGACATGGCCCGGCAGCGCATGGCGTTGAGCAGGTCGGGAAAGGCGAAGACCTTGAAGGCCCGGCTCAATGCCTGTTTGTAGCTTTCCACCGTGGACTCATCGAACAGAAAGCCGGTGATGCCGTCCTCGATGGTGTCTGCCAGCCCGCCGGTATTGCGCGCTACCGGCAGCGAGCCGAAACGCTGGGCGTACATCTGGCTCAAGCCGCATGGCTCGTAGCGCGAGGGCATCAGCAGGAAGTCGCTGCCGGCGAACATCCGCCGAGCGTCGGTTTCGTTGAAGCCGATGCGCACGCCGATCCGTCCGGGGAAGCGCAGTGCCAGTTCACGCATGGCTTGTTCTTCTTCCGGTTCGCCGCGGCCGATGATGGCGATCTGTCCACCAGACTCGACGATGAACTCGGCGACCGCTTCGGTCAGGTCCAGGCCTTTCTGGTACACCAAGCGCGACACCACGGCGAACAGCGGGCCGGTAGAGTCGTCGAGGCCGAACAGATCGCGCACATGGGCAGCGTTGACCGCCTTGCCTTCCCAGTCGCCCATGGCGAACTGGCGGAACAGGTGCGTGTCGGTGGCCGCGTCCCAGCTTTCATCGATGCCGTTGGGGATGCCGCTGAGCAGGCCTTGTTGGGTCTTGGCCGCGAGGAATCCGTCAAGGCCGCAGCCGAACGCCGGGGTGGTGATTTCCTGGGCATAGGTGGCACTGACCGTGGTGATGTGGCTGGAGTAGGCCATGCCGGCCTTGAGGAACGACAGTTTGCCGTAGAACTCCATGCCTTCTTGTTGCAGTGCGTGTTCGGGAATACCCAGTTCCGGGCAGGACGCCAGGCTCACCACGCCCTGGTAGGCCAGGTTGTGGATGGTGAACAGGGTCGGCGTGCGCTGGCCGCGCCAGTGCATATAGGCCGGTGCCAGCCCGGCTGGCCAGTCGTGAGCGTGGACCAGGTCGGGGCACCAGTGGATCTGTGCCAGGTTGGCGGCGATGTCGGCCGCGGCCAGGCCCAGGCGGGCGAAGCGAATGTGGTTGTCGGGCCAGTCGCGACCGTTGTTGGCTCCGTAAGGCGAGCCTTCGCGGGCAAAGAGCTCCGGGCAGATCAGGACATAGATCACCAGGCCATCGGCCATGTCCATGCGCCCGATCTTGCAGGGCGGCAGCGCTGCGTGGCCACCCAGTTCGCCGATGATGTGGATGGGATTGCCGCTGTTCATCACCTGCGGATAACCGGGGATCAGCACCCGGACATCATGCAGGCCAGCCATGGCCCGAGGCAGTGCGGCCGAAACGTCGCCCAGGCCGCCGGTCTTTACCAGGTCAGCGATTTCCGACGTTACGAACAATACCTTCTTGCGATTGGGATTCTGTCGAACGACGGGGAGCAGTGCCTTGCCGCCGGTGGCCAGCACCGGTGCCGTCGGGGATTCAGCCGCCGGCGGTAATTGAGAACGGACTTGCTGTGGTTCCAAGGCAGCACTGATCATAACTTTCTCCCATTTTCTCGATCTGTTTCCGGCAAGCGCCAGAGCTGTTGTTTCATTGGCCGAATCCTGCGGCCAGGCGCACAAGCGCTACGCAAGGAAAGCAAAGCGCTGCCCAATGCGGCGAAGCGAATCAGGTGGAAGGGTGGTTGCAAGGAATGCACCACCCGCTGTTGCCCTACCTCTAACCTGACCTGTCGCCGTTGTGAAAAGTTTCGACTTTTTTTCAGCTGGATGACCGGTAGGTTTTTCCCCCGGTTAGGCAGTCTAGGTCAGAACTTAGAGCGGTGCGGCTCGCTTCGTCGCATTGTCGGACAATCACGGTTTTTGTCGGCAATCTCCTACACGACAAAGGGGGATACGCACCGACGAAGTGCAGTTCCTTGTCACCAAAAAGGTGTAGGGGCAACTCGATGTTTCATCGCCGTGCGCGATGCAATGGCGCGACGCACCATTGGAGGGCGGGTGGGGTAGAGGCGTTTTGATGGCCATTTTCAGTGTTGGAAAAACACTATTCTACGGGAGCGAGCTTGCTCGCGATGGCGGCAGATCATCACCATCGAGAGTGACTGGTACACCGCTATCGCGAGCAAGCTCGCTCCCGCAGGGAAGGCTATGGTGGAGTTGAGATCAGGTGACTGGCGTCAACAAGCGGATCGGCTTGCCCGCCGCCCAGGCCTGCAGGTCCTCGATCATCATGGAATAGAACTGCTGGTAATTCTGTCGGCTGACGTACCCCACATGTGGCGTGGCCAGGACGTTGTCCAGGGTTCGGAATGGGTGGTCGGACGGCAACGGCTCTTGGGCGAACACGTCCAGGGCGGCACCGGCCAGGCGCTGGTGCCGGAGGGCGTCGATCAGGGCGGCCTCATCGACGATCGGCCCACGCGCGGTGTTGACCAGCAGCGCCTCAGGCTTCATCCAACCCAGGGCCTGGGCATCCACCAGGCCGCGGCTGCGCTCGCTGAGCACCAGATGGATCGAAAGAATGTCGGCCTGTTCGAACAGCGCCTGCTTGCTCACGTAGGTCACACCGGCTTCGGCGGCTTTTTCCTCGGTGAGGTTCTGGCTCCAGGCGATCACCCGCATGCCGAACACCTGGCCGAACTGCGCGACGCGCTTGCCAATGCTGCCCAGGCCGAGAATCGCCAGGGTCTTGCCGTGCAGATCTCCGCCCAAGCCTTGCTGCCACAGGCCGGTGCGCAGGGCATTGGCTTCCTGCACCAGGTTGCGGGTCAGGGCCATGATCAGCGCCCAGGTCAATTCAGGGGCCGCGTGCTTGTAGCTGTCGGTGCCGCAGACCTGGATGCCCAGCTCGGTGGCGGTCTTGAGGTCCAGGGCGGCATTGCGCATGCCGCCGGTGAGCAACAACTTGAGGTTGGGCAGGCGGCGCAGCAGGCCTTCGTCGAACGATGTGCGCTCACGCATCACACAGATGACTTCAAAGCGCTGCAGGCGCTGTGCGAGGGTGTCGCGGTCGGCTGGGTAGTCGTGAAGGAAAGTCACCTGGCCGATATTGTCCAGCACCGACCAGTCCACCACGTCTCGTGCCACGTCTTGCCAATCGTCGATGACTGCTATTTGCACCGCCATGGAACACCTCGTCAGGGAATGGGTTTGTCCAGCCAGCCCAGCAGGGCCTGGTGGAACCGATCCGGCTCTTCCATCTGCGGGGCATGCCCCAGATTGGGGAACTCCACCAGGGTCGAGCGGGGAATCAACCGGGCAACCTGCTTGCCCAGTACCTCATAACGGCCCAGTTTGGCTTTCACCGCCGGCGGCGCGATGTCGCTGCCGATGGCGGTGGTGTCAGAGGTACCGATCAACAGCAGGGTTGGCACACTCAGGTCCTTGAACTCGTAATAGACCGGCTGGGTGAAGATCATGTCGTAGATCAGCGCCGAGTTCCACGCCACTTGCACATGACCGGGCCCTTTGTTCAATCCGGCGAGCATGTCCACCCAGCGCTCGAATTCCGGCTTCCAGCGGCCGCCGTAATAGGTGGTGCGCTCGTAATTGCGAATGCCATCAGCGTTGAGTTTCAGCTCGCGCTCGTACCACTGGTCCACGCTGCGGTAGGGCACGCCGAGGGCCTTCCAGTCCTCCAGGCCGATGGGGTTGACCATCGCCAGACGCTCGACCTGATCGGGAAACTGCAAGGCATACCGGGTGGCGAGCATGCCGCCGGTGGAGTGGCCGAGCACGATGGCTTTCTGCACACCGAGGGCCTTGAGCAGGGCCTGGGTGTTGCTCGCCAACTGCTGGAAACTGTACTGGTAATGGGCTGGTTTGCTCGAGGTGCAGAAGCCGATCTGGTCCGGGGCAATCACCCGGTAGCCGGCCTCGCTGAGGGTCTTGATCGAATCGCCCCATGTCGCAGCGCAGAAGTTCTTGCCGTGCATCAGCACCACGCTGCGGCCATTGACCTTGCCTTGGGCCGGCACGTCCATGTAGCCCATCTGCAACGCCTGGCCCTGGGACTGCAAAGCGAAATGCTTGAGGGTATAGGGGTATTCGAACCCTTCGAGCTGCGGCCCGTAGGCCTGGCCTTGTGGCGGATTCTCGGCGTGGGCGAGCAAGGGCAGGGCGGCGCTCAGGAACAGGCTGGGCAACCAGCGAGAGGTGGGACGCGACATGGTCAATCTCCTTGGGGCAACCGCCGATCCTGGAGTGGCCCGATTATGGCGACATTAACCACAGGCAACCGAACGACCCGAACGTTCAACCCATCCAACCCAGGGTCGCGAGGGCGAGGGCGCCATAACGCAGGCCTTTGGCAAGGGTCACGAGCAACAGAAAGCGCCGCCAGGGTTCACCCATCACCCCGGCCACCAGGGTCAGCGGATCGCCGATCACCGGCAGCCAACTGAGCAGCAGCGACCAGCGTCCATAGCGGCGGTAATGCACGCGGGCCTTGTCCAGTTGGGCCGTGCTGATGGGGAACCAGCGCCGATCCTTGAACTGTTCCAGGCGTGTGCCCAGCCACCAGTTCACCAGCGAGCCCAAGACATTGCCCAGTGTGGCGACCCCCAGCAGCGCCCAGAGCACATAGCGCTCGCTGAGCAGCAGGCCAACCAACAGGGCTTCCGATTGCAGGGGTAACAAGGTTGCCGCCCCGAAGGCGGCCAGGAATAACCCGATGTAAGCCTCACCCATCAATGGGCCGGGTAATCCGCCACTACGGTTTGCGTCCCGTCTTTTTTCAGGCCGATCACCTGGTAGGCATCACTCATGCCATCCATTTCCATGCCGGGCGAGCCCATGGGCATGCCCGGCGCGGCCACGCCGAGCAAGTCATCGCGTTGGCTCAAAGCCAGCACCTGGTCGGCCGGGACATGGCCTTCGACGAATTTGCCGTTGATCTCGGCGGTATGGCAGGAGCGCAGGTTCGGCGCCACGCCCAGGCGTTGCTTGACCGAACTCATGTCGGCTTCGACATGGTCGTTGACCTTGAAGCCGTTTTCTTGCAGGTGCGAGATCCATTTTTTGCAGCAGCCGCAATTGGCATCGCGGTGCACATCGATGGTCACCGGTTCGGCGGCCTGGGCCAGGGAGGTCATGAACAGGGCGCTCAGGGCGAGCAGGTGCAGGGGCTTGGCCATGGGGGTGGTCTCGTATCGAACGTTTGGGCGCAGGATAACAGAGTAGCGACGGTGAGCTGACAGGGGGCTGAGGAGGGGATTACAGAATTGTCAGGTTGGAGGGGCACTGCGATGGGAGGGGTGACGCAGGTTAACCTGACACCGCAGCCCCCCTGTGGGAGCGAGCTTGCTCGCGATAGCGGTGGAGCTGCGATGACGATGCTGGTCTTGCCGTCGCCATCGCGAGCAAGCTCGCTCCCACAGGTGGTGCGGCGGATAGAAGTTTGTATCCGCCTGCCAATGGATCAGCGAACCTTGAACCGCCCCATGATCGCATTCACCCGAGTGTTGGCCTCCAGCAGCTGCCGGGTGTTGTTCTCGCTGGCCAGGCCGCTTTCCACCAGCTCCTCGACCATGTGGCGGATCTGCACCATGCTGCGATTGATTTCCTCGGTCACGGAGTTCTGTTGCTCGGCAGCGGTGGCGATCTGGGTGCTCAGGCTGTTGATCTGGCTGACGGAGCCGGCCATTTCATCCAGGCCCGAGTTGACGCGGGAGGTGGCGTCGGCGGCCGACTGGCAGCTGGCCTGGGTGTTTTCCATGGCCGCGACCGACGAACTCACGCCCTGGGTCAGGCGGGTCAGCATTTCGTTGATTTCCGACGTGCTGGCCTGGGTGCGGGCGGCAAGGGCGCGGACTTCGTCGGCCACGACCGCGAAGCCACGACCCTGCTCGCCTGCCCGGGCGGCCTCGATGGCGGCGTTGAGCGCCAGCAGGTTGGTTTGCCCGGCGATGGCCCCGATGACGCCGAGGATCTCGGTGATGCGATGAGCATCCTGCTGCATGCTCTCGACCTTGCGGGTGGCGCTGGCCACTTCATCGATCAACGCCACCACGCTATTGGATGCCTCGCCGACCACCACCCGAGAGCGATCAGCGTGTTCGTTCGCGCGCTGAGTGAACGCTGCGGTTTCGGCGGCATTATGTGCGACGCTTTCTGCCGTGGAGCTCATTTCGGTGATGGCGGTCACGGTCTGGTCGGTTTCCGAGGCGTGGCGCATCAGGATTTCGCTGGTGTGGGCCGAGGTCCGCTGCAGGTTATCCAGGCTCGACGCCATGGCGCCGGTGGCCTGGGTGACTTCGCTGATCATGTCTTGCAGGTAAGCGATAAAGCGGTTGACGGAGTGGCCGATAGCCCCCAGCTCGTCCTCGGCACGGATGGTGATGCGCCGGGTCAAGTCGGCATCGCCGGTGGACAACGCGTCGATGTTGCCTTTGAGGATCTTCATGCGGTTGGTCAACTGACGGATCGCGTACAACTGCATCAATACCAGCAGAATCACCATCGGAATTTGCAGCAGGCTCAGGGTGCTCAGGACATCGTCGCGCTGGGCGGTGATCAGGCGGGTAGGCAGGGCGGTGGCCAGGAACCACGGCGAACCTTCGATAGGGCGCATGAAAAACGTGCTGGCTTCGCCCTTGTTGTCAAACTCGACCCGTTGCAGTGGCTGGTCACGGTTGGCCAGGCCAGCCTTGACCTGAGCAGCGAAGGGCGAGGTGGCCGCCAGTTCGCTGATATTCTTGAGCACGATCGGGCCGTTGATGCGCGAGCTGTTGCTGATGATCTTGCCGTCTGCTTCGACAATCAGCATTTCAGCGCTCAGGTCCGCTTCCTTGCGCGCCACCAGCTCGTTGAAGAAACCCAGGGTCACGTCGATGGTGGAAACGCCGTAAGGGACGCCGTTTTTCTGGATGGACATGGCGCAGTTGGTACGGGGTTCGGCGCTGGCGTCATCTTTATACGCTGCGGCCCAGGCGCATTTGCCGGCTGGGGTGGCCATCCCGCCCTTGTGCCAGGGCTGTTCGTAATAGTTTGGCGCGGCGTCGCTGTTCCAGAAGGTGTTGACCACCAGTTTGCCGGATGCATCGCGGTGCCAGAATGTGCTGAATTTGTTGCGGCCCTCGGCGCGCTGGTTGGGCAACGGCCAGATCCCGCCGCCGAAGACTTTCAACTCGCCATATTGATCGACAAGTCCGGGTAGCACTTTGTCGATGGCATCGCTGTCGAGCAATGGGATGGTCTGGGTGATGCTGCGTTGCTGCGCCTGTACTTTGTTCAGTTCGCCCTTGATCTGTTCGGCGACTTCGGCGATGCGGTTAAGCACCACTTGTTCCTCGGTCTGGCGTAGTTTGGGTGCGACCAGATAGCTGATGCCCACCACCGTCAGAATTGACAGCACCAACATGAAGATGACTAGGAATAGCGTGTAGCGGGCCTGAATGGTGCGGAATGCGGGCATGTGGAGAGTCCTTGCACGTAGGCGTCGTTCGGAGCAGGCACGATGGGAGATTCTGTTTTTATCGGCCTGTTACGATAGAGCTTGAGTGCCACATGCCTCGCTACATCAAGCCGCCAGGCTCACCTCATTGTCGAACCGCAGCGGCCTGTGGGTTGGCAAGCGCGCTTAACGATGCTGGTCGAAGCCAGGACCAGGACCGGGGCCGGGGCCGCCGCGACGATCATGGTCGCCATGACCACGGTCGTGAGGAAAAAAGAGACAGCCACTCAAGGTCAGGATGGACAGCAGGGGAAGCAACAGGGTCAGGCGACGAAACATAAATAAATCCTCATGATTAAACACCGTGGTTGCGCGAAAACGCTCCTTCGGCTGTACCATGGGACCCCGTTTGCTGCCGCTTATCCCCAAAACAAGGTATGAGCCTGGCAAGCAGGCGGATACAGAACGGATACATTCGGGAAATTGGCAATGACTCATTCGCAACGTTTGAAATATTCGATCCTGATCGTCCTCGTCGTCCTGGCAATCATGCTGGGACTGTCGTGGATGCAAAACAGAGGCATGATCAGCGAGCAGCTGTTTCAGTACGTCGCCATTGCCGTAGCGATCATCGTGGTGGTGATCAATGGCGTGATGCGGCGCAAGGTCAAACCCTGATCATCGGCGTCACTCCCCTGCCTCGAGTACGGCCATGGCCTTGGGGTCCAGGCAGTAGCTCTTGTCGGGATTGAAGGTGACGACCCCCTCGCTGCACAAGCGCTTGAGTACTTCGCGCACGCTGAGGAAGGACAAAGGAATGTCCAGCCCCAGCAGTTGACTGTGCACGCCCCGCACGCCCAGGCAGCGGTTCTCCTCGGCGGCCTTGAGCAGTGAGTCGATGACTTTGAGGCGAATCAGGCTGGTCCTGAGCCCGTAGCTCTTGAGCAGGCGCCTGATGTGTTCATTGCCGACACGCTCCGCTGGACCGCCGAACAGGTTGTTCGTGGTTGTCATCGAGACGCCGCTCGACCGTGGCTTACCTTCCATTGGCAGTTGCCTGTCATGCATGCAAAAACTCCTTACCAGCCTGTTCAGAAAAGGTCACAAGTACTCTCCTGTAATAGGACGAACGAGGGCGACCAATAATGAGGGCCCTGAGGTGAAAAAAATGTCTGGGGTTTTCATCCGGCGCAGGAAACCCGCTGAAAAGTCATTAATTTTTTTTCATCGGGTTCGTTTTCAGGAAGGGCACATTCCGCTTCGGCAGGGGGGATGTGATTGTCCAGGCGGGCCATGCGGATGTTTTCGCTGTCGCACCGGTCGCCGGCCTGGTTCTGAAGTTTTGCTTGGGAGTGAACGCAAGAATGTCCGGTCAGTTATCGAGGCGTGGCCTCGCAGGCGTGTTTTGGGCGATTAGCCTGGGGCTCAACCCGGTTGCCAGCGCTCAAGGCGATGCAGGCCAGGCCAGTGCCGAGATCGCTCGCACTCGTTTTGGCGTGCCGCATATCCAGGCTCAGAATGAGCGCGGGCTGGGTTACGGCATTGGCTATGCGTACGCCCAGGATAATCTTTGTCTGCTGGCCAATGAAATCGTCACGGTCAACGGCCAGCGCTCGCGCTATTTTGGGCCTGAACAGCTTACGGTCGAGCAGCGGGAGAACCGCGTCAGCGATGTGTTTTTCAGTTGGCTGAACACGCCGCAAGCGGTGTCCGGTTTCTGGCAAACCCAGACGCCTGAAGTGCAGCAATTGATTGAAGGCTATGTGGCGGGCTACAACCGCGCCCTGGCCGAGCGCAAGGCCAAAGGCCTGCCCGAGCAATGCGCGAGCGAGTGGGTGCGCCCCATCACGGCGTTGGACCTGGTCAAGTTGACTCGTCGCCTGCTGGTGGAAGGCGGGGTCGGCCAGTTCGCCGAAGCCCTGGCTGGCGCGCAACCGCCCCAGGCGACGGCCGTCACTGCGGGGCCGGCTGCGAGTTTTGCCGCAGCGGCAACCCGCCAGCAGCGTTTTGCCCTGGAACGCGGCAGCAATGCGCTGGCCATCGGCAGTGAACGTTCGTTCAACGGGCGCGGGATGTTGCTGGCCAATCCGCATTTTCCATGGGTGGGTGGCATGCGGTTTTATCAGATGCACCTGACCATCCCCGGCAAACTGGACGTCATGGGCGCGGCCCTGCCAGGCCTGCCGCTGATCAACATCGGTTTCAGTCAGCACCTGGCCTGGACCCACACCGTCGACAGCTCCAAGCATTTCACCCTGTATCGGCTGCAGCTCGATCCGAAAGACCCGACCCGCTATCTGCTCGACGGCAAGTCTGTGCCGATGAGCCAACAGACGGTCGCGGTCGACATCAAGCAACCTGACGGCCAAGTGCAGACGATTTCCCGAGTGGTCTATGGCTCGCAGTTCGGCCCGATCGTGCAATGGCCCGGCCGGCTGGATTGGGATAGTCGGTTCGCCTATAGCCTGCGGGACGCCAACCTGGAAAACGATCGGGTGTTGGCCCAGTGGTACGCCATGAACAAAGCCGTCACCCTCAAGGATCTGCAGAATGCGGTCCATGAGCTCCAGGGCATTCCCTGGGTCAATACCCTGGCGGTGGATGATCAGGGCCAAAGCCTCTACATGAACGTCTCGGTGGTGCCGAATGTCAGCGCCGACAAGCTGGCCCGCTGCAGCGATCCCCGGGCCGGTCTGCAACTGATCGTACTCGATGGCTCGCGCAGTGAATGCGCCTGGGACATCGATGCCAAAGCCAGGCAAAAAGGCATCTACGCAGCCGACAAGCTGCCGCAGCTGTTGCGCCGCGATTATGTGCAGAACTCCAACGATTCGGCCTGGATGGTCAATCCCTCGCAACCTTTGGCCGGTTATTCGCCGTTGATCAGCCAGCAGGGCCAGCCGTTGGGCCTGCGGGCGCGTTTTGCCCTGGACCGACTGGGCAAACTGGCCAAGGGCGGGCCGGTGAAGGTGGAGGATTTGCAGCGCATGGTCATGGACGATCAGGTGTACCTGGCGGACCAAGTGATGCCGGACCTGCTCGGCTTTTGCGCCAGTGACCTGGGGCCCGATGCCTCGGCATTGGTCCAAGCCTGTACCCGCCTCAAGGCCTGGGATCGCACTGCCGGTTTGAACAGTGGGCTGGGGTTCATGCATTTCCAGGTCATCATGCAACACTTGCAGGCTGAGCCTGGTTCGTGGCGCGTCGCGTTCGATCCAAAGGACCCGCAACATACCCCGCGCGGCCTGGCAATCGAGCGGCCAGCCGTGCGCCAGGCCGTGCGCGAAGCCATGCTGGCCTCCGTGGCGGCGGTGAAGGCTGCCGGGTTGACGAAAGACAGCCGTTGGCAGGACGTTCAGGTGGCCAGTGCTGGTGGCCTGCAAACGCCGATCCATGGCGGCCCCGGTGAGTTGGGGATCTATAACGCGATCCAGAGCGTGCCAACGGCGAACGGTAAGCGAGAAGTGGTCAGTGGTACCAGTTATCTGCAAGTGGTGACCTTTGACGACAAAGGCCCCCAGGCTGAGGGCTTGTTGGCATTTTCCATCTCCAGCGACCCCGCTTCGCCTTACTCGGCGGACCAGACCCAGGCCTTTTCGAAGAAACAATGGAGTGTGCTGCCCTTCACCGAACAGCAGATCAAGGCTGATCCGCATTATCAGGCGCTGATTATCCGTGAACGGGATGAGGCGGGCAGGGTGGCTACGCAATAGGTGTTGTTGTCGGGTCCCGAAAGATTGCAGGACTAGAAGGCCCAAAAGCCGCGACCCGATCGGGTCGCGGCTTTTTCAGTTTGTGGCGGGCCGTTGGCCGATGGAATTGAGGACCGGGTTGCCGTCCTTGTTTCGCGTCAGGTAGACCGGCAGGACTTTAGGCAGCGAAGGCACAAGGTTCTGCACTTCGTTGAGGTTGTAGATACCGCCGACACGCAGGGCGCCGGTGCTATTGTCGGCCAACATGACCGGATGCTCGAGGTAGCGGTTGATCAGTGGCAGCGCGTCGCTGAGGGCGAGGTCATCGAGCACCAGCTTACCGTTGCGCCACGCCAGTGAACTGTCATCGGGGCCAATCTCACGCACTTGCGCTTGGTAGTCGCCAGCCTTGTAGCTTGCCTGCATGCCCGGCGAAAGCTGGGTGCCGTTATTGGCGAGCGCCTGGTTGCTGGTCACCCATACCGAGCCCTCTACCAGCGTGACCCGCACTTGATCCTGATACATCCAGACATTGAAGCGCGTGCCGGTCACACGCACTTGGCCCTGAGCCGCGCGAACGATGAATGGATGTCGGGTGTCATGGCTGACGTCGAAAAACGCCTCGCCCTTTTTCAGCGTAACCCGGCGCTCATGCTTGTAGTTGGCATAGACCAGCTCACTGCCCAGGTTGAGCTCTACCTGGCTACCGTCGCCCAGGGTGATGTGGCGTACGCTTGCGCCCGCCTCGAAGCGCTGGTACGAATTCGGCAACCAGCCCAGGTTCCAGCCAGTGAAAGCGGCGAGGGGCAAGCCTAGTGCGAGCACCGTCGCAGCAACAGCCAACCGGCTCCATCGTGGCCGTGCACGAGGGCGGGACGCTGGAACGGGCGCCGCCGTTGATTCGAGCCGGGGCAGATGATCGGCAACAGCCCAGATTTCCAGCATGGCTTCATATTCGAAAGCGTGCAGGGGATCGGCATCGTGCCATTGTTTGAACGCTAGCCGTTCGGCTTGCGTGCAGTCAGCAGCATGCAACCGCATGCACCAATGCGCGGCCGCATCGGTAATGGCATCGTATTCGGCTTCCGAGAGTGTGTGTTCGGTCATTGACGCTTCCTGGTTTGCCGCATTCTAACCTTCGGCAGGAGCTGCCGAGAACAACCATCATGGCGTTTGCATATCAAATGAGCCTGTTTTTCCCGGTCAAAGGCTCTGACACCGGTGTTCCGAGGCTCTAGCATCCCATAGGCGCCGTGAAAAAAAGATCAACAGTCGGGCGCCCTGGGCGAAGCGCCGCTATCAAGGGGACGTCGTCGAAGTGGGCGATGGCGGGTCCAACTGGCGACCCAACTCACAAATAAGCAGCGTCAGGGAGTCGGCATTTCGAAGGATGACGTCGATGCGTTTGTCCGGCGACCCAGGGTCCAGGAAGGCATCGCGTGCCTCGTTCATGGTCTTGCAACCGGTCACTTTCAAAATTTCCTTGGCGATGTCCTTGAGCCCGGGGAGAAGCTCCAGGCTCTTGAGTTCGTTGGCTTTGCTGTCCCAGCCCATGAACAGCTTGGATCGAGGCGTGGTTAACGAAAGCGCGCTGGATTGCTGTTTTTTTTGATAGTCATATTTCTCTTGTCCGGAATGAGTCACCGTGGAAATCAGGTCCAGGAATGGCAGCGCGGCGTCCATGTAGACGATGTCGTAAGTGTCGAAAAGCTGGTGGGATATTTCGTGGATAAGGGTCGCGCATTGGGCATGAGCATCGACGTTGAAGAACGCTGGGACTAAGTCCTTGTACCGATCCAACCCCACATCGAAGAAAAACTGCGTGAGATAGATTCTTCCGGCTACATCAGGTTCAAGTACAAATGCGGTCGCCGTATCGTTTGCATCCTTAAGGTCACCGATAACGATGCGGTGCGCGTTCTGTGCCTCCCAGGACGGATCAGCCAACGCTTGGCATATCGGTGAAACGGCCGCGTGTACTTTTTTGATCAAATGGGTATCGACGGTGCTGATACTGAAAAAGTTCTTTAGAAAAGTATCCAACCGAGAGCCGGAAGGGACCCGTCGCTTGACTTGATCGAGGTTGTGCAGGGCATTGAACGAGTAATGCCTCGCCGTCTCCAGGGCCTGCACAATCGCGTTTGCATAATGGGGATATTTCCTGCGTATTTCAGCCATGCCCCGGGCTTCGATATTCAGTGATCCCGAAGCCTTGTAGTCACTGTATGAATAGGCCAGTGTCGACATCACTTTGCCGTAACGAATGGTCTGGCGCTGCGGATCAATCGTCCATTCCTGGCTGCCCGGCGTTCTTTGCAGTATCGGCCCCTCTCCATGTTCATGGACAACGCGCCAGAGCTGATTGACTGTCGCGACCTGGAAGACTTTTCCAGCAAGGTGGACATAGCGCTTGCCGGATTCCATTGATGTGTAGGTGCCGTCGAGTGCGCTTCTCTGGAGGCCTTGGAGGCTGACACCAGTGGCTTCGAAGGCTTGCAGGTTAGTGCGCGCCGGGGCCGTGGAGGCAATGTCCTTCCAGGCGGTCGGGGTCGCCGCCGGGCTGTTCTGCGAACCAGGACCGACCGGGGCGAGCAGGCCGAACGTATCGTCGGGATTCAGTGAACCCAGCGAGGCCATCTCGACGGCGCCGGCGATGAAGTCGTGCAAGCCGGCTTTCCAATCATGCTGTTGCAACGACTCGGCGGAGGACTTGAAGTCCTGATAGCTTTCCCAAAGCGTTTCAATAAACGTCAGTTTGCCCGGCAACTGTCTACCCACAAACTTGACACCAGTGCTGAACAGATGCCGGACCGTTTCCCAGTCGAACTGACGGTTTTTGTCTGTTTGCGTGGTCAGCATGTCCGACAACAACGTTGTGTTGTCGTCAAACAATGTATCGAGCAGGTTGGTCCTGATCGGATTCGAACCCAGGGTGATTTCCGACAGATACCCGGCCGTCGAGGCGAACAGGTTCTTGAAGGTGGCTTGCTGATTTTTGGGCAGTCGGCGAATCAACAAATCCTGAAGCGTGCCGGGCGTATTGAATGCCGCCACAACGCCCGCTTCATCCTGGAACTCCGTAAAACAATCGCCGGCATGGTAGGGCGAGTACAGAACCTGCGGCGCCTTCGTATCGGCACTCGAGCCGATCAGGTAAAAACCCAGTGCTTTGATCGCTGCCGCCCCCTCGGTTTTAATCAGCTCCAATGGACGAATCAGCGCGCTGGCGCCTTGCACTGCTTGGCGAGCAATGGCGTCCGGCATGTCCAGCACTTGGCGGATCAAGTCAAACGCCGGGGGCGAAAGGTGCTGCTGTAGCTGCCGTGCGTGAGCGTGCTGCAACAGTTGCCAGGGTATTTGTCGGTGGAACCGCTGCTTGCGTTGCTGGACGTCGGCAGCGCTGCCGCAGAGCTTGTCCTGTACGTGTTTCTTATAAGCGGTGGGGATATCCAATGACAGCAACATCTGCCTGACTGCGGCCTCGTTCAAGCCGTCCGGCAACTGCTGCCGGGAGGTTGAGGAAACCTTGAAGCCGGTCCTTTGAGTGTCGTTGATATGACTCAGGGCAAAATCGTTCAACGTGCTGGCAGGCCCCGCCAGTGCGAGGTTCGGCGTGATCTGGATGGCGGCGGGGTCAAGGTCTTTTTCGGCGAAGCGCGCGTCCAGGAGAGCTTTCAGCTTTTTACTGACGTAGGTGTGCAAGGGCTCGATCCCGTCCAGGTAATCGCTGCCATCGCCCAGGCTGCTCCGATATTGCTCCAGCAGATCGATATGCAGGCGTTGGCCTTCTACAGCGGCGGTGCCGAGCCAGGCGGGCAGTTTCTGTTGCCATCGGTTGGCCTGGGCGATACGTGCGGCGCGCGTGAGATTGCTGGGAGCGCCTTTTTTCAGTAGTGCCCCAAGGCTCTTTACCAAGGCAGGCCCGGTCAGTTGCCAATCGCCACTTTTCAAGGTGCTCACATAACGGTGCTCGGCCTCGAAGTACTCGATGAACGACGTCATCCGATTGAGCAGCACATTGTCTTCGATCAGCTCAAGTGCCTCGAGTCGATAGCGCCTGTGGGGTTTGCGTTGGGCCAGCGTGAGGTTTTCCAGCAGCGCAAAGCGCCGTCGGGAATCGAGCAGTTGTTGGTTCAGTTGCTTCGTGGCCAGCTCGACAGACGCATAAACCTGCAAGCCATCGGCGGGCGTCCAAAGGATGCCCATGCCCGAGTAAGGCGTATCCAGCCCTCCGCGCTCGGTCAAGAAAAAACAGTTGGCGAGGGCGACTGAGGCCGATTCGCCTTCGGCGGTGTACGCGAGCCGCAAAGAATAGACATCTGGCCGAAAGCCTTTGACCCCGATGCGTTGCTTGCGGTCCGGGAATTCGGAATCGTAGGCAAAGACGGCCTTGATGAGGTCGTGTGCGGCAGGTGGCAGTGTCCCGTTGAGCTCTCGCAGCAGGGCCTCTTCACGTATCCCCAGGGAAAAAACGTTGGCCAGTTTGGGAAGCAGGTCTTTCAATTCACTGCGCAGCCAAGTCTTGTCGGAGAGCGGTAACTGGGTGAACAGGGTGTTGAAAGCCTCTTCGACACTGGCATAGGTATTGACCTTTCTTTCCAGTTGATCGGCCATGAAGTTGGACGGTCGCAGGTCTCCGTAAAAGGCCGGTTGCGTGCCCCAATGCCCATCGGTCTTGCGCTTGAGCAGGCTTTTGTTGATCAAGGAACGTATGTCCAGCGCTTTATCGACGAGGGCGTGGATGTCCACGTCGCCTTGGCGGGACATCTCCAGTGCGTAACGAAGGTTGCTCGTCTGTTTGCCGATGATTACATCCGCCAACGAATCGAATGCCGGCAAGGCCAGCGACCTGCCCGACAACTGCGGTGCATCAAGGCGCAGAAAACGGTTGCGTTCTTCCAGGCTCAGCAGGCTATAGAGGTCTTCCTTTCCCGCAACGCTGGTTGGGGTATTGAGCAGCGCATCCTTGAAGCCCAGATAATTGTCCACTCTCTGCAGGCCGTGGTTGGGGGTGTAGAGGTAGTGGCCTTTGCCACTGATCATCAAGGCACCCGAAGGCTCCACGTAGAGGGGCTCATATTCCCAGAGACGAATCGTCTCGATAAACAGCAGCGTCTCGTCCTGGCGAGATGGCCTGTAGAGGCGGAGCAGCTCCTCGCTTTGCGCGTGCGTAAGCTGCTGCTTCTCGCGCTGGATCAGGATCGTTGCCCGTAGGGCGTCGCTGAGGACTTGAGACAGAAAGTTACGACGTGATACGTAGAAAGGGCCCATGGCGTCCCAATAAGCGTCGATGCAATGGGTGAGTCTGGGAATCAGGTGCCTGGCGGTGACCCTGAGCAGGCTTTCCCACTGGCGCGTGTTCTGTGGTGATGCCGTTATCTGTGGGTGGATGAAGTCGACGTCGTGCCCGCAGGGGCGGCCCTGGTTGTGGAAGTACACCAAGAGTGCGTCGCTCAGGGACAGGCTGCGGGTCAGTTGGCTCCCCAAGTCCCCCCCTTTACTCAGCGTCACGCGGGCCTGCTTATGATCAAAATTCGACACCACCTCATTCAATACCTGATCGAGCATCGTTATCAGCGAGGGTAGCTTGATCAGTTCATCGACCATGGCCAGTGCATTGAGACCTTGGGCGTTTTCGATGGACTCCACCAGGGTTTTGAAGACCTCGCCGCTGATGGTTTGCCTGGTTTTCTTGACCGAGGTCGTGCCCTTCAATTCGTTACGTTGGGAAATGGCCAGGAGGCAAAACAAATCGTCCCGTTGCGCCGGGTCCTCCAGCATTTCGTCAATTTTCTTTTCGAGTGCTGCCAGGCTGTCGAATTTTTTGATTCCACCAAAATGCGTGTAGAGAAACGCGGGCTTGATGTCTGGCGCGTCGGCCCTTGTCAGGGTGCTCAGGGTAAAGCAGCCGGCCAGGGGGATCGGCGCGTTACCCTCGGATTCAAGCAACAGCGTTTCGGCGCACATCGGCGGGGTCTGCGCGGCGCGCAGCGTGTGGTTGGGCAGGGCCGTGTGGTGCAGCCAATCGAGGTCTGCCTGCGTCAACCCATGGGGATTGGTCAATTGCTCCAGGCGCTTGGCGGCCAATACCTCGGGAAACAAAAGGGTTGGGGTCTGAGTGGTCATCGTCGCTTCTCGCTCAAGGCGCCGGTGGGCGGCGCATGTGTGGATGAAGCGGCCACACTAGGCAACGGCGAATGAGCAAAGGTGGTACATAGTTACCGCACACAAGGCGACAGGCTGGTCAGGCTGAAGGACGCGGAGCAGGCTTTGCTCTCACCGTGAAGCAGTGTTTAATCATCGTTCCTACGCTGTTGCTACCTCCAACAATTTCTCTGGAGCTTCAGATGTCTGCGCTATCCGATCAAGCTGGTTCTTGCACCCTGTCCTTTGATGCTTTGGTGAGTTTGCTGGAGAAAATTTTCCTGCGGCATGGAACGTCGGTCGAAGTCGCCCGGACCCTGGCCGAAAACTGCGCCGGTGCCGAGCGCGACGGTGCCCACAGCCACGGGGTGTTTCGCATCCCGGGCTATGTCTCGACACTGGACAGCGGTTGGGTCAACGGTAAGGCCGTGCCAGTGGTCGAAGACGTCGCCTCAGGCTTTGTCGCGGTGGACGCCGCTAACGGGTTTGCCCAGCCAGCCCTGGCGGCGGCGCGCCCATTGTTGGTGGCAAAGGCCCGCAGTGCCGGAATCGCGGTCCTGGCGATTCGTAACTCCCATCACTTCGCTGCTCTGTGGCCGGATGTCGAGCCATTTGCCTACGAAGGCCTGGTGGCGTTGAGCGTGGTCAACAGCATGACCTGTGTGGTGCCCCACGGCGCCGACCGTCCGCTGTTTGGCACCAATCCGATCGCCTTCGCCGCCCCCCGGGCCGACGGCGAGCCGATTGTCTTCGACCTGGCTACCAGCGCCATCGCCCATGGCGACGTGCAGATTGCCGCCCGCAAGGGCGAGCTGTTACCGCCAGGCATGGGCGTGGACAGCCTCGGCCAACCGACCCGCGACCCGAAAGCGATTCTCGAAGGCGGGGCACTCCTGCCGTTTGGCGGGCACAAGGGCTCGGCGTTGTCGATGATGGTCGAGTTGCTGGCGGCTGCCTTGACCGGGGGTAATTTTTCCTTCGAGTTCGACTGGAGCAATCATCCAGGCGCCAAGACACCGTGGACTGGCCAGCTACTGATCGTGATCGACCCGAGCAAGGCCGCCGGCCAGAACTTCGCCGAGCGCAGTCAGGAGCTGGTGAGACAAATGCACGCCGTGGGGCTACGGCGGCTGCCGGGGGATCGTCGGCATCGCGAACGCAGCAAATCCAGTGAGCGGGGGATTGTGTTGGAGGAGCAGACGTTGGCGCAGTTGCGCGAGTTGGCGGGGCAGTAAGCAATTGGATGTCTGTGGCGAGGGAGCGCGGATTCGATCGTTCCCACGCTCTGCGTGGGAATGCATCCCGTGGCGCTCTGCGTCACCTTTCAGAAGTGGAAGGCGGAGCGTCCCTGGCGACGTTCCCACGCAGGAGCGTGGGAAACGATCGGTAGTCGCTGTGATCATTCAATTCTTGCCAAACGCTTAACGCCGTCCGAGCAACAACCCCACCACCAGCCCGAAACCGGCGGAAATCGCCACGGTTTGCCATGGATGACCGCCGATATAGACCTCAGTGGCATCGACAATCGGCCGGGTGCGCTCCCGAGCCTCGGCGACCGAATCCAGGGCCTGTTGCAGTTTCTGGGAAATCTGGCCCCGCAGGTCTTCGGCGTCCTCGCCGACCAGCGAGGCGCTGCTTTTGAGCAGCTTTTCCGATTCCTCAATCAGTGCCTTCAGTTCGCTGAAGGCTTGATCCTTGATCTGCTCTCCGTTTGTTTGCACGGTGCTTTTGCGAGCCATTGAGGTACTCCTTGGTGATGATGGCAGTGAACAATGGAGTGTTGCGCCCGGGTAAAAGTTGCAGCGCAGAGCGTTGGCAGCGCAACCCTTCATAAATCGTGGTTAAGACGTTTCTCTGCAAGGTGTAAGATGGCGCCTATTTACGCAACAGGTAATTCCCATGAGCTTCAATCTGGCTGACAAGCCCCTGGCCGAGCGCGCGGCGCTGGAAGACGAAAAATCCCGACTCTTTGAACTGTGGCAAAACAACCTGGGCAAGGCCAAGGGCGACGCTGCCAGGTTGTTCGGCGAGCGCTCCAAGCGCAAGGGCAAGTGGTCCGAGTGGGTGCGTGCCGAACTGGACGGCATGTCGCCGCCCGAATACGCCAACATGGTGCGCAGTGAAGTCAATCGGCTGATGGCCGCCAACAAGTAAGCTTTACGCGAAGGTGACGACAATGGCCTCGCGAACCTTGACCACCGCGGGATCCATTTGCGCGTGGGTTCGCCAGCCCAGTTCAATGGGATAGCGCGGCAAGGCGAGGGGGCAGGGCAGCAATGCCAGGCCGCTGAGCGACGCGATGGCCCGGGCGGCATGGGTCGGAATGGTCGCCACCGCCTGGCTGCCCTTGAGCAGGAACGGCAGCGCGGCAAAGTGGGTGGTCGAGGCGCATACCCGCCGGCTCAGACCGAGCCCGGCCAGCCCTTCGTCGGTAATGCCGATGAAGCCACCGGAAGACACCAGCACATGTTCGCGGGCCACGAACGCTTCCAGGGAGAGGCTTTGCTGGCCCTGCGTCAGGCTGGCCGGGTCTACCAGGCAGGCATAGTCGCCTTCGCCCAATACCTGGCGGCTGAGTAACCTTTCGCTGAAACCTCCCGCCGTGATCGCCAGGTCAAGGCTGCGCTCCATCAAGGCCCGGCCGACGATCTGGCTGTGGGTCTGGCGAAAAATCAAGCGTAACCCCGGCGCATGTCGCGCCACTTCCTCGATCAAGCGTCGCCCATGGGCAATCTCGAAGTCGTCGGACAGCCCGACGATGACCGAACGGCCTTCGTAATGGCCAGCGTCCGGGTCGACCATCGCCAGGCTCTGGCGGCACTTGTTCAAGGCATCGCTGATCACCGGCTTGAGCTGGTTGGCCCGCAGGGTCGGTGCCAGGCCGCGCCCGGTGCGTACGAACAATTGATCGTCGTACAGGTTTCGAAGCCTGCGCAGGGCTGCACTGATGGCCGACTGGGTCACGCCCAAGCGCAACGCGGCGCGGCTGGCGCTGGATTCATCGTGCAGGGCTTCGAAGGTTTTGAGCAGGTTGAGGTCGATATCGGCGATATTCATAAGGCTCATATCATTTAGCAGCGATCGGGGCTTTATTCATGATCGGCCGCCCCCTGAGAATCAGCAACACCTGATTATCAAGGAGTCGAACACCATGCCAAAAACCATTGTCGCTGCCCTGCAGATCGGTTCGTTGCCCGGCGGCAAGGACGAGACCCTGGCGCAGATCCTTTCCTATGAAGACGCCATCCGCCAGGCTGGCGCCCGTTTGGTGGTGATGCCCGAAGCCTTGTTGGGTGGCTATCCCAAGGGCGAGGGGTTCGGGACTCAACTGGGTTACCGGCTGCCGGAGGGGCGCGAGGCGTTTGCCCGGTATTTTGCCAATGCCATCGACGTACCCGGTGCTGAAACCGAGGCGTTGGCCGGGCTATCGGCGCGCACCGGGGCTAGCTTGGTGTTGGGCGTTATCGAGCGGGCCGGCAGCACCTTGTACTGCACGGCGCTGTACTTCGAGCCCGAGGCCGGCCTGGTGGCCAAGCATCGCAAGCTGATGCCCACCGGCACTGAGCGGCTGATCTGGGGCAAGGGCGACGGTTCGACCTTGCCGGTGATCGACAGCCAGGTCGGGCGCGTGGGTGCTGCGGTATGTTGGGAAAACATGATGCCGTTGCTGCGCACCGCGATGTACGCCAAAGGCGTCGAGGTGTGGTGTGCGCCGACGGTGGATGAGCGGGAGATGTGGCAGGTGACCATGCGTCACATCGCCCATGAGGGCCGTTGTTTTGTGGTCAGCGCCTGTCAGGTCCAGGCCTCGCCACAGGCGCTGGGCATCGACGTTGCCCATTGGCCGGCCGAGCGACCGTTGATTGCCGGTGGCAGTGTGATTGTCGGGCCCATGGGCGATGTACTGGCTGGGCCGCTGAAAGACACGGCCGGGCTATTGACCGCCGAAATCGATACCGATGAACTGGTGCGGGCGCGCTACGACTATGACGTGGTCGGGCACTATGCCAGGCCGGACGTGTTCGAGCTGGTGGTGGATGAGCGCGCCAAGCCCGGCGTGCGATTTACCGCTTGATCACCAGGTGGCCGCGGAGCCTGGCAAGTCCAGGGTGCCGCGGTCGACGAAACGCATGGTGCCGAACACGCCGCCGGCGAGCTTGCCCTTGAGCACATAGGGCAGGTTATTCAGGCTTTGGGTCTGGCTCAGGCCCAGGGTCTGACGCAGCACGGAAAACGCCGAAATGCTCACCGGCACGCTCAGCACCGCTTCGGAAAAGCGCGCAATGGTACCGCTCTGGTCGCTGACACCCGATGCCAAGGTACGCCCGTTGACCTCCAGGTCCAGGGCCACGCCGTTGTAGTCGATGGCGGTTTCGTTGGGGTTCTGCAAGCGCAGCTTGACGGCAAAGCGCATCTCCAGCTCCTGGCTGGGCAATGGTTCGATGCCGACCACGTTGATGTTCAACGGATCCCGGTGCGGGAAGAGGGCGCAGGCGCTCAAGCTGAGCAACATCAGGAAAAGGGACAAGCCGAGGATTCTGCGCATGGATAAACTCTCAAGAGATGGAGAAAAACTCGGAACACTGATGGGCACGATACCACCACGCCTCAAGGCAACCGCAAACCCCTATGGCGAGGGAGATTTTGTGGCGAGGGAGTTGGTCCCGCTGGGCTGCGCAGCAGCCCCTGGCTTTTGCGATTGCTCTACAACCAAGCGGGAGCAAGCTGCCTCGCCACAGAAAGCGGGCTTCACCCAGTTATGCACTCTATAGCAAAGTGCTCCTGACAGTTTCTGACACCAGCCTCTGCTAATCTGCGTCAACTTTTTCCTTCCGGATCGCCATCGTGTCGCGTACCACTCGGCTGCTCACTCTGCTGCAAGTCTTGCGGGGCAAACGCTGCCCGGTCACCGCCGCGACCTTGGCGGCCGAGCTGAAAGTCTCCGAGCGTACGCTCTATCGTGACATCGCCGAACTCTCGGCCCTCGGTGCGCCGATCCAGGGGGAAGCGGGCATTGGTTATGTGTTGCGCAGCGGCTTGTTCCTGCCACCCTTGATGTTCACTGCCGATGAAATCGAGGCCATTGTGCTGGGCTTGCGCTACGTCGATCAGCGTGGTGACGACGTGTTGGGCAAGGCCGCCGCCGATGCATTGGCCAAAGTCGCGGCGGTGCTGGCCCCTGACGTGCGGGACGCCTTGCGCAATCCCACGGTGCTGCCCGGGCCGCCTGGCTGTGGCTATCCGCAGAATACGGTGGAGCTGAATGTCTATCGCCAGGCCATCCGCACGCAGGCCAAGTTACACATCGATTACGCCGATGTGAACAAAACCCCGAGCCAGCGCTTGATCTGGCCGCTGGCCCTGGGCTTTTTCAATGAGGCGCGGGTAGTGGTGGCCTGGTGCGAATTGCGCGGCGCCTATCGGACCTTTCGCACCGACCGCATCGCCTCGGCCACCGAACAGGGCGAGCGTTATCCCGGCAGGCGCAGTGACTGGTTGCGTGCCTGGTTCAAGCTGATGGAGCTGGATGAAAACGGCCGCTTCACTCCTGACAAAAACTGACACAGGGCTGTTCTAGCATGGCGCCAGATCGATAAAACAAGGAGCCCCACCATGTCCAATCCCGTCTCTTCCCTGGCCCCGGCCATCGCCGGCTACATCGCGGCCGCCAATGCCCGTGACAGTTCGGCGGTGACGCGTTTCTTCGCCGAGGATGCCAACGTATTCGATGAAGGCCAGCACCGGGCCGGTACCCAGGCCATCGCCCAATGGATGGAAGACGCCGCGCGGCGCTACCAGCCCAAGGTGCAAGTGCTCAATGTGCAGCAACGAACCGGCAAGGTGCTGGTGCATAACCTGATCTCAGGCACCTTTCCCGGCAGCCCGCTGGAGCTGCGCTATACCTTCCGCCTCGATGAGCAAGGCAAGATCAGTCGGCTGGATATCTCGATCTAGCGTTCTGCACCCGGTTATGTGAACACTGTTGTGGCGAGGGGATTTGGTTTCGCTGGATCCCCTCGCCGCAGGGGCTCTGTGCAGGGTTCCCCAGGTCGTCCGTCGTGGCATACTCCCCACCTTCATTTCCCGGACCTGGGCCGTATGACTTTCGACTCCCCCTTGAGTGCCTGGCAGCATGCCATCAAACACCACGGTTTTGTCCAGGACGAAGCCCAGGAGTTGGCCATCATGGCCTTGGAGCAATGCCACAAGGCGGTGCACGAGGGCCGCAGGTCGATCAAGGGCGTTTATCTTTGGGGCCCGGTCGGGCGCGGCAAGACCTGGCTGATGGATCGCTTCTATGAAAGCCTCAAGGTGCCAGCCCGCCGTCAGCACTTCCACCACTTCATGGCCTGGGTGCATCAGCGCTCGTTCCAGCTCACTGGCACACCGGACCCTTTACAAGCCCTGGCCCGGGAGTTGAGTGCAGAAGTGCGGGTGCTGTGTTTCGACGAATTGTTTGTCAGTGACATCGGCGATGCCATCATCCTTGGCCGGCTGTTCCAAGTGATGTTCGAACAGGGCATGGTGGTGGTGAGCACGTCCAACCTGCCGCCGGAGGAGCTCTACGCCAACGGCCACAACCGTGAACGGTTCATGCCGACCATCACTGCGATCAAGCAGCACATGCAAGTCGTGCCGGTCAACGGATGGCAAGACCATCGCCAGCATCCGGGCCAGTTGCAGCAGCGCTACTGGCTGCGCGAACCTGGGCAACCCGAACCGTTGGGTGATGTCTTTGGCCAACTGACGGCAGGGCAGACACTGAGCAGCGAGCCGATCAATGTCGGTCATCGTCTGCTTGAACCGGTCCAGGCCAGTGAAACGGCGCTCTGGAGCCGTTACCCGGACCTATGTGAGCAACCGTTTTCGGCCGTGGATTTCATGGCCCTGTGCGACCGTTTCAAGGTCATCCTGCTCAGTGACGTACCCTGCCTGAGCGCCGAACAGCGCGAAGGGCGCATTGCTCGTGGCACGGAAGACGGTGTCGAGCGAGTGGTGGCCGGTGATCGCGAACTGCCACAATTGTCGGTGCATGACGATGGTGTACGGCGTTTCATCGCGCTGGTCGACGAGTGCTATGACCGCAAGGTGCCGCTGTACCTTTCGGCCCAGGTGGCGATGGATCAGCTGTATACCGAGGGCTATCTGCAATTCCCGTTTCGCCGTACCCTCAGTCGCCTCCAGGAAATGCAATTGCAACGTTTTGGTCAGCCCGCCTGACCTATATCCCGCCGACGACCTCGAGCCGTCGGTACTACCGAAGTGAGATGGAAGGTCATGGAAGAAGCCAAGGACATTCTTGTACTGCAAGCCAGCTACACCAACCCGGTTCATGCCGAAGCAATCTGCCACGTGCTCAATGGCTATGCAGAGGATCCAATGGGGGGTGGCCACTCGCTGCCCGCCGAGGTGCTGCTGCACCTGCCCGAGGAACTGGCCAAGCGCCCCCATGCGTTCAGCGTGCTGGCTTTCGTCAACGGCGAACCGGCGGGGCTGGTCAACTGCTTCGAAGGTTTTTCCACCTTTGCCTGCCGGCCGCTGGTCAATATCCACGATGTGGCGGTAATGAAGGATTTTCGCGGGCTCGGGCTGAGCCAGAAGATGTTGCAGAAAGTCGAGGACATTGCCCGCCAGCGCGGTTGCTGCAAAATCACTCTGGAGGTGCTTGAGGGGAATGCCGTGGCCCAGGGCAGTTACGCCAAATTTGGTTTTTCCGCTGGCATGTTCGACCCAGCCCACGGGCGTATGTTGTTTTGGATAAAGCCCCTTTAAAAGCAAGCCCATAACACAATCCAAAAAAAACGACGCTTGCCCTATACAGAGAAGCGCCGTTTTCCCTAAGCGAAAAGCATTACCTGTAGGAGCAGTTATTTCTGCACAACCTCAGCCACCGGCGCCTTGGGCTTCATCAGGCTGAAGTCGATCAAGCCCTTGTGCTGGCTTTCGTAAGGGTTGCCGATCAACAGCGGGCGAGCCTTGAAGTCCGCGCTGACCAGGCTCTTGCTGTGGTCCAGCTCATCAAAACTCAAGCCAGCCAGGTCTGCCCAGGTGTGGATCAGATGGGAGCTGCTGTAGGGCCGTGACAGGTCACCGGCAAGGTTCCAGTCATGGCTTTCGCGCCACTTCGGCGAGGCCCAGGCCATGAACGGAATGGTGTACATCGGCGCGGTCGGCTTGGCTTCGTTGCGGCCCAAGGTGTTATGGCCCAGTGAGTCGAACACGTCTTCACCGTGGTCCGACAGGTACAGCAGGAAGCCATTAGGGTCGGTCTTGGCGTAGTCCTTGATCAGGCTGGACACCACAAAGTCGTTGTACAGCACCGCATTATCGTAACTGTTGTAGGTCGGCACCTGATCGTCACTCACGCCAGCGGGCACGCCTTGGCGGTCGGTGAACTTGTTGAAGGTCGGCGGATAACGATACTGGTAACTCATATGAGTACCGAGCAGGTGCACCACGATCAGCTTGCGCGGTGCGCTGTCGGCCAAGGCTTTGTTGAACGGTTCGATCACGTCGCCATCGTATTGCGCGGCGTTCTGGTTGCGGTTGTTGTTCAGGTACACCTGCTCATCGGCCTGTTGGGAGAAGGTCGTGAGCATGGTGTTGCGCTTGGTCATGGTCTGCTGGTTGGTGATCCAGAAGGTCTTGTAGCCGGCCTGCTTCATCATGCTCACCAGCGATGGCGTGCTCAGGTACAGATCCGGGTTCTCTTCGTCAGCGAACGTCAGCACCTGTTGCAGCGCTTCGATGGTATAGGGGCGCGGTGTGATGACGTTGTCGAAAACCGACAGCTGGTCCTTGAGCTTGTCCAGCTCCGGTGTGGTTTCCCGCGGGTAGCCATAAAGGCTCATGCGCTGGCGGTTGGTGGACTCGCCGATCACCAGCACCAGTGTTGCCGGCTGGTCAGCCATGGCGTCCTTGAGGTTGCTCAGGGGCTTGATCTTGCTGGCGCTGTGCAACATGCCTTGCATGTTCTCCAGCTGCTCACCATAGCGACGATAAGCCACCAGCATTTGCCACGGCACGGCGGGCTCGATGCGATCTTCGAACTTCTCCAGGCCACCGGCGAAATCGCCGGTACGCAGGGTTTGCTTGACCAGCGGGTACCCGACCACGGCCCCCACAATCACGACGGCTGCCACCCAGGCCTGGCCTCGGGGCAGGAACACCGGACGCAGCCGAGTCCAGAGCCAATAGCCGACGACGGTATGGGCCAGGAAAGCCGCCACCATCCACCAGGCAAAATACTGCGTCAGGTACTCGCCAGCTTCGGACACGTTCGATTCGAACATGATGAAGATGACGCTCTGGGAGAATTCCTGTTGGTATATGAAGAAGTAGCCGAGGCTGGCCATGGAGCAGGCCCACAGCACCACGCCGATCAACGCAGCGAGCACGCGCGTGCGGGCGGGGAATAGCAGCATAGGCGCCAGCCACACCGCACTCATCACGAACGCCTGGCGAAACCCCGTGAAGCCGGATGTGTCGCTTAGCAGAATCAGCAGTTGGGTAATACCCGAGAAATACCAGAAGAACAGAAAAAGCCAGCCCAGCCCGGCCCAGTCGAAACCTTTCGCAGTCGTTTTGCTGCGTTTGAACAAGCTCATCAAGCGCTCCAGCCCTCATCGACGAAGCCACAGGCACCAGGTTGGTGACCGCGGGCATACGCCGAGCAACCCTAAAAGGCCGGGAGTATTGCGGTAGAGGTGTGAAAACTTCGTGAGTTTTTCGGATACAAATCGATGACTTGGGTGCGAATACGCTTGTGGCGAAGGACTTATTTGTGACGAGGGGGATCTGCGGCGAGGGTATTTATCTGTGGCGAGGGGATTTATCCCGTTGGGTCGCGTAGCAACCCTGCTAGGCAACAGTCAGAGATTGGCATACCAGGCGCACGTGTCCGGGACCGCTGCGCGGTCCAGCGGGGATAAATCCCCTCGCCACAAGAGCCCATGGCGGGGCTTGCATGGAAGTGACGCCGGATTGGCCGGTATCACTTCCTGGTGCCGTGCCTCTAGGGCAGGTTATCGAACCAGCGTCTGGCTTTGCTGGGGTAGCTGTGCGTGCTGCAACTGCATGCGCAACTGCATCACTTCATCGAGCAGCAGATCACGTTCTTCCTTGAGTAGGCGTAATTCGTCGCGACGAATGGTCACGTAAAGGGTTTGGGGAGGACGTGCGGTAACGACAGGGCCCATTGCTCACCTCGCAAATGGCTACATCAACTATAGAGATGCCGCCAGTTTTTGGTCGACACCTCTACTATCGGCGCCGATTCTGATTTCTTTTGCTTGTGATTGGAACTTTTTTATTTTTCATGGTCGCTGTGTCTTCGGCCGGATCTGGAGCGTTATCCCTTGTGATCGCTCGAATTACCCGGAAACTATGCAGCAATGCTCTGGACTAACCTCCACTAGTCGATAGCGTTTCATCTTTGACACACCTTTATTTGTAGTAGGGAGCATCAGCACATGCAACTCGGGATTATTGGACTGGGCCGCATGGGCGGCAATATTGCGCGGCGCCTGATGCTCAATGGGCACACCACCGTCGTTTATGACCGCAATGCCGCTTTTGTCGAAAACCTGCGCCAGGAAGGCGCCACGGGCGTTACCGATCTGCCGGCGTTGGTCGCCGGCCTCGAGAAACCGCGGGCGGTCTGGGTCATGCTGCCGGCGGGCGCACCCACCGAAGACACCATCAACGTCCTCAGCGAATTGCTTGAGCCGGGCGATGTGATCATCGATGGCGGCAACACGTACTACAAGGATGACATTCGTCGGGCCCAGGCCCTGTCGGAAAAAGGCCTGGGCTACATCGATGTCGGCACCTCTGGCGGCGTCTGGGGCCTGGAGCGCGGTTACTGCATGATGATTGGCGGTGACGCCGAGGTGGTGAAGCGCCTGGATCCGCTGTTCGACAGCCTGGCCCCTGGCATGGGTGATATCCCCCGTACCCGTGACCGCAAGTCGGACGACGACCGCGCCGAGCGCGGTTACATCCACGCAGGTCCGGCAGGCGCCGGGCATTTCGTGAAGATGATCCACAATGGCATCGAATACGGAATGATGCAGGCTTTCGCCGAAGGCTTTGACATCCTCAAGACCAAATCCAGCGAAAGCTTGCCGGCGCAACAGCGTTTCGACCTGAATGTGGCCGATATCGCCGAAGTCTGGCGGCGTGGCAGCGTAGTCTCCTCCTGGTTGCTGGACTTGACCGCCGATGCGTTGGCCAGTGATCCGCAACTCGACGGTTTTTCCGGCGAAGTCGCTGACAGCGGGGAAGGGCGCTGGACCATCGAGGCGGCCATTGAACAAGCCGTGCCGGTCCCGGTGCTGTCCAGCTCGTTGTTCGCCCGTTTCCGTTCCCGCCAGCAAAGCACCTACGGCGACAAGATGCTCTCGGCCATGCGCTTCGGCTTTGGCGGCCACGTGGAGACACCGAAAAAATGACCTCGATCGGCAGCAAATCCAAGGCAGAAGCCGCGCCGCCGACCACGTTGTTCCTGTTCGGCGCCCATGGTGATCTGGTCAAGCGCCTGCTGATGCCGGCGCTTTACCACCTCAGTCGTGACGGTCTGCTGGGCGATGGGCTGCGGATAGTCGGCGTCGATCACAACGCCATCAGCGACGTGGACTTCGCCAAGAAACTCGAGGACTTCATCCGTCACGAAACGGCGAGCAAGGGCGGCGATGCCAGCCGTGCGCTCGACCCGGTACTGTGGGCCAAGCTGGCCAGGGGGATCAGCTACATCCAGGGTGATTTCCTCGATGACAGCACCTACCAGGCGCTGGCGGCGAAAATCGCCGCCAGCGGCACTGGCAATGCGGTTTTCTACCTGGCGACCGCGCCGCGCTTTTTCAGTGAGGTGGTCAGCCGCCTTGGCGCGGCCGGGCTGCTTCAGGAGCAGGAGGATGCGTTCCGGCGCGTGGTGATCGAAAAGCCGTTCGGTTCCGACCTGCAAACCGCCGAAGCGCTGAACGCCTGCCTGCTCAAGGTCATGAGCGAAAAACAGATCTATCGGATCGACCATTACCTGGGCAAGGAAACGGTGCAGAACATTCTGGTCAGCCGTTTCTCCAACAGCTTGTTCGAAGCGTTCTGGAACAACCACTACATCGACCACGTGCAAATCACTGCCGCCGAAACCGTCGGTGTGGAAACCCGTGGCAGTTTTTATGAGCACACCGGCGCCCTGCGGGACATGGTGCCCAATCACTTGTTCCAGTTGCTTGCGATGGTGGCCATGGAGCCGCCGGCGGCATTTGGCGCAGACGCGGTACGCGGGGAAAAAGCCAAGGTGGTCGGGGCCATCCGGCCCTGGTCGGTGGAGCAGGCGCGTGCCAACTCCATACGGGGCCAGTACACGGCCGGTGAAGTCGCTGGCAAGGCGGTCAAGGGCTATCGCCAGGAAGCGAATGTGGCTGCCGACAGCAGCACCGAAACCTATGTCGCCCTCAAGGTCATGATCGATAACTGGCGTTGGGTGGGCGTGCCGTTTTACCTGCGCACCGGCAAGCGCATGAGCGTGCGCGACACGGAAATCGTCATCTGCTTCAAGCCGGCGCCATACGCGCAGTTTCGTGATACCGAAGTCGACGAACTGCAACCTACGTACCTGAGAATCCAGATTCAGCCCAATGAAGGCATGTGGTTCGACCTGTTGGCCAAACGGCCAGGGCCGGCACTCGACATGGCGAATATTGAATTGGGCTTCGCTTACAAGGATTTCTTCGAAATGCAACCGTCCACGGGCTACGAAACCCTGATCTACGATTGCCTTACCGGCGATCAGACGTTGTTCCAGCGCGCCGACAACATCGAAAACGGCTGGCGTGTGGTGCAACCCTTCCTCGATGCCTGGCAACAAGATGCCACGGTCCAGCCTTACAAGGCCGGAGAAGATGGCCCGTCGGCCGCCGATGATCTGCTGATACGCGACGGTCGCGTCTGGCACAGCCTCGGATGAGTATTCAGGTGAAACACCCCATCCGCTTTTTGCTCAGTGACATGGACGGTACGCTGCTGCTGCCTGACCACAGTCTCAACCAACGCACCATCGAGGCCGTTCGTGCATTGCGCGAAGCCGGTGTGCTGTTCAGTCTCGCCACCGGGCGGCCGCCCCGGGCGATGCTGCAACAGATCGAGGCCCTGGGCGTCGACCTGCCCACTGCTGCGTTCAATGGCGGCACACTGGTTCATCCGGACGGCAGTTTCCTTGCCGTGCATTACTTGCCTGCCGAGGCGGCGCTGACCACCCTGGCGTTGTACGCCGATCAGCCCGGTATCGAGGTGTGGGTATTCGCCGATGGCGACTGGCTGGTGCGTGATGCCAACGGGCCGATGGTGCCAGTGGAAACCCGTGGCCTGGGCTATCCGCCGGTGCAGGTCGACAGCTTCGAACCTTACCTGGAGCGCATCGATAAAATCGTCGCTACCAGCGCCAATACGGATCTATTGGTTGAATTGGAGGCACGGTTGCATCCACTGCTCAAGGACCAGGCCCAAGTATCGCGTTCGCAGCCGATCTACCTGGACGTGACGGCGATGCAGGCCAACAAGGGGCAAGCGCTGGCGACCCTGGCGGCGTTCCTGGATGTGCCGCTGGAGCAGACGGCGGCCATGGGGGATGGCGGCAATGACCCGGCGATGTTTCATCGTGCGGGACTGTCGATTGCCATGGGGCAGGCGGAGGAGGCGATCAAGTGTCAGGCGGATGTCATTACAGCCGCCGTTGTCGACGACGGTGCGGCGCTGGCGATCGAGCGGTACATCCTGCCCCGATAGCGACCAGGAGCCTTCGTGAGAGCGAGCTTGCTCGCGATAGCGCCGGTTCAGCCGTATCTATGCTGAATGTGCCGCTGTCATCGCGAGCAAGCTCGTTCCCACAGGGGGAGCGTTTACAGCCAGTACGTCACTGCATACCAGCCCAAGCCACCCATTACCACGGTGTAGGGCACGGCCATCCAGACCATCCGGCCATAGGACAGGCGAATCAGTGGTGCGATCGCTGAGGTCAGCAGGAACAGGAAGGCGGCCTGGCCGTTAGGCGTGGCGACGCTGGGCAGGTTGGTGCCGGTGTTGATGGCCACCGCCAGGGTCTCGAACTGCTCACGACTCATGTGGCCGGAGACAAAGGCCTGCTTCACTTCGGTGATGTAGATGGTCGCCACGAATACGTTGTCGCTAATGGCCGACAGCAGGCCGTTGGCAATGAACAGCATGCCTGGCTGTTGATCGGCGGGCAGGGCGAGCACCCATTGAATCAGCGGGGTGAACAGTTGCTGGTCATGAATGACCGCCACCACGGCAAAGAACACCACCAGCAGTGCGGTGAAGGGCATGGCGTCCTTGAACGCGTTACCGAGACGGTGCTCGTCGGTGATCCCCGTGAAGGCGGTAATCAACACGATGACCATCAGGCCGATCAGGCCGACTTCGGCAATGTGCAGCGCCAGGCCCACGATCAGAATCAGGGCGGCGATACCTTGGACGATCAATGCCGCCCGCTGACGCGCAGTGCGTTCACGATTGTCCTGCTCGGCGTAGTCGGCCAGTACGGTGCGTACGTTTTCCGGCAACAGCGTGCCGTAGCCGAACCAGCGCAGCTTTTCCAGTGCCACGCAGGTCAACAGCCCCGCCGCCAGCACGGGCAACGACACAGGCGCGACTTTTACGAAAAAGTCCACGAAATGCCAACCCATTTCATGGCCGATCAGCAGGTTCTGTGGTTCGCCTACCAGGGTGCACACACCACCCAGCGCGGTGCCTACGGCGCCATGCATCAGCAGGCTGCGCAGAAATGCCCGAAACTGATTGAGGTCTTCATGATGGCGCGACGGCAGGTCGTGGTCCTCATCGACGCTGCTGTCCTGGCGCGGATCATTGCCTGAAGCCACACGGTGATACACCGCATAGAAGCCCACCGCGGCGCTGATGATGACCGCTGTGACGGTCAAGGCATCCAGGAACGCCGACAGGAACGCCGAGAGAAAGCAGAACATCAAGGACAGCACCGCTTTGGAGCGAACCCCCAGAAGCAGGCGCGAGAACAGGAACAGCAGCAGGTCCTTCATGAAGTAAATCCCGGCCACCATGAACATCAGCAACAGGATCACCGGAAAGTTGTGCAGCAGTTCGTCGTACAGCGCCTTGGGGGTGGTCATGCCCAGTACGAGGGCCTCGACCAGCAGCAGCCCACCGGGCATCAGCGGGTAGCATTTAAGGGCCATGGCGAGGGTGAAGATGAACTCCACGACCAGCATCCAACCGGCAACGACCGGGCCCAGGGTCCACAGCACCACGGCATTGAGAATCAGGAAGGTGATGATGCACGCCTTGTACCAGCGCGGTGAGTGCCCAAGAAAGTTATGCGCGAACGCTTGAGCCATTGGACCGGACATCGGCTGCTCCTTTTAATTAGAAGCGCGCAACTTGCCGTAAGAAATGCGGAAGATCAAGCGTAGGAACGAATACTGTTAGCCTGGAGGAATCCGGCTCAGGCCCAATACCGTGTCACCACCGCTCGATAACGGCCATGCAGCGAGTAGCCCCCCACCAGGATTTTCCCGTCAGCTTGCACGGCGATGGAGGTAGCGGTGTCCAGGCTATAGCCCAGTCGCGTGCGAACCCAGCCTTCGCCTTGGCCAAAATCGGGATCGAGGCTGGTATCCGGCAGATGCCGGGCAACAATGAAATCAGCCTCGATACCGCCGATGGTGGCGCCAGCGGTCACCAGCTTTCCATCCGGCAGAATCTGGGCGGCGGTCCATTGGCTGGCGTTGCGGCCGACCTCCAGGAGCCGACACTGGCCCTGGTTGCAATGCCGGTCTGGCGTGCCGTCCTGGCGTACCTTGAAGGACAGGCAATGCATCGGGTCGCGGCTGCTGCCCAATGCCTGCAAATCACCGTTTTCGTGCTCGACGATCTGGCTGACCATGACGCTGTGCCCTTGCATCATGATGGACAGGAATCCGTTCTCGCCGAAGCTGTCATCGAGTTTGCCGCTGGGGTCATAGCGGGCCATTAAGCCATGTTGGGGCAGGTCGATGGCACCGCCCACCACGATGCTGCCGTCGGCCTGGAGTATCAGGCAGCCCAGCCAGGTATTTTTCAACAAGCGCCGGACCATCACAAAACCGCGATTGTTGAACGAGGTATCCAAGGTGCCATCGGGCAACAGCCGGATCAGCACGCCGACATGATCAGACAATTGGTAATGATGGTTGGCCAGCAGGAGAATCCGGCCATCGGCTTGCACACGCATGTCACAGGCTTCGAGGCCCGGTACGCCGGGCGGCAACCACGGGTCGCGCAGGCCTTGGGAGAGATTGCCGCAGAGCCGGATGACCTGCCGCCCAGCGTTGCCGAAGCTTTGTACGGCACGGCCATGCTGATCGAACAGCGCCAGGGCGGGAAAGGTGCGGTCGGGGCCTTCGTAGTGCAGGCCTGACAACAGGATATGCCCGTCGGGCAACTCAATCACTTTGCCTGCAGTCGCTTCGAAGTTCTGTTCAAAAGAGCCGATGACACAACCGCCGGTGCCGAAGCCAGGATCGCTCGAGCCGTCATGATTGAGCCGTGCCAGCCCGAACCGGCTGCCGTGGGGGGTATCGATCCTGGCCGCCACCAGAATCCGCCCGGTATGGTCGATGGTCAGCCCTGTGGTCAGGCTCGATGCACCATCGGCGAAATGAACCCAGGCTTTACCGGTAGTGGCAAAGCCTGGGTCGAGCTCCCCGGCGTGAGCCGCAGCCGTCGGGAGTGCAAACACGGGGTGATCGAGCATGCATGCCTCTCCTTGCGCGTCGACCAGCCCGGAAGGGCGAGACGACTGCATGAGGGCAACATTCAATCCCTGAACGTGACAGTGCACAACTGTCAGGCACTATAGATATAAGGGCGATTCGTGCCATAACGATGGCTTTTCGACCCACTGCCGAGTCTTTAATCAATAACCGGCTCTATGAGCGCGTTATTCAGGCATGGACCAGGATTGCAGTTTGTAACCTTCCTGGCTCAATTCAGCACGGGCCTGTTTCAACAGGTTGGCCAGTTGGGCGGGGTCGGTATAAGCGCTGCTTGGAATCTGAGTGCGGCCAATATGAGTATTGGTGCGGTCGATGACGGTCAGGCTCAGTTCGCCGTTACCGTCTTGGGGAGCCCAGGCCACGCATTGGAAAGGACGGAATGCGCGGTCGGCAATCAAAAGAGCTTCGTTGATACGGAGCGGGGCGTTCATGGCATTTTCTCTTAAGTGTGCCCAATCAAATGATCTGCCGTCGGTTGGGCGTACCGTGCGGCTGGTTACTTGTACTGATGTCCGCAATAGGGGGACAGGTCACACAATCTTCAAATAAATTTCGACTTTCTTTCAGACAAGGCCCGTGGGCTTTTGTTTGAAAGCTGGATGAAAGATTTAACGCACCGGCAACTTATCAAAGGCTTGCTTATAACCGTTTTGTAGCGATGTCGATAATCAATTGATACAAGGGCGTGTCAACTTCTTGCTACTGTTACATGCAGGTTCGCCAAACGACTGTTTCTACTCATATTTCTTAATTTTGGCGCCAAGGATCAGTCATGATCGAAGCCAGTACGTCGCGTCGTCTGCTCGTGGTTGATCCCTGCGATGACTGTCATCGCCTGTTGCCTGGCCTGCGTACCATTGGCTGGGACGTCGACAGTTGCTCTCTCGAGCATGCCGCCGACCGAACCTGTGACGTGGGGCTTTTGCGTTTGCAGCCTTTTCACCTGGACCGTCCGGAAGCGGTCAAGGAGTTGATCAGTCGCAGCGGCACCGAGTGGATCGCCGTGCTCAGCCAGGAAGTCCTGCGCTTACAAAATGTGGGTGATTTTGTCTGCGAGTGGTTTTTCGACTTTCATACCTTGCCGTTCGACGTCTCCCGGGTTCAGGTGACGCTGGGACGGGCATTTGGCATGGCGCGCCTGCGAGGGCAGGGCTCGATTCACATCGATCAGCCCGAACATGAATTGCTCGGCGACAGCAAGCCGATCCGCGAACTGCGTAAGTTGCTGAGCAAACTGGCGCCTGCCGAATCGCCCGTGTTGATTCGTGGCGAGAGCGGCACCGGCAAGGAACTGGTGGCGCGCACCCTGCATTTTCAGTCTCACCGCCGCAATAAGCCCTTCATAGCCATTAACTGCGGGGCCATCCCGGAGCACCTGATCCAGTCTGAGTTGTTCGGTCATGAAAAAGGTGCCTTCACGGGCGCTCATCAACGCAAGATCGGGCGGATCGAGGCGGCCCACGGCGGCACATTGTTTCTGGATGAAATCGGCGACCTGCCGTTGGAATTACAGGCCAACCTGTTGCGCTTTTTGCAGGAGAAGCATATTGAGCGGGTCGGGGGCAGCCAGCCGATTGCGGTCGATGTGCGGGTCTTGGCGGCCACCCACGTCGATCTGGAGGCAGCCATCGAGCACAAGCGTTTTCGTGAGGATCTGTACTACCGCTTGAACGTATTGCAGGTGGTGATGGCGCCGCTGCGTGAACGTCATGGTGACCTGGCGATGCTAGCCAGTCACTTTTCCCATTTCTACAGCCAGGAAACCGGCCGCCGGCCCCGCAGCTTCAGCGAGGATGCGCTGGTGGCGATGGGCATGCATGATTGGCCGGGTAATGTGCGGGAACTGGCCAACCGTGTCCGCCGCGGGCTGGTACTGGCCGAGGGACGGCAGATCGAAGCCCGGGACCTGGGCCTGGCCAGTCACCACGGTGTTGTTGCACCCATGGGCACCCTGGAGGACTACAAGACCCGCGCCGAACGTCAGGCGCTGAGCGACGTGCTCAACCGCCACAGCGACAACCTGAGCGTGGCGGCCAGGGTGCTGGGCGTGTCCCGGCCGACTTTCTATCGGTTGCTGCACAAGCATCAGATCCGCTAGGGCTGCCAACACAAAACCCCTTGTGGCGGGCTTGCTCGGGTAGCGGTGGATCGGTCATTTTTGCTGGGACTGACACACCGCTATCGCGAGCAAGCTCGCTCCCACAAGGAGAATAGCGGTGAACCTGGATGTTCAGTCCCCCAAAACCCCTGTGGGAGCGAGCTTGCTCGCGATAGCGGTGGACCTGCCTGCATAAATGTGGGAAGTGCCGCCGCTATCGCGAGCAGGGATGACGCTAGAAGTAATACGGAAACTTCAGGCTAAAGGTGAAATCCGGCGCGTCGTCGGTCAGCCCGATGGACAGGTTGGGCACGATGGTCAGGTTGTCGCTGGCCGCCACGGTCATGCCGATGTTGAAGTAGCCGGCATTGGCGTCGCTGGATACCACCGACTCCCAATCCCCGCCGTCCTGCTTGAGCTTGCTTTTCTTTTGTATGAGGTCAGAAACCGAGAACGACATACTCATTTTTTCGTTCAAGGCAAAGGCGATGCCCGCGCCAAGCTGGAAGCTGTCGCCGATGCGTACCTTGCCCGGTACCTTCTGATTGACGGTTGAGCTGATGTCGTCGAACGACTCTTCGAAATTGTGGGTGTAGGACAGGGTGCCGAACAGCACCGCCGGGTCGAAGGTCTTGACCAACGAGAGCCCGGGCGTGATCGACCAGACGCCGTTGCCGGTAGGCAGGTCTTCAGGCACGAACAGGTTGGTGTTGGCCTGGGATTGGCGCAGCTTGATGCCGAACGGATCCTTGCCCGTTGGCGCCTTGACGCGCAGGGTAACCACTGCGTCCGGGGTGTCGATCGATTCATCCATGAACTTGTAGGCGATGCCGAAGTTGACGTCACCGATGGTGGGGTCGCGGGTGACGGTTTCTTCGCTGGTGACGCCGGCGGCTCCATTGTTGGCGCCGCCCGATTGGTACGTGGATTCGCGGTAGATCACCGGCACGTTGAGGTCGAACTGCCAGCGATTATCGAAGTTATAGCGACCGGTGAGGTCCAGCGTCCAAGTGTCGGCCTTGATTCGGTCGAGGTTGATGTTGCCCAGGAAAATCGAGTCCAGGGCCAGGAAGCCGTTGAGGATCAGTTGTCGTGTGTCGTAGCGCGAATAGGTCACGCCGGTTTCGAAGCTGAATTTGCCGCCGCCAAAGAAGCCACTGGCCTCGTCATAGAGGTTGGAGACGCTCTGGGCCGGTTGGGAGTCATCCGCCAGGGACTGTCCGTAGCCGCTGCCGCCGGTCGTTGGCGCACCGCTGCCGGCCACGGTCTGGCTGCCTTTCATGTCGGCCGGGGATTTGACCAGGCGTTTGGGCGGTGGGGCGGCGGGTTGATCCTCCACCTGGCGAACCCGCTGTTCGAGCACCGCCAGGGCTTTTTGCTGGACCTCGTATCGCTGCTTGAGCTCAAGAAGTTCCTGTTTCAGGGCCTCGATGTCCGCGTCCGGTGCCGCTTGCAACACGGTTGCCGGGAACAACGTGCTTAAACACATCACAGCGCGCAACGATACGGATCGATACATGAAATATGCCGTCCCTAATTGCCCAATGGTCGCAAAACAGCGTAGTTCAATAACCGAGGTTACGAAGGCCGCGTAGTTGGGTCAGGTTGCAGTCCAGCGCCCCAGCACTGGGGCCGTTATTGTTCAGCACCACGTTGAGCTGCGTCATGTTGTTGACCAGGTTGCTGTTGCCCAACAGACGGGTGTTTTGCAGCAGGCCGCCCTGGGCCACTTGTTGCAGGGTGCTGCCCTGATTGTGGCTGGCCTGGATCGCCATTTGCACGCCGCTGCCGGTGGCGGTGACCGCGACACTGCCGGCGGCGTTGCTGCCGCTGATGGTCTGGCCCTTGGTCAGCAATTGGCCTTGGGAGGGCGTCAATGCGGGTGCCTGGCTGCTCTCCTTCACATTGATGGTGACATTGTTGTAGGCGGTGTTGCCGTCGCCGGCGGCGCGTACGCTCTGGGTCACGCCCTGGCTGCTGCCAAGGCCTGCGCCACCGGTAATATTGCCGTTGCCCTGTTCCGGCGCGCTGCCGTTGCCGGTCTGCTTGATGGTCGAGACGTAGAACTCGGGTTTGACGGTAGCGGCCTGGATCTGCATGGAACTGCTGGCGCCGATCAGGTCGCCGCTGGCGTTGCGCCAGGTACTGCTCATGACGATGCCGAAGCTGATGACTCGGCCGGGCATGACATAACGACCACGTAGCTCGGCAAGCTCCTGGTCCTTGACCTCGATGGGTTTGAATCCGGCATGGGCATAGCCCGAGGCAGTCGCGGCCAGGCAGGCCAGCGACAGCCAGTGTGAAGTTTTCATGTGTTGCTCCCGGAGCGTCCTGCTCCTTTTTTCTTTGGCAGTTGTCGGCGATTAAAAAAAGTCGCTCTGTATGAAGCCGAAATCCATCAGTTCTGCATCCTTGACCGGGTTGAAGCCGTCCAGCTTGTTACGCGCCGTCAGCGGTTGCGGAGGGCTGCGCAATGCATTGGTCTTGTCATAACCCGGGCCGACGATGGCAAAGACGATGCCGTTCCAGCCTTTGACGAAATCATCATGGGTGTAGCGTTTGTGCCCCAGCACCGGGTCGCCGATGTAGACCCATTGCTTGTCGGCCCGTTGCAACACCACGAAGTGCTTGTAGCCGCGTATTTCCATCAGGACCACCACCGGAATCGTCACCGCTTCGAGTTTCTCAGGCGGTATCCGGTAGCCCCGGGCGCGCATGCCGATGGTTTCCACATAGCGTTTCATGTCCAGCATGGAAAACCCTTGGGTGCGAACCAGGTTCTGGTCGGCATTGGTCAACATGCCCTTGATGACGTGCTCTTCATCGACGTCAAGCCAATAGGCCTGGCGCAACACCGTGGCCAGTGCGGCAGCGCCGCAGCTGAAATCGGTTTTCTGCTCGACGATGTCGCTGAACTTGCGTTCGCGTACGCTTTGCACCGGCTTATAGACCAGCATGCCGCCAGGCAGGGCTGCGACTGGCATCTGCGCCGCTTCAGCTACGCAAGCAAAGCACAGGAGCAGGGAAAGGGCAGTCATACGCATGATGAGTACGCCTTATGGAAACCTGGAAAAAAAGCCCCGTTTCCGGGGCTTCTTTCATACGCGCTTACATGCAGGCTTTGCAGCCGGCTGCGATGGACAGCGAGTTGCTTTGCTGGTTGCCCACGCCTGCCGATACGTTGGCGCCGCCGTTACCGGAGAAGCCGTTCATGGAGTTGTGCATCGTGGCGTTGTTGATCACAGGGTTTTTCCAGCCATCAGGCGTCAGCACCTGCTGGGTGTTGCTGCCGGCCAGTTCAAACGTACCCACGGCGGAGAACTTGAACTTGTCGTCATCGTGACCACCGCCGTAGCCACCTTTGTTGTCCCAGCCACCGTGATCATCCTCGGCGGTACCGGTACCTTTGGCTTTGAACGTGCCAGATGCGCTGTAGGTGCTGGTGAGGGTGTCGGTTTTGTAGGTCCGCACGCCTTTGTTGTCGACCACAAGACCGGTGGAAGACTGGTCAGCCGAGGCAGAGGCTTGTGCGACACGGCCTCCGGAGACGGCGATGGCCAGGTTGTTTTTCTGTTGGTTGAAGTTGCCGGCGGTCACGTTGATGCCGATGTTGCCGGAGCCGTTGTTGCCTGCACTGGTGAGTGAGGCGTTGTTTTGGGTCGAGTTGTTTTTAACGTAGTTGTTGTTATTGACTTGCGTGGCGCTGGAGGCGGCAACTGCCGAGCCGAAGATGAAGCTTTCGTCGGCGGTGGCCAGGGCGGCGGCGTTGTCTTGTTGGTTGCCGTCGCCAGCGGCGATGTTGGCGCCCATGTTGCCGTTGCTGCCATTGAGCGAGTCTGCGGCGTCAGCAGTGTTTTTGGTGGCCTGGTTGGTCACCACGTTGCCGTCGCTGTTCTGCTCATCCAGCACCGTAGCCCCAGCGCCGGCATTGATGGAGAGCAGTTGATCCAATGTTGGCCCTTGATGGTCATGGTGGTCATGACCATTGCCGTGCCCGTTACCGTTGCCGTTTCCTCCGGCCTGTGCGGCCATTGCCATGACAGCGGCGAGAGCGAAAACCAATGGTTTGAGTGCCATTGTAGGTTTCATGGTGTTTCTCCTTGCGTGTCGTTGGTTAAGTGTCAGTGCTTTTCTTATGGTTGCTGCGCCGGGTCAGTCTGCGACCCGGATGCTCAGGGTGTTGGCCATACGGTTTCCCACCCCGGCACTCTGGTTCACCTGGATGACCCCTCGGCTGCCGGTGAAGGCCTGGTCGCTGGTGACGACCTGGCGACTGCCGGTTGGGGTGCCAGTTGCTCCTGAGTTCGGTAGCAACGCCACGTTCTGTTGAGAAAGGGCGCTGTCGTCAATGCTCTGCGGATGGGCGCTGATACCCACGCGCATGACATTGGCCATCTGATTGTTGGCTCCGGCGGACTGGTTGACGCCCAGTACTCCGTTGCCGTTGGTGAAAGAGTTGCCGCCGATGCGGGCGGTCGCGTTCATGGACGGGTCAGCCGGTGTGTCGAGACGTTGGTGCACGTTGGTGGTGGCATGCGCGCTGGTGCCGATGGCGATGGCCCGAGTATTGGTCTGCTGGGTCTGGTCGCCGGCCGCCTGGTTGACGTTGAAGTTGCCGGTGTAATGGCTGCCGGAATCTTGCAAGGTGGCGCTGCTGACCACCGCCGCGCCAGGATCGGCGAACGCGATGGAGGTGCCGAGCAGGGCAAGCAGAAACAAGGCTGGCTTCATGTCACTGACCTCCCGCCAACCGACCCAGTGGGGCCAGGCCGGAACTCAGCGAGCGGTTGATGGTGCCGGAAATCGCGCCACCACTGCCGCCACCGTGGCCGGCACTCATGCCCGGCATGCCGTTGGGGTTGGTGACGACATTCAGGCCCTGTACGCCAGTGTTCGAGTTAATGGTGTTGCGGATCGAGGAGCCGCTGGCAACGCTGGCGAACTCGCCGTCACTCAATTCGGTGCTGGTGATCGCCTGATTGATTCGGTCCGATGGGTTGGCGTTGACAGTGGTCGGGTAGGGGTCTTTGCCACCGTTGCGACCGATGTGGACGGGCTGCACGTCACGGTTGAGCACAATGACGCCATTTCCCTCGGCCTGCACCGGTAGGCTGAGCGTTGCGCCAGCGGCGCAGCCGATCAATAGCAGGCAGGTCAAACTTCTTTTGAAAGTCCCCACGGCATCGATTCCTTCTTCGGTGGGCTGGCCCTTGTCAGCGTTGCGAAGTGGGAGAGCAGGTGTTGTGCCGTGTTTTGGAATGACTTCGAATTCAATGGGTTAGGTTTTTTGGGGTGGGTCGCGAAGTCGATCTGTTTCATCCGTGAGACAGCCGTAATGGCCGCTAATGGCCGTGCGCTATCGCTTGGCTCTGGATCAGGGGCCTGGAGGCAGGTGTTTCAAAAAACTTACAGTGACGATGACAATTGTGTGAAGCGGCACGGGGGCAGGGTTTGGCACGGGGCAAGTGTTTCAGCAGCGGAACACATTCCCGTGGTGAGGGGGGGCAAGGCTGCTAGCCTCAAGGAGGGATTTTGACCGGGGTCAGGCTTCGAGCAGTCGGGTCACGGCTGCGAACACCCGGTCCCGACGTTGTGCCCAATTACCTTCGATGACTTGGAAAGGCTGCCGATGCCGGACCAGCCAATGCTCGATCGCGTCGAAGAAACGCAGGCGCGCTGTCAGGTCGGGCTGGCAGCGCAGGCCGTCACCGGTCCATTCGACCTGCTCGGGGCTCAGCAGCAGGTGCAAATCGTAATGGCGTGCCAGCAAGGCCGGTTCGAGCCAGTCCGGGCAGTCGTCGAACAGGGTCTGGCTCCAGAGGATATTGCTCAACAGATGGGTGTCGAGGATCAGCAACGCGGGCTGATGGGCGCGGGCCGTGTCCTCCCAGGCCAATTGGCCGGTGGCGATGTCAGTGATGTCGGCCAGGCAGGTATCGCGCAGGGTCTGTTCCATGTAGTGGCGAACGTATTCGTCCACGCGCAAACCGCCGAAATGCGCCTGCAATTGCGCCGCCAGCCAGCTTTTGCCGCTGGATTCCGGACCGGTCAGGACCACCACTTTCATGCGCGCAGGGCCGGGTCGACGCGCCATTCCCGCCAGCCTTGCACGGCCAGCAGGGTGAACAAGGCGTAGAGTGCGGCGGTCAGGTGCAGGCCTTTGTAGATGAACAGGCCAACGAAGATGACGTCCAGGGCGATCCACAGGGGCCAGCATTGCACGCGTTTCTGCGCCATCCACCACTGGGCCACGAGGCTGAAGCCGGTAAGCGCCGCGTCGAGCCAGGGCTGGGCGGCGTCGGTCCAGTGCGCCATGGCGGCGCCCAGGATCAAACTGCCTGCCGCACCAATGGCCAGACCGAGCAGCACCGACGGCGTGCCCAGGTACGTCACCTGACGGCCATCATGATGCTGTCCGGCACGGGTCCATTGCCACCAGCCATAGAGTTGCAGCGCGGCGTAGATCACCTGCAGCAACATGTCTGAGTACAACTTCACTTCGAAGAAAATCCAGCTGTACAGCAACACCATGACCAGGCCGATCGGCCAGCACCAGGGGTTCTGTTTGACCGTCAACCAGACAGCAATCACGCCGAGGGCTGCGGCAAACAGTTCAAGCCCGGACATGGCGGTTCCTTGGGAAAATAGGAGAGGGCGGCGATTGTAAACGTTATGCAGTGGCCAGCTCCAATATCAATGCTGGCTGTGCCGCCGCTATCGCGAGCCGGCTCGCTCCCACAAGGGACTTGCGGTGTGGGGCCAATACAAAAAAAACCTGCGGGAGCGAGCTTGCTCGCGATAGCGGTGGCTCAGCTTGTATCAGTGCTGATATGTACCGTCGCCATCGCGAGCAAGCTCGCCTCCCACAAAGGGGCCATCAATCCTTAGACACGGAACTGTGTGAGCAACCCGTTCAACTGCTCACTCAGAGCCTTGAGGCGGGTGCTCGCCAGGCTCGACTGTTCGGCGGCCAGGGCGGTGCTGTGGGACAGACCGGCCGCCTGGGTGACGTTCTGGTTGATGTCTTCCACCACATGGGCCTGTTGCAGGGTGGCGCTGGCGATGGAAGCGTTCAGGCTGTTGAGGTTGCGCAAGGCCTGGCCGATGGCGTTGAGGCTGGCGCCCGCCAGGCCGGCTTGTTCGATGGTGAGCTGCGAGGCTCGGCTGCTGTCGCTGATGACTTTTACCGCCGCTTCGGAATGGTTCTGCAGACGTTCGATCATTGCCTGGATTTCGGCGGTGGACTTTTGCGTGCGCTGGGCCAGCAGCCGTACTTCGTCAGCCACCACCGCAAAGCCGCGGCCTTGCTCACCGGCGCGAGCGGCTTCGATGGCGGCGTTGAGGGCCAGCAGGTTGGTCTGCTCGGCAATTGAGCGGATCACCTCCAGCACGCTGCCAATCTGGGTGCTTTCGCTGGCCAGGGTGCGAATCACTTCCACCGCCTGATCGATGGTCTGGGAGAGGCGGTCGATCTGTTGCAGGCTGCCGTCGATATTGACCTGGCCTTGCTGGGCCTGGGATTCGGCGTCACGCATCTCGCTGGCGGCGTGTTCGGCGTTCTTCGCCACGTCCTGCACGCCATAGGTCACTTCGTTGATCGCGGTGGCCACCAGTTCCATTTGTTGCGATTGCTGCTGGCTGCGCTCCTGTGCCTGGGCGGCGTCGTTGCCCAACTCGTTGGAGGATTGTCCCAGCGCGCTGGCCGAGGCTTGCAGCTGGGTCACCACTTGCCTCAGCTTGGCGGTAAAGGCATTGAAGTGCCGCGCCAGTTGGGTGACTTCGTCCTGGCCGTGGGTGTCGAGGGTGCGGGTCAAGTCGCTTTCGCCGCTGGCGATGTTGGCCATGGCGTTGACCGTTTCCTGCAGGGGGCGAACGATGCTGCGCACAATCAAGGTCAGCAGCAGGCCCATGAGCAGGGTGATCACCAGTCCGATCACGGTGGCTTTGATCACCTGGGACTGGAATTCGGCTTGCACGTCATCAACATACACGCCCGAACCGATGATCCAACCCCACGGCTCGAACAGTTTGACGTAGGAAGTCTTGCCCACCGGCGCCTCGGCCCCCGGTTTCGGCCAGAGGTAGTTGATCATGCCGGCGCCCTTGGACTTGGCGATGGCAACCATCTCATTGAACAGCGCATAACCGTTCGGGTCGCGGATCGCCGAGAGGTTCTGGCCTTCGAGTTTCGGGTTGGCCGGGTGCATGACCATGACGGGCGTGAGGTCGTTGATCCAGAAATAATCAGTCTCGTTATAGCGCAGGCCACGCACGGCGCTGAGGGCCTGCTTTTGCGCGGCGTCGCGGGTCAGGGTGCCGGCAGTTTCCAGACCATGGTAATAGCTCAGCACGCCGCTGGCGGTCTGCACCACATGCTGGGTCTTCTGCACCTTGGCCTGATAGAGGTCGGTGTGGATCTGTTTCAACATGAACGCGCCCAACGTGAATAACATCACGATGGCTACGACCAATATGAGCCACAAGCGTCGGCTGATCGACACACTGCGCAAGCTATTCATACGCTGTCACTCCGTTTTTATTCTTGTCATAACGACGGCCGGCACTTTAGCGCCCGCCAGGTACGCGTGATTGACCTGGGTCATAACGCGGCAGCGTTATCAGGGCTTGTCTGATAGGATTTCGGCCCCGCAGCGCAAAACCTGAGCCTGTCCTGATTTTTTCATTGGTTTTTCTGAAAAATCGCAGTCACCGTGCACCCGCTGTTTTCACTCGCATACCGCTTAAAATTTGATGAGACCTGCGCAAGCATAGTCTTTTGGGGGATGAATGGATTTGTGGACCGCCTTTTCGGCACTGATTCTTGGCGTGGTAGAAGGCTTGACGGAGTTCCTGCCGATTTCCAGCACGGGGCACCAGATCATTGTCGCCGACTTGCTCGAGTTCGGCGGCGAGCGCTCTATGGCGTTCAACATCATTATCCAGCTTGGCGCTATCCTGGCGGTGGTGTGGGAGTTTCGGCGCAAGATCTTCGACGTGGTGCTGGGCTTGCCGACGCAACCCAGCGCTCGCCGGTTTACCGCCAACCTGCTGATCGCTTTCCTGCCCGCCGTGGTGCTGGGCGTGCTGTTTGCTGATCTGATCCACGAGTACCTGTTCAACCCCGTCACGGTGGCGATGGCGCTGGTGTTGGGTGGCTTGGTGATGCTCTGGGCCGAGAAGCGCCAGCATCAAGTGCATGCCGAAACGGTGGATGAGATCAGTTGGAAGGATGCGCTGAAGGTCGGCCTGGCCCAGTGCATTGCGATGATTCCCGGGACTTCCCGTTCGGGCGCAACGATCATCGGTGGGTTGCTGTTCGGGCTGTCACGCAAGACCGCGACCGAGTTTTCGTTCTTCCTGGCGATGCCGACCATGGTCGGGGCAGCCGTCTATTCGGGCTATAAGTACCGCGAACTGTTCGTTCCGGCGGATTTCCCGGTGTTCGCCATCGGTTTCGTCACCGCGTTCATCTTCGCCATGATTGCGGTCAAGGGCCTGCTGCGCTTTATCGCCAGTCACAGCTACGCGGTGTTCGCCTGGTATCGGATCGCGTTCGGCCTGTTGATCCTGGCAACCTGGCAATTCGGTTGGGTGGACTGGGCGGCAGCCCGGCCATGAACGATTTCGGCGCCCGCAAACGCTCCGCGCGCACTGCCGACAGTGCCGTGCAGAACCTGCGGCTCAAGTTGATCGTGTTTGCGCTGCTGTGTGCCTTGCCGTTGTTCGGTTCGCTCATGCTCGGATTGCGAGCCGTGTCCTGGGTGCCGATGACAGCCTATGGGCTCGTCAGTCTGGTGGCGTTTCTGCTCTACTGGAGTGACAAGCGCAAGGCCCGTGCCGACGCCTGGCGCATCCCCGAGAATGTGCTGCATGCCGTGGAACTGGCGGGCGGTTGGCCGGGGGCATTGCTGGCCCAGCAGGTGTTTCGCCACAAAACCCGCAAGGTGTCGTTCCAGGTGGTGTTCTGGTGCATCGTCCTGCTGCACCAAGTGTTCTGGATCGACCAGTTGTTCCTCGGGCGCCTGCTGGCGTTGTTCTAGAGCAGCAACCCGACCTGGGTGCGCTTGGGCAATTTGCTGACCACCAATTGGTGAGAGCGTTGCAGCAGGCCTTGCAGCTCGTCGGCGCCCAGCGGGTAGGGCAGGTGCATGATGATCCACTGGGCCCGCGCCAGGTAGGGCGCCGGATGAATGCCCGGGCGGTCGCAATGACCGAGGAACAGATCCTTGTCGACCTTGAACGCCAACGAATCGCTGCGCAGGCCTTGGAGAGCGAACATCTTGTTTCCGGCGATGGAGAACACCCGCACGCCGCCCCATTTGTAGTCTTCCCGAGCACCGGGCAAGCCCAGGCAAAATTGCGCGACATCCTCTTCGCTCAAGCTCATATCTTTCTATCTCCACAGCCTTCGAACGCTTCTACCAGATGGTCGATCCATGCGCGCACCGCCGGCAGCATGCCGCGTCGATGCGGGTAGACCGCCTGCAGCCAGCCATCGGGTAGCGACCATCCAGGCAATAATTCCACCAGTGTGCCGTCTTGCAATTCCTGCTCGCAATACATACTTGGCAGTAAGGTAAAACCCAAGCCGGCAAGGGTGCAGGCACGGCGTACGACAAAGTCGTCGATGCCCAGGCGGGCCTCCAGAGCCAGTTCGACACTTTCCCCGTTGGTCTTGACCAGGCGCAGGTGCACCAGGCGATCCGCTTCAAGGGCTCCCAGCACTGGCAATGGCTTGAGATCGTCCGGGGTTTCGATCCGCCGTCCTTCGACAAAGGCTGGGCTGGCAACCAGCATCAGCCGTGCCTGGCGCAGGCGCCGGGTCATCAGCAGCGGGTCTTCGTCTCCCAGGTCACGCACGCGCAACGCCACATCGATGCCTTCGCTGATCAAGTCCACCCGCCGGTTGAGCAGGGTCATATCCAGTTGCACCAAAGGGTATTTCGCCAGGAAGGTCTCGATCACCACCGGCAGGAACTGATGAGCCAGCCCGACCGGGCTCGAAACCCGCAGGCGCCCACGGGGCTCGCTGGACATGCTTGCCACCGCTTCGTCAGCCATCTCGGCCTCCAGCAACATGGCCTGGCAATGGCGCAGATAACGTTCGCCAACCGCGGTCAGTTTCAATTGGCGAGTAGTGCGTTGGAGCAGGCGGGCGCCGAGGCGCTCTTCCAGCTCGGCGATACGCCGCGACAATCGCGACTTGGGAATGCCCAGCAATCGCCCGGCCGCCGCGAAACCGCCGGCTTCGACGACTTTGGCGAAGTAGTACAAGTCATTGAGGTCTTGCATGTCTGGCTCGATTGTCCTATCAGTGGGACAAACTATCGCATTTATGCTCACTTATCGAATATTGGCTCGATCTATAGGATTGTCTTCAATTGATCGCCTGGTTGCGGTCCTCACTTGGAGAGCACTCACATGAAATTGCTGCACATCGATTCGAGCATCCTCGGCGATAACTCTGCTTCCCGCCAATTGAGCCGTGAAGTGGTTGAAGCCTGGAAAGCTGCCGAGCCAGGCATCACGGTGACCTACCGCGACCTGGCGGCCGACGCCATCAGTCATTTTTCCGCCCAGACCCTGGTTGCCGCCGGCACCAGCGCCGAATTGCGCGACGCGGCCCTCAAACACGAAGCCGATCTCAGTGCGTCGACGATGGCCGAGTTCCTGGCGGCTGATGCGGTGGTCATCGCTGCGCCCATGTACAACTTCAGCATTCCGACCCAACTCAAGGCCTGGATCGACCGCATTGCCGTGGCCGGCCAGACGTTTCGCTATACCGAAGCCGGTCCAGAAGGCCTGTGTGGCGGCAAGAAACTGGTGATTGTCTCCACCGCAGGCGGTTTGCATGCCGGCCAACCGAGCGGAGTGGGTCACGAGGAGTATCTCAAGCAGATGTTCGGTTTCCTCGGCATCACCGATATCGAATTCGTCCGCGCCGAAGGCCTGGCCTACGGTGATGATATGCGCACCAAAGCCATGCGCGAAGCCACGTTGCAGATCGGCCAGCAGTTCGCCGCTGCGTAAGGCTTGCGTAAAGGCACCAAGCTCTTCGGGCAACCTTGGTAAAACCCTGTATTCTCGTCGTCATTGGATGGTCGGGATGCAGGGTTTTCTGCATTCGGCGCTGGGCGTTATGGCGCAGGTTATGCACGGCCAGGATTGCGAGCGGCGGGGCCTTCCCGTGCGCTGGTGAAGGTGGAAGATTCGATGACACGTTTTGGTGCAGCGCTGCTGCTTTGCTTGTTAGCCAGTCTCGCTTCAGTGCAGGCCGCACCGGGGCCGCATCCGCATTGGAGCGCCGGTTTCCATGAACTGAGCTTTCTCGATCCGCTGGATCAGCAGCCGATGCACGCCATCGCCTTTTATCCGTCCACCGACCGGGAACAGTCCAGCCTGCTGGGTGGCTACCAGATCGATGCCGCGCCAGACGCACAGATCGCCATCGGCCGCTTTCCGCTGCTGATGCTGTCCCATGGCAATACCGGTACGCCGCTGGCCCTGCATGACCTGGCCACTTCCCTGGCGCGCCGGGGGTTCGTGGTGGTGGCGGTGATTCATCCCGGCGACAACGCCCAGGACCACAGCCGGCTCGGGACCCTGAGCAACCTGTATGGCCGGCCGATCCAGATTTCCGAAGCCATTACCGCAACGTTGAACGACCCGATGCTCTCGCCGTTCGTCAACGCCGGGCAGGTCGGGGTGATCGGCTATTCGGCCGGTGGCGAGACGGCGCTGATCCTGTCCGGCGCGACGCCGGATCTCAACCGCCTGCGTCGCTACTGCCAGGAGCGACCGGATGACCGTGACGCCTGTAACACCCAGGGCGAGTTGATTGCCGATCGCGACGACCTGTACCCGGTGGCCGACCCCAGGGTCCGGGCATTGTTGCTCATGGCGCCGTTGAGCCTGAAGTTTGGCCGTCACACCCTGGCCGACGTCCATGTACCGGTGCTGTTGTACAGTGGCGACGGCGACAAGCTGGTGGCTTTCGATAAAAACGCCGCCGCCTTGGCCCGCAAGCTGCCTACCGCACCGGATTTCAAGACGCTGGCCGGAGCGGGGCATTTTGTCTTCCTGGCCCCGTGTACCGATGAACAGATCGCCGCGATGCCGGCGTTGTGCACCGACGCTGACGGTGTCGACCGCAAGGATATCCACCGCACCATGATTTCCGAGGCCAGTCGCTTCTTCGGCGAGGCCTTGGGCAAGCCGACCCGGGCGGGGATGAGGACGGCCGATCAATAAGGTGAGTTTATGGCCCGGCGACGCAGCAGCAAGGTCAGCCCCAGGCCGCTGACGGACAGCAACGCGGCGCAGAAGAAGATCGACGAATAGCCCAGGTTCAATGCCACCGCGCCCATCAGCGGGCCGGCAATCGCCAGCGCCAGGTCAAAGAACACCGCATAGGCGCTCAATCCCGCGCCACGACTAGTGTTCGGCACTTGCTTGATGGCCTCCACTCCCAGCGCCGGGTATACCAGCGACAGCCCGAAGCCAGCCAGCCCGGCACCGACCAGGGCGAACGCGGTGGACGGCGCCAACCACAGCAATACCAGGCCGAGGGTTTCGATACTCATGCAGGCAATGGCAGAGTTGAAGCCACCGAAGCGAGCGATGCTGGAAATGAACAATAATCGCGCCAGGATGAAGCAGACACCGAAGACCGTCAGGCACCAGGCCGCGCCGGTCCAGCCGCGACTGATATAAAACAGTGTGATGAACGTCGTGAGCGTACCGTAGCCGATCGACGCCAGGCTCAGGCCCGCCCCATACGGCGCAATGCGCCCAAACACCGCCCAGAATGGCAAACGCTCGCCACGAATGACCGGCACCGACGGTTTGTTGCGAATCATCAACAGCGCAGCGCCCGCCAGCAACGACAACGCAATGCCCAGGCTGGCGAACCCCAGTCCACCGACCATCACCACTCCCAGCGGGGCACCGATGGCAATGGCCCCGTAAGAGGCGATGCCATTCCAGGAAATCGAGCGGGCCGTGTGCTCCACACCCACCTGGCCCATGCACCAGCTGATGGTGCCCACGCCGATCAGCCCTTGGGCCACGCCGAGCAGCAAGCGGCCGGCAATCAGAATCAGCAGGCTGGGCAGGGGAAAACCTTGCAACAAGGTCGAGACCAGCGTCAGCACCCCGCTGAGCACAATCCCCGACAACCCATAGACGATGGCGCGCTTGGTGCCGACGCTGTCTGACAAGCGCCCGGCCATGGGGCGGCTGAGCAGGGTCGCCAGGTACTGTGAACCGATGGTCAACCCGGCCACCACCGCGCTGAAGCCCAGCTGTTCGTGAACATACCCGGGCAGCACGGCAATCGGCAGGCCGATGCAGAGAAACGCGATGAAGGTGTAGAAAACGATGGAGACGATCTGCAGGGTGATCGATAGGGAACTGGGAGCAGAGGAGGGCGTGGGCATGGGGCTCGTTCGCGGGCAGCGGTAAGAGAGCCTCATCATGGCGCGAGGTGAGGATAAAAGAAAGCAGGCTAACTAAATGTGCTGGCACGGGATGCGGCCCGGGCTTGGCGAATAGTCCCTTGGTTTGAACCCCCGGCTTTTCTGGCGGGCAGTCGCTGCTTGTGCTCTGTAAAAGGACGACCTGTCAACTCTGACAGTATCCAAGATATGAAAGAGGGCGTTCAATCAGTCGCAGGCCCTATTGGTCGATGTGAAACGCTTCGAGATGTCCATGGGCATTGTGTTTGCCGAGCTTTACGGCGGTAGCTCCAATCACGACGGTCTGAATATCAGGAGAATCAGATATGGCAAGCGTGGACAAGAAAACCAGTGCGGCGCAGGCTCGTATTGACTACCTCGCGCAGCGACGTGAACAGCATTCAGGGCCCAAGGCTTTGGATCCTCCTGAGCTTCTGGCCAGGGTTGTTGATAGCACAGACGGTACGCTCCATGGCGAAGATCTGGATAGGGATCTGCAAGTCAAATTCTTGGGTTTCTCTGACTTGCCGACACTTCCGGGTGATGAGTCGACCATGTATTTGCAGTTCGCTTCGGGTGCGACGCCTGCTGAGGGAGACTATCAGAACGTCGCTGAAAAAAGCTTTCCTTATCCGGTCGACCCGCAAGCCGATTTTCCGTTTGAACTGACTCTTGAGCGCAAGCACTTTGCCGTCGATGGCGTTTATACATTTAGAGCGTTGTTAGAGAGTTATAACGGCGGCTACGAAAGGTCGACACCTACCACTCGTATTTTCGATAGCACGCCGCCCTATAACCATAAGGAGCCCAAGAAGTTAACCATTACGTCTCCCATCACCGATGCTGTTTTGGTGGCTAATCCTACTGGGGTTCCGGCGATCCTTGACGAATATGACGACCGCGCGGCAAGCGATGAATATTTTCTGTGGTACGGAAAACTCCCGTTGCCGGACTCCCTGCCCGGTACCCCGCCGACGGTCACAGATTTTGTACCGAATGACCTGATATTACGGATACCTGTCAACATCATTCATGAGGAGGGGGATGGTGGCTGCTATGCGGTGTATGCACTGCGCGACAAAGCGCAGAATCGCACCCCGCTGTCTGATGTAACCGACTTGGGCGTGGCCTTGGGCACTTGGCCGCCCCCTGATCTTCAAAGAATCGAAGTGCCGCAAGCGACATTCAAGGGGTTCCTCGATTTTCAAGATGCTCTGGATGGCGTGGATGCGGTCGTCAAAACCTATACGGGGCGAAAGGGGACCGATTTCATTGAGGTGACCTGGGGAACGACAGTGCTTCCTTTGGAAACCATGGGTTTGGCCCCAACCAAGAGCATCCGCATCGACCCCGACGTGCTGCGTAGCGAATATGGCGCTGCGACCGGGCCGATTAGTATTCAAGTAAGTTATCGCGTACTTCGAGGTACGGAGCCTTATGGTTCGGACATCGAAACAGGGATTACGGTCGTGACCAATTTTTGGCTACCGGGGCCCACGCCCACCATTCCTTGGCCTGATCCGATCAATGGTGACATCCCATTGGGTAACGTCTTTGGCGAGAATTCAACAACGCCTAACGTTTTGACCCGAGCGCACAATAATAAAAGTGCCAACTTTGTATTTGAGTTGTACCCGAATGTGAAGACGGACGAAGTCGTAACGATTTACTGGAACGGCGAGCACGTCGTCGAAGCCGATTATACAGTCTTGCCCACTGATAAAGAGGGTTATGAAAAAACGCAAATCATTCCGTGGTCCTACATCGACAAGGGCGGCAATGGCGACGAGGTGCCGGTGTGGTACTGGATCAATTCCCCCAACTCTCCCAACCGCCAACGTTCGGACGACACGCCGGTCGAGGTGAACGCGGTCATCTTCAAGCCCCCTGCGCCGACCTTCCCCGATAAAAAGGGCCAGTTCTTGAATTGCGATTCGCTCGATGGTCCCGACTACGCCATTCGTGTGCAAGTGCCTGATCTATCGGGCCCGCCTTACAATTTGACCGCCGGGGATGAGGTGACGCTGCACTGGGTCGCGCTGGCGGGTACCGCTGGAGAAACGCCGATCAATGGGGCCGAGAAGGATGAAACGGTCACCCTGGATGACACAACCTGGCCGGTGACAGGCTTTACCTTGCCGTTCACATCGATCCCGTCAACCGGCGGCAACTGGCCGGCGAACAGCGGGGCGGTTGGCTGGGCCTGGAAGTTGAGGATAATGCCGGGGGTATCGATGCTGCAGTCCAGTTGCGAACCACCGCCGCTCGTGAAGGTGTGTTTGTTCAAGGTGCCGATGACACTTCCTACGGCAGCATCCCGAGGGACATAAAGCGTGCCCAACTGAGGCTGGAAATGCAGGGGGCCACTTCCGGCCTCCCACCAGCAAGTATCGGCGGCGGCGAATGCGGATGAAGTCGGGCTGCCGGTGACCAGCACCAGAGATGTCAGCAGCAGACGTGTCGATTGTTTCATGGTGTTTCCTGTGGGATCGGGCATGACAATAGGCTGTTTGCCAGTGGCTGGGTGGCGCGTGTCAATGGCATGTCAGCGCCTGAATGCGGTAGCCCTGCACCTGCTCCATCGTCTGCTGATTGACGTCGAGCCGGCATTGAGGGGCGTCGCCCGGTGCCCAGCGCACGTTAAGTTGTTGTGGCTCGGGCCCTACAGAGAGCAATACCTGACGGAGCTGTGTTTCCCAATTTTCTGGTTGATTGCCGCTTCGAGACGGCTGCGTCGGCTGCCAAAAAAACGGACGTCGTGCTCGCGGTCGCGCACAGCTTCGTCGAAATCGCGGTAACCCTCGGTGGAATAGCGATAGCCAGCGAAACGCAACTGAGTCCCGCTTTGGAATGATTTGCTTTTAAGCCGCCAGCGACTGATCACCTGCGTAGGCAACTGATAGGTATTCGGTTGATCCAGCACCGAGCCGTTTCGCAAAGGGTAAAAGGTTTCGGTTTCCTGGATATTGTCACCTTGCGTCGTGGTCTGGAGTATGAGCGAGTGGAAACGGTTGAACGTGCGTTTGACACTGCGCACAGGTGTCCCCGCCAGGTAATGGGTTTCCACGGTGCTGTAGTCGTAAGTGCCGCTCTGATAGATCAGCGGGTCCTTGTTGTCGGTGCCCCATTGGATCGGCAAGGTGTTGCCCAGAAAGTTCTTATCATCCAGATAGGTGTATTCGACTTGCACCTTGTCCGGGTTGTCAGGGGCGCCATCGGGATAAATCTCGTGACGGCTGACACGTGGCAGGTAGCGGCCTGACGGGCCGGGGAAGCTGTGTTCGCTGTCATAGACGATCAGTTCACTACCGCCCAGCTATACCGATGTGCTCGATCAAATACAGCAGTATGAATATGACCCTGAAGGTCGATTGGAGCGTACATCCCTGGGGACGACTTCGTCGGCCTTCACTTACGACACCTTGGGGCGTGTCGCTACCATCACCACGCAAGACATTGTCGACGGCGCACCGGCGAGAACCCTTGGTATCAGCCTTGAATACGATGAGTTTCATCGCGAAATAAAGCGTACGTTCGACCTTGATGGCGTTATCCAGGTATTGGATCAGGTATACGACGAGTTTGACTGTCTCGTGCGACGCACCTTGACCGAAGGCGCCCAGACGCTGCGTGACGAAACCTATGCCTATGATCTTCGTGGACGCCTGGAGACGTATACCTGTGCGGGCAGCCAACCGCCAATTGATCCGTATGGCAACAGGCTCTCGGGGCAAACCTTTATCTTCGATGCGATGGATAATCTGATCATCGTCATCACAGAGACGGCCGATGGGAAAAACAACATGGCCGAATATCATTATGAAAACCCGCAAGACCCTGTCCAACTGAGTCGAGTCACCCATTCAGGGGATGCGGGGCATCCAGACGAGTTGGTGCTTTCCTATGATGCCAACGGTAACCTGATTCAAGACGAGCAAGGCCGAGTCTTGGAATATGACGCGCTTAATCGGCTGCTCAGTGTGAGTGAGTCCGGATCGGGTAAAACGGGTAACTTCCAATATGATCCGCTGGACCGGTTATCCAATAACGATGACGGTGGCGGTTCCCAGCAACATTTTTACAAGGGCGATCACATCGCCAACCTTGTGAACGGGGAGCGGAGCAGTACCTTCATGCGCGGCGATGACCATTTACTGGCAGAGCGTCAGGGCGACAACACACTGTTACTGGCCAGTAACTTCACCAACAGTGTAATGAATGAAGTCAGCTCCGACTCAACCCATTCTCTTGCTTACAGCCCTTATGGCCATCGTAGCGCCGAACAACCTATCAGTACCGAACTGGGTTTCAATGGTGAACTGAGGGAGGCTCAGACCGGAGGATATATGTTGGGAAAGGGTTACCGGGTGTATAGCCCGGTGCTCATGCGATTCCATAGTCCGGACAGCTGGAGTCCGTTCGGCAAGGGGGGGCTGAATGGGTATGCATACAGCCAGAGGCCGCTCGATGAGGTAGACCCTACGGGGCACTTCGTTGTTAACGCGGCGTTGGGCGCCTTGCTTTTAGGCGTTATAGCTGTCGCCACAGGTGTTGGTGCAGCTCGCACCGACGACAACACGGCTCGCATCGTGTTTATCGCCATTGCTTCGGTAGCGGCGGGGGCGTCGATTGGTTTAGGGGTGTCGGCATTTAGGATGACCCCAACAATGAATAGAATGCCCGGTGCGCGTCCACGGCCTAGCGTTGGAGCTTCTTCGCGCTCCACAGGCAATGCGTCGAGAGGGGGTAGCGATCCATACGCTGCGACTGCTCCCCCGCGTCATGGATCCCTAGCGTCGATAGGGCCTGGCGATCCATACGCTGCGACTGCTCCCCCGAGTTATGAATCCCTAGCGTCGATAGGGGCTGGCGATCCACACGTTGCTGCTACTGCCCCCCCTCCTTCTCCTCCGCCGAGTTATTCTGCCGTGACAGGAAAATCAGGCATGCCACCGGTGGATTTTAACGTGCTACTGCTGAGAGGGGCGAAAGTCCAGACAATAAGAATGAATAATATTAGACAAACTTCTTCATAAGCCTAACCCGCGCAACGCCATTCCTTCATTGTGCTGTTAAAGCCCAGCGTGTTCATGACGCATGTGTTCGTCGGATGGCTATATTGGTTGCCGTTCAACGGGGCGACGAAGTCATCCGTGGCGAGGGCGCCAGCTCCCTCGCCACGGATTTCCTCATTCTTCTTGCATGAACTGCATCACGGGATATGCGCCTTGAAATACAAAAAGCCCTGTCACAGTGGACAGGGCTTTTTACTTGCTGCGTGAAGCTTACAACTCGGAGCTGCCCTTAGAACACCACACCCTGGCTACGCAGGTAGTCGTCATAGGTGCCGCTGAAGTCGACCACGCCGTCGGCGCTCAGCTCGATGATGCGGGTGGCCAGGGAGGAGACGAACTCCCGGTCATGGCTGACGAAGATCAGCGTGCCCGGGTAGTTTTCCAGCGCCAGGTTCAGCGCTTCGATGGATTCCATGTCCAAGTGGTTGGTGGGTTCGTCCATGACCAGCACGTTGGGCTTTTGCAGGATCAGTTTGCCGAACAGCATGCGGCCCTGTTCACCCCCGGAAATGACCTTGACCGACTTGAGGATCTCGTCGTTGGAAAACAGCATGCGGCCCAAGGTGCCACGCACCAGTTGTTCGCCGCCCTGGGTCCATTGGCCCATCCAGTCGAACAGGTTGACGTCGTCTTCGAAGTCGTGGGCATGGTCCTGGGCGTAGTAGCCCAGTTCCGCGGCGTCGGTCCATTTCACGGTGCCGGCATCCGGTTCCAGTTCATTGACCAGGGTGCGCAGCAGGGTGGTCTTGCCGATACCGTTCGGGCCAATGATCGCCACGCGTTCGCCGGCTTCGACGGTGAAGCTGAAGTCCTTGAACAGCGGCTTGCCGTCAAAGCCTTTAGCCATGCGCTCGACAATGACCGCCTGGCGGTGCAGTTTCTTGGTCTGCTCGAAGCGAATGAACGGGCTGACACGGCTCGATGGCTTGACCTCGGCCAGTTGGATCTTGTCGATCTGCTTGGCGCGGGAGGTGGCTTGCTTGGCTTTCGAGGCGTTGGCCGAGAAACGGCTGACGAACGATTGCAGTTCGGAAATCTGTGCCTTCTTCTTGGCGTTGTCCGACAGCAGCTGCTCGCGGGACTGGGTCGCCACGGTCATGTATTCGTCATAGTTGCCCGGGAACAGGCGCAGCTCGCCGTAGTCCAGGTCCGCCATGTGGGTGCAGACACTGTTCAGGAAGTGACGGTCGTGAGAGATGATGATCATCAGGCTCGAACGCTGGGTCAGCACGTTTTCCAGCCAGCGGATGGTGTTGATATCCAGGTGGTTGGTCGGCTCGTCCAGCAGCAGCACTTCCGGGTCGGAGAACAGTGCCTGGGCCAGCAACACACGCAGTTTCCAGCCTGGCGACACTTCGCTCATCGGGCCGAAATGCTGCTCGATGCCAATCCCCAGGCCCAGCAGCAGTTCGCCGGCGCGGGATTCGGCGGTGTAGCCGTCCATCTCGGCAAACTCGGTTTCCAGCTCGGCCACGGCCATGCCGTCTTCTTCGGTCATTTCCGGCAGCGAATAGATGCGATCGCGCTCGGCCTTGACCTTCCACAGCTCTTCATGGCCCATGATCACGGTATCGATCACGGTGAATTCTTCGTAGGCGAACTGATCCTGGCGCAATTTACCCAGGCGTACGTTCGGCTCGAGCATCACCTGGCCGCCGGACGGCTCAAGATCGCCGCCAAGGATTTTCATGAAGGTCGACTTGCCGCAACCGTTGGCGCCGATCAGGCCATAGCGGTTACCCGCGCCGAACTTGACCGAGACGTTTTCGAACAGCGGCTTGGCGCCGAACTGCATGGTGATGTTAGCTGTAGAGATCAAAGGTTTATCCTGCGGAACATTCAGAGTAGCTAAGGGTGCGGCAGTACCTGTTCAGTACCTGTTTGCGCAGGTCCCGACCGCACTAAGGCATCGCGGTCGCAAGCGCAAGGGTCCATCCGGCATAAGAGGACAGCAGCATACGGAGCGCCCGGCCCGAATAGACGTGCGCCGAAGCCGGGTTTCCGGTATCGGCCAAAGGGGGCGCGTGATGTTTGGCGGCGATTGTACTGATCTGGCCGCATTAACGATAGGGTATTGCCCCGGCATGACAGTTTTTCACAACTGAAGGATAACTTTCGGCTACAAACTCTGGCTAAAATGCCATCTCACCCGACGCCGTCTCCCTTGTCACTCGGCTGGCCGGGGGGAACCGCCTGTTCACTCCTATTTGTGATCGATTCCGTGAAGCTCATCATTATCGCGATCTATATCCTGTCCATCGGCTATGTGCATCTGCGTGGGCATGTACGGCATAAGTTCGGACGCCAGTTGAGCGACCATTCGTCCTTTCTCGCGCCGATCAACTGCCTGCTTTACCTGTGTTCGAAACTGCCCAACAAGCCTTTCCTCAATCCGGCGGATTTTCCCGACCTGAGCCCGTTGCAGGCCCACTGGCAGGAGATCCGTGCCGAAGGCCAGAACCTGTTGCAAGCGGGGGAAATCAAGCGCTCCCATCAATACGATGATCTTGGTTTCAACTCATTCTTCAAGACCGGTTGGAAGCGTTTTTACCTCAAGTGGTACGGCGACAGCCATCCCTCGGCCATGAAGCTCTGCCCGCGGACCACGGAGCTGGTGCAAAGCATCGGATCGATCAAGGCCGCGATGTTCGCGCAATTGCCACCGGGGTCGAAACTGGTCCGTCACCGCGACCCGTACGCAGGGTCGTATCGGTATCACCTGGGCCTGGAAACGCCCAATGATGCCGGCTGTTATATCAACGTCGATGGCGAGCCTTACCATTGGCGTGATGGCGAAGCGGTGATGTTCGACGAGACGTTCATTCATTACGCCGAGAACACCACGCCACACAATCGCATTATTTTGTTTTGTGACGTGGAACGCCCCATGAAATTTTCCTGGGCCACTGCGTTCAACCGCTGGTTCAGCCGTACCGTGATGGCCGCCGCCGGCGCGCCTAACGATGCGAGTGACAAGACGGGGTGGCTGAACCGGGCATTTTCCAGGCTCTACAAGATTCGTCTGCAGGGCAAAGAGCTGAAGAAACGCAACCGCAAGCTGTATTACTTGCAGAAATGGGCCTTTTTCGGCGGTTTGTTGGCGATCTTCGTCTGGATCTGAGCGGGTTCCTCCCTGAACCCTGTCCGATCATTGCATGGGTTTTTGCGCGTCTAATTGTTCCCACATTCTCGCCGTGATCCGCTGTCGATGGTTGTAGCCCTCCCACGGATCGGCGCTCAGGCCCTTGGCCCGTTCCAGTGCCGTATAGATATCCCACTGCTGGGCGTTACGCAGATTGTCGAGTTCGGCACGGGCAATCGGCACGGATACCGGCAGGCCTGGCCTGGCGCGTACCGAGTAGGCGCTCACGGTACTGGCGCCTCGGGCGTTGCGCAGGTAATCGACGAATATTTTCCCGACGCGATTTTTCGGCCCCATGGTAGAGGTGATCCGTTCGGGCATCTGCTGGGCCAGATACTGGGATATGGCCTTGGCGAACGCCTTGGTGCTGTCCCAGCCTTCGCTTCGCGCCAACGGCACGATGAGGTGCATGCCTTTGCCGCCGCTGGTCTTGAGAAAGGCCTGCAAGCCCAGCTCATCGAGCAGCGCCAGAGTCAGGCGTGTCGCCTCGAGCATGGCGCTCCAGGGCAACGACGGGTCGGGGTCCAGGTCCAGGACGAACTGGTCGGGTGTTTCGATCCGGTCGTGGGTCGCGGCCCAGGTGTGCAACTCCACGGTGCCCATCTGGGCCGCGCTGATGAGCGACTGGACGCTGTCGATTTCCATCAGGGCGGCATGGCCGGGGTCCAGCCCCGGATCCAGTTGCTTGATGTGGGGAATGTCCAGGCGATCAGCGTGTTTCTGAAAAAACTGCTCCTCACCGATTCCGTCCGGAGCTCTTAGCAGAGCAACGGGACGCTGCTTCAGGTGGGGCAGGATCCATGGAGCGACGTCCGCGTAATACTGGGCCAGTTCGGCTTTTTGGACACCGCTGACACTGTCGATGACGCGCTCGGGATGGCTAATCACTACGCCGCCGATTTTCACGCTGCGGGTTTTGCCGCGGTGTTGGGGTTTAGCCGTCATGGCCTTTATCGGCATGGGCTGCTCACGGACAATCCTGCTGGTCGGTGTGCTGGCTGACAGATCCAGGAAAACCGCCTGGCGTATCAGGCCGTCACGGGTCCATTCGGCGAATTCGACTTCACAGGCTTGTGTCGGCTCGACCCAATGCACACCGCGTTTTTGCGCGCCGTTGACCGGTGTAGCCAGCGGCGCGGTGTCACGCTCCTGGGCACTGAGTTGTTCATGGAGGTGTTTGAGCTGGGATTGAGTGAACCCGGTGCCGACCCGACCGGCATATACCAGCCCCGACGGCCCGTTGACCGCCAGCAATAACGCGCCGAAACCGCTGCGCTTGCCCTGTGGGCGGGTAAAGCCGACGATCACGAAGGCTTGGCGAAGCCGGCATTTGAGCTTCACCCAATCGGCGCTGCGTCGGGACATATATGGACTGCCCAGGCGCTTGCCGACCACGCTGTCCAGGGAGAGGGCGATGGCGCTTTCGAACATGTCGTGCTGGCTGGCAGAAAACGCTTCGGAGAAGCGCAGGCGCTTGCTGGCATTGTTCTTCAGGGCCTTTTTAAGCGCCGCGCGGCGTTCTTCCACGGGTGCCTGGCGCAGATCGACGCCATTGAGAAAGGGCGCATCGAACAGGAAATACACCATGTCGACGCTGCGGCCGATTTCGAAGGCCTGGCGCAGGGCGTCGAAATCAGAATGCCCGGCATCGTCCAACAGGACCAATTCACCATCGAGCCAACTATCCCCCAGGTTCAACTTGGCCAGGGCAGCGGCATGCAGCTTGAGGCGCTCGGTCCAGTCCTGCTGATTGCGATTGAGCAAGCGGATTTCGCCATCTTCGATGCGCGTTAGCAGCCGATAGCCGTGGAATTGCACCTCATAGCGCCATTCACCGGGCGGCGGTAGCTCCACGGGTGTAGCCAGTTGCGGTAACAGGCGTTCGGGCAACTTCTCCTCTTGCGCCGTTTTAGCCCTTCGGGGGCGGCGAACGGGCTTTGATTCATCCAGCTCGGCGTCGGACAAACGAGCATATTCACTCTCGGCATTGGCCATGACAGATTCCCTTGTATTGCTGGCGCCAGGGGATTAGCCCCGGGAGGCCTTGGTGGCTTTTTTAGCGGGAGCGGGCTTGCTGGTCTTCGTGGTTTTCGCGGCGGTTTTCGCGGCGGGCTTGCCTTTGCCGCCCAGGCTGCGCTTGAGCAGTTCGGTGAGGTCGATGACGTCGGCACTCTTGCGCTGTTCTTCGCCCGGGTCGGTCTCCACGGCTTCGAGGCGGCCTTCGTTGGCCTTCTTCTCCACCAGTTCCATGATCTTGTCCTCGAAACTGTCGCGGTATTGCTCCGGCTCCCAGTCGGCGCTCATGTCCTGCACCAGGCGCTTGGCCATGTCCAACTCGCCCTTGGCCAGGGTCGGGTGGGTGACTTCTTCGCCCAGTTCCAGGATATCGAGGTCGCGCACCTCCGCAGGCCAACGCAGCATCACCAGTACCAGGGCCGATTCCAGAGGCATGAGCGCCGCCAGGTGCTGGCGGGTGTGGAGCACGACGTGGGCCAGGGCCACTTTGTTGGTCTTGACCAGGGTTTCGCGCAGCAGCGCATAGACTTTGCCACCGCGCTTGTCCGGCGCCAGGAAGTAGGGTGTGTCGATGTTTTGCAGCGGGATTTTTTCGCTGTCGACGAAGGAGAAAATATCGATGGTCTGGGTGGACTTGGGATGGGCGGAGCGAATTTCCTCTTCGCTGAGCAGCACATACTGGCCCTTCTGGTATTGCACACCTTTGACGATGTCTTCCTTGGTCACTTCCTTGCCCGTGACCTTGTTGACCCGTTTGTAGCCCACCGGGTCCATGCTGCGCTTGTCCAACCAGTCGAAATCCACGCCTTGGGACGAGGTGGCCGATACCAGCGCCACAGGAATGTGGACCAGTCCGAAGCTGATTGCGCCTTTCCAGATTGCCCGTGCCATGGTGGAGGTTCCTTGCCGATGAGTTCGTCTTTCTGGTGACCCTGGTGCCTCGGGAAAAGTTTCCACCGCGCGCCGTCTGGTTTCCACAGGACATCGGTGATGAACGTCGGTCCTTTGAACAACCCGAGAACCCCGTGGGAGCGTGCTTGCTCGCGATGACGGCGGCACATTCAACATGGGGTCAAGCTGACCGACCGCTATCGCGAGCAAGCTCGCTTCCACATCTATTTAGAGATGCCTGGTTACATCTTCAGGGGGATTTTTTACTTAACAACGGCGAACCTGCGGCGTAGCGTGCTTTCGATATGCCTGAACCCATGAGGTGCTCCGATGAACAGGCTGATGCTCGCAATCATGACGCTACTACTGACCACGGCGGCTCAGGCTCAGATGCCTGGTCATGGTGCCGTGCTCCTCGCCCAGAACCTGCCCGGCAACAACAATCCCTATAACAGTCCGATTCGCCGGGCAAATCCCAACAGCATGCAAGGTACCCAGCCTAACGTACCGATGATCCACAGCAACCCGACGATTCCGGCTCCGCGTCCACCGACCCTGGAAAACGGCGGTATCGGCAACGGTTACCCTCGTTCCGGCCAGCCGCCGGCTTCGCCGCGGCCCTCCCTCGACTACACCCCGCCGCCCAGGAGCACGAACAACGGCAATCGCTAGGCGCTGAATCCTGGCTGTTTCTTTCCACGCTACAGAAGGAGGTGTGCATGTTGCGTAAAACACTCCTGGCCGCACTCTGCGCCAGCGCTGTTCTGACCCTTGCCACGCCGGCCGTTGCCGCACAAACCCAGCAAGCGAAAAGCGAGGAGGGCACCTTGGAGGTGAGCACCGTGGCCAAGGGCCTGGAGCACCCTTGGGCGCTGGCGTTCCTGCCGGACCAGCAAGGCATACTGGTCACGGAACGCCCCGGCAACCTGCGTTTAGTGGGCCCCGATGGCCAGTTATCGGCGCCGTTGAGGGGCGTTCCCAAGGTCTGGGCCAAGGGCCAGGGCGGTTTGCTGGATGTAGTGCTGTCACCGGATTTCAAACAGGACCGCACGGTCTACCTGTCCTATTCCGAGGCCGGTGAAGACGGCAAGGCCGGTACTGCGGTGGGCCGTGGGCAGTTGTCACAAGACTTGAAGAGGCTGAACAGTTTCAACGTAATCTTTCGCCAGTACCCCAAGCTGTCGAAGGGCAACCACTTTGGCTCGCGCCTGGTGTTCGACCGGGACGGTTATCTATTCGTCACCCTGGGGGAAAACAACGACCGTCCGACGGCCCAGGACCTGGACAAGTTGCAAGGCAAGATCGTACGCATCTACCCCGACGGCAAGGTGCCGGACGATAACCCGTTTGTCGGCCAGGAAAACGTTCGCCCCGAGATCTGGGCCTACGGTATTCGCAATCCACAGGGAGCGGCCCTCAACCCACGCAACGGCACGCTGTGGGAAAACGAGCATGGGCCCAAGGGGGGCGATGAGCTGAACATCATCGAGCGTGGCAAGAATTATGGCTGGCCGTTGGCGACCCACGGCATCAATTACTCCGGTGCCCCGATTCCCGAAGCCCAGGGCACGACGGTCAAAGGCACCCTGGGTCCTCACCATGTCTGGCAGGTGTCACCGGGGCTCAGCGGCATGGCGTTCTACGACAGTGATCGCTTCAAGGCCTGGCGGCACAGCGTGTTCATCGGTGCGCTGGTCTCCAAGAACCTGATCCGTCTGCAATTAAAGGGCAATAAGGTCGTGCACGAGGAGCGTTTGCTCGGTGAGCTCGACGAGCGTATCCGTGACGTGCGCCAGGGGCCGGATGGTTTCTTGTATGTGCTGACGGATGAAGGCGATGGGGCGTTGTATAAAGTCGGCCTGCAGTAATGCGCAGCGCGGGTGAACCAAGCCAGCTGTGTATTTTGGATTGACTTGGTCCCCGTCCCCCAGCTAACTTCCAACCATGACTTCCACCGTACTGCGTAGCCAGCCAAGCATTATTACCGCCATTCCTTATTTGGCGGGCTAGCTGACGACTGCACCCAACCCGCCCTAGAGGCGGGTTTTTTCTTTCTGTCTCCAGGGTTCTGTCCAAACCAGGAGACCGCCATGACCACAACCGCCGCCGAACACGCCCTGCTGGAGCACTACGTCAAAAAGATCCTGGCTGCGCCGGTGTACGAACTGGCCGTGCGCACGCCACTGCAAGCGGCCCCGGCATTGTCCGAAGCCTTGGGGAACCAGGTCCTGCTCAAGCGGGAAGACCTGCAGCCGACCTTCTCCTTCAAGATCCGCGGTGCCTACAACAAACTGGCGCAATTGACCCCGGAGCAGCGGGCTCGGGGGGTTATCACTGCTTCGGCGGGCAATCATGCCCAGGGCGTAGCGCTGGCGGCGCGGGAACTGGGGATTTCGGCGAGTATCGTCATGCCCTTGACCACCCCGCAATTGAAGGTGCTGGGCGTGCGCAACCGGGGCGCTGAAGCATTGCTGCACGGCGAGAGTTTTCCGTTTGCCCTGGCGTATGCACTGGATTTGGTCCGGCAGACTGGGCGGGAGTTCGTGTCGCCTTTCGATGACCCGGACGTCATCGCGGGGCAGGGCACCGTCGCCATGGAAATCCTGCGCCAGCACCCCGGCAGGTTGGACGCGATTTTTGTCCCGGTCGGTGGCGGTGGGCTGATCGCCGGAATCGCCGCCTACGTCAAATACCTGCGTCCGCAAGTGCGCATCATCGGTGTCGAGTCGCAACACTCCGCCTGCCTGCAGGCGGCGTTGGTGGCGGGAGAGCGGGTAACGCTGCCGAGTGTGGGAACCTTCGCCGATGGCGTGGCCGTTGCGCAGATCGGTGCCCATGGCTTCGAGATCTGCCGTTTCTGTGTCGATGAGGTCATGACCGTCAGCAACGATCAACTGTGCGCCGCGATCAAGGATATCTATGACGACACCCGCTCGATCACCGAACCCTCGGGCGCCTTGGCTGTGGCGGGTATCAAGCAGTACGTGGCCCGAACCGGTGCACAGGGCCAGACCCTGGTGGCGATCGATTCTGGCGCCAATATCAACTTTGACAGCTTGCGCCATGTAGCCGAGCGCGCAGCCGTCAACGCGGTTTGCAGCCCGAGTCACACTTTTTTTGAAGCAGGCGACGGATGCCCTCTCACCCTATCCCAATAGGGGCTAATCTAGCTTGCGACAGGAAGAAAGCGATTGCAGTTTGCATGGGTTTTTTACCTTTTGCTTGCATTCTGCACGACTTGTCCGGCGCCAGGTAAAGCTAAGTAGTTGATTTGAATCAAGCCTGGGCGTCGTGAATTCAGGCATGTTACTTGCGGGATGATTCAGGAGTTCGCCTTATGGGGCTCATTGATTAGAAACGCCAAAAACGAAGAACGGCACGGCATTCGTAGTCCCAGTCCGCATGGAAGAAACGGACGAAAAGAATACCGCCGTTGTGTACATAAATTGGCCGCCTCAACAGGAGAGAGTTGCCATGTTTTTATCTGCCCTCGAAATGCGAAACATCATTGAAAGCAGCTTGCTGCCCAAGCGCTCGCAATGCACCTTGTCACCCGATTTGTCGATGACCATCAAGATTTACGATGATCATGAAACTGACCGCGTGGCCTTGGTAAAAACTGGCATCGATGCGCAAAAACTCACGGGTTGCCGGGCAATCAACGACTTGATTGCCGAACTGCGCAGCGAACTCGACCAGAACCACGGTCAGCACCACAATCCCGTTGGCAATCATTTTCATCAGTTACATCGGATGACCGGGCGTTAAGATAAACGCCCAGTTCAGAGTACATCGACGCCTGGCCCGGTCATTGTCCGAGCCAGGCGTTCTGTTGTCCGCCAACCGCTAGTCAATTATTGATAATTGCAAGAATCCGATAACTTGCGATACGAGACATCACGGGTTTGTCCCGCTTTGTCGATGTACACCATCTGTGCCGTCACAACTTCGCAATAAGGCGTTGACGGCTCCTTCAGCGATATCAGCTTTTTGATCTCCAACGGCATGCCATAACGGTAGGGTATGGGCTGTACGGTATTGTCAGCCTGAGCCATTGCACTGATGCCAGTCAGAAGTACCAAGGATGACGCGGCGACTAATCTACGAATATTCATGAGCGAGACTCCGCAGCAGAGAAAAATCGGCCTGATGTTCAAACATCGGGCCTGCCGCGCGGGACCTCAGGAGGGATACGCGGTCCGGGACAGTGTCGGATCGCGGGATTAAACCAGGGTTAAAGCGAATATCTTGGCTTTTACGGGAAGGCTATCGCAACCAAAACCGGGTGGCGTTTGGCTGCGATGGGTTGGGACGGTCAGTTCAGTTGTTGCCGGTAAGGCAGGTCAGGGCCGGTTTTCGCACAGGTCAGGGCTGCCGCGCGTATGGCGAAGTCGAGCATGGCGTTGATCTGGTCACGGGCCAGGGTGTTCAGGCCTTCGACCGAGTCCAATTGCTGCTCGGTGAGCCAGGTAATCAGCGCGGCCTGAAAGGTATCACCGGCGCCCACGGTGTCGGCGATCTTTACCGAACAGGCGGGCAGCGACCATGAGCCATGCTGACGGCTGAATACCGTTGCGCCCTGGCCGCCACGGGTCAGGAACACCAGTTGGCAACGGTGTTGCAGCCAGCCATCGATCACCGCTTGTGGCTCAAGCTCAGGGTAGAGCAGGTGCAGGTCCTCGTCGCTGACCTTGATCAGGTCGGCATATTGCACCAGCGTTGCGATCCGCGAGCGCCACAGTTCGATATCCGGCTGTGGATTGAGGCGCACGTTCGGGTCGAGACTGATCAGGCGCTTGCCGCTTTCGCGCTGTACCAGGGCCAACAGGGTGTCGGCAATCGGCTGGACCACCAGGGAGAACGAGCCGAAATGCAGGCCGCGAACCTGCGGGCCCAACGTTGGCAGGTGGGCCGGGCTCAATTGCCGATCCGCGCAGCCTTCGCCGCGAAAACTGTAGTGGGGCGAGCCGTTGGCGCCGACGGCTACCATCGCCAGGGTGGTTGGTGCGTCGAAGTCCAGCAGGTATCGGGCGCTGACGCCTTCGTTGAGCAGTACTTGCTGCAAGCGTCGGCCCAGGTAGTCGGTGGACAGCCCGGCAAACAGCGCCGACTCGACACCCAGGCGCCGCAAACCGACCGCCACATTGAACGGCGAGCCGCCGGCAATGGCCTTGAAGTTCACTTGCGAGGCTGGGCCGTCAGCCTCGGTTTCACTGAAAAAATCAAACAGCGCTTCACCACACACCAGATACATAGTTGCCCGCTCTCAAAGGGTTGCGACGTGTTGTCGATAATGTTCATAAGCTTGTTGGGAAGCTGCTACATGCTCGGCGATGGGCCGGGTTTTACTGCTCAGGTCGAGCTTGACGCAGCGCTCGCACAGTTCGGCCAGGTTTTCTTGCGCCCCTGAATGGCACCATGCCGCCTGAATCGCCGCGCCGAGGGCGGCAGCTTCGCTCTGTTCGGTGCAGATAACCGTGGTATTCATGATATCGGCGACGATCTGCCGCCACACCGGGCTCTTCGAACCGCCGCCGATCAGGCGGATGCTGCGGGCCTCAAGCCCGTTCGCCCGCAACAAGTCCAGGCCGTAGCGCAAACCAAAGGTGGTGCCTTCGACCACGGCCCGACACAGATTGGCCCGGGTCAGGTTGGTGGCGGTCAGGCCCAGCAGGCTGCCAGTGGCATGGGGCAGGGCAGGAACGCGCTCGCCATTGAGAAACGGCAGCATGCACACGCCCTCTGCGCCAATCGGAGCCTGGGCTACCAGGGCGTTGAAGGCGTCGATGTCCAGGTCGAACAACTCGCGCATCGCCCCGGTGGCATTGGTCAGGTTCATGGTGCAGATCAGTGGCAGCCAACCGCCGCTGGAGGAGCAGAAGGTCGCCACCGATGCCTCCGGGCTGACCGCAGGCTCCGCGGCATAGGCGTATACCGTGCCGGAGGAACCGAGACTCATGGTGATCACGCCTGGCTGGATATTCCCGGTGCCGATGGCGCCCATCATGTTGTCGCCGCCACCGCTGGCCACCACAGCATCTGGATTGATGCCCAGCTGTGCGGCAATGGCTGGCAGGATCCGTCCGACCGGTTGATGAGCATCGATCAGTTCCGGCAACGCCACTTGCAAGCGGCCGCTGGGGTCGATGTGTTGCAGCAGCGGCAGGTCCCACTCACGGGTGCGCACGTTGAAATAGCCGGTACCCGAAGCATCACCGTATTCGCTGCAATGGCGCCCGGTGAGCCAATGATTGAGGAAGTCGTGGGGCAGCAGGATGCTGGCGATGCGTTCGAAAACCTGGGGATGCTGCTCCAGGGTCCAGAGCAGTTTGGAAACCGTGTAGCCCGGCGCGATCACCACGCCGAGGCGTTCGAGGCTGCCATTTTCACCGCCCAGGTGCGCCAGGAGCCGATCGTTTTGCGGTGTCGTCTCGGTGTCGCACCACAGCTTGGCCGGGCGCAAGACCTCGCCTTGGTCATCGAGCAAGACCAGGCCGTGCTGCTGGCCGGAGACGCCGATGCCGAGGATGGCCTGGCCATCGACCCCGGCAGCGGCCAAGGCTTGATGGGTCGCCTGGGTAAATGCATCGAGCCATTGCTGGGTATCTTGTTCACGGCGACCGTTGGCCCCGCTGATCATACTGTGGGCAGCGGCGCCCTGGCCGAGTACCTGGCCGCTGAGCGCATCCAGGATCAGCGCCTTGGTGCCTTGGGTGCCGCAGTCGATGCCCAGGAACAATTGTTGGTTTGCCATGGAATAAACCCTGAGTGGTCAGAACGTTCCCACGCTCTGCGTGGGAATGCAGCACGGGACGCTCCGCGCCCCCAAGAAGCCGAATGCGGAGCGTCCGTTGAGGTGTTCCCACGCAGAGCCTGGGAATTAAGCCTCAGTCAGCCAGTATCCGCTCAAGCGTGCGCGTCACACCATGCTCACGCAAGCTGTTGCAGCACCATTCGAATGCTGCCACGAACTCTGGCGAACGGGGGATGGCGGTGCCAAAGATTTCTTCCACTTCCAACATCCGCTGGGTCACCAGTGCATCGTCAGTCACCAGCGCCTGGCAGAATGCTGCCCGTGGGTCTGGGATCGAATACGTCACGCCGTTTTCGTCGACGCCCTTCAGGTACACGGCCCAAGCCGCCACCACCAGCGCCGCGCGGCGGGTTTCGCCACCGTCGGCAATCAAGCGGTTGATGGTCGGCACGGTGAATTTCGGAAACTTCGACGAGCCATCCGAACACACTCGTTCCAACTGGTCGGCGATGGCCTGGTTGGAAAAACGCTCCACCAGGGTGTTCTTGTAGTCGGTCAGGTCGATCCCTGGCACCGGCGCCAGTTGCGGTGTCACGTCCAGGTCCATATAGGCCCGCATGTAACGCACGAACAGCGGGTCATTCATGGTCTCGTGGACGAAGCGATAGCCCTTGAGAAAGCCCAGGTAAGTCAGCGCCAGGTGACTGCCGTTGAGCAGCTTGATCTTCATCTCTTCATAGGGCGAAACGTCATCGGTGAACTGTACGCCGACCCTTTCCCAGGCCGGGCGACCGTTGACGAATTTGTCTTCCAGCACCCATTGCACGAACGGTTCGCAGACCACCGGCCAGGCGTCATCGATGCCATGTTCGTCATGCAGTTGCAGGCGATGGGCGACGCTGGTCATCGGTGTGATGCGATCGACCATGGCGTTGGGGAAACTCACATTGCGGTCAATCCATTGCCCCAGTTCAGCATCGCGCAACGCGGCGAAGGCCAGCAGGGCCTTGCGGGTCACGGCGCCGTTGTGGGGCAGGTTATCGCAGGACATCAGGGTGAATGCCGCGGTGCCGGCGGCGCGGCGTTTGGCCAGGGCGGCGCAGAGGAAACCGAAGACGGTCTTCGGTTCGTCCGGGTGGGCCAGGTCGTGCTGGATCTGCGGCAGGTGGGCCATGAACTCGCCGTTGCTGTCGTCGATGCAATAGCCGCCTTCGGTGATGGTCAGCGAGACGATACGGATCTGCGGGTCGGCCAGTTTGTCGATCAGCGCCTGGGCGCCGTCTTCGGCCAGTAGCATGTCGGCGATGGCACCGATCACCCGGACTTCGGTGTCGTCGGTGTCCCCCAGTTCATAAAGCGTGAAGAGGTAGTCCTGGCTGGCCAGGTCGTCCCGGGCGCGACGATCTTCGGCGCGCAGGCCGACGCCACAGATGGCCCAGTCCAGGTCGGCGCCGGTGTTCATCAGCGCATCGGTGTAATACGCCTGGTGAGCGCGGTGGAAACCGCCGACGCCGATGTGGGCAATGCCCTGGCGAATCTCGCTCAAGGAATAGGCGGGCAGAGCGATCTCAGGCTTGAGGTTGTGCAGGTTCTGTCGGTTGAGTTTCATCACAAGTCTCGGCAATCAGGCGGCGGCGCGCAGTGCACGGGTGACCGCTACGCCTTCGGCATCGAATAGGTGGCAGTGTTCGGGGTCCAGGTGCAGGCTCAGTTGCTCGCCGAAACGGCTCGCCAGGTCACCGCGAACGCGCATGGTCAAGGCTTCACCGGACGCGGTCACGACGTGGCAGAACGTGTCGCTACCCAGGCGTTCGCTGACATCGGCGGTAACTTGCAGCGTGCAATCGCCCGGTTGTGCCAGGTTCAGGTGCTCCGGACGAATCCCCAGGGTCACCGCGCTGCCAACACTCAGGCTGGCACCGCTCAATGGCAGGCTGATACGGGTTCCGGCGTCCAGCAGGACTTCGCAGCCCTGGCCGTCCAGGCCCGTGACCTTGCCTTTGAGAAAGCCCATTTTCGGGGTGCCGAGGAACCCGGCGACAAACAGGTTGGCGGGTTGGTGATACAGCTCCAGCGGCGAGCCGACCTGCTCGATGCGCCCGCCATTGAGCACTACCACCTTGTCGGCCAGGGTCATGGCTTCGACCTGATCGTGGGTCACGTAGATCATGGTCGCTTGCAACTCCTTGTGCAGCCGGGCCAGTTCCAGGCGCATCTGCACGCGAAGGGCGGCGTCGAGGTTGGACAAGGGTTCGTCGAACAGGAAGATTTTCGGGTTGCGCACGATGGCCCGACCAATCGCCACACGCTGGCGCTGGCCGCCGGAGAGCTGCTTGGGCTTGCGCTCAAGCATCGGCCCCAGCTCGAGGATGCGTGCCGCTTCGTTGACCTTTTTCTCGACCTCGGCCTTCGGCACGCCAGCCAGGTCCAAGGCGAAGGACATATTTTTGCGCACGCTCATGTGCGGGTACAGGGCATAGGTCTGGAACACCATCGCCAGGTCGCGTTTGGCCGGGCTGACTTCGGTGATGTCCCGGCCGTCCAGTTCGATAGTGCCGTCGCTGACTTCTTCCAGGCCGGCGATCAGCCGCAGCAGCGTGGACTTGCCGCAGCCCGACGGCCCGACGAAGACCACGAACTCGCGGTCGTTCACTTCAAGGTCGATGCCCTTGATGATGGAGAAGCCTTCGAAACCTTTTTGCAGATTCTTGATTTTCAGGTTGGCCATGATGATGGGCCTCCACTTCTGATTATTGTGTAGGGCGCGTTATTTCACGGCGCCGAAGGACAAACCGCGCACCAACTGTTTCTGGCTGATCCAGCCAAAAATCAGGATCGGCGCGCAGGCCAGGGTCGAGACGGCCGACAATTTGGCCCAGAACAGGCCTTCGGGGCTGGAGTAAGAGGCGATCAGCGCCGTCAGGGGCGCGGCTTTGGATGAGGTGAGGTTCAACGACCAGAAGGCCTCGTTCCAGCACAGGATCAACGACAGCAACACGGTGGACGCCAGGCCGCCCTTGGCAATCGGCAGTAGCACGCGAACCATTTCCTGCCATAGCGTGGCGCCATCCAGGCGTGCGGCTTCGAGGATGTCGCGGGGAATGTCCTTGAAGTAGGTGTAAATCATCCAGACCACAATCGGCAGGTTGATCAACGTGTAGATGACGATCAGCGCGAGGCGGGTGTCCAGCAGGCCAAAGCTCTTGGCCAGCAGGTAGATGGGCATCAGTACGCCCACCGGCGGCAGCATCTTGGTGGAGAGCATCCACAACAAAGTGCCTTTGGTGCGCTGGGTTTCGTAGAACGCCATGGAGTAGGCTGCCGGCACTGCAATCAGCAGGCAAAGGGCGGTGGCGCTGAAGGAAATCACCACCGAGTTCCAGGCGAAACTGAAGTAGTTGCTGCGTTCGTTGATGTGCAGGTAGTTCTCCAGCGTCGGCGCGAAGATGAATTGCGGCGGCGTGGCGAATGCGTCGATTTCGGTCTTGAAGCTGGTCAGCACCATCCAGAAGATCGGGAAAAAGATCAGGATCGCGATGGCCCAGGCCAACGTGCCCAGCAGCAGGCTTTGCAGGCGACGGGATTGTTGAAGAGTCATGGCGACGGCCTCAATGCTTGTCGGTGAGGTTTTTGCCGATCATCCGGACCAGGATGATGGCGGCGATGTTGGCGATGACCACGGCAATCAGACCACCGGCCGAAGCCATGCCAACGTCGAACTGCACCAGCGCCTGGTTGTAGATCAGGTAGGCAAGGTTGGTCGAGGCGTAGCCAGGGCCACCGTTGGTGGTGGTGAAAATCTCGGCGAACACCGACAGCAGGAAAATCGTCTCGATCATCAGCACCACGGCAATCGGGCGGGCCAGGTGCGGCAGGGTCAGGTGCCAGAAGATCGCGATGGGGCCGGCACCGTCCAGGCGCGCGGCTTCTTTCTGTTCCTGGTCGAGGGACTGCATGGCGGTCATCAGGATCAGGATCGCGAAGGGCAACCATTGCCAGCTCACGATGATGATGATCGACAGCAACGGGTAGTGGGCCAGCCAGTCCACCGGTTGCGCGCCGAACAGTTTCCACACCGCAGCGAGAATCCCCGAGACCGGGTGGAAAATCAGGTTTTTCCAGATCAGCGCGCCCACCGTGGGCATGATGAAGAAGGGCGAGATCAGCAACACCCGGACGATGCCGCGGCCGAAAAACTCGCTGGCTTCCAGCAGCGCACTGATCAACACCCCGAGCACGATACTGATCAGCAGCACGCTGCCCACCAGCAACAGGGTATTGGTCGCGCCGGGCATGAAGCCCGAGTCGGTGAGGAAATAAGTGAAGTTCTCCAGCCCCACGAATTCGTTTTCGCCGGGGTAGAGCAGGTTGTAGCGGATCAGCGAGAAATAGACGGTCATGCCCAGCGGCACGATCATCCACAGCAGCAATAAGGCGACCGAAGGGCTGACCAGGAACCAGCCGGGGTTGGCCAGGCGGGTCTTGCGCGCCGGTTGCTGGAGTTCGATGGGGGCTTTGGCGGTTGTCGTTGAGCTATTCATGGCATTGAACCGATTTTTGCGGGCCTATGAAGATCCACTGTGGGAGCGAGCTTGCTCGCGATAGCGTCGTGTCAGTCACTCGCAATATTGGCTCGCAGGCCCTCATCGCGAGCAAGCTCGCTCCCACAGGAATCGGGAGCGGGCCTTGATGAGCTGACTACTTGGGATACCCAGCGCGTTTCATCTCGCGTTCGGTGGTGGATTGTGCGGCGGTCAACGCCTGGTCCACGGTCTGCTGGCCGGTCAGCGCGCCCGAGAAGAATTTGCCGACCTGGGTGCCGATGGCCTGGAACTCGGGAATGGTTACCAATTGGATGCCGATGTAGGGCACAGGCTTGAGGGTCGGTGCTTTCGGGTCGGCGACTTTCAACGACTCCAGGGTCACCTTGGCAAACGGCGCGGCCTTCATGTAGTCGTCGCTGTAGGTCGAGGTGCGTGTGCCCGGCGGTACGTTGGCAATGCCGTCGGTCTTGGCGACCAATTGGCCGTACTCCTTGGAAGTCGCCCAAGTGGTAAAGACCGTGGCGGCTTCCTTGGCTTTGGAGCTGGTGGGGATTGCCAGCGACCAGGAGTACATCCACGAGGTGCCTTTGTCGGTTTTTTCGTGGGGGGCGAAGGTGAATCCAACGTGATCGGCCACCTTGCTCTGGGTCTTGTCGGTGACGAACGAACCGGCGACGCTGGCATCGACCCAGATCGCGCATTTGCCGCTGTTGAACAGTGCCAGGTTTTCGTTGAAACCGTTGCTGGAAGCACCCGGCGGGCCGGATTTCTTCATGTTGTCGACGTAGAAGTTGAGCGCGTCTTTCCACTCGGGGCCATTGAATTGTGGCTGCCACTTCTCATCGAACCAGCGCGCACCAAAACCGTTGGCCAGGGTGGTGATGAGCGCCATGTTCTCGCCCCAACCGGCTTTGCCCCGCAGGCACAGGCCATACTGTTCCTTGCTCTTGTCGGTGAGTTTTTCCGCGAACTCTCCGATCTGGGTCCAGGTCGGGTGTTCGGGCATGGTCAGCCCGGCATCCTTGAACAGGTCGGTGCGGTAATAGGTGATCGAGCTTTCGGCATAGAACGGCAGGGCGTAGAGCGAGCCCTTGACCGACAGGCCTTCGCGTACCGATGGGAATATATCGTCGAGGGCGTAGCTGGCTGGCAGGTCCTTCATTGGCTCCAACCAGCCTTTGGCGCCCCAGAGTGCGGCTTCGTACATGCCAATGGTCAGTACGTCGAACTGCCCGCCCTGGGTGGCGATGTCGGTGGTCAGGCGCTGGCGCAGCACGTTTTCTTCAAGCACCACCCAGTTCAGCTTGATATCCGGATGTTCGGCCTCGAAGGTTTTCGAGAGCTTTTGCATGCGGATCATGTCGCTGTTGTTGACGGTGGCAATGGTGAGGGTCTGTGCGCCGAAACTGACGCTGCTGAGGGTCATGCAGGTGGAGACAAGCAGAGCTTTTACCGAAGGTTTCATCGCGCACTCCTTTTCCGCGCCCAGAAGGCTGCGGAAGGACAGTTATTGTTTTTGTGTCTTCCGGATGAAGGGAAGAATGTGCGCTGATTACAGCCCTCAATGGACGGCGTGACAAATCATCCGTCGCACTTATGCTGATACTTTTTTGCACTGGATAAGGTTTCAGGCGGGGAATTCATCTGTGGCGAGGGAATAAATCCCCTCGCCACAGGAGCGGGTTGTGCCTGAGAACGGTCAGCCCTGGTTCTGCTCGGTCAGCCGTTGCACCGCCAGCCGCCGGTAGTGGGAAGGGGTCATGCCCTTGAGTTGCTGGAAACGTCGGTTGAAGTTGGAAATGTTGTTGAAACCCGATTCGAAGCACACGTCCGTCACCGGTTTATCGCCATCGGCCAATAATTCGCAGGATTTGCTGATACGCAGGCGATTGACGAATTCGATGAAGCACCGGCCGGTGGCCTGTTTGAACACCCGGCTGAAGTAGGTGGGTTTCATGCCCAGGTGTTCGGCGACTTCTTCCAGGGACAATTCCCGGGCGTAATGGGCGAAGATGTAATCCACCGCGCGGTTGGTGCGGTCGATGCTGTGCTCGTCCGTCGATTGCGGGGTCGTGGCGCCGGAGAGCAGTTGGTAGTCGTCCGTGGCGGCCAGCAGCTCCATCAGAATGAAAAAATGCCCCAGGCGGCTCATGCCCTGGGAATCGGCGATGCGCTGCATCAGGATCATGGCCTGGCGGATGGTGCGCTTGCAGCGAAACTCGATACCGTACTGGGCGCGTTCAAGCAGTGGTGCGACGGTCTTGAGCTCGGCAAACACCTGGTGGCCGCTTTCGAATAACTCATCGGTGAAATTCACCAGCATGTCGCGCTTGGGCACCACTTCGTCCTCGGCCACCTGGCTGATCCAGTTGTGGGGCAGGTTGGGGCCGGTCAGAAACAGCGACTGCGGATAGAAGTTGCCGATGTAATCGCCAATGAACACTTTGCCGGAACTGGCGACGATCAGGTGCAGCTCGTATTCCTTATGGAAATGCCAGCGCACCAGCGGGCAGGGGAAGCCGTGCTGGCGATAGATGATGGACAGCCCGTTATGGTCGTCCATCAACTCGTAGGAAGGGTCGGTGACTCTGGCTGTTCGGGTCATTTGCCTGGCGCTTTTTTTGTTATCGCCGCTGGATAATGCCCCCTTCGCCGCACAGGTGCCACCCCGGATGGGATATTGGTGCCTAGCTGTTGCGGTTTTTTTCTTCGATCCACTGGGACATGTATTGGGTGCTCTTGTGCTGGTGGTGACGCAGCATGCTGCCGGTGAAATTGTCCCGGCGTCGTTGCGCAAGCTCGGCACGGCAGGCCGTGATGCTTTCAATCAGCGCCGGGCCATGTACCCGTCGCTGATAACGGTTTGCCAGCAAGTCCAGGCCGGCATCCTGGGCCTTGGTCCAGCGCGCCGGGTCGCTGTACAGCTGCACTGCGGCGCGGGCAATGTCTTCGGCGCTTTGGGCAATCGACCCAGGCCAGGGCAGTTCGCCGTGCATGGCCTCGGCGCCGATGGGCGTGGTGACGTTGGGCGTGCCGCAGAGCATGGCCTCGATCAGTTTGCCCTTGATGCCGGCGCCGAAACGCAATGGTGCCAGGCAGATACGTGCCGCCGACATCACCTGCAAGGCGTCTTCGGCCCAGTTCATGATGTGGAAGCCCTGGGCCGGGTTGTGCAGCGCGGCAGCCTTGGGTGGGGTGTAGGCCCCGTATAGATGCAGTTGCGCACCGGGCAGTTGCTGACGGATCAGCGGCCAGATGGCGTTTTTCATCCAGAGCACCGCGTCCCAGTTTGGCGCGTGGCGGAAGTTGCCGATGCTCAAGAAGTGCGCCCGGTTTGCGAACGGCACGAGCGGCTCACTCGGCAGGTCGAGCATCAGCGGGCACCAGAGCAGCAGGCTGCGAGGCAACTTGAAGTGTTCCACCAGCAGTTCGATTTCAACCTCGGACACCATCAGGTTGAGGTCGCAGCGGTACAGGGCGGCGATTTCCCGTTGGGCCAGGTCGGTGCCGGCCATCAGCTCGAATTCGTCATGCAGGGCGGGGGCGAACAGGTCGCTGAAATCCTGGGAAGCGTCGTCGGCTTTCAAGCGATCCTTCAGGCGATGATGGCGAGCATGACGCAGACTTTGCAGATCGGAGGTCTCCAGCACACGCAGGGCGTCGGGGCAGTTTTTCTCGACACGCCAGCCGAACTGTTCCTCCATCATGAACTGGTCGAACAACACGATATCCGGAGCCAGCTCACGGATGAACGCGTCGAAACGGCTGCTATTGAGTTCGATCGGCACTTCGCGGATGCCCAGTGCGACCAGGTCCGCGCGGTTTTCGCCTGGGTTTGCCGGGCTGCTGAACGTAATGTCCCAGCCTTGCCCGAGGAAGGTTTCCAACAGTTGCATGACATGTCCGCCGGCCGCCGATGAGCGTGGCTCGGGCCAGACATAGCCGATAACCAGGACCTTGGTGGCGGTGGGATGAGGCATGAGCAGGTATTCCCTAGAGACGAATCAGGCGCAGTCGGCGCGCGGGGCGCCGATAGTGACCAAGAATCCGTTTGGGCTCAAGCAAGAATGCTTTTGACCTTGTCACGCAATTGATCGATGGAGAAGGGCTTGCCGATCACTGCCATGTCCTCAGGCACATCAATGCTTTCGGCATAACCACTGGCAAACAGAATGGCCAGCCCCGGGCGTACCAATCGGGCCTGCTTCGCCAGTTCGCGACCGTCCATCACCGGCAGGCCGACATCCGTCATCATCAGGGCGATGGGTTGTTCGTCGTCGCGCAAAAACGCGAGTGCCTGTTCACAACCGTCCGCCTCCAACACCTGGTATTCCAGCTCTTCCAGCACATCGACGATCAACATACGCACAATGTCGTCGTCTTCGACGACCAGGATGCAAGGCTGAGTGGCGGAAGAGGGGGTGGACATAATAGGTATTCTCAAAAAAAAGATGGGGGCGGGACGGGCACAAAAAAACGGCCTCATGCATGAGTAAGTTGCGAGGCGGCACAAGTTCCCTGAGTTGTACAAGAAAGGATCTATAGTACAAGAGCTGACAAGGATAGTCGCTTCCTTGCTACAAGGCTGAACGCCGTGGGATTAGTGTCTTTGTCTCGTCAGAAATGTGGATCCAACCGATGTTTTTCGGGCACACTCCACGGTCTTCAACTGTCCACCAAGGCCCTTATTCCATGACTCCTTCGTCTTCGGTTGACGAGCAAAGTTTTCGTAAACTCTTGATCCGCAATATCAGCCTGCCACTGGGCATGGGCGCCCTCAGTGCGGTGTTTTTCATCGTGCTGATCACCTATCTGCTGTCGGTGATCCAATGGGTCGGGCACACCGACCGGGTGATCAACAATGCCAACGAAGCGCTCAAGCTGAGCGTGGACCTGGAAACCGGCATGCGTGGCTACCTCTTGAGCGGCGACGAGCATTTCCTCGACCCCTATGAAGTCGCCAAGCCGCGTATAGCCGTTGCGCTGGATACATTGCTGGAATTGACAGCCGACAACCCCGTTCAGACCGACCGCCTGCACAAGGTGCAAGCGCTCCAGGTGGAATGGGCCAGCTATGCCCAGAGCATGATCGACCTGCAACGCAGCAGCGGCGATTACCGGGGGGCGGTGAAGGCCGGGCGTGGCAAGCGTTTGACCGACGAAATCCGTAAGACTTTCGAAGACATCGTTGAAACCGAACAGCATCTGCGGGCGGCGCGCAACGACGAGGTGCGCACCACTACCGTCTGGAGCATTACCCTGTATCTGCTGTTCGTTGCCGCCGTCAGCGGATTGCTGGCCTACATTGGCCGCCGGGACCTGTTGACCCTGTCCAGCAACTACAGCGCGAGCCTGAAAGTGCAACAGCAGAGCGCTTTACACCTGGAGAAACAGGCTTGGCTGCGCAATGGCCAGACGCTGTTGGCCGAGCAGGTCCTGGGGCAACTGACGTTGAGCCTGCTGGGACGCAACATCCTGCAGTTTTGTGCGCAATACATGGGTACTGTCGTGGCGGCACTTTACGCGCGGGAAGAAAATGGCCAGCTCAAGCGCGTGGCCACGTATGGCATGTCCCGGGAGGAGGACGAACGGCATCAGGTGATCGTCGCCGGCGAGGGCATTGTTGGCCAAGCCGTACAGCAAGGGCGGCCGATCCGCTTGGATGATGTGCCCAGAGATTACCTTAAAGTCAGCTCCGGATTAGGCCAGGGCTTGCCCAACAGCGTGGTCGTGGTGCCGACCAGCGACGACGACCGGATCAACGGCGTCATCGAACTGGGTTTCCTGCGCCCACTGACTGACCGCGACCTGGAACTGCTTGAGCTGGTGGCCGGCAACATTGGTACTTCCATTGAAGCGGCGCGTTATCGTCAACGCTTGCAGGAAGTACTGGCCGAAACCCAACAGTTGAATGAGGAACTGCAAGTCCAGCAGGAAGAGCTCAAGACGGCCAACGAAGAACTGGAAGAACAGTCGCGCATTCTCAAGGAATCCCAGGCTCACCTGGAAACCCAGCAACAGGAACTGGAGCAGACCAACGAGCAACTGGCCGAGCAGCGTGATGCCATGGACCAGAAGAACAGCGAGCTGAACCTGGCCCAGATCCAGTTGCAAGAACGTGCCGAAGAACTGCAACGCTCGAGCAAGTACAAGTCCGAGTTCCTGGCCAACATGTCCCATGAGCTGCGTACGCCGCTCAACAGTTCGCTGATCCTGTCCAAGCTGCTGGCGGAGAACCCGCAGAAAAATCTCAGCGAGGAGCAGGTCAAGTTTGCCGAGTCGATCTACTCTGCGGGTAACGACCTGTTGAACCTGATCAACGACATTCTCGACATCTCCAAGGTCGAGGCCGGGAAGCTGGAAGTGCGCCCGGAAAACACCAGCGTGCCGCGCCTGGTGGAGGGGTTGCGCGAGATGTTCATGCCGTTGGCGGCAGAAAAGGGCCTGGGCTTCGAGGCAGAGGTGCTGGCCGACGCACCGTCGATGCTGTACACCGACCGCCAGCGCCTGGAGCAGGTGATCAAGAATCTGCTGTCCAACGCCGTGAAGTTCACCGAGCGGGGGGCCGTGCGCCTGTCCGTGGTCGGTCAGCCGGGTTCAGGCATTGCCTTTATCGTGCGCGACTCCGGCATCGGCATCGCTGCCGACCAGCAGCAAAGCATCTTCGAGGCCTTCCGCCAGGCCGATGGCACCACCAACCGCCGTTACGGCGGCACCGGCCTGGGGTTGTCGATTTCCCGAGACCTGGCCACGCTGCTGGGTGGTTCGATCTCAGTCACCAGCGAACCAGGACAGGGTAGCGTGTTCACACTGGTCTTGCCTGAGCGCTATGTCGAGCCGGGGCCAACCCCGACCGAACCGAGAGTCTTCACACCGACGGCCACCGAGCCGACGCCGGGCGCCAAAAAACCGGCCCCGGCACCGCTGACCGCCCAGGTGGACACACCTATCGCTCGGTTCGCCGATGACCGCGACAAGGCCCCGTTCGACACCCGCTGCATCCTGGTGATCGAAGACGAGCCCGAGTTTGCCCGGATCCTGTTCGACCTGGCCCACGAACTCGGCTACCAGTGCCTGGTGGCCCATGGCGCCGATGAGGGCTTCGACCTGGCCTCGCACCTGAGCCCCGACGCGATCCTGTTGGACATGCGCCTGCCGGATCATTCCGGGCTGACGGTGTTGCAACGGCTCAAGGAACAGGCCGGAACCCGGCATATTCCGGTGCACGTGATTTCCGTCGAGGACCGCGTCGAAGCCGCGATGCACATGGGCGCCATCGGTTATGCGGTCAAGCCGACCACCCGCGAAGAGCTCAAGGACGTGTTCGCTCGCCTGGAAGCCAAACTGACCCAGAAGGTCAAGCGGGTGCTGCTGGTGGAAGACGATGACTTGCAACGTGACAGCATTACCCGCCTGATCGGCGATGACGATATCGAGATCACCGCCGTTGGCTTGGCGCAACAGGCCCTGGACCTGCTGCGCACGAATGTCTACGACTGCATGATCATCGACCTCAAGCTGCCGGACATGCTGGGCAATGACTTGCTCAAGCGCATGTCTACCGAGGAGATCTGTTCGTTCCCACCAGTGATCGTCTACACCGGGCGTAACCTGACCCGTGATGAAGAGGCCGAGCTGCGCAAGTATTCGCGTTCGATCATCATCAAGGGCGCCCGCTCGCCAGAGCGCCTGTTGGATGAGGTGACACTTTTTCTGCACAAAGTCGAATCCCGGTTGTCCCATGAACGGCAACGGATGCTCAAGACTGCCCGCAGCCGTGACAAGGTTTTCGAAGGCCGCAAGGTGCTGCTGGTGGACGACGATGTGCGCAACATCTTTGCCCTGACCAGTGCCCTGGAGGCAAAAGGGGCGATCGTGGTCATCGGCCGTAATGGTTATGAGGCGATCGAACGCCTGAATGAGGTCGACGACATCGACCTGGTGTTGATGGACGTGATGATGCCGGAGATGGACGGTTTCGAAGCCACCGCGCTGATCCGCAAGGACCCGCGCTGGCGCAAACTGCCGATCATTGCCGTAACGGCCAAGGCCATGAAGGATGATCAGGAGCGCTGCCTGGCGGCGGGTTCCAACGATTACCTGGCCAAGCCGATCGACCTGGATCGTCTGTTCTCGCTGATTCGCGTGTGGTTGCCGAATATGGAAAGAATTTAGTGGAACGTGACACTGACATTGAACTGCGTTTGTTGATCGAAGCGATCTACCTCAAGTACAGCTACGATTTTCGGGACTACTCCGGCGCGTCCATCAAGCGCCGGGTCCACCATGCGCTGAGCCAGTTCGAGTGCAAGACCATCTCGGCGTTGCAGGAGCGGGTGCTGCACGACCCGGGCGTGTTCATGCAATTGCTGCAATTGCTGACGATCCCTGTCAGCGAGATGTTTCGCGACCCCTCGCATTTCCTGGCGATTCGGGAGGAAGTGGTGCCGCTGCTCAAGACTTACCCGTCGATCAAGATCTGGATCGCTGGGTGCAGCACCGGGGAAGAGGTCTATTCCATGGCGATTCTATTACGTGAGGAAGGCCTGCTCGACCGTACGCTCATCTATGCCACCGATATCAATCCCCGCTCGCTGGAAAAAGCCAAGCAGGGCATTTTTTCCCTGGAAAACGTCCGGACCTACACGCAAAACTACCAGCGTGCTGGAGGCCGGCGATCGTTTGCCGATTACTACACCGCCGCCTACGATTACGCGATGTTCGACAAAACCTTGCGTGAGAACGTGACCTTTGCCGATCACAGCCTGGCAACTGACAGTGTTTTTTCAGAAACTCAATTAATTTCGTGCCGTAACGTATTGATTTACTTCAATAAGAAACTGCAAGATCGTGCGTTCGGATTGTTTCACGAGTCTCTCTGCCACCGTGGTTTCCTGGTGCTGGGCAGCAAGGAGACGCTGGACTTCTCAGCTTATGGCCATCAGTTCGAAGCGCTGGTCAAACAGGAACGGATCTATCGCAAGTTATGAACCATACGATGGACAGATCCAGGTCCCGAATCCAGGCCATTGCCGTCGGCGCATCCGCTGGCGGCGTCGAAGCGCTGCTCAAGGTATTCGGCCAACTGCGCAAAGGTTTCAGTGTGCCGATACTGGTGGTGCTGCATTTGCCGGATGAGCGCCAGAGCCAACTGGCCCAGGTGTTTGGCTATCGTCTCGCCGTGCCGGTGGAGGAAGCCCAGGACAAGCAGGACGTCGTGCCCGGCACCTTGTACGTGGCTGCGCCCGGCTACCACTTGTCGGTCGAGGCCGACCGCAGTTTGTCGTTGAGCCTGGAGGACCCGGTGCATCATTCGCGGCCGTCCATCGATGTGCTGTTCGAATCGGCGGCCGATGTCTACGGCCCGAACCTGCTGGCGGTGGTCCTCACCGGTGCCAACAACGACGGTGCCAAGGGCTTGGCCAGGGTGCGGGAGCTGGGTGGCATCACGGTGGTCCAGGATCCCCGGGAGGCACAGGTATCGACCATGCCCGAAGCGGCGCTGGCTTTGCATGAGCCCGACCATATCCTTACTTTGCAAGACATCGGCCAGTTGCTGGCCGGGTTGGAATGAACCACATGCCAAGAGATATTCAAGCCAAGCTGCTGATCGTGGACGATCTGCCAGAGAATCTGTTGGCCCTGGATGCATTGATCAAACGCGACGACCGGGAGGTCTTCAAGGCCCTGTCGGCTGATGAAGCACTGTCGCTGCTGCTACAGCATGAGTTTGCCCTGGCCATCATCGATGTGCAGATGCCGGGAATGAACGGTTTCGAGCTGGCCGAGCTGATGCGCGGCACGGAGAAGACCCGCAGCATCCCGATCATTTTTGTCAGCGCCGCCGGTCGTGAGCGCAACTATGCCTTCACCGGCTATGAAAGCGGGGCGGTGGACTTTCTGCACAAGCCGCTGGATACCCACGCGGTCAAAAGCAAGGTCAATGTATTCGTCGAACTCTATCGCCAGAGAAAGGCGATGAAGGAGCAGGTCGTTGCCCTGGAGCAGAGTCGCCGGGAGCAGGAGATTCTGTTGCAGCAGTTGGAAGCCACGCGCAGCGAGCTGGAGCAGGCGGTGCGGATGCGTGATGACTTCATGTCGATCGTCGCCCACGAGGTGCGTACGCCCCTCAATGGCCTGATTCTCGAGACGCAACTGCGCAAGATGCACTTGGCCCGGGACAACGCCGCAGCCTTCAGCCTGGACAAGGTGCGGGCGATGGTCGAGCGCGACGAACGCCAGATCAAGAGCCTGATCCGATTGATCGAAGACATGCTGGACGTCTCGCGGATTCGCACCGGCAAGTTGTCGATCCGGCCTACGCGTTTCAACCTGACGGCGCTGGTGCAGAACCTGCTGCACAATTTCCAGCCGCAGATCGCGGCGGCCGAATGTTCATTGATCTGTACCGCAGAGCCGGCGGTGGAGGGCTTCTGGGATGAGTTTCGGATCGAGCAGGTGGTGTCGAACCTGCTGACCAACGCCTTGCGCTACGGCGGCAAGAGCCCGATCGAGGTGCGCGTCTACAAGACCCCTGGCCATGCTTGCGTCGAGGTCCAGGATCACGGCATCGGCATCAGCGAAGAAAACCAGCGGCGCATCTTCCAGCAATTCGAGCGGGTATCCTCCAAGGCAGTCGCCTCCGGCCTGGGCCTGGGCCTGTACATCTCCGAGCAGATTGTGTCCGCTCATGGCGGGACGATCACGGTCAACAGCCGCCTCAACGAAGGGGCGTTGTTTCGTGTTTGTCTACCCTTGCAGAAAACGGCCTTGCACAAAACCGTCGAACAGACGCAACCTCTGGGTGACCCTAAGGTCGTATCAGCAGCTATTGATCGAACAAAGGCTTCTCATGAGTGAAGATGCGCAAGACGTTGTACTGATTGTCGAGGATGACCCGTCGATCCTGATGGTGTTGTCTGCTTATTTATCAGGTGAAGGGTATCGGATACTGCAGGCAGAAAACGGCGAGCAGGCGTTCGAGATCCTGGCGAGCAAACCCCACCTGGACATGATGATCACCGACTTCCGCCTGCCGGGCGGCATCACCGGCGTGCAGATCGCTGAACCGGCGGTCCGATTGCGCCCCGACCTGAAAGTCATCTTCATCAGCGGCTACGCGCAGGAAGTGCGCGACACCGACAGCCCGATCACCCGCAAGGCCCCGATCCTGGATAAACCCTTCGACCTGGATGAGTTGCAAAACATCATGCAGTCCATGCTGTCGTAGGTTTTGTTTGGACCGGGGACATGGCTTGTGGCGAGGGGGCATCCCCTCGCCACAGGTTTACCACCCTGGCCCCGATCGCAATTACCATCGCCTCAAATCTTGATCATCTCCCGCACCTTGGCGGTCAACAAGTCAAAGGTGAACGGCTTGGTGATCATCTGCATGCCCGGGTCAAGGAAGCCGCCACGTACCGCTGCATGCTCGGCGTACCCGGTGATGAACAGCACCCGCAGGTCCGGGCGGATCTGCCGACCGATTTCCGCCAGTTGCCGGCCATTCATGCCCGGCAGGCCGACGTCGCTGATCAACAGATCGATGCGTTGGCCTGACTGGAGAATCGGCACCGCCTGGTTGGCGTCAGCGGCCTCGACAAAGGCGTAACCCAACTCACTCAATACGGCACTGACCAGCACCCGCACCGCCGGATCGTCTTCGACGATCAGCACCGTCTCGCCATCCTGTGCGTTCGGCGCGTGCTGCGTGACGACCTGGGTTTCTTGTACCTGTTCACCAATGAAGCGGGGCAGGTAAAGATTGACCGTGGTGCCTTTGCCGACTTCGCTGTCGATGGTCACATGACCGCGCGATTGCTTGCTGAACCCATAGATCATCGACAGGCCGAGCCCGGTGCCTTGGCCGATCGGCTTGGTGGTGAAGAATGGGTCGAAGGCGCGATTGATGATTGCTTCGGGCATGCCGCAGCCGGTGTCCTGCACACTCAGAACCACGTAATCGCCGGGCTCCAGGTTGGAGAAGGCATCGGTGAAGCCGGCATCCAGGTGGCGGTTGAACGTCTGCACCGCCAACTTGCCGCCGGTCGGCATCGCGTCACGGGCGTTGAGCACCAGGTTGAGCAGGGCGCTTTCCAGTTGGTTGGGGTCGGCTTCGGCGATCCAGAGCTGATCGTCCAACTGCATGTCCAGCCGGATGCTTTCGTTGAGGCTGCGTTGCAAAAGCTCCCCCATGGACAGCACCAGCGTGTTCATCTGAACAGCCTTGGAGTCCAGCGATTGTCGCCGGGAAAAGGCCAGCAGGCGATGGGTCAGGCCCGCTGCGCGGTTGGCGGAGGTCACACCCAGGTCGATCAGACTGTCCAGATCCTCGGTGCGGCCCCGGGCCAGGCGCCGACGCAGCAGTTCCAGGCTGCCGATGATCCCGGTGAGCATGTTGTTGAAGTCATGGGCAATACCGCCAGTGAGCTGGCCGACGGCTTCCATTTTCTGCGATTGGCGCAGGGCCTCTTCGTTGTGCCGCAGTTGAGCGGTGCGCTCTTCCACCTGCTGCTCGAGGGTTTCGAGGGTCGTTTGCAGGCGCAGTTCACTGTTGCTGAGGTCGATCAGGCGGTCTCGCGCCTCGTACTGCCTTCGGCGACCACGTACTGCAGTGGTCACCAGGCTGACCAGGGTTACCGGGTGAAAAGGACGCTCGAGGAAGGTCACGTTACCCAGTTGCGCGCCGATGCGGGCCGCCGGATTCTGCTCGGGGCCGCCGTGGTGGGTCAGCAGGACGATAGGCAGGTCGGACCAGGCCGGTTGCTGCTCGATATGCAGTAGCAACGTTTCCAGATCCGGCCCGACCAGGGCTTCGGAGGACACCACCAGCAGCCCGGCGCCGTGCTCCAGCTCCTCGCACAGGTGCGCCAGATGGCGACAGATGAGGCCGGCAAAGCCGGCTTCGTTGAGGATCATCAGGGCGATCTGGCTGTCCCGTCCCAGCGGAGCGAGGATCAATGCCCGCTCCGACAGGGGCTCGGTCAACGTCACGGTAGGTCATCCTTGAGCAACGGGTTATCCGCTCCGACATAGTTCGGCACTCCGCGCAATACCCCCTGGAACGCTTCCAGCGGTTCGCCGATGGTCATGCCCTGGGGGCTGATGCGGTATTCGCGAATGGTGGATTCGTGGCTGCCGGTGCGTTTCTTGATAATGGATATTGCGCGGCGAACCTTGCCCAGTGCTTCGAAGTAACGCAGCAGAATCACCGTGTCGGCCAGGTAGGTGATGTCCACAGGCGCTTGCATATCGCCCACCAGGCCGTGCTGGGCCACGGTCATGAAGGTCGCCGCGCCCCTGCGGTTCAAATAGAGCAACAGTTCATGCACATGCAGCACCAGGGCATTTTCCTCTGGCATGGCGGCCTGGTAGCCGTTGATGCTGTCGATCACTACGGTCTTGATGTTGCTTTCATCGACGCAACGGCGCACCCGATGTGAGAATTCGCCGGGAGACAGCTCGGCAGCGTCCACCTGTTCGATCACCAGGTTGCCGGTTTTTCTCAGTGCCTCCAGGTCGATGCCTACGTTCTTCATGCGCTCGAACAGCAGGCCCAACTCTTCGTCGAAGATGAACAGCGCGGCTTTCTCGCCACGCTGCACGGCAGCGGCGGCAAAGATCATCGAAATCAAGGACTTGCCGGTGCCGGCGGGACCCAGGATCAACGTGCTGGAGCCGGTTTCGATACCGCCACCGAGCAGGGCATCCACGCCACTGAGGCCGCTGGAGAGCTGTTTGCGCAGATACTGCCCTCGGTGTTCGGCGGCCACCAGGCGCGGGAAAACATGGATGCCGTCGCCCATGATGGTGAAATCGTGAAAGCCGCCGCGGTATTTTTGCCCGCGATACTTCACCACCCGGATCCGTCGCCGCTCGGCGCCGTAATTGGGGGTCAGTTCTTCCAGGCGAATCACCCCGTGGGCGACGCTGTGCACGGTCTTGTCCAGGGACTCGGTGGTCAAGTCGTCCAGCAGCAACACGGTGGCATCGTAGCGCACGAAGTAGTGTTTGATTGCCAGGATCTGGCGGCGATAGCGCAGGGAGCTTTGCGCCAGCAGGCGGATCTCCGACAGGCTGTCGAGCACCACCCGGGTTGGCTTGACACGCTCGACCACTTCGAAAATCTGGCGGGTCGCCTCGCCCAGCTCCAGGTCCGAGGAATACAACAGGCTTTGCTGATGCTCGGCATTGAGCAGGCTTTCGGGCGGGGTCAGCTCGAAGATATGGACGTTTTCATCGATCGTCCAGCCGTGGGACGCCGCACCCTGGCGCAGTTCACGCTCGGTTTCCGACAGCGTGATGTACAACGAGCGCTCACCGGCCTTGGCACCGGCCAGCAGGAATTGCAACGCGACTGTGGTTTTACCGGTGCCGGGTTCCCCTTCCAGCAGGAACACATGGCCGCGGGACAGACCACCGGAAAGGATATCGTCCAACCCTTCGATACCGGTGGCGGCTTTTGCGCTGATCAACTCGTTAGATGTAGACAAAAATAGCCCTCTCATGACTAGGGAAGTGGGCAGCAGGCTGGAGTACGCCTGAGAATGAACTGCCTGAACACTTGACCTTTTGCGATGATGGCGGTTCCGCTTTCTGTTGCAAAACGAGGTCTACTGCACAACTTCTGGCTGGCGGTGCGATGCCTAAAGGCCTTGCTGCAACGCCGGATCGTCGGGGTTGAGCTGCTCGAGCTGGGCCAACAGGATCTGCACATTCTGCAGCTGTCCGGTCTCCTTCCAGTAGTTGATCAACAACACCCGGGCCTTGCGGTCGGCGGGGTAGCGCTGGACGATTTCCTGCAGTTGTTTCTGCGCGGCTTCCAGTTCCTGCTCGGCGTGCAGGGTGGTTGCCAGGTCATAACGGTAAGTCCGGTTATTGGGCTCCAGTTCCACGGCTTTGGCCAGGCCCAGTACCGCGTATTCGTTCTGGCCATGTTGCAGCAGCCACATGCCCAATGCATGTTGCAGATAAGCCGAGTTGGGTTGGGTTTGCAACTGCCGGGCAAGTAACTGCCTTGCGGTTTCGCCCTGGCCCAGTTTGTCCAGCACTTCGATCTGCATGACCAGTGCCGGCAGGTTGTCCGGTTGCAGGCGCAAGGATTGTTCCAGCGCCTGCTGGGCCTTTTTCAACTCGGCATTGTGCAGGTGCAGGCGGGCGAGCTGATAGAAGGACTCGGCGGTCTGCGGGCCGTCCCCAAGCACCTGCTCCCAGGTATCGATGGCGAGCTGCATCGCGCCGAAATACAGGCCCAGGTCGTCAGGTGACGAGCCCAGCAGGGCGTTCACGGCGGCGAACCGGACGTTCTGGTCGTCATCATCGAGCAACGGCCCCAGCAGCAGGCTGCGTTGGCCGGTCGGCACCAACCCGACGATGCTGGCAATGGCTGCTCGACGTACGTCTGGCGATTCGCTGTGCAGGTCCGCAGCCGCCAGCTTGAGGGCTTGCGGGCTTGGGTAGTTGGGCAGCTCGGCGTGCAGCCACACGCGCCGCTTGGGCGAGAGGTCCGGGCGTCCCAGCTGCTGATAAAGCACCCGCGCCGCGCCCGGCTGCCCGTTGCGGGCCTTTTCCAAGGCTTCACTGTAGCCACGCTTGATCGCTTCGGGGATTTGCGGGGTGGTGCTACGTAGCCACACTGCGACGAGACCGATCACCAACAGGACGGACAGGCTGATAAGCAGGTAGCGGCGGGGCAGGTGCATGCAGGAAATCCATAACCAGAAGCGTGAAGTGTCGCAAGCTTCGGTCAGGCGCGGGCCTGAGTCAAACCTTAAGGACGCTTCGGGCGATGACGTGGGCTTCATCCAGACCGCGTCATCGTTGATCGCGAGCAAGCTCGCTCCCACAGGGATTGGTTGTGGAAGCAGACTTTGTGATTGCCCCGCAATGTGGGAGCGAGCTTGCTCGCGATGGCGGCGGCACATTCGACATTTGAGCAGGCAGGTCTACCACTATTGCCGGAAGAACCCGGCTCCCAAACTCAAACCTCCGGCAAAGTCGAGCCACCATCGACCACCAGGGTTTGCCCGGTGACATACGCGGCCAAGTCTGATGCCAGGAACAGCATGGCCCCGGCGATGTCGCTCGGCTTGCCCAGTCGCCCCAGCGGCACCCGGCGGGCGATGTCCTGGTTGACTTCATCATCCCCGAGGTTCGTCATGGCCGGTGTTGCGATCATGCCGGGCTCGACGCCGTTGACGCGCACATTCTCAGCTGCCAGTTCCAGCGCCGCATTGCGTATGAAACCGTTGACCCCGGCCTTGGATGCCGCGTAGTGGCTCAGGCCCGGATAGGCCACTCGCGGACCGGTGACCGAGGAGGTCACCAGCACGCAACCCTGGCCCTGGCGCCGGAACATCGGCAGTGCGGCCTGGGTCAGCCAGAACAGCGCCGACAGGTTCACCGCCAGCGTTCGCTCAAGTACCGGCGGTGTGATCAGGGCGAAGGGCGTCAGCGGGAAATACCCGGCGTTGTGCACCAGGATATCCAGTCTTCCCAGGCGTTGCTCCAGCCCGGCCATCATCCCGGAGATCGCCGTGGCGTCGGCCAGGTCGACACCTACGGCGTCCACCTGACTACCCTGGGCAGTCAATTGGCTCGCCACTGCCTCAGCCTGCGCCAGACCGAGGTCGGCGATCACCACGCGAGCCCCGCGCATAGCGAAGGCTTCGACGATGGCCCGGCCAATGCCTTGGGCCCCGCCGGTCACCAGCATGGTTTTGCCGCTGAAATCCAGGTCATCAGGCATGGGGCTGCTCCATCCGACTGAACGCCAGGGTTGGCACGTCTACGATGCTGGAACCGCCGTCGGCCACCAGCGTCGCACCGGTGATGATCGAGGCTTGTTCCGATGCCAGGAAGCGACAGGCATTGGCAATCTCCTGCGCGCTGGCGGGGCGGCGCAACGGCACATCGGCGCAGACCTGGTCGTAGGCCTGTTGCAGCGTCTGGCCATGAAACTGCATCAGTACCTGCATTTCCTCATCGGCCATTGGCGTGCGCACCCAGCCGGGGCAGACGGCGTTGACTCGTACGCCTCTGGGGCCATAGTCCCGCGCCAGGGAGCGGTTCAGGCCCAGCAGCGCATGCTTGGTGGTGGTGTAGCCGCAGACGTGCGGTCCTGCCGCCAATGAAGCAATGGAGGCGATCAATACAATGGCGCCGGCACTTTCTTGCAGCAGCGGCAGGCAAGCCCGCGCGCTGTAGAAGGCGCTGTCGAGGTTGCTGCGCAGTGCCGCTTCCCAGGACTGCGGGCTGGTCTCGGTGGCGCTGCCCAAACCCATGCCGCCGGCACAGGCCAGCAACACATCGAGTCGGCCATGGCGCTCGCGGATTTGTGCGATGAAACCGTCCCAGGTCGTTGGGCAGGCGGCATCGCCCACCAACACCAGGCCGCCGATTTCCTCGGCCAGTTGCTCCAGGGGCTCGCGGCGCCTGCCGATCAACACCAGGTTGGCGCCTTCGGCGGCATACGAACGGGCGCAGGCGGCACCGATACCGGTGCCGGCGCCGGTGATCACGATGGTGCGTAATTCAGGCATCGGGATACTCCGTCCGGTTCAGCACCTGGCAGTAGGAACTGATCGGGAAATTGGAAAACTCGTCGAAGGACGCTCCGGCGTAACCGAAAATCTTGCCGTCGCTGCGGTGCTGTTGTAGGTCGATCAACACCAGGCCCAGGGTCGGGATGATCTTTTCCCGCCAGACGAACAGGTACAACTGATCGGTGATTTTGTAGGTGTCGCAGCGATCGGTGTCGCACAGGCCTTGTTCAACACCCTTGAGGCATTGCCAGGCGTAGAACTGCTCGTTCAGGTAAATGTGTTCGTAGACCTCGCTCGGGCTGTAGCGATACAGGTTGCGCAACCCCACCAGTTCGCCGGTCGGTACGTGCGGGCACAGGCCTGGCTGCCAAGGGCGGTCGAGGCTGCCGTGGAGAAATTGCACTTCAACCGAGGTCAGTGGCTTGCCGGCCAAGGCGCGGCTGTAAAGGCCTTCACGGGTTTGCTCCGGCGCGGGCATACGGCCGAGCACGGCAGTGAATGCAGCGCTGGCGGTATCGAGCACAAGGCTGACCGAGAAGGTTTGAGCGCCTTCACCCTTGAGGAAATCCACCAGGTACAGGCCTGGGCGTACCGACGTGGCTCGATACGACGCGGTGCCGCTGGGGTGCCCGTCAGCCGCGTCCCAGGACACGGTGTCTTGTTCAAATCGATGCTCGATCTGCCAGCCATTGGCGAAATTCAGGGTGAAGGCCTTGTTCTTCAAATCGGCCAGGTTGGGCAGGATGAAAGCTTCAGGGGCGAAGCCGTCGGCCAGGGCGCCGACGGTGATCCAGTCTGTAGGTGTGCTCATTGCAAGGCTCCGGTTGGATAAGATAGCCACCCGGATCATGCGGTTCTGAGCAAGGTTGGCCTATCAACCGAATGGTTGAACCGGCGGGAGGAACAGGGCGCTGACCAACTCGGTACGACTGCTTACACCCACTTTGCGGAACAGGTTGATCAGGTGGGTCTTGATGGTCGGCAAGCCCACGTCCAGCTCCCGGGCCAATTGCTTGTTGCTCACGCCCTGGCGCAACAGCAATGCGATCTGGCGCTCCTTGGGTGTCAGGTCGCTTAATGCGTCCTCATGGGGGGGAAGATGGGCGACGGCCAGTTGCAGCAGGGTCTGCAACGCCGTGAGTTGGGTCAACTGCTGGTGGGTGAAGGCACCTTGTTCGGCGGTGCGCAACAACGAAATGGCGGCCTGGGGCTGACCGTTCCGGTGGGCGAAGACTTCCACGACATCCACAACGCCATAGCGCTGCAAGAAGCTGCGATAGCGATGGTTGTCCCGTATCGGTTGACGGGCCATCGCCAGGCCCAGGGGCACCACGGCCAAACCGCTGGACAGGCAATTGCGCGGTTGCAACGGGTCGAACTGGCGATAGTTGTCCAGATAATCGCGATGCATCTCGCCGCTCATGCCTTGCAGGCTGAAGTCATGGGCTTGCAGGTGCCGGTCGACGCAGTAGAAAGCCGCCCGGCTGACGGGAATGAGCTGGGTGAACGCGTGCAGGCAGTGGCCGGCGATGTCCTGGGTGGGGATGACGTTCATGGTCGCGACCTTCGTCAAGAGGCCGCCGGTGGGGGGCGGCGGCCGGGTTCGATCAGGCTACCGCGAAGTAGTGCTTGACGAAACTTTCGCTGACCACTTCCCACAGTACGGGCGTGCCCTTGGTCACGAACCAGCTGTCGCCAGCCTTGTAGCGGGTGCTCTGGCCGGTGGTTTCATCGGTGAGGACCACTTCGCCGGTGACCACGGTGGCTTGTTCCGTGAATGGATAAACCATGCGGAACTTGCCTTGCGTGGTGCCGAAATAGGCACTGCTGATCGGGTCGGTCGGGGCGCCAAAGGTCATCTTGCCGAAGGCTTTGACCTCGCCTTCGAGAATTTGTGAGCCGAGGTCGGCGACAGTACCCCAGGCGTCAAGTTCGGACAGCTGGATGTCTTTTTCGAGGGTGATGAGGGGCATGGCAGTGACTCCTGATGAGTGAAAAACAAAGGTGGGGTTTGTCCAGTGCCAGTCAGTTGAACCTCTACCCTGTGGCAGCGAGCTTGCTCGCGATAGCGGTGGGTCAGGCAGCATTGAAGTTGACTGTTGCGCCGTCTTCGCGAGCAAGCTCGCTGCCACAGGGGGTCGCTTAACTGACTGGCATCAGGGTTGTATTGACCATCAGCGACGGCCACTCCAGTAACCCGACAACTGATGCCAGGACTTGCCGGCGGTCAGCAGCAGTGGGCGGATGGCGTCTTTGCCAATGATGGTCGGGCGGTGGATCGAGCTGACCAGGTCGTAGCGCGCCGAGCCCTCGCTCATGCCTTCGGCCAGCACCTTGCAGATGATGTGGCTCGGCGTGACGCCAAAGCCTGAGTAACCCTGGACGAAAAACGCATTGCTGCGACCGGGCAGGGTGCCGATCTGCGGGAACAGATTCGGGCTGCACGCCATCGGGCCGCCCCAGGCCAGGTCGATCTTCACATCCTTGAGGTAGGGGAAAATCTTCAGCATAAGGCGCCGGTTCCAAGCCTTGAGGTCTTGGGGGATGTGCTCCACCAAGGGCGTGGCGGCACCGAACAGCAGGCGGTTTTCGTTGGTGACGCGGTAGTAGTCGATTACCGGGCGAATATCGCTGTAGGCACCGCGAATCGGGCTGATGCGCTGGATCAGCTCGTCCGACAATGGCTCGGTCATCATCTGGAAGGCGTAGGTGTTGATAGTCGAGCGATGCAACTCCGGTTCCAGCTTGTTGAGGAAACTGTCACAGGCCCACAGCAGCTTGCTGGCCCTGACCGAGCCACGGCCGGTACGCACGGTGATCCGCTCACCATAGCTGACCTCAAGGGCCGGGCTGTTCTCGAAAATCCGCACGCCGTGGCTGACCAGGGCCTTGGCTTCGCCCAGCAGCAGGTTCAGCGAATGCACGTGCCCGCCACCCATGTGCAGCAAGGCGCTGCCGTAGGCCTTGGAACCGATGATCTGTTGCACGTCGGAGCCACCGAGGAAGCGGATCTCGTGCTTGGTGTTGATTGACTTGAAGTCTTTTTCCCAGGCTCGCAGGGTTTTTTCCTGGCGGGCGTTAAAACCCATGTAGCCGTAGCCATGGCAGAAATCGGCATCAATGGCGTACTTGGCGATACGGTCCTTGATGATATCGGCGCCCAGGTCGCTGATCTCGAAGACCTGGCGCAAGCCCTCTTCACCGACGTCCTTCTTGATTTTTTCCAGGTCATGACCGATGCCGGCCATGATCTGCCCGCCGTTGCGCCCGGTGCCGCCGAAGCCCAGGTAACGCGCCTCCAGCACCACGATGTTGGTGATGCCTTTTTCGGCAAGCTCCAGCGCGGTATTGATGCCGGAGAAACCGCCGCCAATCACCACAACGTCGGCGTCCACGTCCTGTTCCAGGGTGGGGAAGCTGAGGTTGTATTTCTTGGTGGCCGTGTAATAGGTGGGCGTTTCGATATTGATCATGACGCAACCTGACAAAGTGAAAGGAAACTCCGTTGCAGCGTCTTCGCAAAGCGCTGCATGCGTTGGCCCTATTAAGAGCCCTGGCGGGGATACCTGTCTTGATCATCCGTGCCGGGGTATTTGATCGAGCGCGCCAGATGGTCGGGGTCGGCCCCATGAAAAGTGCAATCTTGGATCTGGAAGGTGCATTTTTCAGCGGCCCTCGATTGCCCATACTGGACCGGCCTTAATCATTGACCCCGCGGTTTGCGCACCATCAGGTTGCCGGGCAAACGCGGGATCGGTAGATGCCAATAATAAAAGAGCCCGTCCATGAAAAAGCCAAATCCGCTGCTCGAAGACCTCAAGCCTATCCTGCCGGCGATTGCCGCCAATGCCTTCCAGGCGGAAAAGGATCGTACCGTCCCTGCCGAGAATATAGCCCTGCTCAAAGGCATCGGCATGCACAAGGCCTTCCAGCCGAAAAAGTACGGGGGCATGGAGATTTCCCTGCCACAGTTTGCCGATTGCATCGCATTGCTGGCCGGTTCTTGCGCCAGCACCGCCTGGGCCATGAGCCTGTTGTGCACCCACAGCCATCAGCTGGCGATGTTCCCGGCCAAGACCCAGCAGGAAATCTGGGGCGACGATCCTGATGCTACCGCCAGCAGTAGCATCGCGCCGTTTGGCCGCACCGAGGAAGTCGAGGGGGGTGTGACGTTCAGCGGTGAGATGGGCTGGAGCAGTGGTTGCGACCATGCCGAGTGGGCGATCATGGGGTTTCGCCGCAAAAACGCTGAAGGCACCCAGGACTATTGCTTCGCCGTGTTGCCTCGCAGCGATTATGAGATTCGCGATGACTGGTTCGCGGTGGGCATGCGCGGCAGTGGCAGCAAGACATTGATCGTCGACAACGCTTTCGTGCCGGAACATCGGATCCAGAAAGCCAAGGACATGATGGAAGGCACGTCCGGCGGGTTTGGCCTGTACCCCGACAGCAAGATTTTCTACTCGCCGTATCGTCCGTATTTCGCCAGTGGGTTTTCCACCGTCAGCCTGGGCGTAGCCGAACGTATGCTGGAGGTCTTTCGCGAGAAAACCCGCAACCGCGTGCGCGCCTACACCGGTGCTGCGGTCGGTGCCGCAACGCCAGCCTTGATGCGTCTGGCCGAGTCTACCCACCAGGTGGCGGCGGCCCGTGCTTTTCTGGAGAAGACTTGGCAGGAGCATGCCGAGCACGGCGAGCGCCAGCAATACCCCAGCCGTGAAACCCTGGCGTTCTGGCGAACCAACCAGGCCTATGCCACCAAGATGTGCATCCAGGCGGTGGATCGCCTGATGGAGGCGGCCGGTGGTGGCGCGTGGTTTGAGAACAACGAACTGCAGCGTCTGTTCCGCGATGCCCACCTCACGGGCGCTCACGCCTACACCGACTACGACGTCTGTGCGCAGATCCTCGGTCGTGAATTGATGGGCCTGGAGCCCGATCCCACCATGGTTTGACCGCTCGCACACCGAGCCCGGCTCATATAACAACAATCGAGGCCGTCACCTGAGGCGGCCGGGAGTCTTGCATGTCTAATGTTTGCGATACCGCTTTCGACACCCGCGCGTTCCGCCGCGCCCTGGGCAACTTTGCCACTGGCGTGACCGTGGTCACCGCCGCGACTGACGACGGCCGCAAGGTCGGCGTGACGGCCAACAGTTTCAATTCGGTGTCCCTGGAGCCGCCGCTGATCCTCTGGAGCATCGACAAACGCTCCAGCAGCCACGGCGTGTTCGAAGCTTCCAGCCATTTTGCCGTGAACGTGCTGGCCGCCGACCAGATCGACCTGTCGAACAACTTCGCCCGGCCCAAGGAGGACCGCTTCGCCGAGATCGAGTACGAGGCCGGCGAAGGTGGCGCCCCGGTGTTCGTGGACTGCTCAGCGCGTTTTCACTGTGAAAAATTCCAACAGGTTGACGGCGGCGATCACTGGATCATGATCGGCAAGGTCGTGGCCTTTGACGATTTTGGGCGTTCCCCGTTGCTCTATCACCAGGGTGCCTACTCGATGGTCTTGCCCCACACCCGCATGACCAAACGGGAAGAGGGGCAGTCCCCCAGCAGCCACTTCCAAGGTCGCTTGAGCCACAATCTGTATTACCTGATGACCCAAGCGTTGCGGGCCTACCAGGCCAGCTACCAACCTCGCCAGTTGTCCACTGGGTTGCGTACCAGTGAAGCGCGGATGTTGATGGTGCTGGAGAACGACGCCGGGCTGAGCCTTTGCGATCTGCAGCGGGAAGTGGCGATGCCGGTGCGCGAGATCGAAGAAGCCGTGGCCAACCTCAAGCGCAAGGGCCTGGTGAGCGATGAAGGCGATCGAGTGCGCCTGACCGGCAAGGGTGTCGATGAAACCGAAGGGCTCTGGGCGATTGCCAAGGCGCAGCAGGATAAGGTGTTCGGCCAGTTCAGCGAGGAGCAGGTCGAGCATTTCAAAGCGGTGCTCAAGGGTGTGATCAAAGGCGCTTGAGCCTGCATCGACAGCAATCCCGTGGCGCAGGAGCAAGCTCCCTCGCCGCGGGGACCGATGGTTCAAGGCTACTTGATCCTGATCCAGACTCTTTGAATGAATGGTTCGGTATTGGTTGGAAGCTGTTAAGATTTAGTTAACTCATTAACTAAATCTTCTTTCGCGACCATTCTCCATGCCCAAACCGCGCCAATCCTTGACCCTGACCCTGCTACAGGCCCGTGAAGCGGCCATGGGGTTTTTCCGTCCTTCCCTCAATCAGCACGGCTTGACCGAACAGCAGTGGCGGGTCATTCGTATTCTCAGCCAGCACGATGAGCTGGAGATCAATCGTCTGGCCGAACTGGCCTGCATTCTCAAGCCCAGCATGACCGGCGTATTGGTGCGTATGGAAGCGGCGGGCATGGTGGAGCGGCGCAAGGCCGAACAGGATCAGCGGCGGGTGCTGGTGCGCCTGGCACCCCAGGGGCAGGCAAGCTTCGATTCGATGAGCCAGAGCATGGAGGCGAACTATCAGCGCTTGCAGGGTCAGTTGGGGGAGGAAAAATTGCAGACGTTGCTGGGGTTGCTCAATGACTTGAAAGCGATCAGGCGCTGAGACATCCAGGCGGCCCCGCTTGGCTTTTGTGGCGAGGGCGCTTGCTCCCGCTCGATTGCGTAGCAATCATAAGAAAGCGGGGGCGCTGCGCGACCCAGGGGGAGCAAGCTCCCTCGCCACAAGAGGTTTGTGTTGCTATCAGTACACGCCACCCGCCGCAGGCTTTGGTGTGTCTTTGAACGTCGCGGCAAGGGTCTGCAAACCGCGCATCAACACCGTGGTGTCCACGCCCACCGCGACAAACGCGGCGCCAAGTTCGATGTATCGCCGAGCCAGCTTTTCATCGGCACTGAGAATCCCGGCCGCTTTACCAGCCTGGCGGATGCGGCCGATGGCGTCCTCGATGGCGGCTTGCACATCCGGGTGCCCGGGATTGCCACGAAAGCCCATGGACGCGCTCAGGTCCGCCGGCCCGATGAACACCCCGTCAACACCGTCCACCGCTGCGATGGCGTCCAGGTTAGCCAGGCCCTCGCGACTTTCGATCTGCACCAGCAGGCACATCTGTTCATCGGCCTTGTCGAGGTAGCCGGGGATGCTGTTCCAGCGCGACGCTCGGGCCAGCGCGCTGCCGACCCCGCGCACCCCGTGGGGTGGGTAGTGGATGGCACGCACCAGCTCGCGCGCCTGGTCGGCGCTTTCCACCATAGGTACCAGCAACGTTTGCACGCCGATGTCGAGCACTTGCTTGATCAGCGCGGTGTCGCCAATCACCGGGCGGATCACCGGCTGGCTGGGGTAGGGTGCCACGGCTTGGAGCTGGCCGAGCAGCGTGCGCAAGTCGTTGGGCGCGTGTTCGCCGTCGATCAGCAACCAGTCGAAGCCAGCGTTGGCGGCGAGTTCGGCGCAGTACGCATCGGCCAGGCCCAGCCACAGGCCGATCTGCGCTTCACCGCTGCGCAGGCGTTGTTTGAAGGTGTTGATAGGCATGTCCATGAACCGGTCTCCGATCAGACGAAACGGCAAGCGATGGAACCGAGCATGTCGTAGTCGACGTGGAAGGTATCGCCCGGGTTGGCTGCCACGGGGCGGGTGAAGGAGCCACCGAGAATGATTTGCCCCGGTTGCAACGTCACGTCGTAGGCCGCCAACTTGTTTGCCAGCCAGGCCACGCCTTTGGCCGGATGATTGAGCACGGCCGCCGAGACGCCGGATTCTTCGATCACGCCGTTGCGGTATAGCACCGCCGGCACCTTGCGCAGGTCGATCTCAGTGGGCCGTACGGCGCGCCCGCCCATGACCACACCGGCGTTGGCGGCATTGTCGGAAATGGTGTCGAAGACCTTGCGGGTCGCTTTGGTCTGTGGGTCGATCTGCTGGATACGTGCGTCGATGATTTCTAGCGCCGGGATCACCCATTCGGTGGCGTCCAGCACATCGAACACGGTCACGTTCGGGCCCTTCAACGGCTTGCCGAGGATGAACGCCAGTTCGACTTCCACCCGCGGCACGATGAAGCGTTCGAACGGGATGTCGGTGCCTTCGTCGAAGAACATATCGTCCAGCAGCGCGCCGTAGTCCGGTTCGGTGATGTTCGACGAAACCTGCATGGCCCGGGACGTCAGGCCGATCTTGTGGCCGACCAGCTTGCGGCCGTCCTTGATCTTTTGTGCGACCCAGGCGCGCTGGATGGCGTAGGCATCATCGATCGTGATGTCCGGGTGGTCGAGGGAAAACTGGCGCACCTGTTCGCGCGAACGTTCGGCATGGTCGAGGCGGGCGGCGGCTTGTTGGATGAGGTTCTGGTCGAGCATGGCAAGGATCTCTTAGTGAGGATTGACGATGGCGGCCCGGGTGCGCAGCACCAGCAGGCCGCCAAGGGCGATGAGCAGCGCCAGCGCATACAGGGCCAGGCTGGCGCTCTGGGTGGTGTCGCGCATCCAACCGATCAGGTAGGGGGCGAAGAATGAAGCGATGCTGCCGAAGGAACTGATCAGGGCAATGCCGGCGGCCTGGGTGCTGTTGGACAGGAAGGCCGCTGGCAGCTGCCAGAACATCGGCAACGCCGCGCTGGCGCCCATGCCGGCGACAATCAGGCCAGCCAGCACCAGGGTCGGGTTGCTGGGCGAGAGCCCGGCGAGCGCGATGCCGGCCGCCGCCATCAGCAGCGGTACACACAGGTGCCAACGCCGTTCGCGATTGCGATCGGAGGACCGTCCGCAGCCGATCATGAAGAAGCAGCCGGCCAGGTAGGGCACAGCGCTGAGCAGCCCGACCTTGCCGTCGCTGCCGATGCCGGCGCCGTGGATCAAGGTGGGCATCCAGAAGGCGAGGGTATTGACCGCCAGCATCACCGCGAAATACACCGCCACCAGCAACCAGACCTGCGGGTTGTTGAGGATCGCCGAGAACGAGGTAATCGATTTGCCTTGCTCTTCAACGCTCAGTTGTTCGCGCAGTTGCTGCTTGGCTTGCGGCGTGAGCCAACTGACCACCTCGAAGCTGTCCGGCAGGCACTTGAGTACCACCAGGCCGAGCAGGATCACTGGCAGCCCTTCGATGACGAACATCCACTGCCAGCCGCGCAAACCGCCAAGATCATGGAGCTGCTCCAGAATGCCACCGGACAACGGCCCGCCGATCACCCCGGCCATCGGCACGGCGATGGCGAACAGCGCGGTCACCTGGGCCCGGCGCCGGGCCGGGTACCAGCGGTTGAGAAAAACCAGGATCCCCGGGAAGAAGCCGGCCTCGGCCACCCCTAGCAGGAAACGCAAGACGTAGAAGCCAGCTGCGCTTTCAATCAGGAACATGCCGGTGGACAAGGCGCCCCAGACCACCATCAGTGTCGCGATCCAACGGCGTGGGCCGACCCGGTCCAGGGCCATGTTGCTCGGTACGCCAAACAGCGCATAGGCGATGAAGAACAGACCGGCGCCGAAGCCGTAGACCGTGTCGCTGAATTGCAGGTCGGCGCTCATCTGCATCTTGGCAAAGCCGATGTTGATACGGTCCAGGTGGGCGAAGAGATAGCAGACCAGCAGCAACGGCATCAGCCGCCAGGTGATGGTGGCATGGGTGCGGTCGTGCGCGATGGTGCCGGCAGTGTCGGCGGTATTGGCTGTGCTCATGATCTTGTACTTTTTGTCAGAGAGGCCGATGGGACGAGCGGGTAGGCAGGTTTAACGTGTCTGGGCCTTGAGGAAGGCATGGACGTTGTTGGCCTTGAAGTTAAGCTGTTCGTGCAGCTCGATCATCTCGAACGACAGGGCCAGCAAACGTTGGGCCTGGAGGTCGGCGAAGTGTGCGGTGATTACCTCGAAGAGTTTTTCCGCGACTTTCTGGCGCGTGGCCAAATCGCGACCGTGGCCGACTTTCAGCGTCATGTGCACGAAGGCGTAGTCGTGCTTGCCGTCGGCCATGCGCCAGGTGTCCAGGCGCACGCCGCGGCTGCGGATGCCGCCCAGGGGAAACACGCCGCTGTCGCCCAGCAAGGTGTGGACCTTTTCAAACAGGCCGGGCAGGTCGGCCTGCTGTTCGATGTTGTCGGTGTATTCAGCAATGAAGTGCGGCATGGAAGCCTCCTGCGACGACAGCGTGAAGCTGTTGCTCAAACGGGAAAGATGGCGTTGATCTGGCCGGTGCCGGAGCTGCCAAAAGGCTCGGTGATGATTTCGGCGGGCTTGTCATAATCCGGCCCCCCGAGCAGCCCCAGGAGCATGGCGGTGTCATGCATCTTGCCTTCGCCGAAGCAGTGCTCGGCGTAGTCCGGGAGCATGGCGCAGAACTCTTTCCAACGGCCTTGGCGCCACAGTTCGACGACGTGCAGGTCGACTTGTTTGTCGAACTCGCGCGTCCAGTTATGGATATTGGCTTCGGCATTGCGATCGTCGGAGAACCGGTGCGACAGCGAACCGGAGGCCAGCACCAGCACCTTGCGATCGCTTTTCTCGATGGCCCGGCGTACGGCGGCGCCAAAGGTGAAGCTGTCTTGCAGGCGATGCCAGGCGCACCAGGCGGCAATTGATACGACGTTGAATTTCTGTTCCTGCGGAACGTCCATGTGCATGTAGCGCATGGGCACCAGCGTGCCGTATTCCAGCTCCAGGCTCGGGATGTTATGGGCCAGGGTGCGCACGTCGGCGGCATTGGCCTCGGCGGCGATCAACTCGCCCAGCTCCGGGGCGCCCGAATACTCGTACTCCATGTTCTTGATGAAGTGCGGCAGCTCGTTGCTGGTGTAGATGCCTTTGAATTGTTCGCCACTGTTGACGTGATAGGCGCTGTTGACCAGCCAATGCACGTCGAACACCACGGCGGTGTCGGCGCCCAGCTCGCGGGCACGGCGCCCGATTTCCTTATGCCCGGCAATTGCCGCTGCACGGCAGCCGTGGTGCTTGCCGGGCAGCTCCGACAGGTACATCGAGGGAACGTGGCAGATTTTCGCAGCCAGGACGACTTCGCCCATGATGATTCTCCTGAAAAATTGTTCTTGTTGAGTACGAGCAATCGGTAAGTCACAGCTTGATGCTCTGGATGGCTCAAGCCCCTCGCCACAAGGTTAATCACCAGATTTTTTCTACAGTCATACGCCCCACCGCGGAATGTGATGACTGCCCATGGAGATGCAAACGTTCTTGATCTCGGCGAATACTTCAAAGCTGTACTGTCCACCTTCGCGGCCGGTTCCGGAACCCTTCACGCCGCCGAAAGGCTGGCGCAGGTCGCGCACGTTCTGGCTGTTGATGAACACCATGCCGGCCTCGATGCCATGGGCCAGGCGATGGGCTTTGCCGATGTCCTGGGTCCAGATGTACGACGCCAGGCCGTACTCGGTGTCGTTAGCCAGTTGCAAGGCTTCAGCCTCGTCCTTGAACGGGATCAGGCAGACCACAGGACCAAAGATTTCCTCCTGGGCGATGCGCATCTGGTTGTTCACGTCGGCGAACACTGTCGGCTGGATGAACTGGCCGCGACTCAGGTGCGTCGGCAGGTTGGCCGGGCGTTCCAGGCCGCCGGCCAGGAGCGTGGCGCCTTCTTCGATGCCGATTTTGATATAGCCGGTGACCTTGTCGTAGTGAGCCTGGGTGATCATCGAGCCGACCTGGGTCTTCGGGTCCTGCGGATCACCGACGATCAGGCGTTTGGCGCGGGCGGCGAACTCGGCGATGAACTGCGGATAGACGCTTTCCTGGATGAAGATCCGGCTGCCGGCGGTGCAGCGTTCACCGTTGAGCGAGAAGATGGTGAACAGCGCCGCATCAAGAGCCCGCTCAAGGTCGGCGTCTTCGAAAATCAGCACCGGCGACTTGCCGCCCAGTTCCATCGAATACTTCTTCAACCCGGCGGTCTGCATGATTTTCTTGCCGGTGGCGGTGCCGCCGGTGAAGGAAATCGCTCGCACATCCGGGTGACGCACCAGCGCGTCGCCGGCCGTGGCACCGTAGCCCTGGATCACGTTCAACACGCCGTTGGGAATGCCGGCCTCAACGGCCAGACGCCCCAGTTCGTTGGCGGTCAGGGGCGACAGCTCGGACATTTTCAACACTGCGGTGTTGCCCAGGGCCAGGCAGGGTGCGGTCTTCCAGGTCGCGGTCATGAACGGCACGTTCCACGGCGACACCAGCGCACAGACACCCACCGGTTGGTACAAGGTGTAGTTGAGCATCTGATCGTCGACCGGATACGTGTGACCGTCCATGCGGGTGCAGACTTCGGCGAAGAAATCGAAGTTGTGGGACGCTCGCGGGATCAGCACGTTCTTGGTCTGGTGGATCGGCAAGCCGGTGTCGAGGGTTTCCAGTTCGGCCAGTTTCGGCACGTTCTGCTCGATCAGTTCACCGAGCTTGCGCATCAACCGGGCGCGTTCCTTGGCCGGCGTATTGGCCCACTTCGGGAACGCGTCCTTGGCCGCCGCCACGGCCTGGGCGACTTCCTCGGCACCGCCGCTGGCGACTTCGCCGATGGCTTCGCCGGTGGCCGGATTGTAGTTGACGAAAACGTCTTTGCTTTCGACCTCGCGGCCGTTGATCCAGTGCTTGATCATGCTGCTCACGCCTCTTTACGGGATGCGAAGAACTCGGCTTCGCTGACAATTTGGTTGACCAGGCGGCCGACGCCTTCCACTTCCACGATCACTTCATCGCCCGGCACGACGTCCGCCAAGCCTTCCGGCGTACCGGTGGCGATCATGTCGCCGGGGTGCAGGGTCATGAAACTGGACAGGTATTCGATCAAGTAGGGAATGTCGAAAATCATGTCGCGGGTCGAGCCTTCCTGACGCAATTGGCCGTTGATCCAGGTCCGCAATTTCAGGTTGCTCGGGTCCGGTACGTCGGCGACGTCGACGAGCCACGGGCCGACAGGTGTCGTCGCGTCGCGGTTCTTCACCCGCAGGTTGGGGCGGTAGTAATTTTCCAGGTAGTCGCGGATCGCGTAGTCGTTGCACACGGTGTAGCCGGCCAGGTAGCTCAGAGCATCCTCGCGCTTGACGTTGCGCGCGGCTTTGCCGATGACCGCCACCAGTTCACACTCGTAGTGCATGTAGGCGACGTTGTCGGGGCGCCAGGTCTCCTGGTTGTGGCCGGTGTAGGTGCCGGACGACTTGATGAACACCAGGGGTTCGGTCGGCGGTTTGAACGCCAGCTCGGCGGCGTGATCGGCGTAGTTCAGACCAAGGGCGAACATGCTGCCGGTGGCCGGTGGCAGCCACTGGACCTGATCCTCGGCCAGCAGGCGACCGTCGGCCAAACGAACGGCGTTGTGAGCTTCTACGGTGACGGCGTGGACCTGGCCTTCAAAACGAATGCGCGCGTGTTTCATGAACGTGCTCCTGTTGCCTCAGCCACGACGATATTGACGAGACGGCCCAGGCCGGCGATTTCGACTTCGACGCGGTCGCCGGGCTGTACATCGACCCGACCTTCAGGCGTGCCGGTGATCAGCACGTCCCCGGCGTGCAGGGTCATGAATTCGCTGATCTCGGCAATCAACTGGGGAATGTTGCGAACGAAGTTGGCAGTGTTGTTTTGCTGGCAAATCTCACCGTTTACATACAGCGTGATTGCCAAGCTGTGAGGATCGGCAACTTGGGCGGCCGGCACCAGTTCAGGGCCGACGGCGCAGAACCCGTCCCGGCACTTGGCCTTGACGGCGGGGCGGTAGTAGCTGTCTTCCGGCAGGCTGAATTCATTGACGACGGTGAAGCCGGCGACATAGTCCAGTGCCTCGGCGGCGCTGACGCGACTGGCCGATTTGCCCATCACCACGCCCAGCGCGGGTCCTGGTTGCAGCCGTTCCCCCTGGCCAGGATGAACCACCTCGGCGCCGTGGCGGTTACGGGTGTTGGGCGTCTTGATGAACAGCACCGGCTTGACCGGCGGCTTCTGGTAGGGCGGTTGCTCGAACTCGGCGAGGCGCTGCTTCAGCAGCCCTTGATAGTTCAGCGCGACCCCGAACAGGGTGCCGGTCGCGACGTCATGCAGGGCACGGCTCATGCTTGTCTCCTGGCATTGGCAGAGTGATGAGGGCTCTGCGCATATTGTTAATGTGTTAACAGTTATAATTAAGATGTTAACTATCGTCAAGCGTGGCAGAATTGCCGGGCGCTGGTTGCCGTGCCAAATTGGGTGCAGGATGAGCGCGAGCAGGTGCCTGAATCAGAATAAAAACGAGTACTGCGTGATGACCGACCGCCAGCCGATCCCGAACATCAACATTGGTCAGGTGTACGACCAGCGTTATAGCGACGCGCAGGTGCATTACGACCGGCTCGCCAACCTGGCGGGGTTCTTCGGCCGTAACATGCCGGTGCATCGCCACGATCGGTTCTTTCAGGTGCACTACGTCAAGAGCGGTACTGTGCGGGTGTATCTGGACGATCAGCAGTACGTCGAGTCGGGGCCGATGTTCTTTCTCACGCCGCCGACCATCCCCCATTCCTTCGTGACCGAGGCCGACAGTGACGGGCATGTGCTGACGGTGCGCCAGCAACTGGTGTGGCAGTTGATCGACTCCGATCCAAGCTTGGCGCCAGCCGGTGTGCAACTGCCGGCAACCTGCGTTGCGCTGGCGCAATTGGGGCCTGGGCAGGCAGGGGAGGTGCGGCGGTTGGAATACCTGTTCGAGGAATTGAGCGAGGAGGTGACGGCCGGGCGCCCGGGGCATAGCGCGGCACTGGACGCTTTGACGCGGCTGATCATGATCAGCCTGCTGCGCTTGAGCTCCAACTCCCTGGAGGCCAGGCCGGCCCGGCATGAAGACCTGAAGATCTTTCACCGTTTCAACGAGCTGATCGAGGCCCATTATCTGCAACATTGGCCGTTGTCGCGTTACGCCGAGGGCATCGGCGTCACCGAGGCGCGCCTTAATGATGTCTGCCGACGTATTGCCGACCTGCCTTCCAAGCGGTTGATCATGGAGCGGCTGATGCAGGAGGCCAAGCGACTGCTGTTGTTCACCGGCAGTTCAGCCAATGAAATCTGCTACCAGCTCGGGTTTAAGGATCCGGCTTATTTCAGCCGGTTTTTCCAGCGCTACGCCCAACTCACTCCTGGGGAGTATCGTCAGCGGCAATCGGGGTTGCGCTAAATCCCCTCGCCACGGTTGCTCTTGCAGCGGTGTGATGGTGACACTAAGCTGCCGACTCGCTCATCCAGACAGTCCGAACATGGCCACCCCCAGACCTTCATTGACCTTGACCCTGCTGCAAGCCCGCGAAGCTGCCATGGCGTTTTTTCGCCCGGCGTTGAACCAGCATGACCTCACGGAACAGCAATGGCGGGTGATCCGCATTCTGCATCAGCAGGGGGAGCTGGAAAGCCACCAGCTGGCTCACCAGGCCTGCATACTCAAGCCGAGCATGACCGGTGTGCTCAGCCGGCTGGAGCGCGATGGCCTGGTGCGGCGGCAGAAGTCGAGCCAGGATCAGCGTCGGGTCTTCGTCGGCCTGACCGAACGCGGCCAGCAATGCTTTGTGTCGATGAGTGAGGGAATGGAAAGCAACTATCGGCGGATTGAGGAGCAGTTCGGCGAAGAAAAAATGCAGCAACTGCTGGTTCTGCTCAATGAGCTGAAAAACATCAAGCCTTGATCAAGGGGTGGCCAGGGATTGTTTCAACTGCTCCACCAACGCGGGCGTCATGTAATGCGGCCCGTCGAACAGGTAGAGCGGATAGCCGGCATAGGCCGCCAACTGCGGCGTGAGTTCGGCCACGGTGGCTGAGCGGAAGCCACCACCGTATTTAAGCCGGAAGGCTTCGACGATGATCCGCACGCGATCCTTGCCCAGCCGATCTCGCAAGGCGTCGGCGTAGTTACGGGCCACCGGGGCGGTGCGAGCATAGACGCCTACGCCGTCCTGGAAAAACACCCCGATGTCATTCGGCAACCACTGCTTGAGCCAATCAGCGGTGGCGGCAGGGCCGATATTGGCGCCGTCATAGACACTGATCCATAGCGGGCGTGGCAGTTTGGCCAGCAAAGCCGGCAGCTCGGAGGCACGCGCCCAACTGGGATCGACTTCGGCGGGAAAGTACCAGCCAGTGACATGCAGCGGCGTTGGCAACCCGGCGATGCGTTCCGACAGCGCAGCCAGTTGCTCGATGTTGTCCCGGGTGCGGTTTTCGCTGAAATAGCCGGCCAGCCCGAGGATGACATCCTGGGCCCAAGGCGCCTTGGCGATGCGCGCCCAGTCCGGCAATACCGGTACGCTGGTCAAGCCGGTGCCGGGCACGAAGGCCTGATCGTCCACCACCGTCCATTGCACCAGCAGCTCGTGCACCCCCAGTTTTTCCCAGGTACCGTTGATGCCGACGGTCTGGTTGTCCGGCTGCCAGACGATGCCGACGATATTCGGAGCTGCGGTGGTGGTCATTGTGTAGTACGTCCCTGTACCGAGGCCGATGGCCGCGACCAGTAACAGCGCCGCGACGACCTTGTGTTTGACTGCGTTGGCGAAGCTTTTCAAACAAGCCCCTTCTGGATGCAGTGTAGTCGTGACTCGACCAGGCGAGCCGCTTTTCGTACCCGTGCAGCGAATATCACGTCAACGTCCTCAATAGGAGTAGGTCAGGCGGGCGAACACGCCTTTGGCGCGGTCCTCGCCAAACACTCTGGCCCGGTACTGCAGGGAAAAGTCCACGTAGGAGCGTGGGGCGTTGTAGGCGTCTTCACGGAACCAATAGCGCACGTTGTTCCCGACCCCGATTCCTCCGGCATCACCGGACGAAAAATCGCCGTTGGAGCCGCTCTTCATCTTCGAATCGTAGTCGATCGCCGCCACGATATGGGGGAAGGTCACCCAGCGCGAGCCGGTGCCGCCAATCGCATAGCTGCGCCCCACTTGCCATTCGCTGTTGAAGTAGTCTCGCGAGTCGTTGATGTAATGGCCAACCTCGGCATACAACTGCGAGGTCCACCAGCTCGGCACGTCAACCCGCAGGTCGGTGCCAATGCTCGAACCGTAGCCCAGGCGCACCAGCCAGTCGCCGTCGACATCGGAAGACCCGAGAGGGAAGGTCCGTTCAAGGGCGGCCATGATGTTGACGGAGCTAAAGGGCTTGACCCGTATGCCGACGGCACCTTGCAAGGCATCGGCGCCGGTGTCCGAGTCGCTGTTCTTGCTCCACAAGGTGTCGGTGATGCGCCCGTAGAGTTCGACAAAACGGGCGTTGCGATAACCCAACGGACGCCAGGATAGTTCGGTGCTGTTTTGCAGCAGGTCGTTGCTTTCGTTGCCGCCGCTGCTATTGGTGCTCGGCGCTCCGCTCAGGCCACTGGAACCGCGATAGCTGGTGGTGCTGATCAGACCCATGGAGCGCGAAACGTCACCCACGGCACGACGGGTATCGAACAACTGTTGCGCGGACATGGGCGTTTCCGCGTTTTTTTGCCCATCGATCACGCGCTTGAAGTAGGCCACGGCTTCGTCGTCCTCGTTGACTCGCATGGCGTTGTAGGCCGCATCCTGGGCCGCTGACGGGGGCAGTGGTGTGGTGGCGTCGGCCTTGCGGAAGGCCGCGTGGGCGGCTTCGTCGTCGCCGGCCTGCATCGAGAGATAGGCGAGCTGCAAGTCACTCACCGATGCCAGCTCACCACTGGTGCGCGCTTCTTGCAGACGTTCGCGGGCGGTGCGGCGCTGTCCGATGGCGGCATACAGACCGGCCTCTTCGTAGGCCGGCAAGCTGCCCAGTGCCAAGGCGCGGGAAAAGTCTTCCCGGGCACCGGCATCGTCCCCGGACTGCTGACGCAGGCGTCCACGCATGACTAATAGCCGGGCGTCATCGCCATGGGTTTGCAGGCCTTCACTGGCCGCTGCGATGGCTTGCGGTAGGCGTTTCTGGTCCGTCAGGGCGCTGACCAGCAGATGCCGATAGGACGGGTTCTGCGGCGCACGGGCAATGGCCTGGTTGGTCAGGGCGACCGCGGTTGCCGGATCTTTGCGGGCGAGGGCGGCATAGGCCTGGGAGGCCAGGGCTGTGCCAGCATCATGGGTGCTACCCGGCCAGATGGAACAGGTCAGGCCGAAGCTGCTTTCCTGACATTCCAGGGGCGGTGGCGGAAACTGGACCAGGGTGTTCACGCCTTGGGTTTTCTTTCGCAGCGCCCTGTGGGCGACGGCTTGTCGACGGGTGACTTCATCACTGTCGTCGCTGCCCAGGGTTTGCAATTGCCCCAGCGCCTGCTCAGGCTCGCCTCGGGCCAGCGCGGCATCGACGGAAAAGAGACGGATGTCGCGAATTTCGCTGGCCGATACGCCGGCAAGGGTCTGGGCACGGTTCAGGTCGACCTGGGCCGCCTGCGTCTTGCCCTGACGCTCGCGAGCATAGCTGCGCAGGATCCACGGAGCGGTCTTGCTGTCGTCCAGCGCCAGTGCGTTCGAGGCGGCTTGTTCGGCAGCGGGGTAATCCTTGGCCGCGAGCAGGGCGCTGATGAGCAGTTGCTGGTTGGCGGGAACTTCCGCAGCCCAGGCCACGGCTTTGCGCGCCTGGTCCACGGCCAAGGCCGTATTGCCTTGCTCCAGGGCGCGGTAGCCCTGGGTCGCCAACGGTACCGCCAATTGACGGCGAATCGCCGCGCGACGCATCAACAGCGTCTTGTCGCTGGCGAAGGCTTGCAGGGCATCGGTGGTGGCCTGGTCGGCTTCTTCCAAGTGTTGCTGGCGCTGCAAGGAATCGATCAGCAGCAATCGATACTCACGACGACGGGGGGCCTGAGCGATGGCCTTGCGGGCCGATTGCGCGGCCAGGTCGAATTGTTCGCGATCATAGGCTTTGAACCCCTGGGACGCAGCAACGAAGCCCGGTGCCGGCGAGGCGGCGCGCGATGACGTAGCGGTCTGGGGTTGATCGCGTAGTTTCTTGTCCCGTTCGGCCAACTCGATCAGCGTGTTCAGGCGTGTCACGTCGGCGCGCTGGCGCAGGGCTTCGCGGGCCTTGGCGATGGCCAGGTCGTAATCCTTGCGCTCGTAGGCACTGTAGGCTTCGTTGGCGGCGGTGTAGGCCGGACCGGTCAATGGCAGGGGCAACGTCTCGGCCGGCGCAAGCACCGGGATCAGGCTCAGCCCCGTGGCCAAGAGGGTCAGAAGGGGGCGGTTCATGCCGGGAGCTCCATTGGGTAGAGGCTGTGCTGACGCGCCACCACTTGTTCGATAGTGGCCCGGGGCAGCACGCCGCTGTCGACCAGGTAATCGCCAATCCGGCCATGGTGCTGCGGCCGATACTGCAACATGGCGCGGCTGAACTGGTCGCGATCGAGCAGGCCCATTTCAATCAGCAAGTCACCCAGCAGTGGTGCGCTGGCATTGGGTACGGCGTGGCCGTTGCGTTCCGGCAGTTGGCGCAACAATGCGAGAATTTCGCTTTCCCGGGCGATCAGTTGCACCGGCTCGCTGCCCAATTCGGCGCTGACCTGCTGCAAGCCTTCGTCGGAAAGCGGGTTGGCGACGGCGATCTGTTCACGGCCTTCACCATTGCGTCCCAAGGGAATGGCCCGCCAGCGCAAGGCAAATTCGCTGTCCAGTGACGAGCTTGAGGCTGCGGCTTTTTCGGCCACGTCGAAGACCCGAGGCAGGTCATTCTGGAACGCGATGGCTTCGGCCAGGGTTTCATCGTCCAGCCAGCCGTTATTGAGCAAGATCCGACCCAGCGGCACGTTGCGCGACTGCTGTTCGTCGAGGGCGCTTTGCAGGTGGGTGTCGGTAATGGCCTGCCAGGACAGCAACACACTGCCCAGGCGACGCGGAGCGGTGGCAACCAGGTCGGTGGAAGGGAAGTCGTGCATGGTCTTGTCCCAGACCAGCTTGCGGTTCATCACCTTGCCCACCAGAAACATGCGCCAGGCCCTGGAGGCAGCCATGAAGTTGACGAAGTTGCCCACCAACATGCGCGGGATCGACAGCAAACCGTGCTGCCAGCCGTACAGCACGGTGGTGAAGTAATAGCGGTGCAGGATGCGCCAGGCCAGGGCGACGCCGTTGGCCAGCAACAGGTATTTGATCACGCCATTGGTTTCAAAGGGCGTTGGGAAGCTGACGTTCCACAAGCCACTGTTGCGCAGGATAATCAGGCCCAGTAGCTGCACGAGGATCACGTAGGCAATGATGCTGATGAACGCAGTCACGACACCCTTGCGGTCGCGAAACAGCAGGTATCGGTTGGCCAGCGAGCCATTCCATCCCATCTGTTCCCAACCTTGCAGGCCGATGCCCAGGGTCCAGCGTGCCTTTTGTCGAAATGCGGTGCGGAAGGTATCGGGGAAAAACTCCCGCACGCATAACGGCATCGTCAGGGTCGATTCATAGGGTTTGCGGAACCAGGATTTGCGCAGCACCCGGAATTGCACCGGGAAACGCACGAAGATCGCGTTCATGCCAACCTTGGCCAGCCGCGCGCCGACGTCGTAGTCCTCGGTGAGGCTGTCGGTGTTGAACGGCTGGTTTTCAGTTTCGCCAGCCAGTACCCGCAAGGCACGATGAGAAAAGCAGGTGCCGACGCCGGCCGAGGGCACAGTGTCGGTCATGCTTTCACGCACCACCAGGTCCTTGCCGTGCCATTCGGCAAACTCGTCCATGTAGACGCCCGCCACCCATTCGTACCAGTTGCGCTCCAACGACACCACCGGCAACTGGATCATGTCCTTGCGCGGCAACAGGTAGTTGAACAGGCGCAGTTCCAACGGGTGGAGCACGTCTTCGCTGTCGTGCAACACGACGCCGGCGAAGGTCATGCCATGGGTCTTCTCGTGCAGGAAAATCGCCTGGATCACCCAGTTCAAGCAGTCGGCCTTGCAGGTCGGCCCGGCATGGGGGACTTCCACGCGGTGCAGCTGTTTGTAGCGCCGACGCATCCGCTCGACTTCGTCAATGGTGCGCTGGTCGTTGATATAAGTGCCGACGAAGACCACATAGTTCTGGTAGTCGAGCGTCGAGACCATGTTTTCGATCATCGGCGCGATGACGTCGTATTCCAGCCAGGCAGGCACCATGATCGCCAAGGGCTGCTCGTCCCGGGCCAACAGTTGTTCGACGGTCAGCGGCCGGTATTTGCGGTCCACGGTGAACTTGCGGTACAGGCGGCGAGACCAGTACCACAGGTCAATGATCAGATCGTCCAGGCTGGAGATCAGGATCAGTACCGCGACCACAATGGTCGCGGCTTCCAGGTAGTTATAGTAATGGGCCAGCCAATAGGGCCAATAAAGCGACGTCATCGAAGGTTACCGTTACTGGCGATTGCGACGGGCGATACGGCCAGCCAGCAACAAGATAAGGAACAAGGCAATGCCACCTGGAATCAGCCAGAGCAGTGAAGGTTTACGCCAGGCATCCAGGCCCTTGGGTTCTTCCTGGCCGATCAACTGGCTGCCGCTGGGGTCCTGGGTATCGAAGATTGCCACGGCACCGCTGTCGCCCAGAATCGCCACGTCGCCACGCGTCAGCACAACCGGCTTGGCCAGGCCCGGTGGCTGGCTGCCCAGGGTCCGATAGACCAGGCCGTGCTGGCCCGAGGTCTGCACCACTTGCAGTGAAGCCAGTTGGTTGAGGCGCTGCACATCAAGCATCACCTGGTCTTTATGGTTGATACGCAGGTGACCCTGCTCGTCGACCTGGACCGCTTCCTTGGCGTCCTTGAGGGGCAGCTCGAAAGCCAGGAAAGCCTTGTCCGGGCTGACGACGGCTTTTGGATCGGCGCTGACCTTCAACTGCGCGCGCAGCGGCGAGACACCGGCCGCATCGGCCACCGAAATCACTTGGGCCAGGCTGCTGGCCGGATGGTCAAGGTAGGCCTGGGGAACGAGCACCTGAGTGTCGACGGCGAAGCGTGCAGCCATGCTGGCGAAATCGTCATCCAGCGAGGTTTTGTCCAGCACGATATGGCTGGTTGGCAGGACCGCTACCGGGAAGGCCTGCGGCGTCTCCAGGCAACGGTCGCTGACCGGCTGGCGTTGGAACGAGACGCGCAAGACGTTTTTCGAGCCCAGGGCGTAGCGGGGGATATGCGCCTGGATGCGTTGCGGCTCACCGTCGGTGGTCAACTGTTGCGCACCGATCAGGAAATCATTGAAGTACAGCGAGGCCACGGGCGGGGTGTGCGAAGCACCTGGCGCTGCGGATACATCCACCACCGCGGTCACAGGCAGGCGGCCGTCATACGCCACGCTGCCCAGGGGGAACGAGGTGCTCCAGTCGAAGCGCGAGGCTACGTCGAATGTGCCAGGGGCGCCGCCCAAACGCGCCAGCGCCACGCGACCATCGTCGCTCAACGGCGTTTGCGCTTCGGTCACGGTCAATTGGCGGCTGCGCGCCAGTTTGTTCCACGCCGAACCGAGTAAGGACAAGGCTTTGCCGGTCGCATCCGGGGCGATGACCAGCACCGGGCGCGTGCCCAGCAGGGCCAGGCGCACGTTATCCGTGCCGGCGCTGGCCAGGGCGACGTTGACGTGCTGATCGCGCCATTGGGTCAATGCACTGGCCGCTGTTGTGTCGACGCTCTGGACTTGGCTCTGCAAGGCATCCAGCGATTGGTTGATGGCCTTGAGCAGTTGTGGGTCGTTGATGGCCAGGTCGGCCTGTACGTTTGGCGCCTGGCCGAGCATCAGCAGGGCGCCGATTTCGGCGGCGTTGGCCAGGGTATGCGGGCCTTTGCCGTTGAGGCTGGCGAAGGCCGGAATGTTCAACAGCTCGGCGGGGACGCGCAGACCGCTCAGGTCGACACTGTCCTGCACGGCAGGGAAGGGCAGGATACGGCTGTGTTTGCCGATGCGTTCCAAGGCCACGCCCAATCGCCAGGCGGCATCATAGCTGCCTGCCGACAACGAGCCTGGCGCGACGAGGATGCCGGGGTTGGTGGGCAGTGTCGTCCAGGCGGTGCCGACATCCTGCAATTGGCTGGCGTCGTAGCTGTAGTTCAGGCGTGTATCGGGTTGAATGCGCAGCACGTTGCCGATGACCCGATCGTCTTCGCACAATGGCCGGGGGACGACCGAGGACCAGGCAATGCCCAGGCGCACCAGGCCGTTGTCACGTGCAGCCTTGTCTACGCCCAGCTTGAGGCTGGCATCGCCCTGCGCCTCGCTGAGCCCCTCGGCTCGTACCGGATACCCATCGAGCGACAGCAGCATGGTGTTGCGGCCGCCTTCGCCGTTGAGATAACTGGCGTCCAGTTGCAGCGTCGCATCGTCAAGGGTCACGCCGGCTGGGACCGGTAAATACAGTTCGCGTCGAGCGTCGCTGGCGCCAAGCAGGATCGGCGCAGTGATGCCCAGGTCGCTCAAGCGAATCTCACGCTCCTGGCGGGTGTCGGCGTTGAGTCGATGGATTGCCTGGGTGAGCGGGCTATCCGCAGCCAGGGCAAAGGTTGGCATGAGCGCGAGCAGGCTCAGGCCACAGGCAAGGGCGCTGAGCGCGCCCGTAGGGATGGCAACGGAAGGCTTCATTCAGGCAAATCTCGATCTGATAAGGGTGGGTAGCGGTTATGAGGTGAAATCGGCGAGCAACTCGTGGGGCGCGGACATTGGCGCGTGCGCCAACGCCTGGAACGAATGTGCCTGGCCCACGGAAAAATCGCTGACAGGGCGGCCCATCAGGGTATCGACGATGCGTTGGCTGGCCTTGCCATCGCCATAAGGGTTGGCGGCCTGGGAAGCACGACGCCACAAAGCACCATCGTCGAACAGTGCGTCCACACCGGCGATGATCGAGGCTGGGGAAGTGCCCACCAGGCGCACGGTGCCCGCGGCTACGGCTTCGGGGCGTTCGGTGACGTCGCGCATCACCAGCACGGGCTTGCCCAGGGACGGCGCTTCTTCCTGCACACCGCCAGAGTCGGTGAGGATGACGTGGGCGTGTTGCATCAGGCGCACGAAGGCCAGGTAATCCAGAGGCTTGATCAGGTGTACGTTGAGCAGGTCGCCCAGTTGCTCGGTCACCGGCCCCAGCACGTTGGGGTTGAGGTGTACTGGGTAGACGATCTGGATATCCGTACGCTGGGCCAGGTGGCGCAGGGCCTTGCAGATGTCCAGGAAGCCCTCGCCGAAGTTTTCCCGGCGGTGACCGGTTACCAGCAGCAGCTTGCGCCCGGTTTGCAGGAACGGGAATTGTTGGTCCAGCTCGCCACGCAGTTGTGCATCTTCATCGATGCGTCGGGCGGTCATTTGCAGTGCGTCGATGACGGTGTTGCCCGTCACCAGACAGCGACCCTGCAGGCGTTCATTGAGCAGGTTGTCGCGCGATTGCCCGGTAGGTGCAAACAGCAGGTCGGCACTGAGGTCGATGCAACGACGGTTCATTTCTTCCGGCCATGGGCTGTAGATATCACCGGTGCGCAACCCGGCCTCCACATGACCCACGGGGATACGCCGATGGAACGCTGCCATCGAAGCCACCATGGCCGAAGTGGTATCACCATGGACCAGTACCCGATCCGGCCGAGTCTGCTCCAGTACCGGGTCGATGGCGCTGTACAACGCAGCGGTCAGGGAGTTGAGCGTCTGGTGCGGCGTCATCACGTCAAGGGTGAAATCAGCCTTGAGATCGAACAGATCCAGCACCTGCTTGAGCATGCTTTTATGCTGGCCGGTGACACAGATCAAGGACTCAATGCCGGGTTCGGCTGCAAGGGCCTTGACCAAAGGTGCCATCTTGATGGCTTCTGGACGGGTACCGAAGATCGAGAGGACCTTGATCCGTGAGTCTTGAATAGCGATGACGCCCTTCCTCGCGCAGTTTTCTGCGCCGCACAACAGCCGTCCAAGCACAAATAATGTGTTGGGCAAGCAAGCGGTTAAGTTGATTGGATCCGATATCAGGCAAAAACGGTTACATGCACAGAAAGTGACGTAGTGGCATCTTGCGATCTGATCCGTCAAATTAATAACATCAAAGATCGTTGCTGCAAAGTTTTATATGTGAAGTTTAAATAATATTTTTTTTAAGAACTTGTTAATGGCGAGAGAGAGGAGTGTTTCGGCGATTTTATATTTTATTACTCTTTGATTAATAAGGTTTTTTTATTTTTTTTGAGTGGGGGTTCGACGCTTTTGTCAGGTTGTGGGGAGTGACGACATTTTTTTGACAGATGGCGCCAATGTTTATGTAGGAAATTGGCTAGCCATTAGAATGACGCCTGGATATTGTCATGTTCTGGTCATGCCTTAGTACTTGGGTGCCAAGTCTTACAACTATGTGAAAGTTCAATTTAATTTGAGTTTTTATTTAAAAAAACTCTACGGCTACGCACATTGTTCGGGCTTATAAACAGCATGGTTCTTAATTAGAACAAGTGATGGTAGCGCCTTCTTGCATCGCCAGAATTCCGCTGAAAGTCCTATCGCCCCTGTAGCCGATAATCGCACGCTTTGTCATACGTTAGCCTCGGGGATATTGACCGAACTAACCGGTTGGTACATTTTAGCTGCCATACGTCTTGCGACGCATTGCCAAGACCATAATAAAAAACAGAGGAATACCTCATGCGCACCTATCCGCAAACGCCCTACGCCTTTCCCTCGATCTGTTGCTCCCGGCCTGGAGCCTCTCGCAATACCTCTATTCGGATTCGATAGCGGCCACCGTTGCCGTTTACTCGCGCCGGTTGGAACCCGGCACTCGACAATCCGAGAGGTCTTCAAGATGGCAAAAGTCGTTGATCTGTATTTCAAGCTGCTGAAGCTACTGATCGTGCTGTGCATGATCGCCATGATCGTGCTGGTATTTGGCAATGTGGTACTGCGCTATGCCTTCAACTCCGGCATCAGTGTGTCGGAAGAGCTGTCGCGCTGGTTTTTCGTCTGGATGATTTTTCTCGGTGCGCTGGTAGCGCTCAAGGACCGCGCTCATCTGGGGATGGACAGCCTGGTCAAGCGCTTGCCGCCGGCCGGCAAGCGCGGGTGCCTGGTCATCGGACATCTACTGATGTTGTACATCTGCTGGCTGATCTTCAGTGGCAGTTGGCAGCAGGCGTTGATCAACCTGAAGGTGGTCGCGCCAGCCTCAGGCCTGTCAATGGCCCTGTTCTACGCCGCCGGCCTGGTGTTCGGCGCCAGCGCCGCGCCGATCCTGATCTACGAACTCTATCTGGCGCTGTCCGGCAAGCTGGGGGATGACGAACTGGTCATGGTCCAGGACAACGACGCCGCCGAGGTGATCGCCCATAACTCCATCAAGAGTACTCGTCCATGACGCTGGTTATTTTCCTCGGGTCGTTGATGGGCAGCATGGCGCTGGGCATACCCATTGCGTTTGCCTTGCTGGTGGTCAGCGTGGCGCTGATGTTTTATCTGGATCTGTTTGACGCACAAATCATCGCCCAGAACCTGCTCAATGGCGCCGACAGCTTTCCGTTGATGGCGGTACCGTTTTTCATGTTGGCCGGCGAAATCATGAATGTCGGCGGCCTGTCCAAGCGCATCGTCAACATTGCCATGGCTCTGGTGGGGCACAAGCGTGGCGGTCTCGGTTACGTGGCCATCATTGCGTCCTGCCTGCTGGCGTCGCTCTCCGGCTCGGCCGTGGCCGATGCCGCGGCACTGGCGGCGTTGCTGGTGCCCATGATGGTGCTGGCCGGACACAACCGGGGGCGCTCGGCGGGGCTGATCGCCGCCGGTAGTATCATCGCACCGGTCATTCCGCCGAGCATCGGCTTCATTGTCTTTGGCGTGGCTTCCGGTGTGTCGATTTCCAAGCTGTTCCTCGCCGGGATCGTGCCGGGGTTGATGCTGGGGGCCTCGCTGGCCTTGGCCTGGTGGTACATCTCTCGCAGCGAGAACGTCGAGACGCCGCCCAAGCGTTCCCGCGCCGAAGTGTTGCGCACGTTGCTCGACGGCAGTTGGGCGATGGGCCTGCCCTTGATCATCATCCTGGGGCTTAAATTCGGCATCTTTACTCCCACGGAAGCAGCGGTGGTCGCGGCGGTCTATTCGTTGTTCGTATCCCTGGTGATCTACCGGGAAATGAAAGTCAGCCAGCTGTATGAAGTGATCCTGTCCTCGGCCAAGACCACCTCGGTGGTGATGCTGCTGGTGGCGGCGGCCATGGTTTCATCGTGGCTGGTGACCATCGCGGACCTGCCCGGCCAGTTGGCCGAATTGCTGGCGCCCTTCATGGACAACCAGACCCTTTTGCTGCTGGTGATGATGGTGCTGATCATCCTGGTCGGAACGGTGATGGACATGACCCCGACCATTCTTATTCTCACTCCGGTATTGATGCCTGCGGTCATCCAGGCGGGTATCGACCCGGTGTACTTCGGCGTGCTGTTTCTGATCAACACCGCTATCGGCCTGATCACTCCGCCCGTGGGGACGGTGCTCAATGTGGTGTGTGGGGTGGCGAAGCTGGACTTCGAGGAAATCGTCCGCGGCGTGTGGCCATTCATGCTGGCGCAGTTTGTAGTGCTGTTGCTGTTGGTGCTGTTCCCGCAACTGGTCATGGGGCCATTGAAATTCTTCACCGGCTGATGCCGGTGCAAGCGTAGTAGCTCGACTTGAAAAACAATAATGATCGGAGAGTGATATGCGAAAACTGATGAAAACCCTGTTGGCTGGGGCGTGTGCAACGGGGTTGCTGCTGGGGAGCGTGGCCAGTCACGCCGATGAAATCCGCGAACGTACCCTGCGATTCGCGTTCCAGAACGTCAAGGAGCATCCACAAGGGCAGGGCGCGCAGAAGTTCGCCGACCTGCTCAGCGAGAAGAGCGGCGGCAAGATCAAGGTCCGCCTGTTCCCCGGCGGTACCTTGGGCGGCGACGTGCAAACGGTGTCAGCCCTGCAAGGCGGCACGCTGGATATCACTGTACTGAACTCCGGCATCCTGGCGGCCCAGGCACCGGACTATGCAATGCTCGACTTCCCCTTTTTGTTCAATAACGCTGAGGAAGCCCATGCGGTGATCGATGGGCCGGTCGGCCAGAAACTGGCGGCACAGCTGGATAGCAAAGGCTTGGTGGGCCTGGGTTATTGGGACCTGGGCTTTCGCAACCTGACCAACAGCAAGCATCCGGTGACCAAGCTCGAGGACATGCAAGGCTTGAAGATTCGCGTCATCCAGTCGCCGATCTACCTGGAAACTTTCTCCGCCCTGGGGGCCAACCCGGTGCCGATGGCGTTCCCCGAGGTCTATACGGGCCTTGAGCAGCACACCATCGACGGCCAGGAAAACCCTTTCACGGTGATTGAAGGCAACAAGTTCTACGAGGTGCAGAAGTACCTTTCCGTGACGGGACACATCTTCAATCCGCAGTCGTTGATCATCAGCCAGAAAACCTGGAATCGCCTCAACGACGATGAAAAAGCGATGATTCGCCAGGCGGCAACCGAGGCGCAACAATTCCAGCGTGAAGTCACCGCGGCGAGCATGGACAAGGCCAAAGCCACCCTGGCCGGCGCGATGACCGTCAACGAAATCACCCCGGCGGAGAAAGATCGTTTTCGCGAGCGGGTACAACCGGTGATCGACAAGTTCGCCAAGTCCCTGGATGGCGAGCTGGTGAAGATGATGTACGCCGAAATCGCCAAGGTGCGGGCGGCGCAGTGAGTTGAAGTGTCGATAATCAAGGTCTGACGCTGAATCAGACCTCAAGCAGTTCAACCTGTGGGAGCGAGCTTGCTCGCGATGGCGGTGTTTCAGTCAGCATCGATGCTGCTGAACTCACGCCATCGCGAGCAAGCTCGCTCCCACAGGGATTTGTGTTTCTTCTCGAACGGTTACTGAGCGCCCGGAACCGCCAACCACTGCCCAATGACCTTCTGATAACTGCCGTTTGCCTTGCTCAGGTGCAGCCACTGATCGACGTACATTTTCCAAGTGGTGTCGTCCCGTGGCAGCAGGTAGGCCTTCTCGCCATATTGCAGGTAGCGGCTCGGGTTGACGGCGCACAGGCCGGGTTTGAGTTTTTGCTGGTAGAGCGCTTCCGATGCATCAGTGATCATCACGTCGGCTTTCTTGTCCAGCAGCTCCTGGAAGATGGTCACATTGTCGTGGAAGTTGAGCTGGCCCTTGGGCAGGAATGCCCGGACGAAGGCTTCGTTAGTGCCGCCGGCCGGCTCCACCAGGCGTACCGAAGGCTGGTTGATCTGTTCGATGGTCTGGTAGCGCGTCTGGTCTTCGCAGCGAACCAGCGGGATCTTGCCATCCACGTCCAGGGTGCTGCTGAAGTAGGCTTTCTTCTGGCGCTCCAGGGTCACCGAAATCCCGCCCATGCCGATGTCGCACTTTTGCGCCAGCATGTCTGGCATCAGGGTTTTCCAAGTGGTCTGTACCCATTGCACCTTGACGCCCAGGCTGGTGGCCAGCGAGCGCGCCATGTCGATGTCGATCCCTTCGTATTCGCCCGTTTCGGCCTTGTAGGTGTAGGGCTTGTAGTCGCCGGTGGTACAGACCCTCAGTTCGCCGCGTTGCAGCACCTGGTCCAGATGCGAGGGGGCAGGCTCCGCCAGGGCACTGCCGCAGAGCGCCAGCAGGCCACAGATCGTCATCGTGCTTGTTATGGTTTTCATAGGGATTGGACGTCTCGCAAGGGAAGGGGACAAGACGGGCCAGTGTAGTAAAAGTGTTTGCAGGCTGTCACCGGAGGCGGTTGAGCTCGCCGTCATGGATGAGTCCGTCAAACTTCACAGGTTTCCTTTCCCCAGCTCTGTCATCATGGCCAATTGCATACCTTGCTCGGCGAGAGCCCGCTCCAATGGACGCATCAGTCGTCAGAATTACGCTTGTCTTGATGGTTCCCGGGATCCTGTCGGTCTTTGGCGGCGCATTTGTGTGCGCGTGGCTTATCGACAAAAAACGCAACTATTTGCTGCTCCTGGCCGGTGGCTGTGGCCTGTTCGCGTGCGGCGCCTTTTCACAGATTTTCGGCTTGCCGCCAGGGATTGGGCCCAACGCCATTGTGTCCGGTGCGCTGTACACTTCGGCGGTTCTGGCGGTGGCCGAAGGCGTTTTGCTGCGCTCGCAGAAGCGCTTCGGTTGGCGGACGAACATCGTTGTGGTGGGCCTCATTACCCTGGCAATGGCCTGGTTCTTCTACATTGACCGTAGCCTCCTTGCGCGCATCTACATCCAGAACTTCGGCTACGGCGCGATTCTGTTGGTGGCTGCGCTCAAGCTCAGATCCCTGGTGGGCGGCCGACTCGTCGACAAGGCACTGTTCTGGGTGTTGCTGGTCTTCTCGTTGCATTTCTTTCCGCGAACCCTGCTGACCGTCGGGCTTTCGGCGCCTGTCGACCGGATCACTTTCGTCAACTCGGTGTTTTGGCAGGCGCTCCAGTTATCCCTGGCGGTGCTAGGTGTTGCGCTTGCCTTTGCGATTCTCGCCGCTGCCATTGCCGATGTGATCGATGACTTGCGGCGCGAGCGCGATTTCGACCCATTGACCGGTGTCTTGAACCGACGCGGCTTCGAGGACCAGGTGTCGTTGCTACTGATGAAGAGCCCGCGTGGCACGACGTCGCTTGCACTGTGCGACATCGACAATTTCAAGAGCATCAACGACACCCACGGTCATGACGTGGGCGATAACGTCCTGCGCGAGGTTGGGCAACTGCTGCGTGCTTCGGCGCGCAAACGAGACATCGTCGGTCGACTCGGCGGCGAGGAGTTCGCCGTGCTCTTGCCGGACACAGATGCCCGGGAAGCCCATGAGTGCGCGGAACGCTTGAGAATGGCCATCGAGCACGGTGGTTGCATCACGTTGGACGCTGTGGGGCCGGTCACCGCGAGCTTTGGCGTCGGCAGTCTCGGCCCCGAGGAAACCTGGCAGGGGCTGTACAAACGTGTCGATACCTTGCTCTACCAGGCCAAGCGAGCAGGGCGGAACCGGACGGTGGCGGATGGTTTGCCACATCGGTTCGACAGGCAGACTGAAGTTGAGTCCTGAGCGAGCATCCTCACCCCGATCAAGCCATAGGCGATGAGGCTTGAGGCTGTTCAAGACTGGCCAGATACGCACAGAACATATCGGCCATTGCCTGCGCATATTGTTCAATTTGCGCAGATGAGCGAGGCGTAGCCGAAAACTGTTTGCCGCCGGCACTGAGCGTCGTGGTGATCAAGTCGGCGGCCAGTGCTCGGTGTTGCGCCGCTGCCTTGGGCAGCACCTCTTGCATGAAGAGCTCCATCGCCTGTTCCGTCGAAGCCCTGGCCTCCTGCGCCTCGGGAGCGTCACGGTAAAGCGGCGCGGCGTCGTTGAGCGCGACGCGGATCAGCGCCTCATCGCATTCCGATTGGATAAACGCATGCACGAGTGTGCGCAGCCGTTCGAAGGGTGATTTGCCATGGTCTTGAAGGATATTGCGCAGCATGTCGCACGTCTGGCGCCATTCATCACTTTGCAGGCGGAACAGGATCGCCGCTTTGTTCGGAAAGTACTGATACACCGAACCGACGCTCACGCCAGCTCGCTCGGCCACGCGCGCCATGGTGAATCGTGGTGCGCCTTGCGTTGCCAAAACCTGAACAGCGGCTTGTAGAACGGCTGAAACCAGTTCGGTCGAGCGTGCCTGCCGGGGTTGTTTTCTCGAGGAAATCTGTGGGCCTGAGCGCTCGGACATGGAGGGATGGACCTTGTAGGGGGAATGCGAATAGAAAACGCGACGAAGTATTCGTATTCTGAATGCGACGAATTGATCGCATTTTAGTCGTCCCCCAAACGGCATTCAACGACTTCCCTTGGTATGACTCTCATGACTCACAAACATACGCATCCTGCTTCTTCGGCGACCTATGGAAACGACGACGCCAATCCGGTGTTCAAGCTGCTTCCACTGGCCCTGACGGTGTTCATCGGCTTCCTGACAATAGGCATGCAACTGCCCGTCTTGCCCTTGCATCTGCACGACACGTTGGGCATGGGCACGCTGGTGATAGGCCTGGTGGTGGGTGCGCAATTTGCCGCAGCGCTGCTGTCGCGATCCTGGGCCGGCAACTTCGCGGATATCCGCGGCACCCAGCGTGCGGTGATTGCCGGCTTGGTGACGGCGGCCTGTTCCGGCCTGGTGTACCTGGCTTCCCTGGCGTTCGTCGATGTGCCGGTGGTTTCAGTCTGGCTGCTGCTCTTGGGCCGAGTCATTCTGGCTATGGGCGAAAGCTTGATCGTCACCGGCGCACTGGGCTGGGGCATTGGCTTGGTCGGGCCGCAACATGCAGGCAAGGTCATGGCCTGGAATGGCATCGCCATGTATGGCGCTTTTGCCTTGGGTGCGCCGGCCGGCGTTTTCCTGAATGCCCTGTGGGGATTCACAGGCATTGCCGTGAGCTCGGTATTCATCCCGTTGCTGGCACTGATGGTCGTTGCCAATGTCGCCGCTGTCGCCCCCACGGCGACCCGGCGCACACCTTTCTACAAAGTGCTGGGCACTGTATGGGCCCCTGGCATGGGGCTGGCGTTCTGCAGTGTCGGGTTTGGGGTCGTTACCGCGTTCATCGCACTGTTGTTCGCCAGCAGGGGCTGGGGCAATTCCTCGCTGGCCTTCACCGCGTTTGGCCTGGCGTTCATTGGTGCTCGCCTGATGTTCGGGCACCTTCCAGACAAGCTGGGTGGCGCGCAAGTGGCGTTGGTCTGTGTCGTCATCGAGGCGATCGGCTTGCTACTGATCTGGGCAGCCGACACCGCGCTCGTCGCCTACCTGGGGGCCGCATTGACCGGGTTCGGCTATTCGCTCGCGTTCCCAGGCTTCGGGGTGGAAGCGGTGCGGCGCGCTTCGGCGCAAACCCGTAGCCTGGCCATGGGCGCCTATGTTGCATTTCTTGATATCTCGCTGGGCATTACCAGCCCGCTGGCCGGCGTATTGGCCAGTGGCTGGGGCATCGATGCTGTTTATCTTGGCGGCGCCGTGGTTGTCGCACTGTCCTTTGGGGTGGCCTTGTTGCTGTTGACGGGGCGAGCCGATGGGAAAGCGGTACAAGTTCAATACAAATCTTGAGCCGTCCATAGGCTATAGAGGTTCGCGATCTCAGTTTTTTTCCAGAGTAGGAGCGTTGCACATGCACGTATTCGTTACCGGCGCCACAGGTTGGGTTGGGTCGGCGGTGGTCCAGGATTTGATCGGGGCCGGCTACCAGGTCACAGGGCTGGCCCGTTCCGAGGACAAGGCCGCCAGGCTGGCCGCCACTGGCGCGAAGGTCCTGCGCGCCACCCTCGATGACATCGAAGCCTTGCAGACAGCGGCGTTGGCGTCGGACGCGGTGATTCATACGGCGTTCAATCACGACTTTTCCAGGTTCGCCGAAAATGCCGAGCAGGACCGTCGTGTGATCGAGGCCTTGGGCAGTGCGCTGCAAGGCTCTGCACGTCCACTGCTGGTCACCTCGGGCTTGTTAGGCCTGACCCGTGGCGCGGTCGAGCTTGAAGTGGCCAGCCCTGCGTCTGCGCGTAAATCCGAAGTGGCCGCTCGAACGTTAACCGAGCGCGGTGTGCGCGTGGCCACAGTGCGCTTGGCACCTTCGGTCCACGGCTTGGGCGACTATGGGTTTATTCCGCTCCTGATCCGCCTGGCGCGTGAGAAGGGCGTCTCGGCTTACCTGGGTGAGGGCCGCAACTGCTGGGCTGGCGTGCATCGGCTGGATGCGGCGAAGGTCTACCGCCTGGCGCTCGAACAAGGCGTGACGCAGTCGGTGTACCACGCGGTCGCTGACGAGGCCGTACCGTTCAAGACCATTGCCGAGGCGCTCGGACGTCGCCTGGGCTTGCCGACGGAGTCACGCGAGCGCGAACACTTCGGCTGGTTCGCGCACATGGCCGCTGCGGACATGGCCGTGTCCAGTCGGCACACGCGGGCATTGCTAGGCTGGACGCCAAGCGGGCCTGACCTGCTGACAGACCTGGATCAACCCGGCTATTACCTTGATTGATCGATGTCCGGGGGAGGGCTGGGCAGCACACGTGTCAGCCGTCGCGGGCTTGCTCGGTCAGCAACTCAACGAGCAACCGCACTGGCTCGGTCAAGCTTTGTGGGGCGCGATGGACGAGACCGATATCACGATGGAAGGTGTGGGAGCCCAGGTCCATGACCCGGACTCCAGCAGGCCAGTCCTGATGGGCCGCGGTCTGGGGAACCAAGGCAACGCCGACGCCCCTTTCCACCAATTTGATGATCGCGTCCAGTTCGTCCAGCTCGCAGACCTCCCGCAGGGTAATGGGCATCCGGCGCAGGAAGCGGTCCACCTGCCGGCCACCAAAGGATGAGCGGTCATAACGGATGAACGGCTGGCTGGCGAGCAATCCGGCCCAATCATCCCCTGGCGCATCGCGGGGGACGATCAAGCGGTAGGGTTCCTGGATCAGGGTGCTCCAGCGCAGATCGCTCTGCAGCGAGAAGGGCGGGCGGATGATGGCTGCAAGGTCGATCTCGCCGGCGTCCACCAGGTTGATCAGCTCGATCGACAGACCGGGAATCACCCGCGTGCGGCATTGCGGGCTTTGGCGGTGGAACCGCGCCAAGGCGGCCGGCAGAAATGAGCGCTGGACTGAGGCAATGGCGCCGATGTTCATCAGCACGCTGGCCGGCGTGTCGAGGCTGGAAGAGCCCAGGTTGTCGTACTGGCGCAGCAGTTCCTGGGCTTGCACCAGGATCTGATGGCCCTTGCGGTTCAGGTGGGCCGAGCGTCCCTTGCGCTCGAAGATCTCGAAGCCCAGTTCGGCCTCAAGGCGTTGCATTTGGGCGCTCACGGCTGCCTGGGTGAGGCCGATACGATGGCCGGCAGCGGCGAAGGTGCCTTCGCGGGCAACGGCGACAAGGGTTTTCAGTTCTTTGATCATTCACAAAGAATAATTGTGTTTCTTAGTAATTTATATTGATTTTATTGTTTTGAGCGTGACGTTAGGCTTTGTCTCTCTTTTCTGTAAACGACCGGTGCCCTGATGAGTCTTTCACCCTTTCACTTGGCTATTCCCGTTTATGACCTCGCCGCTGCGCGTACTTTTTACGCTGATGTGTTCGGCCTGCCGGAAGGTCGTTCGAGTGCGCAATGGGTCGATTTCAATTTCTACGGTCATCAGTTGGTGATCCATGAACAGCCGAAGACGGCGTCCCAGGAAAGCGTGCACAGTAACCCGGTCGATGGCCACGACGTTCCTGTTCCGCACTTTGGCGTGGTGCTGGGCTGGGCCGAATGGGAGGCCCTGGCCGAGCGTTTGAAGTCCTTTGGCACAGAGTTCGTGATCGAGCCCTATATCCGCTTCCAGGGCCAGGTTGGCGAACAGGCGACGATGTTTTTGTTCGATCCTTGTGGCAATGCGCTGGAATTCAAGGCGTTCAAGGATATGAGCCAGCTGTTTGCGAAATAAGCGGCGACGCAGGCCCCTGTGGCGAGGGAGCTTGCTCGCCACAGCAGGTTTCTATATCAACGCGAAATGATTCCGTGGTCGATCGCGTATTTCACCAGCGCCGCGGGTTTGTCGATGTTGAGCTTGCGGCGGATGCTCAGGCGGTGGGTTTCGACGGTCCGCACGCTGATGTCCAGTTCCCGGGCCATTTCCTTGTTGTTCAGCCCCTGGACCATTTTGTACAACACCTGGCTTTCGCGCGGCGTCAGCTCGTTATCGGTGTTTTGGTCGGTGGCGAGGCGCTGGGCGATCTCGGCGCTGTAGAAGGTGCCGCCGCTGATGATGGCTTCGATGGCCGCGATGATTTCCCGCGACGGCGCATTCTTGAGCACATAGCCGCTGGCGCCGGATCGCACGGACTCGCTGACGTACTCGTAATTGTCGTACATGCTGAGGATGAGGATCTTCAGGCTGGGGTATTGCTTGCCCAGCAAGCGGGTCAGTTCAAGCCCGTTCATGTCCTTGAGGCTGATGTCCATCAGCAGCAGGTCCGGTTGGCAGCGACCGACCATTTCGATCGCTTGCGCACCGTTCTCGGCTTCGCCGACCACCTCCAGTCTGGGCATCACGGACAGCAGGGCCCTGATGCCATCGCGCACCAGGGAATGGTCGTCGACCAGCGCGACGCGGATTGCAGGGGGCAGGTTCATCGGCAGGTGCTCTTGTTGGAATGGGCGCGCATCAGCTTTCTGTCGCCGACAGGTTCATGGGCAGCAAAATGTCCAGTTCGCTTCGCCCCGGTACTGACGTCACTTCCAGCCGTCCGCCAAAATGCTCGACCCGTTCGCGGATATTGCGCAGGCCGATGCCGGAATGGCCACGTTCGACCTGTGGGACGTTAAAGCCCATTCCGTCGTCCACCACCGTCAGGCGCAAGGACTGGCCGGAGCCGAACAAGGTGATGCCGACGCTTTTCGCGCCGGCGTGACGCTCGATATTGGTCAGGGCTTCCTGGGCAATGCGGAACAGCGAAACCGGTGCACCATTTTCCAGCCGACAATCGAATTCATTGCTCCTGTAGGACACTTCAAGCCCGCTGCGTTGCTGGAACTCAGCCGCGAGTTGGCCGATGGCGGCGGGCAGGCCCAGGGTGTCGAGCAACGAAGAGCGCAGGTCGTGGGAAATGCTGCGGATCTCGCCGATGGCTTCGCCCAGGCGGTCTGTCGCGTTTTTCAGGATACCCAGGCCGTTTTCCTGACCATTTTCCAGCACATGACTGGCCAGTTCGAACTGGAATTTTATCGATACCAGCAACTGGCTGATGCCGTCGTGAAGCTCGCGAGACACCCGTGAACGCTCCTCCTCCTGCAGGCTGACAATGCGTTGGTTCAACCGCTGCAGCTTTTTGTCGGCCAGGCGGTGTTCGCTGACGTTGAGGGTCATGCCGCCGGCAAACACCAGCAGCACCGCCACTAAGGCGATGGCGGCGATGGCTTGCATGGTGGTGTGGATGCCCTGGGCCACCTCGTCGCGGGCCTGCTGGGTGGCGCGCTCGACATCCTCCAGGTAAATCCCGGTGCCAAGCATCCAGCCCCAGCGATCGAGCATCACCACGTAGGCGAGTTTGTCGGTGACCTGGCCGGAGGAGGGCTTGTTCCAGGCATAACGCTGGAAACCTTCGCCGGATTCGGCACTCTTGAGCAGCGCCTGGATCACCGGCAGGCCGTGGGGATCCTTCATGTCCCAGAGATATTGCCCCACCAGCTCCGATTGACGGGCGTGCATCAGGCTGCGGCCCTGGCGGTCGTACACGAAAAAATAGCCGTTGATGCCGAAGCTGAGCTTGCGCAGCTCCTCCAGGACCTGCTGCTGCGCGCGTTCGTCGCCCAAGCCGTCGTTGTACAGCGGGGCGATCAGGCTCTGCGCCATCTCGACATAGTTTTTCAACTCGGCGCGTTTGCTCGCCAGGATGCTGTCTTCGATCAATTGCGCCTGTTGATCGCCCAACTGGCGATTGAGTGAGATCACCAAGGCGCAGATCACAGCAATCGCCAGGACCAGGGGCAGAATCCCGAGGGCGACGATTTTGTGTTTGAGCAGCATCTGTACTCCTGTCCGGGTTCGGCGGCGGGGAGGTGGATGGCGGGCATCATATGCCAAACCCAGGCGTGCTCAATAATCCTATCGGATATGAGGCTTGAACCCTGTGGGAGCGAGCTTGCTCGCGATAGCGTCGGCTCAATCAGCATTGCTGGCGACTGATGCACCGCCATCGCGAGCAAGCTCGCTCCCACAGGAGATGGGTTTCTACGTAGAACTACGTAGGTAGCCCGTACGTAGTACTGCGGATTTATTTATTGACGACTTCCACGGATATTGGGCCGGCTCCGAATAGCCGGGGCACACTATAAAAACAATCGCCGCAATCCACTGGATATCGGCAGGAGACACGCAATGACAACCCGTCTGGTTAAACACCTCGCCTGGTTTGCCGTGGCTGTTCTGGGAGCTTGTGCGTTGAGTGTCGTGGCCTTGCGCCGCGGCGAACCGATCAACGCCCTCTGGATCGTCGTCGCAGCCGTGGCCATCTACCTGGTCGCCTACCGCTACTACAGCCTCTTCATCGCCAACAACGTGATGCAACTCGATGCGCGTCGGGCCACCCCCGCCGTGCTCAACAACGATGGCCTGGACTATGTCCCGACCAACAAACACATTCTCTTCGGCCACCACTTCGCGGCCATTGCCGGTGCGGGGCCGCTGGTCGGGCCGGTGCTGGCGGCGCAGATGGGCTACCTGCCCGGCACGCTCTGGCTGATCGCCGGCGTGGTGCTGGCCGGTGCGGTGCAGGACTTCATGGTCCTGTTCCTGTCCACCCGCCGCAACGGGCGCTCCCTGGGCGACATGGTCCGTGAAGAAATGGGCCGCATCCCCGGCACCATCGCGCTGTTCGGCTGCTTCCTGATCATGATCATCATCCTCGCGGTGCTGGCGCTGATCGTGGTCAAGGCCCTGGCCGAGAGCCCATGGGGCATCTTCACCGTGATGGCGACCATCCCGATCGCGATGTTCATGGGCATCTACATGCGCTACATCCGTCCGGGCCGCATCGGGGAAATCTCGCTCATCGGCGTGCTGTTGCTGCTGGGTTCGATCTGGCTGGGCGGGCAGATCGCCGCCGACCCGGTCTGGGCCAAGGCTTTCTCCTTCACCGGGATCCAGATCACCTGGATGCTGATCGGCTACGGTTTTGTCGCGGCGGTGCTGCCGGTGTGGCTGATCCTGGCGCCGCGGGACTACCTGTCGACGTTTCTCAAGATCGGTACCATCGTCGCCCTGGCGATCGGCATCCTGGTCACCATGCCCGAGCTGAAAATGCCGGCGCTGACCCAGTTCACCGATGGCACCGGGCCGGTGTGGAAGGGCGGGCTGTTCCCGTTCCTGTTCATCACCATCGCCTGCGGCGCGGTCTCGGGGTTCCATGCGCTGATCTCGTCGGGCACCACGCCCAAGCTTCTGGATAACGAAGTCAATGCCCGCTACATCGGTTACGGCGGCATGCTGATGGAATCCTTCGTGGCGATCATGGCCATGGTCGCCGCTTCGGTGATCGAGCCGGGTGTGTACTTCGCCATGAACAGCCCGGCGGCGATCGTCGGCGGTGATGTGGTGGCCGTGGCGCAGACCGTCAGCAGTTGGGGCTTTGCCATCACGCCCGAGGCGCTGCAAGCGGTGGCCAAGGACATCGGCGAAACCACCGTGCTGGCCCGTGCCGGCGGTGCGCCGACCCTGGCGGTCGGGATCGCGCAGATCCTGCACTCGGTGCTGCCAGGTGAGAACACCATGGCGTTCTGGTACCACTTCGCGATCCTGTTCGAAGCGCTGTTCATCCTTACCGCAGTGGACGCCGGCACCCGTGCCGGGCGGTTCATGCTGCAGGATTTGCTCGGCTCGTTCGTGCCTTCGCTCAAGCGCACCGAATCCTGGCCGGCCAACCTGATCGCCACCGCCGGTTGTGTGGCGATGTGGGGCTACCTGTTGTACCAGGGCGTGATCGATCCGCTGGGCGGCATCAACACCTTGTGGCCGCTGTTCGGCATCTCCAACCAGATGCTGGCCGGTATCGCCCTGATGCTCGCCACCGTGGTACTGATCAAGATGAAGCGCCAGCGCTACGTCTGGGTGACCATGCTGCCAGCGGCCTGGCTGCTGATCTGCACCACCACGGCAGGCCTGATCAAGCTGTTCGACGCCAACCCGGCGATCGGCTTTTTGGCCCTGGCCCGCAAATACAACGATGCCCTGGCCGCCGGCCAGATCCTGGCCCCGGCCAAGAGCATCGAGCAGATGCAGCACGTGGTGTTCAACGCCTACACCAACGCAACGCTGACGGTGTTGTTCCTGTTCGTGGTCTTCAGCATCCTGTTCTACGCGCTCAAGGTTGGTATCGCCGCCTGGGGCACCAAGGAACGCACGGATAAAGAAGCACCATTCCAGGCCGTGCCGGACGCCTGAAACGAGGATTGCAACGATGTTCAATGACTTGAGTCGCCTCGGTAAATACCTCGGTCAGGCCGCGCGCCTGATGGTCGGCATGCCCGACTACGACAACTACGTCGAGCACATGCAAACCAAGCACCCGGACAAACCGCTGATGGACTACGAGGCGTTCTTCCGCGAACGCCAGGAGGCCCGTTACGGTGGCAAGGGTGGGCCCAAGTGCTGTTGAAGCACCGCTTGGGTTGAGGTAACTCTTGTGGGAGCGGGCTTGCTCGCGAAGGCGTAGTGTCAGTTGCGATCATGTCGGCTGACCTACCGCTATCGCGAGCAAGCTCGCTCCCACGGTTGTTTTTGGGTGGTCTCAGGATTTGCATACGCCACAGAACCCCTTGTGGGAGCGAGCTTGCTCGCGATGGCGTCGGGTCAGTAGCATCGATATCGACTGACCCACCATCATGGGCTTACCGGGCTTGGTGACTGAGCCGCAGCTCGGCACACAGCCCGCCGCCGTCGCGGTTGCTCAAGGTCAGTGAGCCGCCCATGGCATGGGCCAATTGCTGGGCGATGGCCAGGCCCAGTCCCGTGCCGCCGGTTTCCCGGTTGCGCGAGCTTTCTACCCGGTAGAACGGCTTGAGTACTTCGGCCAGTTCCTCTTCATTGATGCCGGGGCCACGGTCCAAGACCTGGATCGCCAATTGCCCGTCATCAGCGAGTTGCACCTGGATCTGGGCAGCACCGCCGAACTTCAATGCGTTGTCCACCAGATTGACCAGTACCCGGCGCAGGGCATGGGGGCGGGTGTCGATGACGGCGGCATTTTTCCCGGACAACTGCACGTCCTGCCCGGTGTCCTGATAGTCGAACACGAGGCTGTCGAGAAACGCATCCAGGCTGATGCGGCAGCTGGCCTCGGTGGCGCCATGGACGCTGCGGGCATAGGCCACGCCTTCGCGCACCAGGTGTTCCATTTCGCTCAAGTCGCTCCACAGTTTGTCCTTTTCAACGCCATCGTCCATGAATTCGGCGCGCAGCTTCATGCGTGTGATGGGGGTCTGCAAGTCATGGGAAATCGCCGCCAGCAGTTGCATGCGCTCTTTGAGGTAGGCGGCGATGCGGTCCTGCATGGCATTGAACGCCTTGGCGGCATGCACCACTTCAGTCGGGCCTTTTTCATCCAGGCGTACGCTGTGGACGTTCGGGTCGAGGGTTTCCACCGCTCCGGCCAGCCGGGTCAGCGGGCCGACGGCGATGCGCACGGCCAGCCAGGTGCAGCCGATCAACAGCGCCAACTGCCCCAGCAACACCCCCGGCAACCAAGGGGAGAGGGGCACCATCGCTGGTCGTACATCGATGGTCAGCGGACTGCCGTCGCCCAAGCGCAGGTGCGCCTGATAGTGCTTCTGCGGCCCGGGAATGTCGGTAAAGGTCAGGGGGTAGGCCTGGCCGATGGCCTCTTGGATCGAACTCACCGACACCGGTGCGTTGGCAAGGTCCATCGGCTGGCCGGGCTGGCCTTCATCGAGCCGGTAGTCGTAGTTGCGCCGCACCAGTTTGGGCAGCCAGGCTTGGCGCTCGGCGGCCGGTAGGCGGTCGAGAATGGCGATAGAGGTCGAGACATCAGTCTCCAGGTTACCGAGCATGGTCGACTTGGCGCTCTGGTAGCGCTCGTAGTACTGGGCGCCAAACGACAGGCCCTGGGCCAGGATCAAGCCGATCAGGAAAATCAGCGACAACCGCGAAGCCAGGGTGCGTGGCCAATGTAACGCCAGCCTCATACCGACGCCTCGAGGATCTCCACCGGCAGCGAGAACACATAACCCTCGCTGCGCACGGTCTTGATGTAGGCCGGCTCCCGGGCATCGTCCAGCAGGCGCTGGCGCAGACGACTGACCAGCAGATCAATGGAGCGATCGAACAGATCGGCGTCCCGGCCTTGGGTCAGGTTGAGCAACTGGTCGCGGTTGAGCACCCGCTGCGGATGGTCGAGGAACACCCGCAACAAGCGATATTCGGCGCCGCTCAGGGCGACCATGGTGCCGTCGCCATCGAGCAGGTGGCGGGCGGTGGTGTCCAGGCGCCAGCGGCCGAAGGCCAACAGGCGGCCGCTTTCAGTGACCACCAGGTTGGGCGGCAGCATGCGGGTACGGCGCAGCACGGCGTTGATCCGTGCCAGCAGCTCACGGGCGGCGAAGGGTTTGACCAGGTAGTCGTCGGCGCCCATTTCCAGGCCGATGATGCGGTCGGTTTCGTCATTGCGGGCGGTGAGCATCAGCACCGGTGTGGCCTTGTGTTTGCCGGCGCGCAGTTCCCGACACAGCACCAGGCCGTCATCGCCCGGCATCATGATGTCCAGCACGATCAGATCCACCGGAGTGGTTTCCAGGAAGGCGCGCATTTGCCGGCCATCGGCTACGACCGTGGTGCGCAGGCCGTTCTTTTTCAGGTAGTTGCCCACCAGCTCTCTGATCTCGCGATCGTCATCCACTATCAACACGTGATCGACATGATCCATGGTGTCCAGTCCCCTTGGCGTTTTGTGTGATCAGTCTACAGGCGCCGGCCGGCCCGGCTCACGGCGGTTTGTATTGCAGTGTATCTGGCGCGCGGCGGATACACAGCGATGCAAAAAGCCTCCTGGCTCGATACAGACACGATACCTGCGCGGCATTCAATGGTGTGCATCGAGGCAACACAACAGGCCTCGGCAGGAAAACACTCCCATTGAATGAATCGAGGACCGTGCCATGAACACCAAAGCCATCTACACCGCTTGCCTTTTCGCCACGCTGAACATCTGCACGTTGTCGGCTCGGGCCGAGAGTGACGTCCAGGCGCAAACCTATGCCTACGGCAGCCACCTTGATATCCAGAAAGTACTGTCCCTCAGCGAAGACGCTGCACCGACTTGCGGCGTGGTGAATGCCCGGATGACCTACCTGGACTCAGCGGGCCGCAAGCAGGCGCTGGATTACCGCAAGTTTGCCGACAATTGCCATGACGACAACTGAAACCAATGTCTCATGAGTTATTTATAACTTCATGTTTTAAAAGAATTTACTTTATAAAAATGTCTGCCATTGAGGTGCTGCCATGCTTCTGATCGCTTTCCTCGGCGGGATCCTGACGATCCTCAGCCCCTGCATTCTTCCCGTGGTGCCGTTTCTGTTCGCCCGGGCCAATCGTTCGCCGAGCTCGGTGTTGCTGACGCTCGCGGGCATGGTGCTGACGTTTGCCCTGGTATCCAGCCTGGCGGTGGTCAGTAGTGAATGGGTTCTGCGGGCCAGCAGCATCGGCCGGCAGGTTGCCTTGGGGGTGATGGTGCTGTTCGCCTTGTCGCTGATCTTCAGCCGATTCGGCACCTGGCTGGCACGGCCGCTGGTCAGCCTGGGCAATCGGATCGACGCCGGCGCTGGGCGGATGGCCGGGCCTGCCGGGGCGCTGCTGATCGGTGTCGCCACCGGGCTGCTCTGGGCACCGTGCGCCGGGCCGATCCTCGGGGTGATCCTGACCGGGGCCATGCTGCAAGGCGCCAGTGCCGAAACCAGTCTGCTGTTGGTCGTCTATGGGCTGGGCAGTGCCTTGTCGCTGGGAACATTGATCTTCGCCGGACGCGGGTTGGTCGGCCGCCTGAAGCCCTCTTTGCCGATCACCACCTGGCTACGTCGGGGTGCCGGAGCGCTGGTATTGCTGGTCGCCGTGGCGATTGGCACCGGTGTCGATAATCGTCTGTTGGCCAGTACCTCCTCCCAAGGCGCTGCAGCCTTGGAACAGAGCCTGCTGGAGAAAGTACCCAAGGCTATCGATTACGTGGTCAGCAAGGCCGGCGCAGCCTCCATGCCGAGCCTCGAAGCCCAAGGCACCATGCCCTCGCTGGACGGTGCGGTGCAATGGCTGAACTCGCCAGCGCTGAGCAGTGAGTCACTCAAGGGCAAGGTGGTACTGGTGGACTTCTGGACCTACGACTGCATCAACTGCCAGCACACGCTGCCGTATGTGAACGATTGGGCGAAGAAGTATGAAAAGGACGGACTGGTGGTGATCGGCGTCCACACCCCGGAATACGCTTACGAGAAGATCATCGACAACGTGCGCGAGCAGGTGCGCAAGCTGGGCATCGGCTACCCGGTGGCGATCGACAATCAATATGCGATCTGGCGCGCCTTCAACAACCAGTACTGGCCGGCCCATTACTTCATCGATGCCAAGGGGCAGGTGCGCTACAGCCACTTTGGTGAAGGGCGCTATGGCGAGCAGGAGCAGGTGATCCAGCAGTTGTTGCAGGAGGCGAAGGCGAACCAATAAATTAACTAAATATATTCAATTTCAATATCTTAGGAATATATCTTCTGGCGATTTCTAGATCGGTATGCCGCTTGGAGGGACGGATACCGCAGCTGGCGAAGGCAAGCCGATATATGTGGCGAGGGAGCAAGCGCCCTCGCCACATATATTTTCCAGCCAGGTGCTGGCCCCTTGCTCATCTTAATGTCGTCAAACTTCTTTCATTTCAGAAAGTTGAGCGACAAACCTATGCGATTTTCTAAGTGGGTCATGGCGTCGTTTCTCCTGGCTGCCGTTTCGCTTGAGGCCCAGGCCAGGGTGCTGACGCAAAACCAGCAGTCGATGTGCCGCTGGGGTTCGGACATTGCTGCGGGAGCACAAGCCTCGAAGCTCTCCGGGATTACCCTGTACGGCGCCCGCAAGCGACTGCAGGTACGTAAATTTCCCCGGCCCTGGATGCGCATGACCGCCATGGGCATCACCGAACAAACCTACAACAGCGCCTCGCGCCTCAAGCCCGCCGCAGTCAAGCAGACTTACTACGAGCAATGTGTGCGTCACGAGTTGGCGCGAAGATAAGCCTTGGCCTTCATGCCGGGCTTCTGCCCGGCATGTCGATGCCATGCTGGTGCACCCTTCGATACAGGGTCGCCCGGGAAATTCCGAGGGCCCGGGCAGCGGCGGTGGGTTTCCAGCGATGGCGCACCAGGGCATCGAGCAGAGCCTGGCGTTCCGGGCTGGCGCTCGGCTCCGGCGGTTGGACGGCGGGATTTGTGCTGTGCAATGACTCGGGCAGATGGCTGAGCTGGACCACACTGGTTTCGCATACCGCGCAGGCGTAACGCAGTACATGACGCAACTGGCGGATATTGCCCGGCCAGGGGTAACCGAGCAGGCATTCCAGGGCCGCGCCGCTCAATTGCACGGCCCCTCCGCACAGTGCCGATTCCTCTTCCAGAATGCGGTTGACCAGCGCTAGCCGATCCGTGCGTTCGCGCAGCGGTGGCAGCTGGAAGCGAGCGCCGCCCAGACGAAAATACAGGTCCTCGCGAAACTCGCCAGCGGCAACCAACGTCTCCAGGTCGCGGTGGGTGGCGCAAATCACCTGGATATCCACGGCCTTGCGGCGCGATGCCCCCAGAGGCGCCACTTCACCCTCGGCCAGCACCCGTAGCAAGCGGGTCTGCAAGGCCAGTGGCATGTCACCGATTTCGTCCAGGAACAGCGTACCGCCATCGGCCTGTTGCAACAGACCTTGCATACCTTTGGCCGAGGCCCCGGTGAAGGCCCCGGCGACGTAGCCGAACAACTCGCTTTCGATCAGGCTTTCAGGAATGGACGCGCAGTTCAGTGCCACGAACGGGCGATCACGGCGCTGACTGGCCTGGTGCAACTGGCGGGCGAACACTTCCTTGCCGGAGCCGGTTTCGCCCTGGATCAGCACTGGCAGGTTGCGATCCTTGACCCGCACCGCCAGGCGCAGGCTGTCGGCCAGGCGCGGGTCGATCTCGCAAGGGGTCAGTGCGATTCGGGGACGCGGATTGGCCCGGTGGCGCGGCGCACTCAAGCGGCCATGCAGGGCGTGATCGAGGGGGCAGAGGCTTTCGTCCCGTGCGCGGTGCAGCAGTTGCTGATCGAACACTTGGCTGATGTGTTGCGGCAACTGGCCATAGTGTTGCAGCAGGTAATGGCGCGCAGCCGGGTTGAGGGCCTGCAGGCGGCCGTCGTCGTCCCAGGCGAACAGGAAGTCCGGTTGGCTGTCGACGTAGCCGGCGTTGCGATGGGCGCGAAGCACCCAGTAGCCCTGGGCGCTGCTCATGAAAAACGCCTGTTCGATCTCCCGGGCGCTTTGCACCACCATCTGGCGGATCAGGTGTTGGGAGCGTCGATCATCCGGCGAGCGTACCGCCGAGACGTCCAGCACTCCGAGTAACTCGCCTTGCGGGTCGAACACCGGCGCGGCGGAGCAGGTCAGGCCAATGAACGCCGCGCGGAAGTGATCGCGCTTGTGCACCGTCACCGGGGCCTTGGCCGTGAGCACCGCCGCCACGCCACAGGTGCCTTCCTCACCCTCCGACCAACAGGTGCCCAGGTACAAGCCGGCCTTGCGGCAGTCATTGCGAATGGTGGTTTCCACCCGATAGTCGATGGTCTGGCCCTGGGCATCGGTCAGCAACACGCAGTAATCGGCGTCGCGCACCCGCCCATGCAGGCGCGCCACTTCTTCACTGGCAATGTTGAGGAACAGCTCGGAGCGCTCGCGGCATTGCTTGAGCACGTCCTGGGAGAGGATGCGCGGGCCCTGCAGCGAACCGGGGTCCAGGTGATGTTGCTCCATGGAGCGGCGCCAGGAGTCGAGGATCAGGTCCGGAACGGGCAGTTGTGGCAATTGGTCCGCGTTTTTCAGTACACGGCTGACGCAATCCACATGCGCCCGGGAGTGAGCGGAAAGCATACGGGCCTCCGATTCAGCTTCTTATCGTTGTGCGCTCATTAAGCGCCGTTCGCCGTCGGCAGACAAGCGTGTCGCCTGCCAGGACAGGTGTGAGACGCCACGTCTCACTGTCTCGCGGGCGCCTCGTGCAGGCTGACATGCCGCGTCTCACAGGGCTTGGGCTCGTTTCGTCGGTTATTACGCGCCGAGCGCTCTGGCTCGGGCATTTGCTGGCTTTGGGGCACAACTGGCACCGGCCTTGCTCTATCCCCATGAACCCGCCCGACGGGTCTTCCAATAATAAAAACCGAGGTGCCTATGTTGTTTTCCTGCCCAGGCCATGTGCCTGTCTCGCCCATGGTGGCGTCATGAGTCGCCGGCCATTGACCGTGGGCATCATTGCCAACCCGGCCTCGGGCCGTGACGTGCGACGCCTGACCGCCAATGCCGGGCTGTTTTCCAGCACCGACAAAGTCTCGGTGATCCAACGGCTGTTGGCCGCCTTCGGCGCCACTGGCATCGAACAGGTGTTGATGCCCACCGACATGATTGGCATGGCTGCCGCTGTATTGAAGAACAGCCACAGCCGTCAGGCCCGCAGCAGTCATTGGCCGGCCCTGGAATTTCTGGACCTGACCCTGCGCCAGACCGTCGAAGACACCCGCAACGCCGCGCGTCAGATGGCCGAGCGCGAGGTGGCGCTGATCGCCGTGCTCGGTGGCGACGGCACGCACAAGGCCGTCGCCGCTGAAGTCGGTGATATCCCGCTACTGACCCTGTCCACCGGCACCAACAACGCCTTTCCCGAACTGCGCGAGGCCACCAGTGCCGGGTTGGCTGGTGGGTTGTATGCCAGCGGCCGGATCCCGGCGCAGATCGGCTTGCGTCGCAATAAGCGCCTGCTGGTCTGCGATGCCGGACGTGGTTTGCGTGAAGTCGCCCTGGTGGACGTCGCCGTGTCGCCGCTGCGCTTTGTCGGCGCCCGTGCCATCAGCCGGGCACAGGACCTGGCCGAAGTATTCGTGACCTTTGCCGAACCGCAAGCCATCGGCCTGTCGGCGTTGTGTGGCCTGTGGTTCCCGGTGTCACGCCAGGCCGCGGGTGGGGCCTGGATGCGCCTGGACCCGCAATCGCCCGAAGCGCTGCTGGTGCCGCTGGCGCCGGGCCTGTTGCAGGGGTGTGGCGTGCTCGCCGCCGGTCCTTTGGAACCTGGCATCGCCCACGGGCTGTCGTTGTCCAGCGGCACCTTGGCCCTGGATGGCGAGCGGGAAATCGAATTCAACGCGCAGGACCGGCCCACGGTCACCCTCGATGCCGGCGGCCCGCTGAGCATCGATGTCAACGCGGTACTGGCCTACGCCGCGCAACAGCGTTTGTTGGCCATTGGCCGCGAACACCCGCAACACCCTCTGAATCTTCAAGAAGACACCCCAGGAGAATAAAAATGTCGACACCGCTCAGCCACGATCAATTGCTGCACGCCTATCAGGTGATGCGCACCATTCGCGCGTTCGAAGAGCGCCTGCACGTGGAGTTCGCCACCGGCGAGATTCCCGGTTTCGTCCACCTGTATGCCGGCGAAGAAGCGTCGGCCGCCGGCGTCATGGCCCACTTGGGCGATGACGATTGCATCGCCTCCAACCACCGTGGCCATGGCCATTGCATCGCCAAGGGCGTGGATGTCTACGGGATGATGGCCGAGATCTACGGCAAGAAGACCGGCGTCTGTCAAGGCAAGGGCGGCTCGATGCACATCGCCGATTTCGAGAAAGGCATGCTCGGCGCCAATGGCATTGTCGGTGCCGGTGCGCCACTGGTGGTAGGCGCCGCGCTGGCGGCCCGGATGAAGGGCACCGACAGCGTTGCCGTGGTGTTCTTCGGTGACGGCGGCTCCAACGAGGGCGCGGTGTTCGAAGCCATGAACATGGCTTCGGTGTGGAACCTGCCGTGCCTGTTCGTCGCCGAAAACAACGGTTATGCCGAAGCCACGGCCTCCAATTGGTCGGTGGCCTGCGATCACATCGCCGACCGCGCCGCCGGGTTCGGCATGCCCGGGGTGACGGTGGATGGCTTTGACTTCTTTGCCGTGCATGAGGCGGCCGGGGCGGCGGTCGAGCGGGCCCGGGCCGGGGAGGGGCCATCGCTGATCGAGGTCAAGCTGACCCGCTATTACGGTCACTTCGAAGGCGACGCCCAGACCTATCGGGCGCCGGACGAGGTCAAGCATTTCCGCGAAAACCAGGACTGCCTGATGCAGTTTCGCGAGCGCACCACTCGATCTGGCTTGCTGTCGGTCGAGCAGTTGGACCAGATCGACAAGGAAGTGGAGCTGCTGATCGAAAACGCAGTGCGCAAAGCCAAGTCCGATCCCAAGCCAACGGCGGCGGACCTGCTCACTGACGTCTACGTCTCCTATCCCTGAACGCCCTTTATAAAACAAGAATAGAGAATCCCATCATGGCGAGAAAAATCAGTTATCAGCAGGCAATCAACGAGGCCCTGGCCCAGGAAATGCGCCGCGACGCCAGCGTCTTTATCATGGGCGAGGACGTGGCTGGCGGTGCCGGCGCGCCCGGTGAAAACGACGCCTGGGGCGGTGTGCTTGGTGTCACCAAGGGCCTTTACGACCAGTTCCCCGGCCGCGTGCTCGACACGCCGCTGTCGGAAATCGGTTACGTCGGCGCGGCGGTCGGGGCTGCCACCTGTGGCGTGCGCCCGGTGTGCGAACTGATGTTCGTCGACTTCGCCGGGTGCTGCCTGGACCAGATCCTCAACCAGGCGGCGAAGTTTCGCTACATGTTCGGCGGCAAGGCTTCCACGCCGCTGGTGATCCGCACCATGGTCGGCGCCGGCCTGCGGGCCGCCGCCCAGCATTCGCAGATGCTCACGTCCTTGTGGACGCACATTCCGGGGCTGAAAGTCGTGTGTCCGTCATCGCCTTACGATGCCAAGGGCTTGCTGATCCAGGCGATCCGCGACAACGATCCGGTGATCTTCTGCGAGCATAAATTGCTCTACAGCATGCAGGGCGAGGTGCCGGAAGAGCTCTACACCATTCCCTTTGGCGAGGCCAATTTCCTGCGCGACGGCAAGGACGTGACCCTGGTGTCTTACGGGCGCATGGTCAACACCGCGATGGACGCCGCTCGCAGCCTCGCCGGACGCGGCATCGATTGCGAAGTCATCGACTTGCGCACCACCAGCCCGATGGACGAAGACAGCATCCTCGAAAGCGTCGAGAAGACCGGACGGCTGGTGGTCATCGACGAGGCCAACCCGCGCTGTTCCATGGCTACCGATATTTCCGCGCTGGTGGCGCAAAAAGCCTTCGGCGCGCTCAAGGCACCGATTGAGATGGTCACCGCGCCACACACGCCGGTGCCGTTCTCCGATTCGCTGGAAGACCTGTATATCCCTGACGCGGCGAAGATCGAACAAGCCGTGCTCAACGTGATCGAGTGGAGCAAGCGCTGATGAGCCAGATTCATACCCTGACCATGCCCAAGTGGGGCCTGTCGATGACCGAAGGCCGAGTCGACGCCTGGCTCAAGGAGGAAGGCCAGGCCATTACCAAGGGCGATGAAGTGATGGACGTGGAAACCGACAAGATCTCCAGCAGCGTCGAAGCGCCGTTTTCTGGGATATTGCGTCGGCAGATTGCCCGGCAGGACGAAACCCTGGCGGTCGGCGCCTTGCTCGGTATTGTCGTCGACGGCGAAGCCAGCGATGCCGAGATCGATGCGGTTATCGAGCAATTCCAAGCCAGCTTTGTGCCGGGCGATGCCGCCGATGAAGACAACGGCCCGAAACCGCAGAAAGTCGAGTTGGACGGCCGAGTGATCCGGTATTTCGAGCGTGGCGAGGGCGGCACGCCGCTGGTGCTGGTACACGGTTTCGGCGGTGACCTGAATAACTGGTTATTCAACCACGAAGCACTGGCGGCCGGGCGCCGGGTGATTGCCCTGGACTTGCCGGGCCATGGCGAATCCGCCAAAACACTGCAGCGCGGCGATCTGGACGAGCTGAGCGGCGTGGTGCTGGCGCTGCTCGATCACCTGGACATCAACGCCGTGCACCTGGTGGGGCATTCCATGGGTGGGGCGGTGTCGCTGAATGCCGCACGCTTGATGCCCCAGCGTGTGCGCTCCCTGACCTTGATCGGCAGCGCCGGCCTGGGCCCGCAGATCAATGGCGGCTATTTGCAAGGCTTTGTCGAGGCCGCCAACCGCAACGCCCTCAAGCCGCAGTTGGTGCAACTGTTTTCCAATGCCGAGCTGGTCAACCGGCAGATGCTCGATGACATGCTCAAGTACAAGCGCCTGGAAGGGGTGGACGCCGCACTACAGCGACTGTCTGCGACGTTGTTCGCCGATGGCCGCCAACAGGTGAACTTGCGCGAAGTGGTGCAGGCCGGCCATGTGCCAACCCTGGTGGTCTGGGGCAGCGACGACGCAATCATCCCGGTGGCCCACAGCGATGGGCTGAGCGCAAAGGTCGAGGTGCTTTCCGGCCAGGGCCACATGGTGCAGATGGAAGCGGCCGAGCAGGTCAACCGACTGATCCTCGAGTTCATTGAACAGCATTGATCAAGCGGGCGGCGGAGTGATTCGTCGCCCCGACAAACTTCTGGAGGCAACGTCATGAACGTTTCAATCAAGCCTACCCGCAGCATGCGCGCCGCCGTCTGGCATGGCCGCAACGACATCCGCGTCGAAGACGTGCCACTGCCGGTTTCGCCGCCCGCCGGTTGGGTACAGATCCGCGTGCAGTGGTGCGGCATCTGCGGTTCCGACCTGCATGAATACGTGGCTGGGCCGGTGTTCATCCCGGTGGACGCGCCGCACCCGCTGACCGGAATCAAGGGCCAGTGCATCCTCGGCCATGAGTTCTGCGGCGAGATCGTCGAACTGGGCGCTGGCGTCGAAGGTTTCAGCATCGGTGAACCGGTGGCGGCCGATGCCTGCCAACACTGCGGCACCTGCTATTACTGCACCCACGGGCTGTACAACATCTGCGAAAACCTGGCGTTCACCGGGCTGATGAACAACGGTGCGTTTGCTGAATTGGTCAACGTGCCGGCCAATCTGCTCTACAAGTTGCCGGCCAATTTCCCTGCCGAGGCTGGCGCCTTGATCGAGCCCTTGGCAGTCGGTATGCACGCGGTGAAAAAGGCCGGCAGCCTGTTGGGCCAAAACGTGGTGGTGGTCGGCGCCGGTACGATCGGCCTGTGCACCATCATGTGCGCCAAGGCCGCTGGCGCGGCCCAGGTGATTGCCCTGGAGATGTCCGGCGCACGCAAGGCCAAGGCCCTGGAAGTCGGTGCCAACCATGTGATCGATCCGAAGGAGTGCGACGCCCTGGCCGAAGTGCGTCGCCTGACCGGTGGCCTGGGGGCGGATGTCAGCTTTGAGTGCATCGGCAACAAGCACACCGCCAAACTGGCTATCGACCTGATCCGCAAGGCTGGCAAATGTGTGTTGGTGGGAATCTTCGAGGAGCCCAGTGAATTCAATTTCTTCGACCTGGTGTCCACCGAGAAGCAGGTGCTCGGCGCGCTGGCCTACAACGGTGAGTTTGCCGATGTGATCGCTTTCATCGCCGATGGGCGCCTGGATATCTCGCCACTGGTGACCGGACGCATCCAGCTGGAGCAGATCGTTGGCCAGGGCTTCGAGGAACTGGTCAATAACAAGGAGCACAACGTGAAAATCATTGTGTCTCCCGCACGGGTCTGACTGAGAGCGCCCGGGTGGGCGATTTGGCGATGGCCGGCAGCGGCCATCGCATTTTTTACACAGCGTGTCGATTCATTCAGGCAGATAGTCCCGCCAGACATGCCCTTCGTTGAGCTGCAGTTGTTGTTCTTCCTGTTGCCGGAACGGGCGGTCGCAATCAAGGAAAAACTCATCGAGCTGGGGTGGCTTGATGCCGGTGCCACTGAGCATCCCATGGACTTGGCCACGGTGGTGGATCTGGTGTTCGAACAGGTGCAGTAACAGCCGGTCGATCCGCTCACGCACCACGCCGTCCACGCGTACCAGCTCAACGGAGCGGGCGAGGTCTCTTTCTCGCAGGCTTTCGCACAATGCCAGCAGTTGCTGGTCGGTTCGGGTTTGGCTTTCCTTCAGTTGGGCAAAGGCCAAGGTCTCGGAAAAGTCCTTGATCTGGCCGTCCCGGTCACCTTCCAGAGCGGTCAGGTAATAGCGGTCCACTTCCAGAATATGGCAGAGCGTGCCTTGTATGGACGGGAAGAACCCCGTGCGCGGCGCCTCGTATTCGGCTTCGCTCAACTGCGCGCAGGCAGTGAGCAGTCGGTGATTGGCCCACTGATTGTTCAGGGCCTGGGCCAGGAAGTAATTCATGGGGCACCTTGTGGGAGCGAGCTTGCTCGCGATGATGGCGGCACATCCAGCATAGTCGATTCAGACCGACCGCTATCGCGAGCAAGTTCGCTCCCACATGGGTGCTTTATTTACAGAGTATTGGGTCGGTTCTTAAAGCCCCACATCCGGCAACACCGGCCGATTGGCCAGAGCCTTGGCCATGATCTGCTCAACGTACAGCCGATCCTCTTGCGGCAGGGCCAGGCGTGGTGGGCGGGTGAGGGCGCTGCCGCGACCGGCAATGGCTTCGCACAGCTTGATGCATTGCACCAGGTCGGCGCGGGCGTCCAGGTGCAGGATCGGCATCAGCCATTCGTAGATCGGCATCGCTTCGGCAAAGCGTCCGGCGCGGGCCAGGCGGAAAATGGTCTCGCCTTCTTTCGGGAACACGTTGGACATGCCCGAGACCCAGCCTTCGGCACCCACGGCAAGGCTTTCCAGCACCACATCGTCCAGGCCTGCGAACAGTACAAAGCGGTCGCCGACTTCATTGCGCACGTCAATGAAACGCCGGGTGTCGCCGGAGGAATCCTTGAAGCACACCACGTTGTCGCAATCGGCCAGGGAAATCAGAATGTCCGGGGTCACGTCATTCTTGTAGATCGGCGGGTTGTTGTAGACCATCAACGGCACGTCGGCATGCCGAGCGACGTAGCGGAAATGCTCGGCGGTCTCGAACGGCTTGGAGCCATAGACCAGCGCCGGCATCAGCATCACTCCGTCAACCCCCACCTTACGCACCGCGTTAGCGACCTTGGCCGCTTGCACGCTGGTGAACTCGGCCACGCCGCAAATCACCGGCACCCGGCCCCGGGAAGCGTCTACCGCGACTTCGGTCACGGCGATCTTTTCCTCGGCGCTCAGGGAAGTGTTTTCCCCCACCGACCCGCAGACCACCAGGCCTGACACGCCATCACGAATAACGTTGGAAATCACTTGGTGGGTTTTTTCCAGGTTGATGGAAAAGTCATCGTTGAATTGGGTGGTGACGGCAGGGAAGACGCCGCTCCAGTTGATGCGTTTGCTCATGGTTGTCTCCGGTTTTGGTATTTCGTATACGTAAAAAGAATTGAATGCCCTACAAAGGGCGATTCCAGGTTCAAGAATCACGCGCCAGGCCAGGTATCCGAAAGCCGATAGCCCTGCGGCCACGGGTCGGCCGGGTCGAGCAGCAGTTGATGCGTGCCGGTGATCCATGCCCGCCCGGCGATGCACGGATAAATCGCCGGGCGTCCGGCCACGTCGGTCAGCGAGTCGATGCGGCAGTGGAATTCGGAGCCGATGATCGAGCGGCCGATGAACCGTTCGCCGACCTGCATCAAGCCCTTGGCGTGCAGCACCGCCATGCGCGCCGAGCAGCCGGTGCCGGTGGGGGAGCGGTCGATCTTGCCCGGCTGGATCACCACCGCGTTGGCGCCGGTGGCGATGCCATTCTCCTGGACGATGGGCGCGGCGATCTGGCAGAACGAGATATGCGACCAATCGGGGTTCAGCGGGTGGACGAAGCCCAGTTGTTCATTGGCGGCCCGGGTGATTTTCAAGCCCACGGCCACCAGCTCGGCGGCCTCGTCTGGACGGATGGCGAAGCCCAGGCGCTGGGCGTCGACAATCACAAAACTGTCGCCGCCGTACGCCGTGTCTACCTGCAACGAGCCCAGGCCCTCGACTTCGATCCAGGCATCGAGGCGGTCGGCGAAGGAGGGCACGTTCTTGATCTCCACTCGCTGCACCTTGCCGTCGCGGCAGTCGGCCACGGCTTCGATCAGGCCGCCCGGTGCCTCCAGCACCAAGCGGGTCTGGGGTTCGGTCATCGGCAGGATGCCGCTGTCCAGCAGCACAGTGGCGACGCACAACGAGTTGGAGCCGGACATTGGCGGGGTGTCGGCCGGTTCCATGATGATCCAGGCCATTTGCGCCCGCGGGTCCTTGGCCGGCACCAGCAGGTTAACGTGGCGGAATACGCCGCCCCGCGGCTCGTTGAGGACGAAGTTGCGCAGGGTCTGGTCCTGGGCGATCCAGCGGGACTGTTCCCACACCGTGGCGCCGGGCGGTGGGGCGACGCCGCCGACGATCACGTCGCCGACTTCGCCCTCGGCGTGGCAGCTGACTACATGGATGATTTTCGATGAGCGCATGAGTCAAATCCTTGTGTTGTCTTGTAGGGCCTCATCGCGAGCAAGCTCGCTCCCACACTGTTTTGTGAGCGCCACAGAACCTGTGGGAGCGAGCCTGCTCGCGATGGGCCATCCGCTATTTCACCGACTTGAGGAAAGCCGCCGTCTCCGGCTGCACGGGATTGCCAATCACCTGGTCCGGCGCCCCGATCTCATGGACCCGGCCATTGCAAAAGAACGCCACACGGTCGGACACGTCCCGGGCGAAGCGGATCTCGTGGGTCACCAGCACCATGGTCATGCCGTCTTCGGCGAGCATGCGCATGGTGTCCAGCACTTCGCCCACCAGTTGCGGGTCCAGGGCCGAGGTGGCTTCGTCGAACAGCATGTAGTCCGGCGACATCGCCAGGGCACGGGCGATGGCCATGCGTTGTTGCTGGCCGCCGGAAAGCTTGCCGGGAAAGGCCTTGAGCTTGTCCCCCAGGCCGACATGCTGGAGCTGTTGCACCGCCAGCGCCTCGGCGTCCTGCTGGCTTTTGCCCAGCACCTTGCGCGGCGCCAGCATCACGTTTTCCAGCACGGTCAGGTGCGGGAAGGCGTTCCATTGCTGGAACACGATGCCGATCTTCTGCCGCAAGCGATTGAGGTCGGTGGCGCGATCATGAACCTCGACACCGTCCACGCGAATGCTGCCTTTCTGGATCGGCTCCAGGCCGTTGATGCACATCAGCAGGGTCGATTTTCCGGAGCCGGAACCGCCGATGATCGACACCACTTCACCCTTGTCCACGGTCAGGCTAACGCCCTTGACCACTTCCAGGTCACCGAAGGATTTGTGCACGTTTTCGATCTCAATCATTTTCCTGCCACCTTCTTTCCAGACGTGCGCCGAGGCGGGCGACCACCAGGCTCATGACGTAGTAAATGAGGCCCGCGATGCACAGCACCAACAGGGGTTCCTGAATGCGCGTGACAATGGTTTGCGAAGCACGGAGCAATTCGACGATGCCGATCCACATCACCAGCGCGGTGTCTTTCATCACGCCGAGCACCAGGTTCAGCCAGCCGGGAAAGGCCACCCGCGTGGCAATCGGCAGGACGATGAAACGCAAGTCCTGCAAGTAACTCAGGCCCAGGGAGCGGCTGGCCCGGCGGGTGCTCAGTGGGACCGCCAGCACGCCACCACGGACGATTTCGGTGAAGTACGCGGCGGCGTAGACCCCGAGCACGATGCAACCGACCGCGAAGGCACTGAGGTTCAGGCCGACGATGCTCTTGAGGGAGTTGAACAGCACGAACTGGATCAGCAGCGGCACGCTGCGAAACACGTCCAGCACCCAGGCCAGCGGCAGGCTGGCCCGGGGCAACAGTGCTCGCAACAGGCCGAACAGCAAGCCGGCCAGGGTACCCAGCAGGATCGACCAGACGGTCAGTTGCAGCGTGACCCAGGCCCCATTGAGCAAGAACAGCAGGTCGTTAACGGTGAGGCTTGTAGAGAACATGACCAGCCCTCCTCAATAACGAAACAAGCGCCAGGACAACAGCCGGGCCAGCCCGACGATCAGCTTGGCGATCAGGTAATACAGCACCGCCGCGAGGGCGAAGTACTCGAAGGTGCGGAACGTCTTGACGTTGTATTCCTGGGTAACGCCAGTGAGGTCGTTGTTCAGGCCGACGACCACGCCCAACGACGTCATCAACACCGCCCAGACCATCTGGTTGGTCAGCGGGTAGAAGACGATGCGCAACAGTTGCGGAACGATGATCATCCGGTAGGCCTGGAAAGCGCTCATGCCCAGGGAACGAGCGGCACGCATTTGCGTACTCGGCACGGCCTTGAGGCCGCCACGAAAGTTTTCTGCCAGGTAACCGGCATTGTTGAAGGTGATCCCGGCCAGCAAGGCCAGCCAGGAACTGACGTGCAGCCCGAGGGAGCCGAGGCCGAAGTAGAGGATGTAGATCTGGAACAGCGAGGGGGTGTTGCGGGCGATGGACACCCAGCCGTTGCCCACGCCCCGCAGCAAGGGATGCCGGGCTTGGCGCATCACTGTCAGTACCAGGGCGATCAATACGCCGAAAATCATCGACAGCGCGGCGGTTTCAAAAGTTACCCAGGCCCCGGCCAGCATATCGGGTAGGGCGCGCAGGGCCGGGCGCCATTGGAAGCTGTAGTCAAACATGGGTAGTGCCCCCCGTACGGGCGGTGGGTCGCAGCCACGTCGGCGGCTGGCCGCTGGTCGCGGCGGTGCACGCGGCGTCGACGCATTCGGCAAGGGCGGCAAAGTGCACCCCACGACCAACCAGGCCGGGTGCGTAATGGGCGTATTTGCCGGAGTTGGTCATCAGCGTGGTGGCGTGGGGCGGGATCACCGGTTCGCCCAACATGCACCAGCAGGTGTCGGTTACCAGCACCGCACCGAAGGCCTCGATGGCCGCCAGGTAGCCGGCCTTGCGTGCCTGCTCCAGCACCGCTCGACCGCAGGTAATCGCCAGCACCACATACGGATGCTTGACCCGCCCCGCGCACAAGGTCGCGAGGGCGGCGAATTCGCTGAGGGAGAAATGTGGGTTACCCAGGGACACCACGTCCACCCAGTTGTCCCGGGCGCTGTTGAGCTCGCGCCAACTGGCAAGCAGGCCGGCGGTATCGACGCTTTCCTGCGGCAACGTGACGTCGCTCCCCAGGACCGCCGTCGGGTCGAGGGCTTCCGGCGTCACCCCGGCGATGTGGAACAACGGCGCGGCGCTGGTGGTGGCGAATGCGGCGCCGAAGGCCTTGAGGTCGTCCAGGGTTGGCGCGGCGTGTTCCAGGCCGCGTATCAGCGGGATACGACGGCCCGCCAAAGCGCCGATGTGATAGCCCAGCAGCGGATAGAAGCTGTCGTCCGTGTTGCCCAGCGCTGGCACATCGATGATCAGCCCGGCCTTGCGCGGGGCGTCGAGATGACAACCTGTCAACGGTGCCCGCCCGCACAGGGCAATGCAGATGTCGAGGAAGTCCGGGTACTTCTGCGTACGCGCACCCAGCACGCTGTTGGCGTAGACCACCGCGTTGGATTCGGCCCAGACGATTTGCTCGCCGGCCTTGGGCGCGGTCTCCAGCAGGTAGGGCGCGCAGGTGAAACTCAGCTGCGCGCCCATCGCCATATAGGCATCGCCCAAGGCACTGGCCGGCTCGCCCAGGGCCGGATCGACGCCCAGTTCACGCCAGCGACGCTGGTCCACGGAGATGGAATTGAGGGTGGTGGGCACCCGGACCTTCGCGCCCCACTGCACCAGTTGTTCGGCAAAGCGCAGGCTGGCCGGGCCGGTGTAGATGCAGCCGTCGATGTGGGCCTGGGTCACGTCCAGCAGTTGCGTGGCCCCCTGGATCTCGGCCATGCGTAGCACGATTTGCATCGCCACTTGGGCCGCCTTGCCGTGGGCGCCGTCGAGCAACGCCCGGTCCTGTTCGGTGAGGCGCAGGGTTGAAGGCGTCGGTGGCTGCAAGGCAACATTCGACTCATGCCAGCCATCGTTGGGACGGCGGCCAGTCAGGGTCAGGCAATCGCCTTCGACGCGGACGAAACCCTGGCCGCGCAGACTGTTGAAGGCCTCTAGGCCTACACACAAGACCGGCAAGGAACGCTGGAAAATCACTTGCGCCACCAGCACGCCCAGGGTCAGGATCTCATCGGCTTCGGCCAGTATCAGAGCGGCGGGGGCGTGGCCGTTGCTGATCAGTTCCATCAACACGCTACTGCCGGTGCAGGAGCCACGCCCGCTGGGAATCGCCAGCACACGCCCGGCCAAGCGCTCACCGCTCAGCGAGTGATGCCGGTCGATGACTTCGCCACTGGCCGGATCGACCCCGCCCCAGAAGCTCAAGCCGACATCGGCGAACAGCAGGGCGCCCTGGGCGGCACCCTCCACCAGACTGCGACCCTTCACACGGATAGGCGTGCTTGGCATGCGCCGATCCTCAGTAGTAAACCTGCGGCACGGTCAGGTTGGCTGGCGGGATGTCGGTGCCGACCCATTTGACGAACAACTCTTTGTAGCGGCCCGTGCGCACCTGCTGGTTGACGAACAGGTTGAGGTAGTTGAGCAGGCCGTATTCGCTGCGCTTGGCGCCCAGGGATACGTAGTCGATGACATAAGGCGCGTCGCCGGCGATCTTCAGGCCTTTGTATTTGCCCGATTTGATGGTCGCCGCCGCCACGGTGTTGGTGACCACGGTCGCGTCAATGTGGCCTTGGGCGACGGCCAGCAGGGTGTCGTTCTGCGACTGGTAGGCGCGGAAACTGCCGCTGCCCCAGCTCTTCTGGTCTTTTTCCAGGGCGATGGCTTCGTAGGTGCTGCTGGTGTTGCCGAGTTTCTTGCCCTTGAGGTCGGCGTAGCTGTTGATGCCGGTGTCGTCGCGGGTCAGCACGACCATTTGGAAGGCGAAGTAGGGCACCGTCAGGCCGACGGTCTTGGCTCGCTCCAAGGTGTCAGACGTGGATGCGACGATGACATCGGCGCGACCGGACAGCAGCGCGGGGATTCGGTCGGAGAAAGGGGTTTCCACCACTTCGGCGTCCACACCGAGGACCTTCGCCAGATCGTGGCAATAGTCCACATCGAATCCCGCCGGCTTGTTGTTTTCATCGCGAAAGCCCATGGGTGGGAAGTCCAGGGTTACGGCGCAACGCAGCGTGCCCGAGCCAATGATGTCGTCGAGCTTGTCAGCGTGGGCGGGGGCAATGAAAAGCGGGGTGAGGACAACGCTGAGGGCTACGGCCAATGCAGGGTTTTTCATAAATGCCTCGCTGTCGAATAAATGCGGTGAGATATCGTATTGAGGATTTCGTATACGATATTAGATAAGCAAGCGGCGTGCCGGTTTGCTGCTCATTCGCGGGAATGCCGCCGGAGGACTGATATAGAGGCTTTCATGGGCGGTGGTGAAGCTCAGGGCAGCGGGCAACGCTGGCCCAGGGTGTTACAGATGGGAGCAGCCACGAGGCGCCATGCCCCGTTAGGGAACAGGCCTCAGCGCTGATTCTCGCGATACTGGCTGGGGGACAGGCTGGTCAGGGCCCGGAACTGGCGGCTGAAAGCACTGTGGTCGGTGTAACCGCAGCGCAAGGCGATTTCGGTGATTGGCAGGTCTTGATCCAGTAGCAACCGCGAGGCTTCTTCCAGCCGCGCCTTGTGAATCATCTGCCGGGGCGTGAGCTGGAAAATGCGTTTGCAGTGCCGCTCCAACTGCGCCACTGATAACCCGGCGATGGCGGTCAGTTCAGCCAGGCTGATGGGGCGGGCGAAGTGGCTTTTGATATGGGCATCCACCGCCGCCAGTTTCTGGAAGGCCGGATGGCTCGATTGGGGCAGTTGCAGGTCGCGGGAGATACCGGCGAGGCCGACGATCTGGCCGGTGGGGTCATGCAGGGCGAGCTTGTGGGTCAGGCACCACACGGGTTGGTTGCCGTAATACAAATGCAGTTCGAGCTGGTCGGCCAACTCCCGGCCGCTGGCCAGCACCCGGCGATCCTGCTCGGTGTACAACGGGCCGAAGCGTTCGGGGAACACCTGTTCGGCGGTGAGGCCGAGCAGGTCGGCGCTGTGTTTGAAGCCGCAGCGGCGGGCCAGGGTCTGGTTGACGAAGGCGTAGCGGGCTTGCTTGTCCTTGATGAAAAACACCACATCCGAAAGGGTGTCCAGCAGCGGCGCGATGGGTTGCAAGCTGCGCAGCAGGGTGTCGAGGTCGCAGGGGGCGAAAGAGGTGAGCGAAGGGTACATGGCCGACGTCGTCTTTTTGTGGAAGCGATGGCGGAGTGTCAATCGAAAATGCGCTGGCTGTCACGCCGTCATCGCGAGCAGGAGTTGTGGTGGACATGATATCTGGTGAGCGCCACTGACCAGTGTGGGAGCGAGCTTGCTCGCGATGACGACGGCACATCCAAAATCACTGCAAGCTGATCCACCGCTATCGCGAGCAAGCTCGCTCCCCCAAGGGCTTGTATATGGCTCAAGTGGTCGGGGGTTCTTGCAGGTGCAGCAAGGTATCGATCCGCGCCGGGCTGAACGGCGGGCGTGGGGCGGGTGGTGTCCAGCCGAGCAGGTGTTCCAGCGCGGCGCCGCACACCCGGCCTTGGCACGCGCCCATGCCGCAACGGCTCGCCAGTTTCGCTTCGCGCCAGTTTTCATGGCCGATCAGTTCGCCATACGGCACGTCTTCGCAACGACAGACCAGGGTGTCGGCGCGGGCCAGGGTCTTGAGCCGTGGATCGAGGGTGAAGGCCTTGTTCAATGCCTGGGCGAAACCCTGCCAGTGTGTGCGCCGGGGCCACAGGCGCTGGGCTGCCGCAGTATCGCCGACGGCGGCATGGCCGGCGATGGCGCCTTCCACCAGCGCCAGTTCGCTGCCGCCAAAACCGGTGCATTCCCCAGCGGCGTAATGTCCGACGCGGGTGGTGGTTTGCCAGGCATCAACGGCCAGCGCCTGGCCTTCCAACGCGCAGCCCAGGGCCTGACCGAGTTGGGTGTTGGGAATGAGCCCGAAGCCACAGGCCAGCCGGTCGCAGGCCAGTTCAATCGTCTTGCCTTGTTGCAGCAAGCGCACGCCCTCGAGCCGTTCCTGCCCCAAGGCCTCCAGCACATAAGTGCCGGTACGGTAGTGGTGGTCGAACAAACTGAACGATTGGAAGAGCTTGCCCGGCCAGCGTGGCAATTGCGCGGCGAAACCGGCGACGGCGGTGCGACTGGCTTGCTCGGCGATGCGCAGCACCTGCGCACCTTGATGTTTCGCCGTGGCGGCGCTGGCCAGTAGCAAGGGGCCGCTGCCGGCGATCACCAGCCGTTCGCCGCGCACCGGCAGGCCGCCCTTGATCAGCGCCTGCAAGCCGCCGGCTCCGGTCACGCCGGGCAACGTCCAGCCGGGGAAGGGCAGCAGCAATTCCCGGGCGCCGGTGCAGAGGATCAAGCGCTCGTAAGTGATCCGCCAGCCGCGCTCGGCATCCTCCACCAACAGGGTTTTGTCTCCTGCGCAGGCGATTACCCGCGCGCCAGCGTGGCAGCGGACGTTAGTGCAGGCATGCAACCGGTCCCGCAGGCGGCGTGCCTGGGTCGGCAGGTTGGCCTGAGGACCGTCGCGCCAGATCTGCCCGCCCGGTAGCGGATTGTCGTCCAGCAGTACAATGCGCGCGCCGCTGCTTGCTGCAGCCAGGGCGGCCGCCATGCCGGCAGGGCCGGCGCCGATGATCAGCAGGTCGGTGGTTTCATTCATGGTCGGGTCTGCACCCGCATACCATCGCGGCACAAGGTCTGGCAGGCCAGACGCCGATGGCCGTCGATCGTCACCCGGCATTCCTGGCAGATGCCCATGCCGCACAAAGGCGCACGGCGCTGGCCGCTGACCGACGTGCGGCTGCTGCCGTCGGAGCCCAAGGCCAATGCCGCCGCGACACTGGTGCCGCTGGCGACCGAGAGTGGGTGACCGTCGAGGAATAATTCAGGCATGGGCCGGTTCTCCCAGGAAACGCTGCGGCAGATAAGCTTGAGGGGCAAGTGGCGAGGTTTCGTTGAACAGCTGCGCGGCCAGCAGGTCGGCGGTCGCGGGGGCCGTGGTGACGCCCAGGCCTTCGTGACCCACCGCCAGCCACAGGCCCTGGCGCTGCGGATGTTGGCCCACCAACGGCAGGCCGTCGGGGCTGGCCGCACGAAAACCGGTCCAGGCACGAATGCCGTTGAGCTGCGCCAGCCCCGGCATGTATTCGACGGCGCGCTTGAGCATCCTCGCCAGCATCCAGCCTTCCACCTGTGGGTCGACGGTGCCGAACTGCCGCGAGGCACCGATGAACAATTGCCCGGTCGGGCGCGGCTGGATATTGCACGCCACCGATGGCCCGCTGGCGTTGTGGGCGCTGGTGACATAGCCCAGTTCCACCAACGTATGGGTGATGGCGGCGGGGTAGCGATCAGTGATCAGCAGGTGACCTTTTTTCGCTTCGATGGGCAGCTCCGGGCACAGCTCGGTGGCCTGGATGCCATTGGCCAGGACTACCGCGTCGGCGCTCAACCAGCGGCCGTCGTCAAGGCGCACGCGGTGGCCGTCGACTTCGCTGACCCGGGCGCGCTGCTGGCGAATGTTGGGCGCGTCGAGCATCCAGCGCGCGGCAGCCGGGGCGTAGAGGATGCCGTCACCCTTGATCAGCAACCCGCCTTCCAAACCTTCGCGCAATTGAGGTTCACGCTGGTGCAGGGCGGCGCGACCGATCAGTTCGCAGGCTTCGCCATGGGCCAGCAGATTCAGATATTTACTATGGGCCACCGCCATTTCTTCGGCATTGGCCGCCAGCCACAGGGTGCCGTTGTTGCGCCAGGCGCAGGCCTCGGGCAGGGCCGGGGCCAGTTCGCGCCAGCGTTGCAGGGAGTATTGACTGAGGGCCAGTTCCGCCGGGTTGTCATCCAGCACCAGCAGATGGCCCATGCCAGCTGCCGTCGCGCCATGCCAACCGGCGTCCAGCACCAGCACTTGCAAGCCGCGTTGGGCCAATGTCCGGGCGCAGGCAGCGCCGATGATGCCGGCGCCGATGATGATCACGTCGGCGACCTGGCCCTCGCTCACGAACGGATACCCCAGGCAAACGGATCATCTGCGTCGATGATCAGCGTGGTTTCGGCGCTGATGTAGGCTCGACCACGGATGGTCGGCACGATGCGCTCGCCCGAGCGTTCATAAGAGCCTTCGAATTCACTGCCAATCACGCTGGCCTGGCGCCAGATCTGCCCGGGTTGCAACTTTCCATCGGCGGCCAGGCAGGCCAGTTTGGCGCTGGTACCGGTGCCGCAAGGGGAGCGGTCATAGGCCTTGCCGGGGCAGAGCACGAAGTTGCGGCTGTCAGCGTGCGGGTCGTCGGCGAACAGTTCGATGTGGTCGATCAGGCCGCCGTCCTCGCCGCGAAAACCCTGCTGCTCCAAGGCTTGCTGCACAGCGTAGGTATAGGCGGTCAACGCGTCGAGGTTATCGCCGGCCACGCGCTGGCCGTGGTCGGCGATCAGGAAAAACCAGTTGCCCCCCCAGGCCACATCACCCACCACCTTGCCGATGCCCGGCACCTCCAGTTCCAGTGCCTTGCGGTACCGGTAGGCCGGCACGTTGCGCACGCTGACCGAATGGTCGTCGTGCAAGGTGGCTTGTACCGTGCCCACCGGGGTTTCGATGCTGTGTACGCCGGGACCGATCCGTCCCAGATGAGCCAGCGACGCCACCAGGCCGATGGTGCCGTGGCCGCACATGCCTAGGTAGCCGCTGTTATTGAAGAAGATCACCCCGGCACAGGCACTCGGGTCCACCGGTTCACAGAGCAGCGCGCCCACCAGCACATCGCTGCCGCGGGGTTCCAGCACGCAGGCCGTGCGCCAGGCATCGTGTTGCTCGGCCAGGCGCTGCCGGCGCTCGGCCATGCTGCCTCGACCCAGGTCGGGAAAGCCGTCGGTGACCAATCGGGTCGGCTCGCCGCCGGTGTGGGAATCGATCACGGTGATGCGTTTCATGGGGGCCACGTCCGTTCAGATGATTGACGGCAAGGGTGGCCCGCGCCGGGGGGCGACGGCTTGATGGATTTATCTGGTGCCGGTGACGAAATCGGCACAGTGCGGCCCAGCCAGATGAGCCTGGTCAGGCGTTCCTGTCTTGCCATCGCCATTCGATATGCTCGGTATTGATCCCCAAGGCCTCGAGCTTCTCGGCCACATACCGCAGGCAGGCGCCGCCGTCGGGCCTGTAATGTCCGGAAGCATCGTTGACCATGGCAATCACATGGTCCATACGACGTTCGGTGACCCTGAACTCCCCAGCACACATGACGGGCCTGCCACTGCCGAGCTGGCTATGCCTTACATAATTGCCCCGGTCGCTATGTTCCCAGCGCTTATAAATAATGGCGTGTTCCGGTGTATAGACCCATGTGTAGCTATTGGACTGGTCGTTGGGGGACAACAGCTCACTGGTGTGTGTCTTCAGTTGATTGCCGATCAATTTGCCGTCCCACATCCCGATCAACTGGCCTACGCCGTCTATTTTCGACGGGTCATAACAACGCCAATGCACCAGGTCACCGATAAAGGGCATCCACCTGATCGGATAGGTCTGGGCGTTGAGATCGATGGATCTGTGATCGGAATTTTTCCAGTCGGCGAAATGAATGTGACCCGACCATACGAATCGCAAGTGCGCGGATGAGTTTCTGAGCCATTTGTTGATCTGTTTGAATGAGGTATTGGTGTAGATGTCATTGGCTTTGATCAGCACCGATTCCAGCGCCCAGTCATCAGAAGCGATCGGGTGTGCGACGGGCACCTGGTAGAGGACCAGGCCGTCAATTTCCATCAGCGAAATACGCGGTCGGCCGAACATCCGGGCAATGTCGATATCCACGTGGATGACTTGCCCCACCCTGGGCGCTTCACAGAACAACTGCATCTGACCCAAGGGGCCCATCGATATATAGATGCTGTCGTCCGTGCCCGCCCAGTTTTGATTCTTTATGGAGGCTGTAACAGAAAGGCTGTCGATGAAGGTGTCGAATGGATGTGTCATGGTTGAAAGCAGGTGTCTGTCTTGAATAACGAAGGCACCTGATTCTAGGGCGGCGTCGGACAGCCGCCGCGGTATATATGTATAGGTCTTCAAGAAGTACCGAGTCGCTCATCGACTCGGTACGACGGGCAGGCTCAATGGCTGGAAGGCAGGAACTCGAACAGCGTCTTGCAGACCCCGGCGATGTGTTCGTCCAACAGCTTCACCGCCCGTTCGACATCACCGGCACGGCAGGCGTCGAGGATTTCCCGGTGCTCGTGGTCGGCGCGCTCCTTGCCAGCTGAAAGGCTCATTTGCATGCGCAAGTAGCGCTCCAGCTTGTCATGGACCGAACGGATCAAACTCACCAGGAAGGGCCGTTGCGCCGGCTCGTAGAGGCAGGCATGCAATTGCCAGTTCAGTTCGGCCCAGCGTCCGACGTCGTCCTCACCGATGAATTCCTGGCAGATGCGCTCGGCGCGAGCGAAGGTCTCTTCGGTCATGTTGGGAATCGCCAGGCGCAGCACCTTGTCCTCCAGCAGCATGCGGACTTCGAACATCTGCGCCAACTCTGCCTCGGAAATACGCGTGACCATCGCCCCGCGATTGCGCTGGAACATCACCAGGCCCTCGGCCTCCAGACGCTTGAGGGCTTCGCGTACGGGGATCTTGCTGACGTTGAACTGGCGGGCGATGTCGTCCTGGCGAATCGGCTCGTCCTCGGCAAAATGCCCGGCGACGATGGCATCGCGCAGGTGGCGGGTGATGATTTCCGAGGTGGAAGGGGTGTTGCCCAGGTCGGGTAGATTGAACTTGGATAAGGTCACGGCGGCAGGTCGTTCGGCTTGGATGGGGATATGGTATACGACTTTGCCGGGTGCAAGTCGAGCGGTCCGGGTCCTCACCACAGGTCGCGCACTGCCCAAAGGGTTGTGTTCAGCCATGGGACAGTTGGGTGACACATGCCTGCGTCCGAACGATGATCAATCCCGTGACACCTGCACCCGCAGCCAGCGCCAGACCGAACAATACCAGCGCCACATCCGCGCCGAGATAGTCGGCCAGTAAACCCGTCACCACCACCGGGATGCTGAACCCGACATAAGCGAACAGGAAAAATCCGGCGCTGACCCGGGCCTTTTCCTCGCCGGCCATGGCCGTGACGGCTGACAATCCACCCAAGTACAGAAAACCGTAGCAGGCACTGCTCGCTCCCAGTGCGCCCAGCAGTACGGCGGCCAGGGACCCGACGCTCGCGCCCCAGGCCAGCAACGCGTAGCTCAACGGCAGGATCAACAGGCCCAAGCCAGTGGCCCTGGCCGGTTGCATGCGGCGCACCCAAGGTTGAAAGAGCAGCCCGCAACTGATCACAGTGAAGGTCGACAGACCCGACCAGCGTTGCAGGTCGTGGGTGGCAAGCACCGAAGGCAGGATGGCGATGACCAGGCCCGAGGTCGCCCAGGCCAGCAGCATCGAAAAACTGTAGGGCAGGCTGCCGGCGGGGAACAGTGGCAAGCGCAACAGTGCTGCGTTACTGATTTTCACGGCAGGGTCCGGTAAGCGCCAGACCACGCCGATTGCGACGGCAGCCAGCAGCAATTGCAGCCAGAAGCTGCCGGGCGTGACGCTGTGATGGACGAACAGAAACAGGCTGGTCAAGGCCGCGCCCAGACCAAACCCCAGAGAGGTGCTGGCGGTGACCCGGTTGGCCGGTGAGCGGGTATCGCGGGTGACCATCAGTTCGGTCATGTAGGCCGTCGATGTCGCCGAGGCCAGCCCCGTGCCGACGCCCATCATCAGCCGCGCCACGCCCAGCGCCAGCAGGCTCGGCCAGAGCAACGTCACCACCGTCGCCAGCATCGACAGGCCCAGCGCGATCAGGATCAACGGCCTGCGTCCCACTCGGTCGGCCAGCCCGCCGAAGGCCAGCAGGACCGGCAACACGCCCAGCACGTAACCGGAAAATGCTACCGCCGTGGCGCCAGCACCATAGCCGGACAACTGCGCGTAGGTGGTGTACAGCGGTGCTTGCAGGTTGACCGCCAGGGTGATCAGGCAAAGACCGAACGCCAGTCCCCACGCGTGTCGATGTTGTGTGTTCAAAGGTGTTCCTTAGGTGGGTGTGCTCGGGTGCAGTCGTTGGGACTATCACTTGTGGGGAGCCACTCGAACAAGGAACACCCAGCGGCCTTTTGTGCTTAACTGTTCGCTCGAAATTCAAGAACACTTGGACAAGAGTGCGCGCGTGGACCTGAACATTGATCGCAACGCTGCTGAACCGGTGATCCGCCAACTGGTGACTCACGTCATGGGGTGGATACAGTCCCATGGCATTCGTCCCGGTGCGCGCATGCCTTCCATCCGTCAATTGGCCCAGGAAAACAACCTGAGCCTGTCGAGCGTGATCAAGGCTTATGACCAACTGGTGGCCGTCGGGGTGCTGGAGTCGCGCCATGGGTCGGGCTTCTTCGTCGCGCAGCCGTTGTCCCAGCCCGCGGCGCCGGCCGTTGAACCGGACAACGTGGCATGGCGGCTGTTCGACAATCAATCGACACAACTCAAGCTGGGCTGTGGCTGGCTGCCCGACGCCTGGCGCGACGAGACCGACCTGGGCCAAGCCATCCGGCAGGTGGTGCGCAGCGACAGCCAGGCGCTGTTCAACTACAGCACCCCGCTGGGCTCGCCGCAGCTGCGCCTGCACATCCAAAAACGCTTGGGGCTGATCGATATCCACGCCGATCTGGGGCAAATTCTCACTACCCAAGGCGCCAGTCATGGCCTTGACCTGCTGGTGCGCACGCTACTCAAACCCGGCGACCTGGTGCTGGTGGAGAGCCCCGGTTATTACAATCTGTTCAACCTGCTGCAGCTCCACGGGGTCAAGACCCTGGCGGTACCCAGGACCGCCCAGGGGCCGGATATCGCCAGCCTGGAGCGAATCCTGAGCCAGCATAAACCCACGTATTTCTTCATCAACAGCATGTACCAGAACCCCACCGGTACCAGCCTGGCGCCGAGCGTGGCCTATCGTCTGCTGCAACTGGCCACGCTGCATGACTTTCGCCTCATCGAGGACGACATCTACGCCGATTTCCAGAACGGCCCGACCTCACGCCTGGCGACCCTCGATGCCCTGGATCGGGTGATCTACCTCGCGAGTTTCTCCAAGACGCTGTCCAGTTCGCTGCGCATCGGTTATGTGGTCGCCCAGCCCGAAATCATCAACCGCCTGGCCGAAGTCAAGATGGTGACCGGCATCGGTTGCTCGCTGCTGGCCGAAAACGTGGTGGCGACGTTGTTGGCCAACGGCGCGTATCGCAAGTTGATCCAACGCTTGCGTCAACGCCTGAACAAGCAGATGGCGAGTACGCTGCGCCAACTGGACCCGGTGCATTGGGAGGTCTTTGCCGAGCCGACTGGGGGCCTGTTTATCTGGGCCAGGCCTCGGCGGCTCGATGCACGACGGGTTGAGCAGATCGCGCGGGAACTGCACATCCAACTGTCCCAGGGCTCGACTTTCCTGCCTGGGGGGGAGGCTTGCGACTGGCTGCGGCTGAACGTGGCCTATACCCAGGATATTCGGGCGCAGAGGTTCTTTCAGCGGGTTGAAAGGGAGTCTGCAGCGTTTCAGTGAGCAGGGTGAATGTCCCGGCGCCATCGCGAGCAAGCTCGCTCCCACATGGGTTCATGGATATTTACAGAAATCGCGTCCGCCACAAATCCCTGTGGGAGCGAGCCTGCTCGCGATGGCGGACTGACAGACGCCAAAAAATGATGCTAATGGGAATTTATATCAAACAAGAATGAGTTCATGTATCTTTCGCGACACATTCTTGTCGGCCTCGAAAATGGCCGGTGTTCTTTCATTAGGATTGTGCATCGATGCGTCGGATTCTTGTTTCACTGTGTGTGCTCCAGGCTTATTCGGTTTCCACCTGGGCAGATGAGCCCATCTCTACGGACAGGGCACCGCTGGAGCTGCAAGCCACGGATATCGTTGGCGAGTCGGATTATGAGAATGCGCAGGGCCCGGTGAAGGGGTACCACGCCACCCGTTCCGCCAGCGCAACCCGTACCGACACCGCAATCCATGAAACCCCGCAATCGATCTCCGTGGTGTCCCGCGACGTTGTCGAAGACCTCAGCGCCACACGCCTGCAAGACGCCCTCGACTACGCCGGCGGGGTTGGCCGGGGCAATAACTTCGGCGGCCAGGGCCTGACCACGTTCACCGTTCGCGGCTTCACCACGGGGGAGTTCTATCGCAATGGCTTCCCGATCAACCGGGGCTACCCGAACATGCCTGATGCCAACACCATCGAGCGCCTGGAGGTGCTGCGAGGGCCGGCGACCATGCTGTATGGCCGTGGCGACCCGGGCGGTACCTTCAACGTGGTGTCCAAACAACCTTTGGCCGAGCGAAAGGTGACCTTGGGTAGCCAGCTCAACGATCAGGGTATGCGCCGTGGCACGTTGGATGCCTCCGGCCCGTTGGATGAACAAGGCAACCTGGCCTATCGCCTGAACGTGATCGGCGAGGGCGGGGACACCTTTCGCGACCACGTCGAGACCGAGCGTTATGGCATTGCGCCGGTGGTCTCCTGGCAGGTCAACGACACCACGCGCTTGATCTTCGAAGGCGATTTCATGCGCAACAATGCTCCGCTGGACCGTGGCTTGACTCACTATGCCGGCCAGCGCGGCACCGCATCGCGCGATACGTTTTTCGGCGAAAAAGACGCCGGCAAGCTGCACAACGACAACAACATGCTGCAGGTGCGTTTCGAACACATGCTCAACGACGACTGGACCCTCGCCGGCGGCACCCAGTGGCTCGATGGCACGTTGCAGGGCAACGCGGTCGAAGGCAACGGCATCGCCGCCGATGGGCGCACCCTGGGTCGCAACTTCAACTACCGCAAGCTGGAATGGAGCGACCGCGACACTCAGTTGAACCTCACCGGGCATTTTTCCACCGGCGGGTTCGAGCACACGCTGTTGACCGGGATCGAATATGAGGACTATGACTACCAGTCCATCATCCAACGTTCCGCCGCCGGTGCCGGTGCCTACCCGATCGATATCTTCGATCCGGTGTATGGCCAGCCGCGCCCGGCGCTGACGCGCACGCCCACTGACGACCAGGAAAACCTCAAGACGTTCGGCGTGTTCGTCCAGGACCAAGTGGCGCTCACCGAACGCTTGAAACTGTTGGCTGGGGCGCGTTTCGAGCGCTTTGAGCATGAGTATGAGACCTTCGTCCCTCAAGCCCGGCCTGGCAGCAGGAACTGGGATGTCACTGACAGCGCCGTTACCCCGCGCCTGGGTGTGATCTACGACCTGACCGACACGGTGGCGGTCTACGCCAACACCGCCCGCTCTTTCAAACCCAACACTGGGGCCAGCCGCGAAGGGGGCGGGTTCAAGCCGGAAGAGGGCAAGTCCTACGAAATGGGCGTCAAGTGGGAAGCGCTGGATCGCCAGTTGAGCGTCGATGCGGCGATTTACCAGATCGAAAAGCGCAACGTGCTCACGCCTGACCCACTGGATTCCACATTCAACGTCGCCGCTGGCGAGGTGCGCAGCCGTGGTTTTGACCTGAACGTGGCGGGCAACCTCACGCCAGAATGGCGCATGATCGGGGGCTACGCCTATGTGGACGCCGAGGTGACCAAGGACATCAATATCCCCACCGGCACCCGCCTGCTCAACGTGCCCCGGAACACCTTCAGCCTGTTGAACGTCTACGAGTTCCAGGACGGCGGTCTCAAGGGCCTGGGCCTGGGGCTGGGCGGCAAGTACGTCGGCGAGCGGGCCGGCAATACGGCGGCCAACGCCTTTACCATGGACAGCTACACCGTCGTCGACCTGCTCGGCTACTACAAGGTCAACGAGCGGATTCGCCTCAACCTGGACCTGAAGAACCTGTTCGACGCCGATTATGAGGAAGGCGCATTTGGGGGTGTCTATGCCTATCCAGGCGCACCGCGGACGGTGCAGGCTGGTATCTCCTACACGCTCTGAGTCCAATGCTTGATGAAAACCCCGAAGGTTTTGCCTCCGGGGTTTTTCTTTTTTACCACTTGCCTGTGCTCATCCCGCCGTCCACCGGCAGTATCGCGCCCGTCGTGAAATCAGCGCCCGCCAGGTACAGCACGGCTTCGGCAATTTCCTCGATGGTACCCACGCGACCGGCCGGGGCCAGGTTGTCGAGGAACTCGCGGTGCGCCGGGTCATGCATCGGCGTGTCGATGATCCCGGGAGCGACGGCGTTGACCTTGATGTTGTAGGGCGACAGTTCCAGGGCCAAGGCGCGGGTCATCTGGTTGACGCCGCCCTTGATCAACACCGGCAGTGCTGCCGGTACCTGGATGTTCGGTTGCAGCGCCACAGCCGCCGAGATGTTGATGATGAAACCTTGCTGGCGACTGATCATGTGCGCGGCAGCGGCCTGGCTGGCGTAGACCAGCCCCTTGAGGTTGGTGTCCAGCAGCGCGTCCAGGTCCTGGGGGCTGTATTCGATGAAGGGTTTTGGCAGAAAGAAACCGGCGTTGTTCACCAGCCCGTCCACCGCCCCGAACGCCTCGATGGCTTTGTTGATGAGGGTGGTCGAAGTGGCCGGGTCAGCGACATCGCCGGCCACGCCAATGAAACCGGCCGGGTGCCCGAGTAGCCCTGCGGCATCGTCCAGGCCTGACTGGGAACGGGCGTTGCCCACCACGTTATAGCCACGAACGAGAAACGCCTTGACCAAGCCAAGGCCGATGCCGCTGGAGGCGCCGGTGATGATGACGGTTTTGTTGAGGTTCATGATGGGACTCCTGATCACGTTGAGTTGAAACCGTTGCGCCTGGGTGGGCGGTGGTTGAGATCAGGGTATTGATGTGCCGAGGGTTGATAAATGGGGGTTCTGGTACTTGAGTTGATACCTGATGTAATCAATTGTGTGATCACCACTGGACCATTGTGGGAGCGAGCTTGCTCGCGATAGCGGTATATCAGCCGACTCAAATGTTGACTGGAATACCGCTATCGCGAGCAAGCTCGCTCCCACAGGGTTATTGGGTTGGCAGATATAAAAAAGCCCGATCAATCGGACCGGGCTCGGAAGTTTAGAACGTCATTCCTTGGGCAGACTTCGATACTCAGTCGTGGTGATCCCCGCATACCCCCAGTTATCCGTATCGACCTCCTCGATCACGATATGGGTCAAGTGCGGGTCCTTGCCCAGCACGCGCTGGAGGGTTTCGGTGATTTCTGCAATCACCTGGGCTTTCTGCTCGCGGGTGACGCCATCGCGGGTAATACGCACATTGACGAAAGGCATGTTGCACTCCTGCTGGTGAGAAAGGGCGCAGGAGGATTCCTGCGCTACTGCGGGCCACTGTATTTATATGTCACGGGCTGATAAACAGGCATTTGGAATCTTCAGTTGATACCTGGTGTAACGAATCATGAAGCGTCATTTCGAAGACCTGCAGTTGGGCAGCATAGAGCTGTTTTGTCTGGCGGCCGAGGCGGGCAGTTTCACCGCGGCGGCCCAGGCGGCGGGCGTTACCCCGGCGGCGGTGAGCCGTTCGATCTTTCGCCTGGAGGAGCGCCTGGGTTCACGACTTTTCGTGCGCACCACCCGCAGCATCCGCCTGACCGAAGCCGGCAGAACCTATTTCGAACAATGTCGCCAGGCGTTGACGCAACTGGTCGAGGCGCAACAGGAAATGATGGGCGCGCAATCGGTGCCGTCCGGGCAACTGCGCATCAGCCTGCCCACTACTTACGCTCATCACCGGATCCTGCCCTTGCTCCCGGCCTTTCGGGCGCTGTACCCGCAAGTAACCGTGGACCTGCACTTGAGCAATCGAAACATCGACTTCGTGGCTGAGGGTTATGACCTGGCGATCCGAGTGCGCGCCCAGCCGGACTCGTCCATGATCGCCCGGCTGCTGGAAGACGCGCAGTTGGTCGTGGTCGCGGCGCCGGACTATCTGCGCAAGGCTGGCACGCCACAGACTCTGGAGGACCTGGACGCTCACGAGTGCATCCAGTTCGAATTGCCCAGTAGCGGGCGACGGATTTCCTGGTTGTTCGATGTCGATGGCAAGGAGCGGGAGGTATTCGGCCAGGGTGGCTATTGCTGTTCGGATGATGTGCTGGGCGGGGTGACATTGGCCAAGCATGGCGCGGGGTTGTTCCAGACCTACAGATTCATCGTCGAACAGGAGCTGGCGGACGGCCGCCTGGTAGAGGTCTTGCAGCCCTTCGCGGGCCGCTCACGTCCTTTCACCTTGCTTTACCCCCACGGCCGCTACATGCCGCAACGGGTGCGGGCCTTCGTGGATTTTCTCTTGCAGCATCGCGAACAGTGGGCGGGAGCCTGACAATAACTTCGGGCCAAGGTGTTCCCTGTGGCGAGGGAACTTGCTCCCGCCTGAGTGCGAAGCGCTCAGCAGAAGCTCGCCACAGAAAACACCTGAGTCAACCCAATATCAGAACCGAAACGCCTGACGACCAATCAGCAACCACTTGCCATTCTTCTGCTTCTGCCAGATCTGGAAGTTCTCGATTTCAGTGGGAACCACTTCAGTGCCCTTGAGCGCCTGCGCTGAGAAGTGGTTACGCACCAGCGCCACATCGCCAGACAGGGTGATTTTCTGGTTCTTCATTTCCAGGGTCTTGAACGCGCTCTTGCCGGTTTCGATGTCGGCGATGAAGGCTTTCTTGTCCTGGATGTTCCCGCTGGAGTGCCCGTAGGTCAGGTGCTCGGCGGCCAGTGCCTGCAGTTGTGGGATGTCTTTGTGCAGCATGGCCTGGGTCAGGTGGTCGACGGCCTGGGCCACGTCTTGCTCGGGCGATGAAGTGGCTGCCGCTGCGTAGCCGCTGAACAGGCACAGGAAGCTGATGACCAGTGTGGTTTTTTTCATGGGGATTTCCTTATTTTTGTAGGTATCGGGCACTGAAGAGCGGTTTTGCCTTGCTCTCGTCGGTCATCGTATAACTTGTTTGGGGCGACGGGAATAGGCGAGCAGTTGCTTAACCTGGATCGACTGAAAATCGGCAGCCAAGCCTGGGTCAATGTGGTAGGGGGAATTTTGATCGTTCCCACGCTCTGCGTAGGAATGCATCCCGTGACGCTCTGCGTCACCTTCAGAAGCGGAACGCGGAGCGTCCCTGGCGACGTTCCCACGCAGGAGCGTGGGAACGATCAAACATACAGTGGCTTGCGATCACAACCCCTCCCGAACCGCCCCCCGAATCCCATCCAGCAACATGGTAAACGCCGGGTTGTCGTTGTCCTGGCGCCACACCAGGTGCAACTCGCTCTGCACCCCTTCGCCCAGGTCGATCTCGCGAAACACCACGTGCTTGAACACCACACTGGTGGCGCAACGCGGCACCAGCGCCAGGCCCATGCCGGCGTTGACCAGCGCCAGGATTGTCAGCGACGACCCCAGCCATTGCACGAATTGCGGTGCGACTCGGGCCGAGCGAAGCATGCCGGTGAGCAGTTCGTTGAAGGGCGGGTAGGCGGAGTGGGAGTACATGAGGAACGGTTGGCCGTCCAGATCCTGGACGCCCACGGTCTCGGCACTGGCCAGCGGATGGCCGGCAGGCACCGCCAGGACGAAGGGCTCGCGCACCAGGCACTCGGTGGCGTAACCGGTTTCCAGCAGCGGCGAACGAACGATACCCAGGTCGATGCGCCGGGCGCGCAAGGCCTCGTGCTGCTGGTAAGTGTTCATCTCCGCCAGGACGATTTTGACCTGGGGCTGTTTCAGCCGGGCCTCGGCGATGACCTTGGGCAAGAACTCGTACACCGCGCTGCCGACGAAGCTGATGGTGACCGAGCCGATGTCGCCCTGGGCGAACCGCCGGGCGGCGACGGCGGCTTGCTGTGCCTGCTCCAGCAGGTTCTGCGCCTCGATGAAAAACGCCCGGCCGGCGGCGGTGAGCGCCACGCTGCGGGTACTGCGGGTGAACAGTTCGACACCCAGGTGGTGTTCCAGCAATTGGATCTGCCGGCTCAGCGGTGGCTGGGTCATGTTCAGGCGTTCGGCGGCGCGACGGAAGTTGAGTTCGGTCGCCACCGTGGTGAAGCAGCGCAGCTGGGCTAGTTCAAACATTGATTCAATCCGGGTATCAATCAAGTGCCAAGTTAGATTAGACGGGAACAATCCGCCGCGTCCATCATCGCCCCGTTCCCCACAAAAACAATGATCGGGAGGCACCCCTTGAATAACGTAACGGACTCCACCCATGACAGCACCCTGGCGCTCGCAGCGGCCAAGGTCAAACGTCATGTACTGCCGCTGGTGGTGGTGATGTTCATCGTCAACTACATCGACCGGGTCAACATCGGCTTTGTGCGCAGCCACCTGGAAACCGACCTGGGCATCGGCGCCGCCGCCTATGGGCTGGGTGCCGGGTTGTTCTTCGTCGGCTACGCACTGTTTGAAGTGCCGTCCAACATGCTCCTGCAGCGCTACGGCGCCCGGGCCTGGCTGACACGCATCATGTTCACCTGGGGCGCGGCGGCCATGGCCATGGCCTTTGTGCGCGGCGAAACCAGCTTCTATGTGCTGCGCTTCATCCTCGGCGCGGCGGAGGCGGGGTTCTTCCCCGGCATCATCTACTACTTCACCCAATGGCTGCCCGCTAATGAACGCGGCAAGGCCATGGCGATTTTCCTCAGCGGTTCCGCCATCGCCTCGGTGATCTCCGGCCCGGTGTCTGGCGCATTGCTGCATCTGAGTGGACTGGGCCTGCACGGTTGGCAGTGGATGTTCCTGATCGAGGGCTTTGCTTCCATCGTGTTGTGCGGGTTTGTCTGGTTCTGGCTGCAATCCCATCCGAGCCAGGCCAAATGGTTGACCGACGACGAGAAAACCGTGCTGATCGCCGCCATTGCTCAAGAACAACGGGCCCGAGAAGCCGCGCAGGTGATCAAGCCGTCGATGTTCAAGTTACTGGCCGACCGGCAGATCGCGCTGTTCTGCTTCATCTACTTCTCCATCGCCCTGACGATTTACGGCGCCACGTTCTGGTTGCCAAGCATGATCAAGAAAATGGGCAACCTGGGAGACTTCCAGGTCGGCTTGCTCAACTCCATTCCGTGGATCATTTCCATCGTCGCGATGTACGGTTTCGCCGCCCTGGCGGGCAAATGGAAGTTCCAGCAGGCCTGGGTCGCGGTGACGCTGGTGATCGCGGCGTTTGGCATGTTCATGTCCACCACCGGCGGGCCGATTTTCGCCTTCGTCGCGATCTGTTTTGCCGCCATCGGTTTCAAAGCGGCGTCGGCGTTGTTCTGGCCGATTCCCCAGGGCTATCTGGATGCCCGTATCGCGGCGGCGGTGATTGCCCTGATCAACTCCATCGGCAACCTCGGCGGCTTCGTCGCGCCCACGGCGTTCGGATTCCTGGAGCAGACCACCGGCTCCATCGAGGGCGGCCTGTATGGATTGGCCATCACCTCGCTCGTCGCCGCCGTGGTGATCTTTTTCGCCCGCACCGCGCCCAAGCGCGACACCCCGAATTCACTGTCCGGCCGGCCCGAAACCGTTGCCGAAGCCGATCAGCCGCAAACACGTCAAGCCTTGAACCCTGGCCCATCGGGAGCCGTTGTATGAAGATCAAACGCGTCACCGTCACACCCATCGCCTTTCGCGACCCACCTTTGCTCAACGCCAGCGGCATCCACGAGCCGTTCGCGCTGCGCTCGATCATCGAGATCGAGAGCGACAACGGTTACATCGGCCTGGGCGAGAGCTACGGCGATGCGCCGGCCCTGGCGATCCAGCAGCAACTGCAGGACCAGTTGATCGGCCTGGATCCGTTCAACCTCAATCAGTTGCGAGCCATCGTCCAAGCCACCGTCGCCGCCCATAAACCGGTCAGCGTCGCCGGGGCCGAACTGGCACCGGGTTCCCATGCGAGCAAGGCGGTGAGCAATGCCTATTCGGCGTTCGAGGTGGCCTTTCTGGACCTGCAGGCCCATTACTTGAATGTGCCGCTGGTGGATCTGCTGGGCGGCGCGATTCGCGAGGAGATTGCGTTCAGCGCGTATCTGTTTTTCAAGTATGCCGAGCACATCGATTCGCCGTATCCGCCGGACAGTTGGGGCGAGGCGCTCAACGAACAGCAAATCGTCGCCCAGGCCCGACGGATGATCCAGGACTATGGCTTCAAGAGCATCAAGCTCAAGGCTGGCGCCCTCGATCCGGAGCATGAAGTGGCGTGCATCAAGGCGTTGAAGCAGGCGTTCCCCGGCTACCCGTTGCGCATCGACCCCAATGGCAACTGGTCCCTGGAAACCTCGATTCGCATGGCCGAACTGCTGGGCGATGACTTGCAGTATTACGAAGACCCGACCCCGGGGCTGGAGGGGATGGCCGAGCTGCACAAACGCACGGGCCTGCCCCTGGCGACCAACATGGTGGTCACCGATTTCGATGAGTTCCGTCGCAGCGTAGCGTTGAACAGCGTGCAGATTGTGCTGGCCGACCATCATTACTGGGGCGGCCTGCGGGACACCCAAGCCTTGGCAAAAATGTGCAGCACCTTCGGCCTGGGCGTGTCGATGCATTCGAACTCGCACCTGGGTATCAGCCTGATGGCCATGGCCCATGTGGCAGCGGCGGTGCCGAACCTGGACTTCGCTTGCGACACCCATTACCCGTGGCAGGAGCCGGATGAGGAAGTGATCAAGGGCGGCAAGCTGCCGATCGTCGACGGCTGTGTGAAAATCACCCGGGCGCCGGGCCTGGGTTTGGAGCTGGACCGCGATCAACTGGGCAAGCTGCATGACCAGTTCCTCAGTTGCGGTATTCGCCAGCGTGACGATGTGCGGCAGATGCAGCGCTACCGGCCGGACTGGAAAACCGTCAAGCCGAGGTTCTGAGCCCAAGGCGCAGGGCCTGCTGCGCAGGCCAGCGGGAGCAAGCTTGCTCGCCACAAGAGCCTTGCCATCCAAACAATATTGCGCGAAACCCTGTGGGAGCGAGCTTGCTCGCCATAGCAGTGTGTCAGTCGACATCAATGCTGAATGGTTCGCCGCCATCGCGAGCAAGCTCGCTCTCACAGGGTGGGTGGCCACCCAACGATCAACTGGCAGGACAACCGACCCACACCCAAAGTCTCGCGCCCGGCGGCATCGGGGTCTTACACCCAAACTGCCGCGCTGGGCCGGCGCTTCCAAAGCATTCGCCAATTGCCTCCAAGGCAGCGTATGACGCGGCCTGGCGCCTTTCGATAATCGCCTCCGACATCCCGTCTCATGTTGCGGAGCGCGCCATGCACAACAATAAAAATATTCGCCAGCGTTTTATGCCTGCGGTCATCGCCGGTCTTTCGACCCTGGGCCTGACGCCTTGGGCCCAGGCCGAAATCATGCTGTACGACAAAGACCAGACCACCTTTTCCACTGACGGCTACATCAACGCCTTCTATGTCAACAGTGACGTGGACCGGGCAGGGGATCAGTACGACCGTCGACAGGCGCGGGTCAAGATGGGCTTTTTGCCGAACTACCTGGGCTTCAACATGGGCAAGCAGGTCGATGACCTCAAGCTCGGTGCCCGCGCCTCGTTCTGGGTGACCATCAACGACAGTGAAACCAACGGCACCGACACCGCCATCGATGTGCGGCAATTCTACGGTACCGTCGCCAACCCAGAGTGGGGCGAGGTATTGATCGGCAAGGACTTCGGCCTGTTCGCCCGCTCCAACATCCTGCTCGATGAACTGCTGGCCGGTTACGGCCAAGTCAGCGACACCCTGGGGCTGGTGGACGGCGGTGGTGTCTCGTTCGGCAACATCGGCAGCGGTTACCCTTATCCGTTCCCAACCTCGCAGATCACTTACCGCACCCCGGTGATAGACGGCTTGCGAGTGGCGGTGGGCATCATGGATCCGGTGGACACCAACGACAACAGCGCCACCGGCAAGGCCTACCAGGAAAACCCTCGCACCGAGAGCGAGATCACCTACCAGTTCGACCTCGCCGGGGCGAAGATCTACAGCTGGCTCAACGGCAGCTACCAGACCTCGGACAACACCGACTCCACCGTCGAATCGGTGACCTCCAAAGGCCTGGGTTATGGCGTCCAGGCGAAGATGGGCGGGCTGTCGCTCACCGGTTCCGGGTTCCAGGCCAAGGGCATCAACCCGTTCTTCACCAACAACGCTGGCGAAGCCACGTTGCGCAACGTCGACAGCAAGGGCTACCTGCTGCAGGGCTCCTACAAGTTGGGCAAGAACCGCCTGGCGCTGTCCTACGGCAAGACCGACGACGATGGCAATGGCGTGGTGGGCAGCGGCGCCGATTACGAAACCCGTGGCATCGCGCTGTTTCATGACGTCAACGACAACCTCAAGCTCGTGGCCGAATACAACCAGTTCGAAATCAACGGCCACGACACCAGCGCGCAGAATGAAGACACCGATACCTTTGCAGTGGGGGCGGTGTTGACCTGGTAAGGGCAATTCGCCGAGCGAAAAGCATACCCTTGTGGCGAGGGGATAAAACCCCTCGCCACAAGGGCATTCCAGGCAAAGTCCGAGTGTTTTGTGGTGGCCCCAGCCGTGCGCATCGCGGCCAGGGCCGCCACTGTTCTCCTCCCATGGAAGCGCCCACCCGCTACCCAAGTAGCATTCGTGCCGCGGGCGCGGCTTCGTACACTCAAGGTTCCTATCACGCACCGTCGGAGGCGAAGATGCTAAAGGCCCAGAGCGAAGGTGTGGTGAGCGCCATGTCCCAGGCCACGGACGTCCAGCAAGTGGCCCAGGAGCTGGCGCGACAGTTGTTGCACCCGCACCTGGGTTTCGTGCTGTTTTTCTGTTCCGCCGAATACAACTTGCCGGCTCTCGGCCAGGCGCTGTCCCAAAGTTTCGGTGGGATTCGCCTGGTGGGCTGCACCAGCGCCGGGGAAATCACCGCCCAGGGTTATGGTCGCAACTGCGTGACCGCAGTGGGCTTCGATCATCGGCATTTTTCCATCGCCGCCGAACTGATCGGCGAAATGGAACACTTCAGCCTGATCGACGCCCAGCAAATGGTCGAGCGGCTGGCCAGTGGTTGCCGCAGCAACGCTCTGGCACCGATCAAGGGCCACAGCTTCGCCTTGACCCTGCTTGACGGCCTGTCCAGCCGCGAGGAAATGGTCCTGGCGGCCCTGAGTGCCGCACTTGGGGACATCCCGCATTTTGGCGGTTCGGCCGGCGACGATAATTACCTGACCCACACCCATGTGTACTTCGAAGGCCAGTTCCACAGTGGCGCGGCCGTGGTGCTGCTGATCAACACCTGGCTGGAATTCGAAGTGTTCACCACCCATCACATCCTGCCTCGGGAAGAAAAACTGGTGGTGACTGGCGCCGACAGCGCTTCACGACGGGTCTATGAACTCAACGCCGAACCTGCCGCCGAAGAATACGCCCGGCACATCGGCGTGCCGGTGAGCGCACTCGATTACCGGGTCTTCGCCGCCCATCCGCTGGCGGTGCGTATCAATGACCAGTACTACGTGAGGGCCATCCAGCAGGTACACCCGGACCTGAGCCTGAGCTTCTACTGTGCGGTGGAGAACGGCATCGTCCTTACCGCGATGACCCCGGGACCTTTGCTGGACAACCTGCAAAACCTGTTCGACGGCTTGCAGGCACGCCTCGGCGACTTGCTGCTGACCATCGGTTGTGACTGTTTCCTCAGGCGCCTGGAACTCGAAGACCGTGGCGGCCTGGAACAGATCGGCCAGTTCCTGCGCGAACAACGGGTGATGGGTTTCAACACCTACGGAGAACAGTTCAATGGCATGCACATCAACCAGACCTTTACCGGAGTTGCCATTGCCCGCCATCGCGTCCCCGGCCATCGCTGAGCTGCAGGCGCAGATCGCCAGCCTGCAGCACGACAACCACAAGCTGCGGCGGATCAACGCTGCGCTGATCGAACGGGTGGAGTCCGGCGTGACCCGGGGCAACGACCCGTATGCGGCATTCCAGCATTCGGTGGTGCTGGCCGAACAGGTTCGCGAGCGTACCGACGCACTGAACCAGGCCATGGCCGAGCTCAAGGCTGGCAATCACTTGCTGGGTGAGGCGCGGCTGCGGGCGGAAACCGCCCACCGGCATTTGATCGACGCTATCGAGAGCATTTCCGACGCGTTCGTGCTGTTCGATGAGCAGCAACGCATCGTCCTGTTCAATAGCCGTTTCAAGGCGTTCTGGGCCAACAGCCGGGTGCGGATCATCGCCGGGATGCGCCTGTCGCAGGTCAAGCGCTTGATGACCGCCAACGGCTTGTTCAGCGAAGAGCCCCGGGGGCAGGCCGACGAACACGTGCTGTATCGCTTGCAGAACGGTCGCTGGCTGCAAGTCAGCGAGCGACCGACCCAGGAAGGCGGGCGGGTGATCCTGTTTACCGACATCACCGACGTCAAACTCAGTGAAACTGTGCGCCGCGAGCAGGCCATCGCACAGAAATCCCACTTGTTGCAGCGCGCGGTCGACAACCTCTCCCAGGGCGTGGCGATGGTCAACGCCCAAGGCGTACTGGAGCTTTGGAACCGCCGGTTCCTGGAACTCAGCGGCCTGGCACCGGTGGCGGCCCATCGGTCGTTCAGCGAGGTCATCGCCGACAGCGAACTGCGCCTGCTAACCCCAGCCAGTCGCGACAGCAACGGGCGGTTGATCCACGAATGCGAACAGCGCCTCTCCGATGGCCGGGTCCTGGAGATTCGTACCCATCCGCTGCCCACCGGCGGTTACGTCAACACCTTTACCGACATCACCGAGCGCTACCAACACGCCGAGGCCCTGAGCGAAAGTGAACGCTGGATCCGTTTGATCACTGACCATGTGCCGGCGTTGATCGCCTACCTCAACGCTGACCTGGTCTACGAGTTCACCAACAAGGTCTACGAACAATGGTACTGCTGGCCGCGCGGGGTGATGCTCGGCCAGAGCTTGCGCGAGGCTCACAGCGAGCAGCATTACCAACGCCTGGAGGCTTACGTCGCCCGGGCCTTGGCCGGTGAGAGCGTGACATTCGAGTTCGCCGAAACCAACATCAACAACCAGGAACGCTACATGCTGCGTTCCTATGTGCCCAACCGGCTGGCCAACGGCGAGGTGGTGGGGATCTTCGTGCTGATCCGCGACATCACCGAGCGCCGCCGCACCGCCGAGGCGCTGCACCAGGCTTATCAGAACCTGGAACAGCGCGTGCAGGAACGCACCGCCGAACTTACCACCCTCAATGATCAGTTGCTGCGCGAGATCGACGAGCGCAGTCGGGTGGAATTGCGCCTGCGCGAGGCCAAGCGCGAGGCCGAGCAGGCCAACCTGTCGAAAACCAAATTCCTCGCGGCGGTCAGCCATGACCTGCTGCAACCGCTCAATGCCGCGCGGTTGTTCACCAGCGCCTTGCTCGAACGCCGCGAACCGGTGGCGAACGCACAACTGGTGCGCAATGTCAGCCATTCGCTGCAGGACGTGGAAAACCTGCTGGGCACCCTGGTGGACATTTCCAAGCTCGATGCCGGGGTGATCAAGGCTGACATCGCACCATTCGCCCTCAGCGAGTTGCTCGATAACCTGGCCGCCGAATATGTCCAGGTGGCCCGCAGCGAAGGGCTGGAATTGCACTTTGTGCCATGTTCGGCCCTGGTGCGCAGTGACATTCAGCTGTTGGCGCGGATCCTGCGCAACCTGCTGAGCAATGCCATTCGCTACACCCCCAGTGGTCGGGTGGTGTTGGGTTGTCGGCGACATCGCCAGCGTTTGTCGATCGAAGTCTGGGACAGCGGCATCGGTATCGCCGAAAACCGTCTGGAGGAAATTTTCCAGGAGTTCAAGCGCGGCGACGTACAGCGCCCGGACCAGGACCGCGGATTGGGCCTGGGGCTGGCGATTGTCGAGAAAATCGCCGGTATCCTCGGGCACCGGATCCAGGTGCGTTCGTGGCCGGGCAAGGGCTCGATGTTCGCCATCGAAGTCCCCCTCAGCGCCACCGCGCCCAAGCCGTTGCCGTGCCTGGACATGAGCGAACCGATGCTCGAGCGTTTGCGCGGAGCGCGGGTCTGGGTGTTGGATAATGACGCGGCGATCTGCGCCGGCATGCGGACCTTGCTGGAAGGCTGGGGGTGTCGGGTAGTGACCGCATTGTCGGAGCAGGACCTGGCACGCCAGGTGGACAATTACCATGCCGAGGCGGATCTGCTGATCGCCGACTATCACCTGGACAATGAGCAGAACGGGGTCGACGCCGTTGCCCGGATCAATGCCCGCCGGGCCTCACCGATCCCGGCGATGATGATCACCGCCAACTACAGCAACGAACTCAAGCAACAGATCCGCGAACTGGGCCATACCCTGATGCACAAGCCGGTGCGGCCGATGAAGCTCAAGATTGCGATGAGTCATCTGTTGGGCCAGACCCACGGCCATTGATCGTTCCCACGCTCTGCGTGGGAATGCATCCTGTGACGCTCTGCGTCACCTTCCAGAAGCGGAACGCGGAGCGTCCCAGGTGGCATTCCCACGCAGAGCGTGGGAACGATCAATACAGCTACGATGCGGTGCCTTTCAACGCCGCAAATAAGCCCCGAAATCAATATCCCCGGCACTGAGGATCGCCTGTACCCGGTTGTGCACATTGAGTTTGCGCAGGATGGCCGAGACGTGAGCCTTGACCGTGGTTTCGGCGATGTCCAGCGTATAGGCGATCTGTTTGTTCGACTCACCTTTGGTCATGCGCTCAAGCACCAGCAGCTGCTTGCGGGTCAGGGCCTGGAGCAGTTCCGGTGGAAAGCTCGGGTTCTCATTCAGGCGTCGGCCCATCGGGCTTTTTTGCGTGCGGATGATGTCAGGTGGCAGGTACACGTTGCCGTTGAGAATCTGTTCGATGGCATCGGTCATCTGCGAGCGAGGCGAGGACTTGGTGATGAAGCCCACCGCACCATAGGTGATGGCCTGCAACACTATCTGCTTGTCTTGCTCGGCGGAGACGATCACCACAGGAATGGTTGGCGCCTCGTTGCGCAGGTTGATCAGGCCATTGAGCCCGTGCATGCCGGGCATGTTCAGGTCCAGCAGGATCAGGTCGAGGTCGTCGTGTTCGCGGGTCAACGCCAGGGCGCTGTCCAGGTCGGCGGTTTCCATCACCTCGCTGCCAGGAAATCCGTCGCTGATGACGTTGTGGATGGCTTCGCGAAACAGTGGGTGATCGTCGGCTATCAGGATCTTATACATGGCCATTCACCTCGTTATTGTCGTGTGGGTGGGGCAGTTGGGCGCACGCGTGCGGTCAGGGAAAGGGTTCGGGCCGCGCTGCCTGCAGGGGCAGGTTGGCCGCTTCCCACGCATCGAGGCCGTCGCGATACCAATACACATGGTTATAGCCCATGGCAGCGGCGCGTTTTACCGCGTTCCAGCTCAGCCAGCAATCGGCGCGGCAATAAAAGACCAGCGGTTGGTCCGACCGCCCGGAGGTGGCTTTGCGCAGATGATAGGAGAGGTACGCCTGCCAGGTCGGGTCGAGGTCACCGTCGCCGGTATTGGCCAGCCACAGGCTGCCGGGGAGGTTGGCGTGAGGCTCGTTATCGATGAACTGCCCCTGGACCCAGGGCCGGCGGTAAACGTCGATCAGTACCGGGGGCGGTGTTTGCCCGAGCAGTTGTTGCAGGGCCTGGGTGTCGAGCACCTGCGCACCGTCCACCGCGGCAGGCGTCGGGCTGCGGTACAACGCAATACGGTAGCCCTGTGGGGAAAACAGGGCAGTGTCAGCCTGCGCGACATTCAGCGACAGGCCCAGCAGGACGATGGCCAGCAAACGGGGCATAGGAATTTATCCTTTTTGTTATGCGCCCATTACATGCCAGGGTGGGAGGTCTTGTGAATGCGACCATAGACAGGAAAACCAGTACTAAAGTCGTAATTTGAGGCGATGGATCCTGCACAGAACCCTGTGGGAGCGAGCTTGCTCGCGATGGCGGCGGATCATTTAGCAACGATGTTGACTGACGCACCGCTATCGCAAGCAAGCTCGCTCCCACAGGAATCCATCCACCAGGGAAGGCTTGTGTGGGCTGGATCAGTTCGCCTTACGCAACGCCGCATGCTGCGGATTGAACGTCCACACCGCCAGCAGCGCAAACACCAGGGTCAAGCCCAGGCATACCGCCATCGCCAACAGGTTGAACTGTTCGTACAAGGCAAAACGCACCAGTTCCACGCCATGGGTGAACGGACTCACCGCGCACAGCCAATACAGCCACGGGCTGGCTTCGAGCATCTTCCATAACGGGTACAGCGCCGAAGACAGGAAGAACATCGGGAAGATCACGAAGTTCATCACCCCGGCAAAGTTCTCCAACTGCCGGATGGCATTGGACAGCAGCAAGCCCAGGGCGCTGAGCATCAGCGCCACCAGCAACAGGGCCGGCAGGGCCAGCAGCAGGCCCATGGTCGGCGGCTGGATCCCGTACAACCAGGCAATGGCGAGAAAGGCGTAGACCTGCAGCAGCGAGATCAACGAGGTCGCCAGCAACTTGCTTGCCAGCAGAAAAGCCCGGGGCAGGGGGCTGGTCAGCAACACGCGCATGCTGCCCATTTCCCGGTCGTAGACCATCGATAGCGAACCTTGCATGCCGTTGAACAGCAGGATCATGCAGGCCAGCCCGGGCACGATGTACACCTCGTAGGGAATGTAGGTGTCGTAGGGCGCGATGATGGCGATGCCCAGCGCCGCACGAAAGCCGGCGGCGAACACCAGCAGCCACAGCAGCGGCCGCACCAGGGCACTGAGCAAGCGTGTGCGTTGCAGCACGAAACGCAGCCATTCGCGCGTCACGATGCCGCTGAAACAATACCAGTACGCGCTCATGGCTGAACTCCCGAGGTGGTCAAGTGCGTGAAGGCCGAGCCGAGGCTGCCGCCATGTTCCAGGCTCACGGCATCGGCGCGGCCACTGGCGACCAGGCGGCCCTGGTGCAGGATCAGCAGGTCGTCGCTGGGCTGCACTTCGTCCAGCAGGTGAGTGGTCCAGAGCACGCTGATGCCATGCTCGCGGCACAGCTGGCGAATGTGCTGACCCAGGGCCAGGCGGCTGGCCGGATCGAGGCCGACACTGGGCTCGTCCAGCAGCAACAGGCGCGGTTCATGCAACAGGGCCCGAGCGATTTCCACCCGGCGTCGATGGCCGCCGTTGAGATCGCGCACCCGCTCGTGGCGTCGCTCCGTCAGGTGCTGGCGGGCCAGTTCGGCGTCGATCCGGGTGGCGCCCTGCCGCCGCGACAAACCATGCAATGCGATGTGATAGCGCAGGTTCTGCTCGACACTCAGGTCCAGGTCCAGGGTGCTCTGCTGGAACACCACGCCCAACTGGCGCAGCGCCGCTCGCGGTGATTGCTGCAGGGAATGACCGCCGACACGGATATCTCCGCGTTGCACGTCGTACAAGCGCGTGAGCAAGGCAATCAACGTCGACTTACCGGCGCCGTTGGGCCCCAGCAGCGCGGCGAAGCGCCCGGCGGGTAAGCTGAAACTGACCTGTTTGAGGGCTTCGCGTGCCCCATAGGCGAAGCACAGCTCGCTGACCTCCAGGGCGTTCATGGCGTCACCACCACGCCCCAGGGATAACGCCCGACCTTCACCGACTTGAGCACCTTGCGACTCTGTACATCGATCACCGAAACATCGCCGCTCACGCCATTGGTTGCCAGCAGCTGGCTCTGGTCCGGGGTGAATGCCAGTTGCCAGACCCGTCGGCCCACCAGCAGGTAATCGAGTATTTCGAAGGTCTTGGCGTCGATGACCGCCACATGATTGGCCGGGCCCAGGGCGACGAAGGCGAGCTTGCCGTCGGCGCTGAGCTTGATGCCCACCGGCTGCACTTTGTCAGGGTGCACGCCCTTGATCTGGAAGGTCAGGGTCTTGAGGGTCTTGCGTGTGGCGACATCGAGAATGGTCAGAGTGCCGCCGATCTCCGCCGATGCCCACAGTTGGGTTCCATCGTGGCTGAACTCGACGAAACGCGGCCGCTGGTCCACCAGCGTGTTGTCGGCCAGGGTCTGGGTGCTGGTGTCGATCCAGTGCAGCATGTTCGTGGTTTCACTGGTGTTGACCGCCCACTTGCCATCGGGGCTGACGGCCATGCCTTCGGGCTCGACACCCACGCCAATCTGGCCCAGCACTTCGGAGGTCTGGGTATCGATGACCGTGACCAGGGCGTCGTCCTCGTTGGAAACGTAGAGCCAGCGGTCGTTGGGGTGCAGGGCGAACTGCTCGGGGTCTTTGCCGGAGGGCAGTTCCTTGATGATCTTGCGCGTGGCGACGTCCATCACCTGCACCCGGTCCGAATCGCTGGCGCAGATGTACAGCAGGCGGTTGTCGTGGGACAGCAACAAGCCACGGGGGCGCTGGCCCACCGGCAGGGTGTCGATGACTTCCAGGCTTTGCATGTCGATCAGGCTCAGGCTGTTGTCTTTCTCGTTGGAGACCCAGGCAGTGCTCGCGGCGGCAGGGCCGGCGACGAGCAGCGCAGCGCCCAGGGCGAGGGCTTGGCAGAGCTGGGCCGGGCAAATCAGGGAGCGGCGCATGGCGGTTTTCCTTATTGTTGTTATCGATCAGGGGTAACGGCAGCTCACTTCGGGCTGGTCGTAGCCCAGGCTGTCCATTTCATTGGTGGGGTGTAGAAAACCCTCCTGGGGCGAGGTGCTGACCAACGCCCGCGGCTGGACCAGGGGAATCGGTTGGCGCAGTTGGCCGTTCCACGGTCGGTAGCTGAGCTTGCGGCCCTTGAACCCATCCAGCGGCAACTGGTCGCTGAGGGCCAGTTGGCGGATGGCGAGCGGCTCGGCCTGGCGCAGTTTGCCCACGGCGCTGGCGATGCTGCGCACGGCGATCCAGGCGGCGAAGTCACGGTCATTCATCCAGCGCCCGGCCAGGGTTTCGAAGCGCTTTTGCAACTGCGCCGCACCATAGGTTTCCACGGTCTTGTGCCAACCGGTGGGGGTCAGCCCTTGGGTGCCGGCCACTGGGCGCGGGTACCAGGTTTGATAGGGCACGTACTCGCCGAAGTCGCCGCGCTCATCGGCCACCAGCACCACGTCGTATTCGGCGGTCTGGGTGAACAGCGGCATGTCGGCCTGGGCGCTGCGGCGTTGGTCGTTGTCGAACTGCCAGGCCTTCTCGGCGACGATCCTCATGCCGAAGCGTTTCATGGCCCGGCGCAATGCGGCGGCATAGGCCTGGTCCTCGGCTGTCTGGCCGACGATCAGCAAGGCCCGCTGCCACTTGCGTACCACGCTGAACTGCACCAGGGCATCGGCGAGCATGGCTCGGTCGGGCAGGCTGTGCAGCACGTTGCCCAGGCAGTCGGTGGTGCGCAGGCTGTCGTCGGGGCTACCGGCGTTGAACAGCAGGCTGTCGGGCAGGGCGGCGCTGAGCTGGCGCAGGCTCGCGGCCGGGGCGTTGACCACGAACAGCCGCAGGCCTTGGTCGTGTTGGGTGCGGGCGGCCTGGAGCAGTGCTTCGGGGCTATCGACGTTGGCGCTTTCCAGGCGGTAGTCGTGTTTGAGAAAGCGCCCGGTGCTGTTGCTGTCGATGATCGCCAGCTCAGCCCCGCGCAGCCCGGCGTCGACCGGTTCGGCAATGACGTTGGACAGCAGCGGGCCGGAGTCGGGGCGATAACCCAGGTAGCCGATGCGCACTTGCAGCGGTGTGGCATCGCCAGCGTGAGCGGTTGCCGCTGCCAGCAGAGAAACCAAGGCGTAACTGACGAGCCGGCGCATGACATCCTCCATTGCGGGTAGCGCCAGCATAGGAAGCCAGGGGGCCTGGGGAAATATGTAGAAAGTACCGCCGGGGCAGTACCAAGGTAGTAACTCGCCTTGGCGGCCGGGGTTTTAGCATGCAAGGCATCGTCATTGACCAGGAGGGACAGACCATGCGGATTCTCAAAGCGCTGCTGCTGCCGTTTCTGCTGATCCTGAGCCTGGTTGGCGTTGACCGGCTGGCGGGTAAAAAAATCGGGTGCAATGGACATAAAAACTGCGGCCACCCCGTAACCCCGGTGGGAGCGAGCCTGCTCGCGATAGCGGCCTCACATCCAACATTATTGTCGACTGAACCGCCGTTATCGCGAGCAGGCTCGCTCCCACAAGGGATTTGTGTCCGGCGCGGATGTGAGTTCATCCCGGCAATGGGCCGCTAACCATGTCAGCCCTCTGGCGCATCAATCTCTGGGTTTCCGCCTTTTTCGCCCTGGTCACCCTGGCTTGTGCCGTCCTGTTGTTGCACCAAGCCACGACCGATGTGAAACGAGAGCTGCAATCGGCCGAGTCGGTGGTGCATTACCTGCGCGAAACCGCCGAGCGCGATCCGGCCAGTCTCCAGCCACGACTGACCGCCAGCCTGCGTCACGTGCGAGTGCGGTGGTTGGCGCCGGGCGAGCTGTTCCCAGCGGATGTCGAAAGTGGGGTGAAGGCCTGGCTCGGCCGGCGATTGCTGGATGACGGTCCCGCGGCTCAGGTGGTGGACCTGCCTGACGGTCGGCGGGCCTGGATTGCGGTCGATCCTCGCGACGAAATCGAGGAAATCCTCGATTCATTGGTGCAGTTGCTGGGCGTCTGTGGCTTGGCGCTGGTGCTCAGTTTGCTGGTGATTCGTTGGGCTGTACGCCGAGGCATGCGGTTGCTGGATGAGTTGCTGCATGCGCTGCGCCAGGTGTCCGCCGGGAACCTTCAGGTGCATTTGCCAACTGAAGGCGTGCCGGAGGCACAGCAGTTGGCGGGGCATTTCAACCGGATGACCATCGCCCTGGCCCAGTCTCAGGCGGATAACACCCGACTGACCCAGGCGTTGCTGGCCGTGCAGGAGCAGGAGCGAACCCTTCTGGCCCAGACCCTGCACGACGACCTGGGCCAATACGTGGCCGGCATTCGCGCTCGGGCCTGTCTGCTGCGGTTGCTGATTGACCAGCCACCGGCGCTGGAACAGACCATCAGCCAGCTCGAAGATCATTGCGAACATTTGCACCAGGGGTTCCGGACGCTGGTGCATGACCTGTACCCGGTGGTGTTGCAACACCTGCCGTTGTGCGAGGCCATCGGACTGTTGGCCGGGCAGTGGCAGCAGTCCCAGGGCATCGCGTGTCAGTTGCGCATCGATCAGGTCCTGCCGCCCTTGTCCGGGCCGGACAAGACCCATCTGTATCGCTTGTTGCAGGAAGCGCTGACTAACGTTGCCCGACATGCCGGCGCCAGCGAGGTGCGGATCCGTTTGCAACACCGTGCCGGGCGCCTGCGCTTGCTGGTGCGTGACAACGGCCGTGGCGCGGCGCAACCCGCGCGTGCAGGCGTTGGCCTGCACTCGATGGCCGAACGGGCCCGCAGCCTGGGCGGCGAACTGCGCGTCATCAGCCAACCGGGCGTCGGTTGGGCGCTGGCCTTGAATATACCTATGGAGGCGTGATGAACATCTTGTTGGTGGACGACCATGCAGTGGTTCGGCAGGGCTATGCCAGCCTTTTGCGGGCATTGATGCCGGACTTGCAGGTGCGGGAAGCGACCACAGGGGAGGAGGCGTTGAGCCAGGTCCAGGAGCAGGTGCCGCACCTGGTGATCATGGACTTCGGCCTGCCCGGTATCAGTGGCTTGGAAACCACCCGGCGCTTGCGCCAGCGCCTGCCGCAACTGCGGGTGTTGTTCTTCAGCATGCACGATGAACTGCCGTTGGTGCGCCAGGCGCTGGATGCCGGTGCCGCGGGTTACCTGACCAAGAACTCGGCGCCCCAGGTGCTGGTGGAAGCGGTGCGGCGAGTGCTGGCCGGGCATGTCTACATCGAGCAATCCCTGGCCACGCAACTGGCCTGCGCCAGCTCCCGACACGATACCGACCCGCGCTTGCAATGCATGACCCAGCGCGAGCTGGAGATCTTCGTCATGCTCGCCAAGGGTACCCCGGCCCGCACCATCGCCGAACAGCTGTGCATCAGCGCCAAGACCGTGTCCAACCACCTGACCCTGCTCAAGAGCAAGTTGCAGGTCAGCTCCCATGCCGAGCTGGTGCATTTGGGGATTGATATGGGGGTGGTGCGGGTGGCGGGGTGAACCCCTTGCTTGAAAGGGAGCAAGTGCCCTCGCCACAGAGGGGCTGTGTAGGTCTTTGGATGGGTTATTGATCCCAGGACACCGGGCACCCCGTACAGCCCTGCATATTTGCATCCTGGAAGTTCCCATAGTGCTGGCGTGAGCCACTCAGGTTGGCCTGTTCCAGGTTGCTTTCGCCGAGCTTGACCTCCTGCAGGTTGGCGTCGCGCAGATCGGCGCCCTTGAGGTCGGCCTTGCTCAGCCAGGCCATTTCCAGGTCGGCGGCCTGCAGGTTGGCATTGTGCAAACGAGCGCCGGACAGACGGGCAAACTGAAGGTAAGCAGCGCTCAGGTCGGCCCGCTGGAACTGCGCACCCTGGGCGAACAAACCCCAACCCTGGATCGCCTTGAGCGTGGCGCCACTGAAGTCTGCCAAGCGCAGGTTGCTCTGTTGCAGGCTGGCACGGGTCAGGTTGGCGCCTTGCAGGCGGGCTTTTTCCAGATTGGCCAGGTCCAGCCGTGCGTGACGCAAATCGGCACCGCGCAGGTCGGCACCGCTGAGGTTCATCTTGCGCAGGTCCTGGTTGGCCAACCGGGCGCCGCGCAGGTCGGCGCCGGGGCATTGGCTGGATTCGGCGATGATGCAGCCGTTGATAGTGAGCGGGGTGTCAACGTCGTCGGCATTGGCGTGGGCGATGATCATGAGCAATACAAGCGGCAGATAGTTCATGGCAAGACACTCGGGCAGCTAATGTGGGAGCGAGCTTGCTCGCGATTGCGTCGGTTCAGTTGGCAGTGATGTTGGCTGACAGTGCGCTATCGCGAGCAAGCTCGCTCCCACAGGGGGTTGTGTTTGGGCTCAGAGGCTATTTCTGCGCCGTTGCCTTATCCCAACTCGGAATCTTGAACACCCAGAACGAACCGCCCTGGGCCACGGGCTTGGTCAGTTCGGCCATGTCGCCGCCCCACAACGGCACGGCACCGCCATAGCCCACGGTCACGCCGATGTACTGCTCGCCATCCTGCTCCCAGGTGATGGGCGGGGAGACGATGCCGCTGCCGGTCTGGAATTTCCACAGTTCCTGGCCGGTCTTGGCATCGAAGGCCTTGAAGAAACCGTCACCGGTACCGGTGAACACCAGGTTGCCCTTGGTCGCCAGCACGCCGGCCCACAGCGGCAGCGGCTCCTTGTGCTCCCACACCACTTTACCGGTGGTGGGGTTCATCGCCCGCAGGCTGCCGACGTGATCGTCGTACATGCGCTTGATACGAAAGCCCATGCCCAGGTAGGCCGAGCCTTTCTTGTAGTTCACTTCTTCGGTCCAGTATTCCTCTTTCCACTGGTTGCCGGGGACGTAGAACAGCCCGGTGTCCTGGCTGTAGGCCATGGGGTTCCAGTTCTTGCCGCCGAGAAACGGTGGTGAGACTTCCACCGGTTTGCCCTTGGTTTCCCCCGGTAATGGCTTGGCCGGACGCTGGCCGGGGTTTTCCACCGGGCGCCCGGTCTTGAGGTCGATATGGCTGGCCCAGGTGATGTTATCGACGAAGGGGAAGGCGTTCTGCAGCTTGCCGTTGTTGCGGTCCACGACATAGAAGAAACCGTTGCGGTCTGCGTGGGCGGTGGCCTTGACCACTTTGCCGTCCTTGTCCTTGTAGTCGAACAGCACCAGCTCATTGTTGCCAGAGAAGTCCCAGGCATCGTTGGGCGTATGTTGGTAGAACCACTTCACTTCGCCGGTACTGGGGTCAACGCCGACCTGGCCGGAGGTGTAGAGGCTGTCGTAATCGTGGGGGTTGCCGTCCTTGGCCGTACGTGCCCAGGTGTTCCAAGGGCCGGGGTTGCCGGCGCCGACGATGATGGTGTTGGTCTCGGGGTCGAAACTGGCGCTCTGCCAAGGCGCGCCGCCGCCATGGCTCCAGGCTTCGACCTTGCCGGTTTCGCTGGTTTTATCGTCAGGCCAGGACGGCGCCTTGACGTCGCCGGTCGGCGTGCTGTCCTTGCCGTTGAGGCGGCCCATGTGGCCTTCGACGAAGGGGCGCATCCAGACTTCTTCACCGGTTTCCGGGTCACGGGCGAACAACTGCCCGACCACCCCGAACTCGTCGCCGGAACTGCCGTGGATCAACAGCACCTTGCCGCTGGTCTTGTCCTTGATCAGCACCGGAGCGCCGGTCATGGTGTAGCCGCCGGCGTGGTCGCCGAACTTCTTGTTCCACACCACCTTGCCGGTGTTTTTATCCAGGGCGACCACTCGCGCGTCCAGGGTGCCGAAATAGATCTTGTCACCGTAGATGGCCGCGCCCCGGTTGACCACGTCGCAGCATGGACGAATGTTGTCCGGCAGGCGGTGGTTGTAGGTCCAGAGGCGCTTGCCCGTCTTGGCGTCGAGGGCGAACACCCGTGAGTATGAGCCGGTGACATACACCACACCGTCGCTGACGATGGCCTGGGATTCCTGGCCGCGCTGCTTCTCGTCGCCGAACGAGTAGGACCAGGCCGGTGTGAGCTTGAACACGTTCTTGTCGTTGACCTGGGCCAGCGGGCTCCAGCGCTGGGCGTTGGTGCCCATGCCGTATTGCAGCACGTCCTTGGTGCTCAGGTGGTCGTTGGCGATGTCTTCCCAAGTGACGGCAGCACTCGCCGAGGGACTCGACGACAGACTGCCGGCCAACAGCAAGGCAACGGTCAGGGAGGAGAGGGCGGGTAGCGTTTTTATTCTCATGGTGGCAGTTCCCAGTGAAAGGTTTTGGCCTGACTAGGGTGAGTCGCACCGAGCGCCTCGGGATACGGAAAAAGTCCCGCCCTCGCCGGGAAGACTTCCCGAGCCGCCTGTCTTTGCGACTCGCGCCGGATGACCCGCTACCAAGGGAGTAGAACGCGGCCACCAAAGCAGCATTCGGCTGGCGGCAGGGGGTTCCTAAGATGACGGCACGGCTTCTTCACAGAGGTCTTGCGTGCAATCTGAGAGGGCATAACAATGACAACAAAACGCAACGCCATCATCGCTACCGCACTGCTGATGGGGCTGGCCGGCGCAGGCTCCGTGTGGGCCCATGGCAACGTAGTGCCCCAGGCAGTGGAAACCAAGGGACTGACCCCAATCAAGGACACCGGTGTCGCACTGGACGGTGACGGCTGGGCCACGGTGAACCCTTATCGCACTTCGTCCGAGCGTGATCGGGCGCTGGAAATCGGCTCATCGGCCTACAACCAGAACTGCGCGGCCTGCCATGGCCTGGAGGCCAAGTCGGGCGGCATCGCTCCGGACCTGCGCATGCTCGACGCTGCTGAAGCCGGCGATGAGTGGTTTGTCGAGCGCGTGCGCCATGGCGCAGTGCGCGACGGCCGGGTCTACATGCCGAAAATGGCCGATTACTTGAGCCAAGAAGCTTTGTGGGCGGTGCGCACCTATCTCGACAGCGTGCACGTCGAGGAGTGATCGCCATGCGCCTGTTCGCGTGGGTGATGTGCAGCTTGCTCTTGTGTGGCCAGGCGGTGCAGGCGCAGGTGCGCAGCTACGACCAGATGATTGCCGCCGGCGAGTTGAAGGTCGCGGTCTACAAGGATTTCGCGCCCTACAGCTTCGAAGACCACGGCCAACCCAGGGGCGTGGATGTGGAGCTGGCCCAAGCCTTGGCCAAAGCGCTTGGCGTAAGCTTGCAATTGATCTGGGCACCGCCGGGCGAAAAACTCGATGACGACCTGCGCGATTACATCTGGCGCAGCAGTCCGTTGCACGACCGGCAATTGGCCGACTTGATGATGCGCGTGCCCTACGATCACGACTACGTGCAAAAGCGCAACGACATTGGCGAACTGGCAAACGCCCAGGTGGTGATGTTCGGGCCTTATCAGCAGGAGTGCTGGCAGGTGGCGTATGACCGACGGCGGTTGGATTCGGTGGGCAGCGTCGCGGTGTTCCAGCAACACCCCATCGGTGTTGAAGTCGACAGCGTTCCATCGTTCTACCTGACGTCTGTGTTCAACGGCATGCTCAGTGCCAAGACCCACCATTACCCCGGTGTCAGCCAGGCTTTCAACGCGATGCAGGCGGGGGAAGTCGACGCGGTCATGGCCATGCGTGGGGAAATCGACTGGCAGGTGCACCAGGCCGCCGATCCGCAACTGGCGCTGGCGGAAAATGCCTACCCGAGCATGGGCAAGCAACGTTGGGAAATCGGCATGGCGGTGCATGAAAGCAACCGACAGTTGGCCTATGCGGTGGAAGAAGCACTGGAAGGCCTGATCCGCGACGGCAGTGTCAAGACTGTCTATGCCCATTACGGCCTGCGTTACGAAGTGCCCGAGATGTATCAATAGGAGCGCAGGGATGAAATGGCCCGTGTGGTGCCTGCTGTGGTGCGGTCTGCCCATGATCGCGCTGGCGGCGATCGAGCCGGGCAAGGATCCGGTGCCTTCGGTGATGTGGGCCTTCTACCACAAGCAACTGCTGGGCGACGCGCCGTTCGTGTTCGACGATCGGGTGCGGTTGCTGGCGCCGCCTTTTGCCGAGGATGCGCGCCAGGTCCCGCTGGAGATCGACGCCCGGGCCTTCGCCGGTGATGTGGTGCGGGTGCTGGCCTGGGCCGAACTGAACCCGTTGCCGAAAATCGTTGATTTCAGGCCAGGGGATCGTGTGTTGCCTTGGTTGTCGATCCGCATCCGGATCGAGCAAGCCACGCCGTTGCGAGCCGCCGTGCAAACCCGCGACGGCCTGTGGCACGTCGGCTCGACGTTGATCGACGCGGCCGGTGGTGGCTGTACCGCGCCGAGTGTGGTGCGCACCCAGCCGGGGTGGGAGGAGCACTTGGGTGAGGTAATCGGCGCCCGTTATCCCCGGGGCGACACGAGTCGCCTGCGCTTGCAGGTGGCCCATCCGATGGATAACGGCCTGGTGAGCGGTATCCCGGAATTTTTCCTCAATCAGGCCCAGTTACTGGATGCCGACGGCAAGGTGCTGGCGCACTTGGAGCTGTTTCCGGCGGTCAGCGAAAACCCCAACCTGGGCTTCGACATACAAGGCCCCGGGCAGACCCGCCTGTTGCTGCGCGACAACAGCGGCAACACGTTCGAGGCGGCGATCCCCTGACCACAAGGAGCGCGCCATGCGCTGGTTGATGCTGATGTTCGTGAGCCTGTGCTGGCCGACGTGGGCCGCGACAGACTACTCGCTCAAGCCCCGGCAGATCGCCGAGGGCACCTGGCTGCTGGAAGGCAGCACCGAGAATTTTGCCAAGTCCAATGGCGGCAACATCGTCAATACCGCGTTCATCGTCACCGATGCCGGCGTGGTGGTGATCGACACCGGGCCTTCGAAGCGCTATGGCGAGGCGCTGCGCCAGGCTATCGCAGCGACCACGGATAAACCGGTGATCCAGGTCCTGTTGACCCATCACCACCCTGACCACGTACTGGGCAACCAGGCCTTCAGTGATGTGCCCATCGGCGCGCTGGCGGGCACCACCGACTTGCTGCGGCAGCAGGGCGATGCATTGGCGGAAAACATGTATCGGCTGGTCGGCGACTGGATGCGCGGCACCGAGGTGGTGCTGCCGACCCAGGTGCTGGAGCCCGGGACGCTGAAGGTGGGCAATCATTCGCTGCGTCTGCTGCAACTGGCCGGGCACACGGGTGCCGATCTGGCGATTCTCGATGAAACCACAGGCGTGCTGTTCGCCGGGGACCTGGTGTTCTATGAGCGAGCCCTGACCACCCCCAACAGTCCGGGCCTCGAGGTATGGCTCAAAGACCTCGACACCCTGCAGGCCTTGCCCTGGAAGCAGATTGTCCCCGGCCACGGCCCGCTTGCGACTGACCCCCGGCCCTTTGCGCAGATGCGCGATTACCTGGGGTGGCTCGACCAGCTGATGCGCGACGGCGCCGCCCGTGGCGATGACATGGCCGAGATGATCCGCAGCCCCATTCCAGAGCGCTTTGCCGGGATCAGCCTGAGCCGGTATGAGCTGATTCGCAGTGTCAGTCATCTCTATCCGCGCTATGAGCGCGCGGGGATGAAGCGGGTGGATGCCCACAACCCGGGCTGAATTCCCTCGCCACAGGATGGTGTCCGCTGCTGCTCCACATGTACCAAGGAACTAGAAAACTCAACACAGCGGGCAATTGTTGCCGGCGGCCCCGGGCCCAAGAATCTGCGACAGACCGGGAAATATTCCCGGGTATAACAATAACCGCAGAGGTAGCCGTCATGAGTCATCCCGCACGTCGCCAACCCTTCGCCGTGAGCCTGCTGCTCAGTGCCATGCTGCTGTCCGGTTCGGCCCTTGCAGCCGTGACCGATCAGGAAATTCTCCAGGACCCGAAGAACCCGCAACAGATCGTGACTAACGGTCTGGGTGTCCAGGGCCAACGCTACAGTCCGCTCGATACCCTCAATGTCGATAACGTCAAGGACCTGCGCCCGGTCTGGGCGTTCTCCTTCGGCGGTGAAAAGCAGCGCGGCCAGCAGGCCCAGCCGATGATCAAAGACGGGGTGATGTACCTCACCGGTTCCTATTCGCGAGTATTCGCGGTGGATGCGCGCACCGGCAAGAAGCTTTGGCAGTACGATGCGCGCCTGCCGGATGACATCCGCCCTTGCTGCGACGTGATCAACCGTGGCGTGGCGCTGTATGGCGACCTGGTGTTCTTCGGCACCCTCGACGCCAAGCTGGTGGCCCTGAACAAGGACACCGGCAAAGTGGTCTGGAGCAAGAAGGTCGCCGACCACAAGGAAGGCTACTCCATCAGCGCCGCGCCGCTGGTGATCAACGGCAAGCTGATCACCGGTGTGGCCGGTGGCGAGTTTGGTGTGGTGGGCCAGATCAGCGCCTATGATCCGAAGAACGGTGAACTGCTCTGGACCCGCCCAACCGTGGAAGGGCACATGGGCTACGTCTACAAGGACGGCAAGGCCATCGAGAACGGCATTTCCGGCGGCGAAGCCGGCAAGACCTGGCCTGGCGATCTCTGGAAAACCGGCGGCGCGGCACCTTGGCTGGGCGGTTACTACGATCCGGAAACCAACCTGCTGCTGTTCGGCACCGGTAACCCGGCACCGTGGAACTCCCACCTGCGCCCTGGTGACAACCTCTATTCATCGTCGCGCCTGGCCCTGAACCCGGACGACGGCACCATCAAGTGGCACTTCCAGAGCACGCCTCACGACGGCTGGGACTATGACGGTGTCAACGAGCTGATCTCGTTCAACTACAAGGAAGGTGGCAAGGACATCAAGGCTGCGGCCACCGCCGACCGCAACGGCTTCTTCTACGTGCTCGATCGCACCAACGGCAAGTTCATCCGTGGTTTCCCGTTTGTCGACAAGATCACCTGGGCCAGTGGTTTGGATAAGGACGGCCGGCCGATCTACAACGAGGCCAGCCGTCCGGGTGCGCCGGGTAGCGAAGCCAAGGGCAGTTCGGTGTTCGTGGCACCGGCGTTCCTCGGCGCGAAGAACTGGATGCCGATGGCTTACAACCAGGACACCGGGTTGTTCTACGTGCCGTCCAACGAATGGGGCATGGACATCTGGAACGAAGGCATCGCCTACAAGAAAGGCGCCGCGTTCCTCGGGGCCGGTTTCACTATCAAGCCGCTGAACGAGGATTACATAGGCGTGCTGCGGGCCATCGATCCGAAGACGGGTAAGGAAGTCTGGCGCCACAAGAACTATGCGCCACTGTGGGGCGGCGTGCTGACCACCAAGGGCAACCTGGTGTTCACCGGCACGCCTGAAGGTTTCCTGCAGGCCTTCAACGCCAAGACTGGGGAAAAAGTCTGGGAATTCCAGACCGGTTCCGGCGTGCTCGGTTCGCCCATCACTTGGGAAATGGACGGCGAGCAATACGTCTCCGTGGTCTCTGGCTGGGGCGGTGCGGTGCCGTTGTGGGGCGGCGAGGTGGCCAAGCGCGTGAAGGACTTCAACCAGGGTGGGATGCTCTGGACCTTCAAGTTGCCAAAAGAGCTCGTAGCCAAGCGCTGAGCCAACCTTGGCAAATGTAGAACCTGTGGGAGCGAGCTTGCTCGCGATAGCGGTCGATCAGTCACCCTCCAGGCTGGATGTGCCGACCTCATCGCGAGCAAGCTCGCTCCCACAAAAAAAGCCCCGGTTCATCCTCCGGTCGCGACAAAACCTACGACCAAATAACGAGAGCCCCCCCTGCCAATGACGCATTCGTCCAGCATGCGAGGCTCTCTACCATCGGCCTATCGCCTGTCCCGCGACAGGCATCGACCAGGCAGAGGCCCACTATGATCTACGCACAACCCGGAACCCCAGGCGCCGTCGTTACCTTCAAACCGCGCTATGGCAATTTCATCGGCGGCGAATTCGTCGCACCGGTCAATGGCGAGTACTTCACCAATACGTCCCCGGTCAACGGCGAGGTCATCGCCGAGTTCCCCCGTTCCAGCGCCGCCGACATCGACAAGGCCCTGGATGCCGCCCATGCCGCGGCTGACGCGTGGGGCAAGACTTCGGCCCAGGACCGCTCGCTGGTGTTGCTGAAGATTGCCGACCGTATCGAACAGAACCTGGAAATCCTCGCGGTCAGCGAGACCTGGGACAACGGCAAGGCCGTGCGCGAAACCCTCAACGCCGACGTACCGCTGTCGGCTGACCATTTCCGCTATTTCGCGGGCTGCATCCGCGCCCAAGAGGGTGGGGCGGCCGAGATCAACGAGCTGACCACCGCCTATCACTTCCACGAACCGCTGGGCGTGGTCGGGCAGATCATCCCGTGGAACTTCCCGCTGCTGATGGCCGCCTGGAAACTCGCCCCGGCCCTGGCTGCCGGTAACTGCATCGTGCTCAAGCCCGCGGAGCAAACACCGCTGTCGATCATGATCTTCGTCGAACTGATCGCTGACCTGCTGCCGGCCGGTGTGCTGAACATCGTCCATGGCTTCGGTCGCGAAGCCGGTGAAGCCCTGGCCACCAGCAAGCGCATTGCCAAGATTGCCTTTACCGGCTCGACACCGATCGGCTCGCACATCATGAAATGCGCTGCCGAGAACATCATTCCATCCACCGTGGAACTGGGCGGCAAATCGCCGAACATCTTCTTCGAAGACATCATGCAGGCCGAACCGGCCTTTATTGAAAAAGCCGCCGAAGGCCTGGTGTTGGCGTTCTTCAACCAGGGCGAAGTCTGCACTTGCCCATCCCGTGCCCTGGTGCAGGAGTCGATCTATGTGCCGTTCATGGCCGAGGTCATGAAGAAAATCGCCAAGATCAAGCGCGGCAATCCGCTGGACACCGAAACCATGGTGGGCGCCCAGGCTTCGCAGCAGCAGTACGACAAGATCCTTTCGTACCTGGAGATCGCCCGGGAAGAGGGCGCCGAGCTGATTACCGGTGGCGCGATGGAGCGTCTTGAAGGGGACCTGGCGAGCGGTTACTACATCCAGCCGACCCTGCTCAAGGGTCACAACAAAATGCGCGTGTTCCAGGAAGAAATCTTCGGCCCGGTGGTGGGCGTGACCACCTTCAAGGACGAAGCCGAAGCCCTGGCGATTGCCAACGATACTGAATTCGGCCTCGGTGCCGGCCTCTGGACCCGCGATATCAACCGCGCCTACCGCATGGGCCGGGCGATCAAGGCCGGTCGCGTGTGGACCAACTGCTACCACCTGTACCCGGCCCACGCCGCGTTCGGCGGTTACAAGAAGTCCGGCGTCGGCCGGGAGAACCACAAGATGATGCTCGATCACTACCAACAGACCAAAAACCTGCTGGTGAGCTATGACATCAATCCGTTGGGGTTCTTCTAACCCTGGGAAACAGCCCCGCACCCTGTGGGAGCGAGCTTGCTCGCGATGAGGCCAGGACATTCAGCATTAATGTTGACTGATCGACCGCTATCGCGAGCAAGCTCGCCGCCACATCTGGATTTGCGCGATTGCAGCATTGCTACCAACGCACCCCACCCACCGCTTCGAAAGTAGCATTCGAGCCCTGGGCACACCGTGCATTAATGACCTTGCCGGAATTGCCCGGTACAAGAAGAGGAAAGACCCATGTGGACTAAACCCGCGTTTACCGACCTGCGTATTGGCTTTGAAGTGACAATGTACTTCGCCAACCGATGAGTGCTGGCCCGGCCTGATGCCTTCAGGCCGGGTTCACCATTTGGTCTGATTGCAATCACGGTGGGATGCTTTAGGCTCAGGGTATCCCAATACAATAAGAACAGGCTTACCGATGAGCCCCGCACCTGAAAAGATGAGCCTCAGTCCGCTGCGCAAGTTCGTTTCCCCCGAAATCATGTTTGGTGCCGGTTGCCGGCACAATGTTGGCAATTACGCCAAGACGTTCGGCGCACGCAAGGTGCTGATCGTTACCGATCCCGGCGTGATCGCTGCCGGATGGGTGGCCGATGTCGAGGCCAGCCTCCAGGCCCAGGCCATTGATTATTGTATCTACAGCGCGGTCTCGCCCAATCCCCGGGTCGAGGAAGTGATGCTCGGTGCCGAGCAGTACCGGGAACACCACTGCGACGTCATCGTTGCGGTCGGCGGCGGCAGCCCCATGGACTGCGGCAAAGCCATCGGCATCGTCGTCGCCCATGGTCGCAACATCCTTGAGTTCGAGGGCGTGGACATGCTGTACATGCCCAGCCCGCCCCTGATCCTGATTCCCACCACGGCCGGTACCTCGGCCGATGTGTCGCAGTTCGTGATCATTTCCAACCAGCAGGAGCGCATGAAGTTTTCCATCGTCAGCAAGGCGGCGGTGCCGGACGTGTCGTTGATCGACCCGGAAACCACCTTGAGCATGGACCCGTTCCTGTCGGCCTGTACCGGCATCGATGCGCTGGTGCACGCCATCGAGGCGTTCGTGTCCACCGGCCATGGCCCGCTCACCGACCCCCATGCGCTGGAAGCCATGCGCCTGATCAACGGCAACCTGGTGCAAATGATCGCCAACCCCGCGGACGTGGCACTGCGGGAAAAGATCATGTTGGGCAGCATGCAGGCCGGATTGGCGTTCTCCAACGCGATCCTCGGCGCGGTGCATGCGATGTCCCACAGCCTGGGTGGTTTCCTGGACCTGCCCCATGGTTTGTGCAACGCGGTGCTGGTGGAGCATGTGGTGGCGTTCAACTACAGCTCGGCGCCGGAGCGTTTCAAGGTGATTGCCGAGACGCTGGGCATCGATTGCCGCGGCCTCAATCACCGGCAGATCCGTACCCGGTTGGTGGAGCACCTGATTGCCCTCAAGCACACCATCGGTTTCCACGAAACCCTGGGACTGCACGGGGTGAGTACATCGGATATCCCGTTCCTGTCACAGCACGCGATGCATGACCCCTGCATCCTCACCAACCCTCGGGAGTCGAGCCAGCGGGATGTCGAGGTCGTCTATGGCGAAGCCCTCTGACGAACAGCAAAAAGCCCTGGCCGGGCTGCTGGGACTGGGCAATCACTCGACGCGCAAGAGTCACTATCCGGAGCTGGCGGCGCGCCTCGACGAACTGGAACTGGCCCGGCAACACCTGCAACAGCTCAACGACCAATTGGAGCAACGGGTGGCCGAGCGCACCGACGCATTGCTGGAGGCCAACCACAACCTGCAGCAACAGATCGCCCAGCGGGAGTTGGTCGAGCAACAGTTGCGCGACGCCCGGGACGCTGCCCAGGCCGCCAACCGCAGCAAGGACAAATACCTCGCCGCCGCCAGCCATGACCTGTTGCAACCGCTCAACGCCGCACGCTTGCTGATCGCCACCTTGCGCGAGCGCTCACTGCCAACCTCCGAGCAGGTGCTGGTGGAGCGTACCCACCAAGCCTTGGAAGGCGCCGAAGACTTGCTCACTGACCTGCTGGATATTTCCCGGCTGGACCAGGCCGCGGTCAAGCCGGACCTGGCGCCGTATCGGCTGGATGAGTTGCTGGCGCCGCTGGTCTCGGAGTTTCAATCGGTGGCTGGCGCGGCAGGGTTGGAGTTGCGGGTGCGGTTTGGCGACGAAGCGATCATGACCGACCTGCGACTGATGACTCGTATCCTGCGTAACCTGCTCAGCAATGCCTGTCGCTACACCGCCCAGGGCGGCATTCTCCTGGCCGCTCGCCGTCGGGGAGGGCAGTTGAGCCTGGAAGTCTGGGACACGGGGAGGGGCATTGCTGCCGATTGCTTGGAGTCGATCTTCCTGGAGTTCAACCAACTGGACGTCGGGCGGGCGGCGGATCGCAAAGGCGTGGGCCTGGGGCTGGCGATTGTCGAGCGTATTGCCCACATCCTCGGCTACCGGGTCCAGGTGCGCTCTCGACCGGGACGTGGCTCGGTGTTCAGTATCGCAGTGCCGCTGTCTACTGAAAAACCGTTGCCCGTGTCACAGATACCAGTACAGGCGGTGGCCGGCAATCCGCTGCCGGGGCGCCGGTTGTTGGTGATTGACAACGAACTGAGCATTTTGCAGAGCATGGCTGCGCTATTGAGCCAGTGGGGCTGCGACGTCTTGACCGCCACCGACGAAGCGGGCGCCCTCGATGTGCTGCAAGGCCGCGCGCCGGAACTGATCCTGGCTGATTTCCACTTGGATCATGGGGTGGTGGGCTGTGAAGTGGTCAAGCATCTGCGCGAGCATTTCCATCAAGCGATCCCGGCAGTGATCATCACCGCCGATCGCAGCGACCAATGCCGGCGCGCCTTGCGCAAACTGGGCGCGCCGCTGCTGAACAAACCGGTCAAGCCCGGCAAGTTGCGGGCGGTGTTGAGCCAGATGCTCGGGTAGCGACCCTGAAACTCATCCACCTGAGCACGCCCAACCTGTGGGAGCGAGCTCGCCCGCGATAGCGGTGGGTCAGCTTGCGGTGATGTCGGCTGTGCCGACGTCATCGCGAGCAAGCTCGCTTCCACATGGGTTTTGGGAGGTCATGGAAATCGCATGCATTGCAAGATCCTGTGGAAGCGAACCTGCTTGTGATAACGATTTCATGTTATGTTATCCGCTTTCGTTTGGCAGGGATTCTCATTTCTCGCCTTGCATGGACCTACGACCTCCCATCCGAGTAATGCCATGAGCCTATCTCCAAGCATGACGAGCCCGTCCGGCGTCATCGCACCTGTACTTGCAACCCGCACCGCCGAAACCCATGTGCGCATGCTCGCCATCGATGCCCTGCGCGGTTTCGTCATGCTGCTGATGCTTGTTGATCACGTCCGCGAGACGTTCCTGCTGCACCGTCAGGTCAGCGATCCGATCGATGCGCTGAGTGTCACCCCGGATCTGTATTTCACCCGCCTGCTCAGCACGCTCTGCGCCCCGGTTTTCATCTTCCTCACCGGTTTGTCGGCCTGGCTATACAGCCAGAAACACACTGCCGGCCAGACCTCGTTGTTCCTGCTCAAGCGCGGTCTGTTCCTGGTTTTCCTGGAACTCACTTTCGTGTGTTTCGCCTGGAACGCCGAGTTTCCGCCCAAGACCTTGTGGTTGCAGGTGATCTGGTGCATCGGCATCTGCATGATCGTCCTGGCCGCGCTGCTGCACCTCAAGCGCAGTTGGCTGATCGTTCTCGGGCTAGCCATCGTCGCCGGGCACAATCTGTTGGACGGTGTGCTGCTGGGGCCTGACTCTCCGTTTTTCGTACCGTGGTCGATTCTTCATCAGCGGGCATTCATCGATCTCACCGAGTTCACTCGGGCCCGCACCACTTATCCGGTGCTGCCGTGGATCGGCGTGATCCTGCTGGGCTGGGCCATCGGCCCGTGGTTCGGCAAGGACGTGGAGCCCGCTGTACGCCTGGGGCGGCTGTTCAAGGTCGGCATCGGCTTGCTGCTGCTCTTCGTGTGCATCCGTTATCTGAACGTGTACGGCGACAAACCCTGGGTACAGACCGGCGATGCGCTGCGCACCTTCATGAGCTTCATGAGTGCGACCAAGTACCCGCCGTCGCTGATGTTCCTGATGCCAACCCTGGGGATGGGCTTGATTCTGCTGGCGCTCTTCGAGAAAGCCCAGGGGCGGGGGGCCATCGCGACGTTGGCGATCTACGGCGGCGCCCCGATGTTTTTCTACCTGCTGCACCTTTACGTACTCAAGGCCTTGTACCTGACGGCGGTTGCCATTTGGGGTACTAACCAGGGCGCCTATTTTGGCTTCGACCATTTGCCCATGGTGTGGTTATCGAGCGTGCTGCTGGGCGTCGCACTGTTCTTCCCGACGCGTTGGTTTGCCGCTCTCAAACAGCGTCGGCGTGACATCGCGATTCTCAAGTATTTCTGAGCCAAGGCCTGATGACCGACAGTGCCGACTGAATATGGGGGCAGAGCCATTAAAATGCCGCCGTTTGGTCGGCGTTTTCGCCAGAAATGTAAAAAGACGCTTCGGTCTGTTTATTTCCTTATGTAAACTCCCCCGGCTGCGACAATCGGGCACGGCCTCGGCACGCCCGATGGCAACCGTTTTGCAGTGTCCCTCACCCAGCTGAAGCCAAGACCTACAAGAAGTCAGCGCCGGAGAGACATAAATGTGCGGCCGATAATTACTCGGCCCTGTAGGTCCATCCTCCAGTCCTTTCCGATACCAGCCGGCTGGCATTGCCGGCCACGGCATGGTCTATCGTTTATCAGGAGTGGGGGTGGAATGGCGTTCTATCCTAGGGATACACACATGTTGAAGAAAACACACACGGCGCTGCTGGGCCTGGCGATGGCGATGGGTCTTGCGACCACGCACGCCGCCGAGGCAAAAAAAGTGGATGTCTTGCTCATTGGTGGGGGCATCATGAGCTCGACACTCGGCGTCTGGCTCAATGAGCTGGAGCCGGGCTGGACCATGGAAATGGTCGAGCGCCTGGACGGTGTTGCCGAAGAGAGCTCCAACGGCTGGAACAACGCCGGTACCGGTCACTCCGCGCTGGCCGAGCTGAACTACACGCCGGAAGACAAGAACGGCAAGGTCGATATCTCCAAGGCCATCGAAATCAACGAGGCTTTCCAGATCTCCCGTCAGTTCTGGTCCTGGCAGGTCAAGAACGGTGTGCTGAAGAACCCGCGCTCGTTCATCAACTCCACGCCGCACATGAGTTTCCTGTGGGGCGACGAGAACATCGCGTTCCTGAAGAAGCGTTACGAAGCCCTCCAGGCCAGCCCGCTGTTCGCCGGCATGCAGTACTCCGAAGATCGCGAGCAGATCAGCAAGTGGGTTCCGCTGATGATGCAAGGGCGTGACCCGAGCCAGAAAGTCGCGGCCACCTGGAGTCCCCTGGGTACTGACGTGAACTTCGGCGAAATCACTCGCCAGTTCGCGACTTACCTGCAGACCAAGCCGAACTTCTCGCTCAAGCTGTCCAGTGAAGTGGAAGACATCACCCGCAACGAAGACGGCACCTGGCGCGTTTCCTACAAGAACCTGAAGGACGGTACCGAAACCGAGACCGACGCCAAGTTCGTGTTCATCGGCGCTGGCGGCGGTGCCTTGCACCTGCTGCAGAAGTCCGACATCCCGGAAGCCCGTGAATACGCAGGTTTCCCGGTGGGCGGTTCGTTCCTGGTCACCGAAAACCCGACCGTTGCCCAACTGCATCTGGCCAAGGCGTATGGCAAGGCTTCGGTCGGCGCACCGCCGATGTCGGTTCCGCACCTGGACACCCGTGTGCTGGACGGCAAGCGCGTGATCCTGTTTGGCCCGTTCGCCACCTTCTCCACCAAGTTCCTGAAGAACGGTTCGTACTTTGACCTGCTGACCAGCACCACCACCCACAACGTGTGGCCGATGACCAAGGTTGGTATCGAACAGTACCCGCTGGTCGAGTACCTGGCCGGTCAGCTGATGCTGTCGGACGAAGACCGCTTCAACGCGCTGAAGGAATACTTCCCGGAAGCCAAGCAGGAAGACTGGCGCCTGTGGCAGGCCGGCCAGCGCGTGCAGATCATCAAGCGTGACGAAGAGAAGGGCGGCGTGCTGAAACTCGGCACCGAAGTGGTCGCTTCCCAGGACGGCAGCATCGCCGGCCTGCTGGGTGCCTCGCCAGGCGCCTCGACCGCCGCGCCGATCATGCTGACCGTGCTTGAGAAAGTCTTCAAGGACAAGGTCGCCAGCCCGGCCTGGCAGGAAAAACTGCACCAGATCGTGCCGAGCTACGGCACCAAGCTCAACGATAGCCCTGAACGCGTCGCCCAGGAGTGGGCTTACACCAGCGAGGTCCTGCAACTGGATCCGCCGCCGGCGATCGGCAAGCCAGGCGCCCCTGCGGCACCGGCTAAACCGGCTGCTGCCCGTGAAGCCAACCCAGCGGCTGACATGGCGCTGTAAACCGGACGCTGTCTGGTGAGGTACTAGAACGCCGCTCATTGAGCGGCGTTTTTTTTGCTCCCATCACTAGCCGCTCGGGCGCATACCGACATCCACTGCGGGCGTTGGCCTCGGCTTACACCTGCACCGCACCGCTCGCCACGGCGAAGGCAAGCATCACCAGGCTCACGCCCCAGGCCCAGAAAAAGGTGTAGGCCATGTGCTTGCGCAGCTCCACGCCGCTGAGCGCCAGTGCCAGATAGACACTGGGCACCACCGGACTGATGGAGAACCCGGTGTTTTCGCCGATCAGCATGGCCCGCGCCACGGCTTCAAGGGGAACGCCAGCGGCGGCGGCCACGTCCTTGATCACTGGCAACAAGGCGAAGTAGTAGGCATCCGGCGAGAAGATCATGCCTAGGGGAACGCCGAAGAAACCGACGATTATGTGCAGGTAGTGGGCCGAGCCGGCGGGTAGGAAGTTGATCAATGCCAGGGCCATGCCGTCGGACATCTTCGCTCCGGACAGCACGCCGAGCAGCACCGCAGCGGCCATCATCACCAGCACCATTTGCAGCGCGTCGGATGCATGCGCCTTGAGACGCTCGGCCTGGGCATCCAGGGAAGGAAAGTTCAACGGCAAGGCGATCCCCAACCCCACCATGAAACAGGCATACAGGGGGAAAATGCCGGTGAACAGGCAGGCCAGGATCGCACCGGTCAGGCCCACGTTCAGCCAATAGCGCAGGTCACGGGGCGAGAGGCTGAACTCGCGGGTTTCAGTGGCCAGGCCGTCCAGGTCGACGCTGGCGGCGGCCCCGAGTGACATCGGCCGGCGACGCTGGGCACGCAAGCCCAATACCGTCGCCACCAGCAGCATGCAGACCAGGCCCACCATCTGCACGGGCAACAAGCCCAACCACAGTTCGGTGGCATCAAGCCCCGACACCGCGGCGGCCCGGGCCGTAGTGCCACCCCAAGGCACCATGTTGATCACCCCGGCCGTGGTGCCCACCAGGCACAGCAGCATGGTCGGGCTCATGTGCAGGCGTTTGTACAAAGGCAACAGCGCCGGAATGGTCAGCAAGAATGTGGCGGCACCGACGCCGTCCAAGTGCACCACCGAGGTCACCAGTACGGTGACCAATGCCACTGCCAGCGGCTTGCCGCCGGTGCTGCGGATCAGCAGGTTGACCAGTGGATCGAACAAGCCGCGATCGCGCATGATGCCGAAAAACAGGATGGCAAACAGAAACAGCGCTGCCGTTGGGGCCACAGTAATCAGGCCGGTCTTGATGAATTCGCCGATTTGTCCGGGGTTGAAACCGGCCAGCAGGCACACGACGACGGGCAGGGTGGTGAACGCCACTACGGGGCTGATCCTGCGCAGCAATATCAGCCCGATGATGGCCAGCATCATCAGGAAACCCAGGGTTGTGATCATGTAGCAACCTCTCTTTTTATTGTTGTCGATGGTTCGGCGGCGGCGCGTCGATCAGCCTTGTGGCCCAGGCAGGCGCAGGGCCAGCAGCAGATAGCTCAGGCTCTTGCCATGGCGATCAAGGCCACAACTGAGGTTTACGCCGCCTTCCAAGGCGTCTTCGAGTACGAAATTCAATGCGTTCAGGTTCGGCAGTTCGTAGCGATGAACCTTGGAGGGTTGCCGCGTAGCGAATTGTTCGGCGACCCGTTCGCCGCTCAGTTCACGCAGCAACCAGGAGTAGTGCGCCGGGTCGTGGGGAAATACCGCGATGCTGAGGATGTTGCCTTTGTCGCCAGCCCGGGCGTGGGCGAAGTCGGCGAGGGTGACGAGGTTCATCAGTACCACTCCAGGGTTGTGTGGATTTCGCTGCGCGGCAGCAGGAAGCTGCGGGTGGTGACCGCTTCGGCGAGGTGGCGGCGAACACCGCCGCCACCGGCCGGGCCGTTGGTGTAGAGCGACTCCACCTCGGCCAGCAGGGTTTCGACCAACGACCGGTCAGTGTGGGTCAGACCGACCCGTACGCGCACGTCTTCCAGGGCCGGTGCCTGGGCCAGGCGTTGTTGCAGGTAGCGGCCAGCGTGATCGTTGAACAGGCTGGCGATGCCCGACAAATCGATCCACGGCTGTATCCCTGGCGCCAGCCGGTCGAAACGCTGCAGCAGGATTTCCCGGGCCAGGGCGGCACGGGCCACGGCGCCGGGGCCGGCATAGGAGATCTCCGCCTCGCCAAACCAAAGCCCGCGCACCCCGGCCAAGCCTTTGAGCGTGTCGGGGCGCGGATGGCCGAGCAGACCGCTGATTTCGACGCAATCCTCGCCCAGGTCCTGGACACGGGCCTGGCCCAGATCCAACACCACATCCGGCGTCAGGTAATGCCGTGGGTCGTGCACCTCATAAAGCAATTGCTCCTTGACCGTCTGCTCGCTGACCCGACCGCCGCTGTGGCGGGTCTTGCCGATGATCAAGCGTCCGTCCTGATGGACCTCGGCAATCGGGCAACCGAGGTTGGCCGGGTCGGGGATTTCTTTCATTCCGGGATGGGCAAAATACCCGCCGGTGACTTGGGTGCAGCATTCCAGCAGATGCCCGGCGGCGGTCGCGATGGCCATCTTTTGCCAATCGTCGGCGGCCCAGCCCAGCCCGTGGCGAATCGCGCCTACCGCCAACGATGGATCGGCCACCCGACCACAGAGCACAATGCCGGCGCCTTCAGCCAGCGCTGTCGTGATGCCATCGGCGCCGGTATAGACGTTGACTGACACAGGCTGGTCCCTCGCAAGCTCCGGGGCCAGCCATCGGGCGTAACGGGATGGGGTTTCTTCCAGCAGGTCGTCACCCAGCACGCAGGCAATTTTCAATTGCGGGTAGCGCCCCGCCAGTGTGTGCCGCAGCCGTTGCGCCGCGGCCCTGGGGTTCGCCGCGCCACCGTTGGTGATAATCGGGATACCAGCCTCGATGCACACCTCCAGCATGGGCTCGAGGAAGTCGAACAGGCGAGAGGAGTAGCCAGCCAGGGGGTCAAGCCCCTTGCGCAACTGCGCCTCGGCCAAAGTCCGTTCGGCCAATAGCTCAAGCATGATGTAGCGCTGGCCGGGCCGCTGCGCCAGGTCCTGGGCCAGGCGTAACGCGGCATCCGGGCGATCATTGGCGAAACCGGCGCCACACCCGACGAGAATTGTTTTTGTCATGTTCGTTTCCACTGGGGGGATAACCCATAGTGGCTTGCATCGATTGTTCTGTGAATTTTAAAGGTAGAATCAATTGATCCATTATTTTTATAAGTGCAGCCATGAACGTTTCTTTCAGACAGCTTCGCGCTTTCATCTTGATCGCTGAAACCTCAAGCTTCACTCGCACCGCCGAACAGCTTCACCTGTCCCAACCGGCCCTGAGCTACAGCATCCGCAAGTTGGAAGAGACTATGGGCTTGCAGTTGCTGGCGCGTAACACCCGCAGTGTCGAGTTGACGCCCGCCGGTGAACACTTCCTGCCCCAGGCCAGGCGCATGCTCAGGGACATGGACGATGCTGTGCGCGACGCCCGCGACACCCTCAGCCTGAGCCGAGGCACCCTGCGCCTGGCGGCACTGCCCACTGCCGCTGCTTCGTTCCTGCCGGTGGTCATTGCCGCGTTCCAGCGCGAACACCCGGGGGTACGGGTAAGCGTACTGGACGGCCGCGCCGGGGAGATCATGGGGTGGGTGCAGCGCGGCGAGGTGGACGCAGGCATTACGTCGTTGCCGGACGACCTGTCCGGGCTGAGCTTCGTGCGTTTGCTGGATGACAACCTGGTGTTGCTGACCCACAAGGACCACCAGCGTGACAGCCTGGAAGACTGGAAGCGCCAGCCCTATATCGCCCTGACCCCCGACACCAGTATCCGCCCGCTGGCCGATGCCGCGTTGCGTTACCTGAATGTCGATCCTGAGCCGGCCTGGGAAGTGGCCCACATGAGCACGGCCACCGCCCTGGTGCGTGAAGGGTTGGGTTTTTCCTTGCTGCCGGCCAGTTGCACGGCAGTGTTCAATATCGGTGAGCAATGCGCGGTGATCGCCATCGACCAGCCCGGCAAGCGCTCGATCGGCCTGTTGCAACGCAAACCCGTGGCCCAGTCACCGTCGTTGAGCCAGTTCATGCAGCATTTGCGGCAGACGCTGCGGCAGTACAGCGCCAGTAGCCGGCATTGATGTGATTGGCGCACCGCATATTTCTCATGAGCACCACAAATCCCTTGTGGGAGCGAGCCAGCTCGCGATAACGGTGGCCCGGCCACCGCGCTATTGGGTGCCAAACATCGCCGTCCAATAGATCCCCGCATCGCTTTTCGGATCGGTCGCGTAGCCGGCACCCAGTTCGCGGAACTGCGGGTTCATCAGGTTGGCGCAATGCCCGGGGCTTGCCAGCCAGCCGTCCACCACCTTCAGGGCTGTGTCTTGCCCGGCGGCGATGTTCTCACCGATCAACTGGCCGAGATAGCCTGCCAGTTCGGCACGATCACCCGGCATGCGGCCGTCGCGGTCCTTGTGGTCGAAGAAATTGCTGTTGGCCATGGCCCGGGTATGAGTCACGGCGGCCAGGGCCAGGGTGGCGTTCCAGCTCAGTGGGGTTGTGGCCGCGAATGTTTCAGTACCGCAGCGGCGGGGTTGCGCACGGGCGCTGTTGATCAACTTCAGCAGTTTCTGGCCTTCGGCTTGCCAGTCCCCCAGGCGTGCCGACAGCAGTGGGCGCGCAAGCACGATGCGCCATTCGCGATCCAGGCGGCTGACGCCGATGTCGACGAACTGCGGGTCCAGGACAACCTGGCAGAAACTTTCCTGCACGGCCTTCATCGCAGCTTGCGCATCGCGTGGCCCGGACAGGCTGATGGCCTGCACGTTGATCATCGGATAGGCCGTGCGCGCCAGCGCCTGCTGCAGGTCGCCGATGCCATTGGCGGACAGGATCAGCCGAGAGTCCATCGCCAGCGGCGGCAACTCCAGAGAGGCCTGGCCCGCGCAACTTTGGGACTGGCTACGGTACAGATTGATGGTCTCGACCAGTTGCGTCTCTTCGGTGGCCGCGGCGCTGGCGGCGAAGGCCAGGCCCAGCGACAGCACGACAAGACGCATGGCGGATGAAATGGCACGCATGTAAATCTCCCTTGAGCGGACGGCGCCTATGATGCGCAATTTTTGCCCCGCTGGGGCAACGGTATTCACGCTCTCTTGAAATCCCTTGGAACGGCACCGTTTGGTACCGTTCGGGACAATCTTCAAGTAGTGGGATCAATTTTCCGCCGAATAAGTCCATTTCCGTCGTTTCAAGGCCATAAAGCTGCGGATTTTCAGCTCATCCAGTTCCCTCCATCGACGTTATAAGTCTGCGCCACCACGTATTCACTCTCTGCCGAGGCAAGGAAAATCGCCATGCCTGTGAGGTCATCCGCAGTGCCCATCCGGCCAAAAGGCACTTGCTGACCGACCTGGCGCTTCTTTTCTCCGCGCGGTAGGTTTTCATGGCGGGCAAACAGCGCATCCACGCCATCCCAATGCTCGCCATCCACCACGCCGGGGGCGATGGCGTTGACGTTGATCCGATGCTTGATCAAATCCAGCCCGGCAGATTGGGTCAGGCTGATCACCGCGGCCTTGCTGGCGCAATAGACGCCGACCAGCGCCTCGCCACGCCGACCGGCCTGGCTCGCCATGTTGATGATTTTGCCGCCGTGCCCCTGGCGGATCATCTGCCGGGCCGCCGCCTGCAGCGTGAACAGCGTGCCGGCAACGTTGATGGAAAATAACCGTTCGTAGCTCTGGCGGGTGATTTGCACGATGGGCGCCAGGTCGAACAGCGCCGCGTTATTGATCAGGATATCCAGCTTGCCCACCCGGGCCACGACCGCCTCGATGGCCTGGTCGATGGACGCCTGGTCGATCACGTCCATTTTCACCGCGTAGGCGCTGTCGCCCAATTCGGCGGCGGTGACCTGGGCCCGCTGAAGATCGATATCGGCAATCGCCACAGTGGCGCCTTCATTGATATAGGCCTGGGCAAACGTCTTGCCGATACCTCGGGCTGCGCCGGTTATCAGGGCACTTTTTCCTTCCAGTCGTTTCATGGGCTTGTCCTGTCTTCAGTCTAGAGGTCCATGGGGCAGGGCGGACCTGCATGTGCGCCATGGCTGGGCGATTACAGCAGTGCACCTCAACGCGGACAAACGCAGGGGGGATGATCCGGTGATACTTTTTTAACGCCTGTACGGGTCGTTCGGTCGGGTTAAAAAAGTATCAGTGGGCAGTCAGGTGGGAACTGGCGAACCGCTGTGCACCCAGCGTAAGGTGCTGGCTATAACGATAAGAGAGGCGCGTCATGCCTGATCACAGAACGCCTTTGTTCGAACAGCGACCGGCCGAACTTGAAGTCATCCTGCCCGAACCCGAGCACAGTTTTCGCTGGTACGAGCACGACTATCCCTATCCGATGGCGCGCTGGAACCATCACCCCGAATTTGAAATCCACCTTATCCGCCACGGTAGCGGCAAGTTGCTGGCGGGCGATTATATTGGCCCGTTTGGCCCCGGCCATGTGGCGATGATCGGTCCGGACCTGCCCCACGACTGGATGGGCGACCTGGCGCCGGGCGAGCACCTGGCCGGGCGCGATGTGGTGTTGCAGTTCGACGGCGCCACCTTGCTGACCCTGCGCCGGACCCTGCCGGAACTAGGGGATTTACAGACGTTGTTCGAGCGGGCTCGGCGAGGCCTGGCCTTCAGCGGCGACACCGCCGTTCACGCCGCGAGCCTGCTCGAGGCCATCGGCCCGGCGCAGGGACTGGGGCGGCTGGCGCTGTTCCTGCAACTGCTCGAAACCCTCAGTAAAGCCCCCGAAGCGCAGGCCTTGTGCCTGGCGAGCCCCTGCTACGCACCAACCCTGGATGCCCGCAGTTCCGAACGTATTCATAGAGCTTTCGAATACCTGCAAGCCGAACTCACCGGCGACCTGCGCCTGTCGGTGATCGCCCGGCAGCTGGACATGAGCGAACCCGGCTTCTCGCGCTTTTTCAAACGCATCACCGGGCACGGCTTCATTGACCTGATGCGCAAGCTGCGGGTCCAGCGAGCCTGCCGTTTGCTGTTGCAGAGCGAAATGCCGGTGACCGACATCTGCTTTGAAGTGGGGTACAACAATTTGTCCAACTTCAACCGGCATTTCCGCATCGAGATGAACCAGACGCCCAGCGAGTATCGGCGGGGCGCGGAGGCAAACTGACCTGCGCTATCGCGAGCAGGTTTGCAATCAGGCTGGGATCCCTCGTTGATGTTTCTTCAGCCGGTAGGCGAACTGGGCCCGGCTCAATCCCAATGATCTTGCCGCCGCCGCCAGGTTGCCGTTGTTCAAGTGCAACGCCTCGTTGATCAGCCGGGATTCAAGGCCATCAATGGAGAAATCCGAGTCCAGCTGGCTGAGGGATTGGAGCAAGGCCGGTTTTTCCAGGGCATCGGTCGTGGCGCGGCCTATCGACGAGAGGCCGCCGTTGTCGTCCACGGAATAGGCCGCCACCGGCAATTGCTCATTGCGAAACAGATGCGTCAGGTCGATTGCCTGGCCTTCTTCGCTGGCAATCAGGCCGCGCTCGATGAGGTTCTGCAACTCTCGCACGTTGCCCGGGAAGTCGTAGCGCAGCAGGACCTTGAGGGCGCGCATGGTCAGGCCCATGGGCGTGCGGCCGTACTCCTGGCAAAAGCGTTTGAGGAAGGCGTTGATCAGCAGCGGTATGTCATCGCGGCGCTCTCGCAAGGGGGGCAGGGCGATGGGGTAGACATTGAGCCGGTAGAACAAGTCCGCCCGAAACTCGCCGTCCGCTACGGTTTTACGCAGGTCGACGTTGGTCGCCGCCACCACCCGGACATCGACCTTGATGCCGTGACCGCCACCGACCCGCTCAATCTCGCGCTCCTGCAAGGCGCGCAGCAGCTTGCTTTGCCCGGCCAGGCTCAGGCAGGTGATTTCGTCGAGAAACAGCGTGCCGCCATGGGCCCGTTCGAAACGTCCGGGGCGCGAGTGAGTGGCTCCGGTGTAGGCGCCGCGCTCGACGCCGAACAGCTCGGCTTCGATCAGGTTATCCGGTATGGCCGCGCAGTTGAGGGCAATGAATGGCCCATCGCGGCGGTGACTCAATTGGTGTAACTGGCGGGCGAACAGTTCCTTGCCTACCCCGGATTCGCCGCTGACCAACACGGTGGCAGGCGTCAAGGCCACGCGCTGCAGGGCCTGGGTCGCTGAATTGAAGGCGGCACTGGCGCCGATCAGGGGTTGCTCGCTGTCCGGCAGCGGCGCGGTTCCGGCTGCACTGTGAAGCTCCGGCGCGCTGCGGCTGGCCTGCGTTGCGGGCGAGGCGTTGAGATAACTCAGGTCCCGCTCGATGTCACCCCATTGCTCAGCGGTCTTGCCGATGACTCGGCAGCGCTCATGGCCCATGCCTCGGCATTCCACTTCGCGGAAAATCACCAATTGCCCGAACAGCCCGCTGACGAAACCGATGGCGTAGCCCAGCTCGGTCCAGCACACCGGGTCCTGCCCGGTACCGTAGGCCGCAACATGCTCGTCGGCCTCACAGGAGTGGTGCCAGAGAAACTCGCCTTCATAGAATCCCGAATCGGCATCGAACTTGAAATGCAGCGGCTCGACCTTGGTCATGCCTTCCAGGGTGTGCAAATGCGTGCCGGCGCGAAATACCGCAGCGGCATCGGCGTGGGGCCAGCGTTCGCGAATCAGTCGGGCATCCCGGGCCCCGGAGCAATAGCCGGTGCGGGTGAGCATGCCACGGGCCTGTTCCAGCCCCTGGCGCTCGATGATCTCCCGGCGTAACGCCCCGAAGGATGAGCTGTGCAGCAGCAACATACGCTGGTCGTTGAGCCAGATACGCCCATCGTCAGGGGAAAAAAACAGGCAATCGGTCAGTTCGGCCGGCGTCGGCGAACTGCTGTCGGTCAGTTCGTTGCTGTCGCCCCGTGGGTGGAAATGCTCGGTGGCAATCCGGTGATCCGGCAACGGACAGTGGGGATTATTCATTGTCAGGCCCCTGATGGCGGTTGATCGAAATGATCATCTGGCTAGATAGTTATTAAACATAACTTTATCAAATGAACAAGCGTCGGCTGCTTGGCTCCAGGGGCGCCAGCGACGCTTGGCCGGTAGTGGCTTTGGCAGATCCTTGATCCAGAGCCTTGCGGCATTTTTTCCGGCATCAACAGGCGAAACCGGCACAACGCTTGCTCAAGCACTTGCACGGCGTTTGCGCAGGCGCCTTCGAGGCGCGGCAAACGATGACAACAACAAAGAGCCGGGAGTTTTAAATGTCTGCATCCAAAAGCCACCTGTTGTCTCAGGTGATCGAATCCGAATGCGTATTCAACGGTGACTGGGTGCCTGCCTCGGGCCCACTGCAACCGATCATCGAACCGGCCACCGGCGAGGTGATGATGCGTAGCGCCACGGCCGACGCCGCCGACATCGCCAAGGCCTGCCGAGACGCCGCCCTGGCTCAATCGGCGTGGGCGGCGATGGGCCCGCGGCAACGCGCGGCGATCTTTCGCAAGGCCGCCGACGTGGCTGAGCATGCCTTCGAGGAATTGGCGCTGTATGTGGCCAGGGAAACCGGCGCCGCGTTGTTCAAGGGCCAGCATGAAGTGCGTGAGGCGATTGTGCTGTTGCATCAAGCCGCCGGGCTGCTGTCCCAAGCCCATGGGCTGGTGTTGCCCAGCGAGGCGGGGCGCCTGTCCTATGCCCGGCGCCAACCCCACGGCGTGGTCGGGGTGATTTCGCCGTTCAACTTTCCTCTGGTTCTGTCCATGCGTTCCGTAGCGCCGGCCCTGGCGGCGGGCAACGCGGTGGTGCTCAAGCCGGATCCGCAGACCCCGGTCAGCGGTGGTCTGCTCATCGCCCGACTGTTCGAGGTGGCAGGGCTGCCCAAGGGCTTGCTGCAAGTGTTGCCCGGCGCGGCGGATGCCGGCGAGGCGCTGTGCCGCGATCCTAACGTGCGGATGATCGCCTTCACCGGCTCCACCGGGGCTGGTCGCAAAGTCGCTGAGGTAGCCGGGCGCAACTTGAAGAAAGTCGCGCTGGAGCTGGGCGGCAAGAACCCGCTGATCATTCTTGAAGACGCCGACCTGGACGTCGCCGCCCGCAACGCGGCCTGGGGGGCCTGGCTGCATCAAGGGCAGATTTGCATGGCCACCGGCTTGATCCTGGCCCATGAGTCCATCGCCAAAGCCCTGACCCACAAGCTGGTGGAAAAGGCTCGCGCCTTGAGCGTCGGCGACGCTGCCCGGGGCGAAGCTGCCCTGGGGCCATTGATCAATCAGCGGCAGTTGCAGCGGGTGCATGCAATTGTCAGCGACACCTTGAGCGCCGGGGCGCGGCTGGAGACCGGCGGCGAATATGATCGGCTGTTTTATCAGCCGACCGTGCTCAGCGGCGTGAAGCCGGGCATGCGAGCCTTCGAAGAGGAGGTCTTCGGGCCCGTGGCGACGGTGGTCAGCTTCGCCACCGACGAAGAGGCCATCGAATTGGCCAACCGCACCGAGTACGGTTTGTCGGCGGCGATCATTTCACCGTCGGTGGGCCGGGCCATGGCCATTGGTGAACGACTCCAGTGCGGCATGCTGCATATCAATGACCAGACCGTTGCCGATGAGTGCGTCAACCCCTTCGGCGGGCGCGGTGCCTCGGGTAATGGCGGCAGCGTCGGCGGCCCGGCGGACTGGGATGAATACACGCAGTGGCAATGGGTGACGGTGAAAAACACCGCGCCGATCTATCCGTTCTGACGCTGTTCCACGATATGCCTATACAACAATAAGAGGGCTTGAACATGAACTTGCATAACAAAACCCTGGTGGTCACGGGTGTGGCGTCCGGCATCGGTGCGGAGGTGGCGCGCCTGGCGCGTTTCCAGGGCGCCCGTGTGATCGGCGTCGATCGTCATGAGCCACAACTGACCGTTGATGGCTTTTTCCAGGCCGACCTGGGCGATCCTGAAAGCATCGATGCCTTGGTGAGGCGTTTACCGCAGCAGATCGACGGGCTGTGCAACATAGCCGGTGTGCCGGGGACCGCGCCGGTACAGGCCGTGGCCAAGGTCAATTACCTGGGCCTGCGTCACCTCACCGAAGCCTTGCTGCCGCGCATCGCCCCGGGGGGCAGCATCGTCAACGTCGCCTCGATCCTGGGGGCGCAGTGGCCGGAGCGGCTGGCGTTGCACAAGGCTTTGGCTGCTACCCAGAGTTATGGGGCAGGGCAGCAGTGGCTCGCGGCTAACCCGGTGGAGCAGGCAACCTGTTACCAATACTTCAAGGAAGCACTGATCGTCTGGACTTACCAGAAGGCGCAACAGTGGTTTGCCGAGCATTCGGTGCGGGTCAATTGCGTGGCGCCGGGGCCGGTGTTCACCCCTATCCTCGGAGATTTCGTCAGCATGCTCGGCGAGGAACGCGTGGCACAGGACAGCCATCGCATGAAGCGTCCGGCCCTGGCCGATGAGGTGGCGCAGGTGATCGCTTTTCTCTGTTCAGACGCTGCGCGCTGGGTCAACGGGGTCAACCTGCCGGTGGATGGCGGGCTTGCGGCGACCTACATATAACGCCGTCGCGGTGATGTAACCCGGCACTGTGGGTGCGGTGCCGGGCCTCTAATAACAACAAAAATACAGGACTCACAAGATGCTCAAGCCTATCTTGCGGATGGCTGCTGCCCCGATTCTGGTTGCGCTGTCGCCCCTCGTTCATGCGTATGACCTGCCTGGCCTCAATCTGGGTAGCACCAGTTTCTACGACGGTTCCCCTGCGCCGGCCGGCCCCGGTTGGTATCTGGAGGAATACCTGACGTACTCCAAGGCCAATCGTTTCAACGATGCCCACGGCAATAAACTGCCGCTACCCAAGCAAACCGTGGAGGTCTTCGCGCCGACCACCCAGATCATCTACGTCGGCCAACCCCGCGCCAACGGCGCGATGCCAGGGTTTACCCTGATCAACACCTCCCTGGCCCATGTGGATGTGGACGATGGGTTGAACAATGCAGCCCTGAGTTCTCGGGAAGGGTTTGGCGACCTGATCGTCGGCGCCTTCCTGCAATTGCCCACCCTGACCCGCGCCGATGGCAGCCCTTTGCTGACCCAGCGTGTCGAGGTGGACGTGTCGATGCCGGTCGGTGCCTACAACCGCAATCGCTCGATCAACCCGGGCAGTAACTTCTGGTCGTTCAATCCGTATTACGCCGCCACCTACTGGTTCACGCCCAAATGGTCGGCAAGCGGGCGCTTCATGTATTTGTGGAACGGCAAGAACGACGACCCTTCGGCCAGTTTTGGTGATGTCTCCGATACCCAGGCCGGTCAGGCCTTGCACGCCAACCTGACGTTGCAGTACGCCTTGACCGATCGACTGAGCGCCGGGCTCAACGGCTATTGGCTCAAGCAGTTCACTGACACCCAGGTCGATGGGCACGACGTCAGCGGGCGCCGGGAGAAGGTCTGGGCGATCGGGCCGGGGTTCAATTATGTCTTTCGCAAGGAGGACGTGCTGTCGGTCAATGCCTACTTCGAGCAGGATGCCGAGAACCGTACCGAGGGGGATAAGCTAGTGTTGAACTGGTTGCATAGATTCTAGTGGTCCCCGGTGGACATCCTTGTGGCGAAGGAGGCTTGCTCCCTCGCCACAAGGAGTGGGTTGCAGAGGGTTAGCGCACCCCTTGTGCTTCACCCACCACCACCGAACGGGCCATCACACTGATCGCCGCCACGGCAGCAATCAACAGCCCTGGAGACGTCGCCAACAGCACACCGGTGGTTCCCGCGCCGGCCGCCAGGATTTGGCCGGCGGCCAATGGTCCGGCGACCGACCCCAGGCGTCCGATGGCCACGGCTGCACCGACCCCTGTCGCCCGCACAGCCGTAGGATAGGAGGGCGGGGCCAAGGCGTAGAGCACCAGTTGCGCGGCCATGACAAACAACCCGGCAGCGAACCCTGCGATGCCCATCGGCACGATACCGACCGACAGCCCGACCCCGGCCAGGGCGCTGAGCAATCCGGCATAGACGAACAGCACCACCTTGATGCCATTGCAACGGTCCAGTAACAGGCCGCCGAGCAACGAACCCAGGGTGCCGCCGATGTTGAACAGCATCTGCACCAGACCGGCCTGGGGTTTGCTGAAGCCTTGTTCGAGGAGTAACGACGGCAGCCAGTTGAGCAGCATGTACATCACCGTCAGGGTAAAGAAGTAGCTCAGCCAAAGCGCCAGGGTGGTACGCCCCCGGCCATCGCCGAACAGCGCCTGGCCGGTTGAGCTGCGAGCCGCGGCGCTGACATGTTGAGCCTGGCGAAAGGCGCTGGATTCAGGGAGCCAGAGCAACATCAGCGGCACCACCAGCAACGGTGCCAGCCCACCGATGAAAAAAGTCATTTGCCAGTGCTCGCCAAACAACATGGCAACCACCGCCGCCAGTGCACCACCCAACGGGACGCCCGCGTACATCACGCTGATGGCCGTGCCGCGTCGTTGCTCACCCACGGCTTCGGCACACAGGGCGATGAGGTTGGGCAGGGCAGCACCAAGGCCCAGGCCGGTCATGAAGCGCACCAGCAGCAGGCTGGAGAAGTGTTCGACATACGCAGTGCTGAGGGAGAACACGCCGAACAGCAGGACGGCGGCGATGAGAATTTTCTTGCGGCCGATCCGATCAGCGATCCAGCCTCCAAAGAATGCACCCGGCAGCAGCCCGATGATCCCGGCGCTGAATACCCAACCCATCATCTTCGGGTCCAGGGCAAACGTCTGCCGTAGACCGGCGGCGGCAGTGCCGGCCGATTGCAGGTCGAAACCCTCGATCAGCGCAACGATAAAACACAAGGCGATGGTCAGCGTCGCACGACGCGCCGGACGGTTCATGGCAAATCCTCTTATTGTTTTTGTCAGGGGCTACCAGCTCGGGAGTTCCGACAGGTGTATTTAAGATTAACAAACCTAACTAAAAAATGAATCGCGCCGGACGGTAAGCTGATTACGCAAATATCGTGATAAAAATCAGTTGCTTGAGAGTAGATGGAGGTTTTATTGATAAATTAGTTAATGATATTAATGTTCGATTATCGGTCATGTTGGATTGACGAAGGCGTTGGGACCTTTCCATTCTCTTGGCGCAGAGCCCAACGCCCCAGGTGTTGAGGTCGATCAAAAACAACAACAATAATTGGACATCACACATGCCAAACCTTGCCCGGCACGCCCTTGCGGCGCTCCCTGTTTCGCCTCTCGTTCAACTGCTGGCCTGTCTCGGGCTGAGCCTGGGTTCCAGCGCTTTATGGGCAGAGGGGTTCATCGACGATAGCCACGGTACCCTGACCCTGCGCAATTACTACATGGATCGCGACTACAAGGACGATGGCGCCAAGACCGCGGCCCGGGAATGGGCCCAGGGGGTGATTCTGAACATGGAGTCTGGGTTTACGCCGGGCACGCTCGGGTTTGGCCTGGACGCCCGAGGGTTGGTGGGGATCAAGCTGGATTCGTCGCCGGATCGCAGTGGTACTGAATTGTTGCCGGTGTCCAGCAGCGACAAGCGTGCCGCCGATGAGTATTCGCGCCTGGCCTTGACCGGCAAGCTGCGTTTCGGCCAGACCACGGTGAAGACCGGCGACGTTTCGATCTTCCTGCCGTTCGCCTTTGCCAGCCCGTCACGATTGTTGCCGCAAACCTTTCGCGGCACGACACTGAGCTCCAAGGACATCGACGGACTGACGTTGAACACGGGGTACATCGACCGCATCAACCGTCGCGAATCCACCGACTACCAACCGATGAGCATCGCCTCGCCCAACCGTCGGTTCAACGGTGCAGCGACCTCTTCGCATATGGCGTATGTGGGGGGCGACTACCAGGTCAACAAAGACCTGAGCCTGCGGGCCTACCACGCTGAAGTGGCGGACTTGTACCAGCAGGACACCCTGGCGTTGCTGCACAACTTGCCCTTGGGCGACGGTGTGTTGACCACCGACCTGCGCAGCTTTTTCAGTGACGAGGACGGCGCTGCCAAGGCCGGCAAGGTGGATAACCGCAATGTTTCGGCGCTGGTCGGCTATCGCTTGGGTGGGCATCGCGTGAGCTTGGGCTACATGCATTCCAGCGGTGATACGGCCACCCCTTATGTGTCCGGCACCGAGTTGATGGGCTTGAGCGAAATGACCATGAGCTCGGATTTCCTCAATGCCAAGGAGCGCACCTGGCAGGTGATCCATGACTATGACTTCGCCGCAGTAGGTGTGCCGGGGCTGAGGACTCGTCTGCGTTATGTGCGTGGCGATCACATTGAGCTGGCGGCGCTCAATGCCGAGGATCGCAAGGAGCGCGAGTTCCAGATGGAGCTGGGGTACGTGATCCAGAGTGGCCCGTTGAAAAATGTCGGGTTGCTGGCGCGCAAATCGATCTATCGCAATGACTTCCCAGGTACGGCGGCGTTTCGCGACGAGAACCAGATCCGGTTCCTGGTGACCTACAGCGTGCCGATCTGGTGATCCACTGAGGTGCAACGCAGAGCTTTTGTGGCGAGGGAGCAAGCTCCCTCGCCACAGGGGCGAGCGCTGGCCTTATTGCTGGTACACCTTCTTCAGCAACCGTAGCAACTCCTCGCGTTCAGTTCCTGAGAGAGCGGCAGTGGAATCCAGGTCACTCTGTGCGGCGATCTGCTTGAGTTCCTTGAGCAGGGTTTCACCGGTCTTGCTCAGGAAAATCCCATAGGAACGCTTGTCTGGCTTGCACCGCACGCGCACCGCCAGGGCCCGGCTTTCCAGTTTGTTGAGCAACGGCACCACTTGCGGTGGTTCGATCGTCAGCGCCTTGGCCAGGTCGGCCTGCATCAGGCCGGGGTTCTGGTCGATGATCGCCAGGGCCGAGAATTGGGCGGGCCGCAAATCGTGGACCGCAAGCCGGCCGATCAGATTCTGGAACAGTTTCAGCTGGGCGCGGCGCAAGGCGTAACCGATCAGGTCATCCAGCGCGGAGTCCAGCGGTGCCTGCACGTCGGTACCGTCCACCAGGGCCTCGGTAGGTTCGGCAAGCTTGGAAGACTTGGCCATCGAAGAGAACATCCTCAAGGTGAGTGATTAACAAGGCTATCCAGTTTGCCGAGGTTGTGACGCGATGGCTACGGTCGATCGCACATTCGTTGATCAGGGGCTCTGCTCCAACCCCTGAAAAAACACAGGTAAATCGATTAATAGTTAATTGACATAACTAATTTTCCAGTTTAGTTTTTGATCATCTTCAGCCAAGAACAAGAGAGCACGCATCATGAGCAATTACGAAGGTCGCTGGAAAACGGTCAAAGTCGATATCGAGGAAGGCATTGCCTGGGTGACCCTCAATCGCCCGGAAAAACGCAACGCCATGAGCCCGACCCTCAACCGCGAGATGATCGATGTGCTCGAGACCCTGGAACAGGATCCGGCCGCTGGCGTGCTGGTGTTGACCGGGGCGGGCGATGCCTGGACCGCCGGCATGGACCTCAAGGAATATTTCCGCGAGGTGGACGCCGGGCCGGAAATCCTCCAGGAGAAAATCCGTCGCGAAGCCTCGCAATGGCAGTGGAAACTACTGCGCATGTACGCCAAGCCGACCATTGCCATGGTCAATGGCTGGTGCTTCGGTGGCGGTTTCAGCCCGTTGGTGGCGTGCGACCTGGCGATCTGCGCCGATGAGGCGACCTTCGGTCTTTCGGAAATCAACTGGGGCATCCCGCCCGGCAATCTGGTCAGCAAGGCCATGGCCGACACCGTGGGCCATCGCCAGTCGCTGTACTACATCATGACCGGCAAGACCTTCGGCGGGCAGAAAGCTGCCGAGATGGGCCTGGTCAACGAAAGTGTGCCCCTGGCGCAACTGCGCGAAGTCACTGTGGAGCTGGCGCGTAACCTGCTGGAGAAGAACCCCGTGGTGCTGCGCGCGGCCAAGCATGGCTTCAAACGCTGCCGCGAACTGACCTGGGAGCAGAACGAGGATTACCTGTACGCCAAGCTCGACCAGTCGCGCCTGCTCGACACCGAAGGCGGTCGCGAGCAGGGCATGAAGCAGTTCCTGGACGACAAGAGCATCAAGCCTGGCTTGCAGACCTATAAGCGTTGAGTCGACAGGCGAATAGGGGGCTGCATCCCGCTGTTCGCTGCGTCGCCCCGGCGCTACTGCTACACCGCTGCGATGCATTCCCGATAAAGACAATAAAGAGGAATCACCATGCTGGACGTGCCCCTGTTGATCGGTGGCCAGTCGTGCCCCGCCCGTGACGGCCGGACCTTCGAGCGCTGCAACCCGGTGACCGGTGAAGTGGTCTCGCGCGTGGCCGCTGCCACGCTGGAAGATGCCGACGCCGCCGTGGCCGCCGCGCAAGCCGCGTTTCCCACCTGGGCCGCGCTGGCGCCCAACGAACGCCGCACGCGTCTGCTGCGTGCCGCCGAGCAGTTGCAGGCTCGCAGCGGCGAATTCATCGCGGCCGCTGGCGAAACCGGCGCCATGGCCAACTGGTACGGTTTCAACGTACACCTGGCGGCGAATATGCTGCGTGAAGCCGCTTCCATGACCACCCAGATCAACGGCGAAATCATTCCCTCTGACGTACCTGGCAATTTCGCCATGGCCTTGCGTCAACCCTGTGGCGTGGTGCTGGGCATCGCACCCTGGAACGCGCCCGTGATTCTCGCCACCCGCGCTATCGCCATGCCCCTGGCCTGCGGCAATACGGTGGTGCTCAAGGCTTCGGAAATAAGCCCAGCGGTGCACCGGTTGATCGGTCAGGTATTGCAGGACGCCGGGCTGGGCGACGGCGTGGTCAATGTCATCTGCAATGCGCCAGTGGACGCACCGGCGATTGTCGAACGCTTGATCGCCAATCCGGCGGTGCGTCGTGTCAATTTCACCGGTTCGACCCATGTCGGGCGCATCGTCGGCGAACTGTCGGCGCGCCATCTCAAGCCGGCCCTGCTGGAGCTCGGCGGCAAGGCACCGTTGTTGGTGCTGGACGACGCCGACCTGGACGCTGCGGTACAAGCGGCGGCCTTCGGGGCTTACTTCAACCAGGGGCAGATCTGCATGTCCACCGAGCGACTGATCGTCGATACGCGAGTGGCCGATGCCTTCGTCACCCGGCTGACCGCGAAGATCGCCACCTTGCGCGCTGGCGATCCCACAGCCGGTGACTCCGTGCTCGGCTCGCTGGTGGATGTCAGTGCCGGTCAGCGCATCAAGGGGCTGATCGACGACGCCTTGGCCAAAGGCGCGACCCTGGTGGCGGGCGGGCAGTTGGAGGGCAGCATCCTGCAACCGACCTTGCTCGATGGCGTTACCCCGGACATGCGTCTGTATCGCGAAGAGTCCTTCGGCCCGGTGGCGGTGGTACTGCGCGGCGATGGCGACGAGGCGTTGCTGCGCCTGGCCAATGACTCCGAGTTCGGCCTGTCGGCGGCCATTTTCAGCCGCGATACCAGCCGTGCGCTGGCCCTGGCCCAGCGGGTCGAATCGGGCATCTGCCACATTAATGGTCCGACCGTGCACGATGAGGCGCAGATGCCCTTCGGTGGGGTCAAGTCCAGCGGTTACGGCAGCTTTGGCGGCAAGGCGTCCATCGAGCATTTCACCCAGTTGCGTTGGGTGACATTGCAGAACGGCCCCCGGCATTACCCGATCTGAAATCCGTCGCGCCGCGGGCGGCCAGGTCTCGAAAGCCGCCCGGGTGCAGGCCAGAATAACAATGACAAGGCCGCAGCCAGACGCTGCCACGCTCCGCTCGCTTTATGCGACCCGAGCATGCCTTGGTGGAGGAAATGTACGTGAGTCCCGAGTTCAGATCGTCCTCCCGACCCGGCCCTGGGCAGTATCGCCAGGTGTCGATTGGTCATCCTGCCGTTGAAGTCACAGAAGAACGCGGCATTTTGCACATGCGCTCCCTGGAGCCCCTGGCGCCGTTGCCGACGCGTTTGCTCGATCGCTTGGTGCACTGGGCCGAGGTGCGCCCGCAGCACACGTTTATCGCGGCGCGTGACGCGAGTGGTGACTGGCGTCGTGTCAGCTATGCGCAGATGCTCGACAGTGTGCGGGCTATCGCCCAGAGTTTGCTGAGCTACGGCTTGTCGGCCGAAAAACCGCTGGCGCTGCTCTCAGGCAATGACATCGAACACCTGCAAATGGCCCTCGGCGCAATGTACGCAGGCATTCCCTATTGCCCGGTGTCGCCAGCCTATTCATTGCTGTCCCAGGATTTCGCCAAGCTGCGGCACGTCTGCGACCTGTTGCAGCCGGGGCTGGTGTTTGTCAGTGAGGCGGCACCGTTCGAGCGAGCAATCAATGCGGTATTGCCGGTGGATGTTCCGCTGGTCACGGTGCGCGGCGAGATACCGGGCCGGCACAGGACCGGCTTCACCAGCCTGCTGGCACAGCCCGGCGGCGTCGAGGCCGAGCGCGCCTTTGCCGCCACCGGGCCGGACAGCATCGCCAAGTTTCTCTTCACGTCCGGTTCGACCAAGCTGCCGAAGGCGGTAATCACCACCCAGCGCATGCTCTGTGCCAATCAGCAAATGCTCCTGCAAACCTTTCCGGTATTCGGCGAAGAGCCGCCGGTGCTGGTGGACTGGTTGCCGTGGAACCACACCTTCGGTGGCAGCCATAACGTGGGCATCGTGTTGTACAACGGCGGCACGTTCTACCTGGACGACGGCAAACCCACGGCCCAGGGCTTCACCGAAACCTTGCGCAACCTCAAGGAGATTTCGCCTACCGCGTACCTGACCGTGCCCAAGGGCTGGGAAGAGCTGGTCAGCGCCCTGGAGCAGGACGGCGAACTGCGCGAGCGTTTTTTCAAGCGCATCAGCCTGTTCTTCTTTGCCGCGGCGGGCCTGTCCCAAAGCACTTGGGATCGACTCGACAAAGTGGCTGAGCAACATTGTGGTGAGCGAATCCGCATGATGGCCGGCCTGGGCATGACCGAGGCGGCGCCATCCTGCACCTTCACCACCGGACCGCTGTCCATGGCCGGCTACATCGGCCTGCCAGCACCGGGTTGCGAAGTTCGACTGGTGCCGGTGGACGGCAAGTTCGAAGGACGCTTCCGCGGGCCGCACATCATGCCCGGCTACTGGCGCTCACCGCAGCAGACCGCCGAGGTGTTCGACGAGGACGGTTTCTACTGTTCGGGGGATGCGATCAAGCTGGCCGATCCCGGCAACCCGCAACTGGGGCTGATGTTCGACGGGCGGATTGCCGAGGATTTCAAATTGTCTTCCGGCGTGTTCGTCAGTGTCGGGCCGTTGCGTAATCGGGCGGTGCTGGAAGGCACGCCTTACGTCCAGGACCTGGTGATCACCGCGCCGGATCGCGAGTGCCTGGGCGCGCTGGTGTTTCCACGGCTTGCCGAATGTCGTCGTTTGTCAGGCCTGGCTTTGGACGCCAGCGATACCCAGGTACTTGCCAGCGAGCCAGTACGCCAATGGTTCGCCGGCTGGCTGCAGCGCCTGAACCGCGAAGCCACCGGCAACGCCAGCCGTGTGGAATGGATTGCCTTGCTCGATGAACCGGCATCCATCGATCGCGGCGAAATCACCGACAAGGGCTCGATCAACCAGCGAGCGGTGTTGCAGTGGCGGGCGGCGAAAGTCGAGGCGCTGTATCGCGGTGAGGATGCTTCCATCCTGCGGGCGAACTAGTCGGCAAGACTCAAGAACTGTGGGAGCGAGCTTGCTCGCGATAGCGGTGGATCAGTCAATATTAATGTCGACTGTTCCGACGCTATCGCGAGCAAGCTCGCTCCCACCGTTTGTTTCAGCATCAGGTTCTTCTCCGGTCAGCTTGCCCTGCCGTGACACACCGCCCCAAGCCTTCTACTATGCCGGTTCTTCTTTCTCTGGAATCCACCTGGATGAGTAAGCCTGGCCAAACGGTGCTGGTTGCGCTGCGCAGAATGATCGCTTCGGGCGAACTGGCGGCGGGTGAGCGCTTGATGGAAATTCCCACGGCGGAACTGTTTGGCGTCTCGCGGATGCCAGTACGCATGGCGTTCCGCACGCTGGAGCAGGAAGGGTTGCTGGTGCGCTTCGGCGGCAGGGGTTTTCAGGTGCGTTCGGTCAGTGCCGAGGAGATCGCCGGGGCCGTGGAGGTGCGTGGCGTGCTTGAAGGGCTGGCCGCGCGGCAAACGGCCGAACGTGGCTTGTCCGAAGAGGGTCGGGCAATACTCGAACAATGCCTGGTGCAGGGCGATGAGCTGTTCGCCAAAGGCTACGTGACCGAGGATGACCTGGAGGTCTATCACGACCTGAACATGCGTTTTCACCAAGTGATCGTCGAAGGCAGCCACAACCCAGCCATCGCCGATGCACTGGCCCGCAACGATCATCTGCCGTTCGCCTCAGTCACCGCCCTGGCGGTGGACCGTCAGAACATGGCCGGCGAGTTTCGCCGCTTCAACTATGCCCATATGCAGCACCATTCGGTATTCGACGCGTTGATCCACCGCCAGGGCGCTCGTGCCGAGGCGATCATGCGCGAGCATGCCAACGCGACCTTGCGTTATGCCGAGGTGTTCGGCTCGACGCTGGCCGATGAGCGAATGACGGTGATATTGCGTTCGGACTGAAGGCTCCACTGTGGGAGCGAGCTTGCTCGCGATAGCGGTGGTTCAGCGGCATTAATGTTGGCTGACACAGCGCAATCGCGAGCAAGCTCGCTCCCACAGGGTTTCGGTTGTTCGGGGGTTAGAGATCCAGCACCAGCAACGGTGTCTTCGACCGTGAACAGCACGGCGTGAACTGGTCGTTGCAAGCCTGTTCTGCCTCGGTCAAGAACATGTCCCGATGCTCTGGTACACCTTCCAGCACGCGGGTCAGGCAGGTGCCGCAGACGCCCTGTTCGCACGAGATCGGAATCTCGATGCCATGGCTCTCCAGCACCTGCACCACGCTACGGTCGGCGGGTACTTCGAAGACCTGGCCGCTACTGGCCAGTTTCACCGAGAAGCGGCCATCGGCGCTGGTGTCGGTGGGCGCAGCGGCGAAATATTCACGGTGCAGGTGATTTTCCTGCCAGCCCTGGGCCTTGGCGGTATCCAGTACATGCTGCATGAAGCCGCCGGGGCCGCACACGTAGAGGTGCAGGTCATCGTTGGGTGCGGCCAGCACCCGGCCGGCGTCCAGCAGCGTTTCGGGCTCTTCATCGAAATGCAGGAAAACCCGGTCAGCATAAGGTGACTGGCGCAACCGCTCGATAAAGGCGGCGCGCTCCCGGGACCGGGCGCAGTAATGCAGTTCGAACGTCGCACCGCTCTGGGCCAGGTGCTCGGCCATGCACAGGATCGGCGTAATACCGATCCCCCCGGCAAACAACAAGCTGCGTCGGGCCTCGGGTGCGAGAGCAAACAGGTTGCGCGGTTCGCTGATGAGCAGCCGTGCGCCGGGCTCGATCAGTTCGTGCAGACTGCGCGAACCGCCGCGCGAGGCCGAGTCCTTGAGTACAGCAATGAGATAACGATGTCGTTCCTCGGGATGGTTGCACAACGAGTACTGGCGGATCAGGCCATCGGGCAAGTGCACGTCGATATGGGTGCCGGCAGTGAACGCCGGCAAGGGTTGGCCGTCGACACGGATCAGCTCGTAGCTGCAGATATCCAGGGCTTCGTTGTTTCGCGCGACGACTTGGACTTCGATCATGACCGCTGCTCCACGTGCTGCGGCTGCCGGGTGCTGGCAATCAAGCCGGCTTGCGGGTCGCGTTCGCGCGCAATCAAGCGCTCCAGCACCCGACGCGACTGTACGCCACCGGCATCGATGTTGAGCTTGAGCAGGTTGCGCTGCGGATGGTCCAGCAGGTTGCGTTGCTGGCGTTCAAGCATCTCCAGGTCTTCGCTGAAAATCTTGCCCTGGCCTTCGCGAATGCTGTCGGTCAGTGCTTGATCCCGTGGCTGGAAATGCCGGGCCATGCCCCAGAAATACCAAATGGACGTTTCGGTTTCCGGCGTGATGAAATCCACCACGATGCTCGACGCCTTGAACTGCGGGGCGGCGTGATAACCGCCGTTGCCGGCGTGGGCCACGCCCACTTCGATCAGTACGTGGCTGGGCGGGGTGAAGCGACAGATCTGCCAGCGGTCCACCGGCACATCGTCGGCCAGGTTGTTACCGCGTAGGGCCATGCGCCAGAACGGCGGGGCCATGATGTTTTCCATGTGCCGGGCGGTGACCACTTCGTCGCCTTCGACGGTGGTCACCGGCGGCGCCTCGTCGATTTCCTTCTGGCCGATGCTGGACGCGTGCACGTAGGTTTCGTGGGTCAGGTCCATCAGGTTGTCGATCATCAGGCGGTAATCGCACTGGATATGGAACAGACCGCCACCGTAGGCCCATTCGTCATTTTCGGCCCATTCCAGATGATGGATCAGCGCCGGATCGGCCAGCGCCTGGTCGCCCGGCCAGACCCAGATGAAGCCATGGCGTTCCTGCACCGCAAAGGTCTTGTTGCAAGGGAAGCCTCGGACCCGTTGTCCCGGCATCTCCACGGTCTTGCCGTCACACCCCATCACCAGGCCGTGATAGCCGCACACCAGGTTGCCGTTTTCGACGTAGCCCAGCGAGAGCGGGGCGCCACGATGGGGGCAAAAGTCTTCCACGGCCGCGACCTTGCCCTCGTGCCCACGGTAAAAAACCATTTTTTCGCCACAGATCTGACGGCCCAGGGGCTTGTCGGCGATTTCATCGGGGGTGCAGGCAACGTACCAGGTGTTTTTGGGGTACATGGAGGTTCTCCAGGCTGGTTTTGTTTTTATCTATGGATCCATTAACTCTCTTAACTAATTTGCTTGTCAATGATTTTGATGGTCTTGACGATGGCTGGTGTTTTCAGTGGATCCATTGTTGCTCTGGGAATGCACTCAGAACCGATAGGCCGATGGCACCTGCGCTTCGATGAACCGCTGCATATGTTCCAGAAAGCTGGCTTGCAACTTGGAGACCGGCCCCTGGATGGGCAGCAGCATGCTGAAGTCCATTTCAATCGCCGGTTCGAAGGCGCGGAATACGATGCCATTGCCGCGGTATTCGACGGCGCTGATGGCGTCTACCAGCGCCACGCCTAAGCCTTGTTCGACGAACGCGCACATGGGCAGGGAGAGTTGGGTTTCCAGGCGCAGTTCGCGGTCCACCCCATGGGCGGCGAAGATGGCGTCGATGTGCTGGCGTGAGGCAATGGACTGCGGGTAGGAAATGAATGGTTCGCCTTGCAGGTCCTCCGGGCGAATCGTGGTCTGGTCCTGTAAGCGATGGCCAGCGGGCAGGGCGCAAAGCATGCGTGTGGCCAGTAGTTTCTCGGCCCGTGGACTCGGGTACGTGTTGGGCAGCACGATCAGGCCGAGGTCGCAGCGTTGACCCACCACCAAGTCCACCACCTCCCGAGACGAATGCACCACCAGTGAGATCTGGACCTGATCGTGTTCGGCCACGAATGCGGCAATTGCCCGTGGCACGAATGACAGCCCCATGGCCGGTGCGCAGGCAATGTGTAGCGAGCCGCGCTTGAGGTTGCGGATGTCCTGGGCGGTGCGGGCAATGCGCTCCACGCCCAGCAGTGAACGCTGCACCTCCTGATACAGCGTCATGGCCTCTGCGGTGGGCTGAAGCCGGCCCTTGACCCGGTCGAACAGACTGAAGCCGATGTCCTCTTCCAGGCTGGCGATCAGTCGGGTCGCGGCTGGCTGCGAGATGTGCAGCATTTCAGCGGCGCGGGTCACGGTCTGGCCCAGGATTACAGCGCGAAAGGCTTCCAGTTGGCGAAGGTTCATAGTGCTGATCAAACCCATAACAAAAAGACATGAGGTTGCCAAAATAAAGCATTTTTCAACGTGCTGTCACCGCCCTAGGATCGTCTGCATCCCGTTAATCAACCCATAAAATCGGTGCTTGACTGACCACTAGGTATCGATAACAGCGAAAAACAAGCCATGCAAAAAACTGATGTCATCGTCGTAGGGGGAGGCCTGGTGGGACTGTCCATTGCCTATGGGCTGGCCTTGCTCGGGCGCCAAGTGAGTGTGCTCGACGAAGGTGATGACGCCATCCGCGCCGCCCGGGGCAACTTTGGCTTGTTGTGGGTCCAGGGCAAGGGCTACCGGATGAGCCCGTATGCGCAGTGGACGCGCGAATCGGTGGTGCTTTGGCCAAGGTTCGCCGCTGCGTTGCAGGCCGACACCGGCATCGACGTTCATCTACGCCAACAGGGCGGTTTCCAGTTATGCCTGAGCGACGCAGAAATGGCCCAGGAGAGTCGTCGCCTGGGTTGGCTGCGCGAAGCCCTTGCGGGTGACTACCCCTTTGAACTGTTGGACGCCGTGCAACTGCGCGCCCGTTTGCCTGGCATCGGGCCGGAGGTGGCTGGCGGTTGTTTTTCGCCCATGGACGGCCATGTCAATCCGCTCAAACTGCTGCGCTCGCTCTACGCCGCCTGCCAGTCCCGAGGGGTAAAGCTCATGAACGGGCATCACGTTGACGGGATCGAGTCGCGCGCCACGGGTTTCGAACTGCGGGCGAAGGACCAGTGTTGGTCTGCCCGTCAGGTCGTATTGGCCGCTGGCCTCGGCAATCGAGCCCTGGGGGGCATGGTCGGGCTGGACGTGCCAGTGCGGCCGAACCGTGGGCAGATCCTGGTCACCGAACGGCTCAAGCCCTTTCTGCATTACCCCACCACTTATGTGCGCCAGACCGACGAGGGCACGGTGCAGTTGGGCGACTCCCATGAATCAGTGGGCTACGACGACGGCACCGGGAGCCAGGTCATGGCCGATATCGCCCGGCGTGCGGTGCAGTGCTTCCCGCGATTGGGCCGGGTACGACTGGTACGGGCCTGGGGTGCGCTGCGGGTGATGAGTGCCGATGGTTTTCCGATCTACGAAGCCCCCCAGGCCTGGGCGGGGCTGTCGATTATCAGTTGCCACAGCGGCGTGACGTTGGCCGCAGCCCATGCCTTGCGCCTGGCACCGTGGATCGCCGGTGAGTTCGATGACCCGATGCTAAAACCATTCGGCCTGCACCGATTCAACTCGCCAACCGAGGTGCGTCATGTCGGCTGACAGCCTGTTCCGGCCTTTGACGCCAGGGGATGACACCGTGCAAATCGAGTTCGAAGGACTGCCGTTGACGGTGCCCGGCGCGGTATCTCTGGCCGCCGCACTGTTGAGTAGCGGCATCCGCCACACCCGCGAAAGCGCGATCAACGGTCGGCTTGGTGCACCCTATTGCATGATGGGTGTGTGCTTTGAGTGTCTGGTGGAAGTGGACGGCCAAGCCAATGTCCAGGCCTGCCTGGTGCCGGTACGTCCAGGCATGCGCGTACGCCGTCAACGCGGAGCCGCCTGCCTGGCGCAGGGCGAGGAGGGTAGCGATGAGTAACCTCGTCATCGACCTGATCGTCATTGGTGCCGGGCCCGCCGGCATGAGTGCCGCTCTTGAGGCCAGGACTCACGGCTTGTCGGTAGTGGTGCTGGATGAACAGGCCAGTCCCGGCGGACAGATTTATCGTCAGGTGCTTCAAGCCGATACCCGCTGCCGCTCGATCCTGGGTGACGATTACAGCGCTGGGGCGAAACTGGCAGCAGATTTCCTGCAATGCGGCGCTCGTTATCTGCCCAACGCAGCGATCTGGCAGGTCACGCCGCAGCGTCAAGTGCACTATTTGATCGAGGGACGCGTCGAAGTCTTGCAAGGGCGCCAGTTGTTGATCGCCACGGGAGCCTTTGAACGGCCGATGCCGATTCCTGGCTGGACCTTGCCCGGCGTCATGACCGCCGGGGCCGGGCAGATCCTGCTCAAGAGCGCAGCGTTGGTGCCTGCGGGTCCAGTGCTACTGGCCGGTTGCGGCCCGTTGCTGTACCTGCTGGCGGTGCAATACCTGCGCGCCGGGATCGCCATCGAAGCCTTGGTGGACACCAGCCATCGAAGCGATCTGCTGCGTGCCTGGCGTGCGGTTCCCGGTGCCTTGCGCGGTTGGCGGGATTTGCTCAAGGGCATGGCGCTGCTGCTGGAGTTGAAGCGCGCCGGTGTCCGACATATTCGCGGTGCCCGCAACCTGCGGGTGGAGGGCGCGGATCGGGCCAGTGCCGTGAGCTTCGACCGTGGCGCTCGCCAGCAGCGCATTCCTGCCGAGTTGGTCCTGCTGCACCAAGGTGTGGTGCCTAATACCCAGATCAGTTGGTCGTTGCGTCTGGACCATGAGTGGAGCGAACAGCAATTGTGCTGGATCGCCCGCCGCAACCCATGGGGTGAAACCAGCGTGCCGGGCATTTTCATTGCCGGCGACGGCGGCGCTATCGGCGGCGCGCAAGTGGCGCAATTGGAAGGTCGCCTGGCGGCCTTGGCGATTGCCGGCAAACACGCGACAGCCGCGTCTGTGCAACAAGCTCTGGGCCGGGCCCGCGCGGCACGCCCGCTGATCGACGCCCTGTATCGCCCGCCGGTTCAGAACCGCATTCCCGCCGATGACGTCACGGTTTGTCGCTGCGAAGAAGTCAGCGCGGGCGCTATCCGCCGCTACGTCGACCTCGGTTGCCTGGGGCCGAACCAGACCAAGGCGTTCAGTCGCTGCGGAATGGGGCCGTGCCAGGGCCGTCAGTGTGGCCTGAACGTCACCGAGATCATCGCCGGGCATCGCCATGTGTCGCCCGCCGAGGTGGGCTACTACCGCGTCCGTTCGCCCCTCAAACCCATCACGCTCGCCCAACTGGCTAGCGAGCAGCCCTTTATCGAGGAACCGTCATGAGTATTCAACGCATCGAAAGCAACCCACGCCTGAGCCGCAGTGTCGTGCACAACGGCGTGGCCTGGCTCAGCGGCATCGTCGCCGCCGATTGCAGTCAGGACATCCAGGGCCAGACCCGTCAGGTGCTGCAACGGGTCGATGAGTTGCTGGCCGTTTCGGGCAGTGACAAGCGCCGACTGCTCAGCGTGCAGATCTGGATGAAAGACATGGGCCGGGATTTCGCGGCGATGAATGCCTTGTGGAGCGACTGGGTCGACGCCGCGCAGACCCCGGCGAGGGCCACGGCCCAGGTGGCGTTCGATGATCCCGATATTTTGCTGGAGCTGATTGTCACGGCGGCAGTCTGAGGCCGTCGGCCGGATCGCCGTTGTGCTGTCACCGGGCAGACGACCGCAGAGTCGCCGCCCGGGCTTGTTCACATTGCTGCTGCCATAACGGACGACTTCTGTGGAGCGTCCGAACTCAATAACATCGCATCTGGAGCTAATGAATGAACGTTAAACGCATTGCCCTCAGGCTGGGCTTCGTCTCGCTGCTGGCTTTCGGCACAAGCCCGCAAGCCGCCGAAACATCGTTGCGCATCGGCATCGAGGCGGCTTACCCGCCATTCGCTTCGAAAACCCCGGACAACACCATTATCGGCTTTGACTACGACATCGGTCAGGCGTTGTGCGCCGAGATGAAGGTCCGCTGCGTCTGGCAGGAGCAGGAGTTCGACGGCTTGATTCCGGCACTCAAGGTGAAGAAGGTCGACGCGGTGATTTCGTCCATGTCCATCACCCCCGAGCGGTTGAAGTCGGTGGACTTCACCAACCGCTATTACCGCATCCCGGCGCGCCTGGTGTTTCGCAAGGGCAGTGGTATCAACGACATTCCGGCGCAGCTCAAAGGCAAGCGGATCGGCGTGCAGCGGGCGACCAACTTCGATCGCTACGTCACCGAGAAGTTTGCTCCGGCGGGCGCCGAGGTTATCCGCTATGGTTCGCAGAATGAAATATTCCTCGACCTGCTGGGCGGGCGCCTGGACGCGACCATGGCCAGTTCGGTGGTGATCGACGAAAGCCTGCTCAAGCGTCCGGAGGGCAAGGATTTCGAATTTGTCGGGCCCAATTTCACCGAGGAACAATACTTCGGCACGGGCATCGGCATTGCGGTGCGCAAGAATGATGCGCTGGCGAGCCGCTTCAATCAGGCGTTGGCGACCATTCGTGCCAACGGCACTTACGACAGGATCCGCCAGAAATACTTTGATTTCGATATCTACGGCGAGTAATCCTCGGCGGTGTTCTTCGGCCCGCAGGCATTGTCTTGTGGGCTGTCTTGCGAGCTCGTTGTTGCATAACACGGAGTGATCCATGAAAACCAAAGCGGTACTCACTGAGCAGGACGTTGAGCAATTGCTGGAGACGGCCAAGAAGTTGGCGCACCAGCATCAATGGGCGGTGTCGATCTGTGTGGTGGACGACGGCGGTCACCCCCTCGGGCTGTCGCGCCTGGACGATGCCTCGCCGTTATCGGCTTATATCGCCACCGAAAAAGCCCGTACCGCCGCCATGGGCCGGCGCGACAGCAAGGTCTTCGAAGACATGATCAACGGCGGCCGCTACGCTTTCCTCAGCGCGCCGCACCTGCAAGGCATGCTCGAAGGCGGCGTGACCATTCGTCACGACGGCCAATGCATCGGCGCTATCGGTGTCTCCGGCGTCAAGGCCGAGCAGGATGCCGAACTGGCGCGGCTGTCGGTGGAGACCTGGGAGGGGACTATCGCATCGGATGTCTGATTGACTCGACCTGTGGGAACGGGTTGCACAAATCTTCCAGACGTCATCGCCCACAGCGGTTAATCTGCCCCGAGCGGATAGACAAAACGAGACGGCTCATGACCGCGCGCAACTGGATCGATTTCAAACAGGACGCCACGTCCGGTATCGAGACCGTGCGCGCGCATTTCGAGGGGCATGCCTATGATCCCCATTGGCATGACACCTACCTGGTGGGCGTGACCGAGCAGGGCGTTCAGCAGTTTCATTGTCGCCGCCAGCAGCACAACAGCACGCCGGGCAAAGTGTTCCTGCTTGAGCCCGGCGAGCTGCATGACGGCAACGCCCCCCACGATCATGGGTTTACCTACCGCACGCTGTACCTGGAGCCCCACTGGCTGGAGCGCGAGTTGCGTTCCTTGTTCGACGTGGCGCCGGACAATGCCCAACTGGGGTTTGCCGCCACCCTGACCGACGATGCGCGGCTGGCGAGCGCCACGGCCATGGCCTTCCAGAGCCTGCATGAGCAGGAGATCCGCATCGTGCGCCAGACCGCCCTGGACGCCTTGCTTGCCAACCTGACCCAACACTTGCACTGGCGGACACGGATCAACCCCGACCCACGCCTGCCGCTGGTCGCGCAACAAGCCCGGGATTACCTGCACAGCCACCTGAGCGACGATGTCGGACTGGACGACCTGGCGCGGGTGACCGGCGTGGATCGTTTCCGCTTGACCCGGGCGTTCAAGGCAGCGTTCGGCCTGGCGCCCCATGCCTATCTGATCCAGTTGCGCCTGGCCCGGGCCCGGCGTTTGCTGGCTCGTGGCGAGAGTGCCGTGGCGGTGGCGGCGATGCTCGGGTTCGCCGACCAAAGCCACCTGGGGCGCTGGTTCCAGCGCGCCTATCGCCTGAGCCCGGCGGACTATCGCAAGCGCTGCTCAATTGTTCCAGACTGACCACGGCTGCGTGGGGATGATCAAGCGATCGATCATTCAGCGAGACGTAGTTCAATGGACCAGTTACTGCCGTTTGCCTTGTTTGCTTTTGTCGCCTCCATTACCCCGGGCCCGACCAATATCATGGTGCTGAGCCACAGTTCGCGCTTCGGCCTGGCAACCACCGTGCCGATCATCCTCGGTGCCTGCGCGGCTGCGGCCTTGTTGGTGCTTTTGGTCGGCACCGGGTTGGGGGACGTGCTGGCGCGCCATGCCACGATCCAGACGCTGCTCTCGTGGGCGGGCATCGCCTGGCTGAGCTGGATGGCCTGGCAGATTTTCAGCGCACCGGCCCAGGCCATCGATCCGTCCCAGCCGGTCGAGGGCCCGCGTCTGGGCTTGGCGGGGGCTGCCGGGTTGCAGTTGGTGAACCCGAAAACCTGGATGATGGCGTTGGCAGTGGTCAGCGTCTTCGCTGGCGCCGAAGCTGACCGTACTGTGCGGGTGCTCTGGCTGTCCCTGGCGTTTTTTGCCATTTCGATCCCGTGCATGACCGTCTGGGCCTACCTGGGCCGTGGCGCTGCACGGTTCTGCCGTTCCGCTGTGGCGATGGGGCGGTTCAATCGGGTCATGGCGGTGATGCTACTGGTATCGGCGTGGTTGACCTTGGTGGTCTGAGAAAAAGCAGGACGTTTGTGGCGAGGGATTTATCCCCGTTGCGGGGCGAAGCGCCCCCTGAAGGGCGAGCGCTTCGCCAAGCCTCGGTCTCTCGCCGGTCAGCTTTGCAAGTACACCGCATGGGTATGGGTGTACTCATACAGACCATGCTTGCCATCGGCCCCGCCAACCCCGGATTTGCGCACCCCGGCGTGAAAGCCTTGCATGGCTTCGAAGTTTTCGCGGTTCACATAGGTCTCGCCAAAGTCCAGACCCCGAATGGCGTGCATGGCCCGGCTCAGGTCGCGGGTGTAGACCGAAGAGGTCAGGCCGTAGTCGCAGTCGTTGGCCAGGGCTATGGCCTCGTCCAGGTCGTCGATGATCTGGATCGGCAACACCGGGCCAAAGATTTCCTCACGCATGATTTCCATCGAAGCATTGCAGCCGGCCAGTACCGTGGGCTGGAAGTGGAAACCGCTGGGGCGGCCCGCCACGCTGCCGCCGCTGATCAGGCTGGCGCCTTGGCTGAGGGCCTTTTTCACCTTGCGCTCGACGCTGTCCAGGCCCTGGCGGTTGATCAACGGGCCCATTTCTACGTCCGGCTCGGCCAGCGGGTCGCCATAGCGGGTGGCTGACATCGCCGCGCTAATGCGCTCGATGAATTGATCGGCGACCTTGCGCTCCACGTAGACCCGTTCGGCACAGTTGCAGACTTGCCCGGTGTTGATGATCCGCGAGTCGCGAATGGCTTTCACCGCCAGCTCCAGATCGGCGTCCGCCAGCACAATGGCCGGCGCCTTGCCGCCCAGCTCCAGGTTCAGCTTGGTGATGTTCGCCGCAGCCGAGGTCATGATTCGCGAGCCAGTGTCGACGCTGCCGGTGAAGCTGATCATGTCCACGCCTTTATGGCCGCTCAAGGCTGCGCCGACCTGGCCGTCGCCACACACGACATTGAACACGCCGGGCGGCAGATCGGTCTCGGCCACCAATCGGGCGAATTCGAAGCAGTTGTTCGGGGTTTCTTCGCTGGGCTTGATGACGATGGTGTTACCGGTCAGCAGCGCCGGGGCCATCTTGCGAGCGATCAAAAAGAACGGGAAATTCCACGGCAGGATCCCGGCCACCACGCCCAGAGGCTTGCGGAACAGGAAGATGTTTTCACCGGGACGGTCGCTGGTGATGATCTCGCCTTCGATGCGCCGGGCCCATTCGGCCATGTAGTCGAGGTAATCGGCGGTGAAATTCACCTCCACCTCGGCCAGGGCGCTGATCTTGCCTTGCTCAAGGGTGATGGTGCGTGCCAGGTGAGCGACGTTTTCTCGCAGTTTGGCGGCGATGCGCCGCAGGTGTCCGGCGCGTTCGATGGCCGGTTTGGCCGACCAGTCTTTCTGCGCGACGCGGGCGGCAGCCAGGGCCTGATCGATGTCGGCAGCGGTGGACGCGGGGACGCGGGACAACAGAGCCCCGGTGGCTGGGTTGAACACGTCCAGGTGTGCCTCGCTGCGAGTGAACTGGCCGTTGATGAAGTTTTGGAACACGGGAACGGATGACATGGCAGTGTCCTTCAATAAGTGCGCGAAGGCGCTTGAGCGGTGGCGGGTTCGCGATAGCGGGCGAGGGTGGCGAGAGCACTCTGGCGCAGCAGGCTGATGTCGATGGCCACGGCGATGAACTGACAGCCCCAACCCTGGTAGCGCCGGGCGTCTTCTTCGTTGGGCGCGAGGATGCCGCAGGCCTTGCCCGCCGCGAGGGTGGCGTTCACGGCGTGTCGGATGCGTTCCTGGACCTCGGGATGACCGGGATTGCCCGCATGGCCCAGGCCGATGGACAGGTCGGCCGGACCGATGAATACCGCGTCCACGCCCTCGACGGCAGCGATGGCTTCGACGTTTTCCACGCCCGTGCGCGATTCCACCTGGACGATCAGGCACAGTTCTTCATGGGCCGTATTGAGGTAGTTCGCCACGCCGTCCCAGCGGGTGGCGCGGGTCAGGCCGCCGCCCACGCCACGAATGCCGTGGGGCGGATAGCGCATGGCGCGCACCAGCGCCCGGGCTTGTTCAGCGGTTTCGACCATGGGAATCATCAGGGTCTGGGCGCCGATGTCCAACAGTTGCTTGATCAGGTTGGCTTCGCCGGTCACCGCCCGCACCACCGGTGCGGTGCCGTAGGGCGCCACGGCCTGGAGTTGACTGAGCACGCTGGGCACGGTGTTGGGCGCGTGCTCGCCATCGATCAGCATCCAGTCGTAACCGGTGCCGGCAACGATTTCAGCGGCGTAACCGCTGGCGAAACCGGCCCAGATGCCGTACTGGGTGTCCTTTGAGGTCAGCGCGGCCTTGAAGGCGTTGCGGGGCATGTTCATGGCAGGCTCCTTTAGCGGTTATAAGGCCGGTGCAGTTGGCATTCCGGGTTCAGCGTCACGCCGAAGCCAGGCTGGTCGAGGACCGACAGGCGCATGCGGCCTTGTACCGGCACCGGCTCGCCCAGCAATTGCGGGTGGAACATCGGCACCACTTCGTCCGCCTTGGGCGCCATCATCAGGAACTCGGCGAACGGGCTGTTATGCCGGGTGGCGACGAAGTGGTAGCTGTAGACCGAGGAACCGTGGGGGATCACCAGCGCGTTATGGGCGTCGGCCAGGGCGGAGATTTTCACCAGCTCGGTGAGACCGCCGCACCAACCGACATCCGGCTGGATGATGTCGCAGCAACCCATTTCCAACAGCATGCGAAAGCCCCAACGGGTGGCTTCGTGTTCGCCGGTGGTCACCAGCATGCCCTTGGGTACGTTGTTGCGCAGTGCCGCGTAGCCCCAGTAGTCGTCGGGCGGCAGGGCTTCTTCGATCCATTTCAAACCGTGCGCATGGGCGCCGACTGCGAGTTTGGTGGCGTAGTTGAGGTCCAGGCTCATCCAGCAATCGAGCATCAGCCAGAAATCCGGGCCGACCCGTTCGCGCATGGTCGCCAATGCCTCGAGGTTCTTGCGCAAGCCTTCCTCGCCTTCGGCCGGGCCGTGGTGCAGCGGCATCTTGCCGCCGATAAAGCCCATTTTTTGCGCCAGGTCCGGCCGGGCGCCGGTGGCGTAGAACTGCAACTCGTCGCGCACTGCGCCACCGAGCAATTGATGCACCGGCTCCTGGCGAATCTTGCCCAGCAAGTCCCAGAGCGCCAGGTCCACGCCGGAAATCGTGTTGATCACCAGGCCTTTGCGACCGTAGTACAGCGTCGATTGGTACATCTGGTCCCAGATCTTTTCGATGTCGGTGACCCGGGCACCTTCGATGAAACGTGCCAGGTGTTTTTCAACGATGTAGGCCGCAGGCTCGCCGCCGGTGGTCACGGCAAAGCCGACGGTGCCGTCGCTGGCTTCGATTTCCACCACCAGGGTGCCGAGCACATTGATGCCGAAGCTACGGCGGCTCTGACGATAGTCCGGGTACTTGCTCATCGGCGTGGCGATGTGATCGTCGATCCAATGGCCGTCCGCCTGGTCGTGATAATCCGCGCCGCCGCCTCGCAGGACAAAGGCGCGGACGTGTTTGATCGTGGGGGTACCCATGGTGCAGCTCCTTGAGTTAAACAGTGGCCGGTGTGTTCGAGGCGCGCTGGCCGGGCGAGTGGATGCCCAGTACCAGCAACGCGGCAATGACTGTGGTGCCAGCGAGCAGATAGAGGCCGGCAGCAGGGGAGTGGAAGGCGCCTTCGGCCCAGTTCTTCAGCACCGGAGCAATGAAGCCGCCGAGGGCACCGAAGGAGTTGATCAACGCGATGCCTGCCGCTGCGGCGCTACCGGCCAGGTAGCTGGACGGAAAGGTCCAGAACACCGGCTGTACAGCGATGAACCCGGAGGCGGCGAAGCACAGGGCAATGATGCCCAGCAGTGGGCTGGACACGCTCACCGAACAGGCGATCCCGGCGGCCGCCATCAGCAAGGTCAACGCGGCGGTACGGCGGCGCTGGCCGCTGCGGTCGCTGTAACCAGGAATCAGATAGGCCGCACACAGGGCGCAGATCCACGGAATCGCGGTGACCAGCCCCACCATCAGCCCGACCTTGCTGCCCAGCAACCCACCCACCTGGGTCGGCAGGTAAAACACCACGCCGTAGACACTGGCCTGGATCAACAGGTAAATCAGGCACAGGTACAGCACCGATGGCTGGCACAGCACGCTGAGCAGGCTGCGGCCATGGGATTGCTTGTGTTGATCCTCGGCATCGAGCAGGTCCTGGACCTGGCGGCGTTCCTCGAGCGAGAGCCATTTCGCATCGGCCGGACGATTGTCCAGATACCAGTAGGCCCACACGCCGACCGCCGAAGCCATCAGGCCTTCCACGGCGAACAGCCATTGCCAGCCGTGAACACCGGCGAAGCCGTCCAGTTCCAACAACAGCCCTGATAGCGGGCTGCCGAAAATGAAGGCCAGCGGCGCACCAAAATAGAAAAAGCCCATGGCCTTGCCCCGAGCCGCCGAAGGGAACCAATAGGTGAGGTAGAGAATCACCCCGGGGAAGAACCCGGCCTCGGCCACGCCCAGCAAGAAGCGCAGCACGTAGAAGCTGGTTTCGTTGTGAGCAAAGACCATGGCCGCTGAAACCAGGCCCCAGGTAACCATGATCCGGCACATCCACAACCGCGCACCGACGCGGTGCAGGATCAGGTTGCTGGGTACTTCCAGCAGCGCGTAACCGGCGAAGAACACGCCGGCACCAAATGCGAATGCGGCGTCGCCGATACCGGTGTCGGCCTGGAAGGCTTGTTTGGCGAAGCCGACGTTGGCCCGGTCGAGAAAAGCCATGATGTACATCAGCAGCAGGAAGGGCAGCAGGCGCCAGGAAATCTTGGCCAGTACAGACGCAGGAAGAGTCTTCATCGCGGGAGTCCTTTAGCAGATATTTGTTCTTATGGGCTGGACTGTACGGCCGGCGATCGATGCGTTACAAATCGAATCTCGCTAACAAGTGATACCTTCAAGGTATCGATAATCCGAGGCTCATCGATGACCGATCCCGCGCTGTCCCGCAGCCTGTTCAACCGCCTGCGCTACAAACACCTGCACATGCTGGTGGCCCTGAGCGCCAGCCAGAACCTGCATCGCGCCTCCCAGAGCTTGAATATGTCGCAACCGGCGGCAACCCGGATGCTGCACGAAATCGAAGACATGTTCGGTTGCGACCTGTTTGAGCGCTTGCCGCGTGGCATGCGTCCGACCGCCCTGGGACAGGAGCTGATTCGCTTTGCCGAGTCAGCCCTCAGTGGCCTGGACCGTTGTGCCGAAGACCTGTTGGCCCGTCAGCAAGGTGGTTACGGTTACCTGTCCATCGGCACCATCATGGGCGCCGCGCCGGACCTGGTGATGGACTCCATCGCCCGCATCAAGGCCCTCAACCCGCAATTGCGGATCCGTATCATGGGCGATACCAGCGACCAGGTGATCCAGCTACTGGAACAAGGTCGTATCGACCTGGCCATCGCCCGGCGCAACGCGGCCACCGACAGTGAACACTACGATTTCGAACAACTGGGCAATGAGCGTTTGCTGGTGGTAGTCCATGCCGGCCACCCGTTGGCCCGGCGCAAAAAACTGGCCCTGGCCGAACTGGTCAGCGACTGGCCATGGATCCTGCAGCCGGAAACCAGCCCGGCACGCATCGGCCTCGATCAGGCGCTGCAACGCCTGGCGCTGCCGACGCCGGCGGACATCATCGAATGCAGTTCGGTGTACTCCATGCAGCAACTGATTCAATTGACCGACGCAATCATGGTGCTCTCGGAAACCGCTTTGCGCGATTACCTGAAGATGGGCCTGGTGGTCGCGCTGCCGGTGGCGCTGGATGTGCAATTGGCGCCGTTCGGGATGTTGCGGCGCAAGGGCGAACCGGTGAGCCGGGAGTTGGGCTTGTTCATTGATTTGCTGCGTAGCAAGGCCGCGTTGTGAGGGGCAGGAAATACACCCGCAATGGCGTGCTGCGCGGCAACCCCTCGCAACAGTCTGACGGTTTCAAAAAACCATCGTTTTGGGGAGCATCGACGACGCCAACGTTTGGTGAGCTGTAAATTTCAAATGCCCAATCGACCCCAAGGAAGGAGGTCCATCATGTCCACTCTCGATACCCATATCGAGTTCATCCAGGCCCGACTGCCCGTCTGGCTGAAACGTGCCTCGCGGATCCACCAGGAGCGTTTCAAGGCCTTTACCAAGCAATTGCAGCGCGACAGCGACGCGCTCAACGCGCTACTGATCGACCTGCCGGCACCGGAAACTTTCACGCGCGACTTGCTGCAGGCCCGGCCGCAAATACAGTCCTGGCGCTTGGTGAATGGCACCGGCAGCGTTGCGGATGCGCTACGGCGGGCCAGGGTCAAGCGTGACCCTTTCGGCACCTCGCTATCGGTGGTCGAAGCGGCCATGCGCAACTATCCTCCCGCCGATGCCGTCACTGGCGGCGCTTTGGATAAAAACGGCGAGCTGTTCATCAAGGGCAAGCCTGGAGAGTTTTACCGCCGGGGAGCCCCGTCAGACACTACGGCACTGCCCATGACCCCGGCCACTTTCGCACGTCTGTGTCGGGAGCTGGATGCAGGCGGTACTTATCAGCGCCTGCTCAAGCAGCGACTGCCACAGATTCGCAACGAGGTCCCGGTTGTCGCCGACGCCTACATCAAGTACGCACGCAGCCTGCTCACCTATGACGCCTACGAGGCGAAGCTGGATGGGCGCCTGGATGAAACCGGTGAGCGGTTGCTGGCCCATGTCGGGGTGCAACTCAACGCTCACCCGGTCAAATCCCTGGCCTGTGAGGTCAAGGCACTGGAGGTGCTGTCGGTGCCACTGTTTGGCGCCCGGGTGTACTGGGGATTGGAAGGGGACGCCAAAGGCGTTCGTCCGCTGGTCTTGCACATGCCCCATGACATTGTGGCACCAATCAAGCAATTCCCCAGCTTACAGGCCATGGCCGCGCAGTTGATCGAACGGCTGCGCAGACGGCGTTATCGCGAGAGCCTGATGCGCTACTTCCCGGTACGTCTGCAGGCCCGGCTCGGCGATGCCCTGCATGATCAAGTGGAGTGGGAGATAACGGACAACCTCAATATTTTCCAGGAAATCCACGCCCGGATCGCGGGCTGGAGAGAGGGTGAGCTTGGCGAGGATGGCAACCCCCGGCGCATTCGAGTGCCTGCGCCCCATGTGCCCTGGACCCTGGGTGATGTGCGTGAAAATCACTGGGACGATCGCTATCACGAATGGCGAACCCACACCTTGGCCAATGCCTCGGCGCTGATGGTTTCCACCAAGGATCAGGATTGGCAGGCGCTGCTGGCTCGCCTCGAATACTGGGAAAGTCTCGCCGAGCGTTCCCTGATGCTCGCCGTCAGTTTCATCCCGTTCTGCGCACCTGTCGGGATGGCTGCGGCGGCGGTGGGCGGGGTGCGCCTGGTGTATGAGTTCTTCGAAGGCATCCAGGCGTTCAACGAAGGTCACGCGCAAGAAGGTATCGACCACATCTTCAACGTCCTGTTCGGGGTCGCTCAAGGGGCCTATCTGGGTTTTATCGGCGGGGCTGTCGAACCCATGCCGGTGCGTGACGGTACGACGCGCCTGTGGAATGGCGATGTCAGGCCTTTCCAAGCACGGCGCTTGCCACCCCTTGAGGCCGAGCAGGATGCCTGGGGGGTATGGCGCACAACGGACGAGGCATGGGTGCAGATCGAGGGCCGTTATTTCGAGGTGCAGGGCACAGCCGATGCCTTGGGCCTGCGACTACCCACCGACCATCGTGGCGTAACGCCGATCATGGAGTGGAACCGTGCCCGCGGCTGGCAGTGGGCGCACCGCAACCCGTTGCAGCGCAGCAATCTGGAGCTGCTGCGTAGCTTTGTCGAGACGCCGGCCGAACTGGACGACCCTTCGATCCTTGCCCTGCAGCGGCAGGTGGGTATCAGCGAGACGCATCTGCGCTACCTGCAAGTGAACGGGCAGCCGATGCCGGCCATATTCGCCGATGCCCTGAGTGAAGCACGGGATTGGCAATGGGTGCAGCAAACCATTGGGCGTCTGCGCGGCGGCGAAGCGCCAGGCAACATGCACGTTCGAATCACTCAGACCCTCGTGGATCTGCCGGGTTGGCCCGAGACGGTGACGCTGCGCTATCACGATGGGGGGCGGGTTCACTCGATGGGTGACACGACGGCTACGCGCTTTCTCGATCTGAACCAGGCTGATCTGGCGCACGATGGCTGGGCGAGTCGCATCCTGGCCGGCCTGAGCGTGAGCGAGCAGCGGACACTGCTGGGGCAAAGCCCCCTCGGCCTGCGTCCGGTGGAGTGCAGTCGACTATTGGCTGGCCGCTGGGCCGCCTACCTGGAACGCAATGCTACCCACGTGACCGCCGCCATGGCCCGGTCCACCGGGCTCGATCCGTTGGCCGTTCCCGTGGCTCGGGCCTTCCCCGGCCTGCCGGAATCTATGGCCAACGAGCTTGCCAGCCAGGCTCAAGGCGAGGACCTGGTGCGCCTGCGTGCCGGCCGGGTGACGGGAAGCCTGGGTAAACAGTGCGTAGAGGCCCTGACCGAGCTGCGCCTGACACGTACGTTACGTGCTTTGGAGCGCGGAGAACGTAGCGCCGATCGAGACCGCGTTGTCATGGGCTTGCTGGGCAATATGGCCCCATTGCGCGGCCGGTTGCGCCTGCGCCTGGTGTCGAGCGAACTGGCCAGCCCGTTGGAAGTGGGGGAAGAGGGGCCTTTGAAAGTCATTCGCCAGGACGGCGGGCAGTACCAGGCCTTTGACGAGCAGGGCAACGAGCTGGGCGTGGGGTTGAGCCTGGAAGAGGCGCTGCTAAGCGCAATGCCGGACGAGGCCCGCAGGGCGCTGGGATTCAACATTTGGGAGGCGGCCAGGCTTCGCAAGGCGTTGCTGGGGCAAGCCCTTGACGATCGGCAAGGGCTGCGTGCTTTCCTGCTCCTCAAGCGCCTGGATAGCGGCGCGCAAGGCCCGCAATGGCAGAACGGACGCTTGGGTTATCCGCTCAGTGGGCGTGGAAAACTGCCGTTGCAGGGCTGGCGCCACAGCCTGGAAGGGCGTCTTGAACGACTCTATCCTCACTATGCCGGGGAGTCCCTTGCGGGGCTTCAGCGCAGCCTGACCGACCAGGCCGCGCGTGAAGGCCTCAGCCTGAACCAGTTGGTCAGCCGGCTGAGCAATGAATGGGCGACGCTCGATGAAGGGTTGCGCCAGTGGGAAGTCCATGAGGGCGTTCATCACCCGGTGGAGGGTCGCTACAGCCGAGAGGATATCCTGGCGAATCGTCGCGGCGTAGCGAACGAAATCCGCCGCGCCTGGCGGCGTGAACCCAATCCGCGCAGGGAAGACAGCGAGTTGACATTGCGTCTGTCGGGGTGGGACATCGGCAGGCTCCCTACGATCCACGCGCGTTTCACCCATATCGAAACCCTGACGTTGTCACACATGAGTTTGAGTGAAGACCCCTCGGACTTTCTGCGGCTGTTTCCCAATATCGATACGCTGCGCCTGCACGGTAATAACTTCACCGCCGTACCCGTGGCGGCGGGCGAGTTTCGCAATCTGCTGGAGCTGGCATTGGGTAAAAATCCACTCAACATGAACGCGGATGTATTTGTCCCCCTGATTGGTGCCAATCGCGCCCCCAAGCTGCGGGTCCTGCACCTTTCCGAGATAACTGGCGGCGCGGAGCCTGGCGCCGAGGCCAACATGGTCGCAGCCATCGGCCGCCTGGCTGAGCTGCCTGCCCTGCGTGAACTGGTATGGTCCGATAACCTGAACTTCACTGCCCAGGAACTGCTGGCCATCACTGCTTTACCCGGTCTGGAAGGGCTGGATCTGGTTCGCTGTGGCTTGCGCCTGGATGAAGAGGGCAGTGCCTTCCTGCGCACCGCCACAGGCTTGAAAGAACTGCGCCTGAGTGGCAACAATTGCCGCGAATTGCCGAACCTGTCGGAGCTCGCAGCCCTGGAAGAGCTGGAACTGGCCTACGCAGGCTTGGATCGGGTGCCGACGATGGCCTTGACGCTGATATCCAGGCCTTCATCCGAGCCGATCTTCCTCGATCTCAAGGGCAACCGCATCAGCAATATTCAAGATGACCTGCTTCCCGCGCTTGCCAGCATGCCAAGCAGTAACACCCTTGGTTTATGGCTTGAAGACAATCCACTACCAAGTGTCCAGATCAACGCTCTTCGCGCCCTGGACCGTGAGGCTTTCCGCTACACGGTCGATGACTGGCTGGATGACCTCCCTGATCTGAAGAAAACACTGGAAGTGGCCCGGGACGATGCCGGGGGGCGACGTTTCATTGACTGGTTCTCCGGTCTCATTCGCGACGTCGATGCCAGTGAGCCGAACGGGCTGGCGCTGGGATATCGTCAGCGCGCCGCGGGCATCCTGCAGTACTACACCGGGTACTCAAATCTCTATGCCGACCTGTTCATTCGAATTGCCGATTTTGACCAGCAACTGGCGCAACTGCGCACACGCCTGCAAGCGCGCGTGCTGGACAGGCAAACGCCAGACGTCTCTGAGCTGGAGGTGCACTTCTTGATGTTCGAGTCCGTCCAGCGTGCCCGCCTCGATCCGCAGGGCGTGCCTTTTGCGCGGTTCCTGGGCACCCAGCACGAGTATTGGAACCGGGTACTGAGCAGCCTCTATCCGGAGCTATCCCAGCGCAGGGCAGCCACGACCCGGGAGGGTTTCATCAATTGGCTCAGCGACGCCCAGGACACCTTCAACAGCAATGATCAGACGCCCCGCATAGGGGAGTTGGCCTGGCGCCCCTACCTGGGGTTGATGTCGCGCGATTGGCTCGAAGGCCTGGCGATCTGGGACACGGTGGAAGACAACCTGGTGGATGCCTTCAGCGAACCCGTGGATCCATCCCACTGGCCCCAGGTGCTGTTAGATAACCTGAGGCAACCTGCCAGCGACCTGCCCAGTGCCCTGGAGTCGGTCACTCTACCCAACGGCGTAGTCTGGCAGCGGGTGAGACTGGAAGCCGTGGCGGATGTGGATTGGGCCGCAGGTCAGCCGGTGATGCTCACTGAAGACCAATTGCGCCGGACCATGGCCATCTACCGTTCCGTCAAAAGCCGAGAGGTTGAAGCCCTGGCAAGGCGGATAACCACCGAATTGGTCACCCCTTGGTGGTCGCTGCGACGGCAATAGCCACGGGAAGCAGTTGCTCGGCTAGCGCCGATCGATCGTTCCCACGCTTCTGCGCGGGAACGCCGCCAGGGACGCTCCGCGTTCCGCTTCTGGAAGATGACGCAGAGCGTGGGAGCGCTCCAAAGATTCCCCTAGCGGGAGCAAGCCTTCTCACCATACTGGAACACCAACGCCTTTAGGCCACATTGCATGTCGGCATCGGGAAATTCCGGTGGATTTGCCAGGCGCTGGTCGAACTTCAAGCCAGGTGCTTCACGGGTGACGCCGTCGATGAGAAATTCCGGACCGGTGGCCGGGTCGTTGCTGCAGGCCAGGACTGTGCCATCGGCGCTCAGCAGTTCCGGCAGGCGGCGCAGGACGCGTTGGTAATCCTTGGTCAGCAGGAAGCTGCCTTTCTGGAACGTAGGCGGATCGATGATCACCAGGTCATAGGGCCCGCTGTTGATCACCTTGCCCCAGGATTTGAACAAGTCGTGGCCGAGGAAACTCACCTGACTCAAGTCATGGCCGTTCAAGCGATGGTTGTCGCGGCCACGACTCAGGGCCGCGCGGGACATGTCCAGGTTCACCACATGCTGCGCTCCGCCGGCGATGGCCGCCACCGAAAAACCGCAGGTGTAGGCGAACAGGTTCAACACGCGCTTGCCACTGGCATGGGCCCGCACCCAGTCGCGGCCGTAGCGCATATCCAGGAACAGGCCGTTGTTCTGTTTTTTGCCCAGGTCGATACGGTAACGCAGGCCACCTTCGGTCAGGGTCCACTCGTCAATCGGCTCGCCCACCAGCCACTGGGTCAGGCTTTGCGGTAAGTAGCGGTGCTGCACGGCCAGCGTATGGGCGCTGCTGTGTTGCCAGGCAGGCGAAGAGGTGAGTGCCAGCAGCATCGCCATCAAGTCGTTCAACTGCGCCTGTTCCGGTTCTTTGAACAACGAGACCAGCACAACGCCCTGGAGCCAGTCGACGGTGATCTGTTCCAGCCCTGGCCAGCAGCGACCGCGACCATGGAACAGGCGACGGGATTCTTCAGGTACCGACGCAAGGGCTGTCAGTAAATGAGTCTGCAGGGTTTGAACGGCTTCAGGGTTCATCAGGCGCGGCCAGCAATTCGAAAGGCCGGCATTTTAACCGCAGTGTGACCCGACGCAATCTCTGTGGCGAGGGCGCTTGCTCCCGCTGGCAGCGAAGCTGCCCCAGGGGCCAGGCTACGCAAGCGTTCTGCCGCCGATGCTAGCCGCCACTGCTAGCAAGAATACTGGCAACCTGTTGCGGCTGGCAGTTGAGGTACGCTGAGCGCTTGAGCCAACTCGGGTCCGGGTACCAGGAAAACATGAATTGGCCACCCTTGAGCTTGTCGATCACCTGTCGCGCCACCTGAGGGCGTACAGCCGGGCAGCCCTGACTGCGTCCGATACGCCCTTGGCGCACGCTCCATAAGGGGTTCACGTAGTCAGCGGCATGGATCACGATCGCCCGATCACGAGCCTGGTCATTGAAACCCGGTTCCAGACCGTCCATGCGCAGCGAATAGCCGTGGGTGCCCTGATAACTTTCCTGGGTGCGAAACAGGCCCAGGCTGGACTGGTAGCTGCCCAGGCGATTGGAAAATTGCGTGGCGAAGTTTTCCCCGGATTTCTGCCCGTGGGCCACCAGGTCGCGCAATACCAGCTTCTTCTGGCGCAGGTCGAAGATCCACAGTCGACGGGCCGTGGAGGGTTGCGAGTAGTCGATTACCGCCAGGTGGCGGGCCTGAGTGGCGCCATTGGCGACAGCGCATTGCATGGCGCTCAAGGCACTTTTCAAGGCCTGGGGATTGAGTTCCGGCGCTGCGTGGGCGAGGCTGTTGTAAAGAAGTTGAGAATTGGCTTTTTCGGCCAGTGCCGGGCCACACATTACGCCAAGGCCGGTCATGACCAGGCCAAGTCGGCGCAAAAACCTCAGCACGGATGAAATATTCCAATGGTGATATTGGTGTGCGGCATCCCGTCCGGTGTTGTTTGTATGCATGATGGCGGGTCGTACCTGTCGCAAAGTTTGACCGTCAACGAGACGGCCATGGATTGGAGTAAAGCAGTTGTTCAAAAAGTCCGCATGTTACCTGAGCCTTTTATTGCTCACTGCGCCATTGGTCGCGACGGCCGAAGACGTTTCGGTCGGCGAACCGGCTCCTGTGCAGGTTGCGTTGGCGCAGCTGTCGGTTGCCTGCCCGGAACTGGCTGCTCGTGTCGACTTTCCGACGATGATGAGCTTGCAGGCGTTTTATCAGCAAAACGCAGGCCAGGCGGTCTGGTCGGACGACGAGCGAGTGATGGCGTTGCGGGCCCAATTGCAACAACTGGCCGATGATGGACTGGATCCCACGCGCTACAGTTTGCCGGCTGCCGGCACCTCCCAGAGCGCGGCGTGTGTCGATATCGACATCAGCCAGCGCTACCTGCAAGCCTTGTACGAGCTGCGTTTCGGCTATTTACCCCAGGACCGCCTGGAACCGATATGGAAGGCCAGCCCGCAGCCGCAAGACCGTCACGCCGCCGTGCTGGCCATCGCCGGACAGGGCCTGCAAAACCTGGCCGGGGCCTTTGAACAGGCGCGGCCGAACCTGGCGCTTTATCGCAACCTGCGTGGCCTCTACGCCCGGCTACGGCAACAGCCCTTGTCTGACTGGCAGCCAGTGCCTGGCGGTCCGCTGTTGCAACCGGACAAGCAGGATGCGCGCGTACCGGCCCTGGCCCAGCGACTGTTCAATGAAGGTTACCTGAGCGCACCGCCGCTCATCGACGACGAGCATTACAGCACCACGCTTGTCGAAGCGATGAAGAGCTTCCAGCTCCAGCATTCGCTCCAAGCCGACGGTGTGGTGGGCCCGTGGACCGTCACCGAGCTGAACGTCAGCCCGGCCATGCGCCGTGAACAGTTGCGCATCAACCTCGAACGCATGCGCTGGCTGGCCCAGGACCTGGAGCCCGACAGTGTGCTGGTCAACGTGGCGGCGGCGCAGTTGACGGTGTACCAGGGGGGCGCGCCGGTCTGGCAAACCCGCACCCAGGTGGGCCGTGCGCAACGGCAAACGCCGCTGATCAAGTCCCGGGTCACCCGGCTGACGCTCAACCCGACCTGGACGGTTCCCCCGACCATCATGCGGGAAGACAAACTGCCCGAGATTCGCCGCGATCCGGAGTTTCTCAACCGACAGAACCTGAAGATCCTCGACCGCGATGGCCTGCCGCTGCAGGCCTCGGATATCGACTGGGAGCATCCGGGCGACCTCATGCTGCGTCAGGATCCCGGTCCGAAGAACCCGTTGGGTAAAATGGCGATCCGCTTTCCCAACCCGTTTTCCGTGTACCTGCATGACACGCCAAGCCAGGCACTGTTCGTCAAAGGCCCCCGTGCGTTCAGTTCAGGCTGCGTGCGGATCGAACAAGTCATGCACTTGCGCGACCTGCTGGTGAGCCCGGCCGAACGGGCACGTACCGACACGCTGCTGGCTACTGAGTTGACCCATGAGTTCAGGTTGGCCAAGCCTGTGCCGATTCTGCTGGGGTATTGGACGGTGCAGGCGGACAACCAGGGCCAGCCCGTGTACATCCCCGATATCTATGGGCGCGATCCGACGCTGTCTGCTGCTCACGCTCGTGCACTCTGAGGTCAGGCGCAGGTGGCAGCGCCTTGGACCGGGTCCATCGCCTCAACCGTCGCGAACAACCGCTGGCCGATGACGCTGGCGGTTTCCAGGTGCAGAGCCGGATCAAGGGTTTCCGATTCGAGCAACCGCTGAGAGCTCACCACCCGAGCACCGCAGTAATCGAAGATGCCATGGTCGATTTGGGTGGTCATTGCCTTGCCATAGCCGTGACGTAGAAAGGTGTCGGCATCGGCGCCACCGACTGCCACCAGGTGCACCTGCAAGCGCTGCAGCTTTTTGACAAACGGCCGGTCGGGACTGAAATCGAATGCCCAGCCGTTGGAAAATACCCGGTCGATCCAGCCCTTGAGCAAGGCCGGCATCGACCACCAATAAATCGGATAGACCAACACCAGCGCGTCGGCACGCTCGATCCTGGCTTGCTCAGCCAATACATCGGCAGGCGGCGACGCCTCACGGTGGTGGACAGCGTGGTCGGCAAAGCCGAAACGCGGATCGAAGCCCTCGCCAGCCAGGTCGGCTATCTCGAACGTATTGGCGGGGTTGGCTTGGGTGATGCCCTCGGCGATTTTTCTGGCAAGGCTGTGGGTGAGGGCGTGAGGGTCGTGGTGGGCGACAACGATGAGTGAATGCATGACAAAACTCCTGCTGGTCACGAAGACCGGAAAACCGGTATTCTGGATTAAGTTACCTTTAGTAAGTTACGGTTGGTAAAGTTAGCATGTCAAGCATCGGAGAAAATTCGCAACCTCCTTCCACGCCTCGTCGACGCCTGTCGCGAGAAGACCGGCAACGGCAATTGCTCGACGTTGCCTGGCGGCTGGTGCGCGAGGAGGGCAGCGAAGCCCTGACCCTGGCGCGGCTGGCGGAACAGGCCGGGGTGACCAAACCCATCGTCTATGACCATTTCGTCAGCCGTTCCGGGTTGCTGGCGGCGTTGTATCAGGATTTCGACGCCCGCCAGACCGCACTGATGGACGCCGCCCTCGACGCGAGCGAGGCGACGTTGCCAGGCCGCGCTACGGTGATTGCTGCGTCCTATGTCGAATGCGTGCTGTTGCAGGGCCGAGAGATTCCGGGGGTGATCGCTGCGTTGACCAGCTCCCCGGAACTGGAGCGGATCAAGCGGGAATACGAGGCTGTTTTCCTGGACAAATGCCGAGCGGTGCTGGAACCGTTCGCAGGCCCAAGGGGCATCACCCAGGCCGGTTTGCGGGCGATGCTGGGCGCGGCGGAGGCACTGTCTAACGCGGCGGCCAGCGGGGAAATCAGTGCCGCCGAGGCCAAGGAAGAGCTTTTTGTGAGCATCGTTGCGATGGTCGATCGAACCGCCAATATCGCTGCAAACTGACCCACCGCTATCGCGAGCAGGCTCGCTCCCACACAGGGAGCTGTCGTGAATTCCAATCCTGGGTCACCTGCAAGCCTGCACTTTTATGAAGCCAAGGCGGGAGGCGCGCACCATGGGAAGGCAATCGTCGGCGCTTGGAAGCTGGAGCCTGGAGCGTGTTTGCGTGGCTGACTGAGCGGGCGTCTTCGCGGGCAAGCCCGCTCCCACAGGGATTTTCGCTGGCGGCAAGGTCTGGGTAGCCCAGTGGAATCGGGGGTATAGGTGCGGCTTGGCACGCTCGCTGCAAGAGACTACCCAGGCCCACCGTGAACACAATCGAGTGGGCAACCCCGTCGGTCAACGAAGATCGAGCGCCAGCAGGCCGGGGAATAACGGTAGGTCAGGGCGCAGTCGCCGGACCGATACCGCACAGAACAGGCAAAGACGCCTGGAACCGCAAGGTTTCAGGCGTCTTTTTTTTGCTTTCAGAATCGTGATGGGCTTTTGTCGGGTGCTTTTTATGAATTCCAACGTTGCTTCTCTGAACAAGCTGCAAACGCTGATCGTGATCGGCAATGGCATGGTCGGCCATCACTGTGTCGAGCAACTGATCGAGCGCGGTGCCCTCAATCACTACCGCCTTCATGTGTTCAGCGAAGAGCCAATGCGCGCCTATGACCGCGTGCATCTGTCCGAGTACTTCTCTGGCCGTGACGCCGAGTCCCTGGCCCTCGGTGAAGCTTCGCTGTACCAGATGCCGGGTGTCACGTTGCACCTGGGTGTGCCGGTGTTGGAAATCGACCGTCAGGCACGTCAGGTCGTCACTGCCCGAGACCGCATCAGCTACGACAAACTGGTGCTCGCCACCGGCTCCTACCCGTTCGTGCCGCCGATTGAAGGCGCTGAAGGTGACTCCTGCCTGGTCTATCGCACTCTTGAAGACCTGGACGCGATCCGCGCCGCCGCCAGCAACGCCCGCCGTGGCGTGGTGGTTGGCGGCGGCCTGCTGGGCCTGGAAGCGGCCAATGCGCTCAAGACCCTCGGCCTGGAAGCCCATGTGGTGGAATTCGCCCCACGGCTGATGCCGGTGCAATTGGACCCGCAGGGCGGTTTGGCCCTCAAGGCCCGCATCGAGAAGCTAGGCGTCGGCGTACACCTGTCCAAGGGCACCCAGTCCATCAGCGCCGGCGAGCAGTACCGTTATCGGATGAACTTCGCCGACGACGATTTCCTGGAAACCGACCTCATCGTGTTCTCCGCCGGTATCCGCGCCCAGGATGCCCTGGCCCGCCAGAGCGATTTGCAAATCGGCCCGCGCGGCGGCGTGGTGATCGATGACCATTGCCTGAGCAGCGACCCGGACATCTACGCCATCGGTGAGTGCGCGGCCTGGAACGGCAGCATCTTCGGCCTGGTCGCACCGGGTTACCAGATGGCCCGCAATGTTGCCGCCCGACTGTGCGGCGAAAGCGCCGAGCCGTTCACTGGCGCGGACATGTCCACCAAGCTCAAGCTGCTGGGCGTGGACGTCGGCTCCATCGGCGATGCCCATGGCAACACGCCGGGTTCGCGCAGCTTCCAATTCATCGACGAAACCAGTGCCAGCTACCGGCGACTGGTGGTGGACGCCGCCGGCAAACGGGTGATCGGTGCGGTACTGGTGGGCGACAACAGCTACTACGACACCTTGCTGCAATACATGCAGAACGGCATCGCCTTGCCCAAGGACGCCGCCAGCCTGATCCTGCCATCGTCCGAAGGCGCCCCGACGCTGGGCCCGGCAGCGCTGCCCCAGGCGGCAACCATTTGCTCGTGCCATAACGTCACCAAGGGGTCGATCTGCTCGGCCATCGACGGTGGCTGCACCGATCTGGGCCAACTCAAATGCGACACCAAGGCCGGCACCGGTTGCGGTGGTTGCGCCGCCCTGGTCAAGCAGGTCTTCGAACATGAACTGATCGCCCGTGGTGTCAGCGTCGACAAGAGCCTGTGCGAACACTTCGCCTACACCCGTCAGGAGCTGTATGCCCTGGTGCGGGTGGAAGGGATCATCAGCTTCGAAGAATTGCTGGCCAAGCACGGTCGCGGCCACACCGGTTGCGACCTGTGCAAACCGGCGGTGGGCTCGATCCTGGCGTCGTGCTGGAACCAGCCGATCATGGACCCGTCCCTGGTGGCGTTGCAGGATACCAACGACACCTTCATGGCGAACATGCAGAAAAACGGTACTTATTCGGTGGTGCCGCGGATCGCCGGCGGGGAAATTACCGCCGACAAATTGATCGCCATCGGCGTGGTCGCCAAGAAATACGACCTCTATACCAAGATCACCGGCGGCCAACGCATCGACCTGTTCGGCGCCCAGTTGCATCAGTTGCCGGACATCTGGGCCGAGCTGATCGAAGCCGGTTTCGAAACCGGCCACGCCTACGGCAAATCGACTCGCACGGTGAAATCCTGCGTGGGCAGCACCTGGTGCCGCTATGGCGTGCAGGACAGTGTGCAAATGGCCCTGACCATTGAGGACCGCTACAAAGGTTTGCGCTCACCCCACAAGCTCAAGTTCGCGGTGTCCGGTTGCACCCGCGAGTGCGCCGAGGCCCAGAGCAAGGACGTCGGCGTGATCGCCACCGAGAAGGGCTGGAACCTCTACGTGGGCGGTAACGGCGGCATGCGCCCGCGGCACGCCGAGCTGTTTGCCACCGACCTGGATGACGCCACCTTGATCCGCTACATCGATCGCTTCCTGATGTTCTACATCCGCACCGCCGACAAGTTGCAACGCACCTCGGTCTGGCGCGAAAGCCTGGAAGGCGGCCTGGATTACCTCAAGGACGTGATCATCAACGACAGCCTGGGCCTGGGGGCCGAGCTCGAAGCCCAGATGCAGCTGGTGGTCGACCGCTACGAATGCGAATGGGCCAACGCCCTCAAGGATCCGGAAAAACTCAAGCGTTTCCGTACCTTCGTCAACGACAAGCGCGGCGATCCGGACGTTCATTTCGTTCGCGAACGCGGCCAGCGCCGGCCGGTTCACGCCGGCGAACTTCACCTGATTCCCGTCACCGAGGAGGTGCTCTGATGAGCCAGTCAAACGTCGTTCGTATTCCCACCCGTTCTGCGGACCAGGAACCGCTGCAATGGCTTGCCCTGTGCCGCCGCGAGGACCTGGTGCCCAATTCCGGCGTGGTCGCCTGGCACGACGGCAGCCAGGTGGCGCTGCTGTACCTGCCCGAACATCAGGAAAAGCCGCTGTACGCCATCGACAACCGCGATCCCAAGTCGGGCGCGAATGTCATTGGCCGGGGCTTGTTGGGCAGCATCAAGGGTGACCTGGTGATTGCTTCACCGATGTACAAACAGCACTTCCGCCTGGAGGACGGCCATTGCCTGGAGTATCCGGAACAGCGTCTGCGGGTGTGGCCGGTGCGCTTGAATGGTGATGTGGTTGAGATTGGCCAAGACTGATCCGCACCTGCGAGCAAATTGAAAACTGCATGAAAACCTGTGGTAGCGGGCTTGCTCGCGATGGCGGTGTATCAGTCAACAACAATGCTGCTGATCCAACGCTATCGCGAGCAAGCCCGCTCCCCCAGGGGACGTTTTAACTGACAGGCATGATGTTCACACATGCCTTTAGCTGAATGTGGGGATTAACAATGAAAACCGCCGCTCAACTGGTGAAACTCAAAAGCGTGCAGAACCAGCAGGTCCACAGCATCGCGCCGGAACAGACGGTGCTCGAAGCGCTGCAAATCATGGCCGAGAAAAACGTTGGCGCGCTGCCGGTGATCGAAGACGGCCAGGTAGTGGGCGTGTTCAGTGAGCGGGATTACGCGCGCAAGATGGTGCTGCAAGGGCGCTCCTCGGTAGGCACTGCGGTACGCACGATCATGAGCGCGCCGGTGGTCACCGCCGACAGCCAGCAGAGCATCGAGCGCTGCATGGAGGTCATGACCGACAGCCACCTGCGGCACCTGCCGGTGCTGGATAACGGGCAGTTGATCGGCTTGCTGTCCATTGGTGACCTGGTGAAAGAGGCGATTGTCGAGCAGGCGGATTTGATTCGACAACTGGAGCACTACATTCGCGGGCACTGACACCGCAAGCTCGCCACAAGATCGCGCACGACGTCAGTGCTTAGCCCAACGCCAACAACTGCCGGATCAGATTCGGCGTACTGCCGGTCCAGCGCTTGAACGCGCGACGGAAGTTCGCCGTATCGTTGAAATTCAAATACTGCGCCACTTCCTCGTTACTGAACCCCTTGACCTGATACAGGTGCAACGCAACGTGGGTATGCACCCGGTCCACCTGTTGCTGGAACCCGGTGTGGTGCTTGTGCAGCTTGCGCTTGAGGGTCGCCGGGCTCATGGCGAAGGCCTGGGCGGTCTGTTCCAGGCTTGGCGTCTGCTGCACATGGGCGTGCAAGTGGTCGTAGATGCAATCCAGAAAACTTGAAGCAAAACCCAGTAGATCGAGCTGTTCCCGGGCTTCGATTCGCGCCACCTGGCCAGCGGTGGCCGACACGTTGGGCCAAGGCCGGGCGAGGCAGTGGCGGGGTAGGCGCATCAGGTCCAGCGGTCGGTTGAACTGAGTCTGCTCACCCAGGTGCACCCAATACTGCTCGACATAGCGCGGCTCGGCATGGCGAAAGCTGCATTGCCAAGGCAAGCGTTCGCCGCTCAGCCAGGTGCTCATCGCCACCAGTGAGGTCACGCTGGCCTCCAGCACGAAGCGCCATTGCTCATCGGCCCCGCAGCTGTCCAGCCAATGAACGTAGGCATACTGCTCGTCCAGCAACAGCCGTGGTGCGGCCAACGGGCTGAGCAAGGCCTGTTGGTCGATCAGCGTGTCCAACGCCTGATGCAGATTCTGCGCGTGGCGCAAGGCGTGGCTGGCGGGTCCGTAGTGCCCCGGCAACAGCCGTTGGCCGAACAGGAAGCTGCTGTCGTCGGCGTCCAGCAGACGCTGGCTGTTGTCGATCAGGCCAAGAAACTGCTGCGGGCTGATGCGGCTCTGCCCGGCCAGGATGTCGTCGTGGAACAACCCGGTGCCGCGCAGCAGGCGATGGCTGTCGATGTCCCGCGACAGCGCCAGGTCGATCAGCGCGGCAGGCTGATAATGCCCGGGGATGAAGCGACTGTCGGCTTCGTACCAGCACGTCTTGAGTGTCATGGACCGGCCTCAGGCGCTCTTCGCCAGCGTGGACCGGGACTGGGCCAGGGCCAGGTTGAGGCGTTTGAGCAAGGCTTCGGGGGATTCGTCGAACGCCATCACCACTGCGGTGCTGGCGGCCAGTCGCAACCGCTCGCCGTGTTGCCGGGTCTTGTGGGCCAGGCTGCGAATCGCCACCTCCAGCTCCAACGCCAGGCGCTGGGCCTGACTTTCGCCGGTGTCGGGCAGTAGCACCACAAAGCGATCACCGGCCAGGCGGCAAAGCAAATCCTGGCGACGCAGGTTCAGCACCAGCAATTGGCTGACCGCCTGCAGCACGGCATCGCCTTCACCATGGCCGAAACGCTGGTTGATGGCGGTGAAGTTATCCAGGTCCAGGGCCAGCAGCGACAGCGGTTGCTGACGGCGGCGACTGTCCTGCAGGCTGGCGGACAGTTCATGCTTGAGAAAGTCGGCGCCACCCAACGGCGTGAGCTTGTCGAACAAACGGTGCTCGCGGAACAATCGTTCGCGCTTCTCCATCTGCCCGTTGATTGCCAGCTGTTCCCGGTGCCAGTGATAGATGCCCAGGGTCAGCAGGATCATGCCCACCGGCATTGGCCCGGATTCGAGCCAGTGGTCCCAGGTGATGCTCTCGGGCAGGCGGATGAATTCGTCGAGGCTGTCGATCCACCAGGAAAAGAAGATGCAACCCAGGCCCAGGATCAGGTAATTGGTGACCCGCCCGGCGGGGCGGCTTTTGAGTACCAGGCCAAGCCAGACCAGCGCCAGCAGCGCCGATCCGCCTTCGCCGAGAATATCCAGCCAGACCCACTGCGCAATGGGTTTGAGTTCACCGCTGGCCAGGTACAGCATCAACCCGAGGTTGGCCGCCAGCAGGAGCAGGGCGAGTTTGAGGCGGTGCGGGCGCAGCACGGAGAACATGGCCGGAATCCTTTGCCAGAAGCGGAATGCGGCCCAGCACAGCAGATGAATGTGACAGTGCCGTGACGACGGCCGAATGGCTGGGGGAGGTCGAATCAGCTCATCCATTGTCAGAACTTTTCATTTTTTCTGATCGTTGCCACGCTCTGCGTGGGCATGCATCCCGTGACGCTCTGCGTCACATCCCAGAAGCGGAACGCGCAGCGTCCCTGGCGACATTCCCACGCTGGAGCGAGGGGACGATCGATCTCATTGAGGCGGGGGGATTTTATCTGTTGCCACAATAAGATCGGTTGCTGGTTGTCTGCGCGGTTCGAAACAGGTCATTTCAGCTCATTCCGGCTCGCCAGCGCCCTAAATCAGCCTATTACAGCCTCCACGGCCAAACCCTGTCACAGAACCGTCATTCCCCACCCCTAGCTTGCCCTCCCAGTTGCCGGGCCATTGCCTGGCGGATATTCGGATTCCTGGGGGAGGACCACCATGCACCACCGCACCAGCACTGCCGGGTTCGTCGGTTTCACGTTCACCGCATTGGCGATGGCCATTGCCAGTGAGCGTCTGAGCGCCGCCGAGCAGGCGGCCACGGAACACGTCGAAGTGGTTGGCCAGGCCGCCAGCATCGACCAGGCCCTCAAGGAACAGCGCAGCGCCGACACGATCAAGAGCGTGGTGCATGCCGACGGCGTGGCGCAATTGCCGGATGAAAACGTCGCCGAGGCGGTGCAGCGTTTGCCGGGTGTCAGCGTCGAGCGCGATCAGGGTGAAGGCCGTTTTGTCAGCGTGCGCGGCCTGGGGCCGGACCTCAACAGCGTGACCATCAACGGCACCCTGGTGCCGGCCCCGGAGAGTGAACGTCGAGCCGTTGCCCTCGACGTGCTGCCCTCGGAACTGGTGCAGTCGCTGTCGGTGATCAAGACCCTGACACCGGACATGGACGCCAACTCCCTGGGCGGCACGGTGGACGTCAAAAGCCTCTCGGCCTTCGACCATAAAGGCCTGTTCTACACCGGCAGCAGCGAAGCCAGCTATGACAAGAACACCGGCCAGACCAGCCCGAAATTCTCCGGCGCCATCAGCGATCGTTTCAGCCTAGGCGACGGTATCGACAACTTCGGGGTGGCCGCGGCGTTGAGCTGGCAGAAGCGCGATTTCGGCTCGGACAACGTCGAAACCGGTGGTGCCTGGGATTTCGAGCAAGGCTCACGCCTCGAAGAGTTCGAACAGCGCGATTACGACATCCGTCGCGAGCGTGCCGGTGGCGGGTTGAACTTCGACTACAAGCCCGATGACTTCAGCAGCTATTACCTGCGCACGCTGTACAGCCGCTACAAGGACAGCGAAACCCGCAACTCCACCAGCATCGCCTTCGAAGACCCGCAGGCCGCCGGTGAACTGGGTGACGCCGAGGGCAAGCGCAAACTCAAGCAACGTGAAGAAACCCAGGAAATCCAATCCTACGTGCTCGGTGGCGAACGCATGTTCGGGCTCTGGACTCTGAGTGGCCAGGGCGGCTACAGCCAATCCAGCGAAGACACCCCCGGGCACATCGCCGGCGCCACGTTCGAAGGCATCGACGGTTTCACCGGCGGTTTCTACGACAACGACAAGCCGCGGCCGATCATCGGCTCGGGCTTCTATGACCCCGCCAACTTCAGCCTCGACAAGGTGGACTGGGAAGAGCAGAAGACCACCGACACCGAGAAAAACCTGCGCCTGGACCTGGCCCGGGACTACGACTTGCGCGGCTATGCGTCCCAAGTCAAATTCGGCGGCAAAGTCAGCCGACGCAATAAGGATAACGACCTCAATGCCTGGGTCTACGAGGATTTTGATGCCCTGGGGTTCACCGATGACCAGCTCAACCTCGGGCAATTCCAGAAAGGTAACGTTGATTATCGCCTCGGCCGCTTCGGCCCGGGCATCAGCGCCGATGCCATCAAGCAGTTGATCGGCGGCCTCAATCGCGACGACTTTTTTGACGAGCAGGAGTCGCGGGTCAACGACTTCAAGATGAGCGAGGACATCAACGCTGCGTACCTGATGAACACCGTCGACATCGACGATTGGCGCTTCATCGCCGGCATGCGCTACGAAGGTACTGAGTTTGACGCCAAGGGCACCGGCGCCACCGACGGCGTGTTCACCGACACCGAGACCCGTCGCAAGTATCACCACTGGCTGCCGGGCTTGCACGCACGTTACCAACTGGACAAAAACACCCAGGTCCGTGCGGCCTGGACCAAATCCGTGGTGCGCCCGACCTTTGGCCAACTGGCACCGGGTTTTGTCATCGACGATGACGAGGCCACCTTCGGCAACCCTGAGCTCAAGCCCCTGGAATCGAGCAACCTGGACCTGGGCATCGAGCATTTCATGGGCCACGCCGGCACCGTTTCGGCCTTCGTGTTCTACAAGGACATCAAGAACTTCGTCTACAACACCGACCTGGCGGGCACGGGCGCCTGGACCGATTTCGCCGAAGCCCACAGCTACGCCAACGGCGACAGCGCCAAGCTCTATGGCCTGGAACTGGCCTACTCGCAAAAATTCGACTGGTTGCCGGCGCCTTGGAACGGCTTGCTGTTGGGGGCCAACACCACCTTCAGCCGTTCGGATGCCGAGATCGAAGGCTTCGACCAGGCCAGTGGCACCCAGCGTAAACGCAGCATCGACCTGCCGAACCAATCGGACACCGTCGGCAACCTGATGCTGGGCTGGGAAAACGACAAGCTGAGCCTGCGCCTGTCGGCCAACTACAAGTCGGCATACCTCTATGAGCTGGCGTCCATCAGCGACCGTGACCATGACCTGCACGTCGATGCCCAGACCTTCGTCGACTTCAGTGCCCGCTATTCACTGACCAAAAACCTGCAAGTCAGCCTGGAGGCGCAGAACCTCACCGACGAGCCGTATTTCGTCTACACCGGCCACCGCTCCTACAACGGCCAGTACGAAGAGTACGGCCCGACCTACAAGCTGGGCCTGACCTTTACCCATTTTTGAACTGCGAGCATGCCACTTTTGAGTTTGGCCTAATGACAAGGACTTTTGCGTTGAACACGATGTTGCTATTACCCAAGCGCTACCTGTTGGCGATGCTGGTCAGCCTGGCAGCGGTCCCCACCCTGGCGGCTCCCGCGGCTCCCAAGCTGATACTGAAACCCTGGTCTCAATCCCGGGACCTTTCGCTCAACGCCCTGGCATTCCTGCCTGGCCCGTCAACGACCGAGCGGCTGGCCAGCGCCCGCGAGGGTTTGTTGTTGCTCGACGCCCAAGGCCTTGAGTTGGCGCGCCTGGAGGGCAGCTTTGAAGGCCTCGACAGTCGTTCCCTGGGAGCGAATGTACTGGTTGCCAGCCTCGACGGCACGCGTCAGCAGGCGTTGCTGGTCAGCCTCGACCCGCAGAAGCGCCAGTGGGGAACACCTGTGTATCTGCCGACGCGGGATTTTGCGGTAAACGGCCTATGCCTGTACCGCGATGACGCGAGCAACCTGTTCGTGTTCCTGATGGGGGAACAGGGTAAAGGCGAGCAATGGCTGGTCGGCAATGGCGAGCACCTGAGCGACACCGCGCAACGGGTGCGCGGCCTGCCGTTACCACCGGACGCCAAGACCTGCCAGGTGCAGGACGGCACCAATCAATTGTTCGTCAACGAGGAGCGGGTGGGGTGGTGGGCCTATCCGGCATCTTCCGAAGCCGATACCGTTCGTGTTCCCGTGGCGATGCGCACACCGTTCGGTGACATCCAGCAAGCCGCCGGGGCCATGGCCGTATTGCCGGGTGGCATGCTGGGCCTGGATCCGGCGGCGGCGCAACTGCATCTGTATCAGCAAAAGGACGAAGGTTGGATCGCCAAGGCCCGTTTGCCCTTGCCGGGCCTGAAGGAACCGGAAAGCCTCGCGATACGCCCGAGCAAATCCGGCATCGAAATGCTGCTGCGCGACGATGCCAACGGACGCCTGTATCAGGGTGAAATCAATTGGCAACCCAAGCCTGTACCGCTGGCGCCGATCCTGCCCAGTGTTGCGGCCATCGTCCAGAGCGAGCCGGTGGCCCGCCAGGGCGACGCAGCCGATGACCCGGCGATCTGGATTCATCCAACGACGCCCGCCCTGAGTCGAGTGCTGGGCACCAACAAGAAGCAAGGCCTGCTGGCTTATGACCTGCAAGGCAAGCTGCTGCAGGCGTTGCCGGTAGGGCGCCTGAATAATGTCGATGTGCGCGCCAACTTCAAGCTGGGTGAGCAAACCGTCGATCTTGCGGTAGCCAGCAATCGCGATCGCAACAGCCTCAGTCTGTTCAGTATTGATCGCACCAGTGGCGAGTTGCACGAGGCTGGCGAGATCCCCACGTCGCTCAAGGAAATCTACGGCATTTGTTTGTTCCAGCCAGCCGAAGGCGAACTGTATGCCTTCGCCAACGGCAAGGACGGTCGCTATCTGCAGTACCGCCTCAGCGCGCCGGACGGCGTGGTGAAAGGTGAGTTGGTGCGCCAGTTCAGCGTCGATAGCCAACCCGAAGGTTGTGTGGCCGATGACCCGCGTCAGCGCCTGTTTCTCGGTGAAGAAGACGTCGGCGTCTGGACGGTGGATGCCCGGGCCGACCAGCCGGCGACCTTGAACAGCGTGATCAAGGTGGGGCCACCGTTACATGCCGACGTCGAGGGCATCGCCCTGTACCGAAGCGCAGGCCATGACTATCTGGTGGTGTCCAGCCAGGGCAATGACAGCTACCTGGTGCTCGATGCCGAGCCGCCTTATGCCGTGCGTGGTGCTTTTCGGGTCGGTCTGAACGCTGCGGCGGGCATTGACGGGGCCTCGGAAACCGATGGTCTGGAAGTCACCTCGGTAAACCTTGGCGGGCCTTGGAACCAGGGGATGCTGGTCGTCCAGGACGGTCGCAAGCGCATGCCCGAGCAGACCCAGAATTTCAAGTTCGTGCCCTGGGCCGAGGTGGCCAAAGCGCTACGCCTGCCTTGAGCGACGTTGTCATCAACCGGTCACGAACATTTCATCGAATAGCCGTCAGACAGGAGTTCTACCCATGCAAGCCACTTTGGAACACATGACGATCTGGGGCCTGATCAGCGACGCGAGTCTGCTGGTCAAGGCGGTCATGCTCACGTTGTTGTTGGCCTCATTGCTGAGCTGGTACCTGATCATCCAGCGAAGTGCCGTGCTGCAACGTACCGAGCGACAGTTCAAGGGGTTCATGCAGCGCTTTCGTAGCACTCAGGATGTGCTGGCGCTGTACCGGGAAACTGCGCAGGCTCGCGAAGAGGAGGGTGGCATAACTCCGATTTTCCAGGCCGGCGTGCTGGCCTTCACTCAGCTCAACCAACCCTCAAGTACACCGGAAGTGGTGCTCGAAGGTGTCGAGCGTTCGCTGCAGGTGGCGATCAGCGAACAGGAGGTGCAGCTGGAAAAAGGCCTGCAGTTTCTCGCCACCGTCGGCTCGGTCAGCCCGTACATCGGTTTGTTCGGCACGGTCTGGGGGATCATGAATGCCTTTATCGGTCTCTCCCAAGTGCAACAGGCCAGCCTTTCCACCGTGGCGCCGGGCATTGCTGAAGCGCTGATCGCCACGGCCATCGGTTTGTTCGCGGCGATCCCCGCAGTGATTGCCTATAACCGTTTTGCCGCTCGCGGCCAGACCTTGCTGACCCGCTACTACGCCTTCGGCAACGAGTTGCAGGCACGCTTGCACCGCAAGCTGCACGGTGCTGCGGTCAACCTGGCCACGGCTGCTTGAAAGGAGAGGGCAGATGTTAGTCAAGCCGCAACGCAAGCACGGGCCCAAGGCCGAAATGAACGTGGTGCCCTACATCGATGTGATGTTGGTGCTGCTGGTGATCTTCATGGTCACCGCACCGATGCTGACCCAGGGGGTGAAGATCGAACTGCCCAAGGTCGCCAGCGAGGCCCTGGCCAATGACAGCCGCCAGCAGATCCTGACCCTATCGGTGAAGGCCGAAGGAGGCTATTACTGGAACCTTGGTGGAGAACTGGACACCCATCACCAGACCGACAGCGCTGTGGACCTGGACCAGATGCGCGCCAAAGTGGCGCAGGTCGTCGCTGAGCGCAGCGACACCCAGGTGTATATCCGTGCCGACGAGCATGCCGATTACGGCCGGGTCGTCGCGGCCATGGCGGCCTTGCAGCAGGGCGGGGTGAGCAACCTGGGGCTGGTGACCGAGGCGCCCCGATGACGGCGATGATCATGCACACTCCTTCCCTGCACCTTCGCGCGTTGACGCGCCATGGCGTTTGGCGAAACAGCCTCGCGGCAGGGCTCGCGGTGGCACTGCACGCGCTGGTGGCTGTGTTGCTGATCCTGGGCTGGACCGCAGAGAAACCCGTTGCCCAGGCGCCTCGGGTGCTGCATACGCAACTGGTGATGTTGCCCCCGGCGCCAGTGCCGGAAGCACCGGCACCAGCCCCCGTGGCCGCTGTTATTGCGCAACCGTCCGAAGCGGTGCCGTTGCAAACGTCGCGTCCCACTCCGGCCAAGCCGGTCGTGGACCCGCGTGTCCAGGCGCAGAAACTGGAACAGGCGACCCTGGCCCGCAAACGGGTCGAGGATCAAAAGCGCGAGCAACAGGCCCAACAGCAACGTGAACACCAGGAGAGTGAACGGCGGCAGCACGAGGCCGAGCAACAGGCCGCTGAACAACAGCGCCAGACCCAGCAGGCGCAAGTGCTCGCTCAACAACACCGTGCCGAACAGGCGCGCTTGGCTGCAGCCGACAGTCGCAGCTATCAGCCCCTGAGCAAACAAGCCCCGGACTATCCGCAACGGGCCCTGGACAAGGGACTGGAAGGCGACTGCACCGTGGAATACAGCGTGACGCCAGATGGTCGGATTGACAGTCCCAGGGTGCTCGACGGTTGCCACCCGCTGTTCATCCGCCCGTCCCTGGCGGCCGCACAGACCTTCCGCTACCAACCGCGAATCGTCGAAGGCAAGGCCGTGACAGTGCCGGCGGTGCGCAACACCTTCCACTACCGGATCAAATAAAACGCAAAAGCCCGACAGCTCAAGCAAGGCTCCCAAAGAGTGCAGGTTCGCGATCGACGACAGTGGAGTCGTCGAAAACAAACCTGCTTTTGGAGAACTGAGATGACTGACTTCAAACCGACCCCCAACGAAATCGCCGACAAAGTGGTATTGGTTACCGGTGCGGCCAGCGGCATCGGTCGGGCGATCGCCGAGTTGTTCCATGCCCGCGGTGCCAGGGTCATTGCCGAGGACATCAATCCTCAAGTCAATGCGTTGGAGCAGCCGGGCCTGGTGCCGTTCGTGGCCGACATCACTGCGGACGGCAGCGCCGAGGCCGCCGTCGCGCTGGCGGTGAAGCGCTTTGGTCGGCTCGATGTGCTGGTGAACAATGCCGGGCGAATCCTCTACAAACCCTTCGTGGAAATGACCCGTGAAGATTGGAACTGGCAGATGGAGACCAACGTGACCGGCGCTTTCCTGCATTCACGTGAAGCCATGAAGGCGATGATGAAACAGCAGTCCGGCGCCATCGTGAACATCGCATCCTACGCGTCCTACTTTGCCTTTCCAGGCATCGCGGCATACACCGCTTCAAAGGGCGCCCTGGCCCAGTTGACCCGTACCCAGGCCTTGGAAGCCATTGAGCACGGGATCAGGGTCAATGCGATCGGCGTTGGTGATGTGGTCACTCATCTGCTCGATCACTTCATGGAGGATGGCCAGGGTTTCCTGGCCGAGCACGGCAAGTCCGCGCCCATTGGCCGGGCGGCGTCACCTTCGGAGATTGCCGAGATCGTCGCGTTCCTGGCTTCGGAGCGAGCCAGTTTCATGGTCGGCTCGGTGGTCATGGCCGATGGTGGGATGAGTGTTGCGGTAGGTGGTTGATCCGTTGTGGCTGCTGCGCGGGCTTTTGTGGCGAGGGAGCAAGCTCCCTCGCCACAATTTTGGTGTTCGCTTCACCTGCGGTAATGACTCGGCGCAACTCCGACCTCACGACGAAATATCTGGGAAAAATGACTGGCACTGCCATACCCGACTTCCAGGCCGATATCGATGATGCTGCGCTCGGTTTCGATCAGCAGTTGTCGGGCCCGGGCCATTCTCAGCTGGATGAAGTACTGTGAAGGCGAACGCCCCGTGGCGCGTTTGAACAGGCGGCTGAAGTGGTATTCGCTCATGCCGGCGGCTTGCGCCAGGTCGCCAAGACTGAAGCTTTCGGCCAGCCGTCGTTCCATTAGCTGGATGACCCGCTTGAGCTTGAAGGCGGGCAGGGCATTGCGCCCGGACACGTCCTCGGCTTCGGCATCCAGGTAATGACGTGCCAGGTGCACCGCCAGACATTGCGCCACGCCCTGGATCAGTAACGCGCTGGTTTCGTCGCGTCGGGCCAGCTCCACGTGAATCTGCTCCAGCAAGGCCGAAAGCACGTCATCCCGGCCACCCGAGACTTCCCGCAGACGGATCGCACCACTGCCGCCGGTTTCGGCCACGGCGCGCTCCAGCAGCGATAACCCCAGGTAAACGTGCATGACCACGAATGGCTCGGTACCGCTGGCTTGCCAGCGCATTTCATAGGGCGCAGGGGACGCGGTCAGGAAAAAATCGCCACGCCGTACCGAGCTCGCTGCCCAGGCCTCATTTTCGCTGCGCTCCTGGACAACGGCTTCGCCGGACAAGACCCAGACGAGCAACGGTTCGGCCACCGCAGGCACGATCACGCGTTCTTCCGTGCGCTCGCGGACAAAAATCTCAACCAGGACATCCTTCGCTGACACCCCGTCGGACGTCGCCAGGCGCTCGCCGCGAATGTACGCTTGCAAGCCGGTTGCCGATGTTCGCTGGATGACGTCCATACTCGACTCTCTCAATGACTGCCGCCAGGCTAGACCGGATCGGCGGCTGGCCGATGCTGACGCAACAGTTCGATCTGCTGGGAAGGAATCAACTCGCGCAACGCCTTATAGAGCGCTCGGGTTTCCAGCAGGTTCCAGACGCGCAGCATCGTTTCCAGTGCATCCAGGGGTTTGCTGATGAAGTCCCGGGCACCTAGGGCCAAGGCACGCAGGCGGGTGTCGCGGGTGGCGTCGGCGGTCAGTACCAGGATCGGCAGGTAATCGTTGGCGGGAATGCGTCGATTGAGTTGTTCCAGCACGGCGAAGCCGTCGAACGCCGGCATGTGCAGGTCGAGGATGACCAGGTCCGGTTCGAAGCTGTTGAACAGGTCGAGGGTACGCAAGGGCTCGGTGCTGCTCAGCACATTGTGCAGTCCTTCGCGGGCCAGCAGTTGTTCCATCAGGTCCAGGTTGGGGCGCTGATCGTCGACGATCAGGATGCGCAAATCGCGATTCATGCGGGCTCCGGTAGATAGTGCTCGAGGTGGCGCAAAAAGGCCTGGATATGAATGGGTTTGGTCAGGATCGCCGTGGCACCGGCGTCGTGCAGGGTACGGTGAGTCAGGTCGCTGGCGTCGGCGGTGATCATCAGCACCGGCGTCGCGGCGGTGGCCGGGGAGTGGCGCAGGCGCTGCAATACTTCCAGGCCGTCCAGGTCCGGCAGGGTCACGTCCAGCAGGATCAGTTGCGGCGCGTGCTGGCGAGCCAGGTCCAGGCCCATCTGGCCCTGCATGCTCGACAACAGTTGGATGCCCGGGCGCCGCTGCATCAGGGTTTCGATCAGTGCCAGGCTCGACAGGTTGTCTTCGATACACAGCACTTTGCCGTGATATTCGACAGGCGCGCGCGTCACCATGAGGGGCGCTGCGGGCGGCAAATGGCTGCCGGCTACCTGGGTGCCGGGTAACTGCAAGGTGAAGCGGCAACCTTGCCCGGGTTCACTGTGGACCTGAAGGCTGCCCTGCATCATCTCCAGCAGGCTCTTGCTCAGGGACAACCCAAGGCCAGTGCCTTCGACCTGGGGATCGGCGCCCAGGCGTTCGAAGGGTTTGAACAGTTGATCCAGCTGTTCGAGGGCGATGCCATGCCCGGTATCACTGACGGCGATGCTCACGTGCCGGGCCTGGACGCTGACTTCAATGCGTACTTCACCGCCGGGCCGGTTGTACTTGATGGCGTTGGACAACAGGTTGAGCAAGACCTGCACCAGACGCTGGCGATCGGCAAGTACGCCGCTGCCCTCAGGCAGCGGCGGCAGGTCGGCCAGGTGAATCCCGGCATCGGTGGCCATGGGCGATACCAGCGTCAGGGCTTCGTGCAACACCGTCGACAGGGCGATCGGCTCGATGTTCAGCGGCAGGCGCCCGGCCTCGATCCTGGCGATGTCCAACACCTCGTTGATCAACGCCAGCAGGTGCTGGCCGGCGCGCAGGATGTGACTGACCTGGGGCCGTTGGCCTGCGGTGGAGTCCATGTCCAGCAGTTGCGCGAACCCGAGGATGGCATTCAACGGCGTGCGCAGTTCGTGACTCATACGCGAGAGAAACTCACTCTTGGCCCGGCTGGCGCTTTCCGCCTCTTCCCGTGCGGTGCGCAGGGCGATCTCGGCGGCGCGCCGGTCGGTGATGTCGCGGGTGATCTTGGAAAAACCGCGCAGGGCCCCGGTACTGTCGTATTGAGCGGTGATGACCACGCTGGCCCAAAAGCGGCTGCCGTCCTTGCGACAACGCCAGCCTTCCTCCATGTAATGGCCATCGCGGGTCGCCTCACGCAAGGCCATGTCCGGGTGCGCGGGGCATTCCTCCGCCAGGTAGAACAGGGAAAAATGCCGGCCAAGGATTTCCTGCTCGGTGTAGCCCTTGATCCGTTCGGCACCGGCGTTCCAGGTGGTCACGTAGCCCCGGGCATCCAGCGCGAAAATCCCGTAGTCCTTGACGCCATCGATGATCAGCCGCAAGCGTTCTTCGTTATCGCGCAGGGCTCGCTCGCGCTCGGCAAGCAGTTGCCCAGCCTCCACCAGGCGAGTGCCGAGTTGGCCGATTTCGTCTTGCTCCGGCGGTTGTGGCAACAAGGGTTGGCCCAAGGCCAGGCGCTGGGCATTGCCTTGCACCTGTTGGACCCGGGCGACAATGCCCTTGGAGAGGAACAGCACCGCCACAATCGCCCCGAACAGCCCGCACACTGCGGCCAGCAGAGTGGCGAACAACAACCGCATGCGTGTGGACGAGGCGGCGGCACTGCGGTCGGCAAGCAGGGCGTCCTCGCGGACTCGCATGGCGCTGATCTGCTCGCGCAACACATCCAGCACTTGTTTGTTTTCGATCAGGATCGCGGTGACGGCCTCGGTGTCCCCGGCCTTGCCGTTGCGCAATGCGAGCAATCCGTCGAGTTTGTCGGCGATCAACGGGGTGATGGTCTTGAGGTGCTCGCGCATCCTGGCGTCGCGAATGTTGTGGTCCAACCGTTGCAACGCTGCCTTGATCAGCGGCGTGGCCTGTTCGTAGCTGGGCAGGAAGTCCTCGCGCCGGGTCAGCAGATAGCCGCGCACGCTCGCTGCGGCCTCGGCCAGCAGGGTATGCACGGTCTGGATATCGCCCTGGACCAGTAGAACCCGGCGCACGTCTTCTTCGGCCCGGGCGGTCTGGCGTTCGGTGATGTAGATCAGCACCAGCGACAGCAACAGGACCACCAGTGGCAGGGAAATCACCACCAGTGCCTTGCCTCGCAATGGCAGGTCGGCCCAGCGGCGGGCGGCGAGGAATCTCATGGCCATTGCCCGCTGGGTTGGGCCACCAGTCCCAGGGCGACACCGCGCACGGCGGCCTGGGTCCGGTCGGCGGCCCCCAGCTTGCCGATGACTCGCTCCACGTGGGCCTTGGCGGTGCCGGGGGCAATGCCGAGTTTTTCGCCGATCTCACGGTTGCTGAAGCCTCCGGCCACCAGCCCCAGCACCTGGCGTTCGCGTGCTGTCAGGGCCTGGACCTGGGTGGCGCCGCTGGTACTGCGCTCGGCCATGCGTCGCAGCAGGCGCGCGCTGACCGAACTGTTCAGGGCCTCTTCACCCTGGGCGACCCGTTTGAGTGCGTCCAGCACTTCATCGCGGCTGGCATCCTTGAGCAGATAACCGACCGCCCCCGCAGCGATGGCGGCTTCCAGATGGTCAGGGCTGTCGTCCATGGTGAAGATCACCACTTTTATCGCAGGCTGGCGCTGCTGGAGGATACGCGCCGCCCCCAGGCCGTTGAGCACTGGCATACGGATGTCGAGAATGGCGATGTCCGGTTGCAATCGTTCACACAAGTCGAGGGCTTCCTGGCCGTCACTGGCCTGGCCGACGACTTCGAACCCTGGGTTGCCGGCCAGCATGCTGATGAATCCGGTGCGCGTGACTTCGTGATCATCGGCCAACAGCAGGCGTAAAGGCGGCGTCATGGGTGTGTTCCATGGGTAGGTAGGGGCACGCTGGCCAGCAGGCGAGTGCCGCCATCGGGTTGACTGAAACAGCTCAGGTGGCCGCCCAGCAGGCTGGCACGTTCCTGCATGGCCGCCAGGCCCAGGTGACAGGTGCCGTTGGTCTCTATGGGTTGTTCCAGGGCAAAGCCACGGCCATTGTCTTCGACTCGCAGCGAGGCCCGGTCGTCGCTCACCGCCAGCCCCAGGCGCACATGGCTGGCCCGGGCGTGCTTGAGAATATTGTTGATGCCTTCCTGGGCAATGCGGAACAGGGCAATTTCCGTGTTCCCCGGCAGGCGTGCGGCGCTGTGTTCGGTCCAGTCCACCGTCAGGCCCATGTCGCGCAGGCGATCGGCTTCCTTGTCGACGGCTTTGTACAGGCCGAAATCATCCAGGGCGTGGGGGCGCAGGCCGCCAATCAACTGCCGGCCTTCACCGACACAACCCCGGGCGAGATCGAGAATGGCCTGCAAGTCATTCGCCAGTTCCGGTGGCAGGGGCGGGCAGCGGCCGGCGAAGCCCTGTAGGCGCTGATGCAGGCCGGCCAGATTCTGTGCCAGGCCATCGTGCAGGTCGTAGGCCACTCGCTTGCGCTCATCTTCCTGAGCGCTGAACAGTCGGTGGACCAGCTCGGACATGGTACGTTCGCGGGCCTGCAGCGCTTCGAGCAGGCGACTGTTTTCCAGATGGGCCGCCAGCAGGGTCGCCAGCAGTTGCAGTGACTCAATGTCTTCGTTGTCCGGCGTGCCCAAGGCCACGCTGTTGCCCAGCAACAAAGCCCCGAACACCGCGCCGTCGGAACCACGCAACGGCACGCGCAAGACCTGGGGCAGGGCGCTGCCGGGATCTTCCAGCCATTGCGGCTCGGCTGACGGTGGCTCAGCCAGGCTGGCAAGCAGATCGAGCCGTTCGCGGTTGCCATGGCTGGCGATGGTGCGAAAAGTCGTGTCTGCCGCCCACTCCAGCAACAGGCCATGGTCCATGGCCATGAATGCGCAGGCCCGTTGCACCGCGCGCTGACGCATCGCCGACAAAGGCAACTGCGTCAGTTCATGGCCGGTGCCCAACAGCAGGCGCAGGCGCGCGGCACGGCTTTGCGACTGGCGATACTGGGTGCGGATAGCCAGGGCGCTGCCGGGGTCATGGGGTGGGCTTTGCATGGGGGGGCTCCAGCATGGAAGGGGACCGGTCCGGGTTTGTGGTGGCGTCATTAGAGCGTGCCGTTGACAGCGGGCCTATCTGCCAAACGGCATAGGCGATCGGCACCGGTTGGCCGATGGCGAAGACTGCGCGAGCCGGCAAAGTGGCCTCATTGAAACCCAAAGGAACGCTTCGATGAAAATGAAAACCTGCGCCATTGCTGCTTTTTTCCTGCTGACCACGCCATTCGTCCATGGGATTGAGGCCACGCCCTACGTGTATCGCACCGTGGCCGAGCAGCCAAAGAACGTAAATGACCGCGAGATCGCTGCGCTGTTCGACCGTTGGAACGCGGCGCTGCAAACCGGCAGCGCCAGCGCGGTGACCAGCCTCTATGCCCCGGACGCGATTTTGCAACCGACTGTTTCCAACAAGGTGCGCAACACACCCGCGCAGATCGAGGATTATTTCCAACACTTCCTGGCGGGTAAGCCGGTGGGGCAGATCAACTACCGTGAGATCCGCCACCTGGGGCCCGACGCGGCGATGGACAGTGGTGTCTACACCTTCACACTCACCAATGCCGACGGTTCCAAGCGGGACGTCCAGGCGCGCTACACCTTCCTCTATGAGCGCCTCGACGGCCAGTGGAAGATCATCAACCACCATTCTTCGGCGATGCCTGAAGTGCCGAAAGCACTGCACGCCAGTCATTGAGATCACGCCTTGTGGGGGAGGGAGCTTGGCTGCGCAAGCTCCCTCGAACGGCTCCCAAAGCCATAGGCCACCAGCGTATTTACACATTCCCTGCATAAAGAGCTTGGATTAGCCTGCGAACATTAATTAGAATCAGTCTCATTTAAGACATTCCTTGCGCAGGGCTTCTTGACATGTTTGACGCAGCTACGCCGACGGAGCACTCCCTACACGCGTTGTACCGTGACCACGGCGGCTGGCTGGAAGGTTGGTTGAGGCGGCGCATGGGCAATGCCTGGGATGCGGCGGACCTGCGCCAGGATACGTTCCTGCGCGTACTGTCCAGCTCTCAGCAGTTGGCTGACCTGCAGGAACCTCGTGCCTATCTGTTGACGGTCGGCAAGCGCCTGCTGAGCAACTTCTACACCCGGCGCAACCTGGAGCAGGCCTACCTCGACGCTTTGGCGAGCCTGCCCGAAGACAGTGTGCCGTCTCCGGAGCAGCGCTGGCTGCTGCTCGAAACCCTGCAAGCGCTGGACGAGTTGCTCGATGGCCTGCCGCCCCTGGTTCGGCGGGCCTTTTTGTGGAGCCAGCTCGAAGGCTTGGGCTACCGTGAAATCGCCGAGCGCCTGCAGGTGTCCGAGCGCACCATCAAGCGCTACATGGCCCAGGCCTATGAGCATTGCCTGTTGGTGGACTTTTGATTCGCCCGGCTCCTTCACCCGAAGCCCGCGAAGTAGCACGGGCGGCTGCGCGCTGGTTGGCCTTGATGGAGTTCAACGGGGACGAATTCGACTCCGCCGGCTTGCAACAGTGGCGCGAAAGCAGTGCTCAGCACGAAGCCGCCTGGCAAAAAGCCCAGCGCCTGCGTCAGCGCTTTGCCGGGGTGCCGCCATCCCTTGGGATGGCGACGCTGGACCGTCCGGCAATGGCTCGCCGTGCCGTGCTCAAGCGCGCATTGGGCGTCGCCACGCTGGTGCCGGCCGCATGGTTGTTGGGGCGCGAGCTACCGCTGGAGGCCTGGCGCGCCGACCTGCGCACCGCGACTGGCGAACAACGACGCTGGTCGCTGGTCGATGGCAGCACCCTGCAGTTGAACACCGACAGCGCAGTAGACCTGGACCTCAGGGCCCGGCGACTGGTGCTGGTGCAAGGTGAGATGGCCCTCAAGGTCTCGGGGGCCACGCCATTGGCGATTCAAGCGCCCTATGGGCTCATCACGATCAGTCGCGGTGAAGTCTGTGTACGCCTGAGCGAACGCAGTTGCCGGGTGTCGGTGGTCAGCGGCTCAGCGCAGTTGCAGCCGTTGCGTGGGCCGCTGCTGTCGCTGGACCCGGGCCAGCAAGTCAGCCTACAGGCGGCGGGGGCGGGGCCGGTGAGCACCTTCGACGTGGCGCAACCGGGTTGGCGTGACGGGGTGCTGGTGGCTCAGAACCAGCCGTTGGGGGATTTTCTCCGCGAACTGAGCCGTTATCGCCCGGGTGTATTGCGCTGGGACGACCCCCTGGAATCCCTTCGAGTCACTGGCAGCTTCCGGCTGGAAAACACCGATCGAATCCTCGCGTTGCTCTCGGCCAGCCTGCCGCTGGACGTGCAGACACGCACCCGTTACTGGGTCACGTTAAGGCTTCGCAAAAATATTGCGTGAAGCCTGTCCCCTTTTTTTGTCTCGCTTGTCATTCAAGGCAACTGAACAAAAATGAGAGCGCCTTCTAATGTCTGCAGTAGTACCTTTGCGTTTTCGCCCGGCCCTTGCCGGCTGGCGTCCGCTGTTGAACCTGAGTCTCTTGCTGAGCCTGAGCGCCAGTCCATTCTTCATCTCATCCAGCCAGGCCGAAGACGCTGCCCGACGCAGCTATCAGGTGCCGGCTGGCAGCCTCAGCGCCGCGCTGACCCGGTTCGCCGGGCTGGCGGGTGTCAACCTGTCGGTCGACCCGGCCCTGGTAAGCGGGCGTAACAGCGCCGGGTTGTCGGGCGAATATGGGGTGGAGGAGGGGTTTTCCCGCCTGTTGCAGGGCTCCGGCCTGCAGCTTCAACCGGTGGGCGAACAGGCATACATCTTGACCCCCGCGCCAGAAGGCGGCTCCTTGCAACTGGCCCCTACGTCGATTCTCGGCGCCACGGCCTCGACAGACAGCGAGGCGTATGCCGGCGGCCAGGTCGCGCGCCGCGGTTCTCAAGGCCTGCTGGGCTCGCGGGACTTCATGGAAACGCCGTTCAGCATGACCACCTACACCAGCGAGACGGTCAAGAACCAGCAGGCTCGCACCCTGGGCGACCTGATCGCCAGCGACCCGTCCGTTCGCGCCACCAACCCGGCGGGCGGCCGTTATGAGCAGTTCACCATTCGCGGGTTGAGCCTGTTCAACAGTGATGTCGCCTACAACGGCCTCTACGGTGTCCTGCCTACCTACACGATCGACATGGAGATGGCCGACCGCGTCGATATCCTCAAGGGGCCGACCCAGCTCATCAACGGCATCTCACCGCGCGGTAGCGTGGGCGGTGGGATCAACGTGGTGCCCAAGCGAGCGACCGACAAGCCCATCACCTCGTTCACCGGTAGCTATGCATCCGATAGCCAAGTGGGTGGCGCCGTGGACGTGGGCCGGCGTTTTGGTGAGGACAACAAGTTCGGTATTCGCTTCAATGGGGTAAAACAATCTGGCGACACCGAATGGGATCATCAGAGCGTGGATCGCGAAATGGCCGTGCTGGGCCTGGACTTTCGCGGCGAACGCTTGCGGATCTCGACCGATATCGGGCGCACCGAACGGGATACCGACGCGCCGCAGGAGCGCGTCCAGGTTGCCGCCGCCGCGCCAGTGCCGCATGCCAGCGATGTCGATCGCAACTATGCGCAGCCTTGGAGCAAGGCGCGCACCAAGGATACTTTCGGCACGGTGAATGCCGAATACGACGTCAACGATTCCGTCATGCTGTACGGCGGCGTGGGGGCGCGCAAAAGTAATCATGAGTTCCTCCGGCATGCCGTTTCGGTCCTCAATGAGGCAGGAGACTTCCGCGTTCAGCCCCGTGATTTCACCCGTGACGAGAATGTCCGGACGGCCAACGCCGGGGTGCGCAACTGGTTCCATACCGGCCCGGTAAGCCATGAGGTCAACCTGGCCGCCAGCTATTTCTACATGGACTTCACCAACGGCGGCGCTCGCTATGGGCAGTCCAACAGCAACCTGTATGACCCGGTGGAAACACCGACTCCGAGCGTTATCACCCGGTCAGATCCGAAGGTCTATACCGAGAACCACTTTAGTGGCGTAGCGTTGTCGGACACATTGGGCTTTTTTGATGACCGGCTGCTGCTGACCCTTGGCGCCCGCTGGCAGCGAGTGGAGGTTGACGATTGGTCGGATGGCGTCAAGGGCCCCACTGCCTACGACGAAGAAAAGGTTTCGCCATCGGGCGGCATCCTGTTCAAGGCCACCGATAAGCTGTCGCTGTATGCCAACTACATGGAAGGCCTGAGCCAGGGCAAGATCGCGCCGACGAACACGAGAAATGAGGACGAAATTTTCCCACCGTTCATCAGTCGTTCAGTCGAGGTCGGTGCCAAATATGACGCGGGTGCGGTCGCATTGACTGCCGCGCTGTTCCGGATTAAGCAGCCAGCCTATGCGATCGACGAGACAGATCCCGCGAGACGCGTCTTTGGCCCGAACGGCAAGCGCGAAAACACCGGTGTTGAACTGAGCGCATTTGGTGAACCTATCAAGGGTACCCGTTTGCTCGGCGGTGTGATGTACATCGACAGCAAGCTGACCAACACGACCAATGGCACTTTCGACGGCAATCGCGCGCCCGCGACGCCGAAGTACAACGTCAACCTGGGCGCGGAATGGGATGTTCCGACTGTCGAGGGGCTGACCCTGACGAGCCGTGGTATTTACTCCAGCTCGCAGTATCTGGACCAGTCCAACGTCAAGGAAATAGATTCCTGGGTGCGGCTCGACGTAGGAGCGCGCTATGGATTTAAAGTGGATGAAAAGCACATCACCCTACGCGCCAATGTCGAGAACGTAGCGGACAAGCGCTACTGGAGTTCGGCCGGGGCCTCGGATGACAGCGAGCCTGGCTTGACGCTGGCAACCCCGCGAACCTACCTGCTGTCGGCCACCGTCGACTTCTAAACCGATCGTCAGCTCCATGGAAGGAGCTGTTTGTTATTAATAAGCACTGTCGTTTTGATATTGGCTGATATTACTTTGCAATTAACGGAGTCAATAAACCGATATAAAATTTAACTTATAGCCCGCACTGCGCTGATATCAAAGCGCCTCTTTCGATGTGTCACTATTATTAATCCGTTATTTATCCGGCGGATTTTTCCTGCCTGTCAATTAACTAATATCGACTCCGTCACAGACATGATTTTATTTGCGATTACTTGTTGCAGTAATTCGTGAATGATAATAATTTGCATGTCGGGACTTATCAGGGTTGATTACCTCATGCTGAATGAAAACGTTTTGCGCATCGATTCCTTGCAGAAAGACAATGCTCATTATCTGAGCCGCCAGGGCCGCTTCGAATCCAATGTTCGCAGTTATCCGCGCAAGTTGCCCTTGGCCATCGCCAAGGCCCATGGCGTATGGGTGACGGATGTGGAAGGCAAGACCTACCTCGATTGCCTGGCCGGTGCTGGCACCCTGGCGTTGGGGCATAACCATGCAGACATCATTGCCAGCATCGATCATTTCATGAGCTCGGGCATGCCCATGCATACCTTGGACTTGACCACGCCACAGAAGGACGCCTTCAGCGAAAAGCTGTTGAGCCTTCTGCCCGGGCAGGGGCGTGACTATTGCCTGCAGTTCTGTGGCCCGTCGGGGGCGGACGCGGTGGAGGCAGCGCTCAAGCTGGCCAAGACCGTCACGGGGCGCAGCAACATCATCAGCTTCAGCGGCGGCTACCATGGCATGACCCACGGCGCCCTGGCGGTGACCGGTAACACCGGGCCCAAGAACGCCGTTGCGTCCTTGATGCCGGGCGTGCAATTCATGCCGTACCCCCACGAATATCGTTGCCCGCTGGGCATCGGCGGCGAAGCCGGTGTCGAAGCGCTGAGCCACTACTTCACCCAGTTCATCGCCGACGTGGAAAGCGGTGTCTCGCTGCCTGCCGCGGTGATTCTGGAAGCGGTGCAGGGCGAGGGCGGTGTCAACTGCGCGCCAGTCCAATGGTTGCGCCGCATCCGTGAGGTCACGCAACAGTACGGCATCGTGCTGATTGTCGACGAAGTCCAGGCCGGTTTCGGCCGCACCGGCAAGATGTTCGCCTTCGAGCATGCCGGGATCGAGCCGGACATCATCGTCATGTCCAAAGCCGTTGGCGGTGGATTGCCGCTGGCATTGCTGGGTATCAAGCGTCAGTTCGACGCCTGGGAGCCAGGCGCCCACACCGGCACCTTTCGTGGCAACCAGATGGCAATGGCCACGGGCCTGGCGACGCTTAACGCCCTGCAGCAACAAAACCTTCCGGCCCAGGCCGAGCGCCGTGGGCAGTGGCTCAAGAGCCAATTGATCCAGCTGCAGCAACGCTTCCCGGCCCTCGGCCAGGTGCGTGGTCGCGGGTTGATGCTGGGTATCGAGATCGTCGACGAGCGCCAGGCGCCTGATCGCCTGAACAGCTTCCCGGGCGATCCGACCCTGGCAGTCGCCATCCAGAAACACTGCTTCGACCATGGGCTGTTGCTTGAGCGCGGCGGACGCCAGGGCAACGTAATTCGGTTATTGCCGCCGTTGATTATCGATGACGAGCAATGCGCCCTCGCGATCGATCGATTTGAAAAGGCCGTGAAGGCAGCGCTCTTGCAAGAACGCGGTTAAAACCACTGCCCGAATATGGGCGTGACGATGTAAGCCTTATCAGTCACTTAATAAGCAACGTTAAACACTTCCCGATAATGGGAGGGCGGGCACCTATTGTTTCGTTGAATGCTATTTGAACTTGCCCAGACATGAAGTCATCCGTAACCCAGCGGTTACGAGGAGCAACTATGCAATATCCCGATCGTACTGTTCTATCCAACCGTGTCAGCGAACTGGCGAGCACGCGCGCCTTGCTCAATTGCCTGATCAAAGAGTTCGCGCTGCCGGAAAATTGCCTGCGTTATAACTGGCCGCAAGAAATGAGCGGTATCGCGCCAGGAAGTTATCTGGAAGGGCTGCAATGCAAGGGTATTCCCCTGACCATCGGCCTGCCCAACGGCCAACAGTTCTTCGTGATGGTGGATCGCCGCGACCGGCTCGGCAGCCACCGCTACCTTTCCGATGTGTATGCCCGTCAGGGCGATGCGCCGTGGTCCAGCCTGGCGTTCCCCGAATTCGTTGCGCAATTGCTCAGCGCCTGTGAAGACATGACCCGTGCCAGCAACGACGAGCTGCTGGATCAGGTGCTGCAAAGCCAGTCTCTGACCGCCGCCATTGTCGCCCACAATATGGATGGCGAGGGCCCTGCGCCGCTGAGTAACTACCTGGCCAGCGAACAAGGGCTGTGGTTCGGCCACCCCAACCATCCGGCTCCCAAGGCGCGACTCTGGCCGGCCCACCTGGCCCAGGAAACCTACGCGCCGGAATTCCAGGCGCGCACAGCCCTGCACCTGTTTGAAGTGCCGCGCGAAGGGCTACGCATCTCCGCCAACGGGCTGAGCGAGGAGCAAGTACTGGCCGGTTTCGCCGATCAAAGCCGTGCGGCACCGGGCAGGGCGATCATCTGTTTGCACCCGGTCCAGGCGCAGTTATTCGTGCAGGACCGTCGGGTGCAACACCTGCTGGAGCTGGGCGAGCTACGGGACCTCGGGCCCACGGGCGCGCTCGCCAGCCCGACAGCCTCCATGCGCACCTGGTACATCGAAGGCCATGACTATTTCATCAAGGGTTCGCTGAACGTACGCATCACCAATTGCGTGCGCAAAAATGCCTGGTACGAGCTGGAAAGCACCTTGATCATCGACCAGTTGTTCCAGCGTCTGCAGCAGACCCAGCCGCAAACCCTGGGAGGCTTGTCCACCGTGGCCGAGCCGGGTTCATTGAGCTGGGCGCCGAAACACGCCAGCGAAACCGACAGCCATTGGTTTCGCGAACAGACCGGCGCCATCCTGCGGGAGAACTTCTGCCGTCGTTCCGGTGCCGATGTCAGCGTGATGGCCGGCACGCTCTTCGCCCGGGACATTCATTCCCAACCGCTGGTCCATGAATTCCTCCAAGGCTTCAACGGCCAACCTCTGGCAGACGAACAGTTGCTGAACTGGTTCGACCGCTATCAGGCGCTATTGCTGCGCCCGGTGCTGGCGCTGTTCTTCAATCATGGCGTGGTGATGGAGCCGCACCTGCAAAACAGCGTGCTGATCCATGACAACGGCCAGCCACAGCAACTGCTGCTGCGGGATTTCGAAGGAGTCAAGCTCACCGATGAACTGGGCATGTCCGGTATCGATATCGGCCTGCATCCGCGCGTGCGCCAATCGTTGCTCTATACCCGCGAGCAAGGCTGGAGCCGCATCAGTTACTGCCTGCTGATCAACAACCTGTCCGAGGCGGTGCTGGCCCTGAGTTGGGAACGTGCGCACCTGGCGCCGTTGATGTGGCAACGGGTTGAGCAACAACTGCGCAGCATCCGTGGAGAACTGGTGAGGCCTGCGCCGGAGCTGGACGCGCTGATCGCTGGCGAACCCATCGCCTGCAAGACCAACCTGAAGGTGCGCCTGGCCGCCAAGGCCGATCGCCAGGCCGGCTACGTCAACCTGCGCTCGCCTTGGGCCGAGGAGGCACGTTATGCCTGACCTGCCAGAAACCGTCATGGCCGCCATCGACGGCGCGCGCCGTCAGCACGAAGATCCACTGGCGTTGTTCGTCTACGATTTGGACGCGCTGACCCAGCACGTCGGCGAGGTCATGGCCGCGCTGCCCGCCGGTGTGGAGTTGTATTACGCGATCAAGGCCAACAGCGAAGCGCCGATGCTCAAGGCATTGGCGCCTCTGGTCAGTGGATTCGAGATTTCTTCCGGCGGGGAAATCGACCGGGTGGTGGCTTGCCCTACCCGTAAACCCTACGTGTTCTCCGGCCCTGGCAAACTCGACTCTGACCTGCGCGCTGCCCTGGCGAATCAGGTGGAGGCGATTCATCTGGAAAGCCTCAATGAAATCGACCGCTTGCAACGCCTGGCGCAACAGGCCGGGCGGGTTCAACCGGTGTTCATCCGCATCAACCCGCAACTGCCTTCCACGCTGTCCAGCAAGCTGGCGATGGCCGGCACGGCGACGCCATTCGGCATCGATGAAGCGGAACTGCCCGAAGCGGTTCGACGGGTGCAGGCCTTCAGTCACCTGACCCTCAAGGGGTTTCATGTGCATGCGATGTCCCACCAGAACTCGGTGGAGCGTCACGAACAACTGCTGGATTTCTACCTGCAACGCTGGAGCGAATGGAAGGCGCTGGCAACCGGAACCGAGCAACCGACGCACCTGAATGTCGGCGGTGGCATCGGCGTCGACTACCTCAGCGGGCAACGGTTTGACTGGCCGCGTTTGTGCCGGCACCTGGGCCAATCCCTGGCCGCCCATGAACAACCGCCCGTGGTGCGTTTCGAGCCGGGGCGTTTCATCAGTGCGTTCTGCGGCTACTACGTGATCGAGGTGCTGGACACCAAGACCAGCCACGGCGAGCACTTCCTGGTCTGCCGAGGCGGCACCCACCAGTTCCGTCTGCCGGCGGCCCAGAGCCACGATCATCCGGTCATGCATTTGCCGCACCGGCGCAAGCCGCAGCCGGACAGCGCGAAAACCTGGACCGTCGTCGGCCAGCTGTGCACCCCCAAGGATGTGCTGAGCCGTGGTTGCCAATTGCAAGGCGTCGAGGTGGGTGACCTGTTGGTGCTGCCGATGGCTGGCGCCTATGGCTACAACATCTCCCACGCGGACTTTTTGTGCCATCCACGCCCGGCGCAGCACTTCGTCAGCGCTACGGCGCCGGGTGAGTTGCTGTGAAGGTGCCGCGCCATTGGGTGGTGATCAATGTCCTGCTGGGCACGCTCACGGTCAGCCTGAACAATAGTTCTCTAAACCCGGCGTTGCCGGCGTTCATGAGTGCTTTCGCCATCGGCCCGCTGATGGCGACCTGGATTGTCGCAGGCTTCATGACCGCCATGGGCATGACCATGCCGCTGACCAGTTTCCTCAGTCAGCGGGTCGGCCGAAAACGCCTGTATCTGTGGGGTGTGGCGCTGTTCATTGGTGGCTCGCTGCTGGGGGCCCTGGCCGACTCCATTGCCGTGGTGATTGCCGCGCGGGTGATCCAGGGGATCGCCAGCGGCCTGATGATCCCGCTGTCGCTGGCGATCATTTTTTCGGTGTATGCCAAGGACGAACGGGGCCGGGTGACGGGGCTGTGGGGCGCGGCGGTAATGCTTGCCCCGGCGGTGGGGCCGTTGTGCGGCAGTCTGCTGCTGGAGTGGTTCAGCTGGCGCTCGCTGTTCCTGATGAACGTGCCTATCGGCCTGTTGGCCTTGGTCTTGGGCCTCGGCGTGCTGCCGGCGTCCGAACCGCCTGAACGCAAGCCCTTCGATTTTGCCGGGTATCTGCTGATTGCCGGGGGCATTGGCTTACTGATGGTTGCCACCAGTCGCCTGCATCATGCCGGCGGCCTGGTCGATCCGCTCAACCTCGCCATGCTGGTGGCCGGCGTGTTGTGCCTGATCGCTTTTGTGCGGGTGGAACTGAGTCACCCGGCGCCGTTGCTCAACCTACGGATTTTCGCCCTGCGCGGTTATCGCTTGAGCGTGATCATCGCCGTGGTGCAATCGGTGGGCATGTTCGAGTGCCTGGTATTGGTGCCGTTGCTGGTGCAGATGGTGCTGGGCTACAGCGCCATCTGGACCGGTCTGGCGCTGCTGTGCACCGCGCTGTTCGCCAGCCTGTTCGGCCAGCTCGGCGGCAAGTGGCTGGACCGGCACGGGCCGCGGGCCGTGGTGTCGCTGGGCATGTTGCTGACCGGTGCGGCGACCCTGGCCCTGGGCATGCTCACGTCGCAGACCACCATCACTACGGTGTTCGTACTGATGATGGTACGCGGTGCCGGGTTGGGGCTTTCCTACATGCCGGTCACCACCGCCGGCCTCAATGCCTTGCCAGAACCGATGGTCACCCAGGGCGCGGCCATGAACAACATCTCCCGGCGCCTCGTGTCGTCGTTGGCCATCGTGATCGCCTCGCTCTGGCTGGAAATGCGCCTGGGTGTCGAGCCTGGCTCTGCGCTGCACACCTCGGCGGCCATCAGCGAGGTGTTTATCGCCACCGGTGTCCTGATTCTGCTGGCCTTGCCCAGTGCCTGGCGTTTCCCCGTGCCCGAACGGGCGGCCGAGCCGTCGCCCATTGCCCTCGAACAACGTTAATCGATAAGGAATTCCCATGACGATTTTTGAAAAAGCCCCGCATACGACCTCCACCTCAAGCCCGGGTGCCTGGCTGGCGCGTGTCGATGCCGACGTCTGCCGACGTGTCCAGCGGCGTGTCGTGGGCCAGTTGCTGCAAACCCTGCTGTATGAAGACGTGCTGGCGTACCAGTGCCAACCGCTTGGCGACGGCCTGTATCGCTTCATCGTGCAAGGCCGTGATGCGGATCGGCAACCGGTGCAATACCGCTGCAACGGCCTGCGTAGCAGCAGTTTCGAACTGGTCCGCCTGGACCATGCCAGCCTTGAGCGCGTGGAGGCTTCGGGCCAAACCCAGGCGCCGAACCTGCACCAGGCCCTGGCCGAACTGCTCGGCGAATTCGAGGGTAGCGCCCACTTGCCGCGGTTCATCCAGGAATTGGAACAGACCCAACTCAAGGACCTGCAAGCCCGCAGCCAGGGCTACAGCGCGCCACGTGCGGCGCACCTGTTGGACGTGGACGCGCTGGAGCAGCACTTCATGGACGCCCACAGTTACCACCCGTGCTACAAGTCGCGGATCGGTTTTTCCTTGCAGGACAACACTCGCTACGGGCCGGAATTCGCCGCTCCCATTGCCGTCGTCTGGTTGGCCGTGGCGAAGTCCTGCGGGGCAATGAACCATTCCAGCAAAATGGATTTCATGGCGTTCATCCGCCAGGAAGCGGGGGAGAGTCGCCTGCAACAACTGGCCACCGTCCTCGAAAGTCGCCGCCAGTCGCCGGAAGATTATTGGCTGATCCCGGTCCATCCGTGGCAGTGGGAAAACACCATTGTCCCGAACTTTTACCCCGAACTGATCAGTGGCGAGCTGATTCACCTCGGTGTTTCCGATGATCAGTACAAGGCCCAGCAATCGATCCGTACCCTGGCCAACGCCAGCGCGCCCGAGCGCCCGTATGTGAAGCTGGCGATGAGCATGACCAACACGTCCAGTACGCGGATCCTGGCGCGGCACACGGTGATGAACGGCCCGATCATCACCGACTGGCTGCAGCAACTGATCGCCACTGACAGTACTGCTCGCGCCCTGGATTTCGTGATCCTGGGAGAGGTGGCCGGGGTCAGCTTCAGCTACGACCATCTGCCGGCCAGCCGCGCGTCCCAAGCCTACGGCACCCTGGGGGCCATCTGGCGCGAGAGCATCCACGGCTACCTCAAGCCCGGTGAGCAGGCCGTGCCGTTCAATGGCCTCAGCCACGTGGAAAACCGCTACGGCCAGGGCGAACAGTCGCCCTTCATCGACGCCTGGATCGTCCAGTACGGCTTGCAGGCCTGGACCCAACGCCTGCTGGAAGTCACGGTGCCGCCGATCATCCATATGTTGTACGCCGAAGGCATCGGCATGGAATCCCACGGCCAGAACATCGTGCTGATCGTCAAGGATGGTTGGCCGCAACGCATTGCCCTCAAGGATTTCCATGACGGTGTACGTTATTCCCCGGCGCATCTGGCACGCCCTGAACTGTGCCCGACCCTGGTGCCGCTGCCCGCCAGCCATGCCCGGTTGAACCGCAACTCGTTCATCCTCACCGATGACGTCAATGCGGTACGCGACTTCTCCTGCGACTGTTTCTTCTTCATCTGCCTGGCGGAAATGGCGATTTTCCTGCACCAGCATTATCAGCTGGATGAAAGCCGTTTCTGGCAGATGACTGCCGAGGTCATCTGCGCTTATCAAGCAGCGCACCCACAACACCGCGAGCGCTTTGCCCTGTTCGATGTGTTCGCACCAGCCTATGAAGTGGAGGAGCTCACCAAGCGCCGCCTGCTGGGCGACGGTGAGCGGCGCTTCAAGTCGGTGCCCAACCCCCTGCATGCATTCAGGCCGCAACCATGCTGAGAACCAATCAACTGAAACTCAGACTCGGCGCGGGGCAGGCCGCCTATGGCCTGATCAGTTCGATCCCGTCGGCGATGGCGATCGAGCTGATCGCCGAGGCCGGCTACGACTTCGTGATCATCGATATGGAGCACGTGCTGATCAATCCGGAAACGGTGGAGCACATGATCCGCATGGCCGAGGCCTATGCCATCACGCCGCTGGTGCGGGTCGCGGACCTGAACCCGAAAACCCTGTTGCGCCTGCTCGATGGCGGGGCCCAGGGCATCGTGTTGCCGATGATCGAAAGCCCGGAGCAACTGGCCGAGGCGATTGCCGCGTGCAAATACCATCCGTTGGGTCGACGTAGCCTGAATGCCGGGCGCCCGGGTTCGTTTGGTAAGTACAGCCTTGCCGAGTACGTGGGCCGGGCCAACGAGCAAATCATGGTGGTGGCGATGATCGAAAGCGCCGAGGGCGTACGGCGGGCGGCGGACATTGCCGCCGTGCCCGGGCTGGACATGATCCTCGAAGGCGCGGCCGACCTGTCGCAATCCCTGGGAACGCCCTGGCAGATCAACGAGCCCGCGGTGCAGCAGGCCTTGCTCGACACCTGGCAGGCCGCCCGCAGCGCTGGCGTGCCGTATTGCGCGATTCCCCGCCAACCCGACGATCACGCCCGCTGGCGTGGCCGCGGGGTGAATACCTTTGTGCTGGGCGACGAACGCGGCATTGCGTTCCGCGCTCTCCAGGGCCGCTTGGCCACACTTTCTTCAGAAGGACAATGAATCAAGATGACTACTGCGACCCCACAGGCCATGAGCCAAGCGACCAACATCGTCATGCAGGACCTGGTGGACTGCCTGCTGGCCGAACAGTTCTTCGGCAGCGAACCCTTGCCCCTGGTGAGCGATGCTGACTGGCAGCGCGCCCATCCATACGCCCCGACCTTGACCGGACAGTACATCTGGGAGTGGTGCTGCGACCCGGTCGAACAGCGCTTCATCAGCATTGCCCTGCGTCCCGGTATAACCCAGCAATGGGAAAAGGTCCCGGGTACGCCGGTGCTCGCGCGCCAAGACGAGCAATGGACCGTCCTGTCCCCGGAGGACTTCATGAAGCGGGTGTTCGGCTCGATGAGCGAGCGCTTCCAAGACAATGACAAGGGCCTGGCTCTGTTTCTCGACGTGTTGCACACCAGCGTTAAGCAAACGGCGTTGTCCTTGTCCCACGCCGTCGATGACCAGGGTCTGATGGCCCAGGATCCTGCGACCTTTTTCCGCACCATGGAGCAATGGGCATCGCTGCGTGACCGTCCGTACCACCCGTTGGCGAAGGCCAAGCAAGGTCTCGACGATGAAGAATATCGCCGCTACCAGGCCGAATTCGCCCGCCCGGTGGCCTTGAACTGGGTGGCGGTGGATCGCACCTTGCTGCTATGTGGCGAGGGCGTGGGGGACTTGGCGCAGTGTTATCCGGCGCACTACCTGTTGCCGCCGGATCTGCATGCCCGTCTCGGTCAGGAAATGCAAGCACGCGGTCTGGCCGACACTCATGTCGCGCTGCCGGTCCACCCTTGGCAATGGGAGCACGTACTGGACAAGCAATTGGCAGAGGTGTTCGCCAAGGGCGACTGCCAGCGCCTGGAGTTCAATGAAGGGGATTTCTTCGCCACCTCGTCCCTGCGTTCCATGACGCCGTGCTTCAACAGCGCCGATTACCTCAAGCTGCCGATGGCGATTCATTCCCTGGGCGCGTCCCGCTACCTGCCGGCGGTCAAGATGATCAACGGCGGCCTGAGCGAAGCCTTGCTGCACGAAGTACTGGAAAAGGACGCCACTCTGCGCCAGTCACTGCACCTGTGCGACGAGGGCAAGTGGTGGGCATTCATGCCACCGGACGCCACGCTGTTCGACGAAGCACCACGGCATCTGTCGGCCATGGTCCGAGGCTATCCACGCGCGCTGCTCGAGGCCGCCGACACCCGCCTGCTACCCATGGCTGCGCTGGGCACGCCGTTGCCCGGTAGTAACCGGCATTTCTTCGATGACTGGATGCAATACCGCAACTTGCCGGTAGACGCTGAATCGGTCTTGACCTTGTTCCGCGAACTGGCCCGCAGCTTCTTCGACATCAACCTGCGCATGTTCCGCCTGGGCATGCTCGGTGAAGTCCATGGCCAGAACGCGGTGCTGGTCTGGAAGGACGGCCATGCCGATGGCTTGCTGCTGCGCGACCATGATTCGCTGCGCATTTTCGTGCCGTGGCTGGAGCGCAACGGCATGGCGGATCCGGTGTACCGCATCAAGAAGGGCCACGCCAATACCCTCTACCACGATCGCCCGGAAGACCTGCTGTTCTGGCTACAGACCCTGGGCATCCAGGTCAACATGCGAGCGATCATGGACACCCTGGCGCAGGTCTATTCGATCCCGGTGGCCGGCCTGTGGTTGGCGCTGCGCGGAGTACTGGACGAGTTGATCGAAACCATCGATTTCGACGACGAGGCTCGGGCGATGATCAAGCGCCAGCTGTTCGACGCGCCAAACTGGCCACAGAAACTGTTGCTCACACCGATGATCGAGCGCGCCGGTGGGCCGGGCAGCATGCCGTTCGGCAAGGGCGAGGTGGTCAACCCGTTCCGCCGGCTGTTCCTGGAGGCTTGAGGGAATGGCGGTCAGGAGCAGCCTCGGGGCTGAGCCGGCGAACGTTGATTTGCCTGGCGGGTTCACGGCTGGCGAATGGGCGGTGCTCAGCGGCGCCTTGCGGCTCAAACCGGCCGGGGCGCGCGATCCGCTGCGCTCCCTGGCGGCGCAAGAGCTGTTGAACGGTGGGGTATGCCTGCGGTTGTTGGATGAACTGACACCGATTCTCGGCTCGCCGTCGCGGGCGATTACCGCTTCGTTGTTGAGCAAGCGGATTGCGTTCCTCGCCACCGGTGCCTGTCTCTATGCCCTGTCGGCGTGTGACAAGGGGCTGCGGCTGACCCCGGATAACTGCATCATCGAGTACGGCCACGACGAGGGGCTCTGGACCTCGTCGCTGCCGCTGCTGGATCTCGAACCACTGGCTTACGTTCACGGCGCTCGCGAGGCCTGGCGCGAAACCCAGGTCAGCAACCTGTTCGCCGGGTTGCTCAAACCGTTGTGGGAGCTCTTTGTCCAGGTCAGCGGCATTTCCCGGCGCATTCTCTGGGAGAACACTGCAGTGCGGGTGTACTCGCTGTATGAAAAGCGCATGGACAGCCTCCAGGATCCTTGTGCACGTCGCCGTGTCGAGGCTGACTTCGACTGGCTGCTGAACCAGGCCGACCCGGCGTTGTTCGGTCTGGACTACAACCCGTTGCAGCATTTTCGTCGCGCGCCCATGGTGCTTGAAAACGGCCTGGGCTGTCGGCGCCTGCGGCGTACTTGCTGTTTCTATTACCAGGCCAGCAACCCGGTCGAATACTGCTCGGCCTGCCCGTTGCTGCGAAAGAGAAAGAAATCATGAATGATTCAATGGCGCCGCCGCGAACCGGGTTGACCGAAGCGCTGCTGGCGCAATACCAAAGCATCCCGGCGTCCACCGTCGGGCACTTCACCGATAGCGGATATTTGCGCGGTATCCGCCCGCTGTTCGACAACCTGCGCATGGTCGGCAAAGTCGTCACGGTAAAACTCTTCACCCCCGATGGCAGCATCCTGCGTGAAGCGTTGTTGCTGAGTGAGCCAGGGGATGTGCTGGTGGTGGAATGCGTGGGTGACCCCGAGTGTGCCTGTTGGGGCGAGCTGCGGACACTGGCCGGGCTGATCAAGGGGTTGGCCGGCGTCGTGGTGTGCGGCGCGGTGACTGACGTGGTGGCCTTGCGCGCGCATCGCTTGCCAGTGTTCAGTCGCAGTGTCAGCGCGTTCACGACCCGTAGCCTTGGCTTGGGTGGCGAGGTCAACCAACCGATTCAGGTCTCGGGTGTCACGGTCCGTGCCGGCGATATTGCGCTCGGCGACGACGACGGGGTGTTTATCCTCAGCGTGCAACAGGCCATCGACCTGTTGCCAAACGTATTGGCCAAGGAGCAGGCCGATCAACTGAAACGGACCGAATTCCTGCAACGTATCCAGGCGCCGCGCTGACCGTCAGGCGTCGCGAAACAGGTCGTGGGCGTCCAGCAGTCGCCAGGCGATTTCCGGGCGTTTTTCCAGCCCACGCCGGATGGCCGCCGGGATCGTCTGGCGAATCTTGCGACACAGGCCGGGGTGGTCCTGGAATTCTATGGCGATGCCACGCATGGTGCGTACTTCGTTGTAGCCGGGTTCGACGGTCAGGCGGATGCCCAGGTTCTCGTATAACCGCTGCTGCAGCCGTTCGAGTTCGGCCAGGCTCTGGATGTTTTCCAGCCGTTCGAGCAGGCGCTTTTCTTCCTGGCGGTTGAAACAAAGGATGCGCAGGTCGCTGCCGGGCGTTTGCAGCAACACATCGCGCCCGCAATCACAGACGCCAGGCGGGCAGGGGGGGCGGATCGGAATCGACGCGGTCATGGGCTCCACAAGGTCTGCAACACAACGAAGCTGCCTCTGAGGCTATCGGCTGACCCAGGCAATGTGATGCCTGGCGTCTTGTCGGTCAACCCTGGCGAGTGGCCGCTGGTCTGCCGCGGCTGTTTGCGCCACGGCTCTGCTGTGGGAGCGAGCTTGCTCGCGATAGCGGTGGGTCAGCTTGCCTCCATGTTGGATTTGCCGTCGCCATCGCGAGCAAGCTCGCTCCCGCAGGTGAATCGCTTACAGCCCCAACTCGGACAACCCCGGATGATCGTCCGGCCGGCGTCCCAACGGCCAATGGAATTTGCGCTCGCCTTCCTTGATCGGCATGTCATTGATGCAGGCATAGCGGTTGGACATCAGGCCCTGCTCGTCAAATTCCCAGTTCTCATTGCCATAGGAACGGAACCAGTTGCCCGAATCGTCGTGCCATTCGTAGGCGTAGCGCACGGCGATACGGTTGCCGGTGAAGGCCCAGAGCTCCTTGATCAACCGGTAATCCAGTTCCTTGGCCCATTTGCGAGTCAGGAATGCCTTGGCCTCTTCGCGGTTATGGGCGAATTCGGCGCGGTTACGCCATTGCGTGTCCAGCGTATAGGCCAGGGACACCCGCTGTGGGTCTCGAGAGTTCCAGCCATCCTCGGCCAAGCGAACTTTCTCGATAGCCGATTCACGGGTGAATGGCGGTAAGGGTGGACGAACTTCAGCGGGGGACGACATGGCAAATCTCCAATGAGTGATTGACAATATGTACAGCGGTTTACGAAGTGCGTTTGTTATCTAACTTCAACCAACAAAGTTCTGAGCAGGTCTTGGGCGTCATCAGCGGCACTGTGATCGCCCATGACCAGCGCGACGGTAATGGCGCCATCGATCAGGATCAGTAACTGCCGGGCCATGGCTTGCGGGTTATCGATACCTTGGTCCGAGCACAGCCGGGTGACATAGTCGAGCAACTTCTGTTTGTGCAACTTCGCCACTTGGCGGACCGGGTCCTGCGGATCGCCGGTTTCGCCACTGGTGTTGATGAATGCGCAGCCGCGAAAGCCTTCGCTGTCGAACCAGCCCTTGAGTACGGTGAACAAGTTGAGCAAGCGTGCCGCTGGCGTCGGGGCCTTGTCGACCTCGCTGCTGAACCAGTGCATCCAACGTTCGTCACGGCGCTTGAGGGCCGCCACGATCAGGTCGTCCTTGTTGGCAAAGTAGCGGTAGACGCTTTTCCTGGAGACGCCGGCGGTTTTTACCAGAAGGTCCATGCCGGTGGCGGCGATGCCACTTTTATAGATCAACTTTTCGGCGACATCGAGGATGATGTCTCGGGTTTCATTGCTAGTGATTTCGTTCATGTTTATTACAGTAGAATGATCGTTCTCCTTAGTCAAATCTTTTTTCATGAAGACGGGAAGACCCGAACCGATCTATGGTGTAAGCTCATGCGTTCTTCGGATTCGACCTTTTGCGAGCCCTATGCCGTCGCTTTTCAAACGCTCCCTGCTGCCCAAGCTGCGCAGCTTTGCACTGACCGCCGATGCCGTGACCATCCTCGATGGCGCCGCCGAGTTCCGCCGTTGCCTGCTGGAGAAAATTGCCCAGGCCACCCAGCGCATCTACATCGTCGCCCTGTACTTGCAACAGGACGAGGCGGGCCAGGAAATCCTCGATGCCCTGCATGCTGCCAAAGCGGCGCGTCCTGAACTGGACGTGGTCGTGGTGGTGGATTGGCTGCGGGCCCAGCGCGGGCTGATCGGCGCCAAGAAGCAGCCGGGCAACTCAGCCTGGTACCAGGAACAAACGCGCACCCATGCCAGCGAAGTGCCGATCTACGGCGTACCGGTGCAGACCCGCGAGCTGTTCGGCGTGCTGCACTTGAAAGGCTTCGTGATCGACGACTGCGTGGTCTACAGCGGCGCGAGCCTGAATAATGTCTACCTGCACAAGTTCGACAAGTACCGCTACGACCGCTACCACCTGTTGCAGAACGTGGCACTGGCCGATTCGATGCAGCACCTGGTGCAGCACGGCTTGATCGCCTCCAAGGCGGTACATCGCCTAGACCTGCCGAACCTGCCCAGCACCCGCAGCCTGCGCAATGATATTGGCGACCTGCGCAGTCGCCTCAAGCACGCGGCGTATGACACCAACGCCGGCGGCCTCGACAAGAGTGGCCTGTCGGTCAGCCCGTTGCTGGGCGTGGGCAAGAACAACCCGCTGAGCCGGGTGATCGGCGAACTGATCGCCAGCAGTCGCCAGCAACTGACCATCTGCACGCCGTACTTCAACCTGCCCCTGGCCGTGACCCGCGAGATCAACCGCGCCCTGGCCCGTGGGGTGAAGATTGATATCATCGTCGGCGACAAGACCGCCAACGACTTCTACATTCCGCCAAGCGAGCCGTTCAAGATCATCGCCGCCTTGCCCTATCTCTACGAGATCAGCCTGCGGCGCTTCGCCAAACGGCACCAACGCTACATCGACAGCGGGCAATTGAACCTGCACCTGTGGCGCGACGGTGACAACACCTATCACCTCAAGGGCATGTGGGTTGACGAGCGCTACACTTTGCTCACCGGCAACAACCTCAACCCACGGGCGTTTCGCCTGGACCTGGAAAACGCCCTGTTGCTGGACGACCCCAAGGGCGAGTTGCTTGCGCCGCGCCAGGCCGAGCTTGAGCAGATCTACCGGCATACTCGCCGGATCGAACGCTACCTGGACCTGGAAACCCTGCCGGACTACCCGGCGGCTGTAGGCAAGTTCCTCAAGCGGGTCAGCCGGGTGCGTATCGAACGGCTGCTTTACCGGATCCTGTGAACGCCCGCGCCATGTCGGAAAAAGACACCATCTCCATTCAGTTGGTCCGTGAGGCGCTGCTGCAAAGCTGCGCCCCCGGGGCGACCACCAATGAGGTGCTGAGCAAGGTCGGCATCGACCCCGCGCTACTCGATGATCCCCAGGCGCGGGTCGCAGCCCATGCCTATGCGCGGCTCTGGCGGTTGCTGGCAAGGCGATTGGACGATGAGTTTTTCGGCATGGACCCGCGCAAGCTCAAGTCCGGCAGCCTGGCGTTTCTTTGCCAATGTGCCATGGCCCAGCCGACGCTGGCCGCTGGATTGACGGCGGGGCTGGGGTTTCTCTCGTTGATGCTCGAACACCTGCCGGCCCAGTGGGTCCGCCAGCAGAGCCTGGCGGAGATCGTCCTGTTGGAAGACGATCAGGAACCGCGCCGGGCGTTCACCTATTTCACCTACTGGATGATTGTCCATGGCGTGGCCTGCTGGCTGGCCGGGCGACGCATTCCTATCCTTTCCGTCGAGTTGCGCTGCCCGGCACCGGATTTCTGCGACGACTATCGGGTGATGTTTTCCCAGAACCTGCGCTTCGACCGGCCTCGCACACGCATGATCTTCGCCGCCGAATGCCTGGACCTGCCCATCCGGCGCAGCGCCGAAGAGCTCAAGCGCTTCCTGGCCCAGGCCCCGGCCAACATCCTGGTCAAATACCGCGACCCGCAAAGCCTTGCCAGCCGCATCCGTCACGATTTACGCCAATTGTCCGCCGAACAATGGCCGGAAACCGAGGCCCTGGCCCAGCAGTTGTGCGTATCCGCGTCCACCCTGCGCCGCCGCCTGGCGGAGGAGGGCCAGACGTATCAGGGCATCAAGGACAGCGTGCGCAAAGAGCTGGCGATTACCTGGCTTGCCGAGCCGTCCATCAGCTTCGTCGACATCGCCGCGCGCCTGGGTTTCGCCGACGCCAGCTCCTTCTACAAGGCGTTTCGCAAGTGGTCCGGGTCCAATCCGGGGCATTATCGCAGCTTGATTCTCAACGACAGCAACTGATCTGTTAGCAGGCCGCGCCCACAGGGGATTTCGCTCAGCGGATCGGGACGCTCATAAAACCGTCATTTTTCTTTGATACAAGCCTCTGCAGGGTGCCGGAAAAGCCAGGCCATCAAGCAGAGTAATGTATGCAAGTGACCGTTTTGGGTAGAAGCCATGTCAATTTGAATGAGTTTTCCTGTCCCGTAATTGGGAAACGTCCGCAAGGACGAGGCGTATGAGAATCCTGGTCACCGGCGTCGCAGGTTTTATCGGGTTTCATACAGCCAAACGCCTGTGCCGCGATGGCCACCAGGTTATCGGCATCGACAACCTCAACAGTTACTACAGTGTTGAGCTGAAACAGGCTCGGCTTGCGCAATTGGCGACATCGCGCAATTTCCAGTTCCAGTGGCTGGATGTGGCAGACAAACAGGCACTGTTGGCGTTGTTTGCCGAACAGGCCTTCGATCAGGTCATCCACCTGGCGGCGCAAGCTGGCGTGCGCTATTCCATCGATCATCCGGACGTTTATGCGCAAAGCAACCTGGTGGGTTTTCTCAACGTGCTGGAGGCCTGTCGCGGCCATCGGCCGGCGCACCTGATCTACGCTTCCAGCAGCTCGGTGTACGGCTTGAACGACCGTTTGCCGTATGCCACGACCGACCCCGTCGACCAGCCGGTGTCGTTCTACGCCGCGACCAAGCGCGCCAACGAGCTGATGGCTCACGCGTATGCGCATCTCTATGGCATTCCCACCACCGGCCTGCGGTTTTTTACCGTGTATGGACCTTGGGGAAGGCCCGACATGGCACCGTTCAAATTCACCGATGCGATTCTCAAGGGCCGCCCCATCGACGTCTATAACGAGGGGGCGATGTCGCGTGACTTCACCTACATCGACGACATCGTCGAGGGTCTCGTGCGCTTGCTGGCGCTGCCGCCTACCGATCAGGCCGGCGTGCCCAACAAGGTCTACAACATCGGGGCCGGCGCGCCAGTAAGGCTACTGCAGTTTATCGAGTGCATCGAACAGGCATTGGGCGTTCGCGCAATCAAGAACTTCTTGCCGTTGCAATCGGGCGACGTCGTCAACACCTGGGCGGACACTCGCGAGTTGGAAGAGCGTGTGGGGTTTCGCCCGCAGGTCGCGGTGCCCGTCGGCGTCCAGTCATTTGTCCATTGGTATCGCGATTATTACCGCGTCTAACCCTCTCATTTCTCAGTTTTGTTTCTGGAGCATCATGCACGAAACCCCTTATGTGTCGGTCCTGATCCCGGCAAAGAACGAGGCCGGCAATCTCATCCCGCTTCTCGAAGAAGTGCGCACGGCGTTGGCCCACGAGGAATTTGAGGTCATCGTGGTCGACGACGGCAGCACCGATGCCACCGCCGCTGAGTTACGTACCTTGCAAGACAGTGGCTACCGGCAATTACGGGTGCTCAGTCATGCCCGTTCCCTGGGCCAGAGCACCTCGGTCTACCACGCCGCCGAAGTCGCGCGCGGGCCTTGGTTGGCAACCCTTGATGGCGACGGGCAGAACGATCCGGCTGACCTGCCCAAAATGCTCGACCTGGTGCGCGGTTCCGAAGGTAAGCCGGCCGGGGTCAAGCTGGTGGCGGGGCATCGTGTCAACCGCCAGGACACGGCGAGCAAGCGCTGGGCATCGCGATTCGCCAATAAATTGCGCGCCAGCCTGCTGAAGGACCAGACGCCTGATACCGGTTGCGGCATCAAGGTCATCGAGCGCGAGGCTTTCTTGCGCCTGCCGTATTTCGATCACATGCACCGCTTTATTCCCGCCTTGATCCGCCGGCACAACGGCCGAATGCTGGTTCACCCGGTGAACCATCGTGAGCGTGGGGCAGGGGTATCCAACTACGGAAACCTCGACCGCGCGCTGGTGGGCATCGTCGATCTGTTCGGGGTGTGGTGGCTGATCAAGCGCACACGCCTGGACGTCAACGCACAAGAAACCGAGGTTTGAGATGGGCAGAGAATCTGTGTGGTTGGCTGTTGGCTTCGCTGGCCAGTTTGCGTTTACCGGACGATTTGTCCTGCAATGGCTATACAGCGAATACAAGAAGCGCAGTGTGATCCCAGTGGGCTTCTGGTACCTGAGCATCATCGGCAGCGCGCTGTTGCTGGCCTACGCCATCTACCGCGAGGACCCGGTGTTTATTGTCGGTCAGTCTTTCGGTTTCATTGTGTACCTGCGTAACTTGCAGTTGATCGCCAAGCACCATGAGCGGGAAAACCGCGAACTGGCGGGAAAGGACTGAACGGTGCCTAGACGATTATCTTCCCCGCGGCTGGAGTTACTGGCGTTTGTTCTGTTGACGTTGGTCATGGTGGGCGCCGGTCTTGGCTGGCGCCAACCGCTGAATGTCGATGAAGAGCGTTTTCTCGGCGTGGCCCTGGAAATGCTGCAGAACGGTTCCTGGTTCATTCCCCATCGCGCTGGCGAAATCTACGCCGACAAGCCGCCGTTGTTCATGTGGGCGGTGGCGTTGTTCGTGCAGTTGACCCATCTGCCCAAAGTTGCCCTGTACTTGCCCGCGCTGCTGGCAAGCGCGGTGACTACGGCGTGTTTGTATGACTTGGGCCGGCGCTTGTGGGGGCGGCGGGTGGGTGTGATCGCCGCGCTGTTGTTCCTGGCGACCTACCAGACCTACAGCATCTTGCGGACCGGGCAGATTGACGGCTTCCTTGCCCTTTGGACGATTCTGGGGGTCTATGGGTTATGCCGGCATCTGTTGCTTGGCCCGGCCTGGGGCTGGTACTACGTTGCCTGTGGGGCGATGGGGCTTGGCATCATCAGCAAAGGCGTGGGCTTTCTGCCGGTGTTGATGCTGATTCCCTACGCCTATGCGGTGCGCAAAGGTTGGAAAGGGGTGGTGGCCATGCCTGGCCAGGCAGGACGCTGGTGCCTGGGGCTGCTGTTAGCATTGGCCGCCATCGCATTATGGCTGGGGCCTTTGCTGGTGATTGTCTGGCAGGGCAGCCCCGACAGCCTGGCTTACGCCCAGGAAATCCTGTTCAAGCAAACGGCGGGGCGTTATGCCAACGCATGGGAGCACCGCGAACCCTTCTGGTATTTCTTCGTTCAGGTGATCCCCAAGTACTGGCTACCGATTGTGTTCATGCTCCCCTGGCTGGTGCCGGCCTGGCGTAAACAATTGCTCAAGCATGACGGTCGGGTGTTGGTACTGCTCGGCTGGGTATTGTTGGTGTTGTTGTTCTTTAGCCTGAGCAGCGGCAAACGCAAGCTGTATATCTTTCCTGCATTACCCGGGTTGATTCTGTTGGTGGCGCCGCTTGTCCCGTGGATGCTGCGTCGCTGGTTCGGCCGGCGTCCCAGGGGCAGGGTGGTGTTCAAGGTACTGACTGCACTGTGGCTGTGCGCCTGGTTTGTACGCGGCTTCGTCGAGCCTCACAAAGAGGGTATCAACCCCCACGAAACCCTCATGCGCGATGTGGCACGGCTGACTGCAAACGCACCATTGGTCCTGGTCGGTTGGCGGGAGGGGCACTGGCTCTTCGCGCAACAACCCATCGTGCATTTTGGCTTCCATGGCAGCCAATCCCTGGAACAATCCGCCCTCTGGCTGCGCAACCACCCGCAGGCCTATGCCTTGGTACCTGCCCGGGATCTGGCGCGCTGTTACGACCCGCAAAAGGCTCGTCGTGTCGGCGATACCTCAAGGGCCGAGTGGTTCCTGGTAGGGGCTGATGCGGACAACCAGAACTGCCAGTCGCCGGCGCCAGAGAAAGTTTATTCATTCACATGGGCTCATCCCTTGTAGCGTCTGGAGTCCCGCTACGCGAGCAAGCTCGCTCCCACAGTGGATTTGTGGTGGTCCTGGATCTTGTGACCGCCCAAGAACCCGTGTGGAAGCGAGCTTGCTCGCGATGAGGCCATTACTGCCAACACATCCCCCAAACCATGGCCAAACCAGTCAAGCAACTTGATGGCTTTGACCATTGCCCCCATGGCCCTTCGGCGCGAGTATTTCCCTGCTGTCTACGGTTCCCCCAACCAATAAAAAATACAGAGGGATTCTGCTCATGCGCGATTATTCGTCCGCCACGTCGCAGTTCGATTACCTGCACACCGTCAACGCCGCGCTGCACGGCTCGCTCGAGGCACTCAATGCCTGTGTCGAGTGTTGCGACCGGCATGCGTTGCCAGGGCGCATTGCCCTGTTCTGGGAGGGCCGCGACGGCAGCGACGCGACTTGGACTTACCGCGACTTGCAGGACCACGCCGCGCGTTTCGCCAATTTTCTCCTGGCCCAAGGTGTCGGCAAGGGTGACAAAGTGGCCGGCCTGCTGCCGCGTAACGCTGAACTGCTGATCGTGGTGCTCGCCACTTGGCGCATCGGGGCGGTGTATCAACCGCTGTTCACCGCGTTCGGGCCCAAGGCCATCGAGCACCGCCTCGGCAGCTCCGGCGCGCGTATGGTCGTCACTGATGCGGTCAACCGCCCCAAGCTCCACGAAGTCGCCGGTTGCCCCACCGTGGTCACGGTCGGCGGCGACAAAGGCCAGGGCATCGTCCGCGGCGACTACAGTTTCTGGGCCGAAGTGGCGAACCACTCCAGCCAGTGTGAGCCTGTGATGCTTACCGGCGAAGACCCGTTCCTGCTGATGTTCACCTCCGGTACTACGGGACCGGCCAAGGCGCTGTCGGTGCCACTCAAGGCCATCGTCGCGTTCCAGAGCTACACCCGTGATGCCGTGGACCTGCGCCCCGAAGACGCCTTCTGGAACGTGGCTGACCCGGGTTGGGCCTACGGCATCTACTTCGGCGTCACCGGGCCGTTGGCCATGGGGCATCCCATCACGTTCTACGATGGCCCGTTCACCCTGGAAAGTACCTGCCGGGTGATCAATAAATACGGCATCACCAACCTCACCGGTTCACCCACGGCCTATCGTTTGCTGATTGCCGGGGGTGAGCAGTTCGCTCGGTCGATCAAGGGCAAGCTGCGCATCGTCAGCAGTGCCGGCGAGCCGTTGAACCCGGAGGTAATCCGCTGGTTCGCCGACAACCTGGACGTGGTGATCCATGACCATTACGGCCAGACCGAACTGGGCATGGTGCTGTGCAACCATCATGGGCTAGCGCATCCGGTGCATCTGGGGGCGGCCGGTTTCGCTTCGCCAGGCCATCGGGTCGTGGTGCTGGATGAAAACCATCGGGAACTGGGCATCGGTCAGCCCGGGATACTTGCTGTCGACCGCAGCCAGTCGCCGATGTGCTGGTTTGCCGGTTACGAAGGTGGCCCGACCAAAGCTTTCGTCGGCGACTATTACCTGAGCGGTGACACCGTCGAACTCAACCCCGATGGCAGCATCAGCTTCGTCGGCCGCAGCGACGACGTCATCACTACCTCGGGCTATCGCGTCGGCCCGTTCGACGTGGAAAGCGCGCTGATCGAACACCCCGCCGTGGTGGAAGCGGCTGTAATCGGCAAACCTGACCCGGAACGCACCGAGCTGGTGAAAGCCTTCGTGGTGCTCAGCGGCCAATACCGTGCCGCGCCGGAGCTGGCTGAAGAACTGCGCCAGCACGTACGCAAACGCCTCGCGGCCCATGCCTATCCCCGTGAAATCGAATTTGTCAGCGACTTGCCGAAAACCCCAAGCGGCAAATTGCAGCGCTTTATCTTGCGCAACCAAGAGATCGCCAAGGCCCAAGAAGCCGCGGCGCATAACGTTTCAGCTTGAACCCAAGGAAACCATGATGCACATCGACAACAAGATTTTCCTCGTCAGCGGCGGTGCCTCCGGCCTCGGTGCGGCCACCGGCGAAATGCTGGTCAAGGCCGGCGCCAAGGTGATGCTGGTGGACCTCAATGCCGACGCCGTGGTTGCCCAAGCGCAAAAACTCGGCTGCCAGAGCGTGGTGGCGGACATCAGCAACGAGGCGGCGGCTGAAGCGGCGGTCAAGGCCACTGTCACTGCGTTCGGTGGCCTCAATGGTCTGGTGAATTGCGCGGGCATCGTGCGCGGCGAGAAGATCCTCGGCAAGAACGGCCCCCATGCGCTGGCCAGCTTCAGCCAGGTGATCAACGTCAACTTGATCGGTAGCTTCAACTTGCTGCGTCTGGCCGCTGCCGCCATCAGTGAAACCGAGGCCGATGCCGACGGCGAGCGTGGCGTGATCATCAACACCGCTTCGGTGGCTGCCTTCGACGGCCAGATCGGCCAGGCAGCCTATGCAGCCTCCAAAGGTGCCATCGCCAGCCTGACCCTGCCAGCCGCCCGCGAACTGGCGCGTTTCGGCATTCGTGTAATGACCATCGCCCCAGGCATTTTCGAAACCCCGATGATGGCCGGCATGACGCCTGAAGTACGCGATTCCCTGGCTGCCGGTGTGCCATTTCCACCGCGCCTGGGCAAACCGACCGAGTACGCGGCGCTGGTCAGGCATATCATTGAAAACAGCATGCTCAACGGCGAGGTGATCCGTCTCGACGGCGCCTTGCGTATGGCTGCCAAATAAGGAGGATTCATGATGTCCAACGATCCGATTGTCATCGTCAGTGCCGTCCGCACCCCCATGGGCGGCTTTCAAGGTGAATTGAAAAGCCTCACGGCCCCGCAATTGGGGGCTGCCGCGATCAAGGCAGCGGTAGAACGTGCCGGCATCGCGCCTGGTGCGGTCGAAGAAGTGCTGTTCGGTTGTGTGCTCGCCGCCGGCCTGGGCCAGGCCCCGGCCCGTCAGGCCGCGCTGGGGGCCGGGCTGGACAGGTCGACCCGTTGCACCACGCTCAACAAAATGTGCGGTTCGGGCATGGAAGCGACGATCCTCGCCCACGACATGCTCATCGCCGGCAGTGCCGAGGTGGTCGTGGCCGGGGGGATGGAAAGCATGTCCAACGCGCCATACCTGCTCGACCGTGCCCGCGGCGGTTACCGCATGGGCCACGGCCGGGTGCTCGACCATATGTTCCTCGACGGCCTGGAGGACGCCTACGACAAAGGTCGGCTGATGGGCACCTTTGCCGAGGATTGCGCCGAAGCCAACGGTATCAGCCGCGAAGCCCAGGATGCCTTCGCCATTGCCTCCACCACCCGCGCCCAGCAGGCGATCAAGGAGGGCCGTTTCGATGCCGAGATCGTGCCGCTGCAGGTCATGGTCGGTAAGGAACAGGTGACCATTAGCCACGACGAGCAACCGCCCAAGGCGCGGATCGACAAGATCGCCGCGCTGAAACCGGCGTTCCGCGAGGGCGGCACCGTGACCGCGGCCAACGCCAGTTCCATTTCCGACGGCGCCGCTGCCCTGGTGCTGATGCGCCAGAGCCAGGCGGCCCAGCGTGGCCTCAAGCCCCTGGCAGTGATTCACGGCCATGCAGCGTTTGCCGACACGCCGAGCCTGTTTCCAACGGCACCGATTGGCGCAGTGAAAAAACTGCTGCACAAAACCGGTTGGGCGCTGGATGAGGTGGATCTGTTCGAAGTCAACGAAGCCTTTGCCGTGGTGGGGTTGGTCGCCATGAGCCAACTGGAAATTCCCCATGAAAAGATCAATGTTCATGGCGGTGCCTGTGCCCTGGGCCATCCCATTGGCGCCTCCGGTGCGCGGATCCTGGTGACGTTGCTCTCGGCCCTGCGCCAGAAAGGTCTCAAGCGCGGCGTCGCGGCGATTTGCATCGGCGGCGGCGAAGCCACGGCCATGGCCGTTGAATGCCTGTATTAAGGAATCAGCATGCTCCCGACTGAAGAACAGATTCAAATCAGTGACGTGGCCCGGCAGTTCGCCCAGGAGCGCTTGAAACCGTTCGCCGCCGAATGGGACCGCGAGCACCGCTTTCCCCGGGAGGCCATCGATGAAATGGCCGAGCTGGGTTTTTTCGGCATGCTCGTGCCGGAGCAATGGGGCGGTTGCGACACCGGCTACCTGACCTATGCCATGGCCCTGGAAGAAATCGCGGCGGGCGATGGGGCGTGCTCGACCATCATGAGCGTGCATAACTCAGTGGGCTGCGTGCCGATCCTCAAGTTCGGCAATGATGAACAAAAGGCCCGCTTCCTCATGCCGTTGGCCAGCGGTGCAATGCTCGGTGCTTTCGCCCTGACCGAGCCCCAGGCCGGCTCGGACGCCAGCAGCCTCAAGACCCGGGCACGCCGGGAGGATGACCATTACGTGCTCAACGGTTGCAAGCAATTCATCACGTCCGGGCAGAATGCCGGGGTAGTGATTGTGTTCGCGGTGACTGATCCGGACGCTGGCAAGCGCGGTATCAGCGCGTTCATCGTGCCCACTGATTCACCGGGCTACAGCGTGGCGCGGGTCGAGGACAAGCTCGGCCAGCACGCCTCCGACACCTGCCAGATCCTGTTCGAGGATGTGAAGGTGCCGCTGGGCAATCGCCTGGGGGAGGAGGGGGAGGGCTATAAGATCGCCCTGGCGAACCTGGAAGGCGGGCGCGTCGGTATTGCGGCACAATCGGTGGGCATGGCTCGCGCCGCGTTCGAGGCCGCCCGGGACTATGCCCGGGAGCGGGAAAGTTTCGGCAAGCCGATCATCGAGCACCAGGCCGTAGCGTTTCGCTTGGCGGACATGGCCACCCAGATCGCTGTGGCCCGGCAAATGGTGCACTACGCCGCGGCCCTGCGGGATAACGGCCAGCCCGCGTTGGTGGAAGCGTCCATGGCCAAGCTGTTCGCCTCGGAAATGGCCGAAAAAGTCTGCTCCATGGCGTTGCAAACCCTGGGTGGCTACGGTTACCTCAACGACTTCCCGCTGGAACGCATCTACCGCGACGTGCGGGTCTGCCAGATCTACGAAGGCACCAGCGACATTCAGCGCATGGTCATTTCGCGCAATCTTTGAACAGGAGTCCTGCATGAGCTACGAAACGATTTTATTGGAGATCAAGGACCGCGTCGGTCTGATCACCCTCAACCGTCCCCAAGCGTTGAATGCCTTGAACGCGCAGATTGTCAGCGAGTTGAACCAGGCGCTGGACAGCCTGGAAGCCGATCCGAAGATTGGCTGCATCGTGCTGACTGGCTCGAAAAAAGCTTTCGCCGCCGGGGCGGACATCAAGGAAATGGCCGAGCTGACCTACCCACAGATCTACCTGGACGACCTGTTCAGCGACAGCGACCGCGTGGCCAACCGCCGCAAGCCGATCATTGCTGCGGTGAACGGCTTTGCCTTGGGTGGCGGTTGCGAGCTGGCGTTGATGTGCGACTTCATCCTGGCCGGCGACAACGCCAAGTTCGGCCAGCCGGAAATCAACCTCGGGGTACTGCCGGGCATGGGCGGCACCCAACGCTTGACCCGGGCGGTCGGCAAGGCCAAGGCCATGGAAATGTGCTTGACCGGGCGCTTCATTGACGCGGTGGAAGCTGAGCGTTGCGGCATCGTCGCGCGCATTGTACCGGCCGATGAGCTGCTGGATGAGGCGCTGAAAACAGCGGCGTTGATCGCCTCCAAGTCAGTGCCCATCAGCATGATGGTCAAGGAAAGCGTCAACCGCGCCTTTGAAGTCAGCCTGTCCGAAGGCGTGCGCTTCGAACGCCGGGTATTCCACGCGGCATTTGCGACGCAGGATCAGAAGGAAGGCATGGCGGCATTCGTGGCCAAGCGGGCGGCGGAGTTCCAGGACAAGTAAGGCGGCGTCCTGACTGCCGCCATCGCGAGCAAGCTCGCTCCCACATAGGATTTGTGGTGTACGCAACATCTGCGTACGCCACCAGCCCCTGTGGGAGCGGGCTTGCTCGCGATGCTTTTGCAGCCATCACACCAGGTAGTGTTTCAACTCTCGGGCAATGACCATCCGCTGTATCTCGCTCGACCCTTCATAGATTTGGGTAATCCGCGCATCGCGGTAGTAGCGCTCCACCGGGTAATCCTCGAGGTAGCCGTACCCACCATGAATCTGTATCGCCGAGGAGCAGACCTTCTCGGCCATTTCCGAGGCGAACAGCTTGGCTTGGGAGGCCTCGGACAGGCACGGTTTGCCGGCACTGCGTAGCCGGGCGGCGTGCAGGATCAGCAAGCGGGCAGCGTTCAGGCGGGTGTGCATGTCGGCCAACAGGTTGGCGATGCTCTGGTGCTCGATGATTGGCTTGTCGAACTGCACCCGATCCCGCGAGTAAGCCAGGGCCGCCTCAAACGCTGCACGGGCGATGCCCAAGGCTTGTGCGGCGATGCCGATGCGGCCACCTTCCAGGTTGGAGAGGGCGATTGCCAGGCCTTTTCCGCGAGCCCCCAACAGGTTGGCTTCGGGAATGCTGCAGTTGTTCAAGGTTACGGCACAGGTATCCGAAGCGCGGATGCCCATTTTGTGTTCGGTGCGATCAACGATGAAACCCGGCGTATCGGTCGGCACCAGGAACGCCGAGATGCCTTTTTTACCCAGTTCAGGGTCCGTCACGGCAAAGACAATCGCCAGTTTCGCCCGCTTGCCGTTGCTGACGAACTGCTTGGCGCCGTTGATCACCCATTGACCGTCCCGCAGTTCGGCGCGGGTGCGCAGGTTGTGGGCCTCGGAGCCCGCCTGGGGTTCGGTCAGGCAGAAGCAACCAATGACTTTGCCGCTGGCAAGGTCGGTCAGCCAAGTCTGTTTCTGCTCGTCGGTGCCGAAATTGAGTACCGGCCCGCAACCCACCGAGTTGTGAATGCTCATCAGCGCCCCAGTGGCGCCGTCGCCCGCGGAGATCTCTTCCACCGCCAGGGCGTAGGCTACGTAATCGACATAGGTGCCACCCCATTCCTCCGGCACCACCATGCCCAACAGGCCCAGTTCGCCCATCTTCGACACCAGGCCGTCGTCGATCCAGCCGGCCTTTTCCCAGGCCTGGGCGTGGGGCGCGATCTCGCCGCGGGCGAAATCCCGGGCCATGTCGCGGATCATCACTTGTTCTTCGGTCAGTTCGAGGTCATGCATGGTTCAATTCCCGTGGTCGTTGAAGCCGTCGAAGAAACTCGCCACGTGGCGGGCGTCCAACGCCTCCAGGGTCGGCGGGTTCCAGCGCGGGTTCTTGTCTTTGTCGATCAGCAAGGCGCGTACGCCTTCGATCAGGTCGCCGCGTTCGAACCATTGCCGGTCCAGGTGCAGTTCCAGGGCAAAACAGTCTTCCAGGCTCAAGTGCCGCCCGCGCCGCAGCATCTCCAGGGTCACGGCCATTGCCAGAGGCGAGCGGGTGTCCATCAGGTCGGCGGTTTTCACCGCCCATTCATGGCTGTTGGCGACCGTGACCTGACGCAGTTGCTCGACCATGCTGGGGACATCGGGCAGGGCGAAGAAGTGGTCGATCACCGGGCGCAGATCAGCCAGGGGCGGGGCGGGCAGTTGCTGCACACCGAGTTTCGCCAGCAGGCTTTGCAAGTCCTTGAGCGGGGTATCGCCCCACTCCAAGCGATCGAGGCGCGCCTCGAGCTGTTCAAGCTTGCGACTGTCCAGGTACCAGTCGGCCAGTCCGCAATACAAGGCGTCAGCCGCGCGGATCTGCACGCCGCTGACGCCCAGGTAGATCCCCAGTTCGCCAGGAATGCGCGGCAGGAAGTAACTGCCGCCCACGTCCGGGAAGTAACCGATGCCGACTTCCGGCATGCCCAGGCGGCTGCGTTCGGTCACCACCCGCAGGTCGGCGCCTTGGGCCAGCCCCATGCCGCCACCCAGGACGAAGCCGTCCAGCAGGGCGAGAATCGGTTTGCGGTAATGATGGATCGTCAGGTCGAGGGCGTATTCCTCGACGAAAAAATCTTCATGCAGCGTATCGCCCTGCTTGTGGCTGTCGTACAGCGAGCGGATATCGCCGCCGGCGCAAAACGCCTTGTCGCCTGCGCCGCGCAGTACCACCGCACGGACCTGTGGGTCGAGGGCCCAGGTATCGAGTTGTTGTTGCAAGCTGCGCACCATGCCCAGGGTGAGGGCATTGAGGCCGGCGGGGCGGTTCAGGGTCAAGTGGCCGATATGGTTGCGGACTTCCACCAAAACCTCATGGGCCATGGCTTCGACGGTCCCTGTGGCTTGGGATGAAACCTGAGCAGTCATCGCTAACTCCCTGCTTTTATTGTTCTTTATAAATTGTGTCGCGCGTACCTGGCCGGGATCGTAACAGTGCAAATTTGCCTTGCACAACCGGGATACGTGCAGGTCCTGTTTGCATATTTATAGCAGCCACAGGATCAGCCGCGACCCGAAAGCACCTCCGTGATGCTCCGGCGCTTGGCATTTCGCTCGCTGATGTGGATCAACTGCTCAAGATCTTCGGGGGTTACGTCGAAGAACGCTTCCATCTCCGCCAGGGCCAGTTTCAAGTCTTCGCTGGTGATGGCCTGGCGGTCTACAGGGGCATGGTCCGCTGGTATGACGGCCACCGGTTCATTGGCGCGCTTTGGATAGCGCACTCGCGTCAGGTTGTTGTAGGCCAGCGCACTGACCAGCAGGCCGGAACCGGCCAGCATGGCCGCGCCGACGGCCTGCCAGTCCAGGGCGATGATGGAGGAGTCTGCCAGCACCAACGTCGCGGCGACCGCCCCCGCCGGTGGGTGCACGCAACGCAGCCAGCACATCAACACCAGCGCCATGCCGGCGGCCAGGCATGCGCTGCCCAGCGTGCGCCCCAGGACATGGGCCACTAGCAGCGCCACGACGGAGGCGCACAGGTAACCGCCGAAAATCGACCAGGGCTGGGCGAGGGCGCCTGAGGACACTGCAAACAGCAGCACGGCTGAAGCTCCCAGGGGACCGATCAGATGTTGTGCCACCTCCAGGCCATAGACCTGGCTACAGAGCCAGACACTGAACATGGTCCCCAGGGCCATGCCGACGGCGGCGCGGCTCCATTCGGTGGGACGGGTATTGATGGCAGCGGGGAACCAGCGAGCAAGCATTAAGCGAAATCCAAAAAACGAACAAAAAAAGGGGCTTACGGGATAAACCCTGAAAGCCCTTTAAGTGTTCCAACAATTGGGGGAGGAACGGCACACAGTGTGACGTTCGCCACCCTCGCTTACAAATTCATATTAATGCTGCTTGAGTGCATTTATTTTGAGGTAAAGATAACGCTCATGCACTCTTGGAGGCTTGGAACCAGGTTTGTGGGGCGATGGGTAGGTGGCGCGATTGGCCACGGCCCATCGGGAAATAGGTAAAGCCCTTGTCTGCCATGCGTTCCGGGTCATACAAGTTACGGCCGTCGAAAATCACCGGAGCCTTGAGCCGTTGCTGGATCAGCTCGAAGTCCGGTGCCTTGAACGGCTGCCATTCAGTGCAAATGATCAGCGCATCAGCGCCTGGCAGCACGGATTCCGGCGTGCCCATCAGCATGAGTTTCGACTCGTTGGGGTAAAGCAATTGGGTCTGTTGCATCGCCTCCGGGTCGAAGGCGCGCACGCTGGCGCCGGCGGCCCACAGCGATTCCAGGAGCGCGCGGCTCGGCGCATCGCGCATGTCATCGGTGTTGGGCTTGAAGGCCAGGCCCCACAGCGCAAAAGTCTTGCCGCGCAGGTCGCCCTTGTAGAACGCGTTGATGCGTTCGAACAACTTGTGCTTCTGCCGCTGGTTGATGGTTTCTACCGCTTGCAGCAGATCGCTGGAACAGTGTGCCTGCTCGGCGGTGTGAATCAGTGCGCGCATGTCTTTGGGGAAACACGAGCCGCCGTAGCCGCACCCCGGGTAAATGAAGTGATAGCCAATGCGCGAATCTGCACCGATGCCCAGGCGCACGGATTCGATATCGGCCCCCAGGTGTTCGGCCAGTTCGGCGATCTGGTTGATGAAACTGATCTTCGTCGCCAGCATGGCGTTGGCCGCGTATTTGGTCAGTTCGGCGCTGCGCAGGTCCATGAACAGGACCCGGTCGTGGTTGCGATTGAACGGTGCGTACAGGTCACGCATGATTTCCCGCACTTCATCGCGCTCGCAGCCGATCACGATGCGATCAGGCCGGCGGCAATCGGCAACCGCCGAGCCTTCCTTGAGAAATTCCGGGTTGGAGACGATATCGAACTGCAACAAGCGCCCGGCCTTGAGCAGGCATTTGTCGATGTGCGCCCGCAGGACATCACCAGTGCCTACCGGCACGGTGGATTTCTCCACCACGAGGACCGGTTGCTCGCGATAACGGGCGACCGCTTCACCGACCGCCAGGACCTGGCACAGGTCTGCCGATCCGTCCTCGCTGGACGGCGTGCCCACCGCAATGAACAACACCTGGCCGTGTTGCACGGCGAGCTGTTCGTCACTGGTGAAATGCAACCGCCCGGCCTCCAGCCCCTCGCGCACCAGCGCTGCGAGGCCAGGCTCGAAGATGCTCACCTGGCCTTGGCGCAGGTTATCGACTTTACGTTCGTCGATGTCCATGCACACCACGTCATGGCCCACCTCGGCCAACACGGCGGCTTGCACCAACCCGACGTAACCACTTCCGAATACACTGATTTTCATGGCGGACTCCCTGGATCATTTCCGAGCGGGCGGACATGCACAACCAGCCATTCGCCGCAGTGCGTTGCTTCGAGAATAAGTCGGGGATGTTGCAATTCACTTACAGTCCGTAGCTTTATGGGGGCTCAGCGCAAGGAAGTAAGCTGTCCGGCCCAGGTGCTTTACCCATGGTTCGGCTCTTTGGAGGGCGCCTGGGTGAAGGACTGATGAGGAAATGAATAGGGAGCAGGGAGCGCCTAGCTGGCACCCAGGCTGTAGCCTGCGGGCAATTGTGCGACGAATTCGCCAACCACTTCCCGCGTCAGGCTGACGATGTCTTCCACCCGTTCCATGCCCGCGCCGGTCCGCCAACTGGCAACGATGTCCATCACCGATGGCAGCGGCACGCCGTCGACCAGGGTCAAGGTGCCTTGGGCCAATTCGCCCAGGACCAACGCGGCGGGCATGGCGCCGATGCCAAAGCCGTCGCGCACCAGGCGAGTGATGGCCGATGCCGAGTTCACACAGTTGATGCGCGGTGAGACGATGTTGGCTGAATGCAGCAGGTTGAGAATGTCCTGGTGAGGGCGCGAGTTGCGCGAGAACGTCACGATGCGTTCCTGGGAAAGCTCCTCCAGCGATGCGTAGTGCCGGTCGTACGCAGAGCCGGTGCGCACCACCCAATGCATCGGGTAACGGGTCAGCAGGGCGTTGCGCACGCTGTCGAGGCGCAGGATGTCAGTCTGGAAAATGATGTCCTGATAACCTTTTTCCAACTGTGAACACAGATTGCTTGCGGTGTCGGCCGACAGCTCGATTTCCAATGCCGGATAACATGCCATCAGCCGGGTGACCAAGGGGCTGAGCCAAGTGTGGATCACCGTGTCCATCGCCCCGATGCGGATGCGACCACGGACCTGGCGCGGGTCCTTGATCACCGCTTTCATGCTTTGCACGGTGTCCATGATGCGCTCGGCGTATTCCAGCACGCGCTGTCCTTCGGATGTCAGCGACACCCCTTTGGAGTCGCGCACGAACAGACGCACGCCCATTTCGTCTTCCAGGGCGGCGATCCGGCTGGAAATGGACGCCTGGGTGGTGAACAGCTTTTCGGCGGTGAGGCGAAAGCTCTTCAGGCGGGCGACCCAGACGAAGGTTTCGAGAAACTTGATGTTCATTTGGGTCGGTTCCTTGAAACGGTCATGAGGGTTGCTGGAAGCTTAGGTCAAGTGCCAAGGGCGGCAGCGATGGCCAGTTAAACAGCCATGCTCGTCACATATTGGATCACCTCATGAAGCTCACCCAGATCCGGTACCTCGTTGATGGCCGCTTCGGGGCTGCACCACGGATAGTCCAGTCCCGATACCCACGCCATGATCGCTGGCAGATCAGTCGCCGGCAGGGTCTTCATGTGTTCAATGGTGATGGTCAGGTGCTCGGCCAGTCTGGACTGCGGATTGAACCGCCAGTCATACCCGCCACAGCCGACCCGCGCCTCGCCGCTGCTCTTGTCTGACATCGCCACCAGCCATTTGCACTGGAACGCATTGGCGTCTGCCGCCGGTGTGGTGCCCAGGCAAAACGTGTAGACGTTTTCGAAGGTCTGGCCAAAGCGCCTGACCAGCACGTCGCCAATGGCGGCCCGGCCTTCAACGTGGCCGGGAAACGAAATGGTGCCCGTGCGCACGTTCATGTCCAGAACGGCATCTGGTGTGAAGGCCCGGTCCAACAGGTGAGGGCGGTTACCGTCCTTGGCATTGATGTACTGTTGAATCGAGCGTTGCGCTGTGTTCATCGCATGTCCTTATCAGTTTGAAAATGGCCTCGTCCGAGGCTCACAAGTCACTGTTGCATAAATCCGTCACCAGCATGCAGCCCGGGGCGTGGGTGATGCACAGTGGTGGGCGCGAGGCCTGGACCACCGATTGAGGCGTCACGCCGCAGGCCCAGAACACCGGGATTTCGTCCGCCTCGACGGGTACAGCGTCACCGTAATCCGGTTTGTCCAAGGCATGGATGCCGATCAGCGCGGGGTCACCGATGTGCACCGGCGCGCCGTGGACGTTGGGCATGCGCCCGGTGATCTGGATCGCCTGGATCGCCGCGGCGGCTTTCATCGGTCGCATGGTCACCACCATTTTGCCAGACAGGCGCGCGGTCGGGCGGGTGTCGATGTTGGTCCGGAACATCGCGACGTTGCGCCCCAGATCGATGTGCCTGAGACGGATTCCCGCCTCCAGCAGGGGTTGTTCAAAGGAGAACGAGCAGCCGAGGGCAAAGGCCACGAGGTCGTCTTGCCACAGGTGTTCGATGTCCAGCGGCTCTTCGCTCAGTTCGCCGTGGCGATAGACTCGGTATTGAGGCACCTCATGGCGGATATCGATGGGGGCGCCCAGGTTACGGAAGAATGGGTCCCCTGGCTCTGTCACATCCAGCAGCGGGCAGGCCTGGCGGTTAAGGGTGCAATAGCGCAGGAATTCGTTGGCCCAGTCGCTGGGCAGAATCACGATGTTGGCCTGCACCCGACCCTGGCCCAGGCCGCTGGTATGGCCCTGATATTGGCCAGCGGCGATGTTTTGGCGCAGGGCCTGCGGCGTGCATTGCTGCAATTGCTCGAAAGTCAGGGCAGGTTGAATCATCACGACGTCTCCAAAGGTTCGTGGGTCTTTTGTAGAGAAGCGTGGCAATGACGTCCAACAAGGAATGTTGGTACCCCCAGACAAATAAAAGTTATTCGACAAGTGCCTGGCTGTTCAGGCCGGGAGCCGCCACCATGTGTCGCGAGCCAACGTCAGCGGCGTATTGGCCGACCACTTGGCGGCTCATCTGGACGATGCTCTCGATCAGCTCCAGGCCTACGCCCGCGCGCCACGAGGCGACGACGTCCAGTTGGGGCAGGGCGGTGCCGGGGTCCAGCTGAATCAGTTCGCCGCTGGCCAGGGGCTTGGCCACCAGCGCGGCCGGCAAGGCACCAATACCAAAACCGTCGCGAATCAGCCGGGTCATGGCCGAGACCGAGTTGACGCAACTGACCCGTGGCGCCCCGACACCATGGGCATACAGCAGGTTGAGCACATCCTGATGCGGTCGGGAATGCTTGACGAACGTGATAATCCGCTCGCTGGCCATCTCGACCAGCGAAGCATAGGGGCGGGCATAGATCGAGTGGCTGGCGGCGATCCAGTGCATGGGATAGTGCCCGAGTTCAAGGTTGCGCACGCTTTCGTGGCGAACCAGGTCGGTCTGGAACACGATGTCCAGGTAACCCTTTTGCAACTGTTCGCAAAGATTACGCGCTGCGTCAGCAGTGATTTCGATTTCCACGGCGGGGAAGGCCTGCATCAGCATCGACATCAACGGGCTGAGCCAGGTGTGGATCACCGTGTCCATCACGCCGATGCGCACCAGGCCTTGCTGCGGGCTGGTGGTGTCCAGTGACTGCTTCAACGCCCGCTGGACCTCCAGCATCTGCTCGGCGTAGTCGAGCACCTTCAGACCTTCGGGCGTCAGCGACACCCCGCGCGAATCGCGCACGAACAGGCGCAGGCCCAACTCCTCTTCCAGCGAAGCAATCCGGCTGGAGATCGCCGCCTGGGTACTGAACATTTTTTCGGCGGTCAGGCTGAAGCTTTGCAGCCGGGCAACCCAGACGAAGGTTTCGAGGAACTTGAGGTTCATGGGGGCTCTCTTGGCGCTTGTGGTTCTTATGGTTGCAATTGTTACTCCAGATCGCCTCATCGGGCGCATCAAATTTTCTTATGCCCGATCTGGCTTTTTTCCCGTTTGACGCTGTCCGGATTCGGCGCAAAGAATCCGCTCCACGACACAGGCCACTGTGTCCGCATCCCCAACGACAACGCCTTCACACAAAAATAACGAGGCGTGTCCGTCATCTTCGCTTGCTGCCGCAGGAACCTCCCATGGAAAAGACCATGACTGACTGCGTACCGACAGAGACTGGCCGCACTGGCCCGTTCAGTTGGTATGGCCCCTTGTCGAAAAATGAAAAGCGTACGTTCTGGAGCTGCAAGATCGGCTATGCCCTGGACGGCATGGATACGCAAATGCTGAGTTTTGTCATTCCAACCCTGATCGCGACCTGGGGCATTTCCAAGGGCGATGCCGGGATGATTGGCACCTGTACGCTGCTGGCCTCGGCTGCAGGTGGCTGGATTGCCGGGATTTTGTCCGACCGTATCGGCCGGGTTAGAACCCTGCAACTGACGGTATTGTGGTTCGCGTTCTTCACCTTTTTGTGTGGGCTGGCGCAGAACTACGAACAATTGCTGGTGGCCCGGACCCTGATGGGGTTTGGCTTCGGCGGTGAATGGACCGCAGGTGCGGTGCTGATCGGGGAGGTGATCCGCTCTCAGGACCGTGGCAAAGCGGTGGGTATGGTGCAGGCGGGGTGGGCGTTGGGGTGGGGCGTGACGGCGCTGCTTTATGCCGGATTGTTCAGCATCCTTGCGCCGGAAGACGCCTGGCGCGCATTGTTCATGATCGGTCTGGTGCCAGCGCTGTTTGTATTGGTGATCCGTCGGCTGGTCAAGGAGTCGGACACCTTCGAACACGCTGTGCGTGAGCGCACGGCCAAGCCGGAGCAGGATTCGCGCTGGGCGTTCTTCGAAATCTTTGCGCCGCGGATGCTCAGCACCACGTTGCGCGCCTCGTTGTTGACCACCGGTGCGCTGGGGGGCTATTACGCAATTACCACTTGGTTGCCGACGTACCTGAAAACCGAGCGTGGCCTGAGTGTGCTCGGCACGGGTGGTTATCTGGCGATGGTCATCGTCGGCTCCTACATCGGCTATGTGAGCAGTGCGCTGCTGACCGACGCCATCGGCCGAAAGAAGAACTTCATCCTGTTCGCTGTCGGCTCCATGGCCATTGTCCTGGCATACACCCAATTGCCCATCGATAACACCTGGATGCTCTGGTTGGGCTTTCCTCTGGGCTTCTTTGCCTCGGGCATTTTCGCCGGCATGGGGGCGTTCCTGACCGAGCTGTTTCCAACGCGTATGCGTGGGTCGGGGCAGGGGTTCTGTTACAACGCCGGGCGCTCCATTGCCGCACTGTTCCCATTGTTCATCGGCATGCTGAGCAACACTTTGCCGATCGGAATCGGCATCGGCGTCTTTGCTGCCGGCGCCTATGGCGTGGTGATCCTGGCAGCGTTGAGCCTGCCAGAAACCCGCGGCAGACAGCTCGAGTCCTGACCGTCCAGAACGTTCGGGCTGCATGGCCCGGACGTCGCCAACAACCTTTTAGAACAACAACCATCGGACGCGCCCGCAAACGCCCCCGAGAGGGTTCGCTCGCGTCCACAAAAGGAGCACACCATGCGACATTTCACATCCACCCAATGGGTCTGCACCCCGGTCAGTACGTTGCTCGGCTTGAGCCTGATCGGTGTGCCGAGCGCCCAGGCGGACTTCATCGCCGACAGTAAAGGCAGCCTGGAAGCACGCAACTTCTACTTCAATCGCGACTTCCGCCAGGAAGGTGCGCGGGACAAGGCCGAAGAGTGGGCACAGGGCTTCCTGTTGCGGATAGAGTCGGGCTACACCGCCGGGACCGTGGGGTTTGGCCTGGATGCCTTGGGCATGGCCGGTTTCAAGCTGGACTCCGGTGGCGGCACCGCAGGCACTAATCTGTTACCGCCGGACCTGTCGGGTGGTTCTCAGGATCGCTACGGCGAACTGGGCTTGACCGCCAAAGCGCGCCTCTCCAATAGCACCCTGAAGTTGGGGACGCTGCAAATCAAAGACCCGGTGGTCAGCTCCAACGACACCCGTCTGCTTCCAGGTACCTTCGAGGGCGGCCTGCTGAGCGTGCAGGAAATCGATCGTTTGAAGTTGACTGGTGGGCAACTCACCCAGATCAACTTTGTCGATTCCACCGACTATCAGGACATGACTGCCAACCGCATCGGTGGAACCAGCGACAAGTTCCAGTTCGCCGGTGCCGACTATCAGTTCCTGCCCAACCTCACGGCGCAGTATCGATATGGCAAGCTGGAAAACATCTACCAGCAGAACTACCTTGGGTTCGTCCACACCCTGGACCTGGGGGCAGGGCAGTCGCTCAAGAGCGACGTACGTTATTCGCGCAGCACTGAAGACGGCAACTTCCGTGATATCGACAACCAGGCCTTTGGCGCGCTGTTTACCTACAGTCTCGGCGGCCATGCGCTGGGCCTGGGCTATCAACGCATGAGTGGCGACGATCCGTTTCCCTACATCAGTCGCAGCGATCCCTACCTGGTCAACTTCGTGCAGATCGGCGATTTCGCCAACATCGACGAACGCTCCTGGCAAGCACGCTACGACTACAACTTCGCGGCGGTAGGCGTGCCGGGGCTGACCTTCATGACGCGCTACATTTCAGGCGACAACGTGCAACGTGCGGCACCAGGAGAAGGCAAGGAGTGGGAACGCAATACGGATATCGCCTATGTGGTGCAGGACGGCACGTTGAAGGGGCTGGGTTTCAAATGGCGTAATGCGTCGGTACGTTCGAACTTTGGCAATGACCTGGATGAGAACCGGTTGATCGTCAGCTATACGGTTGCGCTTTGGTAAGTTTTTAGCGCAGGCAACAACGCCGCTCGCTGAGTGCAACGTTGTTCACTTAAAGCGGGCGGTCAAGGAACAACAATCGTGCCGCCAGCGCTGCCATGACGGCGGCAAAACCGTAGGTCCCCAGGCGTTTCTGGATCCGGCCGTTGGCCAGTTTTCCTTTCAGTTGCCCGGCACAGACGCCAAGCAGGGAATGAAAGATGAGCGCAATCAACGCAAGCAACGCCCCAAGGAAGACCAATTGGAAGCTGACATTGCCTTTCGTTACGGTGACGAATTGGGGCAGGAACACCATGAAAAATAAGAGCGCCTTGGGGTTCAAGAGGCTATTGAGAGCGCCTCGAGCGAAGATTTTCCAAAAGGACGCCATCTGAGGCTGAGTGTTCTGAGTCACCGTTGGTGTTCTCAGCGCTTGCCAGGCGAGCCAAAGCAGATAGCCGGCCCCGGCCAGGCGGAGCAATTCGAATGCCGGTGCCCAGCTCATCACCAGTGCACCAATACCTGCGCTGACCATAACGGTCATCAGTAAGTCGGAGAAGGAAATACCGAGCGCGGCCGCCAAGCCCGCACGCCAACCGTGGGCCAGCCCATGGCTGGTTACAAAGGCCATGTTGGGACCCGGAACGATCAACAAAAGCATGGCGGCGATCACAAACAGATAGAGGTTGGCTGAGTCCGGCATGGGCATCACTCCGTAGGTAGAGCCATGACGGTAAGTGAACCGCTCAGGCGGCGTTAGCTACAGTCAGTGCCTATCTGATAGCAACAGTCGTTTTCTCTCAGACGACTTCGTCACAGAATCGGACTGCCGAGCCTGCTGGACGACCTGACGCTATCGCGATAGGCCGGCGCTTGCCGTTAAACTGCGGCCCCGAATTACAGCCAGGAAGCGTTGAATGCGTTCGCTCGTCAGTGGTGTGCTGCTCTCCATGGCCCTGGCGGGCCCTGTCGTGGCCGAACCACGCTCGTTTGCGGTCAATGACCGCAGCGGCCAATACCTGGTTGAAGTTCTGATTCCGGAGCCACCAGAAGATGCGCATCAATTGGCGCAAGCGTTCATCACCGTGCGCGACAACAGCACACACGAAACCCTGCAGCAATTGCAGACCCCGGCCGGTAATGTGCCAGTGGATCGCAACGGCAAGGTCGATAACTGGCTACTCGGCCCCCAGAGCCTGCTGTACTTCGACGACTTCAACTTCGATGGCCGCCAGGACTTGGCAATTCGCAACGGCAACGACCCCGACGCGAGCTACAAACCGACGTTCGACATCTACTTGCAAGACCCGCAGAAAACCCAATGGGTCCTCAATCCTGCCCTGACGAACCTGGCGAAGGAGGACAGCAAAGGCATGTTCTCCGTCAGCCCGCTGGACAGCGTTCTGCTATCGCAAACCGAGCGTGACTGCTGCTGGACCCGCGCCACTCAATGGAAAATGCGCGGCGACGAGTTGGTCCTGCTTCACTCCGACACCGAGGAGCAAATCCAGCCGACCGAGCCTGGTGAAAACACCAGCATGCCCAGTGGCTACACACTGCACACCATCGGCGAATGGAAAGACGGCCAGTGGCACGAACAATCGAACTTGGAAGGCCCGGCCACAGAAGACCTCGTCATGCTCGCGGGTACTCTCAATGCAAAGATTCCGGTAGAGATCTGGTACCAGGAGCAGGGCGCGATCATCATCGGCGAAGTGCGCCACACCAAGGCTGGCAAAGGTGAGCCGATCAAGTTACTGGGAGCTCGGGAAGACGATGACGACTGGATCAGCCTTCACGAGTTTGCTGGCGATGGGCGTCAAACGGGCACCTGGCGGATCACCCGGGAAAAAGTCGAACCCTACAACGTCACCGGTACGTGGATCAGCGGCACCAAGAGCGACGAGCACAAGCTGGCGGTAGTGCTGCACGATGAAGAGCATGAACCGGATTACGACAAACTCGATGGCGTCGACCGCGACCAGCGCAGCGGCCATTACCAGATGCGCCAGGATTCTCTGGGTCGCGACGGCGACTTGGACTTGAAGATCCTGCCTGATCGGGATGCCAATGGGAAAGAAGTCGCGGAGTTTACCGTGACCTTGAAAGGCATCGTGACCGAGCATCAAGTCGTGCCGATGGAAACTGAAAACCTGATCGTTGTGCGTGAGCCGCAAGCTTCCGAGAAAAATGGCCCGTATCACATACAGCTGGTGAAGAATTTTGCGGTCATCAATTACAACGCTGCACCGGACTCCCAGGACATGTTGACGGGGATGTACCTGAAGCAGCGTTGAGCAAGACATTAGTCGCCAGGCGTAGTGAGTCGCAAGGGCACACGGTTTCTGGGTCGTTAACTAGTCACTAAATTCGGGGAGCGCAGCCCCTCAGGCAGTCTCTGCGGTCAGGTGCTCCTGCGGATCATCGCAGGACGCCTGCTGAAATAGGGATTGTTTTGCCTTGAAGTGGAATGTTATTGTCATAACATGGTAAAAAATGATGACAGTCAAATAACATTTCGCGTCCGGGAATTCTGAAGACCCATGGAAAAGAACAGCTTCCTGCAGCTGCTGGAGCGAGAGTTCTCCAACCTCACCCCGACTGGCAAACGGATTGCCAGCTATCTGTTGGGTAACCCGGAACAGCTTCCGTTCGAGTCTGCTGATAGCATCGCGCAGCAGACCTCCACCACTGGTATTTCTGTAGGGCGCTTTTTTCGGTCCCTTGGTTACCAGAACATCGATGAAGTCAAACAGAGCCTGCGCGTTGAAACGCCAGCGTCGTGGCTTATCACCGATCGCATTGGCGCCTTTCGTGCCGAAAGCAATCAGCAAGATGCGCTTGATCGATCCCTGAATCGCGAGATCGAGGCCATTCGGTACGTCTACGGCATAGCGCGCAGCGACGCATTCGCCGATATCGTGCAACGCATCTACGAAGCCGATGCAGTGTTCATTCTCGGCATTCAGTCCACTCGAGGGATTCTCACTGCGTTCCATAGTCACCTTGAGTATATTCGGCCCAAGGTCTACTACGTCGATGGTCTATCAGGCATTTACGCAGAAACCCTGAATTCCGGCTTCGCCAATCCCTACGCAATCATTGCGGATTTCCGTGCTTATTCCAGCGTCACTCAGACCTTCTGCGACGCGGCAATAGACAACAACCTCCCATTGGCACTGATCACCGACCTGCAATGCCCGTGGGCCAGAGACTACCCACTTGACCTCTTGCAGCTGAAAACCGATGTCGGACAGTTCTGGGATTCCCCCGCGCCATTAGCCTGCCTGTTAAATCTCATCGTCTCAGCCGTCGCTGAAAAATACGGCGATCGGCTCGATGAGCGCTTGGCCAAGAACCGTCAATTGCAAAAAGCTTTCGGTCAGTTCGAAGGCTGATCCTTATCGTCCCACCGAATCCCAACTGGAGTATTGGCGTGAACAACAGCCCCCTTGTAGAGATCGATGCCCAGCGCCATCAGGTGCAAATCGATTTGATCTACGCCGGTGCAGACAACCTGGCAGGAAGAGTGATTTATCCAAATGCGCGTTGCCTGTTACATCACCAGGCTGCCGACTGTTTGTACAAGGCCAGTCAGCTCGCGCGTCAGGCCGGGTTTACCCTTCGCATCTATGACGCCTATCGGCCGCCATATGCTCAGTACCTGTTGTGGGACGCGCTGCCCAACAACGACTACGTGCGTGACCCGCATTTGGGCTCCCACCACAGCCGCGGCGTGGCGGTGGACCTGACCCTGGTCGGTGCTGATGGCGAGCCGTTGAATATGGGGACCGAATTCGACGCAATGGAAGAAAAATCCCACCAGTTCTATCCCGACTTGCCAGTAGACGTGCAACGCAATCGATTGCTGCTGGTGGGGATCATGCTCGCCGCCGGCTTCCAGGCGATTGCCACCGAGTGGTGGCATTACGAACTTCCGAATGCTGATGGCTACCCATTACTGGAGGTCGTTTAAATCACGGATTGATAGCCCTGCAACGCCGTGCAGCCCACGTTCAGTGCGGCTGATAACAAAATAACAAGACAGCGTTACTTACGTTTCACCTGCAACTGCCCGGTTATAGCTTTTATAAAAAACCTGACGTACTTCCCTCTATCGAATGATCAAGGAAACCGGCATGAACCCAATGAACACCGTGACCAGCAAAACCTTTCCCGGCGCTGGCAAGCTATTGCTGAGTGTTTTGTGCAGCGCACTGAGCCTCGGTGCCTGGCAGGCCGCGACAGCGGCTGTACCGCAAGACACCCTGGTCATCGGCAAACCCGCTGATCCCCAGACCCTCGACCCAGCCGTGACCTTTGATAACAACGACTGGACCATCACCTACCCGTCGTACCAACGGCTGGTCGGCTACAAGGTCGAAGGCGATAAAAGCAGTACTGAAGTTCAGGGCGACCTGGCCGAGAGCTGGACCGTTTCGGCGGACAATCTGGTCTGGGAATTCAAGCTCAAACCCGGCAACAAATTTGATGACGGCGCCCCAGTAGATGCTGCCGCGGTTAAGTTTTCCTTTGATCGCTTGATGACCCTCAAGCAAGGACCTTCCGGTGCATTTCCGGAGGACATGGTGGTCGCGGTTGTCGACCCGCAAACCATTCGGTTCACCCTGAAGACGCCTTTCGCGCCGTTCCTGTTTACCCTGGCCCACAATGGTGCTTCGATCATCAACCCCGATGTGGTCAATAAAAGCGCGGACGTCAATGCCTGGCTGTCGAGCCACACCGCTGGCTCCGGTCCCTTCCGCTTGAGCAACTGGCAAAAAGGCCAGTCGTTGACCATGGAGCCGAACACCTACTTCGCCGGTCCCAAACCTGCGCTTAAAACCGTGGTGATCAAGATCATCGGTGAGCCCTCCGTGCGTCGCCTGCAGTTGGAGAGGGGCGACCTGGACATCATCGAGGACATGCCCGAAGACCAGCTCGGCGTTCTGGCCAGCAAGCCGGGCGTCGCGGTGAAGGAGTTCCCGTCGCTACGGGTCACTTATCTCTACCTGAACAACAAAAAGGGTCCACTGACCAGCGTCGAAGCTCGTCGTGCGATCACCGAAGCGGTGGACTACAACGGCATCGTCAAAGGCATTCTCAGGGACAAGGCCAAGCTCATGAACGGACCGATCCCTGACGGCATGTGGGCTTATGACAGTTCGTTGCCGCCGATGAAGCAAGACATGGCAGCCGCCAAGGCCAGCCTCGCCAAAACACCGCAGAAAATCACCAACCTCAGCTACATGTACTCGGACAAGGATCCTAACTGGGAACCGATCGGCCTGACCCTGCAAGCAGCATTGGCGCCGCTGGGTATCAACCTCAAGCTGGAAAAGCTCGCCAACGCCACCCTGCGTGAGCGCGTTGGCCAGGCGGACTACGACATCGCGGTGGGCTCCTGGAGCCCGGACTTTGCGGATCCGTACATGTTCATGAACTTCTGGTTCGATTCCAAGATGCAGGGCCTGCAAGGCAACCGTTCGTTCTACAGCAACCCGCAGGTCGACCAGTTGATCCGAGAAGCGGCCGCTGATAGCGACACCGCGAAGCGCGTCGAGCTGTACCAGAGCGCGCAGAAAATGGTGCTCAAGGACAGCGTCTACGCCTACCTCTATCAGAAGAGCTACACCCTGCCGATGCGTGACTCGGTCAAGGGCTACGTGTTCAACCCGATGCTCGAACAGGTGTTCAACTTGGGCAGCATGAGCAAATAAACCGGCTCCTTCGCGCTGGCCATTCGTGGCTGGCGCGGCTTCTGATTATCGTCGCTGGTGTGACTGAGGTGCCAAAATGGCCTTCCTGACTTTGTTGCGCAAGCGCCTGCTCGGCCTGTTGCTGGTCGTGTTCGGCGTTTCGCTGATTACCTTTGCAATTTCGCATCTGATCCCGGGTGATCCTGCCCGATTGATCGCTGGCGACCGTGCCAGTGATGCGTTGGTGGCCGGCATACGGCATCAATTAGGATTGGATCTGCCGCTGTATCAACAATACGGTCGTTACTTGATGGACCTGGTGCAGGGAGACCTGGGAACCTCGATACGCACCAGCCGCCCGGTTCTGGAGGATTTGCAGACGTTCTTCCCGGCGACGCTGGAACTGGCACTGGTAGCGCTGGTGCTTGCAATCCTGGCCGGTGTGCCGCTTGGCGTGCTATCAGCGGTTTACCATAATCGGGCGATTGACCAGATCGCCCGTACCCTTGCAGTCACCGGCATTTCAACGCCGGCCTTTTGGCTAGGCCTGGGCGCAATCGTTCTGTTCTACGGTCATCTGGGTTGGTTGCCGGGAGGAGGGCGGCTGTCCGAAGGGCTTGCTCCGCCGCCGACAATCAGCGGTTTCTATCTGCTCGACTCGCTGCTTGCCGGTAATGGCAAGCTGTTTCTCGATGCCGTGGAGCATCTGATTCTCCCGGCGGCAACCCTGGGGTTCGTGACCTTGGGGGTCGTCGCACGACAGATTCGTTCAGCCATGCTCGATCAACTCGGCGAAGACTATATCCGCACCGCCCGCGCCTACGGCTTGTCCCGATGGACTGTGATCCTGCGCCATGCACTCCCTAACGCGCTCATTCCTTCGGTGACGGTACTCGGACTGACCCTTGGGGATTTGCTGTATGGCGCAGTGCTGACCGAAACGGTATTTGCCTGGCCCGGTATGGGCGCATATGTCGTCAAGTCGATCCAGTCGCTGGATTTCCCGGCGGTGATGGGCTTCGCCATTCTGGTTTCGTTCATTTATGTACTGCTGAACATGGCCATCGATATCGTTTACCGCGTGATCGACCCACGCATCGGCGAGGTGAGTTGAAATGTCCGCGACCCTGATAGCCAAGCGCCGCCCGCGCTGGAACGAAAAACTCGCCTATCTGACCTTCCGCATCCGCCGCAGCCCTCTTACCATGGCGGGGCTGGCGATCACTTTTATCGTCTTGCTGTGCATGATCTTCGCCCCTTGGCTCGCCAGTCACGACCCTAACGCACTGAACTTGGCCGAGCGCCTGGCACCGCCATCCAGCACCCATTGGTTCGGCACCGACGAAGTCGGCCGCGACTTGTTCAGCCGCGTGCTCTTCGGTAGCCAGCAGTCGGTGGGTGTCGGTCTGTTCGTGGCTTTTGCATCCTGCTTTATTGGCGGCTTGCTGGGGTGCTTTTCCGGGGTCATCGGTGGTCGTTTCGACGCGTTGATCATGCGTCTGATGGACATCATGCTGTCGGTGCCATCGCTGGTACTGATCATGGCCTTGGCAGCTGCGTTGGGCGCGAGCCTGTTCAACGCGATGCTGGCGATTACGCTTGTGCGAATTCCTTCCTATGTCCGGCTAGCCCGTGGCCAAGCCTTGAGCATCCGCGAAATGGGTTATGTCAAGGCCGCCCAAACCTTCGGGGCAGGGCGCTGGCACGTCGTGCACTGGCACGTGGCGCGTAATGCAATGCCGCCATTGCTGGTGCAACTGAGCCTGGATATCGGCAGCGCGATCCTCATGGCTTCGGCTCTGGGCTTCATCGGCCTGGGAGCGCAGCAGCCTACGGCGGAGTGGGGGGCGATGGTCGCCACCGGGCGCAACTACATTCTCGATAACTGGTGGTATTCGACCTTTCCAGGGCTGGCGATTCTGATCACGGCCACCGGGTTCAACTTGCTGGGCGATGGCGTACGCGATCTGCTCGACCCACGGCAACAGGGGAAATGACCATGCATGCGTCGAGTCCAGTATTGTCCATCGACAACCTGAGCCTGGAGTTCCCGGCTTACAAAAACAACGTCAAAGCCCTGAATGGCGTGTCGCTACACGTCAATCCCGGCGAAATCGTCGGCATCGTCGGCGAGTCCGGTTCGGGCAAGTCGGTCACGGCCATGCTCAGTATGCGATTGCTGCCCGAGCGCAGCTATCGCATCACGGCCGGCAGCCTGAGCATGCTCGGTCGCGACATGCTGGCAGCGCCTGAAAAGGAGTTACTGACGATTCGTGGACGCGATGCCGCGATGATTTTCCAGGAGCCGATGACTGCCTTGAACCCGACCCGGCGTATCGGTAGGCAAATGCTCGATGTGATCATTCATCACCAGAAGATCAGCGCCGCCCAAGCCCGTCTCAAGGCGATCGCACTGTTGCGCGACATGCACATAGCCAGTCCGGAACAAGTATTGGAGAGCTATCCTTTCGAACTGTCTGGCGGCATGCGTCAGCGGGTGATGATCGCCCTGGCGTTCTCCTGCGAACCTCAATTGCTGATCGCTGACGAGCCGACAACGGCCCTCGACGTGACCGTGCAACGCCAGGTGTTGTTGCTGTTACGAGAAAAAGCCAGGCAGCGGGGCACGGCTATCTTGCTCATCACTCATGACATGGCATTGGTTTCGCAGTTCTGCGACCGGGTGTACGTCATGTACACAGGGGCTGTGGTCGAGGATGGGCGCACGGCTGACGTCATGGGGAATCCGCAGCATCCCTATACGCAAGGGTTGCTCAGTGGTCTGCCGGAAATGGTCGAGCCAGGCCAGCCGCTACTGACCATTCCCGGTCAGGTGCCGAACCTGGCTTCTTTGCCCGTAGGTTGCACTTTCCAGGAGCGGTGTACGTACGCTATGCCGGTGTGTGCCAAACGTCCGAATCTCAACACTATCAACGGTAATGACCAACGTAAAAGCGCGTGCTGGTTACCGGTCAAGGAGCTTTCGTGATGAACAGTGCAGTCTTTCAACCCATCACCCAAATGGCACCCACGATTCTTCAGCTGAACGATGTTCACGTGCGTTTCCCCGTGAGTCATGACTGGTTGGGGCGGCCGCGCGGTTATGCCCACGCCCTGAACGGTATTGATCTTCAGGTGCGGGCAGGGGAGACCCTGGGTATTGTCGGCGAGTCAGGTTGCGGTAAGAGCACCTTGGCTCAATTGCTGATGGGCCTGGTGCCGCCCAGCAGCGGTGGACTGAACTGGGCCAATCGCAGCGGCGAGGGCAGTAGCAACGTTCAGATTGTTTTCCAGGATCCACAGTCTTCGCTTGATCCGCGCCTGCCTATCTGGAAAATCATTACCGAACCGTTATACGCCCGAGGCCATGCCAACCATGCGCAGATGCGCGATGTGGCCGCCAGGGTCGCGGCCCAAGTCGGCATCCGCCCGGAATATCTGGACCGTTTCGCGCACCAGTTTTCCGGGGGCCAGCGTCAGCGCATCGCCATTGCCCGGGCCCTTTCGTCAGACCCGGATATCATTGTCCTGGACGAACCCACATCGGCGCTGGATATCTCGGTTCAGGCGCAGATTCTCAACTTGCTGGCAGAGCTGCAAAGTGCCCGCAATCTGACGTACATCCTGATTTCTCACAACGTATCAGTGGTGCGTCATATAGCTAATCGGGTAGCGGTCATGTACTTGGGGCAAATCGTTGAACTGGGCAGCGCTGCTCAAGTGCTTGATGAGCCACGTCATCCCTATACTCGCTTATTGCTCGAAGCGGTACCACGACTGGGCGTGCCACTCCACGACGAGCAAGTTGCGGCACCTACCGAATTACCGGGGAACCGTCGACTACCCAGTGGCTGCTTCTTCCGCGAACGCTGCAATCTATGCACCGTTGGCTGCGAGAAGCCGCAGGCCTTGTTGGGCGATGAGCAGCAGTGTGTGCGATGTCATTTACAGGATTGAGTCACTGGTTTCGCCAATCCTCCCCACCTTAGAAACGGAAAGAGCCAAAAGACTGAGTAAGCGTTGGGGCAGGCAAGGCGAAAATGAACAAGGCCGCAAATGCGGCCTCATTCTGTGCTTATTCCTTACGCAACAGCACCCTGGTCACCCGACGCTCTTCGACCTCCATCACGGTCATGCTCCATCCTTGCCAACTGTGCATGTCTCCAATCATCGGCAAGCGATCCAGCAGGCTCATCACTAACCCAGCAAGCGTCTGGTAATCTTCCGTCGCTTTCGCCTGGAACCCGGTGTGTTCGCGGACCTGACTGAGATTCAGGGCACCGCTGACGAGGAAACCTCCATCCTGGGCGACAATATTCGGTCCTTCGATTTCACTGGCATCCGGCAGTTCGCCTGCAATGGATTGCAGGATGTCGGTCATAGTGAGAAGGCCGACGAAGTCACCGAACTCGTTCACCACGAACGCGATGTGGGTCGACTCCTTACGCATCTGCTCCAGTGCATTGAGGATCGTGAAACTGTCGAGCAGGTTGATGGCTTTGCGCGCCATGACTTCCAGATTCGGCTGATTGCCCGCCAGTATTTCCTTGAGCAATTCTTTCTTATGGACAAAGCCTAGCGGCTCATCCACGCGTCCTTCCCGGATCAATGGCAAGCGTGAGTACGAAGAATGCATCAGCGCCGTACGGAGTTCTTGAGCCGAATCTGCCAAGTCGAGGTGGTCGATTTGTGCACGAGGCGTCATCACGCTGCGAATCGGGCGCTCGGCCAATTGCAGCACACCACTGATCATGACCCGTTCGCGCCGATGGAAAACCTGCTCCGGCTGGTCGCCTTCCAGCAGGTCGGCGATTTCCTCACCGACCTCATCGGCCCCCAGCTTTTGACCGCCCAGCAGGCGCAACACCGCATGGGCGGTACGCTCGCGCATCGGCCGAAGACCTTGCAGGCTTTTCTTGCGACGGGAGCGCGCCAGCTGGTTGAACAATTCAATCAGGATCGAGAAACCAATCGCGGCGTACAAGTAACCTTTCGGAATGTGGAAACCCAGGCCCTCAGCCGTGAGACTGAAGCCGATCATCATCAAAAAGCCCAGGCACAGCATGATGACAGTAGGGTGGCCATTGACGAATTTTGTCAGCGGCTTGCTCGCGATCATCATCAAGCCGATAGAGAACATCACCGCGATCATCATGACCGACAGATGCTCCACCATACCCACGGCCGTGATCACCGCATCCAGGGAAAAGACCGCGTCCAGCACCACAATCTGCGCAACGATCGGCCAGAACATCGCATAGGCGGCATTGCCGGACCGTTGCGCCACGTGGCCCTCGAGTCGCTCATGCAATTCCATGGTTGCCTTGAACAACAGGAACACACCACCGAACAGCATGATCAAGTCCCGGCCCGAGAACGTCTTGCCGAAGACCTCGAACAGCGGGTTGGTCAACGTCACCATCCAGGAGATGCTGGCAAGCAGGCCAAGGCGCATCAGCAACGCCAGGGACAAGCCGATGATACGAGCGCGGTCGCGCTGCTCGGGCGGAAGTTTGTCAGCCAGGATGGCGATGAATACAAGGTTATCGATGCCGAGCACCAGCTCCAGCACGATCAAGGTCAGCAGGCCCAACCAGGCCGTGGGGTCCACGATCCATTCCATGGGTTATTCGCTCCCTCGGACGATCAATGCGAAGGAAGAAGGCTGCAACGAACGTAGGCAGAGCGCAGGAGTGCTGGAGTGAATTCTGTTCTTTGGAAAGCTACTGGGAGGTTCCTGGAGCGTGTTCATACAGACCTGGAAATAATTGGGGAAGAAATCCTACAACGGTTTCCAACGCTTCATACGAGACGATTTATTACAGGATCTGACAGGATGGCGATTGATCCCGCGCAGCGCGGGCGACGCGCATGGGCTTATGCCGAGCTGAGTGCTGCAGATTTCACACAGCGTCGTGGGCAGGTGATCCGTGAGCAAAACTGAACGTGAGACGATAAAGCACCCGTGCAAGATTTTGCCCTCGACATGAAAGGAGATTACTTCCGAGAGCTGCTGAGGCCAGGTGTTGCTGGCTTCAAATCTGCTGGATGACCCGGCTGAAATGGAAATATGATGTTACGTGTAATGTATATTATGTTAAACGGCATGTTTATACCTCCAAGATCCCCGTCAGCGCTGATGCCCATTGCCACTAACCCCTGGGTCGCTTTTCCACAAACCCCGCTCTCCCTTAAGTCGCCCTGTCACGAACCTCTATTTTCGCACCTGACGCTCTGAAGACTGGCTATACCCGGTACGCCTACTAAACGTAGATTCACCGCTTAAAGACTTCAGCGCGCGGGTTCGCCAATGGCGCGGCCGTTTATCCCGTTCACGATCTTTCCTCCCCACAGTCAATGTCGACCTGATCCCGAAACCTTCATTAGTACCTGGCACGCTGACCGCAAGCGTTCGATCGCTACCTTATTTACCTGAATATTGATGCCAGTCAGCCACGGCCATGGTCTCGAACCCTTAGCCTGGAAAGTCCTGGTCCAGATTTGAACGCATGCGCCCTCACCCATCCTGCGCTAAATCGTTTTTTCAAGGCTTCAGCCCGACCCGCAAGCGAGATTTCACGCCATGTAGACCGTGACCCTCACCAGAAAGCTGCTGCCACCATCGGATATATATCCGTGCTTACTCAGCTGTCGGGCGCAAAACCTATCTACGTTGACTGCGCTAATTACGCGCAGGCTGTCGGTATTTAACAAATGATATTGAAACCGCCCATATAGGGCTTGAGCACCTCTGGCACACGGTTAGATCCGTCCGCCAGTTGATGGTTTTCCGATACCGCGACCAAAGTGCGCTCCACTGTAAGCCCAGAACCATTCAGGTAAAAATAAACCCGGACAAGTCCGGGTTCATTTCACAGCCTAAAGGATCAATGCAGGATCTGGCTCAGGAACAGCTTGGTGCGGTCATTCTGCGGGTTATCGAAGAAGTCGTTCGGCGCGGCCTGTTCGACGATTTCGCCCTTGTCCATGAAGATCACGCGGTTGGCCACGGTGCGGGCAAAGCCCATCTCGTGGGTCACGCAGAGCATGGTCATACCGTCTTCGGCCAGGCCGATCATGGTGTCCAGAACCTCTTTCACCATTTCCGGGTCGAGTGCCGAAGTCGGCTCATCGAACAGCATGATTTTCGGCTTCATGCACAGGGCACGGGCGATGGCCACACGCTGCTGCTGACCGCCGGAAAGCTGGCCAGGGTACTTGTTCGCCTGCTCTGGAATGCGCACGCGCTCCAGGTAATGCATGGCGATTTCCTCGGCCTTGCGCTTGGGCATCTTGCGCACCCACATCGGCGCCAGGGTGCAGTTCTGCAGGATGGTCAGGTGCGGGAACAGGTTGAAGTGCTGGAACACCATGCCGACTTCGCGGCGGATCGCTTCGATCTGCTTGAGGTCGTTGGTCAGTTCCACACCGTCGACCACGATGCGACCCTGCTGGTGTTCTTCCAGGCGATTGAGGCAGCGGATGGTGGTCGACTTACCGGAGCCCGACGGGCCGCACAGCACGATACGCTCGCCCTGCTTGACGTTCAGGTTGATGTCTTTCAATACGTGGAACTGGCCGTACCACTTGTTCACGCCCTGCATCTGAATAATGCCTTCAGGGCTCACAGGCTGTTTGATCGCTTCACTCATGAGTCAACTCCTAACGCTTGTGGCCAGTGTCCAGCTTGCGTTCCAAATGCATGGAATAGCGGGACATACCAAAACAGAAAATCCAGAACACCAGGGCGGCGAACACATAGCCTTCGGTGGCCATGCCCAGCCATTTCGGGTCGGCGGCAGCTTGTTTCACGCTGTTGAGCAGGTCGAACAAGCCGATGATGATCACCAGGCTCGTATCCTTGAACAACGCAATGAAGGTGTTGACGATCCCCGGGATCACCATCTTCAAGGCTTGCGGCAGAATCACCAGGCCCATGCTGCGCCAGTAGCCCAGGCCCATCGCTGCGGCCGCTTCGTATTGGCCCTTGGGAATGGCTTGCAGGCCACCCCGCACCACTTCGGCAATGTAGGCCGACTGGAACAGGATCACCCCGATCAGCGCGCGCAACAACTTGTCGAAGTTCATGCCTTCGGGCAGGAACAGCGGCAGCATCACCGACGACATGAACAGCACCGTGATCAACGGCACGCCGCGCCAGAACTCGATGAAGGTCACGCAGACCACACGGATCGCCGGCATGTTCGAGCGGCGACCCAAGGCCAGGACGATGCCCAGCGGCAGAGCGCCGACGATACCGACGGTGGCGATTACCAGGGTCAGCATCAAGCCGCCCCATTGGCTGGTCGCCACGGCGTCCAGGCCGAACACGCCGCCGTGCAGCAGGCACCAGGCGATGATCGGGTACAGCACCAGGAAGCTCAGGCCGTAGATCGCCTTGCGCGGGAAGCGCGAGATGAACAACGGCGCCACACCGATGACCGCCAGCCACACGGTCAGGTCTACACGCCAGCGCAGGTCCGCTGGGTAGTAGCCGTACATGAACTGACCGAAACGCTGCTGGATGAACACCCAGCAAGCGCCTTCCTTGGTGCAGTCGGCGCGGGTGGTACCGACCCAGTTGGCATCGAGGATCGCCCAGTGCAACAGCGGTGGAACGATCAGGTAGATCAGATAGAACGCGAACAGCGTCAGCAGCGTGTTGATCCAGCTGGAGAACATGTTGGCGCGCATCCACGCCACCACGCCGATGCTGCTGCCCGGCGGGGGCATTTCAGGTTTGAAAGTATGAGTCGTCATGCGCGTTTCCTCACCGCTCGATCAGCGCAATGCGCTTGTTGTACCAGTTCATCAGCAAGGAAATGCTGATACTGATCGCCAGGTACACGCTCATGGTGATCGCAATCACCTCGATGGCCTGGCCGGTCTGGTTCAACACCGTACCGGCAAACAGCGAAACCATTTCCGGATAACCGATACCGGCTGCCAGGGACGAGTTTTTCGCCAGGTTCAGGTATTGGCTGGTCAACGGTGGAATGATCACTCGCAGGGCCTGCGGGATGATCACCTTGCGCAGGGTCGGGCCGTTGCGCAGCCCCAGGGAACGGGCCGCCTCGGTCTGGCCATGGCTGACCGACTTGATGCCCGAACGCACGATCTCGGCGATGAACGCCGCGGTGTACACGGTCAAGGCCAGGGTCAGAGCCAGCAGTTCCGGGATCAGTACCCAGCCACCGACGAAGTTGAAGCCTTGCAGCTTCGGCATTTCCCAATGCACCGGGGCACCAAACAGCAGCGCGCACAGGGCCGGGATCACCAGGAACAGCGCCAGGCCGACCCAGAACTTATGGAACGGCTCGCCGGTCGCTTCGAAACGCTTGTTGGCCCAGCGCGTCATCAGCACGATGGCAACGATGGCCAGCACCACGCTGATCACGAACGGCCAGAAGCCTTCGGCCACCAGCGCGGCAGGCATGTTCAAGCCCCGGCTGCTGACAAAGAAGGTGTCGCCGAAGTTATGGGCAGCACGCGGTCCCGGCATGCTCAGGAATACCGCAAAGTACCAGAACAGGATTTGCAACAGCGGCGGAATGTTACGGAAGACCTCGACATAAACAGTCGCCAGCTTGGAGATGATCCAGTTCTGCGACAGCCGCGCCACACCGATGATGAACCCGAGGATCGTCGCCAGGATTACACCGATGAAGGTTACTAGCAGCGTGTTCAACAAACCTATGACGAAAACACGCGCGTATGAGTCGACTTCCTTATAAGAAATCAGGTGCTGCGCGACCCCAAAGCCAGCACTGTTTTCAAGGAATGCAAAACCAGAAGTGATTCCGCGATGCACAAGGTTTGTGTACGTATTTTGGTAGAGAGTCCACCCCATCGTCACCACTGCAGCAACGATCAGGATCTGGAAGAGCAGCGCGCGCGTAACGGGATCATTAAATGACGCCAGGCGCTTTGAGCCATTGTTCATTTGCATATGTACACCGGCAGGACAGATAAGAAAACGCCCGGCCTACGACCGGGCGAAATAGACTTAGCGAACAGGTGCCGCGTACTGAATGCCGCCTTTGTTCCAGAGCGCGTTAAGCCCGCGCTTGATCTTCAGGTCACTGCCATCACCGAGGTTTCGCTCGAACGACTCTCCATAGTTACCTACTTGCTTGACGATCTGGAAAGCCCAGTCGTTCGGCAGATTCAAATCCTTACCCAAGGTACCCTCGCCTCCTAACAGCCGCGCAACATCAGGATTGTTGGTGCTTTGCTTTTGCTCGGCCACATTTTTGGAAGTGATACCCAACTCTTCAGCGTTGAGCATTGCATTTAATGTCCAGCGCACCACCGTAAACCACTCCTCATCACCGCGTCTTACGGCAGGAGTAAGCGGTTCTTTTGAGATGACTTCTGGTAGTACGACATAGTCATCAGGAGTCGCGAGTTTCAATCTCTGGCCATACAGCTGCGACTGATCAGACGTCAGCACATCGCAGCGACCAGCTTCGAGCGCCTTGAAGCTCTCGTCAGAAGTATCAAATGAGATAGGGGTAAATTTCTGTTTGTTCGCACGGAAGTAATCTGCGAGGTTCAGCTCGGTAACGGTCCCCGCCTGGATGCAAAACGTTGCGCCATTCAGCTCTTTGGCACTCTTCACCCCCAGTTTTTTATTGACCAAAAATCCTTGGCCATCGTAGTAGCTGACGCCTGTGAACAGAATGCCCAAGGAGCCGTCACGTGAGGACGTCCAGGTGGTACTGCGGGATAGCAGATCCACTTCGCCGGACTGTAGCGCCGTGAAGCGTTCTTTGGCGGTGAGCTGTGAGTATTTGACCTTGTTCGCATCACCGAAGACCGCCGCTGCGACCGCACGGCAAACGTCTACATCGAGACCGGCAAAGCTGCCCTTAGCATCAACAAATGAAAATCCTGGAAGTCCGTCACTGACCCCGCACTGCACAAAGCCTTTTTTCTTCACGTTATCCAGCGTCACGCCAGCACTGGCATTAGCGGACAATAAAGTCATCAGGGTGAGGCCGACCAGGCCACCGCAGACTTTGATCAGCTTGTTTTCTTTTTTCATTTTGATGCTCCAAAAATGGCACGAGTAAACCCAGGCCGCACGATGCCAACGCACCGAAATCGGACGGAATTCTGAACAGCGATGTGGAGGGCAGAAAACAAGATGGACGCCGTCAGGGCACCCGGTATGCGCAGTAAGCGCTTATGGAAAGTGGCATCGCAGGCCCTCTTTTTATTGTTTTAAAAAGGCCCCGGTGTGACGGGGCAAAACGCTTTCAAATACCGTAGCCCCTGAGCAAAGTCAGAAAAAGCGAATATTTTTTCAATATTACGTAAGTAAAACTAATGCTTCTGTCTGAAGCACAGACACACGAATGACGTTCGTGCGTCGAGACATTTGGCGCTTGGCGGGGATAGGGCTTGAGATACTGACCCTCTGAGAGGATCAGGTAGTTGGAAGATCAGCGAAAATCAGTTGTATGAGCATAAATACTTTGGATGAATGCTTGGAGCGCAGGGCTTTTCTTCTCTCCCTTGCGGAAGGCGACAGAAATCCTGCGTCGAATTTCGGGAACCAACCGACAGACCCGTGCATCTTGAAGGTCGAAGCTGGCCCGTAACTCGGGGAAGATTGCAATTGCGCAGCCTTCGCGGATCAAGGAGAGAGTGACTTCGAACCCCTTGCAGCGCGCAATGATGTTGGGTGTGAAGCCAGCGTTCTGACACGCATCAGTCAATACGCGAGTATAGGTACTGGAAGCCGTATCAATCACCCAGCGCTCGCCACTTAGGTCACCTAGCGTGACCTCCTCCATGTGTGCCAGCCGATGATTGGGAGACATCATCACATTAAAAACATCCTCAATCAGCGGGATGGTTTCGATGCCCGGATCAAGGAGGCCAGGTGGAATATTGAGGTCATCGATCAAAGCAACGTCCGTTTGCCAGCTTCTCAACGCATTCAACCCCTCCTCCGGCTCCATCTCGTCAAACTGCACTAGCAACTGAGGGTGTGTGGCGCTCAGCGCACGAATGGTCTTAGGGATAAAGGCCGCTGCCACCGAGGGAAAGGCCGCTACGCGAAGTTCACCTGCAACGACTTCCTTAAGCTCCGCCATGTCTGCGCGGGCCGACTCAAGTTCCGTAAAAATGCGGTTTGCCCGTTCAACCAGCGTACGACCAGCAATGGTCAGGTTAACCCCGCGTCCACGCCGTTCGACCAACTCGATTCCTACTTCCTGCTCCAAAAGAGAAATTTGCTGGGACACAGCAGATGGAGACACATGAAGGGCCTCCGCTACAGCCGCCATGGTTTTGCGAATGGACAACTCCCGCAACGCGCGCAATCTACCGATATCCATGAGCTTTTTCCCTCCGCCTAACAAGACCAATCAGTAAGAAATGCTAATGTAATATTGAAATATTATTCGCTTTTTCTCATCTTGGCCAAGGATTAGGGTATGAAAAAACCAAGACGGGAACCGCAGCAATGACCAAGTCCTATTTCCACGATCACCTTGCAGCACGCGATCCGCTGATCTTCAACGCGCTTGAAAATGAAAAGAAACGTCAGCAAGGGCAGATTGAACTCATCGCGTCGGAAAACTCTGTAAGCCTTGCGTCGCTTGACGCCCTTGGGTCAGTTATTACAAACAAGACCGTCGAAGGCTACCCAGGTAAACGCTTCCACGGCGGAGCCGATTTCGCTGATGTTGTCGAACAAGCAGCCATTGACCGTGCGAAAGAACTGTTTGGTTGTGGATACGTGAATGTTCAGCCCCACTCGGGCACTCAAGCAAACCAAGCTGTTTTCTTCGCCCTGCTGCAACCAGGTGACGTAGTCCTGAGCCTGGATCTCGCTGCTGGTGGTCACCTTAGCCATGGCGCCAAACCAAACCAGTCCGGCCGTTGGTTCAGCATTGTTTCCTATGGTGTTGATCGCGAAACTGGCCGTATTGACTACGACAATGTCGAAGCGCTGGCCTTGGAACACAAGCCGAAACTGATCATCTCGGGGGGCTCGTCTTATCCGCGAGAAATCGACTTCCCGCGCATGCGTGAGATTGCAGACAAAGTCGGAGCTACCTACTTGGTGGACATGGCCCACTTTGCTGGCCTCGTAGCCGCCGGCGTTCACCCTTCTCCGATTCCGCATGCCGACATCGTCACCTGCACTACTACTAAAACCCTACGCGGTGCCCGTGGCGGTCTGGTAATGACCAACCGCGAAGATCTATTCAAGAAGCTGCAGCCAGCTGTATTCCCAGGTGTACAGGGCAGCGCACACCTGGCCACTATCGCTGGTAAAGCTGTCTGCCTGGGCGAGGCGCTGACTGATGAGTTCAAGACCTACGGCGCAAATGTCAAAGCAAATGCCCGTCTCCTGGCGGAGGTTCTTCAAAAGCGCGGCGTGCGCATCGTCAGTGGTGGCACGGATACTCATGTTGTTCTGGTAGACGTTTCGTCGAAAGGATTGACAGGCCAAGAGTCCCAAGACGCTCTCTCGGCGATCAATATCACTTCGAACAAGAATCCGATTCCGTTCGACAGTGCAAAACCTTCGGAATGGAAAGGTCTTCGACTGGGTTCGTCTGCCGGTACTACCCGGGGCTTCGGCGCGAAAGAATTCGAAGTCATAGGCAACCTGATCGCTGACATCTTCGACGCTCAAGCAGGCGCCGAGGCTGCCCTTGAAGAGGTTATCGCGAAGAGCCGCGCAACTGTGGCAAAGCTGGTTGCTGAATTCCCAATCTATGCCTGAGGAAATTTGGCGGGCATGAATCCATCGCTCGCCGATCTCTCAATGCAGTAGGAAAATGAAAAATGAGCGTTCAACTCCCCAACGACCCAGCACGTGACGATGTACTCGCTGGACGCCCCGCGCTTTGGCTGAACCCGGCCCTCAAGGCAAACGGCATCGCTGATCCAGCTCTGCCGATCCGAGCCTCCCAAGTCAAAGACGCCGAACAGAACTGGAAACTGTTGGCACCGCTGCTGCAGACCTGCTTCCCTGAGCTAACTGAGTCGAAAGGACTGATTCAGTCCAAGCTGATTGAAGCCACGAGCCTGCGGAAAGCAGTTGGATATGAGGCTGCCGAATATGGTCGCGTATTCGTCAAGGCTGACGGCGACTTGCCTGTTGCCGGTTCTATCAAGGCCCGAGGCGGCGTCTACGAAGTGTTCATGTACGCCAAGCAAATGGCAGAGAAGCGCGGAGTTCTTACGCCTGGTGGCGACATCACTGTTCTTGCAAGTACGCAGGCGCGAGCACTTTTCGCACAGCACACCATCGCTGTGGGCAGTACCGGCAACCTAGGCCTGAGCGTGGGCATCGCCGCACGCGCGCTAGGATTCCGAGCCGTGGTTCACATGTCGTCCGATGCCAAACAGTGGAAAGTCGAACGCTTGACTCGTCTTGGCGTTGAAGTGGTTCAGCATACAGCCGATTACACTACCGCGGTTGAATGTGCCCGTATCGACGCCGAAGGCGATCCAAGCATCTACTTTGTGGATGACGAACGCTCTGAAATGCTGTTTTTCGGCTACAGCGCAGCGGCAAGCGAGCTCGCGGCCCAATTGGATGCAGCAGGTGTAACCGTAGATGAAGAGCATCCTCTTTTCATCTATCTACCGTGCGGTATCGGTGGCGCTCCAGGTGGCGCAGCCTATGGCTTGAAGGCAATCTTCGGTGATGCCGCACACGCATTCTTTGTTGAGCCTGTCCAGTCGCCGTGCGCACTGGTGCACATGATGAGTGGTTCCAAAGAGCTGGTATCTGTCTACGACGTTGGGCTGACCAACCGTACAGAAGCTGACGGGATGGCAGTAGCGCGCATGTCGGCATTCGTTGCGGATGTAATGAAGCCCATGCTGTCCGGTGTCTTTACTGTGGCTGATGACGACTTATTTCGCTGGCTCTGGATGGCTGAGACGACTCAGTCCATACGTCTCGAACCCTCGGCAACCGCAGGATTCGCAGGGCCTGAGTTCATTACCAAAAGTAAGCAGGGACTTGCATACCAGGAAGCCCAGGGTCTGAAGGGAAAACTTGCCCAAGCTACTCACGTTATCTGGACGACCGGTGGCGCCTTTGTTCCCGAAGACCAGTTCAAACAGTTTATGGAGCGTGGCGCGTCCTTAGTCAACGTTGATTAAGGCGTTTGTGCCAGGGTATGAACTTCATACTCCATTCACTCTAACTTGCGTCAAAAAACTATAACCACGCCAGTTTTTTTGATGTTGAGGTAAAGCTTCATGAATAAACCATTCCTGGCTGACCGTATCGACGGAAAAGGCTATGCCGCTGACTTGGTTGAGAAACTTACGGACGACGTCGCGAAAATTAAATCGAGAACCGGCCTAACGCCCGGTTTGGCAGTTGTCCTTGTGGGTGAGGATCCGGCCAGCGGTGTATATGTAAGTGCTAAACACCGGCAAACTCTTGCAATTGGCATGGAGTCATTTGTATACCGACTTCCAGTCGAAACGACTCAGAACGAGTTGATGGCGCTGCTTGAAAAGCTAAATGCTGCTTCGGAAGTAAATGGCATTTTGGTGCAACTTCCCCTGCCTGCACACCTGAACACAAATGCCGTTATTAACGCCATTGATCCGGACAAAGACGTTGACGGCTTCCACATCTTGAACGCAGGCCGTCTCGCGACCGGTCAAGATGCCTTGGTCCCGTGCACTCCCCTCGGTTGTTTGATGATGCTCAAAGATCGACTCGGCAGTCTCGCAGGGCTAAATGCTGTGGTGGTGGGTAAATCCAACATTGTCGGCAAGCCCATGGCACAGCTCCTGATGGCTGAAAACTGCACCGTCACCGTGGCGCATTCGAAAACCCAAGACGTACCCGCGCTCTGCCGCACGGCAGACATCCTGGTTGTAGCTGTAGGCCGCCCAGAGATGGTGAAGGGTGACTGGATCAAACCAGGCGCGGTCGTTATCGATGTCGGTATCAACCGAATTGATCGCGACGGGCGTTCCCGGATTGTGGGGGATGTTGCATTTGACGAAGCAGGACATGCCTCGGCAATTACCCCAGTTCCAGGTGGCGTCGGCCCAATGACTATCGCGTGCCTGCTGGCCAATACCGTTACAGCATTCAAGCGTCAGCACCACATTGTTACCAACCAGGCAGCAGTTGCCGTTTAAGGTGATCTCAGATGAACAAAGCTAAAAATAACGTACTTCGTGTTACCTGTCCTTCGATCCGGGGCGTAACCGCTGATATTACTGCTTTCTTGTCTGGGCATGGTTGCAATATTCGTGACAGCGCCCAATTTGACGATGAGAGCACCAATCACTACTTCATGCGCATCACCTTCCGTTCTGAGGAAGGTTGCTCGCTGCAGGATCTCGAAAGAGAATTCCAACCACTTGTAGAGAAATACAAGATGGATTATGAATTCTTTGATGAGCGTACCAAACGCAAAGTCATTTTGATGGTGTCGCGTTTCGGCCATTGCTTGAACGACCTGCTCTATCGCTGGAGCATCGGTGCCCTGCCAATCGACATCGTTGGCGTGATCTCAAACCACTTGGACTTCCAAAAAATAGTAGAAGGCCATGGCATTCCTTATCACCTCATCAAGGTAACCAAGGAAAACAAAGCAGAGGCTGAAGCGGAGCAAATGCGCATCGTTCGCCAAACCGGCGCAGAGCTCATCGTTCTAGCTCGCTACATGCAGATCCTCTCTGATGAAATGTGCCAACAGATGTCGGGCCGGATCATCAATATCCACCACTCGTTCCTGCCATCTTTCAAAGGTGGTAGCCCATACAAGCAGGCTTTTGATCGTGGTGTGAAACTGATTGGTGCAACCTCACACTTCGTCACAGCTGACTTGGATGAAGGCCCCATCATCGAGCAGGATATCGTTCGCATTACTCACGCTCAGAGCCCAGAAGATTACGTATCTTTGGGGCGTGATGTTGAAAGCCAGGTGCTGGCGCGCGCGATTCATGCCTATGTGCATGGCCGGGTTTTTCTAAACGACACTAAGACGATTGTGTTTCCGCCTTCGCCAGATTCGTATTCGTCTGAGACGATCGGCTGATGCGCGTGCTTCGGCCAACATCCAGCCCATAAAGTTTCGGACATTTGGCCAAATTTTTAATACGAAGGCGCCCCCTTGGGAGTTTTTCTGAGGGGGCGCACTCATGTGAAAATCTGATCAGCTTCAAATCGAATACCATGAAAACAATTTAAAGCTTCGGCACTTTAATTGTCATTCCGCTAAACGCTGCGCTAATAAAAACAAGGTGCGAGGCATACCAATGCAAGAATCTACATGGCTGTTAGGGGTACTGTTTGCGTCGATCGCTTTAATTATTATTTTGATTATGAAAGTCAGGCTTCATGCCTTCATAGCACTCGTGATCGCTTGCTTCGTGGTCGGGTTTGGTGCGGGGATGCCTATTCCAAAAATCATTAGTACACTTGAATCAGGCATCGGCGGAACACTGGGCTTCCTAATTGCGATAATAGGCCTTGGAGGCATCCTTGGTAAAATTCTGGAAGAGTCCGGTGGCGCTGAACGACTCGCTAAAACTTTACTCGATAATTTAGGTTCCAAACGAGCCCATTGGGTAATGGCTATTGTTGGGGCCATCGCAGGCATCCCAGTGTTTTTCGAAGTCGGCTTTGTTCTTTTGATTCCACTTGTCTATGTCGTAGCGCGGGAAACAAAGATAAATACCTTGTTTTTGGGGATACCTCTCGCCATTTCCTTGATGACCATCCATTGCATTCTTCCCCCGCACCCAGCTGCGATGGCTATTACTGTGATGATGGGCGCTGACGTTGGGAGTGTGATCATCTACGGACTTTTGGTGGGTATTCCGACAATCATTGTTGCAGGGCCTATTTGGGTAAACCTTTACTGCGGCCGAGAAGCCTCAGCGAGTCAGCAAGTATTCCTGAAAGTTCAAGGAGAAAGTGTTGGGGCGGCGCGAACCCTACCAGGGTTCGGGATTACACTACTGACCATTGGCCTACCCCTCATCCTCATGGTTCTTAAAACAGCCACCGCAAGCCTCCCTGATGGTACGTGGCTAAAGTTGGCCGCACAGTTCGTTGGAAACCCTTTAATCGCTCTCATGATTTCTGTGGGCTTTGCCTACTGGTCGCTTGGCTTACGTCAACGTCGCACCATGGTCGAGCTATTAGAACTCACTCAGCGTAGCTTTCCAGCCTTAGCCAATATCATCTTTGTTATCGGCGCGGGCGGTGCATTCAATGCTGTTCTGATCGAAAGTGGGGTGGGTAAAGCTATCTCGGGGCTTCTCGCAGGATCTGATATTAATTTAATTGTTCTTGCCTGGTTTGTTGCGTGGTTGATGCACTTTGCAGTGGGTTCAGCAACCGTAGCAATGGTGAGCGCTGCCGGCATGATCCATCCAATGCTAGCCGCCGACCCTCACCTGAAGCCCGAGATCCTTGTAATTGCCATCGGAGCCGGTTCCATCGGCTGGGCACATGTCACCGACTCGGCTTTCTGGGTCGTGAAGGAGTACCTGAATGTATCTCTTTCGGACGCCTTGAAAAAGTTCACAGGCGGGACAGTAGTGGCATCAATCGTCGCTCTTCTAGCGACTCTATTACTGAATTACACCCTCGGTTGAAATCATACTGAAGGTCATGCCAATGAAGGCATCACTACTATCGCCTATTTGATGTCACAGGGAGTGAAGTCATCAAATAGGTTTCAGATCAACGAGTCAGGCCCCATGACTAACCACAGAATTTATCTCGGCCTGGGCAGCAATGTTGAGCGTGAAAGACACATTGAAATCGCTCTCACAATGCTGGAAGAGCATCTGGAAAATATCCGTTGCTCGCCCGTTTACGAAAGCATCTCCCTAGACGGAGACCACCCGCCTTTTTACAACCTGGTAATGTCTGCGACCACTGATCTCAACATTCGCGAGCTCGTCGCATGGATCAAAGGAATCGAGCATCTCCATGGTCGAAGGAGCGGGATGCAGCGGTTGATCACTCTCGATATTGATCTACTCCTCTTTGATGGCCTGTCTGGCGACTTTGAAGGTATCCAGCTGCCTAGAGCCGACATTCTGACCCGCTCATTCGTGCTCTACCCTCTGCAATTTCTTGCACCTAAGCTGCATCCACCTGGGTGTGAAGTCTCCTTGGCAGAGCTATGGCTAAAGCTCAGACCGGGCCCAGAACTGATACCTGTTCGCTACCCGTTCGGTATTCCTCCCTTCCAGCTCGTCGGATCGACTCTTCCCACTGGCCAAAGTAAATCAAAACAACTGTCTGCCAATCTTTACTGAGCCTAGCGTTCACCACGCTGTTAATGCTCGTGGGCGTGCTGTTGCTTTTCATCATTCCAGAAGTGATGACGGCATTCACCATTGTCTCTACTGTATCGGCAATCCTCGTGATCTTTACGTGGTCGACCATTCTCACCTCGTATATTGCGTTGATGGTCATGCCAGGGTGGTTCATATGGTTGGCAATCGCTTACCAGTTGACCTGTTCCAGAAAGCCTAAAACCGCTGCTGGATCTGCCAGCCAATACAGTTGAGCTGGTAGGGAGCACCGTAAACCTCAACTCATCCTTGATAGCTTAAGGCCATCTGTTGATAATCACGCCTTCTAAAAAAGCACATAAGGATTTGCTGTGAAGAAGCTCTACTTGGCTCTACCGTTCTGCGCGTTGCTGCTACAAGGCTGTGGTGTAACCATGACTCGCTATGAACCCAATTTTCAGAACGTTCAGCAGCTCAAGCAAAATGCACCCATGCAGCCCTTGCGCGAGACGCAGGTGAATGCGGATTCAGGGCAAGGGTCGCTGATGGTGCGCCTGAACCCGATTTCGTCGCCAGAGGGTAGCGTTCCACTGCACATCCAGGCAGCGATCAACGATGAGCTTCGTCAGGCGGGTCTGTTGGACCCTCGTGCAGACCGGCAGTTGCAGGTTCAGTTGGTCAAGAGCCAGCTCACAGCAGGCATGAGCAACGGCCATGGCGAGGTGGCTGCACGCTTCACGCTGCGTAAGGGTGATCAGGTTTTATACGAAACCACTAAAGATGTGCAGCGTGATTGGGACAGTAGTTTCTTCGGTCCGATCGCCATTCCGGCTGCCGCGAACAACTACAACCCGATGGTTCAAGACCTGCTCAAGAGCTTGTACAGCGACCCACAGTTCACTCAAGCGTTGAAGTGATCAAAAAAAAGAGCCGCGATTGCGGCTCTTTTTCTATCGGTGTCAGCCCCGTGGAATGCGGGTATCGACAGCGGAGTATTTTATGCGGTTGTTGTCGACCCAGTTCTTCAACAGCGCATTGACCTGCCGGTTGAAGGTGTCGGTGATGGCAGCCTTGGGCGTATTACTTGCCAGGGGCAGGAACCAGATGCCCATCCAGGTGTTTATCGCATCATGATTGCTGGTCTTGCCCAACGGCTGACCCTGCTCGTCCAGGGTTTCCAGGCTCATGGTGTACTGGTCGGTCGCCAACGCAGGAATGATCGTGAACGTGAAGCCACTGATGAACGCCAGGACCATTTGCCCGCCGCCTGGTGCATGGTTATAGACCTTCAATCGAAGGCTGTAGTCGCCTGGTTGCTTCTGGAATTCGTCAAATACCACGCGCCCAAAAAGCCCTGACTCATCGAAGGTTCGCTTCAGATCGGGCTTGAGCATGTCGCGAGCCTGCGGTACCTCGGTGGCCTTGGCATTGTCGGGATCGCCCTGATAGAAATCGAAATCGACATAGACGTTCGGCTTGTTCGAGTAGCTGGCCATCGAAGGCAGATTCACGGGGGCTACTTCATCTTTGGTGAAACTGGCACATCCACTCAGGCTCAAGGCCAAGGCAAGGCCTATGGCTTTTGCAAATTGCATATCGACATCCTTGCGTGATTTTACTAATGCCGCTCATAAAGAGGGGGATGGATTCTAGCGGGATCCGCTTAAAAGCAAAAGGCCATCATTTAGCGGCCTACACTCATTTCCTCGTTCTTGAACAAGCTGGCTTAACCCAGCACCCTCCTCCCCTAACGCCGGTCGCCATTTGGACTTGCGGATTTGGATCATGGGCTCTCGTACCTGGCGTCCACAGGCGAAAGAGCTCCCTCATGCATCTGTAGGATGGCGATCCTCTTTGAACCCGCCGATACTCGCCCCAGGCCCTGCCCCACGTCAAAACGACGTTTCGGCCCTCAATGACTTCGTGACGAAAACAATAAAAATGTCGCACAGAGGTACATACAAATGAGCCGTCATGATCATGGTCACGCCCGTCTCCTCGAGGCCTTCAGCGCAATGACACTGGAGCTTCAGCGCCTGGCGCAGGACAAAGACATCGAGCATTTCCACGAAGCAGCGCTGAGCTGCATCAGCCAGCTGCTGCCCTTCGACAGCGCCTGGTGGGGCCGCGGAGCATTGATTGACGGGTTACCCGAAGAGCACAGCTCTTATCTCCACAAACTGCCCCGTAGTTATCTGTCGGACTGGCAGTCGATTCGTCATATCGACGTGACCGTCGCCAGGGCTCACGATGTTCCTGGGCAAGCGGTCATTGTCGACATGCGTAACCCTGCCAGCGGCCCCGGGCTCAACTGGCTCGGTGAGACCTACGGCATTGGCGAATTGCTGTGCGTGGTGTACATCGACCCGCAAACCCATCTCAGCGATCACCTCGCGCTCTATCGCGCGACCGACGCGGCACGCTTTACCGAGCAAGACTGCCTGCTGTTGAACAACCTCATGCTGCACCTGGTGGCGGCGGTGTCCGCCAATCAGATTCGCACGCTGGTAGCCATGCGCGAGGCCCTCACCCACCCACGCAATCTCGCTCTAGCCGTGTGCGACCGACGCGGCACCCTGCATTGCGCAGAACGAGGCTTCGTCGACTTGCTGTTGAGCGAATGGCCGGACTGGACCGGTCCTTGCCTGCCGGTGGCGATGGACGCCGACGGGTATGAAGGCAAGCACTTGCAGGTCGAGGCCTCGACGGTCGGTGATCTGTTCCTGCTGGCCGCCCGCAGCCGCACGGTGCTGATGCAACTGAGTCCAAGGGAAAACGCCGTGGCCCAAGGCTTCGGCGAAGGCAAGACCTATAAGGAAGTCGCCCGCGACCTGGGCATGTCCCCCAATACCGTGCGCCACCACATCCGCGCTATCTACAGCAAGCTCGGGGTCAAGGACAAAGCCCGTATCGCCCATCTGCTGCACGCCCCACCTGACTGATCCGCACCGCTGACTCGCGCTGACTTTTTCGCTGTCGTTTTGACGGCCACGGGACACCTTTGCCCTTTTTTTGCCCCTCTGCCACCTACGGGCGAGCCATTCGCCAAACAACAACTCAAAGAAGAGACGCAATACCCATGACCACCACTTTCACACGCAATACAGCGCTGGCCCTGATCGGCGGCTTGTCGAGCCTGCACGCCAGTGCCGCCGACCTCAACGCCCGGGATTTTTTCGGCGCGCCTTCAGGCACCAACCTGGGTGTGCTTTATCTGCCGGCAAGTCGCGCTGACGACTTCCACGGCCCGGCTGACAGCACCGGCAAGGCCGACCTGAAGGTCAACGCCATGGCCTACCGCCAAGTATTTTTCACCGACATCTGCGGCACTCTATGCACGCCACAGTTCATCGTGCCCTTCGCCGACATCAACGCGCGCCTGCCGGGTGCCAGCCAGCACACAGGGGAAAGCGGCTTTGGCGACCCTCAGGTCGGCGGCACACTGTTCTTCATCAATGACCCTGCCTCACGCACTTACAGCGGATTGCTGACGCTGATTACCCTGCCGATTGGCGAGTACCACAACGACAATCCAGATGTATCACCCGGCGCCAATCGCTGGGGGGCCACCTTCGTTTACAACTACACCCAGGGCATCGGCGAAAAATGGGTGTTGGAAGCCAACCTCGAAGCCCAGCTCTACGGCAAGAACGACGACTACTTTGGCAGCGATCTGAAACAGGACCCGTTGTATCGCCTGCAAGCCTTCGCCTCCTACGACTTTACGCCAAGCACCTATGGTGCGTTGCGGCTGATCCACGCCGATGGCGGCGAACTGCGGATCAACGACCAGCGCATCGATGACACCCACAAGCGCTACACCCAAATAGGCTTTGAAGTCGGCCACTGGCTGGATAAACAGAACCAAGTGATGTTCGGCCTTTCGCAGAACGTTGCCACCGATAACGGCTATCACGGCACTGACGCACTGCTGCGTCTGGTCCATGTGTTCTGAATCCATTCATCGGAGTTTGACCATGAACACCCAGACCAAACCGCTGACCACTCCCCGCTCCCTCGCATCCTCGCGACTGGCATTGCTGGCAGCCATCGTGCTGTTCGCCGCCATCACCCCGACCATTCTCATGACCGCACCGGCCATCGCGGCGCAACTGGCGAGTCAATGGCAGTTGAGCCCGTCACAGATCGGCGATCTGTTCTCTACTGAACTCGGCGCCATGAGCCTGGCCACCCTGCCCGCTCTGTGGTGGCTGAAACGTACCGACTGGCGTCGCGCCGCATTGCTGGCCGGTGTTGTGTTCATTGCAGCAAACCTTCTATCAGGGCTTGCTGCCGACTACTCGATACTCCTGGCATTGCGCTTTTGCAGTGCCCTGGCGGGCGGTTCGTTGATGATCATCTGCCTGTCCAGCGCCGCTTCAACAGCCAATCCCGGCCGAGTCTATGGGTTATGGGTGCTGGGGCAACTGGTCGTCGGGGCGATCGGTTTGAGCATCCTGCCTCGACTCTTTGAACACTTCGGGCTATCAGCGTGCTACGTGATCCTCGCAGGGTTGATGGCGGTCTTTTTGCCATTGGCGCGCTATTTTCCCCAAGGCTCCCCGTCGGCTGAAACAACCGCCGAGCACGTCGCCATCGCCTCGCTGTGGAAACGCGCACTGGGCATTTTGGGGGTCTTGAGTTTCTACATTTGCCTGGGCGGTGTGTGGACCTTTATCGGCTCCATCGCCACCCAGGCAGGTATCTCCGCCGAGTCCAGTGGCAAGGTACTGGCGCTCGCCACGGTGATGGGCATTGTCGGAGCGGGCTGTGCCTCTCTGATCGGCGACCGACTGCCACGCTTGCTGCTGTTACTGCTGGGTTACGCGCTGATGGCCGGCTCAGTGCTGTTACTGCGGGGCCAACCCGAAATGATGCGTTTTGCCGTGGCAGCGCTGCTGTTCAAGTTCACCTGGACCTTCATTCTACCGTTGATCCTGGCCTGCCTGGCCGACCTTGACCGCTCCGGAAAACTGATGAACGCCTCCAACCTGGTGATCGGCGCTGGCCTGGCTATCGGCCCGACGGTGGCGGGCCGGGTGATCGAAGCCAGCGGCGGCTTTCAATCGCTGCTGATTGGCGGGACGTGCATCACTCTGCTGTCCCTGGCGTTGATGCTCAGCAGCCGCCCAAACGCATGAATGGCCTTATTACCCTAAAGAAAATGGAAAGACGATGAGCCGAAAAAGTGCATTTTTCTTCGACGAACTCAGCCTCTGGCATAGTGCCGGGCTGCACGCCTTGACCTTGCCGGTGGGAGGATGGGTGCAACCACCGGCCGCCGCGGGCCACGCTGAATCGCCGGAAACCAAACGCCGTCTGAAGAGCCTGCTGGATGTCTCCGGCCTGACCCGCTATTTGCAGGTACGCAGCGCCAACGCGGCAACCGATGAAGATCTGCTGCGAGTTCATACACCCGATTACCTGCAACGCTTCAAGGCGATGAGCGATGCCGGGGGCGGTGAGTTGGGGCCGCACGCGCCCATCGGGCCTGGTAGTTATGAAATAGCCACGCTCTCTGCCGGGTTGGCCATCGCCGCGGTCGATGCCGTTCTCGTTGGGGAAGTCGATAACGCGTACGCACTGTCGCGCCCGCCGGGCCATCACTGCCTCGCCGACAACGCCATGGGCTTTTGCTTCCTGGCCAACATTGCCATCGCCATTGAAGCTGCAAAAGCCCGCCGTAGCCTGGGCAACGTCGCGGTGATCGACTGGGACGTGCACCACGGCAACGGCACACAATCCATCTTCGAAGAGCGTGGTGACGTGCTGACCATTTCACTGCACCAAGATGGCTGTTTCCCCGCAGGTTACAGCGGTGAAGCTGATCGCGGCCGCGGCGCCGGGTTGGGCGCGAATATCAATATTCCGTTGCCGCCCGGCAGTGGTCATGAGGCTTACTTGTACGCGATGGAACGCATCGTGATACCGGCGCTAGAGCGCTTCGAGCCTGCGTTGATTATTGTCGCCTGCGGTTACGACGCCAACGCTGTCGATCCGCTGGCTCGCATGCTGTTGCACAGCGACTCGTTCCGGCAAATGACCAGCCTTGTGCGCAAAGCCGCTGAACGTCTGTGCCAGGGCCGTCTCGTTCTGGTCCACGAAGGTGGGTATTCCGAAGCGTATGTGCCGTTTTGCGGGCTGGCGACCCTTGAGGAGCTGGCGGGCGTGAGGACTGCAGTCACAGATCCCATGTTGGAATTTGTACAGTTACAGCAACCTAAGGAAGCGCTTGCGGCGTTTCAGCGGCACTTGATCGATGAGTTGGCCGAAGCGCGCCAGGCCTAAAAGCTGACAATATGGGGGCAGTTCCACGGCCCGAGCGTGACGCAGAATCCGATGCCACGATAGGCATCGGATTTTTGTTTTCGGCTTCACGGTTCCAGACCGGACGATGCATGAGGACACTCAAATCAAGCATGGCCAGCATGGACGATACTTCGGAGCTACCTTACACGCTCCCAGACGATGTGAATCTTCGCCCCATCCGGGCGCCGGAAATCTTCCACCATCCGGTCGCCGTCGACCTTCAGTTGCAAGTCATCCTGGGTACGCACAGCGCCCACCCAGTTTGGAAACGTAGCCCCTTCGACGGTGTTGCCCGTGAACTCGCCATTGGGGTTAACGGTATATCGTCCGAAGAACCCGATGCTACCGCAGCATGGCTGCGCGGTTTTCCTCATCGGTGCCTTCGCCACGCACGTTGGATCGAAACGCCGGCACACGCGGATCTGTGAGCACTTCAATAAACGTCAACTCTGGGGTGAAAACGAGCCAGCCATGAGGATTGGGTCCATAAGCATCCGAGCTACTGCCCTGGCGCTCAACCGTTGCGCTGATCATGCGCCAGGTGCCGACCAACGAATTTTCCTTGCCCGCAAAAGCTGTGGAGAAAACCGAAAAGGCAATGACCGCACCGACTGCCAGTACCCTGCTTTTTAAAGTCATCCGTATCACCTCTCACTGTAAGGACGCGATGGAGAATAAAAATCTTCATGCCCTGGCCGAGATAATTGCCAGGCGTAGCTCCCGCGAAGCGGCATCATCGGCCTGCCGTCCCAATTGCCAGCCCAAGTAACCCCACAGCAACGCGCAACACGCGCCAATCATCGCGGCCAGGCCGGCGCCCTGCCCCAGCATGTCAAGCAGGCTCTTGGCCCAACCGCTCATGGCGTCACCGGCGCGATAAACCACGGTGTCGATGAAGTTCTTGGCCTTGTATTTACTCTCGGCATCCAAGGGCGCGAACAGCATTTCCCTGCCCGGTCGGACGAACGCGTACTCGCCGATTCGTCGCACGATCATCAACATCGTCAGCAGCGCAAACCCGGGCGCCAACGCCAGGCCCAGGAAGCCGATGGACATGAGCAGTGGCACGATGGCCAGCAACGCACGCACCCCCAGCTTCGGTGCGATGCGGCCGGTGATGAACAGCTGGGACAGCAACGCACCGGCCTGCACGATGATGTCGATGGTGCCAAAGATGCGAACTTGCGATTCGCGATCCGGATAGTGCTCGGCCACCAGGCGCGCCTGCTCGAAATAAAGAAAGGTGCTGACGGTCGCCAATAGCACCACGAACCCGGCGATCCCCAGCAGGTAAGGTGACCTGAGCACGGTCGTCAAACCGCTGAACGGGTTGCCGCGCAATGGCTGCCGAGTACTTTGCGTCGGCGCGGCGCCGGGGCGGCCAGCCCCACCCTCTTCGCGCCATCTCATCAGTGCCCGTTTCAAGACAAGCGTGGCACCGAGCAACAAGGCTGCCAGCAGCATCAGCCCAGAAGCGCCGAGGGTATCGATGAGCAGCGCGCTCAGGGCCGGCCCCAGCAGACCGCCTATGCTGGCGCCGGCAGCGATGAAGGCAAATAAACGCTTGGCCTGCTCGCTGTCGAATACATCCGCCATCAAGCTCCAGGCCACGGACACGACGAACAGGTTATAAACCGAGATCCAGACATAAAAGACCCGGGCCAGCCAGACGCTGTCCGGCTGGAACTGGAAGAACTCGACGAACATCAGCAGGTTGATGCCGAAGAAGCCGTACACCCAGTCGATGAGACGCAAGCGCGGCACCCGGGAACCGAGCCAGGCAAACAGCGGAACCGCCGCCAGCATGACCAGGAAGGTCGCGGTGAACAGCCATTGCAGATTCTCCACGCCCGCCGCGATGCCCATCGATTCACGGATCGGGCGCAGCATGAAGTAACCGGTAAAGAGGCACAGGAACAGCAGGAATCCGTACAGCGCCGGACGCAGCTCATCGTCGCGAGCGTTAAGGGCGAGGCTCAGCCGGTGCAGATAGGAAGGCGTACTCATGGGAACTCCGGGAAGACGGCAACAGGCCAGAGGGTGGGCACGGGACGAACACCCGCGCCCACGGTTGCATCAGGGGTAGGTAACGCCGGTAAGCCGTTCGGAGACCGTCCAAAGCCGATCGGAATCCGCCTCCCTGGTCGCTGTAGCAGGCGTTTTGGCGAAGCCCAGCGGGCCGCGTTTTTCCTGATCTCCGGTCGGGCCGTAATAGGCGCCGCCGACGGCCTGCGCAGCGGTGGCGGCATACAGCGTGGGCAACGCCCCTTGTGCCGCTGAGTGGTAGGCGTCGCGATCCTGGGCCCAGCGCTGGCCGAATTCACTGTTGAGGCCGGGGCCGCGTTCGACCAACTCGGTTACGGCAACGCCGGGGTGCGCGGCGATGCTACGAATGCCCCAGTTTTCGGCATCGCTGCGCCGCTGCAGCGCGAACGCCCAATGCAGGATGGCCAGTTTCGATTGCGCGTATGCCTGATAGGGGTCGTATTTCTGCTCGGCCTGCAAATCGTCAAAGTTCATCGCGCCGCGAGTGGCGGCAATGCTTGAAAGGCTCACCACGCGGGCGTCCTGGCTTTGACGCAGGAGTGGCACCAACAGGCCGGTCAGCGCGTAGTGCCCCAGGTAATTGGTTGCTAACTGAAGTTCGAAACCATCTGCTGATGTACCTCGTTCGGACGGCGCCATGATGGCGGCATTGTTGATCAACACGTCGAGGCGCGGCAGCCTCTGATTAAGACGTTGGGCCAGGTCGCGCACGGACGAAAGGTTGGCCAGGTCCACGGCCTCGAACTGCACCTTGGCATCGGGCACCGACTGTTGAATGCGTGCAATGGCCTGCGCCCCGCGCTCTGGATTGCGAGCGGCGATAATCACCTGCGCGCCGGCACGCGCCAGTGCCAGCGCATCCTCATAACCCATGCCGCTGGTGCCACCGGTGATCAGGGCGATCCGGCCCTTCTGCGACGGTATGTCGTTGGTCGACCAGTCGGGTTTCGGTGCGACACGAGCCGACGCTTCGATACTTACGGCACTGAGCAGCGCGACACCGGCGACAAGTGCTCGGCCCAGCCTCTTCAGCGGGTTTATGGTGTTCAGAAGGCCGATTGCGGAGATTGTTGTGTTCCACATGGTTGAATCCTCTATTTGAATAATGAACCAACACGGTGGGCGCTCACTGGATGGAGCACGCCTCAGCCTGTTGCAGATAGCTGACTTGGCGAATTTCCCCTTGCGTATCCACATAGGTCATTTTTGCCCGCACAACCTCACACACTTGCGAGCTCGGGACCTCGATGCGAATGGCGTGGGCGATGTCCAGCGGCATGCCATATTCGTAAGCCGGTGGTTCCGTGTTTTCTTTGGCAAACAGAGGCGAACCGCTCAACGTGATGACGGCCAGCAGACTGGCGATCGACAGGTTTTGGATATTCATGATGGACTCCACGACTGCCTTTACCGGGATGGTCGTAGCACTCTAGGAGGGGGACACTGACGTCAAGGTGACTGCTGACTGACAGGAAGATGTCAAACGCCGATGCTGGGGAAACACCGGCGTTCGTCAAGACGCAACAGCCCTCAACCGGGGCCTGCGACTAGTGCGCCGCTTGGTTCGTCAGGGAAAATCCGAAGGTATTGAGCCCATCCTTGCTGTGGGCAAACACTCGTCCACCGTGCATGGACGCCACGGCCCGCACAATGGAAAGCCCCAAGCCATGGTGCGCGTCGCTCCGGGCCCTGGCGGCGTCGGCGCGATAGAAGCGTTCGAATAAACGCTCCAGATGCACGTTGTCGATCGGTTCTCCCGCATTGGAAACGCTCACCTCGGCCTGCATGCCATGGCTTTCCAGGCGGACGATGATGACGCTCTGCGGCACCGCGTATCGCGCCGCGTTCTGTATCAGATTGGCGAGGGAGCGGTGAAACAGGCGTCGGTCGATGCATACGCGCATGTCGCCTTCGATCTCCACGCTCAGCTGTTTGTCGTGCAAGACAGGCTCAAGGTATTCCACCGTCTTCGACGCCTCTTCATAAAGCGAGACATCACTGAGCTCGGTTGCCCGCTGCCCACTCTCGGCGCCCGCCAGGAACAGCATGTCATTGACGATGGTGCCCATCCGTTCCAGTTCTTCGAGGTTGGACTGCAACAGATCCTGAAGCTCATTCACGTCCCGCCCGTGGGCCAACGCAACCTGGGTCTGCCCGATCAGATTGGTCAGCGGCGTGCGCAGCTCGTGGGCCACATTGGCATTGAACCCTTCGAGCTGGCACCAGGCTGCTTCCTGGCGAGCCAAGGCGCCGTTGAACGACACCGCCAACTCCTGCAATTCGCTTGGCAGCGCCTCGGTGTCCAGTCGCTGCTTCGAATCCCCCGGCGGCAGGCTGTTGGCCTGGCGGCTCAGGCGCCTGACCGGCCCCAGGCCAAAACGTGCGATCCAGTAACCTAGCAATGCAACCAGCACAACGCCCAGCGCCGAAATCAGGATCAACGTCTTGGTGAATTGGTCCAAGGTCTTCATGAACGGCGTTGAGTCGAGCCCCACGATAAAGCGCAACTCCGGCCGGCTGCCCATGGCGGCGATGGTCTTGACCAGCAGGACCATGGGACGATGCCGGTCAGCTATCTCGACCGTGGAGAATCCATCCGGGCGCTTCGACCAATCCTGGCCGTCCGGCATGGCCCCGCCATAACTGTAGGCCGGGTCGTCAACCAGGACCCAATAACGCACCCGCTCGTCCGCGGGCGTCAGGCCATCCAGCTTCTCACGCAAGCCGACCCAGAACGCCGGTGAATCGTATTTTGCGAGCACCGGGTCGAGTACGGAATGACGCAGGATCAGCTCGTTCTGCATCTGATCTTCGAGCGACTGCTTCAAGGAACAGCGCAACAGCGTCGCACTGACCGCGGTGATCAGCATGACCGAAAGCGCAAACATCAGGCCGAGCCGCCTGGATATCGATCCTTTCATCAGGGCGTACCGTTTTGCCTGCCATCGGCTTCGCGGCTTTCCAGTACATAGCCCATGCCACGGACGGTATGCAGCAGCTTGCGAGGATAAGGTGCATCCACTTTGGCTCGCACACGCTTGATCGCAACCTCGACCACGTTGGCGTCACTGTCGAAATTCATGTCCCAGACCTGCTCGGCGATCATCAATTTGGGAAGAATCTCGCCCTGATGCCGCGCCAGCAGGCTCAACAGACAGAACTCCTTGGCCGTCAGGTCCAGCCGCAACCCGGCCCGGGTAACCTTGCGCGCTTGCAGGTCGACCTCAAGGTCATCGATGCGCAAGTGCGTCGGGTCGGCCGTGTCATCGGCGAGACGCCGGATCAATGCCTGGATGCGCGCGACCAGTTCGGCAAATGAAAAAGGTTTGGCCAGGTAATCATCGGCGCCCTCTCGCAGCCCACGGACGCGATCATCCACCGTGCCCCTTGCCGACAACATGATGACCGGGGTTTTCTTGTACAGGCGCAAGCCCTGCAGCACGCCGTAGCCGTCCTTGCCCGGCAACATGACATCCAGGATAACGACGTCATAATCCATTTCCAGCGCGTAGTGCAGGCCATCGATGCCATTAGTCGCGACATCAACGATGTAGCCAAGCTCGCTCAAGCCACGGTGCACATAAGAGGACGTCTTTTCTTCGTCCTCGACGATGAGCAAACGCATTAGGTAACTCCTCCGTAGAATCGGCGCGGGTCGAGACAGACTTCATCCATCTCTCAAGGATCCTGGACAGGCTGTGTGCACCATTTTCCAGACTACAGAACAAAGGTGTCCTGAACCTGACCGCTTCCTGACATTCTTGTCAGAATTGACCGGCGTCTGAACCCGTCGCAGTACTGCGCAACGCAAACCCCGCAGCCGCTGGCGGTACTCTCCAGGAGTGACTTGCGCGTAGCGCTGGAAAAACCGACTGAAATGGGCCAGGTCTAGCGTACAACTCGCTTCTTCGCGCACGAGGCTCACTTGGCTCGACAGATTCACATCTGTCCATCATGGGGCTGCGCCAGATGCTGTCGAGGCCGCATATTCCACTCTGAGTCAGATCAAACCCAGGCTCAGCGCCTTGAGTGTGGCCGCTGCGCGAGTGGTGCATTGCAGCTTGCGGAACATGCTTTCGACGTGAGTGCGCACCGTACTCGGACTGATGCCAAGCTGACGTGCCACTTCCTTGTTGCTGCCTCCCTCACTGATACAGCGCAAGATTTGGGCCTCACGCTCGGAGAGCGGGCTGCTGCTTGTTCTGGAGGCGGCCATGGCGTGGCTGCCCTCCTCGCTCAAGCTGGGTTCGCGCGGATGCAGGTTGCGCAATGCCTGTAAGGTCAATGTTGCAACCTGCAGCCGATAGTGGATCTGTTCTGAGTCCCCTTCGAAGCCGCGGATGTAACCGCGGCCATCGAGCCGCTCATAAGACTGAACCGCCCCCTGAGCTGCCAACGAACGTCCAACAGGCCGGCCGCAGGCAGGCGACGTCCAATGAGGCACCCCCGCTCTCTTTTCAAAACCGTCGTCTGGAAGTGCTCCAGGAATGCGCCAGACATGATGAGCGGCCATGGCATGGCTCTCGGCATTGCTTGAAAGGCAACTAAAACCGTTCAGGTCCATCATGCTCAGCTCCTGGTTATTTTATTCAATCTTGTTTGCAGGTCCGTCGCTTAATCTTAAGTAGATTTACTAAAAAGCGCGTTGCATCTTTTCGATCAAAATCAAAATAATATTTCTTCGCTAGTCGGATAAGTTATTTTTGTTTCGAATAAATGATATGTCGCGCAATAAACAACTATCGGCGAATTGCGCTTGGTCTCAAATCAACCTTAGTGTCAGAGCTTTGAGGGTCGCAGCCGCACGGGTGGTGCATTGAAGTTTACGAAACACGCTTTCCACATGGGTACGGACCGTGCTCGGACTGATGCCCAGTTGGCGCGCCACTTCCTTGTTGCTTCCCCCTGCGCTGATGCGCCGTAGAATTTCGGTTTCACGCTCCGAAAGCAGGCCACCGCCAGGCTTGCAGGCGGTCATCGTTGTGTCCCCGCGCGCCGCCGCGATGACCGCCTGACAGGCGCGTCGGTCAAAGCGTCCCTGGTCCGACTCGTCCAGCAACAAGCGGGCGGCATCGTCATGACTGAAGGCCGGTCGCCACGGTCGCTCGCTCAGCAACGCTTGCCAAGCCAGGGCTGCGGCAAGCAAGAGGTGTTCGCTTTGCAGCGCGTTACCGCTGAGACTGCGAAAGTAACCACTGCCATCCAGTCGCTCGTACGCGTGAGCCGCTATCTGCCCCGACACTGCCAGCGCCGGTATCTGGCCGCAGGCCCGCGACGTCCAGTAAGGCACCAACCGCACTTGCTCAAGATCGCCCTCCAATAACGCTCCCGCAATGTTCCAGACTCGATTGGGCACTGCCGCGCGGCCAATGCCATGGATGAGCGCCGCTTGGCCGAGATGGTCAACGGCCGATGCCGACAGGCCGGAAAGCCTGGCGGCCTCGCGCACCAGTTCTGAGGAGCAGCGCGAATATCCCGACAGCCACGGGAGCTTGAGGTCGATCACATCGCCGACCAGGGTCAGCGGCACCTGTGCGGTGGTTTCCCGTGGATCAACAGACTGTGGCGTCCGCAGTTGATCCAACCAGCCCTCAGCGTGTTTCAACATTTCGCTGGCGAGCGCTGCTGGATAACGTCGGTCACGCTTGCTGCTGATCCACTGTAATGCCACCTCCAGACCGTGACTGCGGGACAGAATTTCCAGATCCCCTGCCAGCAACACCTGATAAACCACCTCAGGCACCTGCGGATGACGCAGGCCGAACGGCCTCCCCTCCCCGTCGTATTGCTCGAACACATGACGCAGCCCGTGTTCGACTTCGCTTCTCAAGCCCAATGTATGGGCGATATCACCGGACACCTCGCAATGAATCTGTGCCAGCGGCGTGGACCTGCGCATCGCTCGCTGGCCCGCCGCACTGAGGGTATGCGTCAGCATCGCGTTGCGGCCCTCGACGTCATCGCCCAGCAGTCGGGTGAAACCCTGCGCATTGGCGGTGCACCCTGACCAGCGCAGCAAGGCCACCTGGCGTCCGATCTCGGTGTGCTCGCCAGCACCGTTGCACGCCTGCGCGAGCATTTGCACCAAGCGGGCGGTGCGGCGCGACTGATCGAACGGCTGGCCCATGCTCAGGTCACCCACCATGGACAACGCCAGGATCGCGTCTTCCAATTCGATACAGTCACCTGCCGACATGTCGTTTCCTCCGGGCATCCGCTTGAACATTATTGATGGCCTCGGATAAATGACCGATACCTCAGCCGCCGAGTATCGCTGAAACTGCGCTCACCCCATACAGGAGATCGCATCATGTTCAAACCCAAGGCCCTTGCCCTCACACTCGCCATGACCTGCTCATTGTTCGGTGGCGCGGCCCATGCCGCGGCGCAGCAACCTTCTGTCGTCATCGTCCATGGCGCTTTCGCCGACGGGTCCGACTGGGGCAAGGTCGTCCCGCTGCTGCAGGCGGAAGGCATCAAGGTCACCGTGGTACAAAATCCGCTGACCTCGCTGGCTGACGATGTCGCCGCCACGCAGCGTGTACTGAACAACCAGGAGAACGACGTCGTATTGGTCGGCCATTCCTGGGGCGGTACCGTCATCAGCGAGGCTGGCACCGACAAGAAAGTACGCAGCCTGGTGTACGTCGCCGCGTTCGCTCCGGATGCCGGTCAAGCCAGTAAAGACCTGGGCAAGGACTACCCTGCTCCGTCCGGCGTGAAAGACATCGCCGCCGACAAAAACGGTTTCTTGTACATGACCGCCGAGGGCATGGCCACCGGTTTTGCCCAGGACCTTTCCGCACAGCAAACCGCGGTAATGGCGGCGACGCAAGGGCCGATCCGCGCCTCGGCATTCGATGACAAAACCAGCGCCGCCGCCTGGAAAGGCAAGCCATCCTGGTACGTCGTGGCCAAGGAAGACCGGATGATCCAGCCTGATCTGCAGCGGGCTTTCGCCAAGAAGATCGGTGCCAAGGTCACCGAAATCGACGCCAGCCACGTGCCGCAACAATCGCGCCCGGCCGATGTTGCAAAAGTCATCATCCAGGCTGTTCAGAAGAGCCAGTAACCTCTGGCCCCTTCTGCGCTGAGGTCGAGGGAAGTGCGCTGTACCTGGAATGTTTGCCACCGCGCGTCATAGCGCGAACGGTAGTCGAACAGCCAGCCGCAACGTACCTCCCTGCCCCAGCGAAACTCACCGCATGTATGCCTCTGCAACGGGCTTGCCGCTTTATTTCGAATGGCTGACGGTCGCTCACCCCCTCAATCAACTCATGAACCTGGCGAACGATAACACTCCGCCCAAGGAGATCCGCCCATGCCTATGAATCCCGAGCTTAAAAAACATCATTTCGACTTTATCGTCTGTGGAGCGGGCACCGCCGGCTCCGTCGTGGCCGGACGACTGGCCGAAAATCCCGAGGTCGAGGTATTGCTCATCGAGGCCGGAGGCAGCGATGAACACCCTCACGTGCTGGAGCCCGGGAACTGGCCCCTGAACCTTGGTACCGAGCGCGATTGGAACTTTGTAGGTGCTGCTAACCCTCATCTGAACGACAGGAAAATCCCGCTGAACATGGGCCGCGGATTGGGCGGTGGGTCCAGCATCAATGTCATGTTGTGGGCTCGCGGCCATAAAAACGATTGGGAAGATTTTGCCGCGCAAAGTGGCGATCCTGCGTGGAGCTATGCGTCGGTCCTGAAGATTTATCAACGCGTGGAAGACTATCAGGGCTCCTGCGATCCAGTCCGTCGCGGCAAGGGCGGACCGGTTCATGTCGCGCCTGTGCGAGACGCCCAGCCGATTGCGAGCGCCATGATCAGTGCGGCTGCCGGAATGGATATACCGGTTTTTGACAACCCGAATGGCGCCATGATGGAAGGCCGCGGAGGTGTTGCCTTGAACGACCTTATCGTCAAGGATGGCCGGCGTCATTCCATCTACCGCGCATATGTCGCACCGCGCTGTGGCCAGCCCAATCTCACGGTCTTGACTGATACCCTTGTCAGTCGCGTGCTATTCAGGGACCAGCGCGCCATTGGCGTGCAAACCATAAGCAATGGCCAGACCCAGTGCTTTTACGCCAATCACGAAGTCATTCTTTCGCTGGGAGCGGTCAACACGCCTAAGGTCCTGATGCAATCAGGCGTGGGGCCGGAGGAAGAGTTGCAGCGCCATGGCATTGCGCTCGTCCAGCCTCTCCCCGGTGTTGGCGCCAATCATCAAGACCACGTGTCCTTTGCCGTTATTTTCGAATACGCGACTCCACAAACGGTGGGTTACGGCGGCTCCGAGGCGACGCTCTACTGGAGCAGCGAAAGCGCTTTGCATCTCCCGGACATGTTCCACTGCCAGGTCGAATTTCCAGTACCCAGCGCAGAGACCGCCTCACTCGGCGTGCCCGCACATGGCTGGACAATGTTCGCCGGCCTTGCCCACCCGGAAAGTCGCGGACGGGTCAAGCTCAGCGGCCCGAATGTGAGCGATGTCCCCATCATTGAACCCAACACGCTGTCGCATCCGACCGATCTGCGCAACGCGCTGGAAAACATTCGATTTGTCCAGGAACTGGGCGCGCAGGCCCCCTTCAAGGGCTTGGTCAAAGGTGAAAGCCTGCCTGGAAAACTGACCACCCAATCGCTCGAACACTACGCACGCAATGCGGCCGTTACCTACTGGCACCAATGCGGTACGGCAAAAATGGGTCAGGACACGATGTCCGTGGTCGATGGACAGCTGCGGGTCTATGGAGTCCAGGGCCTGCGCATAGCCGATGCCTCCATCATGCCGCATGTGACGAGCGGCAATACGATGGCCCCGTGCGTCGTGATCGGTGAGCGGGCCGTGGAGGCTATACGGACCACTTACGATATATGAGCCTGGTGCATGCGCCCGTGGCTCCGTCCGCGCCAGTCACCCGCTAAGGGCCGCTTCCTGCTGCAAATGGTTGAATGTTGGCGCGGGCCAAATCGATAAACGCCTTGAGCGCTGCCGAAGGGTTGCGCCGGTTCGGGTAATACAGGCACAAGTTTTCTCGCGCTGGCGTCCAATCCTCCAATACCCGCTCAAACTCTCCGGCCTCGATCTCGGCTTGAACGTCCTGCTCCATGAAAAAGCCGAGGGCCACGCCTGTCCCGACTACAGCCTTGGCGATACCGGACTCGTCCAGAGTGAATTGCCCGTTCACATCCAGCCTGATGACCTCCCCGTCGCGCTCCAGATACCACGGAAAAATGGCGCCGTTGGGTAGGCGGACCCGTAGGCAGTGATGTGTAAGTAGATCGGTTGGAGCCCGAGGTCGGCCGTGCACCTCAAAGTACGCTGGCGAGCCCACGATGGCGTAACGTTGCGGCCGGCCCAGCGGGATGACAATCATGTCGCTGGGCACCAGGTTGATAGACCGCACCCCGAGGTCGAATCCGCCATCGACAATGTCCACGAGGCGTCCTTCGGTAACCAGGTCGATATGCACCTTTGGGTAGCGCCGCGAAAACTCCAGCATCAGCGGCATCAGAGTAGAGCGAGCGGCACTCGCGAATGCATTGATGCGCAAGACTCCCGAAGGCCCGACATTGTGAGAGCGCACCGCCTCGAGCGCCGCGCGAACATCCTGTAGCGCTGGCCCGACTTGCTCCATGTACATCCTGCCGGCCTCGGTAAGAGACACACTGCGTGTGGTGCGATTGAAGAGCCGCGTTTCAAGATTCGACTCAACCTTGGCAATGGTATTGCTCAATGCAGTCGTGGAAACACTCAGGTCGATAGCGGCTTGTCGAAACGAGGCCCGGCGCGCCACGGCCGTTACCGCCTCCAACTCATTGAGCCCTACACGAAGATCCGGCATTTGATTGTCCTGTTTATCGGGATTGGCCATTAAGTTTATGTCAGTTGAGCAAACTATCCGGTGAGCGGCAAGATCACGCTGTAATCAATTCACTGCCCGAAGGATCCGCTTATGAAACTCAAACTTCCCAGTGTCGTTGAGCAGTACTTCGACATCAGTAATGGCGGCGATGCATCACGCCTGGCGACGTGTTTCAGCACTAACGCCAGCGTATTCGATGAAAACCGAACACACGAGGGAATCGATGCGATCGAGGCCTGGCTGCGCGAGACACAGCAAGCCTTCGCGTTCCAAGTCGAGCCAGTCGAGGTTATCCAGGGGGCGGGCACGTTGACCGTCACAGCTCGCGTGACCGGAGATTTTCCAGGCAGCCCAGTCAGGTTGAACCACGTGTTCACATTGGCGGATGGGCGGATCAGCTCGCTGGAGATTGCGCCATGAACCTTGATTTGAAAGGCAAGCGCGTTCTGGTCACCGGCGGCACCAAAGGCGTCGGTAAAGCGGTTGTTGAACTGCTGCTCGACGAAGGCGCAAGAGTGCTGACCTGCGCTCGCCAGGCAAACATAGAGATGCCGCCAGACGTGTGCGTCCCGGCTGACCTGTCGACACGGGAGGGTTGTGAGATCTTGGTCGCTGCAACCAAGCGAATATTGGGAGACGTCGACGTCATCATCCACGTACTGGGTGGCTCATCGGCACCGGGTGGCGGCTTTGCTGCACTGGATGAGGAACACTGGCAACGCGAGCTCGATCTGAACCTGTTTCCGGCCGTGCGCATCGACCGCGCGTTGTTGCCGGGCATGCTCGAACGAAACCAGGGCGTCATCATCCACGTGACTTCCATTCAGAGCCGGCTGCCTCTGCCTGAAGCAACGACCGCTTACGCGGCTGCCAAGGCTGCGCTCTCGACCTACAGCAAAAGCCTGTCGAAGGAGGTCTCGCCAAAAGGCGTGCGTGTTGTCCGGGTATCGCCGGGGTGGGTTGAAACCGAGGCGTCAGTCGCCTTCGCCGAGCGTCTGGCGAAAGAAGCAGGTACCGACTACGAAGGCGGCAAGCAACTGATCATGAAAGCGTTAGGCGGTATTCCACTCGGCCGGCCCTCAAAACCTGCAGAAGTGGCGAACCTTATTGCCTTCCTGGCTTCGCCTCGCGCGGCATCCATCACGGGCAGCGAATTTGTCATTGATGGCGGCACCATTCCGACGGCTTGATAAAAGATGAGGGGCGGCTTCGGTTGTCCGCCCCCACCTTCAGGCAACAAATTCATCGCTCATGACGCCAGCGGCTAACGCCAATCCAGATACCGAAACAGCTCCTCCTCCTGGTCAAAGTGCAATCGCACAAGCGTGTCCAGGCGAATCAACTGGTGCTGGATCTGATCAGCGGAAGTTACCGTGGGTTGGGTGCCGAAGTCGCTGCTCATGCGCGCCAGCAAATGGATAAGACGAAAGATTTCCCGGTGGACATGACTCATTGTCGACAAGGGATCTTCTCCCTGCATGTTTCGCGTCAGCAGCGGATAGAGAGTGTTTTCATCCTCACGCTCATGCTGCTCCAGTAACGTTTGCAGTTTGTGGACCAGTTCGAACAACTCCCGCTGTGCCTGCTCTAGTGGACGCTGGGAAAAGTCACCGGCCAACCGATGCAGATCGCTCAGGACACTGGCGAGTTGCTGGTGTTCGTCGTGCAAGCGATCGATTTGCTCTGCGCCAAGTTTTCTCTGCCTCTTGCCCCGTAATGGGCCTAATGCGCGCAAGGCGTTAAGGATGATCACCACGTCGATGCCTTCCTGGACTACGGCGCCAATCAGCGGCGGCAAGTAACCGAGGGCCGCCACTGCCATGGCCAGCAACGACAGTCCCATGCCGACGAGTACACCTTGGCGGGCGATATAGCGGGTCCGCCTGGCGATGTCCAACGCCTCGACCAGGCGATCCAGCCGATCGACCAACAGCACGACACCGGCCGCCTGCGCAGACGCAATGGCCCCCTTCGCGCCCATGGCCACGCCGACGTTGGCTGCCGCCAGTGCGGGGGCGTCGTTGATGCCATCGCCAACCATCAGTGTGCTGGCATGCAGGCAACCTTGCTGTACGGCACGCACTTTATCCTCTGGGCTCAACCCGGCGCGCAGTTCGTCAATGCCTGCGGACAGCGCGATCATTTCGGCGGTCTCCAGCCGATCTCCGGTGAGCATGACGATTTTTTCGATCCCCCTGTTGCGCAGTCGACGCAATGTTTGTGGGGTTTCGCGGCGAACGTTGTCCGAAAAAAGCAGCAGGCCGGCGAGCTTCCCATCCACCTCAATGAAGCTTCCGCTGCACGCCAGGTAATCCATGTGGCGCAACATGGCGGCTGCCCAGTCGGTCTCGGGCGTTTCTTTATGAGCATAAGCCAACGTACCGAAACGCACTTGGACGCCATCGATTCGTCCACACAGCCCGGAGCCGGGAGTTTCTTCCACGTCCTGCGGGACTGCGAGGGGCAATTGGCGCTGTTGCGCCGCTTCAACAATCGCTTGGGAAACCGGGTGCGTTGAGGCCTGTGCCAGCGAAGCGGCCAGGCCGAGCAGGCGCTGTGGGTCTTCCAAGCCGTTGACTTCTATCGACTGCAGGCGGGCATGACCGCTAGTCAATGTCCCAGTCTTGTCGAGAAACACTTGCTTGATCCCGGCCAACGCCTCCAGGGTTACGCCGTCCTTGATCAGGATGCCGCGTCGCGCAGCCCTTGAAATACCCGACATGATGGAAATCGGCACCGCCAGGATCAGGGGGCAAGGCGTCGCCACCACCAGAACCGCTAAAGTGCGCAAGGGGTCTGCACTGATTAGCCAGGCCGCGGCAGCAAGCAGCAATGTCAGTGGAATGAAAAACAACGCATAGCGATCGGCCAAACGCACGAACGGTGCACGCGAACGCCGTGCTGTTTCGGCCAGCCGCACGATCCCGGCATAGGTGCTTTGTGCAGCTGTTTGTGTGGCTATGAGCAGGATGGGCGCACCGACATTGGAGATGCCACTGGACAGTTGCTCACCTTCCCGACGAGTCACGGGCATCGATTCGCCGTTGAGCGCCGATTCATCCAGCGTGGCGGTAAGGCTCAGCAGGCGCCCATCGACGGGCACCACCTCGCCTAAGCGTACCAACAGGGTTTGATTCGGCTGGATTTGTTCAACGGGGATCTTGCGCAGGCCCCCCTCCTCCTGCAGCCAGGCAAAACGCGGCGCCCGGTCGATGAGTGCACGAAGTTCACGCTCAGCCCGCTGCCGGGTGAAAAACTCCAGGGTGCGCCCGCTGGCGAGCATCAAGGCAATCACAGCGGCCACCAGCGCTTGCCCAAGGACCAAGGCGCCCGTCATGGACAGCAAGGCTATCAGGTCGACGCCCGCCTCGCGTCGAGCCAATCGCCGCGCGACTTCCACCAGCAGCACCACGGTCATCACCAGCGTTCCGGTGGACCAGCAAAGCGTTGCCCATCCAGGTTTCTGCGCCAGTTGTGCAGCGCCCCCTACCAGCAGCGTCAGCGCGGTAAACAGTAATAGAACCGGGCCTAGCCACTTGTCGAGCATTAAAGGGAGTTCCTGGAAAAACGATTCGGGCCATATTTTAACAATCGCCCATGCCATGACGGCATCGTGGTTGGGAATGGCTCCCCCAAGGCAACCTCGGGTGATCAGCATCTTCTCTTGGGGGGATTGCGCCTTTATTGACAAACCTCAATCAATCCCCTTGGGCGCGGTGTATGAATAGCCCAACAACGAATACAGAGGCGTTAGCGCACTGAGTCGAGATACCTGCGCAACGATTTCGGACGGTCTGGCGCCGGTTACGACACGAGCGCCATGCCGTCAGCGGCAATCCACTCTTTTCGAGGATGATGTTCATGAACTCACCTTCGCACAAAATGATGGAGAAGCTTTATGGCAAGCAACATTACGTTGACAGGGAGCATATAGCCCCTCTGTTGCGTCAATACGCTGAGCCACTGCCGGACCTGGACTCCCCCGCTTTTGCCCAAATGTTCGATCGCTACGCTGATGCGCGCGTGGTGATGATCGGTGAGGCAAGCCATGGAACCAGCGACTTCTACCAAGTCCGGGCGGCGATTACCCAAAGGTTGATCGAGCGGCACGGGTTCAATATCGTCGCGGTTGAAGCAGACTGGCCGGACGCTGGCCATGTTGACCAATACGTCCGGGGATTTGCGCATACGGCGTGGAAGCGCCACATCTTCAGCCGATTTCCGACCTGGATGTGGCGCAATAGTGAGGTGAAGGCTTTCGCCCACTGGCTACATCGGCACAATCACCAGCAGGATCCCGACGGTCGCGTCGAGTTTCGTGGCTTGGACGTCTACAGCTTGCGCAATTCCATTCATGAAGTACTGGCCTATCTGGATCGGGTCGAGCCGCAACTGGCTCAAGAAGCCCGGCGGCGTTATGGCTGTTTGACCCCGTGGCAGGATGAGCCCTCGCTGTACGGCCACTTCGTCGAGCGTGGTGGTGTAATGCCCTGTGAACAGCCGGTGGTCGAGCAGCTCAATGTCATGCTGGCTGAACAATTGGCCGGCCTCATCCGCAACGACGAGGCATTCTTCAATGCGACGCAGAACGCCCGGGTAGTAATGGCGGCGGAACAGTATTACCGCGCGATTTATCGAGGGTCGACGGCCTCCTGGAACCTGCGTGACCGGCACATGTTCGATACATTGCAAGCACTGCTTGAGCACCGGGGCCCACAAGCCAAGGCAGTGGTATGGGCGCACAACTCCCATATCGGCAATGCGGGCGCCACGGAAATGGGTTGGAAGGGGCAGTTCAACATCGGTCAACTGTGTCGAAGCGCCTTTGGGCGTGATGTCGTTCTGATCGGCATGGCCACTGACCGAGGCCAGGTGGCTGCCGCCGATGATTGGGATGGCGAGATGTTGATCAAGGACATCCGCCCTTCGCGGCCGGACAGTTGGGAACATCAGTTCCTCAAGGCCGGTGTCGCGGCATCGCTGACCGATTGGCGGGACCCGCAGCGAAAGGAACTACGCCGAGTCCTGTCTACCCCTTTGCTGGAGCGGGCCATCGGGGTGATATACCGCCCCGAAAGCGAGCGTCTGAGCCACTACTTCGAGTCGGTGCTGGCCGAACAGTTCGATGCCATGATCTGGATCGAGCAAACCAAGCCGGTCACCGCGCTGCCCCTGCCGAAAAACCAGCAACTGGAACCTGAAGACGAGACTTACCCGTTTGGCGTGTGAGGACGAGTGCAGGTCCCCCGGGAGTGGGGGCCTGCGGGTATTTTCGAACACAACCCATGGAGTACGGACAGGAGACGGCAATGACGATCCTACTAGCAAGTCAGCGGTTGCGCCTGTACGACAGTAATGAGCTCGATGACGTGCTGCAGACGATGGCGCGCAAGGCTGCGACCATACTGCCCCCGGCTCACGCGGCACTGATTGGCATCCAGCGTCGGGGCGAACCTTTGGCCCAACGGTTGCGCCAGTACATTGCGCATCATACTTGCCAGCCGGAACTCCCTCTTTACCCTCTGCAAATCAAGCGCTACGCCGACGACCTGCAAGTGCTGCATACCTACACGCAATTGACCGATAACCCGGCCCTGGGCAAGCTGGACCTTGCCAATACCACCTTGTTGGTGGTTGATGATGTGCTCTTCGAAGGTCATTCGCTGCTGCGTGCTTGTGCGTACCTGGCGCAACTGGGGGCTCGTCGAGTCCACACTGCCGTGCTGGTCGACCGGCATATTTGCCAGCAACCGATCCGGGCCGACATTGTCGGCGTGCATCTGCAAGTCGCCGCCACTGACATCGTCGAATGTAACGTGCCGCCCTTCGAACAGTTGTTTTGCATTGAGGTGGTGCGACATGGTGCCGCCCGCTGACAGTGCGACAGACCCGCGGCAACGCGGTAAAGATCACAGGGATACGTGCCATTGAGATGAGGTGCGTTTGCCGGCGGCCTCGAAGGAGTCCTGCATGCCTACCCTGCCCCCGCTCCTTTTCGCCCTGCGAGGTAGCGAGTCCTATGGTGCCCGAGTTGCGCAACGGCTTGGCTGCGCTTTGGCGCGCCACGAGGAGCGCGACTATGAAGACGGTGAGCATAAATGCCGACCGTTGGATCCGGTCAACGGCCGCGAGGTCGTGGTGTTCCATGCCTTGTATGGTGATGGCCAGCAGAGCGGCAATGACAAGCTGTGTCGCCTGCTGTTTTTCTGCGGCGCCCTCAAGGATGCCGGCGCTCGTCGGGTGCAGGTGGTGTCACCTTACCTCTGTTACGGGCGCAAGGACCGCCGTAGCCAGCCTCAGGATCCGACCATCACGCGCTATGTGGCAGCGTTTTTCGAAGCCAGTGGCGTGGATCACCTGATCACCCTGGAAGTGCATAATCCGGCCGCGTTCGACAACGCGTTTCGCATGCCGGCGTGGAATCTGCAGTGCACGGAACTGTTCGCCGGGCATTTCGCCACGCTAGTGGGCAACGATGAAGTGGTTGCCGTTTCCCCGGACTCAGGGGGCGTTAAGCGAGCCGAGCTGTTTCGTCAGGCCCTGGAACTGCAATTGGGACGTTCGGTCGGCAGTGCGTTGATGGAAAAACATCGTGCCCATGGCTCGTTGACGGGCACCCTCTTGATAGGCGATGTCTGCGGTAAGACAGCCATTGTGTTCGATGACCTGATCAGCACAGGGGATACGCTCAAACATGCTGGCATGGCCTGCCAGAAGGCTGGGGCCGGGCGCTTGTTCGCCGCCGCTACCCACGGTTTGTTTGCTGCCGGCAGTCAACTGTTCGACCAGCCAATCTTCGAACACATCGCCATCGCTGACACCATACCGCCGTTTCGCCTGCCCCCTGACTGTGTGACACGTCACCTGCGGATACTCGATAGCACCGCCCTGGTCGCTTCTTTACTCGCGGAAAACGGCGCATTCGATCGCGCCTGAGCGGATACCTCCTGGCCTCGGCCCAGGTGTTCGACGCAGCGCATTGGCCCCTGCCCTGTCAGCCAATCCAACGGACCTCTGGTGCCTTATGCGTGACGGGCGCCGGCGCGGACTTCGGATGGCCAACGATAATGGGCGCCACCGGTGTCCACTCAGAGGGAAGGCCAAGGATTTTCTTTCCTTCAGGCGTATTGAGAAACGCCTGGGCGAAACCGATCCAGCAGCTACCCAGGCCTTGTGCATAGGCGGTGAGCATCAGGTTCTCGGCAGCCAATGCACAGTCTTCGATGACCGCCTGGCCCGGGGTGTTCCCCGATATCAAAATGAGCACCGGCGCGTGATAGAAGATCTGGAAATTTTCATCATTGAGCAACGTTAGAAAGTGCTCGGATTGCTGCCCTGAGGGTAGCGTCGCGAGCATGTGAGCCTTCGCTTCGCGCGAAATGCGATCCAGCAATGCTTGATCGCGCAACACCGTGAACGTCCACGGTTGCTGGTTGACCGCGCTGGGCGCCTGGACAGCGGCGTCGATCAAGCGGTCTATGACTGCTTCATCAACGGCTGCTGTCGTGTATTCGCGCGTCGAACGACGGCCGTAGATCGCTTGGTCAATGTTCATGGGGTCGGACCTCAAGGAGTTTGTTCATGAGATCGTCCAGCCAAGAGGATTTGCTGTTGATTCAGATAAGGTCAGGGCGTCGGGCTTCCCAACGGATACTCGATGGTCATTGTTTCTGGCCTCCTAGTCCCGCCAAGTAACGTGCAACAGCTACGGCGTCTGCATCAGACAGTGCGTGTTGGGCTGTTTTTTGAAGCACATTGATCTGGTGAATCACATAGTCCGCGTGTTGCCCCGCCACCCGGGGCACCCGGCCTTCGCCCTGGCCGTCAGCACCGTGGCATGAACTGCATCGGGCGACGCCGGACTCGCGGATACCCTCGCGATAGATCGATTCACCGCGCGCATCAAGCACATCGGTGTCGGCCTGCATCGGACGCTGACTGGCAAAATAGTCAGCCAGTTCGGTGATCTGGGTCTCAGTCAAATGAGTGAAACCGCGCATGTACTGAGTCCCGGCTTTATCACTACGAACATGGCTTTTAAAGTCCTTGAGTTGCAGTTGAAGATACTCTTTTTGCTGGCCAGCCAACTTGGGAAACATCGGCGACACGGACTCACCCGTCAGGCCGTGGCACAAGGAGCAAACCTGATCCGCCATGGCGATACCTGACATGGGCGGCGATTCTTGCGCCGTCTCTTCGTTCGTACTGGTACAGCCCACGAGCGCAGTCAGGCAGAGGGCAAGAATACGATTTGCTCGGTATGTTTCCATGGTTTGTGCCCCTGAAGTTCAGATGACCAACCACATCGGATCACAACTGTCTGACCAAGGATGAAGCTTTCCGTCTGGCCTGAGGGGCGTCATGAGGATTCCACGGACAGATGTTCTGCAAACCAGTCGCCCGCCAGCCTGGCGACCTCCTCAAGGGCTCCGGGTTCTTCAAAAAGATGTGTCGCGCCAGGCACGATATCCAGGCGCTGGACACAGCGCAGTGCTTGACTGCTTTGGCGATTGAGCCTGACCACCAAGGGGTCCTGTGCGCCGACGATCTGCAACGTGGGCGCCCTTACTTGGGACAGTGCCGGCCCGGCCAGGTCGGTCCGCCCTCCCCGACTGACCACCGCGTGCACGGCATCCGCTCGCTCGACCGCCGCCAACAGCGCGGCGGCGGCCCCGGTGCTCGCACCGAACAGGCCGATACGCAGTGATCGCAATGCTGAGTCATGACCAATCCAGTCGATCACCCCGACCAGTCGCTTGGCAAGCAGGGGTATATTGAAACGTAGCTCCCCGGTCAGGTTATCCAGGCGTTGTTCGGAAACCGTGAGCAGGTCAAACAACAGCGACCCCAAGCCTCGCGTGGCTAACGACTCTGCGACATATCGATTACGCGGGCTCGATCGACCGCTACCGCTACCGTGCACGAAGACCACCAGCGCGCTGGCGCCCGGTGGCAGCCGCACATCGGCAGTCAACTCAACATCATTCAAGTCCAACTGCCGGGGTTGAAGTTTAAACATCACCATCCCCTTCAGGGGGTGCGCTGGCAGACTCTCGATGCCAGGCGCGTTGCAGCAATTGAATGACCTCTTCATCCGATGTCTGGGCAAAATTCAAGTACCAATAGCCGATCGAGATCATCCACTCGGGGATGATCGAGCAGATCACTTCATCGACTTCGCTGCGCAGCGCTTCGACCGTTTCAAGTGGCGCAACCGGTACGGCGACGACGATGCGAGCAGGCGCGTGTCTTCTCGTCGCGTGTACTGCCGCCATCATCGAGGCTCCTGTCGCCAGGCCATCGTCGATCAGGATCACCACTTGGTCCTTGAGTTGCACCGGTGGGCGGTTTCCCCGATACGCTTGCTCACGGCGCAGCAACTCCCGGGTCTCCCGCGCGAGCACGGCATCAAAACTGGCTCGATCAATCGGATGAGACCGCAGTGCGTCTTCATTGAGTATCTGAATGCCGCCACTGGCAATGGCGCCCATTGCAAACTCTTCATGGGACGGAACGCCAAGCTTGCGTACCAGCATCAGGTCCAGGCGAACCTGCAAGGCCGTGGCCACTTCATAGGCCACTGGAACGCCACCACGTGGCAAAGCCAGAACGATAACATCAGTTCGATTTGCATATTTGAGCAAAGGCTCAACCAGCCCTCGACCTGCCGCAACCCGGTCCTGCAAGGTGGTTTGCAATGAGGGACTCTGTGTCATGAAAGCCTCCCCAGGCGATTGGGCCTGTCGTTTCGTTACCCTTGGTTGTCACCAGCCTGACTGAATGTCGCAAGCTCCGCCGGATCGGGCCTCAGTGTTGATTTAGCGTGCTCTGATGGCCTCCTCTTGGCGTTGATTTATATCAACTCTGTGCGCGACGCCGTTCAAGTCGCTGGGTGCCTGGATAGCGGCAGGCGTTCAATCCGCATGGCGCTATGCGTCATTGCTGCGCCGCCATGCCAATCCTGCCAGGTGCTATTCGGGAAACGGCGGCTGGGCAGGCGATTCCTTTTCCGGGATATCGGTCATGGTTGCCTCGGTCAACAGCAGGATGCTGGCAACCGAAACGGCATTTTCAAGGGCAATACGCACCACCTTGGTCGGGTCAATGATGCCGGCTTCGTACATGTCCACGTAGCCATTGGATGACGCATCGAAACCGACGTTGCCGGACTCTGCAAGCATGCGCGCCACCACCACGCCGGCGTCCACTGCGGAGTTTTCCGCGATGACCCTGGCCGGCGCCTCCAGCGCCCTGCGCAGAATCTGCAACCCGGTCCTGGTATCGCCCTCATGTCGGGTCTCCTCGGCCGCGATCACTGCAACCGCCTTGAGCAGCGCCAGCCCCCCGCCCGGGACTATGCCTTCGGCGATTGCCGCTCGGGTCGCGCAGATCGCGTCGTCCAACGCATCTTTACGGGCCTTCATTTCCGCCTCCGAAGGCGCCCCGACCCGGATCACCGCGACGCCACCGGACAACCTCGCCAGCCGTTCCTGAAGCTTTTCGCGATCGTAATCGCTGCTGGTGTTGTCCATTTGCGCACGGATCTGCTGTGTCCGTGCCTCAATGGCCGTGCGTGTGCCGGCTCCGCCAATCAATGCCGTGCTGTCTTTTTGCACCACGACGCGATGGGCCCGCCCTAGCTGGTTCAATTGCACCTGTTCAAGGGTAACCCCCAATTCGTTGGACACCACCGTAGCACCGGTCAGGACCGCTATGTCCTGGAGCATTTCCCGGCGGCGGTCACCAAAGCCTGGTGCCTTGATCGCCACTGCGCGCAGTACCCCGCGGATCTGGTTGACGACCATGGTGGACAAGGCCTCGCCTTCAATGTCGTCGGCGATCAGCACCAGGGGTTGTCCACTTTTGGCAATGAGTTCCAGCAGCGGGAGCAAATCCTTGAGCGCTCCAATCTTATGGTCGCAGAGCAGCAAGTAGGCATCATCGAGTTCGACCTGCATCTTCTCGACATCGGTGACGAAATAGGGTGAGACATAACCCCGGTCGAACTGCATCCCTTCCATGACCTCCATCACGGTTTCAGTGGTCTTGGACTCCTCGACACTGACAACACCTTCAACCCCGACCTTTTCCAGCGCGTCGGCAACCAATTGGCCGATGACGGCATCGTTATGCGCCGACAGCGCGGCAACCTGGGCCTTTTCCTTGGGCGTGCTGACCGGGCGTGATCGGGCTGCGAGATCTTCCACGACCAGTGACAGCCCGCGATCCAAGCCGCGCTTGAGGTCGATCGCGCTGGCCCCCGCGACAACGTTGCGAATGCCGTCGGCCAGGATGGCATGGGCCAGCACCGTTGCGGTACTGGTGCCATCCCCTACCGCGTCACCCGTCCGTTCCGCAGCCTGACGCAACATTTGCGCGCCCAGGTTTTCCTCGGGGTCTTGCAGGTCTATGCGTTTGGCAATCGTCACACCGTCATTGCAGACCGTTGGATTGCCCCACTTGTTCTGAATCAACACTGATTTTGATTTCGGACCCAGCGTCACCCGTACGGCATCCGCCAGCTGCGTGGCGCCACTCAGGATTTTCTCGCGAGCAGCAGCACGAAACACCATTTTAGTGTGGGCCATCAGCGTGTTCTCCTGAAGCGGGTTTTAACAAAGGTGTTTTTTGCAGCTTCTATGAAGTGGCCGGCTCCACGTTGACTTTTATCAACAAAGCCACGATGCCAGCGCCCTTTGCCAGCAACCCCTTGGCGTCAGGATGACCGACTGTCTGCTGTTGCCCCGAAGTTGATAAAAATCAACCCATGAAGCTGGAAACCGAGTCCCAATGAGCCGGTGTAATCCACGGTCTGTTCACTGGACGAAAATGGTCAGGTATCCCGATCCAGGTCACAGCTGAACGTGGAACCTTTTTTCCATTTCAATGTGCGGGAGAAACGCATGGACAAGTATCAGGAGAGCCAAAAGAACAAGCTATTCAAGACTTCCCCCCATGACCCCTACTGTTTGCAGCGGATCGAAGGTTCAGCTGTCTGCGCGCAATGTGGCGCGGTCTACCAAGCCGGCAACTGGACCTGGAGTCGCCCTGAAAACACGGTGGTTCATGATGCGCAAGAGATGACATGCCCGGCCTGTCGGCGCATCCATGACAACATGCCCGCAGGTACGCTCACGCTATCAGGCAGCTTTTTGCAAAAGCATCGGAGTGAAATCATCCACCTGATGGAACACACCGAGGAAAAGGAAAAAGCCGATCACGCCTTGGAACGCATCATCAAGCTGAGCGACTTGGCCGATGAGCTGATCGTGACCACCACCGGTATCCACCTGGCCAGCCGCCTGGGGCATGCACTGGAAAGCGCTTTCAAAGGAAAGTCCGACTATCGGTACAGCGAGAATGAGTATGGAGTGAGCATCCATTGGGCACGTGACGAATAGACCCAGGGGCAGTCGCCTCGACACGGACCGTTGAGGCGCGCATCAGTGATTTGGCTGCCCTGTGGCCAATACGCGCTTGTCTGGACGGGATTTACGCTGGTGCGCCGAGCGTTGGCGACGATAGAAAACCCGCTTCACGTATTCAGCCGTCATCATGTACGTCGCGCTGATGGTCAATACCATCGCTAGCATTGGCGGCGGCAAGGGCACCAAGCCGAACCATGCCGCTGCCGGGCTATAAGGTAACCCGACGGCCAGCACACCGATGCCGAGCGCACTGACCATCAGGAGGTTTGCCGGTCGGCTTTGGTAGAACGGCTTGTAGGTTCGCACGATGAAGATCGTCAGCAGTTGGGTCAGTAGCGACTCCACGAACCAACCGCTGCGAAATACGGCCGGTACCATTTCCGCCAGCAGGTACAGGGCCACGAATGTCAGCAGGTCGAACAACGAGCTTACCAGCCCGAAAACCACCATGAAGTTGCGTATCTGCGTAATGTTCCAACGGTGAGGTGTACTTTCCCATTCCCGATCGACATTGTCGCTGGCAATCCCCATGGAGGGGATGTCGGACAGGAAGTTATTGAGCAATATCTGTTTTGCCAACAGCGGCAAGAACGGGAGCGCCAGGGAAGCAAGCGCCATGCTGATCATGTTGCCAAAATTGGCGCTGGAAACGATTGAGATGTACTTGAGGGTGTTGGCAAAGGTAGGTATGCCTGCCCTCTTCAATACCTTCGCGCAGGACATCCAGGTCGTGCTCCAGCAGCACGAAATCGGCAGCCTGTTTCGCGACGTCGGTGGCGTTGTCCACGGAGATGCCGATGTCGGCCACTTGCAACGCCGGCGCGTCGTTGATGCCATCCCCCATATACCCGACAACGTGCCCGGTCTTCTGCAGGGCGCGGATGATACGTTCCTTCTGATTGGGGTCGACTTCGGCGAACAGGCTTGTCCGTGGTGCAAGATGCATCAGCGCTTCATCCCTCATGGTGGACAGCTCGGCGCCGGTGATGATTCGCCCCTCTGGCAGGCCCACCGCCTGGCTGACATGCCGGGCGACCAGATGGCTGTCGCCGCTGATGATCTTCACTTGTACCCCGAGCTTGTCGAGCGTGGCGATCGTGTCCTTGACGCCAGGTTCTGGCGGATCGAAGAACAACAGGAAACCACAAAAGGTCATGTCCCTTTCTTCTGCGTGGCCATAGTGCGGTTGATCCGCCAATGTGCGATTGGCGAGGCCCAGGACTCGAAATCCCTGTTCGCTCCAGGCTGCGAAACGCTGGGCGATCCCCTTCCGCTCCGTGTCCGTGAGCGCTAATACCTGATCACCTCGGCGCAATTGGGTACAGACCTCAAGCACGTTGTCCAAGGCCCCCTTGGTGATCATCAACGTCTCAGCCGCAGGCCCGTTGCCCACCATCACGCTCAGGCGCTTGCGCACGAAGTCATAGGGGACTTCATCGCGCTTGATGACCTTCCGACAAGGGGCCAAGTCCTTGCCTGCTTGGCTAATGGCATCGTCCATTGCGTTGCGCATGCCGGTTTGCAAGCTCGAATTGAGCACCGCCAACTGCAAGACGTAGGGGCTGGCGAGCCCGTCGACATCCGTGGCACCGTCCAGCACCACCACACCCCGGGTCAGCGTCCCCGTCTTGTCGGTGCACAGGATGTCCATTGCTCCCAGGTTCTCGATGGCATTGAGGTGCCGCACGATGACCCCTTTGGCCGCCATGCGCTGAGCACCCTTTGCCAGCGTGATGCTGAGGATCGCCGGCAGTAATTCCGGTGACATCCCGATGGATAAGGCAATGGCGAACAACAGGGTATCGAGGGGCGGACGATGCAGCAGGATATTGATGCCGAACACCACGATCGTGATCACCAGCATCACCCGCAGCAGCAGACCACCGAAATGTCGCAGGCCGCGTTCGAATTCGGTTTCAGGAGGCCGTAGTGAGAGGGTCTTGGCGATGTGGCCGATCTCGCTTTCCTCGGCGTAGCGAGTGACAAGCACCTCGGCTGTACCGCTGCGCACCGAGGTGCCCATGAACACGCAGTTATGGCGCTGTCCCAGGGCGGTATCGGCGGCACAATCGCCGGGTAGCTTCTCCACCGGGAAGGTTTCGCCGGTCAACAGGCTTTCGCTGATAAAGCAATCCAATGCCCGAAGTATCCGGCCGTCAGCGGCGATCAGGCTGCCCGCACTGAGTAGCATGACGTCACCGGGCACCACTTCATCGGCGCCAACCTCAACGACCCGGTCCTCCCGGCGTACCATGGCCCGCAAGGCTATCTTGCTGCGTAACTGTTCCACCGCGCCGCTGGCACGATTTTCATACCAGGCACTGAGTACCGCGCTGATCAGCACAATGCACCAAACGATCGCCGCGTCCAGCCAGTCCCCCACCACCAACGCCACCAGCGCGCCGGCAATCAAGATCAGCACCAGCGGAGTGCGCATCTGCTCAAGCACCAGTTTGACCAGCCCGCGGGGCCGAGCCTTGCCCTGAGCGCGCGGGGCGCGCATTCGGGCTTTGGCTTGGGCACTGCTTAACCCTGTTTCGCAGCTATGAAGGGTGCTGAACAACTGGCTGAGCGGAACGCTCCAATAATCAGTCTCGGCGTAAAGCGTCGGTTTTTTTGGGGGCAAATGCCATTGACGATTCGCCAGCCAAAGGCCTGGCAACATCGGCAACCAAAATGTCAGGCCTCGAAAAAGGAGCGTGGCGGACAGCGCCACGGCGACGCTCACGCCTACCCAATGCAACGTTACGACGGCCGCGGCTTCGAAAGCACCGAGCCCGCCCGGCACAATGCCAATACTGCGCAGTACGCTGGCGAGCATGAAGCCGGCAAACAGCCCCAATGGCGGCGCCGACTCCCCCAGGGCGCGGACCAGCACCCACAATGTGGCGCTGTCGAGGATGATGATCGCCAGTTCCAGCAGCGTGATGCGCCAGAGCAAAGTGTGGTTGCGTACCAACTGCCTATCAGCCCCGGCGAGCAATGAAACACCTTTGGCGACAATCGAAAAACGTTGCCCTGGTACGTGCGCCGCCAGCTCTGGATTGCCGGCCAACTTTGGCGTGATGATCGCCAGCGCCAGGCTTGCTGCAACAAACACCAGGCACATGGTCGTGACGGCGGCTGTCGCGTGCCCCTGGTATATCACCACCGGCAATGCCACACCCACGGTCAATACGTAGGCCAGGAAGTAACCGGATAAATCCAACACCAGGCACGCCAGAGCGACCGGTTTCGCGAACCCGAGTCGCACGAAAGAGGCGACGACCGCGAAGGCCCCACTGATGCCAGAGGACGGCAGCGCTTGATCGACAAACAGCTTCATCAAACTGAGTTTGCCGGCGTCCCAGAGTGACAGGCGTTGTGCCCCGGCTTTGAGCACCACACGAAAGACCTGCCCCTGCGCCAGGTAGGTGAGCGCTTGCAGGCCAAGGGCACCAAGAAGCCACAGTGGCTGCGCCTCGATCAGCAATCGTGTGAAGGATTCGACGTCAGTGAAATGCAGCGCGACGCCAATGACCGTCGCGCACATCGCCGCCCCCAGCAGCCACGTCAACCACAATGCGGGACGGCTGTAATGCTGGCCTTCAAGGGCTGACGAGCGAGAGAGGTCTGGAGTGGGCGGTTTAACAGTCATGCCATCCCCCCGGCTGTTCAGCAGATGGCTGGATTCTGGTCCGGTATGGGTGGTTTTGTTTGATCCAGGTCAATCACGATTGCTTTCTCTTGAACACTTGGACGCCGAGCCTGGATTTCTTGGCGGCACCACTGTTTGTTCAAATACTGACAAAGCTCAAGGTTCATTCGCGCACAGGGGTAATGATTCCTTCCTGATTCAACCGAGCCTGTATGGAGTGAGCATGCACTTCTTAGCCTTAGCGGTGGATTTTGACGGGACCATTGCCGAACACGGTAGCGTTTCACCAGAGGTCTGTGCCTCGCTCACTGCCCTGAAGAACAGCGGCCGCAAGTTATTGCTGGTGACAGGCCGGGAATTGCAAGCGCTCAAGCATCAGTTTGCGCAACTGGAGCTGTTTGACCTGGTGGTCGTAGAAAACGGCGCGCTCTTGTACGATCCGAAGACAGACACCGAGGAGCTCATCGCCGATCCAGCTTCTACCGATCTGGTTGAGCGCCTACGCGAAAAGGGCGTCTCGCCGTTGTCGATCGGCCGCTCGGTCATCGCCACATGGCACCCGTTTGAGAACGCGGTGAGCGCCAGCATTCGCGAGCTCGGCCTTGAGCTGCAGATGACGTTCAACAAGGATGCGATCATGGTGTTGCCACCTTGTGTGAACAAAGCGTCGGGCCTTGATGCTGCCTTACGGCAACTGGGTATTTGCGCGCTGAATGTGGTGGGCGTGGGTGATGCAGAAAACGACCACGCCTTTCTATCGATCTGCGGTTGTTCCGCGGCAGTGAGTAATGCCATTGCGTCGATAAAGGCCAGTGTGGATCTGTGCCTCAGTCATGATCATGGCCGAGGGGTCTGCGAACTGGTGGATATGCTGCTGGAGAAAGACGCCGCTCTGGTTTCCGTCGAGCGCATCGGAATCCAGTTAGGCCAGGACACCCATGCACGCAAGGTATGGCTCGCCCCAGAATCGGTGATGTTGATTGTTGGAAATTCAGGTTCTGGCAAATCCAGCTACATCACCTGGCTGACAGAACGCATGGTCCAGGCTCACCAGGATTTTTGCATCATTGATCCAGAGGGTGACTACTTGACCCTGGACGATGCGGTCACGGTGGGGGCCCTGAGCGCTCCTCCGACCACAGAAGAATCGGTGCATCACCTTTTGCAGGCGCAGCTCAATGTGGTGGTGAGCGCCCTTGCCCTCGATCCGGCGGCACGGGTACGACTGTTTGGCGAACTGCTGCCTTTTATCCAGCACCTACGCAACGTTTCAGGTCGCCCCTACTGGCTGATCGTGGACGAGGCTCATTACATGCTCCCCCACTGCGCTGATTGGCACCCCGGTTTCCTCGGGGACATTGGCGCAATCGTCGTTGCCCTCGACTTCGACCAGGTATGCCCGGCCCTTCTCGAGGAGGTGGACGTGCTGGTGACACTCGGCAGCACCGCCCGGGAATTGGTCGAGCAGTTCGCCAAGCGTCTCCAGCGCCGCAGTCCCGAGTTTCCGGAGCGCTTACCGAGCCTGGAACATGCCTGCCTCTGGAACCTTCGCGAGGGCGAAGAAGTGGTGCTGCTCGATCAGGTCCAGCCCATTCAAAAACACCATCGCCACAGCGGCAAGTACGTCGCGGGGGATGTCGGTGCATGGCATTCATTCCACTTTCCTGCGCTGGGCCAAAGCGCCGCGAACCTTAATGAGTTTCTGTCCTTGTCCACGCAGCTTGACGACCCGGCGCTTCGCAAGCACATGGATGCTGGGGACTTTTCCAACTGGTTCCGGCAAGTGATCCGGGACGATGTGCTTGCCAACAAGGCACGCCTTATTGAGGCAGACACCACTTCGGCACCTAAGGATGCGTTGGAGCGGATTGCACGACTTGTCCAATCGCGCTATCACCTCTAAGCACTGCGCGCCGTCTCCTTTGCAACTCAAGTCGGCTATATCCTTATGCCCTATTGGAATTGACTAAATAGCTAAAGAAACTAAATGAACGACCTTAGCTCACCTATCTTCAAATCTTGAAACCTCTCAGGTTCCGGTTGAACAGAGAGGATTGCCAGGCCGATAGGGAGATCACCTGCGTGGTGGATATGCAGCAATTGTTGGACTCGATTTCCCCTGACCCTTCTTGTGGCGACGATCCTGGCGTCGCCTTCCTTACGGCTGACTGACGCCCGAATACGAGCCACAGGAAGCCGTTTATGGCAATCACGCAAAACAACCGTTGGGTGCAGGTCGACAGTCCGCTCGGTGGCGATGTCCTGCTGCTGCAGAGCATGGATGGCAGCGAAGAGCTGGGCAGGTTGTTCCACTACGAGTTGGACCTCACCTCCGAAGACCGGGCAATCACCTTCGACCAGTTACTGGGCAAGCCGATGGGCCTGACCCTGGAGCTGTACGACGGCGGTAAACGCTACTTCCATGGCATTGTCTGCAGTTGCCGACAACTGACCGGCCACGGCCAGTTCGCCGGTTACCGCGTCAGTTTGCGGCCCTGGTTCTGGCTGCTCACGCGCACCTCGGACTGTCGGATTTTCCAGAACAAGACAGTGCCGGACATCATCAAGCAGGTGTTCCGCGACCTTGGCTTTTCCGATTTCGAAGACAGCCTCAGCGACAGCTACCGCGAGTGGGAATATTGCGTGCAGTACCGTGAAACCAGCTTCGATTTCGTCAGTCGGCTGATGGAGCAGGAAGGCATCTATTACTACTTTCGCCATGAAAAGTCGCGGCATGTACTGGTGTTGGCCGACGCCTATGGCGCTCATACCACGGCGGCGAACTATGAATCAGTACCCTTCTATCCACCCGATCGACAAATGCGCGAGCGCGATCATTTCTACGATTGGCAACTGGCCCGGGAAGTACAACCCGGTTCGCTGGCGCTGAACGACTATGACTTCCTGCGCCCACGCGCCAGCCTTGAGGTGCGCTCCAGTATGCCGCGCAACCACAGCAACGGCGACCACCCGCTCTACGACTATCCCGGTGAGTACGTACAGAGCAACGATGGCGAGCACTACGCGCGTACCCGCATCGAAGCCATTCACAGCCAGTTCGAGCGCGTGCAGTTGCGCGGTCGCGCTCGCGGGCTGGGCTGCGGCCATGTGTTCACGCTGACGGGCTACGATCGTGCGGACCAGAATCGCGAATACCTGGTGGTGGTCGCCCGCTATCAGATCCGTCAGGACGCTTATGAAAGTGGGCAGATGGACCAGGCCGAACAATTCGTTAGCGAACTCGATTGCATGGATGCCAACCAAGCCTTCCGCCCCCTCCCCTTGACCCCCATGCCCATTGTCCGTGGACCGCAGACGGCCGTGGTGGTGGGGCCCAATGGCGAGGAAATCTGGACCGACCAGTATGGCCGGGTCAAAGTGCATTTTCATTGGGATCGCCACGACCAATCCAACGAAAACAGCTCCTGCTGGATTCGTGTGTCCCAGGCCTGGGCCGGCAAGAACTGGGGGGCAGTGCAGCTCCCGCGGATCGGTCAGGAAGTGATCGTCAGTTTCCTTGAAGGCGACCCGGATCGGCCGATCATCACCGGCCGCGTCTACAACGCTGAACAGACCGTGCCCTATGCGCTGCCGGCCAACGCCACCCAGAGCGGGGTGAAAAGCCGTTCAAGCAAGGGCGGCTCACCGGCCAACTTCAATGAAATCCGCATGGAGGACAAGAAAGGTGCGGAGCAACTGTTTATCCACGCCGAGAAGAACCAGGACATCGAGGTCGAGAACGACGAGACCCATTGGGTCGGCCATGACCGCAGCAAGACCATCGACAACGACGAAACCGTGCACGTCAAACACGACCGCACCGAAACCGTCGATAACAACGAAACCATCACCATCGGTGTGGACCGCAAGGAAAAGGTTGGCAACAACGAAACCATCTCCATTGGCGTGAACCGTACCGAGGATGTCGGCAGCAACGAGAAAATCACTATTGGTGCCAATCGCACCGAGAGCGTAGGCAGTAACGAGACCATCACCATCGGTGCCGACCGCACGGAAAAAGTCGGTGCGAACGAAAAAATCAGCATCGCCAACAACCGCACCGAGGACGTGGGTGGCAACGAGACCATCGGCATCAGCGGCAACCGCAACGAAACGGTCCAGGGCAACGAAGGGATCGAGATCAACGGCAACCAGAGTACCCAGATCGGCCAGAACGAGTCCCGCGATGTCGCCCAGAACCGCAGCACGAGCATCAAGCAGAACGACAGCCTGGATGTGGGCAAGCACTTCTCCCTCAACGCCGGTGACTCCATCAGCCTGACCACGGGCGCGGCCAGCATCACCATGAAGAAGGACGGCACCATCGTGATCAGCGGCAAGAACATCACCATCGACGGATCCGGCGCCATCAACATCAAGGCCAACAAAAACGTGGTCGTCAAAGGCCAGAAAATCCTGCAGAACTAGCCACGGAGTGGGCGCCATGACCGTTGAATATCATTTCCCCGTTTCCTCTACCGCCACGCCCGCGCGCGTGGATGGCGTCGTGATTGGGGTGCTGCTGGATGTGCCCGGGGCAGATGCCCCGGTGGTGGCCTTCCCTGGCTGCCCCGGCGAAACGGGCCTCGTCGCGCGCACCACCACCCCGCTCGCCCGTGAAGACATCGGCGCCCAGGTCGCACTGATGTTCGAGGCCGGCGATTTGACCCGGCCGCTGGTGATCGGTCGCATCCAGCGCCTGCCGCAAACCGCCACGCCAGCCGTTACTCACCTGGACGGCGAGCGCTTGGAGTTCACGGCAGAGCGGGAAATCGTCCTGCGCTGCGGTAAAGCGAGCATTACCCTCACGCGTGAGGGCAAGGTGCTGATCCGTGGGACCTATCTTTCGAACCGGTCATCCGGCGTGAACCGCATCAAGGGCGGTTCGGTGCAGATCAACTAGACAGGTAGTCGACTCATGGAGCTGCTCAACGCCAGCAAACTGTTTGCGGCCTACACCCAGGGCCTGGAGCCCGATGGTCGCGAATCCCTGGTGATCGTGGCCAAAGGCACGTTTGATTTACCGCTGGACGGCCGTGCGGCAACCCTCGCCGACACCCAGCAACCGCTGCTGATGGCCGACACCTTCCTCGGCGAGCCGGGCCTCAGCGCCCCGCTGCAGGAAATGGACTTCGCCCCGGTCAAGCCATTCTGCGATGTGCTGGTACGCGGCAAGGCCTATGCCCCAGGCGGGCGGCCCGTGACGCAACTGGCCGCGGGCATTCGCGTCGGGCAGATGAGCAAAGCCTTTTCCGTCCTCGGCCCCCGACAATGGCTACCGGGCCTATTGGGGGTATCTCCCGGTTTACCGCAACCCTTTACCCAGCAGGACATCTCCTATGCCCAGGCCTACGGAGGCTCCCATCCCATGGCCAAGAATCCGGATATGCGTCATTGCTACCCGGACAATCCAAGCGGTTGCGGTTGGTTTCCAGGCAGCATCGACAGTGCTGAAGTCGCTTACAAGCCAATGCCGAATACGGAAGAACTGGGCAAGCCGATCGACAGCCCCTCCGGCGATTTCCGCCCCATGGCCCTCGGCCCCATCGGTCGTAGCTGGCCACAACGCGCCCGTTTCGCCGGTACCTACGACGAGGCCTGGTTGGCCGACTGCTTTCCGTTTCTTCCGCAAGATTTCGACCGTCGCTACTTCCAGGCAGCCCCTGACGATCAGCAGATTCCTTACCTGCGTGGCGGCGAGGACGTGCTACTGCTCAACCTCACGCCCCAAGAGCGCGCGGGCTTTCGCATCCCTGAAATGGAGGTGCCGGTGACGTTCTTCTTGAAAAAAGGTGGCCATGAGACTGTGCAGGCGGTAATCGACACCTTGCTGATCGACACAGACGCGCGCCAGGTACAACTGACCTGGCGTGTTTCCCGTCCCCTGCGGCGCAACCTGTTCGAGATCGCCCAGGTGCTGGTTGGCACAATGTCCACGGGTTGGTGGCGCGCCCGTGAACTGGGCAAGGATTACTACCCGTCGCTCTCCTCCCTGGTAAAAGCCAGGCGCGCCCCCGAGGAGATGGACGGATGACCGCACTTTGCATCATCGGCTCCGGCATGGTCAGCGCCGTTGGCCTCAGTGCACCCGCGAGCTGCGCGGCGATCCGTTGTGCCATCGACAATTTCCAGGAAACCCGTTTCATCGACCAGGGTGGCGAATGGCTGATGGCCGCCAGCGTACCTCTGGAGCAGCCCTGGCGCGGCCGCACCAAGCTGATCAAGATGGCCTCTCGCGCCATCGCCGAGGCGTTACAGAGCACCCTTGGGGTCGACCCGGAAAAGACCCCGTTGCTGCTGGGGTTGGCGGAGGTCGAGCGCCCCGGCCGCCTCGCCGGTCTCGACAAGGGGTTGCTGCAGGCTATCGAAACCGAACTGGGCCTGCGTTTTCATCCGGACTCTTACATCATCGCTCGTGGTCGGGTCAGCGCCGCCGTGGCCCTGCTGAATGCGCGCACGCTGATCTACCAGAGCGGCCATCGCCACGTACTGATTGCCGGCGTCGACTCTTTCCTGAACGCATCGACGTTGGCCGCCTTCGAAGAACGCGAGCGCCTGCTCACCAGCCAGAACTCCAACGGCTTTATCCCCGGCGAAGGCGCCGCCGCCGTGGTGCTGGCGGCCCCCGTCGCCCGTGAAGAGCCGCAACTGGCCTGCGTCGGCCTGGGGTTCGGCATGGAGAAGGCCACGGTGGAGGCCGAAGACATCCCCCTGCGCGCCGAAGGCCTGACTCAAGCTGTACGGGCGGCCCTGAGCGAAGCCGGCTGTGGGTTGGAGCACATGGATTATCGGCTCACCGACATCTCCGGCGAGCAGTACTACTTCAAGGAAGCCTCCCTGGCCCTCAGCCGAACCCTGCGCGTGCGCAAGGAGTTCTTCCATCTCTGGCACCCGGCCGACTGCATTGGCGAAGTCGGCGCCGCCATCGGCCCAGCCATGCTCGCCGTGGCCCTGGCTGCCAGTCGCAAGGGCTATGGCGAAGGACCGAATATCTTCTGCCACCTCGGCAACGACGCTGGCGAACGCGCCGTCGCATTGCTCAGTTACCAGATTGTGAGGGCTGCGTAATGGCGAATGAGGTCTACGCCAACAATATGGAGGTTTCCTGCAAGGCGGCCGACGGCAAGTCGATTGCCTGCTTTCCGGACGTCTGCTTTACCCCGCCCCAGGCCCCACCCACCCCGCTCGGTGTGCCCATCCCCTACCCCAACACCGGCATGGCCAAGGACACCACCAGGGGCACGCGAACGGTGAAGATCAGTGGCAAGGAGGCCATGCTCAAGGACAAGAGCTATTTCAAGACAAGTTATGGCGATGAGGCTGGAAACGCTCCAAAAAAGGGGATCATCACCGGCAAGATCAAAGGGAAAGTCTATTTCACAGCCTGGTCGATGAATGTGAAGTTTGAAGCTGAAAACGTCGTGAGAAATATGGACCTGACCACCCATAACCACGGATCGACAAGCAACACCGGCCCTTGGCCTTATCAAGATGCAATTGCGATGGATACCGCTGGTCATCCTTGCCAACCAATGGCAAACGATATTAAGACCCAATGCTCTGGTGCCAATGACAAAAGCGACAAGTGTTGTAGCAGCCGAAAATGCCTGCTTATGCCGAAGACCCCGAACCGTTGTTGCGACGGCGCAGATGGCAAACCGATGACAGGCCACCACCTGCTTCCATCCAATGAGTTCGTCGCACATGCCAACCGAGGCTCCGCCGACGCAACGACGAACTATAAATCGGACAAGGCCCCCTGCCTCTGTGTGGAGGGCCATAGCCATTCAAAACGTACCGAGCATGGGCAGGTAGGGTGCAATTACACCGTCGAAAGAAATGCTTGGCTCGCTAATCCTGCCAACCGAGGCAAGGCCTATACCCTGGCCGTCGGTTGCGAGATAGGCGCGAAGTCGGCGGTTGGCAAAGTCAATGCTCCACCCGGAGCCAAAGGATGTGACAAGGAGTGCCTGCAAAAGCAGTTGGACAATGGTCACCAGAAGATGGAATTGACGGTGAAACCCAACGATCCGCTGCCCAGGGCGAAACAGCCACCAGCCGCCATAGTATTGGACGATTAACAAGCACGGGATCTAATGAAGATGAACGGAATATCAGATGCGGAGTTTATTGAAGGGGCCTTTATTCAGGAGGGTGTTAGTCCGGTCGCGGGTATCATCATCGCTGCCTGTACCATTGGCGACGACTATGACAATCCAAAGAACAGGATTGGCGTTAGAAAGCAGGATGTCTGGCTTGAGTTCGGATTGTCTGCAGAGGCTATTCTCTCGGTTGATGCCGCGACTGACGGCTCCGCTTACGTCTTGGGTGAGAACGGTTCAGTCGTGCGTTTCGACTGGAAATCGCCAACAACAAGAGAGGCGCTCAAAGCCTCGCGAAAGCCCTTCGCGAACGCTGCCGTCGGTAACATCGGACCACTGCGTAGAATTCGTATCCTAGGTGATGATGTGATCTGCGCAGGATCTGTCGGCCAGGTCTATCGCTTGCTCGGCGATAGGTTCGAAACGCTGCCGAAGTTAAGCGTTGGCAATCAGGATGTGACCATTGAGGATATCGCCGGAAGCAGTCGCAGCGATATGGTCGCTGTAACCTCCGATGGTTACGCTGCGCATTTCGATGGTACAAGCTGGGCCGTTCTTGATCTACCAAGCAACGCAAGTCTTACCAGTATCTGTCGGCTGGACAACGGTCACTATGCCATTGCTGGCAAGAATGGAACCGTACTGATCGGCGTTGCAGATCAATGGTCCATTGTTCAGCCGATTGACACGAGAAGAAGCTACTGGGGGGTGGCGGCCTATAACGATCAAATATATGCAGCCCATTTGGCCGGTGTGGACAAAGTCGCCGGACAGACTCTGATCGCCTTGGACATAGAAGAAGCAGACCTCCAATTCACAGTGCTTCGAAGCAGCACCGAAGGGGTGTGGTCCTTCGCGGAGAGAACGATTGGGTTGATCCGCGATGATCAATGGCAAACGATAATGAAGTGACGCGTGCCAAGGGCAGGCCAAGTCATTCGAAGGTTCCTGTAGAAGAACCGCTGGAGGCGGAATATTCAACATGCTGGTAACTTCCATTGTTCTGGACCAACACGCCGAAGAAGCCAGCTTCCTCGCCGTCCTGCGCGACTATGCCCTGCGCGCCCCGCACTATGACATCGAGCACCTCGACAAACTCGATAACCGCCTCGACGCCCACCTCGACGGCTTGCGAATCGCAGCCCCTGGCGGCCTGGAGACGCTGCTGGCCCAGCTCGGCCCACACGCCATCGGAGAGATGTTCGCCTGCGTGGTACTGGCCTTCGAGGCGGCCAATGCAAAAGTGTTGTCGCGGCTCAGCGAGCATTTGCGCAGTGCCTTGGAAACCGAACGCGGCTACCTGATGGCTTTGGGGTGGCTCGACTGGGAACGGGTCGCGCCCTGGATAGAACGCATGCTCGCCTCCCCCGAGCCCCTGTTCCGCCGCCTCGGCCTCGCCGCCTGCGGCATGCATCGCCACGACCCCGGCCCCGCCCTGCTGGCCGGACTTTCCGATGCCGACCCCAGCGTGCTGGCGCGTGCCGCGCGCACGGCTGGCGAACTGCGCCGGCGTGACCTGCTGCCGGCGATTCGTGCCCACCGCCAGCATGAAGACGCCGCCACGCGCTTCTGGGCCAACTGGGCCACCACCCAAATGGGCGATCAGCAGGCCTTGGAGCCTCTGCGCTCATTCGCCGAGCAACCGGGCGAATTTCAATACCGCGCGCTCTGTGTGCTGCTGGCCTGGCAGGAACGCGAGCCCAGCATCGCCTGGATACGCCAGTGGGTACAGGATCCCCGGGATCGGCGCATAGGCATCGAGGCCCTTGGGCTGCTGGGCGATCCGGTCTGCGTGCCCTGGTTGATCCAACAGATGAGCGACCTGCCCTTTGCCCGGGTCGCCGGCGAAGCCTTCAGCCTGATCACTGGCGCTGACCTGGCGTTGCTTGATCTGGAACTGCAGGCCCTGCCGGATTTCGATGCGGGCCCGAACGACAACCCTGAAGATCCCAATGTCGCGATGGACCCCGATGAGAACCTGCCCTGGCCCGACCCGCAGGCAATCGAAAAATGGTGGCAAGCCAACGGCGGACAATTCCAGGTGGGTACGCGTTATATGCTGGGTTTGGCCCATAGCGAACACAGTTTTCAGCAAGCCCTTGTCCACGGCCAGCAACGCCAGCGCATCGCCGCCGCCTGCGGCCTCGCGCGCTATCGGCCAAACGAAGTGCTGTTTCCCACTAGCGCGCCGGCCTGGCGGCAAAAGAGGTGGTTGGCAGCGGTCAACGCCGCATCGAACACCAGCGGCACGAAGCCATCGAGGTAATCCTGTACCGGCGGGCGTTTGTGATCCCGATCGGCTGCGATTCCCGGGTGTGTGGCCTGAGGCGCGGCAGGGTAACAACGATTTTTGGTGAAGCAGCACACAAAATGTAGGAGATGTACCAAATAATTATCCTACGTTTCGGTCGCTAAAACAGCGATCTTCCAGGGAATGCGCGCGTCTTCCGGGCCTTTGAGCCCCTGGGCTTTGAGCCTTTAGTGCTGGCCGCATCGGACATCACATCTCTCTTCGTCAACCGTTTTTCAACGGTTGACCGCTCAGTCATAGCGTCCTAGCCTAAGCGCGCGGCAAAAACCGGAGCAGTCATAGGACGTCGCATCAACGAACAGTCCTTCCTGACGTTCCTCTGGCAAGGAAATGTGCCGCGAGCGACTGCCGGCTCCAGTCTCATGGAACCAGCTTGCACCAGCCCTCACATTACATGGACGTGTCATGATCGAACCGCGATGCTTTTCGTTAAGCTCCACGCAGCAATCCGTCTGGCTCGACCAGTTGTTATCGCCCGATATTCCCTCCTACAACATCGGCGTCACGGTGCAGATCCACGGTGCGGTGGACCTTACGGTATTTGCCGCTGCGGTGCGGGTGGTAATCGCTCAACACGATGCGTTGCGGCTGATCTTCAGCGAAAGCGACGGGCACGCGCAGCAGCGGGTAGCCACCGACCTGGAGGCGCCTTTCGCCTACCATGACTGGCGCGGCGAGCCCGAGGCACGCGCCAAGGCCCTGGCCACTATCACGCGACTGAATCGCACGCCGTTCGCACTTTATGAGCAACCGTTGTGGGGCATGGAATGGTTCCAGTTGTCCGACACCGAGGCCCTGTGGAACAGCCGGTATCACCACCTGATCTGTGATGGCACGTCGGTGGGCCTGGTCGGCCAGGCCGTTAGTGCGGCCTACAATCAGTTGCTGCGTGGTGAACAGCCGGTGCTGGACCCCGAACTGGCCGAAGGCTACCGAACCTTTGCGGCCAGGGACCAGGATTACCTGCGCTCGTCGCGCTACGACAAGGCCCGTGAATACTGGCTGGAGCAGTTCGCGGCGCTGCCGGAACCGTTGTTCCAGGCCGCCCGGTCGCCGAGCGTACAGCACCAGCCACAGCCCAATGCAACCGCTCATGTTGTCAGCGCCCAGGCGAACTGGTCACTGGGGGCACGGCGCCTGGATGCTCTGAGCCAGTTGGCAAAAGCTCAGGGCGCTACGCTGAGCCATTGTCTGAGCGCCTTACTGGCCGCTTACTTCAGCCGGATGACCGATCAACGGGAGAGCCTGGTCATCGGTCTGCCGGTGCATAACCGCGCCAATGCCTTGCAAAAACGTACCGTGGGCATGTTTTCTTCGGTGTTGCCATTGGCGGTCGCGGTCGATCCTCTAGCCAACTTTATCCAGACCGTGCAACAGGTCGCCGGCCAGACCCTGCGCAGCTATCGGCACCAACGCTATCCATTGCAAGCCTTGCATCGCGAACTACGCGCGCGGGCCGGCCATCCCGGCCACCTGTTTGAACTGATGCTGTCGGTCGAACAGTACCCCGGCGACGTCAACCTGGGGGCGGCGCGTTGCTCGCTGCGCACCTGGCACAGCGGCTACGAGCGTTATCCGCTGGCCATCTACCTGCGGGACTACGAGGCCCAAACCGAACCGCTCCTGGAGTTCAACTACGACCCGCGGCTGTTCGACGCCGAGCAGATCGCCGCGCACCTGCGGCGGCTCGAACACTTGACCGAGCAGGTGCTCGCCGACCCCACCCGGGCACTGGCCGATTGGCCGTTGCTCGATGACGCCGAACGGCATCAGGTCATTGAAAAATTCAACGCGACCGCCCGTGACTACCCCGCCGATGAGCCACTGCATGTGTTGTTCGAGGCGCAGGTACAGCGTCGACCCGAGGCGACGGCGGTGTTGGATGGCGACCACTCGCTGAGCTATCGCCAGCTCGATCAGCGCGCCGAACGGTTGGCTCGCCACCTGGCGACAAGTGGCGTCGAAACCGGCAGCAAGGTCGCGGTGTGCATGGCTCGGGGCGCGTCGCTGATCGTGTCGATCCTGGCGATCTTGAAACGCGGTGCGGCCTATGTGCCCATCGATCGAGACGCCCCGGCCGCCCATCAAGCCCGAGTGTTGATGGATTGCGGCACGGCTTGGCTGCTCAGCGCAGGTGACAGCCCAGCGCCGAAGGATGGCGTCCAGGTCATCGATGTCGAGGCCTTGAACGAAGATTCGACCGCTGGCCCAAGTCGTCTACTGACGAATAGCGCAGGCGACGTCGCCTACGTCATGTACACCTCCGGCTCCACTGGCGCGCCCAAGGGCGTGCAAGTACCCCACCGTGCGGTTACCCGACTGGTGCGCAACAACGGTTTCGCCGAGTTCAACGCTCAAGACCGGATTGCCCTGGCCGCTAACCCGGCATTCGATGCCAGCACCCTGGAAATCTGGGGCGCATTGCTCAACGGCGGCTGCCTGGTGGTCTGCCCGCGCGACACCTTGCTCGACGCTGCGCGTTTCAATGAACACCTGCTGCACCATGAAGTCAGCGTGCTGTGGCTCACCGCCGGACTCTTTCATCAGCTCGCCGAACCCTTGGCCCCGGCCTTTCGCAGCCTGCGCTACCTGATGGTCGGCGGCGATGTGCTCGACCCTCGGCGCATTGCCCAGGTGCTGCGCCATTCGCCGCCCCAACACCTGCTCAACGGCTACGGGCCGACCGAAAGCACCACCTTCGCCACCACCCACCGCATCACCCTCGAAGACGCCCTAAGCGGTGATATCCCTATCGGCAAACCCATCGGCAACACCCAGGTCTACGTGCTCGACGAACAGCGCCGTCCGCTGCCCATTGGCGTCGCTGGCGAGCTGTACATCGGCGGCGACGGATTGGCCCTGGGTTACTTGAACCAGCCGCAACTGAGCGAACAACGCTTCGTACCCAACCCGTTCCAGCCGGGCTCGCGCCTGTATCGCACCGGCGACTTGGCTCGCTGGCGCGCCGACGGTGTGCTGATGTTCCTGGGACGTAACGACTTCCAGGTCAAGATCCGTGGCTTTCGCATTGAACTGGGTGAGATCGAAGCGCAGCTCAAGGCCCTACCCGAGGTGAGCGAAGCCGTGGTCCTGGCCGATGCCCAGCAGCGTTTGCTGGCTTATTTCACCGCCACCACAGCCCAGGAACCGAGCGAGTTGCGCACGCGCCTGGCCGCCGTGCTGCCGGACTACATGCTGCCCGCGGCCTTCGTCCAGGTGGACAGTTTTGCCCTGACCGCCAACGGCAAGCTGGACCGTCGTGCCCTGCCCGCCCCCGACGAAAATCATTTCGCCCAGCAACGCTACGAGGCGCCGCAAGGGCCAGTGGAAACCCGCCTGGCCGAACTTTGGGCCCAGGTCCTTGGCGTGCCGCGCGTGGGGCGCCAGGACAACTTCTTTGCCCTCGGTGGGCACTCGTTGATGGCGGTGCAACTGGTCGAACAATTACGCGTACAAGGCTGGAGCCTGGATGCCGGGACGTTGTTCAACGCCAGCAACTTGCTCAACCTGGCCCTGGCGCTGGAACATCCTGGCGAGCCAGTCGAGGCCGGCGAACCGGTAACAGCGTCCATCCCGCCGCACTGTGTCCGCATCACTCCAGAAAATGTGCCGCTGGTGAACCTGCCCCAAGCGCAGATCGATCGCATCGTCGCCAGCGTCGACGGCGGCATCGCCAACGTGCAGGACATCTATCCCCTGGCGCCGTTGCAGGAAGGCCTGCTGTTCCAACACTTGCTGCAGCCCACGGACGATGCCTACCTGCTGCGAGCCACCCTCGCCTTCGACAGCCGCGAGCGCCTGCAAGGGTTCATCGCAGCGTTCGACCAAGTGATTGCCCGCCATGACATCCTGCGCAGCGCGGTGCTCTGGGAGGGCCTGGACGAGCCGGTGCAAGTGGTCTGGCGCACTGCCCGTCTGCCCGTGGTCCACCTCGCCGATGGGGAAACCTTTGCCGAGCGGGCGCTGGACATTCGTCGCGCGCCGTTGGCGCAGGCGTTCACCCGCTTCGACGCACCCCGGCAACAGTGGCAGTTGCAATTGGTCCACCACCACCTGGCCATCGACCATGCCACCCTGGGCCTGCTGTTTGCCGAAGTCCGCGCCTTGATGCTCGATCCCGATCATCGGCTGCCGCCTAGCGTTCCATTCCGCCCGTTCGTGGCCCAGGCCCGCGAGCCTCGGCGTCAAGCGAGTGCCGAGGCATATTTCCAGCGACTGCTTGGCGACGTTGACGAACCGACCCTGCCCTATGGTCTGCACGATATCCAAGGCACGGGCCGTGACAATTGCGAGGCGCAGTGCCAGCTCGAACCGGCCTTGTCCCTGCGCTTGCGGCGCCTGGCCAAGACCCAAGGGGTGGGCGTCGCCAGCCTGTTCCACCTGGCCTGGGCGATGCTGGTCGGCAAGACCAGTGGCCGCGACGACGTAGTCTTTGGCACGGTGCTGTTCGGGCGGTTCACCGGGGGCCAGCAGGTCGACCGGGCCCTGGGCATGTTCATCAACACCCTGCCACTGCGCATCGACCTCGACACGCCGCTGCACACTGCGTTGCGTCAGATCCATACGCGGCTGATCGAATTGCTCGCCCATGAACACGCGCCCCTGGCCCTGGCACAACGTTGCAGCGCCTTGCCAGCCCAGGCGCCGCTGTTCACGGCCCTGCTGAACTTTCGCCACAGCCAGGCCCAGCACTCGGCACGCCCGGAGTTCGACCTGCCGGGCATCCAGGTGCTGGGCAGCGAGGAACGCAGCAACTACCCGTTCTGCCTGTCTGTCGATGACTTGGGCGATGGGTTTGCCCTGACCGCGCAAATCCAGCGTTCGGTCTGCGCCGAAGCGGTCCTGGCGCATATGGTCCAAGCCCTGTCGGTGGTTGCGCAGACCTTGGAAACGGCGCCGATGACCCTTGCCTGCACACTCGACAGCTTGCCCGCGAGGCAACGCGAACAGGTGCTGGAAGGGTTCAACGCGACCCATCAGCCGCACCCACGCGACACCCTGCTGCAACAACCTTTCGAACAGCAGGCCGCGTTGTGCCCCAACGCCGTGGCCGCGTATGTTGCAACCGCAACCGCCGGTACCACGACGCTCACCTATGGCCAGCTCAACCGCCAGGCCAACCAACTGGCCCATGCATTGCTGGCCTCCGGACTGCGCCCCGATGATCGGGTGGCGATCTGTCTGGAGCGCGGCCCGCACCTGCTGGTCGCCTTGCTGGCCATCTTGAAGGCCGGCGGCGCCTACGTGCCCCTGGACCCTACTTACCCGCCGGCACGCCTGCTGCACATGCTCGAAGACAGCGCGCCGCGCCTGGTCCTGAGCAGCCAGTCACTTCGAGGTCGGCTACCGACCACGCCGACGACCGAGCGCTGGGAGCTGGACGACCCGGCGTTGCAAGCGCAGTTGTCCGCCTTGCCCATGGAAAATCCCGACGTCAACGGCCTGCACGCGGCGCACCTGGCCTATGTGATCTACACATCCGGCTCGACCGGACTGCCCAAGGGCGTGATGATCGAACACCGAAACGCCTGCAACCTGCTGCACTGGGCCCTGCGCAGCTTCGAGGCGGATGAACTGCAACGCAGCCTGTTCGCTACCTCGATCAATTTCGACCTGGCGGTGTTCGAATGCTTTGTCCCCCTGGCCGCCGGCGCGGCCCTGCAACTGGTCGACAATGCCCTGGCCCTGGTTTCGCAGCCCAGCGCCGTGTCGCTGATCAACAGCGTACCGTCGGCGGTCGAGGAACTGCTCAGGATCGGCGCCATTCCCGACGCGACCCGAGTCGTCAACCTGGCCGGCGAACCACTCAAGGCGCGCCTGGTGGAACAGTTGTTCGCCCAGAGCGCCACGCGTCGGGTTTGCAACCTCTACGGACCGACGGAAACCACCACCTACTCGACCTGGCTGTCGATGCGTCGCGAAGAAGGCTACGTAGCCGGCATCGGCCGACCGCTGGACAACACCCGCGTATACCTGCTCGATCGGCATCGCCAGCCGGTGCCGCTGGGGGTGGCCGGGGAAATCTACATAGGCGGCACGGGCGTGGCGCGCGGCTACCTGAACCGGCCGGAGCTGAGCGCCGAGCGGTTTCTACCCGACCCTTTTGTCACCGCGCCCGATGCGCGCATGTACCGCACGGGTGATCTGGGGCGCTGGCGTGCCGATGGTCACCTGGAATACCTGGGGCGTAACGATTTCCAGGTCAAGGTACGCGGCTTTCGCATCGAACTGGGTGAGATCGAAGCCCAATTGCTCGGCATGCCGGGCCTGCGCGAAGCGGTGGTATTGGCCCAACCCGGCCCTTCCGGCGACTCGCGTCTGGTCGCCTACCTGGTGCCCCATGACCCCGCCAGCCCTGCCCCGGATCTGGCCGAAGTCCGCGCTCATCTGGAAAGCCGTTTGCCGGACTACATGCTGCCCAGCGCATGCATCGTCCTGGCCAGCCTGCCCCTGACGCCCAACGGCAAACTCGATCGCCAAGCTTTGCCAGCGCCTGCGGCAGCGTCCGCTGGCCACGCCAAACAGGCGCCACGCGGAGACACCGAACGACGCCTGGCAGCGATCTGGACGCAGGTACTCGGTGAACCGGACATCGGTCGCGAGGATGACTTCTTCAGCCTCGGCGGGCACTCGCTGTTAGCGGTACAGCTGCTCGAACAACTGCGGCGCAATGGCTGGGACCTGGACATCCGCAGCATTTTCGAACGTCCGACCCTCGCCACCCTGGCCCAGCGCCTGGAGACACTCGGCACTGGCGCCGCGCCTGAAGCCAGTGTCACGCGCATCCCTACCCCTTGCTCACGGATCACCCCGCAGATGCTCGACCTGGTCAAGTTGCCCCAGGCCCAGATCGACCTGATCGCGGCCCGGGTCCCCGGCGGTGCCGCCAACATCCAGGATATCTATCCGCTGGGCCCCTTGCAGGAAGGCATGCTCTATCACCATCGCGCGCAAAGCGCCGGGGATCACTACGTGTTGCGCAGCCTGTTGGCGTTTACCGACGAGGCATACCTGCAAGGCTTCTGCGCCGCACTGGAGCAGGTCATCGCCCGGCATGACGCCTTGCGTACCCTGGTGCTCTGGGAAGACTTGGACGAACCCCTGCAAGTGGTCTTGCGCCAAGTGGCCTTCGTGCCTCGTCGTCTGTTGTTCAGCGGTGACGACATCGCCGGGCAATTGCAGGCCAGCGCCGATCCCCGCCATTACCGGCTCGACTTGTGCCAGGCACCGCTGATCGAGGCGCGGGTGGCGTTCGATGCCGTCCATGAGCGCTGGTTGCTGTTGCTGCTGCATCATCACGTAGTGGTGGATCACACTTCGCTGGAGCTGATGATCGAGGAGATCGCCTTGATCGAAGGCGCCCGCCAGGCGGACTTGCCGCCACCCACCAGCACCCGCGGCTTGGTGGCCCAGGCGCGACAGGCGCACGTCGTGGCGGCTGCGCGGACATTTTTCAGCGAACAGTTGGGCGACCTGGAGGAACCCACCCTGCCCTTTGCCATCGACCTGGAAACCGATCCGCGCTGGCAGGCCCTGGAGCACCGGCAAGCGCTGCCAATCGAACTGGCGCGGCGCTTGCGCCAACAGGCCAGCGCCCACGGGGTGAGCGCGGCCAGTGTCTGTCACTTGGCCTGGGCGTTGGTCTTGAGTCACCTCAGCGGGCGCGATGACGTGGTCTTCGGCACGGTCCTGTTCGGGCGCCTGCAGGCCGGAGCCCACGCGGACCGGACCGTGGGGCTGTTCATCAACACCTTGCCGTTGCGCGTGCGCCTGGATGACGGTGTGCAGGTAGTGCTGGCCCGGGTGCAGCATGCGTTGAACGGTTTGCTGAGCCACGAGCAGACCCCGCTGGCCTTGGCCCAGCGTTGCAGCGCCATGCCGGCGGGCACCGCGCTGTTCAGCGCGTTGTTCAATTACCGCTACAGCCATGCCGAGCAGGCGAACCTGCGCCAGGCCATGCCGGGAATGAGCTTGTTGCACAGCGAAGAGCGCACCCACTATCCGTTCAACCTGGCGGTGGACGACCTGGGCGAAGGTTTCCAACTGACCGCCCAGACCCACCCCGGACACGCCCCGGCCCGGCTCGTCGGGTTCATGCAACAAGCCTTGGTTGCGTTGGTGGAAGCGCTGGAGCAAGCCGGCGATACCTCCGTGCTGCAATTGTGCGTGCTGCCTGACGAAGAAAAGGCGCAATTGGACCGCCTCAACCCACCGCTCGCCGCGCAGGCCCCCGACGCGACCTTGCAACAACGCTTTGCCGAACAGGCCGCGCGCAGCCCGGACGCCCTGGCGGTCATCGACGAACACCAGGCCCTGAGCTTTCGTCAGCTCAACCAACAGGCCAATCGCCTGGCCCATCATCTGCTCGCGATGGGTATACAGCGCGGCCAGCGCATCGCGGTCTGCCTGGAACGCGAGGCCCATCTGACGATCGCCCTGCTGGCCGTGTGGAAAGCCGGTTGCGCCTATGTACCGCTGGATCCGGACTACCCGGTGACACGCCTGGCTTACATGCTCAGCGACAGCGCCCCGGCCGCCCTGCTTACCCAGGAACACCTGCGCGACCGGCTACCGTCTTTCGACGGCGGACCGTTGCTCAGCCTCGATGCACAATCGCAAGGGCTCGCGGCCTGGCAACAGGCCTGCGCAGATAACCCCGATGGCGCCGCGCTGGGTCAGCAACCCAGCGACCTGGCCTACCTGATCTACACCTCCGGTTCCACCGGACAGCCCAAAGGCGTCATGGTCGAACACCGCTCGGTGCTCAACCTCTGGGCCGGGTTGCGCCAACGCCTGGACGATCTGCCACCCGGCACGCGCTGCTCACTCAACGCCTCGGTCGCCTTCGATGCCTCGGTGCAGCAGCTCTGCCAATGGCTGAGTGGCCACTGCCTGGTACTGGTCCCCAAACGTGTGCGTCTGGATGCCGGCGCCTTGCTCGGCTACCTGAGCGCCCAGCAGGTCACTGTATTCGATTGCACTCCAAGCCAGATGCAGGCCTTGCTCAAGCACCGACAAACGCTGGCAGCGGCCGTACCGTTGCCGCGGCGCATCCTGCTCGGCGGCGAAGCAGTGCCCAGCGAGTTGTGGACGCAGTTGGCCGGCGAGCACGAGGTACGGGTGTTGAACGTCTACGGCCCCACCGAATGCACGGTCGACACCACCAGCGCCTGGCTCGATCACCATTCGCAGCCAAGCCTCGGCCAGCCGCTGCCCAATACCCAGGTGCAGGTGCTCGATGGCCATGGCCGACGCGCGCCGTTGGGGGTGGCAGGGGAAATTCATATTGGTGGCTATGGCGTGGCCCGTGGTTACTGGCAACGCGAGGACCTGACCCGCGAGCGCTTCATTGTCGACCCGTTTACCCGCCAGCCGGGCGCGCGGCTCTATCGCACCGGCGACCTCGGACGCTGGGAGCTGGACGGCAGCCTCAGCTACTTGGGGCGCACGGACTTTCAAGTGAAGATCCATGGGCACCGCATCGAGCTGGGAGAAATCGAAAGCCACCTACTGGCGCTGCCCGGCGTGCGCCAGGCCGTGGTGGTAGGGCGCGCCGACCGCCATGGCGTGACGCGCCTGGTCGCCTACCTTCAGGGCTCGGCCCTGCCAACCCCAAGCCAGGCACGCACCACCCTCGGTGAACGCTTGCCCGATTACATGCTGCCTAGCGCGTATGTGCGCCTGGACAGCCTGCCGCTGACCGCCAACGGCAAGCTCGACCGCAACGCCCTGCCTGAACCTGACGCCCAGGCCTACGTGCAAACGCACTATGAAGCCCCCCAAGGCGAGGTGGAGATCACCCTGGCGGCGCTCTGGTGCGAGCTGCTGAATGTCGAGCGGGTCGGTCGCCACGACAATTTCTTCGCCCTGGGCGGTCACTCGTTGATCGCCATGAGTCTGGTCGAACGCATGCGCCAACACCGCTTGCGGGTGGATATCAGCCAACTGTTCACCGCCCCGACCCTGGCAGGTCTGGCCGCGGCCACTACCCCTTTGAAGGAGATGCTCCTGTGACTGCGGATCAACTGCTGGCTCTGCTCAAACAACGTGGCGTGACCCTGTCATTGCGTGGCGATCAATTATCGGTGGTGGCCGACGACCAGGTCCTGGCCGACCAGGAACTGATCGCGCTGCTGCGCAGCCACAAACCGGCACTGATCGAAGCCTTGCGCCAACCTGTCGCACTACCGCCCCTCGAGAGCGGATTGCCCAAGGGAACCACGCACATTACCCCGGCGATGTTCGACCTCTGCCAGCTGGACGAGGCCCAGCTCGCCAGCATCGTCGCCGGCGTACCAGGCGGCGCCGCCAATATCCAGGACATCTACCCACTGGTGCCCTTGCAAGCGGGCATTCTGTTTCATCACCTGCTTCAACAGCGCGGCGACACCTATCTGCTCAACGTGCTGCTGGCCTTCGACGACGAGCCCTGTTTGCAGCGCTTCATGGACGCGCTCAATCAAGCCATCGCCCGCCATGACATCCTGCGCACCGCCTTGGCCTGGGAGGGCCTCGATGAACCGGTGCAGGTGGTCTGGCGCCAGGCGCCGCTGACGCTGGAGCTGATCAACCCCGCCCAGGCCGATGTCGAGGCTGCATTGCGCGCCCACACTGATCCACGGCAGCAGCGTCTGGACCTGCGCCAGGCGCCCTTGATGCGCGCGGTGGCCGCCGAGGACCCACGCGCCGGCCGCTGGCTGTTGCAACTGTTGCATCACCACGCGGTGATGGACCACACCTCGCTGGAACGGCTGGTTCGGGAGGTCGCGGCGATCCAGCAAGGTCGGCTGGCCGAACTGCAGCCACCACAGCCGTTCCGCGATTTCGTACTGCGCGCTCGCCAGGGGCTGAGCGAAGCGCAACATGCCGCGTTCTTCACCGAACTGCTGGGCGATATCGATGAACCCACCGCACCGTGCGGGCTGCTCGACGTACGCGGCGATGGCAGCCAGGTCCAGACCCTGGAGGCACCGCTGGCGATCGATCTGAGTCGCCGGATCCGTCTGCTCGCACGCAACCTCGGCGTCAGTAGCGCCAGTCTGTTGCACCTCGCCTGGGCCCTGGTCCTGGGCAAGACCAGCGGCCGCGACGACGTGGTGTTCGGCACGGTGATGTTCGGTCGTTTGCTCGGCGCCGGCGAAGCCGCGACCGCCATGGGGCTGTTCATCAATACCCTGCCATTGCGGGTGCGCCTGGCGGTGCCGGTGGAACAGGCGCTGCGCGACACCCACGCGCTGCTCAGTCGGTTGATTGCCCACGAGCACGCGCCCCTCGGCCTGGCCCAGCGTTGCAGTGCCTTGCCCAGTGGCACGCCGCTGTTCTCGGCGTTGCTCAACTACCGGCACAGCGCTGCCACCGAGCACGCCCCAATGCTGGCCGGCATGCGCGTACTGGGGGGCGAGGAACGCACCAACTACCCATTCAACTTGTCGGTGGACGATCTGGGCGAAGGTTTTTCGCTGAGCCTGCAAATCGACGCCCAGGTTGGTGCCGAACCGGTGCTCGACTGGCTGAACACAGCGCTGCAGAACCTGCTGGAGGCCCTCGAACGGCATCCACAAACCCTGGCGTGCCAACTTTCGGTGTTGCCTGGTGCGCAACAGGAACGGCTGTTACGCACCTTCAACGCCACCACCCGCGCCCTTCCTGGCCCGGGCTTGCTGCACCTGGCACTGGAGCAACAGGCCGAGCGGCAACCACAAGCCATCGCCGCACGTTTCGAGGCCGCCGATGGCTCGAGTCCGCTGACCTATGGGCAGCTCAATGCCCAGGCCAACCGGTTGGCGCACCGTCTATTGCAGGCCGGGGTCGAGCCCGACAGCCGTGTCGCGATCTGTCTGGAACGCGGCCCGCACCTGCTGATCGCCTTGCTCGGGATTCTCAAGGCCGGCGCCGCCTATGTGCCGTTGGATCCGGCGTATCCCCGGGAACGTTTGCTGCACATGCTCGAAGACAGCGCGCCGCGGGCGCTGTTGACGCTTCGCGCCCTGCAATCCAGCGTTCCAGCGCCCAACGGTTGCGAGCTGCTGTGCCTGGACGACCCCCATACCCAGGCCAGCCTGGCCGAACTCCCCAGCGACAACCCCGATCCAGCTAGCCTGGGCCTGACCAGCGCGCACCTGGCCTACGTGATCTACACCTCGGGGTCCACGGGCACGCCCAAGGGCGTGATGATCGAGCACCGCAACGCCTGCAACTTGCTGAACTGGGCGCTGCACGCATTCGACGCGGTCAGCCTGCGGGACAGCCTGTTTGCCACTTCGATCAACTTCGACCTGGCGGTGTTCGAGTATTTCGTCCCTCTGGCCGCTGGCGCGACCTTGCACGTGGCTCGCAATGCCCTGGCCTTGCTCGACTACCCGGTGCCGGTGACGTTGATCAACAGCGTGCCCTCGGCGCTTGACGCGCTGGTCGGTGCCCAGGCGATCCCGGCCTCGACGCGTGTGGTCAACCTGGCTGGCGAGCCCCTCAAGAAAAGCCTGGTCGAGCAAGTGTTCGCCCACAGCGCGGTGCAGCGCCTGTGCAACCTCTACGGTCCCTCGGAAACCACCACGTATTCGACCTGGGTGTCGATGAGCCGCGAGCAGGGTTTCGTGCCCGGTATCGGACGGCCGCTGGACAACACCCACGTGTACATCCTCGATGCCCATCGGCAGTTGGTACCGCTGGGCGTGGTCGGGGAGCTGTATATCGGCGGCGCCGGGGTCGCCCGTGGCTACCTGAATCGGCCAGCACTGAGCGCAGAGCGTTTTCTGGAGGACCCGTTCGCTACCCAGCCCGGCGCGAGGATGTACCGCACCGGAGACCTGGGCCGCTGGACCGCCGAGGGTCAGCTTCTCTACCTGGGGCGCAACGACTTCCAGGTCAAGGTGCGTGGCTATCGCATCGAGCTGGGGGAAATCGAAGCGGCCCTGGGCCGGGTGTCGGGCGTGCAGCACGCCGTGGTGATCGCTCGGGAAGATGTGGCCGGGGACCCACGCCTGGTGGCGTACTGGGTGGCCCAGCCAGGCGTGTCGGTGTCCGCGGTACAACTGCGCGACGTCCTGGCCGCTGGCCTGCCGGAGTACATGCAGCCCAGCGCTTACGTCGCCTTGTCGGCCTTGCCGCTGACGCCCAATGGCAAGCTCGATCGCAGCGCCCTGCCCGCGCCCGAGCATGGCGCGGCCGGGCACTTCGAACCGCCCCAAGGCCCGTTGGAAATCCAGTTGGCGGCCATTTGGAGCCGTTTGTTGGGGTTGCCACGGGTCGGTCGGGACGAGCATTTTTTCCAATCTGGCGGCCATTCGCTGCTGGCAGTGCAGTTGATTTCCCAACTGCGTCAGCAATTGCGGATCGAGCTACCGCTGGCCTGCGTGTTCGACCAGCCAACCCTGCAACGTCAGGCCCAGGCTATCGAAGCCTTGGCCGCGTCCGGACAATACGGTGCGGCGCCCATCCCGGCCGTTGCGCGGCCCGCACGGCTGCCGCTGTCGTTTGCCCAGCAGCGCTTGTGGTTTATCGCCCACCTGGATGCCCAGGCCAGCGCGGCCTACCACATGGCCGGTGGTCTGCATTTGCGCGGAGCGTTACACGAATCGGCATTGCGCGCGGCACTGTCGCGCATCGTTGAGCGGCATGAAGCCTTGCGCACCCGTTTCGTCTCCGAAGGTGGTGAGCCGGTCCAGGTCATCGACCCACCGCAGGCCTTCGTCATGCCCAACGAAGACCTGCGCGGCCAGCCACAGGCGAAATTCCAGGCCCGCTGCGCCGCCGAAGCGCAGGCGCCGTTCGACCTGGCGCGCGGCCCGTTGATTCGCGCGCGCCTGTTACGCCTGGCCGACCAGGAACACGTCCTGCTGGTCACCTTGCACCACATCGTCGGCGATGCCTGGTCGCTGGGGGTGCTCACCCGCGAGCTGACCGAACTGTACCGGGCCTTTGTCCTTGACCAGGCCGACCCGCTGCCGCCGCTGGCCATCCATTACGCCGACTACGCCCTGTGGCAACGCTCACCGCGCCAGGCGCAACGAATCGCCGAACAACTGGCTTACTGGCGCACCCAGCTCGAAGACGCCCCGCCACTGTTGAACCTGACCTTGGACCGGCCACGTCCGGCGCGCCAGGATTTCACCGGCGCCAGCCTGGAAGTCAGCATCGACGCAGGTTTGGTCCAGTCCATCAAACAGCTGAGCGACCGGCACGGCAGCACCTTGTTCATGACCGTCCTGGCCGCCTGGTCGATCGTGCTGGCGCGGTTGTCCGGGCAGAATGACCTGGTGATCGGCTCGGTGCTGGCGAACCGGACCCGTGTCGAAGTCGAGCCGCTGATCGGCTTTTTCGTCAACACCCAAGCGCTGCGTATACGGCTCGGCGAGGTCAGCCAGGTAGCGCAACTGCTCGCCCAGGTGCGACGCACCGCGCTGGACGCCCAGGCCCATCAGGAGGTCGCCTTCGAGCATCTGGTCGAGGCCTTGAATCCAAGCCGTTCGCTGGCCCACAGCCCGATCTTCCAGGTCATGTTCGCCTGGCAGAACGCTCCGCAACCGAGCCTGGCGCTGGGCGCCCTGGAATTGACGCCGCTGAGCACCGACGAAGACAGCGCCAAATTCGACCTGACCCTGAACCTGCACGAACGCGACGGCGTGATTGGCGGTCGGTTGACCTATGCCACGGCGCTGTTCGAGGCCAGCACCGTGCAGCGGCATTGGCAGGCCCTGTGCGCCACGTTGCAGGCCATGGTCGACGATGACCAGCAACCCCTCGATGGGCTGTCGATTCTCGGCGCAGCCGAGCGCGAACACGTGCTGCATGCCTTCAATGCCAGCGCCCTCGATTACCCGGCAGCCGAGTCGCTGCACACGTTATTCGAGGCCCAGGTACAGCGCCGCCCCGAGGCGACGGCGGTGCAGGATGGCGACCACTCGCTAAGCTATCGTCAGCTCGACCATTACGCCGAACAACTGGCGAACTGGCTGGCCGAACACGGCGTGCGACCGGGTGATCGGGTGGCCCTGCGTCTGGACCGCGGCCCGCGTCTGGTCGCGACAATCCTGGCGATTCTGAAAAACGGCGCAGCCTATGTGCCCATCGATACGGCCACCCCGCTGGAGCGGCAACGTACCTTGCTGCACGATTGCGGCAGTGCCTGGTTGCTCACCGACGAACCGCCCTCGAGCGTGCTCGACCCGACGGTCCGACACCTGGCCTTGGCAGCCTGGGAAAATGCCCTGGCACAGGGTTCTCTCGCCACGCCGCGCCAACATCCTTCGGTGTCTGCCGAAGCGACCGCCTACGTCATGTACACCTCCGGTTCCACCGGCGCGCCCAAGGGCGTGCAAGTACCCCACCGTGCGGTTACCCGACTGGTACGCAACAACGGTTTCGCCGAGTTCAACGCCCAGGACCGCATTGCCCTGGCCGCCAACCCGGCGTTCGATGCCAGTACCCTGGAGATCTGGGGTGCATTGCTCAACGGCGGCTGCCTGGTGGTCTGCCCACGCGACACCCTGCTCGACGCTGCGCGCTTCAATGAACATCTGTTGCACCATGAAGTCAGCGTGCTGTGGCTCACCGCCGGGCTCTTTCATCAGTTTGCCGAACCCTTGGCCCCGGCGTTTCGCAACCTGCGCTACCTGATGGTCGGCGGCGATGTGCTCGACCCTCGGCGCATCGCCCAGGTGCTGCGTCATTCGCCGCCCCAACACCTGCTCAACGGCTACGGGCCGACCGAAAGCACTACTTTTGCCACCACCCACCGCATCACCCTTGAAGACGCTCTGAACGGCGATATTCCGATTGGTAAACCCATCGGCAACACCCAGGTCTACGTGCTCGACGAACAGCGCCGTCCGCTGCCCATCGGTGTCGCTGGCGAGCTGTACATCGGCGGTGACGGGTTGGCCCTGGGCTACTTGAACCAGCCGCAACTGAGCGAACAACGCTTCGTGCCCAACCCGTTCCAGCCGGGCTCACGCCTGTATCGCACCGGCGACTTGGCTCGCTGGCGCGCCGACGGTGTGCTGATGTTCCTGGGACGTAACGACTTCCAGGTCAAGATCCGTGGCTTTCGCATCGAACTGGGCGAGATCGAAGCGCAGCTCAAGGCCTTGCCCGAGGTGAGCGAAGCCGTGGTGCTGGCCGACGCCCAGCAACGTTTGCTGGCCTATTTCACCGCCACCACGACCCAGGAACCGAGCGAGTTGCGCGCGCGCCTGGCCGCCGTGTTGCCGGACTACATGCTGCCCGCGGCCTTCGTCCAGGTGGACAGTTTTGCCCTGACCGTCAACGGCAAACTGGACCGTCGTGCCTTGCCCGAGCCCGCTGAAAATCATTTCGCCCAGCAACGCTACGAAGCGCCGCAAGGGCCAGTGGAAACCCGCCTGGCCGAGCTTTGGGCCGAGGTCCTTGGCGTGCCGCACGTGGGACGCCAGGACAACTTCTTTGCCCTCGGTGGACACTCGCTGCTGGCGGTGCAACTGGTCGAACACATGCGTGCCGAAGACTGGGCCATTGATGTTCGCACCCTGTTCGGTGCGCCCACCATCGCTGCACTGGCCACGGCGCTGGCGCACCGCGAAACGCCCCCCAGCCATGATCCCGAGGTACTGGGAGCGTCCCTGCCGTTGGGCTGCACCCACGTCACGCCTGAGTTGTTGCCGTTGGTGGAATTGACCCAGGCGCAGATCGACCGCATCGTCGCCAGCGTCGAGGGCGGCGCGGCCAACGTGCAGGACATCTATCCCCTGGCGCCGTTGCAGGAAGGCCTGTTCTTTCACTATTTGTTGCAGGACGAAGGCGACACCTACCTGCTGCACACCACCCTGGCCTTCAGCGACGAAGCTCGACTGGACGCTTTTTGCCTGGCGCTGCAACAAGTCATCGCCCGCCACGACATTTTGCGCACCGCCCTGGCCTGGGAAGACCTGGAGCAACCCGTGCAGGTGGTCTGGCGGGAGGCGCCGCTGCCCATCGAGATCCTGCGCATTACCGAAGCCGATGCGCTCGCTCAACTACAGGCCCACACCAATCCCCGGCAACGGCGCCTGGACATCCGCCAGGCGCCGCTGCTACGGGTGGTGAAGGCGTTCGACGCCGGCCAGCAACGTTGGTTGCTGCAGGTCTTGCACCATCATTTGGTGCTGGACCACACCACCCTGGAACGCATGGTCGAGGAAATCGTGCTGATCCAGCAGGGCCGCGCGGCGCAGTTGTGCGCACCAGTGCCGTTCCGGACCTTCGTCGGGCACGCCCGGCGCGGCCAGGACAGCGCCCGGCAGCAGACTTTTTTTCAAACCATGCTCGCCGACGTCAGCGAACCCACCGCCCCGTTTGGCCTGCTGGATGTGCAAAATACCGGCGAAATCGACGAAGCCCACGGGTCGCTGGACCCAACGCTGGCGCTCGCTCTGCGCCAGGCGGCGCGGCGCCATCAGGTGAGTGTTGCCAGTCTGTTTCACCTGGCCATGGCGCTGGTATTGGGCAAGGCCACCGGACGCGCCGACGTGGTATTCGGCACTGTCTTGCTCGGTCGTTTGCAAGGCGTGCAAGGCGCCGATCAGGCATTGGGGGTTTTCATCAATACCTTACCGTTGCGTATCGGCTTCGCGCAGAGCTCGGTAAGCGACAGCCTGCAACGCACCCATCAGGCCTTGCTGGGGTTGCTCGAACATGAGCACGCACCGTTGACCATGGCCCAGCGCTGCAGTGGCGTGCCGGCCAGCACGCCGTTGTTTTCCGCACTGCTGAATTTTCGCTACAGCCTGGAAGACACGCCACACCAAAGTGTCGAGGGCATGCAGGTGTTGAGCAGCGCTGAACGCACCAACTATCCCTTCACCGTTTCGGTGGACGACCTTGGCCAAGGCTTCAGCGTGACTGCGCAAATTGCCGGTTCGGTGGGGGCGCAACGGGTCTGGTCCTTCCTGCACCGTGCCCTCGCCAGCCTGGTCGAAGCCCTGGATCACAACGCGCAACAGCTCGCCCAAACCCTCGACGTCCTGCCGGCGGACGAGCATCAGCGCTTGGCTCGCTTCAACGCCACGCAGCGTACGCAACCCGAACGTGCCTTGCTGCACCAGCACTTCGAAGCACAGGCTCGCTTGACTCCGGAGGCTGAGGCGGTGCGTTGCAAGGGACGCGTGCTCAGCTACGGACAGCTCGACCGCCAGGCCAATCGCCTGGCTCGGCAACTGCAAGCACTGGGTGTCGGGCCCGAGGCACGGGTCGGTGTTCACTTGCGCCGCTGTCCGGAATTGATCGTCGCGCTGCTTGCGGTGCTCAAGGCGGGCGGCGCGTACGTTCCGCTGGACCCGGCCTACCCGACTCAACGCCTGGCCTACATGCTCGACGACAGTGCCCCCGTGGCAGTGCTGACGATGGGCGACGCGCCGCTGGGCCTCACCCTCGCCGCTACCTGCCGGCGGCTCAATGTCGACGAGGCGTTGCACACCGGCGACACGACGCCGTTGGCTGTGGCGTTGGAGGCCAGCCACCTGGCCTACATGATCTACACTTCCGGCTCTACCGGGCAACCCAAGGGGGTGATGATCGAACACCGCAACGCGCGCAATTTCCTCGACTGGGCCCTGCGTAGCTTTAGCGCTGAAACCCTTGCCCACAGCCTGTTCAGCACTTCGATCAACTTCGACTTGTCGGTGTTCGAATGCTTCGCGCCGTTGTCCTGCGGCGGCACCCTCGAACTGGTCGACGACGCCCTTGCCCTGCTCGAGCACCGTCCCGCCCTGAGCCTGCTCAATAGTGTGCCGTCGGCCGTCGACGCCTTGCTGCGCGCCGATGCGCTGCCGGACTCGCTGGGCACCGTCAACCTCGCCGGCGAAGCGCTGCCGCGACACTTGGTCGAGCGACTGTTCGCCCATGGCGCGGTGCACCAGGTCAACAACCTCTATGGCCCGACCGAGACCACGGTCTATTCGACCTGGGCCTCGATGGACCGCGCGCGCGGCTTTGTCCCGCACATTGGCCGGCCCATCGACAATACTCAGGTGCACGTGTTGGATGACGCGGGGCAACCATTGCCGGTGGGCGTGACTGGCGAGTTGTATATCGGCGGGGCCGGCGTGGGGCGTGGCTACCATCGGCGGCCCGAACTGACCCGCGAGCGCTTCCTGCCCGACCCGTTCAGTGCCGAGCCGACGGCGCGGCTGTACCGCACTGGCGACTTGGGTTTCTGGGACGCCGACGGCCAGTTGCATTACCTGGGGCGCAACGATTTCCAGGTCAAGATTCGTGGTTTTCGCATCGAACTGGGGGAAATCGAAGCGGCTCTGCTCGCGCTTCCACACGTGGCCGCCGCAGCAGTGCTGGCGGTCCAGCGTAATGGTCGCGAGCCCGCGCTGGTGGCCTATGCCGTGGCGACGGCGGACGCAGCGCCGTTGACGCCAACGGCGCTGCGCGAGGCCCTGGCGAGCCGCTTGCCGGGGTACATGGTGCCAGCGCTGGTCATACCCCTGGACGCACTGCCCCTGACCCCCAACGGCAAACTCGACCGCGCCGCCTTGCCGGTGCCCGGCGAAGACGCCTGGACCGCCCAGGCTTATGAAGCGCCAAGCGGTGAACAGGAAACGCTCATGGCCGAGATCTGGCGCGACCTGCTGGGCGTCGCCCAGGTGGGGCGTCATGATCATTTCTTCGAACTCGGCGGACACTCGCTGCTGGCGGTGCAATGGGTCTCCCGGGTGCGCCAGCGCCTGGGGCTGGAATTGCCCCTGGCAACCTTGTATGCGCACCCGACCGTGGCCGCGCTGGCCAGCGTCATGGGCAATGCGACGCGCAGCGCCCTGGCGCCGATCACGGTGCTGCCGCAGAGCGTTGCGCGCCCCTTGTCGTTTGCCCAGCAACGTCTATGGTTCATCGCCCGCCTGGATGAGCAAGCGAGCGCCGCCTACCACATCAGCGGCGCCCTGCGCCTGGATGGCGAACTGGACGAAGCGGCGCTGCGCAACGCCTTGACGCGCATCGTCGAACGCCACGCCGTACTGCGGACCCGTTTCATCGAGCAGGACGCGGAAGTCCGCCAGGTCATCGACGCGCAGCCGCGCCTGGCGTTCGCCTGCCTAGCGCTGGACGCTAGCGACCCGGCCCGCCTGCAACAAGTCATGGCCAGCGAAGCTGCCCGGCCGTTCTCATTGAGCGAGGGCCCGTTGCTACGGGTGCTGCTGGTGCGGCAGAACCCTTGCTGCCACGTGCTGCACGTGACCCTGCACCACATCATCGCCGACGGCTGGTCCATCGGGGTGCTGATCGACGAACTGTCGACCTTGTACAAAGCGTTCCGCCAGGGCGCGGCGGATCCGCTTCCGGCCCTGGCGATCCAATACGCCGACTATGCCGCCTGGCAACGCGATTGGCTGGCCGGCGAGCGTCGTACCGAGCAGTTGGCCTATTGGCTCGAACACCTGCGCGACGCGCCCGAGCGGGTCGACCTGCCCAGCGATCGTCCACGGCCGCCCCGCCAGGACTTCGCCGGTGCGCGGTTGACGGTCACGCTCGATGAGCCGACCAGCGCTGCGATCAAGGACCTGAGTCACCGCCATGGCACGTCGCTGTATATGACCTTGCTGGCGGCCTGGGCGATTGTGGTCGGGCGCCTGGCCGGTCAGGAACGCGTGGTGATCGGCACCCCGGTCGCCAACCGCACACGCAGCGAAGTCGAGCCGTTGATTGGCTTTTTCGTCAACACCCAGGCGCTGTGCATCGACCTGGCCGGGCAACCGGACGTCAGCCAGTTGCTGGCCCAGGTGCGTGAGCACGCGCTGCAGGCCCAGGCGCACCAGGACGTGCCGTTCGAGCATGTGGTCGAAGCCCTCAACCCACCCCGCTCGCTGGCACACAGCCCGGTGTTCCAATTGATGTTCGCCTGGCAGAACGCCCCACGCAGCGCGCTGGACCTCGATGGCCTGAGCCTGACCAGTCTGGCCGCCGACCAGGTCACTGCGCCTTTCGATCTGTCCCTGGAACTCTATGAGGCCGAGGAGCGCATCGTCGGCGGGCTCAACTACGCTACTGCGCTGTTCGATGCCGCCAGCGTGCATCGGCATTGGCGCTACCTGGTCAACGTGTTGCGCCAGCTGTGCGCCGACGACCGCCAACCGCTGGCCCGCCTGTCGTTGGTCGATGCCCGGGAGCGCGAGCATCTGCTGCACGGCCTCAACCCGGCGCCAACCGCCTACCCGCAGGCCGGCTGGGTACACCAGCCGTTCGAGCGCCAGGCGCTGTTGCAGCCCGACGCCATCGCGGTCGAACTGCATGGGCGCGGGCTGAGTTACGCTGAGCTCGATCGCCAGGCCAATCACCTGGCCTGGCAGATGATCGAGCTGGGCGCGGGACCCGGCCAACGGGTGGCGATCCATCTGCCGCGCAGCCTGGAGATGGTGTTGGCCATGGTCGCCACCCTCAAGACCGGTGCGGCCTACGTGCCGCTCGACCCGAGTCAGCCCCTCGCACGCCGGCAAGGCATCATCGAGGATTGCCAGCCGTGCCTGCTGCTGTGGGATGCGCAGCGCGTCGAAGCGTTGCAATGCAGCGACCGTTGCACGCCGCTGTCGGTGCGTTTGGCGGCAACGGCGATGCAGGCACCCTCCGCGCCATCGCTCGGGCAACCGAGCCCCGATGACCTGGCCTATGTCATGTACACCTCCGGCTCCACCGGCCTGCCCAAGGGGGTCGCCATGGGCCATCTGGCGTTGAGCAACCTGCTGGCCTGGCAGGCCGAGCAGCCATTGCCCGGCCCGGCTCGTACCCTGCAATTCGCCGCGCTGGGGTTCGATGTCGCGTTTCAGGAGGTGTTCTCCACCCTGGGCAGCGGCGGTACCCTGGTGCTGTTGGACGAAGCCCAGCGCCTGGACCTCGCGAGCCTGCCGCGCTGGCTCGGCCAGGCGCGTATCGAGCGTTTGTTCCTGCCCTATATCGCCCTGGCAGCGATGGCCGACAGCTGGGCCGACGCCCCGCTTGAACTGCCCATGCTGCGGGACGTGATTGTCGCGGGCGAGGCGCTGCGCATCACCGGCGCGTTACGCACATTGTTCAGGCACCATCCCCACGCGCGCCTGCACAACCACTATGGCCCGACCGAAACCCATGTGGTGTGTACCCACACCCTGCCCGACGATCCGGACCAATGGCCGGACGTACCGGTGATCGGACGGCCGATTGCCAACACCCAGGTGTGCCTGCTCGATGCCCATGGCCAATGGGTGCCCCAGGGCGCTGTCGGCGAACTGCATGTCACCGGCGTGGCCCTGGCCCAAGGCTACTTGAACCGTCCCGAGCTGACCGCCGAGCGGTTTATCGAGCCCCCGTTCGACGCCACTCCCGGCGCGCGCCTGTACAAGACCGGCGACCTGGCCCGCTGGACCGCCGAAGGGACGCTGCAGTACCTGGGGCGCAATGACTTCCAAGTGAAGATTCGCGGTTATCGGGTTGAACTGGCCGAGGTGGAAAGCCGCCTCGATCAATTGCCCGGGCTGCGCGAATCGGTGGTCGTCGTGCTGCCGGCGGACCACGGCGACCCGCGCCTGGTCGCCTATTTCAGCGCCGAGCAGACCTTGTCGCCGCTGGACCTGCGCAGCCAACTGAGTGAGCGCCTGCCCGAGTACATGTTGCCCAGCGCCTTTGTACAACTGCATGCCCTGCCGCTGACCAGCAATGGCAAGGTCGATCGCCAACGCTTGCCGGCGCCAGCCCCCGAGGCGTTTGCGCAAACGGAATACAGCCAGCCCGAGGGCGAGCTGGAGATGACCCTGGCGGCGATCTGGAGCGAGTTGCTGGGTGTCGCATCCATCGGTCGCGAAGACGATTTCTTCGCCTTGGGCGGACACTCGCTGCTGGCATTGCGGTTGCTCGCACAAGTGCGCCATCGACTGGGCCTGGAAGTGCCGCTCTCGGCGGTCTTCGCCCAACCGCGCCTGCACGCGTTTGCGACAGTGCTGGCCGACGCCGGGCGCAGTCGCTTGGAACCGTTGCAGGAAGCCGACCGCAGCCAACCCCTGCCACTTTCGTTCGCCCAGCAAAACCTCTGGCTGATCCAGCAACTCAACCCGGACTCGACAGCCGCCTTCAACATGCCGGCGGGCTTGCGCCTGCGCGGCAAGCTCGACATCGAGGCGTTGCGCCGCAGCCTGGATCGTATCGTGGCGCGCCACGAAAGCCTGCGGACCCGGTTCGTGAGCCTTGCCGGCCAAGCGCGGCAGGTGATCGACCCACCACGGGCATTGGCCCTGGACGTACTAGACCTGAGCGCGCCCGGCGCGGCGGATTGGCAGGTGCTGTGCGCCGAGGAAGCCGGCCGACCGTTCGACTTGACCTGTCAGTGGCCGATCCGCGCACGCCTGTTGCGCCTGGATGTCGACGATCATGTCGTGCTGGTGACGGTGCATCACCTGGTCTCGGACGGCTGGTCCATGGGCGTACTCACCGACGAGTTCTCCCGTCTCTACCAAGCCTTCAGCCGGGATCAGGTCGATCCCTTGCCGCCCCTGGCGCGCCAGTACGGCGATTACACGCTGTGGCAACGCCAATGGCTGCAGGCGGACGAATTGCAACGCCAACGTGCCTATTGGCAGGCCCACCTGGACGGCGCGCCGACCTGCGTGACCCTGCCTACCGACCGTCCGCGTCCGGCTCGACAGGACTACGCCGGGGCGAGCCTGCCGGTGCGCATCGATGCCGAACTGAGCCACGGGCTCAAGGCCCTCGGACGGCGCCATGGCACCACCTTGTACATGACCTTGCTGGCGGCCTGGGCCGTGGTGGTCAGTCGGCTGTCGGGCCAGGCGGAGGTGGTGATCGGCTCACCTGTCGCCAACCGCAACCGGGTCGAGCTGGAGCCGCTGATCGGCTTCTTCGTGAACTTCCAGGCCCTGCGCATCGACCTGGGCGACGCGCCCCGGGTGAGTGCGCTGCTGGCCCAGGTCAAGGGCCTGGCGCTGGCCGCCCAAGAGCATCAGGACCTGCCGTTCGAGCAAGTGATCGAAGCGCTCAATCCGCCGCGTTCGCTGGCTCATAACGCGATTTTCCAACTGATGCTGGCCTGGCAGAACGCTCCACAGGGCAACCTCGATCTGGGCAACGGACTGCAATTGCACAGCGTCGGCGCGCCGGTCAGCACGGCCAAGTTCGACCTGGCCCTGGATGTCCATGAAGCGGGCGATGTCATCGAGGGTGGCTTCAACTACGCCACCGCGCTGTTCGATGCCGACACCGTGGCCCGTCACTGGCAGGCGCTGTTGGCCGTGCTGCGGGCCATGGTCGACGACGATCGCCGGACCGTGACCCGCATTGACCTGCTCAGCCCGGCCGAGCGCGAGCAGTTGCTGCATGGCTTCAATCCGGCGCTGGCGCTGGCGGCCCCGAGCGGCGAACGATTGCACCAACGTTTCGAGGCCCAGGTCGCACGTCGTGGGGACGCCGTTGCGCTCCAATACGAGAACCTGACCCTCAGCTACCGGGCGCTCAACGAGCGGGCCAATCGCCTGGCCCATCGCCTGCGCGACCTGGATGTCGGCCCGGACAGCCGCGTGGCGATCCACGCCGAGCGCGGCATCGAAATGCTCATCGGCATACTCGCGGTGCTCAAGGCCGGAGGCGCCTATGTCCCGCTGGACCCGGTCTACCCGGCGCAGCGCTTGAACTTCATGCTCGACGACAGTGCGCCACGGGTCCTGCTGACCCTGACTGCGTTGCCTGAGACGCTGCAGATCCCCGCGTCGTGCGCAGTGGTATCCCTGGACCCGGACACCGGTGAATGGGGGCATTTGTCCAGCATTGACCTGGCAGCCGATCCGCGAGCCAGTGACACGGACCTGGCCTACATCATTTACACCTCGGGCTCGACCGGCGTGCCCAAGGGCGTAATGATCGAGCATCGCGCGGTGATGCGGCTGTTCAGCGCTACCGACGCCTGGTTCGGCTTCAACGACCGGGACGTCTGGACCCTGTTCCACTCTTTCGCCTTCGACTTCTCGGTGTGGGAAATCTGGGGTGCGCTGCTGCACGGTGGCCGGTTGGTGGTGGTGCCCTACTTGACCTCGCGCAGCCCGGAGAATTTCTACCACCTGCTGGTGGACGCCGGCGTCACCGTGCTCAACCAGACCCCTAGCGCCTTTTATACCTGGATGAAACAGACCCGCGCCGAACCCCATCGGTTGCGCTGTGTCATCTTCGGTGGCGAGGCCCTGGATGCCGCCGCGCTGCGGCCCTGGTTCGAACGGCCGGACAGCCAGGCTACCCACCTGGTGAACATGTACGGCATCACCGAGACCACTGTGCATGTGACCTACCAGCCGATCGAAGCCACCGACTGCCATGCCCAGGCCGGGCTGGCACCGATTGGCCGGCCCATCCCGGACTTGCAGGTCTACCTGCTCGATGCCCACGGCGAACTGGTACCACGCGGCGTGGTCGGCGAGCTGTATGTCGCCGGGCCTGGCCTGGCGCGCGGCTACCTGAATCAACCGGCGCTCGATGCCGAGCGCTTCCAGCCGGCGCGCTTTCTCGGCGGCCAAGGCGAGCGTCTCTACAAGACCGGCGATCTGGCACGCTGGACCGCCGACGGAACCTTGCACTACTTGGGCCGTAATGACCAGCAGGTCAAGGTGCGTGGCTTCCGCATCGAACTGGGCGAAATCGAAGCCCGGCTGAGTGCCCTGGACGGCGTGCGCTCGGCGGTGGTGCTGGCGCGCCAGGACGATCCCGGCGATGCGCGCCTGGTCGCCTATCTGCTGGCCGAGCCGGGCCGGCACCTGGAGCCTGGGCAATTGCGCTCAGCACTGACCGGACAATTGCCAGCGCACATGTTGCCCAGCGCCTATGTGCAGCTGGAGCAATGGCCCTTGACCGCCAACGGCAAACTTGACCGGCGCGCCCTGCCGGCTCCCGATCAGCAAGCCTTGCAACAGCATCCTTATGCGGCGCCACGCGGCACCACGGAAACGCGACTGGCGCAACTCTGGTCGCGACTGCTGGGCATCGAGCAGATCGGTCGTGACGACAACTTCTTCGCCCTGGGCGGGCATTCGTTGCTGCTCGTGCAACTGCTCGACGGCTTGCGCGCGCAGGGAATGGATGTGGCCATCGGCGCCCTGTTCAGCGCTGAAAGCCTCGCCGCGCTGGCCCGCGAGGTCGTTACGCGGGACGTTGCCAGCGTCGCGGCCCAAGGCCTGCTGTGCATTCGCGCCGGTTCGCCGGGGCGCGCGCCGCTGTTTTTCATCCATGAAGGCACGGGCGAGGCGTTGCCGTACGTCCGGCTGGCGCAGCATCTGGACCCGGAACGGGGGATCTATGCCGTGCAGGCCGCCGCCGAACTGGACGACGGCGTCGACAACACGACCTTGGCCAGACGCTACATCGAGCTGCTGCGCACGGTCCAACCGCACGGTCCCTATCAGCTCGCCGGCTGGTCGGCGGGCGGCGTGCTGGCCTATGAAATGGCCCGCCAACTGCTGGGCGAGGATTGCCCGGTAGCGTTCCTCGGGCTGATCGACAGCAGCCAGCCGGGCGCCCTGCGCGCCGCACCGTTGGCGCTGAGCTTCGACGAAGCCGGCCTGCGCCAGCAACTGATCGGGTACTTGGCGCACCACCGGGTCGGCGACAGCGCCGATGACCCTGCCCAAGACACCTGGCATGCCGGGCTCGATCTGGACGCGGTGATCGCTGCGGCCCAGGCACGGGGTTGGCTGCCAGCCGGTTTCGACCGCCAGGAGCTGAGCCGCCGAGCCCGTCTCAACCTGAACCTGCGCAATGCCATGGTTCGCTATCGGCCGGCGCCGCTAGGCCTGCCCGTGCACCTGTTCCGCGCCACATCGGCAGGCCCTGGGGGAAGTGACTCGCGAGATCTGGCAGCCGATTGGCGCGCGCTGCTGGGGGCCGAGCTGGTCGAGCAGCGTATCGAGGGCGATCACTGGTCGATCATGCGCGACCCCGAGCATTTGCAACGGCTGGCGCAGGCCTTGGAGCAGGCGCTGGCGCGAGCCGAGCAGCCCCCTGCCGGTCCGTCGGGCGCGCGCGTCAGCCTGGTCCTGCAAACCGGCGCGCCGAACGCGCCCTGCCTGTTCATGATCCCCGGCGCCGGCGCGAATGTCGCCAGCTTCGTGCCCCTGGTCCGGCAACTGGACCCGCGATTGACGGTGATCGGCCTGCAAGCCCGTGGTTCCGACGGCCAGCGCGAGCCCCATGCCTCGGTGCAGGCTGCGGCCAGCGCTTATGTGCGGGAAATCCGCGCGCAGGTTCCGAACGGTCCCTACTACCTGCTCGGGCACTCATTTGGCGGCTGGCTGGCCTTTGAAGTCGCCCGCCAATTGCACGCTGAGGGTACTGGGGTGGCACCGGTGCTGGTGCTCGACAGTCGCGCGCCTGGCACGCGGTTGGCCAGTGATTCGCGTGGGGCCCTGGCGCACTATGTGGCGTTGCTGGAGATGGAGGCCGGGTGTGAGCTGGGCCTCGACGTCGACAGCCTGGCCAAGCTGGAACCGGACGAGCAATGCGCCCGATTGCTGACGCGCATGCAAGCCGTCGGTTTGATGCCCGCGCAAGCCCGTGCCGATGCGTTGCGCGGTCCTTTGCGGGTGTTTTACGCCAACCTGGCGAAAGACTATCGACCGGCATCGGTCTATCCGGGCCCCGTGGTAGTGTTCAAGGCCGGGCGAGGTCATGGCGAAACCGAGGATGGCTGGGAGGCATTCGCCGGGGACTGTCAGCGCCACGTGCTTGAAGGGTGTGATCACCTGTCGATTCTCAAAGCGCCTGCGGCACGGACCTTGGCCGAGTACCTAAAACACTATTGGCCCGCGCTGGAGGCGTTTCAAACCCATGAAAATTGAGCATTCGGTGCGGCCCTGGGTATGGGCGTGGGCGGGTCAGGTCGTCTCGACCTTGGGGTCGGCCCTTGCAGCCTTCAGCCTGGGCATCTGGTTGTTGCAGCAACACGCCAGTGTGACGGACTACGCCCTGGTCATCGCGCTGTCTGCGTTGCCGGGACTGCTCCTGGCGCCCGTGGCGGGCTGGTTGGTGGACCGCTGCGAGGCGCGGGCGATCCTGCTCGGCGTCGAGGCCGGCAGCGGTTTCGCGGCGCTGATCCTCTGGTGGCTGTTCGAGCAAGGCGAGCTGGAACGGTGGCAGGTGTATGCCTTTGCCGCCGTCAATTCCAGTGGCCAGGTCATGCGCATGCTCACTTGCCAGGCAGCGATCCCGCGAATCTTGAGCAGTGCGCAAGCGATTGGCCGGGCCAACGGCCTGATGCAACTGATGGTCGGCTTGCCGCAACTGATCGCGCCCACCCTGGCGGCCCTGTTGCTGGGCAGTGTTGGAGTTCCTGGACTGTTGTTGCTGGATGTCGGTGCGGTGCTGTTTTCCGCCGGCGTGCTCGGTTGGCTCGCCTGGGTGGCGACGGCGGTGCGCGCCACCGGCCAGGAGCGTGTCGTGGCCGTGGGCGGGTTGGCACCCGTCTTGGCGGTGCTGCGCGGGCGTCCGGCGTTTTGCGCGTTGCTTGCCTACCTGGGCGTCGAGCATTTGATGCTCGGGCTGGCCTCGGTCCTGTTGGCGCCCATGGTTTTGGAACGTTATTCGGTATTGGTGCTGGGCACGCTGATGACCTGCGGCGGCCTGGGCATGCTGGGCGGCTCATTGTGGGTGGTCGCCCGTCCACCACAGCGATTGATCCGCACGGTATTGCTCGCGGACCTGATGCTCGGCGTCAGCATCCTGGGCATAGGTATCAGTACCTCGCCGGTGGTTTTGTATGCGGCGGCATTCGTCGCCTTTGGCTGCTTTTCACTGAGCACCAGCAGCGACCAGAGCTTTTGGCAGCGCAGCCTGCCCAACGCCATCCTCGGTCGGGTACTGTCAGCCCGGCAGATCGTCTGCCTGCTGGCCCTGCCGCTCGGGGCGCTGGGCGCGGGCGCGCTGGCCGACGGTTGGGCGATTCCATTGATGAGCCAAGGCAGCGAGCTGCAAGCCTGGCTGGCCCCCGTGCTCGGTATCGGCAAGGTCGGCGGCTTGAGTTTGCTCTTTGCAGTCGCCGGCCTGCTGTATGTACTGCTGGCCGGCCTGGGATTGACCATCGCACCGTTTCGTCGGCTTGAGCCTGGGTGGGTTGCATCCACCCAGGTCGTGGCCGAACCTGGCTGATCATTTGGAGAGCACCATGCCAAACGCTGTAATGCAGGATCATGTGGCAATCGTCAGTGGCGCTGGAAGTGAGATCGGCATTGGGATGGCAATCGCACGCCGGCTTGGTCTGGCCGGAGCCAGATTGATCATCACCGCCAGCAGCGCTCGGGTCTTCGATCGAGTCGAAGAACTGCGTGCCGAAGGCTTCGAAGTCGAAGGGCGGCCTGTCGACCTGACCGATGAAAACCAGGTACGCGAGTTTAGCCTTTGGGCTGAGTCGCGCTGGGGGCGGATCGATATCCTGGTGAACAACGCGGGCATGGCCATGCAAGGTTCCCCAGAGGTTCTTTCTGAGCTGGCGATCATGGATCTGCAAGCCTGGAACCTTTCGCTGGCTCGAAATCTGACGACGGCTTTTCTGCTTACACGGGCTGTTCTGCCCGGTATGCAGGCGCGCCGTTACGGGCGCATCGTCAATATCAGTTCCACTACCGGCACTCGGTGCAGTAACCCCGGCGAGGCGGCCTACAGCGCTGCGAAGGCCGCGATGGTAGGGATGAGCATGGGCCTGGCTCTGGAAGTCGCCCGGCAAGGGATCACGGTCAACAGCGTGGCTCCCGGCTGGATCGCTACGGGGTCGAGTTCTCCCGAGGAAGTCGAGGCCGCACGGTACACGCCGATGGGCCGGGCGGGACGCCCCGAAGAAGTGGCTGCGCTGGTTGCTTTCCTTGCATCGCCAGACGCAAGTTACATGAGCGGCGAAGTCATCGTGGTGGATGGCGGAAATTGTCTGGTCGAGAACAAGGCCCCTTGATCTGAGCACACGTTCTGTTCGCGGAGAGAGGCTATCGGCGCCTCTCTTCGCCACCTATAAACATCATCACTGACATCAAACCGTCATCTCTCCATCGCCAAACCGCCATATCCGCTGAGTAATGTCCTCGCCAATGAGATCGATCTCAAGCGAGTGACAATGACTGATTTGAAAGAAGTAGCACAGTTGGCTGGGGTATCGCGAGCGACTGCGGCGCGTGCCTTTGCCTCCCCTGAGGTGGTACGTCCGGCCACCCGGGAGCAGGTATTCGCCGCTGCGCGCGAGCTGGGTTTTCGGCCTAACCGTCTCGGCCGCCAACTGCGTCTGCAAGTGACCAAGCTGATCGGCGTCGTGGTGCCCAACCTGCTCAACCCGGTGTTCGCCGAGCAATTCCAGGCCATGGAGCGTGCGGCGCGCTTGCGCGGCTACAACCTGCTCTTGGCCACGACCGACTACAGCAGCGAGCGCGAAAGCGTAGTGGTCGAGGAGTTGTTGCGACAGCGCGTCGATGGCTTGGTCCTCACGGTGACCGACGCCGAGAGCAACCGCGTGCTGCAAAGCCTGGACAACGAGGACACGCCCTTTGTGCTGGCCTATCACCAGCCGGGCAACCCGGACTACAGCGCCGTGTCGGTAGACAACCGCGCCGGCATGGCCCTCGCCACCCGTTATCTGCTGGAAGCCGGGCATTGGCGCATTGGCATGGTCGCAGGCCCCGCCCTGCAGTCCGACCGCGCTCGCCAGCGTTATGCCGGTTATTGCGACGCCATGCGTGAGGCGGGGCTCGACAGCTTGCCGGTGATTGAAATGCCCGCCCATACCCAAGCCGACTTCGCCGCCATCGAGCCGCTGCTGCAAGGCCCACAGGCGCTCAGTGCGCTGGTTTGCTCCAACGATTTGCTCGCCATCAGCCTGATTGCCGAGTTACGCCGCAACGGCTGGCACGTGCCCAAGCAACTCTCGGTCATCGGCTTTGACGGCATTGCCCTCGGCACCCAGATGCACCCGACGCTGTGCAGCGTCGTTCAGCCCATCGAGGCGCTGGCTTGCACGGTGATTGATCAGTTGTTGGCGCAAATCGCTGGTGCCCCTGCGGTTTCCCATTGCCTGCCCTGCCATATCCGGCCGGGCGAAAGTACTCAACCCTACGAGGAGACTCTTGATGATCCGCTTGCGTAAAACCCTGGCGACGTTGCTGCTGTGCGGCGTTGCCAGCCTGACCCAGGCCGCCGAAACGGCGATTTGCTACAACTGTCCGCCGGAATGGGCCGACTGGGGCACTCAGCTCAAGGCGATTGCCGACACCACCGGCGTGCAGGTCCCGCTGGACAACAAGAACTCCGGGCAGGCGTTGGCGCAACTGGTCGCCGAGCAGGCCGCACCGGTGGCGGATGTGGTGTATTACGGCGTGACGTTCGGTTTGCAGGCGCAAAAAGCCGGGGTGGTTGGCACTTATAAACCCAAGGGCTGGGAGCAGATCCCGGCAGGCTTGAAAGACCCGCAAGGGCACTGGTTTGCCATTCACTCCGGCACTCTGGGCCTGATGGTCAACGTCGACGCACTGGGCGGGCTGCCCGTGCCGCAAAGCTGGGGCGACCTGCTCAAGCCTGAGTACAAAGGCATGGTCGGCTACCTGGATCCGTCCAGCGCGTTCGTCGGCTACGTCTCTGCCGTCGCGATCAACCAGGCCATGGGCGGTAGCCTGGATAACTTCGCCCCGGCTATCGATTACTTCCAGAAACTGGCGAAAAACTCGCCCATCGTGCCCAAGCAAACGGCTTATGCGCGGGTGCTGTCCGGTGAGCTGCCGATCCTGGTGGATTACGACTTCAACGCCTATCGGGCGCGTTACAAGGACAAGGCCAACGTAGCTTTCGTGATTCCCAAGGAAGGCAGCATCAGTGTGCCTTACGTGATGAGCATCGTCGGTAACGCACCGCATCGGGCCAACGCCGAAAAGGTCTTGGATTTCGTTCTGTCCGAGCAAGGCCAGGCGCTATGGGCCAAGGCGTATCTGCGGCCGGTGCGGGCAATGAAAATGCCTGCCGAGATCGCCGCGCAGTTCCTGCCCGACAGCGATTACGCCCGGGCCGGGGTGGTCAACTACGAGCAAATGGCGGCGGCGCAGGAAGCCTTTTCCGCACGCTATCTGCGTGAGGTCAAGTAAGTGACCGCCTCGGTAATAAAAGCCCGGGCAGTCCGTTCGGGCCGGGCCACGGTGCCGCGTTTGCGGCTGACCGCGGCCTGGGCCCTGGCGCCTGCCGCAGCGGTATTGTTCGCGTTCTGGTTGTTGCCCCTGGCGCACCTGATCGTGCTGGGTGGACAAAGTCGTGAGGGTAGCGAAAGTGGCTACTGGCAGGTACTGAGCAGTGCGCAATACCTCGGTAGCCTGGCGCAGACCTGCCTGCTGGCCTTGGCAACGACCCTCGCGGCGCTGTTGGTGGGTGGCATCAGTGGGGTTTTCCTCAGTCGCCAGCGCTTCTTCGGTCGATCGCTACTGGTCGCCTTGTTGACCTTCCCGCTGGCATTCCCCGGCGTGGTGGTCGGCTTCCTGGTGATTCTGCTGGCCGGTCGCCAAGGCTTGTTCGCCAGTCTCGGTCTTGAGCTGGCGGGGGAACGCTGGATTTTTGCCTACTCATTGATGGGCCTGTGCATCGGCTACCTGTACTTCTCGATTCCGCGGGTGATCCTCACGGTGATGGCCGCTTGCGAAACCCTGGATCGCAGCCTGGAAGAAGCCGCTCAATCACTGGGCGCCGGACATTGGCGGGTGGTCTGCGATGTCATCGTCCCCGGCCTGGCACCGGCACTGGTCTCGTGCGGAGCGATCTGTTTTGCGACTTCCATGGGGGCGTTCGGTACGGCGTTTACCCTGGGCACCCGGCTGAATGTGACCCCGGTAGCGATCTACAACGTGTTCACCAACTACGCCAATTTCGCCGTTGCCGCCGCGCTGTCGGTGGTGCTGGGCGCACTGACCTGGGCGGTGCTGCTACTGGCCAGGCGTCTGGCGAACAATTCGAGGACGGTCTTGTGAGGCGCTCAACGCTGTTTGTCGGGCAACTGCTGTTCACTTTGCTGGTTTGCGCCTTCATGTTGGTGCCTGTGTTGATGTCGCTGCTGGCCGGGCTGACCCGCAATTATTTCCAGGGCGTCTCCAGCGGCCTGACGTTCGATTGGCTGGCGCAGGTCTGGCAGGCCTATTCGCCGACGGTCTGGCTATCCCTGCAACTGGCCGTGGCCTGCGCACTGTGCGTCTGCGTGGTGGGGGTTCCGGCGGCTTACGCGCTGGTACGGATGAACAACCGCTTCAGTCGCGCGTTCGAGGAATTGATGGTGCTGCCGGTGGCAATGCCGGGCCTGGCCAGCGCCTTGGCGTTGCTGCTCACTTACGGTCAGTTCGGCGGATTTCGCAGCAGCTGGCTGTTTATTCTCGTCGGCCACGTGCTGTTCACCCTGCCGTTTCTGGTGCGTCCGGTGATGGCGGTGATGCAACGCCAGCACCTGCCGGTTCTGGAAGAGGCTGCCGCCAGCCTGGGTGCCGGGCCGCTACGGCGGTTCTTCAGTGTGGTGGTGCCCAACTGCCGGGCGGGAATCCTCGCCGGGGTACTGATGGTCGTCACCCTGTCGTTGGGCGAGTTCAACCTGACCTGGATGCTTCACACCCCGATGACCAAGACCTTGCCGGTGGGCCTGGCTGACAGCTATGCCTCGGCCAGGCTGGAAGTCGCCAGCGCCTACACCCTGATATTTCTGTTGATGATCGTGCCGCTGCTGATTGCGTTGCAGGCCATCAGCGCGCGCCTTTCCCGTGGAGAAAAACGATGAGCGGAACCACCATTCGCCTGGCGGGTTGCCGCAAGGCGTTCTCGGACGGCACCGTTGCCGTACATGACCTGGACCTGACCATCGACGCCGGAGAAACCCTGGCGATCCTTGGCCCTTCCGGTTGCGGTAAAACCACGACCTTGCGGCTGATTGCCGGGCTTGAGCGCCCGGATGTGGGCCAGGTATTTTTTGGCGACACCGACGTCACTCGCCTGCCCATCGAACGTCGTGACGTGGGCATGGTGTTCCAGAACTATGCGTTGTTTCCCAACCTGGATGTGGCCGGCAACGTCGTCTATGGCTTGAAAATTCGCGGCATGGCGCCCGCTGAACGCAACAAGCGTTGCTCGCAGTTGCTGGAACTGGTCGGTCTGCAGGATCACGGCAAACGCAGCATCCACGAGTTGTCCGGCGGTCAGCGCCAGCGAGTCGCCCTCGCCCGCGCCCTGGCGCCCAAGCCCCGGGTATTGCTGCTTGATGAGCCGTTGGCGGCACTGGACGCGCAGTTGCGTGAACGCTTGCGCAGCGAGTTGGATCAATTGCTACGCCATCTGGGCATTACCGCGGTGTTCGTCACCCACGATCAGGGCGAAGCCATGGCCCTGGGCAATCGGATCCTGGTCATGGAACACGGTCGCGTCGCGCAGTTGGCCAGCCCACGGGACATTTACCAACAACCGGCCAACGCTTTCGTCGCCGGTTTTGTCGGCAACCTCAACGCTTTCCCGGTACTTGAACACACGCCCCTGGGCTTGAAGGTCAATGGCGGAGAGTTGCCGTGGCGTGGGGGCGGTCTGCCTGCCACCGTCTACTGCCGCCCCGAGCATTTGCGGGTGATGGACAACGAGGGGCATCTGCGTGGGCGCCTGGTGGGCCAGTTTTTCCAGGGCGCCCAAAGCCGCCTGTTGGTGGACGTCGGCGCCGCCCAGCCACTGCTGGTGGACAGCACCGACAGCGTCATCCACGCCCCCGGCGCCTTGATCGCCTTGGCCGTCGAGCCGCAAGTGCTGTTTACCCTGTCATCGTGATATTCGTGTTTTCAGAGGGCTTATTTTGAATCATCCGTTTCTCATCGCGCAGATCAGTGACCTGCATCTCAAGGCCGGGGAAAAACTGACCTATGGCGTTGTTGATACCCTCGCCGCGTTGCGTCGTGCGGTCGATCATTTGAATACCCAGGTGCCGCGTCCCGACATCGTGGTGGTCAGTGGCGACCTGGTGGACTTTGGCCGCCCTGATGAATATGCCGTGCTGCACCCCGAACTGGCGCGCCTGCACATGCCTTGCTACCTGGTGCCCGGTAACCATGACAACCGCGAACATTTGCGGGCGGCATTTGCCGATCACCACTACCTGCCAAGCTTGGCCGGTGCTCCCCTGGATTGGGTGGTGGAGGAGCATCCGCTGCGCCTGATCGGCCTGGACAGCACCATTCCCGGCGGCCACGGCGGTCAGTTGCTGGACAGCCAATTGCGCTGGCTCGATGAACAATTGTCCTGTCGGCCCGAGGTGCCAACGCTGCTGGTCCTGCACCATCCGCCATTTATCAGCGGCATTGGCCACATGGACCGCGAGCCGTTCATCAACGCGCAGGCACTGGAGCAGGTCATCGCCCGCCATCCACAGGTGGAGCGCTTGCTGTGCGGGCATTTGCATCGGCCGATGCAACGGCGCTTCGGCGGTAGCCTGAGCTGCGTGTGCCCCGGTACTTCCCATCAAATCGTCCTGGATCTACAGCCAAGCGCTCCCGCGCATTTCAACCTGGAACCTGCGGGGTACTTGTTGCACCACTGGCATGGAGAGGGCCTGGTGACCCATAACGGCGTGTTTGGCGAATATCCGGGGCCGTACCCATTTTATGACGCTCATGGATTGATCGACTGATAACCCAAGGACTTTCACTCATGACACTCTTTGGAGATTTAACCCCTACCCCACTCTATACATTGAAGTTTTTCTAACGAGTTACTTAACGCATCGGCCAATCATGTGATCGGCCGAGAGCTTCCTGCTGCCTTTTCAACATGCCCGGAACAGAGATTCCGCGGTGGAGTGCGTCCTGATGAAAGCCCTATTTCAAGTACTGAGTGTTTTAACGGGTGGTATGACGCTTGTCCTCAGCCCGTTGGCGTCTGCCGATTTTATCAACGACAGCAAAGCCAACCTGAACTTGCGCAACTTTTACTTCAACAACGATAACCGTGACGGAGCCGCCGCCCCTTCGAAGACCGAAGAATGGGGCCAGGCCTTCATGCTCAATTATCAGTCGGGATTTACCGACGGCACCGTGGGGTTCGGCCTGGACGCGATCGGGTTGCTGGGCTTGAAGCTCGACAGCGGCGAGGGTCGTCATGTTGGCAGCTCGATGTTTCCCAACGACGGTGACAAGGCGGCGGACCAATGGTCTCGGCTTGGTGCAACGGCGAAGATGCGCGTCTCCAAGACCGAACTGCGCTACGGCACGTTGCAACCGAAACTGCCGATCCTGGTTTCCAACGATGGCCGCCTGCTGCCGCAAACCTTCGAGGGTGGCCAAGTCACGAGCAATGAAATCGACAACTTGACCTTCACCGCCGGCCAACTGGAACACGCCACCGGCCGGGCATCCAGCGACAGCGCCGGCCTCGCCGTGGCGGGCGCCAGCCAGGAAAGCAACAAGTTCACCTTCGCCGGTGGCGATTACAAACTGACCAAGGATCTGACCGCCCAGTATTACTACGCCAATCTTGAAGATTATTACCAGCAGCATTTCGCCGGTTTGCTGCACGTCTTGCCATTGGGTGAATACGGCTCGCTGAAAACCGACTTGCGTTACTTCAAGACCACCTCCGACGGCAAGAACAGCAGCGCAGCCGGTCGCGCCAGTGGCTACAAACTCGGCGGCTATACCAAGGACGGTAGCGGTGAAATCGACAACGATACCTGGAGCGCGGCGTTCATTTACTCGTTGGGCGGCCACGCCATTACCGCGGGTTATCAACGCGTGTCCGAAGACAGCAACTTTGCCCAACTCAACCAGGGTGGCCTGGTGGGCAAGGGCGAAGGTGGCGCCAGCCTGTATCTCTACACCGACCGCACCATCCAGACGTTCATCCAGGCCGGTGAACGCACGGCATTCGCCCAGTATGCCTATGACTTTGCAGCGCTCGGTGTTCCGGGCTTGAAGGCATCGGTGATGTACCTCAAGGGCGACAATATCCAGACCACCAGCGGCAATGACGCCAGTGAATGGGAACGTGACATCTCCCTGGACTATGTGGTCCAGAGCGGTGCGTTGAAGAACGTCGGTTTCGGCTGGCGCAACGGCATGTCGCGAAGCGATATTGCCCGCGACCAGGACCAGAATCGCCTGATTGTGAGCTATAGCATTCCGTTGATGTAACCGTGCAGAAGGAAGGAGCCGGCAGTACGCCCACAGCGGCTCCTTTCCTTCTGCCCTTGCCGCGTTGAAATAACCGCGCGCACCTTCATGGGGCGTGGCGATTCGCATGATCAGGCAATAATCAGCCCGGATCGTGCAATCGCTCCCCAACATTGCTTTCTATAGTTAACCAGAGCCAAACCATCTGGAGCTGGTACCCCTATGAGCGCCCTCAATATCAACGGCCGTGAATACACGGTTGACGTAGACCCAAGCACCCCGATTCTTTGGACCCTGCGCGACACGCTGGGCATGACCGGCACCAAGTTCGGCTGCGGCGCAGCGTTGTGTGGTGCCTGCACCGTTCATCTGGATGGCCAGGCCATTCGCTCCTGCGTGACACCCATCGCTGCCGCTGAAGGCAAGAAGATCACCACCATCGAAGCGGCGACCAATGGCAGCGACCCGGTCGGCACTGCCGTGCATGAGGCCTGGGTCAAGCACGACGTGGCGCAGTGCGGTTACTGCCAAAGCGGGCAGATCATGAGCGCGACGGCGTTCCTCAAGGCCCAACCCAAGGGCAAGCAACCCACCGCCGCCGAGATCGACTCGGCCATGGCCGGCAATATCTGCCGCTGTGGCACCTACGCCCGTATCCGCACCGCGGTGGCGGACGCCGCCAAAGCCCTTGCCTGATCGGAGCCCACCATGTTGAACGAATTTTTCCCCAACGAGCTGCCTCGCGCCCTGCAACACAGCCTGGAGATCGATCAGGCCGATGGCCCTGCCACCCTTCCCCGTCGCAGCTTCCTCAAGATTGTCGGCATTGGCGGTCTGGCCCTCGGCGCTTTTCCTCACCTGGCCCTGGCCCAGGAGGCCAACGGCGCAGCCGCAACGCCGCTGAAACCGACTCAACAGCCCTCCGCATTCGTACAGATCGCCCCTGACGGCGTGGTGACGGTCACCCTCAACCGCCTGGAGTTCGGCCAGGGCGTGCAGACTGCCCTGCCGATGATCCTCGCCGAAGAACTCGATGCCGACTGGAGCCGGGTGCGCAGTCGCAACGGCAACAGCGACGCCGCCTACCTGGATCCGAATCTAGGCATTCACCTCACCGGCGGTTCCAGTTCGATCAAGAACAGCTATACCCAATACCGCGAACTGGGCGCCCGCGCTCGCGCCATGCTGCTGGCAGCGGCAGCCGCGCGTTGGAACGTGGACGTGGCCAGCCTGAGCACCCAAACCGGCATGGTGTTGGGTCCGGGGGGCCGTAAAGCCAGCTACGGGGAACTGGCCGAAGCCGCGATGGCCATGCCGGTGCCGGAAAAGGTCACGCTCAAGGATCCCAAGGACTTCCGCATCATCGGTCAGGCCACTACGCGCATCGATGCCAAAGCCAAGAGCAGCGGCCAGCAGGATTTCGGCATCGATATGCATCTGCCGGGGCAGCTCACCGCCGTGGTGGCACGTCCGCCAGTGTTCGGCGCCAGGATTGCCTCTCTGGATGACAGCGCGGCACGGGCAACCAAAGGGGTAAAAGCGGTGCTTCGGGTGCCGCTGGACCGCGGCGCCGAAGGCGTTGCGGTGGTGGCGGACGGTTATTGGCAAGCGAAGCTGGCGCGTGATGCGCTGAAGCTGGAATGGGACCTGGCCAACGTCGAGAAAGTGGACAGTGAAAAACAACTGATCCAATACCGCGAGCTGGCCACTCAACCCGGGCCACGACAGTTCGACGCTGACATGACACCGCTTGCCAGCGCACCGCATCAGTTGCAGGCCGAGTTTGTGTTCCCTTACCTGGCCCACGCGCCCATGGAGCCATTGAACTGCACCGTGCAACTTGCCCAGGGGAGCGCCCAGTTGTGGGTCGGCACGCAGTTTCCCGGCGGTGATGGCGCGGCGGCTGCACGGGTCCTGAATCTGCAACCCGAGCAAGTCCAGGTCAATGTGCAGACGGCGGGCGGAGGTTTCGGCCGGCGTGGCGTGCCCACCAACGATTTCGTCGTGCTGGCTTGCGAAGTGGCCAAGGCCGCGCACGCCGCTGGGCTTGATGCGCCTATCCGCACACTCTGGAGCCGTGAGGACGATATCAAGGGCGGCTACTATCGCCCCATGCACCTGCACCGCGCGCACATCGGTTTTGACGACAGCGGCAAGGTGCTGGCCTGGGACCATGCCCTGGTCGGGCAATCCATCGTCAGTGGCACTCCGTTCGAAGGAATGATCAAGAACGGCATCGATGCAACCGCAACAGAGGGCATGCGTAATCCTTATCCGCTGCCGATGCGCCTGACAGTCCATCACCCCAAACTCAATGTCCCCGTATTGTGGTGGCGCAGCGTAGGTTCCACCCATACGGCCTTTGTGATGGAAACCCTGATCGACGAGATCGCCCGCGCCACCAAGCAGGATCCGGTGGCTTACCGGATGAAGCTGTTTGGCGACGAGAGCCCTCGCCATCGCGCTGCGCTGCAATTGGCGGTGGACAAGAGCGAGTACGGTAAGCGTCAGCTAGCGGCGGGTCGCGCCTGGGGCGTGGCAGTCCACGAGTCGTTCAGTTCGGTGGTGGCCTACGTCGTCGAGGCCTCGGTACAGGACGGGCGTCCGGTGCTGCACAACGTGACTGCCGGCGTGCACTGCAATCTGGTGGTCAACCCACGCAGCATCGAGGCCCAGGTACAAGGCGCGGCGCTGATGGGCTTGTCGATGTGCCTGCCCGGTGGTGCCGTCACTTTGAAAGACGGCGTTGTGCAGCAAAGCAATTTCGCTGATTTCAGCGTGCCGCGCATCACCGACATGCCAGCGTTCGCCGTCCACATCGTGCCCAGCGCCGAACCACCCACGGGGATGGGTGAACCCGGCCTGCCGGCGCTGGCCCCGGCATTTGCCAATGCCGTGGCGAGCCTGACCGGTAAGCCGCTGCGTGAGTTGCCGTTCAAGTTGACGTAGCTGTGCATGGGCTGCCCGCCGCACTGCCCTTCCTGGCAATGCGGCGGGGGGTGTTACTTCGCCGTCGCAGCGGTTTCAATCAGCCTGGCAACCGGCTCCGGATTGGAAACCATCACCACGTGGGAAGCGCCCTTGACCACTTTCACAGCCTTGGCTTCGGCACGCTTGGCCATGAAGGCCATGGCCTGGGGCGGAATGTTCTTGTCCTTGTCGCCGTAGATGTACCAGGACGGAATGTGCTTCCAGGCCGGAGTCCCTGCCTGTTCGTTCAGCGCCGCCTCAGTGACCGGACGTTGTGTCGCTGCCATCAATGCCGCCTGCCCGGTGGGAACGTCAGCGGCGAACTGGTCGTGGAACTTGTCCTGTCGGATGTACAGATCCTTGCCGCCATCCGCCAGTGCGACCGGTGGAGCAAGGGTTGGCCCCAGGGTGCTGCCGGGGAATTTGCCGGCGAGCCCGGCGACGGTTTCGCCCGCCTCGGGGGCGAACGCGCTGACGTAGACCAGTGCCTTGACGTTGGCATGGCCGTTGGCCGCTTCGCTGATGACGTTGCCGCCGTAGGAATGGCCGACCAGCACAATGGGAGACTTGATGCTGCCCAGCAAGGCGGAAACGGCAGTGCCATCGCTTTTCACGCTGCGCAACGGGTTGGCTGCGGCCACAACGGTATAGCCATCTTTTTCGAGGATCTTCGCCACGCCATTCCAGCTTGAAGCATCGGCAAAGGCGCCGTGCACCAAGACAACGGTGGGTTTTTCAGTTTGTGCGAGCGCGTTGGCCGCGATGAACAGGCTGGCGCTGCACGCCAGTGCAGTCATGACTTTTTTCATTGGCAACTCCTTGAGTGACAGGGCTATTGGGCGAAACGGGTGAAGACGAAGTCGTGGTTCTGCACGCGCGCCTGATGGCAGGCGAAGCACGTCTGGTGCTGTGCCTCATCGGCGGGTTTGCCGTTGATGAAGCGACCAAAGCCCCAGCCGCCGGTGGCGGCATATTTGCTCGAGTCCTTGACCATGACCTGCACGGTGGTCGCCGCGCCGGGGATCGAAGCCGGCTCGAACTCCGGCGACTGGACGTGTTTCCACGCCAGCTTGACCAGCACCGTGCCGTCCGGGAACGGCAGTGTTGAATCCTGATAAGCCTTGATCGCCAGGTCATTACCCAGTACCGCTCTCAGCTCGTTCAGGGGTTCCGCCTCCTGGGCCGGGGCTATCAGCGCCCACTGGCGATACCCATCGGGAAGCTTCACGCCATAGATCGGTGACGCCTCGCCGCTGCCGGCGTCGCCCAGGGCGATGCCGGTCGCGGTCAGTGCAGCCACCGCAATGGCAGCGGACACTGCCAGTTGCTTGAGTTTCATCGTTGCTCTCCCGGCGGGCGTCATTGGAGGTGATCGGCGTCGATCACGGCCTGGGCGAACGCTTGCGGGGCCTCTTGCGGCAGGTTGTGGCCGATACCGCCATCGATCAGGCGATGTTGGTATTGGCCGGTGAAACGCTTGGCATAGGCCTCGGCCGGAGGGTGCGGTGCGCCGTTGGCGTCGCCCTCGAGGGTGATGGTCGGCACGCTGATGGACGGAAAGGTCGCGAGTTTCTTCTCCAGCTTGTCGTACTTGGCCTCGCCCTTGACCAGGCCCAGGCGCCAGCGATAGTTGAAGATCGAGACGGCAACATGATCGGGGTTCTGCAAAGCAGCGGCGCTTCGGCCATACGTCGCGTCGTCAAAGTTCCACTTCGGCGACGCCAGTTTCCAGATCAGCTTGGCGAAGTCGTGGGTGTTTTTTTCATAACCGAGGCGGCCACGCTCCGTCGCAAAGTAGAACTGATACCACCACTGCAACTCGGCGGCCGGCGGCAGCGGCGTCTTGCCGGCTTCCTGGCTGCCGATCAGGTAGCCACTCACCGCCACCAGGGCTTTGACCCGCTCCGGCCACAGGGCCGCGACGATATCGGCGGTGCGGGCGCCCCAGTCGTAACCACCGAGCACGGCCTGCTTGATCTTCAGCGCGTCCATGAAATCGATCAGATCGCTTGCCAGCGCAGCAGGCTGGCCGTTGCGCAGGGTCTTGGCCGACAGGAAGCGCGTATCGCCGTAACCCCGGGCGTATGGAATCAGCACGCGATAGCCCTTCTCGGCCAGTGCAGGGGCAACGTCGGCGTAGCTGTGAATGTCATAGGGCCAACCGTGCAGCAGGATGACCACCGGCCCATCGGCAGGACCGACCTCGGCATAGGAAACGTCCAGCAGGCCAGCCTTGACGTGTTTCAACGGGCCGAAAGACGTGTGGCTGCCCGGCGTGATGGAGGCGATGGTGCTGGCAGGTACATCCGCGGCGCTCGCCTGTGATGAGGCAAAGCCCAAGGCGCCCAGTTGCATCATGGCGAACATCAGGATGGATGGACCGAACAGGCGCCGAGGCCGTGCGGTGGATGTGTGGTTCAACAGAGTCGTGTCCATGGTGAATCTCCCTTGCTAGCGGTGGTGAGCCCCTGAGACGGTTTGTGCTATCTCGATGGAGCCCATTTGACGCCGGCCAGGTATCCCGGATGTGTCACGGACGGGCCTGAAAGAAACAGTCCGTATCGACAGGGAGGCTGGATACAAAGAGATACATTTGTGCGGGAAAGGCCTCATCCACCGCTATCGCGAGCAAGCTCGCTCCCACAGGAGATTTGTGATGACCGCCCGACCTGCGTACACCCGAGAACCGGTGTGGGAGCGAGCTTGCTCGCGATGACGAAGGCACATTCAACATGGATGCTGGCTGACCCACCGCTATCGCGAGCAAGCTCGCTCCCACAGGGGATTTGTGATGACCGCCCGACCTGCGTACACCCGAGAACCGGTGTGAGGGCCGTGCTCGGCTCAGGCCGCCCCGCCCTTGCCATGAAACGCCTGCCCCAACACCGCCAACCGCTGCGCCAACGGCGGCAAGCACTGGCTGCTGCGAGTCAGGATGCCAATGTTGTCGGCATTGCGCTCAGCCACGGCCTGGACGGTCTGCAGCCGCTCATTGATGCCCATCGACGCCTTGGACTGTTCCTGGGTGGTGCTGGCGATCAGGTCGTTGAAGTGGTTGATCACCGCAATGTCTTCCACCACGGCGTGCAGCAGTTGTGAGGCAAGTTGGCTGGCGGTTACGCAGCGTTGCACTCCGTCGCGGCTGTCTTGCATGGCGACAGCGGCTTGGCGACTGCCCTGTTGCAGCTTGGCGATGATCTGCTGGATTTCCGTAGTGGAGGTCGATGTCTTTTGGGACAGGGTCCGGACTTCGTCCGCCACCACGGCGAAACCGCGCCCCTGCTCGCCGGCCCGGGCGGCTTCGATGGCCGCGTTGAGGGCCAACAGGTTGGTTTGTTCGGCGATGCCATTGATCACATCCAGCACCTGACCGATCTGTTGCGCCTGTTCGGCCAGGACCTGCACGGTTTCATTAGTCAGGTTGATACGCCCGGCCAGTTCGACGATTTCTTCGCGGGTCTGGTCAACGGTGCTACGCCCTCGGTTGACCTGCTCGTTGGCCTGTCCGGCGCGTTGCAGCGTCTGATCGACGTGGCCAGCGATGTTTTCCATGGCCTGGATCAAATGGCTGATCGCACCGCTCATCTGCGCCACTTCGTCCAACTGGTGACGAGCGCCGTTTTCCAGGGTCAGGCCGACCTGGGACAGGTCATGGCCAAGGTCCGAAAGGTTTCGGGTATCGCGCACCACGCCGTCCACCAGGTTGGTCACCTGCTCCAGGAAATGATCGAAACGCTCCGCCGAGGAGACTTTGACACCCTGGCTGCGCTGGGCATCGGCGTTGCTACTCAACTTCGTGGCGTCGGCCAGGCTCTGGTTCGCCAGGTAAATCAGGATCACGCTTTCCACCACCACGTAGAACGCGTGAAGCAAGACCATGTTCCAGCCGCCATGGGCATCCATGACGAACACCGGATAGCCCTGATGCTGAAGCCAGTGGAAACCCAGGTGGTGGACGGCAATGGTGGCGGCGGCCACGACAATCGGCAGCCAGTCCCGGTAGAACGTCAGCACCGCCAACAGCACGAAAATCCCGAAGTGGAACTCGATCACGCCATGGGTCTGGTTGATGTGTAGCGCTGCCATGACCATCAGCGCCACGGCGATGATGCAGCGCATGGCACGGCTGCCGCCCAAGCCGCGATAGAGGGCGGTGGTCAGCACGCAGGTGCTCGCCCCCACCAGCAACGCCTGGGTGAACGTCGAATGCATGAACGCCAGGCACAGGGAATACAGCAACGTCAGCCAGAGCAGCCCCAGCATAATGCGATCGGCTTTGCGGTAATGATCGTTGAAGCGCACGGGCGAGGTCATGGGGGCTGTCCTTTTCGGATACTTGGAGGGTCCGTTACCAATGCCGGTTTCAGGCCTTATCGGCATCTCGCAATGGAACTGTAACTGATTACCATCAATTGGTGGCATTGCGCCACTAACCTTTTATCCGCGACCTTTGCTTTATGATGTCCGCCATCTCAACTCCCGAACTGATGGAACCCCCATGACTTTCGATTTCGATACGGTGTTCGAGCGCCACGGTACCGGCAGCACTAAATGGAGCCGTTACCCGGCCGATGTGTTGCCAATGTGGGTGGCCGATATGGACTTCCCTGCTCCGCCGGTGATCATCGATGCACTGCACAAACGTCTGGAACACCCGATGCTGGGCTACAGCGTGGCCCAGGACAACCTGCGTGCGGCCATCGTCGCGGATCTGTGGAACAAGTACGCCTGGCGCGTCGAGCCCCAGCAGATTGTGTTTCTGCCCGGCGTCGAGCCGGGTTTCAACATGGCGCTGCACGCGCTGGTAGAACCGCAGCAGAATGTCGTGGTACAGGTGCCCAACTACCCGCCGCTGCGCAACGCCCCGGGTCACTGGCAACTGAACAAGGTGGAACTGCCGTTCGACCCGGTCGATGGCGAGTTTCACACGCCGCTGGCCGCGTTGCGCGAGGCGTTGCAGGGTGGTGGCGCGCTGTTGCTGAGCAATCCTCACAACCCGCTGGGCAAGGTGTTTGACCGGGAAGAACTCAAGGCCGTAGCAGACATTTGCCTGGAGCAGGACGCCTGGATCATCTCCGATGAGATCCATGCCGAACTGTGTTTCGACGGTCGAGTGCACATCCCCACCGCGTCCCTCAGCGCGGAAATTGCCGAGCGCACCATCACCCTGATGTCCGCCAGCAAGGCCTACAACATCGCCGGCTTGAAAACCTCGTTCGCCATCATCCAGAACGCCAAGGTCCGCGAGCGGGTCAACAGTGCCCGGGCCGGCATGGTCGACAGCGTCAATGCCCTGGGCCTTGAAGCCACCCGCGCGGCCTACAGCGAAGCCGGTCCGTGGCTCGACGGCCTGAAGGTGTACTTGCAAGCCAACCGCGATTACCTGGTCGAAGCCGTTGACACTCGCCTGCCGGGCGTCACCATGACGGTGCCCCAGGGCACTTACCTGGCCTGGCTGGATTGCTCCGGGTTAGGGCTGGACGACCCGCACGGGTTCTTCCTCAAGGATGCCAAGGTCGGCCTGAGCGCCGGGCTGGATTTCGGTGACGATGCCGGGCAGTTCGTACGCCTGAACTTCGGCTGCCCGCGGGCGCTGCTGGAGGAAGGGATTGCGCGGATGGAGCGGAGTTTGAAAGCCAGGGGCTGATTGCACAGACCAGAGATTCCCTGTGGCGTGGGAGCCAGCTCCCTCGCCACAATTGGCTCAGCGTCTTACCCGTGCATCTCTGGCGTATACACGAAGCACAACTTGTTCCCCTCCGGATCCCGGCAATACGCCCCGAAGTACCCAGGCGAATAATGTGGCCTGGGGCCCGGAGCACCTTCGTCGAAGCCGCCCAGGGCAATGGCCTGTTCCCAGGCGGCGTGCACGGTTTCCGGAGAATCTGCGGCGAAACTCACTTGCATGCCATTGCCCCACGTGGCAGGCAGGCCATTGAACGGCAGTTGCACGAAGACCTGTGGCCACGGCTTTCCAGGTTGATGCCAGCCCTCCCCCGGTGGCCCCGAGTCGTTTTCGCTCGCCATGCGCACCAACCCCAGGCAACCGAGAACGGCATCATAGAAGGCGACCATTTTCGGCAAATCGCGCGCGCCGATCTGTATGTGGCTGAACATGTCGTGCTCCTCGTATTTCGACGGTGCGGTTGCTCAGGACGGCGCCTTGGCAATCACCCAATCTTCCCATTCGCTCGTAATCACAAACCTGCTCGGCCCGCCCTATCTGCGTTCACCGGTCAAAGCCCGTTGATGAAAATAGCGCAGTTGAACGAGTGCGTGTTCAGCGGCCCACAACTGCACCTGGCCGCGACTGCCGAAAAAGCGTTCCTGGCGACTGAACAGTGCCCGTTGGCCATTCACATCGAACGCCCAGGCAAAACACACCGTACCGGCGGGGATACCATCCATGTCGTCCGGCCCGAGAATGCCGGTGGTGGCCACCGCCGCGTTGGCGTTAGCGTCGTGCAAGGCGCCGAGAGCCATTTCTTCGGCCACTTCGCGACTGGTGAGATTGAACATCTCGATGGTGCGCGGGCTGACCCCAAGCAGCCGTTGTTTGGCCTCCGGGGAATACACCACATAGCCGCTCTCGATCAGCGAACCGCAGCCCGGCACCTCGGCCAGTAACGTGACGATCTGGCCGGCGGTGCAGGATTCGGCCGTGGTCAGGCGAAGTTCATGTTCACGCAGATACTCACAAATGAAGTGGGCAACGGTCATGGCAAGCAGTCCTTTCATGGTGCTGATGGGTTGACCCTTGCCACTGTGATTCATTCCCTTTATCGCGCCATGGCCTGCACACGGCAAATAAATGAAACCGCTCCCCGCTCCTGTACCTCAAATTCATAGGAGCCTCGTGCGGAGGCTGTCTTGATCAGGAGGTCGTCATGTCTGCACCTTTCGTCAAACTGTTCACTCATCCCGAGTTCGCCTGGGCGGACATCCGCGAACAAGAGCAGGCTCACCCACGGCATTATCTGGGGCATTTGCTGTTACTGGCCTTGATTCCTGCGGTGTGCCTGTTCATCGGCACCACCTGGACTGGCTGGAGCCTGGCGGAAAACGAAACGGTACGGCTCAGCAGCGCCAGCGCACTGCAGTTGTGCGTGCTGCTGTACCTGACCATCGTCGCTGGCGTGGCCCTCATGGGGTTGTTCATTCGCTGGATGTCACGCACTTTCGACGTGCGTCCAACGGTCAACCAATGCATTGGTTTCGCGGCCTATACCGCCACGCCTTACTTTCTGGCCGGGATCTTCGGGCTCTACCCTAACCGTTGGCTAGCGGTCGCCGTATTGGCACTGGCCTCGGCTTATTCGACGTTTTTGCTGTTTGTCGGGCTGCCCAAGTTCATGAGTCTCAAGAAGGAACAAGGCCTGCTGTACTCGGCCAGCGTCTGGGGCGTCGGGTTGTTGGTGCTGGTCACTATCCTGGTGGAGATGATCCTGCTGTGGTTTAACGTGTTGCAGCCGGAATATCTGCGTTTTCCAGCGAGCTGACAGACACGCCAGGCATCCGGATGAAATACCTGAATGTTTTTTTGGCGAGGGAGCTTGCTCCTTCGCCATGGGGTGCCCTGCCAGCCCTACTTGTCAGCCTTCTTCATACCAATGCGCCGGCGCATGTCGGCGGTGATGCTTTGGCGGGTTTTCTTGAGGTCGGCCCAAGGCTCGTGACCGACTTGCGCCAGACGCTCATGCACGTTGTGCACATTCCATAGATTCGCCCCCTTGAGCTCGGCGACCTCTTCGCGAAAGATCGGTACCGACACCGGCAATCCCTCCCGGGTGCGGGCGGCATAGGCGCAGATAGTGGTGGCGCCCAGACCGTTGCGCAGGTAATCGATGAAGATCCGCCCTACCCGGTTTTTTGGCCCGGACACGGCCGAGAAACGGTCCGGTAGCAGCTTGGCCATGTGGCTGACGATCGCATGGCTGAACCCCTTGACCTCATCCCAACCCAGTTTTCGCGTCAGCGGCACCACCACATGAATGCCCTTGCCGCCGCTGGTCTTGAGAAACGCCTTGAGCCCCAGCTCATCGAGTACCGATAACGTCAGTTGGGTGGCCTCCACCATGCTTTTCCAAGGCAATGCCGGGTCCGGGTCAAGGTCGAGGACAAAGCGGTCGGGCTTGTCCAGGTTCACCGTCGTGGCGTTCCAGGTGTGCAGCTCCACCGTGCTCATCTGCACCGCGCCAATCAAGGCCTCGGCGTTATTGATGATCATCACTGGCTGCCCTGTTAGCGCCTTGTCCAGGCTGGTAATGCCAGGAATTGCCAAGTGCTCGGCATTCTTCTGGAAAAACAGCTCACCCGCGATGCCGTCCGGCGCCCTGACCAGCGCCACTGGGCGGTCCGCCAGTTCAGGGAGGATGAACTCGGCAACGCTGGCGTAATACTCAGCCAGTTGCAGTTTGGTGGTGCCACTGCTGGCGTCGATGACGCGATCCGGATGGGTGATGCGAACTTTGCCGTCCATGGCCGGCACTTCGCTGGCTTTGTGTCTGGCGTTCGCCTTGGATGTGCTCGATGGCGCTTGCGCGGAGGTTTTCTTTTGGGTGGAGGGCTTTTTCACCGGTTTCGCCAGCTCCTGAGTAATCTCCTTGGCCGGTTTGTCATTGCGCAGTCCATGGAACACCGCGTGGCGCACCGAGCCTTCCTTGGTCATCTCGGCAAACGCCACTTCGGCCAACAAGGTCGGTTCGAGCCAGTGCACACCTTTGGCTTCGTAGCCGGTGGGCGGGTTGACCACGGCGGCCTTTTTCGTCTCCAAGGGCAACAACTGTTGGTAGATGCTTTTGAGGGTGATTTCGTTGAACCCGGTGCCGACCTTGCCGGCGTAACGCAACTCACCACTGTCGGCATCATGCAGCCCCAGTAGCAAGGCGCCGAAGGCGTTACGGGCACCCTTTGGATCGCTGAAGCCGACCACCACGAACTCCTGGCGGTTCTTGCACTTGAGCTTGATCCAGTCATTGCTGCGCCGGGAAACATAGGCGCTGCCCAGTCGTTTGCCGATCAGCCCTTCCATCTGCATCTGGCAAGCGCTGTTGAGCAGTGCCTCGGGGGTTTCTTCGAAGGCATCGGAAAACCGCAGCAGAGGGTCTTTGTTACGTTCCAGCACTGCTGCCAATGCGGCCCGGCGTTGCTCAACGGCCACTTTGCGCAGATCCATGCCGTTGAGGTACGGCAGGTCAAACAAGTAATACGCGATCTTGCCACTGCTGCCGGCCTCGAAGGCATTTTGCAAGGCCTGGAAATCCGGCACGCCCTGTTCGTTGGCCACCACCATTTCACCGTCGAGCCAAGCCGATTCCAGCCCCAACCCGGCCAGGGCCTTGGCTTGCTTGGGCAATTTATCGGTCCAGTCATGGCCGTTACGGGTGATCAGCCGTACATCGCCGTTTTCGATACGGGCCATGATTCGGTAACCGTCGAACTTGATCTCGTAAAGCCATTCGCCGTCGGGTGCCCGTTCGACCAGCGTGGCGAGCTCCGGTTTAAGCGTCTCAGGCATCGGCCCGGCCGTTGCGCCGCTGAGGGTGGTTTTCGCGGTCCTTTTCGTCGACTTGGGTCGAGGGGCTTTTTCGGGCGGCTTCACGGGTTTGGCTGAGGCGGCCTTGCCTCGATGCTTGGGCACGATCGAGCGATCGCTGAGCACGCTGTCCGGCTCAGCCTGCACCACGTCATATTCGCTCTCGGGCCGAGCCGCTTCATCCTGATGCTTGATCAGGAACCATTGCTCCTGCTTGCCGGGCATGTGGGTGCGCACCAGGTTCCATAGGCCGCTGAGCTTTTCGCCTTGCAGCTCGAACTTGAGTCGGCCTTTTTCATAGTCCTGATGGGCATCACCCTGGGGAATCCACACGCCCCGGTCCCAGACAATGACCTCGCCGGCGCCGTAATGGCCTTCGGGGATGCTGCCTTCAAACGTCGCGTAATCCAGCGGATGGTCCTCGACATGTACCGCCAAACGCTTGACCTTGGGATCCAGAGACGGCCCCTTGGGCACCGCCCAGCTCTTCAACGCGCCGTCCAGCTCCAGGCGGAAATCGTAGTGTAGCCGCGAGGCATCGTGCTTCTGGATGCAGAACTGCAGGGCGTGGGCGCTTTTCGCCGATTTGCCCGCGCGCTTGCCCGCTGGTTCCGGCGTGGCGGCGAAATCGCGCATGCGGTTGTAATCATCAAGGGTCTTGCTACTCATGGACCACCTGCTACGTGTTGCAAGGCCGGGTCGGCCGCAGGCCTCCCGGCGGTTTCCGCCAACAGTTGATCGACGACTCGGCTCAAGGCCTGTTCGGTGGAGTCCCCCAGCAACAACCCTTGTTCATAGAGAACGACCTGCCGGTCGGCACTGATGCCTTCCTGCACGATACGGCGTGCTTGCTTGAACACATCCTGGACGCCCAGTTGCGCCGCGGTTTCACCGAAGGTTTGCTCGGCCAGAGTGAGCCATTCACCGATAAGCATGGGTTGCTCCTGCCCCTGGACAATGAACTCCGCGAGAATCCCGTAACGCTTGGCCCGCCAGCGGTTTTCCTTGAGGATCCACTGGGACATCGGGCTGTAATGGGCACCGGGTCGCGGTTGGGCGATGGCATGGGCCACCATCAGGCGAAACAGCGAGACAATGCACAGAACGTCTTCGACCCGAGGGCAGGCATCGCAAATGCGCAATTCCAGGGTCGGATAACGCGACGAAGGTCGTATCACCCACCAACAGTCGCTGGGTTGGCGTATGGAACCGGTGCGCATGAGCAGGTCGACATAACCGGCGAACGCCGACTCGTCCTCGAAAAACTCCGGCACACCCATGCGCGGCCATTCATCGCAGGCAACTTGTCGATAGCTGCTAAAGCCCGTGTAGGCGCCGTTCCAGAACGGCGAAGAAGCACTCAGCGCCAGGAACATGGGCAGCCAAGGCAGCACCTCATTCATGACCCGCACCCGGTCCTGATTGGCCGGCACCTCCACATGCACATGCAGGCCCGACAGCACACTGCGCCGCGCCACCCGCTGGTAATCGTCGAACAGTTGCTGGAAATGCAGTTCATCGGTCGGTTGCAGGACCTGGGTGGCCATTGGGTGTGAACCGGCGCTGAGCAGCCCCAGGCCATGGGGCGCCAGTCGCTGGTTCAGGCCGGTCCGGACCTGGTTCAGGTAATCGGCGGCTTCGGCCAGGCTGCGAAAGATGGGCGATGCCATCTCTATCTGGCATTGGAACATTTCATGGGCAAAGTGCTTGCCCAACTGCTCCTGGCACGCAGCGACCGCCGCCGTGGGCGGCTCACCGGGCATGTGGCGGGTTTGCAGGTCGGTGATGAAATACTCCTCTTCAATCCCGAATTTCATGCGCCTGTTCATCGATAATCCCTCCGATACCCGCGCCGATGCGGGTTACAACCAACGCCACCACGGCGATCCTTTCCACGTCCTGATAACCCGGCGTGAGCAATTCCTCGCCAAACACATCCGGGTCCAATTCTCGATAAGTCCAGCCAAAATCCGTTGAGTCGCGCCACGGCCCCAGCGCTTCCAGGAACGGGTCGCGGCCATCGACCATTGCCACGCCGGTGTAGAGCACCAGCGAGCCACCCGGTGTGAGCCGAGGCAAGGCCTGCTCGATGATGCGCAGCGACAGCCCGGCGCCGAGTGTCCCACCACCATGGCGATAGGCGCGCTCGGACGGGTCGGCCATGTAGGGTGGGTTGGCGACAATCAGGTCGAAATTCCCCTCTACGTCCTCAAGCACGTCGCTATGGGCGATCTCGACGTTGGCCACCTCGGCCAGCGCTGCATTCACCGCACTCAGGCGCAGGGCCAGCGGGTTGATGTCCAAGGCCAACACCTGGGCCTCGCGCCGAGCCCGGGCAATCACCATGGCCCCGACACCCGCGCCGCAACCGATGTCCACGGCGCGGTGCACCGCCGTGAAACTCTGTTGCAGATGAGTATGGATCAGTTGGGCGAAGCGGTAGCTGTCCGGGCCGAAAAACACCGCATCGTTGGCTTGGGTGGGAAATTGCGAATGGGCGAACAACAAGCCATCCAGGCTCGACCAACGCACCCGGCTGTGCCACAGGCCGTCGCGCTCTTCCAACACTTGGGCTTGCTGCAATTGCCGCTGCTCATCGGCGCTGATCAGCCCCGGAGCAAACGGCCGTGACCAGCCAAACACATCCCGCAGGGTTTTGGCGCATTCGTTGCCGGGCCTTTGGTTGACCCGTTCATGGGTCAGGGGCGTCGGCGTGATGAAACGGTAACCGTCGGCCTGCAGGCGCCGGCCCAGTTGCAGCAGCGCCAGGTCAGCTTCGGACAGGCGTTCTTCCTGATTCATGCAGGGCTCCTAGCGCAGTACGGATTTGAGTTCGATGAACTTTCGGGTCGCCAGCAGCCCGGCCGGATGACTGTGGCAACGGGCCGAGAGCCAGGGCATCAGGGTTTGCATCTGCTCATCAGGCGCCTGGCCTCGCAGGGTCTGCTGAAGGTTCTGCACATCAGGATCGTCGATTGCCGTGTGTGGCTCGCTGGCCGCGCCGAGGTTGCGGCGTGGGCTGCCACGCGCGCCCTCCTTCAGCCAGTCACCGGCGATCCAGTCGTGCAGCAGCTGCTTTTCGTAAGGGCTGAATACCCCGAACATAGCTGCCCCCGCACCCTCGATCAGGGTCCAGAACCGACTGTTCTGCGGGTCCTCATGACGCTTGATCCAGCCCTTGTTCTGCATTGCCGTCAAAAATCCCTCCAGCTGGCCTGGTGCCGAGAGCCACTGGTTGACGGTCTTGCCTTCGAACTTGCAGTAGTCGGAGTGCATGTGCTGGCCGAACGGGCGTTTGCGCTCAAGCATGTCCAGTACTTCCTGATAAAGGTCGAATGACTCGATGATCGCTCGGCTGCCCTGCCCCAGGTCATTGAGGCGATAGCCCAGGGTAACCCGGCGCCAGAAGGATTCACGGCCGGCCTCCATCGGCATCAGTTGCAGCAGCGACTGCACAGCTTTGTGGGCATGGCCGGTGCTAGCGTTGTCGATGGTCACATGGAGGGTGAAGTAGTACGGATCGATGTCCAGTTCGCTCAGTTCGTAAGCGCTGATCAACAGATGCAAGGGCAACTGCTCGTAACCCAGGTTGTAGCCGATGACCTCGGGCAGGTATTCATCCCCTGCGTAGCCCAAGGCCAGTTGCACCGCGCCTTGCAGGTAACGTTCGTCGTCGATGTCCGGGGCATCCTGCAGGCCGTACTCGGCGAGCAGCTTGCGGTAGATCACCACGTGGTTCTGTGCTGGGTTACCGTCGCCCAGTTCTTCCAGATAGGTACACAGCAGCCCTTCGAAGCGGTGGTCGTGCCAATGCTTGAGCACCCCATACAGCCAGGCGCCGTCGACGAGTTTGGTGGGTGCCACGGCTTGCAGGAAATACAAGGCGTGAGCCTTGCTGCTGAAGAATTCGCGCGGGCCGCCGCCTTTGCGCCGCTCCAGGTACTCGGCGTATTGCCGGGCCACGCCAGCGCTGTGTTGCTCGACCCAGGCTTGCAGCGCCATAGGGTCATCGGGCATTTCCTGAGGGAGTGTCGCAGCCTGTTCGGCACATTGCTCGATAAACGCTTGGGCGACGGCTTGTTTGTCAGCATCGTCGGGGCCCTGGAGCAGTCGTTCGTAGCATTGGCGCACTGTCCCGGCGTCAGTGACAGGTTGCACGGTGGCAGGCCGGGATTGGAGGGTTGTCAGCGCAGTCATAAGGGCCTCTTGGGTTCTTTGCAGGACGCTGAGTCAGCACGTCTCTATTTTTGCAGAGCGCTTTGTGCGACGAAAAATTCCCTTGAGTTGAAACGCCGCCGGATAAACGGAGCCGTGCCGTTTTAGTGGGAACCCTTGCGTCGCTCTAACCCTCGAATGAATGGCAAGTGCTAACGCTGGCTTCATTTTGTGGCGCCACAGGTTTCATGTCAGTCAGGGCCTTCCCCGTGTCCAAGGAGCCACAATGATCTTCACTGTATGGGTAGCGGTGCTCGGTGCCGTATTGCTGACCCTGGCCCTGACCTCTTCCTACTTGCGCTGGATGCCGGTCACCACCTCGGCGATGTGCCTGGTGCTGGGTGTCGCCATCGGGCCGTTGGGATTGGAGCTGTTGAAGCTGGACATCACCGACTCGTCGGGCTGGATGGAGCACCTCACGGAAGTTGCCGTGGTGTTTTCGTTGTTCGTCAGCGGCCTCAAGCTGCGCTTGCCCCTCAAGGACCGGACCTGGCGTGTGGCTTATGGGTTGGCCGGGCCGGTGATGATCCTGTCGATCGTTGGCCTGTGCCTGGCGCTGCATTATCTGTTTGGCCTCAGTTGGGGCGTGTCGATGCTGATCGGCGCGATGCTCGCGCCCACCGACCCGGTGCTGGCGGCGTTGGTACAGGTCAACGATGCGCGGGATGACGATCGAGTGCGTTTCGGCCTGTCGGGCGAAGCTGGATTGAACGATGGCTCGGCCTTTCCCTTTGTGATCCTGGGCCTGCTGATGCTGCGCGAGGATGGCAGCGGCTTTCTCGCTGACTGGGCCCTGCGCAGTGTGTTGTGGGCGGTGCCGGCCGGTTTGCTCATTGGTTATTGGATGGGGCGCGGTATCGGCAAGCTGACCCTGTCGATGCGCATCAAGAATGCCGACAGCACCTTGTCACCCAACGACTACTTGGCCTTGGCGCTGATCGCCCTGGCCTATGTCGCTGCCGAAGCGGTCCAGGGCTATGGTTTTCTTTCGGTGTTCGCCGCCGGGCTGGGCCTGCGTCAGGCTGAAGTGCAGTCCACCGACGGTGACTCAACGCCAGCCGAACACCGGGTGCAACCGGTGGTAGGCCACGAAGCCATCGATCCCCGGCAAGCGGTCCTGGGGGATACCGAGTCCCTCGACGAAGGCCAGGTGGCCGCTGGCGTCATGATGAGCGACATGCTCGCGTTCGGTAGCCTGGTGGAGCGCTCCATGGAAGTGTTCCTGGTTACCCTGCTGGGGGTCGTGCTGGCCAACCATTGGGATTGGCGGGCCTTGGCCATTGGTGCCCTGTTGTTTGCCGTCATCCGCCCGTTGAGTGTACTGGCGATGCCCTGGGGGCGACTGCTGGACGGGCCGCAACGGCTGCTGATCGGCTGGTTCGGCATACGTGGTATCGGCAGCCTGTTTTATCTGTTCTATGCCTTGAACCACGACTTGCAGCCTGGGGTGGCACAGCTGTGCATTAACCTGACCTTGTCGGTGGTGGCTTTGAGCATCCTGGTTCATGGGTTGAGTACACAGCCGACATTGGCGTGGTATGAGCGCCATAAAAAATCGGCTTGAGGCCTGTGGCGAGGGAACTCGTCCCCGCTCATCAACCACCCGGATTGCTTATCTGGATATAAACCGAATACACCCCGAGCAATACCCAGAATGTGGCAAAGATCCACGGCGTGCGCACCGAAAACAGCAACGACTTGCGGTAGCCCTTGTGGGTCGATTCCCGCTCGCTGAACAGCGGCGAGTCATCGTAGGCCAAGCCCATCAGCGGTTCGGCGCGCAGCAATTCGCTTTGTTTGAAATGCCAGTGGTCAATGATGTCGTAGGCCGCCCGGATACCCGGCCAGGCGTTGAGCGAACTCAAAAATCCCAGCAGGGCCAGGAATGGCGGCACGATCAAGGTGAACAACTTGCCCCACTCCGGGTTCAGGTTAGCCATGCACGAGGCAAAGGCGATCACCAGGAAGGACTGGGCTGCCAGGTACGCATCGGTTCGATTGGCCAGGATGCTGGTTTCGTATTGGATTTCCCGGCGATAAAAGTCCAGTCGTTCCTTGGGGGAGCCGAACAGCTTGGCGTTGTGTTCAGTCAGTTCTTCTTCCGGGGTTGGCCCGGTGAGTATTCTGGGCATGTGTGCAGGCAGCGCCTCGATGATGATTCGGACTCGTTAGAAGAACCGGGCACCGGGCAAGTTCCAGGCAAAGGACCAGAGGTCCAACGAAACGCTCGACCACCATCAAGGGTCTCTAAATCATCAAAGCGTATGAGGAGGGACATGTGGATTATCTTGGATGGGTGCAATGGCCGGCGATGGTGGTGACCGTATTGGCTGCCTGGTTGATCGGCTCACGCCAGCCGCGACGCCGGATGGCGGGGTTCAGCTGTTTCATTGCCAGTAACATTCTGTGGGTTGTCTGGGGGCTGCACTCAGATGCGTATGCGTTGATCGTGCTGCAGTTTTGCCTGTGCGCAATGAATTTGCGCGGGTTCAGGAAAAACACCGAGTAAACACCTGCCCCCTCGCCACATAGCGTCAGCAATAGATCACCGGTGCGTGTCTACTCCATCGTCTGCCCGATGATCTGCACCAGATCGATCTGTTTGAACGGCTTGGTCAGTCGTGGCAGTTGGCTGGCGAAGCCTTCCAGACGCTCGGCGTAACCGGTGGCCAGGATAATCGGAAGACTCGGTTGCTTCTCACGCAGCAATTTCGCCAGCTGTGCACCGTCCATCTGCGGCATGGCCATATCGGTGATGACCAGATCGATGTCCCGATTGCGCTCATACAGCTCCAGCGCCTGAGACCCCGAGGGCGCGCAAAGGACCCGGTGGCCCAGGTCTTCGATCAGTAAACGGGTGGAGGTCAGCACCAGGCTGTCATCGTCGACCACCAGAACCAGCAGCTCGTTTACCAGCTGCGAGGCCGGCGCTTGACTCAACGCTTTGCCCACTGCCGAACCTTGCGCCACCGGCAACCACAACTCGGCGACAGTACCGATGCCTTTCTGACTCTTGAGTATCAGGCGGCCGCCCAATTGCTCGGCCAGGCCATGCACCATGGACAACCCCAGTCCGGTGCCCTTGCCGACGCCCTTGGTGGTGAAAAACGGGTCCACGGCCGAGGCCAGTGTCTGCTCATCCATGCCCTCGCCTTCATCGGTGATCGACAGGCAAACGTAGCGACCGGGCGCCATCGGCTTGTCCGGTCCAGCCTCGCTCCCCTGGCGTTCATCGGCGGTAATCACTATTCGACCGCCATGGGGCATGGCGTCGCGGGCATTGGTCGCCAGGTTGAGGATCGCCAGCTCCAATTGGTTGACGTCGGCCCACACCGGCGAGAGCGCCTCGATGAAGTCGGTCTGGATGTGAATCGACGGGCCCATGGAGCTTTGCAGCAAGCCACTGATGCCCCGCACCAGCGCTGACAGCTCGACCGCTTCGGAGGTCAGTTTCTGTCGGCGGGCAAACGCCAGCATCCGTTGGGTCAGGGAAACACCGCGCAGCGCGCCCTGGGTGGCGTTGTCCAGCAATTGGGTGAGTTTCGGATCAGCTGGCATGCGCTTACGCACGATTTCCAGATTGCCGAGAATCACCGTCAGCAGGTTATTGAAGTCATGGGCAATGCCGCCGGTGAGTTGCCCGATGGCATGCAGTTTCTGCGACTGGAACAGCGCTTCACGGGCCTGTTCCAGGGCCTGCTGCGCCTGGGTGGCGTCGGTGATGTCGCGGGTGATCTTGGCAAACCCCAGCAGCGTACCGGTGTCATTACGGATCGCATCGATGACCACATGCGCCATGAACCGCGTGCCATCCTTGCGTACACGCCATCCCTTTTTTTCGAAACGCCCTTCGCTGGCGGCGATGGCCAGCGCTCGTTGCGGTTCGCCGGCTTCACGATCCTCAGGGGTGTAGAACATCGAAAAATGCCGGCCGATGGCTTCCGCTGGAAGATACCCCTTGATCCGCTGCGCTCCCAGGTTCCAGTTGGTCACCTGCCCGTCCGGGTCGATCATGTAGATGGCGTAATCGGTGACGCTTTGCACCAGCAGGCGAAACTGCTGCTCGCTTTGTTTGAGGGTTTCCTCGGCCATCTTGCGATCGGTCAGGTCACGGGTGATCTTGGCGAAACCGAGCAACGCGCCACTCTGGCCATCGATGATTGGGTCAATCACCACGTGGGACCAGAATAACGTGCCATCCTTGCGCACACGCCAACCCTCGCCTTCGAAGCGGCCCTCGCGCAGGGCCGTGTCCAGCGCGCGTTGCGGTAGGCCGGCGGCGCGGTCCTGCTCGGTATAGAAACGGGAAAAATGCTGGCCCAGGATCTCGGACTTTTCGTAACCCTTGAAACGCCTGGCGCCGGAGTTCCAACTGGTGATGATGCCCGAGGGGTCGGTCATGTAGATGGCGTAGTCGACCACCGCGTCGATGAGCAGGCGAAAGCGCTGTTCTTCGTTTATGAGTGAGGTCTTGGGGGCGTTATCAGGCATCTGGCCGGGGCATCCGTGTGGATTCTTTTTTTGGAGTATGGGGCAAGTCAGGCGCCAGGAAAAACTCTCGAATCGGAACACCCTGTGGGAGCGAGCTTGCTCGCGAAAACGGGCAGTCAGTCAACTTTGATGCAGACTGACATTCCTCCATCACGAGCAAGCTCGCTCCCACAAGGAGATTTGTGCGCCTCTTGAGTAACTGACCACCAACGCGGCAACAAGTGCTGCACCCTCGCCTCACCGAAGCGATCATCAATGAGCATCACCACTCCGCGGTCCTGTTGAGTACGAATGACCCGACCTGCTGCCTGCACTACTTTTTGCAGGCCGGGGTACAGATAGGTGTAGTCGTAGCCGTCGCCGAATATCGCGGCCATGCGCTGTTTCATTTGCTCATTGACCGGATTGAACTGCGCCAGCCCCAAGGTAGCGATGAACGCACCGATCAGGCGTGAGCCCGGCAGGTCGATACCCTCCCCGAACGCGCCACCGAGCACCGCAAAACCGATGCCCTGGCTGTGCTCCATGAAGCGTTCGAGAAAGGCCTGCCGTGGCGCCTCCCCCATGCCGCGCGATTGCGCCCAGGTAGCAATCTGCGGATGCCGCTCGGCGAACAGCCCGGCCACCTGTTGCAGGTAATCGAAACTGCTGAAGAACGCCAGGTAATTGCCGGGACGCTGACTGAACTGACGGGCCATCAACGCGACGATAGGCTCCAGGGATGCCTGGCGATGGGCAAAACGGGTAGAGATCCGACTGACAATCTGCACGTCCAACTGCTCGGCCTGGAACGGCGACTCGACATCGATCCACACCGTGTCCGCCGGCGTACCCAGCAGGTCGGCGTAATAGCGCCGAGGGCTCAAGGTCGCGGAAAACAGCACGCTGCTGCGCGCCGCTTTCAGTCTCGGGCGCAGGAAGCCGGCGGGCACCACGTTGCGCAGGCACAGGGTCGACAGGCTGCGCTGGCGGCCGAGTTCACGCTTGTGGATGTCGAACAGGAAATGTTCGTCGAAGGTTTCCGCCACCCGGCCAAACTGCAAGGCGTCGAAGTAAAATGCCTGCAATCCGCTGTCCAGGCCTTGGGGATGGTCGTTGAGGTAATCGCCGATGGCCGTGGTACAGCTTGCCAAGGCCTGGAGCAGCTTTTCCGGGGGTTTTTCATAGGCCTGATAGGCCATCACCTGCGGCGCGTGCAATGCGTTCCACTGGCGATTGACTCGCTCCAAGGCTTTTTTCAGCGGTTCAGGGGCGGTTTTTCGCACCGCTGCCAGCGTCGACTGATCGAGCGTCGCGCTGTACATCTGCCGGCCCCGCTCCACGAGGTTGTGGGCTTCGTCCACCAGGGTCGCGACCGTCCAGCCATTGGCCTGCGCCAGGCCGAAAAGCAAGGCGCTGAAGTCAAAGTAGTAGTTGTAGTCGGCTACCACCACGTCGGCCCAACGGGCCATTTCCTGGCTCAGGTAATACGGGCAAACGTCATGGGCCAGGGCAATCTCGCGCAACGCCGCCTGATCCAGCAGCGTGACCTGGCTCGCGGCCGCCCGGGCCGCCGGCAGACGGTCATAGAACCCGCGGGCCAGTGGGCAGGATTCGCCATGGCAGGCTTTGTCCAGGTGCTCGCAGGCCTTGTCCCGGGCAATCATTTCCAGCACCCGCAATGGCATTGACGGCGCGCTGCGAGTGATGACTTGGGCGGCATCCAGTGCCAGCTTGCGCCCGGGGGTTTTCGCCGTGAGGAAGAACACCTTGTCCAGTTGCTGCGGCGCCAGGGCCTTGAGCATCGGGAACAGCGTACCGACGGTCTTGCCGATGCCGGTGGGTGCCTGGGCCATCAGGCAGCGGCCGGTGCTGACGGCCTTGAACACCGACTCGGCCAGGTGCCGTTGCCCAGGCCTGAAGCCGGCATGGGGAAAGACCAACGTCTGCGCACCGCGATTGCGCGCCTGGCGGTGGGTCATTTCCTGTTCGGCCCAGGCCAGGAACAGCGCCCCCTGTTCCTCGAAAAAAGCCCGGAGTTGCGCGGCTTCGAAGCTTTGCGTGAGGCAGGTTTCCTTTTCGCTGATGATGTCGAAATACACCAGGGCTACGTCAATGCGTGGCAACTGCAATGTGTTGCACATCAGCCAGCCGTAGATTTTCGCCTGGGCCCAATGCAATTGGCGATGATTGGCCGGTTGCTTGCTCAGGTCGCCCCGATAGGTCTTCACCTCTTCGAGGCAGTTGCGCACGGGGTCATAGCCGTCGGCCCGGCCTTTGACTTTCAACGTTTGGTAGTGGCCTTCGAGGCTGACTTCAGCCTGGTAACCCTCACTGCGCCGCGACGCCACGGTGCGATGGCCGGCAATGCCTTCCAGGGCCGTTGGCGACGGTGTGAAGCGCAGGTCAAGATCGCCCACCTTGGCGGTGAACTCACACAACGCCCGCACGGCAATGCTGTAGCTCGGCGTCGGGGTCATGCGCGCCCATCGCGAGCAGGCTCGCTCCCACATTTGAGCCGGGCTGGCTCGAGATGTCCTGTCACTGCTAGCCCCCTGTGAGAACGAGATTGCTCGCGCTGGGTTGTTCGGCCCATTGCACGTAGCAAACGGCGACGGGCATCTGGTGCTCCTGGCAGAACTCCAGCCAGCGCAGTTGGTTGTCTTGCAGGCGATCACCTGGGCCTTTGACTTCGATCATCCGGTAGGTCTTGTGCTGCGGCCAGAACTGGATCAGGTCCGGCATGCCGGCACGGTTGGCCTTGATGTCCAGCAGCAACCGGCTGAACCACTGTTTGAGGTGTGCGGCCGGCAGGCAATCGAGGGCCTGATCCAACAGTTCTTCGGACAGCGCCCCCCAGAACACGAAAGGCGACTGCACGCCCCACTTGTCTGCATAGCGGCGGACAATGGTGTCCCGATAGCGCCCGTCGTCCAGCTCGGCGAAGCAGGCCGCGAACAGCTCGGCGCGGCGGGCATGGAAATCTTCGTTGAGCAGGTCGACCGGTCCGCGCTGGAACGGGTGGAAAAACGCCCCGGGCAACGGTGCAAAAATCGCCGGCCAGCACAGCAGGCCGAACAGCGAATTGATCAGACTGTTCTCGACGTAATGCACCGGGGCGGTTTCGTCGTGCAAATGGGCCTGGACGTAATACTCGACCGACAAGGCCGGATCGACCCGCGGCAGCTGCAGGTCCAGGCGCTCCATCTCCCGGGCCATGGCGCGCGGCACCGGCGGCCCGCCGAGCTTGCGCCGCAGCCGGGGCAGGATACGAAGCAGCGCCTGGGTTTCGGCGGCACTTTGCGGCGATTGCGCCGCCGTTTCGCCCAGCTCCAGGGCCAGGGCGTACTCGCCAACGCGCTCCAGCACGCGGATCATCCGCAGCCGAGCGCCGGGATAGGTGCAATCGCGGTAGATGCACAGGGCCAAGGCGAAATCGCCGATGCGTTCGCCATGTTGGCCGACCTGGAACAGCAATTTGCCCCGGCGCCGTTCCAGCCAAGGGTTGTCCAGGGCCAGGGCATTGACTTGGGCGACGATGCCTGCGATCGCCTCGCCAGCTTCGAAGCGCTGTTGGCAATCGTGAAGAAACAGGCAGGCGTCGACGTCCTGGCGGCTGCGCAAGCCGCGGGACTCGCTGCTGAATTCGACGCTTTCGTAGGTGAATATTCCCAAGTCCGCCAGTACGAACTCCGACCAGTCCTGGTAAAGGTTGCCGAAAAACATCAGCCGCAGCCGGTCGCAGAGCTTCATGATCGTCAGGCTGAACAGGCGATCCTCAAGCTGCGGGCACCAACTGCGAAAGGGTTGTGGCTGGTTGAAGTGTTCATCCAAGGCCTGGAGCCATTCGGTCTTTTTCGCCTTGGGGTGTTCGATCAGGTGGCCCAGGCACCCAAGGATTTCCGACTTGAGCAGCACCTCGAACAGCTCGACGAGGCTCAGGGGCGCCTGCTCCTCGACCCAACCCAGCGCCAGCAGTGGCTCGACGGCGCGGCCAATATCACCTATTTCCGGATAATTGAGCTTGCTGTGGCGAAACCGTAACCCTTTGCGCATCACCATCCGTACCAGCAAACCCTGCGATGCACGCGGCAATGCGGCAAATTCACCGATAAACCGCTGCTCTTCGGAACTGAGCACATCGGCATAGCGTTGCGTCAGCCAGGCGAGCACGCGCTGGAAGTTGTTCAGGTAGTAAAAGGGATCGTCGAGCGGGTTGGCTGTCACGGAAAGAAGCGCCACGGATGCTGAAGTACTGGTTATGCGTACAGATATCAGCTACGACCGCTCCAGGCAACTGCAAAAGATGAGCGGTCTCCTATATTTAGAGATGAAATCCCTCAGCCAGCGATGAACTTTCCTACGGCAAGCGAGACCAATGGCGGTTGACTAATGTGATGGCGCGGTCGAATCAGCTGTCCGCGTACTTTTGATTGAGAGGTTATGGATATGAACATCAGGTTTTTGGGCTTGCCCCTGGCCGCCGTAGCATTCATGGCTTTGGCCGGCTGCGCCTCGCCCACCGTGGTGACTTTGCAGAACGGTACCCAATATTTGACCAAGGACACCCCAAACACCCGCACCGCCGACGGCTTCTACGAATTCGAAGACATTTCCGGCAAGAAAGTCCGGGTTCGCGCCGATGACGTGGCGACGATCCGCAAGGAAGACTGAGCATCTGCCAGCCCTCTCCTGCGGAGAGGGCCTGTTATCAAGTCATCGAGTAAACCCGATGCCCAGTCCTGGCGTCGGACTTCCTTCTTCGCACCTGATCATCCCGCCTTTTCGCCGCAACGAATCACCTTGCAATCGCAGGCAGCGTTCATATTCCTGCTGATTGGAATGATCGATGCTGATATTTCCGGTTGTATCCGGCTTCTTTGTTTCCCCAAGGCTTATCGAGACCCAGGGCTTTTCGGGTTGTACTTGGAAACGCGGGCCTGGCGCCGGCGTCTCGACAGCCTTGTCAGCCTGGGCGGCGGGCAACTGATCCGACGTAATACCGTAGCGGGTCAGAATGGAATGATCCGGCAACTCCGCCAGTGCGCTGCTGGACGCCAGGACCCACATCAGGCCGACGATAGTGCCTTGTTTACTGCTCACTGCTTCACTTCTCCTAACGCTAACAACTGTGCCGAGGACGCTTGCTCCCGCTGCGCTGCTGGCCCTTGACTCGTAACGTCCAGACAGACGTCAGATTTAGGGCCGCTTCGCGACCCGGCGCGAGCAAGCACCCTCGTCACGGACTCAAACAACCTCAGTTCAGGCGAACACGATGCCCTCGCCTCCAACCTCCCCCAGGCCAACACCCACCAGGGTCACGGAACTGACACCGACCTTGAGCACGGTGTCGTTGCCCACTTGGGTCATGTGCTGGCTGTAGTCATACCCCGCCCCAGCCCCCTCGACACCGAGGAACACCAGTTTGTCGCCGGCATCATAACCGCTGATCCGGTCCAGGCCGAACTCGCCATTGAAGATAAATGTGTCGTTGCCACCCCCCGACTGCATCAGGTCATTGCCCACACCGCCGACGAAACTATCGTTACCCGCTCCGCCCACCAGCACATCGTTGCCACCCTGGCCGAACAACCAATCGCCCGTAGCCCGCGCCACCAGCGTATCGTCAGCCGCGCTGCCTTTGACTGATGACGCATACGCCGTCAGGTGGCCGCCGGTGACCAAACCGTTGGCTGTCACGCTGTGACTCACTTCATCCTTGAACAATCCCCACAGCAAACCGGACTCTTTGCTGACCAGCGTGCCGATATCCCGCGTCATGCTGATCCCACCCTGGGCATCGCGGACATACAGCGTCCCCGCACCGTCGTGGGCGAAGCTGAAGTCCTTTATCGATTGCTGCAGTTGCAGGCTATTGCTGCCCTGCCCGCCCAATATCACGTTGTAGCCACCGCCATCGCGAAAGGTATCGTTGCCGGCACGGCCTTCCAGGTAGTCGCTGCCTCGACCGCCCTGGATCAGATCATCCTTGTCGCTGCCAATGATGAAGGTGCTGCCGGTGTGGGTTTCGGCGTTGCGGTTGAGGTCCTGCACCCAGGTGTTACCACGCGCCGGGTCTGACAGGTTGGCGACGATGAGGGTGGAGTCCTTTTCCGTGAGGTCGTAGAACGCTGAGTCGAGGATCCGGCCCATACCATCGCCGTAGCCGGTGGGCAGATGGGAAATCCAGGTGGGAATATTGAGGATGGAAAACGGCAGCACGTTCCACGTCGCCGACGCGTAGTGGTCGTTGAAGCTGACGATATTGTTGGTGGCCGACGCCTGTTGTGTATCGTGCACGCCCACCGACGACAGGTTGAAGGTCGAGCCGTCCAACGCACGGAACACCGGGTCGTTTTCATAGCCGATGTTCAATACCTTGTCAGTACTGCTCTGGGTCGGCGAGGCATAGGCAATGTAGTTGGCGCTGCCATAGAAACCAGACCACTTACTGGCGCTCAAGTCTGCCAGGCTGTTTACCGCCAGCCCGCCCAGGCTGTGACCACTGACCAACACGTCCTGGCCCGTAAGGCCGTGGGCCTGGGCGAATTTAGCGACGTCCCCGAGCAGATTGCCGAAGGCTTCGCCGACGTAGTTTTTCGCGTAATCCTTGGGCCCTAGCGCGGCCATCACATCGTTGATCACATCGCCAATGGAGTCGCTGATCAGGTGTTCGCGCGGGCCGCTGGTGCCACGAAACGACACGCCGATTTCCTTCAACTGCCCGTCGGCGCCGTACTTGCCAAGGATCTCCACCTGCGCTGTGGTATAGCCGGCCTTCTCGCCGAAGAATGTCCCCCGTCCGTCCACCTTGCCAGCGTAGCCCAGTTGCGAGGCGCTGATCGGCGTCCAACCGGCCTTTTGCAACGCCTCCAGGGCGAGTTTTTCCGAGTCTGGGTTCCATGGCACACCAGGGATCACCCCTTGGGAATCGGTGCCGCCGAGCAGCGCGGTGACCAGGGTCGCCGGCAGGCCAGTGCCGAAACCGTTGTACTGGTATCCGGCGGCAAAGCCATGGTCGAGGTTGTGGTAGGAATACAGCATGATTGCCATTGCATCGCTGACCAATGCTTTGGACTCGGTGGTGTTGAAGTTCTGGTAGTCGTAGATACCCATGGTTGGTGCTCGCTTTTGTTGTTGGAATGCTAAAACCGGCTGGTACACCCCAGGGCTGCCAAGCAGCCCTAGGGTGCAGGCGCCCTCGCCACAGAAGTGCGTGTTCAGCCCTGCCCCTGGGTCAGAACTGCCAATCCAGCGTCAGGCCCACGCCATGGGTTTTATCCCGAGAACCGAGCAGGCCGTTGTAGTCCAGGTTGACCCGCACATCCTTGGCCACCGCCAGGCCGGCACGGGCGCCGATCACGGCGGCGTTGCGGTCCATGGACACGCTCTGCACCGCGAACGTGTTCGTGCCACCGACAAACGCCAGGTCTTGTTCGGAACGGGTGTTGCTCAGGTTGTGCTGCCAGCCGAGGGTGGCGGACAACTGCAACTGACGTTGCGCCGACAGTGTCAGGGTGTGGCCGGCCCGCGCGCCCAGTGTCGAGAGCACGGCATCGCGGCGGTCTTCAGCACTTCTGAGGGCCGCGGCATCGCCTTTTTCATGGAAGCTGTCGCTGTCCAGGTGCACGTAGGCCAGGTTGACGAACGGCTCCAGGGCCACGGGTTGCAGATCGAGGCGATACGCGGCTTCGCTGAACAGCTGGGCGGTTTGGGCGTCACGCTTGGCTTTTTCCTGGCCACTCACCGCGCCGAACTGGATGTCTCGTTTGACGTCGATGCGATGCCAACTGTAGGCACCGCCGACGGTCAGGCGCAGGGCGTCGATTTCATGGCCCAGGTACGCACCCAGGTGATAGCTGTCAGCCTTGGCCGAGGAATGTGTGCCGTCACCTTGGCTCAATGAGCTGTCGCTATAACCGGTGACGAAGCCCAGGCGTGTCTGCTCCCTGATCAAACCATCGACACCCGCCAGCAAGCCGCCGATGGAATGGGTAGAACTGGCGCTGTCATGGTCACCAGCATTTTTACCCCAGGCGCCGAGCACCTTGACCCAGGCGTTGCTGGCGGTGTCGCTCGGTGTATTGACGTCGTACAGCGCATCCTGGCGCAATCGATCCCCCACCGCTTCACGCAGGTAGCGACTGTCGTTGATCAACAGCGTGCCGATGGCCGGGTGAATTTCGCCGGACAGTTGCTGGAACGCCTGTTGTGCCGCGGCGGCGCTGGGTGACAACAGCAAGGCTTCGTAGAGTCCGTTGCCCGCGCCCAATTGCTCGGCGGCAGTCGCTACCGAGCGCTGGTTCGGCGTCAGGCCAAGGCTGCTGAAGGACGCGGCGTTACGCGCCACCGCCAGTTGAACGCCATTGATGGAGTACGCCAGGTCCCCGCCAAGAAACGCGTAGTTTGGCAGGACTTCACCGAAGCTTCCGTCGATACCGCCGGCCGCCTGAAGGATGTTGAATTGCCGGCCGAGCAGGCTTTTCACTTCGCCAGCGGTGAGCAGTGTCGAACTGTTTTCCAGGGACAGCGACACTGTTGCTCCCTCGATGGAGGCCTTGCCACCCGCGACAATCAGGTCGCTGGAGGTGGAGGACACTTCCACGGCATAGGTCGAACCGGGCTGGAACGTAACATCCCCGGCCACCTGCAAGGTGCCGATGGAATTGCCCGGGGCCACGCTGGCGCCGCGATTGGCGGTCAGGCTGGCGATGCGGCCGTTGCCGCCGAGGATGCCGCCATCATTGACAGTAACGGCCGACGCCAGGGAGCCGTTGACCGCCAGGCGCCCCTCATTGACCAGGGTTGGCCCGCTGTAGGTGTTATTCCCGCTGAGCACCAAGGTGCCGATGCCTTCCTTGGTCAGGCCGCCATGACCGGAAATGTCGTTGCGCCATACATCCAGGCCGCACTGGATGCCGCTGCACACGCGCTGCGTAGGCTTGCCGGCATCGATGACCGCGCCGATGCCTGGCAAGTCCGCCACAAATTGGCCGGAGCCGTAGGCACCGTCGATTCGGAACTCGTCGGGAATGTCCTGCTCGGTCACCAGCATCGACGGACCGTCGATAGCCTTGCCCAGGTTGATCATGCCCCAGCCATACAGCGCATCGACACCCGGCGCGCCCATGTCGGTGGCGGTGCTGCGCAATACGCTGGCGACCTGGGCGCCGGTCATGTATGGGAAGCGCTCCATCAGCACCGCCACGCTGCCGGCTACGTGTGGAGCGGCCATGGAGGTGCCGCTCTTGTTGGCGTAGCCCACGGTCAAGTCATCGGCACTGGTGCCGCCAATCACGGCGCTGTAGACCCGGGTGCCCGGTGCCGACACGCAGAAGCTGGCGGTATAGCCGCAGCGCGATGAGAAGGTGCTGAGGGTGTACGGATCGGGGCTGGCGGTGTCGGGGTTGGTTTGCAGGGCGGCCACGGTGAGCCAGTTCGGTGCGATATCGGGCACGAAGTACGCCAGCCCGGCGATGGCATCCGGGTTGTTGAGGTTGTAGTCGTTGCCAGCGGCGAAGATCGTCACGATACCGCTGCGAGCCGCGGCGATGGCACCTTCGTAGGCGCCACCGGGCTTGGTGCCCAGCAAGGGCTCGATCTGGTCGAATTGCAATTGCGCGTCCTGCACGGTGAAGTGCGGGAATGCCGGGTCGCGGCCACCTTGGTCGAAGCGGTCGGTGATGCCGATGCCCCAGCTGTTGTTGATGATCCGAGCGCCGCTGGCGATCAGTGCATCCCAGCCTGCCTTGTACACCGCGCCATCATTACCGAGGATGATGCCGTCCTCGGGGCCGGGGTCGCCGTTGTCGGCGCTGATGATCTGCGCATCGAACGCCACGCCATGCATCGGGCTGCCATCTCGACTGCCGGCGGCGATCCCGCCGACGTGGGTGCCATGGGAACCGAGCTTGCCGTCCGAACCGACGGTGGGTGAGCCGTCGTAACGAAACGGGTCACCGGCCTTCACCGGGATATACGGGTCGGTGTACTCGCGAATGCCGCTGGTGATCAGGGTCACGACTTTGCCGCTACCGGAGAACTCCGGATGAGCCGCGTAGACCGGCTGGTCGAAGATCCCCAGCTTGACGCCCTTACCGGTGTAGCCTGCGGCGTAGGCCTGTTGCGCGTTGATTGCCCCCAGGCCCCATTCGGCATTGAGTTCGCTGCTGCGCCAGCTGTCGGGGTCGCCCGGCCTGCCGCTCTCGACATAGGGTGCGGCCTGAGCGGTGCCTAGGGTTGCCAGTGCGCAGAGCATGGCCTGGTTGAAGGTCTTGGGCAGAAACACACGCCCCGTCTGCCTGGGTTGTTTTTTGTTATCGATTTTCATCACGAACCATCCTTAGTTGTTGCAAAAATCCTTTGGTTTGCCCTGGCTCTTGAGGCTTGCTCTGGCTCCTGTGGCGAGGAATCACAAAAGCACCGGTCTTCCATGCATCGGTCACCGGGTCCGGGGCACAAACGCCTCATCCACTTTGGCCAGGTCCTGCTCCCCCAAGGTGCCGGCGTAGTAGTGCAACTTGGTCCAGGCCATCAGGTAGTCATAGCGGGCTTGAGCCAGGTCGCGGCGGGTGGTGTAAAGCTGTTGTTCGGCGTTGAGGGCGTCGAGGTTGACCCGCTCGCCGCCGAGGATGCTTTGCCGGGTCGAGACCACCAGCGCTTCGGCGGAAGCAAGGGCTTTCTGGTAGGCGCGCAGTTTGTTCACGCCCGAGACGCAGGCGCTGAACTGACGGCGCAGTTCGATCAGGGTTTCGCGGGTCTTGGCGTCCAGTTCGTACTCGGCCTGCTCCATGCTGCGGCTGGCCTGGCGGGTCGAGGCCGAGACGCCGCCACCGGCGTACAGCGGCACGCTGACTTCCAGGCCAATGGTGTTGGTGTCGTAGCGTTGGTTGTAGGTGTTGCCACTTTCCGACTCGCTCTGGCGCATCGTCGCGTAGGCGCTGACTTTTGGCAGGTGTCCGGCGCGGTTGCGTTCGACCTCGAAGCGCGCCACGTCCACGGCCTGCCGCTGGGACGCCAGGTTGGGGTTGTTGCTCACTGCCAGTTCGTGCCAGGTGTCGAAATTGGCTGGCTGCAGGGGGAAGGTCTGGAAGGTGTCGTTCAGCGGCGCAAGGTCACCGATATCCAGGGCCGGAACGCCAATCAGTGCGCCAAGCTCGCGCAACGAGGCGTCTTGCTCGTTGCGGGCCTCGATTTCTTCGGCGGTTGCCAACTCATAACGCGACTCGGCCTCAAGGATATCGGTGCGGGTGCCCTCGCCTTGGCGAAACATGTGCTCGTTCTGGCGAAACTGCTGTTCGAAAGCCTTTTTCTTGGCCAGGGCGATGTCGATCTGGTCCTGGGCAAAAAGCGCCTGGGTGTAATAGCTAAGCACCCGCACCAGCAGTTCCTGGCTCTTGCCGCGAAAGCTTTCGTCAGCGAACAACGCCTGGGCCACACCTTTGCGATAGGCCGCATACGCTTCGTAGTCCAGCAACGGTTGTTGCAGGGTCAGGCTGGAACCGTAGCTGCTGTAGTTACGGTCATCATGCTGGCTGGCGCCGCGCTCGTTGAGATAGGTGACCTTGGACTTGTTGCGACCCTTGTTGTAGCTGTAGCCCAGCTGTGGCAACAGCCCGGCGCGGCCAATGGCGCGGTTCTCCAGGCCCGCGTCGCGCTCCTTGATCGCCCCCAGATACACCGGGTCATTGCGCAAAGCCTGTTCGTAGACGTCGAACGGGCCCATGGCCCAGACGTTATTGCAGACAGCCGCCGTCAACGCGGCGAGCCAGTAAAAACGCTTCATACCCACAGACATCCTTATTCTTCGGTCAACGCAGAGCCGGCTCGGTCGAGCAGTGGTTTGAACAAGTAGTTGAGGAGCGAGCGCTCGCCGGTGCGCACGAACATTTCCGCCGGCATGCCCGGCTTGATCACCAGTCCGTTGAGCTTTTCCATCGCCACGTCGCTGACGCTGCTGCGCAGCACGTAATACGGCGCGCCGGTTTTCTCATCGAGCATCTGGTCGGCAGACACCAGGCTGACCTCCCCCGACACCCGTGGCGTGCGGTTCTGGTTGAAGGCGGTGAAGAGAATGTCCACCGGCAAATGGGCGCCGACCTTGTCGATCAGGTGCACCGGCAAGTGCCCCTCCACTTCGAGCCGCGTGCCCTGGGGCACGATTTCCAGCAAAGTGTCACCCTGGCGCACCACGGCGCCTTCGGTGTGTACGCCGAGATTGACGGCGATGCCGTCGGCGGTGGCGAGGATCTCGCTGTGTTGCAGCTCGAACCCGGCGGATTTCAGTTGCTGTTGCAGGGTTTCGCTCTTGAGCTGGGCCTCTGCCAACTGGCTGCGCACTTCTTTCTGGTATTCCTCGTTGTGTTGCTGCAGCTTCAGCCGGGACTCGACGATCCCCTGCTCCACCCGCCCGCTTTCGCCGCTGTTCTGCGCCAGTTCCTGCTGCACTTGTGACAATTGACGTTGATAGTCCAGCAAGCGGTTGCGCGGGATGTAACCATTGTCCGCCAAGGGTTGCAGGTTACCCAGTTGCAGGCGCAGGGAGTCGGCCTGGGCCGTGAGGTCACTGCGGGCCCGGCGCATGCCCGCCAGTTGCGCCGTGGCGCCTTCGATGTTGGCACGCAACGCGGACTGTTCCCGGGCAAACGCTTCGCGGCGACTGCTGAACAGTTGCCGCTGGCCTTCGAGCACCAATGCCAGACGCGGGTCCGAGTCTTGGCTCAGTTGCGTCGGGAAACTCACTTGCCCGAGGTTGTCCCGCTCGCTCTGCCAGCGCGCCAGGCTGGCCCAGGCCATCCGATACTGGGCTTGCAACGATTGCACATCGGCGGCGGCCTGGGTCTGGTCGAGACGAAACAGCGCCTGGCCCTGCTTCACCGACTCGCCTTCGCGCACCAGGATCCTGCTGACCACGCCGCTGCTCATCGACTGTACGGCTTTGCGCTTGCCGGACACCACCACGGTGCCCTGCACCGGGATACCCTGGTCCAACGGCGCCAGGCTGGCCCAAGTGAAAAAGCTGCCCGCACCAAGAATCACCAGTGCCCAGCCCAGGCGGGTAAAGAACCGAGCGCCATGTTCGGGACGTTCGAGGATTTGAGGTTGTTCGAGGTTCATGTCGCGATCCTTGCTCATGCGCCGCTGGGCTTGTTGGTGGCCTGATACTGGCGACTCATGCTCAGCCCGTTAGGGGTTGCGTGGGGCCGGTCCCGTTGTGGCGTCTCCGATTGGCCGGACAGCGCCCGCAGTACTTCCTGGCTCGGCCCGAAGGCCTGCAGCCGGCCTTCGTTGAGCACCAGCAACTTGTCGGCCTGGGCCAGCGCCGAGGATCGATGGGTCACCAGCACGACGCTGGTGCCTTGCGCCTTCATCTGCGCGATGGCGCTGGCCAATGCCGCCTCACCGACCGTATCGAGGTTGGAGTTGGGCTCGTCGAGTACCACCAGGCTCGGCCGGTCGTACATCGCTCGGGCCAAGGCCACCCTTTGCTTCTGCCCGCCCGACAAACCACCGCCGTCCTCTCCCAGCACCGTGTCGTAGCCCTGGGGCATGCGCAGGATCAGTTCATGGACACCGGCCTGATGCGCAGCGGCGACAACCTTTTGCGGGTCGGCTTCGCGAAAGCGGGCGATATTCTCGGCAATGCTGCCGCTGAACAGCTCGATGTCCTGGGGCAGATAGCCGACGTGCGGGCCAAGCAGGTCACGATTCCAGCGGTGGATATCGGCCCCATCGAGCCGCACCGTGCCGCCCAGGGTTGGCCATACACCCACCAGCACACGGGCCAGGGTGGATTTACCGGAGCCCGACGCCCCCAGCACCCCGAGCACTTCCCCGGCCGCCAGGCTAAAGCTGACTTGTTGCAACGTCGCGTTGCGTTGCCCCGGCGGGCCGGCGCTCACCTGTTCGAAACTCACCTGGCCCTTGGGCGCCGGCAATGCCATGGCATCATCCTGTGCCGGGTAAGCCTGCAACAGCGCCTCGAGGCGGCGATAGGCTAGCTTGGCGCCGCTCCACTGCTTCCATACGGCAATCAACTGGTCGATGGGGCTCAGCACCCGGCCCATCAGGATCGAGCCGGCAATCATCATCCCGGCGGTCATCTCGCCCTTGATCACCAACAGCGCGCCCAAACCCAGTACCAGGGATTGCAGGCACAGGCGCAGGGTCTTGCTCAAGGAACTGATCACCGCGCCGGTATCGCTGGCCTGGTTCTGCAGGCCAAGGAACCGCGAGTGCACGGCAAACCAACGGCTGCGCAGCGCGCCAAGCATGCCCATGGCCTGAATGGTTTCGGCATTGTGCAAATGGCTGGTGGCCAACTGGCTGGACTGTTGCGAGTACACGCTGGCCTGCCCCAAGGGCTTTTTGGTCATGAGTTCATTCAGGCAGGCCAGGCCAATCAACAACAACGTGCCGACGGTGGCAAACACGCCGAGCCAGACGTTGAACAGATAGATCACCAGCAGGTAGATGGGGAACCAGGGTGCGTCGAAGAATGCGAACAAGGCAGGCCCCGTGACGAACTGGCGGACATGAGTCAGGTCGCCCAGGGATTGTCCGGCGTTGCCCTCGCCCTGGAGCAGATTGCGCTCGAACGCGGCTTTATACACCTGGAGGTTGAAACGTCTTTCCAACTGGCTGCCGATGCGGATGACAATGAAGCTGCGCAGCATTTCCAGCAGCCCGATAAATACAAAGAACCCCACCACCATCAAGGACAACATTGCCAGGGTGGTTTCGTTCTGAGAGGAAAGCCCTCGGTCATATACCTGCAGCATATAAATCGAAGGTGCCAGCATCAGGACGTTAATCAGCGCAGTAAAACAACCGACGCTGATCAGAATGTTCTTATAATCGCCCAGCGCCTTAAAGAGTGGCACTGCTGCCGCGTTCCTTGCCCTATTCATGCATCGTCCTTGCTATAGGCTTCGCCAGATACCCGGCAGACTCAACTACCCATCTTTAATAATTAAATCGGGCCACGCCTGTTAAACAGGCATGGGGTTAATGATTGTACGAGTTCGTTAACGTGGGGCCTGGGCCTTGTTTCGTTCAAGGATAAGTAACAGGCCTGACTTCAAAGTAACTTGGTAGTGCTGTTCCTGGCGCAGGCCCAGATGAACTCTGGTGTTCTGCTTGCCGATCAGGGAAAGACCGTCGGGCTCGGTAAACCAATGCACCGGCTCATCCCCCAACCAGTGGCCCAGGCAATCGGTTTGCCCGCCCAGGGTCTGGTCTGCCCTGAGCTCGATGAGGCAGGTATTGGACGGTTTGTCCTGCAACGCCTGGGTTTGCGCACTTTCCTGCGGCCCCGACAAAACGGCCAGCCACTGACCGGCCAACTGTGAGGGTTCTGCTAACAACAGGCTGCGCGCCATGGCGGTTTCTCCACAAAACATCATCAACGTAGCGAATAACCAGGCGGTTGCCTGGGGGCTACAGGGTGTAAATTCTTTGCGCATTGCTTTCATCCTGGCCGGGGAGTCCCGCAGGAGCAGTTACCCCCGCGGGAGCAGATCATCAGGCCACGATATCCGAGACCGCTGCCTGGCCAACGGTGCTGACCAGGAAGTCAGCCACGCCGTGGCCGGAGAAGTCCACCGACAGCAGGCTGTTACCACCCGAGGTCGACAGCACCGCATCGCCTGCCGCACCGGTGAACGCGTTCACGAAGTGCAGGCCAGCGCCCTTGGTGATGCCGGTCAGGTCGATCTTGTCCAGGCCGCTGACGAAGTCGAGGATTTGATCGACAGTACCGGGTCGCGAATCGGTACTGGCGGCGAACACGAAAGTGTCCGAGCCCGAACCGCCCCACAGTTTGTCCGCACCACCGGCGCCCCAGAGGATATCGTTGCCGGCCCCACCCTTGAGTTCGTTGGCCACCGAGTTGCCGATCAGCAGGTCGCTGCCCGAGCCGCCCGTGGCGTTCTCGATGACCGCGCCCTTGGCAATGGAAACGTTACCGACCATACCGCCAACGTCGGAGAACGAGGCGTCATTGAGGTTGATTTTCTGGTTTTGGGTAAAACCGGAAAAATCCAGGGTGTCGCGACCGCCGGCGTCCCACACCGAAAACACCACTTTGTCCGAGGACGAGGATGCACTGAGGAAGTCGCGATCGGTGTTGGAGTTGAAGCCATAGGTCGTATCGCCAGTGCGGGTGCTGGTGTTGGCGCCGTAGAGTTTCTGGATAGCTGCGATGTCATCCATCAGCGGACCCGACGCATAGGCCTCGACGCCGCCCTTGCTGAAGTTCTGATCGGTATTGCTTTCACTCCAGTAACTCATGACGCTGTAGCCACGGGTGTCCTGGCCATAAGTGGCGTCATCGTAGGTCGGGCTGCCTTCACCGGCGTTGTAGTCGCCAGGGTGTGCCAGGCCCAGGGTGTGGCCGATTTCGTGGGTCAGGGTCTGGCGACCGTAGTTATTCAGGTCCGGGTTCTTGTTCTGGGTGTAACTGCTGTTGATCAGGTACCAGGACGTCCCGTCGTAGCCGGCACCGGTCCCCGGCAGATAAGCAAACGCCGCAGCGCCATCCTGGCCGCCGCTATAGTTGCCGAAGGTCATGTGGCCGTCGCCACCGCTGGCCTTCTCGGTGAAGGTGACGTTGGCCACGTCTGCCCAGGATTGCATGGCGAGGGCTGCCTGGCCCTTCTGCTGGGCACTGAACTGGCTGAAACCGCTGATCCCGTGCTTGTTCATGGTGCTCGAAGAGGCGGAGGTCAGGAAGGTATAGGTCAGCTCGATCTTGCCGCTGCCGTCCCGGTCCTGATACGCCGCGCCGTCGCGCAGCAACTGGGTAGCCGCCTCGTCGACAGAGTACGACGGTTTACCGTTGACGGTCAGATTACCGCCCCGGTCGTATTGATGGCTGAAACTATTGATCTGGTTGAATGCGCTACTGGCAGCCGCTAAGGATTGCGGCGCCAGGAACAATTGCTCGGAAGACTCAATAGCGTTGGATTTGACTTTCGACATAAACACACTTCCTTGTTTGCAATGGAACAGTTTTTGTCAGACAGACAATCTCTGGCGAGATCGTCCTATCACTCGCCCAATGAGGACGTAAGAAAGCTGACACAATTCGAAATCAAACGTCCAGCCATTTTTTTATTCAATTAGTCGAATTCACCTACAACTCCCGCAAACAATGGGATTGCGCCTGCGCTAGTGCCGGCGTGCGGGGAAGAGCTTTAAGATTGTCGGACAAAAGTCTATTTAAATATTAAATATCGATAAATGCCGAATTGCCGGCGGTGTCGCAGTTCTATCAACTAAGTGCCAGTGAAGTGCTATTAATTAATACCTACTAAACCGCCGCGATTTTGCGTCCGCATACTTCCCGCAGACAGCCTCTGAACCAACGATGCGCCGGATCGGCATCCATCCGCGGATGCCAAAGCATGGAGATGGTGAATCCGGGCACCGCAAACGGCAGCGCGAAACTGTGCATGCCCTCGCGCAGACTGGCGGTGTAGCGTTCCGGAACGCTGGCGATCAGGTCGCTGGAGCGGGCAAGCCCCAGGGCCGTGGAAAAACCCGGGACAGTGGTCACGATGTCCCGTGCTAGATTCAAGGGCCCCAAGGCCTCGTCGACGGGGCCATGATCCAGGCCGCGCAGGGAAATGCCAATGTGCCCGCCCGCCAGGTACTCGGCGGTGCTCACCGCTCCCTGGCTCAGCGGGTGCCCCGAGCGCACTACACCGATCACGCGGTCGCCAAACAAGGCCTGGGTGCGCAATTCCGGGCTGGTGCCCGTGTCTACCACCGCGGTTTCCAGGTCCACGGTGCCCTCGCGCAGGGCCGTGCTATCCCTGTCTGCCTTGTCCACAAAACGCAAGCGTACAGCGGGTGCCTGTGCGTTGATGTGGGCCATCAGGTCCACCGCGAAATTCTCCACGAACCCTTCGCGGGTGCGCAGCGTAAAGGTCCGGCTCAACCGTCGCAGATCCGGGGCCAGCGCTGGGCGCAGCACCGCTTGGGCATCCTGGACCAACTGGCTGACCTGCTCGCGCAACGCCAGGGCCCGGGGCGTCGGAACCAGGCCGCGCCCAGCCCTTACCAACAGCGGATCGCCAGTGGTTTCGCGCAACCGTGCCAACGCCCGGCTCATGGCCGATGGGCTCAGTCGCAATCGTCGAGCGGCCTTGGCCACACTGCCTTCAGATAGCAGTACATCAAGGGTGACAAGCAGATTGAGGTCGGGAGTAGACATTTGCCGGGCCCTGGCATGGAGAGATGGCGTTGTATGCAGCTATAACATGCAAATGGTGCGTCTTCCGCCATGTTATGCCCAGGCGTAACGTTCTGATAGCTCCGTTTCGCCAGCCGCAGAGAAGAACACATGAACAAGCCAATCAATGCACCACACCGTCTGTCGCCAGCAACCGGGGCGCAACGGGTCGTTTCAGCGCGCTGGGCGTTAGCCAGCCTGGCGCTTTCGACGCTACTGGCGTCTCTGGGCGCCAGTGTCGCCACCGTCGGCCTGCCCGCCCTCACCCAAGCCTTCGACGCCTCTTTTCAGCAAGTCCAATGGGTCGTGCTGGCTTACTTGCTGGCGATCACTACGTTGATTGTCAGCGTCGGGCGCCTGGGAGACGTGGTCGGACGTCGAGCGCTGCTGCTGGCCGGGATTCTCCTGTTCACGCTCGCATCGGCCTGGTGTGGCCTGGCGCCGTCCCTGGGGTGGCTGATTGCCGGCCGAGCACTGCAAGGGTTAGGGGCGGCCGTCATGATGACGCTGACCATGGCCCTGGTTGGCGAGACCGTCGACAAGGATAAGACCGGCAGCGCCATGGGGCTGCTGGCCACGTTGTCGGCGGTTGGCACGGCGCTGGGGCCCTCTGTCGGTGGTGCGTTGATCGCCCGGTTCGGCTGGCAGGCCTTGTTCCTGGTCAACCTTCCCCTCGGGCTGCTGACGTTTTGCTTGGCATGGCGTTCATTGCCCGCCCGGCCTGCGGCGAAAGCGGGAAAGATCCGCTTCGATGTGACGGGTACCCTGTTGCTGGCCGCGACACTGGCTGCTTATGCCCTGGCCATGACCTCAGGACGTGGGGACTTCGGTTGGTCGAATATTGTGCTACTGCTGGCTGCGATCCTTGGGGCCGGGCTGTTCATCCTGGCCCAAGGCCGGGTGGCTTCGCCATTGATTCCCTTGGCCCTGTTTCGCGATCGCCTGCTGGTCTCGGGGCTGGCCACCAGTGCGCTGGTCGCGGCGGTCATGATGGCGACTTTGCTGGTCGGGCCTTTTTACCTGTCCATCGCCCTCGGGCTACCCGCGGCACTGGTCGGGCTGGTGCTGGCCGCCGGGCCGTCCGTTGCCGCGCTCGCTGGAATGCCTGCCGGGCGCCTGGCAGACCGCTTCGGCGTGCGCCCCATGCGCCTCGTCGGTCTGGCGACCATGGTCTTCGGCTGTCTGATGCTGTCGCTGATGTCGCCGATCCTTGGCGTAGGCGGCTATGTCGCCGCTATCGTGGTGACAACCCTCGGCTATGCGTTGTTCCAGACTGCCAACAACGCGGCGGTCATGACGGATGTACCCGCCCAACGGCGTGGTGTGATTGCCGGGATGCTCAACTTGTCACGAAACCTGGGTTTCTTTACCGGTGCCTCGGTGCTCGGCGCGATATTTGCGACGGCTTTGCCGACGAATGGCATCATTTCCGCCACCCCTGAAGCGGTTGCAAACGGCTTGCGAATTACCTTCGCCAGCGCCTTGGCGCTGATGATTTTCGCAGCGGGCATCGCCTTGAAATACCGTGAGCCAGAGCCTTCGATTGAACCCCAGGACACCGCCTGCAAAGGATGATGGCACTTTGAGCAATAGTGTTTAAGTCGTGATGCAGATCAAAAAAAGTGAACCAATCGCAAAACGGACTGAAAAAAGCCACATGCCTTTCATTTTCAGGTGCTACTTTTAGTTCTCACTGGTAGAGCCATGACGGCTCTTCCTTCCTGACATGAGCAAAAGGAAGCGCTCGATTGAAGAAGGCGGGCAACACATGAATAAAGGATCTTTCAGCAAGGTTACGTTCCCCAATGCCTGCCAGTTAATGCGCTGGCACTTCCATCCCATGGGATTTGAAGCCAGCATGGACGCGCCCGGCAGTATGGTCGCCAGGTTGTTTGACCGTGCCAGCGGCGAAACCATGATCGCCATTGCGGGTATCCCCTGCGCGACCGTGATGAACGCTCCGGATGTGGAACGAATAATCGAAGCGGTGGAGGCCGAGCTGGAAGCCTTCGTACCACCGGTGGGCTTACGACGATTTGCCTCCTGACAAAAAGAAGCCCACATCGATGTGGGCTTTTTTGTCGGCGTTGGTTTTAGCCGTTGCGAGTGCGGCGATGGTCAGCGAAGAACGGCTTGCCCGTCCCGATCCGATCCGAGGCCTTGGGCGCATTGGCCGCTTGCCCATCTGGGCCGTCAACGTACCAATAGCAATGTTGCACCGCGCGAGTAATGCCCACGTAGGCCAGGCGCAGGATTTCGTCTTTTTGTGCCGTGTCGTACGGCTCGGCATCCCCGTCCTGGCCGAGCCCAGCCATTCGGTAGACCTGATTCTTGTAGGGCGAGCTGGTCAAATGTTGGCAGTCGCCCAGCAAGAACACCGCATCGGCCTGCAAGCCCTTGGCGCTGTGATAGGTCATCTGCCTGAGGCGCCGGGCTTCGTATGGCAAGCTAGAATCTACATTAACTGTTGAGCTTATATGTTTTTGTATCAGTAGCTTATCGCTGCTTTTTCGATACAGCATCAAGATCGAGTCGCCCTTGCGGTAGTGTTCCTCCAGTCGCTTCGCCAAGCCCTCGTCGTCCCGATCCAGCACGTTGACCGGGTTCAGCGAACGGGGTTTGCCACTGGCCTTGGCCTTTTTACCCGGAATCGCTGTTGCCGCACGCACGACGTGCTCGGCAGCGTCAATGATGTGCTGGTGGCTGCGGTAGTTGTCAGTGAGCATCACCCGGGTGCTTGTCGGCGACGGGAATTGCTTGTCGAACCCCATGAAATAGCTTGGGGAACTGCCGCGCCAGCCATAGATCGATTGCCAATCGTCCCCCACACACAATAAGGAGGAGCGCTGGGCGCCACGTCCGACATGCATGGCAGGGCCACGGCTGCGTATCTCGCGAAGACTTGCACGAAGCCAGGAGACGATCTGCGGCGAAACGTCCTGGAATTCATCGATCATTAAGTGTGACAAGGGGCGCAGCAGTGAATCGCTGAGCAATTTGAAATTTTCCGGCGAGTGCTCGCTAAATAGCGCGAACATCCGGTTGTAAGTCATGACAGGAGGCGACTGATCGAGCAAATGATCTTCGAACGCTCGCCAATAGCGGCTCAAGGCCTCGAAGAAATAGCGATCCGGGTCATCCTGGGCAAAGCACATCCGGCCCACCGCCTGCGGAACATCCAAGCCAAGGTTCTCGATAAAACCGGCGGCGGCGACAAAACAATCCAGCAATGGCGCTGAACCGAGTTCACCCTTGACCTTGTAATCGAACCCGGGACCGGCACTGGCGTCACCAGCCAGGGACGCGAGCAGGCGCTTGGCCGACTCATAACTTTCTAGCCATATCAGTGGCTTACGACAGAAAGCTTGAAACAGTGTGCGCTTTACTGCCCATTCCGCGCGCAGACTCAATTTGGCGCCCGGACGACTTAGCCGGGCGTCTTCCCGCGGGTCGAACCCCAGGACAACCCAGGCATCCAGGGACGGAATGTAGCCGTGGCAATGGAAGGTCGAACCGTTGATCTCAAACCTTTGGCGCTTTGGCTCGATGCCTTTGATCGGCCAGGCCCCGGCACGAAACCACAGGTCTTCGATGGCGTCGCACAACTCCTCATCGCGCTGGGCGGCCAACTCGGTCACGGCTACCCGCTTTTGCACATCCGGGTGATCGCGCTCCAACTCCTTGAGCTGCAATGCATGTCGGGACAACGGCTTGATCAGCTCACGGAAACGCTCATCTCGCTGGTAGAGGCGGTGATAGCAGGCGTTAAGCTGCTGGCGCTGGGCATCGTTGATGCGCAGATCGAAGGGGTTGTCCTGGGGGTCGTCATCGCCCGGTCCGGCACGATGGCTCAGGGTCTCGAAGGCCTGGAGGCGCTCAAAGCCTGGCAGGCTACGCACCATGGGCAAGATGCGCGAGTGGAAGGTGCGCACCAGGTCCCGGGCTTCCTTGAGGCTGATCGTTCGCCCCCACAGGGCAAACATATCAATCAGCTTCTGGATGAAGTCCTTGCGCGACTCTCGGGTAAAGGTCACTACCGTCATCGAGTCCAGTTCGTAACCCAGGTAATGAGCCAGCAGGACGATGCGCAGCACCAGGGTCGTGGATTTGCCCGCTCCCGCTCCGGCCACTACCGAGGTCGCCGGCGTATCGCTGAAAATCATCTTCCATTGTGCCGCGCTGGGCTGCGCTTGTGCCGGCAGCAACCGGGCGACGTCTGCCTTGATACGTTTCTTCAGTTCGGCGGACAACGGCAGGCGCCAGTCGTCGAACAGCAGGTCATCGACCTTCGGCGCCGGGTGTTCGGTACTGCGCGAATCACGGATCAACAGGACCTGGCGACCCTCTTCCAGCCCTTCGGTCCTGCCTTCTTGATAACCGTAGTCAAAACCGGCCGTGTGGCCGCTGCGAAAGCCATCGGCCTGGCCGTGTAGCCAGGACGCCCTGTGCTGGGCTCGCAAGCGCGTAAGGCCATGGCCAAAAAATCGGGCGGCCAGGCGCTTGAACAGCGGCATCTGGGCCAACGGCAACAGGTCAGGGGGAAGATCGGGAGTGTGTTGCGACACGCTGGGAGGCTCCGGTGTTCTAAACCATGACGGCTATGGTGTCTGGATTTGCCGTCAGGTTCCACCCAAAAGCTTTAAAGTCATGGATTTAGGCGATGAAGTGAAAGTGCTATAGCACAAGGGCATCATCGGGTGCCTGGCTGACCGCTGTCGCGAGCAAGCTTGCTCGCAACGAAGGTTTTAACCGACACAATCCAATATAAATCAGCAAGTTAAATGCATTTATTCGAGTTGATACTGCGACAGGCCCGTGACAAGGAAGCGAGCTTCCTTGTCACGGGCGAGCATCACTTACCAGTGATCGCTGCATCCACCAGCGTCTGTGCCTCTACCACCAACTGCTTGAGGTGGTCGTCGCCAATGAAGCTTTCGGCGTAGATCTTGTAGATGTCTTCAGTACCCGACGGACGCGCCGCAAACCAGCCGTTTTCGGTCATCACCTTCAACCCGCCAATAGCCTGGTCATTACCTGGCGCGTGACTGAGGATGCTCTGGATCGTCTCCCCGGCCAGTTCGGTGGACGCCACCTGGTCCGGCGACAGCTTGCTCAGCAACGCTTTCTGCTGCGGGCTGGCCTTGGCATCCACGCGCACCGAGAACGGTTCACCCAACTCATCGGTCAGGGCGCGGTAGGCCTGGCTTGGGTCGCGCCCGGTGCGAGCAGTCATTTCAGCTGCCAGCAGCGCCGGGATCAGGCCGTCCTTGTCGGTGCTCCATACGCCACCGTCCTTGCGCAGGAACGAAGCGCCGGCGCTTTCTTCCCCACCAAAGCCCAGGGAACCGTCAAACAAGCCGTCGGCAAACCACTTGAAGCCTACCGGCACTTCGTAGAGGCGGCGGCCCAGACGCTTGGCCACACGATCGATCAGGCCGCTGCTGACCACGGTCTTGCCCACGGCAGCATCGGCGCGCCATTGCGGGCGGTTCTGGAACAGGTAATCGATGGACACCGCCAGGTAGTTGTTCGGCGCCAACAGGCCGCCGGAAGGCGTCACGATGCCATGGCGGTCATGGTCCGGGTCGCAGGCGAAGGCTACGTCGAAGCGCTCCTTCAGGCCAATCAGCCCTTGCATGGCGTGGCTGGAGGATGGGTCCATGCGGATCTGTCCGTCCCAATCGACAGTCATGAAGCGGAAGGTCGAGTCCACCTCGGTGTTGACCACTTCCAGGTCCAACCGGTAATGCTCGGCAATGGCCGGCCAGTAGCGCACCCCGGCACCGCCCAGCGGATCGACGCCCAGGTGCAGCCCAGCAGCGCGAATGGCATCGAAATCGATGACATTGATCAGGTCCGCCACATAGGTGTTGAGGTAATCGTGACGGTGGGTGGTATCGGCCTTCAGCGCTTGCTCATAGCTGATGCGCTTGACGCCAGCCAGTTGGTTGGCCAGCAGTTCATTGGCCTTGGCTTCGATCCACTTGGTGATGTGGGTATCGGCCGGACCGCCGTTGGTGGGGTTGTATTTGTAACCGCCGCTTTGCGGTGGATTGTGGGACGGTGTGATGACGATACCGTCCGCCAGGCCCGTGGTACGGCCTCGGTTGTAGCAAAGAATGGCGTGGGAAACCGCCGGCGTCGGGGTGTACTCGTCGCCCTCGGCGATCATCACGGTCACACCGTTGGCGGCGAACACTTCCAGGGCGCTGGTGCCCGCCGGGGTCGACAGCGCATGGGTGTCGATGCCGATAAACAGCGGCCCGTTGATACCTTGGGCTTCACGGTACAGGCAGATCGCCTGGCTGATTGCCAGCACGTGCCATTCGTTGAACCCCAGATCGAAGGAACTGCCACGATGACCGGAGGTGCCGAACGCTACACGCTGGGTCGCAACCGAGGCATCGGGTCGGCCGGTGTAATAGGCCGTTACCAGTCGCGGGATATCGATCAACAATTGCGCCGGTGCCGGCTTGCCCGCAAATGGACTGACTGTCATGCAAAACCTCTGGGTGGAGTGGCTCAGGAAATGGGATGCAGTTTACTGACAGTTCGACCATGGCGCGATGGGTTCGATCCATCTGCTCCATCAGGATGGCTCGAGCCTCAAGGCATCGGCCAGCGCGCAGAGCGCAGCGTCCAGGTCAGCCGAACCATTCAAGGCGTGGCTCAAGCGCATATGCTGCGAATACAACCCATGGATGCTGAACAGTTCCCCCGGCGCGATGACGATTCGCTGAGCCAGCAGGCGCTGGAAGACCCGCCGCAGATCGACCGGACGCGCCGAGCACATCCAGATCGTCGCGCCACCTTCAGGCGTGACCCAGTGCAGGCTGTCTCCCAGCCGCTCGCGGAGCAAGTGTGTCGCCGACACGGCGCTTTCACGCAGCAAGCGCCGCAAAATCAGCAAGTGCTGATCGATCCGACCGTTGCTGAACAAGCGGGCGATGGCTTTCTGGCGGATCGGCGACAGTCGAAAGGCGCGCAACAAGAAATGTCGCTGCAATTGCAGGGTCAACTGACGCGATAACACATAGCCATAAGGCGCCTCTGGCCCAATGGTTTTCTCGAACGTGGAATAGACGATCAACCGGTCAGGATCGAGCAGATCCCGAAAAGGCGTGACACCTGTTTCGAATGCCAGCTCGGTGTAGCTGTCGTTCTCCAATACCCAGGTGCCGTGCAGCCCCAGCAGACGGGCCACCGCACGGCGGTTGTGGTCAAGCGTGAGCGTCCCCCTCGGCATGCTCAAGACCGAAGACAACACCACCAGGCGCACCGTTTCGCTGGCCAGCAGTTGCGCCAACTGATCGGTATCGAACTCCCCGCCCGTCCGTAATGGCAGTTCGATAACCCGGATTTCGGCGGCCTGCAGCAAGCGCAGGACGGTCCAGTCACAGGGCGATTCAATCAATACCGTAGCGCCCTTGAGTGCCAGTACCGCAATGAGGATTTCCAGGACACCGCGCAGATCAGCGCCGATATAGACGTCATCGGCACTCCAGCAGCGGGCTGCGGAAGAGGTGTAGCGGGCGGCCAGTGCTGCACGCAGCTCCAACTCGCCCCAAGGTTGCGAAAGTGCCTGGCAGGAGCGCGGATACTGACGCAGCAGTTCGCGCTCAAGCAGCAACAATGGGCTATCGAGTGGCTGCATCGACGCCGGCTCATCCGCGCTGAGCACCAACATGCCCGGTCGCCGCGCATTGACATACAAGGTCTCGAGCAAATCGTCACCACCGTCCAGAGTGGCGGTACAAGGCACCGGCAGCGCGTAATAGCCGGACTTGGCGATCGAATAGACTCGCCCTTCCTTCTCCAGCAACGAATAGGCGTACTGGATGGTGGAAATCGACACGTCCAGGCGCTCGGCCAATTGTCGCAGCGACGGCAGGCGTACCCGCGAATCGGCACCCAATTCGTTGATCAGGGTCGTCAGGTATCGATAAACCGCCTGGTAGGCGAAGTCTGTTTCCCGGCAGCCTTTCACAGGATCAGCCCCAATGAACCGGCAGTAACCGACCTTGCCGGAACACCCGGAACAAAAGCCGGACAGGGGGTGGATGAATCCGTCAAACCTCGCTCCTCAGTGCCTGGCCGAGCGTTCGCACAGCCCATCGGTGCCCTGCCCGGCTTCTGCTGTATCAATGGCCTGTGAGTCGGTCGCCGAGGCGACGTCCTGCTCCGGCGGCGCAATTCTGGCCCGGTACAGCTTGCCGAGCAGATCGATGGGCAAGCCGCTGACGTCGATCATCCACTGCGTCACCTGGTCGGCAATGGTCGCGCCCTGCATGGCCTTGTGCAGGTCCGGCAGCGCCACCAGCATGCCGGGGTGGCAGCAACGCAGGAAATGCTCCAGCCCTGCCCCTTGCTCCACGAAGGGGGCGAAGAGCATGCACACCAGTTGCGTTTCGTTGAGGCCCAGATTTTTTTGCGCTTCGATGGCGGCCCGAGCACGGCGCTCGGGGATGCTCGAAGGCGTGCCAAACAGCTCCCGAGTGTGCAGGCAGGCATGTTCTGGCAGTTGCTTGCGATGCATGATCATGATCGCCCGCTGCACATAATCACCGTAGCCCGTTTCGTAGCTGCGCCCTTGCAGGTAACCGGCCTGCAGGCCATGCAAATGTGCTGACAGGAGTGGACTGACGTACTCGTTTTCGGGCGCCGAGGTGACAAGGCTATCGGTCTGTACCCGCAGGAACTCGTTGAACAGCGGCCAGTTGGTTTCTTCCGAGCGAGCGACTATCAGGTCGTCGATACCGATATGACCCACCCGCCGGCAAGCTTCGAAATGACCTTCGGGCTTCCACGCATCGAGGCGATCCTGGCCATAGAATCGCTGGTAGAGATCGCCGCCCAGGGTATCGAGTTGCGCAAAGAGGCTGTCGAAGCCGCCGCTGTTGTCGGTGGCCAGGCCGATCTTGCGGGTTGCCCGGCGAAGGCCCGACATGAATTGTTTTTGTTGGCGCGGCGTATCGCTGCTGACCAGTGAATCCACCCCCGACTCCCAGCGCGCCATGTGCTGATAGAACTCCGCCATCGTCAGGTAGCCGTCGTCGCCCACCTCCAGGGGGCTGTCGGCCGAGCGCAGATGCCCCAGCATCAGCATGTCGGTGCGGCTGGCTTCATGCCCGGCTGTCGACAGCGGCTGATTGTGCTTGAACGGCATCACTTCGCGGTTATCCGCCATCAGCAGCTCGACCCGGGGATCGTCGTAGACAAATAGTGCGCTGTAGCAGCGGTGGATGTTTTCCAGGGTCGACTGGGAAGTCTCACTCAAGCGCGGCGTGGCGACGCGCAAGTCAAAGGTCACCGGATGCCTGCCCGCGATGCTCAGTTGCGCGGCTCGCAAGGCCGTCAACACGTAAAAACTGTCCCGACTGCCGTTCTGGACCGTCAGCACGCGATAATCGCCAATCCGTTCAATGCCTCCGGCGGCGACAATTAAACGCTGGATCAAAAGCTGCAACGCGGTGCGTTCTGCACGGGAATAAAAACCCAACAGTCGTTGCAATATCTGCTGATATACGTGAGTCATTGCTTGCTCATGAATTGCACTCATAGCCATTTACCTGGAAATTCGAATATCGGCGTCGCACTCGCACCAACGTGAGCGTGCGACGTGTAGATCAAGTGAAGTGTTCTAGTACTGCAGAGAGTATTAGTAATACGCTCAAGCTTTGCTTGTCGTAATTATTTGATACACACGTTAGGGGCCGGCCCGCTCCATTTCAGAATCGCCCTGGAAGCCGCTAAACCATTGGCCCCTGACAGATTAACGGCATGTCCTAGGAGATTTCCGACAACGTCCCACAGACAATGAGTACGAGAAATAAAGAACAAGCCGAACTTTAGTTTGCTTCCTGCCGCGCCCTGCTTTCCCCAAAGTCGACAGATAGCCTTATACCAAGTAACGCTAGAAATGCCTTGAACAGGCAGTGAAGGCTCGAAACCTTCGAAAAAGTTATACCGCGCCACGATTTCTTCCTTGAGATGGAAATCAGCGTTCAATTATCAGGACTTAAACAATGATTAGAAGATACAGATCAGGGACAAAAACCAGTTCAGATGTCGGCGGGCAAACAGATTGGGTTCTGTTTTGCAGCGACCAGGGACTGCCCACTTCCGCGCTCGTCAGGCAGGCACGGGCGCATCATCGTCAGGCGGGTGGCGTCATGGCAAGAAAGGAGGCCGGTCAGGCCGAGGGTAGCGCAAGAGCCGGAAGATGGCTCTTGCGCAAGACAGGATCAAGCGGGATCGACTACCTGGAGGGCAACGCGTTCACGGCAAGGGCATTCGCCCATGTAGCGGTGAGCCTCGACAAACTCGGCGAATGGAAACACTCGAGTCTTGAGGGGCAGCAGCACGCGGTCGGCGGTCAGTTGATTGATATCACGCAGCGCCCGCTGCAAAGCCACCTGGTCCTGGACGATGCCCAGTTCCGGCTTGCCGGTGAAGTTGCCAATGCAGTGCACAAAGAACTGAATGTTCTTCTGGAACGCCGCACAGGCCGGAAACGGTGTCTGGTTGCCGCCTTGCAGGCCATACAAGACCAGGCTGCCTCGCGGCGCCAACACATCACCAAGCAGCGACATTTGCGGCCCGCCAAGGCCGTCGAACACCACGTCGACACCACGGTTGTCGGTGAGCTTGTTGATTTGCATCAGCAAGTCCTGCTCTTCGGTGACGATGACTTTCTCAGCGCCCAGCGACAGCAGATACTCACGTTCGTCAGCCGTCTTGGTGGCGGCGATCACCCGCACACCCAGGGCCTTGCCCAGTTGCACGAAGGATGGGCCGGCGCAATGGCTGGCATCGGTCACCAGGGCAAATTGCCCGGGCTTGACCCGTGCCAGGTCCATGTAGGCAAAGTAAGCGATCAGCAGTGGTGTGTAGTGCACCGCGGCTTGGATCGGGCTGAGAACATCGGGATAACGGGTCAGCGCGGTGCGCGGCAGCACGATGACCTCGCCGTACACCGGGTAATCGTTCGGGCTCTCGGCAGGAAAGCTGGCGACCTTGTCGCCCACGGCCAGATCATCGACACCGTCGCCGACCGCCGTGACCACGCCGGCCATTTCATGGCCCAGGCCCGAAGGCAGGCGAGCCTGGGACGACGCCAGGTTCTGGCGCCACAGGGTGTCGTACCAACTGATGCCGATCGCTTCGACACGGACCTGCACTTCTCCTGGGGCAGGAAGAGCCGCCGCATGCTCTTCGCATTTGAGCACCTCGGCACCGCCAAACTTGTGAAAACGGATCGTGCGGGACATCGCAAACCTCGTCAAAGTAACCTCTAATGCCATGAACTCTATCCGGGCTTTGTACCCAAGACCATCAGTGGCTATTAATAGTCGACATGCCTGTCATTGATTCCGCAGCAAGAAATCGGATCCGTTCTGTAGGAAAAAGCAATTAGCCGGTGCAGAGTACCAGCCTTTCCCCGTAAGATTCATGCCGGCCATTGTTCCCATATGGCCGCTCACGTCAAGCTTGCCGAATCTGCCAGGACCCCAGATGAATCGTAATGACCTGCGGCGTGTCGATCTGAACCTGTTGATTGTGTTCGAAACATTGATGCATGAACGCAGTGTGACTCGCGCGGCCGAGAAATTGTTCCTAGGCCAACCGGCCATCAGCGCCGCGCTGTCGCGCCTGCGCAGCCTGTTCGATGACCCGTTGTTCGTGCGCACCGGCCGCAGCATGGAGCCTTCGGCCCGGGCGGTCGAGATCTTCGCCCTGCTCTCCCCGGCCCTGGACTCGATTTCCACGGCGGTCAGCCGTGCGGCGGAATTCGACCCAGCCACCAGCACCTCGGTGTTCCGCATCGGCCTGTCGGACGATGCCGAGTTCGCCTTGCTGCCGATGCTGCTCAAGCGCCTGCGGGCCGAAGCCCCGGGCATTGTCCTGGTGGTGCGCCGGGTCAACTACATCCTGATGCCGGGCTTGCTGGCGTCCGGTGAAATCTCCATCGGTGTCAGCTACACCGAGGATCTGCCAGCCAACGCCAAGCGCAAAGTCTTGCGGCGCAGCATGCCCAAAGTGCTGCGGGCCGACACGGCCCCAGGACGGCTGACCCTGGACGAATTCTGCGCCCGCCCCCACGCCCTGGTGTCCTTCGCAGGTGACTTGAGCGGTTTTATCGACGAGGAACTGGAGAAGCTCGACCGCAAGCGCCATGTGGTCTTGGCCGTACCGCAGTTCAATGGCCTGAGCACGCTGCTGGCGGGCACTGACATCATCGCCATCGTGCCCGACTACACCGCCGACGCCCTGACCGCCGCCGGTGGCGTACGCGCCGAAGACCCACCGCTCCCGGTGCGCAGCTTCGAGCTGCACATGGCTTGGCGCGGGTCCCAGGATAACGATCCGGGCGAGCGCTGGTTGCGTTCGCGGATTCAGATGTTTTTTGGGGATCCTGAGAGTCTCTAGGTTTCGCCGAGCGGGCTGTTCATCTGATCATTCCAAGATTTGTACATTCAGGTACCCATCAGAAAAATTATCGCTCTACGGCGACGCATTTGATCTCCACGAGAAGGCCGGGGCGAGCCAGTTCACCGACACCTATGCATGTCCATGCACAAGTGCCCCTGGGAAAGACCTCATCTTTCACGCGTCTAAAAATGGGCATATGGCGGTGCATATCGACGTGATAAGTTGTCATTTCGACGACATCTTCAAATTCGCAGCCACCGGCTTTCAAGACGAGCCGAAGATTGTCCCATGCTGCCAAAAACTGCTGCTCGGGGTCTTCGATAACTGATAATTCTGGCGTCCGGCCTACCTGACCAGCGCAATAAAGAGTTTTTCCTACCTTTACAGCTGGTGCATAACCAGCATGCTCGCAGAGCAATCTCATGCCATCGGGAACAATAATCTGACGATCAGTCATGGTTGTGGAGCCCAAAATATAAACGGATACGAAAGCTGACCCAGGCGCCAGAGCGGCGTCCACTCGGGTCACTCCTCATTAATCAATCAAATCCGGCAGGTATTAGGCGGACGCTTACGCGGAATCTGAACAGTTCAACCAGCCTCCTGCTTCCTTCGATGGGTAGGATAATCAAAGGCCCACCGAAATCGCCGTAGCTGCATTCCCCGTAGAAATCCTAGCCTGCGGCGAAAGAGCTATCGAGAGCCGTCTGTTTCCCCCCCTTCCTCTGAATCTGATTGGTCGAAAAGATGGCTCTCGGCTGAAGAGGGCTTGCGACGGCGCAAAATCCGAATATTGGGCGATCGTAGTGGCGCTCGAACAATCTCAATCGGTATCCAGGTGAGGGTTATCGCGGACAGAGCCACTGCAATTGCGAATGCATTCAGCCCCCCTCCGCAGATAACGTCAGAGGAGAGTTCGCTTTCTTCGCCACCATAAGTACACACGGCCCGGTCATCAAAAGACTTCAAGTAGAGCGGCCTACCCTCCTCATTTAGGCAGATCTGTTGGATAACTCCACTGGTAGCCAAAACGCCTCGAACGGGGAAGTTGAAGCCCGTAGTATCCAGGCCACCGGCTCGCGTACCTGGCACTGTGCGACCTGGTTTGCTCGGAGCGCTCTGCGTACGCTTGCGCCATGCCAACATTTGAAGCATTGCCTCCATCTCCGGTCGGCGTGACAAGTTCATGGTCGAGTCAGATAACACCTGTGCGCTTGTTGTATCCGGCTGCTGCACATGTGACCTGGACTGAGCCTGCAAGTGGGAGCGGAAATCGGCTCCATCGGTAGGAACTCGCATTTTGTTTTCTGAAGTAGGCAACACGGTTGGAGCTGGCGGTACCGCAGAAATACCGGTCATAAGAGCACCTCATACCAGAGCTGATGTCATCACTCACTCCGATGCTCCTGGCGTTGCTATGCACTACCAGGACGGAACGGCGCTACCTCGACCTGCCTGCCCCATGGGGCAAGAGTGGCTAGTAGCGCGGGTGAGATGGGGAGTTAACGCGCATCCAAGAGAAAACTGATTCGGCCGTAAGCGTCAGGAGCGGTTTTTGAATCGAATGTCTATTGTTTAGGTTTTTTGCCTCATCAGATCCCACTGAACCAGTTGTATCCCTGGTCTTCCCAATACCCGCCCGGGTTGTCGTTGCTCACGAAAATTTCGACAACATGCTTGGGGTTTTTGAAGCCTAACTTGGTGGGTACTCGAACCCTGAGCGGGTAGCCGTATTCGGGCGGCAACGCGACGTCAGCGTAATCCAGCGCCAGCAGTGTTTGTGGGTGCAAGGCAGTTGGCATGTCCAGACTGGAGTAATAACGATCAGCACATTTGAAACCGACAAACTTCGCTGTGGTGTCGGCCCCGATGTGTTCCAGGAAGGTTTTGAGCGGTACTCCTCCCCATTGCCCGATGGCGCTCCAGCCTTCAACACAGATCAAACGGGTGATATCGCTACGTTGCGGCAGTTTGCGTAAGCTTTCGAGTGTCCAGGGGGCCTTGTCCCTGATCCGGCCGGAGACGGCGAGCGAGTAACTTGCCAAGTCCACCTCTGGGATGTCGTCCTGACCATAGAATGCGTTGAACGGAAATGGCGTGGTGATCTGCGCGCTGGTGAAGGTCGGCGCCAGTTTATGTCCGCTGAACAGCCAGGCCTGGACCCGATCGTTCCAGCGCGACATGGCCCAAAAGACCTTATCGACCTGATCGCCGTCCTGCAGGTTGCAACCGGTCAGCATCGACATCGCGCCCAGGGTCAAGCCGGCACGAAGGAAATGGCGGCGCTGGATATTCTCCAGCTCAAGCTGTTGCGCAGGTTCAAGCCTGATGCGCTGAACAGTTCTTTTTTTGCGTTCAATCATGGCCTTTTTTCCCGGTTTCCAGAGACCGTACACCACCTGTAATCATTGGCAGCAGGGTTCTGGGCACCAGCATTACCAACGCAAGATGAATCACGACGAATGCAGCAATCATCGCCATCGCCCCGAAATGTACATAACGAGCAACGTCATAGCCGCCCAGCAGCGCGACCAACTCTTGCGGTTGAATGGGTTTCCAGATCGCCACACCCGAGATGACGACGAGCACGCCTGCCGCCAGCACCATCCAGTACATCAGGCGCTGTACTGCGTTATAGACACCCTTTTCATGCACCAGCCGAAAGCGCAAAGCATCCGTCAAATCATGCTTCAACGCGGCTAGCCCGATGGGCAGCAACTCACGTTTGAAATGCCGACTGGCGAACCCATACAGCAGATAAATTGAGCCGTTGATCAGCAGCAGCCACATGAATGCGAAATGCCAGGCCAGCGCCCCGCCCAACCAACCGCCCACGGTCACCGCTGCCGGAAACCTGAAGCCGAACAGCGGCGAGGCGTTGTAAATGGCCCAACCGCTCATGAACATGCAGACCATGCAAACGGCGTTGAGCCAGTGGGTAAGGCGAACCGGCCAGGGATGAAGCTTTTTCTGTCTCACGTGTTTCCCCTTGGAAGCCATCCATGTAGCGGAGCGTTGCCAGACGGCAGCGCCCCTGCCTTTTCAGGTAATTACATCGGTGGTTGGAAGCCATCCTTGCCAACCGCGATGCCGCGCGCGGTGGTTCCATCTGCGGCCGGGAACACGACAATTTTCGTACCTTTGACCAGTTCATCGGCTTTGCCTGGCTCGACGTAGGCGATTGGCACATCATCCGGTACAACGATTTGTTTCTCGCCGCCCTTGTAGTTGACGGTCAATGTGCGGCCGTCAGCTTTGGACAGTTTCCCCACGGTACCGTTGGTCATGGTGCCTGTGCTGCCATCCGCATTCTGCCAGCCGTAATGACCTTCGCCGCTGCCCTTGAGGCTGGCGTCGAATACCGTGACCTCCAGCGCCTTCAATGTTCCGTTGGCTTGCGGGATGGCCGCCGAGCCAATGAAGCTGTCGGATTTGATCGAGTCGATATTGGCCTTCGATACCCGGTTGATACCGGTCTTGTCTGTCAGTCCGATAGTCTGCTGGGTGCCGGAGCGGACAGTGAATGTCAGAGTATTGTTGCTGACGCTTTCCACCGTGCCACGCAGCGGTTTGATGACCGGCATGTCGGCCGCGGTGGCAATGACGGCAGCACTGAGCATCAACAAACCGAACGTGGTAGACAGGGCGTGTTTGAGTTGCATGGCGACGATTCCTCATGGGTTGATGTGCCGCCATCCTCGGCCGCAGACCGAGACGTCACGATGACCGCCGAATGACATTTTTGTCATTCGCCAGCCCATCCCAATGAATGACAGAAATGTAACCAACTGCGCCGGCTCATCTCGTTACACTGCACAGCCGAGATACCGATGTCGCGGGCTGAATCCCGTCATGAAGAGACCCGAGCGCGCCTCACGATGCATATCCTGCTGATCGAAGATGACACCAAAACAGGTGAGTACCTCAAAAAGGGGCTCGGCGAGTCCGGTTACAACGTCGACTGGACCCAGCATGGTGCCGACGGCCTGCACATGGCCTTGCATACGCGCTACGACCTGATCGTGCTGGACGTCATGTTGCCCGGGATTGACGGGTTTCAGATCATTGAGCTCTTGCGCGCCAGACAAGACGTCCCCGTGCTGTTCCTCACCGCTCGCGACCAGTTGCATGACCGCATTCGCGGTCTGGAACTGGGCGCCGATGATTACCTGGTCAAACCTTTTTCGTTTACCGAACTGCTGTTACGCATCCGCACCATTTTGCGTCGCGGTGTAGTGCGCGAAGCCGACCATTTTCACCTCGCCGACCTGGAGCTGGACCTGGTGCGGCGCCGCGTTACACGCCAACAGCAGGTGATTGTGCTGACCAACAAGGAATTCGCCCTGCTGCATCTGTTTCTGCGTCGGGCAGGCGATGTGCTGTCCAGGACACAGATCGCTTCGGAAGTCTGGGACATGAATTTCGACAGCGATACCAACGTGGTGGACGTAGCGGTCAAGCGTCTGCGCAACAAAGTCGACCAACCGTATTCGATCAAACTGATCCATACCATTCGTGGTATCGGCTATGTCTGCGAGGTGAGGCCATGCGGTCCCGACGCCAACCCTCTCTGACCCTGCGATCGACCGTGGCGTTTTCCATGGTAGCGATGCTGGCCGTGGCCGGTGCGGGTGCTTATCTGTATCAGACGATGAAAGCCTCGGTATTGGTATACAGCGATCATGCGGTCATGGGCCGTCTGGAGCACTTTCGCAAGCTGCTGCATTACGAGCTCGCCATCGAGAAGCTGCGCGACAGCCCGCAGATTTTCAAGAACATGCTCGACAGCGAAGACGACATCTTCATCATTGAAGAGCCAGGGCAGCCACCGGTAATCCAGGTCAACCCACTCAACGTCACGCTGCCTGAACTGCCCGTTATCGGCCAGGATACAAAGCTGAGCGTCAGTGACCTGCGCAGCGGCGTGACTGACTCGGGGACAATGCTGCGCGCCGCGACCGTCGTCACGACGTCGGGTGGACGTGAAGTCCGACTGACCGCCGCGCACCTCATGGGCAAGGAAATGGCGATGCTCGCGGCGTATCGCGAGCGTATCTACCTGGCCGTTGCCCTGGCCTTTCTGGCAACCGCGTTGCTGGGTTACCTAGTACTGCGTCGAGGGCTGCGCCCGTTGCGCAAAATGGCCGCCCATGCGGCAGCCATTACACCCGAGCGTCTGCACAGCCGCATGGACAGCGCCGATACGCCGGTTGAACTGCAACAGCTGAGTGACGCCTACAACGCGATGCTCGATCGCCTTGCCCAGGGTTATCAGCGGTTGACGCAATTTTCCGCCGACCTTGCCCATGAAATTCGCACGCCGGTGGGATCGCTGATGGGGCATTGCCAGGTCGCCCTTCGCCAGCGCCGCAGCGAGGATGACTATCAGGCACTCATCGCTTCGAACCTTGAGGAGCTCGAACGGATCTCCCGCATCGTCGAAAGCATTCTGTTCCTTGCGCGCGCCGATGAAGCGCAGGCAGTGGTGGAACGCCAAAAACTATCGCTGCATGACGAATCACAGCGCATTGCCGAATATTTTGAAGGCTTGGCCGAAGAGCGGCAAATGAGCTTCCAGATAACAGGCGATGGCAACGTGCTCGCTGACCCCTTGCTGCTGCGCAGAGCCTTGAGCAACCTGGTGGCAAACGCAATTCGCTACGCCTACGAAGGCACCGAGATTTTGATGCGGGTAATGGAAACCCACGGCGGTGCCCGGATTGAGGTGGAGAACCAAGGGCCTGTGCTGAGTGACGAAACCTTGGGCAAACTCTTCGACCGCTTTTACCGTGGCGATGCGTCTCGCCACCAAAACTCCGACTCTTACGGCCTTGGCCTCGCCATCGTCGTGGCAATCATGCAACTGCATGGGGGGCACGTGCGTGTCGAACAGCCGAAACCCGGAATTATCCGTTTTTCGCTGTCATTCCCTGCAGCTTGAACGACATCAGCGGGCAGCGTTTGTCGTTCGCGCCTTCACTGAACATCATGCAAGCACGTTATCCCTTTGAAAGCGTGCTCCGGCTCTGATGTTGCTCCATTGCGTACTTTTCATCACCCGATATGGGTACCCAATCTTTCAACGGTGTCAGGAAATGCAGTTCAAAACGACGTGACAAGAACGCCCATTTTCCGTCCCGACGTTCAAACCTGTCGTGGTACAACCCGCTGACTTGCACCGGGCCTTTTTCAATGTCATGGAACAGGCAATCCGCAGCTACCGTACCTACCGCGCTGTCACCCTCGATTTGGAGCAGCGGATTGGCCATCCAGTGGTGCATATGTGGCATCTGGCGCCAGCTGTTTTGCGCCATAACCAGGATTTCGTCACGGTTTCCGGCCTGGCCGAAACCCGGTAGATCCAGTGTCGATTCTTCGTGCCAGATCGCGCTCAGAAGCGACGCGTCGATGCGGTCGAAAGCATTGGCGTAGGCGTTGATCAGCGACTCGATGGCGGCGCGACTTTCCAGGGCGTCCAGTCGGGTGGTCAGTTCTTCAATGTTCATGATGAGGTGTCCTGCTGAGGCTTCGCAAAAGCGACGAAGGCAACCCTCTGCGAGGGCTGCGTTACGGTTGAGCGAGTGTTCAGATCTGCGACAGGCCGCCGTCGACCATCAGCTCCACACCGTTGACATATTTCGCATCGATGGATGCAAGGAACAGCGCCGACGAGGCGATTTCTTCTGGCTGGGCCATATACCCCAGCGGCGTGATCTGCTCGACATGTTGGCGCAGCGCGACAATGTCGCTTTCGCTCATCTTCAAGCCGTTATCCATCAGAGGGGTGCGGGTGAAGCCAGGGCTCAGGACATTCGCTCGAATCTTGCGACCTTTGAGTTCGTTGGCCCAAGTTCTTGCGAAAGACCGCACCGCAGCCTTGGATGCGTTGTAGAGGCTCAGTCCTTCCATCCCATTGCTGGAGCAGATAGAAGCCGTCAGCACGATCGAAGCGCCATTTTTCAACAAAGGCATCAACGTTTGCACAGTAAAAAAGACGCCCTTCACGTTAATGTCGAACATGTTGAAGTAAGCCGCCTCAGTGGTCTCGCCCAGCGGGTTTTTTTCGCAAATACCCGCGTTGGCAAACACTGAGTCCAACTGATCGTTGCGGGCCTCGATCGTCGCCTTGAGCTTATCCAGATCAGCCTGGCGCGCGACATCGGAAGTGACCGCGATCGCTCTATCGCCCAGCTTGGCCACCGCCGCTTCCAGCGTGGCTGCAGAACGCCCAGTGATGTAAACACGTCTGGCCCCCTCGGCAATCAAGCCCTGCGCAATCGCAAACCCGATCCCGGTGGATGCGCCGGTGACGACCGCAACCTGATTAGCGAATTTACCTGACATATCTGACTCCTCAGTCTCGGTTGTGTGGATCGACTGAAACCACAGTGCGGTCATTTTGAGAGGAGTCAGGAGCTGAGCGGCACTGCCATAAATGAACATTGGCCGTTCAATTATGTGAGGCGTAAGCGAAGGTTTGATCGTTTAGATTGGAGCCAGCTGATTCAGAGCATGACCCGCATTCGAGAATATTCTGGAACCGAATGGTTTCAGACAGGAGACCTTATGCCTCAGAAAAAAGGCGCCCCACCAGAACCGCGGCGCTGGTTGATGTTCGCCATCTTATTGGTCGGTGCGTTTTTACCGCCTCTGGATTTTTTCATCGTGAACGTGGCGCTGCCCTCGATTCAGCAATCACTGGGCACGGCCTCATCCGCCGAACAGTTGATCATCTCCTCGTATGCGACGCTTTATGCCGTGACACTGATTACCGGCGGACGGCTTGGTGACATCTACGGTCGCATGAGAATGTTTTTCCTTGGCCTGGTTGGTTTCGCAGTTGCCTCACTGATCTGCGGCGTCGCCGAGTCACCTTGGGTGTTGATCGCCGGACGTTCGCTGCAAGGCGTGACGGCAGCCGTCATGGCGCCCCAGGCACTCGCTTCGGCGCAGGCTATATTTCCCGAGTCCGAAAAGCCCTTGGCGCTGAGTCTCTATGGCGCGGTCTTTGGACTGGCGTCGGTAGTCGGCCAGGCACTTGGCGGGATATTGATATCGCTCAACCTGATGGGTTTGGGGTGGCGGGCGATATTTCTGGTTAATTTGCCGATTGCGTTGCTGGTCATCCTGATCGCAATTCCCGTGGTCAGGGAAACCCGCGCACAACATACAAGCAAGCTGGATCTGGGCGGAACGGTACTGTCCATGGTGACGCTTGGGGCTCTGATCGTTCCATTGATCGAAGGGCGTGAGGCGGGCTGGCCTTTGTGGGCCTGGCTGTCGCTTGCGGCGGTGCCGCTGCTGGCCTGGCTGTTCTGGCACTACGAAGCCCGTTTGCACCAAGCGCAAGGCGCACCGTTGCTCAATCCTGCCGCACTGCGCACGCCTGGGCTGGGCCGGGCACTGCTCGTCGCCCTGACCTTTTACGCGATCGGCGTGTTTTTCTTGCTGTTTTCCATTTATTTACAGGGAGCGCTGCATACGAGCCCACTCAATGCAGGCCTCGTCTTCCTTCCTTTCGGCGCGGGATTTTTGCTGGGACCGCTCTCCACCCCTCAATTCAGGCGTTTTCTGGGGGCATACGTCAATCCGGTCGGGATGGGACTTGAAGTGTTGGGATTCGTGCTCCTGGCCTGGCTCGTGGCGCACACACCGATGGCCGTCACGCCCCCTGCGCTGCCCCTCGCCGTCATCCTCTTTCTGATCGGTTTCGGACAAGGACTGGCCCTCCCGACATTGATGCGAATGATCACAGGACGCGTGGCGCCGGCGTATTCCGGCATGATTGCGGGCATTGCCAGTTCCACCCTGCAAATCAGCACCTCACTGAGCGTGGCGATAATAGGCGGCATTTTTTACACCCTTCTGGGCACGGATACGGACGCGACTGCCATCACCCACGCCTTCACCGTCTCCATACTCTGCATCGCAGCATGCCTGGCCTTAGGCGCGGGACTCAGCCTTACCCTGGCGCGCCAACCCGCTGCACAATTGCAAACGGCAGCCATGCACCCAGCAGAGTGAGTCAACTGCCTTCCTGCGAGCCGATCATGCTCGAGGCAAGGTCGGCAAGGGCGCGAAGGCTGTCCATCCGCCGCATGTCCTGGTGATAACCCATCCATATGTCGCGACCCGGTGGCGGTTCATGCGGATCAATCAGCCGCAGTGCCGTTAACTGGTCGCCCAGGACGCGGGGCAATACGGCGACACCCTGCCCTTGCGCGCACATTTGCGCCTGGACTGTGCGGCTGCTACTGGTGAACACAGTACGGGCCAGAGGGTAACGCCGCTGCAGCCACTGCACATCGGGATAATGAGACTGGGCAATACTCATGGTAATCAAACCAACCCCGTCACCCTGTGGCGCGGGGTCAGGAGATCCGACGGCTGCGTATAACCCATAGCTCAGGGTAGTCAGCTTGCGGTGAACGATATCGGGTTCGGTGAAAGGAACGATCCGAAACGCAATGTCGGCGTCGCGACGAGCAAGGTCAAACAATCGATGCCCCGCGATGACCTCGGGCACGATCAGCGGATAACGTCGCCCCAGTTCGTTCAGGACCGGGGCCAGCACATAACAGGCGAACCAGTCAGCGGAAGAAATGCGCAACACACCTTCTGGCTGTGCGCTGTCCCCCGCAAGGCGCCTTTCGATTGCCAACGCACTTTGCTCCATTTCCTGCGCCAGGCTGAGCAGCTTCTCTCCGCTGTCGGTCAGTACCAGTCCTTGGGTGGTGCGAAGAAAAATGGGCTGGCCACTGGACTGTTCAAGCACCTGCAAGCGCCGCCCCACGGTCGGATGGCTAACACCCAACTGCTTGGCGGCAGCGCCCAATGACCCGTTGCGGGCAATCGCGAGAAAGACCCGCACATCACTCCAGTCCATGCTCTGCCCCGTACAAAAATGAACAGTGAGAGTGCAGCAATGGCAGTGCCGTAGCAATCCCAGGCCCGACATACTTCTCCGCATACACCTTCGTCGAAACACCAACCGGGGGACTGCAAATGAAGATTGGCTTTATCGGTGTGGGAAGCATGGCCAGAGCGATCATTCCGTTGCTCATCCGGGCCGGCCATCACGTATCGGCATGGAACCGTAGTCACGCTGCGGTTATGGATCTGGAAGGAGTAAGCGTTCTCGAATCCCCGTCCTCGGCATTTCAGCAGGAGGTCGTCATCAACATGCTTGCCGATGATGCCGCCGTCAGGGAGGTGTTGCTATCCAGCGCAGCTCTGGAAAAAGCAGACAGGGCTTGCGTTCATATAGTGATGTCGACCTTGTCGCCTTCGCTCATGGTGGAGTTGCAGGGCGTGCATGATGCAATCGGCATTGAATTGATCGCGGCGCCGATTTTCGGCGTGCCTGCCGTGGCGGCAAATGGCGAGTTGAATATCCTGGCGGCCGGATCGCAGGGAGCGATCTCGACGGTCCAACCGCTGTTTGACCTGCTCGGGAAAAAGACCTGGTACCTGGGCGATCAACCTGAACAGGCGTGTATCGCGAAGATCGCCGGCAACATGATGATCACTCAAGCCATCCAGTCGCTGGGCGAAGCAACCGAACTCGTTCAACGCCATGGTCTGAGCCCCTCGATTTTCGTCGCCCTCATGACCCAGACACTGTTCGCCTGCTCTACTTATCAGCGCTATGGCCAGAACATCGTGAACGGACGTTTTGAACCGGGTTTCAAACTGTCTCTTGGCCTCAAGGATATAAATCTGGCTATTGATGCGGCACGTCTCAAGAGCCTGGAATTGCCTGCAGCCGATGTCGTGCGATCGAAAATGACGTCGGCAGTAACCTGGGGAGACGGGCTCAAGGACTGGTCGGTTTTCGCTACACAGACAGTTATCCGATCAACCGATCACGCCCAGCAACCCTGGCGAACCGCACCGATAAAACGCTCGCGCCGTGGCAACTTCTGGGTGACCGGAGCCCGCGTTACCCATAACGGTAAAAGCTACCAAAAGGGGCCGATGTACGTAGCCTGGGAATCCCCTGAGCACATCACTCAGCCCTATCCCGTGGTGCTGGTGCACGGTGGCACGCTGCAAAGCACTGAATGGCTGGATACACCCGATGGTCGTCCGGGCTGGGCCCAGCGGTTCGTCGAAGCAGGCTTCGCAGTCTTTCGCGTCGACAGGCCCGGCCACGGGCGATCGCCGTATCACCCCGACATCATGGGACCGATGGGGCCAGCGTTCTCCTATGAGCGCGCCCGCGAAGTCTACTTTCCAGAGGGAGGTGGAGAAACGCAATGGCCGTTTGAGCCAGATGACGAAGCAGCGTTTGACGCCTTCATTGCAGCATACGGCCCCATGCCGGCTGACCTTGCGGCCTCGCAGACCCTGGACGCGGATCGACTGGCCGAACTGCTCGACAGAATCGGCAAGGCCATCATCGTTACACATTCCGCTTCCGGGCCCAGTGGCTGGTTGGTCGCCGATCGTCGACCCGACCTGGTCGCAGGTATTGTGGCGGTGGAACCTATGGGTCCGGTATTTGGCCACACGCCGGGAATAGGCAGCCTCGACTGGGGCCTGACCGCCGCCCCTCTGACCTTCGATCCACCTCGCAAAACGCCTGAGCAAGTCCACACAGCAGAACCATCAACCCTGAAAATCCCCGGATTGCAGGGTGTTCCGATAGCGCTGTTGACAGGTGAGACATCAGCGTTTGCTTCTTACGCATCCAGCATCGTCCCTTTCCTGCGAAATGCGGGTGCCAACATTCAACACCTGGATCTACCGGCACTGGGCATCCACGGCAACGGCCACGGATTGATCTATGAACGCAATTCAGACTCGGCTTTCAAGGTAGTCATGCAGTGGCTGGAGGAATCGTTGAACATGCCCGATCCCGCGTAAAGCGCCTGCTCAGGTTCTCCGCCCAATCATGGAAGGACCAAGGAAGGGTACAGACAAGACCCTTAGAACAACTGCCACGAGGTTATCCATGGAAAATTCCGACATCACGCGTCAACTCTCGGCATTCAGACAAACCATCGACAATATCGACGCCGCGCTCATCCACATGCTTGCTGAACGGTTCCGCTGTACTGATGAGGTCGGTTTGCTTAAAGCCCGACATCAATTGCCTGCGGTAGACAAGAACAGAGAGCTGCTTCAATGCGAACGCCTGACAGCCCTCGCCCAAGAGGCCAAACTCGATACGGCCTTCGTCCAGAAGCTGATGCAGTTTGTCATCGGTGAAGTGGTCGACCGCCACAGACAATTTGCGGCCAGGCATGCCCCAGGATTATGCAAGGGCGCTGTCCTCAAACCTGAAAACACCGCCGTCTAACCCGCCACCTACCCCACTAGACGCCCTGGAATTGCCGATAGATCGCAGACAACTCGATAGAGAAGCGACTGAATAAGCCCCTTCTCCGACCAATTCCTGAAGGCAATTAGACAATGAAGACGAGCAGAACCGCATGAAATGGCCAACGATCGATCAAATTCGCAGTTTCACTGTTTTACCCTCTGGCTACACATGGGATTACCTGAAATGCGAGGAGATCGATGTAGCGATAATTTTCTTCCAGACGTGGTTCCCTTCCATTAGGGTGGGGTTAGGGAGCCCTTTTCTGACCCCGCAATTTTATGAAGACAACGTGGTGCTCGAACACGACCTAGAGCGGGGAATGTTCGCTATCGTGGTCCGCCAAAATCATGAAATCGTCGCGATAGCAACGTGGGAAAAAATTGACGGCGCTGATGTCATCTTCGGGCGAGTGGGCGCGGTAGCCAAACATCATAGACAAACCAAACTCGCCGTAGCCGCCCAAGACCTCGGAGAAAAAATGGGAAGGTTCATGGGCGCGGGCTTGATCTATGGTATGGCGACAACCAGCGCTCCGTATATGCAACAAGCATTGGAGCATGCGGGTTACAAAGCCGTAGGAATAATGCCTGGCTTCGACCAAGAGAAAACAGAGCCAGGAGTCGTGCGCAGGGTTTACGAAGTCATCTACGCAAAACGACTCGCCCCCGACTCAAATTTTTTGATTCCTTCAGTACACAACCTCACACCTACCGTCGCTCGGCTTTATGCAAAAATATTTCACGAAACAATCAGGGCTGACTGAGAAGCGAGCATAAAAACCAGTGTGGTTCTCATCAAATAAAGATCCCCGCTCACGCTTATTGCGTTGCTCGGGAGCGCCGCTTTAGCTTGCGTGCCAAAAGAACGCGAAGGCGCACCGAATACCAGGTACTGCCATACTGGAGTCAGTCGCAGGTCACAATTCAAGATCACTCGCACACTCAATGCGATTGGGGGCAAAAGTGGGGGCAAATAACAGCATTATCTACCTGAAAACGCCTTCCTAGAGCCCAGTCAAAATGTTTTTTGGAGGATCCGGAAAGTCTTTAGGCGTCAGAGTCTTTAGACGTTGCCCAGGCAGGCTAAGCATCTAATTCTTTTTGCCTTTCCACAGGCTGGGGAATCCTCCCCCACTTTCAGTGGATTATCAGATTAGGGGGCACATCTGAAGGCTTGCTTTGGACCTTTCGGGCACTTCGCCAGGCCCATCCACGTGAGCGCCCCTCCTCTCGCGACTCGATACCCCGGCAATTCAATTGCGGCGTAAAAGCGTATTCGGCGCCACACCAAACGCCTTGCGAAACGCATGGCTGAAATGGGAGAAGTCAGAAAACCCGAAGTCCAGCGCCGCCTCGGATACGCTGCGTACCTGGCCGCGTTCAATCGCCTCACGGCTAGCATTCAGGCGCTCTTTCCAAATCTCCGCAACGGGGGTTTTCTGGTAGCGTGCGAACGCCCGCGTAACGGTTCGGGTGGACACGTTGTGCGCCTGGGCGATGACCTCGATCGACAGGTCCGGCTCAGTCAAATGACGCTGGATGTACTTCATGATGCGGCCGTACAGGTCCAGCTCTTGGTGGGTGGTGTTGAGGTCCTGGAGTTCCAGGCTGATCACAAGCAGGTCGATCAATGCCGCTGAATAACGTGTCGCGATGTGTTCATTCTGCAATGACACCGGTGTACTCGCGGCCTGGCGCAGCATTTCACGCAAGGGGATGACGCCGGGGCGGCGGTCGTCGAGGACCATCGCGGTGTATTCCGCGATACGCGGTAGCCGCTCGGTGAGCAAGGCTCGCGGGATTCGGACCAAGTGGTTTGCGGTACCACCGAAGCTGAAGCGAAACGCCTGAGTTGCGTCATAAAGAAACAGATTCCCAGCTGCCAAGCTGGTTTTTCTTGCGCCTTGCTCAATCTGACCATGGCCATTTCGAGCGAAACCCAACCATAAATCCTCGGCCGGACCGCTGCGCAGGTGCCGCTCGGAACGCTCCCAGTGATGCAGCGGCGAAGACAGCGAACAGATGTCCAGTTCACCGACTGTATTGATGGCGAGCGAGCCATCAAAACTGCTCTGGGACAAGGGTATGCTATCGGCCGCCAGGCAATGACGACAGACCACTTCTTTCCAATAATCAAACCGACGTGGTGCAGGAACGGCAAGGGTCGAATACTGAGTGCTTGGGTTCATGACACTGACCTCGACAACGATGCAATAGGCGCTCGATAAGTTGTAATGAGCGTCGATTTTTCAGCCATGAAAAGCAATTAACAGGCCAAGCGCAGTGGCAGGCTTGCTTGACTGCGTTGCCATGTGATGTCCGCGCGACTTTCGCCAGGCTTCGAAGGCTATCGCCCTCCGCGGCCGTCACCATTCAAGGGCGCAGCACGTCACCCGGTCGGCTCACATGCACCAGCACGAACCACGGGTGAAACTCATTTTCAGTACTGTCTCTTCCAACCAAGCGGTTGTCTCGCCGAACAAAGCGCCCCCTCCTCGCCCAGCCTAATTTCCACCTCACAGCAGTTCATACCCCGCTGATGAGGCACGCCATGCATCGACACTATTCACAACGATTGGCTGATTCCTCCTGGCTTCTGCAGAGGCGCGACCTCGCGCCTGAAGAGTCGGCTTATTGGTTGATTGAGTGGGGGGCCATGAAGCTGCTGCACCGACGGCAGATCGCCAAGCGCGACCAGCCGCCGACACGCTGACGCCCACCCGTAGGCCTGAACGAAAATAACGAGGAGCTCAAGATGGAATCCGCAATCGACACACATCTCAAATGCCCACGCACCCTGTCCCGCCGTGTACCCGATGAGTATCAACCTCCGTTCCCGATGTGGGTCGCGCGCGCTGACGAACAACTGGAACAAGTGGTGATGGCTTATCTCGGCGTGCAATATCGCGGCGACACCCAGCGCGAGGCTGCATTGCAGGCAATGCGTCACATCGTCGGCAGCTTCAGTCTGGCCGATGGCCCGCAGACCCACGATTTGACCCACCACACCGACAGCAGCGGCTTTGATAACTTGATTGTGGTCGGGTACTGGAAAGACCCTGCCGCCCACTGTCGTTGGTTGCGTTCACCTCAGGTGAATGACTGGTGGAGTTCGCCGGATCGCCTCGGTGAAAACCTTGGCTATTTCCGCGAAATCACCGCCCCGCGCGCCGAGCAGTTCGAGACGTTGTACGCCTTCCAGGAGAACCTGCCCGGTGTCGGCGCGGTGATGGATGCGACCAGTGGCGAGATCGAAGAGCACGGTTACTGGGGATCGATGCGCGACCGCTTCCCGATTTCCCAGACCGACTGGATGAAGCCCACGAGCGAGCTGCAAGTGATCTCGGGTGACCCTGTCCAGGGCGGACGGGTCGTGGTCCTGGGGCATGACAACCTCACGCTGATTCGTTCAGGCCAGGACTGGGCAGATGCCGAGGCAGAGGAACGCTCGCTCTACCTCGATGAAATTTTGCCGACGTTGCAGGATGGCATGGACTTCCTGCGTGACAACGGCCAGCCGTTGGGCTGCTACAGCAACAGGTTCGTGCGCAATATCGACATGGACGGCAACTTTCTCGACCTGAGTTACAACATCGGTCACTGGCGCTCGGTGGAGAAACTCGAACGCTGGGCTGAATCCCACCCTACTCACCTGCGTATTTTCGTGACGTTCTTCCGCGTGGCCGCGGGTTTGAAAAAGTTGCGGCTGTACCACGAAGTGTCGGTGTCGGACGCCAAGAGCCAGGTCTTCGAATACATCAACTGCCACCCGCAGACCGGCATGTTGCGCGACGCGATGCCACCAACAGCCTGAGTGCCATCGGCGTTTCCCCCCCAACTTCTGCCTCCTTGCCACCCTTCCTGGGTGGCCCGGTCTCCCTGTGCGAGGAATAAATGATGAATAAGATCCGCCTGCTGACGCTCTCCACCCTGTTGCCCGTGCTTCACGCGAACGCCGTTGAAGTAGCGCCTGGCGATTATGAGCAGTATCCGGTTGGCGCTACTATCGGTGCGATTTATTACCAGCACGCCACCACGGACTCGGCTTACACCAACGGACACAAGGTCAGCTCTGACTTCAAGTTGAGCTCGGACGTCGGCATCCTGCGTCTGCTCCATGTCTATGCACTCACTGACACAGTCACCATTGACCCGCAATTCCTTTTGCCTTTCGGGCACGTCTCCAGTGCAGGTGACGCCTCAGCGCTGGGCGATACTCGCGGGGTTGGCGACTTGATCCTCACCGCGCCGGTCAAATGGCGGTTAAACGAAGCCCGCGACACCCTCAGTATCGCCCCCTACCTGTATGTGCCTACTGGTACGTATGACAAGGACGACGCGCTCAATATCGGAGAGAACCGCTGGAAGTTCGAACTGCAGAGTGCGTACGTCAAACACTTCACAGAAAAATGGGCAATGGACCTGGTTGGCGGCGCTATCTGGTATGGCGACAACACTGATTACGGTGCAAATACCGACCGTATGAAGCAGGACGTTTCCTATGCAGCACAGATCATGGGCCGTTACATGCCAGACGCCACCACCGCGTTTGGTATCGGCTTCGGACGCACTTGGGGAGGCGAAACGAACGTCGAGCACGTCAGTCAGGATAACGAGCTGGGCACCACCAACTTCCGTCTTACCGCCACCAAATTCGTTACCCCACAGGACCAGATCCAACTGCAATTGGGCAAGGACCTCTCGGTGGACAACGGCACCAAGGAAGACTTGCGCCTGAACCTGCGTTACGCGCGCATTTTTTAACGCAGGAGCCCACGATCGCGCGCCCTTTGCGCCTTTGCGCGGGGGTGTCCGGCTCAGCCAAGTCGATGTCTTTCTCAACCAAGCCTCCGACTTGAGGCGCGGATTATCTTAAGCGTCAGACCCACTGATATTGATGAGCATGCAGTGCTCTTTGGCTACTTACGATAAGGACAGCCCAACCATGGCAATTGTTCGCCCCACCCTTGAACAGCTATTGGACATCTCAAGCAGCCTGCACATGCAACTCAGTGCAGAGCAAGCCCTTGAATACCTGGCTCTTATGCAGCCAAGCTTCGACGCTTATGACTTGATTGACGAGCTGCCTGACTTCATCCCACCGGTACTTTACGAGCGCAGCTCGGGCTATCGCCCCTCGACTGCACACAATCCGCTGAATGCCTGGTACTTCCGAACGGAAGTCAGCGGTGCCCGCGAAGGCAAACTGGCGGGTAAAACGGTCGCACTCAAGGACAATATTTCGCTGGCTGGCGTATCCATGATGAACGGAGCCAAGCCACTTGAAGGCTTCGTTCCATCATACGATGCCACCGTCGTCACCCGATTGCTGGATGCCGGCGCAACTATCCTCGGCAAGGCAACGTGCGAACATTACTGCCTGTCCGGTGGCAGTCACACCTCCGATCCTGCGCCGGTGCACAACCCCTATCGCCACGGATTTACCTCGGGTGGGTCGTCTTCCGGCAGCGCAGCGCTGGTTGCCGCGGGCGAGGTCGACCTGGCAGTCGGCGGTGACCAAGGGGGGTCAATCCGGATTCCTTCCGCATTCTGCGGGACTTACGGGATGAAGCCGACCCACGGACTGGTGCCTTACACCGGGATCATGGCCATCGAGGCGACTATCGATCATGCCGGCCCCATCACGGCAAACGTGCGCGACAACGCCTTGATGCTGGAGGTCATGGCAGGAGCGGATGGGCTCGACCCGCGCCAAGCCGCGCCCCGGGTCGACACTTACAGCGATTACCTGGGACGGGGTGTGAGCGGGCTGAAGATCGGCATCCTGCGCGAAGGCTTTGAACTGGCCAACCAGGACCCGCGCGTGGCATCGACTGTACGCAATGCGATCGAAATGTTTTCGCGGCTGGGCGCGCACGTCGAAGAGGTCTCAGTGCCTGAGCACAAGATTGCCGGTTCGCTGTGGCACCCCATCGGTTGTGAGGGCCTCACGATGCAGATGATGCACGGCAATGGGGCCGGCTTTAACTGGAAAGGCCTGTATGACCTCGGGTTGCTGGATACGCAAGCCGGATGGCGCGATCAGGCGAATGATCTCTCTGCCTCTCTCAAGCTGTGCATGTTCGTCGGGCAATACGGTCTGGATCGCTACAACGGTCGTTTCTACGCCAAGGCGCAAAATCTCAGTCGCCTGGCACGCTCCGCTTATGACGCCGCATTGGCGCGCTATGACCTGTTGGTGATGCCTACCGTCCCGATTATTGCCCAGCCCCATCCGGAGCCGGATTGCTCGATCACCGAGTACGTGGCCCGTGCGCTGGAAATGATCGGCAATGCGTCCGCCCAGGACATCACCGGCCATCCGGCAATGTCGATCCCCTGCGGCCTGGTAGATGGTTTACCTGTCGGGCTGATGCTGGTTGGCAAGCACTATGCCGAAGGCACGATTTACCAGGCTGCCGCGGCATTCGAGGCGTCGGTTGACTGGAAAAACAGCTAGCCGGTAGTCCCATGCAGCGCAAAGGAATAAGCCGCCAAGCGCTGCCTAGAAGCTCAACGATGAGGAGTCAACTATGACCGCGCATGAAAACAACACATCGACGCCGGGCGAGCGAGCACAGGCGTTACTGCAAGTACTCAAGCAGAAGGACCTGATCCCTGACGGTTACATCGAGCACATGACACAGTTGATGGCCCACCAATGGAGCCCGGAGAACGGTGCACGGGTGGTGGCCAAGGCCTGGGTGGACCCGCAGTTTCGCGAACTGCTGCTCAGGGACGGTACCGCTGCATGCACCCAATTTGGCTACACCGGCCCGCAGGGTGAATACATTGTTGCGCTGGAAGACACGCCCAGTGTGAAAAACGTGATTGTGTGCAGTCTTTGCTCCTGCACCAATTGGCCCGTCCTGGGCTTGCCGCCGGAGTGGTACAAGGGCTTCGAGTTCCGCGCCCGCCTGGTTCGCGAAGGGCGTACGGTCCTGCGGGAACTTGGCACGGAGCTGCCAGACGACGTCACTATCAAGGTGTGGGACACCAGCGCGGAAAGCCGCTATCTGGTGCTGCCCATGCGGCCGAAGGGGAGCGAATCCCTGGATGAAGTGGCGCTTCGAAAATTGATCACCAAGGATGTCCTTATCGGCGTGGCGCTACCGTACGTAGCGTAACCGGAGCACTTTGTTTCCTGCACTTTTCAGAGGTATACACGATGGATGGCTTTCACGATCTCGGTGGGTTTCAAGGCTTTGGCAAAGTCCCTCACACCATCAACAGCCTCAGCTACCAACCCGTGTTCAAGCAGGACTGGGAGCACCTGGCCTACAGCTTGATGTTCATCGGTGCCGATCACTTGAAGAAGTTCAGCGTGGACGAAGTACGCCACGCCGTCGAACGGCTGGACGTTCGCCAACACGTCGGTACCCAGTACTACGAACGCTACATCATCGCCACCGCGACTCTGTTGGTTGAAACAGGCGTGATCACACAGGCCGAGCTTGATCAGGCCTTGGGGTCGCACTTCAAACTGGCGAACCCCGCGCATTCCAACGGACGTCCGGCGATTACCGGCCGCGCCCCCTTTGAAGTAGGCGACCGGGTGGTGGTGCGAGACGAGTATGTGGCCGGACACATCCGCATGCCGGCCTACGTGCGCGGCAAGGAAGGCTTGGTCTTGCACCGCACCTCAGAAAAGTGGCCGTTCCCGGACGCGATTGGTCATGGCGACTTGAGCGCGGCGCATCAACCGACCTACCACGTCGAGTTTCGCGTGAAGGACCTGTGGGGAGATGCAGCCGATGACGGTTTCGTAGTGGTCGACCTGTTCGAAAGCTATCTGGACCACGCCGATAGCACGGTGGACGCATGATGAACGGCGCCTTGACAGCCCGATTGCCGGTGACGGTGCTTTCCGGCTTCCTCGGCGCCGGCAAGACTACCCTGCTCAACCATATCCTGCGCAACCGCGAAGGCCTGAGAGTGGCGGTCATCGTCAATGACATGAGCGACGTCAACATCGATGCCGCGGAGGTGCAGCGCGACGTATCACTGCACCGTGGTCGCGATGAGTTGATCGAGATGAGCAATGGCTGTATCTGCTGCACGCTGCGCGCCGATTTGCTCGAGCAGATCGGTGCCCTGGCGCGCCAGCAACGTTTCGACTATCTGCTCATTGAGTCCACGGGAATCTCTGAACCGATGCCGGTTGCCGAGACGTTCGCGTTCCTTGACGCAGAAGGCTTCAGCCTCAGCGAACTGGCGCGGCTCGATACCTTGGTGACGGTGGTAGATGGCAGTCATTTCCAGGCGTTGCTCGAATCGCCGGACATCGTAGCCCGCGACGACGCACAGGAGGACACCCCCAAATGCCATCTGGCAGATCTGCTGATCGAGCAGGTGGAGTACGCCAACGTCATTCTCGTCAACAAACTGGACCTGATCGATGAGCCTGGTTACCAGGCTGTGCACGCAATCCTCGCCAGCCTTAACCCGACTGCGCGGATCATGCCGATGGCACACGGTAACGTTGAGCTATCAGGCATCCTCGGTACCCATCTGTTTGATCTACCCAGCCTGGCGGCATCGCCCGGCTGGATGAAAAAAATGGAGGCCAATGATGCACCGGCCTCCGAGTCGGACACCTATGGCGTGACGTCTTGGGTATACCGCCAGCGCGCCCCGTTTCACCCACAGCGATTGCTCGATTTTCTGCAGCGACCCTGGCGCAACGGGCGCCTGTTGCGCAGCAAGGGTTACTTCTGGCTCGCCAGCCGGCACCTCGAAACTGGCCTGTTGGTGCAAAGCGGCCGACAGTTCCAGTGGGATTATGTCGGGCGCTGGTGGAACTTCATCGAGCAGTCGCAATGGCCGCAGGATGAATATCGGTTGCAGAGCATCATGGCCAAGTGGGACAGCATTGTCGGCGATTGCCGGCAGGAACTGGTCTTTATCGGCCAGGATCTGGATACCCACGCGCTGCAGCGCGAGCTCGACAACTGCCTGCTGAGTGCTCAGGAAATCACCGCCGGCCCATCGGCCTGGCAAGCCCTGCCGGGGGCGGCAGCCTTTGACTCCCAGGCTTTATCAGCTGCGACGCCATCCTTGCAGGCTGATCCCATTTGACCGAGGTAGAGGTGTTCCATGCTTTTTACCAGCCGAACCACCCGTTGGGTATTGGCGCAGCTCGCCGACAGACTGGAGCAGCCGGACCAGGCGAGCATTCCACTGTCGTCGAACAAGCCGATATTGCGTCGCATCCTGGCAAGCGTCGAAGAACTGCTGCAAGAGCGACGAGCCCTTAAGGAGCAGGCAGGCGCACTGACGTTGGACATCAGCCAACTGAACGAGCGCCTGGCCTGCCGTGACGGGCTGTTGCGCCAATGGGAGGCGCGCTGGGCACTGATCACACAGGGCGCAGGTGAACTGTTCTGGGAGCTGGAGCTGGATGGAACCGTTGCCCCTGCGCCGGGATGTGCGATGACGTGGACAGGTTCTGCATCGAACCTGGCCCAAGCCATTGATAAGCTCGGCAGTTGGAGCGAACAGTTACACCCGGATGACCAGCAAACGCACCTGGCAGCGCTCGTCATGCACCTTGCCGATCGTAGCGGGCGGACGGCCTTTGCGCTCGACGTGCGGATGAAGTCCGCATCAGGCGATGACTATCGCTGGTGCAGGATCAATGGTGTCTCGCGGCGCGATGCGCAAGGCGCAGCACTCGCCATCGGCGGGACCGTTCGTGACATTCATGAACAACACCTGCACAACGAGGCGCTCGAACTGGCGGCCACGCGCTTCGACATTTCCCGGGAAATGCTGCATGACGGGCTCTGGGATATCGAGGTGGTGGCCGGTGACCCGGCGAACCCGAAAAATACCATTTGGTGGTCTTCGCAAATGCGCCGACTGCTGGGTTGCAACACGGTTGAGGAGTTCCCCAATACACTGGAAAGCTGGACCTCACGCTTGCATCCCGACGATAGCGCACGGGCCATCGGCGCGTTCGTCGCCCATGTGGACGACCGCAGCGGCAAGACGCCATTCGATGTGGACTATCGACTCAAACACAAAAATGGTACTTACCGCTGGTTTCGCGGCCGTGGGCAAACGCGCCGCGCGCAGGATGGCTCCCCGCAAAGGGTGGTGGGCGCCATCACCGATATCCATGCTCACCATGAAGAAAGCACGATGCGCGAGACGCAGGCGCAACAACACCGGGTGATGCAGGAAACCCTCAGCAAGCTGACGCAGATTGTCGCCACCATCCAGGGCATTGCCAGCCAGACCAATCTGTTGGCGTTGAACGCCGCCATTGAGGCGGCGCGAGCAGGCGAAGCCGGCCGCGGGTTTGCGGTGGTCGCCGATGAGGTGCGCAAGCTGGCCACGCGAACCAGCCAGGCAACCCAGCAAGCAGCCGAGATGATGGACAACTAGCTACCTCCAGGCGCCTGCGTAAGCACGTTGCTCGCACACACGGTGCGAGTGGGGGGGGTAAAACTGGAGGAGTATCGGAGTTTTTCCTGCCTGAAATGCTGTCTGGAGCCCAAAAAAGTTTTTTGGGGATCCGGACAGTCTCTGACCCATTTAGCCCAAATGGGATGTTTAGAGCTTGTGGCTGCCCAACACCATATAACGCTCCGGCGACACCTGGCGCAGCCGCGCCGCCAGGAACACGCCCGCCAGCAGCGCTGCGGGAATGATCGCGCAGAGTCCGTATGACAGGGCCTTGCTCGCGCCCGTCAGCACATCGAAATGCACCACTGCGATGACCAGGACCGCCAATAACGCAAGGCAAGAGAAACCGGGGAAAATCCGCCCACGCCAGATCCCCAGCTTGAGCTCGGGGTGGCGCTGGGCAAAGACCCATACCGCTGCGGAAGTGAGCGCCATCAGCAAGATCACGCAAAGCGTCGCCAGGTTGGACAGCCAGGCGAACAATTGCAGGATCGGATCGGCGTCCATCGCCGCGAAAATCAGCACGACCACAGCGGAGATCAAGCTCTGCAACGCCGAGCCCATGTGCGGGCTCTGGTGCACACGATGGGTGGTCCCCAACCGGCTCGGCAGCAAACCGTCACGACCGATGGCATAGAAGTAACGGGCCGCGGCATTGTGGAACGCCAACAGCCCGGCGTAGATGCTGACCATGAACAGCACGCGGATGACCTGGGTCAGGTGTGGTCCGACAAAGTGATCGGACATGCCATAGATAAACGTCGTCGGGTCCTGCAAGGCCTGGAGCGTGGCGACGATTTTGTCCGCCCCTACACCGATCACCATCGACCAGACCGACAGCGCGTAGAAACCACCTATCAACAGTACCGAGCAGTAAGTGGCTATCGGGATCGTGCGTTGCGGGTTCTTGGCCTCTTCGCCGTAGATAGTGGTGGCCTCGAAGCCGATGAACGCAGCGAAACAGAACAGTAGGCCGATTGACGGGGTGCCGCTGAACACGTGGCGGCGATCAAACGCGTCGAGATTGATGCCACTGTCGCCGCCCGTCCGGAGAATGGCGAAGTCCAGGAGCAGGATCGCCAAGTATTCGGCGATCACGATGACCGACAACACCCGGGCGGACAGGTCGATCTTGCGATAGCCAAGGATCGCAATGCTGGCCATCGCCATCAGCGAATACGTCCACCAGGGCAATATCAGGCCGAACACGCTCTCCATCGTGCCGCTGACTACGCCACCGAACATGCCATACAGCCCGACTTGCAGGATGTTGTAGGCAAACATCGCCAACACCCCCGCCGCCCCACCGGCCAAACCACCCAGGCCGCGAGACGTGAATGCATAGAAACCACCGGCGTTGGTGACATGCCGGGACATGGTGGTGTAGCCCACCGAGAACGCCAGCAACACCAGCAGGGCCAGGATCAGCAAGGCCGGTGTGCCGGCGCCGTTGCCCAGCATGATGCCTATGGGGAAGCCGCCAGCGATGACACTCAAGGGACTCGCCGCCGAAACCACGAAGAAGATGATGAAGCCGACACCCAGGGCCCCACGCTTGAGCCCCGTAGAGCTGTTGACCGGGAGAGATACACTCATGTTTTCTTGACCTTGTTGTATGAGGCAGTCGCTGTAGGAACGATGCAGTCAACCGCTCACTGCCACCGAATAGCGTTGTTGTTCTTGTTGCACGCTGGATTCGATCCTATGCCTCTCCCTGAACGCTCCACTATCCCAAATCGGTAACCAGAGTCCGCTCCTCGAAAAAAAACGCAGGGCTGTCATCCGGCCCCCGCTATCACCTCATTGCAAGGCGATTCGCGCCGTCAGTTCCGACGCCGCGCCGGTCACCAGGTTGCACAGGTAGCCTGGTTGAAACGCACGGAACCGCTCACTGCGCCCAACCAGGGTCATGCTGCCAAGGACGCGCTGCTTTTCGTCGAAGATCGGCGCCGCGACGCCACTGCGTCCCGGGTGCAGCTCGCTTTCGCTGATACAGTAGCCCTGCTTGCGGATGGCGAGCAGGCTCTTGCTGAACGGCTTCCACGCCAAGCCCTGCTGCAGCGGTTCGGTCAGGTTCGCGTGAACGTCATAGATGCGGCGGATCTGGCGTGGCAGCAGATACGCCAATACGACTCGTGAAGTCGCGCTGTGGAGCAGATCGATCGGTCGTCCCCTGTCGCCACCGACCGGGCCGGCATCGGAGCCCCGCTGGATCAGCACGTTGACCACTGAATCGCCATGCCATTCGCTGACCAGCGCATCCAGGCCGGTATCGTCGACCAATTTATCGACCAGGTCCCGGCTGCACGCCAGCAAGGGATCGTACTTCGTCATCTGATGCTCCAGCGTGACAATTCGCGGGCCGAGTGCGTAGCCGCGCGGCAATCGCTTCAAGAAGCCCGCATCGCCGAGCTCGCGCAGATAGCGATAGGCGGTTGCGGGCGTGAAGCCGAGCTCCTGGCAAATGATCTCCACGTCAATGACCGGCTGTTCAGGGCGAAACAAGTCGAAGACCATGAGCAGGCGGCGAAGGCTATTCATCTTTTCTACATCCTTGTGCAGTCGACACCATGCTCGGTAGATGCTCAGGCGCGCGCACAATCGGCGATGGCCGCGCGGGTGGTATGGGAAGGCAATTCTGCGAACAGTTCCTGATACTCCGCCGCAAAATGACTGAGGTGATAGAAGCCCCATTGGGCCGCGACATCACCGATCGAGAGGTTCGCGGCCCGGGTGGACATCAAGGTTCGGCGTACACCGTTGAGCCGCACGGAGCGCAAGTAATTGATGGGGGTCGTCTCGGCAACCGAGCGGAAGCTGTTCTGCACGGTACGTCGACTCACCTGGAGTCGCTGGCACAACTCGTCCACGCTGGGCACGTTGTTCAATTCCGCGGTCGCCAGGCGATGGCATTTCTCGACAATGAAGCTGCGTGTGGAGCTTGGAATGCGCTGCTGCTTGTCGCAGGCCGGGTCGGTCATCAGTTGCAGCAACTCGCCGAGCATGGCCTGTTCCAGCTCCCGATCTTGCGTATTGTCGAGATCTTCGTTCGAGAGCGCCTGGGAGAATACGGCCAGCATTCGACGTCGAGCGTCAGCATAGCGTTGCGGGGAGACCCTGATCACCGGCTGACGCAGCAACTGGCTGATTTCCTTGGCCGACGCCGTTTGTGCCAGCGCCTGCTCGAACAGTTCACGTTCGAAGGTAATGGCCAGCAGCTCCATGCCCATCGGCATGTGGAACATGAACTCCTCGCCACCGTGAAGAAAGAACAGGCTGCTGTCGTCCACATCCCGCCCCTGCATCCGAATCGAACCCGGGACGGTGATGGGCACGGCAAAGCACATCTTGCCCTGGGGCGCCACGCCATGCTGCACCACGCGTTGGTTGATCTGCTCGCGGAATATGTGGCAACGCGCCGTCGTCAACTGTATGAGCGAACTCTCGATCGAGCCAGCGGTTAACTGGCTGTAGTCCTGATTCCACTCCTGGACGGTAGCGGCGTGGACATGGATATCACGAAAGTGGCTGATGTTCTGTTTTTTCATGATGACGAAAGCCTCGGCCAATATTCTTCTTTTTAGGTTGCCTTCTTTGGCGATATTCTCATATTAAGAGAATTATGCAAATTTCTTTATACAAGGGGCCGCTCTTCGAAACAAGCGTTCGAGGCGTGCCTCCCAATGTGCCGATTCGGGCTACCGGCCAGACAGAAGCGACGGGGATGATCGAGACACTGAAACCGACATCCTGAGAGACCGTCATGAGTGAAACCAAGCTTGAATCCCTCCACTTCGCGGATGCACCGCGGATCATTTCCACCATTCCCGGCCCCAAGACCACAGAGGCCCTGGCGCTGTCAGCACGTACCGAGTCGATGGCCCGCGGCGGCGGACGCATGCCCGTGGCCATGGACCGGGCGTTCGGCGCAACCTTCAAGGACGCCGATGGCAACACCTATATCGATTTGTCCGCAGGCGTAGGCGTCAGCAGCGTCGGTCGCTGCCACCCGAAAGTGGTGCAGGCCATCCGCGAACAGTCCGAAGTGCTGATGCACGCCCTGGAAGTCAACAGCACCCGGCGCACTGAGCTGGCCGCCAAACTCTCCGAGATCGCGCCCGACGGCTTGCGCGGCGATTGCATTACGTTCTTCACGCAAAGCGGTAGCGATGCGCTGGAGGCCGCGGTCAAGTTCGCCAAGCGCGTCACCGGACGGCACCAGATCATCGCCTTCCACGGCGGCTACCACGGCGTGTGGAACGCCTCCGGTGCGCTGACGACCGGCACGGCCTACCGCAAGGGCTACGGCGCCCAGATGGGTGGCGTCATTCACGCCCCCTACCCTTACGCCTACCGCTTCCCCTTCGACACCACGCACAAAAGCGCCGAACAGATCGCCGGCGACTACGTGGATTACCTGCTGAATACCCCTTACACCGCCGCCGATGACGTGGCCGCCGTGATCGTGGAGCCGGTACAAGGCGAAGGCGGCTACGTGCCTCCCTCGCCAGAGTTCCTGCAGCTGTTGCGCAAGGCCTGCGACCTCAGCGGCGCGTTGTTGATCGTCGATGAAGTGCAGTCCGGCGCGGGGCGTACCGGCAAAATGTGGGCGGTCGAGCACTCGGGCGTGAAGCCCGACATGCTTACCTTCGGCAAAGGCATTGGCAGCGACCTGCCGATGGCGGGCCTGATCATGCGTTCGGACCTGGCGGCCGCGATTCCTGACGGATCGATGCCCAATACCTTCGCCGCCAACTCGTTGTCTGCGGCAGTGGCGCTGACCAACATCAGCATCCTGCAGGACCCGGAGCTCGATCTGCTCAATCGCGCTCACACGCTGGGCCTGGAAGCACAGGAACGTATCCGTGGCTTCAAGAGCCCCTTCGTCGGCGAGGTTCGCGGTCGTGGCCTGATGATCGGTATCGAGCTGGTTGAAGACCCGGTCACCAAAGCACCGCTGGAGGGCGCCAAGATCGGTCAACTCATGGGTTACCTGCTGAACCACGGCGTGCTGATGATTCCCTGCGGTCGCTACAGCAACGTGATGCGCGTCATGCCCTCGCTGACGATCACACGTTCGCTGTTTTTCAAGGCGCTGGACATCTTTGGCGACGCCCTGGCCTCCCTCGAAGCATGAGGCGTGCAACCCCCGATCACTCACATTACGCAGGGCCCCTAACATGACTCAGCACCTGAATCACTTCATCCAAGGCGCGTCCTTCGAAGCCTCCGACGGTGGGCGCATGACCCTCATCAACCCCGTGACAGAGCAGGTGTACGGTAGCTCCGCACGCGGCACGAGCGCGGATGTGGACCGCGCCGTGGAGGCAGCGCGCAGCCAACTCGAAGGTGGCCCCTGGAGTCAGCTCGACGGCGCCCAGCGCGGTCGACTGCTGTCGAAGCTGGCTGACCTGGTGGAACGCGACACCGAGTTGCTGGCCGATCTGGACGCCAACGCCATCGGTCGCTCCCCGGTCGAGCCGCGCCGGATGGACCTGCCCAACGCGGTCGCCAACCTGCGCGCCGCCGCCGGCTGGGCCAACCAACTGGAGGGGCGCACCATTCCCACCGGTGGCTATTTCGGCAGCAAGACCCTCTCGTACACGGTGCGCGAGCCGGTGGGCGTGGTCGGTGCCATCGTGCCCTGGAATTCGCCGCTGATGATCACGGTCTGGAAGCTCGCCGCTTTGCTGGCGGCAGGCTGCACCGTGGTCATCAAGCCTTCGGAAGAAACCCCGCAGTCGGCCCTGCACCTGGCGGCGCTGGCCCAGGAAGCGGGTTTCCCCGACGGTGTGATCAACGTGGTTACCGGCTACGGTGCACAGGTGGGGCGCGCCTTGTGCGAACACCCGCACGTGGCCAAGATCAGCTTCACCGGCAGCCCCGAGGCCGGACGCGAGATCCAGCGCACCGCCGGCGTGCTGTTCAAGCGTGTGGCACTGGAGCTGGGCGGCAAGAGCCCACAGATTGTCTTTGACGATGCGTCCTTCGACGACGCGTTGCGCGGCTGCGCGCTCGGTTTGTTCGTCAACCAGGGCCAGGTCTGTGCCGCCGGCTCGCGTATCCTGGTGCAGCGCAGCATCGCCGATCGCTTCGCCGCAGCGCTTGCCGATGCCGCCCGAGCGGTCAAGGTGGGCGATCCTCGACAGCCCGACGTGCAGATGGGGCCAGTGGCCAAGAAAGCACAGTTCGAGCGCGTGAACCGTTACATCCAGCTGGGCATTGAACAAGGCGCCTCCCTGCTGGCCGGCGGCGTATCGAACCCCGAGCAGGGCTGGTTTGTGCAGCCGACCATCTTCGCCAACGCCCGCAATGACATGGCGATCGCCCGAGACGAGATCTTCGGTCCCGTTGGCACGGTGATCACGTTCGACAGCGAAGATGAGGCGATCGCAATGGCCAACGATTCCACCTACGGCCTGGCGGCCACGGTCTGGACCAGCGACCTGGTGCGAGCGCACCGCGTTGCCGCGGCGGTAAAGGCCGGTGCCGTGGGCATCAACTGCTGGAGCCCGCTGGACGCCAACCTGCCCTGGGGCGGCGTCAAGTCCAGCGGCATTGGCCGTGAAGGCGGGTTCAGCGGCGCGTTGGCCTATACCGAAGAAAAGGTCATCACCGTGTTACTGCCTAACTGAGAACAAAAAAAAGCACTGACCGGACCACCCTCCAAGCCCCTGTGTCGTAGAGGGTGGCCGTTCAAATGTGCATTCCGATGCCTTGATGATCGATGGAGAGACTGCGATGAATCCGGTAAATCAAACAACAATTGATCGGTATCCTACGTCCCTGCGTATGTTGCACTGGGTGCGCGCCGTGCTCATCGCCGGCCTCCTCTGGGCTGGCTGGCATATGACCGGGATGAATGATGAAGTGGCAAGCAAATACGAGCTTTATTACCCCTGGCACAAATCATTTGGGGTGTTGATGCTGTTGGTGGTCCTGGTCCAGATCACCCTGCGCTGGCGCACCCCCAAGCTTCCACAGCCCCTGGAAACACTGGCCGGACATGAGCGTTTTTTGTCACAGTTTGTGCAGCGTGCCATGTACGTACTTATCGTGATCGTGCCGTTGATGGGTTACTCGATGTCGAGCACCTACACGATGAGCGACGGGGTATTCTTTTTTGGGGTGAACCTGCCGGAGCTACTGCCGAAAAATGACGACTGGTTCGTCGTCTTCCAGTGGCTGCACAAAGTGCTCGCCTATACCCTGCTCGGCCTGATCGTGCTGCATGTCGCCGGCGCTCTGAAGCACCGCTTCTTCGACCCGGACCCTCGCAACGACGTCCTGCGCCGCATGCTGTGACCGTCCCGTCTTAATCACCTCTCCCGCCGGAAAGCGCCACCGCTGGTGGCGCCTGTGCATCAAACTCCCTGCAACAGATGCCGCCAGCGGCGACTCAGATCAGAACGTCACCCACACGATGAACTGCAAGTAAGTGTTGGTTGATGCGCTCCCGCTCTGCAAACCACCGTCCTCGAGCCACTTCTTTGGCTTGTAGAAACCCACCAGCGGCGACAGCGTGACGTTGTCCGTCACCATCCAGTCCAGGTACAGGTCGACCTCACGGGCACTGAAGTCTTGAGCATCCCGGTCGGCGAGTTGGTGGTAGTGGAAGTACATCGCGTTGAGTGTCAGCTTGTCGGTCGGCTGCACCGAGAACAGCACATCGTTGATTTGCATGTTCGAGGTCACTGAACCGGCGTAGTTCGCGGCGACTTCACCCTGGTAACGCTTGCGGAAACCGCCCTGGAACAGGAAGTCCCAGCCTTCGGAATAGCGCGAATAGCGGTAACTCACCGCCGGTTGCCATTTGACGTCGGCAAAGGTGTAGCCCGCGTCGAAGAACATTGCCCGCTGCGACCCCGAACGTTTTTCCTGGCGCGCCACCTCGAACGCGAAATCGGCATTGTCGATGCCGGCATTGCCCTGGCCGCGAATGCTGTAGATATCCATGCCCTTGCGCTCACTCCGGTCGGCGAAAGCATAGCGCTCATTGATATCCAGCCCGTGCACATAGGTCGAACCGATCGAGCCGATGGCCGTCGTGTAGTCGATGGTGGCGGCCGCCACTTCGGTCTCCGACTGTCCGGGATTGTCCGACTTCAACCACATCAGGCTGCCATGAAGCCCCTGCGTACCGCCCAGCTTCAGGACGGCCGTATTGCCGAAGGCCAACCGCGGCCCCAGGTAAAAGGCGCCGCCGCGATTGAACCGACCGTCCGCCACACCAGGGATGGGGCTGAAGGCCTTGCCGGGCGCGAACCCGTCGTCGGTGATCAGGAAACCGTCCACCGTCACGAGCTGCCGGCCAAAGGAGAAATCAACGCCATCCGGACCCAGGGCGGGAATCAGATCGCCTGACTTCCAGCCCAGATAGGCATCTTCTACCGCCGTTCTTCTTTCATTCCCGGCGGTGATCGCTCCTGCGTCCCCATCGCCCCATGAGCCTGTGCTGATCAGGCTGAACCCGCCGTAGATCGAGCCGGGACCGATCTTGTCCGTCGTGCCGTTTACACCGTACTTGGCGAAGCCTTCCTGCCATCGCATCCTGCCGGGCTCCTCCTGCGGGTTGGCGAGGTAATTCTTTTCACTGCCGAACCAACCAAACCCCGCCCAGAGGTCGGCATTCAGGACGGTAGCACCGTCGTCTTCGTTGTAGAGCTCGTAGGCCTGTGCCTGCGGCCCCAATGTACAGAGTGCAACCAGCGAAATTAATGGAGCGTAGTGAGGGGTGCGCATGACGTCTCTCCTGTTTTTATATTTATGAGGCGAGTCATGAGTGTTCCGACTCGGGCTGCCCATGCGGTAGCCCAAATCAGCATGTGCACAGGGCGGCGCCCCTATTCCCCTGGTCCCATCGCTGCCCACTGAAAAACCTGTCCTGGGATTTGAATGGTTGCCGTTTTGGGCTACGGCCTGCGCAGGTGTCCCCCCTATGCTGGGGCCATAAGAACGCATAAGAACGAGGCATCCGTCATGACCCCATCCCCGCTGTTTCGTCAGGGGCTTTGCCTGCTGACCATCGTCGCTTGCAGTGCCCTACCGTCCCTGGCCACCGCTCACCATTCATTCGCGCTTTTCGACCAGACCAAGATGGTCACGGTCCAGGGCGTGGTCGAGCGCTTTGCCTGGACCAATCCGCACATCACGATTTACCTCGATACGCCCGGCCCGCCCCCCCAGCGCTTCAAGATCGAGACAGGCAGTGTCAATGCGCTGCAGCGCGCAGGCTGGAACGCTGATTCGATCAAGGCCGGCGAAAGCGCCGAGGTGTCCTTCAGGCCGCTGAAAAACGGTGACCCGGGAGGACTGCTCGTGGAGATCAAGATCGGTGACGTCGTGCTCTCGGGCGGCGGTTAGGCGAAGGCCCTCCTCCGCTTCATGACCACCGAACTCAATCGAACCAAACAGGCCAGCAGCGTGGAGACGTTTCAATGAAACCGACACGAACCTTGAGCGCAGCAACGATCTTCCTCGGCGTCGTCCTCGTGACCGTCGCCGGGATGTGCAACGCGGCAGCGTCGAAGACCCAGCACGACAAGCGCCCGGACATCAGCGGCACCTGGGAAAGAACCCCGGACGACTGGTTCGGTGAAAACCCGGACGAGCCGGTGCACCCGGGCGGACCGATGGACCTGAAGGAACCCTATGCCAGCCAATACACGGAGCTGAAGAAAAAACAGGCCGCCGCGAACGAAGCCGGGACGCCACTGGCCACGACGAGTTCCAAGTGCCTGCCCGAGGGCATGCCCACGTTGATGGCGGCGCTCTTCCCGATCCAGATCATTCACGACGACAAGCAAGTGGTCGTGCTTGGCGAATACCTCCAGCAGGTACGCCGGATTCTCTTGAACCAGGCAATGCCACCTAAAGAGAAGCTCGACCCCAAGTACCAGGGCCATTCGCGAGGCCACTGGGAAGGCGACACGCTCGTCGTGGAGACACAACGTGTGCGAACGGACGTGACGTTCTATGACGTTCCCCATGGTGCGGACATGAAGATCACCGAACGCATCAGGCTGCGGGGACCGGACCACTTGGAGGACCAAGTCTTGATTGAAGATCCACAGGTGCTCAACACCCCGTATCGCTTCACGTTCGACTACAAGCGCTCCGACTACGCCATTCAAGAGTATGTCTGCGAGAACAACCAGATCGTGATCGACAGCGAGGGCAAGGCGTCCCTCAGCCGTGAGTGAAGCCTTATCAATGACCCCTTGGAGGTGACCGGATGGAACGACCGATGACCATCAGTATCCTGCGGCCAACGCTGCAAGGCGTCCTGCTGTCGCTGATGCTGACCTCGAACACCTTCGCCGAGGTGCCCCGCATGCCCACGATCATTGCCGTGCCGCCCTCCAGCGTGCCACCGCTGTCGTCGGCGAAACGACCGGGCACCGAACACAGCGACCTCGACATGTACGACTACGTCGAAGAGGAGTTTTACCTGCAAGGCGTCGCTCCGGCCATCACCGCTGCGGGCAAAACCCTCTTCGAGGCGCCCTATACCACGCGCATTCTGGTGCGCAAGCCGGCAGACCCCGCGCACTTCAACGGCACGGTGGTGATCGAGCCGTTCAGCTGGTTTGGCGAGCGCGCCGCGGGATGGATCCTGACCCGTGATTACTTGCTACGGCGTGGCTACGCGTACGTCGGCTACACGCTGAACATGAACAAGCCGGCCGTCGACCCCAAGTTCATCTCGGACACCCCGGCCGCCGAGGCCGAGCAGGTCGCCCAATACGGACGGATTGTGAACTTCGAGTTCATGCGCCGCTTCGACTACGCACGCTATGCGCCGTTGGGCACCTATTACGATCCGGAGCGTTTCACGCGCGGTGCAGGTCCCGATCCGTTCGTTCCACAGTCCCAGGGCATCGCGGCGCAACTGGCGTTGCTGCTCAAGACCAATACGGCGCAAGGCCCGTTGGCAGGCCTCGACGTGAAACGAGTCTACGTCAATAGCTGGGCCGTGACCGCGCAAGTCTGGATGGACTACCTCGACCAGGGCCGCCACCAGCAATGGCGCATGCCTGACGCAAGGCCACTGATCGATGCCTACATGACAGGCCGCATGGCCTATGGCGAGGTGGGTGGCGACGTCATCCGGCTACCACGACAGATGCCTGACGGCGTGCCATTCGTGACCGTCTACAGCCAGTCCGAACTGATGCACGACGTGATCGAAGGCATCGACCTGCCGCCGGATACCGACAGCCCGCAGCTTCGCTACTACGAAGTGACCGGCATACCGCATCTGCGGCTGGCCGACCTCGGTACGGAGCATACCGAACTGTTAGCTGCCGACGTCGGCAAGGGCGACGACCCACGGTGCCGGACGCTGTACGACGAACCGGCGGAGCTGGTCGTCTCGGCGCTGCTCGATGGCATGGACCAATGGGTGCGCGAGGGCAAAGCCATGCCGAAGGCGCCGCGAGTCCTGCGCGAAGGCAAGGCCGCCGCGCGCGACCCCGCCACCGGCAACCTGCAAGGCGGCGTACGCCCGCCGTGGATCCAGGTGCCCAGCGCGACCTACCTCACGGACCAGGAGACCGGTTGCGGCCTGATCTACGACACCAAGGTGCCCTATTCCAAGGAAGCGCTTGGCCAACGTTACGGCGGTTTCAGCCACTACGAACAAGCATTCGAAGAGGCCAAAAAGCTCTCGATCAAGCAGGGCTATCTCCTCCCGGAGGATGCAAAGGGCCTGCGTCCGATCGCAAAACCTCAAGACTTCTAACCCCACGCGGAAGCAAAGCAAATGTCACCAGAACTCATCATCGCCTGGATCTACGCGACACCGTTGAGCACCGTCATCAGGGACCTGTCCTGGGTCGTGCCCACCATCCAGAGCGTTCATATCATTGCCATCGCGGTGATCTTCGGCGCCGCCGTGATCTCTGACCTGCGGCTGGCCGGTGTGTTCGCCACGGACGAACCCTTGCGCGGCGTCATTCGCCGTTATTACCCGTGGATGCGCGCCGCACTCATCGTCCTGCTCCTCACCGGGTTGGTGATGATCATCGGCGAGCCAGACCGCGTACTGGTCAACACGACGTTCTGGCTGAAGATGTTCCTGGTCGTTGCCGTGTTCACCATGGCCTGGTCGATTCGACGTCCATTGCTGCGCCCCGCTGCTCAGGCACAAGGCGCTGACGAGAAACCTCCCATCAAGGCGCTGGCCTGGCTGTCGATCGCCCTGTGGTGCGGCGTGATCTTCTGTGGTCGCTGGATTGCTTACTGATCCCAGCGTTTTCAACGAACGTTTTCTCAGGTATTCGCCATGGACATTCAATCGATACTGCAAGCCCTCGAGGCCACCCCGATCGCAGCATATATCAGAGAGTCGGGCTCCATTTTTCCAAACCTGGAGTCGGTGCATGTGATCGGCATCGCCCTCGTGTTCGGAACCATCGCCGTCGTCGACTTGCGCCTGCTCGGCATCGCCTCCCACCGTCGAAGCGCGCTACGGTTGATCCAGGAACTGCTGCCATTCACCTGGGTTGCCTTCACAGCCTGCGTGATCACCGGCCTGCTCATGTTCGCCTCCAACGCCACCACCTATGCGCAGAACAGCGTCTTCTGGTGGAAGATGGGGCTGTTGCTGCTGGCCGGCGTCAACATGGGGATATTCCACCTGGGCGCCTATCGCCGGATCGACGAGTGGGACACCACCCTGCCGCCTCCCAGCCAGGCACGTATCGCCGGATTCAGCTCGCTGGCGCTGTGGATGGGCGTGATATGCCTTGGCCGCTGGATCGGGTTTGTCTGATGGCCAACCTGTCGCGAACCAGCCCCGGCGATGACGTAAACGGCGCGGTCCATGTCGTGCGCCCGGCTTCCAGCCGCTGGGAGTCGCTGGCCCTGCTGTTTGCAGCCCTGGCAATTATCGCCAGCGTGACAGGTTATGTGCTGCTGCGCCCACAGCACGCCGGCCCACCAACCCCCTTGAGCTGGCAGGTGCGTTCCTTCGATGGCCTCGGTGCAGTCGATCAGGCCATCCACAGCGCCCTGCTGCCCGCCGGTGAAGAAATCATCTGGAACAATAACGACACCGGCGGTTGGATCACCCTGGAGCAAGCCCAGAAGATCTTGCTGCCGCCGTTCTACCGAGACGCCTTCTGGAAGACCAATGGCGAGGTGAACTGGCAGTTGATTTTGCCTGGCACCCACCTGCCTCACGCCGGTTCCGTCGATGATCACGACGACGCCCCGACGCCCCCGCCCCCCAGCGACGTCTCGAAAGCCACCCTGGGCCAGGGCGCCACGGTCTACTACGGCTCCGCCGGTCGCGCGCCCGGCCAGAGCGCCTACCTGCTCGTCATTGGGCACGCCCACGCCGGTGTCATGTGGGCCAACCAGGCGACGATCTGGATCCACCGCGACCCGTACGCACCTTACCCAGGCATCGTCAAACCCGAATCGTTGGTCGGCCAAGGTTGGCGCCAGGTCATTCCTTACGACGGTGCCAGCGAAGTCGAACGTGTAAAAGGAAACCAGCCATGACCGTTTCTACCAGACACCGCGCACTGTGGCGCAGCTGCCTTGCGCTGCTGGTGCTGATACCGACCCTTGTATTCGCCGGCCCGACGGCCCCCTTGGGCAAGAAGCTCAAGATCGGCGTCACCCTGCACCCCTATTACAGCTTCGTGGCGAACATCGTCGGTGATCGGGCCGAGGTCGTCGCGCTCATTCCGGCGCAAGCGAACCCGCATAACTATCAACCGCAGCCCGACGACATCACCCGCGCGATGACCCTCGATGCCCTGGTCGTCAACGGCATCGGCCACGATGAATGGGCCTTCCAGATCATCAAGGCCGCCGGTCGCGGGGCGACGCTGCCGATCATCCAGGCCAATGCCTCGGTGGCCCTCATTCCCATCGGCGGCGACCAGGACGGTGCCAAGGTGGTCAATCCGCATACCTTCGTTTCCACCACGGCAGCGATACAGCAGGTCTTCGAGATCACTCGCAGGCTGGGGGAGCTTGACCCGCCCAACGCTACGGCGTATCGACAGAACGCCCTGGCTTATGCCGCGCGCATCCGCGCGCTACGGGCCGGTTTCATGACCCGCTTCGCCGCGCTGGACCTGTCTTCCTTCCGCTGCGCGACCACGCATGCCGGCTACGACTACATGATGCAGGAGTTCGGCCTGTTCGTGAGCGCCGTGATCGAGCCCCGTCACGGCGTCGCCCCGACCGCGCGGCAACTGGCCAACACCATCGACGCAATCAAGAAGGCCAATGTGAAGGTGTTGTTCGCCGAGAAAAACTTCTCCCTCGATCTCGCCAAGCCTATCGAGGCCGCCACTGGCGTGAAGGTCTTCTCGCTGTCTCACATCACCGGCGATACCTACAGCGCGGACGAATTCGAGGTGGCGATGCGCGAAAACCTCGAAACCCTGGCCGAAGCCGTTGAGTTCATGCAGCGATGAAGGAGAAACAGACAATGCGCGGTCCCGCCATAGTGTTCGACAACGTCTCCCTGCGACTGGGGGGCACGCAAGTGCTTGAAGACGTCAGTTTTAGGGTGGAAGCCGGGGCGCTGCACTGCCTGATCGGCCCGAACGGTGGCGGCAAGACCTCACTGGTGCGCGCCCTGCTGGGCCAGATGCCGCATTCGGGAACGGTCCGCTTCGAGGGCCAGGTCACGACACCCATGGGCTATGTCCCGCAATTGCCGGACTTCGACCGCAACGTGCCGATGACGGTCAACGATCTCATGGCCCTTCTCGGTCAACGCCGGCCGGCCTTCCTGGGGGCCAACCGATCCGCCAAGTCGGCCAATGCCGAGGCCCTGTCTCGTACCGGCATGGCAGGAATGGGCACCAAACCCTTTGGCAGCCTGTCCGGTGGCCAGCGCCAGCGAGTATTGCTGGCCCAGGCGATCAGTCCGGCGCCCTGGTTGCTGATCCTCGACGAACCGACTGCCGGCATCGACGAGTCGGGGGTACGGCTGGTGGAGGCACTGGTGGCCGAGTTGCACGGCCGTGGCGTCACCATCCTGTGGATCAACCATGACCTGGAACAAGTCAGGCGCATCGCCCAATCGGTGACGGTTATCAACCGCAGGGTGCTGTTTCATGGCGCCCCCGACCAAGTCGCATACTCGCTGGAGGGGGCCCAATGAACGCCCTGTACGACTTCATTCGCAACCACCTGCAGGCGCTCGCCGCCAGTGGCATCCTGCCGCAACCGTTCGAGTACGAGTTCGTGATCAATGCCCTGCTCTGCGCAGTGCTCATCGGACCGTTGCTGGGCGTGTTGGGCACGATGGTAATGATCAAGCGCATGGCGTTTTTCAGTCAGTCTGTCGGCAACGCGGCAATGACCGGCGTCGCCATTGGCGTGCTGATCGGCGAATCCTACACCTCCCCCTACTTCTCGATGTTCGGCTTCTGCCTGCTGTTCGCGCTGACGCTCAAGTACACGCAGCATCGCACCACGTTGGCCAATGACACGCTGATCGGTGTGTTCCTGTCCATCTCGCTGGCGGTCGGTGCCTCGCTGTTGCTGTTCGTGTCGGCAAAGATCAACACCCACGTGATGGAAAGCGTGCTGTTCGGCTCCATCCTGGCGGTGGACCACACCGATATGAACGTGCTGCTTGGCGTAACGGCGCTGTGTGCCTTGCTCGGACTGCCGTTGTACAACGGCATGTTGTTGGCCAGCCTCAATCCGAGCCTGGCCCATGCTCGCGGTGTGCGAGTGCGAAGCGTCGAGTACCTGTTTGTGGTGTTGGTCACCCTGGTGACGGTCGCTTGCCTGAAAATCATCGGCGCCGTGCTCGTCGAAGCCCTTCTGCTCATACCGGCGGCGGCGGCACGCAACATCAGCCGTTCGCTCCCGGGGTTGGTCGCGCGCGCCATCCTGATTGCGACCTTTTCCTGCGTGGTTGGCATCCTGGTGCCGATGCAATTCCACATCCCCGTACCAACGGGCGGGGCAATCGTGATAGTCGCCGCCCTGGTATTTGTCGCCACCACCGTCATGCGCGCCACCACGTCCCGGTTCAGGGGGGCCAGCGTATGAATAGGAAAGGGTTCTACAGATCCTGGCTGACGATGCTGGCCCTGTTGCTGGGCCTGCCGTTTTCGGCCTTTGCCGATAACGCAAGGCAGCAGGTGCTTGTCGCCCTGCCTGCCGTGTATGCGCTCACCTCGGCACTCAGCGACGGCACGAACCTTGAGGTCGTCCGTCTTCCAGCGCAAGCTGCGGTGCCCATGGAAAGCCAGGCCAACGCGCTGTCACGCCTGGATGCCAAGGTGTTCCAGCAAGCCGAAGCCGTGGTCACCCTCAGCAGTCTCTGGCGCGCCGACCCGCTGTATGCGGCGGCGCGCCACCACAACCTGCGGATCATCGAGATCGATGCCTCGCACTCATGGGACACGGCCAAACCCAGCGTGGCGGTGACCCGCATACCGTCGCGCGACGTTCCCTGGGCCGCGGCGAGCGATGTCGATGAGAGCCCGTCGCCGTACGCCTGGCTCAGTCCCGTCAACGCCATGCGCATGTCCGCACTGATCGCCGCCGACTTGTCGCGCCTGGCCCCCGCCGATGCGCCGCGAATACAGCGCAACCTCGCCGCACTTGAAGACCGCTTGCGCCGGCTCAAGGCCGACTACGGTGCCCGCCTGAACGCGGTGCCGGATCTGCGCGTGCTGTCGCTGGCCAATGAGTTCATCTACCTGTTCGGCGAATTCAGCGTATTTGTCGACGGCTGGTTCGTGCGACAGGACATCGACTGGAGCGACGCTGACTACGCCGCGCTGACCCACTACCTGCGCGAGCGCGACATTCGCGTGGTGGTCCACAAGTGGGCACCGGACGCCAGGATCGTCAAAGCCATCGAGGACGGGGGCGCGCGGTTGTTGGTACTCGATACGGGCAACCCGGGAGTACTCGCCGACACGGCCAACGGATACGAAGCACTCCTGGGCTCGAACCTGGAAGCCTTGCTGGCGGCCTTCGCCGCAGCTGGCAACGACAACACGAGAGGCGACGGCCAGTCGCCTGCCCAATGATCGATCTTGACGACGAGGCGTTATGAAACCCATAGGTTCAGCACTGCGCATAACGATGGCGGGCGCTCTGGCGTTCTGCCAGGCGAGCTTCGCCCATGGCCCGGTCTTCGATTGCTACATCGAGGGCGATAACCAGGTGAAGTGCGAGGCGGGCTTCACCGATGGCAGCTCGGCCGCCGGCAGAAAAATCCATGTTCAGGACCCAAGCAACAAGGTGTTGCTCGAAGGCGAAGTCGGCAAGGACAACACCTACGCATTCCAGCCCCCCACCGGAAACTACTCCGTGGTGTTCCTCGGTGGCGCCGGCCATGAACTCACGATTCAGTCTTCCGACATTTCAAGGTGAAAGCGACCATGACGTTCAAACGAAAACTGCTCCAAGCCCTTGCCGCTACGACATTCACTGGCTTGGCCGGCGCTGCACACGCCCATTTCCAGATGCTCTACGTGGAAGAAACGGCGCTACAGCGAGCGGAAAACCTCGAGTTCGCGCTGGTGTTCACCCACCCCTTCTCCGGCGGCCCCACCATGGCCATGGGTACACCTCGCGCCTTCAACCACAGCAGCTCCCACGGCGAGGAGAAAATCGACCTGCGCAAATACTTGCGTCCCGTCGAGTGGCAGAGTCGCGACAACCGGACGACGGCCTATCGTGCCTCGATTCCACGGGAGTTGGTGCGTTCACTGGGTGACCATATTTTCGTACTCGAACCCGAGCCTTACCTGGAAACTGAAGAAGATGTCTACATCCAACAGTTCACCAAGTTGATCGTGAACGTGGGTGGAGTCCCCGGAAACTGGTCAGAGCCACAAGGGTTGCCAGTGGAGATCCAGCCACTGAACAAACCTTATGCCAACTGGACGGGAGGCGTGTTCCGCGCCGTGGTGCTGGCCGATGGCAAGCCTGTTCCGTTCGCCGAAATCGAAATCGAATACGTCAACCATTCCGTTGATCTCGAAAAAAACGCCTTCGGCCAGCAAGACTATGTGACGGCACCTCAAGCGTCATTCAAAGCCCTGAGCACCTACGCGGACGCTCAAGGCATCGTGACCATTGGCCTGCCCCGGTCCGGCTGGTGGGGCATCGCGGCGCTCGACATCGGTGCAACGAAGACCCACATGGGCAAGCCCTTGTCGCAAGACGCGGTGCTGTGGGTACAGGCCAGAGACATGAAGTGATCAACGTTCGTGGGTATTTGCAATGGCCCCTCGGACAACGTTCCGAGGGGGCCACCGATGCAATCAATCGATAACGCTGACCACAACTTTTCCCTTCGCCCGTCCTTTCTCGACATAGGCCAGGGCCTGCGCCGTCGCCTCCAACGCAAACGATCGATCCACCACGGGTTTAATGACCCCGGACTCGACGAGCGCGGTAATTTCATGCAACTGCCGGCCGCTTGCCCGCATGAAAACGAACGTGTAGTTGATACCGCGTTTTCGCGCTTTGCTGCGAATGCCGTAGCTCAGTAAACGCGTGACCTGCCTTAGTCCCCAGGACAATCCTTGCCCTTCAGCGAACTGCGGAGTCGGCGGGCCGGAGATGGAAATGAGGTGGCCACCGGGTTTGAGGACCTTGAGGGATTTGGCAAGTACGTCGGAACCGAGGCTGTTGAGAACCACATCGTAGTCCTGCAGGACGGATTCGAAGTCTTGCTTGCTGTAGTCGATGACAAGATCAGCGCCCAAGGCTTTCACCCAATCGACATTGCTCGTGCTGGTTGTCGTGGCGACGAAGGCGCCCAAGTGCTTGGCGAGCTGAATGGCGACCGCTCCCACACCGCCAGAACCTGCGTGAATCAACACCCTCTGGCCTTTTGTCAGTTTGGCGGTCTCCACCAAAACCTGCCACGCCGTCAAACTGACCAAAGGCAGAGAGGCGGCCTGCGCCATATCGAGGTTGCCGGGTTTGAACGCAAGCGCATCTTCCTTCACGCAAGCCAGCTCGGCGAAGGTCCCGATACGATCCTCGCCGAGGCGCGCGTAAACCTCGTCGCCAGGCTTGAAGCGGCAAACCTTTGGACCAACGCGAACGACCACGCCAGCCAAGTCATTACCCAGGACCAGCGGGAAAGAATACGGCAGGATCAGCTTGAACTCGCCGCTCCTTATCTTGAAATCCAGCGGGTTGATACTGGCGGCATGTACCTGGACCAGTACCTCGTCCTCCCCGACTTCAGGGTCGGGCAACTGGCCAATGTGGCCAGTGTCCTTATAGCGTTCGATGAAAAATGCCTTCATGGGAATCGACTCGTTGAAAGAATCATGCGTTCACATCCACCACGGTGCGCCCGCGAACCTTCCCTTCCAGCACTCGGCCGGCGATTGCTGGAACTTCAGCCAAGCCCACGACTTGAGTGGTATGGGCAAGCTTATCCACATCAAGGTCACGCGCCAGTCGTGACCATGCTTGCACGCGGGCACTCTGGGGAGCATTGACAGAGTCGATACCGGCCAGGGTCACGTTACGCAGGATGAACGGCAGCACCGACCCTGGCAGATCTGCCCCCTGGGCCAGCCCGAAAGCAGCGACAACGCCCCGGTATTGGGTTTGTGCCAATGCATTGACCAGGGTATGGCTACCCACAGAATCGATAACGCCCGCCCAGCGCTCCTTGCCAATCGGGGCGCCTGCCTCGGACAGGGTCCGGCGGTCGATGACCTGTTCCGCGCCGAGCGCGTGCAGGTAGTCGGCTTCCTCTTGACGCCCGGTCGAGGCGATCACGCGATACCCCAGGCCCGACAACAGCGCAATCGCCACCGAGCCGGCACCGCCACTGGCGCCAGTGACCAGGATATCGCCGCGCTCGGGGGACAGGCCGCCATGCTCCAACGCCAGTACGCTGAGCATTGCCGTGTAGCCTGCCGTGCCGATGGCCATGGCTTGTTGAGTTGAAAATGCCTCCGGGACCTTCACCAGCCAGTCGCCACTCACCCGCGCTTTCTGCGCGAAGCCACCGTGGTGAGTCTGGCTCAGCCCCCAACCGTTGACCAGCACCCGGTCGCCGGCTGCGAAACCGGGATGGCTGGAGGTCTCGACGATCCCGGCGAAATCAATGCCCGGGATCAATGGGAACTGGCGAATGACCGGCGAGCGGCCGCTCAGGGCCAAGGCGTCCTTGTAGTTCACGGTCGAGTATTCGATCACAACGGTCACGTCGCCTGGCATCAGGTCCTCGTCCTTGAAGTCAACCAGGTGAGTCGCGATTGCATCGCCGGTTTTGGTAGCGAGCAGAGCCTTGAATGTCATTGTTTTCTCCGGTTCGGATGAGCAGGTTATCCGCTGCACACTTAGTAGATGCATCAGGCAAGCAGTGCCTTTTCAAAATCCAGTTGAGGGGCCTGGGGCCCCTTTCGACTGGTGCCATAAATGTAGCCTGCCGCAACGAGCGTGTTAGCCGTGGCTTGCCCGATGAGGCCCCCGTCAGCAGCGCTACAGATTTATTGACCGTCCTGAAAAAACCCTTCAATGCTCGACGTTGGCTCGGTGGGCGGTCTTGAGTCCGGCGATGGGGTATCGCCGGACCCCATCAAAGGTTGCGATACCGCTCCGCTACCTGAGCCTGCCGCAGACCACCCAGGACACCTTGGCGCGCGGCCTGGAAGGCGTCCCAGCTGGCGGCGTCATGCAAGGGCGGAATGGTCACGCCTTCGCGACGGTCGAAACCGACCAGGGCCGCATCCACCAAGTCGCCCACTTCCATGACCTCGGGCAGCGTATTGATGTCGATGCCGGAGCGCTCCCAAATCTCGGTGCGAGTGGCAGCGGGGAGTACTGCCTGTACGTAGACGCCTTTGGAAGAGAGCTCCAGGCTCAGCCCCTGGGAAAGGAACTGCACGAACGCCTTGGTCGCGCCGTAGAGTGTGAATCCGAGCTCGGGCGCCAGGCCAACGACCGAACCGATATTGACGATCGCCCCTTCGCCGGCCTGCACCAGCCTGGGAATGATCGCGTGGGCGAGCCGGGTCAGCGAGGTGATGTTGAGCGCCACCAGTTGCTCAATACTCTCAGGCGTTTGCTCGACGAAGTTTCCCGTGTGGTTTGCACCGGCATTGTTGATCAGAACACCGATGCGAGCGTCATCGCGCAGGCGTGCCTCGACGGTAGCCAGGTCTACTGGCTGGGTCAGGTCGGCCTGGAGGACGTTGACGGTGATGTCGTGCTCCTGGCGCAAACGCGCCGCGAGTGCTTCCAGACGCACCTTGTCGCGCGCCACCAGGACCAGGTCGTGACCGCGTTGGGCAAATCGTTCGGCGTAGGTGGCACCAATGCCGCTGGACGCACCGGTGATGAGGACGGCTGGGGAATGGCTCATGACTTTGCTCTCTTGCTCGATGGGAATCTGCTGTGTGGGTTTGCGGCAGCGATCGGGCGCGGTTTGAGTTCGAGTGATCGGTGCCTGAATTATAGGATGACGATCATAATCTTAATCGTCAACGGTTTTGATGTTGATCAACATCAATGTATATTGGCCCCTGAAAACCAAGGTAGAAACGAGGCATCGGGTTATGAGAGTCACCAAGGCGCAGGCGCAATTAAACCGGGCACACATCGTCGAAACCGCGTCCAGGCTGTTTCGTGAGCGTGGATACGACGGCGTCGGCGTGGCCGATTTGATGGCGGCGGCCGGGTTTACTCATGGGGGGTTCTACAAGCACTTCCGCTCCAAGGCCGATCTAATGGCTGAAGCTGCTGCGTGCGGGCTTTCCCAGTCCATGACCAACTATGCAGGCCTGGGTGCCGCAGCATTTTTCGATCATTACGTGTCCCGGGAACATCGTGATGACCGCAGCGTTGGCTGTACGATGGCGGCCCTCTGCGGGGACGCCGCGCGCCAATCAGATGAGGTCAAGGCGACGTTCGCCGAGGGCATTGAAAACGCCTTGACGGCCCTCGGGCGCACAGCTGCGCAACAGGATGATGAGCAGCGGCAAGCCGCCAGGGCCAAGATGATCGACAGGCTGGCCCGCGCCGTCGGCGCGGTGGTGTTGTCCCGAGCCTGTCCGGATGAATCCCCGCTGGCAGATGAAATTCTCGAGGTCTGCCATCGGCAATTACTCGAATCCCTGGCGCCGTAGGCAACCGTGAGCGCCCTGGATTAAGTGTTCTTTGGAATCCGGGATGCCCAAGACAGGTCAAGGTGCATGAGGTCGCCAGATCCGAAGGCCCGAGGGCTTGTCAGATCGCCGCAGCCAGGTGCTGGAGATGTTCAAACCCCGCTGCTTTAGCGAAGAGGGGCAAGTTCCAGATGACACCATTAGCCCCCCAAGCGCCGTCAGCCACGTCGTGCAGCACGATCGACGTCATCAATTGGCGTTTGTCATCGACAGGTAGCGCTTGCATGAACGCGCTGTGCATCAACTCGACGTAGTTGGCCCTTGAAGCCGCGTCCAGCACCCCCGCGGGGACATAGACCATGGCCATGCAGGGCAGCATTTGCGAGGTCATATCGACGGTGCCACAGGTCCAGGCCCCTGGCTCAACCTCCTCGACAACCACCCAACACAAGAATCGCTTCTTCGGATCATCCGCAATCTGCTCTGCAAGGACGGCGGCATCGTTAATGCTGCGCACCAAGGTCGCTCGCGCTTCACCAGGGAAAGAACCCTTCGGTATTTTTAAAATGATGTTAGGCATGAACAGCTCCAGTGGATGAGAGGTACGGCATTAGGCGCTCAGAACCTGTAGGCTTACAGCGTCCGATTCGACTCCTTTCAGGCCTTTTAAGACAATGCACGACTTCACCATCCTGGTCCTTCCTGGAGCCTATGCGACCAGCGTCGCGGCGACCCTGGATATCTTGAACGCCGCGGTCACGCTAGCGCCGCGACTTAAGGTGACTCGTCCGACCTGGCGCATCGTTTCTGCGCACGGCAAATCGGTATCGTTGAGTGGTGGACTGAGTGTTGAAGCGACACCAATGCCCCGCAGGGTGTCCATCGATCAGAGCATCTGGATCGTTCCAGGGTTGGGTGTCGAGAGCGCCCGTGACGTAGCAGGACGCCTGGCGAGCGACGATGCGCAACGCGCGATCCGGGCCATCAAGGCGCATGGAGCTCATGGCGGCTCAGTGGCGGCATCGTGCACGGGAGTTTTTCTGCTACAGGCTGCGCAGTTGCTCGTGGACCGTCGGGTGACAACTTCATGGTGGTTGGCCGCTGAGTTGCGCCGACTCGAGCCGCGCTGCATTGTCGACGTGGATCGGATGGTGTGCGCCGATGGTCCGGTCATAACAGCGGGAGCGGCCTTCGCCCAAACCGATTTGATGCTTCATTTGTTGCGCTCGCGCTTCGGAGCCCCGCTGGCAGGCGAAGTGGGCCGAATGCTCTTGATTGATGGTCGCCAGGCCCAGTCACCGTTCATCGTTCCGATGATGCTTTCCAACGGCAACGAGTTGATTGCCCGCCTGACCCAACGCATCGAATCAGCGTTGCCGAACCTTCCAAGTGTGGCTGCGCTGGCGGATGAATTTGCCATGTCTACGCGAACGCTCTCACGGCACGTGCAGGCAGCCACGGGCAAGAGCACGCTGGCGCTGGTGCAAAGCGTGCGGCTCAATCGCGCCCGCATGTTGATTGAGACCAGCCGAATGACGATTGAACAGGTCGCCGCGCAGGTGGGTTACGAGGACGCTACCGCCCTGCGTAGGTTGATGCTGAAGGTGTTCGGGGCCAACCCGAGCAAGTTCCGATTGGCGCTGATCGAGGGTTGAGGGGCATCCTCTGCTTGCGAAGAAGATGCCCCCGGCCGTTTAGAACCAGGTTTCCATCTGTATGCCGTATTGCCAAACGCCGCCGGCATTGAAGTCAGACTTGCCGAAGGAATCTGAGGTGCTGTATCTGTCCAGGTCCGAAGACCAGTCCATGACACTGGCAAACACTCGCAGTTCGGGACGTGTGAGCAGGTCCCCGAAATCAGGTTTGAAGGTCGGGGCGACCGTGAACTTCCAGAAATTACCGTCGACCGCATTCCGTTGCAGGTAGCCCTTGGGATCGAGGTCCATGGTTTGCCAGCTCATCTCGTAGGCCATCTCGAAATTGCTGTTGATTTCATTGGCCAAGCGCACGTTCAGTGTCATCCAGCGGTAATCGTCACCCTTGACGTACCGATCCTTGCTCTGTTCGGCCAGCAAGCTGGGGCCGATGCGCCAACCGGGAGCAATCGGGGTTTCGCCGTACAGCGCCAGGCGCAGAGCGCGAGCATCATCGATCAGTTCACCGTCCGAACCGATGTTCTTGACCTCGGCCCCCAGACCTTGCCCGTAGAGCAATGCCGTTTTGAAGAAGCCTTCCCTGCCGAAGAAGTTCTTCTGGTGATTGGCCACCATGCTGTGCAAGCCGGAGTCGGCAGGCGTCAGGCCCGCTTCATTGTTGCGAGTGCCGATGTCGTTTTCCTTGGCGCCGATGGCATTGAACATCCACTGCCACTGCCCGTTATCGAAAAACTGGTTGGAGGTCAGGATGTAGCTCTCCACATCGGCATTGACGCCGCCCTCACTGAACTCGCCGTAGTTACGCCCGATCAATGAGTAATTCGAGCGCCAACTCTTGTTCATCTGCACGTCGTAGATGCCACCTCCGGTGCCAGCCAGGTAGACGACGTCCGAGTCCAACCAGTGAATGTCGAAATTGTCCCGGTCAAAGCGCTTGCCTGCCCACAGGGTCGAGTTCTCGAACACCGAGTTACCCTTGAACGCCGCGATATGGTCCAGTTCGGTAAACACCTGGCGCACGTTCAGGTCGCTTTCGTCGGCCGTCCAGTCGTTGGAGCTTTCCACGCCATCGGCGATGGATACGGTGAATTTTGAGCGGGTCCCGTTCTGCGCGTACTGCTCTTTCGACAGGTCGATACGCATGTAGGTGTCGTCCTCGTTACCGAGTCGCCCGACAGCCCCGCCGACGGAACCGGCCGGGGTGGTATAAGGGCCGCCACGACCGCCTCCCAGCCCATCATTGACCAGCAATCCGGAGCGAGCGTAGCCCTTGAAGCTGAAGCCGTCCGTGAGGTGTGCCCCACTGCCCTGTTTTTCCAGGTTTTGTTGACGGGCTTCGAGCTTTGCCAGTCGTGTGTCCAGCGTCGGCGCGGCAACGTTAGCAGTGGACGCCACCGGTTGGACGGCGGGAGCGGCGAGTTTGAGTTGTTGCAGTTCCCTGGCCAGGGCCTGGGTTTGCTGTTCGGCGGCAGCGGCGCGTTTTTCCGCGGCGCTGGCGCGGGCCTCGAACGCAGCCATGCGCTCTTCCAGCGTCGCAGCGTGAGAGGTGGCCGCCGAGGTGCCGAGCACGCCTGCGAGAAGCCAGCTTGATGCTTTCTGCATGTGGATTTCCCTGTTTTGTTTTTATTTTTCTGTTCCAGCAACGGTCTTTTTTCTCGGTATTTGAATTGTCAAAAACCGCGAAAAAAAGGATGCCTCATCGCAAATACACTGCTACATTTGGCGATGTTAACGTTAACTTTTCTAAAAACAAAAATAAAGAGGGCTTTATGAAACAGCTCAAATCGCTCCTTCCGGCCACGCTGCTCGCCCTTTGTGCCGGGCTTCCATCCCTTTCGACTGCTGCCAATCTGACGATCTCCTGCGGTGCGGTGGGTGCCGAACTGCAACTGTGCAAGGAGGCTGTCGAGACGTGGTCGAAACAGACCGGCAACAACGTCGAAGTGGTTTCCACACCTAATTCGGCCACCGAAAGGTTGTCGTTCTACCAACAGATCCTCAGTGCCCAGTCCAGCGACATCGACATCATTCAAATCGATATGGTGTGGCCGGGGATGCTGGCCAAACATCTGATGGACCTGCGCGAAGTGCTCCCCGCCAACGCGACCCAGGGCTATTTCCAAGCCCAGGTGGATAACGCCACGGTGAATGGGCGGCTGGTGACAATGCCTTGGTTCACCGATTCGGGCCTGCTGTATTACCGCAAGGACTTGCTCGATAAGTACCACAAGCAAGTACCCCAGACCTGGGAGGAAATGACTGTCATCGCGCGGGATGTCCAGCAGGCCGAGCGCACCGCCGGAAACGCCAATGCCTGGGGTTACATCTTTCAGGGCCGTGCCTACGAAGGCCTGACGTGTAATGCACTGGAGTGGATCAGCAGCCAACCGCACGGTGGGCTGGTCAATCCACAAGGCGACATCGTGGTGAACAGCGCGGCCTCAAGAGCGGCGTTGACGTTGGCCAAGAGTTGGGTGGGCGACATCTCCCCGCGTGGCGTACTCAACTACACCGAGGAAGAAGGCCGTGGCGTATTCCAGTCGGGCAATGCGCTGTTCATGCGCAACTGGCCGTATGTCTGGGCGCTGGTGCAAAGCCCGGACAGCGCCGTAAAAGACAAGGTCGGCGTCGCCCCCCTGCCCCGCGGTGGCGAGACGGGCACCCACGCGTCTACCCTCGGTGGCTGGGGCTTGGCGGTGTCGCGATACAGCGCCAACCCCAAGCTGGCCGCAGAACTGGTGAGCTACCTGAGCAGCGCCCAACAGCAGAAACATCGTGCCCTGGTCGGCGCCTATAACCCGGTGATCGAGTCGCTTTATCAAGATCCGGAGTTGCTCGCGGCAATGCCTTACTACAGCCAGCTGCACAGCATCCTCAATGATGGGGTCATGCGCCCCGCCTCAATTACCGCCGATCGCTATCCACGGGTTTCCAATGCCTTCTTCGATCAGGTGCATGGCGTGCTGGCCGGCGAGTTGCCGGTCGATCAGGCGCTGGCCGAACTGGAAAGCGAGCTGACGCGCATCAAACGCCGGAACTGGTAAGCCACAAGGAAGGAAATCACCATGTCTGTCTCCACTACCCTGGCCCCCAGTGACGAGCTGCTGCTCGTCCGGGAAACGCCAGTACAACGCCGTCGGGTCCGCGCCGCCTGGCTGTTCCTGACACCGATGTTGCTGTGCCTGGCCCTGGTGGCGGCCTGGCCGCTGCTGCGCACATTCTGGTTCAGCCTGACCGACGCCAGCCTGGCCGACACTGGCGATGCAACCTTCATCGGCCTGAGTAATTATCTGTTCCACAGCAGCACCGGCTGGTCCGGCATCCTGGTCGACCCTCAATGGTGGAATGCGGTGCGCAACACCCTGCATTTCACCGTGGTGTCAGTGGGGCTGGAGATCGTACTGGGATTGCTGGTGGCGTTGTTGCTAAACGTCAACTTCAGCGGTCGTGCCCTGGTGCGGGCGCTGATTCTGATTCCCTGGGCAATTCCGACCATTGTCTCGGCGAAGATCTGGTCATGGATGCTCAATGACCAGTTCGGCATCATCAATCATCTGATGCTCAGCCTCGGCCTGATTGATGCCCCCCTGGCCTGGACGGCGGACGCCGACCTGTCGATGTGGGCCGTGATCATCGTCGACGTCTGGAAGACCGTGCCTTTTGTCACGCTGCTGATGTTGGCAGCCTTGCAGATGTTGCCGGGCGACTGCTACGAAGCCGCCAGGGTCGATGGCATTCACCCGCTGAAGGTGTTCTGGCGGGTCACCCTGCCCCTGCTGATGCCCGCGCTGCTGGTGGCGGCGATCTTCCGCATTCTCGACTCATTGCGCGTGTTTGACGTCATCTATGTGCTGACCTCGAACTCGTCGAGCACCATGAGCATGTCGGTCTATGCCCGCCAGCACCTGGTGGAGTTCCAGGACGTCGGTTACGGCAGCGCGGCCTCGACCTTGCTGTTTCTGGTGGTTGCGGTGATCGCCATGGTTTATCTGTACCTCGGACGCCGGCAAATGGAGGTGCGCTCATGAGCCCACGCCTATTGAAAAAAGCACTGTTGCGCCTCGGCTTCTGGTGCCTGATCGGGATTTTGCTGCTGTATGCGGTGTTCCCTTTCTACTACGCCATTGTGACTTCGTTGAAGCCCTCCAGCGCCTTGTTCCAAGTGAGCTACTGGATCGACAACCCCGACTTCTCCAACTATGCCGCCGTGCTCCACCAGGCCTCGTTCCTGCGGGCGATCGGTAACTCGCTGGTGGTTGCGCTATGTGTGGTCACACTGGCGCTGTTCCTCAGCCTGACCGCGGCTTATGCCTTGGGCCGGGTGAAGTTTCGTGGCCGCGGTACGGTCCTGATGATGGTCCTTGGCGTGTCGATGTTTCCCCAGGTCGCGGTGCTGTCGGGGTTGTTCGAAGTGATCCGTGCCCTGGGCCTGTACAACACATCTTGGGCACTGATCCTGAGCTACACGATTTTCACCCTGCCCTTCACCGTCTGGGTGCTGACCACGTTCATGGGCCAACTACCCCATGAACTGGAAGAGGCGGCGATCATGGACGGCGCTTCGCCCTGGGTCACCCTGACCCGCGTGTTGCTCCCGCTGCTCTGGCCCGCACTGGTCACCACCGGCCTGCTGGCGTTCATTGCCGCGTGGAACGAGTTCCTGTTTGCCCTGACCTTCACCCTCACTGACACACAACGCACGGTGCCGGTGGCCATCGCCCTGATTTCCGGCGGCAGCCCCCATGAACTGCCCTGGGGGCTGTTGATGGCCGCTTCGGTGCTGGTCACCGTCCCATTGGTGATTCTGGTGCTGATCTTCCAGCGCCGAATCGTTTCCGGCCTCACTACCGGCGCGTTAAAGGGTTGATGCCCAACAAAGACAAGGAACAGCATCGTGATCAAGTTGAAGCTAGACAACGTGAACAAGCAATTGGGCGGCGTGCGCATTCTCCGTGATGTCAGCCTGGATATCGCCGCCGGTGAATTCGTGGTGTTCGTCGGCCCCTCGGGCTGTGGAAAATCGACCCTGCTGCGTCTGATCGCCGGGCTGGATTCGATCTGCGCCGGCGACCTGCTGATCGACGGGCGCCGGGTCAATGACCTGGAGCCACGCGAACGTGGCGTCGGCATGGTGTTTCAATCGTATGCGCTCTACCCGCACATGAGCGTCTACGACAACATCAGTTTTGGTCTCAAACTGGCCAAGACCGAAAAGACCAGCCTGCGTGAGCGCGTGTTGAAAACCGCGCAAATCCTGCAATTGGACAAACTGCTGCAGCGTAAACCCAAGGAGCTGTCGGGCGGACAGCGTCAGCGAGTGGCCATGGGCAGGGCCATGGCGCGGGAGCCGGACATCTTGCTGTTCGATGAGCCGCTGTCCAACCTGGACGCCTCCTTGCGGGTGCAAATGCGTAACGAAATCGCCCGGCTGCATGCTCGACTGGGCACGACCATGATCTACGTCACCCACGACCAGGTCGAAGCGATGACCCTGGCTGACAAAATTGTCGTGCTCAATGGTGGTCGCATCGAGCAGGTCGGCTCGCCACGTGAGCTCTATGAGCGCCCCGCCACCCGCTTTGTCGCCGGCTTCCTGGGTTCGCCCAAAATGAATTTCCTTCCAGCATTCCTGCATACGCCGGGTGAAACCAGCCTGGTTGAAAGCCTCGTATTGGGGAGGACTTCCCTGCCCTTCGACAGCTCGGGCATGACCGCGAACACGCAACTGAGCCTGGGAGTTCGCCCGGAGCATGTTGCGCTCAAAGCGGCGCAAGGCGCCGCTGGCATTGCCGTGACCGTTGTCGAATACCTGGGCAGCGAAACCTATGTGCACCTCGATACCGGTCAGCAAGAGCCGCTGATCTGTCGCTGTGAGGTCAACGCCGGGTGGCGGGTGGGCGATCGGGTCGAATTGCAGCTGGAGATCGCCAATCTGCATCTGTTCGATGCCGACGGCACGGCCCTGGGTCGCCCGCCACAAGCCATAAAAAACTCGTCGGATGACGCCACCTTGCGCTCGGTACGAGCAGGCGCCCTATGACTGTGTCTGTAAATGCCATGAGTGCTCCAATGTCCGCGTCCCTTGAACTTGCGCAGCAGGCGCTGAGAGATGGCCTGTCTCGCGTCACCGACGACTATCGCCCCGATTATCATCTGGCCCCACCGGTGGGCTGGATGAACGACCCGAATGGGGTGGTGTACTTCCAGGGCGAGTATCACGTGTTCTATCAACACCACCCCTTCGATGCGAAATGGGGCCCGATGTATTGGGGGCATGCCAAGAGTGCCGACCTGGTCCATTGGCAACACCTGCCCATCGCGCTGGCGCCGGGCGATGACTTTGACCGCGACGGTTGCTTTTCCGGCAGCGCGGTGGTGTGTGGCGACACCCTGGCGTTGATCTACACCGGGCACACCTGGCTGGGGGAAGTGGGTGACGAACGCCTGATCCGTCAAGTCCAATGCCTGGCCACCAGCGTCGATGGCATCCGGTTCATCAAACATGGCGCCGTCATCGAGCGCGCACCGCAAGACGCGATCATGCATTTTCGTGATCCCAAGGTCTGGAAAGAAGATGACTATTGGTACCTGATTGCCGGCGCACGCCTGGGCGATACCCCCCTGCTGCCGTTGTACCGCTCCACCGATCTTCACGCCTGGGAGTTCCTCGACTATGTGTCCAGGGGCAGCGAGGGTGATGGCTACATGTGGGAGTGCCCGGATCTGTTTCGCCTCGATGGTCGCGATGTGCTGCTGTACTCCCCCCAAGGCATGCAACCTGAGGGTTATGACCGGCTCAACAAGTACCAGACCGGTTATCGCGTGGGCCGACTCGATAGCCAGTGGCACTTCAGCGGCGGGCCGTTTATCGAACTGGATAACGGTCATGACTTCTATGCTGCGCAAACGTTGGTGGCCGCCGATGGTCGACGCCTGGTTTGGGCCTGGCTCGACATGTGGGAAAGCCCGATGCCGAGCCAGGCTCATCACTGGTGCGGCATGCTCGGTTTACCCCGTGAGCTGCAGTTGCAGGCCGATCGCCTCAGAGTATTTCCGGCCCGGGAACTGGCGGCGTTGCGCAAGGCGCCGCTGCCGGGCACACCGGCGTGGGATGAATCGGGCAGCCAGTGGGTGCCACAGATCAACGGCGACAGACTCGAGATCCATGTGCATCTGGATTTGCTCGACTGCACCGAAGGCCACCTGGGCATTGCCTTGCGGTGCAGTGCCGAGGGCGATGAACAAACCCTGCTTTATTACGATGCGTCATTGCAGCGCCTGGTACTCGACCGCAGTCGTTCGGGGGCGCAGGTCAGCGGTCAGCGCAGCGTGGCGGTCGACCGGGCCCAAGCACACCTGCAACTGCGAGTGTTCCTGGATCGCTCGTCCATCGAGGTGTTTGAGGAAAACGGCCTCTTCAGCCTCAGCAGCCGCCTCTATCCGCGGCCCGACAGCCTGGGGGTGAAATTGCTGGGCAGTGGGGCCGGCGGGCGCGTCTGGATCAGCAGCGCTTGGCCGCTGGCTTCAGGGTGGTTATGAGCATCGTCATTCGAGTCGCGAGAAGCCCGGGCCCTGTGTCATGATTCGGCGTCAACCTGACTGGCCTCACCTCGCATGACTTCAGTGAAAGACGTTGCACAGCTGGCCGGCGTATCCCTGATGACGGTTTCTCGAGCGCTCAACAACCCGGAAAAGCTGAGCCCCGAAACCCTTCAGCGGGTGCGCCGCGCCATTGACGAACTGCAATTCGTACCGAGCCTGTCGGCGCGCAAGATGCGCGGCGACAACTTGCAGTCGCGCACCATCGGGGTGTTCGCACTGGACACCGCGACCACCCCCTTCGCGGTCGAGCTGCTGCTGTCCATCGAACAGACCGCGCAGCAAGCCGGTTGGAACGTATTTATCCTCAACTTGTTGAGCAACCCGCCCACCGACCAGAACATCGACCTGATGCTGTCGCATCGTCCTGACGGGTTGATCTTCAGTGCCATGGGGTTGCGCCAGGTGAGCATTCCCGAGCGTTTGAAAAGCAAGCCGCTGGTACTCGCCAATTGCCTGGCCGATGACAGTCGCCTGGTCAGTTATGTGCCAGATGATGCGTCGGGGCAGTATCGAGCCGTGCATCATGCCTTGAGCCAAGGCTATCGGCGCCCGTTGTGTATCAATCTGCCGAAAAAGAGCCTGGCCTGGGGCCTTCGACAAGAAGGTCTGCAGCGCGCCTGCCAGGCATTCGGGCTGGCGCCTGAGGCACTGTTGCAATACGACCTTTCTGATCACGATGCCTACGGTGAAACCGCCGCCATCCTTGACCGGCACATCATCGAAGGTCGGCCGCAATTCGACATTCTGATCTGCGGCAACGACCGTATTGCCTTTTGTGCCTATCAGCTATTGTTGGGCCGTGGCCTGAAGATTCCCGGGGACGTGGCCGTGCTCGGCTATGACAACATGATCGGCATCGCCGAACTGTTCATCCCGCCACTGACCACGGTCCAGTTGCCGTACTACGAGATAGGGCGCCAGGCGGCCCGGCACTTGATCGAGAGCCTCGAGGTGTCGGGCGCACAGCCAGTGGATTGCCCACTGGTGGTCAGGGCGTCGCTATAGGCTCAAGCGGCAACGCCCAGCGCGTGCCGCACACAAGGCCGTTTTATCAAGCGACCAAGTCGTTGGCAGTGAAGGTGTTGACACCCACCAACTGAATCTCGAAATCCGCTCCCAGATCGCCGTTGATGTTGCCGGAAAGCACGTTATCGACGAAGCGCAGTTGCCCTACCCCCGTGAAATCGTTCGAATCGATGAAAGTGAACTTTTCAAACAGCGTCGTCGGGGCATTGGCGTCCAGTTTCGACAGGTCAACCTTATCGCCCTGAAGGCTGCTGAAGTCGAAAATAGTGTCGCGGGCACTTCCCAGGCCCAACTCATTCAAGAAGCTGAAAACAAAACGGTCAGCGCCATCGCCACCGGTCAAGGTGTCAGCCCCCATGCCGCCGATCAGCGTGTCATTGCCTGCACCGCCGTTGAGTTGATCGTTACCTGCCCCGCCGCTCAGAACGTTGTTACCGGTGTTGCCGGTCAACACGTTGTCCAGCCCGTTGCCGGAGCCATTGAGGTGGGCAGCACCGGTGAGCGTGAGATTTTCCAGGTTGGCGCCCAGGCTCCAGTTCACCGAAGAGCGCACGGTATCGATTTCGCTGGCCAGGGTGCTGGTTTCACTGACGATGTCCTTGAGGTTGTCGACAATGTAGGTGTCGTTGCCGGTACCACCGATGAGGGTGTCGATACCGGCACCACCGTCCAGGATATCGGCACCGGCCTGACCATTGAGCACGTTGGCAGCACTGTTACCGATCAGGCTGTTGTCCGAGGCGTTACCGACCAGATTGACGGCGGCAACGCCGAGCAACTGACCATCCTCGACGTTGGCCGACAAGGTATAGCTGACCGAGCTGCGTATCAGGTCGCGGCCTTCGTCCGCGGCTTCGATGACCTTGTCGCCGAGGTTGTCGATGACATAGGTGTCATTGTCGGCACCGCCAATCAAGGTATCGGCACCCGCGCCACCGTCGAGGACATCACTGCCGAGCCCGCCCCGAAGGGTGTTCGCGAACGCATTGCCGATCAGGCGGTTATCCAGGTCGTTGCCCATCACGGTGAACAGCCCTGCGCCGCTCAGGGTGGCGTTCTCAACATTGCGCAAATTACTGAGGCTCAGGTCAACGACGTTGCTCAGCGAGGTGGCGGCGTAAGTGATGGTCAGGCTGTCGAGCCCCTGATCGGAGCCCTCTTGCAACAGCGTCAGTTCACCGGCCTGGTCGAGCACATAGGTGTCATTGCCCGCGCCACCGATCAGCGTGTCTCGCCCGGCACCGCCGTTCAGCACGTTGTCACCGGCGTTGCCGATCAACACGTTGCCCAGCGCGTTGCCAGTGCCATTGATATGGGCACTGCCCGTCAGTGTGAGGTTTTCCAGGTTGGCGCCCAGGCTCCAGGTTACCGAAGCACGCACGGTGTCGATTTCGCTGGCCAGGGTGCTGGTTTCGCTGATCAGGTCCTTGAGGTTGTCGACCACGTAAATGTCATTGCCAGTACCGCCGATCAACGTGTCGATACCGCTGCCGCCGTCGAGCGTATTGGCGCCGGCATTGCCTGTGATGCGGTTGTTCAGCGCATTGCCAGTGCCGTTGATATTGCCGCTGCCACTGAGCGTCAGGACCTCGAGATTGCTGCCGAGGGTGTAGCTGATTGAAGAGATAACGCTGTCGATTTCCGTGAGCGAGGCGCCTCGCTCAATGACCGTGTCGCCGAGGTTGTCGACGACATAGGTATCATTGCCTGCGCCACCATCGAGTTGGTCGCCGCCTGCCCCACCGTTCAATACGTTGTTACCGGCGTTGCCGATCAACACGTTGTCCAGGGCATTGCCGGTGCCATTGAGATGGGCAATGCCGGTCAGCGTGAGGTTTTCCAGGTTGGCCCCCAGGCTCCAGCTCACCGAGGCGCGCACGGTGTCGATTTCACTGGCCAGGGTGCTGGTTTCGTTGATGACGTCCCTGAGGTTGTCGACGATGTAGGTGTCGTTGCCTGTGCCACCGATCAGCGTGTCGATACCGGCACCGCCGTCCAGGATGTCGGCACCGTCCAAGCCGTTGAGCACGTTGGCGGCACTGTTGCCGATCAGGCTGTTGTCCGAGGCGTTGCCGACCAGATTGAGGGCGGCAACGCCGAGCAGCTGACCATCCTCGACGTTGGCCGACAAGGTATGGCTGACCGAGGTACGTACCTGGTCGCGGCCTTCGTCGGCAAGCTCAATGACGCTGTCGCCGAGGTTGTCGAGCATGTAGATGTCGTTGCCGGCACCACCAATCAGCGTGTCCCGCCCAAGACCGCCGTTGAGCAGGTTGTTGCCGGCATTGCCGGTCAACACGTTATTCAGGGCATTACCGGTGCCATTGAGGTGGGCCGCGCCGGTCAGCGTGAGATTTTCCAGGTTGGCGCCCAGGCTCCAGCTCAAGGAGGCGCGCACGGTGTCGATTTCGCTGGCCAGAATGCTGGTTTCGCTGATGACGTCCTTGAGGTTGTCGACCACGTAGGTGTCGTTGCCGGCACCACCGGCCAGCGTATCGATGCCGCTGCCGCCGTCCAGGACGTTGGCGCCGGCGTTGCCGGTGATACGGTTGTTCAGCGCATTGCCGGTACCGTTGATATTGCCGCTGCCGCTGAGCGTCAGGACCTCGAGATTGCTGCCGAGGGTGTAGCTGACAGAGGAGATAACGCTATCGATTTCGGTGAGCGAAACACCTCGTTCAATGACCGTATCACCGAGGCTGTCGATGACGTAGGTGTCATTGCCTGCCCCGCCGTCGAGGGTATCCGCACCGCCCAGGCCATTGAGGACGTTGGCGGCGCTGTTGCCGACCAGGTTGTTGTCCAAGGCGTTGCCGACAAGATTGAGGGCGGCAATGCCGAGCAGTTGGCCATCCTCGACGTTGGCCGACAAGGTATGGCTGACCGAAGTGCGTACCAGGTCGCGGCCTTCGCCGGCGAGTTCGATGACGCTGTCACCGAGGTTGTCGAGCAGATAGGTGTCATTGCCGGCGCCGCCGACCAGCCTGTCCTGCCCGATACCGCCGTTCAGTACGTTGTCGCCCGTGTTGCCGGTCAGCACATTGCCCAGCGCATTGCCGGTGCCGTTGAGGTTTGCGCTGCCGGTCAGCGTAAGGTTTTCCAGGTTGGCGCCCAGGCTCCAGGTCACCGAGGACCGCACGGTGTCGATTTCGCTGGCCAGGGTGCTGGTTTCGCTGACCACATCCGCGAGATTGTCGACGACGTAGGTATCATTGCCTGCCCCGCCGATCATGGTGTCTTTGCCGGCGCCACCATTTAGAAGGTTGCCCAGCGCATTGCCAATCAGGGTGTCGTCATTCGCCGAGCCAACGGCGTTTTCGATTTTGGCGCCGTAAGCAATCGCCAACCCTTCATTGAAGGCCGCCCCGGTCTTGAGGTTGGTGAAGGCCTGGCCGATTTTACTGAACTGGCCTTCATTCAGGTTGATGCGAACGGCACCCGCCTGATTGCTTGCATCAATGGTGTCATTGCCGCCCGCGTCCCAGATCGTCTCGAACACCGATTGACCAGTTGCCCAGCTATACGTGGTGTTACCTGTCTGCCACTGGGTGTTGGCGCCATAGAGACTCTGGATGGCGGCGATGTCCAGCAACATCGGCGTGGTTGGCTCATAGGAGTACCCAGTGTTGTAACTCATGATCGTGTAGCGCACGTCATCGAACTGAGCAGAAAGCACCGTGGGATTTGACAGGCCTTTGGAGAACGGATGCTTGAGGCCCAGCGCGTGGCCGATCTCATGCATGAAGACCAGGTAGTCGTAGGAGCCCTTGTCGGGTGTCGGATCGTTCGTGACCGGCCCCAACCAGACATCGCCAGCGGCGGCCGTCCTGCCGGGAAAATAGCCCCAGGCAGCGGTGTCGTCGTCCATCCATTTATAGCCGCCGAACCGCAAGTCACCAACATTGGTAGAGGATTCGGTGACTTGAGTGAATTGAATATTGGCGACCGAACTCCACGCACCAAGCGAACTGATAATGCCGTCTTGCTGCGCTGACGTCACCACGTAGCCGCCCAGGTATTCGCTCTCACCACTGTAATTGGTGGAGAAATAGGAATCCGCCGTCATGAAGCTGTACGTCAAGGACGTACCCGTGATCGCGCTGCCACTCCAATAAGTGCCGTAAAGCAAGCTGTTGACCTGTGCGTTAGTGGTCAGCTTTGCGTACGAAATAGAGGAGTAACCAATTGGACTGGGCATACGGGCTTCCTGAAATCGATCTGCGACCCTTCCTGGGATGCGGCCGCTACAAAGGTTTATTTTGCCTGAGAAACTGCAGTTTTGATATCACTTGGCCACTGCTTTTTTAACCGCTAATCCGATGACAATGGCGCAACCAACCATTCGTTGGCCTGGCGAATTTCCCCATCGCCCAATCTCCCACTCCAGCGTTGCAGCACAAGCAAGCTGGTCACGAACCTGTATTGGGACTGATAGAAATCACGCCGTGCGCGAAACTCTTCCTTGATGCTATCCAAGACATCGACGGCGTTCTTGACGCCGTAGGTAAAGGCTTTCTCCGTGGCGGTCCGTGACTTTTCAGCCGATTCCAACGCGCGACGCGTCGCCTTGATTCGGCTGAGTTCGGCCGTCATGCCGAGGTAAGCCGTGCGGGTTTCCTTGATGACCTGACGCCGCAAGGCTTCCAACTCTTGCTCGGCGATTTCCTTGTCGCTTTCCGACGTCGACACTCGGGCGCGGGTTGAGCCACCACTGTAGAGCGGCACCTGCAAATCAAGGGACGCGACGAGGTTGTCCGAGCGAGGCGTCAACGCCCCCTCATAGCCGATATCGCTACGCTGCGCCATCAAGTTCAGACCGACCCGGGGCAGATGGCCGGCCTTGGCTTCGCCAATCGCTGCATCGGCGGCGCGGATACTGTGCTCGCGGGCGTGCAGTGCCGGGTTGCTGTCCAGTGCCGTCTGCACCCAGTAATCCTGCGCCTGCGCGGGCAGGCTGAAGGCCGGATTGTCACCGATGCGCTTGAGCGGTTCCCGGACATCGCGCCCCACCAGTTCGGAAATCGCTTCACGGCTGACCAGGACCTTGTTACTGGCTTCGATCTCGTCAGCCTTGAGCGCGTCCACTCGCGCCTCAAGGTCAAGCGTGTCGGTCACCATCGCCATCTGGCGCGCATACAGGGCATTGACTCGCTTGAGGTTACGTTCGGTCGCATCCAGCTCGCTGCGCACCAGAGACAATTCATCCTCCGCCGCGAGAACGGCAAAGTAGCGCTCGGACAGGTCAATGCTGGCCTGTACCCGGGTATCATCGGACTCGTATTCGCCCTGGCGGGCCAGCTCTACGTATTTCTGGTAGCTGCGCCAGACCTGCGGGTCGTAGATCACCTGATTGAGCATCAGCGCCATGCGTTTGCCGTTGTACTGGATACGCTCCAGGTTGTCGTCACGCCGGCTGCGATTGACGCTGCCGCTGGCGTTGAGCTGCGGCAGCAATTGCCCAAAGGCCGCCCGTTCGTTGCCCTCGCCACTACGGATCAGCGCCTGCGCCCGCAGGATACGCGGATCAGCGCCCTGCGCTTCCTGATGCAGTTGCCACAGGTCGATATAAGTGTTGTCAGCCAGGGCGCCAAGCGGCATGACGGCCAGGAACAGCGCGATCAAGGACTTCATGTCAGTCCTCGATCAGCGAACGGGCGAATGCATTGCTGGCAGGTTGCATCAAGTACTGCAACAACGTCCGCGCGCCGGTGTTGATCAGTACTTCGACCGGCATTCCCGGCACCAGCGTGAGATCGCCCAGGGCTTGTCGTCCGTTTTCCGTCAGGGCCACCCGGGCCAGGTAATAGGCTGCACCGGTGTCCTTGTTGATCAGGCGATCAGCCGAGATTTGCACCAGTTTTCCCTCGATGACCGGCGTGGTGCTGTTCTTGAACGCACTGAAGCGAATGTGTGCCAGCTTGCCCAGCGCGATGCGGTCGATGTCCATCGGCGAAACCTGTGCTTCGACGATCAACTCTTCGTTGGCCGGGACGATGTCCAACAGCGCAGTGCCTGGACTGACCACGCCGCCGGGGGTGTGCTGGGTCATGCCCATGACCATCCCTGACTCGGGCGCCAGGATATCGGTGCGTTGGTCGCGGTCCTGCAAGCTGGCCAGGCGCTCGCGCAATTCATAAACCTTGCTCCGCGCATCCCCCAGCAGGCCAGCAACCTCGGTGGCAAAGGTCTTTTTCAGTTGCAGTATTTTCAACTGCGCTTCGTCGATATGGACCCGAGCTCGCGCAATCTCGGACTGGCTCTCGGCTATTTCGGCCTGCAGACGCGAGAGACTGCGCTCCTGCTCGCGCAGGCGCTGCTTGTCCACATAGCCCTCGGCCAACAATGCACGCAAGTCGACAATTTCTTCTTGATAGGACGCCGCCAATGTCTGTTTGCTGGCGATGATGGCCTTGAGGCCACGAATCTGTTCCTCGATCTGCCCGATGGACTTCTCCTGCAAGCCGATTTCGCCCAGCAACGAGGTCCGCCGGGTCTGGAAAATCCGCGCTTCACTGTCGCGGGCCTCGCGCACGCGCGGGTCGGTGGGGTCCAGTGTTGGCTCGGGCGGTGGCTCGGCCAACGAGTCACGTTCAGCAACCAACCGGGCCTGCAGTTCGAGCGCGGCGATCAACTGGCTACGCATGGCTTCCATTTCCGAACGTGCCTGGGTGTTGTCGAGCACCAGCAACACATCGCCGGCTTTCACCCGGTCGCCATCATGTACACGCAGTTCGCGCACGATGCCGCCTTCAAGATGCTGCACGGTCTTGCGGTAGCTTTTGACCGTGACCACGCCCGGCGCGAGTGCGGCGCTGTCGAGCGGCGCCAGGGTAGCCCAGCCGCCGAACAGGCCAAAGGTCACCAGCAGCATGAGGTAACCGATACGCCGTACCGGCACGTCATCGATGGGCAGCCCGGTTGGCGCGGCGGATGAGTACTGACTGTTTTGCATAAAATTGCTCATCGGCCTCTTACGATTGAATCGCGCTAGCGACATGGACCGCAGGCCCGGCGCCCTGCAGTCGCGCCAGGACCTTGTCGCGCGGGCCGAACAGGCTGAGCTCGCCATGATTGAGCACCAGCAATTTATCCACCTGTGCCAACACCCCGGACCGGTGCGTAATGACAAATACCGTGGCACCGCTTTGCCTGAGCTTTTGCAGGGCCTCTGCCAGCATTTTTTCTCCAGCCTCATCCAGGTTGGAGTTCGGCTCATCGAGCACCACCAGGCGCGGCTCACCGTACAAGGCGCGAGCCAGTGCGATGCGTTGACGCTGGCCGCCGGACAACCCACCGCCATTGGCTCCGATCACGGTGTCATAGCCCTCGGGCAGTTGCAGTACCAGCTCATGGACGCCGGCCATGCGTGCGGCGGCGACCACCGCTGGCGCATCCGCCGGACCGAAGCGCGAGATGTTCTGGCCGATGGTGCCCTCGAACAGCTCAATGTCCTGCGGCAGATAACCGAGGTACGGGCCCAGTTCGTCCCGCCGCCATTGGCTGATGTTCGCGCCGTCCAGGCGTACGGTGCCGGCCTGGCTCGGCCAGATCCCCAGCAATGCCCTGGCCAGGGTCGACTTTCCTGCACCGCTGGGCCCAATGATGCCTACCACCTCCCCGGCGGGTACCTGAAACTCCACGCCGCGAATAATCGGTTTGCCGCCGTGCGGGGATGCCACCGTAAGCCCCTCGACCCGGATCGCCCCTTTCGGCGCCGGCAACGACATGCGCTCAGGCTCGGCGGCAATCTTGACTAACAGTTCGTGCAGCCGGGCATATTGCGAGCGTGCGCCAAGAAAGCCTTTCCACACGCCGATCAACTGATCGATAGGCGCCAGCGCGCGGCCCAACAAAATGGAGCCGGCAATCATCATCCCCGAGGAAATCTCATGATTGATCGTCAAGTAAGCGCCCAGGCCCAGCACCAGCGACTGAACGATCTGACGGAACGTCCTGGACACCGCAGAAATGGTCGTGGCGCGGTCGCTGGCCAGGCTTTGCAGGGTCAGGACCTTATGGGTTTGCCCGCTCCAGCGCTGACGCAGACTTGCAAGCATGCCCATGGACTCGACCACTTCGGCATTGCGCAAGCTTTTATTGGTGAAAGCAGTGGCCGCCATCTGCCCAAGGTTGGCCGCTTGCAGCGGGCCACGGGTGAGCTTTTCGTTGACGAAGGCCAACACCGCCAACAGCACCGCGCTCAATACCCCCATCCAGCCGTACCAAGGATGAAAAATGAACATGACGGCCAGGTAGATCGGAATCCAGGGCGTGTCGAAAAACGCAAACAGGCCGTTACCCGTCAGGAACTGGCGCAATGCATTCAAATCGCTCAATGGCTGGGCCGTGGCGCTCATGCCGCAGGTATTGAGGGCCTGCCTGAAACTGGCATCGAACAGACGCTGGCCGAGTAGCGTGTCCAGGCGAGTGCTGATTCGCACCATGATCCGCGAGCGAACCCATTCCAGCCCTCCCATCGTCACCATCAATAGCAACATGATCAGCGTCAGCATCAACAGCGTCGACAGGCTCGCACTACCTACGGCGCGGTCATACACCTGCAGCATGTAGAACGATGGCACCAGCATCAGCAAGTTGACGAAGAAACTGAAAAAACCAACGGAAAGAAAACTGCCTTTGCAGGCGGCAAGGGCACTTTCCAGCTCGGTCCTGGGGTGGGCTGACATGGTTTATTACCTGAGGTCCGCTTATGTACAAACCTGCAAAAAACGTAGTGGATAAAGGCGAACGAACGCCCTGGGAGTTTTCAGCGGGACACCTCTGGCGCCCTGCGTAATAGGACCTACGCGCGTTGTATCGGCATCGTTGGGCGGTTCTGAAGGGGTGCAACTGCGGTTTACTACCAACGCGTACGCAAGGTCATGCCGACGCTACGTGGATCGCCGGTCAGCACCCCGTAGTCACCCGCGCCCAGCTTGGCGTACACCGCGGTGATGTAGTGCTCGTCGAACAGGTTGCGTGCCCACAACTCGGCTTCCCAGCGTCTGTTGCTGCGGCGCAACCCAAGACGCAGGTTGGTCAGCCCATAGGACGGTTGGTAGCTGCCCGGGCCGCCTTCGAGTGCGCCGTAGTAACCGCTGCGAAATGAGTAGTCGAGGCCGCTGAACAGCTCCAAGCCATGCTCCAGTGGGTGGCGATAGTCGACCCCGGCATTGGCATTCCACTCTGGCGCGTTGAACAGCCGCTGGCCTTTCAAGTCGCAGGACCACTGCGCGCTGGCCGGTGAACAGGGGGCATTGGGAAACTCACGGTAGCGTGCGTCGCTCCAGGCGATGCCCAGCCGCAGGTCGATCCGCTCGCTGGCCCGCAGCAGGGCATCCAGCTCGATGCCTCGCAGGCGCACCTTGCCCACATTGATCAGGTTGTCGCGGATCGGCGGGGCGAACGGGCTGGCTGGCGCACGGTTGGTCAGCGCCTGGTAATCGTCGACATCCGTCTGGTACACGGCCACATCGAGCTGCCCCCGGTCGTTCCAGAAACCCTGCTTGACCCCAACCTCGAGCGAGCTCACCCGCTCTGCATCAAACGTCGATTCGGCGTTGGGGTCGATCACCTCAAGGTTGATCCCGCCAGCCTTGTAGCCACGCGACCAACTGGCATAACCGAGCAGGTCATCGCGAAACTGGTAGCTGAAGGTCAACTGCCCGGAGAGGTTGCCCTCTTCGATCGCATCACGCCGGTAATACTCGCCGCCGAGTGCGGTGCTACGCAGCAAGGGCCCCGCCACCTGCGACACCAGGTCCGGTCCGAGCGGCGCCAATCCCGAGACGCTGCGCGAAATCCAGCCCTGCTTGCTCTCGCGGGTGTAACGCAGCCCCGGTGTAACGGCCAGGCGCTCGGTGACATGCCAGGTGAGCTGACCGAACACCGCGCGACTGTCGCTGCGCTGCTCGCCATCAAAAGCCTGCTGCGCGCCCTCCAGCAACGAGGCAGGAATCATCCCAGGGGTAATACCGAGCGCATCGATTTCCGGTCGATCCCCCAGAAAGTAAGCCGCAGCGTCCTTGCCGAAGCGCACATCCACCTCACGGTTCAACTTCTGCCGCAAATAATAGAGCCCAACCACATAGTCAAGGTGCTCGTTGGGCGAGTCGGCCAGCCGCAACTCCTGGCTGAATTGATGGTGATTGAGCTGCACGGCGGCGTTTTCGGCGATGGACAGCGCCATGCCATCGCCATCCTGATCGGCGTCATAGGTCCAATCCCGGTAGCCACTGATGCTGGTCAGCGTGGCCCCGCTGTCCAACAGCCAGTTCAGCTCCAGTGAAGCACCGGTCTGCAATGTCTTGATGCTGTTCGGTTCATCTTGCTGCACGCGGCGTGCATAGGGGTCGACGGGTAACAGACGATAGCCGACGAAAGCGGCGCGCTTGATGGTCGACTCGCTGTAGTTGCTGGCCGCATAAGCACCGGCCTGTTCGTCTTGCCAGCCGTACTCGCCGATCAGGCGCGCGCTGAACACTTCGCTCGGCGTCCACAGCAACTGGCCGCGCAAACCTTGGCGATTCTGATCGCCGAAGTGACTGCCGTCGTAGCGGTTATCGATGAGCCCGTCGCGCTCCACGTCGTAGCCGGTCAGGCGCCCGGCCAATACGCCGTCGATCAGCGCACCTGAAACCGTACCGCGATACTGACGCAAACCCTCTTCGCCGACTGACACCTCGCCACTGCCCTGCGGTTCGAAGGTCGGCGCGCGGCTGCTGACGTTGATCGCCCCTGCCGTGGTGTTCTTGCCATACAAAGTGCCCTGCGGCCCGCGCAACACCTCGACGCGCTCGATATCGACCAGATCGCCCAGCGACATGCCCTGGCGACCCAGATACACCCCATCGAGAAACACCCCGACGCTGCCGTCGATACCATCGTTATAGGCGCTCGAGCCAAGCCCGCGAATGCCGTAGCTGGCGTAACGTGCGCTGGGCACCGTCACCAGCAGGCTCGGTACGCGCTGCTGCAGATCCTCGACTCGGTAGAGGCCAGCATCGTTCAACTGCTCGCCATTGAGTACGCTCATGCTGATTGGAACTGCCTGCTGGGACTCCTCGCGGCGCCGCGCAGTGACCGTCACCTCGTCGAGCACCAGGGCTGAATCGAGACGGGGCACCGCCTGTTCAGCGACCGGATATTCTGCAGCTCGCACCCCACTCAGATAGAAAAGACACGCAACATAGAGCGGGCAGCCTTTGCGCACTACTCGATCCTCGTCAATGGGGAGAGACGACCCCGTTCATCCGCCAGCGGGACGTACGAAAGCGTTAAGCGTGTCACGGAGTGCCTCCTGCCCATCGTCATCAAGCTGGCAAGCGGCCTTGATCTTATCGGTCACAACCCAGAGTTCTTTACTCAACGCTAGCGCGGCGTCGGTCGGCGCAATCAGCACGCGGCGCTCGTCGTCTTTGTCTCGGGTTCGAGTCACCATGCCCGATGCCTCGAGACGCTTGAGCAACGGCGTGATCGTCCCGGTATCCATAGCGAGCCTGGCGCCCAGGTCGCCTACGGTCCTGGGCGCATCAGCGAACAATTCCAACAGCACGAGGTATTGGGGGTACGTCAGCCCCAGTGGTTCCAATAAGGGTTTGTGCAGGCGAATCATCCGATTGGCCGCGCCGTACAAAGCAAAGGACAACTGCCCTCCCACTTCACGAGGGGCTGTGGATTTATGAGCAGGCACGGGGTTCCATAGCTCAACATTATCTAGCACGCTAGTTAAATCCGAGTTTGACTGGCTAGCCTGCGACGCCTCTGCCACCCGCCCAGACGGCTTATCGACGCCAAGTAGCTCATCACGCGTCGCGCGTAAAATTCGATCCGATAACTGCGGTTCATCCACCGCGCGGGCGAGCACCATCGCGCCGACAATCGCCGACAGGAAGGCAATCGCTTGGTCTTCCCTGGAGCGATCACGTCGCCAGGGAAGCCTGGAGGCGAGCAAGTCGATCATCCCGACCACCCGGCTCGTGAAGGACCGGCGCATCCCCGGTTCACGGGAAACATCGATGGCCAGCGCAGGCATCGCGCACCCGGCTTCAGGGTGATCGCGGTGACTCTGGCTGAGGTATCTGTCCAGGAAAGCCTCCTTGGGCACATCGCTGCCGGAGACAGTTTCCCGCAGCTGGAGAGCCAACTGGTCCATTGCGCGTTCGAGGCTGGCACAGACCAGCGCGTCCTTGGAGTCGAAGTGCGCATAGAACGCACCGTGGGTCAGGCCTGACGCCTTCATGACCTCGGAAATGCTCGCCCCGGCGATACCCCTGCCACGAAATAGCCGGGACGCCTCCTCCAGGATCTTCTCGCGCCGCTCTGCAGTCTGGTTTGGGGGATACCTCATGAAAAACCTCCAATCTCGAACTTGACGGATTGCATGATGACCATCATGCTCGAATCTACAATATTACGGTCATCATAAACACTGAAAGGAAGATCAAGCCGACTTTGCCTCTACCGGTCCGATCTACCCCAACCGCGCCGACAAACCCAAAGGTGTCAATCCATGACGACAACTGTTGCGACTGCCCCGACTCAAACCGTCCAACCGCTGACCGGGAAGGTTGTGGCCCTGCTTGCAGGCCTGGCAGCCATCAGCATGTTGTCCACGAATATCATCCTCCCGGCGTTCCCGGCCATCGGTGAAGACCTCGGGGTGAGCGCAAGGGAGCTCGGCCTGACACTGTCCAGCTTCTTCATCACCTTCGCACTGGGGCAGTTGGTGGTCGGGCCGTTGGCCGACCGCTACGGTCGCAAGAAACTGGTGCTGGGTGGGCTCTGCATTTTTATCGCCGGTACCGTCATCGCAGGCTTGGCCTCCACTCTCGCGATACTGATCGCAGGGCGCATCATCCAGGCCCTGGGGGTGTGTGCCGCTTCGGTGTTGTCACGCGCCATCGCGCGGGATCTGTTTGAAGGCGAGACGCTGGCTCGCGCCTTGTCCTTGACCATGATCGCCACCGCCGCTGCGCCAGGTTTTTCGCCGCTGGTTGGCAGCCTGCTGTCCGCCACGCTCGGATGGCGCGCCATCTTTGTCCTGGTAGGGCTGGCCGCCGCCGCACTGGCCTTCTTCTATGCCCAGAGCCTGGGAGAAACCCACCCCGTCGACCGCAGGGCTGCGCATTCAGCCAAGAGCGTCGTACTCGCCTACCGGAAATTGGCACTGGATAGGCGCTTCATCCTTCCGGCCGTTTCGGTAAGCCTGTTGATGAGTGGGTTGTTTGCATCGTTCGCCGCAGCCCCGGCCATCCTGATGAAGGGAATTGGCCTGACGTCATTGCAGACCGGCGTGTACTTCGCCTCTACGGTGTTCGTCGTGTTCGCCGCCGGCATGGCGGCTCCGCGCCTGGCGCACCGACACGGCTCCCGGATCATTACGCTGGCGGGCATTGCCTGCGCCATGGGAGGCGGCAGCCTGCTTCTCGTGGGCCCGGTCGATCCGAGCCTTGGCTGGTACGCCTTGTCGATGGTCACGTTTCTCTGGGGCATGGGGCTCGCCAATCCGCTCGGCACGGCCATCACCATGCAGCCTTTCGGCAAAGAGGCCGGGATGGCCTCCGCGTTGCTGGGTTTTGTCTCCATGGGCGCCGCTGCGCTGACCACCTGGCTGGCCTCGGTGCTGACTTTCGCACCAGTCACGACACTGGGTGGCATCCAGACGACGGCCTGCCTGATTGCAGGGGGCCTGTTTGTTCTGCGAGGCAGTCTCGCGAAGTAAACCCGGTAAGGCGCTATTGAATGTGCTGCCGTCATCGCGAGCAGGCTCGCTCCCACACGGGCTCTCTAGTGTTCACAGATCCAGTGTTCGCCACAGCTCCCTTGTGGGAGCGAGCTTGCTCGCGATAGCGGTATGTCAGCTTGCATTGATATTGAGTGTGCCGCCGTCATCGCGAGCAAGCTCGCTCCCACATGGGCTTTCTAGTGTTCACAGATCCAGTGTTCGCCACAGCTCCCACATGGGTTCTGGGCGTTCTCGGGGCGGAGACTCTCCACTCTCATCCCGGATATTTATTCAGAATCAAACCTCCCAGCGCCGAAACAGTACGCTGGCATTGACTCCGCCAAACCCGAATCCATTCGAAAGCGCGTGGGTGATCGGCATCTTCCGGGCATTGAGGGCAACCAGATCGAGCCCCTCGGCGGCCTCGTCGGGGTGAAGCAGGTTCAGGGTTGGTGGCACCACCTGATCACGAAGCGCCAACACCGTGAAGATCGCCTCGATACCCCCCGCCGCCCCCAGCAGATGCCCAGTGGCGGATTTGGTGGAGGTGATCGCCACCCCGGAATCGGCTCCGAACACCGAGCGAATCGCGGCCAGTTCCCCGCTGTCGCCGACCTGGGTGGAGGTGGCGTGGGCGTTGATATGTTGCACATCGTCAGGGCTGACGGCGGCCTGGCGCAGTGCCTGCTCCATCGCCCGTCGTGCGCCGCTGCCATCTGCCAGGCCTGCCGTCAGGTGGTAGGCATCGGCACTGGTGCCATAGCCGACCAGTTCTGCCAGGGGCTTGGCGCCCCGCGCCAGGGCATGTTCCAGCGATTCGATCACCAGCAGACCGGCACCTTCGGACATGACGAAACCATCGCGATCACGGTCAAAGGGCCGCGACGCTTGCTGCGGATGCTCGGCAAACCCGGTGGAGAGTGCGCGGGCGGCCGCAAAACAGCCCAGGGTCACCCGGTCTATCGCCGCTTCGGTGCCGCCGCACAAGGCGATATCCGCCTCGCCACTGCGGATGAGCCTGGCGGCATCGCCGATGGCCTGCACCCCGGCAGCACAAGCCGTCACGGGCGCACCCAGAGGCCCCTTGAAACCGTGCTTGATGGAAACCTGTCCAGCCGCCATGTTGGCGAGAAAGGCCGGCGCGGTGAACGGTGACAAGCGCCGCGGGCCGCGCGCATCGGTGGTGCGCACGGCGTCGGCAATCGTGCCAAAGCCGCCCACGCCCGATGAAATGATCGTCGCGGTGCGTTCCTGGTCCCAGGCTTCGGTCGGCTGCCAGCCTGCCTGGGCCAAGGCTTCATCGGCGGCCACCAAGGCGAACTCGATGAAGCGGTCCATTTTCTTGCGATCCTTGGGCGAGATAATGCGCTCCGGGTCGTAACCCGCCACGGCATCCACGTCCAGGGACGGCACCCGGCCGCCTACTTCGACCCCTGTCCCCTCAGTGATATCGTCGGGCAGGTGACGAATGCCAGAGCGCCCGGCGAGCAACCTCTGCCAGACCTCTTCTACGCCACAGCCCAACGGCCCGACAATGCCGACGCCGGTGACGACGATTCGCTTTTGACCTTCAGGAGTAATCATAAAAACCTCTTCGTTTCTCAGTCGACGACCACTACAAGCAAGCAGCGCTCGCTCGTTACGCCAGTCTTACGGTTTCAGTCAGGACGCTATGGCCAGGGCGGATCTTGAACCAGATGGAATACATCGCCGGCAGGAACACCAGCGTCATGATGGTGCCGACGAACGTGCCGCCGATCAGTGTGTAGGCCAGCGTTCCCCAGAAAACCGAGTGCGTCAGCGGAATGAACGCCAGGATGGCTGCCAGTGCCGTCAGCAACACTGGGCGGGCCCGTTGTACGGTGGCCTCGATTACCGCATTGAACGGGTCCAGGCCTTCTTGCGCGTTGTGATGGATCTGCCCGATCAGGATCAGCGTGTTGCGCATCAGGATGCCCGAGAGTGCGATCAGGCCGACCAAGGCGTTGATCCCGAATGGCTGCTGGAAGATCAACAGGGTCGGTACCACGCCAATCAACCCCAGCGGTGCGGTGAAGAACACCATGATCATGGCCGAGATCGAGCGTACCTGAACAATGATGATCAGCAGCGTCAGGGCAACCATGATCGGGACCAGCGGCACGATCGCCCTGCCCGCCTTGCCCGATTCCTCGATGGCTCCCGCCTGCTCGATCCGGTAGCCGTCAGGAAGGCTGTCGATCAGCGGCTGCAGTTGTTTGATGATCACGCTGGAGACATCCGGTGGCTGCAAGCCTTCGGCGATGTCGCCGCGCACGGTGATGGTCGGCGTGCGATCGCGCCGCCGCAGGATCGGATCCTCCATGCGCACATCGACCTCGCCGATCTGGGACAGCGGGATACGCTGCCCCGCTGCGCCCACCAACGTAAAGCCTTCTATCCTGGCCGGATCGAGGCGGATATCACCGGCCGCGCGACCGACTACCTGCACCGAGCGAATGTCCTCGCGAACCGCGGTGATCGGTACCCCCGAGAGCAGGAACTGCAGCTGCTGGGCGACCGCATTCGAGGTCAGGCCCACCGCCTGCAAGCGGTCTTGATCCAGAGTGAAGTGCAACGTTGGCGTCAGCGGGCCCCAGTCGGTATTGACGGTGCGCATCAACGGGCTCGCGTGCATGACGTCTCGTACCTGATCGGCAATCTCGCGCAATTTCCACGGATCAGGCCCCATCACCCGATAGGCAACCGGGAATGGCGAATAAGGACCGAACACCAACTGAGTCACCCGCACCCGCGCCTCGGGAGCGAGCCCCTCGGCGACCGCTTCGCGCAGGCGGAACTTGAGCGTTTCACGGGCCTCCTGGCTGCCCGTCAGCACCACAATCTTGGCGAACGATGGATCAGGAAGCTCCGGCGCCATCGCCAGGTAGAAACGTGGCGCGCCTTGGCCGATGTAGGCGGTGACGATTTTTGCCTCATCCTGCTTTTGCAGCCAGGCCTCGACTTTGGCGGTGGTGGCGCTGGTTTGCTCGATTGAGGTGCCATACGGCATTTGCACTTCGATCAGCACCTCTGGGCGGTCCGAGGTGGGGAAAAACTGCTTCTTTACCAGACTCATGCCAAGAATTGCCACGACGAACGTCGCAATCACCGTGCCGGCCACCCACCATTTATGGGCAATGACTCGCGTGAGAACCTGGCGAAAGCGATTGTAATGACGGGTGTTGTAGATGGCCGCGTGACCGCCCTCGACCTGCTTGATGTCCGGCAACAGCTTCACCCCCAGGTAAGGAGTAAAGGCCACCGCGACGACCCAGGATGCGATCAGGGCGATGCCGACGATCCAGAACATGTTGCTGGTGTATTCGCCGGCGGTCGATTGCGCGAAACCGTTGGGCATGAAGCCGATAGCCGTTACCAACGTACCGGACAACATCGGCGCGGCGGTATGACTCCAGGCATACGCGGAGGCTTTGATCCGGTCGTAGCCCTCCTCCATTTTCACCACCATCATCTCGATGGCGATGATGGCGTCGTCCACCAACAGCCCGAGCGCCAGGATAAGCGACCCAAGGGTGATACGGTCGAAGTTCTTGCCGGTGGCCGCCATCACCACAAACACTACGGCCAAGGTCAACGGCACCGCTGCCGCGACCACCACACCGACCCGCCAGCCCATGCTGAGGAAGCAGACAAGCATCACCACCAGCAATGCGACAAAGAACTTGACCATGAACTCACCGACGGCCGAGTCGATATTCACCGATTGATCGGTGACCTTGGTCAGCGTCATGCCCAGTGGCATGCCTTCATTGATCTTGGTGGTCTCCGCGTCCAGCGCCTTACCCAGGTCCAGACCGTTCCAGCCCTCGCGCATGATAATCCCCAGCAACAGCGCCTCTTCACCGTTATTACGCACCAGGAAAGTAGCGGGATCTTCATAGCCTCGCTCGACCGTCGCCACGTCCGACAGCTTCAGCGTCCGCCCCTGGATCGCAAGCGGTGTATCGCGAACTTTCGCCAATTTATCGAAGGCGCCGTCTACCCGCAGGACGACCTGCGGCCCACTGGTTTCGATCGAACCGGCGGGCGTGAGCAGGTTCTGGTTGTTCAGCGCGGTAAAGATGTCCTGGGGCGAGACGCCCAAGGTGGCCAGTCGATCATGGGAAAACGATACAAAAATGCGCTCGGCCTGCTCACCGATAATATTGACCTTCTTCACCCCCGCCACGTGCAACAGGCGCTGGCGCAACGACTCAGCATCGCGCACCAGCAGGCGCTGCGGCTCGCCTTTGGCCTTCAGGGCGAACAGCGCGAATGTCACATCGGCAAACTCATCGTTGACCATCGGCCCAATGACGCCCGCCGGCAACTTGAGTGCTTCGTCCTGGAGCTTTTTGCGCGCCTGATAGAACTCCTCCTGCACTTGAGAGGGGGGCGTGCGATCGACCAGCGATACCATGGTGAAGGCCAGGCCGGGACGGGTGTAGGTTTCCGTGCGGTCGTACCATTTCAGTTCTTGCAGGCGCTTTTCAAGCGGCTCGGCGACCTGGTCCTGCATCTCCTGCGCCGTCGCGCCCGGCCATGCAGTGATGACGGTCAACTGTTTGACTGTAAACGGCGGGTCCTCCGCGCGTCCCAGTTGGAAGAACGCCAGCGTGCCCGCGACGGCGATCAGGAAGATCAGAAACACCGTGATAGAACGCTCGCGAACGGCGAGCGCCGATAAATTGAGGCTCATGGACGGCCTCCGGCAACCTTCACATCACCTTGTTGGATCAACCGCACTTCCTCGCCATCGCGCAGCAGATGCGCGCCCAGCCCGACGATGCGCTCGCCAACCTTGAGAGCACCTGCGACTCGGGCCGCGTCGTCGCTCAAGCCCAGGACCTGAACAGGTCGCCAGCTGACTTTCGCCGGCTCGCCGGTGATGACCCACACCCCAGCACCCTTGCTCGGGTCAAAGATGGCAGCAATCGGAACTTGCAGGACTGGCCCTTGCACGGCGCCGTCGGCGATCCGAAGGGTGACGGTCGAGCCCAGGGGCGCATTGGCCAACGCGCCCTCAAGCACATATCGCGCCTCGAAGGTGCGCGTCACACGGTCAGCCGAATCCGAAAGCAGCCTCAGCTTCGCGGTAACCGCACCCGAGGTGCTGCCATAAAGCGTCGCTTGCGCCGTGGCCCCTACGGCTGGGCGCAGCGTCTCTGGCAACTGCACGATGGCTTCGCGCTGCCCGGCCCGCGCCAGTCGAACCACGGTTTGACCGGGGCTGACGACTTGCCCGGGCTCGGCGAGCGTCTCCATCACCACACCGTCGGCGTCCGCGAGCAGTACGGCATAGCTCGAGGCATTGCGAGCCACGTCAGCCTGGGCTTGCGCGGCGCTCAGTTGCGCCTTCGCGGTATCGGCTGCGGCTTTGATCTGGTCGTAGCCCGAGGCGGAAATGGCACCGGCGGCAACCAGATCGCGATAGCGAGCCTCATCATCCGCAGTCTGTTTGGCTCGGGTTTTGGCGGCAGCGACAGTTTCTTGCTGCGCTCGTGCTTGCAACCCTAAGTCGGTGGGGTCCAGACGCATGAGCGGCTGCCCCCGCTTGACGCTCTGGCCGGTATCGACCAGACGTTCAAGCACCTTGCCCGACACTCGGAAACCCAGGTCACTCTGGACGCGAGCGGCCACGACGCCAGTGAAAGAGCGCGATAGATCGGACGAACCCTGAACTTCAGAAACTCTCACCAGGGGGGCGAGCGTGCGCGGATCTTTAGCGGTGGTGGCGTCACCACACGCCGTCAGGACGAGAGGCAACAAGCAAGCGGCGAAGGTGACAGGTCGGAGCCGGAGCATAGGTTCCCTTTACTTGAGCAAATAGGACAGGAGCCACATTCTCAGTCTCGTGACCAATACTGTCAATGGTCACATATCGTTCGATTCCTAGCCTCTGGGCAACCTCTCCAGTATTCAAGACTGACTCTAGATCAGCCGGCAGGAGCATCAATTGACAGATTGTGACCATAATATAATATGGTCACAAATCATTCACCCTCCCAGGAATCCCAATGCATCTCCGCCCCCTTGCTCTTTTGGTAAGTGTCAGCTTGATGGCAGGCTGCGCGGTCGGTCCGGACTACCAGCGTCCGGACGCTGCGCTTTCGCCGCGTTTCCTGGGGCAGCCTTCTGTCGAACAGAGGTCCGGCGCTACGCGTGCCAGCCTTGTCGCTTGGTGGGAGGGTTTTGGTGATCCGGTGTTGACCGAGTTCGTCGCCAAGGCACTTGAACAGAACCTGGACCTGGCTCAGGCGGCAGCGCGCGTCGCGCAAGCACGGGCAGGCCTGGGGGCGGCCAATGCCGCGTTGCTGCCTTCGGGAAACATCACCGGTCAAGCCGCGCGCGCCCAACAGTCTGTGGAAACGCCACTCGGCCAAGTGCTGAACTCGACGCCGGGCTATGATCGGTATGGAAGCGCCTATGAACTCGACCTCAACGCCGGCTGGGAGATAGACGTTTTTGGCGGCCTGCGACGCGGACGCGAGGCAGCACTGGCCGAATACCAAGCCTCTGAAGCGGGCGCCGCCGCCACACGCCTGGCCGTCGCCGCGCAGACCGCCGATATCTACATCACCTTGCGCGGGCTGCAGGCTCGACTGGACATTACCAACCGACAAGTCAAAACCCAGCAAGACCTGCTGGAGAAAGTCCAACTGCTCTATAGCAAGGGCCTCGCCGCCAACTATCAGGTCCACCAGACCCAGGGGGCTCTGTCTCAAGTCCAAGCGACAGTACCGGTGCTGCAAACTGGTCTGGATGCCGCCATGAACGCACTGGATGTCATGCTCGGCACGCCGCCGGGCACCCATCGCCAGCAACTGGCAACGATGGGAAGCATCCCTGCGGCACCACAGATAACTGCCATGGGCACACCGGCCGATCTGCTGCGTCGCAGGCCGGATCTCATCGTCGCTGAGCGCCGCCTCGCGGCCTCCAACGCCCGCATCGGCGAAGCGATCGCCGAGTACTACCCAAAATTCTCCCTCAGCGCATTGCTCGGCAGTGCCACGGCCATATCCGCTGGCAACCTGTTCACTGGCGACGCCAGCCAGGCATCGGGGGCACTGGGCCTGCGCTGGAGACTCTTCGACTTTGGCCGCATCAACGCCCAGATCGATCAAGCCAAGGGGCAGGAAGCCGAAGCCCTCGCCGCTTACCGCCAGTCCGTGCTGCGCGCCACCGAAGACGTCGAGAACGCATTCTCCGCGCTGGTGAATCGAGAGACCCAGGCGACCACCCTCACCCAGGGCGAAACGTCGCTGACCCAGGCTCGGCAATCGTCGTTCATTGCCTATCAGAAAGGCGCGGCCAGCCTGATCGATGTCCTGAATGCCGACCAGACGCTGCTGCAGGTATCCGATGCCCGGGCCCAAGCACGAACGGAGTCGGCCCGCGCGGCGGTTGCGGCATTTCGGTCGCTCGGAGGTGGCTGGCAACCGCCTGACGCCCAGCCAGTGGCAGCTAGATGACTGATACCCTTTCTTTCAATGCAACAACCCGAGATCAACGACATGAAACCGAACGATAACTCCTGGGTGCTCATCACAGGCGCTTCAAGCGGATTTGGCGAGGAGTTTGCCCGGCAATACGCAGCACAAGGGAAATCTCTCGTTCTGGTAGCACGCAGGCTGGATAAACTCGAAACGCTATCGGCGCAATTGCGCGAACGTTTCGGCGTTGAAGTCATAGTCGAGCAAGTAGACCTTTCTTCGATCCCGGCGGTCATCGAACTGCACCAGCGGCTGCGCGAGCGCAATGTCGTGATCGATGTGCTCATTAACAATGCGGGGCATGGCTTGCAGGGGCCTTTCCTGGATCAGCCCCTGGATCGTTCCCTGGCCATGATTGATCTGGATATCGCCAGTCTGACGGCCCTGACTCACGTCTTCGCGGCAGACATGCGAGCCCGCAAGCGTGGACATATCCTGATGGTCGCCAGCCTGCTGTCTTTTCAAGGAGTGAAGAATTTTGCCGTTTACTCTGCCGCCAAAGCTTACGTGCTGCGCTTCTCTGATGCGTTGCATCGTGAACTCAAAAGCGACGGCGTCATCGTGACAGCGCTTTGTCCGGGGATGTCGGATACTGGGTTTGCGCAAAGCGCCAGGCAGACGATTACGCCAGCCTTGAAAATGGTCATGATGCAGCCCCAACCCGTTGTAGCGGCAGGAATCCGTGCCCTGCAAGCCGGACGCATAAGTGTCGTACCAGGCTTTGGCAACAAGGCTATGACCGTCCTGACCTGGGCCACGCCTCGCCGGTTTCACCAGAGTCTTATGGCGCGCATCATGGGTGCCTGAGCAGGCAATGAAGCGGCCTTGCACACGCTAACCAAAGGCCGGGGCAGCATGCGCTCCGGCCTTTAGAGCAGCACTCACTCAAAAGCGATAGCTGACCGAAGTCCCGAAACCACTCGCACTGTTCTTGTACTTGGAGCTGTAGGCCCCCCGGGTGGCCGAGGCATCGTTGACCCGCACACTCTCTTCCCACAGATAGGAATAGGCGACATCTACCGTGACATTGTCCACCGGTGTCCAGCCCGCGCCGAAACTGATCACCGTCCGGTCGCCGGTAGGGATACGCGGTCCACGATTGGTGTTGTTGGCAGGCGATTGATCGACTGACAGGCCCGAGCGAAGCACCCATTGATTGTTCAACCGATACGCCGTACCGATAGCGTGGGCCCAGGTGTCATGCCAGTTCTGCTCTTCGCTGATGGTACCCAACTGGGCGTTCAACAAAGGCGGCAGCCCCGAGTTTTCGATGGTCAGGTCCTTGAAGCGGCTCCAGCGTGTCCAGGTGCTGCCCAAGTACAGCGTCCAGTCGGTGTTGAGCTGGTGAGTCATTGAAAAATCCACCGATTCCGGAGTATCCACATCCAGCGAGGCGTCATAGCTGCGCCCGCTGACCCCTACCAGGCTGAAAATGCCGTCGCTGACCTTGGTCTTGGCATCCAGGTGATAGCTGACCTTGGAATGGTAGGTCAGCCCCAAGCGGGTTCGGTCTGTCGCCTGCACCAGAATCCCCGCGTTGAAACCCAGGGCCGTGTCGTCGCCGGTGCTCTTGAGCCTTCCATCATTGCGACCAGGGCTGAATGGATTGAGCGCCACCCCAGATATCTCACCACTGATACGATTGATCGTGGGACCGAACCCGATCGACACCGTATCGTTGAAGGCGTAACTGACAGTCGGCTGGAACGTGAGTGTCTTGACCTCGCTTTTGTTGGCGTAATAACGCCCGGCGAAATCACTGCCGTAATCGGTAATCAAGCCGAACGGCACATAAAAACCAACGCCGAACGCCCAGTGCTCATCAACGGGTTTGACGTAGTAACCCATCGGCACTGTGGTCGTTGGCACCATGTCATCGCCATCCTGACCGCCGAAGGTACTGCGGGTCTGGCTTATTTCGGACTTCGTGAACAGCGTCGCCGCCCCCAGGCTGACCTGTTCTTTCTTCAAGCGAGACATCCCCGCCGGATTACCAAAGACCGTGCTCGCATCTTCAGCAGAGGAAGAGCGCCCGGCAAAGCCTGAACCCATCCCACTGACGCTTTGTTCATTGAGCGCGAAGCCGCTGGCAAACACATGAGAAGTGGCGAGCACAACGGAGAGACCCAGCGGGGTCTTGAGCAATATTTTTTTCATTATTAGAACTCTAAGAAGCAGTAGCTGAAGTAATGGAGCGGTTGGTTGTGTTACGTAAAAATCGCCACGGTCTGACGAGCCCAAAGCACTCGCCGACCGCTTTCATCCCAGATCTCCATATCCTGCAGCGAGTAACCTTCCAAGGCCTGCTGGCTAAAGGAGTTGATCAAGAACCACTCCCCACCGGCAGCGGGCTGCGGCAGGTCAATCGTCCAGGACGCGGAACTGATGGCAGCGGGCTCGGTGAAGCAAGCCATGGCAGCTGGCGGCAAACTGTCAGCCAGGGCAATCAGGGCGACTGCCGGGTCTACACCCCGCGCATCCAGATGGCGTACCCACATCAGTAATTCCGGATTATCAGCGCCGGATACCGGGAGCGAACCGCCCGCGGGACGCATCTCGAAGTTGTAGGCACAGGCCGGTGCGATCTGGCTGTCCAGCTCCAACTTAGCGTACCGGGAGGGTCCTTCTACCAACGGACGCCCCCAAGCATCATGGGTAATACAGCTCGCTCGCGGCTGAGCGAACAGCAGAGTCGTGCGCAACGCCAGGTCATCACCCGACAGGCAATCGACCGATACCGAGGTGACTGATCGGCCTTGGCGCAAGACGCTGACGTCAAATGTCTGGGCCTGCGTGACCGGACCGATGAACGACACCTGAGCGGACTTGAACGGTGGAAAGCCCGTCGGACGCTCAAGCAAAACCGCTTGCAGCGATAACGCTGCGGACAGCCCGCCAAAGATCGTACGGCCCTGCTGCCAGTTGGGCGGCGACACAAACGGCGCATCCGGATCGAATTGCTGTAGCAACTGGGCGAAGCTCGTCATGTCAGCGCTCCTTGGGCCAAGGGCAGATGCGCCATACTTATTCATGTGACCATTTGTGTCAATGGTCACGAACAAGATAAATGAATACCCTATATCAGCCCACCATGGCCGAGCGTTGAAACCATGAGGAATGTATCGCTTGCAAACTGTCAGCCGATGATCACGGCATGAGGCTACGCAAAATGAGATTGGAAGTGAGCGTGGGGGCCTCTTCGATGACGTCGAGGCTGTACTGCAACAGCAAAGGATTGACGAAAGGCCGTAGCGCCAGGTGGATCGCGTCTACTGTCTCGTCCAATGGCGTCTTGCGTTCGAACTCACCGAGTTCCCGTCCTTCTCGCACGATTTGCAACACGAAGCTCTTGATTCGTGCGTTATAGGCTTGCGAGCTGGGCCAGCGCTCCGACGCAGAGAACGCGGCAATGTCATAGAGCTTGCGATCATTGAAGAACAGGTTCACACCGGTAGTCACCAAGGTTTTGACCAGGCGTCGGAAACGCTCCGTCGGCGAGAGGCCTTCTTCGCTGATGGCCAGCTCCACAGCCGCAACGATCTCCGCCAGGCAGCGGCTACAAATAGCCTCGCCGATCGCTTGCTTGGAGTCGAAGAACTTATAGATGTACGCCTTGGAAAACCCGATGGCCTTGGCCAGGTCGGATACCGTGGTCTTGCCGTAGCCGTATTGACTGAAATGCTCGTTGGCCGCCGCGACAATCTGGTCTCGGATGTCGTGGTCGGCTGGGCCACGGGTGCTGGGCGTATGTATCGATGGTTGGTTCATGGGAGCAGCTTACGCACCCTGGACACGGTTGACAACTTGTGACCTTGTTGGAATAGCGTCACAAATCGACCGTAGAAAGGAATGTTTCGGGGGACAACGAGGGATGAAAGAACCGAACTTTCTACAGGCTTCCCTGGATGCGCCGGATGTCGGCTCACGTTTTCGTGCTGGTCAGTCCGGAGCGGACAAAACACTGCTCCATAACCCGTGCGCCCCATTGTTGCCCCTCTTGCTCCTGTTCCAACTTGAAACCAAAGTCTTCATACAAGTTACGGGCCGCATCAAGCCCCTGAAACGTCCAGAGCCGCGTGGCACAAAAGCCCCATTCGTCACAGAACTTCACGGCTTCAGCCAGCAAGCGTTTACCTGCGCCCTTGCCTCTTGCCGAGTCATCCAGAATGAAGAAGCGCAGCACCGCTTCGCCGCCCTGGGCTTCGCCATCGATAGCAATCGATCCGACTATTCGCTGGTCATCCAACGCGACCCAGACTTCATTGCGGGGGTTATGCAAACGCCCCATCAGGTCAGACATATCCGCAGCAACCAGGCTCTCGAATGGCTGGCCGAAGCTGAAGTATCTTGCATAGTAGTGTGCATGCATTTGCACGATGCGGCCGATGATGCCAGGACGGTAACCGCGGGCAATATCCAATTGGGTCACAGGCGCTGGTTGTGTCCCGAGCCGCTGAGCCTGTAGGGCGGCGCCATAGTTGCCAATGCCTTCACTCACTACTTGCCATTGTTCAGGGGTTAAGTGGCCCAGGGCCTCGCCTACCTGTTTCGTGGCAAACGAATCAATGGCTCGCAGGGTCTTCTTGCCCTGTGCCGAGAGCCGCAGCTTCTTGAAGCGCGCATCCTCCTCATGGGTAACTTCTTCAATTTCACCGGCCTCGACCAGCTTGCGAACCATCCGGCTTACGCTGGATTTTTCCAGGCCAAGCAGTTCAACCAGCTCAACCGCCGTCAATGCCTGACGATTCCCGAGCTCAACGATCGTATGCACAGATGACGGCGGATACCCCGTCGCAGCCAGCGTGGCGTGCATGAACCCCAACTCTCGGACCATGAGTCGCGAAGCAGAACGGATTTTTTCAATCAGGTCTTGCTGGGGATGAGCCATGAGAGACACCTCAAATGAAACGTTTTTTAGTTGTAGCGCACAACTATTAACCAGTCAATTGAGGGTGCCCTCGGTCAAATCGAGGCGCTTGGAACGCACCGACCATTAGCCTTGAATCCATCAACACATGAGCCGTACTTCTTTCCAAACGACATCAAATTTCAAGGCTCAAGGTTTTTGTCGATGGGATGATCTATACCTTCAGAAACACGCAATAAAGGCCGAGGCAACAACATTGACGTGTTTCGATAAAAGTACTGTGGCGAGCCTGTTGGTGGTTCGAACACATTGGCCTGTAGGACGGATGTTTCCCGGCGCCGAGCACACGTAGAATGGCGCCCCCTTTTAAATGCCTGAAGTATCGATCATGAGCCCGATCACACGCGTTTTGCATGTACCCACCAAGGCGCTCCGCGGGCTTTGTCTGTTGTTACCGCTGCTGGTTGTCCATAACGCGTGCGGCGAACCCCTGACGATTGAACTGCACATCCTGGATGCTCCCCCGCTGACCTTTGTCAACGACCCCCGAGGCTACGGAGTCGTGGGCGATGTCGCCGTGGCGGCCATGACCAAAGCCGGATATGCCATGAAAATCCATGTGCTGCCTTGGGCCAGGTCGCAGAAACACGTGAGCGAGGAGCATGACCACTTGATCACGCCCCTTTCACGCATACCGGAACGTGAAGACCGCTTCACCTGGATCGCCTCAATCATGCCCATGGAGCGAGCCTTTTTCAGCCTCGAGCGCAAAGTGAACAGTTTCGCGCAAGCAAAAGAAACCTACCGCAAGATTGGCGTCGGCCTGGGCAGTGCGCAGGAACAGATTCTGCGCAGCGAAGGGTTCAGCGATGAGCAGATCTATCCGCTGGCCATTGGCGACAACCCCGCGCAAATGTTATTGATGGGACGCATCGACGCTTGGTTCAACGGCGTCCCAGAGAGTCGGTACATCTGGCCGAAGGTGTCCAAGCGCAAGCTGCTCATGAGCCAGGTCGGTAGCCATGCCGATCTCTACCTGGCCTGCTCCAAGCAATGCTCGCCCAAAATGGTGGAGGACTTGCGCGATGCCGTTGACGCGCTTCGCAAAGATGGTTCAATCAAGCGCATCCATGATGTCTACTTGCCGGAATAGCTTTTCCTGGGATGCCCACTGACCATCAACTATATTGATAGCACCCTAACAAAAGCCCCGTACTAGAGGGCTTGTCGATGGCTTATATCATTCCGAATGATAGTTACCTTTGTTTCATTCGATTCGTTCCTCTGCCCGCGCCCACGCATCATCCGCCCATTCTCAATACATTGGCGGATGCTATCCATGGAACATTCACTTTCAAAACTGCGTTTTCCCCTCGCACTGCTGGCGGTGCTGGTGATGAGCGCCTGCGGCAAGACTCCCGACACGGCAGCCTCGATGCCGCCGGCCAAAGTCAGTGTGGCCAAGGTGTTGGAACAACCGGTCAACGAATGGGATGAATTCACCGGACGCCTCGAAGCTCCGGAAACGGTCGAGATTCGCCCGCGCGTTTCCGGACAGATCGACGAAGTAGCCTTCACCGAAGGCGCGCTGGTCAAAAAAGGCGACCTGCTGTTCCAGATCGACCCACGCCCGTTCCAGGCTGAGGTCCGTCGCCTCGAAGCCCAGCTGGCCCAGGCCCGCGCTACGGCTACCCGTAGCGAGAATGAAGCCCAGCGTGGCGAACGCCTGCGCTTGAGCAATGCCATCTCCGCCGAGCTGGCCGACTCGCGCACCAGTGCAGCCCAGGAAGCCCGAGCCGCCGCGGCGGCCATCCAGGCGCAACTGGACCTGGCCAAGCTGAACCTGAGCTTCACCCGCGTCACCTCGCCCATCAGTGGTCGCGTCAGCCGGGCGGACATCACCGCTGGTAACCTGGTGACCGCCGATGTCACGCCGCTGACCAGCGTAGTCTCCACCGACAAGGTCTACGCCTACTTCGACGCCGACGAACGCGTCTTCCTCAAGTACACCCAACTCGCCCGCCAGGGCCAACGCGGCCAGGCCACGCCGGTGTACATGGGCCTGTCCAACGAAGACGGCAACCCGCACCAGGGCCAGATGAACTTCGTCGACAACCAGGTCAACCCGCAGACCGGCACCATCCGTGGTCGCGCTGTATTCGATAACAAAGACGGCGCCTACACCCCAGGCCTGTATGCCCGACTGAAGTTGGTGGGCAGCGGCACCTATTCCGCCGTGCTGATCAACGACGAAGCCGTGGGCACCGACCTGGGCAAGAAATTCGTGCTGGTGATGGACGCTGACAACAAGCCGGCCTACCGCGCCGTCGAGCTGGGGCCGAAGATCGAAGGCCTGCGCATCGTGCGCAGCGGCCTGAGCAAGGACGACACCATCATCGTCAAGGGGCTGCAACGGGCTCGCCCCGGTTCGCCAGTCACACCTGAAACCGTGCCGATGGCCAGCGAAGAAACCATCGCCGCCCTGGCACAACAACGAAAAGCGCTCGAAGCCAGCAACCTGTCCCAAGTCGCGCCGTCCAAGGCCGCGTCCGGATCGGCAGGCAAGCTGGCCGCTGCCACCCCACGCGGTTAAGGGACTGAATCCAAGATGAAATTTTCCCAGTTCTTCATTTCGCGGCCGATCTTCGCAGCGGTGCTTTCGCTGCTGATCCTGATCGCCGGCGCCATCTCGCTGTTCCAGCTGCCGATCAGCGAGTACCCGGAAGTCGTGCCGCCGACCGTGGTCGTGCGCGCCAACTTCCCGGGCGCCAACCCCAAGGTCATCGGCGAAACCGTGGCCGCGCCCCTGGAACAAGCCATCACTGGCGTGGAGAACATGCTGTACATGTCCTCGCAGTCCACCGCCGACGGCAAGATCACCCTGACCATCACCTTCGCCCTGGGTACCGACCTGGACAACGCCCAGGTGCAGGTGCAAAACCGCGTCACTCGCACCGAGCCCAAGCTGCCGGAAGAAGTGACACGGATCGGTATTACGGTGGACAAGGCTTCGCCCGACCTGACCATGGTCGTGCACTTGACCTCGCCGGACAAACGCTACGACATGCTTTACCTGTCCAACTACGCCCTGCTCAACATCAAGGATGAGCTGGCGCGCCTGGGCGGCGTGGGTGATGTACAGCTGTTCGGTATGGGCGACTACTCTCTGCGGGTCTGGCTCGATCCGAACAAGACCGCTTCGCGCAACCTGACCGCCACCGACGTGGTCACGGCGATCCGCGAGCAGAACCGTCAGGTCGCCGCCGGTGCCCTGGGTGCGCCGCCAGCACCGAATGCCCAGGCGTTCCAGCTCTCGATCAACACCCAGGGTCGCCTGGTCAGTGAAGAAGAGTTCGAGAACATCATCATTCGTTCCGGTGCCAACGGTGAGATCACTCGCCTGAAGGACATCGCCCGGGTGGAGTTGGGCTCCAGCCAATATGCCCTGCGCTCATTGCTGGACAACCAGCCGGCGGTGGCGATCCCGATCTTCCAGCGTCCTGGCTCCAACGCCATCCAGATCTCCAATGACGTTCGCGCCAAGATGGAGGAGTTGAAGAAAGGCTTCCCGGCAGGGATGGACTACAGCATTGTCTATGACCCGACGATCTTCGTGCGCGGCTCCATCGAGGCAGTGGTCCACACCCTGTTCGAAGCACTGATTCTCGTGGTGTTGGTGGTGATCCTGTTCCTGCAGACCTGGCGTGCCTCGATCATTCCGCTGGTGGCCGTGCCGGTGTCGTTGATCGGTACGTTCGCCGTGATGCACCTGTTCGGCTTCTCCCTTAACGCCCTCTCTCTGTTCGGCCTGGTGCTGGCCATCGGTATCGTGGTGGACGACGCCATCGTGGTGGTGGAGAACGTCGAGCGAAACATCGGCCTCGGACTTACCCCCGTAGAGGCGACCAAGCGCGCCATGGGTGAAGTGACCGGTCCGATCATCGCCACGGCACTGGTGCTGTGCGCGGTGTTCATTCCGGCGGCGTTCATCAGTGGCTTGACCGGGCAGTTCTACAAACAGTTCGCCTTGACCATTGCCATCTCGACGGTGATCTCGGCGCTCAACTCCCTGACCCTGTCGCCAGCCCTGGCTGCCGTATTGCTCAAGAGCCATGACGCGCCCAAGGACCGTTTCTCGCGGTTCCTGGACAAGCTCTTCGGTGGCTGGTTGTTCCGTCCGTTCAACCGCTTCTTCGACCGCGCCAGCCACGGTTATGTAGGCACCGTCGGCCGCGTGATCCGCAGCAGCGGCATCGCCCTGGTGCTCTACGCGGGCCTGATGGTGTTGACGTTTTTCGGCTTCTCCAACACCCCGACCGGTTTCGTGCCCGGCCAGGACAAGCAATACCTGGTGGCCTTCGCGCAACTGCCGGACGCAGCGAGCCTGGACCGCACCGAAGATGTGATCAAGCGCATGTCCGACCTGGCCCTCAAGCAACCGGGCGTCGAAAGCGCGGTGGCCTTCCCAGGCCTGTCGATCAACGGCTTCACCAACAGCCCGAACGCCGGCATCGTGTTCGTGACCCTCAAGCCCTTTGACGAGCGCAAGGACCCGAGCCAATCGGCCGGCGCTATCGCCGGAGCCTTGAACGGCCAGTACTCGCAGATCCAGGAAGCCTACATGGCGATCTTCCCACCGCCGCCGGTACAGGGCCTGGGCACCATCGGTGGTTTCCGCCTGCAAATCGAAGACCGGGGCAACCTGGGCTACGACGAACTGTACAAAGAAACCATGAACATCATCACCAAGAGCCGCAGCGTGCCGGAACTGGCCGGGTTGTTCACCAGCTACACCGTGAACGTGCCCCAGGTCGATGCCGCCATCGACCGTGAAAAAGCCAAGACCCACGGCGTGGCTGTCAGCGACATCTTCGACACCCTGCAAATCTATCTGGGTTCGCTGTATGCCAACGACTTCAACCGCTTCGGCCGCACCTATCAGGTCAACGTCCAGGCCGAGCAACAGTTCCGCCTCGAATCGGACCAGATCGGCCAGCTCAAGGTGCGCAACAACCGCGGTGAAATGATCCCGCTGGCGACCTTCATCAAGGTCAGCGACACCTCGGGGCCGGACCGCGTGATGCATTACAACGGTTTCATCACCGCTGAAATCAACGGTGCCGCCGCGCCAGGCTACAGCTCCGGCCAGGCTGAAAAAGCCATCGAGAAACTGCTCAAGGACGAACTGCCCAACGGCATGACCTACGAGTGGACCGACCTGACGTACCAGCAGATCCTCTCGGGTAACACCGCGCTGTTCGTGTTCCCGCTCTGCGTGCTGCTGGCGTTCCTGGTACTTGCTGCTCAGTACGAAAGCTGGAGCCTGCCGTTGGCAGTGATCCTGATCGTACCGATGACCCTGTTGTCGGCGATTACCGGGGTGATTCTGTCCGGCGGTGACAACAACATCTTTACCCAGATCGGCTTGATCGTACTGGTGGGGCTTGCCTGTAAGAACGCGATTCTGATCGTCGAATTCGCCAAGGACAAACAGCTCGAGGGCATGAACCCACTGGCTGCGGTGCTGGAGGCGTGCCGTCTGCGTCTGCGGCCGATCCTGATGACCTCCTTCGCCTTCATCATGGGTGTGGTGCCACTGGTGTTCTCCAGCGGCGCCGGTGCCGAAATGCGCCATGCCATGGGTGTGGCGGTGTTCTCCGGGATGCTCGGGGTGACCTTCTTCGGCCTGCTGCTCACGCCAGTGTTCTATGTACTGATTCGCAACTTCGTCGAGCGCAGCGAGGCCCGCAAGGCGGCCCGGGCTTTGAAACTGGAGGCGCAACAATGAGTTTGAAAGCGTTCATGCCGAGCTTGCTGGTGTTGGCACTGAGTGCCTGCGCCGTGGGCCCGGACTACAAGGCACCGCAAACTGAGGCGGCGAATATCACCACCGCCACCGACGGTGCCGCCGGGCAGAAGAATTTCGACCGGGCCCGTTTCGAAGGTATCTGGTGGCAGCAATTCGACGACCCGACGCTCAACGCGCTGGTGACCCGCTCTCTGGAAGGCAACCGCGAGTTGCGCGTGGCCTTCGCCCGTCTGCGGGCGGCCCGAGCCATTCGCGATGACGCCAGCAATGACGTCATGCCAACCATCACCAGCCGCGCCAGCAGCGACCTGGGCAAAGGCCAGATTCCAGGACAGACCACCGACCGGGTCAACAGCGAGCGCTACGACCTGGGCCTGGACATGGCCTGGGAGCTGGACCTGTTCGGGCGCATCCGGCGTAACCTGGAAGCCACCGATGCCGATCAGCAGGCCGTCGAAGCCGACCTCTATCAGTTGCAGGTGACGATGATCGCCGAACTGGTGGACGCCTACGGTCAATTGCGCGGCGCCCAACTGCGGGAAAAAATCGCCCTGGCGAACCTGAAGAACCAGCAGGACTCGCGCAAGATCACCGAAAGCCTGCGCGATGCCGGCGTCGGCGATCAGCTTGACGTGGTCCGCGCCGATGCACGCTTGGCCTCGGTAGAAGCCAGCGTGCCGCAACTGCAAGCCGAACAGGTGCGTCAACGCAATCGCATCGCCACATTGCTGGGCGAGCGCCCGGACAAACTGAGCGTGGACCTGAGCCCCAAACAGTTGCCGGCCATTGCCAAGGCTTTGCCCATTGGCGACCCGGGTGAGCTGCTGCAACGTCGCCCGGACATTCTCAGTGCCGAACGCCAGCTCGCTGCCGCCACGGCACGCATCGGCGTGGCCAAGGCCGACCTCTTCCCACGGGTCAGCCTCAGCGGGTTCCTGGGTTTTACTGCCGGGCGCGGTTCGCAGATCGGCTCCTCGGCGGCCAACGCCTGGGCGCTGGGTCCGAGCATTACCTGGGCGGCTTTCGACTTGGGTAGCGTGCGGGCTCGCTTGCGCGGGGCCGACGCCGAGGCTGATGGCGCCCTGGCGACCTACGAACAGCAAGTGCTACTGGCCCTGGAGGAATCGGAAAACGCTTTCAGTGACTACGGCAAGCGCCAGCAACGGCTGATCTCGCTGATTCGTCAGAGTGAATCAAGCCGCGCCGCCGCTGACCTGGCCGAGATTCGCTACCGCGAAGGCACCGTGGATTTCCTGGTATTGCTCGACGCCCAGCGTGAACGCCTGGCTGCCGAAGACACCCAGGCCCAGGCCGAAGTAGACCTGTACCGTGGCATCGTCGCGATCTACAAGGCCTTGGGCGGTGGCTGGAAACCGGAAACTGTCGCCAGCAACTGATCCCCTGCTCAACCGAGCTCCTTTGGTTGGCCGCAACCAACCAATTCTTTGCCCCGCTTCCAGTCAGGATGCGGGGCTTTTTTTGGTTACGGGCACCCTGAGCATGAAGGTGCCCATCCTCACACCGCCTACGCCTGCTGCAGATGGCTGGAGCGAAAATCCTTGGGTGAAAGTTCGAACTGCTTTTTGAACGAGCGGCTGAAGTGAGCCGAATCGGTGAAACCCCACTTGTAGGCGATCGAGGTAATGGACTCGTCCCGCAGGAACGGGTTGCGCAAATCATCGGCGCTGCGCTTGAGTCGGGCACGCTGGATGTAGCGGCAAACGCTGTCATCCTGCTCTTCGAACAAACGATACAGGTGCCGCACCGAAATGTTCACCCGATTGGCCAGGCCCACCGGGCTCAAGCCCGGTTGGGTCAGGGACTCGTCGATAATCTTCTGCACGTAGCTACGCAACTGGTTGCCTTGCAATACCGAACCATCGTCGCGCGCGTCCGAGCCCCGTTCCAGGGCCGAACCCAACAGCGAAACGAAGGCACTCTGCAACGCCTCGCCCTCTCCTGCGGCGCCTTCGCCGTCCGGGGTGTCCTTGCACAACTGATCCATCAACACATGCAGCATCCGCCCGCAGGCCTTGCTTGAGGATACCTTGCCGAAGGTTCTGGTTTCCCCACCCAGTTGCCTGGACACATCCTGGCGAGACAGGGACAGCACGACGTGTTCGATCAACCCGAACGGACTGATTTCAAGAGCGCCCACCGAATCCATCAACAGCAGCTCACCGGGCGCCAGTTGAATGCTCAGGTCGTTCTGGGTGATCCGGGAGAAGCCACTGCGCTGGCTGACCAGGAAACAATCGCGGTCATCGTCGTGATCCGGATTGGGCGAGTGTCGCTTGATGGAACCTGCGTTGGTGCGCAGGTTGGCGAGGGCAAGACCGCCGCGGGAGAAATTGGACACCTGGCCGATAAACAGCGCGCGATTAAAGGCCAGTTCCGTATCGAAGTGACCGCAGGTCGCGCGCAGATCCCGATTCCAGGTCTCCAGCCCGTCCTGCCCAACCTGTTGCATGCTCATGGCGTTCTCCGCAGTGGCTTATTGTTTTTGTCCGGCAATAGTTAACATGTTATCTATATGCGCGCAACAAGTACCTGTTCACCAGTGCAGTAGCAGGATTGATGCCAGAGCGGAGCCAACCGATCAGAGGGTTCCCAACACCCGCTGCAAACCGCTCAAGGCCGCCAGCAAAGCTGTGCGCTGCTCGCGGCTCAGAGGAATATAACGACGAAAGGCCGGCATGCGATTCACCACTTCACTGCCGCCCATATGCTCCAACCGTACACACCACTGGCGCCCTTGCAGATCAATGCGCAGGCGTTTGAAGTCCAGCGGCATGAGGGCTTGATACAGCACCGAATCGTGCTCTATCGCCGTCCTCAACCGGCCCGCCAGCTCACCGTCACCGCCGCGCTGCCGACAAGCGATGCCGCGACGGCGAACCGCTCCGCTGTGGTGCAACTCCAAGCGTGCCGTGCCCTCTCTCGACGCGGGCACGCGCAGTACGAACTCTGTCATCACCAGGTGCATCAACAGTTGCGACTCGGTGCGCTCGACGACTTCCAGTTGCAGGCTGCCATCGTCGGTAACCACGGTCGCTGCCGCCGGGCCCGACACCTCGAAGCGCGCCAGCCCGAGGTTGCGCCGCAGCAACTCCAGGGTCACCCCGGGCCGATAACCGCTCGGGGCACGCTGGACACTGAACAGTTCAGACAGCTTTTGTCGCAGGTTCGATAAATTCGCTGACAGGTTGCCCCGGCTCATGGGAAAACTCCTTGGCCAGCACGTCTTCCACCGACGCCGGCATGAATGGGTTGACCTTCTGCACCACCAGGGTCCAGAACAAGGCATACGCGGCGGTGCCACCAAGCATTACTGCGAAGGGAATGTAAATGTCCGCCGGGTTCATGCCCGGCGGAGTGATGAACCACATGCCGATGACAATGCCGACGCTGGACAGGATCTGCGGCAGTGGGAAAAACGGCGAGCGATAGGCTCGTGGCAAGTCCGGACGGCGAATCCGCAGGCTCACCACCGACACGGTCACCAGCAGGTAGGCAAAACTCCAGGCGCACACGGCGGCCAGCACCAGGTGCATGATGTTGTCGGTATTGCCGCCGAGCCACAGTGCGTGCAGGCAAGGAATCAGCATCGCCACCAGGATGCACAGCAACGGGGTCTTCAATCGTGGATGCAGGTAGGTGAAAACCTTGGGTAACGCGCCGTCCACCGCCATGCCATAGAGAATCCGCGGCACGCCGGCCATCAGCGTATTGATAGTCGCCGCCCCGGCGAACAGAAAGCCGATCCCCAGCCACATCGGGCCTATGTTGCCCATGACCTGCTCGGCGAAGCGCGGAATCGCCATGGGCGTGTCCAGCAAATGCACGCCGCTGGTGGCGTCCAACAGCACGTTTTCCACCTGGCGCTTCATCGCTGCGCCGTAGATGAACATGCAGGTGGCAACGCTGAACAAGCCCAGCATCATGGCCCGGGGCATGGTCCTGGCCGAGCGGCGCAGGTCCGGCGCCAGGGGCGTGACGAATTCACAGCCGACGAACATGAACATCGCCATGCCCACCAACGACAGCACGGTAACCAGATCGGTGCCTACTATGGACTCACCGAACCAGCCCTGCAGCTCCACCGCCGGTGCCGCGATCAACCCCAAAACGCCGAACACCATCAGGGTCGTCCACATGCCAAACGTGAGGATGATTTCAGCCCGGCCAAAGGCGCTTACGCCGAACGCATTGAGCACACCAAAGATCACCACGAAACCAACGCCCAACAACCAGGAACCGCCCGCCGATTCGGCCAGGGTGTTGAGGTGCTCGAAATTCACCAGGGCCATGACTCCAGCCAGGATGGTCTCGGCGGTACCGGCGAACACGTGGACAATCAAATAGGCCGACAGCGTTCCGGTGATCGCAAAGAAGCGCCCCATGCCGCAGTTGATGTAGTCATACACCGAACCGGTGGTAGGCAGGATCGAGGCAGCCTCGGCGAACGTGGTTGCCTGGGCCATCATCATCACCAAGGCGATCAGCATCGCCACGGCAAAAGCACTGCCGCCGATGCCAAAGCCCATGGTCGCGGTGAGGATCACCGGGCTTGCCATGATCAGGCCAATGGTACTGGCCAACGCGGTGGGGAACCCCACCGTACCCCGGTTCAAGTGCTCGGTGAGCCTGTCGTTGATAGACATCGTGCTGATCCTCGAAAGCGGATTTTTAGTATGGATGCTACAGCCGTCCAGGAGCCGGCGCTCAGCCTTCCCCAGCCAGTCCCTGATCGAAACGGCGTTGCGTGCAGCATTACTCTGCGCCGCCTCGCCCCGGGCGTCTTGCCCATGTCTGCCGCCGGTTTTGTTGCTGCCTGCCAGCATTCTCCCCCTGGCGGGCTGGATCAATTGCCTGGCAGGCAGATGAAAGACTTCCTGCACCCAAGCTCCCCTAATGCGCGCTCTGCTGTCCTATCACACAGGGGAAACCACCATGGAGCACACACGTAATAACGCTTTGCTGCGTAATGCTATCGGCCTGGGCATCGCCTTGCTGGTCGCCGATTCGTCGGCCCAGGCCTATGAGCTTTATGCCGACGAAGACACCACCGTTACCGGCAACTTCCTCGCGGTCTACGGGATGTTCAACAGTCGCAAGAACTATGACGGCACCACCGGCGGTTCGAGTTGGCGCGAAGGTTTTATCAAGTATGGCTTGAGTATCGACCAGACACTCAACGGCCTGGGCAGCGTCTACGGGACGGCCAACCTGGTCAGCTCCGGCACCTGGGGTGATGGCGATGCCGGGGGCTTGAGCGATGGTTCCGAACGCACCACAAAATTCGATGAAGCCTTTGCCGGCTGGCGTTCGGGGGACTTGTTCCCGATGCTGGGCAAGGACGGCGTCGACGTGTCCTATGGTCGCCAGGTGATCACCCTCGGCGATGGCTTCATCATCAACGACGACGGCTTGAACCTGGGTAAAGGTGTCGCCGATGGCGAGCTCAACCGCGGTGGTGCCTATTACCTGGCGGCCCGTCATGCCTTCGACAAGACCGCCGTGTTGCGTCTTGGCGGCAAGGAAGGCGTGCATGGCAGCCTGATGTGGATCAAATCCGACAACCGCGCCCAGGCCAATACCGAAATGGCCGCCGGCACGCTGGAATACAGCGCCGCGCCTGGCACCCTGGGGCTGACTTACATCCATGGCATCGATGTCGACGACCACTACGCCAGCGACTTCCAGAAACAGCGCGAGGGCATGAATATCTACAGCCTGCGCGGTGCCGGGAATGCCGGCATCGAAAACGCCCACTTCGCCTTCGAATACGCCTGGCAAGACAAGGACGCCGGCCCGGAAAAAGCCTGGTACACCGAAGCAGGCTATACCTTCGCCGACCTGCCCTGGACGCCCGACCTGACCTATCGCTACAGCCGCTACTCAAAAAACTGGGACTCGATGTTCAACGGCCAGAACCGTGGCTACGGTACGTGGTTCCAGGGCGAGGTGGCCGGCAACTACTCCGGGCCATTCAACAGCAATACCGCGATCCAGCACGTCGGGCTCAAGCTCAAGCCGGCGGAAACGGTGACCATTGGCGCGTTGTTCTTCGACTACAAGACCCTGCACACCCGCGAGGCGTTGAACCTCGATGGGCGTGAAATGGACCTGTATGTGGAATGGGCGCTGAACGAGCACCTGATCGTCACGCCGCTGGTGGGCTTGTACAAGCCTGAGAAGGATGCGGACAACGGCGGCAATCAGGTGAGCGGCAATGGCACCAACGTCTACAGCCAATTGGTGGTGGCGGTTCCATTCTAACGGTGTCGGGAGCTGCCCCCACGGCAGCTCTCTCCCGATTTATTGTTTGTGCTGGTGCAACATGGTCTGGATCTGATGCGTTGCCTGGCGGGTGCTTTCCGCCAGCTTGCGCACCTCGTCGGCGACCACGGAGAAACCGCGCCCGACCTCACCGGCCCTGGCGGCCTCGATCGCCGCATTCAATGCAAGCAGATTGGTCTGGTCGGCGATGCCCTTGATCACTCCCACCACCGTGGCAATCTGGGCGTAGGTCACCTGGTTCTGCTCCAGCATGCGCTGATGGGTGGACTGGGCCGAGCGTTCATCGCTGATATCGCGTACCGCGCCGATAACCCGAGCCAGGCATCCCTGGGCATCGCGGACCGCACGACCACGTTCGCGGCACCAGATGTAATCCCGCGTCTTGTGGCGCATCCGGTATTCGAACACGTATTCGCCGCTGCCTTGGGACCCGAGGATTTCCCGATCGAAGATCGCCATGATCTTCGGCAGGTCATCCGGGTGGGTAATGCCGACTTGTGCATCCCAGCCGTCAGGCAATTCATCTGCCCCGTAGCCCAGCAACGAGCGAAACTGACTGGAAAAGCGCATGCCGCTGGCCGGGTGCTGAAGATCGCCGTTGACCACCGTGATGTCCCAGCAGCCTTCGGTCAGTGTCGATTGCAACAGCTCCCAGATCTGCGCCTCCTGGCGCTGCTGCTGTAACTGCTGGCTGTGCTCATCCAGGCGGGCTTGCAGTAACTGTTCGCGCTCCCGGGCCTGTTCCAGTTGTTGGCGAACGGCTTCCAGCGCGTGCTCACTTTGCTGCCCCCGAAGGGTTTGCTCAGTCAGCCGTTCTTCGGCCTGGCGAAGCTGCTCGGCAGCATTGACCATCTGCCGGGCATGCTGCTCCAGACAACCCCGCAGTGGTGCATACGCCTCCAGCATCGGTGCGTCATCCGTTGCGCCGGCCAGGGTTCGCTGCACTTGTTCGATCAATGCCCGTTTCTGTTTGTTGGTCTGGAGAAACATCGCCCGCCCCTTTGCCCATCGAATCGAAACCCTGATCTGAACGCAAACCCGGCGTGCTGGCTTGTACCTGGCTGCAATGGCCTTTGCCCGAGGCTGCCAGTCGAAGGCAATTGGCAGCCACAGACATACCGTGGGGCAGGCACAGTCAAGCGCCCCAGCCCACCCGGGATTAACCTCGGGCTTTCCCTTGTTCGCGATCAGGAAACCCTCATGAGCGATATTGTCCTGCTGCCTCAAGTCGAAGCCTTTCTCGGTCGACGCCACGCCCTGTTCATCGATGGCCACTCCCTCGAAAGCCAGAGCGGCCAGACGCTGGACGTCATCAATCCCGCCACCGGCCAGGTCATCGCCCAGGCCGGCGTGGCATCCAGGGGCGATATCGATGCAGCCGTGGCGTCTTCCCGGCGCGGCTTCAAACTGTGGTCCCAGGCGGCACCGGCAGTCCGTGGCCAGGTGCTGCTCAAGCTGGCTGACCTGTTGGAACAGCATCGCGAAGAGCTGGCACAGCTCGAAACCTGCCAGTCGGGGAAAATCATTCATATTTCCCGCGCCTTCGAAGTCGACCAGGCCGCCCACTTCCTGCGTTACTACGCCGGCTGGGCGACCAAGATCGGCGGCCAGACCATTACCCCGTCGCTGCCCTCCTTCGCTGGCGAACGCTACACCGCATTCACCCTGCGTGAACCGGTCGGGGTGGTGGTCGGCATCGTGCCGTGGAATTTTTCCACCATGATCGCCATCTGGAAACTCGCCTCGGCACTGGTGACCGGCTGCAGCATCATCATCAAACCCAGTGAGTTCACCCCGCTGACCATCCTGCGCATCGCCGAACTGGCGATCGAGGCCGGCCTGCCGGCGGGCGTCCTGAATGTGGTGACCGGTGGCGGCCAGGTGGGTCAAGGCTTGATCGAGCATCCGGGCACCAACAAGGTGTCGTTCACCGGTTCCGTGACCACCGGCATCGCCGTCGGCCGCGGCGCCATGGGTGCTGGGTTGACCCGCGCGACCCTGGAGCTTGGCGGCAAGAACGCAGCGGGATTCCTGGCGGATGTGGATCCCGACGTGGCAGTCAACGGCATCATCGAAGCCGGCTTCCTGCACTCGGGGCAAATCTGTGCGGCGGCCGAGCGCTTCTTTGTCCATCGCTCACAACTTGAACCGATCATGGACAAACTGGCCCAGCGCCTGAGCAAGCTCAACATCGGCTCGCCCCTGGACGAGCGCACCGAGTTCGGCCCGGTCACCAACCGCCAGCATCAACAGAAACTCGGCGCCTTATTCGACAAGGCCCGGGCGCAAAACAACACCATCGTCCACGGCGGCAAACTGATCGACGGCCCTGGCTGCTACGTCGAGCCGACCATCATCCTCGCCAACCATCGCGACGACACCTTGCTCAACGAAGAGACCTTCGGCCCAATTGCGACGTTCTTCCCCTACGACAGCGAAGAGGAACTGCTGGAGCTGATGAACGACTCGCCCTATGGCCTGAGCGCCAGCCTGTGGACCAACGACCTGGGCAAGGCCCTGCGCATGGTTCCCGCCATCGAAGCCGGCACTGTGTGGGTAAACATGCATACCCTGCTCGATCCGGCGGTGCCCTTCGGTGGCAGCAAATCTTCAGGGATAGGCCGGGAGTTTGGCAGCGCGTTCATCGACGACTACACCGAACTGAAGTCGGTGATGATTCGATACTGACCCTCAACGCCCAGGAGCCTGCGTCCGACACATTTCCCGGGGTGCCCGTGGAATCTGTGTTCCCCCCAAGATCCCCTTGTGGGGGCAGGCTTGCTCGCGAAAGCGGTGGGTCAGCTTGCAACGAAGTTGACTGGATACACGAAAAATCCGGAACTGCCAAAGCCTCCCGTCAGTCGCATGAACAGATACGTCTGATTCAGGAGCAAACGTGACTCACGATCCCGACTGGCGGGCCGTCGAATCAGTGCCATCGGACGCGCCGGCGGCGGTCCACCGGCTACGGGTCCTGACGGTCAACACCCACAAGGGTTTCACCGCCCTCAACCGTCGTTTCATCCTGCCCGAATTGCGTGAAGCGGTACGCAGCACCGGTGCCGACCTGGTGTTCCTGCAAGAAGTGCTGGGCGTACACGACCGCCACGCATCGCGCTATGACAACTGGCCGCAGACCTCGCAATACGAATTTCTCGCTGACAGTATGTGGAGCGACTTCGCCTACGGCCGCAATGCGGTGTACCCCGACGGCCATCACGGCAATGCCTTGCTGTCCAAATACCCGATCCGCCAATTCCGCAACCTCGACGTTTCCATCACTGGCCCGGAGCGACGCGGGTTGCTGCATTGTGTGTTGGACGTCCCCGGGCACGCCGAAGTCCATGGAATCTGCGTGCATCTGAGCCTGCTGGAAAGTCATCGCCAACTGCAGCTCAAACTGCTCTGCCAATTGCTCGACTCGCTGCCCGACGACGCCCCGGTGATCATCGCCGGCGATTTCAACGACTGGCAGTTGCGCGGCAATACCGCCCTGGCCCGCCGCCAATACCTGCACGAAGCCTTCGAGTACCATCATGGCCGCCCTGCCCGGACTTATCCGGCCCGCTTCCCCCTGCTGCGCCTGGACCGCATCTACCTGCGCAACGCCACCAGCCATGCCCCGAAAATCCTGGGGAGTAAACCCTGGACCCACCTGAGCGATCACCTGCCGCTTTCGGTGGAAGTGCATCTATGAGCCGGGACTTGCCCCGAAAAAGTTGGCGCCCTACCTGTAAGTTCTGACAGTAGCGACGTTCGTTATTCGTTGTTAGCGTGCCATTCCATACAGCGAGCGTTGCCAGGCCCTGTGTGCCTTCCGTAGTGCAACCGATGCTGAACCCGGCATACCACGGATGCCGAAGCAGAGGGATAGCACATGAACTTGCGCGAGCATGGATTCAATCGGCTGCTCAACGCCCTATGGATATCGACCCCCTTCCTGTTACCCGTCCCGTCTGCCATGGCGGCTTGCTCACTGACGCCGACGATAGGCAATGACGCCTATGTTTGCGATAGCGGCAACAGCCCCGGACTGACGGACCTCTTGGGAGATAACCGCCTGACAATGCCGGCCAATGGCAACGGTGTCATCCAGGGTGACGTCACCTTTGGCGCCGGAATCGATAAGATCCAGATCAACGCCAATGGCGTGATTCAGGGCGACGTACAGCAAGGCTCCGGTATTGACGATTTCGTCATGAATGGCGGCACCATCCAGTCCCTGGCCCAAGGCGACGGCCTCGATACGTTCTTTATGAGCGGTGGCACCATTGTCGGAGCGTTCGAAGACGGCGATAACGCCACAATGACCGGCGGCACCATCGGGCGGGTCGACATGAAACTCGATGACAACTTTTTCGATATGTCCGGCGGGCAGATTCTCGGCAACCTGGTGACCGGTTTTGGCCAGGACACCATTATCCTTTCGGCAGGACGCATCGGCGGCAACGTGAGTGTCAGCGGCGGCAACGACAGTATTACCGTGAGCGGTGGCGAAATCGTCGGCCAGGTCCGTAGCAGTTTCGGCGATGATCGGTTCCAGTGGAGCGGTGGCGTCATTCGCTCGGCCATTTTGATGGGCGAAGGCAACGACACGGCGCTGCTGAGCGGCCTCGATGAAACCGCACTCGCAACCACCCCCAGCCTGGATGGCGGGTTAGGCCAGGACGTATTGAGCTTCGAAGGCACAACTTCCGGCACCGGCTCCCGCTACATCAACTGGGAAACGGTCAACCTCACCCAAGGCTCGCGCCTGGACCTCAATGACACGCTGACACTGGGTGACAGCACCACCGCCACCGGAACACTCAACATCGAAAGCGGTAGCACGCTGACGGCGACCCAAGGCGTCATCGCCCCTTTTACTGCCGGTCAGTTGGCAACACTCAATAACGCCGGCACGGTGGACCTCGCCGCCGGCAACAGCCGCACCAACGATACCCTCACCGTCCAGGGCAATTACGCTGGCAACAACGGCCAGTTGCGCCTGCAAACCGTACTCGGCGCGGACGACTCCGCCAGCGATAAGCTGGTGGTCAATGGAGGAACACTCACCGGCAGTACCGCCATCACGGTCACGAACCTGAACGGCGCGGGTGCGCTGACCACCCAAAACGGCATCGAGGTGGTCCGGGCCGAGGGAAGCGCGGTCAGCGACAGCGGTGCATTTTCACTGGCCCAGTCCGTCTCGGCCGGCGCGTTCGACTATCGGTTGTTCAAGGGCGGCGTGACTGGCAATGAAAACAATTGGTACCTGCGCTCAACCGTGGTGGCAGGCCCGATAGCGGCACCCAGCCCGATGTTGCCAGCTCTACCTGTCGCGGTACCCGGTGCTGCGCCGATTCCTTTGTATCGCCCGGAAGTGCCCACCTGGTCGGTGTTGCCTCCTGCAGCGGCGCAACTGACGCTGATGGCCTTGGGTACGTTCCATGATCGCCAGGGTGACCAGCGCTTGCTCACGGAAACCGGAGCATTCGGCGCAGGGTGGGGCCGGGTCTATGGCAAGGATCTGGATCAGACCTGGGCCGGCACCGTGACCCCAAGCCTGGACGGGTCCATCAAGGGCTTTCAAGTAGGCAACGATCTATACAGCTCAGCGCTGTCCGCAGGCCAGACCCAACGCATCGGGTTCTTCGTCGGTCATACCGAACTCAATGGCGATGTCAAAGGGTTCAACCTGGGTTTCGAAGACCGACGCGCCGGCAAGATAGAACTCGACGGCGACAGCTTTGGGTTGTACTGGACCCTCATCGCCCCCTCCGGTGGCTACGTCGACACGGTGGTGATGGGCACGCGACTGGACGGCGACAACCGTTCCGAACGCGGGGTAAAAATCGACAATCGCGGGCACGCCTTGAGCCTTTCGGCGGAGGCCGGTTATCCCTTCGCGGTGGCCGCCATGTGGGTCCTCGAACCTCAGGTCCAGATCATCCATCAGAAAATTTCCCTGGATAGCCAGGACGACGGGATCGCCAAGGTCGAGTTCGATTCCGACAGTGCCTGGACCGGCCGCCTCGGTGCTCGCCTCAAGGGCCGCTATCAGGTCAGTGGCATGCCGGTGGAACCGTATCTGCGTGCCAACCTCTGGCACACTTTTTCCGGCACCGATGCGGTGACGTTCGACAATGCCCAAAGGATCGAGACCCAACAGCGCGCCTCCACCGGCGATCTGGGCGCTGGTGTCATCCTCAGCGTGGCCCCTACGGTCAGCGTCTACGCTGGCGCCGACTACGGCCAGAACCTCGACAGCAACCAGCAACGCGGCATGTCGGGTAATCTCGGTATAAGGATCAGTTGGTAAGCGGAGCTAACAAAATCAATTAATTCAATATAAAACAACATGTTGTATACCCTGATTAAACATCGCCATTCATCGTCCATTTTCTTGACGCAATGGCTTCGGTCTTCTTGACTACAACGTACTACCCCCGGAAATACAGTCAGGGGCAGGCCTCTGGAACCCGCCGAGACGGGCCGCCAGAGGCTTGCCTCAATCCATTCGGTCGCCCCTCATTCGGGGTAGGAGAGACGCCAAAAAGCGAGAAATGCATGCGATTGCAAGGCAGGCCCCCATGAACACCCCCCTCCGTCCACAAGAGATCACCACCACCTTTTACACCGTCTCGACTTCGTTGCTGCTCCTTTCGTCCATGGAGGTGCAGGCCTGGCCTGTCGAAGAGGCGTCGCAGCCCTGGTATGGTCGAACCCCACCGGACAGCCTCAACGCGCCATTCATCAGCACTGACACCGCGTCGAATAAAAGCCCCGCCCTCTTCACTCTGCGCAACGACAGCGGGCACACCCAGCGCGTAGGCCTGATCAGTGGACAGCATCAAATCATCGCCAGCGCCACCGGCGTGCTGGTGACACCGACCCTGGCCGAACCGCAGAAAGACGCGCTCAACCTGCATGGCCCCAACCTGGGCGCCTACTGGAGCCTGACCGGGCCCGCAGGCTGGCACGTGGACCTGAGCGCCAGCGGTGGTCGGGTCAACGGTTACAGCCGCACCGAACAAGGCCAGCGCCAGGTTGCCGAGGGCAATGCCGTGACGCTGTCGGTCGAAGGCGGTTTTCCCATCGGCATCAGTACTAACTGGGTGGTCGAACCCCAGGCGCAATTGATCAACCAGCGTGTCACCCTCGATACGCCGAACACAGAGACCGGCACTCGCAATAATGAACTGAGCACCTGGAGCGGTCGCGTGGGGGCGCGCCTCAAAGGCAATTACCAGGTCAACGGCCTGGGAGTGGAACCCTACGTGCGCACCAACCTGTGGCATACCGTCCAGAGCAATGACACCTTGACCCTGGATAAGGTCGACAAGATCAGCAGCAGTCGAAAATCTTCCACCGTCGAAGTGGGCCTGGGCCTGGTGGCCCGGGTCACGCCAGTGGTCAGCCTGTATGTCAGCGCCGACTACAGCAGCGATGTCGACGATAACGATCTGAACGGCATCATTACCAGCATGGGCGTGCGGATGCGCTGGTAAAACACAGCACTCGGGCAGGCCGGCACAACGTGCTGTCGGCCTGCCGGGCTGTTCGTTAAAATTCCCGTCACCTGCCACGCCGCTTAAAAAAAGCCTCCATTAAGGCGTATAACGCTAAAAGCGATTTACACCTGCAAGCCGCTCGCCCATGGCTCATTTCATTGATGGAGTAACGACATGACCACAGCCTCCCGTCTCGCCAACCTGTTTCCCAGCGCAGTCGACATCCCGGACGCTTACCGTCTCGAGGGTCAGATCGAACAACGTGAATACCTGGTCGATGGTGTCCTGAGAACCTGGCAGGGCCCCCTGGCCGTGGTGCGCAGCCCGGTATACCTGACCGGCGCCCATGGTGATGAACAAGTGATTCTGGGCAGTACACCGCTGCTGGATGCCGAGACCGCCCTCACCGCCCTGGATGCGGCCGTGCGAGCCTATGATCGCGGCCAGGGCTCATGGCCAACGATGCGCGTCGCCGAGCGCATCCGTCACGTGGAAACCTTCCTGGCGCGCATGCGCGAGCAACGCGAGGCCGTGGTCAAGTTGCTGATGTGGGAAATCGGCAAGAACCTCAAGGATTCCCAGAAAGAATTCGACCGCACCTGTGATTACATTGTCGACACCATCAACGCCCTCAAGGAACTGGATCGACGCTCCAGCCGCTTCGAGCTGGAACAGGACACCCTCGGGCAGATCCGGCGCGTGCCGCTGGGCGTAGCCTTGTGCATGGGGCCGTACAACTATCCGCTGAACGAAACCTTCACCACGTTGATCCCCGCCTTGATCATGGGTAACACCGTGGTGTTCAAGCCGGCCAAACTTGGCGTGCTGCTGATCCGTCCGTTGCTGGAAGCCTTTCGCGACAGCTTCCCGGCAGGAGTGATCAATGTGATCTACGGCAGCGGTCGGGAAACCGTCAGCGCGCTGATGGCCAGCGGCAAGATCGACATCTTCGCGTTCATCGGCACCAACAAGGCCGCCAGCGATCTGAAAAAACTCCATCCGCGTCCGCACCGCTTGCGTGCTGCCCTGGGGCTGGACGCGAAGAACCCGGGCCTGGTGCTGCGGGACGTCGATCTGGACAACGCCGTCAGCGAGGCGCTGACCGGCTCGCTGTCATTCAACGGCCAGCGCTGCACCGCGTTGAAAATCCTGTTTGTCCATGAAGACGTGGCGCCGGCATTCATCGAGAAATTCAACGCCAAGCTCGCCACGCTCAAACCCGGCATGCCTTGGGAAGACGGCGTGGCGCTGACGCCGCTGCCTGAAGCGGGCAAAGTCGACTACCTGCATTCGCTGGTGGCCGATGCGATCGCCAAAGGCGCCGCGGTAACCAATGCTCACGGCGGCGAGTCCCGCAGCTCGTTCTTCTATCCGGCGGTGCTCTATCCGGTGAACACTGCGATGCGCGTCTACCACGAAGAACAGTTCGGCCCGGTCGTGCCCATCGTGCCGTACCGCGACCTCAACACCGTGGTCGATTACGTGCTTGAGTCCGACTTCGGCCAGCAGCTCAGTATTTTCGGCACCAACCCCGCCGAAGTCGGCAAACTGGTGGACGTCTTCGCCAACCAGGTCGGGCGTATCAATATCAACGCCCAGTGCCAGCGAGGCCCGGACACCTTCCCGTTCAACGGCCGGAAAAACTCCGCCGAGGGCACCTTGTCCGTACACGATGCCCTGCGCACTTTTTCGATCCGCACACTGGTGGCGACCAAGTTCCAGGACAACAACAAGGCGCTGATCAGCGACATCATCCGTGAGCGAGACTCGAACTTCCTGACCACCGACTACATCTTCTGAACCGCGTCGAACGTTGGGTCATGACAGGGCTGGGCGGCGCAACTTGATGCCCCAGCCCTGTTGCATGCCTGCGGCCGCCAACAGGATCGCCGCCACACCCAGCCATTGCAGCGGTTCGAGGCGATGGCCGAAGGCAAACCAGTCGACGAAGATCGCCGCAATCGGATAGATGAACGACAGCGCGCCGGTGACCGCCGTCGGCAAGCGTTGAATCGCGCTGTACAACAACACGTACATCACACCGGTATGAACCATGCCCAGGGTCAGCAGACTGGCCCACGCCTCGGCGTGTTGCGGCAACGCTGAGAAGTTCGCCCAGGGCGCCAACAGCAAGACGCCGGTACTGACCTGAATCAGCGCGATCAGATGCGGCGGCGTGCCGGTCAGGCGCTTGATGATCAACGCCGCGATGGCGTACAGCAACGCCGCACCCAGCGCCAACGCGATGCCTAGCAGATAGTCGCCGCCCCCCTGCCCTTGTTCGCCGTGGGCACTGACGATTGCCAGCATTCCGAGGAACGACACTGCCAGCCAGAACAGTTTTTGCGCGGTGATCTTTTCCCCCAGGAACAGCGCCGCCAACCCGACCAACATGAACGGCTGGACGTTATACACCGCCGTACCGATGGCAATCGAGGCGCGGGAGTAAGAGGCGAACAACAACACCCAGTTACCGACAATCGCCACCCCACTGAGCACAGCCAGCAGGAACGTGGTGCGTGTCAGGATGCCTGGACGCAAGAAGCCGAAACCGGCGCAAATCAGCAGCAAAGTAGCGGCACCAAACACGCAGCGCCAGAACACCACATCCAGCACCGGCAGGCCCGAGACCAGCACGAACCAGCCTATGGTTCCGGAAATCAACATGGCGGCAGTCATTTCGAGCGAACCGCGGCGTAGGGTCTTGTCCATCTTCAGGCTCCTTCAGCAAGTGAGGCACAGTATGCCGAGCCGACTGGGGGCTTCTCCATGGTTTGAAAAAGGCTAAACTGGCGTTCAACCTTTTTTATCAAGGCAACTTCGAGCATTCGCCTAACGGAGCTGAAAAATGACTGACGACATCGACCAGACCCTTATCAGCGCCTTGATGGAAGACTCCCGACGCTCCCTCAAGGCCCTGGCAAACCTCAGCGGCCTATCTGCTCCCAGCGTCGCCGAGCGACTTCGCCGGCTCGAAGAACGTGGCGTGCTCAGGGGCTATACCGTTGAGGTGGACCCCAAGTGCTTCGGCTATCAACTGCAGGCCATTGTGCGTATTCGCCCGCTGCCGGGGCAGTTGCAGGAAGTGGAGCGGCAGATCCAGGCCATTGCTGAATTCACCGAATGCGACAAGGTGACTGGCGAAGACTGCTTCATTGCCCGGCTGCATGTGCGCTCGATGGAACAGCTGGACACGCTGCTGGACAAGCTCAATGTGCTGGCCGAGACCAATACGGCTATCGTCAAGAAGACACCGGTCAAGCGGCGCTTGCCACCGATGGCGTGAGTTGGAACCGGCCTCGGCTAGTGTCCGAGGCCGGAGGGCACGTTACTGGAGATCTCCCGGTTCAGGGCTGCGTTGTACTTTGTGCACCTCTTGCTCAGGCGCATTGCTCGCCTTCATCAGGTTAAGGGGCTGTATTTTGGCGCAAGCGTTCAGGCCGTCGGCATAGACACCACTGTGGTTGCATTTCCAATCATAGAAATTAGCCAGGGCACCGGACAATTGCAGGCTGTAGTCGGTGCTTCGCGTGCCAGGGGTAAAGGGCTGTCCGGCCGGAATATTCTGGAACCATTTCATCCACTCCTCACCTCCCACAGGTGGCGGGTTGGCTTGGAAGGTCGGGTTCATCAGCGCCAGTTGCTGGTACTCGGCGGTCATGTGGCAACTCAGGCAAGAAGCCTGGGGATTGTCCACCGGACCGTTGAGGCGCCCGTTCCAACCCAGATGGGTCGGTGGCAGCTCTTTGGTGTTAGCGTTGATGGCTGTCTGCTTGAGCGCAGGGTTGATCTTGGTTTCGGTGGGGGTCGGGTTGGTGAACGTGTCGCCGATCTCTTTCGGATCGTTGCCCCACATAATCCCTACAGGCACCAGATTGTTCCAGTTCGCTTTACCGGTCACGGCACCGTTGTATTGAAACGTCCCGAACAGCCAGCCAGTGTCGCTCACGCGGGTGTCGCGCACGGCGATGTCCATCTGAATCAGCGCGACTTTGGTCACCGCGCGTTCTGTCGAGGTGAACGTCTTGGTGGTGTAGGCATTCCAGAGCAATGGATTGGCCAGGAATGGCACCGTAGTGACGTCTATATCGGCAAACAGCGCCTTGCAGACGACGGTACCGTTGGGAAAGCCCTTGGGTTGTGAGGTGTAGCTGGGGTCAGGGTTTTGCGGGTCTTTCCAGACCTGACCAATGGTGTAGCCCCCTATATCGTTATAGATACCTACTGCGTAGGTCTGGCCGCTGCCTTTTTGAGTGCTCGCCAATTGCAATGGCTTGATCGGTGCTTCCTTGGTGAGCCCGCGGATACCTTCACGGCCATTGGGGCCATAGTGTTGCCATGGCATGTGATACCACTGGCGGACCTTGTTTTTCTGTACATCCCAGCCGATCTCCGTATTGCCTTCCAGGCAATAAGCCTTGACCTCGTTCATATAGGAACGCCAGGTCTCGAAATCATTGCTGAACTTGGTGGGCAGATGCTTGAAGAATGCCGGCATCGAAGAAGGGCCCGGGGCCACGGTGGGATAGTCTTGGCTGAGTCGGAACAATGGACCGGAGTAAGCACTCTTGGGTGGCCTGTAGCCGAAATCAGGGAAGGTGCCCGCTTGGGCGCCCGCCATGGTCAACGCGCCTGTCAGGGTCAGTAATGTAGCGATCTTTCCTTGGGGCTGGTTCATCGATATCTCCTTATAGGGAGAACGCCTGCCGTCCCATCGAATAGTTGAACGATGCGCAGGGTCTCCTTCTGTTATCAGGCTTGGGCACCATGCCCGTACCTGCTCACGGTCCACGCTCAGTGATGTGTCCCACCTCCTTGAGCCCAGGAATCGGGCACGACCAGACCTGGCTTGAGAGCCCAATGCGAACGATATTCGGAGGTTGTGGCGAGACTTCGCGCAGTCGCTGATCGATCCACTTCATGCCGCCCCTGGCAATGCAGTCCCTAGCCATAGGTGTAGATCATTTATTCAAAGGTGCCATCACGTTTAAGGCTTTTTGCGGGCCATTGGCCATAACCTCAAACCGTGGACGAAAAAAAGCCCGCCGAAGCGGGCTTTTCGCTCATCACGAATGCAATCAGTCGTCGCGGCCCATCAGGCCGAACAGTTGCAACAGGCTGACAAACAGGTTGTAGATCGACACATACAGGCTGATGGTCGCCATGATGTAGTTGCGCTCGCCGCCGTGGATGATAGCGCTGGTCTGGTACAGGATGCAGACCGACGAGAACAGCACGAAGCCCGCGCTGATCGCCAGTTGCAGGCCGCTGATCTGGAAGAAGAAGCTGGCCAGCACTGCTCCCATCAACACGAAGAAACCAGCGGTGATGAAGCCGCCCAGGAAGCTCATGTCCTTGCGGGAGATCAGCACGTAGGCCGACAGCCCACCGAACACCAGCGCAGTCATGGCAAAAGCCGAGCTGACCACTTCGGCGCCGCCCTGCATCTGCAGGTAACGATTGAGGATCGGGCCGAGCAGGAAGCCCATGAAACCGGTCAGGGCGAAAGCCGATACCAGGCCCCAGGCCGAATCACGAAGCTTGTTGGTGAGGAAGAAAAGACCATAGAAACCGATCAGCACGACAAAGACGTTCGGGTAACCCACCCGCATCTGTTGTGCGACGTAGGCCATCACACCGCTGAAAGCAAGCGTGAGGGCCAGCAGGCCATAAGTGTTGCGCAGGACGCGGCTAACCTCTAGCTGCTCAGCCTGCACGCTGTTGTTCACTGCGTAATCCTGTTCGCGCATGGCGACACTCCTCCGGTTTTGAAACATTCAGTGGCAAGGATCATAACAGACGCTCTGTAACAAGCTACGTAGAGAGTTTGACAGTGTGTTTCATTCGGGTATTATGGCGCCCGCAACGCAATACGGAGGTGTGGCCGAGTGGTTTAAGGCAACGGTCTTGAAAACCGTCGACTGTAACAGGTCCATGAGTTCGAATCCCATCGCCTCCGCCATATTCTTACGTTAAAGCCCTGATTATTCAGGGCTTTTTCGTGTCTGGCATTCAGAATCCCTGCTTCGGTTTTTCAGGATTGACACACCGTTATGGCAAAACCCACCCCTACACTCAAGGAAAGAAAAGTGACCAGTAAAACCATCGGTTCTCTCGTTGCGGCAATCGTAGGCGTCGTCCTGTTGTGCGTCTTCTTTGGCAGTTGGTACACGGTCGATGAAACCGAGCGTGGCGTGCTGTTGCGCAACGGTGCGCTGGTCGGGGTGGTAGAGCCGGGACTGTCGTTCAAGACCCCGTTTATCGAGTCGGTACGCCTGATCAGCGTGCAAAGCCAGGTCACCGCTTATGAAGACCTGCAGGCCTACAGCAAGGACCAACAGTCCGCGCAGCTCAAGGTGTCGGTGTCCTGGCACATCGCGCCGTCCGATGTGGCGAAGGTCTACACCCAGTTCAAGGACCTTGAGGGTATCCGCGACCGGATGATCAGCCGCCAAGTGCCGACACAGGTAGAGAACGTATTCGGCAAGTTCAACGCCGTGGCTGCCGTGCAGAACCGCGTGCAACTGGTCAACGATATTTCGACCGCAATCAAGGCGACGATTACCGGGCCGGTGATCATCGACAGCGTCCAGGTCGAAAACATCGACTTCAGTGACGCTTATGAAAAGGCCATCGAAGCGCGCATGGCCGCCGAAGTGCAGGTCAAGACCCGCGAGCAGCAACTGGCGACCGAGCAGGTTCAAGCCCAGATTCGTGTCACCCAGGCCCAGGCGGAAGCCGATTCGCAAGTTGCCCAGGCCAAGGCAGATGCGCTGGCCACCGAATTGCGCGGAAGAGCCGAGGCTGAGGCGATCAAGGCACGCGCCCAGGCCCTGGCCAGCAACCAGAACCTAGTGGAACTCACCAAGGCCGAGCGCTGGAATGGCGTATTACCCACCACCGTGCTGCCGAACGGCGCCCTGCCCTTCATTGACATCAAGAATCAGTAACCCCTTGCCTGCGCGGTCAATCCTGGCCGCGCTCGTCCAGCGTCTCGGCCCTTACGGCCAGTGACATCGACCTGTCTCGTTAACGCTACACTCACGTCACTGACGACCCCCGACGTTCACCGTTAGCAGGGAGCTCAACGTGTACCCAGGCAAAAGCAAACCCACGCAAACATCGCTACGACGGTTCAATGCTCTCCCTTTCACCTCGCGCCCTGACATTTCCCGCCCGCCCGGGCATTCACCGACACCCTCGACAGGCGCCCTGAACAGGAGAATCGCGTGACCAACATTATCAAGAAGTACAAATGGCCTGCTTTGCTGGCCGCTGCGCTGATTGTGTTTTCAGCCTTGATATTCTTTTTGATCAAATCCTATACGTACGACTCATCGACTTACTTCGAATCCCGGGACTTCGTTCGCCAGCTCAAACAGGCCGACGCCAACTGGAGCCTGAAGATCCTGAGGAAAAAAATCGGCGTCAATAACAACCTGTCGCTGGCGCCACCGCCAGAGGCAGGCAGTCGCTGGGAGCAGCTGGAGCAGCTCAATAACGCAGGTCCCCTGGCGGCTCTCTGGGCGTCCAGGCGCCAAGGCTATGTAGATGCGGTCAAGAACAAGACAGCACTGGTCGATCAATTCCAGCAACACAACGCCAGGCTGCGCACCGCCCTGGACGCACTGCCGATCATCGAAGACGACATTCAAACACTGCTCAAGGAGATGACCGTCATAAGCCCTGCGGAACACCTTACGGTGTCTTCCAACGTGCTTGAGCTGGCACTGACGACACTGGAGTACGCATTGTATGTCACCTCGGACAAAGCCAAGGAGGTGCAGAACCAACTCAGTGAACTGGAGCGATACATCGGCCAGTTACCCGCGACCGATCAACCTCCCTTCATCGCCCTTGCGCAGCACGTCAGATCCATTATCGAGGAACAACCGATCGTCAATGACCTTCTTGACCGCATCAGTGTGATTCCGGTGGCCCAGGAGCTGGACAGCATCAATGAGCTGTTGAACGAGACGCAGCGAAGGACGGCCGCCGCGGACCGTCAATACCATGTCTATCTGGGTGTGTGTGCCAGCCTCATGGCGCTATTGATGATCTACCTGGCGGTGCGGCTGGTTCGCAGCTATGCCGTCATCAACCAGATCAACCACGAGCTGCAATCGTCCAATGAACGGCTCGAGGAGCGCGTGCAGGAACGCACTCGCGAACTGAAAGAGGCCGAACGTGAACTGGTGGACGCCGCACGGATGGCAGGCATGGCCGAGATCGCCACGAACGTGTTGCACAACGTTGGAAATGTGCTCAACAGCGTGAATATTTCCGCGGACCTGGTAACCCGCAAGTTGCGCAGCAGCAAGACACTGGGCCTTGGAAAAGCGGTAAGAATGATGAATGAACACGCCGATGACCTGGGCCAGTTCATCACCAGCGATGAAAAGGGCAAATTGTTGCCGCGCTACTTCAACGAACTGGTCGACTCCATCGCCGCCGAGCAAACGCTGCTTATCGAAGAACTGGCGCAACTGACCAAGAGCATCGACCACATCAAGGAAATCGTCACCACCCAGCAAACCTATGCCGGAGCCGCCAGGCTGATCGAAGCACTGAGCATCAGTGACCTGTTCGAAGACGCGCTACGCATGAATTCGGGCGCGCTGAGCCGGCACCACGTCACCGTCATCAAGGACTATCAGGACGTCCCGATGATAATGGGTGACAAGCACAGGTTGCTGTTGATCCTGATCAATCTCATCAGTAACGCCAAATTCGCGATGTCGCACGTCAGCGATCATCCTCGGGAAATGATCCTGGGAATCCGGGTCGTCGATCAAAAGACGCTGTGCGTCAGCGTCAAGGATCGAGGCGAAGGCATTGCACCCGAGAACCTGGCCCGCATCTTCAACCACGGGTTCACGACCCGCAAGGACGGCCATGGCTTCGGCTTGCACAGCTGCGCCTTGGCAGCGGTTGAAATGAATGGCCACCTTCATGTCCATAGCGACGGCCCTGGACAGGGAGCGCTGTTCACCCTGGAAATTCCGCTGGAACTGGCACCCGCCTGACAGAGATGAAGGAATCGGCTGCGCAACGAACCAAACGGCTCGGTTCGCAGCCAACTCCCCTCGCCTTTTGACGTCGCTATTTGGCGGTCGCAGTCTGGCCGCTGTGTTTTTTCCTGGCCGGCAATGCGGCGGCGTAGGCCAGTGCTTCCTCACGGGAAGCAAAGGAGCCCAATCGATCGGCCTGAGTGCAGACCCGCCATGGGCCGCTGTTTACGCTGAGCACGTCATACCCGTTGATATGCATTTTGGTCAGCATCGCAGTACTCATTGTCACCTCCTTTCGAGACAAACCAGGGTTACGCTACCTACCTTACACTCAGTTCGCGCAAGGGTGCCAACCGAGCGTCGCAACCTTGAGCAGCGACGCTGACCTGAGCCCCTCAATGGGAATCCGAATCCCACAACCAATCCCACAAACCAGGCAGGTGCACCGGCTCGGCAGCGTTCCTGACGGTGCGCGCCATCGCCGCCCGCTCCAACGCTTGACGATCATCATAGAAGGGCTTGGCGTCGGTCCTCACACCCGTGGCTCGGGCCGCGTCGAGCAGGATTTGCAAGTATTCCCGGGCGTGTCGGGCGGTATAGCGGTTGAGGTCATGGAAGGTGACCACCACCGGGATCACCCCGTCAACCGCAGGCAACTGCCCGGCGGCGATGCGTTCGCGCACTTCGGAGAGCTGGCGCGTCAGGTTGATTCGCCGTCGCGGGCTGGCGGTGATCCCCCAGACCTTACCGTCGTTAGCGCTCAGATCGGTCAGCAATACGTGCAAGCCATGCCGCTGGTAAGCGGCGAATGTGCGCCTGTCGTAGCTCCAGAACGGCGGCCGCACCAGACTGGGCGCAGCCCCCGTGATGGCGGCGATATCGCCCCCGCCCTTGACCAGTGACTGCTCCAGTTCGTCCGGACTCAAAAAGCGATGATTGGTGTGCCAGTAAGTCGCCGTATGGAAACCCAGTACATGACCTTCGCGCTGCTCACGGTGCATTACCGAGCGGCCGATGTCGCTGTTGCCGGCTCGCAGCGCACGGGTCTGGACAAAAAATACCGCCTTGATCCCCGGCTGCACTGGGTTGTGCGCAAGGGCATCCAGCACCTCCAGGCTCGGGTTCCAGAAGGACGAGGCACTGGGGCCGTCATCGAAGGTCAGCAAAAATCGGATCGGGGGTTGGGCCTGCAGGCTTTGCTCGGTTTGTGGGGTCAGTTCGATGGGCGGGCCGATGCATCCCGACACACCGATGGCGAGGACTGCGATAACCAGCGCCCTGGCGATGTTTTTCATGTTTTGCCTTTATCTAATACCACACTGCCTTGCCTATTGATCCCTGGCACATGGAGCTGAAGCTCACCTTGGAGAAGGTTAACCGGGTTTGGTTCCTGACAGCGAGCACCGACTTGACTGCGCTGCTTGGCCTGATTTTTGACCGTCTGGGCAATTCGATGGAATTTTCCGCACGCTGCCGTATCCATCCGTATAGAACTAATTAGGGAGGATTTATGGGCGGGCCATCGCTTTACATCATCGACTACGTGCTCCATGGCGAGCCGAAGTCATTCATCATTCGCGCAGAAGTGATGAATAACTCCGAAGCTTGGCATTGGGCCAGTTGCGACGCGGGGGTCGGGCGCATACCGAAATTCGGACGGGAAAAGGTCAAGCGGGTTTCAAAACCCCTTGCTGAAAAATACGGCATTACCGACGTGCGCTGGCGAGCGAGCGTCGCGCCGTCCTGGATCAAGGAGTCCGGCTGACTTAAATAACCCAGTTTCCGGCGCACCGGTTGTCCAATCGGGCGCCGGATTCTTCGACAGAATCGACATAACTCAACTACGCTTTAAGCGACAGCATGACCCGCCTATGGCGGGCCTTGTGCTGCCTTATCAACTTTGAATGTCTGAATGGAGGTGTGACATGTCCGAAAAAGAGTCCATCACCACCCTGCTTACCTTACTGGAGTCGCGCCAAGCCAGACTCGCTGCAGCCTGCAAGGAAATCGCCGACTGGGTCGACCACCAGGGCGGGCACCCCACCGCAGTGCGCATCCGGGACCGACTTAACGACATCGACAAAGATGCCCCGTCGATCCAGAGCGCACTGACTTCGCTCAAGCCCATTGAACGGCCACTACCCAAGTTTCGCTAACGTTTAGTCTGAGACACGGCTCCCCCTGGGCTCTACCGGTTGGAAAACCGATGGAACAAGGGCGTTCTTTGCGCCTCGATGTTGATAGATACCGATGCAAAGAATCGCGAAAGGGAGAATCCCCATGAATGCCAGAATCCTGTTATTGACCGCCTGCGCCTGCGCCAGCCCCGCAGCCGTCATGGCGCAAGGTTGTGATGTCATCACGCGCCCCCAGAGTCAGTCGGTACCGGCGATTGAAACCCACAGTTGCTACGAATACCACGGCATTCCCGCCGAAACTTTGGACTGGTCTTGCAGCAACGAGAGCAAGGGCATGCTGAGCACTCAAAAGAGTAAGGTGGAACGCTGCGACGATGGGTATGTGGCAACATGCCAAGCCCGTTTGACGCAAGAAGCCCTGGCCAATCCTCGCTCAACCGGCCAGGGGGACTCGGTCAACATCCCCGACAATGCGCAAGTCACTTGGTACTACTACGGCGCCGAAGATCTGGACCAGGCACAAACGGACTGCGAAACCACTGGCGGGCGCTGGAAGAACCAGTGACCTGGTGGCCCGCATCCTTGTGCTAACCCTTACTATGTTCCGGCGATGACGGGCCTTCCTTGATTCCCCGAGGTCCCGCCACGCCCCAGATGATCAAGCCCAGTACCGGTAGAATAATCAGTAATAGCGCCCAACCGGCCTTGGTCCCCACCGGCTTGTCGCTGCGAAAGACACTGATGATCGCCCACAAATCTACTAGTAGTAAAAGCACCGCAACGGCGATCCAGAAATAACTGGCTAATTCAGACATGGCCTTATCCTCTTATCCGTCTATGGATTAGGCACAACAGCTCAAGTACCGTTCAAAGAATTTTCGCCCTGGCGGGCAAGCCCCACCTAAGACCGCTCATTGAGGTGAGCAACCCACCGCTCATAGGCTTCATGTTGACGTTGAACCGCTTCTTCCCAGGCTGTTCCGGTCATCTGATGAACACATATGAGCTTCATCATTTCTGATGTCGCCGCATCGAGTTCCACAAGGAGCTCATGGGATTTGATTTTGAAGTCTTCAACGGTGGTCATCTTCTCTCTCCCCACTGCCAGGGGCTGGCCATCCACCCAATGAGCAATGGATTCATTTTTTTGAAGCTGATTCATTCCAGGCGATGACCGGTAGTCCGCGCAAAGCGGTTGCCTGACTTTATAGAACGCGCCTCAAACCAAAAATGAATTCAGTCTTTCTCCGCTCGTGACGGTCGTACTGATATGACCTCGGAAAATCGCTTTGTGAACAAGCCGATGATGCCCGGCGCAAATATTGCAGTTATATTTCAATTTAATGACAGTCACTGTTTGAGCAACCTATGAAAATTCGAGCGACCGTCATTTGCGAAGAGGATCGCCACATCCTACTGGTTCGCAAAGCCAACAGCCGTTGGACACTGCCGGGTGGCACCGTCGAGCGCGGCGAAACCCATGCAGGGGCTGCACTCAGAGAGCTGGCGGAAGAAACCGGACTGGACGCCGAAAACCTGCTGTACCTGATGCGGATCAGTGACGGTGAAACCGAACACCACGTGTTCGAAGCCTCGGTCAGCGATTCAAGGGCAGCCAGGCCACAAAATGAGATCAGCGATTGCCTTTGGCATCCACTGGATGCCATTGCCCAATTGCAGATGAAAAAAGGTACGCGGGAGATTCTCGAGGCATTTCGGCGGCGGTTGTGAGCCGTAACGCGCCGCACGGGCATGAACAATGGAGACAAAAAAGGTTGCATGAGAAATCTCATGCAACCTTTTGTTTTTTAACCCGATCGGGTGTCGACACTCTTCCCGCCACCCAATAATGCGCACCCAACTCGATCCAGCCTCCATAACGTGCCGGCCAAGCCTTTCTAGAGCGGTGGACTCACTTTTTCTTCCAGTCGGTGCTGATCGGATTGATGACCGTATTTTTTTCCTGCGTATAGGTTCCGTTCTGCTGGGCAATTGCCTCGCCGGTATCAACAATGGCGTTTTGGATGAACACGTTTTCTGTATCACCCCGGATAAAGGTCAACTGGTGATACGCCGTTTTGTTCCCCCAGTCGGCGGAAGGCAGGGAGATAAATTTCACGGTGTACGTCTCATCACTGTGTTGTCCCTGCAAGACATAGACGCCGTAATGATTTTCTCCCTGGGAAATGATCTTATACAGCCCGTTGCTGTAGTAATAAATTTCCGCATCGGGAAAAGGTTTCTTGTCGTACATTTTTCGATAGTGCAGCACCTGCTTAACCGTCGGCTCGCCGAAGTTCACGGCCAACGTTTTCCCATCAGGGGATGTCGTTTCCCCTGCACATACGGCACTGCTACTCATCAAGCCCAATAGGCTCATCGTTGCGACTGTCTTCACTGGATACCTCTTCCTTGGGGTTAAAGCCAACTCACCTTGCTGATCTCAACGCCTATTGTAGAGACTCATGCTGAAAACACCCGCCTGGCCTGGATACTGGTTGCCTGCTTGCCGTGGGCGCCCTCTTATCCCCACCAACGCGAGAAGTTTTTCCGACTTTTGCAGGGTTTCAGCTTATGGAGCGGAGTTTTTTTGCGGGGCGGAAACGAACAAGGGTTTGCATCAGCTTTCGCTCGCAAACCCTTGATATTAGATGGTGCCCGAAGCCGGAATCGAACCGGCACGCCCTTACGAGCGGGGGATTTTAAGTCCCATGCGTCTACCAGTTTCGCCATTCGGGCGGTAGCGCGGTCAAACTCAGTGGAAACTGACACGTATCGAATGGCCAGTTTCGAGCCTGTTACAGCAGAGGGTGGAATATATACATCCCACCCCGTCGAAGCAAGGAGGGTTAAGCCCTTTTCAAGGCAAATTCTTTCATTGCTTCGCAAATAAAAAAGCTCCGTAAATCATAGATCTACGGAGCTGTTTTAAAGTGGAGGCCGAAGTCGGAATCGAACCGGCGTAGGTGGATTTGCAATCCATCCACTTTGCTCAGCGTTTCAATAGCTTACCATCGTAAGCGTTCCGCAAGCTACTGATTTTTAATGGGCTACAGGCCGCGTACCTTGAAGAAGACGTGGTTGCCCAAGCGCAAGGTCTGAGTTGCGCTATTGGCCCAGGCCGGCGGCTTCGGCATGGTGCTGGCATAGTAGTGGGTTGCGCCCTTGGTGATATCGGGTTCGACGCCAGAGATCACCAGATCAGCCGCTCGCTGGGCCTGGGCGAACTGCTTCGGCGGGATCGGCTTGGCGCCGCTCAGGTAGGGGTAGTTCGGATCGTTTTTGTTCCAGCAACTGAACTGGTACGGCTTCAGGCAAACGCCGGCATGGCCCTCGCCCCACCACGAACGGTCCTTTCCATCGAACACACAATTGCGGATGGCCCAGGCCACGGCGATCTGGCCGGCTAGACCCTCACCACGGGCCTCTCCGTACAACGTGCGCGCGAGGATGTCGCGGTCCTTCTCGGCTGCCTTTTCTCCAGACAAAAAAATCCCGCTCGATGGCGAATTAGAGGCGTGCAGAACTCAAATCTAGGGGGAGCAGCGGATGACCGGCACCCGGTAGAGATCTCCTTATCGGGCTCTCAGGGTCAATTTGTGGTGGCGGGTAACCCTCTTGGCGGAATAGCTCCCCACCTGTCCAAAATTTGCTAGGATTACCCGTCATCCAGGCAAACAAAACCGATATCAAGGAAACGATACATGGGCGTGCGAACTGAGCAAGAGCTTTTCTGGGAAGGTGACTTCGGAAACTTATATACCGAGAGAAACCAAGGATTGGACTGGATTGCTAGCAACACTAGTTTCTTTTCAAAAGTTCTTCATAGACTATCAAAAGTAGAATCTTTATTAGAATTCGGAGCTAATAGAGGGCTGAACATTTCCGCACTACAGACGCTGCTCCCTAGCGCTCACTTATCCGCAGTTGAGATTAACTCTAGCGCCGCAAAAGAGCTGAAAAAAAACCATCCATCAGCAGAAGTATTCAATACGTCAATCTTCGAATTTGAAGCCTCAAGACAATGGGACCTTACATTCACCAAGGGTGTTCTGATACATATCAACCCTGATAAGCTTCCTGAGGCATACGCGGCCCTTTACAACAACTCATCTAGATACATTCTCATCGCCGAATATTATAACCCTTCGCCGGTAGAACTTTCATATCGCGGACATTCATCAAAATTATTCAAACGCGATTTTGCGGGGGAATTCATGGATATCTACAAGGACGTTAGATTGGTAGACTACGGCTTTATATACCACAGAGACACAAATTTTCCTCAGGATGACATCAGCTGGTTCGTGATGGAAAAATAGTTACCAGAAAAGGTCGTCGTGAGCAGTCCTTGAATCGAAAAAACTATGAATAATTTGGATCACAAATACAAGCCTGCAGCCAAATCGTTCACTCATGAAAACCAAGCCCAATGACAGTTAGCGAACAGGGCCCGATCACTGATCGGGCCTTATTTATCTTCGTTTCAAAACTGCTGAACGACCCCGCCACCTTCTCGTAAGATCGAATCAGCCATGGCTGGGTTTCTCACCTGGAAGGTGCCGCCCGAAGCGATCCGGATGTCGTAAGTGCCGCCCTTCAGCAGAACATCCACCAAGGTCATGCCGCCATCGGAGTAAGCCGAGGTGTTCTGTGTGGTGGTCGCCAGCGACTTGTCGAAAAAGCTGCCGATGTTCATGGATGAAGACGCGCCGGTATCGGCGATAACCGGGCCGTATGACTCGGTGTAGCTGCCACCAATGCCAGGGCGGCCATATAAGGAAGTAACCTGAGCAGGATTGCGTTCATGCCAGCACCTTCAGCGCCGCTTCGTAGAATGAGGCGCGCTCATCCTGACCATTGAGTCTGCCGTTGATGCGCCGGGTGATCGCCTCAAACGATCCGGAATCTGGCAACTCGTTCAACTCCCGCGAATTCCAGAACCACGCCGCAGACTTCACTGCCCACTCGACCTGTTCGAGCAGCTCAGGCATGCGCAGCAGTCGATCATCACCGAACAGCGCCTTGCTGCAGGCCAGATAGTTGTCGTACCCGGTGATCTAGATCAGGCCACGCCCGCGGTACTTCTGGCCGTCGCCGTCAGCCTCAGGCGTGTTGCCCGGGCGTTTGGCCAACGCGCCTGTGTCGTACTTGCTCAGGTACTGGTCGCCACCCAACTCTCTGACGTAGCGGAATGGGCCTGACTCATACGTCAACCACTCCGGCAGCGACGATTCACGGTATCACTCTGTTTACCATCCAACGAAAACTACAACGGGCTCACACGGCTTTGCGCTGGTGACGCCGCAGTTGGCGCCGTTCATCACAGAGCATGCAAACAGTAGCGTACAGCGCAACATGGCAGGAGACTCCCCCCTCTCGACCATCTGCGCGAGCGTCAAGGGTGGGCACTTTGCATTGACCGTCGCCTACCTGGCCCAACACAACGGTGGCTTCAACGTCACGCCGGGGCACCACCCGACCGAGCCCATGACCGCGATCACCACAACTGGCAGCCAACAGAATGTCGTGACAGCTCACCTCTGCACGCTCCGCAAAAACTGCGTAGGACAACCAATGGATGGCCTGGTACCGACCATCACGGCCGGCGCCGAGCACCACGCGCTCGTCGAATACACCCTTTCGCCTGAGTATCAAGCGGGCGCCTTGCGTGTCGCGGCATTCCTCATGGGGTACTACGGCACCGACAATATCTATGACCTCCGCGATCCAGCAGCAACCATCACGACCCGGGACCGCCTGGCGTTGGTGACCGTCACCGTCCAAGGCACCCCATACGTAATCGTTGACATCGGAATGCGCATGCTCACCCCGCGCGAGCTGTACCGCGCCCAAGGGTTTCCCGACAACTACGTCATCGATACGGGCCACGACGGGCGCAAGTTCAGTAAGCGCGCCCAGGTGCGAATGGTCGGCAACTCGGTTTCCCCGCAGCCGATGGCCGCTCTGATACGGGCCAACATGGACGAAACCCGCGCTGAACGGAGGGCAGCATGACGAGATCAAGCGCAGCGGCAATAACCCCACTCGGAGCCCATACCATGGAATTCCTCAGCGAAACCCTGACTGATGACGAGCTGGCGGCCATCACCGGCTACAAGACACCCTCCTGTCAACGGCAGTGGCTCACACGTAACGCTTGGCAATTCTTCCTGACGGGCGCCCAGCGCCCCGTCGTCGGGCGCGTGTACGCCCGCCTCAAGCTGGCCGGAGTCAAACCTACAGCTACCAACGCTGTGGCCGAGACGTGGACCCTTGATCTATCGCGTGTGGGATAACAATGCGCCCGAGAAAAACTGCAAACCGGGACTTGCCGCCCCGGATGATCCGCCGAGAGCGTAAACGAAAAAGCGGCTCCGTTTGGGTGAGCTATTACTACGACGGCAGGACTGCCGATGGGAAGCGGAAAGAGATCCCGCTGGGCAACGACCTGGACGATGCCAAAGCCGAATGGGCCCGCCTTGATCGCAAGGCGGTGCCGAAGCCATCGCACCTGATGGGCAGCCTATTCGATAGATATGAATTTCAAGTCATGCCAGGGCTGACAAAAGGCACCCAGGATGACTATCAGAAGGGACTGAAGCAGCTTCGCAAGTCGTTCGAGCTGGCCCCAGTGGATGCGATGACGCCACAGGTGATCGCGCAATACCGTGATACTAGGTCGGCCAAGGTCAGAGCGAACCGCGAAATTGCCCTGCTGTCGACGATCTTCACCCACGCCAGAGAATGGGGCCTGACTGACAAGGCAAACCCCTGTTCGCGGTTGCGGCGGAACAAGGAGACACCGCGTGACTTCTACGCCGGCAACACTGTGTGGGATGCCGTGTACGCCCAAGCGCCGACGGAGTTGAAAGATGCTATGGATCTTGCCTACCTCACAGGCCAGCGCCCGGCTGACGTACTGAAAGCTTCCGCTGCCGACATCAACAACGGGTTCTTGTTGGTCGGCCAAGGCAAGACCCAGAAGCGTTTGCGCATCCGGCTTCACAACGGCACCGCCGCTTCCAGCCTCAGCACCTTCCTCGACGGGCTACTCGACCGCAAAACAATGGCAGGAATTCGGACGTCCAGCCTCATAACCAACAAAGATGGGTTGCGTATGAGCTATGCCATGTTGCGTAACCGGTGGGATGAAGCCAGGGAAAAAGCAGCGATCAAGGCGGCCACCGATGGCGATACCACACTCGCCGCAACTATTCGTCAGTTCCAATTCAGGGACATTCGCCCGAAAGCGGCAAGTGAAATCGAAGACCTCACCGACGCCAGTCGGCTGCTCGGGCACTCAAAAGAGGAAACAACAAAGAGAATCTACCGCCGCGTTGGGGAAATTGTGAAACCAACTAAGTAGCATATGACAGGGGCTCACGCCCCCGCACACGCCAAACTTACTATCATTTGTTCTTAATTATCTCGATAAGCTCTTCGATGGACATAGACTTCCGAGACTGAAGGATAGCTTTTAAAAGCCAAATCAAACAACCCACTGCAAATATAAAAAAACCCACTTGAAGCTGATCAGCCTTAACCCCAAGAAAATCTTTAAAGGACGACGTGAAAAACACAACAACAGCACTAGCAAACAGGCTAAGCGGAACATGCCAGGCATTCTTCTTAGCCAAGCAATCTAGGTGCCCCATCAGCGCGAGTTTCAGCTTATCTGAGGTAATATGAATAACCTCCTGTGACGTGTTGTTATGTATCTGATCAACATTAACAACTGTCGGATAGGCATTTCGTCGTGCACCGCGAGGCGGCACTCCATTTCTTAAAACTTCTTCTGGTGGCATAGTCATACTATATCCTCCAGCGTGACTTGAAAGTCAATCCTGGTAACAACACCTAGTTTTTGAAGAGCAGCAAAGAGATAGATTATTTCTCTTTTATTGGAGTCTGCTACACCGACAGGTTCTTTGAAGGATTGCCCAAATGGCTTATTAAAGTTATAGAAAATTACAACTAATTGATCTATTTTTTTCTCACCTTCTGCCGTTACATACTCAACAGCGTAGCGAGGATCGGGACTCTTAGAGACGCCATCTACTTCAACGTCCGGCTCGTGAACAAATTGAAATTTGAATGTCAGATTATCCCCTTCTCCGACAGCGCAATCTACTATTGCCTCCTCCCCATCAGGAACGAATAAGGTGTCATTCATTAATACCTTACGACCGCCAACCCTAATCATAAAACCTCCATGGACATAGAGTCATGTTGCCATCACGCGCGACCAGAGGGAAGCTCGACTAAGCGAGATTTTTTTGCATCCGTCAGGCGAAGACGGTCCAAGTTGCGGAACACGTCGTAATTGTTGCGGAACACTTCACTCAGATTAAAGCACAAAAAAGCCCCGTAACTCATTGAGCTACGGGGCTTTTAATAGTGGAGGCCGAAGTCGGAATCGAACCGGCGTAGGTGGATTTGCAATCCACTGCATAACCATTTTGCTATTCGGCCTCAAGACGTTTGATGCAAAGCAGCCACATCAACCGCGTACAAACCTGATCAGGAAACAGGACACTAAGTAAGCGCTATCCCCTTGAAAACATTGAGATTTTTTACGTACCAGTGCGTTCGATGGGCGCAATTATGTACTCATTTGCCTAGGCTGACAACCCCTTGATTTCAAAAAAAAATAGTCGATTGTTCGGCTTCCGGAGGAACCTGCTGCATTTTTTGCTTGCTCAGATCCACGCACTGTCGGATAAGACACAGCCTTCCGCCTCTACGAGTCTGTCCATGCCCCGTGCCGGTATCCCCCAGGGTTCGAGCGTTCGCTTGCTGATCTATCTGTTGTTTGCGATCCAGCTGGTTTCCATGGGTGCAATGGAGATGAGCGGGCCGTTCTGGCCCGTTCACTTGCGACAACTGACCGGCAACGACGCGCTGTTCAGCTTCGCCAGCACGGCGGTGTATGTCGGTCCGATGCTGGGCATCATCCTGACCAGTGCTTTCTGGGGCCGTATCGGTGATCGCTATGGCCATAAACTGATGATGATCCGGGCACTGGCCGGGTTATCCCTGACCCAGCTGGGCCTGGCGTTATGCAGTGATATCTGGGTGATCCTGGTCCTGCGCTTGCTACAAGGTGCGTTCGCCGGTTATATCGCCCCCGCCCAGGCCTACGGCGTAAGCATCGAGGCGCCATCGCGGCGGGCCAGGCTGTTTGCCATCCTACAGATCTCCACCAATGTCGGTTCACTGCTGGGTGCGGTGGCGGGAGGACTGATCCTGGACCATGCAACGTTTTTCTGGATCAACATCGTGGCCTCAGGCTTGTGCGCGTTGTGCACCGTGATCGCGGCGTTGACGCTGCCTGACGTAGCGCCCGCCAGGAAGACAACCACCAGCGACGCTCCCTCAGCCCCTTCGCGCCCCGGGCTGTATAACCCGCTGACTTTATCGCTGCTGGGTATCATGGGTCTTCTGCTGCTGGCGCGAATGCTTCCGCAGACTTCGTTTTCGCTGTATGTGAGTTCGACCTTCGAGGTCAGCAATGCCCTGGTCGGGCTCTGCTATGGCCTGCTGGCCCTGGGTTTTATCCTGTGCGCAACGTCCTGGTCGCGCTACTTCGAGCAGCGTAACCCGACACAGACGCTACAGACCATCACCGCCATCGTGATCGCGTGCATAACCCTGACCGCCATGGCCGGCCTGACACGTCAGCCGTTGGTCTTCGCCATTGTCTACTTCGCCTGGGGCGTACTCTTGGGCGCAACCACCCCGGTGCTGACCGCGCTCATCTCCAAAAGCACCGACAACAGCCGCCAGGGTCAGGTGCTGGGACTCGCCCAGGGGGTTTCGCAAACGGCGTCCATCATCGGCATTTCCCTGGGCGCCTTGCTCAGCCAGGTCTATGGCCTTCAATACACCTACCTCTACGTCAGCATTGCCTACGGCGTGGTGCTGTTGCCCTTGGTGCTGCTGCGCTACGGGCCGATCGGGGTACTGGACCAGGCACGCGAATAGCGGTTCGCACAACCCTTGCCCGAGCACAATTGCTCATTGCCGCACGATGATCTTGCGTGCCGCCGAGCACCTCCACTACTATTGGGAATAATTCTCACTATCAAAAATATAAACAGCCATGAGCGATCCCGGTTCAGCGACCAACGATTGTCATCTGCGCACCGTCGCAGACCTCTACAGCGGACACCATGGTTGGTTGTACGCCCGACTCTATCGCAAACTGGGCAATGCGCTGGATGCCGCAGACCTGGCGCATGACACCTTCATCCGTATCCTCGCCTCGAAGGTCGCGGTCATCGAAGAGCCACGTGCATACCTCAGCTGCGTGGCCGGTGGCATTCTGGTCAATTGGTTCCAGCGCAAGGCCTTGGAGCGCGCCTATCTGCAGGCGCTGGCGTTGCTGCCCGAACCTGAAGCGCCCTCGCCAGAGCGCCGCCTGCTGGTGCTGGAAACCCTGCATGAAATCGACGCCATGCTCGATACCCTCCCCCGGCCGGTCAAACGGGCGTTTCTGTTATCGCAAATCAGCGGCTTGAAATACAACGAGATCGCTCATCAGTTGGGAGTCTCGCTGATTACGGTCAAGCGCTACATGAAGCAGGCCTTCCTGCACTGCCTGATGTGGGTGGACTGAATGCCTGCTCGCGATAGTCACGCCGTCGATCCCGCCATCCTCAATGAAGCAGCCGACTGGCTGATGCGTCTGAGCGAAGGCAGTGTCAACGACACCGAGCGCCTGGAATGGGAACGCTGGCGCAACAGCAGCCCGGCGCACCGCCAGGCGTGGGCGCGGGCCGAATTGTTGCTGAGCAAACTGCAGGGCTTGCCACCTGCCTTGGCCATGCCGGCGCTGGACCGTCCCAGCAACCCCGAGCGCCGCGCCGCCATGGGTAAACTGGTGACCTTGCTCGCGCTGGCGCCACTGGCCTGGGGCGGTTGGAAGCTCAATGACTGGCAGCAATGGACCGCCGACTACCGCGCCCCTGTGGGCAAGCGTCGCGACCTGACACTGACTGACGGTACTCGCTTGACGTTGAACACCGACACCGCCATTGATGTGTATTTCGATCAGTACCAGCGCCTGTTGCTGTTGCGCCGCGGCGAAATACTGGTGCAGACCGCACCGGATCCCTCGCCTGTCGCCCGGCCGTTCAGGGTCGAAACCCGCGAGGGCCGGATGCAGGCGCTCGGCACGCGTTTCAGTGTTCGCGAAGAGCGCGGGCACACCCGCCTCGCGGTGCTCGAGGGGGCAGTCAGTATCCAGCTCAAAGGCATTGCTGAAAAAGTCGTCGAGGCCGGTCAGAGCAGTGGTTTTACAGCGTTCGCCATTGACGGGTTGGAACCTGTCGATAAATCGGTGCTGGCCTGGACCCAAGGCATGCTGATGGCCGACAACATGCGCCTGGCCGATTTCATCGGTGAACTGACTCGCTATCGCAACGGCGTCCTGCGTTTCGACCCGGCCATCGCCGACCTGAAGATTTCCGGCGCCTTCCCCATCAGCGACACTCAACGAACCCTGAACATGCTCGCCCGGACCTACCCAATCCGCGTCACTTCGCGCCTGGGTGACTACTGGGTCATGTTGGCACCGGCGTGAGCCAAAAAAAATAATCGTGCGAGGGTGATACTTTTTTCGATCCTGGCTGGCTAGAGAACAAACCCCTCTGAACAGGACCATCAAGCCATGCCCGTTGCCCGCCCCCTGCGCTCGGATCGCACGCTGAATCTGGCGATTCGCAGTGCAATGCTCGGCCTTGCACTTTCGACCTTAAGCCCAGGCAGTTGGGCCGCACCGGGCGCGCCGCTGGACAGCATCGCCAGCCAGTCCTACAGCATTCAACCCGGCCCCCTGGGGCCGACCCTCTCGACGTTCGCCGTGCAGGCCGGCATCGCCTTGTCGTTCGAACCGTCCCTGACCCAGGGCCTGGACAGCCCAGGCCTGTCCGGCCAGTTCACGGCACGCGAAGCGTTCGCCCGACTGCTGGCCGGCAGCGGTCTGGACCTGGTGGCTCGCGACGATGGCAGCTACACCTTGCAAAAACGCAGCATCGACGGCGGACTGACCCTGGCGCCAACCACCGTCAGCGCCACCGAAGCTCGCCCGGGTGATTTGCCGGCCGCCTATAGTGGCGGTCAGGTCGCTCGTGGTGGTCGTGTAGGCCTGTTGGGCAACAAGGACCTGATGGATACACCGTTCAGTGTGAGCAACTACACCTCGGCGCTGATGAAGGACCAACAAGCCGTGACCGCCGCCGACGTGCTGGAGCGTGACTCCTCGGTGCGCTCCACCGGCCAGACCGGCGGCATCGTTGACTCGTTCTTCATTCGCGGCTTTCCCGTGGGCGAAGGCAACCTGGGGGAGCTGGCGTTCGACGGCGTGTACGGTGTGGCCCCCAACTATCGGGTGTTCACCGAGTACGCCGAACGTATTGAGGTGATCAAGGGCCCGGCCGCCCTGCTCTACGGTATGTCGCCCAACAGCGGTGTCGGCGGTGTCATCAACATCGTACCCAAGCGCTCGCTGGACGAAGACTTGACCCGTGTGACCGCCAGTTACGCCATGGACTCGCAAGCGGGTGGGCACGTCGATATCAGCCGCCGCTTCGGCGAGGAACGACGCTTTGGCGTGCGGGTCAATGGCAGTCTCCAGGGCGGCGACACCGCAATCGACAAGCAGTCGCGGGATGTAGGTATCGGCTCGATCTCCCTGGATTACCAGGGCGACCGATTCAGAACCAGCCTGGACCTGATCAGCCAGGAAGAACAGTGGGACGCGCCGTCCCGACCGTTTCAGATCGCGAGCGGTGTCGAGATACCGTCGGCCGCCAACGGACGCAGCAACGTGACCCAGGAATGGGGCTGGTCGAAGACCCGTGATAAATCGGCGTTGCTCAGTGGTGAATATGACCTTAACGACAGCCTGACCGTGTTTGCCCACGCCGGCGGCGGCAAGTCCGATGTAGCACGGCTGTCGGACCAGACGCCGACCATCCTGAACAGCGCCGGGGATACTACCTCGACGCCTGGATACTATAAGTTCGAAGTGGAGCGCTACACCGTGGACGCGGGTGCCCGGGGCCGCTTCGAAACCGGTCCGGTCAGCCACAGCACTACGCTGCAGGTCAGTCGCTACCGCGATGAACTGCGCAGGGGCATCAATTCCGGAACCCCTATATTGTCGAACATCTACCACCCGGTGGAGCGCGACAAACCCTCCATTGCCTCCCCCGACGTGCTGAAGATTTCCGACACCGAACTGTCTGGTGTCGCTCTGGCCGACACCCTGTCGATCCTCGACGAACGTGTCCAGGTGACCTTGGGCCTGCGCAAGCAAAACATCGAATCGAACAACTACAACGCCGCTGGCGCGGTTACCACTGCATATGACGAAAGCGAAACCACACCGTTGTTCGGTGCGGTGATCAAGCCTTGGGAACATGTGTCGTTCTATTACAACTACATCGAAGGCCTGAGCAAGGGTGATACGGCCCCCGCGACCGCCAGCAACTCCGGAGAAATATTCAAGCCTTACATCTCCCGCCAGCAGGAGGTGGGAGTCAAGGTCGACTACGGCACCTTCACCTCGACCCTGGCACTGTTCCAGGTCAAGAAGCCCAGCGGCGAGTTGGCCAACGGCGTGTATTCGGTCCAAGGCGAACAACGCAACCGTGGCATCGAACTGAACATGTTCGGTGAACTGCGCGAAGGCACTCGCCTGTTGGGCGGCGTCACTTTGCTGGACGGCGAACTGACCAAAAGCGGCACCGCCGCCAATCGCGGCAATAAGCCGGTCGGCGTGCCCGAAGTGCAGGCCAACCTATGGGCCGAATGGGATACGCCATGGGTCCAGGGCGTGACCCTCACCAGCGGCGCGATCTACACCGGCAGCCAATACGTCGACCAGGCCAACACCCGCGAACTCGATCCTTGGACGCGCTTCGACGCGGGCGCTCGCTACAGCACCGTGCTCGATGGTCGGCCGACTACGTTCCGCGCCACGGTGCAGAACGTCTTCGACCGCGAGTACTGGTCCGGCGTGGCCTCCTACGGTGCGTTCTCCCAAGGGGCACCGCGCACCCTGCTGCTCTCGGCCACGGTCGACTTCTGAGTTTTCCCTGGCCCGGCAGCGCGTGCATCGCTGCCGGCCGGGGCCATCATCAAGGTTTAAACGATGTTATCCAGACCTCGAAAGCTTGCGTCGTTCATCGCTGTGCTGCTGGGCTCCATGACCCTGTTGCTGAGCGGTTTCGCGTGTTCCGACACCGCACCAGACAGCACGCCAAGAACCGCTGTCACCGATCTGCTGGGCCGCCAGGTCCAAGTGCGCATTCCCGTACGCCGGGTGATCCTGGGTGAAGGTCGTCAGCTGTATCTGGTGGCGGCCCTCGACACCGCCAACCCGATCCGGCGCATCGTTGGCTGGCGCAAGGACATGATCCAGTCCGACCCGGACACCTACAGCGCCTACCTGCAGCGTTATCCGGACATTGCCAAAGTCCCGACGTTCGGAGGTTTCGAAGACGGCACCTTCGACATCGAGCAAGCGATCAGCCAACAGCCGGACGTCATTATCCTCAACATCGAAGCCCAGCATGCCACCGAGGACGCCCGTTATATCGAAAAGCTCGACGCCCTTGGTATCCCGGTGGTGTATGTGGATTTTCGCAACAACCCGATGCAGAACACCGAGCCGACCATGCGCCTGTTTGGCCAGTTGTTCGGCGAAGAAGCCCGCGCCGAGGCGTTCATTGCCTTCAGCAAGCAACAGATCCGGCGGGTCACCGATGTGATCGAAGCCCGCCAACCGCCCAGGCCCAAGGTCTTCATCGAACGCATCGGCGGCTACACCGATGACTGCTGCTTGAGTTTCGGCAATGAAAACTTCGGCCGTTTCGTCGAACTGGCCGGCGGTCACAACATCGCCGGCACCATCATCCCCAACACCTTTGGCCAGTTGAACCCCGAACAGGTGATTGTCGCCGACCCGGATCAGGTGGTGGTCACCAGCGCAAACTGGCAAGCCTTCGCCCCCGGAGGGCACTGGATTGGCGTCGGGCCCGGTGCCGATCTGGTCGAGGCACGGCGCAAACTGCAATGGTTCACCCAGCGCCCCGCCTACGCCGGAATCAAGGCCCAGCAAACCCAGGGGTTTCACGCCATCTGGCATCAGTTCTATAACAGTCCTTACCAGTTCATCGCCATCCAGCAACTGGCCAAGTGGTTCCACCCGGATCTGTTCGCCGACCTGGACCCCGACGCCACGTTTCGTGAGTTCCACGAACGATTTCTGCCGGTGCCCTACAAACCGGGCTATTTCGTCAGCCTCGCGCCCGCGCAGGCCCGGCCATGAACGGCCGTATCGATCCCCTCGCCCTCGGCACGATCTATCGCACGCAGGTCTGGCGTAAACGACTGACTCTGGTCGGACTGGGGATATTGCTGCTGTTCAGCGTGCTGCTGGACCTGGCCCTCGGCCCGGCCAGTTATGGCTTGGATGAAGTGCTGGGGGCGCTGCTCGCACCCGAGTCCGCCGCGCCCCAGGTACGGGTGGTGATGTGGGACATCCGCCTGCCGGTGGCGCTGATGGCGGTGGCAGTGGGCGCCGCGCTGTCCTTGGCCGGCGCACAGATGCAGACCATCCTCAACAATCCATTGGCCAGCCCGTTCACCCTGGGCATCTCGGCAGCGGCCAGTTTTGGCGCGGCCCTGGGGCTGGCGTTCGGTGTGGCGCTGGTGCCGGTGATCGCTCAATACATGGTGCCGCTCAACGCCTTTGTCATGGCGATGCTCTCGGCGTTGCTGATTCATGTGTTGAGCCTGCGCCGCGGCATGACCAGCGAAACCATCGTGCTGCTGGGCATCGCCCTGGTGTTCACCTTCAATGCCCTACTGGCGCTGGTGCAGTTCTTCGCCACTGAGCAAGCTGTCGCTGCGGTGGTGTTCTGGACCATGGGCAGCCTGACCAAGGCCACCTGGCCGAAACTGGGAGTGATCTGTCTGGTGATCCTCGTCACCGTGCCGATTTTTGCCCGTCGTGCCTGGGCCATGACCGCCCTGCGCCTGGGGGATGAGAAAGCCGCGAGCTTCGGCATCAATGTACGCAAGTTGCGTTTGCAGACCCTGGTCATGGTCAGTCTGCTGGCCTCACTTCCCGTGGCGTTTGTCGGCACCATCGGCTTCATCGGTCTGGTCGGGCCACACATCGCGCGGATGCTGATCGGTGAAGACCAGCGCTTTTTCCTGCCCGCCTCGCTGCTGACCGGTGCCTTGATCCTGTCGGCCAGTTCGGTGGTGAGTAAAACCTTGATACCGGGCGCGATCTTTCCTATCGGGGTGGTCACGTCATTGATCGGCGTACCGTTTTTCATCTCTCTCATTCTTGGCGGGAAGAAGCAGTCATGGTGACGATTGAACTGGCAGGCCTCGGCGCCCGTTATGGTGGTCGCTCGATCCTCGAGGCCATCAATACCCCGGTTTTCTGCGGTGGTGAAGTGGTGGCGGTGGTTGGCCCCAACGCGGCCGGAAAATCGACGCTGTTCAAACGCATCGCTGGCCTGATCGAGGGCCCCGGCCAGGTAAGGTTGGAAGGTTCGCGCAAAGGCCCGACGGGCATCTGCTACATGCCGCAGAACCTCAACGCCAGTGCCCGGCTGACGGTCTATGAATCGGTGCTGCTGGCGCGCAAACAACAGGCTCCGGGATGGGCCGTACAAGCAGATGAGCTGGCGGTGGTGGACCGTATCCTTGAATCCCTCGGCATCAGCGAGCTGTCGTTTCGCAACCTCGGTGAATTGAGCGGCGGACAGCAGCAACTGGTGTCCATCGCCCAGACGCTGGTGCGCGAACCCGAGGTATTGCTGATGGATGAACCCACCAGTGCCCTGGACATGCACCGTCAGGTCCAGGTCCTGACCTTCATGCGCGCCCTCGCCCGCCAACATTCAATCATCGTATTCATCGCCATCCACGACCTGAACCAGGCATTGCGCTTTGCTGATCAGGTGCTGGTCATCGCCCAAGGCACCCTGCAAGGCAGCGGTCCGAGTGAGGAGGTCATCACCGAGCAGATGCTGCGCACGGTGTACCGGGTCCAGGCGCGGATCGAGCGCTGCTCGCGGGGTGAGCGGCATATCATTGTCGATGATGTGGTTTGAAGTCAGTAGCCGCGTCGAGAACTAAAGCCGACCACCATCTCTGTGGCGAGGGGATTTATCAGCTCGCCACAGGTTTTGCATGGCCTACAAGCGCCGGGCATGATCGGGCAGTCGCAGCCCTGCACCATTATGGGTAACATACCGGCCTTCCCCGCAGCCCTTCTGCGACCTGCCGAATAAGCCATTCCATGCCTTTCGAACTCAGCGTTGACCTTATTACCCTCGTTGTCCTTATTATTGTCGCGTTCATTGCCGGTTTCATCGATGCCATCGCCGGTGGCGGTGGCCTGTTGACCACGCCAGCGTTATTGACCGCCGGCCTGCCGCCACATCTGGTGCTGGGCACCAACAAGCTCAGCTCGACCTTCGGTTCGGCCACGGCCAGTTTCACCTTCTATAAGCGCAAGCTGTTCCATCCCCGGCAATGGACCCACGCACTCGTTGGCACGCTGGTGGGTGCCTTGACCGGTGCCATCGTCGCCCATTACCTACCTGCCGAATGGCTGAACAAGATGTTGCCGGTGATCGTCTTCGCCTGCGGCCTGTACCTGTTGTTTGGCGGCACGCCCAAGGCGCCGCTGGACAGCAACGCGCCGATCAAGAAAACGTGGCAATCGCCCCAGGGCTTCAGCCTGGGTTTCTATGACGGCGTGGCCGGTCCGGGCACGGGTGCGTTCTGGACCGTCAGCAGCCTGCTGCTCTACCCCATCGATTTGGTCAAGGCCAGCGGCGTAGCCCGCAGCATGAACTTCGTCAGCAACATCGCGGCGCTGTCGGTGTTCATCTTCTCGGGACAGGTGGATTGGATCATCGGCCTGAGCATGGGCCTGTCGGTGATGGTCGGTGCGTTCTTCGGGGCTCGCACCGCCATCAGCGGCGGCGCGAAGTTCATCCGACCGGTGTTCATCACCGTAGTACTGGCCTTGACCGTGCGCCTAGCCTGGCAACACTGGTTCAGCATGGCCTAGACGCTGCGCCACGTAGCAGTCGATCAGGTAGCGAGCGATGGAACGCGAGGCCGGCAATGGTGGCAGGTCGTGGACGTTGAACCACTGGGCGTCCTCGATTTCATCCTCCTGGGGCACGATGTCGCCACTGGCGTATTCGGCGTGGAAGCCCAGCATCATCGAATGAGGGAACGGCCAGCACTGGCTGCCCATGTACTGGATGTTCTTCACCTCGATGCTGACCTCCTCGCGCACCTCGCGAATCAGGCAATCCTCGGCCGACTCGCCCGGTTCGGCAAACCCGGCCAGGGTGCTGTAGACGCCTGGGACGAAACGCGGCGAACGGGCCAGCAGGACTTCATCGCCGCGGGTAATCAACACGATCATGCTCGGTGAGATCCGTGGGTAATGCCGCAGATCACACACATCGCAATACATCGCCCGTTCCAGCGGAATCTGCCCCATACGCTTGCCGCAACTGCCACAGAAACGGTGTTCCCGGGCCCAGGTGCCGATCTGCGCCGCGTAGCCCAGCACTTTGTACAGCGTGTGGTCATCCTCGAGCATGAAGGCCCGCAGGCCTTTCCAGTTGCAGCCGGGGATGTCCAGCGGGCTGTGCAATTCCAGCAGGTAGACCGGCTCGCCATCCAAATGGCCGATGCCGTGTTCGGCAAGGATCGACAGGTCCTGGCGCTTGAGCCAGTCGCGGGGGAACAGCGCGCCGTTGTCATCGAACAGAAAACCTTCCGGGCTACGGGCCACGGCCCAGCCGCCGGGAAGGTCGGTATCGAGTACTGCGGTGGTCCAGCGTGAAATCATGATCATTCAATCCAGAAATTCGGGTTTCTGTTTACTCATATGGGCGGCCATGGCCACGCGCAGGTCGGTCGATTGCAGCATGGCGGCGTTCCAGGTCGCGACGTACTCCAGGCCGTCGTCGATGCGGTGGTCGCGCATGTAGCTGATCATTTCCTTGGTACCGGTCACGGCAATCGGCGACTTGGCGGCGATTTCCCGGGCGATGCCCATCACCCCGTCGAGCAGGCTGGAGGCATCGCTGTAGACGCGATTGACCAGGCCGATACTGCGCGCTTCGTCGGCACCGAAGGTGCGCCCCGTATAAGCGAGTTCACGCAGCATGCCGTCCCCGATGATCCGCGGCAAGCGTTGCAAGGTGCCAACGTCAGCGGCCATGCCGATGTCGATTTCCTTGATGGAGAACTGGGCGTCGTCGGCGGCGTAACGCATGTCGCAGGCGGCAATCAGATCAATGGCGCCGCCCAGGCAGTAGCCCTGGACCGCTGCGAGCACCGGCTTGCGGCAGTTGTCCACGGCATTGAACGAGGCTTGCAGTTGCAGGATCTTGCGCCGCAGCAAGCGCGCATTGCGCCCCACATCCTTGCCCAGCTCATTGGCCACGCCGGCCAGCATCATCAGGTCTATCCCTGAGGAAAAATGCTTGCCGGCTCCGCTGAGCACCACCACCCGTGCTTCGTCGGTGTCGTCGACCCATTGGAAAATCTCGATGATCTCGCTCCAGAACGCGGCATTCATCGAGTTGATCTTTTCCGGGCGATTGATCTGCACATGGGCGATATTGTCTGCAAGTTCGACGTTGAACGCTTGGTATTGCGACATGGCAGTGATCCTTTACCGGTTGAAAAGAGGCCTGAACTATAACAAGCCAGCGCGACAGGTCGTAGACAGCGCATCGGCCAAAAGCGGGACTGCCTAGGTATTACAGGAGCCCTTGTGGGAGCGAGCTTGCTCGCGATAGCGGTGAACCAGTCAATACAGATGTCGGCTGACTAGACGCTATCGCGAGCAAGCTAGCTAGCTAGCTCCCACAGGTTTTTGCAGCGCCCTGGTTCCTCGCGATTATTCGTTCACCTGCATCTGCCCATCCCATCCACCACCCAGCGCAGCGATCAACTGCACGCTGGCAATCAGCCGACTCTGTTGCAGGCTCAGCACGCTGCGTTCATTACTCAAGGCCGTGGCCTGTACCGTCACCACATCGAGGTAGGCAATCAGCCCGGCCTTGTACTGGTTCTGGGTCAGGCGCAGGGACTCGCGGGCGGCATCGAGGGCTTCCTGGCGCACGCGGGCTTCATCCTCCAGCACCTTGAGCTGGATCATGTAGTTTTCCACCTCGCGAAAACCGTCGAGCACGGTCTGGCGATAGGTGGCGACGGTCTGGTCGTAGGCGGCGACGGTGCGCTCGACTTCCGCAGAACGTTGGCCGCCGTCGAATAGCGTCATTGCCAGTTGCGGTCCCACCGACCAGAAACGGTTCGGCACGCTGACCCAGTTATCGTAGGTACTGCTGCTGTAGCCGCCGCTCAGGCTCAGGGTCAGGTCAGGGTAATCGGCGGCCTTGGCCACGCCGATGTTGGCATTGGCGGCCATCACCGAGCGCTCGGCCGAGGCGATGTCCGGCCGGCGTTCGAGCAGCTGCGACGGCAGCGCCACCGGGATTTGCGGCAGCGCCGGGATGTCTTGGGTTTCGGCCAGGTTGAACTCGGCGGGTGGCTGGCCCATCAGCACCGCGATGGCGTTTTCGAACTGGGCCCGCTGCCAGATCAGGTCGATCAGGTCGCCCTGGGTGGTCTTGAGTTGGTTCTGCGCCTGGGCCACCGCGTCCTTGCCGGATACCCCGGCGCGGTACTGGTTTTCGGTCATCTTCAGCGAGCGCTGATAATTGTCGACAGTGGTCTGCAGCAGACGTTTTTGTTCATCGATCACCCGCAATTGCAGGTAGTTCTGCACCAACTCCGATTGCTGGCTCAGGCGCATCGCGGCCAGGTCAGCGAAACTCGCCTGTGCGCTGGCTTCATCGGCCTCCAGGGTCCGGCGCAGCTTGCCCCACACGTCCGCCTCCCAACTGACACCGGCCTGGGCACTGTAGGTGTCACGAATGCCGCTGGAGGAACTGCTCAGGCTCGAACTGCTGCTACCGGTGCCCTGGCTGGAGCGGGTCTTGCCCACGGTCAGGTCGACGGTCGGAAAAAATGCGCCACGGGCACTGCGCACCAGCGCCCGGGCCTGACGGTACTGGGCTTCGGCCTGGGCGACGGTCTGGTTGGAGGTGTTGAGCTTCTCCACCAGGCCATTGAGTTGTGCGTCGCCGTACAGCTCCCACCAGGCGCCACGGGCCAAAGCATCGCTAGGGTTGGCCTGGCGCCAGCCCTGGGCCTCCTTGTACTGCGCCGGGGCGGCGGCCGGCGGGCGCTGGTAATCCGGGCCGATGGCGCAGGCACTGAGCATCGCCACGCACAGGGTCAGGCTCAACACCCGCGAGCCACGGGCGGTCACCAGTGCAGCGCCAAGGTTGAAAAGCGAACGGTCGGTCATAGCGGAGTTTCCAGGGCAGCATCAGTGCGCACGCCGCGCCAGCGATTGAAACGATGGCGCAGGCTATCGAGATAAAGGTAAACCACCGGGGTGGTGTAGAGGGTCAGGACCTGGCTGAACACCAGCCCACCGATGATGGTCAGGCCCAGCGGCTGGCGCATTTCCGAGCCTTCGGCGGCACCGAGCAGCAGCGGCAAGGCACCGAGGATCGCCGCCAGCGTGGTCATCAGGATCGGTCGCAAGCGCAACAGGCAGGCACTGCGGATCGACTCCAGCGGCGCCTGCCCTGCGCGTTCCAACTGCAGCGCCAGGTCGATCATCAGAATCGCGTTTTTCTTCACCACACCGATCAGCAGGAACAACCCCAACAGCGAGATCAGGCTGAACTCGCCGCCCAGCGCGTAGATCGACAGCAACGCGCCGACCCCAGCCGATGGCAAGGTAGACAGGATGGTCAATGGATGAATGTAGCTTTCGTATAGCACGCCCAGCACCAGGTACACCGCCAGCAACGCCCCGAGGATCATGAACGGCTGGCTCTTCTGGGTGGCGGCGAAGGCGTCGGCGGTACCGGCCATTTTCGCAATGACATCCTCGGGCAAACCGAGCCTGGTGATGGCTCGTTCAATGGCGGCGGTGCCTTGCTCCACCGTCACGCCTTCGGCCATGTCGAACGAGATGCCCTCGGACGCGAACTGGCCTTCATGGCTGACCCGGTCGTCCTCCAGGCTGTTTTCATAGTGGGCAATGGCCGACAACGGCACCCGCGCCCCGTCAGCGGTAATCACCTGGACCTGCTCGAGGGTCTTGGGGTCCTGGGCGTACTTGGGATTGACCTCCATCACCACCTGATACTGGTTGAGGCTGTCGTAGATGGTGGAAATCTGCCGCTGGCTGTAGGCGTTGTTCAACACGGCGGTGACCATGTCCATGTCGATACCCAGGCGCTTGGCCTGGTCGCGGTCCACCACCAGCGTCACCTGCTGAGCGCCGCCGCCGTCACGGGCGTCGATGGCGGTCAGTTCCGGCAAGGCGCGAAAGGCCGCCACCACCTTGGGATACCACATGCGCAGGGAGGCCAGGTCAGCGCTCTGCAGGATGTAGGAATATTGCGAAGTGGTCTGCTCGCGCCCGCCGCCAAACTGCAGGTCCTGGTCGGCCATCAACATCAACTGAGCGCCGGGGACCTTGGGCATTTCTTTACGCAGGCGCTCGATGACCTTTTGTGCAGAAATATTACGCTCCTTGATCGGCTTGAGGCGCACCAGCATGAAGGCGTTGTTGGTGCCGTTGTTGCCACCAATGAAACCCGCGACGCTTTGCACCGCCTCGTCCTTGAGCACGGCGCGACGGAAGATTTCCATTTTCGGCTGCATCACGTTGAACGACAGCCCATCGTCGCCACGTACGAAACCGATCAGTTGACCGGTGTCCTGCTGCGGCATGAAGGTTTTCGGCACCACTACGTACAACGCGATATTCACGCCGATGGTCACCAGCAGGCTCAACAAGGTCAGGCGCCGATGACGCAGCACCCAGTCCAGGCTGGTGGCATAACCGCGGACCATCCGCTCATTGAGCCGGTGGCTCCAGCGCTGCAAGCGGTTCTCCTGCCCGGGCACATGAGGCTTGAGCCAGCGGGCACAGAGCATCGGTGTCAGGGTCAGCGACACCACCAGCGAGACCACGATGCACGCTGCCAGGGTGATGGAAAATTCGCGGAACAGACTTTCGATGATCCCACCCATGAACAGGATCGACAGGAACACCGCCACCAGCGAGACGTTCATCGACAACAACGTAAAGCCGACTTCTTCGGCCCCCAGGTAGGCGGCCTTCATCGGCGGCACGCCTTCGTCGATGTGCCGGGAAATGTTCTCCAGGACCACGATGGCATCGTCCACCACCAACCCGGTGGCAAGGATCAGCGCCATCAATGACAGGTTGTTCAAGGAAAAGCCGTAGAGGTACATCACCGCGAATGTGCCCACCAGCGACACCGGCACCGCCAAGGTGGGGATCAGCGAGGCGCGGAAATTGCCGAGAAACAGGAATACCACCAGCACCACCAGGGCCACGGCGATCAGCAGGGTCATCTCCGCCTCATGCAGGGTGGCCTTGATCACCGGCGAACGGTCCATGGCCAGGTTCAACTTGACGCTGGCCGGCAGCACGGCCTGCAACGCCGGCAGCTGGGCCTTGATCTCGTTGACTGTCTCGATGATGTTGGCGCCCGCCTGACGGTTGATCACCAGCAGCACGGCGGCATCGTTGTTGAAGAAGCCGCTGTTATAGCGGTCCTCGACGCTGTCGGTGACTTTTGCCACATCCCTGAGCCGCAGCACCGAACCGTCCTGATAGCGGATGATCAGCGTTTCGTAGTCCTTGGCCTTCTCCAACTGGTCATTGGCCTGGACCTGCCACATGCGCCGATCGTCCTCCACCGAACCCTTGGGCCGACGCACGTTGCTGTCGGCAATGGCGGTGCGCACATCGTCCAGAGCCACGCCATACTGATTGAGCAACTGTGGCTCCAGCTCGATGCGTACCGCTGGCAGCGAGCTGCCGCCGATCTGCACTTCGCCGACGCCCGAAACTTGGGAAAGGCTCTGGGACAGGATGGTGGAGGCCAGGTCGTAGAGTTGGCCCTTCTCCAACACATCCGAGGTCAGCGACAGCACCATGATCGGCGCCTGGGACGGGTTGACCTTCTTATAGGTCGGCATACTGCGCATGCCGCTGGGCAGTAGATTGCGCGAGGCGTTGATCGCCGCCTGCACCTCCCGGGCGGCACCGTTGATATCGCGGTCCAGGTCAAATTGCAGGATCACCCGGGTAGAGCCCTGGCTGGAACGGCTGCTCATGGTGTTGACCCCGGCGATGGCGCCGAAGGAGCGCTCCAGCGGGGTGGCCACGGTGGAGGCCATCACCTCGGGGCTGGCCCCGGGCAAGTTGGCCTGGACCACGATCACCGGGAAATCCATCTGCGGTAGCGGTGAAACCGGCAACAGGCCGAAGCACACGCCACCGAGCAGCATGATGGCAAAGCTCAGGAGCATGGTCGCTACGGGGCGGCGGATGAAGGGACCGGACAAGTTCATCAGAAGCCGCCCCAGATTTCAGGCCATGAGCGAGAACCGCCCCCTCGTCGCAGATGCTCCAGCATTCCGGGCGTCGCCGTCATACCCGCACCTCTTTCCCATCAGGCCTGGCAAACCGCCGCCCCAAACGGTCGAAATACAGGTAGATCACCGGCGTGGTGAACAACGTCAGTACCTGGCTCACCAGCAACCCGCCCACCATCACCAATCCCAGGGGTTGCCGCAATTCGGCACCGGAACCGGTGGCAAACATCAGCGGCACCGCGCCGAACAACGCCGCCAGGGTGGTCATCAGGATCGGCCGGAAGCGCAGCAGCGCGGCCTGGTAGATCGCCGTTTGCGGGTCCATGCCCTGATTGCGTTCGGCGTCGAGGGCAAAGTCGATCATCATGATCGCGTTCTTCTTGACGATGCCGATCAGCAAGATGATGCCGATGATCGCGATCATGCCCAAATCGTTGCCACTGATGATCAACGCCAGCAAGGCGCCGATGGCTGCCGAGGGCAAGGTCGAGAGGATGGTGATCGGGTGGATGTAGCTCTCGTAGAGCACGCCCAGGACGATGTACATGGTCACCACCGCCGCCAGGATCAGCAGCAAGGTGCTCGACAGCGATGCCTGGAACGCCTGGGCCGCCCCCTGGAACTCGGTCTGCACGCCTACCGGCATGCCGATGTCCTGCTGGACCTTCTCGATTACATCCACCGCATGCCCGAGGGCTACGCCCGGGGCTAGGTTGAACGACATCATCACCGCCGGAAACTGGCCGATATGGGCAATCGCCAGTTGCGCCTGGCGCTCCTCGACGCGCGCCAGGCTCGACAGCCGCACCTGGCCGCCATCGGTGGTCTTGACGTGAATCTGATCCAGCGCCTGCGGCCCGATCCGCTCCCCGGCCTGTGCTTGCAACACCACGCGGTACTGGCTGGCCTGGGTGTAGATGGTGGAAATCTGCCGCTGGCCGAACGCGTCATACAGCGCATCGGTGATGTTCGACACCGACACGCCCAGGCGTGAGGCGGCATCACGGTCTATCACCAGGTAAACCTGCAGGCCTTTGTCCTGCAGGTCGCTGGCGACATCGGTCAGCTCCGGCTGGCGGCCCAGGGCCTCGACCAGACGACCGCTCCAGAGGCTGAGCAACTCGGCGTCTGGCGACGACAGACTAAACTGGTACTGGGTACGGCTGACCCGATCTTCAATGGTCAGGTCCTGCACCGGCTGCATGAACAGGCGGATGCCCACCAGACGATCCAATTGCGGTTGCAAGCGGGCAATGATCTCGCTGGCACTGTCATCCCGTTCGCTGTGGGGCTTGAGATTGATCAGCAGCCGGCCGCTGTTGAGCGTGGCGTTGTCGCCATCCACGCCGATATAGGAAGACAGACTCTCCACCGCCGGGTCGGCGAGGATCACCTTGGCCAGTTCCTGCTGACGCTCGCTCATGGCCGCGAAGGAAATCGATTGCGGCGCCTCGGAAATGCCCTGGATCACCCCGGTGTCCTGCACCGGAAAAAAGCCCTTGGGCACGGCCAGGTACAGCACCACCGTCAGCACCAGGCTGCCCACCGCCACCAGCAGGGTCAACGGCTGATGCTTGAGCACCCACTGCAGCTTGCGCCCGTAGGCGGCGATCAGCCAGTCGATCCAGGCACCGCTGGCACGGTAGAAACGGCCCTGCTCCGCTTCCTTGGGCTCACGCTTGAGCAACCGCGCGCACATCATTGGTGTCAGGGTCAGGGATACCACCAGGGAAATCAGGATCGCCACCGCAAGCGTGATGGCGAACTCGCGGAACAGCCGCCCGACCACGTCGGCCATGAACAGCAGCGGGATCAGCACCGCGATCAGCGACAGCGTCAGGGAAATCAGCGTGAAACCGATCTGCTTCGCGCCCTTGAGCGCGGCCTGCAACGGGCTGTCGCCCTCCTCGATGAACCGGGCGATGTTCTCCAGCATGACAATGGCATCGTCCACCACGAAACCGGTGGCGATGGTCAGGGCCATCAGCGTCAGGTTGTTGATGGAGAATCCGGCCAGGTACATCACCCCAAACGTGCCGATCAAGGACAGCGGCACGGCCACCGACGGGATGATGGTAGCGCTGACGCGGCGCAGGAATAGGAACGTCACCATGACCACCAGGACGATGGCGATCAGCAATTCATGCTGCACGTCGGTGACCGAGGCGCGGATGGTCTGGGTGCGGTCGGTGAGCACGGTGACGTCCAGGCCGGCCGGCAGGTTGTCGGTGATGCTCGGCAGCAGGGCCTTGATCCGGTCCACCACTTCGATGACGTTGGCCCCCGGCTGGCGCTGGATATTCAGCAGCACGGCCTGGTTTTCATTGGCCCAGGCGGCGAGGCGTTCGTTTTCGGCGCCGTCGACGATCTGCGCCACGTCCTTGAGCCGCAACGGCGCACCGTTGGCGTAGGCCAGGATCAGTTCGGCGTAGTCTTTGGGCGAGGTCAACTGGTCGTTGGCGTCGAGCATCGAGACCCGGGTCGGGCCGTCGAAGTTGCCCTTGGGCTGGTTGACGTTGGACGCACCGATCAGGGTGCGCACATCCGCCAGGTTCAGCCCGTTGGCCGCCAGGGCCTCGGGGTTGACCTTGATCCGCACGGCCTGGCGCTGGCCACCGGCGATGGTGACCATGCCGACCCCGCTGATCTGGGCGATTTTCTGCGCCATACGGGTGTCCACCAAGTCATTGAGCTTGGGCAACAGCATGGTCTTGGAGGTAATTGCCAGGGTCAGCACCGGGGTATCGGCCGGGTTGACCTTGTTGTACACCGGCGGCGCTGGCAGGTCCTTGGGCAACAGATTGGTGGCCGCGTTGATTGCCGCCTGCACCTGCTGCTCGGCAACGTCCATGTTGATGTCGAGGTTGAAGCGCAGGGTAATCACCGACGCGCCGCCGGAACTGGTGGACGCCATCTGCGTCAGGCCCGGCATCTGCCCGAATTGGCGTTCCAGGGGAGCGGTCACCGCGCTGGTCATCACATCGGGGCTGGCGCCCGGGTACAGGGTCATCACACGAATGGTCGGGTAATCGACCTGGGGCAATGCCGATACCGGCAGCAGTCGATAGGCGATCAGGCCAGCCAGGACGATCGCCAGCATGCTCAGGGTCGTGGCGACCGGACGAAGGATGAACAGCCGCGAGAGATTCATGCGCCGCCCTTTTTCGCCTTGTCGGCGGCCGCCGGTTCAGTCGGGGTCGCTGCGGTTTTGCCTTGCAGGTGCTCGGTCGGCGTGGTGGGCACGTCCTGGCTGTCGTTGACCACTTCCACTTCGCTACCCTCTTTCAAGCGGTCGGTGCCTTCAAGCACGACCCGGTCGCCTGCCGCCAGGCCTTCAGTCACCACCGTGTGCTCACCGTCGCTGGCGCCAATCTTCAGCTTTCTGATGGTGACCTTTTTGTCACCCTCCAAGGCATAGACGAAGGTGCCGTTGGTGCCGAACTGAATGGCGGCGGTCGGCGCCAGGACCACGCCTTTGAGAGTGTCGGCCAACAGGCGTACGTTGACGAACTGGTTGGGGAACAGCGACTGGTCGCGGTTCTCGTAGCGGGCCTTGAATTTCAGGGTGCCGGTGGTGACATCAATCTGGTTGTCCAGGCTTTGCAGTACACCACTGGCCTGGAGTTTCACATCGCCACGGTCCCAGGCTTCGACCGGCAGTTTCGCCCCGCTGCGGTAGCGAGCCAGCACCGTGTCCAGGCTGTTTTCCGGCAGGGTGAAGACGACGCTGATGGGTTGGGTCTGGGTGATGACCGCCAGGGCCGTGGTGTCGTTGGCTGCCACCAGGTTGCCGACGTCCAGTTGCCGCAGACCGACCCGGCCGGAGATCGGCGCGCGGATCTTGGTGAACTCCAGGTTGAGCTTGGCATCGTTGACCGCCGCCTGGTTGGTCTTGACCGTGCCCTGGTACTGGCCCACCAGCGCAGCGGCGGTGTCGAGGGTCTGCTTGGCAATGCTGTCCTCGGCATACAGGCCGCGATAACGCTCAAGGTCCACCTGGGCATTCTTCAATTGGGCCTGGTTCTGCAGCAGCGTGCCTTCGGCCTGGAGCAAGGCGTTCTGGTACGGACGCGGGTCGATTTCGACCAGCAGGTCCCCGGCCTTGACCATTTGCCCTTCTTCGAAAGCAACCTTGACCAGCTCACCGCCCACTCGGCTGCGCACATTGATCGTATTGAGGGCCGTGACAGTGCCCAACGCCTTGTAATACAGCGGGAAGTCCCCGGTGACCGCTGGGGCCACCCGCACCGGGATCGGCCCCGTTGCCCCGCCAAACCCGGGCCGCATGCCCCCGGAGCGCCCCATGTGTCCAGCCGCAGCCTTCTGCCCTGCCCCGTTTTTTTGGTCCGGACCGGCGGGCCAGAATTTCCAGGCCAGCAACGCGACGACCAGTATGACAAGCAGGCCGAACAGCCAGCGACGGGAATGACGGGAAACAGAGGATTGCATGGAGTGATCAACCATTGGGCGCGTGGGCTTCTTTTACGGGAGGCTGAACGATAAGCACTGGCGGGTATTTAGCAAAGCGCCTTTACCGGCAATTTACCTTTGGCTTACGCGTCGCATAGTCGGCTAAGGCCTTGAAACACAAATGAAAACGGCCTGGACATGACCAGGCCGTTAATAATTGTAATAAATACGTTACTTAAGCACGGCGATCGCAGCGTCGTAGTTCGGCTCCTCACCGATTTCCTTGACCAGCTCGCTGTGCAGCACGGTGTCGTTTTCATCCAGCACGACCACGGCACGGGCGGTCAGGCCTTTCAGCGGGCCGTCGGCGATAGCCACACCGTAGTTTTCGATGAACTCACGACCGCGCAGGGTGGACAGGTTCTGGACGTTTTCCAGGCCTTCGGCACCACAGAAACGCGCCTGGGCGAATGGCAGGTCGGCGGAGATGCACAGCACCACCGTGTTATTCAGATCATTGGCCTGAGCGTTGAACTTGCGCACGGAGGTGGCGCAGGTCGGGGTGTCGACGCTAGGGAAGATGTTCAGCACTTTGCGCTTGCCGGCAAAGCTCGCCAGGGTGACGTCGGACAGATTACCAGCCACCAGGGAAAAGGCTGGTGCCTTGGAACCGGCTTGCGGCAACTGGCCGTTGACTTGAACCGGGTTGCCTTTGAGAGTGACTTGAGCCATGAATGAATTCCTTCTGACATGTTTGAAAATGGTGGAGGCCGGAGTTAACCATGAAATGGTTCTGCGACCTATGGTTGGACATAAAAAGTCATGGCTTGGCGGTGTTGGCGCTATTTAGCCTTGAGCTTTAAAAACGACTGGTGCAAATCAGCCGCCCAGCCATCGATGACGCCTTTGACATCATCGGGTTTCATCACCTGGGACTCGTTGGACAGTGGCTTGCCTGTACCCTTGCGCACCACCTGGGCGACCACTGCATGGCTGCCACCGTCGAGGAATACCGCTTCGGTGCCGAGCGTGGTTTCCTGGTCGCGAATGCCACTGGCAGTGCTGACGGCGGCCGCCACCAACGCAATCGGAACCACCTCATAGGGTTTCAGGCCTTCGGTCTTGCTGCTGACTGCGGTAATGGCTGCGCGCATCACCAATACTCCCGGCCCGGGCGCGGTTGCCAAGGGCAAGGATTTGCCCGCTTCGCGCATGAGCGCCTGGTCGTAGTAAGCGGTGATGCCGGACAAGGTCGCCTGGGGGATCCTGACAGTCGGCTGCGGCTTGGGATAAAGCTGTGTCGGTTCGATGTAAATGCTGGTGTACTTGCCCGGATCGATCTGGGGATCGACCCAGCGCATGACCTCGGCCCCCGACGGCGACTTTTCCTCCTTGAGCCGACTGTAGTCCCCCAGGAAGCCGGAGTATTCATCCGGCTGAGTGACTTTGCTGGAACAACCGGCCAGGGCAAGCGAGGCGATGCATACGGTGCCAATCATTGACGTGAATTTCATGCTGTCACTCCTGTAAGCCACACGAGAAGAGGCCGGGAATTACAGGTATAGCCAATCGACGGTTTTTTGCCTGCCCCGAGAGAGGAAGTGTTTCAGCCCCGCTCGCGCGGTATCAGGCTTTGCAACTGCTGTGCGAGAAAGTCTGCGTCGAAAGTAAAGGTGTCCGGGTCCTTCAGGCCATTGGTCCGACGCCATTGCCACTGCGTCGAAGGTGGCTGGCAAACCAGCGAGATGCTGCCGTAACGCGTGGCAGTCAGCCCCATGATCGACAAGGAAATCTGCCCACCCGCGCCCATTACATCGGGTACGAACTCCACGGGCTTGCCGGTAATGGATACGGTCAGTTTTTCTGTCTTGAAGGGGGACGTTTCAGCAGGAACACTCGGCCCATGCGCCACGTACGCCTCGCGGTTCAACTCCAGGAGGTTCGGCGCCACGACGGGGGCCAGCCACCGCTCGATCTGCCCGTACAACGCCTCGATCTGCTCTGCCCACACCGTTGCCTGGGCCTGGTGCTGTTGTTTCTTGTGCGCCTCACTGTCGGCGTAGTGACGAAGCATCTCGCCCAATTGCTGTACATCGTCCATGCGCTGTTCCTCGAATAAGGGCTTGCTGCGAAACGCGATGATGACAGGTTCAAGAGGCCGCCGTACGTAAAAGCCACTTCGCCCGACCGCAGATCCTTCAGCGCAACCGCGCCATGGCCAGGGTATCCACCCAGCGCCCGTCACGCACAGCATAGTCGCGCATCAGGCCTTCGGTTTCGAAGCCGAATTTTCGATACAGTCCAATGGCGGCCTCGTTGTCCGCGTAGACCGTCAACTCGACCCGACGCAGATTCATCCAATTGTCCGCCACGTCCAGCGCGGCGGCCAGCAGCATCGAGCCCACGCCCTTGCCCTGCCAGGCGACTGCCACACCCATGCCCAGACTGCCGCAATGAGCGCGACGGATGCGCGAGTACTGCTCCAACCCGAGATTGCCGATGACCTCGCCCTGATGCAGCGCCACCAGTTTCACCAGGCGTTCGTCATCCACCGCCAGGCGCTTGCGCCAGACGTCGGTGGACTGGAAAGGCATCTGTAGCACCTGGCGGGTTACCGCCGGATCGTTGTAGAGCGCAGTGACCCCGGTGATATGGGCTTCGGTGAAGCGTGCGAGGGTGATCGATGACTCGGACATGCGGCTCCTCCCTGGAGGGATGACAAGGCCAATCACTATAAGCCTCCAATCCTCCAGGCTGCCAGCGCCCCTTGTGGGAGCGAACCTGCTCGCGATAGCGGTGGTCCAGCAATATCAACGTTGACTGACATGCCGCCATCGCGAGCAGGCTCGCTCCCTCGGGTTTATCGCGATGCCAACTAGGGTTGAAACCACTCCCTGCGCTCATCCAGTGTGTGGTGAATCAGCTCGACGAGCATCTGCACCTCTGGCGAATCTTGGGCCTGGGTGTTGACTGCCATCCACAGGTGGCGCTGCATTGGCGGGCCGAACAGTCCCGGCAAGGCGACCAGACCTCGGTCGAAGTGGCGCATGTACTGCGGCAACAGGCCGATGCAGGCGCTGCAGCGAATCATCTCCAACATCAGCTCGTAGGATTGCACCTGCACCACACCCGCACGGCGTTGCTCCAGCAAGGCGTTCCACGGCGCGAAATTGTCCACCTGGCGGTCCGCCTGCCATTGCACCAGCATGTAGTCGTTCAGGTCGTCCAGGCAGCTGGGGCGGGTCGCCAATCTTGAATAGCGTTTGGCGATGTGCGGCAGATAATCCAGGCGCGCCAGCCGTTCTGGCGCCAGCGTGGAGAAACTCGGCCCAGGCACCGTGACATGGGCATCGCTCAACCACAGCACCAGGTCGGCAGTGACAGCCTGCAGCGCCAGTTCGCTGTCCAGGGTGATGATCTGCAACCGCACGCGGGCATTGCGGCGCAGCAAGGAGATCAGGTCACGGCCCAGGATGTCATGCAGGATCGACTCGGCCACGGCCAGGCGAATCAGCGGTTGATCGGTCAATGGCAGCGGGCCTTCATGGGCCTGGGCGATCAACCGCGCCTGTAATTGCCGGCCTTCACGACTGAGGGTCAAGGCGCTGCCCTCGAAGCTGAACAGCGTGCATTGCAGCCGCGCCTCCAGATGTGCCAGTTGCTTGCGCAACCAGGTTGCCTTGACGTTGAGGCTGCGGGCCGCTTGCATGAAACAGCCGCAACGGGCACTGACCAGAAAACACTGCGCCACCTGGGGTTCGATAGCGCTGGTCAGTGCCAGCCAGGAGACGGGGGCACGCAACGGCGTGCGATAGGGGGTGACAGCCTGGCGTCCTGCGGGCTCGGTGAATGACATTGGTGACTCCCTGTCAGTTGTACGAATAAGCGGGGGCTGCGCGATCGCTTCCAGTTACAACATATCCCCTGTGGTGAGGGGATTTATCTGTGGGAGCAAGGCTTGCCCGCGATGAAGATGACGCGGTCGCCCAGGGAACCAAGGCGCTTGCATCGCGAGCAAGCTTTGCTCCCACAGCCCAGCGGTGGGGTACGACGTTTCGCTAAATCCCCTCTCCACAAAGTAAAATTGTCGAGGCTAAAGCACCTCTTCCAACACCTTGCTCAACTGCGCCCCATCAATGCTCAAGGTCGCGGTATCGAGCATGCCGTCCAGATAGGCCTTGGCGATCTGCTCCTGGCGCTGGGCGCGCAAGGCCTGGGTCAGGCGTTCGCGGACTTCGTCCAGGGTCGCCTCCCGGGCCGGTTGCAGTTCGGTGAGCTTGATCACATGGAACCCCGCCGCACTCTGCACCGGGTCCGATACCGCTCCGACTTTCAACCGAGCCACCGCCTCACGCACTTGCGGAACCAGTTGCTGCAGTGGCTGCAAACCACTGTCGCCACCACGCTCGGCACTGGCGCGATCCTGGGAAAAGCGGCTGGCCAGGGCAGCAAAATCGGCGGGCGACGACTGGGCTTTTTTACTCAGTTCCAGTGCTTGCCGGCGCACCGCCTCTACCGTTTGCGGCTCGGTCGCCGCCAGGAAAATCTGACTCACGCGGTACAACGCTGGCGCGGTCCAGTTGGCTTTGCCGGCGTCGTAAGCCTGCCTCAACTCTTCCTCACTGGGATACTCGGCCGGCACCTGGCTGACTGACTGCAAGTAGTCGCGAAAGACAATTTGCTCGACGGCAGCCTGCGTCTGGCGCTCCACTTCCGGACGCTGCCGCCAACCCTGGGCATCGGCTTGCTCCAGCACGGCTTTTTCCGCCAGCCACGCCCGGATCCAGCCCTCCAGCGCGGCCCGATTGCCACGCATTTGCTGGCGAACCTCAGGGGCCAGGGTTGCAAGCAACGCCTTGAGCTCATCGGGGCTGACTTGCTGGTTGCCCAGCCGCGCCAGGCTTGGCGCGTCAGCCGCAACCACGCTGACGGTCTGTACCGCGGCGACCGGATCGCTTCCCGGCCGCAGGCCAAGCACCAGCGCCACGGCGATCAGCCCCAGCGCCGCGGCACTGATGACGAAGGTTGGTTTTTTCACGATGCGACGGCCTCTTCCAAGGAGACCTCGACGGGCTCGGCGGGGGGTTGCATCCGCGCCGCGTTCTGGCTGTACTCACGCAGGTAGACAATAAATTCCTGCAACAGGCGATCCCATAGCTCCAGATGGCTGCGCAAGTGATCGGCGCTTACGCCTGCCGCGACCACCACGTCCATTTCCATCACCAGGAATTCACCCTGCAGCGACAACCGGGCAAAGCGGCGCGAGGCGTTCCACAGTTCCGCCAACCCGGCCGGCAACTCGCCTTGCACGCGTAAGGCGCAGCTAAAGGTGAAGTCCAGGTACTCGCCCGCCGTCGGCGTCAAGTTGCCGAAGCGCACCGCATACCCGATGCCCTGGCTGGCGCTGAGCAACTGCACGATACCGTTCTGCTCGGTTTCGTTGACCCGGTATCCAGCGGCCTGCAACAGTTCGGTCAAGGACTTTACCGAGACGTGTTCGATCATTGAAGTCATGTCGATTCTTCCTTGCTAATCAGTGAGTGATCGAGGCCTGGGGCGCATCGAAACGGTTCTTGTAGAGATCATCGCCAAAGCCCTGGGCCAGCTCCTCGAAACGCACCCGAGCCCTGGCCGCGAACGGCTGGCGGATCTTCATGATGTCGGTCACATCGATGGTTTCGTAGGCATGCAGCAGCGTCTTGGCGACTTCGTACATTTGCTGATTCTTGACCGAACATTGCTGCACTTGTGTGTCACGCTCGGTCAATTGTCCCACCAGGCGGGCCCGCTCGGTCTCTTTGCCACGGGCCAGGGCCAACAGCTCTTCATAGGCTTTCTTGAACTTGCCGACCTGTTCGTTGCTGGCCGCCACCTGGGCCTGGGCCTGGCTCTGCAGGTTTTGCTGCTGCCCGGCCAGTTGTTCGATCAGGGCCTGGGCCTTGGTCAGTTGCGCGGTCAATTGCTTGATCTGTGCCTGGGCCTCTTTGGCCTGGTTTTCCGCAGCCTGGCGAGCGGCGCTGGCCTGGGCCTGCTCGCTCTGCAGGGCTTGCAACTGCGCGGTAGTACTGCGCAGTTGCGCCCGTAGCCGCTCCTCCAGCCCTTCGCCGTGAGCCATGCCGCTGAGCAGCAGGCCCAGCATCAGCAACGCGGTCGGGCATTGGTATTTGGCTCGCCTTTTCATGAGGCCTCCCAGCGCTTAAAAGCGCGTGTTGATTTCAAGCTGCAAGACATCGATGTCGTACGGCGCGCCGTACACCGCTTCGGAACTCAACCAGCGACCGGTGGCGAAGACATTGCTCGCCAGGCCATAGTTGCCACCCAGGAAATAACCCTTGGCGTTGGTGCCGCCCAGATGGAATGAGGAATCGTTGAAACCGTCGGGCAAGGCGTCCGGCTGGATGTACTTGTAGCCGGCGAACAGGTTCCAGTCGCCCTCACGCTTGAGTTCCAGCGAGTTGCCGAGGGTGAACTGGAGCATCCAGGCGTTGGCGCCGCTTTCCACCTCACCATTTTCGTCCAGGTTGTTGGCGAACTGACCTGCCGAGCGCTTGCGCATCTCGCCCTCGTCGTAGCCCAGGTTGTGGACGTAGTGGGCCTGGCTGCGCAGTTTCAGGTCTTCGGGTAGATCGGTGTCCCAGGCCAGGTTCAGGTCCAGCAGGTTGAACTCCGAGGCCAGGCCGACGTATTGCGGCTGTGGCGTGGTGGACGGGTTGAGGGGATTGGGCGTGATGTCGCGCAGCAGGAACACCGTGTTGCCCTTTTGCATGAACGCCACCCGCGATCCGTCGCTATCGCAGCCTGGATCACCGGCCCAAGGCTCACACGGTGAAGAGCGCTGGCCCTCGATGTCGTCGAAGCGGTAATAGGCCACCGCCCCCTTGATCCGGTTGCTGTCGTTGATCGCCCAGTTGGCTCCCAGTTGCGCACCGTATAGCCACTTGTTGTCGCTCTCTTCCTTGTCGCTACCGTTGCTGGTGCTGGTGTCGTTGGTGTACTCCACCGGGAATGCACCGACGGTGCCGAACAGGCCCCAGTCCTGATTGAGCTTGTGGTTGAAGTTCGCCGCCACGCCATCGAAGTTCAGATCACCGGAATACAACAGGTCAGTGGAGAAAAACGGGTTGGCGAAACGCCCGCCGGTCAGGGTCAATTCGTCCGAGGGCTTCCAGGTCAGATAGCCCTGGTCGAGCCAGATGTCCTTCTTGCCAAAACCGCCACCGAGGGTCTGGGTGGTGGACACCGGGTTGTTGTCCGAGCCGGTGCCGATGCGAATGCCCGCGGTCCATTGCGGAGCGATCACGGCCTTCATGCCCAGGCGTGCGCGCAGGCGGAACAGGTTTTCCCGGTCTTCACGGGTATTGAGCAACGGCGGCAGGCTGGAGCTGCTGTTGGGGTTGACGTCGTACGGCCCCTTGTCATTGAGCCGGGCAAAGTCGACGATTTCGTTGCTGTTGGTACCCGAGTAATAGCGCGACTCATCTCGAAGGCGAATGTCGCCATCAAAACTGATACGCGATACCCAATCCGGGAAGGTGTTGGGCTGGGCCCAGTTTTCCTGCTTGGCGGTGGCCATGACTTCGGCCTTGACCTGGTCGCGGATCTGTTCGCGCACAATGTTCGGCACGTATTGCACCCGCACGTCCCCCGGCGCACCGGCCGGCGCTGCGGCAACCGCCGTGGCCGCCTGGCGGGCCTGCACGGCTTCCCGTTCGGCCTGGGCGATCAAGCCATCGGCCTGGTCCTGCTTCAACACGCCCTGCTGCACCAGCAGGCGGATCAGATTGATCGTGGCGTTTTCCGAAGGCGCCGGGGCGGCCAACGAGTGCCCGGACAGGCCCAGAACGATCAGGCCGACTGCCCACGACAATCGATTCACATTGGAAATCATCTGCACACAACTCCTGTTGGCAAACTTTCTAGAACTTCGATTAGCCCGGACGCTTTCCTTTAAATGTCATGCGTACAGGTATCTTCAGGGAGGCCGGTGGCCGTTCATTTAAATGCCGCGAAGCGCGCAGCGAAGCGATGACTTTCTCGTCGGTCTGCGGGTTACCGCTGGACTTCGCCAGTTCCACCCGGGTGACTTCCCCCGAGGCACTGATCCAGACATCGGCCTGCAGCGTGAACTCCAGCCTGCGAAGCTCGGGGTCATCGCGCAGCAAGCGCTGAAAGGAAACCGCCATCATTTGGCCGTAAGTGGCGTTCCCCAGCCCACCGCCACCGCCGGCCCCAGCCATGCCACCGCCCTTGCCGGCGCCGATATTGAAAGCGTCGTTGCCGGACTGGGCGTCGCCGTCCATCTGCATCGGGTTCGCCAGGTCGTCCACCGGTGACGGCGGCGCCTCCTCCTCGGGCTTGACCTCTTCAGGTTCCGGGGTCGGTTCGGGCTCGGGCACTTTCTCCTCGACCTGGGGCTCCGGCTCCTTGGGTTTTTCCGGCGGCGGGGGTGGCGGTGGCGGCAGTGGGATAATGGTTGGCACCTTCGGTGCTTCACGCCGCACACCACTCATGTCGTTGGCCCACTGCCACAGCAGCCAGGCCGCCACAGCACCGAGCACCAGGCCAGCGGCCCACTTGAGCAGGCGAAGCGGCGAGGTCTTCACCGGGGGCGGGTTGATGGGAAGTCTGGCGGTCATGGTCAGCCCTGGCTCGGTTTGCCGGTCACCAGACCGACCTGGGACAGTTCCAGACGCCGCAACAGATCCAGCACTTCGATGACTTTCTGGTACTGCACCGTGGCGTCGCCGCGCACGATGATCGGGAAGTCCGGTTTCTGGGCCTTCTCGATGCGCAGGCGTTCTTCCAGTTCGGCCAGGGTCACCGGGTAGGCATCGAGGAACACCTGCCCGCCGTCATTCACCGAAATCGCCTTGGTCTTGGCCTCGGACAACGACACCGAGGCGCTGGCCTTGGGCAGATTGATCTGGATACCCGACACCTGGGCCGTGGCGGTGAGGATGAACATCACCAACACCACCATGAGCACGTCCACCAGCGGCGTGATGTTGATGCTGTCGACCGCCGCATCATCGTCGTCATCGTGTGAAGCGTTTACGCTAGCCATGGCAATTTCCTCAGGCCGGTACGGACGATTGGGGGTGATGGTTGCGGCGCTGCGCCGCTTCACCGGACTGACCCTCGCCGTGCATCTCCGCCAGGCGCGTAATGAATTCGTCGACGAAGACCCGCATGTCGGCGCTGACTTCCTTGTTGCGGGTGATCAGGCGGTTGTAGCCAAACAACGCCGGAATCGCGACGAACAGGCCCATGGCGGTGGCGAGCAAGGCTGCGGCCATGCCCGGGGCGATGGCGTTGATGTTGACGTCACCGGCCATCGCCGTGCCGAGGAACACCACCATGATCCCCAGCACCGTGCCGAGCAGGCCGATGTAGGGGCCGCCGGCAATGGCGTTGGACAGGGTCGAGAGTTTCGAGCTGAGCTGCTGGTTTTCCCGGGTGCGCACGCCGTCCATGGAGCAGCGGATCGCCTCGATGGTGGCGGCGGACACCGACGAGGTATCGGCGCCCTGCTCGCGGCGGGTGCGGATTTCCTTGACGGCCACCAGGTACAAGCGCCACAGCGACGAGTGTTGCAGGCGCTGGGCGAGGTCCTGGTCGTCGGCGAACATGTCCAGGCGTGTGCCGATCCTGGCGAACTGTTCGCGGAAGGCTTCGTTGGCCGCGCTGAGACGGCTGACCATGCGGTTCTTGCGGATCATGATGATCCACGACTGGAACATCATCAGCACCAGCACCCCGATGATCACCCAGGCGTCCAGCGGCACGGCCTTGAGCAGGAAACCCAGGCTGCCGAAACCGAAGCCGGACTGCTCTTCATCGACCCCGTAGGCCACCAGTTTCGATTCGGCACCCTGGGCATTGGCGTCGGCCAATAGCAACGGCGCCGGGCGGGCAATCTTGGACAGGCGCGCTTCGTCCATGGCCCCGCTGAAGGGTGCAAAAGCACCGGTGGCCACATCTGCGCCCAAGGCAATCGGCGCATTGAACGCTGGCATCGCCACCGCCAGGCTCGCGGTTTCACGCCCGTTGACGTACAGCACGACCCGGTCGCCCGAGGCGGTCAACGCCAGGTGCTGCCATTGGCCGGGATTCAGCGGCTGGGTCGAGACCGCTCGCTGGTCATTGATCGCTACGAACGGCACCCCCTGGTTTACGCCAATCAACAGGCTGGTGGCGGCTTCGCGACGGGCCAGGACGATCTGTTCGCCGCTGGCCTGGTCCTGGCGCAGCCAAGTGCTGAAGGTGAACGCCGCGCCAGCACTGTGTTGCAACGAAGGGCTGGCCGGCAACAGCAACGGCTGGCCGTTGAACTGCAAGGCATGGCCGATCACACCGTCGATGCTGGTACCGACTGCGCCCTGGGCATTGTTGCCGTAGGCCGTGGTGTCCCGGGGCGGCACGCCGGAGGCGCTGTCGAAGTGATACAGCGCGGTGTAGTCCGGGTCGAAGGTCAACTGGCCGCTGCCGGTGGCCGGGGCCTTCTGGTTACCGTAATACATCCACAGGTCCTGACGCTGGCCGCCCTCCACGCTCGGCACATCGATCCAGATCAGCGCCATGCCCATCAGCGGGTCGAAGCTTTCGATCTGGTGATTGAGCACGGTCTTGTCATCGGCACTGACAAAACGCAGGTCCGAGCCGTCGTCCTTGACGCCGTCGAAGGTGAAGTTTCCGGTGTGCAGGCGTACCAGCAGCGCGGTGCGTCCCAGGGCCTGGGCGATGGCGGCGCCCTGGGGCGTGGTGTCCACCGAAATCTGTTTGCGATAGTGCCAGTCGTCCTGCCACCAGGCGTTGGCGGTCGCCGGAAGCACCAGCCCCAGGCAAATCAACAGGGATAACAATAAGCGTTGCATGGACATGACTCCTGGGTTCAAAACGTCGCTTGCAGGTTGAAGTGCAGGCGCGATTCCTGTTTCGAGGTGTTCGGCCCGTCGAGCAGCGGGTAGCCCCAATCGAGGCTGCCGGACAGCCATTTGCTCAGGCTCGCGCGGGTGCCGAGGCCGATACTGGCAAGGCTGTAATCGGCTTCCTGGTCGGGCAGTTCGTCGCGCAGGTACAACTGCGCGCCTTCGGCGAAGGCATAGAAGCGCCACTCTTGGACGTAGCTGCCGAGGAACTTGGCGAGCGATGGTGTGCGCAGTTCCTGGGACAGCAGGTAGCCGTCGTCCCCGGTGCGCTCGGCGGCCAGATAGCCGCGTACCGAGGTGGCGCCACCGGCGGAGAATTGTTCGTTGGAAACCAGCGGCCCGGAGGCGAGCTGGAAGGCGGCCTTGGAGGCGGTTTGCCAATCGTTGGCGAAGGTGAAGGTGTAATTGCCGTCGCCCTTGAGCACCGCGAAACTGGGGCTGGCGCGATAGCGCTTGTAGTCGAACTCTTCGTCGTTGCTGCCATAGCCCAGCAGGCTGCGAGTACCCGCCACCAGGCTCAGGCCCAGGCCCAACTGGCTGGTTTCGGTGTAGCGAAAGCCGTTGTAGGCAAAGGTGAATGGCGCGTACTTGAGCGGTGCCTTGTCGCTGGCGCCGCCAAAGTTGAGCTCTTCGTCGAAATCCTTGAAATCCACCCCGACCGAAAAGCTGTTGGCCCATGCCCCGCTGGAAGGCAGGCTGTAGATCGCCGACACCCCGTAGGAGTGACCTTTGCCCAAGACGTTGCTGCCGCCGACGGTCGCCACGTTGCTGTCGGATTGGTAACCCGAGAACTGCACACTCCAACGTTCACTCAGCGGCGCGGTGTAGGAACCCGACCAGACTTGGGCGTTCTCGGTGTCCTGCGGCGCGGTGAAGAAGGTCAGCGAAACGCTGTGGCCCAGTTGCCAGAGGTTGTTGTAGCCCAGGCTCGCGACCGTACGCAGCTTTTTGGTGTCGGCGCTGTAGTCGTTATTGAGTCCCAGGCTGGCTTGCCAAGGGTTCTGGTCTTCGACCTGTAGATCGACGTCCATGGTTCCGGGTCGCTGGCCTTCGCGCACCAGCGGCATGACCTGGCGCCCCGGGGTCTTGTTCAACTGCGCCAGTTCTGCCTGGACCTGGGCGAAATCGGGTACCTCGCCCTCCTTGAGAGCTGGCACGTCATCTCGGATTTCGACGGGCGAATAGTGCTTTGCGCCCACCACTCGCACCCGGCCGACCTTGGTTTCGCTGACTTGCAGGTAGACGATGCCGTCTTCGACTTTCTGCTCTGGCAACTCGACGAACACCGACTGATAACCGCGCGCCTGATAGGCCTTTTGCAGGGCTTCCCGGGCGCCTTCAATGTCGCTCAAAGCCCTTTGTGGGCCGAGGAACGGGTACACCGCTTCTTCGATGGCCCGGGCATCGAGCACGGTGTTGCCGCGCACGAAATACTCGTTCACGTCCACCAGGCGCGCCGGCGCCGCTTCGGCCTCTTGCCCTCCTTCTGCGGCGAATGCCGACGGCCCCCCGACCGCCAGCAGCAGCCAGCCCCACAGCGCCGGCCGCGATTTGAAGAAATGCTCCACACCACCCCCTGAATTCAAAGTACGGCTCAATTGCTTGCGGTCGATGTCGTGGCGTGCCGGGCCAGCCAGGTGTGCAGCAGCGCGAAGTTCAAGGAGAACTCCGGCATTTGCAGCAAGGCGCCACAGAACACTTCACCAATGATTTTCTGGATGAGCCGCACTGCCCGCGCGTCGCCCAGCAGCGTGGCGAGGTCTTTGCTCAGGACGTTGAAGCTCCAGACCTTTTGATTCAGGTCCAGGCCGACGAACCAGCGGAACAACAGGTTGTAGTTGAGCTGTTCGTAGAGCTGCTGCTCGCTGGGCACCGAATAGAGCAGTTGCAGCAAAAGGATGTGCATGGCGGTTTGTGGTGCGATCAGCATCCTGGCGTCAGCATTGAGGCCTTGCAGCACCTCGCGATGCTCATCCAGCAGGTCGTCGATCTGCGGACGCAGCAACACCAGTGAATGGCCCTGCGGGATGTAGCTGGACACTTCCTTGAGCGCACCCTGCCAGTCATCCTGGGAAACGATCCAGACCCACGGAGCACCATAGCGATACACCGAGACCGGCTGCTTGCGCGCCGCTTCGACGATTTTCGACAGCCGCTGGTCGAGCTCCTGCATGCCCACTTTCGAATAACGTTCCATAGTTCCCATCGCCTCACTCCCGGCTTCGCGCCCCGGTTCCAAAACGACCTTGCAGGCCCCCTTGAACACGTCACACAGGCATGACGGGAATGGCGATGTGCTACCGAACTTTTGTCATGAAAGCTTCATTTGGAGGGGGATGGAGGGCCTGAGGTTTTGTCGGAGCGAGCTTGCTCGCGCTAGCGGTGGGTCAGTTGGCGGTGATGTTGGCCGGGCGACCGCCATCGCGAGCAAGCTCGGCTCCCACAGGGGTTCTCGGGCGTTCATCCATTTGATGTTCACCACAAATACCCTGTGGGAGCGAGCTTGCTCGCGATGGCGGTGGGTCAGTTGGCGGGGATGTTGGATGGGCTGCCGTCATCGCGAGCAAGCTCGCTCCCACATGGGGTTCTCGGGTGTTCACCGATTCGATGTTCACCACAAGTACCCTGTGGGAGCGAGCCTGCTCGCGATGAGGTCTTCAGGTTTACTGGGCTACTGGTGCTGCACCTGCACCATCGAACTCACCTGCACCCTTGCCAACATCTGCTCCGCCCCACCACCTCGGCGCATGCCGCGTACCGGGCAGGCGTCGAGGTAGTCCAGGCCGATCGCCAGTTTCAGGTGGCGGTCAGGTCGGGTCAGGCGGTTGGTCACGTCGAAGCTGTACCAGCCGTCGTCCAGCCAGGCTTCGGCCCAGGCGTGGCTTGCCAGGTGGCTTTCATCTTCGGTGCACAGATAACCGGAGACGTAGCGGGCCGGGATACCCAGGCTGCGCGCGCAGGCCAGGAACGCATGGGTATGGTCCTGGCACACCCCGCTACCGCCGGCAAACGCCTCGGCTGCGGTACTGCTGACCGCCGTCGTGCCCGGGCTGTAGGGCATCCGGGCAGCCAGGCCGTTCATCAAGTCGGTCAGCGCCGCACGATCGCGCCGTGCTCCACATTGCTCCACGGCAAAAGCGCCGAGCGCGTCATCGGCCTGGGTCAGACGGCTGGTGCGCAGGAACGGCAACGGCGATTGAGTGTCCGTCTCCCTCTCCACCGTCTGATCGATTTCCACCTGACCATAAGCCGTCAGCACCAAGGCGCCGTGGGGTTCGTCCATGGTCATCACATGCAGGATGTTGCCGTATGGGTCGATCTGGCTGCGCACCAGTCGCGGCAGCTCCAAGTGCCACTCAAGGATGCGCTGGCGCTGGCTGTCCTTGGGGGTCAGGCGCAGAAACTGAATGCTGGTGCAGACTTCATCGGCATAGCTGTAGGTGGTGTCGTGGCGTATGGACAGTTTCATACGACCTCCAGATAAGACTCATGAACGGTCTGGCCCAAGTGACGGATCTGGCCAATGAGGTCGGTCAACCATTGGTGCAGGCCCGAGGCGAGGATCTCGTCGATCCCGGAATAGCGCAGGCGCGCATTCAGCTCGGCGGCCAGACGCTGCGCCGGCCTGCCGTTATTGCCCGGCAGGCTGGCGAGGATATGGTCCAGCTCCTCGATACAGGCATGCAGCGAGCGCGGCACATCGGCGCGCAGCAGCAACATCTCCGAAACCTGCTCGGCATTGGGCGCATTACGGTAGATTTCGTTGAACGCCTCGAACGAAGACAACGCCCGCAGCAAGGCACTCCACTGGTAATAGCCACGCGCCGAATTGTCGCTGACCTCCTCCGACTCCTCGCCGAACATTTCGTAGCGTGCATCCAGCAGGCGCAAGGTGTTGTCCGCCCGTTCGATAAAGGTCCCCAGGCGAATGAAACAGTAGGCATCGTTGCGCATGATGGTGCCCGACGTCGCACCTCGGAACAGGTGCGAGCGCTCCTTGACCCATTCACAGAAATGGCTGATGCCGTAGCGGCCCAAGCCGTTGCTGGCGATGTTGCGCATTTCCAGCCAAGTGGCGTTGATGTTTTCCCACATGTCGGCGGTGATACGCCCGCGCACCGCATGGGCATTGGTCCGGGCGGCCCGCAGGCAGCTATAGATACTGCCCGGGTTGGTTTCATCCAGTGCAAAGAAATGCAGCATGCGCTCAGTGTTCAGCGCGTCATAACGCGCGTTGTAATCGTCCAGCGTACCAGCCGCCAGCAGCGACATCGCCAGCTCGGCATGCCCATCGCTGCGCCCGGCCTGGGGCATCAGCGACAGCGAGTAACTGACTTCGAGCATGCGCGCCAGGTTCTCGGCGCGCTCCAGATAGCGGGACATCCAATAGAGGTCAGAAGCGGTTCTTGAAAGCATGTCTTAGTCCTCCACGACCCAAGTGTCTTTAGTGCCGCCGCCCTGGGACGAATTCACTACCAGCGAGCCTTCGCGCAGTGCCACCCGGGTCAGCCCGCCAGGCACCAGGCGGGTTTCCTTGCCCGACAGCACGAACGGACGCAGGTCAATGTGGCGCGGGGCGATACCGCTCTCGACAAAGGTCGGGCACGTGGACAGGCTCAAGGTCGGCTGGGCGATGTAGGCTTCGGGGCGGGCCTTGAGGCGTGCGCGGAAGTCTTCGATTTCCGCCGCCGTGGCCGCAGGGCCGACCAGCATGCCGTAGCCGCCGGAGCCTTGGGTTTCCTTGACCACCAGATCGGGCAGGTTGGCCAGCACATGGGACAGGTCCTGGGGTTTGCGGCACTGCCAGGTGGGCACGTTCTTCAGGATCGGCTCTTCGGTGAGGTAGAAGCGGATCATCTCGTCGACGTAGGGGTAAATCGACTTGTCATCGGCCACGCCCGTGCCGACCGCGTTCGCCAGTACCACATTGCCCGCACGGTAAACGGCGATCAGCCCTGGAACACCCAGCATGGAATCGGGGTTGAACGACAGCGGGTCGAGAAAGGCATCGTCAAGACGGCGATAAATCACGTCCACCTGCCGGGGGCCGGCGGTGGTGCGCATGTAGACGTGGTCGTCACGCACGAACAGGTCGGCGCCCTCCACCAGCTCCACGCCCATTTCACGGGCCAGGAACGCGTGCTCGAAATAGGCGCTGTTGAAGCGGCCCGGGGTCAGCACCACAGCAGTGGGATTATCCAGCGGGCTTGAGCTTTTCAGGGTATCGAGCAGCAGGTTCGGGTAGTGGTCGATGGGGGCCACGCGCTGCGCGGCGAAGAGCTCGGGGAACAGGCGCATCATCATCTTGCGGTCTTCGAGCATGTAGCTCACACCGCTGGGTGTACGCAGGTTGTCTTCCAACACGTAGTAACTGCCGTCACCGTCGCGAACCAGGTCGACACCAGCGATGTGGGCGTAAATGCCCCGGTGCAGGTTCAGGCCCTGCATCGCGATCTGATAACCCTCGTTGGCGAGCACCTGCTCGGGGGGAATGATGCCTTCCTTGAGGATGTGCTGCCCATGATAGATGTCGGCCAGGAACATGTTCAGCGCCTGGACCCGTTGAATGCAGCCCCGTTCGACCATCTGCCATTCACTGGCCTTGATGCTGCGAGGAATGATGTCGAAGGGAATCAACCGTTCGGTGCCCTGCTCGTCCCCGTAGAGGGTGAAGGTGATACCGGCTCGGTGAAACAGCAGGTCGGCTTCGCGCCGGCGTTGTTCAAGCAGTTCAAGCGGCGTATCCGCCAACCAGCGTGAGAAGGCTTGGTAATGCGGGCGGCAGTCACCCTTCGCGTCATACATTTCATTAAAAAAAGCGTGGGGCATAGCCAACTCCCAGCCGCGTTCTACACGGCATTTCTTATCACTTCGTCATTCCAATGGTCCGGCCTTGCTTGGTTTTAATGAGCCCTGTTTCTCTGAACACCTCGATAGCACCGGTCTCTGTCTGGCCTTTGCGTCTGGATGACGTGCGCCCCCTTGATTAAATCTGCGTGGCGAAATGACTCCTATCCTGAATTCAACGCTCTGATGGCATCGCTGTTGAGCCGTAGCAAAGGCTGTGCCTAAGCGCAGCGCATCAAGACAGCGCTAGAAAAATCAGCGCAAATTTACTTAAAAGCGAAATTTATTTTCATTCATGCGACAAAACATCTTGGGAAAGCTGAAACGTTTATTTCAGCTTTCCCAAGAGTGCCCCGGAACGGGTCGAATAGGTGCAAAAAGGCAGGTAACAGGGATTGAGTGCCCTGAAAGGGGGAAATTTTTACTCACTGCTTGATGCAGGGACTTGGTGCCTGCGCAGATGGACCTCTTAGATAACGCCAGGATCCAGCTCACCGGTCCAGGCCAGCAATGCCGCCAGCAGGAAAAAACTGCCACAGGCCGACTCAACTTTCTGCTCCCCTGCGGCCGAAACCCGGTAGCAATGGCCGACGAAACGGCCCTCGTGAAAATCGCCACTGCGAATGATCGTCGCCAGTTGCGCACCGGCCTGCTGGTGCAATACCTCGCCGTCGGGTACCTGTGTCGCCAGCCCTTGCAGGGCCAGCGACGCCATCGCCGCCGCACAGGGATCGTCCGGGCCCCGGGGTTCGGACAGGCGATTGAGTGGTGCCGCCAGGCCCCGACTGCGCAACCAGTACTCGCAGGCCCGCTCGGCGTCCTGGCGGTAAGGTGCGCCGTACAACCGAGCACCGACACTCAGGCCAAGCAGTGCCCAGGCCTGGCCTCGCGACCAATTGCCCGGCCTGTCGCCGGCACGCCACTGACCATTTTCATGGCACGCCAGACTGCTCCAGGCCCCGCCGTCACCGGCACAGGCGCGAAAAGAGGCCTGCAGTTGCTGCCGGCCAAGACTCAACAACCGGGGGTCGGCCCGGCGCGCGAACAATTGCAGCGTGGCGGCCAGCGGGTCGATGCTCAGACGCAGATCGCCCTCCTCACCGCCTCCCATGTCCCGCCCCAGTGCAATGCAACCGAGCAGCGGATCGAAGGCCCGAGCCAGTTGTTGTGCCGCCTGTTCCGCCAGTTCATTGGCCCTATGGTCATCAAGCAAGCAACTGCCCAGCCCGGCGCCGTAATGAAAGATCAGACTGCGATGGTGCGTGGCGCTCTCGAGTTTGTCCCGCAGCCGTTCGGTAATCAGCCGCGCCTGCAGTCGATCGCCCTGAAAAGCGCTGCGATGGGCGCGCAACCACCACAATCCGGACCAGAAGCCGCCCAGCCAGGAGCCGCCAGCTGACACCTTCCAATGACTGTCAGCCCCCGTGCAATACAATGGAAAACCTTCGGCGCAGGAAGCCTGGATTTGATCCATGCGCCTGAGGATCGCCGCAATGGCGCGATACGCCTCATCGAGCCGCAGCGGCTCTTGCCACGCCTGGACGACGTTCATTTGACCGCCCTCAACCCGGTGACGGCCGGCGCTTTGTGGCGTCGTCGCAAGCAAATCAGCAGCAAGCTCGACAGACCGCCGACTACGAGTACCCCGATCAACAGCAGCCACGCATCGGCGAACCCCCACGGCCCGCGCTGGAGCACGCCGAACAACGGCGGCCCCACGGCGAACCCGCCAAAAAAGCCCACCGACAGCAGCCCCGCAGCCGACGCCGGGCTGCCAAACCCTGGATCGCGCAGCACCATGCTCATGGCGATAGCATTGGTCGCCACAGCCGTCAGGCCCATGCCCAAGGCGCCCGCCCACAGCGGCCAATGACGCAGGGGCAAGGCCAGCGAAGTCAGCCACAACGCCACGCCTGACAACAGCAGCAGCACCAACAGCAACCAGGACTCATCGGCCATCCGCGCGCCCATCGGGGTAAGCACGACGCGGGCAGCGATGCCCATCACACCGAAACCGGCGATCAAAGCGCCGATCGATTGCGCGGTCATGCCTTGCTGAGCGGCAAAGACCCCGAGAAACGTCACGAACGACGACAGCACGATGCCTACACACAGTTGCACGCTCATCAGCAGCGCCAGGCGAACATTGGGTCGATTCACAGCAAACCCCAAGGATTTGCCCGATGGCCCGTGAGCTGCCACCCGCGGCCCCAACAGCGCCAGGAGCAACGCCGGCACCAACAGCGTGGCCAAGGCAGCGCGCCAGCCCAGGCTCAGAGCCAGGCTGGGCAACAACAGGCCGGCAAACAAGGCCGAGACCTGCACTCCGGACTGTTTCAAGCCGACCACCGCAGCCTTGTGCCGGGGCTCGACGCGTTCGGCGATCAACAGATTAGTCGCCGGATTGGCCAGCGCCTGGGCGATCCCGCAGGCCGCCAGCGCCAATACCACCCCGATAAACCCCGGCAAGCTCGCCAGTAACCCGTACGCCGCCACCGTGCTCCAGAACAGCAATGCCAGGGCACGGCGAGTGCCGAGACGATTGACCAACGGACCGGCCCACAGTGACAACACGGCGGCAAAACCGAACGCGCTGGTGATCAGCCAGCCCAGCCAATGGGTCGGCACACCGAGGTCCGCCACCATCAGCGGCCCGAGGGTGCCGACTGCGTAGAAAATCAGCATCGGCAAAGCCATCGCTGCGGTCAGCACCAGCCGTAGCCATACGCCCCGTGAGGGATTGTCGTCGCTCATCGGTCTGCTCCCACCATCACGGACGGCCAATCGAAGTCCAGTCCCGCGTCACCACAACTGTCGAGCAATTGCCGGCCCACCGCGCTCACCAGCGCATCGTCGGTGCCGTCGAGGATATGGGTGGTGCGCGCCGTGCGATAAATCCCCGACAACGGCGACAGTTCGCTCAGGCCTTCGGCGCCCATGATCTGGATCGCCGAGTCCGCGGCCTCGCTCAAGGCCTGGGAAGCGGCGACCTTGGCGATATTCACCTCGATGCTGTTGGCAACGCCGGCGTCGTATTTGTCGGCGGCGTCGTGAAGCAGTGCGCTGGCGCTGGCAATGCCCTGGTAAACCCGGAACACCCGCTGGCGAACCAGTTGTTTGTCCGCCAGCCGCGCCTGCGCGCCGCGGGCCGAATGGATGCGGGCGCACATCAGGTCGAAGCAGCGTTGCGCTAGTCCCAGCCAATGCACCGAACGCAGGATGCGCCCCAGCGCCAGGCGCTCTTGCATCAATGCCAGGCCCTGCCCTACCTCACCCAGCACATGGCTGGCGGGGACTTGAACCTGATCGAACGAAAGCTCTCCTTGCCCGGAAAAACGCCCGAGAATCGACAAAGGTCGCTCCACGCGAAAGCCTGGCAAGTCGGTGGGCACCAACAGCATCGATAAACCATTCTCCAGCGGCCCTGGCGCGGTGCGGGCAATCACCGTGATCAATGCCGCCCGCTCGGCACGGCAGATGAACCACTTGCGCCCGCTCAACCGCCAGTGGCCGTCAACCAGTTCAGCGTGGCTGCTCAGGGTCGCCGGGATCGATCCGATGCTGTCCGGCTCGGACATGCCGTAACTGGAGACCATCGTCCCCGCCGCCAATGGAGCGAGAAAGCGCTGGCGGACTTCCTCGCCGGCATGGCGGCTCAACATGTGCAAATCCAACGTGGCGTCGTCGCCGAAGATCGCCGGCGCGTACTCGGACCGGCCCTCCTGCTCGGCCACCCGCAGATAAGCTCGCAGGCTGGCCATCCGACCGCCCAAGGCCTGGGGGTAGAAGCTGCCCCACAACCCGGCGGCCCGGGCCTGGGCACTCAGCTCGGCGATGCGCCGGGCGGCTTGTCGGGGTTCAGCCGCCAGTTCGGCCTCCACCGGGATGATGCGTTCATCGACAAAACGCCGCACCTGGCACGCCAGCTCAGCAGCCTCCTGAGCGCTGCCGACTTTCATTGCCCTCAACATGCGATACCCGCCCCGCTCTCCAGGAACGCCACTTCAGCGGCCAGGGACTTCTTGTCGACCTTGCCTGCCGGCGTCAGCGGCAGTTGCTTATAGAATCGCAGGTACTCGGGCAGCTTATTGACTTCCAACCCTTGCTCGCGCAAGTAGTCGGTCAACTCACTCAAGCTGAAACGCGGCGCGCCCTCGCGCAGGGTCACGCAAATGCACACGCGCTGGCCCAGGTCCGGATCTGGCACGGCCACGCAGGCGACACTGACCACATCGGGATGACCGGTCGCCAGGGTTTCGATCTGCACCGGGCTGATGTTGGCGCCGCCACGGATAATGATGTCCTTCTTGCGTCCGGCCAGAATCAGATAACCGTCGGCATCGATGTAGCCAAGGTCGCCGGTCTTGACCCAGCCCTCGGCATCTCGATACTGCGCATCGAGTTCCGGGGCGTTGACGTATTGCATCGGGCTCAGGGGCCCCCGCGCACGGATTTCACCGACGCTGCCCTGGGGCAGTTCCTGGTCCTGCTCGTCGAAAATCTTGATGGCGCACACCGCCGGGTTCGGTCGGCCGACACTGTAGAACACCACCTCCAGCGCATCGTCCAGCGTGTTGTGACAGTTCACCCCGTCCGCCGAGCCGTACAGGCTGATGAAGCCACAGCCAAAGGCCTCGACGCAGCGGCGCACCGTGACTTCGTCAATCAGCGAGCCGCCGCAGATCAACCCCAGCAGGCTGGATTTGTCGACCTCGGCCAGGCGTGCATCGGCAGCGATGCGCTGAAGCATCGTGGGTACCCCGAGGATGTGGGTCGGGCGCAGCAGTTCAATCGCCTCGATGGCCGCTGCTACATCGAATTGCGGCAGGACGGCAATCGACCCACCCAGCCACGACAGGCTGCCAAAGGTGGCGGTTGAACCGAACGATGAACCCAGTGGCACCAGGTACAGCCCACGGAACGTGGCGCCCTCGGGATGGATGCGTTGCAGGAAGCGCCCGCGCCCGCCCACCAGGGCATTGTGGGAATAGGCCACCAGTTTGGGTTCCGACTCGGTGCCGGAAGACACCAGCAGGCGTACCGGTGAATTGGGGCAAACCTCGGGCAACTGCGCCTCTTCAAGCGGCTCGGCCTCGAGCATGTCCTGCAGGCTCAGCCAGCCATCCCGGGCACGGCCTTCGACGATCAGCACCCTAAGTGACAACAAGGTCGGGCGCAGTGCCTCAACAACTTGGCATAAATCGATGCCTGCATACTCGGCCGGGACGATGACTGCCCGGGCATCGCAGCGCCGGACCAGTGCCTGAATGTCCAGGCTGCCACGCCCTGGCGGAAACGGCGCAACCACGGCGCCCAGCGCCGCAGCGGCCAGATCGATGGCGCAGCAACGCCAGCTGTTGGTCAGCTGATAGGCCACCACGTCGCCGGGCATGATCCCGGCGGCGCGCAGGCCGGCGGCCATGCGCAAGGCATAGTCATGCAACTGGCCATAGCTCAGGGTGCCTTCGGGCGAGAGCACGGCGGGTTTTTCCGGCTCACGCTCGGCGTGCTCGCGGAACAGTTGATAGACCGAACGGTTGGGGTAGGTTCCGTCACGTTCCCAGACACTGCGAACCTCAACGGGAACAAGATCAATGATGCCTGCGTTATTCATCGAAAACTCCAGTGAGCGTTGACCGAGGTATAGGCATTTAGGCTTAAGCACGGCTTCAATCGCCTGTCTTGCGCCAGCTGCGACAGGTCTTCTACGACCACGCAGGCTGGTATGGCGGCGCTGTCCAGCAGCTGTTGCCAGGCCGCGGCCGCTTGCGACGACAGGGCGTTGCCCAGCAATGCGTCCAACCTCTGCGGGCTGGTTTGCGGGTCCAAGGCGAGGATTCGGTTCAGTTGTTCAAGTTGCGCCGGGGTCTGGCAATCGATCGCCAGTAACCCGGACTGGGTCGGGTACACCCCCTTGAGCAGGCTGGCCTGGGGCTGATCCGCGTCCTGCAGTGATTGGGCGCACAATAAATTGGCCGCCCCGAGCAAGGAGCTGTCGACGCGCACTGACTGGCCGCTGAGGGCACGATGGACCAGGGCAGCGGTCACCCCTTGGGCGGCGACCACACCGCCCAGCACATCGAGCACGGTGAACAGCGAACCACCCGGGGTGCCCGAGGCCTGGCCGATCTGTTCGCCGACACCGGACCATGCCTGGACAACAAAGTCGGTACCCGGCAAGGGTTCACCCGGGCGGTCATGGCCCCAGCCACCGGCATAGGCATACACCAGGCCCGGGTTGATCCGTGCCAGGTCGGCGCGGTCCAGCGCCAGCTCCGCCGCCTTGCCCGGCGCCCAGTTGTGCAGGAACACGTCAGCATGACGGACCCGCTCGTAGAGTTCTTCACGACCGGCGGCTGACTTGATATCGAGTTCGCGTACCTGCTTGAGGCGATTGAGGGCATCGAAGCGCACCGACACACCGTCGACGCACGGCGGCATGGCCCGCAGCGGATCGCCACCGGGCAATTCGATGCGCAACACCTCGGCCCCCAGCATCGCCAGTAAATGACCGGCCAACGGTCCCTGGATCCGGCGACAGGACTCAATCACCGTCAGACCGCTCAAGGGCAATTCGTCCGACGCCAACGCGGGCAATGCCCGGTCATTGGCAGCACTACAGTCGAATGCCCAAGGGCCTTGTTTCAATTGCCCGGGCAAATCTTCGTCGGCACGCCGCTCGGCGAGGCTGCGCAGCGGGCACACAGCCATGCCGTTCAACGCGCACAAGGCACTGATGCGGGCCATGGACAGCCGCGCCAAGGCCTGGCGAAACACCGTTGGCATCGGCGCAACGGCCTTGGCGTAACGCAACAGGAAGGCCTTCCAGCCCTGCCCGGCCTGTTCGGCGTCGATGCCCACCGCAGCCCAGAAACGTCGCCAAGGCTCGGCGTCGAGGGTTTCCAGTTCGAAATGCACACCGTCAGCGGAGACGAAGGGGGGACGATTCTTCGAACAGGTCGTGCCGGGGAGCAGCCGTTCGGCCTCCTCAGAGGCAGTGGCACCGGCCAGGTATTGACCAACACCGAGCACCCCGGCGGCGCCCAGGGAACTGCTGACGTGACTGAAACGACCGCCACGCAACTGGCCCAGGGCGGCGGCCAGCGCCCCCTGGAGGGCCAGGCTGGCGCTCAGGGTCGAGACATAATCGAGCCCCAGCCCCTGGGCCTTGCCGCTGGCCCGGCCATGCACCGACATCAATCCGCAGGCAGCCTGCACGGTGTGTTCGGTGACACCGCGGGCGCTGCCATCGGGCCAGCCGTGAATCATCCCTTCGATGGGCGAAAGGTCCGGATGATGAAAGGAAAACCCCAACCCGCAAGCCAGGGGATCGCCATGGGACGGACGGTGCTCCAGGCCCAGCGCCGTCGCCTGGTAGCGCAGTGACGCGGACAGCGCGGCAAAGCCGGCGGGCACCTGTTCAACACAGCCAGAAAGGCTGCAACCCTGTAGAAGACGCGACATAAGACATATACCAGCAGGTTTCCATACCGCCACGTGCGGGCCTTTGGTGAGGTACCGCGCGCAGCACCGGGTCAGCGTCAGGTCTCAGCCGCCGGCTACGGCGGGAAGGATGGTGAGGCTGTCGCCGGCCTTGAGCGCGGTGGCGAGGTTGTCGACAAAACGGATGTCGTCATCGTTGACGTAGATGTTTACGAAGCGATGCACCTGACCATCGCCGATCAGCCGCTCCTTGACCCCCGGATACTGTTCTTCCATATATTCGATCGCTTCAAGAACGGTCTGCCCCTGAACTTCGACACGCTTTTTATCTTGGGTGAAAGTACGCAACAAAGTTGGCACCGTGACAAAAATCGACATGCAAAACTCCCTGAGCTTTAAACAGCCCTTTGATCATTGATTATTTAATTTAGTGGTATCGCTTATAACTTTCAGCGCACCACGCAAATACGCTCTTCGGTCACTTTATTATTGATGATTCGAAAACTTCGAACACACTCGTCAACCGTCTGCAGTGTTGAAACAATAACGTAATGCGCCGAAGCATCACCGGCATAACGCACATCCTCGGCGCTCGGATAAGCGACACTGGCGGTATGTGAGTGATAGATCACCCGGCACTCCTCGTCTCGCTCGTCCAGCGCCCGCCAGACTGCCAATTGCTGCCTGGGATCGAAACTGAAGAACGTCGACGAACGCGCGGCATTATCCATCGGCACCAGTCGTTCGGCGGTACGAACGCCTACCGGTGCGGCGACGATGCCGCAGGTTTCCAGCGGATGATCCCGCCGCGCCTGCTCCAGGATGGCTTCCAGCAGACCGACACGAATACTCAACATCCTCGGTCCTCATCTTCCGGTTCAGTAGGCCGGCAACGCTGGCTCGATATCCCTGACCCAGGCCAGCACGCCACCATCAAGATTGCGTACATTGCTGAAGCCTCGTTGCTGAAGCTCGAGCAATACGGCTTTCGAGCGCGCGCCAGTCTTGCAGTGCAGGACCAGGTTGGCGTGCTTGCCGAACCGGGTTTCGATCAGTTCTGCGGTCTTAGGCCCCTTGGGCATGTGCTGGGCGCCGTGGATCCGTACGATGTCCCATTCGGCGCGGTCACGCACATCGATCAACAACACCTCCTGGCCGCTTTCGCGCAATGCCTGCAATTGCTTGGCGCTGATCGAGGGAATGGCCACGTCCTGCACGCCTTGGGGCGCGTTCAGGCCGCAAAAGGCCTGGTAATCACTCAGGGCCGTGATGGGCTGGCGTCCCGGGGAGCGGCGCAGCGGCATCTGCCGGTAGGACATGTCCAGCGCGTCGTACACCATCAAGCGTCCCAGCAGGCTATCGCCGATGCCCGTGATCAGCTTGATCGCCTCCGTGGCCATGATTGCGCCGATGGACGCACACAAAATGCCCAGCACCCCGCCCTCGGAACAGGATGGCGCCAGTTCTGGCGGAGGCGGTTCGGGATACAGGTCACGGTAGTTGAGGCCGACACCGCCCGGTGCGTCTTCCCAGAACACCGAGGCCTGGCCCTCGAAACGGAAAATCGACCCCCAGACGTAGGGTTTGCCGGCCAACACACAGGCATCGTTGACCAGGTAGCGGGTGGCGAAATTGTCAGTGCCATCGAGGATAAGGTCGTACTGGCTGAACAACTGCACGGCGGTTTCCGGTTCCAGGCGCTGTTCGTGGCGCTCGACTTTGACATAGGGGTTCAGCGCCTTGATGGCCTCAGCGGCACTGTCGACCTTCAACTGGCCCACCGTGGCCACCCGATGGATCACCTGGCGCTGCAGGTTGGACTCGTCCACCCGGTCAAAGTCGATGATGCCCAGGGTCCCGATTCCGGCCGCCGCCAAGTAAAGCAACGCCGGCGAACCCAGGCCTCCGGCACCGATGACTAATACCCTGCTGCTCTTTAGACGACACTGCCCTTCCAGACCCACATCAGGAATCAACAAGTGTCGGCTATAACGGGTTATTTCTTCGTTACTTAGAATAGAAACAGCAGCGACAAGCGGAGGAAGTTTCATGTTTAATACCTGTTACTGAATGTAAGCAATTCTCATGCAGGCCCTTTGATTAATCAATTCAAAGGGCTTTGAATTTCATATGCGCAAGGTCCGTTTTCGTATGCATTTAGAACAATCACTATGCGATAAGCACTTGTCGACAGCATGGATAGACTGGGTGACCGCTACAGATAGACAAAAGCCCTCTTGCGAGGGCTTTCGCAGGCATCAGGCGAGGAAGGTCGACATGTCCTCGCACACGGCGCTGAAGGCTTCGACAAAATGCTGCGCTTCGGCGTCATTGAGCACCAGCGGTGGCTGGATGCGCATAACCCGGTTGTTGTTGGCCGTGACGAAGGTCAGCACGCCGTGCTCCCGGGATAATTTGCTGACGAAACGCAACACGAACATCTCCTCGAAGTTTTTCTCCACCTCACAGATGGCCTCCTCGATATGCCGCTTGGCCTTGCCGGAGAGCATGCGATAGGTGCCCGCCGCGTTACCCGGAATGCGGCTGGCGAACTCACGGACGAAGGCCTCGACGCCGCCTTTGAAGCTGTATTCGAACTCGATGGCGATCATCAACCCGACACCGCGCACTTCACGAATGAACGGGTATGGCTTGACCGCTTCAGCCAGCGCCTGCTTGAGCTGCCCCCCCACCCGGGCGGCGTTGCCGGCCAAGTCTTGCGCGGTAATCACCTCAAGCGTCGCCAGGGCCGAAGCCGAGGCAAAGTTGCCGCCACCGAAGGTCGAGGTGTGCAAGGCAAAGGTATCGATGCTGCCATAGGCGCGGTCCCACAAGGCCGCGCTGGAGAGCGTCGCGCCAATCGGCACCGCACCACCGGACAACGACTTGGACAGCACCAGGATATCCGGCACCACCGCTTCCCACTCACAAGCGAACAGCTTGCCGGTGCGACCCAGGCCGGTCTGGATTTCATCGACAATCAACAGGCAATCGTAGGCGTTGCAAAGCGTACGAACCTGCTTCAGGTAGCCCTGCGGCGGCACGATCACCCCGCCCTCGCCCTGGATCGGCTCGAGAATGAAGGCGCCGACATCCCCCTGGCGCAAGGCACTTTCCAGCGCCGCCAGATCGCCAAAAGGGATCGAATCGCAACGCGCCAACAGCGGCTTGAAAGGCTCGCGGTGCTTGTCTCGGCCGGTGACCGACAGCGCCCCGAGGGTCTTGCCGTGATAGCCGTTGTCGCAATACAGAATTCGAGGTCGCTGCATGGCCGCCATCGCCAACTTCAATGCCGCCTCGATCGCCTCGGTGCCCGAATTGCTGAAAAACACCCGCTCCAGGTTTCCCGGCGCCAGCTCACTCAGGCGTTGGGCCAGCAGGCTGGTCTGCAAGGGCACCGACACGTACTGGACGAACGTGGGGTATTGCTGTTGCAGATAGACCTGTAGTGCCTGGCTGATATGCGGATGATTGTGCCCGGTATTGAGGCAGCCGTAGCCGGCGACGAAGTCCAGGTAGCGGCCACCGTCCAGATCCGTCAGCCAGCAACCACTGCCGTGGGTGAACACCCGTTCGATGTGGTTGAACTGGTAGAACTCCCTCAGCACCGGGTTGATGTGCTGGTCGAAACAACGCAAGGCTTCGGCCCGCAGCGCAGCCGGTTGATCAGCGGATTGCTCGAGGGCGGTGGAGACTTTCGTGGTCCGATGGAAGCGCCGCAGGGCCTGGAAATCTGCGTCAGCCAGGCGCTCGCCATAAGAAGCCATGGGCGATGGCGAGAAACCATGCAGTTCAGCGATGCGGCCAATTTCCAGTACCCGCTCCTCGGGTAATTCACGCCCGATGGAGAATGCTTCGGCACGCCCCTCCAGCGCGAGCACCAGGGTTTCCGCCAGGCAGCCATTGAGAAATTTTTTCGGCGCCAACCCCAGGGTTTCAGTGCCGAAACGCAGGTCGGCGCTCGCCGACACCAGGCCACCGTCGATGATCAGGATGTCCTGGCGGTCGTGATGAAACGGCAGCACATCTCGGGGTAGCGCGGCATCCACCACCACGGAGCCCGGCGCGAGCCGGTAGGGGTCGATCACCCCGCCACTGGACGTCGCCGCGACGTAAAAACGCACCGAGTCGTAGCAACTGTCGATATCCGTCGTCAATTGCACCTGGCCGTGGAACTGCGCCGGCAGCCAGGCCAGGCTGTCACGGCCCTGCTCCGCGCTGCCCCGGTGGACCAGGCGCAGGCGGCAACCGTCGCGGGCCAAGAGCTTGGCGATGACCAGGGCAATCGAACCGGGGTAACCGACCACCGCCACTTCACTGTCGGCCGGCGCTACCTCCAGCCGGGTCATGGCCTCCAGCACGTTCTTGTAGGCGGCGTAGGCAGTCAACGAGTTCCCGGTGGTGACCGGTACGCCACTGCGGTCCAGGGTCTGCAACCCGCGGTTGCCGACAATCGCGGTAAAGCCACCCAGACCTACCAGTTGCGCGCCCTGCTCCTGCAGGCTGTGTACGCCTTCGAGTACCCGTGCGGCAATGGTTCGCGGCTGGCTGAGCATTTGCTCGGCGGTCAGTGGCAGGTAATGCAAGATACCCTCGCACACCGCGCCGCTGGCACTGACGATGCGCCCGAAGTCGGCGAACGGCACCAGGTTGCGCGACTTCCAGAGCTGGGCCTGATACCCGAGGTCCTGCTCGGCGAGCGTGCGGTCCAACAGGTCGATGATCTTCACCTGGCGTTGCAGGGCAATGGAGGTCGGGTGGGCGATGAAGCCGAATTTCATGGAGGTGTGTCCTTGGCGAGAGTTCATTGACGGTTCCAGGCGGTTTCGGAGACCAGGCTCAAGCCGTCGCCCTCCGAGTTATGGGCCAGCAATACGTCGAAGATGTTCAGTTGTCCGGGTTGCGTCAGGGCTTGGCGCAGGGCGGTTTCATCGAAGTTGACCAGGCGTTCGCGGTGCACTTGGATGGCCCCGATCCGCTCCAGCGGCGCCGCCATTGCCCCGGCGCTGGTCACGGCAACTTGCTGGGCGCCGTTGTGGGCATAGCGTTTGTCGAGGTACGTCTGAATCAGCGACAACACGCCGTTGGTGAGGTAGAAAAGACTGACGTTGCGCTGGCTCGCGCACGGGTCCTGGGCCAGTCCTTGCGCCAGGCGTGCCTCGATATCCGGCACCAGGGCCCGCGCGCCGTCGCCGATGAAAGCCAGGACATTGCCCTCGGCGGTCATGGCGATATAAGGCAAGGCCATCAGTGCATCGCCCATCAGCGCCCGCCCATACCATCCGGAAAACCCGGGGTCGGTGCGTGGCACATTACGCACCGCAGAAATACCGCAACGGCCGACATCGTAGACGCCGATATAGCGATACCCCTGGTGCTCGATCAGCTCGCGCACCAGGTGACCGAGCCGATGAAAAAAGTAGTTGGCGGTCATGGGCAGGGTTTCAATGTGATCCGCCGCCACGGCTTCGCTGCGCTGTGCCATCTCCCGAAGCTTGGCGCGGCGCAACGCAAGTACCTGGGGTTCGACCTGCATACCGCGCTCGATATGCCCCAGGAACTCATCCAGCGGCACATCCAGCGCCAGGTCGGTGAACGGCGAAAGGTGCCGGGGCTCACGATTGACCTGCACCACGCGCAATTGGCGCTTGAGCTTACCTTCGGAAAATGGCGTGGCGGCCTGGTCGACCTTGCCCTTGAGAAAGAACACACAGTGGTCCTGGGCGCCGTTCAACTCATGCTCGCAATGCATGAACTGGTACACCCGTCGGCTGAACCCATAGAGGGACAGTGGCCCCAGGTATTCGGGCACCGCCCGGCCCTCATGGTAGGGGCCGACACTGCCAGGTTGGGTGATGCTGTCCGCCAGGCCGATGGCGCCGCGCTCGGCCAGGGCGTGCACCCGACGACGCTGCTCGGCACTGAGCTTGCCGCATTGCCATAACAGGTGCACCGGCTCGCGATTGATCAGATCCAGGGCCTGGTCCAGCGCGCTCGCCTGCCGCGCGTCGGGACGCCAGGCCGGAGCTGGCAGGAGCTCGGGCAGGCGCACGTCCAGCGGCACCTGGGGCCGGGATTCGAGCACCCCCTGAGTGGCCAGGATAAACACCGGCTCGGGCCGTTCGGCGAGCATGGCGAAGGCCTCTTCCAGGCGCGGGCCTATTTCCTCGACCTTACGGATGAAGACCTGGCGCAGGCCCCGGGCCTCGATGACCCTACAGCCGTCGTTGTCCAGGTCGTGGGTACCCTGGAAGGCAAACCAGACGTTCTCTGGGCTGTCGGCACAGACAATCAACCCCGGGGCCCCCAGCCGCTTGAGGTTGGCCAGGGTGCCACGAAACTCATCGATCATGCCCGACGTCACGGCAATCACGTAGGCCCGACCAAACAGTTGCCAGCCGGCCATGGCGCTGACCGCCAGGCTGTGCTCGTTGCAACCACCCAGGCAACGCACGCCAGTGCCGGCAACGTTCTGCTGCATCGACTGGATCAGCCCCGCCACCATCGACCCGGTGTAGGCATGAAAGTCCCAGCGTTGTTGCCAACGGCTGCACATGAACCGGGTAATTTCCGTCGCCAGGCTCACTGACAGCAATGGGCCGCTGATGGAGCGCGCCAGCAGACGGTTGAAGTGCGCGTGCTCCAAGTGATCGAGGAGAATGCGCAGCAGGTCCGCGCGGCGCGCGGCGCGGTCCTGCCCCGCGACCCGCAGATGGCGGTTGCCGCCGACTCGGTTCATCCAGCCCGGCAGGGCCGGCAAGGCGCAATACAGCAGCGCCGAATGGGGTGACAGGCGTGAACCGGGCGCGGCGGCGATCAGCTCATCAAAGGGATCCTCATCCCCCGCCTCGGTTTGCTGACAAAGATCGAGAATGAACAGTTCGTTGGATAACGGCGGGCTTTGTCGGCGCAAACTTTGCCGGGCGGCTTGTGGCGTGTCGAAGGTCAACACCCACAAGTCGGGCAGCGCGGCCGCAGCGGATGGGTTGCCCTGCAAATAGTGCTGGGCCTGAACCATCAGGGTCTCCAGAACAGCTTCGCCGTGGGGCTTGGGACCCAAGGCGCGATGCATCGCCTCGTTGCCTCTGATCGAGGGTGGCCAGTCGCAATTATTTGCCGGTGGCTGCAAGCAGGCCTGCAAATAATCGACGACAAATGCCACATCCTCGATCAGAGGCTGCGTCTGGGTAATCAAACAGATACCTAAGGTTGCCTTCATGGACTCCATTCCTATTGGGTCTAACTTACTTGGGGGGCGGATTTGCCTTTAACCCGGTCAGCTCGCTCCTCGGGGATATAGGCATCCGCCGTGGCCAGGGCAATCGAACGTCGCGCAGTCATCGCCAGTGCACACACACCGAGCGTTGCCAGGCACAGGCCGGCAAGCATTCCCGCCGGGCCACTGCGATCGAGCAGCGCTCCGGCGCCGAGCGGCACCAACAGGCGCGTGAGTACAAAGAGGCTGGCCTGGAGGCCGTAGTCGTCGGCCTGGTGGTCACGGCGGGAGAAAAACATCATCAGGCCGAACATCAGGCTCGATACCGCGCCCATGGCCGTGGCCAATAGATAAGCCGCCACCACCAGCCACGCGGTCGAGGCCTGGAGCCATACCGCGCCAGTCAAGGCCAGCAGCGCCAGCAAGGCCCCGACCATGAACCACGGCGTCACCCAGGCCGGGCCCAGGCGTTGCACCAGCCTGGCGCCCAGAATGCTCGCCAGGACACCGACTACCCCGCCGCCGACGCCGGCAACCCAGGCCACCTGCTGCGCAGGCATCCCCTGGTCCAGCAACATCGGCTTGAGGTAAAGCCACGCCGCGCCGAGAAAGGGAAAACCGCTGAGCAGCAGCCAGATCCAGAGACGCGCGCCGGGCTGCCGGAAAAAACCTGGCCAATCCAACAGTGCCGGCCGGCTTGCCTGAGCCTCGGCAGCATTGCCATCCGCCTCCTGCAGCCGTCCGAGAAACGGCAGGGCCAGCAATAACCCGGCGGCCATCAGCAGAAACGGCGCCTGCCAGCCCCAGCGCTGCTGCACCACCAGCATCACCCCGGCGCCGACAATGGCGGCGAGGAACAGCGCCGCCGAACGGATCCCCCCCGCCCGCAGTCGCTGCGCTTGCGGCAATAGTCGGATGGCCAGGGCGTTTACCGGAATATCGGCCCAGGTCGCCAGCACGCCGGCGGCGAAGGCCAGGCCGAACAGGAACAAGCGGTTAGCGGTAATCGACTGCTGACTGGCCAGCACCAGCAACAGCGCCAACAGCAGGCACAACCCCAGCGCCCAGAGGCGATAGTGCCCCCGGGCACAGCGATACCGTTGTACAGGCACGGCCAAGAGGAATTTGAACACCGCAGGCAGCCCCGTCAGTTGGAACAGCCCGATGTCCGTGCCGGACCAGCCATGTTCGCGCATGACCAGCGGAAGCCCCAGCAACAGGTAGATGCTGGGCACCGCGAGGACGAAATGGAGCCAGCCAAACAGCCATTGCAGACGCCACATGCGAGCGTTTTCCTGGCTTTTCATGAGCCGCTCCGACGCGCCACTTGCACCGCCACCGGCGCGACGGCAAAAGCCACTTCAGGGTAATGGTCGATATCGACGAAACCAGCCTGGGTCAATGCCTCGGCCAGGCCGCCGGCATGGGTGACCTGGCGACCGAGCATCTGCATCGACAGGTAGTAAGGCATGACCCGTCTGGCCAGGTCCGGGTCCAGGGGGACTTCGGCATGGGCGCTGACCAATACGCCGCCAGGACGCAACGCCCCGTGGATTTTCTCCAGGCTCGCGGCCAGGTCCGGGACAAAGTGCAACACCGAGGAACACCAGATCAGGTCATAACCCTCGCCGATGTCATCGCTTGCCAAGTCCCCACCGCGGACCGAGAGACGTTGCTGGAGGCCGGCCTTATGGATATTTTCCGCCGCCACGCTGACGGTCTGGGGAAAATCGAACACCTCGCCGCTCAACATCGGGTTATCCCGGGCCAAGGCAATCGCGACCAGCCCTGGGCCGCCCCCCAGGTCCAGGAATCGGCGGGCATGGGCGAACTCGGGAATCCCTGCCATCAAGCGCAACGCCACCTCCACCGTGACGGCCCGTTGCTCTTGGGCCAGTTGCAAACGCGCAGCGGCCGTCCAGTTCTCGATAGTGGTCGCCACGTTCGGCGCCTGTCCGCTGGGCTGCCCCGCTCGAACCTGATCACCCAACTGCCCACCGAAATGCCGAAGCCCGCGCAGGCGGAACGTCCAGGCATCGCCGCAGTAGTCCGGAGCCTCGGCGCGCAAGTAGTCGTGGGCCACGGCAGCGTTCTGGTAGCGCGGCGGTTGCTGTTGGTCACGCACCAGCAAGGCCATGCTCCACAGCGCTTCCAGCCAGTAACCGGTGTTGACCGGGTCGAGTTGCAACTGCCGGGCAATGGTCTGCGCCGTGACAGGCACTTGCAGCAAGTTGAAGAGCTTCCATTCCAGCGCAATGCGCAGGGCGTCGGCGCGCACGCCGGCCAGGGTCAAGTCCCAGTAGGGTTGCAGGGGATGCGGTGTTGCCAGGTCGATTCCATTCATCATTCGCAGCTCACAGTTCATAGCTCACACGCAGGCCGATTTCCCTTGGCGGGCTGTAGACCCGTGCGGTGCCGTTCAAATAGCCGACGGCGTCGTAACGCTTGTCGGCGGCGTTCTTCACGTAGGCACTGATGCCGTACTGGCCGAAGTCATAACCGGCATTGAGGTTGAGCAAGCCGTAGCCGCCACGACTGTACTGGTTGGCCGAGTCCAGATAGGTCTTGCCAACCACGTCCACGCCCCCCTGGGTCCACCAACCGGCGGGGGCGTCGTAGCGCAGGCTCAGATGGCCAGTGAAGTCTGGGGCGTAGGGGTTGCGATTGCCCTGGTAGTCATTGGTGCCGTCACTGAAACGCTCGAAGCGGGTGCGGTTCAGGCCCACGGAACCGACCAGCGTCCAGTTGTCGGCGAGAAGATATTGGGCTTCGAGATCCATCCCAGTGGAGTGCGCCGATGCCGCGTTGGTGATGTACACCACGCCTGGCTGGAGCATCTGCTGCACTTGCATGTCGCGCACGTCCATCCAGTACAGCGCCGCCGAATAACGCAGGCGCCTGTCGTCCAGCCAGCCCTTGGCGCCGACCTCATAAGTCTTGACCTTCTCCGGGTCATAACCGGGGTAATTGGCGGCGCTGGAGAAGGCATTGAAGCCTCCAGCACGAAAACCTTCGGCATAGCTGGCGTACAGATAAGCATCCGGCTGCCACTCGTATTGCAGCGAGACCTTGGGGGTAAAGCGTTGCCATGCCTGGCTCTGTTGGCTACCGCCTTGGGGATCGATGCGCACTTTGTCCTGTTCGACGCGGGCGCCGAGAGTCAGGGTCCAGCGCTCGGACAAGGGCATCAGCCACTGGCCGAACAACGCCGTGGTGTTGCCACCCAACTGCACATCCGTGCGGGACAGGCCGACGGGCAGTTTCTGCTGGTAAGACAGGTCGTGGTCATCATGGTCGGCATAGACGCCGAGCAGCCACTGGTTCTCGTCCCATTGGCCTTCCAGGCGAAACTCCTGGGACAAGGTATTGAAGTGGTAATCACGGCCTACGTGGAACCGGTCGGCAGGCTGGAAATCGGTGTCTTGGCTTACCCGGTCGTAGAAGTCATTGCGTGCGCTGATCGAGCGCAGCTTCAGGCCCGATTCGAACTCATGCAGCACGTCCAAAGACAGGCTGCGACCGCTGGAGTGGTTCCAGCTCGAGGTGCCGGAGCGCACCTGGCGCCGGGAAGAGTCCGCCAGGCCCCACTGGGCACCAGCGTCACGATAGTCCTGGCGGCTGTAGCGCAGGTTGACGTCCGTGGCCAGGGTCGGCGTCCAGCGCAACACCATGCGAGCACTGTGACGTTCGCGATCATCGGCCCGCCCGCCGCGCCAGTCGTTGTCAATGTAGCCGTCGCGCGCCTGCCATTGCCCGGAAACCCCGGCGTACAGCGTGTCCGGAAGCAGCTCTGTACTGGTATCAACGCCCAGGGTGCGCTCGTCGCGGCTGCCGCCACCGGCGTCGATCCGGGCATAGGGCAGTGCTTCGGGCTGGCGAGTGTGGAGGCTCAATACGCCGGCTTCGGCGTTGCGGCCATACAGGGTCGACTGGGGCCCGCGCAGGATTTCGATGCGCTCCACCCCCAGCAGGTCGTGGTCAAAGCCCTGCCCCATCAGGGTCGGCACGCCGTCGACCAACATCAACATCGAGGAAGAAAACGCCGTAGGGCTGGCAGTCAGGCCGCGCACCACCGGCAGGTTGGTGCCCGACTGGCCAAAAGGTTGGAAGGTAAAACCGGGAGTGGCCCGCGCCAGGTCTTCCAAGTCATTGATACCGCCCTTGCGCAGGTCCTCGCCCGTCAGAACCGACAGACTGGCAGGAACCGCTTCCTGAGGCTGCTCGATCTTGTTCGCCGTTACAGTAACCGCAGCCAGCTCGGTCTGCGCCGCCACATTCACGGCCACGCCCAGGCAGCCGACGCATAACGTATAACCGCGGGCTTTGAATACAGGCTTGACCATCGCACTCCCCATCAATGAATCAGCGACTGCCTCGTTCTTGCGATAGCAGTTGAGATGCAAACATGGTATTGATTAATGCGAATAGTTATCATGTAGTTCATATGGAATCTGGATCAATCCATATGCAAGCCAGAGTCAACCAAGGAGGACAATAAAAGTGGCGGCCCTACAGAAGATTTCCCAGTCGTATCGAGTTGCGCCAACGCACTCGCGATTGATCAGTAACGACCCCTGTGGCTGGACGCGCCAGCAACTGCCGGGGGAACTGGGCGAGTGCTATTCCGAGCGCTATTTCGTCGATAACGACCTGATGGTGGTGCGCTCGCGCTACCGGCCCACGCGGAATCTGATCGAGGAAACCGTCAGCCCGCACAATCGGCACATGCTGGTCATCACGTTCGGTATGCAAGGCGACTCCGGATACAAGGGCGCCGATGGTTCGGCGGTGTCGTTCCGAGCCGGCTACACCACTATCACCTCGTTCCAGTTAAGCCTGGGCGAGCGGTGCTACGAAGCCGGCACGACCGTTTCTCAGCTCCGGCTTCTGATCGGTGAAGGCATGCTCAACCGATACATCGGCGAGCAGCGCACCCGCCAGCTACTGGGCAACGGCAATGTGCGCCAACTGGCCTTCCAGAAAACCTCGGCCACCAGCGCCAGCCACGCCACCGCCCTGGCCAGATACCTCAACCAGGGTGCGACCGGTGCGTTGGACATGCACATCCACACCCTCTGCCTGCTGTCCGAACAGCTGAAACTGCTGAGCCCGCCCACGTGCCTCCAGAACCCTCAATTCAGCGCCAGCGACATTGAAAAGCTCGACCAGGCACGCGATATCATGATCGAGCAGATGGACCAGCCGCTGACTATTCCCTACCTGTGCGCCGCGGTCGGGCTCAATGAATTCAAGCTTAAGGAAGGCCTGCATTACCGTTTCAACTCCACGCCACACCGCATGCTTCACGAGATCCGCATGCGCAAGGCCTACACACTGCTTGAAAGCGGTTGCCAGGTCGCGCAGGCGGCTTACAAAGTAGGCTACAAATTCCCGAATAATTTCAGCGCCGCATTCACCCGGTTCTTTGGCAAGTCGCCGAAAACAGTATTTGGCAAGCGCCGCTGAGTCTGCCATGGCGCCCGGATAATTCCGGGCGCCATACCCTCGCCCTTCAAATCCCCCGAATCCCCCTGCCACGGCTACCTGCTGGCCAGGGCGGCCTTCTGTCGCCTTCCCACGCACAAACTCAAAACCGCCACTTGCGCTAGCAGTATTATGGTATACCATCATACGCACAGACCAATTTCCACCTCTTACGGAGCAGCTCATGAGTTTCGAAATTCGCAAGATCGTCAGCTATGTCGAAGAAACCTTTATCGAAGGCGGCAAGGCTACCGACAAGCCGGTGACCATGGTCGGGTTGGCGGTGGTGATGAAAAACCCTTGGCTGGGCCGTGGCTTCGTTGAAGACCTGAAACCGGAAATCCGCGCCAACTGCTCCGACCTCGGCGCCCTGATGGTCGAACGCTTGGTGGGCATCATCGGCGGCGCGGAAAAAATCCAAGCCTACGGCAAGGCCGCCGTGGTGGGCGCCGACGGTGAAATCGAGCACGCCTCCGCCGTGATCCACACCCTGCGCTTCGGCAACCACTACCGCGAAGCGGTCAAGGCCAAGAGCTACCTGAGTTTTACCAACAAACGCGGCGGCCCAGGCACGTCGATCCAGATCCCGATGATGCACAAGGACGACGAAGGCCTGCGCTCGCACTACATCACCCTGGAAATGCAGATCGAAGACGCCCCGCGCGCTGACGAAATCGTCGTGGTGCTCGGTTGTGCCGATGGCGGTCGCCTGCACCCGCGTATCGGCAACCGCTACATCGATCTGGAAGAACTGGCCGCCGAGAATGCGCAGTAATCCAGCCTCGGTAACCACAATAAAAAGGCATGCAGGAGCGCTTCATGATTCGGCTCACCGCTGAACTCACCCCGGCCGGGACCAGTTACCTGGCCACTGGCCAAGGCCAGCCCGTGGTCCTGATCCACGGTGTGGGCCTGAACAAAGAAATGTGGGGCGGCCAGGTCGTTGGTCTGGCCACGAAATACCGTGTCATTGCCTACGACATGCTCGGCCACGGCGCCAGCCCGCGCCCCGAAAGCGGCACCGCCCTGCTGGGTTACGCCGATCAGTTGCTGGAGCTGCTCGATCACTTGCAACTGCCCCAGGCGACGGTGATCGGCTTTTCCATGGGCGGCCTGGTGGCGCGGGCGTTTGCCTTGCATTACCCGCAACGCCTGCACGGCCTGGTGGTGCTCAACAGTGTATTCAACCGCAGCGCCGAGCAGCGCGCCGGAGTCATTGCCCGTACCGCCCAGGCCGCCGAACATGGGCCGGACGCCAATGCCGAAGCCGCACTATCGCGCTGGTTCAGTCGCGAATACCAGGCGGCCAACCCGGCGCAGATTGCCGCGCTGCGCCAGACCCTGGCAGGTAACGATCCCCAGGGCTACCTGACCACCTATGAACTGTTCGCCACCCAGGACATGTACCGCGCCGACGACCTGGGCAACATCCAGGTGCCAACGCTGATCGCCACCGGCGAACTGGACCCCGGCTCGACGCCGGAAATGGCCCGGCAACTGGCCGAACGAATTCCTGGCGCGACCGTTGCCGTACTCGCCGAGCAGCGGCATATGATGCCGGTAGAATCGCCGCGCCTGGTCAACCAGTTGCTGCTGGAGTTTCTCGACACGGCAAGCGCCCGACACAACCAGATAAAGGGGATCGTTGCATGACACTCGCACGTTTTTCGATGTGCATCGGCGGCGAATGGGTCGATGCCCTTTCCGGCAAGACTTTTGAAAGCCTGAACCCGGCTTTGGCCCAGCCCTGGGCTGAATTGCCCGATGCCGACGAAGCCGATGTCGAGCGCGCCGTACAAGCCGCGCAGGCTGCCTTCGAGAGCCCGGCCTGGCGTGGCTTGACCGCCACCGCTCGCGGCAAACTGCTGCGACGCCTGGGTGACCTGATCGCCGAGAACAAAGAACAACTGGCCCAGCTGGAAAGCCGCGACAACGGCAAGCTGATCCGCGAAACCCGTGGCCAGGTCGGCTACCTGCCGGAGTTTTTCCACTACACCGCCGGCCTGGCCGACAAACTCGAAGGCGGTACCCTGCCGCTGGACAAGCCGGACCTGTTTGCCTACACGGTGCACGAAGCCATGGGCGTGGTCGCGGCGATCATTCCCTGGAACAGCCCGCTTTACCTGACCGCGATCAAACTCGCCCCGGCACTGGCGGCGGGCAACACCATTGTGATCAAACCGTCTGAGCACGCCTCGGCGACCGTTCTGGAACTGGCGCGCCTGGCCCTGGAAGCGGGGATTCCACCTGGCGTGGTCAACGTCGTCACCGGTTACGGCCCAAGCACCGGTGCCGCCCTCACCCGCCATCCGCTGGTGCGCAAGATCGCCTTCACCGGCGGTGCCGCCACGGCCCGGCATGTGGTGCGCAGCAGCGCGGAGAACTTCGCCAAACTGTCGCTGGAACTGGGGGGCAAATCACCGAACATTATCTTCGCCGACGCCGACCTCGACAGCGCCATCAACGGGGCGATTGCCGGGATCTACGCGGCATCCGGCCAGAGTTGCGTGTCCGGTTCGCGCTTGCTGGTGCAGGAAGAAATCTACGACGAATTCGTCGCGCGCCTGGTCGAACGCGCCCAGCGCATCCGCATCGGAAACCCGCAGGAAGACAGCAGCGAAATGGGGCCGATGGCCACCGCACAGCAACTGGCCGTGGTCGAAGGCCTGGTAGCCGACGCCATCGCCGAAGGTGCGCACCTGCGCCTGGGTGGCAAGCGTCCGCAGAACCTAGGGGACGGCTGGTTCTATGAACCGACCCTGTTCGAATGCGACCGCAACTCGATGAAAATCATGCAGGAAGAGGTCTTCGGCCCGGTGGCCTCGGTCATCCGTTTCAAAGATGAAGCCGAGGCGCTGGCGATTGCCAACGACTCGCAGTTCGGCCTCGCCGCTGGCATCTGGACCCGCGACCTGGGCCGCGCCCATCGCCTGGCCCGGGACGTGCGCTCCGGGATCATCTGGGTCAACACCTATCGTGCGGTCTCGGCCATGGCGCCCATCGGCGGCTTCAAGAACAGCGGCTATGGACGCGAAAGCGGCATCGATTCGGTGCTGGCTTATACCGAACTGAAAACGGTGTGGATCAATCTTTCCCAGGCGCCGATGCCTGATCCGTTCGTGATGCGCTAGGAGTCCTGAGAAATGATCGAACCCGGCATCTACAAAGAAGTCATGAGCTCCTTCCCGTCCGGCGTCACGGTGGTCACCACCCTGGACCCGGACGGGAATATCGTCGGTATCACTGCCAGCGCCTTCAGTGCGCTGTCGATCGACCCGGCGCTGGTGCTGTTCTGCCCCAACTACGCTTCCGACACCTACCCGATCCTGCGCGACAGCAAGCAGTTTGCGATTCATTTGCTCTCGGCTGACCAGACCGCCGAAGCCTACGCGTTTGCAGGCAAAGGCAAGGACAAGGCCAAAGGTATCGATTGGCACCTCAGCGAACTGGGCAACCCGCTACTGGCCAAGGCCACAGCGATTATCGAATGCGAACTGTGGCGCGAATACGACGGCGGTGACCACGCGATCATCGTTGGCGCGGTGAAGCACCTGATCCTGCCCGAGCAACCGGTCACACCGATGATCTACCACAAAGGCAAGCTGGGCCCATTGCCGGCGCTGGCCTGATGGCTACACACATCCCCCTGTGGGAGCGAGCTTGCTCGCGAAAGCGGTGGAGCAGTCGACATTGATGTGCCTGACACACCGCCATCGCGAGCAAGCTCGCTCCCACAGGTTCATCACTTTTTCAGGGAGCCCGCATGAGCAACGATAAATATGAACAAGGCCTCAAGATCCGCACTCAGGTGCTGGGCGAGGCTTATGTGCAGCGCTCCATCGAGAACGCCGACGACTTCACCCGGCCCCTGCAGGAAATGGTCACCGAATACTGCTGGGGCCATGTCTGGGGTCGTGAGGGTTTATCCCTCAAGGAACGCAGCATGATTAACCTGGCGATGATCTCGGCGCTCAATCGACCCCATGAACTCAAGCTGCATGTGCGTGGCGCCTTGCGTAACGGCTTGAGTCGTGAGCAAATACGCGAAATTCTGCTTCAGGTCGGTATCTATTGCGGCGTCCCGGCTGCCGTGGACAGTTTCCGGCTTGCCCGTGAAGCCTTCGCCGAAGCCGACGCCGAGGCCTCCAGTCAACCCTCGGCTGTTTGATCTGAACGTGCACGAATGTTGCCCGTTTGGCATGGACAGCCATATTACAGAGCGGACCCCATGAAACGCCTGCCACTCGACGACAGCTTCAAGGTCAATCGCAACCCCGTTACCCTGCGCGAAATCGTGCTGGATAAGCTGCGAAGCGCCATCATGAACTTCCAGCTCCTGCCGGGCGATCGCCTGGTCGAACGTGATCTGTGCGATCGCCTGGGCGTGAGCCGCACGTCGGTGCGCGAAGCCTTGCGCCACCTCGAATCCGAAGGCCTGGTGGAATTCGCCGATGCCAAGGGCCCACGGGTGGCAATCATCACCCTGGCCGATGCCGGCGACATCTATGAATTGCGCTGTGTGCTCGAAGGATTGATCGTCCAGCTCTTCACCCTGCGGGCCAAGGCCAAGGACATCAAGGCGCTGGAGAAAGCCCTGGAAGAGAACCGCAAGGCCCTCAAGGATGGCGAGCTGCAACAGGTCATCGATTCGGTGCAAGGCTTCTACGACGTCTTGCTCGAAGGGTCCGGCAACCATGTCGCCGCCACCCAGCTGCGCCAGTTGCAAGCCCGCATCAGTTACCTGCGGGCCACATCGGTGTCCCAGGAAAACCGTCGCGGCAGCAGCAACCAGGAAATGGAGCGCATGGTCGAGGCGATCAAGAGCGGCGATCCCCTGGCCGCCCACCAGGCATGCGTCGACCATGTGCGCGCCGCCGCCAAGGTTGCCTTGGAGTACCTCAAGCGCCAGCAGGAAGAAACCGGCGAGATTCCTGAAATCACGGCGCCCATCGCCCTGAAAGAACCTCGTATAGGTCGCTGAGATGTTCAGCCCCAGCTTTTGTCCAAAGTGTGGCGGCAGTGACCTGAGTCACCGCCTGCCAGCGGGCGATACCCACCAGCGACTGATGTGCGGCGGCTGCGGCTACATCCATTACGTCAACCCGAAGATCATTGCCGGCTGCATCATCGAGCAGGACGGCAAATACCTGTTGTGCCAGCGCGCCATCCCACCGCGCCCCGGCACCTGGACCTTGCCGGCCGGCTTCATGGAGGGCGGCGAAACCACCGAGGACGCGGCGCTGCGGGAGGTCTGGGAAGAGACCGGCGTGCGCGCGGAAATTGTCTCGCCCTACTCGATTTTCAGCGTGCCGAAGATCAGCGAGGTGTACATCATCTTCCGCGCCACAGCGCTGGAGATCACTGGCCAATACGGGCCGGAAACCCTCGACTACAAATTCTTCGCCCCCGAAGACATTCCCTGGGACAGCATCTATTACCCGGCCATCCGCCAGATCCTCGAACGTTATATCGAGGAACGCCAGGCCGGGGTCTATGGTATCTACATCGGCAACGACGACAGCGGCAAGATCCATTTCATCCGCTGACAAACCTCAGGGTGCCACGCCCTCGACGATGATCACCTCGGCCTGGGCCACGCCCTCTCGATGCCCCTTGGCCGCCTGATACTGCTCTGAGTGATAACAGGCCAGCGCCTGTTCGTAAGAGTCGAACTCGATCACCACGCTGCGCTGCGGCGTGTCCCGGCCCTCCATCGCTTCGCTGCGCCCGCCCCGGGCCAGCATCCGCCCGCCATACAAGGCAAACGCCGCCGGCGCCCGTTGGGTGTATTGGCTGTATTGATCGGGGTCGGTGACATCCACATGAGCAATCCAGTACGCCTTCATAGTGACCTCTCGGTTATTTTTGTATTATGGTATACCACAACATCATTCCACCAAGCACCCATCAAAACAAAGAGAGCCCGACATGGCCTTTAACAGCATTCAGGAAATCATCGAAGACTACCGCCAGGGCAAGATGGTGTTGCTGGTGGATGACGAAGATCGGGAAAACGAAGGTGACCTGCTGCTGGCCGCCGACTGCTGCAACGCCCAGGCCATCAGCTTCATGGCCCGCGAAGCGCGTGGACTGATCTGCCTGACCCTGACCGACGAGCACTGCCAGCGCCTGGGTCTGGAGCAAATGGTGCCGAGCAACGGCAGCGTGTTCAGCACCGCGTTCACCGTTTCCATAGAGGCCGCCACGGGCGTGACCACCGGTATTTCCGCCGCCGACCGGGCATGCACCGTCGCCGCCGCCGTGGCCGCCGATTCGGGGCCCACAGATATCGTGCAGCCGGGGCATATCTTCCCGTTGCGCGCCAAGGAAGGCGGTGTACTGACCCGCGCCGGGCACACCGAAGCCGGTTGCGACCTGGCGCGCCTGGCGGGTTTCACGCCCGCATCAGTGATCGTCGAAGTGATGAATGATGACGGCACCATGGCCCGCCGCCCGGACCTGGAGGTTTTTGCCCGCAAGCACGGGATCAAGATCGGCACCATCGCCGACCTGATCCATTACCGCCTGAGCACCGAGCACACCGTGGTGCGTATCGGCGAACGGGAACTGCCCACAGTGCACGGTACCTTTCGCTTGTTCACCTTTGAAGATCGCATCGAAGGCGGCGTGCACATGGCGATGGTCATGGGCGACATTCGCCGGGAGGAACCGACTCTGGTGCGGGTGCACGTGATCGACCCGCTGCGGGATCTGGTGGGCGCCGAATACAACGGCCCTTCCAACTGGACCCTGTGGGCAGCACTGCAACGGGTCGCCGAAGAAGGCCGTGGCGTGGTGGTGGTGCTGGCCAACCACGAGTCGTCCCAGGCGCTGCTCGAGCGAGTGCCGCAACTGACCCAGCCGCCACGACAGTTCAGCCGGTCGCAATCGCGCATCTATTCTGAAGTGGGCACCGGAGCACAAATCCTCCAGGACCTGGGCGTCGGCAAGTTGCGTCATTTGGGCCCGCCACTCAAGTACGCGGGGTTGACGGGGTATGACTTGGAGGTGGTGGAAAGTATTCCTTTCACCGGATAACAGAAAACCTGTGGGAGCGAGCTTGCTCGCGATAGCGGTGGGTCAGTCAACATCCATGTCGACAGATCCATTGCCATCGCGAGCAAGCTCGCTCCCGCAGGGTTCGATCCAGCAATGACAGGGAACAATCTATCCCCGGACAGATAGCCGGTACGGCAAAATGCTTGCAGAAAGTTTGGAATACCATAATATGATATTCCATAGACCGAACGCTTCAGCCAAGTGCCCCCGGCAGGGAAAGCACAAACAAAAGCCCTTGGCCCGGTCGCCTTTAAGGCCAGATGGACCTACTGCTCCCGATAGGCGGGCGACAAAAGCCCGCTCAAAAACACAACAATGAGGGCGTAAAAATGGTGTTGAAGAAAAGTGCAGCCGCAATCTTTTTTGCGGGCCTGTTGAGCGTCGCCAGCCAGGTGTCGTTGGCCGCTGAAAGCGTCAACTTCGTCAGTTGGGGCGGCAGCACCCAGGACGCGCAGAAGCAGGCCTGGGCCGACCCATTCAGCAAGGCCAGCGGCATCACCGTGGTCCAGGATGGCCCGACAGACTACGGCAAGCTCAAGGCCATGGTCGAAAGCGGCAATGTGCAATGGGACGTGGTCGACGTCGAGGCGGACTTCGCCTTGCGCGCCGCCGCTGAAGGCCTGCTCGAGCCCCTGGACTTCTCGGTCATCCAGCGCGACAAGATCGACCCACGCTTCGTCTCCGATCACGGCGTCGGTTCGTTCTACTTCTCGTTCGTCCTCGGCTACAACGAAGGCAAGCTCGGCTCCGGCAAGCCTCAGGACTGGACCGCGCTGTTCGACACCAAGACCTACCCCGGCAAACGCGCCCTGTACAAATGGCCAAGCCCAGGCGTCCTTGAACTGGCGCTGCTGGCCGATGGCGTCGCGGCGGACAAGCTCTACCCGCTGGACCTGGACCGCGCCTTCAAGAAGCTCGACACCATCAAGAAAGACATCGTCTGGTGGGGCGGCGGCGCCCAATCCCAGCAACTGCTTGCCTCCGGCGAAGCCAGCCTCGGCCAGTTCTGGAACGGGCGCATCTATGCGTTGCAACAGGACGGCGCGCCGATTGGCGTGAGTTGGAAGCAGAACCTGGTCATGGCCGACATCCTGGTCATTCCAAAGGGGTCGAAGAACAAGGCTGCGGCCATGAAGTTCCTGGCCAACGCCAGCAGCGCCAAGGGCCAGGCCGACTTCTCCAACCTGACTGCCTATGCGCCGGTCAACGTCGACAGCATCGCGCGCCTGGATTCGGTACTCGCCCCCAACCTGCCGACCGCCTATGCCAAGGATCAAATCACCCTTGATTTCGCGTACTGGGCCAAGAACGGTCAGGACATCGCGACACGGTGGAACGAATGGCTGGTCAAATGAAAATAGCGGCATCGGCAACCCAGCACACCGGAGGCGCCGCCGGCGCTACCGGTGTGAGCATCGCCAAGACCGTTGCCCCACAAACCCCGTCGTTGGCCCAGCGCTGGCGCGGGGCCGCAAACCTGCTTCCCGCCCTGCTGTTCCTCGGCCTGTTCTTCCTGGCGCCGCTGATTGGTCTGTTGTTGCGCGGCGTGCTGGAACCGGTGCCCGGCTTGGGTAATTACGAGCAACTGTTCGCCAACTCGGCCTACGCCCGGGTGTTGATCAACACCTTTTCGGTGGCCGGGCTGGTGACGCTGTTCAGCCTGTTGCTGGGTTTCCCCCTGGCCTGGGCCATCACCCTGGTGCCCCGTGGCTGGGGGCGCTGGATGCTGAACATCGTGCTGCTGTCGATGTGGACCAGCCTGCTGGCCCGCACCTATTCCTGGCTGGTGTTGCTGCAAGCCTCCGGGGTGATCAACAAGGCGTTGATGGCCATGGGCATCATCGACCAACCGTTGGAGATGGTGCACAACCTCACCGGCGTGGTGATCGGCATGAGCTACATCATGATCCCGTTCATCGTTCTGCCGCTGCAGGCAACCATGCAGGCTATCGACCCGATGGTCCTGCAGGCCGGTTCCATCTGCGGCGCCAGCCCCTGGACCAACTTCTTCAAGGTGTTCCTGCCGCTGTGCCGACCGGGGCTGTTCTCCGGCGGGCTGATGGTGTTCGTGATGTCCCTCGGTTACTACGTGACCCCGGCACTGCTGGGCGGAGCGCAGAACATGATGCTGCCTGAATTCATCATCCAGCAGGTGCAGTCGTTCCTCAATTGGGGCCTGGCCAGTGCCGGCGCCGCCTTGTTGGTGGCGATCACCCTGGTGTTGTTCTACTTCTACCTGAAGCTCCAGCCGGAATCCCCGGTGGGTGCCAGCAACGCGAGGTAAGCCGTCATGCTCCTGACCCCCAATGCCATGAGCCGGCGCATGCGGTTCGGCCTGTACTTCACCACTGGCCTGATCGCGCTGTTCCTGCTGTTGCCGATCGTATTCATCGTGCTGCTGTCGTTCGGTTCGTCCCAGTGGCTGGTGTTCCCGCCACCAGGCTGGACGTTGAAATGGTACGGCCAATTCTTCTCCAACCCGGACTGGATGAGCGCGGCCCTGACCAGCCTCAAGGTCGCGGTCCTGACCACCGTCTGCGCCGTGGCGCTGGGTTTGCCCACTGCGTTTGCCCTGGTTCGCGGGCGGTTCCCGGGTCGGGAAATGCTCTATGGCCTGTTCACCCTGCCAATGATCGTGCCGCTGGTGATCATCGCGGTGGCGGTGTACGCGCTGTTCCTGAAACTGGGTTACACCGGGACGCTGTTCGCGTTCGTGGTCAGTCACGTGATCGTCGCACTGCCCTTCACCATCATCTCGATCATCAACTCGCTCAAGCTGTTCGACCAGTCCATCGAAGACGCGGCGGTGATCTGCGGCGCCTCACGCCTGCAAGCGGTGTTCAAGGTGACCTTTCCGGCGATTCGCCCCGGCATGGTCGCCGGTGCCTTGTTCGCCTTCCTGGTGTCGTGGGACGAGGTGGTGCTGAGCGTGATGATGGCCAGCCCGACCCTGCAAACCCTGCCGGTAAAAATGTGGACCACCCTGCGCCAGGACCTGACGCCTGTGATCGCCGTCGCTTCGACGTTGCTGATCGGCCTCTCGGTGTTGGTGATGGTGATCGCCGCCGCCCTGCGCCGGCGCAACGAAATCAGCGCCTGAGCGCCTAGGAGAACACAATGAGTGCCGTCAAAGACCCCGCACAACAGCACAACAAGACCCTGGTCAGCCTGCGCAACCTGAACAAGCACTACGGCGATTTTGCCGCCGTGGACGATATCTCCCTGGACATCCAGGACGGCGAATTCCTGACCTTCCTCGGCTCCAGCGGCTCAGGCAAGAGCACCACGCTGTCGATGCTCGCCGGGTTTGAGACCCCCAGCAGCGGCGAGATCCTGGTGGACGGCAAGTCCTTGGTCAACGTTCCGCCGCACAAGCGTGACATCGGCATGGTGTTCCAACGTTACTCGCTGTTCCCGCATCTGTCGGTGCGCGACAACATCGCCTTTCCCCTGGCGATCCGCAAACTGGCGAGCGCCGAACGCGAACGCCGAGTCGATGCGATGCTCAAGCTCGTGCAACTGGGCGAGTTCGCCCATCGGCGGCCTTCGCAACTCTCCGGCGGCCAGCAGCAGCGTGTGGCGATTGCCCGGGCGCTGGTCTATGAGCCACGTATTCTGCTGATGGATGAACCCCTCGGCGCCCTGGACAAAAAACTCCGTGAAGACCTGCAGGATGAACTGCGCCAACTGCATCGGCGCTTGGGCATCACCATCGTCTACGTCACCCACGACCAGGAAGAAGCCATGCGCCTGTCCCAGCGCATTGCGATTTTCAGCCACGGCAAGATCGTCGGCCTGGGCAGCGGCTATGACCTCTACCAGAACCCGCCGAATGCCTTTGTCGCGTCCTTCCTGGGTAACTCCAATTTCCTCAAGCTCAAGGCCCAGGGCAACGCGGTGGCGACCTTCGAAGGCCAGTCGTTGTCGATCCGCCTGACCGCCGGCCTGCAAGTAGAGCAGGACGTGCTGCTGATGGTGCGCCCGGAAAAAGCCCTCGCCTTGAGCGTCGAACAAGCCGCCCAGGAGCCCTTGGCCGCCGGCTGGAATGAAGTCTGGGCCAAGGTCGTCGAAGTGCTGTTTCTCGGTGAAAGCCAGACCTGCAGCGTGGTGACTTCCAGTGGAACCGCCATGACTGTCAAGGCGCTGTCCGCCGCCGGCATGCCCCTCAAGGCTGGCGACCCAGTGCGTGTGCGCTGGGCCACCGCTGATGCCTGCGTCTACACCCAATGGGTCGAGAGCGACCTGAACAAAGCCGCCGGTGCCCATTGATGAACGCCGTCCGCCCCTCCATAAAAGCCGCACCCGAGGATCGTCCAATGATCGACGCCGCCGTTTACAAACAAGTCATGGGCTCGTTCCCGTCCGGCGTGACGGTGATCACCACGCTCGATGATGATGGGCAGATCGTCGGCCTCACCGCCAGCGCGTTCAGCTCGTTGTCGATGGAGCCGGCCCTGGTGCTGTTCTGCCCCAACTACAGCTCCGACTCCTATCCGGTGCTGATCAAGAACCGCCGCTTCGCCATCCATGTGCTCTCCGGCGGGCAACAGAACGAAGCCTACGCCTTCGCGCGCAAAGGCAAGGACAAGGCCCAGGGCATCGAGTGGACCCTGAGCGAGTTGGGTAACCCGCTGCTGAGCAATGCCACCGCCATCATCGAATGTGAACTGTGGCGTGAATACGAAGGCGGCGACCACGCCATCATGGTCGGCGCCGTGAAGAATCTGATCGTGCCGCAACACACACCAGGCCCGCTGGTTTACTGCCACGGCAAGATGGGCGCCCTGCCCGTCCTCGCCTGAACCGATCGTCAACGACAAGAGAAAGCGCCATGAAATTTTCCCTGTTTGTACACATGGAGCGTTGGGACGAAAGCGTCAGCCATCGCCAGTTGTTCGAAGACCTGACTGAGCTGACCCTGCTGGCCGAGGCTGGCGGTTTCAGCACCGTGTGGATCGGCGAGCACCACGCCATGGAATACACCATCTCGCCAAGCCCGATGCCGCTGCTGGCATACCTGGCCGGCAAGACCACCACCATACATTTGGGCGCCGGCACCATCATCGCGCCGTTCTGGCACCCGCTGCGGGTGGCCGGCGAATGCGCGCTGCTGGACGTGATCAGCAATGGCCGCATGGAAGTCGGTCTGGCCCGCGGCGCCTATCAGGTGGAGTTCGACCGCATGGCCGGCGGCATGCCGGCGTCCTCCGGCGGCCAGGCGCTACGGGAAATGGTTCCGGTGGTACGCGCCCTGTGGCAAGGTGACTACGCCCATGACGGCGAAATCTGGAAATTCCCCACCTCCACCAGCGTGCCCAAGCCGATCCGCAAACCACACCCGCCAATGTGGATCGCCGCCCGCGACCCGGACTCCCACAACTTCGCCGTCGCCAATGGCTGCAACGTGATGGTCACGCCGTTGATGAAGGGCGATGAAGAAGTCCTGGACCTGAAGAACAAGTTCCAGGCCGCCCTGGACAACAACCCTGACGTACCACGCCCGCAATTGATGGTGTTGCGCCACACCCACGTGCATGCCGTGGACGATCCCGAGGGCTGGAAAGTCGGTGCCCAGGCAATCTCCAAGTTCTATCGCACCTTCGATGCCTGGTTCGGCAACAAGCAAGTGCCGGTCAACGGCTTCCTCGCGCCAAGCCCCGAAGAAAAATTCGCCGAGCGTCCGGAGTTCCAACTGGAAAACATCCGCAAGAACACCATGATTGGCACGCCGCAGGAAATCATCGAGCGGATCAAGTACTACCAGGAATTGGGGGTGGATGAGTTCAGCTTCTGGTGCGACAACAGCTTGTCCCATGCCGAGAAGAAGAAGTCCCTGGAGTTGTTCATCCAGCAGGTGGTGCCGGCGTTTCGCTGATCCGCAGCCTTTGAGACCTGATAGCGGGAGCCACTGGCTTGGTCAGTCCGTTGAACCACCATCGCGAGCAAGCTCGCTCCCACATTGGCTGCGAGTGTTCATCGAGTTTGTGTTCGCCATGAATCCCCTGTGGGAGCGAGCTTGCTCGCGATGGCGGCCGAAACGTGAAGGTGATCCCCAAAAAAATGCCCGGACTTCAAGGTCCGGGCATTTTGTTTTCAGGAGGGATCAGAACGTCACGCTGGCACTCAGGCGGGCGGTACGCGGTTCACCGACATTGACTTGCTGTTCGCTGCCGGTGGACGACGGGTAGTACTGCTTGTCGAACAGGTTGTCCACGTTCAACTGCAACGAGGTTTTGTGCCCCAGCACTGGAGACTCCCAGCGCAGGAAGGCGTCGGCGACGGTGTAGCTGCTGAGCCAGAAGTCGTTGGCCTTGTTGGCGGCGCGCTCGCCGACATACCGCGCACCGGCACCGGCGTGCCAGGCACCGAATTCGGCTGGCACGTTCAGGTGGTGACTCAGGTATAGGCTGGCGGTGTGCTTGGGTGCATCGGCGAGGCGGTGGCCTTCATCGTCCGGATCGTCGAGGATTTCCGTGTGGGTGTAGGCGTAGGTGCCAATCAGGTCCCAACGCTCGGACAGGCGGCCGGTGATGTCCAGTTCGAGGCCTTGGGAGCCAACTTTGCCGGCGGCTTCGGAAACCTCGTCAACAGTGGTCACCACGTTCTTTTTAACGATGTCGAACAGGGCGAGGTTGATGTTCAAGCCTGGCAATGGATCGTACTTGGCGCCGATTTCGTAGCTGCGGCCCTCTTCCGGTTTGAAGGTAGCAAGGTTTTTATCGACAGTATCGTTAGGCTTGAACGACCGGCTGTAATTGCCGTAAAGCGACAGTTCCTCGGTGGCTTTATAGACCAGGCCCAGAAACGGGACAAAGGCATCGCCGTTATCGTCACGAACGTGGACGCGCTTGAGCATACCTTGGTCGGCGTATTGATCGTAATGCTGGTAACGGCCCCCAAAGACCAGGATCCAGCGGTCATCCAGGTGCCAGTTGTCCTTGAGATACACCGAACTGGAAGTCAGTTTGTTGCTCAAGTTGCTTTGCGGCGCATTTACCGTGCTTGGCTCCCCCAGACCACCGTACACCGGTGCCGCAGGGTCAAAGCCTACTTGATAAGCTCCGCGATAGGTCTTGCCACGGAACTGATCGGATACCTGGTTATCAACGCCGATCAACAGGTCATGACGCTGGCCGAACAGTTCCTGCTTGCCCATGAAATCCCAGCTGGCGTAGCGGGTTTCATCGTCATAGTGCGCGCCGTTGGCGGCACGCTGGAAAACGCCGTTCGACAGCCGCGGCTGCGCAATCGAAAGACTGTACCGGTCGTTGTTCCACCCGTAGGTCACACGAGTTTTCCACGCCTCACTCAATTCATACTCGAACCGGGCGGTGGCTGTCTCACGAATTCCCACACTCTTGGCCCACGGCTCATCCAGGCGCTTGTCATAGTCAATGTCAGCTGGATGCCCATCGGTAAATATCGTACCCCGATCAAACGGATTGGAATATTCGTTGTACTCATAACTGAGGTTCAACGAAGCCCGCTCCCCCGTCCAAGCCAGCGACGGTGCCACCAGCGTGCTCTCGTTGACGCCGTAGTTGCGCCAGTAGTCCTCATGCCCGCGCTCGGCAATCAAGCGATACGCCAGGCCGGTGTCGCCCAACGGCCCGGTGGTATCCAGGGCCATGGTGCCGCCACCTTCGCTGTAGGCCGAGCCGCTCAACGTGGTGCTCTGGGTGTACTCGGGCTTCTTGCTGATGACGTTGACCAGGCCACCGGGCTCCAGCGCGCCGTACAGCATCGAGGCCGGGCCCTTGAGCACTTCGACCCGCTCGGTGGTGGCGCTGAAGTTATGCCCCAGGTTCGAACGCACGCCATCGCGCAGGATCGAGCCATCGTCGTTGGTGCCGAAACCGCGCTTGACCAGCGAGTCCCGCGAACCGCCCAAGGTATTGCCCTGGCTGACGCCGCTGACGAACTTCATTGCGTCGGCCAGCGAGCGCACCTGATAGTCGGCCAGGGTCTGCTGGGTCACCACGTTGATCGATTGCGCCTCTTCCTTGATTGGTACATCGCTTTTGCTCGCCGTACTGGCCTGCGATGCGGTATAGCCCTCGTCCTGAGTGATGCGACTGCCTTGGATGTCCGTAGCCGGCAGTTCAAGGGTGTCCTGTGCCCACACTGGGCTTGCAATGAAACAGCAAGACAATGTTGGCAATACACACTTGATGAAGACGTTGCGATTAGCGAGAGGGGTGGAACGATTCAAGACGCTGCACTCATTGGGGGATGTTAATGAGAGCGAATATACTTTGAGAACGATTCCCAGTAAATCTTTTCTATTCCTCCTGCGCTTGGCTCGCCTCCCCCTGATAGCCACCACAAACTCATTGTGGGGGCGAGCTGGCTCGCGATAGCGGTATGTCAGTCAAAGCATCATTGGCTGTCGGTCCCTCATCGCGAGCAAGCTCGCTCCCACAGGTTGTCAGTGCGCTGGGCTACGCTAAATAACGCGAAGTGATATCAAATCGCCTCAACCCGCTAAAGCTTTGTCGCCAGCGGTCGAATGTATTCCATTGAGTGATTTTTTTGCCCAGGAGCAGCGGCATGCAGACGTTAAAGGCCTTGTACGAGTCTATCGAGATGCAATTTTTCGATACCCTCACCAAAAAGCTGTCGAGCCTTTTCCTGCTGGTGTTGGTCAGTGGTCTGCTGTATTGGGTAGCCCTCAGCGCACGCGCCGAGATTGTGCTGCAGTTGCGCAACGCGCAGTTGGACGGAGCCCTGCTGGGGCAGATCGAGGGCCGGCTGGACAGCCTCACCCACGCCCTGCTCTTCGGCGCCTTCCTGTCGCTGTGCATGATCAGCTTCATGGTCTGGTACTTGCGCCACCTCATCGTGCGCCCCGTCACTGCCATGACCAAGGCCCTGGAAGAGATCGCCAACGGCGAAGGCGACTTGTCCAAGGACCTGCCGCTGGTGACCCACGACGAGATTCGGACACTGGCCAGCACCTGCAACCGATTCCTGGCCAAGCAACGGGAGATCATCAGTAATGTCCAGGCGCTGACCGTGCACATCGCCGTCGAATCGGCGCGTTCGCTGAAAAACATCAGCGACTCCAGCGACAGCGCCACCCACCAGGCCCGCTTCGCCAAGGAAGTGATGGACCAGAGCAACACCGCCGTGGGCCGCATCGAAGAAGTCTCGCGCCAGACCCAGGGCATCTCCAGCACCACCGCCCAGAACCTGAGCATGGCCCGCGACTCCTATTCCGAACTGCTGGAAGTGACCGGCAACATCAGCGAGATCTCCAGCAGCCTCAATGAATTCGCCACCCTCGTAGGCGCCTTGAACCAGCGTTCCTCAAGCATCAAGTCCATCGTCGGGCTGATCCAGCAGATCTCTGCCCAGACCAACCTGCTGGCCCTCAACGCTGCCATCGAAGCCGCCCGAGCCGGCGAAAGCGGCCGCGGCTTCGCCGTGGTGGCCGATGAAGTGCGGACCCTGGCGCAGAACGTCAGCCGGGCCACCGACGATATCTCGCGCAACATCGACGCCATGCTTGAAGAAGTCAGCTCCACCCACGAACAGACCAACCAGATCAGCCACAGCGCTCGGGAAACCCAGAAAGTGGTGGAGCGCGCCTCCGGTCATTTCGAAAGCATGATTGGCGATTTCGAATCCACCAACGGCAAACTGGCGGACATCGCCACGCACATCCAGCAGTTCGCCGACAGCAACACAGGCATCAACGAACGGGTAACGCAGATCCATGCCGACAGCCAGTTGATCGACCAGCGCATGCAGCACTCGGCGACGGCCACCCGTGACCTGTCCGGCGTTGCCGAAAAGGTGCAGGCGCTGTTGGGTCGGTTCGTGCTCGGCCACGGCAAGCTGGATGCCGCTATTACCCGAGCCAGCCAGTGCCGCGACATCCTCCAGGTACGCCTGGAAGCGCTGCAAAAGGAAGGTCTCAACCTATTCGACCAGAACTACCAATTGATCCCCGGCACCGACCCCAAGCAGTACATGACCAGCTATACCGAACGCTTTGCCCAGGTCTGCCAGGAAGAATGCGACACGCTCACCCGCAGCACGCCGGGTGGCAAGGTGTCGTTCATTGTCGACACCAAAGGCTATTGCCCGGTGAACAACAGCTGGGTGTCGAAGCAGCCCACGGGGGATCGCGCAGTCGACCTGCCGGTGTGCCGCAACAAGCGGATCTTCGGCGACCCGATTGGCCTGCGCGCAGCCGGCAACGTCCAGCGCTTCCTGCTCCAGACTTACCTGCGCGACACCGGGGAGATCATGACCGAGATCGACGTACCGTTCTTCTTCGGCGGCCGCCATTGGGGCAACTTGCGGGTGGGGTTCGATGCGGCGGTGTTGTTGGCGGAGTGATCAACAGCGCTATCAAGCCAGACGAGTACCCTGTGGCGAGGGAGCTTGTGGCCCATAAAATCATGTGGGAGCAAGCTCGCTCCCACAGCGTTGCGCGTTAATAGGGGGCCCGGGCCGGCGCAGAGGTCTTCAACGCACCCAGCAAACCGCTGCGGGTTGCCCGGTTGACGGCACTCACCAAGGCCTTCAAGGACGCCGACAGGAAGCTGCCATCGCGCGCGGCACCGAAGATGAACTGGGTGCCCAGGCGGATCTCGACGTAGGCAATCGCTTCGGATTCGGCGCCATCGCGTGTGGCATGCTCGTGGTAATCGGCAATGTCCAGGTCGGCGCCACAGGCGGCGAGCGCATCGACCATGGCCGCCAACGGGCCATTACCCTCGCCGGCCAGGTGCACTTGGCCCTGTGGTCCTTCCAGCCGTGCATCGATGTAGGTGGTGTCGCCTTCGCTGACGACTTGCGGTTTGCCAAGCCGGTAAGGCATCCCCTCGGTGAGGTACTGCTCGGTGAAGTACTCCAGGATCATCTCGCTGGTAATCTCCCGGCCCGTTTCGTCAGCCACTTGCTGGACCAGCCCACTGAACTCCATTTGCAGGCGTCGCGGCAGGACGATGCCGTATTGCTCCAGCAGATAGGCCACACCGCCCTTGCCGGACTGGCTGTTGACGCGAATGACCGCCTCATAGCTACGCCCCATGTCCGCCGGGTCGATGGGCAGGTAAGGGACTTCCCAAAACCCTTCGGGATGGGCATTGCGGGCGGCAAAGCCCTTCTTGATCGCGTCCTGATGCGAACCGGAGAACGCCGTGAACACCAGCTCGCCGGCATAGGGATGGCGTGGGTGAGTTGGCAACTGATTGCAATATTCGACCTCGCGCTGCACATGCACGATGTCCGAAAAATCCAGCTGCGGGGAAACCCCGCTGGTGTAGAGGTTCATCGCCAAGGTGAGGATATCGACGTTGCCAGTGCGCTCACCGTTGCCAAACAGCGTCCCTTCCACCCGCTGGGCACCCGCCAGGCAAGCCTGTTCGGCGGTGGAGACGCCTGTGCCGCGGTCGTTGTGCGGGTGGACGCTGATGATCACGCTGTCCATGCGGCTGAAGTGGCGGCAGAACCATTCGATCTGATCGGCAAACACGTTGGCCGTAGACACCTCCACGGTGGTCGGCAAATTGAGGATCATTTTATTCTGCGGGGTGGGCTCGAACTGCGCGGCCACGGCTTCACAAATCTCCAGGCCGAAATCCAGCTCGGTGAAGCAGAAGGTTTCCGGCGAATACTGGAACGTCCATTCGGTCTGCGGGTTCTGCTGCATCAACGCCTTGATTTCCCGGGTCGCATCGGTGGCAATTTTGATGCAGCCGGCCTTGTCGACGCCAAATACCACATCGCGGAAGACTGGAGCGGTGGCGTTGTAGACATGAACAATAGCTCGCGGGGCGCCCTTCAGCGCTTCAAAGGTTCGCTCGATCAAGTGTGTACGCGCCTGGGTCATGACCTGGATGGTCACGTCCGATGGAATTTTGTTGCCTTCGATCAATTCGCGTACGTAGTCGAAATCGGTCTGCGAAGCCGCAGGAAAACCCACCTCGATCTCCTTGAAACCCGTCTTGACCAGCAAATCGAAGAACCGGCGTTTGCGCTCGGCGTTCATAGGCTCGATCAGTGCCTGGTTGCCATCGCGCATGTCAACGCTGCACCAGGTCGGTGCGTGGCGCTGGACCCTGGACGGCCATTGCCGGTCAGGCAGGTCCACGGTGGAGAAAGGGCGGTATTTGACGGAAGGGTCGCTGAGCATCATGCGTTCGTCTCCTTGAGGGCAACAAGTCACTGGATCGATTCGCAGGAGGCGAACCAAATTGGATCCAATAAAGCGAATTCTAGAGAATGCAGGCTGCTCAAGGATTGCTAATAATGTCTTAAAACCTGATAAACAAGATAAAATCAATAAACAACCGGTACCTTTCAGCAATAAATCATCATTCCAAGCGAATTAACAACAACTCCCTTAACATCACAAGGCAACATTGCCACGCGCACCAATTATGATCACGACTAAGTTAATCAGCCCTACAGCCGATAAAGGACAGGTGCGGGTGAAATCGCTTTTTTGGCTGATGACTTACTTATGACTGAAGATGCTGGCAACGACTCAACCGTTCTTTCTCCGGGCTCGCCAACCCGAAGCTTCACCCGCCGCACCTTTCCGGCCATCATGCTCGTGCTGTTCGTCATGTCCGCCCTGGCGATCGCCGTGCTGCTCAACATTACCGCAGCCCAGGACCAGCGCGCCCGCGAACAAAGCCTGTTTTTTGCCCAGCGGGCCATCGACGGCATTCGCACTGGCATCGGCCGAGACCTGAGCGATTACTCCAAGTGGAGCGACGCCTACCGGCATCTGCACATCGAAATGGACAAGGAATGGGCCTACGACCAGGAGAACGTCGGCAGCAGCGTCTATTCGCTCTACGGCTACCAGGCAGTGTTTGTCATATCTGCGACCGGCAAAACCGTCTATTCAGTGATCGATGGCCAGATGAGTGAAGTCGATGCCGACACTTGGCTGACTGGTGACCTGCGCGCATTGCGGGAAAAAGCCAGCACCGCGCAGAACCGAGATGAAGTCATCGTCGAGCTGTTGCATCACGACGGTATGCCCGCGTTCGTCGCTACTTCCGCCATCACCACCGGCACCGACGCCAGCGTGGCCGAAATCCCCGGCCCGCCCAGCCTGCTGCTGTTCGTGAAAGTCCTCGATTCTGCATCCCTGCAAAACCTGGCGCGGGACTTTGCCCTGCCCAACGTCCACATTACCCGTGTGCCCGGCCAGGTCGGGACAGCCCAGGTATCGCTTGACCAGCAGACCCAGGAGGCCCTGGCCTGGTGGCCGGCGACGCCGGGCAAGGATCTGCGCAAGATATTGCTGCCCTTGCTGGCCCTGGCATTACTCTTTCTTGGAATCCTGGCATTGGCCGTGTTGCGCCATGCCCTGGCCATGCTTCGGGCCCAGGAACGCCAGTACACCAGCCTGCTGGCCCACCGCAAGGCTTTGGAGCGCAGTGAGGAGCGTTTCCGGGACATTGCCGAGGTGTCGTCTGACTGGTTGTGGGAGATCGACTCGACCGGAACGCTGACCTACCTGTCCGACCGTTTTGAACAAGTGACCGGGTTCAGCCCCACCGATTGGTTGGGCAAGCCCCTCCACCGCCTGCTTCATCCCCACGGCGGGTCGATTTCGATTTCCCAATGGTTGCTCGGCGGTGCCGACAGCGCCTCATCCGCCCCGCTGCTATGCGAGTACACCGCGCGCAACCAGCGCATACGCACCTGCAAGCTGTCGGTGCGGGCCATCGAAGCCGGCGCTTTGGGCTTTCGCGGCACCGCCACCGATATCACCGAGGAGTTGCGGGCGCTAGCGCAGATCAAACATCTTTCGCTGCACGACCCGCTGACTGGCCTGGCGAACCGCAACCGTTTGTTTGACTGCCTCAGCGAACACCTGGACCCGGCGAATGGCGTACCGCTGGCGCTGTTGAACCTGGACATGGACCGCTTCAAGCCGGTCAATGACTCGCTGGGTCATGCCGTGGGCGATAAAGTGCTGAAGGAAGTGGCCCATATCCTTCAGCAAAACGTGCGCAGCACTGACCTGGTGGCCCGTCTGGGTGGCGATGAGTTTGTCATTGTCATGCCTAACCCTGGCGATGCGCACGATCTCGATCAACTCTGTGAGCGCCTGATTGATTGCATGCAGCGCCCGATGCACCTGGACGGCAATACGTTGTATCTGGGAGTGAGCATTGGCGTCGCCTGGTCGCAACCCGGCGGCGAGCGGGCCGATGAACTGTTGCGCCACTCCGATATCGCCTTGTATGCGGCTAAGGCGGCGGGTCGCAATACCTGGCGCGTGTACGTGGAGGCCATGGGGAATGTGGCCCGCGACCGACGTCGATACGAGCAGCAACTGCGCCGGGCGATGCACGAGGACCAGTTGGAGTTGCGCTATTTGCCGCGCTTCAACGTGAGCGCCGAGCAACTGCATGGCTTTGAAGCCCAGGCCATCTGGCACCATCCCGAGAAGGGCGAACTGGGGGGGGCAGACTTCATACCGGTGGCTGAAGCATCGGGCCAGTTGGAAGAACTGGGAACCTGGGTACTGATCAACGTCTGTGAGGAAGCGGCAACCTGGCCGGTCACCGTCAACGTATCCGTCGCGGTTTCGCCCAAGTGGTTCAGCAGCAGCTTTCTGCTAGACCAGGTGCGAACGGCCCTTGACGCGAGCGGCCTGGCCCCTCATCGACTGACCCTGGAAGTGGCCGAAGGGGTTCTGTTGACCGATCATAAGGTCGTTGCGCGTACCCTTCATGCCCTCAAAGACCTCGGCGTGCGAATCAACATCGACAAGTTCGGCACCAGCATCGCCTCCCTTCGCGAAGTATTGAACCAACCGTTCGATGGCATCCGTTTCGATCGCAACATCCTCGCGCAGCTGGGCTTGGAGCATGACCAGGAAGGCGTCCTGGCGATGATCCGGTTGAGCCGCAGTGTTGGGCTGATGGTCACCGCCGAGGGCATCGAGAACGCCCGGCAATTCAGCCAACTGCGCAGCGTGGCCTGCGACCATGTACAAGGCCCCTACTTCGGCTCAGCCCTGGCCCGCTCGGAAATGGCCTCGTTTTTCACCACACCAAGGTGGTTATAGAACCAGCTCGCGTCTTTCCCCCACAGGTGATTTGGGGGATATAGATCTCTTTCCCTGCACCAAACAATGTGGAGCGAGCCTGCTCGCGAAGACGGCGGCACAGCCACCCCTGCAAACTGAACCACCGCTATCGCGAACAAGCACGCTCCCACAGGGTTTGGTGGATATGAGTCTTCTGCCCCACAGGGCCAGCTCCTCAATGACTCATCGGCGACATGGCCGTTGCCTGCCCCAACAACTGTTGATCGATGTCTTCCAGACGCAACACCCGGCCGCCGGTGTCCCTGGCGAGTTTTTCCGCCGCCTGGGCGGCGGAGAACGAGGCCAATACCACACCCATGGCACCCTTGAGCCCGGAGCCGATCACAAAATAGGCGGTCCTGGCATCGATCAGGTGCGCATCATCCGGCGTATCCCAATGGCTGTACCCCATGTCGTGGACGTACAACTTCACATCGTCACGGTGATTCTCTGGCTGTAGCCACCAGCCAAGCATTTCTGCTGGCGAGCAGAATTTCTTGACGCTGCCAGCAGCGACTGCGGCGCCCTTGGGTCCGGGAAAGTCATTGATGACCATGCCACAGACGTGGCACTCGTCACTGGGATGAAACGCCAGCGCCGCCTTGCTGGCCGGCGGTGACGGGGCCTTGTCGCACGCCACCAGCGCCAGGCACATCAACACCCCGGCCAGAAGGCGGCTCGCCTTGAAGTACACCCTGTTCATCGTTGCATGCTCCTTTTATAACCATCAGAAATCACGGGCACCGGCGATTGAACAACCGATAAGCCAACCACAACGGCACTGCCACCCACAGCCACAGGCACAACCAGAGCAAAGGCCCCGACACCGGCAGGTCGCTACCCAGGGTCAGCACCGCGGCGCCAGTGGACGCAGGATCGAAGCCCGACAGATTGATCAGCCGATACACATCCGTAGGGTTGAACAGCAGCAACCACGGCAACAGATCCGGGCTGAACCGGCCCTCGCTGAGCACCAATAGCGCCAGCAGCACCAGGTCGAACACCATCACAAAGAAAAACCACACCCCCAGCGCCAACCCGGCGGCGGTAGACTTTTCCGCCGAGAGACTGCTCAGCACATAGGCCAGCCCGAGAAAGCCCCAGCCAAGCAAGGTGGTGGACAACATGAAGCGGCCGAAAGCCCAGAGCAGCAGGTTCAGCTCGATATCGTCCACCAACAGGGCAATGGCCAACATCGCGCAACCGAAACCAATCAGCGTCGCCAGGGTCAGGATCAAGCCATGGCCAACGAACTTGCCCAGCAGCAACTGACCGCGCCCCAACGGATAGGTGAGCAACAGCAGCAAGGTGCCGCTCTCGTCTTCGCCGACAATCGCGTCGTAGGCCAAGAGCAAGGCGATCAAAGGCATCAGGAACGTTGCCAGGCTGGCCAGGCTCGCCACCGTCGCAGGCACAGAGGTAAACCCCAATTGGCCGGAGGCCGCCGCGCCGAGCCAGGCGATGCCAATGGCCAATACCGCGAACAACAGACTGATCGCCAGCAACCAGCGATTACGCAGGCCATCACTGAATTCCTTGCGGGCCATGTTCCAGATCGGGTTCATGAGCTGGCCTCCTCGGCCGCCGCGCGGACCATGTAATGGCGGTACAGGTCCTCCAGGGACGGTGGCTTGATCTCCACGTCCGTGGGGGTGTCCTGGGCCAGCAACTGCCGCAGCAAGACGAGCTTGCTGCCGTCCGGCGCGGACACCTGCAAACCCTCGGCGCCCCAGCCCTGGGTGACATGCCCCTCGCTGCGCCAGCGTTGCAGCAACTGTGCAGAACGGGCCAACCCCGAAGCGCGAATCAGGGTCGGCAACCCTGCGTCTTCGCGCAACCGAGCCAGACTGCCCAAGGCCAACAGACGCCCCTGGGTCAGGATCGCGGCGCGGTTGATGTGTGCCTCGACGCCCGGCAGGACATGGGAGCAAAGAATGATGCTGGTGCCCTGCCAGCGCAGGCGATCGAGCAGTTGATAGAGGTCCTGGGTGGCGATGGGGTCCAGGCCAACGGTCGGTTCGTCCAGCAGCAACAGACGCGGCTGGCCGAGCAAGGCCTGCGCCAGGCCCAGGCGTTGACGCATGCCCTTGGAGTAGGTCCGCACGCGACGCCGGGCCGCGTATGCCAACCCTACCTCCTCCAACAGACGCTCGACCTGCTGCGGCGCTGCGCCTTTGAGCCGGGCGAAGTGACGCAGGGTTTCCAGCCCACTCAACTGCGGGTAGAACATGACGTTCTCCGGCAGGTAGCCGAGCATCTGCCGCACGCTGGGATCGCTGGGTTCACGGCCGAAGACGCGCACCTGGCCTTCGCTGGCCCGCAGCAGACCGAGGATCAACTTCATGGTGGTGGTCTTGCCCGCACCGTTGTGCCCGAACAGGCCGAGCACTTCGCCCTGGGCCAGGTTCAGGTTGAGCCCGCGCAGCACGGCGACATCGCCATAGTGCTGGCTGACGCCTTCGATCTCGACGACGTTCAAGACGCGTCCTCCTGAGCACTGTTGCGTGACGGGGGATGGACCGGGGTTTCCATCAACGGATGGCTGTCCATGACCCCAGGGGATTTCATCACCGGGAATGCCCGCTGTACCCAGCGCAGCAGTTCGATACCCGGACTGTTCATCAGCAGCCGTACCTGGGGGTACAGCCACAGCAGGCGATCGACATTGTCGTTGGGCTCATAGGCCACGTCCCCCACGCCGTCGCCGTTGCGATCCCAGCCCAGGTAATCGCTCCAGTAATTGCCGCGCCCATCCGCCGACCATTCCTGCAACCGGGTGGCGACGTATTTGACCTGGCGCTGGTTGTGCACGAAGGCATTGCCGGCGATGCGGTTGTCCTCCGAGCCAGCGGTCAGGTGAATGCCCACGGCGCTGCGCTCGAAATGATTGCCCTCGATGCGGTTGAACAACGAGTTGTAAATGAACAAGGCCTTGCCCTCGGCGCCGGTGATCATGGTGTCGCCGGTAGACCCGTCGCGCACGTCGGTGACGAAGTTGTCGCGCAGGGTGGAATAGGTGATGTAGTTCATCAGGATCCCGTAGTTCTGATCCTGTTCGGAACGGTTGCCGATCACGGTCAGTTGACGGCTTTGCATCAAGGCATAACCGGTGCGGGTACGCCGGGTGACGTTGTCCAGCAGGCGGTTATCGTTGGCGAACATGTAATGCACGCCATAGCGCAAGTCCTCAAGGGTATTGCCCTGCAGCAGGTTGCCGCTGGAGGTGTCGATATAGATGCCGTCGCGGGTTTCGCGCACCTGGTTGCCGATGACCCGGGCGCCGTGCACTGCATACAAATGGATGCCGTTGCCGCGGTCCTGGGAGCGCAGGCCGGGGTCACCCTGGATGCGGTTGTCGATCAGGCTGACGTCGCGAGTGCCATCGACCCAGATGCCGAAGCCCTGGCCCTGCATCCGGTTTGCGCGAACCACCGCACCCTGAGCGACGGGCTGAATGAATACGGCAGCGTTCATGGCCGTCAGGTCATGGCCCCAGTCCAGGAACGTGCAGCCCTGGACCTGGACGTTCGGCGCACGAATGATCAACCCATTACCCTCGCCCTGCCCCTGGAATACCGCGTCCGGTGCACAGGTGAGCGTCATCGGTTGATCAATGCTGAACGAACCCTGATAGTGCCCCGCCGGTAGGCGCCATTGCTGCTCGCCCTCGGCCTGCAAAGGCAGATTGGTGATCGGCTGCGGCGCGGCGAGCGCACCGCCCGATAACAGACAAAACACCAGCGCAATGACCGGTTGACGAGCGCGGCCCGCAGGTTGTGGCGTGTTCCCGGTCATTGAAGCTGTCTCCTTGACGAGCTGTCTCAGGCTTTTTCAACCAGCATGCGTCCGACCATCTCCATGTGCAGGGCATGGCAGAACCAGCTGCAGTAGTACCAATGCAAGCCGGCCTTATCGGCGATGAAGGTGATCGATGAGGTCTGTTGCGGGCTGATCTCCATGCTCGCGCCATGGTTGGTCATGACAAAGCCATGGGTAACGTCCTCGATCTGGTCGATGTTGGTGATCGTCACCGTCACCTCGTTGCCTTGCTTGACGGTGAACTCTGTCAGGCCATAGGCCGGGGCCATCGACGTCATGTAGACCCGCACCTTGTTGCCGTCGCGAATGACCTTGTTGTCGGTTTCCAGGTTGATGCCGTCTTTCTTGGCCAGCTCCACGGTTGCGGCGAAGAACGGGTCGTTGCGGTTCCAGATCTTCTGGGTCTTGATCTGGTCGCGCCGGGCGAGGATGCAATCGTGGGGTTCGGCGAAGGCTGGGCCGTCGTGCACCAGCTTCATTTCCTCGCCGGAGATGTCGATCAGTTGATCGTTCTCCGGGTGCAGCGGACCGGTGGGCAGGAAACGGTCCTTGGAGAACTTGCACAACACCACCAGCCATTTGCCGTCCGCCTCGCTGGTTTCGGTCAGGGAGGCATGGTTGTGGCCGGGCTGGTACTGCACGTCGAGTTTCTGCTTGATGTAGTTGACCTTCTCGCCCTTGTAGGCACGAATGGCGTCGTCCATGTTCCACTTCACCACCTGGCTGTCGATGAACAAGGTCGTGTAGGCATTACCGCGCCCGTCGAACGTGGTATGCAGCGGCCCCAGGCCCAGTTCCGGCTCAGCCACGATGACCTCGCGAGGGTCTTTGAAACGGTCGGCGAACAGATCGTCGAGGCGGTCGATGGCGATCATCGAGACGGTGGGCGACAGCTTGCCGTTGGCGATGAAATATTTGCCGTCGGACGAGGTATTGAGCCCGTGGGGGTTCTTCGGTACCGGAATATAGCGAGTGAACTCGGAGTCCTTGCCATCGGTCTTGCGACCATCGACCACCGGCACCTTGGAGCCGTCCAGGTTGATGAACTTGCCGGCCTTGATCGCAGCTTCGATACGCGGAATGTTGAACACCACCACCCAATCGCGCTCATTGCGCATCATGCCGCCCAGGTCGTAGGCCTTCTCGGAGTTGTAGCAGGTACTGGCGGCGTACTTGCCGGTGTAGTCAGCGTCGGAGTTGTCCAGGTTGCCATCGACAATCACCTGGAATGCCATTTCCATTTTCTCGGCATCGATGGCGTTGAACATCGTGAAGCTGTTTTTATCCTGCAGGTCGAAGGTGCGACCGTCATTGGGATGCGGGATCACGAACTCGGCATTGGCGAACACGTACTTGGTGTATGGCACCTTTTGCAGGCGCAGGCCGTGGATCGCCTGGACATTGGGCACGGTGAGGATCTTGTCGCACTTCATGATGTCCAGGCGAATGCGTGCGACCCGGGAGTTGGCCTTGTCGTTGATGAACAGGTACTTGCCGTCGTACTTGCCGTCGGTCATGGAGATGTGCGGGTGATGGCAGTCGCCGTTCTGGTATTTGGCGCTGTCGCCCAGGATGCGCTTGCTTTCGTTGGTCAGCCCCCAACCGGTGGCCGAGTCCACGTTGAACACCGGGATGCGCATCAGCTCACGCATCGACGGCACGCCCAGCACCCGCACCTCGCCCTGATGGCCGCCGCTCCAGAAACCGTAGTATTCGTCCAGCTCACCAGGCCCGACATGGATCTTGGACTTGGCCTCCTTGGCCGCCGCGGCCCAGGACTCACGTGTGAACGTGCCGGCCCCCAGCGCCGTGGCGCCGGCCAGCACCGCGCCGGTGACGGCACCGGTGCCAAGAAAACTTCGCCGGCTGACACCCCTGGGTTCTTCCACTGCGCCAGAGGTTTCGGTTTTTTTGTCGCTCATGCTGTGTGCTCCATGAAGAATGAAAGGATCAAGGGACAGGACATTTCGGGTGCCTCAAGGCGCCGGGCTCACCTGCACCACGGGAATCAATTGCGCATCGGTCGCGGTCGCCTTGCCGCGCTTCTTGCGCTTGTTGATCAGCGGCGGGCATTTGTTTTCGTTGTGCCAGGTCATCTGGCAGTCGAGGCAGTAATGGCATTCGTTGGCATTGATCCGGCCATCGGGGTGAATCGCCTGGATCTCGCATTCCTTGGCGCACAGTTGGCACGGGTTGCCACATTCCTTGCGACGCTTGAGCCAGTCGAACAAGCGCAACCGGGTGGGCATCGCCAGGGCGGCCCCCAGCGGACAGATGTAGCGGCAGTAGACTTTGCGGGTGAACAGGTTCACCACCAGCAGGCCCGCCGCGTAGGCCACGAACCACCACTGGCGGTCGAACCTGAGGGTGATGGCGGTCTTGAAGGGCTCCACTTCGGCCAGTCGTTCGGCGGTGGCCATCGACTCCAGCGAGACACCGAACAGCACCAGCAAAATGATGTACTTGATCGCCCACAGCCGCTCGTGGACGGCGAACGGCAGCTCGTATTGCGGCACCTTGAGCTTGCGCGCCAGCTCGTTGATCAACTCCTGTAGCGCGCCGAACGGGCACAGCCAGCCACAGAACACCCCACGGCCCCAGAGCAGGATGCTGGCGGCGGTGAACACCCAGAGGATGAAAATCAGCGGGTCAGTGAGGAACAGTTCCCAGCGAAAGCCTTCGAACAAGGCGTGGACGAAGGTCAGCGCATTGACCACCGACAACTGCGCCAAGGCATAGCCGCCGAGAAATACCACGGTGAACACCAGGTAAGCGCGACGCACCCAATGCAACAGCGTCGGCCGCCGGGCCAGCGAATCCTGGAAAAACAGGATCGCCGTCAGCACCGACAACGCGGCCACAAGCACCGATATCTCGATGTTTTTCTGATACCAGAGCGTCAACCACATCGGCCGGCTGGCTTCTTCGGCCGCCGCCAGCTGCTCGGCTGTCGGCAATGGCCGCTCCAGATAGGGCTCCGGCAGTTGATAGGCCAGCTCAAAGCTGCTGAAAATACCGCGCACTGGCCCGGTCTGGCGGCGCACCAGCAACTCCAGGCTCCAGGGCGAACCGGGATCGAAACGGTGGGACGCACGGACGATGAAAATCGCCATTTCGTCGAACTCAGGCATGTCATCGGCAGCCACGTCATCCAAGCGCTGGAAATCCATATCGCGGAAGCTGATGGCATCGCCAAACTGACGCACCAGTACGCGATCGAAAATGCCGCCACGTACATAGCCCGAGCCCTTGAAGGAATAACGTCCACTGCCCATCACGGCGATGGCTTGTTCGCCCGGCTTGAGCCCGGCCATCAGCGTGCGGTATTGGCTGTCACCGAGCAGGTTGCGGCCGATGGTGGGTGGATTCAGGTGAGTGACATACAAGTCGATGAAGGTATCGTCCGCTTGCTCGGCGCTGGCGACCTCGACCTGCTCGGCCTCGGTCCCCTTGAAGGAAGCATCTACCTGGCTGCGGGTCAGGTGCAGGCGACGTATCGCGCCGTTACCGGTCAAGGTCTTCCAGTCGGCGGGCTCGTAGAGAGCCTCACGCACCCGGGCCGGCGCCACGGTCAGCCCTGCGTCACCCTTGACCAACCCCAGGGAGACCGCGACGTCGTGAGCGGCGCGCATGATGACTTCATTGACCACCATCGCCGTCACGGTGGCCCCGGCGATTGCATCCACCGTCACGGCGTTCGGGTCGCTGGAATGCCCCACCACCACCCGTTGATTGACCTTGATGCCGCTGTAGCGCGCACTGAATGCATGCAGTTTTTCTTCAGCGATGCCAATCAGCAGAATCGGCTCATGGTGTTCGAGCACATAGGCATCGAGAATCACACCGGCCGGATCGAGGATCACCTGGACATTGATCGGCTTGCCTGAATAAGCGGGAATGTCCACCACATCCAGGCTTTGGAACGCGTAGCCCAGGACCTTGCCGGCAGCGGACAGCTTGCGCACCTTGAACGGCCCTTCGGGCTCGGAGATCGAGTCGGCCTGGCTCAGGACATGGTGGATGCGCTGTTGCTGGATGTCACCGTAGTCCTTGGCCTGGGCAAGGCCCGCGAATAAAAACAGGAGAGTGAACAGTGCGCGGAGCCAGAAGCGGGATGGGTGCTGCATCACAAAAAGAGGGGTCATGGACGCCAGGTCTTAAAGACAGGATCTTGGCGATCATCGTAGGACCCGCCCCCTTGCGCGGCCCTTGATTGAAATCAATTTGGAAAAACTTAACCCCGGCTCACAAAAAACCTGTGGTGAGGGGAGAAATCCCCTCGCCACAGGTTGGTGTCAGTTCAAGTAACAGTGCTCGGTCCGACCCTCAGCGCAACCCGTAGGAGTAGATGCGCCCGTCATTATTGTCGTACCAATTGCCCTTGGCCCAGATCACCCGGTCCTGCGCTGCTTGAAAGCCGACGATGCCCAGGTAACCATCGATGGCGAGGCGTTGCCAGGAGTGCCCCCAGTCCTTGGAGTAAAACACTCCATCGGCAGAGATGTTCGCGTCCGACCACCAGTAGAGCCAGCGCGGCGGGTGGTGCTCGCTGCTGGTGTTGATCAGCAAGGTGTTGCGCCCCATCCAGAAATTCCCGCCGCGCAATCGACTGTCCGAGGCCAATGGATCGAACACGCTGGGCAGTTCGCCCAAAGGACGCCAGGCCAGCGCGACGGTATCCAGCTCGGCGACAACGTCCTGCCCGCGGTCACCTTGGTCGATAAGGCCCATTACCCGTCCGGTATCGTTTTGCACCAGCGCATCGATGAACAGGTTATCTTCACGCTGGACTTCCATGACCTGCCACTGCCCAGCCATGCGTTGCAACCGAGTCCGCGTGGTTACGTTGAACGCGACATTGTCGCCCGCGCCGTCCGGATTGCTCCCCCAAAAGCGTTGAGACACCCAGATAAACGCACGCTGTGCATCCAGTTGGAGCACATTCGTCTGCACTTCCCCATAGGCGCCTTCACTTGTGCGCCATTCAGTAATGTCGGGGCGTTTGTCCTGCAGATATTCGGCAGACACCAGCAGCGGCTCAGCGGCGAATATGGGGGTGCTGCTGGCGCCGCGATCGGCAGAATAAAAGACCCCCGTCGAAATAGCTCCCGCAGCCTCTTCGCCACTGTCATCATCGACGCCACTCGGCCTGCCCCAGGCCCAGACCTCATTCGCCCCATGGAAATACGGTTCCAGGTTCCAGGCCAACTGATCGGCATCGGCAAACCATCCCTTGCTCAACCAGGTCCAGTGCTTGCCTTGATCTTCACTGCGAAAGACCACCGTTTGGTTGATGCCATCAGCGCTTGGAACTTCAGGCCGGTCAAGCCCCGTGAGCAGAAACACACTGTCGCCATCCGGACTGGCCACCAGGCAGGCCGCGCCACTGACATGGGCCACCAGTTGAAATTGACCCTGACCGTCCAGGCGGGAAATGAAGGAAGTTTCCTTGTCATCACGAGCGAAGACACTGGAAAAGACGCCAGACGCTTGCAGCTCTTCATCCTCGCCCTCGACCGGCTTGCCATAGACCACGGTATTCAAATCCACCACATCGGCAGAAGGCTCCAGCTGTTTGGTGTCGCCTTCCAGCCGCCCTACCAGCCAGGTACCCCGCGGGGTCACGACCACGCCCGTACAATACTGGGTCATCGCGCGCAACCGGGTATCCTTCACGGCGCCCAACTGCTGTGGGTCAGGGTTGGCACCGCCCCATTGCAGCTTGGCGCTGGCAATCACCCACGCGTACCACAGCGCAGCGCAGCCCAGCAGCGCGACAAACAGAGTCATGAACAGCTTCGATCGAGGCATGAGAGGTCCGTATCCATGGGAACTGGAAAGCTTTTCTCATCTCTTTCGTCCGGAGTAAATTTTTATCGCACTAGAACGAATGAACCCGGTCGCATAATTGTCAGTGCTGTGACTCAAGTTCCATTCTCCGAATGACGCTGTTTCGCCAGAAAGCCTCAACGCGTTGAGCAGACGCAAACAAGGAACGCTCCATGCCCCCACGCTCCGGTCCCATCCCCCCATTGCCTGAAGGCACCGGTTTCGTCCGGGTGCGTGGCGCCCGCGAACACAACCTCAAGAACGTTGACGTCGACATCCCCCGCGATGCCCTGGTGGTGTTTACCGGCGTGTCGGGCTCCGGCAAGTCGTCCCTGGCCTTCTCCACACTCTATGCCGAAGCCCAGCGTCGCTACTTCGAGTCGGTGGCGCCCTATGCGCGACGCCTGATCGACCAGGTCGGCGTACCGGATGTGGACAGCATCGAAGGCTTACCGCCAGCAGTGGCCCTGCAACAACAGCGCGGCACCCCCAGCGCACGCTCCTCTGTGGGCAGCGTCACCACCCTGTCGAGCCTGATCCGCATGCTCTACTCCCGCGCTGGCAGCTACCCGGCCGACCAACCAATGCTCTACGCCGAGGACTTCTCGCCCAACACACCGCAGGGGGCGTGCCCGGAATGCCACGGCCTGGGTCGGGTCTATGAAGTGACCGAAGCGTCCATGGTGCCCGACCCTTCGCTGACCATTCGCGAACGTGCCGTGGCAGCCTGGCCCATGGCGTGGCAGGGCCAGAACCTGCGAGACATCCTGGTGACCCTGGGCTATGACGTCGACACTCCCTGGCGCGACCTGCCGAAAAAGCAACGCGACTGGATTCTCTTCACCGAGGAAACGCCCACCGTACCCGTATACGCCGGACTCACTCCGGCCCAGACCCGCGCGGCTCTTAAACGCAAACTCGAGCCCAGCTACCAGGGCACCTTCAGCGGCGCCCGGCGCTATCTGCTACACACATTCATGCACTCCCAAAGCGCCCAGATGCGCAAACGCGTGGCGCAATACATGCGTGCCAGTCCCTGCCCCGTGTGCGAAGGCAAGCGGCTCAAGCGCCAAGCATTGACGGTGACCTTCGCCGGCCTGGACATCGCCGAACTGTCCCACCTGTCTTTGCTGGAGCTGGCTGCGGTACTCAAAGAGGTCGCGTCTGCGAGTTATCTGGAGCAAGCCGAAGAATCGGGGGAAGTCCTCAGCCACCGGCAAACCCGTGAGGCTCGCGAGCAGCGCGCCGCCAGAGGCGATAGCCCCCACGCAGGGGGACCGGACGCCCGTCACACGCCCAACCTCTCCCTGGAAAAGCGCCTGGCCGCCCAACGCATCGCTGCAGAACTACTGGAGCGGATCGTCACCCTCATCGACCTCGGCCTTGGTTATCTGGCCCTGGAGCGCAGCACGCCCACGCTGTCCTCCGGCGAACTGCAACGCCTGCGCCTGGCAACCCAGCTCAATTCCCAGCTGTTCGGCGTGATCTACGTACTGGACGAACCCTCCGCCGGCCTGCACCCGGCTGACAGCGAAGCGCTGTTCGAGGCGCTGCAACGCCTGAAGGCGGCAGGCAACTCGGTATTCGTGGTCGAACACGACCTGGACACCATGCGTCGCGCTGACTGGCTGATCGATGTGGGGCCAGATGCGGGTGAACAAGGTGGCCAAGTGCTCTACAGCGGCCCACCCAGCGGGCTTGAGCAGGTGCCTGAATCACGGACCCGTGCCTACCTGTTCGCCGAGCACCGCACGGCTGCTCGCAGTCCTCGAAAACCACGGGAGTGGCTGCGCCTGGAAGGCATCACACGCAATAATCTGGACAACCTCAACGCAGACTTCCCCCTGGGTTGCTTCACTGCGGTAACCGGTATTTCGGGCTCGGGGAAATCCAGTCTCGTCAGCCAGGCTCTATTGGATCTGGTCGGCTCCCACCTGGACCAAGCCAACGTCAGCGCCGAAGCCGATGAGCAAAGCCTCGAAGACGAACCGGTGCAAACCAGCGGCGGTCGCGTCAGCGCCGGGCTCGACGTCATCAAGCGGCTGGTCCAGGTCGACCAGAAACCCATCGGCCGCACACCGCGCTCCAACCTCGCCACCTACACCGGGCTGTTCGATCACGTGCGCAAACTGTTCGCCGCGACAGAGCAGGCACAGGCGTTGGGATTCGATGCCGGGCGATTTTCCTTCAACGTCGCCAAAGGACGCTGCGAAACCTGTGAAGGCGAGGGCTTTGTCAGCGTGGAGTTGCTGTTCATGCCCAGCGTATACGCACCCTGCCCCACCTGCCATGGAGCACGCTACAACCCGCAGACCCTGGCAGTGAGCTGGCGGGGCTTGAATATTTCCCAAGTGCTGCAACTGACCGTGAACCAAGCGCTCGAGGTGTTTGCCGAGCACGCGGCGGCCAAGCGTTCATTGCAAGTGCTGCAGGATATCGGCCTCGGTTACTTGCGCTTGGGACAACCAGCCACGGAGCTGTCCGGTGGTGAAGCACAGCGGATCAAACTGGCAACCGAGTTGCAGCGCAAAGCCCGGGGAACAACCTTGTATGTGCTGGATGAACCGACTAACGGCCTGCATCCCCAGGACGTGGATCGTCTGCTGGTGCAGTTGAATCGGCTGGTGGCGGACGGTCATACAGTGGTGGTCGTGGAACACGACATGCGGGTCGTGGCGCAAAGTGATTGGGTCATCGATATCGGTCCGGGGGCTGGGGCCCAAGGCGGCAAAATGGTGGTGTGCGGGGCCCCAGAGACCGTGGCCGGATGCAGCGAGAGCCGGACGGCAGCGTTTTTGAGAAACGCATTGCAGCTTGAAAACTAAGCTTTTTTTGATTGTTTCTCGCCGTTTCGAAAAAGCTGACTATACTGTTTCCCAGTTAATCGTTTCAGTAGTCGAATTTGACTGTAGCCTCATGGAGCAAGAGTATGAGGCTGCACATGCCAGGAGGCGCAATGACATCAACCTTGTTGAGAACACAATTACGCGGGGGGATGAGACACTCTTATCGCTCTCTGAAGCGATCCCCGATAAAGGGTAGACCGGGCAATCCGAGCTACCTCAGAGCGCTGACTGCGGCCGCACAATACACGTGTGGTTGTTGATACCGACGCTATAAAACTCCCAATTCCCGCTTGGCGACTATCAAGGTAAAGCGCCTGGCCAGGGCAGAGTCTTACATCAATTTTTCGAGCGTGCCCATTATGCTCAAGCCCGTCTCAAGCCATCTATTCCATTTAATTCAAGAGGTGGAAAATAACATTGCAGGGGCAAGCGAAGACGAGTACACCGAAATACTCGGCTGGATATTCTCAAGACTGGGGATTAACAAGTTTGCTTATGTCCACCTGGAACCGACACCCTTCAATCATTCCAAGATCTCTATCCACAGTAACTACCCTAGCGAATGGGTGGAAACCTATCGCAAGAATTCACTCTACAAGTCGGACCCCGTCATGGCCAACACAGCCGTTACGGCCACGCCTTTTTTCTGGGATGAAATCCCCCAAGAAATAGATAATAACCCTGAAATATTTGATCAATCAGCCGCCTATGGCATCAAGCAAGGGTTCACCATTCCGCTTCATGAACCTGGCCGATCATTCGGCTCTATCCACTTATCTTCCGAAGAGAATGACCCGGACTTCCCCACCCTCATTCGCTCGAACCTGGTCATCATAAAAACCCTTAGCATCATCGCCAACCAGCACCGCCCCACGGAGGCCAGCATTGAGAGCAATCTCAAGCTATCACCCAGGGAAATTGAATTCTTGCGTTGGCTGTCGCTCGGGAAAAACTATAAGGAAATAGGTCTGATCATGAACATCACCGAACGAACGGTAAAGTTCCATGCCAAGCAAATGACTGAAAAACTGGACTGCATCAATGTCAAGCAAGCGATGTTTAAGGCGGTGCACTTGAACCTCGTTTAGCACTTCGCACCGCGTTGACCCGCCATTCCTTATTTCCCCGGGCAATCTGAGCACCGGTACAACCAGTCAGTCCAGCACCCTATTCTTTTCCAACTGGCGCCACCGGCTCAAGCAAAGCCGGCCTGCGTTGCGATGTTGAAAAGCATGCCACATGCAAACAATCCAATCACCAAAGAAATGGCTCGACTTAACAGTCGCCCGGATACAATCGCGTGCAACTTTCGCCCACAGAATGCTCCTGCCGCAATCCAGACCAGCCCCACCGGAAAAATAATCAGGGTAAAGAGCAGCATGAATGACAGCCAACTATCGAGCGATAAGAAAGTACCCACCGGCGCAACGAAGGAAACAAAGAACAACCCCTTGGGATTGGTCAATGTCGCAACAAACAGATCAGGCACCGTAATACCCGCTCTTGCACCAGGTGTATTGTCCTTTACCGAGAACCACAGTTTCACGGAAATATAAAACAAAAAGCACACGGCAAAAATCTTGGTTGCGATCACTACCCACGAGTGGTCGGTCATCAACAGGTCAATGAACACGCCCCACATCGTCATCTGAATGACGTACGCCAACCACTCCGCTACGACGAACCTCATCGAGCGAGGATTGAAGCCTCGATTTATACCGGTTTGCAACAACAATGAATTCGTTGGCCCCGGAACCAACAACACCGTCAACAGGGAAAGCACAATATAGCTCATAGCGTCATCCATATCAGGAGCCTGGACGGCTCGTTTACAGGGTCAGATCAATCCATATCTTTCCATATGACATCACGCCGGAGTCATAAGAGGTCAGACAACTAACTCATTAGAGCAATCACACTAGACCAACATCAATATGCCACTCCCCATTTGCCAACTCGTAGACAGACATCGTGGCTCTACTGGCAAGAAGCAATTTCGCAGGTAAAAACAATCCTCCCACATTCACATGACCTTCTGACTACATGTCTTCAGTTGGCTCTTCAAGGCGTCAATTTTTCGAATCACACGATATCATGCAGTTAGCCAATCCATTTCAAATACGTCAAAAAAATGATCCACACAGCCCTATCGGCTGTCACACAAACAGCTTCAATAAGCCACTACTGCGCACCTATACTTTTTTGGATTCCCAGTGATACGAATCCTTCAACTAACGCCCTTCCCAATGATTATAAGGGATTGCCAAAAAGCGCCTACTAATTAGGCTATACACTCTATAAATCGAAGACTGTACTTTAGGACAGTTGAAATGCTTTAGTGCAGAGTTAACAGTAGCTTCACCTGTAGCCAAGAAATCGCATTCATGAACTACTCCCCCTGCACCTACCGATTTTCCGGCGTTTCTACCAGCGTCGCAAGTTATTCGAAAATCCCATTCAATACCCTGGAACAAATATTGTCCATTCGCAAACTAGCCTTCATCGATAGAAAAAAATGGGACATTGAAAGTTATCAAGGCAGTGATTACGAATGGGATGAATATGACGATCCCGATGCAATCTATATCTACGCCCATCAAAACGACCGAGTTACCGGCTGTGTTCGACTACGCCCCTCCAGCAAGCCGACACTCATGAGTGGCCCCTTAAGCTTTATTCTTCCAACCGAAGACAACAGACCCGATTCGGAACACTGTTGGGAAGCTACGCGCTTCGCACTTTCAACTGACAGTTTTGCCACAGGAGAACTCACTCAAGCTAATGTAGACATTCGCACAGCAGCACTTTTCCTGTCAATGATTAAGTTCGCCCAACAACACAATATACAAACCTATGAAATTGTCGTTGACACCATGATGGAGAAAATCCTGAAGCGTTCCGGATGGGCAGTTGACAGACACAATACCGCGTTAGGTTCAAAGGGCGAAAAAATCATCTACGGCACATTACCCTGCACGTCCACCATTTATGAAGAGGTCCTCAAGAAGAATGCAATAAACCGAGCCTTTGTATATACCCAACCCCTCGTAACCTGCCGTTCGTCAGGCAAACTCCATAAATCCCTGGATATCGGCCAACCCCTTCCCCGCCGAAACATTCCAGCAAAGATTCCCATGCACACTGAGCTACAGCTATAAATCAAATACTTGGATGAATTTGGAGAAAGGATGAACCTACAACGATTATTCCCGCACGTTGGCAAAGTCATTGCCAGTACAGGCAGCCGCAATTTTCCCCGCATGCTGCACGACCTGATACTCACGGAAATACCTGTAGACGCAACACATATTACTGAGCAAAGGATAGGCACAAGTAATATTTCTGAACCGAGCACCTCCAGTATCGGTTGCGTCGGCATGGATAACGCATGCATCGACGCGATCATGGAGGCTCATACAGCAAAGCCTTTTTTCCTGGCCGATGATATTTTTTTCGAAGATGCAGCACCGCAAAAAGTGCCCAACTTCTCCCGCTGTCTACTCACCCAAGAGCGTTCGGACAAAACACCTTCGCACAACACCACGACTCAACTCCACCTGACCACCCGAAAGAATGGTCGTCGTTATGTGCTGTCCATATACCGCTCACCTTTTTCCAAAGGGTTTTCCGCACAGGAACATGCTCTGCTGAAAGATTTTTCCTGTCTTTTATTGCCCATGGTCGAAGAACACGTTGCTGCCCTGGTTCCATCTGAGTCCGTGCGGCAGGATCCCGGCCTGGCATTGGACGCTCCGGAAAACGGAGGCATGGAAGCGCTCCGCCAAAGATTCGCCGAACGGTTGCTTCTGTCTGGGTTGAGTTTGTCCTCTCGTGAAACGGAAGTATGCGTTGGTCTATTGGCCGGGCGTACCGCACCTGAACTTGCCGAACAACTGAACCTTAAAGTCAATACAGTCGAAAGTTATCTGAAACGCGCAGCCATAAAGATGGGGATTGGCGGACGCCGCTCGTTGATCCGATGGATGCATTCGATGGATGCCACACCCGCGCAGGTCGAATGGAGTGGCAATACCGTGATTCAACAAGCCGTATAAAACTCACCCCCAACGACTGCTCGATCACCGACGAATCGAGTATTTGTTGGGGGATTACTGCTCATTTCCCCGGATTTTCTTGCGCCACACTTCCTTCCACTGCCACCCGAGCGCGACGTTTCAACCACTCCAGCGCATCGTCCACATAAGTAAAAATCACCGGAACCACCAGCAGGCTCAATAGCGTTGAAGTCAGCAAACCGCCCATCACCACCACAGCCATGGGCTGCCTGAAACTTGGGTCTTGTCCCATCCCCATCGCAGTCGGCAACATTCCCGCGCCCATCGCAATGGTGGTCATCAGGATCGGACGGGCGCGCTTGTGACAGGCATCCACCAACGCTTCGTATCGACCCAGGCCATAATCGCGGCGTGCCATGATGGCGTACTCCACCAACAGAATGGAATTCTTGGTCACGATCCCCATCAGCATCAGTAGTCCGATGACCGATGGCAGGGAAAAACTGAAGTTGCACAGCAGCAAGGCCAGCAGCGCGCCACCCAGCGAAAGCGGCAGTGCCGAAAGAATCGTGGCCGGCTGCAAGAAGTCATGGAACAACAGCACCAGGACCGAATAGATACAAAACACACCGATGGCCATGGCGAGGCTGAAACTGCCGAACAGTTCGGTCATCAGTTGCAATTCGCCCTGCTGCACCAGTTTCACTTCGGCTGGAAGATTGCGCATCACCGGCAGTTGACTGGCTTCGGCCATGACTTCGCCTAGATTGCGCCCGTTGAGTTCGATAGACAGGGTGATATTGCGCAGACGATCCAGGCGACTGATTTGCGCCGGCCCGCTGCCCATGCTGATCTCCCCCAACGAAGACAGGGCGACCTGACCGTCGCGGCCGGTCACCCGCAATTGACTGATGGCCTGCAGGTCGTCGCGTAGCAGCGAATCCATACGCACCCGTACGTCCACCTGGCGTTGGGACAGATTGATTTTGCCCAGTTGCGAGGAATATTCGCCGTAGGTCGCCATGCGCAAGGTATCGGCGATCTCCTGACTGGTGATGCCCAGTTCCGCCGCTCGGGCGAAATCCGGGCGCATTTGGATTTCCGGGCGTTGCAAGGCGCTGCTGGACGAGACGTTTCCAATCCCGCGCAGTTCACGCAACTGCGGCTCAAGGGCGCTGGCTGTGCGCTCCAGCAGATCACCGTCATCACTGGCAAGCACGATATTGAGCTTCTCTCCGCTGCCGTCGCCGCCAACATTGATGCGAACCCCTGGCAGGGTACGCAACACCTGACGCATCTGTGCTTCGACCTCTACCTGCTTGCGATCCCGTACATCTCGATCCGCCAGCTCCACCGTCAGGATGGCATCGCCGGCCCCGGTGATATCACCAGGCCCAGAGCCCGAGCTGCTGGCCGTCCCTACCGAACTGAAGACATGTGTGACATCCGGTATGTCCCGCAATCTTTCGCTGGCTTGCAATGCTATCGCGGTGGTTTGTTCCAGTGTCGTACCGGGTGGCAGTTCCAAGGTGATTTTGCTGCGACCGGTGTCCTGCGCGGGCAGGAAGCTGGTGGGCAGCAACGGGACCAGCGCCAAGGCGCCGACAAAACACAGGCTGGCCAGCAACATCGTGGTCTTGCGCCGGGTCAGGCTGGCATGGATCCAGCCCAGGTAGCGGGTCATCAACGGGCCATCGGCGGCGGTTTGATGAGTTGCCTTGAGGAAATAAGCCGCCATCATCGGCGTCAGTACGCGCGCCACCAACAACGAAAACAACAGCGCAACCGAAGCCGTCACACCGAACTGACGAAACAGCTTCCCGGCGATGCCGCCCATGAATGCCGTGGGCAGGAACACCGCGACCAGGGTGACGGTCGTGGCGAGCACCGCCAGGCCGATTTCATCCGCCGCCTCGGTGGCAGCCTGACGCGGTGTCTTGCCCATGCGCAAATGCCGCGCGATGTTCTCGATCTCGACGATCGCATCGTCCACCAGTACACCGATGACCAACGCCAAGGCCAGCAGCGAAACCGCATTGAGCGTAAACCCGGCCAGGTACATCACGCCAAAGGTGGGGATGATCGACAGTGGCAACGCCGTGGCTACGATGAGTGTGGCGCGCCAGTCCCGCAAGAACCACCAGACCACCAACACTGCCAGCAGCATGCCTTCGTACAGCAGGTTCATCGAGTCGTGATAGTTGGCAAGGACGGCCTTGACGGTGTCATTGGCTTCAACGATCTGCACGTTGGGGTGCTGGTCCACGAACGTGGTCATGGCCTTGCGTACATCATTGGCCACGCCGACATCGGAGAAGCCCAGGGAACGGGTGACCTGAAAGCCAATTACCGGCCTGCCATCATGAAACGCCCGGGTACTGCGTTCGGCGTGGGTGTCGCGAATGTCGGCCAACTGATTCAATGCCAACAAGCGACCGTCGCCGCTGGGGATGTCGATGGCTCCGAGGGCCGCCGGATCGTCGATGGCCCCCAAGGTCCGCATGGCCTGTTGACCACTGCCCAGGTTGCCCTGGCCGCCGGAATTGTCCTTTTGCATGGCACGCAACTGGCTGGCTACGTCCGAAACACGGATGCCCAGCCCTGCCATCAGGGCCGGATCGAGGTTGACCTGGACCTCCCGATCGACGCCACCCATGCGCGAGATCAGTGCCACCCCCGGCACCGCCAGCAATTGTTTGCTCAGTTCATTGTCGACGAACCAGGACAAGGCTTCTTCGTCCAGATTGTCGGAGTCGATGACATAGGTGAGCAACGCGGAGGCACTGGTGGTCAGCCGGGAAACCGATGGTGTGTCCAGGTTCGCCGGCAGCTGCGGCATGGCGCTGTCGACCACGTTACGCACTTCGTTCAGGGCCTCGTTGCCATCCTTGTCGATGTCAAAGCTGACGTTGATGGTGACGGCACCGTCGGTGATGAGCGTCGTCACGTGCTTGAGCAGGCGCAGGGACGTCAGTTTATCCTCGATCTTGCGCGCCACTTCCGTTTCCAGTTGCTCCGGGGCAGCGCCTTCGAGTGAGGCGCTGATCACGACCACCGGCAGGTCCATGTCCGGAAAATCCTGGATGGCGAGTTTTCCAAAACCGGACAGGCCCAAGAGCGTCAGCAGAATGAACAGCATGACGGCTGGAACCGGATAGCGGATCGACAAGGCTGAGATGTTCATGGCTGGGCGACCTGGGCTTGGACGAGGGTCACACTCGCACCGTCATTGAGGAACGCGCCGCCAGCGCGCACGATGCGGGCGGGCTCATCGAGGCCGCTGAGGATCTCCACGGCCTGGTGCAGGCGCCGGCCGACCACCACCGGGCGTTGGACGACGCGCATGTCCTCATTGAGCGTGAACACATAAGAACGTCCGTCCCGCAGGATGACCGCGGTGTCCGGTACCGTGACGGCTTCGCGGGGCGCCAGTTCGATCTGCCCACTGGCATACATGCCGGCCTGGGCAGCGCTGTCGTTTGGCAAGGAGATGTAGACCAGCGCCCGGCTGGTCTTGGTGCTTAAGGTAGGCGATACCAGGCGCACCCGCCCTTCCACGCTCTGACCGCCGGGCAAGGTCATGCGGGCGACCTGGCCGGGTTGTACCTGGGCCAACTGGCGTGCATCCAGCTCGGCCTGCCATTCGATGCGGCCGTCGCGCACCAGGCGAAACAGCTCGTCGCCGGCGGAGAGCACCTTGCCGAGCAACGCCGTGCGCGCCGAAATGATGCCGTCGTCCACCGCCACGATGCGCGTCTGCCTGAGCCTGATCCGAGTGCTCTGCAATTCGGCGCGGGCGCTGGCCAGATCAGCCTCGGCGAGCGCGACCTTGATTCGATAGTCTTCGCGTTGCTGTTCCGACAAGGCGCCACCCTCTCCGACGACCCGGGCGCGGCGGTCATTGGAACGGGCCTGTTTCAGATTTGCCTCGGCTTGAGCGACGAGCGCCTTCTGTTTGCTTTCTTCAGCGACGACTGTTTCGCTGGCCAGCGTAGCGAGCAATTGACCTTTCTTCACCCGGCTGCCCACATCGGCTTCGATGCTGGCAATGCGCAGGTTGCTGGTCTCGGCATTGATGACCGCTTCCTGCCAGGGCGCGAGCGCTCCATTGGCGAACAACAGTTGCGGCCAGATCTGGCGCCGCGCCTGGACGACCTCCACGCTCAAGCTACTGACCTCAGGAGCGGCCACCGCCGGTTCGGCACCACGGCGAAAATAGATCAACGCCACCACGAGCGCACATACGATGATCGCCAACGCGAATCTGCCTGACCTCGACCTCACGCGCCCTCTCCACTCAATGCCCGGCTCCGCGCCAATGGTTGACTGGCTTGCCAGCCGCCCCCCAGCGCCTTGTACAGGGCGATCCAGTAGCGCACTTGATTCTGCTGCAGGGTGATCAATTCAATCTCGGCGGTCAGCGCCTGGCGGCGTGCGGTTTCCCGGTCCAACAAGCTGACGTTGCCGGCCTGCCAATTGCGGTCGATGGCCTCGAAGGACTCACGAAAGCCGGCCGTGGAGCGCTCCACATCCGCCTCCCGTCGACGTGCCGCATCGAGGCGCACCAGCGCCTGCTCCACTTCCATCACGCTGGTGCGCAGCGTCTGGCGATAGACTGCGAGGGCTGCGTCATAAGAAGCCTTGGCACCGTCGACCGCCGCGCGGCGCTTGCCACCATCGAACAGCGGAATCGACAACACCGGGCCCAGCGACCAGGAACGGTTGCGCTGACCGACCATGGTGCCCACGGAAAAAGTCCCGGAAAGGCTCAGGCTCGGCAGCCGATCCGCCTGGGCCACGCCGATCTCGGCATTGGCCGCAGCCAACTCGCGCTCACTGGAGGCAAGGTCCGGGCGTTGACGCACGAGTTCGGCCGGTATCTGTTGCACGTTAAGCTCGGCCGGTTGAGGCAGTTGCGCCGGAGTGTGGCCGAGCACCTCCAGCAGTTGCCCTTCATCACTGCCGGTCAGCGCCACCAGGCTTTTGAGCAGCACCTGGCATTCACTCTGCTGCTGGACCAGTGTCGCGACGCTGCTGGCAGCGCTGGCATCGGCCAGGGCCGCGTCAGCCGAGGACGTGAAGCCTGCCCCGAACGACTGGCGAGTGATACGCGCGGTGTCCTGTTGTGACTGGGCCTGGTCCCCATAAGCCAGCACCAGCTTCTGGCAACCGCGGTATTGCACGTAGTAGTCGCCGACCTGGGCCGCCAGCGAAACACGCGCGTCATGCCAATCATCCACCCGCGCTTGGACACGGGACTTTGCCGCTTCATTGTTGCGGCGCAACTTGCCGAACAGATCGAGCTCCCAGGCTGCATCCATCGTTGCCGAAGAGCCTGAACCACCCAGGCGTTCAGAGCCGGTCTGCTGCCCGCCACGACCACCGGACAATCTGCCGTCGATTTTCGGCAAGGCATCCGCAGCATCACTGGCAGCGGTTGCCCGGGCCAGCGAGATATTGGCCCAGGCCTGGTCCATGGATGGGCTATCGGCTTCGGCCAGGCGCAACAGTTTGGCCAACGCCGGGTCATCGAACTGCTGCCACCAGTCGGCCAACGCGGCCATGGAGGCGCCATGGGGCAGCGGCGCTTGCCATTTGGCCGCGACCGGGACGTCTGGCACTCGATAGTCAGGGCCCAATACGCAGCCACTCAAGGCCACCGCACACAGTGTCACCAGCAATACGTTTTCTGGAGGCTTGAAGACATGCATAGGGTTCTCTATGGGGTGACAAAGGTGAAGAACAGCAAGGCACCCGGCACCGCCACAGCTCAGGGAGTTGGCAGATGATTGACGATGGCTTGACGAGGCTCGTGTGGCAGGTATTTAACCCCGTGCCGGATTGGGTGTCTGGCGTGGAAAACGGGGACAGGTGCCGGCAAGAAAACTCGCGATAAAGACAGGGGCCTGTTGAAATGACCTGGACCTGCCAAGTACAGACCGCACCCGCTGTCGAGCATGAATGACAGCCCCGCTCGGTTCACTTTCCATAGCCAATGGATGATCGAATATGGAAGCACTCAGTTACCTCGAAAACGTCGAGTCGAACGCACGCACCTATGCGCAGACTTTCCAGCGACTGTTCGTCAGCGGCAAAGGCATGCGCATCAAGGACGCCAGCGGCCAAGAGTTCCTCGACTGCCTGTCGAACGCCGGGACACTGGCCCTCGGGCACAACCCGCCGCAAGTCCGGGACGCCGTGATGCAGTTTCTGGGCAGCGATCACTTGCAACAGGCACTGGACCTGGCCACACCGGCCAAGCATGCGTTCGTGCAGGAGCTGTTCTCGATGCTGCCGGCGAAAATGCGCGACACCAGCAAGATTCTTTTCTGCGGCCCCAGTGGCTCGGATGCGGTCGAGGCGGCCATCAAGTTGGCGCGCCACTACACCAAGCGCTCGCCATTGATGGCCTTCCACGGCGGTTATCACGGGATGACGGCCGGTGCACTGTCGGCGATGGGCAAGCTGTCTCCCAAGACCGGTGACGGCCTGATTGCCCAGGGCACACACTTTCTGCCGTTTCCCTACCGGTTTCGCTGTCCGTTCGGCACCGATGGCGAGCACACCGACCAACTGTCCATCGACTACATCCGCACCGTCCTGTCGGACCCCGAAGGCGGCGTTGCCAAGCCGGCGGCGGTTATCGTCGAGGTGGTACAAGGTGAAGGCGGTTGCATCCCGGCTTCGGCCAACTGGCTGCGCGCCCTGCGGGAAATCACCCTGGAACAGGACATCTTGCTGATCGTCGATGAGGTCCAGACCGGCCTCGGCCGCACCGGCAGCACGTTCGCCATTGAACACGCGGGTATCGTGCCCGACATTCTGGTGCTGTCAAAAGCCATCGGCGGCGGTTATCCATTGGCGGTGATCGTGTATGCCGATTATCTCGACACCTGGGGCCCCGGCATGCATGCGGGTACTTTCCGTGGCAACCAGGTGGCGATGGTCGCCGGTGCTGCAACCATGCAGCAAATCCGCGAAGACAACCTCGTCGCCCATGCCGCCCGGATGGGGCAGAAGTTGGAGCACGGCCTGGAGCAAATCGCCCAACGCTTTCCATGCATCGGCGATATCCGCGGTCGCGGCTTGATGATCGGCGTGGAAATCACTCAACCGGGCACCAACCAGCGCGCCGGCCAGGCTGACGGTGTTCGTGCCCACGCCATCAAGCTCAACTGCTTCGACAACGGGTTGATGATGGAGACCGGCGGACGCCATGGCGCAGTGCTCAGGTTCCTGCCCCCCCTGACCATCACAGAGGCTGAGGTCGGCATGGTCCTGGAGCGCTTCGAACACTCGGTGAAGAAAGTCGGCGAGACACGCTCGCAGGCGGCCCGCGTAGCGGTATAAGAGGCCAGGTATTGACCTTTGTGGCGGGGGTTTATCCCCTCGCCACAGGGGGATGTGCCTGGTTCAAGTCATGCAGCCCAGGTCAATCGCGCGCCAACGCATTGATCGGATCGAGCCGCGCGGCATTACGCGCAGGCACAAAGCCGAACACGATCCCAATCAGTGTGGAACAGATGACAGCAGTGACGATCGATCCCATTGAGAACACCATCTGCCATTCCTTGACGAAGATCGAAAAGACGTAGCCGATCCCAAACGACAAGGCGATGCCAATCGTGCCCCCCATCAGACACACCATCACCGCCTCCACCAGAAACTGCTGGCGTATGTCGGACTGGCGAGCACCGACAGCGATGCGAATACCGATCTCGCGGGTACGTTCGGTCACCGAGACGAGCATGATGTTCATCACCCCGATCCCGCCCACCACCAGCGAAATGATCGCAATCAACGAGAGCAGCAGCGCCAGTGATTGGCTGGTCTTCTGCACCGTTTGCATCACGCTGTCGAGGTTGTAGGTGAAGAAGTCCTTGATGCCATGGCGCTGCTCCAGGAGCTTGACCACGTTGTCTTCCACTAATTTGCTCGGTTGCCCGTCCTTTATCCGAACCGTGATGCTGTCCAGGAAGCGCTGGCCCAGCAACCGGCCGGCCGCGGTTTCATAGGGCATCCAGATATTCAGGTTCTTGCTGGTGTTGAAGACGCTTTTGCGGTCTTCGGTCACGCCGATGACCGTGCACGGCAAGTTGTCGACCAGAATCACCTTGCCCAATGGGTCTGTGTGCGAGCCAAACAGGCGCTTGCTCGTATTGTGGTCGATCACCACCACTTGCGACTGCCGGCGGGCATCGTCCTTGCTGAACGCCACACCCGAGCCGATCTTGATTCCGCGAACCTGGAAATAGCTCGCGCTCACACCGTTGACGGTCGCATTGACGTCGATGTTTTCATAACGCAGCAACAGGTTTCGCCCCAGGTTCGGGGTGGCGCTGTCGATGTAATACTGGTCGCTCAGGGCGGTCACATCGGACAACACCAGCGTTTCGATAGCGGTCGAGCGACTGTCCCCCCAGTCGGCGCCAGGCATGATCTCGATCGTGTTGCTGCCGATCGCTTCGATGTCTTTCAGGACATATTGCTTGACCCCTTCACCGATGGCCACGATCGACACCACGGAGGTGATGCCGATAATGATGCCCAACATGGTCAGCAGGGTTCGCATCCGGTGCGAGATCAACGCCACCCAGGCCATGTTGAACGCTTCGCTGAACAGCCCGAAACGGGCGAGCAGACCGTTGGTGGGCTTGACCTTGGCCAGACGCATGTCTTGTTCCGGCAAGTCTTGCAGCGGCCTCTGCGGATTGGGGCGATCACTGACGATCTCGCCGTCGCGGATCTCGATGATGCGCTGGGCGTGAGCCGCCACTTTCTCGTCATGGGTCACGATGATGACCGTATGCCCTGCCGCGTTGAGTTCCAGGAGGATCTTCATCACCTCCTTGCCGCTGGTGGTGTCCAGCGCCCCGGTGGGTTCGTCCGCCAGAATGATCTCGCCGCCGTTCATCAGGGCCCGGGCAATACTCACCCGCTGCTGTTGGCCACCGGAGAGTTGGCTGGGCCGGTTGCTCAGGTGCCCTACCAGTCCCAGACGTCCCAACAACTCCCCGGCACGCGTGTGCCGTTGCTTCTCTGCCGCGCCAGCGTAAATGGCCGGCATCTCGACGTTGTGCAAGGCACTCAGGTGCGGCAGCAAATGGTAACGCTGGAAAATGAAACCGAAGTGGTCACGCCGCAGTACCGCCAGCTCATGATCGTCCATCGAGCCGGTTTCGCGCCCGTCCACCTTGTAGCTGCCGGAACTCGGATGGTCGAGGCAGCCGAGCACGTTCATCAGTGTGGATTTGCCGGAGCCGGAAGCGCCGGTAATCGCCACGACCTCCCCGGCGTTGATCGTCAGGTTGATGTTCTTGAGCGCTATGAACTCCTTCTCGCCCGCAAGAAAACTGCGGGTAATCCCCTCGAGCTCCAACAGTGGTCGCGTCATGGTCAGGCTCCCGCCACGGCTGGGGTCGGTTCGCCGATGACGACCTTGTCACCTTCTGCCAGGCCATCCTTGATCTCGGCCCGCACGTTGTTGTTGATGCCCGTCTGCACGTTGCGCGGCTGAGCCTTGCCTTCGGCGTCCAGCACACGCACCACATAGCTGCCATCCTGGTTTTTTGCACCCAGGGCGGCGACAGGGACCGTCAATACATCCTTGGCCTTGTCCAAGACGATACGGACCTGGGCCGTCATGGAAATACGCAGGCGATGATCGGGGTTCGGCACGTCGAAGAGGCTGTTGTAGAACACCGCGGTATTTTGCTTCGGCGTCCCGGCAGTCTGGGTTTCGAGGAAGTTCTGCGGCGCCGGCTCAGTGCCCCGCAGCTTGGCGTAATAGCGCTTTTCCGATTCACCCAGGATGGTGAAGTACACCTCCTGGCCGGGAACGATGTGAATCACGTCGGCTTCCGACACCTGGGCCTTGACCGTCATGGTGTCCAGGTCGGCCAGCTTGAGCAGCACCGGTGCCAATTGCTCGGCGATCACGGTCTGGCCTTCCTGCGTCACGATCCCCACGACATAGCCATCAATCGGCGCGACGATGTGGGTGTAGGCCAGGTTGACCCGCGCGGTTTCCACCTGGATACGGGCGTCCTTTATCTGCGCATCGAGGGAGAGCAGGTTCGCCGCTTCCACCTTGTAGTTCGACTCGGCGGTCTCGTACTCCTGCTTGGAGATCGCGTCGTCCGGTTGCAGTTTTTTGTAGCGATCGTAGGTGCCCTTGGCGTCCTTGAGTTGCGCCGCCGTGGCCTGCCGCTTAGCCACTAGGTTCTCTTCATTGACCAGGGCCTGGCGTAATGAGTTTTGCGCCAGCATAGGGTCGATCTCCGCCAGCCACTGGCCCTTCTTGACCTTGTCGCCCAGTTTGACCTTGAGCGATTTCAGTTGGCCCGACACTTGGGCACCGACATCGACCTGCTTGACGCCCTGCAGCGTGCCGGATGCCAGTACCGCGTTCTCGATGTCGGTACGTTCGACCTCGGCAGTCAGGTACTCCGGTGGTTTGCCCGGCGACTGCGCACTGTAGAAAATCAGCGCGGCCACCACGACCAGTACAAGCACGATAGCGATTTTGCGAAACTTCGACTTTTCCATAAATAACCATGAGTGCGTTGATTTCAGGCCCGGCCAGTGAGGCGCCGGGGTCCATGGATGCGCGCGAAGGAAGGACGGCTAGACGCAATCACTGGCCGCCTCCTCATCGTGCATGGGAAGGCTGTCCTGCCACCAGGCTGCCAGGTTGTGTACGTGAGGGGCCTTGAGGATCGTGAAGTGGTTGCCCGGACCGTACCAGATACTGAGGTCAGGGATATGCTTGCGCCATCCTTCGATCATTTGTTCCTGCTCGCGTTTGTTACCGGCTGTGTCCAGGGTGGGATCATTGGCCAACACCAGCCGCACCGGCCCGGTGTATCGATGTTGTGGTTGATAAACCGTACGCAGGGCGGTGCCAAAAGCCCGCGCCGGCCCGCGCATCGAATCCACCGCCGAACGCTGCGGCAGCATGCCGGCACGGACCATGCCGGCATGCAGCAAACGCATCTGCGCGTTATCGTCCTGGGCACCGAACACCGTGGCATCGATACCCAGGGACTTGCCGGAAGCCAGCTGCATCGCCTCGATCAACCGGTTCAAGACCCCCGTTGCGGTATAAGGCCTGCCCACCACCCCATTGCCGCCCGGCGACTCACTGTCGATCAGCGTCAACGAGGCCACCTTGCGACCACGGGCATGCAGGCGGGCGGCCATTTCGAAAACGATCCAGCCACCGAAGGAATGGCCAAGCAGATGCACCGGGCCCTGCGGTTGCACCTTGTCGATTGCTTCGAGATAGGCCTGGGCAGCGGTTTCCACGAGGCTGAAAGGTTCGGTGCTGCCGTCCAATCCGCGAGGTTGCAACCCATGGATGGGCCAGTCCGGGCCGAAGGCATCGGTCAGGCCGATAAAGCCGGTCACGCTGTCGCCGGCACCAGGCACACAGAAAATCGGCGCCCGATCGGCGCGCCCGCCCTGGATTGTCAGCAGTGGCTGGTAGCTGTTGCGCCGGGAAGGCGCCGGGCGCGAAGCGACGGTGCGCAATGCATCGTCAATGGCCTGTCCCAAAGCCTTGACCTGTGGCAACTGCATCATCGTCTGGTGGTTGCCCGGAACCTTGACACAATGCATCTGCGCCTTGGGCAGGACAGCGTCCCAGCCCAGGTAGCCGGAATGTTCGGGCGCATCGTCCTTGCGCTCCTCGGCGACCAGCAGGTGCACCGGCACGGAGATCGGATACACCGAGTAATGGGCCAACGCATGACCGTGGGCGACTTCGCGATCCAGGTATTGCCAGAGCTGGGCCGCGCTGTAGTCCGCCAGTTCCGGCGGTAGCAGGCCTTGCTCAGCGCACCGCTGCACCAGCCCCTCGAACTCGAAGTCACTCAGTTGAACCTGCAGGCTGGCCAATTTTGTGAGGACCAGGGTGAGGTCCCCGTCGGCCACTGTCCCAGCCTTCCAGAACACCTCGCAGCGGTCGAGCAAATGACGTTTGTGCGCTTCGTCCGGCGACCAGCGGTCCCTGCCCTGGTCCACCAACCGAGGCAGGTAGCTGTCGATCAGGCCGAGGAACTCGACCTCTTCGTCCAGGCCAATGAGCTGGATGGCGATCTCGTACGCCAGCACGCCACCGAATGACCAGCCCGCCAGGCGATAAGGCCCCTTGGGCTGGACTGAACGGATGATGCCCACCAGCCGCGAAGCCAGGCACTCCATCGTGTGCAACTGTGGTTCACCCCACGCAATGGCGGGCAGGCCATAGACCGGGATATCCGGATCGATGTGCTTGCCCAGCGCCGGGAAGTAGAGATCCAGGCCGCTGAACTCATGCACCAGGAACAACGGGTTCTGCTGGCCGGTGGTGCGCACCGGCACGAACGGCTCCTTCACTTGGACCTCAGTGGTACGGTTCTGCAGCAGCGACGCCATGGACGCGACACTTTCATGCTGGAACAACTCGGCCAGTGACACCGTCAGGTTGGCTTGCGCCAGCAGCCCCACCAAGCGGATCGCCAGTAGGGAATGCCCGCCCATTTCGAAGAAGTTGTCATGGCGACCGACCTGTTGCAGGCCCAGCAAGTCTTGCCAGAGTTGCGCCAGCAAGGTTTCCACCTCGCCTTGCGGGGCTTCATAGGAACGGCTGACGACGGCGTCCTGGGCCGGTGCCGGCAGTGCCTTGCGGTCGAGCTTGCCATTGGCGGTCAGCGGCAATGCATCGAGGCGGACATAGGCGGCCGGCACCATGTAGTCGGGCAACTGCCCATGCAGGTACCCGCGCAAGTCCTCGACTGGCACCGTCTCGCCCAGCGCCTGCTGAGTAAAGTAAGCCACCAGGCGCTTCTCACCCGGGACATCTTCGCGCACCAGGATCACCGCGTCCTTGACGTGCTCGTGTTGGGCCAGTCGGGCTTCGATTTCACCCAATTCGATACGGAAACCACGGATCTTCACCTGGTCGTCGTTACGCCCCAGGTAATCCACCGTGCCGTCCGCTCGCCAACGGGCCAGATCGCCGGTGCGGTAGAGCAAGGCACCGGGGTCGGCATTGAACGGATCGGCGACGAACTTCTCGGCGGTCAGTTCTGGGCGGTTCAGATACCCTTTCGCCACGCCGTCGCCACCGATGTACAGCTCACCGGCCACGCCTATGGGCAACGGTTGCCGGTTGGCATCCAGTACATAGACACGCGTGTTACCAATCGGACGACCAATCGGAATACCGCCCTCGCCCACGGTTTTGATTTCGTGAGTGGTGGTGAACGTGGTGGCTTCGGTCGGGCCGTAGCCGTTGAGCAGATGCAGCGGCGCACCTTCCTTCAGGACGCGGCCGATCACCGCTGGATCGAGCACATCGCCGCCGACGATCAGGTAGCGCAATTGGGCGAACACCGGCATCAGCCCGGCGGCGTATTGATGGAACAGGCCGGCGGTCATCCACAACACGCTGACCGATTGCTCTTGCAGCAACGCCGCAAAACGTTCTTGTGTCAGCAACACGTCCTGATCGACCACCACCACGCAGCCGCCGTTGAGCAACGGCGCCCAGACGTCGAGGGTACTGGCGTCGAACGCCGGGTTGGAGGCAAAGGCGACGCGGTCCTCGGTGTTGAAGTCGGCGTAGCCATTGTTGATCACCAACCGGTTGATCGCCCGGTGCGGCACCAGCACACCTTTCGGAGTGCCGGTGGAGCCCGAGGTGTACATGATGTAGGCCACCGATTCGGTGCTTTGCGTCAGGTCGAGGTTATCGGCGACCTCATTGAAGCCCTCCGTATCCAGGTCCACCCGTCGCGAGGCTTCAGGCACTAGCGCCGAGCTCAACGTCAGCACGACTTGCGCGCCGCTGTCCTGCACCATGAACTGCTGACGCTCCAGAGGTGCGCCGACATCCAATGGCACGTAGACAGCAGCACACTTGAGGGTCGCCAACTGGCTGACCACCAGTTCGGTGGACCGCTCCAGTGCAATCGCCACGCGATCCCCCGGTTGCACGCCGAGGCCGACCAAATGGCGGGCCAGGCGATTGGCCCGGTGGTTCAACTCGGCGTAGGTCAAGCTGCTTTCGTTGTGCACAACCGCCGTTGCATCCGGACGGGCCAGCGCCTGGGCTTCGAACAGGCCTTGGACGGTCCTGTCCCGCGGATACCGACGCGTGGTGGCGTTGAAATCCACCAGCAATTGCCGGCGTTCGGCGGACGGCAGGATCGACAGGCTGTGCAACGGCGCCTGCGGTGCTTGCTCCAGCGCCTGCACCAGATGTTCCAGGGCAATGTTCATGTAGACACACATGCGCTGCGCGCCGATCCGCGGCAGCGCCAGTGCCGACACGCTGAAACCCTCGCCCAGGTCATCCACCGACAAGGTCAACGGATAGTTGGTGCGTTCCTCACTGCTCAGGGCCTCGATGCCCTCCCAGGCGTTCAGGGCTTCGCTCGAAACCGTCTGGCCCGCGCTGTGCCGGTAATTGAGCAAGGCACTGAACAACGGCAGCGGCGCGGCCACGCCGCTGCAACGTTGGGCCAGGGCCAGCGAAGCGTGCTCATGGCCGAGCAGACCGGTGAGGCGAGCGTGGGTGGCTTTCACCCCGTCACGCACACCCTGGCGACCGAGATCCACTCGCAGCGGCAAGGTGTTGATGAACATGCCCAGTGCCCGGTCGGCCCCATCGCCACCCTGCATCCGGCCCATCAATACGGTGCCGAACACGACGTCCTGCCTGCCGGACACCTGCCCCAGCACCTGCGCCCAAGCCAGGTGATGCAGGCTCGCGGCGCTCACACCCAATTGACGAGCCTGGGCCCGCAAACGGCGGCTCAGATCGGCAGACAGGTTCAGCCCGGCGGCTTCGATATCGCTGCCGTCGCCACGTACATCCAGCACGCCGAACGGTAATGTAGGCTCGTCCACATCGCCCAACATGTCCCGGAAGAACCCTTCGTGCTCCTCGCGACTGATGCCCAAACGGGCCTGGGCCACGTAGTTGCGGAACGGCACTGCTGTGCCCAACTGATCGGCCTGGCCTAGCAAATGCGCCTGCATCTCGTGCTGCACCACTTCCAGCGCCGTGTGATCGAGGGCCATGTGATGGAACAGCAGGATCGCGATCCAGCGCTGGTTGGCCGGGTCATGGGCGAACGCCATGCGCATCAGCGGTGCCTGGCGCACATCGAGGCTGTAGTGTCGAGGGTTGAAGCGCTCGAGCAGTTGCGCGCTGATGTCATTACTTGGCTCGAAAACACACTCTTGCAGAATCAGTTGCGCCTGGCGAAGCACCACCTGGACCGGTTCGCGCAGTCCTTCCCAGAGCACGGCGGTGCGCAGGATGTCGTGCCGATCGATGACAGCTTGCAAAGCGTCGACAAAAGCCTCCAGCCGGGTACGATCCTTGAAGTTGAACGTGGCCTGCTGCACATAGAGATCGCCCTGCTGTGAAGCCAGGTGGTGATACAGGATCCCTTCCTGCAATGGCGCCAGGGCGTAGATGTCCTGGACGTTAGCCACGCCGCCGGGCACCGTCGCGGCAATCTGATCGATCTCGTCTTGGGACAGGTCGATGAGGGGCAGCATGTCCGGCGTGATGCGTTGGCCAGCCTGGGTAATTCCGTTGTCCGGCACCACGACCTCCGTCGCACCGCCCACTGCCGCCGCCAATGCCGCCAACGTCGGCTGGCCGAACAGTACGCGGACATCGGCGCTCAAGCCCACTTGACGCATGCGCTCGATCAACGTGACCGCCAACAGCGAGTGACCGCCCAGTTCGAAGAAGTGGTCATGCCGCCCCACCCGCTCAACCTGGAGCAAATCGGCCCAAAGCTGCGCCAGCGTTGTCTCGACCGTACCTTGCGGTGCCTCGTAATCCCGGGTGATCACCGCCGAAAGATCCGGCGCTGGCAAGGCCTTGCGATCGAGCTTGCCGTTGGGGGTCAGCGGCAAGGCGTCGAGGCGCACGTAGGCGCTCGGCACCATGTATTCCGGCAGTTGCCCTTGCAGATGGGCGCGCAGGGCTTCGATATCGGCAGCGTCCTCGGCAGCGTGCGTGGTGAAATAAGCCACCAGCCTTTTCTCGCCTGACGCCTCTTCACGGGCCAGCACCACGGTTTCCTTGATACCCGCGTATTGCGCCAGCCGGGCTTCGATCTCGCCCAACTCGATGCGGAAACCACGGATCTTCACCTGGTCATCGTTGCGCCCCAGGTAGTCGATGTTGCCGTCCGGCAAGTAGCGACCCAGGTCGCCGGTTTTGTACATGCGCGCGTTCGGGGCCGTGCTGAACGGGTCCTTGAGGAACCGCTCGGCCGTCAGTTCCGCACGGTGCAGGTAACCGCGCGCCACCTGGACCCCACCGATATAAATCTCCCCGGCCACGCCCAGGGGCACCGGTTGTTGGTGGGCATCGAGCAGGTAGATCCGCGTGTTGGCGATCGGCTTGCCAATGGGCGTGCTGTCGGGTATTTCAGCCCCTGCGCAGTCCCACGCCGTCACGTCCACCGCCGCTTCGGTCGGGCCGTACAGGTTGTACAAGCCGGTCTGTGGCAGTTGCGCCTTGAAGCGCCGCACCAGATGCCCCGGCAAGGCCTCGCCGCTGCACATCACCCGCACCAAACCTTCGCACGCGTCCGCCTCGCCATGGGCCAGGAACACATCGAGCATCGACGGCACGAAGTGCAACGTGGTGATGCCTTGGGCCTGGATCACTTCGCGCAGGTAGGCCGGATCCCGGTGTCCGCCGGGACGAGCCATCACCAACCGTGCGCCGCTGAACAGCGGCCAGAAGAACTCCCACACCGACACGTCGAAGCTGAATGGGGTCTTTTGCAGCACCGCGTCCGCGGCGCTCAATTTATATTCGTCCTGCATCCACAACAGGCGGTTGACCACCGCGCCGTGCTCGTTCATCACGCCTTTGGGCTGACCAGTCGAACCCGAGGTGTAGATCACATAGGCCAGGTGATTGGCTTGCAGGCCCTCGACCTGTGGGTTGCTGATTGGCTGCGTCGAAAAGTCTTCTTCGTCGGCCGAGTCCAACAGCATGACTCGGGCAGTGGTCGCCGGCAGGCTGGTTTGCAAGGCACGCTGGGTCAGCACCACTGATGGCGCGCTGTTTTCCAGCATATAGGCCAGCCGATCGAGCGGATAATCCGGGTCGAGCGGCACATAAGCCGCACCGGATTTAAGAATACCCAGCAGGCCCGCAACCATCTCCACGCTGCGATCCACGCAGATCGCCACACGGTCGTCCGGGCGGATACCCAGCGCAATCAGACAATGGGCAATCTGGTTGGCGCGGCGATTCAGCTCTGCGTAGCTCAGTTGTGCTTCGTCAGACACCACAGCCACCGCATCCGGACTCGTCGCAACCCGCGCCTCGAACAAGCCGTGCAGCGTCAGGCCTTGCGGATAATCGACCGTGGTGGCGTTGAATCCTTCCAGCAGATACTGGCGTTCGCTGTCACCCAACATCGGAATCTGCGCCACGAGGGCCTGCTCGTCAGCGACCATGGCGCGCAATACGCACTCGAGGTAACCGAGGTAGCGCTCCATCGTGGTCTGATCGAACAACGCCGTGGCGTACTCCAACGAACCGAACAGACGCCCGTCGATCAACGCCATGTCCAGCAATACGTCGAACTTCGCGGTGCGACTGGTCACGCCCAGCCCTTGCAGCGACATATCACCCAGTTCCAACCCGGCGGTTTCGTTGTTCTGCCAGGACAGCATCGCCTGGAACACCGGGCTGTGGGACAGGCTGCGCAATGGCCGGACCACTTCAACCACCTGTTCGAACGGCAAGTCCTGATGCGCCTGGGCCCCCAAGGTCTGGGCCTTCACCTGTTGCAGCAAGCCTTGGACCGTCAGTTCGGCCGCCACATCGACGCGCAGCGCCAGGGTGTTGACGAACAGACCGATCAGGCCCTCGACCTCTGTTTGCATGCGGTTCGCCACCGGCGTGCCGATAACGACATCGTGCTGACCGGCCATGCGACTGAGCACCGTGGCCCAGGCGACCATGACCGTCATGAATAACGTGGCGCCATGGCGTTGGCTCAGTGTCTTGAGGTCTTGGGTCAAGGTTTCGTCGAGGACGATCCCCACCGCACTACCGGAGTGGTCTTGCTGGGCAGGCCGTGGTCGGTCGGTTGGCAACGTCAGCAGCGCCGGCGCATCGGCCAGGGTTTGCTGCCAGTAGCGTTCCTGCCGATCCAGGATCTCACCGGTGAGCCAGCGCCGTTGCCAGAGGGCATAGTCGGCGTACTGGATTGGCAAGGCCGGCAGCGGATCATCCCGTCCCTGGCTGAACGCCTCGTACAGCACGCCCAGTTCATGGGTCAGGACATCGGCAGACCAACCATCCGAGACGATGTGATGCAGGGTCACCAACAGCACGTGATCATCGTCAGCCATCCGAACCAGCCGGCCACGAGCGAGTGGGCCGCGGGCCAGGTCGAACGTTTGACGGGCTTCTTGCTCGGCCATGCTCAACAACTCGGCCTCGGCATCCGGACGCCCGGCCAGGACATGCTGTTGCAAAGCGAAACCGATGTCAGCCGGGGCAATGCGTTGCTGCACATCCTCCCCTTGCGCCTGGGCAAAGGTGGTGCGCAGGGTTTCGTGACGGGCAACGATGCGATCCAATGCGCGAGTAAGCGCCGGGATATCCAGCGCCCCCCGTAAACGCAGGCCCGTGGGAATGTGATAGGCCGCACTGCTGCCATCCAGTTGCGCCAGGAACCACAGGCGCTGTTGGGCGAACGACAACGGCAGCATCTGCTCGCGGGACACCGGCACGATGTCTGGCCGGGTGCTGCGTACCGCCTGGGAAAGCACCTGGGCCAGCGCACTGAGCAGCGGTTGGGCGAAGACATCGCCAAGGTTCAACTCCACGCCCAATCGCTCGCGCACCTGGGCAATCAAGCGCATCACCAGCAATGAATGGCCACCCAGTTCGAAGAAGTGGTCATGACGCCCCACCGACTCGACCTTGAGCAGGGATTGCCAGATCTGCGCCAGGGCGATTTCAGTGCTGCCTTCAGGCGCTTCATGGCTGCGGCTGGCGTAGGCATCGGCATCGGGCGCCGGCAACGCCTGGCGGTCGAGCTTGCGGTTTGGTGTCAGCGGCAGCGCGGCCAGGCTGACGAAGGCGCTGGGCAGCATGTATTCAGCCAATTGCGTCGACAACAGCGTGCGCAGGGCCGCTGCGCTCAGGCTCGCGCCCACCTGCGGCACCACATAGGCCACCAGGCGTTTGTCGCCCGGGGTGTCTTCGCGCACGATCACCGCCGCTTCCTTGACTCCGGCACAATAACCCAACCGGGCCTCGATCTCGCCCAGTTCGATACGGAACCCGCGGACCTTGACCTGGAAGTCATTGCGGCCCAGGTACTCAAGGCGTCCGTCCGCACGATAACGGGCCAGGTCGCCGGTCTTGTACATCCGCGCATCGGGCTGGTCGCTGAAGGGATCGGCCAGGAAACGTTCAGCGTTGATAGCGTCAAGGTTCAAGTAACCACGCGCCACACCCTCGCCACCGATGAAGATTTCCCCCGCGACGCCGAACGGCACCGGCTGGCGGTACGCGTCGAGCAGGTAGATACGGGTGTTGGCCATCGGCTTGCCAATCGTTGCATTGCCACAGGCAGCGTCGTACTTCATATACGCGGCGGTGCAGGACACCGTCGCCTCGGTCGGGCCATAGGTGTTGATCAGTTGCGTATGGGGCGGACGAATCGCGTCCCACATTTGCAACTTCTGCGTCGACAAGGCATCCCCGGTGACGTTGATCAACCGCACGTCCCGCAGCAGGTCGCGGGCCTGGGCCGGGGTGTTGTGCCACTCGGCCGCGAGGGTGTGCCAATGGGCCGCCGTCAGGTGCAGGAAGGTCGGACGGACGTCGCCATTGCTTTGCAGCTCGGCACTGCCAAACAGCTGCCGGGTCGGTGCCAGGGTGGCGCCGGCAAGCAGTGCCGGGAAGATCTCCTCCACCGACAGGTCGAAGTTCAGGGTGTTCTGTTGCAGCACCGTATCGGCCGCTGTCAGGTCGAACAGCCGGACCGCATCGACGCAGTAGTTGACCAGCCCCCGATGTTCGATCATCACCCCTTTGGGGTTGCCGGTGGAGCCCGAGGTGTAGATCACATAGGCCAGGTGACGCACGCCCAGGGATGCTACGAACGGGTTATCGTCGCGCCCGGCGCAAATGCCGCTACGAACACGCTCAGCGTGATCGAGCAACACCACTGGCACCGTCAATGCCGGCAGACGACCTTGCAATCCACCTTGAGTCAGCAGCGCCACCGGGGCGCTGTCGGCGAGCATGTAGGCCAAGCGCTCGGCCGGATACGCCGGGTCGAGCGGCACATAACCAGCGCCGGCCTTGAGGATCGCCAACAGGCCGACCAGCATTTCAGCACCGCGCTCGACGCAGATCGCCACCCGGTCATCCGGACGGATACCCAGTCCTATCAGGTGATGGGCCACCTGGTTGGCCTGGCGGTTCAGTTGCGCGTAGCTCAGCCGTTCACCGTCGAACAGCACCGCGATGGCTTCGGGTCGAGCCGCGACCTGGGCCTCGAACAACTGATGGATCGTCTGCCCGCGAGGGTACGGCGCCTGGTTAGCATTGAGTCCCACCAACAGATGGTCACGCTCGGCTTCGTCCAACAACTCGATTCGCGCAATCCTCGTCTGGTCACTGGCCACCATGGCCCGCAGCAGACGGTCCAGATACCCGATGTAACGCTGCACGGTGGCCTCGTCGAACAGCGCCGTGGCATATTCGAGAGAGCCGAACATCTGCCCTTGGACCTCACCCAGTTCCAGGGACAGATCGAACTTGGCGACAGTGCTCGCCGCCCCCAGGCCTTCAAGTTTCAAATCGCCGAGCACCAACTCCGTGCTGTCCAGCGTCTGCCACGACAACATGGCCTGGAACAGCGGCGTATGGGCCAGGTTGCGCACCGGCTTGAGCACTTCCACCACTTGCTCGAACGGCAGGTCCTGATGCGCCTGGGCGCCCAAAGCCTGGGTCTTGACCCGCGCCAACAGGGTTTCAACCGTCGGCGCCCCCGAAACATCGACGCGCACCGCCAGGGTGTTGACGAAGAGACCGATCAACCCTTCGACTTCCGAGCGGGTACGGTTGGCCACCGGCGAACCGATCACCACCTCATCCTGACCGGAAAGCCGGCTCAGCAGCGCACCCCAGGCGGCCATCAACGTCATGTACAGCGTGACGCCGTGACGCTGGCTCAGCGCCTTGAGGCTCGCGGTCAGGTTCGCGTCAAAGGTCACTGGCAGTGTCGCCCCGGCATAGTCCTGCTGTGGCGGGCGCACGCGGTCGATGGGCAACATCAGCAATGCCGGCGCATCGGCCAGGGTTTGCTGCCAGTAGCGGCTCTGGGTTTGCAATACTTCGCCGCTCAACCAGCGACGCTGCCAAACGGCGTAGTCGCTGTATTGCACTGCCAAGGGCGGCAATGGATCGTCCAGTTCATGCCGGAACGCCTCATAGAGCGCCGCCAGTTCCTTGATCAACACGCCGATGGACCAGCCGTCCGAAACGATGTGGTGCATGGTCACCAGCAGCACATGGTCCTCGCTGCCGAGGCGAATCAATCGACCCCGGATCAACGGACCGTGCTCCAGGTCAAAGGCGTCCATGGCTTCCTGTACCACCAACCCTTGCAGCTGGTCTTCGGCATCGGCGTGGCCGGACAAGTCGTGCTGGAGCAGCGAAAAACCGGCGTCGACAGGCGCGATGCACTGCCGTGCCTCCTGGCCCTGACCCTGCACAAAGGTAGTCCGCAATGCCTCGTGGCGGGCGACGATGCGATCCAGCGCCCGCTGCAAGGCGGGGCGATCCAGCACGCCGCGCAGACGGAGCCCGGCGGGCATGTGATAGGCCGCGCTGGCACCTTCCATCTGCGCCAGGAACCATAGGCGCTGCTGGGCGAACGACAGCGGCAGGTCTTCATCACGGGAAACCCGGACGATCTCCGGCAATGTGCTGCGCCCTGCCCGAGTCACTGCCTGCGCCAACCCCATCAGTTGGGGATGGGCGAACAGCTCGGCCAGGCTCAGCTCAACGCCCAGGCGCAGGCGCACCTGGGAAATCAGCTGGATTGCCAGCAATGAGTGGCCACCCAGCTCGAAGAAGTGGTCATGGCGACCGACCTGTGGCAGGCCTAGCAGGTCCTGCCAGATTTGCGCCAGGGTGGTTTCGACCTCACCTTGCGGGGCTTCGTAGCCACGGGTGATCAATGCGTCGAGATCCGGCGCCGGCAAGGCCTTGCGGTCGAGCTTGCCATTGGGGGTCAACGGCAATGCATCCAGACGCACATAAGCGGCGGGCACCATATAGGCCGGCAGTTGTGCTTGCAGGTGCGCACGCAGGGCGTCGATGTCCGCTGCCTGACCCGATTGCGCGGTGTAATAGGCCACGAGGCGCTTATCGCCTGGAACATCTTCCCGGGCCAATACCACGGCCTCTTTCACGGCATCGTGTTGGGCAAGTTTGGCTTCGATCTCGCCGAGTTCGATGCGGAAACCGCGGATCTTCACCTGGTCGTCGTTACGCCCCAGGTATTCGATGTTGCCGTCCGGCAGGTAACGACCGAGGTCACCGGTCTTGTACATCCGGGCATTTGGCGTGGTGCTGAACGGGTCCTTGAGGAAACGTTCAGCGGTGAGATCATCGCGATTGAGATACCCACGAGCGACCCCAGCCCCGCCGATGTAGATTTCGCCCGGCACACCCAATGGCACCGGTTGTTGGTGCTCATCCAGCAAGTAGAACCGGGTGTTGGCGACCGGTTTGCCGATGTGTGCCGCAAACCCGTCCTCACGGGCCATCGACACCCAACTCGAATACGTCGTGGTTTCCGAAGGGCCGTAGAGGTTGCACAGGCGCTTGACCTGGGTCTGTTCGAACAGCGTTTCCACCAGGCTGCGCTTGAGCGCTTCACCAGCGACGTTGACCGTGTCGACACCCTCGCCTACACCGCCCGACTCCAGCAACGCCTTGAGCGCCGACGGCACCGTGTTGATCAAGGTGATGTCGTGCTCGCCTTGTTGCAGTTCCAGCACATTAGTCACGACTTCGATGCTGCCGCCGCAGGTCAACGGCGCGAAGCACTCGTAGACCGCCAGGTCGAAGTTCAACGAAGTCGAGAACAGGGTTTTCGCCAAGGTCTGCGAATCGAATGAACGATGCGCCCATGTGAGGAAATTCACCGTATTGCGGTGTTCGATCATCACGCCCTTGGGCAGACCAGTCGAACCCGAGGTGTAGATCACATAGGCCAGGTGCGAAGAGGTCAGGCCCGGCACCTGTGGATTAGGCGCCGCTTCGTCCTGCCAGACACCTTTGTCGAGGTCGATCACCGGCACCATGGTCTCGCCCAGCAAGTGACGCGTGGTTCCTTGAACCAGGATCGCCGCCGGGGCACTGTCGTCGAGCATGTAGGCAATGCGGTCCTGCGGATAAGCCGGGTCCAGCGGCACATAACCGCCACCGGCCTTGAGAATCGCCAGCAGGCCAACGACCATGTCGATGCCGCGTTCGACGCAGATTGCCACCCGCGAATCGGGTTTTACGCCCTGCTTGCGCAGGTAATGGGCCAAGCGGTTGGCCAGGCCGTTGAGCTCGCGATAGTTGAGCTGGCGTCGGCCATGGCGCACCGCCACGGCGTCCGGCGTACGCTGCACCTGTTCTTCGAACAAGCCATGAATCGTCCGCTGCCGCGGATAGTCTGCTTCGGTGGCGTTGAACGTCACCAGCAGTTGCTCGCGCTCCGCCGCCGGCACAATCGACAGTTCACGCAACGCCAAGTCAGGCGTGTGCTCCAACGCCATCACCAGGCTTTCCAGCGCCATGTGCATGTACCCGCAGACACGCCGGGCGCCCACTGCAACCACGGCCTGGGCCGTGAGCCGGAAGCCTTCGCCCAGGTCGTCCACGTTCAGGCACAACGGATAGTTCGTCCGCTCCTCCATACTCAGGGTTTGAATGCCGTACCAGGCCGAAATGGCCGTGTCGGACACCGCTTCAGCCGCGCTGTGTCGATAGTTCAACAAGGTACTGAACAACGGCAGCGAGGTCGGTACGCCACTGCAACGCTGGGCCAGGGACAACGAAGCGTGCTCATGCCCAAGCAAGGCCGACAGCCGCCCATGGGTCGCCCTGACACCCGCGCGGGCGCCTTGGGCGCCGACGCTGACGCGCAATGGCAGGGTGTTGATGAACATGCCCAGGGCCCGATCAGCCCCTTCGCCACCCTGCATCCGCCCCATCAGTACGGTGCCGAACACCACTTCTTCACGGCCCGAGACCCGGCCGACCACCTGCGCCCAGGCCAGATGGACCAGGCTTGCCGCGCTCACCCCCAGCTGACGGGCCTGCATCCGCAGGCGCTGGGCCAGTTCGGCATCCACGTCCAGGTGCTGTTCTTCGATACCGCTGCCGTCGCCCTGCACATCCTGCAGGCCGAATGGCAGCGTAGGCTCATCGATATCGGCGAGCATGTCGCGGAAAAACGCTTCGTGCTGCTCAGGACTGACCCCAAGCCGGGCCTGCGCCACATGATTGCGATACGGTACCGCTGGCGAAAGCAACTGGCCCTGCCCCAGCAGACTGGCCTGCATTTCGTGCACCACCACTTCCAGCGCCGTATGGTCCAGGGCCATGTGATGGAACAACAGGATGCCGACCCAACGCTGATTCGCCACATCCTGGGCATAGGCCAGGCGCATCAGCGGTGCCTGAGCGATATCGAGACGGTAATGACGCGGGTCGAAGCGTTCGTGCAGTTGCTGCACCACGCCGTCCCCGGCCGGATCCACCGCGATCTCCTCGAGGCCCAGGGTTGCCTGGCGCCAGACCACTTGCACCGGTGTTTCCAGGCCTTGCCAGACCATGCTGGTGCGCAAGATATCGTTACGCAAGACCACGCTCTGCAAGGCATCGGCGAAGGCTTGCAGCCGCTCACGGTTGTCAAAGCCAAACAGCACCTGCAACACATAGGGATCGCCCTGCTCGGCGGCAAGGTGGTGGTAGAGAATCCCTTCCTGCAACGGCGCCAGGGCGTAGATATCCTGCACATTGGCCACGCCGCCCGGCACCGTGGCCACGATGCGGTCGATGGCAGCCTGGTCCAGATCGGCCAGGGGCAACATGTCTGGGGTGATACGTGTGCAGCCGTCCGGGATGGCGTTATCCGGCACGACGACATCCTTGCTCCCGCCCACCGCTGCGGCCAATGCCGCCAGCGTCGGCTGGCCGAACAGCACCCGCACATCGGCGGCCAGGTCGACCTGACGCATGCGCTCGATCAACTTCACGGCCAACAACGAGTGCCCGCCCAGCTCGAAGAAATTATCGTGGCGACCGATCTGCTCGATCTTGAGCAAGTCCTGCCAGATTCGCGCGATAGCCACTTCGACTTCGCCTTGCGGAGCCTGGTATTCACGACTGATCACCGCCGACTGATCCGGTGCCGGCAGCGCCTTGCGGTCGAGCTTGCCATTGGCGGTCAACGGGAAGGCAGCCAGCGTCACAAAGGCGCTAGGCACCATGTAATCGGCCAACGAAGCCAGCAACTGGGTGCGCAGGTCAGCGGCTGACAGTTGCGCCTCTTCTGCAGCGATGACATAGGCCACCAGGCGCTTGTCGCCCGGATCGTCCTCGCGGGTGATCACCACCGCTTCGCTGACACCCTCGCACGCGGCCAGCGACGCTTCGATCTCGCCCAGTTCGATGCGGAAACCACGGATCTTCACCTGGTCATCGTTGCGGCCCAGGTATTCGAGGCTGCCGTCCACCTGCCAGCGACCGAGGTCGCCGGTCCTGTACATCCGGGCATTCGGCGCAGAGCTGAACGGGTCGTCGAGGAAACGCTCGGCGGTCAATGCCTCGCGGTTCAGATAACCGCGGCTGACGCCCGCCCCTGCCACGTACATTTCACCGACCACGCCCACCGGCACCGGCTCGCGCTGGGCATCGAGCACGTACAGCTGCAAGTCAGGAATGCGCTTGCCGATCGGGCTGACGCCCGTCAATTGCGCGTCCGCTGCGGTCAGTGGACGGTACGTCACGTGCACCGTGGTTTCGGTGATGCCGTACATGTTGACCAGTTGCGTCCCGGCATTGATTTCACGGGCATACCACGGCTTGAGAATGCCGGTTTCCAGTGCCTCACCGCCGAAGATCACCTGGCGCAGGCTATGGCTCAGGTCGCTTTCGCCCTGGGCCGCGATCAACTGCCGGAAAGCACTCGGCGTCTGGTTCAGCACCGTGACACCCGCCTCGCACAACAGCGCGTAGCAGTCCTGTGGAGAACGGCTGACCAGTTGCGGCACCACCAGCAAGCGGCCGCCATGGGTCAATGCGCCCCAGATTTCCCATACCGAGAAATCGAAGGCAAAGGAATGGAACAACGCCCACACGTCGTGCGGACCGAAGTCGAACCACGGTTGTGTCGCCGAAAACAGCCGGGCGACGTTGCGGTGCTCGACCATCACGCCCTTGGGTAGGCCAGTGGAGCCCGAGGTGTAGATCACGTAGGCCAGATGGCTGGCATCCAGGCCCGGCACTTGTGGGTTGGCGTCGGACTGGTCCTGCCAGCTGCCGTCATCGAGCGCCAGCACCGGTGCCGCGACTTCAGCCACTGCACGGTATGTGGCGGCCTGGGCCAACACTGCCATGGGCGCGCTGTCACGCAACAGGTAGGCAATACGTTCGGCCGGATAGGCCGGATCCACAGGCACATAACCGGCGCCGGATTTCAGGATCCCCAACAGACCAACGATCATGTCCAGGCCACGCTCGACACAGATCGCGACCCGATCATCCGGGCGAATGCCTAGCGATAGCAAGCGATGAGCGACCCGGTTCGCCCTGGCGTTGAGTTCGCCATAGGTCAGCGTCCGATCTTCGAACACCACCGCCACCGCATCGGGCTGCGCGGCGGCACGAACTTCGAATTGGCCATGGATCAATGAGTCATCGGCGTACAAGGCATCCGTCGTATTCCAGGTCTCGAGCAACTGCCGGCGCTCGGCCGGCGGCAGGATTGCCAACCCGTGCAACGGGGCCAGCGGTGACTGCTCCAGGGCCTGCACCAGATTTTCCAGAACGCAGTTCACATAACCGCAAACCCTCGCGGCGCCAATCGGTGCCTGGGCCATGACCGTCAGGTTGAAGTCTTCACCCAGGTCATCCACCGACAACGTCAACGGATAGTTGGTGCGCTCTTCACCTTCCAGCGTCTGGATACCGTCCCAGGCGGCTACGACTTCGCTGGAAGCCGTCTGCGCACCGAGATGGCGATAGTTGAGCAACGCGCTGAACAACGGTGCCGGCGCGGCCACGCCGCTGCAACGTTGCGCCAGCACCAGCGAGGCGTGCTCGTGTCCCAGCAACGCCGTTAAACGTGCGTGGGTAGCCTTGACCCCGGCGCGCACGCCTTGCGCCCCCAGGCCTACGCGCAACGGCAGGGTGTTGATGAACATGCCCAACGCCCGGTCGGCGCCTTCGCCGCCCTGCATGCGCCCCAGCAACACAGTGCCGAAGACTACGTCATCCTGGCCCGACACCTTGCCCAACACCTGCGCCCAAGCCAGGTGATACAAGCTTGCCGCGCTTACGCCGAGATGGCGCGCCTGCGCCCGCAGACGCCGGCTGAGCGGGGCATCGACCCTCTGGCGGACCTCCTCGATATCGTGTCCATCGCCCTGCACATTCTGCAAACCGAAGGGCAGCGTCGGTTCGGTCACATCACCCAGCATTTCGCGGAAGAAGGCTTCGTGGTCCTCGCGGCTCACGCCCAGCCGCGCTTGTGCGACATAGTTGCGATACGGCACCGATGCTGCCAATTGCAGCCCGTTCCCGCCCATGAAGGCGCCAATTTCCGCAGTGAGCATGCCCAGGGAGGTCGCGTCATCCACCATGTGGTGGAACAGCAACATGCCCACCCACCGGTTGTTCGTCACATCTTGGGCATAACCGATACGCATCATCGGCGCCTGGCGAATGTCCAGGCGATAGTGCCGCGGGTCCAGGTGTTGGCGCAGTTGCCGGGCAATATCCCCCGCCTCAGCGTCCAGTTCTATCTCCTCGAGCCCCAGTTGCGCCTCACGCCAGACCACCTGGACCGGGTCGTCCAAGCCTTCCCAGAGCACTGCGGTGCGCAGGATGTCATGCCTGGACACCACGTTCTGCAGTGCCTGGGCGAAGGTATCCAGATGTGCACGGCTGTCGAAAGCAAACAGCACGTATTGCAGGTAGGGATCGCCTTTGGCCGCCGCGAGGTGGTGATACAAAATCCCTTCCTGCAGCGGTGCCAGGGCGTAGATGTCCTGCACATTGCCCACGCCGCCGGGCACCGTCGCCACGACGCGGTCGATCTCGTCCTGGCTCAGCATGGCCAGTGGCAACAGGTCGGGCGTGATCCGCGAGCAGTCGTCCGGAATGAGGTTGGCCGGCACCCGCACTTCCTGGCTGCCACCCACCGCCGCAGCCAGGGCCGCCAGCGTCGGCTGGCCGAACAGTACCCGCACGTCGGCGGCCAGGTCGACCTGACGCATGCGCTCGATCAACTTCACCGCCAACAACGAATGCCCACCCATTTCAAAGAAGTGGTCATGACGGCCGACCCGGTCCACCTGCAACAGGTCTTGCCAGATCCGCGCAATGGTCGTCTCGACTTCACCTTGGGGCGCTTCGTATTCGCGGGTCACCACCGACGACTGATCCGGCACTGGCAAGGCCTTGCGATCCAGCTTGCCGTTGGTAGTCAGTGGGAAGACCGTCAGCATCACGAACGCGCTGGGCACCATGTATTCGGCCAGTGAACCCAGCAACTCAGCGCGAAGCTCAGCGGCCGACGGTGGCTCGCCCTCTTCGGCAATCACATAAGCCACCAGGCGCTGATCGCCCGGCGCGTCCTGGCGGGCCATCACCACGGCCTCACGTACACCGTTGCAGGCCGCCAGCTTCGCCTCGATCTCCCCCAGTTCGATACGGAAACCGCGGATCTTCACCTGGTCGTCATTGCGCCCCAGGTATTCAATGCTGCCGTCCGCCAACCAGCGGCCGAGGTCACCGGTCTTGTACATGCGGGCGTTTGGCGCAGAGCTGAACGGGTTGTCGAGGAAACGCTCGGCGGTCAGTTCGTCACGGTTCAGGTAACCACGACTGACACCCGCCCCACCCACGTACATTTCACCGACCACCCCCACTGGTACCGGCTCACGCTGGGCGTCGAGCACGTACAGTTGCAAGTCGGGAATGCGTTTGCCGATCGGGCTGACCCCCGTCAATTGCGCGTCCGCTGCGGTCAGTGGACGGTACGTCACGTGCACGGTGGTTTCGGTGATGCCGTACATGTTGACCAGTTGCGTCCGAGCGTTCGCTTGGCGGGCATACCAGGGCTTGAGAATGCCGGTCTCCAGCGCTTCACCACCGAAGATCACCTGGCGCAGGCTGTGGCCCAGGTCGCTTTCACCTTGGGCGGCAATCAGTTGGCGGAAGGCGCTCGGCGTCTGGTTGAGGATGGTCACGCCCGCTTCGCATAACAAGGCATAGCAATATTGCGGTGAACGGCTGACCAGTTGCGGCACCACCAGCAAGCGGCCACCGTGGGTCAGCGAGCCCCAGATTTCCCAGACCGAGAAATCGAAGGCAAAGGAATGGAACAGCGCCCACACGTCTTGCGGGCCGAATTCGAACCAGGGCTGGGTTGCCGAAAACAGCCGTGCGACGTTGCGATGCTCGACCATCACGCCCTTGGGCAGGCCAGTGGAGCCCGAGGTGTAGATCACGTAGGCCAGGTGGTTGGAGTCCAGGCCCGGGACGTCGGGGTTGTGCTGCGGTTGCTGGCTCATTTCGCCAGCGTCGGCCAGGTCGAGCACCAGGGTGGGCACCGGCAATACCGGCAGGCTGTCGCGCCATTGCGACTGGGTCACCACCGCCACAGGGCTACTGTCATCCAGCATGTAGGCGATGCGCTCGGGTGGATAAGCCGGGTCCAGCGGTACGTAGCCCGCACCGGCTTTCAGGATACCCAGCAGGCCAACGATCATGTCCAGGCCACGTTCGACACAGATCGCCACTCGGTCATCCGGGCGAACACCCTGGGCCACCAGGCTGTGGGCCAGTTGGTTGGCGCGGGCATTGAGCTCACCGTAGGTCAATGCCTGGTCTTCATATACGACGGCCACAGTGTCAGGTTGGGACGCGGCCCAGCCCTCGACTTGCCGATGGATCAGGGCATCGTCGGCATACGCGGCGTCGATCGTGTTCCAGGTTTCCAGCAACTGCCGACGCTCGGCGGCTGGCAGGATCGCCAAGGTGTGCAGCGGAGTGTGCGGTGCCTGCTCAAGGGCCACGACCAGGTTTTCCAGGGCCACTTGCATGTAGCCGCAAATGCGCGGCGCACCGATGGACGTATCGACCATCGCCGTGAGGAGGAAGCCGTCGCCCATATCATCCACGTTGAGGGTCAACGGATAATTGGTCCGCTCATCACCGCCCAGCGCGTTGATCCCGCTCCAGGCCGACAGGGCGTCCTGGGTCACTTGGACCGCACTGTGGCGGTAGTTGAGCAAGGCGCTGAACAGCGGCGTCGGCGCGACCACGCCACTGCACCGTTGCGCCAGTGCCAGCGAGGCATGTTCGTGGCCCAGCAAGGCCGTCAATCGGCCGTGAGTGGCCTTGACGCCGCTGCGTACATCCTGGCTGCCCACATCCACCCGCAACGGCAAGGTGTTGATGAACATCCCCAGGGCACGGTCCGCACCGTCGCCGCCCTGCATCCGCCCCAGCAGGACCGTACCGAACACCACCTCCTGTTTGCCGGACACCTTGCCCAGCACCTGTGCCCAGGCCAAGTGCACCAGGCTGGCGGCACTCACCCCCAGGTGACGTGCCTGTGTCCGCAGGCGCCTGGACAACGCCAGATCCACCGGCTGGCGGACCTCATCGATACCGTGCCCCTCACCCTGCACGTCCTGCAGACCAAAGGGCAGCGTCGGCTCGTCGATATCGCCGAGCATCTCGCGGAAAAAGGCTTCGTGTTCTTGTTCGCTTGCCCCCAGACGGGCCTGGGCCACGTAGTTGCGATACGGCATTGCTTCGCCCAATTGGCCGTCCTGGCCCAACAGGTGCATTTGCATCTCGTGCTGCATCACATCCAGCGCCGTGTGATCCAGGGCCATATGATGGAACAGCAGGATCGCTACCCAGCGATCCTGGGCCTCGTCGCGGGCGTAAGCCAATTGCAGCAACGGCGCCTGGCCCAAGTCGAGGCGATAGTGTCGGGCATCGAAGCGGCTGGCCAGTTGGGTGGCAATATCCCCAGCCGAGGCCTCTGGAACAATGCACTGCGGCTCCAGCACCACGTGGCGCCAGACCACTTGCGCCGGCTCATCCAACCCTTCCCAGACCACGCTGGTGCGCAAGATGTCGTGGCGATCGATCACCACTTGCAGCGCCCCGATGAAGGCGTCGAGGCGTTCACGGTTGTCGAAGGCGAACTGCGTCTGCAACACATAGGGGTCGCCCTGTTCAGCGGCCAAATGGTGATAAAGGATGCCTTCCTGCAACGGTGCCAGCGGGTAGATGTCCTGCACGTTGCGCGCCCCACCGGGCACCGTGGCGACGATCTGGTCGATGGCGTCCTGGGACAGGTTGACCAGGGGCAGCATGTCCGGGCTGATGTATTCGCAATCTGCCGGGATCCGATTCGCCGGAACAAGGATTTCCTTACCGCTACCAACAGCCGCGGCCAGCGCCGCCAGGGTCGGTTGGCTGAACAGCACGCGCACGTCGGCGCTCAAGCCAGCCTGGCGCATGCGTTCGATCAATGTCACGGCCAGCAGCGAATGGCCGCCCAGTTCGAAAAAGTGATCGTGACGACCGACCTGCTCGACCTTGAGCACGTCAGCCCAGATTCGCGCCAGGGTCTGCTCCACCTCGCCCTGCGGCGCTTCATATTCGCGAGAGGCATAGGCCTCGGCGTCCGGCGCTGGCAGTGCGCGGCGGTCCAGCTTGCCGTTGGCGGTCAGCGGGAAGGCTGGCAACACCACGAAGGCGCTGGGCAGCATGTAGTCGGCCAGCACGCTCGACAATTGCCCCCGTAAGTCGTGAACCGACAAGGTCACGCCCGGTTCAGCAATCACATAACCCACCAGGCGCTTGGGACCGGCATCGTCTTGTCGCGCCAGTACCACCGCGTCTTTCACGCCAGGGCACTGGCCCAAACGGGCCTCGATCTCGCCCAGTTCGATACGGAAACCACGGATCTTCACCTGGTCGTCGTTACGCCCCAGGTAATCCACCGTGCCGTCCGCTCGCCAGCGCGCCAGGTCGCCGGTGCGGTAAAGCAAGGCACCGGGGTCGGCATTGAACGGATCGGCGACGAACTTCTCGGCGGTCAGTTCAGGGCGATTCAGATACCCTTTCGCCACGCCGTCGCCACCGATGTACAGCTCACCGGCCACGCCGATGGGCACCGGTTGCCGGTTGGCATCCAGCACATAGACACGCGTGTTACCAATCGGACGACCGATCGGAATACCGCCCTCGCCCACGGTTTTGATTTCGTGGGTGGTGGTGAAGGTGGTGGCCTCGGTCGGGCCGTAGCCGTTGAGCAGATGCAGCGGCGCGCCTTCCTTCAGGACGCGACCGATCACCGCTGGATCGAGCACATCGCCGCCGACGATCAGGTAGCGCAACTGGCTGAACACCGCCATCAAGCCACTGGCGTATTGATGGAACAGGCCGGCGGTCATCCACAACACGCTGACCGATTGCTCTTGCAGCAACGCCGCAAAACGTTCTTGTGTCAGCAACACGTCCTGATCGACCACCACCACGCACCCACCGTTGAGCAACGGTGCCCAGACGTCGAGGGTACTGGCGTCGAACGCCGGGTTGGAGGCAAACGCGACCCGGTCCTGGGCGTTGAAATCGGCGTAACCGTTGTTGATCACCAAGCGATTGATCGCTCGATGCGGCACCAGCACGCCTTTGGGGATGCCAGTGGAGCCCGAGGTGTACATGATGTAGGCCACCGATTCGGTGCTTTGTATCAATCTCAGGTCGTGATCCGCCTCGCTATCCATGACAACGGTGTCCAGATCCACACGGGCAATCCCCTCGGGGGCCGTCATCGTGCTCAGGGTCAGAAGCGTCCGGGCACCGCTGTCGCGCACCATGAAATCCTGACGCTCCAGCGGTGCGCTGACGTCCAGCGGCACGTAGGCGGCGGCGCACTTGAGAATCGCCAGTTGGCTGACCAGCAGCTCGAGCGAACGCTCCAGCACAATCGCCACCCGGTCACCCGGTTGAATCCCCTGGCCGATCAGATGGCGGGTCAGGCAATTGGCGCGGCGGTTCAACTCGGCGTACGTCAGGCTATGGCCGTTGTGTACAACCGCCGTTGCATCCGGACGCTCCTTGGCCTGGACTTCGAACAGGCTATGGACGGTCCTGTCCTGGGGATAGCTGCGAGTAGTAGCGTTGAACTCCACCAGCAATTGCCGACGCTCAGCCGACGGCAGGATCGACAGGCTGTGCAACGGCGTCTGCGGAGCGTGTTCCAGCGCCTCGACCAGATGCTCCAGGGCAATGCTCATGTAGGCACACATCCGTTGCGCGCCGATCTGCGGCACCGCCAGCGCCGACAAGCGGAAATCTTCGCCCAGGTCATCCACCGACAAGGTCAGCGGGTAGTTGGTGCGTTCTTCGTTGCTCAGCAGTTGAATACCGTCCCAAGCTACTAACGCTTCGCTCGAGGCAGCATCTGCGGCGCTGTGCCGGTAATTGAGCAAGGCGCTGAACAACGGCAGCGGCGCGGCCACGGCGCTGCAACGCTGGGCCAAGGCCAACGAGGCGTGCTCGTGCCCCAAAAGACCGGTCAGGCGCGCGTGGGTGGCTTTCACCCCATCGCGCACGCCTTGGGCTCCGACACCCACTCGCAGCGGCAAGGTGTTGATGAACATGCCCAGTGCCCGGTCGGCGCCGTCGCCACCCTGCATCCGGCCCATCAGGACGGTGCCGAACACCACGTCCTGCTTGCCGGACACCTGCCCCAGCACGTGCGCCCACGCCAGGTGATGCAGGCTCGCGGCGCTCACGCCCAATTGACGAGCCTGGGCCCGCAGACGACGACTCAAGTCGGCAGGCAGGCTCAGTCCAGCTTCTTCGATATCGCTACCGTCGCCGCGAACGTCCAGCACACCGAACGGCAATGTCGGCTCGTCGACATCACTCAACATGTCCCGGAAGAACCCTTCGTGCTCCGCGCGGCTCACGCCCAAACGGGCCTGGGCCACGTAATTGCGGAACGGTACTGCATCGCCCAACTGGTCGGCCTGGCCCAGCAGGTGCGCCTGCATCTCGTGTTGCACCACTTCCAGCGCCGTGTGATCGAGCGCCATGTGGTGGAACAGCAGCATCGCCACCCAGCGTTGATTGGCCGGATCGTGGGCGTATGCGATGCGCATCAATGGCGCCTGTTGCATGTCCAGACGGTAATGCAGCGTGTCGAAGCGCTCGCGCAACTGCCCGGCAATGTCGCCCGCCTCGGCGACCAGCGCCAGCTCTTCCACCGCCAATTGCGCTTTGCGCCAGACCACCTGTACCGGCTCGTCCAGGCCTTCCCAGACCACCGAGGTGCGCAGGATGTCATGGCGATCGATGACGCCTTGCAGAGCCAGGGCAAACGCCTCCAGCCGCTCGCGATCGGTGACGATGAACGTGGCTTGCAACACATAGGGATCCCCCGTGTGCGCAGCGATGTGGTGATAGAGGATCCCCTCCTGCAACGGCGCCAATGGGTAGATGTCCTGCACGTTGCGCGCACCACCTGGCACCGTCTCCACGATGCGGTCGATGTCTAGCTGGTCCAGCGCCACCAAGGGCAGCATCGATGGCGTGATCCGGGTACACCCCAGCAGAATGCCGTTGTCCGGCACCACAACCTCACCGCCACTGCCAACCGCCGACGCCAGCGCCGCGAGCGTTGGCTGGCTGAACAGCACCCGCACGTCCGCCGACAAGCCGAGCTGGCGCATCCGGCCAATCAAGCTGACCGCCAGCAGGGAATGGCCGCCCAGTTCGAAGAAATGATCATGACGGCCCACGCGCTCAACCTTGAGCAAGTCTTGCCAGAGCTGCGCCAGGGCGGTTTCGACCTCACCTTGCGGGGCTTCGTAGCCACGGGTGATGACGGCATCGAGGTCCGGCGCCGGCAGGGCCTTGCGGTCGAGCTTGCCGTTCGGCGTCAGTGGCAACGCGTCGAGGCGCACGTAGGCGGCGGGCACCATGTATTCCGGCAGTTGTGCTTGCAGGTGCGTGCGCAGGGTTTCTATTTCTACTGTTTCATCCGGTGAGTGCTGGGTGAAATAGGCCACCAGGCGCTTGTCACCCGGCACATCTTCCCGGGCCAGGACCACGGTTTCCTTGATGTTTGGAGCCTGGGCGAGCTTGGCTTCGATCTCGCCCAGTTCGATGCGGAAACCACGAATCTTCACCTGATCGTCGTTGCGCCCCAGGTATTCGATGTTGCCATCCGCCAGGTAGCGCCCCAGGTCACCGGTCTTGTACATCCGGGCATTTGGCGTGGTGCTGAACGGGTCCTTGAGGAAGCGTTCAGCGGTGAGGTCATCGCGATTCAGGTAACCCCGCGCCACCCCGGCCCCGCCGATGTAGATTTCACCCGGCACACCCAATGGCACGGGTTGTTGGTATTCATCGAGCAAGTAGAACTGGGTATTGGCCACCGGCTTGCCGATGTGTGCGGCAAAACCGTCCTCACGAGCCATCGACACCCAGCTTGAGTAAGTCGTGGTTTCCGACGGGCCGTAGAGGTTGCACAGGCGCTTGACTTGGGTCTGTTCGAACAGGCTTTCCACCAGACTGCGCTTGAGCGCTTCACCGGCGACGTTGACCGTGTCGACACCCTCGCCTACACCGCCCGACTCCAGCAACGCCTTGAGCGCCGAAGGCACGGTGTTGATCAGGGTGATGTCGTGCTCGCCCTGTTGCAGTTCCAGCACATTAGTCACGACTTCGATGCTGCCGCCTGAAGTCAATGGCGCAAAGCATTCGTAAACCGCCAGGTCGAAGTTCAGCGAGGTCGAGAACAGGGTTTTCGACAACGTGGCGTCATCGAAGGAACGATGGGCCCAAGTCAGGAAGTTCACTGTGTTGCGGTGTTCGATCATCACGCCTTTAGGCAGACCAGTCGAACCCGAGGTGTAGATGACATAGGCCAGATGCGCGGACGTCAGCTCGGCGACCATCGGATTCCGGACGGATTCGTCCTGCCACAGCCCGCTATCCAGATTGATCACTGGCATCGAAGCGCCGGCCAGCAGTTCGACCGTCGCGTCCTGGGCCAACACCGCCGCTGGCGCGCTGTCCTCCAGCATGTAGGCAATCCGCTCCAGCGGATAGACCGGATCCAATGGCACATAACCGCCACCGGCCTTGAGAATCGCCAGCAAGCCCACGACCATGTCGATGCCGCGCTCGACACAGATCGCCACCCGCGAATCGGGTTTCACCCCTTGCGAGCGCAGGTAATGCGCCAAGCGGTTGGCCCGTTCGTTCAACTCGCGATAGTTCAGGCGTTGCTCGCCACGGATCACCGCAACGGCATCCGGCGTACGCTGCACCTGCTCTTCGAACAACCCGTGAATGGTCTGCTGCTGTGGGAAATCGGCTTCGGTGGCGTTGAACGTCACCAGCAGTTGCTCGCGTTCCGTAGCGGGCAAGATCGACAGACGATACAGAGCCGCCTGTGGCGTCTGTTCCAGTGCCTGCACCAGTGTTTGCAGCGCTGCGTGCATATAGGCGCAAACCCGTTGGGCGCCGATCTGCTGCGCGACCAGCACCGTCAGGTTGAAACCGGTCCCCAGGTCATCGACGTTCAAGGTCAACGGATAATTGGTACGGTCTTCCCCATCCAGGACGTTGATACCGCGCCATGCTTGCAATGCCTGCGTCGACGCCTCGCCCGAGACGCGGTGCCGATAGTTGAGCAAGGCGCTGAACAGCGGCAACGGCGCCGCCACACCACTGCAACGCTGGGCCAGCGCCAGCGAAGCATGTTCGTGCCCGAGCAAGGCCGTCAGTTGCCCATGGACCGCCTTGACGCCAGCCTTGACACCTTGGCCACCCAAGCTCACGCGCAGCGGCAAGGTATTGATGAACATCCCCAGTGCGCGGTCGGCGCCCTCGCCAGCCTGCATCCGGCCCATCAGGACCGTACCGAACACCACCTCCTGCTTGCCGGACACGTTAGCCAGCACTTGCGCCCACGCCAGGTGTATCAGGCTGGCGGCACTTACCCCCAGTTGGCGGGCCTGGGCCCGCAGGCGCAGGTCCAAGGCGGCATCCACCGCCTGGCTGCTTTCTTCAATGTCGCGGCCACCACCCTGCACGTCCTGCAGATTGAATGGCAGCGTCGGCTCATCGATATCGCCGAGCATGTCGTGAAAGAACGCTTCATGTTCTTCCCGACTCACACCCAAGCGTGCCTGGGCCACGTAATTGCGATAGGGCACCGCTTCGGACAGTTGCCCGGCTTCCCCCAGCAAGTGCGCTTGCATCTCGTGCTGCACCACGTCCATCGCCGTGTGGTCCAGGGCAATGTGATGGAACAACAGTGTTGCGACCAAGCGATGATTGGCCTCGTCCCTTGCATAAGCCAAGCGCATCAGCGGCGCCTGGGCGACATCGATACGGTGGTGGCGCGGGTCGAAACGCTGGCGCAGTTGCCCAACGATATCGCCAGCGGCCGGGTCGAGATCGAGCGCTTCGAGGGGCAGCCTGGCTTCACGCCAGACCACTTGCATGGGCTCGTCCAGACCTTCCCACACGATGCTGGTGCGCAAGATGTCGTGACGATCGATGACGACCTGCAATGCCTGGACGAACGCCTCGAGACGTTCCTGGCTGTCGAAGGCAAACTGTGACTGGAGCAGATACGGGTCGCCCTGCTCGGCGGCGAGGTGATGGTAGAGAATGCCTTCCTGCAGCGGCGCCAACGGATAAATATCCTGAACGTTGCACGCACCACCTGGCACCGTCGCTACGAGACGGTCGATGGTCGCCTGGGACACGTTGGCCAGCGGTAGCAGCTCGGGAGTGATGCGCTCGCAGCCGAGCGCAATCAGATTGGCCGGAACGCTGACCTCCTTCCCGCTGCCGACAGCAGCCGCCAGCGCGGCCAGGGTCGGTTGGCTGAACAGCACACGTACGTCAGCGCTCAACCCGGCCTGACGCATGCGCTCGATCAGGCTGACCGCCAGCAGGGAATGCCCGCCCAGCTCGAAGAAATGGTCGTTGCGGCCTACTCGCTCGACCTTGAGCAAGTCTTGCCAGAGCTGCGCCAGGGCGGTTTCGACCTCGCCTTGCGGGGCTTCGTAGCCACGAGAGATGACGGCATCGAGGTCCGGCGCTGGCAAGGCCTTGCGGTCAAGCTTGCCGTTCGGCGTCAGTGGCAACGCATCGAGGCGCACGTAGGCGGCGGGCACCATGTATTCCGGCAGTTGTGCTTGCAGGTGCGTGCGCAGGGCTTCGATTTCTACTGTTTCGTCCAGCGAGTGCTGGGTGAAATAGGCCACCAGGCGCTTGTCGCCCGGCACGTCCTCACGGGCCAGGACCACGGTTTCTTTCAGCGCATCGTGGCGAGCAAGTTTGGCTTCGATCTCGCCGAGTTCGATGCGGAAACCGCGGATCTTCACCTGGTCGTCGTTGCGCCCCAGGTATTCGATGTTGCCTTCCGGCAGGTAGCGACCGAGGTCACCGGTCTTGTACATCCGGGCATTTGGCGTGGTGCTGAACGGGTCCTTGAGGAAACGTTCAGCGGTGAGATCATCGCGATTGAGATACCCACGAGCGACCCCAGCCCCGCCGATGTAGATTTCGCCCGGCACACCCAATGGCACCGGTTGTTGGTGCTCATCCAGCAAGTAGAACCGGGTGTTGGCGACCGGTTTGCCGATGTGTGCCGCAAACCCATCTTCACGGGCCATCGACACCCAACTCGAATACGTCGTGGTTTCCGAAGGGCCGTAGAGGTTGCACAGGCGCTTGACCTGGGTCTGTTCGAACAGCGTCTCCACCAGGCTGCGCTTGAGCGCTTCGCCGGCGACGTTGACCGTGTCGACGCCCTCACTCAGTCCACCGGACTCCAGCAAGGCCTTGAGCGCCGAAGGCACGGTGTTGATCAGGGTGATGTCGTGCTCGCCCTGTTGCAGTTCCAGCACATTAGTCACGACTTCGATACTGCCGCCTGAAGTCAACGGCGCAAAGCATTCGTAAACCGCCAGATCGAAGTTCAACGAGGTCGAGAACAGGGTTTTCGACAACGTGGCGTCATCGAAGGAACGATGGGCCCAAGTCAGGAAGTTCACTGTGTTGCGGTGTTCGATCATCACGCCTTTAGGCAAGCCAGTCGAACCCGAGGTGTAGATGACATAGGCCAGATGCGCGGACGTCAGCTCGGCGACCATCGGATTCCGGACGGACTCGTCCTGCCACAGCCCGCTATCCAGATTGATCACTGGCATCGAAGCGCCGGCCAGCAGTTCGACCGTCACGTCCTGGGCCAACACCGCCGCTGGCGCGCTGTCCTCCAGCATGTAGGCAATCCGCTCCAGCGGATACGCCGGATCCAATGGCACATAACCGCCACCGGCCTTGAGAATCGCCAGCAAGCCCACGACCATGTCGATGCCACGCTCGACACAGATTGCCACCCGCGAGTCTGGTTTCACGCCCTGTTGGCGTAGGTAATGCGCCAAGCGGTTGGCCCGTTCGTTCAACTCGCGGTAGTTCAGGCGCTGCTCCCCACGAATCACCGCAACGGCATCCGGCGTACGCTGCACCTGCTCTTCGAACAACCCGTGAATGGTCTGCTGCTGTGGGAAATCGGCTTCGGTGGCGTTGAACGTCACCAGCAGTTGTTCACGTTCCGAGGCCGGCAGGATCGACATGTGCTGCAAGGGCTGGTCCGGCGTCTGTTCGAGCATGCCAACCAGGCTTTCCAGAGCCTGGTGCATATAGCCAGCAATGCGCTGGGCGCCAATCCCGGCCAGGGCCAGCACGCTGAGACTGAAACCTTCGCCCAAATCATCCACCGATAAGGTCAGTGGATAGTTGGTGCCCTCCGCTCCACCCAGCGAATGCAAACCTTCCCACGCCTCCAGCGTCTGTGCCGTGGGTGCTTGCGCCGTGCCGCTGTGTCGGTAGTTGAGCAACGAACCGAATAACGGAGCAGGTGCGGGCACGCCGCTGCAACGCTGGGCCAAGGCCAACGAAGCGTGTTCATGGCCGAGCAACGCCGTCAGGCCGGCGTGCGTGGCCTTTACGCCCTCGCGCACGCCCTGCCCGGCCAATTTCACCCGCAATGGCAGTGTGTTGATGAACATGCCCAGTGCGCGGTCGGCACCGTCGCCACCCTGCATCCGGCCCATCAGCACCGTGCCGAACACCACGTCCTGCCGGCCGGAAACAGCGCCGACCACCCGCGCCCAGGCCAGGTGATACAGGGCTGCCGCACTGACACCCAACTGGCGGGCCTGCGCTCGCAAGCGACGGCTCAATTCTCCATCGATCGGCAGGTGGACTTCCTCGACCACCGATTCGCCTTCGGGCACCGCGGAAAAACCCAGCGGCAACGTTGGCTCATCGACATCGCCCAGCATCTCGCGGAAAAACGCTTCATGGGAATCGCCGCCCACACCCAGGCGGACCTGCGCCACATAGTTGCGATAAGGCACAGGCTCGGGCAACTCGTCGGCCTGCCCGAGCAGGAACGCCTGCATCTCATGCTGCACCAGCTCCAGCGCCGCATGGTCCATCGCCATGTGGTGGAACAACAGGATCGCCACCCAACGCTGGTGGGTTTGATCCTGCGCACAGACCAGGCGCATCAGCGGCGCCTGACCGACGTCCAGTCGGTGATGCCGGGTGTCGAAACGCTGCTGCAGTTGCCAGAGGATGTCGCCATCGGCAGGGTCCAGCACGATCTCTTCCAGTGATAATCTGGCCTGGTGCCAGACCACTTGCACGGGCTCGTCCAAGCCTTCCCACACCATCGAGGTGCGCAATATGTCGTGGCGATCGATCACGCCTTGCAGAGCCTGGGCAAAGTCATCCAGTCGTGCGCGTCGGTCCGCGCCGAACAAGGCCTGCAGCACATAGGGATCACCCTGCTCTGCGGCGAGGTGATGATAGAGAATGCCCTCCTGCAACGGCGCCAGGGGATAAATGTCCTGCACGTTGCCCGCACCGCCAGGAACGCTGTCGACGATCCGGTCGATCGCCTCCTGACTGAGGCGAGCCAGGGGCAACATGTCTGGCGTGATACGAAATGCCGGGCTCAGCCAGTCGCCACCGTTTCTCTCCACCAACTCAAGCAGTTCGCGCTTATGGGCAATGAGGCTGTCCCACAGCGCGTTGTCCAGTCCTTCGTCGTCGCCCAGGATCACAAGGTTGTCGTCGTCCTGTTGGAGACGGATCGGGTGCTGGGACAGAGCTGTCATCAATTCGCTGAATTGCATCGAAGAACCTGCTTTTCTAGTTCGGAGTGGTTGACGATAAAAACGTGTTTTTCAGGTACGGCGCGGCGCCTGGACGGCGGTTTGGCCGACCTCGGCGCACGGGCCAAAGCGATGGATAATCGTCACGTTCAACCGAAGGAGGCGGTTTGCGAACCGCCTCCTTACAGGCCAAAAAAAATTAGAGCATTCGGTAGGTGATGTCTGTCATGGGAAGCAGGGACAAGCCCCGACGTCGCTCAGCCAGGACGTACAGACGCGCAGGATTCAGGGCGACCGCCCTGCCCGCAAAGCCCGGGACAGGGCATTCACCCTTCAGGTGAAGCTGTCGACTCAGATACTGCGTTTGCGCGTGAGCGCGGGAATTTTCGTCACCGGCACGTCGATATGCCGTACCTCGCCCACGGCGGCAGCCACGAGGGCCAGGGTGGGCTGGCCGAACAACACACGGATATCGGCCTCCATGCCGTCCTTGCGCATGCGCTCGATCAGCGTCACGGCAAGCAATGAGTGACCTCCCAGTTCGAAGAAGTGGTCATGACGCCCCACCCGCTCGATCTTGAGCAACTCCGCCCACAACGCCGCAAGCTTGACCTCTATGTCGCCCACCGGAGCCTCATACACACGCGTGGTGTACGCATTGCTATCGGGGGTCGGTAGCGCCTTGCGATTGAGCTTGCCGTTGGGGGTCAACGGCAATGCGTCCAGGCGCACGTAGGCAGCGGGAACCATATAGGTCGGCAACTGCGCTTGCAGGTACGTACGCAGGGCTTCGATGTCCAACGTTTCGTCCGGCGAGTGCTGGGTGAAATAGGCCACCAGACGCTTGTCGCCCGGTACATCTTCCCGGGCCAGGACCACGGTCTCCTTGAGCTTCGGATACTGGGCGAGCTTGGCTTCGATCTCGCCCAGCTCGATGCGGAAACCGCGAATCTTGACCTGATCGTCGTTACGACCCAGATACTCGATGTTGCCGTCCGGCAGATAACGACCTAAGTCGCCCGTCCTGTACATCCGGGCATTTGGCGTGGTGCTGAACGGGTCCTTGAGGAAACGTTCGGCAGTCAGGTCGTCGCGGTTGAGATACCCACGAGCGACCCCAGCCCCGCCGATGTAGATTTCGCCCGGCACGCCCAATGGCACCGGTTGTTGGTGCTCATCCAGCAAGTAGAACTGGGTATTGGCCACCGGCTTGCCGATATGTGCGGCAAAACCGTCCTCACGAGCCATCGACACCCAACTCGAATACGTCGTGGTTTCCGACGGGCCGTAGAGGTTGCACAGGCGCTTGATCTGGGTCTGTTCGAACAGGGTTTCCACCAGGCTGCGCTTGAGCGCTTCGCCGGCGACGTTGACCGTATCGACGCCCTCGCCCAACCCACCGGATTCCAGCAAAGCCTTGAGCGCCGACGGCACCGTGTTGATCAGGGTGATGTCGTGCTCGCCCTGTTGCAGTTCCAGCACATTAGTCACGACTTCGATACTGCCGCCTGAAGTCAACGGCGCAAAGCATTCGTAAACCGCCAGATCGAAGTTCAACGAGGTCGAGAACAGGGTTTTCGACAACGTGGCGTCATCGAAGGAACGATGGGCCCAGGTCAGGAAGTTCACCGTGTTGCGGTGTTCGATCATCACGCCTTTAGGCAAGCCAGTCGAACCGGAGGTGTAGATGACATAGGCCAGATGCGCGGACGTCAGCTCGGCAACCACCGGATTCCGGACGGACTCGTCCTGCCACAGCCCGCTATCCAGATTGATCACTGGCATCGAAGCGCCGGCCAGCAGTTCGACCGTCGCGTCCTGGGCCAACACCGCCGCCGGCGCGCTGTCTTCGAGCATGTAGGCAATCCGCTCCAGCGGATACGCCGGATCCAATGGCACATAACCGCCACCGGCCTTGAGAATTGCCAGCAAGCCCACGACCATGTCGATGCCACGCTCGACACAGATCGCCACTCGAGAATCGGGCTTCACCCCTTGCTTGCGCAGATAGTGGGCCAAACGGTTAGCCCGCACGTTCAACTCACGATAAGTCAGGCGTTGCTCGCCACGGATCACCGCAACGGCATCCGGCGTACGCTGCACCTGCTCCTCGAACAGCCCATGAATGGTCTGCTGCTGCGGGTAATCGGCTTCGGTGGCGTTGAACTTCACCAGCAGTTGCTCACGTTCCGAGGCCGGCAGGATCGCCAACTGATGCAGCGGCGCCTCCGGCGTCTGCTCCAGCATTCGGACCAGATTCTCCAGCGTGTGCTGCACATAACCACAAAGCCGCAGCGCACCAATGCGTGCCGGGGTCATGACGGTAAAGCTGAACGCCTCGCCCTGATCGTCCACCGACAACATCAACGGGTAGTTGGTCCGCTCTTCGCCACTGAGAATCTGGATACCGTTCCAGGCCGACAGTGCCTCGCTCGATACTGTCGCGCCGGTATGGCGGTAGTTGAGCAAGGCACTGAACAATGGCGTCGGCGCGGCCACACCACTGCAGCGTTGCGCCAGCGCCAAGGCGGCGTGTTCATGACCGAGCAATGCAGTCAGGCGAGCGTGGGTCGCTTTCACACCTGCACGAACGCCGGTTTGCCCGACACTCACTCGCAGCGGCAAGGTATTGATGAACATGCCCAGCGCCCGGTCGGCACCCTCGCCGCCCTGCATCCGACCCACCAGCACCGTACCGAACACCACATCGTCCTTGCCCGACACCTTACCCAGCACCTGCGCCCAAACCAGGTGATACAAGCTCGCCGCGCTCACCCCAAGCTGTCGCGCCTGGGCCCGCAGCCGGCGACTCAGGTCGGCCTCGACCTCCTGGCGCACCTCTTCGAGGCCGCTGCCGTCGCCTTGCACATCCTGCAAATCGAACGGCAACGTCGGCTCTTCGATGTCGCCGAGCATGTCGCGGAAAAAGGTTTCGTGCGCTTCACGACTCACGCCCAAGCGGGCCTGGGCCACGAAGTTGCGGTACGGCACCGATGCCGGCAGCCGCTGCGCCTGGCCGAGCATATGCGCCTCGATTTCCGCGGACAGCACCGCCAGTGACGTAACGTCGTCCACCAGATGGTGAAACAACAGCATGCCCACCCAGCGTTGGTTCGCCGGGTCTTGCCCATAGACGAGCCGCATCATCGGCGCCTGGCGAATGTCCAGGCGGTAGAACCGCGGGTCGAACCGCTGGTGCAGCTGCGTGGCGATGTCACCCTGGGCCGGATCCAGTTCGACCGACTCGACACTCAATGGCGCGTCACGCCAGACCACCTGCATCGGCTCGGGCAGGCCTTCCCAGAGCACGGCGGTGCGCAGGATATCGTGTCGGGCAATGACGGCTTGCAGCGCGTGGGCGAAATCCTCCAGGCGCGTGAAACGGTCGAAAGCGAATATCACTTGTTGCAGATAGGGGTCGCCTTCGGCGGCGGCCAAGTGGTGATAGAGGATCCCTTCCTGCAACGGCGCCAGGGCATAGATGTCCTGGACGTTAGCCACGCCGCCGGGCACCGTTGCGGCAATCTGATCGATCTCTTCTTGGGACAGATCCGCCAGCGGCAGCATGTCCGGTGTGATGCGGGTGCAACCGGCCGGGATACCGTTGGCCGGCACCACGACTTCCCGATAGCCACCGACGGCGGCGGCCAACGCGGCCAAAGTGGGCTGGCCGAACAAAACCCGGACATCGACGCTCAAGCCCACCTGGCGCATGCGTTCGATCATTTTCACCGCCAACAGCGAGTGCCCGCCCAGCTCAAAGAAATTGTCGTGACGACCAACCTGTTCAAGCTTGAGCAAGTCTTCCCAGATCCGGGCAATGCTGGTTTCCACTTCACCTTGTGGCGCCTCGTATTCACGGGCGATCACCGCCGAAAGATCCGGCGCTGGCAAGGCCTTGCGGTCGAGCTTGCCGTTGGGGGTCAGCGGCAAGGCGTCGAGGCGCACGTAGGCGCTCGGCACCATGTATTCCGGCAGTTGCCCTTGCAGATGGCCGCGCAGGGCTTCGATATCGGCAGCGTCCTCGGCAGCGTGCGTGGTGAAATAAGCCACCAGCCTTTTCTCGCCTGACGCCTCTTCACGGGCCAGCACCACGGTTTCCTTGATACCCGCGTATTGCGCCAGCCGGGCTTCGATCTCGCCCAACTCGATGCGGAAACCACGGATCTTCACCTGGTCATCGTTGCGCCCCAGGTACTCGATGTTGCCGTCCGGCAAGTAGCGTCCCAGGTCGCCGGTTTTGTACATGCGCGCGTTCGGGGCCGTGCTGAACGGGTCGTCGAGGAAGCGCTCGGCCGTCAGTTCCGCACGGTGCAGGTAACCGCGCGCCACCTGGACCCCGCCGATATAAATCTCCCCGGCCACGCCCAGGGGCACCGGCTGTTGGTGGGCATCGAGCAGGTAGATCCGCGTATTGGCGATCGGCTTGCCGATGGGCGTGCTGTCGGGTATTTCAGCCCCTGCGCAGTCCCACGCCGTCACGTCCACCGCCGCTTCGGTCGGGCCGTAGAGGTTGTACAAGCCGGTCTGCGGCAGTTGCGCCTTGAAGCGCCGCACCAGATGCCCCGGCAAGGCCTCGCCGCTGCACATCACCCGCACCAAACCTTCGCACGCGTTCACCTCGCCATGGGCCAGGAACACATCGAGCATCGACGGCACGAAGTGCAACGTGGTGATGCCCTGGGCCTGGATCACTTCGCGCAGGTAGGCCGGATCGCGATGCCCGCCGGGACGGGCCATCACCAACCGTGCGCCGCTGAACAGCGGCCAGAAGAACTCCCACACCGACACGTCGAAGCTGAATGGGGTCTTTTGCAGCACCGCGTCCGCGGCGCTCAATTTGTATTCGTCCTGCATCCACAACAGGCGGTTGACCACCGCGCCGTGTTCGTTCATCACGCCTTTGGGCTGGCCAGTCGAACCCGAGGTGTAGATCACATAGGCCAGGTGATTGGCTTGCAGGCCCTCGACCTGTGGGTTGCTGATTGGCTGCGTCGAGAAACCGTCGGCCGCGTCCAGCAACAGAAGCCGGGCTTGCGTTGCTGGCAGGCTGGCCTGCAAGGCACGCTGGGTCAGCACCACTGATGGCGCGCTGTTTTCCAGCATGTAGGCCAGCCGATCGAGCGGGTAATCCGGGTCGAGCGGCACATAGGCCGCACCCGCCTTGAGGATGCCCAGCAACCCAGCAACCATCTCCACGCTGCGATCCACGCAGATCGCCACACGGTCGTCCGGGCGGATACCCAGGGCAATCAGACAATGGGCAATCTGGTTGGCGCGGCGATTCAGCTCTGCGTAGCTCAGTTGCTCTGTCTCGCAGATCACAGCCACCGCATCCGGACTCGTCGCAACCCGCGCCTCGAACAAGCCATGCAGCGTCAGGCCTTGCGGATAATCGACCGCGGTGGCGTTAAATCCTTCCAGCAGATACTCGCGCTCGGCCTTGGGCAGGCTCGCAAGCTCGTACAGTGGCGTCTCCGGCGCCTGTTCCAGGGCCGTGACCAAGCTTTCAAGCGTGGTCTGCATGTACTCGCCGACACGTTGCGCGCCCGTCCCGGCAAGCGCCTGCACCACCAGGCTGAAGCCCTCGCCTTCATCGTCCACGGCAAGCGCCAGGGGATAATTGGTCCGTTCTTCGCCGCCAATCGACTCGATGCCTTGCCACGCCGTCAGCGCCTGAGCCGTCACCTCGACCCCGCAATGGCGATAGTTGAGCATCGAACTGAACAGCGGCGTCGGTGCAAGCACACCGCTGCAGCGCTGAGCCAGTGCCAGCGGAGCGTGCTCGTGGCCCAACAGGCCGGTGAGCCGCTTGTGCGTAGCCTTCACGCCATCGTATACACCTTGCCCACCCAGGCTCACCCGCAGTGGCAGGGTGTTGATGAACATGCCCAGGGCCCGGTCAGCGCCCTCACCGCCCTGCATCCGCCCCAATAGCACGGTGCCAAAGACCACTTCGTCACGGCCACTGACACGGCCCAACACCTGCGCCCAGGCCAAGTGCATCACACTCGCCGCACTGACGCCCAACTGACGGGCCTGTGCACGCAGGCGACGGCACAAGCCCGGCGCCAGCGCCAGTTTCACTTCCTCGACACCGGTGCCATCGCCTTGCACGTCCTTCAAGCCGAACGGCAGCGTCGGCTCGTCGATATCGCCGAGCATCTCGCGGAAAAACGCTTCATGTTCCTGCTGGCCGACACCCAGGCGCGCCTGGGCCACGTAGTTACGATAAGGCACCGCGGCGCCCAGTTCGTGGCCCTTGCCAAGCAAATGGGCCTGCATCTCGCGTTCCAGGGTTTCCAGCCCGGTATGGTCCAGCACCATATGGTGGAACAGCAGCATCGCAACCCAACGTTGGTTGGCCACGTCTTCGGCGATGGCCAGGCGCAACATCGGCGCCTGGCGCACATCCAGCCGGTAATGCCGGGCATCGAAACGCTCATGCAACCGGGCGACGGTATCCCCGGCACTCGGGTCTGGCGCCAGCTCATCGACACTGAGCCGAGCCCGCCGCCACACGACCTGCATAGGTTCTTCGAGGTTTTCCCAGACCATCGAAGTGCGGAGGATGTCGTGGCGGTCGATCACCCGTTGCAACGCCTGGGCAAAGTCGTCCAGACGGGCACGGTTGTCAAAGCTGAACAGGGTCTGCAGGACGTACGGATCACCTTTTTCCGCCGTCAGGTGGTGATACAGAATGCCTTCCTGCAACGGCGCCAGGGGGTAGATGTCCTGGACGTTACCCGCGCCTCCCGGCACACTCGCGACGATTCGATCGATCGCCTCCTGGCTCAATGCCGCCAGCGGTAGCAGGTCCGGCGTAATGCGTTCACAGCCTTCGACAATCGCATTGGCCGGTACCACCACGTCATGGTGCCCGCCCACCGCCGCAGCCAGAGCCCGTAACGTCGGTTGGCTGAACAAGACCCGCACGTCCACCGACAACTCGACCTGGCGCATGCGCTCGATCAGCCTCATCGCCAACAGTGAATGACCACCCAGTTCGAAGAAGTTGTCGTGACGACCGACCCGCTCTACCTTCAACAACTCGGCCCACAAACCTGCCAGCGTCTGCTCGATTTCCCCCTGCGGCGCCTCGTAGGCCTGACTGGCGTAGGCCTCGGCTTGCGGCGCCGGCAAGGCTTTGCGGTCGACCTTGCCGTTGAGTGTCAAGGGAAAGGCCGGCAGCATCACGAACGCCGCAGGCACCATGTATTCGGCCAGGACCGTGGACAATTGCTCGCGCAACGCGGCCACGCTCAGCGTAACCTGCGGCTGTGCAATGACATAGGCCACCAGCCGCTTCTCACCCAGCTCGTCGGCCCGCACCATGACCACCGCGTCCTTCACGCCATGGCAGGTGACGAGTTTGGCCTCGATCTCGCCCAGCTCGATCCGGAAACCGCGGATCTTCACCTGGTCATCGTTGCGCCCCAGGCACTCCAGGCTGCCATCCGGCAGCCAGCGGCCCAGGTCGCCGGTGCGGTACAGCAATGCGTCGGGTTCATGGCTGAACGGGTCGGCGATGAATTTTTCCGCAGTCAGGTCCGGTCGATTCAGATAACCCTTGGCCACGCCCTTGCCGCCGATATACATCTCGCCGACGACACCCAATGGCGCCAGTTGCTGGCGCGCGTCGAGCACATAGACCTGGGTATTGGAGATCGGTCCACCAATGGGCACGCTTTGCGCGTCCTCGGCCACGTTCTTCACTTCCAGGGTGGTCGCATAAGTGGTGGTTTCGGTCGGACCGTAGCAGTGCACCAGGCGCAAGCCCGGAGCCAGGCTCAACAGTCGCTGGAACGACGCCACATCGGCCCGCTCACCGCCGCACAACAGGATGCGCAAGGCGCCAATGGCCTCAGGGATCAGTTGCACGTACTGATTGAAAATGGCCGTGGTCACGAACAGCACCGTGACGCCCGCCTCCTCCAGCACCCGGGCAAAACGCGAGGGTTCAAGCAGGGTCTCATGGTCGATCACCACCACCTGTCCGCCATTGAGCAAGGCGCCCCAGACATCCATGGTGCTGGCGTCGAACGCCGGGTTGGAGGCAAAGGCGATCCGGTCGTGCTCGTTGAAATCGGCATAACCGTTGTTGATCACCAGCCGGTTGATGGCCCGATGGGGAACCAGGACCCCCTTGGGTTGCCCCGTGGAGCCCGAGGTGTACATGATGTAGGCAATCGACTCGCTGGACTGCGCCAGTGCCGGGTTATGCACGGCCCCCTGGGGATCCAGGCTATCCAGATCGACACGGCGCGTGCCTTCGGGAACGACCTCGGTACTGAAGGTCAGCAAAAACTTCGCCCGGCAATCCTCGAGCATGAAGCCCTGGCGTTCCAGCGAGGCGTTGCGGTCCAGGGGCACATAGGCCGCCGCACACTTGAGGATCGCCAGTTGGCTGGCCAGCAGATCGATCGAGCGCGGCAGCAGGATCGCGACACAGTCATCCGGCTGTACACCGAGGCCGATCAGATAATGGGCCAGGCGATTGGCTCGCTCGTTCAGTTCCCCATAACTTGCCTGGCGCTGTCCATGCACCACCGCAATCGCTTGCGGCAGGTGCGCCGCCTGGGCCTCGAACAGCGCCAGCACGGTCTGGTCCTGCGGATAGGGGCGCTTGGTGGCGTTGAAATCCACCAGTAACTGGTTGCGCTCGGTGTCCGGCAAGATCTCCAGGCGGTTGAGCGGCGTTTGCGGTGCCTGTTCCAGCGCTTGCACCAATCCCTCGAGGGCCGTGTGCATATAGGCGCAGATACGCTGCGCACCGATCCCTTGCGACACCAGGGTACTGAGCACGAAACCGTCACCCAGATCATCCACCGACAGGGTCAGCGGGTAATTGGTGCGTTCTTCGTTGCCGAGGATTTCCATGCCCTGCCAGGCAGCCGTGGCTTCAGCCGAAGCTGAACCGCTCGCGCTGTGCCGGTAGTTCAGCAACGCACTGAACAATGGCGCCGGCGCGGCCACGCGACTGCAACGTTGCGCCAGGGCCAGGGACGCATGCTCGTGACCAAGCAATGCGGTCAGTCGCCCATGGGTGGCCTTGACCCCGGCGCGCACGCCCAGCTCATCCAGATTGACACGCAACGGCAAGGTATTGATGAACATGCCAAGAGCGCGGTCGGCCCCGTCGCCGCCCTGCATCCGCCCCATCAGAACGGTGCCGAACACCACGTCCTCACGCCCGGATAACCGTCCCAGCACCTGCGCCCAAGCCAAATGATGAAGGCTCGCCGCACTCACGCCGAGCTGCCGCGCTTGGGCCCGCAGCCGTCGGCTCAAACCGGCGTCCATCTCAAGCCTGGCCTCTTCGATACCGCGACCGTCACCCTGCACCTGTTGCAACCCCAGGGGCAGCGTGGGTTCGTCGACATCGCCGAGCATGTCGCGGAAAAACGCTTCGTGCTCGGCCTCGCTGACACCCAGGCGCGCCTGGGCCACATAGTTGCGATACGGCATTGCGGCGGCCAGTTGGTCGGCCTGGCCCAGCAGGTGCGCCTGCATCTCCTGCTGCACCACTTCCAGCGCCGTGTGATCCAGGGCGATGTGGTGGAACAGCAGCATCGCCACCCAGCGCTGGTTGGCCGGATCATGGGCGTAGCGCAGGCACATCAGCGGCGCCTGGCGAATATCCAGGCGATGATGACGGGAGTCGAAGCGCGCGTGCAGTTGACCCACCGCATCAACGTCCGTGGCTTCCAGAACCAGCTGTTCGACACTCAATTGCGCGTTGCGCCAAACCACCTGAACCGGCTGCTCCAGCCCCTCCCACAATACCGCCGTGCGCAGGATATCGTGCCGATCGATGACGCCCTGCAACGCCAGTGCGAAGGCCTCGAGACGCGCCTCGTCCTGGAATGCGAACATCGCCTGCAGTACGTAGGGGTCGCCCTGTTGGGCTGAGATATGGTGATAGAGGATGCCTTCCTGTAGCGGCGCCAGCGGGTAGATATCCTGTACGTTCGCGACACCACCCGGCACCGTTGCGACAATTCGCTCGATCGCATCCTGGGTCAAGCAGGCCAGCGGCAGCATGTCCGGGGTGATCCGCTCGCAGCCGGGAGTGACCCCATTCGCCGGAACCTCGACCTCATTGCCGCCACCCACCGCTGCGGCCAACGCCGCGAGGGTCGGCTGGCCGAACAGCACGCGAACGTCTGCACTCAAACCCACCTGGCGCATCTGCTCGATCAGGTTGACCGCTAGCAAGGAGTGCCCGCCCAATTCGAAGAAATGATCGTGACGCCCCACCCGCTCGACATTGAGGACTTGCTGCCACAGGCGGGCCAGGGTGATTTCGGTTTCGCCCACAGGGGTTTCGTAGCCCCGGGTGACAATCGAAGCCTGGTCCGGCGCCGGCAAGGCCTTGCGGTCGAGCTTGCCATTGGCGGTCAGCGGCAACGCATCGAGCCGCACATAGGCAGCCGGTACCATATAGTCCGGCAGGCGGGCTTGCAGGTGCGCACGCAGTACTTCGATATCGGCTACACCATCGTTCGAATGCAAGGTGAAATAGGCGACCAACCGTTTCTCGCCCGGAACGTCTTCGCGAACCAGCACCGCCGCATCCTTCACGTCTTCGTGCTGGGTCAACCGGGCTTCGATCTCCCCCGGTTCAATGCGAAACCCACGGATCTTCACCTGGCCGTCGTTACGGCCCAGGTACTCGATATTGCCGTCGGCCAGGAAGCGCCCCAGGTCGCCAGTGCGGTACATCAGGGCCTGGACTTCCTGGCTGAATGGATCGACCACAAACTTCTCGGCGGTCAGTTCCGGTCGGTTCAGATAGCCCTTGGCGACGCCCATGCCACCGATATACAGCTCACCAGCCACCCCAAGTGGCACAGGCCGTAGCTGCGAATCGAGGATATAGACCCGGGTATTGCCCAAGGGCCGGCCAATCGGGATGCTGCCCTCGCCGACCGCCTTGACTTCGTAGGTGGTGGAGAACGTAGTCGCCTCAGTGGGGCCGTAGCCGTTGAGCAGATGGGCTGGCGCACCTTCTCTCAGGACGCGTGCGATCACTGCCGGATCGAGCACATCGCCACCGACGATCAAGTAGCGCAATTGACTGAATACAGTCATCAAACCGGCGGCATATTGATGGAACAGGCCCGCGGTCAGCCATAACACGCTGACCGATTGCTCGCTCAGCAGCGCCGCAAAACGCTCCTGCGCCAGCAGCACATCCTGCTCGACCACCACCACACAACCACCGTTGAGCAATGGCGCCCAGACTTCAAGAGTGCTGGCATCAAAGGCCGGGTTCGAGGCAAAAGCCACCCGATCCAGCTCGTTGAAATCCGCGTAACCGTTATTGATCACCAGCCGGCTGATCGCCCGATGCGGCACCAGCACGCCCTTGGGCGTACCCGTTGAACCCGAGGTGTACATGATGTAGGCCGGCGCTTCGCTCGACTGTGGCCGCTGCCCGTCGTGGGCAGGCAGCTCGGAAAGATCAACAATATCCAGGTCCACCCGGCGTATGTCCTGGGTCAACACCTCAGTACTGTGGGTCAACGCCAGCACGGCGCGGCTGTCCTGGATCATGAATTGCTGGCGTTCGGCCGGCGCGTTGACGTCCAGCGGCAGGTACACCGCCGCGCACTTGAGGACCGCCAATTGACTGATCAACAGATCGAGCGAGCGTGGCAGCAGGATGGCTACGGTTTCACCCACTTGCAGGCCAAGACCGATCAGGTGGCCGGCCAGGCGCTCAGCGTGTGTGTTCAGTTCACGATACGTCAGGACTTGCCTGCCGTGCAGTACGGCCGGTGCGTCCGGGCGAGCTTCGACCTGCGCCTGGAACAAGGTATGAATCAGCTGGTCTCGGGGATAATCGCGCGCGGTGTCGTTGAACGCCAGCAACACACGTTCGCGCTCCGACGCCGGCAGGAACGACAGGCTGTTGAGCATCGATTCCGGCGCGGACTCCAAGGCGCTGACCAGGCTTGTGACGGCGGCCTGCATGTAATCGCCGATGCGTTGCGCGCCAATCAGCGCAGTGGCTTGCACCGACAAGGCGAAGTCATCGGAAAAATCGTCCACCGAGAGGATCAGCGGGTAATTGGTGCGTTCTTCCGCGCCCAGCGCCTCGATACCGTCCCAGGCCAGGCTGACCTCGGCCGGCAGCTCCTGAGCAGCGCTGGCACTGTGGCGATAGTTCAGCAATGTGCTGAACAGCGGCGCCGGCGCGGCCACGCCGCTGCAACGTTGGGCCAGGGCCAGGGACGCATATTCGTGACTGAGCAGGCGGCTCAACCAGCCATGGGTGCTTTTCACCCCTTCGCGCACATTCTGTGCACCGACGTTCACGCGCAGCGGCAAGGTATTGATGAACATGCCCAGCGCCCGGCTCAGGCTTTCGCCGGCCTGCATGCGCCCCAGCATCACCGTGCCGAACACCACGTCCTCGCGACCCGAGACACAGCCAAGCACCTGCGCCCAGGCCAGATGAAAAATACTTGCCGCACTCACGCCCAACTGACGTGCCTGCGTGCGCAGGCGGTGACTGAGGTCTGGGGCCAGTGTCAGATGACTTTCTTCGATGGCACTGCCGTCGCCTAGCACATCCTGCTGGCCAAAGGGCAAGGTCGGTTCCTCGACGTCGCCCAGCATCTGGCGGAAGAACCTCTCGTCGGCCTCGCGCTGGCCGGCCTGCCGGGTCCGAGCGACATAGTTGCGGTAAGGGACAGCGGGCTGCAATTGCCTCGCCTGGCCCATCAGAAAAGCCTGCATTTCACTCTGCACAACGGTCAGCGCCGCGTGGTCGAGGGCCATGTGATGGAACAGCAGCATGGCGACCCAGCGTTGGTTGGCCGGGTCTTCGGCGACCACCAGTAGCAACAGCGGCGCCTGACTGACGTCCAGGCGATAGTGACGAGGATCGAAGCGCGCCTGCAATTGCGCCATGACGTCGCCCTCGACGAGATCGGCGCTGATGTCCTTGACCCCCAGCCGGGCCTCGCGCCAGACCACCTGCACCGCCTCTTGCAACCCTTCGCGGACGATGGCGGTGCGCAGAATGTCGTGACGATCGATCACGCTTTGCAAGGCGTCGACAAAATCCACCAGGCGTTCGCGCCGAGAAATGCTGAACTGCGCCTGCAACACGTAGGGATCGCCCTGGGTGGCAGTCAGGTGGTGATAAAGAATGCCTTCCTGCAACGGTGCCAGCGGGTAGATATCCTGCACATTGGCCGCACCGCCCGGCACGGTGGCAACGATACGGTCGATGGCCGCCTGGTCCAGGGTCACCAACGGCAGCATCTGCGGCGTGATGTGCGGGCAACCGGCAGGGATGGGGTTGGCCGGAATGTCAACCTCACCGGCCTTGCTGGCGTCGTACTGTCCAGCCTGGATCAACTCGATCAGCGCGGCCTTGTGCTCGCGCAGCAAGGCCAGCACCGCCGGCTCGCTCAGCGACTGCTTGCGTCCCCGTACCACGAGCTGATCGCCCTTGACTGAAAGCTGTACGTCTTTTTCTTTTAGTGTCGCCAACAGTTCGATCACACTCACAGGACAATCTCCATTTTTTCTGTCGTTGCCGCGTATTCCGAGAGCGTGGGCCGCTCGAACAACGTCCGTACATCCGCTTCCATACCCTCTTGGCGCATCCGCTCCATCAGGCTGACGGCAAGCAAGGAATGCCCGCCCAGTTCGAAGAAGTGATCGTGGCGGCCAACGCGCTCTACGTTGAGTACTTCAGCCCACAACTGGGCCAGTGTGATTTCGGTTTCACCGATGGGGGCTTCGTAGCCCCGGGTGATGAAGGCATCCAAGTCCGGTGCTGGCAGCACTTTGCGGTTGAGCTTGCCGTTGGGCGTCAGCGGCATGGCGTCGAGGCGTACATAGGCCACCGGCACCATGAAGGCCGGCAGTTGCGCCAACAGGCAGGTACGCAGCGCGTCGATGTCCACCGCTTCGTCCGCCGCGTATTCGGTGAAATAGGCCACCAGGCGTTTTTCCCCCGGTACGTCCTCACGGACCAGTACCGCTGCCTCTTTCACCGTATCGTGCTGGGCGAGCTTGGCTTCGATCTCACCCAGTTCGATACGGAACCCGCGGATCTTCACCTGATCGTCATTACGGCCCAGGTACTGCAACGTGCCGTCCGGCAACCAGCGACCGATGTCGCCGGTCTTGTACAGCCGGGCGTCGGCCTTGCCGTAGAACGGGTCGGCGATAAAGCGCTCGGCGCTGAGCTGCGGCAGGTTGAGGTAGCCGCGCGCGACCCCGATACCGCCGATGTGGATCTCACCGGGTACGCCCACCGGCAGCAACTGCCCGTGGCTGTCCAGTACATGCAATTGCATGTTGCGGATCGGTCGGCCAATCGGAATCGACTGGTGCCGGTAGGTCTCGAGATCGCTATCAGCGGTGTACCAGGCGACCACGTCACTGCACTCGGTCGGCCCGTAGCTGTTGATCACCGTTGGCCGTGGCAGAGGGAGTTTTTCCAGCATGGCGAGCTGGATCGGCTCACCGCCCAACACCACCCGTTTCAGACAGGCAAGGGCTTGCTGATGGTCGGCGTCCACCAGCGCGTGGAAGGCGCTGGGCGACATGTTGAGGTGCGTGATGCCGGCGTCGGCGATCTGCGCGACGATGGCGCCGGGGTTGAAGGGTTCTTCGGCCAGGTGCAGCGTGGCGCCGACCAGCAGTGGCGCGAGGATGTTTTTCTGGGTCAGGTCGAAGTTGTAGGAGGACGCGAGCAGCACGGCATCGCCAGCATCGAACGCCAGGTCTTCGAGGTACCAGTCCAGCAGGTTGCGCAGGCCGCGATGTTCGACCATCACGCCTTTGGGCAAGCCGGTGGAGCCGGAGGTGTAGATCACGTAAGCCAGGTGGGCCGGCGTCAGCTCGCTGACCTGCGGAGTATGTTCCGGCTCGTCTTGCCAAGGGCCGGCGTCCAGGTCGATCAGTGGCACCTGGACCTGCGACAAGAGCCCTCGGGTCGCTGCCTGGGCCAACACCGCAGCCGGCTCGCTGTCGGCCAGCATGTAGGCAATCCGTTCCGCAGGATAAGCCGGATCCAATGGCACATAACCACCGCCCGCCTTGAGAATCGCCAACAGCCCGACCACCATCTCGGCGCTGCGCTGGACACAGATTGCCACGCGCGAATCCGCATGCACGCCCTGCTTGCGCAGGTAATGCGCCAACTGGTTGGCTCGCATGTCCAACTGACGATAGCTCAACGCGTGCTCGCCGTGCAGGACGGCGACATTGTCCGGCGTACGCTGGACCTGGGCTTCGAACAGCCCGAGAACGGTCTGCTCCTGCGGGTTATCGGCACCACCGGTATTGAACTCGGCCAACAGTTTCAGACGCTCGCTCGGCGGCAGGATCGACAACTGGTGCAACGGCGCTTCTGGCGTCTGCTCAAGCATCTGGATCAGGCCTTCCAGCGCCTGCCGTACATACCCACAAAGCCGCTGTGCACCAACGCGGGCCGGGGTCATGACGGTAAAACTGAACGCCTCGCCCTGGTCATCCACCGACAACGTCAGCGGGTAGTTGGTCCGCTCTTCGCCACCCAGCACCTGGATACCGTCCCAGGCCGACAGCGCTTCGGCGGAAGCGGCCGCGCCGGTGTGGCGATAGTTGAGCAAGGCACTGAACAATGGCGTCGGCGCCTCGACGCCGCTGCAGCGTTGCGCCAGCACCAGCGAGGCGTGCTCGTGGCCGAGCAAGGCGGTCAGTCGAGCATGGGTCGCTTTCACACCGGCACGGACACCGGTCTGCCCCAGGCTCACCCGCAGCGGCAACGTATTGATGAACATCCCCAGTGCCCGGTCGGCCCCCTCGCCGCCCTGCATCCGTCCCACCAACACAGTGCCGAACACCACATCGTCACGACCCGACACCGTGCCCAGTACCTGGGCCCAAACCAAGTGATACAGGCTCGCCGCACTCACCCCGAGCTGACGGGCCTGGGCCCGCAGCCGACGACTGAGGTCGGCCTCGACCTCCTCGCGAACCTCCTCGATGCCACTACCATCGCCCTGCACATCCTGCAAATCGAACGGCAAGGTCGGCTCGTAGACATCACCGAGCATGTCGCGGAAGAACCGTTCATGGGCTTCGCGACTCACACCCAAGCGAGCCTGGGCCACGTAGTTGCGGTACGGCACCGATGCCGGCAAGCGTTGCGCCTGGCCGAGCATGTGCGCTTCGATCTCCGCCGACAGCACGGCCAGCGAGGTGGCATCGTCCACCAGGTGATGGAACAACAACATGCCCACCCAGCGCTGGTTGGCCGGGTCTTGCGCATAAGCGACCCGCATCAGCGGCGCCTGGCGGATGTCCAAACGATAGTGCCGGGGATCGAAACGCTGATGCAGCTGCGTGGCAACCTCCCCGGCCGCCGGATCCAGCTCAACCGACTCGACCACCAGCCGCGCCTCACGCCAGACCACCTGCATCGGCTCGGCCAGGCCTTCCCAGAGCACGCCGGTGCGCAGGATATCGTGACGGGAGACGACGGCTTGCAGCGCTTGGGTGAAATGCTCCACGTGGACGAAGCTGTCGAACGCGAACATCACGTACTGCAGGTAGGGATCGCCCTGGGCGGCAGCGATGTAGTGATACAGGATCCCTTCCTGCAACGGTGCCAGGGCGTAGATATCCTGCACATTCGCCACACCACCCGGCACCATGGCCACGATCCGGTCGATGGCGTCCTGGTCCAGATCGGCCAGGGGCAACATGTCCGGGGTGATCCGCGTGCAACCGACCGGGATCGCGTTGCCCGGCACCACGACCTCCGTGTGCCCGCCCACGGCGGCGGCCAACGCGGCCAGCGTCGGTTGGCCGAACAGCACCCGCACATCGGCGCTCAAGCCAACGTGGCGCATGCGCTCGATCAGCTTCACCGCCAGCAGCGAATGACCGCCCAATTCGAAGAAATTGTCGTGACGACCGATCCGCTCGAGGTCCAGCAGGTCTTGCCAGATCACGGCGATGACCGTCTCGGCCTCGCCTTGCGGCGCTTCGTATTCACGGGTCGCCACCGCCGATTGATCCGGCACGGGCAAGGCCTTGCGATCCAGCTTGCCGTTGGTGGTCAGCGGGAACGCCTCAAGGACCACGAAGGCACTGGGCACCATGTAGTCCGCCAGCGAAGCCAGCAATTGTGTACGCAGCTCGGTGGCTGACGGTTGTGCGCCGTCTGCGGCAATCACATAACCCACCAGGCGCTTGTCGCCCGGCGTGTCTTCACGGGCAATCACCAGCGCCTCGCTGACGCCCTCGCAGGCGGCCAAGGTCGCTTCGATTTCGCCCAACTCGATACGGAAACCGCGGATTTTCACCTGGTCATCGTTGCGGCCCAGGTATTCGATGCTACCGTCGGCCAGCCAGCGACCAAGGTCACCGGTCCGGTACAGGCGTGCTCCCTCACACCCACTGAAGGTGTCGACGATAAAGCGTTCCTGGGTCAACTCGGGCCGGTTCAGGTAACCCCGCGCCACGCCCGCGCCACCCACGTACATCTCCCCCACCACCCCCACTGGCACCGGCTCGCGCTGGGCGTCGAGCACGTACAGCTGCAGGTCGGGAATGCGCTTGCCGATCGGACTGACGCCGGTCAACCGCGCATCGGCCGCTTCAAGCGGACGATAGGTTACGTGCACCGTCGTCTCGGTGATGCCGTACATGTTCACCAACTGTGTCCCGGCGTTGGCTACACGGGCATACCACGGCTTGAGAATGCCGGTTTCCAGCGCTTCGCCACCAAAGATCACCTGGCGCAGGCTGTGACGCAGATCGCTTTCGCCCTGGGCCGCGATCAACTGCCGGAAGGCACTCGGCGTCTGGTTCAACACCGTAACCCCGGCCTCGCACAACAGCGCGTAGCAGTCCTGCGGGGAACGGCTGACCAACTGCGGTACCACCAACAGGCGGCCACCATGGATCAACGCCCCCCAGATCTCCCAGACCGAGAAGTCGAACGCGAAGGAATGGAACAGCGCCCACACATCCTGCGGACCGAACTCGAACCACGGCTGGGTCGCCGAGAACAGCCGCGCGACGTTGCGGTGTTCGACCATCACCCCTTTGGGCAGGCCGGTGGAGCCGGAGGTGTAGATCACGTAGGCCAATTGCGACGACGTCAGGCCAGGCACTTGCGGGTTGACAGTGGGCTGGCTGCGCAACGCCGGGCTATCGAGTTCGATCACCCGTCCGGATTCTTCGGCCAGCAGCACTTGGGTGGCAGCATGCACCACGATCGCCACGGGGGAACTGTCCTCGAGCATGTAGGCAATGCGTTCGGCCGGATAAGCCGGATCCAGGGGCACATAACCGGCGCCGGACTTCAAGATGCCCAGCAGGCCGACGATCATGTCCAGGCCGCGTTCGACACAGATCGCCACCCGGTCATCCGGGCGAATGCCCAGCGACAGCAGGCGATGGGCGAGCTGGTTGGCCTGGGCGTTGAGTTCGCCGTAGGTCAGTGCCTGATCCTCGAACACCACCGCCACCGCGTCGGGTTGCGTCGCGACCTGGGCCTCGAATTGACGATGGATCAGCGCGTCATGGGCGTACGTCGCCTCTGGCGCATTCCAGGTTTCCAACAGTTGCTCACGTTCGGCCGCAGGCAATACCGCGAGGTTGCGTACCGCCGTTTGCGGCGCGTGTTCCAGGGAGTCGACCAGGCTCTGCAGGGCCACCTGCACATAGTCACAGATACGTTGCGCACCTATCCGGGACTCGACCTGCACCGTCAGGCTGAAGCCTTCGCCCAGGTCATCGACGTTCAGCGTCAGCGGATAGTTGGTGCGCTCCTCGCTGGACAACATTTGCATGCCGCTCCAGGCCGACAAGCCCTCATCCGTCACCTGCAGCGAACTGTGGCGGAAGTTCAGCAGCGTGCTGAACAGTGGCGCTGGCGAGGCCACGTCACTGCAGCGTTGGGCCAAGGCCAGGGACGCATGCTCATGCCCCAGCAACCCGGTCAGGCGTGCATGGGTGGTCTTCACTGCATCCCGCACGCTTCGCTCATCCACGGGCACGCAGATCGGCAAGGTGTTGATGAACATGCCCAGGGCCCGGTCAGCCCCGTCGCCGCCTTGCATCCGCCCCAGCAGGACCGTGCCGAAGACCACGTTCTCCTGGCCCGAGGCCACGGCCAGTACCCGAGCCCAGGCCAGATGGACCAGGCTGGCGGCGCTGACACCAAGCTGGCGGGCTTGAGTCCGCAGGCGCAGGCTCAGGGCGTCATCGACAAACCCTTTCACTTCCTCGATGCCATGCCCGTCGCCCTGGACCTGGGCCAGGCCGAATGGCAACGTCGGCTCGTCGATATCGCCGAGCATCTCGCGGAAGAATTTTTCGTGCTCCTCTTCGCTCGTCCCCAGACGGGCCTGGGCCACGTAGTTGCGATAAGGCACCGATGCGCTCAGGTGTTCATCCTGACCCAACAGGTGCATTTGCATTTCATGCTGCATTACATCCAGGGCGGTGTGATCCAGGACCAGGTGATGGAACAGCAGGATCGCTACCCAGCGATCCTGGGCCTCATCGCGGGCGTAAGCCAATTGCAGCAACGGCGCCTGGCCCAAGTCGAGGCGATAGTGTCGGGCATCGAAGCGGCTGGCCAGTTGGGTGGCAATATCCCCAGCCGAGGCCTCTGGAACAATGCATTGCGGCGCCAGCACCACCTCGCGCCAGACCACTTGCACCGGCTCATCCAACCCTTCCCAGACCACGCTGGTGCGCAAGATGTCGTGGCGATCGATCACCACTTGCAGCGCCCCGATGAAGGCGTCGAGGCGTTCACGGTTGTCGAAAGCGAACTGCGTCTGCAACACATAGGGGTCGCCCTGTTCGGCGGCCAAGTGGTGATAAAGGATGCCTTCCTGCAACGGTGCCAGCGGGTAGATGTCCTGCACGTTGCGCGCCCCACCGGGCACCGTGGCGACGATCTGGTCGATGGTGTCCTGGGTCAGGTTGACCAGCGGTAATAGATCAGGGGTGATGCGTTCGCAACCCAGAGCAATCAGGTTTGCCGGCACGCTGACTTCCCTGCCGCTGCCAATCGCCGCGGCCAGTGCAGCCAAGGTCGGTTGGCTGAACAACACGCGCACGTCGGCGCTCAAACCGACCTGACGCATGCGTTCGATCAATGTCACGGCCAGCAGCGAATGGCCGCCCAGTTCGAAAAAGTGATCGTGACGACCGACCTGCTCGACCTTGAGCACATCGGCCCAGATCTGCGCCAGTGTCTCTTCGATCTCGCCCACAGGCGCTTCATACTCACGACTGGCATAGGCCTCGGCGTCCGGCGCTGGCAGTGCGCGGCGGTCCAGCTTGCCGTTGGCGGTCAGCGGGAAGGCTGGCAACACCACGAAGGCGCTGGGCAGCATGTAATCAGCCAGTGATGCGGCCAGCGATGCGCGCAGATCCTGCACTGACAGGGTGAAACCCGACTCCGGGATCACGTAAGCCACCAGGCGTTTCGGCCCGGCATCGTCTTGTCGCGCCAGCACTACCGCGTCTTTCACGCCAGGGCACTGGCCCAAACGGGCCTCGATCTCGCCCAGTTCGATACGGAAACCGCGGATCTTCACTTGGTCGTCGTTACGCCCCAGGTAATCCACTGTGCCGTCCGCTCGCCAGCGCGCCAGGTCGCCAGTGCGGTAAAGCAAGGCGCCTGGGTCCACGCTGAACGGATCGGCGACGAACTTCTCGGCGGTCAGTTCAGGGCGGTTCAGATACCCCTTTGCCACACCGTCGCCACCGATGTACAGCTCGCCCGCGACACCGATAGGCACTGGCTGACAATTGGCATCCAGCACATAGAGACGGGTGTTGCCAATCGGACGACCAATCGGAATCCCGCCCTCACCCACGATTTTGATTTCGTGAGTGGTGGTGAACGTGGTGGCTTCGGTCGGGCCGTAGCCGTTGAGCAGATGCAGCGGCGCACCTTCCTTCAGGACGCGGCCGATCACCGCCGGGTCAAGCACATCGCCGCCGACGATCAGGTAGCGCAATTGGGCGAACACCGGCATCAGCCCGGCGGCGTATTGATGGAACAGGCCGGCGGTCATCCACAACACGCTGACCGATTGCTCTTGCAGCAACGCCGCAAAACGTTCTTGTGTCAGCAACACGTCCTGGTCGACCACCACCACGCAGCCGCCGTTGAGCAACGGCGCCCAGGCGTCGAGGGTACTGGCGTCGAACGCCGGGTTGGAGGCAAACGCGACCCGGTCCTCGGTGTTGAAATCGGCGTAACCGTTGTTGATCACCAAGCGATTGATCGCCCGGTGCGGCACCAGCACGCCTTTCGGGGTGCCGGTGGAACCGGAGGTGTACATGATGTAGGCGACCGATTCAGTGCTTTGCGTCAGGTCGAGGTTATCGGCGACCTCATCGAAGACCTCCGTATCCAGGTCCACCCGTCGCGAGGCTTCAGGCACTAGCGCCGTGCTCAACGTCAGCACGACCTGCGCGCTGCTGTCCTGCACCATGAACTGCTGACGCTCCAGCGGTGCGCTGACGTCCAGCGGCACGTAGGCGGCGGCGCACTTGAGAATCGCCAGTTGGCTGACCAGCAGCTCGAGCGAACGCTCCAGTGCAATCGCCACCCGATCCCCCGGTTGCACACCGAGGCCGACCAGATGCCGGGCCAGGCGATTGGCCCGACGGTTCAACTCGGCGTAGCTCAGGCTGTACGCGTCGTGCACAGCTGCAATAGCCTGCGGACGTTCCTTGGCCTGGGCTTCGAACAGGCCATGGACGGTCCTGTCCTGGGGATAGCTGCGAGTAGTGGCGTTGAACTCCACCAGCAATTGCCGACGCTCGGCCGACGGCAGGAGCTCCAGGCGGTTGAGTGGGGTCTGGGGCGCCTGCTCAAGCGCTTGCACCAGGCTTTCCAGGGCGGTGTGCATGTAGCCGCAGATGCGCGCCGCACCGATCCCTTGCAACACCAGGGCGCTCAACATGAAACCGTCGCCCAGGTCATCCACCGACAGAGTCAGTGGGTAGTTGGTCTGCTCTTCGTTGCTCAGGAACTCGATGCCCTGCCACGCGGCCAAGGCTTGATTGGAGACCTCGGCCGCTGCGCTGGCGCTGTGCCGATAATTGAGCAACGCGCTGAACAGCGGCAGCGGCGCAACCACGCCACTGCAACGCTGGGCCAAGGCCAGCGAGGCGTGTTCATGGCCCAATAGCCCGGTCAGCCGTGCGTGAGTGGCTTTCACCGCCTCGCGCACGCCTTGGCTATTCACTTCAACCCGCAACGGCAGGGTATTGATGAACATGCCCAGTGCCCGGTCGGCGCCATCGCCGCCCTGCATCCGGCCCAGCAGGACCGTACCGAACACCACATCATCCTTGCCGGACACACGCCCCAGTACCTGCGCCCAGGCCAGGTGAACCAGGCTGGCGGCACTCACGCCCAACTGCCGGGCTTGTGCCCGCAGCCGCTGGCTCAAAGTGGCCTCGACAACTTGCCTGGCATGCTCGATGGCTTGTCCGTCACCGCTCACGTCCTGCAAGCCGAACGGCAAGGTAGGCTCGTCGACATCGCCGAGCATTTCGCGGAAAAAACCTTCGTGTTCTTGTTGACTCACGCCCAGGCGTGCTTGCGCCACATAGTTGCGGTACGGCATCGCCACGGGCAGTTGGTCGGCCTGGCCCAGCAGGTGCGCCTGCATCTCTTGCTGTACGACCTCCAGCGCCGTGTGGTCGAGGGCCATATGGTGGAACAACAACACCGCCACCCAGCGCTGGTTGACCGCGTCTTCGGCAAACACCAGACGCATCAGCGGGGCCTGGGTGATGTCCAGTCGGTAGTGCTGCGGGTCGAAACGCGCCTGCAACTGCGCCGCGATCTCGCCCTCGGCAATGTTCAGGGCGATCTCTTCCAGATACAGTTTCGCTTCGCGCCACACCACTTGGATCGGCGCGTCGAAGCCTTGCCACACCACACTGGTGCGCAGGATGTCGTGCCGGTCGATGACGTATTGCAGCGCGTCCACGAACGCCGCCAACCGGTCGCGACTTTGCAGTTCGAACACGGTTTTCAGCACATAGGGATCACCCTGATCGGCGGCCAGGTGATGGTAGAGAATGCCGTCCTGCAGCGGCGCCAATGGGTAGATGTCCTGTACATTCGGCGCCCCTCCCGGCACCGTCGCCACAACCCGGTCAATGGCCGCCTGATCAAGCTGTATCAGCGTGAGCATATCCGGGGTGATCCGTTCGCAGGCCGGGACAATCCGGTTCACCGGGACAGTCACCTCCCGGCCACTGCCAATGGCCGCACCCAATGCGGCCAGGGTCGGCTGGCTGAACAACACCCGCACGTCGGCGCTCAAGCCGACCTGGCGCATGCGTTCGATCAGCGTGACCGCCAACAGCGAATGGCCGCCCAGTTCGAAGAAATTGTCGTGACGCCCCACTTGGTCAACCCGGAGCAGCTCGGCCCAGAGTTGTGCCAATAGCTGTTCGACCTCACCTTGGGGCGCTTCATATTCACGGCTGACGTAGGCGTCGCTATCCGGCGCCGGCAATGCACGGCGGTCGAGCTTGCCGTTGGCAGTCAGCGGCAGTGAGTCGAGGCGGACATAGGCCACCGGAATCATGTAGTCCGGCAATTGCCCCTGCAGGTGAGTACGCAGGGTTTCGATGTGCGGCGCAACGTCCAGCGCCTGCGGCGTGAAATACGCCACCAGGCGCTTCTCACCCGGGGCGTCTTCGCGCACCAGCACCACCGCGTCTTTCACGCCAGGGCACTGGCCCAAACGGGCCTCGATCTCGCCCAGCTCGATACGGAAACCACGGATCTTCACCTGGTCGTCGTTACGCCCCAGGTAATCCACCGTGCCGTCTGCTCGCCAGCGCGCCAGGTCGCCGGTGCGGTAAAGCAAGGCACCGGGGTCGGCATTGAACGGATCGACGACGAACTTCTCGTCGGTCAGTTCAGGGCGGTTCAGATACCCCTTCGCCACGCCGTCGCCACCGATGTACAACTCGCCGGCCACGCCGATAGGCACGGGTTGCTGGTTGGCATCCAACACATAGACACGGGTGTTGCCAATCGGTCGGCCAATCGGGATTCCACCCTCGCCCACGGTTTTGATTTCGTGGGTGGTGGTGAAGGTGGTGGCCTCGGTCGGGCCGTAGCCGTTGAGCAGATGAGCCGGTGCGCCTTCGTTCAGGACGCGGCCGATCACCGCCGGGTCGAGTACGTCACCGCCGACGATCAGGTAGCGCAACTGGCTGAACACCGCCATCAAACCACTGGCGTATTGGTGGAACAGGCCGGCAGTCATCCACAACACGCTGACCGATTGCTCTTGCAGCAGCGCCGCAAAACGCGCTTGCGTCAGCAGTACGTCCTGATCGACCACCACCACGCAGCCGCCGTTGAGCAACGGCGCCCAGACGTCGAGGGTACTGGCGTCAAACGCCGGGTTGGAGGCGAATGCCACCCGGTCCTCGGTGTTGAAGTCGGCGTAGCCATTGTTGATCACCAACCGGTTGATCGCCCGGTGCGGCACCAGCACGCCTTTCGGGGTGCCGGTGGAACCGGAGGTGTACATGATGTAGGCCACCGATTCGGCGCTTTGCGTCAGGTCGAGGTTATCGGCGACCTCATCGAAGACCTCCGTATCCAGGTCCACCCGTCGCGAGGCTTCAGGCACTAGCGCCGCGCTCAACGTCAGCACGACCTGCGCGCCGCTGTCCTGCACCATGAACTGCTGACGCTCCAGCGGTGCGCTGACGTCCAGCGGTACGTAGGCGGCAGCGCACTTGAGAATCGCCAGTTGGCTGACCAGCAGCTCGAGCGAACGCTCCAGTGCAATCGCCACGCGATCCCCCGGTTGCACACCGAGGCCGACCAGATACCGGGCCAGACGATTGGCCCGGTGGTTCAACTCGGCGTAGGTCAGGCTTTGCGTATTGTGTATGGCTGCAATGGCCTGCGGACGCTCGTTGGCCTGGGCCTCGAACAGACCATGGACGGTCCTGTCCTGGGGATAGCGACGGGTCGTGGCGTTGAAGTCGGTCAGTACCTGTTGACGCTCGGCTTGCGGCAGTACCGTCAGGGTCTGCAAGCGCGATGCCGGGTTGGATTCCAATGCCGTGGCCAGGCTTTGCAGCGCGGTCGCCATGTAGGCACAGACCCGCTGCGCACCGACGCCACTCGTGGCCAGGACGGTCAGGGCGAAGTCTTCACCCAAGTCGTCGACACACAGCGTCAAGGGGTAGTTGGTACGCGCTTCGCCACTCAACGTCTCGATGCCATGCCAGGCCGACAGCGCCGCCTCGGTATCGGCCTGCTCGCTGGAGTTGCGGTAGTTCAGCAAGGCGCTGAACAGCGGCAGCGGCGCGGCCACGCCGCTGCAACGCTGGGCCAGTGCCAACGAGGCGTGCTCATGGCCCAACAGTGCGGTCAATTGCCCGTGGACCGCCTTGACACCGGCCTTGACGGTCTGGTCGCCAACGCTCACGCGAAGCGGCAAGGTATTGATGAACATGCCCAACGCACGGTCAGCACCCTGGCCGCCCTGCATCCGGCCCATCAGCACGGTACCGAACACCACGTCCTGCTTGCCGGACGCCTGCGCCAAAACGTGTGCCCAGGCCAAGTGATGCAAGCTCGCGACGCCCACGCCCGCTTGGCGTGCCAGGCGCCGCAGCCGGCGACTCAAGTCGCTGTCGAGCATCAGGCTCGCATCCTCGATGTCCTCCTGCACCTGCTGCAAACCGAATGGCAGCGTGGGCTCGTCGACATCGCCAAGCATGTCGCGGAAGAACGCTTCCTGCGCTTCATGATCCCCACCCAAGCGAGCCTGGGCCACATAGTTACGATACGGTACCGGGACGTCCAATTGATCGGTCTGCCCCAGCAGGTACGCCTGCATCTCGGCCTGTACGACTTTCAGCGCCGCATGATCGAGGGCGATGTGATGGAACAACAGCATCGCCACCCAGCGCTGGTTGGGCTTGTCCTGGGCAAAGGCCAAGCGCATCAGCGGTGCCTGGGACATGTCCAGGGCATAGTGCCGAGTGTCGAAACGGTCCTGCAGCTGTTGGGTGATCGCCCCGGCCTGCGGGTCCAGTACCAGTTCTTCAAGGCCCAGCCGCGCTTCACGCCAGACCACTTGTCGAGGCGCGTCGAGACCTTCCCAGAGAATGGCGGTGCGCAGCATGTCGTGACGGTCGATGACGCTTTGCAGGGCCTGGGTGAAAGCGTCGAGGCGTTCGCGGCTGTCAAAGGCAAACTGCGCGTGCAAGACATAGGGATCGCCCTGTTCAACCGACAGGTGATGGTAAAGAATGCCCTCCTGCAACGGTGCCACCGGGTAAATCTCTTGCACGTTGCGGGCACCACCCGGCACCGTCGCCACGATGCGGTCGATGGCGTCCTGGTCGAGGCTTGTCAGCGTCAGCATGTCCGGCGTGATTCGCTCGCAACCGAACGGAATGCCGTTGACCGGCACATCGATTTCACGGCCGCCCCCCACTGCCGCCGCCAGCGCGGCCAGGGTCGGTTGATTGAACAGTACGCGCACATCAGCGCTCAACCCGGCCTGACGCATGCGCTCGATCAGGCTGACCGCCAGCAGGGAATGCCCGCCCAGCTCGAAGAAGTGATCGTGACGGCCCACGCGCTCAACCTTGAGCAAGTCTTGCCAGATCTGCGCCAGGATGGCTTCGACCTCGCCTTGTGGGGCTTCGTAGCCACGGGTGATCAGCGCGTCGAGGTCCGGCGCCAGCAGGGCCTTGCGGTCGAGTTTACCGTTGGGGGTCAGCGGTAAGGCATCCAGGTGCACATAGGCCAGCGGCACCATGTAGTCCGGCAGTTGTGCTTGCAGGTGCGTGCGCAGGGTTTCTATTTCTACTGCTTCATCCGGTGAGTGCTGGGTGAAATAGGCCACCAGGCGCTTGTCGCCCGGTACATCTTCACGGGCCAGGACCACGGTTTCTTTCAGCGCATCGTGGCGAGCAAGTTTGGCTTCGATCTCGCCGAGTTCGATGCGGAAACCGCGGATCTTCACCTGGTCGTCGTTGCGCCCCAGGTATTCGATGTTGCCTTCCGGCAGGTAGCGACCGAGGTCACCGGTCTTGTACATCCGGGCATTTGGCGTGGTGCTGAACGGGTCCTTGAGGAAACGTTCAGCGGTGAGATCATCGCGATTGAGATACCCACGAGCGACCCCAGCCCCGCCGATGTAGATTTCGCCCGGCACACCCAATGGCACCGGTTGTTGGTGCTCATCCAGCAAGTAGAACCGGGTGTTGGCGACCGGTTTGCCGATGTGTGCCGCAAACCCATCTTCACGGGCCATCGACACCCAACTCGAATACGTCGTGGTTTCCGAAGGGCCGTAGAGGTTGCACAGGCGCTTGACCTGGGTCTGTTCGAACAGCGTCTCCACCAGGCTGCGCTTGAGCGCTTCGCCGGCGACGTTGACCGTGTCGACGCCCTCACTCAGTCCACCGGACTCCAGCAAGGCCTTGAGCGCCGAAGGCACGGTGTTGATCAGGGTGATGTCGTGCTCGCCCTGTTGCAGTTCCAGCACATTAGTCACGACTTCGATACTGCCGCCTGAAGTCAACGGCGCAAAGCATTCGTAAACCGCCAGATCGAAGTTCAACGAGGTCGAGAACAGGGTTTTCGACAACGTGGCGTCATCGAAGGAACGATGGGCCCAAGTCAGGAAGTTCACTGTGTTGCGGTGTTCGATCATCACGCCTTTAGGCAAGCCAGTCGAACCCGAGGTGTAGATGACATAGGCCAGATGCGCGGACGTCAGCTCGGCGACCATCGGATTCCGGACGGACTCGTCCTGCCACAGCCCGCTATCCAGATTGATCACTGGCATCGAAGCGCCGGCCAGCAGTTCGACCGTCACGTCCTGGGCCAACACCGCCGCTGGCGCGCTGTCCTCCAGCATGTAGGCAATCCGCTCCAGCGGATACGCCGGATCCAATGGCACATAACCGCCACCGGCCTTGAGAATCGCCAGCAAGCCCACGACCATGTCGATGCCACGCTCGACACAGATCGCCACTCGAGAATCGGGCTTCACCCCTTGCGTGCGCAGATAGTGGGCCAAACGGTTAGCCCGCACGTTCAACTCACGATAAGTCAGGCGTTGTTCGCCGCGAATCACCGCAACGGCATCCGGCGTACGCTGCACCTGCTCTTCGAACAACCCATGAATGGTCTGCTGCTGCGGGTAATCGGCTTCGGTGGCGTTGAACGTCACCAGCAGTCGCTCACGTTCCGAGGCCGGCAGGATCGACATGTGCTGCAAGGACAAGTCCGGCTGCTGCTCAAGCGTATCGACCAGGTTCTCCAGGGTGTGCTGCACATAACCACAAAGCCGCTGCGCGCCAATGCGTGCCGGGGTCATGACGGTAAAGCTGAACGCCTCGCCCTGGTCATCCACCGACAACATCAATGGGTAGTTGGTCCGCTCTTCGCCGCCCAGCACCTGAATGCCGTTCCAGGCCGACAGCGCCTCGGCCGAGGTCGACACGGCGGTGTGGCGGTAGTTGAGCAAGGCACTGAACAACGGCGTCGGCGCCTCTACGCCGCTGCAGCGTTGCGCCAGCGCCAAGGCGGCGTGTTCATGGCCGAGCAATGCGGTCAGGCGAGCGTGGGTCGCTTTCACACCGGCGCGAACGCCGGTTTGCCCGACACTCACTCGCAACGGCAAGGTATTGATGAACATCCCCAGTGCCCGATCGGCACCCTCGCCGCCCTGCATCCGGCCCAGCAGGACCGTACCGAACACCACGTCTTCGCGACCCGAGACCCGGCCCAGCACCTGGGCCCAGGCCAAGTGATACAAGCTCGCCGCGCTCACCCCGAGCTGACGCGCCTGGGCCCGCAACCGACGACCGAGGTCGGCTTCCACCTCATGGCGGGCTTCCTCGATGTCGCTGCCATCGCCTTGCACATCCTGCAAGCCGAACGGCAGCGTTGGCTCGTCGACGTCACCGAGCATGTCGCGGAAGAACCGTTCATGGGCTTCAGCGCTCACACCCAAACGGGCCTGAGCCACATAATTGCGATACGGCATCGCGACGCCCAACTGATCAGCCTGCCCCAGCAGATACGCCTGCATTTCCTGTTGCACCACCTCCAGCGCGGTGTGGTCCAGGGCCATGTGGTGGAACAGCAGCATCGCCAGCCAACGATCGTGACTGGCATCGTGGGCATAAACCAGGCGCAGCATCGGTGCCCGGGTAATCTCCAGGCGGTTCTGCCGCGAATCGAAACGCTCATGCAACTGCGCCGCGACGTCTCCGTCGGCCGGGTCCAGGATCGCCTCTTGCTGAATCAGCAGCGCCTTGCGCCAGACCACTTGCACCGGTTGTTCGAGCCCTTCCCACAGCACCGACGTGCGCAGAATGTCGTGACGGTCGATGACCTTTTGCAGGGCTTGGGAAAAGTCTTCCAGGCGCCCACGGTTGTCGAAGGCGAACTGCGTCTGGAGCACATAGGGGTCGCCGCGTTCGGCGGCCAGGTGATGGTAAAGAATACCTTCCTGCAGGGGCGCCAGCGGATAGATATCCTGCACGTTGCCGGCGCCGCCCGGTACCGTCGAGGCGATCCGGTCGATGGCGTCCTGGTCCAGATCGACCATCGGCAGCATGTCCGCCGTGATGTATTCGCAATTCAATGGAATCAGATTCGCCGGGACACGGACCTCGCGGCCACTGCCGACTGCCGCCGCCAACGCCGCCAGGGTGGATTGGCTGAACAGCACGCCGACGTCGGCGCTCAGCCCGGCCTGGCGCATCCGCTCGATCAGGCTGACCGCCAGCAGCGAATGCCCGCCCAGCTCGAAGAAGTGGTCGTGCCGGCCGACCCGCTCAACCTTGAGCAGCTCGGACCAGATCCGCGCCAGTGCCGTTTCGACCTCACCTTGCGGGGCTTCGTAACCGCGGCCCGAATAGGCCTCGCTGTCCGGGACAGGCAGGGCCCGGCGGTCGAGCTTACCGTTCGGGGTCAGGGGCAAGGCGTCCAGGCGCATATAGGCCGCAGGCACCATGTGGCTGGGCAAATGCACTTGCAATTGTTCGCGCAGGCGCTCGGCCGTCAACGCTTGATCCAGGCTGTCGTGCGCCGTGTAGTACGCCACCAGGCGCTGGTCATCCGGGGCCTCTCCCACCGCGACGACAACAGCTTCCCGCACACCGGGGCACGCGCCAAGCCTGGCCTCGATTTCACCCAGTTCGATACGCAGGCCACGGATCTTCAGTTGGCTGTCGTTGCGCCCCAGGTAGTCGATATTGCCATCCGGCAAGTAGCGCGCCAGGTCACCGGTGCGGTACATCCGCGCGTCCTGCACGGTGCTGAACGGGTCTTTCACAAACCGCTCGGCGGTCAACTGCGCACGGTTCAAATAGCCCCGGGCAACGCCGGCGCCACCGATATACAACTCACCCGCCACGCCGACCGGAACCGGCTGCAGGTGGGCATCGAGCAAGTAGACCTGGGTGTTGGCCACCGGTCTGCCAATATGCAACACCGCCTGCGAGGCATCGATCCGCCCCGAGGTGGTCACCACCGTCGCTTCCGTAGGGCCGTAGTTGTTGATCAGTTCGAAAGGCAGATCGGCCGGTAGTTTGCGCAGGCGGTCGCCGCCAATCAGCAAGGTGCGCAGTTGATCGTGGGCCATATCGCGGCCAAATGCGTATTCGGCAATGGGCGTGGGCAGGAAGCACACGTCCAGCGCCTGGGCCTGCCACCAGTCGAGCAGCGCGCCGACGTCCTCGCTGCCCGCATGGGCCGGCGGCAACAGCAACGTCGCCCCCGCACACAACGAAGGCCATATCTCCCAGGCCGCCGCATCGAAACCGAAACCAGCGACACTGGACGTGCGGCTGCCGCGCTTCACATCGAAGGCCTGGCAATGCCAGCCCACCAGGTTGCTGAGGTTGCGATGCTCGACCATCACGCCCTTGGGCAGACCGGTCGAACCGGACGTGTAGATCACATACGCCAGATGGCTGGCTTCGAGCCCCGGCACCTCGGGGTTGGAGACGGATTCGTCCTGCCAATCGCCGCTATCGAGATCGATGACCGGCGCCGAGCCGACGGCCAGTAAACCGCGGGTGATGGTCTGCGCCAACACCGCGACCGGTGCACTGTCCTGCAACAGGTAGCCGATACGTTCCGCCGGGTAGGCCGGGTCTACGGGCACATAACCGGCCCCGGCTTTCAGCACGCCCAACAGGCCGACGATCATTTCCAGGCTACGCTCGACACAGATCGCCACCCGGTCGTCCGGGCAGACGCCCAAGGCCAACAGGCGATGCGCGACCTGGTTCGCCCGGGCGTTGAGTTCGCAGTAGGTCAGTGCCTGGTCTGCATACACCACCGCCACCGCTTGCGGATGCGCCGCGGCCTGGGCTTCGAACTGCCGATGGATCAGCGGGTCATGGGTATAGGTCGCACCAGTCGCATTCCAGGTTTCAAGCAATTGCTTGCGTTCGGCCAGCGGCAAGATCGCCAGGCTGTGCAACGGCGTCTGTGGCGCATGTTCCAGCGCATCGACCAGGTTTTCCAGCGCCACTTGCATATAGCCACAGACACGTTGGGCACCGATCCTGGATTCAACCAACGCCGTCAGGCTGAAATCTTCACCCAGGTCATCGACGCTCATCGTCAGCGGATAATTGGTGCGCTCTTCGCCCCCCAGTGCCTCGATGCCTTGCCAGGCGGACGAGGTTTGCAGCGCGATGGGCGCGGCGACCGAATGCCGGTAATTGAGCAACGCGCTGAACAACGGCGTCGGTGCCATGACGCCACTGCAACGCTGGGCCAACGCCAGCGAGGCATGCTCATGGCCCAACAGGCCGGTCAGCCGTGCGTGGGTCGCCAGGACGCCGTCGCGCACGCTTTGCGCACCGACCTGCACGCCAATCGGCAAGGTGTTGATGAACATCCCCAATGCCCGGTCGGCACCTTCGCCGCCCTGCATCCGCCCCATCAGTACCGTGCCGAACACCACCTCTTCGCGCCCCGACACCCGGCCCAGCACCTGGGCCCAGGCCAGGTGATGCAAGGCGGCCGCGCTCACGCCCAAGCGGCGGGCCTGGGTACGCAGGCGTCGACTCAAATCCGTCGCGAGCCCCTGTCGGGCTTCCTCGACAAGGCTGCCATCGCCGCGCACATCCTGCAGGCCGAACGGCAGCGTCGGCTCGTCGATGGTACCGAGCATTTCACGGAAAAACGCCTCGTGTGCTTCGCGACTCACACCCAGGCAGGCCTGGGCCACGTAGTTGCGATACGGCACCGCCTCACCCAATTGGCCGGCCTGGCCCAGCAGGTGCGCCTGCATCTCGTGCCGCACCACCTCCAGCGCCGTATGGTCGAGCGCCATGTGATGGAACAGCAGGGTCGCCACCCAACGTTGGTTGAGTACATCCTCGGCAAACCGGATGCACATCAGTGGCGCCTGGCGGATGTCCAGGCGATATTGCCCCGCGTCGAAGCGCGCCTTCAACCGGCTGGCGATGTCGCCGTCCCCAGCGCCCAGGGCCACTTGCTCGACACCCAGCGATGCCGTGCGCCAGACCACCTGCACCGGCTCGTCCAGGCCTTCCCAGGCCATGGCGGTTCGCAGGATGTCGTGGCGATCGATCACGCCCTGCAGGGCCTGGGTGAAAGCGTCGAGGCGTTCGCGGTTGTCAAAGGCAAATTGTGCCTGCAAGACATACGGATCGCCCTGCTCGGCGGTCAGGTGATGATAGAGAATGCCTTCCTGCAACGGCGCCAGCGGATAGATGTCCTGCACATTGCCCGCCCCGCCCGGCACGGTCGCCACGATACGGTCGATGGCGTCTTGGCTCAACGCGGCCAGCGGCAGCATTGCCGGGGTGATGTGGGTGCAACCGAGCGGAATCAGGTTGGCCGGGACGTCGATTTCGCTGCCGTCATGACCAACGGCTGCCGCCAGCGCGGCCAGGGTCGGTTGATTGAACAGCACGCGCACATCAGCACTCAAACCGGCCTGGCGCATCCGCTCGATCAGGCTGACCGCCAACAGCGAATGCCCGCCCAGCTCGAAGAAGTGGTCGTGTCGACCGACTTGCTCCAGCCCCAGCAGGTCCTGCCAGATTTGCGCCAGGACGGTTTCGGTTTCGCCTTGCGGAGTTTCGTAGCCACGGGATATGACGGCATCGAGATCCGGTGCCGGCAGCGCCTTGCGGTCGAGCTTGCCGTTGGGGGTCAGTGGCAGCGCGTCCAGTCGGACGTAGGCCATCGGGACCATGTAATCCGGGAGTTGCGCTTGCAAGTGCGTGCGCAGGGTTTCGATGTCCAGTGCTTGATCTGGCGAGTGCTGGGTGAAATAAGCCACCAGGCGCTTGTCACCCGGCACATCTTCCCGGGCCAGGACCACGGTTTCCTTGATGTTTGGAGCCTGGGCGAGCTTGGCTTCTATCTCCCCCAGTTCGATGCGGAAACCGCGAATCTTGACCTGATCGTCGTTGCGCCCCAGGTATTCGATGTTGCCATCCGCCAGGTAGCGACCGAGGTCACCGGTCCTGTACATCCGGGCATTTGGCGTGGTGCTGAACGGGTCCTTGAGGAAACGTTCGGCAGTCAGGTCATCGCGGTTGAGATACCCGCGAGCCACCCCGGCGCCGCCAATATAGATTTCACCCGGCACGCCCAATGGCACCGGTTGTTGGTGTTCATCCAGCAAGTAGAACTGGGTGTTAGCGACCGGTTTCCCGATGTGTGCAGCGAAACCCTCTTCGCGGGCCATCGACACCCAACTGGAGTAAGTCGTGGTTTCCGAAGGGCCGTAGAGGTTGCACAGGCGCTTGACCTGGGTCTGTTCGAACAGCGTTTCCACCAGGCTGCGCTTGAGTGCTTCGCCAGCGACGTTGACCGTATCGACGCCCTCGCCCAACCCACCGGACTCCAACAAGGCCTTGAGCGCCGACGGCACCGTGTTGATCAAGGTGATGTCGTGCTCGCCCTGTTGCAGTTCCAGCACATTAGTGACCACGTCAATGCTGCCGCCAGACGTCAGCGGCGCGAAGCACTCGTAGACCGCCAGGTCGAAGTTCAACGAGGTCGAGAACAGGGTTTTCGACAACGTGGCGTCATCGAAGGAACGATGGGCCCAAGTCAGGAAGTTCACTGTGTTGCGGTGTTCGATCATCACGCCTTTAGGCAGGCCGGTCGAACCCGAGGTGTAGATGACATAGGCCAGATGCGCTGAAGTCAGCTCGGCAACCACCGGATTCCGGACGGACTCGTCCTGCCACAGCCCACTGTCGAGATTGATCACTGGCATCGAAGCGCCGACCAGCAGTTCAACAGTCGCGGTCTGAGCCAATACCGCTGCTGGCGCACTGTCTTCGAGCATGTAGGCAATCCGCTCCAGCGGATACGCCGGATCCAATGGCACATAACCGCCACCGGCCTTGAGAATCGCCAGCAAGCCCACGACCATGTCGATGCCACGCTCGACACAGATCGCCACTCGCGAATCGGGCTTCACCCCTTGCTTGCGCAGATAGTGGGCCAAACGGTTAGCCCGTTCGTTCAACTCACGATAAGTCAGGCGTTGCTCGCCACGGATCACCGCCACGGCATCCGGCGTACGCTGCACCTGCTCCTCGAACAAACCATGAATGGTCTGCTGCTGTGGGTAATCGGCCTCGGTGGCGTTGAAATCGCGCAACAACTGCGAACGCTCGCCGTCAGGCAGGATGTCCAGATCATTGACAAGCGATTGGGGCGCGAACTCCAGCGCCTCCACCAAGCTCGCCAGGGCTGTCTCCATGTAGGCGCCAACCTGCCGGGCATCGACCGCGCCGGCGGTCTGCACGCTCAACAGGAACCCTTCGCCCTGATCATCGACCGACAACATGCACGGATAATTGGTCCGTTCCATGACCGCTAGCACTTGCGCACCCGCCCAACGTTCGATGCCGTCGTTATCCTGAAGCGGGCTGTGGCGGTAGTTCAACAAGGCGCTGAACAGCGGCAACGAAGCCGGCACGCCGCTGCAGCGCTGGGCCAGTGCCAGCGAGGCGTGTTCATGACCGAGCAACGCGGTCAGTCGCTCATGGGTCGCCTTGACGCCCGAACGTACATCCTCGGCGCCCACTTTCACTCGAAGCGGCAAGGTATTGATGAACATGCCCAGCGCGCGGTCCGAGCCCTCGCCGCTCTGCATGCGGCCCAACAACACGGTGCCGAAGACCACGTCTTCACGACCGGACAAGCGCCCCAATACCCTGGCCCACGCCAAGTGATGCAAGGCCGCCGGGCTCACGCCCAGCAGGCGCGCCTGTCGCCGCAGGCGCAGGCTCAATGTGGCATCGAGGTTCAGCTTGACCTCTTCGATACCCCGGCCGTCGCCCTGTACTTCACGCAGCCCGAACGGCAGCGTCGGCTCCTCGACATCGCCGAGCATGTCGCGGAAGAAGCCTTCGTGTTGCTCGCGGCTGACGCCCAGCAGGGTCTGCGCCACATAATTGCGGTACGGCATGGCAGCGTCCAGGCGCTCGGCCTCACCGTTGAGGCACGCCAGCATTTCCTCCTGCATCACGTCCAGTGCCGTATGGTCCAGGGCGATGTGGTGGAACAGCAGGATCGCGACCCAGCGCTGCTGGACGCGGTCCCAGGCGCACGCCAGGCGCATCAGTGGCGCCTTGCCCAGGTCCAGGCGACAGTGCCGAGGGTCGAAAAGCGCTTGTAGTTGCGTGGCGATATCGCCTTGTGCCGGGTCCAACAGCGGTTCTTCGAGTAGCAGTTCGGTACGGCGCAGGACCACTTGCAAGGGCTGGTCGAAGCCTTCCCAGAGCACGGCGGTCCGGAGGATGTCGTGCCGGTCGATGACCGCCTGCAAGGCCTGGACGAACCCATCGAGCTGGGCACGGCTGTCCAGGGCAAACACGGCTTGCAACAGGTACGGGTCGCCCGCTTGCGCGGCAATATGGTGGTAGAGAATCCCCTCTTGCAGCGGGGCCAGCGGGTAGATGTCCTGCACATTAGCGACCCCGCCGGGCACCGTGGCGACAATCCGGTCGATGGTTGGCTGATCCAGCGACACCAGCGGCAGCATGGCCGGCGTGATCCGCTGGCAACCTGCGCTGATGGCATTGGCCGGCACCACGATGTCAGCGCGACCGCCCACCGCCGCGGCCAGGGCGGCCAGGGTCGGTTGACCGAACAACACACGCACATCGGCACTCAGGCCGGCCTGGCGCATGCGTTCGATCAGTTTCACGGCCAGCAGCGAATGCCCGCCCAGCTCGAAGAAATGGTCATGGCGCCCCACCCGCTCCACGCCCAGGACTTCGGTCCACAGCCGGGCCAGCACGGTTTCCACCTCGCCCATTGGTGCTTCATAGGCACGGCTGGCAAAGGCGTGCGCCTCGGGCGCTGGCAGCGCCCGTCGGTCCAGCTTGCCATTGGGTGACAGGGGCAGTTTTTCCAGGCGCACATAGGCCGCCGGGACCATGTAGTCCGGCAAGAGCGCCTGCAGGTGCGCGCGCAGCGCATCGGCATCGGGCCACAGGTCCGCGATCGCAGGCGTGAAGTACGCCACCAGGCGTTTGTCGCCAGGGCTGTCTTCGCGGGCGATGACCGCCGCCTCTTTGATCCCGGCCTGCTGACAAAGCCTGGCCTCGACTTCCCCCAGCTCGACGCGGAAGCCGCGGATCTTGATCTGGTCGTCATTACGTCCCAGGTATTCAATGCAGCCGTCGGGCTGGTAGCGCCCCAGGTCACCGGTCTTGTACAGACGTGCCTGGCCATCCAACGCGAAGGGATCGCGAATGAAACGTTCGGCACTGAGGTCGTCGCGGTTCAGGTAGCCACGGGCAACGCACACGCCGCCTATGTGGAGCTCGCCAGCTACGCCGGCTGGAACCGGACGCAGGTGTTCATCCAGCAGATAGATGCGCGTGTTGGCCACCGGGTAGCCGATGGCCGGCAGCGTTGGCCAGGCGGCGACATCGTCCGGCAAGGTCAGCGCGGTGGCGACGTGGGATTCGGTCGGGCCGTAGTGGTTGTGCAGGCGGCAGCCGTCCAGGCGGGCGAAAAAGCCACGGATCTGTGGCGTGATGCGCAGTTGCTCGCCCGCGGTGATGACGTCCCGCAGCGGGCAGGCCAACGGACCGCTCTCGCCATCGCCCAGCACCGCCTCGGCCAATGCCTGCAGGGCGACACACGGCAGGTAGAGCCGTTCGATGCGCTGCTCGCGGATATGCTGGAACAGACGATGGAAATTCAACCGGATATCGGCATGGATCAACGACAATTCGCCACCGGCGCACAGGGTGCTGAAGATCTCCTGGAAGGCAACGTCAAAGCCCAGGGCCGCGAACTGCAAGGTGCGTGCAGCTGCGCGGCCCTGCTGCTGGGCCTGTGCGATTTGCCACTGCATCAGATTGACCAGGGCCCGGTGCGGCATGGCCACGCCCTTGGGCTGGCCAGTAGAACCGGAGGTATAGATGACATACGCCAGGCTGTCGGGGCTCAGGCCGCTCACGTGCGGAGGGGTTTGCGGCTGGGCGCTGATACCGGCGGCATCGCGCTCCTCGGCGTCGAGCAACAACACCGGCATGCTCGGTTGCGGGAAACGTGCCTGCAAATCGCGCTGGGTCAGCAGCACCTTGGGCGCGCTGTCGTCCAGCATGTAGGCCAGGCGCTCGCTCGGATAGGCCGGGTCCAGCGGTACATAACCGGCACCCGCCTTGAGAATCCCCAGCAGCCCCGCGACCATTTCCAGGCTGCGGTCCACACAGATTGCCACGCGATCATCGGCACCGATCCCCAGCTCGATCAGGCGATGGGCAATCTGGTTCGCCAGCCGATTCAGCTCACCGTAGCTCAGGCGCAAGTCCTGATACGTCAGCGCGACAGCTTCCGGCCGGGCCTGGGCCTGGGCTTCGAACAACTGATGAATCAGCATTCCCGCCGGATAGGCCGTATCGAAGGCATTGAAGTCCTCGATCAATTGCCGACGCTCATTGGCGGGGACAATATCCAGGCCATGCAGCGGTGTGTCGACCGCCTGATCGAGCGCATCGGCCAATGCTTCGAGCACCGTATTCATATAGCCGCAGACGCGCTGCGCGCCAATGCCGGCCACGGCTTGCACCGTCAGCCCGAACGACTCGCCCAGGTCGTCTATCGACAGCGACAGCGGGTAGTTGGTCCGCTCCTCGCCGCCCAGGATCTCGACACCGGCCCAGGTTCGCGCCAGGCCGGCGTCCTTGGGTGCCTGCGCGGCCACTGCGGTTTGCCGGTAGTTCAGCAAGGCGCTGAACAGGGGCGTCGGCGCGGCGACCCCGCTGCAGCGCTGCGCCAGGGATAACGGCGCATGTTCATGACCCAGCAGTGCCGCCAGGCGCTCGTGGGTGGTCTTGAGAGCAGCCAGTACGCCCTGGCTCCCAGCCTCGACGCGCAACGGCAGCGTGTTGACGAACATGCCCAGGGCGTGTCCTTCGTCCTGGCCGCTGTGCAAGCGGCCCATCAACACCGTACCGAACACCACATCCTGACGACCGGACAAACGCCCCACCACTTGGCCCCAGGCCAAATGATGCAGGCTCGCCGTGCTGACCCCGAGACGCCGTGCCTGGGCGCGCAGGCGCTGGGTCAAGTCGGCAGCCAGCGGTAGCGAAGCCTCTTCGATACCGGTGCCGTCACCCTGCACATCCTGCAAGCCGAACGGCAGCGTCGGCTCGTCCACGTCCCCGAGCATTTCGCTGAAGAACGCTTCATGTTGGCCAGGGTCGCTGCCCAAGCGGACCTGCGCCACATAGTTGCGATAAGGCACGGACCTGGGCAGTTCACCCGAACGGTTTTCCAGGTGTGCCTCGATTTCCTTGCCCAGCATGCCCAGGGAAGTGGCGTCATCGATCAAGTGATGGAACAGCAATACCGCGACCCAACTGCCGTTGGCGAGGTCCTCTGCCACGTGGATGCGCATCATCGGTGCCTGACGCAGGTCGAAGCGGGTATGGCGAGGATCGAAGCGGGCCTGCAACTGCTCGGCAATGTCGCCTGCGGCCGCATCCAGGGCAAGTTCTTCCACCCTCAGCCGGGCCTGGCGCCAGACCACTTGGACCGGCTCGCCCAGTTCTTCCCACATCACTGACGTACGCAGGATGTCATGCCGCTCGATCACCGCCTGCAAGGCTTGCACGAACGCATCCAACTGTGCGCGACTGCCCACGCGCAACAGTGCTTGCAGCAGATAGGGATCGCCCTGGGTCGTCGCCAGGTGGTGATACAGGATGCCTTCCTGCAATGGCACCAGCGCGTAGATGTCCTGTACGTTGCTCACCCCGCCCGGCACCGCCGCGACAATACGGTCGATCTCGTCCTGGGTCAGCGTTGCCAGTGGCAGCATGTCCGGCGTGATGCGCTCGGCATCGTGGGCAATGGCGTTGTCCGGTACGACGTTGACGCCGCTGGTCCCCGTGACGGCCGCCAGTGTCGCCAGGGTTGGCTGGCCGAACAGCACCCGCACATCGGTGTCCAGATTGACCTGGCGCATGCGTTCGATCAGTTTGACTGCCAGCAGCGAATGACCGCCCAGTTCGAAGAACCGGTCATGGCGCCCCACCCGCTCGACACCGAGCAGTTCAGTCCAGAGCCCGGCCAGGGTGATTTCCACGTCACCTACCGGCGCTTCGAACACGCGATGGGCATAAGCCTCTGCATCGGGCGCTGGCAGTGCCTTGCGATCAAGCTTGCCATTGGTGGTCAGCGGGAACCGTTCAAGGACCACGAAGGCACTGGGCACCATGTAATCCGCCAACGAACCCAGCAGGGTTGAACGCAGTTCGACCACGGACAGCCGTACGCCTTCATTGGCGATCAGATAGGCCACCAGACGTTGATCGCCCGGCACGTCTTCACGGGCGACGACCACCACTTCACGTACACCTTCGCACGCCGTCAGCTTCGCCTCGATCTCGCCAAGCTCGATACGGAAGCCGCGAATTTTCACCTGCTCGTCGTTACGCCCCAGGTATTGCAGCTCACCGCTGCGCAACCAGCGGCCCAGATCACCGGTGCGATACATGCGCGCCCCGGCGGCGCTGTCGAACGGATCGGCGAGGAAGCGGGTGTCATTGAGTTCTGGCCTGTTCAGGTAGCCCCGCGCCACCCCCGCGCCAGCGACATACAACTCACCTTCCACGCCCACCGGCACCGGTTGGCCGTACGGGTCGAGCAGGTACAGGCGCAAATCAGGAATTCGCTTGCCGATCGGACTGACCCCGATCAACTGCGCGTCCGCCGCTTCAAGCGGACGATAGGTTACGTGCACCGTCGTCTCGGTGATGCCGTACATGTTCACCAACTGTGTCCCGGCGTTGGCTACACGGGCATACCACGGCTTGAGAATGCCGGTTTCCAGCGCTTCGCCACCAAAGATCACCTGGCGCAGGCTGTGACGCAGATCGCTTTCGCCCTGGGCCGCGATCAACTGCCGGAAGGCACTCGGCGTCTGGTTCAACACCGTAACCCCGGCCTCGCACAGCAGCGCGTAGCAGTCTTGCGGGGAACGGCTGACCAACTGCGGTACCACCAACAGGCGGCCACCATGGATCAACGCCCCCCAGATCTCCCAGACCGAGAAGTCGAACGCGAAGGAATGGAACAGCGCCCACACATCCTGCGGACCGAACTCGAACCACGGCTGGGTCGCCGAGAACAGCCGTGCGACGTTGCGGTGTTCGACCATCACGCCCTTGGGCAACCCGGTGGAACCGGAGGTGTAGATCACATAAGCCAAGTGATGCGACGCCAGCGTCGCGACGTCAGGGTTGTGCGCCGGCTGTGGGGCGATGCCTGCGCTGTCAGGCTGATCGAGCCATAACACCGGGGCAGACAGCGCCGGCAGTTGCACCTCCAGCGCCGACTGAGTGAGCAACGCCACCGGGGAGCTGTCCTCGAGCATGAAGGCCAGGCGCTCTGGGGGATAGGCCGGGTCCAGCGGCACGTAACCGGCGCCGGACTTCAGGATACCCAGCAGGCCGACGATCATGTCCAGGCCACGCTCGACACAGATCGCCACCCGGTCATCCGGGCGAACACCCAACGCCAGCAGGCGATGAGCAACCTGGTTCGCCCGGGCATTGAGCTCACCGTAGGTCAATGCCCGGTCTTCGTATACCACCGCCAGCGCATCGGGTTGCGCGGCCGCTTGCACTTCGAACAGGCCGTGGATCGTGCGGTCATGCTCATAGTGCTGCCCATCGTTGGCGTTCCAGGCCTGAAGCTGACGGGCTTCGGCCGGCGTCGGCAGCACAAACTCGCGGATCGGCAATGCGTCATTGCCCAAGCCTTGCTCCAACACCTGCATGAAGCGCTCGGCCATCGCCTCGATTTCACCGTCCTGGAAAAAGGCTGCGTTGTAGATCCAGTGCAGCCAGGCGTTATCGTCGTGCGGGTTGCTCCGCACGTGGATGGCCAACGGCATCTGTTCATGGCCGTTCGAGCATTTCACCGAACGGGCCGGGGCCTGCCCGAACATGAACTGGTGATCGTCCAATTCATAGGAGAACGATATATCGAACAACTGCGCGCGATTGCCCTGCAACAGCTCCAGCGAACGGTTCATATCGCTCAGGGGGAAGCGCTGGTGGCGATAGTCCTGTTTGAGGGTGCGCGCCACTTCGTGGACCAGCTCACCGAATGACAAGTCGGCGCTGAACCGCAACCGCACGGCGCTCACCTGAGTGAACAACCCCATGGTCTTCTTGAAGGTCGCGTTGGAGCGGTTCAGGACCGGCAGGCCGATCACCAGCTCTTCGCGCTGGGTGGTGCGGGAAAAATAGACATACAGCGCGGCAAGCAGCACAGCAGAGCGTGACGACTGATGCAATTGCGCCAGGACGTCGATCCGTTCGTTCAGCGTTTGAGGATAGCGCCATAGGGCATGGCGGCTGGGCGCCATGCCTTTGGGGTAATGATCGCGATCACGCGCGACGAATAATGGCGATGGAACATCCTGGTATTTTTCCAGCCAGTATTGTTGTTCACGAACAAAGCGAGGGGATTGGCGATAGCGGGCATCGTCCTGGATGAACTCCACGTAGGACGGCGCCGACAAATCCGGCAACTGGTTACTTTCCAGGGCGCTGTAAAGCTCACCGAGGTCCTTGAACATCAAACCGATGCTCCAGCCATCCAGGACGATGTGATGGACCTGGACGGCGAAATAGAACGACGAGTCGTTGAGTTTGAGCAGGTCGAAGCGAAACAGGTGGTCACCGTCCAATGGAAACGCAACCCCCATACGTTGCTGTATCCAGGCCTGTGCCGCTGCTTCTGGATCGGATCGATCAGAAAAATCATGCACCGGAACCTGCACCGCCAGAGTGTCGACCAGCATCTGCATGGGGACGCCACCGGCCTCGGTGCCTGAGAGCAATACCGTGCGCAGGGCGTCGTGTTTCTGCACTAACAAGTCGAACGCCCGTTGGAAGCGCTCGGGGTCAACAACGCCCTCGATGTGCAGATATCCTCCTATGTTGTACAAAGGTGAATCGCCCTTGCTCATCTGATCCAGCCAGATGTCCCGCTGGGCGGCCGTCAGGGGGTAGGTTTGCGAAAACTGCAGGGACTGATTCATACCCGCGCCTCCGACACTCGTCCGTCCACCGACAACGGACCGCTCTGAGCAATCCCGCTCAGAGGTTGTTCGTGACACCGGTTGGCCGAAAGGCTCGTTGCAACAACGTCATCCACAGCACGCGCAAAGAAAAATTTCATACGTTCCTTCTCAGAGATTTGTCAGTGCTGCCTGGGGAAAACGCAACAGGCACGCCTGGAGTTGAAGCAGATCCGCGCAGCCAGCCAGCGCGGCATGGTGTCGGTTGAACAAGCGGGTCGACCTTGCATGGCCTTGCCCCCCCGACAACCCATACGCGCCTGCCAGGTGGGGTTTGAAGCCAGGTATCCTTCACGGTTGTGCAGAGGTATTGTCACGACCTCGCATGCCGGACAACGTCGCCGAAATCGACATTCAGGCGCGCTTATCGCGGATAGCGCAGCTGGTATCGGAAACGATCTGCCCATCGACCAACTTGATGATGCGATCGGCCAGTTGGAAGTACTGATCGTCATGGGTAATGATCAGCACCGTCTTGCCACGACGCTTGAGATCGGGCAGCAATTCCTCATAGAAGAATTTCTTGAACGGCGGATCCTGGTCTGCCGCCCATTCGTCCAGCACGTAGACCGGTCGGTCTTCCATGTAGGCACACACCAGCGCCAGGCGCTTCTGCTGGCCATACGACAAAGCCTTGGTGGTTGAATAACCCAGCCCCTCGATCTTGATTTTGTCGGTCAGCCCCAGGGTTTCCAGATACTTACGGGCCAATGCGGGGCTGCCGTCCTCCTCATCGGGACCGATGAGGCGATTGAACAGATGAAAATCGGAGAACACTGCGGAGAACAAGTCTCGATAGTCACTGCGACTTTCATCGGTGATGGGTGAGCCATCGAGCAGCACCTCACCGCTTTGGGGGATGTAAAGCCCGCAGATCACCTTGGCCAGGGTGCTTTTGCCACAACCGTTGCCACCGACGATGTAGACCAACTCCCCGGATTGCACGCTCAGGTCGATAGGTCCCAGAGAGAAACCGGCATCTGCGTGCAGGTCCTGATAGTGCATCTGCACATCCTTCAACTCGATGCTGTCCCAGGACTTTTTATGCTCCAGCAGATGCACTTTGGGGGCTGGGGTCTCGACGGGGTCTGGGTGCGGATCGTTGATCGAGAAACCGAATTCCGAAAGACGAGCACAGGCGACCCGCCCCGCCGCCAGTAGCGGCATCGCTCCCACCAGCAACGACAGCGGCCCCATGATGTACAGCACGGCCAACACACTGGCCGTCATGACTTTCGGCTCGACCGCACCGACCAGTGGCGCGGCGAACAACAGGCAACCGATCAGCAAGGACAAGGTGAACTGGCCGACGTTGTCGGCGGCGGTGTACCACAGACGCTCGACAAAGTTGTAGCGCGCGACCCGTATAGACGATGCCTCGATGGCAGAGCGACCGAACCAACGCCGCCGAACGCCATTGAGCTTCAGTTCCTTGAGACCAAACACCAGGGCGTGGGTGTATTCGTTGAATGCAGTGAACTCGTCCCGTACACGACCGGTGTATCTGACGCCGCTGGTGAAGAAAAACAGATAAAGCCCGACCCCCAGGATCATCAGTGAGACAGTCAAGGCCAGGACAACCCACGACAGGTAAGCCAGGTAGGCGATACCAAACAGAAAGACAGTCATCTCGACCAGGACTGTGGGGATGATGATCAACGTGGTGTTCAGTTGCGGAATGTCGTTGGTCAACATGGTCAGCACATTGGGCGGGCCGCGCCGGTCAACCTCTTCCAGCGGCGTGGCGAGGATCTTGCGACACAGCGCGATGCGCAACCGCGTCATGATCCGCATGCTGGCGTAAGCCGGGAACAAGGCTGCACCGTTGCGCAAGATCAGCGCCGTGGCACTGAGCCCGATGAACCAGTACAGCGCGTGCAGGCGAGAGCCATCATTGTGGATCGCCTCGTTGATCACGCTCACCACCGCGATAGACGCTACCCCACTGATGACACCGCAGATCAAGGTAAAGAGTGTCAGCCAGGGATGGTTGCGCCACAACAGGCGCATGACCGAGCCCGGCTTCGGCTTCTTCGCTTTTTTCTCTTTCATGGGTTGCTGTCCTCGAATGGAGTCGCGAAAGGGCTCACGCTGGCTGCCATACGTCGCCGCGGGCGGTCATCTCGCCCATGGCCACGACAATCAGGCGCGGCTCCTCGTAAGGATCGCGAGCATGGGCGGCCAACATGTTGTCGAGCATCACTACATCGCCCTTGCGCCAGGCGAACCTGACGGCACAGGCCTCATAGGCCTCGCCGAGCAACGCCATGACGTTGTCTTCTATCGGTGTTCCGTCGCCATAACTGACCATGCGCGGCAGACGATCGGCACCGAATATATCGAGCAGGTCTTCACGCATTTCCTCGCCCAGACAAAATGGGTGATGCAGCTGGACCTGGTTGAAGAAAGCACGCTCGCCCGTCACCGGATGCTCGATGACCGCCGGGCAGAGCGTGCGCACTTGCAGCGTTTCGTCGTCGAGCCATTCGAAATCGGTGCCCTGTTCCCGGCAACGCTGCTCGACAGCCGCGCGGTCAGTGGTACCAAAGAACGATTCCCAGCTCGGCTCGACGCCGACAGTAAAGGTGCGGCTGTACATCAAGCCTTTCTGTTCGAAGCGCGTCACCACCTCCGCCGGCAGGCATCGCAGCACCTGACGGATGTCCGCCAGGGGAGTCGCGCCGCCGACCCGTGACGGCTGCTCGCAGTAGAACCATTGCTTGCGCGGCCAGCTTTCCAGGTGCGAACTCTCGTTGTGATACAGGATCATCTCGCGCTCGGGGTATGGCGTGGATCGGTAGACGTTGCGTCCGCCCTCCTTCTTCGGCAGGTCGCCGTAACTACCATGCAGCCCGGGCGACAGGGCTTCGGCGAACGCCTCGAAGTCCGGCACCGAGGCGAGATCAAAACCGCGAAACAGCACCGCGCCGTGGCGACACAGCAACGCTTCGATCGCCTCGCGATGGGTGCTGGCCCACAGCGAAGGGTCCAGCCCCGGCTCGATGGGTTCGATCACCACGGGCAAACTCAAACCGTCGGCGAGTGACGACAGCCTTACCGATTCGCCGGCGCCGTGACCGGGCCAGACGAGTGAATCCGCCACCCCGTCAGCGGGCATGACGGGTGAAGCGTCAGTTTGAAGACTCATGCATAACTCCTGAACCACAGATCCTCGGATCCACGTCGCAGGGCCGAATCAATGCGCCCCACCATCGGGCAAGGATAAAAACACTGATCCGCGATGGTGTCTGGCACCGCAAACCGGGACAGAGCCCGGCACCTGCCGCTGCACCGACACGGTCGATCCGCATCAGGATCGTTTGTCCCCATTTCCCCCGACAGACGCAGGCACGAAGTCGGTGCTGAAATGCGCCAGCTGCGATTCGCACAGGTACCTCCAACGATCCCGTGGGCCGCAGTGACGTATCGAGTGCAGCGGTTTGCGTACCACGCAAACACGCTGTACGTGGCATTTAACAGGAGCGTTAGTCATGCCGATTAAGAACACTGGCGGATCGGTCAAATCCGCGCCAGCCCCCCTCACGCCTGGTGCATTGCTGCATGAGTTATTCATCGCCCGGGCCCGCGAATTCCCCGAGCGAACCGCGGTGTCCGACGCCTCGCGCTCATTGAGCTACGCCCAACTCGACGCGGCGTCGTCGAAGCTGGCGGCCCGGCTTCGCCAGGAAGGCGTCCAGGACGGGATGCTGGTGGGGATGTGCCTGCCACGCGGCGTCGACCTGGTCATCAGCTTGCTGGGCATCCTCAAGGCCGGTGGCGCTTATGTCCCGGTCGACCCGCAGTACCCTGGCAAGCGTGTCGAACACATCGTTCGCGACAGCGGCCTGAGCCTGATGATCGGCGAACTGGCCGACCTGCCACAAAGCACGTCCGTGCGTGTCCTGCCCCTGGCCGAACTGCTGGCCGGCCCGACACTGGAGCTGTCGGCCGACGCCGACCGCCGCAACCCCGACGAGGCCGCGGCCTATGTCATCTACACCTCCGGTTCCACCGGTGAGCCCAAGGGTGTATTGGTCGCGCACGGCAATGTCAGCCGCCTGCTGGAAAGCACCCAGCGTTCGTTCGCCTTCAACGAGAACGACGTCTGGTCGATGTTCCACTCCATCGGCTTCGATTTTTCGGTCTGGGAAATCTGGGGCGCCCTCGCCCACGGCGGCCACGTTGCCGTCGTGCCTTACGATGTGTCGCGCTCGCCAAGTGAGATGCGCCAATGGCTGGCTGACCAGGGCGTGACAGTCCTGAGCCAGACGCCCTCGGCGTTCCGTGGCCTCGATGAAGCCGACCGCTCCGCCCCTGCCCCTCTGGCGCTGCGCTATGTGGTGTTCGGTGGCGAGGCGCTGCCGGCCACCGTGCTGCGCCCGTGGGTCGAGCGTCATGGCGACCAGAAGCCGGCCTTGATCAACATGTACGGCATTACCGAAGCCACCGTCCACACCACCTTCAAGCGTGTGCTCGGCCAGGACCTGGAAAGTGCCGCCATGGTTTCCATCGGCGCGCCACTGGATGGCTGGCGTCTGCATCTGCTCGACGCCGATCAGCAACCGGTGCCCCAGGGCAACCCCGGTGAGCTGTACATCGAGGGCGCCGGTGTAGCGCTGGGTTACCTGAGTCGTCCCACCCTGAACGCAGAGCGTTTCGTCCAGTTGCCGGGCACCTCGAGCCGAGCCTATCGCACCGGAGACCTGCTGGTCCTGGGGGATGACGGCGAGTACCGCTACGCCGGACGTTGCGACGAACAATTGAAGATCCGCGGTTTCCGGATCGAGCCGGGAGAAGTCGAGGCTTGCCTGCAAACCAGCCCGGCCATCGCCGCGGCCCATGTCGTCGGCCACGATTACGGCGAGGGCGACTGGCGCCTGGTCACCTACGTGGTGCCGTCCCAGGGCGTCGAGGCCTGGACCGAACAGACCCGCAGCGAAGTGGCCGCGCTGGTGGCCGCCAATCTGCCGGACTACATGCGTCCTTCGGCCTACATTGCGCTGGCGCAATTGCCGGTCACGGACCACGGCAAGATCGACAAGGCTCGCCTGCCCTCGCCTGAATCGGTGCCTTCGAGCGTGGAGCACGCCAGCGAACCGGGCCTCACCGAACAGGAGCAGTTCGTGCTCAAGGTCTGGTCGGACGATATCGGCCTGAAGAACATCGGCCTGAACGATGATTTCTTCGATTTCGGCGGCACCTCCCTGGCCCTGATCCGCTCGTTGAGCACACTCAAGGCCCATTACCGGGTCAACCTCGACCCAGGCGTGCTGGCAGATGGCGCGACCGCCAAAGTGTTGGCCGGCTGCATCCAGCGTTCCCTTGTTCAAGCCCATTGACCGAAAAGGAAAAAGCCCATGAGCAAAAAATTCGCCTTGACCCCGGAAGAACGTGCGTCCTTCGAAAAGAACGGTTTCATCGGACCATTCGACGCCTATTCGCCAGAAGAAATGAAAGAGACCTGGAAGCGCACCCGTCTGCGCCTGCTCGACCGCAGCGCTGCGGCGTACCAGGATCTGGATGCGATTTCCGGCGCCACCAACATCGCCAACTATGATCGCCACCTGGACGACGAATTCCTCGCCAGTCACATCTGTCGCCCGCAGATCTGCGACCGCGTCGAGAGCATTCTCGGCCCGGATGTATTGTGCTGGCGCACCGAGTTTTTCCCTAAATACCCGGGCGACGAAGGCACCGACTGGCACCAGGCCGACACCTTTGCCAATGCCTCGGGCAAACCGCAGATTCTCTGGCCGGAAAATGAAGACTTCGGTGGCACCATCACCGTCTGGACCGCCTTCACCGACGCCAACATTGCCAACGGTTGCCTGCAATTCATTCCCGGCACCCAGAACAGCATGAACTACGACGAAACCAAGCGCATGAGCTACGAGCCCGAGACCAACAACTCGGTGGTCAAGGATGGTGTGCGACGCGGTTTCTTCGGCTACGACTATCGCCAGCTGCAGATCGACGAGAACTGGAAACCTGACGAAGCCGCCGCCGTGCCCATGCAGATGAAGGCCGGTCAGTTCATCATTTTCTGGTCGACCCTGATGCACGCCTCCTATCCCCACAGCGGTGAGTCCCAGGACATGCGCATGGGCTTCGCTTCGCGCTATGTGCCGTCGTTCGTGAAGATTTATCCGGACTCCGACCACATCGAGGAATACGGCGGTCGTATCAGCCTGGAAAAATACGGTGCGGTCCAAGTGATCGGGGACAAGACCCCGGAATACAACCGCCTTGTCACCCATACCACCCGAGGCAAGAAATTCGAAGCGGTCTGATTTTTTCAGTGCCATATGACAGTTGGCATGCGCAACGTGCCTGACAGGAGTCCCCCAATCCATGACTATTTCCACCGACGCAGCCACGCGCCTGTGTGAGACCGTGAGGATGCTTAGGCACCTTGCCATCCATCTGCCCGATCCTATCTGCCTGAGCTTTCTCGCCCAGGGGAGTGACCTGTCACCCGACCAGGCCTCCCCTAGCGTCAGAGCCACCGAACGGGCGGTCAGCACCGCCTTCGCACGGATCGGCGTCAAAGCCGTGCAGTACTTGCACGACGGCGAGACGCAACTGTCGTCCTTCGAAATGTTTATCAGCAAGAAAATCTGCCAGGCGCTCGATTTCTCCTACGACCACTTCGACGACGTCGACAGTGCCAAGGAGTTCGGGCGCCTGGTCAGACACTTCGATTTCAGCGGTGCAGTGCCCGAGGTCGAGACACTGCACCTGATCACCCGCGACAACGTGGCGCTATCGGTCCACGCCAGTACCGAGCGCCAGCGCCCGGCCATCGTCCTGGCCCTGCCCTGTGGCATGCCATTCGACTTGTGCCGCGAGTGGTTCAACGCACTGAGCGAGCGGTTCTTCGTGGTCACCTGGGAAACCCGTGGGCTATTCGGTTCCTGCACCTCGTTCGACCAGTTGTCGGTGGATACCGACGCCCAGGTCGGCGACCTGATCAACGTGATGAATCACTACGGATTGCAGAGCGCACACCTGATGGGCATCTGCGGCGGGGCGGTGATTGCGCTGAGCGCTGCCGCCACCTATCCGGATCGGGTCAACTCCCTGAGCCTTTGGCATGGCGATTACAACCTGGGCGACGACAGCCTGCGCACCGCCCACCAGCAGAACTTCGAATGGCTGATGGAATCGGCCGCCGTGGACCGTAACGAAGCCAGCGACTTGCAGGCGTTGTTCCTGGACCAGGCGACACTGGCGACCATTCCGGACTCCATCGCCCATGCGGCGCTCTATCCTTACGTCAATGAGGAGCTGTTCTATCGCTATGCACGACTCAACGATGCGCTGAACAAGACCGAGTTGAAGTCGCGCCTGGAACAGATCACCGTGCCCACCCTGGTGGTCGCCGGCGACGCCGATGAAACCACTCACATCGGCGGTTCCCGGCTCATTGCCGAGGCCATCAGCGACGCCCTGCTGCATGTGGAACGCAACGGCAGTCATCTGGCGTTCTTCGAGTCCACCCAGCGCTCGAAGCACACCGCTTTCCACTTCCTGGAATCGACCCTCGAAGCGACGGCTGTTTGACCTCTGCACACCTGGGGCAAAGCAAAACCTGTGGGAGCGAACTTGCTCCCACATTGGTTCTCGGTGGGCCACAGACTTGGCGTTCGCCACAGATCCCGTGGGAGCGAGCCTGCTCGCGATGAAGCCAGGCCAGTCACCATCACCATGACTGACCCACCGCTATCGCGAGCAGGCTCGCTCCCACACGAGTTTTTCCAGCATTAATAAATCCGGTGTCCCCATTCGTACTTGTGGGAGCGGGCTTGCCCGCGACGGGGCCGTGTCAGTCGCCATCCCAGTGACTGACCCACCGCCATCGCGAGCAAGCTCGCTCCCACAATGGAATCGCGGCGACCTCAATCTCCCGGTCGCCACCCTCCCCCCGGCCACAGATCCACCTCAAGCCACCATGTGCTTCTCACGATGAAACTCAAGATACAGCACAGTCCGGTGAGCCCGTGAAGCGTTGACGGCGAAGTGGTCGAGGGAGCCGTCGAAGATCACCAGGTTACCGTTGGTGCTCTGGTTGAAGCTGCCGTTGACGTTGAGGTAGGCATAGTTCTGGGTGGTGGGCGCGTCGATGGTCAGTTGCATGTGCAGCAAGCCTTCTTCCCAGGTACCGGTGTGGGAGTGGGTACCGAGGAACACATTGGGCTCCATGCGCAGCAAGGCACAAAGCTTGATGCCGGGGATTTTCTTCAACAGTTCGATGGTGCCGGGCATGGCGGCCTGGGCGTAGGGGATCGGTGTGTCGTAGGCGACCAGGCCATACTGGGTCCACTCCGGCATGACGTCCATGTCGTCACCCCATCCCCAGAGCCAGCCATACTCGCCGCCGGCCTCCATATGCGCGGTCACTTCGTCGACGATCTCGGTAATCGACTTGCCCACACGGTTGATAGTCAGGGTCGGCGCATCAAGGGCAAGAAATTCCTCGCGGATCACTTCCCAGTTGTCAGCCAGGTTCTTGAGTGCCGGAAAACGGCTGGGTTCATAAAACGACGGGCGCATAGTTGCTCCTTTTATTGAGGGTTGTCGATTCCGATGACGCTGCGAAGGCAGCCCTGCCCGCGTGATACGGGCACAGCAGAAGAGCCTGCAAAGGTTGACCCACCGGGCCCGACCTGTCTGTCACGGGAATCCGGTACAGCAGGCCACGCCGGGCATTACAGCGGCTCGACCTGCGGGTTGTCGGCCAGCCGTACGACGGCCGCCTGCGTGGGCGTCTCGTCCAATCGGCGCATCGGCCCATAGAGCAAAACGCTCAAGGGCAGGAGCGCAAACAGTCCGCCGGCCACGACGAACAGCAATCCGACGCCACGCCCCGGCCCTACGCCCAGCCAGCGCCCGATCGACTCGGCATAGAGGCCACCCGGCATCAGCGCCGGCTGGAACCAGTGATCCACCAGGAAGCCACCGACGATCACCGCCAGGCTGGTGGTGGCAATGGTCAACATGCTGATCAGCGCAAAGACACTGGCACGGCTGCCGGCGGGGATCCTGCGCATCCAGAGCGAGTTCACGCTGGCATCGGCGATACTCGCCATGGTGATCGCGACAAAGGCCAGCGCGCAGTACGCAACGGCCTGCGACACCATCCCCAGGGCAACGACACAGGCCGCCAGCAACAGATCGGCCACCGCCACCAGCGCCATCAAGCGCCGCGGATTGCCCATGGAAATCAACAGCCCCGCACCGGCCAGGCCACCCAGGGCCGCCCAGGTGTAGGCCATCCCCAGCGTCTGACTACCCAGGGTCGACAGCAACAACGGCGTCATCATCAAGGTGGCCAGCGACAACAATGCGGTACGCATCATGGTGTAGACCAGCAGCCCGGCCATCAGCCGTTCGGCCATGAAAAACTTCAGTGCCGCCGCAACGTTGCTCACCGCGCCCCCGAACACCGAGCCTTTGCTAGTACGCTCATGACGGTCCGACGCACCGCGCACATGGGAGAACGCCTTGATCACCAGCAAGGTGCCCGAGCAGAAGGTAATCAGGTCCACCGCCAGGATCGTCACCAGCCCGGCACTGGCCATGATCGCCCCGGCCAGCAGCGGCGCCACCAGGGCCGAAGCGTTCTTGCTGATGCTGATCAACCCCGAGGCCCGGGTGAATTTGTCGGGGGCGACAATGGTACTCACGGCGGCCTGATAGGCCGGTTTGCGAAAGGCCCCGACAATGGACGCCAGGCAATTGAAAATGTACAGGTGCAGCGGTTCCAGGCGTTCGAACCAGAGCAGCGCCATCACCCCCAGAAGCAGTATCGCCAGGCTCACATCGCAACAGACAATGATCACCCGGTGGCTGATCCGGTCGGCCAGCCCGCCCGCCAGTGGCAGAAACAGCACCGCCGGCAAGGTCGCCGCCAGCACGACATTGGCGAAGGCCACCGCCGAACCGGTATGGGTGTACACCCAGACGCCCAGGGCGAACTCCATCAACGCGGTGCCGACCACCGCCAGCGACTCCCCGCACCAGAGGAAATAGAAACCTCGGCCAAGATCAAAACCCCGGCGGCCACTGCCCAAGCTCATGGGCGCACATCGCGAGGCATGGCGACATCGATCAACTTGCTCAGCAGCCGATAACCCAGGGAATAGGCCACCGCACCCAACACCACCGGCGCATAACGGGAAAACAGATAGGTGCGCAACACCCGCCTGGCGATAGGCGAACTGATGTCGCCGCTGACGTGCAGGGGCGTCGGGAAGGTCGCCGCGACGGTGGCACCGAATTCATCGTCCATCGATTGCACCGCGTGCCACCAGTAGACCGGGATGTACAACGCATCTCCCGGCTCCACCACCGTGCGCAACGCTCGCAGTTGTCGGGTACCCGGAAAACGCCCGGTGTCGATGTCGTACAGGTAACCCGCCTGCTCGATCACCGGCTGCAATGCCCGCCAGCTGGTTTCGTCCGGCGGCAACAGCAGCACCTCCTTGGCGCCCACCACCTGGGCCATGAAGGTTTCATCGACGACATGGAAATGCCAATCGGTATAGGAGTTGCGATACAGGAAACTGCGATGAGGCGGGTAATGCCGGGACTTGCCCAACTGCGGCATGAACGGCAATCCGCCGACGTCCTCTTTCATCTGCTCGATCGCCGAGCCTTCGGAAAACCGGCAACTGTCGGCCACCCATGGCCCATCACCCTCCCCCAGGCCTGCGAGGAATTCGTGGAACGGCATTTCCCGGTAGACGCTGTTCGCATACTCGGTCAGCTCGGCCTTGACCTTGGGATTGGACCAACCAATGACCTCGGAGACGATCTGCGAACGCACCACCACCGCGCTGTTGCGTGAATGGGCTTTGAGGTAGTCCAGGCGCTTCCATTTCTGAAACGCCGGCCAATGCCGCACCGCATTCTTGACCAGGCAGGGGCGGTTGCGATTGACGTACCGCCGGGTGAAGTCCTCTTTGGAGATCGACAGCGCGTCGATCACTTCGACCGGGCCCGCCTGCGGATGATTGGGAAAACGGGACAGGCTCCAGAACTTCGATACCGGGCGATCCGATTCGGCGATTAGTGGCATTTTCGACCCTCGCAAGCACACTCAGGGCCGTTGGTATAACAGACTCGCGCGACCACGCCCAAGCACCGCACAGCCCCGTTCCTCGCCGTTGTCCCTGCTTCCCATGACAGACATCCCCCACTGGATGCTCTAATTTTTTCTCACTTTGTGAAGGGACTTCAGGCGCCCGCCCGCCACCACCAACGTCCTTCCTCACGGCTATTGATCCGCCGACTGGCAGTCGCCCAGGCCTCCACACACCGCTGCCTTTCGAACGGAGACAAAACCTCAATTGATTCTGCAAGCAGGTGCTCCGATATGGATTCGTCGACCGATATGTCGCTCTCGCAAGATTGCGTGTCCCATGAGCTGGCCTCAGTCCAGCAGGGCATCTGGCTGGACCAGATCGCGCACCCAGACCTGCCCTACTACAACATCGGCATGTCCCTGGAGATCAGGGGTGAGATCAACATCCCATTGTTCGAGAAAGCCATCGAGCTGGTCGCCAACCGTCACGATGCCCTGCGCCTGAGCTTCAGCCATGAGGGCGGCATCGGCCGCCAACGAGTCATCCCCGAGGTCAAGGTAAACCTGCAAGTGGTGGAGTTCTCCGAGGAGCAGGCTGCCGCCGGCCTGGCCATGGAGTACCTGCGCGACGCTTTCCGCCAGCCGTTCGAATCGCTGACCGGGCAGCTCTGGGAGGCGCGCATGGTCCGTTGCGGCCCGAACCTCCATTACTGGCTCAACCGCTACCACCACCTGGTCACCGACGGTATCGGCGTGGCGCTGATCGGCCACGCCGTGGGCGCGGCCTACAACGGCCTGCTGGCCGGCAATGACGAAGTCGCCCAGGGGCATTCCTACCTGTCGTTCCTGGAAGATGACCGGGCTTACCTTGCCTCGTCCCGCTACGAGCGCGACCGCCAGTTCTGGCAGGAAACCTACGCGCAAATGCCGCCATCGCTATTGCAACGCCGCGCTGACTTCAAGACCGGCCAGGCCAATGCATTGGCGCCCAGCGCCCAGGTGCAGGCGATGCTTCCCCGAGCGCTGTACAACGCCCTGACACAATTCGCCAGCGAACGCAGCCTATCGGTCGCCCACGTGCTGATCAGCGTAGTGGCCACCTATTTCTGCCGCACCGTGGGGGTCGATGAAATCGTCATCGGCATGCCCGTGCATAACCGCACCACCGCCCGTACCAAAGAAACCGCGGGCATGTTTTCCTCGGTCAGCCCGATCCGCCTGCCCGTCGACTTCGATGCTTCGCTGCTGGACCTGATGCACACTGCCGGTGGGCAACTGCGCCGCTGCTACCGTCATCAGCGCTTCCCCATCGCCGAGCTCAACCGCACCCTGCGCCTGGCACAGAGCGGACGTCGGCAGCTGTTCGACATCTCCTTGTCGTTCGAAAGCCTGGACGGCGACGATCAGTTCGGCGGCACTTCATCCACCGTCATCACCATGGATAACGGTTACGAACAGACGCCCATGGCGATCTTCGTGCGCGACTACCATCCGTTCGAAGACGTCCATCTGGACTTCAACTTCAACACTGCCTATTTCAGCCTGGAAGAAGCCCGACTCCTGCAACAGCGCATGCTCTCGATGCTCGAAGCGGTGCTGGAGCGCCATGACACCGCCGTGGGTCATTACCCGCTCATGAGCCAGGCCGAGCGGCAACGCCTGCAAGTCGAATTCAACGCCACGGCCCGCGACTATCCGCAGGACGTGTTGATCCACCAGTTGTTCGAACAGCAAGCCGAGCAGCGCCCGGCTGCCTGTGCCGTGCGCGACGAGAGCGGTCCCCTGCTCAGTTACGGCCAACTCAATCGCCAGGCCAACCGGCTCGCCCATCGCCTGATAGAACTGGGTGTGAAGCCGGATGACCGGGTGGCCGTGAGCCTCAGACGCGGGCCGGAAATGGTCGTCGCCCTGCTGGGCATTCTCAAGGCTGGGGGCGCCTACGTGCCCATCGACCCGGACCTGCCGAGCGCCCGCCAGGCATTCATGCTTGGCGACAGTGCCCCGCGAGCCGTGCTGACCAGCCAGGCACTGCTGGCCCAGTTGCCGCCGTTGGATGTTCCGCTGCTGGCACTCGATGGCAACGAAGATCAAGGTCAACTGGCCGCTCAGCCCGAACATGACCCGGCCCCGCAAGCCCTGGGCCTGACACCCCGGCACCTGGCCTACGTGCTCTACACCTCAGGCTCCACCGGCAACCCCAAGGGCGTGATGAATGAACACCTCGGGGTGGTCAACCGCCTGCTGTGGGCCCGCGACCAATACGGTGTCGATGCCAGCGACCGGGTGCTGCAAAAGACTCCGTTCGGATTTGACGTGTCGGTCTGGGAGTTTTTCCTACCGTTGCTCGCCGGCGCCGAGCTGGTCATGGCTCGTCCGGGCGGCCACCAGGAGCCGGATTACCTGGCCCGATTGATGCGCCAGGCTGGCATCACGCTGCTGCACTTCGTACCGTCGATGCTCGACATGTTCCTCGAACACCATGACAGGCAGGACTTCCCTGCCCTGCGCCGCGTGCTGTGCAGCGGCGAAGCCCTGCCTCGCGGCCTGCAACGGCGCTTCGAACAACAACTGGCGGGGGTCGAGCTGCACAATCTCTATGGCCCGACCGAAGCGGCCATCGACGTCACCGCCTGGCAGTGCCGGCCCAGTGACCCCGGCGAAAGCGTGCCCATCGGCAAGCCGATCGCCAACATCCAGATGCATGTCCTCGATGCCCGGGGCGAACCCCAACCGTTGGGCATCGCCGGGGAGCTGCACATCGGCGGCATCGGCGTCGCCCGAGGCTACCTGAACCAAGCGGAACTGAGCGCCGAACGCTTCATCGCCGACCCGTTCAGCCAAGAACCCAACGCACGCCTGTACAAGACTGGCGACCTTGGCCGCTGGCTGGCCAACGGTGCATTGGAGTACCTGGGACGCAACGACTTCCAGGTTAAAATCCGCGGCCTGCGCATCGAGATCGGCGAAGTCGAAGCGGCCCTGGCCCTGTGCCCCGGCGTTCGCGAAGTGGTGGTCATTGCTCGGGAAGACCATCCTGGGCAACCGGACAGCAAACGCCTGGTTGCCTACGTCTGCGGTGAGCCGGTACCGGCCGAACAACTGCGCAGCACCCTGCTCAAGCACCTGCCCGAATACATGGTGCCCAGCGCCTTCGTGCACCTGGACGCCCTGCCCCTCACCGCCAATGGCAAGCTCGACCGTCGCGCCCTGCCCGCGCCCGGCCTGGAGTCCCTGGCGAGCAAAACCTACGAGGCGCCCCAGGGCGACACCGAACTCGCCATTGCCGATATCTGGAAAAACCTGCTTGGCCTGGATCAGGTCGGTCGTCATGACGGCTTCCTCGAACTCGGCGGCCATTCGCTGCTGACCGTGCAACTGCAAGCGCGCCTGCACCAGGACCTCGGTGTCGAGATCGACCTGCGTACCCTCTTCGCCCAGACCTCGTTGAGTGAACTGGCCCAGCAGGTGGAACAGGCCGGCCAGTCCCAGGTCCAGCCGATTGCCGTGGTGTCCCGCGACCAGCTCTTGCCGCTGTCCCTGGCCCAACAACGCCTGTGGTTCCTCGATCAACTGGACCACGCCGCCAGCGTCGCCTATCACATGCCCGCCGCCCTGCACCTGCGTGGCCAGCTGGATCGCCACGCCTTGCAGCGCGCCCTGGACCGCATCGTCGCCCGCCACGAAAGCCTGCGCACCACCTTCGAACGCCATGACGGCGAGGTCCGCCAGCGCTTCGCCGCCGCCGACATCGGCTTCGCCTTGCAGGAACACGACCTGCAAGCCCTCGATGCCGAGGCCCGGCAAGCGGCCGTCGAGCAACTGACCCAGGCCGAAGCCCGCGATGCCTTTGACCTGAGCCAGGGGCCACTGATTCGTGGCCGCCTGCTGCGCCTGGACGCCGACGAACACATCCTGCTGGTGACCCAGCACCACATCGTCTCCGACGGTTGGTCGGTGGCGGTGTTGATCGGTGAATTCAACGCGCTTTATGCCGCGTTCAGCCAGGGTCTCGACGATCCACTGCCGGCCCTGGCCCTGCAATACGCCGACTATGCCGCCTGGCAACAGCAACACTTGCAAGGTGAACGCCTGCACGCCCAGGTCGGCTTCTGGAAGGAACACCTCAGCGGCGCCCCGGCGCTGCTGGAACTGCCCAGCGACCATAACCGCCCGCAAGTGCAAAGCTACCAGGGTGCCGCGCTGGCCCTGCAACTGCCCGCAGCACTCAGCACTCGCCTGCGCCGCTTCAGCCAGCAACAGGGCCTGACCCCGTTCATGACCCTGCTCGGCGCCTGGTCGATCCTGCTTTCGCGCCTGAGCAACCAGCCGCAAGTGGTGGTTGGCACCCCGGTGGCCAACCGTCCACGCCAGGAAACCGAGGCGCTGATCGGCTTCTTCGTCAACACCCTGGCCCTGCGCATCGACGTCCAGGCCCACAGCCGTGTCGACCAGTTGCTGGAACAGATCAAGGCCACCACCCTCGACGCCTACAGCCATCAGGACCTGCCGTTCGAACAGGTGGTCGAAGTCCTGCAACCGGAACGCAGCCTGGGCCACAGCCCGCTGTTCCAGGCCATGCTGGTGCTGGGCAATACCCCGCGCGACCAGGCTTTGGAACTGCCAGGCTTGAGCCTGACCCCGCTGCCACAACCTACCGGCACTACGCAGTTCGACGTGAGCTTGTCGCTCAATGACGATGGCGAAACCATCAGCGGCCAGTTCGAATACGCCACCGATCTGTTCGCTGAAAGCACCATCGCCCGTTGGGGCCAGCATTTGCTGCACCTGCTCGACGCGATGCTCGACGATGCCCACCAAGCGCTGGCAACCCTGCCGTTGCTGGACAACCAGCAACGCCGGCAACTGCTCGGTGGCTTCAATCAGACCCATGCCCCGTTTCCCGAGGGCAGGCTGGTGCATGAGTGGTTCGAACAACAGGTGCTGGATCGCCCCCGCGCCATTGCTGTCCAGGCTGAAAACAGCCGCCTCAGCTATGGCGAACTCAATGCCCGGGCCAACCGTATCGCTCACCGCTTGATCGCCGCCGGCCTGCGCCCGGATGAACGCGTGGCGCTGCTGGTGGAACGCAGCCCCGAGATGATCATTGGTATCCTCGCCATCCTCAAGGCCGGCGGCGCCTATGTGCCGCTGGACCCGAACTATCCGCAGGATCGCCTGCAGCACATGCTCAGCGACAGCTCGCCGCGGGTATTACTGAGCCAAGGCAACCTGGCCGGACATCTGCCACCGCTGCCGATTGCGCAACTGTCGCTGGACGATCCAGCCGCTGGCGATGAACGCAACCCGCGGGTCGAAGGCTTGACCTCCCGGCACCTGGCCTACGTCATGTACACCTCAGGCTCCACCGGCAAGCCAAAGGGGGTGATGCTCGAACACCGTTCGGTGTGCAACCAGATCGGCGCCCTGCAAGAGCGTTATGGCCTCAACCCGGAAGACCGCATCCTGCAGTTCGCCACCATGACCTTCGACATGTCGGTTGAAGAGATTTTCGGGGCGTTGCTGTCCGGTGCCACCCTGGTTCTGCGCAGCGATGCCTGGATTGCCGGGACTGCGGCCTTCGCCGCACTGTGCGAACAACATGCGATCAGCGTCGCCAACCTGCCGACCGTGTTCTGGCAGCAGGTCAGCCGCGACCTGCATGTACCGCTGCCCACCTCGCTGCGTCAGTTCATGATCGGTGGCGAAGCGGTGGGTAAACAGGCCGTGACCCAGTGGTTCGCCCGGGCCGGTCATCGCCCGGCGCTGTTCAATGCCTACGGCCCGACCGAAGCCACCGTGAACGCCTCGATCCGCCTGATGGAAAGCGACCACGACGACTTCCGCTCGATCGGCAAACCGGTACGCAACACCCAGCTGCACGTGCTCGATGCCAGCGGCAACCTCGTCCCACTGGGGGTCGCCGGAGAAATTCACATTGGCGGTGTCGGTGTCGCGCGCGGTTACCTCAATCGCCAGGAGCTGACCGCCGAACGCTTCATTGCCGACCCGTTCAGCACCGACCCGGACGCGCGCCTGTACAAGACCGGCGACCTTGGCCGCTGGCTGGCCGATGGCACTCTCCAGTACCTGGGGCGCAACGACGATCAGGTGAAGATCCGCGGTTTCCGTGTGGAGCTGGGCGAGATCGAAGCCATCCTCGCCGGCTGCGCCGGTGTGCGTGAAGCAGTGGTGGTGGCTCAGGAAAGCAGACCGGGCCAATCGGAAAGCAAGCGCTTGATCGCCTACCTGTGCGGTGAATCGGTCCCCGTGGAACAACTACGCACCGCCTTGTTGGCGGCGCTGCCTGAATACATGGTGCCCAGCGCCTTTGTGCATCTCGAAGCCCTGCCACTGACGCCCAACGGCAAACTCGACCGCCGCGCCCTGCCCGCACCGGGCCAGGAAGCATTCGCCAGCCGGGCCTACGAGGCACCGCGGGGCGAGGTCGAGCAGATCGTCGCGACCGTCTGGCAGGATCTGCTGGGCATCGAGAAAGTCGGCCGGCATGACCGTTTCTTCGAACTCGGCGGGCATTCGCTACTGGCGGTGAGCCTGATCGACCGTTTGCGCCAGCACGGCCTCAGCGCCACGGTGCGCACCGTGTTCACCGCGCCCAGCGTACGGGAGATGGCCCAGGCCCTGAGCCGCAGCGAGGAAGTCTTGTTCCTGGCCCCGGCCAACCGGATTCCGGCCGACTGCACGGCGTTGACGCCGGACATGCTGCCCCTGGTGGAACTGACCTCGACCCAGCTCGAACGTATCGTCAGCGCCGTGCCTGGCGGTGCCGCGAACATCCAGGACATCTACCCGCTGGCGCCACTGCAGCAAGGCATCCTGTTCCATCATTTGCTCGGGCATGAAGGCGACGCCTATCTGGTGCGCTCGATGATCGAGTTCGACGACCGCCAGCGCCTCGATGCCTTTGTCGCGGCCCTGCAAGTGGTCATTGACCGCCACGACATCCTGCGCAGCGCCGTACATTGGGTCGGCCAGCCGCAAGCGGTGCAGGTGGTGCAACGTCGGGCCGAGCTACCGGTCCAGCCCATCACCCTGACGGCCGATGAGGATCCGCGCGCGCAACTGGAGCGTTTGAGCGATCCACGACACCTGCGCCTGGATTTGCAACAGGCACCGCTGATGCGCGCCTGCATCGCCCAGGACCCGCATTCCCGACGCTGGTGGCTGGCCCTGCTGGACCACCACATGATCAGCGACCACGTGTCCCTGGGCATCGTGCTCGAGGAAATCCAGACCCTGATGCAGGGCCAGGGTGCCAACCTGCCCACACCCATGCCGTATCGGGAGTTCGTCGCGCAGATTCTCGCCACTCCGCCCCAGGCCCACGAAGCCTATTTCGCCGGGCGCCTGGCCAGTGTCGATGAGCCGACGGCCCCATTCGGTGTGCTGGATGTCCAGGGCGACGGTGCCCAGGTGGTGGAAACCAGCGTGCGTCTCGACCCGGCCCTGAGCCTGCGGATCCGCGCGCAATCGCGCACGGCCGGGGTGACGCCGGCGGTACTGTTTCATCTGGCCTGGGCCCAGGTGCTCGCGCGTTGCACCGGGCGTGATGACGTGGTGTTCGGCACCGTGGTCGCCGGACGCCTGCAAGGTTCGCTGGGCGCCGACCGGGCCCTTGGCGTGTTCATCAACACCCTGCCAGTACGGGTGCGATTGGCCGGGCTCAGCGTCAGCGCGCTGGTGGACGAAACCTATCGCGACCTCAGCGAACTGCTCGCCCACGAACAGGCCTCTCTGGCCCTGGCCCAGCGTTGCAGCGGCGTTGGCGCGGGCCTGCCGCTGTTCACCACCTTGCTCAACTACCGCCATCAGACCGACGGCGGCTCGTTGGCCAACGCAGACCAGGTCCTGGCCTGGGACGGTGTGCGCTTCCTCAGCAACGAAGCCCGCACCAACTATCCGATCGAAGTGGCCGTGGCGGATGAAGGCGACGACTTCTCCCTGACCGCCCAAGCCATCACTGGCATCGACCCGCAACGCATCGCCGCCTACCTCGGCCAAGCCGTGGCGGCCCTGGTGGAAGCCCTTGAACAGGCCCCCGAACGCCTCGCCAGCGATCTGAAAGTGCTGCCCGACACCGAGCGGCAATTGCTGCTGGGCGACTTCAACCACACTGCCAGCGATTTCGGGCCTGCACAGCCGATCCACACCCTGTTCGAAACCCAGGTCCAGGCCAATCCCGAGGCCGTGGCCCTGGTTTGCGAGAGCCAGCAACTGAGCTACCGCCAGCTCAATCGCCGCGCCAACCACCTGGCCCGGCAATTACTCGAACTCGGTATCCAACCCGATCAACGCGTGGCGATCTGCGCCGAGCGCAGCCTGGACATGATCGTCGGCCTGCTGGGTGTGCTCAAGGCCGGCGCCGCCTACGTGCCGATCGACCCGGCCCATCCTGCCGAGCGCATGGCGTTCATGCTGCAGGACAGCCAGCCACGGGCCTTGTTGAGCCAATCGGCCCTCAGCTTGCCGTCCGGCGAGCTGCCGCTGTTGTTGCTCGACACGGTTGATTCGTTGCAGGCTGCGAGCAATCCAGCCCTCGATGGCAACCCGCAAGTGCCAGGCCTGACAGCCGAGCACCTGGCCTACGTGATCTACACCTCCGGTTCCACCGGCCAGTCCAAGGGCGTGATGGTCGAGCACCGTTCGGTGTTCAACTTCTGGCAGGTGCTGACCCGCACCACCCACCGGTATTGCCCAACACAGGCCACCGTGGCGCTGAATGCCGGGTTCTTCTTCGACATGTCGATCAAGGGCATCTCGCAGCTGTTCTCCGGCCACCGCCTGGTGATCATCCCGCAACTGATCCGCGCCAGCGGCCACGAGCTGCTGGACTTCCTCGAACAGCACCAGGTGCACGCCTTCGACTCCACGCCGTCGCAGCTCGACACCCTGCTCGCCGCCGGCCTGCTGGAGCGCCAGAGCTATCAGCCGGTGAGCGTGCTGCTCGGTGGCGAGGCGATCAACGCCGCGACCTGGGAGAAACTGCGCAACTGCCCAAGCATTCGCTTCTACAATATGTACGGCCCGACCGAATGCACGGTGGACGCCACCATCGACCTGATCCGCGACCTCGGCGAGCGGCCGAGCATTGGCCGGCCGATTGCCAACGTCCAGGTGCACGTGCTCGACGCCCGGGGCGAACCGACGCCGCTGGGCGTGGCCGGTGAACTGCACATCGGCGGTGCCGGTGTGGCGCGCGGTTACCTGAACCGCCCGGAGCTGAGTGCCGAACGGTTCATCGCCGATCCGTTCAGCACTGAACCAAACGCACGCCTGTACAAGACCGGTGACCTTGGCCGCTGGTTAGCCGATGGCACGCTGGAGTACCTGGGGCGTAATGACTTCCAGGTGAAGATCCGTGGCTTCCGCATCGAATTGGGTGAGATTGAAAACCTGTTGCGGGGCTGCGCCGGTGTCACCGACGCCGTCGTGATCGCCCGGGACGACAATCGCCTCGTGGCGTACCTGTGCGGCGAACCGGTCAGTGCCGAGCAACTGCGCAGCACCCTGCTCAAGCACCTGCCCGAATACATGGTGCCCAGCGCCTTCGTGCACCTGGACGCCCTGCCCCTCACCGCCAACGGCAAGCTCGACCGCCGCGCCCTGCCCGCGCCCGGCCTGGAGTCCCTGGCGAGCAAAACCTACGAAGCGCCCCAGGGCGACACTGAACTCGCCATTGCCGATATCTGGAAAAACCTGCTTGGCCTGGATCAGGTCGGCCGTCACGACGGCTTCCTCGAACTCGGCGGTCACTCGCTGCTGACCGTGCAACTGCAAGCGCGCCTGCACCAGGACCTCGGTGTCGAGATCGACCTGCGTACCCTCTTCGCCCAGACCTCGTTGAGTGAACTGGCCCAACAGGTGGAACAGGCCGGCCAGTCCCAGGTCCAGCCGATTGCCGTGGTGTCCCGCGACCAGCCCTTGCCGCTGTCCCTGGCCCAACAACGCCTGTGGTTCCTCGATCAACTGGACCACGCCGCCAGCGTCGCCTATCACATGCCCGCCGCCCTGCACCTGCGTGGCCAGCTGGATCGCCACGCCTTGCAGCGCGCCCTGGACCGCATCGTCGCCCGCCACGAAAGCCTGCGCACCACCTTCGAACGCCATGACGGCGAGGTCCGCCAGCGCTTCGCCGCCGCCGACATCGGCTTCGCCTTGCAGGAACACGACCTGCAAGCCCTCGACGCCGAGGCCCGGCAAGCGGCCGTCGAGCAACTGACCCAGGCCGAAGCCCGCGATGCCTTTGACCTGAGCCAGGGGCCACTGATTCGTGGCCGCCTGCTGCGCCTGGACGCCGACGAACACATCCTGCTGGTGACCCAGCACCACATCGTCTCCGACGGTTGGTCGGTGGCGGTGTTGATCGGTGAATTCAACGCGCTCTATGCCGCGTTCAGCCAGGATCTCGACGATCCACTGCCGGCCCTGGCCCTGCAATACGCCGACTATGCCGCCTGGCAACAGCAACACTTGCAAGGTGAACGCCTGCACGCCCAGGTCGGCTTCTGGAAGGAACACCTCAGCGGTGCCCCGGCGCTGCTGGAACTGCCCAGCGACCATAACCGCCCGCAAGTGCAAAGCTACCAGGGTGCCGCGCTGGCCCTGCAACTGCCCGCAGCACTCAGCACTCGCCTGCGCCGCTTCAGCCAGCAACAGGGCCTGACGCCGTTCATGACCCTGCTCGGCGCCTGGTCGATCCTGCTTTCGCGCCTGAGCAACCAGCCGCAAGTGGTGGTCGGCACCCCGGTGGCCAACCGTCCACGCCAGGAAACCGAGGCGCTGATCGGCTTCTTCGTCAACACCCTGGCCCTGCGCATCGACGTCCAGGCCCACAGCCGTGTCGACCAGTTGCTGGAACAGATCAAGGCCACCACCCTCGACGCCTACAGCCATCAGGACCTGCCGTTCGAACAGGTGGTCGAAGTCCTGCAACCGGAACGCAGCCTGGGCCACAGCCCGCTGTTCCAGGCCATGCTGGTGCTGGGCAATACCCCGCGCGACCAGGCTTTGGAACTGCCAGGCTTGAGCCTGACCCCGCTGCCACAACCTACCGGCACCACGCAGTTCGACGTGAGCTTGTCGCTCAATGACGATGGTGAAACCATCAGCGGCCAGTTCGAATACGCCACCGACCTGTTCGCTGAAAGCACCATCGCCCGTTGGGGCCAGCATTTGCTGCACCTGCTCGACGCGATGCTCGACGATGCCAACCAAGCGCTGGCAACCCTGCCGTTGCTGGATGACTCGCAGCGCCAACAACTGCTGGAAACCTTCAACCCGGCCAGTGTCGCTTTGGACGAAAGCCCAAGCCGTTTCCCGCACGTGGTGTTCGAAGCACAGGCGAGCCGCACCCCGGACGCCGTGGCGCTGGTCTGCGCAGGACAAACCCTGAGCTACGCCGAACTCAATGCCCAGGCCAACCGCGTCGCCCACACGCTGATCGCCCTGGGCGTGCAACCCGACGACACCGTCGGCCTCTGCGCCCGCCGCAGTGCGCAAATGGTCATTGGCCTGCTGGGCATCCTCAAGGCCGGTGCGGCCTATGTGCCGCTCGATCCGCAGTACCCGGCGCAACGTCTGGCCCATATGCTGGGCGACAGCAAGCCACGAGCCCTGGTTCGCCAGCAAGGCCTGGACGAATTGCCGCTGCCCCAAGGCCTGGCAACGCTGGAGCTGGGCAGCGCGGCGCTGCTGCAAGCCCCTGCTCACAACCCCCAAGTAACAGCGCTGGGCTTCGGCCACCTGGCCTACGTGATCTACACCTCCGGCTCCACCGGCTTGCCCAAAGGCGTGATGGTCGAACATCGCGGCCTGCGCAACCTGCTGGACTGGTACCTCGAAGACCTGGCGTTCGATGCTGGCGATGCCGTGCTGCTCGCGTCCTCCTACAACTTCGACCTGACCCAGAAAAACATCCTCGCGCCACTGCTGGTCGGCGCCACGCTGCACCTGGCCGAAGAACCCTTCAACCCCGGCGCCATCGTCGCGCAAATCGCCGACGCCGGCATCACGCACCTCAACATGTCGCCCAGCGCCTTCCACGCGCTGGTGGACGCCGACCATCAACAAGCCCTTGCCTGTCTGAAACGGGTGGTGTTGGGCGGTGAGCCGATCCAGCTCGCCATGCTGGAAAAACTCCCTCTGCCACGGCCAACGGTGATCAACAGCTACGGGCCGACCGAGTGCAGTGACGTGGTCGCCTGGTACACCGCTGACAGCGATCTCGAGACCTACCGGCACCAGTCGATCCCGATTGGCCGACCGATCCGCAACATGCAATTGCATGTACTGGACAGCCACGGGCAGTTGCTGCCGGTGGGCGTACCCGGTGAGATCCACATCGGCGGTATCGGAGTCGCGCGCGGCTACCTCAACCTGCCGCGGCTCAGCGCCGAGCGCTTTATCGCCGACCCGTTCTATGGCAAGGCCGACGCCCGGCTGTACAAGACCGGCGACATCGGTCGCTGGTTGCCCGACGGCACGTTGCAGTACCTGGGCCGTAACGACGATCAGGTGAAGATCCGCGGCCTGCGTGTCGAACTGGGGGAGATCGAAGCCGCCCTCGCTGCTCTCGCGGGGGTTCGCGAAGCGGCGGTCGTTGCCCGCGATCACCAGTCCGGCAAACGCCTGGTTGCCTACCTGTGCGGCGAACCGGCCGCTGCCGGACAATTGCGCGCCGAACTGCTCAGTCGCCTGCCCGAACACATGGTGCCCAGCGCCTTCGTGGTGCTGGACGCATTCCCGCTTACCCCCAACGGCAAGCTCGACCGCCGCGCCCTGCCCGAACCGGATCAGGATGCCTACGCCAGCCGCGCCTACGAGGCACCTGAAGGACGTGTGGAACAGATCCTGGCCGATATCTGGCAAGCCTTGCTGGGGGTCGAGCGCATTGGTCGTCACGACGGTTTCTTTGAACTGGGCGGCCACTCGCTGATGGCCATCAGCCTGATCGAACGCTTGCGCGAACAAGGCCTGAACGCCAACGTGCGCATGGTTTTCAGCGCCCCGAGCCTGCGGGAGCTGGCCCTGGCCCTGACGACCACCACAAGCTCGGTTTTCCAGGCTCCGGCCAATCGCATTCCGGACACTTGCCTGGCACTGACACCGCAGATGTTGCCGCTGGTGGAGCTGACCTCGGCTCAGCTCGAACACATCGTCGCTGCCGTGCCCGGGGGGGCGCAGAATATCCAAGACATCTACCCCCTGGCACCATTGCAACAAGGCATCCTGTTCCATCATTTGCTCGGGCATGAAGGCGACGCCTATCTGGTGCGCTCGATGCTCGAGTTCGACGACCGCCAGCGCCTCGACGCCTTCATCGCCGCCTTGCAACAGGTGATCGACCGCCACGATATCCTGCGCACCTGCGTGCATTGGGACGGTTTGCCCCAACCGGTGCAGGTTGTACAGCGCCAGGCGCGGTTGCCGGTGCACAGTGTTTCCCTCGACGGCCACAAGGACCCGCGCAGCCAGCTCGAAGCCTTGAGCGACCCACGGCAACTGCGCCTGGATCTGCGCCAGGCGCCGCTGATGCGTGCCTGCATCGCCCAGGATCCGCACTCCGAACGCTGGCTGCTGGCGCTGCTCAACCACCACATGGCCAGCGACCATGTGACCCTGGAAATCGTCCTGGAAGAAATCCACGCGATCCTCCATGGACAAAGCGACAGCCTGGCGGCACCACAGCCCTATCGCGACTTCATTGCCCAGGCCCAGGCCATCCCGGCCGAAGTTCACGAAGCTTACTTCACCCGCCGGCTGGCGGATGTCGATGCCCCCACCGCACCCTTCGATCTGTTGGAAGTGCAAGGCGACGGCAGCCATATCGAAGAAGCCAGCGTGCAGTTGGGCGTCGAGCTCAACCTGCGCATCCGCGCCCAGGCCCGGGAGCGAGGCATCACTCCGGCGACGCTGTTCCATGTTGCCTGGGCCCAGGTCCTGGCCCGCTGCACCGGTCGCGAGGATGTGGTATTCGGTACGGTGGTCGCCGGGCGCCTGCAAGGCTCGGCCGGTGCCGAACGGGCCTTGGGCGTGTTCATCAACACCCTGCCGGTGCGCCTGCAGCTAAACGCCGGGGCCAATGAACAGGTCCTGGCCACGCACCGCGACCTGATCGAGCTGCTGGACCACGAACAGGCCTCCCTGGCCCTGGCGCAGCGTTGCAGTGGCGTACCCAACGCCTTGCCGCTGTTCACCACGCTGCTCAACTATCGCCACCAGCGCGACGACAGCCAGCTGCACTGGCCGGGCATGCGCATCCTCGACAGTGCCGAGCGGACCAATTACCCCTTGACCCTGTCGGTCAACGACTATGGCGATGCCTTGGGCCTGACCGTGCAAAGTGTGCAGGGGGTTGACCCGCAGCGCATCTGCGCCTTGATGCAACGGGCGCTGGAGCAACTGACCCAGGCCCTGATGTACACGCCACAGATCCCACTCACGCAACTGGACGTGCTGCCTGCCCAGGAGCGCACCCTACTGCTGGAAACCTTTAACCAGACCGAGGTGGACTACCCGACGCACCTGTGCATTCAACAGCTGTTCGAAGCGCAGGTGCGCCGCACGCCGAACGCCTGTGCCCTGCTCGACAGCCGACAATCGCTCAGTTACGCCGAGCTCAATGCCCAAGCCAACGCTCTGGCGCACCAGTTGATCGCGGCCGGGGTCCAACCGGGGGATCTGGTGGCCATCTGTGTCGAACGCAGCGTGGCGATGATCAGTGGCCTGCTGGGGATTCTCAAGGCCGGAGGCGCCTACGTGCCGCTGGATCCGAGCTACCCGGCCGAGCGCCTGGCCTCGATTATCGAGGACGCCAGGCCGCGCCTGTTGCTGGCCGATCCGGTCGGTCGCGCGGCCGTGGGCACACTGCAGGAGGGCACTCGCTACCTGGCCATCGAACGGGCGCTGGCGGTGCGTTCGAGCAGCCAGGACCCACAATGGGATGCCCAGGGCCTGACCCCGGCGCACCTGGCCTACGTGATCTACACCTCGGGCTCCACCGGCAGACCCAAGGGAGTGATGATCGAGCACCGTAACCTGGTGGCCTCGACGCTGGCCCGCGGCACGGTGTATGGGCCGGCAACCGACAAGCGCTTCCTGCTGTTGTCGTCGATTGCCTTCGACAGTTCCGTGGCCGGGGTCTTCGGCACCCTGGTGGGTGGCGGCACCTTGTGCATCCCGGATGCCGAGACCGCCCGGGATCCCGACGCCATCGCCAGGTTCATTGGCGAACAGGCCATCACCTCGCTGCTGTGCGTGCCGTCCCTGGGACGTCTGGTGCTGGCAAGCCTGGCCAGCGGCAACGGTCATGGCCACCTGCAAGAAATGATCGTCGCCGGCGAAGCCTGTCCCGCGCAGTTGGTGCAGGCGTGTGCCGGGCTGGAACCTGAGATCACTCTGTACAACGAGTACGGCCCCACCGAAGCCACCGTATGGACCACGGTGCATCGCTGCACCGCCCAGGACCGGGGCACGGTGCCCATCGGGCGGGCGATCCCCAACAGTCGCCTGTACGTGCTGGACGAACAGCGCGAGCCGGTGCCACTCGGCGTGCCGGGCGAATTGTACGTAGGCGGCGCGGGGGTCGCGCGAGGCTACCTGGACCGGGCGTCACTGAACGCCGAACACTTCCTCAACGACCCGTTCGCCCCAGGCGACGCGCCACGGATGTACCGCACCGGCGACCTGGTGCGCATGCGCGCCGATGGGGTGCTCGAGTTCCTCGGACGCAACGACCAACAGGTCAAGATCCGTGGTTTCCGTATCGAACCCGGTGAGATCGAAGCCCTCATGCTGACCCTGCCTGGGGTCCGCGAGGCGGCAGTTATCGCCCGCGAAGACACACCAGGGGCGATGCGTCTGGTGGCCTACCTGAGTGTCGAACCGCACCTGGCCGGCCGCAATGCCAGCAGCACGCTGCGGCCTTACCTGACCTCGCAGCTACCGGACTACATGGTCCCCGCCGCGTTCGTGGTGGTCGAGCAACTGCCGCTGAGCCCCAACGGCAAGCTGGACCGCCGCGCCCTACCCGCTCCCCGCAGCGAAGACTTTGCCTATCGCCAGTACGAAGCGCCCAACGGTGAAACCGAAACGTTGCTGGCGCAGATCTGGGCCGACCTGCTGGGCCTGGAACGGATCGGCCGGCACGACGACTTCTTCGAACTCGGCGGCCACTCACTGTTGGCGGTGCAGGTCACGCTGCGGGCGAGAGAAACCTTCGGTGTCGAAGTGCCGCTCAGAGGATTGTTCGAACACCCCTCGCTGCTGGCCCTGGCCGACCTGATCAACACCCTGCAACTGGCGCAGTACGAGTCGGATGAATTGCTCGACCTGCAACAAGAAATGGCTTCGCTGTCTGAAAGCGAACTGCTCGCTATCGTCTCCAAGGATGCTGAATAAATTGAACGAACATAACGATAGTCTCGACCAGTTGAAACGTGCCGCACTCCTGCGACTGCTCAAGCAACGCGGTGCGACACGGGTCATCGAAAGTGCTCCTGACGACCTGCCCCGCGTCGACCGTGACGCTCCGCTGGCGTTATCGTTCGCCCAGCAGCGGCTGTGGTTTCTCGACCAGTTGGACCCGACCGCCAGCGCCGCCTATCACATGCCCGCCGCGCTGGTGCTGCGTGGCGCGCTCGACCAGGCCGCGCTCAAGGCGGCCCTCAATCGTCTGGTGGCGCGGCATGAAAGCCTGCGTACCACCTTCCGCCGTGAAGGCGAACACCCGGTGCAGATCATCGCCCCGGCCGATTGCGGCTTCAGCCTGGTGGAGCATGACCTGCGCCATCTATCCCGGGACGAAGCCGAGGCCCAGGTAGCGCGCCTGAGTGAAGAGGCAGCCAAGCAACCGTTCGATCTGCTGCAGGGGCCGCTGATTCGCGGCAGCCTGCTACGCCTGGCCGACGACGAGCATCGGCTGCTAATCACCCAGCACCACATCATCTCCGACGGTTGGTCCATCGGCATCCTGGTCAAGGAGTTCGCCACGTTGTACCAGGCGTTCAGCGCCGGGCAGCCCGACCCGCTGCCGCCGCTGCCCCGGCAATACGCCGACTATGCAGCCTGGCAGCGCCAACACCTGGAAGGCGCGCGCCTGGACCAGCAAGTGGAATTCTGGCGTGCTCACCTGGGTGGCGCCCCGGCCCTGCTCTCGTTGCCGACCGACCGCCCACGCCCAGCGGTGCAGAGTTACCGCGGCGAAACCCTGGGCTTCGATCTGCCCGCGTCGTTGTCCGCCGCCATCGCCCAGTTCGCCCAGTCCCGCGCCGCCACACCGTTCATGACCTTGATGGCCGCCTGGGCGGTCCTGCTGGCGCGCATCAGCGGCCAACAGGACCTGGTGATCGGCACCGTCGCCGCCAACCGCGACCGCCAGGATGTGCAGTCGCTGATCGGCTTCTTCGTTAACACCCTGGCCCTGCGCGTACGCCTGGAAGCCAACCCGACCCTTGATCAGGTGTTGCAACAGGTCAAGCACCTGATGCTGGAATCCTCGCCCCACCAGGACACGCCCTTCGAGCTGGTGGTCGAAGCCCTCAAGCCACCACGCAGCGCCAGCTACAGCCCGGTGTTCCAGACCATGCTCTACACCAATGCCGGGGGCGCTGGCGGCCAGTTGCAGTTGCCGGGGCTGAACCTGGAGTTTTTACCGTCGCCCAAGGACAACACCCAGCACGACCTCTCCCTGCACATCGACGAAGGTGGTCCAAGCCTGTCCTGCAGCCTGTCGTACTCCACCGCGTTGTTCGACGCCTCCACCATCGAGCGACTGGCGGGGCGCTTCGAACGTCTGCTGCGCTGCTTCACCCAAGCCCCAGACACCCGGATTGCGGCCCTGGAACTGGACCCGACCCTGGCCTTGCCCGAGGTCAAGGCCCTTGTGCCTGCGCCGCAGCGGCTGCCGCTGTCCTTTCACCAGGAGCGGATGTGGTTCGTCGATACCTTCGAAACCGGCTACCTGTACAACGCCAACCCGGTCTACCACAACATTGCGTTGCTGCTGGAACTGAGCGGCGAGATCAATCAGCCGGCCCTGCAAACCGCCCTCGACGGGCTGCTGGCCCGCCACGCCATTCTGCGCTGCCGGGTGCTGAGCGACGGCAGCAGCGCCTGGCAGCAATTCGACGGGCCAGCGACCCTGGCGCTCGAATTGATCCAGGGCAACCCTCACGACCTGACGGCCCTGGCCCTGGCCGAAACCCGCCGCCCTTTGACCATGGACGGCGGCAGCCTGGTGCGCGCCAGCCTGGTACGGGCGGATGAGCGCAGCGCCATCCTGGCCATCGCCGTGCACCACTTGCTGGCCGACCGCAGCTCCATGCAGTTGCTCAAGCGCGATCTGCTGGCGCTTTATGAAGCCGCCTGCGCCGACCGTGACGCCGAGCTACCGGCCTTGTCGTTGGGCTACGGCGACTTCGCCGCCTGGCAACGCAAGCTGCCGGCCACGGTGCTGGAAAACCTGCGGGCCTACTGGGCCTATCAACTGCGCGGCAAGCTGCAAGCCCTGGAGCTGCCGCTGAATCGACCGCGGGCGGCGGTGCATGTGTTTGCCGAAGCCAGCCACAGCTTTACCCTCGAACCGGCGCTGGTACGACGCCTTGAGGCCCTGGCCCGGGAAGTCGGCGTGAGCTGCGACAGCCTGGCCCTGAGTGCTTTCACAGCACTGCTGCGCCGCTACGCCGGGCACGATGAGCTGGTGGTCGGCACCACGGCCGCCTGTCGTGAGCCGGCCTTGCGCGATGTTGTCGGGCCGCTGGACAACCTGCTGGTCATGCGTGGCCAGTGTGACAGCGACACCACCCTGCAACAGCTGTGGGAACACACCGCGAGCAACCTGACCCAGGGCCTGCGGCACCGGCACATGCAGTTCGACCAACTGGTGCTGGCCCTCAATCCGGCCAAGGACATGAGCCGCACCGCACTGTTCGATGTGCTGTTCAATTTCCAACGCACCACCGACGCCAGCTCGCTGGTCGCGGGCCTGGCGATCAATACCCTGGAAACCAACCTCGGTTACGGCAAGAACGACCTGCACCTGCTGATCAAGGCCAGTGAGCAACACTGGGCCGGGCACCTGGTGTACAACGCAGAATTCTTCGACGTCGAATTCATCCAACAGCTGATGCGCCACTACGTGCGTTTGCTGGAGGCCTTCGTCGAAGATTTGCAGCAGCGGGTCGACGACATCCCGTTACTGGATGCCGCCGAACGCCAGCGGCAGATTCTCGATTTCAACGACAGCGAAGCCGCCTGGCCCGATACCCTGACCCTGCATCAAATCTTCGAGGAACAGGCCCGCCAACACCCGGAACGCATTGCCGTCAATCTCGGCCCGGAGCGCCTGAGCTATCGACAGCTCAACGAACAGGCCAACCGCCTCGCCCACCGTTTGCGCTCGGCTGGCGTGCAGCCGCAAGAACTGGTGGCCATTGCCCTGGATCGCTCGGTGCAGATGATCGTCGCCACCCTGGCGGTGCTCAAGGCCGGCGGCGCCTACGTGCCGATCGACCCAAGCTCGCCCCAGGAGCGCATCGCCTATGTGTTACGTGACAGCGGCGTACGCAAGGCCATCGCTCGCCAAGACATGAGCCCGGCGTTGCAGGATCTTGGCATCGAAGTCTTTGATGCCGCCCCGGCCAGTGGCGGCAGCACCGCCAACCTGCCGAACCTCACCGCAGCGAACCACCTCTGCTATGTGATCTACACCTCGGGTTCCACTGGTGAACCCAAGGGGGCGTTGCTCGAACATCGCAACGTTGTGCGATTGCTGCACAACAATCGCCTGGATTTCCGGTTCCACGCCGACGATGTCTGGTCGTTGTTCCACTCCAACGCCTTCGATTTCTCGGTCTGGGAAATCTTCGGCGCCCTGCTCTACGGCGCGCGCCTGAGCCTGGTACCCGAAGCCCTGCGTCGCGATCCGCAGGAACTGTTGGCTTTCCTTGAACGCGAACAAGTGACGGTGCTGAACCAGACGCCCTCGGCGTTCCATCAACTCAGCGCCGCGGCCCTGGCGGCACCGGATGTGCGCCTGGAACACTTGCGTTATGTGATTTTCGGCGGGGAAAGCCTGGAACTGGGCAGGCTCGACGCCTTCCATCGGGCCTTCGGGCATGTGGCGCTGGTTAACATGTACGGCATTACCGAAACCTGCGTGCACGTGACCTACAAGGCCATTGGCGCAGCGGACATCGCCGCTGGCGTCTCCAACGTCGGGCGGCCGATCCCGACCACCGTGGCCTATGTACTCGATGCCCATCAACGGCTGTTGCCAGTGGGCGTGGCCGGTGAGATCTGCGTCGGTGGGCTGGGGGTCGGTCGCGGTTACCTGAACCGTCCGGCCCTGAGCGCCGAACGCTTCATTGCCGACCCGTTCCGTCCCGGCGAACGGTTGTATCGCTCCGGGGACCTGGGCAAGTTGCTGGACAACGGCGAGATCGTTCACCTGGGGCGGATGGACGCCCAGGTGAAGATCCGTGGTTTCCGGATCGAACTGGGGGAGATCGAAGCCAAGCTGCTGGCCTGCGCCGGCGTGCGTGAAGCCCGGGTACTGGCTCGTGAAGACGTGAGCCAGGGCAAGCGCCTGATCGCCTACCTGATCCCCCAGGCGGGAACCGCGCTGCAAGTGGCCGCATTGCGCAAGCAATTGGGCGCCACCCTGCCCGACTACATGATCCCCAGTGCCTTTGTCAGCCTGCACGCCTACCCACTCACGGCCAACGGCAAGCTGGACCAGGATGCGCTGCCGGCGCCGGACCTGGATGCCATGTCCGAACGTGGCTATGTCGCCCCCGAAGGCGCCACCGAAACCGCCCTGGCGCAGATATTCCAAGAGCTGCTCGGCCTGGAACGGGTCGGTCGTAGCGACAGTTTCTTTGAATTGGGTGGGCATTCCCTGCTCGCCGCGCAACTGGTCTCCCGAGTGCGGCAACAGCTGGGCGGCGACCTGATGCTGCGCGAGTTGTTCAGCCATCCGACCGTGGAAGAACTGGCGCGGGTAGTGGGCGACCTGCAAATCGCACACACCGAGACCATCGGCCTGGTAGACCGGGACAAGCCCCTGGCGCTGTCCTTTGCCCAGCAACGCCTGTGGTTCCTCGACCAGCTCGATGCCGATGCGGGCAGCGCGTATCACATGCCCGCGGCGCTGCTGCTGCGCGGCAATCTCGACCGTGCCGCGCTCAAGACAGCCTTGGACCGCTTGGTGGCGCGGCATGAAAGCCTGCGCACCACCTTTGTACGCCGTGGCGAGCAACCGGTACAGGTCATTGCCCCGGCGTACTGTGGCTTTGCCCTCAGCGAACAGGACCTGCGCTCGCTGCCGTATGAGCAGGCCAGCCTCAGCGCGGCTCGCATCGGCAATAGCGAAGCCCTGGCACCGTTCGACCTGGGCCAGGGACCGCTGATTCGCGGTCGCCTGCTACGGTTGGCCGACGACGAGCACATCCTGCTGATCACCCAGCACCACATCATCTCCGACGGTTGGTCGGTGGGTGTATTGGTCAAGGAGTTCGCGGCCCTCTACCGGGCCTTCAGCCAGGGGCAGGCCGACCCGTTGCCGGCGCTGCCGATCCAATACGCCGACTACGCGGCCTGGCAACATCAGGCCCTGAACGGCGAGCGCCTGAGCCGCCAGGCCGACTTCTGGCGCGGGCACCTGGGCGGTGCGCCGGCGTTGCTGTCCTTGCCCACTGATCGTCCGCGCCCGGCGACGCAGAGCTATCGGGGTGGCGACGTCCCGGTCGAGATCGCCGCGGCGTTGCGCGAACGCTTGGAACGTTTCTGCCAACAACACAACGTCACCCTGTTCATGACCTTGCTCAGCGCCTGGTCGGTGCTTATGGCACGCCTGGGTAACGAGCGCGACGTGGTCATTGGCGTGCCGACCGCTAACCGCAGTCGCACCGAAACGGAAAACCTGATCGGTTTCTTTGTCAACACCCTGGCCCTGCGAGTGAACCTGACAGAAAACCCGAGCGTGGTGCAGTTGCTGGAACAGATCAAGCAGACAACGCTGGCGGCCCACGAACACCAGGACATTCCCTTCGAGCAGGTCATCGAAGCCTTGCAGCCACCGCGTTCGCTGAGCCACAACCCGCTGTGCCAGGTTGCCCTGTCGCTGGATAACACACCGGGGGGCGGCGAGCTGAGCCTGCCCGGCCTGACCTTGACCCCCGTGGCCCAAGCCCATGAAACCTCGCAGTTCGACCTGATGCTGACGCTGGGCAATGACGGTGGCAGCCTGGCCGGGGTGATCGAATACGCCAGTGACCTGTTCGACCGCTCCACCGTGGAGCGCTTTGCCCAGCACTTTCAAACGCTGCTGCAAGCACTGGTCGAGGATGTCGAACAGCCGGTACTCGCCCTGCCATTGCTCAGCCCGGCACAGCGCCAGGCCTCGCCGGCGACGCTGGCGCCCAAAGCCGTGTTCCCTGTGCAACTGCTGATTCATCAACGCTTCGAACAGGTCGCCGCCGCACAACCCCACGCCACCGCCCTGGTCCTGGGCGAATGCGAACTGAGCTACCAGGCCCTCAATCGCCGCGCTAACCGCATCGCCCGTGAACTGCTCGCCCAAGGCGTGCGCCCCGATGACCGGGTGGCGATCCTGGCCCGGCGCGGAGTGGAGATGGTCTGCGCGGTGCTGGCCGTGCTCAAGGCCGGTGCAGCGTATGTACCGCTGGATCCGGCCTACCCCAGCGAACGCCTCGGCTACCTGCTGGCCGACAGTACTCCGGTGGCCTTGCTGGCCCAGCCGGACTGCCTCGACGGGCTGCCCGAGCATGCCGTGCCGGTGGTGAGCCTCAAGGATTACGTCGCGGCAGACGACCTGGCGGACGTGTCCCTGGACTACAACCTTGAGGCCAAGGCACTAGGCCTGACGCCACGGCACCTGGCCTACGTCATTTACACCTCGGGGTCCACCGGGCTGCCCAAGGGCGTGCTGGTGGAGCACGGCCATGTGGCTCGGCTGTTCGACGCCACCGCAGGGTTGTTCGACTTCGACCAAAACGACGTATGGACGTTGTTCCACTCTTTTGCCTTTGACTTCTCGGTCTGGGAAATCTGGGGCGCGCTGAGTTACGGCGGCAAGTTGGTGATCGTTCCGAGCGATGTCGCCCGATCGCCCGATGACTTCTATGCGCTGGTCTGCCAACAGCACGTCACGGTCCTGAACCAGACGCCGAGCGCCTTCCGCCAGTTCATCGAGGCCCGAGAGCGCAGCGACCAGGAACATGCCCTGCGCGAAGTGATCTTCGGCGGCGAGGCCCTGGACTTCCGCAGCCTGCGCCCTTGGACCGCACGCACCGCGCTGTCGCGCACGCGCCTGGTGAACATGTACGGGATCACCGAAATCACCGTGCACGCGACGTATTACCCGATCAGCCAGGTAGAAATCGACACTGGCGCGCCGAGCCTGATCGGTCCGCCATTGCCGGACCTGTGCCTGCGCATACTCGACGAGTACCAGCAACCGGTGCCGGTGGGGGTCAATGGGGAAATCTACATTGGCGGCGCTGGCGTGGCCCGGCATTACCTCAACCGCGCCGAACTCAATGCCGAACGATTCATCCGCGACCCGTACGCCGTGGAACCCGGGGCGCGGTTGTACCGCACTGGCGACATCGCCCGCTACCGCGCCGACGGCGGTGTGGTCTACGTGGGCCGCAACGATTCGCAGATCAAGATTCGTGGCTTTCGCATCGAACTGGGGGAAATCGAAGCCCAGTTGCTGGCCCTGGCCGATGTGCGCGAAGCCTTGGTGATCGTGCGCGAGGATCAGCCCGGCGACAAACGCCTGGTGGCGTACCTGATCGCCCATGACGATGTCGTGCTTGAGTCTTCGGTCTTGCGCAACCAACTGGCCGGCGTGCTGGCCGAACATATGCTGCCCGGGGCCTTCGTGACCCTGCAAGCCTGGCCGCTGACCACCAACGGCAAGCTGGACCGCAACGCGTTGCCGGCGCCGGATTTGTCTGCCGCCGCGAGCAAGCATTACGAAGCCCCCTTGGGCGAAATCGAACTCACGCTGGCCAGCGCCTGGCAGGAGCTGCTTGGGGTTGAACGTGTGGGTCGCCAGGACCACTTCTTCGAACTGGGCGGCCACTCATTCCTGGTGATCAGCCTGATCGAGCGCCTGCGTCAGGCCGACCTGCAACTGGATGTGCGCACGGTATTTTCCGCGCCAACGCTCAAGGCCATGGCGGCGGTCCTGGCCGGTGGCAACAACGTCCAGCGGTTCGTGCCGGCCAACCTGATCCCGGCCGACTGCATGGCCATCGAACCGCAGATGCTGCCGCTGGTGAGCCTCAGCCAGGGGGAAATCGAGCAGATCGTCGCCGATGTCCCCGGCGGGGCCAGTAACGTACAGGACATCTATCCCCTGTCGTCATTGCAGGAAGGCATTCTGTTCCACCATTTGTTACAGGCCGAAGGCGATGCGTACCTGATGCGCACCGTGGTGACGTTCAACCGTCGCCAGTTGCTCGATGACTTCCTGGCCGCGGTGCAGGTGGTAATCGACCGCCACGACATCCTGCGCACCGCCCTGCGCTGGCACGGGTTGCCGCAACCAGTGCAGGTGGTCCATCGCCAGGCGCAACTGCCGGTCGTGACCCTGGACTGCTTGCCCGGCGAAAATGCCTTGCAAACCCTGCGCGACCACACCGACACCCACCATCTGCGACTGGACCTGCAACGGGCGCCGCTGATCGCCGCGTACATCATCTACGACGCGCCGAATGAGCAGTGGCTGCTGGCGTTGCTCGACCACCACCTGGTCAGCGATAACGTGACGCTGCGTCTGATCATGCTGGAGATCCAGGCCGTCCTGGCCGGGCAGGCCGACAGCCTGCCGCCGTCCCAGCCTTACCGTAACTTCATTGCCCAGGCCGCCAACGTATCCCAGGCCGACCACGAAGCTTACTTCCGTCGCCTGCTGGCCGATGTCGACTCCACCACCGCGCCTTACGGGGTACTGGATGTGCGCGGCAATGGCGCTGGGATCAAGCGTGCGGTCGAGCACCTGAGCGAGGCGCTCAGTGCCCGGGTGCATCGCATGGCACGCCAGCAAGGGGTGCCAACCTCTGTGCTGTTCCATGCCGCCTGGGGCCTGGTGGTGGCGGCGACCAGCGGACGCGACGACGGGATTTTCGGCACGGTGTTGTCGGGGCGCTCCCAAGGCACCGCCGGCGCCGACCATGCCCTGGGGATGTTCATCAACACCCTGCCAATGCGCATTCGCTTGCAGCAAAACACCGTCAGCGACATCGTCCGCGACGCCTACCAGCAGCTCAGTGAATTGTTGACCCACGAACAGGCTTCCCTGGCCTTGGCCCAGCGTTGCAGTGCCGTGGATGCGTCGCTACCACTGTTCACGGTGATCCTCAACTGCCGCCATGGCGACTTGGTCAATGCCTCCGGGGAAAACGTCGAAGACATGGGCGATCACGAAGGCATGCACTTCATCGCCTCCGAAACCCGTACCAACTACCCTATCGAAATCGCCGTGGCGAACGTCGGCAACGGGTTCTCCCTGACCGCCCAGTCCATCACTGGCATCGACCCGCAACGCATCGCCGCCTACCTCGGCCAAGCCGTGGCCGCCCTGGTGGAAGCCCTTGAACAGACCCCTGAACGCCTCGCCAGCGACCTGAAAGTGCTGCCTGAAACCGAGCGGCAATTGCTGCTGGGCGACTTCAACCACACCGCTAGCGATTTCGGGCCTGCACAGCCGATCCACACCCTGTTCGAAACCCAGGTCCAGGCCAATCCCGAGGCCGTGGCCCTGGTTTGCGAGAGCCAGCAACTGAGCTACCGCCAGCTCAATCGCCGCGCCAACCACCTGGCCCGGCAATTACTCGAACTCGGTGTCCAACCCGATCAACGCGTGGCGATCTGTGCCGAGCGCAGCCTGGACATGATCGTCGGCCTGCTGGGTGTGCTCAAGGCCGGCGCCGCCTACGTGCCGATCGACCCGGCCCATCCTGCCGAGCGCATGGCGTTCATGCTGCAGGACAGCCAGCCACGGGCCTTGTTGAGCCAATCGGCCCTCAGCCTGCCGTCCGGCGAGCTGCCGCTGTTGTTGCTCGACACGGTTGATTCGTTGCAGGCTGCAAGCAATCCAGCCTTCGATGGCAACCCGCAAGTCCCCGGCCTGACAGCCAAGCACCTGGCCTACGTGATCTACACCTCCGGTTCCACCGGCCAGTCCAAGGGCGTGATGGTCGAGCACCGTTCGGTGTTCAACTTCTGGCAGGTGCTGACCCGCACCACCCACCGGTATTGCCCAACACCGGCCACCGTGGCGCTGAATGCCGGGTTCTTCTTCGACATGTCGATCAAGGGCATCTCGCAGCTGTTCTCCGGCCACCGCCTGGTGATCATCCCGCAACTGATCCGCGCCAGCGGCCACGAGCTGCTGGACTTCCTCGAACAGCATCGGGTGCATGCCTTCGACTCCACGCCGTCGCAGCTCGACACCCTGCTCGCCGCCGGCCTGCTGGAGCGCCAGAGCTATCAGCCGGTGAGCGTGCTGCTCGGTGGCGAGGCGATCAACGCCGCGACCTGGGAGAAACTGCGCAACTGCCCGAGCATTCGCTTCTACAACATGTACGGCCCGACCGAATGCACGGTAGACGCCACCATCGACCTGATCCGCGACCTCGGCGAGCGGCCGAGCATTGGCCGGCCGATTGCCAACGTCCAGGTGCACGTGCTCGACGCCCGGGGCGAACCGACGCCGCTGGGCGTGGCCGGTGAACTGCACATCGGCGGTGCCGGTGTGGCGCGCGGTTACCTGAACCGCCCGGAGCTGAGTGCCGAACGGTTCATCGCCAATCCGTTCAGCACTGAACCAAACGCACGCCTGTACAAGACCGGTGACCTTGGCCGCTGGTTGGCCGACGGCACGCTGGAGTACCTGGGGCGTAATGACTTCCAGGTGAAGATCCGTGGCTTCCGCATCGAATTGGGTGAAATTGAGAACGCCCTGGTGGCCTACCCGGGTATCCGCGAGGCTGTGGTCATCGCCCGGGAAGACAGCCAAGGCGATTCGGACAACAAGCGTCTGGTCGCCTATGTCTGCGGCGAACCCGTCCCGGCCGAACACCTGCGCAGCGCGTTGTTGAGCGGCCTGCCGGAGTACATGGTGCCCAGCGCCTTCGTGCACCTGGACGCCCTGCCCCTCACTGCCAACGGCAAGCTCGACCGCCGCGCCCTGCCAGCACCTGGTCAGGAATCGTTGGCGAGCAAAACCTACGAGGCGCCCCAGGGCGATACCGAAATCGCCATTGCCGATATCTGGAAAGGTTTGCTGCACCTGGATCAGGTCGGTCGTCATGACGGTTTCCTCGAACTCGGCGGCCATTCGCTGCTCGCCGTGCAGTTGCTCTCGCGGCTGCGGCGCAAGCTGGGCGCACGAATCACCCTGCGCGAACTGTTCGACGCGCCAACCGTGCGTGGCCTCGCCGCCCTGGTACACGGCGCGTCGCCCACCCAGTCGGCATCGATTCCATTGGCCAACCGCTCGGGGCGACTGCCGTTATCCTTCGCCCAGCAACGGCTGTGGTTCCTCGACCACCTGGATCACGCGGCGGGTGCTGCTTATCACCTGCCCCTGGCCTTGCGCTTGCAGGGGGCGCTGGACAAAGCGGCGCTGCAGGCCACCCTCGACCGCCTGGTGGCGCGTCACGAAACCTTGCGTACCCGGTTTGAACTGGTGGACGGCGAGCCGGTGCAAAAAATCGCTCCGGCCGATCACGGTTTCCAGTTGGACCAGCAGGACCTGCGCACACTAGCGCTCGATGAACGCAAGACCAGGCTGGAGCACCTCGGCCAGATCAACGCCACGCAGTTGTTCGACCTGAGCCATGGACCACTGATGCGCGGTCACCTGGTGCAACTGGCGGACGAGGAACATGTGCTGTTCATCACCCTGCACCACATCGTTTCCGATGGCTGGTCCAACAGTGTGCTGGCCCGGGAGGTCAGCGCGCTCTACAGCGCGTTTACCCAGGGCCAGAAAGATCCGTTGCCGCCCCTGGCGTTGCAATACGTGGACTATGCCGCCTGGCAGCGACAGTCCCTTGAAGGCCCGGCACTGCAAGCGCAGGTCGACTTCTGGCGGCAACACCTGGAAGGTGCGCCGGCCTTGTTGAACCTGCCGTTGGATCGTCCGCGCCCGGCAATACAAAGTTATGCCGGCGGTATCCTCGAATGCAGCTTTTCGCCGGCCCTGAGTGCTGATCTGCGGGCTTTCAGCCAGGCCCAGGGCACCACGCTGTTCATGGCGCTGCTGGCCGGCTGGTCGGTGTTGATGAGCCATCTGAGCGGTCAGGATGATGTGGTGGTCGGCACCCCGGTGGCCAATCGTCAACGTCCGGAGCTGGAGGCGCTGATTGGTTTCTTTGCCAATACCCTGGCCTTGAGAGTGAGCACAGAGCGCGATATCCGTGTCGAAGAACTGCTGGCGCGGATCAAGAACCTGACCCTGAGCGCCTACAATCATCAGGACCTGCCTTTCGAGCAGGTGGTGAGCGCATTGCAACCGACCCGCAGCATGAGCCACAGCCCGTTGTTCCAGGTCATGTTGAGCCTGGACAACACGCCACCGGCACCGCTGCAGTTGCCTGGGCTTGAGGTGAAAACCCTGGAAAGCCCCCATAACACCACGCAGTTCGACCTCTCGCTGTCCCTCATCGACAACGGCGAGCGCATCGGCGGCAGCCTGCAATACGCCAATGACCTGTTCGACAGGCCGACGGTACAGAACATTGCCGAGCTCTTCGCCAAGCTCCTGGAAAACCTGGTGGTCGATGGGCAGCAATCCATCGGCAAGCTGCTGGAGAGCACACCGCCGCTGGTGCGCTCGGTCAATGCCATCGCCCAGCCGAGCTTTGGCGATGACAGCCCTGCCCCGGCCTTGCCTTACGAGGCGCCCAAGGGCGACACCGAGATCGCCATCGCGGCCCTCTGGCAAGAATTGCTCAAACTGGAACGGGTCAGCCGCCATGATGATTTCTTCAGCCTCGGCGGGATTTCGTTGATGGCGGTGCAGATGGCCTCGCGTCTGCGCAAGGTCCTCGGTAAGCCGATTGCCGTGCGCGACCTGTTTGTCGAGCCGACCATTGCCGGCTTCGCCCGGACCCTCGACGGCCAGGCCCGCCCGGGCGGCCACAGCAATCTGGTGCCGATCCGGCGCACCGGTTCCCAGCGACCGCTGTATCTGGTCCATCCGCTGGGCGGTGAAGTGCAATATGCACGGGACCTGGCGCCGGTGCTCGATCCCCAGGTCCCCGTCTACGGCTTGGCGGCCAGTGGCCTGGTGGCGGGTGAGGCGCCATTGGCCGATGTGCCGACCATCGCGGCGCGTTACCTGACGGCCATCAGACAAACCCAGCCGCAAGGTCCGTATCGGATCGCCGGTTGGTCGGCCGGTGGCCTGATCGCCTATGAAATGGCGCGTCAGCTGCAGGCCGGTGGCGAGGTCGTGGAATTCCTTGGCATCATCGATGCGTCGGCACGTCCCGATCCGGTACCGACGCAATCGATCAGCGAAGCACAGTTCCTGATGGCCTGGCTGCCTGAGCAGATCGACCCCGGGCTGATGCGGCAACTGACGGCACTGGCGGAACACTCGGACATCGACGCGATGCTCGCGCTGTGCATCACCCATCGCCTGCTGCCGGAGGAACTGCCCCACGACATCGATGCTGCTCTGCTGCGTACTCACCTGGAAGTCGCCTATCGGATGCGGCAGGCCATCGGCGCCTACGTCAGCCCACCCAGCCCGCTCAAGGTCTCGCTGTTCACCGCAAGCGAACAGCGACGCAGCGACCCGACCCTGGGCTGGCGTGCGCTGCTGGCGGATCAGGTCAGCGTGACGCCACTGCCCGGCACCCATAACACGCTGGTCAAGGCGCCCCATGTGGCCAAGCTGGGCGAGGCGATTTCACAGGCGTTGAAAACCGCCGCGGAGTCATAAAGGAACCCTGGGTGTCCGGTGAGCAATGCGCCGGACACCCCGGGATTGGACACAACCACTGTGGGAGCCAGCTAGCTCCCACAGGATCAACAGCCCTGATCGGCAGACCAGGATGTCCCCGTTTTCCGCTACAGACGCTGCCTACCTGCAACCGCTTAAATACCCCCCGCAAGCTGAATCGTTTCTGTGGATGGATTCCACAGGCGATGCCTGGTCGCCCGCCGATCAGGCCTTTCACCCACCGCACGATCACTCTAGAGGGAGCCTTATGCATGTGATCATTACGGCCATCGGTTCAGCCGGTGACGTTCACCCGTTTGTCGGGATCGGCCGCACACTCGCAGCCCGCGGGCATCGGATAACGTTTTGCGCCAGCGCGGCGTTCGCGCCGGTGATCGAGCGCTGCGGCTTCAAGTTTCTGCCATTGGGTACCCGCGAGGAATATCAAGCGGTCATGGCTGACCCGGCGCTGTGGCATCCGCGCACGTCACTGCCCACCTTATGGAAAACCGTCGGCGGTACCTTGCGTGAGCAGTATCGACTACTGGAGCAAGCGTGTGACGACGACACTGTCATGCTCGGTTCGTTATGGGCGTTTTCCGCCCGCCTGCTGCAAGAAAAGCACGGCATCCCGCTGGTCACCGGGCAGGTCACACCGTTCGCCATCTGGTCGCCTCTCGCACGCCCTACCCATCCACCGGGAACGAATCTGCCGGCCTTTGTCCCGTATCCCTTGAGACGCCTGCTGCTGGGAGTCATCGAGCACGCCTTCCTCGATCGGCTCATGAAGCCGGAACTCAACAGTTTTCGCCGTGAATTGGGCTTGCCCCCGGTCAAGCGCATCATCAGCCAGTGGATCTCCTCACCCGATCGGGTCTTGGGCTTGTTCCCGGACTGGTTCGCCCCAATCCAACAGGACTGGCCGACCCAGACGGTACTGACCGGGTTCCCGTTATTCGATGAGTCCGGCTTCGAGGAACCCGACGCCGAACTGGAGGACTTCCTGGGCGTGGCCCCACCGGTGGTGTTCACCCCGGGTTCGACCACAGTCAATGCCGAGCAATATTTCGCCGCCGCGGCTCAAGCGCTGAAGTTGATCGACCGCCGCGGAGTGTTCCTGACCAGTCAGCCGGTAGACCCGGCGCTGTCCAGCGACGGCAGGATCCTGGTCAGGCGCTACGTCCCCATGAGCCGCATCCTGCCCCACACCTCGGCCCTGGTGCATCACGGAGGCGTCGGGACCACGGCCCTGGCAATCGCCGCTGGGGTGCCACAGATCATCACGCCATTTGCGCACGACCATTTCGACAATGCAGCACGAATGCAAAGCCTGGGGTGCGGCCTGCGGATTTTCTCGCCTGCCTCTGCCGAGTCACTGGCCACGGCCCTGGACAAGGTGCTGAACAGTCATGACGTGCGTGCCAGTTGTGACCGCTACAGCAAGCTGATGCCCAGTGGTGAAAGCGCCCGCGAAGCGGCAGCGCTGCAAGTCGAGGCACTCGCTCGCACGGCCACGTATCGCGTCGCGTAATCACGGATTGATCGGCGTTTGACTCTGCGCTGCCAATGGCTCGGCCTGAAGGCATCACTCTTTTCATTCGTTTCATCGGGCCAGCGGATCGGCCCACGGAGAACCTCATGACTCAGACCATGCCCGCTTCGAGCGCAGAGCAGGTGCTTTATCCCCTCACCGCTCCGCAACTGGATATCTGGCTGGACCAGGTGCTGCACGGTGACAGTCCGTTGTACAACATCGGCGGCTATGCACGCATCAACGGCGCGGTCGATGCATCACTGATGCAAACGGCCATCGATCAAGTAGTCAACCGCCACGACGCGCTGCGGATCCAGCTGGTACCCGGCTCGAGCGAACATCCTCTGCCACGGCAACGGTTCCTGGGGGCTGTCAGCGTTCCGATGACGGTACATGACGTATCGGGCCATGACGATCCGCAGGCCAGCGCACTGGCGTTGCTGCAGGAAAACCTGCAGACCCCGTTTTCCTTTGACCGCGGACTGCTGTTGCGCGCCGACCTGATCAAGATTCGGGAAGACCTCTACTACTTTTTCGTCAACTGCCATCACCTGATCGTCGATGGCTGGTCCTTCGCCATGATCGGCCGTGCTGTCAGCCAGGCCTATACCGCCCTGCATGAGCAGACGCACAACCAAGTCACGGCGCCGAGCTATCAAGCTTTTATCGAGCAGCAAGTCACCCACAAGGATTCGGCCGCGTTCCAGCGCCAACGCCAATACTGGTTGGACAAGTACCGTACCCTGCCCGAGCCCCTGCTTGCCCCCCGCTATCAGAGTCGCTTCGGCCAGCACCTGGCACCCAGCCAGAACCATGCCTGGCGCCTGCCACGAGCGCTTTACAATCGTCTCGCCGAACAGGCGAAAGCCACAGGCCAGGCGACTGTCTTCCACGTCATGCTGGCCGCGCTGTACAGCTACTTTGCACGCATCGAGCAACGCAATGAAATCTTGATCGGCCTGCCCATCCTCAACCGCGCCAATGCCACACACAAGGCCACGCTGGGTCTGTTCGTCGGCATGAGCCCGGTACGCCTGGACCTGGGCACCGACCTGAGCTTTGCCGAGCTGGCCGGCAGGATTGCCCTGACGCTCAAGCAGGACTATCGCTATCAACGCTTTCCGTTGAGTGAACTCAACCGTGAGCTCGGGCTGCAGAACCTCGGTCGGCGGCAGTTGTTCGACGTGGTGGTGTCCTACGAACAGGATCAGGACACCTGGTACGGGCCGGCACTGGCGCAACCGGTCAAGCTCAGCAATGGCTACGAACAGCTGCCACTGGCGATGCACATTCGTGAGGCGGCGCCAGATGACGATGTGTGGATGCACTTCATCTACAACGAAGCCTATTTCGAAGCCGCGCAGATCGAGGCACTGCAACAGCGCTTCATGCACATTTTGCAAGGCGTGGCGGATGACTTCGACGTACCGGTCAACACCCTCGACCTGATGCCGGCCAATGAACGCCAGGTGCTGCATGAATACAATTGCACAGACGTCGACTACCCCAGGGATGTGCTGCTCCATCAACTGATCGAGGCCCAGGTCAGCGCTCGCCCCGAAGCGCTCGCCGTACGGTTCGCAGAGCAAGCACTGACCTATGATCAACTGAACCGCCAGGCCAACCGACTGGCCCACGCCCTGCTGGAGACCGGCCTTGGCCCGGACGCCCGAGTCGCCATCTGCCTGGAACGCAGCCTGGAGATGGTGGTAGGCCTGCTGGGTATTCTCAAGGCGGGCGCCGCCTACGTGCCCCTGGATCCGGGTTATCCGGCCGACCGCTTGAGCCACATGTTGAGCGACAGTGCACCCAGTGCGCTGATTACCACTCGCGGGTTATTGGCGAGCCTGCCCGCCGCGACGATGCCGGTACTGTGCCTGGATACCGACCAGGAACGCGTGTCCCGGCAACCGGAGCACAACCCGGACGCCGCTGCGCTCGGGCTGACGCCCCAACATTTGGCCTACGTGATCTACACCTCCGGCTCCACGGGCCTGCCCAAAGGCGTCATGAACCAACATGACGGGGTGGTGAATCGACTGCTCTGGGCCCGCGATGCCTATGGCGTCGATGAGCACAGCCGCGTGCTGCAGAAGACTCCGTTCAGTTTCGACGTGTCCGTCTGGGAATTTTTCCTGCCGTTGCTCAGTGGCGCGCAACTGGTCGTCGCTGCTCCCGACGGGCACAAGGATCCAGGCTATTTGATGGACATCATGGCGAGCGCCGGCATCACGCTGTTGCATTTCGTGCCGTCGATGTTGCAAATCTTCCTCGATCAGGTCGAACCACAGCGTTTGCCGGCGCTCGAGCAGGTACTGTGCAGTGGCGAAGCCTTGCCCCATGCCTTGCAGAAGCGCTTTTTCGAACGCTTGCCCAACGTGCAGCTGCACAACCTCTATGGCCCCACCGAAGCAGCCATTGATGTCACGGCCTGGCATTGCCGGGCCGACATGCACGAAGGCATCGTGCCGATCGGCCAGCCGATCGCGAACATTCAAATGCATGTCCTGGATGCGAACCTGCAACTGCTGCCACCTGGTGTGGCTGGCGAGCTTCATATTGGTGGGCTGGGTGTCGCCCGAGGTTACCTGAACCGTCCCGAGCTGACGGCCGAACGCTTCATCCAGGACCCGTTCCGGGATGACCCGCAGGCCCGCCTGTACAAGACCGGCGACCTGGGGCGCTGGCTGCCCGATGGCAGCCTCGAATACCTGGGGCGCAATGATTTCCAGGTGAAGATCCGCGGCCTGCGCATTGAACTCGGCGAGATCGAAGCGCACCTGCTCGCCTGCGAGGGCGTCAAGGACGTGGTGGTGATCGCTCGCCAGGAAACCGAAGGTGATGCGTACTTGTGCGCCTATCTGGTGAGCGAACCCGGATGCAAGCTGTCACCGCAAACGCTGCAAGATGATTTGCGCCAGCAGGTACCCGACTACATGGTGCCCAGGCACCTGATCGAGCTTGAACAATTGCCGTTGAATGTAAATGGCAAGCTGGACCGCAAGGCCTTGCCCGAGCCTGCCGACACCCTGGGCACCGATACCACAGCGCCGCGCACGGCATTGGAGCAGGCGCTGGCCGACCTCTGGCAGGAAAACCTCAAACGCACGACGCTGGGCATCCACGACAACTATTTCATGCTTGGCGGCGATTCCTTGAAGGTCATTCACTTGCAGATCCATGCACGTGAACAAGGCATAGCGCTGACCCTGGCGCAAATTTACCAGCACCCCACTATCGCGCAACTGGCCCAGTCGCTACAGACGCAAGACCTGCCATCCACCCCGCTGCTGCCTTTGAAGCACGTGGCACCTTTTGCCCAGGTGCCGGCAGAGATCCGCGTGACCAGCGCGGGTCTGTACGATGATGTGTTTGCAGCTTCGCAGCTGCAAGTCGGGATGATCTATCACTCGATGATGCATCCGGAGTCGGCGATCTATCACGACATCTTCCGCTATCGCCTGCGCCTGCGTTGGGATGCAACGGCTTGGGATCGCGCCTGTGAGACATTGATCCGGCGCCACCCGGCCCTGCGCATGTCATTCGACATCGGCCACGCCGAAGTGCCCATGGCCCGGGTGCATTCGACGGTCGAATCGCCGGTGCAAGTCATCGATGTTGTTTCACTGAGCCCGGACGCACGTGCCCAGGCCATTGCCGCCTATGTGGAGGAGCGCAAGGGTTACCGCGAAGACTGGCAGCGGGCGCCGCTGTATCAGTTCTGCGTGTTCGTCGCGCAGGATGAAATCGACCTGGTCTTGAGCTTCCATCATGCGATCCTCGATGGCTGGAGCGTCGCCACCTTGATGCGCGACTTGATCACGCTCTACACCTCGGCGCCTGGAACCGACGCCCTGCCAGCCCTGACCACCACGCCGGCCGATTTCATTGCCCAGGAGCAGGCGGCCATGGCAAGCGATGTTCACCGCCGGTTCTGGGGCGAATACCTGCGCGATGCGCCTGCCGCCGCCATGACCAGCTGGATCCACGCGGTCGCTCCGGATCCGACGCCGCATCGCTCGGCCTATCGGGAATTGCCTGCAGCGGAGCTGGCCCGCCTCGAAGCGTTCTGTCGGGCCCACGACCTACCGTTGCGTGCGGTCTTGCTGACGGCCCATGGTTTCGCCCAAGCCATCATGTCCAATCAAAAGGAAGTGTTGTGCGGCGTCATCAGCCATGGGCGGCCAGAGTTCGAGGATGCTGCCTCGGTCCTGGGCCTGTTCCTCAACACCCTGCCGGTGCGCTTCAACGCCCAGGGCCAGAATTGGCTTGAGGTCATCCGGGCCTTGATTGCCCAGGAACAACAGGTGTTCGCCCACCGGCGCTATCCGTTCGCACTGATTCATCGCGAAACCGATGTCGCCCTGAACGTGGTGTTCAATTACGTCGATTTTTATGTGCTCAAAGACATGCTGGCCCAAGGCGAAGGAATCCTCACCGAGTGGGAAACCACCGAAGCCAGCAACTATGACTTGCTGACCACGCTGGGCCGCCACCCTGGCAACGGTTCGTTGATGCTGAAAATGGACTACTGCACAACGCGTGTCGCCACGAGCCAGGTCGAGGCCTATGCCGAATACTTGCTGCGCACACTGGAACTGATGATCGCCGCCCCCGATGCCAAGCCCAGCATCCCGGCCTGGCTGCCGCGCCTCGAACGACCCACGCCACAGGCAGCCGCGGCAGTTGCCCCTGACAATCTGTCGGCCCTGCTACTGGACAGCTTCGCCCGCCACGAGCAGCAGACCGCCGTCAGTTTTGGCCAGGCCCGCCTGTCTTATCGGCAGTTGGGAGATACCTGCGCACAACTGGCGAGTTGGCTGCACCAGCAGGGTATCGGCCAGGGCGACCGGGTCGCGATCATGATGCCGCGCTCGCCTGACCTGATCATTGCCTTGCTCGGCGTCCTACAGGCTGGTGCCGCGTATGTACCGATTGACCTGAGTTATCCGAATGAGCGCATCCAGCTGATTCTCGAAGACTCGCAACCGGGACTGGTGCTCTTCGCCGATGCATCTGCACACCTGGCGATGACCCTGGCCGGCCAGGCAGACGTCCGACACTGGGACAGTGTGGTCGCCGGCTTCGACAACAACCTGGTACGCAGTCACGCACGGGTTGCCTCTATTGCCGCCGACATTGTGGCTGACGATAACGCCTATTTGCTCTATACCTCCGGTTCGACGGGCCGCCCCAAGGGCGTGGCGATGCCGCACCGGGCATTGACCAATATGATCCTCTGGCAAAACCGTCAGCAGCCGGCCGGACCACTGAAGACGCTGCAATACTCGCCCATCTCGTTCGACGTATCGTTCCAGGAGATTCTCTCGACGCTGTCTTGCGGCGAAGAACTGGTCATGATTGATGAGGGACTGCGCTATGACTTCATCCGGTTGTTGAAATTTATCAGCGCGCAACACGTCAATCGCCTGTTCCTGCCCTATGTCGCCTTCCAGGGGTTGGCCGAAGTCGCCATGCAGCTGGGCATTCGGCCGGTGTCGCTGCGCCAGATCAACGTGGCCGGCGAGCAATTGAAAATCACCGCCGAAATCCGTGAACTGATCGATGGCATCGGCGATTGCCGGGTCGAAAACCACTATGGCCCGACCGAGGCCCATGTGGTCACCCGCCTGGCGCTTGAAGGCGCCACGGCAAACTGGCCGAGCATGCCGTCGATTGGCACGCCCATCGATGGGGTGCGCATGCATGTCCTGGATGCGGCGGGCAACCCCTGCCCGGTCGGAGTCATGGGCGACCTGTTCATCGAAGGGGAATGCCTGGCCAACGGCTACTGGAACCGACCCGACCTGACCGACGAACGTTTTGTCTATCGCCAGTTAGCTGGCCAGACCCGGCGCTTGTATGAAACCGGCGACATCGGTTTCTACCTGCCCGGAGGCGATCTGGTCTACCAGGGCCGCAGTGACGCACAAGTCAAGATCCGTGGTTATCGCGTCGAGCTGGGCGAGATCGAAGTGGCCATGCTCGGTTCCGCCCGGTTCAGGGCCGACATCCAGCAGGTAGCGGTCATCGACAAGCCCGCGACCGACGGCAGTCGGTATCTGGTGGGCTTCGTCCAGCCCCTGCCGGGCCGCGAGCCGGAGCTGGACCAACTCAAGGCCGAACTGCGCCTGGCACTACCCGACTACATGGTGCCGAACACCCTGGTCAGCATCGCCAAGCTACCCCTCGGGCCTACCGGCAAGATTGACCGGCAGCGGTTGCAGAAGATTGAAGTCCACAGCACTTTGCTGCGTCCGTTCATCGCGCCGAGAAATGCCATGGAGGACCTGCTGCAAGCCTACTGGCAAGAAACCCTGGGCCTGGAAGACATCAGCGTCTACGACAACTTCTTCGAGCTGGGGGGCAACTCGCTCAAGGCCGTACAACTGGTTGCCATGCTCGCCAGGCATCAGAGCCTGGAGCCGTCGCTGTCGGACTTCATCCAGGCCCCGACCATCGCCGAATTCGCCCAGGTGTTGCAGCACACTGAAACCGGCCACCCTGATACCGGTGCGCTGGTGGACTTCAAGAACGCCACGCGCAAGCCGCCATTGTTTCTGGTGCACCCCATCGGCGGGCATGTGCTGTGTTATGCGGCATTGGCGCGGGTGCTCAAGGACCAGGTCCACCTGTACGCACTGCAAGCACCGGGCACATGGGATGCCCGCGCCCCTTTGCAATCGGTACAGGCCCAGGCGCAGTACTACGCAGATGCCATTGAACAGGTCGCGCCTGAAGGGCCACTGAACATTGGCGGCTGGTCCTATGGCGGCGTCGTGGCGTATGAGCTGGCGAGCGAGTTGCAGCGGCGCGGGCGGCGTCTGCATAACGTGTTTTTGCTCGACACCATCGTGCGTGTCAGGCAGGGCGAGGTGCAGATAGAACGCACCGAGTTCATGAATTGGTTCATGTGGGAACTGCTCAGTGGCGATGGGCAGAAGGAATACGCCTACCACGCCCTGGACTTCGCCTCCATGGGCGATTCCCAGGCCTTCGCAGCGATCAGGCAGCACGGCATCGACCAGGGCATTTTCGACCAGAGCATCACCCTGGCGACACTGGATCAGCTGTTCCGGGTGTTTCATGCCAACTGGCAAGGGTTGCTGGACTATCGCTTCCCGCCCCTGGACTTGCCTATCACGCTGTTCGCGGCGGATGTCGAGCTGCCCGATGTGCTGCAAGCCCCCCATGAGCTGGTGGGTACGGCCTTTCGCGACCCCTACCGTGGCTGGCGCTCGATTGCGCCCCAGGTACAGCGAGTCGCCGTGGAGGGCGACCATTTGACCATGATGCGCGAACCTCATATCGAGCGAGTGGGCCAATTCATCAAGTCCCGAATGGACGTGGCCCGGGCCAGGAATACCGGGACCGTGACGGCATTCGCATAACCGTTACCGAACAGTCGCGGGGCAGGATTGGCTGCCCCGCCAGACTCACATGCCCGGTCGTTCCGGGCCAGATACAGGTGAAACAACATGACAGAACCCAGAAAAGCCATTGTGGCCGGCGCCGGTATCGGCGGCCTGACCGCCGCCATCGCGCTGCAGCGAGCGGGCTGGCAGGTCAAGGTCTTCGAGGCGGCCCAGACGCTGCGTACCGGCGGCACCGGTTTATCGATCATGGCCAATGCCATGGCGGCGCTGCACTCGATCGACGCCCACGTTCCAGTGGAGCAGGCAGGCCAGGTGATCCGCCAGTTTTTCTTCAAGAAACAAAACGGCGATCCCATCACCAGCATGCCTATCCACGAGATCGGCGAACAGTTGGGCCACCCCAACGTGAATATCCAGCGTCCTCTGCTACTGCGTGCCCTGGCGCAGCAACTCACACCTGACACCCTGACGACCGGATTGCGTTGCGTGGGTTATATCAATCTCCCGGATGGCGTAACGGTGCAGTTCGAAGATGGCAGCAGCCAGGAAGCTGATCTGCTGATCGGTGCAGATGGCCTGAACTCGGTGATCCGCCAGCAGATGCTTGGCGAGACACCCACCCGCCCATCGGGTTATGTCGCCTGGCTGGCGGTCACTCCCTTCAGCCATCCGGTCATGACCGACGGCTACGTGGCGCATTACTGGGGGCGTGGCAAGCGCTTCGGGCTCTGCGATGTGGGGGACGGCCAGGCGTATTGGTGGGGAACCTGCAACCATAAAAACGCAGCGGATGCCGCGCTCAATATCAGTAAACAGGAAGTGCTCGGCGCTTACGCCGGCTGGGCGCCGGAAGTCATGGCGGCCATCGAGGCGACACCCGAGAATGCCATATTGAAAATGCATGCCCGGGATCGCCATCCCGTGGAGCAATTCTGTGACGGCCATGTGGTGCTGTTAGGTGATGCGGCTCATCCCATGCTGCCCAGCCTGGGCCAAGGCGCGGCGCAGGCGATTGAAGACGCCGTGGTACTGGCCGATCGCTTGGCCCGAACGCCGGAGCTGCGCACCGCGCTGCTGCATTACCAGGCGTATCGACACCCCCGGGCCAATGGGATCGTCAACGCCGCTCGCTTCATGAGCGGTATCGAACAGGCCGAGTCGACGCTCACCTGTTGGCTTCGAGAATGGTATTTCCGCCTGACCCCGCAAAGCAGCCTGCGTAAAAAGAATATCGACATCCTGTCATTCAAGCCCTGCGCATAAACCATCAAGGGGATCAGTCACCGACCTGGGCCGGACGATGTGAAAGCGCGCCTGGTCGCCCGCGCCCGGGATGAGTCAATGACGAAAAACGACTCCCATATAGACAGAAAACGACATTTTTTATAAACGAGAATCGAGAAGATCAGCGTCTTTCGCCATAGCCTGAAGCCGGATTCCGGGCATTTTTGCCAGAAAATCTCTACCGTGAGGGCCGTCAAAAAAGCAGATGGCGAACGCCCTCACCGGGCCAAGAAAAGAACCCAAGCTATTGATTTAATAAAAATTCTACGGATAGACGCTCAGAATCAATCCCCCCGTTGCATTCACGTTCCGAGGAAAAGCCTTTCGTCAAAGAGTCAAATTTCTTCAAGGAGGCATCACCCAAACTGCCCCCCTCTGACCCGGAATGTCCCTGTTTTCCCTTACAGACTTTTCCTACACTGGAACGCTTAATAGCCCTACCAGCTGAACCGTTGTTTGTGAATGGATTCACAGGTGATATTTGACCCCAGGTATCAAATCCAGAAGAGGCTTCAGCATTTTGAGAAGCGGTCGGATTTTCTTCCGTCAACAATCACTGAGATGCAGAGCTTTTTCGCAGTATGCAGGATAAGCATAATGAATCGACATGCGTATATTGACGGTGCCGAGAAATCGCACCTCTACGTAGAGCTAGGAAAGCTGATTTCAAGTGTCGGGCACGAGAGTTTCTTGACCAACATGCACCAGATGATCGAAACATCCGTGCCGGTCAGTCGACTCGAATTGAGTGAGTGGACAGTCGACGATACCCAATCGAACGTCCTCGATGTCCAGTTGTTGGGGCACGCGGGCTTAGAGAAACACGCGCAAATGCAATCGGCTTGCCCTACCAGTGCGGTACAGCGCAACGATCACCCTTTGGTGAAAAGAGTGCTGGAGGTGGATGACGCCCTGCTGATTCACCTGAACGCCCGGATGAAGGACGAGAAAGGCAATACCTGCCTCGGCACATCCCATCAATGCAATCTGATTTCCCGCAAGGCCAATCGTCGTTGCGTGATCTCGTTGCATCGTTCTCAGATACAACGCGACTTTTCCCTCCAGGAACTGTCCTTTTTGAAATACCTCTCCGAGACCCTGCTGCCGCTGGCGGAGCGCCATGCGCACCTCAACCGGCAGTCTTGCTTCAAGACCCCTGGCAGCGCTGCGAGCCAATCACTCAATGCCGCTGACCAGACCCAGTTGCAGCGTGACTTCCATGAGCGATTGAGCCCGTGCGACGTGACCCTTTCGGTGCGGGAAAAAGAAGTGTGCCTGGGATTGCTGGCCGGTGGCACCGTACCGGAAATAGCAGAAAAGCTCAGGGTCAAGAACAGCTCCATCGAAACCTATCTCAAACGTGCCGCCGCCAAGCTGGGCGTCAGCGGGCGACATGGGCTGGCGAAATGGATGATCGGATCATGACGACGCGCGGCGGGCAAGCGCGGACCCAACAGAACCCGCCTACCCGCGCCTGCGGGACCTGAACGGGTACCACGATGAGGCAGGTCGATGCGTAGATTCTTGAGCCCCTTGGCGGCCGCGGCATTCATGCTCGGTGGTTGTTCGCTTATTCCGGACTACCAACGCCCCGATGCACCGATAGCTGGACAATATCCGCAGACATCCGCCTATGCCCCGGCCCTCTCGGGCCCTATCGCGGCTGAGCAGGGTTGGCGCGACTTGTTCCAGGATCCAGTACTGCAGCAACTCATCGACAGTGCGCTGGTCAACAACCGCGACTTGCGCGTGGCCGCCCTTAACGTCGAGGCGTACCAGGCGCAATATCGGATTCAGCGGGCGGACCTTTTCCCGGCAATCAGTGCCAGTGGCACAGGTTCACGCCAGCGGCTGCCGGCCGACCTGACGGGAACCGGCGCCCCGGGGATTAGCAGCTCGTATTCGGCAACCTTGGGGATCAGTGCCTATGAGCTGGACTTGTTCGGGCGAATACGCAGCCTCAGCGATGAGGCCTCGCTGGTCTACCTGTCCAGCGAAGAAGCCCGCCGCAGCAGCCAATTGAGTCTGGTGGCCAGCGTGGCCAGCGCCTACCTGACCTGGCGTGCCGATCAGGAACTGCTGGCCCTGACTCGCGACACGCTAGAGTCCTACGAGCAAAGCTTGCGCCTGACCGAGCGCAGTAATCAGGTCGGCACCGCCTCGGCGCTGGACCTGAGCCAATCACGCACGTCGGTGGAAAGCGCCCGGGCCAGCCTGGCCAAATTCCAGCGCCAGGTCGCCCAGGACCTCAACAACCTTACGTTACTGGTGGGCACGTCCGTCGCCGATGAGCTGCCCGGCCGCCCACTGGCGTCCGACTTGCTCAGCGAAGTGCCCGCAGGCTTGCCTTCGGACTTGTTGCAACGGCGGCCGGACATTCTTGAGGCCGAGTACCTGCTGCAATCGGCCAATGCCAACATCGGTGCGGCCCGTGCCGCGTTCTTTCCGAGCATCAGCCTGACCGCCAATGCCGGCAGCTCGAGCAGCGAACTGTCCGGGTTGTTCAAGGGTGGTTCGGGCAGTTGGACATTTCAACCGCAGATCAACCTGCCGATTTTCAATGCCGGCAGCCTTCGGGCGAGCCTCAATTATTCGAAGATCCAGAAAGACATCCGCGTGTCGCAATACGAGAAAGCCATCCAGACCGCCTTCCAGGAAGTGTCCGATGGCTTGGCGGCGCGCAAGACCTATAAAGACCAATTGATCGCCCAACGCGATCTGGTCCAGGCCAACCAGGACTACTACCGCTTGGCGGAACGACGCTATCGCATTGGCGTGGATAGCAGCCTGACGTTCCTGGATGCCCAACGCTCGCTGTTCAGCGCCCGACAAACCCTGATCGTCGACCGGCTGTCGCAGTTGCTGGCCGAGGTCAACCTGTACAAGGCCCTGGGCGGGGGTTGGGTAGAACGCACAAACAAAGTGACTGTGAGGTGACTGCAGATGGGCACATTCGAACCAGGGGCACTTGTACGCCTACGCTCGGGAGGTAAAACAATGGTGGTCAAACACTCTTCGTCGATCTCCCAGTTGCCCGATACCTTGCTGCTGCTGTGCGAGTACCGGGCCAAGAAGCGCCTGGTACAAGGCTTCTATGCGATCCGCGACTTGATTCCGATCTCCGGAACCCCGGGCGGCGAAAGATCCTAGCGAACCTGGGAATCGGGACGAACACCAGCCCTTGTAGCGAGGGCAGTCCGATGCCCCCTGCTCTTTCTTACCTGCGTCGTCAGACCGTACGTGAATACTGGACCGTCTTGTCGACTTCCAGATACGCGTCAAAAGCCATGGCGACGCTGCGCATCATCAATTGCCCTTGGGGCAGCAGCACCAGCGCTTGATCGGTGATGTCCAGCAGGCCGTCGCGAACCTGCTCGCGGAGACGCTCCAGCGCATCGGCGAAGTACTCGGTAAAACGAATGCCGTGCTCGGCCTCGATCTGGCCGAACTCTACCCGTCCATGGCACATCAGCTCGCTGATGACCTCGCGTCGCAAGCGATCGTCGTCGCTCAGGCGATAGCCGCGCTGCACGGGTAGCAGGCCTTGATCCAGACGGGCGTAATACTGGGAAAGCTCCTTGACGTTCTGGTTGTAGCTGTCGCCGACCTTGCCGATCGAGGACACGCCCAGGCCAATCAAATCGCAGTCGGCGTGGGTGGAATACCCCTGGAAGTTACGCTGCAGCGTACCCTGGGCGCGGGCGCGCACCAGCTCATCGTCCGGCAAGGCGAAATGGTCCATGCCAATGTAGACATAACCGGCTTCGGTAAGGCGATTGATGGTCAGCTCGAGCAGCTCCAGCTTGCGCTCCGGCGGCGGCATGTCTTCGGGGCGGATCATCCGCTGCGCCCTCACCCGTTGTGGCAGATGCGCATAGCTGTAGGCGGCAATGCGGTCGGGCCGCAGCGCGATGATCTTGCTCAAGGTGACATCGAAACTGGCGATGGTCTGCAGCGGCAAGCCATAAATCAGGTCCACACTGACAGACTTGAAGCGCGCCAGGCGGGCCGCCGCCACCAGCTCGGCCACCTGCGCCACGCTTTGCACTCGATTGACGGCGGCCTGCACCTGCGCGTCGAAATCCTGGACGCCGAAGCTCAAGCGATTGAACCCCAACTGACGCAGGCCTTGGATCTGTTGGCCATCGATGGTCCGAGGATCGACCTCGATGGAAAACTCATGCTCGTCGCTGTCATCCATGTCGAACGATTGGTGCAGGCAGTCCATCAGATCAGCCAATTGCTCATGGGTCAGGTAAGTCGGTGTGCCTCCTCCCAAGTGCAATTGGGTGAGTTTGCGCGAGCGGTCGAACAAGGTGGCCTGCTGGGCGATCTCGCGCTTGAGGTACGTCAGGTATTCGGCGGCGCGGTGGGTCTTGCGCGTGATGATTTTATTGCACGCGCAGTAATAGCAGAGGCTCTGGCAGAACGGGATATGGATGTACACCGACAACGGCTTGGGCACTGGCGCCTGGTTGCTGCGCTGGGCAGCGTGGCGGTATTCATCCATGGCAAACGCCTGGTGAAACTGCGGGGCCGTGGGATAAGAGGTGTAGCGCGGCCCCGGGCGGTCGTATTTTTCCACCAGGGCACGATTGAAACCGGATGCAGCATTCATGAAGGGTTCAACTTTTCAAAAGTGTGTGGGCCTGCGTCATCGAGCTCTGGATCGAACAGATTGCAGATCGCGTCCACATTCAGGCGCCCAGCGGGCAGGATGCCGATAAAACGGCTCGACAGTTCAATCAATCCCTTGTCGTGCAACACCTCCAGCAACGGCCAGATCGACGCAAAGTGCTCGCGAAACTGCAAGCCAAAACGCGCCTCGATGGCCGGGATATCCAATTCCAGGTCGCAGGAAAGCTGTTCGATCACGGTCGCACTGACCTGATCCTGCGCCTCACATCGCCAGCCACGACACACCGGCAACTGCCCGGCGTCCAGCTGCTGACAGTACTGCAGCAGATCGTCAGTGTTCTGCACGTACAGGTGTTCGATCTGGGTGACAGCCGACAAGCCAAACCCCACGTGATCGCAGCAACCGTGGCGGGTAAAACCCTGGCAATTGCGATGCAGGCGCCCGTGCTCCTGGGCGACCGCCAGGTCATCGTCGGCCCTGACGAACTGCCCCAGGCCAATGTAGTGATAACCTGCGCCGATCAATTGCTCGCAGCAAATCCGCCGCATGGCCTCCTTGTCCGCCTGGCTGCAAAAAGCGCCGGCCACTCCGGCGTTCTTCGAGCGGTAACGATAAGGCGCACGGGCATAGTCAAAAACGTGCAGCCGGTCCGGCTCCAGCTCGATCAGCGTGGCCAGCTTCAGGGCGAAACTGTGGGGCGTCTGCCAGGCATGGCCATAACCAAGGTCAATGTTGATCGAGCGAAAACCAAAGGTGCGCGCGGCATCTATCAGCGAATGAATCGGGGCCGGGTTCTGGTAGCAATCGACCGGCAAATCACAGTCAGCACCGATGTCGGGCACACCTATGCTGACATGGGTGAAACCCTGGTCACGAATCAGGCCCATGGTCGACCAGTCGGTGTGGTGCAGATCCACTTCGATGCTGTGATCGCCGCTGTCGTATTCGCAGAAGTCGAAGCGTTTGCGCAGATCGCTCATCAGCTTCTGCAAATGCGCGATCACGGGGGTGCCACCGGTCAGGCAAAACTGTTCGACCCGCCGCCCCGCGCCCAGGTGACAGCCGACCAGGCCCATCTCGTACGTCAGGCGTTGCAGATAGCCCTCGATTTCCCCGCACCGGCACACGCTGGCCAACGGCGAACACGAGGCCAGTCTCAAACGCGAAGGCAGATGCACCGAAAGGGACAGGGGGCGCCGCGTCTGGCGGCTGTCGCGCAACCCGCGCAACAGATCGAGCGAGCCGATGCCGCCATGGAATTTTCGCGTGCCGACCGGGCAATTGGCATCAGCCACCACCGGGGCACTTCCCGCGGGTCGCTCACCGAGGGTTTGAAACAGGTCGAACATGACAATCTCCGAGTGGCAGCACAGCGACAGTGTCCGACGTTACCCGCCGGGGCTCCTTGACCTGTATCAAGCGCCTTGGAACCACGCCGTTATCGCTCACCACGTGACGTAGAACATGCCCTTGGCCAACAACACAATCGCCACCATATGGAGAAACACACTGGTGTGGATGATGTGCACGTAACGGGCGTTCATGCGGGCACTCCTGAACAACCACATGGCCCAGAGAAAGTGTCCCAGCACACTGCCCGCCAGCAGGATCTTCAACCCCAGCAGCAAACCGAAAGATGATTGCAACGGCGACGACAGTAACGGCCAATAGCGTAGCCAGACCATGGCGCCACCTGCGCCGAACAGCACCAACAGCACCCAAGGCATCAACTGGCGCGCGCGTTGGCTGATGCCTTGCTCCAACAGCACCATGACCTTGGCAGGCAATTGTTTGCGGATGCTCTCCAGGAACAACACCTCGAAAAACACCGTGCCGATGAAAACCAGCGCGGCGAACAGGTGCAGGGTCAAAAACAGCGGATAACTCATGGGACTCCTCGGCCACCCTGCTTCAGCGGGCGGTTTATACGAGGTTATCGCGCTGGCGGTGCGCGGGGGTTGATGCCAATCAAGGAACGCGTGTGTCCGGTATAAGCCACACCACCGCCCCCTGAGGGAGCCAGCTTGCTCGCGATAGCGCCGGATCAGCAGCATGAGTGTTGCCTGACACACCGCCATCGCGAGCAAGCTCGCTCCCACAGGATTACGCCGCTGAAAGCGTCAACATAACGTTACTTTTTTGAAACACCTCACAACCGTTGATCAGTTACTCCGTTTTTTTGACACTTCACCGATATTCGGTCACAACTTTTGCGCTCCGCTGGGTCATAACACTTTGGCTGCCGATGGAATATTGGCATCTAGCGCGGTTTTAGCCAGATACGGAGATAAGCTCATGATTTTCAACGTACAAGATTTTGGCGCCAAAGGAGATGGCATCACCGATGACACGGCGGCGATACAAAGTGCGATTGATGCGGCGGCCGCGGCAGGTGGAGGTCAGGTGTACATGCCGACCGGGACTTATATCGTTTCGGCAGGCGAGGAACCGTCCGACGGCTGTTTGATGCTTAAAAGCAACGTCTATCTGTACGGCGACGGCATGGGCGAAACCACAGTCAAGGTGGCTGATGGTTCCGACACCAAGATCACCGGGGTCATCCGCTCGGCTTATGGCGAGGAAACCCACGATTTCGGGGTCAGCAACCTCACCATCGACGGCAACCGCGACAACACCACCGGCAAGATCGACGGCTGGTTCAACGGCTACATCCCTGGCGAAGAAGGCTACGACTCCAACGTCACCCTCGACAGTGTCGAGATCAAGGATTGCTCAGGGTACGGTTTCGACCCTCACGAGCAGACCGTCAACATGGTCATCAAGAACAGTGTGTCCCACGGCAACGGCCTGGACGGCTTCGTTGCTGACTTCCTCAGCGACAGCACTTTCGAAAACAACGTGGCCTACGACAACGACCGCCACGGTTTCAACATCGTCACCAGCACCCACGATTTCACCATGACCAATAACGTCGCCTACGACAACGGCGGCAATGGCATCGTGGTCCAGCGCGGCAGCGAGGACATTCCCTCCCCCAGCAACGTCACCATTACCGGTGGCGAGGTGTATGGCAACGGCGCCGAAGGGGTGCTGATAAAGCTGTCCAGCGAAATCACCGTCAGCGACGTCGACATCCACGACAACAGCAGCGCCGGGATTCGTATCTACGGCAGCAACCACGTCGAGATCCTCGACAACACGCTGAACAACAACTCCCTGGGCGGCGCCGTACCGGAAATCATCATCCAGTCCTACGACGATACCCTGGGCGTATCCGGCAAGTACTTCAACGGCAGCGATAACACCATCCAGGGCAACATCATCAGCGGCAGCGACCTGTCGACCTATGGCGTCGCCGAACGCAACGAAGACGGCACCGATCGCAACGCGATTATCGGCAACACCATCAGCCACACCAGCAAGGGCGCCACGCTGGTCTATGGCGATGGCAGCTACGTCAGCGACACGGTACCGATGACCACTGTGCAAGGTACCGCGGGCAACGACACCCTGCTGGGCAGCGCCGCCAGCGAGATTTTCTATGGTGGGGCCGGCAACGACACCATCAATGGCGGGGCCGGTGTCGATATTCTGGTGGGCGGCGCGGGCATCGACAAACTCACCGGCGGCGCTGGCGCCGATACATTCCGCTTCGTCGCTCAATCCGACAGTTACCGCAACGCCACCTCCAGTTTCGATGACACCATCACCGATTTCGATGTCACCCAAGACAAGATCGACCTCGCCGGTCTCGGCTTCACTGGCCTGGGCAATGGCCGTGGCGGTACCTTGCAGGTCAGTTACAGCGCCAGCAGCAACCGCACCTACATCAAGGACTACGATGCCGATGCCAGCGGCAATCGCTTCGAACTGATCCTCACGGGCAACCTGACCAGCACGCTGACGGCCAGCAACTTCATCTTCAATCGGGTGGTCACCGGCACCAGCGGCAGCGACTCGCTGCTGGGTAGCGATTCGGCCGATACCCTGCTCGGCCTTGCGGGCAACGACAGCCTCAGTGGCGGCGCCGGTGACGACAAACTCGACGGCGGTGCCGGCATGGACACCCTCACCGGCGGCGCCGGGGCGGACACCTTTGTGTTTTCCAATCGCCTGGACAGCTACCGCAACTACAACACCGGCGGCGCCAACCTCGGTGACCTGATCACCGACTTCAATGTCAGCGCCGACAAGATCGACCTCTCGGCCATGGGCTTCACCGGCCTGGGGGATGGCAAGAACAACACCGTGTACCTGGTGCTCAACAGTACCGGGACCAAGACCTACATCAAGTCCCTGGAGGCCGATGCCAATGGCAACCGCTTCGAAGTAGCGCTGGACGGCAATTACCTCAACACGCTGACCAGCGCCAACTTCGTGTTTGCCACTTCGCCAACGGTCAACCATGCGCCAGTGGTGGCAACGGCATTGCTGGATCAGAACGCCACCGAAAACACCCCGTTCAGCTACGTGGTGCCGGCCACCAGTTTCAGCGACCCAGATAACGACAGCCTCAGCTACACCGCCAAATTGGCCGATGGCAGTGCGCTGCCCAGTTGGCTGGTCTTCGATGCAGCCACCCGCACCTTCAGCGGCACGCCCAGCGACACCGCATCGGGCACTTACTCCATACAGGTCACCGCGACCGACGGCAGCAATGCCACCGTCAGCGACAGCTTTACCCTCGCGGTGCAGGATGTACCCGCGCCCCCAACCATCATCAACGGCACGCCGAACAACGACACGCTGACCGGCACTGCGGCCAACGAGCAACTGTTTGGCGGCGCCGGCAACGACACCCTTAACGGCGGAGCGGGCAACGACATCCTGGTGGGTGGTACCGGCGTGGACAAACTCACCGGCGGCGCGGGGGCCGACGTTTTCCGTTACACCTCCAAGCTCGACAGCTACCGCACCAGCTCCACCAGCGCCAGTGACCAGATCCTCGATTTCGACGTGGCCGCCGACAAGATCGACGTCTCGGCACTTGGTTACACCGGCCTGGGCAATGGCCTGAACGGCACGCTGCAAGTGACCTACAGCGCCTCCTCCAATCGCACCTACCTCAAGGACCTCACGGTCGATGCCAACGGCAACCGCTTCGAGGTGTCGCTGGCGGGCAATCTGGTGAGCAGCCTGACCGCCAGTCATTTTGCCTTCGCCGACCAGAACACACCCAGCAACGTGGCGCCGGTCGTGGCCATACCGCTCCTCGACCAGAATGCCACCGAAAGCACGCCGTTCAGCTACACCGTGACTCACGACAGCTTCACCGACGCCAACCAGGACGTGTTGACCTACACCGCGACCCTGGCCGATGGCAGCGCCCTGCCCACCTGGCTGAGCTTCAATGCCAGCAACCTGACCTTCACCGGTACGCCCACCAGCACTGCGTCCGGCAATTACAACGTGCTGGTCAAGGCTACCGATCCGTCAGGCGCATCGGTCAGTGACAGCTTCGCCCTGGTCGTCGCCGATGCCCCCGCCAACACCGTCACCGGCACCAATAACGCCGAGACCCTCAATGGCACGGCAGGCGCGGACCTGATCCTCGGCCTCGGCGGCAACGACACGATCAAGGCCGGCACCGGCGCAGACGTTGTCGATGGCGGTGCCGGACGCGACTCGCTGTACGGTGGAGACGGTGCCGACACTTTCCGCTACACCAACGTGCTCGACAGCTACCGCGACTACGACACCGGCGGCGTCACCGCCACCGACACGATCTATGACTTCACCGTGGGCGTCGACAAAATCGACGTTTCAGGATTGGGCTTTCTCGGCCTTGGCGATGGCAGCAATGGCACGCTGTACATGACCCTGAACGCGGCTGGTGACAAGACCTACATCAAATCCGCCGAGGCTGACGCCGATGGCAATCGCTTTGAAATCGCCCTCAACGGCAACTACCTCAACACGCTGACCGCCAGTGATTTCGTGTTCGGCGAACGCGCCCAGCAGGACATCCTCTACCTGCCGACCCTTGGCCAATCCAATGCGCGCCTGCTGCGCATGACCGAGGACGACGACCAGTCCGGCACCTCGATGCTGGTCAATGACCTGGACCGTTACACCACCTATGACGTGCGCAGCCAGTTCACCGATGCCGACGGCAATGGCATCGACATCGCCGTCGGCGGCAGCACGGTCAACGGCCTGTCCACCCTGGGGCCCGATGAGCTCAAATTGTGCTGGTGGTTGACCGACACCAACCAACCGGGGCCCGCGCTGTTGCGGGCCGTGACGCTGCTGCGCGAGCAACTCACCGAACTGCAATCGATCGATAACGTCACCATGGGCATCATTTGGGGCCAGGGCGAGGAAGCCGCCCAAGAGATCGCTCGGTCCACGGACAAAGCGGCGGCAGCTGCGGCTTACAAGGCCGCGACGCTGAAGGTGTTTGATTACCTGCATGCCCAGTTCGGCAATTTCAGCGTGTACATGATGGAGACCGGTCACTACGAAGAGGATGCGGCCCGGGCCCGGGGCTATTCGGAGGAGAAAATCGCCTCCATCGTCGAGGGTGTCGGCTACGTCCGTGCCGCCCAGGAGGCCATCGCCGCCGAGCGCGCCGACGTCAAGCTGGCGGTGGACTACACCGACCTGCCCCTGCGCTATGAAGTCGATCCGCTGGTGTATCCCGACGACGTCTGGCACCTGCACGAGGAGTCGGCGGAAATCGTCGGGCAACGCCTGGCCGACTACATCGCCGATGACCTTGGCTTCCAGGGCAACCCCAACGACAACAACAGCGTGCAGGACATTTTCGATAACGCACAGAACCAGGGCGGACATATTGCCGGCACCGACCAGGACGATACCCTGGTGGGCAGCTCGGGCAACGACACGCTGGATGGCGACCTCGGCGCCGACACCATGACCGGTGGCGATGGCAACGATATCTACGTGGTCGACAACGCGTTCGATAGCGTGGTGGAAACCAACACTTCGACCTCGCAGATCGACACCGTGCAAGCCTCGGTCAGTTGGACCCTGGGCGCCAATCTCGAAAACCTGGTGCTCACCGGGGTATCGGACATCGACGGCACCGGCAACGAGCGGCGCAACTTCATCACCGGCAACGCCGCCAATAACGTGATCGATGGCGCCGCAGGGGCCGACAGCATGAGCGGTGGCGATGGCAACGACACCTACTACGTCGACAACGCCGATGACGCGGTGATCGAAACCAACAGCAATGCGGTGCCCGGCGGCATCGACAGTGTCCACAGCAGCCTGGCGGCCTATACCCTGGGCAACAATGTCGAGAATTTGTATATCGACAGCACGGGCGCCGCCAATGGCACGGGCAACGCCTTGGACAACACGCTGTTCGCTGGTGCCGGCAACAACGTACTGGATGGGCGCGACGGCAACGACACGGCCTCGTTTGAACGTGCCCTGGCCGGCGTTACCGTAAACCTCTCGACCTCTGCGCAACAAAACACCGTGGGGGCCGGCCTCGACACCTTGAAGTTCATCGAGAACCTCACCGGCAGTGCCTACGCCGACAGCCTGTCGGGCAACAGCGCGGCGAACATTCTGAACGGTGGCGCAGGCAACGATACGCTGGTGGGTGGTTCGGGTGATGATCGGCTGATTGGCGGCGCAGGCACCGACAACCTCACCGGCGGCACGGGCGCGGATACCTACGCGTTTGGCGCGTTGTCGGACATGGGCGTCGGCGCTTTGCGCGATGTGATCAACGGTTTCAAGACTACCGAGGGTGATCATCTGGACCTCACCGGCCTGGACGCCAACCCGCTGACCGCCACTGTCGACGCCTTCACGTTCATCGGCAGCAACGCCTTCGACCCCACTAACGCCACCGGCCAACTGCGCTTTGCCGATGGCATTGTCTACGGCAGTACCAACGCCGACGCCACCCCCGAGTTCGAATTCGAACTGGTGGGCGTCAAGGAGCTGCACGCCAGCGACTTTACCGCCTGATCTGATGGGGTGAGTCTTCAGCATGGATGCTGATCGACCCACCGCTATCGCGAGCAGGCTCGCTCCCACAATGGGTCTTTAGTGGACACAAAGCCTGTGTTTGGCACAGATCTTCTGTGGGGGCGAGCTTGCTCGCGATGGCGACGGCACATTCAACATCGATGCGCAGCGACCCAGCGCTTTCGCGAGCAGACTCGCTCCCACAGGGGATTGGCTGAGCCTGAAAAATCGAGGTTCGCCAGAGAACCAATGTGGCGAGGAGATTTATTCCCTGCCCACAAGGATCCAGGAATTTGGGCTATTCAAAACAGGCTTTGCACCTGCTCCAGGACCGCGCGGTTCATCTGGCCCGTGTGGGTGTGCAGGCTGACATAGCTTTGCAGCATGTCGAGTTTGGTGTTGAGCAGATCCCGACGGGCCTGGAATAGCCGTTGCTGTGCATCGAGAATGTCCACCGTAGAGCGCACGCCACCCTGGAAGCCTTTTTCCGTGGAGGTCAGTGCCCGCTGATTGGACTCCACCGCGCGCTGCATCGCCTTGCTCTTGGCGAACCCGGCCACCACACCCAGATAATCGGTTTCGATATCCTCGGCCAATTGTTGCCGCTGCACGTCATAGTCGGACTGGGCGCCGGCCAGTTGCGCTTCGGCCTTGGCCACGGAGGCGCGTACCGCGCCGCCACGATACAACGGAATATCCAGTTGCACGCCTACGTAGTAGGTGTCCTGACGCGGGTCGAGTTCTTGATACTGGCGGGTTTCCCGACGGGTCAGTTGCGTGGTCAGCGACAAGGTCGGGTAATGCCCGGCACGCTGGCTGTCAGCCTGGGCCTCGGCGACTTTCACCGCCGCCAGCCGCGCGGCAAGATCGGGGCTGGCCTCACGGGCAATCGCCGTCCAGTAGGCCAAATCCTGCTCCGGCGGGATCGGGCTACCGGCGGCAATCTCCTCGCGCATCGGCTGGATATCATCGATGGGCACGCTGGCACGACCGGACAGTGCCCGCAACGCCGCCACTCGGCGGGCCTGGGCTTCGGTCTCCTGGGCCTCCACCAGATCGAGCCGGGCCTGGGCTTCATCGATATCGGTGATCGCCCCCTGGCCACCCTGATAGAGCTTTTTGCTCTGGGTGACCAACCCATTGATGACCGTTTTCTGCTGGGCGATCAGCTTGATCTCGTTCTCAGCCCGGGCGACATCGAAATAACCCTTGGCGACCCGGTCGAACAGGGTCTGGCCGGCGACGTCGAATAGCTGGCTGCCCAATTGCCCCCTGGCCTTGCCCTCTTGATACGCCGCCCAACGCCCCTTGTCGTAGAGCGGTTGCTGCGCCGCCAGGGTGACGTTGTTGGCCTGGTAATCGTTACTGTTGACGTAGCCGCTGTCGTCACCGCCGTCGGTACGCCCGCCATAGCCATAGCGCGAGGACAACGACACTTGCGGGTAGAGACCACCACGACCGATGTCTTCTTCATGCCGCGAAGCCTCGAAGGCATGGGCGGCCGATTGCACGGTTGGATCGTTGAGGCGCGAGGCATCGTAGGCGGCGGTCAGGCTCAGACCTCCTTCGCCAGCCCACACAGGATTGATCGCCGCCCAACTGGTATACAGGCTTAGCAATACACGAGAGCGGTAGCGGCAACGGTCGGTCATGCTCATTCCTCTTTGAAGGCCGCAAGCAAGCGTTCGCGCAGGGGTTTCATCAGGTAATTCATCAAGGTCCGTTCGCCCGTCACCACCGTGACATCGGCGAGCATGCCGGGGCGCACCAACAGTCCGGCGTTCTGCAACGAAGCGACGGTGTCGGCGGGAATCTCGACCTTGGCCGAGAAATACGGCTGGTGTGTCTGCTCATTGATCAACTGGTCCGCCGACACCGTGGTCACCGTGCCGATGACCGTCGGTGTATCCACCCGTTGCAGCGCGGTGAAATGCACATGCACCGGCAAGCCCGGGCGCAATTTGTTGGCCATCAGCGGCTCGAAACGCGCGGTGATCGCCATCGGCGCGTCCAGCGGCACCACCTGCATCAGGGTTTGTCCGGCCTGAGCGACACCGCCCACGGTATGAATGCTCACGTCCATGACCTGCCCGGCCACAGGCGCACGGATCGCCCCGTTGTCGACTTCGAACTGCAGCGCTCGAATCTGATCGGCATAGCCGGCCGCTTCGGCAGACACTTCGCTGAGTTGGGTTTCGGCGTCGCGGCGGAACTCCTGCTGCGCCTGCAAGGCCTTGAGCCGGCTTTCGTTGATCGCCTGGCGAGTCCTGCCGATATCGCCCACGCCGGAAGCGATCTGCCCCGCCAATTGAGCCGCATTGCGCTCGGCTTCGAACAGCTTGTTGCGCGGAACGTAGCCTTCACGGGCCAGGTCACGCAGCCCCTCAAGCTCCTGTTGCTGGAAGCGCATCTGCGCGTCGTAGTTACGCTTGACGCCTTCATAGCCAAGCAACTGCTGCTGCAACGCCACAGCTTCGTGCTCGATGATCTGCAAGCGGCTGCCCAACTCCGCACGGCGGGTCAGGAACAACTGGCTCTGCAAGGCCATGGCCGCCTTGACCCGCGGCTCGTCGGCGTGCGCCAGCAGCTCGGCCGGCCACTGGATCTCGGCGCTGCCCAGGCGCTCGGCAATCAACCGCGCCTCGACGCTGCGGTCGTTGAGCAACTTGCCCAAGGTCACGTCCAGCTGCGACTGCGCCTGCACGGTATTGAGCTGCACCAGCAACTGCCCCTGGGCGACACGATCGCCATCGCTGACCAGCAGCTTTTCCACCACTCCGCCGACCAATGACTGCACAGCCTTGCGCTCACCCGCCACCACCACGGTGCCGCTGCCGACGACACCCTGGTCGAGCGGCGCCAGGCAGGCCCAGAGCAGCGCCCCGCCCAGCGCCAGGACCAGGAAAACCACGCCATAGCGGGCGGCACCGCCAGCGTCGGTGCTGGCGGTGGGCAGCGTATGGGCACCGAGTACGCTCAGCCCTTGCTCGCTGTACGCTTGTGTACCTGGAGTCAGATCACGCATCGCCGCCAGCCTCCCTTACCGCGGTCGGCCTGGGCGCTGGCATCAAAGCCTTGAGCACCCGGTCCCGCGGGCCGAATGCGTGTTGGGTGCCGTCCTTGAGCACCAGGATGTGATCGACCACCGCCAGCACATTCGGCCGGTGAGTAATCAGCACCACCGTACTGCCAGCGGCCTTGAGGGCGTTGATGGCCTGCAGCAACGCCAACTCACCGGCTTCATCGAGATTGGAATTGGGCTCGTCGAGCACGATCAGCGTCGGATGGCCATACAGCGCACGGGCCAGCCCGAGGCGTTGTTTCTGGCCACCGGACAAACCAAGCCCGCCGGGCCCCAACGGCGTGTCGTAACCCTTGGGAAACCTCAGGATCATCTCGTGGATACCGGCGTGACGACTGGCGGCGATGATTTTGTCGGCATCCTGCTCGCCGAAACGGGCAATGTTGTCGGCCACGCTGCCGTCGAACAGCTCGATGTCCTGCGGCAGATAGCCCAGGTGTGGGCCCAGGGCGTCATGGGACCATTGGCTGATCTCGGCATCGTCCAGCCGCACCGATCCGCCCATGGCCGGCCATACCCCGACCAATGCCCTGGCCAGGGTCGATTTACCACTGGCGCTGGCGCCGACAATGGCAAGCACATCACCTTTGGCCAGGCTGAAATTGATCCCCCGCAGGATCGGCTGTGTGGCCCCGGGCGGGCCGACATACACCTGTTCCAGGCGCACCGCGCCGCTGGGCGGGGGCAAGGGCATGCGCAGGCGATCACGCGGATGCTGGGTCAGTAGTTGGCTCAGGCGCTGGTAGCTCTGGCGCCCGGAGTTGAACTGTTTCCACGAACCGATGGCGATTTCCACCGGTGCCAAGGCCCGCCCCAGCAGCAGCGACATCGCAATCATCATGCCCGCTGACAGCTGGCCTTCGAGCACCAGCAACGCCCCAAGCCCCAGGGCCAGCGACTGCCCGGAGATGCGCACGAAACGGGTCGTCGAGGTGATACGGGCACTGCGGTCGCTGGCGTGGGCCTGGGCGGCAATGATGCGTTGTTGCAGCAAGCTCCAGCGCTGGCGCAACGGCCCGAGCATGCCCAGCGCCTGGATGACCTCGGCATTGTGCAGCGTGCTGTTCACATAGATCGACGACTGCACGCCCAGTCGATTGGCCTCCCCCAGGCGCGCCCGGGTCGCCAGCTCGCCCCACAGCGCCAGGCCGATCAGCACCAAGGCGAGCACCAGGGTCAGCACCCCGAACCACGGATGAAAGATGAACGCCACCAGCAAGAAGATCGGCAACCACGGCGCGTCGAGCAAGGCGATCAAGCCCTGCCCGGTGATCAACTGCCGCAGCGTCGCCAGGTCGCTGAGCACCTGCGCGGGGTTGGCGTTGTGCTCACGCAGGCTGCGGGCGAAAGCGGCGTCGAAAATCCGCTCGCCCAAGGCATCGTCCAGCCCCGCGCTCATGCGAATCATCACCTGGCCGCGCACCCACTCGATCAGGGCGCTGAACATGAACAGGCCCAGGGCGATCAAGGTAAGCATGAACAAGGTGGTTTCGTTGCGGCTGGTCAGTACCCGATCGTAAACCTGCATCATGTAGAGCGATGGCACCAACACCAGCAGATTGATCACGCCACTGAACAGCGCCAAGGACCAGAAAACCCGGCGATAGCTGAGCAAGGCAGCATCAATGTCATGACGCGGATCGAGTAGAAAACGCATAGAGAATCAAACCCGCAAAGGAATAGTCGGTCCCGGCGCAATCCATCGCGAGTTATTTGCCCTAAGGCGTCAAAAAAAAGTGCGTCATGTTGCTGACGTGCAGCTATCTGAGCCGATCGTCGGCGCTACGGGCGCCAAATACTGACAACGTAACATTAGGTTAGTGCCGGACCCAGGGAGGGTGTTTGCACATCAATGACCAGTGGAATGCTGCCCTTCAAAAAGGACACTCGCGAAATAACTGCTTTAAAAATTTTACTCGGTTAAGTATTTTGCTTGGGTACAGGTGTAGGCCATGCCACAAACCTGTGGGAGCGAGCTTGCTCGCGATGGCGTCATGTCAGCCACATCAATGCCAACTGGCCGACCGCTATCGCGAGCAAGCTCGCTCCCACAGGATTAGCGCATTGCGCCGCCCTCCTCTTTCAATGACAAGGACCTCCCGTGAGCGGACTGCGTGAACGTCAAAAAGCCGAACGACGCCAAGCCATCAGCAAGGCAGCGGTGGAGCTGTTCGAGCGTCAGGGTTTCCAGAACACCACCATCGAACAGATCGCCAACCAGGCCGGGGTATCGGCACCCACTGTGTTCAAGTACTTCGGCAACAAACAGGAGATCATCCTCGAGATCCTGCACGAAGCCGACCAGCGTGCGCTCACGGACACCCGCAGCCAGATCCCGGAAATAGAGGATCCGGTCGAAGCCCTGTGTTACCTGGAGCGGCTGCTCACCGGCTACGCCCTGGAAGTCATGCACCCCAGCCTCTGGCGCGAATTGCTGCCGCTGATTCTGTTTGGTAGCGACAACGGCCTGCCCGAAGGCTATCGCGCCATGAACGATGCGCTCAGGGCCGAAATCAGCGGTTTGATCAGAGAACTGCAGCAGGCCGGCAAGCTACGTGCCGACCTCGACGTCGAGCTGGCCGCCTTCCTGTTGAACGACTACTCGCACTTGCAGCTCTTCAGGCTGGTCAACCAGCAACAGCCGGATATCGAGGCACATTCCACACAGGTGCGGCGTATCACCGAGCTGCTGTTCCAGGGAATGCGCGCCTGAGTACACCCAGCCATCAAGAGCCCGGCGCTGCGACGCCGGGCCACGCTGATCAGCGATTGGTCTTGATGGTGGTCCAGGTGCGGGTGCGGATCCGTTCCACGGCAGCCGGCACGGGTTGCAGCGCGAACAGGGTCTTGCGAGCTTCGTCCGGTATGTACATGGCGGGGTTGTTACGGATCTCGGCGCTCACCAATGCCGTGGCGTCCTTGTTCGGGTTGGGGTAACCGATCTTGTTGCTGATCCGCGCAATCACATCCGGACGCAAGATGTAGTTGATAAAGGCATAGGCCTCCTGGGGATGAGGTGCGTTGGTGGGCACCATCATCACGTCCGACCACATCGGCGCGCCTTCCTTGGGCAGCGCCATCTCCACCTTGACGCCCTTGCCAGCATCCTCGGCCAGCCGCTTGGCCAAGGCCACCCCGCCAGACCAGCCCACCCCTACGCAGATCTCACCGTTGGCCAGGTCCATGCCGTAACGCGACGAATTGAAGTAGGTGATGTAGGGACGAATCCTGGCCATCGCCGCCTGCGCCTGTGGGTAGTCCTCTCGCTTCTGGCTGTTGGGGTCCAGCCCCTTGTAGTGCAAGGCGATGGGCACGATCTCGTTGGCCGCATCGAGCAAGCCGACACCGCAACTGGCCAGCTTGGCCATGTTCTCTTCCTTGAACAGGATGTCCCAGGTATTCATCTGCACGTCGGCCCCGAGCACCTGGCGTACTTTGTCGACGTTGTAGCCGATCAGGGTCGTGCCCCAGAGATACGGTGCCGCGTAGCGATTGCCTTCGTCACCGACGGCTTCCAGGGATTTCATGAATTCGGGGTCCAGGTGCTGCCAGTTGGGCAGTTGACTGCGGTCCAGGGGTTGCACTGCGCCCGCAGCGATCAGGTGACTGACATTGGAGCTGCTCGGGTACACCACGTCATACCCGGAGTTGCCGGTCAGCAGTTTGGACTCCAGCGTCTCGACACTGTCGAAGACGTCATAGATCGGGCGGATGCCGGTTTCCTCCTGGAAGCTCTTCAGGATTTCCGGCGGCAGGTACTCGATCCAGTTGTAGATCCGCACCGTCCGCTCTTCGGCCAGGCTCACGCCACTGACCAGCATCGAAACAACCGCACCCAGCATGGTGTTACGCAAAAACCTGTTCATGATCAAACACTCCAGCGCGGCCGCGATGGCTCGCGGCACTTAATAGCGGTAGGTGAAATAGAGTTCCAGCGCGCTGAATTTCTGGTCGTCGCCAAATACTTGCTTGGCCGCAGCCATCGGCTTGACCCAGTTATAGGACAGCGAGGTTGACCACGACTTCGACGGCACCCAATCCAGGAAGACTACGCTTTCGTCGGCAAATCGCCGATCACTGACGGCTGCCCCCATGTAGTTTTTTTCGTCCAGCCAGAACTGGTAGTGGATGGCACCGAGGGTGAGGGTTTCATCGAGGTGGGTCTTGAGTGAAAACTGCTGGACGTTTTCGTTGCTGTTGAACAGCAGGTAGTTGCCGACGACATCGCCGATCAACCAGGTACTCCAGTCGACGAACCCCTTGCTCAGGGACTCCCAAGCCTTCTGGCGGTTATCTGTGAGATTGTCGTCGCCGGAAAAGCTCGCGTAGCGGTAACCGATGACAGGGGTCAGTGGCAACGTGTTGAAGGCATAATCCGCCTGGCCATACCAAGCCTTGGCATCGTAATCCACGCCTTCTCCGCTGCCGCGCTCCAAGGCATATTCAGCATTCAGGGTCAGGTCAGGGATGCCTGGAACCTTGGTGTTCAAGGCCCTCACGTTGTACACCTGCATGCCATCGCGATGCCGCGGCGACGTCCTGCTTATGGGACCCATGGCCTTGACCTTCATGGCCGTAGCCCCCAGCGTTACCTGATCGTCGAGGTTGTAATCCAGGTTCGCGCCACTCATGCGAAAGTCGCCAAGGTCGCTGTCGGTCCCCAGGCTGAACGCTTGAGCCTTCAAGGCGCCATGGTCCCAGGCAAGCACGGCGGAATCCTTGAACGCGGTACGCGGGGCGAGCCAGTAGGCGCCATCTTTCAACTGGTCAAGGTTGCCGTCCATCACGATGAAACCAGTGCCGATCATGTAGTTCTGGCGACCGGCGGTGACTGTCCACTCCCCTGTCCGGAAACCGCCGTAGAGCTCTTCGGTGTCCACCTTGCCATCGGAGCGGCGGGTAAAGCCGCCGGCATCACCGTCGCCCAACGTAGTCGCCCCCACCAGAGAGCCGCCGGCCAGCAAGCTGAAGTCTGGCTGTACGGCATACTCCAGCTTGACGCCGGGTTTGACGTAGAACTCCTGCCAGTCGATTTTGGTGCCACCGTTCTTGCCGCTGCGCATATCGACGCGACCAGCGCCGAAATTGACATTACGGGTAGAAATAGCCGCCCCACCGGCAGTGAGGTTGACCTCGCCCTTGAGGTTACCGTCCTCGAAGGTGTAGCCCGCCAAGGCGAACTGGGTAGTCAGGGGCAACCCGAGCGCTAAGAGCGTTCGGGGAAAACGCGTCATGGAAACCATTTGAAGCTCCTGTGTGATTATTGTTGTTACAGGGCAGTGAATGGCGGCGCAAAACGTCGCCAACACCCGGCCAGGCCAGGTGAACGGAACGCGGATCTCTTGTTTTTTCGGGTCACGTCAGCGGGCAAGGTCCGCCGCGATGGCGCGCAGCATGCGCACGCTGTCCCCGTCGAACGGACTGACGGCCTCGCTCAGCGATGACTGCTTGACGATCACCACGCCGGAGGGTTTGTCGACAAACAGGTATTGGCCATGGATGCCACCGGCCATGAGTGCCTGGCTGTGGTCGTTGAAGACGTACCACTGGCTGCGATAGGAAGCACCAGGGGTCCATGCCGAGAAGTCGGGGGACGTGGCATAGATCGCCGGGTCGGCACCGGCGGCGATACGGCTGACCGTCTCGCTCGATAGCAGTTGTCGTTGATCGTGACGACCATCGTTGGCCAGCAGGCGACCGAAACGCGCCATGTCTCGCAAGGTGGCACTGAAACCGGCACCGGCAACGCTGCGTCCCCAGGGGTCAGCCATGAAGTAGCCGTCGCGCTCGCAACCCAATTGGCCCCATAGCTCCTGCAACAACCGGTCGCAAGCCTTGCCGCTGGCGCGCTCCATCACCCAGGCCAAGGCTTCGGTGGTGGCGGTCACATAATGGAAGAAGCCGCCGTGGCTGCCGCGTTTTTTCAGTGACGGCAGGTATTGATACAAGGACTCGAACTGAGCGTACTGCGCCGGCGCCGGCTGGAAACCGCAGGCGTAGCCGTACTGGGAGCTCTCGGAATCCGGATCCTCATAAACCTCGCTGTAGTCGATGCCCACCGCCATATCGAACAGTTGCCTGACGGTAGCGTCGCCAAACGCGCTACCCGCCAGTTCCGGCACGTAATGGGCGGCGGACAACGCTGGATCCAGTACACCTTCAGTAACCAGCTGTTCGCCCAGGGTGCCGATCAGCGACTTGGTCACCGAAAACATGATGTGCCGGTCCTGAGGACGCTGGCCGTTGAAGTACCGTTCAAACAGCAGCGTATCGCCTTGCAGCACTACAAAGGCATCGGTCTGACTGGCAATCAAATGCTCGATCACGCTGATGCTCAACCCCGACTCGCTGTCGAAGTGCAACTGATCCAGAGGACGGGACGCGTGTTTGAACAGGCTGATCGGTGCGCTCCCCGCCTGCACATCAATGGACGGACGCAGGCGCGCCAGGTTGCGAAACCCCCATTGATTGAATGGAGGTCGCATCCAATTGCTCCAGGTAACGCGACGGTGAGGTTCAGCTGGAAAGCCTTGCATGAGCAAGGGCGCACTGCAGGTGTCGGACGGCGATTCGGTCGCTTCGACGTAAAGACGTGCCAACGAAGGCAGGGTGTTCTGACTCATCGGGTTGCCCCTGAAAAGTGACTCTGCGTGAAAGCAGATGCAGGGGAATAATTACTCGCTATTTATTTTTAGTCAATAAAGTTTTTTATTGGTTGTTTTTTATTGGATGCAGGCTCTTCGCAGGATCATGCGCAAGAATTGCCTCATTCCAGTGCCCTGACTGTCGTCGAAGACGCTAAGCAAATAACTTAAAGTTATTTGCTCTCTGTTTTTTAGATCATTTAGATTAAGACTTAAGCCTTTGGCTTCGCGCGGTGATCCCAACAAGGAGCGTTGGCACTCACCATCAGTCACTGCACTCTCATTAACGGGCCACCGTCATGCAGCTCCTCACGCTTCCTCCCTCGCCCAGCCTGGCCACCTCGATTCGCGCCACGGCCCAGGTCTTTGAAGACCCTACTTCCCAGGCGCTGTTGGCGCATCTGCAACGAGTGGCGCCCAGCGATGCCAGTGTATTGATCATCGGCCAGACCGGGACAGGCAAAGAGCTGGTGGCCCGCCATGTGCACAACCTCAGCACTCGCCGCGACAAGCCGTTCGTTGCGGTCAACTGCGGGGCGTTTTCCGAAACACTGGTGGAAGCCGAGCTGTTCGGCCATGAAAAAGGCGCCTTCACCGGCGCATTGACGGCCAAGGCCGGCTGGTTCGAGGAGGCCGACGGTGGCACGCTGTTCCTGGATGAAATCGGTGATTTGCCGCTGCCGATCCAGGTCAAGTTGCTGCGGGTACTACAGGAACGTGAAGTGGTCCGCCTGGGCTCGCGCAAGAGCATCAAGATCAATGTGCGGGTACTGGCGGCCACCAACGTGCAGTTGGAAAAAGCCATCAACGCCGGACACTTTCGCGAAGATCTCTATTACCGCCTGAACGTAGTCAGCCTGGTCCTCAAACCCTTGCGCGAACGACCCGGCGACATCCTGCCGTTGATCCGCCATTTCATCGCCGAGTACAGCCGCCGGCTGGGTCACGGCGAGGTGACGCTGGACGCCCAGGCGCAGCGCAAACTGCTCGACTATTCCTGGCCGGGCAATATCCGCGAGCTGGAAAACGTCATTCACCACACACTGCTGATTTGCCGTAACAAAGTGATTGGCGAACAGGACCTGCACCTGTCGAATTTTCGCATCGAACGTCAGGACAACCCACAGGAATGCGTCCCACAAAACGCAGAGGCGTTGTTGCAAAAAGCCTTTGAAAAACTGCTCGAGCAGGAGCACGGCAACCTTCATGAGCAGGTCGAAGCAGCGCTACTGCGCGCCACCTACCGCTACGCCAATTGCAATCAAGTGCATACGGCCAGTCTGTTGGGCCTCAGTCGCAATGTGACGCGCACGCTGCTGATCCGGATTGGCGAGCTGGTGGTCAATCGACGGCGCCCGGCCCTGGATACACGGGATGGCCGGGTGGTCAATCTGTCTACCTGAATTTCCCTCGTGGCGAGGGAGCAAGCTACCTCGCCACAAAAGCAATATCGATCGTTCCCACGCTCTGCGTGGGAATGTCGCCAGGGACGCTCCGCGTTCCGCTTCTGGAAGGTGACGCAGAGCGTCACGGGATGCATTCCCACGCAGAGCGTGGGAACGATCAAAGCACTTTTTGTGGCGAGGGGATTTATCCCCGTTGGGCTGCGCAGCAGCCCTGATAACAGCTACGCGGTGCATCAACGCAGTGCTTCAATCCCGGCTCCTTCCTGCTCCCTAGCCCGCGTCCCCAGATAAAAATCCTGGAGATCGCCGCGGGCTGCCAGTTGTTCGGCGCTGCCTTCACTGGCCACGCGACCGCTTTCCAATACATAGCCATAGTGGGCATGATGCAGGGCGATGTTGATGTTCTGTTCGGCGATCAAAAAGCTCACGCCATCGCGCTGGTTGAGTTGGCGGACGATCTCGAAGATTTCCTCGACGATCTGCGGCGCCAGGCCCATCGACGGCTCGTCGAGCAGCACCAGTTGTGGTTTGGCCATCAGCGCACGCCCGAGCGCGATCATCTGCTGTTCGCCGCCCGAGGTGTAGCCGGCCAGGCTCTTGCGCCGCAATTTCAGGCGCGGAAAATGCGCGTAGACCCACTCCAGGTCGGCCAGGAGCTGGCGCCGCGGAACCTGGCGCGCAAGGGCGCCGGCCAAGAGGTTTTCTTCCACGGTCAACTGGGCAAAGCAATGCCGGCCCTCCAGCACCTGCACCAATCCGTTTGCCGCCAGCGTGTGAGGCGCACTGTGGGTCACCTCCTTTCCCTGATACACAATCCGCCCCCGCACCACCTCGCCCCGTTCGGCACGCACCAGGTTGGAGGCCGCCTTCAAGGTCGTGCTTTTGCCTGCGCCGTTGGCGCCCAGCAGCACCACGACTTGCCCTTTCACCACCTTCAGCGACACGCTGCGCACGGCCAGGATGGTTTGTTCGTAGAGCACTTCAATGTCGTCGATCTGCAGGATCGGCACTTGCGTGGTCATGCTTTTCGCCTCTTCAGGGAGCGACCGGACGCGAGCGTCCGGGTCGCTGCGATGCCTTAGGATTCCTTGCTGCAATCACGCGGGGTAATGCCTTTTTCCCGGGCGTACTGATGCGAAGAGGCTTCAATGATCGGCCGCAGCAAGGCACGGTCGGCCTGTACCCAGTCACTGATCAGCTTCCACTGGGTCCCGTCCCATTGCTGGAAGCGCACCGCACCACCGCCTTCATGGTCCGCGCACGACAACTGCAACGGCTGCACCAGGCCCAGCGCCCCCAGTTCCTTGAGCCTGGCGTCGTCGAGCTTGAGGTTCTCGAACCCCCAACGCACCTGCTCACCGGTCAGCGGCTGCTTGCCGAACTTCTGCTGGGCAATGCGCACGGCTTCAACGTTGAGGATGCCGTTGACCACGCCGAGGTTGTAATACACGGTGCCGAAGCGCTTGGGGTCAGCCAGGTCGCCATGACCGGCATCGACCACCTGCTGCTTGATGCCCTGCAGAACCGGGAAATCGGTGCCTGAAGGATGGGTGGTGATGGCGATGAAGCCCTTGGCCGCAGCACCGGCCGGCGCCGCGTCGTCCTCGGAGTTGCTCCAGATATTGCCAATGATGTGATCGGCCGGAAAACCGACTTTCTGCGCGGTTTTCAGCGCCACCGGGTTCATCACGCCCCAGCCACGCAAGATCACCCAATCGGGTTTTTCCCGACGGATATTCAGCCATTGCGACTGTTGTTCATTGCCTGGATGCGGCACTTCCAGCAAGGTCAGCGTAAAGCCGTATTTGTCGGCCAGGGTCTGCAAGACCTCATTGGTTTCCTTGCCATAGGGCGAGCCGTGATACAGCGTGACGATCTTCAGGCCCTTGAGTTTGTCCAACCCGCCAGCCCGTTGGCCGATGTAATTGATGATCGCCGAAACCTCGGAATACGGGTTCAACTGCAACGGAAAAACGTAGGGAAACACACTGCCGTCGGTGGAATCCGTGCGACCGTGGTTGATGGTGATCAGCGGCAGTTTGTCGGCTGTCGAACGCTCCAATGTGGCGTAGGCGATGCCCACCGACAGCGGGTTGGTGGCCGCCGCTGGCGCGCCGTTCAAGCCTTTCTTCAGGCGCTCGTAGCACTCCACGCCTTTTTCCACCACGTATTCGGTTTCGCACTCGCTCCAGGTCAGCTTGACGCCATTCACCCCGCCATTGGCGTTGACGTATTTGAGGTAGTCGATGAAGCCGCCGAAAAAACCGGTCCCGCCGGCCGCATATGGACCGACGCGATAGCTTTGCAGCGGGAAGTATTGTTCATTGTCCGCCTGGACGGTAAAGGCCGCGGCGGTGAGGCTCAGGGCCAGCGCCAGACTGCTGGCGAATGATCGTTTGAACATCGGATTTTCCTTGTGATGAAGCCAGTGATAAGCCAACAAAATGGAGCTGAAAATCGCCTTGAGCGGTTCGCTCAGTAGCGCAGCGGCCACAGCCGTGCGCGCTCGCGAAATCGCTGCCAGAGGCGTGCAAGGCCCTCTGGTTCCTTGATCAGGAACAGGATGATCAGGGCGCCGAATATCATCTTCTGCAGGTTCTCCACCTGGCCGGCGTCCACCAGCCCGCCGGGCAGCAGCGCCACCAGGTTGGAGAGCAACACCGGGAACAGCACGATGAAGGCCGCGCCGAGAAAGTTGCCCAGCAGGCTGCCGAGGCCACCGATAATGATGATGAACAGGATCTGGAACGACCGGTTGAGATCGAAGCCATGGGGCTCCACGGTGCCCAGGTAGGCGAAGGCCCACAGGGCACCGGCCACCCCGAGGAAAAAGCCACTGATGGCGAAGGCCAGCAGCTTGGTTTTCGCCAGTGGGATGCCGATCACCGCTGCGGCGGTGTCCATGTCACGCACCGCCATCCAGTTGCGCCCCAGCTCGCTGCGCACCAGGTTCTTGCCCAGCCAGAACAGCGCCACCACGACCGTCAGGGTCAGCAGATAGCGGCCGGCCGGTGCGTCCAGGTTCACCCCGAACACGTCCAGGCGCGGCGCGGTGATCACGCCCGAGGCGCTGTTGTTGGAAAACCAGCTGAACCGGGTCAACGCCCAGGTCACGAAAAACTGCGCCGCCAAGGTCGAGACCAGTAGATAAAAACCCTTGATCCGCAGGCTCGGCAGGCCGAACAGCACCGCCACCAGCGCCGCCGTCAGCCCGCCCAGGGCGATACTGAACAACAACGGCAAGCCGGCGACACGCAGTTCGAGGTTGTAGGTGGCAAAGGCCCCCACCGCCATGAACGCCGCTGAGCCGAGGGACAATTGCCCGGCATAGCCGGTCAGCAGGTTGAGCCCCAGCCCGGCCAAGGACAGCACCAGGAACGGAATCAGGATCGCGCTGAACCAATAGTCATTCCCCAGCCAGGGCACCACGACGAACGCAACCAGCAATAATACGGCGAGTCCGTGGCGATCCTGGCGCAAGGCAAAGACACGGCGATCCTCGGCGTAACGGGTGTTGAACTGACCTGCTTCTCGATAAAACATGTGGTTTCTCCCCTAGACTCGTTCGATGGCCCGCTCGCCGAACAGCCCCGCCGGACGCACCAGCAAGAACAGCAGCGCCAGGACGTAGGGAAACCAGTTCTCGATACCACTGCCGATAAAGGGCCCGAGGTAAACCTCCGCCAACTTCTCCGAGGCGCCGATGATCAACCCGCCGACAATCGCCCCGCTGATGGAGGTAAAGCCGCCGATGATCAACACCGGCAGGGCCTTGAGCACCACCAGCGAGAGCGAGAACTGCACCCCCAGGCGAGCGCCCCAGAGCAGCCCGGCCACAAGCCCGACAAACCCCGCCACCGCCCACACCACTACCCAGACCCGCTGCAAGCGGATGCCCACAGCCAAGGCCGCCAGTGGATCGTCGGCCACCGCGCGCAACGCCAACCCCAACCTGGTCTTGTTGAACAGCCAGGACAACAGCAGCACCAACAGCGCGGCCGTCAGCGCGGCAAAAATGTCGAACTGCGACAACAACATCCCGCCCAGCTCCAGCGGTTCGTCACTGATACCCAGCTCCAGGCCGTGCACCTGGGCACCCCACAGCGCCTGGGCGAAACCTTCGATGACGTAGGAAAGCCCGAGGGTGGCCATGAACAGGGTGATCGGTGAGCGGTTGACCAACGGCCGCAGCACCACGCGCTCCACCGCCACCGCGATCAGCAGCATGGCCACCAGGCTGATGACAAACGCCAGCCAGAACGGCACACCGCGCTCCAGCAGGCTGACGAAGGTCAGTGCCGAGAACAGCACCATCGCGCCCTGGGCGAAATTGAACACGCCGGAGGCCTTGTAGATCAGGACAAAACCGATCGCCACGAGGGCGTACATCACCCCCGCCAACAGCCCGCCAATCAATACTTCAAAGAAAAACTCCATGCCTGTTCCTGTTTTGCGGGCGCAACTTGCCTGCCCTCTCCAGACGGAGAAGCCTTCGAATGCCCAGGGTTAGTGGCGCGTGCCCAGATAGGCCGCAATGACCTCGGGGTTCTGTCGTACCTCTTCAGGCGATCCATCGCCGATCTTGCGGCCGTAATCGAGCACCACCACGTGGTCGCTGATGTCCATGACCACACCGATGTCGTGCTCGATCAACACCACAGTGGTGCCCAGCTCTCGATTGATGTCGACGATGAAGCGGCTCATCTGCTGCTTCTCCTCGGCATTCATCCCGGCCATGGGCTCGTCCAGCAGCAACAGCCGAGGCTCTGCCGCCATGGCCCGGGCCAACTCCACCCGCTTCTGCAGGCCATAGGGCAACTTGCCGACCAAAGCGTCGCGCCAGGGCTGCAAGTGCAGGAACTCGATGACCCGCTCCGCCGCTTCGCGCTGGATGTCATCCTCGGCCCGGGCCCGACCGATGCGCAGGGCCTGTTCAAACCAGCTGCTGCGACGCTTGAGGTTGCGTCCGGTGAGCACGTTGTCGAGCACGCTCATGCCCTTGAACAAGGCGATGTTCTGGAACGTCCGGGCAATGCCGCGCACCGCCACATCGTGGGCGCGCATCCGGCGCCGATCTTGCCGGTCAAAACGGATGCGCCCGTCCTGGGCCTGGTACACACCGCTGATGACATTCAACAGCGAGCTCTTGCCGGCACCGTTGGGGCCGATCAAGGCGCAGATCTCACCGCTGGCAACCCGAAAGCTGATGTCGGTAACCGCCTTGACGCCCTTGAATGACAGTGAAATATGTTCCAGTTCCAGCAGATGCTTGGCGGCCGTCTGGGTCATGGGGCGTTTCCTCTCAGGCCAATTGCGACTGGAACCCGGTCCAGTCATGAGTGGTTCGCTTCACAAGGTTCGTCGGCGCTTCCCAGTGGGCCGCGTCGCCCCACTGCCGGACCTGGATACCCAACACCTGGAAAAACGCCTGGGTCTCAGGCGCCAGGGCATCCCCCACCAGCAGCGGCGCACGGGTCCGGGAAAAACCCAGCACATCGCGCAAAGGCCGGCGCACCAGCCAGTCACCCAGAAACCTTTGCAGGGGCCCCGGATGGACCGCCAGCGCCCAGTCCACCAGCCGGCGCGGCCAGCTGCCCGGCTCCGGCAAACGCTCCAGCGCATTGCGGTACAAACGTTCGTAGGTGTCACGTGTCCCGGCCACCAGTGTCGGGCCCAGCTCGCGACGGTCGCGATCACGGGTCGCCAGGTTCTCTGGGAAGTTCAGGCGAAAACCGGCGATCAACCAGGGCGCCAGCAAATAGCGAGCTTGTCCGCCTGAGGCGAACGCCCGTGCGGCCAATGCTTCTTCTTGGCGTCCCAGCCCTTCGCGTGTCACCAATCGCTGGCCCTCCTGCAACAGCTCGGCGTGGCTGACGCGTTGTTCTTCAATGGCCTGCCCCGCCCCTCGATAAAAGACAAAGGCCGTTTGCAGCACTCGCCCTTGCGGTGCCAGCTCACCGGTGGGCCGCTCGGCAACCAACGCGGCGTAATCCAGTGCTTGAGCAAATGGCAACGAATCCGACAAGCCACGCTTGTCCAGGTAAACCAGCACGCGCACGACGGCCTGCGCCGCCTGCAGACGCAGCATTTCTTCCAAGCCTTCGACCAGAACGAAGTCCGGCTGCAGCGTGCCGAGCAGTCGCACCTGTTCGCCCCTTGCCTCCAACGGGTCGAACAGGCTCGCCACGCCTCCCAGCCACTGCGCGGCCAATGCTGCAAACAGCGCCTGCGGCCTGGGCCGGCTGATAATCGTCAGGGTCGCGCCCGCCGAAAAACCGCAGACTTGCAAGGCGCTCGCCAAACGGCGCACCTCGTCGGCCACTTGCTCCCAGGTCCGCTCTTGCCAGACACCCAGGTGCTTATGACGCAGCGCGACATCCGCGCCATGTTGATGCGCCTGTTGCTGCAACCACTGGGGCAAGCTGGCCGGTGACGCAGCGGCTGTGTCGGTGAACGTACCCATGCTGCCTCCCGCGCCTAAGCGACCGCCGCCGTTTTTGCTGCCACTTTGCGTTGCTCCAGTTCACGCACCAGCGGCAGGACCTTGCGGCCGAAATACTCGACTTCTTCCTGGAAGTGCAAAAAGCCCGCGAGCACCAGGTCGACGCCCACGGCCTTGAGCGCGACGATGCGCTCGGCGATCTGCTGCGGCGTGCCGATCAGGTTGGTCTTGAAGCCGTCGTTGTACTGCACCAGGTCCTCGAAACTGGACTTGGCCCAGTTGCCCTCGCCTTCCGGGCTGGACTTGCCGGCCTGCTTCGCCGCATCGCCGAAGGCATTGACCGCTTCAGGATCGGCCTGGTCGATGATCTGGGCCAGCACCGCCCGCGCCTCCTCTTCGGTGTCGCGGGCGATGACGAACGCGTTCACTCCGACCTTGACCTTGTGGTTGTTGGCCGCAGCTTTCGCCTGGATGTCATCGACCTGGGCCTTGATGCCCTCAACGGTATTGCCGTTGGTGAAATACCAGTCGGAGACCCGGGCAGCCATGTCCCGGGCGGCACGTGAGCTACCGCCCTGGAAAATTTCCGGGTGCTGTTGCAACGGTTTTGGCTTGAGGGTGTAGTCGTGGAAGCGGTAGAAGTCACCGCGAAAGGTGAAGTTGTCGGTGGTCCAGATGCCCTTGAGCGCGGTGATGAATTCCTCGGATCGGCGATAGCGCTCATCGTGCTCCAGCCACGGCTCGCCAATGGCGGTGAACTCGCCCTTGAACCAGCCAGACACCACGTTGATCGCCACCCGGCCGCCGGTCAGGTGATCGATGGTTGCGATCTGCTTGGCCAGCACCGACGGCGTCCATGGCCCCGGCAACACGGCGGCGATGACTTTCAGGCGTGTGGTGGCGGCCAGCAAGGCGTGACTGAACGCCACCGATTCATGCTGGTATTCGGCACCGTACCCGGCGGTAAAACGCACCTGAGAAAGGGCATAGTCGAAGCCTGCATCCTCAGCGATTTGCGCAAGTTTACGGTTGTAGTCGATTCCCCAATCGGTGCGCTGTTCGATCTTGCTGACCACCAGGCCTCCGCTGACATTGGGCACCCAGTAAGCAAATTTGATCGTGTCCTGGCTCATTGCATGTACTCCACAGTTCGTTGAAATGAAGTGATTGATCAGGCGGCGCTGGCGTTGCGCCGCAAGTCCGGGGCTAGGCTCAGCAGCGCCGACTCGACAGCACGCTCGATACGTTCGAGCAGCGGCGTGCTGGAAATCCTGTAGTGAGAGAAATCGGTTTCGCTGGCATAGACCCCCACGGGCAGACTGAGGGCCTGGAAGAAGCCGAACAGTGGCCGCAGCTGGTGATCGATGATCAAGGCATGGCGATCGGAGCCCCCGGTCGCGGCCAGCAGCACCGGTACGTTTTTAAGGGCTTCGTGATGAACGAAATCGAACAGGTGCTTGAACAGGCCGGTGTACGACGCCCGATAGACTGGGCTCGCTGCAATCAGCAGATCAGCGCTTTCAATGGCCTGCAGGTCTTCTTGCACGGCGGCGGGCAACGCCTCACGACGCAGTACGCCGGCGAACTGTGGGCCGATTTTGGCCAGTTCGACCAAGCGCACTTCGATCGGCAATTGCTGCCCGAGCCTTTCCACCAGCGCGTTAAGCAGGACCAGGGTGCGCGACGGTTGCTGCACGCTGCCTGACACTGCCACCACTTTGAATTGCTTGTTCATCACTTACCTCATGCCAGTAGACGCTGTCGCAGCGTCCGCACAAGGTCTAGAGCAGCAACCGTGCCAGCTTGATATTTACTTATTAATCAATGATTTAACCAAATAACGAAATCACTGCGCTGTCGTCTTACAGACAAGCTGTTGCTACGCTGTTGCCTGGCCAACACCCCGCGGTGTCGTTGCTCGCGGTGATGACTGTTGCCCAGCACACAGTCGCGCAACAGATTGTCCGCAGGCCGACAACTCTTTCGCCCATAAAAGCCGTGCAGCCCAGGTTCTACGGGCATTTCACGTCAGGCATGGACCGTGCAATGGCTCCAGCTACCCTCTCGTCATCAGAAGGAACACCGTCATGACCGCACAGCAACAACACCTGCCGCCTGTCCTCTCCACCGGCACTGACTATCAAGCCTTGGTCGAGCGATTTCGGCCGATTTTCGCGCGCATCCAAGCCGGCGCCCTGGAGCGTGAGCAAACCCGCAGCCTGCCCTTCGAACAGGTGAAATGGTTGAAGGAAGCCGGCTTTGGCGCCGTGCGCGTACCAGTCGAGTTCGGTGGTGCCGGGGCTTCGCTGCCGCAGTTATTGCAACTGCTGATCGAACTGGCCGAAGCCGACTCCAACCTGCCCCAGGCCCTGCGCGGCCACTTCGCCTTTGTCGAGGATCGCCTCAATGCCCATGCCAGCAGTCCGCAGGACATCTGGTTCAAGCGCTTCGTCGAGGGCGACCTGGTGGGCAATGCCTGGACCGAAATCGGCGCGGTGAAAATCGGCGAAGTCGGCACCCGCGTGTCCCGCCTGGGCGATCAATGGGTCGTCAACGGCACCAAGTACTACAGCACCGGCAGTATTTTTGCCGACTGGATCGACCTGTACGCCCAGCGTGACGACAACGGCAGCGACGTGATCGCCGCCGTCAATGTCCACCAGCCGGGCGTCAAGCAAAGTGACGATTGGGACGGCTTTGGCCAACGCACCACCGGCAGCGGGACGTCGGTGTTCGAGAATGCCGTGGTCGAGGCCGAAAACCTCATCGACTTCGCCACCCGCTTCAAGTACCAGACGGCGTTCTATCAACTGGTCTTGCTGGCGGTGCTGACCGGCTCAGGCCGCGCAGCCGTGCGCGACATCACCGAGCAGGTGAACAAACGCACACGGATATTCAGCACCGGCAATGCCAGCCAAGTGAGCCAGGACGTACAAGTGCAGCAAGTGGTCGGCAAGGCCTCGGCCCAAGTCTATGCTGCCGAGGCTACCACCCTGCGTGCCGCAGCGGCCTCGCAACGCGCCTACGAAAGCCGCTTTGGCCGTAACACCGAGGCCGAGCACATCGCCAACATCGCCGCCGAACTGGAGTCCGCCCAAGCCCAGGTGGTGATCTCCGACCTGGTACTGCGTGCCACCAGCGACCTGTTCAACGCCCTCGGCGCGTCGGCCACCAGCACTGGCAAAGCCCTCGACCGCCACTGGCGCAATGCGCGCACCGCCGCCTCGCACAATCCGCTGATCTATAAGGAGCGCATCATTGGCGACTGGGAAATCAATGGCACGGAACCACCGTATGTCTGGCAAATTGGCAGAGGGTCCAAGCAAGGCTGAGGGCTGTACCTGCAAGGATTGATCGTTCCCACGCTCCGCGTGGGAATGTCGCCAGGGACGCTCCGCGTTCCGCTTCAATTCATGGAAACGGCTTCGATCAGCACCTGTTCCAGGATGGCAAAAAAACATTTGATATGAGCCTGTTTCAATACCTGGGGCCGGGTCACCAGATAAACCTCCAAATCCGGAAGCTCGATCTGCGGAAACACCTCGACCAGGTCCTTTGCCAGAATCCGCGGCAATACGCCCACCCCCATACCTCGTCTCACCGATTCAAGCTGCGCGGTAAAGGAGCTCACGCTGATCTGTGCCCGTTCCAAGCCCGCGGCTTTTGCTGCACGCATTTGCGGCAACATGTCCAATGGAGGCAGCAAGGCAATGTTGCCCGCAGTGGCCAGCGTCATTCCCGGAAAGCGCTGCAGATAACTTGCTGCCGCGAAGACCCCGTAGGCGAATTTGCCGAGAGGACGATAAATCAACGACGGTTCGCCCAGATGGGCCGTGCGTACCGCAATGTCTGCGGCGCCGCGAACGATCTTGTGAAAGTCCGGTGTTGACAGCAACTCCACCGAACAGCGCGGATGCAAAGCAGTGAAGCGACTGGCAGCCTCCAGCACGGCAGATGAAAACCCCTCCCCGGCACTGACGACAACACTGCCCGATAGCTCCGTGGGCCGCTCGGACAGGGCCGCCAAGGTTTGCCGTCGCAAGCCCGATTCAGCAGCCTGGGCAACCTCCAGAAGCGACTGGCCACGCGGGGTCAACCAACATCCTTCCACGCCCCGCTCCACCAGCGGTTCGCCCAGGGCGCTTTCAAGCTGGGTCAAGCGTCGGGACACCGTAGACGGCGCCATCCCCAGTAACTGGCCCGCTTGAAGAAAGCTGCCGCGCCGCGAAACCGCCAACAGCAGACGAAGATCATCCCAATTTGCTTGCAACGCCATGCGTCATTCCTTCCCTGGTCTGCATATATGCAAAGCCATTATGCAGCAGTCGCCATTTTTCGCGAGAGGCCTGGGCGGTATATCTACACGCCGTCGAAACAACAGGAAGGTTCGAACATGTACAGCGTCTTCGTCACTGGCGCCACAGGCTTACTGGGCAACAACCTGGTGCGTGAACTGATCGCTCGAGGCTACGCGGTCAAAGCCCTGGTCCGATCAAGAGCCAAGGGTGAACAGCAGTTCAGCAAGCTGCCACGGGTGGAACTGGTCGTGGGAGACATGGCCGACGTAGAGGCCTTCGCACCGGCGCTGCAAGGCTGCGATACGGTGTTTCACACGGCGGCATTCTTTCGCGACAACTACAAGGGCGGCAGCCACTGGAAAGCCTTGGAAAAGATCAACGTCAGCGGTACGCGGGATCTGATTGACCAGGCCTTCCGCGCCGGCATACGGCGGTTCATCCATACCTCATCCATCGCCGTGCTCGACGGGGCGCCCGGCACATCCATCGACGAGACCTGCCTGCGCGCCGAGGCCGACGCGGATGACTACTACCGCAGCAAGATTCTCGCTGACAGGGTCATCCTGTCGTTTCTGCAAGACCATCCCGAAATGCATGCCTGCATGGTCCTGCCTGGCTGGATGTGGGGCCCCGCCGACATCGGACCGACCTCCTCGGGGCAGTTGGTCAACGATGTCGTGAACGGCAAATTGCCCGGCCTGATCCCCGGCAGCTTTTCCGTGGTCGATGCCCGCGACGTGGCACTGGCGCAGATTGCCGCTGCCAATCATGGACGCCGGGGGGAACGCTATCTCGCCGCAGGCCGGCATATGACCATGGGCGAACTGGTGCCTGTCCTTGGACGCATCGCGGGCGTCAAGACACCGGCTCGACAAGTACCGCTGCCCCTTCTATACCTCTTGGCGGCCGTGCAAGAACTCTATGCACGTATTACCCGCAAACCCGTCCTGCTGAGCCTGGCCACCTTGCGCCTATTGGTGCGAGAAGCAGACCGCAGCCGTTTCAATCACAGCAAAAGTGAACACGAGCTCGGTATACGCTTCCGTACGCTGGAGCGGACCCTCAGCGATACCGTGGCGTGGTACCGTGATCACGGCTGGTTCAAAAATTACAGTGTGCCGGCCAGACAGACCACTGACACAAGGACGTAGAAAGACTGTGCCCAGAGAAATAATACTGATGCGCCATGGCCAGCCAAAACTGGCCGCGACCGCCAAAGTATCAGCGCTCGATATGAAAGACTGGATCGAACGCTACGACCGCTCGGAAATCACTCATCACCCCGCCCCGGACGCCAGCCAACAGCTCGCCGCGACCGCCACGGTCATCGTTTCAAGCTCCGCGCCTCGTGCCCTGGCCTCTGCCCTGGCATTGGGCCTGGAGCCCACCGTCGTCGACGCGCTTTTCTGTGAAGCGCAACTGCCGTATGGCCGCTGGAAATGGCCAAGGCTCTCACCGTTTACCTGGGCGTTTGTTCTGCGGGTCTTATGGTTGTGCGGGTACTCCCGCCGGGTTGAGTCCGCAGGTGCCGCGAAGCTGCGTGCCAACAGCGCAGCGCAACGGCTGCAGGCACTTGCCGGCAATGGCCCGGTCCTGCTGCTGGGGCATGGCTGGATGAATCGCATGATCGCCAAGCAATTGAAGGCGGACGGCTGGACTCGTCAAAAGCGCAATGGCAGCCAGTATTGGAGTGCGGCGGTCTATCGGAATTAATCCCGGCGTTTTTTAAACCGCCGCACAGCCTATGCCGGCGTTTGGCCTTGAACCATGCGCCTACTTTTCCACAAAACCAGTCGGAACCCGTACCAGGCAGCCAAGAATACTGGCAGCATACCTTTCCTTCTTTGCACTCATGGAGTGACTGTGACGAATCTTGGTGCCGCCCCTGTGTTGCTACCCGCCTCCACCTTTGCGGATTACCGCTTCTTTCGCCGATTGGGCATGTTCGTTCTTGCCAGCCTGGTGTTTTTCCTAGGCGCAATACCCGCGGTTCTCCTCCTACCGGCAGAGTCATACCTGTCGTTTGCCGCCACGATGGGCCCAATCGCGCTCATTCTCCTCGCCCTGTTCGCCTGGCAATACCGCTCCGATTCAGGCGCCCAACTGCGCGGTGACGCCATCCGCAACCCGCTGCGGATCGGTGCGTTCGGGATCATTGCGTCCTACCTGCTTTGCGGGGTCGCCATCGTCGTGCTGGGCTTGCCTCAAGAGGCCTTCATGGCCGAGCTCCTGGCCGGCCTCAGCGGTTGGCAAGGCGCGATCAAAATCGCCTCGCTGATCGTGTTTCCCCCCATCGCCGAAGAGTTGTATTTCCGCCATTACCTGCTGCGACTGTTCCCCTACGAGAACAGCCCTGCCTGGAAATGGATCGCAGTCATCGTGACGTCGGCCATCTTCGCCGGCATTCACATCCAATACGGTAATTGGACAACCGTCGCGCTGCTCTTTGCTTGTGGATGCGTGTTCGCCATCGCGAGAATCAACAGCGGTGGCCTGCTGGTCCCGATACTGCTGCACTCGCTGGCGGAGATTGTTGCCCTGACCACTGACGGGGCTTTGCGCCTGCTGGGGCTTTACAGTTGATCTACAAGTACCTGACTTCTCGGCTGGCCAGGCAACTTGTCCTGGTTCTTTGGCCGTACATCATCACTCCAGGCCTTGGTAACAATGAAAAATCATATTAGGGGATATACCCTGGCCATTTTGGCACTTTCAGCCGTGGGCGAGCCCGTACAAGCAGCAACGTGGCAAATTTGCCGCTTGGAACTGCGTATCGTTGAAGTGCTGAAACAACCGTATCCGCAGCTACAGGCCCAGGTCCTGAAAGTCAGACCGGCATCGACCGCCGTAGAATGCCCGGAGGCAGGGACCACGCTCACGTTCACGCCAGAAACGACCGATTACCAAGCCACGCTCCCCCGCCGGCATTGGCCCAAGAAGGGGCAGTCGGCACAGGTCGACTACCGGTATCTGGACGGCATGTGTAAAGGCGACGGCAACAGCTATGCCTGTCGCATCAAGCACTACCCATTAGTGGGTCGATAGAAGGAGGCAGTCATGAGCATGAAGCCCGTCAGCATTCGTACCTTACGCAGTACTGATACTGAGGCGTTACTGGCTTTCGAGCGGGACAACCGCGAGTGGTTCGAGCGCCACATTGATCCTCGCGATCCGGCTTTCTACTCGGTGCAGGGCGTCACCGAGCACATCGCAACGTATCTGGCTGATTTCGCCGCCGGAGCCTGGCACCCGTTTGTCATCGAGGATCCCGAGGGAAAAATAGTGGGCCGAGCGAACCTCAAAGACATCGACCTGGCCGAGGGGTCAGCAGAGGTCGGCTATCGGATAGCCCAAAGCGCCTGCGGACAAGGACTGGCGACACTGGCGGTGAAGCATCTGATCCAGCAGGCGCAAGTGCATTGGCGCCTTAACCGATTGGTAGCCCACGTCTACGCTGGCAATATCGCCTCGGCCAAAGTCCTCAAACGGTGTGGTTTCCTGATCGAGCAATTAGCGCTGCACGAAGGGATAGAGCGCGATTATCGGTTTGGCCTGTGGATTGAGGAGAGTCACCAGTACGCTACCGGTTCAAAGGATAATTCCTAGCTTTCTGATGCTCCACGTCTACCAGCCAAACATTTCATCCGGCTGTAAAGCAGACGCTAATTGGCAAACAAGTATTATTCGGGGATACCCAAACCCATCGGCCCCGCGCGCCTACCCCAATAACCCAACCAACTGCCATGGCGTCATCTTGGTCACCATGATCATCACGATCACAAACATCCCGGAAAATCCGCAGACACCCAACCAGAACCATTTTCGATACACGGGCAGGTACTGATTATCGAGCGTCTTTCCAGCTTCGACCGCGCTTGAAGCCATCACGTACAACCGCTTCTGCAGCACCAATACCGGCAACCAAAGCGCGCCCACACACAGGAAGATGATCAGCGAGGTCAGCACCCATTCGGTGGTCAGGGGAAGCCCGGCGAGCGTCAGCAGCAGGTAGCCCGTGATGATCTGAATGAAGCCGGCCGGCGTGGTAATCCAGGTGTCGAACTGCACGACCGTCCTGGCCACGTGCGCGATCACTTGAGGGTTGGCCGTGCGGCTGGCGGCGATCAGATAGAGGTAGGAGCCCATGCCGAATCCGAACAGGAAAACAGCGGCGATGATGTGAACGTACTTCAGGCACAGGTAGAGCATGGTCAGCCCTGCTCGTCAGAGAAGTGCACGGACAGGCTCAGGTTTTCCGGATCGTTGATCGCGGCCATGTATTCGTCAACGGTGATTTCGCCGACGCACGCGCGGGCGCCGGGTGCGGGCAAGTAGCCCTGGGCGAGTTTTGCGGCCCAGGCGACGGCGGCGCAGCTGGGAATCTCCGGGCCTTTGTCATTCAAGGCCGTGAGCTGCGCCGTCATGAACAACGGTTTTCCTTCGAGCCCGATGCCCTGGACATCGATGTACATCGCGCTTTTGCCATCGCCGAATCGTTCGAACCACAACCCCCAACGATGAAGCCTTGCGGCCCAAGGGGCATGGTCACGGACGATACCTTTGCGCAGTGCCTGGGCCAGCAGGTAGTTGGCCAGGCCTCCGAGCTTAAGGCCTGAACCGGCCTTGAAACTCAGGGTTTGTGCGCCATAGCGGCCGGCAAAGATATCCATGTCCGGCACGTCGACATTAGCCAACAGCCGAATGCCCATGTGCGGCATTCTGCGCAGTTCAAGATCCTGCCAGCCCAACACCTCGTGCACTTGGCCGTTCTTGAGCTGCTTGATCGGCTTGCCGGCGTAGGCCAGGACGCCTTCGACGGTGGACAGTCCCGGCATCTTGGCCGAAGAGGAAATACCATGCTCGATCGAGTCGATGCGTTTAAAGCGATAGCGCTGCTGATCGATGATCGCGGCCGATAGCGTCGGCACTGAACTGCAACCACTGAGGATCGCCATGCCCGCCTGCTTTGCCCGGGCATCGAGAGCGCCAATGCCGGTGACGAAAGCCCGGGAATCGGACAGGTCACAGTAGTTCACGCCTGCGTCGATACAGCTCTCGGCCACTGCATAGGATTGCCCCTGAAACGGCCCGCCGGTATGGATGACCAGCTGGATGTTCATCGAGCCCAGGACGGATTTGAACTCAGGGCCCATGGCATCGCCGCACCAACTTTCGCAGACAGCGCCTGATTGGGTTTTCAACTCAGCGACTTTGCGTAGCAACTTCTTGGGATCACGGCCCGAAAGCACCAGCTCTATACCGGGCATCGCCACCAAGTGCCTGCAAACGATGCTGCCGAAGTTGCCATACCCACCGATCACCAACACCCTGAACGCCATTCAATGCTTCCCTAATAAGTCGATGAGCCAGCGCCTTGCCGCAGCCCTATCCAGCACCAATCCATACCTGCGAAGTGTATTCGTTAGATAGTCGATGACGCTAAATCATTGATCCTATTATCGGCTGAGCGCGACTACAAACTCTAGGAACGCTCGCACCTTGGCCGGCGGCAAGTGCCTTGAAGGGTACAAAGCGTAGAGCGGAAAATATTCATCAGGCCAATCCGGAAAGAGTTCGATGAGCCTTCCTTCACGTAGGGCAGCGTCTAGCCCCAATTCCAACACCTGGGCAACGGCATGACCTTCCTCACAGATTCGGTGCATGGTGCCTACATCATTGACCATCAGTCTTCCGTGCGTTTTGACACTCAAACGCTCGGCACCTCGATGGAATTCCCAAATGAAAGGCTTGCCTGTTTGAGGATTTCGAAAGTCCACGCATACATGCTCCGCGCGCTCAAGCTCGGACGGATGCAGCGGACGACCGTGTTTTTCCAGGTAAGCCGGGGACGCGACGGTAAGCACCCGAGTTTGCAGCAACTGCCTGCCGATCAGTGAAGAGGAAGGTTGCTCGCCAAAGCGCACAGCCAGGTCAACGCCATCGGCCACCAGGTCCCCCATCTGCTCACGGGTCACTAGATCCAGCTCGATCGCGGGGTAGGTTGCCATGAAGCTGCCAAGCGCGGGCGCCAGGATCAGCCTGGAGAAATACGGGTCAACATTGACCCTGAGCCGTCCCCGTACAGCCGTAGCACTGCCAGATGCGACCGTCGCCGCCTTCTCCAATCCGGCGAGCAATGGCGCTATTTCTTCGTAAAGGCGGCGTCCTTCATCTGTGAGCTTCACCGAGCGAGTAGTCCGGTCGAATAAGCGAATTCCCAGTCTCGCTTCGAGACGCGCGACTGCCCTGCTGACCCCGGACTGAGTCATATCCAGTGCATCCGCAGCCTTGACGAAACTTCCGCTATCGACCACCGCCGAGAGTACGCCCATACCGCTGACCAAGCGCCCGTCGAAGCCCATTAATGATTCTCCGTCATATAAGCAATGCGACTCATGATATCGAAGAAAACTTGGAACCAGCGCAATAATTCACCCATAGCGGCAACAGGTCGCTCTTCAAGAGGAATTGGTATGTATACGGTTATGGGTGTTACGGGTCAGGTAGGTGCCGAAGTTGCTCGCAACCTGCTGGGTGCAGACAAGCGAGTCAAAGTTGTCGTGCGTGATGCTGAGAAAGGCAAAGCGTGGGCCGCGAAAGGTTGCGAAGTCGCGATTGCTGACGCTAATGACATCAGCACACTGATCCCTGCCTTCAGTGCCAGTACTGGCGTGTTCATCCTGTTGCCTGCCAACTTCGATCCTTCCGAAGGCTTTGCGGAGACACGCCAGATCATCGAAAACCTGCGCACAGCGCTTGAGACAACCCGGCCGGAAAAGGTGCTGTGCATTTCCACGATTGGCGCTCAGGCAGGTCAACCAAATCTGCTGAACCAGCTTCAAATCCTCGAACAGAGTTTTGGCACGCTGGACCTGCCCATCACGTTCCTGCGCCCTGCCTGGTTCATGGAAAACAGCCTGTGGGACATCGAGCCCGCCAAGAGCAGCGGCGTGATCCCGAGCTTCCTCCAGCCACTGGATAAGCCAGTTCCCATGATCGCTACAGCCGACGTAGGCAGGGTAAGCGCCGAACTGCTGCAGGAAGATTGGTGTGGCAAGCGAATCGTCGAGCTGGAATCCGAGCAACAGGTTACACCCAACGATATCGCCGCTGCTTTTTCGCAGCTGCTGGATAAACCCGTGAAAATGGAAGTGGTGCCCAGCGATAGCTGGGAGGCACTGTTCCGTTCTCAAGGCATGAGCAACCCCAATCCGCGCATCCAGATGCTCCATGGTTTCAATGAAGGCTGGATTCGCTTCGAAGGCATTCCACGCAAAGGACATGTTGGTTTGAAAGAAGTATTGTCGGCGCTTCTCTCTCGCTGACCACGGTGCGAATCAGTGAGTCGCTGCGTTAGCCCCCTGCTGATACTCCCTCGGCGTGCAGCCGAACTCGCGGCGGAACACCGTGTGCAGGTACTGCGCCGATTTGAAACCGCAATTCTGGGCGATGTCGGCAATCGGCGAGTCGGTGTTTTCCAGTCCGCTGGCGGCCGCCGCCAGTTTGAAACGCAGGATTTCGTCGTGGACGCTACAGCCACGCGCCTTGCGAAAGTGCGACTCCAGGGATGAGCGCGACACCCCCACATACGCGGCCACCTGGGCAGTCTTGATGCCCTGGCAGGCGTATTGGCGGATGAACAGCAGCGCCTGCATGACATAGGGATTGCCCAACGGTTGATGCAGGCTCGAGGCTTGCACGTTGATCGCGTCAGGAGGAATCAGCACCTGTGTGCCGGTGGAGGGCATGCCGTGCAGCATCTGATGCAACAGGCGCGCGGCGGTGCGACCCATGGTTTCGGTGCCTTGGATCACCGAACTCAACGGCACCCGCGTCAGGCTGCGGGTCAGCGGATCGTTGTCGATACCAATCAACGCCACCTGCTCGGGTACGGCGATGCCGGCGGTCAGGCAGGCCTGCAGCAGCTGCCGGGCACGGGCGTCACTCACAGCGATGATACCGATGGGTTTGGGCAGGCTTTGCAGCCAGGCGATCTGTTGCTCGACGGCGCTGTCCCAGAGTGGCGCGCTGGTGCCCATGCCGCGATAGACCTCGACGTGCAGGCCATCGCGCTGCACCAACCGGCGAAAGGCTTTTTCCCGTTCCTGAGCCCAACGGTTGGCCTGTGCTTCAGGCAGGCTGAAACAGGCAAAGCGTGTCAATCCGGCCTCGATCAGGTGCTCATAAGCCAATCTCATCAACGCGTCATTGTCAGTGGCAACATAGGGAATGCCCTTGGGATAGGCGCGGGCATCCTGATAAGACCCGCCCACCGCCACGACCGGCAATTTGATCCCGGCCAGCGCCTCGCCGATCAGCGGGTCGTCGAAGTCGGCGATGATCCCGTCGCCCTGCCAGCGCTCGATCCCTTTCAAGCGACAGAGAAAATCCTCCTCGAGGAACAAATCCCAGGATGCTCGGGTGCTGCTCAGGTAGTTGCCGATACCGCTGATGATGCCGCGGTCGTAGATCTTGCTGCCGTTGAACAACAGCGCAATGCGGTGGACGGGGGGGACGGTTTTCATTGGTTTTACCCTAAGCCGGTGCAAACAGACTAGGCTTCGCAACGTCGAACCTCAATACTCAAAATCGAACTACCCGTTGGTGATTTTCATAATCAGCAGCCACAGGCCCGGCGTTAGTATCGAGACACCGCCAAGAACAATAAGGAAATCGCCATGCCGTACTTCCCCGGTGTCGACAAGATTCGCTACGAAGGCCCCACCAGCCACTCGCCCCTTGCCTTCCGCCACTACGACGCCGACAAGCTGGTACTCGGCAAACCCATGCGCGAGCACCTGCGCATGGCGGTCTGTTATTGGCATACCTTTGTCTGGCCGGGCTCCGATGTGTTCGGCGCCGGCACCTTCAAGCGCCCGTGGCAGCGCAGCGGGGACCCGATGGAGCTGGCTATCGGCAAGGCCGAAGCGGCCTTCGAGTTCTTCTCCAAACTGGGCATCGACTACTACTGCTTCCACGACACCGATGTCGCCCCGGAAGGCCATTCGCTGAAGGAGTACCGCAACCACTTCGCACAGATGGTCGACCACCTGGAGCGCCATCAAGAACAGACAGGGGTCAAGCTGCTGTGGGGCACCGCCAATTGCTTCAGCAACCCGCGTTTTGCCGCCGGCGCCGCCAGCAACCCGGACCCGCAGGTGTTCGCCTGCGCGGCTGCGCAGGTGTTCAGCGCCATGAACGCCACCCAACGCCTCAAAGGCTCCAACTACGTGTTGTGGGGCGGCCGTGAAGGTTACGAAACCCTGCTCAACACCGACCTCAAGCGCGAGCGCGAACAACTCGGCCGCTTCATGCGCATGGTGGTCGAGCACAAGCACAAGATCGGCTTCAAGGGCGACCTGCTGATCGAGCCCAAGCCCCAGGAGCCGACCAAACACCAATACGATTACGACAGCGCCACGGTGTTCGGCTTCCTGCAACAGTACGGCCTGGAAAACGAGATCAAGGTCAACATCGAGGCCAACCACGCGACATTGGCCGGGCACAGCTTCCACCACGAGATCGCCACCGCCGTCTCGTTGGGGATCTTCGGCAGCATCGACGCCAACCGTGGCGATCCGCAGAACGGCTGGGACACCGACCAGTTCCCCAACAGCGTCGAAGAGATGACCCTGGCCACCTACGAGATCCTCAAGGCCGGTGGTTTCACCAACGGCGGGTTCAACTTCGACTCCAAGGTCCGCCGCCAGAGTAGCGACGAACAAGACCTGTTCCACGGCCACATCGGCGCCATGGACGTCCTCGCCCTGGCCCTGGAGCGCGCGGCGGCCATGGTGCAGGACGATCAACTCCAGCGATTCAAGGATCAACGCTACGCCGGCTGGCAACAGCCATTTGGCCAGGCGGTGCTGGCGGGCGAGTTCAGTCTCGCGTCACTGGCCGAACATGCCTTCGCCAACGAACTCAACCCCCAGGCCGTCAGCGGTCGGCAGGAGATGCTCGAAAACGTGGTCAACCGGTTCATCTACCCCTGACACATTGTGGCGAGGGGATTTAGCGAAATGTCGCACCGCCCCGCGGGGCTGCGAAACCGCCCCCTCGGGAGAACAATCTGACTTATCTGAGCCGCCAAAGAGGCTGTTACATTCTCGCGACAAATCTCTGCCCGCGGCGCCCCGGGAGTCTCTACAGTTCTATCCGCACCACGCTCATCGTCAGGCAGTGTCTTTCAAACAACAATAAAAGGACGCACCACAATGAAAAAAATACAACGCACATTACTCGCCGGCGCCCTGGCCCTGCTCTCGCTTCCGGTCATGGCCGACGCGGCCCACCCCAAGATCGGTTTTTCCATCGATGACCTGCGTCTGGAGCGCTGGTCGCGGGATCGCGACTACTTCGTCGCGGCGGCGGAAAAACTCGACGCCAAGGTCTTCGTGCAGTCGGCCGACGCCAACGAGCAGAAGCAGATATCCCAGATCGAAAACCTCATTTCCCGTGGCGTCGATGTGATCGTCATCGTGCCGTTCAACGCCACCGTGCTGACCAACGCCGTCGCCGAAGCCAAGAAGGCCGGGATCAAGGTGGTGTCCTATGACCGCCTGATCCTCAACGCCGACATCGACGCCTACATCTCCTTCGATAACGAAAAAGTCGGCGAGATGCAGGCCAGCGGCGTGCTCAAGGCCGCGCCCAAGGGCAATTACTTCCTGCTCGGTGGTGCCCCCACGGACAACAACGCCAAGGTCCTGCGCGAAGGCCAGATGAAGGTGCTGCAACCGGCCATCGACAAGGGTGACATCAAGATTGTCGGCCAGCAGTGGGTGAAGGAGTGGAACCCTACCGAAGCCCTGAGCATCGTGGAAAACGCCCTGACCCGCAACGACAACAAAATCGATGGCATCGTCGCCTCCAACGACGCCACCGCCGGCGGCGCGATCCAGGCCCTGGCCGCGCAGAAAATGGCCGGCAAGGTACCGATCTCCGGCCAGGACGCCGACCTGGCAGCGGTCAAGCGGGTGATCGATGGCACCCAGACCATGACCGTCTACAAGCCGCTGAAACTGATCGCCTCCGAAGCCGCCAAGCTCTCGGTGCAACTGGCGCGGAACGAGAAACCCAGCTTCAGTTCGCAATACGACAATGGCAGCAAAAAAGTCGACACCATCCTGCTCACGCCGACACCGCTGACCAAGGACAACATCGACCTGCTGGAAAAGGACGGGTTCTACACCAAGGCGCAGATCGCCGGGCAGTGACCTAACCAGTCAATCAAGCAAAGTCCCTGTGGGAGCGAGCTTGCTCGCGATGGCGGCAGCACATCCAATATTGATGCAAGCTGAACCACCGCTATCGCGAGCAAGCTCGCTCCACAGAGGACTGACTGGATCGAGGGGATGTCTGGCCCACGGCCGCCCCCCTGCTTTGAGTGAGCCTTTTTTCACGAGCCCTCGCCATGTCTGACTACCTGTTGCAAATGAACGGCATCGTCAAAACCTTCGGCGGTGTCAAAGCCCTGAATGGCATCGACATCAAGGTCCGGCCGGGGGAATGCGTCGGCCTGTGCGGCGAGAACGGCGCTGGCAAATCGACGCTGATGAAAGTTCTCTCGGCGGTCTATCCCTACGGCACCTGGGACGGTGAAATCCTCTGGGACGGCCAGCCGCTCAAGGCGCAGTCCATCAGCGAAACCGAAGCCGCCGGGATCGTCATCATTCACCAGGAATTGACCTTGGTCCCCGACCTGTCGGTGGCCGAAAACATCTTCATGGGCCACGAGCTGACGCTGCCCGGCGGGCGCATGAACTACCCGGCGATGATCCATCGCGCCGAAGCCCTGATGCGTGAACTCAAAGTGCCGGACATGAACGTCTCGCTACCGGTTTCCCAGTACGGCGGTGGTTACCAGCAACTGGTGGAAATCGCCAAGGCGCTGAACAAGCAAGCACGGCTGCTGATCCTCGACGAGCCCTCCTCGGCCCTGACCCGCTCGGAAATCGAGGTGCTGCTGGACATCATCCGCGACCTCAAGGCCAAAGGCGTTGCCTGCGTCTACATCTCCCACAAGCTCGATGAAGTGGCGGCCGTGTGCGACACCATTTCGGTGATCCGCGACGGCAAACATATCGCCACTACCGCCATGACCGAGATGGATATTCCGAAGATCATCACCCAGATGGTCGGACGGGAAATGAGCAACCTCTACCCCACCGAACCCCATGACATCGGCGAGGTGATATTCGAGGCGCGCCACTTCACCTGCTACGACGTCGACAACCCCAAGCGCAAACGGGTCGACGACATTTCGTTCGTGCTCAAGCGCGGGGAAATCCTTGGCATTGCCGGGCTGGTCGGCGCCGGTCGCACGGAACTGGTATCGGCGCTGTTCGGCGCCTACCCCGGCCGCTACGAAGGCGAAGTCTGGCTCAACGGCCAACAAATCGACACGCGCACGCCGCTCAAGTCGATCCGCGCCGGCCTGTGCATGGTTCCTGAAGACCGCAAGCGACAAGGCATCATTCCCGACCTGGGGGTGGGCCAGAACATCACCCTAGCCGTGCTGGACAACTACTCGAAAATGACCCGCATCGACGCCGAAGCCGAACTGGGCAGCATCGACAAGGAAATCTCGCGCATGCACCTCAAGACCGCGAGCCCGTTCCTGCCGATCACCAGCCTTTCCGGCGGCAACCAGCAAAAAGCCGTGCTGGCGAAGATGCTGCTGACCAAACCCCGCGTGCTGATTCTCGATGAGCCCACCCGCGGCGTGGATGTCGGCGCCAAATATGAAATCTACAAGCTGATGGGCGCGCTGGCGGCCGAAGGCGTGTCGATCATCATGGTCTCCTCGGAACTGGCCGAAGTGCTGGGGGTATCCGACCGCGTGCTGGTGATCGGCGAAGGCCAGTTGCGCGGCGACTTCATCAACCACGAACTCACCCAGGAACAGGTGCTCGCCGCCGCACTCAGCCAGCCCGATGGCCATAACAATAATGATCGGAAGTCCGCGTAGATGAATCAGGTCAAACAACTTTTCAGCCGCTACAAAATGCTCGCCCTGGTGATCGCCGTGGCGGTGATCTGGCTATTCTTCAGCTGGCAGACCGACGGCGGGTTCGTGACCCCACGCAACCTCTCCAACCTGCTGCGGCAGATGTCCATCACCGGGATCCTGGCCTGCGGCATGGTGCTGGTGATCATCAGCGGCGAGATCGATTTGTCGGTGGGTTCATTGCTAGGGCTGCTCGGTGGCCTGGCGGCGATTCTCGACGTGGTCTATCACATCCCGCTGCTGGCGAACCTGAGCCTGGTCGCCTTGTGTGGCCTGGTGATTGGCTTGGGCAACGGCTACATGACCGCCTACTTGCGTATCCCGTCGTTCATCGTCGGCCTGGGCGGCATGCTCGCCTTTCGCGGCATCCTGCTGGGGGTGACCGGCGGCACCACCATCGCCCCGGTATCACCGGAGCTGGTCTACGTCGGCCAGGGCTATTTGCCGCACACGGTCGGGACGGGGCTGGGCGTGCTGCTGTTCGCCTTGACCCTGTTCCTGACCTGGAAACAGCGGCGCAACCGCGCCCTGCATGGCCTGGCGGCGCACTCACTGGTGCGTGACGTATTGCGCGTGGTGCTGATCGGCGCGGTGCTGGCCGGGTTCGTCTATACCCTCAACAGCTACGACGGCATCCCGGTGCCGGTGCTGCTCTTGTTGATCCTGCTGGGGGTGTTCAGCTACGTCACCAGCCAGACCGTGTTCGGCCGCCGCGTCTACTCGGTGGGTAGCAACATGGAAGCCACGCGCCTGTCGGGCATCAACGTGCAAGCCGTGAAACTGTGGATCTTTGGCATCATGGGCGTGATGTGCGCCCTCGCCGGCATGGTCAACACCGCGCGCCTGGCCGCCGGCTCACCCTCGGCTGGCAACATGGGTGAACTCGATGCCATCGCCGCCTGCTTCATCGGCGGCACCTCCATGCGCGGCGGCTCCGGCACCGTCTACGGCGCCCTCCTCGGCGCGCTGGTCATCACCAGCCTGGACAACGGCATGTCCATGCTCGACGTCGACAGTTATTGGCAGATGATCGTCAAGGGCAGCATCCTGGTGTTGGCGGTTTGGGTGGATGTGAGTACCCGGACGGGACGGCGTTGACCCGTATGCGTCACTTGCTGGCAGAGGCCATCAGCACGCCGAAACCCATGAACGTGATCCCCGACAGCTTGCCAGCAATCCTCGCGCCCTTGCTCGTGGAGAGCCAGCCTCTTGCGACTTGGGCCGTCAGGGCATAACCGGAATGCACCAATACGACGAGCAAACTGTAGGACGACACCAGCAAGAAAAACTGGCTGTAGTAGTCACCCGCCGGCTTGATGAACTGGGGAAAGACAGCCAGGAAGAAGAAACCCGCCTTGGGGTTCAGCAACTGAATTGACAGCGCTTCGACAAATCGCCGCCATGGACGCGGCGACGTGGCTTTGAGTTCGGGAATAAAGCGCTGGGTGCGCCACATCTTGATGCCCAGGTACAACAAGTACAGCGCCCCGATGTACTTGAGCACCGTGAAGGCCGTCGCCGAGGCGGCCAGGACCAACCCCAGGCTACTGGCGCAAATACCCGCCACGATAAAAGCGCCCGCGGCGATCCCGAAGATACCCGGCAGCGAACCGCTCCAGCCATGACGCAAGGCATTGGAAATCGTCAGCACCACACCGGGGCCCGGGCTGAGCACCGTCAGGGTCGCCAGAATCAGAAAAAGTCCGTAACTGACCATTAATCACTCCACGTTGAAGGGCGCATTGATCCGGCCTGCAGATTGGCGTAGCACCGCAACGCTGACAAACGCTTTAATTGCACCTCATATGTGACTAAATTAGACACATGATTGCCAACCTCCCCCCATTGAACGCCGTCCGAGCCTTCGCCGCTGCCGCTCGCCACCAGAGTTTCAGCCGCGCGGCCGAGGAGCTGCACGTCAGCCACAGTGCCGTCAGCCGGCACGTCAAGCTGCTTGAGGAGCACTTGGGGGTGTTGCTGTTCGAACGCCGAACCCGGCAGTCCGTGCTCACGCCTGCCGGGCAAACCTTTTACGAACAGGTTAGCGTAGCACTGACCCAGATCGCCAACGCCGCTGCCGCCCTAACTCGCGGTACTTCCCAGCGCAAGGTGAGCATCAACGTGCGCCCCTCCTTTGCGGTGCGCTGGCTGATCCCACGGTTACCTGAGTTCATGGCGCTCCATCCGGACATCAAGCCCGAAGTGCTCACTCGCACACAGCCGCCGGATCAATCAGGCGAAACGTTCGACGTGGTCATCCGCCGCGGGCATTCCGGCTGGCCGCCCACGGTCCAACCCAAGATCCTGCTGGAAGATGACCTTCTGCTGGTCGCCGCCCCGTCGCTGCTGCAAAACGTGCCGCTGGACAGTGTCCACGACCTTGCCAGGCACACGCTGTTGTCGGGCAGAACCCGCAGCAGCGACTGGCAGACGTGGGCAAAGCACGCCGACATCAGACGGTTGAGCAACCAGCCGACCTTGCAGTTCGACCACATGCATCTGGTGCTGCAAGCCGCTGTCGATGGTTTGGGCGTGGCCTTGTGTCCGGCGTCGCTGCTGGGCAAAGACTTGTTGACCGGACGCCTGAGCTGTCCACTGCCAACCTTGCGCCTGCCGTTGACCCGCTACTACTACGGTGTTTCCCCGGACGCCGCGGCCGAAACGCAGGTCTTTGTTGATTGGATGTTCGCTCAAATTCGGCAGGATGCGACGGCCGTTGCTTCAACAGGCTTGATAACGGATCGCGCGAGCTGAAAGGCAGTTTCCAGATAACGCCCGATGCACAAAATTTCCTGAGTGCAACGGCATAAGGTGTAGTCATGCTCATCAAACCTTTCTCCATCGACATCCCCGAACAGGCCCTTGAAGACCTGCGGCATCGCCTGAGGAACACCCGGCTGCCGGAGCCCTTGGCCGGGCAAGGTTGGAACGAGGGCATGGACATGGACGTGCTGGGGGAGCTTCTCGCCTATTGGTCGACTACGTTCGATTGGCGCGCCCAGGAAACGGCGCTCAATCGCTTGCCGCAATTTGTCGCCGACATCGGCGAGCAGCAGATCCACTTCATTCATCAGCGAGGCGTCGGGCCGAATCCGCTGCCGTTGATCCTTACCCATGGCTGGCCCGGTTCCTTCATCGAAATGCAGCGCATCATCCCGCTGCTGACGGATCCCGCCAGCCATGGCGGTGACCCTGCGGATGCCTTCGATGTAGTGGTGCCGTCCCTGCCCGGCTACACCTTTTCCGCGCCGTTCAAGCAACCTGGCATGGGGCCTTATGAAGTGGCCGGCTTGTGGAGTGAGTTGATGACGGGGCTCGGCTATGAGCAGTTTGGCACCCAGGGCGGGGACATCGGCGCGGGCGTATCGAGCTGGCTGGGCGTACGGTTTCCCGAGCGAGTGACGGGCATTCACCTCAATTACATCCCCGGCTCCTATCGCCCTCCCCTTGGCGAAACCGAGCCAGCGCTGACCGAGGCGGAAACGACCTTCCTGCAACGCGCTGCTGCATTTGCCGATGCCGAAGGCGCCTATGGGCACATCCAGCGAACCAAACCGCAGAGCCTGGCGGTGGGCCTGAATGACTCGCCGGCGGGGCTGCTGGCATGGATGGGGGAAAAGATCCTGTCCTGGTGCGATACCCACCCCGCCATCGATCGTGACTGGCTGCTGACCAATGTGACGTTGTACTGGCTGACGAACTGCATCGGCTCGTCGTTTCGCCAATATGTGGAAGGTAGCAAGCGGCCGTTGCTGTTCAACAGCGGCGAGCGGGTGAAGCCGCCGGTTGGGGTGGCGTTGTTTCCCAAGGAACTGCCCATGCCGCCAAGGAGTTGGGTGGAACGCTGCTGCGACGTGAAGCGCTGGACCGTGATGCCCCGGGGTGGTCACTTTGCGGCGTTGGAGCAGCCGCAGTTGTTGGCGGAGGATATCAGGGCGTTTTTTCGCAATTGTCGCTAGAAAAACTCCGAAAAAAAGCTCAGAACAAACCTCCTGTGGGAGCAAGGCTTGCCCGCGATGAAGATGACTCGGTCCTCCGGGTAACCGAGGTGCCTGCATCGCGAGCAAACTTTGCTCCCACAGAGGACTTGGGCTGCTGCAAAATCGAGACGCGCCACCGATCAAAATGTGGGAGCGAGCTTGCTCGCGATGGCGGCGGCAGAACCAACATCTGCGCAAACTGACGCACCGCTTTCGCAAGCAAGCTGACATACCCACTTGCCAAACCTGACGGCCGGACGTTAGTGTCGGCACCATGAACCTGTCACAGATTGCCTCGACCACCACGACCACGACCGCCAAGGCGGGTCGTGAGGTGTCGTGAGCCAATAACACACGTATCCCAAAGGCCCGCCAGTGATGGTAAGGGCCTTTTCTTTTGCCCTTGTGTCACTGGCTCAAACGCAAGGAAAGCACGATGCATGCTCTGTTGATTCTCGATATGCAGGTTGGGCTGTTTCATGGCCCGGAAAAACCCTGGGCCGGCGAAGCGCTGCTCAACACGCTAAATGGCCTGTTGATCAAGGCTCGCAAAGCCGGCGCACCGATTTTCCTGGCGCGCCACGTCGGCCCACCCGGCTCGCCCATCGAGCCGGGAAGTCCTTTGACGCAACTGGTGCCAGAGCTGTTGTTGGAAGGCGCCGAGGTCATCTTCGAAAAAAGTCGGCCCAATGCTTTTACCATGACAGACCTGGCCAATCGATTGAAGGCCTGTGGCGCCGAAGGGGTGGTTATCACTGGAATGAAGACCCAGTATTGTGTCGACAGCACCTGCCGCGCGGCCCGGGACCTGGGCTTTGATGCCGTGTTGATCGCCGACGGCCATACTTGCGCCGACACTTCTGACTTGAAGGCGGACCTGATCGTCGCCCATCACAACACAACCCTGGCAGGCCCCTTCTGCCGAGTTGTCTACGCTCAAGAGTGGTACTTTTAATCCATGGCAGAGGAGCGGCTCAAGTTGGGCCGATCCTCTTCCCCAAGGAGTGACCTACATGCAAGCCCCCCCTCCGTTACAACCCTCGGAATGCGCAGGCATGGAGGACATCCGGCGCGAAGTCGATGCCCTCGACCAGGCCATTATCAAGCTGTTGGGCAAGCGCCTTGGCTACGTGCAGGCGGCCTCGAAATTCAAGACCTCGGCGACGTCGGTGCAGGCCCCGGAGCGTTTCAAGACCATGCTCGGGACACGGCGCGAGTGGGCTGAGGCCGAAGGCCTGAACCCGGATATCATCGAGAAGATGTACAGCGACCTGGTGACTCACTTCATTGCTGAAGAGATGAAGCAGTGGACGGCTCATCAATCCGACACCTGAGCCGCCACTCTTCCTCACCACGGGGGCGCGTGCCCCCATGGCTCACTAGGCACTCACTTGCGACTCTGTCAGCGCCGCCAGCACCAGTGGGTGCAGGACCGCGTCAGGGTGTGTTGTCTGCCAAGCCATCAACTCGCGGCGCATGCCCGGCGTCCAGAAGCTCTTCATATGCTGCCGTACCCCATTGACGGCCAGTGTGTGGTCCGGTTCGCTGGCGAAGTACTGCGCGATCTGGTTGGCCATCTTGATCAGGCTTTCAGAACTCATCGACGCACCTCGGCTTTCTCGGCATGGCGACGTTCCCTCAGCAGACGCCCTTGCTCATCACTGAACGCCTGGTAGCGTTTCTGCCATTCCGAAGGCTGGCTGACTCGCACGATCTCGACCGCCGTCACCTTGTATTCCGGGCAGTTGGTGGCCCAGTCGGAGTTGTCGGTGGTGATCACGTTGGCACCCGATTCAGGGAAGTGGAACGTGGTGTAAACCACGCCCGGCGCCACCCGTTCGGTGACCTTCGCCCGCAGTACCGTCTGCCCGGCGCGACTGCCGATGCCGACCCAATCGCCCTCGGCGATGCCGCGGTTCTCGGCGTCGGTCGGGTGGATTTCGAGGCGGTCTTCCTCATGCCACGCCACGTTGTCGGTGCGTCGGGTCTGGGCACCGACGTTGTATTGGCTGAGGATGCGTCCGGTGGTCAGCAACAACGGATAGCGGTTGTTGACCTTCTCTTCAGTAGGCACGTAACCGGTGAGCATGAAACGCCCTTTGCCGCGCACGAACTGATCGATGTGCATGGTCGGCGTGCCGTCCGGCGCAGCATCGTTGCAAGGCCATTGCAGGCTGCCATGCCGCTCCAGTTCGGCGTAGCTGACGCGGCTGAATGTCGGCGTCAGGCGGGCGATTTCATCCATGATTTCCGAGGGATGGCTGTAGTGCATCTTGTAGCCCAAAGCGTCGGCCAGGGCGATGGTGGCTTCCCAGTCGGCCTTGCCGGCCAAAGGTTCCATCACCTTGCGCACCCGCGAGATACGGCGCTCGGCGTTGGTGAAAGTGCCGTCCTTCTCCAGGAACGAGCTGCCCGGCAGGAACACATGGGCGAACTTGGCCGTCTCGTTGAGGAAGATGTCCTGCACCACCACGCACTCCATGGCACTCAGGGCCGCAGTCACGTGCTGGGTGTTGGGGTCGCTCTGGGCGATGTCCTCACCCTGGCAATACAGCGCCTTGAAGGTGCCATCCAGTGCAGCCTCGAACATATTCGGGATACGCAGGCCCGGATCAGGTTGCAAGGTCACGTTCCACGCCTGTTCGAACTGGGCGCGCACCGTTTCGTTGGAGATGTGCCGATAACCCGGCAGCTCATGGGGAAACGAGCCCATGTCGCAGGAACCCTGCACGTTGTTCTGTCCACGCAGCGGGTTCACCCCGACACCCTCGCGGCCGATGTTGCCGGTGACCATCGCCAGGTTGGCAATGCCCATTACCGAGGTACTGCCCTGGCTGTGCTCGGTGACTCCGAGGCCATAGTAGATGGCCGCGTTGCCGCCAGTGGCGTAGAGCCGCGCAGCGGCGCGAATCTGCTCGGCCGGCACACCGCACACCGGGCCCAGCACCTCGGGCGAGTTTTCCGCCAGGCTGACAAAATCGCGCCAACGGGTGAAGTCCGCCGCCTCGCAGCGTTCCTCGACGAAAGCCTGGTCCACCAGGCCTTCGGTGACGATTACATGGGCAAGCGCATTAAGCATTGCCACGTTGGTGCCCGGACGCAGTTGCAGGTGCAGGTCAGCTCGGGCGTGAGGCGAATCCACCAGATCGATACGACGCGGGTCGATGACGATCAGCCGTGCGCCCTGGCGCAAGCGACGCTTGAGCTGAGAGCCAAACACCGGGTGCGCATCGGTGGGGTTGGCGCCCATCACCAGGATGACGTCGGCCTTCATCACCGAGTCGAAGTTCTGGGTACCGGCGGACTCGCCCAATGTCTGCTTGAGGCCATAGCCGGTGGGCGAATGGCAAACGCGGGCACAGGTGTCGACGTTGTTGTTGCCAAACGCGGTGCGCACCAGTTTCTGCACCAGGTAGGTTTCTTCGTTGGTGCAACGGCTGGAGGTGATACCGCCGATGGAGTCACGCCCGTACTTCAGCTGGATCCGGCGCAGCTCGCTGGCCGCGTAAGTCACCGCCTCTTCCCAACTGACCTCTTGCCACGGGTCGTTGATGTGTTTGCGGATCATCGGTTTGGTGATGCGGTCCGGGTGAGTCGCGTACCCCCAGGCAAAACGGCCCTTGACGCAAGAGTGGCCGTGGTTGGCCTGGCCGTTTTTGTCCGGGACCATGCGCACCAACTGCTCGCCTTTCATTTCGGCGCGGAAGGAACAACCCACGCCGCAGTAGGCACACGTGGTGATCACGCTGCGCTCCGGCTGGCCGATCTGCACGACGCTCTTGTCGATCAGCGTCGCGGTCGGGCAAGCCTGCACGCAGGCGCCGCAGGAGACGCACTCGGAATCGAGGAAATTGTCGCCGCCCGCCGCTGCCACGCGAGAGTCAAAACCGCGGCCGGTGATGGTCAGGGCGAAGGTCCCCTGGATCTCTTCGCAAGCACGCACGCAGCGGTTGCAGACGATGCACTTGCTCGGGTCGTACTCGAAATAGGGGTTGGAAACGTCCTTGGCTTCAGCCAGGTGATTGGCGCCCTCGTAGCCGTAGCGCACCTCGCGCAGGCCCACCTGTCCGGCCACGGTCTGCAACTCGCAATTGCCGTTGGCCGCACACGTCAGGCAGTCCAGCGGGTGGTCGGAGATGTACAGCTCCATCACGTTGCGCCGCAGATCGGCGAGCTTGGAGGTCTGGGTACGCACCACCATGCCCTCGGTCACCGGCGTGGTGCAGGAGGCCGGATAGCCGCGCATGCCGTCGATCTCCACCAGGCACATGCGGCAGGAGCCGAACGCCTCCAGGCTGTCGGTGGCGCAGAGTTTCGGAATGGTGGTGCCGAGCAAGGCTGCGGCACGCATGACTGAGGTGCCGGAGGCAACGCTGATTTCGCGGCCGTCGATGGTCAGGCTGACCTGCACGTCGCTCTCACGAGCCGGAGTGCCGAGGTCGATATCGCTGCTGGGGTCGAAGATGTTGATCATTGGTCGGCCTCCGTGGTCGCCAGACCGAAGTCGGCGGGGAAATACTTCAGGGCACTGGCGACCGGGTAGGAAGTCATCCCACCGAGGGCACAGAGCGAGCCGTATTGCAGGGTGTCGCAGAGATCCTTGAGCAGCAGGACCTGTTCCTCACGGGCAGCGGCATCGGTGCTGGCCATCAAGCGGTCCACTGCTTCGACACCACGGGTAGAACCTATCCGGCAGGGCGTGCATTTGCCGCACGACTCTTCGGCGCAGAACTGCAAGGCGAAACGGGCCATGTGAGCCATGTCCAGGGTGTCGTCGGCGACCACCACGCCACCGTGGCCGAGCATCGCACCCATGGCGGCGAACGCCTCGTAGTCCAGTGGCGTATCGAACTGTGCGGGAGGCACCCAGGCGCCCAACGGCCCGCCGACTTGCGCGGCTTTGAGCGGCCGGCCGCTGGCGGTTCCACCACCATAGCCTTCCACCAACTCGCGCAGGCTCAGGCCGAAGGCACGCTCCACCAGGCCGCCGTGACGGACGTTGCCGGCCAGTTGGAACGGCATCGTGCCCAGGGAACGGCCCATGCCGAAGTCGCGATAGAACTGCGCGCCTTTCTCCATGATCACCGGCACCGAAGCCAGGGTCACCACGTTGTGAACCAGTGTGGGCAACCCGAACAAGCCTTGGATGGCGGGCAGCGGTGGCTTGGCGCGAACCGTGCCGCGCTTGCCTTCGAGGGACTCCAGCAATGCGGTTTCTTCGCCACAGATATAGGCGCCGGCCCCCACGCGAACGTCAATATCGAAGGCCCGGCCACTAGCGCTCACGTTCGCGCCGAGATAACCGGCGTCACGGGCAATGCGCAGGGCATCGTTCAACGTACTGATGGCGTCCGGGTATTCCGAACGCACATAGATGTAGCCCATCGTCGCGCCCACGGCGATGCCGGCGATGATCATGCCTTCGATCAGCAGGAAGGGATCACCTTCCATCAGCATGCGGTCGGCGAAGGTGCCGGAGTCGCCCTCATCGGCGTTACAGACCACATACTTCTGTGGCCCCACGGCATCGCGCACGGTGCGCCACTTGATGCCCGCCGGGAACGCCGCGCCGCCCCGGCCACGCAGGCCGGAATCGAGCACGCTGGCAACCACGTCTGCGCCAGCCATCTGGAGGGCCCGGGCCAACCCGAGGAAACCGCCTTGGGCGCGGTAATCGTCCAGGGACAGTGGCTGGGTAATCCCGGCGCGGGCGAACAGCAGACGCTGCTGACTTTTGAGATAGGGAATTTCCTCCACCGGCCCCAAGGCCAATGGATGGCTGGCGGGATCGCCGGTCAGGGCGTCCAGCAGAGCCGGCACGTCTTGCGCCGTGACCGGGCCGAAACCGAGCCGGACGCCAGCGCTTTCCAGCTCCACCAGCGGTTCCAGCCAATAGAGGCCACGGGAACTGGTACGGCGCAGGTCCAGTGGAAGTTGCCGACGCTCGGCCTCACGCACCAGCGCAACGGCCACCTTGTCTGCGCCGACGGCACGGGCCACCGAATCGCGGGGGATATAGAGCGTCAGCATGCCCCATCCTCCATGCAGCCATTCACCAGCTCGCGCAAGCGCTCGGGCGTGAGCCGGGCGTGCAGTTCACCGTCCAGTTCCAGGGCTGGCGAGCAAACGCAGGCGCCCAGGCAATACACCGGCCGCAGGCTGATGCTGCCATCGGCACTGGTGCCGTGGTCATCCAGCGCCAGCTGCTCGCGCAACTGTGCAGCCAGGCGTTCGGCGCCCATGCTCTGGCACGACTCGGCCCGGCACAGGCGCAGGGTATGGCGTGCGGGCGGCGTGGTGCGAAAATCGTGGTAGAAGCTGATTACGCCGCGCACTTCAGCCTGGCTGAGGTTGAGGGCATGGGAGATTTCCGGGACGGCGACGTCGGGAACATACCCGCAGCCTTCCTGGATGGCGTGGAGAATCGGCAACAAGGCACCGGGGGTGTCCTTTTCGCGCTCCAACACGCTGTGGATCAGAGGCAGGTGAAGCGTCTCATCAGGCATAAAGTACCTCGGCATCTCGAACGCCACCGCCACATAGCGGCAGCCATTCGGAGTCTTGGCTGCGGCGTCCGGCCCACGTCACGGTAGCGTGGCACTCCGATCGCCATCCTCGCTCTCCGGCCAGGTGTCTTTGGCGCACCTGGTCCGGGGCATCTTCACAGCTTGCCACTCCCGGGGGTTGGCGATTGCACGTGGACGACTAAACGTGTCCTGAAAGCGACTCGGGCGCAAAAGTTACCCTGCGCTCACAAGGGCAAATACACAAGCGATTGTAGGCGACCCACAGCGATCGGTGAGAATGGACAAATGCCTACCTACAGTATGAGCAATGAAAGATAACTCCCAGCCCAAAGCCGGCCTTGCTGGAGGACGAAATCAACCAGAGAGTGTCGCTCAGGATTCTGGCCGAATAGTCATTGCGGTTTACTAACGTCGGGCTGCCTCAAATGCAGGCGTTCACCTCATTCCGGTATTCACTGAAGCTCGCGGCGTTTTGCTCGAGCGGTAAAGCGAGGCCATTAGCGATGTACGAGACCGTGCGGTAGAAGCCTGCGAGCATGAGAATCTCCAGGACCTGGTCATCGTCGAAATGTGCTCTGATGTTCAAGAACTCTTCATCGCTCAACGCCGCGCGGTCATGAAGTGCATCGATCATAGCAAGGAGAGCAGCCTCCTCCTCCTTCCAATGCTCCAGCCGAAGCGGGTACTCCAACGTGCCAGCAACCTCCTCCCTGGTAAGCCCGGCAGCTTGAGCGAAGGCCATCACATGTACCCCCCATTCGTACTCGCATCCGGTGCGAGCGCAGACCCGATCGATGACAAGTTCTCTTTGACGAAGTGTCAACAATGAGCCATCCAGCAACGAACCGCCCCTGAATTTGCGCCACGCGCGATCACTGCTGGCGATGGTCGAGAACAGAACGAGAGGCGGCACACCTACTCCCATTATTTTGTCGAATGCGGCTCTGACTTCGTCCGGGTAGGGTTCACTAAGTGCTTTGATTCGTGACATGGCGTATCCTCTGCTATTGAATATGTAGCAAGGATAATCGCTACTGAATGTGTAGCAAGCAAGAGAAATAACGATGAATGATAGTCAGCACTGCGCTTCATCAATACTCAGGGGACGCCGGCCGATCATGGCTCTCCTGGATTTACTGGGACAAAAATGGGCGTTGAGAGTCCTTTGGGAGCTGCGTGATCAAGCCATGAGCTCCAGGGCGTTGAGAAGTGCTGCGGGAGACATCTCTCCTACCGTGCTGCAGAGCAGAATAAATGAGCTGCGCAATGCGGGCATCGTCGAACTGGTCGATGACGGCTACAAGCTCACGCCACTTGGCCTGGAGCTGTCGGAAGCATTCGCGCCGCTCTACCGGTTCGCAGGCAAATGGGCGGACTGCCTGGAGCGGGAACCGCACTAGCCTCTCCAGCAGGCAAGATGATGATTCGAACCAATCAATGAAGATAACGACATCGAAAACAGCTCTCGGCGCACTGCTTCTGATCTGCCTGACCACCCGCGCTCTGGCCGACGATAGCCCTGTCGGTTTCCAGGTCTCTACGCTGGCAGAGCCGCATAATGAGCGGCCGGTGGAAATGGTTGCCTGGTATCCCAGTGCAACCTCCGCCACACCGCAATCGAACGCCAACAATGCGGTGTTTGTCCGTGCCCTGGCCATGCGCAACGCACCACCGGCTGCCGGCGAGCGTCCATTGACGGTGCTCTCCCACGGTTACGGGGGAAATTGGCGTGGTCGCAAAGCGTCAAACTGCTGCAGTGGGCGATTAACGAATGCTCACGGTAACATCGGCCTCAAGACCGATTCCGCCCCGGCAGCATCCGGGCCAGGGTGTTGTCACCCACCCAGTAATGATGCAACAGACCCGCCGCTGCATGCAGGCCGATCAGCCAGTAGCCGCTGCTGCCGAGCAATTCGTGCCAATACTTCAGCTGTTTGGCCAGGTCAGGATCCACCGCCACCGGGGCTGGCAGGAAGAACCCGAAATATGGGACCGGCTTGCCGCCGGCAGCCAGCATCAACCACGCCAGCACCGGCGTCGCGATCATCAGGCCATACAGGGCCGCATGCATCAGGTGGGAAATACCCGTCTGCCAGGCCGGTGGTGCGGGTGTGATCGGCGGGCGCGGCGTCAAGCGCCCGAACAGGCGGACCCAAACCAGTGCAAAAATGCTCAGCCCGAACAGCCCGTGCAATCCCAGGAACAGGCTTCGCGCGGTGCTGCCACGGGGCAACAGCCCCTTGATCTCAATGCAGGCATACACACCGACGAACAGCGCCAGCATCAGCCAGTGCAGGGTCATCGACAACTTTCCATAACGGTTTACGGCAATATCGCGGGTCATAACGCGCCTCGTGAAAGTCTGGCGGACTGCCGATCCATTCGGCAGCTCCGATCCGGTTGCTGAGAACCGACGCGGCCAACCTGTCATTAAAGTCTTAAGGCAGTCTGAAGACCGACATTCAAGAAGCTTTTTTTACCTTCAGACTTCGTTAAGAAATGCCTCGGATACTCCTCCCCATTCTATCAAGGGAGGCGTTCTGCCCATGCCCGTTGTCAATTGGAACATCCCCCTGCCCTTGCACTTCGGCCAAGCCGAGGCGCCGCAGATGATCCTCTCAGCCGCCCTGCCGGACGACGTACAGCGGCCGTCGTTCGAAGCGTTCATCCAACAGCGTTTTCGCAAGGCCCATGGGGCCGACATCCGTCATTTCATGCCGCAACTGTTCGGTCTGAGTAATGCCGAGGACGGGCTCTGCGCCGTGGCCGGGGTACGCATGGCGCAAGACGAACCCTTGTTTCTGGAGCGCTACCTGGACGAACCGATCGAACCCCTGATCGGCGCCGCAGCGGGGCATCCGGTGGATCGAGCCGGGATCGTCGAAGTCGGCAACCTCGCCGCCAGCGACACGGGCAGCGCCCGGCTGAGCATCATCGCCATCACTTATCTGTTGGCCATGGGCGGCCTGGAATGGGTGGCTTTCACCGGCAACATCGGTCTGGTCAACAGCTTCCATCGGCTCGGTCTCAAACCGGTGACCCTGTGCGCCGCCGACCCAGAGCGGCTAGGCGACGACCGCCACAGCTGGGGCAGCTATTACGAAAGCAAACCCTGGGTACACGTGGGCAACATCCGCGCAGGCTTCATTCATTTACGCAACATCGGCCTGTTCACCCGGCTGGGGCTGCCGTCATCCCTGGAGGACACCTGCCATGTCGCCTGAACTGCAGCGCTTCCGGCAAACCCTGCGTAGCCATGCCGAGCGCCACACCCGTCGCATCGCGCTGTGGGGCGATCATCTGAAGCTCGATTACGCCACCCTGTACGCCGAGGTGGTGTATCGCCAGCAACGCCTGCGCGATGAGCAGGTATCGGTGATCGCCCTGGCGCTGGACAACGGCGTCGAAGCGATGCTCTGGGACCTGGCGGCACTGTTCGAAGGCCTGGCCTGTGTGACCTTGCCACCCTTCTTCAGCCCGGCCCAACGCGCCCACTGCCTGGAGCAAAGCCAGGCAGAGCGGGTCGTTGCCGAACCGGAGTTGGAAGCCCAAATGCTCGCCGCCGGCTATGAAAAAAACGGCGAGTTCTGGTGCCGCACCTTCACCGGACCGAACCGGATGCCCGCCGGCACCGCCAAGCTGACCTTTACTTCAGGCACCACAGGTACCCCCAAGGGCGTCTGCCTGAGTGCCGAAAGCCTGCTGCGGGTCGCGCGCGAGCTCGATCACGCCAGCAAGCCCGCCGACCCACAGCATCACTTGGCGCTGTTGCCGCTGGCGATCCTGTTGGAAAACCTCGGCTGCTATGCGGCGCTGTATGCCGGCGCCACGCTGAGCGTACCGAGTCAGAAAACCCTCGGCATCCTGGGTGCCAGTGGCGTCGACACCCCGCGCCTGCTCGCGTGCCTGGCCAATCGCGCCCCCGAGAGCCTGATCCTGGTGCCGCAGCTGTTGCAGATACTGGTCGGCGCCGCCGAACAGAAAGCATTCGCCCCGCACAAACTGCGCTTTGCCGCCGTCGGGGGGGCACGAGTCTCCGAGAGCCTGCTGCAGCGTGCCCAAAGCGTCGGCCTGGCGGTCTACGAAGGTTATGGTTTGTCCGAATGCGCCTCGGTGGTGTGCCTCAATCGCCCCGATGCACAGCGTCCGGGCAGTGTCGGCAAGCCCCTGCCCCATATCCAGATACGCCTGGCCGAAGACGGCGAGGTACTGATCAAGGGGTCGAGCCTGCTCGGCTATCTAGGTGATCCACCCTATGCCGAAGAGTGGTGGCCAAGCGGGGATCTTGGCGAGTTCGACGCGGAAGGTTTTCTTTACCTCAAAGGTCGCAAAAAACACCAGTTCGTCACCAGTTACGGGCGCAACGTCAACCCGGAATGGGTCGAGGCGGAACTGACCCAGCGTCGACACATTGCCCAAGCCTTTGTCTACGGCGAAGCGCTGCCGCGCAATCACGCACTGTTATGGCCTCACCGCCCGGACTGCACCGACGCCGAGCTGGCCGCCGCCGTGGCCGAAGCCAACGAAACCTTGCCCGACTATGCCCAGGTACATCTCTGGACCCGCCTGGCCCAACCGTTCACCGCCGCCAACGGCCTGCTGACCGCCAATGGTCGCCCGCGCCGCGACGCCATTGTCGCGCTGTACAGCGCGCAACTGACTGCATCCACCCATTGCGAGGAATCCGCATCATGATGTTTTTCGACGTCCTGCAAGAAGCTACAAAAGAGGAACGCCACGAACTGTTCAACCTGCCGATCATCCGGGATGCCCTCGACGGCAAGGTCAGCCTGCAGAGCTACCGGGCGTTTCTCGTCCAGGCCTATTACCACGTGCGCCACACCGTGCCACTGATGATGGCCTGCGGCGCGCGTCTGCCCGCTCACCTTGAATGGCTACGCAAAGCGGTGTGTGAGTACATCGACGAAGAATACGGCCACGAACAATGGGTCCTCGACGATATCGTCGCCTGCGGCGGTGATCGCAATGCCGTGCGCGATGGCCAACCGTCGTTGCCGATCGAGCTGATGGTCAGTTTTCTCTACGATCTGATCGCCCGAGGCAACCCGGTAGGGCTGTTCGGCATGGTCAATGTGCTGGAAGGCACCAGCATCGCCCTGGCCACCCACGCGGCGGACAGCATCCGCGAACACTTGGCATTGCCGGCCAGCGCCTTCAGCTACTTGAGCTCCCACGGTTCCCTCGACATCGAGCACATGCAGACCTACCGCGGCCTGATGAACAAGCTCGATGACCCAGCAGACCAGGCAGCGGTTATCCACGCTTCAAAAGTGGTGTACCGACTCTACACCGACATGTTCCGTGGCTTGCCGCGGGACACGGAGGCTCACCATGCAGCTGCGTGATGCCCGTGTGGTCCTGACCGGCGCCAGTGGCGGCATCGGCCAGGCCATTGCCGGTGCACTGTGTACCGCCGGGGCTCGGGTGCTGGCGGTGGCGCGGCATCAGGAGTCGCTGCAGCCCTTGCTCGAACGCTATCCGCAGAACCTGTGCTGGGTGGCCGCCGACCTGACGTTACCCGGCGACCGACGCAAGATCCTGGCCGCCGCCACAGCCCTCGACGGCGTCAACCTGCTGATCAACGCCGCCGGTATCAACCACTTCGCGATGCTCGAACAGCTCGACGACAGTGACGTCAACGCGATGCTGGCGGTGAATATCAGCGCGCCGATCTGCCTGACCAAACTGCTGCTGCCACTGCTCAAGCAAGCTGAAAGCGCCATGGTCGTCAACGTTGGCTCAACCTATGGCTCCATCGGTTACCCAGGCTATGCCAGTTATTGCGCCAGCAAGTTTGCCTTGCGCGGTTTTTCCGAAGCCCTGCGCCGGGAACTGGCGGACACCCGGGTCGGCGTCCTCTATGTCGCGCCCCGAGCCACTCGAACCACGATGAACAGCCCGGCTGCCCAGGCGCTGAACGATGCACTCAAAGCCAACGTCGATGATCCGCAAGCGGTGGCCAATGCGGTCATACACGCTATCGCCGGCGACCGTCGCGATCTCTACCTGGGTTGGCCGGAGCGCTTCTTCGTTCGCCTCAACAGCCTGTTACCCAATCTGGTGGACCGTGGCTTGCGCAAGCAATTGCCGCTGATCCGCCGTCTGAGTCACAAACCTGAAAACGAGCACCTGGAACCATGAAAAAACTTCTCGCCGGCCTGATGATCGTCGCCATGGGCCAAAGCGCCTGGGCGCTGGACACTGCTGACCAGCAACGCCTCGTCGGCATCCAGCAAAGCTGGGCGCACATTCAATATGAACTGCCGGAAAAACAACGCGAGGCGGCGTTCGAGCAATTGGCGACGCAAGCCTCGACATTCACCCGTGAACGCCCGGAGCTGGCCGAAGCCTGGATCTGGTCGGGCATCGTCACCAGCAGCTGGGCCGGCGCCCAGGGCGGTCTCGGCGCCTTGGGTAAAGTCAAGGAAGCCAGGACCGACCTGGAAAAAGCCCTGACCCTCGACCCAAAAGCCCTGCAAGGCTCGGCCTACACCAGCCTTGCGGCCCTGTATGATCGGGTCCCCGGCTGGCCGATCGGCTTCGGTGATGCCGACAAAGCCGAACAACTGCTCAAGCAAGCGTTGCAACTCAACCCCGACGGTATCGACAGCCTGTACTTCTGGGGCGATCACCTTTACCGTCAGAAACGCTACGCTGAAGCCCAAGGTGCCCTGCAAAAAGCCCTCAACGCCGCGCCGCGCCCAGGACGTGAACAGGCCGATGCCGGACGCCGCAAGGAAATCCAGGCACTATTGATTGAAGTGAACAAAAAACTCAACTGACAGGAGTCCGTGTGCGTGTACTACTGATCGAGGATGACGTGGCCCTGGGCGAAGGCATCCATCAAGCCCTGGGGCGCGAAGGCTACACCGTCGACTGGCTCAAGGACGGCAAAAGCGCCTTGCACGCGCTGCTCAGCGAAACCTTTGACCTGGCCGTGCTCGACCTCGGCCTGCCGCGCATGGATGGGCTCGAAGTCCTGCAACGCCTGCGCGCCAGTGGCTCCAACCTGCCGGTGCTGATCCTCACCGCCCGCGATGCGACCGAAGATCGCATCGCCGGGCTGGACGCCGGTGCCGACGACTACCTGGTCAAGCCGTTCGACCTGGCCGAACTCAAGGCCCGCCTGCGCGCCTTGTTGCGGCGCAGTGCCGGGCGCGCGCAAATGCTGATCGAACATGCCGGCATCAGCCTCAACCCCGGCACCCAGCAAGTCAGCTATCTCGGTAAGCCCGTGGTGCTGACACCCAAGGAATATCAATTGCTGCACGAGCTACTCTCGCCGCCAGGTCGTGTCATGACCCGCGATCACCTCATGCAACTGCTGTATGGCTGGAGCGAAGAAGCCGAAAGCAACACCCTCGAGGTGCATATCCATCACCTGCGCAAGAAGTTCTCCACCGACCTGATCCGCACCGTTCGCGGCGTGGGGTATCTGGTGGAGGAGCATCGATGACATCTATCCGCCGCCGCACGCTGACCCTGATCATCGGCCTGATGCTGGCCGGGCTGGCAGTGATCAGCGTGCTCAACCTGCATGACAGTAATCACGAAATCGCCGAGGTCTACGACGCGCAACTGGCCCAAAATGCCCGTCTGCTCCAAGGCGTGATGCACATGCCGCTGGCGAGCCAGGCCCATGCCGACCTGTATCGGGCGTTCAACACGGCGTTGAGCGAGGCGGCGCCGCGCAACGACGGTCATCCTTACGAAAGCAAAATCGCCTTCCAGGTGTGGAACGCCCAAGGCGAGGTATTGGTACACACCGCCAGCGCCCCCTCCTTCCGCGCGCCACCGGTGGAGCCGGGTTTCAGTGACGTGGTGGACTTGAACAACCGTCACTGGCGAGCCTTTGTTCTCAAGGACAAACAGAACGGCCTGAATATCTGGGTCGGTGAACGGGATGACGTACGGGCGGACCTGGTCGATCGCATCGTGCGCCATACCCTGTGGCCGAACATACTGGGTAGCCTGATCCTGGCGGCGATGGTCTGGCTGGCCATCGGCTGGGGCCTCAAGCCATTGGCCGACATGGCGGCCACCCTGCGCGCGCGCCACAGCGGCTCGCTGGAGCCGCTGCAACTGACACCCCTGCCCAGCGAACTGGAACCGATGCAGGCCGCGCTCAACCGCATGCTTGCGCAGATCCAGGACGTGCTCGAACGCGAGCGACGCTTCATCGCCGATGCCGCCCACGAACTGCGTACCCCCCTGGCCGTGCTGCGGGTACATGCGCAAAACTTGCTGGAAGCCGGCACCGAACATGAACGCAGGGAATCGCTGGAACATTTGATCGCCGGCGTCGACCGCGCCAGCCGGCTGGTCAATCAACTGCTGACGATGGCTCGGATCGAACCGAAGACCGGGACACGCATCGTTCCGCTCATCGATCTGGCCGCCACCGTCCGGGAAAGCCTGGTTCAACTGACCCCCTGGCTGCTGAGCAAGGGGCTTGAACTGGGGTTCGATGTCAGCGATGACATCGAACCGGTCAGGGTAGACCCGGCCGACATTCACATTGCCTTGAACAACCTGGTCACCAACGCGGCCAACTTCTCCCCCGCCCAAGGGCAGATTACGGTACGCCTGGCCAAAAACGGCAATCATTATGAATTATCCGTCGAAGACGAAGGCCCAGGTATCGATGAGTCCGAGTCCAATCGGCTGCTCGAGCGCTTCTACAGCCGCGGAAATGACCAAGGCGCCGGATTGGGCCTGGCCATCGTGAAAGCCATTGCCGATCGGTTGGGAGGGCAAATCAAATTGGAAAATCGCCTACCGACGGGAACGCGCGCTACGTTGGTGATCGGGCATTCCTGAACGGTCCCTGGCGACGCCTTGATGAGGCTGCCTCAGGTCACTCTGACCGCGATCCAGTTGCTGATAAGACCGTAGGTATCGCAACCTTTCTTAACATCAGCGTGATACTGCAACATCTCCCACGGAGCATAGTTATCGACGGAGTACTGACCATAATTGGGATCAAAAAACACCAGGTCCCGCCCCTTATTCAACGCAGCGACGGCGTGCGCGCCTCCACCGGAGAAAATGAAGGCAATGACATAATGCCCTTCTGACTTGGTGACCAATTCAAGCCAGCCATTGTGGTCGCTCAAAAGAGGCCCGGCATCTTTGCCGACCTCGGCGGCAGAAACGCAGAATGCGGCGGCCATCGCTTGGTAATAGGCCTCGCCCAACATCCCTTCGGCCCCGTAGGCACCCTTTTTGTTCTGGCGAACCTGCTGCGATTGCATCGCTTGCGCCGCGACCATGAGTTGCGTGTGCGTGATTAACTCATTCTTACTCTGGAGCTTGCGGTTCAATTTTATGCATTGACGGCACCAGAGCATTGAATAGGCAAAACAGTTGCCGCTTTTTTTCTGGTCTTTCAGCGCCTTTTGAAGAAAAGGGTTGCTGCTGGGGGCAAACTTGGTTCCAAAGGAATGCCCTACGTTGTTTAAACCCAGGGCCGGCCAGTCTTGATTCATGCTTACGCTCCTTGTAAGGCAATGACCGTTGGGGATTAACAGCTGAAGAACGCCCAAACAGGCAAAAACCCATCATCATCCAGGCGTGTGCGGTTTGAAAAATGGTAGCCAAGCAGGCAGCTTTCTGCCATTCAAGCCCGGCAAACATTTTTCAAACCGCTGGCCGTCACTCTGGCACGCCTATCAATGCCTAGCCGTTCGACCCGTGATAACGGATGCGGTCGCTACCGCCCTACTTCACCTCCACCAACCGGAGTGAATGTGAGCCCTCCAAAGACAGGTGAATGACAGCGGCTTTGCTTGGGAAATTCGGCGCATCGTCGTCGGTATTCTCCATCACGGGAATGTCGATCAGGGTCTGCTCACCCGCCGGATCGCTGACCAGCCTGGCCTCCAGCTTGTCGATCGCACGCCAGCTGTCCCCGCCAATACGCATTACGTCCAGCAGACTGAAACGCTGCACACCTTCTTCGCTCTCTTCAGGCGTAAAGGCCGCCAGGTATTGGCTGTAATTGTTGCCCATACCGAAGCCCTCGATGGTGAATACCGCAAGCGTTATCTGGCTTTCCTCGCCGGTATCCAGGGTCTGTACCAGGGTCGCTTCTGGGTAACCGGTGGCATAGCTGTCTTTGATAAGTGTCACCAGGTGACCGACCTGTTCCTCCAAGGCTTTGGGAATGGGTTCTGGTTCGGCGGCGTGAGTCAGGGTAGAGGCGAGAAACAAACTGGCTGTAAGCAGGCGCAATTTCATGAAGAGAAGTCCGAGGTGTCGGGAGGTCTGCGCGGATGTTAGCGCCTGGAAAAGAATTTGGAACCCAAAGATGGCTACAACGGAAAAACAGATGACAAAATCAGGGCAATGGCGTTCTTGATCGTTTGTTCGGCAAGTGCCTGCTGGCACGCTGTCCAAACAGAACCAGCCTTGAGCAAGCGCGGCTAGGCGCGTGCATGCCGCTATAGTCGATTCTATTGCCGACCCCACTTCCAAGAGCCTTTTCCAGTGTCTGACATGCCGACCCACTGCGCTTACACAAAACGCTTGAACGCCGTACTCGCCTATATCGATGCCCATCTCGAAGGTGATTTGTCGGTGAAGACGTTGAGCCAAGTGGCGAACTTTTCGGCGTTTCACTTCCACCGACAATTTACCGGGTTCGTCGGCGTACCGGTTTCGCGTTATGTGCAACTGATGCGGCTACGACGCGCGGCGCATCGCCTGGCCGCCCTCGCTGATCACTCGATACTGGACGCCGCATTCGGTGCCGGTTTTGAAAGTCCCGAGGCATTTTGCAGGGCATTCAGGCGCGCGTTCGGCATGACGCCGAGTGCGTTCAGGAAGGAACCGAACTGGCAGGTCTGGAATGCGGTGTTCGCAATCCCCCATTTTTCCAGGACTATCACCATGCAAGTACAAATCGTCGACTTCCCCGAAGTCAGGGTAGCAACGCTGGAGCACTGCGGGCCGACCGGGCTCGTCAAAGAGAGCGTGGGCAAGTTCATCAAGTGGCGTATGCAGAGCGGACAGTCGCCGGTGGTATCGAGCCGCACCTTTGGCATTCCCTATGGCAACCCCGATACCACACCGCCACACGCCTTCCGCTTCGCCATCTGTGGCGAGATCCACGAGGCAGTGGCGCCGAATACGTTCGGCGTGCGCGAGATGGTCATTGCTGGCGGGCGCTGCGCCGTGGTGCGCCACGTGGGGTCACCGGACCACATCGGCGAGACGATCTATCCGATCTACCGCGATTGGCTACCTGCCAGTGGAGAAGAGCTGCGTGACCAGCCGCTGTTTTTCCATTACCTGAGCGTCTATCCCGAGACACCGCAGGACCAGTGGCAGACCGATGTGTATGTTCCGCTGCAATAACGGAGCAAGCAGCTTTCGTCCCTGAGTTGACGTGGGCAAGTGTTCGCTCAGGGGCGTTGACCTCGATCAAATCGCTCAGGCGGCGCCAGGGACATTGGTTCCCATGCCCGCCGGCAGGAACGGTCGAATCTCCTCGATTTCCGCAGCACTGAGGCGCCACTGCGTACCTGCAATCAGCCCGTCCACTTGGGCGGGATGGCGGGCACCGACGATGGCACCGGTCACTGCCGGCTGGCGAAGTACCCAGGCGATGGCGACTGCCGCAGCGCCTACCCCATGCCGTTCACCAATGCGTGCCATAACCTCCACCAATGCCAGGTTGGCGCTCAAACGGGGCTCCTGGAAGTCGGCACTCCGGGCTTTGCGCCAATCGTCTTCAGGCAGTTGCGAGATGCGCTCGCGGGTCATGCTGCCGGAAAGCAGCCCCGATTGAAGCGTGGAATAGGCCAGGACACCCATTCCGGCCTGCTCGCAGAATGGCAAGACGTCCTTCTCGATATCGCGCATCAACGCGGAGTACGGCGGCTGGAGTGAAACGATCTCGGTCACCGCCTGGGCCCGCTTGAGTTGAGCGACGTCGAAATTCGACACACCGATCGCACGAATTTTTCCCTGGTCGCGGGCCGTTGCCAAAGCCGAAAGCGCCATTTCAATACCTTCGCTGCTGGCGTCGGCCGGAAAAGCGGGCCAGTGGATCTGATACAGATCGATAGCCTCGACTTGAAGCCGACGCAAACTCGCATCGACTTCGGCAAGCAACGACTGGGGCGCCAGCGAGTGTGCAATCGCCTTCGTGACCGGGTCCCAGACCAGGCTGCCTTTGGTAAACACCAAAGGACGCCGCGAAGCCGGCACCCGACGCAACAATTGCCCGACTAATCGCTCCGCATGGCCCAAGCCATAAACCGCAGCGGTATCGATCCAGTTGACCCCACGTTCGATGGCATATTCCAGTGCGTCCAGGCTGTCCTTGTCATCCTGCGCGCCCCAACTGTATTCCCAACCGGTACCAGCGATTGCCCACGTTCCCAGGCCAATCGGCGAAATCAGGAACTGCGATGAGCCAAGACGATTCTTTTGCATAACGACCTCTCCACAAGTGATGGGAGAAGTATCCGGGAGCGATCTGATGAAGATAAGATAGGTAATCTTATTTGAACTACTGAACTAAACTCATGAGTAAGCACCCTGACCTCGCGGAACTCGATGCCTTTGCCGCCGTCGCCCGCCATCGCAGCTTTCGCAAGGCCGCCGACGAACGTGGCGTCTCAGCTTCGGCGTTGAGTCACGCGATGCGCGCGCTGGAAGCACGCCTGGGCGTCAGGCTGTTGAACCGGACCACGCGTAGCGTGACCCCGACCGAGGCCGGCCAGCAGCTATTGGCAACGCTGGCTCCGACCCTGCACCAGGTTGCCGATGCCTTGGCGCAATTGACCTCGATGCAGGAAGTGCCCGCCGGCAAACTGCGCCTCAACGTGGCACGTCCGGCGGCTCGCATTGTATTTGCGCAAGTGCTCGCGCCCTTCGTGGCCAGGTACCCACGCATTCAGCTGGAGCTGATCACCGATGACGGCTTGACCGATATCGTCAACGACGGGTTTGACGCGGGGGTCCGCTTTGGAGAAAGCCTGGCCGGCGACATGATCGCAATACCGGTCGGCGCACCTCAGTCGTTCGTCACCGTTGCCGCGCCGACGTATCTAGCCGCAAAGGGGGTTGCACAAGCACCCCGCGACCTGCTCGATCATGCATGCATTGCCAGGCGTTTTCCCAGCGGCAAACTGTACGCCTGGGAGTATCAGGCCGACGGTCAGCCGATACGCTTATCCGTCACCGGCCCGCTCATCCTGGAAGACGATGGGCTGATGATCCAGGCTGCGAAAGATGGCGCAGGCATTGCCTACGTCTACGAGGCATTGGCGCGCGACGACATCCGCTGCGGGCACCTCAGAGAAATACTCCAGGACTACAAAGCACCACCGAGCCGCTTCTTTGTGTATTACTCCAGCCGACGCCATGTGCCATCGGCCTTGAAAGCGCTCATCGAATTCATCCGGGCAGACGACTCGCGAATCTGATTCAAAAAAAAGCCCCGCAACCGAATACGGTGCGGGGCAAGGAATTGGTTGGTTGCGGCCAACCAAAGGAGCGCGATAAAAATGTTTACGGGCCGCGTCAGATGCAATCCTGTGCGGCGCGGCCAAAACTCGAAGGCAGCAGGTTCGAAGCCAGCAGATGCCGCTCATAGATGAAGACCTTGCCACCGTTGCCGGACTTGTACGCTTCCAGCACGTTGTCCGCCGAGACTTTGCTCGGCACCACGATCCGGTAGCTGCGCTGGGTCTGCGAGACCATTGGGTTCAATGCGCTGCCCTGCAATTTCGGCACGACACATTCGGCGTATTGGGCCGGCGTCTTGCTGGTCTGCAAGGTCAGGGTCGGGTCGTTCGGCACGGAGGCGCAACCGGCGAGCGACAGCGAGGCAAACGTCATGAGAAGCACAAATAAAGAGCGCATCGATCTATCCTGAAAACAAAGGGTTCGGTCATCAAGCGCCCAGATGTCTGGGGCGGCGTGTTCAATGGAGGTGATTTTCCACCGATCGCCGACAAAGCAGAACTTACGTTGCGTAATGGTCACTATCACTTCTAGCGATAGTTACGCGCCGTGAAGACAGATACACACTAAGATCACCACTAAAAAAATGATGAGGACTTTTCCTTGAGAACGTTTGATCTGATCCGCGATGCTGTCTTGCCCGACTTTCGTGACCGCGTGGCCGAGTACCTGGTCCAGTACGAAACCGTGCTGTTAAGCGAGAACACCCCCGACCCGGAACTGGCGCGGGCCACCGCCAATCAATTACGCGGTTATTTGCGTGGGCTGAACACCACGCGGGTATTGGGCATGGCGGATTGGGAGGAGCTGGATCGGCGGGTGGTCAATACCTGGCTTTTAGCGCTTGATCAATGACCGGCTGACCCCTGGGGCGGACGTCTGCTCCGCCGACAGGTTCATCGCTTAATGCCTTCCTGAACCACTTCGCTTCTCCCCTACCCCTTCGTTACCGGACCGCTGGAAGCATTTCCTTCGGTGTTGGTCGTTACATTTCCTTTCAACCATCAACGTCGCCGTTTGCGTCCGTCGAACCGCCGCAAGCGATCGATACGGTCTTGGCTACCTGTCAAAGATCATTCGAATTTACACAATACCTGTACAAACTCACTACACTTGTACAATATTAAGTGATGGCTCTGCGCCACCACCTGAGCTCACGCCCCACCCGGCGTTGCCCCCTCTTCGAGTGATCTGCCATGAATCTATCCGTAAAAATGAAGCTCGGCATGAGCTTCGCCGCCCTGACAATCGTCGTGCTGCTGGTTTCCACGTTCGCAATGGTTGAGCTGGCCAAGTCCAACAAGGCTTTTTCGATGTATGTCTCAGGTGTGAACACCCGCGAAGGATTGGCAGCCGAACTACTCATCGCTGCACAACGGCGTGCCGTAGCGGCGCGGAACATGGTGCTGGTGTCTTCCGAGGCTGATCTGAAGCTGGAACATGCCGCAGTCCTGGAAGCGCACCGAGACGTCAAGGCACGCCTTGAAGACCTGAAAAACGCGCTCGATACGGTGACCGGCACTCAGTCGCAAACAGAGAAAAAATTACTGGCGGATATCGATCGCATTGAAGGCCTCTACGGTCCGGTCGCACTGGAGATTGTCGAGCGCGCAGCAGGAAACCAGCGCGAAGAAGCCATTTTGCGCATCAACCGAGATTGCATCCCCTTGCTCCGACAACTCCTGGCCGCAGGCCAAGCGTATATGCAGCACAGTAGAGACGCCGCCAATGAGGCCGTCACCAGCGGTCACAAGGAGTACGAGAGCCAACGCAACCTGATGATCGCCGTCTGCATAGGCGCATTGTTGCTCGCCCTTGGGCTCGGCATTGCCATCGTCAGAAGCCTGCTGAGAACCTTAGGTGCCGAGCCGCTTGAGCTTTCGGCAGCGGCCCGGCGCGTAGCCTCCGGTGATATGCGTAGCCTGCCAGGCGCAAAACTCGCCCCTACAGGCAGCGTCATGGCCTCTCTGGGCGAGATGCAGCAGGGCCTTGGCGCACTCATCGGCCAAGTGCGTACCTCAGCTGAAACCATATCGGGAGCGGCAGCTGAATTATCCAGCGCCACTGAGCAGGCCAGCCATGGTGTCGTGATTCAAAAACAGGAAGTCGATCAGGTGGCAACCGCTGTACACGAAATGGCCGCAACAGTGCAGGAGGTGGCTCGAAATTCGGAGCAAGTGGCCAGCGCCGCGCTGTCTGCAGATCAACAGGCCCAGGCCGGCGAGGCAAAGGCCCGTCAGGCTATCAGCCAAATCAAGCATCTGGCCAAGGAAGTCGCAGGGTCAAATGACGCCATGACCCGCCTGAAGCTCGAGACCGAGCAAATCGGTGGCGTGCTGGATGTCATCAAGTCGGTAGCAGACCAGACCAACCTGCTGGCATTAAATGCGGCCATTGAAGCCGCTCGCGCCGGCGAGGCGGGCCGTGGCTTCGCCGTGGTGGCTGATGAAGTTCGCCTGCTGGCACGCCGCACCCAGGAGGCAACGGTGCAGATCCAGTCACTCATAGGAGGGCTGCAACACATCGCGGAAGAAGCCGCAGGAAGTATGCAGCTTTGCAGTGATCTGACCGAACGTACCGTTGCAGGTGTGGATGATACGGGGGCCGCCGTCATGGACATCTCCCGCATGATCGCAGCGATCCAGCAGATGATGCAGCAGATAGCTACCGCCACCGAAGAGCAAAGCGCGGTGGCCGAAGAAATCAGCCGGAGCATCACGCGAGTGAGAGCGATTGCCGATGAGTCGGCCACATCGACCGAACAGACCGCAGCCTCCAGCGTTGAGCTGGCACGCCTGGGCGGGACACTGCAGCAACAAGTCGGGCACTTTCAAGTTTGATGCTATGAACAACGTAGCCACGGACGGCCAAGGTCTCAGCGTTGAGCTGCAGCGCTGGGTTTTCAAACAGGTCTATAAACCTGATCGGCAGCATGGAACCTGAGGTATAGCGCTATGTTGAAACGCATTGCGGTCACTGACCTGCGCCTGGGTATGTACATTACGGAATTCTGTGGAGCCTGGACCGATCATCCATTCTGGAGAGAACGCTTCCTGCTCAACAACACCCATGATCTGGCGCGGATCTTGGAGTCAGCGATTCACGAGGTCTGGATCGAGACAGAAAAAGGGTTGGATATTGTCGGCGATGTGCCGGCGACTACAGCTGCCCAGGCTGACTGCTACGCGCGTTCGGTATTGGCCGCGATAGCCGAAAGCCGAGCCAATACGACGGCGAGCGTATCCGTCGAAGAGGAAGCCCAAATTGCGCTAAGGCTCTGTGAGCGGTCGAAAACAGCCGTGATGAAGATGTTCAATCAGGCACGGATGGGCGCATCGATCGAGCTGCACGGCGTCAGTCAATTGATATCGACGATTACTCACTCCATCACGCGAAATCCACATGCCCTTATCAGCCTGGCACGCCTTAAAAGCATAAACGAATACACCTATATGCACTCCGTTGCCGTCAGTGGGCTCATGATCGGCTTGGCCCGCCAGTTGAACCTCTCCGAGCCCAACGTGCAGGAGGCCGGTCTTGCCGGTTTGCTGCATGACATCGGGAAGATGGCCATCCCGCAAAAGATACTCGACAAACCCGGAAAACTGACCCGCGAGGAATTTCTCACCATCTACCAACACCCTGAACTCGGGGAGCAGATCCTGTTAAACAATCGGCAAATCAGCGCCTCGGTGCTCGATGTGTGTTTGCATCATCACGAAAAACTTGATGGCACGGGTTACCCCCACAAACTGGTCGGTGAACAGATCAGTTTGTTTGGACGAATGGCCGCCATCTGCGACGTATATGATGCCGTCACATCTGATCGCCCCTACAAGAGAGGCTGGGGGCCGGCAGACGCAATGCACAAGATGGCCTCATGGGAGGGACATTTTGACCCAGTCATATTTCAGGCTTTCGTGAAATATATGGGCATATTCCCCATAGGCTCGCTGGTTCGGCTGGAAAGCGGACGTCTCGCCGTCGTCATGGAACAGAGCGATGCCTCACTGCTGAAGCCTAAAGTGAAGGTGTTTTTTTCCACGCAAAAAAAAGCTTCGATCCCCCACGAGATTATCGACTTGAGCGATAAAAAATGTGCCGATCGAATCATCAGTCGTGAAGCCTACGAAAAATGGAATTTCAAGTATCTACAGTCCCTCTGGGCCGGACAATAACGACCGGTCCATCGCCAGATAAGTCCATCCCAAATGACGTAGCGACGTCGTCATGACCGTAGCCAAACGCGTATAGCGCTCGGTTTGTTCAACTCACCATGGACGCGCCGCAAGTCGCAAGTTCTGCATCAGCCAGACACTTATCTGCCGCAATGAAGTGCTCTTTGTCCGGCATCCGCCCCGTAGGCCAAGACCCGCAGACTCGCCGGCTAATGCGCCCATCAACTGAGGCAGTAGAAAACCGCTTTCGAACTCGCGGTGGGTCATGCTTGGCGTCTCTGGCCAAAGGCTCTCGGCGCAGGACTGAGGGGTGTCGATCATTGGAATCTCCTGGTGAATGAAGAACGCTGCCAAGCCGCAGCGGCTCAATCGTTTCTGGGATCAGTTTCACTGGCAAATGGGTTCCGGAGAAGGACCAGGGCTGACATGACTCAATTGCATGGCATGAAACAATGGCTTGAAAAAACCCCGGCACCTTGCGGCGCCTGGGGCCAGATGAGGCGTGCAATCACGCCGGTCTTTTCAATGCGTCATAGGCTTCAAGCGAACGCAGCGAGTAGATGTACGCTGCCCCCGCATTCAGCGAGATCGCGGTGGCCAGGGCTGCGGCCACTTCCTCGCGGCTGGCACCGGCCTTGATAGCCGAATCTGTGTGCGCGGCGATGCAACCGTCGCAGCGGGTGGTGACGGCGATGGCGATCGAGATCAACTCGCGCGTCTTCGCGTCGAGCACGTTGTTTTCGCTGGCGGCTTCACCAAGGGCCATGTAGGCCTTGACCATTTTCGGGTTGCTCTTGCCCAGTGCACCGAAGGCTTTCTGAATAGTGGGCAATAATTCGGACCAGTTATTGAACATGGCATTAACTCCTGAGTGGGTTGGGTGTACTGTTTCGACGCACTCAGTTTTTCACCCTGACGTAGCTCGGGTTTGTTCAATCCACTCAGTTTTTTTTGCGAAACGCTCAAATGAATGCGGTCGATAAACTCATCAGTCTGGCCAACGTGCGCGGCAGCCTGGATCTGCGTTGCCAGTTCCAGGGCGATTGGGCTGTGGAGCATGAGCAGCAAGCGCTGGGCACAGCGCCCTATCACATCGTGTTGGCGGGGGAATGCCGGGTGGAGTTCCCCGACGGGCAGCGCTTGCCCATGCGTGCAGGCGATATTCTGCTGCTGCCTCGTGGTGCCCGGCACTTGATGCATAGCCCTGGAAAAACGGTCGCGCCAACTACCCCAGACGTCATCCCGGGGAGCACGTTGCCGATACATCGCATTGGCGGCGCCAGCCCGGAGCTGGACATGCTCTGTGGTGGCTTTCATTTCAACCGCGCGTCCCTGCTGTTTGCGTCTCTGCCCGAATACCTGGTGATTCCCAGCGGCGCCTTGCCGGCCAATGGGCCGCTACCGGCATTGGTCGAGGTCATTCGAGGGGAAGCGGACGGGGATAAGGTCGGCGCTCGGTTTTTGCTCGACGCGCTTTCCCAGGCGCTCTTCACCCTGATTCTGCGCGCGCACCTGGCCAACCATAGCCAGGACAGTGGCTCATTGGCCCTGCTGGGCGATAAACGTTTGGGCCGCGCCTGGCAGGCGATGCTGGCGGACCCTGCGCACGAGTGGACGATTCAAAGCCTGGCCGAGACGGCAAGCATGTCCCGAGCATCCTTCATGCGAGCGTTCGTTCGGGTGGCTGGTGTATCGCCGTGGGCATTGTTGACGCAGGTACGCATGGAGCTGGCGTTCGGTCTGCTGAACCATTCACATCTAGGCTTGAGCGACATCGCAGTGCAGGTGGGTTACCAATCCCAGGCGGCGTTCAGCAAGAAATTCAAGGATATCTATGGCCAGGCCCCCGGAAGAATGCGGCGTGAAATTTGAAAGTGGCTGGGCACATCAGTAAACGTCAGGCCCCAAGGCCGGGTGCTCGCGTAGCCGGTCAACAATGTAATCGACGAAACTGCGCACGCGCATCGAAGCCTTACGTCGTTCACGGTAAACCACTTGGACTGGCGTCGAGGGCGGTTCATAACGCTGCAAGACCCTGCACAATCGTCCGCTGCTCAAATAGTCGTACAACGGGTAGCTCACACTACGTGTCAACCCTGCCCCATGCGCCGCGGCATCGATGGCCGACTGTAAGGTCGCGCAACTGAGCCGCGTGCGCATCTTGATGCTACTGGGCTCGCCCTGGGTTTGAAAAGACCACTGGACCCGGTCCTGGTTGGCTTGCGCGGCAATCAGCCGATGACTTCGCAAATCCTGCGGCACGACAGGTTCACCATGAGTGGCCAGATACGCAGGGCTGGCGCAAACGATCGAGCGAACATCGCCAACAGGTCGTGAGATCAATGCAGAGCTGGGCAAATGCCCCACCAGCACGGCCACATCCAGCCCTTCCTCATTCATGTTCGCAATACGATCATGGTACTGCGCGAACACCCTGATCTCGGGATACAGGTCCATGTAATCGGCCAGCAGCGGTGCCATGACATAGCGGCTGAAGAGCAACGGCAACAGTACCGTCAGACCGCCTTGCGCTTGGACATGCAGGCCCTTGGCGCAGGCTTCGGCCTCATCGACCCCGCAGAGGATACGCGAACAATCGGCCATGAAAGCCGCTCCCGCCTCAGTCAGTGCGACCCCGCGAGTGCTTCGCGACAGTAACTGCACACCGAGCCGAGCCTCCAACCGATCAATGGCACGCGCAACGGTCGGACCGGATACATTAAGGCGATGGGCGGCCGATGCGAGACTCGGACTTTGCGAAAGCGCGTGGAACATTCGCATTTCATGGTAACGCCCCATTAGCCGCTCCCTTTGGCGAGCGATCTGAGGGTCGCGTCGCCCCCGAGCCGATCGGCGAGGAAATCGACGAAGGTACGTACCTTCGCAGGCACCCGATTGTTCTTCTGGTACACCACATGAATCGGCAACGCCGGCAGCTCGAAATCCTCGAGCACCACTTCCAGCGCTCCGTCAGCAACGTGCCTGGCCACTTGATAGGACAATACCCGCGTGACGCCCCATCCCAGGCAGGCAATATTGATCGCCGCCTGATTGGCGGTGACCACCAGGCGTGGATCAAACCGCAAACTCAGCGGCTTGCCGTCATCGACGAACTGCCAATCGCTCAGCAAGTGGCTGGCCGAAGACATCACGATCTTGGCCTTACTCAACTCGGCAGGGTGTCGTGGCCTTGCATGCCGCTCGAAATACGCGGGCGCGGCGCATATCACCTGACGCACCTCCCCGACCTTGATCGCGTGCTGAGCGTTTTCGTGCAAATGGCCGATGCGTATCGCTACATCGATCCCTTCGTCAGCCATGTTCACCACTCGGTCGACCAACAAGGCATTGAGATGCACCGAGGGAAATTGATCGAGATAATCCGGTAGCAGTGGCGCAACGTACAGTTCGCCGAACAGGACCGGTGCTGTGACGGTCAGGTATCCGCACGGTATCAAGTAGCTGCCGGCAGCTGCTTCCTCCGCCTCCTCGAGCTCGCTGAGAATCCGTCGACAATCTTCCAGGTAGCGTTGCCCCGCTTCGGTCAGGTGCACATTGCGGGTCGTCCTGGACAGTAGCTGAGTGCCGATCCTTTCTTCCATCGCCGCGATGGCACGCGTCACGCTCGGGGGTGAAACATTCAAGCGCCGGGCTGCCGCGGCAAATCCTTCCTCCTCGGCAACCGCCATAAAAACCTGCATTTCCTGAAAGCGATCCATAGGCGATCCATCTTGCTGGGGCGTCTACCGTACGGCGCAGGCGCTTGCCGTGATGGCTCACGGCAAGTCCCGGCAGTTTGAGTCAAGCGTGTTGCAAGCCCTTGGCCGTGCGCTGCATACCCACGAAATTCGGCAACGCTTCGATGCTGCCCAGCCACGCCCGAACATGCGGATAATCAGTCAACGCGACATTGCCCTCCGGCGCATGCGACACGTAGGTGTACGCAGCAACGTCGGCGATGGTGGGCTTATCACCCGCCAGGAACGGACTTTGTTCCAGCTCGCTCTCCATGACCTTGAGCAGGGCATGGGACCGGGCGATGGCGTCCTCGGCGTTATAGCTTGCACCAAACACGGTGATCAATCGCGCGTTGGCGGGTCCCGAATTGATCTGGCCGGCAGCCACTGAAAGCCAGCGCTGGACCCTGGCTTGTGCGAGTGGATCGCCCGGCAACCATTGGCCATCGCCATACTTTGTCGCCAGGTAAACCAGGATGGCATTGGAGTCAGCCAGGACGGTGCCGTTGTCATCGATCACCGGGACCTGGCCAAAACGGTTGAGGGCCAGGAACTCCGGGGTCTTGTGCTCGCCCTTCATCAGGTCCACGGAGATCAGTTCGGTCGGCAGGCCGAGCAGCGAGAGCATCAATTCGACGCGATGGGCGTGACCGGACAACGGATGGCGATAAAGCTTGATCGCTTTCTGAGACATGACGTACTCCATGTTGTTTTTTGAGGATCGAGGCGGGAATCGCGTCGATGGCGCTATCCTCCCCTCCTATCCCAAACAGCGGAATCACCAGCTTTTACAATCCAGCATTTCACTATTTGAAATAGTCAGCGGCCGGCTTCGCCTGCCCCTCTCTCAAACCTCCAGCACCAACGTCTCACTGCCCTCTGCCGGCACCGCGCAACAGATCAGCACCTCATCGTCGGCCAAAGGCTCCGCGGGGCTATTGAGGTAATGCACCTGGCCGCGCTTCAAGTGGGTTTTGCAGGTGCCGCAGGAGCCGCCGCGGCAACTGAACTCCGGACTCAGGCCGCGCGCCTCGGCCAGTTCCAGCAGGGTTCCACTGCCGGGTTCCCAGCGTGCTTCCTTGCCGGAGGTGGCGAACAATACCTTCACCGCCTCGCTCGCCGCCGGCGTCTGTGGCGTCGCCGGGACGCTGACTTCGGCGTCTCGGACCAGCGTCGACGGGCCAAAGGTCTCGGCGTGGATACGATCGTCCGGAATGCGCAATTTACGCAGTCCGTCATACAGCGCCTGGGTAAAACTGCCCGGCCCACACAGGTAGTAGTCGTAGTCGTCGAGTGGAAGCAGTTGCTTGAGCAGCCCCACGTCGATCCTGCCCGTCGCGTCATAGCCTTCGCCTGCCGGTGCCTCGCTGGGCGGTTGGCTGACCATCCGCAGTATCCGCACCTTGTCGCCGCCGCGGGCCGCCAGTTCATCGAGTTCCTCACGAAACGCCAGGTCGGCTACCGTACGCGCGCTTTGCACCACCCAGACCGGGCGCATGCGGCTGATGCGTTGCCCTTGGTAAACCACCTCGCGCAACATCGACAACAGCGGCGTGATGCCGACGCCCGCGGCGAGGAGTACCAACGGACGCCGCTCGGTGGGCTGGACAGTGAAATGCCCCTGGGGCGCTCGCGCGTCAATCTCGTGGGCCACCTGAATCTGCTCATGCAGGTGCGAAGACACCGAACCGTCGCGCTTGACGCTGATGCGCAGGAAGTCATCCGACGGCGCACTGGAGACGCTATAGGTTCGAATCGACGCAGCCTGTTGCCCATCCAGCAAGACCCGCACAGGCAGGTGCTGGCCGGCTTCAAAGCGAGGCAAACCAGCGCCGTCAGCCGCTTGCAGGTAAAAAGAGCGAATATTGTGGCTTTCATCCACCACGCGCTCCACCCGCAGTGGCCGCCAATGGCTGCGCAAGGCTTCGGCCTGCAAGCGCTCGGCGGCTTGCTCCCAACTGCCGGTCATCAATGAATTGGGCGAGTCCCCTTCGGCCTGGTCTTTCCAGCGCAAGGGAATCGCCGCCGGGCGATAGACAATACGCTGCGGCGTGAAGCGCATCAGCCGCTCGGCGCCCTGGAACGCGTTGATTTGCGGGTCGTCCAGCAACACTTGCGCCGAACCGCTCATCTGCAAGAGGTCGCCGGTTTGAAAATCGATGAACACCAGCCCTGCACGCGGGTTCAGCAAAATGTTACCCAGGGTGTTGAAGAACAGGTTTCCGGAAAAATCAGGAACGGTCAGCGTCCCGTCCTCGTCCATGCGCACAAAACCCGGCTTGCCGCCGCGATGGGACGCATCGACCTGGCGCTCGCCGTCACGGACCACATAGGTGGCGATATAAAACGAGTCGGCGGCCGCGACCAGGCGCCGTATCAGCGGGTCCGTCGGGGCCAACTCCCGTGGCGCGGCTACCTGCTCTTCAACAAAGGCGTATTGGCGCAGGTTGATATAACGCGGGCAATTGCCATAGGCCTGACTGACTGAAATCTCCAGGCCGTCCTCCAATTGACGACGCACATTCCCGTTCATGCGATTACGACGCCGGGTGTGCAACTCGATCCCCAACATGCCGATGGCATCCCCCTCGCCCATGCCCTCCTGGGCCGGGTCGTCGGGCTGCGGCTTGAGATCGATGTGCAAGGTTTGCGGCTCGGGCGAATGCATGAAGCCCGGCTGCCCGGTACGCAGGGTCGCCCACACGTCGCCCTGCCGATCCACAGTTCCCAAGACCACGAAAGGCAGTTGGGCGTAGAACTCACGGTGTTGATCCGGCATCCAGGTGCGGGCCAATTGCCGCTGGCCAACACTGGCCATCATGTCGACCGCGCCGACAGAGCGCTGCAATGTCAGCTCACCTTCATGCCAGGGCGAGGATGGTGGTTTCGAGGCTTCGTTCATCTGCTACTCCTCGCGCCCGCCGCATTGCAGCCTGGGCCAGTGCGCTACGATTAGGGAAGCTGCGCGACGTCTCTTGCATAGACGTGTAGTGCAGGTGGGGCCATCTTCTTCCCAAAGCGACTTCGCAGGAATACGCACAAACTGCAATCCACCATTTCATAAAATGAAATGGCGGCTTCCAGAGCGGGCTGCGGGGGATTCTCCAGGTCCGGAAACAGACCTGCGGGGCTGGAGGTCAGTGCCTCAGCGCAAGTGCGACTTTTTGCTGCAAGTCGTTCTGCGAAAACGGTTTGCGCAAGACTGGGTACTGGGCAAACTCGCCGGGCAGGCCACTGGCGCCGTATCCCGTGCTGAATAAGAATGGAATACCGCGCTCGCGGAGAATTTCAGCAACCGGGAAGATACGCTCACCGGCCAGGTTGACGTCCAGGATGGCCAGGTCAACCTGCGCCGTTCTGGCTATTTCAAGCGCCGTGGCGAGCTGCGCCACCGACGCCAGTACTTCACAGCCAAGCTCTTCCAACATTTCCTCGATCATCATGGCAATCGCGCCTTCGTCCTCGACAACGAACACCCTGACGCCAACGAATGGGGTCATGCCCCAGCCGCCCCGATCAGAAATGAGAAGCGACAGAAAACTCCCGACGGGGCAAAGACGAGATCAAATTTGCCAGCCAGATCGCGTTCGATGCAGCGTTTCATCAGACGCGAGCCCAAGCCTTCTCGTTTTGGCTGGGACACCGAGGGGCCGCCTTGCTCGCGCCAGTCGAGGGTCAGCAATGTTCCGCTCGATTGAGGTTGCAGCGTCCAGGTCACTGATAGCGTGCCCGTCTCAACGGACATCGCTCCGTATTTAAGCGTGTTGATCGCCAGTTCATTGAGCGTCATCGTGAGATTGAGCGCGACCCGAGTACTGACGTCGATAGAAGGCCCCTCGATTTTGATGCGGTTGGGCTCATGGCCGAATACCGGTATCAGCACTTCATGGGCAAGCGCGTCCAGGGGCGTATGACCCCAATGGCGCCTCGTCAGAAGATCATGGGCACGAGACAACGCCAGGAGCCGGGCCTCAAAACGGTAGTAACCGTCTTTCGCATCCTCGGCGTTACGCGCCGTTTGCGCCGCCAGGGATTGCACTGTGGCCAGGGTGTTCTTGACCCGGTGGTTGAGCTCATCGATCAAGGTCTTCTGGCGATTCTCCGCCTGCTTTCGCTCGGTGATATCGACCAGCATATTGATCGCCCCCACCAAATTGCCTTCGGCATCGTGCAGGGGCGTGGGGTACGGAATAAAGGGTACGCGGCTCCCGTCCGGCCGCTCGGCAATTGCCTCGACACCCCGAACGGAGCGGTTTTCCTTCAGGGCCACCGCCATCGGGCATTCATCGTGGGAAAGTGGGCTTTCGTCGTTGTTGAACAACTTCCAGGTCACGCACCACATGTCACCCAACTCAGGCGTGCGTCCCGACAACTCCACTGCCGCCCGATTGTAGAACGTGATGCAGCCCTCTGCGTCGGTGGTATAGACCGCAGCGGGCAATGCCTCGAGAAGGTTGCGCATATGCCGTTCGCTTTCGCGAACCTGGTTTTCCATCTGCTGGGCGACCGTGACATCGATGGTGAAACAGCGCGTATTGAAAAGCTTGCCGTCTTCGAAACGCCCGTTGGAGGTGATCGCGACATGCTTGATCGAACCGTCTTTGGCCTTTAAGCGCGCCGGATAACTGTCCAGGCAGTCGCCGCAACTCAATTTATCGAGGATGTCACCAATCACCGGCGCATCCACATGAAACTCGGTAATGTGGCGGCCAATGTACTCTTGCGCCGAATAGCCCAGCAGCGCCAACTCAGCCTTGTTGGCACGCAGGATGATGCCCTCGCCACTGACGATGTGCAGGCCGACCGCGCTATTTTCGAAAAAATCTTCAAGGTCGGCACTCTTGCGCCGCAACTCCTCGGCCACGGCGTGGTGCGCGGTGACGTCTTGAAAGCAATTGATCGCGCCTTGAATGGCGCCTCCCCGATCCTTGAGCGCGCGGATGTTCATCAGCGCCACGAACCGCGAGCCATCCGGACGCTGGATGATGACTTCCTGATTGCGTGTCACGACATCGCCATTGAGCGCCGAAGCCGTGGGACCATCTTCAAGCGCCAACGGCGTACCGTCTGTCAAGAAAAGTCGATGCGAGCCGCAGAAGCGATCACCGTTCTGACCGAGGGCCGGGGTCCTGCCCCACAGCCCGGCGGCCTCGCTGTTGTACCGGACGAGCCACCCTTCGCGATCACAAAGGTACACGGCACCAGGAATGGCTTCGAGCGCACTGGTGCCTATGGAAAGTAAACTGTCGTACTCGCTCAGCGTAATGGTATCCCTGGCAAGCTCTTCAACATTGGACATCAATCAATCCTCAATCCGTCTGGCTGTAACGTCCCTGCTGTCTGTCGACGCAAAATTATCATCCTGAGTCGGCGATCCCAGCTCGGATTAACCCCATTGAATGCGGGTACGGATATTTTTTAAAACTGCAGTGCTGAAACTCTTGATCCCGATTCGCCTGGCGAGTTCATAAAAACCCGGAGCGTTGTAACTTTTTGGCTAATAAGTCTTGGCAGCGACCTGTTTGGTCAATTCGAGCAAGGTAGCCCGTAACTCTGGCGGACGTACGGGTTTAGCCAGGATTGAAATGTTCATGTGGCTCAACGCGTGGCGGATTCTTTCAATCTCATGGCCGGTCATGATCATTGCGGGCACTTCCCAGCCACGTTGCTCACGAATCGCTGCAATGCATTCTGAGCCCGACACCTTCGTGCCCAGGTCGAAGTCGGCAATGATGATGTCGCATTCGCTTGTCACTCCCACCCCATCGCTGTGGGTCTCCACCTCACAGCCCCACTTTTCCAGCAACGCCGAGGTTGCCATCAGCACGTTGGCATCGTCCTCCACCAGACACACCCGCAAACCACGCAAACGACTTTGTGCCGGGGCGGGCCTGTCAGCGATGGCCCTTGGCGCGACTCTTTCCAACCCGCCGATCATGGCGCGAGTGCCCCTTCCGAGCCTGGAGTCCAACTGGATATCCAGGTTGATCAAATGGCTGATGCGCTTGACGATCGACAATCCCAGGCCAAGCCCTTCGACATCCTTGTCGCGTACATGACGCACCCGGTAAAACTCCTTGAACACCTGGGGTAAATGTTCGGCGGCGATACCGCGCCCCTTGTCATAAATGACGATGGCCAGGCTGTTTCCTGCTGGACGCACACCAATCAATACGGGCTGGCCAGGCGCGTACTTGAGCGTATTGGAGACCAGGTTCTGCACCATGGTAGCCAGCAGGCCGGCGTTGACATTGACCCAATGCCGGCAAGGTCGCAAGCGCAGTTCAACGCCGGCCCAGCGCGCCGCCTCGGTATTTTGCTTGACGACATCCTGTAGCAACGCCCCCAGGTGCACCGGTTCGGAGAGTGGTTCGAGTTTGCCATTATCAAGCGTGTAGATGTCCAGAATCGAGCGAAACAGCTGTGAAACGATATGCAGCGAGCGATCGATATTGTCCACCAGGCGCAACTCTTCCTTGCCCAACTGAGCATCGCGCAAGCAGGCGGTGAACAATCCTATCGAGTGAATCGGTTGGCGCAGGTCATGGCTTGCCTGAGCCAGGAAGCGGGATTTTTCCTGATTTGCAGCAATTGCCTCTTGCGAAGCGATGCGGGTACGTGTCAAGAGGATATGCGCGTATGCGGGAACCACGATGGTGGTCACGATCAACATCAGGAACATGTAGGGTTGGCCACGCCAGAACGGCGTGAGCAGGAAAATCAGAACCAGCATCGCCAGCGCGATCAGCGTTGCAGCCGCGAGGTAGCGCGAACCGAAGCGCATGCCATTGCCCAAGGTCACCCAAAGCAAAGCAGCGTATACCGGCAGCGCACCTTCCCCGCCCACGATCATGGCGAAGGCAATGCCCGAATAGTCGTGCGTCATGGCAAAGAGCCGACGCCAGAAATAGTGCCCTGGCCAGCGCTTGATCGCCATGCGCAGCGGAACCGCGACAATGATGAAAAAGGCCATGTACCACATGATCGGTACATAGGTCGCGAAGTCACTGGAGGGAAGATAAGCGACCACGATGATATAGAGCGAGGCGCAGGTACTGACCGTCAATCTCAAGGTCGCTTGATCGAGTTCGCTATTCTTTTCCGTGATAGTCACAGTGATATTCCAATTCAAAGGATTGTTTCAAACTTGAAACTCGAGTTTCCAGTTTAGGTTACGATGCGCGTACTTGAAGATCAGGAGATCTCGGGCATGACGTGTAGGGTAATTGTGGCAGATGACCACCCGCTGTTTCGCGAAGGGATGCTGAAAACCATTGAGCGACTGCTACCGACGGCCACCATAGAGCAGGCGGGCAACCTTGATGAAGTACTGGCCCTCGCACGGTCGGGCACGGAGGTGGACTCGCTGATTCTTGATCTGCGCTTCCCCGGTATCAAATCGCTGCAAGTCATCGGCCATTTGCGCAACGAGTTCAAACGCACCTCGATCATTGTGGTTTCAATGATTGACGACATCGACGTCATTTCCCAGGTAATGTCATTGGGTGCAGACGGTTTCATTGGAAAGAATGTCGACCCCGCTGGCATTGCCGAAGCGATCATGGCCATTCGCGAAGGCGAAGTGATCGTCAAATATCATTCGGAAAATTCGATTCTCGACGATTTGCAGTCAGAGGCCCTTTCCCAACTGACGGCGCGCCAACGCCAAGTCCTTGGTCTGGTGGCGGATGGCAAGACCAACAAGGAAATCGCCAAGGAACTGGGTATTTCACCTTTCACGGTGCGTATCCATGTCTCAAGCTTGCTCAAGGCCCTGGGTGTTCCGACCCGTGCGGCCGCAGCGGCTCAATTTTCCAACTTCCCGAGCAGCAGTGGCTGGCCTGGGAAAAACAAACTTTAGACGCGCTGGGCTCCCGCATGACGTCATGCAAAAGATGGTGATGTAAATTGAGACAGGGCTATCGAACTTATATGAGGCGTTATCCTCTGTCCTACTGGCTAAAGCCATAGCACACTTGTGCTATGGCTTTAGCCAGTCTCTGCACTCTACTCTGTGAGCGCCCTATAAAGGCTGACACGAACAGCCAACCTACTTGGACAACATATGAACCCTACGCCGGGCCTATGACCGCGCGTATCGATGTTTTGTGGCTTGCTGGCCCTATAGGGTTAAACAGATCGATTGGCTATGCAACGCTGGGCCAACTTCACCGTCAGTTCGGTCGAAGAATGGAACGGTCCTGAAAATACAACTCAAGGTAAGTCCCTATGTCCTTCAACTATGGAAAAACACTAAGAAATGGAGTGGCGCTGTGCGTGTTGGCTGGGTTCATCAGCGGCTGTACAAACTCGGGCGACTTAATGAACTCCTTGAACTCCTTGAATTCGGGCGCGAAGAAATTCGATACCACTTATCTGAAGCAGACGATTTATCCAGGCAAGACCACTAAAAGCCAGATCAACCAGATGTTTGGCGCTCCCACGAGTGAAGAGCTCAATTCGACAAGTAGCAGCAACGAGTCGAATTGGACATACGACAAACGTGAGGAAGGTCTCGATAAGTACATGAAGCTGGCGCACAAATATGTATCGACCGAGACGAGCCTGAAGATGTATGACACCTCAGCACAGCTCTCCAAAGCTCAAGGCGTGGCGAACGACGTAAGCAGCGTAACCGGCACCAAGACGACCCAGAGTCAAACCCAGGGAACAGTGCTGACGATCTATTTCGTCGACGACGTAGTGAAATATTACCGGGTCTATTAAGGCCCAACACAACCCACGACTTTGGCTGGCCACTGAACTGCTAAGTCTCAGGGCTAGCCGAAGCGGCCTGATCCAACCTTTCCAAGTATCTGCGTCCAGCACGCATCCCTTGCGATGCCGCAACGCAGTCTTTCCAGTCGCCACCTCATTCAACCAATCACCTTTGAGTCAAGCGGCCAGCGACATGACATCTGGCGGAGCTCGCCTTACCGCTATCAATCAACGTGTGTCGTCACGCAAAGGCACAACTACACTCGCTCGCGAAACCCAACATCTACTCTGTCATGAGGTTGAAGGTCAGTGGAGAAGAACAGCGAACTCAATCAGGCTACGGTACGCCTGATCGTCAGCGCTTGTGCGTTGTTGTACATCATCATCCTGGCCAACATTGAGGCCGATGACGCCACTGCCTATAGGCCGATCATCATTTACATCGTGACGTTCATCATTGCCTCGGTATTCCTGCGCTTGCTCATCCAGCGCAAGCCGGGGCACTTCTTCTGGCGACGCCTTTTCACCATGTTTCATGACTACGCCGGCATCGCTTTTGCCATGGTGCTGGGGGGTGAAAGCGCATTGCCCATCTATGCAGCACTGCTCTGGGTGACGTTGGGCAACGGCGTGCGTTTCGGTTCTCGCTACCTGGCACTGGCGACTTCCATCGCACTGTCGGTATTGGTGCTGATTTTCTGGCTCAGTCCATTCTGGCAGGCCCAGCCGTACATGTTCCTGATGTTGATCGTGACCACCATCGTGGTGCCGGCCTACACGCACATTCTGCTCCAGCGCACACGAATTGCCTCCGAGGAGGCCATCACCGCCAACCAGGAGAAATCACGTTTCCTGGCCCAGGCCAGTCATGACCTGCGCCAACCGATCCACTCCATCGGCCTGTTCACCGCCTGCCTGCGTGACGCCAAGCTGGGCCTGGAAGAGTTGCGCCTGGTGGATAACATCGACCGTTCGCTGCACACCGTGTCGCAGCTGTTTCGCTCGATCCTCGATATCTACACCCTGGACCACGGCAAACTGGTGCCGCAGGCAGATACGGTTCACTTGGGCGCGCTGCTGCAGGACGTGGTGAGGCAAAATACCGAGGCGGCACGCTGGGCAGGGGTTGAGCTGCGCCTGCGCGCCTGCCCTTATTGGGTCAACATCAATCCTGGATTGTTGACCACCATGGTCCAGAACCTGCTGTCCAACGCCCTCAAATACGCCCCGGGCCGACCGGTACTGATCGGCGTACGACGCCAGGGCACGGGCCTGGCCGTGGTGATCTACGACAGGGGACGAGGTATCGCTGCCGAGCATCTGCCCGAGGTGTTCAAGGAGTTTTACCGGGTGCGCCATGTTCGCGACAAAGATGTCGAGGGGTTGGGCCTTGGGCTGTCCATCGTCAAGCGCATCAGCCAGCTACTCGAGGTCGATGTTCATATCCATTCCAGAGTCGGACGGGGCACTAAGGTGGCGATCAGCGGCCTGGAACAAGCGACCCCAAGGGTCATGACGCCCAAGCGCAAGAGCGCCCAAAGCCGCTTGAACGGATTGCGGGTGTGCCTGGTAGAGGACGATGCCAACGTCTTGATGGCGACCTCGGCGCTACTGGAAAAGTGGGGTTGCCGGGTGCAAACCCACAGCGACGGCCAGGGACTGAGCAGCGATTGCGACATCATCATCGCCGACTTTGACCTGGGCACGAAGATGTCGGGTTCCGAGTGCATCACGGCAATACGCGAGCAGCGTGGCTGGGAAGTCCCAGCGTTGATCATGACCGGGCATGAGATAGAACGGATACGTGGGTCACTGCACAGCCTGAACATTTCGGTCTTGGCCAAGCCCGTGCGACCGCCGGAATTGCGCGCGGTACTGCTGGGGTTGGTCAAAACAGAGCAGCCCAAGGTCTAGCGGGACGGGTCGAAAATCCTTGCAAGCTGCCCTATCGCTATCGCGAGCAAGTTCGCTCCCACAAGGGATTGGCGGTGGACCTGGATTTTTCGCCCACCCGCAACCAGCGTGGGAGCGAGCTTGCTCGCGATGGCGGCTTCACTGTCAACTGATCCAGCATTATCGCGGGCCAGCTCGGTTCCCACAGGAAATGAGGCGGTGCATGAGTCTTGCTGTCGACCCAGAGAATCCAGGGTCGACCTGGAGGAGCGCGGGCTCAGCCGACCCAGCCGACGGCCGTCTTGGGTATCACTTCGGACTCATCGAGCTTGGAGGCGAACATGCTCACCGCTTCGAGCGCATCAGTGGTCCCGGCCCTGATCTGCAGGATGACCGATCCGGCCTGGTCTGCCAGCGTTACCCCACGCAGCGCGCCTTCATGGGTGACGTTCATGCTCGCGACGGCGTCGCGGGTTTCGGAAAGGATCATGCCGATCATTTCGGCGATCTCGGCGGTGGAGCGGCTCGTACGCCCGGCCAATTGTCGAACTTCGTCGGCAACAACCGCAAAGCCCCTGCCCTGGTCCCCAGCCCGCGCGGCTTCGATGGCCGCGTTGAGCGCAAGCAGGTTGGTCTGGTCAGCGATGCCGCGAATGGTATTGACGATGGCGGTGATTTCTTCTGAACGAGCCCCCAACTGCCCGACCAAACGCCCGGATGCCCCAATGTTTTCGGCAATCTGGCGCATTTCCTTGGCCGTCTGCTGGATGACCTGCGCGCCCTGTTCGGCGACTTTTTCGGTCTCGGCGGAGATGTGGTAGGCGCGGGACGCACCGCGTGAATCCTCTTCGAACTTTTCCACCCGCTCGGTGATGTCACTGGCAAACTTCACGATCTTGCTCAGTTTGCCTTCGGCATCGTAGACCGGGTTGTAGCTGGCCTCCAGCCAAACGACCTTGCCGTGCTTGCCCAGGCGCTTGAATTGACCGCTGAAGAACTCACCGGCATTGAGGCGACGCCAGAAATCACTGTATTCAGCGCTGCTGACCAGGTTCGGCTCGCAAAACATCCGGTGGTGCTTGCCCTTGATCTCGGCCAGCGAATAACTCATGGTGCTGAGGAAGTTATCATTGGCGGTCAAGACGTTACCGCTCAAATCGAACTCGATCACCGCCATCGCACGATCCAATGCTACAAGCTTGCCGCGTGTTTCGGCCTCGCTGACGACCCGGGCAGTCACGTCGAGTGCGTACTTGACGACTTTGGCTACACGGCCCTGCTCGTCCATCACAGGGTTATAACTGGCCTCCAGCCAAACGTTCTGGCCCTGGGAGGTGCGCCGCTGAAAAGTGCCGGAAACGAACTGGCCGGTGCGCAACTTGTTCCAGAATTCGCGGTACTCGGCACTGGCCACCAACGCGGGCGTACAGAAATCTCGATGGGACAGGCTCGCCAACTGCTCGGCGCGGTAACCCATGGTTTTCAAGAAATTTTCGTTGGCGCGCAGGACCTTGCCATCCGGGCTGAACTCGACCACGGCCATCGACCGCTCCAGAGCGCCGACTAATCCCTTGTACGTAGCCAGTTCGGCTGTCCTAGCCGCCAGTTCTTCTTTTAGCGTCTTATTAAACATGACGTACCCTCGGCGAACCCGGAAATCAATCGGACCTACAAGGGTATCGGCTGACCGGTTGGGCGCTTTATACAGCACGACGCAATTATGTTTTGACGCCAGAAAAACAAATGTCAGCGTCCCGGCCTTCAAAACCTGAACAACGACCGAGCAGTCTCCACCAGCAACGCGCGCATAAGCGGCGCCGAGCACTGTAAGGCTTGCAACTGCGCCATCACGGTATCGAAACCGACATTCCCTTCATGCTGCGTATGCGGCCAGTCGCTGCCCCACACCAGACGGCGCGGGCCGAAATTCTGCTCCAACAGGGACAATGAGGCTCGGGCGAACGCCAGGTTCTGTTGCTCTGTCCCGGCCAATCGATAGATAGCGGAAACCTTCATCCACACCCGCCCCCCCTGGCCCAACTCCATCAACTCGGCAAAACCGGGTTGAGCAGTGCCCAAACGTGCGTCAGGACGGCCGAAGTGATCGATCACCAGCTTGATGCCGAACGGCATCAACTGACGAATCAGTCCAGGCAAATCCTCAACATTGCGGTGTAATTCGACATGCCAATCCAATTCAGCGAGGTGGCCGAAAAAACCTCTCCAGGCAGCGTCGCGAAAGTCAGGCAAGGCTTTGCCCATCAGGTTCAAACGCACGCCGACCACGCCTGACCGGGCCATGTCGTCCAACACCGCGCGGCTGACGTCTGGCTCCAGCACCACGACCCCGCGCAATTGCTCCGGAGCCTGCCGCAACGCTGCCAGCAGGTAGCGGTTATCGGTACCGAGAAAGCTCGGCTGCACCAATACACCATGGCTCAGGCCATGGCTTTGCAGGTGTTTGAGGTACTGCGCAAGCGTGGCGTCATAGTCGGGGGTATAACGCCGCGCCGCGGCCAGCTTCAACTCGCGGCTGAACACATGAGCATGGGCGTCGATGCCGGTGATCGGCGTGGAACAGGTATCAGGCATGGGTTTCATCTATCGAGGTGAAAGTCATCAGGCTCGGGCGCTCTCGGTCCCGCCGGCAGCGGTTTGCACCGATGCCGCCGAGGCTTCGAGGCTACGCCCTCGGGTTTCCGGCAAGCACAGCGCCGCGACCACGGCTACGCCATAGGCAATCCCGGCATCGATACCGATGGCCGACCCCAAGGACATGGAGTCGCTCATGTGGCCGACCAGGAACGGGAACACCGCCGAGAGCACACGGCCAAAGTTGTAGCAAAACCCCACACCGGCGCCGCGTACGTCCGCCGGATACAACTCATTGAACAGCGCGCCGAGGCTGGCCGGAATGCCGGCGGCGAAGAAGCCGAGCGGGAACCCGAGGAACAGCATCTGGGTATTGGTCAGTGGCAGGAACACATAACACTGCACAGTCACCACGCAGCACAATGCGAACAACACGATGTTTTTGCGCCGGCCAATGCGATCGATCAGCAAGCCACTGACCACGCAGCCACACCAGAAGGCAAAAATGATCACCGCCAGGTAGCCGCCGGAGTTCAGCACCGACAGGTTGCGCTCGGTCTTGAGAAAGGTCGGCAGCCAGGTCATCACCGCGTGATAACCGCCATGGGCACCCAGGCCCAACAGCCCGCCAAACAGTGTCACGCGGATCAGTTCCGGACGAAAGATGCCGGCCAATGACTTGAAGAAACTCTGCGGGATGGCCTTCTCTTTTTGCAGGCGCTGGAAGCTGTCGGGCTCTTCGACGTTGCGCCGCACCCAGATGATCAGGAACGACGGCAGCAAACCAACGATGAACATCACCCGCCAGGCCATGTCCTGCGGCACGAAGGAATAGATCAGCGTGAAGACCCCGACCGCCAGTCCCCAGCCCACCGCCCAGGCACTTTGAACCGTGCCCATGACCTTGCCGCGGTACTTGGGGTTGATGGTCTCGGCCATCAATACCGCACCGGCAGCCCATTCCCCACCGATCCCGAACCCCTGCAGGGCCTTGACGATCAACAACTGGTGGAAGCCGGTAACGAATGCCGACAAGAAGGTGAAGCACGAGAACCACAGGATCATCCATTGCAGCGTACGCACCCGACCGTAGCGGTCCGACAGCGTGCCACCAACCCAACCACCAATGGCCGAGGTGACCAGGGTCACGCCGCTGATCAGCCCCGCATCCCCCTTGCTCAAGGCGAATGCGGCGATCAGCGCCGGTATCGCCAGGCCGAACATCTGTACTTCCAGCGCGTCGAGCGACCATCCCCCGAAGCAGGCCCAAAACGTTTTGCGCTCCCGCGCAGTGACTTGGCGATACCAGCTGAACATGATTCTTATCCTTATACGTCGAACGAAAGGCAGCCGAGAGCGAACCGCGCCGCTGCAGGGCCAGTCATGGCAAACACAATGGTAAAAACAGCGGCTACCGACGGGCCGCTGTACGCTCCGTCAACCCGACATGGGTCAGCGAATTTCCACGCTGTAGCGGAAATGCTCGGCATGCCCACGTGAGCGTCGCCACTCCAGGGGGGTGCCGGCGTAGTCACGCGCCAGACGCTCGATCACCACCACCGGGCTATTGACCGGCACCTGCAGCAATCGCGCGTGCACGTCACTCACCGATTCGGCGGTGAGGGTCTCTTCGGCATAGGCGACCACCTGGCCGCAGGTTTCTTCATAGATGGGGTACAGCAAAGGCCCTTTCTGGCTCAGGTCGATCTCGAGCAACGGTTGGAAGCGGCTACGCGGCAGCCAGATTTCTTCGGCCAGTACCGGTTTCACGTCCAACAGACGCACACGCACGATGCGGATCACCGGCGCGTCGACCGGCAGCCCCAGCGCCTGGGCCACCGCCGAAGGTGCCGGCACGGGCTCGATGGACAAGATGCGGCTCTCCGGCACCCGGCGTTCACCGGCGGCGCTTTGAAACCGGAAGAACCGGAACAGCGAGGACTGAAACTGCGGCCGTCGAATGAACGTACCGCGCCCTTGCTGACGCTCCAGGACACCTTCACTGACCAGCGCATCGACCGCTTTGCGCACAGTGCCAGTGGACAGTTGGTATTCGGCCGACAGCGCGGCCTCGGTAGGAATCGCCTCCCCCGGACGCCAGCGATTGTTGGCGATCTGTTCGGCCAATTGGTCGCGCAGACGTTGATAGAGCGGTAGGCGGACATCGCTGGAGAGAGAGTTCATCGACCTTATTCACCTTGTTATCTAGTCATATATATGAATATGGGTGGCGAGTATTTGCTCAGGCTGGTTCGTTGTCAAGAATGAACCGAGTACCTTGTGGACCCGTGGTGAAGAATACATTGCCCAATAGACCCTCAGTCCGCAGGCGTAGTACAGTGAGCAAAAGCCGATAAATATCCACTTTGAGATGTCAGGATCTGATTTTGAATGGCCCTGCCCTGTCATCCCTCTGCCGCGACGGTAATAGCATGATCGAAATCACCGAAGTCTCCATTGCCCAGCTGCGTGCTGCCCTCGAGTCCGGCCAGACGACTGCGGTAGAGCTGGTCCAAGCCTACCTCGCCCGCATCGAGGCCTACGACGGCCCCAATACGCCTACCGCGCTCAATGCGGTGGTGGTTCGCAACCCCGATGCACTGGCGGAAGCGCAGGCGTCCGATGTCCGTCGGGCCAGCGGCCAGACACTGGGCCCGCTCGATGGCATTCCCTATACCGCCAAGGACAGTTATCTGGTGAAGGGGCTCACCGCCGCGTCCGGAAGCCCGGCTTTCAAGAACCTGGTGGCCTATCGCGATGCGTTCACCATCGAACGGCTACGCGCCGCCGGGGCGATCTGCCTCGGCAAGACCAATATGCCGCCCATGGCCAATGGCGGCATGCAACGCGGGGTGTATGGCCGTGCCGAGAGCCCGTACAACGGCGACTACCTCACCGCGCCGTTTGCCTCGGGCTCCTCGAACGGTGCAGGCACGGCAACCGCGGCCAGTTTCGCGGCGTTCGGCCTTGCCGAGGAGACCTGGTCGAGCGGACGCGGCCCGGCCTCGAACAATGGCTTGTGCGCCTACACGCCGTCACGCGGCGTGATATCGGTGCGCGGCAACTGGCCGTTGACGCCGACGATGGACGTGGTCGTGCCCTACGCCAGGACCATGGCCGACCTGCTCGAGGTGCTGGACGTGGTAGTGGCGCAAGATCCCGACACGCGGGGCGATCTATGGCGCCTGCAACCCTGGGTGCCGATTCCCAGTGTCGAGTCGGTGCGTCCCGCCTCGTATCCGAGCCTGGCAACCGACCCGAGTGCACTCGCCGGCATTCGCTTCGGCGTTCCGCGCATGTACATCAACGCCGACCCTGCAGCGGGCACGGCGCCCGCCCCTGGCATCGGCGGTCCGACGGGGCAGCGAATCATCACCCGTGCCTCGGTGATCGACCTCTGGAAAGAGGCCCGCCAGGCCCTTGAAGCCTATGGCGCCGAAGTAGTCGAGGTGGATTTTCCACTGGTGTCCAACTGCGAAGGCGATCGCCCTGGCGCCCCGACGGTGTTTACTCGTGGCCTGGTATCCAAGGAGTTCCTGCACCATGAACTGTGGGATCTGTCGGCCTGGGCCTTCGATGATTTCCTGCGGGCCAACGGTGACCCGAAACTGAACCGCCTGGCCGATGTCGACGGACCGAAGATCTTCCCTCACGACCCCGGCACCCTACCCAACCGCGAGGACGATCTCGCCGCGGGCATGGATGAATACGTGAAGATGGCCCAGCGCGGCATCACACCTTGGGATCAGATCCCCACCCTGCCTGATGGTCTGCGCGGACTTGAGCAAACCCGGCGAATCGATCTCGAAGACTGGATGGACCGGCTGGGCCTGGACGCGGTGATTTTCCCGACCGTCGCCGACGTTGGCCCCGCAGATGCCGATATCAATCCGGAGTCTGCCGATATCGCCTGGAGCAACGGCGTGTGGGTCGCCAATGGCAACCTTGCCATCCGCCACCTGGGTGTGCCCACCGTGACGGTGCCAATGGGCGTCATGGCGGACATCGGCATGCCTGTCGGCCTGACGTTTGCCGGACGTGCCTACGACGATTCGACGCTGTTGCACTTGGCTTCGGCATTTGAGTCGATGGGGTCCAAACGGATGATCCCCCCTCGGACGCCACCACTGGGGAGTGGCAAGCAATAACTTGGGGGCGGGCTCAGGCCCGCCCTTCTCCTCGCGATAAAACCAACACCCAACGCGCGAGCGCATGGTAGGCCAAGCCTGCTGCTCAACCTTCGATCGTCGAGGCGAGCGGTAACCAGACGCCGACTTCGAATCCGTCCTGCCGGTCTTTTGCCGGTGATGCCAGCATGATTCGTCCGTTCACCCCTTGCACAATCGTTTTGACAATCGCCAAACCCAACCCCGACCCGCTGACGTCACTCTGACCGCGCACGAAACGTTCGGTCAACTGCTGCAACACGGGTTCCGGCACCGCGGGCCCGCCGTTGACCACCCGTAGCAACGCTTGGTCAGAGAGGCTGACTTCAATGGGTTGATCGGCCGCGCCGTACTTCAAGGCATTTTCGATCAGGTTGCGCAAAAGGATCCCAAAAGCGTCCGGGTCAATGGTCGAGTACACACTGGCCTGCGCAGGAAGCTGCAGCTCGATCAGCCGATCACTGCTGTGACGCCACTCATCGACCACATGGGCCAGCAACGGAATGAGGTCCTGGGGCGTTTGCGACAACAGCCCTGCGCCCTCGGCCTTGGCCAGTTGCATGAGTTTTTCCGAGAGCCGCGCCAATTCGCGTAGCGAGTGTTCGATTTTCGCCGCACGCAGCCGCAACGGGCCCTCGGGTGCTTCATGGCGCAGGCGCTGGACCTGGGCCAAGGTCGCGGCCAAGGGCGTGCGCAATTCATGGGCACTGTTGGCGGTAAAACTGCGCTCGGCTTCCAAGGCCTTGCGCAAGCGCTTGAGCAAATGGTTGACCGCATCCGCCAGCGGATTGATTTCCGCCGGCAAGCGCAACACCTTGATCGGCGACAGATCACCGGCGCCACGGTTCTCCACGGCACGCCGATAGGCCAGCACACTGCGCAGGCTCATGCGCACGAATAACCAGGTGCCCAACAGGCTGACGGGTATCAATATCAATAACGGCAAGAGCAAGGCCAACAAAGCTTCCCGTGCAGCCTCACGACGATGCCCAAGGGGCTCGGCGATTTCGATGAACACCGACTCGCGCAGTGCACTGGCGCCATACAGACGGTATTTGCCAGTGGTGGAGAAGCCTTCAGTCGGTTGTTTACTGAAGATTTTCGGATTGGCATCGTGGGACTGCATCAGGATCCGGCCCTGGGCATCGCGGACCAAGTAGGTCAGGTATTCCTTGTGCATTTTCAGCGCTGCCACCAGTTGCGCCTTATCCGCGTCTTCACGATTGCTGATTTCCAGCACGGCCAAGGGCAGGATCCGCTGCGCGGTCTCCGCCAGCGCGCTGTCGAACATCTCATCCAACTCCTGCTGCACCACCCGCCATGTGCCGACGGTCGCGGCAAGCCAAAGCACGGTCATGCCCAGCGTCAATCCTAGGCAAAGGCGTTTTTGCAGGCTGAACGAGGCACTCATGGGGATATCAACCGATAGCCCATGCCACGCACGGTTTCAATGAAGTCGCGACCCAGTTTCTTGCGCAGCCGGCTGATATAGACCTCGATCGTGTTGCTCTCGATCTCCGCGCCGAAGGCATACAGGCGCTCTTCGAGCTGCGTCTTGGACAGCAACGCGCCGGGACGCTGGACGAACGCCTCGAACAACGCCCATTCCCGCGCCGTCAGGTCCACGGACACGCCGGCCCGCTGTACCGTCCGAGCACTCATGTCGATGTGCAGCTCGCCGATTCTGATCTGCGGATTGGGGTTGCCACTGTACCGACGGGCCACCGCCGCCACACGGGCCGAGAGCTCAAACAGGTCGAACGGTTTGACCAGGTAGTCATCGGCCCCGGCATTGAGCCCGGCGATGCGATCGGATATCTGGTCCTGGGCGGTCAGGATGATCACCGGGGTCGCATCCCCTGCACCACGTTGCTGGCGCAAGAAATCCAGTCCGCGACCGTCCGGCAGCATCAAGTCGAGCAGGATCAGGTCGTAAGGGGTCGTGCGTACGCTGTTGCGCGCATGAGCCAGGCATTGCACCCAATCGACGGCGTGGCCGTCATCGGCGATCTGTTCGCGCACCGCCTCCCCCAACCTTGGCGCGTCCTCAACCAATAAAACCCGCATCTGGCAGCTCCTGTGATGGTGGTCGTGCAGCACCTTATCCGCCTTACCTGACGTGAATCTGAAGATTCAGCTGGTTGTCAGGAATGCGCCGTAGGGTAGGCCAACGAAGAAACCCCGGCAGGAGACAGATCATGAAACCAGGCTTTATCGCCAGCACCGCGCTGGTGAGTGTGCTGATCAACGGCTACGCCTTGGCCGATGACGACTGCAGCGAACCGGTCAGCGACTGGCAACCACGGGAAACCTTGCGCCAGCAGGTAGAGCAGCGATACGGCTGGAGCGTGCAGCGCATCAAGGTCGATGACGGTTGCTACAAGCTCAAGGGCCTGGACCGCAAAGGCAATGTCATCGAAGCCCGTTACTCACCGGCGTCGCTGCATCTGCGCAAGCTCGAGATCTACTTCCGCGACGATGACGACGCCAGGGATTACCTCGACCGTGCGACCACACCGTGACATTTCGACACGCTTGCCCGGCCTTTCAGGTTGCTGTCAGCAAGCCGTTACAGGCTCTGGACCTAACGATTAAAAGGACAACCCCATGAAAAAGATTATCGCTGCAACCTGCCTCGCTGGCGCCATCGTCCTGCCGGGGCTGGCTCAGGCCCGCGAGGTGACGCTGACGACCGCGCTCAAGCGCTACAGCGGAAATGATGCCTACCTGGCGATCTACCTCACGGACGCCAGCGGCCAATATCAGAAAACCCTCTGGGTGGCCGGCAAGAAGGCCAAGTACTACAAGCACCTGGCCGACTGGGCCCGTGGCAGCAAGATGAGCCCGAGCGAGTTCGACGGTGTCAGCGGCGCCAGTGTCGGCAGTGGAGACACGCTCAAAGTCAGCGTCGAGCTGGCAGACACCCTGATCGACGCCGGGTATCAAATCCGTATCGACAGTGCCGTGGAGGACAAACGCGATGCTCGGGCCGATGTCATCGTGCCCCTGACGACTGAAGGCGCGGGCAAGCCGGCGGCGGGTAATACCTACGTCGAATCCTTTATTTACGATTTGTAGCACCTACCTTTTCGGAGGCCGAACATGCTTCGCCAGCTCCACTCCCTGCCCGGCTTGATCGCCGCCGTGTTGGTCATGCTCTTGGCCATCAGCGGCGCGATATTGTCTGTCGATCCGGCCCTGGAGCGCCTGAACGGCACCACCACTACGGCCGGGCAAGTCAATGTCGGACAGTTGGCCGGACGCGTTGCCAGCCACTTTCCGGGCGTGGAGCAGATCCAGCGCACAGCGTCCGGGACCGTCATCGTCTACTTCAATCAGGCCGGCCAGGTCGGGGCCGAAAAGGTCGACCCAATGACCGGGCAAGGCCTGGCTCCCTACGAACCTTCCGCTTTCTCGCGCTGGATGAAAGACTTGCACCGTTCGCTGTTTCTTGGCACACCGGGCCACGGGGTGGCGGGCGTCGGCGCGCTGTTCATGCTGATGCTGTCAGTGTCCGGAGCGCTGTTGCTGGTCCGGCGGGTGGGCGGCTGGCGCAACCTGCTGCGGCCATTGCAGGGCAATTTCAGCCAGCGCTGGCACGCGCAGGTTGGGCGCCTGGCGTTACTTGGCCTGCTGTTATCGGCACTGAGCGGGCTCTACATGTGTGCCACGACCTTCGACTTCATCGCCGACGGCAGTCAGGGCGAGCCCGCATTTCCCGACCACATCAGCGCAGGCCCGGCCTTGCCGGTGGCGAACCTGCAAGCGTTGCAGGCCACCGACCTCAATGACCTGCACGAGCTCGTCTATCCCAGCCCGAATAATCCGCAAGACGTGTTTTCCCTGCGCACGGCCCAGGGCGACGGCTACGTGGACCCGGTCAGCGGCACCCTGCTGTCCTATCAAGCCCATGACTCGATGCACAACGTCTACGAATTGATCTATCAGTTGCACACCGGTGAAGGGCTCTGGTGGCTGGGCCTGTTGCTGGGCCTCTGTGCCCTCTGCGTGCCCTTGATGAGCATCACCGGCATTCTGATGTGGTGGCGCCGCCGGCAGGCCGGGCCGAACATCCGCCATAACAGCGCTGCGCAAGCCGCCGACAGCGTGATATTGGTGGGCACTGAGACCAACACTACCTGGGGCTTTGCCAACGCCTTGCATGATGCCTTGCACCAGGCCGGTCACCGCGTGCATAGCGCGGTGATGAATCAATACGCCAACCACTACACCAACGCTCAACGGGTATTCATCCTCACTGCGACCCACGGTGACGGCAATGCTCCGGCCTCGGCTTCGCAATTCCTGGCACGGCTGGCCGAAGCCGGGCTCAAACCTGGCCAGCCGTTTGCCGTGCTGGGCTTTGGTGACCGACAGTTTGCGCAGTTCTGTCAGTTTGCCCATCAGGTGCAGGCAGCCCTGGTGCAGGCCGGTGGCGCGCCGTTGATGGGCATGGAAACCATCAATCGCCAATCCTCCCAGGAGTTTGCTCGTTGGGGCCACGCCTTGGGTGAAGTGCTGGGGCGCGACCTGACGCTGGTCCACACCCCGCAGCAGCCACAAACCCATCAACTGGTGCTGGCCGAACGCATTGCCTATGGCGAGCAGGTGGATGCACCCACACACGTACTGCGGTTCAAGGCGACCGGAAAGTTGCCGGACTTTGAAGCCGGAGATCTGGTGGGCATTGTGCCGCCGGGCAGCCCTGTCCCACGTTTCTATTCCCTGGCCTGCGATTCACAGGACGGCGTGTTGGAGATCTGTGTCCGCAAACACAAAGGCGGCGTGTGCTCGGAATATCTTCACGGCTTGCACATCGGCGCGCCGATCCAAGCCTTTATCCAGCCGAACCCACAATTTCGCCCCGCGTCGGGCGCTCATCCGGTGATCCTGATCGGCGCCGGTACCGGCATCGGGCCCTTGACCGGTTTCATCCGCAATAACAAGGCCCACCACCCCATGCACTTGTATTGGGGCGGGCGCAATCCGACCTCGGATTTCCTTTACGAGTCCGAGCTGAACAACTATTTGGCGGACCACCGTCTCACTGCGTTGCACGCGGCCTTTTCCCAGGTCAGGGACCGTTCTTACGTGCAAGACCGGCTCATCAGCGACGCCCTGATCTTGCGCCGGCTGATTGAGAAAGGCGCCCAGGTATTGGTATGCGGCGGTCGCGAGATGGCCAAGGGGGTGATGCAGGCCCTGGATGAAGTACTGGCACCGCTCAACCTGAACGTGCGGGCCCTCAAGGCACAAGGACGCTATCGTGAAGACGTCTACTGAATTGCAGCGCTACAGCCTGAACGGCGAGACCATGGGCAGCCGCTACACCGCACTGTTCTATGCCGAAACCGAACTCGACATCCGCCCGATCAGCCACAGCCTGGCGCGCGCCGTGGCCCGGGTGGACCAGCAAATGTCGACCTGGAAACCCGACTCCGATCTCAGTTGCCTCAACGCCGCACCTTTGCAGAAGTGGATAGCAGTACCCGAGGAATTGGCCACGGTCCTGTCTGCGGCGTTGCGCGTCAGCCGGCAGTCGGGCGGCGCCTTCGACATCGCCGTCGGCGATCTGGTCGCCGCCTGGGGCTTCGGCCCCGGCGAACGATCGATCACCGAACTGGCGCACGATGGGTTGCCCGCACCCACTCGACGCTCGACCAGTGCAGCACTGATCGTTGATTCCCAACGCAACCAAGTACGCAAACAGGCACGGCTGAACCTCAATTTGAACGGCATTGCCAAAGGCTTTGGGGTCGATGAGCTGGCCCGCTGCCTGGATGGGTTTGGTATCACGCGCTACCTGGTAGGCATTGACGGAGAAATGCGCGCCCGCGGCAGCAAACCTGACGCGCAGCCTTGGGTCGTGGCCATGGAAAAGCCCTGTCGAGGCGTGCGTGAAGTCATGGGGGTGATGGAACTCAGCGACGCCGCCATCGCCACCTCCGGGGATTACCGACACTGGGTCGACATCAGGGGGCAGTCCTTCGCCCACACGATGAACCCGACCACAGGAGCCCCCCTGTGCAACGCCCTCGCGGCCGTCACGGTGGTGTCGAACTCATGCATGCTTGCCGACGCCTGGGCCACAGCGCTGATGGTCCTGGGCGAAACCCACGGCCCGCGCTTGGCACAAGAGCGCGGTATGGACGCATTGTTCGTCGTGCGCGACGGTTCACAGCTCAAGGAAATATCCATTGTCGGTGGACAGCTGCAGGCTCAGGTCCAAACGCGCTGACGCCGAGTCTCGGGTGTTGAGGATGGGCAGTTGCTCCGACAGTGGAGCACGGCCTGTTTTATCGGCGCAAGCAATCGGACTTCATTCGATCATCGGCACCTTGGCGGCTCGCTGATAAGGTCCGTACTCGACCGGTACCCACTGAAAGTGCCCGCCCACCGCGCTGATATGCCCTATCCCTGGAAACGGCAGATGCGCCGCCGTCACCCAGGTCTTGGTGGTGGCCGCTTCATTGAACACCTTGGCCCGGCTCTTGATCGCCCGTCGATTGTCGACATCGAAACGAATCGATACTTCGGGATGCTCGAACTGCACCGCCAAGTTATGCACCAGGTCGCCCATGAACAGGATGCTCTGGCCTTGCGAGGTAAAACGGTACGTAGTGCTGCCCGGCGTATGCCCAGGCTCCAGTTCGGCATCGACCCCAGGCACCGGCGACTGGCCGCTGGCAAAGGTCTTGAAACGACCGGCCGCTACGTAGGGGGCGGTGGACGCCTGAGCGATCTTGAAGAACTCCCGGGCACCGATGGGGGCCTTCGCCAACGCCTGGGGATCGAGCCAGTAATCGGCTTCTGCCTTCGCCGCGTAGACCGTGGCGTTGGCGAACAGCGGTTGCTGCTTGTCGTCGACCAGCCCGCATACGTGATCCAGGTGCAAATGGGTGAGCAGGATGGCATCGACTTGCTCCGGGCGATAACCGGCGGCCTGCATGTTCGCCAAGAGCATACCCGCCGTGGCGCCGATGCACTGGCCGGCACCGGTGTCCACCAGGATCAGTTGCCTGCCGGTATTGACCAGAAAAGCATTGAACGCGGTCTGTACCCCCGGCGTTTCAATCGAACGGCGGGCGAGCAAGGCGCGGATCTGGCTTTGGCTCAGGCCTTCGAGCAGCTTGGGCGACAGATCGTTGTAGCCGTCGAACAGCGCCGTCACTTCGTAGTCGCCCACCGCCAAGCGGTAGTAACCGGGGACTTGAGTGGCCTGGAGCGGCGCCTGGGCCAGGGCGCCCAGCGAGGTCAGCGCCAATGCCAGGCCCGCTCCGCGCAGTGCGCAGACCAGAGAATGCTTCATACCTTCACCTTCACCGAGTCAGAAGAACGGCCACTCACCCACCAGCCGGAGAAGGTCATCATGCACTCGCCTCACCGCGCAAAAATTGCAGCCATGTGCTGAGTACCTAAACGCAATTAACAACGTTTAACTCGCACGTTTGCGCCCCGCATCCAAGAATGAAGCCCTCTGCTCAGACCTGTTTTCTCAAGCGGGAAGCTGCCAGCCACCGTGCGGTGTGCCGGATATTTCCCACTGACACGGAATTTTTGTCATGGCTCATCCATCGCACACCACCGTCAGGGCCCCCATCAAGCCAACGCGCAAAACCAGCACCGGTGGCCTGTCTCCCTGGCGCGAAAACCTGGTCAAGAAAATGATTCTGGACGGTCTGAGCGACACCCTGGAAATTGCCGAACTGGCCAAGGCCTGCGCCCTGTCCCGCAGTCATTTCTCCCGAGCCTTCAAGTGCAGCACCGGCCTGTCCCCACAGGCCTGGATCCGTGGCCAGCGCATCGCCCGGGCCAAACAACTGATCCGGGAAACCGACTTGACGCTGACGCAAATCAGCCTGGAATGCGGGTTCTGCGACCAGGCGCACTTCTGCCACATCTTCACCCACAGCGAAGGCATCAATCCATTTGCCTGGCGGTGTCGGGAATTGCGTGCTCAACCATACGCACCCGGCTGCGCGTAACCCCCCTCGCCCGCCCCTTTTCATACGGAAACGAAGCATGTCGCCTGCACCACAACACTCAACTGCCACCCTGAGGCCGCTCTGGCTGCTTGCACTGCTCACAGGCAGCGCCGGGCCGGCAATGGCAGCGGAACCCGCACAAAGCGCACCTGGCTTTCTCGACGGGGCAACGCTTGAAATCCTCAGCCGCAACTTCTACCTCAACAATGACTATCGCACCCAGGCCCCGGCAGGCAAAAGCTACAAACAGGAATGGGCCCAAGGCTTCATCGCTTCGTTCGAGTCCGGTTTCACCCCTGGCACAATCGGCGTAGGCGTCGATGCCCACGCTTTCCTGGGGTTGAAACTGGACGGCGGCAAGGGGCACTCCGGGACGGGATTATTGCCCTTGGATGAGGATGGGCGAAGCGAAGACCAGTACTCCAGCGCGGGTGGCGCGCTGAAACTCAACGCTTCACGGACCACCCTGGCCATCGGCGAAATGACCGTGCAGAGCCCGGTATTCGACACCGCAGACAAGCGCCTGCAGCCGGAATACGCCAGCGGCCTGCTGCTCTCCAGCCATGAGTTCGAAGGGGTCGACCTGCAAGCGGGACACTTCAGCGCGTTCAAGAATCAGGACGCCTCGACCAGCGAGGGCGATTTTTCCGGTTACGGGGCGACCACGCGCCACGGCGCCATCGACTTCATCGGCGCCGACCTGCTGAGCGGCCAAGCCCTCGGTGGCGCGCTCTACGCCTCCGAACTGAGCGATACCTGGCGCCAGTACTACGCCAACCTGCACACCACGCTTGGCGAGCTGTTCCTCGACGGCAACCTCTACCACACCCGCGACGATGGCAAGGCCGTCGCCGGGGCCATCGACACCACCGCCTATAGCCTGAGTGGCAAATACCGGCTCAATGCCCAGGCGTTCACCCTGGCCTATCAGAAAATCAACGGCGACACGCCCTTCGATTTCGTCGGCGGCGACTCCATCTACCTGGCCAACTCGATCAAATATGCCGACTTCAACGGCCCGGGCGAGCGCTCATGGCAAGCGCGCTACGACCTCGACCTGGGCACCTTAGGCATCCCCGGCCTGAGCTTCATGGCCCGCTATGTGACGGGACGCGGGATCGACGGCAGCCATGCCCCACAAGGCGGTGCCTACAATCCGTTCGATAGCGACACCGGCAACTACCGTCCACAGCAAGGGGACGGCGGGCGCCATTGGGAGCGCGACCTGGACCTGCACTACATCGTGCAGTCAGGCCCGGCCAAGGACCTGTCCCTGCAACTGTCCCACGTCAGCCATCGCGCCAACAGCAGCCAGGGCGGCGATGACATCGACCGGCTGTATATCGTCATCCAGTACCCGCTCAAGCTGGGGCCGTTCTAACCCGCCATAGCGGATACGAAATAGGCTATCCGTTATGTACGCACGCTCGAGTCAACTCAGTACTTCACTGATTTTCGGCGTATCCGAGCGACTCACCAGGTCCATCAACCAGGTTCTAAACGCCTGCACTTTTTCCGAGTTGGCCGATTCAAGCGGTGTCACGAGGTAGAAGCCCAGATCCGACTTCAACCTCAGATTGAACGGGGCCACCAACCGTCCCGCTTTCAGGTCGTCATCGACGTAGCTCGAGCGCCCAATGCAGACACCCAAACCGTCGATGGCCGCCTGCACGGCCATCATGGCGAGGTCGAATGTCAGCCGAGCGTCTTCGGCAAATTTGGTCGGTTGCCCTGCCGCACTCAGCCATAGGTTCCAGTCATTACAGGTCATCCCGCTGACTTGCAGCAATGTCTGATTGGCTAAATCAGCGGGGCTGCTCAACGCATTGCGGCCCTCCAGCAACGTGGGACTGCACACTGGAAAAATCTCATCGGCCATCAACCAGTCAGCACGCAAGCCTTTCCAGTCACCGAAGCCGTAGCGAATCGCCGCGTCAATTCCACCCTTGCGAAAGTCCACCAGCTCGGTGGAGGCCGTCACGCGCACGTCGATATCGGGAAATGCCTCCTGGAAAGACGCCAATCGCGGCAACAGCCATTTGGAGGCCAAGGACACCAGGGTACTGATCGTCAGCACGCTGTTATTCCCGCTGTCCAGCAGTCGCTCCGTGGCACAGCGAATCTCATGAAATGCTGAGCTTATTCCTGGCAAGTAAGCCTGGCCTTCATTGGTCAGGGCCAGGCCGTCCTTGAGTCGCAGGAACAATCGGACGCCGAGCTCATCTTCGAGTCGCCGGATTTGATGACTTACGGCTGTTTGGGTGACGCTCAGTTCGTCTGCCGCCTTGGTGAAACTCATGTGCCTGGCAGCACACTCGAAAGCTTTCAAGCCGTTAAGAGAGGGGGTTCTGGCGGCCATATTATTTGCAGCACTCATGACATTTTGTCATACGCTAGCACCCAATAAGTCCTTTGCAAAATGAACCCGCTCTCACCGACTCTGGAGGCGTCGAAACTATCGTGCGTGAGGAAATACCGTGAAATTGTACTTTGCCCCCATGACTTGTTCATTGTCCCCGCACATCGTGCTGCGAGAACTGGGCATCGCCTTTGAATTGGTCCGGGTCAACAACCAGACCAAGCAGACCGCTGACGGGCAGAACTTCCTGGACATCAATCCCAAAGGCTACGTCGCAGCCTTGCTATTGGATGACGGCGGCGTGCTGACCGAGGGGCCTGCCATCGTTCAGTACCTGGCCGATCTTGTTCCGGGCAACGCCCTGGCACCGGCCAATGGCACCTGGGAACGGGTACGCCTCCAGGAGTGGCTGAACTTCATCTCGTCGGAGATTCACAGCGGCTGTGCGCCACTGTTCAACCCCGATATTCCAGAGCCGACCAAGACCCTGTTCAAACAAAAACTGTTCAAGCGCCTTGACTACCTGAGCCTGGCGCTTGAAGAACGGGACTACCTGATGGGCACCTTTGGCCTGGCCGATGCTTACTTGTTCAGCGTGCTCAAATGGTTGCCGTTCTTCGATATCCAAATTGAAGACTGGCCGGTGCTTGCATCGTTCATGGCGCGAATCGAAGCACGTCCCAGCGTCCGGACTGCCATTGCCGCCGAAGCGGCAACTTCAGCGGTTTAACCGCGACTGACCGAAGCCGGCCTGACCATCAATTCCCAATTCACCTTCAAGCCAGTCGAGCAGCGCTCTCACCTCAACCCGACCTTCCCCGCCCGGCCGGCTGAATACCGATATCGCATCAGGCAAAGGGACGCTTTCTGCGCAAGGCCTGACCAACGCACCGCTCTCAAGCAGCCCTTGGGCGGTGCGCCGCCACCCGAGCGCGATACCATGCCCCTCGACCGCCGCCTGGAGCATCAAGGGGTAGCTATCGAACACCGAGCCCTTGGAGGCGTCGTCCAGCGATTGTCCAAACGCTTGGAGCCAGCCGTCCCACTGCATCCAATGCGGCGGCGTGGCGTGATAGTGCAAAAGGCTGTGGGACTGTAACTCACTGATTGGCAAGGTTTTGTGGATACGCAGGTAATGAGGACTGCATACGGGGAACACCTCGTCCGCGGCGGTGAACATCAAGCCATGAACGCCGCTGGGACGCCCCGTGCTTTGCAGGGCCACATCAAAATGCTCATTGAACTCAGTCAGCGGCCCGGTGGAGGTGGCCACCTGGATCTCGATTTGCGGGTATCGCTGATGGAACGTCGAGAGGCGCGGCATCAGCCAGTAGAACGCTTCGCATAATTGGCACAGTAAAACGACGCGATTCATACCTGGCGATTGGCGAAGGCTGACGGCGCTGGCGCTGATGCTTTGCAACGCGTTGCTCACCACACGTCCCAGCTCACGTCCTTCCCGGGTCAGGAAGACGGCGCGGTTGCGACGGCAGAAGAGCTTCAGCCCCAAGTCCTCTTCAAGCCCGCGAATCTGCCGACTGATCGCCGCTTGGGTGATGTGCAGCTCCTCGGCGGCTTTGGAAAAACTTTCCAAGCGCGCAGCCGCTTCGAAGGGCAACAAGCTGGCAAGCGGCGGCAATGACTTTCCAAGGCTATTCATAATCAGGGGTAATGCATCCAGGGCCGAGAACTCGTTTGTAGCATAGCTGCGACGCTGTGCAACATGAGCTGACTGCCTTATGGATATGCGTGAATGCCCACTACTGACTCGAACACCCTCGCCGGCGTGACCCTTGCCGTCGTCGCGACACTGAGCTGGGCCTTGAATTTCATTGCGCCTTACGTCACCGGTGACTACACGATCTACGATTTGATGATCATACGGTTCCTGATCGCCGGCGCGCTGGGCGTGGGTGTCGTGGTCCTTTATCGAACCCAACTTAAGCGTCTGCGTCGCAACCAACTGTTTCGTGGTGCAAGCCTCGGAGTCATCGGGTACCTCGGTTACAGCACCTGCATTGCCGCAGGCGTCATTTTTGGCGGGCCGGTGCTGACCCCGGCGTTTATTGGCATGGTGCCGGTCTTGCTGGCATTGCTCGGCAACGCCACCCACAAAACCGTGCAATGGCGAAGACTGGCGATACCACTGGCTTTTTTAACGGGCGGGCTATTGCTGTCGAACATCGGCAGCATCAATCACTTTTCGACCGACGACGGTTCGTGGCTGCTGGGCTTGCTTTTCTCGATCGCTGCCGTGGTTTTGTGGCTGGTATTCAGTTGGTTGAGCCAGAGTGCCCAGGTCAACCTCCCGGCCAACGCATCAGGTGCCTGGACCGGGCTCATGTTGGTCGGCGGGGGAATCGGCACCTTGTGCTTGTTACCGGTGGTGCAGGCGCTTGATCTTCTCAAGCTCCCGAGCCTGGGTTTCAGGGGCTCCCTGGCGGGACACTTGTTTGCCTGGGGTTTCGTTATCGCGTTCATGTCGTCAGTTGTCGGGGCCTGGGCGTGGAACGCGGCCTCCCGGCGCCTCCCCATGGTGCTTTCCGGGCAGTTGATATCCCTGGAATCACTATTCGCCACGCTACTGGGCTTGGTGTTTCATCAGCGGTTGCCAACACTTTTAGAAGCGTTGGGTCTTGCTGGCGTGCTTGTGGGGGTAGTAATGGCTGTTCGTATCATCCTGACCGCCACTGCCCCCGATAGAAAAGCCTCGGCCGTCGGGCCATGCCTTGACTGAAACGCTGAAGCAAGCCCTTTCACCGTCAATCGTTTCGCGCCAAACTCCTTCGCTCTCATAGGCAAAATGGTGAATCATCATGATCTCTCATGTCTGTTTAGGTATCGCTGATTTTGACCGTGCCTTGGATTTCTACGCAGAGATAATGACCGGACTGGGTCTCAAATTGAAATTTTGCGACGCCGCCAAAGGCTGGGCTGGCTGGGTTTCAGAAACTTCTCCCCGGCCGATTTTCGTGATTGGAAAGCCCTTCGACGGTAAGGCAAACGCGCCCGGTAACGGTCAGATGGTGGCGCTACTCGCCCCGAGCAGAGAGATCGTCAGGAGCAGCCATGCAACGGCCCTGGCACTGGGCGGAACGTGTGAGGGAGCGCCGGGCTTGAGACCTCACTACCACCCCGACTATTACGGCGCCTACTTTCGGGACCTCGACGGCAACAAGCTGTGTGTCTGCTGCCATGATCCGGTAGCGGATTGATCTGTTGTCATAGAGCGATCTGTCGGCGCGCCACCAGGGCGGATCGCCGCTTTAATCCCGCGCGAAAGCCGTCCGACCGCGCAAACAAATGACTAATCGAAGCTGCCAGCCGAAAGCCGTCCGACCTCAGGCCGCGCATACAGATACCCCTGCATCAGTTCAACGCCCATGCCTGATAGCGTCGAGCTTTCTGCATGGGTCTCGACACCTTCGGCGATGACCAGAATCCCCAGGCGCCTGGCGACCAGGATGATGCCTTCAACGATCGCCTGTTTGACGGGGTCTTGATCGATAGTGCGAGTCAGGGCCATATCAATCTTCAGCACCTGGGGCTGGAACATGGCCAGCAGGTTAAGGCCCGAATAGCCAGAACCGAAATCGTCAATGGCGGTGGTGAAGCCTTGACGCTCGTACTCTACGAAAATGGCTTTGAGATGATCCGGGTCGTCCACCCTTTCGCCTTCGGTGACTTCGAACATGATCCTGTCCGGCGGGAAATTTGTCAGGCGCGCGGCTTCCAGGGTGGCCCGGATACAGGTCTCGGGCCGGTACACCGCGTTGGGCAGAAAGTTAATGCTCAGCAAGCAATTGGGGATGTCCAGAATGCCCAATCTTGCCGCTTCTTCGATGGCCTTCACGCGGCATGCCTGATCGAACCGGTAACGGTTATCATCGTTCACCAGCCCCAGAATGTAGCCTGCCGACTCGCCATTGATGCCCCTGACCAACGCCTCATAGGCAAACGCCGTACGTGTCCGGACGTTGAAGATCGGCTGAAAGGCCATGGTGAAATCAAACCCCAGTGCCTCATGGTTACGGCACTCGGCGCAACCGAGCGATTGGAACGCAGAGCCTTTCATCATGATCAGTCTTCCGTGGCGGGAATGGCGCGACTTTGCAGTTGCACAGAAGTGTAGCCATTCCCATTGGATCGGCATTGACCCGGGTTTCTGAAGTGCCAGGAAACCGAAGATCGCCGCGCCCCGCTCCGCGTACATCCACTGATTACTTGCGCATGGTCCTATCGGACATCCGAGTGGCGCGTATGCTGGCCTCTTCGGCGGTACGTTGGGTCTGCTCGGCAATGATCTCAGCCTGTTCAGCCTTCCTGTAGGCCTCATCCGCCCTGAGCCCTGCCGCAGCGGCGGTATTTTGCGCCGACTCCAATCGGGCATCCATTTCCTCGGTATTCCTATGACTGCACCCGGCAGTGGTCGCCAGGAAAATACTCATCGATACGACCGGCAAATATCTATTCATGGTCATCGCTATTTCCTCGGTTAAACGCGACAGGAAAAACGTCCAACAACGGGCCCGAGTATCTGACAACCCCCCCTGCCCACGCTGATATTTGTCAATTGCATGGTTCGTCCGACGACCCACACCGCGGCTCACTCGAACCTTGTTGACTTAGCTCAATGTCTTTGCAGCCCTCAGGCGTAGAAAAAGCAAACCGGGCGCGTGCGCCCCGCCTTTTCCTGATTACCTGGAGGACGCCGTGATGGACGACTTGACGCTGCGCAAGACCATTCTGGAAGAACTCGAGTTCCAACCTGACATCAACGCTGCAAATATCGGGGTGGCCGTGGACAACGGCGTGGTCACCCTCTCCGGTCATGTCAGCACTTACGCTCAGAAGATCAACGCCGAACGCGCAGTCAAAAGCATCAAAGGCGTGCGCGCCGTGGCTGAAGAAATCAAGGTTCGGCTGGATAAAGGCGCTGGCACGGCGGACGACACCATTGCCGCTCGCGCCTTGAAGATCATCAACTGGAGCTCGGACGTGCCCGAAGGCGACATAAAAGTCATCGTGCAGAACGGTTGGGTCAACCTGGAGGGTGAAGTCGATTGGCAGTACCAGAAGGAAACCGTGGAGCGGGCCGTGTTCAAGTTATCTGGCGTGGTCGGGGTAAATAACCGACTTACCCTGCGACCTCGAGTGGACGCCGGCAATATCCAGCGCCGTATCGAAGAAGCCCTTAAGCGCAGCGCCGAGGTGGATGCCCAGGGTATTCACGTCAAAGTCGACGGTGACGTGGTGAGGCTTGAAGGCAAGGTTCACCTATGGCGCCAGCGGCGGATAGCGGAACGAGCGGCTTGGTCGGTACCCGGTGTCAGGGAAGTGGACGATCATTTGCTGCTGGTCTGAGTTGCGGCACGGGGAGCCTGCAACCTCCCCGGTCATTCATGCACGGCCTGTTCATCCAAGGCCTTTTATTGAGTCGAGGCCATGAAAAAAACCCACCAGTGGAACCTGTCCTACTTCTTCATTGCGCTCATCGTGCTCAGCCTCGTGCAATTTTTGTTTTTTGAACGCCCCAGTGTGCAAATCATTCCATACAGCCAGTTTCTGCAGCTGTTGAACAATCAGAAGGTCAGTGATCTACGCGTCGAGAAAGAAAACATCAGCGGCAAATTGCAGGAACCGATTGAGGGTCACACGCTATTCTCCACCGTACGGGTCGATCCGGCGCTGGCGACGGACCTCGCCCATTCAGGGGTCGGCTTTACAGGCATCAACGAAAACACCTTTTTAAACGGATTGTTGGGCTGGTTGCTGCCCTTCATGCTGATCATGGTGATCTGGCATTTCCTGTTTCGCGGGCTGGCGGAGAAACAGGGCCTGGGCGGGCTCATGAACATAGGCAAGTCCCGAGCGAAGGTGTTCGTCGAGCGCGATACCGGGGTGACCTTCGCCGATGTCGCCGGTATCGACGAAGCCAAGACCGAGCTGGTGGAAATTGTCTCCTTCCTCAAGGACAAGGCGAAATATGCCCGCCTGGGCGCGCACATCCCCAAGGGGACGTTACTGGTCGGCCCTCCCGGCACCGGCAAGACCCTGGTCGCCAAAGCCATCGCCGGAGAAGCCGGCGTGCCCTTCTTCTCGATATCGGGCTCTGAATTCGTCGAGATGTTCGTCGGCGTCGGAGCGGCTCGCGTGCATGATTTGTTCGAACAGGCCCGGCAGGCAGCGCCCTGTATCATTTTTATCGATGAACTCGACGCGCTGGGCAAAATGCGTGGTGTCGGCGCTTTCGGTGGCAATGACGAGAAAGAACAAACCCTCAACCAATTGCTCTCAGAGCTCGATGGCTTCGACCCGCGTGAAGGGGTTGTGCTGCTCGCCGCGACCAACCGGCCTGAGGTGCTGGACCCGGCGTTGCTGCGAGCCGGACGGATCGACCGGCAGATTCTGATCGACCGCCCGGACCGTAAGGGTCGCCAGGCGATCCTCAAGGTCCATCTTCAGAAAATCCTCACTGGGCCGGACCTCGACAGTGAGCGTATCGCTGACATCACCACCGGTTTTACGGGTGCCGACCTGGCCAACCTGGTCAACGAAGCCGCCATCGTAGCCACCCGTCGCGGTGCCGAAGCGGTCAGCCTCGACGATTTCACGGCGGCCGTGGAGCGCATCATTGCCGGGGTTGAACGCAAGAGCAGCCTGCTGCACCCCGATGAACGCCAAGTGGTGGCCTATCACGAAATGGGCCATGCCCTGGCCGCCAGCAACCTCCCGGCCATGGACCCGGTCCACAAGGTTTCGATTGTGCCGCGCGCCATCGGCTCGCTGGGCTATACCTTGCAGCGTCCGACCGAAGATCATTTCCTCATCAGTTGCCAGATGCTCAAGGACCGCATGGTCGTGCTGATGGCCGGGCGGGCCGCAGAATCCCTGGTCTATGGCCAGATTTCCACCGGGGCCGCCGACGACTTGGCCCACGCGACGGATATCGCCCGCCAGTTGATCACCCGGTTTGGCATGAGCCCTGAGCTGGGCCAGGCCGTGCTGGAGCGCAAAAGCGCGACCTACCTGGGCGAACGCCTGCAAGACATCGGCGAAAAAGATTATTCGGAGCAAACAGCCAGGGAAATCGACCTGGGCATCCGTGCGTTGCTCGATGAAGCCTATCAACGCGCCAAGACCTTGCTCGAAAGTCGCCGGGCCGATCTGGACAGCGGAGCTCGTCTGCTATTGGAAAGAGAGACACTGACCCCTGAAGAGTTTGCCCCGCTCTTACCGACCAAGCGTCCGGTGGCGGCGCTGCGACTTCTTTGACAGCCCTCTTTTATGGGGCTGGCGAGCTACTGGGAAGGCGGTCCTGCGCGGTCTCTCGCTGCCAGGCTCGCTGCAACAACTCGACAACCACTTCATCCGGCCTGAGGAAAAATCCTCATACCCATAACCATTGAAACCAGGCATAAGCGGGCAAATCGCCTGATCCACTCGCTGCACAGCGCCTCCACCGTTTCAAGCGCAGCCACCGGCACCGCATGGATCGCCGCCATCATCTCTGAGTCATTGGAAAGCCTTCCCAGGTCACGATGCCCGTCATTTCGTCACGAACACATCCGCAGAATGGCCGTTGAATACGCCCCGTGCAGCTGGAAACGCTAGTGTGACGAGTTTGCTGCTGCGCGGTGCCGATTGCCTGCGAACTGAGCGCCAATCGACAGCCGGTATGCCTTTTGATGACAAAAAACAGGCGCGGTGGGATTGGTCTTCTATGATTGCTTCGTCAAAGGAGTTTTCCCAATGGCCGAGAGCGAACCTAGACTTCTGCGCGTACACGCGCTCAAAACCGCCTGTTCCAATTGCAGCGTGCTTGAGCTGTGCCTGCCCATAGGCCTGACGGGCGGTGAAGTCGAGCGCCTGGATACCCTGATCGCCCAGCGGGTGAAGGTCAAGAAGGGCGCGGCACTGTACCGCACCGGCGATCCGCTGCGCTCGTTGTATGCAGTGCGGCTAGGCTTCTTCAAGACCAGCGTCCTGTCGGTGGACGGTCGCGAACAGGTCACCGGGTTCCAGATGCCTGGCGAAATGCTCGGCCTGGACGCTATCAGCACCGATCATTACGCCTGTAATGCGATAGCCCTGGAAGACAGCGAGGTTTGCCCGATCCCTTTCAACAACCTGGAAAAACTTGCCCACGACCTGCCATCGCTGCAGCACAACCTTAATAAACTGTTGAGCCAGGAGATCGTGCGCGACCACAGCATGTTGTTGCTGCTCGGCAACATGAACGCCGATGAACGCCTGGCGGCGTTTCTCTTGAACCTGTCACAACGGCTGAACATGCGCGGCTATTCCTCCAGGGAGTTTGTACTGCGCATGAGCCGCGAAGCCATCGGCTCCTACCTGGGCCTGCGCCTGGAAACCATTTGTCGTGGCATCGCCCACCTGCGCCAAGAAGAACTGGTGGACATGCATGGACGCAACGTCACGATCCTGGACTTGCCCGGCCTCAAGCAAAAGGTTGCCGGTTGCCATCGTCACGCCGAACTCTGAAGTTCACCGCTGTACACCCTGCATGACCTCTGATCTAAATCAATGCCTCCTGATGCCTTTGCGCCGAGATTAATACCAGCGTTCGGACCTTCGCATGGGCGACGGTCTCGGACCTTTCGTCTCGTGGAGGCTCTATCATGGCAACGCACCTGCAAGGCACGGAACCGGTCATCCCGACCGTCACACCTCATCCTTTAGCTGGCAGTTTGCGAAAGGTCGAACCCAAACGTTTGTCGTTAAGCTTGCTGATCGCCCTGGTGGTCGGCTCGATGATCGGCAGCGGCATTTTCAGCCTGCCGCAGAACATGGCCGCCAGCGCGGGCGCCGGGGCGATCCTGATCGGTTGGCTGATCACCGGCGCGGGCATGCTGTCACTGGCCCTGGTCTATCAGATGCTCTCCAATCGTCAGCCTGAGCTCGATAACGGCGTGTTCGCTTACGCCCGGGCGCTGGGCGGCGAATTCCTCGGTTTCAATTCGGCCTGGGGCTACTGGATCAGCGCCTGGATCGGCAACGTCAGTTACCTGGTGATTCTGTTCGCCGCGCTCAGTTACTTTTTCCCGCTGTTCGGCGAAGGCAACAACAAAGCGGCCATTGCCGGCGCGTCTGTGGTGCTTTGGACGTTGCACTGGATGATCCTGCGCGGCATGCGCACCGCCGCCAAGGCGAACGCCCTGACCACCATAGCCAAGGTGGTGCCGCTGCTGTTGTTCGTTGGGCTGGTGATCGCCGGTTTCTCCAAGGACACCTTCCTGGTGGACTTTTGGGGTACGCCAGCTCTGGGCAGTACGCTGGATCAGGTCAAGAGCACCATGCTGGTGACGGTCTGGGTGTTTATCGGCATTGAAGGCGCCAATGTGTTTTCCGCCCGTGCCGCCGAACGGGCGGACGTGGGCCGGGCCACCGTGATCGGCTTTGTCTTGACGTTGCTGCTGCTGATTGCCGTTTCCCTGTTGTCGCTGGGTATCCTCAGACAACCCGAACTGGCCGCCCTGAAGAACCCGTCCATGGCGGGAGTACTGGAATCGGTGGCCGGCCCCTGGGGGGCGGTGCTGATCAGCATTGGCCTGATTGTGTCGGTGGGCGGCGCGTTGCTGGCTTGGACCCTGCTGGCCGCTGAATCGGTGTTCACCCCGGCCAAGGAAAAGGTCATGCCGCGTTTGCTGGCCTCGGAAAACCAGCAGGGTGCGCCCGCCAACGCGCTGTGGATCACCAATGGCTGCATCCAGTTGTTCCTGTTGTTGACGTTGTATTCGAGTGCCAGCTACCTGGCCCTCATTTCGCTCGCCACTTCGATGATCCTGCTGCCGTACCTGTTCAGCGGCCTGTATGCGCTGAAAATGACCTGGCAAGGCCAGACTTACGCCGGCCATCGCGGCCTGCAGCTGCGCGACATGGCCATCGCTCTGATCGCCACTGCCTATTGCGTCTGGCTGCTGTACGCCGCTGGTCCCCGGTACATGCTGCTCAGTGCCCTGCTCTACGCCCCTGGTTCGTTGATCTACCTGAGTGCTCAACGGGCCAGGACGGGCCACGCCCTGAACGGTTTCGGCTGGGCCCTGCTGCTGGTGATCTGGGTGGCGGCGATCTTCGCCGGTTGGATGCTCTGGTCCGGCCAGCTCTCGCTGTAAAAGCTTGCAAGCGTGCATTGACCCGTCCGGGAGCGGCCATTGGCAATGGCGCCAAGGGCCGTCCGGGCATCACCAAAGAGGAAAATCAAAATGTCCAATTCAGTGAAGAAAATGCCGGTCAACACCCAAGACAATGCTCAGCATCCCGCCAAGGCTGACCTCTGGCATCCGCTGGAAAAACTCCGTCAGCAGGTCGACCACCTGTTCGATGATTTCAACCGCGGGACCGGGCTTTCGCCCTTCAGTCGCGGGTTGTTCGATGTCGAGCCTTTCTGGCGCCGCGAGTTCGCCGCCAGCCTGCCGGCCGTGGACATCAGCGAAAAGGAGAAGAGCTTTGAAATCACTGCCGAACTGCCTGGCATGGATCAAAAGGACATCGAAATCCGCCTGGCCAATGGCAACCTGATCATCAAGGGGGAGAAAAAAGAAACCAAGGAAGAAAATAAAAAGGGTTATCACCTGTCCGAGCGCCATTACGGCTCCTTCGAAAGGGTGTTCAACCTGCCAAAAGGGATCGATAGCGACAAGATCGAAGCCCAGTACAGCAAAGGCGTGCTGACACTGACGCTGCCTAAAAAACCAGAAGCACTGAAAGCGGAAAAAGTCGTGCCGATCAAGGCTGACTGAAACGCTGGACACCCCTGCCCCTCGCCGGCCAACGACGAGGGGCTTTTTTTGGGCTGGGCTTATTTCAGGCTGACTACGTGGTTGCCGCTACCGGCCTCTTCGCGAGCAAGCTCCCACATTGGACGGCGGTGAAGATAAATCCTGCGACCACCACAAATCCCCAGTGGCAGCGAGCTTGCTCGCGATGGCGGTGGGTCAGAGTTCCACGCTATCGCGGTATTCGGGCACGGACACCGACCACCCCAGTTCGTCGTGAATGCGATGGCGCAGGACATCGGAGGCGTTGGGTTCCCCATGAACGACATAGGTATGCCGTGGCGGAGTCTTGAAGCCGCGCAGCCATTGCATGATTTCGTCGGCATCGGCATGAGCGGACAACGTCTGCATCGGCACTACCTCGGCATTGATCGGCACGTCCTTGCCATGGATACGCACCGAGGGCTCACCCGCCACAATCCTGGCGCCCCGCGTACCACCCGCCTGGAACCCCGGCATCAACAAGGTGTTGATAGGGTTGGGCGCCAGGCTCTTGAGGTGGTGCAGCACCCGCCCACCGGTAGCCATGCCACTGGCGGCAATGATCACCGCCGGGGTGCGTTGCAGGTCCAAGGCCATGGAGTCCTTGGCCGAGCGAACCGGATGGGCGATGTGACACATGCCTTCGCACTCTTCCCTGGACAGCCGATGCTCAGCGCCAAAGCGCTGATACAACCGGGTGACATCGATGGCCATGGGGCTGTTGAGGTAAATCGGGATATCGGGGATGGCGTGGCGCTGTTTCAGGCGATACAGGTGATACATCAGCAGCTGTGCGCGCCCGACCGTGAAAGAAGGCACCAGGGTGATACCGCGACGCAATGCCGTGCGGGTAATGACATCGGCCAGTTGATCTTCCGGCGACTCACGCGGGTGCCGACGGTCACCGTAGGTGGATTCCACCAGCAGATAATCTGCCTGCCCGATGGTCTGCGGGGCAAACATCACCGGGTCCTCGGGCCGCCCCAGGTCGCCGGAGCACACCAGCGTCAGGCCACCGGCCTGTACCTGCACCGTGGCGGCACCGAGGATATGCCCGGCGCGGCGCAGCAATATCGTCACCCCTCGGGCAATTTCCACCGGATGTTCGAACGCGATCGGCCGCAGTAATTTCAGCGCTCGCTCGGCATTCTCGAGGGTGTACAGCGGCAACGCCGGGTCGTGTTTGGAGAATCCCTTGCGGTTAGCGTACTCGGCCTCTTCTTCCTGCAGGCGGGCACTGTCGCGCAGGAGGATTTTCACCAGTTCACAGGTCGCCGGCGAGGCATAGATCGGACCGCGATAACCATTGCGCACCAGCACCGGCAGGTAGCCGCTGTGGTCCAGGTGCGCATGGGTCAATACGATCGCGTCCAGCTCACGCATTGGCAGGTCGAACGGGTCCCAGTTGTGCAAGCGCAATTGCTTGTAGCCCTGGAACAGACCGCAATCGACCAGGATGCGCTGTTCGTCGTGCTCCAGCAGGTATTTGCTGCCGGTGACCGTGCCGGCGGCCCCGAGAAAGGTCATGCGCATGACGGTGCTCCTGAACAATCGATAGGAAGCCTATTGGTCACACTGTTTGCCCCGGCTACCGTTGATCTTTATCAACTACCCAGCGGATCACACCGCCAGAACACTGCATGACACCTGGTACAGAATGTGCTCGGTCGTGCTGCCCAGCAATCCATGCAGATCATTGTGCTGGAATCGACCCATGACGATAACGTCCACCTCATGCTCCAAGGCAAATTCACTCAGGGCCGAAACCGGATGCCCCAATAGAAAATGCCGGCGCTCAGCCGGCACACCGAACAGGCTCGCCAATTCCAGGAAGGTTTTTTCCAGGCTCCTGCGCAGCTCCTTGCTGAGCTGCGACAGCGTCAGGCCGCCACCACCCACATCCCCCAGATAGACTGACGACACCTCATAGGCGTGAACCAGATGCAGCTCGGCATCGCACTGCAGGGCCAGCCCCATTGCCTCGCGAATGATGCGGTCATTGAGCCCGCTGTTCTGGGCAAATGCACTGGAAGGGTCCACCGCCGCGACCACCTTACGCGGCAGCGCATGACCGGTGGCGCCCACCAGGTACATCGGCACCGGGCAGTTACGCAGTAGTTGCCAATCCAGCGGGGTGAAGAAAGCTCGTTTGAGCAAAGGCTCGTGCTGCACCTGTTTGATCAGCAAGTCGGGCCGGATCTGCGTGACGTGTTGCAGAATCTGCTTGCCCATCGTATGGGCCCATTCCACCTCAGTGGTGACCCGCAGACCACGGCGACGCATCTTGTCCGCCTCATCCTCCAACCAATGGCGGTGGTCCTGCAGATAGTTCTGCCGCGCCTCTTCGCGCGGCTCCTCTTCTAGCAGCGACAGGATCTCCAGTGAGGGGATCAACGCAGTGATATGCAAGTGTGCCCCGCTGGCCGCCGCCAGGGCCGCGCCGTGATGAAGGGCGGGCGAATGGCGTTGTGCCGGATTGAGGATCAGCAGCAGACGTTGGTACTGGCTCATGATGGGTCTCCAAAATCAGGCTCGATCACCACGGTGCGGTGTCGATGCCATGAGGCGTGTTGACGGTCATTGCGGCGGCGTCCAGCACCAGTTCAAGACTTCGGGCATGTCCTGCCCATGCTCGATGAGGTACAGCTGATGCTTTTCCATGGTTGCCCAGTAGCGATCCCGAGCGCGGTCCACCAGCGGCTGCAAACGTGGCACGCGCTGGATGACATCGAGCGCCAGTTGATAGCGGTCCAGGTGGTTGATGACCGCCATGTCGAACGGTGTAGTGGTGGCGCCCTCCTCCATGAAACCGCGGACATGGAAGTTATCGTGGTTGTGCCGTTTGTAGACCAGTCGATGGATCAGCGACGGATAGCCGTGGAAGGCGAAAATCACCGGCTTGTCCACGGTAAACAACCCATCGAACTCGGCGTCCGGTAACCCGTGGGCATGCTGTTGCGGTGGTTGCAGGGCCATCAGGTCCACGACATTCACCACCCGCACGCGCAGGTCGGGCACGTATTCACGCAGCAGCGTGACAGCGGCCAGGGTTTCCAAGGTCGGCACGTCACCGGCACAGGCCATCACCACGTCCGGGTCTTCGTCGTTGTGGCAGGCAAAGGCCCAGCGACCGATCCCGATCGAGCAGTGCCGAATGGCCGAATCGATGTCCAGCCACTGCCATTCTGGCTGCTTGCCGGCCACGATGACATTGATGTAATTGCGACTCTTGAGGCAGTGATCGGTAACGGACAACAGGCAATTGGCGTCTGCTGGCAGGTAGATGCGCACCACGTCGGCGCTCCTGTTCGCCACCAGGTCGATGAACCCCGGGTCCTGATGGGAAAAACCGTTGTGGTCCTGACGCCAGACATGGGACGTGAGCAGGTAATTGAGCGAAGCGACCGGCGCGCGCCATGGGATCTGGGCGGCGGTTTTGAGCCATTTGGCGTGCTGGTTGAACATCGAGTCGACGATATGGATGAACGCCTCGTAGCAGGAAAACAGCCCATGCCGGCCGCTGAGCAAATACCCTTCCAGCCAGCCTTCACACACCTGTTCACTGAGGATTTCCATCACCCGGCCTTCGCACGCCAGGTTCGTATCGCCCGCCTCCAGCGCCGCCATCCAGGCTTTTCCACTGACCTCGTACACCGCATCAAGACGATTGGAGGCGGTTTCGTCGGGGCCGAACAAGCGAAAGTTGCCTGCCAACAGGTTGTGCTTCATCACATCACGGACAAAACCGCCCAGCACCCGGGTGGCCTCTGCCTGCATGCTGCCGGGCGCGCAGAATTGCACGGCGTAGTCGGTAAACCGAGGCAACTCCAGGGGTTTGAGGAGCAGGCCGCCATTAGCGTGGGGGTTGGCGCCCAAACGTCGATGACCGGTCGGCGCCAACGCGGCAATGTCCGGCAGCAACGCACCGTTGTCGTCGAACAGTTCCTGCGGCCGGTAACTCTGCAGCCACTGTTCCAGTTGCGTCAAATGCATGGGCAGCTCGAAGTGGCTCAGCGGCACCTGGTGGGCGCGCCAGGTGCCTTCGACCGGCTGGCTATCGACAAATTTCGGACCGGTCCAGCCCTTGGGCGTGCGCAATACCAGCATCGGCCAGAGCTGACGCTCCGGCGTACGCCCTGACGAGTCCGCGCGGGCCATGCGCTGGATTTCCCGAATCTTGAGCAACATGCCGTCCAGGGTCCTGGCCAACTGCTGGTGCACTGCTTGTGGATCATCGCCTTCGACAAAATAAGGATCGTAGCCGTAGCCATACATCAGGGCCGACAGCTCGTCTTCGCTGATGCGCGAAAGCAGCGTGGGGTTGGCGATCTTGAAACCGTTGAGATGCAGGATGGGCAATACGGCGCCATCGCGCCGGGGGTTGAGGAACTTGTTGGAATGCCAGCTCGCCGCCAACGTACCGGTTTCGGCCTCACCGTCGCCGATGACGCAGGCTACGATCAGGTCCGGGTTATCGAATGCCGCCCCATAGGCATGGGCCAGGGAATACCCCAACTCCCCGCCTTCATGGATAGAGCCGGGAATCTGCGCCGAGACATGGCTGGACAACCCATAAGGCCAGGAAAATTGCCGGAACAGGCGCAGCATCCCGTTTTCGTTCTGCTCCACCGCGGGATAACACTGGGTGAAGCTGCCCTCCAGGTAACTCTGGGCGACGATGGCCGGGGCACCATGACCGGGGCCGGTAACCAGGATCATGTTCAGGTCATGGGTTTTGATCAGGTGATTGAGGTGCACGTAAATCAGATTCAACCCCGGCGTCGTGCCCCAGTGGCCGAGCAAGCGAGGTTTGACGTGCCCCTGTTGCAGCGGTTTGCGCAGCAAGGGGTTGTCCTTGAGGTAGATCTGCCCCACGGCCAGGTAATTGGACGCACGCCAGTAGGCGTCAATGCCTTCCAGTTGGTCGGGGCTGAGAAAATCGCTCATCACGTCCTCCGCAAGAAACAGGGTTGGCAGGTGGAGCACAAAAACCCGGCCGGATTCCACTTCGTCGGCTGATCGCCTTTGCCGTTCTCGAACGGCTTGCCATGCCTGATTCTGGAGCGCGGCAATGAGCGCGACTTGATTTACATCAGAACCAGGGGAGCTAAGGTCATACAAGGTGCTTGCTCGATGGTCTGGCGCCGCTCGCCAGCAGGGCGAGCGCCCGCTCACACAGGAGAATGCTCATGCGCGCCATGGTCCTGCACACGCCCGGGCAACCCTTGCAACTGGAACAACGTGCGCGACCGACGCCGGCCGCCGGGCAAATGCTGATCAAGGTGCAAGCCTGCGGTGTGTGCCGCACCGACTTGCATCTGTTTGACGGTGAACTGCCCCAGGCCCGGTTGCCGCGGGTGCCGGGCCACGAGATTGTCGGTGAAGTGATCGCCGTTGGCCCACAGGTGGCCTCGGACTGGATAGGCCAGCGCGTAGGCGTGCCCTGGCTGGGGTGGACGTGCGGTGTATGTGAGTTCTGCCGCTCGGGCCGAGAGAACCTGTGCGACCAGGCGCTGTTCACCGGTTGCCAGTTGGACGGTGGTTATGCCGATTACACCGTCGCCGATGCGCGGTTCTGCTTTCCTCTTCCTGACACGCTGGAGGCCGCCGAAGCGGCGCCCTTGCTGTGTGCCGGGTTGATCGGTTTCCGGGCCTTGCAGATGGCGCAAAACGCCCCTCACCTCGGTCTTTATGGTTTCGGCGCCGCTGCACACCTGGCGATCCAGGTCGCTGTGGGCCGGGGTCAGCAGGTCTATGCCTTCACTCGCCCCGGTGATGACAGCGGCCAGGACTATGCCCGTTCGCTGGGCGCGACCTGGGCCGGGCCATCGGATCAGGCACCTCCACACTTGCTGGACGCCAGCCTGATATTCGCCCCCGTCGGCGCCCTGGTGCCGCTGGCCTTGCAAGCCACCGCCAAAGGCGGCTGCGTGGTGTGTGCCGGCATTCACATGAGCGACATCCCAGCCTTCCCCTATCGCCTGTTATGGCAGGAGCGCAGCGTGCGCTCAGTGGCCAACCTGACTCGCGCGGACGGCGTGGCGTTTTTCGAGCAGATCCAGCGCACGCCCGTGCATTGCAACGTGACCTGCTACCCACTGGAGCAAGCCAACCAAGCCCTGGACCGCCTGAGGAGCGGCCAGGTCAACGGGGCCATCGTGCTCATCCCTTGACCGCCAGCAGACTGCCCGGCACCGAATACAGGGCCCGCTCCGTCGTACTGCCGATCAAACGCTCTAGACCGGCACGGTGCACGGTGCCCATCACCACCACGTCCACCTCGAACTCCTCGAGGAATTCATGAATCACCGGCACGGGCAGGCCGATGACGAAGTGCCGGCGCTCGGCCGGCACCTCACAATGTTCGGCGAGGTTGATGAACGCCGCATGCAACGATTCGCGCAAGGCGTCGGCAAAGTCCTCATCCCAGGCCCCGGCCAGTAATGAGGCTTCGCCGTTGAAGGCCGGCGACAGGTCGCAGGCATACAGTAGGTGCAACGAAGCATCGCATTGCCGGGCCAAGGCAGCGGCCGTCTGGACGATGCGCTCGTTCAAGGCATTGGCCTCGGGATCCGAGGGATCCACCGCAGCCACCACCCGGCGCGGCAAACCGTGCACCGCCTGGTTGACCAAATGCACGGGAACCGGGCAGTCGCGCAACAGATGACAATCCAGCGGCGTGGCGAAAACGCGCTTGAGCAAAGGTTCGAGGGTGACGTCCTTGATCAACAGGTCGGGCTGGAACTGTTCGACGTAGCGCAGAATGTCCAGCAGCGGATGAATGGTCCACACCACGTGTGTCGTCACCGCCAACCCTTCCTCCCTGAGCAGTGCGGACTCCTCCACCATCCAGCGACGGTAACGGTGCAAATAGCGCTGGATCGTCGCCTGGTCGATTTTTTCACCCCACAAGTGGGTGCGCGGTGGCGGCTGAACGAAGGCGCATAAATGCAGCTCGGCGCCACTGGCCCTGGCCAGGGCACAGGCCCGTCGCATCGCCGCGCAAGGATGCAGATCGGGTTCGACGATCAAGAGCAGGCGCTGGTATTGCCCCATCACACACCTCCATCGGGTTGTTCACCTCGGACCGGAAAGCTCGCGCCGGCGCGTTGCGGCGCGACTTGCAGCGTGCGCCCATCAACGCCCCAAGCGGTTTGATCTGAATCAACTACGGGGCAATCGACAGCTGGGCACACGAGGACTGATCCAGATCAGAATCCATCGCCGCTGTGGGCGTAGAACAGTACCGAATGCGTAGCCTTTCTTGCTGCAACGCAGCTTCGAATCCGAAGGAGGATCACATCATGCTCACTGTCAAAGACCACAACGATCGCGCCGCTGCCCTGTATGCCAGCATCAGCGGCAAGCACTGGATCCAGGCACTCAAGGACGGCCGCCATGTGTTGATCAGGCCGCTGCGCGATGAAGACCGCCAGCGCGAATATGACTTCATCAAGCGCCTGTCGCCGGAGTCCCGGCACATGCGTTTCCTGGCGCAAATCAATGAGCCAGGCACCGCCATGCTCGACCAGTTGATGGATATCGATTGCAAGACGCGCATGGCCTACATTGCCCTGGTCCATGACAACGGCCAGTTGATCGAGATCGGTGTCAGCCGCTATTGCGCGACCGGCGAACACGAATGCGAGTGCGCCGTGACCGTCGCCGATCCCTGGCAGAACCTGGGGCTGGGGACATTGTTGATGGAGCATTTGATTGATACCGCGCGGAAAAACGGCTATCGCCAGATGTACTCCATCGACGCCGCCAGCAATGCCCCCATGCGTGACCTGGCCCATAGCCTGGGGTTTGAAACCCGTTCCGACCCCGAGGACACCCGGCAGGTCATCCACCGTCTCTATCTCTAGCCACAACACTGGCGCGGGGCCGCACATCGAGGCCCCGCGCGAAGTTGCCGCCCCCTACTCCTGCGGCTTGATCGCCAACACGCTGCAGGGTGCCCGTTGCAAGATGAGTTCGGCGGTGGTGCCCAAACGCCGATCCAGGCCACGATGCTCAGTGGTGCCCATGACGATCACATCGATCTGATGATCAGCGGCGAACGTGCAGATGCCGTTCAATGGCGTGCCTTCAATGAAATGACGCTGCTGCGGCTCGACCCCATGGCGCTCGGCCAGGGACTCGAATACCTCGTGCTGCGCCTTGCCCAACGCTTCGTAGAGCCCGGTGGCCAGGGGCAGCGCGCCGATGCCCATGTCCGAGGCGTATACCGCCGTCCAGTCGAAAGCGTGTAGCAACTCGACCTGGGCGTTGCACTGTTCAGCCAGTTTCACGGCGGCGTCGACGATCTGGTCGTTGAACACCAGGTCCTGGTCTTCACTGCGCAGCACATCGACAATCGCCAGGATCCGCCGGGGCCGGGGGTGGCGGGCGTCCGTGACCAGGTGCACCGGCACCGGACAGTCACGCAGCAAGCGCCAGTCCAGCGGCGTGAAAAAGATCCGTTTCATCGCCGGTTCCGGCTGGGCGTCCTTGATGATCAGCGCCAATGGCATCTCTTTGACATATTGCTGCAAAGCTTGATAGGGATCCTTGCCCCAAACCACTTCGCAGGTCACCTCCGCTCCGTGTCGACGCGCCACCTCGGCCTGTTGCCACAGCCAATGCCGATGGGTTTCCAGGTAGCCCTCACGCGCTTGCTTGACCTGCTCCGGGGCGAAAAGACCGGCCACCGAAAGCAAGTCCAGGTAATCGATCGCAACGATGTGCAGGGGCAAATCCAGGGCCAGGGCCAGTTCGGTGGCGCGGTCGAAGGCTGGCGTACGGATCATGGCGTCAGGCGCCAATAACAACAAACGTTGAGTCTGGGACATGGAACACCTCGGCACGTGGCGGCTGCCACTTAAAGGATTGAGGGTTCCAGAATGGACGCATGCCAAGCACAGGACTTGATCTTCATCAAACTGCCATCACTCAAGCGAATCGCTGGGCCGCAAGCCCAGCCCACATTGCCAGCGTCACCAGCACCTGAGCGGGAATTACATAGGCGGCGAAACCGCGCCCGCCACTGAACCAAGCCACCGCGCATTTACTCAAGGAGTTGCTGCTCAGCGCCATCAAGACCGGCACCGCGATGCCGTCGAAGGGCAACAACCCGGCCTTCGCCAGGGAAGCGATGGAGGCTGTCGAGGCATGGGCGTCGGCCAGCCCGCTGAAAACCGCGGTCACGACCACCCCGGTCTGCCCGAACAAGTCGAGCATCGCCGACGACAGGACGGTAATCCCGGTCATCATGAGCGTCACCGTCAATGCCAATTTCAGGCTGAACGCCCCACCCGCCTTGATCGGTTCATCGGCCCGCCCCCTGGAACGAGAGAGCATCAGCATACCGCCGCAGAGCAATGTCATCAGCGTGCCGCAGAGCAAAGGCCCCCACATCCAACGCAACAGGGCGGGTTCCACGGCACTGAGGATCAGCGCCATTTGAGCCAGGGTCGCCAGGTTGGATAACACCGCGGCAGCACTCAGCACCTTGAGATGGGTTGGCTGTTTCGCGGCGATGTTTCCCATGGATGCGATGGTCACCGTGGCGGAGGCGAACCCCGAGGCAATCGCGCCGAGGGGGTAGCCGTAGCGGGTGCCGAGGGTGCGCACCGCGACATGCCCCAGCGCGCCCACGGCCATGAGCATGACCGTCAGGGTGCAAATGGTGCGCAGGTTGATTGCATTGTAAGGCCCGAGGTAACGATCCGGCGCCAGGGGTAGCACGACCAGCACGGCAATCAACAGTATCAGGCCGTCGCGCAGCTCGTCGGCGGTCAATTGGCTGCGGGCAAAGTGATGCAACGTCTGGCGGCTGGCGAGCAGCCCGGCCATCACCACACCAATCGCTATCGCCAGCGCTGGCGCGCTCACGCAGAGCGCGCCCAATGCCAACACCGCGAACAACGCCACCTCGCTGGTGATACCGGGGTCTTTGTCGAGGTTTCGCCAATACGCCGCAGTCACCACAGCTCCCAGCGCAAGCGCGATGAACCCAAGCAATAACGGGCCACCGACCCGGAACGTGACATAACCCAGCAAAGCGGTGACGGCAAAGGTACGCAGGCCGGCGAAATCACGCCTGTCGCCCTCGCCTTTGCGCCGCTCGCGCTCGAGCCCCACCAGAAGGCCGACGCCCAGTGCCGCAGCAGCATTAGCAAAGGCCAGGGCCTCGGTCATAATGATCACTCTATTGGCAAACGTGATCAGGCATTTCGTGTGGTGTCACGCGTGCAGCACCCGTCACCCCTGGTCGCGAAGGGTTGTCAACCGAGGGCCAGGCATGTGGCGCGTCGATTCGAGCCTGCAATGTATTTACAAATGCTTGAGCATCGCCCAGACGTCTGAAACCCACCTGCCAAGCGTCCAGATGCACCACCCAAAGTGGCCCTGGTTGTTGCTCTTCTATCCGAATATTCATGGCCTGCCTCCCGACGCCGGATGAGGGCGAGAGTGAACAACTTGTTGTTGCTGGTCTGGCCCTCTTCAAGGCGTGATGGCAACTTTCATCACACCATCTCGCTGGTGGGCGAACAGGTCATACGCCGCTTCGATGTCGTCAAGCTTGAAGCGATGCGTGACCAACGGTGACAGATCCACCGAGCCGCTGGCTACAACCGCCAGCAACCGGCGCATACGCTCTTTTCCGCCAGGGCAAAGAGTGGTGACGATGCTGTAGTCCCCCAGCCCCGCCGCGAAGGCAGCAAGGGGGATTTTCAGGTCGCTGGAATACACCCCAAGACTCGACAAGCGCCCGCCGGGACGCAGCACTCGCAGTGCCGACTCGAACGTTCCCTGGGTACCCAGGGCTTCGATGGCAACGTCCACTCCGCGCCCATCGGTCAATGCCATGATCTGTTCCACCACGTCGCCGTCCTTGAAATTGACGACATGAGTGGCCCCCAATCGCCGTGCCATACTCATGCGTTCGGCCACCGCGTCGACACCGATGATGATACTCGCGCCCTTGAGCCGCGCACCGGCCACTGCACACAAGCCGATGGGGCCCAGGGCAAACACCGCGACCGTATCACCGATGCTCACTTCTGCGCGCTCGGCACCGGAAAACCCGGTAGACATGATGTCGGGGCACATCAGTACCTGCTCGTCACTGAGCCCGTCTGGAATCGGGCAAAGGTTAGCCTGCGCGTCGGGGACCAGCACATACTCCGCCTGGCAACCATCGATGGTGTTGCCGAACTTCCAGCCACCGATGGCACGAAAGCCATGGCGCGTGTCCGGGCCGTCCTGGGAACCGCAGCCACACAGACAAGCGTAGCTCTGACCACTGGGGGTAATGGCGCCGGCGATCACCCGCTGACCTTCGACGAAACCGCGCACCTGGGATCCCAGCCGTTCGATGATGCCAACAGGCTCATGACCTACCGTCAGCCCCCTGGCGACCGGGTATTCACCGCGCAAGATATGCACATCGGTGCCGCAGATGGTCGTGGTGGTCACGCGCACCAGTGCATCCTGCGGCCCGACCTCGGGGATGGGTTTTTCCTCCAGCACGATTCGATTCTTTTCCACAAAAACTGCGGCTTTCATCTTGGTCATGACGAATGATCCCTTTGTCTGATGTACCTGGGTTCCAGGGTGAGAATCGAGCCTGCGCCGCTATGACGTCGGGCGGGTTGACCATGATCAAACATTGCGCTGTTGCCTCGACACATCGGTGCTGCTCCACCCTTGTGGGACGAGTTTGATACAAATCAAAGTTACCGCAGGGCGGGGCGATCAATATCAGGCTAAGACACCACGCCGAGCGAACCGTCGCCCGGTGCCAACAGGTCCTTGCCCGGGAGGTTTGTCATGTCTACGCAATCACGCTTGATGTTAGTCGTCTCGCCCCTGATGGAACACAACCCGGCCTTCGATCGGGCGGCCGCCCTGGCCAAGGCCGAAGGCGCAGCGCTGCATATAGTGGCTTTCGACTACCTTGAGGGCCTGGCCACGGCCGGCCTGGTCAATGAGCAGGCCTTGGAGGAGATGCGCCTGGGCTACATTGAACGCCATCGGCACTGGCTGGAGGAACAGGCCAGGCCACTACGCAAACTTGGCATCGAAGTCACCACAGAAGTCACTTGGGTCGAGCGGCCACTGCAGGAAATTCTGATTCACCTCAAGGAGCAGCCAATGGATGCGCTGATCAAGACGGTGTCCCCAGAATCCTGGTTCTCGCGCCTGATGTTCACGCCGCTGGACGTGCATCTGCTGCACGAGTGCGAAGTCCCGCTGCACTTCGTCAACAAAGTCAGCCACGCTCGCCCGCGCAAAATTCTTGCCGCCGTCGACCCCTTCCATCACGACGGACGTTATGAAGGCCTGAACGATCGGATCCTGAGCGAAGCCAACAAATTGGCCCTCAGCTGCGACGCAACGCTGGAAGTCATCTACGCCTATGATCTTTCGTCCATCACCGCTGCCGAATATGGTTTCGGCAATGGCTCGATGTTCTTCTCCTCGGCCCTGGCCCGACAGCTCTACGAATCCCAAGGCGCAACCTTCGATGCGTTGGCCGAACGCAACGGTATCGCCCCGGAACAGCGGCGCATGATCATGGGCGACCCGGCCAAGGTGCTGGCCAGCTACGCCGCCTCCCACGATATCGATGTCATCGTCATGGGCCGCGTGCGCTACGGCACCCTGGACAAACTGATTGGCAGCACCGTGGAGGGCCTGTTGTACAAGATGCCCTGCAGCTTGTGGGTGATTGCCCCCCAACAGATTGGCTGAAACCACGGTCATCATCGATGACCGGCCAACAATGGGCCTGTGCGCATGGGAAGCTTGATGAAGCGACCGGAGCAATCCGCGATGCCCACCGGTCCGCTGGCTTGGCACACGCAGTCCGCAGAACGGGTGCTGGGCCTATTAGAGGTCGACGAGCATGTCGGGCTGAACGAGCTCGAGGTTCAAGCTCGACTCGCGCGCACGGGCTTCAATCGCCTGCCTGCATCAGCTCGACGCCCCGCGTGGCTGCGGTTCCTGTTGCAGTTCCACAACATTCTTATTTATGTGCTGCTGGCGTGCGCAGCGATGACTGCCCTGTTGCAGCATCTGTGGGACACGGTGGTCATTCTTGCGGTGGTGCTTGCCAATGCAATCATTGGCTACGCCCAGGAAGGCAAGGCAGAACAAGCCATGGACGCCATCCGGCAGATGCTGGCACCGCGCGCAGCGGTGGTTCGTGGCGGCGAACGCTTGAGTGTCGCAGGCGAGGAGTTGGTACCAGGCGATATCGTTTTGCTGGAGGCCGGCGACAAAGTACCGGCTGATCTTCGCCTGCTGCGCACAAACAGGCTGCAGATCCAGGAAGCCATTCTGACCGGTGAATCCGCCCCCGTTGAAAAGCATACCGAACCGGTGCGACGTGAAGCGGCCCTGGGTGACCGTGCCTGCATGGCATTCAGCGGCACCCTGGTCACCTGTGGGCAGGCCTCTGGGGTCGTGGTTGCGACCGCGACATCAGCCGAAATCGGGCGCATCAGCACACTGCTGTCAGGCGTAGAGGCTCTGACGACGCCGCTGGTGCAGCAAATGCACGTTTTCGCGCGCTGGCTGACGATATTGATTCTCTCGGTCGCGGGTCTGTTACTCATCTACGGTCACTTCGTCAGGCATTACCCCTTCACCGAGATCTTCATGGTCGTGGTGGGGATGTCTGTCGCCGCGATACCCGAAGGGTTGCCCGCCGTACTCACGATTACCCTCGCGGTCGGGGTGCGGGCGATGGCCCGTCGCAATGCCATCGTCCGGCGCCTGCCGGCCATCGAAACACTGGGTTCGGTATCCGTCATCTGCACGGACAAGACCGGTACCCTCACCCGCAACGAAATGATGGTGGCGTCGGTTGTCATCAGTGACCTGACCTTCAGCGTCGACGGTGTGGGGTATCAGCCAACCGGAAACATGAACCTGGAGGATCAGTTGATTGATACCTCCAATCACCCGGCACTGGCCGAGCTCGGGCAAGCGGCCAGCCTCTGCAACGACGCCGCGCTGAGGCAGCATGAGCAAGCCTGGAAGGTCGAGGGCGATCCGATGGAGGGCGCCTTGCTGGCGTTTTGCGCAAAAGCCGGAATCGACCACGAACAAGCGCGACGCACCTGGGTTCGTACCGATGCCATACCGTTCGACGCGAAACACCGCTTCATGGCAACGCTGCACCACAACCATGAGCGGCAAGCGGCGATTTATGTCAAAGGTGCGCCCGAGCAGATCCTGGCCATGTGCACGCAACAACGCGCCAGCACCGGCGCGACTGAACGGCTCGATACCGCCTACTGGCACAAACAGGCCAATGCCATTGCCAGCAAAGGTCATCGCGTCCTGGCGTTTGCCATCAGGCCAGTACAGCCCGAACACACCGTATTGGAATTAGGTGACGTGCAAGGGACGCTGACGCTGCTTGGCCTGGTGGGAATGATCGACCCGCCCCGCGCGCAGACAAGGCAGGCCGTTGCACAGTGCCGGACGGCCGGTATTGCCGTGAAAATGATCACCGGAGACCACTCCGGCACCGCCAGCGCCATCGGTTATCAGATTGGCCTGCAAAATCCCGACAGGGTTCTGACCGGCCTCGACCTGGACACCATGAACGACGCCGTACTGAAGGAAGCGTTAAAGGAGGTGAACATCTTCGCCCGTACCAGCCCTGAACATAAGCTCAGGTTGGTGACGTTGCTGCAATCGAACGGCATGACCGTGGCAATGACTGGCGATGGCGTCAACGACGCGCCAGCACTCAAGCGCGCAGACGCCGGTATCGCCATGGGTGACAAAGGCAGTGAGGCCGCAAAAGAGGCCGCGGACCTGGTGCTGGCCGATGACAACTTCGCCTCTATCGTGGCCGCGGTGCGTGAAGGACGGACGGTCTATGACAACATCAAGAAAGTCTTGAGCTGGACATTACCCACCAACGCAGGCGAGACAATGACCCTCATCGTCGCGCTGCTGTTTGGCTTCACGCTGCCTGTGACCGCCATACAGATTTTGTGGATCAACCTGATTACCGCAGTAACTCTCGGCATCGCCCTGGCGTTCGAACCGACGGAAGAAAACAGCATGCGCCGACCTCCCCGCTCAAGGCACGAACCTTTGATCAGCGGTGCCTTGGTCTGGCACATGGTGCTGGTTTCCATTCTTTTTCTCTGCGGTGTCTACGGCATTTTTTCGTATGCGCTCGACCGCGGTTATCCAGTGGAGTTGGCCCGTACCCTTGCGGTCAACACCTTGGTCGTGATGGAAGTATTCCACCTGTTTTTCATACGCAATATCTACGGCACCTCCCTGACCTGGAGGGCTGTGCGCGGGACAAAGGTCGTGTGGCTGACCGTCATCACCGTCACGCTCTCTCAATTGGCTATCACCTACGCGCCAACCTTGCAAAAGGTGTTTGCCACGCAGCCCGTCCCTTTCATGGACGGACTGCTGGTCATCGGGATTGGTGTGGCGTTCTTTGCCCTCATCGAGATTGAAAAACAGATTCGGCTGCGTTTAACCGAATCGAAGGGTGCCACGCCCTCACTGGGATGAGCCGGCACAAAGCCCCCGACGTTGGTACATCAGCGCTTAACGCGAGTACTTTAACCAGCCTGCAAGTACAAGCGCGCCAAAGCAGACCCACCCCGAAAACAGCCATCGCCAGACCAAGGCGTGAGGAACAAAACCCACCCCCCTCACAAAGGCCACACTCATGGCAGCAAACAACACACTAGCCAGCGCGTGATCAGCTTTCCCCGCAGGGGTGGCCATCATGGGAGGGTAAAGCGTGCAGGCCAACATGATGCTCACCGCAATAATCAAACTCAGCACATGAATACGTGACGATGGATGGGCTGTGGAGAGTGGTGATGTCATAGCGGTGCCTCGCCGCTGTCACTCAAGGCTCGCCCCGCTTCGTTCTCACCCCACATCGCATTCAATATCGCCAGCAGCAACGCAAAACCGACTCCCAGCATCCAGGCGAAATACCACATGTCTTTGACTCCTTTGCAGGTACTAGTAGGCTGAATGTTCGTTGGCTTTGATCTGTGCGACGGTGACCTTGCCGCGCATGACGCGGTACGCCCAGGAGGTGTAAAGGACAATCAGTGGCATGAAGATCAACGTGGCCCAGAACATGATGGCCAGACTCAGATGACTGGAGACGCTGTCCCACACCGTGAGGCTCGCCGCAGGCATCGTTGATGACGGCATGACGAAGGGAAACATCGATACGCCTGCGGTGCTGATGACGCCGACCACCGCAAGCGATGAGGCGACAAATGCTGAAAGCGTGCGGCGCATCACCAGCAACAGCGCGGCACCGGCAGCGCCAGCCAATCCCAGCGCCGGCAGCAGCCACAGCGCGGGATAATGGCCATAGTTAGCCATCCAGGCCCCCGCCTCTCTCACGACCGATTTGTTGAGAATGTCAGGCAACCCGGCGGTATCCACCACCGACGCAATGCGATAGCCCTCAATCCATTGCAGCCAGATACCGGCAACGATGAATGAACACACCAGCACTATCGCAGCGCCCACCGCGCCTGTTATAGCCCTGGACTGAATGCCACCCTCAGTGCGATGGGCCAGGTACGTGCCGCCCTGCAGGATAATCATGGCGCTGCTTACGATGCCGGTCAGCAGCGCGAAAGGGTTGAGCAATTGCCAGAAACTGCCGGTGTACGTTGACACCAGGTATTGATCGAAGTGAAACGGTACCCCCAGCAGCAAATTGCCAAACGCGATCCCGAACACCAACGGCGGCACCGCCCCGCCGACGAAAAGCCCCCAATCCCAGGTACTGCGCCAGGCAGGGTTGTGGATCTTGCTGCGGTAGTCAAAACCCACCGGGCGGAAAAACAATGCCCAGAGAACCAGGATCATCGCCCAGTAGAATCCGCTGAATGCCGTGGCATACACCACCGGCCAGGCGGCGAACAGCGCGCCGCCGGCCGTGATGAACCAGACCTGATTCCCATCCCAATGCGGCCCCACGGTGTTGATGACAACGCGGCGCTCCATGTCATTGCGGCCAACAAACGGCAGCAGCGTACCCACGCCCATGTCGTGGCCGTCCATGATGGCGAAACCTATCAACAGGACGCCGACCAGCGCCCACCAGATAATTTTCAGGGTGAAGTAATCAAGCATGGTGCAGCTCCTTCAACTTAGCATCGTAGACATAACGGCCTGTACCCAGGCTGCCGGGCCCCTGGCGGGCGAACTTGACCATCAGGAACATTTCCACCACCAGCAGTACTGTGTAGAAAGCAACGAACCCGGCTAGCGAGCCGTACAGGTTGTTGACGCTGAGGGTGGAGACACTCATATGGGTCGGCAGTACGCCGTAGATGGTCCAGGGTTGGCGACCGTACTCGGCAACAAACCAGCCCAGTTCGCAGGCGAGCCATGGCGCAGGCAGCATGAAAAGAGCCCAGCGCAATAACCAGCGACGATGTGTAGAGCCGGACTTCAAGGTGCTCCAGAATGCCAGTCCGAAAAGCATGAGCATGGCAAAACCAAGGCCCACCATGATGCGAAATGCCCAGAACATCGGCGTCACGCGTGGAACGCTATCGTTGACGGCCGTTTCGATGATTGCCGGCGTCGCCTGGTTGACGTCCTGGACATAACGTTTGAGCAGCAAGCCAAAACCCAGATCAGCCTTATAGGCTTCGAAAGTTTTGAGTGCGACGGGATCGCCGCGATTTGCCCTCAGTGCTTCAAGGGCATTGACGGCGGTAATACCGCGGATGATCCGAGCGCGGTTTTTTTCCTTGATGTCGTGAATACCCGGAATCTGTTTGCTGACCGAGCGGGTTCCAATCAGCCCCATCAGCCAGGGCACCTCGACTTCCCAATTGTTCCTGGACTCAGCTTCATTGATGCTCGCCACCAGGGTCAGGCCGGCCGGTGCAGGTTTTGTCTCCCACATGGCTTCCATGGCGGCCATTTTGGTTTGCTGCGCTTCGCCCACCGTGTAGCCGGACTCATCCCCCAGCACTATCACGCTCAAGACAGAGGCCAGCCCGAAAGCCGCCGCCACCCGAAAGCTGCGCTTGGCAAACTCGACGTCACGACGCTTGAGCAAATACCAACTGGAAATCGACAATACAAACATCGAGCCCGTGACATAACCCGCCGAAACGGTATGCACGAACTTGGCTTGGGCCACCGGATTGAAAACCACTGTCCAGAAATCGACCATTTCCATGCGCATGGTGATATAGCTGAATTCTGAACCCACCGGATTCTGCATCCATCCGTTGGCAATCAGGATCCACAGTGCTGACAGGTTCGTACCGATCGCCATCAGCAATGTGACCAGCAAGTGATGCTGCTTCTTCAGACGGTCCCAACCAAAAAAGAACAGGCCGATCATGGTGGACTCGAGAAAGAACGCCATCAGGCCCTCAATCGCCAGCGGGGCGCCGAAGATGTCCCCGACGTAGTGCGAGTAGTACGCCCAGTTGGTACCGAACTGAAATTCCAGCGTGATCCCTGTCGTCACCCCCAGGGCGAAGTTGATGCCGAACAGCTTGCCCCAGAATCGCGTCATGTCTTTCCAGATGACATTGCCGGTCATGACATAGACGCTTTCCATAATGACCAGCAGCCACACCATGCCCACGGTGAGCGGTACAAAAAGAAAGTGATAAAGCGCAGTGGCTGCAAATTGCAGCCGTGACAGGTCCACCAGTTGTTCTGAAATCACTTGCTTGCCCCTTGAGCCGAGGTGGGTACGCCGAACCGTTCGCCGATGGTGTTCGAGTCGACGCTGACGCGCGAATCCCGGACGAACACCCACCACAGCACTGTCAGCACAATCAGCTTGATCAGTACTGCCGTGAGCAAATGGCGCCGTAGTCGTTTATCGGAAATAGTCATGACGGGGCATTAGCACGCGTCATGCCAAAGGCGGGAAAACCAGTTTTTATCCCTATATAACAATCAGTTATGCGTACTCACCCAGCTCGCCGGGTATTCGGAAAGGAAAAAAGTCCTGCCAGGTGGCAGTCAATGGCAGTCAGGGCTGACGGCCTTCAGGACAAACCTTGTTCTTTCAGTCGTCGGTACAACGTGCGTTCACTCACACCCAAGTGTTCAGCCAGTTCGCTGCGAGTGCCTTTAAAAGTTGCCAGCACCTGCGCCAATGTCCTGCTGTCGAGCACTGGCGTAGCCGATGGGGTAGGCACCGCAGCGGCCTGGGGCAATTGCACCGAGTGAATCACGCCGTCATCGGCGAACAGGCTGGCCCTTTCCAGGACATTACGCAGCTCACGGATATTGCCCGGCCAGGAAAACTGCTGCAGCTGCTTCAAGGCAGCGGAATCGATAGTCAGCCGGCGTTTGCCTCTACCGGCACGTTGCAGAAACGAGTTCACCAGCAAGCCGATGTCTTCCACCCGGTTACGCAAGGGGGGTAAGTGAATGGGAAACACACTGATGCGGTAGTACAGGTCCTGCCTGAACTCACCACTTTCCACCATTTTCTCTAACGGTTTGTGAGTCGCCGCCACCAACCTGAAGTTGGCATGCTGGGTCTCGACACTGCCAACACGGCGATAGGTTCCAGATTCAATCAACCGCAGCAGTTTCACCTGCATGGTCAGCGGAACATCACCGATCTCATCGAGAAACAACGTACCGCCCTGGGCCGTTTCAACCAGACCCGGCTTGCGCATTGTGGCGCCGGTGAACGCGCCTTTTTCATGGCCGAACAGCTCGCTCTCGAATAACGTTTCGGTCAACCCGGAGCAATCGACCACCACAAAGGGTCCGGTGGCGCGGTCACTGGTTTCATGAACAGCCCTGGCGAACAGTTCCTTGCCTGTGCCGGACTCGCCCAGCAGCAACACCGGCAACATCGATGGCGCGACGCGCTGCAGTTGCGACAGTGCCTGGTTGAAGGCCGGTGAATGGCCCACCAAGCCCTCATTGCTAGGCCTGGCTGACGCGCTGCGCACCAGGGTCAAACGTTCCACGTAAGCGGTGATGTCGCCGTGCTCATCCAGGATCGGGCGCAGCTCCACATCAACGTGCTCAGGCCCACGGGGGGTGTGGTGGATGTGCAAGACCCGATCCGGGCCACGCATTTCCCTGGCCTTTTTCATCGGACAATGCTCACCGGCCTGGTCACAAGGGACATCGTAGTGATGGGAGATCCGATAGCACTTATGGCCGATAAACGATTTGTCGGCACTGCCGAACTGACGCAGGTAAGCCGTGTTCGCTGCCAGGATGTTGTAATCGGGATCAAGCACGATCATCGGATGTGGTTCGTGCTCGAGAAACGAGACCAGGGACTGCACCTGGTCCGGATGCGGAAGGTGTTCTTGGATGGGCGGCAGGATGTTGGTCATCGCGGCTCCGGTGCATTGTCCTGGCTAAAATTGACACTGCCACTATGCCAATAAAAACTGCCAGTGGCAGTAACCTTGTATCAACCCGGGTAAACACATCGCCAAAAATTCAATTTAAAACCAATAAAATCAATAAGTTGAGCACAAACAAAAATTTGATCCTGGCATGGCAGACTTATTGCTCTGTGTATTCTCTGAGCGGCTAGAGTCCCAGAGGAGGCAGGTCATGACCGTAAAATTGCACGTCGAAGGGTTCTTCGATCCTGAGACCCACACTGTCAGTTATCTTGTGCTGGATGAATCGACCGGTTATTGCGCCCTGGTCGACAGTGTCCTGGATTACGACCCAAAGTCGGGTCGTACCACGACGTCCTCTGCCGACAAGTTGATGGCCCGGGTGGCCGCGTTGAACGCGACGGTCCAATGGATTCTCGAAACCCACGTCCATGCCGACCACCTCACCGCCGCACCGTACTTGAAGGAAAAGCTCGGCGGCAAAATCGGTATCGGCAGCCACATTGCCGCTGTGCAGGAAGTCTTTGGCAGCCTGTTCAATATCGGTGCAGAGATGGCCCGCGATGGCAGCCAGTTCGATCACCTGTTTGTCGACGACGAACCTTTCATGATCGGCGCACTGCAATGCCGCGCGCTGCATACACCGGGCCATACCCCGGCCTGCATGACGTACGTCATCAGCGACGGCCTGGAAACGGCTGCATTCATCGGTGACACATTGTTCATGCCCGACTACGGTACCGCGCGATGCGATTTCCCGGGTGGGGACGCCCGCGCGTTGTTTCAATCCATCAACAAGGTATTGAGCCTGCCGGCCAACACCGTGCTCTACACCTGCCACGATTACCAGCCCGGTGGCCGCGAGGTGCAGTTTGCCAGCACGGTGGCCGAACAACGCGCCGACAATGTCCACGTGCGTAACGGCATCAGTGAGCAAGCCTTTGTCGCGATGCGCACCAAGCGTGACGCATCGATGGACATGCCGACGCTGATTCTGCCCTCGGTGCAAGTCAACATGCGCGCCGGCCACTTTCCCGAGCCCGAATCCAACGGCACGCGCTATCTCAAGATCCCGCTCAACGTGCTCTGACGCCCCCTATAAGAAAAACTTCCCGATCGGAGACAGTTATGGACATCCGCCACCTTGCGCCCGGCTTATCGGTTTCAGAGCAGATTTTTCCCAATCAGTTGAATGAACTCAAAAATGCCGGCTTTCGCGCCATCATTTGTAACCGCCCGGACGGTGAAGGCAGCGATCAGCCGTTGTTTGCCGAGATCAAACGTGTGGCCCAAGCGATAGGTATTGAAGCCCACTATCTGCCCGCCGAGTCCGGCAAGGTCACGGACGAACAAGGCGTAGCGTTCGGCAAGTTGCTTGAATCCGTGCCAAAACCGATATTGGCCTATTGCCGTTCCGGCATGCGCTCGACAACGATGTGGGCATTGTCGCAAGCCGAGCACCAGCCTTTGCCACAGATCGTCGAAACCGCCAAAAAAGCCGGGTTCGACATGAAAGGCGTCATTCGTCGCATTGCCAATAAAGGCCGCACGCCTGTCGAAGTGGCCGAGGCCGAACACGCCGTGGTGATTATCGGTGGCGGCGCCGCAGGCATCGCGACGGCATCGAGTTTATTGGCTCGCGAACCAGGACTCGACATTGCCATCATCGATCCGGCGGATGTGCACTACTACCAACCTGGCTGGACGCTGGTCGGCGGCGGGGTCTTCGAAGCCTCCCAAACAGCCCACACGATGGGCGCGACCATTCCCCGCGGCGTGCACTGGATCAAGTCTGCGGTAGCGGCTTTCGAACCGGATCGAAACGCCGTCATTCTCGACGGCTGCAGAGTCGTCCGCTACGAGCAACTGATCGTGTGCCCTGGCCTCAAACTCAACTGGCACGCCATTGAAGGGTTGTCGGACACCCTGGGGCGAAACGGAGTGACGTCCAACTACCTGTACCACCTGGCGCCCTATACCTGGGAACTGGTGCGACAACTGCGCGGTGGACAAGCCGTGTTCACACAACCGCCCATGCCGATCAAGTGTGCGGGAGCGCCGCAAAAAGCCATGTACTTGTCTGCCGATCATTGGCGGCGCGAAGGCGTGCTGGGGGATATCGAGATCGATTTCTGCAGTGCCGCGACGGTGCTGTTCGGTGTTCCCGACTACGTGCCCGCGCTAATGAAGTACATCCACGCCTACGGCATCGACTTGAATTTCGGTGACACCCTGACAAGCGTCAATGGCCCCGAGCGCACGGCCACCTTCAGTTGCGTCAGGCCTGACGGCAGCACCCACAGTGTCACCCGCGACTTCGACCTGCTTCATGTCGTGCCACCACAGGTTGCGCCGGACTTCATTCGTGTCAGCCCCCTCGCGGATGCGGCAGGATGGCTTGACGTCGATCCCGCGACCCTGCGCCACAAAGGCTGGGCCAATATCCACGCGCTGGGAGACGCGGCCAATACCAGCAACGCCAAAACGGCGGCAGCGGCACGCAAGCAGGCCCCCGTGGTCGCCCATAACGTTCTGGCGGCGATGGGCAAGGCCGAGGGTTGTGCCCAATACGACGGCTACGGTTCCTGCCCGCTGACGGTGGAACGGGGCAAGATCGTCCTCGCAGAATTCACCTACGGCGGTAAGGTGGCCCCCAGTTTCCCGTCCTGGCTGATTGACGGAACCCGCCCCTCGCGGCTGGCGTGGCTGCTCAAAGAGCGGATTCTGCCGCCCCTGTATTGGAGGGGAATGCTCAAGGGCCATGAGTGGCTGGCAAAACCCGAGCTGGCGGACTTATGAAAACGGACTTGAACGCCAGGAGAACCAGATGATGAGCGTCTTGCTACTGGGCTTCACCGTGGGCGTGATTCTGGCGCTGACCGGCGCGGGCGGAGGCATACTCGCGGTCCCGTTCCTGGTGTTTGGCGTGGGATTGAGCATGGCCGAAGCCGGGCCTATTGGTTTACTCGCCGTGGGCTTAGCCGCCACCCTGGGCGCCGTGATGGGGCTCAGGAACGGTATCGTACGCTATAAGGCCGCACTCCTGACCGCTGGGGCGGGGATCGTCTGCTCCCCCGTCGGCCTGTGGTTGGCTCAACGTACTCCCAACGCGCCCTTGACGATCATGTTTGCCCTTTTGCTGATGTACGTGGCTTGGCGGGCCTTTCAAAAATCACGGCCTGCGCGCGCCGGAGCAAAGGCATCTGGCAGGGGCAAGCCACCGCCCTGTGTCCTGGATGAGCACCGCGGCAAGCTGAACTGGACCGGCCCATGTGCCTGGGCACTCACCTTTTCAGGCGTGGTCGCAGGGGTGCTTTCCGGCTTGCTCGGGGTCGGCGGTGGTTTCGTCATGGTCCCGGCGCTCCAGCGCTACACCAATTTGACCACGCAGTCGGTGCTCGCCACGTCGCTGACGGTGATTGCACTGGTTTCCATGTCGGGGGTTGTGGCGAGTTCGGCGGCCGGTCACTTGCAATGGGCGGTAGCCGTGCCATTTTCCATTGGCGCACTCAGCGGCATGCTTGGCGGGCGTCTGATCGCGGCCAGGCTGCCGGAACCCTACTTACAGAAAGGCTTTGCCCTGGTTTCTACGCTGGTGGCAGTGGCCCTGCTGGTAAAAGCCCTGGGTTGACCCCTGTAGTGGAATATCAACGATTGTGTACCGGAGAACACTCATGAATGTTGACTGGCTCAACTTCACACCTTGGTCATCCCTCGCCGGCGGCATGTTGATCGGCCTGGCGGCCAGCCTGTTCGTCGTCGCCAATGGGCGTATCGCTGGCATCAGTGGGCTGATCGGCAGCCTTTTGCAGCGCGGCGGCGAAGGCGTGGGCGAGAAAGCGCTGTTCCTTCTGGGCCTGCTGGTCGCACCGCTCTTATGGGGACTGTTTGCCACCTTGCCGCCGATTGAGTTCCACAGCGGCTGGCTCGGGCTGGTCGTCGCCGGCCTGTTGGTGGGTATCGGCACCCGTTATGGCTCGGGTTGCACCAGTGGCCATGGCGTGTGCGGCCTATCGCGCCTGTCGCCGCGCTCGATGATCGCCACGGCATGCTTCATGTTCAGCGGTTTCGCGACAGTCTTTGTCCTGCGTCATGTGATGGGGGTTTGAACATGCTCAAACTGACTGCATTCATCGCCGGCCTGCTCTTTGGCCTCGGTCTGCTCCTGGCAGGCATGGCCAACCCGGGGAAAGTGCTGGCCTTTCTGGATTTGGCCGGTGCCTGGGACCCTTCCCTGGCGTTGGTGATGATCGGTGCGATTGGCATTGCCATCGGCCCGCTTACCTGGGCACGCCGGCAATCGCGTTCAGTGCTGGGAAGCCCTATGCAACTACCGGTCAAACGTGAGCTGGACCCACGCCTGATCGGCGGCAGCCTGGTGTTCGGCATCGGCTGGGGCATAGCCGGTATCTGTCCTGGCCCTGCCGTGGCCATCCTGCTGACCGGACACTGGCAAATCATTGTGTTCATGCTGGCCATGTTGGCGGGCATGTTGTTGTTCACGGCGCTGGAGACCCGGCGCCCCCATTGATCGGGAGATCAGCATGAAAGCCAATATCGGAACCATTGACCGTAGCCTGCGCATAGTCATCGGGCTTGTTCTCATCGCCCTGAGCCTGACCGGTGTGATCGGCTTGTGGGGCTGGATCGGCCTGGTGCCGCTGGCCACTGGCATTTTCCGCTTCTGCCCGATCTATACGTTATTGGGCATCAAAACGTGCAAGCGTTACTGAGACGGTGGCAGGAACCACTGCCGCCATTGGAGCCATTCCATCCATGCCCTTGAAGGTTCGCCGCCATGACTGACTCGCCCTCCAGCGCCTTTGACGTTGTCATTATCGGTGGGGGTCAATCTGCCTTGGCGGTGGCCTATTTCCTGCGCCGCACGCAACTGACGTTTGTCATCCTCGACGCCGAGCAAGAGCCCGGAGGCGCATGGCGGCATGGCTGGGACTCGTTGCGCCTGTTCTCCCCGGCCACGTGGAGTTCGATCCCAGGCTGGATGATGCCCCCCACGCAAGCCGGCTACCCATCGCGCGACCACGTGATCGACTACCTCAAGCAGTATGAACAACGCTATCAGTTTGCAGTGGTGCGTCCGGTACGGGTCAATCGGGTGGAGCGAACAGACACCGGCTTGCGCGTATGGGCTGACGGCCGGCATTGGGATGCCAAGGCCGTGGTCAGTGCCACGGGCACTTGGAGCAATCCTTACATTCCTTACTACCCGGATGCCGAGTCATTCGCCGGCCAACAGTTGCACTCCGCGAACTATGTCCAGGCGCAGCCGTTCGCGGGTAAGCGCGTGTTGGTGGTGGGAGGCGGCAATTCAGGGGCGCAGATTCTGGCGGAGGTTTCCAAAGTCGCCCAGACCACCTGGGTGACGCCCGTAGAACCTTTGTTCTTGCCCGACGAAGTGGATGGGCGCGTGTTGTTCGAGCGCGCCACCGAGCGCTGGAAAGCCCAACAGCAGGGCCGCGTCATCGAGCAGCCCGTGGGCGGGCTGGGCGACATCGTCATGGTGCCCCCCGTTGTCGATGCGCGAGTGCGCCATGCGCTCAAATCTGTCCGACCTTTCCAACGGTTTACTCGCAATGGCGTGATTTGGGCCGATGGTTCAGAGTCTGCGGTGGACGTGGTGATCTGGTGCACCGGTTTTCGCCCCGCCCTGCAGCATCTGGACTCCCTGGGCGTGGTCAACAGCGAGGGCCGTGTCGAAGTCGAAGGCACGCGCTCGACTCAAGAACCCAGGTTATGGCTGGTCGGTTATGGCGAGTGGACCGGTTCGGCTTCCGCCACGTTGATCGGCGTAACCCGCACGGCTCGCAGCACGGTCAGCGAAATCGCAGCGGCTCTGGCCGATCAAGTGGTCGCCTAACCCGGCTCCGTCCCAGGAGGTGTGGACATGAACGAGATCATTGTGCGCTGGCCACAGCGTAGTCCCCGCCTTTTTTTGGTGGTAGCCGTGCTTGTCTGGCTCGGTTTGTATGAAGCCCTTATCCCGATCTCGGAGGCGTTGGTTGCAGCGCTGCCTGTCGAGCGTGACAGCCACCTGGGTGGTGCCCTGCAGTTTTTTTTCTATGACACGCCCAAGGTACTGATGCTGCTGACCGGCATCGTGTTCTTGATGGGAATGGTCAACTCGTACTTCACACCCGAACGCACCCGCGCAATATTGGCCGGACGCAGCGAGGGCATGGCCAACGTCATGGCGGCCTCTCTAGGGGTGTTTACACCGTTCTGCTCGTGCTCCGCGGTTCCTCTATTTATAGGTTTTGTTCAAGCAGGCGTGCCCTTAGGGGTGACCTTCTCGTTTCTCATTTCCGCGCCCATGGTGAACGAGGTCGCGTTGACACTGCTATTGGGCTTGTTCGGCTGGAAAGTTGCGCTGCTGTACCTGAGTCTCGGTTTGTTTATTGCAGTGGTTGCAGGCTGGATCATCGGGCGCTTGAAAATGGAGGACTCTCTAGAGGATTGGGTTCGCGACATGCCCAAAGTCCAGGCAGCCGCAGAAGACATACACATGCCGCTGCATGAACGGATCTATGCCGGTTTTGGCAGCGTGCGTGAAATCGTCGGAAACGTTTGGCCATACATCCTGGCTGGTATTGCCATTGGCGCAGGTATTCATGGGTACGTGCCCGAAGATTTCATGGCCAGTTTCATGGGTAAAGAGGCGTGGTGGTCTGTCCCAGTCGCGATCCTGATAGGCATCCCCATGTATACCAACGCAGCAGGGATCATTCCCATTGTCCAGGCGCTACTCGCCAAAGGTGCAGCGTTGGGCACGGTACTGGCCTTCATGATGAGCGTCATTGCCCTCTCCCTCCCTGAGATGGTTATTCTGCGCAAGGTGTTGAAAGTCCGCCTGATCGCCACCTTCATTGGTGTCGTCGCCGCCGGCATTCTCGTCGTTGGCTACGCCTTCAACTTCGTTCTGTAAGTCCATCCGCCGAGGTTCCCATGAAAGATATCAAGGTTCTAGGTACCGGTTGCTCCAAGTGTAAATCGACAATCGCCATCATCGAGCAAGTCGCTCAAGCGAAAGGCGTGCCTGTGAAGTTGGAAAAAGTGGAAGAGCTGCGTGACATCATGAGCTATGGGGTTATATCGACACCCAGCGTGGTCATTGATGGCAAAGTTGTTCATTCCGGAGGCATTCCGAGCCGAGATAAAGTCGAACTATGGCTGAGCACGTAAACAGGCCGCATCCGTCGATCGACCACTCACATCGATAATGATCCGGCTGACAGTAGATATCTGATGCCTTGATCGTCTCCCAGTCAGGGGCTCTGGCGCGCCGACCACCACGCGCCACGCAGCCTATGATAGTTTCTCTGCTTTCATTCGAAGGCCAGGCTTCGGCCTCTCTGGCGTGCCGCTTACCGCATCACGCCAGGCGCCCCCCTCTTGCGCGGTCTACATGATCACCGCCAGCAAACGATGAGGTACGTTCCATGAGTCAAGCGCCCTATATTCCTCCCAAGGTCTGGAAAAATGAGGCTCCGTCTGGCGGTCAGTTCGCCAGTATCAACCGCCCGATTGCCGGGCCGACCCACGAAAAGAAACTGCCGATCGGCAAACACCCGTTGCAGCTCTACTCGCTGGCGACACCCAATGGCGTAAAAGTGACCATCCTGCTTGAGGAATTGCTGGCCCTCGGGCATGCAGGCGCGGAATACGACGCGTGGCTGATTCGCATCAGCGAGGGCGACCAGTTCTCCAGCGGTTTTGTCGAGATCAATCCAAACTCAAAAATCCCGGCCTTGCAGGACCGCAGTGTGGAGCCGCCCATCCGCGTCTTCGAGTCCGGTTCGATCCTGCTTTACCTGGCAGAGAAATTCGGCGCCTTCCTGCCCACTGACCTGGCCGGGCGCACCGAAACCCTGAACTGGCTGTTCTGGCAAATGGGTGCAGCTCCCTACCTGGGTGGTGGCTTCGGGCATTTCTATGCCTACGCACCGGAGAAGCTTGAGTACCCCATCAATCGCTTCACCATGGAGGCCAAGCGCCAACTGGATGTCCTGGATCGCCGCCTGAGCGAAAGCCAATACCTGGCGGGCGAGCACTACTCCATCGCCGATATCGCGGTCTGGCCCTGGTATGGCCAACTAGTGCGCAACAACGTGTACTCGGCCGCCGAGTTTCTCGCTGCCCACGAATACACCCATGTGCAGCGCTGGGCGGAAGAAATCGCCAAGCGGCCGGCGGTCATCCGTGGGCAACGCGTCAACCGGACGTGGGGCGATGAAGCGAGCCAAGTGCCGGAGCGGCATCAGGCTGAGGATCTGGGCTGAAAGGCACCTGCCCGCTTTCGTGCTCAGCACCGGATAGGATCAAGCGCAAGCGCAGCCAGTCGACGCATGGATCGACTGGCCCGCTGCTGCTACCCCCGACAGCGGCTAATCGTAGAACGGTTCTGCCGAGGCGCGGCTGCCGACAAAAAAGCTGTCCGCGACCAGTCGCAGCGGCTGCAGGTCCACGTCGCTGGCCTTGTCAGCGATCAGCTGTTGAAAATGCCGATACACCGCTGCGTACTCGCCCTCCTGCGAAACGGTCTGGCGCACGCCATCGATACTCAACAGGGCACCGCCGTTGTCCAGTCGCAAGAGACCTTCGGCACAGCGGATCTCGATGCTCCAGAGTTCATCATGACCATGGTCGAAATCGAACTCGGCGTGGACCTCGAGGTGACGCGTATCAGACATGTTGATGCCTGCAGCGATAGGCGACTGGCAGTTGCTCGGGACGCGCAGTTCGGCCGATTCGACGAACAGCGGCAGTGGCAGCAGGTGGGTCACAATTGACAAGGCATTGATGCCCGGATCGAAAACGCCCAGGCCTCCGGGTTGCCAGATCCACGCCTGGCCCGGGTGCCACTTGCGCACGTCTTCCTTCCAGTCGATTTTCACGCTTTGCAGGGTACGGCTGGCCAGCCAGTCACGGGCCGCCTGGATGCCGGGCGCGTAACGCGAATGCCAGGCGAACAGACCGCTGACGCCTTGCGCCTGTATCTGCTCGACCAACACCATCGCTTCACCCAGCGTGGCGCATGGCGGCTTTTCGACCAGGACATGTTTACCAGCGGTCAACGCTTGTTGCACCAATGCGAATCGACCTTGCGGCGGTGTGCAGAACGCAATCGCATCGACCTGCGGGCCCTTTTCGAGCAGCTCGCCCAGGGACTGGAAGTTCTCCACGCCGGCGCAGGGTTTCCCTTGCGTAGCGACAGCGAGCAACTGGAACGCGGGGTTGGCGAGGATTGCGGGAAGGTGTTGATCCTGGGCAATCTTGCCGTAGCCCACCAGACCGAGACGAATCGGTTGCATCGATGACTCCTGTTTTTGTACTTATGATGGGGCAGCAAACTAGACGCAAACTGCGAGCCAGACAATGGGCTCGCCCAGCGTACGTTTGATTGTCTGGCGCGCGACGGCCAGCATCTCATCCCTGCTCTTGGCCGCGTCGCTGTTCGCAGGTCGCCGTCACGATGCTGGAAACCCTGCCGAAAAAGGGTTCCAGGCGCTCACGCGGCGCGTCGTGCTCCACCACCAAGGCGGCGACGTCTTCACAGGACGCCACCTGATAGTGAGCAACGCTGGACAGTTTTCTGTTGGTCACGGCCGTCACCACCTGACCGCTGGCGGCGACCACTGCGCGCTTGAATTCAGCATCGTCCAGACCGAACGCCGTAACACCGTTGTCCGGATCGATGGCACAGGCACCCAGAAAGCAAAGGTCAAAACTGAACTGGCGCAATTGCTGTACCGCCGTCAGCCCGATCGAACCTCCAGCCACCGGGTTCAAGCGACCGCCCAACACGATGACCTCGGCACGGGGCAACTTCATCAGTTGCACGGCAATCAATGGCGAGTTGGTCGTGAGGGTCAATTCAAGTTGCGGGTCAATGGCACTGGCGATGGCCAGGTTGGTCGATCCGGCATCGATGAAAACATGCTGGCCTGCCCTCAGCAACGATGCCGCCGCTTGGCCAAGACTGTGCTTGCGTGCGGTGTCTTGCTGTACTCGAACCTCCAGTGACCCTCCGACGCCGGGCAACAGTATGGCGCCGCCATAGACACGCTTGCACAACCCCGCCGCTGCCAATGCGCCCAGATCCCGGCGTATCGAGTGTTCTGAAACCTTGAATTCGCTGGCCAGATCAGCCGCAATCACTCGACCGTACCGGACAAGGCGCTGGCGGATCAATTGCTGGCGTTCGCCGGGAAATACTTCGTGGGGTGAATTCATGGGATCAACCACCTACATAAACGAGCATAAATGCTCACAATCGAGCAAATATGCCGTCTATCCAACGGGGCGTCAAACCCAACGTTTACAACGTCAGGAACAGCGCCGATGTCCAGACCCGGGATTGATCCCGCTGACGGGCACAGATGAACAGTGGATGTTCACGGCCCGGCTCCAGGTTCAACCGGGCCAGTTCAATGTTCCCTCGTAGCTCACGAGGCAGCGCTGCAGCGGTGGTCCTTTCCAGGGAGACTTTCAATTCGGCGCCCGGTAGCTCTTCGATGACTTGCGATTGCGCCAGCAACTCTTCACCGGACAGCTCCATCAGCACCTTCGGCGCATGTACGTAGGGCTGCGGTTCAGACGGGTCGCCGACCTTGACGTAATTATCGATCCGGCTGTGGACCTGCAGCGTGGCGCCAACCAGTTGCGACAGTTCTATTTCGATGCTGTCGGTATCGCCGTTGGTGTCGGTGCGAAAGGCCAGCGTCGTGGCGTCCTTGCGCCAGACGGTTTGCTCGGGATGATCGAGGCCCAAGGCGCGAAAGCCGTTGATGACCGCCCCGGTGATGCGGATCTCGCCGGTCCAGTAGGCGCCTCGATAGCGGTCCTTGATCCGGGCACCGCCCAGGCGCAGGCGAATGCGTTGCGCGGAAAACCCCAGTTCCTGGTGCAGGTTGCGCGACCAGATCAATTTGTCGCCATCGAACAGATCGACCTGTTCCCAACCTGCCTCTCCGAGCAGTCGATAGTCCAGCGTGGCATTCGAATCGGTGGTGAAGACTTCACCCATGAAATGCTTGCCCTGGCGCAGGCTGGCAAACGAACGTTCACCCGTCGTGGCAAAGGTGCGGCGGGCGCGGAGGGCCTTGCCGACACTGGCTCGATCGAAGGCCTCGGCGACTACACCGGTCAACCCGCCGCGCGAGCCGAACACCGCCGTGGCTGGAACACCGCCACCGCAACGGCCCTGGTGTTCATCGCTATTCGCGGCAGCTCCCACTCGATAGCCACGCTGCAGCGCTTCGGCATAGACCCAGTGGAATTGGCCCCAGGCCGAGCCTACTTCGATCAGCCGTTCAAGCTCAGGATGATGCCAGTCGAGGTTGCAACGGCGTCCGCCGACATGGGGCATCATCAGATGGCCTTCGGGGTCCTTGGCATAGGCGGCGTACAACTCGTCCACCGGCCACGCGCCCGGCTTGATAGTACCGGCGGTGAACTCGTTCCATTCGAAGGAGCGCACCAGTCGCCCCTGATTGTCGAAGGGGAACTCGGGTTTTCGGTCATGCAGGAACACCACGTTACGGTCCCCTCCCGCGCAGGAATTACCGCACCACTCGGTGCCGGGATAGCACACGAATCGGCCCGGTTCATTGAGTTCGTGGATCAGCTTGACCGCCTGGTCCCAGCGTTGCTCAGTGATGTTGAAGTCGTTGGCGGTGTAGCCGAGCACATCGAGCCCGGCCACGTCGCGACCATAGCTGAGGTTGTACAAGGTGTCGTTGGTGCCCACGGTGTCATCGGAGTGTACATGCAGGTCGGCATAGAGCGGACGCAGCGCTGTACCGGCCGGGTCAACCGTGATAAACGCCTGAGCGCCACGTACCGAGGTCGCCTGTACCTCGGCGGACAAGCGCCACTCCCCCTGCGCCGCGAGATCGACCGCCTCTATTCGCGCGGTCGCCCAACCTTCAGTCGCCAACGTGAATGGCTGTTGTCGCTCGCGGCCTTCAGGGTCAACGAAGGTCAGAACACCGTTGAGCGGCAAGTTGCGACAGGTATTGCCCCAGGCATCATCCGCCCTGAGCAGCACATCGAACGGCTCACCGGCGCTGATCAGTCGCGGCGCGATCAACTGCACGCTCTGGGCCGGGCCCGGCACGATGTCGAGCAATGGATCACCCGGCACCTCGGCAAATTTGGAGCTGCCCAACGGGTCGATGAACAGGCGGAAACGGAAGTCCTTCTCGACGAAACTCTGCACCCGCGTCCCCGCCCCGCCCTGACGACGATCGCCCAAACGAATAGTGATTTTGTCCCCGGGGTTCAGGTAGCCGTCGATGATGTCGATGATGATCGCTTTCTGAAACGGCCGTTCATGGCCTTTCTGGTCGAAGCGCACTTTCAGGTGTTGCACGGTGGCCTGGCTCTGACCGGGGACCAACTCCCCAGCTTGATATTCCGCGCTGACATAGTTGGGTCCGGCCGGATTGGAGGTCTGGAACAAGGCCCAGTCGGAGTAGAACTTGAAGGCCAGTTTGAGCCAGGCGCCATCCGCCAGGCCGCTGCCACCAACCTCGTAGACCAGGGTGATTTCATCCCACTGACCGGCGACCAGGGTGTCACGGTCGCAGTGGATGCTGCCCAGGAATGGACGTTTTTTGTTGCGCTCGTACAGGCCTTGTGGGGCGATGTAATGCCCGGCTTCGCGGGGATCGAAAACGTTACTCACATGACACCTCGTGCAGTGGTCCACTGAAGGGTTCGAATACGTGGGGCGATGCTTATTGCACGCGCCATTTCTGGTAGTGGCGCTCGATGCGCCGGAATACGAAGCTCTCCATCAGCCAGGCAATCAGGCCAATCACGACAATGCCCAGCAGCACCTGGCTGATGTTGCCGACCTGCCCGCCCGTGGAGACCATCCAGCCGATGCCCTGGGACGCACCGATCATTTCCGCCGCGACCAGTGCCCTCCAGCCCTGGCTGAAACCGATGCGCAAGGCCGCCGTCACGAAAGGCAATGAAGCCGGCAGGTAGACATGGGCCAGCAGTTGCCACGAACTGGCACCCAGGGTGCGTGCCGCACGAACTTCACCGCCGCGGATACTCTGCACACCCTCTTGAATGGTCACCGCCATGGGGAACATCGCGGCAATGAAAATCACCAGCACGATGGAGACATAGCCCAGGCCGAAAATGATCATGATCAGCGGCGCCCAGGCGATGGGCGGGATGGCCATGAACAGGCTGTTGAGCGGCGAGATAAAGTCGCGAAACCGCGAGGACAGGCCACCGGCAGTACCCAGCAGAACTGCAACGATCACTGCCGCGCAGAAACCGCCAACCTCCTCCAGGACGCTGGCCCGCAGGTGCTGCCACAGCGAACGGTCGCCCAGCCAGCGCACAGCCTCGCGAGCAACGTCCCAGGGCTGCGGCAGGATGTAAGTGGGAAAACGGCTGGCCAGGGCCATCCAGATCAACAGCAGGAATGGCAGCGACGCCCATCCCCAATTCGGTTTTGGCAAGGACATGACAGACTCAGCGCGAGGCTTGTTCCAGGTAGGAGGTGTCCACGATCTGTTCGGTCTTGAGCGTGGTATCGATAAAACCCAAGTCATGGGAGTCATTCATCAGGCGCTGGATGAACTGGATATCCGCCGCCTGCAAGTCCGCCGACCAGCCCAACCGGTTGCGTGCCTGGGCAATGATGGCTTCTGGTGCGATAGTCTTGCCGTCGGTGCCCTGCACCGCCTCAAGCTTGAACGCCTCAGCGATCAGCCGGTTCGATTCGACGGGATGCTCGTTGAGGAAGGCGATGGCCTTGCGATGGGCACGCAGCAGCTTCACCACGTCGTCCGGGCGTTCCTGCAAGGTCTTCGGCAAGGCGATCACCACGTACCACGGGTAATTGGGCAGCGCCTGGTTCACGTCCAGCAGGATCCGGCTCGAACCGCGCAACACCGACTGGCTGACGAAGGGCTCCCAGGAAAACGCTGCGTCGACGATGCCGCGCTCCAGGGCAGCGTTCATATTGCCGGGTGGCATGTCGATGATGTCCAGGTCCTTGTCGGGATCGAGCCCGGCCTTTTCCTTCAGGACATAACCGCGCAACAGCACATCCATGCCACTGCCCTTCTTGACCCCGGCCAGCTTTTTCCCCTTGAGTTCATCCAGGCGTGTGATCGGGCTTTTGGCGTCGACAATCACCGCGGCCTGACCGTAATTGACCTTCGCCAGGATCCGGCTTTGCAGCCCCCGGGAAAACCATTGATATACCGGCGGGGTCCCGACATAGGCCACATCCAATTCACCGGCGGCCAATGCCTGCTGGATCACCGGGCCATCGCCCAACGCCTTGAGGTCGACATTCAAGCCTTGCTCACGGTAGTAACCCTGTTTGTCAGCGATCAACGCAGGCGCGTTGGCCATGGCGAAGACATACCCCACACGCAGGGGTTTCTCCTCGCCCGCCACGGCGAATGCGCTGCCTGCCAAGGCGGCGACTGACAATGAAAAGGCAAGCAGAGAACGTTTGATCATGCTGTCAGCTCGAGTTGTGGGGTGAGGTAAGCAGTGGCTTGGGACGCGTCCATGACCTGGGAAATGCGCTCCATCAGCTCATTGCGGTAATCGAGAAAGGCCGGTAGACGACGGGTTTTCAAGTTGGAGCGGGGACGCGGCAGGTGGATCTCCAGTTCGCTGTGGATACCGCCCGGGGCGATGTTGAGCACAATGACCCGATCCGCCAGGAACACCGCTTCATCAATGTCATGGGTAATGAACAACACCGTCTGGCCCAACTCGGCCCAGATACGCAACGTCTCTTCATTCATGCTGTTACGGCTGATGGCATCCAGCGCGGCGAACGGTTCGTCCATCAGCAGTACGCTGGGCTCCAGGGCCAGGGTCCTGGCCAGGGACACGCGTTGTTGCATACCACCGGAAAGCTGGTGCGGCAGCCGTTGCGCCGCGCTCTCCAGGCCGACCAGGCGCAGGTATTGCAGCGCCTGGGCGCGCTGCTGCGATTCGTCGACTTGCGCGCTCATGCGCAGACCGAAACGAACGTTCTCCAGGGCACTCAACCAGGGAAACAATTGCGGTGCCTGGAACACATAACCCAACTCCGAACGCTCCGGCCGTACCGCGGTCTGGTTGATGGTGATGCGGCCACTTTGCGGTTGCGCGAAACCGGACAACAAATTCAGCAAGGTGGTTTTCCCGCAGCCCGATGGCCCAAGGATCGCGACGAACTCGCCGGGCTTGGCGCTCAGGCTGAACGAGGAAAAAACCCGGTGCCCGTTGGGGTAACTGAAGCTGATGTCATCGACCGTCAGTGCATCGGCTTGCTGCTGGGGGTAGGGAACGGTTTTGAGCATGGCAAGTGTCGTCAGGTCGTTTACAATGGGATTGCCTGACATAATACGTATTAATACAAGTAGTCCCAATAACCTATTTTTATAACCTTAGAAGTGAAGGTGACTTGCCCCACTCAAGGTCATGGAAGCTCACAGTGTCCACATCCATTCTTCGCGACAGCACCACTTCGCTCTACGAACAGATTGCCCATCAGTTGCTAGAGGAAATTCAACGCGGCGACTACGAACCCAGCGGCAAGCTGCCGTCTGAAGCGGAGTTGGGCAAACGCTTTGGGGTAAGTCGCGTCACCGTGCGCCTGGCGGTGGGCAAGCTCAGCGATGACGGCGTCGTAGAGCGCAAACAAGGCAAGGGCACTTTCGTGGCCGCCAAGCAGGTACGCCACGGCCTGGATGCGTTGCGCAGCTTTCACGAAGCGTTGTTGCTGCAAGGGCTGCAACCGAGCATGCAGGTGATCAGCCATACCCTGCAGCCCGTTCCAGATGCATTGCGTGGTTTATTTGCAGAAACGCAAGATTGCCTGCTGCTGGAGCGGCTTCATTTCGTCGATGGCGAGCCTATCGCGCTAGGGCGCAGCCATTTACCGGCCGAGCTGGCGAACGTGACTTGGGCAGATGTCGAACATCAACCGATCTACTCCATTCTCGAGTCGATCACGGGGATGGCGGTCACCCGAGCCGACCTTGCCATCCGCGCGCAAGAGGCCGACAAAATCCTGGCCAGCGCGCTGCATGTCAAACGCGGCGCCGCGTTGCTGGTGATGGAGCGCACGTCCTATTTTGCCGACGGCCGCTGCTGCGACCGCACGACCTTTTTTATCCGGCCGGAACGCTATGCCTTCATCCTCAGCGGGGTTTTCAAATCCAACCCGGTCAGTTAATGCCTTCCCACTCTGGGAGGCTAAAGCTTTCACTTCCGGCTGCGATCCTGCTGTCCGGGAGTCTGTATTGGTTGTTCACTCAGCTGTTCTGACCTGCTCCGCTCACGGTTGTCAGGGACGACAGCACTGAGCCACGACAAGGTCCAAGATGCTTGACCAGCCTGAGCCCCTCCCCTATTCCGTTGCCAGAACCGAAAATCCCGCTCCTTTCTCCCCGCGCGCCGCAAACTCGCAAAATCATCCGCACCTCAAAAGCCAGCATGCCCGGCAAAACTCAAGCAGGCGCCAGCCCAGCCGATAACCCTATGAGCGACGGCTCATGTCCGCGCTGGGCTCTGCAGGTTACATAGGGTAATGATCGATGGGTTTGCCACTTAATCGCCTACTAATGGGTGGTGTTCTGATGTTCCTTGCTGCAGGTGCCTGCGCGGCAGAGCCTGCCCTGCGCATCGTTACCGAGGAACTGCCGCCCTATAACATGACGGAAAATGGGCAAGTCACAGGCATGAGCACCGAAGTGGTCCAAGCCGTACTCAAGGAAGTCGGCGTCGAGGCGTCCATCCAGCCCATGCCTTGGGCGCGCGCTTATGAGTTGGCGCTCAATGAAAGTAACGTATTGATTTATTCAATCGTTCGTACACCTGCACGCGAGTCGCTTTTCCAGTGGATAGGTACGATCGGCCCCACAAAATGGTTCATGTATTCGTTGGCTGACCGTCCGGTAAAACTCAACTCGCTGGCCGATGCCCATGGTCATCAGATCGCCACCGTCAATCAGGACGTGGGCGAACAATATCTGGTCTCAAAGGGTTTTCGCATCGGCGAAGAATTGCAGTCGAGCACCAAGTACGAGCACAACTATCGCAAGCTCAAGGTCGATCACGTGGAGCTCTGGATTTCCAATGAGCTCAACGCGCTGTACCTGACCCGTCAGAACGGCGAGGACCCGGAAAAAGTGCTGATCCAGTCACTGCCGCTTCCCGAGCTGAGCAGTGAGGACGGCTTGAACATGGCGTTCAGCCGCAAGACGCCGCCCCAAACGGTTGAGAAATTCCGTGCTGGCCTGGAGGCTATCCGGCGCAATGGTGTCTACGACGCCATCGTGCGTAAGTGGTTGTGACATGACCGGCCATTTCCGGGCGGCCCCCCTTCGACAATCCAAGGCCAGGGTCTTCAGCTCACTGGGCCGCCGCCTGGTGCTTGCCACGTTGTTGTTCTGCCTGCTCTTTACCTTGGCCATGGTCACCTTGCGCACCTGGATGGCTTGGGAGCACAACCTGACGGAGATGAATTCGGAGCTTGTCCTGATCGATCAAGTGTTCCAAAACACCTTGGCCCACGCCATTTGGGAAATGGACCGTGAATCGTTGGACAAACAGCTCAGCAGCGTTGCGACGGCCGCGCCGGTGGGGCGCGTGGTGCTCAATATCCTGCGGCCTGGTCAGTCGCCTGAAATCATCGAACTCAATCGATACACCGTTGGCTCATCAGGGGTGGCGCCGGTGCTGCATCGCCAGCTCGTCGCGCAACCCTACATCGGTGCCAATGAAAAGGTCGGCGAGCTGACCATCGAAGGCGACAATCATCTGCTTTGGGAGCGTCTCTGGGACGAAGCACGCAGCATCGTCATTACCCAGGTCATCCAATCGTTGTTGCTGGCCGGCCTGGTCATGACCATGTTCAACCGCCTGGTGACCGTACACGTGGTGCAGATCGCCCGCCATCTGAGCGGACTCGCTCCGCAAACACTCAAGCAGCACCTCAAGCTGCAGCGCTCGGTGCACGGCCAAGACGAGCTGAGCCTGCTGGAATTTCAAGTCAATGCCCTTCAAGACAATCTCCACGCTCACCTGGAGCGCCAGCACTCGGATGAACTGGCGCTTGCAGCCAGCCGCGATCAACTGGCCGAGCTGGTCGAGGCGCGCACCGCCGAACTCAAGGCGGCCAACCAGTCGCTCGAAGCCCTCTCACGTCACGATGCCTTGACCGGCCTGGCCAACCGTCGCTATTTCGATGAACTCAAGGAAGTCGAGTTTCGCCGTGCGATTCGCCACAAGACCCCACTGGCGGTGCTGATGTGCGATGTCGACTCTTTCAAAAGCTACAACGACACCTACGGCCACATACAGGGGGACCTGTGCTTGAAACAGATCGCCGAAACCCTGAGCAGCGTTTTCGGGCGCTCTGGTGAACTGACCGCTCGCCTGGGGGGCGAGGAGTTCGTCGTGGTGCTGCCGAACATCGACGCAAAGCAGGCTTATGACGCTGCCCAGCGGCTGCGTGAGAGCCTGGCCGAACGTGAACTGCCCCACAGCGGCTCGGCAGTGTCGCCCTTCGTCACCCTGAGCATCGGCGTCGCCGAGCTGGACCCCGAGACCATGGATCACTTCGATCAACTGTTGCAACGCGCTGACCAGGCCCTGTACCGGGCCAAACACCAAGGGCGCGATCGCGTCGTTATCTAAACCTTCGCGCGTAATGAGGTCTTTATGCACTATCGCCTGATGCTCTGTTCATGTTTGCTCCTGGCCTTGGTCAGCGTCAAAAGCCACGCCGAGACCATTGAAGTCGTGACCGAAGACTCTTTGTACGCTTACGCCCGTGATGGCCAACTCGTCGGACCGGGCATTCGCATCGCCGAAGAAACCCTCAAGCGCGCAGAACTCACTGACTACCGAATGTCGCTGTATCCGTGGGCACGGGCTTACGAAAAGGCCTTGCACGAACCCAATGTGCTGATTTTCCCACTGGATCGTACTCCGGCCCGCGAAGAGCTATTCAAGTGGGTGGGCGAAATACACCGGGTGACAACCAAGTTCTACAAAATGCGCGGAGGCGAGGCGATCGTCATCCACAACCTTGAAGAGGCCAAGCAGTACGACGTAGGTGTGGTGCGTAATGACGCCAAGCAGGTTTTCCTGCAACAAAAAGGGTTTACCCGACTGGTCGTGTCGGTCGATAACCACGATAACTTTCAGAAACTGCTGAATCATCAGATCCAGCTGCTGCCCATGCCTGAGAACACTGCACGGCTGATGAGCAAGGATGCCCGTGTGGACTTCACCTCCCTGGAAGAAGTCTATTCGCTCGATGAGCAGCCCCATAGGGTCAACTTGGCCTTCAGCCTAAGTACTTCGGACGAAGTCGTCGCCAGGGCCCGACAGGCCTTCGAACAGCTCAAGGCTTCGGGCGAAGTGGCGCGGATCATGAGTGAAAAGCGTTAGGCAAGGGGCGTCCCTGCAGTTCCTCGTCACCAAGACGAGCAAGGCAATGGCAGGCACGGTTTGTAGTCTATAGTTCTTCCAGATCCGGCCCTCTTTTGCTCGAGCAATCAGGAGCGACAACCTCCTCGAGCCATTACCGCGTCGAATATCCGCAAGCCTTCAGTATTGAAACGATGCAGGGAGCACATCATGCTGATCCAACAGCCGAATACATTGAGGTCGGCCCCTGGCATCGCCAATTCCCCCGGCGCCAATTCCGGTACCACGACCAACCTGCTTCGACGCAGCTTCGACCAGACCAAGGAAGCCTACATCCTATTCCCGCTGCTGGCCGTTCTTCTGTTACTGGCGATCTGGACAGCCACGCTGTACCTGATCGAGGTTGAACATACCCGCGCGCAACAGAGCGCAGCAACCGCAAGCCTGGAAATCGGCGCCACGTATGAAGCACAAATGCTGCGCGCCGTTCATGAAATCGATCAAACCCTCAAGCTTGTCAAATACACCTATGAAGAGGAAGGTCAGCGCAACCCCCTCCCCAGGCTCAAAGAGCGGGCATTGTTACCGCCGCCCCTGGTGTTTGACGTCAGCGTGGTCAACTCTGCCGGAGGGCTCGTGGCGAGCACGCGGGGCCACGAGCAGGCCAATATTCCCGACCCGGATGAACTGCAGGCACTGCAGCGCAACGACTCACTGCTGATCAGTCGCCCTTGGAAAAGCCCCGGCACAGGCGAATGGCGATTGCGTTTCAGTCGCCGGCTGGATGCGCCAGATGGCGGGTTTTCCGGGATCGCCAGGGTCGAGGTCGATGCAGCCTATTTCGTCAGCAGCTATGACGTCTCGAAACTCGGCGACCAGGGCGTACTCGGGTTACTGGGCACCGACGGCATCTTCCGGGTACGACGCAGCGCAGAGACGGTATCGGCCGGCGATGCAGTCGATTACGCAGTGGTGGTGCCAGACACGGAAAATACCGAAGCGGTCCTCGCGGTCAATGGATGGGACGGGGTGCGGCGTTACACCAGCGCCCGCCAACTCTACGATTTACCGCTGGCGGTGATTGTCGGGTTGTCCGAGGAGGAGCAACTGGCCGCGGTGACTCGACAAGCGCACACCTATCTGTGGCGTGCGGCGGGCGGCAGTCTCTTGCTGGTGGTGTTGGTGGGGGTGCTCGCCCGGATGAGCTGGCAACTGGCGCAAAGTCGTTTACGCACCGCCGAAACCCAGGCTCAACTCGCTGCTGTAGCCCGCCAGGCCGGCATGGCAGAAATCGCCACCAACGTACTGCACAACGTGGGCAACGTTCTCAATAGCGTGAACATCTCGGCAGAACTCGTCACCCGCAAGCTGCGTACCAGCAAGGCCTTGGGGCTTGGCAAGGCGGTGCAATTGATGAACCAGCATGCCGATGACCTGGGTGAATTCATGTCGCACGACGAGAAAGGCAAGCTCCTGCCAGGCTATCTGAACCAACTGGTGGACGCGCTTGCGCTCGAGCAACAAAGCATGACCGATGAGCTCGAACAACTGAGCAAGAGCGTTGATCACATCAAGGAAATCGTCTCCGCCCAACAATCCTATGCCGGCGCTTCCAGCATCGCCGAAGCCGTACAAATAAAGGAACTGATCGAGGACGCCCTGCGCATGAATGCTGGAATAATCGCCGCTCGCCAGATAACCGTGGTCCGAGACTATGCAGAAACACCCTTGCTACAGCTGGACAAACACCGGGTGCTGCTAATCCTGGTCAACCTGATAAAAAATGCCAGCAGTGCGATGGATGACAGACCGGATCGATATCCTCAGATCACCCTTCACAGTGCAGTCCAGCAAGGAAAGACCTTGACTATCAAGGTGATCGACAACGGCGAAGGCATTGCGCCAGAGAACCTGACACGGATTTTTGCCCATGGTTTTACCACGCGCAAAGACGGCCATGGGTTTGGTCTGCACAGCTGCGTGCTGGCAGCCATGGAGATGGGGGGCTCGCTGGAGGCGCATAGCGATGGGCCGGGAAAAGGGGCGATCTTTACCCTCAAACTGGCGATCTAGGCTACGCTTCGATTCGTGGTATCGCGCAGTTTCAGCCAACGTTACAAGGAATAAACGCATGGCGATCCCTCCTCATCCCCCACTGGCCAATACCGAACAGCTCCCTGTCGTGGGTTCGTGCCTGCCCCCAAGGGTGCCTTCTCCAGTGAGGTCGCATTAAGCCTATGCTGCCAAAACTGAACACCCTGAGCTTGGCAGCAATGACGCTGTATGCCGGCGCCGTCAGCGCCGCCGAAGCTGACACGTCAATGTTTTCGCTGAGCAGTTTCGGCACGGTGGGGATCGTCCACTCCAGCGAGAAAAAAGCCGACTTCACCTCCAGTATCTTCAAGCCCAACGGTGCAGGCCACTCGCGCAACTGGAGCGCCGACGTCGACAGCCTGATCGGCGCCCAACTGATCGCCACGTTCACACCCCAGCTCTCAGCCGTGGTGCAGGTCATCTCGGAACAGCGTTACGACAACAGCTACAGGCCCTTCGTCGAGTGGGCCAACATCAAATATCAGTTCACGCCAGACTTCAGTGCACGCGTCGGTCGCACCGTATTACCGGTTTTTTTGCTCTCCGATACCCGAAAAGTGGGATACACGCTGCCCTGGGTACGTCCGCCGATGGAAGTCTACAGCCTGATCCCCATCACCAGCAGCGACGGTGTAGACCTCAGCTATAGATTCCATATCGATGAAATCACCAATACCGTGCAGGGTAACTACGGCCAGCACGACAGCCGACAGCCCGACGGCGCCGGCCAGGCCACGGCGAGGGATCTTTGGGGCATTACCAATACCACCGAGTTCGGCGCCCTGACCACGCGCTTCAGCTACAGTCAAACCGAACTGACCGTGGAGCAATTCAACTCATTTTTCGATGCCTTCAGGGCGTTCGGCGCAGAAGGTGATGCCATTGCCGATCGTTACGACTCCAACAGCACGCCCGCTAGTTTTTTTGGAATAGGCGCCAGCTATGATCCTGGTGATTGGTTCGTAATGAGCGAGTGGGGACGTCTCAGGAGTCATTCAGCAATAGGCCGGACAAGCGCCTGGTATGTCAGCGGTGGCTACCGAGTTGACGCGCTCACCCCCTTCATCACCTACGCTCGCTCCAGGGCGGAGTCCGATACTTCCGCAACGGGTTTGACGGCGTCCACTTTACCCGCCATCGGCCTCAACAATGCCCTCAACACCATCCTGGGATCGAACGAAGGCCAGCAAACGCTTTCCCTTGGCGTGCGCTGGGATTTCACCAAAAACATGGACGCAAAATTACAGTACGATCACACCCGCTTTAAGGGCAACTCTATCGGTCCGCTAATCAATACCCAGCCGGACTTCGAGTCGGGTGGCTCGTTCAGTGTGATCAGTCTAGCCGTCGATTTTGTCTTCTGATGGAGCAGGTCATGTGGTTTGTGAGGCTCTGCGGGTTCGCTGTTGTGGGGCTCGTCGTGTGCTTGGCCTGCACTCCCGTCAAGGCCGATGTAGTCGTGGTCGTGGCCACTTCCAACCCGGTGAAAGCACTCGCACGCAATCAGGTGGCGGATATATTCCTGGGCAAGACCAGCCGTTTTCCCAGCGGTGGACCGGCGGTTCCGATTGATCAGACTGAAAGTTCGGCGACCCGCGATGAGTTCTACTCAACGTTCACTGGCAAGTCTGCGTCCCAGCTCAAAGCGCACTGGTCGAAAATAATCTTTACCGGTAGAGGGCAGCCTCCGCAGGCGGTTTCAAATAGCGCCGAAGTCAAGAAACGTATCGCGGAGAATCCCGACAGCATTGGCTATATCGAGGCAAACGAGGTGGATGGCAGCGTCAGGGCACTACCGCTCGAGCCGCAATGAGTACTCGGTGCTCAAGCCGTCGAGGCCTTGGCTATCGCGCCTGTGCTTGTAGCAACACTTTGAACTGATCGGCGGGTACCGGCCGGTTAAAGTAAAAACCCTGGAATTCGTCACAGGCATTTTCCCGGAGAAAATCGGCCTGCTCCTTGGTTTCCACGCCTTGGGCAACCACCGTCAGGCTGAGGGTTCGACCCATCGCGATGATGGCCTCGGTCAGGGCTTTGTCTTCTGAGACGCTGGTGACATCACAGATAAATGAGCGGTCAATCTTGATGGCGTCGAGCGGAAACTGCTTGAGCGCAGTGAGCGAAGAATAACCGATACCGAAATCATCGATGGCGATCCGGACTTTCAGGAGTTTAAGCCCGGTCAACACGCTCAACGCTCTTTTGACATCCTGCATGAGTAGGCTTTCGGCAATCTCCAGTTCCAGCAGACTCGCCTCCATACCGGTTTCAGCCAGTATCGCAGCGAGATCGGTGAGTAGATTCTCATCGGCAAACTGACGTGCTGTCAGGTTCACGGCCACCCCCAAATGCGGCAGGCCCTGTTGCTGCCAGGCAACGTTTTGCAGGCAGGCAGTCTTGAGCACCCATTTGCCGATCGGCACGATCAAACCGGTCTCTTCGGCAATCGGAATGAACTGCATTGGCGCGACGATTCCCAGGTCGGGGTGATCCCAGCGCAAAAGCGCTTCCATGCCCGTGATCTGGCCGCTGCGAATATCTCGCTTGGCCTGATAGTGCAGCTCGAACTCCTGGCGCTCCAGGGCATGGCGCAAGCTCAGTTCCAGGGTCATTCGCTCCAGAGAGCCCGCGTTCAGCTTCTCGGAATAAAATTGGAAGTTGTTCTTGCCTTGTTGCTTGGCCTGATACATGGCGATATCGGCGTTTTTCTTGAGTGTCTGCTCGTCTAGGCCATCGCGCGGAAAGAGGCTGATGCCGACACTGGCGGTCACACGGAACTCATGGTCCTGGAGGTTAAAAGGCCGGGCAATGGTGGACAGGATTTTCTGCGCGGTGATCGCCACGTACGAGTCCTCGGACAGCTCTGGCAGCAATATCACAAATTCGTCGCCGCCTAATCGGGCGACGGTATCGCTGTGGCGCAGACAGGCCCTGAGTCGCCCTGCGACTTCTTGCAACAGTTTGTCGCCGGCATCGTGCCCCAGGGTGTCATTGATTTGTTTGAAACGGTCCAGATCAAGGAACAGAACCGCCAGTTGCCGATGATAACGGCTTGCCTCGCTGATGCTCTGGCTCAACATCTTGCTGAACAGACTGCGATTGGGCAGCGACGTCAGGCCGTCGTGATAAGCGAGATACTCGACACGTTCGGCGTAGGCTATTTTCGCTTCGGCGGCCCGCAAACGACTTTGTACCAGCTGCCAGCTCATCCGGCTCAACAAACTGACCAACAACGCCAGCAATAGACTGCCGCCCGCCGCTCGCCAAAGATAGGTATGCGCCTGCCGCGTCACCGCGGCCAGTTGTTCCTCCTCGGACAAGCCGACAATCACTGCCAGTGGATAGTCGTAGAGTTGGCGGGCGCTGGTGTAGCGCCGTACACCGTCCCATTCATTGGTCGAGAGTACCGTTTCAGTGTTTTCAGTATCCGGTACCACTGCCGCGTAATCGACCGCATCACCGGCCAGTACCGCCTCCCCGGTGCGCCGGGCCCTGAAGATGCCGTCAGTCCCCAGTAGCCCCAGGGTGCCCTGGTTGCCGAGTTTCGAGGCATCGTAGCTGCTGACGAAATAGGCCGCATCGACCTCAACCATCGCAACCCCGGAGAACGCGCCACCAGTCGAATTGAGGGGGCGACTGAAACGCAGCTTCCACTCCCCCGTCACCGGACTTTTCCAAGGACGACTGATCGACAATGCATTGTCGCGCCGCAACGTTTTCGGCTCATCCTGAGCGACCCTAGTCCCTGCCTCGCTCGGCTGCGTACTCGCAACGACCCGGCCGTCAGCATCAACCACGCTGACATCAAACAAAAACGGGGGCGGCAATAACGCCCGCGCCTTGAGTTTGGGCAGCGGGTTTGTCTCGCCCTCGGACTCGTAGGTGTATTTGACGAGTTTGAGCGTCTGATCGATCTCACGCACAGCCCGTAGAATCTGCGCTTCGTACGTGGCGCCGATTTCCAGGCTTGCCGTGGCGGCGTCTTGCTGCGCACGAACCTGTTCGACCTTGATCAGGTACAGGGTGCCCAACCAGATGCTCAGCAGCAGGAAAGCGGCCAGCAGCGGAAATAAAATGTAGATTTCCTTGGCTTGCTCAAACCCGCGCCGAAACAGGCTATTGGCCGTAGCGGAAACGGGGTTTTCAGCATTGGCAATATCAGGGGCCGATCCCAATATATTCGACCGTTGGACCGGCATGATGTGCTCCCTGCATCGTTTCACTGCTGACGGCTTGCGGGTATCCGATGCGGTTACGGCTCGCGGAGTCAATTGCTCCTGATCGGCCACACGAAAGGATTCCGGGTCTGCTGAAAACTATAGACTACAAACGGCGTCTGTCAGTGCGGGGGCTTACTCGAGGTCAACGGGATCTATAGGTCGAGCAAGATGCCGTCGTAATGCCTGACATCTTGAATGTCGATGCTGAAAAAATGAGCTGAGCACAAAGACATGCCCTTATTCACTCAATCACTTTCGCATACACCGATCTATCGACATTCCCACCCGACAGGATTACCCCCACCCTCTTCCCTGCCATCGCTTCACGTTCCTGCATGAGCGCAGCCAGAGCGGCCGCGCCCGCTCCTTCGGCAAGGTTATGGGTATCGGTGTAATAGACGCGCATGGCTTCGGTAATTTCCTGGTCGCTGACCGACACGATCCGTGTCGCGGCGGCCCCGTAGATGGCGAAGGCTTCGGGAATTGGCCTACGCACGGCAAGGCCGTCAGCAAAGGTGTTGGCCGAGGCGGTTTCGCACAGCTCTCCCGTTTCAAACGATAACTTTGCCGCCATCGCCTCAGTGGACACCACACCCACCACCTGGGTTTTCAGACCCAGGGCATCACGGGCGGCGATCACCGCACAAATCCCCGAGCCACAGCCAATCGGCACGTAGACAGTGTCCAGGTCCGGCGCGGCCTTGAACAATTCAAAGGCATAAGTGGCCACGCCTTTGACCAATTCAATATGGAACGGTGGCACCAGGTAGAGGCCATGCACTTGCGCCAGGCGCACAGCTTCCTCACGGGCCTCATCGAAGTCGCGGCCGTACTCAACCACCTCGCCGCCAAAGCCGCGCGTGGCGTTGTTCTTTTCGACGGAATTACCCTCCGGCACCACGATCAATGCCCGCAAACCCTGTGCCGTTGCCGACAGCGCCAGGCTCTGGCCATGGTTACCACGAGTGGCGGTGACCACGCCTTTGACGCCTGGGTGGGTGCGTTTGAGCCAGTGCATGAAGGTGATACCACCGCGCACTTTGAAAGCACCGGTCGGGGTGTGGTTTTCGTGCTTGACCCACACCGTACAACCCAGCCGTTCAGCCAGCAACGGCCAGGCGTATTGGGCGGTTGCCGGCATGACTTGGTAGACATGATGAGCAGCTTGTTCAAGATCGTCGCGAGTCAGTGTGTACATGGGTGACCTCCAGGTTTTGCCCAGTCTAGACACGGGCACCGGACGGCGGCTTTCAGAAAACTGACCTGACTTTTGCTCTCACTCTTCTCTACTATGGTGTTCATGATCCATCGAAACCGCCTGCCGCCATCGCGTCCATCCGAACCGGTCCGTCGTATCGAGGCAGGCCCATGGGCGATTGAATTGTTACCCGGCTGCGCCTACGCCGCCCGCTATGTCGCGACCCAGGCAGCGATTGGCTTTGCCTTTGACAGCCAGCGAGGCTTGCATGCCATTGGCAGCGACCGCGTGCAGCCCTTCGAGGCCATGCCCAATGGCCTGGCGTTCGTCCCGGCCGAGTGTGACGTGTTCTCCGAATCACCGGGGGGCGGTGAGTACCTGCGGGTCATGCGTACAGACGGTTTTCCATTGGTAGGCGATCGGGCCTTCAACAATCGCATCGATCAGCAGGCCATTGCCCTCGCCCGACGAATGCGCGCGGCACTGTTGCGGGCCTCTATCGAAGACGACTGGGAGGCCTGGGCACTCGGACTGGCTGAGCGGACGATGGACAACCTGGCGTTGACGCCCGCGCCCGCAGGTTCTATCACCGGTAATCGCATGCGCCTGCTCGATGAGTTCATTGACGCTGGCCTCGACGGCCCGCTGAGTGTGCCGGCGATGGCGGGATTGCTCGGATTGTCCGAAGGCTATTTCATGCGCGCCTTCAAGCATGCGACGGGCAAAAGCCCCCATAGCTACCTGATCGATCGACGTCTGGCCAGAGCCCGTGCCTTGATGCGTGATTCGACAGCCGGATTGGCGCAGATCGCCCACACCTGTGGCTTTAATTCCCAGGCGCATATGGCGACCGTCTTCAAGCAACGCCTTGGCGTCAGTCCGGGGCAGTTGCGCAGAGGTTGATATCTGGCAGGGCCCGGTGATCGACTGGTTTATGCAAAATTGTTTGTTGAACCGTCCTGCCCCTTGAACAACCGTCGGCCTGTTTATTTTTTGATCATCTGTTGAAACGCTCCAGCCACCGGGCTGTAACGCGGTTATCCACAGACATACTCACGGTTTTTCTGGATAACTTGGGCGAGCGCGGCGACGCAAGTACTTGAGCACTCACTGTTTCCGGGTAGATTAAACCACCGTCGGAATGCGTCGCTCCGGCCGGGGCCCGACGCTGGCTTGGGCTCTGTCCACCAGCCATTGCACCCACCTGGCGTCCTGGTCATTGACCACGGCATAACGGTTCGGTGGGAAAAAAGTCCAGTGATGAGCGACTTCGACAAGGCGCTTGAGTTCATCGGCAGACACCCAATACGGCGTCTGTATCAGCGGCAGCGGCGCACCGTCGAAACGCCGCCCCAGCGGCAGGTTGGTGCCGGGGGCGAAGGCGATCGTCAGGTGCTGCCGGGGTTGCATCTGCTTGTCCAGCGGGGGCATTTTCCCGATCCGTGCGTAGGTGAAGTCGCCCGGATATCCCTCCTTGAGCACGAGCCAGTGGCCCGCGGCAGTCTGGGCCAAGAGCCATTGCGACACGCCGGAGTCCTGTACGCACTCAAGCTTACCGTTGGTCCATTGCATGAGGGTGTTGCAATCCGGGTCATAGTCGCAAGACCACAGGCTGGTGCCAGAGATCAGGGTATGGCGTTCTAGCTCGACCAGTCCTCGATCCGGCATGGACTGCCAGTAGCGTTTGGTCGGGTCGCGGGTATCGCGCACGTAGTTGCGCAGCGCCCAAGCCGCCATGAACAGCAGCGTCACGAGCGCAAGCCAGCCAAGGGAGTCACCGACGATCCGGTCGACATCCAAACCCGGGGCAATTAGCGCTTGATAGAGCCACAGGCTCAGTAAGAACGCGAGGCTCGGCAGCACCGGCCCCAGGCACAACGGCGGAACCAGCACCTCGATCCAGTCAAAGCGGTGCATGAGGGCGCGCTCACGCGCCCAGGCTTGCTCCTCAGCGAGCATCGGCGCCTGTTCCCGTGGGCCAATCTCGGGATCAGGGGTCTTGAAGCGCATGAATTGTGTGTAGACGTCATCACTCATGGATCGAATAGGCTCTTGAAGTCATCGTTCATCGGATCGTTGATCATGCTTGGATCAAGAACTGCTTGCATCATAGGCGTGGGCTTGTAGGATCCCGCCGGTACGATTAACAGAGATTCAACGGCTCGGCCAAAAACGGTCGAGAGGGCTCCTTTCGTCTACCCTCACAAAGCGCCTGCCATCAACCCATGCCTGGCGCTCAAACATTCTTGCGTTAATGTACCGGAGATCTTCCATGTTCAAGCGTTCCCTGGCACTGGCCGCAGGCTTGACCCTGTCTTTTTGCACCCTGCTGACGCAGGCCGCCGACACGCTCAAGGTCAGCGCGATTCCCGATGAAGCCCCTACCGAGCTGCTGCGCAAGTTCAAGCCACTTGGCGCTTACCTGGAGCAGCAAACCGGCATGAAAGTCGAGTTCGTGCCCGTGAGCGACTACCCGGCCGTGGTCGAAGCACTGGCCACCGACCGGATCGACATGGCCTGGCTGGGTGGCTTCACCTTCGTGCAGGCACGCCTGAAGACCGGTAACGCCATCCCGTTGGTACAGCGCGAACAGGATGCCCAATTCACCAGCAAATTCATCACTGCCGACCCCGCAGTCAAGTCCCTGGCCGACCTCAAGGGCAAAACCTTCGCATTCGGCTCGGTGTCTTCGACTTCCGGCAGTTTGATGCCGCGTTATTTCATGCTCCAGGACGGCATCAAGCCGGAAACTTACTTCAGCCGGGTCGGCTACTCGGGCGCCCATGACGCCACCGTCGCCTGGGTTCAGGCCGGCAAGGTCGATGCCGGGGTGCTGAATGCCAGTGTCTGGGAAAAACTGGTCGCCGCCGGCAAGGTCGACACCTCCAAGGTCAAGGTGTTTGCCACCACACCGGCCTACTTCGACTACAACTGGACGGTGCGCGGCACCCTCGACCCCGCCCTGGCCGCCAAGATAAAGGCCGCCTTCCTGGCGCTCGATCCAGCGAACCCGAAAGACAAGGAAATCCTCGACCTGCAGGCCGCCAGCCGCTTCATCGAAACCAAGCCTGAGAACTACAAGGGCATCGAGGAAGCCGCACGCGCCGCCGAACTGCTCAAATGACATTGCACCTGACCCAGGTCAGCCTCGTCCATGGCAACGGTGTCCAGGCACTGCGTGACGTGGACCTGCACATCGGCGCCAACGAACAGGTCGCCATCATCGGCCCGTCCGGCGCGGGTAAGTCGAGCCTGCTCAACGTGTTGGGCACCGCTCTGCGTCCGGGCAGCGGTGAAATGCGGGTGCTCGGCGAACGGGCCTGGCAGCTGTCGGCGCGCCAGCGTCAACGTCTGCGCGCGCGTATCGGCCTGATCCATCAAGCGCCCCCGCTGCCGCCGCGCCAGCGCGTCGTCACTGCGGTTCTGGCCGGCAAACTGGGCCAGTGGGGGATGGGCAAGAGCCTGCTGAACCTGCTGCATCCACTGGATATCCCGGGAGCTCGTGCGGCACTGGCCAGGCTTGACCTGGGCGACAAGTTGTTCGCGCAATGCCAGCAACTGTCCGGCGGTCAGCTCCAACGCGTTGGCATCGCCCGCGTGCTGTATCAAGCGCCGGAGGTGCTGCTGGCCGACGAGCCGGTATCAGCCATGGACCCGGTGTTGGCCGAACACACGCTGTCGGTGCTCTGCCGCCATGCCCGGGAGCACAACGTCACCCTGGTCGCCAGCCTGCATGCGGTGGAGTTGGCCCTGGCGCATTTCTCGCGGATCATTGGCCTGCGCGATGGACAGGTCCTGTTCGACTTGCCAACCGAAGCGGTCGACCGTGCGCTGCTCGACAAGCTCTACGCCAATGAACAATTGCAATCCACGCCGATCCCGACACCGCCCTTGAGCGTACAGATTCCCCGATGCTGACACGCGATACCCGAGACCCCGCCGCCCGTCCTCGCCTGCTGCTCGGTTTGCTGGCGCTGGCCCTGCTGTGGCCGGGCATTCGCTTCAGCGAATTGGACCTCGGCGTGCTGGCAGCCAGTGACAGTCAGAGCGAGATGGGCCGTTTTGTCTCGGCCTTTTGGCCGCCAGCCCATGGTGAGGAATTCATCGGGCTGTTGCTGCAAGCCACATTGCAAACGCTGGCCATCGCCACGGCCGGTATGGCCCTGGCGCTGCTGCTGGCCGTTCCCGCCAGCCTGCTGGCCAGCCGTGCCCTGTCGCTGTCTGCGGCCTCCCATGCCGGTCAACCGAGCTATTGGGGCCAACTGCTGCGTTGGCCTGTACGTGGCTTGTTGATCTTCCTGCGCAGCGTGCCGGAAATCGTCTGGGCCTTGCTCTTCGTGCGCGCCGTCGGCCTCGGCCCGACCGCCGGGGTGCTGGCCATCGCCATTACCTACAGCGGCATGTTGGGCAAGGTCTACGCGGAAATCTACGAGTCAGTCGACCAACGCCCAGCCCACGCGCTGCTGCAGGCGGGCGGCAGCCGGCTCGCGGCGTTCTGCTACGGGATCCTGCCCAATGTCGCGGCGGAACTGTTGTCCTACACGGTGTATCGCTGGGAGTGCGCGATTCGTGCTTCGGTGGTGATGGGTTTCGTCGGCGCCGGTGGCCTGGGCCAGCAAATGGACCTGTCGTTACGCATGTTCGCCGGAGGTGAAGTGGCCAGCCTGCTGCTGACGTTCCTCGTCCTGGTGCTGCTCGCCGATCAACTCAGCCGCCTGCTGCGCTGGAGGCTGGCATGAATCGCCTGTTCAACGCGCTCATTGTCCTGGGCATCGGCGCTGCGGTCGTCGCCTCGTTCGCCTATCTGGGCATCGACCTCGGGGAGCTGGGAGACAGTGGCAACCTGAGCCGGATGGGCGCCTATGCCCAGCGCTTTCTTAGCCCGGACCTGAGCCCGGGCCACCTGCGTGCAATTGGCCATGGGGCGGTGGAAACCCTTGCGATGTCCGCCATCGGCACGCTGCTGGCGGCAGTCTTGGGCTTGTTATTGGCATTGCCCGCAGCCGGGCGCTATGGCTGGCCGTTCCAGAGCGCCTCGCGCCTGGTGCTCAATGCCTTGCGCGCGGTTCCGGAACTGGTGTGGGCCGCGCTGATGGTCCTTGCCGCAGGACTCGGCCCCAATGCCGGCACCCTGGCGTTAGCCCTGCACACCACTGGCGTACTCGGTCGGCTGTTCGCCGAAGCCCTGGAAAATACCCCGGCGGAACCGGCCAACGCCATCCGCCTGCAGGGCGGCAATGCTGTCGTGGCATTCTGTTACGGCACACTGCCCAATCTGTTGCCCCAACTGCTGGCCTATACCCTGTACCGCTGGGAAAACAATATCCGCATGGCCAGCGTGCTCGGCTTCGTCGGCGCCGGAGGCCTGGGGCAAATGCTCTATGTCAGCCTCAGTCTGTTCCAGGAAGCCCAGGGCAGCACGGTGATCCTGGCGATGCTGTTACTGGTGTTCGCGGTCGATACGTTGAGTAGCTGGAGTCGTCAGCGTTGGGTCCAGGCTTGACGTGGTCGCGCCCTCTAGACCCTCACCATCAACTCCCCCTGCGCATCCGCCACCCCGTGCAACAGCTCGATCACCCAGTCGATAAAGACCCGCACCCGAGGCGACAACTGTCGATGCGGTGGGTACACCGCTGAGATCGGCCATAACGGCACGGCGTATTCATCCAGCACTTGCACCAGGCGCCCCTCGGCCAACTGCCGTTGAACGTGGTAACGCGGTACTTGAATCAAGCCAAATCCTGCCTCACAGGCCGTCACGTAGGCGTCGGCGTTGTTGACAGTCAGTTCGCCCGGCAGTTGCAACTCATGCAACTGCCCCGCCACCTCGAACTCGAAAGGAAAAAATCGCCCATTGCCCGACGCGAAGTTGATGGCTCGATGTTCTGGTAAATCCTCTAACCGCTGGGGCGTGCCCGAACGAGCCAGGTAGTCGGGGCTGGCGCAGGTCAGTTGTTGCAGCCGCACAATGGGTCGTGCCACCAAGGCCTGGTCGACGACATTGCCAGCACGGATCGCACAATCCACGCCCTCGCGCTGCAGATGGACTTGCCGGTCGTGGAAACCGATGTCCAACTGCAGTCCCGGGTAGCGCCGATAGAAGTCCGGCAGGTGCGGCAGGATCCAGGTGCAGCCAAAGGCGATGGGCATGTCCACCTTCAAGGTGCCGCGCGGTTGGCTGCGCTGCACCGACAACGCGCTCTCGAGGTCGTCGAGGTCGTCGAGCAGTTGACCGCAGCGCTGGTAATAGGCCTCGCCATCGAGGGTCGCACGCACTTGCCGCGTGGTGCGTTGCAACAGCTGCACACCCAAGTGGGTTTCCAGCTGCTGTATCAACAGGCTGACAGTGGCCCGGGGCAGTCCCAGATCGTCGGCCGCCTTGCCAAAACCACCCAGTTCGACGATACGCCTGAACACCTGCATTGCCTGTAATCGATCCATTTTCGGGCTCACTATTTAGATTTCACGAATAGTTAAACCAAAAATCACGGGTTTATCCATAAAACAGCCTCATGGAAACTGAACGGGTCATTTACAGCCAGGAGCAATCATCATGATGACCCGCCAACTCGGCCATCACGGCCCACACGTTTCAGCCATCGGCCTGGGCTGCATGGGCATGTCGGACTTCTACACCACCGGGGTGGATGAGCGAGAGGCGATCGCCACGCTGCACCGCGCCGTGGAACTGGGCGTGACGCTGTTCGACACCGCTGACATGTATGGGCCGCACACCAACGAAGAACTGCTCGGACGCGCCTTGCACGGCAAGCGTGAAAGCATTTGCCTGGCCACCAAGTTCGGCCTGGTGCGCAGCAGCGACCCCCACGCCCGAGGCGTCAATGGCCGCCCCGAATACGTCAGGCAATCGGTCGAGGGTAGCCTCAAACGGCTCAATACCGACTACCTCGACCTCTACTATCAGCACCGCGTTGACCCGCTCGTTCCCATCGAAGAGACCATCGGGGCCATGGCCGAATTGGTCAAGGCAGGCAAGGTCCGCCACATTGGCATCTCGGAAGCCAGCGCCGAGACCATCCAAAGGGCCCATGCGGTCCATCCACTGGCTGCGGTTCAAAGCGAATACTCGCTGTGGTCCCGTGACCCTGAGCACAATGGCGTGCTCGACACCTGTCGGCGCCTGGGCATTGCCTTCGTCGCCTACAGCCCGCTGGGCCGCGGGTTTCTGACGGGTGAGCTGAAGAGCCCGGACGATTTTGCCGCCGATGATTATCGCCGCTTCAACCCGCGCTTCCAGGCCGACAATTTCAGTCGAAACCTGGTGTTGGTGGAGCGGGTCAAGGCATTGGCTGCGAACAAGGGCATCAGCGCTTCGCAACTGGCCCTGGCGTGGGTATTGGCTCAGGGCAACGACGTCATCCCGATCCCGGGCACCAAGCAACGCAAATACCTGGAGAGCAATGTCGCAGCCGCTACGCTGGCATTGAGCGCCGATGAGCTGGCCCATCTGGATGAAATTTTTGCCGCCGAAGGGGTTGTGGCCGGCGATCGGTACAGTGCGCAGACGATGACTCTATTGAACGGCTGATCGAGTCGCCGGGTTTGCCCTGGGTATGTACGAAAGTCGCTAATCATTGGGCGCAGGCAACACAGACGAAAGGACACTGTGGGCGGCCGATGGAAATCGATAGTTTGAGACTGGGTTATACGCAAAGGATCCTGCGCAGGCGTTGCCGTACAGCCTGAACGCCGCCAGGCGCCTCTGCGTAGCCACTGCTGCCAAGTTCGCTCCAGCCTACCCAGCCGTGGCCGATACAGAGTAAGGCCTCTGCACGTATACCTTGTATGCGTCACGTCGCACTCAACGAGTCCAGCCATGAATCTACTGAATCTCTTCAAAAAGGCCCGAGCCCACACCCAAGGTGCTGTCAGCGTGGTTTGTAGCGCTGGCGAACTTGATCAGGCGCTGGCCAGCGTGCGCGTAGAACCGGTGTTGGTCACCGGATTTGTCTCCCCTCACCTGGACATCGACCAGATCGCCGCCAAGGTCAAAAAGCGCTTCGCCCACAGTGCTATCAGCCTGTGCACGACGTCTGGAGAGCTGTGCAATGGCACTAACACGCTGTACTGCCAGACCGGCGACACCTGGGACCGGGTGGTGCTGCAACTGTTTGATTCCAGTGTGATTGCCTCGGCCGAGGTGGTGATGGTGCCGCTGGAGTGCGAAGACATTCGCAGCGGGGGCAAACGCCTGGCCATGCGTGAGCGAATCGCCAAGCTGGTGAACAACATCAAACAGGCGCGGGTGAACACGCCCATTGACCACCGTGATACCTTGGCCTACGTGGTGTTCGATGGTCTTTCGGCGTCCGAGTCGTTCTTTATGGAGGCGCTCTACGAGTCCGGGCGTTTCCCTTGCCTGTTCGTCGGCGGCTCTGCCGGGGGCAAGACTGATTTCAAGAAAACCCTGATCAGTGACGGCCAGCGCAGTTACCAGAACCATGCGCAAATAGTCTTCCTGAAAACCGCCGCGGATGTGCGCTTCGGGGTATTCAAAAGCCAGAACTTCCAACCGGCCGGGTTGACTTTCAACGTGCTGACCGCGTCGGTGGAAGACCGCACCATTGACCAGGTCATCGACAGCCGTGGCAACATCAAGAGCATGGTGCAAGCACTGTGCGACGCATTCGAGTGCACAGCCCAAGCGCTGGAAAAGAAACTGGCCGACTACTCGTTCGCCATCCGGGTGGGTGAAGAACTGTTCGTGCGCTCCATTGCCCGCATTGACTATCAACAACAAATCATTCAGCTGTTCTGCGACGTTGCGCCCGGCGAAGAGCTGGTGATGGTCAAGCGCACGCCCCTTCGCGAAGCGACCCGCATCGACTACGAGAAATTCCTCAGAGGTAAAGGCGGTCGACCGGTAGCGGCCATTCTCAACGACTGCATCCTGCGCCGGCTCAACAACAGCAGCGACCTGGGCAGCATGGCCGGTATTTTCGGTGATGTGCCGTTGGCCGGCTTTTCGACTTTTGGTGAAATCCTGGGCCTGAACCTGAATCAGACGCTCACGGCGATCTTTTTCTTTCGAATCACTAAGGGCGCCAGTTTCAGCGATGAATACGTCGATAACTTCATCGCCCACTATGGCGAGTTCAAAGCCTTCTTCCTGCGTCGCCAGATCAAGAAGCTGGCGGGCCTGAACCACGTAGTGGTCAAGCAGATCATGGCGTTCAAGATGAATGACTTCAACAGCGCCTTGGACACCCGCGGCCTGGATAACACGATCCTGCCAGTGTTCGACGGCCTGACAGACCTGGGCCAGGTGTTGGCACAGGCCAGCCAGCAGCAAGCGGATATGGCTACACAAATCAAGCATTACTCGGGTGAACTGCACCTGTCGATGGATGACCTGACGGGCACGATAGATCGGCAAAACACCGTTGCCGAGCAGGCCGGCACGACCGTGGAGCAGTTGGCCACGCAAGCCGGTGAAGCGGTGGTCGGCGCGCGTGCGCTCGCCAGTTCAAGCCTGCGTATCCAGTCGATCGTGCAGGTGATTCAGCAAATCGCCGGGCAGACCAACCTGCTGGCGCTCAACGCTGCCATCGAAGCCGCGCGGGCGGGTGAAATGGGCAGAGGTTTCGCCGTGGTGGCTGACGAGGTGCGCAAGCTCGCCGAAATCACCCGCAAGAATGCCGCTGAAATCGGCGTGGATATTGACCTGCTGTCAAAGGAGATCCAAGGCGTCGCCCAACAGATCGAAGATCAGTCCACCGCCGTGGGCGCACTGCGCGAAATGCTCGATGTCCTGGAGGACTCAAGCCGCACCACTGAAGGGACGGCGCAACGCACCAAGACCATCGCCGACACCTTGACCGGGCTGACCCACGCCAATGCCTGAGCACGTCGAGGCATAAAACCGGCGGCCACCTTCGAAGATGACATAAATCAAGGTTGTCCCGGGTATATCTACTCATCATTTGGGGGCGTTAGTAAGCGACTGTCATGCTGAAGTCCATGAGTTCCGACGAATGCGGCTGACTCCACTCTCCACAATCGTGTGAAACCTTTGATTTTGGTTCGGCTCCTCCCCCATACAGGTAGCTCGACATGAAAAATACCCCACTGGCCATGCTTTTGCTTCTTGCATCGCTTTCCCCCCTTTGGACGTCAGCAGCAGAGCAATCTGAAGTACCGTCGACGCAGCAACAAACCCCCAATGTTGCAGAGTTCGACAAACAGATGGCACAGGCGCAAGAGACCTTCCAGAAAATGCAGGAACAGATGGCGAAGATCCAGCAGACCCAGGATCCTCAGGAGCGGCAGAAACTCCTTCAGGAACATTGGAATACGATGCAGAGTGGCATGGCCATGATGCACGCAATGGGGGGGCCGGCAATGATGGGATGCTGCCAAGGCCCGGGCATGATGGGCAAAGGGAAGATGATGGGCGGCGCACACATGATGGGCTGGCAGGACTACTCGAAGTTGCCTGCGGAGCAAAGAAGTCAACACCAGTACATGATGGACAGGTTCACCGGCATGCAACAGATGATGATGGAGCAAATGATGCGGCATCAAAGCTACATGCAGGGGCAACCACCGGCCAAGCCAGGCGCATAGGGTATTGGCAGCGGATACAGTGACCCGCTGGCACTCATAGGCGGCCCAAGCCGGGCCGCCTCCTGCGACGGCTCAGGCCATCTGTTCCTGCCCCAGCCGCTTGAGCAACGCTTTGGCGGCCGCTTCGGATGAAGCCGGGTTCTGACCCGTGATCAAGTGCCCGTCCTCGACCACATGGCTCGCCCAGTCCGCCCCCTTGGAATACTCGCCGCCTTTAGCCTTGAGCATGTCCTCCACCAGAAACGGCACCACGTGTGTCAGCCCCACCGCCGCTTCCTCTGAGTTGGTAAACCCGGTCACTTTCTTGCCCTTCACCACAGGCTGGCCGTCCGGGGCTTGAACGTTCTTGAACACGCCAGGAGCGTGACAAACGGCGGCCACGGGCTTGTTAGCGGCATAAAAGGCTTCGAGCAGGGTCTTCGAATCCGTGTCCTCGGCCAGGTCCCAGAGCGGCCCATGACCGCCGGGGTAAAACACGGCATCGAAATCATAGGGATCAATCTCGCCCAGCGGCACCGTGTTGGCCAGGGCCGCTTGGGCCTGCGAATCGGCGCGAAAACGGCGCGTGGCGGCTGTCTGGGCATCTTCCTCATCGCTTTTGGGGTCCAGTGGCGGCTGTCCGCCCTTGGGAGATGCAAGCGTGACTGTCGCCTTGGCGTCGGCAAACACGTAATAGGGCGAGGCGAACTCTTCCAGCCAGAAACCGGTTTTCTTGCCGGTGTCGCCCAACTGATCGTGGGATGTAAGGACCATTAGAATTTTCATGCGTGCCTTTCCTCCTGGTGCTAATGGACGGCGCGTGGTCGCCGCCCTGCTCTAGCTTCAGAGGGCGGGCGGGCGCAGACGTTCAGTGGGCCGTCGCGATACTTTCCCGACTGGCAGGACCCGATGAATGTGCTTGGCTCAACCATCGAGCGCTACACTGTCAAATGCCCTTTCGTCTGGCACTAAGAACAATAGAAGCCTATGAATATTCTCTACGATGAGCGCGTCGATGGTGTATTGCCCCGGGTCGACAAGTCCGCGCTGATTTCAGAACTGAGTGAGGCCCTCCCCGACCTTGAGCTGCTGCACAGCCCGGAGGACCTGAGGCCGTATGAATGCGACGGGCTTTCGGCCTACCGCGTCATGCCACTGTTGGTCGCCCTGCCCGAGCGCATCGAGCAGGTACAGGCGCTGTTGCGTATCTGCCATGCCCGTCAGGTACCGGTCGTGGCCCGAGGTGCCGGCACCGGGCTGTCGGGCGGCGCCTTGCCGTTGGAACAGGGGCTTCTGTTGGTGATGGCGCGCTTCAATCGCATCCTGGAAGTCAACCCTCAAGGCCGCTATGCACGAGTCCAGCCTGGGGTGCGCAACCTGGCGATCTCCCAGGCTGCCGCGCCTTACGGGTTGTACTACGCACCCGATCCGTCTTCCCAGATCGCCTGTTCCATCGGTGGCAACGTGGCGGAGAACGCCGGCGGCGTGCATTGCCTGAAGTACGGCCTGACCGTGCATAACCTGCTCAAGGTCGACATCCTCACCGTCGAGGGCCAAAGCATGACGCTGGGCAGCGACGCCCTGGATACGCCTGGATTCGATTTGCTGGCCCTGTTCACGGGCTCGGAAGGGATGCTCGGCATCATCACCGAAGTGACGGTCAAACTGCTGCCCAAGCCCCAGGTGGCCCGCGTGCTGCTCGCCAGTTTCGACTCGGTGGAAAAGGCCGGTCGCGCCGTGGGCGACATCATTGCCGCCGGGATCATCCCCGGCGGATTGGAGATGATGGACAACCTGTCGATTCGAGCCACCGAGGACTTCATCCACGCCGGCTACCCGGTAGACGCTGCGGCCATCCTGCTGTGCGAACTGGACGGTGTGGAAGCCGATGTGCGGGACGATTGCGAACGGGTCGAGGCCGTCTTGAAGGCTGCCGGGGCCGTTCATGTGCGGGTGGCCTGCGACGAGGCCGAACGGGCGCGTTTCTGGGCCGGGCGCAAGAACGCGTTTCCCGCCGTGGGGCGCATCTCACCGGACTACTACTGCATGGACGGCACCATCCCACGACGCGAACTGCCGCGGGTGCTCAAAGGCATCAGCGACCTGTCCGACGAACATGGCCTGCGCGTGGCCAACGTATTCCATGCCGGGGACGGCAACATGCACCCACTCATTCTGTTCGACGCCAACCAGCCCGGCGAGCTGGAGCGCGCCGAGACGCTGGGCGGCAAGATCCTGGAACTGTGCGTGCAAGTCGGTGGCAGCATCACCGGGGAGCATGGTGTCGGGCGCGAGAAGATCAACCAAATGTGCGCGCAGTTCAACAGCGACGAGTTGACCGTGTTCCACGCGGTAAAAAAGGCCTTTGACCCGCTGGGCCTGCTCAATCCCGGCAAGAACATCCCGACCCTGCAGCGCTGTGCGGAGTTTGGTTCGATGCACGTGCACCTCGGTAACCTGCCGTTCCCGGAACTGGAGCGCTTCTGATGCCCTACGATCATGACGCCAGCGCCACGCTGCTGGAACAGGTCAACCACGCCCTCGGCGAACGCACACCGCTGCGCATCCAAGGCGGCAACAGCAAAGCCATGCTGGGCCGACCAGCCCGCGGTGACATATTGGATACCCGCCTGCATCGCGGCATCGTCAGCTACGACCCGACCGAACTGGTGCTCACCGCACGCGCCGGCACCCCCCTGGTGGAGCTCGAAGCAGCCCTCGACGCCGCCGGCCAATTCCTGCCATTCGAGCCCCCACACCTGGGCCCGCAGGCGACCCTGGGCGGCATGGTCGCCACCGGTTTGTCCGGGCCACGGCGCCCCTGGGCCGGCTCGGTGCGGGATTACGTGTTGGGCACCCGGGTCATCACCGGGCAAGGCAAGTTGCTGCGTTTTGGCGGCGAAGTCATGAAGAATGTCGCCGGCTATGACCTGTCGCGCCTCATGACCGGCAGCTTCGGCTGCCTGGGGCTACTCACGGAGGTGTCCTTGAAGGTCCTGCCCAAGCCACGCCAGTGCCGCAGCGTGCGACTGGAAATGGATGTTCACCAGGCGTTGGGTGAACTGGCCGAATGGGGCCAGCAGCCAATCCCGATCAGCGCGGCCTGTCATGACGGCGCGGCACTGCACCTGCGCCTGGAAGGTGGCGAGGGCTCGGTGGCCTCGGCCATCGACCGTCTCGGTGGCGACACCCTCGATAACAGTTACTGGGCTGACCTGCGGGAACAGCGCCTGGGGTTCTTTGCCACACCCGAACCGTTGTGGCGGCTTTCGCTGCCGAACAACATCGCTCCCCTGGATCTACCCGGTCGACAACTGTTGGACTGGGGGGGCGCCCAGCGGTGGCTGAAATCCACGGCTGCGCCTGAAATCATTCGCCAGGCTGCGTCCAACGTCGGTGGTCACGCAACCCTCTACGCCATCGACGAAACGCCCTTCCAGCCGTTGGCCGGACCGTTGCTGCGCTACCACCAGAACCTGAAGAAGCAGCTCGACCCCCAGGGCATCTTCAATCCGGGCCGTATGTACGCCGACCTCTGAGGACGAGCCATGCAAACCCATCTGAGCGAACAAGCCAAAAGCCTCCCCCGCGCCGAGGAAGCCGAGCGTATCCTGCGCTCATGCGTGCATTGTGGATTCTGTACGGCCACCTGCCCCACCTACCAATTGCTGGGGGATGAACTGGACGGCCCCCGCGGGCGCATCTACCTGATCAAGCAGGTACTCGAAGGCCAGGCGGTCACCGCCAAGACCCAGTTGCACCTGGATCGCTGCCTGACCTGCCGCAGCTGCGAGACCACCTGTCCATCCGGCGTGCAATATCACAACCTGCTGGATATCGGTCGCGCTGTCGTCGAGCAGAAGGTACCGCGCCCGCTCACCGAACGCATGTTTCGCCAGGGCCTGCGCGCGGTACTGCCACGGCCAGCACTCTTCAAAGCGTTGACCCAGGTTGCGAAGGTTTTCCGTCCGCTGCTACCCCATGCCCTGCAAACCAAGCTGCCGCGCCAGCACCCTGCGGCCAAGCCACGTCCGCCAGTACGCCATGCGCGCCATGTACTGATGCTCGAAGGTTGCGTGCAGCCGACCCTGTCGCCCAACACCAACGCCGCTGCCGCACGCGTCCTGGATCGCCTGGGCATCTCGGTGGTATCGGCCCCAGAGGCCGGTTGTTGTGGGGCAATCGACTACCACCTCAATGCCCAGGAAAAAGGCCTCGAGCGGGCCAGGCGCAACATCGACGCCTGGTGGCCAGCCCTCGAGGCCGGGGCCGAAGCCATTGTCCAGACCGCCAGCGGTTGCGGCGCCTTCGTGCAAGAGTATGGCAAGTTGCTTAAGCATGACCCGGCCTACGCCGCCAAGGCCGAACGTGTCAGCACCTTGGCTCGCGACCTGGTGCAAGTGCTGCACGCCGAACCCCTGGAAACCCTCGGCCTGCATGGCGACCGGCGCCTGGCCTTCCACTGCCCCTGCACCCTGCAGCATGCCCAGAAGCTCGGCGGCGCCGTGGAAGGGGTACTCGGGCGCCTCGGGTTCAGCCTCACGACGGTGCCCGACAGTCATCTTTGTTGTGGCTCGGCAGGCACGTATTCGCTGACCCAACCCGAGCTGTCCCGGCAATTGCGCGACAACAAGCTCAACGCTTTGGAGAGCGGCAATCCGCAAGTGATCGTAACGGCCAACATCGGCTGCCAGACCCACCTCGACAGCGCCGGACGCACACCGGTGCGTCATTGGATCGAACTGGTCGAAGAAGCACTGATCTAGACAACCCTGTAGGGCGACCGATGGGCCGGCTCAAGCCAGCAGTTCAGTGATCCACCGGGCCTGTCGCACGACCTCCTGCACCTTGTCCTCGGGCACGGTCTTTCGCGCCCGGGCGAAGTCAGCCAGGGTTCGCTGCTTCAGGCGCAGCATACGCTGCCACTTGGCCAGGAACGCCGGGCTGCGGGCCTGCATCTGCAGCGGGCCGAAGTACAGCTCCTCGGCGGTGTACGACACCGGGCCGTCAGGCTCGGCGACAATGATTTCGTAGTCGAAGCGATTTTCCCGCAGCACTAGCTCGCAAAGGATGCGGTAGCGATTTTCCATCAACCATTGGCGCAACGGTTGTTCGCCACCGTTGGGCTGCAGAATCAGGCGCTCCTGGCCGCTCAGGCACGCCTTGCCGCTGTCGAGGATGTCGCGAATCGTCTCGCCGCCCATGCCGCAGATGCTGATCGCCGTAATCCCGTCTCCCGGCTCGATCGCCGCCAGGCCGTTGGCCAAGCGCACGCTGATCTGCTCGTCCAGGCCATTTTCAGCCACGGTGCGTTGGGCCGAGCGAAACGGCGTCAATGCCACCTCACCCGCCACCGCCGCCGCGATGGCGCCACGGCGCATCAATGCCACCGGCAGGTAGGCGTGATCCGAGCCGATATCGGCCAGGCGGGCGCCTATGGGTACCTGCTCCGCCACGCGCTCCAGGCGCATGGACAACGTCTGCTGGTTCAACTACGACCTCTTTTTTTACTACGAACGTCCAGAACCTTAAAACTGCCTGGGTCAGTCCTCAGGCAGGATGATCGCATCTGGGCTGGCTTCAGCGGCCAGTTTCAATCGGTCGGCTTTGCTGATGTACCTGGACTTGCTGGCCGGTGCCAATTTGGCACTGGCCTTTTTGGCATGAGCCTTGAGCAACTGATTTATTTTCTTACGACGATTCATGTTTTCTACTTCGATGGATGCTGAGTGGTTATGAGGATACCGGGATAGCGCTACTCCTCGGCAGGCTTCATATGAAAAATCGCATACGCAGGATTAACGTATCGGCGACGACACTGAAAGGGAGGTCGATCATTGCAAGCGATGCCAACGCGCCCACGACGCCCCATCCTGAAAGCGCGGGACTGTAGCACTGTTGGCAAGCGGCCTACAGAGGCGCGCCTCGATCTGTCGCGGTACAAGCACGCTGCGCCGCAATGCCAGGCGCGCAGCCTTGGCCGCCCCCCCACAAGCCGCCTATGTTGTTGGATGGCGCTCCCGGGAAAACCTGTGCATTAGGTGCTCTTTGCTACCCTATGTCATGATGCACGTAAGAGTTTCCCTGATATCCACCCCCCGATGAGAGCCTTCTGTGTCAGTGATTCCCCTAGTGGTGTGTGACGACTCCAACATGGCCCGTAAACAGGTATTACGCGCGCTGCCCGCAGACTGGCCGGTTTCGGTCACCGAGGCCACCAATGGCCGCCAGGCCATGGACGCCATACGCCAGGGGTTGGGACAGGTGGTGTTGCTCGACCTGACCATGCCGGAAATGGACGGTTATCAGGTATTGAGCGCATTGCGCGCCGAAGGCCTGAAGGCGCAAGTCATCGTGATCTCCGGTGACGTCCAGGAAGAAGCAGTGCGCCGCGTGCATGAGCTGGGTGCACTGGCATTCCTGAAAAAACCTTTCGACGAAAATGAGCTGCGCCAGACCCTCAGTCGATTGGGGCTATTGGCGAAACCCGGCCAGACACCGCTACAAAATCGTCCAGTATCGAACACGACCATCAGTTTTCACGATGTGTTCCGCGAGACAGTCAATGTCGCCATCGGTCAGGCCGCCGCCCTGATCGCCAAGGTATTGGGCGTTTTTGTGCAACTGCCCGTGCCCAATGTGAACATCCTCGAAGTCGGTGAGTTGCATATGGCGCTGAACGATGCCAGCAGCTCGCAGCAACTCACGGCTATCTGCCAGGGTTTCATTGGCAGTGGCATCGCGGGTGAAGCCCTGCTGATGTTTCACGACTCGGAAATCTCCGACATCGCGCAACTGATGCAACGTCAGAGCAGCGACTACTCCGACCTGGAAATGCTGCTGGACCTTTCCAGCGTCCTGATCGGCGCTTGCCTGACCAGCATTGCCGAACAGATCGATGTGGGATTCTCTCAGGGCCACCCGCAGATTCTTGGCCAACACGCGGCGATTGATGAGCTGATCCGGGTCAACCGCAAGCGCTGGAAAAAGACCCTGGCAGTGGAAATCAGCTACAGCCTGGAAGGGCACGATATTCGTTTCGACCTATTGCTGCTGTTCACGGAAGACTCCATCGAGCGGTTGACCCACAAACTCGCCTATTTGATGAACTGAGCCATGAACGATTCTATTGATCTGAACGAATTTCACTGGTTGCTTGCCGTCGTTCAGAGTATCGATGTCGGCGTGGTGGTGCTCGATCGCGACTACCGCGTGCAGGTCTGGAACACCTTCATGGAGAACCGCTCCGGGGTGCAGCCGAAGGATGCCCACAATCAACTTATTTTCAGCCTGTTCCCCGAAATCGATCGTCAGTGGTTCAGTCGCAAGGTGGAAAGCGTCGCCACCCTGGGCACTCCAGCGTTCACGGTGTGGGAGCAACGTCCGTATCTGGTACGGTTCGAGAACTATCAGCCGATCACCGGCAGCGAAGAGTTCATGTACCAGAACACCACCCTGCTCCCGCTGCGCTCGCCCGACAGCAAAATCAACCACATCTGCCTGGTGATCTATGACGTCACCGACGTCGCCACCAACCGGCATCAGCTGCAAGCCGCCAATGCGCAACTGCAACAACTCTCCAGTACCGATCGACTGACGGGGTTGTACAACCGCGGTCATTGGGAGGAAAGCCTGCGGGCCGCCTATGCTCGACACCAGCGCTACGGCAACGCGGTGAGCCTGGTGATGCTCGACATCGATCACTTCAAGCGAGTCAACGACACTTACGGCCATCAGGCCGGCGACAAGGTCATCGAGCATGTCGCCAGGCTGCTGCGCGAACATGCGCGCGACTCCGATGTGGTCGGCCGGTATGGCGGTGAAGAGTTTGGCGTGGTGCTTTCGGATACCGACAGCACTGGTGCGCACACTTTCGCCGAACGCATGCGTCACTCCGTAGAGGCGCTGGAGGTGGTGTACAACGACCAGCGCATCCGTTTCACCATCAGCCTGGGAGTGGCCGACCTGAGCCAACCCTCGAACAGCCACGCCGACCTGATCGCCCGGGCGGACCAGGCGTTGTATACGTCGAAGAAGACCGGGCGTAACCGGGTGACAGTGTACGAGCAGGTTTAGCCTGCGGATGCTGCTCCCCGCCGGTACAGGCCACTGCAACTGCACGCCAGCGAGAATTTTCTGGTAGTCGGCGCCTACCCTCCCGGCCAACAAGCCGACATCTGCCGTGAAGCACCGAGCGAAGCCAAACTGGCGAATATCGCCACCCTGCCATTTCCCGAAAGGGATCCGGTGCAGGGGCGAGATGAGGCTATCGTTCGCTACTGGACAAGCCGGCGATAGCACCCAGGCAACGCTACCAGAACCCGTCCAAAAGTACCCTCGCAGCACTAAACGACCGCTAGTCCCATGGCCCGTCATCTCTGTGAACTTCCGTCTGGAATCGCCCCTCTGCCCTTTACCAACTATCGAGAGAGGCAGGACGTCATGAGAGCACTCACCTATCACGGTGCCCACAGTGTGAAAGTCGATACGGTCGCCGACCCCATCCTGGTGGACAGCGACGACATCATTCTGCGCGTTACCGCAACGGCGATTTGCGGTTCCGACCTGCACCTCTATCGCGGGAAAATCCCCGCCGTCGAGCACGGTGATATCTTCGGACATGAGTTCATGGGGATCGTCGAGGAAACGGGTTCAGCGGTGACTGCGGTGCAACCCGGCGACCGTGTGGTGATTCCGTTCGTGATCGCCTGCGGCAGCTGTTTTTTCTGCCAGATGGATCTGTTCGCCGCCTGTGAAACCACCAACACCGGGCGTGGCGCGATCCTGAACAAGAAGGCCATTGCACCGGGCGCGGCACTTTTCGGTTTCAGCCACCTGTACGGCGGCATACCGGGTGGCCAAGCCGAGTACGTGCGTGTTCCAAAGGCCAATACCGGGCCGTTCAAGGTGCCGGGGACCCTGTCGGACGAAAAGGTACTGTTCCTCTCGGACATCTTGCCGACCGCGTTTCAAGCGGTCACCAACACTGGGATCGGCAAGGGTTCGAGTATCGCGATCTACGGCGCCGGGCCCGTCGGCTTGTTGAGTGCCGCTTGCGCGCGGATGTTGGGCGCCGACCAGATCTTCATGGTCGATCATCATCCCTATCGCCTGGCCTACGCGCAGCAAACCTACGGCGTGATTCCGATCAACTTCGATGAAGACGACGACCCAGCGGACACGATCATTCGTCAGACCAGAGGCATGCGCGGCGTGGACGGTGTGGTCGATGCGGTGGGCTTCGAGGCCAAGGGCAGCACCACCGAAACGGTGCTGGCCACGCTCAAGCTCGAAGGCAGCAGCGGCAAGGCGCTGCGTCAATGTATCGCGGCAGTCAGGCGCGGCGGCGTGGTGAGCGTGCCGGGGGTGTACGCCGGCTTCATCCACGGCTTCCTGTTTGGCGATGCGTTCGACAAAGGCCTGACCTTCAAGATGGGCCAGACCCATGTGCAGCGTTATCTGCCTGAACTGCTTGGCCATATCGAGACCGGTCGCTTGTCCCCTGAGGTGATCATCAGCCACCGGATGTCGCTGGAGCAGGCCGCCGAGGGCTACAAGCTTTTCGACAAGAAGCAGGAGGATTGCAGGAAGGTCATTTTGACGCCGGGCAGCCCGCACGTGGTGTTGCCGGAGGGTGATGTGCCGAATGGTACGATGGCTCTGACTTGAGACTTGGCGGGTTCATGGTGGTGAGGGAAACTCAAGGGCTGCTGCGCAGCCCGGCGGGAGCAAGCTCCCTCGCCACGGTGTTCAGTCTACGGCCTGGTGGTGGGTGGGGTTGCGCCATACTTGCTCATCAGTTTCAGCGTCACGCCGTTGGTCCAGCCAAAGCCGTCCTGCAACTCATATTCGCCGCCTCCCCCACCATTGCCCTGGGCAGATAAATCATATTTCTCCACCAGCTTGTTTTCCTTGCGGTAGAGGTTCTGAACCTGCTGCAAAAAACGGCTGCCGATCTGCTGCGCCAGCGCTGTTTGCTGGTAGCGGTCCAACCCCTCTACTGCCACCCATTGCAGCGGTGCCCAGCCGTTGGGCTCATCCCACTGCTGGCCATTGCTGACCTGGGTGGTGGCGATGCCGCCGGGACGCAACAGGCCTTCGCGTACCGCATCGGCGGTGCGATTGGCGTGCTCGGTGGAGGCCAGGCCGCTAAACAGCGGAAAAAGCGCAGCGGCGGTGAGCTGCTGGCGTTGTTGGTTTTTCTGCCAGTCGTAGTCCACGTAGAAGCCTGCCTCGGCATTCCACAAGTGCTTCTCGATAGCCCGCTGACGCCGCTCCGCGCGCTGCCCATAAGCCTGGACGCAGGGTGTGTTCTGAACGGTCTCACAGGCTTTGGTGATAGTCCGCTCCAGGTGATACATGAGGCTGTTCAGGTCAACGGGCACGATGGAGGTGGTGCGTATGGTCGTCAGATTCTGGCCATCGCCCAGCCAACGGGAACTGAAGTCCCAACCACTTTCGGCGCCAGCACGCAGATCACGCCAAACCTCCTCCTTGGGCCTGTCCGGCGCCTGCTCGGCAGTCTTGACGTCTTGCAACCAGGACTCCTGGCGAGGCGTCGGGCTGGCGTCCCAATAACGATTGAGAACACTGCCATCGGCCAGTTTGACCACGTGCTTGGCGGCTGCCCCGGGTTTGAGCGTCTGGGCTCCTTCCATCCAGTAGGCATATTCTTTCTGCAATTGTGGCAAGTAGCGCCCGTAGGCCTGCTCACCTTCGATGTGCGCCTGCAGCTCCACCATGTAAGCGAAGAACGGCGGCTGCGATCGGCTCAGGTAGTAGGTGCGATTGCCATTGGGAATATGGCCGTAGGTATCGATCATGTAGGCGAAATTGTCGGTCATCTGGCGAACCCGGGCCTTCTCACCGCTTTGCTCAAGCCCCAGCATGGTGAAGTAGGAATCCCAGTAATACATCTCGCGAAAGCGCCCGCCCGGCACCACATAGGGCTGCGGCAAGGGCAGCAAGCTGCTGTATTGCGGCACCTGCTTGTAACTTCGGCTCAACACCGGCCAGAGATTGTCGATGTGTTCTTCAATCGAAGCGCCAGGTTTCGACGCCGGGCTTTGCGCCTCGCCGGATTCGATGAAATTGTCCTGCACGAAAATTTTCAGATCGAAGCCATCACTCCCCCGACGAGCCAGGTAATCGGCGCGGATTTTCGCCGGATCACGCTTGGGCAGCGCGTCCACGAAGTGTTTCTGGTCAGTGAAAAGCTGCCCGCGCTGAACCGCTTCAAACAGTTCGGGATAGGCCTGGTCGGGCGGCAGATTGGCTCGCCCCTGGGCATCTTCGTAACTCCATGTCGCGGCCGGTTGGCTTGAGCAAGCCGCGCACAGCAACGCGGCGAAGGACAGGCTGGTGAAATCCATAGGTCGCATAAACAGCTCCATCATGTTGTCGGTCCTGACAAACGACTGACATGAAGGAATGGCCTGGGTTCATTAAACCCCCTCCGACTGGAAAGCTTCAGGATATGACGCACGCGCCTGCCGCTCACAAATGACGTCGGCATAACGCTCCAACTGCTCCCAGAAGGCTGCGCACGATGAACATCGATGCAAGCGGGAATGGAGAACAATGCTCATGGCAAGCTCAGGGGGATGCTGGCCGGACTCCCATAGCGCCCGGCAAACCGGACAACCCTTTTTCTCCCATTGTGTGCTCATCCAAACTCCCCATAGCAGTCCACCCGCCATTGCGCCCCGAAACGTTTTCCGGCCCACAGTTGCCTTTTTTCCATCGGCCTGGCGATGTTAATAGAGAAGCGTGAGACACCTCCTTAAATTTCACTTTGGTCAGTCCAATTTATAAAATAACAAATTGGTCTTGCCAATATTTTCCCCGGCGTGTAGGTTTTGGGCGAAGATCGACCGAGTGGGTTACGACCCGCCTATAACAAAAAAAGAGCTCCGGGCGCGGTACCCGGCTGCTCGCAACCCTCCTGCGCGTGCAGGCACCCGTTGTCTGCGCGCCAGTCAAGGAGCATCGACATGTTGACCGTCATCTGTAACGAACCTGGCTCGCTAAGCACCATCGAACGTGACAAACCACCCAGGAAACCAGGAGAGATCCTCATCCGGGTCAAGCGCGTCGGGGTCTGCGGCACTGACCTGCATATCTTCACCGGCAACCAGCCCTACCTCGAATACCCGCGTGTCATGGGCCACGAGTTTTCCGGACTGGTAGAAGAGACGGACAGCGCCAGCGACCTCATCATCGGTGATGTTGTCTACGTGATGCCCTACCTTTCCTGCGGAACCTGCATCGCCTGCCGCCAGGGCAAGACCAACTGCTGCACCCGCATTCAAGTGCTGGGTGTGCATTGCGACGGGGCTTTCACTGAGTACCTGAGCGTTCCCCACCAATTCGTGCACAAGGCCGTGGGGGTTTCCCTTGATCAGGCGGCGATGATCGAATTCCTGTCCATCGGCGCTCATGCTGTACGGCGCTCAAATGTCCAGACGGGTAAACGCGCCCTGATAGTCGGCACCGGCCCGATCGGCATGGCGGCGGCGATCTTCGCCAGCCTGCGCGGGGCGCAAGTCACTGTCCTGGATACCCGTGAGGATCGTCTGTCGTTCTGTCGGCAACATCTCAATATCCATGCCGCCGTGCAAATCGGCGAAGGCGACAAGCAGGCCCTGGCGGAACTGACTGAGGGTGATTTTTTCGACGTGGTGTTCGATGCCACTGGTAATGCCCGGGCCATGGAGCGCGGGTTCGAGTTCATCGCCCACGGCGGCACCTATGTGATGATTTCAGTGGTGCGGGACTCCATCACCTTCTCCGACCCCGAATTTCACAAGCGTGAAGCCACGTTGATGGGGAGCCGCAACGCCACTCAGGAAGACTTCCGCCACGTGGAAGAATGCTTGCGCAACGGATTGATCCCGGACGCCGCCCTGAACACCCATCGACTGACACTCAGCGACGTCGCCCATTCGTTCAGCACCTTGCTCGACCCCAAGCAGGGTGTCGTCAAAGCAATCATCGAGTGCTAGAGGAGGACGTACCATGAACCTGCCGTCTTCTCTGCTTGTGTTGACCCCTGGTGACGATGTCGCTGTGGCCCGTGGCGATATTGCCACGGGCCAACAGTTGAACGCCGACGGCATCGCGCTAGTCGCCCGACAGCCGATTCCGTCCGGGCACAAGATCGCCCTGCGCAGGGTGCTGGCTGGCCAACGGGTACTCAAATATGGCCAGACCATCGGCCAGGCGACCCAGGGCATAGAGCCCGGCGATCATGTCCACGTGCACAACCTGGACATGCCCACGACCAGTGCCGAACAGAGCGTGCAGAACGTTTATATACCTACCGTGCTCAGCGGTGAGCCGGCGACGTTCGAGGGTTTCGTGCGCGATGATGGGCGCGTTGGTACCCGCAACTACATCGGGGTTATTTCCAGCGTCAACTGCTCGGCAACCGTGTGCAAACACATCGCCAACGCCTTCTCTGCCGAGCGCCTGAAAGACTTTCCCAACGTCGATGGCGTCGTGGCAATTACCCATGGCAGCGGCTGTGGCATGGGGGCTACGGGTGAAGGCATCGATATCCTCAAGCGTACCTTGCGTGGCTATGCCGATCACCCCAACTTCGCTGGCGTGCTGTTGATCGGCCTGGGTTGCGAGGTCAACCAACTCACCCCCTTGATGGACGAGCTCGGCGATCGCTCAGCGCCGCTCAAGGCCAGCCTGATCATTCAGGACGCCGGCGGTACCCGCGAAGCTGTGCAACGAGGCATCTCCCATATCGAGCAGATGCTGCCGATCATCAACGACTTCCAACGTACTGCCGTGGCGGCCAGCCATCTGAGGGTCGGTCTGCAGTGCGGCGGCTCGGATGGTTACTCGGGGATTACCGCCAATCCAGCACTCGGCGCCGCTGTAGACCTGCTGGTGCGAAATGGCGGCACCGCCATTCTTTCGGAAACACCGGAAATTTATGGCGCCGAACACCTGCTGACGGCCCGCGCGGCATCCGCTGACATCTCGGCAAAATTGATGCAGCGGATCCATTGGTGGGAAGCCTACGTGCGCCACAACGACGGTGACATGAACAACAACCCCTCGCCTGGCAACAAGGCCGGCGGCATCACCACCATCCTGGAGAAATCCCTCGGTGCGGTGGCGAAAGCAGGCGCCAGTGGGTTGATGGGTGTCTACCAATACGCTGAAACGGTGGATGCCCGAGGCCTGGTGTTCATGGACACGCCCGGCTACGACCCGGTGTCTGCGACCGGCCAGGTGGCGGGAGGCGCGAATCTCATCTGCTTCACCACGGGCCGTGGTTCGACCTACGGTTGCAAGCCCACACCATCCTTGAAAATCGCCACCAATACCCGCCTGTTCCAACGCATGGAGCTGGACATGGATTTCAACGCCGGAGGCATTGTCGATGGCCTGGAGTCGGTGGCCGAGGCCGGTGAACGGTTGTTCCAATTGATGCTCGATACCGCTTCCGGACACCGCACCTGCAGTGAGGAAAATGGCTTGGGCGATAACGAGTTTGTGCCTTGGCAGATTGGCGCGGTGATGTGATTGCCGCACCATCGCTCCCACATGAATGAACAGCATCAAGCGCCTATGGTAGCCTTCGCAGACTATCCGATGGACACCGTTGCCATGGTCTCACCGATCAACGCCGCCGAGCGAAAGCCGTACCAGAAAATCGCTGACCAACTGCGAAACTACATCGTCCAGGGGGACTTCAAGGCAGGCTCCAGGCTTCCTCCCGAGCGCGATTTGACCCAACTGCTGGGGGTTTCCCGGCCTTCGCTGCGCGAGGCGCTCATCGCCCTGGAAATCGAGGGCGAAATTGAAATCAAGATGGGCTCGGGCGTGTACGTGCGCACCCGCCCCATGGACGGGAAAAACCAGAGCGAAACCTTGGGCGAAAGCCCCTCGGAACTGATGCAGGCGCGCGCCCTGATCGAAGGTGAGTCGGTGATCCTGGCCTGTTTGCATGGCAAAAAAAGCGACTACCGCTATCTGCAGGAATGTATCGACGCCATGCGCGCCAGCATCGCCAACGGCCAGCCCCCTCTGGAGGACGACCGCAGGTTTCATCAGCGCCTGGCCAAAATGAGCGGTAACTCTGCCCTGGTCCGGATCATCACCGCGCTGTTTGATGAACGACACAACCCTATTTCGGCGCACCTGAGCAAGCATTCCGAGAACGCATTGACCTGGGAAGCCGCCGTCATCGAGCATGAGGCGATCCTGCGCGCCGTCGCCAGCAAAGATGTGCTCGGTGCTCAGACCTCCATGCGCCAGCACTTGAGCCGCTCGGAGAACCGTTGGCTACAAGCGCTGGGGCCGGAAGAACTGAGCGACTAGCCCTGCAGTTTATGAGCCTGTGGCGAGGGCGTTGCTCGCGATGGAGGCGGCAAAGTCAACATCCCTGCAAACCGAACCGCCGCTATCGCGAGCAAGCTCGCTCCCACAGGGGATTTGGGGTGAATATGAATCTCCCACAGGGGCCGTGTGTCCTGGCTAGCTCAACTGTTGCCGCACGGCCAATTCCACACCACGGATTTCCGCCAGGCCCTTGAGGCGACCGATCAGCGAGTAGCCGGGGTTGCTTTTGCGGTGCTGATCGTCGAGCAATTGATGCCCATGATCCGGACGCAGCGGCAAGCGCGGGCCGCCTTCGCGCTCACGCCTGCGCTCTTCGGCCACCAAGGCACTGATGACCCCGACCATGTCGACGTCGCCATCCAGGTGATGGGCTTCGTGGAAGCTGCGCGGATCCGCTTCCCGGCGGGTTGAGCGCAGGTGGGTGAAGTAGATGAACGGCGCAAACTGCTTGGCCATCGCCACCAGGTCGTTGTCTTCGCGCACGCCATAGGAACCGGTGCAGAACGTCAGGCCATTGGCCGGGCTCGGGGCGGCGTCCAGCAACCATTGGGCGTCTTCGGCGGTGGACAGAATGCGTGGCAGGCCGAGCAGCGCCCGGGGTGGATCGTCCGGGTGGATCGCCATGCGCACACCCACTTCCTCTGCCACCGGGATCACCGCGCGCAAGAAATACCCCAGGTGTTCACGCAACTTGGCCTCGTCGATATCGGCGTAGGTGCGCAGCAAGGCCCGGAAGTTTTCCAGGCTGTAGTGCTCCTCGGCACCGGGCAGGCCGGCGATCAAGGTGTTGACCAAGGTCTCGCTCTGGGCCGGCGTCAGTTGCTCGAAGTAGGCCTTGGCCTGCTGGATGTCCTCGGCGCTGTATTCAGCCTGCGCCCCCGGACGCTGGAGGATGAACAAGTCAAAGGCAGCAAATGCGGTTTGATCGAAACGCAGCGCCCAGCCACCGTCCGCCAGCGCATAGGTCAGGTCAGTACGGGTCCAGTCCAATACCGGCATGAAGTTGTAGCACACGATATCGATGCCACAGCTCGCCAGGTTGCGCACACTTTGCTGGTAGTTGGCGATGTACTCGTCACGCCGCCCGCAGCCACGCTTGATGTCCTCGTGCACCGGAATGCTTTCCACCACCGACCAGCTCAAACCAGCCGCTTCGATCATCGCTTTACGCGCCGCGATGGCGTCCACCGGCCACACCTGGCCGTTGGGGATTTCGTGCAACGCGGTGACGATACCGGTCGCACCGGTTTGGCGAACGTCCGCCAGGGAGATCGGGTCTTTGGGGCCAAACCAACGCCATGTCTGTTCCATGTTGTTCTCCTTTTTGTTAGTTGGGTGCGGCAAAGGTCTGCAAAAAGCTGCCGATACCGTCGCGAATCAGGGCGCCATAAGCACGTTGCACAGCCTCACGAAACGCCGGACGCTCCGACAACGCGGCCGGGAAGACTTCGTCCAAATCGAGAAAGGCCTCCACCAACGATGCGCCGTCGAAGCGCCCCGCCAGATCGGCAAAAGTCGGACTCAAAGGGTCGTCAACCACGTGCATCGGATGACCCGGCAACGGTTGCGTGCAGTAGTGAATCCATGCCGCGATGCCCAGCGCGGTACAGTCGATACCTCGCCCTTGATCGAGCAAGTGCCGGGCACCGAGCAACCAGCGTTGCGGCAGTTTCTGCGAACCGTCCATGGCGATCTGGCGCAGGCGATGTTGCAGGCTGTCATTGGCAAAGCGCGCCTTCAGATCGCGGGCATACAGCGAAAGATCGATGCCCGCCGGCATGTCCAGGGTGGGCGCCGCTTCCTCAGCCATGTAACGCTCGAAGAGCCGTGCCAGATTCGCGTCACTGACGGCGTCGAACACCGACTCATGGCCAGCCAGCAACCCCACATAGGCCAGCAACGAGTGACTGCCATTGAGCATGCGCAGTTTCATCGTCTCGAACGGGCGCACGTCCTCCACCATTTGCACGCCCTCCACTTCCCAATCCGGGCGTCCGAGGGGAAAGTGATCCTCGATCACCCACTGGCTGAAGCTTTCACAGACCACTGCCGCCGCATCGTGACAATCCATCTGCTCCAGCCGCCGAAAGGACTCGCCATCCATCGCAGGCACAATGCGGTCGACCATGCAGCTGGGAAACGCCACCTGTTGGTCGACCCACTGCGCCAGCGCCTCATCCTGCCTCGCCGCCAACGCGCTGACCGCCTGACGGGTGCGTTGACCGTTATCGGGCATGTTGTCACAGCACAGCACGGTGAATGCCGGGATGCCGGCGGCGCGGCGACGGCGCAGGGCCTCAAGGACAATACCGGGGGCCGAGCGCGGCGCTTGTGGATGAGCGATGTCATGGGCAATCAGCGGATCTTCGCTGCGCAGTTGCCCCGAGGACGGGCTCAAGCAATAACCTTTTTCGGTGACGGTAAGGGTGACGATCCGCGTTTGCGGCGCGGCCATGCGCTGCAATAGCAGCTCCAGGTCATGACCGCCCTCTCCCACATACAAAGCTTGGCGCAACACCCCGATCTCGCGCAGCGTCACCTGCTCGCGGTCGCGGTACTCAGCCACATGGTAGCGACCGTCCTGCTCACGCAATTGATCGACCAAGGTGCGATTGGAGCGCAGATTGGCGCTGCACAGCCCCCAATCACTTTCACCATGGCGATTGAGATGGCGCTGCAGGTAGACCGCCTGGTGGGCGCGATGAAACGCGCCCAAGCCCAAATGGACGATACCGATCTGCGCTGCAGCGCCGGTGGAGGGCACTCGCTTCACAACAGGCATCAATACACTCCTTCTGTTCAGGGATGGCTCAGGGCCGAAACCGGTTGTGAGCCTTGTGCAGGCGAGTCACCGGTATTGGCCACCGCCAGGGGTTTTACATAGCGCGCCACACACACGGCACCGATCACAGTCAACAACCCCGCCAGCAGGAACGCACTGGTGAACGAACCGGTGAACTGCACCAGGAAGCCGGTCAAGGTCGGGCCGACAATGCCCGAGGTGTTCGCCAGAAAGTGCATGAAGCCACTGACGCCACCCACTCGCGCCGCCGGTACGGTGTCCTGGATGATCGCCCAGTAAATGGCGCCGGTGAGGTAAAGGAAGAACACCGCCAAAGCGACGAGGATGACCGCCGGATACAGGGTCTTGACCATCCCGGCACAAGCGATACAGGCGGCGCAGGCCAACAGGCACGTCACCAGCACCACTTTGCGCGAGAACATCATCTTTCCGGTTTTCTTGAACACGAAGTCGGAAATGAAACCGCCCAAGGCCAGGCCGAGGAAACCCAGGACCCAGGGAATGACCGTGGCGATGCTCATGTCCTTGACGTTCAGCCCGTGGGCCATGGTCAGGTAGCTGGGGAACCAGGTCAGGAAGAAAAACAACGTGTAGTTATAGGAAAAGAATGCCAAGGATGTGAACAGCACCGTCGGCTGCTTGAGGTAGTACCGCAGCGGGAACACCGGTTGTGCCGCCAGCTCGCTTTGCCCCTCGGCCCGAAGAATCTCCTCGGCGCCCTCGCCTTCTGGCCTTTCCTTGACGAACTTGAACCACACCGCCGCCCAGACCAGGCCGATCACCATGATGATAATGAACGACATTTTCCAGCCGTAGGTGACGGCGATAAAACCCACCACAGGACCGGAAATTGCCCCACCCAACGGTGTGCCGGACATCGACGTGCCTATCGCCCGCGCCCTGCGCTTGGGGGTGTACCAGTTGTTCACCATCTTACTGGTGGTGACGCTCAACGGTCCTTCACCCATGCCGAACAGAATCCGGATGAGCACCAGCGAGGCGAAGCCCACCGTCAGCACAGTCAGGCCGCTGAACAACGACCACAAGACCATGGCCAGCAGCAGCGTGGTCTTGGCGCCGTATCGATCAGCGGCCCAGCCACCGATGAAATTGAAGGCGGCATAGCCGACGAAAAAACTGCTGAAGATCATACCCATTTCACCCGTACTCAGACCGTAGTCCTTCTGGATAAAAGGGGCTGCCACAGACAACGCCGAGCGGTCGAGGTAGTTGATGACCCCCGCCAGGAACAGCATGATGATGATTAAGCTACGTCCTTGACCAAACATGGTGGAACCTCCCGCTTGTTGTGTTTATTCGGTGAGGATGCCCATAACAGGCACGATGAAATCGGTGGTACAGACGGCTCAGTGCTGGGCGTTCGTCAGCTCCACCAGTACTTTTCGGGTTTGCTCGGGGTGTTTTTCGATCAGGTCGATTGCACCGGGCATCTCGTCGAAAGTGACGCGATGGCTGATCAGGTCCTGGACCTGCAGCTGGCCGCTGGCGATCAGTTCGATCACCTTGGGGAACTTGCGGTTGTTGAGCCGCGAGCCCACCAGGGTCAGTTCTTTCTTGATCATCTCCAATTGCACCAGATCACTGGGCGTGGCATTGAAACCCAGCAAGCCGATGCGTCCGGCCGGCGAGGCCAGGCGCACCATCTGCGGCATCAGCGCCGGGATGCAGGCGGCATCGACAATCAACGGCACGCCCTCACCCTGGGTGAGTTCCCGCATTGTGCTTTCGACATCGACTTGCTGACCGTTGAGGATCCGGCTCGCACCCAGCGCCCGGGCCGTCTCCAGGCGACTGTCGATGACATCGGTCACGGTGATGTCGGTCAGCCCTAGCGCCCGGGCCATCTGTACCAGGGTCAGGCCGATAACACCGGCCCCATAGATCAGCACGCTGTCGCCCGGATGGGGCTGCATGCGATCGAGCACATTCAGGGCAATGGAGTAAGGCTCCACCAGGGCTCCGTGGCTGAGGGACATTGAGTCGGGCAAGCGGTGGGCATTCTGCGCAGGGACACAGACCTGCTCACTGAAGCCACCGTCGCGATGCACGCCGATCACTTGCAGCCGCGTGCAGACATTCGGTCGGCCAATGCGGCAGGGATAACAGGTGCCGCAACTGATCACCGGATCGACGCACACCCGGTCGCCCACCTGCAGGTGTTCAACGCCTTCGCCGACTTGCCGGATCACCCCGGAAAACTCATGGCCGGTGACTCGGGGGAAACGCACAAATGCGTTCTGCCCATGAATGATGTGCATGTCCGAGCCACAGATGCCGGCGTAAGCCACATCGACCTGGACCTCGCCATAGGCGACCTGGGGTCGGTCGACCTGGGCCAGCCCGAACTCGAAGGGTGCTCTAACCTGGAACGCTTTCATCGGGTCACTCCTGACGGGGACGTGCGCCCCGCCGCTTGATGTGTTGGAAACGCTTCACCAATGCCAGAGCGTGCCGTCTTCTAGACGGTTGACCGGCAGGCTGGCTCGCTTGTAGGGGTACTGGCGGGCGAGGTCTTCATCAATGTCGACGCCATGCCCCGGCGCATCGCCGGGCGTGAAATGGCCGTCCTCGAAGCGATAGGCATGGGGAAAGACCTCATCGATGCGCTCTTCATGAGGCATGTGTTCCTGGATGCCGAAATTGGGCACCCAGGTATCGAAGTGCAGGGCCGCGCCCATGCACACCGGTGACAAGTCGGTGGCGCCGTGAAAACCGGTACGCACCTGGAACAACGCGGCAAAATCGGCAATGCGCCGCACATGGGTGATGCCGCCGGCATGCACCAGCGTCGTGCGGATGTAGTCAATCAACTGCTCCTGGATCAACTCGCGGCAGTCATGGATGGAGTTGAACACCTCGCCAACGGCCAACGGTGTGGTGGTGTGCTGGCGGATCAGGCGAAAGCTCTGCTGGTTTTCGGCCGGCGTACAGTCTTCGAGCCAGAACAGGTTGTATGGCTCCACGGCCTTGCCCAGGCGCCCCGCTTCGATGGGGGTCAGGCGATGGTGCACGTCATGGAGGATATGCAAGTCGTCGCCAAAGCGCTCGCGTACGGCGGCAAACAGCCTGGGGACGTGGTTGAGGTATTTGGCGGTGTCCCAGACGTGTTCGGCGGGCAGGTCACTGTCGGCCGGCTCATAGCGTTCACCGCTGCGCTTTGCGACGCCGTAGGTGGTGGCGATACCCGGTATGCCGCATTGCACGCGCACGGCTTTGTAGCCCAACTCGACATGGCGAGCGACTTCATCCAGGCAGCCTTCGATGTCCTTGCCAGTGGCGTGCCCGTAGACCATCACCCGCTCACGGCTCTTGCCACCGAGCAACTGATACAGCGGCATGTTCGCCGCCTTGGCCTTGATGTCCCAAAGTGCGACATCGACGGCGGCGATGGCGGTCATGGTTACCGGGCCACGACGCCAATACGCGCCGCGATAGAGGTACTGCCAGATGTCCTCGATGCGGTGGGCATCGCGGCCGATCAACGCGGGAAGGACGTGTTCTTCCAGGTACGCGACCACCGCCAGTTCGCGGCCATTGAGCGTCGCATCGCCAATGCCGTAAATGCCCTCATCGGTGACAATCTTCAGGGTGACCAGGTTGCGACCCGGACAGGTAACGATGACGCGCGCTTCAAGAATTTTCATAAGGTCAAACCTGTGCAACAGAAGGAAATGAGAGCGTTCCCATATTCGGCATGGCCGCTAGGGGAATCAGTGCACCTCGGTACTGGACAACCTGGGCAGCCAGGCAATGGCCCCAGCGAGCGGCCTGCTCCGGATCGCCGCCCTGCAGGCGACAGGCCAGGTAAGCGGCGCTGAACGAATCGCCAGCGGCGGTGGTATCGATGACATGGGCAACGTGCTGGGCAGGCACGGCGAAACGGCCAGCCGGGCATTGGATCAAGCAGGAATCGGCACCGCGCTTGAGGGCTACTTCGCCGATTCCCTTCTGCGCATAAGCACTGAACAAGGCATCGGTATCGCGGTAGCCGAACAGGATGGCGTCATCTTCCCAGGTGACCAAGGCCAGGTCGGTCAGGCGCAATAGTTCACGGTAGGCCTGCCGAGCCGCGTCAGGATCAGGCCAAAGATGGGGGCGGTAGTTGTTGTCGAAGACGATGCGCGTGCCGCCTTGCCTGGCCAGATGCAAGGCCTGCATCAGGCGCTCACGGCCTTCGCCGCTGAGGATCGCCAGGCTGATACCGCTCAGATAGATGTAGTCGTACTCGGCCAGCGCAGCCAACATGGCGTCGGCCTCAGGCCCGTCGAACATCCGCCGCGCCGCCGCTTCCCCGCGCCAGTAGAGGAAACGCCGCTCGCCGTGTGGATCGGTCTGGATGAAATACAGCCCCGGCAGCGCATCTTCGATCACCCGTACATGGATGTCCGTGACTCCCTCGTTTCGCCAGGATCGGCGCATAGCCACGCTGAACCCATCGCCCCCCACGGCTGTCACGTAGTCCACGGCCACTGCGTCACGGCCGCTCGATCGCGCCAGGTACACCGCCGTATTGAGCGTATCGCCGCCGAAGGTCTGGGTGATCGCGGCGCCCGGTTCACCGCGCATCTCGATCATGCACTCCCCCACCAACGCCACCTTCAGCGGGCGGGCAGAGCGGGTCTGCGGGCCATGGTCAAGCGTTACATCCATAATCAACGCGCCTTTTTTATGTTTTTAAAACGGCGTTTCATTTTCTTGCAAGGCCCGAGTCTAATCAGATTTCCCGTCTCGTCAAGCAAAAATGAAACAGCGTTTTGTTCTGCTTGCGTATATCCTTGGGTTTTACTTTTCACGTTGGAGCCTTCATGGACAACAGCGTCATCCCAAACAACGAGCTGGTATCGGCGGTGGGCCGGACCATGGCCGTTCTCGAGGCCCTGGCCGAGCATCCGGAAGAAAGCGGTGTCTCGGAAATCGCCACCAAACTGGACATGTCCAAGGCCACGGTTTATCGCTTTTTGCAGTCGCTCAAGGCGCGGGGATATGTGGTGCAGGATGCCGAGGATCGCTATCGTCTCAGCGTCCGGTTATTTGAACTGGGCGCCCAGGCCCTGCCCCACCTGGATATCGTCCGGGAGGCGGAGCCAGGCATGCGGCGGATCAACGAGCTGACGGGCGAGACGGTTCACCTGGGGATTCTTGACGAAGGCAGCATCGTCTACGTGCACAAGATCGACTCCAAGTACAACCTGCGCATGTACTCGCGTATCGGTCGGCGAGCGCCGCTGTATTGCACCGGCATCGGCAAGGTGCTGATGGCCTGGCTTGAAGAAGATGAGTTGCTCGCGCACCTCAAGGAAGAAAGCTTCGAGCGCCGCACGGCCAACACACTGACCAGCGTCCAAGCCTATCTGGAAGAATTGGAAACCGTTCGCCGACAAGGCTATGCCGAAGACCATGAAGAATTCGAAGACAACATGCGCTGCCTGGCGGCGCCGATTCGCGACCGTTTCGGTCACGTGATCGGCGGCATGAGCGTTTCATTCCCGTGTTTTCGCTTCCGGGAAGAGTTGAAGCAGGACTACGTCAAGCAACTGATGGAAGCTACGCAACAGATTTCAGCTCAGTTGGGCTGGCACTCGCGTTGAGTCTTCTCTGCAACTGTACGGTGACGATAACCCGCCACATTGATCCAGAAAGGCACCACGGGAAACTCATTGACCATCTGCGGCCCCGCAATCCTGTGAGTGCTGACCCCCATGCGCCTGAGCAGGCGCTCGTTTCCCGGCGCACTGAATGCGATCAACCGCCGTGCGCCGAGGGTCTGCGCGACGCCGATAACCTTGCTCATCAGCCATGTGGTGTCGTGCCAGGCCCGCATGACCTGGGCGCGTCGCGACAGTGGACGTCGGCTGGCGAACCGCGACAATTCCCAGACGGAACTTGAGGACGGCAACGGCGTGTCGCCCATCAACTGGGGAAACACCTCCCCCAACAGAAAGGGACGATCGGTAGGAATCAACCGCGCGCATCCGACGATTTCCTGCCTACTGTCGCGGGCCAGGACATACACCGTATCCGGCCGATCAAAGTCATCCACCTCAAAGCCCTCGGCGCAGGGCAATGCCCAGCCGAGGCCCTTGACGAACACTTCATACCGATAGCGCGCCAGTGCCTTGAACAAGGCCGGGGACATCTCGCTGCGGGTGCTGGCAATCACTTCTAGCATGGTCGATCCCCCCCGGCACGGGAGGTTGATAGGAACCCTGTGATGGCCGCGACCACCTCGGCACCCCGTTCAAGGTAGGGCACATGCCCGCAGTCCTCGATGACCTGACCACGGGCATCGGGCAGTTGTTGGAGCAGGTTCTCCAGGGCGACGGGCAGGAACACTTGGTCATGTCGCCCCCAGATCACCAGCGTCTTCGAAGCGATCTGCGGAAGCCGTTCGAGAAGGACGTCCAGGCCTTCGCGGCGAAAATCCTCGATGGCCCGCTGCACGGCAGCAAACCTCGATTTACCGCTGGCTGCCATGGCCTGCGCCAGGCGTCCTCGCACCTGGGGAGGCCGCTTGAACACCAGGCTCCAGAAGCGCTTCATCTCCTCGACCGTACGGTAGCCGAAGACGGTTCCTTGCCCTTGCAGGCTGGCTTGTAATGCCGGCCCTAACACCGTCGGACCGAGACCAGCCGGTGCCAGCAAGACCAGATGACTGACACGCTGCGGGTACTTCGCGGCATACAGCCCGGCCACGCAACCGCCCAAAGAGCTGCCGACCAGCACGAAAGGCCCCTCGCCTACCGTTTCCAACAAACCCTCCAGCGCTGGCAGCAAGGCCTGCGGTCCGAAGCCTGCACGCGACTCGTACAAGGATTGGCCATGCCCTGGTAAATCGACGAAAACACAAGGGTAATGGCGCGCCATGCCCAGCATCGCGGGCCCCCACTGGTCCTTGCTGGCGCCCAAGCCATGAAGGATGACCAGTGTCGGCCCCTTCTGAGGCGCAGTGCCTTGCAGGTAGGCCAAGCGCCCTTGCCCACTGGTGTGCCAGCGCAGTCTCAAACCGAACCGCCAGCGCTGGACCAGGCGCAAGCTGCCAAGCAACAGTCGATCAACGCTGTTCATCCGCCACTCCTTGCCCTTTGCTAGCGCCCTTTAGAAAGAGTTTTGCGGGCAGCCGTAGTTGGCAGAGCGCCACGCCGGACAACGTCAACACGGCCCCGATCAGCAGGCGCTGGCTAATGCCTTCGGCGAGCATGATCTGGCTGACGGCGATCGCAAACATTGGCACCAGAAGCAAATACGGACTCAGCTGCTGCATCGAGTTGCGTCCAAGCAACCAGAACCACAGACCGAACCCCAGCAGACCACCACTGAGCGCTGTGTACAGCACTGCCCACCACGCCTGAGCGCTGGCCGTATGGATGCTTGCCCATTGTCCACCCTCCTGGATGAAGGACCACAGCAACAGTTGCGGTGCGGCAATAACAGCGGTCCAGGCACTCAAGGCCAGCGGGTCCAGCGGCCCAAGACGCTTGGTCAACACCGATCCGACAGCGAATGCCAAGGCCGCGAGCGCCACCAGGAGCATGCCGACGAAGGTCCCGCTCGCCGACGGTTTGACCAGCAGTACCAGGACGCCGGCGAACGCCAGCACAATGCCCGCCAGTACGCGCATTTTCAGGACTTCACCCAATAACGCGAACGCCAGAATCAGGGTAAAGGGGGCCGTCAACTGATAGATGATTGCCGAGGTAGAGGCGTCTACCCGGGCGATACCGCAATACAGCAAACCAAAATGCAAAGTGCCGGTGATCGTGGCGATCACGGCCACGGCCCCGAACTGCTCACGCTTGACCCGCTTGAGCAAGGGCAGGAGAAACAGCGCCATGATCGCGTAGCGCATGGCGACCATGAGGATAGGCGGCAGCTCGGCGCCCCCCATCTTCACGGCGGTAACCTGGGCGCCCCAGAGCAACGCGACCAGCAGCGCCAGCAATGAATCTTTCAATGGCATGACAGTTATCCCTTCTGAAATTGAATGGGCCGCAGGATTCTTTCCGGCTTGCTTGTGGCAACCTCCGTTGGATGAAGTCGACGGTAGTGCTCACAGAGCCGGTCCAGCGTCTCGCACAAGGCCTGTTCCGCTTCTGGATCGTGGGCCAGCTGTGTCTGGAAGCACGGCGGGAATCCCGAGCCGACGAGAATCATCTTGTTGAGCAGTACGTTCAGCGCGACCTGGGAGAAAACAGCCGTGTGCCCATAGCGCCGACCGACCACCGCAATCGCCGCGAGCTTGTCGCGCAGGGGACGTTGGCGTGGACGCAGGAAGCCATAGCCGACTCGCTCCAGAAACGCCTGGAAACGACTGTTGGTGCCGTAGGCGTGCATGACGGGGAGATAGAGCACCGCATCGGCGCGATCCAGCCGCGCCACCAACTGCCCGACGTCGTCCTGCAACTCGCAGTCCTGGTCTGAGCAGGCGTTGTCGGCATCGCAATAATCGATCCGGTAGTCCTTGAGCCAGATGGCATCGACCTCGACCTCCTCGCCCAAGTGGCGGCGCACCAGCGCCACCACCCGTGCACTGACACCACAAGGTCGGCTAGAGCCAACAATGATGGTCAGATTCATGATTCAGGACGCCTCTCGCAGCCCTTCTTCGCCAGCCAGATAGGCTCGCAACGCTTCCTCCATCAACTGCCCGGTCAGCCACAACGTGACGCGTGCCACTTCCTTGATCTGGCGACGATCTTGCTCGGTCTTCACCGCACGCTGCATGGCCGTGCGCACTTCTTCGGCGTGCTTCTCATCGATGGTCGAGTGGGCGACGAAGAACGTCATCTGTTCGTCCTTCAAGCCCAGGTCAGTGCGGAACCGGTCCAGGATCGGCTGGATGTGCTCGTAGACGTCTTCGGCCCAATAGCTGTAGCCCAGCCGTGCGATCGGCCCCTTGCGGATAGCCACATCATTGAGAAAGGCGATCAGCGCCTGGGTTGGCGCCAGGGGTGCCGGCATGTCCTGCGGCAGCAGCCCGACCGACTCGAGGTCGCGCAGCACCATGCGCTCGTGGCCCAGCTCTTCCAGGGCGTGCTTGTAGACGAAGCGCAGCAACGTCGTTTCTTCCGGGTCGGCACTGTAGGCGCAAGCCGCCTGGTTGACCGAGTTGTAGCGGGTGTAGTGGTACACCTGCAACATGAGCTGCTGGTAGAGGGCTGGCGGTGTAGGGTTGTCCAGACTGAATTTCCAGTAGGCGCCCTGCTTGATCTGGGCCCAGCCCGCATCGACGATAGCGTCGAGTTCCTTGAAGAATGCTTGCATTTCAATTGGCTCCTTTAACATTGTGGTAAACACTTTCGAGTTCCAGGTACACGAGGCTGTAGCGCCGCTCGACCTGTTCCCCGGTCCAGGTCACGTCTTCCTCCAGCACGCGCCCGCCCAGGCCGACATACAGCGCAGCCAGTTGGCCGCGACACAGTGCCGAGATGAATCGCAGGTGGGTGTTGGCTTTCAGCCAGATCGCCGCCTGCAGGAGAAACATGCGCAGGTGCCGCCCGCCGCGGTAGCGCTCGTCCAGCACCAGCCGATTGGCATCGAAGGCATCCGTCGACTGCTGGAAATAGGCGTGCACATTGACGGCCCGCTCGACGAAACTCAGGCCATGGCCCAGCGGTGTGACGCGCAGCGTCCCAACCACTTCGTCGTTGTCCAGATAAACCAGGTGGTAGGACATGGCGTCGCGCAGCTGCTCCCTTCGATCGAAGTCATCCTCCTTCGCCGGGTTGGTCCCCAGGTAGCGACTGCGCAGTTGCCTGACGGACTCGAACAGATCACTGGCGCTGTCGATCACGCGAACAGACAAGCTCATCGGTGACCTCACTGGCCTTCGCGTTGATCGACGATGCGGGCTTCTTTCCAGCTGAACCAACTGCCAAGGTTCACGTGTTCGGCAAGATCGCCCACCACCATGACCGTGGCTTCGACGCCCAGCCGTTCGCGCAGGCGCTCCTTGATCAGCAGCACCAGGCGTGCGCGATCGCCATCGAAGAAGCGCGACATCTCCAGCTTGGCGATGACGGTATCGCGCTCATTGGCGCGGCTGAGGACGATCTGATAGCCAAGGCACTGTTCCACGCCTTCAAGCAGCGCCTGCTCGATCTGTGCGGCCGAAAAAGCACGATCGTTCAGTTGCACGGCATCCTTCACTCGACCGACGACCTTGACGGTCTGGCGCATCGATTGGGGATAGCCCGGACGCGACTGGATCGAGACCAGGTCGCCCGTGCGGTAGCGGATCAACGGCTTGCTACCGGGAATCAGCATGGTTACGCACAACTCACCATCGCCGGTACCGCCCAGGCTCTCGCCGGTTTTGGGATCAAGCACTTCGATGATGTAGTTGAGACGATGAGGTACCAGTTGGTCGTTGGCGTTGCACGCCGCGATGATCATCGCTTCCTGGGAGCCATACAGACTGTTGTAGGCCTGCGCACCCCACAGGCTGTAGAGGTTGTTCTTCAACGCCGGAGTGCACAGCTCTCCACTCATCATGAAAGCTCGCAGGGCGAAGTCCTCGCGCGGGTTGAAGCCCTGGCGCTCGGCTTCCTTGGCCATGGCCAGCAACAGCCCCGGTGCGGAAGCGAGCACCCCGATCCGCAGGTCCTTGAGCAGTTGCAGCGCCTTGGGCCAGCCGATCACCGGCGAGTGCGGCCAAATCTTGGCATTGCACACGTCGAGCTGAGTGCAGACATCGCCCAGGGTGTCGCCGAAGGAGTGGACCTCGGTAGGCCCCATGATGCCGACTACGGTCTTCTCACCTGGAAAGTGCTTTTCGATCACCGCCTGATAGGCCATCGCCAGTTGACGATTGCTCGCGTAGCTTTCCTTGCGGTCCCGCGGGCATGGCGTGGCAGGCCCAGTGGTGCCTGTGGTCTCGTAATAGAAGATGCTGTCTTCCAACGGGCCGGACAGAATATCGAACCCGGCTTCGCGCAAGTCATCCTTGGTCGTGAATGGCAAGGTGACGAGGTCATCCAAGGTCAGCGAACGCTCGTCGACCTGGGCGAGGTGCCTGGCATAGAACGGCGAAGAACGCTTCACGTGGCCGATCACTTCCCGCAACTGTTCTTGGTGCCATGCAGCCAGCGCGGTGTCGCTCAGGACATCGGTCCAATAGGCATGATGAATCGGATCGTACCGCTTCTTGAATGTGTCTAAATGCTCTTTCATTTCAGCCGCTCAGGTTTGATGGGTTACTGGAACTCAACGGCCGCTACGTTAGTGACAGAAGTTACAAATACCCAGCTGCGCTATTCCGCAGTTGTGCGCGCACGAGTTTCTTGTTAAGGGCACGCGCGATTACATATGCGCGGGATAGATCAGCTGATCATTGACACTAAGAAAGAATGAAAGATTAATATCCGCCCAACTGTTGACAGCCCTGGGGCGCACTGGTAATTTCGCCGCACTGCCGATCATTCCCGCAGTGCCTAGCCAAGACTGGGATGTCTAAAATGTACTATCACCTTTCTGCTATCAGTTCCTCCCACAGCTATCCCGACAGCTGTTCCCGGGCCATTCTGGCCATCTTCAAAAGCAATATCTGGCGTCGCTAATTCAGCGAAGACCGGAGCCTGTCTGCTGCTTGCCAGCAACGTCCTGATCTTTTACCCATGAAATCGAAGGCGCTCGCGCCTTGTGTCCTGCACATTGCCTGGCCGCAATCCGTTGCAAGCCTTGTATTGCGCGCGACATAAAAAGCGTTCGTCCCGACTATTCAGGATATCCGTCAGCACCCATTTAAAGTGTTCGTGCACTTTATATTCCCGTGGCGCTCTCTTAATGGAGTGCCTGAATCGTTGCACCTAAAAAATGGTATTAACCATGAATAAACATTTAATTGACGTCAATGTTCTTCGCCGCGAAGAACGTCGATCTACAGATGCACTTGGCATATATGCAAATGCCTTGGAACAACTGGGTCGCGAGTCTGTCTTCATTCTTGAATCACTGTCCGGTCCAAGCCGTGATCGCAAGGCGACAATCATTGGGCTCGAGCCCCTTTTCGAAGTGTGTATCGATGAGGGCCAGGCACAGCTGCGCGGCTGTCCTGCGCTTTGTGAACATTTGTCCGCCTGCCTGCGCGAAGCAGACGTGCAGATAGACCACGCGTACAAGATCCATCTGCCGGACAGCGAGGCCGCATGGAACCTGCTCCGGGCGATCCAGGCTACGTTCCAGCCCGCGCCCAATGCCCCTTCCAGCCTGGCGTTCTTCGGTTATTTCTCCTACGACTGCGTGCGCCTGATCGAGCGGCTTCCCGATCTGGCCGAACAGACCTACGACTATCCGCTCATCGCTCTGTCGGTCTATCAGACACTGGTTTATTTCCACAGCAACGGCATTGTCGAGACCCTGATCAACAACCACCCGCTATGGGCACCCCGGACGGTGGAGGATTACCCCTTCCTGACCACGCCTGTGGCGTGCGAGGCAGTGGAGCCGCCACCGTATCCTGAGACATTCGAGGAAGCCCGCACGGTCACTCCGGAGCAATTTTTCGAACGTGTCGAAGTGGCGATGGAGCACATCCGCGCTGGCGACGTCTATCAGATCCAGCTTGGCCATGAGATTCGTATTCGCTCGCAGGTTTCGCCATTCGATGTGTACCAGAACCTGCGTCTTCGCAACCCCTCTCCTTATATGTACCTGGCCCATGTGGGCGGTATCGACCTGATCGGTGCCAGTCCTGAGCTATTCGTCAGGATCAAGGACGACTTGATAGAGATGCGCCCGATTGCCGGCACCGTCGGCAAGAAACCTGGCGTCGATCCGACTCAACTGGTCCTGGAGCTGACCCGTTCAGAGAAGGAGCGCGCCGAGCACCTGATGCTCATCGATCTGTGTCGCAATGATATCGGTCGCGTCTGCCAGGCCGGCTCGCTGGAAGTCGACGAGTTCATGCTGGTGGAGGAGTATTCGCACCTCTATCACATGGTGTCGAACGTTCGCGGCCTGCTGCGCCCAGGCCTGGATGCCTACGACGTGATCAAGGCTTCGTTCCCCGCCGGGACCATGTCCGGCGCACCCAAGGTCAGGGCAATGGAGTTGATCGAGGGGATGGAGAGCAATCGCCGTGGTATCTACGCCGGCGCCCTGGGCCTGGTGGGTTTCGATGGCAGCGTCAATACCGCCCTGTGCATTCGCTCGACGGTCTTCGACGAGGGTACCTACCACTTGCGCGCATCCGCCGGGGTGGTCGCCGATTCCGTTCCCGAGCTGGAGTGGAAAGAGACGTTGTACAAGATGGGTTCTGTATACCGGGCAGTGACCGGCAAGGAGATCGCACTGTGAAAGTCTTCCTGATCGACGCCTACGACAGCTTCGTCTTTATCATCAGCCAATACCTGGAACAACTGGGGTTGGAAACCCGCGTCGAACGTCACGACGTGCCCGACCTGATCCAGCGTATCGAAGCTTTCTCGCCGGATTTCTGTGTACTGGGCCCCGGCCCTGGGCATCCGGCCGACGTTGGCTACATCGAAGTGATCCGGCACTTTCAGGGGCGTTTGCCGCTGCTGGGCGTTTGCCTGGGTCATCAGGCCATCGGCCTGGCCTTCGGTGCCCAGGTTTGCCGGGCCCCGCACGTGATGCACGGCAAGGTGAGCAAGATCGAGAACGATGGCAAGGGTGTCTATGACCATATGCAAGCCCGCGCCATACAGGCTACCCGTTATCACTCGTTGATGATCAGCGACCAGCAGTTACCCGATTGCCTGGAGATTACCTCAAGGTCCACCGATGACGGCTATGTGATGGGCGTGCGGCATCAGCACCTACCGGTGGAGGGGGTGCAGTTTCACCCTGAAAGCATCCTGACTGAAAACGGCCTGGAACTGTTCCGCAGTTTCATCCGGTGTCACGTGCACCAGTGATTCGCCAGGAGGGGCACACGCCCCTTCTTTTCCGTGCTCCGGCTGTTTCATTCCCGCGATAACAAGAGCGACTCGTTTATGGACAAACTCAACTCCCCCGTCTGCGACCGGACCCAGGCCGGGCGAACCGCACCGCTGACCGCCTTCATGAGTCTGGCCAAAGATGCCAACCGTTGCGATTGGGAGCGCCTGGTCAACAAAGTTTTGCGCCAGCTCGGCTTCGGCAGCTACCTCATCAGCCTGGGACCGGTAGCACGCCGGGATACCGACCCCCTCGCCGGCCTGATCACCACCTTTCCCAAACGCTGGCTGGAACACTATCGCGGTGACGGGCTGATCGAGATCGACCCGATACTGCGGCACTGTCGACGCGAACTGGTGCCTTTTTTCTGGGACAGCGAACGCAGGCGCGCCCGTGGACGCTCCCGGCACTTCTGGCAGCAACGCGAGCAACACGGCCTGCGCAGCGGCCTGAGCATCCCGCTGCGCTACGAACTGCTCAGAGGAACACTGAGCGTGGCTTTCGACGACACCCAGATCACCGAACAGGAGGGGTTTTCCAACCCCGCCGTCTATCAGTTGTTCATGCTCATCCCCTACCTGCTCGCCGGGATGCGCCATCAGTTGCAGGGGCCCGCCCAACCCCGCCAGGACCTGACGCCCAAGGAAATGGACTGCCTGTATTGGGCCAGCGTCGGCAAGACCACCTGGGAAATCAGCCACATCCTGACCTGTTCCGAGCGCACCATCGACTTCCACTTGCTCAATGCCCGACGCAAACTCGGCTCAGTGAGTCGCCAGCAGGCCGTCAGTGCTGCGGCGGCCTGCGGGTTGGTCATGCCTGCGGTTGTCCCACCGGCTTACAGGCGCCAGAAATGATAACCCTCAGCCTCGTAGGACTCTCGATCCAGGACAGCCTTGACATCGATCACACAGGCCCCGGGCAATAACTTGGTGCGCATTTGCTGCAGTGAGGTGCGTCGATAGACCTCATGCGGCACAGCCACGATCATCGCATCGCCTGCGGGCAGCTGCTCCCAACTGCTCAATGCGCAGTCGTACTCACGCATGACCGTCGCTGCGTCGGCCAGTGGGTCATGCACATGGACGTTGACGCCATAGGCTCGCAATTCGACGATGATGTCGTGAACCTTCGAATTGCGTACATCCGCGCAGTTTTCCTTGAACGTGATCCCCAGCACATTGATCGTCGAGCCCTTCACCACACGGTTGGCGGCGATCAGCAGCTTGATGGTTTTCTCGACGATCCACTTGCCCATGCCATCGTTGATCCGCCGCCCGGCAAGGATCACTTGGGGATGGTAACCATGGGACTCGGCCTTGTAGGTGAGGTAATAGGGATCGACGCCAATGCAATGACCGCCAACCAGCCCCGGCTTGAAATCCAGGAAGTTCCACTTGGTGTTCGCCGCTTCCAGCACCTGGCGGGTGTCGATCTTCAGTTCCGAGAAGATCAGCGACAACTCATTCATCAGGGCGATGTTCAGGTCGCGCTGGGTATTCTCGATAACCTTGGCCGCTTCAGCCACCTTGATCGAAGGAGCCCGGTGCACGCCTGGGCGGACAATCAACTCGTACAACGCGGCCACGGTCTGCAAGCTCTGCGGACTGTCGCCGGACACGACTTTGACAATGTCGCAAAGCGTGTGAGTACGGTCCCCGGGATTGATGCGTTCAGGCGAGTAGCCGACCGTGAAGTCCTCTTTCCACACCAGCCCCGAAGCCTGCTGCAAGGCGGGAATACAGCGCTCCTCGGTCGCACCCGGGTAGACGGTAGACTCGTAGATGACCAATGCCCCGGCTTTCATATGCCGGCCAACCGTATCGCTGGCCCGTATCAAGGGTGACAAGTCCGGTTGATTCGCCGCATCCACAGGCGTGGGGACCGCGACGATGATAATGTCCGCGCCGCGCAGCGCCGCTGGATCGCTCGTATAAGTGAGCAAGTTCGCCTGCTGCATCTGCTCCTCGTCAAGCTCCCCGGCCGGATCTATAGCATCGCGTAATTGATCGATGCTGTGCTGGCAGATATCGAAGCCGATGGTCGGCAAGCGCTTGCCGAATTCGACCGCCAGAGGAAGCCCGACATAGCCCAGCCCCACCACCGCGACAGTCCCAAAAGTCTGTTCCATACTTCGCTCCTTGAAACCCGGCTGTGCCTTCAATTTCGCAATCCACGGGTAAATGACAACAACGTTTCGTAGGTTTGCATTGCCTGTCCGCTGTCCAGAATGTCGGTCGCCAGCTCCAGCCCCTGGGCGATACTCCCGGCCTTGTCGCCCAGGTAGAGCGCCGCGGCACTGTTGAGCAGGACAATGTCGCGTGGAGCACCCTCCCGACCCGCAAGCACTTCCAGGCATAACGCCCGGGCCTGTTCGATGCTGCTGACCTGCAGGCTCGCCAGATCGCACACTTTCAGTCCGAAATCGCTGGGGTGGAGGTGGTACTGGCGTATGTCGCCATCCCAGAGCTCAGCGACCAGCGTGCTACCGGACAGGGAAATCTCGTCCAAGCCATCCTCGCCGTGGACCACCAGCGCCCGCTCGCTGCCCAGTGCCCTGAGTACCTGCGCCATGATCGGCACCAGCTCGGCACTGAACACACCCAGCAATTGCCTGCTCGCCGCGGCGGGGTTGGTCAGCGGGCCGATGACATTGAAAATGGTGCGGATGGCCAGCTCACTGCGGACCCGCGTCAAGCCCGGCAGAGCCGGTCGATGGACTGGCGAGAACATGAAGCCAATTCCCACCCGTTCCAGGCATGTCGCGATCTGCGCGGGCGTCAATTGCAAATCCAGGCCCAGCGCCTCCAGCACATCGGCGCTGCCACAGGTCGAGCTGACACTGCGATTGCCATGCTTGGCCACCCGCACACCCGCCGCGGCCACCACGAAGCTGGCGGTGGTCGATACATTGAACGTGGCCCGCGCATCCCCTCCTGTTCCACACAGGTCCACCAGCGGACCCGCCAGCGAATGCCGGACCGGGACCAGAAATTCACGCACCACACGGGCAACACACTCGATCGCCTGGCTATCGAGGCCTTTCACTTGTAAAGCCACCAGCAACGCAGCGATCAACGAATCCGGCAACTGCCCCTGCATCAATGCTCGAAAGGCACTTTGCAGCTGATGCGCCTCGACCGGCTCCCCCTGGCTGTACCGTGCAACCACTCCACGCACGTTCTGCGGCATTGTTTTCCCTCACTTGTTACCTGGGCTTATCCCGCCTGTTGGCAGGCCACGGCGGCTGCCGTCACTACTGATTGCTGCTGCGTTGCACGCGTCGCACTTGCCCGAAGGCGATCCGGGCATTTCGACAGAACTCGTCAATAGCCTGGGGCGACTTGCAACCTGGCGACGACTCCACCCCCGAGGACACATCCACGGCCGCAGGCTCGAGCGCTTCGATCAACGCGGCGACGCTGTTGACCGTCAAACCGCCCGCGATCATCGCCTCCGGGTAGCGCGCTGCCGGCCAAGGATGCGCAATCCCATGGCCTGCCCCGGCATCGACCAGCGGGAGCGCCGAGGCCCTTCGATCGCGGCGGTAATCCGACGGCATCACACGACGGATCAAAGGCCGTCCCAGCTGCTCCCAACAACGCCCCTGCTCCTGGCCATGCAACTGCACCAGATCCAGGTCCAGGGCCTGGGTGGTTTCGTACACCTGGTTGTACGGCTGATTCATGAACACGCCCACGACCCTGGCCCGGTCACCGATCAGATCGCGCAAGGCCGTTGCCTGTTTGAGCGACAGTTCGCGCTTGGAACCGGGCACCATGACCAGGCCGATCAGATCGACACGGGCCTGCAGGCATGCCTGGATATCCTCCGGAGTCCGGACCCCGCACACCTTGATCGTTCCCTGTTGCCAGCTATTCATCGCCGCCCCCCGGTCTTGAAAGCCGCCAGATAGTGATGGGCCTGCGTAGCGGCTTCGCTTGGATCATCCAGCCGGCGTGCCAAGGCGCTGCCAATGATCACGCCCTCTGCCTGCTGCCACATGGCCCTGGCCTGCTCGGGGGTGCCGATGCCGAAACCGACAGCCAAAGGCAAGTCAGTAAATCGCCGTACCCTTTCCACGAACGGGCGGATGTCGGCCAGTTGGTCGCGTTCACCGGTCGTGCCCAGCACCGATACCAGATAGATGAACCCCTTGGCGTGTCCGGCAATCGCGCGCAGGCGCTCGTCACTGAGGTTCGGCGTCATCAGAAAGATCTGATACAACCCTCGCGCCTCCAAGGCAGCACGTAGCTCACCACTGGCTTCGACGGGCATGTCCGGGACAATCACCGCACTGATGCCCGCCTCAGCCGCCTGCGCGGCGAACCGCTCGTAGCCATGATTAAGCAGAAGGTTTGTGTAGGTCATGACCACCAGGGCGGGCGCCTGCTCGTCCTGGGGGAGTCCAGCGATCTGCTTCAACGCCAACGTCATGGTCATGCCATTGGCAATCGCTGCGTGGCTGGTCTGTTGGATCACCGGGCCATCGGCGACCGGATCGGAGAAAGGCACACCCAGCTCGATGACATCGGCACCAGCATTGCGTGCGGCCTTTACCAGCTCCGGCAGGCTGTCCAGTGCCGGATAGCCGACCGTCAGGTAAGGCATCAGTGCCTTCTCGCCCCGCCGGGCGAGCTCGGCGAAACAGCCGTCGATACGGTTCATTGGGGGTTTTCCTCCGCACTCGTGAGCTGGGCAATGGTTTGCATGTCCTTGTCGCCACGCCCGCTGAGGTTGACGATGATTCGCGCTCCCTGGGGCAGTTGCCGCGCGACCTTGATGGCGCCGGCCAACGCATGAGCGCTTTCCAGGGCCGGGATGATGCCTTCACAGCGCGACAGCAGTTGGAGGGCTTGCAGCGCCTCGTCATCGCTGGCCCAGAGATAGTTGGCGCGACCGCTGTCACGCAACTGGGCATGCTCGGGCCCGACCATTGGGTAATCCAGCCCGGGCGCGATGCTGTGGGTCTCACCTATCTGCCCATTGGCGTCCTGCAGGACGTAGGAGCGACACCCTTGCAAGACCCCGGACCGGCTCTGTCCGCCCTGGCCGAAACGAATCGAGTGATTGCCACTGCTCTCGCCCTGGCCGGCGGCCTCGACACCGAACAGTTGCACGCCAGGCTCCTCGATGAAGGCCGAGAACAGGCCGATGGCGTTCGATCCCCCTCCGACACATGCCACCAGCGCATCCGGGAGTGCTCCGTCCTCAAGCGCTGCGAACTGCTGCCGGGCCTCGTCGCCGATGACGCTCTGGAAATAGCGGACGATGGCCGGGTATGGGTGCGGGCCCAACGCCGATCCCAGCAGGTAATATGTTGTGTCGGCATTGGCCACCCAGTCGCGCAGGGCGTCGTTGATCGCGTCCTTGAGTGTCTGGGTCCCGCCGGTGGCCGCCACTACCCGCGCGCCCATCAGGCGTATGCGTTGTACGTTCAGCGCTTGGCGTTGCATGTCACGCAAGCCCATGTAGATCACGCATTCGATCCCCAGCAGGGCACAAGCCGCCGCGGTCGCCACACCATGTTGGCCTGCGCCTGTTTCTGCGATCACGCGGCGTTTACCCATCATCTGCGCCAGCAGCGCCTGTCCCAGGGCATTGTTGATCTTGTGCGCACCGGTATGGGCCAGGTCTTCGCGTTTGAGGTAGGTTTTCACCCCGATTTCCCGCGAGAAATTCTCCACCAGCGTCAAGGGAGTGGCCCGCCCCACATAGTGTTTGAGCAAGCTGCGATAGCGTTGCTGGAACGCTGCACTGGCAATGATGTGCTGATAACGCTCGGTCAGTTCGCTGACCGGTGGCGAGAGGGTTTCAGCGATAAAACAACCACCATGGTCAGCGAACCAAGGACCTTGCCCCGCCAAGGTTTCCAGCGCCGGCGAACGCCCGCCTCCCAGGCGTTGCGCGACAAGTTGCAGGGCCGCCCTGACTGGCGTGCTGTCGAGTGGCGGCAATACGCACCCTAGCAACAACAGCTCAGAGGTGCTGTCATGCGTAGCGGTATGGACCGTGTCTCGAATGGAAAACAGCGACAGGACTTTCTTTGAGTCACGTAGCACCAGCAGGCCGGCCGGCAGCGGCTCGCGTCCTTGACCGCCGACGGGCTCGTACGATTCGTCCTCGCCAGAGAGGTCCAACAGCACCGGTCCTTCGATTCCCGCGGCATCAAATGCCCCCAGCGAAGTCATGGTAGAGACCGCCACCCAGTTGACCGTGTCGACCACCTCATTTATGCGCGGCAACCGGGCCTGGGCCCGGCCGAATGCACGGTGGATGAAGTTGGCGACCGAAGGCAGGTGCTTGCGCGGGTTGATGCCCGCACGTTGGTAGTAGTTCGCATACGGCGCAATCGACGGATGGGTCAACAACGCGTCCTTGTCCACACCTGTCCATGCCGCGCGGTTGGCCGACCAGTCAAGCCCTGCCCCATCGACGCTTCCCACACCAGGCAGGCGCATTGCCAGGACCCTGGCGCCTGGGAACTGCTCACGCGCCGCTGCCGATACATTGATCTCGAATATCTCGTTCATTGTTCTTCCTCGAAGTGCAGGTAACTGCCTAAGCCGCAATCCCTGAGGGTGCCACCGGTCAGCAGGTCGTCCGCCGCTATCAGGATGTTGTAATGGTTGGGAAAATGGCATTCGTCGAAGCCAATGACCCGACCAACGCAGGTATCGCCAAGCAGCACTCGATCACCGCGTTCGATGACCCCGGCCTGCTGGATTTCGACGAAACCGATGAAGCCGACCCGCTCAATCCGGTCGCCCGGCTCGGCCCCTGCCTGATCGGTCGTCACTACTTCGTGCAACTCGCCGCGCCGTACACAACGGGAGCGGTGCTCGATCAGCGTCATGCCACGTGCTTGCTGAGTGTGATAGAGCAGCTTCACCAGCCGTGCCTCGAGCCTGGCCTTGGATGGCCGACGGGGCTGTTCAGCGAGCATCGCGGGCCTCCATCGCATAGGTGGCGCGCACCAGCCGCACCGCATCGACACCGATCGAACCGTCTTCGGCCATGCCCTGGATGCTCCGGGCGAGATGGGCGATGACACCCTCGTATTCGTGATAGAGGGACGTCTTGAAACCCACGCTGTCCTTGAGCAAGTCGACGACGACCTGGCGTCCGTCGGCGTAGTCGATCACCAGGTCCTTCTGTTCGCCGTGGGCGTAGTCCCAGCTCAGTTCAACGCTCGCCTCAAGCCCGTCCGCGTTGGTTAGCGTGACGAACGCTCCCATGTCGATCCCCATCGCATTTCGACGAACCTGCGCCCCGGTGACCTCGAACCGACCCAGTACGAAGCTCAGCGTGTCGTAGACATTCGGGCCATTGTCAGCAATGCAGCCGCCGCCACAGGAAGCACTGTCCAGGTACCAGGTGTCATGGCCGGCATGATCTTCGATGCGCTCGTGATAACGCGCCCGCACATGCACCGCATCATTGAACAGACCTTGCTTCACGGCATTGAGCAGGTGGATGTTGTAGCGTCGGTGAAAGGCCGTGAGCAGGGTCAGGTTCGAGCGGCGGGCCATGTCGCGCAACTGTTCGGCCTGGTCCAGTTCGAGGGTCAATGGCTTCTCGCAGCACACATGCTTGCCCGCCTTCAGGGCAGCCATACAGGCGGTGAAATGAAGATGGTTGGGCAGGTTGATGATCACCGCGTCGAGATCCGGGTCGGCGAGCAAGGTGGTGTAATCGGTGTGGCAACGCACATCCGTCGCTGCGAATGGCGCCAGCCGTTCGGACGCCTTGTCGCACACCGCCACCAGTTGGCACAGGGTGCTGTCTTGCAGCGCCTTGAGGTAGTAATGGGAAATCACTCCCATGCCGATGATGCCAAGCCTGATCGTCATGCCGCTGTCCTCGTGATCGGTGAAATGCCGAGTTGTCCCGCGATGCTGTCGAGCTGTTCCAACAGTGCGGCATCGACGGGAATGCCCTGTGCCAAGCGTTCGGTACGCACCCTCAGGTCAGGCGCGCCGGGATAGCTCAGCGGGTCGAACGCCGAATGCACGGGCGCCTGCGTGATGTACTGGAGTAATCGGTCCATCGATGAACGAAAGCCTTCGCCAGCGCCAAAGGCATCGGGAGACAGGGCCAGGAAGAAGTGACCGATGCTATTGCGCCCCGGTCTGGCATGGTCCGCACCTGTCTGGGCGCCACTGAGCACCCCACACAGGATCTCGACCATCAGGCCCAGCCCCAGGCCCTTGTGTCCGCCCTGCTCCGCGTAAGCCCCGCCGAGCATCGGCAACATCCCGCTGCCGTTCAGGTACGCGCCAGGATCGGTGACCTCGCGGCCCTCGGCATCGTGAAGCCAGCCAGTGGGAATGGTTTGCTGGCGTCGAATGGCCTGTTTGATCTTGCCGCTGGCGCAAACTGTAGTGCTCATGTCCAACAGGAATGGCGCTGGCATGGCAGCCACCGGAGCCGCCAGGCTGATCGGGTTCGTACCCATCAAGGGCGCCACACTGCCCAACGGGTGAGCGACGGGCTCACGACCCAGGTTGGTCATGGCCATGCCGATCATGCCGTGTTCCAGCGCCATGCTGGCGTAGAAACCCGCCGCGCCGAAGTGGGAACTGTTGCGCACCACCGCACAGCCAATCCCAAAGTCCCGAGCCTTCTCGATGGCCCGTTCCATGGCCTGCTGTCCCGCCAACAGCCCCAGCCCGCCATTGGCATCAAGGGTGGCGCAGGCCCCTTGGTCGCTGATCCACTGACCGGTGGCGGCCAGATTGATTTCGCCACTCCGGGCGCCGGCGATGTAGACATTGGCCAGGTTGGCAATGCCATGGGTATCGTGGCCGTTCAGATCGGCATGCAATAACACGGGCGCCGCCTTCTGGGCCTGGGATGCGGTGAACCCGGCTGCCTTAAGGGCAGCCACAGTGAACCCCTGCAGCTCATTGGCTGCAATGCAGAAGAAATCCATAGTGTTTTATCCTTGCTTGAGAGTGTTTTCGATCGGCTCGGCAAAGCGGCGTAGCAGCCCCTTCACCGCAACTGCGAAGGTTTCCAGGTCATTGATCGAAACGAATTCACGGGAGGTATGCGCACCGTTGTCGGCCAGTGAACCCGGCCCCCAGACGATGCTGTAGGCGCCGTCGACCTGAGCCCACATCGCATCGCAGGTGAAAGCCTGTTCGGCATCCGGGTTCGCCACGATGCCGGCCTCGCCCAACAGGCGCTGCAAGGCCACATGGTGGTTGTTCAGGACCGGCAAGCCGCGCTTGAGCCAGCGAGCGCTGCAGGTGGTACGCAGGCGTTCGAGGGTCATGAGGAAAGGCGGGCTCTGGGCGAAACGTGAACTGCATTGCTGCAACGCCTGGTCGAACGCCTGCTCGACCAGCACCTCGGCATCTCGCGCCTGAGCGGCACTGCGATAGGCAAAATTGAAGAGGCAGTGCCCACTACCGTAAACCCGGTTGTGGTGCATGCCCGTATGCAGACCGGCCAGGGTCATCTTCACCTGCAGCACGTGCAACGGCTCTGCCAACTGGGCAGCCATGGCCTGGGCGACAAAGCCCAGAACCAGCGTTGCATTGTCGCCCTGGTGCGGAAAGTCGTCGGTCGAATCCCTGCCATCCATCCGTACTTCGTACGTCATCGAGGTGGTAGAAGCATCGAAGTAACCAGGTCCTGTCGGCTCCACGAAGATGTTCAGACAGCCCAGGTGGCCTTGCTCGCACAGGTAACGGGTACCATAGACGCCCATGGCGCCCCCTTCTTCACCGGCGACCACCTGGATCAGCACGCGGATATCATCCAGTGCCCGCGGCTCTTGCATCTGCAAGGCCTCCAGCGCTGCCAGCACCGCCAGGCCTGGCCCCTTATTGTCCACCGCACCGCGCCCCTGCACGCAGCCATCGACTACCTGCACAGGCAGGTGGGGCGACACAGTGTCCATGTGGAAATTGAACATGACCGTGCGTTCCCGCGGCCCGTTGCCGATCTCCAGCACGCTATGGGGCTGCCAAGCCAGGAACTGCGGCGCCTCGTTCATCCGGCGCTGTACCGATACCGGCACCCGCGCCTCATCGGGCAAGGCACCAGGACCGTTGAACACCTCGCGCATGCCCACTGCCTGCGCCCACTGGGCGAAGAGCGTATTGGCCTGTGCGATGCCCGAGGGCTGGCCGGTCTCCATCGGGGTTACCGTGTCGATGCACAGCAGTTGCTCAAGCCGGTCTACGTATTTATCCGTGAATAGCATGTTTCGCCTCCTGGCACGATTGCAGCAAGTCCCGTGCATGCCCGGCATAGGCCTGATAGATCTGCCGTTGTCGATGCGGATCCGTAGCCGACTGTTTGAGGTGCGGGATCAGGCACAGGTGCGGCTCGATCGAAAACCAGCCGTCGTAACCCTTGTCCAACAGCAGATTGATGCAGTCTTTGGCCCGCACCTGACCTTCCCCGGGGAAGGTGTAGTGCACTTCGTCCGCTTCCCGGCCCCCATCCTTCAGATGCACATGCGCCACATGCGGGAGAACTTGGCGCAGAAACGCCAAGGCGTCATAGCCATAACTCAAGCCATTGCCGATATCGAACAACAGCTTCAAGTGATCCGAGCCAACGGCATCGAGCAATTGCAGGGTCTGCTCGGCTCCCTGGCCGGCCCACCCGGCACAGTTCTCGTGTATCAGCACGACGTCGGCATCTTCGGCCACCTCGACCAGACGCTTGAATCGCTCAATGACCGCATGCCGCCAGCGAGCCTCTTCCCAGCCACAATTGGGGTAGGACATGACACGGATCATCCGCGTCCCAAGACGCCCGGCCATCTGTAACAGGCATTGCAACTCGGCCCAGTCGGTCTGCCAGTCGGTATCGATCCTGCTGCCCCAATTGCCGATCTGCGAGGCCAAGACCACCACTTCCACGGACTGTGCGAGCAGCGAATCGCACATCGATACGCGTGATCGCTCCGACAGGTTGGCCAGCGGCACGCTGTCGACACTGCGCAGCTCCAGATGCCGCCAGCCCAGTTCCGCATGACACGCCAACTGCTCGGCCAAGGACGCGCAGCCTTCATCGGCGATCCCCGTGAGCTTAAATGACCTCGGCATGGCTGAACTCCTTCAACGCCTCGATGACGCGCGAAACCTGCCCGTCACTCATGCCGGAGCACAGGGGCAATGCCAGGCATTGCTTGCCCAGCAGACGCGCATTGGGGTAATGCGCCGGCCCTGCGGACCATTGGACAAACGCCGGCTGCTCGGGCAGCGGCACAGGAAAATGCACGCGGGTCTGGATACCGCGGGCGGTGAGATGCTTGGCCAGCCTCTCACGCTCTGCACTGCGCACGACGTAGGCGTGAGGGGAGAAATCCGAGGTGCCGCGATGCTGGCCGAGCAACACGCCATCGCAAGCTTCGATGGCTTCGTCGTAGGCCTTTGCAATCGCCTGCTTACGGGCCAGATGCAAGTCGTTTTCCCGCAACCGGGCCTGTAGCCAGGCGGCATTGGTCTCATCCATGCGGCTGTTGTATCCCAAGCGCTGGTGATAAAAGCGCCGGCGACCGTCCTGCCCGTGATTGCGCAGCATCCGGACGGCTCCCGCTACCTGGTCGTCGTCGGTAATCACCGCGCCACCGTCGCCGATACCGCCCAAGGGTTTGGCCGGAAAAAATGAATACACACCAATGTCACCGAGCGTGCCGGCATGACGGCCGCGCAGGCGCGCACCGAATGCGGTGGCACTGTCCTCGAGAATCAGGACATCGTCGGGCAGTGCCTCACGCAACGTATCGATGTCAGCCAGACCGCTGAACAAGTGGGCGACCAATACCGCCCGCGTCCGAGGGGTCAGGGCGCGGACAACGGCCTCGGCCTCGAGCACGCCGCTGCTGGGGGCTACGTCCACGAATATCGGCGTTGCCCCCGCCTGCACAATGGATGAGGCGGCCGATACGTAGCAGAAAGCCGGCGTTATGACCTCATCTCCCGGGCCGATACCGGAGGCAATCAGCGACAGAGTCAGGCCGGAGGTCGCAGAACTGACACAGACAGCGTGGCGCGCGCCGACCTTGGCTGCCAGGGCTTGCTCGAAAGCCAGGACCTGCTGTTTGAGAATGAAATCGCCTTGTTGAACCCGGGCAGCGAGAATCTCGAGTATCTGTGTCTGGGCATTGGGATAACGGCGTTGGAAATCCTGGTACTTGATCATGACAGGGCTCCGGCAGTGGCATAGAACTCGGTGATCGCCTGGCACACGCGGGCAACGTCTGACGCAGTCAGATCGGCATAGAGAGGAAGCCCCAACGCCCTTGTGGCGGCCCGCTCGGCGACCGGGAAGCGGCCCTCGGCATGGGTTGGCCCGGCACACACCGGTTGCAGGTGCAGCGGCAGCGGGTAATAGGCCTCGACGCCAATCCCTCGCGCAGCGAGATGCTCAGCCAGGCCGTCACGGTTCTGAGCCTCGATCAGGTAGACATAGTCAACGCATCGCTGGCGCGCTGCCCGGGGCAACGTGACCGGCACCTGCAGGTGTTCACCCAAGGAGCCCAGGTGCACGTCGTAGGCATCGCGAAGCGCGGCACGCCGTTCGATTTCCTGGTCCAGCTCGGGCAATCGTGCCCTCAGCCACAGGGCCTGCAGGTCGTCCATTCGGCTGTTGTAGCCCAGGCACTGCGCAAGCCCGCTGGCATCGCGGCCATTGTCCAGGATCTGTCGCACACGCCTGGCCAGATCCGCATCGCGAGTCAGGACCATCCCGGCATCGCCGAGCGCACCCAGGGTCTTGGTGGGGAAGAACGACAGTACGCCAAGGTCCCCAATCAGCCCGGCATGCCTGTCATTCCAACGCATTCCGATGCCTTCGGCGCTGTCCTCGACAACCCTCAGCCCGTGTCGGCGGGCGATGTCCATCAAGGCGTCCATGTCGGCCATTTGCCTGAACAGATGGACCGGCATGATGGCCCGGGTACGCGGGGTGATGCACGCCTCGATCAAGCAGCAGTCGATTGCGTAGCTGCCAGGTTCGATATCGACGAACACCGGCGTCGCCCCCACTTGCAAGATGCAGGAGACCGAGGCAAAAAAGCTGTAGCAAGGCACGATGACTTCATCACCCGGGCCGATGCCCAAAGCCATCAGGCAGATGATCAGCGAATCGGTAGCGTTGCCGGTGGCGATAGCATGGGGCGCGCCGGTATAGGTTGCGATGGCCTGCTCAAAAGCCCGTACCTGTTGGTCATTGACCCAACCAGACTGTCGATGAAACTCTGCCAGTCCCTCCTCCAGCAGCGGCAAGGCGCGGGTGAATCCTTCGGTGATCTGGAAAAACGGAACACTCATCGAACGGCCTCCTTGGCCATATGCATATTGATCGACGCCAATGCGCTCGCAGAGGCAACGCCGCGAGCCTGCTCCAGCAACTCGACAACCTGCTGGTTGAACGCCACTGTGCCGCTGCGAGGCATATCGCCGCCGTGACCTTGCAGATGGCTCCTGAAATAGCGGTAGTACTCGCCCACACACGTTGTCAGGGGTTCGTCAGCGAAGATTTGGTGAGCGGTACTGCTACTGTGCTCGGTGTCGCATCTGAGCTGTGCATAGCTATCGTCGGCACCGACAGGGAAAAATCCTTCGCAGCATTCGCCACTCTCCAGTTGCAGGCGCACACTGCGTTGGCGGATCGGGCTGGCAAGATCCGATTCGAGCAGCACCTCGATGCCTTGCTCATCGTGCCAGCCGATGCTGCCGGCCTTCATGGCCTGACGCAGCTTGCCTTCGACGCGCAGATCTTCGGTGTGCGCATGAAACCCGGACGCCGGAGCACCTGCGAACAGCAAGGCCAGGCTGACTTGGTGCGGCATTTCAATGTCGAACAGGTGTTCGCCATGGCGGGTGAAAGAGCGCGAAAAACGAGGTTTGTCATGGATGACGTGCACGCTGCGAAGCGGCTGCCCACTGGCTTCCAGCCATCGGGTGAGCCGTGGAACCAACTGGCTGTGGCCCCACACTGAAACCACCAGGATCTGCGCGCCATATTGTTGTTCCATGGAGCGCAACGCTTCGGCCTCGGCCAGGTTCATCACCATGGGTTTCTCAATGATGATGTAGCGGAAACCGGCCATAAGCGCCTCGCGCACATGACGCAAGTGCAGGGCCGGTGGCGTACAGATATGCACGACACCTACCTTGCCCTGTAGGGCCGACGCCTCGGGCAGGCAGCGCTGCATCACCAGGCCATCGACCAACCCACTGCCAAGTTCGGGATCCACGACCGTGATGGTGGCGTCGACGTCGGGCAGGCAGCCCTGGCGATGCAATGAGCGCAGGCTGGCCAGATGCAGGTTTCTTCCACAGTGACCAAAGCCAAGGATTATTGAGTGCAGCATTGTCATACCGACTCATCCGTGCCCAGCAAGCGACGAGCCTCCAGGCAAGGGTCGGCAGCCGTCAGCAGGCGTTCCCCCACCAGCGCGGCGCCAAAACCGATGCGCTCCACCAACCGCATGTCCTTCGGACCGGCAACACCACTTTCCGCCACGGCAATGACCGACGCAGGCAGGAGCTCAAACAATTGGGCGGAGCGGTCGAAGTTGACATTGAAAGTGTCGAGGTCGCGATTGTTGATACCGACGATCGACGCGTCGACCGACAGCGCCTGGTCGATGTCCGCCTCGTCGAACGTCTCCACCAGTACATCCAACCCCAACTGGTTCGCCAAGGCATGCAGCCGCGCAAGGCTGCCAGGCGGCAGGCAGCGGACGATCATTAACACCGCGTCGGCCCCCAGTGCCCGGGCCTCGTAGACTTGGTACTCATCGACGATGAAGTCCTTGTACATCACCGGCAATGTAATTTTAGGGTGGTTGGCCAGCATGCCAACGACATACGGCGCATTACCGAAAAAGCGACTGTCGGCGATGACCGAAAGGGCACTGGCTCCTCCAGCCTGGTATGCCATCGCCAACTGCAGCGGATCATAGTCGGCACGCAACACGCCCTTCGACGGCGAGCGGTATTTGGCTTCGGCAATGAGGGCGATCCCCTCGCCCGCCAGGGTGCCGGCAAAGGGACGGGGCGCTCGCGCGTCACGAATTCGCTTGAGCAGGGCATCGATACTGTGCGCCTGCTTACGCTGAGCCGTTTCCTGGACTTTGTATCTGACAATCTCTTCGAGCATGGATCGACCACCGTCAATGAGTTTGGGACAGCGCCGGTAACAAGGCTCTGGAGCAACAGTGAGCATCTCCCCTGTCCGCCGGCGAGGAGCAAACCTAATGACAGTGAAGGGTTAAAACCACCTACCCAATGGGGTAGGCAGACAGCAGAATGCCATCGCAGGTGGGCTTCGCCAGCCCGAGGTGGCACTGTCCCTGGAGACTTTCCAAGCTGATTTCGCTGGGGTATAACGAACCTCGGGAACAGCATTCGGAAAGGGAGATTCGATGCGTACTTGGCTCGCAAGCCTGCTGGCATGGACAAGCTCGGTCAAAGACGAGCAGGCCTTGGTGAACGGCGTTCAACGCCTTGCCTGGGAGCTTGATTTCGAATGGTTTTCGTTCGGTGTCTGTACAGCCCTGCCCTTTTCTAATCCCGTCATGCAGATGCGTTGCAATTTCTCGAGCACCTGGCAGCGCCGATACAGCGAAGCCGAGTTTCTGCTCGTCGACCCTTCGGTACAGCGCGCGCGCGCCTGCACCACGCCCTTTTTGTGGCAGGGAGAACTCCTGCGCAAGATGCCGCAGTTCTGGGAAGAAGCTCGGGCCGCAGGCCTGAGGTACGGCTGGGCCTGCTCGCGCACCAACGCCTCGCGTCACCAGAGCATGCTGACCCTCGCCCGCAGTGGCTCTACGCTGAATGTCACCGAGCTCAATGCCAAGGAACTCAAGATGCGCTGGCTCGCCGAGACCATCGCACCAGTGATGGAAAGGCTGCTGATCGCCCCTTCACATCAGGCCCAGAACTACCGGCTGACGGCACGAGAGATCGAGGTGCTGCGCTGGACGGCCGATGGCAAGACACAGGAAGAAATCGCGCAGATCCTGGCGATTTCCTTCGACACCGTCAAATTCCATGTGAAAAACGCCGTGAGCAAACTCGGCGCCACCAACAAGACCGCAGCGGTGGTCAGGGCGGCTGTCCTGGGCATCATCAGTTGACCCCACACCTACCTCACAGGGAGCGTCACCGTGTTTCCGATGGATATCTGGTTCACTTACACCACCGCCTGCATATTGCTGGTCCTGTCTCCAGGCCCTGACAATCTTCTGGCGATAGGCCGCGGCCTCAGCCAGGGTCGCCTGGCCGCTCTCGTGTCGGGCCTGTCGTCTGGCCTGGGCATCCTGTTTCACGTCACCACCGCTTCGCTGGGGCTGACGCTGCTGATCCAGACCTCGACGGTCGCCTTCTGGGTCGTCAAGTTGGTAGGGGCCGCCTACCTGCTCTGGCTCGGGATCAAGGTGCTGCGCGCCAAAAGCCTGATTACCTTCGCGCCCGCCGCGCGACAGCCCCTGCGCAGCATCCTGTTGACTGGCTTCCTTTCAGCGGCGCTCAATCCCAAGCCAGGGTTGTTCGTGCTGGCGTTCATCCCTCAATTCATCAACCCCGCGCTCGGCTCAGTCACGGTGCAGATGCTGGTCTACGGGTTCTGGTTCGCCCTGTTGACGGCCGTGGGGTTCTCACTGATGGGCATCTTCGCCACGCGCCTGTCGCAATACATTTGCCAACGCCCGCGCCTCGCCAACGGGCTCAACCTCGGCGCGGGCCTGACCTTCATCGTGTCAGGACTTTCCATCGCAGCCCTCAGCCAGAAATAACGCTCAAAGGTTTGGTCGATGCCATCGGAAAAGCCGCGACCGGCCTTCAGCGGTCGCGGCTTTTCTTCAAGAGCGCTCAGGCGACGAGGATTTCCTCGAGGAACTCAATAAACACATTGATGCGACTGGAGCCGCGGTGGTTGGGCAGATACAGCGCGTTGATGCAAGAGCTGGCGGCCCCGGGATTGACTTCGTAGTGTTCCAGGATGCGGCTAAGACGGCCCTGGCCGACATCGTCGCGCACCAGCCAGTCGGCCAGCAGCGCCACGCCGCCACCGGCCAGCGCCGCCTCGCGCAGGATGTCGGCATTATTGCTCTGCAAGCGCCCCTGCACATTCAGGCTCAAGACAGCTTCGTCACCTTGGAAAGTCCAGGCATGGTGCGCTGCGCCATAATCAAAACGCAGGCACTGGTGTTTGAGCAGGTCATTGGGATGGCGTGGCAGGCCGGTCCGTGCCAGGTACTCGGGGCTGGCCACGACCCAACGCTGGAAATGGCCGATCCTTTTGCTGACGATGTCATCGCTGACCACCGACGAACCGAGACGCACCGACACATCTATTCGCTCGCTGATCAGGTCACTGACCCGATCGCTCAACGACAGGCTGATTTCCAGGCCGGGATGACGATCGAGCAACCGTCCCAGATGGGGGGCGATGATGCGTCGGCCGAACTCCACCGGGACACTGACACGCAGATGCCCTTGGGGCTCGGTGCCACGGTCGGCGACAATGGCATCGGCTTCGTCGATGGACTCGATAATCGCCAGGGCCTTCTCGAAATAGGCTTGCCCGGCGACCGTGACGCTGGTGTTGCGCGTGGTGCGATTGAGCAGGCTGGCGCCCAGCTCCCCTTCCAACGCCGCCACCTGCCGGGTCACCGAAGACGTGGAAATGCCCAGCTTGCGCGCCGCCGATGAATAGCCGCCACAACGCACGGTTTCAACAAACATCTTCAGCGCCAGCAACTTGTCCATAAGCCGATTCCGAGAGCGAAAAATCACCTCGACGACTATGCCTGAGCACGGGCGAGCTGTCTTGTATGACTGTGCTCAACCCTTGCGATAGCGACGACTTAGGAACAGCACCAACGCCAAGCCTGGAACACAGGCGATCGCAGTCGCCGACAGGTTCCACCCAACCTGTTCATACAAGGGGCTGGCGATCAACGAACCCAGAGCCCCGCCGACAAAGATACTGGTCATGTACACGGCATTCAGGCGCGCCCGGCTATGGGGATCGATGGCGTACACCTCACGTTGGCCGAGAACCATGTTGAGCTGCACGGCAAAATCCAGCAGCACGGCGCACACCACCAGCCAGAGATATCCACTGCCTGGCAGGGCCCCCAACCACAACGCAACAGGAGCCAGTATCAACGCAGCGAGGGTGCCACGCTGGCCATGCCCTGCGTCCGCCAATCGACCGGCAATCGGGGCCGCGATCGCACCAACGGCCCCTACCAAGGCAAACATCGCGACCTGCGCCTGGCTGAAACCGTGTTGGCGAATCAGCTCAATGGGCACGATGGTCCAGAACAGGCTGAAGCTGGCGAACAGCAACCCTTGATACAAGGAACGCTCTCGCAGGCTTGGGTGGCGTCGCGCAAGGGCAAATACCGAGCGGATCAACTCGCCGTAAGAGGACTGATGTGTCGGCATGCGCCGTGGCAGGGCAACGGCCATGACCAAGGCAATCAACGCCATCAGGGCCGCGGCGCTGAAGAACACACCACGCCAACCGACCGCCTGTGCCAGCAGGCTCGACAGTGGGCGTGAGAGCAGAATCCCCAGCAGCAAGCCGCTCATGATATTGCCAACGACACGGCCCCGGCTTGCTTCGGGTGCCATGTGCGCCGCCAGCGGTACGAGAATCTGCACGGCCACGGAGGTGAGGCCTATCAGCAATGAGAACAACAGGAACAACGAAGGCGAGTCGGTGAAGCCTGCCGCTACCAGGCACAGGCTGGCGACGAGCGTGAAACCCACCACCAGGCGACGATTTTCCATCAAGTCAGCCAAAGGCACCAACAGCAGCAGGCCCACGGCATAGCCTAATTGGGTCAGCGAAACGATCAGGCTGGCGTTGGCGCTGGACAGGCCGATTTGCGGGGCGATCAGCTCGACGATCGGCTGGGCGTAGTAAAGGTTGGCGACGACGGCCCCACAACAGAAAGCCAGCAAGGCGACCAGGGTGCTAGAGATTGGAGCCGGTCGCTCGCCTGCCTGTGCTGTATTTGCCGTAGTCGCAAAGTTGCCGGTGGCCATGGTGAAACCTCATTCGATTGGAGAGAGTGTCGCCAAGGCTAGGCGCGACGCTCGCCCAGGAGAATCCGTCGATGGGGCAATGGAGCGATGCGTATGGCGCAACGACCCCAGCGTTGCCGATGACGCAAAACGTCATTGCGCGTGTTGGCAATACCGCAACCCATACCCCTTCGCTACGCTTGGGCACTGGCTATGGAGAACCGGCGAATGAAGGGGCGAATCATGAAAACCAAGCCGCTGTGGGTGGGCGTTGTCGTACTCGCCTTGGTGGGTGGAATAGGTGCCGCGTTGTTGATGTGGCGCCCGGCGATCGCTCCCGCCAACGCACCATCACCATTGAATTCCAGCCAGGTGCAACGCGGGGCGCGGGTAGCCGAAGCCGGTGACTGCGCGGTCTGCCATACCCGTCCCGGCGGTCAATACCTGGCCGGAGGGTTGGCGCTGGTCACACCGTTCGGCACGCTCTATAGCACCAACATCACGCCGGATATCGAGACCGGGATTGGCCAGTGGTCATTGCCAGCGTTCCAGCGAGCGATGCGCGAGGGCGTTTCCCGGGATGGGCATTTGCTGTATCCCGCTTTCCCTTACGCGTACTACCGGCGCATGACCGACGAGGACATCGCGGACGTCTACGCCTACTTGATGAGTGGCCCCGCTGTACACGCACCAGCGGCGCAAAACCGGATGAATTTCCCGATGAACATCCGGCCATTGGTGTCGTTCTGGAACCTGCTGTTTCTGCATCAGCAACCCTTGACGCCCGTGGCCCAACAATCTGCAACCTGGAATCGTGGACGTTACCTGGTCGAAGGCCCAGGCCATTGTGGTGGCTGCCATTCGCCGCTCAATCCGTTGGGCGCGGAAAAATCCAACCAGCATCTTGCTGGAGGGCATGTAGATGGATGGGAGGCCCCTTCTCTGCTGGGTATGGCCAGCCGGACATTCCCCTGGAGCAGCGAGCAACTGGCGCGCTACCTGCGGGCGGAGGTGGTCGAGGGCCATGGCACTGCCGCGGGACCGATGCGGCCGGTCAGCCTCAGCCTGGTCAACATGCCGGCCAGCGATGCCGACGCGATCGCCGAATATCTCCTGAGCCTCAAGGCCACCGCGCCCAACCCGGTCACGCCCTCGATCAAACCTCCCAGCGAGGCGATCGGGCAGACGCCTGGCCCTCTACTGTTCCAGAGCGCCTGTGCAGGCTGCCATGGCCCGGCCGCGCCCATGCGCGAGATCGATGGGCGCCCTGCTCTGGATCGCACATCGGCGTTGCATGCAGCGAGCGCGCGCAACTTTCTCAAGACCGTGCTTGAAGGTGTGCCCGCCACCCCGGGGCGCCCCGGACCGAGCATGCCACCTTTCGCTGCCAGCCTCGACAACCAACAGCTCGCCGCCCTGGCCGGATTCCTGCGCGAGCAGGCCAAGCCTGGCCAGCCGTGGGCGGATCTTTCTTCCACTATTGATGAGTTACGTCAGGAGGCGCAATGACCCAAGTGACCCTCAACGTCAACGGCTCGCTCCATTCGCTGGAGCTGGAGCCGGATATGCCGCTGCTGTACGCGTTGCGCAATCACCTGGGGCTCAACGGCGCCAAATACGGGTGCGGCCTGGGCCAGTGCGGAGCCTGCACCGTGCTGGTCGATGACCAGCCCGTGTTCTCCTGCCTGACGCCCTGCACGGGCCTGGAAAACAAGCACATCCGTACGGTCGAAAGCCTGGGCACGGCGGATCGTCCTGGCCCGTTGCAACAGGCCTTTATCGAAACCCAGGCCGCACAGTGCGGTTACTGCATCGCCGGCATGCTGATGCGCGCCCAGGCGTTGCTCGAGCGCGATCCCCATCCGGACGAACAGACCCTACGCGAGCACATGGCAACCAACTTGTGCCGTTGCGGAACCCATTTGCGCATCATCGACGCCATCAGTCGCGTTGCCAGGCCAGACAGGAGTGCCACATGACCCTTCGCGATGAAGTCGACCAAGGACGCCGCGCTTTCCTGCGCGGGGGCGCGCTGGTGCTGGCGTTCACCTTGGTACCGGCTGCGCGCCATGCGCTGGCTGATAGCGAGGTCGACACCCTTGGCACGGTCGTGCTGGCGCCCGATCTTCCAGGAAGCCTGCGCACCAATCCCTACCTCGATGCGTGGATCCGTGTCAGTGCCGAAGGCATCACGGTCTACACCGGTAAAGTCGAATTGGGGACCGGGGTAAAAACAGCCCTCCTGCAGATTGCCGCCGAGCGCCTGCACGTCTCGCCTGGGGCGATCACCCTGCTCACCGCCGACACCGCCCTGACCCCGAACGAAGGCTATACCGCCGGCAGCCACAGCATCTTCGACAGCGGCACCGCCTTGTTCAACGCCGCAGCGCAGGTGCGGCAATTGCTGCTGGAATCGGCGGCACGCAGCTGGGGCGTGGAAGCCGCATTGCTGGTGACTGACGAAGGCGTCATCCAGGGCCCGGCTGGCCAGCGAATGTCCTATGCCGAGGCCGTCAAGGGCGTCGACTTGCACCTTTACGCGAAGGCGCAATCGCCATCGCTGCCACCGTCTGCTTTCAAGCTGATCGGCCATTCGCTACCACGCCTGGATATCCCGGCCAAGGTCAGTGGCGGCGCCGCTTTTGTCCAGGACATGCGCCTGCCAGGCATGCTGCATGCGCGGGTCATCCGCCCACCACGTCCCGGTTGCGCTCTTGAAGCCTTCGATGCCGAGTCGATAAAACGCCTGCCCGGCGTCGTACAGGTGGTACGCGACGGCAACTACCTGGCGGTAGTCGCCCGAGATGAGTGGCAGGCCATCAAGGCGATGCGCAGCGGCTATGAGCTGGCGCGCTGGAGCGGCGCAGAACCGATCCCCGACCCTCAGGACATCCACGGATTACTGACACGCCTGCCCGCCCGCCGCTACCCGATCAGCCATGAAGGCACACCTGCGACCAGCGCCAGCGCGAGCTACCGCGCCCGGGTCACCAAACAGTACCTCATGCACGGCTCCATCGGCCCGTCCTGCGCCGTGGCCTGGTTCAAGGATGGCCTGCTCACCGTTTGGACTCATACCCAGGGGGTCTATCCTCTTCGCGCGGGAATCGCCGAAATGCTGGGGCTGGCAGTCGAACGAGTACGCTGCATTCATGTCGAGGGCTCCGGTTGTTATGGCCACAATGGTGCGGACGACGCCGCAGCGGATGCCGCATTGATCGCAATGCGCGTCGCCGGCACGCCTGTGCGCGTGCAATGGATGCGCGAGCAGGAAAATCTCTGGGAGCCCTACAGTTCCGCCATGCTCACCGAGGTCCAGGCCAGCCTCGATCCGCAGGGCAAGTTGCAGGACTGGACCTATGAACTGTGGACGACGCCGCACAACGAACGCATCGTAAACGCCGGCCGGCTGATTCCGGCCCGGTTGTTGGCTCGCCCGTTCGTTTCCGCGCCGTCGGTGCCGATCGCCCAGCCCGAAGGGGATGGCGATCGAAATGCAGTGCCGCTGTACAGCCTGGCATCCACCCGCATCGACATGAACTTCGTGACCCAAATGCCGTTTCGCACCTCAGCCATGCGGTCGCTGGGGGCGCATATCAATATCTTTGCCATCGAAGCCTGCATCGATGAACTGGCCGTCCAGGCCGGCGCCGACCCAGTTGCCTTTCGCCTCGCCCATCTCACAGACCCACGGGCACGTGCGGTGATCGAGCGGGTCCGGGACGCTATCGGCTGGCCGCACAAAGGCAACGAACCGGGTTCAGGCATAGGGTTCGCGTTTGCCCGCTACAAAAACATCATGGGTTACTGCGCCCTGGCTGTCCGTCTACAGGTGCATCCGCTGACAGGCGAGGTGCAACTCGATCACGTGGTGACAGCCGTGGACGTGGGCCAAATCGTCAACCCCGATGGCCTGCGCAACCAGGTGGAGGGCGGCATCGTGCAGTCCGCCAGCTGGACGCTGTTTGAAAAAGTCGGTTACGACCCCGGTGGCGTACGCAGCTATGACTGGAGCGGTTATCCGATCCTGCGCTTCACACAATTGCCCAGGCAAGTCGATGTGCATCTGCTCGATCAGCCGGGACAACCCTTTCTCGGTGCCGCCGAGATCGTCCAGGGCCCCATGGCCGCCGCCCTCGGCAATGCCGTGGCGAATGCCACGGGCCGGCGCTGGCTGAACCTTCCCCTGACCCGGTCAGCGCAGGCGCGATAGCCCGGCCTCACGCCGCCCCAAAGCGTTGCGTTTGACGCAATGCAGCGTAGAGCTTCGACTGGATTATCACTCGACGCCGGGAGGATTAAGTTAGTGCCCAACCGCTGCACTCTGCCATATCGTCACGAGGAACATCCATGACTCAGCACCTGCTTGAACCCATTAAGGTTGGCCCCTACACACTTGCTCATCGCATGGCCATGGCGCCCCTGACGCGCTCCCGCGCCGGGCAGCCGGGCGACCTGCCAACCGCCATGAACGCTGAATATTATCGGCAACGCGCCAGCGCCGCGTTGATCATTACCGAAGCCACGCAGATTTCCCGCCAAGGTCAGGGCTACGCCTGGACACCAGGCATCTACAGCGACGAGCAGGTTGATGCCTGGCGTCAGGTGAGCACACACGTGCATGAAGCCGGCGGGCGGATCTTCATGCAGCTGTGGCATGTTGGACGGGTTTCTCACCCCAGCTTCCAACCCGATAACGCCCTGCCGGTTGCCCCCAGCGCACTGCCCGTTCCAGGCAAGACGTTTATTGTCGATGACCAAGGCAACGGCGTTTGGGAGGATGTACCCACACCCCGCGCCCTGGAAGCATTTGAGATCGCCGACATCATCAGCGACTACAGCCGCGCAGCGCGCAACGCCTTGAGAGCCGGCATGGACGGCGTCGAGATTCACGCCGGCAACGGTTATCTGCTCGACCAGTTCATCAATAGCAACAGTAACCAGCGTGAAGACCATTACGGCGGCAGCGTGGCGAATCGCGCCCGGCTCTTGCTGGATGTCGTGGAAGCGGTTGCCGATGAGGTGGGGGCAGAACGCGTGGGCGTACGGCTGACACCCATGGGACGCTTCATGGGCATGGGTGACGCGACACCCGAGGCCACATTCGGCTATATCGTCCGCTCGTTGAACCGCTGGCCCCTGGCCTACCTGCATCTCGTGGAGCCTGCCGTGGTAGGCACCGTCAAGGACGAAAACTTCGATCCGCGCTGGGACGCGATCATCAATCAGCTGCGTACGCAATGGAACGGTGTGCTGATGATCGCCGGCGGCTATGACCCGCAAACAGCTGAGCAAGCCCTGGCCGCCAACCGTGCGGACATCATTGCCTTTGGCAGACCGTTCCTGGCCAACCCTGACTTGCCACGACGGATCCGCGACGGGCTAGCGCTCAATACCCCAGACCCGAGCACCTTCTTTGGCGGTGACCAGCGCGGATACATCGACTATCCCACCCACCCATAAGGGAAACCTTATCCCAGGCTCGGTCTGCCGGGTGCGCTGTCCTTAGGCGCCTGGCGATCGAGCAGCGAAGTCGCCAACAAGGCATCCAGCCCCATCGGCTTGGCAAAATAATAACCTTGGGCCTGCCCTGCCCCCATTTCACGCAGCAAGAGCAGCGTCTCTTCATCCTCGACACCTTCGGCCACGACGCTGAGGTCCAGAGACTCGGCCATCCGCACGATTGCCCGGACGATGGCGCGACTGCGGGGGCTGCTGGTCAGTTCGAAGATGAACGACTTGTCGATCTTCAAGCCGCTGAAACGGTATTGATGCACATAGCTCAGGGAGGAAAACCCTGCACCGAAGTCATCGAGCACCACCGACATGCCGTTATCGGCCAATTGCTGCATGGTCAAACGGGCAATGGCTGGCTCGGCCACCAGCGCGCCTTCGGTCAGTTCCAGGCAGATCCGCGAGGGCGCGACGTTATGCCGGGCCAACAGTGCAAGTACATCTTCGGCGAAGTCCGGGCGTGCCATGCTGTAGCTGGAACAATTGACATGCACCGGCGGCCAATTGGCATGCTGGGGCTGAGCAAGGATCATGGCGATGCTGGTGAGCATGTACAGGTCCAGTCGCCCGATCAGACGCAACCCCTCGACATCCGGCAAAAACTGGCCCGGCGCGATGATCCGACCGCCCGGCTGATGCCAGCGGATCAGGGCTTCAAGGGCCACCAGCTCGCCGCTTTCGACACTGACAATCGGTTGGAAATACGGCAGCAATTCGTCGGTACGCTTGAGCGCATTGCGCAAGGCGCCTTCACGCTCGACCTGGTCCGAAACCTCACGGCGCACTTCCTGATTGAACACCGCGTAGCTATCGCGCCCGGCACTCTTGACCCGGTACATCGCCGCATCGGCATCGCGCAGCAAGTCGGCGGGCTCGAGATGGAACTGACTGTCGGCACTGACAATACCGATACTGCAGGAGGAAAAAACTTCGTGGCCATTGATGAAAAACGGCAGGTCGAACACCGCCAGGATCCGATCGGCGATTTCGATCACCACCTCCAGCGGCGCCTCGGGTGCCAACACCGCAAACTCATCGCCTCCCAGGCGCGCCAACATGTCGGTTTCACGCAGGCAACTGCGCAAACGGTGGGCAGCTTGCATCAACAGCAGGTCGCCAAAGTGATGGCCAAAGCTGTCATTGACCATCTTGAAACGGTCAAGGTCGATGAACATCACCGACAGTTGCCCACCTTCGTTCTCGAACCGCGACCAGGCCAGATTGAGGCGCTGTTGCAGGTAAGTGCGATTCGGTAGCCCGGTCAGCGCATCATGGGCGTTTTCGTGTTGCAACTTGGCGTTGGCATGATCGAGCTCGCGGGTGCGGTCCTGCACCCGGGCTTCTAGCTTGAGGTTGGCGGCATGGATCGCTTCGGCCGCGGTGCGGCGCGACAACGCTGTATCAATGTGTCGCGACACGAACGTCAGCAGCTCCTGGTCGCGCAGGGTATAGCGCACCTGCGAGGTATAGCTTTGCACCGCCAGCACACCACGCACCACGCCGTCATCGAACAACGGAATGCCCAGCCAGGAATGGAATCGGACCGACTCGTAGGTCACTTCCAGTTCACCTTGCGCAGCCAACCGGTCAGCATCGAGTGGGTCAATCAGGCAGGGACAACGCTGACGGATAACATATTCGGTCAGGCCCCGGCAGCCGCGTCGTGCCGCCGGCTGGGTCGTGTCCCGTTCATCGACGTAATACGGAAAGGTCACTTCACCGATCGCATCGTCGAACAGCGCGATGTAGAAGTTCTGCGCAAACAGCAGTTCGCCGACAATGCCATGCAAGGTTTGAAACAGCTCGGCCATGTCGCCAGGTTGGCTCGACAGCTCGGTAATCTGGAACAACGCACTCTGCAGGTGCTCGGCGCGCTCCCGCTCGGCCACTTCCTGGCGCAATGCGTCGTTGAGTGCCGAAAGCTCCAGTGTGCGCCGCCTCACCGTTTCTTCCATGCCCTCTCGGTTCAGGATCCGGTCCAGGGCCATGGCCACGTGACGGGCCACCACCAGAAACAACGCGCGGTCTTCGGCGCTGTAGGTACGCGCAACGTCGTAGACCTGCATGGCAAGCATGCCAAACACTTCATCCGCGGCATTTTTCAACGGTGCGCCCATCCAGAACTCGGGACGATCACCCACACAATAGAAACGGTCCTCGGCCTGGGCCGCGCAAATGCCGGCGGCGTCGATCAGCAGCGGCTGGCCGCTGGTCAACACCTGGCCGGTCAATGACAGGTGCGCAGGGTCAAGGTATTCGTAGTGCTGCGACTCCACGGCATCGACGTCGATGATGTCGACGTAGTACGGGTAGTCAATCTTGCCTGTGCGCGGGTCATACAACGCGAGATAGAAGTTCTCGGCGTCGATCAGGCTGGCGAGCAGTTGGTGGACCCCCACCAGGAACACGGAACGGTCACGGGTCGAACTGGCCAGGTAGGTGATTTCATACAGCACACGCTGAGTGACCTGGGCACGGGTAAGGGTGTTGGTCTGTACCTGGATGCCCAAGCGCTGGGCAAACTCGGCAAGCGCCGGCTCCTGGGCAGCGGTCACTGGCGCCAGTAGCCACCCCAGCACACTCTCGCCTCTACCGGTCGGCCAGCGGTACAACCGCCGGGTCCGGCAGAACGCCTCGAACTCCGCATTCGCAACGCTTGACGGCCACTGCATGCGTGGGTCGCCCTGCCCGACCAGGTGCATTTGTTCACCGGCGCGATACACCACCCACTGGGTGGTATGGGCCCAGTTGCGTGCTGATTCCAGCAATTGTTCAATCGTATTTTCTTCGCCAGCGTATGCCATGCCGACAGGATCCGGGGTTTCTTGCAGATGAGAGGTGGCCACGTAATTGTTCGACTGCTGCGGGGAATCGCTCAATGGACGAACACTCATCAGCGCTCCCTGAGCCAAAAAATGGCGTTATTTTACTTATCGATTGCCAGCAATATGCCAGAGAGCCCCCGATGTAAAGCGTCTAGAGGTCTTTTTCAATAGTTTTCGTCGGGCATGCCTTCGACAGCGCTCGTCATCACAGATTCCTAGCCATCTGCCACAACGACGCCCCCACCCCGGTAATGCTCTCCCCGGCAATCAACCCTGCTGCCGCCGTGATGGCGAAGCGTTCAGTGAGGCTCGGCCAGCGCCAGCTCACCAGCCAGGTGAGCAGCGCGCCAAGGGCCATCATCAGCGACACCGAGGCTGGCAGGATAAAGGCCAGGCCCAAAGCCGCCGTGCTTGGCAGGTAGCGGGCGCGATGCCCGGGCAGCACGCTGTCGAGAACTCCCAACAGCAAGCCGACCAGGCCGCCGATGAATATCGCCCAGCGGATGCTCGCAGAGAGCGAGTCCAAGCCATGGGTCAAGGTTTGCGCCACGGCTTTCCAAGTGGCGACCGCCGGAGCCGGCCACTCCTCGGAGAGCAACATGGCTTGCGGGTCCGGGATCAGTGCCAGGTAGGCCAAGACCCCAACGATGCTGCCGACGAAAATCCCCAGCGTCTGGGCGATCAACTGCTTGCGCGGCGTGGCGCCAATCGCCCGGCCCACCTTGAAGTCATTCATCAAATCCGTGCATTGCCCCGCCGAACCGCCGGCGGTGTTGGCGCTCATCAAATTGATCGGCACCTGCCCCGGCGCGACGATCCCGAAGCTCAACTGGGACAACTGTCCGATGGCACCGATGGGTGGAATACCCGTGGCGCCGACCACCCGGGCAGCCACCGCAGCCAGGCAAATCGCCAAGGGGATGGTCAATAGGGCCATCCATAGATTGATGCCGAACAACAGCGCTTGCAGGCTCACCACCAATGCGATCGACAGTAAAAAACCGGCGGCAGGGCCGGCCTTAGGTATCGCCCAGATCGCCCCGCCGCCGGCCTTGGTAGACCGGTGCAATGCCCACAAGCGAATCGCCAGGGAGGCCAAGGTCGAGCACACCATCAGACTCACGCCCGGCCACAGCAGCCACTCCACCAGCGCCGCGAACTGCGGGCCGCTGCTGTCGGGTGGCAACGGCACCAGGCCCTGCGCCAACAACCACGGCGCCAGGGCGCCCCATGCCAGCAAAGCTCCGAGCAGCAGGGTCAGGCCGACGCGAATACCGATGATCGCGCCGAACCCCACCAACAGGAGCGAAGGATCTGCAGTAAACGTCAGACGCTCCAACTGGGCCGTCGGCGACCAGCGCGGCAAAGCCCACAGGAAGGTATCGACCCACTTCACCGACCCGGAGAGTAAAGCGGTGCCAAGCAGCACCTTCAAGCGCGTCGCGGCTTCACGACCGTGGTTGTAGATGTGCAGCAGGGTTTCCAAGGTCGCCATGCCTTCGGGAAACTTCAGCGCCTTGTCATTGAGCAACGACGGTCGCAAGTACCAGGCAATCCAGATCCCCAGGAAACTCACCGAGAACACCCAGGCGATCATCGGGAGGGCATCCAGTTGTTGGCCGGTCAGCAAGGTGTAGGCCGGGATTGGCGCAACCAACCCACCGGAAATGATCGACGCGGCGGCAGAGGCCACGGTCTGGTTGATGTTGCTTTCGTGCAGCGTCCAGGGCAGTAGCCCGGCTGAGCGCTTGGCCAGGCCTTGCCAGATGCCGTAGCCGACCAGCAAGGCAATGATCGACATATTGAACGACCAACCGATTTTCAACCCAGCGTAGACATTGGAAGGCGTCAGCAGGATACCGAGCACAATCCCCGTTGTGACGGCGCGCAGGCTGAGCTCACGTTCGACAGGATTGGCCAGTGGGATCGATGGCGAGGTATCAAGCATGCGAATTCCTTATCGGCAATGGGACGGCGCGATCACGCAACGCGGCGACCTAACAAGTGAGCGCTGTATTGACGCAAGGTTCATCTGACAGAGGGAAATCCTGGCGAACGTTGCACGCTCGAATCCAGGCACCACCCTGATGCGACTCCAGGCGCCTTCCGAATATCTGCCTGGTTACCGACGCAGTACATCAGTGTCCAGGGCACGACTTGTCCCCCTCGAAAAACTGTTGCTGCAGAAACAGCAGGCCAACTGTTGCCCGGGCAACAGCAACTCAACAATTCATCCACCAGAGCAACAGCCAGAAAACCCTCCAACCCCGCAAAGCCCCGGAATTACTGGGCTTTGCCCGTTGGTACGGCCCTTGCTCAAGCCTTTGCATCTCAATCGACAGTCCAACAGGAACACCTAGGATGAGCACTCCCTTGAAAGTCGTCGCTATCTCCGGCGGCACCTCCCGCCCTTCGCGCACACTGGCACTGACCGAAGCCATCCTGGGCGAACTCGGCAGGCATCTGGCCATTGATCCCCACCTGATCGAACTGGGCAACATTGCCCGGCCGCTGGGCGGCGCGCTGTGGCGCAAGGAGTTGCCGGAAACCGTCGAGCACGAACTGCGCCTGATCGAGTCCGCCGACCTGCTGGTGGTGGCCGCCCCGGTCTATCGCGGCACCTACCCGGGACTGTTCAAGCATTTGTTCGACCTGATCGGCCAGGACGCCCTGGTCAACACCCCGGTGTTGCTGGCCGCCACCGGTGGCAGCGAGCGCCATGCGCTGGTGCTCGATCACCAACTGCGCCCGCTGTTCAGCTTCTTCCAATCGCTCACCCTGCCCATTGGCGTCTACGCCAGCGAGTCCGACTTCGCTGACTACCGCATCGTCAGCCAGACCCTGCAAACCCGTATCGAGCTGGCGGCCGAGCGTGCCGGCCGGCTGTTCAGCGACCAGGCGCGCGCACTGCGCAAGATCGCCTGAGAGGCCCGCATGAATCACTACAACGTCTGCCCGGAAGGCCAATTTGCGAGGGACATCGCGTGAGAATCCATCAACAACCCGCGGTGCTCACCCCAATGCAGACCGCCCGCCGCCTGGCGGCGGAATTTGCCGAGACCGCCATCGAGCGTGATGAGGCCGGCGGTACCCCCAAGGAGCAACGCGACGCCATTCGTCAGAGTGGTCTGCTGGCCTTGAGCATTCCGACCCAGTTCGGCGGCCTCGGTGCCAGTTGGAGCGAAACGCTCGGCGTGGTTCGCGAGTTCGCCAAGGTGGACAGCTCCATCGCCCATGTCTTCGGTTTTCAGCACCTGATGCTGGCCACCGTGCGCCTGTTCTCGCGCCCCGATCAATGGCAACCCTGGTTCGAACAGACCGCCCGCAAGAACTGGTTCTGGGGCAATGCGTTGAACCCGCTGGACACCCGCACCGTGGTCAAGACCTTCGACAGCTGGCGCGAATTCTCCGGCAAGAAGAGCTTCTGCTCCGGTGCCAGCGACTCGCAAATGCTGATCGCCTCGGCCATCGACGAAGGCGCCGGCGGCAAGCTATTGATCGCCGCCATTCCCAGTGGCCGCACCGGCATCACCCTGCACGGCGACTGGGACAATATGGGCCAGCGCCAGACCGACAGTGGCAGCGCCACCTTCGAACGGGTACGGGTGGAAGAGAACGAGCTGCTCCTCGACCCCGGCCCGCTGAGCACGCCTTTCGCCTGCCTGCGCCCACTGATCGCCCAATTGCATTTCTCCCACATCTTCCTCGGCATCGCCGAAGGCGCCCTGGAGGAAGCTCGTCAGTACACCCTCAAGGAAGGGCGGCCGTGGTTCCGTTCCAAGGCCCAACACGTCAGCGAAGACCCTTATGTACTGCGCCATTACGGCGAGTTCTGGGTCGGCCTGGAAAGCGTGCGCCTGCTAGTGGAGCGCGCAGCCGAACAACTCGACGAAGCCTGGCACAAGGGACACGCCCTGGGCGCCGAGGAACGTGCGCAACTGGCACTGTCCATCGCCACCGCCAAGGTGGCCTCTGTACGCACCGGCCTGGATATCTGCAGCCGCCTGTTCGAAGTCACCGGCGCGCGCGCCACCCATGCGTCCCTGCGCCTCGACCGCCATTGGCGCAACCTGCGGACCCAGAGCCTGCACGACCCTGTGGATTACAAACTCCATGAACTGGGTGAGTGGGCACTGAGCCAGACGCGGCCTACCCCCACCTTTTACTCATAGGGATGCCCATGCAACTGCTGACTCTCCCCCCTTCGCCGACACTGGCTACCTCGATCCGGGCGACCGCACAGGTCTTCGAAGACCCTAGATCGCAGGCGCTTCTCGCCCACGTGCAACAGGTCGCCCCCAGTGAGGCCAGCGTCCTGATCATTGGCGAGACCGGCACGGGCAAGGAACTGGTCGCACGCCACATCCACAATCTCAGCGGTCGCCGTAGCGGCCCCTTCGTCGCTGTCAACTGCGGCGCCTTCTCCGAATCATTAGTGGAGGCGGAGCTGTTCGGTCACGAAAAGGGCGCCTTCACCGGCGCCATCGCCGCCAAGGCCGGCTGGTTCGAGGAAGCCAACGGCGGCACCCTGTTCCTCGACGAGATCGGCGACCTGCCGATGGCCATCCAGGTCAAGCTGCTGCGCGTACTGCAGGAGCGCGAGGTGGTGCGCCTGGGCTCGCGCAAGAGCATCCCGATCAACGTACGCGTGGTCGCCGCGACCAACGTACAACTGGATAAGGCCATTGGTGCCGGAAACTTCCGCGAGGATCTGTATTACCGCCTCGACGTGGTCAGCCTGCAACTCTATCCATTGCGAGAGCGGCCGGGCGACATCCTGCCACTGACCCGTCACTTCATCAAAACCTACTGCAACCGCCTGGGTTACGGTGAAGTGCGCCTGACCCCGCAAGCCGAGCACAAACTGGTGAGCTACAGCTGGCCGGGCAACATCCGCGAGCTGGAAAACGTTATCCACCACACCCTGCTGGTGTGCCGCAACGGCCTGGTGCAGGAGGATGACTTGCGCTTATCGGCCCTGCGCATCGAGCGCCAGGAACCCCTGGCCGCCACCGGCGAGAGCGCCGACGAACAACTGCTGCGCACCTTCCACCGGTTGTTCGAAGAACAGGCCGGCGGCCTCCACGAGAAGGTTGAAGACAGCCTGCTGCGCGCCGCCTACCGCTTCTGCCACTGCAATCAGGTGCGCACCGCCAGCTTGCTCGGCCTGAGTCGCAACGTCACACGAGCACGACTGATCGCCATTGGCGAGTTGGTGGTCAATCGACGCCGCCCGGACACCAACACACGCCCGGATCGGGCGCTGCAACTGTCGATCTGATCAAAATAAAACCAGGTGATGCGGCCCGGCCGACAAAGCCCCAATACGCCAAGCGTTGCGATACCGGAAGGGCTCATGCGCCCTTCCAGACTCCCAACCGCATAAGGATCAAACCCCATGAGCCTGGATATTTTCTGGTTCCTTCCCACCTCCGGCGACACTCGTTATCTGGGACACTCCAGCAGTGGCCGACCGGCGACCAATGCCTACATGCGCCAAATCGCCGTGGCCGCCGATCAGCTCGGCTATGACGGCCTGCTGATCCCTACCGGCGCCAGTTGTCTGGATCCCTGGGTGACCGCCGCCAGCCTGGTTCCGGTGACCCAGCGCATCAAGCTGCTGGTGGCCCTGCGCACCTCCCTGGGCAACCCCACTGCCTCGGCGCGCCAGGCCGCCAGCCTGGATCAGGCCAGTGGTGGCCGCCTGCTGCTCAACGTCGTACCGGGCGGCGACGCCACCGAACTGGAAGCCGACGGTGTGTTCCTCACGCACGACGAACGCTATAACGCCTCCGATGAATTCCTGACCATCTGGCGCCGCCTGCTCCAGGGCGAAACCGTCGACTTCGACGGCAAGCACCTGAAAGTGCGGGGCGCCCAGAACTTCTTCGCACCCGTGCAACAACCTCACCCGCCACTGTACTTCGGCGGTTCATCAGAGGCCGCCCACGAATTGGCGGCCAAGCATGTGGATGCCTACCTGACCTGGGGCGAACCACCGGCTGCCGTGGCCGAGAAAATTGCCGATGTGCGGGCCCGTGCCGCCAGGCATGGCCGCAGCGTGCGCTTCGGCGTGCGTCTGCATGTGATCGTGCGGGAAACCAGCGAAGCCGCCTGGGCCGCTGCCGACGAGCTGATCAGCCACCTGGACGATGCCACCATCGCTGCGGCCCAGGCCAACTACGGCAAAATGGATTCCGAAGGCCAGCGGCGCATGGCTGCGTTGCATGGCGGCGACCGCAACAAGCTGGAAGTGGCTCCCAATCTATGGGCCGGTGTCGGCCTGGTACGTGGCGGTGCCGGTACCGCACTGGTCGGCGATCCGCAAACCGTCGCCGCTCGTTTGCTCGAATACGCCGACCTGGGTGTCGACAGCTTCGTACTCTCGGGCTACCCACACCTGGAAGAGGCCTACCGCTTCGCCGAACTGGTGTTCCCGCTGTTGCCGGGCAAGGGCAAGGTCACCGTCGAAGGTGCCTTCACCGGCGGCGCCTTCGACGTTCGCGCGGGCAAGGAGAAAGTCGCATGAAAGTCATCGACCTGCGTTGCCGCCCGGCCTACCTGCACCCCTTCTTCGGCGGCGTGCCAGGCTCGCCCGAACACGCCGTGGCGCGTTGGCTCAACCGACGTGTCGGCACCCGCGGCCCGGACGATCACTTCGAGCGTTCGCTGACCCCGCAGGGTTTTCTCGCCGAGGTGCGAGAGGCCGGACTGGACAAAGCCGTGGTAGTCGGCCGTCACACCCCAGGGCAGCACTTGCCGAACGAACGCATCCACGAAATCGTTCACGGCCACAACGAGTTGATCGGCATCGGCTCGGTAGAACCGGTACTGCAAGGCATCGAAGGCGCCCTGGCGGAAATCGACCGGGCGATCGACCAACTGGGCCTGGCCGGCATCGATCTGGAGCCGGGTTTCGCCGAGCCGGCCCGGCACCCCGACGACGCACTGTACTGGCCGATCTACGAACACCTGCAAAAGCGCGGTATCCCGCTATTCCTGATGAGCGGGCCAACCACACCGGACCCGAGCTACAACGACCCGACGCGCCTGGCCGCCGTGGCTCGAGCGTTCCCGGACCTGACGATCGTCGTCTACCACGGCTACTGGCCCAACGTGCAGCAGGCCCTCGGTGTTGCGTTCCGCTTTGAAAACATTCACCTGGTGCCAGACATGTACCTGTTCCAACCGGGCAGCGAGGGTTACGTGCAGGCCGCCAACGGCTACCTCTGCGAGCAATTGCTGTTCGGCTCTTCCTACACGTTCCGACCGATTCGTCAGAGCATTGAGGATGCCCTGCAACTGGGGCTCAAGGACGAGGTGCTGGAGAAGTTCTTCCACGGTAACGCGAGCAGGGTATTAGGGCTGGCCTGAGCTGGCGTCGATTCTGTTTCCCGTGCAGCATTTCCTGCGGTTCAAACCCAGCCGCAGGAAACGCCAGGATTCTTGAGCGAACAACCCGGGGAGCGCTCCTGCACTTCCCGGATCCATTCACCTACCCAGCCCATCTCCTTGGCCGTCGACCAACGCAGCACCGTTGAGGTAATGATCACCAAGCAACCGACGCTGGGTCAGCAATGCCGGTTCGGCGTTGTCAGGCGAGGGCCGTGGCAGGCTGCGCCCGGCGAGCTCGAAATACACATGACCGCTCAAGCGCGCCGCCTCAGCGGCGGCCAAGCGAAAAGCAATGGCGGCCGATTGGGACTCGTCGGCGTACTCCAGCAAGGCGTCAGCAGCGTCGATACGGATACGCAGCTCACCGACCGCGGCGATTACCAGGGCTTCATGGCGGGCACTCTGTCCACGCAGATAATCAATCAGCGCCGCCTCGGTATGACGGGCATGGGCCAGGTCGCTACGGCCGTGGGAATGTAAGTTGGACATGCGCGATACCTCAGTTCCAGGAATGACGTTGCGGCTTGATGCCGTTAAGAAGCTGGTTGCCGACCAGGTGGTATTTCCAGCGCACCGGATCGTGCAGGGTGTGGGTCCGCGCATTGCGCCAGAACCGGTCCAACCCCTGGCTGGCCGAGACGCTGCGGGTGCCGCCCAACTCCAACAGACGGCTGGAGGCCTCCAGGGAAATCTCAGTGGACAACACCTTGGCCTGGCCGACGATCACCGAGGCTTCAGCAACACGTTCCTCGTTGGGTTCGGCGACGGCACGGTCAACCGCCTGCGCCGCGCGCCGCAAAATCGCTTCGGCCGCTTGCAGGCGCCAGGCCAGCTCGCCGATCAGCGCTTGGCCGAGTGGGTCCTGCCAACCGTGTTGCAGCCCGCTGTCAACCCAGGGCCGCGACTGGCGCGCTACGCGCAACGTCTCGGCGAAAGCGCCCCGGGCGATGCCGGTGTCGACTGCCGCCTGGATGATCTGCGAGATCGGACCGTCGGACGTGGGTTGGTCATAGGCCTTCCAGGCCGGCACCACATCGCTCGCCGGCACCCGCACGCCTTCGATGCGCACCTGGCCGCTGGCGGTGATGCGCTGGCCGAAACCGTCCCAACTGTCGATCACCGTCAGGCCTGCGGCATCGCGTGGAACGAGGGCGATATGGACGCGGCCCGCTTCGTCCACCCCGGCGACCGGCACGATGTGGGCGAACAGCGCACCGGTGCAGTAGGCCTTTTCGCCGTCGAGCACAGCTGTGTCGCCGTCGAAACGGATCTGCGTCTGGAAGGTGGTGACGTACTGGCTGCGCGCCTCGGAGAAGGCATTGCCGAAGCGGTGACCCTGCAGCACTTTGGCGTAATAGCGGCGTTTTTGCTCCTCACTGCCGGTCAGGCTGAGGTTGCTGAGCACGCCGAAATGGTTCTGCGGTAACTGGCCGAGGGATGGATCGGCAGCGGAAATGATCGCGATCACTTCGCTGAGGGTGGCATAGGACACCTCGGCGCCACCGTATGCCTTCGGTACGCGGATCGCCCACAGGCCACTCGCGGAAAAGCGTTCGATTTCCTCCCAGGGCAGCCGTCGTTCACGGTCGCGCAAGGCCGCCTCGCGGGCGAAATCCTCGGCCAGGCGCTGCGCCACTTCGATGGCTTCGGCGTCGCTACGGATGATATGGGCTGGGCTCCGAGGCACCGGGCGGGCCTGCTCGGGCAGATTGGAAGACAGTGAGTGGGTCATGTGCTACTCCATGCATAACGGGTTCCCCAGGGCTAAAGCACAGCCCGTACCAACCTGTAAAACTCTTTAAATTCAATAAGTTGAATAAAAACAAAAATCCCCGTGAAAACCCCGGGAGCGGCAAACTGTGGAAGGACTGTTGCCCGGCCAACAGTTGCGTTGTCCATCCATCAACCGGCCTTGCCGCCTAGATAGAAATGCTGGATGTCTTCCCGCGCCGCCAGCTCCGTGGCGTCGCCCTCACCCACCACTCGACCGTTCTCCAGGATGTAGGCGTAGCTGGCGTGGCGCAGGGCGACGTTAATGTTCTGCTCAGCCACCAGAAAGCTCACGCCCTCCTGGGCATTGAGCTGCGCGACGATGGCGAAAATCTCCTCGACGAGGATCGGCGCCAGGCCCATCGAGGGCTCGTCGAGCAGCACCAGTCGAGGCTTGGTCATCAGCGCCCGGCCGATGGCAAGCATCTGCTGCTCGCCGCCCGAGGTCAGCCCGGCCTGAGTCTTGCGTTTGGTCTTCAAACGCGGGAACCAGGCATAGATACGCTCCAGATCCTGCTCCAGCTCCCGTCGCGTCGGTTTGCGCAGGAAACCGCCGCTGCGCAGGTTCTCCTCGACGGTCAGGTGAGCAAACACATGCCGGCCCTCCAGCACATGGACGATACCCTGGTGTGCCAACACATTGGCCGCAACACCGGCGGTATCCCGCCCCAGGAAGCGGATGTGTCCACGGCTGACTTGCGCCCGGTCGGCCTGAACCAGCCCGGAGATGGCCTTGAGGGTGGTGCTCTTGCCTGCCCCGTTGGCGCCGAGCAGCGCGACGATATCGCCCTGCCCAACCCGCAGGGATACCCCGGCCACGGCGAGAATCGCGCCGTCGTAGATCACTTCGATGTCTTCCACCGCCAGCAACTCGTGGCTCTCAGTGACAGGAAGGGTCGCAATGGCCATTGTTTCTATCCCTTGGGCGCCCTGCGCCCGGTTGTCTTCGATTGGCTGAGTGATAGGAGCGACTACTGCGTTGCACAATCGCGGGCGGTCACGCCCTTCTCTTTCGCATACTCGCCCGCCTTGGCGTCGATCAGTGGGCGTAATGTGGCGCGGTCGGCCTGGACCCAATCGGTGATCAGCTTCCATTGCTGGCCATCCCACTGTTGGACCTTCGCGGCACCGCCGCCCTCGTGGTCGCTGCATGACAGCTTCAGCGGCTGCATCAACCCCAGGAAGCCGATTTCCTTGAGGCGCGCATCATTGAGGTCGAGGTGCTCCAGGCCCCAGCGACCCTCCTCACCATTGAGCGGGCGGTTGCCGAAGTGCTTCTGCCCGGTGCGGATCGCTTCGACGGCAATGGCGGCATTCACCAGGCCGGAGTTGTAGTACACGCTACCGAAGCTCTTCGGATCCTTGAGGTCGCTCTTGCCGGTATCGAGGATGTACTGACGGATGCGCTGGTGGATGTCGAAGTCCGCGCCGCCCGGATAGGGCGTCAGTGCCAGGTAGCCCTTGCCTGCCTCGCCAGCCGGCAACACGTCTTCGTTGGAACTGGCCCAGATGTCGCCGACGATGCGCTCCACCGGGTAGCCGAAACGTGCCGCGGTCTTGATCGCCACCGGCGTGGACACGCCCCAGGTACGCAGGAACACCCAATCCGGCTTGATTTGGCGCACCTGGCGCCACTGCCCGGCCTGCTCGTTACCCGGGTCAGCCACCGGAATCTGGATATTCTCAAAGCCGTACTTCTGCGCCAGCAACGCCAGCGGTCCCTGGGTTTCCCGGCCGTAGGCCGAGTCGTGGTAGACCGTGGCAATCTTCTTGCCCTTGAGCTTGTCCAACCCACCCTCGCGCTCGGCCACGTAATTGATGAACGCCGAGGCCTCGCTGTAGAAGGTCAGCATGACCGGAAAATTGTAGGGAAACACCCTGCCGTCGGTGGCCTCGGTACGGCCATAGCCTAGGGTGATCAATGGAATCCGGTCGGCTTCGGCCTTCTCCGCCAGGGCATAGGCAGCCGGTGCGCCGTTGGGCTGGTAGACCGCCACTGGTGCGCCATTGAGGCCGTTCTTGAAGCGTTCGTAGCATTCGATGCCCTTCTCAGCCGTCCATTCGGTCTCGCACTCCTGCCAGACCAGCTTGACGCCGTTGATCCCGCCTTCCACTTCGTTGATGTAGCGCAGGTAGTCGATCATTCCGGCCCAGACCGGGATGCCGCTGGAGGCATAGGCACCGACCCGGTAGGTGGCCAGTGGAAAGAACTGTTCATTGGCTGCCTGGGCAGCCGTTGTCAGCACCGTGCAGAAGCCAAGGGCCAGGCCAATGGCGGCGACGCTACGTTTCAGGGTTGCATGCATGGTTTTTTCTCTGCTCGCTCACCCGGCACGCAAAAGCGGCCAGGTGAAAGTTATCGACGGCGGTTCACTGTTCGCTGGCGCAGTCACGTGGGGTGATGCCCTTTTCCTTGGCGTAGGCGGCGGATTTGGCTTCGATCAATGGACGCAAAGTGGCGCGGTCGGCCTGGACCCAGTCGGTCAGCAGCACCCATTTCTCGCCATCCCATTGCTGCACGCGCGCCGCACCACCCCCCTCATGGTCGGAGCAGGACAGTTTCAGCGGCGGCAGCAGGCCTTCGAAACCACTGGCCTTGAGCCGCGCGGCATCGATGTCCAGGTGTTCGAAGCCCCAGCGCGCTTCTTCGCCGTTGAGCGGACGGTTGCCGAACTTGGCCTGGGCCGTGCGCAGCGCCTCGACGGCGATGGCCGCATTGATCAGGCCGATGTTGTAGTAGACCTTGCCGAAGTAGCTGTGGTCCTTGAGGTCGCTCTTGCCGGTGTCGAGGATCGACTGGCGCAAGCGCTTGTGGATCTCGAAACCGTCGCCACCCGGAAACGGCGCAAGCGCCTGGTAACCCTTGGCGGCCGTACCGGCCGGAATCACATCGGCCTCGGAACCGGCCCAGACATCGCCAATGAGGTGATCTACCGGGATGCCGAATCTTGCGGCGGTCTTGATCCCCACCGGGGTGGAAACACCCCAGGTGCGCAGGAATACCCAGTCCGGTTTGATCTGGCGCACCTGACGCCATTGCGCGGACTGCTCATTGCCAGGATCGGCTACCGGAATCTGGATGTTCTCGAAACCGTACTTCTGCGCCAGCAAGGTCATCGGCGCCTGGGTTTCCCGGCCGTAGGCAGAATCGTGGTAGACCGTGACGATCTTCTTGCCCTTGAGCTTGTCGAAACCGCCCTCGCGCTCGGCGATGTAGTTGATGCCTACCGAGGCCTGGCCGTAGTAATTGAGCAACAATGGAAAGGCATAGGGAAACACGCTGCCATCGGTGGATTCGGTACGCCCGCCGGCGCCGTCGATCAGCGGGATCCGATCCGCCGCGCCTTTCTCCATCAGCGCATAGGAACCCGGCGTGCTATGGGTGAAGAAGAACGCTGTTGGCGCGCCGTCGAGCCCGCCCTTGTAGCGTTCATAGCACTCGACGATGCGGTCGACGTTCCACTCGGTCTCGCATTCCTGCCAGACCAGCTTGACGCCGTTGATGCCGCCCTCCACCTCGTTGATATAACGGAAATAGTCGATTTCCCCAGCCCACCAGGGGATGCCGCTGGAAGCGTAGGCGCCAACCCGGTAAGTGGCCATAGGAATGAACTGCTGGTGGCCGGCGGCCTGGGTGGTGGCCGGCAGCAGGGCCTGGGCCCCGAATACGAAAAGACTGGCGAGCAGGAAGCGATGCAAGGTTTTATGCATGGTCTGTACTTCTTGTGGAGTGTTGGAAACCTCCTTTCCCTGGGTCGGGTCAAGGTCAGTCGAGTCGTGGGTCGGCGCTCAGAACCGCAGCGGCCAGACCCGGAAACGTTCGCGCAGGTCGCCGAGCAGGCGTACCAGCCCCTCCGGCTCCTTGATCAGGAACCAGATGATCAGGCCGCCGAAAAGCACCTTCTGCAGGTTCTGCAGTTGCCCGGCGTCGACATTGCCGTTGAACAACCATTGCCCGGCATGACTGAGCAGGATCGGCGTGAGGCTGATGAAAGCGGCGCCGATGAAGCTGCCGGCGATACTGCCCATGCCACCGATAATGATGATGAACAGAATCTGGAACGAACGGTTGATATCGAAACTGCCGGCACTGGCCGTACCCAGGTAGGCGAAGGCCCAGAGTGCCCCGGCGATTCCCAGGTAAAAGGAACTGACGGCGAAGGCCAGGCGCTTGTAGCGCTCCACAGGAATGCCGATCACCGCGGCAGCGGTATCCATGTCGCGGATCGCCATCCAGTTGCGGCCGACCTGGCTGCGCACCAGGTTGACCGCCACCCAGGTCAACAGCACTACGCAGGCCAGGGTCAACAGGTAGCGACCCAGTGGGGTGGTCAGGTTGTGGCCGAACAGTTCCAGGCGCGGTGCGCTGATGGTGCCGGACGAGGCGTAGTTGTAGAACCAGGGAAACTTGGCGAACACCCACTCCAGGAAGAACTGCGCGGCGAGCGTAGTGACCATCAGGTAGAAGCCCTTGATCCGCGAACTGGGGATGCCAAACAGTAGTCCCACCAGCCCGGCGATCAGGCCGCCACCGAGCAGTGCCAGCGGTAACGACAATCCCGGCACGCGCAGCAGCAGGCCGTAGGTGGCAAAGGCGCCCACCGCCATGAAGCCGGCGGCGCCTACCGATGTCTGCCCGGCGTAGCCGGTCAGCAGGTTCAGACCGAGGCCGGCGAGCGACAGCACCAGGAAAGGAATCAGGATGGCGTTGAGCCAATAGTCGTTGCCCAACCAGGGCAGCCCGACGAAGGCCACCAGCAATAGCAACAGCAGGCCCGGCGACCAGCGCCGACGCACCAGGGTCAGCGGCGCTTCGTCGAAGCTGGCACTCAGGCGCGGAACAATAGCGGTCATGGCGTCATACCCGTTCGATGGTCCGGTCGCCGAACAGGCCGGCCGGACGGATGTAGAGGAAAATCAGGGCGAGGAAATAAGCGAACCAGGGCGTAATGCCACCGCCGATCAGCGGACCGATATAGGCCTCGGCGAGATTCTCCGCAGCACCGACGATCAGCCCGCCAACGATGGCCCCGCCAATCGAGGTGAAACCGCCGATGATCAACACCGGCAACGCCTTGAGCACAACCAGCGAAAGCGAGAACTGCACGCCCTGGCGCGCGCCCCAGAGCAGCCCGGCAACCAGCCCGACCACCCCGGCCACAGCCCAGACGATCTGCCAGATACGGTTAAGGTTGATACCCAGTGACAGCGCCGCACGGGTATCGTCGGCCACCGCGCGCAGGGCAACACCGATACGGGTCTTGTTGAACAGCAAGGCCAGCACCGCCACCAGCAGCGCAGACACCCCGGCAGCGATCAGGTCGAACTGACTGATCATGATCTCACCGATGAACAACGGGACGTCCTCGATACCCAGGTCCAACGCACGCACCTGAGCGCCCATCAGTCCTTGGGCCAAGCCTTCGATGACGAATGACAGGCCGAGGGTGGCCATGAACAGAGTAATCTGCGAGCGATTGACCAACGGCCGCAGCACCAGGCGCTCGATCAGCAGTGCGCCAACGATCATCACCAGCACTGTCAGGGCCAATGCCAGGGCGAAGGGGACGCCCTGTTCGTGCAGGCTGACGAAGGTCAGCGCGGCGAACAGCAACATGGCGCCCTGAGCGAAGTTGAACACGCCGCTGGCCTTGTAGATCAGCACGAAGCCGATGGCCACCAATGAATACATGGTGCCAGCCAACAGCCCGCCGATCAGGGTTTCCAGGAAGAAGTTCATGAGTGCGGCGTCCCCAGGTAAGCGGCGATCACCTCGGGATTGGCCTGGACTTCGGCCGGCGTGCCATCGCCGACCTTGCGTCCATAGTCCAGCACCACCACATGGCTGGACAGGCCCATGACCACCTGGATGTCGTGTTCGATGAGAATCACTGTGGTGCCGAGGTCGCGATTGATATCGGCGATGAAACGGCTCATCTCCTGTTTCTCCTCGGCGTTCATGCCGGCCATCGGTTCGTCGAGCAACAGCAGGGTCGGCTGCGCGATCAACGCCCGGCCCAGCTCCACGCGCTTCTGCAAGCCGTAGGCCAGGCTGCCCACAGCGACGTCGCGCCAGGCTTGCAATTCGAGGAATTCCAGCACCCGCTCGGCACGCTCGGCGAAAGCGCGTGCCTCACGCCGCGCGCGCGGCAGGCCTAAAGCCTGTTCGAGAAAAAACGTCCGCTGGAAGCGCGACAGGCCGGTGAGCAGGTTGTCCACCACGCTCATTTTCTTGAACAGCGCGTTGTTCTGGAATGTCCGGCCGATACCGAGCCGCGCCGCCTTCAGCGGATGCGGGCGGCGCAACGGCTCGGCGGCGAAGAACAACTGGCCGGCATCGGCCCGGTAGACGCCGTTGAGGATGTTCAGCAGCGAACTCTTGCCCGCGCCGTTCGGCCCGATCAGCGCGCAGATCTCGCCAAGCTTTACGCTGAACGAGAGATCGGAAATCGCTTTCACGCCCCTGAACGACAGCGACACGTTGCGCACCTCCAGCAGCGCACTCATGCCGCTCGCTCCAGGTACTCTTGCAACCACGATTGACGCGCCGGGCCATGCAGCACCGCGTCTGCGGGAACGCTCGGCACCTCGATCCGGCGCAGCCGCTCAAAGCCCAGCAGGTGCCGCACCCGCGCCTTGAGCCAGCGTCGCAGGCCACGCCGCGGATCATCCAGGGTCCACTCGCACAGGCGGCGTCGCCAACTGCCTGGAAGTGGCAGGCGAGCTTCGATTTCCGCCGCCAGCGATTCGACTCGCGCAGCCGACAGCAGCAAGGCGGTCGGGGCGATCTCGCGCCGATCACGGCTGGCCGACTCGCGGGTTTCCGGAAACGCCAGGGCTTCGCCACGCTGCAGCCAGCGACTGAACAAGTGGGCCAGGCCGTCGCGCCATTCGGTGCCTTCATCGACCCACACCACCTCATCTCCGGCGACCTGCGTCCAACCCTGACGCTGCGTCGTCGGTGCCCCACCGACAAACAGTTCCGACAGCGACTGCACCTGCCACAGGCCGCTGCTCGTGGCATTGGCCTGGGCCGAGTACAGGCGCAGCGGCCACTGCTCGTCGAGGCCGCTGTGCAGCCAGTGCGAGACACTTTCGCGACGCTGGACGAAGGCGAACGCCGGGCGGGCCAGGCGCAACTGGCGCTGCAGGTCCTCGCCACGGCTGTCGCGGCCGATCACCACGCTGTGTCCGCCAAGCTGGCGGGCGGCCAGCGCCAGAATCAGCAGGCTCGGCTCGAAGGCACCACTGAGCGCCAGTCGCGTGCCAGGGACAAAGCCCTGCTGGCGCAAACCATCGCAAACACGCTCGACCTCGCGCTGCACATCGATCCAACGCCAGGCCTTCCAGAGGCCGAGGCGCCGATGGCGCAGGGCGATCTGCGTCGGGCGCTCCCTGGCCCAGCGCTGCAATGCCCCCAGGGCGTCGTCGGCCACCAGCTCGGGCGGTGAAGCATTGAGTTCGTAGACGCTCATACGGCTACTCCCCCGCCAGCCAAGGCCGGCTCGGCAAGGTTGGCACGCTCGGCCTGGCGGCTCAGGTCCCTATAGCCCGCGCCGGGATGGTTGGCGGGTAGCCGTGGGCCGTCGCCGAACAACTTGTCGCGCAGGGTGCCTGGGCGATACTCGGTCTTGTACGCACCGCGCTTCTGCAACTCGGGCACCAGCAGTTCGACCACATCGCGAAAGGTTTCATGGGCCAGGGCATAGGCCAGGTTGAAACCGTCCACGTCGGTTTCCTCCACCCAGCCCTGCAATTCATCGGCCACGGTTTGCGCACTGCCGACAATCAACGGGCCGAAGCCGCCGATGCCGACCCAGTCGGCCAGTTCCTGTACCGTCCACTGCTTGTCCGGGTCGGCGGTGGAGAAGGTCTCCACGGCCGACTGAATGGCGTTGGTATGGATGTGCTTGAGCACCTGGTCGGGCCGGTACTGGCCGAAGTCGATGCCGGTCCAGCCGGAAATCAGCGCCAGCGCGCCCTCATAGCTGCTGTAGGATTTCAGCTCTCGCCACTTGGCCTGCGCCTTGGCGTCGGTCTCGTCGACGATCACCGTCTGCAGATTGAAAATCAGCACCTTGCGCGGATCACGCCCCGCCTCGGCGGCGCGGCGGCGGATATCAGCCACGGTCTTCTTCAGAATCACCTTGGACGGTGCAGCGACAAACACGCATTCGGCATGCCCGGCGGCGAAATCCTTGCCACGACTCGATGCCCCCGCTTGATAGAGCACCGGCGTGCGTTGCGGCGAGGGTTCGCAGAGGTGGATGCCCGGTACCTGGAAGTGCTTGCCCTGATGACGGATCTCATGGACCTTGCTCGGGTCGCTGAAAATCCCGCGCTCACGGTCGCGCACCACCGCGCCCTCCTCCCAGCTGCCTTCGAACAACTTGTAGAGCACCTCCAGGTATTCATCGGCGTAGTCGTAGCGCGCATCGTGGTCACTCAGGGCTTTTTGCCCGAGATTGCGTGCTCCGCTGTCGAGGTAGGAAGTGACGATGTTCCAGCCGATGCGCCCCTTGGTCAGGTGGTCCAAGGTCGACAGGCGACGGGCGAAAGGATATGGATGTTCAAAGGTCAGCGAAGCGGTGAGGCCGAAGCCCAGGTGTTCGGTCACCAGCGCCATCGGCGTGATCAACGCCAATGGGTCGTTGACTGGCACCTGGGTGGCCTGACGGATGGCGGCATCGCCGTTGCCGCCGAGCACGTCGTAGATACCGATCACATCGGCAATGAAGATGCCGTCGAACTTGCCGCGCTCCAGCAGCTTGGCCAGGTCGGTCCAGTAGTCCAGGTCCTTGTACTGCCAGGCGCGATCTTTGGGATGCCTCCAGAGACCAGGCGACTGATGACCGACGCAGTTCATCTCGAAGGCATTCAAACGAATTTCCCGTGGCATGGTAACTCCCGCTCGATAGATTCAGCACCACTTCCCGGTGCCTCTCACTGCTCTATCACACGATTCGTGCCAAGAAATAATTCGTTTATTTACAGCTAGTTAGATAATCATCCAGGCAGTGACCATGCCTGTACAGAGACACCCCTGTTGATCAACTGTCCAGCGTCAGACAGTGTGCGTCGAGCGGAACCACGGCCGCTCATTCGATTTTTCTCGCCGACCAAGTCTGTCAGGCCAATCACACCCGGCTCGAAGGCCCGGTCATCGGTTCTCCGGGCACTGGAATCGCAACCCAGAGGCGCCTACCACACTGCAATATGCGAATCCGCCCTGGGCTCGGTACCGCCACACAGCACGCCGCTGACCGGGTCGCGCAGAATGATTTGACCCCGCCCGTAATCGGTCAGGTCGCTGGCGATCTGCACCTCATGACCTCGCCGCGCCAGGGCATTGGCCAGGTCGCGGGAGGCGCCATGCTCGATGCCGACTTTCATTTCGCCCAGCCATTGCCAGCGCGGAGCATCCAGGGCCGCTTGCGGGTTCAGGCCGAAGTCCACCAGGTTCATCACCATCTGCACATGGCCTTGAGGCTGCATATAGCCGCCCATCACGCCGAAAGGGCCGAGGGCCTGGCCATTCTGGGTGAGGAAGCCAGGGATGATGGTATGGAAGGTCTTCTTGCCCGGGGCCAGGCAATTGGCGTGACTCGAATCGAGGCTGAACTCCTGCCCGCGATTCTGCAGGGCAATACCGCTGTCGGGCAGCACCACGCCGGAGCCAAAGCCATGGTAGTTGCTCTGGATGAACGAGACCATGTTGCCTTCCCCGTCCGCCGTCGCCAGGTACACCGTGCCGCTGGCGTGGGGATCACCGGGCTTGGGCGCCCGCGCTTGTTCGCTGATCTGGGCGCGACGGCGGGCACTGTACTCGTCGCTCAACAGGTCAGCCACCGCCACGCGCATGTGCGAGGGGTCGGTGATGTAGTGCAGGCCGTCGCTGTAGGCCAACTTCATGGCCTCCAGTTGGCGATGCCAGGTTTGCTGGCTGTCGCGATGATCGAAGTTGAAGCCTTCCAGTATTTTCAGCGCCATCAAGGCCACCAGGCCCTGCCCGCTCGGTGGGATTTCCCAGACATCGACGCCTCGGTAGTTGATGTGGATCGGCGCCACCCATTGGGCGCGGTAATCCTGCAGGTCCGTGGCGCGAAGGTAGCCACCGCTGGCCCGGGAGTGGGCATCCAGGCGCTCGGCCAGGGCGCCGCGATACAGGCTTTCGCAGCGGGTGGCGGCCAGTTCTTCCAGGGTGCGGGCCTGGGCCGGGTTGCGAAAAATCTCCCCAGCCCGTGGCGCGCGCCCGTCAATCAGAAAGGTCTCGAACCAGGCATTCAGGACCTGATCACGATGGGGCGTGAACTCGTTCAGCGCGATCTGCCATTGATGGGCAACCACCGGCGACAGCGCGAAACCGTCCCGCGCCAGGCTGATCGCCGGCTGCAGCAACACGGCAAAGGGCAGCTTGCCGAAACGCTGCGACAACTCGGCCCAGGCCGATGGACAACCCGGGACCGTCACCGGCGTCCAGCCATAGAGCGGCATCTGCTCATGGCCGGCCGTCTTGACCGCCTCGATACTCAAGGCAGCCGGTGCATGGCCATTGCCGTTGAGGCCGTGCAGTTGGCCTTTGCACCAGACCAAGGCAAAAGCATCGCCACCGATACCGCAGCCAGTGGGTTCGACCACCGTCAGCGCCGCCGCCGTGGCGATGGCGGCATCAATGGCGTTGCCGCCCTTTTGCATGATCTCGATGCCTGCCTGGGCCGCCAGGGGCTGGGAAGCGGCGACCATGCCCCGGCGGGCAAAAACGCTTTGGCGTTGTGACGGATAAGGGTACTCGTGAGCAGAAAATTTCAGCATGGCAAAAGGCTCTTCAACACAAGGATTCATTGGCAGGACTTAGGGCGAACACCCTGGCAAAGGTCATAACACGCGGCTGAGAAAAGCCCGGGTTCGAGGGTGCGTGGGGTGGCTGAAGATCTGCTCCGGCGGGCCTTGCTCGATGAGCTCACCCTGGTCCAGCACCACCACACGGTCTGCCACTTCGCGGGCAAAACCCATTTCATGGGTGACCACGACCATGGTCATGCCCTCCTCTGCCAACGCTTTCATCACTTGCAGCACCTCGCCAACGGTTTCCGGATCGAGAGCGCTGGTGGGCTCGTCGAACAGCATGGCCTGGGGTTTCATCGCCAGGGCGCGGGCAATCGCCACCCGCTGTTGTTGCCCGCCGGAGAGCATCGAGGGGTAGTGATTGGCCTTGTCCGCCAGGCCGACCCGCTCCAACAGCTTGCGAGCCTGTTCCAGCGCTGCGGCGCGAGGTATGCCGAGCACCTGGATCGGCGCCTCGATGATGTTTTCCAGGGCCGTCATGTGGGGGAACAGGTTGAAGCGCTGAAACACCATGCCGATGTCCCGGCGCTGGCGGGCGATGTTGCGCTCCGAATCGCGCACCAGGCTACCGTCAGCCCGCTCGCGATACCCCATGGCCCGGCCATTGACGCGGATGCGCCCGCCCTGGATGTCTTCCAGCAGATTGATGCAGCGGATAAAGGTGGTCTTGCCCGAGCCGGAAGCGCCAATCAGCACCACCACTTCGCCACGCCGTACTTGCAGGGATATACCCTTAAGGATCTGCAGCTCGCCAAAAGACTTGTGCACATCCAGGGCCTCGATGATCAGCTCTTCGCTTTTGTGCGCCATGGTTAACGAGCCCTCAGCAGGTTCAGGGTGCTGCGACCGAACATCCGCGTCGACGCTGGCGGTGGTGACGAGGGCCGGTCCGATTGACCGAAACGGGCCTCCAGCCAGCGCTGGAAAAAGCCCCACAACGTGGTCAGCAACAGGAAGTAGATCGCCACCACCAGGTACAGCTCGAACACCCGGAACGTTGCCGACGTGACCATTTGGGTGCTGAGCAGCAGCTCCTGTACGCCGATCACGCTGACCAACGTGGTGTTCTTGAGCATCACGTTGAATTCGTTGCCCAGCGGCGGGACGATGACCCGGAACGCCTGGGGCAGGACGACACGGCGCATCAGCTTGGCGAAGGTCATGCCCAGGGAACGCCCGGCTTCGTATTGGCCCTTGTCGACCGCGCCGATGCCGGCCCGAATGATCTCGGCCATATAAGCGCCCTCGTTGAGGCCCAAAGCAATGATCGCCGCCTGGATATTGCCGGGGATCACCAGGCCGAACAGGTCAATGTCTTCGAAGCGGAAAATCCCGCCGGCAGCCAGTGCGGTGTAGAGAAAAACGATTTGCACCAGTAGCGGCGTGCCCCGCATCAGCCATACGTAAAAGCGCACCGGCAGGTTCAGCAACGGGTTACGCGACAATCGCAGCAACGCCGCGGCCAGCCCCAGCACACAGCCCAGCAGCATCGCCAGCACGCTGATCAGGCAGGTTAGCCAGAGCCCGGTGAGGTAGACCCCACTGGGTTGTAGCAGGTACAGCCAGAACACATCCCAATTGAAATTCATCGATGGTTCACCTCAATCGAGTGTGTCACTGGCGACATGCCATTTACCGAGCAGTTGGCTGTAGCTGCCATCACTGCGCATGTCGCTGATCACTTGCTGGACCGCAGTGGTCAGTTGCGGATCATCCTTGCGAATGCCCAGGCCAGTGAGAATCCGGCTGAAGGCTGGGACCCCTTCTTCAAACAGGTCGGGGGCCATGGCAGCGTAATACCCGGCGGTTTCCACGGTGGTGCCGTAGGCGTCCACCTGACTGATGCGCAAGGCTTGGAAAGCATCGGTGTCGGTGTTGTAGACCACCAGTTTCATTGCAGGCTTGCCGGTCTTGGCCAGGGTTTCGTTCTCGGCGTCGAGCAGGGTCTTGATGGTGGAACCGTTGAGCACCGCGACCTTGTGCCCGGACAGGTCCGACAGCGTCTTGAGGCCCTTTGGATTGCCCTTGGGCACCACCACCGCCTGGCTGGAATACATGTAGTTGACGATGTCGATCACCTCGCGGCGCTCGGGCTTGTCAAACAACTGGTCGACGATCATGTCGCACTGCTTGGCCAGCAAGGCCGGGAGCAGTCCGGAAAAGGGAATGACCCGCCACTCGACCTTCTTGCCACCCAGGCGCTTGGCGATTTCCAAGCCCAGGTCGACGGTCAGGCCACGGGGTTTCTGCGCTTCATCGAAAGACACCAAGGGTGGCGAATCCATGCCCGAGCAGTAGACAAGTTTATCGACCTTGAGCAAGCGCTCCGGAACAACAGGCGCGGCAACCGCCCACTGAGCACAGAATCCCAAGGATAAGGCGGCAACCAACACGCGAGGCTTATGCATGACCAGACACTCCAGTTCAGTTAGTAACGGGCAGTACTCAAAGTCAAAACACGGCAGGATCTAGTGTCCTGCTCTGGTTATTTTTTCGATTGCAGGAACTCGATCAATTCAGGAACGGTGCCTTCGATGTGCGCACGCACCACCGCCTCGGCCTTCTCGGCGTCGCCAGCACGAATCGCGTCGAGGATCAGCATGTGCTCCTGGCGTGCACTGAGGGGTTTGTCCACGTGTTGCAGCCACAGGCGCATGGGCGCCTCGATCAGTGAATAGAGGGCACTGATCTGTTTCAGCAAGCGGGGTCGACCGCTGAGGCTGCACAGGTATTCATGAAAGGCGCGATGCCGGCTGACCCACTCGGCACTTTCCTCGCGGTAATCGTCCATCTCGTCCAGCAGCCGCTCCAAGGCAGCCAATTGACGCTCGCCGATCCTGGCTACCGCGACACGGATCGCCAAGCCTTCAAGGACGCTACGCATCTCGAAGACTTCATGCAGCTCTTCGATATCCAGGCCACTGACAATGGCCCCGCGATTGGGCCGAAGGGTCACCAAACCCTGGGCATCCAATCGACGAAACGCCTCGCGCACGGGCATGCGACTCATGCCGATTTCGCTGGCGATGTCTTCGGCGATCAACCGGTCACCCTTGCGGAATCGACCGCCGCAAATGGCATCCAGCAGGAAGTTGTATGCCTCCTCCTCGGCCGTCATCGGCGGGCGTTCAACGTAACTCGGAGCGAACTGCATGGCTGCACCTTTTGAATTTTTGTATCCAATTATCCATAAATTCAAAAAAGCAGGTTGCGTGCCAACTGCATGGATTGGTGTGCAAGTGATTGATTTTAGGGAAAGGGTCTTGCTGTGGGGCATGCAAGGCCCCGGCGTTACTTGGGTAGACGTGCTACCAAATGGCTCAGGCTGCGGCCATTACTGTGCACAGCGGTAGCCAGGTAACACTCAATCATCCAGCCCTGGGCGTGTCCGAAGGTGACTCACCAAACAGTGCTCGGTAATGCGTCGCGAAGTGGCTTAGGTGGAAGAACCCCATGGCGACGGCGATCTCACCGACATTCAGCGTGCTTGCACAGGTCGTGATCAAGCGCCGTCGTACGGCATTGAGCCTCAGGTTACGCAGGTACTCGACCGGACGCATTCCGGTGACCGCCTGGAAACTGTTTTGCAGGGTCCTGCGGCTCACCCGTAATTGCTCGCACAGATCAAGAATGCTCAGCGATGTATCACCACTGTCGACGACCAATTCCTGGCAGCGCTTGACCAGGTAGGCACTGACGGCGACGTTACCGCGACGGCCACGAACCTCGTCCGAGGCGTGACTGAACAGATCGAGGAAGGCGTTGAGCAGCACCTCTTCCAACATTTTTTCCGAGGCTGGCGTGATGGCATCCGCTTGTTCCAAAAGGTGACGGAACAACGGATGAATCCTTTGCTGGACCCTGAGCAGCACCGCTTCATCCACGCTGATCTGGGACTCGCTTTTCAAACGCTTGAGCTGTTCGTTCGACAGTTCGTAGGCCGCCAGTTTAGCGAAACGAACAGTGTCAACGTTGACCGCGAAAAAGTGCGTACCTTCCGGGGCATGCAAGACAAAGTCCTCGCCATCGCGCAGCAACACCACGCTGTGGGCGCCGACCTGATGCCCTTGGACCACCGGCGCACTGCCCAGCGACATGGCAATGCACAAGCGCCCTTTTGGTGCGCAGCCGCGTTGCACTACACGTTTATCCAGCACTTCCTGGAAAATCTGGAAGCGATCAGCGCAAATCTGTCGCAGCTCGCTGGAAAGGCATCCGCGACCGAGTTGGTCATAGACTTGTTGCCAGCCCAGGATGGAGCCGGCGTGTTGCTGGGGATCATTGAAGGTACGGACTTCGGCGAGCATGGTCATCGTTCCTCGGTGGTCCGGTTCTTATTGTCGGCTCATGATTTGCTCGATCCTCCCTGACGATGGCCGTGGTTCACGCCTGGAAAACCAAAGCCAGTTCCATGCCAAGCATGTGCAACCGGTACTCGCCCGCCTGGATAGCCATGGGTGGCAACAACGCTCCGGACAGCACGACGTGGCCCGCCTCAACGCACTGCCCGTCGGCCAGCAAGCGTCGCACCAGCCAGCACAGGTTTGCCTGGGGTGTGTCCTCGCGCGCCTGGGCATTGCCTTCGCCGCAGGGCACCCCGTCGCATTCCAGGCGATAGGTCACGTGGGCCAATTGCTCAGGATGAAACCTGATTCGCGAGCCAAGGCAATAAAGCCCCGCGGCGGCATTGTCGGCCAGAAACGCCCCGACGCCGAAACGCCAACCGTCCCAGCGACAATCGGCAATTTCGAACGCCGGCGTGACCTCTGACACGGCGGCCAGAATATCTTCGTCGCTGTAAAAACCAGGCACCAGCGTACGCCCCAGGACAAACGCCAACTCGATTTCCAGCTTGGGCTGGATCAGCCGGGCAAGCGCCAGCGTACTGCCGGGCTCCACAGTCATGGCATCGGTCAGCCCGCCCAATACCGGTTCATCAATACCAAAACGGTCCTGGGCAGCGCGGCCAGCGAAAGCCACCTTCCATCCGGTCAACTGCTCACCCGCGACCTGGCGTCGGCGCAATGCCTCGCGCTGCAAGGTGTAGCCCGCCGATAGGTCGAAGGCATGAGGCTCCAACGAAGGCAGGGCGTGTACGGCCTGCGCGGCATCGTGAAGCCGGATCAGCAGATCATCTTCGCGCCTCATGAGAGTTGCTCCGCCAGTTTGCGCAATACGCCTTCGAGCCGCTCGGGTGTGGTGATCGCCGCGACAAACCGATCCGGCCGTACCACCACGATGCAATCTCGCACCTTGGCAAACCACTCGCCCAGACGGTTATCGACGTCCTCGACGCAAATGGCGCCACCGGCAGACAAGGGCTGGTTACGCCCCACGCCACTGCGCGAACGATTGATCTGGATGAAGCGCGTGTCCCAGCGCGCCCACCAGGCGGCGGTCTGCTCGCTGAGCTGTTCGCTCGGATTGACCCGATACCCCAGCACCGCATAGGAATGCCCCAACACCTCGTCCAGGCGCCGGCGCTGGCCCTGGGCATCTTCGATAGACGGCTGGATGAACAACTGCCCGACCAGATCATCCTCATGCAGCTCGGCGCGCTCGTGATAAACCAGGCCTTTGGTAATGGTCGCCTTGGGTTTGAACTTGAATTCCAACAAGTGCGAACGCAGGTTGTCGACGCTGTTGACGGCCTGGAACAACCAGTCCCGGACACCGGCCATCAACGGATTGGTCAGCCCCAGGACGGCGCCCATGTTGTCGGCCAACGCGATGAGATCGGTCGCATGCCCACGGCGCTCCTGATCGTAGCTGGCAAGAATTGCCGGCGACGCGCGCCCTTGGAGAATCGCGGCAAGCTTCCAGGCGACGTTGGCGACATCCCGCAGGCCCGAATTGAGCCCCTGCCCGGCCCAGGGCGGGGAAATATGCGCCGCATCCCCCACCAGTGCCACCCGGCCCTGGACAAAGCGCGCCGCGACCCGGGAGTTATGGGTGTAGGCGCGGATCCGGATGATTTCCAGTTGATCGACCGCATCGCCGATATGCCCACGGATCAAGTCCCGGATCGTCGCCTCCTCGCACATCCTGGTCTCGTCTTCGCCCTCCAGGAGCATGAACTCCCAGCGCCGTTGCTGATACGGCAGGTAGATGCAGACGAAGGGGCGCTGAGGGTCGGCATGCAGGGCCGTATAAGGTGCATCCAGGGTGTCGTTGGCCGTGTCGATCACCACCCATTTGCGCGGATGGGTCAGCCCCAGCAGTTCGATACCGAGTTTCTTGCGCACGCTGGAACGTCCGCCATCGGCACCGATCACGTACTGCGCCTGCAATTGATAGAGCTCGCCCCCGGCATCGCGCACCTGCAAGGTCACGCCCTCGGCATCCTGCTCTAGGTCGAGCATTTCATGGCCCTGGCGCAACTGGACGCTGGTGTGTTTGCCCAGTTGCTCGCGCAACGTCGTTTCAAGCAACTGTTGCATGAAGATGTTGCGCATCGGCCAGCCATAGTTAGCCGTGCTCGGCTTGACCTCGGCAAAACAGACGCCGCGCGCATTGTAGTAACGCAACGGCACATTGCAGATCATGTCGCGCGCGGCCAACTCGGCGATGCCGATGCCTTGCAACACCCGCAGCGCCTCGTCATCCATGCCCACCGCGCGGGGATACGGCAGGACGCCGTCAGCCAGCTCAAGGACGACGCAGTCGATTCCGTACAGCCCCATGTAATGAGCAGCCGTGATCCCGTTCGGGCCGCCACCCACGATAACAACCTGGGTTTTCTCCTGCTTCATCGCTATTCACCGCTTTGTTGTTGTGGTTGTAGGCGTTGGTCGTGCAAATAATCCATGACGACAAGGTTGAACATCTCGCTCTGGTCATCATGGACGTAATGACTGGCGTCGGCGATTTCCTCTGCCCGTACCCATGGATTGGCTTGCTTGATCGCCTCAAGGGTCGCCAAGGGCAGGAAATCGGAACGCGCGCCACGGATGAACAGCGTCGGACAATCCAGTGCCCGTACCGCAGGCCAAAGGTCAGTCGGGGTAATACTCAGGCGCGCCTGGGCAATGCCTTGCTGATCGTGACGCCATTCGATTCCGGACAGCGTTTCTTTCATGGAGTGCATCAATCTGGAAGCCAACCCCTCCAGCGACAGGCCTGGTCGGGCCTGGCGCCAGAATTGAGCGGCACTCTCCCAGTCAGGAAACACCAGCGGCGTCTGGCTCATCTCGCGCCGAATGCGTTCGGCGCCATCACCACTGACCGAAGAGCCGGGACCGATGTCCTCGATCACCAAGGCTTGCAGTCGCCCCGGATTGAGCCGCGCATACTCCAAGGCATTGGTGCCGCCGAGGGAATGCCCCACCAGGACAAAACGCTGCAGTCCCAAATGCGCCACCAGGTCTTCAAGGTCGCTGACATAGACCTCGGTCCGGTAACTGGAGGGATCCGCCCAGTCGCTGTAGCCACGACCGCGCTGGTCAAGGGCATAGCAGCAGTAGCGCTCGCCCAGCGCATTGGCCAGGCCATCCCAGGTCTGGGCGTAGGAGCGCAGCCCGTGCAGCAACACCACCGCGATGCCCGACGGGTTGCCCCACGACAGATAGTGCAGGCGCATCTGCGAGCGATTAGTGAAGAAGTGGCTGTTTGCAGACATTCGTTTGCTCTCCACGATCAACCCACCTCAATGCAGGCCATCATTGCCCTTGATGTCTGCGGCCTGGAGACCGCCCAGGCGTGCATGCAAACGCCCGCGCGTGGCGAAGGCCCAGATGATGATCAACTCGTCCGCCGAGGGTCCATCACCGAACGACAGCGAGATGCTGTCGTAGTGCGAGCGGACATACAGCGCGTCCTTGTGAGCCAGCGGCACATCGATGGTCGCGCCAGGCCCGCCACGCTTGCCCGTGGAAGGGACCCAGGACTTGCCACCGCCCAATGCGACGCGGATCGGATCCGCCGCCGGATTGGTCAGCAATGCGTTGCCATGCTCGTACTCGCCCAGGCTGCCCACCAGGCACGCCTTGCCATAACTGACAACCTCACGCTGCCCCGCCAGTTCCTGTATGCGACGGCCAAATTCCTGGCCCAACAAAGGGGATGGCTCGATCAGTTCGGCCAGACTTTCGCTGTAGCGCCCGGCATAGGGATTGGCGATCACTGCGGCAATGGCGTATTTGAACAATGGTTCGCCATCGGCCAACTGGCCACTTTCGTTGGCCAGGGTTTCCTCGACGAAGCTATACCATTTGCGGATGTGGTAACTGGCGAAATTTGCGGTTTTCATAAGACAGGTCTCTTTAAAGTGGGTCGAGATCAAAATTGCGGCTGGGTGCTCCGGCGGCCTTGAAACGGGCCTTGCCTCGCTCATCGTCGTGTTCGGTCTCGAGAAAGAATTCCATGCGATTGCCGTCGGGGTCGTTGAAGTACACGCCGTTGCCGATTTCGTGATCGGTGATCTTCACCACCTCGATTCCCTTGGCGAGCAACATGCCGTAGAGCTGGCGCAGCGTGGTCATGTCACCCGCGATTTCCAGCCCGTAGTGCTGCAGGCCCAAGCCGCCCTGATGGGCCCCCGGTTCTGCGCGGATCAAGGCAATGTCGTGATGCTTGGCACCAAACGCCATCATGACCCAGCTATCACCCCTGGCGCTTTCGTGCATGCCCAGAACATCGGCGTACCAACGTGCCGACGCTTCAGGATCGCTCACGAACAGCGACAGGTGAGTTCGAACGACCTCGACTTTCATCGTGCGATACCTCAGTTTTTCTTGACGATGGATTGATGCCCGGACTTGATCTGTGCCACGGCGGGCGTCCAGAGCACATCGGCGATTTCACTGAACTCACGCCACTGTTTCTGCCAGCCGTCACCGCCGTTTTCGGAGGTGAACAGATGTCCGTACTTGGTCCCGGCGACGATCTGGCGAGGGTCGGCAGGGTTGAAGGCAATCGCCCAGATGCAGGAATTGGGTTGTTGCGGCAGTGGCAACACTTCCCAACTGAGGGCGGCATCCCGAGAGATGAGCACCTTGCTGGTCGTGCCAGGAGTCCCGTCGGAAATACTCAGGTAGAGGGTGCTTTCACTGCCCAGCGGTGCGTTCATGGCGCGCACGTAGTACAGGCCGAACGTTTCCCGGGCGATGATGCCCGTCCAGGTTTGCCCTTCGTCCAGGCTGCGGTAAACGGCGTTGACGCACACCACCACGATGACCTTCTGACCATGGTTGGGCAGGACCAGGATGTTGTGGACATCCGAGTTGAAGTCCCACAGCAGCCGATCGTCGACGCGGGTCCAGGAATCACCACCATCACGGCTGTGAAACAACCCGCCCTCTTCCAGGCCGAACCAGAGCTGGTTGCGATCCGTCGGGTCGTAGGCGAAGGCCAGCAAGCGCGGACGACTGACCCCTTCACAGAATTCGGGGATATCCACCGGCGCGCGCTCCCAGCTCAGGCCGGCGTCGAGGGTACGCCACAGCACGGCACGTGAAGGCGCGCCGGTGCCGACGAAAATACGCCGCGCATCCTGTGGATCGACGGCAACCTTCCATACGGTCTGGCCGTTGAACGGCGAATCCACCCGCTGCCAATGGCCGCCGGTGTCATGACTGACGCACAGGCCGACGTCGGTACCGGCATAGATCACTTCAGGCGCGCCGGGATGAACGCTCAGGGATCGGGTGATTGCATCAAACTCAAGATCTTGTCCCAGCCCCAGGCGATGCCAGGTATGGCCATCGTCGGCGCTACGGATCACCGCCTGTCCCACAGTGGCGACCAAAAGGGTTCCGTTACTCATCACTGCTGCTCCTCAAATGAAGATGCCACGGGTCAAGCCGCCATCGATGCCAATGGATTCCCCAGTCACGGCGCCCGCCTTGGGGGAAGCCAGGAAACCGATCAGCCAGCCCATTTCGATGGGCGCCAACGTGCGCCGGATCGGCGTCGCGTCGATGTAGCCCTGCTCTACCTGCTCAGGTGTCTTGCCCTGCTTGACGCCTTCGCGCTCGTACAGCTCCTGGATGTGCGGGGTGTCCACTACACCGGGGTGAATCAGATTGACGGTGATGCCCGATGGGCCCAATTGATCGGAGAGGGTCTTGGTCATGTGGGCGATGGCCAGGTTGCGCATGCCCGAGAGCACCTTGCTGCCACGCCCGGTCAGGCCACCGATGTTGATGATGCGACCGAAACCGCCGGCCTTCATGTGCGGGGTCACCGCCTTGGCGCAACGGAAATAGCCGATCACCTTGGTGTTCAGGTCCGAGAGCAATTCGTCGTCACCGGCGTGTTCGATGTCGTTGCGCACCACACCGGACGGTGCCGCGGCGCCGTTGACCAGGATGTCGATGCGGCCAAAGTGCTTGTGGGCCGCCTCGACCATGTCGGACACCGCCGACATCTGGTTGGTGTCACAGAACAACGGCAGCACTTCGTTGCCGGTCTGTGCGGTGATTTCCTCGGCGGCCTGCTGGAGAAACTCCATGCGCCGCGCACAGATCACCACCTTGCAACCTTCCTGGGACAGGAAACGCGCGACTTCCTTGCCGATACCCATACCACCGCCGGTGACGATCGCCACGCGGCCTTGCAATTCCAGATCCATAGCAGTTCCTCTTGTGATTGTTCGGCTCAGGCGAGATCGACGAAGACACTTTTGGTTTCGGTGTAGGCATCGATCACGTTCTTGCCCATTTCCCGGCCCCAGCCGGATTGCTTGTAGCCGCCAAATGGCGAGGCTGGGTCGACGACGTTCCAGCAGTTGATCCACACCGAACCGGCCTTCAACTGCGCAGCCACGCGATGGGCGGAACGCAAGTCACGGGTCCAGAGGCCGGCGGCCAGGCCATAGGGTGAGTCGTTGGCACGCAGCACCAACTCATCGATCTCGGTCCAACTCATCACGGTCAGCACCGGCCCGAAGATTTCTTCCCGGGCGACACAGGCACGCTCGGCGCGGTCGAGAAACACGCTAGGCCGGATGAAGTGGCCACGCTCCAGGTGGGCCGGGCGGTCACCGCCGCAGATCAGTTGCGCGCCTTCTTCCTGGCCCCGTTGCAGGTAGCCACGGACCGTGCCCAATTGCCGCGCCGAGACCAGCGGGCCCATGCTGCTGGCCGGATCCAGGCCAGGCCCCAATACATGGGCGGCCGCGTGGCGCTGGAGCTCTTCCAGCACCTGGTCGAGGACGCTGGCGTGCACGTACAGACGCGATCCAGCGGTGCAGACTTGCCCCTGGTTGTAGAAAATGCCGTCGGCGGCGCCTTTGGCGGCCCGGACGATATCGGCGTCCGGCAGGATGATGTTGGGGGACTTGCCACCCAGCTCCAGCGAAACCTTCTTCATGTTGCCGGTGGCGGCCTGGGCGATCAGTCGGCCCACCTGGGTCGAGCCGGTGAAGGCGATCTTGTCCACGTCCGGGTGCTGGGCCAGCGGTGCGCCGGTATGCACGCCAAGGCCGGTGAGCAGGTTGACCACCCCGGCCGGGAAACCGGCGGCCTCGATCAATTGCACCAGGCGAATGGCAACCAGGGGGGTCTGTTCAGCGGGCTTGAGCACCGCGACACAGCCGGTCGCCAACACCGGGCCGAGCTTCCACACGCACATGGTCAGCGGGAAGTTCCACGGCACGATCAACGCGCAAACGCCCACCGGCTCACGCAAGGTGTAGTTGAGCATCGGTGCGCCACTGGAGGGCGACACCGGCAGCGTGCTGCCTTCGATCTTGGTCGGCCAGCCGGCAAAGTAGCGAATGATATTGGCCGCACTGGCCGCTTCCCCGCGGGCGTTGGCGATCGGCTTGCCGTTTTCCAGGGTGATCAGTTGCGCCAGCTCTTCGCGATGCTGGTCGAGCAGTTCCGCCAGGCGAAACAGCAACAACCCACGCTGGGCCGGTGACTGCTGCGCCCAGGGCCCCGTGAAGGCCGCGCGGGCGGCAGCGACGGCGGCATCCACGTCGCGTTCGCCGCCTTCGGCGACTTCAGCCAGGGTCTGTTCAGTGGCTGGGTTTTCCACGGCAAACCGGCGACCATTGGCGGCGTCCTGCCAGGTGCCGCCGATAAACAGGCGGCCCGGTTGCGACAGGAACTTCTCGACAGCAGGTAACAATTGAATCTGGTTCATATCCGCTCCTTCACAGCGCCATTTCGATCAGACAAGGACCGCCGTCGGCCCTGGCGTTGGCCAGGGCGCGGTGCAGCTCACCATTGGTGTGCACGGTGCTGGCCGGCAAGCCATAGCCCTTGGCCAAGGCTTTCCAATCAATGCGTGGACGGTCCAGTACCGTCAGGCTCAAGGCCTCGGGGCCCAGCTCGGTCATGCCAAAGCGGCGCAGCTCGTTCTGCAAAATCGCGTAGCGATGGTTGGCCGCAATCAGGATCACCACCGGCAGTTGCTCGCGGGCGATGCTCCACAGGGTCTGGATGGTGTACTGGGCACTGCCGTCCGATTGCAGGCAGAACACCGCGTTGCCACGCTCGGCCAGGGCAGCGCCAAAGCCCACCGGAATCCCCTGGCCGATGGCCCCGCCGGTATTGGTCAAGACCCGATGCCGCGCGGCGTGGGCCGAGGCGGTGAAGAATGGATAGCCGCATGTCCCGCCTTCCACCGAAACGATGCAGTCGTCCGGCAGCGATGCGGCCAGCACTTGTCCCACGGACTGGGGCGTCAACGTGGCATCGCCTGATGGCAGCTCGATACCGATTGGCGTTGACACATAAGCCGGCGCCTCAAGCGCATCGGCAAGCGCAGTGAGCGCTCCGGCAACGTCGTCGCCGACTTCCGCCAGGCAGAGCAGGCGTTCACGTTCCGCCAGGCGAGAAGCGATGCCTTCATAGCCGAAATAACTGATCGGTTCCGGCACGCCGGCACAAACCACCGCGTCGTATTGATCAAGGATCTCAATGGCCACTTCGGGGAAGTAAGGCAGGCGATCCAGGTCAGGCAGGCCACCGCCGCGATAGCTCAGGCGCGGAAAGGTTTCGGCGAACAGGCGCACACCCGGCAACTGGGCCAGGCGCCCCGCCGCTTCGAGCCCGGCCACGGACAAACCTTGGTCGCCAACGATAAAAACCAGGCGCCGGCCATCACGCAGTGCCTGGGCGACCGCCTCGATCCGGTCACCGGCAAAACGCCGAACCGGAGCCTGCAACGTGGTGAAGGCGCGCTCACGCTGTACTTCATGGGCTTGCAGGTCCATTGGCAGGATCAGGCTGGAAATCTGCCCCTTGGCTTGCCAGGCCGCGCGCACGGCTTCCTGGAAATCTTCCCCTACGCCTGACGCGGTGCGCGACGTGCGCACCCAACCGGAAACACTCCCGGCCAGCGCCTGGATATCACTGGCCAGCGGCGGATCGTAATTGACGTGCCATGACGCGTGATCGCCGATGACGTTGACGATCGGGGTGTTGGCGCGCCGCGCGTTGTGCAGGTTGGCAATGCCGTTGGCAAAGCCCGGCCCCAGGTGGGTCAGGGTCATGGCCGGCTTGCCGGCAATCCGGCCATAGCCGTCCGCAGCACCGGTGCATACCCCCTCGAACAAGGACAACACCGGCTTGAGGGCTGGCGCACTGGCCATGGCTGCCACCAGGGGAATTTCAGTCGTTCCGGGATTGGCGAAGCAGTATTCGATACCGCTTGCCACCGCCGCCTTCACTATCAGTTGCGCACCATTCATTTCCAGCCCTCTTGATCGAGCGTTTGCAGTGGCTGAGATTTATCACACAGAAGAACGGACAAAACAAGCTGTTTTCTTGCATTAAAATCATATTTTGAGATTAATGCATTTTTTAAGCGATCAATTCGCTCCAATTCAGCTTGTATTTCTCAGGCATTGGGTTACCGTGACAACGCGCTCCTGAGCGAGCCCGCGGGCTTTTCTTCACCGCCGCGGCTACCTATAGTGCTCACCCAACGACCACCTACGCGCCATTCCCCCCTTTAGGAGCGAAATGAGCAGTCTGAGCAAAATGCTGAGTGTGCTGGACCTCTTCGGCCCGGCAACGCTGAAGATCGACCCCGATACCATCGCCGAGCGCATGGGCCTGTCACGGGCGACCGTGTACCGCTATGTCAAGGACTTGTGTGATGCCGGCCTGCTGGTGCGGGTGGATGCCGGCAGCTATGGCCTGGGACCGCGCATCATCGAACTCGACTGGATGATGCGCCAGTACGATCCGATCCTCGTGGCGGGCCGCGAGTTGATGCACGAACTGTCCGAAGCCACTGGCCTGGCAGTGTTCGCCAGCGTTTTCTATGACGGGCACATCATCAACACCTACATCGCCGAACCCAATGACACCTACCAGTTCGCATTTGGGCGCGGCCAGCCGCTGCCGTTTTTTCGCGGCGCGCAATCCAAGGTACTGATCGCCTTTCAAAAGGGACGGCGCCTGCAACGCCTGTTCGAAGAGCACATGGCCAACGACCCGGACAATGCCTACGACTGGGCAAGCTTTTCCAAGGCAGCGAAAAAGATCCGCAAGGATGGTTATTGCCTGACCCACGACGAACTCAACCTGGGGCTCACCGGTATTGCGGCGCCGATCGTCAACCCAGAGCTCGACGAAGTGGTGGGCAGCCTTTCGGCCGTCGGCAGCACCCACAACTTCAAGCTGCTGCGCCAGGAAACCGTGATTGAAATGGTGATGGACACCACCCGGCGAATCGCTGAACGAATGCACAATCCGCCCGCTGCCGGCTAGAAACCCGAGGCTGCTCACTCAAGAGAAACGCTAACACCGTGGCAAGGGGATTTATCCCCGCTGGGTTGCGCAGCCCCCAAAATGCGCTCACATCTTGCCCATAATCAAGATGAACGTCGTCGCCTTGCCGATGGAGGTCACGGTGACCTCCACCAAACTATGTTTGTTGCCAGTCGTCTGGTTCAGACACTGTGTCACCACTGTTGGCCATCACTGTCGCTCTCTTGCGACACCCACCTTCAAAAAGAACGTGGCCGTCCTATCGCTAGACATGGCAGTGACCTGCAATACACCCGTTCTGGAACCGGCCACCAGCGTCGGCGACGTTGCATCACCCTCGGCGTTCGTCTGCACGATCGGAGTCTGATCGTCCCCGTCGAACCGCGTCCCTGTCCCACCATCATCAGCGACCGCGAAGGTGACATCCGCGCCCACAACAGCCGCGTCCAGCGGGTCTTTCGCCCGCGCGGTCAATGGATTCGGGAACCGGCTGCCCACCGGAGCTACCTGAAGGTTCCCCGCCTGCACCTGTAGCGACTGAACCTCGCCTGGGCCCCGCGACATCACGTTCAAGGAGATATTGTTTCCTCCGCGGGCTTGCCCTGTATCGGACAGTAACCGTACCCGGCCGTCGGTGATTTGGCCGTCGGGGGCGGTGTCATCCACGCGGAGCGTCACCGACTGTGCCGTGGTCCAGTCTGCTGCGCTTGGCAGGGTGCATGACGCGGCATTACCGTCCTCGGCAATCCACTTGGTGGTTCCACTCTGGCAGGAGACGTCGGTGACCGTGGTATGTGTGGGGGGCTGGTAATACAGCTGTTCACCGGCCGCCCCTTCCACCGGAGCCTGCCCGTCCACCTGCGTCACTCGTACCGGCACCTGTACTGCAACTGCACCAGGCTTGGCCACCGGCACCGTCGGCTGTTCCACTGGGGTACTGCCCTCGGGCAACCTGCCATCGAAATACCGCGCGATACGGGGCCAAATGCTACTCATCTGCGCGCCAGCGTTATATCCTGAACTGAAGCCAAAATTCAGGGCAATTACCGTATTGGTCCCCGCGTCGATCACTGGCGATCCGGAAGAACCCGACTCAGTATCGCAATTGTATTTTGCGAAATCGCTGAGGTCGTTGTTTTGCACTTCAGTCACCCAGCAGGGACGCCCGTCATCGTGAAGGCGCGAGATCCGCTTCGGCCCAGCCTTGGGATGCCCCACAACGTAAACCGGGTCGCCAACCTTCGAGATACGCGTATCCAAGCCCAGATAGCCGAAGGAATCCAGAGCGCCGCTGTCGACCACATCCTGATCCAAAGCAAGTAGCGCAAAATCCTCCCATGCATGGGAGGCCACGACTCGCTCGACCGGTACCCGAATAGCAGGCCGCATGGCATCCGAGTCACAGCTGGACTCCTCGTAATCGAACGCCACGACCATCCGAGTCAGATCCGGGTTCTCACCGACAACATGCAGGTTGGTGAGCACAAGGTTTCCGGGGCCTACCCGCCACGCAGTCCCATAGCTGTGCCCTGTATAGATCCTGCCCACCGCGCGCGAGCGCTGGTACTTTGCCGGATCCGACGCCTGTACGCACCGAGCCTTCTCGAGCTGACTCTCCCCGATGATTTGACCCGGTGTAATCGGGGTGGGAGGCAGTGGCTGCATGCTAGCGACCGCCGCCCCAGCACCCAATACCAACCCAACAGAGGCCAGCATCAATCCACATACAGCCGAGCGCATGGCCAGCGACACGGGCGTTTTTTCCGGTTGGGTCGGCATGCGGGTACTCCAATCGCGTAAGGGACGATGGAGCGATTTATGAGATGAAACGTACTCGCTGCCTACTGTCAGAGCTGACAGGTTTGAGCAGGTTGCAGACGGATGGTCGGGGCTGGCCAGAGAACCAGCCCCCCGCTTCAGAACGGAACGGCCATCGTCACCTGGCTGTACACGTTGGTGCCATTGCCCGTCACTTGATTCCCCCCCGTCGTTGCATCCCGATCCGGCTTGTAGAGGCCTATCAGCGGGGTGATGATCAAATGCTCGTTGACAGCCCACTCGGCATACACATCCAGCTCACGGGCATCCAGGTTCAGGGCGTTGTCTTTACGCACGGTGTTGTAATCGAAGTACAACGCACCAAGGGTCAGGTTTTCCAATGGCGTGGCCTTCAAGCCCACATGGTGGATCCCCGTATTGCTGTTGAATGGCCCGGCGTAGTTGCCCGCGACTTCACCCTGGAACCAGGTGCCATAACCCGTGCTCTGCCCGGTGAACAGCGAGTCCCACTTCTGGGAATAGCGGGTGTAGCGGTACGTCAGCTTGGGCGCCCAGGCGATATCGGCAAAGGTGTAGCCGGCCTCGGTGTACCAGGCGTTCTGTGGGCCGGCGTTCTTGTCCTGCCAGGCGTATTCGAATGCCAGGCTGGCATTCTCGATACCCGCATCGCCTTCACCGCGAATGCTGTAGACGTCCATGCCCTCGCGCTGCTTCTGGAAATCGCTGGCCCACCGCTCATTCACGTCGAGGCCATGCACCCACGTCAGGCCCAACGTACCGGCCTTGGCGGTGTAATCCAGCGTCCCGGCGGCGAGTTCGGTTTCGGCCTGGGCGCGGTTGTCGGACTTGAGCCACGCCACGCTGCCATGCAGGCCGTCCTGCCCACCCAGACGCAGTACGGCGGTTTGATCGAACGCGTGTCGAGCCGCCAGGTAATAGGCGCCTCCACGATTCAAGCGGCCATCGGCCGGCCCTTTGCCCAGGTTCGGCCCGTCATCGTTGATCAAGAATCCCCGGCCCAGCTTGACCACCTGGCGGCCACCGGAGATGTCGACACCGTCCTGCCCCAGCACAGGGAACAGATCGGCGGAGCGCCAACCCAGGTAAGCGTCTTCGATCTTGGTGGTACGCTCGGACCCAAGGGAATTACCGGCCGGATCGCCATCGCCCCAAGTGGCGGAACTGATCAGGTTGAACGCACCATAGGCAGTGCCATGGCCGATCAGGCCCTGGTCGCCGCTGACACCATACTTGATGAAACCTTCGCGCCAGGTTGAACCGCCGGGCGTGCCGTCGTAGTTCTTGCGGCTGTTGAAATGGCCGAACACCGCCAGCATGTCGGCGTTGAAGTGAGTATCTTCGTCGGCATACAACTCATAGGCCTGAACCTGACTCGTGGCACAAAGCGCCAGCGTACAGGCAAGGCCACTGCCGAAAAAATCCATACGCGATAGAGACCGCATGGCTGGAGCTCCTTGTGGTGCACTTTTGAAGGCTGTCTTTATATTCAGGAGCCGGCGCAGGACACTGCGCCGGCTAACAGGCTAGCGGCAATCGGCGAGCGCGCTGTCCAACGCGCCGACCATCAGGGCGGCCTCGTCGCTGGTGAGGGTCAGTGGTGGCGACATCACGATTTTGTTGCCGATCGGGCGCACCAATACACCGGCCCGGCGCGCTTGCTCGGCGATGCGCGAGGCCAGGCCGTTGGCCGGGTCAAGCGGCTCGCGCGTGACCTTGTCCGCCACCAGGTCCACGGCGATCATCAAGCCCTTGCCGCGTACCTCGCCCACCACCGCATAGCGCTCGGTCAGCGGCTGCAGTTGCTCCAGCAACTGGGCTCCGACTGTCCCCGCGTTACCCGGCAGATCCTCGGCCTCGACAATGTCCAGCACCGCCAGGGCCGCCGCACAAGCGGTCGGATGCCCGCTGTAGGTGTAGCCGTGCATGATCACACTGCTGAAGCCCGGGCCATTTTCGATCGCATCGACGATGCGCTGGTTGAAGACGGTGGCGCCCATCGGGATATACCCGGCAGTAATGCCCTTGGCCAGGCACAGCACGTCTGGCGCGACACCCCAGCCACGGCTGCCCAGCATGCAACCCGTACGACCGAAGCCGGTCACGACTTCATCGGCAATCAGCAGAATGCCGTGGCGATCGCACACTTCGCGCAACCTCTTCCAGTAATACTTCGGCGGCACGATCACCCCACCCGCGCCCTGCACCGGCTCGGCGATCAGGGCAGCGATGGTCTGGGCACCCAGTAGCGCGATCTGCTCTTCCAACTGGCGAATGCAGTGCGCGGTCAGCTCTTCCGGATCCCGACAATCCCAGGGATTGCGGTACAACCAGGGCGTATCGAGCAAATGACAGCCCGCCAACAGTGGCCCGTGGTTGTAGTGGTAGACACCGTTGCCCCCCACGGAGGTACCGCCCATGTGCACGCCGTGATAACCGTTGCGCAACGACAAAAAGCGGATGCGCCCCGGCTCACCACTGGCAACCCAGTACTGGCGCGCCATTTTCAGCGCGGTCTCCACCGCATCGGAACCGCCGGAACTGAACAGCACCCGGGTCATGTTTTCTTGGGCAAACATTGAGGTCAGACGCTCAGCCAGGTCGAACACCCGGGGATGGGCGATGCCGTCGAACGTCTGGTAATAGGCCAGTTCATCCAGCTGCGCGGCGATGGCGGCCTTCACCGAAGCACGGTTATGGCCCACGTTCACGTTCCACAAACCGCCGACGCCATCGAGCATCCGATGACCTTCGATATCGGTGATGTAATTACCGTCACCCCGGGCGATGACCAACGTCTTGGCGCGCTGCGCTGGCGCCGAAGAACTCATCGGGTGCCAGAACTTCTTCTGCGCTGTCTTGTATTGCTCATACATGGTTCAAGTCCTCACTCAGTTTCACGCTTGCGTACAAACAGCAGTTGCTGGCCAGTAAATTCCAGCAACCCTTCAAGGCCGAACTCGACACCGAACCCGGACATCTTGCTGCCGCCAAATGGCGTATTCGGCTGGATTTGTGCGTGGCAGTTGACCCAGGCCACGCCGCTTTCAAGACGGCTGGCCAAGGCCTGTGCCTGCTCGACATCAGCGCCCCAGACCGACCCGCCCAAGCCCATCTCGCCGGCATTGGCGCGGCGCAGGACATCCTCGACATTCTGGTAAGCAATCAGCGGCAGCACCGGCCCGAACTGTTCCTCATCCACCAGGCGCTGCCCGTCCGTCACATCGGCGACCAGGGTCGGCGGATAGAAAAAGCCCGGTCGGTCCAGGCGCGCACCACCGCATAGAACGCGAGCCCCCTGGGCCCGGGCGTCAGCCACCAGCGCCTCCACCAGCTCCAGCTGTTCAAGGTTCTGCACCGGACCGAAAGTGACTTCGGGCTCCAAACCGTCGCCCACGACCTGACGCGCAGCAATGCGCGTCAGTGCCTGGGCAAAGGCTTCATATTGGGATTGGTGAATGTACAAGCGCTTGAGGGCGGCGCAGGTCTGCCCCATGTTCAGGAAGGCCGCCTGAAAAATGTCTTCGACCACCGCCTCGATCGGCGTGCCTGGCAGCACGATGGCGGCATCATTGCCACCCAGCTCCAGCGTCAAGCGCTTGAGATTGCCAGCGGCGCCACGCATCACGCTTTGGCCCGTGGCGGTCGAGCCAGTGAAGACGATCTTCTGAATGCCGGTGTGTGCAGTGATCGCACGGCCAAAACCTTGCTCGCCGGTCACGACATTGATCACGCCCCGGGGAACATGACGGGCGATGATTTCCACCAGGCGCAAGGTACTCAAGGGGGTCAGGCTCGACGGTTTGCTGATCACGCAGTTACCGGCACGCAGCGCGGGCATGATGTGCCAGACGGCGATCATGAACGGCCAATTCCAGGGCGTGATCGAGGCCACGACGCCCAAAGGTTTGCGATGCAACTCGATGCGTTGGGTGGGGGTGTCCTCCACCAGTTCCACGGGAATCTGTTGCTCGGCGGCATAACGCGTCCACGCCGCCGCGCCCATGACCTCGAAGACAGCCAGCGCCAATGGCTTGCCCTGTTCCAGGACGATGAGCCGGGCCAACGCCTGGGCATGCTGCTCGATATCCGCAGCGATGTTCAGCAGGCGTTCGCGACGATCCTCGTGAGTGCTGTGTCGCCACTCGCCAAAGGCTGCCTGCGCCGCTGCGACGGCAAGGTCCAACTGAGCCAGAGAGCCGGCGGGGCATTGAGCGAATGCGCTACCGTTCGCCGGGTTGAGCACATCAAAGTGGCCGTTTTCACCCCTGACCTGAACCCCATTGATGAGCATTTGATAATCGTGCATAAGAGCCTCCCTTTCGCGCGCTGACGGGCCGTCCCGAACAGCGTGGATCGGTATTTCGTGAGAGTTGAACAGTGCCGCGTGATGCCCTGGGGCTAGAGCTTGTGGCTGCCCAGGGCCATGAATCGCTCGGGCGAGACCTTGCGCAGCCGGGCGGCGAGTAACAGGCCGCCGATCAGTGCCGCGGGAATGACGGCGCAAAGGGCATAGGACAAGAGTTTGCTGGCGCCGGTCAGCACATCGAAATGCATCACAGCAAGTATCAGGACTGCCACCAACGCCAGGCAGGAGAAGCCGGGCAAGACTTGGCCGCGCAGAACGCCAAGCTTGAGTTCCGGGTGGGCACGAAAGTAGACAAACACCGCAGCCGAGGTCAGCGCCATGAGCAGAATCACGCACAGCGTGGCCAGGTTGGAGAACCAGGCGAACAGTTGCAGGATCGGATCGGCATCCAACGCGGCGAAAATCAGTACGACCACGGCAGCGATCAGACTTTGCAGCGCCGAACCCATGTGCGGGCTCTGGTGGACGCGGTGGGTAGTGCCCAGTTGGCGGGGCAACAGACCGTCACGCCCGATGGCATAGAAGTAACGTGCGGCGGCATTGTGAAACGCCAACAGCCCGGCGTAGATACTGACCATGAACAGCACCCGGATGATCTGGGTCAGTTGCGGGCCGACAAAATGATCGGACATGCCATAAATGAACGTGGTGGGATCCTGCAGGGCTTGCAGCATCGGAACGATCTTGTCTGCCCCCACACCCACCACCATCGACCAGACCGACAAGGCGTAGAAACCACCGATCAACAATACCGAGCTGTAGGTTGCAATCGGAATGGTACGGTGCGGATTCTTGGCTTCCTCACCGTAAATGGTGGTGGCCTCAAAGCCGATAAAAGCGGCGAAACAGAACAGCAAGCCGATAGAAGGCGTCCCACTGAACACATGGCTGCGGTCGAAGGAATCGAGATTGATGCCACTGTCGCCACCGGTTCTGAGAATGGCGAAATCCAGTACCAGGATGGCCAGGTACTCGGCAATCACCATCACCGACAGCACCCGGGCAGACAGGTCGATCTTGCGATAACCGAGAATCGCCACGCTCGCCATCGCCAGGAGCGAATAACACCACCATGGCAACTCCACGCCGAAGACGCTGGCCATGGTGCCGCTGACGACGCCGCCGAACATGCCGTACAGGCCAACCTGGAGAATGTTGTAGGCAAACATCGCCAACACCCCCGCCGCACCACCGGCCAGGCCACCCAGGCCACGGGCGGTGAACGCGTAGAAACCGCCGGCGTTGGTCAGGTGCCGGGACATGGCGGTGTACCCCACCGAGAACGCCAGTAGCACCAGTAGCGCCAGGATCAGCAAGGCCGGCGTGCCAGCGCCATTACCCAGCATGATGCCAATGGGAAAGCCCCCGGCGATGACACTCAGTGGACTCGCCGCCGAAATCACAAAGAAAATAATGAAGCCAACGCCCAGGGCGCCTCGCTTCAACTCCGTAGAGTTGCTGATCGGGAAAGACACACTCATTTCTCTTGACCTTATTGTATGAGGCAGTCGCTGTAGGATCGGGCCGCGGCCAGCTTCACCGCGTTCCAGACGCTTATTGTTTTGGTTGCACGCTGGATTCGATCCTATGCCTTGGCCAAAACCCTTCGCTATCCCAAATCGGCAGCATCCCCGACGACGCCCCAAAGTGGACCACCGCCATGTCAGGCAACACGACCGTTGTTGCCGATTCGGGCTAACTGGCCGGCTCTTCCTCGCGCAAGATAGCCTTGCCCGCCCTTCAACCCCGGTGCCGGTCGCAGAACAATAAAAATCAAATGGGTCGCGCCCTTCCAACGCCTGCACAGGTCTTGGCCCGCGCGGCCTGGAGCCCCAGGCGCAGGAATCTCGACATGCTTTTCACTCGCCTCACTATCCAATGGCGCATCACTCTCTTGAGTGGGCTGTCCCTGCTGGCCGTCGTCGGCGCGTTGACTGGCGCGACCCTGTACCAGAATCAACAGGGTGCCAAGCTGTTGAAATTGCAGAGCAGCCAGTTGCTTGGGCAATCGGCCCTGGAAGGTCTACAGGCCCAGGCCTTCGCTCACGGTCAGCGGGTGGAACGGTTTTTCAGCGAAACCGCCCTGTATGGGGAAGGGTTTGCCCAACAGGTCCTGCAACTGCGCGCCCAGGCCCAGAACGGGCGGTTGACCGCCGAGCAATTGCGTCAGGACCTGATCAGCGTGACCCGCCAAACACTGCTCAGTCGCGAGAAGATCCTCGGCCTGTACGTCGTGCTGCTGCCCGACGCGCTGGCCGGTAAGGATTCGGCGTTTGCGGGACAACGTGACCTGGCCAGTAACGAACAAGGTCGTTTTTCCCTGTATTGGTCGCAAAGCCAGCCTGGAAACCTGGTTCAGCAAGTGCTCAGCGAAGCACAGATCTTCGCCAATGAGGCGCCGGCGGGTAGCGAACCGGCAAACGCCTGGTACGTCTGCCCACAGACTCAGGAGCGCACCTGCGTGACAGAGCCTTATGCGGTTGAGGTCGAAGGCCAGAAAACCCTGATGAGCAGCATTTCGGTGCCGCTGATGGATAAGGGCAAAGCCATCGGCGTCGTAGGCATGGACATCAGCCTCGATACCCTGCAGAAACTCGCCGCCAGCCTTGCCGCGGACCTGTATCCCGGCCACAGCGAAATCAACATTCTTTCCCCGTCCGGCCAAATAGCCGGCCACAGCGGCAGCGTATCGGGCAGCTCCATCGACGTGCGGCAAGCGGTGCAAACCGTCACGCAAAATGCTCCTTGGCAGTTGCAGATACGCGTACCCGAAGCGCTGGTTCAGGCACCGGCCCTGCAAATGCAGGCCCGGTTGGATGACAAGAGTCGCCAAGCGAATTGGTTCAACCTCAGCCTGGGATTGTTGGCCAGCGGCCTGGGATTATTGCTGATCTGGCTGACCGCCTACGGGGTGACCCGACCGCTGCTCAGTGTGGCTCATATGCTCGATGCCATTGTCGAGGGCGACGGTGACCTCACCCAGCGACTGCCCAATGATCGCCGCGATGAACTGGGCCAACTGGCCAGTGGGTTCAATCGCTTTCTCGACAAATTGCAGCCCATCATCCGAGATATCCAGCAGGCTTCCCTGGATACCCGGGACACCGCCGACACCTCTGCGCGGGTGGCCCGGGAGGTCAGTGCGGGCATGCACAAGCAGTATCAGGAAGTCGAACTGGCCGCCACCGCACTGCATGAAATGAGTACCAGCGCCCAGCAAGTCGCCCGCCACTCTCACCAAGCGGCAGACGCTGCCACCGTCGCCGAAAATGCCAGCCGATCAGGCCGGGAATTGTTCGCCAACGCCGTCAATAGCATCGATACCCTCGACCGGCGCCTGGAAACGACACTCGGACAGGTGAAGGTGTTGGCGGAAAATAGCCAACAAATCAACCAGGTCCTGGACGTCATCTGCGCCATCGCCCAGCAGACCAACCTGCTGGCCTTGAATGCCGCCATCGAAGCAGCCAGGGCGGGTGAACAGGGTCGTGGCTTCGCGGTGGTGGCTGACGAAGTTCGACACTTGGCCAGCAACACCCAGAACTCGGTCGAGCAGATACGCACGGTGATCGAGGCGTTGCAACAGCTGAGCCAAGACGTGGTGCACAGCACCCAACTGAGCCGCGAACTGGCCCGGGGCAGCGTCATTCAAGTCGAACAAACCCAAGGGGCGCTGCAACACATCACCGACGCCGTGGAGTTGATCGAACAAATGAACCAGCAGATCGCCAGCGCCTCCCTGGAGCAAAGTTCAGTCGTGGAAGACATCAGCCGTCGCGTCAGTGACATTCGAAGCATCAGCGAAACACTGACTGGCCAGATGCAGGAAGCATCACAGACCAGCCATTCGCTGCATGCCATGGCCAACCATCAGCAGCACCTGGTGGGGCATTTCCGTATCTAAGGACTGACGGATGCCGTCATGCGAGCGCGCACGGCGGCTAACGACTGAAACCCGATGCGAGACACTCAGGCGCTTTCCCAGTCAGACGCGGGAACGGAACCGGACTGGGAAGCACGACTTGGCCTGAAGGTCTCCGGCAAGGCCAGCAGCAGCCCAAATGCCAATGCCGCAATCGCCGCCAGCGTCAGGAACGCAGCGCTGTAGCCGGCCCCTTGCACCACGAAGCCAGCCAGGCTGTTGCTCAGCGCGGCACCCAGGCCGAACACCGTCGACAGCACACCGAGGCTGACGTTGAAACGCCCGGTGCCCTGGGTCAGGTCCTTGACCACCAAAGGGAACAGCGCGCCAAACAGCCCGGCGCCGACGCCGTCCAGCAGTTGCACCGCCACCAGCCAGTAAGGATCGTCCGAGAGTACATACAGCACGCCGCGAATCGGCAGGATCAGGAAACCGGCCAGCAGTAGTGGCTTGCGACCCCAGTCATCGGCCTTGGTGCCGACCAGCCAGGCCATGGGCACCATCACCAGTTGCGCCGCGACGATACACGCCGAGGTCAGCGGCGTGGCCAGGTGCGCATTGGCCAGGGCAAGCTTCTGACTGACCAGGGTGAGCATCGCCGCATTCGCCAGGTGAAACAGCCCGCAGCACAGGGCGAACAACAAGAGCGTGCGGTTATCCAGCAACACCCGCAGTGCCGAGGGCACCGGCCCCTGGAGCGACTGACCGGCCACCAGGCCGCGCGCCACGTCATGGTCGATGGCCTTGGCGGACACGCAACTGACCGCCACGACGCTGGCCAGTGCCATCGCCGCCATCAGGTAGAACACCGCGATAGGGCCGAACAGCCAGGCGAACCCACCGGCCAGCAACGCTGCACAGGCGTTGCCCGCATGGTTGAACGTCTCGTTGCGACCAGTGCGCCGGGTGAAGGCCCGCGGGCCGGTAATACCCAGGGAAATCGCGGCAATGGCCGGGGCGAACACCGAGGCCGCCACGGCGCTGAGCGCCTGGGTCAATGCCACCAGGCCGAACGAAGAGGTGAATGGCAGCACCAGGCAACCCAGCGTCACCAGCAATGCCGCAGCGGCCACCACGGCGCGCTTGCTGCGCACCCGGTCGATCAATGCGCCGGCGGGCGCCTGGGCAATGAGCCCGACGATAGCCGCCACAGTCATTACCACGCCAATGCTGGCCGGGTCCCAACGATGCACCGCCAACAAATAGATCGCCAGGTAAGGACCCAGCCCGTCGCGCACATCGGCGAGGAAGAAATTCACACTATCCAGGGAAAGGTCGTTACGACGGTTTTGATCCACATCGGCCTCGGCGAGCACACAGTCCCAAAATAATGGACATCCATGATGCCAGAGAGCGCATCAGAAATTGAGGGTGCTCCCCTACAACGAGACAGCTTGCCTCGCTGCCGGGTTCCTTCCCGCCAATGCCGAAGAAGGTTGGATCAGTCCGCTTGCACCGTGACCTGACGTTGTTCACCCAACCCTGCGATCCCCAAGCGCAGGGTCTGGCCCGGACGCAGGAAAACCGGCTGAGGCTTGATGCCCAAGCCCACACCGGGTGGTGTGCCGGTCGAAATCACATCGCCCGGTTGCAGGCTCATGCAGCGGCTCAGGTAGGCAATCAGTTGCGGCACGCTGAAGATCAGCGTCCGGGTATTGCCGTTCTGATAGCGGTGTCCGTCGACCTCCAGCCAGAGATCCAGATCATGGGGATCAGCGATTTCGTCCCGGGTCACCAGCCATGGGCCAAGGGGGCCAAAGGTGTCGAAGCCTTTGCCCTTGTCCCAGGTGCCACCGCGCTCCAGTTGCCACTCGCGCTCCGACACGTCGTTAATGACGCAGTAGCCAGCGACATGTTCCATGGCGTTCGCTTCATCGATGTAGCGCCCGCCTTTACCGATGACCACGCCCAGCTCGACTTCCCAGTCGGTCTTGAGTGAGCCGCGCGGGATCTGGATGTCGTCGTTCGGGCCGCAGATGGCGCTGGTCCACTTGTTGAAGATGATCGGCTCTTTCGGCACCTCCATATTCGACTCGGCCGCATGGTCGGCGTAGTTCAGGCCGATGCAGATAAATTTGCCGACCTGTCCGACACAGGCACCAATCCGGGGTTGGCCGGCAACGACCGGCAGGCTGCGCGGGTCGAGGGCGGCGAGCGCTGCCAGGCTGTCCGGACTCAGGACCTGCCCGGCGATATCCGGTACGTGGCCCGACAGATCACGGATCTGATGATCGGCATCCAACAGGCCGGGCTTCTCCGAACCTTTTTCGCCGTAACGCAACAGTTTCATGGAGTGCTCCTGTTCAAATTCAAAGTGGGCATGGGTTCAGATACTCATGCCGCCGTCGATGACATGCACGCCACCGGTGGTGTAGCTCGACGCATCGCTGCCCAGATACAAGGCCAACTGGGCGATTTCTTCGGTACTGCCGATACGGCCCATGGGCTGGCGTTCAAGGAATTGCCGGTAGACCTGTGCCTCATCCACGCCTTGTTGCGCGGCCTGGACGGCGATGCGCTGACGCAGTGACGGAGAGTCCACGGTACCCGGGCATATCGCGTTACAACGGATGCCCTGAGTGACAAAGTCGATGGCAACGGCCTTCGTCAGGCCCACCACGGCCGCCTTGCTGGCCGCATAGGCAAAACGGTTCGGCACACCTTTGAGGCTGGAGGCCACCGACGACATGTTGATGATAGAACCGCCACCCCGCGCCAGCATGCCCGGCAAGAATGCGCGGATCGTCCGGTACATGGCCGTGACATTGAGATCCAGCGAACGCGCCCAGGCGACTTCGTCGCATTCGAGGATGTTGCCGCTGTGCACGTAACCGGCGCAGTTGAACAACACGTCCAGCCCACCAATGCGTTCGCAGGCGGCGCTGATGGCAGTGGCCGACGTGACATCCAGGGTGATGGCGGTGATCCCTTCGATGCCCGCCAGGGCATGGATGTCGATGTCACTGGCAAACACCTCGGCACCGGCCCGGGCGAAGGCCACGGCGCTGGCCAGGCCAATGCCCTGCCCCGCAGCGGTGACCAGCACCCGTTTGTTCTGCAGGTTCATGCGACCTCCAGGTTTGCCGGGGTGACCACGTTTTTCGCTGTCCTGCCGAGCATCGATGCGGGAATGGCCAGGATCAGCCCGCCACTGACCAACAGACACAGGGCCAGCACATAGGTGCCGTTGTTGATATTGCCGGTAAGGTTTTCCGCCACGGCGGTGATCATCGAACCGGTGAAACCCGACAGGTTGCCGATGGCATTGATCATGCCGATGCCGGCCGCGGCAGCGACACCCGAGAGCACGGTCCCGGGCAAGGTCCAGAAAATCGGCATCAGGCTGAGGATGCCCGAGGCGGAGACACTGAGAAAGAGCACGGACAACACCAGGTTATCGGCGAAGAAGGCACTGAGGATCAGGCCGGCGCCACCGATGAAGGCGGGAATGGCCGCGTGCAGACGCCGCTCACCGGTGCGATTGGAATGTCGTGCATTGAGCAGCATCGCCACGATCGCCACCGAGTATGGGATGGCGGTCAGCAAGCCGATGTGCAAACTGTTGGTGATACCCGTGCTCTTGATGATCGAGGGCATCCAGAACGCCAGGCCGTAGAAGCCAGTGTTGAAGGTCAGCAGAATCAGCACCAGCAACCACACCCGCGGGTTGAAAAACACTTCGCTCAAGCGTGTGGCCTTGCCCTGGTTATCGGTGTGCAGATTGGCCTTGAGCATGGCTTTTTCCGCAATGCTCAGCCATTTGGCTTTATCGATGTTGTCCGCCAGGCAGACGATCACCACGAACGCCATGATGATCGAAGGAATACCCTCGATGAGCAGCATCCATTGCCAGCCGGACAAGCCATGCACCCCTTGCATGCTGTTCATCAGCCAACCGGAAAGTATGCCGCCCAGGGTCAGGCTGACCGGCAAGGCCAGCAGGAAACCAGACATCACCCGGCTTTGCCGATGGGTGGGAAACCAGTAATTGAGGTACAGGATCACACCGGGGAAAAAACCGGCTTCACAGATGCCCAACAGAAAGCGCAGCACGTAGAACATGCTGCTCGATTCGATGTGGAAGAACCCCGCCAGCGGCACGGTGTAGGCGACGGCCATGGAGACCAGCGCCCAGGTCAGCATGATCCGGGCAATCCAGAACCGCGCGCCAAAGCGATGCAGCAACAGGTTGCTGGGGACTTCGAAAAGGAAATAGCCCCAGAAAAACATACTGGCGCCCAAGGCATACACAGTGTTGCTGAATTGCAGCTCGTTGAGCATGTCGAGCTTGGCGAAACCGATGTTCACCCGGTCGAGGTAGGCCGCCATGTAGCACAAGAGCAGGACTGGCAGGATCCGCCAGATGACCTTGCGGTAGGTCCGGTCTTCAAAATCGAGCTCGCCAGCTTGCGCCTGGGCGGGCAACTGCTCGGAGATGGTTTGCATGAGGTAACCCCTGATTGTTTTTATTGGGTCACGTCGAATGAGCGAATCATCCGGCGATTGAACGAGGACTCTACTGTCGGGGATCGATTCTTTCCCAATGGCATTTTTGGATTAGTCGATAACGTACTGTTATCGAAGCCGGGGTTTGGCAAGGGGAGCTACTGCGCAGCCCAGCGGGAGCAAGCTCTCTCGCCACAGGTTCGGCGCTGGCTGATCCTGCGCCATCGCGAGCAAGCTCGCTCCCACCGTTGTTTCGTGTTGACTGAAATATCCGCGACACGCCCGCCCCCTTGTGGGAACGCGCTTGCTCGCGATAGCGGCGGCACATTCAACGGCTCAGACGGGCGTTGTCCTTGAGGATCTCGGCGAACTCCAGTGCCGCGCCCACCAGCGGCTCATCCTTCCGCGTGAGGATGCCGTAGTCCTGTGGCACCAGGTGCAAGGGGGTGTCGAGGGTCTTGAGCTGGCCGCTTTCGAGCAGCGGATCGACCATGGCATTGGGCAGCATGCCGATCATGGGCCCGCGTTGCAGCACCTGGAGGAAGGTCTGCATGGAAATGGTGTCGATGGTGTTGCGCGGCATCCCCACCCCGGCTTCGGCAAAGGCCAGTTCCATGCGAGCGCGGATCGGCGTGCCGACCGGGTAGAGAATCCACGGCAGGTCCACCAGTTGCTGAAGGGCCGTCGGCCCGGCGTTCGCCAGCGGATGCTGGCTGTTGACCACGATGCAGAACGGTTCCGGGGCCAGCGCCTGGAAGTCATAGCGCTGTTGCTGGCTTTGGTCGGTAAAGCGTGCCACCGCCAGATCGAGCTTCTTCTCTTCGAGCATCTCCATCAGGTGATTACTGGTCTGCTCGACGACTTCAATGGACAGCAACGGCCAGCGTTGCTTGATCTGCAGGATCGCCTCGGGCAAGGCCACCGCCGTGGCGGCGAAGATCCCGCCGACCTTGAGGTAGCCATGGCCTCCTTCGCGCAGGCTGCTGATTTGTTCAACGAACGAACGTGCGTCATTCAAGGCGATCTGCGCGTAACGCAGCACATGTTCACCCAATGCGGTGGGTGGCATGCTCCGGGGTCGACGTTCGAACAGAGCGAAGCCGAGCAGGCTTTCGATTTCCTTGAGCATCTTGCTCACGGCCGGCTGGCTGAGGTTCATCTGCTCGGCCGCCAAATGCATGTTGCAGGTGCGCCCCAAGGTATCGATCAGCAGCAGATGGCGGAATTTGAGCCAGCCGCAAAAACTGGAGAAAGACAGGTCGGACATGGGCAATCCTCGATGAGGCAATAACCGGACGTTATCAGATACTGAATATATCTCATTGGAGTTCATCAGCAGCGCACCCTAGCTTGAAAGCTTTACGAACCAGGAAGACTGCCCATGTCGCTGATGCTTACTCCCGAGAACACCCTGCCCGTCGATGGCGTGGCCGGTACCCTGATTGGCCGCGCCTGGGTGCCTGGCCGGATCGCCGGGCCTTCGCCCATCGTGTTGCGCAGCGACGGTGTGTTCGATCTGTCGGATCGCTTTGCGACCTTGAGTGACTTGCTGGAAACCGAATCGCCCCTGGTCGCCGTGCGGCAGACGCCTGGCACCTTCATCGCCAGCGTCCAAGCCCTGCTGGCCAACACCGGCCTCGATGCCGACCCGTCCAAACCGTCGCTGTTGCCCCCCCTGGATCTGCAAGTGATCAAGGCCGCCGGCGTGACCTTCGCCGCCAGCATGATCGAGCGGGTGATCGAGGAACAGGCCGGCGGTGACGCGGCAAGAGCCGAAGCGGTGCGTGCCACCGTGCACAGCGTGATCGGCGACAATTTGCGCTCGATCGTGCCGGGCTCCGAGCAGGCCATGCGCCTGAAAGCCTGGCTCATCGAACAAGGCATGTGGTCACAGTACCTGGAAGTCGGCATCGGCCCGGACGCGGAAATCTTCACCAAGGCACCGGTCCTGGCCGCCGTTGGCAGCGGCAGCCGCATTGGCATTCATCCTGGCTCCCAATGGAACAATCCGGAACCGGAAGTGGTGCTGGCGGTGAACAGCCGCGGCCAGATCCACGGTGCCACCTTGGGCAACGACGTCAATCTGCGGGATTTCGAAGGCCGCAGCGCGCTGCTGCTGAGCAAGGCCAAGGACAACAATGCGTCCTGCGCCATCGGGCCATTCATTCGCCTGTTTGACGAAGGCTTCAGCCTCGACGATGTGCGAGCTTGCGTAGTCGATCTGGAAGTCCAAGGCGAGGACGGTTACCGGCTGCACGGTTCGAGCTCCATGAGCCAGATCAGCCGTGACCCGCAGGACCTGGCAGGCCAGACACTCAATGCCAATCACCAATATCCGGATGGGTTCCTGTTGTTTCTGGGTACTCTGTTCGCCCCCACCGCAGACCGTGATCATGCCGGCAGCGGTTTCACCCACAAACTGGGTGACCGGGTCAGTATCAGCAGCCCGTTGCTCGGCAGCCTGCATAACCAGGTGACCCACAGCTCTGCCGCCGCGCCCTGGACCTTTGGCGTCGGCGCCTTGCTGCGCAACCTGGCCGCCCGAGGACTGCTCACCCGCTGAACCGTTTGCCGATTCGCCTAATTACAAGAGAGAAATGAATCATGACTGACACGCCAAAACGCCGCCTGCGCAGCGAGCAATGGTTCAACGACCCTGCCCATGCGGACATGACTGCCCTGTATGTCGAACGCTACATGAACTACGGGATGACCCGCGAGGAGCTGCAATCGGGACGCCCGATCATCGGCATCGCCCAGACCGGCAGCGACCTGACGCCCTGCAACCGTCATCACCTGGAACTGGCGCAACGGGTCAAGGCCGGTATCCGTGATGCCGGCGGCATTCCCATGGAATTCCCGGTGCATCCGATCGCCGAGCAATCGCGCCGGCCCACCGCGGCACTGGACCGTAACCTGGCCTACCTGGGGCTGGTGGAGATTCTGCACGGTTATCCATTGGACGGCGTGGTACTGACCACCGGTTGCGACAAAACCACCCCGGCCTGCCTGATGGCGGCGGCCACCACCGATCTGCCGGCGATTGTCCTGTCCGGCGGGCCGATGTTCGACGGCCACCACAAGGGCGAGCTGATCGGCTCCGGCACCGTGCTCTGGCATGCGCGCAACCTGATGGCCGCCGGGGAAATCGATTACGAAGGCTTCATGGAAATGACCACCGCCGCATCGCCGTCGGTGGGCCACTGCAACACCATGGGCACCGCCTTGTCGATGAACGCCCTGGCCGAAGCCCTGGGCATGTCGCTGCCCGGTTGCGCGAGCATTCCAGCGCCCTATCGCGAACGCGGGCAAATGGCCTATGCCACCGGCAAGCGCATCTGCGAACTGGTGCTGCAAGACGTCCGCCCATCACAGATCATGACCCGCGAAGCCTTCGAGAACGCCATCGCCGTCGCCTCGGCCCTCGGTGCTTCAAGCAATTGCCCGCCGCACCTGATCGCCATTGCCCGGCACATGGGCGTCGAGCTGAGCCTGGATGACTGGCAACGGATCGGCGAGGACGTGCCGCTGCTGGTCAATTGCATGCCGGCGGGCAAATACCTGGGTGAAGGTTTCCATCGGGCCGGCGGCGTGCCCGCGGTCATGCATGAACTGCAAAAGGCCGGACGCCTGCATGAAGACTGCGCCACAGTCAGCGGCAAGACCATCGGCGAAATCGTGCGCAGCAGCCTGACCAGCAACGCCGATGTAATCTACCCCTTCGACACCCCGCTCAAACACCGTGCCGGGTTCATCGTGCTCAGCGGCAATTTCTTCGACAGCGCGATCATGAAGATGTCGGTGGTGGGCGAAGCATTCCGCAAGACCTACCTGTCCGAGCCCGGCGCCGAGAATAGCTTCGAAGCCCGCGCCATCGTGTTCGAAGGACCGGAGGACTACCACGCCCGGATCGACGATCCGGCGCTGGACATCGACGAGCGCTGCATCCTGGTGATCCGCGGCGTTGGCACCGTGGGCTACCCTGGCAGCGCCGAAGTGGTGAACATGGCCCCTCCGGCCGCACTGATCAAACAAGGCATCGACTCCCTGCCCTGCCTCGGCGACGGTCGCCAGAGCGGCACATCGGCAAGCCCATCGATCCTCAACATGTCCCCGGAAGCAGCCGTGGGTGGCGGCCTGGCATTGCTGAAAACCAACGATCGCCTGAAAGTCGACCTGAACACCCGCACCGTCAACCTGCTGATCGACGAGGCCGAGATGACCCGGCGCCGACTCGAATGGACGCCGAACATTCCGCCCTCGCAGACGCCTTGGCAGGAGCTGTATCGACAATTGGTGGGACAGCTGTCCACCGGGGGCTGCCTGGAGCCGGCCACGTTGCATCTGCGAGTGATCGCCCGCAGTGGTGAGCCGCGTCATTCCCACTGACGTGGGCAAGCGTGCTAACTGGCCCGCCACCGTGCCGTTGGCAGGTGGGCCAGGTGGCTATCCGACGTCTACCGTCGGATAGCCTGGACCTGGACTCTGTCCAAAAGCTTTCAGCGGTTGGCAAAGTACATGGTCACTTCGAAACCAATGCGCATATCGATATAGGTTGGTTTAGTCCACATATTGAGTTCCTCTGTAGGGTTTAATAGGTCTGGCTCTTTGAAAGGATCGTCACCCTGGCCTGTTTCCGCTGACAACTCAGTAGAAATAGGCCAGTCGAAACTGCAGCGAATTATCGATTTTCACCCCCTCACGCACCGTCACATCGCGCATCACCTGCCCCATCAGTTGCAGTCGCTTGTTGACCATGGTCGCCACCGTGAAACCTGCCGTGCCGTTGTCATGGCTGGTGGCCAGGGTGGTGCCGTCGAGCGTTTCCTTCGCCCCCCAATTGTGCCGATACGAAATCGCGGCGTAAGTCTCTGGGGTGAAGTTGTAACGCAAATGGTTGTGTAACTGAATCAGCGGATCTTTTTTCGAATCGGAGCTGCGCTGGTCACTGTAGAACTCGGTTTCGGCGATCACATCCCAGGTAATCCTATCTGTCAGTCCCTTGATGTAGCCCACCTGGAAATCCACCGCCCAACGATTGTTGCTCAAGGCAAAACCTTCATCCTTGTCACTGCCGGTAGGCGCGGTAAAAAATACCGACCATCCCAGATGCTCATTACGTTCCAGGTCGGCTATGGTCCATAGCGTACCGCCGAAGGTAATGTCTCCCAGGCCAGAGGTTTTGCTGTCACTCAACCCCACTTCCTGGTAGCCGAAAGGGATCACGATTTGCGGATCCCAGGTGTATCCGGTGCCGAAAAAATCCGTGAAATGGATCAGCCTCAGTACCCCCACATTCATCCTCAAATCAAGGTCATCGGCCACTTTATGGCCGCCCGAATAAACTTCGTCACCCCGCGGATTCTGTTGGTACAGCACGACCACATCGGTGCCCTTGGGTAACGCGGTATAGTCGCCCGGGTCAGGCTTTACATCGGCCAGTGCCGCTGACGACAGTGCGGCGACGGTGGCTAGGGAAGCCACTTTGCACAAGCCGGACATAGCGAAGCCAGCGACGGGAATCGGGGAATTGGACATGGCTTGGACCTCATTATTTTTATTGTTGGCAGCAGCTTCCGGACGGCTCGCGTGCGAGCCGTCAACCGGACGTCGTTAAATGTCGATCAGGGTTGGGCGGAGTCTTTGAGCTCGGCCTGTAAATCGTGGGTACGCTTGACCAGGTACTGACGGATGAGCTCCATATCGTCAGGCTTGAGGATGTCGGCAAAGCTCGGCATGCCACCGCTCATTCGAGCACCGCTGAGAAACGCCGGGAAAGCCGCATGCTTGTCCATGGTCAAATAACGCAGGTCTGGAACTTCGCCTCCGCCGATGGCGTTGAGTCCGTGGCAGCCGGCACACAAGCCATTGAACATGGAGCGTGCCTGGACCAGATGCTCCGGACTGGCCTTGAGCTGCAGTTCGGTCTGCGGCAGTGGCGGCGCTGTCCTGGCCGGTGGCAGCTCAACCTTGGCCCCGAGTTTGAAAGCGATGACCCGCGACTCTGCCAGTACCTTGCCCTTGTTGGTCAAAGGCGCGGTCAAACGCGGGATGATCCCACCCCAACCTACGGAGAAAGCCACGTATTGTTCCCCGTTGACGGTGTAAGTGACCGGCCCGGCCATCACCCCGGAGTTAGCCCTGTGCTCCCAAAGTTTCTTGCCTTTGTCGGCGCTATAGGCAACCACTCGCCCATCAGCAGTCCCTTGGAAAACCAGGTTTCCGGCGGTACTCAGCGTGCCGCCATTTCCCGCGCTGATATACGCTTGCTTCCACGCTGCTTTCTGCTTGACCGGATCCCAGGCGATCAATTCGCCGGACCACGCATCGCGGATCGGTTTCAGCTGCTTTGGGTCTTCAGGCAGGTCGGGCACATCCAGGCCAAAGTTGACCACCGACTTGTTTGGGAAGAACTGCGGCCGCTCAGCAGCCTTGAGCTCAGCCAGGGTCAACTGCGCCGGGATATAGACGTAACCAGTTTTGGGATTGAACGACATGGGATGCCAGTTATGTCCGCCCAGAAAGCTCGGCTGTACGACCTTGGGACCCGTCGAATAATCGGCCTTGCCGGTGTAAATCGGTCGACCGCTCTGTAGATCGATACCACTGGCCCAGTTGACCGGAACAAAATTCTTGGCCGAGAGAAGCTTGCCATTGGTACGGTCGAGTACGTAAAAGAAGCCGTTCTTCGGTGCTTGCATCAGGACCTTGCGCAGCGTTCCATCGATTTCAAGGTCGGCCAGGATCATATGCTGGGTGGCTGTGAAGTCCCATTGATCCTTGGGTGTGACCTGGTAATGCCAGACATACTCGCCGCTGTCTGGCCGCAGCGCGACAATCGAGGAGACGAAGAGGTTGTCACCCTCGCCGTCTGTGCGAAATTTATAGTTCCAGGGCGAGCCATTGCCAGTGCCGATGTACAGCAAATCCAACTCCGGATCGTAGGCCATGGAATCCCAAACGGTGCCACCACCGCCCCACTTGACCCAACCGTCGCCTTTCCAGCTTTTGAGGGCCATCGCCATGGCAGGGTTCTCAGGAGGCAGTTTCGGATCGCCCGGCACAGTGTAGAAGCGCCAGTCTTGCTGGCCCGTTTCGGCATCGTAAGCGGTGACATAACCACGCACGCCAAACTCGGCACCGCCGTTACCGATCAGGACCTTGCCTTTGACAATGCGCGGCGCGCCGGTAATCGAGTAACTCTTGCTACGATCAATAATGGTGTCGACGCTCCAGACCGGCTGGCCCGTGGCCGCATCCAATGCAATCAGACGACCGTCAAAACTTGCGACATAGACTTTCCCATTCCAAACGGCAACGCCTCGGTTGACCGGCCCGCAGCAACCCTGGCTGAGGTTTTCAGGGGGAACTTTCGGGTCGTACTTCCATAGACGCTTACCGGTCGCGGCATCAATCGCATAGACAATGCTGAACGCCCCCGTGGTGTACATCACCCCATCAACCACGATCGGGGTGGCTTCGGTACCCAGATCGATGTCCAGCTTCTGCGTCCAGGCCATGCCCAGCTGCTTCACATTCCTGTCATTGATCGTGGTCAGTGGACTGAAACGTTGTTCGTCATAGGTACGTCCGTGTGACATCCAGTTGCCAGGTTCATTGTTTGCCTGAACGATACGCACGCCATCGACACGCGCCGCCAACGGCTGTGTATCAGCAAATCCGGACAGACTGGACACCAGCAAAGGCAGCCCCAATAGCAGCGGCAAGGGCAACGTTCTCATGATCAGGATGCTCCAATCTCATACTTATTGTTGTTATTGGCAGTCCACCACACGCACCATCAGCAGCGGTTTGGAATTTGAACTGGCTGGAGTTGATTAGAGCGGGCGCCCGCCGAGGGCGCTTGACTGAGCGTGACAAGGTGGCTTGGCATTTCTTGCCAGATGGAGGCATTTATTGATCGGCCATCGAGGCATTCATTCGATAATCTCGAGGAGACACCCCGAAATGACGCTTGAACGCCCGACTGAAATGAGCAGCGTCGAAAAATCCCCACTTGAAAGCGATCTGCGTAATGGACTCGTGACTGAGCTCGTAAGCGCAAAGATCGTGCGCAACGCGCTCCAGGCGTTGGCCCTGAATGTAGCGGCTTACCGTTTCACCCTGCTCTTCAAACAATCGATACAGCTGTCTGACGGAAAGGTTTAACTGGCGTGCCAGATGGGACGGGCTTAGCGAAGCCTCTTGCAATTGTTCATCGACCAACTTGATCACCAGCCGATACAACTCGCTCGGTTCAAGCTTTCTCCCCATGACAGGTGGTTGCGCTTGATCCGTCAACGCGGGCACCAAAAGCGCCAGCAATGCGGACTGCATTGCGTCTCCATCTTCCTGGGGATACCTGACACTCCCACAAAATTGCGGATCACTCACAGAATGAATCAATGTGCGAATCAGCCGCGTGGACACGCAATTGCGTGACAACTTACCAAATACAGCCCGTCCCTTCAGTTGTTCTTCGACCGTGCTACGCAGCAGATGAGTGGACACATTCTCGATCAATCCGTCTGGCTCGATTTCAAAAATCTTGGCCGAATCGACCAAAGCCAGATCACCGGGAGTCAATTCAATCGTTTGCCCCATCTGCTGGATACGTTGGCAACCACTTCGTTGGAAAATCAGAAAGCAATATTGATCATCACCGTGATCGGCACTGGCGTGCAGGCGGGCAATGTGTCCAGCATTGGTCCGGACATGCGCGATGCCCAACCCACCGAAATCCCTCCTGCAAACATCCCCAATGAACAAACCATGGTGGTGCGAGGGTCTTGTGGCGAGGCGCCCACAGGCAGATCGCAACGAGGCGCTCCAGTGTTCGAACGCCGCAGCATTGTCGGAGAAAAAGGTAGGCCCCATGGATGCACCTCGAAGAGGTCAAGACGTACGTTATTATTTAGTTAACATATTATCTATCTAAATAAAGCGCAAGCACGTCAATGTTTGCCTGCTACGCGATCTCTTGTAGGGTGTCAGGCGAGCGCCTATCCCAGCCTGGCCTGCGACGGATTTTGTACATGTCCACGGCCAGCATCGCCCGCGCCAGCCGCGCCTTGAAGCACCAGCCCTGATATCCTTCCCCGTCAGGAACTCAAGCCCAAGCACTTTCAAGGACGAAAATGAATCCACAAAACATTGTGCGCTACTGGCACGCCGTCGAGCTTTTGCAACCCCAGGCCGTCCCCAAGCTGAAAAAGCGCGACAGCGACTACCAGCCCTACATTCAAGACATTCCCGCCTCGGCCCAGATCCTGCCGTGGATGCCATCCAACGCCCTTGGCCGGCAGCGTCTGCCGAACAAGCTCGCATGGAGCCACACGCTCTACGCACACCTCTACGACAATCTGGAGGTCTCCCGCCAGTTGGAGGCGCTCTATGGCGCGGACCAAGGCTACAAGGAGCCGCAACGTCGGCAGTCGGCCCTGTTCGCGCTAAAGTTCAACGATCAGGGCATGATGGTGGCCGACAGCCTGGTACTGTCCAGCGAAGCGTGGTTTGTCGGCTGCGCCCTCCACCGCAAAGATTGGACCCGCGGCTTCGACGAAACCCAGGAGTTCCTTCGCGAACAGGCCAACAGCCAGCTCTCCGGCATGGTCTTGGCTGCCGACCTGGCAGGCATGACCGACTTTATCCGCCAGACACTGGGGCTCGATGCGTTGTTCGGCGACAAGCCGCGCATGCACCGCTTCCGTTCGGCACCGATCAACCCGGACAAGCCCGAACAGGAAGACGATCCGCTCAACAGTTTCCTGCTCAGCGACCTGGCCGACGTGGCCGATGCCCTGGCCCATGGCGAGACCAGCGAACCGTTGGCCCGCTACCTGAGCCTGCACGACTCCAGCCAGCGGCTGCACCTCGACCAACCCGGCGCGGACCTGGCGCTGATTGATCGCCTCGCCCCCTCGCGCTACGCCGCCGGCTGCTGGCCTGCCGAACGGCACCTGGGCCTGGTGCATTCTCAGCAATTGGCGGTCAACAGTCTGCTGCAGACCCTGGCCAACGACACGGGCGTGATGGGCGTCAACGGCCCGCCAGGCACCGGGAAAACCACCCTGCTGCGCGACCTGATTGCCGCCGTGGTGACCCAGCGGGCCGATGTGTTGGCATCACTGAGCAAGGCCTCGGAGGCTTTCGTTCAGAATGGTCGCGAGTCCGCCAACGACGGCGGACGCGAGCGCTACGCCTACCCGCTCGACCCGCGCCTGTTCGGCTTCGAGATGGTGGTGGCCTCCTCCAACAATGGTGCCGTCGAGAACGTCACCCTCGAGTTGCCCCAGCGCGACAAAATCGACCCGTCCTGGCTGCCCGATGCCGAGTACTTCAGCGAGCTGGGCGAGCTTACCAGCGGCAAACCAGCCTGGGGCCTGATCTCTGCGGCGCTGGGCAGCAAATCCAAACGCACCCGGTTCGTCGAACGTTTCTTCTATGGTAAATGTCCACCTAAAGCGGCAAAGCCGGAGGATGAGCCCACGCCTCTGGACCTGAATACGCTCGACAGCCAAGCACAGGACGAAGACCTGTACACTGGCGAGCCCATGCTCTATGCCCCGAAAGCGGACAACGAGCCAGCGCCCAAGGGCATGCGTGAGTGGCTGAGCGAGCAGGCCCAGCAGATGAAGCTACTCACGCCCGCCGAAAAAGCCGTCCTCTGGCGTGCCGCTGTTGGGCAGTACCTGGCTGCCAAGGATGCCGAACAGGCGCTGCGCGCTCAACTCAGCGACATCCTCGAACGAATCCAGGGTGTGCTCAGCGCGAAGGCGCGGATCAGACAGAAGGAAGAGGAGCGTCAGGTCCGCCTGACCCAACGCCTCAGCCTCAATGACGATCAAGCTACGCTGGAAACACGGCTCACGTCCGCCCGCGAGCAATTGCAACTCAAACTCCAGACCCTCGACGCACACCTCGCCCAAAAACCCCGGCTGCTCGCCAACCTGCTCAGCCTGTGGGGCGCTCATCGCGCCTGGGCCGCCCGGCAACGCTTGCTCGACAGCGCCCATACCCTGGCCAAAGAGGCCTTCGACAGTGCCCAACGCCAACTGCAACGACTCATTGCCCAGCTCAGCGGACTCAATCGGCAATTGGCCACGGACGAACAAGAGATCAACGAAGCCATAGGCCACGCCACCTTGCAGATCGACAGGGCCCGCCGCATTGCCCAGTCAGGCCGAGCCGAGCACTTGCTGGCCTGGCTCGCGCAAGGCCAGCTCGGCAGAGGCAGCGAGATAGAATTGCTCGAACCCTGGCTCCTCGAAGGGTGGCGTCAGGCCCGGGCCAAGGTGTTCATTGAGGCGCTGAAGCTACACCGCACTTTCTTCCAGATCGAAGCCTCGCGCCTGGGCAATAACCTGGCCTTCATTACCAGCCTGCTGACTGGCAGCCGTTATCAGGGCGTGTCCCAGGCCGCAGTGCGCTCGGCCTGGGCCTCGCTGTTCATGATAGTACCGGTGCTCAGCAGCACCTTCGCCTCATTCGCTCGTTCCTTCGGTAGTCTGGGCTGCGGCGAGATCGGCTGGCTGCTGGTGGACGAAGCCGGCCAGGCCACCCCGCAGGCCGCAGTCGGCGCCCTGTGGCGCGCACGCCGCGCCGTGCTGGTTGGTGATCCGCTGCAGTTGGAGCCCATCGTCACTGTCTCCGACGCCGTGCTTGAACACATGCGCACCCACTATCAGGTCGATGCCCACTGGCTGCCCAACCGCCAATCCGCCCAGACCCTTGCCGACCGCGCCACCCCTTGGGGCCGCATGGCCGGCCCCCAAGGCCAGAAATGCTGGGTCGGCCTCCCCCTTGTGGTGCACCGGCGCTGCGATAAACCGATGTTCGACCTGGCCAACCGCATCGCCTATGACGGTGCCATGGTCTACGGCACCATTGCTCCATCACCCGCGAAGGAAACTCCAGCCCGTCTGCTCACCGGCTGGGTTCACGCAAGTGGTCGCTCCTCCGGCAACTGGGTCGACAACGAAGGCCTCGCCCTTGAACGCCTACTGACCGTGCTCGAAGCCGACGGAGTGCCGATGGACAGCATCGCCGTCATCACACCCTTTCAGGATGTACGCAACCAGCTCAAGGTTCGTCTCCCCGACAAGATCGTGCGCGGCACCATCCACACCATGCAAGGCAAGGAAGCCGCAGTGATCATCCTCATCTTAGGTGGCAACAGCGAAAACCCTGGCGCGCGCAATTGGGCAGTGTCCCGACCCAATCTCCTCAACGTGGCCGCCACCCGGGCCAAGCGCCGCCTATACGTGATCGGCGATCGCAATGACTGGAAGCAGCGCCCTCTCTTCTGCGAGATCATGGATCTGCTTCCCGCCCATTCCCAGATAGCCGCCGACATGCCAGCCTGAAAAACGGCCTTGAGTATTCGAGGCCACCTTTGACTCCCTGTCGATCCCATTGCCATGCAGGGTGTAGAGATCACCAAGGTAGATAACGCTATGCCAGAATTGTCATTGGCCATCAGAATTATGTTCGCGTGTTGCCTGTGCATAGCAACCGTAAATCACATCCACGCAGACATTTCCCATGGATTGCTCTGGGACTATGGATACGGACCAGACGCTTACTTGGCCAGCCGTATTTTCTGGGGGGCACTGACATTTCTTGATCCACTTGCGGCATTGCTACTTTTCACCAAGCCAAGAACTGGGATCGGGTTTACGGTCACGATCATTTTGGTTGACGTAACTCATAACACTTTTTACGTGGCGTTGAAGCAACAGTGGCTCGAACCGTTCTACCTGTCCCAGGTAGCTTTCCTTGTCGCCGTGTTCCTACTCTCGCCTATCGCATGGAATCACCCTGTTCGGAATGTAGTTCCCGCCCGTCCAGTTCGACTTGTTTGACCCCTCCCAAGCACTCAGGAACTCATACGCTTGCCAACGTTCAATCATCCCACCTACCGTCTTGCGCATTTGAGTACAATTGGGTTCCTCCATAGCCCACATCTGGCTTCTCGCATTGATTTCCTTGTGAGTCGAACCAAACCAGGCGATCTTTTCCGTACTGTCCACCCTCCCCATTATCCATATCAACTTCGGTCCTTCCTCTGCCAGTAGCGGGCTCCCAACTACCGGGACTCGTCTTGCCCAAATATCCCGCCACACAAATCGAGTCATAACCTCTCGTGCCTAACTGCATGGCAAATAGTCGAGCAAAGCCGAACCCCCAGCAGGCGAGCATACGAATTTTGCGGTGGCTTTGCGGTAACTCCCAAGTCTTGGCCACAAGTTCGGCCAATGCCCCATCTGACAAATTATCCCCGCCAGACTCAGCGGAGCTGATGATATTCTGAAAGTTGTCCTCACGAAAACCATGACCATCAATGATTAGCGTTGCATACCCTTCAACCGACTTCAGGCAGCCCGGAGTAAGGCGTTCTATCACCACCGCATTAACTTCCTCTTTTAGTTTGTACTTGCTTCGGGATGTCTGAAGCGCCTTATCGCCCTTTCCAAATGGGTTCAAATAATACTGCTTCCTCACTCTTTTCGGGCTCATGGTCACGCCTCCCTGCGACACTCCGGATAGTGTCAATGAGCCTAGTCGTCCGAGTTGGCCCAAGCAAGTGGAACGATCCATGCTGTCGATTGTTCGTTGCCATTGAATTTACATGGCAACTTCACAGGATTTATCCCGTAGGCCTGAACAAGAAGAATGCGTTCCAGGAGCATCGTGCTGTCTTCGCTGGCAGATCCGCCAGACGCCCCTGCCCCCGCTCTCCCAACCTTGTTTCTCAACCAACGGAGTCAACCCATGCCATTTGCAAACTACAAATTTCCCGAAGGGATCCTGGACCACGCTCGCAAAGAGGAGATCATCCATCGCACCACGCAGATGTTTGTCGAGTACTTCGGCGAGCAGGTTCGTCCGTTCACCATGGTCCTTGTCGAAGAAGTGGCAGACGGCGGCTGGGGCCGCGCCGACGAGACCCTGACGCTTGAGAAGATGGGATTGCCGGCCAAAGGGCAATAACGCCTACGCAAGCCTGAGGTGCACGCCCTGGCGATTGTCGACCTGGGCGCACGCTGACAACCAAGGACCTGCCATGACAACGGAAAACGCATCGTCACCGCGCTCCATAGTGACCTCTACAAATGCACAAGCCGCCAGATTCGAACCTTACCTGTACGCCTTGCTGCGAATCGTCTTTGCTGTCGTGCTTTTTACCCACGGATTGCCGAAGGCTCTGCGCACCTCCCACGGTTCGATGGCTGACCCAATGGCCGGGTCGATCAACCTGATCCAGAACGTGATGGGATTACCCTTTGCTGCTCAGCTCGCCTTTCTAGTCATGCTCTTGGAGACGGCTGGCGCGATCATGTTGGCAATAGGGCTTGGCACAAGGCTGGTCGCATTGCCTATCGCCCTTGAAATGGTTGCAATCAGCTATGCCCTCGGCCCGACCTGGCCCTGGATAGATCGGGGTATCGAGTTCCCAGTGCTGATGGGATTTCTCGCCCTCTACATCGTCGCGCGTGGAGGCGGACCCTACTCTTTGGATGAGCACTTGAACAGGGCTCGCAGGGTAGCAATTCATCGTTCAGACAGGGATGATCACTGGCAGCGTTAAGTGGCCGGTGGGATGTCTACGAACACTGTGCAAAGGCGAAGATCATGTCCAGGCTCGAACGCCGCTTCAACTGACAGGGAAAACATCCTGCTTCGGCGTAAAAAACCGAGTAAACAGCTCAGATTGTGACTTGATGTTCAACTTGGTGTAGATATTGCGCCGATGAACTTTTATCGTTTCCGCAGACAAGGAAAGCTTTCCGGCAATCTCTTTATTAGAGAAGCCACTCAGCAACAACTTGAGCACATCCTTTTCGCGCGCGGTTATTAGCGTGCCCAGCGAGGCAATTGTTTCCGGCCATGGCGCTGGCTCACTAACATCCTTTGCTACATCAACCTCAAAACACATGCGCTGGTGCATCAGCGCAGTCACCCAGGGCTTGATAATATCAAGCATCGTTATCTGTTCTTGATTAAACCGGACATTACTGCCAAAGGACACGCACAACGTTCTTTCAGCATCGAGCCGAACGTTGTACTGCGCCTCATCCACAGAAATATACTGCTCAAAATACTGGTGATAATACTCTGTTTCAAGAAAGTGCTCTGGCGCGACATCCAGCATATGAAAAAAGCCACTCTGTGGATTTTCCCGATCCGCTATATAGAACGGATCCAACATATAAAGCTCCTTCACATAGCGATGGATAAACGCATCGACCTCCTCTGTATCTGCTACTTCTGGAAGGCTCACCACTTGCACTTGCTGATTACTGAAGATCAACACAACCCAGTTATCGATCTGCACATACTCGTTTAACACACGAACCAGCGAACTCCAGAATTCTGGACGATTCAAGCGCATGATCAGCTTTCCAATCGATCGGTGCCAAGCCAGGCTATGAAGGTCGAGTGGCATTTTCTACCCCTTTAGGGTTAGGGATTCGTTGGGCGCGGATAAGTATTCGTAGGTATTTACTATTCGTCAATGCCCGGTATATTCACTTCCCGGGATTACGCTGGCCATGAGGGCTAGCGTCTTGACAAGGATAGTTGTATGAACAAGTCACGTCTGCGCAGCTTTTTTTCAGCCTCTCTTCTTTGTATCGGGATTAACACATCCGCAGGGGCTGTAGAGTCTGGGGTGTATCTGTATAACTGGTTTGGGTTTATCGCACCACAGACGCCGAAGGAGTTTGAGCAGGAAACCGGCACCCGCTTCCACATGGATGCGTTCGACAGCGCCGAAATCATGCAAAGTAAAGTGATGGCTGGGCGCACGGGGTATGACGTGGTTGTGGCCACCTCCAATGTGTTGCCAAGCCTGATCCAGGCCGGCGTGCTTCAGCCTCTGGATCGCAAGCAACTGAGCAACTTGTCACACATCGATCCTGCCATCTTGTCCCAGCTTGCGGTCAATGATCCTGGTAATCGCTACGCTGTCCCCTATTTATGGGGCACCACCGGCATTGGCTATGACGTGGATAAAGTCAAAGCGGCATTAGGCGATAATGCGCCGGTCGATAGCTGGGATTTAATCTTCAAAGAAGAGAACATCAGCAAACTCAAGTCGTGTGGCGTGGCCATGCTTGATTCTCCCAGCGAGATCATTTCGATTGCCTTGCATTACCTGGGGCTCCCCAGCAACAGCAAGAACCCGGATGACTACCAGAAAGCGCAAGCCCTGCTGCTGAAAATCCGTCCCTACGTCGTCTATTTCGATTCATCCCGAATCGACGCTGACCTGGCCGATGGCAACATTTGTGCAGTGGTCGGCTGGGCCAATGGTGCTCTTGCGGCGCAGGCCATAAACGACAAGGCCAACACTGGACGCAAAATCGCCTACAGCCTTCCTCGCGAGGGCGCGCTGGTCTGGTCGGAAAATCTGGTTTTATTGAAAGACGCTCCCCACCCGAAAGAAGGCATGGCGTTTATTAATTACATGTTGCGACCCGACATCATTGCCAAGACTTCAAATCACACGCTGTACCCTAACGCCAATAAAGATGCCACTGAGTTTGTCGAACAAACGCTGCGCGATAACCCTTGGATCTATCCAGACAAAAAGACTGTCGCGACACTTGTTCCTCTTGAACCATTGCCATTGAAACTGGAGCGTATCCGTACCCGGATCTGGACCAAAGTGAAGAGTGGTACTTGACCTGAAGGGTTGTCACCTTTGTTTCTCTCGGCCAATCCTTAATTCAGCTGGGAGGACCTCTTCGACCCTGGCACGGGGTTAGCTGGAGCAATGGAAATCACATGGAGAACAAGGACAGCCCTGATTCGAGGGCTGTCGCAGAGGTTCTAGGGAAGGATAAAATCATGCGCCAAGGTGATTACAACTGCTACGTGGAGTCGGACGAATACAAAGCCTACAAGGAGATCGAGGAACAGATCATCCATTGCACGCCTGAACAAGCCTGGGCCATGTATTCCATCTCGACCGGGATGGTGCGTGTCAACATCACCCAGGCTGTGACGAAGCTCATTGCCGGAGGCAACAAGGCGCTGCAGGTTGAGTTTCCCGAACTTGCACCCGCTGAAAAGGACGTTCACCAATCAAGCTAACGTCCATCGTGCAATCTTTCGGGAGCGAGCCGCCCTGCCAGGCTTCGCCGACAGCCTGCGATGATCATCCCTCTGAACGAAGCGAGCAATGTGGCAGTCGGAATGAAGGACTCTCGGCAGAAAAACCTCGCCCATGCCCTTACGATCCGCTGCCCTCGCTACACTGTTCACACTGGTTGCCAACCCTGCGGCGGCTACGCAAGAGCCGCTACGCCTGGAAACCCTGAACCGCTGCGGTGACCTGCTGGAAAGCCGGCACCAGGACTGGTGCCTGACAGTGCGCGGGCTGAGTGCTGGAACGCCGCAACTGAAACTGGGTGCAAAGGCGATACCCGCGGACACTCTCCAGCGCGAAGGCGAAAACCTCAGGTTGCGTCTGGACAGCGCCGCTTACCAGAGTGGCCCTCTCTGGCTAGAGGACGGTTCACGCACTAGCAATGCTGTTTGGCTGACCCTGCGCAACAGTCACGTACTGGCCGCCGGGCCGGACGAAGTGGCGAAGAACATGGACGGCCTGACTACCTACGTCGATCTGGTCAGCCTGTTGATCGAGGAAAGTCATGATGGTCGCCAGGAAGCTGAGCGCCTGGCCCGCAAGTACGGCGCGAAGGTCGTCGGCAGCATCGCGCCCCTGAACGTGTACCAGCTGCGCCTGCCGGCCAGGGACTTGGAGCAGCGCGATGCGCTGGTGCTTCGCCTGGGCAGCGAGACCAGCGTGGATGCCGTGGTGGTCGAGGAATCCGCGGCAGAAGAGAACGAGCACGCCACCGCGCCCCATGAAGCCTCGAAGAAACCGGCCCAGGACTCCGACGAATGGGCCGCGAACCGCTTTCTCGACGCGGTGAACTACTACCAGCGGCGCATCCCTGGGCGACAGCCGCCCATCCAACCGCACCCTGTGCGCATCGGCCTCATCGAGCGTGATGTGGATTTCGACACAGTGGATTTCGCGGATTACCTCGGGGCCTGCTCGGTGCCGCGCACCTGCGTCTACGCACGTGATGCGCGCACGCCGGACAACCACGGCACGACCGTCGCCGGTATCCTCGCCGCAAGCTGGAACAACGGTGGCAACACCGGTTTTCTCCGTGGCCTGGACAAGGCGAGCGGTGGCTTCGAGATCATCGTCGAACGTAATTCCGATGCCGGTATCACGGCCAACATCGCCGCGTCGGTCAACCTCGTGGAGGACGGCGTACGCGTACTCAACTGGAGCTGGGGTATCCACCGTGTCGGCACGAAAAACGTCAAGGGCGATGACGTGGACTCCCTGCTGCGCTCGGGCATCGCGATGGGCGGTTACGAAGAGCTGCTAGAGGAGTTCTTCCTCTGGCTGCGCAAGGAACATCCCGATGTGGTGGTGGTGAATTCCGCCGGCAATGGGTCTTCGTTCTCGGGCAGCGACGAATACCGCCTGCCCTCCTCCTTCATCACCGAGCAGTTGCTGGTGGTCGGCGGGCACCAACGCAGCGAGCGCGCCGACATCGCCATCGACGACCCGGCCTACGCGGTCAAGCGCAGCTCCTCGAACATCGACATGCGCGTTGACATCACCGCCGCTGCCTGCGCTCACGCCTCGACGACCAACGCCGACCAGGTCGGTGCAGTGCATTGCGGCACGTCCTACGCCACGCCCATGGTTGCGGGCCTGCTCGCAGCGATGCTGTCCATCAATCCGCAACTTCAGCCCGAGCAATTGCGCATGCTGCTGCGCCGCAGCGCGATGACCATCGGCGACAATCACGACTTCGAACAGACCGATGCGCAGGATCTCACCGCACCGATCCTGCCGTCGGAACGCCGCTATCAGCTCAACGACAAGGACGTGGGCCGTTCGGCGCGGCTGGACATGCACAAGGCGCTGGATCTGGCGCAGCAGAGCCGCAAACGCGTGCGCTGAATGCAGCCCGGGCAATCCCTTCAGATGCCCGGTCAGAAGCCCATGTCATGGCGTGATCTATCGGCAAATGGCGCCCATGATCCAGCGGTTGCAAGCATGCGATGACGCACCATCCTGCACGTCGCCACAGCGGTCATTCTCATAGGTAAAAACCAGTTCGCCACCATAAAAACGCCAACATAATGGCGCCGATTTCGCCGAAATAAAAAAACCCTGAGAAAGTGACATTTTTCCGACGATCGGCATCAATATGCCATTGCTGGAGCTCAGAACTCAGGCTCATCATTCGCTCGACCACTGCGCGTTGAAGTACCCCCAACCAGGGCCCACGCAGGATGTACTAATCGCATCGCTCGAGGGGAGCAGCACCAGGATGATGACTGTTTACTTTATGGTTATGGCCATTTGCAGTGGCATCGAAGGCTGTGTTGAGGAACGAAGGCCAGGGCCGACTTACGCCTCCAAGGCAATATGCATGGAGACAGCCAGGGGCATGACGCCACGCAAGGGCGTGAAATTCAAATGCCGCAGCGAGCGTTTGTGGCTACCTACCGAGGCGCGCAGCGTAGGCGAGGAAGATTACGGTAGTTTGGTCTCCACTGGCGCCAAGACAGCGCCTTAGCAAGCGAGATACCGAACGATTGATCCAGCCAGGAATCAACCTCAGCGCTTGAACAACTCAGCGTTGATGAAATCAATGAACACCCGCAACTTCGGCGCTAGATGTTTGCTGGAAGGCCATAGCATGCGGAAGGTGGACGGCAGCCACGCAAGGCGTACGGCGGCGACGGTCGCTTTTGCTGTTCGCGATCGCCGGCTTCGCCGTTGCCAACATGGTCACGACACTCTCGACCAGCTACAGCTTGACGATCATCGCCCGCTTGTTGGGCGGCGTTTCAGCCGGATTGCTTTGGGCATTGTTGGCAGGCTATGCCGCTCGCATGGTGCCGGAACGCCAAAAAGGTCGAGCCATCGCGATTGCCATGGTTGGCGCGCCGCTGGCGTTATCCCTGGGCGTACCCGCCGGCACCCTGCTCGGCAACCTGATCGGTTGGCGCATGAGCTTCGCGATCATGAGCCTGTTCGCAATCGCCTTGATGGTCTGGGTGCGCCTGAGGGTGCCTGACTTTCCTGGGCAAGCAGCTAATAAACGCTTTTCCTTGAGTCACGTTTTCACGCTGGCGGGCGTGCGTCCTGTACTGTTAGTGGTGCTGACTCTGTGGTTAATGAGCGATAGTCTGGTTGCGGTCTATATCGCGATGGGCGCCTGGGGAGTCGCCTTCGGAGGTGCAGGGACGTTATTCCAGACGGCCATTGCCAACACGGCCGCAGATGCAGCGGATGTCGCCCAGTCCATGTTGGTCACGGCCTGGAACGTGGCCATTGCCAGTGGAGGAATTGTCGGAGGCGTGCTACTGGACCACCTGGGTGTCACTGCGTTTGCCCCTGCCCTGATCGTTCTTCTGCTTGTCACGTTAACAGTGATTGGGGCTGCCAGCCGGCATGGTTTTCCAAGGGCGGCCAAGTAAAGCCTCCGCCAGGTCGACATGAACTGCTACCCAGCAGACTGGAAGCGTGCACGGTAGCGACCGGGGCTTTCGCCGGTCCATTTCTTGAAGGCACGATGGAAGGCGCTGGGTTCCTGAAAGCCGGTCTGCTCGGCAATGTCACTGATGCTGCGGTCGGTCTGGCGCAGCAACTCGACGGCCAGCCCACGGCGGACCTCGTCCTTGATTTCCTGGAACGAACAACCCTCGCGCTCCAAACGTCGACGCAAGGTGCTGGGGCTCACCCGCAGTTCGCTGGCAAAGGCTTCCAGAGTGGGCCACTGGCTGTAATGACTGCGGCGCAGGCATTGATGAAGGCGGGTTGCCAGGCCATGCTGGTTGCGAAAACGGATCACCAGCCACTGGGGCGCACTGCGCAGGAATACCTTGAGGGAGGCCAGGTCCTGGACGACTGGCAAGCGCAGGTAGCGACTGGCAAATTCGATTTCCGTGTGCTCGGTGCCAAAACTCAGGTTGGGCCCCCAGAGCAACGCGTCGTCACTGAGGGACAGGCGCGACTGACGAAAGTCCGCGCGATCGATAGGAATACGCCGCCCGCCCAGCCAGCACAGCAAGCTGATCATCAGCACAAGGAACGTTTCTTCACCAAAACGGCAGGCATCCGGATCCGCCGAGTACGTCTGCAGACTGATCACCGCCCGCTTGCCACGCACGCTGAGGCTGCCGCGAAAATCCCGCAGGAATAAACCGAAGTTGCCCAGGCACTGACGCAAAGCCTTGCCCAGGTCGGGCTCTTGAATCAGTCCCCGGCAAATCAGGGCAAAACTGCCGACCGGCATGCCGTGGGAGTCCAACTGGAAGAACTCATCCTGTAGTTCGCGAATCTGGATCAGCCACAAAGCGGCAAAGGCGCTCGCTGGAACGCGGGCCTCAGGCTGCCCCAGCAACGCCGGGTCGATACCAGCCTCGGCCAATATCGCCGCCAGCCGTTGGGGCTGGTCCCGCAGCGCATGGATCATGGTGTGCACGAAGTAGACCGCGACCGAATCCTTTTCCCGCATAAACCCAGTTTCTCCCACTTCCTCAATGGCAAAAAACGCCAGCATCGCTGAACAGTTTTGGCATAGGCCCACCCAACGGCGACCTCTAGACTGGCGGCATTAAGGGGGCACGGCGCAGCATCTGTCGAGCCCCTCCAGCAGACCGCGCCCAGGGGCAGGCCAGTGGCCGCACGCTGGAGCGCACTTGATAAGGAAAGCAATCCACATGCATCTGCACACTATCGGCGTGATCGGCGCCGGCACCATGGGCAACGGCATTGCACAGGTCTGCGCCCTGGCCGGTTTCGAAGTGACCTTGCTGGACATCTCCTCCACTGCCCTGGAAAAAGCCCTGGTCACCGTCGCCAAGAACCTCGATCGACAAATCGCCAAGCAGACCCTGAGCGAAGCGCAGAAACAACTCGCCCTGGACAAGATCCGCACCAGCACCGATTACGCCAGCCTGGCCGGTGCCCAACTGGTGATCGAGGCCGCCACCGAGAACCTTGAGCTGAAACTGCGACTGCTGCAACAGGTTGCCACTGAGGTCGACAACGACTGCGTGATCGCCTCCAACACCTCCTCCCTCTCGATCACACAACTGGCCGCCGGCGTCAGTCATCCAGAGCGCTTTATCGGCCTGCACTTCTTCAACCCGGTGCCGGTGATGGGCTTGATCGAGGTGATTCGTGGCCTGCAGACCCATGACGCGACCCACGCCCTGGCCCTGGAAATGGCCCGACGGCTGGGCAAGACCGCGATCACCGCCGGCAACCGCCCGGGCTTCGTGGTCAACCGGATCCTGGTGCCGATGATCAACGAAGCCATCCTGGTCTTCCAGGAAGGCCTGGCCAGCGCCGAAGATATCGACGCGGGCATGCGCCTGGGCTGCAACCAACCCATCGGGCCGCTGGCCCTGGCCGACCTGATCGGCCTGGACACCTTGCTGGCGATCCTGGAGGCGTTCTACGAAGGTTTCAACGACAGCAAATATCGCCCTGCGTCATTGCTCAAGGAAATGGTCGCCGCTGGCTACCTGGGGCGCAAGTCCGGGCGGGGTTTCCATGCCTATGGCTGAGCGTTGCTCGCGCTTCGCCGAGAGCCGGGACAAAGCCCTTGAGCTGTTCGCCAGCAAGGGCTTCGGCCAGGTCGGCATGCGCGAGCTGGCGACCCACCTGGGGCTGACGCCCGGCTCGCTGTATCACCATTACCCAAGCAAGCAGCACCTGCTGGCCGACCTGATCGAGGAGTTTTTCGAAGAATTGCTGGCCACGCTCGGGCGCATTGAACAGCTGCCCCGGGACAAGCGCGGCAACCTGCAACGGTTGATCCGCGCCCACCTCAAGCTGCACCGAGAGATGCCCTGGCATTTTCGCCTGGTGGAGCGCGACAGCGGGTGCCTCAACGTCGATCAGCAACAGCGAGTGGAGCATCTGCGCCAGCAATACGAACAGCGGCTGTTGCTGATGCTGGGCGCTCCCCGGCGCCTCCCCTCCAGCGTAATAGCCGCAGCCGGCCACGCCATTGCCACCTTGCTCAACAGCGCGCCCAGTTGGCTGGCGCACCAGTCCCTGGAGCAGCACGAGCACGATGAATTGCTGGAGAACCTGCTCACGGGTGCCATAGAACGGGTGTTGGCGCCCAAGGTCGGCTCCGAACCGACATTGCGAGTCACTGCGGCCTGAGCCAAACCCTCAGCGCAACTGCAATGGATCTACCAGGCCCGCGACAATCGCCATGCCCACCAGCTCCGGCAGGCTCTCGGCGCCCATGCGTTTCATGACCCGGGAACGATAGAGGTCGATGGTCCTGACGTTGACCCCAAGCTGCTCGGCGATTTCCCGGTTGGTATAACCCCTGACCAGAGGCAGCAACACGTCATTTTCCCTCGGGGTCAGGCTCTGTAGCCGCGCCTGCACCCGCGCCTGGCCGGCGCTGGCGGTCTGGCTGTCGTCGGCCAGGCTCAAGGCCTGTTGCACACTGTCGAGCAGCAGTTGTTCGTTGTAAGGCTTTTCGATGAAATCATGGGCTCCAGCCTTGAACGCCCGCACCACAATCGGCACATCGGCATGCCCACTGACGAAGATCACCGGCAGACGCAGCCCGCGGTTGCGCATCTCTTCCTGCACGTTGAGCCCCCCCATGCCTGGCATGCGCACATCCAGCAGCACGCAGCCATTGAGCCGGTTGTCGCAAGCCTCGAGAAACTCCCGGCCACTGGTGAACGAGAGGGCCTTGAGGCCCACGGACTCCAGCAGCCAGACCGTCGAGTCGAGCATGCCTTGGTCATCGTCGACCACATACACCACCTGTTCCGCCACACCCACCATTGCCTTACTCCTCGTGTTGTCGGGCCAAGCCGGCCAGGGCCGGTGCCGGCAAGTTGCAGCGCATCTGCAAGCCCACGGCCAAGGGCCGAGCCTGCAACTCGCCACCAAAACCTTCGATGATGCTGCGACTCATGGACAGCCCCAACCCCAGGCCGTTGACCTTGCTGGAATAGAACGGGGTGAAAATCTGCTCCAGTTGCGCCATCGGCACGCCGTGCCCCTGGTCGCTGACGCTGACCTGCACCCCACCGTTGTTCCCCGGTTCGACCGCCAGGACAATCTGCGACGGTTGGCCAGGATGGGCTTCGCGATTGGCCTCGATGGCGTTGCGCAACAGGTTGAGCAGCACCTGCTCCAGCAGCACCCGGTCGGCGTAAACCAGCGGCGGATTATCCGGCAACCGCTCCACGATCTCCACCTGGCAACTGCTTGCTTCCCAGAGGCACAGGCGCGTGGTTGCCCGGGCCACGTCACCGAGGTCCAAGGCCTCCATGCGGCGGCGGCCTTTACGCAGGAAGGCGCGCAGACGCTTGATCACCTCCGACGCGTGATTGGCGTGCACGGCGATCCGCTCCAGCCCTTGGGCCACCTTCTCGGCGGCCTCGGATTGACTGCCCAGGGCCTGCAAATAGCGTTGGCTGGCGTTAGCGTAATTGACCACCGCCGCCAGTGGCTGATTCATCTCATGGGCAATGCCCGAGGCCAGCTCACCGAGGGTCACCAGGCGTGCCGTGTGGGCCAGTTCGTCCTGATGATGACGCTGCTGGGCTTCACGCAACTCGCGTTCGGACTGATCGTGGGCCACCAGCGAATAGAAACGCTCGCCACTGGCCGCTCGATGGGCCAGAAGCATCAGCGACACCGGCACCGAAGCACCACCGGCCGGCGGTTGCAGGCGCGCCTCGATGCTCCAGCGACCGCTACGCTCGGCATAATCCCACCCCTCCTGTTCCAGGCTGGCCAGCACCTCGGGGCTGAGAAAGGCATCCAGCGTCGGCAGGCTCTGTTGCGCATCCAGGCCGAGGGTGCGGCGCGCCGCCGGGTTGAGGTAGGTCACCGCGCCATCGGGCTGGATGAACAGCACCGGGTCGGTGTTGGCCTCTACCACCTCCGCCAGCCTGCGCTTGTTTTCTTCGGCCTGGACCCGGGCGGTGATGTCCCGGGACACGCTGACCACTTCAACCACCGCCCCGGTGTAGGTCTCGCGAATGGCACGGCACGCGGTCTCGAACCACAAGTAATGGCCGTCGCGATGGCGAATGCGGTAGGTCATGGTGTGGTAGCCGTCCTGCTCCAGGGCATCACGGGTGCGCTGCATCCGGTCGGCCTGGTCCTGCCGATGGAACAGGCTGCGAGCTTGGCGCCCATGTAGCTCCTGCGGCCAATAGCCGAGCAGGGTCCAAGAAGCCAGTGACGCATCGAGGAAACAGCCGTCCGGGGTATGGCGGGAAATCAGGTCGGTGGTGTTTTCGGTGATCAGCCGGTACAAGCGCCGCGCCTTGGCTGACTCGCGCTCGGCGAGAATCTGCGCGGTGGCCTGGCGACAGCGGGCCAGCACGCGATTGGCCTTGGGGTCGGGAATGAACGTCCAGACCAGAATCTGCTCGGCGACCTGCACCTCCACGTTCTCGATGGCTCGCTGCTGGGTCAGACAGGCCTGTACCAGGTGCGCGTGGCTGACCGGCAACAGACTCAAGGCATCGACCAGCGACAGTTGCTCGAGCAACGCCAGCAGCGCCTCGTTGAGCTCCAGCGGTCGGCCTCGCGAATCAAGCAACGCACTTGGCTGCGGGTCATGGCCGAGCAGCGGCGAGTCGCGCAACTGGCCGCCGACACTGGCCAGCAGCAGATTCAGCAACTGGTGTACCGCCACCAACCAATCCTGGCCCACATCGGGCTGTAGCTCAACCAACAGCAAGCCTTGCTGCCCCGGCTGCAGGGCCAACTCCAGGACCTGGCCATGCTCAACGGCCGCGCGGCGCAGACGACCGGCCAGCCAGCAATCGAGCTGACGCACCTGTGCCAGCTCCAGCCGCTCTTCGGCCTGCAAGCGCTGGAAAAGTATCCGGTCACTGCTTTGCAGCGCATCACCAAACCCTGGCGGCAAATGCCGGGCACAGCCCTCATGCCGATAGATGCCACTTGGCGCATGCCAGCTCAGGTAGACCGCCCGACGGATTTGCACGCAATCCTGCAAGGCCCGGCACAGGGCATCGGCGCAAGCCGCCAGGGCCATGCCTTCACGTTGCAGGCGCAACCAGCCATGCAAGCGAACGGAGGTGGAGATCATCAGAAAACCTGTCGTGAAAGTAGGCCGAACAACATATGGTATATATACTATACAACTCAGGTAGTACTTCCATATCAATCGGCAAACAGTATATAAATTCCCCCGGATAAGTCACCGAGCTTTTCTGAGTAAACGTGTCTGCCGACAATCGCACTGCGATTCAGCTAGCACCGGCAGCCGTGACGACGAGAACCTCGGCCAATAGAGCTAATAATCAGCCACCGGGTACCCAGCCATGTCCATCTACGAGCAAGGTCTTGCGCCAACCGGCGTCAACCACACCGCCCTTACTCCCTTAAGCTTCATCGAGCGCACTGCCAGCGTTTATCCCGATTACCCGGCCGTGATCCACGGTTCGATCCGGCGCACCTGGGCCGACACTTACAGCCGCTGCCGACGCCTCGCCTCAGCCCTGGCCGGGCGCGGCATCGGTAAAAACGACACGGTGGCGGTCATGCTGCCGAATATTCCAGCCATGCTTGAAGCGCATTTCGGTGTGCCGATGATCGGAGCGGTGCTCAATGCCCTCAACGTACGCCTGGATGCCGAGGCCATCGCGTTCATGCTGGCGCATGGCGAAGCCAAGGTGTTGATCGCCGACCGTGAGTTCCATGACGTGGTACAAGCGGCCATCGGCATGCTCGACCACCCGCCCCTGGTGATCGACCTTGACGATCCGGAATACGGCGAAGGCCTGGCGGTCAGTGAACTGGACTACGAGGCGTTTCTTGCCGAGGGCGATCCGAACTTCGCCTGGCAGTGGCCAGACGACGAGTGGCAGGCCATTTCCCTCAACTACACCTCCGGCACCACCGGCAACCCCAAAGGCGTGGTCTATCACCACCGCGGCGCCTACCTCAACTCCCTGGGCAACCAGATGACCTGGGCCATGGGCAATCACCCGGTATACCTCTGGACCTTGCCGATGTTCCACTGCAACGGTTGGTGCTACCCCTGGACCGTGACCGCCCTGGCTGGCGTCCATGTGTTCCTGCGCCGGGTCGATCCGCAGAAAATCCTCAACCTGATTCGCGAACATCAGATCACCCACCTTTGCGGCGCGCCCATTGTGCTCAACGCCCTGGTGAACATGCCCGACTCGGCCAAGGCAGCGATCGACCATCCGGTCAATGCCATGGTTGCAGGAGCGGCACCACCGGCCAAGGTGATTGGCGCCGTCGAGCAAATGGGCATCAAGGTCACCCACGTCTACGGCCTGACCGAGGTCTACGGGCCGGTGACCCTATGCGCCTGGCACGCAGCCTGGGATGAATTGCCACTGGAGCAGCGGGCGCAGATCAAGGCTCGCCAGGGCGTACGCTACCCGACCCTGGAAGGGCTGATGGTGGCCGATCCAAGAACCCTCGAACCGACACCGCATGATGGCCAGACCATCGGTGAGATCTTCATGCGCGGCAACACCGTGATGAAGGGCTACCTGAAAAACCCCAGCGCCACCGCCGAAGCCTTTGAGGGCGGCTGGTTCCACACCGGCGACTTGGCAGTGACCCATGCCGACGGCTATGTGGAAATCCGCGACCGGCTCAAGGACATCATCATTTCCGGTGGAGAAAACATCTCTACCATCGAACTGGAAGGCGTGCTCTATCGACATCCGGCAGTGCTGGAAGCCGCAGTGGTGGCCCGTCCTGACGAAAAGTGGGGCGAAACACCCTGCGCCTTCATCACCCTCAAAGCTGACCATGAAGACGTGCGCGAAGCCGAGATCATCAGTTTTTGTCGCGAGCACCTGGCAGGTTTCAAAGTGCCCCGCACGGTGGTCTTCACCCAGTTGCCCAAGACCTCCACCGGCAAGATCCAAAAATTCGTACTGCGCGACATGGCGAAGAATCTCTAGCCCGATCGTCGAAAGCACCCCAGGCATCGCTGACAGCCCGGCAGGCTCGTGGACAAGCGAGCACCCACACGTCAGCGATGCCTGGGATCGTGATCCGAGAACCGCGCGACTGCAGCCATCCCCACCTCCTTTCCTTGCATGAGGTTCATTGCAATGCCCGAATTCAACGCCCCGTTGCGCGACATGCGTTTTGTCCTGCACGAAGTCTTCAACGCACCGAGCCTCTGGGCCCGCCTGCCCGCGCTGGCGAATACCGTCGACGCCGCCACCGCCGACGCGATTCTCGAAGAAGCCGCCAAGGTCACCCATAACCTGATCTTTCCACTCAACCGAAGCGGCGACGAAGAAGGTGCCCAGTGGCGCGACGGCCAGGTCAGCACGCCGAGCGGCTTCAAGGCGGCGTATTCGACCTACATCGAGGGCGGCTGGGTGGGTCTGAGCGGCAACCCGGCCTATGGCGGCATGGGGATGCCGAAGATGCTCGCCGTGCAGTTCGAGGAAATGCTCTACGCCGCCAACTCCAGCTTCGCCCTGTACTCGGCGCTGAGCTCCGGCGCGTGCCTGGCCATCGACGCTCACGCCAGCGAAGCACTCAAGGCCCTGTACCTGCCACCGATGTACGAGGGACGCTGGGCCGGCTCAATGTGCCTTACAGAAGCCCATGCCGGCACCGACCTGGGCATCATTCGCACCCGTGCCGAACCCCAGGCCGATGGCAGCTACCAGATCACCGGCAGCAAGATCTTCATCACCGGCGGTGAGCAAGACCTGACGGAGAACATCATTCACCTGGTCCTGGCCAAACTGCCGGATGCGCCCGCAGGGCCCAAGGGCATCTCGCTGTTCCTTGTGCCGAAAATTCGCGTTGATGCGCAGGGTATGCTCGGGGAAGCCAACGCCGTCAGTTGCGGCTCGATCGAACACAAGATGGGCATCAAGGCCTCGGCCACTTGCGTGATGAATTTCGACGGTGCCAGTGGCTGGCTGATCGGCGAGGCCAACAAGGGCCTGGCGGCGATGTTCACCATGATGAACTACGAGCGGCTGTCCATTGGCATCCAGGGCATTGGCTGCGCCGAAGCCTCGTACCAGAACGCCCGCCGATATGCCCAGGAACGCATCCAGAGCCGTTCCCCCGCAGGCGCCCAGGCCAAGGACAAGATCGCCGATCCGATCATCGTCCATCCCGACGTGCGACGCATGCTGCTCAGCATGAAGGCCATGACCGAAGGCGGCCGCGCCTTTGCCTGCTACGTCGGCCAGCAACTGGACCTGGCCAAGTTCTGCGACCAAGCCCAAGAGCGACATGACGCCGAAGCCTTGGTGGCCCTGCTGACGCCAGTGGCCAAGGCGTTCTTCACCGACACCGGACTGGACAGTTGCATCCATGGCCAACAGGTATTCGGCGGCCACGGCTACATCCGCGAATGGGGCCAGGAACAACTGGTGCGCGACGTGCGCATCGCTCAAATCTATGAAGGCACCAACGGTATCCAAGCCCTCGACCTGCTGGGGCGCAAAGTAGTGGGCAACGGCGGCGTGGCCCTGCGCCTGTTCACCGCTCACATCCGTGACTTCGCTTACCTGCCCGGCGCCCCCTATGCCGCCGAGCTGCTGGACGCCGTACAACGCCTGGAAAACCTCAGCGACTGGCTGCAGCAACAGGCCAGCCTCAACCCCCACGCCGTCGGCAGCGCCTGCGTCGAATATCTGCACTTGTTCGGCTACGTCGCTTACGCGTTCATGTGGGCCCGCATGGCCCAGACAGCGGAACACAAACACACCACAGACCCTACGTTCTATGGCGCCAAGCTGGGCACCGCGAGCTTCTACTTCAGCCGTCTGCTGCCGCGCATCCTCAGCCTGGAACAAAGCATCCGCGCCGGCAGCTCGTCACTGTTGCAACTGCAACCGGAGCAATTCTGAGGCCGGATAACGCCGAACGCCTGCACATCCGTCGAGCCCCTGCACAACCTGGTCGCCCCATACTGTCCGGCCGCGGACACAATATGCGACGGCTTAAACACTGTTGCGCACGGCTCGACCATCGGGACCATAGAGTTTGTTGCCGGCAAGGTTGTCGAGGAAGCTGACGATGCGCTGGTTGTACGTCATGCGCAGGCTGAGGGTGGCGCCATTGGACGTATTTATTTCCCGGGCGCGCAACGCCAACGCCTGCATTTGCCGCCAGGCCGCCAGACAGTCGGCCTCTTGAGCCGCCCTGAACGCGCCTTTTCGGCCAGGACCATAGCCGAGTTTCAGTTGCGCCCCATAACGACTGGCCTCCAACTGCTCCAGCTTCTGCAGCGCCGCTTGTTTGCAGGCGGTCAGCTCTCTCAGCTTTTCGCCATCGACCCTGGCCTGAGCCAAGGCTCGGCGTTCCTGCTCCAGCAGCTCGACCAACTCCACGATGGCCTGCTGCTGTAATTCCAAATGTTTAGCCAGACTCATAGGTACCTGAAACTCATCGGTGTCGGTTTTTCGTAGCGCTCATGGCATCTCGCTGTCGAGCGTCTCTCTGGCACTCGCCGCCAAGCCTTCGTAGATCGACTCCGCGCTGATTTGCAGGGAGCCACTGTCGATGGCCTGGCGCAGGGCCGCGACTTTTTCCATATCGACATCCGACGCACTTTGAACATCGGCAATGGCACTGATACTGGAGACCTGCACGCCGTCATCGAGCGGCGCGTCCAGCGTCTGGAGCTCGGTTCGTTGCGAGCTGGTGCCGGCCACTTTGCTGTCAGTCGGCGGGAGGGTATTGGTCAGGTTAGCGCTTATGATTTTCACGTTAGATGCTTCGTTGGCTGTTGTTGGGTCACTATCGGCAATCGAAAAGGCAAACTTTGACCGGTGATCGGGATTCGGCAAAATTTTTAATAACGCAGTAACAACTCGCTCTGGCCAACGACCTGTGCATTGAGCAGTTTGCCGTCGCTGCTCAGCACCCTGACGCTGCTACCCAGGCTGCCGTTGTCCAGTGCCTTGCCATCGCGCCGGATGGTGAACCCGGCGCCTTGGGCCTGTAGCACCACACGCTGATTGCGCTCCACCAACCAGCGTGGGCGAAAATTGTTCACTGCCAGGGCGGCACCCCGGCTGAAGCTGCGACCGGCCTGAAGACCAATGACCTGCTCAGGCTTCAGCACGCTCCCTTTGGGCAAGCGCTCCAATGGCCCCCGTCGAATGTCCAGCATATTGGCCTTGACCACATCACCCGCCGCAATCCTTTGACGGCTGACCACATAATCGCCGACTGCACTCACACGGACCTGAAGATAGCCGGCTACCCCTTCGTTTCCTTCACAACGCACGCCAATCGCCACGCGACCCACCACGCTTTGCTCAGGGTGCACCAGATACGGCAACGGTCTTTCGCACGCCAATATCCGCGCGGCCGGCTGATCGATGTCGATCTGCAGCTGCTGGCTGCGAGGCGGCAGGCGCGGCTCAATCAAGTGACGTACCTGCGCTTGCAGCTCACTCGGCTGAGCCATGGCGTTGCCGCTCTGCAGCACTGCAATCAAAACCCATTCACGCCGACAGACGTGACCGAGCAGCACACGAGGCCGGAAAAAACCTGTCATCGAGCCAACCCTCTGAGGTAGCGAGTGGAGAATTTTAGGCTCCCTCGCGACAAGGCAAGGCCTGAATTGGTCGTCAAATAGCGGCCTGTTTCAGCCTTTGCATCGACGACCTTGGGACTAATCTGCGAGCCGTTCAATTATTTGAAGCACAGGTTCGCCGACATGATCGACAAGCTCGACAACGAGCTGCGCTTCCAGCAGGACGCAATGAGTTTGCGCGCTGAGCGCCAGCAGGTATTGGCCAACAACATCGCCAACGCCGACACCCCCAACTTCCGGGCGCGAGATTTTGACTTCAGCACCGAGTTGGCCAGCTCGCTGCAAAAGGGTCGTGCCAACGAGCGCGGCATGACGCTGGCGACCACCTCGGATCGCCACCTGCATGCGGCCTGCGACAGCCTCTCGAGCCGTGCCCTGCTCTATCGCGTGCCTGACCAGCCCAGCCTGGATGGCAACACCGTGGACATGGACCGCGAGCGTGCGCAGTTCACTGACAACGCCGTCAGGTACCAGGCAAGCCTGACATTTCTGAGCAGCCGGTTGCAGGCACTCAAGACCGCCATGCAATCCGAATAACGCGGGGAGAACACTATGTCGATGTTCAGCATTTTCGATATCGCCGGTTCAGCGCTCAGCGCCCAGTCCCAGCGCATGAACGTAACGGCCAGCAACCTGGCCAACGCCGACACCACCAGCGGCCCCGATAACGAGGCCTATCGCGCCCGCCAGGTGGTCTTCGAATCGCAATACCAGACCGGCAGCCGCATTGGCGGCGTACGCGTGAGCCAGGTGGTCGAAGACGGCTCCCCCATGCGCCAGGAGTACCGCCCCGGCGATCCACTGGCCAACGACGAGGGCTACGTGACCATGCCCAACGTCGAGCCCGTGGGCGAAATGGTCAACATGATCTCCGCATCGCGCTCCTACCAGGCCAACGTCGAAGTCATGTCTACCAGCAAGGAAATGATGCTGAAAACTTTGACTCTAGGTGAGGCGTAAACCATGGCTAGCACGATTTCCAGTTCGGTCCTCTCGACCATGAACAGCAGCAGTACTACCGCTGAAAGCACGGCTTCGGCCTCGGATGAATTGCAGGATCAGTTTCTGACACTGCTGACGACCGAATTGCAGAACCAGGATCCGACCGACCCGATGGACAACAGCGAAATGGTCACCCAGCTGGCACAGATCAGCACCATCAGCAGCATCGAGGAGGTGACCACCACGCTGGAGGGCATCTCCAGCCAGATCAGCGCCAGCGAGACCCTGCAAGCCTCGGCGCTAGTGGGCAACGGCGTGTTGATTGACGGCAATACCATCCAGGTCGCCAGTGGCGTCGCCACCACCTTCGGCGTGACCTTGGCCAGTGATGCCGACAGCGTCACGGTCACCATCAAGGACAGCAACGGCACGGTGGTTCGTACCCTGGATGAAGGCGACATGAGCGCCGGCACCCAAGCCATGACCTGGGACGGGTTACAGGATGACGGCACGACCGCAGCCGACGGGGCCTACACCTTCTCCATCAGCGCCACTGCCGACGACACCGCCGTGACCAGCACCGCGCTGAAATACGCCCTGGTGACAGGCGTGACCACCGACAGCAGCAACGAAGTGGCGCTCGATCTGGGTGGCGTCAATGAAAACGTCGCGCTGAGCGACATCAGTCTGGTGCTTTGAACACCTTGCCTCACTCATAACCGGCCATTGTCCGCAGTTGCCAAGACTGCTCAGTCATCGTTCGCATTCCAGGAGAAACACCATGGCTTTTTCCCAAGCACTTAGTGGTCTGTCGGCTGCTTCCACTGACCTCAACGTTGTCAGCAACAACATTTCCAACTCGCAGACCGTCGGTTTCAAAAGCTCGACGACTCAGTTCGCCGACGTTTATTCCGGCGCGGACGTCGGGCTGGGGACCTCGGTTTCCGGCGTGGTCCAGAACTTTGCCTCCGGCAGCCTGACAACCACCGATAACGAGCTGGACCTGGCGGTCAACGGTGAGGGATTCTTCACCTTCACCGACGGCACGCAAACCGTGTACTCACGCAACGGCCAATTGACCCTGACCGCCGACGGCTACCTGGAAAACGCCGCGGGCGATCAACTGCTGGGCGTCAACGGCGTGATTCAGATCCCGACAGCGGGCATGCAGGCCAGCGCCAGTACCGAAGTGGACGCCGAACTGAACCTGGACGCCAGCGAAGACATCATCACCGATACCTTCGACCAGACCGATTCCTCGACTTACTCCTATTCAACCAGCACGACCCTCTACGATTCCCTGGGTGTCAGCCACACCAGCACGCTCTATTTCAGCAAAACCGCCGAGAACACCTGGGAAGTCCATAGCGCAATCGACGGCAACCTGCTGGCCGAGACACAAACCGTGGAGTTCAGCTCCAGCGGCCTGATCACCAGCGGCGAAACCGGCACCTACACCTATGACCCGGACAATGGCGCCGCGGCCATGACGATCGCACTGGACCTGACCGGCACCACGCAGTTCGGCAACGACTCCGAGGTGTCCGACATCTCTCAAAATGGCTACACCTCCGGTAGCCTGGTGAGCTTTACCATCGACGATACCGGCATGGTCGTTGCCACCTACTCCAACGACCAGACCCAAGACATCGATCAGATTCAGTTGGCCACGTTCAGCAATGAAAACGGCTTGCAGTCCAACGGCGACAATACCTGGCTTGCCACCAGCGACTCTGGCCAAGCCTTGCTGGGCGTTGCCAGCAGCGGCTCGCTGGGTTCGATCCTCAGTGGCGCGACCGAGGACTCCAACGTCGACCTGACCGCCGAGCTAGTGAACCTGATCATCGCCCAGCGCAACTTCCAGGCCAACGCCAAGTCGGTCACGGCACAAAGCGAAGTGCTCCAGCAAGCCGTGAACATCGGGTCCTGACGCATGGATCGCATGCTCTTCACGGCTATGAGTGGCGCCAATCAGGCCCTCGAACAGCAAGCCGTCGTGGCCAACAACCTGGCCAATATCGTGACGCCGGGCTTTCGCTCTCAGTTGGTGCAAATGCAGTCCTCGCCTGTCGCGGGCGAGGGTCTGCCCACACGGGTTTCCGTCGTTGCAAACGGGTTGGGCGTCGATTGGACCGATGGGCCGATCACCCATACCGACAGGGCGTTGGATGTCGCGCTCGGTGAAAACGGCATGCTGACGGTGCAAACAGCCGATGGCAAAGAGGCCTACACCCGCCGAGGTGACTTGCAGGTCGACGGCACCGGCGCCATGACCGTGGGTGGCCGCCCGGTCATCGGTGACGGTGGTCCGATCACCGTGCCGCTGGGCAGCGAAATCACCCTGGGCAGCGATGGCACGATCAGCGTTCGTGAGCTCGGCATGGAGCCGCGGGGCTTGAGCCCGGTGGGCCGGCTGAAGTTGGTATCGGCCTTGCCCGGCACCCTGCAGGCCGGCACCGATGGCCTGTTCCGCGCGCTGCCGGATGCCAGCGGCGCCGTGCAACCACTGCCCGCCGACGAAACCATGCGTGTGACACCCGGCGCGCTTGAAGGCAGCAATGTCAGCCCGACCAGCGCCATGGTCGCCATGATCGACAACTCGCGACGCTACGAAATGCAGATGAAAGCCATCAGCACCGCCGACGAAAACGCCAAGACCGCCAATAGCCTGCTTTCCCTGCAGGGCTGACCTCACGGTTGAACGACTAAGGAACCGATCGATGATCAGATCACTGTGGACGGCCAAAACCGGCCTGGAAGCCCAGCAGGGGCAAATGGACGTGATTGCCAACAACCTGGCCAACGTCAGCACCAATGGCTTCAAGCGGTCGCGGGCGGTATTTGAAGACCTGGTGTACCAGAACGTACGCCAGCCAGGTGCACAAAGCAGTACCGATACCCGGTTGCCTTCGGGCTTGCAGGTGGGTACCGGGGTGCGTGAAGTCGCCACCGAACGCCTGCATACCCAAGGCAATCTCGAGGAAACCAGCAACTCCAAGGACCTGGCCATCAATGGCTTGGGGTTTTTCCAGGTGGACATGCCGGACGGCACCACCGCCTACACCCGCGACGGCAGCTTCCAGCTCGATTCGAACGGCGAAATGGTCACGTCCAACGGCTACAAGCTCTCGGCGGGCGTCACCATTCCGGCCAACGCCACGGCGATCTCCATCAGTACCGACGGCATCGTCTCGGTGACCCAACCCAGCAGTTCCACCTCGACCCAGGTCGGGCAGCTGAACCTGGCATTGTTCATCAACCCGGCAGGCTTACAGAGCATCGGCCAGAACCTGTATCTGGAGACGGACGCCTCGGGTTCACCGACCGAAACCACACCCGGCCTCAACGGCGGTGGAACCCTGTCCCAGGGTTACGTCGAGACCTCCAACGTCAACGTCGTGGAGGAAATGGTAGGCATGATCCAGACCCAGCGCGCCTACGAAATCAACAGTAAGGCCGTCGAGAGTTCGGACGAGATGCTACAGCGTCTGACTCAACTCTGACCGCCATGTTCGAGACACAGAAAATGGCGCACAAGCCCTTATCGGGATGGCCTCTGTCGATGGTACTGGCCGCTCTGCTGACAACCGCAGGCTGCGAACAATTGCCCCGCAAGCCCGTCGTGCCGGACGAGCAAATGCAGGTACCCGAGGCGCCGGCCCGGCTGGCCAACGGTTCGATCTACCAGAGTAGCCGCGGGCCGCAACCCTTGTTCGAGGACCGGCGACCGCGGATGGTCGGCGACACGTTGACCATCGAACTGGAAGAACAAGTCAGCGCCAGCAAGACCTCCTCATCCAATGCCAACCGCGCCGGCTCCATGGGTTTGAGCCTGGCGACCACCTCCAGCCGCGCATCCCAGGTCGGCGACTTCGGGCTTGACGCTTCGACAACCCACGACTTCAGCGGTGGAGGCGGTTCCCAGGCCAACAACTCCTTCACTGGCACGATTTCCGTGACGGTCATGCAGGTGATGCCCAATGGCAACTTGCGGGTACGGGGAGACAAGCAGATTGCAATCAACCAGGGCACCGAATTCATCCGGTTCTCCGGCGTGGTCAATCCCCGGACCATTACCGGCGAGAACACGGTGTCGTCGACCCAGGTCTCCCAGGCCCGGATCGAATACGTCGGTGATGGCTACATCAACGAAGCGCAGCGCATGGGCTGGCTCCATCGCATCCTCCTTAACATCTCTCCTTTTTGAGTACGGGAACCATGGCTGACGCTGTATTCATCCAATCACTGCTGCGCGCCGCCCGATCCGGATTCCGAATCCTGCGCTCCCTATTGTGTGCCAGCCCATTGCTGGCAGGCGGCGCGGTACAGGCCGAGCAGATCCGCGACATCGCCGATTTTGCCGGGATACGGCCCAATAGCCTGGTGGGCTATGGCCTGGTGGTGGGCCTGGACGGCAGCGGCGACCAGACCACCCAGAGCCCGTTCACCGAACAGGGCCTGACCAACATGCTGTCACAGCTGGGCGTCACCTTGCCGGCGGATGCCAACATGCAGATGCGTAATATCGCGGCAGTGATCGTCACTGCCAACCTGCCGGCGCTGTCTCGCCCAGGGCTGCAGATTGACGTGGTCGTGTCTTCGATCGGTAATGCCCGCAGCTTGCGCGGCGGCACCTTGCTGATGACCCCCATGAAGGGCGCCGACGGCGAGGTTTATGCCGTGGCGCAAGGCAACCTGCTGGTCGGCGGTGCGGGCGCCTCGGCCAACGGCAGCAGCGTGCAAGTCAATCAACTGGCCGGAGGACGCATCAGCCGAGGCGCCATTGTCGAGCGTGCGGTTCCGCTGCACCTGAGTACCGACAACGGCGTGCTCAACCTCAACCTGCATGAACCTGACTCTGCCACCGCCCAGCGCGTGGTCTACGCCATCAACGCCGAGTTGCGCAATACCGTGGCGTCGGCCATGGACGGCGGCATGATCCAGATCCAGGGACCGCGTTCACCCAATGAGCGGGTCAATTTCATGGCTCGCATCGAAAGCATCGAGGTCTTGCCAATCCAGACGCGCCCCAAGGTGATTCTCGATTCGCGCACCGGCTCGGTGGTGCTCAACAGCTCAGTGAAGCTCTACCGCGCGGCAGTCGCTCACGGCAACCTCTCGGTCATCATCGACACCACCAATACCGTCAGCCAACCCGGTGCCTTCAGTGGCGGACAGACCGCAGTGACGTCAAAAAGCGACATCTCCATCGAGTCTCAGGGAGGTTCGCTGCATTTGCTCGAAGGCACGGCGAACCTGATGGACGTGGTCAAGGGCCTCAATGCCCTGGGAGCTACCCCCCAAGACCTGATGGTCATCCTGCAAGCCCTCAAGGCAGCCGGTTCCCTGCGGGCAGAGCTGGAGATCATCTGATGAATATGGCTGGCGGCACCGAAGGGTTTGCCCTTGATGTCCAGGGTCTGGAGCAACTCAAGCGTCGTTCGCAGCAAGACCCGGGGGCAAGCCTGAAAGAGGCCAGCAAGCAATTTGAAGCCTTGTTCCTGCAGATGATGCTCAAAAGCATGCGGGCGGCGATTCCAAAATCAGAGATGTCCAGCGACTCGCAAACCGAGCTGTACACCGAGATGCTCGATCAGCAGTGGGCCCAGAGCCTGTCTGGAAAAGGCATCGGCCTGGCCGAGCAGTTGACTCGACAACTGGGTAGCCACTCCACCAAGCCCAGTGGCATCAGCACCGACATCGATACCGAGGCCGCGCTGTTTCTCGACATACCACCGGCACGCAGCGCCGCAGCGGCCTCGCCCTTTGCGAATGTGGCCCAGACCCAGGCGTTCGAGGCGTGGAAGCGCCGTGAAGTCAGTGGCACGGATAACGAGCGCCCCGAGCATGTGCAGGCGTTCGTTTCCCGGCTGAACGAGTCGGCGCAAAAAGCCGCACGCAGCAGCGGCGTGCCGGCCGAACTGATCCTTGCCCAGGCCGCGCTGGAAACCGATTGGGGACGCCGCCAGATCACCACCGCCCATGGCGCGGACAGCCACAACCTGTTCGGGATCAAGGCCGGCAGCCAATGGCAAGGCCCGACCGCGCAGGTCATGACCACTGAATACGCCGCAGGCGAGGCACAAAAGCAGGTCGAGAGCTTCCGCGTCTACGCGACGTATGAGGCGGCCTTCAACGATTATGCCCGCTTGATCCGCACCCGCCCCGGCTACGCCGCCGCGCGCAATGCCACGGATGCGCCACAGGCCGCCCTCGCCTTGCAACAAGGCGGCTACGCCACCGACCCGCAGTACGCGCAAAAGCTGATCTCGGTGATGGCAACTATCGGGCCGCTACAACCCTGCGTCCCCCCCGTAGCACAACGGCAACAGTGACCGAACACCCAGCACCGGCGGCCCGATCGCCAGTCATTGCGCCACTCACGGGAGCGGCGCCAAAAAGTTTTTGAAAAGAATCGAGCTCACCGGTCAAGTTGCACTTTCACGGGGCCGATAGTGCGCAATACGTAGCTTAGGAGCTTCTCGATGAGCATTATTTCCATTGGCGTCAGCGGCCTCAGCGCCGCACAGATCGCCCTCAGTACCAGCAGCAACAACACCACCAACGCCTACACCGAAGGCTATACCCTGCAGGTCGCCACTTTCTCCGAAGCCACTTCAGGCAGTGGCGTGCAAATTTCCAGTGTGGACCGCCAGTACAACCAGTTCGTCACCACCCAGCTCAACAGTTCGATCAGTGCCGAAAGCGCACTCTCGACCTACCAGACCGAAGTCGATCAGATCGACAGCCTGTTGGCCGATGGCGATGCCAGCCTCGATACCCTGCTGCAAAGCTTCTTCTCGGCCATCCAGACACTGACCTCGGACGCCAGCGATACGGCCGCGCGGGAAGAAGTCATCGGTGCAGCTGAAACACTGGCGTCCCAGTTCACCCAATTGGGCAGTTACCTGGACGACATGGCGAACGACGTGAACAGCCAGATCGACGACCAAGTCACACAAATCAATGACCTCACCGAGCAGATCGCCGGCCTCAACAAGAAAATCGGCCTTGCCGACGCCCTGGGCACGACCTCCAACGATCTGCTCGATCAACGGGACCTGCTGGTCAGCCAGCTCAGTGAGTTGGTGGACGTCGACGTCACCACTCAGGACAACGGCAGCTACAGCGTATCCCTGAGCAACGGTCTGGCACTGGTCGCCGGTAATGACAGCTTCGAGCTGCAAACCAGTGTTTCGACCAGCGACCCGACCCAAACGGTGGTCGCCTACGTGGACGCCGCCGGCAACACCACGGTGCTGGATGACGCAACGTTCGAAGGCGGTTCCCTGGGCGGGTTGATGGAGTTTCGCGACACCACGCTGACCGACACGCAGAACCAGTTGGGGATCCTGGCGGTCTCGTTGACACAAGCCTTCAACACCTTGCAACAGGCCGGTATCGACCTCAATGGCGACACCGGCACAGCGTTGTTTTCGGTCGACGACCCCAGCATCTATGGCAATACCGACAATACCGGTGACGCGACACTGACCGCGACCTTCACCGATGATGTGAGCGAGTTGAGTGCCAGCGACTACACCGTCAGCTACTCCGACGCCAACGGCTACAGTGTGACCCGTAACGACACTGGCGCCAGCGTCGACGCCTCCTACGACAGCAATTCCGGCACCCTGGCGTTCGCCGGGATGAGCGTGGCCATCAGCGGCACCGTCGATGACGGCGACAGTTTCCTGGTGCTGCCTACACGCACTGCCGCCAGCAGTTTCAGCACCCTGATCAGCGATGGGAGCCTGATTGCAGCCGGCACCTCGAGCGGCAGCAGCGATAACACCAACGCCCTGGCGATGCTGGATTTGCAAACGGACAGCCTCGTAGGCGGCACCTCTACCCTCAGCCAGACCTACTCGACACTGGTCAGTGACGTGGGCAGCACCGCCAGCAAAATCGCTGGCCAACTGGAAACCCAATCAGGCCTGACCGAGCAATTGACGACGCTGCAGCAATCGGAATCGGGGGTCAATCTTGATGAAGAGGCGGCCAACCTTATTGTCTATCAACAGTATTACCAGGCGTGTGCGAAGGTCGTCGAAGTGGGCACCAGCCTCCTCGACACCCTTCTGGACATCAACTGATAAACGTCTCAAAGGAGCGTCACGCCATGCGTCTGAGCAGTGCGACGATTTACAACCAAAGCTTGAATTCCATGCTCGCTCAGGAAAGCGCCTACCAGGACGCCGCCCAGCAAGTGGCCAGTGGCACGCGAGTGGTCACCCCTTCCGACGACTCGCTGGCCGCCGCCCAGGCCGTCAACGTTCGCCAGGCGATCTCGGCCAACGAGCAATATGCCGACTCGCGTAGCGCCATCACCACCTCGCTGTCCCAGGAAGAAAGTACGCTCGATAGCATCAACGATGCCATCAGCAGTGCCATGGCCCTGGTCGTCCAAGCCAACAACGGCACCTTGAGCGATGCCGACCGTGAGTCCCTCGCCACCTCGCTGCAAGGCGTCTATGACACGCTGGTGACCTTGGCCAACGCCACGGACAGCAACGGCAATTACCTGTTTTCCGGCTATCAGAGCCAGAGCCCGGCCTTCGCCGAAAATGCCGATGGCGAGCTGGTCTACCAGGGCGATGACAACGTCGTCACGCAACAGGTCAGCTCCACCCAGACCATGGCCAGCGGTGACAACGGCGCGGCAATTTTCCTGTCGGTCAGCAGTTCCGCAGGCTTCATTGCCGAAGCCGGCGACAACAGCGGCAGCGTGACCTTCGACGGCCCCGACATCACCGACACCGAGGATGCCAACTACGGCACCGGTTTTACCGTGACCTTCAGCACAGCCGCCGACGGCACGGCCCAATACAGCATCGATGGCGCAGACCCGGTTGCGTATACCTCGGGCGACACCCTTGAAGCCAACGGGCTCTCCCTGACCCTCAGCGGTGCCCCGTCCGACGGCGATACCATCACCGTCAGCGCCGCGGCCGATGCCGACCCGGACCTGTTCGCAACGTTGAAAGGCCTGATCACAGCGTTGCAGACGCCGGTGGAGACCGAAGCGGATCAAGCCAGCCTGAGCAACACCCTGTCCACGGCCAGCCGCGAACTGAGCAACGCCCAGGACAACGTCCTCACCGTACTGACCTCGGTGGGCTCACGGTTGAATCAGCTGGAAGTGCTCGACACCATCGGTGATGACCTGGCACTCAGCTACACCGAACGCCTGTCCGGCCTGGTGGATGCCGACTACACCGAATCCGTCACTGAGTACACCTCTCTGCAAGTCGCGCTGCAGGCAGCCCAGCAAACCTTCGTCAGTCTTCAGGAAATGTCGTTGTTCGAGTACATCTGAAGCCGCACAAGAGTCTCGCAAACCCTGCGGGAATGTGGCTTGCCCGCGAAGAATGCAGCGCGGCTTTTCAGGTATTACGCGTCATCGTTCTTCGCGGGCAAGCCCCGCTTCACAGGGTCTGGCAGGGGTGCCCGAGTGGTTTCAGGAGCGCGCCATGTGATCGATCAGGTATTGCATGAGTTGCAGGGTGTGGGTCATCAACCTGGCCAGAAACTGCCCCAGGTCGCCCATCACCACCATCAGCAATATCAAGCCCACACACAGCGTCGCCGGGAAGCCCACGGAGAACACCGTCAATTGTGGCGAGACGCGGTTGAGGATACCCATGGCCAGGTTGATGATCAGCAGCGTGCCGACCATTGGCAGCGCCAGTAAAAGGCCGGTGAGGAAAATTGTGCTGCCATAGCGAGCGATCAGGTTCCAGGCATTGGGATCGAAGTGCACGTTGCCGATCGGCAGGCTCTTGAACGTCGCCGCCAGCAGCTCAAGCACCATCAAATGCCCGTCCAGCGCCAGAAACATGAGGATCGTGATCATGCTCAAAAAGCGCGACAGCACCAGGCTGTTGGTGCTGGTATCGGCAGAAAAGAACGTGGCGAAGGCCAGGCCCATCTGCATACCGCAAATGTCGCCGGCCATCTCGACCACCGCCAGCGTGACGCGCATGACCATGCCCAGGGACATGCCGATCAACACCTGTTCCACAATCACCCCCAAACCGGCCCATGAAAACAGGGCGACATCCGGCATCGGTGGCAGATTGGGTGTGAGCAGGAAAGCCAGGAGCATTGCCAGGCCCACCTTCACCTGGCTCGAGACGTTCTTATGCCCCAGGATCGGGTCGCTCATCAGGAACGCCAGCACTCGACAGAACGGCCAGAAGAAGCTGCTTACCCAGAGTTGCAATTGCGCCGAACTGACTTCGATCACCGACGTCAGCCGATCAGCGTAGGCAAGCTGCTAAACAGCGCGCGGGTATAGTCGACCAGCATTTCCATGATCAGCGGGCCGGCCAGCACCAGCACCACGCACACGCCGATAATTTTAGGGATGAACGACAGCGTGGATTCGTTGATCTGCGTCGCGGCCTGAAACAGGCTCACCAGCAACCCGATAAACAGGGTCACGAATAGCACGGGGCCCGCCACGATCATGCTCATGCGCATCCCTTTGTAAGCCAGGTCCATGACCATTTCCGGTGTCATTGTCCACGTCCTCCAAGCCACATCATCAGGTGAAAAAACTTTGCGCCAGTGAGCCGAGCAACAGCTGCCAGCCATCGACCAGCACAAACAGCATCAGTTTGAACGGCAGCGAAATCGTCGACGGCGGCACCATCATCATGCCCAGCGCCATGAGCACGCTGGCGACCACCAGATCGATGATCAAAAACGGAATGAAGATCGTGAAACCGGCCTGGAAAGCCGTCTTCAGTTCGCTGGTGACGAAGGACGGCAGCAACACCCGCATCGGGACATCTTCGGGGCCTTGCAAGTCTTCGATCTGAGCCAGACGTGCGAACAGCGCGAGGTCGCCCTGGCGGGTCTGGGTCAGCATGAATGCGCGGAACGGCTGACTCGCCTGGTCGAGAAATTGCTCAACCGTGATCTCGTCCTTGGAGAATGGCAGCCAGGCCTTTTCATAGGCCTGATCGAGGGTCGGGGACATGACGAAAAACGTCAGGAACAGCGACAGCCCCAACAGCACCTGGTTCGGTGGCGCCGAGGTGGTGCCAATGGCGGTACGCAGCAAACCCAGGACGATGATGATGCGGGTGAAGCCAGTCATCATCAGCAACACTGCCGGCAAGAACGCCATGGCACTGAGCAGCAACAGGGTTTGCAGGCTCAGTGACCATTGCTGGCCGCCAGCCTGCCCGGTGAAGGCGGCCAGTTCTTGCATCCCCGGTTCCGCCTGGGCCTTGGCCATCAGCGAGACCAGCAACAGGACAGACAGCGCCGCCCGCTTCAAGCCCCGCGCAAAAAAAACCGACGAGTTCATGACGGGCTCCCCGGTTGATGGTCGCTGCGCGGGCCACTGCGCCGCAGGGCCGCGGCCAGGCGCTCGGCAAAACCATCACCATTCGCGGCGCTGCCCTCCGGGTCGGCTGGCGGTGCATCCATCTGCGATAGCGCGCTGACCTGTTGCGCCGTCACGCCCAGCACCAGCCACTTGCCCTGGACTTCGACGATCACCACTTTCTCGCGTTGCCCCAGACTCGTGCTGCTGACCACGCGCATCACTTTACCGGGCGTCAACGCACGCACTCCGGCACGACGCACGACCCAGCCGCAGAGCAAGACGCAGGCGACCACCAGCCCCAGCGCCAACGCTGTCTTGCCGAGCAATGCCAGGTTCATCAGGCTGTCCGAGGGGACGCCAAGGGGCACCGGGGGTGTCTGGCTGAACTGACTCATCGGTTGAGCTTTTGTACGCGTTCGGAAGGGGTAATGATTTCCGTGATCCGGATACCGTACTTCTCATCCACGACCACCACTTCCCCCTGGGCGATCAGATAGCTGTTGATCAAGATGTCCATCGGCTCGCCCGCCAGGCCATCGAGCGCCAGTACCGAACCCTGGGCCAGCTCGAGCAACTGCTTGATGGTGATCCGCGTACGGCCAAGCTCGACGCTCAACTTGACCGGAATGTCCATGATCATTTCCAGTTCCCGCGCGGCGGCCACCGGCGGCGGCACCGGCAGTGGTTTGAAGACGCTGGTACCGGCACCCGCGGCAACATGCTCAGCGCTCTCCTGCGCCTCGCCCTGTTCGGCCAGGGCCGTGGCCCAAGGGTCATCGGTCTCGGGCTCAACGCCCTGCTCGGCCATGGCGCTGGCCCAGTCATCGGCCTCTTGTGGCTCGATTTGGCTTGAATCAGTCATGGTCAGACTCCTTGGCGGTGGACACATGGCCCTTGATGAACTTGCTGGTTGAGGTGGAAGAGGCAAAGCCCACGGAGTGATCGACCAACTCCTTCACCAACAGCGCACGCACGCCGTTCTGGCTACCGAATTCGCACTTCATGACAGGCACCCCGTCGACTCGAGCGCTGACGATGTCAGGCAGTTCGATAGGCAGGACGTCACCGACTTTCAGCGCCATGACTTGCCCGACCCGCGCATCCATCTCGACAAAGTCGGCGATCAGCTCGATCTCCGAGTGGGTAATTTCCCCAGCCATGCGCTTGTTCCATTGCCGCTCCTCTTCGGGATTGACATCGGTCAGAGGGCCGTTCAGCAACTGGCGCATCGGCTCGATCATCAGGTAGGGGATCACGATGTTGAAATCGCTGGAGAGGTTGCCGACTTCCAAATGGAACGTGGCATTCACCACGATTTCATTGGGCGAACTGGTGATGTTGGCGAACTTGGCCTGCATCTCCGAACGCAGGTATTCGATTTCCAGGGGATAGACGGACTTCCACGCGTCCTTGTAGGCGTCCACCGACAAGCCCAGCAAACGTCGGATGATGCGCTGCTCGGTGTGGGTGAATTCCCGGCCTTCGGACTTGGTCACGAACCGGCCATCCCCACCGAACAGGTTGTCCACGACCATGAACACCACACTGGGCGGAAAGACCACCAACGCGGTACCGCGCAACGGCTTCATCGCCAACAGATTGATGTTGGTGGGCATCGGCATGTGCAGGGAAAAGTCGCTGTAGCTTTGATAGCGCACGCTGGTGACGGTGATATCGATGCTGCGCCTGATCAGGTTGAACAGGCTCATGCGGAAGTAGCGGGCGAAACGCTCATTGATGATATCCAGAGCGTGCAAGCGCTCATGGATCACCCGATGCTGAGTCGCCGGGTCATACGGACGAACATCGACATCCTTGAGTGTAGCGACATCATCCGGGGCGTCGCTGTCGACACCTCCGCGAATCAACATGTCGATTTCGTCCTGGGAGAGCAGATCGTCTATGGCCATGGATCACTGCACGATAAAGTCGGTGTACAGAACGTTGAGCACCGACAGCTCGGGCTGCTGTGCCGTCAGGGAGTGTTTGAGCATTTCGAGGATGTTGGCAGCGAGGCGCTCCTTGCCCTGCGGATTGGCCAATTGCGTGCTGTCCTGTCCACTCAACAGTGTCAAAAGCTGGCTGCGAATCTGCGGCATGTACTGTTGCAGGAGCAGCTGTGTCGAATCATTTCCAACTTCCAGCGCAAACCCCACATACAACAGGCTTTGCTCATTGCGCTCGTTCTGAAGATTGACCGTCATCGGAGCAATCGTGACCAGCCGCGGTGCCTGGGGTTTGTTCTCCACGGCGTTGACTTTCACCGTCTCGTCGATAGCGGTCCTGTCGTGGCTCATAAAGACATACATGCCGCCGGAGCTGGCTGCCGCCGCGACTATCGCCAGCGACACAATCAGGAGCCAGGGGGTTTTGCGGGTGGTGGTCATTGCTTGGAACCCTGGAAAGAAGGAGAACGGTGGGCAGGGCTCAAGTATGACCAACCCTCCCGTCTCCCCATGGGGCGATAAGACCAGGGTAACGACGGTATCTTGCTGTTTTGATTTGTTATTCAGACGTACAAGTCGACGCCCGAGCTGCGCACAACGATGCTTTGTACCGGTGCGTCATCTTCACGTGGCGCCGTGGCGAGAGCGTTCACGCCAGTGCGACTGCCTTGGGCGTCGTGCCGAGCCTGGTCGCCCGACGCCTGACGAGAGGACTCATCGCTGACCGAAGCCTGGCCCAACGAAATGCCCTGGGAAGCCAGGGCCTCTCGCAGCTGCGGCAACGCCTGCTCCACCGCGGAACGCACCGAGGCATGCGCCGATTGGAACTGCGCCTGAGTATTGCCGTCATTGAGATTGAGGCTGACGGACAACGGGCCGAGCCCGGCCGGGTTCAACCTCAGGTCGACCTGTTGATCACCGCGCGTGATCATGTCGATCACCTGTTGCCCCAGGCCGTCCTGCCAATCAGCCGTGCCAATGGCGGCAGAAAGCACCAGGCCATTGGCCGCGACTTTGTCGGTATTACTCACCCCAATACTGTTCAAGGCCAACGCTGCCAAGTTGAAAACGCCGGTCACGTCGCCACTGGCGGAGCTATCGACCTGTCCGGCGACTGGCACGTTGTCACTTTGGGTACGCCCGTCTTGCGGCGCATCGGTAACCGCACCGCCCAATGCCGGCACAGCGCCCTGCCCCTCCATCTGCACGGACGTATCCAGAACGGCCTCAGGCTCGCTGCCCACAGACCTCAGATTCGCTGCCGGCAGGTTTGTATTGGGACTGGTCAATGCATCAGGATCCGCCGGCACAACTGCCTGGCTGGCGGGAGCAAGTGCCACGACCGGTTGAGGCACCATGGGTGCCACGACCAACAACGCAGGATCAAGCTGGCCGGCACTTTGAATCAGATCCATGCGCTGACGAATATCCTCCAGCGTGCTGTCACGAGCGTCCGTACCGTTCAAGGCATCCTGCTGAACGTCTTCACCCAGGTCCGCCGCCGTGGCGTAGAGATCCAGATCGGGATCCGCGTCCGTAGGCCGGGCATCCTGTTCGGCCCAGGCGGCGGCCGCTTGCTGGCCCGATTGAACAGCAGGAGACGGCGGGAGCGTCTGTTCCGGTTGCTGGACCGGCTCGAACACGGCCTCCTCTGTCACTGCCACTGGCAACATCGTCGACAGGCCAGTCTCATCGAACGCAGCAGCGTCATCGCTCGCTGAAGCCACCGTCTGGTTGATCGTCGAAGACGTGGGGGCAGGTGCAGGCGGCTCGGTGTCCGACACCGCCGTCCCCGCCTGGGCCTGGCTGCCCTCGGTCGAAACCGCAGGCCCCGCCGGATCATTGTTCGCTGCGGTCTCGCTCAGTTGACTCAGTACTGACGCAAAGGGCTCGGCAGTCCTGTCCTGGGGCTGGCTTGATACATCAGTTTGAGGCAAGGCCGCCGACGATGAGGCGAACGAAGCGATGATATCCATGGTGTCCTCTAGAAACGGCTGTCGATGGAGGTCAGGAAACGGTCCAGACGCTGACGCAACTGGCTGGCCATCTCATCGGTTTGCCGTTGCTCGACACGCCCGGCCTGCAACCGCTGCTGCTGGGCCCGACGGCTGAGCAAGGCTTCAAAAGCGCTGACCTTGCGCCACTGCGCCATCCAGGTCAGTTGATGCTGGGCCACCTGTTTTCGATGACGCTCCAGGCTCTTTTGCGCCCGGTCGACGGCCTCTTCCAGCGAGTGGAGAAAGCCCCGGTAATTCGTAAGGGCCGAAGGGCTCATACCCTCCTTGAGCAGTTCGCGTTGCAGGTTCTGCCGGTACTCCTGCTGGTACTCATCCAGTGTGCGCAACTGATTGATCACCTGCTGCTCGGCCTGGCGACTCTGCGCCAATGCACGCGCCGCCACATCCCGCGCTTTGGCGGACAGTTCGATAAGCAGGTCAAGGGACTGGTTTGCCATCGTTGATTACTCGCCAGGAAGGATCATTTACCAGGGAACAAGAGGTTGAGCCCGGATACGGTCTCTTCCACGCTTGCACGGTCATTGATGCGTTGTTGCAGGAACCGCTCGATATGCGGGTACATGCCAACGGCGCGATCGAGTTGGGCATCGTGCCCTGGCGCATAGGCGCCGACGCTGATCAAATCGCGATTGCGCTGGTAGCGTGAGAGCATCTGCTTGAGCTGTTGTGCCTTGCGCTGCTGCGACTCACTGACGATGGCCGTCATCGCCCGGCTGATCGAGGCCTCGATATCGATGGCCGGGTAATGTCCGCTTTCGGCCAGGTGACGAGACAGGACGATGTGACCATCCAGAATCGCCCGGGCCGCGTCGGCAATCGGATCCTGCTGATCGTCGCCCTCGCTGAGCACCGTATAGAACGCGGTGATCGATCCCCCACCCGGCGGGCCGTTGCCGGTGCGTTCAACGAGTTTCGGCAATTTGGCAAACACCGAGGGCGGGTAGCCCTTGGTCGCCGGAGGCTCGCCCACGGCCAGGGCAATTTCACGCTGGGCCATGGCGTAGCGGGTCAACGAATCCATGATCAACAGGACATCCTTGCCTTGGTCGCGAAAATCCTCGGCCAGGCGCGTCGCATACATCGCGCCCTGCAACCGTTGCAACGGCGAAGTGTCGGCCGGCGCAGCGACGACCACGGAACGGCGCAAACCGTCTTCGCCCAGGATGTTATCGATGAAGTCCTGCACCTCCCTGCCCCGCTCACCGATCAGGCCGACCACGATCACATCGGCCTGGGTGTAGCGAGCCATCATGCCGAGCAATACCGATTTGCCGACGCCGGATCCGGCGAACAAGCCCAGGCGCTGACCACGACCGACACACAGCAAGGCATTGATGGCACGAATACCGACATCAATCTGACGATCAATCGGTGCACGCTTGAGCGGGTTGAGCGGCTGAGTGTGCAGACTCGCGTGATGGGCGCCCAGCAGCGCCCCCCGACCATCCAGGGGCCGCCCACCGCTGTCGAGCACCCGCCCCAGCAACGACATGCCCAGCGGAAAATGGCGAGCACCCGCCGCACCCTCCGGACAATCTTGCGACGCAAACACCCGCGCCCCCGGTTGCAGGCCCTGGATCTCCTCCAAGGGCATCAGGTACAGGATTTCACCAGCAAAACCGACCACTTCGGCCTCGGCGTAACCAGGTTGCAGACGGTCGAGACCTTGCGCGGCCAATTCAATGCGACAGGCGCCCCCCAAGGGCAGGCGCAAGCCCACTGCCTCAAGCACCATACCGGTGGCGCGGATAATCCGTCCGCTGCGCAGGTAATCGGCGACACGCAACGGCGCCCCTTCAAAAGCATCCAGGACGCCACTCCAGCGTTCGATGTGCACGTTGCCGTGGGTCATGACTGCTCGCCGAGGATTGCCACGGCGTTATCCAGTGCCTGTTCGGTACTGCGACTCAACATCCCCAGGCGGGACTGACGCGTGGCATCCAACTCACCGCTGGCGCTGGCCACTCGACAACCGCCAGGCAGAATCGCCGTGTCGGCATGCAAGGCCCAACCGGCTGCAGCAATCTGCTCGCCAAGGCTGCTGTGAACCAATTGCAAGTCATCCGGGTTCAACCACAGGCGGGGTTTACCCGTCAGTTCCGGGTCGCTGTGGAGCATTTTCTGCACAACGGCGATGACCTGCTCCGGCTGCGCAGTCAGCGCCTCCCCGGCCAGTTGTTGCGCGGCATCAAGGGCAATCCGGGTCAACTGGCGAGCAATATGCGCATCGATCTGTTTGAGCGCCTGATCGAAGTTCTGGCACAGCTCAAGTAACGGCTGCAATGTTCGCAGCACCTGCTGTTGCAACTCCAGCGCCGCAGCCTGGCGACCTTCGCTCAGACCTTGCGCATACCCTTGCTCCACCCCTTGGGCATGACCGATCTGCTGCGCCTCGCTGACGGTTTTCTCGCGTAGCGCCTGCATTTCCAACCGGTGCTGAAAAGCTTGCTTGCGCCGCGACTCCCGATGGCTCATCTCCGGATCCTGGGCAGGCGCCTCATTGCTGCCCAGCGGATCCATCTGCCAGGTTTGCCAACGGTCGCTGTCCGGCGCGCGCGAGTACTCAGACATAGGCGTCATTCCCGCGTGCAGTCACGATTTCGCCGCTGTCGGACAACCGTCGAACCACCTGCAGAATGGCTTTCTGTTCGGCCTCGATCTGGGACATGCGGATCGGCCCGCGCGCCTCCATATCCTCACGGAACAATTGCGCGGCACGTTGCGACATATTGTTGAGGAAGCGTTCGAGCAAAGCCGGCGGCGCGCCTTTGAGGGCAACCGCCAACGAGTTGTTTTCGACCTGCTGAAGCAACAACTGGATGCCGCGATCGTCCACCTCGATGAGGTTCTCGAACAGGAACATTTCGTCGAGGATCTTCTGGGCCAGGTCTTCGTTGTGCTGGCGTACGGTTTCGATGGCCAGCTCTTCGTGTGCGGAACTCATCAGGTTGAGGATCTCCGCCGCGGTTCTCACGCCCCCCATTTTGCTGCGCTTGAGGCTTTGTCCATCGAGCATGACGCCCAACACTTCCGTCAGTTCCTGCAACGCCACCGGTTGCACACCGCTGAAGGTCGCAATCCGCAAAATGATGTCGTTGCGCAGGCGGTCGGGCAGCAGTTGGAGAATATCGGAAGCCTGAGGACGCTCCAGATGCACCAGGATGGTCGCGATAATCTGTGGATGCTCGTCACGAATCATCTCGGCGACCATCGAAGCTTCCATCAGGTTCAGCTTGTCGATGCCAGAACCGGTGTTGGTACTCTCCAGGATATCGTCGATCAGGCTGGCCGCGCGCTCACTGCCCAGGGCCTTGGTCAATACCGCGCGGATATGATCGCTGGTCTGGATGTTGATGGCCGCATATTGATCGGTCTCGTCCATGAACTCTTCCAGGACCTGACGCATTTCATCATGGGACACCTGGCTCAGGCGGGCCATTTCCATACTGATGGCCTCGACGTCCGTGCCCGGCAGGAACTTGAACACTTCGGCGGCGCTGTCGGCATCGAGCGACAACAGCAAAATCGCACTACGGCGAGATCCACTCATCTTGCTAGTCATTTTTTTTCATCCACCCGCGCACGATCATGGCGACCAGTCTTGGGTCTTCGGCAGCGATCTGCTGCAAGCTCTGCATGTTCTGCTCGTACACGGCCGATTTGCGCGGCAGGGTTTGCGGCGGATGCTCCTGGTTGGCGACCATGAGTCCGGTGCCCGTAGTCGTCGGCACAAGGGCAGTCCCCGCCTCAGCCAGAGCCCCCGGGGCGGGCCGGTTCATCTGGGCATTGCGCCGCTGCATCGGCCTGAGCACCAGCCACCACAGGGTCAGCGCGGCAAAACCCACCAATAAGTAGCGCAAAGCGCTCATCAACAGGTTGTAGGCCTCAGGGGTTTTCCACCACACCGGCTCGGTCACCGCCGTGTCGGTCTCGACAAATGGGCTGTTGATCACCTGCAAGGCATCGCCACGACTTTCCGTGAAACCCATGGCCTGGCGCACCAGGTTGTTGATGTTCTCCAGCTCTTCCTTGCTCAACGGCTCCGCTGTCGGCGTACCGTCCTTGAGCACGGTACGGTAGTTGACCACCACCGCCGTCGTCAGGCGCTGAATGTTGCCCAGGCCCGATTTGACATGCTCGACGTTACGGTCGACTTCGTAGTTGATCATGCGTTCGCTTTGCAGCGACTTGCCGCTCTGCGCTTCGGCTGCGCTGGCAGTGCCAGCGGTCGTGGCCGGTGCGGTGCCGGGCGCGGGTGTGGGTGCCGTGGCGCGAGTCGGTGCCGGGGTATTGGGTGGCGTGTTGGTCAGCGCGCCAGGAACACCTCGCCCCGCGCCGTCCTCTTCCAGTACATGCTCGGAGGTCTGTTTACTGCGCACCGCCGCCTCGTTAGGGTCCTGATTGGGCGCATAACGTTCGGCGGTACTTTCGCGACTGGAAAAATCGATCTGGGCGACCACTTGGGCGTGAACATTGCGGTTGCCCAGCAATGGCGTGAGGATGTCTTCGATGCGGCGCTGGTAAGAGCGCTCGACTTCACGCACATAGCTGAGCTGCGAGCCATCAAGGCCGCTGTTGTCGCTGTGAGTCTGGGACAACAGACGGCCGTTCTGATCCACCACAGTGACGGCATCCACGCTCAGCTCCGGCACGCTGGAGGTGACCAGGTGCACAATCGCGTTGGCCTGGCTCTGACCCAACTCCCGGCCAGGTTGCAGGGTCAAGACCACGGACGCGCGCGCCGCTTCGCGGTCGCGAACAAAGACCGACTGCTTGGCCATGACCAGGTGAACACGCGCCTTCGCCACCGGTCCCAGTGACTCGATGGTCCGCGACAGTTCACCTTCCAGGCCGCGCTGATAATTCAAATGCTCGGCAAACTGGCTGACGCCGAATGCCTGCCTGTCCAACAGTTCGAAACCGATGCTGCCGCCCTTGGGCAAGCCCTGTTCGGCCAATTGCAGGCGCAGTGCGTTCATCTTGTCGCTGGGCACCATGATGGTGTTGGCCCCTTCGCCCAGACGATAAGCAATCCCGCGCTTGTCCAGTTCGCCAATGATTTGTCCACCATCCGCCTCACTGAGGCCGGAAAAAAGCACGCGGTACTCCGGCTCACGCGCCCACAGCAGCAACGCCACTACAGTTGCAATGACCGCCGCGCCCGCCAACAACAGCGGCAGTAAAGGCTGGCTGCGAAACAGGCTCGACAACGCCGCCAACGGCTTGGCTGGAACACTGACCGGAATGTTCTTTGGCGCGCCCTTGGCCAGAACTGCGGTACTCACGAGCACCTCGATAGCGAGGATAGGGCTGGTACGAAAGACATTGCAGAGTCCGGTAGCAGTAGTAGTCGAACAGCCTCCCGCGGCGGCAACACCCATGGGCGTCGCAGGAATCGGGACGGCTGGCAGAGCTTCATTCTGGCGAAAATGCCGAAAGCTAAAGGCCGGAAAAGCCATCGGTTTTGTCGTCATTTGAACGAATGTACGGACCCGCGGGCTTGGTAATCTGCTGGCCTAATCGCTTCATATGGGTCTTGCACCATGAATTCGTCCGCCCTTACCAATGCCTTGCAACAACTGACGAGCCTTGCCGAGCAGGCCGAAGGCGCAAGCTCCCATAGCCTCAGCAGCGTGTCGACCAGCGGGTTCGCCACAGAACTCCAGGCGTCGCTACAGCGCATCAATCAACTGCAGCAAACCGCTACCAGCCAATCCAACGCTTTCCAGGCGGGCAGCGCCGCGGTGTCGCTCAGTGATGTGATGGCCGACTCGCAGAAAGCCAGCATCGCCTTCCAGATGGGCGTGCAAGTGCGTAACCGACTGCTCACGGCTTATAAGGACGTGATGAGCATGCAAGTCTGAAAGGCTGTTGCGCAGGGTCGTGGTACGACGCTCGCCCCCCCTTATTGATGAAACTGTTGAAAAGGTGAGCGAACCCTAAAGATGGGTTTGCCGATTGCCGATGTTGCGTTCAAGCGTCCTCCTTGAGGACGAACACAACGTCTTGCCCCAACGAGCAAGGTCAGGCACAAACCAGGACAGACACCTATGGCGACGACCACCTCCACCAGCAGCTCCACCGCAACCATCACCTCCCTGGGCGTCGGCTCCGGACTGGATCTGGACAGCATTCTGGAAAGCCTGGAAGAGTCGAAAGAGACCAGCCTGCTGGACCCGATCACCGCCCAGGAGGAGTCGGTCAGCGCCGAAATATCCGCCTATGGGACGCTGACCAGCGCCCTGACCACCTTGCAAACCGCGGTCGAAGCCCTGGCCGATGAGAGCCTGTACAAGTCCTTGACCACGACCCTGTCCGGCAGCGGAGTGACGGCCGCGACCACCAGCGAAGCCGAGGCTGGCACCTACACGCTGGCAGTGACACAACTGGCCCAGGCCCAAAGCCTCACCACCGCAGGTAGCGCGGACAAGACCACTGCCCTGGGTACCGGCACGCTGACCCTGCAAGTCGGGACACAAGAGGCAGTCTCGATCACCCTCGACAGCAGCAACAACACCCTGGAAGGCATCCGCGATGCAATCAACGCGGCCGATGCCGGCATCACCGCCTCCATCGTCAATGATGGCAGCGACACCCCCTATCGCCTGGTGCTGACATCAGACAGCACCGGAACCGAATCTGAAATGACCGTGACCTACACGGGCACGGACAGCACCGATCAAGCATCGAGCCTGTTCGGCTACGACGGCACCACGGGCAACATGACCGAAACGGTCGAAGCCCTGGATGCCGAACTGACGATCAACGGCATCGCCATCAGCAGCCAAAGCAACACCGTCGAGGATGCCTTGCAAGGGGTCACCCTGAGCCTGTCCGCCACCAGCAGCTCTCAAACCCTGACGATTGCTCAGGATACCGATGCGATCCTCGAGGCCATTACCACCTTCGTCGATGCCTATAACGATTACGTCACGACAGTGGATGAGTTGACCGCCTATAACGCGGATACGGATACGGCCGGCGAGTTGCTGGGAGACTCGACCACCCGGCGAATCAGCAGTGAGTTGAGCAGCGACCTGTACAGCGCGATTGGCAGCGGGACGTACAGCTACCTGTCACAACTGGGTATTTCCCTGGAAGTCGACGGCACCCTGCTGATTGATGAAGACGCACTGACCAGCGCGCTGGAAGATGACGCGCAGGCTGTTTCACAATTTTTTATCGGCACCGATGACAGCACAGGATTCATTACCCAATTGTCGAGCGACCTGGACAACTATCTGGATGAAGATAACGGTTTGATTGTCGCCAAGACCGACAGCCTGGAGTCCAAGCTGGAGCAACTTGAGGAGCGTTATGAAGAGAAACAGGCGCTCATCGACTCGGAAATGGCTCGGTGGACCGAAGAGTTCACCCAGCTCGACACCTTGATATCGGAACTGAACTCGACTTCCGATTACCTGACGACCCAATTTGACGCACTTAATAGCGATGATTGATGACACTACTGCGGAGCAAATTAGATGAGTTCCATTCGAGACGCTAATGCTTACGCCAAGGTCGGCGTGGAAAGCGGCATTTTGGCGGCCTCTCCCCACCAAAGAATCGTGATGTTGTTCGACAGCTACCAGACGTCGATTCGTATTGCCCGCCTGCACCTACAGGCGGGCAATATAGCCGAAAAAGGCAGCGCCATTACCAAGGCGATCAATATCGTCAGCAAGGGGCTGCGCGCCTCATTGGATCTTGAGCAGGGAGGTGACATTGCCGTGCAACTTGACCAACTCTACGACTACGTCATTCGTGTGCTGCTTAGAGCAAATCTCGACAATGACGAGGCAGCCCTCACCACAGCCGCAGACCTGCTGAACAACGTCGCCACCGCCTGGCTAGCCATTGGCTCGCAAATCGAGGAAGAGCGGTAGATATGATACAAACACAATTGATCGCCGCTTATGAGCAACTACTCGAACAATCCCGACGCATTCTCGAATGTGCAGAAAGGGCCGACTGGGATGGCATCTTCACGCTAAAGTCGCAAGGCCTGATCGACGCCGCCTACTTGCGCCGCGCTGAAGCCCAGGCCGAACTTGATGATGCCGGCCAGCAACGCAAACTTGAGCTCATGGCACAAATAATGGAGCTCGATGGCCAAGTAAGCTCATTTCTCCATGCGCGGCAGAATGACTTGGGCCAACTCATGCAAATCAATCGTCGAAAGAGCGACCTGAACAATGCCTATCGCACCCCGTCCAACAGCGTAATACCAATAAGCCACTATTTGTATCATAAAAAATAAGAAGCGCGTACAAGCCACATCAAGTCACGACACATTGATATGGAACTATCCTTGAAGTACGAAAAAATCGTGAAAACGGACAACAAATAGTCTGCCTCGATCTGTTATCGTGCGTTCAAGCTGATACTTTAGAAAAAATAAATGGTATTCACGACCTCTGGGCAAGGTCGAGCATGTGAATAACCAGAAAAGTACAACCCGACTTTCGTTCACACGAAAGCACAACATCTTAGTCATTTGTCTTTTTGACATTCATCTGCCGGAGGTCACACCGTCAACGTGTGCCCAAACTGTAGTATCCATGGGGAGGGGTAGAAATTGCCAAATACCAATACAGAGCTTGAAGATATCCAGGATCTGAATCTTTCATATTTGCTACTGGCCCAAAACCTGTTGCGCAAAGATCGAGAGGTGGCCATTTTTCGCCTGAAACTCAGCGAAAAAATGGCGGATCTACTGACCAAACTGAGCAGCAAGCAGATGACCCAGCTAGCCCGGGTCAACCAACTGATTTGCCGCCCCGTTTTCGAAGAGACAGATCGACTATCCAAAGTCTTGGGCAACGCTCGCGAACTGGGCATGGTGGAAATTCATTCAGCCTTGCTGATGGCCGCCGCCGATCGCTCAGGGGATATACGGTTCGGGGAAGGCTGAGCCATGTCAGAAAAAAGCCTGGTCACCGAAATGCAGCAAGTGCAACTGGCAATCGAACTGATTGAACTGGGCGCACGTCTGCAGGTGCTGGAAACCGAGACGTCGCTCAGCCGAGGACGTCTCATCCGGCTGTACAAAGAAGTTCGAGGAGCTTCTCCGCCCAAGGGCATGCTGCCCTTCTCCACCGATTGGTTCGTGACATGGCTCCCGAATATTCATTCATCCCTGTTCTACGGCATGTACCGCAGCATGATCGAAATTGGCGGATACCGGATCGACGCATTCGTCAAAGCCTATCGCCTCTACCTGGAACAGGTCGGCAACCAGGAAGGCGAGCTGGTGCTCGGCCTGACCCGCGCCTGGACGCTCGTACGCTTCTTTGAAAGCGATATGCTTGAGCTGATCCGCTGCTCGTGCTGTTCAGGCGAGTTCGTTGCGCACTCTCACGCACCAGTGCAGCACTACGTCTGCGGGATTTGCCAACCACCATCACGCGCGGGGAAAACCTTGAAACGTCGAGACATCGAGGCCCAGCTGCTCGATAGCCTGCCTCCGGTACGCAAGGCGTAAAACAAAAACCTCGCAAAAATCCCCACACGCCAAAGGAGGGGGTAAACCCTGACCGGGTTTACCCCCTTGCCACCGGGCGCTTGCGCGCACCGGTGGAGTTTTGCCTGCGCGTCACCTGCCCCCGACCAGCCGACACCTCGAAAAAAAGAAAATAATTTCAAGTTTCGGACATCCCTGCCGATATTCCGCAGGTCATCTATTTCTTGAAATTAAGGAACGACCACGTGCTCATCGCAATAGGGCTTACCGTTGTACTTTTGTCGGTGTTCGGTGGCTTCGTCCTGTCCGGTGGCAGCCTGGGCCCACTGTATCAGCCCACCGAGCTACTGATGATTGGCGGGGCCGGCATCGGGGCGTTCATCGCCGCGAATAATGGCAAGGCAATCAAAGCCACGCTCAACGCCGTCTCGCGCTTCAAGCGTAGCGCCAAGTACGATAAAGCGTTGTACATGGATCTGATGGCGCTGATGTACATCCTGCTGAGCAAAGCGCGGCGCGAAGGCATGCTCGCCCTGGAGCGGGATATCGACGAACCCGGTCAGAGCCCGATTTTCAGCCTGTATCCGCGGCTGGCCAGCGATCCGATGATCATCAACTTCATCACCGATTACCTGCGCCTGTTAATCAGCAGCGCCATGCAGACCCACGAGCTCGATGAGCTGATGCTGCACGAAATCGAAGAGTTCGAACACGAAGCCCATCTACCCTCCGACGCCCTGTACAAAGTCAGCGACGCATTACCGGCCTTCGGCATCGTTGCGGCGGTCATGGGGGTGGTCAAGGCCTTGAGCTCTGTCGACGTGGGCCCTGACTTGATGGGCCAGATGATTGCCCACGCACTGGTCGGCACCTTCCTCGGCATTTACCTGGCCTACGGCGTGGTTGCACCATTGGCCAGCCGGATTGATCGCCAAGCCGCCGAGTCCGCCAAGATGCTGCAGTGCATTCGGGTCACGCTGTTGGCGAGCTTGCAAGGGCTACCCCCACAATTGGCGGTAGAGTTTGGTCGCAAGGTCCTGCACACCAGCGAAAGACCCAGCGCGCTGGAGCTGGAAAGCTACGTGCGTGGCAGCGGCGGCGGCAGCGCCCCGCTTGGCATCGAAAAAGTATGAGCGAGCAGCCGATCATCATCCGGCGCAAGAAAAAGGCCGCTCATGGACATCATGGCGGAGCCTGGAAAATCGCCTTCGCCGACTTCATGACCGCGCTCATGGCGCTGTTTCTGGTGTTATGGGTGCTGTCCAACGCCAGCAAAAGCGACAAGGACGCTATTGCCGAATATTTCAGTACTCCCTTGCTGGTCGCCATGAGCAAAGGCGACCGCAATTCGGCGAGCACCAGTGCAATTCCCGGCGGAGGCCCGGACCCGCGCTTCTCCCAAGGCGAGCAGGCACGCATGAATCAGCGCCCCGAACACCTGTCCGGCGAGGAGCGCCGTCGCCTGGAGTCACTCAAGCATCGATTGGAAAGTGCCGTGGAGCGCGATCCGCAGCTCAGGGAGCTCAAGCAGCAGATTTCGATAGAACTGAGCCCGGAAGGCTTACGCGTGCAGTTGCTCGACACGGACAAACGCCCCATGTTCGAACTGGGCAGCGCCAATGTCGCACCGTACTTACGCAAGCTCCTGAAGACCTTTGCCCCGGTACTCAATGAGCTGCCCAATCGCATTCAAATCAGCGGGCATACCGACAGCCACCCGTATCCCGGCGGTGAGGCGGGCTACAACAACTGGGATTTGTCCGCCGACCGCGCCAAAGCCTCTCGCCAGGAGCTGGTCGCCGGCGGCCTGGATTCGGACAAGTTGCTGCGTGTCTCGGGCATGTCCGATCGCATCCGCTTCCACGGTGCCGGTCCTTATGATGCGTCCAATCGGCGAATCGAAATCATCGTGCTGGACAGCCGCGCCGCGCAGCGGATTTTGTCCCAGGGCGAATACGGCCCGCTGGATATGCCTGAACCAAACTCCACGGAGCCCTCCACGAGTAAACCAGCGGAACAAACCGGACATTAGCGCTCGATTGTGAGTGGTGTTTCCACGATCAGGCCTCTGTGCGGCTGCGCACAATAGCGACCTTTGACATGTCGCGCGGGTCGCCGCAGGCGCCTGGAGAGCCATGGCCGAGACCAGCAGAGAGGACAAGACCGAAGCAGCGTCACCGCGACGCATAGAGAAGGCCCGTGAACAGGGCCAGGTCGTACGTTCTCGTGAATTGAACACCTTCGTCATGTTGCTGGCCGGCATCGGCGGGCTGTGGATGATGGGTGGCAAACTGTATGACAACCTCGGTCAGGTCATGGAGCAGGCGCTGTTGTTCGAGCGCGCACAACTGTTCGATACCGCACGCATGCTCAACGTGCTCTGGTCATTGAGCCAGATCACACTGTTCGCCCTGGTGCCATTCTTCGCCCTGATGACCTTCACCGCCCTGGCCGCACCGGCGTTGCTGGGAGGGCTGGTGATTACCCTGGCCGCAGTGCGGCCGCAATTTTCGAGGGTCAACCCGATGAATGGCCTGGCGCGGCTTTTCTCCGTGCAGGTGCTGATCGAGCTGGCAAAAGCCATCGCCAAGGCGACGTTGATCGGCACGGTGCTCTACTTCTTCCTCAAGGCGCACATCGGTCAATTGCTGGCCTTGCCACAAATGCCCGCCCAGCAGGCCCTGACGGCAGTCATGGGGCTGGCAGCCAAATCCTGTGGGATGTGTGTGGCAGCATTGATCATCGTCGTCGGCATGGACACGCCTTATCAGTTGTGGACGTACGCAAAAAACCTGCGCATGTCCAAGGAGGAGCAGCGCCAGGAACACAAGAACGCCGACGGCGACCCGCACATCAAGGCGCGGATCCGTCAGTTGCAGCAGTCTCGTGCTCGGCGACGCATGATGAGCAAGGTGCCCAAGGCCGACGTCATCGTGACCAACCCCAGCCATTTCGCCGTGGCCCTGTCTTACCGAAAGGACGAGCACGGTGCTCCCAGAGTGGTCGCCAAGGGCGCCGACGACGTGGCGCTGCGTATTCGCGAAATTGCACGGGAGCATGACTTGCCTGTGCTGCAAGCACCACCACTGGCTCGCGCCCTGTATTTCCACGTCGATCTCGATCGGGAAATCCCCATTGAGCTTTACACCGTTGTCGCCGAAGTCGTCGCCTGGGCCATACGCCTCAAGCGCGTCAGTGAGCATGGTGGCGACGTTCCACCGACCCCGGTCAACCTGTCCGTGCCACCGGGTATGGACCAGCGTGGCCCGCGTAACGCGAAACCTGAGGATGAGCAGAACGAATGAAAGGCATGACCGACTTACTCGGACCTGATTCCTGGCTGGCCAGAACTGACCTGAAGATCATGACCGGGCCCGTGTTGATCGTCCTCATCCTGTCGATGATGATCCTGCCCCTGCCGACATTTATTCTGGACCTGCTGTTCACTTTCAACATCGCACTGGCAATCATGGTGCTGATGGTGAGCATGCTCACGGAGAAACCGCTGGATTTCTCTGCGTTTCCCTCCGTGTTGCTGTTTACCACCTTGCTGCGCCTGTCGCTCAATGTCGCCTCGACCCGAGTGATTCTGATGGAGGGTCACACCGGCCCCGACGCCGCCGGGAAGGTCATCGAGGCCTTTGGCGAGTTCCTGGTGGGCGGTAACTTCGCCGTGGGCCTGGCGCTGTTCCTGATTCTGGTCACCATCAACTTCATGGTGATCACCAAGGGTGCCGGGCGGATCGCAGAGGTCGGCGCGCGCTTCACCCTGGATTCGATGCCCGGCAAGCAGATGGCAATCGACGCCGACTTGAACGCCGGCCTGATTGGCGAACCGCAAGCCCGTCAACGACGCAAGGAAGTCGCTCAGGAAGCCGATTTCTTTGGGTCCATGGACGGTGCGAGCAAGTTCGTGCGGGGTGACGCGATGGCCAGCCTGGTCATCATGGCGGTCTGCATCATCGGAGGCCTGGCCATCGGCATCCTGCAACACGATATGGCCTTTAGCGACGCCGCTCACACGTACACCATGCTGACCATCGGCGACGGCCTGGTGGCCCAGATCCCAGGCCTGGTGATTTCCATCGCCGCGGGTGTCACGGTCTCGCGGGTCAATACCGAACAGGACGTGGGCCAACAAATGATGGGCCAACTGTTCAGTCGGCCCAAAGTGCTGATGATGACAGCCGGCGTGATGGGCTTGCTCGGGCTGGTTCCGGGCATGCCTAACCTGGTGTTCCTGATTCTCACCGGATTGCTCGGTGGACTGGGCTGGTGGTTCTCCAAACAGCAGGATGCCCCCGCGGAGAACTCGATCCAGACCCTGCTGCCCAAGTCGGCGTCACAAAGCACCGAGGCCACCTGGGATGACGTGCAACTGGTCGATACCTTGAGCTTGCGCGTGGGCCATCGGCTGATTCCATTGGTGGATGCACGCCAGCAAGGCGAGCTGGTCACCCGCATCAAAAGCCTGCGCAAAAAATTCGCGCAGGACGTTGGTTTCCTCCCTCCAGTGGTGCACGTGCGCGACAAGCTTGAACTGTCACCCAACACCTACATCATCAGCCTGAAGGGCGTTGAGATCGGGCGCGGCGAAATCTTTCCCGGCAAGTGGCTGGCCATCAATCCCGGCAAGGTCACCAGCGAGTTGGCAGGCACAGAGGCCGTGGACCCGGCATTCGGTTTACCGGCCATCTGGATCGAGCCGAACCTGCGTGAACACGGGCAGATCTACGGCTACACCGTGGTCGACGCCAGCACCGTGACAGCCACCCACCTCAACCATCTGCTGCATCTGCACGCCAAAGACATGCTCGGCCGCGGCGAAGTGCAAAAGCTGCTGGACAAGCTCGGTCCCGACAGTAAAGGGCTGATCGACGAAGTCGTGCCCAAGCTGGTGTCGCTGACGGTATTGCAACGTGTGCTGCAGAACCTGCTGGAAGAAAACGTCTCGATCCGTGACATGCGCACCATTCTCGACGCCCTGGCCGAACATGGCGGCGCGCAGCAACCGCCGGATGTGCAAGAGCTGACCGCCGTGGTGCGCATCGCCCTGGGCCGCTCGATCGTCAACCAGTTATTTGCCAACAAGCCCGAACTGAAAGTCATCGGACTGGACTTCAACCTTGAACAGGTGCTGATGCAGGCCGTCGGCAATGGCGGGTCACTGGAGCCAAGCCTGGCAGACAACCTGATGCACCAGACGTCGCTGGCTCTCAAGCGCCAGGAGGTCAGCAGCGAACCACCCGTGCTGGTCGTGCCGAACAAGCTGCGTCCAGTGCTGTCGCGCTTCTTGCGGCGGCGCCTGCGTCAATTGACGGTGATCTCCCTGAGCGAAGTGCCAGATGACCGCACGCTTCGCATGATTAACGTGATAGGAGCAACGCCCAAGTGAGTGCCCAACGTTTTATCGGTGCCAACAGCCGAGAGGCGATGAACCAGGTTCGTCTCGTCTTGGGCGAGGAAGCCCTGATCCTGTCGAGTCGCATGACCGAAGACGGTGTCGAGATCATGGCGCTGGCACCAGAAACACCGGCGCAAACCGCTGCAGCGCCAGCGCTTGCCACACTCGCCGAACCGGACGACGACATCGTGCCCGTCAGCGCGCGCCAAGCCGCCGCCGCATACGCCAGCCAGCTCAGCACGCGCTCGCCACTGCCTGTGGGACGGCCCGTGGCGGTGAGCACCACATCAGCGAGCGCCATGGATTTCGCCGCGCTGAGTGAGCGCCTGCTGAACGAAATCCAGGACATGCGCCAGCTCATCGATCGCCAGGCACCGCGTCCGGACACCGACCTGGGCTGCCGCCCCCAATTGCTCAAATGGTTGCTTGAGGCCGGTTTCAGTGGCCGGCTGAGCGAGGAAATACTCGGCACGACGCCTACCCCGCTACAGCAACCTGACGCCACCCCAGCCAGGCTGCGAGCCTGGCTGGCGGAAAAACTCGACAGCCAACTGAATCAACTTGGCGATGAGGCCGAACTGTTCGACAACACACGCATCATCGCCCTGGTGGGGCCGACCGGCGTGGGTAAAACCACCACGACCGCCAAACTGGCGGCCCGTTACGTGATGCGCCATGGTGCCAGCCAGGTCGCCTTGATCACCACTGACCACTTTCGTATCGGCGCCCACGAACAGCTGCGCATCTATGCTCGATTGCTGGGTGTCGAACTGCGCACTCCGGGGCCAGCGGCGGAACTCGACCCGCTGCTTGGCGAACTGGCCGACAAGCGACTGGTGATCATCGACACCGTAGGCATGAGCCAGCGCGATCAACGCTTGCTCGAGCAAATCACCCAACTGGGCTCAAGCAGCCAGGCCCTGCGCCTGATGCTGGTGGTCAACGCGACCAGCCATGGCGATACCCTCGAAGAAGTGGTGCAAACCTATCGTAGTGCCGCACAGGCGGCCGGTTGCCGGCTGGACGATTGCATCCTCAGCAAATGCGACGAGGCTGCACGACTGGGCCCGGCACTGGATACCATCATTCGCCACGGCCTGCGCCTGAACTACTTGTCCGTCGGCCAGCAGGTCCCTGAAGACCTGCAGCTACCCGCTGCTTCAACATTCCTGCGACAAGCATTGGAGCTCGCTCGCCCTTCCCTGTTCGCTGCAAAACCGGACGTCTCGACGCCCCGGCAACTGGATGCGCTGGTGCGCGGTTTATTGAGCCAGAGCCGGACCATCTCGTCGCTGCGCAGCAACTTGAGCCAGCGCATCGCAGGTTTTGCGCAATTGCTCGATACCTGGTCCTTGATGGGCTTGCCTCAGGCAGTGCAGGACGCGTCTTGGGCAGCGCTCCTGAGCGCGCAAGAGTGTTTGGCGCCTGCCGAACCCAATGGCCTGTTGCTGTGGGGAGCGCCTCGACCGATGGCCGGAGCGACTTGGAACATGCCTCTGTTGACAGTGGACAACGCTGCGCATCTGGTGGCCCGGCCATGGCTGACACACCGAATGCCGATCGGCCCGCAACCGCGCCTGGCCTGGTGCTTGTCGCGCTGGCCAGCCCATCGTCATTTGTGGTCTGCCTGCCCGAGCCTGCAAGTCCTTGAAGTGTTGTGTCATAACGATCAGACGTGGCTAAGCCCGGTCAAGGGTCGCCAGCGGGTCATCTATCAAGGTGAGCATAAGCCCCTCGGCACACTGCTCGCCCACAGTGATGATGTTGGTATTCGTGAGCTCAGGTACCGCGGGCGGAACGTGTACCTGAACCTGAGCCAGCTGCCGGTAACCCTCAAGGGATCGCCTCACGCCCCCTTGCGCGCCTGGTTCGGCACGCTGCATGACAGCCATGGCGGCCAGTGCCTGGGACAGCGTTGGTGGTTGGCCAGCGGCGATGCACAAGGGACTTTGCAGGGGCAGATGGCCGATCTCGTCCTGCAATTGAGCCATGACGAATTGGCCAAGCTCACCGGACGAGGCTGGACACTATTGGCCGACATTCAACCGCACCTGCACGCTGAAGTACGCTTGTACCTGGCGGCCGGACTGGCGGCCACCGCCGTGCGCCTGAGCAATGACAGCGAGGACTGGGCCTTTCAGGCACGCACCCAACTGGCGGGGTTGCTGCCTGAAAAGCGCACCGACAACGCGTCGGGGATTCTTGAAAATCTGCTGCACTTGCTGACGGTCAACGATGCCCTGACCCGCATGAACAACCCTCCCATCAGCATTTGCGCATGATTGGCGCGGATAGCCCGCCTGCGGTGGACACTCTGGATCAGGCCGCCGGCCTGCGGCGCTGGGCCAGGCAAAACCAGGCCCATCTCGCCACCACGGTCCCTGGCGTCGAACGGTTAACGCCATCAATGCCGGATCGAACATTGATTCTGTTCGGCTCGGCGCAGATGACAGTCCAGGTTTATCAAACCCTGGAACGCTGGCACCAGTTAGGCCACCCCTGGATCGGCCACCCCAACCGCTGGCACGTACTGCCGGTGCCCAACACTCGCCAGGACCTGCGAGCCCTGGCCCACCGGCAACCGCGCTGGGGCCTGTGGATCGACAGTGACCTGGACGCTTTCCGCCGAACGTTCCAGACCTTGCGTCAACTCAGCGAACAAGGTGGCCCCGGCCAGGTGCTGGCACTGCACCGCGGTTTTTCCCGTCAGGGCCTGCTCGGCAACTTGCAGCATGCGGCCCAACGTTATCTCGGCATCCGTTTGTTGCTCATCGATGAAGTGAGCCACTGAGTCATTCGCACACCTAAGCGGGGAACATGTCGTGTAGCACGTGGCTGTTCCACGCTTAGGGGGCTCAGGGGAGCGGTAATAATCCTGATACTTCAACTCCAGGCATCACACGGCTTCCAACTGTGCGGATGCTCATTGCCATTTTTTTGTCTTTCGCAGGCGCGCACGATGTATACGGCACAGGGCAAGATGAACCAGCAGGAATTGCTCCAGCAGTACCTACCCTTGGTCCGACGGCAAGCACTAGGTTTGAAAACGCGGCTGCCAGCCAATATCGAGCTGGACGATTTGATTCAAGCCGGCAGCATCGGCTTGCTCGATGCCATGACTCGCTATGACTTGAACGTGGGGGCGACGTTCGGAACCTACGCCTCGCAGCGTATCCGTGGCGCCATGATCGACGAACTGCGTACCCGCGACTGGGTACCTCGCAGCGTGCGCCGCAATGCGCGCGCGCTGGAAAACGCCATGCATCGCGTGGAACAAAGCCTGGGGCGGCCTGCCAAAGAGCGTGAAATCGCGGACGCAATGGGTCTGACGCTTGCCCAGTATCATCAGGTGCTCAGCGACACCAACGGCAGCCAGATGCTGCCCATCGACGATGTGAACGAAGAGCACATCGATGAGACTTGCTCCCGGCATATCACCCCCTTCGCCGAGCTGGTCAACGATCGCAACCGCACCCACCTCATGCGCGCCATTGACGCCCTCCCCGAACGGGAAAGACTGCTGCTCGCGCTGTGTCACCACGAAAAACTCAACCTGCGGGAGATAGGCCTGGTGCTAGGTGTCAGCGAGTCCCGCGTCTGTCAGTTGCATAGCCAGGCCATTGCCCGATTACGCGCAAGCATGGCGGAGTAGCGGACCATGAAGATCAGCGTATTCGGTTCAGGTTATGTAGGGCTTGTGGCTAGTGCCTGCCTTGCCGATGTCGGCCATGAAGTGATGTGCATGGACATCGACCCCCAGCGCATCGAGCTGCTGCGCAACGGCGAAGTACCGATCCATGAGCCCGGCCTGAACACACTGATCCACACCAACGTCCAGGCCGGGCGCCTGTCCTTCTCCAGCGATGCCGCACAAGCCGTTGCGTTCGCCGATCTACTGTTCATTGCCGTGGGTACCCCGAGCGATGAGGACGGCAGCGCCGACCTGCAATATGTGCTGGCTGTTGCCCGCAGCATCGGCCTGCACATGCAGGGCTATAAGGTCATCGTCGACAAATCCACCGTTCCGGTTGGCACCGGGGAAAAGGTCCAGGCGAGCATTCGCGCTGCGCTGGCGGATCGCGGCGTGCAACTGCCATTCGAGGTCTGTTCCAACCCGGAATTCATGAAAGAAGGCGCCGCCATCGAAGACTTCACCCGCGGCGCACGCATCATCGTCGGCACCGGGTCGCAAGCTGTCAAAACCCTTATGCGCGAGTGCTACGCGCCCTATAACCGCAATCACGACAAATTAATGTTCATGAGTCTGCGGGCCGCCGAGCTGACCAAGTACGCCGCCAACGCCATGCTGGCGACAAAAATCAGCTTCATGAATGAAATGGCCAACCTCGCCGAGTGCCTTGAGGTGGACATAGAAGAAGTTCGCCATGGCATCGGCAGCGACCCACGGATCGGCTATGACTTCATCTACCCCGGTTGTGGCTATGGAGGTTCGTGTTTCCCCAAGGACATACAAGCCCTCAGCCGCACAGCCCATGATGTCGGCTACGATCCGCAATTGCTCAGAGCGGTCGAGGCGATCAACCAGCGGCAGAAAAACACCCTGTTCAAGAAGCTCGAACGGGCGCTGGACGGTCAAGTGGCAGATAAAACCATTGCCGTGTGGGGACTGGCGTTCAAACCCAACACCGATGACATGCGCGCCGCCCCCAGCCGCGAGCTGATGGAGTCCTTGTGGAACGCCGGCGCCAAAGTGCAGGCCTACGATCCGCAGGCGATGCTGGAGTGTCGGCGCATCTACGGGGAACGCGACGATTTGCTGCTGGCCGGAGACCGTATACAAGCCGTCAAGGGTGCCGACGCCTTGGTGATCTGCACAGAGTGGAAAGCCTTTCGCAGCGTCGACTTCACCTGGCTCAAACAGCAACTCAAGCTTGCCGTGGTGATCGATGGGCGCAATTTGTACGAACCTAAGGCTTTGCTGGAAGCCGGACTGACCTATTCGGCGATTGGTCGGTGACCCTGGCGTCGCCACCGCCTCCCCAGATCACCCGGGACAACGTTCCCATGCACCCATGGGAACGCCCTATCCGCTACTCGGCGTAAGCCACCTCGTTGTAGCTCCCCACCAGCCAGGTCAACTCCGACCTGGGTACTTCTGTCAAAGGCCGCAGGTCGAACCTGGCCATTCGACCGACAAACTCGGTCGGCGCCAACAATCGTTCGACCACGTGATAGTGAGGGCGGTCGAGGTAGTCGTCGAACAGCACGATCATCGGCTTGCTCGCCCGCAGGTAGGCGGTCACGAAGCAGGCAATCCGAAAGCGTCCATCGATCAGAATGACATCGGGCTCCTGGAAAAACGGCTCATCCCAGACCCTCAGTGGGTAGGTGTGGAATCGTTTCCACGCCCGGGCGTTTTTCGGCCGCGCCCATTGACCGGTCTCGCCGACATCGACGGGATAGATCACTGGCCGGGTTGGCAGCTCGGCATTGGCGATCCAGGCCTGCATATCCCTGGCCCAGCGAGCGTCGTTCTCTACCGAAATGACCGACTTGCCCGGCATCCTGGCAGCAATGATGGTCGAGCCCCCACTGCCGTACTCGAGAATCACCGAGGCCTGAGAATAGATGCGCCTGAGATAGGCCGCGACCTCCTCGGGAAACGTCACCTGGGGTTCCTGCATCGGTGCCTGAGTGGCACTTGACTGCACGGCATCTTCGCGTGCGACACGGGCTTGGCCCGGTTCCTGCGCAAGCGCCGGGCGGGACGCTGATGGGCCCTGGCAATGCTGGCGATACTGCTGCGCCAAATCACTGTCCAATGCCGCGATAAGTTGCGTGGCGACATCATGCACGCCGTATACCGTGTGCAGGATGAACGCCAGCTTCAAACGCTGGTTGTCCGACAGCGACGCCATTCGCGCAGCGTCAGGTAGGAACAAGGCGTCCGCACAGACCAGATGAGAGGCACGCAGTTGCACGCAATGCTCATCTTGCGGCAGATGGCTGGCGTGCTGGAGTCGGTTCAATCGATAGAAGCTGAAACCCAGTCGCGCAAGGCTCTTGCTGATAAGCCCCATATCGGGTTGCTGACGATGGGTCGGCGTGAAGTTGATGCGTGCCTGCACCAGCAGCGTATCGGCCAGCCGCCGCGCACCGTGTTCAATGACGGCCACACTGTTGTTCAGGTTGTCCAGCAACAGCCAGTCAACGGACTGCAAACCGTTGATGCTGTCGAGCTTCAATGTCGGCAGTGCAAGCCTGGCCAGGACCTTGGAATCGGGATCGGAATGGGATGCGCCCAGAGGTTCCAGCGTAGCGCTCATGCCAGGATCAAGGCACGCATAAAGGGTCGCCGCCCGACCATCACCCAATGCCGCATGGGGGTAATGATGCAGTTCGCCCAACTGCCCCAATTGCTTGGCATTGGCTACGCGGCTGGCCGGATCGAATGCAATCGTCGTGAAGGCGCCCAGTCTTTGCAATTCGACGAACTGCGCCGACGCCACCAGTGTCGCACCATGGTCCAGCGTAACGATCTTGCCCTGAAACTTGAAACTGAACCCCTGCTCTTCAAGCGGCGCAATCGGGTGCTGGAGCTCCACGCAACCCGGCTCATCGAGGAACCTGGCCTGCCCCTGCGCGTCCAGCGTCAAGGCCGCCGCAGGCTTACCCTCGCAGTAGCGCTGCCAGATGGCCCGCATGGCAGTACTGAAATGGCTGGCAAAGCGACGACTGTCACAGACGGGTGAACGCATCAGCACATCACGCAAGTGACCGCGGATCGTGGAAAGGTTTTTCACGTCCCCGGCCAGACCGATCACCCGCTGGCGGTACTCATCCCAACTGTTGACCACCAATTCTGGCAAACCAGCATTGACCAGGTGGGTAGCCGAGTGGCGCCCGGCGAAGGTCGGCCCCGGCAAGGTGACCACCGGCACGCCCATCAATAATGCCTCGCAGGTTGTCAGGCCGCCGGAATATGGCCAGGGATCGAGCGCGATATCGATGCGGTTGTAAGTCTCAAGCAGGGCCTTGTGACCGACCGGCCCCTCCACAAGCACACGTTCAGGGCCGATACCCTGGCGGACCATGAAACCATGCACATGCTCGCGCAGCTCACGGTTGCCAAATGCTCCCCCCTTGAGCAATAGACGCGACTGCGGCGTAGCCAGCATCAATTTCGCCCATTGGGCCAACAGGACATCATTGACCTTGGTTGGATTATTGAAGCATCCGTAAGTGATGAAACCGTTCTCCAACGCCGGCAATGGCTTGATATCCGGCGCATAGGGTGGCGGGTCGTAGCAGATGTAATCGTCGGGCAGGCGGATCAGTTTTTCGGTGTAGAACGCGTCCTCGCCTTCGGGCGACTCGATGCGATCGCTGAGCAAATAGTCGATCGCCTCCAGCCCCGAGGTATTGATCAACCCGCCCACCCACTTGACCAGCAACGGTGCCGGTTGCAAGGCCATGGTGCCCATCCGGTTACCAGCGTTGTGGCCGCACAAGTCGATCAGGATATCGATCCGGTCGTCACGAATACGCTGGGCCAGGGTCTGATCATCCATATGCTTGATCACGAGCCATTGCCGAACCGTCGTGCGGATGCGCCGCGTCAGGTGATCACACACCTGGCTGGTGCTGTAGGCGAACAGTTCAAACTGATGACGCGGCAGTTTCTCCAGTACCCCCACGATCATGTTGCCCACCGGATGCTGGCGTAAACCATCGGACACCAGACCGATACGCAGGCACCGGTCCGGCGCCCGATCCTCTACCTCAGGTCGTGGCGGAACCGATTTCGGACCGAAGCGCGACTGCCACTCCTTGCAGACCTCGAAAATGTAGTCGCGACTGCGCTCAGGATCATAGTGCAGCGACGTCAGTCGATTGGAATACGGCAGTACATCCTTGCGCCGGGCCAGCGACACTGCCTTTTGATAGTACTCGTCGGCCTTGGCCAACCGACCGATGTCCTTGTATAGGTTGGCTGCGTTGTTCCAGTGACTGTAGTCGCCCGGCTCTCGCTCGATCAGCTTGTCGAACACGGCAATGGCCTCGCTGTAGCGCTCAAGCCGGTTGAGGACCAAACCTTTCCTGGACTGCATGCGACAGTCATCGGGGGAAATCTCCAGCGCCCGCTCGATGTGCTGCAAGGCGCTGGCGAACTGGCCCTTTTCAAAATAGAGCGTGGCCAGGCGATGATGGCCCGCTGCGAAATCGGGTTCTATTTCCAGGGCCTTGAGGGCAAGTGCCTGGGCACGGTCAGCCTGACCAAGCTTTTGCGCCGCCTTGGCCACCAATTCCAACATCTGCGGGTCGTCAGGCAGCAGGCTCAGCGCTCGCTCGAAACTGGCCAGTGCGCGTTCAGGCTCGGCCTTGAGTTCCAGATTGCCCAAGTCTTTCCACACCTGTGGGTCACGCGGATGCTGCTGACTCAGCCGTCGCGCCTGGGCCAGGTCTCGCGTATCCGCGGCGCGACCTGAGGTCGCAGAGGTGGTTTTTTTGTGCAATCGGCCGCGTAAGGGCTTGGGCATGAAGGACAGCCTCGGGAAGGAAAAGTCTGTCGTCAATCCTATCGCGCCACCTGCCGAGGCAAAGCCCGGATAAACCCACGCCAGCCCCGCGATAACGCGGTATTGCGCAGTGACCAGACAACCCAAAAAAGGGGCTCAGCTTGCGCTGGCCCCTTACTGCCGCGTGCGACGAATGCCTGATGATTACTGCAGCAGAGACAGCATTTGCTCCGGCATGGAGTTGGCTTGAGCCAATACCGAGGTACCTGCTTGCTGAAGGATCTGGGCACTGGTCATCGCCGACACTTCAGTGGCGTAGTCCACGTCCTGGATACCCGAACGGGCGGACGTCAGGTTAGTGGTGGTGGTCGAAATATTGGTGATCGCCGAGTCGAAGCGGTTCTGCACCGCACCGAGGTCTGAACGCATGGAGTCGACGGTATTGAGCGCGCTGTCGAGCGTGGTCAGGGTGCTTGTCGACTTCTTGGTGACAGCGTTCTCCGTGTCGATGCTGATGCTGGCCGTGGTGGTGGTGCCACTGGTCGTCAGCGTGACTTCGGCCGCGTAGGTTTTACCGCCCACGGTCAGGAAGTAGTCACCGTCGGCGTCGGTGGACAACGTGCCGCCACTGACGGTGGTGCCAGACTTGTCGACATAGCTGGTGTTGGTCGAAGTGATCGCGGTACCTGACTCGTCCGACAAGGTTGCGGCGGTCAGCGTCGTGTCGTAGCCGTTGACGTTGAAGTCACCCAGCCCCAGCGTTTCGGCGTTGATTTCGCTCAACTTGATATCAATGGTCTCGCCATCGTTCGCCCCCACCTGGATGGTGATGGTCTGGTCGGACGCCAGTACATCCACGCCGTTGAACGCGGTTTGTTCGGAGATACGGTTGATCTCGTCCAGACGCTGGGTGATCTCGTCCTGGATCGACTGCAAGTCGGACTGGGAGTTGGTACCGTTCGAAGCCTGAACGGCCAACTCACGGATACGTTGCAGGTTGTCGTTGACCTGGTCCAGGGCGCCTTCGGTGGTCTGCGCCAGGGAGATGCCGTCGCTGGCGTTGCTGCTTGCCTGCTCCAGACCGGTGATCTGCGAGGACATACGGTTGGCGATCGCCTGGCCAGCGGCATCATCGGAGGCGCTGTTGATTTTCAGACCGGACGACAAACGCTCGATCGAAGTACTCAGGCTGTTTTCCGAAGCGTTCAGGTTTTGTTGAGCGATCAGCGAGGTGATGTTGGTATTGATAACTGACATTTTGCAGTTCCTTCTCGTGGGGAGGTGCTAGTGACACATTCAGAGTCCGACGCCCGTTGCTTTCAGCGCCGTTGCCGTACAGACATTGCGAACATCGGCGATCCGATCACCCACCTTTAGCCAACACTGAAAAAATTTTCGGACTCGGTTTCCTCTCCCTTTGCAGACTCGACAGCCCTTTGCCGTAACGCGGATATCACCAGGAAAAGTCGCTGTATTAGCGGATTTGAAACAACGCCCACCAGGTTATAAAGCCTGCCTCGCCCTAATCGCACCCACGCCACGCCGAAGGTGCCGAGTGTTGTCTCCAGGAGTGCCGCATGAACCCCTCGACCCTGATCGGTATGCTCGCCAGCCTCTTGCTGCTGGCCGTTCTACTGGTATTTTCCGCGCAACAACCCAGTCTGTTCATTGATATACCGAGCCTGGGCATTGTCGTGGTCGGCACCTTTGCCGCGACCTTCATCAGCTATCCGCTAAGCGAAGTGCTGCGAATCTTCAGCCTCATCAAAACGGTGATCCGCAACGAGCGCGAGTACACCCAGGAAGACATCAATGAACTGGTCAGCCTGTCGCGTCTGTGGATCGATGGCGACTTACGGGCTGTTGAGGGCGCACTGGGTCAGGTCAAGAATCCGTTCCTGCGCTCCGGCGTACAACTGGTCATAGACAAAACGCCGGAAGAAGACATCGTTGAACTGCTGCAATGGCGCATTTCCAGACTGCGCGCCAAGGAACAGGCCGAAGCGCAACTGTTCCGGGTCATGGCCAGCTACGCCCCGGCCTTCGGCATGCTAGGCACACTGGTGGGGTTGGTGAACCTCATGTTTGTGCTCGGCGACGGCGACATGGTCACCATTGGCAGGCAAATGGCCGTCGGCCTCATGACCACCCTTTACGGCGTACTGCTGGCCAACCTGCTGTTCAAACCTGTCGCGGTCAAACTCGAGCGCCGCACTGAACAGCGGGTGGTGCTGATGAACATGATCCTGCAGGGCATCTCGATGATGTCCAATAAGCGCAGCCCGGGGCTGATGCGTGAAACGCTGAAATCCTTCGTCGCCCAGCATCAGAACGAACTGCGTGACGCCCCTGCTCGCCAGAGTCGCAAGCTGGCGCCCATCAAGTGGAACCTGCGAACATGAGGGCGTCCAACGGCTACGCCTCCGCGCCCGCTCTGGCCGATCACCAGCACTGGCTGGCGCGTCATCGAGCGCTCGAAATAGAGCTGATGCAGGCTCGGCAAGCCCATCGTGGCCTGAAACGCAAAACCGCCGCGGCCGCAGCGATTGCCAACGCCGCGGATGACCCTGGCAGCGACGCGTGGATGATGACCTACCTGGACATGATGACACTGTTGCTGGTGGTCACCATGGCCATGCTGGCCGTGGCCGGCAGGGGTCATGACCACACCCGGAAAGGCGACTTCAACCTGAGCCAGATTTTCAACGCAAAACAACTGACCCACCTGGATCCGCCCGGGGCATTGCTGCTCAAGCCACAGGCCAGGCCCCCGGTCGAACCAGAACCGGAACCCAAACCAGAGCCCATCACCTCGACTGAAGTCGCAGCCCCGGTCACCACGGTCGCCGCAACGATCGAGGTGCCAGCCCCCGAGCCTGTCGCTGCCCCCCCGGCGCCCCCGACTTCGGTCAAACCCAGTGTTGATGAACTGCTCAATGAACTGCCACTGGACAAGCTGGGCAGCGACATAGAAGTGGTCACCAGCGAAAACACCGTCAGCTTCCGGATCAGCAGCGAGATCATTTTCCCCTCCGGCCAGTCTGACCTGAACCTCGGCGGCCTGAGGGTCCTGCAACGGCTGATACCGGTACTCGACAGCGTCCCACACAAAGTCATCGTCGCCGGCCACACCGATACCCAGGACATCCGCAGCTCACGCTTCCCCTCCAATTGGGAACTCTCCAGCGCCCGCGCCGGCAGCGTCGTGCGCTACCTTCAGAGCAACGGCATCAGCAGCGACCGCCTTACCGCAGTCGGCTATGCAGATACCCGTCCCTTGGCCGACAACGCTACCACTCAAGGTCGTGCGCGCAATCGTCGAGTCGAGTTCATTCTGGAGCGCTAAAAGTGATGTCATCCAGTGCCCTGCGCGCAGCATAGGAGCCCTGGATATCCGGGCTTGGAGAGGGCTTTGCGGGTATGCCTTCGTGGGCATCACGCATACCCGCAGCGTCTTGCAAACGGTGGGCCCGCGCCTACCCACCTGATGACATAAGCCTTACAGACCGCTCACCGTCTCCACAGCTCACCACGCCCGCCCGCAGATGTGGCAGTGACAAATGACCATAGACTGCTACTTTCCTATCATCGTTTAAAACTGCGTGAGATTGATCATCGCCGTCTTTAAAACAGGGAATAGTCGAGATGAGGGAAGGACGATGTCAGTTTCTAACGCCTTACGGGTCAGCATTGTCGGAGCCGGGGCCATCGGTTGCACGCTTGCAGCAAGAATTGCGAACAGTGGGCAGCCTGTCAGCATGCTGGCGAGGGGTAAAACCCTAGAGGTAATCCGCAGCGCCGGGGTAACGCTGTTCGATCTGGAGGGTGAGTGTCAGGCAACAGTGCGCGCGGAAAGTGATTGCGCCGCGCTGGGTATTCAGGACGTGATCTTCATTTGTACCAAAGCCACTGCCCTATCGGGCCTGCTTCCTGAGTTGTCACCATTGGTGGGCCCAGAAACGATCGTGGTGCCAGTGGTCAACGGCGTACCCTGGTGGTACTTCCACGGCGTGAGCGGGCGCCATGCCGGTCGCAGAATCGAAGCCGTCAACCCCGACGGCAATCTTTCCGCTTGCTTGAATCTGGACCAGATCCTGGGGTGTGTGATTTTCATCACGGCACACACCGAGTCTCCAGGTGTCGTGCGCTCCAACAACAAACACTTGATGATCCTTGGCGAGCCTAACAATCAACTCAGCGAGCGGCTGGAATTGGTCAGGACACTCATCGAACGCTCAGGGATCGAGGCCAGGGCCAGCGAGACTATCCGCGACGCGCTCTGGACCAAAATACTTGCCAACCTGACCTCCAACCCGTTGTCAGTCATTACGGGCGCTTCTCTTGAACAGATCTACTCACAACCTGAACTCAAGACAATCGTCTCCAAGGTGTTCAATGAAGCGCTCGTCATTGCAGGCGCGTACGGCGCGCGTATCGCCTTCGATCCCCAGACATTCATGACGCTGTGGGCTGGAATGGGTAACGTGCGCACCTCCATGTTGCAGGATCACGATGCGGGTCGGCCCCTTGAGCTGGCAGCCATCGGCGATGCGGTTGTGGAACTGGCAGCCCTTCAAGGGATAGACATGCCCGTGACCAAAGACATTCTCGCGCTTGCCAGAATCCGCGCCCTCAATACCTCGCACTGAGAGAACCACGTCATGACCGACTTGGACTACCCAAAGCCACCACACTGCAGTGCTCAAGAGTGGGCCTTGCGCGTCAAGCTTGCCCAGTGCTACCACCTCGTGGATTGGTTTGGCTGGACAGAGACAATCTTTAACCATATCTCTGCGCGCCTGCCCGGTACTGCCCACCACTACCTTGTGAACCCGTTCGGCCTTAATTACACCGAAGTCACTCCCCACAATCTTCTGAAAGTGGACCTGCATGGCCGCAAGTTGGAAGAGTCACCTTACGAAGGCAATCCGGCCGGATTTGCCTTACACAGCGCCGTGCATGGTGCCCGTGATGACATCCAATGCGTGATTCATACCCACACCATTGCGGTTTGCGCAGTCGTGCAAAAAAAAGCCGGCTTTGGTCACGATGACTTTTACGGTGCACAACTGTTCGGCAGGATCGGCTATCACACATTCGAAGGCATTACGCTGTTCGATGATGAGAAGGCACGCATGATCGCCAGCCTGGGCGACAAGCATGTATTGGTCCTGCGCAACCACGGTATCGCCGTGGGTGAAAGCAGCATCGAGAAAGCGCTTTTCTTGCTGTGGACGGTGCAACGGGCGGCTGAGAATCAGGTTGCAGCCGGATCATTGGGCGGCGAAGACACATCGCTGCCCGACGATGTGCGTGCCAAGTGCGCCAACTTGACCGCGATGCTGATTCGAGAGTCCGGCTTTGCGGAAAAGTTCTTCGACGCAATGATTCGAAAAATGCAGGCTGGGCGCCCACGTTCATAGAAGGCCGAACTCGCGCTTCGTCGCGCCACGCCATGACAGTCCTGACCGCCTCGGGTCTGAGCACGTCGCGTCATCAATGCCCGGACATTGGACTGCTTGGGCGTTTTACATCGCGTTGTTGCCTTACCGAGTCAGGGCTGGCAGCGCGATTCGGTTGAGGCAACCTGGACGTACGCAATAACAGACTGACTTCCTGCGCGCTGACCGCCTTGCTGAAAAAGTACCCCTGGATTTCATCGCAGCCGTTTTCACGCAGGAAGGTCAGCTGCTCTTGGGTTTCGACACCTTCGGCAATGACCTTGAGGTTCAGTTTGTGCCCCAACGAAATCACTGCGGTGGCGATGGCTTTGTCGTTCTCGTTGTCCGGCAGATCGCGCACGAAAGACTGGTCGATCTTGAGTCTTGCAATGGGGAAGCTCTTCAATGCGGCGAGGCTGGAGTAGCCGGTGCCGAAGTCGTCGATCGAGAGACTGATCCCCATCGATTGCAACTCTTTCATTTTGCTGATGGCTTGCTGAAGGTCTTGCATGATCAGACTTTCGGTCAACTCCAGTTCGAGGTACATCGGGTCCAGTCCGGTTTCTTGCAAGGCATGCCTCACGCGGTCGATCAGATCCCGTTCGATGAACTGGCGCGCTGAAATATTCACCGACATGGTAATCGGCGGCCAGCCGGCATCCTGCCACGCCTTGTTCTGCCTGCACGCGGTATGAATCACCCAGTCGCCGATGGGCACGATCAACCCGGTCTCTTCGGCCTGCGGAATGAATTTGATGGGGGACACCATGCCCTGCTCGGGATGCTGCCAACGGATCAGCGCCTCTACGCCGATAATCTGGCCTGACTGCAAATCCACCTGCGGTTGGTACAACAACAGGAACTCGTCATGGTTGAGTGCGTTTCGAAGCCCGTCTTGCATGGCGAGCTTGCCCTGGAACTTGTTATTCATTTCACTCGTATAGAACTGGTAACTGTTGCGCCCCAGCTCCTTGGCCCGGTACATGGCGGCGTCGGCGTTGCTGAGCAACGTGTCGGTATCGCTGCCATCGGCGGGATAAGCGGCCACCCCCATGCTGCAGGTAACGTGGAGTGTCTGCCCGCTGAGCTGGATCGGCCGCAGGATGGCTTCCTGGATTTTGCGCAACGCAGGTGTGACACCGTCGAGGTCTGAGGGCTGGTCGAACAGTACGATCACAAACTCGTCGCCCCCCAGTCGCACCACGGTGTCGGTGCGGCGTACGCACTCTTGCATGCGCTGGGCGACGGTTTTCAGCAGTTCGTCTCCCGCACTGTGCCCAAGGCTGTCATTCACCAGTTTGAATTTGTCCAGGTCCAGAAACACCACCGTTACCAGGCGGTTGTAGCGCTGGGCATAAAGGATTGCCTGTTTGAGACGATCTTCGAGCAACGTACGGTTCGGCAGCCCGGTCAGCGCGTCATGGTCGCCCATATAGCGAATGCGTTTTTCGGTAAGTTGCCGTTCTATCGCAATGCCAGCAAGTGGTGTCGCCATGTCGATCAGGCGTGTCTCGATCGGGCTGGGGCTGCGTACGGTGTTGGAATACAAGGCAAACGTACCCAATACCCTGCGCTCATGGGACAGGATCGGCGTCGACCAGCAGGAACGAAAGCCATACAGCGCCGCGATTGAACGGTACTCCTCCCACAGCGGATCCAGCTGGATATCCGTGACGATAACCGGCTCTCGTCGATACACCGCGGTGCCGCATGAACCGACGTTCGGACCGATCGCAATCCCATCGATGAGCTGGTTATAGTCTTTCGGCAAACTGGGGGCTGCCCCGTGCAGCAGATGCGTGCCCTCCTCATCCAGCACCAGGATGGACACCGTCATTCCCTCCAGTTGGGCTTCGACCAGGTGAGCCAGGCTGTCGAGAACCTCAGCAAGCTCGGTGCTCCTGGCGATCAGCTCCAGGACATGGCCTTGTCCTGCGCGGATGATAGCTTCCTGTTCTAATCGGTTGTTTTGCACGGCAAGCCGCTCGGTGGCGATACTCAATTGGAGCGTTTTTTCTTCCAGCTGAAGTCGGTCCTTGAGGAATTGATTCACCGCGCGAGCCATGTTGCCGATCTCGTCCTTCCCATGTTCCGCCATCATCACGTGCTTTTTGTCAGTGTGTTGCTGGCGTAATTGCAGGCTTATTTCGTTCAGGCGCATGAGCACATGACGGCCCATGAAGACCCGGGTCACGAACCAGGTGAATACCAGGCTGACACCCAACATGATCAGCACCCATTGCTGGCTACGATTGGAAGCCTCCACCAGGCGTTGCACGGCGGCGCGATAGTCCTCGGTGTAAGCAGTCGATTGCGCACGGGCCACCGCGACCAAGACCTCGGCCTCACTCTTGAGCCTCTCATTGAAACGCTCCATGACAGAGTGCTGATTGATGAGCCTCAGGCGCAGGGCGAAGAGATCGGGCGTCTCCCTGTCAGTGTCGGGTAACTTGTCTGCGCTACGTGCCAGGCGCTCATATCGGATTCGAAGCCGTTGCACGGCATCACCGTCAACAGCCTGTGAAAGATCGAAAAGCAACACGGCCAGATCAAGGTTGGCCTGGGTCTGGGTCGCAGTTAACCGGGCGGTGTAATCCGCCAGGGCTTGCTCGAAAGTGACCTCGGTTTGCAGCAGGCTTTCTCGCAACTGTGCAACGATGTTGGCGGTATTGCGGAATATCTGACTGGACTGGTGCATGTCGAGTATCGCCACGCCATTGTTCGCGGCGGTCAGCTGCCGCACCAGTTGGTCAAGGGCCGCAAGCTGTTCGACAGTCGCTGCGTAGCTTGAACGCAGCGTGTCGGGAGAGCGGGTGGTCAGGAACTGATCGGTCTGGCGTTCGATCAGCAAGGTCCGCTGCAGCATGTCTTGCCCATCCTGCATGCGAACCAGGCGTTCATCCGTCAGTTGGCGGGTGGCGCTGTTTGACGTGCGCAACGCATAGACGGCAGTTGCACCACCTGCCAGGATCAGTAGCGCCAGCGTTAGAAATGCCAGTGTGAACTGTGCTCGAAGCGACTGCGGCAATAACCGGCGTCCGAGCCGGGAAGTAACGTCCAATATCAGGGATTCCATTGGTAGCGATAGATTTCACGATACCCATTGTCAGGGTCGTACAGAAGTTTCTTCCCGCCGTCGAAGGCAACATTGTCGACATTGACCAAGTGAATCGGCGCTACGAAGCCGCTCACCGGCTGACCTGCTATCAGCCGATTCAATTCATCGATCACCTGCCAGCCATGCAGGTTGAGCGGTTCGGCCACGGTGACCGTCTGGTAGGTTTTAGCCTGTATACGCAAGAAAGCCGAAGCGCTACCGTCACCGGCAGACAACAGACTGATACCGTCGCTGGGGATGGCCGCCTTGGTCAAGGAGGCAATCGCGTGGTCGAAATAGATATCGTTGATGGCCAGTGTGTGGGTCCAGCGCTTGCCATAGCGCTGAAGCAGTTCCGTGGTGAGCGCCGGCATCTTCTGGGCACTTTCGGAGATCGCGACATCGCGCACTTCCAGCATCGTACATTCCCGACAAGCGCGAATGACGTTTTCCATGGCTTTGGCTTTCGCCATGGCGATGGCGTACTTGGAGTCGGTCAGAATGACCACGCCGGCGTGTCCGTTTGACTGGGCCACTGCCGCCATGGCCGTGAGGCGAGCCACTTCGAGCGGGTCGGTCGAGACGTTCATGGCCACCGGCGTGCCGTCAATCGGCCCGGGGCGTGCCCCGGCATGCCAGCCAACCACCGGTATCCCCCTGTCGGCGAAGAGCGCCAACTCTGCCTTGTTCTCCAGGGCATCGGCGCCGCACAGAATGAGCCCGTCGGGGTTCGCCGCCAGGGCATCGGAAAAGGCCTTCGCGCGCCCGGCCAATGATCCGGCGCCATCGAATACCCTCAGCGTCCAACCCATCGCCCTGACTGCCTCGCGAGCGCCCTGCGCGACACCGACAATGCCGCCGTTACGCAAATCTTCCGCAACGATGGCAATGCTCTTGCCCCGCTGGGCTCGCGGACCGGTTTCAGGACCGCTCCAGCGAACGGCCTGGAGGGAAGCCCCGGCAACGATTTCCTGTGCTTGAGTCACCGAAACCGCAGCGTTCTCCTCACCCGTCGCGGTGGGCGGGTTCTGTCCATATCCGGGGGTCGCCGTGAAAAGGCAGAAAACCGTAATTGACGCCATCCAGAGTAGCCGGGGCCTGCTCAGACGAGTTCGATCACCGCATGGGATGCCGGGTCTGGAGTCGATGGCGCAATCATAGTCTGGCATGACGTCCCTTTTCTGATGAGAGTGCTGTGTTCACTGTTCGAAAGAATAGTCGGTTCTGCTGTGATCAGGTCTTTTTTGGATAAAGTGCGCGAACTGTAAGGACAAGCGCCCACGAGGCGTCGGTACGACCTCGGGTGGCCGCTGCGGACTGATGCAGACTGCATTCGCGAGGCCACGGCAGGTGTCTAGACAGCCAGGGCAAGCGCGCGGGTTCGAATCGTCCAGAGATGACTACTGCTCGGCAGGCCTCATATGGAAAATCGTATAAGGCAGGATCAACGTATCGGCCACGATACTGAAAGGAAGATCGATTATTGCAAACGGCATCAGAGCGCGTGAATACACATCGTTGTCGTTCGTCGACGCCTTGATTATCTCGACATCGGTGGCCGCACCGCAGTACGGGTGCAGGCCGCAAAGTTGTCCCATGCCGAAGGTTTCATTGGCCGTCGCGCATCCTGCCAGCGACGCCATCGTTAAAGCCATTACTACGATCCGCATGACGTCCCCTCATCCTGAAAACGGGACTGTAGCATCGATGGCAGGCGACCTATAGGGGGCAGGTCTGGATCTGTCGGGTGGTGGCCGTGCGGTCATGATCCGGGGTAGCCAACACGAGCCATTTCTGCGCTTGCTCCTGTCTCCTGCCAATGAAGCGTTCGCGGCACGCATCCGCGCACCGCGACGAGCGATTTACCAGAGGGCGATATCGTAGGTGAAGTAGATCCGATTGCTGTCACGGCCACGGGAAAAGTCCGAGCGATAGACGTAGTTTCGCAACTTCACCCCCACCCCCTTGAACGTGCCCTGCTGCACCACATAGGCAATCTCGGCGTCACGCTCCCACTCTTTGACCGTGGTGTTGGAGTTGCCGTCATTACCACTCAGGTAGCGAGTGGAAAACGTCAGGCCGGGCACACCGAGGCGAGCGAAGTCATAGCCGTAACCGAGCATCCAGGTCTTCTCGTCTTCCTCGATGAACTTGCCGATCCCGACGTTGCTGAAGGAGTACACCGTGGCTCCGCTGATGTAAGGCAGGCCCGCCTCGCCGCTGAGGGTTTGGTAGCCAGCACTCAATGTGTGGCCGACAACGGCGTAGGACAGCGATCCGCTGAGCATGTCGTTGTCGATTTTGCCGCCATAGGCCGAGCCCGAATCGACGCTGTTGAAGTAGCGCAGGTCGCTGGTCAACACCCCGGCGCCCAGGGGCAGATCATGCTGGATACCGACAAAGTTCTGTCGATAGAAATTCTCCAGCTCGCCATAGAAGTAGCTCAGGCGGATGTTCTTGCCAAGCTTGTAGTCGGCGCCGGCATAGCTGAAGTCACCGGACTCATCGCCACCATAGCCGTCGGGCACAATGGGCATGCTGTTGCTCGAATCCCGCAGCTTGAAGCGCTCCAGATGCCCGCCGGTGAGGGTAAGGTTGTCGATGTCACTGCTAGTGATCTGGGTGCCCTGGTAAGTCTGGGGCAACAGCCGCGCATCGTTATAGACCAGCACCGGGGTCTTGGGCAGCAAGGTGCCGTATTTGAGCGTGGTCTTGGCCAACCTGGCCTTGGCGGTCATGCCCGCGCTGGCGAACTCGTCGGCGGCGCGGCCGTCGTCATGCACCGGTAGCAGGCCGGTGCCGCTGCGGCCACGCCCGGAGTCGAGCTTGACCCCGAGCAGCCCCAGGGCATCGACCCCGAAGCCGATGGTGCCCGGCGTAAAGCCTGACTGGTAATCCAGCAGCAAGCCCTGGGCCCATTCGGTGCGCTCACTCTTGGCGGTCCTCGCCGCTCGCGCGCTCATACCGTGCTCATCGCGAAAATTTTCGTTGAAGTAGACGTTGCGCAATTGCAGCTTGAGCTTGCTGTCGTCGATAAAGCCTTCGGCGCTGGCCGTGGCCAGGGGCAACAGGCCAAGGATTGGAAACAAAGCCCCGCGGGTAAGCAAAGTGGTCATGTCGAACTACTCGTTGTTGTTATTTGGCATGCAGGCCAGCGCACACCCGCTTGCGGGGGCGTGTCAGGCAAGAAAACAGGGGTTCGGGTGAATCAGGAAAACAGCGTCAGCGCCCCGGTCAGCAGAGCCAGCGCGGTAATCACCACAGAGGTGAGCACAGCCCATTTGACGGTGGCTCTCTGGAAATCACCGAGATCGCGGTCAACCATACCCACCAGCAATAGGGTCGAGGCCACCAGCGGGCTCATCAGGTGCACCGGCTGGCCGAGGATGGAGGCCCGGGCAATTTCCACCGGATCAATCCCGTAGGCCGCCGCGGCATTGGCCAGGATCGGCACGACACCGAAGTAGTAGGCATCGTTGGACAGTACGAAGGTCAACGGCATGCTAGTAATTGCAACCACCAGCGGGAACAGATGGCCCCAGGAAGGCGGAATCCAGTCGACCAGGGTTTGCGCCAGCGCATCGACCATTTTTGTACCGGAGAAAATCCCGGCGAAGATGCCGGCGGCAAACACCAGCAGGACAACGGTCATGGCGTTGCCCGAATGGGCCAGAATACGCTCCTTCTGAATATCCAGTTGCGGATAGTTGATCATCAGCGCCAGGACGAAACCTATCAGGAACAGGATCGCCGAATGCATGATCCCCATCACCAGCGCGACCATCACCGCGATCACCAGCAGCAGGTTGACGTAGGCCAATTTCGGGCGTTTGTGCGGTGTGTCCTCGATAATCGCCTTGATGTAGCAATCACCACCGCCGCTTTGCAGCTGGACGTTACCAATGCGCTTGCGCTCGGTACGGCCCAGCAGGAATGCTGTGAACACCACCCACATCGCGCCGCCGATCATCGTCGGCAGCAAGGGCACGAAATACTCACCGGCATCCAGGCCTAGCGCTGCGATCGCGCGGGTCGCCGGGCCGCCCCAAGGCGTCATGCCGCTCATGATGCTCAAGGAGAGCATGGAAATGGTCGCCAGAATCATCGGGTTCATGCCGATGCGCTTATACAGCGGCAACATCGCAGCACAGGTGATCATGTAAGTCGTCGTGCCGTCGCCGTCCAGCGCCACCAACAGCGACAACAGCGCGGTGCCCACAGCGATTTTCATTGGATCACCGTTGACCCGCTTGAGGATCTTGCGGATCAGCGGGTCGAACAGACCGGCGTCGATCATCAGGCCGAAAAACAGGATCGCGAACAGCAGCAGTGCCGCCGATGGCGCGACCATCTTCAAGCCGTCCAGCATCATCTTGCCGGTGGTACCACCGAAACCGCCGATCACTGCAAAGACTATTGGCACAACCGTCAGGGCGACGATCGGTGACAAGCGTTTGGTCATTATCAGGAAGGTGAAGACCACCACCATGGCCAAGCCAAGTAAAGCGAGCATAAGTCAGATCTCTTGTTGTTATGAGTAGCTTGGCCGACATCCGGGCGCACGCACCCCAACCCGCCAGGCGACACGATGAGGTGTGCCTGGCGCAGGTATTGAGAGATAACGCGGTGATGTCGAGTCAGCGGGACCGGCTAGATGTGTTTGGCGACCTGCGTGCCATCCCAGGCTTGGTCCGTTGCCTGGGTCTGCGTCGAGGAGGATTTACCATCCAGGGTCTGCAGCAGTACTTCGCGGTCGCAGGCATTCTCCGAGAGGGAGATCACCACCGTCGCGACTGCGTTGCTCGCCAGACTGGTCAGCGCCCGCGCTTCGGACATGAATCGGTCGATCCCGATCAACAGGGCCAAGCCGGCCAGGGGAATGTCGTGGATGACCGTCAGGGTCGAGGCCAGGGCGACGAACCCGCTGCCAGTCACCCCGGCGGCACCTTTCGAAGACAGCAGCATGATCGCCAGCATGGTGATGACCTGGGTCAGCGTCAGGTCGATGTTGCAGGCCTGGGCAATGAAGATCGCCGCCAGCGACAGGTAGATCGCCGTACCGTCGAGGTTGAACGAGTACCCGGTTGGCAGGACCAGCCCCACGACGCCTTTCTTGCAACCCAGGGCCTGGAGCTTTTCCAGCATCCGCGGCATCACCGGTTCGGTCGAGGAAGTCCCCAGCACCACCAGGAACTCCTCGCGCAGATAACGCAACAGCTTCCACAGGCTGAAGCCATGTGCACGGCAAATGCCACCCAACACCACGAAGACGAAGAAGGCACAGGCGATGTACAAGGTCATGATCAGCTTGGCCAGCGAGCCCAGCGATGTGATGCCGTACTGCCCAACGGTGAAGGCCAAGGCACCGAAGGCGCCGATTGGAGCGAAGCGCATCAGGTAAGAAAATATCTTGAACACCATGTGCGAAGCCGATTCCAGTACATCCAGCACTGGCTTGCCGCGCTCACCCAAGGACGACAGGGCAAAGCCGCTGAGCACCGCGATAAACAGCACCGGCAGTACCTCGCCTTTATTGAAGGCGCCAATAAAGGTGTCGGGGATGATGTGCATGAAGAAATCCACCACCCCCAGTTTCGCTGCGGAGTCGGTGTACTGCGACAGGCCTCGGGTGCTCAACTGGGTCGGATCGATGTTCATGCCTGCACCGGGCTTGAACAGGTAGACCGACACAAGGCCGATGATCAGGCTGATCACCGTCAGCACGAGGAACAGCAGCATGGTCTTGCTCAACAAGCGGCCCAGCGAGCGCTTGTCGCTCATGCCGGCGATGCCGGTGACAATGGTGCAGAACACCACCGGCGCGATCATCATCTTGATCAGCTTGATGAAGGCATCACCCAGCGGCTTCAAGGCAATTGCCTGTTGCGACCAGAAGTGCCCGACCAACACGCCCAGCAGCACGGCACAGATGATCTGGAAGTAGAGCGATTTAACAACTTTCATGGCATCACCCATTTTTAGAATTGTTCTGATGCAAACGACAATGGCTGTCTGGACTATCCAGCTAGCCGGTGGGAAGCCGGGGCGTAGACAAAACCTGAGAAAAGCCTGCGCGCAGTACGCACCACCGAGGCTCGAATGGTCTCACCCTTTTCGCCGGTGTAGGACAGTACGACATCGATACCGCCGCTTGGGTGTTCGATACGAACCTGTTGCAAGCGCGGCTCACTGACGGTGCCGAGCAACTGTGCGACGACGCTACCCTCGGTCACGCATGCGGTGGCCAGGCCGATGGAACCGGTGATAGCCAGGGCGCGGTGACAGTTGTGCGGCATGAAATAACGCACCTGGACCGTCCCGCCGGACTTGGCCGGAGACACCAGCACCGGCTTGGGAATGACCTTGTCACTGACATCACCCAGGCCCATGGCCAGGCCGGCTTTCAATCGCAAGGCCTCCAGGCGCTGCAGGAAGGCTTTATCAGCGTCCAGTTCGGCGGGGCTTTCATCGCCGCGCTTACCAAGCTGACTGGCCTGGACAATCATCATCGGCATCGCCATATCGATACAGGTCACCGGGATGCCGTCGATCAGGTCCTGGGTTTGCCCGGTTGGGAAGAGTTTCCCCGTCTTGCTGCCGGCCGCATCGAGAAAGGTCAGTTGCACCGGAGCGGCTGTACCGGGCACGCCGTCGATGGCGGTGTCACCTTCATAGCTGACTTTGCCTTCGGGGGTTTGCACCTCGGAGTTCACGAAGGTCCCGGTATTGAGGTTGCGGATACGTACGCGGGTCAGGTCGCCGGTAGGCTTGACCAGCCCCTGTTCAATGGCGAACGGGCCAACGGCGCAAAGCATGTTGCCGCAGTTGGGGGCGGTATCGACCCGGCGCTGGGAGACCATGACCTGGACGAACAAATAGTCGACATCCGCATCTGGGTGCAACGACGGGCTGACGATTGCCACTTTGCTGGTTTGTGGGCTGCCACCACCGATGCCGTCGATTTCCAGCTCATGGCCGGAGCCCATCAGGTTGAGCAGCAGCTCGTCACGTTCGGCGATGGCAACCGGCAGATCCCAGGCGAGGAAAACCGGCCCTTTGGAAGTACCACCGCGCATCAGTACACAAGGAATTCGCTGCATGAACACTAACTCTTGTTGATCAATCTGGATAATTGATGCTCTGGAAACAAGAGTGGCAGGGTTTAAAAAGTGTTTCCAATGCAAAGATCAGAGGTATTATTGCGTTTCGCAAATGAATTACCTTAGGATGATTCGGTCGTGCATTGCCTTCCACCGAAGAGATAGAACATGGAATACGAACTCCAGGACATACGATCTTTCGTGAAAATCGCTGAACTTGGCAGTTTCCACGAGGCAGCCGATGCGCTGCACCTGTCTCAGCCAGCCCTGAGCCGACGGATGAAAAAACTGGAGGAAGGCCTGGGGACAGCCTTGCTCGATCGCACAACCCGCAAGGTCAGCCTGACGAGTGTTGGCCGTGACTTTCTGCCCAAGGCGCGGCGCTTGCTGGATGATTTCGATGACTCGATCCTCAACATCCGCGAGCTGGCGGAGCGGCAAATCGGCCGGGTCACCTTGGCTTGCATCCCCACTGCCGCTTTCTATTTCTTGCCTTCGGTGATCCGCCTCTATAACGAACGCTACCCAAAAATCCGCATCCGCCTGCTCGACCTCAGTGCCAACGAGGGGCTTGAGGCGGTACTGCGCGGCGAAGCCGATTTCGGCATCAACATGATGAGTGGCCAGCACCCGGACATCGAGTTCGTGCCCTTGGTCAACGAGCCTTTCGTTCTGGCGTGTCGACGTGACCATGAACTGGCCGGGCGCAGCTCGGTAAGCTGGTCTGAACTCAGCGATTACCGTCTTATCGGCGTGGGTCGTCTTAGCGGCAACCGAATGTTGCTGGACCATGCTTTATCGGGTTTGAGCTGGCGCCCGCAATGGTTCTACGAAGTGCAGCACCTTTCGACATCGCTCGGCTTGGTTGAAGCAGGGCTTGGAGTATCGGCGATGCCGAGCCTGGCAATGCCCGCAGTGGATCATCCAACGTTGGTGAGCGTGCCATTGGTCGACCCTGTGGTGAACCGCTCGTTGGGCCTGGTTTACCGGCGCGGAGCATCGCTATCGCCGGCAGCGGAGAAATTTGTCTCCATACTGCTTGAGCAGTGGGAGCACTGATTTTCGGCGTGGGTCATGCCGAATCAATAATGGCAAAGGCTTCAACCAAGAAGATACGTTCGATATCAACGCGAGCATCGACTGCATAGATTGTCCTCGTTATCTGAGCCTGGATAACTCAATCAACCGAACGCCCATCGATATTCAGTTCGCCGGCCGCTTCCAGGCACCGGCGACAAGGCCCGACTCGACTTATTTCTGCCCCTCGTAATTGACCATCCAGGCAATCCCGAAACGGTCTTCGAACATGGCGAAGCGTTCCGCCCAGAAGGTCTTCGCCAAGGGCATATGCACGCTGCCCCCCGCACTCAAGCCGTTAAACAGCCGCTCGGCTTCCTCCACGCTGTCGACATTGAGGGAAACCGACACGCCTTGCGGCTTGCGATACGGCTGGCCTGGCGGGCAGTCGGAAGCCATCAGGCTGAAATTGCCCACCGTCAGGCAGGTGTGCATGATCAGGTTGGGATCCTTGGGCATGCCGGTTTCCTCGGGGGCCTCGGCAAAGGACATGGAAAACAGCTCGCCGCCAAGCACGTCCTTGTACAACGCAAAGGCTTCCTTGCAGCGGCCGTCGAAGATCAGGTAAGGGATTATTCTCATGGTGGATTCTCCTGTAGCAGGCTTCATGATTGACCGGACATCTGCGCCCGCAAGCGTTCTTCCTGCTCGCGCAATTCCGGGGTAAAGGTCTCGCCGAACTCCTCGAGTTCGAAGATCTGGCGGATCTCGATTTCACTGTCACTGACCATCGGGTTTGGGCAGCGTTTGACCCAGTCAATGGCCTCCTGCAATGACTGGACCTTGAAAATCCAGAAGCCGGCGATCAGCTCCTTGGTTTGCGCAAAGGGTCCATGGATCAGCGTTCGGTCCTTACCGGAAAACTGCACGCGCACGCCCTCGGCACTCGGATGCAGGCCTTCACCGGCGAGCATCACCCCGGCCTTGACCAGTTCTTCGTTGTAGGCGCCCATGGCGGCAAGCAGTTGCTCGCCAGGCATTTCTCCAGCTTCCGATTCCGGACTGGCTTTGACGATCACCATAAATCGCATGCTCGTGTCTCCTGAGAGTGGATGGATCAAGCCGTCCATGTGGCGGCTCTACGGGCTAATCGAATGGCGTCGGTAGAAATCGACAGCCTGATGCGATTTATTTTTCGACAGGCCGTCAGGGTCCCGGAAGAGGGTCGCCCCGGCATGTTTCGGCCTGGTGCGCTCTGCCTTCAGCGATCCAAATCACGCTATCGTCGCCGTCGTGACAGGCGCGGTCGTCGTGCAGGGGCTCGCCATTTTGGCGTTCTATCGAGGCGTATCCGCGCGCCCCTCCAAGAAAACCGTTTTCTGACCTCTTCCCCTGGCCAGGCAGTGCCAGCCCGATCACTGCCCGACCGGGTTTCGCAAGATGAGGCTGTTCGCCGAGCACTTAATTAAGTGCTCGAAGATTTTTTCTTCAGGCTTTCGGGGCCGCCAGCGCATAGATCATCCATGACCAGGTTCATCAATCTGATGAGACCGGCTTCACTGCGCGTTGACTGGCAGTAATCGGCTGTGAACTCAATCCGTCGACGCAACAAACAGGCCGACTAGTAAGGCGTGCGCATTGTTGTAAATGCCGGGGCTTTAAGCTTGGTCAATTGTTCTCATTCGCCGCCAGGGTCCATTAGTGTTCAACGCCGCAAACAATCAAACCGAGGCTTTCAAGTCCACGCTCAATGCCTGGGCAAATGCCTTGACCAAGGGGCTGCGTACAATGTTATGGCGCAGTATCAAACTGAACGGCGTGACGATGTAGAACAGGTCTGGGCGCACCGCGCGAAACTCGCCCCGCGCCACCATCGGCGCGGCATAGTGCTGGGGCAGGAACCCCAAAAAACGCCCCGTCTTGATCAGCAGTGCAACGGCCTCCACCTGGGTTGCCGAGGCGGAAAAGCTGTCGTAATGGGCAAATTTCAGTTTGTCGCGATGAATCGCGTAGCGATGGTTGATGCACTCGAAATCCTTGAGCACATTTTCCCCCATGTCCGCGTCCGCCATGGAGAACAACGGGTGACCAAGCGCGCAATAAACCTGCGAGCGCTCTTCGTACAGTGCGTAGTAATCGAACTCTTCGCGCTTTTGATAAATCGGCACAATTCCCGCCACCAATCGTCCCTCGACGACGCCCCTTTCAACCTCATCAAGTTGTGTGGCCTGAAGTTGAAACCTGACCTTGGGAGATTGCTCATTTATACGCCTAAGCGCGGCAACTAACGGCGAGTTTGAATCGGAGATTGTATTATCAATAACCCCCACCCCAAGATCACCAACAAGTTCATTTTGCGCTGAACTAAGACGATCTCGAAAGTTATCGACCGAGGCAAATAGGTCGATCGACGCCTGATACACCAGACGCCCTTCTTCTGTCAGGTGAAAACCCTCTCGCCCCCGCGTGCAAAGGCGCATGCCGATACGAATTTCCAAGTCGGAAATCTGTTTACTGATGGCTGCCAACCCCACATTCAGCTCATTTTGCGCGGCACTGAAACCTCCTGCCTCAACCACGGCCTTGAACACCTTGAGCAGTTTAAAGTCCAGCCCACTGAGGGCTAGCGGTGCCCGTTGCATCGGTTTCGGCGGCGGGTTTCCGGAATTGGAAAGTGGGGTTTCCATAATGCTTATTTACCTCTGTCGCCCTATTCAACAATCTGTGCCCAACAACAAAAATATAGCTGGCCTAATAATAATGAACACAGAAAACCAGGCTTGGCAACCGCCAATAAATCCCGAGCATCAGTGCCAAACCACTGATCTCAAAACATTAAAAGCTGACACTTCGATCAGCTCTCGCTCCGTTGCAACTGCCCTCTTGAAAACTGCTCTGGCCTGATTTCGCTCGCTTATTTTCCAGCGACGTTCCGGCCCGCAACCCCTATTTCAGTTCGCGTTACCGACGAGGAAAACAACAATGTCCCAAACCACCGACCGTCTCTGGGGTGCCCGCTTCACCAGCGGTCCGTCCGAAGCCTTGGCGGCCCTGTCCCGTTGCCCTGAACGCTACTTCCGGCTCACCCCGTACGACCTCGCCGGCTCCAAGGCCCATGCCCGGGAATTGCAGCGCGCCGGACTGCTGAGCGAGCAGGAAACCCTGACCATGCTCGACGCCCTGGAGCGTATCGGCGCGGACTACCGCACTGGCAGCATCGCTCCGACCCTGGATGACGAAGATGTCCACACCTTCATCGAGCGCCTGCTGACCGAACGCCTTGGCCCCCTGGGTGGCAAGCTGCGTGCCGGTCGTTCGCGCAACGACCAGACCGCCAACGACCTGCGGCTGTTCCTGCGTGACCATGTGCGCACCGTGGCCGTTGAAGTGCTGGGCTTGCAGCAGGCGCTGGTGGCGCAGGCAGAGCAACACATCGAGAGCATCTGCCCCGGCTTTACCCACCTGCAGCAGGCACAACCGATCGTGTTTGCTCATCACCTGCTGGCCCACGCCCAGTCGATGCTGCGCGACGTGCAGCGCCTGGTGGACTGGGACACGCGTACGTCGCTGTCGCCACTAGGTGCGGCGGCCATGGCTGGCTCGGCTATCGCTCGTCTGCCCCAGCATTCGGCAAAAGAAATGGGCTACAGCGGTGTTTGCGAAAACTCCATCGACGCCGTGGCCAGCCGCGATCACGTCGCCGAATTCCTGTTCATTGCCAGCATGCTCGGCATCAACATCTCGCGCCTGGCCGAAGAGTTTTGCCTGTGGTCGTCGCGGCAGTTCCGCTGGGTCGCGCTGGATGACGCCTACGCCACTGGCAGTTCGATCATGCCGCAGAAAAAAAATCCGGACATCGCCGAACTGGCACGGGGCAAGGCAGGACGCCTGATCGGCAACCTGACCGGCCTGCTGGCCACCCTCAAATCCTTGCCACTGTCCTACAACCGCGACTTGAGCGAAGACAAGAACGGTGTGCTCGACAGCGTCGATACCCTGTTGCTGGTGCTGCCGGCCATGGCCGGAATGGTTGCCACCATGAAGGTCAACGTCGAAGAACTGCGTCGCCAGGCACCACTGGGCTTCACCCTCGCCACCGAAGTCGCCGACTGGCTGGCGGTGCGCGGCGTGCCATTCAAGGAAGCTCATGAGATCACCGGTGCATTGGTCCAGGCTTGCGAGAAACACGACATCGAATTGTGGGAAGCCTCTCCGGCACTGCTGGCGGAAATCGACCCGCGCCTCACACCGCAAGTACGCGAAAGCCTGACCCTCGAAGCCGCTATCGCCGCCCGCAGCGGCTGGGGCGGAACCGCGCCACAACAGGTGCGCGAACAGATCGGCCGCCTGAAAACCGCCCTTGCCGCCCAGCAGCAATGGACCGAGGACTATCAGGGCTTCCGCCTCTGACGCAGCACATCAAACCTGTGGGAGCGAGCTTGCTCGCGATTACGGTTTCACCTTCAACATCAATGTGGGCTGACCCACCGCTATCGCGAGCAAGCTCGCTCCCACAGCGATAGCGCCGAAACCGAGTACGGAGAACCAACATGAGCCAGACACAGGCAGAACGACTCCAGGCGGAGCGCAAGCTGGCGGAAAACCAGTTCGACATCACCCAGTACGATCATGTGCCCCGGCGTTACTACGGGAGGATCTTCTTCGCCACGGTGATCGTCATCGCGATCGTCGGCCTGGTGCGCGCCTTCGCCGAAGGCAAGATCGAATGGTCGTACATCGGCCAGTTTCTTACCTCCCAGGCGATCATGTGGGGCTTGCTCAACACCATCGTCATGGCGGTACTGGCGATGGCGTTGGGTATTGTGTTCGGCGTGATCACCGCGATCATGCGCATGTCGGCCAACCCGATCCTGCGCTACGTGGCGCTGACCTACACCTGGTTGTTTCGCGGTACGCCGCTGATTCTGCAACTGCTGTTGTGGTTCAACCTGGCGCTGATCTTCCCCACCATCGGCATCCCCGGCCTGCTCGAAATAGACACCGTGAGCCTCATGACCCCATTCGTGGCGGCGCTGCTTGGCTTGAGCATCAACCAAGGCGCCTACACCGCCGAAGTGGTGCGTGCCGGCTTGCTCTCGGTGGACACCGGGCAGTATGAAGCCGCCAAGTCGATCGGCATGCCGCGCCTGCAAGCGCTGCGTCGAATCATCCTGCCCCAGGCCATGCGCATCATCATTCCACCGGTGGGCAACGAGTTCATCGGCATGGTGAAAATGACCTCGCTGGCGAGCGTCATCCAGTACTCGGAACTGCTCTACAACGCCCAGAACATTTACTACGCCAACGCCCGCGTGATGGAGCTGCTGATCGTCGCCGGTATCTGGTACCTGGCCACCGTCACCGTCCTGTCCTTTGGTCAAAGCCGTCTGGAGCGTCGTTTCGCCCGCGGCGCCGGTAAGCGTTCTTGAGGAGCCCCCACATGAGAAGCATCGTCAAGGCCGTGAGCCTGAACAAATATTACGACCAATACCACGCGCTCAAAGACATCAACATCGAAGTCGAGCAAGGCGAAGTACTGTGCATCATCGGTCCATCCGGCTCGGGCAAGAGCACCTTGCTGCGCTGCGTCAACCAGCTGGAAAAAATCGATAAGGGCGGTCTGTGGGTCGATGGCGAACTGGTGGGTTACCGGATCGTCGGCAACAAACTGCACGAACTCAACGAAACGCAGATCGCCCGCCAACGCCTGTCCACCGGCATGGTATTCCAGCGTTTCAACCTGTTTCCGCACATGACCGTATTGCAGAACATCATCGAAGGGCCATGCCAGGTGCTCAAGCGTTCACCCAAAGAGGCGAACGAAGAAGCCTTGGAATTGCTTGCCCGCGTCGGCCTGGCCGACAAGCGCAACAGCTATCCGATCGAGCTTTCGGGTGGCCAGCAGCAACGCGTCGCCATTGCGCGCGCATTGGCCATGCGCCCCAAGCTGATGCTGTTCGATGAACCCACTTCGGCACTCGACCCGGAACTGGTCGGTGAGGTGCTGTCGGTGATGCGCGATCTTGCGCAGACCGGCATGACCATGATCGTCGTCACCCATGAACTGGGCTTCGCTCGCGAGGTTTCCAACCGCATGGTGTTCATGGACGACGGGCAGATCATGGAGGCTGGAAGCCCCGAAGAAATACTAATAAGTCCGCAAAATCCTCGCACCCAAAGCTTCATTTCTGCCGTTCGAACCTAGGCGCCCGTTGGCGCTCACAACACTCATAAGAGAACGACCATGAAGAACTTCGTTATTCCAGCAGTACTCGCAGGCGTTATGGCATCCGGCTTCACCTTCGCTGCGGAACTTCCGGCCAGCATCAAGGCCAAGGGCGAAATCGTCGTAGCGATCATGCCGAACTACCCGCCGATGGATTTCAAGGACCCGGCCACCAACACCCTCACCGGCCTGGACTATGACCTGGGCAATGCCTTGGCCGAACGCCTGGGGGTGAAGATCAAATGGCAGGAAACCGGCTTCGAACAAATGATCAACGCCCTGACCACCGACCGCGTGGACATGGTGTTGTCGGGCATGACCGACACCGTCGAACGTCAGGCCAGCGTGACCTTCATCGACTACTTCACCAGCGGTCCGCAGTTCTACACGCTGCAGAAAAACAAGGACACCAACGAGATCGTCGACCTGTGCGGCAAAAAGGTCGGCACCAGCCGCCGCACCAATTTCCCGACGGAAATCGCCGAGTGGAGCAAGACCAACTGTGAAGCCGCCGGCAAGCCTGCGATCAATGTGATCGGCACCGAAGGCTCGGCCGATGCCCGTGCGCAACTGCGTCAGAGCCGCATCGATGCGGCCATGCAGGGCAGCGAAACCCTGCCCTACCTCAAGACCCAGGAAAAGGACATGTACAAGACCGTGGGCCTGCCGATCTCCGAGCAGTACACCGGGTTGGGCGTGAGCAAGAAAAAACCTGAGCTCAGTGAAGCGGTGAAGGTCGCGCTGCAGAGCATGATCGATGACGGCAGCTACCAGGCGATCCTGAAGAAGTGGGACTTGGAACTGGGTGCGATCAAGACTGTGACCATCAACGCCGGGAAGTAACCGCGCAGTCCCTCAATCCAATGCGGGGGCGAGCCTGCTCGCCAAAGCGGTGTGTCAGTCAACGAAGATGTTGAATGTGCCGGCTTTATCGCGAGCAAGCTCGCTCCCACAGGGATGGGTTGTGTACTTGAAAGCCTATTGGAGCACCGCAGATGTCCTCCTCACCCCAACCCACCTGGCCCGACCAGCACAAGGCTTGTCTGGCCCTGGCCTTCGACCTCGATGGCCCGACCGGTGACGCCATGCTCAACGGCTCGATCTGGCGCAAGCCCGAGTACTTCGGTTTCGGTGGCTATGGCCCTTACCGGGCGCTACCCCGATTGCTCGACCTGCTCGACGAGTTCCGCATCCCGACGACCTTCTTCGTCCCGGCCTGGGTCGTAGAGAACTGGCCGAGCCAGTGCCAGGCGATTGTCGAGCGCGGGCATGAGGTGGCGTATCACGGCTACAAACACGAATCCTTTTACGCCCTGACACCGGATCAGCAAAAAGCGGTGATGGACACCTCCCGCAAGGTGTTCTGGAAACACCTGAACATCCGCGCCGAAGGTTTTCGTACGCCGTCCGGCGACTGGCGCGCCGAAACCCCGGAAATACTGCTGCAAGCTGGCGTGACCTACTCCAGCAGCATGCGCGGCGATGACCGGCCGTATCTGGTGAACGTGCCGGGGTTCGGTACGCCGCTGGTGGAAATCCCTGGCCGTTGGGAAATGGACGACTACGCCTCCCTCGCCTACACCCGCGCGCCGAACTTTCCCTCCGGGCTGGACCGCACCGCCAGCTACGCGCTGACCTTGGATAACTGGCGCCGCGAATACGACGGCGCGATGGACGAAGGGTTATGCCTGACCACCCTGTTCCACCCCAAGATTACCGGTAAGCCGGGGCGTATCTTGCTGCTGGAAAAACTCTTCGAACACATGCGCCAGCGCGACGATGTGTGGTTCGCCACTTGTCGCGATGTCGCCCACTGGTGGCTGAAGGAGCATCACCATGGCTGATTCCACTCTCTGGCCGAAAGGCTATCGCTGCGCCGTGGTACTGACCGTCGATTACAACGACATCCACGGCATCCTTACCCAGGCCCCAGAAGTTGCCGGGCGTGACAAGACCTTGTCGGTATGGCGCTATGGCACCCAACGCGGCGTGGAGCGCTTGCTCGGCCTGTTCAAGGAACTCGGGGTTTCCAGCAGTTGGTTTGTCCCCGGTATCGTTGCGCAGGAAAACCCCGAACACATTCAGGCGATCCAGGCCGACGGTCATGAAATCGCCTGCGCCGGTTATCGTCATCAGAACTACGACACGCTGGACCTGGCCGCGCAACGCGATGACATCGCCAAGGGCTGCGAGGCCTTGGCCGGGTTGACCGGCCAGCGCCCGGTCGGCTTTCGAATTCCGGCGGGCAACGGTGCGCCGGGGTTCATCGAGGCCTTGAACGACCAGGGCATTCGCTGGTCCTCGTCGTGGCGCGGCGATGACCTGCCATTCGCTCACCCGACCGCACCCAGCGTCATTGAGCTCCCCCTGCATTATGAACTGGAGGACGAGCCTTACTTCGCCTTCAACTTGAGCCCGGCGGTGCCACCGGCGCAATCGCGAATCGCGTCCTACAGCCACACCTTGGGCAACCTGCAAATGGACTTCGCCGGGTTTCATCGTTTTGGCCTTTGCTATGTGCTTCGCCTGCACCCGGAAATCATCGCCACGCCGGGACGGATAGGCGTGTTGCGCGAGTTGATCGAGGGCATTCAACAGCACGATGACGTATGGATCGCCACGGGTGCCGAGGTCGCGCAGTGGTGGGCAGAGACCGCCGCGCCGGTCACTGAGGATCATCCGGCGTCGGTTTACGAGCGACATTATCGGGATTACGTCTTATGAGCGAACGTTTGCAACGCCTGGCGCAATTCTGTGTTGATCTGCGCTTTGAAGATTTACCGCCCGCGTTGGTGGCGCAAGCCAAGCGGCACATTCTCGATACATTCGGCGCAGCGCTGGCCGGAGCCGACAGTGGTGTCGCCGAGCAGGCGCGCAAGGTGTTCGCCGGTGAAACGGGTGAGGTGTCGGTCTGGGGCACTGACTTGCAGGTTTGCGCAGCTCAGGCAGCGCTGCTCAACGGTGTCGCCGCCCATGTCCTGGAGCTGGACGACACCGGCGGCTGCGATCACTCCGGAGCCGTTGTGCTGCCGGCGGTGATGGCGGCGGTTTCGCTGCTCGCGCGGCCAGTGAGTGGTCGTGAGTTCATCAGCGCTGTTGTGATCGGCTACGAAGTCGGCCGTCGGGTGCTCGAAGCATGCGGTGGCTACTCAGCCCACAACGGCGCAGGTTGGCATTCCACGGCGACCTGCGGGGTGTTCGGCGCAGCAGCAGCCAGTGCGCGTATCCTGGGCCTGGATGCGCGGCAAACCCTCGCGGCGCTGGGCATTGCCGGCAGCTTCAGCGGTGGTCTGTGGGCCTTCATCCACGACGGCTCACAAAGCAAAAAACTGCACAGCGGACGCGCCGCAGAAGGTGGACTATTGGCGGCGAGGTTTGCCCAACAGGGCATCAGCGGGCCTACGCAGCTGTTCGATGAGGTCTGGGGGGGCTTTCTAAAGACCCTCGCCCCCACGACCTCGTGGCCAGAAGCGCTGGATGCAGACCTCGGTGTGGTCTGGAAACTCGCCCGCTGCTCGATCAAACCCTACGCCTCCTGCCGCGGGACTCACTCGGCTATCGACGCCCTGGGGCTGCTACTGGATCAACTGGATGTACGGAGCGACCAGGTCGAAGACGTGCAGGTTCTGCTGAGCGGGTTTCTCCACGACATGTGTGGTGGTCAGGACGTCAGCACCCTTGCAGCCGCACAAATGAGCCTGCCGTATGCCTTGGCCGCGCGGCTGGTGCAGGGGCATTGCCGATTACAGGCTTATGCCGATTTGCAACGCAACGATCCGCGTATGACCCAATGGCTGTCGCGCATTCACCTTGAAGTGGACCCGCGCCTGTCCGAGGACGGCGAGCCGGTGGTGACGCTGCGCACCGTGGATGGCCGACAGGCGAGCTTGTGCGTAGAGGTACCATTGGGCGCGCCAGGCAATCCGCTGACTGATGAGGCTCTGGAGGAGAAGTTCTTCAGTTTGACGATGCGGATGATGCCGCGGGAACAGGCTGAAGGATTATTGAGGCAACTGTGGCGCATCGAAGAACTGCAATCGGTACGCACGCTGGATCGCTGGCTGGTCCGCGATGGCAGCGACGGGACATTGCGGCGAACACCGAAAATCTGAATAAGGACATTTACACCACCGTGGCCACTTACTCGCTCGTTATTCGGCGCTTGATGATCGTTTCGCTGACAATCGTGGTCAGCCGTGCCATTACCAGTCCATTGCTCACGTTATTCCTGAGCAACAAATTGGGCCTCAACCAACAGGACGTCGGCTTGCTGCTGGGTATCGCAGTGTTCATCGCCACCCTGTTGGCGCTGTATGGCGGCTATGTCATCGACCGCCTGGAAAAGCGCCGACTGCTGATCCTGGCGATGCTTTCCAGCGCCATCGGTTTCATCCTGCTGACCTTTGCCGAAAACCTCTACCTGACCACCATGACCGTGGTGATCACCGAGACCGCGTCGGCGCTGTTCCTTATCGGTTCAAAAGCGATCCTCAGCGAAAACCTGCCCATGGGCCAGCGCGCCAAGGCGTTTTCCCTGCGCTACACCCTGACCAACATCGGCTATGCCACCGGTCCCATGCTCGGCGTGGTGATTGCCGGTGTCTATCCGATCGGGCCATTCCTGATCGCCGGTGGCATCGCGTTTTTCAGCATCTTCCTGATGACCGGAATCCCCAGGGATGCCGCGCCATCGCCGGTCATTGGCCAGCCGCCAAGTTTTCTCAAGACGCTCAAGACCCTGAAAAACGACCGTACCCTGATCATGTTCACCTGCGGCTGCCTGCTCAGCACTGTGGTGCACGGACGCTTCACCCTCTACCTGTCGCAATACCTGCTGGTGACCCACGACTCCAAACGCGCACTGGACATCATGGCCGCCCTGCTCGCCTGCAACGCCATCAGTGTGATTGTGCTGCAGTATCAAGTCGGCCGGTTCCTCGATCGCGAGAAGCTGCGCTACTGGATTGCCGCGGGCACCAGCCTGTTCATTCTTGGCCTGATCGGCTTCAGCCTGGCGGACAGCATGGTGAGCTGGTGCGTGGCGATGTTCATTTTCACCCTCGGTGAAATGATCATTTACCCGGCCGAATTCCTTTTCGTCGATACTCTGGCCCCGGAAGAACTGCGCGGCAGCTACTACGGCGCTCAAAACCTGGCTGCACTGGGCGGCGCCCTGAGTCCGGTGATCTGCGGATACCTGCTGATGCACACCCCGGCCCCCACGATGTTCTATGTGTTGAGCGCACTGACCGCGATGGGCGGCCTCCTGTGCTTCATGAGTGGTCGTCGGATGGCCAAAGTAATCTGAGCCAGGCACTGCAGAAAAAGCAATGTCGTAGACCAGCCTATCAGGCGTCTGTTGTTACGCCCGAGCGCGCAGCGCGATGAAGTTTATTGCAGACCGGGCTATGCTAAGCCGCCATCCGCCCGGCTGGCCTGGCTTGCAAGGAATGCGTCATGGAGTTCGTGGTTCATAGCTATTGCCTCAAAGGCGCACGCCAGGAGCCTTTGCTGCCGCCTGTCACCCTGGCACCGACCTCGCTGACCTTGACCGTCGCCGAGCTCATTCGCCTGACCGTTGTCGAACAGATCGCCGCGCTGTCGGTCCAGCACTGGCTGGCGCAAGTGTCGGTGCGCGAAGCGCTCGATCGCCAATACCTGAGCGAGCGGGACATTCTTCAGCAAGCCAGTGAGGGCGCGGTTGTCATGCCGCAGGCCAGCGCGCCTCCAGACCTGGATGTCGGCGTTGAGGTCGAGCGCGCCTTGAAGGGTTTTGAAACCCGCGCGTTCCGCGTTCTGCACAGCGGCGTCATGCTGCAAAGGCTCGATGAGTCAATCGAATTGAGCCCGCCTTCCACGCTCGCGTTTATCCGCCTGGTCCCGCTGATTGGCGGTTGATCCTCGTCGCTCACTTTTGCTCGGATACCCTCATGCAATCACGCCGTCCTACGCCCGAACAAGCCACACGCCTCGCTGCGCTGCGAGCATTTTGTGATAGGGCGCTGGATGACTATCCCGAGCTCAGTCGATATGACGAATTCGAGCTCGACTTCTGGGACGGCATCGACTTCCTGCCCATAGCCGATGACTGGGTCAGGCAACATCCCCAGGACGGGCCCAAAGCATTGGCTGATGGTTTTGTGTTCCCGACCGTTTGGGAGGATTTGGAGGACCGCCGCGATCAACAACGCTATGGCCTGCAATATCGACTCTGCGATACGTGGATCACGGCTCACCCCGATGCCTATGCACTGGAGCAGATCGGCGCGCGACTGCAGCACATGCTGCAATTTGCCTTCGAGGACAGTGACTATCCATTGCCTACTGACGAAGATGGCCCTGCCTATTACCGAAGAAGTCCGGACCAGGCCTGGGCCTTCCCCGACGTTCAGGCCTGCCTCAATCGCTTGAGTAATTACCCGCCCACCCTGGCCTGGCAGACCGTCGCCGAATGGTTGCTGGACGGCAGCTGGAACCGCGTGCAGCCCTCTTCTGCGCCTGATGAAGAACCAAGGAAAATCGCCGACGCGTATATCTACGCGCACAAGGAAATCCAGCGCATTGCGCTGGGCCTGCTGGAAGCGGGCCGCCTCGACTACCCTCGCTTCGTCCGGGCGGCCAATACCTGGGGCCGCGCCATGATGTTCTACTCAGACGATGCCGGACTGGACAGCGATGATGTGGACCTGAATCGGTACGCCGATGAAGCGTTCGATGAGGACGATTCAAACGACGAGGCCACGGAAAACGAAAGCATCGATGATGAGTCGCCGCAGAGCGATGACATCCCCTCTGAAGAACCCGTTGCAGTGCATCCTATACTGGCGAGCTTCACCGTTCGTTACATCGAGGACGCCCTGGCTGGACTGCCCGAGAATGCCGAGAGGCTGGCTGACACCTTCCGTTTGGTAGAGGTATATCAGTCCCGCTGGTTGCTGCAGGCCCTGGCGGTCATCGAACGACTGGGCATGACGCCGGATGACTTCGATAGCTTCGGCGATACGGCTGCGGTGCTCCAATGCTTTCTACTGCTTCAGGATTTGCCCAGGACCCAATCAGCAGAGCTGCGCGCGGCGTTGTCCGGCTTTTCAAGAAATACCCTGCTCACCGCCCTGCCCTACGCCGGACAAGCCAGTCGAGTGGTGCTCGACGCGCTCGATTGGAGTGATCTGCAAGCCTTCCAGCGTGAATACCTGAACATTGCCCTGGCACCTCGGTCCGGCTGGGGCAGCGACCTGCCCAATACGCCGGATGAAACCGTGGGTGTGGTGGACCGTTACCTGCTGGACAAGGCGCTGACCGAGGCCAACTCAGACCACTTGCGCGAGTACCTCGCGGCGCTCGAACCCTCGCACTGGGCGTTTCCCGAGACCCGTGTGCTACTCGACGCCTACCAGGGCATCGGCCGATCGGCGCTGGAAAAGAAATTGACCCGCCACGCACAGCCGGCCATGCGCATTTATGGCGTACTGCCCATCTCGGGTCCGGACGACGTACGCCAGCGCTATCTGACGCTCAAGAAGCTGCACAAGGAGGTGTGTAAATACGGCGCTCAACGACAGGCCAACTCCCATGCAGCGGTGCAGGCAGGCCTGGAAAACCTGGCGCGTGTCGCCGGTTACCCCTCGGCGATTCGCCTGGAATGGGCCATGGAATCGGAGATCGCCGAATCCGCTTTGACAGCCGCCGCCATCGATGGCTACGACGTCACGCTGGTAATCGACGGTTTGTCACCCACGTTACACATCTGCAAAGCCGGCAAGACGCTCAAAAGCGCACCGCCTGCGATTCGCAAGCACGCCGACTTCATCGCCCTCAAAACGCAGCAAACCCAGCTCAAGGAACAGATCGCCCGCTTCTGCCGCACCCTGGAAGCAATGATGAGCAGCGGCGAAAGCCTGGCGCTGGACGAGCTGAAGCCGCTGTTGAAAATGCCCGCGGTTCGCCTGCTGCTGGAACAGCTGATCATGCAGGCCGACGACGCTGCGCTGGGCTGGCTCGATACCGCGACGCTGACGGTGACAGACCTTGAAGGCCGCCAACACGTCGCTGAAAAGCACCTGCGTATTGCTCACCCTTTTCATCTGTTCACGGCGGGACAACTGTCGGCCTGGCAGAAAGAAGTGGTCACCCATCGCCGCGTGCAGCCGTTCAAACAGGCCTTTCGCGAGTTGTACCTGCTGACACCTGCCGAGCGAGACACTGGCTTGTGGTCCAACCGATTCGCCGGCCATCGCCTGAAAGGCAAATTAGCCGCCCGGTTGCTGCAGGTCCGCAACTGGTCGACCTCAAGCGTCGAGGACATCTATTACGAAAGCAAAGAACACGGCATCTACGCCATGTTCAACTTTCTGGACACCGGCCATTACCTTTCGGAAACAGAACACTTTACCTTCGACACGATTGCGTTCTACCGCGACCAGAAAGCCATCCCCCTTGAGCAAGTACCGCCGCTGCTGTTCTCGGAAATCATGCGTGACGCCGACCTGCTGGTTTCCGTGGCCCACGCCGCAGACGGCTACAGTACCAGCAACGAAACCTTGCAACGACGCGCCGAATTGGTCGGCGAGTTGATCCAGGGTCTGGGGTTACGAAGCGTTAAATGCGAAGGGCATTTTCTGTACATTACCGGCCAGCGTGCGAACTACCGCATTCATCTGGGCAGCGCAGCCACCCATATCGAACCCGGCAACTACCTGTGCATCGTGCCTGCCGGCAGCAGCTCTACGGAGTTCTACCTGCCGTTCGCCGACACCGACAAGAAAATGGCCGAGGTGCTGAGCAAGATGTTTCTGCTGCTGGACGACCTGAACATCACCGACAGCCTGATACTGGAGCAGATACAGCGCGCGGATATGCCGGGAGCCGGGCACGCCATCGACGCCTGAACGACATCAATCAACCCTCTCGCGCATCGGCCAGGCGTAAGCGATCTACTTCGTCAAAGAGATTACAAAAGATGTCCACCAGGAAAGGATCGAAGTGGGAACCCGCTTGTTCGATGATAAATCGCCTCGAACTCTCGATATCCCAAGCCTGTTTATAGGCTCGAGGCATCCTTATGGCGTCATACACATCACATATCGCCACAATCCTTGCGGATAACGGGATCTCCTTACCCCGCAAGCCCTTGGGGTAGCCCGTGCCATCCCAACGTTCGTGATGGGACAGGGCAATTTCCGCGGCCAGGTCCGTCAACGGCGAACCCTCTGGGTCATGCAGGATTTCATAACCAATGCGCGCATGCTCCTGCATGATCGTCCGTTCTTGCGGCGTCAGAGCGCCAGGCTTTTGCAGAATGGCATCTTGAATGCCGATTTTTCCCACATCGTGCATCGGCGCAGCCATCCTCATAAGCTCGCACCATTGAGCGGGCATGCCGATGGCCTTGGCCAACAACGCAGCAGACTCACCAATACGGACAATGTGGTGCCCCGTGTCGTCGTCGCGATAGCTGGCGGCTCGACTCAAGCTGCTGCTGATGGCCTTGTAGCTGGAAGCCAGCTGGGCCGTGCGTAACTCCACTTTGCGCTCGAGTTCCGCATTGACGTCGCGCAGCAGCTTCGCCGCCTGGGCCAGCTCCAGGCAATTTCGCACCCGGAGCAGCACTTCGGGTAGATCTATGGGTTTGGAGATGAAGTCGTTCGCGCCCTTTTCCAGTCCTTTTCGCCGGTTCTGCTGATCATTCAAGGCCGTTACGATGATGACCGGTGACTCAGTGCGGTCGCGTGTACTGAGGCGATCAAGGATTTCAAAACCATCGGGCGCGGGCATGTCCAGGTCCAGCAACAGCAGGTCCCAGGCGTTCGAAAGCAGCCAGTCCAGTCCTTCGCCAGAGTCGCTGAATGTCGTGATGTTATTCAGGCCCACGGCTCGCAAGCAGGAATCCAGAAGCCGCAGATTGGTGGCCACATCGTCGATAATGACGATCCTGCTTTCAGCATTTATTTTGGAAAACATGCATCTGCCCTCCCCATGGCGAGCGTCAATACCAGACTACGAATACCCTGCATCTCCAAGGGAGAAGACACGATGGCCTGGCATTCCAGGTGGCTCATCGAAGCGTGATCGGCAGCCGCACGGACCACGACGATCGACATGGCAGTCGTTGCGATACTGGTGCGCAAGCCGTTGAAAAAAGTGTGCAGCACAGGCACAGAGTCCGCAGTGGCGACGATCAATACACGGACCGTTGTGGAGTCGAGCACGAGGCTGGCGTCGGGCAACGTATTGACCCACTCCAACTCAAAATCGCCGGCTAACGCCTCTCGAACCGTCTGACCATCCTCGGCGTTTTTACTCACCAGCAGGACCCTTGGCAGGGCTATCGTCGACACGTTGGATGCGCTCCCGGGCACAGGAAAAGCCGACGAACACAGATCGATCCAGAAAGTCGTCCCCACTTCGACGTTGCTTTCCAAGCCCATGGTGCCGTGCATCAGCAGCGCCAAGTCTCGGCACAGCGCCAAGCCAATGCCAGTTCCCTGGATGGAAGAGTTCTCTTTGCCCAAGCGCTGGAAGGGCCTGAAAAGCTCGCCCTGCAAAGCCGGAGAAATGCCCATCCCGGTATCCGTTACATAAAGTCGAAGCCTGGCTCCGTCCTCGACAGCCAAGGCCCCCAGAGTGATATCTCCGCCAGGCCGGTTGTACTTGATTGCATTGGATAACAGATTGATCAGGACCTGCTTGAGACGGCGCTTATCCGCCCAGACATGCCAGGTATCCAGGGGAACATTGATGTGCAAGGTCTGGCCGTGCGCCGAGACTTGCTGCTGGACCATGTCAGCGCAGTTGGATAACAGGCTTGCCACATGCACGGGCTTGAGGTCCAGCAGGGGCTTCTCGGCCTGCAAGCTGGAGAGTTCAAGCAAGTCATCAACCAACTGCATGAGGTGTTCACTGGCCTCGATGATTTCCTGCAGATTGCTCGTCTGCTGCGAAGCCTGGGCAGGTGACTGCATGAGCCCCAACTGGGCAAACCCGTAGATCGCGTTCAATGGCGTACGCAACTCATGGCTCATGCTGGAGATGAATTTGGATTTGGCAGTACTGGCGGCTTCTGCCTCCAAGGTCTTCTCTCGCAGATCCAACTGAGTCTGCTTGAGTGTCGTGATGTCGACACACGCCACGACCACGACATCGGAATCATCAAGCCGGGAGGGTTCCAGCGTACGACCCCGGCAAAGTATCCAGATCAGTTTTCCATGTACGTCGCGGATCCGGAACTCCACTTCCGGCGCCACGCTTGCACTGCCCCTGGCCTCTTCCAGGAACTGCGTAAAGGTCTGCCGATCCTCAATGGGAATGTTCTCCAGCAGAGTCGCCATCGGCACTTCGTTGGCGGCAAAGCCGAAGCGTTGGCACAAGGCCCCCTTGAGAATGAAACGCTGCCGTTTCGGGTAGTACTCCCAAAGCCCTTCGGCAAAACTCTCCATGACCAACTCAAGACGCTGCTGCGTGGAACTGCGAATGAACTCGGCCTGGGCCAACTGCCTGCCCATCCCCAGTGCCTGGTTGGACATTGACGACAGTTCGATGATATCGGAAGGAGTTGTCGCCGGCTGCCAGTTACCCCGACCAATCTCTCGCATCATTCGTGAGACGCCTTGCACCGGCGTGCTCAACTGGCGACTGAGGTCTCGTGTACGCCACCACATGAAGGCGAAGAACAAGGCATAGAACAGAACCAAGCCCGCGACCAACAGATACCCCACTTCGCGGTAATGACTGGCCAGCAGATTGGTTTCCTGCATGACCGCGGCTTCATCCACCACCGCCAGCAAGAACCAGCCGGTGGAAGGGATAGCACTCCAGGCGAGCAGATGCGGCCGCCCATTCAATGTCAGCGCAACGAGACCTTCTGGGTGGTCGGGTAAGTTCTTGTTGAGGCTGGCGAGATCCGGATGACGGGCGAGGTTCAAATCCGGCGATTGCAAGCGCTCGCGCTCGACAGGCTCTCCAGCGGGCTGGTTCTCGACGGCTTGCAGGGAAAAATCACGCTGCCCCGCCTCGGGTACGGCCATGATATCGAGCTTGTTGTTGACCAGCATCAGGTAGCCATCCCAAGGCATCTTCAACTGCTCTATTCGCTTCAAGATGCCATCGACCGTTACGTCGACCCCGGCTACGCCTTCCAGGAAGTCTGCGCTGTAAACCGGCGCAATGGCAGACATCATCCACCCCTGGCCGGCAGGATCCAGGTAGACATCCGTCCAGACTACTTTTTTATCCGGGTTATGTTTTGCATCGGCCAAGTAGTAGAAGTTGTATTGGGTGATGTCCATATCATGCGGGTACTGCTCGAGCGTATTGAACCAGGGATAAATCCGGTTATAGCTGTCCCAACTATTGAAATAGATGCTGGCAATCAGAGGATCTCCGTCCTTCAACTGCTTCATCATGAAATCCTGATTCGCCAGAAGAGAGACTTTATAGAGGTCGTGTTTTCCCAACGGGGTGACATTCGAATAAAACGAGGCAGACGCCCCGTCATTGGCTGCGCTGTAACGGACACCGTCGGCACTTACTGAAAGCGATGCCGCCACGGGGTGGTGGTTTTCGGTGAGTTCATGTTCAGTGGCCTTGGCATAAAGGCCAATCGCATTGTGAATCTGCTCCAGTTGACCTTGCACCAACAGCGCATTTTGCTGAACCGATACCTGTATGTCTCGTGTCGCACTTTGATGCAGGTACTCGATCTGGGAGCTTCGAATGGACTGATTGGTAATGAAATAGGTGGTGATCAGCACGCCTTCCACCAAGACGAGCGGCAACAGGCTGGTACTGGCAAACGCCCGCCAGATCCATGTGCGCAAACTGACCTTTTTCCTTGAAGCTGCTTGCATAGGCACGCTCATTGCGTTGGCCGCACAATTGATATCACAACGACATCATTGTGGTCTCATCCTTGATTCCTGTCCAAGGGAACCCTCTCCTTTCGTCCGCCAGTTGAACAACCTTGCAGGTATGGCAAGCATCGATCAAAAACCCGTGGACAGCCTTATGACCATAGTCGAACACTCGATTTCGTTCCCAACGACTTAAGCTATGCTCAAGAACGGGTTACCAGAGGATGAGGCGAATGGATTCAGCCATGGCGGTAGCAGCGCCGTTCACGCAGGACGCGGATGACGTGGGTGTCTTGTTGCTGGATGCCCAAGGGGCGCTGCTCATCATGGATGACTGCGCCAGCGCATTGTTAGGGTTGAGCGAGACCGCCGCCTCCCTTGCTCCCTTGCCCACCCTGTTTTCTCTAAAACCGCTGACGTTCGAACAGCATCTCACCCATGCACGACTGAAGGGGAGCTGGCATTTCCAGAGTCTGTCGGCCAATGGCGACACGCTGAGTGTGCAGCTCGACTACAAAGCACATCAGTCCACCTACCTGATAAAAGTCCGCCGCGCCGAACACCTCCACCTTGCCGAACAGGATTATCGCCTGGCGTTCGACTCCGCCGGCACGGGCCTGGCCTTACTGCGAATGAGCGGTGAATGGATCGCAGCCAATCGAATGCTGTGCCAGATGCTCGGCTACACCGAAGAAGAACTTCGCGCCACGTCGTTCCAGCGCTTGACTCATCCGGACGACGCCGATGTCAGTAAGGACGAATTACACAGGCTCATCCAGGGCCAACGCACCAGCCTGACCCTGGAAAAACGCTACATTCGCAAAGACGGCAGCACCCTGTGGGCACGCTTGACGGTAGGCATCGCCCGTAACTCCCAAGCCCAAGCGCTTTACTTTGTATCGCAACTGGAAGACATCAGTGAACATCTTGCCCTGCGCCAGGCATTGTTCAATAACGAAAAAAAATACCTTTCTCTGGCTAAAAACTCACAAAGCATCATCCTGCGCTACAACCGGCTTGGCCAACAGATCTATGCCAACCCCGAGCTTGAACGCGCTCGAGGCTTTCCCAATACGCACATCATGGAACGCACCTCGACACCCGATCCGCTCGACGAGTACTTTCGCACGCAAGTAAAACTCACGTTATCAACCGGCGCAGCAAACACGTTCCTGCTGGAAAACACGAACTCGTATTCAGGTCGTTCCGGGGATTTCCTGTGCAACCTGACACCGGAGCACGACGAAACAGGCGAGCTTTGCGGGGTGCTTGTCACAGCCCAGGACATCAGCGCGTTGCGCCGGCAGGAGCGCGCCGAAAATGCGCGCTCTGCCATTTTTCAAAAGATGGTCACTAATGACGCCCTGCTCGAAGTGCTGCCGCTGCTCAGCGCCTACCTGGAGATCCTGACGCCCGAATTTCGTAATGCCATGGCTTTCAAGGCTGTGCCCGGCGACGATCCCCTTCACGCGTACGCCGCAGACATCTCCTTGATTGAAACCTGCCTGGCCGAAGATCTTGATCGACATCCCGAGCTGTTCGAGCACCATCATTTCATTCGTGATCTAAGGAGCGATGCCCCTGACCTCGCTTTCAGCCAGCCCGCCTTGCAGGCAGGCTATCGAGGTTGCTGGGTAGAGCCGGTGGTCAATAAGACCGGTGTCACGATGGGGGCCATCCTGTTGTTCGTCTGCGGTGAAACCCAGCTGAGCGAGCAGGACCGCAAGCATGCACAAATGGCCAGTCATATTGGCGCCATCGCGTGGGAGCGCAGCTGCGCCCACAGCCACCTGGCGCAAAGCGAACGTCGTTACCGTGAAGTCTTCGACCATTCGCAAGACATGCTTTGCCTGCTCGCCGTGGATGCCGACCAGCAACTCAGTTGCCTGGAGGCCAATCCAAAGCTGTGCGAGATGCTCGCCAAAAGTCATTCGGACATGATCGGCCAACCGTTGGGCCAGTGCCTGGAGAAAGAAGCCGCCAATATCATCGAGGCGATCTGCCTGCACTGTATTGCCGTGGGTGCCCCCATCGAGCTGGATGCACAGTTGCCTTGCGGCCAGCGCTCACTCGTCGTCCATTTCAACCTGGTACCGGTAGCCGACTCGAATGGACGCCTGCATCGCCTGGTTTGCATTGCTCGCAACATTACCGATATCCGCGAAGCCCAGCGCAACGAACTGGCCCGACAGCAGGAAATCGGCACATTGGTTGAAAACTCTCCGGATGGTATTGCGCGGCTGAGTCCGACGGGAGAGCTGTTGTTCGTCAATCCGGCACTGGAAGCCTGGTTGGATCGCCCGCAAATTGACTTACTGCACAAGGACCTGCTCGAGATTCTGCCGAAAAACCTGCAGAGCCAATTACTTCGTGCAGCGGTCATTGAGGCCGTGGAAAAGGGCCAGCCCCTTGAGCATGAGTATGTGCTCACCGAGCAACATCGCCTGCAACGCGTCTATCACATCAGTCTCGTTCCCGAACAAGATATCCGCGGAAAAATTGCCACCGTGCTGGCTGTCGTTCGCGATATATCCCAGCTGCGCCTGGCAGAACTGCGTCTGGCATCGCTCAACAAGCAACTGCGCCAATTGATGTCCAGCCGTGAAAGTGCACGGGAAGAGGAACGCAAGCTGATCGCGCAGGAGATCCACGACGAACTCGGACAACATCTAACGGCGATACGCATGGGTACTTCACTGCTGCGCTTCCAGTACGGCGAGCAATTGCCCCAGCTCAGTGAACAAGTCGCACGCCTGCTGCACCTGATCGACCAGACGGTGCAGGTGGTCAGGAACATTTCCACCAGCCTGCGCCCTTCCATTCTCAACATGGGTATCGCCGCCTCACTGGAATGGCTGACCGACACGTTCAAGCAGCAATGGGGCATCGACTGCAACCTGCAGATTCGCCCGCAGAAAATCCGTTTGGACGATGCCAGTGCCACAGCCGCATTTCGCATCGCCCAGGAGTCGCTGACCAACATCGCCCGGCACGCCGAAGCCACTCGGGTCGATATCACGTTTGAGCAAGGCGAGAATGGCTGGTCGCTGAAAATCACCGACAACGGCAAAGGCTTTGACCAACGCGAACAATCGTCCGGGACACTCGGCTTGCTGGGAATGCGTGAACGAGGCCTGACTTTGGGAGGGACCACCACCGTATCCAGCAGTATCGGCAGCGGTACCACCATTCAACTGCGCGTCCCTGTTTCAAGGAGTCAAGACTCATGATCCGTTTAATGGTGGCCGACGATCACACGATCATGCGCGAAGGCCTCAAGCAATTGTTCGCACTGGTAAAGGACTTTTGCGTGGTGGCGGAAGCGGAGAACGGCGCCCAGGTCCTGGAGTTGTTGCGCCATACCGAGATCGATGTGCTCCTGCTCGACATGACCATGCCCGGTTCAAGTGGCGAGGATTTGATCGGCCGTATCCACGCCCATTACCCCAAGCTGCCTATGCTCATCTTGAGCATGCACAATGAAGCCCACATTGCCCAACGCGCCCTGCGCGCCGGCGCTTCCGGATACATGACCAAGGACCGTGACCCGGAAGCACTGCTGGCCGCGATCCGCAAGGTGAGCACCGGCGCACGTTACCTCGATCCACAACTGGCCGAACAGATCGCGCTTCAGAGCAGCGGTGTGACGCCCGAGAACGTTTCGCAAAGCCTGACCGCGCGTGAATTCCAGATCCTGCGCATGCTGGCTCAAGGGCTGAGCGTCAACCAGATCGCCGAACAACTGGTGATCAGCAATAAAACCGTCAGCACCCACAAGACTCGGCTGATGGAGAAAATGTGCTTTGCCACCAGCACAGACCTGGTGCGTTACGCCTTGAGTGAAGGCCTGGTCTGAAACGACGGCGCGCGCTCAGGGGTGATTTGCACGAACGCCAAGGATGGCCGAAGCAATCTGCTCCAGTGGCAACTCGCGCTCGACCGCTCCCAGCTTCAAGGCCTCGCGTGGCATTCCATACACGACACACGAGTCTTCATCCTGGCCCAGGGTCCTGGCGCCGGCATCGCGCATTTCCTTGAGGCCGCGAGCGCCATCATCGCCCATGCCCGTCATGATGATGCCAAGGGCATTGCTGCCCGCGCTACGAGCGACCGAGCGGAACAGTACATCCACCGAGGGTCGATGCCGACTGACAGGCGGCCCCTGCACGATATCCACTTGGTACTGGGCACCACTGCGCTTGACCAGCATATGGGTTCCGCCTGGTGCGATCAGCGCACGCCCAGGGATAATGCGGTCGCCCTGCACCGCTTCGCGGACCTCGATCTCGCAAACGTGATTGAGGCGCTCGGCGAACGCGGCGGTAAACTTCTCTGGCATGTGCTGCACCACGACAATGCCCGGACACACCCGCGGCAACTCTTGGAGTACCTGTTCCAGCGCCTGCGTGCCCCCGGTGGAGGTGCCAATGGCAACGATGGTTTCAGTCGTTCGGGCCATGGCCACGTTCGCGGGAGACAGGATCGAGTCGGCGCTGAGCCGCGGTGGCACGTCAACAGGCACCCGAGCGCCCGCTACACGCCGCAGGTTGGCCTTTGCCGCGGCCCTGACGGCGTGGACCAGATCATCCGCGCTTTCAGTCAGGAACTGTCGCAGGTTGGACTGCGGCTTGGTGACGATACTGACGGCACCAGCCGCCAGGGCCTGCAAGGTGGTCTTGGCACCCTTCTCGGTCAGCGTCGAACAGATCACCACCGGTGTAGGCTTTTGCGCCATCAGTTTTTTCAGGAAGGTAATACCGTCCATTCGTGGCATCTCGACGTCCAGCACGATGACGTCAGGCCATTGTTTGCTCATCTTCTCCATGGCGTACACCGGATCGGCGGCAACGTCGATCACCTGGATACCGCTGGCCTGGTTCAGGGTCGCGCTCAACACCTGGCGCACCACCGCAGAATCATCAACGATCAACACCTTGATATCCGTCATTTGGTATTACTCTTGGGCGATTCGATTACTTTGAATACGGAATCGGCGTGATTGAGTTGAAGGCGTCCGGTACCCACATCGAACACCAGGTGGCGATGGCCCCGGCCACCTACGTGATAAACCCGACATTGCAAGCCATGGGCCTGGATCAGGCTTCTGGCGGCATCGACATTCTGTTGGCCGATCCCGATACCGTTACCGCGCTTTACCCCGGGAAACATGTCAGCCCCGCCAAAAAGGCTCACCTCGAACTGCTCGGGCCGAGCCCCCGCGCGGTGAATGCACTCAAACAGCAGCGCCAACGCATCCGCTGCGTAACGACCGTTCAGATGTCCCGCGCCATGGGCTCCTCGACGAGGCAACATGTAATGACACATGCCGCCCAACAAGCGTTGCGGATGCCAGAACACCAGTGCGACACAGGACCCCAGCACGGTACACAGGCGCGTTTGGCGCCCTCCAAACGCCACGTCACCGGGTTGCAAGAAACACTCGATCACCCGGCTCATCTCAAGCGTCCGGTTTGCGGTAGATGGAGGGTTTGACCAACTGCAACTCATCGCTGATGCCATTCAGGCTCTCTGAATGGCTCACGATGAAGTAGCCGCCAGGCCTCAGGTGTTTGCTCAAGCGCTTGACCACCTCAGACTTGGTCTGGTTATCGAAATAGATCATCACATTGCGCAGGAAGATCACGTCGAACTGCCCCACTGAAGGCAGCGCATTGTTCAAGTTGATCGACGTGAACGTCATCCGTGACGCCAACGCACGATCCACCATGAAAATGCCGTTGTTGCAGCCCACGCCCCTCAGGCAGTACTTGTTCAACAGCGCCTCGGGAATGCCGCGGATACCATCCAGTGGGTAACGTCCGCTTTGGGCTTTTTCCAGCACCCGGCTACTGATATCCGAAGCGAGGATCTCCCATGGCCGGGTGCCCAGGCTGTCGGCCAGCACCATGGCCAGGGTGTAGGGTTCTTCTCCCGTGGAACAGGCACCACTCCAGATGCGCACCGGGCCATTCCCACGAAGCTCGGGGAGGACCACATTGCGCAGAAACTCAAAATGCTTGGGTTCGCGGAAAAAGTAGGTTTCGTTAGTGGTCAGCAAGTCCACCGCCATTTGCAACTCGGTCCGGTCCTTCATCAGCAAGCGGTAATAGCTGCCGTAGGTGGTCAGGTTGAAGAACTGCAAACGCTTGGCCAGGCGGCCACTGACCAGCTGTTTCTTGGCAACCGACAAGCTGATCCCGGCAATTTCATGAATCATTGCCCGAAACTGCTGGAACTCGTTGTCGGAGAGAACGACATTCATGGTCTCAGCCCGTCTGCGTCGATGTTCGAAGGAAGCAGCGTCGACCAGTCTTCGCTACTGAGCATGTGCTCGATATCCAGCAACAAGACAAAACGGTCACTGAGCTTGCCGATCCCCACCACAAATGCAGGGCTGAGGCGCCCCTGCAATGCCGGTGCCGGCTCGATCTGCTCGGCCGGGATCTCCAGCACTTCGCTGACGGCGTCCACGATGATGCCCACCAGGCCTGCGCCGCCACTGCCATGGACCTCCAGCATGACGATGCAGGTGCGTGGGTTTTCCAGGGTCTGGGCGCCCCCAAAACACAGCCCCAGGTCCAGTACTGGGATGGCCGCTCCGCGCAGATTGGTGATGCCGCGGACCTTCGGCGGCGCCATCGGCAACGGGGTAATCGGACCGTATTCGACAATTTCCCGTACGCACAGGGTACCGACCGCAAACATCTCCTGGCCCACGCTGAAGGTCAGGTACTGTGGCGCTGTCGTCCCTGGGGCCGGCAGGCGCGAGGCGGATATGGACATGGTTCACTCCTCGGGATCCACCGTAGACGGCAGCCTCCCTCTCAAGACAATGTAGGCACGCCTGAGCGCTACACCTCAGTGCAACTGGCTGGCGATCTCACTGACACACAGCACCTGATCGATCTGAAGCACAGTCAGGAACGCCCCTCGCACCTTGACCATCCCTCGAATAAAGTCTTCACGGATCCGGTTTCCGAGCGCCGGAGCGGCCTTGATGTCGGCCAACTCGATTTCGATCACCTCGCTCACCGAGTCGACTACGATGCCCAGCACTTGCGGCTCACCTTCCTGGACCAGTTCCAGGATAACGATGCAGGTCCTGTTACCTTGCTGCGTGGCGCCCTTGCAAAAGCGCGCCTGCAGATCGATCACCGGTACCACCGAACCGCGCAGGTTGATCACCCCCCGAATGAAATCCGGCATCATTGGTACGCTTGTCACCTGGCCATACTCGATGATCTCGCGCACGCACAAGGTATCGATTGCATAGACCTCCCTGGCGGATACGAATGTCAGGAACTGCAGGAATTCGCTGTCACACGGACTCTGCGGCGCATGCTCGAAATGGCTGAAGACTGCAGCTTCCATGTCTCAACTCCCGAAGCGGATGAAACCGCCTTCCTGGGTATGCTCACTGCTTTGCATCCCGCCCAGGCTGGAAGAACTGGCCCGTGGCACGGCAGAAACCGCAGCCCGACCATGCAGGGTGAAAAAGCCCATCAACTCCTGCAACTGTTCGGCCTGGCTACTCATTTCCTCAGCGGTAGCGGCCAGCTCTTCGGAAGCCGAGGCGTTTTGCTGAGTGATCTGACTCATCTGCGACATGGCAGTATTGATCTGTTCCGAGCCGATGGACTGCTCTTCGGATGCAGCGGCGATCTCCTGAACCAAATCGGAGGTCTTGGTGATCGAGGGCACGATTTCATCGAGCAGGTTGCCGGCACGCTCGGCCAGGGCAACACTGCTTTTGGCCACCTGGCCGATTTCCTGTGCCGCGACCTGGCTGCGTTCGGCGAGCTTGCGCACCTCAGCGGCGACGACCGCGAAGCCTTTGCCATGCTCGCCGGCCCGGGCCGCTTCGATGGCCGCGTTGAGCGCCAGCAGATTCGTCTGATAGGCAATCGAGTCAACGATCCCGATCTTCTCGGCGATGGTTTTCATGGCCGAGACGGTGTCCTTGACGGCCTGTCCACCCTCACTCGCTTCCTTGCTCGCCTTGCCGGCCATGCCATCGGTCACTTTGGCGTTTTCGGTGTTCTGGGAGATCGACGCCGACATCTGTTCCATCGACGCCGACGTTTCCTCAACCGACGCAGCCTGTACCGAAGCCGATTGGCTGATGCTTTGGGCCGTGGCGGAAATTTCTTCCGAAGCGCTGGACAGCGAATCGGCGGAGCTGCGCACCTCGCCAATGATCTGCGAAAGTTTGCTCACCGTTTCGTTGATTGCATTCTTCAGGTCTTGCAGGCTGCCCTGGTAATCACCTTTGACGCTGCGGGTCAGGTCACCACTGGACAGGGCCACCATGACTTCCATCGCCTCGCTGAGGGGGGCAACGATCGAGTCCAGCGTACTGTTGATCCCGGCCACGATGCGGCGGAAATCACCTTGGTGACGAGTACTGTCGGCACGGGTATCGAGCTTGCCGATCACAGCGTTGGCGCTCAGCATCTGAGTGTCTTCGATCAGCGCCTGGACGTTGCTGCGCAGTTGTTCGATGTTGTCGTTGATAAAGGCTTTTTTGCCTGGGAAACGGGCCAATGGCGCCGACAGGTCCCCTTCGCCGAAAGAACGTATGCACGCCATGGCCTGTTTTTTCACGCTGATGTGGCCATTGACCATGTCGTTGATGCCCTGGGCAATCTGACGGTACGAGCCTTGGAATCGTTGTGCGTCGATCTGCACATCAATGTCGCCTTTCTCGTGCTCGTCCGACATGTGACGCATCTCTTCGATCAACGCCATGATGGTGCTGCGCAGATGCTCGATGGTGACGTTGATAAAGGCTTTCTTGCCGGGAAACGCTTGCAGGGGCGCCTGCAGATCACCTTCGCTGATCGACTTGATACAGGCCATGGCTTGCTTCTTGACGCTGATGTGCCCACTGACCATATCGTTGATGCCTTGGGCCATCAGCCCATAGCTGCCAGCAAAGCGTGTGGCATCGATCTGCACGTCGATGTCGCCTTTGTCATGCTCTGCGGACATGTGATTCATTTCGCTGATCAATTGATTCAAGGTCCCGCTCAGCCGGTCCATGGAACCCATCAGTCCGGTACGTTCAGGGCCATTGCCGCTGCCCCGCACATCCAGTTGCCCGGCCACGAGCCGCTCGGCCAGCCGCCGTACATCGTCGGGTTCGCCACCAAACGTGCTGAGCAGCCGGCGTACCAGGAAGAAACCGATCAAGCCGATGGCCAGCAAGGTGGCGGCGCCGATCGAGGCTATGCTGTAGATCGCGGTCTGTTCGGTCGATGCCGCGACCGCTGCATTCTTACGTCCCAGCTCCAGGTTGTACTGACGCATATCGCTCAAGGCGGAAGTGACCTTGTCGCGGGTAACCTCCAGGTCGAGCAGCAAACTACGGGCTTCCGGGGCTGCATTCTTGAGGGCGTTATCGAAACGCTCCAGGCCTCGGTTGTATTCGTTGACCGCACTGCGCAAGGTGCTGAGCAGCGTCGCATCATGATCATCGGAGACGAACTCTTTCTGGTAGCGATCCAGCGCCTTGAGCACCGATTCCTTGTCGCTTTGCTGGGGACTACCGACAGGTCCGGACAACCGCTGCCATTGCAGGCTGTGGCTATCCGCCAGGGTCAGGGCCACTTGCTCCAGCAACTGCAGGCTGGGCACTGTATTGACTTGCGCATAGCTGGCCGTGCTCCTGACCCCACCCATCAGATAGAGACTGAGGCTGACCAGGATCAGGATGCCCAACAGAGCGGAGGCGACCAACAGCGAGATATTTTTCTTGACGGTCATGATGCTGTACTCCAAGGAGAACTATTGAGTCAATTCAGGGCTGAGGGGCGTACCGTGCTTCTGCCGGCTGGCGACTTGCCCGAGTAGTTTTGGAATATCCAGGATCAACGCGACTGCTCCGTTCCCCAGGATGGTGAAGCCGCCCAGTCCATGAGCTGTACCGAAAATCTTGCCCAACGGCTTGATCACCGTCTGGAATTCCCCCAGCAATTGATCGACGACCAGGCCCACCCGCATCCCCGCGTAATGCACCACCACGATGTTTTCACGGCCATGGTTAGGCTCATCGATGGCAAACATCTCGCGCAGGCGCAGGACTGGCAGCACCGAGCCTCGCAGGTCCAGGAAATCCTGGTTGCTGCAGTCGTCGGTCGATAGCTCGATGCACTCCTCGACCAGGTCCAGAGGCACGACATAAGAGGCATTGCCCACCCCGATCAGAAAGCCATCGATGATGGCCAGGGTCAGCGGCAGGCGGATACGCACCGTGGTGCCCACCCCCTCCTCGCTTTCCAGATCGACCGAGCCTCGCAGGGCGACGATGTTCCGTTTGACGACGTCCATGCCCACCCCACGCCCGGACAGGTTGCTGACCTGATCGGCAGTGGAGAAGCCTGGCTCGAAAATCAGATTGAGAATGTCGCCTTCGGCCAGCTGTTGCCCTTCGGCAACCAGGCCGCGCTCCGTCGCCTTGGCCAGGATGCGTTGCTTGTTCAGGCCACCACCGTCGTCACTGACTTCAATGACGATGCTGTTTGCCTCGTGATAGGCATTGAGGCGAACCGTACCCTGCTCCGGTTTACCCCGGTCACGGCGCAGCTGCGAGGGCTCGATACCGTGGTCCATGGCGTTACGCACCAGGTGAGTCAGGGGATCACCAATGCGCTCGACCACCGTTTTGTCCAGCTCGGTCTCCCCACCATGTACCTGCAAGGCGATGTCCTTGCCCAGCTCCTTGGACACATCGCGCACCACCCGCTGGAAGCGGTTGAATGTGCCTCCGATCTGCACCATTCGCAGGGTCAGGGCACAGTCGCGCACCTCCTCGACAAGTCGCGAGAGCGAGCTTGTCGCTTCAATCAGCTCGCCAATGCCGCTTTGGATGGCCCCCAGGTTGGCGCCAGCGCCGGCGATGATCAGCTCGCCCACCAGGTTGATCAATTGATCCAGTTTGCCGGCATCGACACGAATCAGATTACCTTCGGCCGAACGGGCTTCTTTTGCCCCCCGGCTCTTGGGCGCGTCATCGTGGACGGCTTGGTCTGGTGCCATTAGGGTCGCAACGGGCATCGACTCACCAGAAGAGGCACTCGCCAGCCAATCTTCACGGGTCAGGGAACCACAGGCGATAAAGGCCTCGACCATGACATCGGGCTCAGCCTCGAGACGGCCAATCAACGCCCGGAAACCGGTCAGGTCGCCATTGCACGGCAACACGCAGATCTGGCTGCCCTCGCGAACGAAGTCGAAGGCGCCTTCAATGGTGGCCTGGTCGGCATCACTGACAAACCCCAGTTCAAAGCCCAGGTAACACGTTTCCGGGTCCATCTTCGAGATGTCCGGCATGCCATCGGTGATGCACACGACCGCACTGATTTGACCGAAACTGTTGAGGTAGCGCAGCAACGACAGCGGATCCATACCGTTGCGCAGGACGTCGGGACACAGGCGCAGGGACAGATGCCAACGCGCGGTAAGAGCCGATGGCATCGGCTCAACGGTTGCCACGCACTGCACCGGCTCGTGACGGTGCTCAAGGTAGCCGTTAAGACGCTCCACCAATGCCGCTCCCTGGCGCTCATGCTCTGCGGTCATGCCTTGCAGGTCGCCGTGGCAGGCAAGCAGTTCAATCAGCGTGCACAAGTGGTCACGCACTTCCAGGAACAAGGCACTCAGCGACTCGTCCACCCGCAGTTCATGTGCACGGACCCGATCCAGCACGCTCTCTGCCACGTGGGTAAAGGCAACGATCGGTGTGAAACCAAACAGGCCAGCAGAACCTTTGATGGTATGGGCGACGCGAAACAGCGCGTTGATGGTGTCGGCATCATCCGGCGCCTGTTCGATCTGCAACAGCGCATCCTCCATCAGAAGCAAAAGCTCCTGGCTTTCGGCGATGAACGTCTGTAGCACGTCGTCCAGATTCATGGGCGAACTCATGGTTTCAACCTCTCTGCTGACGGGGCGGGGCCGACGCGTCGAAAAAGCTGTGCAACCCACTCATATCCAGTGCATCGAGCACCGCTGCGCTGGGATTGCTCAGCAACAGGCTGGAGCCGTGGCGCTGTGACTCCTGCTTGATCAGCACCAACAGCTGGAGCCCGGCAGTATCCATTTCATCTACGCCCCCCAGATCCATTTCGACTTCCTGAGCCAAGGGAAACAGCTCCAGCAACAGGTCTTTGCGTTCAGCGGCGGTGTAAATAGTCAGCGGCCCTTCGAGAACCAGAATCCGACGCAGACTAGCTGTGGTGTTCGTCATGACAACCTCCTTTCCAGGGTCTCTGGGCGGCGTTACGGCATGATCAGTTTGGAAACGGCACCGAGCATCTGGGCCGGCTGGAAGGGCTTGACCATCCACGCCTTAGCGCCGACGGCCTGGCCCTGTTGCTTCATGGCATCGCCGGTTTCGGTGGTCAGCATGATCACTGGCGTGAACTTGTAGGCCGGCAGTTGTTTAGCGGCCTTGATGAAGCTGAGGCCGTCCATGTTCGGCATGTTCACGTCACTTACAATCAAGTGGATCTTGCGGCCGTCGAGCTTGGTAAGGGCGTCGCGACCGTCAACACCTTCGATGACCTCGTATCCGGCGCCCTTCAAGGTGATGCTCACCACTTGGCGAATGGAGGCAGAGTCATCGACAATCAGGATGGTTTTGCTCATGGGGAAACTCCCTAGAAAAAAGTGATCTCGGATGAAGTGCTGCTCACCACAGGCTTACCGTGATGTATCGCATGCTGTTCAGGCATGGTGTAGGTGCTTGCCAACTGCTCAAGCCAGGTGTCGGCGATGATCGGAGCAGGCGTACCGCCGGCGAGAGCCAGTTGCTGGCGTTCGGCGATATGCTCATGCAACTTGCGAAGATCGTTGTTGACCAGGGAAAGCATCTGGCCGACCCGATCCTGGAACTGCAGGGCGACCAGCACCCCCGATATCTCCATGGCAACGTTTTCGCTCTGCTGCTGAAGACTGCTGCTGGTATCGACGATGGCCTGGGCGTTGTGCCGGAAGTGCTCGATCACCTGGGACACCAGTTGCTCTGAATGAGCCAGGGTTTGTGAATCCTGCTGCGCCTGATGCCGAGAAAGCTCGACGGTGCGAGAGATGGCAGCGTTGACGGTGTTGACCGTCTCACTGATTTTCTGCCCCGTCTCCCCGGATAAGCTGGACAATTTGCGCACTTCATCCGCCACTACCGCGAAGCCGCGTCCGGCATCCCCTGCCCGGGCCGCTTCAATGGCGGCGTTGAGTGCCAACAGATTGGTCTGCTGGGCGATATCGCCAACGAATTTGGCCATTTCTTGCAATTGAGAGGTGAAGTCGGAAAGGAGCATTACCTCCTTGAGTTCCGACTCCTTGCGCAACAGCGCGTCGCGCAGGGCAACCATGATCGAATCCAGGTCCCGCTGGCCGACTTCAAGGATTTCCAGCAACCGTGCTCCCGAACTCTGGCCCGCGCCGAGGGAAGCAGAAGCGCTGATGTCTCCCGACAGCGTCGCGAAGCGGTGACTGAGCTTGAGGATCGATTCCTCGCTGAGGATGCGCGCTGCGTCGATCTGGTGACTCCAGATCGGCAGTACCTGCACGCACACCTCGCCCAATCCATCATCAGGCGAAGCTGCCAGGTGAAGTTGCTGATCGTCGCCTGGTTGAGCGTGCGGCTGAGTGCTCGATAAACGCTGGGCCCACACGCCCATCAGCAACGCGCCAAACAAGACAAGCACGCAACTGGCTGCACTGCGCAGATTGAACTCCGCGCTGATCAGAATCGCGGCGCAACCGAGCACTCCCGTCAGAACCGCGGGCAGCATCATCAAGATCAGGGGGGAGGAAATTGCCTGTCCTTTCACCTTCATCTCTCCAGTTCATTGCGGATCCGACGGGACCCAGCGCAAGACATCCACTATGGGGATGCGCGGTTTTGTTGGCCTGGAGAAATAATGGCCAAGTGACAGTCCTGGAACTATCGGAGCATCCTGATTTACAACTAAGGATTGCGGTTGCGCGGTAGGAGAATTCCTACTCGATGGCGACAGGAACCCAAAGCGACAGAAAAAGAAAACCAGCGACAAGCGCTGGTAAAAAAAAACAGACGCGCACCGCGTCACCCCAATCGCGACTCGCTGCCTTGGCCCTCGCCCACCCAAAGCGCTTCAAGGTTCTTCAAACCCCAGGTCTTCTCTGACTCAAAGCTGACAATGCGGTCCAGCCCACAGGCCAGATCAATGCATTCGGGAGACAACGGGGTACGAGTCGACGCCGAGTAGAAAACCTTTACCGTGGGCGTCAGCAAACATTCGGCGTGCTGCTCTATTACCACCGCCAACCTGTCACTCTGAAGGCGCACCAAAGCGCCAACCGGATAGATGCCAATGCATTTGACGAAAGCGTGAAACACTTTCTGGTCGAAATGCCCGATCCATCCGGCCATTTTTCGAATCGATTCGGCGGGGCCCCAGCGATCCCGATAAGGACGGTCAGATGTCACGGCGTCATACACATCACAGACAGCGGCCATGCGCGCGAACAAGCTGATCTGGGTTCCACATAACTTATGTGGGTAGCCACTGCCGTCCACCTTCTCATGGTGATGCAGGCAAACGTCCTGCACCCGGGAAGTGAAATGCCTGCTGTCCGCCAGCATCCTGGCGCCCGCCTCCGGGTGCGTGCGCATCTTCGTATGTTCGTGGTCATTCAATGGCAATGGTTTCGCCAGGATGGCCGCAGGTATCGCCATCTTGCCCACGTCATGCAGCAAGCCCGCCAGCCCGGCTTCTTGGACCAGGGGCGGTGGTAAATCCAGCTGACGTGCCAAACCAATCATCAATCCACAGACGGCCACGGAATGCATGTAGGTGTATTCATCGGCAGTCTTGAGGCGCACCAGGCTGAGCAGTGCATCCGGGTGACGTAACAGCGAATCGGAGATTTCACCCACCATGTCCGTGACGCGATCCAGTTGAACGATCCGTCCCATCCGCAGATCGCCGAACATCTGCATGACAGCAGCCTTGGAACTGGCGCAAAGGTTGATCGCCCTCAACAGCTCTTCGCTCATTGCCACCCTCGGACGCGGCCCAGGGACCTCTGCACAAGGTCGGATCGATAGACAAGCAGGCTGCTGGCCACCTTGACCCACCTGCACAACGCTTTCATCAGGCGTAGATGCTTGCACGTCCGCGCCCTTGGACGGGTCGATCCATGCACCAACAATGCCCGAGGCGAGGACTTTCTCCAGCACCTCTTCATTCAGAATCAGGAAGCCTTTGCTCCAGAACGGACGCTCCTCACGAGAACCAGATAGCTCCTGGACATACATTCCTACGCAAAGATCGCTCACACCGATATGTTTCAGCACGATGCAGATCCCTCTCTGTTTGCAACCGCCTTCCCTGAATTGCCCGAACGCATTAACCCAGCGTGGGATGTCTGGAGTACGCATCAGGATGCCACCCTGGCCCTTGAATAATAGCCATGCGCCATCAATCAAAGAATCAGAGCAATCTTATTTAGGTCTAGGGATTACAGATGGGCGCGTAGGGATTTTCCTACGCGGCAAATCCTCAATACGCGGTCATCACTAAGACTTCTCTCCGTAAGCGTCCTGCTGGCGCAGGCCACGCTCGGCCATCGTGTCCCTGTAATTCGGATCGCCATAGATACGAGCCAGCAGAATAGCCCCTCGGGGTCATCCAGCCGTGGCCGTGTCAACCATCGCGCCTGCGCCTGGCCGCACCCGCCGCTCCTTGGCATCGGGTCGGCTCGGGCGGCTTGATCAAAGTGCTTTAGCAACGGCTATTTGGAATAGCCGACTAGCCCAACGCCTGACATGTTCCTGTCAGCCTCCGGTCACTCTGACGTCAGATCCTTCTCACTAAAGTATCCCCCAATGACTGCACTTGCGGTGCCAGCGTTACAGGCACCAAGGACACATCACTTTAGCTGGACCTCTTGCCATCAGCCGGAAGGAGAAACGCAATGAGCCATCCTGATGCGCACGTCAGTGCTCTTGATCCATTCACTTGGCAATCGACGCTCGACAGCAATCTGGACAGAAAAGGCCTGTTGCTGCGCCTGTTCGCCGAACAGCGATTCATAGCCGCGCAGGTACGAGCCTGCAAGCTGGATCACAGGGACTACCTGCTTTCGCTGATTGATCCGGCCTCGACGGTGAACGACGGTACTCGGCACTCATCATGCGTCGATGGGCATCGAATGCGGAGCGTCATCACCGAAGCGGCAGAGAAAGCTCATTGGGGCAAGCTCCCAAGACATGGTCGGGCGCAAGGCATTGCTGCCCACTATGACGCGCAGACCTGCATGGCGGTCGTTCTCGATATCGAGGTGAGCGACGAAGGCCGCTTGATCATTCATGACGCGGTCGTTGTCGCGGACTTGGGTTTCTTGAAAAATCCTGGTCGCGTGCGCTCGCAGCTCATAGGCGCTTGCCTGATAGGGGTAGCGTTTGTGACATCCTGCGATTTTGCTCCGAGCACCGGAGATACCCGGCCTAAACCTGCCTATCGCACCCGTTGGCCACTCGTCTCATGGCTGCCAGGACAGATCGCGGTGCACCTGATCAATCCCACCGCAGCTCCCGAAGCCGCACAGCCCAGCCAGACCAGTTACGCACCTGTCGCCCGGGCCTTGTGCAATGCGATTTTGAAGGCCACGGGTAACGGTTCGGTCCGGAGCCAGTCACTGGAAAGATCGGGCGTAAATTAAATAAGCTCCTGGATATACAGCGAGGTCGGCGCAATGGAGAGACAGGTGCCAAGAGACAGAACCGACCAATGGTTGATGCTTTGCACAATGAGGGAACCAAGCTGTATTCGCCAGATATCACCATGGCTCGGGCAATCCGATTGCCGCATGACAGTCACCACAGCAAGCCAGCTAGATTAAAGCTTCCAGACCAGATGAGGTTCTGCGCCATGCCTTTAGGTTCCAATGTTTTTTCCAACAGCCGCGGGCAACGCGGCGCGGACCTGTTCGTAGAAGTGCTTCGCAGCGAAGGTGTACGCCACGTCTTCGGCAATCCGGGAACAACCGAACTGGCTTTGCTCGACGCCCTCTCCGGCGCCCCAGACATCCAATACATCCTCGGCCTCCAAGAGGCCTCAGTCGTAGCGATGGCCGACGGTTATGCGCAGGCATCCGGTCGCCCCGGCTTCGTCAACCTCCATACGGCCGGTGGACTCGGCAATGCAATGGGCGCAATTCTCAACGCGAAGATGGCGAATACGCCGCTTGTCGTCACGGCGGGCCAACAAGACACCCGACATGGCGCGACCGACCCGCTGCTCCACGGAGACCTCGTCGCTCTCGCCAGACCGAGCGTCAAATGGGCAGAGGAAATTCATCATCCCGAACACATCCCGATGCTGCTGCGTCGTGCGTTTCAGGACTGCCGCACGGGGCCGGCGGGCCCGGTTTTCCTTTCCCTGCCGATTAACGTGATGGAGCAACACACGGATGTAACGGCCGGCCCGCCATCGCGAATCGAGCGCGGTGCCGTGACCGGGATGATTGAGGAATTGGCCGCTGCCTTAGCGACGATTACCCCCGGTTGTCTGGCGATTATCGTTGGAGAAGAAGTGATCCAGTCGAGCGCGGAAGTTGAAGCCGTGATGCTCGCCGAAGCACTCGGCGCGCCGGTCTACGGGCCATCCTGGCCCGGGCATATTCCGTTCCCGACGGCGCATCCGCAGTGGCGGGGAACGCTGCCTGCGAAGGCTTCCGATATCAGGGAGACGTTCTCTGACTTCGACGCGGTCTTCCTGCTCGGCGGCCATTCGTTGATCAGCTATCAATATTCCCAGGGCCCCGCTATTCCATCTCACTGTCGCCTTATCCAATTGACCGGCGATGGGCACCAACTAGGCAGGGTCCATGAGACAGCACTAGGGTTGATCGGGGATTTAAGACTCTCCTTGCAAGCGCTGTTGCCAATACTGGACAAGAAATTGGCCCCCCACAGCGAGGCAATCGCGACGCTGCGAAACGTCGCGGGCCAGGAACGCGATACACGTCGTGCCGACGTCGTCGCTCGCCTCAACCGCGAATTCAACACTCCGGTGACAACGCCTTTCGTGGCTGCCCACGAGGTTATCCGGGCTATCGGACCGGACGTCTGGATCGTCGACGAAGCACCCGCCACGATTCCTCATGTCCGTGCCTGCCTGGATTCCCATTCGGCCCGCCAGTATCTTTTTACCCGTAGCGCCATCCTGGGCTGGGGCATGCCGGCGGCTGTCGGTACGTCGCTTGGCCTGGACCGCAGCCCGGTAGTCTGTCTGGTCGGTGATGGTTCGGCAATGTACTCACCGCAAGCGCTCTGGACGGCGGCGCATGAACGGCTGCCGGTCACGTTCGTTGTCATGAACAATGGCGAGTACAACATTTTGAAGAACTACGCTCGTAGCCAGGCGCACTATCTAAGTGCAAGCACTCACCAGTTCATCGGCATGGACCTCTGCGACCCGGCGATCGATTTCCTGGCCCTCGCCTCTTCCCTGGGGATCCCTTCCCGCAGGATCGAGCGCGCCAGCGATATTGCGGGAGCTGTCGAAGAAGGTATTCGCTCAGGTTGCCCGAATCTCATTGAACTACCCATCATGCCCTGAGGAAATGAGCGCACATGTCCCTGCCCTGCTTACACAGGACGGTAGGCTTTGACGGGACAGCTATCTCGTCATGACATCCAGCTGGCTCTGCGCAACATCAATGGGAATATCAAGTATGAACGTCGCGCCCTGCCCGGCCCCGTCGCTGTGCACGCTCAAGCTGCCCCCCATTTCCTGCGCGGCCAGCGCGCAGCTGTGCAGGCCGAAACCGTGACCGTCTTTGCGCGTAGTGAACCCATGGGAAAAGATACGCGCCATGTGCTCTGGCGCAATCCCATTGCCGTTGTCGGCCACCGTGATACGCAATACTGGCCCGTCAGCGAGGGAGGTGCTGAACGTGATGCATGGGCTGCGATCGATCACGCCGTCCAACGCCTGCTTGGCGTTGTTGATCAGGTTCACCAGAATCAGCAGCATCCGATGCCGATCCAGCGACAACAGGGGCAAGTCGGCAATGTCCTTGACCACCGTCACCTCCTGGCGCGCCAGTAATCCAGCACTCATGCGCAAGGCATCGTCGATTAACTCCGGGACCGGCACTGTCTCGACAATACTGACAGCAACGGCATAGGACTGCTGGGCAGCGACAATGGTTTTGATGTGGTCAATGCCCTTGGTGAGTTGCTCGAGTTCTTCGATGATGCTCAGTTGCTCTGCGGTCACCACCTCCGCCAGCTTGAGCAGATAGCCGGGCAGCATCTTTCCTTTGTGGTCTGTGGTGAGAAAATCGGCCAGGTCATGAATGTGTTCGTTCATCAGTTGAGCCACCTTGCCCAACCCCTGGGCTTTGGAGGTGCGCATCTGGCTGCTGACCAGTTCTGCCGATACGTTCACGCTGTTGAGAACGTTGCCAACGTTGTGCAGCACAGTCGTGGCGATTTCGGCCATGCCCGCCTGACGGGATTTTGCATGCAGTTCGGTTTGCACCTGACTCATGCGTAGCGCCGCGCGAACGCGGGCCTTGAGCTCCAGCGGCGAGAAGGGTTTGGCGATATAGTCATCGGCGCCACTCTCCAGCCCGGAAACACAGGCCTCGCTGCCGCCTCGGGCGGTCAACAAGATCACGGGTAAATGGGCGAAACCGGCGCTGGCTTTGATTCTGGCTGTCAGGCCAAAGCCGTCGAGCCGCGGCATCATCACGTCCGAGAGGACGACATCGATGGGGCGACGCTGCAGGAGTGCCCAGGCCTGCTCTCCATCAACTGCGGTGGCGACGATGTAGTCGTTGTGCAAAAGTTCGCGCAGGTAGCTCAGCATTTCCGGGCTGTCGTCTACCACCAGCACTCTGGATTGCGCGGCGTGTTCCGGGGGCTGCCCGTCTACGCTGTCCATCGAAGCTCGGTCGTTGCCACTGCCATGGCGGCCGTCGTCGAAACGCAGGTGGCGCTGCTCGGTCGTGCTCGTTGCGTTCGCTGACGATCGCTCGTGCATAGCGCTGGCTTCGGTCGACACGGTGTCTTGCTCAGCCCCCAGCGGAAGTCGAACAAAGAAGCACGAACCCCGTCCGAGCTCGCTGTTGACGCCGACTTCGCCCCCCATCAGTTTGACCAGATCCTTGACCAGGGCGAGACCGATGCCTGTGCCGCTGTAGTGGCGCGTGGCGGAATTATCGATCTGGGAAAAACGCTGGAACAACAGCGGCAGTTTGTCTGGCGCAATGCCAATCCCGGAGTCTTGCACCGCGAGTTCAAATCGCTCGCCATCAAGCGCAGTGACGGCCAGGTGCACGGTGCCGCCAGCGGGCGTGAACTTGATGGCATTGCTCACCAGGTTGAGGAGAATCTTCTCGAAGTGTCGGGGGTCAAGGAACACCGTGCCAAGCGCGGGATCGATGCTGCAGGTTAAGGTGCAGCCTTTGCCCTCGGCCACCATGGCGGCATCCTCGGCCAGCACACCCACCACCTTGCTCAAGTCCATTGGCGTTGGACACAACTCAAACTTGCCCGCTTCGGCCTTGGAGAAATCGAGGATGTCGTTCACCCGGTTCATCAAGCGCAGTGCGTTGCGTTGGGCGCGGTCGATTTGCACATGCCAGTCCGCCGGTGGTGTGGTCGCCGCCGAGAGCTGCTCCAGGGGTGCGAGAATGAGGGTCAGGGGGGTGCGCAGTTCGTGGCTGACCGTGGCAACGAAATCGCTCTTTGCCTGGTTAGCCGTATCGGCCTGGTTGCGCGCCTGAATAAGCTCGACGGCCTGCGCCTCTAGCACCTCGGTCTGATGGTGCAGCGTGTCGGTCCGTTCGGCGACCATTCTTTCCAAAGAGGCCTGGACTTGCTGTCGCTCGGCTTCGGCCTCGGCTTCCAGCACCCGGATGCGCAGGGCATTCTCCTGGAACACCCGTACCGCACGGGTCATGATCCCAATCTCGTCGCCGCGTCCGGCGCTGGCGATCTCGGCGTTCAGGTCGCCGGCCGCAAGCCGGCGCATGACCGAGGCCAGGGCCACGATGGGTTGCGCGACAAACCGCGACGTGCTCCAGGCGATGGCGCCAGCCAGCAGGATGGCGACGGTACCCGCGATCACCGTCGCAAGCATGCCGCGATCATTGTGAACCAAGGCCTCGGAGCGCGCTTCACCCGCGAAGCGCGCCACCAACAGGCCGGCGCTGCGTGCCTCGTTGCGAACCTGATCGCGCGCGCCACTCAAGGCGTTGCTCGCCTGATGGAACCTGGCGAATGCCGCCCGGTAGCCGGCAATCTGATCGTAGACCGTCAGGGGCGTAGCCTTGGTTTGCAGCCCCACGGTCGAAGGGAGAACCCGAGAGAGACGGGAGAGCTCGTCCAGGATGGTGCCGACAGAGCTGGCGACCTCGGCAGACGGTGACAAGCGAAACGACAAGGTCTGCGCCTCCAAAGTGGCAACGCGCTCGGCGAAACGCTTGGACAACGCGGCTGCATTTTGCAGCAAACCGGTGGCGGCCTGAATGTCGTTTGCGTCATGGGCAACGTGCTCGCCCACTTCATCCAACATCGCCTCGAGGCGCCCGGCCGCATCCCCGACGGCGGCGAGATGCCGTAAAGCCTCACCGCCCCGGAGCTTGGGCGCCTCGCCAAGGTGCTCGACCGCCAGGCTGGCAGCAGCGACCGCCGTCGCCAATTGCTCCAGGGTCTCCACTTCCTGCGGCGCCCCCATCAACTCGCGCAATTGCTCGACCACGGGCGGCAGTGCCGCGCCGGCGTTCCGCGCCGCGGTGCCAGCCGCCCCATCACCGGTCACCAGCATCTTGGCCACATTGGCGGTGATGATCCTTTCGCTGTTGCGCAGGATATCCAGGATGCGGTGAGCGCTTTCGATGTTGCTTACCCGCGCCTTGTGGTCGGCGGCGCGGGAATCAATCTCCTTCAGCCCGTCGGCGATGCCCTGTTCGACAAGGATCGTCGCCTCTCGCATCCGGCCGTAGTGGGCTGTCATGTTCTCCGTTTCGCCATCCATGGTCAGGGTCGCCGCCCGCAAGGCGGCGATCGCCGCGGCGAGTCTTTCCAGACTGCCCTTGAGCGATTGCGCCTCTGCCACCGGAATGGCGGTGAGGCCGACGATAGCCGTCGCCACCATGCCTTCGGCCTGGATCAGGCTTTCCTGGTCGCGGGTGGCGATGAAGTTTTCCACCCGCCCGGTGGCCCCGTTGACCGAGGCCAGAATCTCCGCGGAATGGCTGGCGGAATCCACCTCTCGTACCATGCCGCGCAGGCCGTAGAGGTTCACGAGCGACACCGCAAGCATCAGGAACACCAGTGCAGCGACCGCCAGGCCAATTTTGACGGCAATGGGCCTGTCCCTGACGGGTTTGAATGTCAACATCGCGCCTCGCATCCTCGCTGCCCGCCCGCCACTACTGCTTCGTAACCTCCGGCAAAGGCGCCGGCGCCGCGGTATTGTTGATCGCGGCGTCGATCATCGCCGCCACGGAAGCCTGGCTGTAGGGAGGATTGGCGGCGCCGCCCACTGGCATCGTGGCGAGCCAGGTATCCAGATCTTTCCCATCGATACGCACCAGCGGCACTTCGACGAACTTCGGCACCTGCTTGCCCGCCAGGATCTGCTGGGCCACCCAAAAGCCTACCTGGGACACGCTCGGAGAGGCGGAGACCGAGACGGTCTCATAGCCATTGGCATCGCGCTCCTGTTTCCACAGGGCGAGTTCGTCCTGACGATTCCCCATCACGATGATCGGCAAAGGGCGTCCCGCCGCCTTGAACGCCATGGCCGCGCCATAACCATCGCCGCCCTGAGTAGCCACGGCATCAATGCTGGGCAGCGACGGCAGCACCAGCGCCACCTCCTTGCGTGCCACGGAAGCCGTCCAGTTCCCGTACACGGTCTTGGCGAACTTCAGGCCCGGATAGTCGCTGGCGGCCTTGCGAATGCCGTCGCTGATGTTTTTATCGGTGGCATCGCCGGCAATGCCACGGATCTCTAGCAGCGTTCCATTGCCCTTGAGGCGCTCGGCGATATAGTCCACTTCCACGCGGCCCATGGCGGACCAGTTGTAGTCCACGGTATAGACGCAGCGTTCGGTGACCAGGCTGGCCATGACCACGACCACGATGCCAGCGTTGCAGGCATCGCGGATCACCCCATTGAGGGCCGTGTCGGACGCGGCCAGGATGACGATGGCGTTCACGCCCTTGACGATCATGTCCTGGATATGGGCCGCTTGTTCCGACGCCGAGTTGTTCGCGCTCACCACCGGGGCCTCCCGGATCAAGCCATCCTTTTGCGCCTGGGCCGCAATCTCCTGCCAGTTGCGCACCATCACCTTGCGAAAATCGCTGCCCGCGTAGGAGTTGCTGAAGGCAATGCTATAGCTTGCGGTAGGGCCGCTGGCGATGCCGCCGTCGGCAGCTTGGGCCGGATTGGCGGCAACCATCGCCAGCCCGGTCACGCAGCCGGCCAAGCGCCACAAGATTTTATGGATTGGTTTAGTGTTCATGTGGTTCTCCATCACGCTTGGGATTTACGCTCGGCTCATCGACATCTTTGCTCATCGGATAGCCAAGGACATTGTTGATGCGGTGGAAACGATCGAGTCCAAGAAACAGCACCGCCAGTTGTTCGTTGGGGCGCCTGGAAAGGAAAAACGACGGAGTCAAACGGTCGCCGGGTGAGGCGTTATGGGGCAATTCGGTCAATGAATCGTATTGGAACTGATGGAAAATTCTCAGTGGTGCCTGCGCGGATGCCTCATTTGCGAACTCAACCCAGCGCGTTTGGTGCATCGCATTCCCTGCCATTTGCCATTTCCAAGTCAAAAGCATCGACCCTCCGTAGGCTTTCCAGAGCAACGAAGGGCACCTCAGGTTACGAGCCTGCTCATTCGGCCGCGATAGTCGAACCGGGTATAAAGAACTGAAGACATACGGACTCCTTTCCTTGGTGGCTGACGATTGAAACCAATGCACTGCCTGCTGTGGCCATGAGCATAGTATCAACGTGCCCGCTTCGCGCGCGGCCATGGAGGATTTCGGTCAACTGAACAAGCGACAAGGCCATTGCGGCTGTGATGCTCTATCATGAGCTAACGTTCATGCCATGCATTTCTGATGACCCGCCGGGACGCTCTGTACATGAGAGATCTGCCGCCAACCGCCACACTGCGTGCCTTTGAAGTCGCCACCCGACACGCGACCTTTACCTCTGCCGCGAATGAGCTGCATGTCACTCAAAGCGCGGTCAGTCACCAGCTCAAGCATCTCGAAGAGCTTTGGGGATTGCAGTTGTTCGAGCGTGGCAAGTCGTTGAGCCTCACCGCAGCGGGGGCTACGCTGGCGCCCATCGTGCGGGAGTTTTTCATGAGCCTGGAGGCGACCCTGGCCGATCTTCGGGAGCAGAAAGGCAGGGTCCGGCTCGAAGTCAGCACCACGTACTCCTTCGCGCTGAAATGGCTGCTGCCACGCTTGCCGAGCCTCTCCCGGCAACATCCCGAGCTGCTGGTTTCATTGGACACCACGGACAAGATCATCCACTTCTCCAGCGCCCAGGCCGATGTCGCGATCCGGCTCGGCAAGGGCAGTTACCCAGGCCTGTATTCGGAGTTTCTGTTCGGCGAGCAGGTGTTTCCGGTGGCAAGTCCCGATCTGCTGCAGCGATTCGGGACACCGCGCAGCCCTGCCGAACTGCTGCATTACCCACTGCTGACCCGAGATGGCGCCGAGCTGGTGCCGAAATGGGAGGCCTGGTTTGAAAAAGTCGGGCTGGAGTTTTTGCCGCTCAAGGAAAGCGTCCGGTTCGGGGACACCAACATGACGGTCGAGGCTGCCCTGCTCGGCCAGGGTGTCGCCCTGGTGCGCAGCGGGCATGTTGAAACCGAAATCAGCGACGGTCGTCTGGTGCGGCTCTTCGATGTGTCGTTCCCCTCCCCCCTTGCCTACTACTTCGTCTGCCCGAAAGGCACCGAATCGCAGCCGCACATCGTCAGCTTTCGCCAATGGTTGACCGGCGAGGCGCTGAAAGTCCAACAGGCTTATGGATGATGCATGAGGATTCACTCATGAAACGATGAGGAGACTTCGCTGTAGTCCGGGCAGCCGGGCTGCATAAAATGGCGCATGCCTATCCATATCACCTTGCTGGTTCTTTTCGCCGCGCTCCTGCATGCCAGCTGGAATGCGCTACTGCGTGGCGGCACCGATCGATTGTGGTCGATGACGATCATGTGCATCGCCATCGCTATCGCCAGTGTCGTCGCAGCGATGTTCATGGAGCCACCGGCAGTTGCCAGTTGGGGCTATGGGTTGCTTTCGGCGTTGCTGCATGTCGGCTACAACCTATTCCTGGTGCGCAGCTACCGGGTCGGCGACCTGGGACAGACCTATCCGGTTTCGCGTGGATCGTCACCCGTCTTGATCACTCTGGGCGCCGCGGCCTTTGCCGGGGAAAGCATCGCCCCCGGCGCGCTGCTAGGTATTGCGCTGGTGTCAGGCGCAATCATTTCGTTGGCCTTCAGGGGACGCAACCTGTCGGTGCCCAGCCTGCCCTATGCGCTGGGAACCGGCTGCTTCATCGCCGCCTACAGCGTCACCGATGGCATTGGCACCAGGCTCTCTGGCGCGCCACTGGCCTATACGGTGTGGATGTGCGCCTTGTGGGGCGTGTTGATGCCAGCGGTGTACATCGGCCTGCGCGACGCCCGCAGCTTATTCTCCTTCCGGCCCGGCACATTGAGCGCCCTGGTAGGTGGATTGGTCTCCTTGCTGGCCTATGGAATCGTCATCTACGCCATGAACGAAGCCCCCTTGGGCGCGGTATCGGCATTACGCGAAACCAGCGTGCTGTTCGCCGCGTTGATTGGCTACGCGTTCCTTGGCGAGACACTCACCACTCGCCGAGTCGTGGCTTGCGCAGTGATCGTCAGCGGCACGCTCTTGATTGGCTGATACAGCCGTTTTCTCACCGTTACAGGAGGTACTCTCGATGGATAACGTCTCCCAGGCACCGTTGATTCTGATTACCGGTGGCGGTCGCGGAGTGGGCGCCGCCACCGCGCGGCTCGCCGCAGCCCAAGGCTATGACGTCGCGATCAGCTACGTTGCCCATGAGTCCTCGGCGCTGGCGGTGGCGGCGGATGTGGAGGCGTTGGGCCGTCGGGCGCTGGTCATGCGGGCCGACAGTGCGGACCCCGGGCAGGTCGCCGATCTGTTCGCGGCCATCGACCGCTCGTTCGGCCGTATCGACGTACTGGTCAATAACGCCGGGGTACTGGCCGTGCAGTCGCGCCTGGAAGACCTCGGCTTCGAACGCATGCAGCGCATCTTTGCGGTCAACTCCATCGGGCCGATGCTCTGTGCCCAACAGGCGGTGAAACGCATGTCCTACCGGCACAATGGTCCGGGCGGAGTGGTGATCAATGTCTCTTCGGCGTCGGCGCGCCTCGGCAGCCCCAACGAATATATCGACTACGCGGCGTCCAAGGGAGCCCTGGAGACGTTCACCATTGGCCTGGCCAAAGAGGTGGCTCGCGAAGGGATACGCGTCAATGGTATTCGCCCCGGTCACATCTACACCGACATGCATGCCAGCGGCGGCGAACCGGGGCGGGTCGACCGTATCAAGGACACAATCCCCATGGGCCGGGGTGGCCAGCCGGAGGAAGTGGCCCAGGCCATTCTGTGGCTGGCCAGCGCGCAGGCATCATTCGTTACCGGGACATTCCTCGACGTGACCGGGGGCAAATGAGTCGGTGGGCTGGATAAGTGTGCTAGCTCCCCCTGCAAAGAAAGAGGTTTAAGCTAGGCGCAAGCATCAAACGCCCCAGAGTCACAACCGAGCAACTAACGCAGCCGGTTGTGATGGGAAAAAGCCAATTACTGTAACCTGCACCGCAATCGAACAGTTGATACAAGGACGCTGATCCGTGCACCTGAACCGTTGGAGCTTTACCCTATTGGCATGCCTGCTGTCTCAGTCGGGTATGGCCAACACGCTGCAGATTGATCCTCGTGGTGAAAGCCTTTACCAACAGGCCATTCCATTCCTGCAACAAGCGGATAGCAAGCTTGAGGCGGTCACTGCTGAGACACCGACGACAAGCGCAGAGGAAAAGAAGCGCTCCTTGGCCCTGGCGGAAGAAGGAGGAATGCTACTCAAGCCGGCATTTGCTCTGCTTGAACAAGCCGCAGCCCTTGATCATCCCATAGCCCAGTATCGCCTCGGACTCATCTACGTGATGTTATCTCCGAGCGAAGTGATCACAGAGAAGGCATGTCCCTTGTTCGAACGAAGCCTTGCTCAAGGCTTCGCTCCACCGGCCCTTCAAATTGCATACTGGTGCCTGGCGTTCACTGACACGCCTCAGTACGAAACGACATTGCTGGCCTTGGAGACCAGCATGCCACTGTACGAAAAATACTTTCCGCAGCCTGTTGTCAGGCTTGAGTGCAGACCTGAGGAACCTGTCGGCTTCGCCATGCAGTGGGGCGGCAGTCGTGATTACCAGGCGGAAATCTACCGACTGCTGGGTGAAAAGAATCGCGCGAAACGGTCGGAGTACTACCAGAAGGCGCTGGATATCAATGACTGCTACAAGGTCAAACAGCGCATGGCCCGACCATTATCGTCGGGGCCCCGCACTCCATCGATAACCAGCACATCACCTTCATGACACCTGGCAACAGGGCCTGGGATCGCAGAAGGCGGAAGCAGGCATATAGCGGAGAACAGTCCCATGACCTCGAACCTTGCAGCCCTTTATAGCGATTACATTGCCTGCCTGAATGCACAGGACTGGGAAAACCTGGGGCATTTCGTGCACCCGGATGTGGTTCATAACGCGAGACGGTTAGGCCTGCACGGCTATCGAAGCATGTTGGAAGCGAACTACCGGGATATCCCTGACTTGCGCTTTGAAATCGAGTTCCTGGTGATAGAGCCACCTAAATTGGCGGCTCGCCTGGCATTCAATTGCACGCCGACTGGGGAATTTCTGGGCCTTGCGGTCAATGGGACACGGATCTGCTTCGCGGAAAACGTTTTCTACGCGTTCGAGGACGGCAAGATCCGTGAGGTCTGGTCGGTCATCGACAAGGACGCGATCGAAGCTCAACTCCAATTTCAAGAAGCGCTCAAAACAACGCATCCAACACCCGGTAATAGCTGATCCCGGCAGCAAGATAAAGCCGCTGCAAGGCATGGAAGGGAATCTGGCGCAGCGGCATGACCGGAAACGGAAAGTCCTGCGTCGCCCCCGACAGCTTCGCCGCCAGATGCTTGCCTAACGCCGTGGACAGGGCAATGCCGCGACCGTTGTAGCCGAGCAGGACTGACAGCCCCGGTGCGGGATCATGCACATGGGGCAGAAAGCTTTGCGTCAGGGCGACCCGACCACTCCAGCGATACTCGACAGGCACATCCGCCGCTTGCGGAAACAGCGCACCCAGCGAACGCTCCAGATGCGCCCAGTCACTCTGCCGGGAAGGCTCCGAAAAGGGCCCCCGGCCTCCCAGAAGCAGACGCCCCTGTGCATCCTGCTTGAAATAGAGCAGCAAGCGTCGTGAGTCCGAACAAACCTCGCCACCGGGCAGGATGGTCTTGCGTATCGCCGGTGGGAGCGGACGGGTCGCGATGATGAAGCTGTTGGCTGCGACGACGGTCTGGCGCAATCCGGGCCACAGGTCGTCGGTATAGCCATCTGTGGCCAATAACACCCGCTGCGCATTGACCCTGGATCCTTGCGCAGTGGACAACGTCCACCCCGATTGCTGACGCTGCAATCCCGTCACACGGCTGTGGCCGTGGATCATCGCGCCCCGCCCCATTGCAGCCTTCGCCAGGCCACGGGCATAACTCAGTGGGTGCAAGCTGCCGGCCCGCGGATCAACCCAACCCCCCAGGTAATTTTCGGTGCCAATACGTTGGCTGACCGCAGCCCGGTCCAGCAGCTCCACCTTGACCCCGCGGCGTTGCCATTGTGCGGCACGCTGTTCGATCACCTTCATCGCGGTGGCCGAACAGGCGGGCTGGATCCAGCCCTTCTGGGTCGCGTCACACTCGATACCGTACTGGCGAACCAACGAAAACACTTCGTCGGCGGCGGAACCGGCCACATCGAGCATCGCTTCGGCGCGAGCCGGACCGAACTTGCTGTGCAATTGATCAGGGTCGAATTTCAGCCCGGGGATCACCTGTCCGCCGTTGCGCCCCGACGCCCCCCAGCCTGGCTCCCCGGCATCCAGCACGCAGACATTGACACCTGCTTCGGCCAGTCGCAAAGCCGTGACCAAACCGGTGTAGCCGGCGCCCACGATGGCGACATCCACGTGTTTGTCTTCAGTCAGAGCCGGCGTTTCCACCGCCGGTGTCGCAGTCGCGGCCCAGAGAGAGGCTGGCAGTTGAGGCGCGAAAGGAGCATTCATGCCTGCACCTCTGCACTGTGATTGAGCAGCCGGCGCAGAAAGTCCTGGGTGCGCGGATGTGTCGGGGTACTCAGCACCTCCCCCGCCGGGCCTGACTCGACGATCTTGCCGCTGTGAAGAAAACAGACCTTGTCGGCCACGTCTCGAGCGAAGGCCATCTCGTGGGTGACCACGATCATGGTCATGCCTTCATTGGCGAGATTGCGCATCACCGCCAACACTTCGCCGACCAACTCCGGATCGAGCGCCGAGGTCGGTTCGTCGAAGAGGATGGCCTGCGGGTTCATCGCCAACGCCCTGGCAATGGCGACCCGTTGCTGCTGGCCACCGGACAGTTCGTCCGGGTAGGCATTCATTCGGTGGGACAAGCCCACCTTTTCCATCAGCGCCTCGGCGTTCCTGCGGGCGGCCTGGGGGCTCTCCTTTTTCACGTAGATCGGCCCTTCCATGACATTTTCCAGCGCGGTGCGGTGCGGAAACAGATTGAAGCGCTGAAAGACCATCGCCACCCGGCTGCGAATATCGTGGATCCCCTTGGCATTGCGATCAACCCGCTCGTCGCTGATCAGGACGTCGCCCTGGTCATAACTTTCCAGACCGTTGATGCAGCGCAGCAACGTGGATTTGCCCGAACCCGAAGGGCCGATCAGGCACACCACTTCACCACTCTTGACCTGCAGATCGATGCCTTCGAGAACCGGCACGTTGCCGTAACGCTTATGGATGCCCTTGATCTCGATCATGACGTTCTCCGGGTGCTGAAGCGTGCTTCCAGACGACGCAGCGCAAAGGACAGTGGCAGGCTCATGGCGAGGTAGAGCAACGCCACCAGGGTATAGACGGTCATGTTCTCGAAGGTCGAAGAGGCAATCAGTTGCCCCGCACGCGTCATCTCGGCCACGGTGATGGTAGAGACCAACGAAGAGTCCTTGAGCATCATGACCAGCGTATTGCCGTAAGGTGGCAAGGCAATCCGGAATGCCTGGGGCAGCACCACTCGCCGCATCACCATCGCGCCCCGCATGCCCAAGGATTCGGCCGCCTCGATCTGCCCCTGCTGGATCGCCTGGATACCGGCCCGAAAGTTCTCGGCCTGATACGCCGAGTAAGCGATCCCCAGGCCAATGATGCCGGCCTGCATTGCCGTCAGCTGGATGCCGAATTCCGGCAGGACGAAGTAGATGTAAAACAGCTGCACAATGATCGGCAGACCACGAATGATGTTCACCACGCTGATGGCGAACAAAGCGATCGCGCGGACTTTGGAGACCATCATCAAGGCCAGGGCCAGCCCGATCAGCGAGCTGAGGACAAACGACCCGGCCGTCACCTGCAGAGTGACCGCCGCCCCTTTGAGCAAGATAGGAAGAAAGTCCAAGGCATTCTGGAAAAACATAAGGCTACCCACGAAACAATGAGTGGACCCGCCCGCCGTTGCGGGCGGCCGACGCAACCATCAGTTGAGTTTCCACTTCCTGATGATCTGATCGAGCGAACCATCAGCCTTGATCGCAGCGATGCCCTTGTTGACCTGCTCCAGTGTCGTACTGTCACCCTTGCGCATGATCAGGCAGACATCTCCGATCACCACCGGCTGATAGCTCTGGACCAGATGCACCTTGTTCTGCGTGCCTTGAGCCAATTGGTAGGCGACGACCGGACGATCGGCGAAGCCTGCCTTGATACGACCAAGCGCCAGGTCTCGCATCAGGTCCGGGATCGAGTCATAGCCACGGACTTCCTTGAAGACGCCACGCTTGTTCAGCTCATCAATGAACACTGTACCGACCTGGGCGCCGACGACCTCACCGGCAAAGTCCTCCATGCGGGTGTACTGGGTCTGGTCGTCAGCCTTGACGATCAACCCCTCGCCATAGCTGAAGACCGGATCGGAATACTGCACCACCTTTTCCCGCGCCGGCGTGCGGAGCATGGCCGCGGAAATCAGGTCGATCTTGTTTGAAGTCAGTGACGGAATGAGTGAAGCGAAGGTGGTCTGCTGGATCTCCACCTCGAAGCCACCAGCCTTGGCCACCGCCTGCGCGGCGTCGACCATCATGCCCTGGATGCTCTGGCTCTTGACGTCGAGAAAGGTGAAGGGAATGCCCGTCGCGGTTGCGCCAACCTTGTAGACGGGCTCGGCGACGACATTGGCTGAAACGATGCCGGTAGCCAGGGCAACAACGAACGTGAGTGCACGAAAGCGAGTAAGCATGGCGTATCTCCCATTGGACGCTTTTATTTGTCTTAAGTCCGGTAAGGGTTGCCCCAAGTGAATGGCAGGAGGGCTTAAAATGACTATAAACGATTTACTAAAATCGTAAAGAGATTTATAAGTATCGAATATCGATATTCAAAAAGCAGAAAAATAAGGATTTCATATGAGCGACGCCCCTCATCCCCTGTTCAATCAGTCACTGGAGAAAGGCCTGGCGGTGTTGCGGGCTTTCAACGCATCCAGGCGCACGATGAATCTGGCGGATATCGCGCAAGCGGCAGAGATCAACAAAAGCTCCGCGCAACGCATGATCCACACCCTCGAAGAGCTGGGTTATGTGCGCAAGCATCCGCAGACCAAACGCTTCCAGCTGACCCCGAAGGTCATGGAAATCGGCTACAACTACCTGGCCGCCGACACGCTGGTCGACGTGGCCAACCCATTCCTTGCCGAGCTCGCGCAGGCTACCGGAGAGACGACCAATCTGACCGAGCCCGACGGGCTGGACATGGTTTACGTCGCACGCTTCGTAGCGCCGAAATTCATCCCAATCCACATGCCCATCGGCAGCCGTATACCGATGTACTGCACTGGTTCCGGACGGGCCTTTCTCAGTGCCCAGCCAGACGACGAACTCGCTGCCACCCTGCAAGCCAGCGATCGCAAACGACATACCCAGTACACGCTGACCGAGATCGACGACATCATCGAGCAGATCGAGATCACGCGGCGCAGGGGGTACGCCATAAACAAGGAAGAGCTGTTTCTGGGCGACATGTCCATTGCCGCGCCAATCATTGGCAGCCAGGGTTTGCCGGTGGCGGCAGTGCATGTGGTAGTGCCCAGCAGTCGCTGGACCATGGAGGAAGCCGAGCGCAAGCTGGCGCCCGCGGTTATCGAATGCGCGCGGGCGATTCGCTCGTCAATACGAACCCTGTAGCCGATCTACTTTTGCGGCAGTCTGAATGCGGGTATGTGGGTCGTGATCGGCATCGTTAAGGGCATCGGCTTTTCAGGGATCCTCATAGGGTCCGCCGCGATCACAATTATCGTGGGGCGCTTTGGCCTGGAGTCGCTGATGTACTTCCCGCTCATTCTGCTTGGCCTGCTGGCGGTGTTCGGCCCGATGCCGGTTCGCACCGGCACGCCAAAGGCCCAACCGCTGACGCAGAAACTGTCGGCTCTTTGAATCAGCATGCGTGAACTGGCTATTGGCAATGCGGCATTAGGCTCAAGCAGGATTGGAAACAGCCAGTTTGAGCCCAAACGCGACAAAAACACCGCCCGTGAGCCGATCAAGTGCCTTCAGGGCCGCCGGTCGCTTCAGGAAACTGCTCAACGGCGCCGTAGCCGCTACCAGAATGCCGAACCAGGCCAGCGTCAACACCACGTGTAACGCTGCAAGGAAGAATGAATAGCTGGCAACGCTCGAACCACTCGGGACGAACTGGGGGAGAAAAGTGACGTAGAAGACGCCTATTTTGGGGTTCAGCAGGTTAGTCAATAAACCGCGGATAAAGGCGTCACGCGCAGTGACAGCCACGTTCTCGTTCCCCTGCCCTTGCAGAGTTGTCCTAGGTCGCAGCAGCAGTTTGACACCCAACCAAACGAGATAAGCTGCGCCGACAATTTTCAGCACCAGGTAAGCCCATTCCGAAGCTTGCAACAGGGCGCCGAGCCCCAGTGACACCGCAGCGCCCCAACACCAGGCACCCGAGCGCAATACCGATAGAAGCCATCAACGCCGAGCGTCGACCGCCGGTGGCTGTAGCGCGAAGAACCATGGCAGTGTCCACGCCAGGGGTAACAGTGAGCACTGATGCAGCAGCGATGAAGGCTAGCAACAGAGGTAAGTCGCTCATTTGGATTTCCATGGCAGTAGGCCGCTCGTACGGCCACACACTCTAATTAGCCACTTGAAGTTTGGTCAAACATTCTGTGTAGCTCGTCGGCCGGGGCCCTTTGACACCGCTAAAGGGTGACGTCTTAGTACATAAATTTCAGGCAAAAAAGATACTTATCTGAGTAGCTTTTTTCTGAATGCTGGAGCGGGAAACGAGACTCGCATCTGGCGTCCGACCCGCAACTGCAGGAAGCCGGTCACTGGGTCAAGGCCCAGCCTCGAGACGCGGCCCAGGTCCTGGGGCCGTTGTGGGGCAACCTCGACGTGGAGACAGTCGAGGCCGCCAACACCCATCGCAGTTATCAGGTACAGCCGGTGTCAGCCGATCAGTTGAGCGAACAGCAGAAAATTGCCAACGCCTTTTTCGCCGCAGGCTTGCTACCCAACGCGGTAAATGCCCAGGATGTCGAAATCTGGAGGCCGTGAGGCCGCCTGCTAAGCACGGAACGCATCAATCTTGAGTCCAAACCGACTCATTTTGTTGTACAGCCCGCCACGCGACACATTCAACCGTTGAGCAGCCAGACGGATGTTTCCGCGGGTTTCGGTGAGGGCGGCGATGATTGCATTCATTTCATGGGTGCCAAGGTCCGGGGCCATCCGAGGCTCAGGGGGACTTCCCCACGTCGAGGGTCGCCCTCGTTGCCTGATCTCCAGCGCAAGATCGTTCGGTTGGATCAGTTCGCTCATCGCCAGGTTGGTCGCCCGCTCAATGACGTTTTCCAGCTCGCGAACGTTACCCGGCCAGTGATAAGCGCTAAGGATATCCAACGCCGCCGGGGAAAGGTCATGCATGGTCTTACGTAGCGACCGGGCACAACGTGCGAGAAAATGCCGCGCCAGCAATGGCACGTCCTCGCGACGCATCCGCAGGGGCGGCACCGTCAGGTTCAGCACGTTGAGTCGGTAGTAAAGATCCTCACGAAAGGCCCCCTCGGCCACCGCCTGACTCAGATTGCGGTGAGTGGCGGCGATGATACGAACGTTGACCCGCAGCGATTTCTTCGCCCCCACTCGTGTCACCTCGCCCTCCTGCAGGACACGCAGCAAGCTGACCTGTGCATCGAAAGACATATCACCGATTTCGTCGAGGAAGATCGTCCCGCCATCGGCCAATTCGAACTTGCCTGCCGAGCCACCACGAGCCGATCCGGTGAAGGCGCCTTCGACATGACCGAACAGTTCGCTCTGTACCAGATCACGGGGAATGGCCCCGCAATTGACCGCTACAAAAGGACCACCACAACGGTCGCTGGCATTGTGGATGGCCTGGGCGAACAGTTCCTTGCCCGTGCCGCTCTCACCGAGGATCAGCGTGGTCGAATCACTGCGACTGGCAATCCGGGCCAGGTGCATTGCATCCTGAATCGCCTGTGAGCGGCCCTGGATGGTTTCGAAGGTGTAGCTGGCCTGGGTGCCAATGATCCGCCGGGTGATTTCCCGAATGCGGCGGTTCTCGCGCAACGACACAATCCGCCCGCCCTGCTCCAGCGGGCAGACCGACACCAGGCACGCCAGATGGCTGCGGTCGTGCAGTTCAAAGGTGCAATCCAGGTCCCGCACGCCCTCCCCGCTGGCAAGCAGGACGGCCTCGGTCAATTCGCTCTGCCCCAGGCTCTTGAACGGCTTGCCGAGCAGGTCATGGCCCACGCGGAACAATTGTCGGGCGTAATGGTTGAGCGCCTTGATGCAGCCCTGTTCATCCAATACCACCAAGCCCTCGTTGAGCACCTCGAGGACTGTTTGCTGCTCTTGCAGCAAGGCTTGCAGCGCCATCTGCCTCGAGACCGCCTCGGCCGCGGCCTGGACAGTGCCCAGCGTATGGAAATGAAACCAGCCTGGCTCCGCCGTCAGGGTCAACATACCCAGCGTCCGGCCCTGGGCATCGCGGATTGGCGCGGCGGCGCAATGCATGCGGCGTTGGCGCAGGCCAAGCCCGAAGTTCTCCTCGGCCAGCACATAGACCAAACGGTCTTCGACAATCGCCAGCCCGGTGCAATTGGTGCCTTGTACCGACTCCAGCAGTCGACTGCCTATGGGTGTGAGATCCAGGCCACAGAAATGCAAAGTCGTGCCTTCGGCATCGGTCAGGTTGATATGGCCCCGGGGGTTATAGGCGAGCAATCCGCGCATGACTTGCGCCGCAGCGGCGATCAGCACCCGGTTGGCGGTCAGTGTCTCGGTCAGGTCGGCGGGAGCGACAAAACGGTATTCGCCATCTTCCGGATCGAGGCCGGCATTGACGCTGCGCAACCAGGACTGCCAAATCACCCGCCTGACTCCGACAGGGCGATCGATAGCCCCCTGCAAGCACGCTCGCCAAGCCTCATCCAGCACGGTGCTTGGCCCTTCGTTCAACGACGCAGGGCCGAGCGTGGTGAGGTAATCGCGGTCTTCTTCGCTCAATGCCGCCGGTTGCTCATTCATTATTATTCGACCACATGTTTATATTTTTGACATGTCAGTATAGACATGTAATTAAAATGAACACATGTTCGCGCCACGCGAAATAAAAACTCTTAAATATCAATTAGTTAAATATTGGCACAGCGCTTGCTCCCTACCTACCCAGACGAGGACATTCTTACCGCCGAGTCGTAAAAACAATAAAGGGAGTCATGTTTATGAGCACATCCAAGACCATTCGCCTTGGCCTCATCGGCGCCGGCCGCATGGGCAGTTTTCACGGCCTGACCGCCGCCCGGCACATCCCCGGTGCCTGCCTCGCCGCCATTGCCGACCCTACCCCCGGCCAAGCCGCGCGCCTGGCGGCAGAACTGGACGTGCAGAAGGTCTATACCGATCCACAGCAATTGCTTGATGACCCGGATATCGACGCCGTGCTGATTGCCGCCCCGGCACGCAGCCATGCCGAGCTGGTGATCAGTGCGGCCCGGGCCGGCAAAGGCGTGTTCTGTGAAAAACCGATGGCTATCACCCTGGACGAAGCTGACCGCGCCATCGCCGCCGCTGCCGATGCACGGGTGACCCTCCAGGTCGGCTTCAACCGGCGCTTTGCCAGAAGCTTCCGCACGGCTCATCTGGACGTGGCTGCCGGCCGGATCGGTACGCCACAACTGCTGCGCTCGTTGACCCGCGACCCGGCGTTGAACAACCCGGCCGCGTCACCGCAATGGGTGATCTTCCTGGAAACCCTGATCCATGACTTCGATACCCTGCGCTACCTGAATCCGGGCGCCGAGGCGGTTGAGGTTTTTGTGATGGCCGATGCGCTCATCGCACCGGCCTACAAGGACAAAGGTTTTCTCGACACGGCGGTGGTCACGATCCGTTTCGACAATGGCGCCATCGCCACGGCCGAGGCTAATTTCCAGGCGGTCTATGGCTACGATGTCCGGGGCGAAGTGTTCGGCAGCGCGGGCATGCTGACCATGGGCAGCGTCAAGGACTCTGACCTGCTGCGGTACCTGGCCAATGGGGTCCAGGCCGACACCCAGCGCATGGACACCGACTTACTGCGTGATGCCTATGTGGCCGAGCTCAACCACTTTGTCGGTTGCGTGCGCAGCGGCGAAAAACCTTTGGCCAGCGGTGAAGATGCCCGGGCGGCACTGGCCATCGCCCGCGCTTGCATCGAGTCCTTCCAACGGGGCACAACGGTGCGCGTGCAAGGAGCCCGTTCATGAGCTTCATACCGTTCAAGCTGGCAGTCAGCGCCGAGATGGTCTTTCTCGACCTGCCCTTTACCGAGCGGGTCAAACGCATCCACGCGCTGGGCTTCAGCGTCGAGATATGGAACTGGACGACCAAAGACATCCAGGCCCTCGTAGCGACTGGCGCGGATTTCACCTCCATGACCGGCTACATCTCGGGCAACCTGACCGATCCCGAAGGTATCCAGCAACTGCTCGACAGCGCCCAGGAATCCTTGGCCGTCGCCGCTCAATTGGGTTGCCCAAGCCTGAACCTGCATGGCACCGGCCTGGGGGATCAGGGCTTGCCGGTCAAGCCCGTTGCCCAGACCACCGGCCGCATGTGGTTGAGCGCCTGCAAGACGCTGGAAAAAATCGCTCGCCTGGGCGAAGACACGGGTCGGGTATTCCTGCTGGAAAACCTCAATACCGGAGTCGATCACCCAGGCACGCCGTTTGCCCGCGCTGAAGATACCCTGGCCCTGATCGAGGCCGTGGGCAGCCCGCACCTGAAGATGAACCTGGACCTCTATCACGCGCAGATCGGCGAAGGAAACCTGATCGAGCTGATCCAGCGCGCCGCCAGCGCCATCGGCGAAATTCAGGTCGCCGACGTCCCTGGTCGCATGGAACCCGGCACCGGTGAAATCCACTATCGCGCCATTGCCAGGGCTTTGTTCGGCATGGGATACAGCGGTGTCGTCGGCCTCGAAGGCTGGGCCAGCGGTGACAGCGAAGTCGCCCTCGAGCGTTTCAAGCAGGCCTTCACGCTTGATGAATGACGTCAGCGGTTGCACGGATATCACTCGGAACGCGATGCACATTTTTACCTATTGATGACGTTTCAACTCATAACAACAAAAGGAAAACCATCATGCGTCGTTGCACACTGCTTTTCGCCACCCTGCTGCTGCTTTTCAGCCAATGGGCCGCCGCCGACTATCGCATCGGCGTCAGCATCGCCAGGGTCGACGACAACTTCATGACCTACGTGCGTAACGGCCTGGACGAGGCCGCGAAAAAGGAAAACGTGCAGATCCAGTTCGAGGACGCCCAGGGCGATGTGGTGCGCCAACTCAACCAGGTCCAGGGCTTTATCAACCAGAAAGTGGATGCGGTCATTGTCCTGCCGGTGGACACCTCCGCCACGGCCAATATCACCCGCGCGGCGGTCGAAGCGAAGACGCCGCTGGTCTACGTCAACCGTCACCCGGATGAGCGTACCTTGCCCAAAGGCGTCGTCACGGTAGCGTCCAATGACATTGAGGCCGGACAGCTGCAAATGCGCTACCTGGCCGAAAAGCTCGGAGGCAAGGGCAACCTCGCGATCATCATGGGCGACCTGGCGCAAAACGCCACCCACGACCGCACCGAAGGCGTCAAACAGGTACTCAAGGATTATCCAGGGATCAAGATTGTCGAGCAGCAAAGTGCCGAGTGGCAGCGCAACAAAGGGATGGACCTGACCAGCAACTGGCTACTGGCAGGTAGCCGTTTCGATGCCATCGTCGCCAACAACGACGAGATGGCCATCGGTGCGGCCATGGCCTTGCAGCAGGCTGGCAAAGCCAAGGGCGAGATCGCGATCGTCGGCATCGACGGCTTGCCTGACGGCCTGGCGGCAATCAAGCGCGGGATGCTGGTCGCCTCGGTATTCCAGGATCCCAAGGCCCAGGCAAGCAGCGCAGTACAAGCTGCCCTCAAGATGATCAAGGGAGAGCCGGTAGAAACGGACGTCTGGGTGCCCTTTCAGTTGATCAAGCCTGAGCAGTTGGCGGTGTTCGAACAACATTACAAGTAGCGCCAAGCTCAACATTTCGCCGCGATCCTGATCAGGGGTCAGCGGCGATTCGCTACACAAACAAGCGAACAGATCGACCGTCCGGCCTTGAGCTAAAGATCCGTATGGAAACTATTGACCCGACTGTCCGCCAGTTTGAATACCACGCGCTGGGGATGGTTGATCGAGACCAGGTATTCCACCGGCTGCCCTTGACGGTCGAAGATCACACCCCGGTAGACCAGCGCGGCCGTCCCGGGCTCGACATCGAGCAAGCGCGCTTCCTGGTCGTTCATCGTGGCGATGCTCAGCGTGCCCTCGTCGCTTTCCATTTCGATCTGGTAGCGCGATAACAACAACGCATACAACGAAGCCCCCTCGACCAGGTCCCCCGCCACCAGTTCCGGAGCACGGGCGGCCGGGATGTAGCTGGTCTCGATGCAGAAGGGCTTTTGATCCACAGTGCGCAGGCGCCTGATGGTCAGTAGCGTGTCGCCTTCCTGGATCTTCAGCAGTTTTGCCACGCGGGCACTGGCCTGGGTTTGTTCGAAGTAGAGCAATTTACTGCCAGGCCGGGCCCCTGATTGCTCCACCACTTCGGCGATGCCTTTGCGGGCCACGGTATTGAGGGGCCGCTCGACGCCTGGCGCGGTCACAAAGGTGCCGCGGTTGCCCCGGCGCTCCAGGACCCCACGGTCGATCAACGTTTGCAGGGCCTTTCGCAGCGTCATCCGGCTGATGCCCAAGTGCTCGGCCAGGTCCCGTTCCGCCGGAATCCGCTCAGTCGGCCCGAACTCCGGACGCTCCAGCATTTCCAGCAACGCCTGGACGGCCTGCCAGGCTACCTGCTTGCGTTCAGGCGCCAGGAGCGCCACATCGGAGGACTTGGAAGGAAAAACTTTCATGGTCTACATCCTGGATTATTTTTTCTGCCGCCGTATTGCAACAATGACCACCGGAAAACCGTCGCAAACGCGCCAGCTTGGTAATGAGAGCAAAAAAACGGCCCCGTGCATACCTTGAAAACCGCTCAGGCAGCTCATTAGACCATGGAGAAAAAGCCTTGTATTGGTATTTTTCATGGTATAGCTTTTGGTCTAAATGGTGATCATGAACAGTCACATGAGCCACCGCAACAAAGCCCCCAGGAGCTCACATGGCGATCCAGTTCAATCGGGAAGCATTCATCACTTCCTTGCAGCAATCCGTGCAAATCGTCGACGACGCCCAGCAGTTTGGCCAAGAGCTGGCCACGCGGATCGACCGCATCTACTTCGTCAGTTGCGGCGCCCCCAACCGCATCATGCTCGGCTTGCAATACTGGCTTGAGCGCTACAGCCATACACTGGAAGTGCGCCGTTACTTCCCGGCCGAGTTCATGGATATCGACCCGCCGCGTCTGGATGAACGCACCTTGGTGGTCCTCGCCTCCAAGTCCGGGACCACCCAGGAGACCATCGCCGCCGCACATTTCCTGCGAGACAAACCCTGCCTCACCGTAGGCGTGACACAAACCGCCGAGCTGCCGCTGGCCCAGGCTGTTCAACATTGCTTCCTGCTGGGACGTACCGATGAGGCGTACTTCGGCTGCTTCATGATCCTGCAGGCATTGGTCGGCGGGATCCTGGCCAAGCGCGAAGACTGGCCATTGCTGGACAAGCTCACTCGTTCGCTCAAGGCACTGCCACAGGCCCTCGCCGATGCGGCGATCAATAACGACCGACGCGCCATCGAAGAGGCACGCTTGTATAAAGATGATCGCGTGATGTACTTCCTCGCCTCGGGTCCGATGTTCACCACCGCTTATGTATTCGGCGTCTGCGTGGTGATGGAAAGCCAGTGGCTGCATTGCCTGCCAGTGGAGGCCGCTGAATTTTTCCATGGCCCGTTCGAAGCCATCGACGCGACCACTCCCCTGCTCCTGCTGTTAGGCGAAGACCCCAGTCGCGCGCAAATGGAGCGCGTCGTACGCTTCTGCCAGCGGTACACCGGACGGGTCATGGTCTATGACGCCAAGGACTTCGCGATGGAAGGCATCGACCCAGAGATCCGCGCCATTGTCGCGCCCTACATCGTCGGCATCGCCGTGGAGCGCATTGCCGCGCATCTCGCCGTCTGGCACCAGCAGCCGCTGACAACGCGTCGCTACATGTGGAAAACGGAGTACTGAGCATGGCCAGCCTGATCGCGGTCGGCGACAACACCCTGGATGTGTACCTGGACCGGAACATCGAATACCCCGGTGGCAACGCACTCAACGTCTCGGTATTTGCCGCCCGGCTGGGTGCTCGCAGTGCCTACCTGGGCTGCGTTGGTGATGACCGGTACGGCCAGTACCTGCTCGATTGCCTGCAACAGGAAGGCGTCGATGCATCGCGCTGCAGAACGCTGATGGGTGCCAATGGCTGGGCGTGTGTCGACAGTATCGCGGGCGAACGGGTGTTTCTTGGCAGCGATCCGGGCGTATGCCGGCAACTGCGACTCGATGCTGATGACCTGGCCTATGTCGCGAAATTCCCGCTGGCACACAGCAGCCTCTATAGCGGTCTTGAGAGCCAACTGGCGCAGATTCGCCAGGCCAGTGGCTGCCTGTCATTCGACTTCTCGGACAACTGGGTCGAATTCGATTGGCAGGCGCTGATCCAGCAAGTGGACATCGCTTTTTTTTCGTCGCCCGACCTGTCGTCAAGCGAAGCGCGTGAACTGGCGGACTCGATGCGAGCGATGGGCCCAGCAACGGTGGTCATCACTCGCGGCGCCCAAGGCGCCCTCGCAGTCGATGCACAGGGTGTGTATGAGCAGGCCGCGAGGCCCTGCGCGTTCGTCGACAGCATGGGCGCCGGCGACGGCTTTATCGCCGCGTTCCTGCTGGCATGGCAAGCGCGGCACAGCCTCGCCGAGTGCCTTGCACGAGGCGTCGATCATGCCGGCCAGGTGTGCGGCTGGGACGGTGGCTTTGGCCATGGACGAGCCGTAGACATCCAACGCGCCGAACAACTGAAACACGCCTTGAACAATCAAGACTGATGCGTGCTGCCCCGGGCCCCTTTCCGGGACGGTTCTACCAACCTATCGTGGATACCCTGTCGATGAAAAAATGTCTGATCGGTTTGATGCTTGTGGCCAGCCCGCTGATGACCTGGGGCGCCAGCGAAGAGCTGCGTTTCGGGGTGGACCCCACCTACCCGCCCTTTGAGTCCAAGCGGCCGGACGGCTCGCTGACAGGTTTCGATATAGAGCTGGGCGAAAGCCTGTGCAGCGAGTTGCAACGCCGTTGTGTCTGGGTCGAAAACGCCTTCGATGGCATGATCTCGGCCCTCAAGGGCAGGAAATTCGACGGGATACTCTCTGCCCTCTCGATCACCGAAGCACGCAAAGCCGAAATCGCCTTCTCCAACACCCTGTACGACACCCCGGCACGCCTGGTGGCCCCGCAAGGCAGTCAGTTGCAACCAACGGCCGAATCCTTGCGCGGCAAGCGCATCGGCGTACAGCAAGGCAGCGTATTCGAAGCCTATGCCAAGCGGATGTGGGGCCTCAAGGGCGTGGAAGTGGTGCCTTATCAAAGCAGTGACTTGACCTATTCGGACTTGATCAACGGTCGGCTGGATGCGGCGTTCGACGATGCCATCGCCGTCTCCGAAGGCCTACTGAAAAAGCCGATGGGCAAGGGCTTCGGCTATGCCGGCGAGGTGGTCAAGTCACCGGAGATCTTCGGTCCGGGCACCGGTATCGGATTGCGCAAAAGCGATACCGCCCTGGCCGGAGAAATCAATCAGGCGCTCGAACGGCTCCATAGCAATGGCACCTATGAGCGCATCGCCAGGAAGTACTTCGACTTCGACATCTCGCCGAAATAAACCGCCCGCGTGGAGCCCGAAAGCATGTTTCTGGAAGGGTACGGCTATCTCATTTTCCAGGGTGCGTGGCTGACCGTCCAGGTGGCCACCTGGGCCGCCTGCGTCGCCATCGTGCTCGGCCTGCTCGGGGCCTTGGCGAAACTCTCGCCAGTGGCGCCGCTACGGCTGGTCGCGACGGTCTACACCACGCTGGTGCGCAGCGTGCCGGACCTGGTCCTGATGCTGCTGATCTATTACAGCGCGCAGATCGGACTCAACCAGGTGGCAGACGCGTTTGGCCGCGAATCGTGGCAGTTGAACCCTTACGGCACTGCGATCGGCACCTTGGGCTTCATTTACGGTGCCTATTGCGCCGAAACCTTTCGTGGCGCCTTCCAGGCGATTCCGTTCGGCCAACTGGAAGCGGCCCGGGCTTATGGCATGAGCCATTGGCAAGTACTGCGGCGTATCCGCCTGCCGCAGATGATGCGGTTCGCATTGCCCGGCATCGGCAACATCTGGCAAGTGCTCTTGAAAAGTGCCGGCCTGATATCGCTGCTGGGTCTCAATGACATGGTTCAGGTCGCCAAACAAGCCGGCAACGCGACCTCAAGGCAGATGTTCTTCTATCTGGTGATTGCGACAATCTTCCTGGCCTTTGCGATCCTCTCCAGCCTGGCCCTCAAGCACCTTGAGCGGCGCTACAGCATTGAACCGCGGCGGAGCGTGTCATGATCGAGATACTCAAAGAGTTCGGGCCGAACTTTCTCTGGTCCGACGGTTACCGCTGGAGTGGTTTGTCCGTCACCTTATGGCTGTTAGTGACGTCCGCCGTTATCGGTCTGGCCGCGGCGATACCTCTGGCGCTGGTTCGCACCTATGGCAATCGTTGGCTGGCGCTGCCTGTACAGCTTTACACCCTGGTGTTTCGCGGCACGCCGCTGTTCGTGCAACTGCTGATCATCTACAGCGGCCTGGCAAGCCTGAGCCTGATCAGGGAGTCGCCGAGCTTGTGGTGGTTCTTTCGTGACGGCATGCATTGCGTGATCCTGGCGCTGGCCTTGAACACCTGCGCCTACACCATCGAGATTCTCGCCGGCGTACTGCGCACCACCCCACGCGGTGAGATCGAGGCGGCGCTGGCCCTGGGCATGACCCGCAACCAATTGTTCATCCTGGTGTTGATACCAAGCATGCTGCGCCGGGCACTTCCGGCCTACAGCAACGAAGTGATCTTTGTCCTGCACGCCACGGCCATCGCCTTTACCGCGACCGTTCCTGACATCCTTAAAATCGCCGCAGATGTCAACGCTGCCACCTTCAAGACCTTCCAGGCCTATGGCATCGCCGCTCTGCTCTACATGTTGCTGGCGTGCGCGCTGGTGGGTGTATTCCGATTGGCTGAGCGCCGGCTTTTGGCTTATCAGCGTTAAGCGGGTTACTGCACATGAGGGGGTCGTCGCAGCCGGATGAGTGCGATCGAGCAACTGCTACCGCATCAGTGCGGGCAGGCAGCCAGAGGCCAACCGACGCGCGCAGCACGCAGGAGGCTGGCCTTGACAACCAAGCGGTGAAACGGGGCAATCACGAAGATGTAGGCCCGGCCTAGACGGTTGTGGCAGTGGACCACCGTTGAAAAAACGAGCTGGCGACTGCCTTCTGGCTCTGCCTCTCCAGAACAGAGGATCGATATCCGGAAGTCGAGGTGCTTGTCGTCCTCCCCCAACACGATTTCAGTCTGGCTCGTGCTGTAGACCTTGAAGACTCCAATCCGATTAGCAAGCGATGCCAAATGTCTGGCTGTCTTGAGACCAAAACAGGCAACGACAGTGTCCCGGACTTTCATGAGCCATCCGATCCAGGATGGCTGGTGGGAAAAGATGAATCGAGCGAGCAAATCTGGATCTCTGGATGTGCCCGCAGGGAGTCGAATCGCAAAAGCGTCCGCCAGGTTCATCGACGTGTAAAGGTGGGTGATGCCGGACCTCGAGGGGACTGGCACGGGCATGATGAGCTCAAATTCTTGGGGCATTGGGGGATCTCTGCGCAATTCTAGGATGTTGTTGCCGCGCCAACTGCTCCTTGGCGGATACTGAGCCCGATCAAGACATCATAGAGCGCTTGCTGTCCAGCAGGCAGAACCGGGAGCAAGGTCGCACGGCGCTTGTCGACATCGAACAAGGATTCAACCAACCATCCCACCAGATAGAGCGCCGAAAGGCATCCGCCAGCGGTTGCCACGTTCCCCTGGCATACAAGAGGCTGGTCCATGGGCTCAAGCCCCAGCGCTTGCAAGCCCGATCGTGCATCCGGGTGTGTGGTCGCCTGGCCGCTGAGCAGCCCAAGCCGTTCGAGAATGAAAGCTCCGGCGCATATGGAGCCTATTCGCTGGCGTCTGGCGTCAAGTTCAAACGACGGCAGGAAATCTGGGTCGGCAAGTGCTGCGGGTATCCCTTCCTTGCCGCTGACGAACAATACCGCGTCGGCACTATTGGCTTCGCAAAGCGGACCGTGCACCGAAACAGGCAGGCCGTGCGCCGATCGCACACTAGAGCTAGAACCCAATATTCGGACGTGCCAGTCCTTCGTGTTGCGGCCTAGAATGTCCCACATCAGGAATAGGTCAATATCAGTGAATTGGTCGAAAGCAACCAGAACGATTTTCTTCAAGGCGAGCTCCATGAAAAGTGCTGGCGTGCAAAACGCAACGGCCATCTTTGCTGGTATTCGCAGCGTATCAATCGGTTGCGCACCATACACAGTCTGTATGGCGCTAAATAGGGAGCGAAATAACCGGTGAGAAAACTAACGCGTGACCATTGGATCGCGGCCGGTTTTGAGGCCCTCGACCAAATAGGACATATTGGCGTTTCGGCCGAGAGCCTGTCGCGCCGATTGAATGTGACCCGCGGGTCGTTCTATCACCATTTCCGCAATCGCGAGGATTTTGTCCGCACCTTGCTTGGCGCTTGGGAAGAAGACTACACGGAGCGCATGCTCGCTTATGCGGCGCAGGGTCGTAGTGCGGGCGAAACCTTGACGCGCTACTTGAGTATTGCCGCGGAGAAACAACCTGGACGGGAAGTTTCCATCCGCGCCTGGTCGCTGCACGATCCGTTGGTGGGCGAGTTTCAGCAGCGCGTTGACACAAGACGACTGGACTTCGCGATACGGACATGCCGCCACCTGGTCCATCTGCCAGGCCAAGCAGAAGTGATTGCCCAGGTGGCCCATCTGTGCCTGATTGGTGGTCAACAGGCAGGGCTGCGGCGTGATGCCGAGCGCTTCAACAGTTTCCTGCATCGAGCCTTTTCACTTTTCGAAGGGGCTCTTGCGCCATGGCGGGCCGAAGTCATGAGCTTAAGGTCGTCCGACTCTTTCACAGGTTCAGAAACTTACGGTCTACGGGAGCTTTTCGCCCCCGCCCGTAAAATATCGCCCCAGCGACGCACCAGATAGTTGTGCTCATCCATCACCGAGTTCCACACCGCGATATGCCCCATGCGCTGCTCATAGGAACCACCATCGCGCACCTCGCCGACGTCAATCAGCGGCAAACCGTCACTGCCCAGTAACTCCTCCCGCGCAGGTTGACCGGCGTACCAGTAATCCCATTCGGCACTGCTCAGATGGTCGCGGCTGCGCGCCGGGTTGCCGATGTAGTAACCCTGGCGCGCCATCACCGCGCCGGGCCAGCCGGACAACCACCAATTGAGGTAAGCGTAGGCCGCGTCCAGCACCGGACCCTGGGCGTGGCGCGACAACGACAAACCGCCGAACCAGGCGCGGTAGCCCTCGCGAGGAACCGCCAGGCGGTATTTCACCCCAGCGCGATGCAGGCGCATCAATGTCGGCGACCACAGGCTCTGGATATCGATGCTCGGGCTGAGCATCAATTGCGCGGCCTCCTCGTCATCGGACCAGAACGCGGCAAAGTGACCTTCCTTCTGTTTGCGCACCAGAATATCGGCCAGCACATCGATCTCTTCGATGCTCATATTGCCGATGTCCTTGAAGCGTGCAAGTCCAGCGCCCTGCACCGCCAGCGCGGCATCCAGGGCACCGATGGCGGCGTCGCTCTGCAGTGCGGTGCGCGCACGCCAGGCCGGGTCCAGCAGCCAGCCCCAGCTTTCGTTGCCATGGCAAAAACCCTCGGGCAAGCGCTCGGGACGGTAGGCGAAACTGTCGGCGTTATGGGTCAGGGGCAGCATGCTGATGCGCTCGGTGACCGTGCTGCCGAGGCTGCCGTCGTGCTGCACGAACAAGCGCTCGCTAGGCACGCTACCACTGCCCAACCGATCATTCGCAGACAGACGACCGCGCTTGGGCAAGTCGTTGATCTCATGCCACAACGCAATGCGCCGTGTGTCGATGGGCTGGATCGCCCGGGCCGGCCATACGAAGTCGACGTTATGGAACCACTGATCGTACAGGTCATAGCTGTCGGGCTGCATCACCGCGATGCGCTGGGCCTGCTCGACATCGTGCACCTGGTACACCAGGCGAATGCCCAATTCCTGTTCCGCACGAACACGCAGGCATTCGAGCAAGGTCACTGAGGTGCCGAGGACGCGGAGTGTGATCATGCGGCGAACCGCTGAGAAAACACGGCAAAGGAGCGCCGCAGCAGCGCGGGGTCGAGACCACGCAGGATAAACACCAGACGCGACTGCCGATCAGTGCCCGGCCAGCCAGGCAAGTGCACCGGGGCATGCAGGCAATGCTGCACGCCATGGATGACGATAGGGGCGTTACTGGTGTTCACGTTGAGCAGTCCTTTGACACGTAGAATTCGTTCGCCGTGGCATCTTAACAGCATCGACAACCAAACCCCGAAGCCGACCCAATCCAACGGCTGGTCGAAGGTCAGGCTGCACACTTGTGCGGCGCCATGGGTGGCGCTGGTACTGCGATGCAGTTGCCAGCGACTGACTTCCACTGTCGGTTCGGCGCTGCGCAAACCTTCACCCAGCAACAGCTGATCGCCGCTGTGGACGTCGCAAGTATCGAGGATCGGCGTACCGGCATTGAGCGCTTGCAGGTGCGCGCGCAGTGGAGCGCAGTCCTCCACCAGGTCGGTCTTGCTCAACAGCAAGCGGTCCGCGGCGGCGACCTGGGCCAGCCATTCCGGATGCAGGCGTTCTTGCAGAGTGGCGTGGCTGGCATCCACCAGGGTAATCACCAGGCCGATATGAAAACGCCCGCGCAGTTGCGTGTCGTTGTTCAAGGTGGCGAGGATCGGCGCCGGGTCGGCCAGGCCGGTGGTCTCCAGGATGACCCGTTTGAACGCCGGTATTTCGCCGCGCTCACGGCGTTGCAACAGGCCGAGCAATGCATCCTTGAGTTCGCCACGAATCGAGCAACAGACGCAGCCACTGGGCAACAGCACGGTATCCGGGGCGACTTCTTCCACCAGCAGGTGGTCGATGCCGACGTCGCCGAATTCGTTGATCAGCAAAGCCGTATCGCCGAGGCTTTCTCCTTGCAGCAGGCGCTTGAGCAAGGTGGTTTTGCCGCTGCCGAGAAAGCCGGTGATGACATTGAGAGCGGTGCTCATACGGCTGACTCCAAGTGATCCAACAAATGCGGGTCCAGAGGATCCAACGGGCGACCGAGCATGGTTTCGGCCGCTCGCCAGAGTTGATCCAGGCCACTCGCCAGTTCCTGCTTGCCGGTCGCGCCGAGCAGCAGGTAAGAGGCGCCTTGAAAATCTTCGACCTTGAGCCGGAACACCGCCAGTACCTGATTGATCGCGGCGATGCGGCGCAGGCGTTCGCGACGCCTGGGCAGCTCATCTCCCAAGGGATCGCTCCAGTGCAGGTCTTCACCGAGCAAACCGCAGAGTCCACACATGGCTACACCTCACTCATGGCATGACATCGCCAGAGTTCGGGCCGAGGGTCTGTCCAACGAACAGGTTGCCACCCGGCTCGCTGGCCAGCAGCACAGCGGTGGGCGCTACTTCGTCCGCCAGGCCGAACCGGCCGAGGGGCAACTCGGCGGCCTTGGCGCGTTTCCAGTCGGTGCTGATCCCGGCGACCAATGGCGTTTCAATCGGCCCCGGAGCGATGGCATTGACCAGTACGTTGTCCTTGGCGACTTCCAGCGCCAAGGACTTGGTGAAGCCGATGACCCCGGCCTTGGCCGCGGCGTAATGGGTAAGTTCGGCGCCGCCCTTGATGCCCAGTTGCGAGGCTACGTTGATGATTCGCCCCCAGCGCTGGGCGAGCATATGCGGCAAGGCGCGCTGGCTGGCGACGAATACGCTGGTGAGGTCGACACGCAGCATGTCATTCCACATCTCGACAGTGAGGTCGACGCAGCGTGCCTGGGTGAGCATGCCAGCGTTATTGACCAAAATGTCGATGCCACCGAAGTGCTCGACGCAACGGTCGACGCTGGCCTGGGCGCCTTCGACGGTGCCTACATCGGCGAGGCACTCCAGCACTTCGGCGCCGAGGTTGCGACAGGTGATCGCGGTTTCAGTGAGACTGACAGCGTTGCGGTCGGCCAGCACCAGGTGCGCGCCTTCAGCCGCATAGGCACGGGCGATGGCGGCACCGATACCGCTGCCAGCGCCGGTGATGACGGCGCGTCGGTTGTGCAATTGTTTCATGCTCAGTTCCTCACTCAATCGGGCCAGCGTACGGTCAGGCCGCCATCAATCACGATGCTCTGCCCGGTCAGGTAGCTCGACGCATCGCTGGTCAAGAACTGCACCAAGGACGCCACTTCATCCGCGCGCCCTACCCGCCCCAACGGAATCGCCCTCGCAGCTTTCGCCAGGCCTTCCGGCCCGAGAGAGTTCTTCGCATCCAGTGACTGCGGCGTCTCGATCAACCCTGGGATCACCGCATTGCACCGAATGCCCTTTGCTGCCAACTCCACCGCCAACGAACGACACAACCCCGGCACACCCGCCTTGGCCGCTGCGTAATGGCTGTGCTCTTGCCAGCCATACACGCCGCCGGCAATCGACGAAATCGCCACCAACGCACCGCCCTCCCCCATATGCCGAGTCGCCGCGCGAAAGGTACGCATCACTCCCGTCAGGTCGACGTTGAGCATCTCGTCCCACAGCGCATCGGTCATTTCCAGCAACGGCGCACGGCGCAGCAAACCGGCGTTCGCCACGGCGTAATCCAGGCGGCCGAAGCGTTGCACGGCGTGTTCGGCCAGCGCATCCACCGAGGCGGTATCGCCCACGTCCAGCGGCAGCATCAGGCACTCGCCACCAGCTTCTTCCACCAAGGCCACCGTGGTCTGCGGGTCATGGGGATCGGCCGGGTAATACCCGCCAACGACCGCCACGCCATTACGCGCATAGACCACAGCGAGGGCTTGGCCGATACCGCTGGCGGCACCGGTAATCAAGGCAACTTTACGGCTCATCTAAAACTCCTCACTGAACGGTTTCCGGGCGCACGTGACGTGCGGCGAACATCAGGGCACCGGACAAGAAGCACGGCACGGCACCGAACCACAGCGCGGCGGTCTGCCAGTCACTGCCGGCGGACAACACCTGGGTGGCGCCAAACCCTGCGACCACCGCGCCAATCGGCCCCATGGCATGGATGATCGCGCCACCGGTGGCGCGGATGCTGGTAGGGAAACTTTCACTGATAAAAAACAGCGCCGCCGAATAAGGCCCGATCAGGAAGAACAGGCCCAGGCTGTACAGCCCGACCACCATCGCCATGTTGCTCGGGCCGAACAGCATCCCGGCAAACGACAGGCCGCCGAGCATCCAGCCCAGGCCGATCACGTTACGGCGGCCAATCTTGTCGCCCATCCAGCCGTGGCTGAGGTAACCGCAGTAACCCACCAGGTTCGACAGCACCAGGATGATCAGCGAGTTCTCGAACGAGATGTGGTGCACGCTGACGATCACCGAAGTACCGAGCACGCTGAACACCTGAATCGCCGCCCAGTTGAGCAACAGCGCGGCGCCGATCACCAAGGTGGCGCGACGGGCCGGGCCACGGAATGCGGCTTTGAGGCCGGCCTTGCTGTGTTCGTCGTAGTCCACGCCGTAAGTCACGGCGACGTTTTGCGCTTCTTTCACCGCACCGCTTTTACGCAGTTCGCTGATGCGCTGGTGGATCTGAAACTGCGGGCTCTCCTTGAGCTTGCGCGCCATGATCGCAATCACCACCGCCGGGATCGCGGCGAAGACGAAGCAGCCCTGCCAGCCGATGATCGGCAGCAACAGCGCGGTCAACCCTGCCGCGATCAACGCACCGACCGGCCAACCGCCCTGCACCAGGCTGTAGATAAAGCCACGACGTTTGGTCAGCCGCGGATCTTCCGAGGCGCCATACAACTCGGTCAAATAGGTCGCATTGACGGTTTCTTCGGCATAGCCCAGGCCGCCCAACGAACGGATCAGAATCAGCGGTGACTTGCCCCATGCCCCGCCAATCGCGGTGAGCGCCGAACACAGGGCGGAACCGGCCACCGTGAAGATAATCCCTTTGCGCCGCCCCAGCTTGTCGACGATCGGCCCGATGGCCAACGCAACGACGGCGGTACCCACCGCCACCCAGGTCGCGATTTCAGCCTGCTCCACTTCACCCCAACCAAAGTGCCGGCCGATCTCGGGCAGCAAGGTGCCGAACAGGATGAAGTCATACACCGCAAACACCCAGGCGAAGAAGGCGATCCAGGTGGCGAAGCGTACTTCCTGGGACGTCAGTTGCCGGGGTTTCCAGCCAGTCAGGTCAAGCTTGTTGTAGATAGACATGAATCGCGCCTCGAAGGATGGGTGGGTGTCAGGTACGCGGTTGGCGGCGGATAAAGTCGTCGGCGATTTCGTCGAAAGTGACGAAGCGCACGCCCGCATGGCTCTGGATGTGTTCGATCAGACGCTCGAGCATCAGCAGCACTTGCGGGCGACCGGATACATCGGGGTGGATGGTCATGGTGAACACCGCATATTCGTGTTCGCGGTAGACCCAGTCGAACTGGTCGCGCCACATTTCCTCGAGGTGGCGCGGGTTGACGAACCCGTGGCTGTTGGGTGCCTTTTTGATGAACATCATCGGCGGCAAATCGTCGAGGTACCAGTTGGCCGGGATCTCCACCAAGTCGGTTTCTTCGCCACGCACCAGGGGTTTCATCCAGGTGTCGGGGTGCTGGCTGTAGTCGATCTTGGTCCAGCTGTCGCCCTTGCGTACGTAGTAGGGGTGGAAGTCGTTGTGCATCAGGCTGTGGTCATACTTGATGCCTTTTTTCAGCAGCAGCTCGTTGGTGACCTTACTGAACTCCCACCACGGCGCGACGTAACCGGTGGGTCGTTTGCCGGTGACCTGGGTGATCAGCTCGATGGACTTATCGAGCACGATTTCTTCCTGCTCGGCGGTCATCGCAATCGGGTTTTCGTGGCTGTAGCCGTGCACGCCGATTTCGTGGCCGGCGTCGGCCACGGCCTTCATCTGCTCAGGGAAAGTTTCCATCGAGTGGCCGGGGATAAACCAGGTGGTGCGCAGGCCGTAGCGCTCGAACAGTTTGAGCAGGCGCGGCGCGCCGATTTCACCGGCGAACAGGCCACGGGAAATATCGTCAGGCGAATCCTCCCCACCATATGAACCGAGCCAGCCTGCCACGGCGTCTACGTCGACGCCGAAGGCGCACAGAATTTCTTTAGCCATCATTGTTCTCCTGCGGATTTATCAATCAGTCGTGGGATTTTTCAGGGCTGGCGCAACGCGCCTTCCACCGCCAGCGCCGCGCGCAACACTCGAAAGTCTTCGCCCGCAGGCGCGCTAATCAACATGCCGGTGGGCAAACCGAGCGCATCGCAGCCGCTCGGCAGCGACACACCTGGCATATCCAGCAAGCTACCGGGCATGGTCAGGCGCAACGTCGCGAGATTGGTGTGCACGAACAGTTCGTCGTCGGCTTCCAATGGCGCCAGTGGTGGCGCCACATGGGATACGCTTGGCGTAATCAAAAACGCCCCATCCAGCTCATCGGCAATTTGTTGCTGCAGCCGGTCGCGCGCGCTGTAGAGGTTGACCAACTGGCTGGCGGGGAATGCACGTGCGGCTTCCAGACGGCGCCGCACGCGCGGGTCAAGTCGGGCCGCGGCATCGCTGTCGAGCAGCGGCTGATGCAGAGCGAAAGCCTCAGGGGCGCCAAGCCAGCCATGTTGCTCGATGAGACGCAGTGTCGCTTGGAAGGCTGGCGAAGGTCGCAGGTCAATCTGCGCACCGTGGCCTTTCAACACGCTCAAGCAGTGCAGTAGGTTGTCACGCACCGCGGGTTCTATGCGTGAATCATCAAGGACTGACTGGTCGACCCAAAAACGCTGCCCTGCCAAACTGCGGGGGATGAGTGATGTCGACTTGGTGCGCCCGCACAGGATGTCGTCGATAGCCAAGGCATCGCGCACGCTACGTGTCAAAGGCCCCACGCTGTCGAGGGTATGTGCGAGCGGGAAGACGCCTTCGCGGCTATAGCGCCTGCAACTGCTGCGAAATCCCACCACCCCATTGAAGGCCGCTGGAATTCGGATAGACCCAGCGGTATCCGTGCCCATCGCAATCGGCACGACTCCCGCCGCGACCGCGACCGCTGAGCCTGAGGACGAGCCTCCCGGAATGCGTGGCTGGTCGAGTCCAACAGGATTGCGCGGCGTACCAAAATGGGGATTGAGTCCAAGGCCCGAGTAAGCAAACTCGCTAAGGTTCGTTTTCCCAACGCTGACCATTCCGGCTCGCGCCAGTAGACCTACGACATTAGCGTCGAGCAGCGCTGGCGTAATGTCGCGGCGCACGGCTGCGCCTGCGGTAGTTGGACTGCCTGCGACATCGAACATGTCCTTCCAGGCAATGGGAACGCCGTCCAGTGCGCTTGCCGGCTGTCCGGCCTTCCAGCGTGCGGCTGATGAATGGGCTTCGCGAAAGGCACGTGCCGAACAAAGAGAGATGAACACGTCATCGACCCCCACCACCCTGGCCAGCATTTCTTCCAACACCTTGACCGGGTCGCTGCTGCCTGAGGCGAATGCATCCGCCATCGCCAATGCATCGGCTTCAAGCGGTAATTGAGGACTGGCGTAGGACATCTGCTTCACCAAAAACGTATTCATTATTAAAATGTACGTTTTACAGAGCAGATAGCGTGCCAAACTGAAGACAGAAGGAATGCCAGAGCGGCAACCTGAGCAAGCGACCAGCGTCTAGTCTACGGACTAGACGCCTTTCCAAGCGGGCAGATACTCCGATATCGCAAAGCCTTCCATGCAGAATCAATCGGCAACACCAATAATGTACCGATTAGAAAATATCCGTTTTGGTGCAGAACAGTAACAACGGCCCTACGAACGCGCACAAATGACGTGGTCCACGGTGACAACCGACTTGTGCGAGAATCTTCCCCCGCCTTTCGAGAAGCGTATGAGATCGATGACCGCCGAGGATTACCGCACTGCATCCCGCTACGCCATGATCCGCCAGGTCCTGCGCAACGCCATCGTTGATGGGGAGGTGGCTCAAGGACTTGTCCTGCTCGAAGCGCCTCTGGCCGACCTGTTCGGAACCAGCCGTGTACCGGTGCGCAAAGCGTTGGACCTGCTGCACAAGGAAGGGTTGATCAGTCGATTCGATGGCCGCGGTTATCTGGTCAACCCGAAGGGGGTTGAAGTGGAGCCACTGCGGTTAGCCGTTACCCACAAGCAACTCGGTCTTGATAGCAGCGAAGAACTGGTCGATACCCGGCCGTTGGGCGAGCGGATGTTCGACGAGATTGGCTCGGCTTTATCGACCTGTATTGCTTTCGGGCACTATCGGCTCGACGAGCAAATGGCCGCCGAACATTACGGCGTCAGTCGGGCGGTGATACGCGAGGCATTGATGCGCCTGCGTGACCGCGGCCTGGTGGAAAAGGAACCCTACTCCCAATGGCTGGCCGGCCCGCTCACCGCCAGGGAGATCACCGAAGACTACGAGCTGCGCGCGTGCCTTGAACCTGAGGCGTTACGCCAGAGCGCACCGGGACTTAGCCGGGAATCCCTGGAAGCCATGCTGGCGCGGGTTAAAGAGGCACAGAGCAACCCACGTTGCAGCCTGGCAAGCATCGAACAGCTTGAAGAAGACCTGCATTACCACTGCCTCGCCGGAATAAACAATCGCAAGATCGCTACGCTGATCCGGCAGGCCCAGAGCCCCAGGATCATCAGTCGTATTTTTTACAGTCAGTTGGGCCTCGGCCCCGACGAAGCCATGCTGGCCGAGCACCGTTTGATTTTAGAACTGCTATTGCATGGCGCATTCGACGCAGCCGCGCTGAACCTCAAGGAACACCTCCACCGCGCCCGCCAACGCATGTTGCAGCGGTTGAAAGTTCTGTCCGTGCTACCTGAGCAACAGGTGCCGGAGTATCTGACCAAGCTGAGCTGAAAATCGTCTACCGGTCAGTCCGTACACGTTTCAGGCTCATCATCAAGGCACTCGATACACGCATCCAGCAACTCATGGAGCGCCGCAACGCGATGCACGCCGAGTCGCTCATTAAGTGCCAATTGCGCCTCTTTCCAGGCGCGCCGCCCTTCGGCTTGCTTTGCCAGTCCTGCTTCGGTCACCTGGACAAGGCGGCTACGCGCGTCGCCACCTGCCCCGACCGTCAACCAGCCTTGAGCGACCAGTGGCTGCATATTCCGTGTCAACGTCGAAGCCTCCATTTGCATTCGCCTAGCCAGGTCGCTCGGGCGAATGGGACCCAGTCTGACGACGTGTGACAACAATGAGTACTGCGTGTTTTTTAATCCGGACTCGGCGATATAGCGATCGTAGTGACGCGTCACCATGCGATTGAGCTGGCGAATCTTCAGATTGGTGCAACCCTGTGGCTTGGTCATATTTTTCATGTTATAGATTGTATCTACAAGTATTGCATATACAAGTATTGAGAATGAGGAAGGAGTTCGTGATGCAGGCTGACCAGGTCATTGCTCGGTGGGAGGAAGAGGAAAAAGCGATTCGTGCCCGTTGGAACACCTCCCACACCGCAACGCACAAACAGATCGCCAGCCTGACAGGCATGGAGTTGTTCGAGGCAATTTTTGCCGGGCAACTACCGCCCGCCCCAATCGGCGATACGCTCGATTTCCTGCCCATTCACATGGAACCAGGCACAGCAATCTTCCAAGGTCGACCGCAACGAAGGCACTACAACCCGCTGGGAACCGTGCACGGCGGTTGGTTTTCCACGCTGCTCGATTCGGCGGTGGGTTGCGCCGTGCATTCGACCTTACCCGCAGGCAAGGGCTTCACTACGCTGGAGCTGAAAGTCAACATGGTCCGCGCCTTGACCGACGCGGTGCCGCTGGTACGCGCCGAGGGAAAGTTGATCCATGCAGGAAGTCGGATTGCCACGGCCGAAGGCCGAATCGTTGGCCCCGACGGCAAGCTGTACGCGCACGCCACCACGACATGCTTGATCTTCGATTTCCCTGCACCTTCCCCGAGGCGTCCACATGAGCAAGCCTGACGTTGTTCTCTGCGCTGCGGTCTGAACTGAGCAACCTCGTGGTTCCGCCTCGATCAACGGAGAAAGTCATGAAATACACATCCTTTGGCAAAACCGGCCTGCGGGTTTCGCAGGTGGCGCTCGGCACGGGCAACTTTGGCACGGGTTGGGGCCATGGTGCCGATCCCGATACCAGCCAAGCGATCTTCAACGCCTATGCCGAGGCCGGAGGCAATTTCATCGATACAGCGGATGTCTACCAGTTCGGACAATCGGAGGAGCAGATCGGCATCCTGCTGCAGGGGCGGCGCGAAGATTTCGTCATCGCGACGAAGTACAGCAACGGCGCGCAGCCGAATGCCAATCGGCTGGTCACCGGCAACAGTCGCAGGGCCATGGTCGCCTCCGTGGAAGCAAGCCTGAAGCGACTCAAGACAGATCGGATTGACATTTACTGGGTGCATCATCCCGATGGCCTCACGCCAGCCGAGGAAATCGTCCGTGGCTTCGAGGACTTGGCACGCGCGGGCAAGATCCTCTATGCAGGCCTTTCGAACTTCGCCGCCTGGCGTCTCGCCCGCACAGTGACCCTGGCCGAACTGACTCGTACCGTTCCCATCGCGGCTGCGCAGTTCGAGCACAGCCTGGTTCATCGCGAGCCCGAAGCCGACCTGTTCCCGGCATCGCACGCACTGGGCCTCGGTATCGTCACGTGGTCGCCGCTGGGCGGCGGCATGCTGACGGGCAAGTACCGCCAAGGGGAGAAAGGTCGCGCCGAAGGTTTGGGCGGTCGGGTGTTCCAACCGGAGAATTCGGCGCAGCGTACGCACATCCTCGACACCGTCATTGCCATCGCGGGCGAGATCGGCGCCAGTGCGGGTCAGGTCGCCATTGCCTGGGCAGGCACCCATGGGGCAGTGCCGATCATCGGGCCACGCTCAATGACCCAGCTCACCGACAACCTCGGCGCGCTGTCGCTTGAGCTTTCTTCCGAGCACATCAGCCGCCTCGATACAGCAAGCATCCTGACACCCTCGGCGCCAGCGCGGACGGTAATCCCCTGGGCCGAGCGCGCGGATCGGATCGTGGCATAGTGCGGTACTCGGCTAGAAGTGCCTGTTGAAAGCGCGGTGTCGGTTGTGCGACGGTGCGTCAGCATCCCTTCGGACACCAGCTCGGCCAAGGCACTGTCCGCCTACACTTAAAAACAGTGCCCCCCTCCAAGACTCCCTTGCGCAGACATTGCATACCGCCAGCAACCACTTACCTGATTTAATCATTATGATAGCCCTGCCCAAGACGCCACCCTTGCCATTAAAAACATAACGTTCAAAGGAGTTGAATTGTCATGCCCACCCTGGACAACGCTTTTCACAGCCTGCATCAGAATGGACTACTGGTCTTGGCCAATGTGGCCGATGCGGGCGGTGCGCGCATCGTCGAACGCTTGGGCGGCAAGGCCGTAGCGACCAGCAGCGCGGCCATGGCCTGGTCGCATGGTTATCAGGATGGCAACAAGCTGCCTCTCGACCTGCTGAGTACCACCGTCAAGTCGATGGTACGGGTGCTCAGCGTACCGCTCACGGTGGATATCGAAGGCGGCTATTCGGATGACCTGGAGCGGGTCGGCCAAGTGATTGACGCCGTCATCGCCGCAGGGGCGGTCGGGATCAACATCGAAGACGGCCTGGGCTCTCCAGAGCTGCTTGTCCGCAAGATCGACGTCGCGAGAAAGGTGGCGAACCAGGCGGGCGTCAAGCTGTTCATCAACGTACGGACCGACGTCTACCTGAAAAACCTGTTACCTGCCGAACAACGCCTGGAGGAACTCCTCAAGCGCAGCGCACTGTATGCCAGCGGCGGGGCGGATGGTCTGTTTGCCGCTGGCGTGGTCGATTCGAACGAAATTGCCACCATCTGCCGGGACACCAAACTGCCCGTCAACCTGCTGTCCCGGGACGGACTGCCCTCCCCCGACGAATTGAAGCGTCTGGGCGTCAGACGACTCAGTGCGGGCTCCAGCATCGCCGAATTTCTGCACGGCGCCATGGGAGCATTGGTCCGCAGTTTCTTGGACAACGGCCAACTCGACACCCACGCCTTGAAAGCCCACACATACGGCGAATTGAACGCTTTGATGGCGGCGAAAACCGAGTAACGCTGTCCCGCGGACGCGGCCAAACGCCAGTCTGAATTGAAAGTGTCTAGTTCTGAAATAGGCTTACACCGGTTTCAGCGCTAGGACCACCGAAAGCAACGGCCTCCAAACCTGTACGGACACAGCTAACTTGTGCCCAGAGAATGGGCGAGTCCATCGACCTGTTTTGCCAGGGTTTCGAGGGTGAAATGTTCGATCGCGCGGGCACGCCTTGGCCCGAGAGCGATGTGACCACGATAACGCGGATCGTGCGCCCAAACGCGCTCGATTCAGCCCATCAACAGACAACGCTCCTCCTCTGATTCTTCCAACCCGATAAACCGTCGCACCCGTTGGGCGCCATGCCCTTCGCGGATCGCCTGTGGCGAGGCATCCAGCTGCACGTTGCCGTTTTCCATGAAAATCACCCGGTCAGAGATCGACAGGGCAAACTCCATTTCGTGAGTGACAATCAGCAGGGTCATGCCTTCGCGAGCCAGGTCGGCGATCACCGTAAGCACCTCGCCGACCAGTTCCGGGTCCAGCGCCGAGGTCGGTTCGTCAAACAGCAGGATGTCCGGGTCCATGGCCATGGCCCGGGCGATCGCCACACGTTGTTGCTGGCCGCCAGACAGTTGATGCGGATATTTGTGAACGTGGGCCAGCAGGCCGACCTTGTCGAGCAGCTGGCAGGCCCGCTGCTCACTCAGTGCGCGGCTGACGCCATGGTAACGAGGGGCGAGGCTGATGTTGTCCAACAGTGTCCGGTGCGGGAACAGGTTGAAGTTCTGGAACACCATGCCGATGCGCTGCACGCCCTGACGAACCCGAAAGCCATCCGGTTTGTCCTCGGCATTAATGAAGCCCTCCCCGAACAACAGGATTTCACCCTGATCGATGCGTTCCAGGCCATTAATGGTGCGGATCAACGAGGTCTTGCCGGAGCCGGACGGGCCGATGATGGAAATCACCTGGCCGCTTTGCACCTTCAGGTCGATACCTTTGAGCACATGATGATCGCCGTAGCGTTTGTGCACGCCCTGCAGGTGCAGGGCCGGGGCCGCACCTTTGGCTGGGAGGCTGACCTTGCTCGGTACCCTAGGTGCCAGACTGTCACGCAGCACTTGTGTCGAGGCGTTCTCCAGGGTTTGCGGTGTACGCAGGTTCAGGTCCAGGTAACGTTCCAGACGCTGCAAGGCGAAGCCAAACACTGTCACGATCAGCACGTAGTACAGGCCCACCGCCGCCAGGGTCTCCATAACCAGAAAGTTCTGGGCATACAGGCGCTGGCCGACAGTCAGCAGTTCGGTCAGTGAAATCACCGAGATCAACGAGGTCAGTTTGACCACCGTGATGTATTCGTTAATCAACGTCGGCAATGAGATACGAAACGCCTGAGGAATGACGATCAGCCGTTGCACGCCAAGCAGCCCGAGTCCCAGGGCACGGCCCGCTTCCTTCTGGCCCTTGGCGATCGAAATCAGCCCGCCACGATGAATTTCTGCCATGTAGGCGGCCTCAGTGACCACCAGCGCCAACAGACCGGAATAAAATGGCACCGACAGCACCGGCCCGGCACCGGGCAGCAACTGCGGCAGGTTGTAGACGAAGACCACCAGCACCAGCAGCGGAATGCTGCGAAAGAACCAGATGTAGAGTGATGCGGGTATGCGCAGCCAGCGCACGCTCGACAGTTTGGCCGATGCCAGGACAAAACCCAGCAGCATGCCCAGGAACCAGGCCAGGGTGCTCAGTTCGATGACGGTCAGGCTCGCCGCCCAGAAGTCAGCCAGGGTGAACAGCGAAAAAAAGTAATCCCAATCGAATTGCATAGACACCTCGCGCAAGCCGCGCCCCCGATCGAGGGCGCGGTTTCAGGCATTACTCAGAGACCGGTTCCAGGTCATACGCCTTGAGAATGGCGGCGTACTCGCCGTTGGCCTTGCTCTCAGCCAACGCCTTGACCAGCGCCTGATAGGTCGCATCGGCGTCTTTCTTGACGTAGATGCCCAAGGTTTGCGGGTAAACCAACTTCTGCGAGCTGACGATCACACGGCCGTTGGTACGCTGAGCGATCATGTGCGCGGCACCGGCAATTTCCACTTGAGCCTGGATGTTCTTTGACAGCAGCGCCTGCGTCACCTCGGGTGCCGAGGGAAACTCACTGACGGTGATGGCGCCCTTGTTGTTCGGGACGCAGTAGTCGCTGGACAACTGACGGAACTTGCCGACCCAGGTGGTGCCCTGCTCCAGCCCGATTTTCAGGCCACACAGGTCTTCGGGAACCTGCGGGTTCAACTCACTGCCCTTGGGCACCATGATTGCCGCGCCGGTGTTGGCATAAGCAATGGTCCGGGCCTGGGCCTGGCGCTCCGGGGTGATGTACATGCCGGAGATGATTGCGTCGTAATGCCCGGCGTTGAGGCCGTTGAGCAGATTGGGAAACTTGGTGTCGACGAAGCTGGCCTTGACGCCCATTGCCTTGGCCAGGGAATGGGCCAACTCCGGGTCGGAGCCGACCACGTTCTTGTTGGCGTCATAGGACTCGAACGGCGGGTAGGTGATTTCCATACCAACCTTCAGTACACCCGGGGTCGCGGTGCTGGCGAAGGCGGCACTGGCACAGAACAGACCAGCGGCGAGCAGACTCAGTCGGGTCAAGGCGTAGGGGGTTTTCATGATGGGAAGCTCCGTTGGTTTTTTTTAGGAATGAGAGGCAGTGTTTTTCAGGCGACCGAAGCTCGATGGCTTGCGGGCTCGGGACGGCAGTTCAAGCTCACCGTTCTCGACGCGTTTGCGCAGGTACTGATAGGTCTGCAGGGCTTGACTCCACATGTGTTCACCAATCGTCAGCGCCTCGTAGACCTGAGCGTCATTGATGAATGCCGGCAACGGCTTGATCAGCGTGTGGTAGTCGCAGGCGTAAAACAGCGGGAAGCTATAGCGCTCCTGAGCCACCTTGCGCACTCGGTGAGCGGTGGCCACAAAGGTCCCGGCGGTCATGACTTCCAGCATGTCGCCGATGTTCACCACAAACGCGCCGGGCATTGGCGGTGCATCGATCCACTGATCCTGGTCATTCAGCACCTCCAACCCCGGCTGGTCGGCGTGCAGGATGGTGAAGCACTCGTAGTCGGTATGCGCGCCGATGCCTGGAGCATCCACGGCAGTGGCATCGAAGGGGTAATGGATCAGCCGCAGCTTGGAAGGCGGACGGGTGACCAGTGCGTCGAAGTAGCCCTCTTCCAGGCCCAGGGCCAGGGCGAAGCCATCGAACAATCGGCGGCCCAGGGCAAACACAGCCTGATAGTAATTTTGTACCGCTGCCTGAAAACCCGGCACGTCGGGCCAGTGGTTCGGGCCCAGCAGCGGCGTTCGACTCAGGAATAGCGGATCGTCCACCGGCACTTCGAAACCGATGTCGAAGGCCTCTTTGTGGTCCGGCTTGCCCTTGGAGTACACCTCCTCACCTTCGGGCACGAAGCCCTTGTGGCTTTCCGAGGCACCAATGTAATGGCGCATCTTGGTCTCCAGGGGCTGCGCGAAATAATCCTTGCTTGCCTGGCGCAGGCCCTCGATCAGTGCCGGATCGATGCCGTGCCCAGTGATGTACAGAAACCCCACATCGCTGGCGGCACGCCCCAGTTGCTCGGCCACGGCGAGGCGATGCTCCAGTTCGATACTGAAGAGGCCGGCGATGTTCACCACCGGAATGCTATTGAAGTTGGCCTGGGTCAGCGAAGTCTTATTCATGGCGGGCTCCTTCACAGGTAAAACGGTTGAAGTGTTCGCGCTCGGTTCGCGCCATCCACTGGTTCAAGGTCCAGAGATCGGCCACCGGCATGTTGGTGAAGGGCAAGTGATGCAGGTACCCGTCAGCACCGAACTCCGGGGTCAGGGTGCTGATTGCATAGCCACGCTGAATTTGAGAAGCCCAGACCGCCTCCCAGTGGCGCTGGTGAAACACCAGTTCACGGGCATATTCCGGAGCGGCGGGATGGGGAACTTGCGGGCCCTGGTCATAACCGACCCGAGCTTGAATGTGGTGAACGCGCTCGACAAAGGACGACAGATCGTCGGCCGGGTCGTCCAGTAACCGCTCACAGCACACCACCCAATGGCTGATGTCACTGGTGAAACGCAGTTCCGGCAGTTGGCGAATCAGTTCCAGAGTCACCCAAGGGCTGTACAGGGAGCGGGCGCGGTGAGTCTCGAAACTGCAGAACAGCCCATGCCTGGCGGCCAGTTCCAGGGCCTGACCGAAGAACTCGACCTGTTGCGCCAGAGGCCAGCGATCATTGCCTGCAAGCAGATTGACGAAACGGGGTGTCAGCTCCGTGGCCCAGCCGAGCTTGCGATCGATGTCGACCAAGTGCTGGGCAGGCGTGGCGCGCTGATCAGGCAAGACATCGTAGGCACTAAACAGGGTGCAGATGTAGGGGACGTGATTGCTGCGCAGGAAAGCACCGAACTCGCCACGCGCATTGGCCTGCAGTGGCAGGCGTGTTTCGATCCCATCGAAACCGGCGGCAAGCAATTCATCCAGGGCGGATGCATGGCTGGCGGTATAGCCCCATAAGGTACGGAAAATCTCTAGCTTCATGCATTCCTCTCGACTGCGTCGGGCCACTGGCGGATTGGGCTGGTGGCGTTGCTGGGCAGTCGAAAAGGGGCCGCTGCGGGCTGCTGCTCTGATGGCGTCGGTCCCGTGTGGAGGATCCTAAGGCCATCGTGACAAATGATTGAATAGGCTGTAGCAAATAGTTAGTTCAGAAATCCATGAACTAACGCAAGGCGGGTTTCGCGGGAACGAAAAAGAGGCCAACACCTGAATGGCACTTACTTGACCTTCTCCGGTGTCCATTCCTCCTGACCTCAGTCCTTGCTGATCGACGTGTGTTCATCAGCATGGGGTAAGGCTTGGGTCTTCGTTTCATGGCGCGCGGCTCAATCCTGCCCTGACACGCTCGACATCCCCAACAGTGACAACCGTTAAATCATCGACGGTGGCTCGTGGGCTATAGCTCGGTCAACGCCTTTATCACAATGTTCAAAAAGGCACTAGGGAACACGCCCGCACAGTACTTTGCCCAACGGAGCGCTGCTGCCGTCGGCGCCGAAACGATACCGAATGACTGAAATTCATGACTTTCATATGGGGTGTTTTCGGCGGGAATCGTCAGTGTGCGCTCAGTACAAATCTGATGTCATGTTCCCCCGCCTGCGCTCGAAGTGGTTGAGCAACTGCACTGCAACTAATAGCGGAGTCGTGTTCGCTTAACTGAGAGGTTCAAGGAAAGCGTCTGCCCGTTGTTGCACCGACTCTTTCTGCCTGAACATTTGCTGCCAGACGAGCTGCGCCTGGACAACGGCAACCGCATCCAGGACTTTCTGCGCCCAGCGGTCATCCTCCGGATGCACCACGACAACGCGAAACCCATGATCCTTGCCTTCAATCTGCACGCCCTCGGAATCATCGACATGCAAATCGATATCGAACGCCGGCGGATATTTCGAAGGCGCATTCAACATCCCATGCACCGTCAGGGCACGGTTGTGCAGCACGCTGTTGACCACGCCGTCGACACGGATGCCGTACAGCAATAGCCAACGCCGGATATAGGACGGCGTGCGCCCGGACGACGTGTAGACCCAGACGCTGCAGCCCTGGCGGCGCAGCTCTCGGATCAGGGAGCGTGTGCCCATGCGCAACGGCTCACCCAACCAACGATGAACACAGGCCGGCAGCCTGCTCTGCTCGACGGCACAATGGTGAAGTTGGCAGGCGAGCGTGTCATCGATATCGAACGAAATTCGTATGCGCTGACGCTTGAACAGTTGCGTCGGCATCGCGCGGCGGATGACCTGCCCTACCCGGCTGCCGAAGGTTTTGCACCTGGCGAACGCTGGATACCCGCTCATCAATGGCCACCTTGATAAATGGGCAAGGATTTGTCCTTGAGAAAAAACTTCATGGGATCGGGCGCCTGTTCTTCTAAAAAAGCTGCGTATTTTTTCTTGATCTTGGGCAATTCGTACAACGCTTTGACGCCATGCTTGGCGGAGTTGCGTATGACTGAGGACGGGTTGAAGTAGCCCTCTGCGTTTTCCAGTGTCAACACGAAAGGAGGCAAACCCGCGCGCATGAGCAAATAGCTGACGATGAGCGACCCACTACGGTTGTTACCTTCGATGAACAGCTGCGGCTTGCTGAGAATGCGTACATAGACGCCGGCCGCACGCTTCCAGACGGATTCGCTGCGATACGCGCAATACCAGTTGTACAAGTCCTTGATGCCTCCCTCAACATTGTTGAAGAAATGCGCCTCGGTGGCTGCCAGGTGCTGGGCGTATTCCAACCGGCGCGCCGGATCTCGGCCACACAGCACCGTGGCATTGATCTCCAGCATCAGGTTCAGTTGCTGAAGATCGAACAGGTCGACGCCGCGGGCAACATAGTCGTCAACCAACGCATAACCTTCAAGCACATTCTGCAGCACTTCATCAGTCAAGGGGTCCCGCGGCTCGGTGAAGTACCGGCTCAGCTCGACGAAGCGGCCTTGAACTTCACGCAGTGCGCGTTCAATTGCAGGTAAATCAAGGCGGTGCGTAACAGGCATTGGTGCTCCTTGAAAACGTTTGGCAAATGTCTACCGGATGCCGCCAAATCCGTTTGGCTTCTGCAGGTATGCGGCCTTGACCGGATGAGATGCTTAGCTGAACTTGCCGCTGATGTAGTCTCCCGTCATCTGTTCACGCGGGTTGTCGAAAATCTGCGTGGTCGGGCCCATTTCCACCAGATAGCCGGTTCGCGTGCCCTGGGAAATATCCACCGAAAAGAAAGCCGTAGTGTCAGCGACACGGATGGCTTGCTGCATGTTGTGGGTGACCAGCGCGATGGTGTAGTCCTTCTTCAACTCCACCATCAGTTCCTCGACTCGCCGGGTAGCGATCGGGTCGAGCGCCGAACACGGCTCATCCAGCAGCAGGACTTCCGGCTCGGTGGCAATGGCGCGGGCAATGCACAATCGTTGTTGCTGGCCACCGGAGAGCGACAGGCCGCTGACCTTGAGCTTGTCCTTGACTTCGTCCCACAGCGCGGCACCTTGCAGCGCATGCTTGACCCGGTCGCCGATGTCGCCCTTGTAGCGATTGAGGCGCAGACCAAACGCGACGTTGTCGAAAATGCTCATCGAAAACGGGTTCGGCTGCTGGAACACCATGCCGATGTAACGGCGCACGACCACCGGATCAACGCCCTTGCCGTAGACGTCCTGTCCGAGGAAATGCACATGGCCCTCGAAACGGAACCCCTTCACCAGGTCATTCATCCGGTTGAGGCTACGCAATACGGTGCTCTTGCCACAGCCGGAAGGACCGATGAACCCGGTGATCTTGTTTTTTTCGATCGGCACATGGCTGTCACGTACCGCCATGAAGTTGCCATAGAAAATCTTGTCCAGTTTGCAGTCCATGACTACAGGCGCCTGGGTGACAAACGGAGCGGCTATTTGCGCAGTGGATACGTTCAAGATCAGATGCTCCCGTTCTTAATATTTGGGCTTGCCGAAAATACGGCTGACGATGTTCACGAACAGCACGATCATCACCAGCACCAGTGAGGCCGCCCATGCGAGTTCAAGCTGGTTGTCGAACGGCATCCCGGAGAAGTTGTAGATCAGCACCGCCAGCGAGGCAGTCGGGTTCATGACCTCGAGATTGCCCTGGTGGTAAATCCAATAGTTGCTGAACAGCGCGGTAAACAGCAGCGGCGCCGTCTCGCCCGCGGCACGTGCCACAGCCAGCATGACTCCGGTCAGGATGGCCGGCATGCCGGTCGGCAAGATGATTTTCCAGATCACCTGCGAACGGGTGCAGCCCATGCCGTAGGCGGCATCCTTCATGATCTTGGGCACCATCCGCATCGACTCTTCCGCCGTCAGCACGACGATAGGCAGCATCAGGACCGCCAGGGCCACGCCACCCGCCGGCGCCGAATACGTACCGGTGGTCATCACCACCAGGGCATAGGCAAACACCCCGGCCAGGATCGACGGCAGGCCCGTGAGCATCTTGGCGGCAAAACGCGCGGCGTTCCCCAGCTTGCTGTCCGGTCCCAGCTCAGCCAGGAAGATTGCCGCCATGATGCCGACCGGCACCGCGATCGCCGCCGCGATACCGACCATCACGAAGGTACCTGCCAATGCGTTGCCGAAACCGCCCCCCATCTCGAAGCCGGTCGGCGGCAGTTCGGTAAAGACTTCCAGGTTGAGGCGCGCGCCGCCGCGGGTAATCAGCATGTAGAGCACAGAGATCAGCGGCACACTGGCCAATAGCGCACCAGCCCAGACCAGGGTGGTCAGGATCAGGCTTCGCAGGGCACGGCCTTCGAACTTGCGCTGCAGGCTGGGCATCGCGCCTGTTGGAGACGTCAGGTCTGTTGCAGCAGTCAGATCAGTCATCACTTATTACCCCGTTGGGCGTACATCATGATCATCGAACCGAAGATGTTCACGATCAGCGTAATCAACATCAGCACCAGGGCCGCATACATCAACACCTCGATCTCGTTCGGCCCGGCTTCGGGGAAGTTCAACGCCAGCAGGGCGGCGAGCGTGTTGGCCGGTGCAAACAGCGAGAGGGAAATGTTGTTGGCATTGCCGACCAGCATGGCCAGCGCCATCGTTTCACCCAGGGCGCGCCCCAGGCCCAGCACCAGAGAGCCGAAGATGCCGGTGGCGGCGGAAGGAACCATCACCTTGAGAATCGCTTCCCAATGGGTAGTCCCCATGCCGTAGGCGGCCTGCTTGGTTTTCATCGGCACAGCCGTGAGCGCGTCCTGCGAAACGGCGGCAATGGTCGGCAGAATCATGATGGCGAGCACCAGCGCTGCGGGTAGCAGGCCTGGGCCGCTCAGGGTCGTGCCGAAAAAGGGTACCCAGCCGAGTTCGCTGTTCAACCAGGTTGTCAGCGGCCGAATCGCCGGGATCACCACGTAGATCCCCCACAGGCCATAGACCACGCTGGGGATGGCCGCGAGCAGTTCGACGATAGTGCGGAAGATGGCGGCGAGCTTGGGCGGCAGGAAATCCTGGGTCAGGAAAATCGCCATGCTGATGCCAAAAAAACCGGCGATCAGCAATGCGATCAAGGCGCTGTAGAGCGTGCCCCAGATAGCCGGCAGGATGCCGTATTTGCCCTGGTTAACGTCCCAGACACTGCCCAAAAGCACATCAAAGCCGTGCTTCTCCATACCGGGAAGTGCCTTGCGTCCCACCTCGAACACCAGCGCGAATACCAGCGCCAGAATCAGCACCACGCCGATACGTGCAAGCGCACGAAAGGTGCGATCAACCAGGAAATCCTTCCTCGAGGGTGGTTGGCAGGCAGAGTCCGGATTAACCGGTACGACAAAAGGTTTGTTCATGGGCTGAGTCCGGAACAAGGGGGAAAACTCTCCCGGCGTGGCGCAGACGCACACTCCGAGAGAGACCTCACGGCGTTACTGAATGTTGGCGGACGCTTTGCGAACCTGCTCGACGACCGATTGCGGCAATGGGATATAACCCATCGAATCGGCAATCTTCTGCCCCTCGGCCAGGCTGTATTCGACCATTTCACGCATGGCCTTGGCCTTGGCCGGATTGCCGTTGTCCTTGCGGAAAATCATCCAGGTGTAGGACGTGATCGGGTAGGACTTGGCACCGTCCGGATCAGGCAACCAGGCCACCAGGTTTTCCGGCATCTTCACCGCCGCCAAGGCTTCGGCGCCGCTTTCGGCGTTTGGCACGACGTACTGACCGGCCTTGTTCTGCAGTTGAGCAAAGTCAACCTTGGCGAGCTTGGCGAAGCCGTATTCGATGTACCCGATCGCACCCGGGGTTTGGCGCACAGTGGCCGTGACACCATCGTTCTTCGGCGACTTGATGAACTTGTCGCTAGCCGGCCAGTTGACGGTATTGCCCTCCCCCAGCGCCTGCTTGAACTCCGGATTGATTGTCGCCAGGTGCTTAGTGAATACCGCAGTCGTGCCGCTGGAGTCTGCACGCACAACAACCGTGATCGGCGTATCGGAGAGTTTCAGATCCGGGTTGGCGGCAACGATCTTCGGATCGTTCCAGCGCGTGATTTTGCCCAGAAAAATGTTGGAGTACACATCTCGAGGCAGTTTTAGCCCCTTCGGATTGCCCGGCAAGTTATAGGCCAGCACGATTTCACCCGCGGTCATCGGCAACAACTGCACGCCTTCGGCGACCTTGGCGATATCTTCCTCTTTCATTGCCGAGTCACTGGCGGCGAAATCAACCGTTTTGTTCAGAAAGTCCTGTACACCCGCGCCACTACCCTTGGATTGGTAGTCCACAGTGACACCGTCAGATTTCTTGCTGAAATCCTTGAACCAAGTGAGGTAGATCGGTGCAGGGAAACTCGCCCCGGAACCCGTCAGACGGACACTCTCTGCAGCGTAGGACGCCGAGGTGGCACAAAGAGAAACCGCAATGGCGAGCGCAGCAGACTTCATCAAACTTTTCATTAGGGGGACACCTTGTGATTACGGGCCCCCGAACTTTGCAGCAGTTTTGTTACGTTCTCATGAAAGTTGAATGGCAGCAGCACGCTCATTCTCTATGTGGCCCAGCACAGGAGTTAATGTAATTGGTTCGTAACAAATTACGCCTAACACTTTGCCATCCACCCTCGCGCGAGCCTCCCTCCTATGTCTCCCAGAGAAGCCACCTTAATGCAGCGCATCCACCGTGAACTGCTTGATCACAGTGACGAAGAGCTGGAATTGGAATTATCCGAAGACGGTCATGACCTGAACGCGCTGTTCGATGATCATGTAAAGGAAGGTACTGAGAAGGATGCTCGAAGGACTTATTTCAGCGAACTGTTCCGCCTGCAAGGCGAACTGGTAAAGCTGCAAAGCTGGGTGGTCAAGACGGGCCACAAAGTCGTGATCCTGTTCGAAGGGCGGGATGCCGCCGGAAAGGGCGGTGTGATCAAACGTATCACCCAGCGCCTGAATCCCAGGGTCTGCAGGGTCGCCGCCCTACCCGCCCCCAACGACCGGGAACGTACTCAATGGTACTTCCAGCGCTATGTCTCGCACCTGCCGGCGGCGGGCGAAATCGTGCTGTTTGACCGTAGTTGGTACAACCGTGCGGGTGTGGAGCAAGTGATGGGGTTTTGCAACGAAGATCAGTACGAGGAGTTCTTCCGTACGGTACCGGAGTTCGAACGTATGCTCGCCCGCTCCGGCATCCAATTGATCAAATACTGGTTCTCCATTTCCGACCAGGAACAGCATCTGCGCTTTCTCAGTCGCATCCATGATCCGCTCAAACAGTGGAAACTCAGCCCCATGGACCTGGAGTCCCGTCGGCGTTGGGAGGCCTACACCAAGGCCAAGGAAATCATGCTTGAACGCACCCACATCGCCGAAGCGCCGTGGTGGGTGGTACAAGCTGATGACAAAAAGAAAGCCAGGCTCAACTGCATCCATCACCTTCTCGGACAGATGCCCTATGAAGAAGTGGAAATGCCGGTAATCGAACTGCCGCAACGCGTCAGGCAGGAGGATTATTCCCGCAGCCCTACGCCGCCGGAACTCATCGTGCCTCAGGTCTATTAAAGGTCAGCCAAAATGGGGGACACGCCGTTGAGCGCTTACGTGCTTTTTAAAGGTTCTTCACGAATTGTCTCAATGCCCCGACATTTTCGACGGGTCAAATGCGGTGTATCACAACATCAGTTATTTAAATTAACCATTAATCAATGAATCAAATCGACATCTGCTCGCTAGGAGAGAAGTCACCGAGCAACTCAATGAAGGACTGACGCAACCAACGATTAGCCGGGTCATGATGAAAGCGCGTATGCCAATACAGGTGTATGTCATATCCGCAGATAGCCCAAGGCAGCGGGACCAGGCGCACATTGGTCATTTCGGAGAACCGCCGGCCGACTGCCAGTGGGACGGTGGCGATCATGTCGGACTCGACCACCAGGAACGGCACGCCCATGAACCGTGGCAGGCTGAACCGCACCCGTCGTGTTACGCCGTGGGAGGCCAGCTCCTTTCCAGCACACCCATGCCGCGCCCCTCGGCCTGGACGGCGACATGCACGGCGGCCTGGTATTGCTCGGCGCTGATGCTGTCGCCGATGGTGGGATGATCGCTGCGCACTATGCACACGAAAGAGTGGCTGTACAGCGCCCGATGCCGGATCGAGGTGTTGAGCAGACGAGGGAAATAGCCAATGGCCGCGTCGACCTCGCCAGCGTCCAAGCCCTCTTCCAAATTCCTAGTCATTTTTCAATCGATGAGTTCTTTAACGGTGGTTGCTAGCTGACTGCCAACCTGATCTTTTAAGACATCAATAAAGCGAGTTATCTTTGCGTCGACAAACTGTCGAGAGGTATAGACGGCATAAACGTTGCGCTCGTACGTGTGATAGTCAGGCAAAACCCGCACCAACTTCCCAGAGCGCAAGTCGTCGATGGCCGTGAATCCAGCCAGCAAGCCGATCCCAGCGCCCCCCCGTATGGCAACCGCCATCGCGTCCATATCATTTACGCTGAAACTTGGCCCCGTGGGCGAAAATTTCGCGTCACCAGCCTTGCTCTTCAACTGCCACTCATCCCTCACATAGTCCACAGTACCCAGCAGCAGGCATTGGTGATCTCTGAGATCCTCTGGCGTCACCGGGGCCGCATGCCTCTTCAGATAGTCTGGAGACGCTACCAAGACACAATGGCTGACTCCAATCTTCTGACTGACATACGCGGAATCCGGCAGCGTTCGAGCAATCAGGATCGAGACATCCAGTTGATCTTCCAGCAGGTTGGGCATTCGTTGGGAAAGCATTAAATCCACGGTCACATCCGGAAATTCCTTGCGATACTCCAACACGGCGCCGGTGACCAGTTGCCTCGCCAATCCGGGTACGCAGTGCACACGTAGAGTCCCCCTGGGATTCAAGGCTGCATTGCTTGCTTCGGCTTCCGCACTCTCGAGGTCTGCCAAAATTTTCGTGCACCGCTCATAAAACCGCCGGCCCGCATCGGTCACCGAGAGACGCCGAGTCGAGCGTTGCAACAGACGGGCGTCGAGTACGTTTTCAAGTGCAGACACAGCACGCGATACGTTACCTACGGTGGAGTCCAGATGGTTTGCCACGGCAGTGAAACTGCCCATCTCGACAACCTTTACGTACACCGACATGTTCGAAAGTTTATCCATCCCGACCTTCCTGTAGATCTGACAAATACCCGTGATGACGAGCGAGTTTTCCAGATGCTACACGCTCCTCCCCGTGCTCGATATTACTTCTGGGTACAACAATGATTCCCTTTTGGCCGACTAAATCAAATGGCTCACCTTCCATAGACTTGGTTGCACAGGCCGCCTGAACAGGCCCTGCGGTACAGCCACTCAGGCGACGATATTCATACGAATCTCTGACAACCAACTGAAGGCCAAATCATGAACACTTCCTACGATCCGCTTTATCTTTTTATCGGTGGTGAATGGATCAGTGCCGAAGGGCGCGATACTGCCTCTGTCGTTAACCCGGCAACCGGACGTGAAATCGGACTCGTCCCCCTCGCCACCGCAGTCGACCTTGATCACGCCCTTGAGGTGGCTCGACTGAGCTTCGAAGAGTGGCGCCAGACCGTACCTGACAAGCGCGCGAAAATCCTGAAACGGGCCGCCGATCTGATCCTGGAACGAGCACCTCACATTGCGGCGCAGATGACTCTGGAAGAAGGCAAGCCGCTGGGTGAAAGCATGGATGAAGTTACCCGCGCATCTGAGTACTTTGAGTGGTTCGCCGAAAGCGCCCGTCGTATCGATGGCCGTGTTGTACCCGCCAACCGTCCAGGCGTGCTGCAACTGGTAAAACGCCAGGCCATCGGCCCTGTGGCTGCATTCACACCCTGGAATTTCCCGGCCATCACTCCCGCTCGCAAGCTCTCGGCAGCTTTGGCCGCCGGTTGCAGTGTCATTCTCAAGCCAGGCGAAGAAAGCCCCTCCACGGCGCTGGCCCTGGCTCGTGCCCTCGACGATGCAGGATTGCCTAAAGGTGTATTGCAAGTGGTCTTTGGCGTCCCGGATCAAGTGTCCAGCCACCTGATCGCCTCATCAATCATTCGTAAGGTGACATTTACCGGCTCAGTCCCCATTGGCAGACTCCTGTCAGCCCGAGCAGCCGAGGGCGTCAAGCCAATTACCCTTGAACTGGGTGGCCACGGACCCGTGCTGGTATTTGAAGACGCAGACATTGAAAAAGCCGCTGTAGAGGGTGTCGCGAACCGGTTTCGCGGGACTGGCCAGGTATGTATCTCATCCACCCGTTTTCTGATTCAGCGTGGCGCATATCAGAGGTTTGTCGATCATTTTGTCGCTGCAACCAAAGCCCTGAGAATCGGTGATGGCCTGCATCCGCAGACTCAGGTCGGGCCGCTCGCCAACCCAAGGCAGCTGGCAAAGATGGAAGAGCTGATAGCCGATGCCGTCGAGAAAGGTGCACGAGTATTGGTCGGTGGCGAGGCCTTACCAGGTGAAGGCTTCTTCTTCCAGCCCACCGTTCTGGCAGATGTCCCCATGAACGCCCGCGTCATGCACGAAGAACCCTTCGGGCCCATCGCCGTGCTGATGCCTTTCGATGAGCTGACTGATGGTCTGAAAGAAGCCAACCGTTTGCCCTACGGGCTTTCAGCCTACGCGTTCACCTCCAGCGCTCGAACTGCAATTGACGTTGCTGACGGTTTGGAGGCCGGGATGATCGGGATCAACCAATACCGCATCGTCGCCACCGAGCTGCCTTTCGGCGGAATGAAAGAAAGCGGCCACGGCTCGGAAGGCGGCATTGAGGGCATTGAGCACTATCTCACCCACAAATTTATCAGTCAGGTTTAAGGAAACTTTCCCATGTCCAATATCAATTTCAGCAGTCCTCGCGAAGCGGCCCGAGCGTTTACCCCGAAACTGTCGCAATTCGTCGACTCAACTCTCTATCCGCAGATATGGAGCGATCCAGCGTTGTCCCCCCGTGACCGCAGCCTGATCACAGTGGCCGCATTGATTGCCGGCGGTCACTCAGAAGAGTTGCCTGCGCACCTACGGCGGGCGGTGAGCAATGGGGTTACTCATGACGAAATTGCGGCGGCGATAACCCACCTGGCGTTTTACGTGGGTTTCCCTGCTGCCATCACAGCGTCTGCTATTGCTAATGCAACGTTTACCGAATCGGAGAAAAACTAATATGAAAGCCATCAATATCAGAGAATTCGGCACGGCGGACGTACTGGAACTCGCAGATGCTCCCACTCCTGAAGTACGCCCTACCGACCTGCTAGTGCGTGTCTATGCAGCGGGCGTGAACCGTGCGGATCTGACTCATCGAACCGGTGGATATGGCCATCCGAATTTCGGCGACTCGCTGATTATCGGGTTGGAAATCGCTGGTGAGGTGATTGAGAAAGGTAGCGCGGTTACGGGGTTCGAGGTGGGGGATCGAGTGATGGGCGTAGTCGGAGGCGGCGCCTATGCCGAACTGGCACGCATCGACTACCGCATGGCCATGCACATCCCTGCGCAGCTCGACTATGTCCACGCGGCGGCAATTCCCGAGGTCTTCGTTACTGCCCATGAAGCGATGATGCACCTGGCTCGGCTGAAATCCGGCGACTCAGTATTGATTCACGCTGCCGCTGGAGGCGTAGGATCTGCCGCAGTGCAATTGGCATACGCCACAGGTGCCACGGTGTATGCGACAACCGAGGCTAGCAAGTTATCGCGTGTGGAGCATTTGGGAGCCGATGTAGCTATTGACTACAAGACACAGGATTTCGCTGAAGCCATTGCCGATAAAACGAATGGCCGGGGTGTCGATGTCGTTATCGACTTTGTTGGCGAACCCTACTTCGCACGCAACGTCGCGTCTCTTGCTCACGGTGGCCGCATGGTCCAGGTCGGTATCCTCGGCGGTGGCGGCAAGGTGACTGTGGAGTTGGAGCACATCCTCTACCGTCACTTGCAAATCATCGGCACGGTCATGAAGTCCCGCACGCAGCCAGAGAAGCACGACATGATTAAGCGCTTCCGCGAGCATTGGCTTGATCGATTCGATGGCGCTGGAAGCCTGGAGCCGGTCGTTGATAGCACTTTCCCGCTGTCACATGCTGCCGATGCCCATCGCCGGATGGAGTCGTCCGAGAACGTTGGGAAAATTATCTTGACGATGCAGCCAGAAGACTTGGTTTGAGTCGGGCCGTATCGTCAGCGGCGAATGGAGGAAATTGAATCGAGTATCGACCGTTACCTGACTGCACTCGATTCGCCGGATAAACAGGTCTCACTGACCGATCCAGGCCACGACAAGGGTCGGTTGGCGAATCATGACGCAGTTAAATCAAGTTTTGTGAGGAGCTTGTCGGCTGCGTCAGATCGCCTGAGGTGGCTTTTCTGTTCGTTGCCCGGCACTCCGCCGGGCTTCGCTTTTCCGCTGACTGCCTCTACATTCAATCTTGCAAATCGAGCTCTGGCACCTTGAAGCTTCTGGCGACAGTTCTACAAAGAACAGGGACACGTCCAAACCAATCTAGGCTATCTGGAATTTAAAGATCTGCCCGTTGGTTTCATACAGGCGGAGGTCTTTATCAGATTGGCATGAGGTCAGTAATAGCCCATGACCTCGTTTTCCATCTCGGATCAAAAAACGCCGAGATACTGCATCCAGTCAGGCAGTCCGCCATTGAGTGCCAAGTACGGGTTGAGATAGCGGTAAGAAATGATCTACACGCTCGATCATTAACCTTCATTTTTTGGCATATTCACGATCGATCCATCCCATTAAGCTACCTCGCACTCATATCCTGGCAGGCAGTTCGGTAGCGCATCATGTTAGAAATCCGCAAGGCGGGCGATCGCGGAAGCACCCGTTTGCCTTGGCTCAAATCCCGCCATTCGTTCTCCTTCGGCGGCTACAAAAACCCGCAGGAAATGGGGTTCTCCGACCTTCGGGTCATCAATGACGACCGTGTGGCTCCAGGTAAAGGGTTTAGTCAGCATGGCCACCGCGATGTCGAGATCCTCACCTACGTGCTGCAAGGAACCCTGGCCCATCGGGATACCCTGGGGAACAGTGCGAAGATCAAGGTCGGTGAGTTTCAGCTCATCAGTGCCGGATCAGGCATCGAACATAGCGAGCTCAACGCATCGAGCACCCAGCCCGTCCACTTTTTGCAGATCTGGCTGACACCGCAGGCCTCCCGCACCAAGCCCAGCTATCAGCAGAAGCAATTTTCAGTCGATCAGCATCGCGGGAAGCTCCAGCTGATTGCCTCAAAAGAGGGAGCCAGCGGCTCGCTGAAGGTGCGTCAGGATGCGAAGATTTACGTAGGCCGCTTTGGTGCCGGCGACTCGGTAACCTTGCCAATCAGCAGCCGGCGACAGGTCTATGTGCACGTGATTGATGGTCGGCTCCAAGTGAATGGCGTAAGGCTTGCGCAAGGTGACGGGCTAAAGCTGGCTGACGCCAGAAAGCTCGCGATTTCAGCACCCGCCGACGCACAGGTGATGGTGTTCGACCTCCGCTCTGTGACAGAAAAATCGTCTAAGCCCAAGACCGCTGGCCTGTGTGTCACGCGCGCGTGCGGCAGTCGAAAGCGATGAAACCGGTAAGTTGGTGTCCGGTACCGTAAGCACTTCGGCTTTCGCTCAACGACAGCTACGCGGCGTCGGCGGTATGCTTCATCCTGAATAGCCAATGACCATCGTTTTTTGGAAAGCTCGTGATGGCAATTGCCGTACCCCCTGACCTGGATAGCGCGGAACACCCGATCCAGCCCCTGGCCCGCACCTATCCCCGAGGCCTGGCAATCGAGCCTCACATGCATGATTGGGGGCAGCTGCTGTATGCAGAGAGCGGGCTCATGTGGGTCGACACGCCGAACGCCGCACTGCTGGTACCGCCCCATCGCGCCGTCTGGATTCCTCCGCTTATCCATCATGGAGTTCGCGTGGTCTCCGACCTGGAAATGCGCAATATCTACCTGCGAGAAGAACTGGCTGTCCGAATCGGCAGCGAGCTTACGGTGGTGGAGGTCAGCCCATTATTGCGTGAATTGATCAGGCGTCGTGTCAGCGTGGGGGCAACACCTGATGAGATCTACCGAGATGCCCTGGATGGATTGCTGGTAATCGAGCTGCGGCAAGCACGCACCGCCTCCCTGCAAGTACCCATGCCCGCCAATGGCGATCGACGTTTGCGCAACCTATGCGAGAACATCCTGCGAACGCCCTCCCTGAGCATCTCGTTCGAACAGCATGCCCAAGCCATCGGTGCCAGCACACGGACACTGACCCGCCTGTTCAACCTGGAGCTGGGCCAGGGGTTTACCGAGTGGAGGCGACAGGTGCAACTCGCCTACGCGTCTGCCCGTCTGCTCGATGGTGCAGCCGTCAGCGCCATTGCCGACGAACTCGGCTTCAACTTGGGCAGCTTCAGCGAGATGTTCCGCCGCTCGGTAGGCGTTGTACCTTCCGTCTACGCCTCCCGTCACCTGCAGAGATGAATCCAAACTGTCAGATACGCGTAAGTATCTGGCAGGTGCGGCAGGACGGACGACCTTAAGCTGGGACACATCATCCACTTGAGGTAACGCATCATGAAGGCTCTGCAGTTCACGGCTACCGGCAGTATCGATCACCTGAGCCTGGTCGATCTGCCTACCCCTACCCCGGCTACCGATGAGATTCTGGTTCGCGTCAAAGCTGCAGGCCTCAACCCGAGCGATGTGAAGAACGTCCTTGGGCGCTTCCCCTACACCACGCTGCCTCGCGTACCAGGTCGGGACTTTGCAGGCGTTGTTGAGCAAGGCCCTGCGGACATGATCGGTCAGGAAGTCTGGGGCACGGGCAAAGGCCCTGGCTTCCTGCGCGATGGCTCGCATGCCGAGTTCTTCACCCTGCCCGCAACCGGCGTGGCGTTGAAGCCCAAAAGCCTCTCGTTCGCCCAGGCAGCCGCCATCGGGGTGCCCTTCACGACCGCCTACGACGCTGTTGAGCGCACTGGCATCAAGCAAGGCACGTCGTTCCTGGTCATTGGTGCCAATGGCGCTGTCGGTACCGCTGCATTGGCCCTGGCGAAGATCCGCGGAGCACGCGTGCTGGCCGCCGTGCGCAGACCAGAACAAGCCGCTGCACTTGAAGCCAAGGGCTACCAAAGCATCGTTCTCGACTCGGCGGAATCGCTGGGCGCTCAGGTCGCAGAGGTTTTCCCAGGCGGTGCCGAGGTAGTCTTCGACACCACCGGCTTCTGGCTCCCGGCGTCGGTGTCAGCACTCGCGAACTTCGGGCGTATCGCGATCATCGCGGCCCCTGTCGACGGCATGGTGAATTTCCCAGCATTGGCGCTGTACCGCAAGGGTGGCGTACTGGTGGGCGTCAATTCCCTGCTGTATGACACCACGCAATGCGCAGCCATGCTCAAGGACTTTGGCCATTACTTCGATGAAGGTGTGCTGCCTGCGCCAGAGGGTGTTCGCGAAGTGGCTCTGATCGATGGCATTGCCGAATACAAGGCTGTCGAGGGTGGCAACAGCGACAAGACCGTACTGATTCCCTGAAGGGTCGTGCTGGGTAACTCTAAACCCACCGGAGCATTTCCGGTGGGCATTGATCATTCGAGATCCTCACAGCATAGAACTGGGCTACGGGCGCACCAATGCTCAGCATCGCCTAGCGAGTGGCGCTTTGCTGCGCTACGCCTCCTCTCGATTAAACATTCGTCGAAAAACGCAAACACTCAGGTCGCTCAAAGCGCAATTGTTCGCGGATCTAGCCACGCGTAGCCTCACCTCCAAGCCTCCCGCCAATTGACTCGGTGAGCGCCAACACTCAGCAGCCTCGCCCGAATAAAAATAAAAGGAAGCAGGTATGTCCACACGTGCGTTTAAGAATGCAGCGCTTTGTCTCGCCCCCATTTTGACAATCGGAACCCTTATCTCTGCAAGTGCGCTCGCAGCAGATCCCCTGGGCAGCCTGGTCGGTAGTACCGCGCTGGGTAAACAGCTGAAAGAGGACTATGGGGTCAAGGTGTACGGTTGGGCTCAAGCGGGCCTGATCTATAACAACAACTCCACCGATGACGTCAGCAAACAGGCGTTTTTCAACACGGATGAAGGCTTCAACCTCAACCAGTTCGCCTTGGGCATCCAGCGCTCCCCTGCCAGCAATATCCAAGGGCGCATCGGCCCGTTCCCAGGCCCCATGCCGCAGGAAGCCGACTGGGGCTTCAACGTCACGACGGTCTATGGCAAAGACGCCCGCTACTTCAAGACCTACGGCTGGGATGAAGACCTCGGAGTCAACCGAGACAACAAGCCCGAGGACGAGGCGTTCACCATCGCTCAGGCGTACCTGGAGTTCTACTTCCCCGTACTCGGTGGCTCGGACTTGATGCTCGGCATCTTCCATACCCCGCTGGAGAATGAGATCGGCTTTGCGCTGCCCTCCCCGGCGCCCACAGACTTCTACAGCCACACCTATTCCTTCATGCATGGGCCAGCCAAGCATGCCGGTGCACTGTACTCCTTCAAGCTGCCGTCGGCGCCCGGCGAAAGCATGCTCGGCTTCGAGGTCGGCGTCGTTCAAGGGTGGAACAACCTACAGAGCGAGAACCACGACCCACATGTTATCGCCAACGTCCGTTGGCGGTCAGCCGACTTTGGCACATGGGTGGACTGGGAAAACATCTACGGCAATGGTGGAGGCGACAGCTTCGCCAACTGCGCATGTGGCTCCCCCATGCCCGCTGGCACTGAAGATGACACCGCCCAGCGTTACGAGACCTACCTGACCATTTCGCACCAGCTCGATCCGGCGAACCGAATTGCTGTTGAGACTTCGTACGGCAAACAAAAGAACGGCGCGCTCGCAGGCTTTGCCAACAAAACCGACGCGACTTGGTACGGCGCCAACTTCAATTTCCATCATAAGTTGAGCGAGAACCTTAGCTGGAACAGCCGGGCAGAGTGGTTCTACACCGACGCACCGGTACATGTGGTGATGGCCAATATCGACTCGCGCACCGGTATCCCTGACCCCAGTTGGGGCAGCTTCTATGCGGTCACCACCAATCTCTCCTGGCTGCCGGTACCGAATCTGCGCCTACGTCCCGAAGCGCGTTACGACATCCATTCCGGCCCCGGGCGAGATGCATTCGGTGACGGCAGTCGGGATGCACAACTGGTGCTGTCGTTCGACGCCACCGTCTTCTTCTAAACCCTGTCCGCCACCTGACCTGGTTCGGGTGGGCGGCCAGTCCTGGAATTCATCCCAACGTAGGAGCTGACCATGCGAGACGACAACAATAAAAACCTCGTCGGTGGATTACCGGTAACGCGGCGCAACTTCCTGCGCACCACTGGCGTCGTGGCAGGTACCGCTGCGCTCGCCAGCATGCCCTTCGGGCCGTTGTTGGCTGCTGAGCGCACCATCAAGATTGGCTATGTGAGCCCGCAAACGGGGCCGCTCGCGCCCTTCGCTGCAGCTGACCAGTACATCCTCCAATCGCTGCAGCGCGTAATGAATAACACGATCGGCATCGGCGGCAAGAGCTACAAATTCGAGGTCGTGGTCAAGGACAGCCAATCGAACCCGAACCGGGCAGCGGAGGTTGCCAGCCAGCTAATCCTCTCGGACAAGGTCGACTTGATGCTGGTGTCCTCCACACCCGAGACGACCAACCCCGTATCCGATCAATGCGAAATCAACGAAGTCCCTTGCATCTCCACCGTTGCGCCCTGGCAGCCCTGGTTCTTCACCCGTGGCGGTGATCCGGCTCAAGGTTTCGAATGGACGTACCACTTCTTCTGGGGCCTGGAAGATGTCATCGCAGCCTATACGAGCATGTGGGCTGACCTGGACACCAACAGATCGGTGGCTGGCCTGTTCCCCAACGATGGCGATGGCAACGCTTGGGGAGACGCGAAACTGGGCTTCCCTCCGACCTTGAAAGAGAAGGGTTTCAGCCTGGTCGACCCAGGTCGCTTCCAGAGCCTCACCGACGACTTCTCGGCGCAGCTTTCGGCATTCAAGAAGGCCAACACCGAAATCGTCACGGGCGTGGTCATCCCGCCCGACCTCACGACCTTCTGGACGCAGGCGCGCCAACAGAACTTCGAGCCCAAGATCGTTTCCGTCGGTAAAGCGCTGTTGTTCCCAAGCGCAGTCGAGACACTCGGCAAGTCAGGGCACAACCTCTCGACCGAGGTCTGGTGGAGCCCCAATCACCCGTTCAGCTCCTCCCTCACCGGTGCTTCATCGAGCCAGCTGGCTCGCGAGTTTACCCAAGCCACCGGCAAGCAATGGACGCAGCCACTGGGCTTCGTTCACGCGCTCTTCGAGCTGGCTGTCGACATCCTCAAGCGAACCGAGGAAGTCGGAAATCCTGAAGCGGTGCGGGATGCATTGCGCAAGACACGCCTGAATACCGTGGTAGGGCCGGTGAACTGGAGCGACAGTCCGATCAAGAACGTGGCGAAGACGCCCCTGGTCGGTGGTCAGTGGCGCATGCAGGACAGCGGCAAGTTCGATTTGGTCATCACCAGCAACGCCAGTGCTACCGCCATTCCCGTTGGCGGCGAAATGCAACCGATTATTTACCGGTGAGGAGGTTGTGATGGAGCAGCTACTCGCACTGGAGAATGTGCATAAGAGCTATGGCTCGTTCAAGGTCACCGAAGGCGTCGACCTCTGCCTCGGGCAGGGCGAGGCACTCGGCATCATCGGGCCCAACGGAGCCGGCAAGAGCACCCTGTTCAACCTCATCGCGGGAGGCGTCATGTGCGATGTGGGCTCGATTCAATTTGATGGGCACGAGGTCACTCGGGAGCCGGTGTTTCGACGGTGCTATCGCGGGATCGGGCGATCCCATCAGATCCCGCATCCGTTCGTGAAAATGTCGGTCTTCGAGAACCTGCTGGTGGGCGCTTCATTTGGCGGCCAGCTGTCCGGGCGTGCAGCGCAGGCGTGGTGCGTTCATGTTCTCGAGCTCACTGGTTTGCTCAAGAAAGCCAACCAGCCTGCAGGCTCGCTGACGCTTCTGGATCGCAAACGGCTCGAAATGGCACGAGCGCTGTCGACACGTCCGAAGCTGCTCTTGCTGGACGAGATCGCGGGCGGCCTGACCGAACCCGAATGCCATGCACTGGTGGAGACCATCCAAGGCATCCACAAAGGTGGCACGTCGATCATCTGGATCGAACACATTGTGCACGCGCTACTCGCCGTCGTCAGTCGCCTGATGGTGTTGAACTTCGGTCGCAAGATTGCTGAGGGCGATCCGCACCAGGTCATGGCGGACAAGCATGTCCAGGAAATCTACATGGGCATGGGGAGCGCCGCGTGATGCTAACCGTCAAAAATCTGTCTGCACGGTACGGCGACTTCCAGGCCCTGTTCGATATCAGCCTGGAGCTCCAACAAGGCGAGACCGTGGCCATCATCGGCTCGAATGGCGCAGGAAAATCGACCTTCTTGCGCTCGCTCGCCGGCCTCATCCGGAATGCACCGGATGCGATCGTCTTCAACGGCGCTGCAGTGGGCGATAAACCCGCCAACCAGACCCTCTCCTCAGGCATTGCCCTGGTACCAGAAGGTCGCCGACTGTTCCCGTCCCTGTCGGTCGAGGAAAACCTGCGCATCGGTGCTTATCGCAAGCGCCCGGGGAACTGGTCGCTTGAGCGGATCTACGAACTCTTCCCGGTATTGGAGAAACTTCGCAAACGCCCAGGCACTGCTTTGTCGGGCGGCCAACAGCAGATGGTCGCGATAGGACGGGCACTCATGTCCAACCCCCAACTGCTGCTCTGCGACGAGATCAGCCTGGGGCTCGCGCCCACTACCATCAAGGACATCTACGCCGCCCTGCCCTCCATCAAGGCAGACGGCACCACCGTCATGCTCGTCGAGCAGGACATCAACCAGGCACTGGCGGTCAGTGATCGATTTTACTGCTTCCAGGAGGGGCGCGTTTCACTGACCGGGAAGTCTGGCGAAGTCGGTATGGATCAGATCAAAGCAGCGTATTTCGGGGTGTAGCATGGACTGGATTAATACCGTACTGCAGGGTGTCCTGCTGGGTGGCCTCTACGCCATGTTCGCCGTTGGGCTGTCGCTCATCTTCGGCGTCATGCGCCTGGTCAACATCGCCCACGGCGACTTCATCGTGCTCGCGTCGTACCTGGCCTTGGTCGTCGTGTCGCACTTCGGCCTGTCGCCCTTGGCGAGCCTTGCCGTAGTCGTTCCGATCATGTTCATCCTCGGGTATGTGTTGCAGCGCGTCCTGCTGAACCGCACCCTGGGCAACGACATCCTGCCGCCGCTGCTGGTGACCTTCGGGCTCTCCATCATTCTTCAAAACGGGCTGATGCAGGTCTTCTCCGCCGACAGCCAGAAGCTGTCACAGGGTGAACTGGAAGTGGCCAGCGTTAGCATGGGCAGCCTGAGCGTAGGCGTGATGCCGCTCATTGTGTTCTGCACCGCCGTCGTCATCATCGGCGGGCTGCAGCTGCTCTTCTACAAGTCATCGATCGGTCGGGCATTCCGGGCCACTTCAGATGACCAACACACCGCTCAGCTCATGGGCATCAATAACGCTCGAATATTCGGTATCGCGATGGCTCTGGCCATGGCCGTCGTATCCATTGCCGCCGTCTTCCTGTCGATCCGTACCAGCTTCGATCCCACGGTCGGCCCGGCACGACTGCTGTACGGATTCGAGGCTGTGATTATCGGCGGACTGGGTAGCCTCTGGGGCACCCTGGCGGGCGGCGTCATCCTGGGGGTTGCCCAGGCTGTCGGCGCCAAGATCGATCCTGGTTGGCAGATCCTAGCAGGCCACCTGGTCTTTCTTGCCATTTTGGTCGTTCGGCCTCGCGGCCTATTTCCCCGGAGTGTCGACTGATGAACAGCATGACAAACAACGTAGGCCACCAGCTGGAAGTGGCCGATGCCCAAGCAGCACCTTCCTTTGTAGTGCAGCGCTCGACGCGCAGCAGCATAGTTGGCTTGCTCCTGATGACGATTGCCTTGACCATCCTGCTCAGCGCTCCCGCCTGGGCAGAGCGGGCCACGTTGCGCGTGATCGTGGAGTTCACTTGCTACCTCGCGCTGGCTCAGATGTGGAACCTGCTTGCCGGGTACGCGGGCCTTGTTTCTGTAGGCCAGCAAGCCTTCATCGGACTAGGTGGGTATCTGTTGTTCATCCTGGCCACCAAGTTCGGTCTGCACCCAATTGCCGCCGTCGTAATGGCGGGCGTCGTGGTCGGGATCCTGGCGATTCCAACAGCCTTGATCGTGTTCCGGCTGGCCGGAGCATACTTCGCAATCGGCACCTGGGTGGTCGCTGAAGCGTTCCGACTGGGCATCGCACAGTCAGCAGCCTTGGGCGGAGGCTCCGGACAAAGCCTGCCAGTGGCCGTGGTAAAGCAGCTCGGGCCGCACCGAGAGGCGATCATTTACTACGCCGGCGTGTCGCTTCTGGTTGCCGCAGTGCTGGGGAGCTTTCTCTTCCTGCGATCCCGGCAGGGCCTGGCGCTCACCGCCGTGCGAGACTCGGTGACGGCAGCAGGCAGTTTGGGCGTGAACACCTACCGCATCAAGCTGATGATCTACGTCGCCACGGCTGCATTCACAGCACTCATCGGCGCCCTGCTGTTCTTGCAAAAGCTTCGGATCTCGCCAGATGCGGCATTCAGCCTCCAGGACTGGACGGCAGTGGTCATCTTCATCGTCATCATCGGCGGAATCGGCACGCTGGAAGGGCCCATCATCGGCACCCTGCTCTACTTCGCGCTTCGAGGGGCGCTCGCCGAATACGGCACGTTCTACATGATCCTTCTCGGCGCAGTTGCAGTGGGGATGATGCTGTGGGCTCCCAAAGGCATTTGGGGCACGGTGCAGGAAAAGCTGGGGTGGCAATTACTGCCCATGCGCCGGCGCCTCATCATCCACTGACGAGAGTGACACAAGTATTGCGAGGCGGCTTCGAAGCACGTCTCGCAACGCTGTTGTAGCCCTGAGCACAGTCATGCCATATCGCCAGCGCACACAGGGATGTCATCTCATGACATTCGTCGCTGCCTTGCTTGCCGGACTGATGTCAGCCGTCTTGACCATGTTCCTGGTATCGATTGCCTCAGCCAGCACCACGAGCCCAACGAACTCCGCTGGGCCGACCGTCTTCTTCGCCATCTGGATCGCGTCATTCGTCATAACGATGACCGCATCCACACCGCGAAAGCCTGGCGCCGACTGCTGCTTCTGTCAGCATCGCGTCGTTCATGATGCCGCTAGCGGGAACCATCTTCACCGACAGCTTCCAGCGCACCAGAACGCTATTTCCGCTGCGGAGCGAATACGTGCAGCTGTGGGCGGCACCTGGTCACAGGTGCACTGGGTTTCATAGGCTTCTTCCTGGGCGTAGTTGCACACACCCAGCGCGCCTTCTCTTCGGGATCAAATGAGACTGATCGATCTCGGGCTTCTATTCATGCGAGTCTACATTTCCCTTTTGGTCTTGTAGGTGCACGGTTTGCCCAAGGCTCACTGGAGCATGGAACTGCAGCGATAGGCGTGGGTGTCGATCCGCATGGATTCGTTGGCATAGTCGATGGCAATCGCGGACACGCTGGGCGGGGCTGTGGCCGAGGCAAGGTCTTTAGCGGCTCGTATCTTCGCCTTGGATCAGCCCCTGCAACAGTTCTGCTTCCTCTCCTTCACCCAAGTAGAAAAGGGTATGGCTGATCCCCACCGTTTCTTTCAGGTAACTCCCGCGCTTCGCATGCGTCAGCACATCCGGGGCTGTCGGGAAGTGCCCCAACAACTCAAGCGCGGTGTTCCTGGCATCATCAGGAATACGTGAATCATGTGTGAGGTTCTTCAGAAAATGGCGAGCGGCAACGGTGGAAATCGTACGGTGTACGGGCATGAGACGCTCCAGTAAACAGAGGGTGACCATGCCCGACCAGCCTCTGCCAATCGGGCACTATTCTACCCGACCGTGACGATTACGGCGTTGCCCTCAACCAAGATAAGCGCCCCACCTTCAACCCTGCAGGGTACGCTTTCGAGGTGCGCCCCGGCGCAGGGGCCGTCCACACACAGGCCATCCTCGAATCGGAACATCGCCGAGTGGTGAGCACACATGATGAGCTGGCTTTGGTAGGTACAGAAATCGCCAGGATTGTAATCCAGCGGAACAGAGAAATGAGGGCAGCAATTGCGATAGAGCCAGGCCTGCCCACCTCGCCTCACGGCCACCAGCGGCTGCTGCTTGCCCTTGATCACCACCTCCAGTGCCTTGGCCCCGCCCTCAGCGATGTCATCCAACCGGCAGAGCATCACCTGTTCGTCAGCCATCACGATAACTCCGGATTGCCCAGGCCCCAACTCCAGGGCCGCACCACGACCTGCTCAAAGATGCCGGCCCGCATGTAGGGGTCATCTGCCAGGAACGCTTGAACCTCCTCGACCGAGTTGGCCTCGACCACCAGCAGCGTGCCATTCATTTTCCCGCTGGCACATTCCAAGGTCGGCCCGCCGAGCCTGACCACAACGAAATGCGGCGATGGATTACGCAGGTACTGTCGATGAGCCGCGCGTACACGCTCTCGCACTTGCCCTTGTTCAGGTTTGTCTGTGGCGAACACGGCGAAGTATTGGCTCACGATGGCACCCGGGGCAGCACGAAGTCATAGGCGGCGTGCTGGAACGCCCCTTTGAAACCGAACACCTTGGCCAGCGGATCGTTGGCCTCGCGGGGCTGATAGACCACCCGCAGGGAATCCTTCACACCGAACACGGCGTCTGAATCAAGATAGGGGTCGTCGTGATTGAAAAGGTGCGTCACCAAGGTTCGATACCCCGGTGCCTCGATCATGAAGTGCAGGTGGGCAGGACGCCACGGATGCCGGCCGGTTGCAGACAACAGCTGCCCTACCGGGCCATCGGTGGGGATCGGGTAGCTTACCGGTACCACGGTACGAATAGCATATCGACCTTGTTCATCGGTGTGGTAGCGCCCGCGCAGGTTTCCAGCCGGTTGCTCGGTGTCCTGGCCAGAGTACATACCATTGGTAGCGGTCTGCCAGATATCCAGGGTCGCATTGGCCAGTGGATAGCCGTCAGCGTCAGTGATCTTGCCTGTCACCAGTGCAGGAACACCCGGTGTGAAGGCCATGTTCTCGCCATACTCGCGGTCGGGCATGCCCTCGATGTAGAACGGCCCAAACACGGTGCTTTCAGTGACCGTGTGATGAGCGCGGTGGTTGATGGCATCGACCAGCATCGACAGTCCGAGCACATCTGACAGCAAGATAAATTCCTGACGCACCAGGCCATCGCACATCTGGCCAGTGGAGGTCAGGAAGCGGATGCCCTCTAGCCACTCCTGCTCAGTCAGCTCAACCTCCTGGGTAAAGGCGTGGACGTGACGAGCGAGGCTTTGAACAAGCTCGCGGAGCCTGGCATCCGGTGTAGCACTGAAGCTGGCAATCGCCTTTTCGGTGATCGTGGCTTCTGCAGGGGTCTGTTTCATTGTTATTGGCTCCCTGAAAAAGGACACAGGCTCCCTGCACGGAAGCCTGTGCCAAAGGTTGAACACATCAGGCGGGTGCCATCCCCAACCTTGCTCGTTCCAGCATCTGCTCAATCGGCGCACGCTCAAATGGCCGAGGGTTGTAGTAGGGACTTTCACACGCAATCCGCGCGGTTTCCTCCGGCCCCTCAACCGGGAAGCCGATGGCCTCCAAAGCCAGTGCAATACCCAGCTTGCGGTTCAGCTCGTAGAGCAGAGGCCCAACCTCTTCCGCTTCAACACCGCCCAGTGCGCGGGCAGCGCGTTTGAGTTGGCTGGATGCTGCACTTCGGTTGTAGTGAGCCGAGTGCGGCAACATGATCGCGTGAGCCTGGGCATGGGGCAGATTGAAGGTACCGCCCAAGGTATGGCAAAGCTTGTGGTGGATCGCCATCCCGACCGAACCCAGGCAGATACCCGCCAGCCAAGCGCCATACAGTGCCTCTTCCCGCGCCGTTGCATCGCGAGGGTCAGCCACCACCGAAGGCAGCGCATTGGCCAGGGCCCGGATAGATTCTTCCGCCATTAAGCTGATCACAGGATTCGCATCCTGGGCATACAGTGCCTCTACCGCGTGAGCCATGGCGTTCATGCCTGAGCAGGCGGAGATTTCAGCCGGCAAGGTATGGGTGAGCCTCGGGTCGTAAATCACGGTCTTGGGCAGAACGCGGCTGTCTCGACCGGTTTTCTTCAGTCGGTTTTCCGTCAGGCCCCAGATAGGCGTCATTTCCGAGCCAGCGTACGTGGTGGGCACCGCGACAATCGGCAGACCGGAATCCAGGGCAATGGCCTTGCCCAGGCCGATGGTAGAACCACCACCGACCGCCACGCAGCAATCCGCCCCGCGTTTGGCAGCTTCCGTGCGAGCCGCCTGTGCAACCTCCAACGGCACATGCATGATCGCTTCGGGGTAAACGCCAGCGCTGCGTTGACCTATCATCCGAGCGATTTCCTCGCCCATGGCCCGCTGCTCTGGCGTGGTCAGAATGAGCGCGCGCTCGGCACCCAGTCGCTCGATTTCTTCGGCCAATTTTTCCAGCGCACCCGTGCCAAACACTACGCGACTGGGATTACCTTGATACGTGAAAGACTTCATAGCGACCTCAGCGTTTGAAGTGCGGTGGGATGGTGGCATCCACGTTGACCCAGACCGAGTGCGCCTCGGTATAGTCATGGATGGCCTCAAAGCCCATCTCGCGGCCATAGCCGGATTGCCCCACGCCGCCGAACGGGCTGCCTGGGCTGACACGCTTGTAGCAGTTGATCCAGCACATGCCGGCGCGGATCTTGGACGCCATCTTGTGGGCGCGCTGCAGGTTCTGCGTCCACAGGCCGCTACCCAGACCGTAGGCAGTGCCGTTGGCAATGGCCAGCGCTTCTTCGTCAGTCGAGAATCGCATCACCGTCACGAAAGGCCCGAACACTTCTTCCTGCGAAACGCGGTGGTGCGGCAAGGCCTCAACGACGGTCGGCTCGACGTAGTACCCGTCAACCAGACCCGGCGCGGTGGGCGCACGGCCTCCCGTGAGAATCTTCCCGCCCTCCTCCAGGGCAACTGCCACGTAGGAAAGTACGCGATCACGGTGCAGGGCCGACGTCAGCGGGCCCATCTCGGTGTTCGGATCCAGCGGATCACCCAGGCGGATGGACTCGGCCAGCTTGATGAATTTCGCCAGGAACTCATCGGCGATGCTGTCGTGCAGCACCAGGCGGGAACCCGCGATGCAGGCCTGACCCTGATTGTGGAAAATGGCCCAGGCGGCACCGTTCACCGCCGCGTCGATATTGGCATCTTCGAAGACGATGTTCGCGCCCTTACCGCCCAGTTCAAGTTGGACGCGCTTGAGATTTCCCTGGGACGCCTCGACGATCCTTTTGCCAGTAGCCGTCGACCCAGTGAAGGAGATCTTGCCCACGTCGGGGTGATCGGCCAGCCGTTGGCCTGCCGTGTGACCGTAACCCGGTACAACGTTGACGACACCGTCAGGGAAACCGACTTCTTTCATGAGCTCGGCGATGCGCAGCGCGGACAGCGGCGTGATCTCGGAAGGCTTGATCACCACGGTATTGCCAGCTGCCAGGGCCGGGCCCATCTTCCAGCTGGTGAACATCAGCGGGAAGTTCCAGGGCACGATCTGCCCGACCACCCCGATCGGTTTGCGCTGGACATAGTTCAGGAAGCCCGCCTCGACGGGGATCACCGAACCTTCGATCTTGTCCGCCATGCCGCCGAAGTAACGAAAGCACGCAGCGGTGCGCGGCACGTCCAGATTACGCGAGTCGCGAATCGGGTGACCGGTGTCGCGCGACTCAAGCTGCGCCAGTTCTTCAGCATTCGCTTCGATGGCATCGGCCAGCTTGAGCAGCAGACGCCCCCGGTCCGCCGGCGACAGGGCTGCCCAGGCCGGGAAGGCACGCTGCGCAGCGGCAACAGCCAGGTCGACATCTTCTGCTTCGGCAGCAGCGATCCGAGTGAGCAACGAGCCGTCGGCAGGGCTCATCACATCGATTTCACCGCCTTTGATAGCAGGTACGAAGCGACCGTCGATGAAAAGTTGGTTTTGCATGGCAATGACTCTCCCTACGCCGCATCGCCTGCGGCGTGGTTCAAAAGGTTCGGTGGAACGGATGATCAGAAGTCGACGGGATACGGCTTGAGTTCGCCGCTCTCGTAGCGCTGAGGCAGGTTCGGGGTGGCGTTCTCCCACACCAGCAGCATCGATCGCTTGGTGGAGTAGCCCTGATGACGTATGTCGGCAGGCATGGCGGCGATGTCGCCGGCTCGCATGGTCAACCGAGCGCGAGGAGTACCATCGTCTTTGTCACCCACATCCCAGATAATCTCGTCCGACATCTGCAAGAACCACTCAACGCGATCATTACCGTGGAAGACCGGCAGGATGTATTCCTCGGTGGTCGGACAGAACAAGCTGGCCTTGCACACCGAGCTGACCGATGGGTTCCAGGTCACGTCAGAACGCGACAGGTACTTGAACAGGTTGATGGCATGCAGCTCGCCTTCGAAGCCGGCGGCGACGTGCATTTCTGGCTCATCCTGAACGACATCTTCAAACTGGCGGTTAACCGGCAGGTCATTGCGCAACGGCGAATCGCCCGGCAGACCAGGCATACGCTTGGTGGCGATGCGGAAGCGCTCGATAGCCTCGATGTTGTCGCCACGCTTACGACCGAACGCGCTACCGGTTTCCTCGGGCGCGGCAAACGGATCGAAGCCTTCGTTTGTCCAGTCGCGCAGGATGGCCTTGAAGGTCGCCATGATCTTCGGCGTTTGGAACTGTTCGATGTAGTCGACCCCAGCATCGCGCAGTACACCGTTAAAGGTGCCAGCGTACAAGTCGACCTTGCCGTAGTGGTTGTGGGTACCGATCACAGAGTCGAAATTGACCCAGCCGTAGAAGAAGCCCCAGGCGACATCACGCATCAGCGCACGGAGGAAGGCATCTGCAGGGATCAGATGCGAGCGAGTTTGACCTTTGGCCGGCCACTCGACACGAGCGAAATACTCGTCGCGGGAAATGGTGAACGCGCCAAGGCGGAAAGTGCGATATCCGGTGATAGCGTCCGGCGCACTGGCATCCACCTCTTCGAGCAGAGGCAGTGTGGAATCGAGTTCGACAGTCTCAAGCATGGCCATGTTGCGGTCTCCTTATACGTTGCAAGTCGATTTACTTCAGGCAGATTTCTGCCCATTTCTCTACGGAGAGAGGGCCTTGAATGGTCTGCAGGAGAATCACGCCAGGGCGTGGACTTTCGAAACGGTAGGCGCAGCCGGCAGGCAGCAATGCCTGGTGACCACGGCGCAGAACGACGTAACCCATGGGGCGCCCTTTTGGCTCATCGCCAGCGAGCTGGGTGCCGTCGCCGCCCGCAAAGGGCTGATCGAGCTTGAGAAAGTCGATGCGCACGTCGCCGTCCATGCAGATGGCAAACTCATCATGCGCACAGGTGTACCAGGCCGAACGGCCCTCTGCGCGAAGCACCTCGATCACGTAGCCCAGGTTCAGGCCAACGATGACTTTCTCGTACGGGGCCGACTTATCGGCGACCTCGAAGACATTGGAGAAAGCGTAATGACGGGCGTCACCTTTGACGAGTTCGATGGTGCCCTTGCGGTAGTTCGCCAGAGAACCGAAGACAGTGCGATAGGCAGCAGTCATGTCGGATTACCTTTGTTGTTGTATTAGTGAGTTCAAGGTAAATCCCATGAGGATCACCAACAATCCCACATCCACCGACCTCAGTGTTTGCGAAACACAAACAACTGAGGCAACGAAACAAGCCGACGGCCTGACACAGGCGAATGCCTATCGAATCCAGCCGCGCTCCAGCAAAGGCTTGTCCCAGAACGGTTCATCGGCCATCCGCTCGAGCAAAAAATCGAGCAACGTCCGCACCTTGAGTGCGTTACGCTGGGTTGCGGGAAAGACAGCAGAGAAGTTAAAAGAGGCGAGCGGATAGTCGGTAAGCAACGGCACCATCCTGCCACTTTGCAGCTCAGGACTTGCCACCAGGGTCGGCAGGCAGACCAATGCCTCCCCCGTCAGCGCGTAGTCGCGAAGCAAGTGCACGGAGTTTGAGCGTATATGGCCAGGCAAGCTCAGCTCGATAACGCCAGTGCTGTGGTGGAAATGCCATCGGTTGCGGGTCGGATACCCCTCATAGAGCGCGATACGATGGTTCAGCAAATCTTCAGGGCGCTCCGGCACGCCATGTACGTCGAGATAGGCAGGCGTGGCGAGAAACAGCCTGCGGACACTGAATAGCTTTCGCTCGATGAGCGTTTCGGCTTGGGGCGGGAACATCTGGAAGGCGACATCAAACCCCTCCTCGATCGGGTCTACGACGCGGTCATTGACGATGACGTCAACTTCGATATCGGGATATAGCGTCGTGAATTCCGCGAGCAAAGTGCCGAAATGGTTGATGGCAAATCCAGGCAGCATCTGCACCCGAAGCTTGCCGACGGGCTTGGCGCGCTGATCGCGCATCTGCTCGGTCAGGGAATTGAACCCTGCAACCATGTCCGCGCATTCGCGGTAGTAATTTTCACCAATCTCGGACAACCGGACATGGCGAGTACTGCGGTGAAACAGCGGAGCTTTGATGAACGCTTCCAGCTGCTGAATACGGTGCGTCACCACGGAGCGGGTCACACCAAGCTGCTGCGCAGCACGGGCGAAATTGCCGGTCTCGGCGACACGAACAAATGCCTCAATGCTCAGTAGGCGATCCATTGGACACCTCCATGCTTTTATTTTTATGAATGCAGCAACGCCAGCTAGACCGTCTACGAGTCTAGCTGACGTGGGAGTAACTCGGGCCAGTCAAGGCCCAAGGATTACTTCTTCACAGCTTCCAGCGAGACGGTGATGGTCACGTCGTCGCCTACGTAAGGCACATACTTGCTCGCACCGAAGTCGCTACGCTTGACGACCACTTCTGCGTCAGCACCGATGGCGTCTTTCTTGAGCAGCGGGTGCGGCATGGCGACGTAGTTGGTGATCTTCAGGGTGACCGGCTTCGTCACGCCCTTGATGGTCAACTCGCCGTCCAGCGCGACAGGCTTGTCGCCTTCGAAGCGTACCTTGTCACCCTTGAAAGCGGCGGTTGGATACTTGGCGGTGTCCAGGAACTCAGGGCCCTGAATGTGGCCGTTGAACACGTCGAAACCGGTGTCGACCGAGGTGGTGTCGATGGTGATGTCAACCTTGGCAGTTTTCGCAGCCTTGTCGATGATCACGGTACCGGTGGTCTTGTTGAACTTGCTCAGTTGAGTCGACATGCCGAAGTGGCTGTACGAGAAACGCTCGAAGGTGTGCGAGTTGTCGATGACGAAGGTTTCCGGTGCGGCCATGGCTGCAGTGGCGGATACCGAAGCGGCGCCAGCGATCAGCAAGGCAGTGGTCAGGGATTTCACAGTGTAATTCCTCGAATTCGGTTGAGGTGGATTGTTGGGTATCATTTAGCGGTCGCGGTGATGCGCACCTTGACCTTGATGTCATTGGCGACGACGTCGAACGATGACCACTCGCCTTCCCCAATCGCATAATCGCCGCGCTTGAGGACAAAGGTGCCTTCGAAGACACCGGAGCTGTCTTGTTCTGTGAAAGTGGCCGGGGCGACGATGTCTTTGCTGACCCCCTTGATGCTCAGCTTGCCGGCGACGTCGTAGTTGTTTCCGCCCTTGGGCGTCAGGCCAGTCAGTTCGAAATGGCCTTTGGGGAACGACGCGGTGTTGAACCAGGTCTTGCCGACCACCTCATCGTCGTTCTCAGGCGAACCGGTATCTACGCTGGCAAGGTCGACATCCAAACTCGCCTTCGCGCTTTCCGGTTTGGCAGGGTCAAAACTGACCTGGCCATCGATCTTCTTGAAGTGACCATCCATCGAGACGCCCATCTGTTCGTAGGCGAATTCGATGCTGCTCTTGTCCGGCTGGAACGTGTTGTATTCAACAGCCCATACGGAGGTTGTGCCTGCACTCAGAAGTGCAAAGGCAAGTGCAAGCGTTTTCATAGTGTTCTCTTAAAGATGAACATTGAAACGAGGCAGCATCCGCTTAAGAATGTCGTCACGATCAATGATGTGATGTTTCAGTGCCGCTAGAATATGAACAGCCAGCAGAGCAATAAGGGTGATGTTCAACCACTGGTGAAGCGCTAACAGTTGATCACCCAGCACTTTGTCTCGGCTCACCAGATCCGGAAGCGGAAGTAAACCGAACCACACGGTTTGGAACCCCTTGGCCGAACTCATCATCCATCCCGAAATCGGTATCGCAAACATCAACGCATACAGGGCCAGGTGTCCCAAGTGAGCGGCTGCCCGCTGGGCTGCGGCCATGGTCGAAGGCAGTCCCGGTGCGTTATGGTTCAAGCGCCATAAGACGCGAATCAGAGCCAACACAAACACGCTGATACCCGCCCATTTATGCCACGAGTACAACTTCAACTTCGAAGGCGAAATAGGCAGGTTATGCATATAAAAGCCTAGACCGATCAAACCGAATATCATTACGGCAATAGTCCAGTGCAAGGCTTTAGCGGTTTTCGTGTAGTGAGTGTTCACGGTATAGGCTCTCTTTCCAGCTGGCTTTACAGCTGTCGATTTAGGAGCCACTCTACCGCCAATCATTGATGCTAAAAAGTATACAATATGGAAATATCTGTTCACTCCGGAGTAAACAATGAACCGCATTGAAGCCATGAATGTCTTTGCCCGAGTTGCCGAGCTCGGAAGTTTTTCCGCTGCGGCTTCGCAGCTCGGCATTGCGCGTTCCATGGTCACCCGTCAAGTCGCCAACCTTGAGAAATTCCTAGGTGCCAAGCTCCTGGTGCGCACGACGCGGCACGTCTCGCTGACTTCTGCGGGCCAGGCTTACCTGGAGAAATGTCGGGAGATTCTGTCATTACTGGAAGAGGCAGAATCTGGGGTCATGGAAGAGCGCCACACACCCAGTGGACGTCTGCGCATCAGCTTGCCACTGAGCTTCGGTCTGAGCACCTTGGTGCCGCTGCTAATGGACTTTCGACGTGAGTACCCGGACATCCGTCTCGCCCTGGACTTCAGCGATCGGACGGTCAACCTGGCGGAAGAAGGCATCGACCTCTCGATCCGGATCACGAGCTACCTCGATCCCATCCTGATCGTTCGCAAGCTCGGCGAGGCGCGCTTGCTCACCGTCGCCTCGCCCTCCTACCTGCTTAAGCACGGCGCCCCCGAGCACCCGGTCGACCTGAGCCGTCATGCGTGCCTGGGATATTCCCCTCAAGTGAACAATCGTCCGTGGGCGTATTCCGTGGATGGCAAGCCAGAGCGGTTCTACCCCACCTTCGTCATGCAGGCGAACAATGGTGATGCCATGGCGCAGGCAGCGTTGAAAGGCCTGGGCATCACCCTGCTTCCGGACTTCATCGTCGCGCCACACATCCTGAAAGAGGACCTCAAGGTCGTACTTCAGGCCTTCGAGCCCTCGCCTTTAGGGATTTATGCGGTGCTGCCCAGCAACCGCTACGTCCCGCTGAGGGTGCGCGTTCTGCTGGAATACCTGTCGGAGCAGATTGGAAAAATCACCCCGGCGCTGAATGCCTCGGCTGGTTAAGATTGTTTAGCAAGAAGAGGAATGCTCTTATCTTGGAAGCATCCACAGCGCGGCATGCCTGTCGACCCTGGTAGCCACGCAGCAACCGAGGAGTGAAGTCTGCCAGAGCTTTGAAAAAGGAAGGTAGGCAGCGGCGTACTGATCGGACGCCGCCGAAGATTAAGCCATGATCGGCGTGGCCTGGTAAGCGGCCAACTTCCAATGACCTTCGAGTTTGACCCAGACTGCAAGGCTCTTGTTGCGCAACGAACGAGCCTCACCGTTGATGATCATCTCAGCGTTCATTTCGCCGATGACGAGCACGGATTCACCGTACACGCGGATTTCGTCAATCGGGTGATCGATGGATTTGTACACGTAGTAGCCGCTGTGGCACTTCTTCAAGTAGCTCTCCACAGTGTCGACCGTACCGCTCGAATGCACATAAGCAAGTTCTGGGTGCGCCAGCGCTGCGAACTGATTGAAGTCACCATCAACGACCGCCTGAAACCGCTGTTTCTCCAAGCTGCGAATGATCTGTTCCGCGCCTGGCTCTTTCCCGTCCAGCATGTTGACGCTCCTCTTCTTTCGTGGGATCAACGGGCGCCGCGCACTGGGAGCATGCCCGCAAGTACTTCGTCCTTCTCGATAAAATGGTGCTTGAGCGCGACCAGGACATGACCACCAACCAATGCACCGCAAAGCCAGGCCGCATAGGTATGGATCACTTTGGCCAGGTCGTACAGGCTCTGGTCTGGATCGACCAGCGGTGGCAGCACAAAGAGCCCTGCGACCAGGATCGGTTTGTCAGCAACCGAGCTCCAGTACCAACCCGAGACAGGAAGTGCCAGCAGCGCCACGGAGTACAGCAAGAGGTGCCCCACAAAGGCACCACGCTTCATCAACGGACTCATGGTGTCAGGCAAAGCCGGCGCCGGATGAGTAAGACGCCAGGCAATCCGGCCAACCACCAGGAACAGCAGCGTGCTCGCCATTGCCTTGTGCAAGAACGTCAGCTCGTGATGAGCATTGAGTTCGTCACGCCAGTGCGTGGCCAGGATCCCTATGCACCAGGCGGCAACCCAGATCAACGCCATGCCCCAATGCAACCACTTTGCCGTCGCGGTGTAGCTTCCCACTTTGGCCATCACATACCCCTGTTTCGGATTTTTTGGATGGCTAATTATTGGCCACGCCAGCCAATCAAAAAAATGGCGATTTTTCACTCAAACCAATTGATAAAATTGAACTGTTAGCTTGCTATCAATGCAGCATGTCTAGACAAGAAGCTTATTGATCGATTTACCTGATCTGTTTGCGGTGTTTTTTGGTTAAATTCATGAAGCTCAATCAGGGTACAGTCCGCAGTCTTCTGCTGGAGTCGCGTTGCCATGACCACCGCTCGCACCACTTCATCAAACCTCCTGTTGCTTGGCGCCGCGACTGCGCTCCCTCCCCTGTCCATCGACATGGCGTTGCCTGCCATCAGTTCGGTGGGCGCGGCCTTGGGCAGCACTTCAGCGCTGGCGGCACAAGCAATCGGCCTCTTCATTTTGGGTTTCGTGCTGGGCCCGCTGCTGTTCGGCCCCCTCTCCGACCGCATCGGCAGGCGGCCCGTGATGCTCGGTGGCCTCGCAGTCTTTACCCTGGCCGGGATCGCCTGTGCTGTCGCGCAGAACATCGAAATGCTGCTGATCGCGCGGGTTATCCAAGGCGCTGCCGCAGGCGCGGCAGCGGTAATGCCTGTTGCAATCGTGCGCGATGCTTACACTGGGCGTGAGGGCCGCGCCATGCAGAATGCCCTGGTGGCCATTAACAACGTTGCTCCTTTGGTCGCCCCTCTGATCGGGGCAGCCATTTTGCTCATCGGCAACTGGCGCGACATCTACGCTGCGTTGGCGCTTGCCGGGTTGATACTGATCTGGGCGGGACTGCGTCTGAAGGAATCACATCCGTCGTCGGCGCGCAGCAACCATCCTCTGCTCCCCGCCTACGCCAAGGTCTTGCGCAACAAGCGCTTCGCGATCGCGGCGCCCATCCTGGCCCTGAATTTTTCCGGCATGTTTGCCTACATCACCGCCTCGCCGCTGGTGTTCATGGAGGGTATGGCCATGAGCAGCCAAGGCTTTGCCGTCCTATTCGCGGTGACCGCGTTGGGTACGCTGATAGGCTCTTGGGTCAACACGCGCCTCATCAAGGCGGGCTGGAGCGAGTCCAAGGTGATTGGGGCCAGCCTGAGCATCAGCCTCCTCTGCAGCGCTGGACTGCTGCTCGCCAGTGTCGGCTCGGCCAACGTGATCGTGTTTGCCGCCTTGGTCGTGGCGAGCAACGTCTGCACCGGCCTGGTCATGCCGAATGCGACCCATGTGGCGCTGGACGAGCTGGGCCAGATCGCTGGCAGCGGCGCCGCGCTCCTACGTGCCTTGCAAATGGCGGGTGGCGCTGCAGCCAGTTTCCTGGTGGGCCACTTCTACGATGGCCATTCGGCCAATGCGATGGCGGGTGTCATGGCGGGCAGTGCCTTGCTGGGCCTGGTCATTTTCGTACTGGGCTACCGGCGCCTCTCTCATCACCAGCCTCACGACCAGCACGCCTACTGAGCAAGCCTTAAAGGCGCGGCTCACAATGATCCGCGCTCCCGCTTACCGGCTCCAAGCTTTGCTATGGCGGAAAGATAGCCACGGGTAGCGCGATGCGTCCGCGCTGCCATGGTCAGGATCCAGGTAGATGTAGCAGCGCGTTATCAACCAGTCCCCTGACTTCGAAGACATCACACCAGAAACCCGCGCCCCAGTCTGGGTTGCCCGCAAACCAGGCCCCATCCACATGTTCGCCATGACTGGCTCCCTCAACTACCACGGTATCGCTCCCAGAGAACACCCAATTGAAATGAGCGTAGTCGTGGGTGATGTTCACAAGGCGCGCCCCGAGGTCAGAAAACATCTTCTCGATTTGCGTATGCCCTGTGGCGATACCCCACTCAGGGAAGTACACCTGAGCGTCAGGGGCAAAGAGTTCCAGGATGCTCCCTCCACCGGGACGAACACCGCCGTTATCGAAAGCCCTGAAGTACTCCAGATGAGGGACTTGCGCTGCTCATCGGTCATCGTCATTTTGCTGAGCATGAACGTCCCGCCATCAACAGCACAAGCGGCGACGGGCGCGGCCACTTGTGCTGATTGCAGCCCTGAAATGCGAAGCAGGAACATCCCAGCGTGCCCCGGTAGCCATTCAGCGGCACATTGAAAAGACGTGCTTGCTCGTGGCGGTGAGCATGAACGGCACATGCCCGGAACAGAGGTGCGCCTGAGACACGACCGCCTGCGGTCTCCAACGGCCGCCAAACCTGGCGACAGGTGACCAATCAGTGCATTCAACCGTGCAACAGGTTTCAAACCTTCCGCTGGCGACAATTGTTCGCGCTGGGGCAACCTGGATATTTGGGGTTGCTTCCAAGCTAGCCGCTGCTATTTCGCGGCAGCGCTTTTGAGCGGCAAGCCTAGATAGTACCGCCCACCTCAACGCGTCATTCCTTTGAAAAACGGTCGGATAGAGGTTCGCCATTGGTGACACTGAACGGAGGCAGTGGCAGGAAGAGATGCGAGCGCTCGAACGGATTTCCAGCTTGACTACCGTGGGGATTTCGAGCGCTCGCGGGACTGCTTAACCGACCAGCTTCGCCACGAACTTCGCGACGTATTCGCCCTGATGCTCAGCGATGCCCAGTTCACGGTCATCCGGTTGGCGGGAGCCATCACCACCTGCGATGGTCGAGGCACCGTATGGGGTACCGCCACCAACCTGCGAGATGTCGAACAGCGCCGGCGTGCTGTAGCCGATCGGCACGATGATCATGCCGTGGTGCGCTAGCGTCGTCCAAGTGGAAGTAATGGTCATCTCCTGCCCACCGCCAGTACCGGTGGAGGTGAATACGCTCGCAACTTTTCCGACCAACGCGCCTTTAGCCCAAAGACCACCGGTTTGATCAAGGAAGTTGCGCATCTGGCCGGACATGTTGCCGAAACGGGTCGGAGTGCCGAAGATGATTGCATCGTAGTCGCCCAGCTCCGAAGGGCTGGCAACTGGGGCCTGCTGGTCGACCTTGCCATGTGCGGCTTTGAACGCCTCAGGATCCATGGTTTCCGGTACACGCTTGACCGTCACTTCGACGCCTGGAACCTTGCGAGCGCCCTCAGCGACTTTATGCGCCATGGTCTCGATATGACCATACATCGAATGGTACAGCACCAGTACTTTTGCCATTTTTACTTCCTCTTCGCGTGGAGTGTTGTTTTCATCGCCACTGAAAAATCGGGCGATGCTGTTGAGCCAACCCATGTTGGTACCTCTTCGTTTCAAACGGACGGCAGCCTCAACGGCGAGACCGCCTGATCTTCAAGCCACGTCGACCAGTACGACTTCAGCCTGCTCAATGCCTTTGACGCTGAGCAGTTTCTCGCTCTGGATGGCCGCGCCATCGCCCGTCTTCATCGGAAAACCGTTGACTTCGATCGCCCCCTTGGCGACCACCAGATAGGCCTTACGACCAGGTGCGATTTCGTATTTGGCTTCATGACCCTCATCCAACGTAGCCGCTACCAAACGTGCCTTCGCACGGATCGGCAGCGCTTCGTCATCACCTTTCAGCCCACTGGCCAGGGTGACGAATTCACCTGCGTTTTCACCACGAGGGAACGGACGGGTTCCCCATGACGGAGGCAGACCGGTCTGCTCAGGAAGGATCCAGATCTGGAAGATCTTGGTCACCTCATCCTCATGGTTGTACTCACTGTGACGGATACCGGTGCCGGCACTCATGACCTGCACATCACCTGCGACAGTGCGACCTTTATTGCCCAGGCTGTCCTGGTGCGAAATCGCGCCCTGGCGGACATAGGTAATGATCTCCATGTCCTGGTGGGGGTGAGTGGCAAAGCCGGTGTGAGGCTGGATGGTGTCGTCGTTCCAGACTCGCATCTGCCCCCAGTTCATCCGTTTGCTGTCGTAGTAGGACGCAAACGAGAAGTGGTGTTTAGCGTTTAGCCATCCGTGGTTCGCGCCGCCGAGCTGGGCAAAAGGGCGTACTTCAATCATGGTCATCTCCACGTGTAGCTGGTTGATGAGCCATATGGTGAGCCGGGATAACCGATCAAAAAAGCGCAAAAAATCACGCATCAACAACCAATCTGTCGATAGTTGCCAGGCATCAAATAGACTATTCGATAGCCCAGCAACAATCACACAAACCGTCGCGCGCTCCTTCAATGAGATAAGCGCAACAGCCAAGGGTTGGGGGCCAACCGCTCAAGAATGAGGTGTTGTCGTACAGGACGATCTAAGCTTCGCTGTTTGCTGATCAGCAACAGTGTTTTCACATTCCCAGCCCTGTTCAGGCTGTTCAACGATTTGGACTGCCGTCTGGACCTTCCCTTCCACCCTCATGTTTTTTCATAGGCCGTCGATACCCTGCTAATTCAGACGTTCAAGGAATGACGACATGACCCTTTCAATCAATTCCATATTTATCCGGCCATCAGCCGCTCAGCTGAGCCAAACCAGCCAGCCATTGACCACCAAATCCCTCAGTGAAGACTTGCTGAAAACCACGGTCAACATCAATCCGGCGGCAATTTACCATCCGATCAATGAAGCCCCCGCGCCGAGCCCGGAAACGGAATCGATCGAGAGCATGATCGCGCGCACCCAGTCGCCGGATTACCCGCAAATTGCCGAGAGGCACAAAAGCGCCCATCAATCGCTGAAACTCTCTTTCGAAGAGTTCCAATCAGCGTTGGCTCACACCGATCCGGATCTCGCCGACAAGAAATTTGGCTTCACCATCGAAGCGGATGGCAGCCTCAAGGTTCTCGACAGTTCACACCAGCTCAGCGCTTCCGACATGGATCGGCTGAACGAGCGGTTGAATGCTTCCAGTGAATTGAAATCGGCAGCGAGCAGCTACCGCGACGCCTCCATCGCCCTGGTGGCCGCCGACGCTACGTGGGGTGGCAACTTTACGGGTGGGTACATTCTGAACAAGGACAACTTCGCCAACACCATCGATCTGGGTGCTCTATTCCTTAAAAAAGGAACAACCCCAAACGCTGAGACCCTGAACGGCTTCTTCTCCTCCCAGTTGTGGAGCAAGGGCGAGCGGATGACGCATGAAACAGTCACCCAGATGTCCGTAGGCGCCAATAACGTCGACGTGACGGTTTGACTGGCAAGTTCTTGGAACTCACGCTACTTCACAGCGCGCGGCGGATCCGCTTGATGGGAAACCAAAGATTGACACTGACTTCCGCTAGTTAGCGGGTTGTATCAATTTGGATCTTTGTGCCTCCGGCCTTCAAAACTTGCCCCAGTGCACATATGGATTCCCCCCAAGACCGCATCGCCCCTGGCTTCGTAGATGCCTCCAAGCCTCAAGGAAGGTCTGCCAAGTCCTCGGAACATCCGCTTCTGGCCGAGGCTGCATAAAAACGTTTTAGGACGAGACAGGGCACAAAAAAAAGCTACTCATCCGAGTGGCTTTTTTCTGAATCCTGGAGCGGGAAACGAGACTCTTATCTGGTGTCCGACCCATTGAAATCCAAGGGGTTTCTTTTCTTGCCGAAGCAGGAAAAGACTTAATCCCGGACTTGTTTTTGAGGTGTATCAAGGGTCAATAAGAGGCGGCTTCGGACTATGGGATTTGAAACACCCCAACAACGGTTTTCCAATCTGGACCTCTCTGGTTTTATCCACGTATACAGAGCATCACAACCATCATGCATTATGATCAGCGCCCCGCCTGACACTCACCCCAAACACCACGCATCAGTTCCTTCAGCATCAGCGCCTCGCCCCAGCGATCCGTTATATCGCGCCCATCACTCCCCGTGATCGCATAGGGTGGCGGGCCAAGCTCGCAAGTGAAGGACAGGCTCGCGGGTGTGTCCGGTCGCGCCAGCCAGTCCTTGATTCCGTAACGCCACCAGCCCAAAAACCGGTCCAACCAAGGGCGATGCTGGGCGAAGGTCAAGGGCACCTGGACCTGCTCACTATTAGCGACCCGCCCGTGAAAACCCCAACTGTGTCGCAAGATGGTGTGAATCTGTTCGTCGTCTTCGGCAGTGGCCGACTCAGGCAGTTCGCGGCTCACAACGTAATGGGACAAGTCAGCCAACAATTTGAGGTCGGGCATCTGCGCAAGCAAGTCGAGGGTGAACAACAGGTCACTGGTGAGACGATAGCGGTGGGTTTCCAGCAGGATCGGAAAGTCCACCTGCTCGGCCAGACGCTGCCAGCCTTCGATCAGTGTGATCGCCTGTGCCAGCGTGCGCAGCCGGACGTCGGCTTGCAGCGTGAGGTGATGGCAGCCGTAGCGGGAGGCAACCTCAAGCGCTTGCGCCAAGTCACTCACGGTGCGGGGAAACAGTTGACCTTCGATTTGCAGGCCTTGCGCCTTGGCAGCGGCATGCAGACGTTCGGCCTGTGGCGCGATCCAGAAATGGTCGGTGATCCCATCGAAGCCAGCAGCGGCAATCTTCTCCACCTGCGCCTCGAGGGAAAGATCGCATTGACCACGGTGATCTTGCATGGCCCACAGGGACTGGAATACCAGGAATTCACGCATGTCATGGCCTTAGCAGATGTTTGAGCGACACATCGGCGTCGGCCAATGCGTCCACAGAGAGTGGGGTCAAGTTGGCAATCAGCCGTTCACACAACTTGATGTCCTTGGCAACGCTGTTGCCCTGCCCCCAACCGCAGGCGCCTTGCAAACGCTGCTCGGTGTCCAGGTAGAACAGCAGCAGACCACCGTCTGCCAGGGCGCGAATGGCCGAAGGTGGTGTCGGTGAGATCATGCCCACCGTCTGCAAGCCCCAGTCGTACTGATCAGACCAGAAGCCGGGAACCCCCTCGAACGGCAACTCGCCGCCCAACAGATTCAATGCCGCGTGACGGCCCTGGGTCTCGGCATTGCGCCAGGTTTCCTGGCGCTGGAATAACGCGTCGGCGTGCAGGCGAAACTCACACACATCGCCGGCGGCAAAGATGTCTGGCGCGCTGGTGCGCAACTGGGCATCGACTCGAATTCCCTGGCCCACCTCAAGCCCCCCCGCCGCGGCCAATTCGATGTTGGGTTGCATGCCGATACCGACCACCACCCAGTCACAGGGCAGCACCTGGCCGTCCACCAGTTGCACCGCCTCAGCGCGTTCGATGCCTTGTACAATTTCAAGCGCTACGTTCAGCCGCACGTCCACGCCCTGTTGCCGATGCAACTCCAACAAGGCCTGGGATACGGCTTCAGGCAAGACTCGCCCGGCCAGTCGTGGCCCGGCTTCCAGCAACGTCACCTGACAGCCCAGGGTTCGGGCCGTTGCCGCGACTTCGAGGCCGATAAAGCCACCGCCGACAATCACCAGGCGCGTGCCGGGCCTCAATGCGCTGCGCAGGGCCAGGGCTTCGTCATGGGTGCGCAGGTAAAGCACGTTGGCCAGAGATTCAGGCACCTGGGGCAAGCGACGCGCTCTGCCTCCGGTCGCCAGCAGTAATCGGCTGTAGGACAGCCAACGTCCGTCGGTCAATTGCAGGCGGTGGTGCTGCGGATCCAGACTTTTTACCGGGTTGCCCGCCAAGTGGTCGATGTTCAGTTCCGTGAGCCGGCTCTCCCCCCACAGGCTGCAATCGTCCAGGTCCATCGTGCCCTGCAGCAAGCCCTTGGACAGCGCAGGACGCTCGTACGGCCGATGGAGTTCATCGCCGATCAGGATCAGCCGACCGGTATAACCCTGCTCGCGCAAGGTCAGCGCCGCGCGGCCACCGGCATGGCCGGCGCCGACGATAATCAGTGGAGCATTCATGGCGTGCACTCCTGGCGGTCAAGCCGAAATGGCGAGCAGAACCCGTCCCGCGTCGACCCGTACCGGATAGGTCTTGAGATTGACGCACACTGGCGCCCCCAAGGCTTTGCCGTTGCGATAGTCAAAGCGCCCGTTGTGCTTGGGGCACTCGATGACGTGGTCCATCACCAGGCCGTCAGCCAGGTGGATCGACTCGTGAGTACACAGGCCAGCAGTGGCGAAAAACTCGTTGTCAGCAGAGCGGTAGATGGCATAGGTATGCGGACCGTGGTCGAAACGAATAACGTCTTCTTCATTGATTTCGCCCACGGCGCATACATCGATCCATTGATCGTTCATGGCGTTTTCTCTTGTTCGGGATACAGCCGGAAGGTGTCAGCCCAGCGTGGCTTCAGCCTGTGGATGAGCGTCGGTGACAGGCCTTGAGCTACCGACGGGGCGTCGCACGAAATACGTCGGGTCCTTACGCTGCTTCAAGAGGGTCGGAATGATTTCCTTGAAGGCCTCGCCTATGTTGGCGTAAGGCGGCGGGCAGTCGTGGCGGATCTCTTCATGGAGTTGCGCCAGGGCGTGGTACGGCACCATCGGGTACATGTGGTGCTCAAGGTGATAATTCATGTTCATGTACAGAAAGCGCAGCACCCGGTTCATATAGATGGTGCGGCAGTTGCTGCGGTGGTCCAGCACGTCTTCCGCCAGGCCCACATGTTGGGTGAGGCCAAACAGGTAGGACAACCAGCCGCCATACAGGATGGGCAGGCCGATATACATCAGCGGCAACCAGCTGTGCAGGTAAAGCGCCGCGCCAAAGACAACGGCGTAAATCACGAGCCAGATACGGGCCGCCAGGAACACCTTGGACCATTCGGACTCAGGGATGAACGTCTGTTCCTGGGCATCCATTTTGCCAACCGCGTGCCGGCACAGGCCTCCCATCGTCTTCAGCAGCAACGGGATCTGGAACAGGCTCAGCAGCATCATGAACAAGCTCGGTGGACGCGGTTCGACGATTTCCGGATCGCGGCCGACGACGATGGTGTCGGTATGGTGCCGGGCATGGCTCCAGCGCCACACATGGGGCTCGAACATGCACATGAAGCTCGCCACCTGGTAGAGCGCATCATTCATCCAGCGGGTCTTGAAGGCGGTGCCGTGACCGGCTTCATGCCAGCGCGGGTTAGAGGCGGTGGCGTACAAAACTCCATACGCAAGGAAAAACGGCACACAAGCCCAAGTGCCCCAGAACCAGTAGCCGCCGAAGCCGGTGACCACCAGGGTCAGCAGCCAGATGGCGGTGTCGAGCAAGGCCGGGCCGTCGCGGCGCTGCATCAGTTGCTTCATGCGTTGACGGGAAATGGGCGACTGGTGCCAACTGGCCGATACAAGACCTTTTTCGGCCGCGCGGGCGGCTTCAGGGCCGCTCAGGCGATAGTCCCGGGGAGAGGCTGTGTTGTCTTGAGGCATTGTTATTGTTCTCCGCAAGCGTGAGAGGTCAGGTGCTTTGCGTAAAAAAATATAGAGAGCGTGGGAGCTACCCTCAAGGTCTTGAATACATTCCCTATCAAGCTATCATCCAGGTCCTGCAGGGCTTGATAGTTTTCTATCAAGACGCTTTGAAGGCTCATCATGAATAACAATAAACGCCCCACCATCGCCACGGTCGCCGAACACGCAAGGTTAAGTGTCGCCACCGTCGACCGCGTGCTCAATGCTCGCGCCCCGGTTAATCCAGCCACTGCCGAACAGGTGCTTCAGGCCGCCGAAGCCGTGGGTTATTTTGCTGCGCGGCTGATCGGCCAGCGCATTCTCGAACGCCGTCCCACGTACCGTTTCGGCATCCTGCTGCTGGGCACCGCCCAGGCGTTCTACGCCAACCTGGCCCAAGCCATCACTCAGGCCGCGCAGCGCCAGGCCGGGGCCAACCTGACCTGCCAATTCGAATACGTTTTTGATCGCACCCCCAGCGCCATCGTTGCCCAGATCGAACAGTTGGCGGTGCAGTGCGACGGCCTGGCGGTGGTCAGCTTCGCCCACCCGCAGATCAACGCCGCCCTTGCCCAGATTCGCGAGGCCGGCGTGCCCGTGGTGGCACTGCTGTCAGGCATTCATGAGGCAGCGGCCGAGCCCTATGTCGGCCAAGACAATCAGGTAGTCGGGCGCACGATGGGGTGGTTGCTGGCCCGCACCTGTGGCGCGCGCAAAGGCAGCATCGGCATTCTGCTCGGAGGTCATCGCTTTCTTGGCCACCAGGCGCGGGTCGAAGGCTTGCACAGTTACTTGGCCGAACACGCACCTGGGCTGCGCCCGCTGGAGCCGCTGATCAATCTGGACAACTGCGACATCACCGAAGAAGCAACCCTCGACCTCCTGGTTCGGCATGACGATTTGCGCGGGCTGTGCGTGGTAGGCGGCGGTGGCGACGGGATCATCAACGCCCTGGCGCAACTGCCCAAGCGCCCGGCGCTGTGCTGCATTTTGCAGGAGTCCACCGAGCTGTCACGCCAAGCCCTGGCCCAGGGTTTGGTCGATGTGGTGATCGACTCTCAGCCGCGCCAGACTGCAACGGCACTGGTGGATCTACTGGTGGAATTGCAGACTGCGGAGCAGTTCGATCCTGTGCGTCACCGGGTGCATATTCCGCTGCAGATTGTGACATCGGAGAACTCCCAAAGCTGATGAGCTGGCGGCACAACCTTAATGGTTGCAGGCACGCTCATTGTGCTCGGGCAGGTCCAGCAACGTGTTGATACAGCCCCCCCCGATGATCACGACCTCAGCCTCGATATCGCCTTCAAGGTCCCGATAGTGCAGGTCGTATTTACGGGTTGTGGTTGGCATACGTGCACCTCTTCAGCATGTTATGCCCGAACACAGAATTTCCCAGATCAATACCAAGCACCACCCCGGCGCACTACGCACGAATCGATGCACAACCTGCATAAGCGGCGAAAATTGGTTCAATCATCCACGAACCAATCCTCTTTAATCCCCTGAACCAACCCGACGAACCCTTGCTTATCGGCCCCCGCCGTCGCTGCTCCTGAGAAATAGCTAAGCACATAGCGCTAATCCCGAGGCGAACCAATTTCAATTGGCATCGCGCTTGCACTTACCCTTTTGCCTCGATCTCCTGCCCACAGTCAGCTCGGAGCCGTTTTTTATACTCTGGCGCGAGTACCACGATGCAAAGGTTCGACCCTGACACACCCATCGACAACACTTCGAAACTAGCGCTGGATGCCTTGCGGCAGATGGTTGCGCAACATGCTGCCTTCCCGCACCGGGCATTGCCGACCGAGCGGGATCTGGCCGCCGATTTTGGCCTCAGTCGCCGGGCCATCCGGCGGGCGCTAGCGGTGCTGGAAGCCGAAGGGCAGATCTGGCGGCGCCAGGGCAAAGGAACCTTCGTCGGCCCTACGCCACCGAGTGCGGCCATGAGCTTTGCCCGGTTGTCCGGGCGGACCAACTTCAGCGAGGTTATGGAAGCGCGCCTGCATCTGGAACCGGCACTGGCGTCCCTGGCGGCGGTTCGAGCCAACGGCGACCAGATAGCAATTTTGCGTCGCCTTGCCGAACGCACCAGACACCAACAGGCCGCCGAGCCTGCCGATGCCGAGGGCATTGAGCTGTGGGACAGCGCCCTGCATCGCGGGATCGCCGAGGCCGCAGGTAACCGCCTGATGCTGGATATCTTTGAAATGCTCGATGCGATCCGGCTCGACCCGGCCTGGCGTGACCTGCGTCAGCGGGCTCGCAACGCCGATCGCCTCGACACCTACAGCCACGACCACAACGACATTGTCGACGCTATCGAAAACCGTGATCCGATCAAGGCCGCCACGGCCATGCGTGGCCATTTGCGCGCGCTGCAACAAGCGCTGGACAACGTCATCAATCAAGATCTGGAGGCAAGTTTATGAGCACCACAACTCAGGCCACCGACACGGTATTGAGTGTCAGCAACTTGACCGTGTGCTTTGCAGGCGCACCCGCCAATGTCGTGGACGGCGTCTCGTTCTCGGTCCAGCGCGGCAAGACCCTGGCCATCGTCGGAGAGTCCGGATGTGGTAAAAGCGTTACGTCCATGGCGCTGATGGGCTTGCTACCCGACACCGCCAAGATCGCCGCCCGTACGTCCGCCCTGCTCGATGAAGCCTTGCTGGGCATGCCCGACGAGCGCTTGCTGGATGTGCGCGGCAACCGCATGGCGATGATTTTCCAAGAGCCCATGACCTCCTTGAACCCGGTCTTCACCATTGGCGAGCAGATCGCCGAAAGCGTGATCCGCCATCAGGGTCTGTCAGCCAGGGACGCCCGTCAGCGCGCCCTGCAAATGCTCGAAAAGGTCCGCGTGCCTGACGCCGCGCAACGTCTGGACGCCTACCCCCATGAACTGTCCGGCGGCATGCGGCAGCGGGCAATGATTGCCATGGCCCTGGCCAACGATCCGGCGCTGATCATTGCCGACGAACCCACCACTGCTCTGGACGTGACCATTCAGGCGCAGATCCTGTCGCTGATCGCCAATCTGCAGGCTGAAACCGGCACGGCCATGATCCTGATCACCCATGATCTGGGCGTGGTCGCCGAAGTCGCTGACGACGTGATGGTGATGTACGCCGGGCGAGTGGTGGAAAGCGGCCCGGTAAAAACCCTGTTCGATGACCCGCAGCACCCGTACACCATCGGCCTGATGGGTTCGATGCCATCGATTGGCCCGCGTGAAGGTCGCCTGGCAACCATCAATGGTCGCGTCCCGACGCCTGCGCAAATGCCTACCGGTTGCCGATTCGCCGGGCGCTGCCCTTTTGCGATTCAGGCATGTCGCGAGGCGCGCCCGCCGCTACTTGAGCTTTCCCCCGGACATTTCGCCGCGTGCATTCGTGCGCCACTGGAACAGCATATGGGAATCAGCGCGTGAGCCTTTCTGAACGCCAAACAGTTAAGCGTGCAAGCCCTGAAATCATTCTCGACGGCATCGGCCTGAGCAAACACTTCGGGGTGGAAAGCGGCTTGTTCCAGCGCAAGAAGCCGCCGGTACAAGCGGTCAATCAGGTCAATCTGTCGGTGCGCAAAGGGGAAACCCTGGCGCTGGTGGGCGAGTCCGGCTCGGGTAAATCAACCCTCGGCCGTCTACTGCTCAACCTGCTCAAACCTACGGCGGGCGACATCATTTATGAAGGCCGCAACCTGGCCAATCTGACCCCGGAAAAGCTGCGCCAGGTGCGGCGTGATTTGCAGATCATCTTTCAGGATCCGTTTGCCTCGCTCAATCCGCGCATGACTGTGGAATCCATCGTCGGTGAGCCTATCTGGCTGCACAGCGATGCCAGCCGCAGCGACCGCCAGGCCAAAGTCGCCGAGTTGCTGCGCACCGTGGGCCTGGCGCCCGAGCACGGCGGCCGCCACCCTCACGAGTTCTCCGGTGGCCAGCGTCAGCGCATCGGCATTGCGAGAGCCCTGGCGTCTGACCCGCGTTTGATTCTGGGTGACGAACCCGTGTCCGCGCTGGACGTTTCGGTGCAGGCGCAAGTGGTCAACCTGCTGGAAGACCTCAAGCATCAATTCGGTCTGACCCTGATGATTGTCGCCCACGGCCTCGCCGTGATCCGCCACATGAGCGACCGAGTAGCCGTGATGTATTTGGGGGAAATCGTCGAACTGGCGCCGGTCAACGGCCTGTTTGAAAACCCTCTGCACCCTTACACCCAGGCGCTTATGGCCGCCGTGCCGGTCAGCCACCCGGACCTGCGCCGGCCGCGCCCATTGCTGGGCGGCGACATGCCGAGCCCGAGCCGCCCGCCATCGGGTTGCCGCTTCCATACCCGCTGCCCGCACGCCCGGGCGCTGTGCAAAGAAGTGGTGCCGGTGATGGAAACCGTCGAGGCCGAGCGTCAGGTGGCGTGCCACTTCTGGCGTGAAATCGCCAATGCCGGTGCAGGCACCCTGATTTTGCCGACACCCAGCGCTGCCTACACCCAGCGCCTGAATCTGTTCAAGAACCATCAATCCCTTGCAGTGGAGAGCCAGCCATGAAAATTGCACGCGTCATGACAGGAACCTTGTTATTGCTGGCCGCCAACGCCGCCTTTGCCGAATCCACCCTGCGCATCGGCATTCAGGACGATCCTGATGGGCTCGACCCGCATCGTTCGCGTACCTATTCGGGCCGTCTGGTCTATACCGCACTGTGCGACAAGCTGGTGGATGTGAACCCGGACCTGACCTACGCCCCACAACTGGCCACTGCCTGGAACTGGAGCGAAGACGGCAAGACCCTGACCATGACTCTGCGCGAAGGCGTGACTTATCACGACGGCGAAGCGTTCGATGCTGCCTCGGTGAAGTTCAACCTGGACCGCGCTCGCACCCTGCCCGACTCCCTGCGCAAGAGCGAGCTGGCCTCGGTGGACAGCGTTGAAGTGATCGACGCCAAAACCGTTGCCATCAAACTCAAGCAAGCGGACGCCACCCTGGTCTCCCAGCTCTCGGACCGCGCCGGAATGATGCTTGCGCCGAAGGCCGCCCAGGGTGAGTTCGCCTCCAAACCGGTGTGCTCCGGCCCTTACAAATTCGTCCAGCGCGTGCAGCAGGATCGCATTGTGCTGGAGCGCTTCGACAACTATTGGAACAAGCAGGCTTATCACTTCGACAAGGTGATTTTCCTGCCGATTCCGGACACCTCGGTGCGTCTGGCCAACCTGCGTTCAGGCGACCTGGACATCATCGAACGGGTTGCCCCCACCGACGTGAAAACCGCCAAGGCGGACAGCAAGCTGGCGGTCTATAACACGCCAGGGCTTGGCTACATGCAGTTGATGTTCAACATTAACAACGGCGAAAAAGCCAACTCGCCGATGGGCAAAGACAAGCGCGTGCGCAAGGCATTCGAGCTGTCCATCGACCGTGATGCGATCAACCAGGTGGTGTTCGAAGGCCTGTATGCGCCGAGCGCCCAGCCTTTTCCGAAAAACAGCCCGTACTACGACAAGGATCTGCCGATCCCGACCCGCGATGTGGAAAAGAGCAAGACCTTGCTGGCCGAAGCAGGCGTGAAGCTGCCACTGGCAGTGGACCTGAAAGTCGCCAACAACCCTATCGCACAACAGGTCGGGCAGATCATTCAGGCCATGGCTGAAGAAGCGGGTTTCAAGGTCAATCTGATTGCCACTGAATACGCCACCATGCTTAGCGAACAGCAAAGCGGCAACTTCCAGATCGGCATGAGCGCCTGGTCGGGCCGTCCTGATCCGGATGGCGACATTCACCAGTTCGTGACCTGCAAGGGCGGCCAGAACGACGGCAAATACTGCAACGCCAAACTCGACGAGCTGTTGGACAAGGCCCGCACTGTCAACGATGTTGCCCAGCGCCAGGCCCTGTACAACGAAGCCCTGCGCTTGCTGGCTGACGAAGTGCCGACCGCGTATCTGTATTTCGATCCGCGAATCATGGCCATGCGTAACAACGTGACTGGTTTCGTGCCGAGCCCGGATGGCCTGATTCGTCTGAACAACGTCGCGTTCAAGCCATGACTGTGAATGATCGCCGCAAAAACGAGGGTCCGGCATGCTGATGTTTATCCTGCGACGCCTGCTCAGTGCGATCCCGACACTGATCCTGGTTTCGCTCTTCGTCTTCACCCTGCAGAAACTGTTGCCGGGTGACCCGGTGCTGGCCATGGCCGGTGAAGAGCGCGATCCGGCGGTGATGGAATACCTGCGCGACAAGTATCGGCTCAACGACCCGATCCCCGTGCAGTACCTGAGCTGGGTCGGCAATGTGCTGACCGGCGACTTCGGCACTTCGCTGCGCACCGAACAACCGGTGACCACGCTGTTGGCGTCCAAGTTGCCGGTGACCCTGGAGCTGGCAGTGCTGGCCTTGTTGATCGCACTGCTGATCGGCATCCCCACTGGAATTATCTCGGCCGTACGCAAAGGCACCGTCGTGGATTACGGGGCCAATGTCATCGCGCTGTCGGGGATCTCGATTCCGCACTTCTGGCTGGGGATCCTGCTGATCATGGTCTTCGCCGTGAAACTGCAATGGCTGCCGGCCTCGGGTTTCGTGCCTGTGGGCGAGGACTTCGGGCAAAACCTGAAGACCTTGATCCTGCCGGCCTTCGTGCTCGGCGCAGGGTTGTCGGGGATTCTCATGCGCCATACCCGCAGCGCCATGCTTGAAGTGTTGCGCACCGACTACGTGCGCACCGCCCGGGCCAAGGGCCTGCGCCCGCGCACGGTGATCCTCAAGCATGCCCTGCGCAATGCATTGATGCCTATTGTGACCCTGACAACCCTGCTGTTTGGTGAACTGCTCGGCGGCGCAGTGCTGACCGAGCAAGTCTTCAGCATCCCTGGCTTCGGCAAGATGATTGTCGACGCCGTGTTCAATCGTGATTACGCCGTGGTGCAAGGCGTGGTGCTGTGCATCGCAATTGGCTTCCTGCTGCTGAACCTGCTCGCCGACGTGCTGTACCGGATGATTAATCCGCGTCTGAGGACTGCTTCATGACCGCTATTTCCAGCCTCCCTCATAGCGTGATCGCACCCCGCAGCCGCTCGCCGTTCGTGAAGAAATTCCTCGCCAACAAAGGCGCGGTACTCGGCGCGGCGGTGTTGCTGCTGTTTATCCTGGCGCCCTGGATTGCGCCCCATGACCCGCTGAAAGCCAACTTTCTCGCGGTCCGCAAGGCACCATCGCTGATCTACTGGATGGGCACTGACGAACTGGGTCGCGATCTGTTTTCCCGCCTGCTCTGGGGCGCACGCAGTTCGTTGCTGGCCGGTGGTGTTTCGGTGGTCATCGCCATGGCCATCGGCGTGCCTTTGGGCCTGTTGGGCGGTTATTTCGGCGGCAAACTCGAAGCGGTAATTTCCCGTGTCATGGAAGCGCTGTTGTCCTGCCCGTTTCTGGTATTGGCGATTGCGCTGGGCGCCTTCCTCGGCCCGAGCCTGACCAACGCAATGATCGCTATCGGCCTGTCAGCCATGCCGATCTTTGCCCGACTGACCCGTGGTCAGGTGCTGGCCATCAAACACGAAGATTACCTGGAAGGTGCTCGTGCCATTGGCTTGCCGGATCGCTGGATCATCCTGCGCTACGTGCTGCCCAACGTGATGTCGCCATTGGTTGTGCAAGCCACCTTGACCATCGCCTCGGCGATTCTGGCTGAAGCCAGCCTGTCGTTCCTCGGTCTGGGCCAGCAACCGCCCTCGCCTTCCTGGGGATCGATGCTCAACACCGCGAAAAACTTTATGGAGCAGGCACCCTGGATGTCGATTGCGCCTGGCGTGGCGATCTACATTACGGTCCTGTGTTTCAACCTGCTGGGGGATGGTTTGCGTGATGCGCTGGACCCCAAGGGCTAACATTTTCTGCCAAAGAGAAACGCAAATGTTTGATGATCTGGATTACAGCCAACCCTACGCTTCGGCACGCTCGCCAGTGATGGGCAGTAACATGGTCGCCTGCTCCCAGCCATTGGCCGCCCAGGCCGGGCTGGACATGCTGCGCAAGGGCGGCAACGCCGTCGACGCGGCCATCGCAGCCGCCATGGTCCTGACCGTGGTCGAGCCCACCGGTTGCGGGATCGGCAGCGACGCTTTCGCTATCGTCTGGGACGGCAGCAAGTTGCAGGGCCTGAATGCTTCCGGTCGCGCACCGCAAGCCTGGACCCCTGAGTTTTTCGCCGGGCAGAGCAAAATGCCCCAGCGCGGCTGGCCAGCGGTGACTGTGCCGGGTGCGGTTTCAGCCTGGGTCGAGCTGTCCGAGCGTTACGGAAAACTGCCTTTCGCCAGCCTGGCTGAACCGGCCATCGGCTATGCTCGGGATGGCTACCAAGTCACCCCGATCATAGCCCAGCTGTGGAAGCTCGGCGCTGAACGGCTCAAGGATCAGCCGGGTTTTGCCGAGTGCTTCCTGCCCGACGGCCAAGCACCACAGGCCGGGGACAAAATCCGGCTCAAGGATCACGCCCGCACCCTGGAGCTGATCGCCCAAACCAAAGGCGAAGCGTTCTATCGCGGCGAACTGGCCCAAGCCATCATCGCCCATGCCAACGCCAATGGCAGCGTCATGAGCCTCGACGATCTGGCGACCCACACTGTGGACTGGATCGACACCCTGTCGGTGCCCTACGCCGGCGCCGTCGTTCATGAATTGCCACCTAATGGCCAGGGCATCGCTACCCTGTCCGGCCTGACTATGCTCGAAGCATTGGGCGTCGGCGAGCATCCAGTGGACAGCCTGGAAACCGTGCACCCAGTGTTGGAAGCCATGAAGCTGGCCCTTGCCGATCTGGACGAACACGTGGCGGATAACGACCACATGCGCGTGCCTTCCGAGCATCTGCTGGACAAAACCTACCTGATGGAGCGCGCCGGTCTCGTCACCGACAAGGCCGCCAATCCGGGGCATGGTTCGCCTAAACCGGGCGGCACCGTTTACCTGTCGGCGGCCGATGAAAGCGGCATGATGATCTCGTTCATCCAGTCCAATTACATGGGCTTCGGCTCAGGTGTCGTGGTGCCTGGCACCGGCATCAGCCTGCAAAACCGTGGCGCGGGCTTCTCCCTGGATCCGCAGCACGTCAACTACGTTGCACCACGCAAACGTCCGTTCCACACCATCATCCCCGGCTTTGTGATGAACGCCGACGGCACGCCGTTGATGTCCTTCGGCCTGATGGGCGGCCCGATGCAGGCACAGGGTCACTTGCAGATGATGATGCGCATCCTGCGCTACAAACAGAACCCGCAAGCCGCCGCAGACGCACCGCGCTGGAGGCTCGAATCTGGCCTGAAAGTCGCAGTGGAACATGCATTCGACCCACAGGTGGTCGAAGCCTTGCGTGCCAAAGGCCACGACATAGTTATCGAAGAACCTAACGGCGTATTCGCCTTTGGCGGCGCGCAGATTATCCAGCGCACCACTCATGGTTATGTGGGTGGCACTGATCCCCGGAAGGATGGTCTGGTGGCCGCGTACTGAAAGTACGAAGATCCTAGGCGCAACTGAGTTGCGCGTAGGATTATTCTCTGAAAACCGCTAACTCTCATCCCACCGCAAGCTATTGCCAACATGCTTTGCCGCCCAGGGCTCAGAACTGAGGCGAGCTTGCATTGGGTCTTGCAGCTAACCACCTTAAGGCGCTGTCGCAGTACACGTGCTGAAATCCACTGGAAAGGCTCCCGGCAACTGGCGCAGATCTTCTACATCCATCGTCCCACGCAGCCCTCCCACTCACATATGCAAAGAAATGAAATCCACGAAACAGCGCAGCTTGGGCGTGATAAAGCGGTTCGGCGGCCACAGCACGCTGAAATGGATGGTGCGGGTTACCTCTTGGGTCAGCACGGCCTGCAGTTCCCCGGACTCAAGGGCCTCCTTGACAGCAAATTCCGGCAGGCAGGCGATGCCCCGCCCTTCCATGGCGGCGTTGAAAAGCATGTCGATGTTGTTGCAAACCAGCACGGCCCGCAAATCCTGCGCGCCGTTGTGGGATTTATCCGGTAGCGGCCAGCGCTCAAGCTTGCCCGTGGATGGCACCCGGTATAACAGACAGTCATGGTTGCTCAAGTCGCTGGCGTCCATCGGCGTACCTTGGGTCTGGAAATAGGCCGGGGCGCCCACCAGCAAGAAACGGAAAGCGCCCAATCGCCGCGCCACCAGGCGAGAGTCATTCAATTCACCAGTCCTGACCACCGCATCAAAGCCCTCCTCCACGACATCCACCAAGCGATCGCTGAAATCCAATTCCAGATGAATGTCCGGGTATCGCTTGGCAAAGCTGGACAACAACGTGAACAGAAACTGCCCGGCCAAGGGCAGGCTCACGCGCAGCTTGCCGCGCGGCTCGCTGCTGGTGCTCGACAGTTCCAGCTCCGCCGCTTCCAGCTCATTGAGCACGCGCTGGCAGCGGTTCAGGAAAAGCATGCCCTCTGCCGTCAGGTTGATGCTGCGGGTGCTGCGATGAAACAGCCTGACGCCCAGGCGCTGCTCCAGGCGCGCGACGCTTTTGCCGATCGCCGATGAAGACACGCCTAATAGCCGTCCAGCCGCGACAAAACTGCGCGTTTCGGCGACCTGGACGAAAACCGAGATTCCGCTGAGGTTGTCCACGCTCTCTCCTTGAGTTTCTTGCGCCTTGGATTGCGGAATGAAACGTCCGATGTGTCCGGAATTCTAGCCTCTGTTTCCCCTGCCGTCTGCGACCTAGCATGGCGACGTCCATTACAGCAGGGAATCGCGATCATGACCGCCAAAGAAACCATCCAACTTTCCAGCGCCATCGCCACCGACCCCATGCAGGCGCGAATCGACGCTGCCCTGAACAGCGCCATCGAAGAAAAACGCCTGGTGGGGGCCGTGGTGCTGGTTGCCCGTCGCGGCGAAATCACTTATCGCAACGCCGTGGGCCTGGCCGACCGAGAGGCTGGCCTGCCGATGCGCACCGACGCCTTGTTCCGGCTCTCCTCGGTGACCAAACCTATCACCTCGGCCGCCGCCCTGGCCTTGGTCGCCCAAGGCCGCATTGGCCTGGATGATCCTATCGCTCGCTGGCTACCGGAGTTTCAACCAACCCTGGCGGACGGCACTCGCGTATCCATCAGCGTGCGCCAGTTGCTTAGCCATACAGCGGGCCTGGGTTACGGTTTTCTCGAAGGCACGGGCGGCGGCGCCTATGCGCAGGCCGGTGTGTGTGACGGGCTGGAAAATGCGCCGCTGACCCTGGAGGAAAACATTCGGCGACTGGCGACCGCGCCGCTGCTCTATCGTCCTGGCACCGATTGGGGGTATTCAATTGCCACCGACGTACTAGGCGCGCTCATTGCCAAGGTATGCGGGACCAGTCTGGCCGATGCAATCAACCAACTGGTGTGCGAGCCACTCGGCCTGTCCGATACCCGTTTCAATGTCGTCGACACTTCCCGCTTGACGGCCGCCTATCTCAATGCCGATCCGGCGCCACGTCGCATGAATGGCGTCGAAGTGATCGAGGTTTTCGAAAACACCGCCGGCATCCGGATGGACGCGGATCGGGCCCTCGACAGCAATGCCTACCACTCAGGAGGCTCAGGGATGATCGGCTCCGCCGAAGAATTTCTGACCTTGCTCGAAACCTTGCGCCAGGGTGGTGGCCCGCTCATGCCGGCGGGCCTGGCGAAAGAAATGGGAACCGTCCAGACCGGCAACCTGGAACTCGCCAACTGGCCCGGCCGTGGTTTCGGCCTGGGGTTCACCGTGATGACTGATCCGCAAGCGGCACAAGCGCCGGAGTCTGTGGGCACTTGGCGCCTGGGCGGGGCCTTTGGTCATTCCTGGTTTGTCGATCCGGCGCAGCAGATCTCCGTGGTGGCGTTTACCAACACCGCCTTCGAGGGGATGTTCGGACAGTTCACGGTCGATCTGTGCAACGCCGTATACGGCGCTTGAATGAGGCAAGTCAGTTGCCGCGATAAGAAATCCATCATGAAAAGACCGGCTTGAGAGCCGGCCTTCATGCGAATGCAGTTTGAGTTGTCCAGCTTTGTCTTGGCTACCTGCCCCACGGAATTGACCAGGCACTTCGGCTCCCGACAGTGCCGCGGATCTTTATTGAAAGGTATCGACTCATGACGCATTCACGCCTCTTCCACGACTATGCCAACGTACGCCTGGACTCCCTGACGGGGTTCCGATTTGTCGCCGCGGCCTTGGTGTTTTTCTTTCATGCCTCACTGACAAAAATCATCGGATTCAATCCGTTTGCCGACCCACAGATCGTCGTCGGCTTCCAGCGCTTGTTCAGCGTGGGTGGCTGGCTTGGGGTCTCGTTTTTTTTCGTGCTCAGTGGTTTCGTCATCACCTGGTCGGCCCGCAGGAACGATACGCTCGGCGCTTTCTGGCGCCGACGCTTGGTGAAGATCTACCCCAACCATCTGGTCACCTTCGTCCTGGCGATGATTCTGTTCGCCGTACCACTGACGGCCGTCAGCGCCTGGCTGCCCAACTTGCTGCTGGTCCATGCCTGGGTGCCGGACATGTCGGTGTTCCTGAGTGTCAACGGGCCGTCCTGGTCGCTGTGTTGTGAATTGGTTTTCTACCTGGCGTTCCCGTTTCTCTTGCGCGCGTTGTGGAAGGTTCCAGGGGACCGACTCTGGTTGACTGCAGGCCTGACAGTCTGCTCGATGGCCGCAACCCACTGGTTCATCGCCGAGTTTGTCAACGGTACGCCGCAGATCGTCGAATACCCGATATCCCTGAACCAGTGGTGGCTGGCTTATTACTTTCCGCCGCTACGGCTGTTCGAATTCGTTCTCGGCATGCTGATGGCGCGGATCCTGATGACGGGGCGCTGGGTTGCTATCCCGGTCGCTCCGTCCCTGACGTTGGCGGCGGTGGCTTATTTCCTCGCAGGAGAAATGCCTTTTATCTACAGCCTGTCACTCACCACCGTCGTTCCCATTGCCTTGCTGATTACCAGCCTGGCCGCCGCCGATGTCGCGCAACGCAAGTCCTGGTTTCGTCATCCGCTGATGGTCTGGCTGGGGGAGATATCGTTCGGGTTCTACATGATCCACCTGCTGATCATGATGGGCGTGACCTCGCTGCTGGACGGCCAACGTTTTTCCGTTGTGCCGGCCTCTTTCATTCTTGCCGCCACGTTCTGCCTGTCGCTCCTTGGTGGCTGGCTACTCTTCGCCTTTGTTGAGCGGCCCGCCATGCAACGTTGGGGCAAGGCCAAGCCGATGGAGCGGCCATTGAGTGTCCCTCAAGCCTGATTTTTTACATAGAAAGGATGCTGGCCATGTCATCGTTAATTCGCAGGTTGACCGGCGTGCCCGCTTGGGCGCTGGGTGTATTGGTGCTAGCGGCACTTGCCGGCTTTGCTATCAGCATGCGGGGCCCGGTTGCCCAGGCAAAAACCGCCCCCGCACCGCTGCCCCAGGTGCAAGTGATGACTGCCGTCACGCGTGATGTTATCGATTGGCAGAGCTACACCGGCCGCCTGGTCGCCACCGACACCGTGGTGATCAAGCCCTTGGTGGCGGGCACGCTCATCAGCGTGCACTTCAAGGACGGCGCGCTGCTGCGCAAAGGCGATCTGATGTTCGAGATCGACCCCCGCCCTTATGCCGCCACGCTGCAACAAGCCCAAGCCGCGTTGGTGGCTGCCCGGTCGATGAGCTTGTTTGCGCAGAAAGAGCTGCAGCGCTACGAGCATTTGATCACCAGCAATGCCATCGCAAAAACCGACCTGGACAAGCGCATACAAAGCGCCAACGAAGCCCAGGCCAGGGTCAATGAAGCCCAGGCCAGGGTCGAGCTGGCCCGGCTCGATCTTGAGCACACCCGCATCCTCGCGCCATTTGATGGCCGGGCTTCACGGGTAGAGGTGACACCGGGCAACATCGTCGATGTGGGGGAACGCTCCACGGCGCTGACAAACCTGGTGTCGATCTCACCGATCTACGCTGACTTCGACGTGGATGAACAAACCTTCCTGCGCTACCTGGGCAACCGTCCGGCAGACGATCCGGTCCCGGTCATGCTCGGGTTGGCCCACGAAGAGGGATATCCGCGCAAAGGCAACCTGAGCTCCCTGGACAACCGGCTGGATACCCGGTCAGCCACTATCCGGGTCAGAGCCAGTTTCGACAACGGCAACGGCGAGCTGCGCCCGGGCCTGTTTGCCAGGGTCCTGCTGCCAGGCAGCGCCAGCCACCCCGCTACCTTGATTGAAGACAGCGCCATCGGCACCGACCAGGACAAAAAGTACGTGCTGGTGGTCGATGCCGAGGGCCGCGTCCAGTATCGCCAGGTCAAGCCCGGGATACGACAGGGTGCGCTACGGGTCATTGACCAGGGCATCGCACCCGAGGAGCAGGTTGTCGTGAATTCCCTGCACTTGGCGACGCCCGGAACCCAAGTCGATCCTGTACGCGCGCCGTCCCAACCACAGGCGCAACAATGATGAATATTTCCGGATTCTTCATCGACCGTCCGATTTTCTCCGGCGTCCTCAGCGCCCTTGTTCTGCTGGCCGGCCTGCTCTCGCTGACGCGGTTACCGGTCTCGGAGTACCCCGACGTCGTGCCGCCGCTCATCGTGGTGAATGCACAGTACCCAGGCGCCAACTCCAAGGTGGTGGCTGAAAGCGTTGCCGCGCCGCTTGAAGAGCGTATCAACGGTGTGGAAGGCATGCTGTATATGCAATCCCAGGCCAACAGCGATGGCACGCTGGCGATCAATGTGACATTCGCCTTGGGCACTGATCCCGACAAGGCGCAGCAGTTGGTGCAGAACCGCGTCTCCGAAGCACTCCCGCGCCTGCCGTCCGATGTGCTGAACCTGGGCGTGACCACCAGCAAGTCGTCATCGACACAGACCCTGGCGATTCACCTGGTGTCGCCCAACAACGAATACGACGCCAACTACCTGCGCAACTACGGCATCCTGAACATCAAGAGCCAGCTCGAACGCATCCCGGGGGTCGGCGAAGTGCGAATCTGGGGCGGCGGCGATTACGCCATGCGTATCTGGATCGACCCTGACAGCGTGGTGCAGCGAGGCCTCACCGCCGGCGAGGTGGTCCAAGCCATCCGGGAGCAGAACATCCAGGTTGCGGCCGGCGTCATTGGCGCTTCTCCCATGCATGCCGGCGTCCCGTTGCAGCTCTCGGTGAATGCCCAAGGTCGACTGAAAACCGAAGAGGAATTCGGCAACATCGTCGTAAAAACGGTGCCGGATGGGGGCGTGACGTATCTGCGCGACGTGGCCCGGATCGAACTGGCGGCTTCTACCTACGCGCTTCGCTCGCTGGTGGACGGCCAGCCGGCGGTGGGCTTCGGTGTTTTCCAGATGGCGGGCGGCAATGCGTTGGACATCTCCGCACGTGCACGGGAAATCATGGCTGACGCCAAGGCCGATATGCCGGCAGGCGTCGATTACAAGATCGTCTTCGACCCGACCCAATTCGTTCGTTCGAGCATCGATGCGGTCATCAGCACCTTGTTCGAAGCCGTCGTGCTGGTCGTGCTGGTGGTCATCATGTTCCTGCAAACCTGGCGCGCATCAGTCATTCCATTGTTGGCAGTGCCAATCTCCATCGTCGGCACACTGGCGTTCTTGCTGGCGTTCGGATTTTCCATCAATGCCTTGTCACTGTTCGGCCTGGTATTGGCGATCGGCATCGTCGTGGACGATGCGATCGTGGTGGTGGAAAACGTCGAACGCAATATCAGCCAGGGATTGTCCCCTCACCAGGCGACTCACCGGGCGATGGCAGAAGTCAGCAAACCCATCATTGCCATCACCCTGACGCTGGTTTGCGTGTTCATTCCGTTGGCGTTCATGCCTGGTCTCTCCGGCGGGTTCTACCGCCAGTTCGCCTTGACCATTGCGATATCCACGGTGATATCGGCGTTCAATTCGTTGACCCTTTCTCCTGCCCTCTGTGCCCTGCTGCTCAAACCACACGGCGCGCCGAAGGATCCACTGGAGCGCGGCATCGACAAAGTCATGGGGCGTTTTTTCAAAGGCTTCAATCGTCGATTCAAGCAGGCCGAGGACCGCTATGGCGCCGGCGTGCGCGGTGTCCTGGCACACAAGGGCAGGACCTTCGCGTTATTCGGCGCTTTGCTGTGTGCCTGCGCATGGCTCAGCCACACGCTGCCGACGGGGTTCGTCCCGGCCCAGGACAAGGAGTTCCTGGTGGGTTTCGCCCAATTGCCCGCCGGCGCCTCGCTGGATCGCACCGAGCAAGTCATCCAACAAATGAACGACATCGCGCTAAAGCATCCTGGTGTTGCCCATACCCTCGAATTCCCCGGCATGTCCGTCAATGGCCTAATGAATTCCTCAAGCTCAGGAATCATTTTCGTGATCCTGAAACCCTTTGCCGAACGCGCCGGCGAGACGCTGGGGGCGAACCAGATAGCGACAGATCTCAATGGCGAGTTCAGCAAGATCGCGCAGTCGTTCACGGCCGTGTTTCCACCGCCGCCCGTCCTTGGCCTGGGAACGCTTGGCGGTTTCAAACTGCAGATCGAGGACCGGGCGAGCCTGGGTTATGTCGCCCTCGATAGCGCCGTCAAGGCGTTCATGGCCGAGGCTGCCAAAGCGCCGGAATTGGGACCGCTATTCTCCAGCTACCAGATTAACGTGCCCCAACTGGACGTCGATCTTGACCGGGTCAAAGCCAAGCAGCTCGGCGTCTCGGTAACGGACGTGTTCGAGACCCTGCAGATTTACCTGGGGTCTTTATATGTCAACGATTTCAACCTGTTCGGGCGGGTCTACCAAGTGCGGGCGCAAGCCGATGCGCCGTTCAGGGCCAACCCGGAAGACATCACACGCTTGAAGGTGCGCAATGCCTATGGCGACATGGTGCCCCTGTCGACGCTGCTGTCGGTAGACCCCAGCTACGGGCCGGAAATGGTCGTGCACTACAACGCCTTTACGGCGGCGGATGTCAACGGCGCGCCCGCCCCCGGTTACTCCTCGGGCCAGGCCGAAGCGGCCATCGAGCGCATCGCCCGGGAAACACTGCCCCAGGGAGTACGTATGGAATGGACCGACCTGACCTACCAGCAGCGGCTAGCTGGTGACGCGACCGGCTGGGTATTGGCGGTCAGCACGCTGCTGGTATTCCTTGTGTTGGCCGCACTGTACGAAAGCCTTCTGTTGCCCCTGGCAGTGATCCTGATCGTTCCGATGGGCGTGCTCTCGGCCTTGGCGGGCGTCTGGCTGACCGGAGGCGATAACAACATCTTCACCCAGATCGGCCTGATGGTGCTGGTGGGTCTGGCGTCGAAAAACGCCATCCTGATCGTCGAGTTTGCAAGGGACTTGGAGCGCCAGGGTCATACCCCGCTGAACGCCGCCTGGGAGGCCAGCAAGCTGAGGCTTCGACCGATCCTGATGACCTCGATTGCCTTCGTCATGGGCGTCGTTCCCCTGGTGATCTCCACCGGTGCCGGGGCGGAAATGCGCCAGGCAATGGGTGTCGCGGTGTTCTTCGGCATGTTGGGTGTGACCGCATTCGGACTGATTTTCACGCCGCTCTTCTACGTGCTGGTTCGCAGCGTCGGTCGCCGGCTACCCCAGGGCCAATCCATTGCAATTGCGGACACATATATCCGTTAACACCGGAACTCCAGCGCGTTTTTCTGCATTGGACGCGCCTCTAGACTGCAAACGTTCCTAATCCTTGCGAGAAATTCCATGACACGTGTCGTTCGATTTTATGAGTATGGTGACCCAGACGTTCTACGGATAGAGGACTTGCCGGTCGCCCAGCCAGGCCCCGATGAGGTCCGCATCCGCGTGAAAGCCATCGGTCTCAACCGCGCTGAATCGATGTTCAGGCGCGGCCAGTACCTTGAACAGGCGGCGTTTCCCAGCCGACTGGGTTATGAAGCAGCCGGTTTTGTCGAAGCCGTGGGCGACGCCGTACACGGCTTCGAAATAGGTGATCCAGTCAGCCTGGTCCCACCTTCGAGCATCGCCCAGTGGGGAACCTACGCCGAGCAGGCGGTAGTGCCAGCGGCGATGCTGGTGCGTCATCCGGACAACCTCAGCATGGAACAAGCCGCTGGTATCTGGATGCAATACCTCACAGCCTGGGGCGCGTTGCTGCCCGTGGCCGGGCTGGTCGCGGGTGACTACGTACTCGTCACCGCGGCTTCGAGCAGCGTAGGCCTGGCCGCCATTCAGATCGCCAACCGCGTAGGAGCGATCCCCATCGCAGTGACCCGTGGTGAACAAAAGGTGCGCAAACTGCTGGCGGCAGGCGCAGTCCATGTGATCGTCAGCGACCAAGAAGACCTGGCAGCGCGCGTCGAGCACATTACCGCTGGAAATGGCGTGCGGGTTGTCTTCGACCCTGTCGGCGGGCCGGCTATCGAGCAGTTGGCGGACGCTACCCGTCGCGGCGGCATCATCATCGAATACGGTGCCCTGAGCAGCGACCCCTCGCCTTTTCCGCTGTTCACCGTGTTGGGTAAAAGCCTCACGCTGCGGGGCTACCTGCTACACGAAATCATCAACGACCCCGCCCTGTTCGCCCAAGGCAAGGCGTTCGTCTCCAGCGGCCTGGTCGATGGCAGCCTGTCCCCTGTGGTCGCCAAGACCTTTGCCTTCGATGAAATCGTCGAGGCCCATCGCTATCTGGAAGCCAGCGAGCAGTTCGGTAAAGTCATCGTGACGCTGGAGGACCGGCCATGAAAATGTTCAACCCGTTGTTCTTCATTGCCCTGGGTTTGTTCGGTGTCTACACCATCGAATTCGGCGTGGTCGGTATCTTGCCGGTGATCATCGAACGCTACAGCGTCAGCGCCTCCGAGGCGGGTTATCTGGTGGGACTGTTCGCCCTGATCATCGCGGTGTTCGGTCCCTTCATGGTGTTGTGGTTTTCGCGTTACAACCGCAAGCGGATCCTGACCCTGTCGCTGTTTATTTTCGCCGGTGCAAGCGCTTTGTCGGCCTATGCGCCCAATTATGGAACGCTCGCGATCCTGAGGATCATTCCGGCGTTCTTTCATCCGGTGTATTTCTCGCTAGCGTTTGTCGCGGTGGTCTCTCTATATCCCAAGGAACAGGCGACTCAGGCGACGGCCAAGGCGTTTGTCGGCACCAGCATGGGCATGGTGCTCGGCGTACCTATCACCACCTGGATCGCTGCACGTTTTTCCTACGAAGCGGCCTTCCTGTTCTGCACCGCAGTCAACGTGATCGCCGGGCTGGGCATCATCGCCCGGTTACCCGATACCTTTGCCGGGCAGCGGACGCCTTACGGGGAACAGTTGGCTATCCTGCGCAAACCGACGTTGTGGCTCAATATCCTGGCCTCGACACTGATCTTCGGGGCGATGTTTTCGGTGTATTCCTACAGCGCCGAATATCTGTCTCGGGAAGCCGGAATGAGCGGTGAAGTGATCAGTGCCATGTTGATTCTGTTCGGCGTGGGCGGTGTGGCCGGTAATCTGCTGGCAGGCCGTTTGTTGTCCAAAAATAAAGTGGGTACCACGCTAATGCATCCGATCATGCTGGGGGCGTCGTACCTGATCCTGCATTTCTTTGCCAGTCCAGACATCTTGCCGATGATTCTGATCGTCGTACTCTGGGGCGCCACCCACACCAGTGGCCTGATCGTGACCCAGGTCTGGCTGACCTCCGAAGCCCCGGAGGCGCCTGAGTTTGTTACTGGTCTTTACATCTCGTTCATCAATCTGGGCGTGACGCTCGGCGCGACTGCCGGTGGCTGGTTCCTGGCCCGCATGGGGATGGAAGGCACCATCGTAAGCGGCTTGGTTTTCTGCGCGCTGGCAGCCGCGACGATCGCGACCAAGGTACTTGTGTACGGGGCGCGACATCCAGGTCTTGCTACGGAAACCCAAGCGGTTTTGCACTAAAGTCATTCATCGGAGACTGTGGCAAGCCACGGTCTTTCTCGAACTCAGCGGAGTTTCTATCGGTCAGAACCACTCGGATGGAGTCACGATATGGATGTTAGCAGCACCTCATTCACAGCCACGCAGGCCGTCGACTTCCCTGTAGACAGCACCCAGTTCGATTGGGAGAACCTTCGGTACTTCATCGCCTTCGCGCGGATACGCTCCCTGGCCGCCGCAGCGCGATCCTTGAACGTCGAGCACGCTACCGTCTCACGGCGGATAGCAGCCCTTGAAACCGCACTGAAAGTGCGCCTGGTGGACCGACGAAGTCACCGGTACGAGTTGACCGAAAATGGGGAACGAATCGCCCAGTTGGGTAACCGCATGCAGGAAACCGCTTGCGCTCTGAGTCGCGCCGTCTGCGCGATCCGCACTGACAAGGTCGCAGACATCACCCTTAGCGCGCCTCCCCACCTGACGACACGCTTCATTGCGCCCCATCTGGGTCGGTTAAGGGAACAATGCCCCGACGTCAACGTGCGGATCCTGTCCAACCCGCGCATGGCTTCCATGGCCAGGCGCGAAGCGGATATCGCCATCAGCGTTGGACGCCCGACCGAGACGGATCTGGTCGTGCGCAAGATCGGCACCCTGGACTTTGGCTTCTTCGCCGCACAATCCTACCTTCAGGGCCGCGTCTGCGCAGACTATGAATTCATTGCCCATGACGATGAGCAGGAGCCCTCCCCTCAGCGGATCTGGCTGGAGAATGCCGCAGGCCAACGGCCCGTGGTGTTAAGGGTCAAATCCTTCGACGTACAGGCCGAAGCGGCCAGGGCGGGGGCTGGTATCGCATTGCTACCGGTCTTCATGGCCGATGCCCCAGGCGATTTGCAAAGGGTCCCGATCGAAGAGCACCCCTTACATGCTGAACTCTGGCTGGTGGTCCATCGTGACATGCGAACTGCTCCTGGAATACGCGCAATGATGGACTTCGTCATTCATTGTTTTGCCCAGCAACATCGTTAATCAAGGATTCGGCTCGACTGGGAATTTTTTAACAGCCACTGTTAAAAACAACCTGTTTACAACCTGTGGGAGATTGTCCAGTATCGAATCAGGTCAGGGAAATAGACTCGCTTGAAGCCATGACCTCAAACAAAGCCGCACCTGCTTAACTCCTATAATAATAAATCCCCCTGCCCGTACGATAAATAACGCTGCCTCTGCTGGCATATCGTTATACGTATTCGGCTGCGCAAGACATTGAAACTCCTGGTTGCCTCTGTTTATTCGAAGTAGAAACGGCACACTTGCGTGCCTTCGAAACATGAAAAAGGGACTGTATTCATGAGCCAGATAAAGATTATCGATGTCACGCTGCGAGACGGTGGATACCGTAATGATTTCAACTTCACCGTTGATTACGCCCAGTCTGCAATTTCCCAAATGATCGAAGCCGGCATTCCTTATTGCGAAATCGGGTACCGCAACGGTTCGTTCGTACGTAAAGACGAGCATGGACTGACCAGCGCTGTCGATGCCCGGTACCTGAGCGCGGTCCATACCGCTGCAGCGGGTCGGATCGACTTGTGTGTCATGGTGCATCCGCACAATGTCGATGCCAGTGATTTCCAGCTGCTTCAGGAACATGGCGTGTCCATGATCAGGGTTTGCCTACGCCGCGACCGCCTGGAAGACGGGTTGGCTACCGTGCGACTGGCCAAGGCTTATGGCTTTCAGGTGAGCGCCAATATCACCCACGTCACGACCCTGGGGCCTGGGGAAATCTCCGACATGAGCCTGCGCGCGGAAAACGCCGGGGCAGATTTGCTGGTATTCGCGGACTCCAACGGCAACATGATCCCTACCGATGTCGACCGGTTGATCACGCGGATCTCCAGTCGGGTGCTGATTCCCCTGGGCTTTCATGCCCACAACAACCTTTCCCTGGCGCTTTCCAATTCCATCGCCGCCATGGATGCCGGGGCCGAATACATCGATGCGTCCATTTGCGGCATGGGCAAAGGGGCTGGCAACTTGCACCTGGGCGTGTTTGTCGCCTACCTGCACCGCGCGGGCATACGCAACGACTACGACCTGGTGAGCGCCCTGCATTTATCCCAGCGCACTGCTGAAACTGTGCCAGCCAGCAGCCTTCCGCTGTCGCTGACGGATGTCATGATGGGCACTTACAACATGCCGTTCGACGTTCAGCAACGCTTGGACGAAGTGATAAAGGCACACAGCCCCGCTTCAACTTTCCATGCCTTGCAGATATTGCATGAACAAGGCAACCGGAAACCGGAAAAGACCATCAAGCCGTTATCGACAACTCCGTCACCCTCGCTTGCAAGTGGAGGTATCCGCTAATGAGCCAGCGCCAACAAGTATGTGTATTGGCAGGTGACGGCATTGGCGTCGAAGTCACTGAAGCGGTACTGCCTTTATTCGACGCTCTTGAATTGCCCATCGACCTCAGGTTTGGAGACATCGGCTGGAGCTGCTGGCAGAACGAGGGAAATTGTATTCCAGACAAAACCTGGGACCTCATCAATCAAAGTAATGCAACGCTGTTAGGAGCGATTACCAGTAAGCCTCTTCGCGAGGCAGAGGCAGAACTTTCATCGACACTCAGGGGAACCGGACGAGTCTATGTTTCACCGGTAATCCAGCTTCGCCAAAAGCTTGGGCTGTTTGCCAATGTGCGGCCTGTTACCGATGTGCTGGGCACCAACCGTTATCGATTTTCGGTGATTCGAGAGAACACCGAGGGCCTCTATGCAGGGCTGGATTTTGCCAGCATTCCGCAAGCCTTCGAGCCGATCCTGGCTGAGCGCGAACGCAATGGAGCGCCATGGACGCGAGAGAGCTGCACCGACGCCACGATGACGGTGCGCCTGCAAACTCGCGCAGGGCTTTTGCGCCTGTTCCGCTTTGCCTTCGAGCACGCGCGCCAGCAGGGCTATGACCGCGTCACGCTGGCGGATAAACCCAACGTCCTGAGGTACAGCGGCGCGTTCGCCCGAGAGATCCTGGAGTCGGTTGCCGCTGATTTTCCCGACATCCAATGCAACATCGATAACGTCGACGCCGTTGCGTTGTGGATGGTCCGACGGCCCGAGCGCTTCGGGGTGATCGTGGCGGAAAACATGTTCGGCGACATTCTTTCCGACCTCGGGGCCGGGGTCATGGGTGGACTGGGCCTGGCGCCCAGCGCAAACATCGGGGCCCAGGGTGCCTACTTCGAACCCGTACATGGCAGCGCACCCGCCTATGCCGGCCAGCATCGGGCCAACCCGAGCGCAATGTTTCTGTCGGTCGCGCTGATGCTCGAGCACCTCGGACATGTGCACGCCGCCCAGGCGACTCGCAACGCCGTCTCCCAGGTGGCACGCAGTGATTGCCGCACCTACGACCTGGGCGGAACGGCCAATACCTTCGAAGTGGCGGCAGCCATTGTCAAGCAAACCCTCGAATGGGCGGAGCGGCTTGATGGGTCGACCGCCCAGCAGACCGGAAACCAGGACAGGCATGCCCTGAAAAAAGGAGCCCACGCATGAACGCGATCATCTCTCCCTCCGTACAGAACAACGATGCGCTGCTCAAAGCTTGCGAGACTCTCGACACCGCCAGCCTGTCGGATGCACTGGACAGCCTGGGGCTTGCCGGCGGCTTAGCGGGCCTCAACCAGCAGGTACCGGGAACCCGCTGCATGGGTTTCGCCTACACGGTGTTGTACGAGCCCGTGCAAGAACGAAGCGGCTTCAGGACCGCCGCCAACTACATCGATGAAGTGCCGTCCGACGCGGTCATCGTTTCCAGCAACCCTGGGCGCACCGACTGCACAACCTGGGGCGACATCCTGACCCACGTCGCGATAAGCAAAGGCATTCGCGGCACGCTGATAGATGGTGCTGCGCGGGATATCGATACGGTCCAGCGCCTGAACTATCCGCTGTTCAGTCGCGCCCGCTTCATGCAGTCGGCAAAAAACCGAGTGCAGCTCAAGGCGACCCAGGTGCCCGTGCAGATATCCGGGGTGACGGTCAATCCGGGTGACCTGGTGATCTGCGACAGCAGCGGCTGCCTGGCAATACCCGCCGACAAGGCCGAACAAGTCATCCAACGCGCCAAGGCCGTCGAACAAACCGAGAAGGAGATCATCCAGAGCGTGAGCGATGGCTACACCCTGGAACAGGCCCGCGCCCTGCACCGTTACGACCAGCCCTGGCTGTCATCCAGGGAAAAGCAGGCCAACGTCTGAGTTGCGACTTATTCCGTTCATTTGAAAGAGTATTGACGACATGACCACTGCAAACGTGTCCACTCGCAAGCCTAACCCTGTGCGCGACAGCCAAAACAAAATCAAACTCGGCGTGTTCGGTTTCAACATTGAAGGCGGCTGCACGCTGACTAGCGCCCCGGAGCGCCACCGGGCGGCCGATTGGCAAAGCAACTTGGCAATCGCCACCCTTGCCGATCGCGCCGGCCTGGAGCTTTTGCTGCCCGTCGGCCGTTGGCGCGGCTGGGAAGGCGCCAGCAACCCGATGGGCGTTTCCTACGAAACCTATACCTGGGCCGCCGGTCTGGCATCGGTCACCGAGCAGATCGCGTTGTTCACCACATCCCACCTGTCCACGGTCCACCCTTTGTTTGCCGCCAAGCAGGCGGCGACCATCGATCACATCAGCGGTGGCCGTTTCGGGTTGAACATGATTTGCGGTTGGTTCGGCCAGGAAATGGGCATGTTCAATGGTCACCAGCGTGACCACGATAAGCGCTACGACCATGCCGATGAGTGGATAGAGATCGCCAGAAAAGCGTGGGAGGCCAACGGGTACTTCGACTATGAGGGCGAGTTCTTCAATGTGAAGCAAGGCTACGCCGAACCCAAGCCGATCAACCGGCCGTTCCTGATGAACGCCGGTGGTTCTCCAAGGGGCCGTCAATTCTGTGCCAAGCATTGCGATGCGGCGTTCCTAATCCTCAAGCACGAAGATGACGACGACACCATCCGCGCGCAGATCAAGGCTTACCGCGATCTGGCGCGCCTGGAGCATGGCAAGGAACTGCAAATTTGGGTGTACGCCTACGTCGTTCACGAAGACACCCTGGACCAGGCGCACCAGCAGCTCGACTACTACGTGACCCAGCATGGCGACGACGCCGCGCTGGATAACGTGACCCGCGAGATCGGTGTGCAAAGCGGCATGTTCAAGGACGCCGCCGATGCCGAGCGTTTCCGCTTTCATTTCAAGGCGGGGTTTGCAGGCGTGCCGTTGGTGGGTACCTCCGAGATGATCGTCGACCAGATGCAGCGCTGGTCCGACCTGGGCGTGGACGGCATCAACCTGACGTGGCTGGACTACCAGAGCGGACTCCAGCGCTTCGTCAAGGAAGTGTTGCCCTTGATGGAGCAAGCCGGCCAACGCGCGCCGCACAAACCTGGCAGGATCATGGAGGCCGTGGCATGAGCAGACTCTCCCAGGCCCGCAATGCTTCGGGCAACGTCACGGTCTTGCCCATCGCCACCGATGTCGACGCTGACGAATTGGCTGATCAGTTCAAGAACGCCATGCGCAGGCTGACGTCCAGCGTGGCAATCATTGCCAGCCGCGACGGCAATGACCCGGTAGGTATGGTCGCGACGGCAGTGATCTCAGTGAGCACCACGCCCCCCGCGCTACTGATTTGCGTCAACCGCTCGGCCAGCCTCCACAGCCCGCTCATGCTGGCTGGACGCTTTAGCGTCAACCTGCTGAGCGCGGCCCATAGCGCCCTGGTGCCGGTGTTCGCCGGCCAGGTCAAAGGCCCCGCACGTTTCGCCCACGGGCAATGGGAAGACATCCAAGGCCTGCCCTGCCTGGCGGATGCGCAATCGAGCCTTATCTGCACCTTGGACAAGCGCCTCAGCTACGGCACCCATGATGTGATCATCGGCCGCGTCGACGCAGTCCAGTTCGCCGAACCTATCCATCCACTGCTTTGGGAAAACGGCAGCCCGGCGATATCCGCCCGGCTGACGCAATGACCCACCCCAATCCCCAGGAGAATGACTCATGACTCAGATCGAACAATTCCAGGCGCCACAACCGGACGAAGACCAGGCCATTTTTCTGGTGAACGTAGTCCATGTGAATCCAGGCCAGCAGGATGCCGCTCTCGCCGTCCTGCGCGACACCGTCCAGTACGTGGCGCAAACCTATCCGGCCTTCCAATGGAGTCGACTGTATAAAAGCCTTGATGGGAAGACCGTCATCAACCAGGCGCAATGGACCAGCAAGGACGCCTTTGACTCGTTGTTCCAGGACGAGTCATTCATGTCCCGTTATTCAGGCCTCAAGGACACCGGAACCTGGGAGTTCCACCTTTACCAGGTGAGCGATTTCATCCCCCAGGCGCTGACCGCGGCACTTATCGCTGAGTGAATCCAAAAGCCGAAACGGCAGGCCCGAACCGGCCTGCCCGCACGAGAACAGGAGTATCGATATGGCTGACTTCAACACGCGCCTTACACAATGCTTCAATATCTCCCACCCCATCGTCCTCGCCCCCATGGGAGGTGCCTCGGGGGCTAAGCTGGCCACAGCGGTATCCAGGGCCGGTGGGTTGGGGCTGGTCGGCGCCAGCTACGGCGACGAGCAGTGGATGCGCACCGAACTGGCACCCATGCGGGAATTGAAGCAGCCATGGGGTGTCGGCCTGGTGATGTTCACCGTGGCCCGGAACATGGCGCTGCTGGACCTTGCATTGGAATACGGCCCCAACGCCGTTGCCTTGTCGTTTGGCGATCCTGCGGCATTCGTGTCGATCATCCATCGGGCTGGCGCGAAAGCCATCGTGCAAATCCATGAACTTGACCAGGCCAGTGCGGCCCTGGATGCCGGGGCCGATGCCTTGATCGTCCAAGGTGCCGAGGCCGGCGGTCACAGCTTACGCCGCGGCCTGATGCCGCTATTGCCCGCTGTGCAGGATTTAGTCGGCGACAAGGTCCCGCTGATTGCTGCCGGAGGCATCGCAGACGGACGTGGCATGGCCGCAGCGCTGATGTTGGGTGCCGACGGAGTCATGCTGGGCACACGCTTCCTTGCGTCCGAAGAGGCCCTGCCCTCCGCCGCGTACAAGAAACGGCTGATCAAGTCCGGCACATCGGACACGGTGCGCACGCGAATTTTCGATCTGGTACGCGGCATCGAATGGCCTGAACACTACAGCGGCCGGGCCATCGCCAACCGCTTTTCGCACGCGTGGCTGGGCCGCGACGAGGCACTTCGGGATGCGCCGGATTCGATCCGCCAGGACTATGCCAAAGCGGTCCTCGCTGACGATCTCGACAACCGGGCGATCTGGGCAGGTGAGGTTCTGGATCTGGTCGGCGACATCAAGCCGGCACACCAGATCGTCCACGACCTGTTGAGCGAAACCACGCGGATCTTGCGCAACAGCCAACAGCTGTTGGCGCTCGACAAAATCGCCTAATCATCCGGGAGAAGGATTATGCAAACGTCCAATGCAGTCAGCAGCCAATGGGGTAACGGCAATCAACTGGCGGTGGTCATGTCGCCGGTCATGCCCATTTGGGATGAAGGGCTGTTCTTCCAACCCATGATCACCCCTCTTGTAAAAGCGGGTTACCGGGTACTCGTATTCGACACGCTATCGCTGCTGGCCGATGAGAACGAATCGCTAGAAGATTTTTCGCAGCGCTGGCAGCAAGTGTTATCAGCGCTGGGCCAGATCGATCTGTTGGTAGGCTCGGCCCTGGGAGGCGCGGTCGTCCAAGCGTTACTCGGCACTCGCCTGGCCCCGCACATTAGCAAAGTGCTATTGCTGTCCTCCCCTGCCCTGGCAGACGGGATTCTCGACGGTCGACTTGGAAAAATGGCTGATCTGGCCCTGCTCGGTGATCTCGAACAGGCGCTCCAACTACTCGATCAACTCGTACAACCGGCGACCCGGATACGCCCCAGCGGGCCCATCGACATCGACCAGGACAGTGCCGCACTCCAGGCCAGGCGCCTGCACTTGGGCTTCCGGCTGCTCAATCGTCTCGACCTGCGGCAGGCCAGCCACAGTTTTCCCGGAGCGTTATTGACGGTATATGGCGAACAGTCACAGCTGGTGCGTGGTATCAACGTGCATGTCAACGAGCAGGCCCGCCACTACCGGCTACCTATCCCCGACGGCGGCATGCGCCCATTACTCGATGCCCCGGCATTGGTGATGCGCACCGTGCGCGAGCATTTGGGCATCAACCTGGAGGTCGCCGCATGAGCCACCCGCGGCGTTTACTCGAAGCTGACTTCATCGATGTGCATTATCACGCCGGTCCCGACGCCTACCTGCGGCGTCATGGGGTGATGGAGACGGGACGGCGCTACCGTTCGTTGAACGGCTGGGTGGTGTTGAAGAACCACCTGGGCTGCAGTGCCTCACAAGCCTGGGAGGCCCGAAAGGAAGGGCTTCCCGTCTCCGGCTCGGTGGTCCTCAATGAAATTGCCGGCGGTATCGATTTCAGGGTGGTACAGCGTTCGCTGTGCCACCACGGGGACAGCGAAGCCCGGCTGATCGTGCACCTTCCCACCGTCACAGGCCGCTCCCACCAGTCCCGACTCAAGCGCAACAGCGGTCATTGGATCTTGGATAAATACCCCATCCGGCCACTGACAGTCAGCCATGAAGGGAAACTGAACGAGCAAACCCTGGATGTGCTGCGGATGGCCCGGGACTACCCGATCGTCATCTCCACCGGTCATGCCGACGCTCAGGAAGTGCGTCTGTTGATAGACGCGGCAGTGCGGTTGGATGTGCCCCGACTGATGCTCAACCAGCCGGCCAACCCTTTGACCGGATTGGACGCCAGCGCCCTGCTGGAATTGGCTCAAGCGCCCATGGTCTATACCGAACAAACCGCCCTGACCTACTTGCTCGGCTACCAGCCCTGGGAAGACTTCACTCAGGTCCTGCGCGACGTGCCCAGGGCGCTCTACAGTTCCGACTTGGGCCAGACCTCTCAACCTGATATCGAACAATGGCAGGTAGACAGTTTGCAGTGGTTTGAACGGATGGGATTAGGCAATGAGCGAGCGCAGCGAGTCAGCCAGGGGAATGCGCAGGAACTTTTGCAACTGGAACCGTAGTGCGAATGGGCCGCTGCTTGTCGCTATGGAGGTGCAGCTGCACCTGCGTACCGACTGACGTGCTCGAACCTCCAGCACAGTGCATTTAACGCCGGGGCATTTTCCAGGCACAAAAAAAAGCCACTCATCTGAGTGGCTTTTTTTGAATCTTGGAGCGGGAAACGAGACTCGAACTCGCGACCCCGACCTTGGCAAGGTCGTGCTCTACCAACTGAGCTATTCCCGCGTCTTGGTGTGGCGCATTCTATAGATTCAGATTACGCCGTCAACCCTTTGATTCAAAAAAAGTTTATTTCGGGTCTACGTCAGTGCGCAGATGCGGCCAGGCGGCGCGCAGGTACTGGACCATCGACCACAGCGTCAAGCCAGCGGAAATCAGCAGCAATGCATAGCCCAACAGGACCCAGAAGCTGAAGTCCGACGGGTTGGCCAGCAGGATCACCAGCGCCAGCATTTGTGCGGCGGTTTTCCATTTGCCCAGGTTCGACACGGCGACCTGGGCACGCGCGCCCAGCTCGGCCATCCATTCCCGGAGTGCCGATACGACGATTTCGCGGCCGATGATCACCGCCGCCGGCAAGGTCAGCCAGAGGTTACCGTGTTCCTGCACCAGCAGCACCAGGGCCACCGCGACCATCAGCTTGTCGGCCACCGGGTCGAGAAACGCGCCGAACGGCGTGCTCTGCTCCAGGCGGCGGGCCAGGTAGCCGTCGAGCCAGTCCGTCGCGGCGGCGAAGGCGAAGACCGAGGCGGAGGCCACGTAACTCCAGTGGTACGGCAAATAGAACAGCAATATGAAGATCGGGATGAGCAGGACGCGTAGAACGGTAATCAGGTTTGGGATATTCATCGGCACAACTGGCTACGAGGTTGACGGGCATTCTACTCGCTGTGCAGGTTTGCATAAATCGACTCAGCGAGCTTTTTACTGATACCGGGTGCTTTGGCTATCTCTTCGATGCTGGCACGAGACAGCTCCTGCAATCCACCAAAATGTTTCAGCAGGTCGCGACGTCGGGTCGGACCGACCCCGGCCACCCCTTCCAGCGTCGACGTGCGGCGGGTCTTGCCACGGCGGGCGCGGTGGCCTGTGATGGCGAAACGGTGAGCTTCGTCACGGATCTGCTGGATCAAGTGCAACGCCGGTGAGTCGCCCTTCAGGGTGAACTCGTGGGCGGCATCGTTCAGGTACAAGGTCTCGAAGCCGGCCTTGCGGGTAGCGCCCTTGGCCACGCCCAGCAGGATCAGGTCGGGCACCATCAGCTCATTGAGCACGTCGCGGGCCATGGACAGCTGGCCTTTACCACCGTCCACCAGGAGGATGTCCGGGAGTTTGCCCTCCCCGTCCTTTAGCTTGCCGAAGCGGCGCATCAACGCTTGATGCATCGCGGCATAGTCATCGCCCGGGGTCACGCCTTCGATGTTGTAACGGCGGTAATCGGATTTGATCGGGCCTTCCGGACCGAACACCACACAGGACGCCACGGTGGCCTCGCCGCTGGAGTGGCTGATGTCGTAGCACTCCAGCCGTTGCGGCGGCTCGTCCAGGTTGAGGACGTCGGCCAGGGCATCGAACCGCGCCGCCACGTGTTGGCGGTTAGCCAGGCGAGCACCCAGGGCCTGTTCGGCGTTGGTCACGGCCAGTTGCTGCCAGCGCGCCCGCGTACCGCGTACGCGGTGGCTGATGGTCAGTTCACGACCGCGAAGCGTATCGATGGCTTCGATCAGGGCAGGGAAGTCTTCATGGACCACGTTGACGATCAACTCGGCCGGCAGGTCGCGTTCCGGACTGCTGATGTAGTACTGACCCAGAAAGGCCGCCATGACCTCGGCGACGTCCTCCTCGATACCGACCTGAGGGAAGAAGTTCTTGCTGCCCAACACCCGACCGCCGCGCACGCTGATCAAGTGCACGCAGGCACCGCCCGGGTTGATGAACGCGGCGATCACATCGACATCGCCACTGCCGCCCTCCATGCTCTGCTGGTCCTGCACCCGGCGCAGCAGGCCGATCTGGTCCCGCAGTTCGGCGGCCCGTTCGAATTCAAGGTTGACCGCCGCGTCTTCCATCGCTGCTGACAGCTCATCGGTCAGCGCATTGCTGCGCCCCTCCAGAAACATCACCGAGTGCCGCACGTCCTCGGCGTAGACCTCGGGTTCGACGAACCCGACGCAAGGGGCCTTGCAGCGCTTGATCTGGTATTGCAGGCAGGGCCGGGTGCGGTTCTTGTAGTAGCTGTCCTCACACTGGCGAACGAAAAAGGTCTTTTGCAGCAAGCTCAGGCTTTCACGAATTGCCCCGGCGCTGGGGTAAGGACCGAAATACCGGCCCTTGGCCTTCTTTGCCCCGCGGTGAATACTCAGGCGCGGGAACGCCCCGTCGGACAGGAACACGTACGGGTAGGACTTATCGTCACGCAGCAGGATGTTGTACGGCGGGCGCCATTCCTTGATCAGCGTCTGTTCGAGCAGCAACGCCTCGGTTTCATTGGCGGTAATGGTGGTTTCGACTTGCGCGATGCGCCCCACCAGGGCAGCGGTCTTCGGTGCGAGGCCGGTCTTGCGAAAGTAACTGGCCAGGCGCTTCTTGAGATTCTTCGCCTTGCCGACATACAGCAGGCGCGCATCGCTGTCGAACATGCGGTACACGCCTGGGCGGCCACTGCATGTAGACAGGAAAGCGCTTGGATCAAACAGTTCAGTCATTATCAGGCGCTGGCATCGACCATGCCGTGGCGCACCGCCAGCAGCGTCAACTCGACGTCGCTACTGATCGATAGTTTCTCGAAGATACGATAACGGTAGGTATTGACGGTTTTTGGCGACAAGCACAGCTTATCGGAGATGATCTGCACCTTTTGGCAACCGACAATCATCAAGGCGATCTGGATTTCCCGCTCCGACAACGCGTCGAAGGGCGAATCGTTGGTCGGTTGGAACGATTTGATTGCCAACTGCTGGGCGATTTGCGGGCTGATGTAGCGTTGCCCGGCGAATACCAGGCGGATGGCCTGGACCATCTCGTTCAAACCAGCACCCTTGGTCAGGTAACCCGCTGCACCCGCCTGCAATAACCGGGTGGGGAACGGATCTTCTTCGCAGACGGTTACCGCGACCACCTTGATGTCCGGGTGGCTGCGCAGCATTTTACGCGTAGCCTCAAGACCGCCGATGCCGGGCATCTTGACGTCCATCAACACCACGTCGGGTTTCAATTCACGGGCCTTTATCAGGGCTTCTTCCCCGGATTCGGCCTGGCCAACTACCTGCAGGCCATCGATGTCAGCCAGCATTCGTGTAATGCCCGTACGGACGAGATCATGGTCATCGACCACTAACACCCTAATCAAGCAGACACCTCACGATTTGGTCTTATTTGGGTTGCCCCACACCTTAGCAAAAAAGCATCCGACAGACCTAGCGCAAAGGGACAGATAAAAGTTACAACACTTCTTGATCGCCTCAACATCCGAGGTCTCAAGCACCGGCGTCTCGCTGCATTCTCAGGAAACACTCGTCCTCGCCCACGACACGCAGCCCCATGCGTTCGTAAAGCGCCCTGGCCGGATTATTCTTGAAAACCGTCAGGCGCAGTGCCGGCCGACGCTCCAGCGCCACCATGCCCCAAACCTGTCCGATCGCCCAGGTACCGGCACCCTGCCCGCGAAACGCCTTATCGATCTGTAGTTCCCGGATATACAACGCCCGGACATCACGGCTGAGGCTGGCAAAACCGAGCTTCTGGTCGCCCCGGCAGATGATCCAGTTCTGGCGAATGATCCAGGCCACATCGAACGCTTCGTCCTGCCACAGCAAATCATGCTTGAGGTAATAAGCCAACATGTTGTCGCAGGTCAGCTGCCGGGCGAAGTCGATGTCCTCGGCCGTTGCCGCACGCCACTGAAAACTCATGCAAACCTCGTCAAAACGTGGCTACCGGCACGACGTGCCCGGCCCAGCCATCGGCGGCGCGACGAGCGATAACCAACAGATCACCCGTGCCTGGCGCTGCCGCAATCTGCGCACCATCCGCGCCCCAGATCGCGCTGCGACCGGCCGATTCCCAACCACCGGTGGCGCCACCATGATTGGCCATCAGGACCGTCATGCCATGTTGCCTGGCATAACCTTGCAGCAGTGCCGTATCAGGCACGTAGCCACCTTCGGTAATCAACACACCTGCCGCATACAGCGTAGCGCCTTGCTCGGCTGCCGCGGCAGCATGGCTGGCGTGGGAAAAATCGGCGCATACCGCCAATGCGACGTGTTCCGGCCCCATCGCCAGCATCGAGCCACCGTAGCCTGGAGCGAAGGCCACTTCTTCGCCAGGGTGCAAATGCTGCTTGCTATACACCCCAAGGGATCCGTCGGCACCGAGGACCAATGCACCGATCAATACCGGTGCGCCTGCTGATAGACGGATCGGCATACCAACCACTGCGGTCAGAGCAAGTTCGCGCGCCAGCTCACGCAGCGGTTGCAAGATGCCATCCTCCGGTAGGATAGCCAGTTCCGCAGCCAGGCCCCGTTCGTAACCGGTGAGCGACAGCTCAGGAAACACCAGCAATTGCACATGCTGCTCAGCGGCGACCTGCATGAAACGTTGATGGCGCACCAGATTGGCCTGAATGTCCCCCGCGATGGAAATCGACTGGGCGGCGGCGAAGGTTGGAGCGGTCATGGTTCTTCCCGAAAAGGCGATGCAAAGCCGAAGTTTGTCATAAAGCCCGGCGGACTCAAGCCAGCCTGAACAATTGCATGCCGGCGATAGAATTTTCTGATTGAACCGGCGCACCGCACTCTAGTAAGCTCAGGGCCATTCAACGGAGACAGACCATGTTCAACGCCCTCTCACCGCTTCAAACCGCCAGCGCCCCGCGCTCGGTTGCGGCTGCCTGGGCGAACAGCGTTCAAACTCCGGTCAACTTTTATTTTGGGTATTGGTTTAGCCACTGGCGCGCCTGATACCCAACCGGCGCCCACTTTAAAACGGGTCGCCTTCCAGAGTTTTCCAAACCCCCGGTCGGCCTCCCGACCGGGGGTTTTGTTTTTCCGGCCCCAAAACATTTGCAACACCCGACAACTTGAGGATTGAGCCATGAACTACGCCACTTATTACCGTTACGACAGTTTTTCCGCCTGGCGATTTACCAGCCACCGCTCGGGACAGCCTGCCGCCTCCGATCGGTCACCTGCCGGTGGCAAGCCTCAATTGCGGGCCAATACGGCCAATTGTCGAACACCCCAATAGGACCGGCACGCGGGAACGAACCCGCTGCCCGTCCAGGAAGTCAGATCATGAATTCGTCCGTCTCTGCTTTGCCGCTGTCCACGCTCAACCCTGCCAATGAAGCCCTGACCCTGCGTCTGCCCAGCTCGTTGCAGCTCAAGCATCAATTGCCCCTCAGCACTGCGCTGAGCCAACAGGTTAGCGCCCACCGCCAAGCCATCCGCGCGATTCTCGATGGCGAGGACTCCCGCCTGCTGCTCATCGTCGGCCCCTGCTCCATCCACGACCCGAAATCGGCCCTCGAATACGCCGCCAACCTGGCTCGCGTTGCCCATGAGGTGAGCGACAGCATGCTGCTGGTGATGCGCGCCTACGTGGAAAAACCCCGCACTACCGTGGGTTGGAAAGGCCTGGCCTACGATCCGGGCCTCGATGGCAGCGATGACATGGCCACCGGCCTGACGCTGTCCCGAGAGCTGATGCGCGAGATGCTCCAGCTTGGCCTGCCCGTCGCCACCGAACTGTTGCAACCCATGGCCGCCAGTTACTTCGATGACCTGCTCAGTTGGGTCGCCATCGGCGCGCGCACCACCGAATCGCAGATCCACCGGGAAATGGCCAGCGGCCTGGGCATGCCAGTGGGTTTCAAGAACGGCACTGACGGCGGGGTCGGCATTGCCTGCGACGCCATGCGTTCGGCGGCCCATCCTCATCGGCATTTCGGCGTCGACAGCCAGGGGCATCCGGCGATCATCCAGACTCCGGGCAACCCCGACACCCACCTGGTGTTGCGCGGCGGCCATCGCGGACCGAACTATGACCACCAGAGCGTCGCGCAGATACACAGCGACCTGACCCGCTTGAAGATACCGGCCCGGATCATGGTGGACTGCAGCCACGCCAACAGTGGCAAAGACCCGTTGCGTCAGCCACAGGTGTTCAATGACGTGTTGGAGCAGCGCCTGCAAGGCAACCGCGCCCTCGTCGGCATGATGCTGGAAAGTCACCTGTTCGAAGGCTGCCAGCCATTGAGCCCATCGATGCGTTACGGTGTATCGGTCACTGATGGTTGCCTGGGTTGGGAGGCCACCGAACAGTTGCTGCGCCAGGCCCATCGCAAACTGCAATTGCCCGCCTGAGCCCCCCCGCAAGAGCCCTCCCTCGGAGGGCCTTCGCTCAGCCCGGCACCTTGGAGGGCACCTGGACCGTGACCCAGCCGGATTGCTGGCTGACGTCATCCAGACGCTCGACCTGGTAGAACAGCCGCACCGAGCGACCGCGCTGGTCCTGCCAGTACGCCGCTGGCACGACAAAGGTGACCCGCTGCCCCGCCATGGCCTCGGTGATTTCCCGCTCCTCGACATGGGCATAGTTGCCGTTGCATTGCAACCAGACCAACTCGCCTGCCTCAAGCCTGGCACCGTCGATGACGACCGTCACCCCATCGTGCAAATCGTCGAGATCCAACGTCCCCCCGTCCAACCCCAGAAGCCGGGGCGCCTTCAACGCAGGGCGCACCAAAGGGCCAATGTGCAACGACAAGGGTTCGCCGCGGCGCACTGAGTGTCCGCGCCTGACGACATAAGCCAGGCTCAGGCGGTGGCCGATGTGGGGCGCTATTTGCGCATGATCGATCCAGAACGACAGCTCACGACCGACCGCATGGGCCTCGATATCCAGCACATCGCGCCACAGCGCCTTGGCGTCCCTGCTGGCAGTCAGGATCAGCCGATCGCCAACCGCCATCCTGGGATAGGGCCGAATGGTCAAACAGGTTCCCTCCGGCACCCGCGCCGGATCGAGGCTTGCCCCCACCGCATCATCGGCAACAGGCGCCAGCAGTTGCGATGGCACGTCGCCGATCTCCAGTTGCAGGGCTTCTGAAACCAACGTCGCCGGTAATTGTTTGCCGGTCACCTGGTAGGAGAGCTCCAGCGAGCCGCCATCCAACTCGGCGATATGGGCTTGGCGCACGACGAAAACCACGTCTCGCCCCACCTGGCGCTCTGTCACGAACCGTCGTACTTCATGTCGATATGCCTGGGCGTCTGAGTTGAGCCCGTGCCAGAACAGCAACAGTTCGTCCCCACACGCCATCAGCGGATAAGGCTTGACGGTGATGACGGCCTTTCTCCAGGCGGGGTTGATCACCCCTGCCTTGGCAGCTGGCAGAGACGGTGCCGGTAGCGTGGCGGTTGATGTAAACCGGGCTCGTTGGGCGGTTCGGTAAGTGCTCATGTATAGGCTCCAATCCTTGGATAGTGGCACCGTTTTTACCTGACGGTGCCCGACATCCCATTAAAGCGCAGCCGCTGTAAATCCACAGTCAGACAAGACCTCAGCGGCAGTGGTCGCTTGCGTTTGAAGCTGTAGCTGCATACGTCAGGCGCTATCAGAAGGACTCCGACACCTTGCGCGCGGTCCGGCTGCTTATCCGATTCTTCCCGCTTCTTTTATTCCGCTTTCAGTAAGTCACTGAGGTTTCTTCCTACACCGACCATCACGGGGCTGAATTAGAGTGAGGTGGCAAATTCAACGTGAACCTCTTCGAAAAAGGTACGAACATGCAACGGAATGCAACCACTCAATTTCCCATCCTGTTGGTCCATGGGTTGTTCGGGTTTGACAGGATCGGCGGCTTCGAACTTTTCCATGGAATCAAACAGGCATTACGCGCTACCGGTGCCCGGGTGTTCATCCCCTATATGTCGGCCACCCACTCCAATGAAGCCCGTGGCGAACAATTGCTGGCTCAGGTGGATCAGGTCCTGAGTGGAACCGGCGCCGCCAAGGTCAACCTGATCGGCCATAGCCAGGGCGCATTGGCTGCCCGATATGCCGCGGCGCTGGCTCCCGACAGGATCGCCTCGGTGACCTCGGTCAGCGGCCCGAACCACGGTTCCGAACTGGCCGATTTTCTGTACAAGGCCCTGACCCCAGGGCGCCTGCCAGAGCTTGTGGCGAGTAAAGTGGCCACGCTTTTCGCCGACTTCATCTCACAGCTCAGCGGCCAGGCGCAGCTCCCCCAGACGGCCGTCGCGGCACTGGCGGCGCTCACTACCGAAGGCGTAGGGGCATTCAATGATAAATACCCCCAAGGCTTGCCAAAGAGCTGGGGGAGCAGCGGCCCGGGCATCGTCAACGGCGTGCGCTACTACTCATGGAGCGGCACGCTGCCAGACGCGTCGGGCGAAGGATTCAATACGGCGTTCCCCTTGCAGGCTTTCTGCCGGGCATTCTCCGAGTATTTCATTACCGAAGCCGGGCAGAACGACGGCATGGTCGGGCGTTTCAGCTCGCACTTGGGCAAGGTCATTCGTTCTGACTACCCCTTGGACCACATGGACATCATCAATCAAACGGGCGATCGGGTGCGCAGGGGCACAGACCCGGTACAGCTTTATGTGCGGCACGCCGAGCGCTTGCGCAAAGCCGGCCTTTGATCGCTGGGTTCAAGGTTTTGACGCAATTTTGACAACAACCCGTTAATGAATCCGGTAGGCTCATCACCTTTAAAAATATTGAAAGGAATTTCCCCATGGCCAAAGCCACTGCCCGCCACATCCTGGTTTCCAGCGAAGACAAGTGCAACGAACTCAAGGCCCAGATCGAAGCCGGCGCCGATTTCGCCGAAGTCGCCAAAGCCAACTCCTCGTGCCCGTCCAGCCGTCAAGGCGGCGACCTGGGCTCGTTCGGTCCGGGCCAGATGGTCAAGGAGTTCGACACCGTGGTGTTCAGCGCCCCGATCAATGTGGTCCAGGGTCCGGTCAAGACCCAGTTTGGCTACCACCTGCTGGAAGTGACCAGCCGTCAGGACTGATCCCGGTTTATCGGCATAACGGCCCGCCCTCTGGTGGGCCGTTGTGTTTGGGTCTCGCGAGGGACTGGCGATCCACGCGCCGCTCGCGTACAAATCGTGGTCATCGATCACCCGGCTTTAAGGCTGACAATGCGACTGGCGTTCCCTTCCCTGCTATTCACTGCCGTGGCCCTGCTGACAGGCGTCGCTGGCGTGGATGCCGCACCGCAACATGCCCTCACCGTCTATGACGAACCGGCCAAGTACCCCGCAGGCTTCAGCCACTTCGCCTACACCAATCCCCAGGCCCCCAAAGGCGGGACCATGCGCCGCTCGGCCATCGAGATCGGCCATTTCGACCATGTGCTGCCGTATATCGACAAAGGTATCGGGGTCAGCCAGATCGATGGCCTGCTGTATTCGCCACTGGCCCAGCGTTCGCTGGATGAGCCCTACACCGTCTACGGCCTGGTGGCAGAGAAGATGGAACGCGCCGACGATGGCCTGTCCCTGCGTTTCTACCTTAACCCCAAGGCCCGCTTCGCTGATGGCAAGCCCATCACCGCCCAGGACGTGCGCTACAGCTTCGAGCTGCTGATGACCCAGGGCAGCCTGCGCTATCGCACCCAATTCGCGGCGGTCAAGGACGTCGTGATCGAGGACGAGCGCACCGTTCGCTTCAACTTCAAGAACAATGAAAGCCGCACCCTGCCCTTGGACATCGCCACCCTGCCGGTCTTTCCCGAGCACTGGTGGAAGAGTCGCGACTTTGCCAACGGCGGCGGCTACGAGGCACCGTTGGGTAGCGGTCCCTATCGGGTGGGCAAGATCGACTCCGGACGCAGCATCACCTTCGAACGCAATGCCGACTGGTGGGGCAAGGACCTGCCGGTCAGCCGCGGCCTCTACAACTTCGACCATTTCAGTATCGAGTACTTCGGCGACACCGATGTGGCTCGACAGGTCCTGCGCGGTGGCGCGTACGACTACAATCGCGAATTTTCCGCCACCGCGTATTCCATCGGTTATGACAGCCCGGCCCTGCGTGACGGTCGCCTGCAAAAGGCTCACCTGGCCACCGAGGCGCCCCAGACCGCCCAGGGCTTTGTGTTCAACCTGCAAAAACCGCAGTTCCAGGATCGCCGCGTACGCCAGGCTTTGGCCATGCTCTGGGATTTCGAATGGAGCAATCGCCAGATGATGCGCAACCTCTATGTGCGTCAGCAAAGCTACTTTTCCAACACCGACCTCGCCGCCCGACAACTGCCCGACGCGGGCGAACTGGCGATCCTCGAACCGCTGCGCGGGCAGATACCCGACGAAGTCTTCACCCAAGTGTTCGAGGCGCCGAAAACCGACGGCAGCGGCGTGATCCGCGACAAACAATTGCAAGCCCTGGCGCTGTTGGAACAGGCCGGCTGGCGACCTGACGGCGACCGCCTGGTCAATGCCGAGGGCGAACCGCTGAGCTTCACCTTCCTGAACAGCCAGAACGGCATCGACCGCCTGCTGCTACCTTACAAGCGTACCCTGGCACAGATTGGCATCGACATGAGCATCCGGCGCATCGACGCCTCCCAATACGTCAATCGCCTCATGAGTCGTGACTACGACATGATCATCACCGGCTACCCGGTCAGCACTTCGCCAGGCATGGAACTCTACAATTACTTCGGCTCAGCGGCCGCCAACGATCCGGGCGCCAACAATTACATGGCCCTGAAGAACCCGGCGGTAGACGCCCTGATCGACGGGCTGGTCAAGGCCACCACCAAAAGCGACATGCTCCGCCACGCCCACGCCCTGGATCGGGTGCTGCAATGGAATTACTACTGGATCCCCAACTATTACCCGCCGGGCAGCTCGACCGTGTGGTGGAACCGCTTCGGTATCCCGAAAGTGCAGGCCAGTAATGAGGAAGCCATCGAAAGCTGGTGGGAAATGAGTACCACGCCGCTGACCAACGAGCAGATGAGCGCCGAACGCATCAAGCGCGGCACACCCGGAGGACAGCATTGATGTGGGCTTATATCGCACGACGCCTGCTGCTGATCATTCCGACCCTGGTCATCATCCTGCTGGTGAACTTCGTCATCGTCCAGGCCGCGCCGGGTGGACCGGTGGAACAGGCCATCGCCCACCTGCAAGGCATCGGCGGCGCCACAATCGGCAGTTCGGGCAATGCCATGACCGGCAGTTCCCGGGCCAGCCGCGGCCTCGATCCCCAGTTGATCAAGGACATCGAGAAACAGTACGGCTTCGACAAGCCGGCCCACGAGCGCTTGTGGCTGATGCTCAGCAGCTACGCCCGGCTGGACTTCGGCAAGAGTTTCTTCCGTGGCGCCACGGTCACCGACCTGATCCTGGAAAAAATGCCGGTGACCATTTCCCTCGGGCTCTGGGCCACGCTGATCACCTACCTGGTGTCGATTCCCCTGGGTATTCGCAAGGCCGTGCGTCACGGTTCCGCGTTCGATGTGTGGAGTAGCACGGCGATCATCATCGGCTATGCCATGCCGGCGTTCCTCTTTGCCATGTTCCTGATCGTGGTGTTCGCCGGCGGCACGTCGCTGAACTGGTTTCCGGTGCGCGGGCTGGTGTCGGATAACTTCGAGTCGCTGTCGACGCTAGGCAAGATCGCCGACTACTTCTGGCACCTGGTGCTGCCGGTGACCTCACTGGTGATCGGCGGCTTCGCCACCCTGACGATCCTGACCAAGAATTCGTTCCTCAATGAAATCACCCGCCAATACGTAGTCACTGCGCGAGCCAAGGGCATGAGCGAGCGACGGGTGTTGTATGGCCACGTGTTCCGCAACGCGATGTTGCTGGTGGTCTCGGGTATTCCCCAGGCGTTCATCGGTGTGTTCTTTGCCGGGTCCTTGCTGATCGAGGTGATCTTTTCCCTCGATGGCCTGGGACGCATGAGCTACGAGGCCGCCGTGTCGCGGGACTACCCGGTGGTGTTCGGCTCACTGTTCATCTTCACGCTGTTCGGCCTGCTCATTAAACTCATCGGCGACCTCTGCTACACCCTGGTGGACCCGCGCATCGATTTCGCCGCGAGGAACGCCTGATGTTCAAGTTTTCCCCCTTGGGCCGTCGGCGCTTTGAACGCTTCAAGAAAAACCGCCGGGGCTGGTGGTCGCTGTGGCTGTTCATCGGTCTGTTCATCCTGACCTTGGGCGGTGAATTGATCGCCAATGACAAGCCGCTGGTGGTGAGCTACCAGGGCTCACTGTATTTCCCGGTGTTCAAACGCCATACCGAGCAGGAATTTGGCGGACAGTTGCCATTCCAGGCCGACTACCGCAGCAGCTACGTGCAGAACCTGATCCACAAGGAAGGCGGCTGGTTGCTGTTTCCGCCGATTCCGTTCAGCGACGACACGCCCAACTACGACCTCAATCAACCGGCGCCGAGCCCGCCCTCGTCGGTGAACTGGCTGGGCACCGACGACCAGGCCCGGGACGTGCTGGCCCGGGTGATCTTCGGGGCGCGAGTATCGATCCTGTTCGCCCTGGCCCTGACCGCCATCAGCGCGCTGATCGGCATCGCCGCCGGTGCATTGCAGGGTTATTACGGCGGCTGGGTGGATCTGCTGGGACAACGCTTGCTGGAAGTCTGGTCGGGGTTGCCGGTGCTCTACCTGCTGATCATCCTGTCCGGCTTCGTGGAACCGAATTTCTGGTGGCTGCTGGGGATCATGGCGCTGTTTTCCTGGTTGGCCCTGGTGGACGTGGTTCGCGCCGAGTTCCTGCGCGGACGCAACCTCGAATACGTCAAAGCCGCCAGAGCCCTGGGGCTTAGCGACCGCAAGGTGATCGTACGGCATATCCTGCCCAACGCGATGAACGCCACCCTGAGCTACCTGCCCTTCATCCTCACCGGGGCGATTTCCACCCTCACGGCCCTGGATTTCCTCGGTTTCGGCATGCCGGCCGGCAGCGCATCGCTGGGTGAGTTGATCGGCCAGGGCAAGCAGAACCTGCAAGCGCCGTGGCTGGGGCTGACAGCGTTCTTCACCCTGGCGCTGATTCTTTCCCTGTTGGTGTTTATCGGCGAGGCGTTGCGAGACGCATTCGACCCACGATCATGAAGCGGAATCTTGAGATGAGCGACAACCTGATCGAAATCCGCGACCTGAGCGTGGCCTTCAACGACAACACCGTGGTACGCAACCTCTGCCTGGACATTCGCCCCGGCGAATGCCTGGCCCTGGTCGGCGAGTCCGGCTCCGGCAAGTCGGTGACCGCCCACTCGATCCTGCAATTGCTGCCCGCAACAGAAGCCCGCACCACCGGCAGCATTCGCTATCGCGGCCAGGAGCTGGTGGGTGCCGATACCACGGCCCTGAGGGAGATACGTGGCAACCGGATCGCGATGATCTTCCAGGAACCGATGACTTCGCTGAACCCGCTGCACAGCGTCGAAAAGCAGATCGGCGAAACACTGATGCTGCACAAGGGCCTGGGGGGCACAGCCGCGCGCCAGCGCATTCTGGAACTGCTGGCCCTGGTTGGCATCCAGAACCCTGTCGAACGACTCAAGGCCTATCCGCATCAACTGTCCGGCGGTCAGCGGCAGCGGGTCATCATCGCCATGGCTCTGGCCTGCGAGCCGGAACTGTTGATTGCCGACGAACCGACCACCGCATTGGACGTGACCGTGCAGCGCAAGATTCTGCTGCTGCTCAAGTCGCTGCAGAAACGGCTTGGCATGTCTATGTTATTGATCAGCCACGACCTGAACCTGGTGCGCAGCATCGCGCAACGGGTGTGCGTGATGAAAGATGGGGAAATCGTCGAGCAGGCGCCTTGCGAAACTCTCTTCAGTGCACCGAAACACCCCTACAGCTGCGAGCTGCTGCACGCCGAACCGGAAGGCGAAGCCCTGCCCCGGGATGAGCGGGAAGAGGTGTTGCAGGTGCAGGACCTGCGCGTCAGTTTCCCCCTCGGTGGCGGCCTGTTCCGGCGCAAGGAATACTTGCACGCCGTGGACGGCATCAGCCTGTCCATCCAGCGCGGCAAGACCCTGGGCATTGTCGGTGAATCCGGCTCCGGCAAGTCCACGCTCGGCCAGGCGATCCTGCGGCTGATCGAATCCGAAGGCGGCATTCGCTTCCAGGGCCAAGCCCTCGATCAACTGTCGCAAAAAGCCTTGCGGCCGTGGCGCAAGCAGATGCAGGTGGTGTTCCAGGACCCGTTCGGGAGCCTCAGCCCGCGAATGTCGGTGCAGCAGATCATCAGCGAAGGCCTTGAAGTCCATCAGCCTTCCAGCCCGCAAGAGTGTGAAGCCCGGGTGATCCAGGCCCTCAAGGAAGTCGGCCTCGACCCGCTGACCCGCCATCGCTATCCCCACGAGTTCTCTGGAGGCCAGCGCCAACGCATCGCCATTGCCCGGGCGCTGGTGCTCAAGCCGGCCCTGATCCTGCTGGACGAGCCGACCTCGGCCCTGGACCGTACCGTGCAAAAGCAAGTAGTCGCCCTGCTCCGCCAGCTCCAGGAGAAGTACGACTTGACCTACCTGTTCATCAGCCATGACCTGGCGGTGATCCGCGCCCTGGCCCACGACATGATCGTGATCAAGGACGGTAAAGTGATCGAGCAAGGCGCCAGCCATGACGTGTTCGATTCGCCTCAACATCCTTATACCAAGGAGCTGTTGGCGGCGGCGCATACGGGGTGGGCATAATGCCGTGCATGACGTAGCTTCGTGTCGCGCCCATCGCGAGCAAGCTCGCTCCCACAGTGGCCCGCGTCGCGCTGAATATCAAATGTGGGAGCGAGCTTGCTCGCGATGGCGGCCTGACAAGCAATACACAATTCGGATTCGACCATGAACCCCACCGAAAGCCTCAAGGACTACAAGCGCGTACGCACGCTGGCGATCCGTTCGTTGTTCGAAATCATCGAGCAGTCCAGCGAAGGCACGGTGATTGTCGACCGCGATGCGAACATTGTCTGGATGAACGAACGTTATGCCCGGCGCTTCGGCCTGAACTCAGCGCAGGAAGCCATCGGCCGGGCCTGCGAGAGTGTGATCCCCGGCAGCCTGCTGCGTGAAGTGGTGCGTACCGGGCGGCCGATTCTGCTGGACATGCAGGACACGCCCAAGGAACCGCTGGTGGTGATGCGCCTGCCGATCCACGACAGCGCCGGCGCGGTGATCGGCGCCATCGGTTTTGCCTTGTTCGACGAGTTGCGCAGCCTGTCGCCAATGCTCAAGCGCTACCTGAGCATGCAGGAAGAACTGGCCTCCACCCGCTCGCTGCTGCGGGCACGGCAAACCAAATACAACTTCGCCCATTTCATCGGCACCAGCAGCGCCGGCCTGGAGGTCAAGCGCCGTGCCCGGCGTAGCGCCAGTGCCGATTCACCGGTGCTGCTGCTCGGCGAGACCGGCACCGGCAAGGAGTTGCTGGCCCAGGCCATCCACAGCGCTTCGCCACGCGCGCACAAGGCGTTCGTCAGCATCAACAGCGCGGCGATTCCCGAATCACTGCTGGAAGCCGAATTCTTCGGCACCGCGCCAGGGGCTTTTACCGGGGCCGACCGCAAGGGCCGAGTCGGCAAACTGCAGATCGCCCAGGGCGGTACGCTGTTCCTCGACGAGATCGGCGACATGCCCTTGCCGCTGCAAAGCAAACTGCTGCGCGTGCTCCAGGAGAAGGAGTACGAACCGGTGGGCTCCAACGAGGTGCTGCAAAGTGATGTGCGGGTGATCGCCGCCACATCCATGGATCTGGAGGCCGCGATCAAACGCGGAGAGTTCCGCGCCGACCTGTATTACCGCCTCAATGTGTTGCCGATCCAGGTGCCGCCACTGCGCGAACGCCTGGACGACTTGCCGGCCTTGAGCGAGGCGATCCTCGAAGAGCTGCGCAGCCAGCACGAACTGAACCACGACGCCCTCGACCTGCTGAGTCAACACGCCTGGCCAGGCAACATCCGCGAACTGCGCAATGTGCTGGAGCGGGCCGCGCTGCTCAGCGACAACCTGCTGCTCACCGCTGCTGACATCCGTGCGGCCATTGGCACCTTCGCACCGGTCACCCGCACGGCTGGCCCAAGCCTGGAGCCGCTGGCGCACGAAACTTTCAGCCAGGCCCGGGCGCGATTCGACCGGCAGTTGATCGAAACCACCCTCGCGCAATGCGGGGGCAAGGTGGTCGAGGCAGCCGAACGGTTAGGGCTGGGAAGGTCGACCTTGTACAAGAAAATGGTGGCGTTGGGAATTGCGGAGTCTCAATAAAGAGACTTAATTCTCAAGATATAGACAGCCTTGCTTGAGAGCGCTTTACGCTCATCGCGAGCAAGCTCGCTCCCACAGTGGATCGCACTCTCCTGTCGCACACAGTCGTCCTGTGAGAGCGAGCTTGCTCGCGATGAGGCCCGCACAGCCCCTGAAAGTCTCAAAACAGAGACAAAGTATTCAGATCGTTCCTACAAAACCAAATAATTTCCTTATATTTCAACAAGTTAAATAACTGGCACAAAACTCGCTAAAGCCCCTCCACAGCTTCATCACAACAATAACAATCCAGGAGACACACCATGAGTGTGATCATTGCCTTGGCAGCCCTCGCGCTGCTGATGGTCGCCGCCTACCGTGGCTACAGCGTTATCCTCTTTGCCCCCATCGCCGCCCTCGGCGCCGTCCTGCTCACCGACCCTTCTGCCGTCGCCCCTGCGTTCACCGGGGTGTTCATGGAAAAAATGGTCGGCTTCATCAAACTGTATTTCCCGGTGTTCCTGCTCGGTGCGGTGTTCGGCAAGCTGATCGAGTTGTCGGGATTCTCGCGCTCCATCGTCGCCGCAGCGATTCGCTTGCTGGGTACGCGCCAGGCCATGCTGGTGATCGTGCTGGTGTGCGCCTTGCTGACCTATGGCGGTGTGTCGCTGTTCGTCGTGGTGTTCGCGGTGTACCCGTTCGCCGCCGAGATGTTCCGCCAGAGCAATATTCCCAAACGATTGATCCCGGCCACCATCGCCCTCGGCGCATTCTCGTTCACCATGGACGCCCTGCCCGGCACGCCGCAGATCCAGAACATCATCCCCAGCACCTTCTTCAACACCACCGCCTGGGCCGCACCGTGGCTGGGCGTGATCGGTACGATCTTCGTGTTCAGCCTCGGCATGCTGTTTTTGCAGCGCCAGCGCCACAAGGCTCAACGCGTGGGTGAGGGCTACGGCACCGAACTGCGTAACGAGCCGGAGACCGCCGAAGACATCAAGCTGCCGAACCCGTGGATCGCTGTCTCGCCGCTGCTGGCGGTAGGGATCATGAACCTGCTGTTCACCCAGTGGATTCCCCTGTGGTACGGCAAGACCCACAGCCTGGCGCTGCCGGGCATGGCAACACCGGTGACCAGCGACATCGCCAAGCTCACCGCGATCTGGGCCGTGCAAGCCGCGCTGTTGGTGGGCATCATCATGGTCCTGCTGTTCGGCTTCCGCGCTATTCGCAGCAAATTGGCCGAAGGCAGCAAGAGCGCAGTGGGCGGCGCCTTGCTGGCGGCGATGAACACTGCCTCGGAATACGGTTTCGGTGCGGTAATCGCCTCGTTGCCGGGCTTCCTGGTGCTGGCCGACTGGCTCAAGAGTATTCCCAACCCTCTGGTCAACGAAGCCGTGACCGTCACGCTGCTGGCGGGCATCACTGGCTCCGCGTCGGGGGGCATGAGCATTGCCCTGGCGGCGATGTCCGAAAGCTTCATCAGCGCCGCCCACGCCGCCAACATTCCCCTGGAAGTGCTGCACCGGGTGGCCGCCATGGCCAGCGGCGGCATGGACACCCTGCCCCACAACGGCGCGGTGATCACCCTGCTGGCAGTGACCGGGCTGACCCACCGCGAAGCCTACAAAGACATCTTCTGCATTACGCTGATCAAGACCCTCGCGGTTTTCGTGGTGATCGGTGTGTTCTACGCCACTGGCATTGTTTGAGGTTCCTATGACGACAACTCTTTCGGGCAAGACCGCCCTGGTTACCGGCTCCACCAGCGGCATCGGCCTGGGCATCGCCCTGAGCCTGGCCAAGGCCGGCGCCAATTTGATCCTCAATGGTTTTGGCGACGCCTCAGCGGTGATCGCCGAGGTGAAACAGTTCGGCGGCCAGGTCGGCCATCATCCAGCCGACGTCAGCGACCCGGCGCAGATCGCCGACATGCTCGCCTACGCCGAGCGTGAGTTCGGCGGCGTGGACATCCTGGTGAACAACGCCGGGATCCAGCACGTGGCCGCCGTGGAAGATTTTCCGGTGGAACGTTGGGACGCGATCATCGCCATCAACCTGTCCTCGGTGTTCCACGCCACCCGCCTGAGCCTGCCAGGCATGCGTGCCAAGGGTTGGGGGCGGATCATCAACGTCGCCTCGGTACACGGTCAGGTCGGTTCGGTGGGCAAGGCAGCGTATGTCGCGGCCAAACATGGGGTGATCGGCCTGACCAAAGTGGTCGGTCTGGAGACCGCCACCAGCAACGTGACCTGCAACGCCATCTGCCCCGGCTGGGTGCTGACGCCGCTGGTGCAGAAGCAGATCGACGACCGCATTGCCGCAGGCGTCGATCCACAACAGGCGCAGCATGACCTGCTGGCCGAGAAACAGCCGTCCCTGGAATTCGTCACCCCACCGCAACTGGGGGAACTGGTGCTATTCCTGTGCAGCGAAGCCGGCAGCCAGGTGCGCGGCGCGGCGTGGAATATCGATGGTGGGTGGTTGGCTCAGTAACCCTCACTACTGGATACTGATCGTTCCCACGCTCTGCGTGGGAATGCAGACAGGGACGCTCTGCGTCCCAAGAGCGGAACGCGGAGCGTCCCCAGAGGCATTCCCACGCAGAGCGTAGGAACGATCGTCAGGCCCGACAAAAGAACAAGAGGCACCCCATGTCCGACATCCTCTGGCAACCCTCCCCCGAACGCATCGCCCAGTCGCGCATGAATGCCTTTCGCCAGTTCGTCAACGCGCGGCATCACCTGCAACTGAACGACTACCCCGCCCTGCACGCCTGGAGCATCGACCAGCGTGAAGCCTTCTGGCAGGCCATCGTCGATTTCTTCGAGATCGGCTTTCAACAAGCGCCGACCGATGTCTTGGTGGAAGGCCCGCAAATGCCCAGTGCCCGCTGGTTCCCGGGGGCGACCCTTAACTTCGCTGAACACCTGTTGCGCCGCCGTGACGAGGCCGTCGCGGTGGTGGCACTCGACGAGAACGGTGACCAGGAACACCTGACCTGGGCCGAACTCGCCGCCCACGTCGCCGGCCTGCAAAGAAGCCTGCAAGCTGCTGGCGTGACCCAGGGCGACCGGGTGGCTGCCTGCATGCCCAATACCTGGCAGACCCTGGTGGGCATGCTCGCCACCACCAGCCTGGGGGCGATCTGGTCATGCTCTTCGCCGGATTTCGGCACCCAGGGGGTTATCGACCGCTTCGGTCAGATCGAGCCGAAGGTACTGATCACCTGCGCCGGTTATCGCTATGCCGGCAAGGTCATCGACCAGCGTGCCAAGGTCAATGAAATCCTCGAGCGATTGCCGTCGTTGCAGCAGTTGATCGTGCTGCCCTATGCCCGCCCAGATACAGGCATCGAGGATTTCAAGACCCAAGCCAACGTCGCATTGTGGAACGCGTTTTATCAAAGCGGCGGCGAACCCGCCTTCATCGGCGTGCCCTTCGATCATCCGCTGTACATCCTCTATTCCAGCGGCACCACCGGCGTGCCGAAGTGCATCGTCCACGGCACCGGCGGCGTGTTGCTGCAACACGTCAAGGAACATGGCCTGCACGTCGACCTCAGCCCCGAGGACCGGCTGTTCTACTACACCACCTGCGGCTGGATGATGTGGAACTGGCTGGTGTCGGCCCTCGCCGTGGGCAGTGCGGTGGTGCTCTATGACGGCTCGCCGTTTCATCCCGGCCCCGAACGGTTACTGGACCTGATCGACCAGCAGCGCATCAGCGTGTTCGGCACCAGCCCCAAATACCTGGCGGCCCTGGAGAACCAGGGCCTGAAGCCTCGGCAGAGCCATGATTTGGGTAGCCTGAAGACCATCCTGTCCACTGGCTCGGCCTTGGCGCCTCATAGCTACGATTACGTGTACCGCGACTTCAAGCCCGACGTCTGCCTGGCCTCGATGTCCGGCGGCACCGACATTGTCTCCTGCTTCGTCAACGGCAACCCGCTGTCGCCGGTGCGTCGGGGCGAGATGCAGGGCAAGAGCCTGGGCATGGCGGTGCAGGTCTGGAACGAGGCCGGCCAAGCAGTGATCGGCGAGAAAGGTGAGCTGGTGTGCACCCGGCATTTTCCGGCCATGCCCATCGGTTTGTGGAACGACCCCCAGCAGGAGAAACTTCGTGCGTCCTATTTCAGCCAATTTCCCGGGGTGTGGGCCCAAGGGGACTACGCCGAAGAACTGGCCCACGGCGGCTTCCTGATTCACGGACGCTCCGACGCCGTGCTCAACCCCGGTGGCGTGCGCATCGGCACGGCGGAGATCTATCGGCAGGTGGAGAAGGTCGAGCAGGTGCTGGACAGCGTCGCCATCGGCCAGCAATGGCAAGGCGATGTGCGGGTGGTGCTGTTTGTACGCCTGCGGGACGGGGTGATGTTGGATGAAGCCTTGGAGCAACAGATCCGCCAAGTCATCCGGACCAACACCACGCCACGGCATGTGCCGGCGAAAATTCTGGCGGTGACGGACATTCCCCGGACTATCAGCGGCAAAGTCGTCGAACTGGCAGTGCGCAATATGGTGCATGGCGAGGTGGTGAAAAATACCGATGCCCTGGCTAATCCTGAGGCACTGGAGCAGTTTCGGGGGCGAGTGGAGCTCGCTACCTGACTTTGAAAGCTTTGTCAGTCACTAGGGCCTCATCGCGAGCAAGCTCGCTCCCACACGGGCCCGCTGTGAACACGGAATTTGTCATCGCCGCAGATCCCCTGTGGGAGCGAGCTTGCTCGCGATGAACGATAACGCGGTTTGCCTGAAGCCAATTAATCCACCAACCCCCACTCACCCGCCGCCGGATCAGGTGGCGGCACCGCGCCCGTCTCGGCATGCAACTTCAGCCGCAAGCGCAGGTTGTTCGTTGAATCAGCGTTTTTCAGCGCCTCTTCCTCATCGATCGCCCCCTCGACCACCAGGTTGAACAACGCCTGATCGAAAGTTTGCATCCCCAACTCTTCGGATTTTTCCATGATGCCCTTGAGCTCGCCCAGCTCATTGCGGCGGATCAGGTCGGCCACCGTGGGCGAGCCCAGCATGACCTCCACCGCCGCCCGACGCTGGCCGGTGCGGGTGCGCACCAGGCGTTGGGAAACGAAGGCCTTGAGGTTGTTGCCCAGGTCATTAAGCAACTGTGGCCGGCGCTCTTCCGGGAAAAAATTGATCACTCGGTCCAGGGCCTGGTTGGCGTTGTGGGCATGCAGCGTGGAGATCACCAGATGCCCGGTGTCGGCGAAGGCCAGGGCATGTTCCATGGTTTCGCGATCACGGATTTCGCCGATCAGCACCACGTCCGGCGCCTGGCGCAGGGTGTTTTTCAGGGCGGCATGAAAACTGCGGGTGTCGACACCGACTTCCCGCTGGTTGATGATTGATTTCTTATGCCGATGGATATACTCCACCGGGTCCTCGATGGTGATGATGTGGCCGCTGCTGTTGCGATTGCGGTAATCGATCAGCGCCGCCAGGGAGGTCGACTTGCCTGACCCTGTCGCCCCGACGAACAGCATCAGCCCTTGCTTCTGCATGATGGTATCGAGCAGCACCCGTGGCAGTTTCAGGTCTTCGAAACGTGGAATGTCCAGCTTGACGTTGCGTATCACCATCGACACATCGTTGCGCTGCTTGAAGATATTGACCCGGAAGCGCCCGACACCGGCCATGGAGATCGCCAGGTTCATTTCCAACTCCCGATCGAACTCAAGGCGCTGTTCGGCGTCCATCAAAGACTCGGCGAGCCCGGCGATCTCGCCGACCTTGAATGCCTGGTTACCCAGGGGCTTGAGCACGCCCTCGAATCGCGCGCACGGCGGCGCGCCGGTGGACATGTAAAGATCGGAGCCATCCTGGCTTGCCAGGATTCGCAACAATGGATCGATTTCCATGGACTGAAATTTCCGCGAGACATCAATTGAAACAAGCTGAACCGAGCATGAAACCCTTCAGATCAACCCGCGCTTACCTTCTTCAGAGGATAGTAGACGCCGTGGCACCGACACGACTTCCAGGGGGGCTGTCATGAACGCGATACCCTCCGGCAGCGACATACAGAGCCTGATCACCCAACTGGACTGGACCCGCAGCCCGCTGGGCACCGCGCAAGACTGGCCGCAAAGCCTGCGTACCGCCGTGGACATCATGCTCCACTGCCCGATGCCGATGGCCTTGTTGTGGGGCCCGCAACTGATCCACTTCTACAACGACGCCTTTGCCCGGTTGGCCGGCGATAAGCATCCGCAGGCGTTCGGTCTGCCGACCCATACCGCATGGCCCGAACTCAAAGCCGTCAGCGAACCGATTTATCACCGCGTGTTGCAAGATCGCACGTACAGCAGCCGCGATCAGCAATGGCGCCTGCCCTTCGCCGGCCGCCTCTGCGACCTGTGGCTGGACCTGACCTACAGCCCCGTGCACGACGAAAGCGCCAGCGTCGCCGGTATCCTGATCACAGCCATTGAAACCAGCGAACGGCGAAAGCTGGCCCAGGAGTTCGAACGGCGCTCCGAGGCCAGCCTCAAGGCCCAACATGAAAGCGAGGAACGCTTGCAACTGGCCCTGGCCGCCACCGATGCGTTGGGTACCTGGGACTGGGACATCAGCGAAGATCGCTTCATTGCCGATGAACATTTCGCCCTGCTTCATGGCGTCGATCCGAGCCTGTCACGCCAGTTGCCCATCAGCGCCTACCTCGAAGGCGTACACCCCGAAGACCGGGCCATGGTGGCTCGCAGCATCAAGCACTGCATCACCCATGGCACCGAATACGCCGAGGAATACCGTTTGCTGCGGCCCGATGGTGAGCTGCGCTGGGTGTTCGTGCGCGGTCGTTGCTACAAGGATCGCCACGGTCGGCCCAAGCGCTTTCTTGGCGCGGCCCTGGACCTGAGCGAACGCAAGCGCACCGAGCAAGCTCTGCGCCAGAGCCAGACCGAGCTACAGCTGATCATCAATGCCATGCCGATTCTCATCAGCTACGTGGACCGCGAAGAGCGTTTCCGACTGAACAACAGTGCCTACCTGGACTGGTACGGCCTGACACCCCAGGAACTGTACGGCAAGACCGTCCGCGAAGTGCTCGGCGAGCAAGCCTACGCCAGCCGCGCCGAACAGATCGCCGGCGCCCTGGCGGGCAAGCCGTGCAGCTTCACCGTACAGTCGGACCATCGCGACGGTCGCCAGCGCCATGCACTGGTCAACTACCTGCCCCGCCACGGTTCGGACGGCGCAGTGAACGGTTTCTACATCTTTGTGATCGACGAGACCGAGCGCAAGAAAACCGAGGAGGCCTTGCGCAACCTCAACGAAACATTGGAAGAACGGGTCATCGCCCGCACCCAGCAACTGGCCGAAGCCAACCATCGTCTGCAAAGTGAAATGTTCGAGCGCGAACGTGCCGAAGAAGCGTTGCGCCATGCCCAGAAAATGGAAGCAGTGGGCCAACTTACCGGCGGCATCGCCCACGACTTCAACAACATGCTCACCGGCATTCTCGGCAGCCTCGACCTGATGCAACGCTACATCGCCAATGGCCGTGCCGCCGAGATCGGTCGTTTCACCGAGGCGGCGGTGTCCTCGGCCAACCGCGCCGCCGCCCTGACCCACCGACTGCTGGCCTTCTCGCGACGCCAGTCGTTGGACCGCAAGCCGCTGGACCCTAACGACCTGGTGCACTCACTCGAAGACCTGCTCAGCCGTACCACCGGCGATCACATCCTGCTGCGCCTGCAACTGGCAGACGAGCTATGGCCGGTGAACACTGATGTCAGCCAGTTGGAAAACGCCTTGCTCAACCTGGTGATCAACGCCCGGGACGCCATGCCCGACGGCGGTGAACTGACCATCGAAACCGCCAACGTCTACCTCGACGGCAATGACATCAGCACCCTGGAGCCAGTGAAAGCCGGGGACTACGTGATGATTGCCGTCAGCGACAACGGCAGCGGCATGACCCCCTCCGTGCTGGCCAAGGCCTTCGACCCGTTCTTTACCACCAAGCCCATCGGCCAGGGCACCGGCCTGGGGCTGTCGATGATCTACGGGTTTGCCCAGCAATCCGGTGGTCACCTCAACCTGGACAGCGTGCCAGGCCAGGGCACCCGGGTGCAGTTGTACCTGCCGCGGCTGCACATCACGCCCGCCGAACAGCCCGTGGCGCCAGAAACGGTCGACGTACCGGCAGCGCTCGCCGGGGAGACCGTGTTGCTGGTGGAAGACGAACCGGCGGTGCGCATGCTGGTCCTCGATCTGCTGGATGCCCTGGGCTATACCGCCCTGCAGGCCCAGGATGCCAAGACAGCCCTGCCCCTATTGGAATCAGACCAGCGCATCGACTTGCTGGTGACCGATGTCGGCCTACCGGGCATGAATGGTCGGCAACTGGCGGAAATCGCCCGCCAGCACCGCCCCGACCTGAAGGTGCTGTTCATGACCGGTTATGCGCAGAAAGCTGCCGAACGCCAGGGCTTCCTCGAACAGGGCATGGATATGGTCGCCAAGCCCTTCACCCTCGACCTGCTGGCGAACAAGATTCGGACGATGATCAACCATGGCAGCTGACTTGAGGCATAATCGCCGGCCCGTTACGTTCAGGTCCGCGCTGTAATGAAAGCCCAAGCCCGCCATATCCTGGTGAAAACCGCCGAAGAAGCCGAACAGCTCAAGCAACGCATCGCCAAGGGCGAAGCCTTCGATGTGCTGGCCAAGAAATACTCCACCTGCCCGTCCGGCAAACGCGGCGGCGACCTGGGTGAAGTACGGCCAGGGCAGATGGTCGGCGCAATCGATGCGGTGATCTTCAAGAAGCCGCTGCGGGTGGTGCATGGGCCGATCAAGAGCAAGTTCGGCTATCACTTGGTGCAGGTGTTTTACCGGGACTGACGAGTACCCAGTTTCCCCGTGGGAGCGAGCTTGCTCGCGATAGCGCCGGATCAGCCAGCATCCATGTCGACTGACACACTGCTATCGCGAGCAAGCTCGCTCCCACAGGTTCTGTGTCTCCTCTATCTGGGCATCAACGCCCCAGGCACCTGGATCACCCGGCTCGCCAGCAGATGCCCAGCCTCGGCGGCCTCCGTCGGGCTGCCACCCAGCAAGCGACTTGCCAGGTACGCGGCGCTGAAGGAATCCCCCGCCGCCGTGGTGTCCACCACCCGCTCGACCCGGCGGGCAGGCACTTCATAAGACTGGCCATCGCAACGGATCAGACAGGCCTCGGCGCCGCGCTTGAGCACCACCTCCGGGGTGCCGAATTGCGCGTACGCGGCGAACACCGCCTCGCTGTCGGCATACCCGAACAGCGCCTGCTCGTCGTCCACCGTCAACAGCGCCAACTCCACGTAGGGCAGTACGCTGCGATAGGCCGCACGGGCCGCTTCGACCGAGGTCCAGAGCCTTGGCCGGTAGTTGTTGTCGAACACCACCTGGGCCCCGCGCCGACGCGCCTGGACCAGGGTTTCGATCAGCTTGGCCCGCCCCTGCTCGCCGAGCACCGCCAGGGTGACGCCGCTGAAATACAGCACATCGTAATCCACCAATGCGGCAAGAATCGCCCCAGCGGCCGGGGTGGTAAAGCAATCGCGTACCGCCGCCTCGTTGCGCCAGTACAGGAACCGCCGCTCACCCGCCGCATCGGTCTGGATGCAATACAAACCCGGCAAGCGCCCGGGCAACCGCTGGACCCGTTCCAGGCCGATGTTTTCCGCGGCCCACTGCTCGCACATGGCATCGCTGAAACTGTCGTCGCCCAGGGCGGTGACATAGTCAACCGAGCCCCGGTCGCCCAGCGCGCGGGACAGGTACACCGCCGTGTTCAGGGTGTCACCGCCGAAGCTTTGTTGCAGACTGCCGTCGGCGCGTTGTTGCAACTCGATCATGCACTCGCCGATCAGGGCGATGCGGGGTTTGGGTGTACTCATGAATGATCCTGATATTTCGGTGGTGTCTGGCAGGCCGCTATCGCGAGCAGGCTCGCTCCCACATCTGGGCCGTTGTGAGCACACAATCTGCGCTCGCCAAAGATCCCCCGTGGGAGCGAGCTTGCTCGCGATAGCCGCGACTCGGTCTCAAGCCTTAGAAACAAGTCTCCATGCTCTCCACCACCCGCAACTGCTCATCCACCAGACACCCCACCCGCCACTTGTCGAACGTCAGGCACGGATGGGAAGTACCGAACGAAATGATGTCCCCGACCCGCAACGCAACCCCTGGCGCCACGCTCATGAACGCATGCTGGTCCATCACCGCCGTCACCTTGCAACCGCTCACGTCGTCACCTGCCACCCCATCTGAACCGGGCTTGTAGCGCTTGAGCGGTACCGGCAATCCGGCGTCGTAGGCCACGTCGCGCTTGCCCAAGGCGATCACCGCAAAACCCGGCTCCGGCAGCGATTGCACATGGGCCCAGACTTCCAGGGCCGGGCGCAGGCCTTCATGCAGGTCGCTGCGTCGCTCCAACACACAGCACTGCGCCTCCTTGTAGATGCCATGGTCATGGGCCACGTAACTGCCGGGACGCAACACGCTGAGGAAACGCCCGTGGGCATTCTGGGCTTCGAAGGATTCAGCGATCAGGTCGTACCAGGCCGATCCCGAGGCGGTGATGATCGGTTTGTCGATGGCAAACGCGCCGCTGTCCTGCAACTGCACCGCCAACCGCACCAGAGACGCGGCGAACGCGCGAATGCCGCTGATGGCGTGGTCACCGTGGATGACACCTTCGTAGCCTTCGATACCGGTCAATGCCAGCGCCGGTTGCGCCCGGATCGCCTCGGCCAGGGCCAGCACCTCGGCCTCGCTCCGGCAGCCACAGCGGCCGCCGACCACGCCGTATTCGATCATCACGTTCAGCTTCACGCCACGCGTGGCAAAGAACGCGCCCAGGTCAGCCACGTTGTCGGGATGATCGACCATGCAATGAAATTCGAACGCCGGGTCGGCCAACAACTCGGCGATCAACGCCATGTTCGGCGCGCCCACCAGTTGATTGGCCATCAGTACCCGGCGCACGCCGTGGGCATAAGCGGCACGGGTCTGCACGGCAGTGGCCAGAGTCATGCCCCAGGCGCCAGCCTCGAGCTGGCGGCGAAACAGCGCCGGGGTCATGCTGGTCTTGCCGTGAGGCGCCAGTTCGGCACCGCTGTCACTGACGAACGTTTGCATCCAGCGGATGTTGTGCTCCAGCGCCGCGCGGTGCAGCACCAGCGCCGGCAAGCTGACGTCCCGCAGCAAATGCGCGCCGACGGTGGCAGCACCCTTCTCCACGGCAGCGTTATGAATGGTAGAAGACATGTTCAAACTCCTCACAGGCAGCGCGGCTGTCTATTCATTGATGCGCCGGGCCAGGTTGTTGGCGCTTTCGATCAGCACCCGGCGGTAGTCGGCGTAATTGTTCTTGGCGTCGGCCCGTGGGGCGACGATGCACAGGGTCGCGATGGCCACGCCATTGGGGTCTTTGACCGGCGCGGCGAAGCAATGGGTGAAGGTGTCGGCCACGCTGTCGAAGGAAAAAAAACCATCGAGGCCAGCCTGACGAATTTCCTTGAGAAACTGCTCCAGGGGCAGGCGCTCGCCGTCCGGCAGGATGAAATCATCAGGGTCGATCAGGTCGACGATCTGCTGGTCGCTCAAATGCGCCAGCAACAGGCGTCCGGACGCCGTCCAGGGGATTGGCGCGTTTTCACCGATGTCCGATGAAATACGAAAATGCCGCTCACCCTCCTTCATCAGCGCCACTGTGTATTTGCGCCCGTTGAGCAGGCACATCTGTGCGGTTTCGCGAGTCTGGCTGACGATCTCCTGCAGCGCATGATCGGCCTCGCGGCTCAAGTCGAAATGCCGCAGGTGCGCCTGCCCGAGAAAGTACAACTGGCGGCCCAGATAGACGTGACCGTCCTTGCCCACGGGTTCGAGGATGCGTCGCTCCAGCAGCGACGCCACCAGTTCATAGACCGTGGACTTGGGGCTGCCGATGCCGCTGGCGATGTCGTTCGGACGCAGCGGTTGGCCGATTTCCTTGAGGAAATCGAGGATATCGAACGCCCGATCCAATCCCCGGGCCCGGCGCTTGATGGTGTCTTCGGTCATCTCAGTATTCCTGATCGTTCCCACGCTCTGCGTGGGCAATGCATCCCGTGACGCTCTGCGTCACATCGACAGCGGACGCGAAGCGTCCATGGCGGCTTCCCACGCAGAGCGTGGGAACGATCAATGATCACTTCTTCTTGTATGCCACACAATCGATCTCGACCTTGCAATCGACCATCATGCTGGCCTGTACGCAGGCCCGGGCCGGGGCGTGTTCCGGGCTGAAGTATTCGCCGAACACTTTGTTGAAACTCCAGAAATCCCGCGGGTCTTCCAGCCACACGCCGCAGCGCACCACATCCTCCAGGCCGTATCCGGCCTCTTCGAGAATGGCGACCAGGTTCTTCATGGTCTGGTGCGTCTGCTCGACGATCCCGCCGACGATGATCTCGCCGTTCACCGCCGGCACCTGGCCGGATACGTGCAGCCAGCCGTCAGCCTCCACGGCGCGGGCGAAGGGCCGGGGCTGACCGCCGCCTGCGGTACTGCCGGTGCCGTATCGGGTAATGCTCATGGGTTATCTCCTTGTTGAATAGAAAGTTAAAAACGCGTGTTCTTGAGAAATTCCGCCAGACGCGGCGATTGCGGCCGCTCGAACAGTTCCTTGGGTGGCCCTTGCTCTTCGATCCGGCCTTGGTTCATGAACACGATCTTGTCCGACACCTCGAAGGCAAAACGCATTTCGTGGGTCACCAGCAACATGGTCATGCCGTCTTCGGCCAGGCCCTTGATCACGTTGAGCACTTCGCCCACCAGTTCCGGGTCCAGGGCCGAGGTCACTTCATCGAACAGCATCAGGCTGGGGTTCATGGCAATCGCCCGGGCAATGGCCACGCGCTGCTGCTGGCCGCCGGACAACTGACCGGGAAAATGATCACGGCGCTCCAGCAGGCCAACCCGCTCCAGCCATTTCTCGGCCAGCGCCACCGCTTCGTCCTTGGGCAGTTTTTTCACCTTGAGCAGGCCCAGGGTGACGTTCTGCAACGCGGTCAAATGGGGAAACAGGTTGAATTGCTGGAAGGCCATGCCGGTCATCGCACGGTGCCGGGCGATGACTTTCTCGGGATGGCGCACGCGCTTGCCGTCGATGTCGTCATAGCCGATGGACTCGCCGTCGAGCATGATCTGCCCGCCCTGGAACTCTTCCAGCATATTGACGCAGCGCAGCAGCGTGGTCTTGCCCGAGCCGCTGGAGCCGATCAGCGTGACGACGTTGCCGCGCTGCATGCTCAGGTCCACGCCCTTGAGCACTTCCAGCGGGCCGTATTGCTTGCGCAGACCGCGAATGTCCAGCAGCGGCTGGGTGTTGGAGAGCTCCGTTTGGGAGAGATTCGAAACGTCAGTCATGGCAAGGCCACCCGCTTTTCAATGTGCCGCCCGAGCAATTCGATGGCGTAATTGATGATGAAAAATAGAAACCCGGCGAACAGGTAAAACTCCAGGGTCATGAAGGTCCGGGCGATGATCTGCTGGGTGCTGAGCAGCAGTTCGGCGACGCCGATCACCGACAGCAGGGTCGAGGCCTTGACGATCTCGGTGGAGGAATTGACCCATGTCGGCAAGATCTGCCGCAAGGCCTGGGGCAACAGCACGTAGCCCAACGCCTGGAAGAACGTCAGGCCGATGGCCCGGCTCGCCTCCATCTGCCCGCGCGGCAAAGCCTGCAAGGCCCCGCGCACGATCTCGGCGACGTGGGAACCACAAAACAGCGTCAGGCCCAGGACACCGGCCTGGAACGCGCCGATCTGCCAACCCAGCGCCGGGGCCATGTAGAAGCAGGCCAGCACCAGCACGAACACTGGCGTACCGCGAATCAGGTCGACATAGAAACGAAACGGCGCGCGCATCCAGGTCCGCCCGTAAGTCAGCACCAGCCCGGCGACCAGGCCGATCAAGGTGCCCAACAAAATCGCCAGCACCGAACACTGCACACTGGTCAGGAAACCAGCCCACAAGGTGTCCCGGGCGACCCACAACTCATGCAACCAACTGGGGGATTCGTACATGGGACACTCCTAACGGCGGATCGCCAGGCGCTGCTCGAAATACCGCAGCACCATGGCAATGAGGTAACAGGCCGCGACATACAGTGCCGTGGTCACCAGCCAGGTTTCGATCACCCGGTAGCTCTCCACGTTGATCTTGCGGGCGTAATAGGTCAGCTCCGGCACGGCAATCGCCGCCGCCAGGGAGGTGTCCTTGAACAGCGAGATGAAGTTGTTCGACAAGGCTGGTAGCACGTTGCGCAGCATCACCGGTACGGTGACGTAGGCTTTCACCTGCCACTCACCCAGGCCGATGGCCAGCCCCGCTTCCCGCTGGCCCTTGTGAATGCTCATCAGCCCGCCACGGAACACTTCGGTCAGGTACGCCCCGGCGTACAGCGACAGGGTGATGACGAACGACGGCAGCTTGTCCAGGCGGATGCCCAGGCTCGGCAAGGCGAAGTAGATCAACAGGATCAGCACCAGGATCGGCGTATTGCGGATCACCGTGACATACACCGATGCCAGCACCCGCAAGACCCGGTGTTTGCTGAGCAGCGCGAACGCCATCGCCAGGCCGATCACGCAACCGATGGCGATCGACACCAGCGCCAGGGACAGCCCCAGGCCAAGCCCCGCCAGCAAGGTGTCGAAATCGCGCCAGACGGCGGCAAAGTTCAACTGATAATTCATGGTCGACAGTACCTTCAACGGGGCGCCCGAAAGTGGCGCCCCGGGCTCACAGGGTCATTTGAATTCGACAGGGAAACCGATCGCTGGCGATGGCAGCTCGACGCCGAACCACTGTTTGAACGACGCTGCGTATGTCGGGAACTCCACGCCGGTCATGGCTTCATGCAAGGTGGTGTTGACGAAGTTCAGCCAGTCCTGATCGCCACGCTTGACCGCACAGGCATAGGTTTGCGGGCTCCAGGCGTAGGCCGGGCTGCGGTAGCGACCAGGGTTCTGCACCATCAGATACTTGACCGAGGACTGGTCGGTGGCGGCAGCATCGGCGCGACCGGAGTTCACCGCCTGATACATCAAATCGACGCTGTCGTACTGGTCGACCTTGGCCTTGGGCAATGCCTGGTGCACCAACTCTTCGGCGTAGACATTCTGCAGCACCGCCACGGTGACACCGTCGCCACCGGCCTTGAGGTCTTCGATTTCCTTGTACTTGCTGTTGGCCGGCAGCAGCAAGCCCACGCCTTCGCGGTAGTACGGCAAGGTGAAGGCCACTTGCTGGGCACGGCTGGCGGTGACGGTGATGAACTGGCAGCTCATGTCGACCTTGTCGGTCAGCAAGTTGGGAATGCGCGCATCAGAAGACTGCACCACAAACTCGACTTTTTCCGGGTCATTGAACAGGCCCTTGGCGACCATCCGCGCAATGTCGATATCAAAACCCTGCAACTTGCCATCCGCTCCCTGGAAGTGCCACGGCGCATTGGTACTGCCCGTGCCCACGATCAATTTCCCACGCTGCAGCACGCTGTCCAGCTTGCTGTCGGCCGCCTGGGCGACACCCATGGCAGCCGTCGTGGCCGCGAAGAGAAAAACACACGCTTTGAACAAGGAAGGTCGGCGTTGCATGGCAAGCACTCCAGAGTGAGTTTATTCCGCTATACCGGAACATAGTATGTAACAACGGAATAGACAGCAGAAAGTGTGCCACAGGCTTGAGAGCCATGGGAGAGGAAAATGGAAAGTGAAGAAAATCAGGGGGATGGGAAAAACCGGCCTGCGGACAGCAGCGTCTGCGCGCGAATGCTGTTGCTACCGTTGGCCACGAGTAACGGGTAATAGGGCCCCAAGTCGAGTACTCAACGCGCCCGACGCACCGAAACGGAGCCACTCTGAAATGGTAAATGGATAACCTGTGGGAGCGAGCTTGCTCGCGATAGCGGTGTATCAGTCAATAAAATGCTGACTGACCTGACGCCATCGCGAGCAAGCTCGCTCCCACAATGGTTCGGTGGTGTTCCTGGCCTATTTGCGCTTGTAGCTCTTACTACCGCCAGGCGTGAGGCAATAGACCCCACCCCGGGGCCCGACGCAGTAATTGCCAGTGCCACATTGGCAACCGTCGGAGGATTTGAGCAACGACTGCGGTCGAGCCTCATTGCGCAGCCCCAGCACAGCAGAACAGGACTTCTTCGAGGCACTGATGGAGCCGTCGTTACACAGGAAGGTATCGCCATCACACCCGGCGATCCCGCCCTTGCGTCCGGAACACGGTTGATTGGCGGCGACGGCCGAAGTACCCAGGGCCAACAACAGGATCGCGACACTGATGCGCAGTAAACCGGACATTCCGTGACAGAGACTCATGACAGCTTCCTGGCTGATAGGTAGCCCTATGCTATCACCGGATAACTGCTGCACCTAACGCCCGCAAAACCTCACCCTGGACAACATCCGCAGATCCCCATCGCGGTAATAGTCATCGCTCCAACTGTCGTCCACCGCCAGGGGCTTGACCTGCTTGAGGGCGAGTTTTTTCGCGAAGTAGCGAAAGCGGTAGTGTTCATAGAAACGCAGCAGTTCCAGGCCATAGCGGTCGGCCAGGTCGGTGTCGCCCTGGATGATCAGATAGTTCTCGTCGTTGCCACTGCTGGCCGCGGCGCTCAGGTTGTGGCTGCCGCTGATGATCGTCGGCGTGTCGCTGGTGAAGTCGGTGACGATGGCTTTGGTGTGCACCAGCAGGTTGCCCTTCTGGCCTTTCATGTTTTCCTTGAGCCAGCCTTCCAGACCGGTGTTGAGCAGCGCGGTGGCGGCGAATTCGGCGGTGCGGTCGGCGTGAAAGCCGGTGATGCGGCTCTTGGTGTTTTGCAGGCCGTAGCGCAGCACGTCGTCATTGGGCTGGCCGAGCACGGCGTCGAGGATGCGGTCGGGCAACACAAAGGCAGTGACGAACAGCAGGTCCTTCCGTGCGCCATTGATGATGTCAACGAAGCGGGCCAGGTCGCCCTCCCCGGTTCGCGGCGAGAACCCGGCGAACAACGCCTCTTGCGGTGCCATGGCGTTGTTACGGGTCAGCCACTGGCGAGTGGCATCGACGTCCTGAGGCTCGGCCCAAATTTGCTCGAACACCTGCAGGTAGCTGGTGCTCACCCGAGAATCATCCAGCACATGAACGACGTTGGCCTGGCGGTAGACACCATTGGCGGTGAAGTTGGTGCTGCCGCACAGCACAGCTTGCGGTTGCAATGAGCCACTGCCATCCACCTTGCTCAGTACGATGAACTTATCGTGGAAAATGTTATGGGTGACCCGTCCACGCTTATTGGCCGCCGGCATTTTTTCGAGGCTGGCTTCGTTGCGCGCCGTGGTGTCGTCTCCCGGCTCGGCGTGGTAGAGCACCCTCACCCGGGCGCCGCGAGCGTGAGCGCCAGTCACCGCGTCGACGATCACTGGCAGTTCGTACTCATAGATGGCGACATCCAGCGCCCAGCTGGCATCCAGGGCCCGGTCGATAAAACCGGTCAAGCGCCCCAGCAAGCCATTTTCCAGCCAACGGCGCGGCGCGTCGGGCCAGTCATCGATGGAGAGTTTTTTGTTGGCACTGATCAACGCGTCCACTTCGGGAAACTTGCGCTGGAATGCCTGGCTGGCGGCCACGGCCCGATTGAAGATGACCCGCTGATTGGCCGGCTGCCCGTCATCACTGGTGACCGTGACTTCCAGAGATTCGCCCAATTGCGGCGCATCGGGGCTGCCATAGGCCAGGTGCACGCGATAGTGCATTGTCACACCGGGATTGACGGCGTAGTCAGCCCAACGAAATTTCTGCAACGGTGCCTTGTCGCTGGGGGTGGCGTGGAACTGGGGGAATGTGTGGGCCTTGTCGGGGAAGGTCAGGCTGTTGAACAGGAACAGCCAGGGTTTATCGCCCTGCTGCTTCTCGATGGCAAAACCCAGCAAGCCCTTGCGCCGGGATTCGGCCAGGTCCATGGCGAGCAGCACGCCGTTGGTGCCGGCATAGGCCTTGACCCGAAAATCGTCCTGGGCGTTGGTGACGAGTACGCGCATGGTTCACTCCTGTGAGGGACTGCCTGAGCATAGAGCAGTGATCCGGGTTAAGGGGGCAGATCCGGGACCGAGGGGATGCTAATCGCGAGCAAGCTCGCTCCCACAGGGGGCTTCGGTGTTAAGCAGTTATGTGTTCACAACACAACCCATGTGGGAGCGAGCTTGCTCGCGATGAAGCCCGATAGAGCCCAGTAAATCTCAGCCAGAAAGCCCTTCATCAATATGCCGATACTCAGCCCCCAACCGCCCCGCCAACTGCCGGGCCCGACCCAGGCGAATCGGACCGCGCTCGATGTCGATCAACAGGCACGGGCAATCCATGGAGGGCAGTGCCAGCCCTTCTTTCACTCGCCCATCCGTCATCACCAATACTCGCTGTTGCTCTGCCGGAAAACGCTTGCGCCGCGCCATTAACCAGCGCCCAGCCTCGTTCAGCGCCGCCAGCAACGGCGTACCGCCACCGGCGCCCAGGCCATCGAGCCAGCTCCGCAGGCCGGCGGAGGCCCTGAGCCCTTGCACCTGCCAGTTCGGCAGCGTGCCGCTGGCCGTCAGCAGGGCCAAGCGGGCGCGCTGTCGGTAGGCGTCGTCGAACAGTTGCGCCAGCAGGCCTTTGCCATCGCTGAGGGCTCGATGTCGGCGGGTCGAGGCCGAGGCATCGACGATGACCAGCCACAATTGATGGGGCGAGCGATGGCGACCGTGAAAGCGCAGGTCTTCGTACAGGCGCGGCCGGCCATTGAGCAAGGTCCCTGGCCAATTCACCGCACCACTGGCCGTCGCTTTGCTACGGCCCTGGCGGCCCTGGTCGAGTCGTCCGGCACGGGGTCTGGCATTCGCCCCCGCCGGTGAACGGGGGCGAATGCCTAGGGCTTTTTTGGCCAGCTCGGCACTTCACGTCGGGCCCCCGTGGGCAGTGCCTGGGCCGGCAAGTCACCCCACTGGCCCTGGCCTTCGTTGGGCTGAGCCGTTGCATTGGCAGGCGTTTGCGGCGCCTGGGACGGTGTCGGTGCAGAATGCCCGCGTCGACGGTGACGCAAGGCAAACTCGGCGACTGCATCGATGTCTTCATCGGCAATCGCACTGGCGCCGCGCCAGGCCGCATGGGCCCGGGCAGCCCTTAGCCAGACCAGATCGGCGCGCAAGCCATCGACCCCGGCGGCAAAACAGCGTTCGGTAATCTGCGCCAGCGCCGCATCATCCAGGGCAATCGCGGCCAAGCGGTTGCGCGCCTGCTGGCAACGCTCGCGCAACTGTTGCTGGGCCACCTCCCACTCTGCACAGAACGCCGCCGGGGCACTGTCGAAATCCAAGCGGCGCCGAATGATCTGCCCGCGCTCAGCCGGAACGGTGTGACCGTCGAGAGCCACGTTCAAACCGAAACGATCAAGCAACTGCGGGCGCAACTCACCCTCTTCCGGGTTCATCGTGCCGATCAACACAAAGCGTGCCGGATGCCGGTGGGAAATGCCATCGCGCTCGATCAGGTTGGTGCCGCTGGCGGCCACATCGAGCAACAGGTCCACCAGGTGATCGGGCAGCAGGTTCACTTCATCGACATACAGCACGCCGCCGTCGGCCTTGGCCAGCACCCCCGGGGAGAACTGCGCACGCCCTTCTCCCAGGGCCGCGTCCAGGTCGAGGGTGCCGACCAGCCGCTCTTCGGTGGCACCGAGGGGCAAGGTGACGAACTGACCACTGGCCAACAGATCCGCCAGGCCCCGGGCCAACGTGGACTTGGCCATGCCCCGCGGACCTTCGATCAGCACACCGCCAATTTTCGGATCGATGGCGGCCAGGCACAGGGCGAGTTTCAAGTCATCGGCGCCGACCACGGCGGAGAGCGGGAAATGCGGGGTGTCAGTCATATCTAATTCTCAAGGGTGGTCGGTAACGTCAATGTGAACAAAGTACTTGTGGCGGGGGGTTGTGTCTCGCCTGCCGAGTAGGCAGGTCAGCCATCTTCTTCGATGTCCAACAACAAATTCTCCAGCGCCTGGCGATACTCGCCCGGCTCCTGCCACATCCCTCGCTGCTGCGCTTCGAGCATGCGCTCGGTCATGTCCCGCAGGGCATCGGGGTTGTGCTGGCGGACGAAGTCCCGGGTATCCGGGTCGAGCAGGTAAGCATCAGCCAGCAAAGCGTACTGGTGATCGTCGATCAACCGCGTGGTGGCGTCGAAGGCGAACAGGTTGTCCACCGTCGCCGCCAGTTCGAACGCGCCTTTATAGCCGTGACGCTTGACCCCGTCGATCCACTTCGGATTCGCCGCGCGGGATCGGATGACACGGTTGAGCTCTTCCTTCAGGGTACGGATCTTCGGCAGGTCCGGCTGGCTGTGATCGCCATGGTAACTGGCCGCCGCCGCACCGCTGAGGGTCTCCACGGCTGCCAGCATGCCACCCTGGAACTGGTAGTAATCGTTGGAATCGAGCAGGTCGTGCTCGCGGTTGTCCTGGTTCTGCAACACCGCTTGCACCTGGCTCAAGCGCCGGGAGAATTGATCCCGAGCGATGCTGCCTTCATCACTGGCGCCGTAGGCGTAGCCGCCCCAGTTCAGGTACACCTCGGCCAAATCCTCGCGGCTCTGCCACAAGCGACCGTCAATCGCGCCCTGCACGCCCGCACCATAGGCACCAGGCTTGGCGCCGAAGATCCGCCAACCGGCCTGGCGGGCCGCAACCTCAGGTTCGAGACCCGAGGCCAGCAGGGCCTCGCGCTCGCTGCGCACCTTGGCCGCCAAGGGGTTCATGTCGTCCGGCTCATCGAGGGCGGCGACGGCCTGCACCGCTGCATCGAACAAGCGGATCAGGTTGGCGAAGGCGTCACGGAAAAAACCTGACACGCGCAATGTGACATCGACCCGAGGCCGGTCCAGCAGGCTCAACGGCAGAATCTCGAAGTCATCGACACGTTGGCTGCCGGTGGCCCACACCGGGCGCACGCCCATCAACGCCATGGCCTGGGCGATGTCGTCGCCACCGGTGCGCATGGTGGCAGTGCCCCACACCGACAGGCCGAGCTGACGCAGGTGATCGCCATGGTCCTGCAAATGCCGCTCAAGAATCAGGTTCGCCGATTGGAAACCGATGCGCCACGCCGTGGTGGTAGGCAGGTTGCGCACGTCCACGGAGAAGAAATTGCGCCCGGTGGGTAACACATCCAGGCGCCCTCGACTCGGCGCGCCGCTGGGCCCGGCCGGCACGAAGCGCCCGCTCAAGGCATCGAGCAGGCCGCGCATTTCCGCCGGACCGCAGGCGTCCAGGCGCGGGGCCACGACGCTGCGCAGGCTCGCGATAATACTGTTGACTACCTCCCAGCCCGGTGCATCGAGTTGCGGCACTTCACCGTTTAGCGCTTGCTCGATCAACTGTGCAGCGAACCACTCCAGGCGCTCGCGGGTATCACCGGCGGTTCGCCAAGGTTCGGCGCTGGCCAGGCGCAACGCCTCGGGGCAGTCGCCAGTCCAAGGCTCGGCCAAGGCACAATCCAGCGGATCGAAACCCAGCCCGAACGCCTTGGCCAGCGCCCGCAGCAGGCTCGACTGCGCGCCCTTGCCGTCGCCACGGGGAATGCGCAACAACGCCAGCAAGGTGTCGATGCGCAGGCGTCCACTGGGCGACTCACCAAAAATATGCAGGCCGTCGCGAATCTGCGACTCCTTCAAATCGCACAGATAGGTGTCCAGGCGCGGCAGCCAGATCGCTGCGTCGGCATCGCTGTCGAGCGCGGCATCGAGTTGCAGCTCACGGTCGATGTGCGTCTCACGCACCAGGTTCAGGATGTCCCGTTGCAGTTCCCGGGCGCGGCGCGGATCGAGCAACTGCGCCTCGTAGTATTCGTCCGCCAACAACTCGAGGTTACGCAGCGGCCCGTAGGTTTCGGCGCGGGTCAGCGGTGGCATCAAGTGGTCGATGATCACTGCCTGGGTCCGACGCTTGGCCTGGGCGCCCTCACCCGGGTCGTTGACGATGAATGGATAGATGTTCGGCAGCGGCCCCAGCAATGCATCGGGCCAGCAACTCTCCGAGAGCCCGACGCCCTTGCCCGGCAGCCATTCGAGGTTGCCGTGCTTGCCGACGTGAATCACCCCCTGGACGCCGTAGGTATGGCGCAACCAGAAATAAAACGCCAGGTAACCGTGCGGCGGCACCAGGTCCGGGTCGTGGTAGACCGCACTCGGATCGACTTGATAACCACGGGCCGGCTGGATACCGACGAAGGTCATGCCCAGGCGCAGGCCGGCGACCATCAAGCGACCGTCACGATACATCGGGTCCTTGTCCGGTGCCCCCCAGCGCGCAAGCACCGCTTGGCGATTGGCCTCCGGCAACGCGTCGAACATGGCCTGATAAGCGTCGAGGGCCAGGCTTTGGTGACAGGGGCGCAAGTCGAGGCTGTCCAGGTCGTTGCTGACCCCGCCGAGCAATTGCTGGATCAACGCAGTGCCGTTGGCCGGCAGTTCGCCCGGCAGCGGATAACCCTCGGCCTGCATGGCCCGCAGGATGTTCAGCGCCGCCGCCGGGGTGTCCAGGCCGACACCGTTGCCGATTCGCCCGTCCCGGGTCGGGTAGTTGGCAAGGATCAGCGCCACGCGCTTTTCGGCGTTGGGCAGGCGCGCCAGGGTGGTCCAGCGCCGGGCCAGTTCGGCGACAAAATCCATGCGCTCGGGCACCGCCCGGTAGCAGACCACATCGCTCTGGCTGCGCTCGCTGCGCCAAGCCAGGTCCTTGAAACTGATGGGGCGGCTGATGATCCGCCCATCCAGTTCTGGCAAGGCAATGTGCATCGCCAGGTCCCGCGGCCCCAGGCCCTGCTCGCTGGCGCGCCAGCCGGGTTCGTTGTCCTGGGCGCAGATCGCCTGGATCACCGGGATATTGCGGCGAAACGGCCGCAGATGCGGCGCTTCGGGGCTGGATTGGGCGAAGCCGGTGGTATTGAGGATCACCGCGGCTTCGACCTCATCCAACCGATCTTCAACCAATGCCAGGCAACCGGGCTCCTTGAGGCTGGCCACGGCAATCGGCAGTGGATTGAGCCCCGCCACTTGCAGGCGCTGGCAGAACACGTCGATGAACGCGGTGTTTGCCGCTTGCAGGTGGGAGCGATAGAACAGCACCGCCGCCACCGGTCGATCGGCCTGCCAGTCGGCTTGCCAGTCGCCGAGGGCGGCGCTGGTTTTTTTCGGATGGTAGATCGCCGTGCGCGGCAGGGTTTGCGGTTCCCCCCACGGATAATCGCGACCGAACCATTGGCTGCCCAGGTTATGAAACAGGTCCAGGGCATTGCCCAGCCCGCCCTGGCGCAAGAACTGCCAGAGCCGGTCGCGGTCCTCGAAAGGCACGTTGCTCAGGTCGCTGAGTTCCGGGTCCGGACGATCGTCCCCCGGCACCAGGATCAGCTTCACCCCGCGCCCGGCCAGCTCCATCAGACGCTCGATGCCGTAGCGCCAATAGCCGATGCCACCGTGCAGCGACAACAGGATGACTTTGGCGTGGCGCAGCACGTCTTCGAAATACAGGTCCACCGACGCGTGGTTCTGCACCTGCATCGGGTTGGCAAGGCGAAACTGCGGGTAGTCGTCCGGCAACTGCCTGGCCGCTTCGGCCAGCAGCGCCAGGCTGGAATCGCCGCTGCACAGGATCACCAGCTCGGCGGGGGTTTGCCCCAGGTCGGCAATGTTGTCGTCCGATACAAAGCCACCGGGCTGGGTCCTGAGCAGGTGCATGGCTTAGACGCTGAGGGCGGCGCGCAACTGCGCTTCAAGCAGCCCGGCATCGAGTGCCTGGCCAATCAGCACCAAACGGGTGACCCGTGCTTCATCGGCGCCCCACTGGCGGTCGAAATGCTTGTCGAACCGCGTGCCAACGCCTTGGATCAGCAGGCGCATCGGCTTGTTCGGGATCGCCGCGAAACCCTTGACCCGCAGTACGCTGTGCTGGACCACCAATTGCGTCAGTGCGTCCAGCAGCAGGCTTTCGTCGGCCTGGGGCAATTCGATGGAAATGGAGTCGAAGGCGTCATGATCATGGTCGTCTTCGTCGCCGTCATGGTGATGATCGTGATGGCTGTGGCGGCTGTCGATGTGTTCTTCGGAACCAGCGCCCAGGCCAATCAGCACGTCCAATGGCAAGCGACCGCTGCTGGCTTCGATGACTTTGACCGCCGGTGGCAACTCTTCGGCCACTTCCAGGCGGACTTTGGCCAGGTCTTCAGGGCTGATCAGGTCGGCTTTGTTGAGGATCACCAGGTCGGCGCTGGCCAGCTGGTCGGCGAACAGTTCGTGCAGCGGCGATTCATGGTCCAGGTTCGGGTCGAGCTTGCGCTGCGCGTCGACCTGGTCGGGAAACGCGGCGAAGGTGCCGGCGGCCACGGCAGGGCTGTCGACCACGGTGATCACCGCATCGACAGTGCAGGCGCTGCGGATTTCCGGCCATTGGAAAGCCTGGACCAGCGGCTTGGGCAGGGCCAGGCCGGAGGTTTCGATGAGGATATGGTCGAGGTCGCCGCGCCGGGCCACCAGCTCGCGCATCACCGGGAAGAACTCTTCCTGCACCGTGCAGCACAGGCAACCGTTGGCCAGTTCGTAGACGCGGCCGTTGGCTTCTTCTTCGGTGCAACCGATGGAGCACTGCTTGAGGATCTCGCCGTCGATGCCCAACTCGCCGAACTCGTTGACGATCACCGCGATACGGCGGCCCTGGGCGTTGTCGAGCATGTGCCTCAGCAAGGTGGTTTTACCCGAGCCGAGGAAACCGGTGACGATGGTGACGGGAAGTTTGGCCAGTGTTTTCATCCGATGCCCCTTGGCAAAGTGGCGGGCAAACGGGACGACAACCGCAGGCAAGGCGTGCGCGGAAGATTTCGCCACCGGATCACCCCGCCCGGTTGTAGTGAGAATCTGTGTCGAGGCAGGTCTCCTGGCTGACGGCGGGCCAGTCATTGACTGGCAATTGCTGCGCCTTCCCGTGCGCCCGATGGAACAGGGCATGCACAGTGGCCTTGCAGAAACAGCACCGTTCACAGTTGCGGGGGCAGCCGCGGCTTGGACCGCGTTCCCTTCTTAGCTTCGGCGCATGCCGAAGAACCTCGAAGGCGCAAGGCTACGCAGGGTGTGGGGGCGGGTCAATGTCCAGAGCGTTCAGCGGTGTATGTATAGGCCCCATCGCGAGCAGGCTCGCTCCCACAGTTGATCCTTGTTGAACATAACTGTTGTGTCCGACGCGATTCATTGTGGGAGCGAGCCTGCTCGCGATGGGTTCAACTCGATGTCAATCTGGAAACCCCATGCCAATTGACGCCCCGCCCCCGCTCATGCTCTCCTGTGCGCCTAGTTACGGGTGCCCTTCACAGGGTGAAACGGGAAACCGGTGAATCGTGTGCTTTACTTCAAAGCCACGTCAGTCCGGTGCTGCCCCCGCAACGGTAAGCGAGCGAAGCGTCTGAACCACTGTGTCTGTCGACATGGGAAGGTGACGCTTGCAGGCCAGGCACAAGCCCGGCCCCTCGCAAGCCCGGAGACCGGCCCATGACTCATGCATCAACAAACCCGCGGTGGGCGGGCGCTGTTCGAACCTTGGCGGGTTTTCGCCCGGGGTTTCATTGCGCTCGAATAACCCACTGAACAAGAACAGAGGGAAGCGCCATGTCGACCATCAGCAGCACCGCCCGCACCGCCAGCAGCACCACCACCTTGAGCCAACGCCTGAGCGCCGCGATCCTGGCCTCGATCCTGGGTGCCGGCCTGGTCTATTTCGCCGGTTTCTCCCACATCGAAGCGGTGCACAACGCCGCCCACGACACCCGCCACAGCGCCGCCTTCCCGTGCCATTGAGACCTGACAACATGATCAAGCGTATCGCGCAGACCGCTGGTTTCAGCGGCTTGCTGGCCGCCCTGCTGCTGACGCTCCTGCAAAGCTTCTGGGTGTCGCCGCTGATTCTTCAAGCCGAAACCTTTGAAAAAGCCCCGGCGGCTGAGGTCCATGAACACGCCGACGGCGTGGCCCATACCCACGATGCCGAAGCCTGGGAGCCGGAAGACGGCTGGCAGCGCGTACTGTCTACCACAGGCGGCAACCTGGTGGTGGCGGTGGGTTTCGCCCTGATGCTGGCGGGTCTGTATACCTTGCGCGCACCGACTCGCACTTCCCAGGGCCTGCTTTGGGGCCTGGCCGGTTATGCCACCTTCGTCCTGGCGCCGACCCTCGGTCTGCCACCGGAGCTGCCCGGCACCGCCGCGGCCGATCTGGCCCAGCGGCAGATGTGGTGGATCGGCACCGCAGCGTCCACAGCGGTGGGCATCGCCCTGATCGCCTTCGGCAAACACTGGCTGCTCAAGTTGCTGGGGGTGGCGACGTTGCTGGTGCCCCATGTCATCGGCGCACCGCAGCCGGAAGTCCACTCGATGCTGGCGCCCGAAGCACTGGAAAGCCAATTCAAGATCGCCTCGCAAGTAACCAACGTCGCGTTCTGGCTGGCCCTCGGCCTGATCAGCGCCTGGCTGTTTCGCCGTGACGGTCAAGCCCAGCACGACGCATGAGCCGCGAGCCGATCCTGGTGGTCGGCCTTGGCTGCCAGCGCGGCTGCCCGGCCAGCACGTTACGGGCATTGCTCGATCAGGCGTTGCTGGCCCACGGTGTTGCGCTTGATCAGGTGCGAGCCCTGGCCAGTATCGACCTCAAGCGTGACGAACCGGGCCTGCTGGAACTGGCCGAACAACTGGCGCTGCCGCTGACTTGCTTCAGCGCCGAGCAGTTGGCCGATTATCGGGAGCGGCTCAGTCACCGCTCCGAGATCGCTTTCGAGCGGACTGGGTGCTACGGCATCGCCGAAAGCGCCGCCCTGGCTCTGGCCGACCAAATGGGCACGACGCCCGCGATGCTGCTGATTCCCCGTCAAAAAGGCCCCATGAGCACGTTGGCATTGGCGCGCACGTCGTAAATCCCGATAATCCGCGCCCAGGATCATGAGCGATCTTCATCTGGACGACGCTCACCCATCTTTCACAGGAGCCGGTCATGACCGTTTACTTCATCGGCGCCGGCCCCGGCGACCCGGAACTCATCACCGTCAAGGGCCAACGGCTGATCCGCAGCTGCGCGGTGATTATCTACGCCGGCTCCCTGGTACCGGCCGCCGTGCTGGAAGGCCATCGTGCCGAACAAGTGGTCAACAGCGCCGAGCTGCACCTGGAACAAATCATCGAGTTGATCAAGGCCGCTCATCTCAACGGCCAGGACGTGGCCCGGGTGCATTCCGGTGACCCGAGCCTGTACGGCGCCATTGGTGAGCAGATTCGTTGCCTGCGGGAATTGGGCATCCCTTTCGAGATCATCCCGGGTGTGACCGCGACCTCAGCCTGCGCCGCCTTACTAGGCGCAGAACTGACCCTGCCGGACATCTCCCAGAGCGTGATCCTCACCCGTTACGCGGACAAAACCGCGATGCCCGCTGGTGAGGAACTGAGCAGCCTGGCGCAACACGGGGCGACCATGGCGATTCACCTGGGGGTCAATCATCTGGAAAAAATCGTCGGCGAACTGCTGCCCCACTACGGCGTCGATTGCCCGATCGCAGTGATTCATCGGGCGACATGGCCGGATCAGGATTGGGTGACGGGGACGCTGGCTGATATCATCGAGAAGGTGCAGGCCAAGGGCTTTCGCCGCACGGCGCTGATTCTGGTGGGACGTGTACTGGGTAACGATGTGTTCAGCGAATCGTCGCTATACCGCGCCGGGCATGCACATCTCTACAGGCCCTGACTCATTCAGCAAGAGCCAACCGGGATCCCCTGTGGGAGCGTGCTTGCTCGCGATAGCGGTGGATCAGCCAGCAGCGATGTTGAATGTGCCGACGCCTTCGCGAGCAAGCTCGCTCCCACAGGGATTGGCGGCGGTCGGATCTGCGCCCATAAAAAAACGGTGCTCACGGGCACCGTTTTTTATATCCGCAGCGAACACCTATCAGTAGTAGGCGTTTTCTTTCTGCGTGTGGTCGGTCACGTCGCGCACGCCCTTGAGTTCCGGAATGCGCTCGAGCAAGGTGCGCTCGATACCTTCCTTCAGGGTCACGTCAGCCTGGCCGCAGCCCTGGCAGCCGCCGCCGAACTGGAGCACGGCGATGCCGTCTTCCACCACGTCGATCAGCGAAACCTGGCCGCCGTGGCTGGCCAGCCCCGGGTTGATTTCGGTTTGCAGGTAGTAATTGATGCGCTCGTTGACCGGGCTGTCGGCATTGACCATCGGCACCTTGGCGTTCGGCGCCTTGATGGTCAACTGGCCGCCCATACGGTCGGTGGCGTAATCGACCACCGCATCGTCCAGGAACGCTTCGCTGAACGAGTCGATGTAGGCGGTGAAGCTCTTGAGCCCCAACGCAGTGTCTTCGGCTTTCTCTTCCCCCGGCTTGCAGTAGGCAATGCAAGTTTCAGCGTACTGGGTGCCGGGCTGGGTGATGAAGATGCGGATCCCGATACCCGGGGTGTTCTGCTTGGAGAGCAGGTCAGCCAGGTAATCGTGGGCGGCATCGGTAATCGTAATAGCGGTCATGGGAACTCCTCGCAGGCTTGCCGGCAGTTTACGCCAATCAACGCGCCGGACAAAGTCCCAGTATTTTTGTCGGGAAAGCAGCCAACGGCGACGGGTTCCGTCGCCGGGGCTCCCGATCAGAGGTTCTGGTAGCGATTCATGTCCAGCACACCGGCCTCCAGAGGCTCCGTTTCCTGGATATAACGGTCCAGATCATGGAAGTAGTCCCAGAACTGCGGGTGGCTGCGACGAATCCCCCAACGCTCGACGATCCGCTCGAACGCCGCGGCGTCCTGGGCGTTCTCCATGGCATCGACAAACGCCGACACCTGGCCGGCGGGGATGTTGAAGATGAAGTTCGGGTAGCTGCTCATCACCCCCGGATACACCGTCAACGTATCCAGCCCCGGCTGGTAACGCAGCGCTTCACCCAACAGAAACGCGACGTTGCTGTGGGCACGGTTGCGCAACAGGCTGTAGACCTCACGCCGACCGCCGGCGGTTTCGATGCGCAGCATGGTCGCTTCCGGCAACTGGTCGATCACCCTGAGCCCCGCCGCCGGCCGCGACACCAGGCGACTGAGGGCCTGTTCGGCGTTCTGCAGGGCCGGGTCGATGTTCGGCCGCGAGCAATAGGCACCGGCGCAACGATTGATCGGATCGGGCCGCGCATTCAGATCGCCATAGCGGGCCAGCAATTGCTCGGCAAAATCACGCTTGGGGTCACGTTCATCCAGCTTGAGCGCGGTCGGCTTGTCGTCGTCGATGGCCTCGTAATCGAGCCACATCTTGAACTTGCCACCGGACTGGTACCAGTCGTCGAGATAGCCCTCGCGGGAATCGGCCGGCATCAGGCGCAGGAAATTCTGCTCCGCGCCGTTGCGGATCAGGTCGAAGTACAGCCGGGTCTGGGCCTGGTGGGACACGTTGCCGAACACATCGAAGTTCACCGCCAACTGATAGTAGGTGCGTTCCAACAACGGGAAGTCGAACAGCCACATCGTCTGCGGTACTTCGCCGATCAGGCCTTTGTTGACCGAAGCACTGTCGAAGTGGCGGAAAATGCTCAGCAACGCGTTGTCATTCCCGGCCCACAGCGTCGACCAGCTCGGCGCTGGCGCATCGGCGTAGACGTCGCGACGCAAGGCTTCGTACTCGTTGCGCTTGTCACGATAGTCGAGCCACAGGCTGACGACACTGCCCACGTCGTCGTTCTGCCCCGGCATCGCCAGCAGCGGCGTGGCCTGGCCGCGGTAGTTCGGGTCGGTGATGTACAGGTCATGCTCGGGGGCCTGGAACAGCGCCCAGAAGTTGTCGCGGATCACGTCCGTGGCGATCTGACCGCGGCACACCGGGCCACGGATGAACGTGCGCACGAAATACTCGGCGTTATCGAGCATGAACTGATAGCGGGCCTGGGCCGGGATCGCCTCGAAGGTGGAAAACGGGTTGGCTCGCCGCTCCGGCCCATAGCCCGGCAACGCGGTGACTTGCCATTTACCGCTGTAGAACAGGCTTTTGATCCGCGCCATCTTCGCCGCGCTCAAGCCATAGGTGATATGGGTCTTGTGCACGATCACCCCTTGCACCGGCCAGAGCCGGTAATACACACGGGTGCCGGGATCGTCGTTCGGGCGACGGGTGTTGATCAGGTCGATCGGCTGACCGGTGGGCGTGCGCGAACGCACCCATTGGAAGAAATGCCCCGGCTCGCCATCCTTGAAATAGATGTGCGCCAGAAACCAGTGCTCGAACAACCAGCGGCCCACCAGGCTTTCCCGGGCACCGGGGGCGTTGAGCAGACTCTCCCACTGCACCACCTGCAAAGCTTCGGCGGCACTCGGGGCCAGGGCTTGCTGATCGATGGGCGCGCCGGCCGCCAGCCAGCGCTGCAACGTCTGGTATTGCTGGTCAGTCAGGCCGGTAACGGCCAGGGGCATGCCTTCCTTGGGATGCGCAGCAGCATATTCGTCGAATTGCCCGGGCATCGGGCAACTGTTATCCCGGTTGAGCCCGAGCACGATGTCTTCCGGCAGCTTGGCGTTAGGCTGCAGCGGCGTGCGATGCCCCAGTTCAAGCATCCGCGCCATCAGTGCGGCCTGGCTACCCTGGGCATCGAGCACGGAATAGAAACCCTTGCGCTGCCAGGCCTGCGGGCCAGAAGCGTCATAGAACAAGCGGGTCGGGGCAGCAGCCTGGTGGCGTTCGCCGTCGTATACCGACAACTTGCTCGCGCCGCGGGTCGCGCCCTCAGCACTGCCCAGGTTCAATTGGCAGGCGGAGTCGTAGCAGGCATGACAGGCCACGCACTTTTCCGTGAAGATCGGCTGGATGTCGCGGGTGTAGGAGATCGCCGGAATGGGATTCCCGGCGGCTGCGCTAAAAGACAACGACAGCAACAGACTGCCGAATAAGACGCGGTACGGCATGTCTCGGGTCCCTAAGAGATAGTCCGGCGATTCTACCGGGCCAGCATCGCCTTGCAAACATGAGCGATATTCATGCAAAAGCCACCCACGCTCAAATCCCACACAGGTTTGTTATCATTCCGGCCTTCGTAATGGTCTTTTTCCCCAGGTAGTCCTATGTCCGATCGCAGCGCTCGCCTCTATCTTCTCCAGCAAGCTCTCAAGGAACGCATCCTGATCCTTGACGGTGGCATGGGCACGATGATCCAGAGCTACAAGCTCGAGGAGCAGGACTACCGGGGCAAGCGTTTCGCCGACTGGCCGAGCGACGTCAAGGGCAACAACGACTTGCTGGTCTTGAGCCGTCCCGACGTGATCGGCGCCATCGAAAAAGCCTACCTGGATGCCGGCGCCGACATCCTGGAAACCAACACCTTCAACGCCACCCAAGTGTCCCAGGCCGACTACGGCATGCAGGGCCTGGCCTACGAGCTGAACCTGGAAGGCGCGCGCCTGGCCCGTAAAGTGGCCGACGCCAAGACCCTGGAGACCCCGGACAAGCCGCGCTTCGTCGCCGGCGTGCTCGGCCCGACCAGCCGCACCTGCTCACTGTCGCCGGACGTGAACAACCCCGGTTACCGCAATGTGACCTTCGACGAACTGGTGGAGAACTACACCGAGGCCACCAAGGGCCTGATCGAAGGCGGTGCCGACCTGATCCTGATCGAAACCATTTTCGACACACTGAACGCCAAGGCGGCGATTTTCGCCGTACAAGGGGTTTACGAAGAGCTGGGCGTCGAACTGCCGATCATGATCTCCGGCACCATCACCGATGCGTCCGGCCGTACCCTGTCCGGGCAGACCACCGAAGCCTTCTGGAACTCCGTGGCCCACGCCAAGCCAATCTCCGTGGGCTTGAACTGCGCCCTGGGCGCCAGCGAATTGCGCCCGTACCTGGAAGAGCTGTCGAACAAGGCCAGCACCCACGTCTCGGCCCACCCGAACGCCGGCCTGCCCAACGAGTTCGGTGAATACGACGAATTGCCCGCCCAGACCGCCAAAGTCATCGAGGAGTTCGCCCAGAGCGGCTTCCTGAACATCGTCGGCGGCTGCTGCGGCACCACCCCGGCGCACATCGAAGCCATCGCCAAGGCCGTGGCCGGCTACGCACCGCGGCAGATTCCAGAGATCCCCCGGGCGTGCCGCCTGTCGGGCCTGGAACCGTTCACCATCGATCGCAGCTCGTTGTTCGTCAACGTCGGCGAGCGGACCAACATCACCGGTTCCGCCAAGTTCGCCCGGCTGATCCGCGAGGACAACTACACCGAAGCCCTGGAAGTGGCCCTGCAACAGGTCGAGGCCGGCGCGCAGGTGATCGACATCAACATGGACGAGGGCATGCTCGACTCGAAGAAGGCCATGGTGACCTTCCTCAATCTGATCGCCGGCGAACCGGACATCTCCCGCGTACCGATCATGATCGACTCGTCGAAATGGGAAGTGATCGAAGCCGGCCTCAAGTGCATCCAGGGCAAGGGCATCGTCAACTCCATCAGCATGAAGGAAGGCGTCGAGCAGTTCATCCACCACGCCAAACTGTGCAAGCGCTACGGCGCCGCCGTGGTGGTGATGGCCTTCGACGAAGCCGGCCAGGCCGACACCGAGGCGCGCAAGAAGGAAATCTGCAAGCGCTCCTACGACATCCTGGTCAATGAAGTCGGCTTCCCACCGGAAGACATCATCTTCGACCCGAACATCTTCGCCGTCGCCACCGGTATCGAAGAGCACAACAACTATGCCGTGGACTTCATCAACGCCTGCGCCTACATCCGCGACGAACTGCCGTACGCGCTGACTTCCGGCGGCGTGTCCAACGTGTCGTTCTCGTTCCGCGGCAACAACCCGGTGCGCGAAGCGATCCACTCGGTGTTCCTGCTCTATGCGATCCGCGCGGGCCTGACCATGGGCATCGTCAACGCCGGCCAACTGGAGATCTACGACCAGATCCCGGTGGAGCTGCGCGATGCCGTGGAGGACGTGATCCTCAACCGCACCCCCGAAGGCACCGACGCCCTCCTCGCCATCGCCGACAAGTACAAGGGCGACGGCAGCGTCAAGGAAGCGGAAACCGAGGAATGGCGCGGTTGGGAAGTGAACAAGCGCCTGGAACATGCACTGGTCAAGGGCATCACCACGCACATCGTCGAAGACACCGAAGAGTCGCGCCAGTCCTTCGCCCGTCCGATCGAGGTCATCGAAGGCCCGCTGATGGCCGGCATGAACATCGTCGGCGACCTGTTCGGCGCCGGCAAAATGTTCCTGCCCCAGGTGGTGAAATCCGCCCGGGTGATGAAACAGGCCGTGGCCCACCTGATTCCGTTCATCGAGGCGGAGAAAGGCGACAAGCCAGAGGCCAAAGGAAAGATCCTCATGGCCACGGTCAAGGGCGACGTCCATGACATCGGCAAGAATATCGTCGGCGTGGTGCTCGGTTGCAACGGCTATGACATTGTCGACCTGGGCGTGATGGTCCCGGCGGAGAAAATCCTGCAGGTGGCCAAGGAGCAGAAGTGCGACATCATCGGCCTGTCCGGCCTGATCACCCCATCCCTGGATGAGATGGTGCATGTGGCGCGCGAGATGCAGCGCCAGGACTTCCACCTGCCACTGATGATCGGCGGCGCGACGACCTCCAAGGCCCACACGGCGGTGAAGATCGAGCCCAAATACAGCAACGACGCGGTGATCTACGTCACCGACGCCTCCCGCGCCGTGGGCGTGGCCACGCAGTTGCTGTCCAAGGAACTCAAGCCGGCGTTCGTCGAGAAGACCCGCCTGGAATACATGGACGTGCGCGAACGCACCGCCAACCGCAGTGCCCGCACCGAGCGCCTGAGCTACCCCGCCGCCGTGGCCAAGAAGCCGCAGTTCGACTGGAGCAGCTACCAGCCGGTCAAGCCGACCTTTACCGGCGCCAAGGTGCTGGACAACATTGACCTCAACGTCCTGGCCGAATACATCGACTGGACGCCGTTCTTCATTTCCTGGGACCTGGCCGGCAAGTTCCCGCGCATCCTCACCGACGAAGTGGTCGGCGAAGCGGCCACCGCGCTGTACGCCGATGCCCGGGCGATGTTGCGCAAGCTGATCGACGAGAAACTCATCAGCGCCCGCGCCGTGTTTGGCTTCTGGCCGGCCAACCAGGTGCATGACGACGACCTGGAAGTCTACGGCGACGACGGCAAGCCGCTGGCCCGCCTGCATCACCTGCGCCAGCAGATCATCAAGACCGACGGCAAGCCGAACTTCTCCCTGGCCGACTTCGTTGCCCCCAAAGACAGCGGCGTGACCGACTACGTCGGCGGTTTCATCACCACCGCCGGCATCGGTGCCGAAGAAGTCGCCAAGGCTTACCAAGAGGCTGGCGACGACTACAACTCGATCATGGTCAAGGCTCTGGCCGACCGCCTGGCCGAAGCCTGCGCCGAGTGGCTACACCAGCAGGTACGCAAAGAGTATTGGGGCTACGCCCAGGACGAAAGCCTGGACAACGACGCCTTGATCAAGGAGCAATACACCGGCATCCGCCCTGCCCCCGGCTACCCGGCCTGCCCGGACCATACCGAGAAAGCCACCCTGTTCCGCCTGCTCGACCCCGAAGCCAGCGAACTGAAGGCCGGACGCAGCGGCGTATTCCTGACCGAACACTACGCCATGTTCCCGGCGGCGGCGGTCAGCGGTTGGTACTTCGCCCATCCCCAGGCGCAGTACTTTGCCGTGGGCAAGATCGACAAGGATCAGGTCCAGAGCTACACCGCCCGCAAGGGCCAGGACCTGAGCGTGACGGAGCGCTGGCTGTCGCCGAACCTGGGATACGACAGCTAAGTTCGGCGCGATTGACTATGCTCTCCACACATGACCTTGTGTATGGAGAGCATCATGGACGAACCAACCGAAAATAAGGCGCCAACCCTCTGGCAAATGCTGCACAGCGTGGGAGCGGCGGCCTTTGGCGTGCAAAGCGGAAAAAACCGCGCCCGGGACTTTACCCACGGCAAGCCGAGTCACTTCGTGATCCTCGGCATCCTGTTTACGGTGATTTTCGGGTTGACGTTGTATGGGATCGTTAATTTGGTGTTGTACTTTGCGGGTGTGTGAACACTCAGTACCCACAGATCATTATGGACAGCTTGCCTGCAATCCGGACTGAGGCTAGCGACGCCCCAGCCCATCGAGCGAGAAGGCATAACGCTCGCCATCCGGGTGGGACACCAGGCTGAAGCGCTTGAAGCCCAAGCGATAGTCCTTGGCGGGATCCATTTTCAACCAGGCGCGAGCCTGGGCCGGGTCGAGCGACTGCATCAGATCGAGCTGCTGGTTGTAGCCGCCATGACGCGCGAGGTCGACGCCCTGGGCATGATCATGGAGCATGACCATGGCCCAGCCGCCCAGGCTGAAATGCCCAGTGAACAGAACGCTCAAGCGCCCGTCGATACGTGCCTCAAGCGCCGGCCTGGAGCTGTTCATTGCACTGAACAATACATCCTTGCCTGGCTGGCGCCCTGCTTCCTCGAACGCTCGTATGGCACCCAGGGCCATTTCATCATTGGCGGACCAGACCAGCGCGGTCTGCGGATAGCGTTTGACCAATTGGCTCGCCTGCTCATAAGCCCGTTCACGATTCCATTCGCCATAGACCAACTGGCGCAGACGCACTTGCGGATACTCGGCCAGTGCCCGAAGCAGGCCTTTCTCACGCAGCTGCGCCGAAGGGGTGAGCTTTTTCCCGGAAAATGCCAGCAAATCAAGGGTCTGCCCAGGTGCCAGCGGCCCGTGTTGACGCAACAGTTCCTTGAGCATCAGGTAGCCACTGCGCTCATCGTTGGGCACCAGGCTACCGAGCAGCTCGGAAGGCAGGGCACCGTTCTCGGTCAGCAGGTGACTCTGATCGCTGGTCAACGTGTTGTTCACCAGGAATAGCTTGATCCCACTGCCCTGCGCCAATTGCAGGATTCGCGGGGCGACATACTGCTCATTGACCAACACCAGATAGTCCGGACGATCAGTCGCCGTAACCGCCTCGCGCGCCAGGCGGATCATGAGCTGGGGATCGCGCTCGGCATATTCCACACGCAGCCGCAGGCCCAGCTCGCTTGCCGCCGCTTGCATGAACTCGGTATAGCTGACCCAGAAAGGCTCCGTGGAATACCCCGGGTTGAGAAATACCACCGAAGGAGCAGCCGACCTGGCAGCCAAAGCGCCGGTCGAAGAGGAAACCGTATGAGCGGCCTGGGCCTGTGCCCAGAATGACAGGCATAACCACGCCAGTAGCCTGCAGATAAACTTCGACATCCCGCCCGCCCCAAATAATACGCCACCCAGTATAACGACCCGGGTGGCGAACGGGCACATGAACTCGAGAGCTTCATGTGGCCTGCGGCGGCTCGACGTTATTGATGACTGACCCAGAACACTGCGGTGCCCACCACCAGAATAATCAGGAACAAAATGGCCCAGGCATCAACAGTACTGTCGCTTTTCCTTGCTTTGGTCGGATTGCTCATTGCATCGCCTCTTGTCGGTTTTGTAGGTGATTGCATCGGGACTCGACCACAGTTAAGACGATGATTGCCCGCACGACAAATGTGGGTTAGGCAATAATCAATCTCATTAGTCGTTTTGGTTCTTTACATATACTCAAACATCACTTTTGCGCATAACTCAAAACAGGTATCTTGCACCGGCTCCTCTAGGAGTGCGCGGCCGTGCGCGCAGAATTGCCGAGGCAGAATCCGATTTCAGCGAGCCAACACGCAGCTGTTTCTGAGTCGGCCCAAGCCTGAGAACGAGACTTATATGTACGTATATGACGAGTACGATCAGCGGATCATCGAGGACCGCGTAAAGCAGTTCCGTGATCAGACCCGACGCTATCTGGCAGGCGAGCTGAGCGAAGAAGAATTCCGCCCTCTGCGCTTGCAGAATGGCCTGTATATCCAGCGCTTCGCCCCGATGCTGCGCGTGGCCGTGCCTTATGGCCAACTGACTTCGCGCCAGGTGCGCAAGCTGGCCCAGATTGCCCGCGACTATGACAAGGGCTACGCCCACATCAGTACCCGGCAGAACGTCCAGTACAACTGGCCGGCCCTGGAAGATGTGCCTGAGATCCTGGCTGAACTGGCCACCGTGCAGATGCACGCGATCCAGACCAGCGGCAACTGCCTGCGCAACGTCACCACCGATCAATTTGCCGGGGTCGCGGCCGATGAGCTGATCGACCCACGACCATGGTGCGAGATCGTCCGCCAGTGGACCACTTTCCACCCGGAATTCGCCTACCTGCCGCGCAAGTTCAAGATCGCCATCAATGGCTCGACCTCGGACCGTGCCGCCATCGAAGTCCATGACATCGGCCTGGAGACGGTCTACAACGCCGCCGGCGAGCTGGGCTTCCGTGTGCTGGTGGGTGGCGGCCTCGGCCGTACGCCGGTGGTCGGCGCGTTCATCAATGAGTTCTTGCCCTGGCAGGACCTGCTGAGTTACCTCGACGCCATCCTGCGGGTGTACAACCGCTATGGCCGTCGTGACAACAAGTACAAGGCGCGGATCAAGATCCTGGTCAAGGCCCTTACGCCTGAAGTGTTCGCCGAGAAGGTCGAGGCCGAAATGGCTCACCTGCGCGGCGGCCAGACCACCCTGACCGAAGCCGAAGTCCATCGTGTGGCCAAGCACTTCGTCGACCCCGCCTACAAGGCCCTGAGCAATCAGGACGCCGAACTGGCGGCGCTCGACAAAGAGCATCCAGGCTTCGCCCGCTGGCGCACCCGCAATACCCTGGCCCACAAGAAGCCAGGCTATGTCGCAGTGACCCTGTCCCTGAAGCCGACCGGCGTCGCCCCGGGCGACATCACCGACAAGCAACTGGATGCCGTGGCCGACTTGGCCGAGCGCTACAGTTTCGGTCAGCTGCGCACTTCCCACGAACAGAACATCATCCTGGCGGACGTTGAACAGAGCCAGTTGTTCACCTTGTGGGGCGAATTGCGCGAACAAGGTTTCGCTACCCCGAACATCGGCCTGTTGACCGACATGATCTGCTGCCCAGGCGGCGATTTCTGCTCCCTGGCCAACGCCAAGTCGATCCCTATCGCCGAATCGATCCAGCGTCGTTTCGACGACCTGGACTACTTGTTCGACATCGGCGAGCTGGACCTGAACATTTCCGGTTGCATGAACGCCTGTGGTCACCACCACGTTGGCCACATCGGCATCCTGGGCGTGGACAAGAAAGGCGAAGAGTTCTACCAGGTCTCCCTGGGCGGCAGCGGTAGCCGTGACGCCAGCCTGGGCAAGATCCTCGGCCCGTCCTTTGCCCAGGACGACATGCCTGACGTGATCGAGAAGCTGATCGACGTGTACATCGAACAACGTACCGAAGACGAGCGCTTCATCGACACTTATCAACGTATTGGCATCGACCTCTTCAAGGAACGCGTCTATGCAGCGAATCATTAAGAACAACGAGGTCATCGACGAAACCTGGCACCTGTTGCCCAAGGACGCGACCTTCGATGGCATCTCCAACTGCGACGACCTGATCGTGCCCCTGGCCTTGTGGCGCGACCATGCTCACGCGCTCAAGGCCCGCGACGGTGGCCTGGGTGTGTGGCTGGACGCCGACGAAGAAGCGGAAGAGATTGGTGATGACGCCAACCAGTTGCAGGTCATAGCCCTGAACTTCCCGGCCTTTACCGACGGGCGCAGCTATTCCAACGCTCGCCTGTTGCGTGATCGCTACGGTTTCAAGGGTGAATTGCGGGCAATTGGCGATGTGCTGCGCGACCAGCTGTTCTACATGCGCCGCTGTGGTTTCGACGCCTTTGCCTTGCGGGCCGACAAAGACCCCTATGAAGCCCTCGAAAGCCTCAAGGACTTTTCGGTGACTTACCAGGCTGCCACCGACGAGCCGCTGCCGCTGTTTCGTCGTCGCTGAAACCTGAGACATGAAAAAAGCCCTGACCCGGGTTGTACCGGTTCAGGGCTTTTTTATTGGGGCATGAATTATGTCGAAATCCCGCAACCACTTCGAAACCAATGTGGGAGCGAGCTTGCTCGCGATGGGGGGCAGCTGGCATCAATGTGGATGTGGCGCCGTCATCGCGAGCAAGCTCGCTCCCACAGGGGATCTCCGATGGTCACAGAATCCATGTACATGTCCAATTCCCTTGTGGGAGCAGGCTCGCTCCCACAGAGGGGTTAGCCGTTACCAGAACCGCTGCTGGGTCAGGCGGCTCCACCAACTCAGCAAGACGCGGTCCACCGAACCACTGGCCGCCATGCCGATGCGTTCCTGCAGGCTTTTGCGTTCGGCGTAGTGCAGGTGATACAGCTCGGCGCCTTTGGCTCGTTCGGCAAGGTATTCGTCGCTGGTTTTCAGTTCGTCCACCAGCCCCTTGCCCAGTGCCGCGACACCTAGCCAGACTTCACCGGTCGCCACTTCATCGATGGCCAGTTGCGGACGGTAATTGGAGACGAAGTTCTTGAACAACTCATGGGTGATATCCAGGTCTTCCTGGAATTTCTCCCGGCCCTTCTCGGTGTTTTCGCCAAATACCGTCAAGGTGCGTTTGTATTCACCCGCCGTCAGCACTTCGAAATCGATGTCGTGCTTCTTCAGCAGGCGATTGACGTTGGGCAACTGTGCGACGACACCGATGGAGCCAAGAATGGCGAACGGTGCGCTGATGATCTTCTCGCCAATGCACGCCATCATGTAGCCGCCGCTGGCCGCGACCTTGTCGATGCATACAGTCAACGGCACGCCGGCCTGGCGGATCCGTGCCAGTTGCGACGAAGCCAGGCCGTAGCTATGGACCATGCCGCCGCCGCTTTCCAGGCGCAGCACCACTTCATCCTTCGGCGTCGCCAGGGTCAGCAGGGCAGTGATTTCATGACGCAGGCTTTCGGTGGCCGAAGCCTTGATGTCGCCGTCGAAATCCAGCACGAACACTCGCGGCTTGGTCGCCGGCTTGCCCTTCTGCTTCTTCTCGGCCTTTTCAGCCTTGCCTTCTGTCTTGCGCAGGGCCTTGAGCTGGTCCTTGTCCAGCAGTGTCTGCTCCAGGCGCTCGCGCAGGCCTTTGTAGAAATCGTTGAGTTTGCTCACCTGTAACTGGCCGGCCGCCTTGCGCCGCCCCTTGCTGCGCAGCGCAGCAAAACTGGCCAGCACCACCAGAATGGCGATCACCAGCGTCACGGTCTTGGCCAGAAAACTGGCGTATTCGATGAAGAACTCCACAATGGCTCCTAGTCAATTCAAAAACGCCGCGCAAACGCCGGCACTTAACGCTCCCAGCATACCCATGCGCCTGCCTCGCGGCCAGCCATGAAACCTGCGGTTACCTTGGCGCGCCTTGCAATGCCCACAGCACACTCAGCGGCGGCAAGCGCCCTCGCCACAGGCTGTAACGGGCATTTCAAACAAGCGTATGTTTTTTCATTGACAGCTCACCGCCTTCCTCATAACCTCGCCAAACCTTCAACGTACCGGGATGACGCGGACGTGGGCAGCATCTATCTGATTCGACATGGCCAGGCCTCCTTTGGTGCGGACGACTACGATGTCCTTTCGCCCAATGGGGTGCGCCAGGCGCAAGTGCTCGGCAGCCACCTGGCGGAGCTCGGTGTCGTGTTCGATCGCTGCCTCTCGGGCGACCTGCGTCGCCAACAGGATACCGCCAACGGCGCGCTAGGCCAGATGTCCGCTGCCGGGCTGCCGGTCCCCGGGCTGGAAATCGACTCTGCGTTCAACGAGTTCGATGCCGATGCGGTGATCCGCGCCCTGCTGCCAGACATGCTCCCCCAGGAACCCGAAGCCCTGGAGATCCTGCGCAACGCCGCGCAGAACCGCGCCGAGTTCCAACGCATCTTCGCACTGATCGTCGAGCGCTGGCTCAGCGGCCAGTACGACCCACCCGGGCTGGAAAGCTGGCTGGGTTTTGTCGAGCGGGTCCAGGCCGGCCTGCAGCGCATCCTGGAACAAGCCGACAACACCCAGAAAATCGCCGTGTTCACCTCCGGCGGCACCATCACCGCCCTGCTCCACCTGATCACCCGAATACCGGCCCGACAGGCCTTCGAACTGAACTGGCAAATCGTCAACACCTCGCTCAACCACCTGAAATTCAGGGGCCGCGAGGTGGCCCTGGCTTCCTTCAACAGTCATGCCCACTTGCAACTGCTGAAGGCCCCGGACCTCATCACCTTTCGCTGAGTCCGGATTACTGTAGACCCTTGCTGTATCACCCAAATAAGGATCGAAACCATGACCTCCGTAGCCGACGCCGTACAAGCCATGAAAGCCAAGTTCAACCCAGACGCCGCTGCCGGCCTGGACCTGGTATTCGGTTTCCGCATCGACGATACCAAGAACTTCTCGCTGATCGTCAAGGACAAGACCTGCGAACTGCTGGAAGGTGAAAACCCGGACGCACAGGTGACCCTGGTGATGGACGGCGAGACCCTGCAAGGCATCGTCGACGGCAGCACCGACGGCATGCAAGCGTTCATGGGCGGCAAGCTGCGCGCCGAAGGCGACATGATGCTGGCCATGAAACTGTCCGAGCTGTTCCCTGGCTGAGACAGCGCTCGCGCTCTTCGCCAGCCTTCTGGCTGCAAACGAATCCCGCCCCCGTGGCGGGATTCGTGTTTCTGCCCTCCAGGGATTTCGCCCTGCACACACAACCTTGACCCTCGTCAGTAGCCGCTTGCCCCACAACCGCTAACTTAGCGCCTCCATCAAAGCCAGGGACGGCTCATCGGGAGCCTGCGCCCGCTCATCTCAAGGAAGAGACTTTCATGCCCGCACTGAAGATCATTCTGCTATCGACCGCGTTCAATGGCCTGACCCAACGCGCCTGGCTGGACCTGCGCGAGGCCGGTTATCGCCCCAGCGTGGTGTTGTTCACCGACCCAGCCACGGTCTGCCAGCAAATCGAAGAGAGCAACGCTGACCTGGTGATCTGCCCATTTCTCAAGGACCGCGTGCCTGAGCAACTGTGGCGCAATCCTCGGCGTCCGGTGGTGATCATTCATCCGGGGATCGTCGGCGATCGCGGGGCCAGTGCCCTGGACTGGGCCATCACTCGACAACCCGAACGCTGGGGCGTCACGGCGTTGCAGGCGGTGGAGGAAATGGACGCCGGGCCCGTGTGGGCCACCTGCGAGTTCAACCTGCCCGAAGGCCTGCGCAAATCGGAGCTGTATAACGGCCCGGTCAGCGACGCGGCCATCCGCTGCATTCGCGAAGTGGTGGAAAAATTCCGTGCCGGCTTCGTCCCGGTGCCGCTGGATTACAGCCGTCATGAGGTGATCGGGCGCCTGCAACCGAACATGACCCAAGACGATCGCACCTTCAGCTGGCACGACAGCACGAGTTTCATCAAGCGCTGCATCGACGCCGCCGACGGCCAGCCCGGTGTGCTCGCAAGCCTGGCCGGTGGCCAGTTTTACCTGTACGACGCCCATCCAGATGTACGCCGCGGCCTGCCCGGCGAATTGCTGGCCGTGCGTGACGATGCGGTGTTAGTCGCGACCGGTGATGCAAGCCTGTGGATCGGCGCCCTGCGCCACAAGCCGCAATCCGGCGAACAGACCTTCAAGCAACCGGCACGCCATGTGCTCTCACAGCGACTCAACGGAGTGCCGGTGCTCGACAGCTCCCTGGCCCGGCATCCGTTCAGCGATGAGGCCTATCAGCCCATTCGCTACCGCGAATGCGGCCATGTGGGGGAACTGACGTTCGAATTCTATAACGGCGCGATGAGCACCGAGCAATGCCAGCGTCTGGTGCAGGCGCTGCGCTGGGCCAAGTCCCGGGACACCCAGGTGCTGTTGATTCGCGGTGGACGCGGCAGCTTTTCCAACGGCGTGCACCTGAACGTGATCCAGGCCGCCACCGATCCCGGCCTGGAAGCCTGGGCCAACATCCAGGCCATCGATGACGTCTGTCTTGAGTTGTTCAGCGCCCGGCAACTGGTGGTCAGTGGCCTGACGGGCAACGCCGGGGCTGGCGGGGTCATGCTGGCCCTGGCGGCCGATATCGTGCTGGCGCGCAGTGACATCGTGCTCAACCCCCATTACGCAACCATGGGCCTGTATGGCTCCGAGTACTGGACCTACAGCCTGCCCCGGGCGGTCGGCCCGGACCAGGCGTGGAAACTCACCCAAGACTGCCTGCCCATCAGCGCCCTGCAGGCGTTGCGCTACGGCATGGTCCAGGAGATCGGGCCACGTTGTCCTGACGAGTTCGGCCTATGGCTGTTGCAACGGGCCAACAGCGCGCTGCTCGATCCAGCCTATGAAACCCTTCGGGTTCGCAAGGCCGAACGCAGCCTGCCGGCGATCCAGGCGTGTCGCGACGGCGAACTGGCGCAGATGCGCCGCGATATGGTGGACAATCGCCATGGCTTCGCCCAGAAGTGCCGCAGCTTTGTGCTCAAGCACAAGGCCTGCCGCACACCCGAGCGCCTGATCGCCCCTTGGGCGCGAGTGGCTGAAGCGCAAGCCATTCCATGATTCCCGGTATCGGGGAGGCCTGGCAGCTCTTACAATGCCCGCTTCCCCCGCATCGGCCTGACCATGGACATCGACCTCGCTCGCACCTTCCTGGAAATCGTCCGCCACGGCAGCCTCGCCGCCGCGGCCGACAAGCTGCACGTCACCCAGACAGCGATTACCGCGCGGGTGCAGAAGCTTGAAAGCCAGCTCGGCTGCGCGCTGTTCGTGCGCAACCGCGCCGGTGCGCGGTTGACCGCCGATGGCGAAGCCTTTGTGATCTACGCCAATCAACTTGTGCAAACCTGGGAAGCGGCCCGCCGAGACCTGCCGTTACCTGAGGGCTACCGCAATGTTTTGCACCTCGGTGGCGAGGTCAGCCTGTGCAACCCCTTGATGCTCGCCTGGGCCGGCGAGCTGCGCCAGAAGATCCCCGGCCATGCCCTGCGCATGGACATCCGCGACGGTGAAAAGCTGCTGCAACAGCTGGAACTGGGCCTGCTGGATGCGGCGGTGGTGTACCAGCCCGAATATTGGCCGCGCCTGCAAGTAGAACAGCTGTTGGAAGAAAAGCTCATCCTGGTGCGCCTGGCCACCCGTCCCGAACCCTACGTGTACATCGACTGGAGCGCCGACTTCCGGCGCCAGCACGACACCGCGCTACCGGAAAAGGCCAAGGCCGCCGTGACCTTCAACCTCGGCCCCCTGGCCTTGCAGTACATCCTGGAGAATGGCGGCAGCGGCTACTTCCGCACTCGTGTCGTGCAGAGTTACCTGGACAGCGGCATTCTGGAGCGAGTGCCCAAGGCACCGGAGTTCAATTATCCGACCTACCTGGTCTATTCCCGGGACCGCGATTCAGCGGCGCTGCAGCAGGCGTTCGAAGTGCTGCGCGAGATCGTCAAGGCCGGCAGCGACTGGTCCCAGCGCTGGGATCCGCTGACCTGATGGATGTTCGAATGGTGTTGTAAAACTCATTGTGGCGAGGGCGCTTGCGCCCACGCCACAGAATCATCGGCATCGCCATAGTCCAGGGCCCGTCATGAAGGGCCCCTCACAAGCAGGCCAGCCTGACGGCTACCTCAATTTCTCCGCGATCTCATCTTTGATCAGCAAGCGTTTCTTCTTGAGTGTCTCCAGGGCATCGTCGGACAGCGCCGCCGATGATGGTTTTTCGGCGTCGACCACCTCGGCATCAAGTTGGGAATATTTTTGAAGTAACGAATCGAGCCGTGGATCCTCGCTGCGCTTTTGCTGGATATGGTCTTTTGTGCAGTTGAGATCCTGGCACAAATCGTGGGACACCGGCATGGAACACCTCCTTCAGTGGGTCGGTGGCAGACGCCTTTACGGCGCTCGTCGATTATCAGAATGGCCTCGTTGACGGGGTTCTGTCGACCGCCAATCCGACCAGCGGTGACCGTTCGTCGTAACGGGATATCTTCCAATCAAACCTTTGCCGGCGCGCCGCTCTCCATTGAACAGAGACGAAACGAATCGCTCTTTCAACCTGTGTGGAGACTTATCAATGGACGGATTTACCTTGCGTCAACTCGGCCTGGCAGTTGTTCTGAGCACCAGCATGGGCGTGGCCTGGGCCGCGACTTCCAACGACTTCGTCGACAACGCGGCAGCCGGTGGCATCGCGGAAATCGAAACCAGCAAACTGGCCCTGGAAAAAAGCGCTTCGGCGGACATCAAAGAGTTCGCCAATAAGATGATCACCGATCACACCAAGGCCAATGAAGAGTTGAAAGCGCTGGCGAAAAAACACGACATCGAAGTGCCAGACGACACCACGCTGATGAAGAAGGCCAAGGAAAAAATCCTCGACCTGCGGGACGAGTCCTTCGATGCAGCCTATGCCAACAACCAGGTCAAGGCTCACGAAGAAACCATTGCCCTGTTCAAGAAAGAAGCCGGTACCGTCACCGACGATAAAAAAGCTGGCAATACCGAACTGAAGGCGTTCGCCCAGAAGATGCTGCCGGACCTGGAGCATCACTTGGAAGCGGCCAAGAAACTTCAGGCGGCTCACCCAAGCAAGTAATCCTGAAGTACCGAATAAGGCCGTCTCCCTGAAGATGGCCTTGTTCAAGGTTTAACAACACCTCCAGTCACCCGCATCCGCCGAAGCGCCAGCACTCTCGAGTCGCCTGTTTTCGGGTTCGTCACGTAGCGGCAAGCGGCACGTCGACCGCTCGTCGGCACTGTCATTTCTGACAGTAGAATCTTGTACCGCGCTCTCCTAGGGTCTTGCTCAACAGACGCTCCTGCTTAAGCGCCAACCGCTTGGGCTTTGCAGTCGCAGGCGCCGCGCAGCAGGAGCCAAGTCATGAGCGATGAACAGGTGTTAACGCAAAGCGCTGGTGGGATTGCGGTGAAAATCGCCGCACTGCTGGGATGGTTCGCATTGATCCTCCAGCTCTACCTGATCCTGACTTCGCGCTGGCAGGGCGACAAGAGCCTGCTGGGCGGAGTCGACATCTTCTTCAGTTACTTTACGGTGCTGACCAATATCCTGGTGGCCGTGGTGCTGACCTGCGCGGCCACCTCAGGAGATTCGGCGCTGCGGCGGTTCTTTCTCAAACCCACAGTCCAGGGCGGTGTAGCCGCTGCCATTGTGCTGGTCGGGCTGGCGTACAACCTGTTGTTGCGCAATATCTGGAACCCCCAGGGTCTGCAATGGGTGGCGGATGAATTGCTGCATGACGTGATGCCCATACTGTTTGTGATCTATTGGTGGTTCTGCGTGCCCAAGGGCACCTTGCAATGGCGGGATGTCTGGCCATGGCTGATCTATCCACTGGCCTATTTCATCTATGCCCTGGTGCGTGGTCACTTTGTCGGCTCCTACCCCTATCCCTTTATCGAAGTGGACACACTGGGTTATCCACGGGTGTTCATCAACGCGGTGATGGTGCTGCTGGGATTCGTGGGGGTGTCGCTGGTACTGATTGCCCTGGATCGCTGGAAAGGCAAGCGCTGAGGCGCCGCAGAAAAATTGCTCCATCCCCATCCGCCCAGGGGCCTCATCGATCTGGACGGGGCGTACTCAATGTTTCCACGATTCGGTTAACGGCTAGCCACCGTCTGTGTCGATATCAGCGTCAGTGCTGTCATCGGATTTTGGCCGGTCCGGATCAGGCTTGAAGCCGGGGCTGAAGGTATTGTCATTGTCTTGATGATGATGCTTCTGATCGACCTCACTGTCGGCGCTCTGGGCCTGGTCCGTACCGGCGGGGCTGACGGGCTGGGTGCCGGCCGAAGTGGTCGGTACCTGGGGATCGATGGCCGGATCGTTGCGTGGGGTCGGGTCTTGTGTCTGGCCTTGTTGCTGGGTGTTTGCAGGATCGTCGTTCATAGGCACCTCGTTCATGGCAGGGCCGGATGGATGACCGGTCTTGTCATTCGAAGGTGACGCAACGGCTTCGGTTCCATTTGTTTACGCTGACGCGCTCAACGCCCCAGCACGGTTCTCACCATCCGGGTCAGCGCGTCCGGGCCGTAGGGTTTGCTCAGCAAATGGGTGTCGGGGCTCAATTGGTGGTTGCGGGAGATGATGTCCCGGGTGTGGCCCGAGGTAAACAGCACCGGTACCGGTGGAGACTGCACCTTGGCCCAGGCGGCCAGGTCGGAGCTCTTGATCAACCCGGGCATGACCACATCGGTAAAGATCAGATCCACCAAGGCGCCCTCCAGTAGCAGTTTCATGGCCTCGTCGCCATTGGCGGCGGTGAGGGTCCGGTAACCGGACTGCTCGAGCAACTCCACCGAGGCACTGCGCACCTCTTCGTTGTCCTCCACCACTAGAATAGTCTCGTGCCCACCCAGCTGGAGCGGGTCGTGTTGCGTCTCTTCACCGGCTTCTGGCTGGAGACTGCGGGGGAAATACATCTGCGCCCGCGTGCCCTCCCCCAGGCTGCTGGAAATCTCGATATGGCCGCCGCTCTGCTTGACGAACCCGAACACCATGCTCAGCCCCAGCCCAGTGCCCTGGCCGTCAGTCTTGGTGGTGAAAAACGGCTCGAATACCTGATTCAGGACATCGGGCGGCATGCCTGCGCCGCGATCGATCACTGACAATCGCACATAGTCGCCCGCCAGGATGCCCTTGCCGACACAGGACGACTCATCGAGCACGATATTCTCGCCAATCAGGCCGATGGTGCCCTCGCCGCCCATGGCATCACGAGCATTGATCGCCAGGTTCAACAGGGCGTTTTCCAATTGATTGCGATCAACATGGATGCACCAGGGTTCATCGGGCAAAGTCATTTCGATCTGGATGGTTTCACCCAGGGCCCGTTGCAGCAATTCGCCCAAGCCGTCGTAGATGCGCCGTGGGTTGTAGACCGCCGGTGACAGCGGCTGGCGGCGGGCAAAGGCCAGCAGTTGCGATGACAACTTGGCGCCACGCTCCACGGCTTCAAGGGAGGCACTGACCCGCCGTTGCACGTTGGCATTGTCCCGCTCGTGGCGGGCCAGCAAGTGCAGGTTGCCGGAAATTACTTGCAGCAGGTTGTTGAAGTCATGGGCCACACCGCCGGTGAGACCACCGATGGCCTCGAGTTTCTGCGACTGGCGCAACTGCTCTTCGGCCGTCAGCCGTGCTTGCACCTCGTCGGCAACGCGCTGTTCCAGGTCGCGGGTGAATTTGAGCAGCGATGCTTCGGCGGTCTTGCGTTCGTTGATGTCAATCAGTACCCCCGGGAAACGCAGGGGTTTGCCCAACGCATCGAACTCACACCGTCCGCTGGCCTGTACCCAAAGGTAATCCCCGCCCAGGCGACGCACCCGATATTCAGCGCTGTAGGGGGTGCCCGTACGCAAGGTCAGTTCGACCCGCTGGTTCACCTCCTCCAGGTCATCCGGATGGATGCTCTGGCGGGCGATCTCGATCGGCAGTGCGTCCAGTGGAGCGTCTGGCGGGTAATTGAAGGTCCGGGCGAAACGCTCATCGCCGGACAGTGTGTCGGCCTGGATATCCCAGACAAACGATCCCAGCAAGGGCCCGGCCGAGAGGGCCAGCTGGATACGCTCATTGACGGCGCGGTAACTGCGCTCGGCTGCTTGCCGGGCCCGCTCGGTCAACACATGCTCGGTGGTCTCCACCACCACCGCCAACACACCCGCTGGGGATTGGTCTTCACCAGGCACCGGGCTGTAATAGAGGTCCATCCAGACATCTTCGGGCTTGCCGTTGCGTAGCAGCACCAACTCCTTGCTGCGATAGGACAAGGTGCCACCGGCCAGGCAGACGTCCAGGACATGGCGATTGAACTCGGCCACTTCCGGCCAGCCCAACTCCACTGCACACCCCAGCAGGTACGGATGACGACCGCCAGCGAACTCGGCATAAGCATCGTTGTAGATCATGAAGCCCTGGCGCCCCCACAGCATGACCATCGGCAGGGGTGAAGCCAGCAGCATCTGGACAGCGTTGCGCAAACTGGCGGACCAGTGCTCGATAGCGCCCAGTTCGGTCTGGCTCCAATCAAACGCCCGGATACGCCCGGCCATCTCACCGCCCCAACCGGGACAGCCGTGATTCTGGGATAAGAACTGCATGGGTCGACTCTGAACCTCAAAAATGCTTGCAGGGAACTGGTATACCACGAGTGCCTTGCGCTCAGAGCTTCGAGCGTTGCGTTAGCGTTTGGTTTCATGGGGGGGCCATGACGACAACTTGTCAGGACTGGGGCCCTTATTCTGTTGCCAAGGGATTTGTCTGTGATGAGGATTTATTTGTGGCGAGGGGTTGCGGTATGGCTACCAGAGTTAGTGGAAATCACGACTGCGAACATTGATACCCGCCAGCAATTCGCTCAAGTCACTCAAGCGCCCGGCGATCAGGTGGCGGACCTCGCCGACGCTTTCCCAGCGCCCGTCGACCCTGAGCAATTGCGCGCCCACCAGGGTTTTGCGTTGGCGTTCGGCCAGGTCGCGCCAGACCACCACGTTGAGGTTGCCGAATTCATCCTCCAGGGTGACAAACGTCACACCGCTGGCCGTGCCCGGGCGTTGGCGGCCAGTGACCAGCCCGGCGACGCTGACGTTGCGGCCATGTTCCACCTCCTGCAGTTCCCGTGAACTGCGGCAACGGCGGGCGCGCAGTTCGGGACGCAGCAAGGCCAACGGATGGGGCCCCAATGTCGTGCCGAGCGTGGCGTAATCGGCGAACAGGTTTTCTCCCACCGTGGGCCTTGGCAGGTCTATGGGCGGTTCTTCCTGGCTGGGCAGACCGGCGAACAAACCCAGTTGTTTCTGCACCCCGGCCACTTCCCAACGGGCACGGTGGCGATCACCGGCCAACCCCTGCAAGGCCCCGGCATCGGCCAGTTGCGCCTGGGCCCGGGCATCGAGTTGCGCGCGCTCGCCCAAGTCGGCCACATCACTGAAAACCCGCTGCCGGCGGGCCGCTTCGATACGCCGGGCATCCTCTTCGCGAAAGCCCTTGACCAGACGCAGGCCCATGCGGATCGCAGGTTGGCGGCCTTCCAGAAGTTCGAGGCTGCAATCCCAGTCGCTGGCGCGCACGTCCACCGGACGGATCTGCAATTGATGCCTGCGGGCGTCCTGGAGAATCTGGTCCGGGCTATAAAAACCCATGGGCCAACTGTTGATCAGGGCACAGGCGAACGCTGCCGGTTCGTGGCACTTGAGCCAGCTGCTGGCGTAGGTCAGCAAGGCAAAACTGGCGGCGTGGGATTCGGGGAAACCGTAATTGCCGAAGCCCTTGATCTGTTCGAAAATCTGCGCAGCGAATTCAGCGGTGTAGCCGTTTTTCTTCATCCCGGCGGCCAGACGCTCCCGGTGGGGTTCCAAGCCGCCGTGACGCTTCCAGGCGGCCATGGAGCGCCGCAACTGGTCGGCTTCGCCGGGGGTGTAATCGGCCGCGACGATAGCGATCTGCATGACCTGCTCTTGAAACAAGGGCACACCCAAGGTGCGCTCGAGCACTTTTTCCAGCGCTTCAGAGGGATAAGTCACCGCCTCTTCTTTGTTTCTGCGTCGCAGGTACGGGTGCACCATCCCACCCTGGATCGGCCCGGGCCGCACGATCGCCACTTCGATGACCAAATCGTAGAAGGTCTTGGGTCTCAAACGAGGCAACATCGACATCTGCGCCCGGGATTCGATCTGGAACACACCGATGGTGTCGGCGCGACTGATCATTTCGTAGGTCGCCCGATCCTCCTTGGGCAACGACGCCAGGGCATAGCGCTCGCCCCGGTAGCGCTCGATCAAATCGAAACACCGGCGAATCGCACTGAGCATGCCCAGGGCCAGGATGTCCACCTTGAGCAAGCCCACCGCATCCAGGTCGTCCTTGTCCCACTGGATGATGGTGCGCTCGGCCATGGCGGCGTTTTCCACCGGCACCAGGGTGTCCAGGGGTTGTTCGGAAATCACGAAACCGCCAGGGTGCTGGGACAAGTGCCGTGGGAAGCCGATCAGTTGCTGGGTCAGGCTCAATACCCGGCGCAACACCGGGCTGTCCGGGTCGAAGCCGCCTTCACGCAAGCGCTCCACCGGCGGCGCCTCGTCACTCCAGCGGCCACAGCAATCGGCCAGGGCGTTGACCTGATCCGGCGGCAGGCCCAGGGCCTTGGCGACATCGCGCACCGCCCCGGCGCCGTGATAACTGCTGACCACCGCCGTCAAGGCCGCACGATGGCGACCGTAGCGCTGGAACACGTACTGCAGCACTTCCTCGCGACGCTCGTGTTCGAAATCGACGTCGATGTCCGGCGGCTCGTTGCGCTCCCGGGACAGGAATCGCTCGAACAGCAGGTTGGTACGACTCGGATCGATTTCGGTGATGCCCAAGGCGTAACACACCGCCGAGTTCGCCGCCGAACCACGTCCCTGACAAAGGATTTTTCGGCTGCGGGCGAAGTTGACGACGTCCTGCACGGTGAGGAAATAACTGTCGTAGCCCAGTTCGGCGATCAGCTCCAATTCATCGTTGATTTGCCGCCGGACCTTCTCTTCCACACAGTCCGCCCAGCGTTCACGCATGCCACGCTCGGTCAGTACCCGCAGCCAGGACGCCGGATCATGTCCCTCGGGCACCAGTTCACGGGGGTATTGATAGCGCAGTTGGCCGAGGTCAAAGGTACAACGCCGGGCGATGTTCAGGGTTTCGTCGAGCAAGGCCCGCGGGTAGAGATCGGCCAGATCCTTGCGGCTGCGCAAGTGGCGCTCACCGTTGGGGTGCAGGCGCTGGCCGGCCTCGGCCACTGTGACGTGGTGGCGGATGGCGGTCATGGTGTCTTGCAAGGCACGACGACCACGCACGTGCATGTGCACATCGCCACTGGCCACGGCTGGAAGACCCAAGCGCTCGGCCAGCACCAGTGAGTCTGCCAACCGACGACGGTCGTCCTGCCCGCAGTGCAACTGGACTGTCAGCCACAGGCATTCGGCAAAAATCGATTGGAGCCACCGCCCGTGCTCCTCGGCGTCTTTGCCCTCGGCTACCCACAACACCAGCAATCCCGGCAAGGGCTCAGCGAAGTCCTCGCGCACGATGCGATAGCGACCTTTCTCGCTGCGTCGCCGGGCGCGGGTGATCAGCCGGCACAAAGCTTGATAGCCCTCCAGATTCTCCACCAGCAACACCAGTTTCGGACCGTTTTCGACCTGGATCTCGCTGCCGACGATCAGTTGCAGCTCCAGTTCCTTGGCCGCCTGCCAGGCCCGGACGATTCCGGCCAGGGTGCATTCGTCGGTGATTGCCAGGGCCTGATAACCCTGCTCCTTGGCTCGCCGGCACAACTCCAGGGCGCTGGAGGCGCCACGTTGGAAGCTGAAGTTCGACAGGCAATGCAGCTCGGCATAGTCGACGCTCATGCGAACCAGCCCTGCAGCCACAGCGGCCCGCCTTCGCCCACCGGTCGATAGGCCCAGCCGCGTTGCCCGGTGCGGGTTTCGATCAGGTAGTAATCGCGGCGCACGTCGGCGCCGTCCCACCAACCGGTCTCGATGCGCTCCGGCCCCATGAGGATACGCGTGTGGCCTTCCGGCAACGCTTGGGGCTCACCGAGCAGCCAGCCGGGACGCTGCACGCCGGCGCGCACCGGACAGGCCTGGGGCGGGGGCTGGGGGGTCATCTGCCAGGCGCACTCCGGCCGATGATCGTCGCGAAACCCCAGGCCCTGCACCGCGTCATCCCCCAGTCGCGCCCGCAAGCGCTCGCGCAGTTGCTCCCAGGGCAAGGTCTGTTGCGGACGCTCATCGAACAGCTCCAAGCGCTGAGGCACGAAACTTGGCAAGTCTTCGGCACACAAGCGAAAGCCGCGCACCGGTGCCGCGACCTGCACCTGCTCCAAGCGGCCACGGGCCAGTTCGAAGAGCATCGACGGATCCCGTTCGGCGCTGAGCAGGCCGACCTTGATCAGCGTGTCCGGTAACCCGGCATGCTCCAAATGCAGGTCAAAGCGCTGCACGCCGCTGTCGCGACCGCACAGGAAGGCCGACAGATCACCGGTCAACCGGCGCAACGGGAACAGCAACGCCTGGTGGGACTGGACGTCGTAGTTGAGTTCGATGCGCACATCGAAACGGTCCGGCGGCAAATAGAACGACAGCGCCAGGCTGCGACTGCCGGTCAACGCGTCGAGGTGCTTGAGCACCTGGGCTTCGAAGCGCCGTGCCAGGGTATGGCGGGGCAAAGCCTGGACCTGGCTCAGGCGGCGCAGGCCCATGCGCGACAACGCCGTGGCGACGTCGGGTTCCAGGCCGATCCGCTCCACGGGCATGTGCCCCAGGTACTGTTGCAGGGTCTCGGCGTCGGGCACCACCAAAGCGTCATAGGCATTGGCCAACACCCGCGCCGCCACCGGATTGGGCGCTGCAACGATGCGATGCCGAAAGCCCAGCTCGGTCAGCTCGGCCCGCAGGCGCGCCTCGAACACCGGCCAGGGCCCGAACAGGCCCAGGCTCGACTCGATCTCGAACAGCAGCGTACGCGGATAATGCACGCTGACCTGGGAACTGAAACGGTAGGCCCAGGCTGCCAGGAACTGTTGCCAGTGTTCGATCTGCGCCGCGTCGTATTCGGCGGTGGCAAAGCCTTTGCTCAAGGCCTGGGCGGCGGTCATGGTCTGGCCGGGACGCAAGCCCAGGGCCCGTGCCGGCGCGTTCACCGCTTGCAACACCCGGCGCTGGGCCGGGCCGCTCAACAAAGCCAGGGGCTGTTCGGGATCGGGACGCTGACGCAGCGCGGCGTCCAGCGCCAATTGCGGGAAAAGAATACACACCCAGCGCATCGCAACCTCAATGCCCTGTCTGTGGGGAAAAAGCGATCGGTGCCGAACGGGCCAGCCCGCCCCGGCACTTGAGCACACGCAATTGCGCCGGCCGGGTATCGATGGCGATGCGCAGGGCCGCAGGTGACGGATTGATAGCTTCCTGGATCGAGCGCCAGGCGAACGCCAGGGTCTGGCCGGTTTCCGCAGCCACTTGCAGGCGGCGCAAGGCCCGGTCGTCCGCCTGGCGAGGCCAGCACAGCACCGCGCCACAACTGCCCGAACGCAGGCATTGTTCGGTGGCCCACAAGGCATCGCGCTCATCGGCACGGATCACTGACAACTGGCTCAGATCGACCCCGGCGCTCTGCCAGGCCTGGGGATAAGGCACGAACGGTGGCGCCACCAGCACGATTCGTTCCCCTGCCGCCGACAGTCGTGCCAGGGTCGGCCACACCAGTTGCAATTCGCCTATGCCGGGCGCGGCGATGAGCAATTCCGTCAACGCCGCTTCCGGCCAACCACCGCTGGGCAACGCAGCGTCCAGTGCAGCATGGCCGGTGGGTTGCGGGCTGGCGGCTGGCGGCGCAGGCCGGCCCTTCCAGACCTGGCCGCCGTTGAACAGCGTGTCCAATGCAACGACGGCGCCCATCAGCCTTGCCTCAACAGGCCGCAGAACACCCCTTCTATCGCCAGGTCCTGATCGGCTTCGACGATGATCGGTTGATAGGCCGGATTGCGTGGCAGCAAACGTACACGCTCGCCAATTCGCTCGAAGCGCTTGATGGTGACTTCCCCGTCCAGGCGCGCCACGACGATCTGGCCGTTGGAGGCCTGAGGCGTGCGCTGCACCCCCACCAGATCACCATCGAGAATACCGTCCTCGATCATCGAGTCGCCCTGGACCCGCAGCAGGTAATCCGGCGCCTTGGTGAACATTGCCGGGTCCAGCATCAAGCGGCTGTGAACCTCGGCGTCGGCACCAATCGGCAGGCCAGCGGCCACCCGCCCCAGCACCGGCACGTCCAGCAGTTCGGGACGCGGAGGCTGGTTCAACAAGCGGATACCCCGGGCCTGATGCGGATTGACTTCGATAAACCCGGCTTCGGTCAGCGCCAACACATGCTTGCGCGCCACGCTGCGCGAGGCAAAACCGAACGCCTCGCTGATTTCAGCGAGGCTGGGAGGCTGGCCCTGGTCGGCGATGCGTTCGCGGATGAAGGACAGGATGGCGGCACGGCGTGGGGTGAGAGTCGTCATGGAGTACATTTGTACTCCTGTCGGTTTTTTCTGACAAGCACCACCAGTCAGCTCACAGACTCATAGCCCACCGACAATCCTTGCTCACCGCAAGGGTTGGGCCGACAGTGAATTCGGTAGCGCTACTAAGGAAGCAGCAACCCTTGCTCGCGCTCGCACAACTGCACCACGTAATCCCACAACACCCGCAGTCGCACAGACTTGTGCAATTCGCGGCGGGTGCTGATCCAGTAGCTGCGGCGGATGGTTTCATCCGGCAGCAAGGGCACCAGCGCCGGGTCACCGCTGGCCATGTAGCAAGGCAGCACGGCGATGCCCAGCCCCGAACGCGCGGCCTGTTGCTGGGCGATGACGCTGGTGCTGTGGAACACCACGCGAGGGTTGCGGCAAAAGCTGTTGAGGAACATCAGTTCCTGGCTGAACAGCAGGTCATCGACGTAGCCGATCCAGGCGTGGCGGGCCAGGTCCTCGCGGCTGCGTAGCGCTGGCGAACGGTCCAGATAGGCCTGGCTGGCATACAGCGCCAGACTGTAGTCGGTGAGCTTGCGGGTCACCAGCAGGTCGGCCGCCGGACGTTCGAGGTGGATGCTGATTTCCGCTTCACGGTTGAGGATGCTGACAAATCGCGGCACCGCCACCAGTTCCACCTCCAGCCCCGGATAACGTTGGAACAGCCCGTCCATGCGGCTGGCCAGGAACATGATGCCCAACCCTTCGGTCACTCCCAGGCGAATCTTGCCCAGCGGTGCGCTGGACTGGGTGATGTCCTCCTGGGCCAGCAACGCCACGTTCTCCATGGCTTCGGCGTGCTTGAGCAACGTTTCACCCGCCGGGGTCAGTTCATACCCCTGGGCGTGCTGGACGAACAGTGCGGTGCCCAGGCTCTTTTCGATGGATTCGATGTGCCGCGCCACTGTGGCATGGGTGGTGTTGAGGCGTCGTGCAGCCGTCAGCAAACGGCCACTGCGTTGCAGTTCGAGAAAATAGCGCAGGTCATTCCAATCGAACATGGACCATCCTTGAACACGCCTGAAGGCATGATTGTTTAAAAACGCACAGCCGCTGCGCAAAAACTAACATTCTTTTGACGAAAACTAACAACTAGGATGGATCCCACAAAAACAAAAATGAGGTCGCGAATGCAACCTGTCGTCGATGAATACGATTACGTGATCGTGGGCGCCGGCCCTGCTGGGTGCCTGCTGGCCAACCGGCTTTCGGCCAACCCGCAACACCGGGTGCTGCTGCTCGAAGCCGGCGGGCGCGATAACTACCCGTGGATTCACATCCCAGTCGGCTACCTGTTCTGCATCGGCAACCCACGCACCGACTGGTGCTTCAAGACCGAAGTACAACCAGGCCTGCAAGGGCGCGCCCTGAGTTACCCACGGGGCAAGGTGTTGGGCGGCTGCTCCTCGATCAACGGCATGATCTACATGCGCGGCCAGGCTGCGGATTACGATGGCTGGGCCGCCGAGGGCAATCCTGGCTGGGCCTGGAAGGACGTCCTGCCGCTGTTTCGCCAGAGCGAAAATCACTTTGCCGGAGCGTCCGAATTCCACGGTGCCGGCGGAGAATGGCGGGTCGAACGCCAGCGCCTGTCATGGCCGATTCTCGATGCATTTCGCAGCGCCGCCGAGCAGAGCGGCATTCCCAACGTCGATGACTTCAACAGCGGCGACAATGAGGGCTGCGGCTACTTCCAAGTCAATCAGAAAGCCGGGGTACGCTGGAACGCGGCCAAGGCCTTTCTCAAACCGATTCGCCAGCGCCCCAACCTCACGGTATTGACCGACGTCGAAGTCGACCGTGTGTTGTTGCGTGATGACCGGGCCCACGCTGTCAGCGCCCGCTGGCAAGGCAAGGGCATGACCTTCAAGGCCCGCAAGGAAATCGTATTGTGTGCCGGAGCCGTTGGCTCGCCGGGGATCCTGCAGCGCTCCGGGATCGGCCCGCGCAGCCTGCTGCAGCGCCTGGGCATTGGCGTAGTGCATGAACTGCCCGGCGTGGGCGGCAACTTGCAGGATCACCTCCAGCTGCGGCTGATCTACCAGTTGGAAAACGCCCGGACCCTGAACCAGATCGCAGGCTCCTTGTGGGGCAAGATGGGCATGGGCCTGCGCTACCTGTACGACCGCAGCGGCCCGCTGTCCATGGCCCCCAGCCAACTCGGCGCATTTGCTCGATCAGGGCCGGAACAGACCTCGGCCAACCTCGAATACCACGTGCAACCATTGTCCCTGGAGCGCTTTGGCGAACCGCTGCACAGCTTCCCGGCGTTCACCGCGTCGGTCTGCGACCTGCGTCCGCAAAGCCGTGGCCGAGTGGATATCCGCTCAGCCGACCCGCACGAAGCGCCGCTGATCCAGCCCAATTACCTGAGTCATCCCGAAGACCTGCGGGTCGCCGCCGACGCCATTCGCCTGACCCGACGCATCGTCGCGTCCCCGGCCCTGAGCGCCTTCAAACCGGTGGAATACCTGCCGGGCCCCAGCCTGCAAACCGAAGAAGAACTGCACCAGGCCGCCGCCCGCATCGGCACAACGATTTTCCACCCGGTGGGCACCTGCCGCATGGGCCAGGACGGCGATGCGGTGGTGGATACGCAATTGCGCGTCCATGGTGTCAAGGGCCTGCGCATCGCCGACGCCTCGATCATGCCGCGCATCACCTCGGGCAACACCTGCTCGCCGACGCTGATGATTGCCGAGAAGGCGGCGCAGCTGATGCTTGAACAGGACACCAGGAGTACCACGATCCAGAAGGAGGCTGCCACGGTCTGAAGAACAAGTAAGTCCCCCTGTGGGAGCGAGCTTGCTCGCGATGACGGCAGCACATTCAACACATGTGTGACAGGCAGACCGCTATCGCGAGCAAGCTCGCTCCCACAGGGAAAATATGTGAGCAGAAGGAAAGCATCAAAGCAGGAGACGCCACCCCGGCGTCGACAGTGGAACAACAAAAACAATCACTGTGAGGGATACCGCTATGTCTGAACATGTTCAGCCCCTGGAAGCCATACGCAGCGCCGGCACCAGCCAGGAAACCCAGAAAGTCATCTTCGCCTCGTCCCTGGGGACGGTGTTCGAGTGGTACGACTTTTTCCTCTACGGCGCCCTGGCGGCGGTGATCAGCAAGCAGTTCTTCGCCGGGGTCAACGACACCACGGCGTTCATCTTCGCCCTGATGGCGTTCGCCGCCGGCTTCATCGTGCGGCCGTTCGGTGCGCTGGTGTTCGGTCGGCTGGGGGACATGATCGGGCGCAAATACACCTTCCTGGCGACCATCGTCCTCATGGGCCTGGCGACATTCTGCGTCGGCCTGCTGCCCAACTACGCCAGCATCGGCATCGCCGCGCCGATCATCCTGGTGCTGCTGCGCATGCTCCAGGGCCTGGCCCTGGGCGGTGAGTACGGCGGCGCGGCGACCTACGTCGCCGAGCACGCGCCAATGGGCAAGCGCGGCTTCCATACCAGCTGGATTCAGTCCACCGCCACTCTGGGGCTGTTGCTCTCGCTGTTGGTGGTGCTGGGCTGCCGCTACTTCACCGGCGATCAGTTCGAAGTCTGGGGCTGGCGCATTCCGTTCCTGTTGTCGATCCTGCTGTTGGGCATATCCACCTGGATTCGCCTGAGCCTGCACGAATCGCCGGCCTTCGTGAAAATGAAAGAAGAAGGCAAGTGCTGCAAAGCGCCGATCCGCGAATCCTTCGGCAAATGGGAAAACCTGAAAGTGGTGCTGATCGCCCTGTTCAGCATCAACGCCGGGCAGGCGGTGACCTTCTACGCCGCGCAGTTCTACGTGCTGTTTTTCCTCACTCAGTTCCTGAAGATGGACCCGGCCCTGGCCAACAGCCTGCTGATTGTCAGCGTGGTGATCGGTGCTCCGTTCTTCATCTTTTTCGGCTGGCTGTCGGACAAGGTCGGGCGCAAACCGGTGCTGATGATCGGCCTGCTGCTGGCCACGGCGCTGTACTTCCCGATCTTCAAGACCCTGGCCCACTATGCCAACCCGGCCATCGACCAGGCGAGCCGCCAGGCGCCGATCACCGTGCTCGCCGACCCGGCCACCTGCACCTTCCAGTTCGACCCGGTGGGCAAGGCGCGTTTCGACAGCCCTTGCGACAAGGTCAAGACCTTCCTGGTCAAGCAAGGCCTGCCCTACAGCAGCGTCGCGGCCCCAGCGGGCAGCGATGTGCAGGTCAGCGTCGGTGACGTGAAACTCGAAGGCTATGACGAAGCCGCCCTGCGCGGCGCGGTGACCCTGGCAGGCTACCCGCAAAAGGCCGACGCCCAGCAGATCAACCGGCCGATGATTGTTGCGCTGATCGTGGCGCTGATCATCATCTCAGCGATGTGCTACGGGCCGCTGGCGGCGTTGATGGTCGAGTTGTTCCCGACGCGGATCCGCTACACCTCCATGTCCCTGCCCTACCACATCGGCAACGGCTGGTTCGGCGGCTTCCTGCCCACCGTGTCGTTTGCCCTGGTGGTCTACACCGGGGACATTTTCTATGGGCTGTGGTACCCGGTGGTGATTACCGGGGTAAGCCTGGTGGTGGGCATGATCTGCCTGCGGGAAACCCGGAACGTGGACCTGGATAAAAACTGAGGGCAAACCGTGGCGAGGGCGCTTGCTCCCTCGCCAGCGGATCAGAAGCGCGCCTTCATGCTCATGGTTAAGTTGCGCGGCTCACCGTAATAGTTACCGAAACTCTCGGTGCCGATGGTGGTGTAGTAGCGCTTGTCGAACAGGTTGTTGCCATTGAGGGCCAACGACCAGGTGTCATCGATGCGGTAGCCGACGCGAGCGTTCCACACGGCATAACCGGCCTGGGTGATCTTTTCGCCGCTAGTCGGCGACACCCGGAAATTGTCGCTTTGGGCATTGACCCCGGCGCCGACGCTGAACCGTTCGAACGCCCCACCCAAGGCGTAATCGCCCCACAGGCGCAACACATGACGCGGCACGTAGCTGTTGAACGAGCCGCCGTTGAGGCTGGTGTCAATGTCATCCAGGGTCTTGGTCTGGGTGTAGGTGTAGCCGGCAAGCAACTGCAGGCGCTCGATGACTTCACCGCTGATCTCGGCTTCGAAGCCCTGGGCGCGTACCTTGCCAGCGTTCTCATAGCAGTAACCGTCCGAGGACGCACAGCTTGAGGTGTAGTCGGTCTGGGCCTGGTCTTTCTGCAGCGTGCGGAACAGGTTGAAGGCGCTGTTCAGGCGTCCCTCGAACCACTCGCCCTTGATCCCCAGCTCATAGCTTTCACCCACCAGAGGCTTGAGTGCCGACCCGCTTTCGGAGCGGTAGTTGCCTTGGGGCGTGAAAATGTCCGAGTAGCTGGCGTAGGCCGTCAGGTGTTCGTTGAGGTCCAGCAACACGGCGGCAAACGGGGTGACCTGACCGGTCTCCGTGCTCTTGGCGTGTTCCGAACCGCCGGTGAGGAACACCGAGTCGGTCTTGGAGTTGTACCAGCTCACCCGGCTGCCCACGACAAAGGTCAAGGGGTCCGCCAGTTTCAGGCGCAGCGTCGAATACAGGCCTTGTTGCCGGGTGACGGTTTTCACCGGGCCTCCGCGCGTTGAATTCTCGATGAAGTAACTGTCGTCGGGTTCTGGAATATGTCGATCCGGATCGAATACGTTCTGCTTCTGCGGCAGGAAGGCGACCGAGAAAAAATCATCCTTGTCCGAACGACTGGCGTTGAAGCCGACGGTCAATTCATGCTGCTGCCCAAAGCCTTCGAACTTGCCATCCAGGTAGGCGTCGAGGCCGTAATCGACCTGGTCATAGTCGTACATGCTGCCCAGCACGTTGGTGGTCGAGGTGCCCGGCGTCACCGAGCCCGATGAAAACGCATATTTGATGTCCTGGGTGTTTTTCGTATAGACACCGGCCACCTTCACGGCCCAGTCGTCATTGAGCTGGTGCTTGAGATCGCTGAACACTGTGGTCCGCTGGCTGCGCCAGGTATTCCACGACGGATCCAGGCAAGTGGAACGACTGAGTTTCAGGTCGCTGCCATCCTTGTAGCGCGGCAGCCCGCCCCAGCAAGGACTCGCATCGACATCCTCATAGGCCAGGCCCAGGCCGAGGGTGGTGTCGGGCGTCAGGTCGAAGTCCAGGGCACCGTAATAGATCTGGTCCTTGCGCCGGGCATCGTCGTAGAAATAATGCCGGCTCTGCTCGGCAATCACCGCCCTGCCCCGCAGTGTGCCGGAGTCATTCAGCGGGCCACCGGTATCGACCTGCCCACGGTAGTTGTCCCAAGTGCCGCCCGACAGGCTGAGTTCGGTCTGGGCCGTGGCCTGGCCGCGCTTGCGGACGAAATTGACGCCGCCAGAGGTACCGCCCGACCCCTTCATCATCCCGGCGGCACCGCGCAGGACTTCGACCCGGTCGTAATAGGCCATGTCGCTGCTGAAACTGTCGGCCTGGACATAGCTGTTGCCCATGTCCAGCGGAACACCGTCGTATTGATACTGGCCGGACATCCGGAACCCACGGGAATAGAAATATTTGCCGCCCATAGTCGAGTCGTAGACGGTAATGCCGGGCGTCTTTTCCATCACTTGATCGATGGTATTCAGGTTCTGGTCATCGAGCATTTTGCGGGTGATCACCGTCACCGATTGCGGCGTTTCGCGCAGGGAATGCTCGCCCTTGCCGATGGTGACCGCACCCGTCGTATAGGAGCCACTGTTCTCGGTGGTCGCTCCGAGCATCGGCGCGTCGATGGTGGTCACCCCAAGCTCCATGACCGAACCGTTGGCGGGCACGGGGCGAAGCACGTAGGCGCCGTTGGCCTGGAGCTCGGCTTGCAGGCCGCTACCGCCAAGAATGCGGGCAAACCCATCACCTACACCGAACGAACCTCTCAGGCCGGGCGATTGCAGACCCTGGAGTTGCCGGGTATCAAACGAAATGGCGACACCGGCGGTGCTGGAGAACCGGGTCAGGACATCCACCAGGCTACCGGCCCCGATATCGTAAGCCTGCACCGAACGCTGCTGCGCCGAGGGCCCTGGAATCGGGCTGGCATTCACGACCCCGACGCTGGCGGTCGTGACGACCAACAAGCCGATTTTCACTGCAGACACCAGATGACCTGGCACGCTCATCCAAGACATGCTTCCCCTCCCCAAAAACGGTCGATAAAAACTCACTGAGGAAGAGCCGAACGATGGGGATAAAAAGTGCAGGGCAAGAATTCTTTATGTGTGTCTCAGCGCTGAGCGCTGCTCGATACCCGGACCCAGAATCGGCTGTAGCGGGTCACGCGCAACGAAAAGCCACTCTCCAGCGCCGCCAGGGCGAGATCCGTGTTGTCGACGGGAAACACGCCGGAAACCTTCAAGTCGGCAATGGCCGGATCACAACGCAGCACGCCGTTGCGGTAACGCGAGAGTTCATCCAGCAGCGCCGCCAGAGGACGGTCAATGGCGATGATACTGCCCTTCTGCCAGGCACCGACCGACACATCGTTGCCGCGCAGCGTACCCAGCGACCGATCATTGAAATCCAGGCGCTGGCCGGCTTCGACCCGCATCCTTGAGCCAATCGCCGGCAAACTGACCTCGACCGCTTTTTCAAGCACCGCCACCTCGCCGCCCTGCGCCTGGCCACGAACGATAAAACGCGTGCCCAGTGCAAGTACCTCGACATGACCGGTGATGACCTTGAAAGGCCGCTGCAAGGGATCGACCGCCGTGGTGACGATGATCTCCCCCCACAACAGCTCCAGTAGCCGCTGGCGCCCATCGAAACGAACGTTGACCGAGGTGTCGGTATTGAGCAGCACGGTGCTGCCGTCCACCAGCTGAAACTCGCGGCGCTCGCCCACTGCGGTGCGGTAATCGCAAAGCAGGTTCTGTGTAGTCTGGCTGCGCCAGCCCAACCAACCCAGGCCGCTGGCGGACGTCAGCAATAACGCGCTGCGCAATACCTGGCGACGAGATCGATTGTGGCGTTCGCTCAAGGTCGGTGCCGCCAGGGCACCCGGCACACTCGCCATCTGTTCGGCCACCGCCATCATTCTTTGCCAAGCCTGGCTATGCAACGGGCTTGCAGTCAGCCAGGCATTCCACCCGGCCCGATCCGCGTCGGTCGTGATGCCGGAATGAAGCCTGGCGTACCACTGCGCCGCCACACGGATGGCTTGCAACTCTTCGGCTGGCAGGTTCATGAAAGTTGCAATTGGATCTGCATCAGGCAGCAATGCTCCATGGCCTTGGCCATGTGGTTATTGACCGTACGTACGCTGACGCCCAGGCGCTCGGCAATTTGCGGGTAGGTCAGGCCATCGAACTGCGACAGGATGAACGCCTGCCTGACTCGCGGCCCCAGCCCCAGGAGCAAGCGATCGATCTCCATCAGGGCCTGAAGCAGGATGGCCTGCTCTTCCAGCGACGGGTGCTGCTCCTGCGGCATGGCGGCCAAGGCTTCCAGGTAGGATTGTTCCAGCGAACGGCGGCGAAACAGGTCGATCAACAGCCCCTTGGCGATCATCGACAGATACGGTCGCGGCTCACGAATATCCAATGCGGAGCGAGCCTTGATGACGCGCACGAAAGTATCCTGGGTCAGGTCCGCGGCATCGAAGGTGTTGCCCAAGCGCTTGCGCAGCCAGCCCTGGAGCCAACTGTGATGATCACTGTACAGAACGTCGACAGCACTGCGTAAGGACAGATCATTGGCGGGCATGGCAATGGAATAATTCGCGACTGATAATGAATCGCATTGTCATGGAGCGCATCGCTGCTTGCAACCCAAACATGCGCGGGACTGGCCAGCCCCCCATCATTGCTCAGTGCACAGAGTGATTTTTCACCGTGCTTTCCACCAGGTCCAACATCTGCCCCAGCGCCCAGGGCTTGGCGATGAACGAAGCGTGGTGCTTGATCCCCGCGCTTTCCGGCGTCTCGAAACCGGACATGATCAACAACGGTATCTGCGGCCAACGATCTCCGGTGACGTTGGCCAGGTCCGCACCGTTCAGCATCCCTGGCATGGTGATATCAGTGAGCAGCAGATCTACATCGCGAGCGTTATTCTCAAGAAACTTCAGTGCCTCGTCGGCGCTCTCCCGAGGCTCTACGACAAACCCTTCGTCCTGCAGGATCTCGCACAGGAATTCCAGAATGGTCTGATCATCTTCAACAACGAGAATCAAACGTGCGGTCGCCTGTCCGTTGCCCTTTGGCATCGAATTCATGTAAGTGACTCTCCTTGACCCCATAAACGTTCTTTGCGGTATCAGCCGCTCTGCAAGTTATGAGCGATACCCTGGCGAGAAAATTCATTCTGCGTGCAAATACACCGCCGAACGTTGCGCCAGACACTCCATTGCAACGCAGAGCAACGCTTTTATCTGTATATCCATACAGATAAAACTTGCCCCGGCACGCATCCATGACCATGCTACAGCCCCACGCAATCTGCTTAGGAATAGGGTGCTATGCAGCTGTACCTGTGTGAAAAGCCGTCCCAGGCCAAGGACATCGCCGCCGTGCTCGGCGCCACGCGTCGTGGCGACGGTTGCTGGCTGGGCGCGAACGTCACGGTCACCTGGTGCATAGGTCATCTGTTGGAAACCGCTCCACCGGACGCCTACGATGCGCGCTACAAGCGCTGGGTGTTGGCCGACCTGCCCATCGTTCCTGCGCAATGGAAAATGACCGTCAAGCCGAAAACCGCCAGCCAATACAAAGCGGTCAAGCGCTTGCTGGGGGAAGCGAAAGAGCTGGTAATCGCCACCGACGCCGACCGTGAAGGCGAAATGATCGCTCGGGAGCTGGTGGAACATTGCCGCTATCGCGGGCCGATCCGGCGGCTATGGCTGTCGGCCCTGGACGAAGCGTCAATCCGCAAGGCCCTCGCCACCCTCAAGCCGGGGGCCGAAACCTTCAACCTGTATCATTCAGCCTTGGGCCGTTCCCGGGCCGACTGGTTGATCGGCATGAACATGAGTCGCCTGTTTACCCTGCTGGGGCGCCAGTCCGGCTACCAGGGCGTGCTGCCGGTGGGCCGCGTGCAGACCCCGACGCTGCGGCTGGTGGTGGATCGCGACCGCAGCATCGCCGACTTCGTGCCGGTCGCCTATTGGGCCATCGACGTGCAGCTCAGCCATGAAGGCACCGCCTTTCTCGCTCAGTGGCGCGCCGATCCGGATGCTTGCGACGACCAGGAACGTTGCTTGAACCAGGCCCTCGCCCAGGAGGCCGCCCAAGCCATGGGCAATGCCGCCACCGCCCGGGTGATGAAAGTGCGCACCGAGCGCCTGCGCGAAGCGGCGCCATTACCTTTCGACCTGGGCACATTGCAGGAAGTCTGTTCGAAGAAGCTCGGCCTCGGTGCCCAGGAAACCCTGGACATTGCCCAGTCGCTCTACGAGACCTACAAGCTCATCACCTACCCTCGCAGCGATTGCGGCTTCCTGCCCTTGAGCCAACACAGCGAAGCCCCGGCCATCCTCGCCGCCCTCGCCCAGGCCGACCCGGGCCTGGCGCCGCTGCGCGAGCACCTGCAGCCACAACGTAAATCCCGGGCCTGGAACGACGCCAAGGTCAGCGCCCACCACGGCATCATCCCCACCGCCGCCGCAAAGAACCTCGACAAGCTCGCCAGCAAGCAACGAGCCGTCTATACGCTCATTCGCGCGCGCTACCTGGCGCAATTCCTGCCCAACCACGAATACGACCGGACCCAGGCCGACTTCGACTGTGCCGGACAGGCGTTGCGCGCGGTGGGCAAGCAGATCGTCGAACCCGGCTGGAAACGCGCCCTGCCCGAAGCGCTGGCCCCCGCTCGGGGCCGAGAAGCACCGGTGCCGCAAACCCTGCCGGCGCTGGCCGAGGGGCGCGATTGCGCCGTGGACGAGGTGAAACTCAAAGACCTGTGGACCCAGCCGCCCAAGCCGTTCACCGAGGGCGACCTGATCAAGGCGATGAAGAACGTCGCCAAACTGGTGGAGGATCCGCTGCTCAAGCAAAAACTCAAGGACACCACCGGTATCGGCACCGAAGCGACCCGGGCCTCGATCATCCAGGGGCTGCTCGACCGCGGTTACCTGGTGAAAAACGGCAAGGCCCTGTCTGCGACCCCGGCAGCCTTCAGCCTGATCGATGCCGTGCCCCGGGCCATCGCCGATCCCGGCACCACCGCAATCTGGGAGCAGGCGCTGGACATGGTGCAAAGCGGTGAGATGAGCCTGGAAGAATTCGTCACCCGACAAGCCGCGTGGATGAGCAAACACATCGCTCGCTGCCAGGGCATGAGCCTGACCATCAACGGCCCGGCCAGCCCCGCCGGGCGCGGCGCCACACCGTGGAAGAACAAGCGCAAGCCGGCCAAGCGCAAGGCTGGCGGCGCACCGCGCAAGGCGAGCAAAGCCAAGGCGACCTGAACAAAAATCAGGCCCACCCTGATTCCTCCTGTGGGAGCGAGCTTGCTCGCGATAGCGGCATGTCAGTCAATTATCTGTTGGCTGATCTACCGCTATCGCGAGCAAGCTCGCTCCCACACTGATGAGGTCTGACTGGAAATCCTCATACCCAAACCGTTTTGTCCGACAATATGTAGTGACCAAAAATAATCACTACAAAACCGTTGACGCCTCCGATTTGCCCTTGCATGATGCAGACGTCTCCCCGATCGGGAGTACAGGCAACTGTTTGAGCAAGCTCGTCTGACCGCCGAGCTGTTTTTTGGATAAGGGACTGCCCACAAGGCAGATTGAAGGTGCTGACCTGGCATGACCGTCCGGTAACAAGGACGAGAAACGTCGGCGAAGATCCTCATGACGCACGTGGTCGACCCTCGAAAGTTGACACTGGCTGAAGATTCTTCGCTGTTTCTCTTCGTTGTAGCGCATTTGCGTAGCAGCCCTTCGATAACACTACACAACCGAGGCACGACCCCGTCGAAGTTCGACGGACGAACGCTGACGGCCTGGTTTCGGTACCAGGTGGCACTTACCGAGAAGCGAAGTTTTTGCGAACCACCAGACAGATCAACCAAATGGTCAAGGGGCTTACACATGAATCTGAATAATCAACCATCTATTGATGAACTGGCTCGCATATTCGCAGCACACAAAGACACTCTCGACAGCCATATCCTGTGGATCAGCAAGAATGGCCAGGTGCATATGGACTGCCTGTCACCTTTTGCCGGTGAAGACGAGTTCGAAAAGAACACGCAAGAGCTGTGTGCCCGGCTGAAGATGTACCGCCGTGGCCAGGGCTACGTTGGCAAGAAGGCCGCCGCCGACAAAGACTTCATCGGTCGCGTGCTGCAAACGCTGACCCAGGCCTGGCAGTCGATGCAAAACACTTCGCAAGTGCAGGTCATCGACCGCTTCTGCTGATTGCACTTAAATAAAAAGGGCCCGTTCCTCAACCAGGAACGGGCCCTTTTTGTTGTATCTAGAAAACCGACCAGCCGATCCGCTGGCTCATCAATTCCAGCGCTGCCATGCCGGCCAGGGAGTTGCCGGCGACGTTGAGTTCAGGCGACCAGACGCACACCGTGAACCGCCCTGGCACCACGGCGACAATCCCACCGCCCACACCGCTCTTGCCAGGCAAGCCGACGCGATAAGCGAAATTGCCGGCCTCGTCATACAGCCCGCTGGTGGCCATGATGGAGTTGACCTGCTGGGTCTGTCGGGCAGTGAGGATCTGTTCGCCGCTGTGCTTGCAGAACCCGTCGTTGGCCAGGAAGCAGAACGCCCGGGCCAGGTCGATGCAGCTCATGCGCAGGGCGCAATGGCTGAAATAGCTGCGCAGCACCGCTTCCACGTCGTTATGGAAGTTGCCAAAAGACTGCATCAAGTAGGCCATCGCGGCGTTGCGGGCGCGGTGCTGGTATTCCGACTCGGCGACCTTGCCGTCCACCATCACTTGCGGGTTGCCCGACAAGCGCCGTACGAAATCGCGCATCGACAAGGCTGGAGCGGCGAAACGCGACTGGTTGATATCGCAGATAACCAAGGCGCCGGCGTTGATGAACGGGTTGCGTGGCCGACCGCGTTCGAATTCCAGCTGTACCAGGGAATTGAAAGGCTGGCCGGACGGCTCGTGCCCCAAGCGTTCCCAGATCGCTTCGCCGGAATGCCCGATGGCCTGCACCAGGCTGAACACCTTGGAAATACTCTGCACCGAAAACGCCGTGTCGGCGTCACCGGCACAATACATCTCGCCGTCATTGCCATACACGGCAATGCCCAGCTGATTGGGCGCCACGGTGCCCAGGGCCGGAATGTAGTCGGCTACCTTGCCCTGACCGATCAGGGGGCGAACCGCATCGAGGATCTCGTTCAACAGTGCTTGCATATGCGCGGGGTCCAGTCATTCCCCGTTCGAGTGCGGGGATACAGACGCTAGACGCTAATGGACGGCCTCAGAGCACACTGCTGCATCAAACTGCACAAATCCCCTCGCCACAAGATGTGTTTGCCCTATGAACCTCAAAAGGTTTCACAGGCGCATCTCACAAAATCGAGCGGTCTATAGTTCAAAGGATCAATCGGCAGGAGGTACACAATGCGCCAGATCATGCAAAAAGAACCCTGGTGGGCCTCGCCGCCCAAGCCCGGGCAGGATGAAAATGAGTTGGAATGGGGCTGGCTGGTGATTTACAGCGAAGGTGAGCCGCGCTTCGAATTCGTAAAAGAACGTCCCACGGATGAACAGATTCGCCATCGCAAGGGTTGCCGCGTCACACTCGGAGAATGAGTCCACTCCGTCACGGCTTGAGGTCCGGCAGCATCACCGCCCGATTAGCCAGGTCCGCCTCCACCAGGTTGCCTTCGATTTCCTCATCCAGGTAGTACACCGGTGCCATCACCCCGCTGAGGGGATGCTTGAGCGACTTGAACCAGGCCTCGTCGAACGCGGCGCTCAGGCTTTTGCGGATCTGCGCTTCCATTTCCGGCCGCTCACCTTCGTGGATCATGGCGCGAATACCCGCCACGCCCACCGAAATCATCGCCCCCACTGCCTTTCCGGCCACGGCAGCGGCCGCACCAGCCGCGCCTCGCGTGGCGAACTGCGCTTCGATTTTTTCACTGGTGCGTTGTGCCACCGTGGCGATCACCGCGTCCGATGGGCCCGAACCGGTGGCGGCGGCCTTATTGACGTGGTCAATCAGCGCGGCATAGGCCGGCAGTGCATTCAGCGGTTCGGTATGGACCATCTCATACAACGAAGCGTTGCGCGCCGCCGGCGGCCCCAGGGTGATGGCAGGAATGCCGTACAAGCGCCGGTTCATCAACTCGGTCGGGATTTGATGGCGCTGGGCGATCACCTCGACCTGCTGACTGAGCAGCCGCAGGTAATAACTCGTCGCGCTGGCCCTGATCGCCTCGGGATCGATCTCCACCGCCACCGGCTCCAACACCTGCTCGCGATACTGTTCTTGCAGGTAAACCGCCAGGCGCTTGGCCGAGGAGTCCTCATCGCCCTTGGCACTGGCGGAATACCAGCTGACCTTCATCGCCAACCACTCCTGGGTCCAGTAGCTGCTGAACCAGGGAATGAATTGGGCCTCGGTGCGTTCGTACACCAGCGCCCGCCAATGCTCCATCGACCCGCGGGCATAGAGTCCGGCCTGTTCGAGGGCGCTTTTCGACGCCGCGATGATCTGCTGGTCAACCTGCCGCCAAGTGTCCTGGGAAATCACCACCGTGGCGGCCTGTTGACCGCGCTGTGACGTGGCGCACCCCGCCAGAACGAGCAAAACGGCCAACATCAGCGAACGCAGCACGATCGCGCCACCCCGGGTTCAAGTCACCCACGAGGTTGAGTATAGGCCGCGAGAAACAGGGGCTTAGAGCAAACACACAAAACTCATGTGGGAGCGAGCAAGCTCGCCCCCCACAAGGATCTGCGTCGCTCAGATACCTTACGAACAACGCGTGCTTGGCCTGCACCGCGCCAGAATGGCTTGAGCGGTTTTCCGTGCGACGTTTCTGAAGAATCCCATCGCCACATGCGAGGTACATTGTCTTCGCAGTTTGCGGTTACCCTTGCCTATCCCAACCCCTTGCAGGTTTTGATGACCGCACTCCTCGAACGTCTTCGCCAATGGGCCAGGACCCTGAAACGCCAGACCATGACGCTGTGGTTCTGCTATCGCCATCCGCAGACGCCCTGGTTACCCAAAGGGATCGCCATTATCGTGGTGGCGTATGCCCTGAGCCCCATTGACCTGATCCCGGATTTCATTCCGGTGCTGGGCTATCTGGATGATGTGATTTTGCTGCCCGCGGGGATTTGGTTGGCTATTCGCCTGATGCCGTCTGCAGCGCTGGCAGAATGTGAAGCCAAGGCCCGGCAATGGCAGGAGAACGATGGCCAGCGCCCGGTGAACAAGATAGCGGCGGCATTGATTGTGCTGGCCTGGCTGGCGACACTGGCAGGAGCCTGGTTCATGTTTTACGACGGTACCGGCAAAACCGGCTGAAACCACGCGCTCGGTTTCAGCGGGCCCTCACCCCAACGCCGTGTCGAGAAACATCATCACCGCAAACCCCATCATCAACCCCAAGGTAGCCGGTGTTTCATGGCCGTTGCGGTGGGTTTCGGGAATCACTTCGTGGGACACCACGAAGATCATCGCCCCGGCTGCCAGGCCCAGGCTGATGGGATAGGCCACGGCCACACCCGAAGACATGCCCAGGCCGATCACCGACCCCAGCGGTTCCATCAGCCCAGAACCCACGGCAATCAGCGCGGCACGCAAGGTGCTGATGCCGGTGACCCGCAGCGCCATGGCAATGGCGAGGCCTTCGGGAATGTCCTGGATGGCAATGGCGGTGGTCAGGGGCAGGCCGACCTTGAAATCGCCGTCGGCAAAACTGACGCCGATGGCCATACCCTCTGGCAAGTTATGCAAGGTGATGGCGAGTACGAACAACCAGACACGATTGATGCGTTCGACTTGCGGACCGCGCCGGCCACTCAACTCGTGTTCGTGGGGGACGAAACGGTCGAGGCCGATCATCAAGGCGACACCCAGACCCAGTCCCACCACGACGACAAACGCAGCAAGCAACTGATTGCCACAAATGACCTGTGCCGCTTCGATCCCCGGCAAAATCAGTGAGAAGGAACTGGCAGCGAGCATCATGCCCGCGGCGAACCCCAGCATGATGTCCTGGGTGCGGGACGAGATGTCCCGCAACACCACCGCCATCACGGCACCCAGCGCGGTGGCGGCGAAGCCGGACGTGCCGCCCAGCACCGCATAACCCAGGTTTTGCCGGTCAGCGCCCACCAGAGCGTTGTAGCCGCTGTAGAGCAACAACGCGGCAATCACCGCCAACCCCAGCCAGAAGCTCACCCCTAGCACTAGATTGTTTTGCACAGGATCCAGCCAGGTACGCCAGGGCGATCGGATCCGGGAGGTGGGCTGGTCCATTGAGAGTCCTTACTGGTTGAACGATCGAACAGAATCCTCAGGCGAGGGAGCCGAGCCCCCTCGCCGGTTTCCTACAGTTTGTCACCTTGCATCCCTGAACCCAAGTCGGCGCCTGTGGTGGGGTCGCTTTCGGGGTTAGACATCGTCCGCGCCTTCATGTCCATCAACAGCGCTTCGTCTTTTTTACTCAACTGAACGCTGGCCAGTCCATCGCCACCATCCACCGCTGGCGTTGGGTTTTCCACGAACTCCCAGTCGTCACCCTGGTTCCACGGACCGCGCACGCTAGGTTCGCCCTGGGACATGTTGAAATACACATGACTGAATTCCGGCATGCCCGGCAATTTGCCTTGAGGGAAATTGGGCTGGATCGAGTGCAAGGCTTTTTCGAACGACAACTGGTGCGCGATTTCACGTGTCATCAAAAAGCCCAGCGCTTCTTTTACCCCGGGATCATCGGTAAGGTTCATCAACCGTTCATAGATGATTTTCGCCCGAGCCTCAGCAGCAATGTTTGAGCGCATGTCCGCCGTTGGTTCGCCGATGGTGTCGACATAAGCGGCAGTCCAGGGCACACCGGCGGAGTTGGTCAGCGGCGAGCCGGCGCCATACAAGAGGCTGGTGATGTGCGAGTCATTACCCGCACCGTTGATGTCCCGGTACAACTGCCCCTCTTTCTCCACGCCTTCGGCCATCTTGCCCTTGGCGCCCTTGTTCAGCATCACGATGATCGAACCGATCACCTCCAGATGACTGAGCTCTTCGGTGGCAATGTCCATCAGCAAGTCCTTGCGACCTGGATCGTCCTCGGACAGCGCCTGTGTGAAGTAACGCGATGCCGCCGCCAATTCACCCTGGGCACCACCAAACTGCTCAAGCAGCAGGTTGGCGAGTCCAGGATTAGGTTCAGCAACACGTACGGTGTACTGCAATCTTTTGTTATGCAGGAACATATTAAACCTCTCGATCAGGACACAAGCCAATGGGGACACTGCCGACGGCAGGCCCATAACTTCTGAAAAAGCTAAAGGATTAAAATCTATCTTCTATACAACAGACGAGCGGCACGGCAATCCTCATCAAACACTGACCACTGTGCGATTTAACAACTAAGCAAACTATTGAGCGTAAAAACAAGAGTGGCGCATTAAGTAATTTATATCAGGTCGGGGCAGGCCCCATGCGAATGGCACAGGGCCTGCCGAGCCGGACATTATGAATTACGTCCGCCACCCTGACTGTTTCCACTGCCTTTGCGAGTGGCCTCAGAAGCTTGCTCACGGTCGTTGGCAACGTTGCCACCGGACGCTTGCCCCCCTTTGCGACCGGCTTCGGAGGCGCGCTCCGGATCCTTGGCAAAATTGCCCCCCGAAGCTTGCCCGCCTTTGCGGCCAGCCTCTGCGGCACGCCCGGGGTCATTGGCGAAATTACCGCCCGATGCTTGCCCACCCTTACGGCCGGCCTCGGATGCACGTTCTGGATTATTGGCGAAGTTACCACCCGACGCTTGGCCGCCTTTTTTTCCGGCTTCCGATGCCTTCTCACGATCGTTAGCGAAATTGCCAGGATTGTTATTTCCTGTGTTAGCCATTTCATTCACCTCGTTAGTTAAAATTAACGAACCTCGCTGGTTCGTCTTATTGGGAGAAGCTGCAGCGGATAAGGTTTTAACGAAAACCGCTAAAGCGCGACGAACGGTCAAACTCTTTCAGACACTTTAAATAACACGCGTCCATTACCACGGCCTATCCAGTAACTGGCACGCAATAAATTATTTTAAACTCCGTATTTATCGGTCCCGCTTCGCTTGCGATAACGCGCGCGCAAGCAATCGAATAAAACAGTGCGTGTCTTTCCACGCTGTCCGCCAAAGGCCGGGCGCCGCCAGCACCCTATTGCACCGGTCTCGTCACCCTGGCCCCGCGCCGTCCCAGGAAGCCAAAACGCGCGGGCTGCCGGTGTTGTCCTGCACCACCACACTGACCGGCTTGCGGTGTCCGGATACCCTGTCGCCGAGACCCGGATAGCGAAAATGCCGCAATGCTCAAGGAGAAATCGGATCACTCGCCGGAAAGGTTTCCTCCAGTGCATCATCCAGTTGACTGTTGGTGATATCGCGCTCACCAACTTTGCCACTGCGCTCGCAATGGCAGCCTGGTGCCGGACAGGGCTCACCGTTGGGGTGCTGCTCGGCACACGCCTGGCTGCAGTAAGCCTCGCCGTCGTGATTGAAGACCTGCTGTGGATCTACATCACAATGACACTCGGGACAGCCACACTTCAATTCGCTCATGTCCTTCTCCTGAATGGATCGACGGTGCGTTCAAGAAGACCCCGCCAGCAACTGAACCTCCAGATTTGCCGCCGCCACGCCGTGGTTCGCTACATACACGTCAGCGGTCCAGCCCTTGGTCAAGTTGCGATAGGACTGGGTGCCCAAGGCGGTGCCGCTGTCCCACGCGATGACGTCGCCAATATCGATGTCATTGGCCGAACTCAGCTCAAGCACGGTATGCCCATCCTCTTGGTCCACATACACGCCCACCATCGAACTCTGTCGATTGATGGCTCGTACTTCACCGGTGGTTCGCTTCATACTTCTCCTTTTATCGGCAGCGCCACAAGCGTCCGCAAACAAGCGTGCGAACGCTCTTTCACACTCAGCGCTTAGCCTCGGTATGCGGACTGGCCGAACGTTCGAGGAACGCTTGGGTGATCTGCGGCAGGTGCTCGCGCAACCACTCGGCCATGGCGATTTCCTGCGGCAGGATCTGTTCGCAGGCTCGTTGTGTCTCCACATCGCCGGCTACTTTCGCTGCCTCGATCAGCACGGTGTAGGAGGCGATTTCCAGATTCTCGAACACATAGCCACTCATGGCGCCCTTGACCACTTCATCGCTCATCGTCATGCCGCCGACCGCCTGGCCGAAGGCCATGAGCTTGGCGGCCAGGTCCTTGAGCGTCGAGGTACTCCCACCCAGACGCTGTATGCATTGTTCCACCAACTTCTGCTGGCCGAGGGTTTCCTGCAAGTGCTCCTCGATCCGCGCCTTGAGCGCTGGATAATGCTCCAGACGTTCAGCCTGGGCCTTGAGCATTTTTTCCGCTTGCTGCTCCATGGCATGGGCATCGTTGAGCCAGTCCAACAGGTTCTCTTTTGGCGTTGCCATTCCCTTCTCCTTAGCCGTGGTCGCCACTGCATCGCAGCGCGACGGTTCTGAAGTACCGCACATAGAAGTGGATGTCGCCGGAGCGGGGAAAGTTTGAAGAAACCACCGCGCAGGGCGACGAAAGGCGTTAGCGCGTTTTCCCTGCACAACCGCAGTGCTAATCTCAACGGTTCCAGGCCAGCGGAGACACCCACATGCCCGACGATCTTCACCGTGAACCGATCGATCAGTTGGTGGAATACATGGCCGGGCGCCATTTCCTGGTCCTCACCGGTGCCGGCATCAGCACGCCATCGGGCATCCCCGACTACCGCGACAGCGACGGTGTGCGCCGCGGTCGACAACCCATGATGTACCAGGAGTTCCTCGCCAAACCCGAGGCGCGGCGACGCTATTGGGCGCGGGCCATGCTGGGCTGGCCACGGGTGCGACAGGCGCGGCCGAATGCAGCCCACGAGGCCTTGGCGACGCTGCAGGCCGAACAGCGCATCAGCGGCCTGATCACCCAGAACGTCGACACATTGCACGACCAGGCCGGCAGCCAGGACGTGATCGAACTCCATGGCAGCCTGCACCGCGTGCTCTGCCTGGATTGTGAGCAGCGCAGCGAACGGCAGCAGATCCAGTTATTGATGGAAGCGCAGAATCCCTACCTGGCCGGAGTCGATGCAGTGCAGGCGCCCGACGGCGACACCCTGTTGGACCCGGCGTTCGAGGCGCGCTTCCAGGTGCCTCGATGCCCTCATTGCGACAATGAGCGGCTGAAGCCCGACGTGGTTTTTTTCGGCGAAAACGTCGCCGCCGGCACCGCCGCGCGCGCCACCCGGGCCGTCGAGGAAGCGGACGGCCTGCTGGTGGTGGGCTCGTCGCTGATGGCCTGGTCGGCGTTTCGCTTGTGCCGGGCGATCAAGGACCAGGGCAAGCCGCTGCTGGCGATCAACCGGGGCAAGACCCGGGCTGATGAGTTACTGGATTTGAAGCTCGAGGCGCCTTGTGAACAGCTGTTGCCATTGCTGACACAGCGCCCGTTCTAGTCACACCACCCACCTCCCTGTGGGAGCGAGCTTGCTCGCGATGGCGGTGTGTCAGTCAATATCAACGCTGCTGATCCGACGCTATCGCGAGCAAGCTCGCTCGCGCAGGGGGATTGGTGGTTAACGCGCGGCCAAGTCCTGCTCCTTGAGTGTATCGAACAACGCCTGCGCCGCCGCCGACAGTTCATGCCCCGGCTTGGTCAGTACACCGATGGCCCGTTCGATCACCGGATCGCTCAAGGTGATGCAACGGGCGCCCAGTTCATGCATCTGCCCCACACACAGGGCTGGCACTGCACTCACCCCCAAGCCGCTGGCGACCATCCGTCCGACGGTCGCCAGCTGATGGCTCTCAAACTCCACGGGCAGCTTCATGCCCCGGGCCTGCAAATGCTCTTCAAGCATCACACGCACGGTGGATGGCCGTTGCAAGGTAATAAACGGCTGTTCCAGCAAGGTCTGCCAGTGGATGTCACGCAACTGGGCCAGCGGTGAATCCAGCGGCACCACCGCAACAAAGCGATCCAGATACAAAGGGGTGAAGGTCAGGGACGAACCCTGCATCGGCTCGAATGCCACACCCAATTCGACATGTCGGTCACGCACCATTTCCAGCACCTGTTCGTTGATCACGTCGTTGACCGTGACGTTGACATTCGGATAGCGGGCGCGGAAGGTCTTGAGGATCGGCGGCAGCAGGTTGCCGGCAAATGACGGCATCGCCGCCAACGTCACACGCCCGCGCTGCAAAGTGAAGCGCTGGCGCATTTCATCCTCGGCGTTGTCCCAGTCGGCAACCAACCGCCGGGCCAGTGGCAACAAGGACTCACCTTCAGGTGTCAGTGCAACGTTGCGGGTATTGCGACTGAACAAGCGTCCACCCAGGCCTTCTTCCAAAGCCTTGATGGTCAGGCTCAGGGCCGACTGGGACAGGTGCAATCGCTCGCAAGCCACGGCGAAGCTCAGGCTCTGGGCCACGGCGAGGAAGGCGCGTACTTGCTTAAGGGTCATGGGCGTTCTGTGTCCGGTTGCGTCGAAGGGATAACTATTGAGTTTTATCAATCAATCCAATCTAAAAATCAACTTAACAAATATATGAGTTGGCGCAACACTGCATCTCATTGCGACCCCATCAAGAATAAAAGAGGTGTCTATGGCAGGTTTCGACAAACGCGTGAGTTCTTATGAAGAAGCGCTGGAAGGCTTGAAGGACGGCATGACCGTCATCGCCGGTGGTTTCGGCCTCTGCGGCATTCCGGAAAACCTGATCGCCGAGATCAAGCGCAAGGGTATTCGCGATCTCACGGTGGTCTCCAACAACTGCGGCGTCGACGGTTTCGGCCTCGGCGTGCTGCTCGAAGACCGACAGATCCGCAAGGTGGTGGCCTCTTATGTGGGTGAAAACGCCCTCTTCGAGAAGCAACTGCTAAGTGGCGAAATCGAAGTCGTACTTACCCCCCAAGGCACCCTCGCCGAAAAAATGCGCGCCGGTGGCGCCGGCATCCCGGCCTTCTTCACCGCCACCGGCGTCGGCACGCCAGTGGCCGAAGGCAAGGAAGTGCGTGAATTCCATGGCCGCCAGTACCTGATGGAAGAATCCATCACCGGCGATTTCGCCATCGTCAAAGGCTGGAAAGCCGACCATTTCGGCAACGTGATCTATCGCCACACCGCCCAGAACTTCAACCCGCTGGCCGCCACGGCCGGCAAGATCACCGTGGTGGAAGTCGAAGAAATCGTCGAACCCGGCGAGCTGGACCCGACACAGATCCACACCCCTGGCATCTACGTCGACCGGGTCATTTGCGGCACGTTCGAGAAGCGCATCGAACAGCGCACCGTGCGTAAGTGATCCCCTGCCTCCGGCCCGAATGAAGGAATAACAACATGGCACTTTCCCGCGAACAAATGGCTCAACGCGTCGCCCGCGAAATGCAGGACGGCTACTACGTGAACCTGGGCATCGGCATTCCGACCCTGGTCGCCAACTACATCCCCGAAGGCATGGAAGTCATGCTGCAGTCGGAAAACGGCCTGCTCGGCATGGGCGCGTTCCCCACCGAAGCCGAGGTCGATGCCGACATGATCAACGCCGGCAAGCAGACCGTCACCGCACGCATCGGAGCCTCGATCTTCTCCTCGGCCGAATCGTTTGCCATGATCCGTGGCGGGCACATCGACCTGACCGTGCTCGGCGCGTTCGAGGTGGACGTCGAAGGCAACATTGCTTCATGGATGATCCCTGGCAAGCTGGTCAAGGGCATGGGCGGTGCAATGGACCTGGTGGCCGGTGCCGAAAACATCATCGTCACCATGACCCACGCGTCCAAGGACGGCGAGTCGAAGCTGCTGCCGCGTTGCAGCCTGCCGCTGACCGGTGCCGGCTGCATCAAGCGGGTGCTGACCGACCTGGCCTATCTGGAAATCCAGGACGGCGCCTTCATCCTGAAAGAACGGGCCCCGGGCGTCAGCGTCGAGGAAATCGTCGCCAAGACCGCCGGCAAACTTATCGTGCCGGACCATGTGCCTGAAATGCAGTTTGCTGCCCAGTGAGGAGAGATTCGATGCAAGAAGTCGTGATTGTCGCCGCCACCCGTACTGCCATTGGCAGTTTCCAGGGTTCGCTGGCCTCCATTCCCGCACCGGAACTCGGTGCAGCGGTGATTCGTCGCCTGCTGGAACAGACCGGCCTGTCCGGCGAGCAGGTCGATGAAGTGATCCTCGGCCAGGTGCTGACCGCGGGCTCCGGGCAAAACCCGGCCCGCCAGGCGTCGATCCTCGCCGGCCTGCCCCACGCGGTGCCGGCACTGACCCTGAACAAGGTCTGTGGTTCGGGGCTCAAGGCCTTGCACCTGGGCGCCCAGGCGATTCGCTGTGGCGATGCCGAGGTCATCATCGCCGGCGGCATGGAGAACATGAGCCTGGCCCCGTACGTACTGCCGGCCGCCCGCACCGGCCTGCGCATGGGCCATGCGAAGATGATCGACAGCATGATCACCGATGGCCTGTGGGATGCCTTCAACGACTACCACATGGGCATCACTGCCGAGAACCTGGTGGACAAGTACGGCATCAGCCGCGAAGAGCAGGACGCCTTTGCCGCCGCGTCCCAGCAGAAAGCCGTGGCCGCCATCGAAGGCGGTCGGTTTGCCGATGAGATCACGCCGATCCTGATTCCGCAGCGCAAGGGTGATCCCGTAGCATTCGCCACCGATGAACAGCCGCGGGACGGCACCACCGCCGAATCCCTGGGCAAGCTCAAGCCCGCCTTCAAGAAGGACGGCAGCGTCACCGCCGGCAATGCTTCGTCGCTCAATGACGGCGCTGCGGCGGTCGTGCTGATGAGCGCGGAGAAAGCCAAGGCGCTGGGCTTGCCGGTACTGGCGAAAATCAGTGCCTACGCCAACGCTGGCGTCGACCCGGCCATCATGGGCATTGGCCCGGTCTCGGCCACCCGCCGCTGCCTGGACAAGGCCGGTTGGTCGCTGGAGCAACTGGACCTGATCGAAGCCAACGAAGCCTTCGCCGCCCAGTCACTGGCCGTGGCGAGGGAGCTGAAATGGGACATGGACAAGGTCAACGTCAATGGCGGCGCCATCGCCCTGGGTCACCCCATCGGTGCTTCAGGTTGCCGGGTATTGGTGTCGCTGCTGCATGAAATGATCAAGCGCGACGCCAAGAAAGGCCTCGCAACGCTGTGCATCGGCGGCGGTCAGGGCGTGGCCTTGGCGCTGGAACGAGCTTAACCGGCAAAGGGTTCAACAGTGCTTGTGCGGACCCACGAATATCCGCGCAGCCACTGGCAACACCACCGGCGCAACCTGGGTTGCGCCGGTTTTTTTTGCCTGCCGGTTTTGAGCATGGCCTGCCGGCCTCATCGCGAGCAAGCTCGCTCCCACAGGGGATGGGGGTGTTCACAGATGCGGCGTCCACCACAGATCAAGTGTGGGAGCGAGCTTGCTCGCGAAGGCGGTGGGTCAGCTTGCATCGATGTTGAATGTAACGCCGTCATCGCGAGCAAGCTCGCTCCCACAGGGGATGGGGGTGTTCACAGATGCGGCGTCCACCACAGATCAAGTGTGGGAGCGAGCTTGCTCGCGAAGGCGGTGGGTCAGCTTGCATCGATGTTGAATGTAACGCCGCCATCGCGAGCAGGCTCGCTCCCACAGGGGACTGGGTTGGGTACAAAATCGGAGAACACCATCGATCCATTGTGGGAGCGAGCCTGCTCGCGATAGCGACAGGTCAGGCGACGATGAGCCCTCAGGCCCCCGCGCCAAACCGGTCGCGACTGTTGGTCAGGTGCAGCCACATGGCGGCGCGGGCGGCGTCCGGGTCTTGGCGCTTGATGGCGTTGAAGATCGCCTCATGTTCCAGGTTGGCCAGTTGCGCCAGTTTCCCGAGGTCTGCCTGACCGCGTTCGGCCACGTTCACCCGGGTCCTGGGGATCATCGCACTGCCCAGGTGCTGCATGATTTCGACAAAACAGGTGTTGTCCGTGGCTTCGGCGATGAGCAGATGGAAACGCCGGTCGGCTTCGACGCAGCTGTCGTTATTGCTGTATGAGTGCTGATAGTCATCCAGCGCCTGACGCATCTGCTGCAAATGACGCTCACTACGGCGCTGAGCCGCCAACGCAGCCGCCTGGGTTTCCAGGCCCAGGCGCAGTTCCAGGATGCCCCGCACCCCCGCCGCAGTATCGACATTGAGCCGTAACCCCGGCTCGCCGGTTTGCTCCAGCACAAAGGTGCCTATGCCGTGACGGGTCTCCACCAGTCCCGACGCCTGCAACTTGGAAATCGCCTCGCGCACCACCGTCCGACTGACGCCATGCTCACGCACAATGGCACCTTCCGATGGCAGCTTTTCCCCAGGTTTCAACTGCCCCAGCAAGATGCTCTGGCTCAGCTTCGCCACCAAGTCATGGGCCAGGTTATGGGTACGTTTGCGCAGCGGCGCTTCGGTGTCTTGCATCGCCAGGGATCCTCGAAAACAGGCTGATCGATCCTACCATCAGCAGGCTTGAGAGTGAGCATTACTGAACACTCAACTTGTATGACAACACACCGCTTTTGGCGATTTATCTCGAATATCAACGCCATGACAGACTCGCTACCTGCCGCACCACTTTCCCTCCGCGTCCTCACATATACCCACACCACCCCATAAACACAGTGCAACAAAGCCTAACCGCCCATCCAATCGCGCTCAAAAAAGTCTTGTCACTCAAAAAAATCAAGTTGTATGATGTCTATCAACATCGGCACCTGCACGATGCCCCGCATAAAAATAACGAGTGGGAGAAAAACCAGTGAACACATCCAGCCTCAAGGCGAATGCCGGCGCGGATCCCGTGCTGCTGTCGGCCATATCCAAGGTCAAGCGCCACATCCTGCCGCTGTTCGTCATCATGTTTATCGTCAACTACATCGACCGCGTGAACATCGGCTTCGTGCGCGCCCATATGGAGCACGACCTGGGCATCGGCGCAGCCGCGTACGGCCTGGGTGCCGGCCTGTTCTTCATCGGCTACGCGTTGTTCGAAGTCCCCTCCAACATCCTGCTGCAGAAAATCGGTGCACGTATCTGGCTCACCCGCATCATGCTCACCTGGGGCCTGGTTGCAGCCGGCATGGCGTTCATCCAGAACGAAACCCACTTCTACATCCTGCGCTTCCTGCTGGGGGTGGCCGAAGCCGGGTTCTTCCCAGGGGTGATTTATTACTTCACCCGCTGGTTGCCGGGGGTTGAACGCGGCAAAGCCATCGCCATTTTCCTCAGTGGCTCGGCCATTGCGTCGTTGATCTCCGGACCGCTGTCGGGGTTGCTGCTGCAAATCAACGGCCTGGGCATGCACGGCTGGCAGTGGATGTACTTCATCGAAGGGATGTTCTCCGTCTGCCTGTGCGTCTTCGTCTGGTTCTGGCTGGACTCCAAGCCCCACGACGCCAAATGGCTGAGCCGTGAGGAACAGGACGCGCTGGTCAAGACCATTGACGATGAACAGCGGGCCCGTGAAGCCGCCACACCGGTAAAGCTGTCCATTGGTCAGTTGCTCAAGGATCGCCAGATCATCCTGTTTTGCCTGATCTATTTCTTCATCCAGCTGACGATCTACGCCGCCACGTTCTGGCTGCCGAGCATCATCAAGAAGATGGGCGAGCTCAGCGATATCCAAGTCGGGCTGTTCAACTCGATCCCCTGGCTGCTGTCGATTGTCGGCATGTACGCCTTCGCCTCGCTGTCGGCCAAATGGAAATTCCAACAGGCCTGGGTGGCCACTGCCCTGTTGATCGCTGCGGCCGGGATGTTCATGTCCACCACCGGCGGGCCGATCTTCGCCTTCGTCGCCATCTGTTTCGCGGCCCTGGGCTTCAAGTCGGCGTCGTCGCTGTTCTGGCCGATCCCCCAGGCCTACCTGGACGCGCGGATCGCCGCTGGGGTGATTGCGTTGATCAACTCGGTGGGCAACCTTGGCGGCTTCGTCGCCCCCACCACCTTCGGCCTGCTGGAAGAGCACACCGGCTCGATCCAGGGTGGCCTCTATGGCCTGGCGGCCACCTCGATCATTGCCGCGATCATTGTGTTTGCCGCGCGCAATACGCCCAAGCCCAAAACCGTGACAACCTCAGCCGATCCGGCCGCCAGCCACGTCTGATCATTCGATTGTTCAAGGATAAGTACAGATGAGCCTCTCAGAAACCAGCAAAGCCCCGATCATCACCAGCATGCAGATCGTGCCCGTGGCCGGCCATGACGGCATGTTGCTGAACCTCAGCGGCGCCCACGGCCCGTTCTTCACCCGCAACATCGTTATCCTCAAGGACAACGCCGGGCACACCGGCGTGGGCGAAGTCCCCGGTGGCGAGCGCATTCGCCAGACCCTGGAAGACGCCCGCTCGCTGGTGGTCGGCAGCCCCATCGGCACGTACCAGAAAATCCTCAACACGGTGCGCCAGGCGTTCGCTGACCGCGATGCCGGCGGCCGTGGCCTGCAGACCTTCGACCTGCGCATCACCATCCACGCGGTGACCGGCCTGGAAGCGGCGTTGCTGGACCTGCTTGGCCAACACCTGGATGTACCAGTCGCGGCCCTGCTCGGCGAAGGTCAGCAGCGCGATGAAGTGAAGATGCTCGGTTATCTGTTTTATGTCGGTGATCGCCAGCAGACCGACCTGGCCTACCGCAGCGAGCCGGACGCCGACAACGACTGGTTCCGCATCCGCCACGAAAAGGCCCTGGACGCCGACGCCGTGGTGCGCCTGGCCGAAGCCGCCCATTCGCGCTACGGCTTCCAGGACTTCAAGCTCAAGGGCGGCGTGCTCCAGGGCGATGCGGAGATCGAGGCGGTCACCGCACTGGCCGAGCGCTTTCCCCAGGCGCGCATCACCCTGGACCCGAACGGCGCCTGGTCACTCAAGGAAGCGATCCGCTTGTGCCGCGACCAGCACAAAGTGCTGGCCTACGCCGAAGACCCTTGCGGCGCCGAGAACGGCTATTCCGGTCGCGAGGTCATGGCCGAGTTCCGCCGCGCCACCGGCCTCAAGACTGCCACCAACATGATCGCCACCGACTGGCGCGAGATGGGCCACGCCATCACTTTGCAGTCAGTGGACATCCCCTTGGCCGATCCGCATTTCTGGACCATGCAGGGTTCGGTGCGGGTGGCGCAGATGTGCAATGAATGGGGCCTGACCTGGGGTTCGCACTCCAATAACCACTTCGACATTTCCCTGGCGATGTTCACCCACGTGGCCGCCGCCGCACCCGGCGACATCACGGCCATCGACACTCACTGGATCTGGCAGGACGGCCAGCGGTTGACCAAGGCACCCTTGCAGATCCAGGGCGGTTGCGTGCAGGTGCCGAAAAAACCGGGGCTGGGGATTGAGCTGGACACGGATCAACTGGCCAAGGCCCATGAGCTGTACAAAGGCATGGGGCTAGGGGCGCGGGACGATGCGGTGGCGATGCGGTACCTGATTCCGGGCTGGACGTTCAACAACAAGCGGCCGTGCCTGGTGCGCTGACAATTGCAAAAACCTGTGTGAGCGAGCTTGCTCGCGATTGCGGTGGACCAGTCACATCGATATCGACTGGTGCCCCGCTATCGCGAGCAAGCTCGCTCCCACATTTGGTCGATCACGTCCTTGAGCTTGAAGTCACCCACGACCCCTTGTGGGAGCGAGCCTGCTCCCACAAGGGGCGGCGTGAGCTAGCCCTCCGGTCGCAGGATCAACACCGCCAACGGCGGCAGATTGAGTTCCAGCGACAGGTTCTGCCCATGGCTGGGGACTTCTTCGGTGGAGGCACCGCCGCCATTGCCGTAGTTGGAACCGGCGTAGGTGTCGGCATCGCTATTGAGCAGTTCCACCCAACGTCCGGCGAACGGCACGCCAACCCGGTACGCCTCACGCGGCACCGGAGTGAAGTTGGCCACCACCAGCACCGGCCGGCCTTCCTTGCTCCAGCGCAGCCAGGCATAGACGCTGTTGACCGCATCATCGCCAATCAGCCACTGGAAGCCCTGGGGCGCGTCGTCCTGATCATGCAGCGCCGGCTCTTCGCGATAGAGCCGGTTCAGGTCGCTCACCAATCGCTGTACCCCACGGTGCTCAGGGTATTGCAGCAGGTACCAATCCAGTTGCTGATCGTGGTTCCACTCGCGCCACTGGCCGAACTCGCAGCCCATGAACAGCAGCTTCTTGCCCGGATGTCCCCACATGAAGCTGAGGTAAGCCCGCAGGTTGGCGAATTTCTGCCAGCGATCACCCGGCATCTTGTCGATCAGCGAGCGTTTGCCGTGAACCACCTCGTCATGGGAAATCGGCAGGACAAACCGCTCGGACCAGGCGTACATCAGGCCAAAACTCAATTCATTGTGGTGGTGGGCGCGGTACACCGGGTCCTGCTGGATGTAGTGCAGCGAATCATGCATCCAGCCCATGTTCCATTTATAGGCGAAGCCCAGGCCGCCTTGTTGCGTGCTCTGGCTGACGCCCGGCCAGGCCGTGGACTCTTCGGCAATGACCAACGCGCCAGGGGTCTCCAGCGCCACCACGTCGTTGAGGTGTCGCAGGAAATCGATGGCTTCCAGGTTCTCGCGCCCGCCGTGGCGATTGGGCACCCACTCGCCCGCCTTGCGCGAATAGTCGCGGTACAACATCGAAGCCACGGCATCCACACGCAGGCCGTCGATATGGAAATGCTTCAACCAGTGCAGCGCCGAAGCCAACATGAAGCCGTGAACTTCGGTACGTCCCAGGTTGTAGATCAGTGTGTCCCAGTCCTGGTGAAACCCTTCCAGCGGATTGCCGTATTCGTACAGCGCGGTGCCGTCGAACTGCGCCAGGCCGTGGGCGTCGGTGGGGAAATGCGCCGGCACCCAGTCGAGGATCACGCCAATGTTGGCCTGGTGACAGGCGTTGACGAACGCGGCAAAGTCGTCGGGAGAGCCGAAACGCGCCGTCGGGGCGAACTGCGACAACGGCTGATAGCCCCAGGAACCGCCGAACGGGTGTTCCATGATCGGCATCAGTTCGATGTGAGTGAAACCCAGATCCCTGACATAGGGAATCAGCCGCTCGGCCATTTCATGCCAGTTGTACTGCCGGGCCACCTCCCCCGCCTCGTCGATTTCGCACTGCCAGGAGCCGGCGTGCAATTCGTAGATCGACAGCGGCGCGCCAGGGAGCTGGCGCTCGCGACGCTGCTGCATCCACTCATCGTCCTGCCACTCGATCTTCAAGGGCGAGGCGACTTTCGACGCCGTGTCTGGCGGCATCTGCGTGGCCAGGGCCACCGGGTCGGCCTTGAGCGGCAAGATGCCGTGGGCACCGAGGATTTCATATTTGTAGCCTTCACCCGCGCCAAGCCGCGGAATGAACAGCTCCCAAACGCCGGACGGATAGCGGATGCGCATCGGATGCCGGCGCCCGTCCCAGACGTTGAAATCGCCAACCACTGAGACGCGTCGGGCATTCGGCGCCCACACGGCGAAGCGCACGCCGTCGATACCATCGACGGTGGTCAGTTGCGCACCAAGGCAGGAACTGAGGTCGCGGTGATTACCCTCGCCGAACAGATAAAGGTCCATTTCCCCCAGCAGTGGCCCGAAACTGTACGGGTCCTCCGCTACTTGCTCACCGCCGGCCCAACGGGTGCGCAACAGATACGCCTGGGCACGGTCGAAATGGCCGACGAACAGGCCCGGGGTTTGGGTGGCTTGCAGTTCACCCAGCTCTTCACCGCCATCGCGGGCGAGCACATGCACACTCAAGGCACCGGGCAGGTATGCGCGGATGAACTGCCCGCCGGCCCCATCATCGTGGGGGCCGAGGATAGAAAACGGATCGTGATGTTCGGCGCGCACCAGCGCGTCGATGTCATGGGGCGCCGGCAGCAATGACTCTTTGGCCTGCCCCTGGGATTCTTTGTTCGAGACACTCATGATTCTCTCCACTAAATCGGTCCGGCTAAGTCGGAAAAGGGTTTCAGCCCACTCAATAACCCGTACAGACCGTGCAAGGGCACGGGCAGCCAGGCGGGGCGATTCTCGGCTTCATAGGCCACTTCATAGGCCGCCTTCTCCAGGCCGAACAACGCCAGCGCAGCGTTTTCGCCTTCAGCATCCTTCCATTCATGAGCAAGACTAGCTGCCGCCAGTCGATATGCCTGGACAAATGCCTCGCGGGCCTCTTTTAAATAACGATCGGCCACCCGTTGCCGCGCCGCATCGGCATCGGCGGTGCTGTCGACGGTGTTCAAATGGATCGCCATGGCCGCCGCGTAATCGAAGGAGCGCAACACACCGCTGACGTCCTTGTACGGGCTGTGCTTGCCTCGACGCTCATGCAGCGGCCGCGCCGGCTCGCCTTCGAAGTCGATCAAATAGGCGTCGCCCTTGATCACCAGCACCTGCCCCAAATGCAGGTCGCCGTGGACGCGGATACGCAAACCACCGGCAGCCTTGCCGGCCAACTCCTGGATGTGGGCCAGGACGGTTTTCTTGTGCTCCAGCAAACGTGCGACCATGGCCTGGTCCGCCGGGTTCAACTGGCCCTGGTTCTGCTTGAGCAGGCGCAAGGCGTTTTCCACCTGCGCGGCCACGTCCTTGCCAATGGCCTGGGCCTCCTTGGCATTGGTGGCCTGGGGAGCGAAGTCCGGATCGTCGTTGGCCTGGGCCAGCACCTGATGCATTTCCCCCAGGCGCTGGCCAAGCATGCCGGCGAAATCCTTCAGCTCGCCCAAGGCGTTGTAGTGCTGCTCCTGCTCGGAAACAGCATCGGCCAACTCGTCGCGCAAGGCGCGCTCAAGGTTGTTCTGGGTCCATTCCCAGGCATCGCCCTGATTGCTCAGGTAGCCCTGGGCAATCATCAGCAGCGCATCCTCGCCCTGGGCGTCGCGACGGATCACCGAACCCAGCAGCGGCGAGATATTGCTGAAGCCTGCCGCCGTCAGATAGGCGCTCATTTCCAGTTCCGGATGCACGCCCGAGGCGACTTTGCGGATCAGCTTGAGCACCAGGCTACCGCCGACCACTACCGAACTGTTGGACTGTTCGGCGGACAGGTAGCGAACCTCTGGTTCGGCCCCCAGGTTCAACGCGGTCAAGCCTTCGGTGGGCTCGAAACGCAATTCGCCTTCGGTGCATGGCAGCACCGTGCCGGCCTGCATGCCTTGCAGCACGGCCCGTATGAAATGTTCCAAGCTGAACGCATCAGTGATCAAACCGACCTGGCGAACCCGACGCACGCGAGACAATGCCAATTGCTGTGGCAACGCCGCGCCCACCTGATCTTCAGGCAACAGGCCGAACGGCAGCTGATAGCGCAGGGTCTGGCCAGCGCTGGTGACGTCGATTTCGCTGAGCAGCACCGGATGCTGCGGGTCACCGAAGCGCACGCCATAGACAATGTTGACCTTCTCGATCGCGCTGTCCTTGCCGGCGAACCAGCGACGATTCTGCAGCCAGCTTGGCAGGATGGTCTGCTCCAGGGTGGTGCGCGACGGTGCTTCGAGCAACTCTTCCAGGCGTTTCTTCAGCACCAGGGTGGTGAAGTCCGGCAGGCTCTGGGCCGGTTCAACGTGCCAGCTCGGCATCTGGTTTTCGGCCGCCAGGGCAAACCAATAGAAGCCATACGGTGGCAGGGTCAGCAGGAAATTCAGCTGGCCGATGGGCGGGAAGGCATTACCGCCAAGCATCTCCACCGGGACCATGCCGGCGTAGGCCGACAGGTCCAGCTCGGCGGCCTGGGCGCTGCGGGACACGTTGGCCACGCACAGGATGATTTCGTGCTTGCCATCGGCACCGGTGTATTCACGGGTATAGGCCAGGATCCGGCGATTGCTCGGCGAAAGCATCTTCAGCGTGCCCCGACCGAAGGCCTTGGACTGCTTGCGCACCGCCAGCATTCGCCGGGTCCAGTTGAGCAGCGAATGCGGGTCACCGGCCTGGGTCTCGACGTTGACCGACTGGTAGCCGTATTGCGGATCCATGATCGGCGGCAGCACCAGGCTGGCCGGGTCAGCCCGGGAGAAGCCGCCATTGCGGTCGATGGACCACTGCATCGGCGTGCGTACGCCATCGCGGTCGCCCAGATAGATGTTGTCGCCCATGCCGATTTCATCGCCGTAGTACAAGGTCGGCGTGCCAGGCATCGACAGCAGCAGGCTGTTGAGCAATTCCACGCGGCGACGATCGCGCTCCATCAGCGGCGCCAGGCGCCGGCGAATCCCCAGGTTGATCCGTGCCCGACGGTCGGCCGCGTAGTAGTTCCACAGGTAGTCGCGCTCCTTGTCGGTGACCATTTCCAGGGTCAGCTCATCGTGGTTGCGCAGAAAAATCGCCCACTGGCAATTGGCCGGGATCTCCGGGGTCTGACGCAAGATATCGGTGATGGGGAAACGGTCTTCCTGGGCCAGCGCCATGTACATGCGCGGCATCAGCGGGAAGTGGAACGCCATGTGACATTCGTCACCGTTCATACCCTGGGCATCGACATCGCCGAAATACAGCTGGGTGTCTTCCGGCCACTGGTTGGCTTCGGCCAGCAACATGCGGTCGGGGTAGTTGGCGTCGATCTCGGCACGGATCTGCTTGAGGACGTCGTGGGTCTCAGGCAGGTTTTCGTTGTTGGTGCCGTCGCGCTCGATCAGGTACGGAATGGCGTCCAGGCGCAGGCCGTCGATGCCCATGTCCAGCCAGTAGCGCATCACCGACAGCACGGCCTTGATGACCTGCGGATTATCAAAATTGAGGTCGGGCTGGTGGGAGTAGAAACGGTGCCAGAAATACTGGCCGGCCACCGGGTCCCAGGTCCAGTTGGATTTTTCGGTGTCGAGGAAAATGATCCGCGTGCCATCGTACTTGTGGTCGTCGTCGGACCACACGTAGAAATCCCGCGCCTTCGAACCCGGCTTGGCCTTGCGCGCGCGTTGGAACCAGGGATGCTGGTCCGAGGTATGGTTGATGACCAGCTCGGTGATCACCCGCAGGTTGCGCTTGTGGGCTTCGGCAATGAAGCGCCGCGCATCGGCCATGGTGCCGTAGTCGGGGCTGACGCCACGGTATTCGGCGATATCGTAACCATCGTCGCGCCTGGGCGAGGGATAGAACGGCAGCAGCCAGATGGTGTTGACGCCCAGATCGGCGATGTAGTCGAGTTTCTCGATCAGCCCGGGAAAGTCACCGATCCCGTCGTTATTGGAGTCGAAATAGGATTTTACGTGTACCTGATAAATCACCGCATCCTTGTACCAGAGCGGGTCTTTGATAAAGGTGGCAGACCGGGGTTTCTTCGCCATTTGCAACTCCTGATGAATTCAATAAAGCCGCGGGGATACAGGCTTGTGAGGTCTTTTTATGTGAGCAGGACTTTTGGTGGCGAGGGAGCTTGCTCCCGCTGGGACGCGAAGCGCCCCCCGAAAGCACGACTGCTTCGCAGCCGAGCGGGAGCAAGCTCCCTCCACACAGCGTCCCTCACTCGAAATCTCGCTGCGTCACGCCACGCTGATCCGCCAAATCCCGAACGGCTGGTTCGCCGGGTCAATGCGCATGAACTGATACTTGCCATACCAGGTCCAGCGATGGCCGCTCATCAAATCCTCGCCCTCGGTCTGGGCGTCGTCCGGCAAGCCCATCTCCCACAGCGGTAGTTCGAAATTGGCTTCCTGCGGCTGGTGTGGATCGAGACTCACCGCCACCAGAATGAAATTACTGCCGTCGGGCGTGCGCTTGCCGAAATAGAGAATATTGTCGTTCCAGGCGTTGTAGACCTTCAGGCCCAAGTGCGTATGCAACGCTGGGTTCTGCCGCCGGATGCGGTTGAGCTGGGCGATTTCGGCAATGATGTTGCCCGGCGCCGTGAAGTCCCGCGGGCGGATTTCGTACTTCTCCGAGTCGAGGTATTCCTCCTTGCCCGGCACCGGGGCCGACTCGCACAGCTCGAAGCCCGAATACATGCCCCACAGACCCGAACCCATGGTCGCCAGCGCCGCGCGGATCAGAAAGCCGGCACGCCCTGACTCATGGAGAAAGGCCGGGTTGATGTCTGGCGTGTTGACGAAAAAATTCGGCCGGTAGCATTCGCGCCAGGGCGACTCGTTAAGCTCGGTGAAGTAGGTCGCCAGTTCGGCTTTGCTGTTGCGCCAGGTGAAATAGGTGTAGCTCTGGGAATAACCGACCTTGCCCAGACGCGCCATCATTGCCGGAGTGGTGAAGGCCTCAGCGAGGAAAATCACTTCGGGGTGCTGGGCCCGCACATCGGCGATCAACCACTGCCAGAACGGCAACGGCTTGGTGTGGGGGTTGTCGACGCGGAATATCTTCACGCCCTCATTCACCCAGCCCACCACGATGTCCCGCAGCTCCAGCCACAGGCTGGGAATCGCATCCGCCGCATAGAAGTCGACGTTGACGATGTCCTGGTATTTCTTCGGTGGGTTTTCCGCGTACTTGATCGTGCCGTCTGGCCGCCAGCTGAACCAGCCCGGATGCTGCTTGAGCCATGGATGGTCCTGGGAACACTGGATGGCGAAGTCGAGGGCGATCTCCAGGCCATGGTCAGCCGCTGCCGCTACCAGGCGCCGGAAGTCTTCACGCGACCCCAATTGTGGGTGAATCGCCTCGTGCCCGCCCTCCTCGCTGCCGATGGCATAAGGGCTGCCCGGATCGTCGGGGCCGGCGGTAAGGGAATTGTTCGGGCCTTTGCGGAAACTGCGACCGATGGGGTGGATCGGCGGGAAGTACAACACGTCGAAGCCCATGTCCTGGATCACCGCCAGGCGTGAATGCACATCGTTGAAGGTGCCGTGGCGGGCGGGATCATCAGTGATCGAGCGCGGGAACAGTTCGTACCAACTGGCAAACTCGGCCAGCTCACGCTCCACATCCAGTGGGTATTCGGGGCTGATGCTCAAGTAGGGCCGATGATCGGCCAGGGACATCAGATTGGCGCTGCGCGGTGCCAGGAACAGCGCCACCTGCTCGGCCGGCAACAGGCCGGAAAGTTCATGGTGCAACGCGCTCAATTGCTCCTTCAGTTCACCGTCGCTGCGCTCGGCGGCCATTTGCACCTGGGTGCGCCCTTCCTGCAGCTCCAGGCTGATGGGCACCCCGGCGCCAAACTTTTTTTCCAGCTCATAGCAAAAACTGGCGAACTGATCGATCCAGGCTTCGATGCAAAACCCATAGCGGCCCTGTTTCGGCACGTGGATCTGACCTTGCCAACCGTTATTGCCCAGGTCAGTCATGACCTCGCTGTTCCATACCTCATCGTCCAGCGCATGCCAACGAATGCGTACGGCCAGTTTGTCATGACCATCGGCGAACACTTTGCTGGTCACCGTCACGTCCTGCCCGGCCACGGCCTTGGCCGCGAATTGCCCGCCGTCGATCACCGGCATGGTGCTTTCAATCGCGATACGCGGCAACAACAGGGCCTGGGACAACGGCAGATGCGGGTTATAGGCCAAGTCAGTCGGGTGTTCAGCAGTCATCGAGCATCACTCCTTTTACGCCCCATGGACGCGCTTGTGGCGGTAAAGGCCCAACGGGTCCCTGAAAAAACTCACTTAAACTCCGAACCGAATCAGCGGTTAAAAGTTCAGAGGGATTTGCCCCGATGCTTCCCGGGGATCGAACCCGGCGCAAGGTGGTCAACAACAATAAGCACGACTCAAGCCATGTGCGTCACGGAGACCCGTCCCGATGAATATTCCCATCCCGGCCGAAACACCCGATCCGAACATCGACGACCCCACCTTGCCACCGCCCGGCCCTGATCCGGAACCGATTCCGGAGAAAGATCCTGCGCTCGATCCACAGCCACCGTTGGGCGACCCGCCGAGCGAGGCGCCGCCGGAGCGGGCTTGATCCAACAGCGTAGAAATAAAGGATCCGAATGGCAAAAAACCTGTGGGAGCGAGCTTGCTCGCGATAGCGTTGGATCAGTCTGTATAGACGTTGGCAGACAAACCGCCATCGCGAGCAAGCTCGCTCCCACAGGTGCCTGCGTTTTGCCTGAAAGCCAGGTCACGACTTGTCTTGCCTCTCCAGTGCCCGGACGATCACCGGCATCACACTGAAGATCACCAGCGCCAGTATCGTACTCAGCACCGCCGTCGCCTCCCGGCCCAGCCCGGCAGCGACGCCGATGGCGGCGGTCATCCACAGACCGGCGGCGGTGGTCAGGCCTTTGACATGGCTTTCGTCGCCGTCATTGTTTTTCAGGATCGTGCCGGCGCCGAGAAAACCGATGCCGGCGACAACGCCTTGGATCACCCGGCTCATGGCGTCGGCCTGGGAGCCGGACATTTGCGGCACCAGCACGAATAACGCAGCCCCCAGGGCCACGAGCATGTGGGTACGCACGCCAGCAGCCTTGCCCTTGTGTTCGCGCTCGAAACCCAGGATGCCCCCCAGCAGCGCCGCCATCAGCAAGCGCACCGTGACCCTGGTCATCTGCTGGGCATCGGTGATGTCGGCGAATTCCGCTTGCAGGGTCATCCAGACCTCATGCCACCAGGCTTCCATGAGTCGTCCTCTTTTCAGTCGATAAACGATGGACCGCAAGCGGCGACAGAGGTGCGCTTGACCGCTGATCAGCCGCGACGAACCCTGGCGATGGGGCGACGCCTAACGTTCAGGACATTCAGAAGGAAGTGCAACCATGACACTGCGTATCGATGCCAACCAAATCTGCCACTTCGAGACCGCCGACGGCTCGCAACAGTGCCCTGCTCGGCAACTGACCGTGATCACTGATTCGGACAAAGCCATGTCTGCCGTGGATGTCAACGGCGAACGGATCTACCTCACCGAGGCCGAAGTCGATGCCTTGACCGTGGCCGGGGCGAGTGACGAGCGCCAGAATCTCAAGGCCACTGACAGCGGCTCGGTGATCTGAATCTACTCTCACGGATATCCGTGGTGAGGGCGCTTGCCCCTCGCCACAAAGGCTTGTTCGCCTATCCCCGAGTGCATCAAAGTGTCGCAGGGCCGGGGCTTTCTGGCATCTGATCCGGTTTTTATCAAAACACCTGAGTCTGTTATGCAAACAGTTCCATGGTCATAGTGCGCCGGCCAGATAGAGGCTGATGAGCGACCGACCATGAGCGATAGAATCCCCGTCCAGTTGATACAGACCTTCGAACCCTCGCCGCAGAAGATCAAGGCCCGGACCACCGACAACCTGATCCACACCCGCAGCTTCACCGGATTGTTTCGCACCTTGCGCATGAGCGGTGCGGGCGTTCTGTTCCTGCTGTTTTTCGGCACAGTCTGGCTGAACTGGGGTGGCCGGCAGGCAGTGCTCTGGGACCTTTCCGAAAGCAAATTCCACATCTTTGGCGCGACCTTCTGGCCCCAGGATTTCATCCTGCTGTCGGCCTTGCTGATCATCGCCGCCTTCGGCCTGTTCGCCATCACCGTGTTCGCCGGGCGCGTGTGGTGCGGCTATACCTGCCCGCAAAGCTCCTGGACCTGGATCTTCATGTGGTGCGAGAAAATCACCGAAGGCGAACGCAACCAGCGGATCAAGCTGCAAGCGGCGCCCTGGAGCCTGAACAAACTGCTGCGCCGCTCGGCCAAGCACACATTGTGGCTGGCCATCAGCTTGCTCACCGGCCTGACCTTCGTCGGGTACTTCACGCCGATACGGCCACTGGCCGAAGAGCTGCTGACCTTGCAAATGGCCGGCGTCAGCCTGTTCTGGGTACTCTTCTTTACTGCAGCCACCTACCTCAATGCCGGCTGGCTGCGCGAAGCGGTGTGCATGCACATGTGCCCCTACGCACGGTTCCAGAGCGTGATGTTCGACAAGGACACGCTGACCATTTCCTATGACAGCGCCCGCGGCGAGATCCGCGGCCCACGCAAACGCGATGTGAATCCGGCCAATATTGGCCTGGGCGATTGCATCGACTGCCAGATGTGCGTGCAGGTCTGCCCCACCGGCATCGACATTCGCGATGGCCTGCAAATGGAATGCATAGGCTGCGCAGCGTGCATCGACGCCTGCGATTCGATCATGGACAAGATGGGCTACGCCCGCGGGCTGATCAAATACACCTCCGAACACCAGTTGCAGGGCGGCAAGACGCACCTGCTGCGGCCTCGGCTGGTGGGCTATACCGCCGTGCTGGTGGTGATGATCGGCGCACTGGCCCTGGCGCTGGTGGAGCGCCCCATGGTGTCCCTGGACGTGAGCAAGGACCGTGGACTGTTCCGCGAAAACAGCGCAGGCCAGATCGAGAACATCTACAGCCTGAAAATCATCAACAAGACCCAACAGCGTCAGGATTACCAGCTTTCCCTGGTGGACGGCGACGGCTTCGTCCTGCAAGGCAAGACGCAACTGAGCCTGGCGCCGGGGGAAATCGTCGATGTGCCGGTGTCGGTGGCGATGCTCAGCGAACGACCTGAACGCGGCTCCCGGGAAATGACCTTCAAGGTGGCCGACAGTGACGAGCCGAGTATCTACAGCAAGGCCAAGAGCCGTTTTGTCGCACCAATGAACCGGTGAAGCTTTAAGATGCCGGGCACTTGTGAGAACGAGCTTGCTCGCGATAGCGGTGGGTCAGCTTGCTCAATGTTGTATGTGCCAACGCCATCGCGAACAAGCTCGCTCCCACAGTTTAAAAGCGCAAACCATGTGTCACTCAAGGCTGGGCCCGCTATGAAACGCTACGAAAAATTCGCCGACGACATCGCTGAACTGATCCGCTCCGGCATGCTGGGACCGGGGCAGCGCGTGCCGTCGGTGCGTTATGCCAGCCAAACCTACGGCGTCAGCCCGTCCACGGTGTTCCAGGCCTATTACCTGCTGGAGCGTCGAGGCCTGATCCGTGCCCGGCCGCGCTCGGGCTACTTCGTCAACACCCATGCGCCCAGCCCGTTTTCCGAGCCGGCCATCAGCAGCCAGGTGCACGAATCCACGGAAGTCGATGTCAGCGAACTGGTATTTTCAGTGCTGGAATCGATCAAGGATCCGACCACCGTACCGTTCGGCTCGGCATTCCCCAGCCCGATGCTGTTTCCGCTGCAGCGGCTGTCCCGCTCGCTGTCCAGCGCCACACGGGACATGGACCCACGCGTGGTGGTCACGGACATGTCGCCGGGCAACCCGCAATTGCGCCGGCAGATCGCCCTGCGCTACATGGTCGGCGGGCTGATGCTGCCCATGGAGGAACTGCTGGTCACCAACGGTGCCCTGGAAGCCTTGAACCTGTGCCTGCAAGCCGTGACCGAGCCCGGCGACCTGGTGGCGATCGAAGCGCCAGCGTTCTACGCCAGCCTGCAAGTACTGGAACGACTCAAGCTCAAGGCCGTGGAAATCCCCGTTCACCCGCGCGACGGCATCGACCTGGACGTGTTGGCACAGACATTGGAACGCCACCCGATCAAGGCCTGCTGGTGCATGACCAGCTTCCAGAACCCCATGGGCGCGACCATGCCCGAGGAGCGCAAACGGGCACTGGTTGAACTACTGCGCCATCATCAGGTGCCACTGATCGAGGACGACGTCTACGCCGAGCTCTATTACGGCCAACAGGCACCCAAGCCCGCCAAGGCGTTCGACACCGAAGGGCTGGTGATGCATTGCGGGTCATTTGCCAAGAGCCTGGCGCCAGGCTATCGCATCGGCTGGGTCGCCGCCGGGCGCTATGCGCAGAAGATCGAACGGCTCAAACTCATGACGTCGCTATGCGCCTCGATGCCGGCCCAGGCCGCCATCGCCGACTACCTGCAACACGGCGGCTACGACCGTCATCTGCGCAAACTGCGCTACGCCCTGGAAGAACAGCAAAGCGCGATGCTCGCCGCCATCGCCCGCTATTTCCCACCCCAGACCCGCGTCAGCCAACCGGCAGGCGGTTACTTCCTGTGGCTGGAACTGCCTGAGCAGATGGATTCGCTGAAGCTGTTCCAGATGGCCTTGGCCCAGGGCATCAGCATCGCCCCGGGACCGATCTTTTCACCGACCCGGCGTTTCAGGAATTGCATCCGCTTGAATTACGGCAGCCCGTGGACCGAGGCATCGGAAAAGGCCATGGAGACGTTGGGGCGGATCATTCGATCGTTTTGATAATGGAGTGCCTGTTATTGCCTGCTCGCGATGGTGGCAGAACAGACAACCTACATTTCGAGGCTCAGCGCCCGCCGCCCAAATCCACAAACGTCCCGGTCGCATACGAAGCCTTGTCCGACAGCAGCCAGATGATCGCTTCGGCCACCTCGTCCGGACGACCGCCCCGGGCCATGGGAATCGCCGATTCCAGTTTGCTGACCCGATCCGGGTCGCCACTCAGGGCATGAAAGTCGGTGTAGATGTAGCCAGGACGCACCGCATTGACGCGGATGCCTTCGCCGGCCACTTCCTTGGACAAGCCGATGGTGAAGGTATCCAGCGCGCCCTTGGACGCCGCGTAATCGACGTATTCACCCGGGGCCCCCAGGCGAGCAGCCACCGACGAGACGTTGACGATGCTGCCGCCCTGCCCGCCATGTCGAGGCGACATGCGCAGGACCGCGTGCTTGGCGCAAAGAATCGGCCCCAGCACATTGGTCTTCATGATCTTGAGGATACGGAATTCGGACATTTCATCGAGTCTGGACTTCTGAGCGACCGTACCGGCGTTATTCACCAGCGCCGTGACGCGCCCCAGTTCGGTGTCCACCCGGTGGAACAGCGCGATCACTTCGTCTTCGATGCTCACGTCGGCGCGCACAGCAATCGCCTGCGCCCCCTTGGCCCGGACATGCTCAAGCACCTCCTGCGCGGCGCTTTCATCGGATTGGTAGTTGATGCAGATCCGGTAACCCAGCTCAGCGGCCAACAGCGCCGTGGCCGCCCCGATTCCGCGGCCGCCACCGGTGATGACGATGACTTTATCCACGTTTGCTTCCCCCGTTCCACGGATAGACGTGCGCTCCCAAGAATAGCGTTCACGTCACGCTTTGCACAAACCGTTGCGCTTATCGGGCCAGGGCGCGCAGATCCAGGCGCCCATCCAGCAGCGGCGGGCACCAGTAATAACCGCCGGTGATCGGCCGGCTCATGCGATACAGGCCGTCGGTGATGCCGTCCTCCAGGCCGCTCATGCGCCGCAGTTGCGCTTCAAAAGCGTCGAGGGAGAAACCAAACGCCAGGAACATCAGGCCGGCGCGATCGCCTTCGATCCACGGCATGGAGCGGCGCACGACGAAAGCTTGCGGCGCGAAGCTTTCCTGAGCCGTGCGTTTGACGTGGGCCGACTCGGGCGCATCGTCGATTTCTTCATTGTCACTCAGGCGTCGGCCCATGATGTTGTCGCGTTCGTGGGGTTGCATCGCCGCGAAACCGTCCAGGTCGTGTTGCCACTGCTGGATCGCGGCGAAACTGCCGCCACGCACGCCATCAACGCCTTGGGCCAGGGCCGCGGCGATAGCTGCTTCGTCGTGAGGGTTTTCGGTGCCATCTTCATAACCCGTCAGGTCATGGCCGGTCATGTGGCGAAAGGTTTCGTTCATCTGCACCAGGTGCAACGCCGGGGCCAGTGCCGCCTCGATGGCGCGGCTGCGGTGCAACAGCTCGCCACGGTCCTCGCCGTGCAACCAGCACCACAGCGCGTGCTGGGTCGAGGGATTGTCCACGCCGACGCCGGCCAGCGCCGGAAACGCCCGCAGGCCTTCGACCTGTGCGCCCAGCGCCTGGACCAACGATTCGCCGAAGCCAATCACGGCCCGGTCATTCAACAGCAACAGGAGCCTGTCTATCGCAGCCGGCAACGCCTCGACCGATTCCAAGGCAAAAAACAAATGACGGGCCTGAGGCGGAACAGGGGTGGCGAGAATGCCGGACTGGTAGTAACTCATGTGAACTCCTTTAGAAAGAACGCAAGTTTACCCGGCGGCCATGGGTTTGTGTGGTTTGCCAAGCGACGTCGAATGCCCGACAGCCAAAGATTTTCGTAGGAACTCTCCGGCGCCCCAGTCGGATGACTCGGAACCTGATCTGGAGCGGACCGCAGCCAATTGCCAGGCCACAGAAAACTCCCTAGATTGAGCTCCCCTCAGGTGCCCCAGGCGCCAAGAACTGCCGGATGCAGAGCGGCTGGAACCATCCATGGAGAGCGGTCAGACATGCACATCGCCAAATCGATACTCGCGGGTACTTTCTTTCTAGGCTGTAGCCTCACGCCGGCCTTGGCCCAGGACAGCCTGGAGGTCACGGTCAATGCCGCGATCCAGCCCTTGATGAAACAACAGGACATCACCGGCATGGCCGTGGCGGTCACCTACAACGGCCAACGCCATTTCTTCAACTACGGCGAGGCCTCCAAGGACACGAAAAAACCGATCACCGACCAGACCCTCTTCGAAATCGGCTCGATCAGCAAGACCTTCACCGCGACGCTCGGGGCCTATGCCCAGGCCCAGGGCAAACTGTCCCTGTCAGACCCGGCCAGTCGCTTCGCCCCCGAGCTGCGCGGGAGCGCCTTCGAGGGCATCAGCCTGCTCAACCTCGCCACCTATACCCCGGGTGGCCTGCCTTTGCAGTTTCCCGAGGACGCGGATCATCCAGACCGGATGCTCAGTTATTACAAGACCTGGAAACCGCTCTACCCGGCCGGCACCCATCGACTTTATTCAAACCCGAGCATCGGCTTGTTCGGCTATCTGGCAGCCCGCAGCCTGGGCCAGCCATTCGATGAGCTGATGGAACACACGCTAATGCCAAAGTTGGGCCTCAAGCACAGTTATGTGCGAGTACCGAAGGATCAATTGGACCGATACGCCCAGGGCTACGCAAAGGACGGCAAGCCAGTCCGCGTCGGCCCTGGCGCGCTGGACTCCGAAGCCTACGGGGTGAAAACCAGTTCATCGGATCTGATTCGTTTCGTCGAAGCCAACCTGCGGCCTGAAAAACTGGACGCTGACCTGCGCCAAGCCATCGCCACCACCCACACCGGGTTCTACACGGTCGGTGGAATGACCCAGGGGCTGGGCTGGGAGTTCTATCCTTACCCCATCAGCCTGGATGAGTTGCTGGCCGGCAATGCGCCGCAGATGGCCCTGACGCCAAACAAGGTAGAACCGCTCAACCCTCCCCGTCCTGCACCGGACAATGCCTGGATCAACAAGACCGGTTCGACCGGCGGTTTTGGCGCCTACGCGGCGTTCGTGCCTGGGAAGAACATGGGGATTGTGCTGCTGGCAAACAAGAACTATCCGATCGAGGAGCGGGTGAAAGTCGCGCACCAGATCCTGACGACGCTGGAGGGGCAATAACTCGCTAGGGATCAATTGATCGTTCCCACGCTCTGCGTGGGAATGCATCCCGTGACGCTCTGCGTCACCTTCCAGAAGCGGAACGCGGAGCGTCCCTGGCGACATTCCCACGCAGGAGCGTGGGAACGATCGATAGGTATTTCAATCAATCGGTAGTGGAAAGATCGCAGCCCAGCGGGAGCAAGCCCCCGCGCCACAAAGACCTCATCAGCCTTGAGGCTCAATCATCCAGCGGCTTCGGCGCAGCCGACGGTTTGGCGGCCTTGCCAGGCTTGGTGCCCTTCGCATCCTTGGCCGGCACAGGCTCCGGTGCGGGAGGTGGGGCTGGAGGTGTCGCTTCTTTTTCGGCTGCTGGCAGTTTATCGACGGTGTCAAACAGGTCTTTCAGTTCGATAGCCCCGGAATGCTCAAGCTTCTTTTCCCCGTCCTTACCCACCAGGATGATCTTGGTCTGGGCGCCGGCTCCCAACCTGAGGGAACGGATCAACGCCATGGTGCTTTGCGGGTCGAGGTCTTTGCCATCGCGCTGGCCCATGGTGTTGAGGACGGTGTAGAGCACCATGTTGCGCTCGGAAAAACCCTGCTTGCCTGCCGGCTCATCCAACGCTTTTTTCAGGCTGACCCACGCTGGGTCGACAGTGCTGGGAGCAATGACGATCAGGGGTCGGGTCTTGCCGGTCTCCGCCACCAGAGGTGAATCACCATCAGCGGCGAACAGGGGGCCGGCGACAGCCAGCAAGGTAGCGAAGGTCAACGACCGAATGAGCATGCGCCTCTCCTATTGATATCTACGCTGTACTGATTGCGCATGGCGGCGATTGTTCCGCGACTCGCCCAATACTACGCCTGCCTGCCTTGAAGCTTAGGCTAGAGGGTTCATTGCGCAACCACTAGAAAAGAAGGAGCAATTTCGGTGCGAGAGTTGGCGGGGACTATTGTGGGAGCGAGCTTGCTCGCGATGACGATTTACAAGTCGACATCAATTTAGCTGACTCATCGCTATCGCGAGCAAGCTCGCTCCCACATTGGATCGGTGAGAACTCACATATTTATTTTCAAGCTTGGAACTCAGAACGCCAACTTGAACCCGATCATCGCCAGCATCACCGCCAGGCACGGACGCAGCAACTCGTCGGAGATGCGCCCAGACAAATGACTGCCCAGGTAGATCCCTGGCAACGAACCTACCAGCAGGAAACCAAGGATGTGCCAGTCCATGTTGCCCATGCTCGCATGACCCAGGCCTGCGACCAGGGTCAGCGGCACGGCGTGGGCGATTTCGGTGCCCACCAGGCGCTTGGTGACCAGGAACGGATAGAGGATGAACAGCGCGACAGTGCCCAAGGCGCCGGCGCCGATGGAGGTCAACGCGACCATGGTACCGAGCACGAGGCCGGTGATGACCGTGAGCACGTTGAGTCGCGAACCGGTGGGGTTGTAGTGACCGCCTGCGCGGTCATGGGCGAATTGCAGCAGGCGCTTCTTGAACAGGATCGCCAGGGCGGTGACGAACAACACAACGCCCAAGGCTTGCTTGATCACCGCGTTCATGGCGTCGGGCGAACTGTGCAGGCTGCTGAGAAACCACAGCGTCAATCCGACCGCTGGCACACTGCCCAAGGTCAGCCAGCCAGTGATGGCCCAGTCGATGTTGCGGTTCCTGGCGTGAACCAGGACACCGCCGGATTTGGTGATGGCCGCGTACAGCAGGTCCGTACCTACCGCAGTCGCAGGGTTGATACCAAACCACAACAGGATGGGGGTCATCAGCGAACCGCCGCCCACGCCGGTCATCCCGACGATGAAACCGACCACCAAGCCTGCTACGACCAAACCGACATTACCGAAATCCATTAAACCCGTCTCAGCGCGACCACGTGGAAAATCTGGCCGCGAGCATAGCGATTTTTCTTATAACCCCCTATATCGATGTGATCTATCTTTATTCCTTTTTTTTAACCATTGCTTCACTGAACCGGCAGGAAGTTGAGGAACAGCAGGCTCTGGGCGTAATTGAGCCCGATCCGCCGGTAGCGCTCGTCCAGCATCTGGGTCAACAGGTCCAGGCGTGCGACGATTTTCCCGAACTCCACGGCGAAACTCAGGTTGCTGCCCTCCTCCGAGATCTCGTTGGAAAACAGCAACGGCTGGCCGTCCTTGTTCTGCCGCTGGCTCAGCAGCCAAGTGGCCTTTTCGATATTACGTGCCGCGTTGTTGACAAAGCGCGGGTCGATGGCATCGGTCATGTAGAACTCAAGGCGATTGCCATGGGCCGTGACCAGCATGCTGCCGATGGCATAAATGAACGCGCCAACCCGATCGCCGAGGAACTCCGGGCTCATGGCATAGCTCAGGGCGGCCAGGTCCTTCTTGCCACCCAGGGTGGGCAACGGCTGTTGCTGCTCGATGGCCAGGCGCACCTGCTTCTCGGCGGTGCGAGCGTCGAGAAAGCCTGACTTGCGCAGTTCCTGAGGGTTGCGCAGGTACAGCTTGCTCATCAGCAGGTAAAGGCTTTGCAGATTGTCGCGCATCGACAACGTGGCCATGCGGTCGACGCTGGTTTGCAGGAATTCCTGGGGCCTGGCGTTACTGAACTGAGTGACCATGTCCTGCCCCTGCTGGTGGCTGCAACCGCCGCTGAACAGCATCAACCCGCCGACCAACAGCGCGGCACAGCGACGTCTCAACATCATCACGGAATAAAAAGCACCGGCCATCGAGCCTCGGTCTGGGCATGGGGAAGCGATGGGAATCGTCGCTTCCAGGCCATGGATAGAGCAGCAAAAACCGCAAAAGTGCAGTGTCCGGCCAAAAACCTCTGGCTCGGGATAGACTCGCCACACCTAATTAGTATTACTTTTTAATTGATAATTCTCCGTTTATGGCTATAAATCCCTTCTCCACCTTTAAATAGAAAGACTACTGAACAGAAAAGCCTTCACCGCAGTCCGACCAACAACTGACTCGACCCGCGTTAAAAACAACAACAAAACAACAGGAAGGAAGGTCATACCATGCTTGAATCCAGACATCTGCTCACGGCCCTCGGAGTGTCTCTGATGATCGCCACCTCGGCTTCCCAGGCTGCCGGCCTGACCAACGAACGCGGTGCGTTCGGCAAGACCAGCGACGGCACGGCGGTGGAAAAATTTGTGCTGCGCAACAGCCACGGCATGGAGGCCACCGTCATCACTTACGGCGGTATCCTCCAGTCGTTGAGCGTGCCGGATAAAAACGGCAAGGTCGCCGATATCGTGCTCGGTTTCGACGATGTGCAGGGTTACCAGAAGAACGGCAGCGTGTATTTCGGCGCGACCATCGGCCGCTTCGGCAATCGCCTGGCCGACGGTGCATTCGAGCTCGATGGCAAGCGTTACCAGGTGCCGCAAAATGACCATGGCAATTCCCTGCACGGCGGGCCACAAGGCTTCGACAAGCGCGTATGGAAGGCCGAACCCCATGATGGCAAGGACTCGGTCGGCGTCACCCTGACCTACCTGTCGCCAGATGGCGAGATGGGCTTCCCCGGTGCGTTGAAGACTGACGTCACCTACAGCCTCAATGAACAGAATGAGTTGCGTATCGACTACAAGGCCACCACCGACAAACCCACGGTGCTGAACCTGACCAACCACAGCTATTTCAACCTGGCCGGCGCCGGCAATGGCGACATACTCGAGCAGATCGCGACCCTGCACGCGGCCCATTACACACCGGTCACCGGCAAGCTCATCCCCACCGGCGAGCTGGCCCCCGTAGCCGGCACACCGATGGATTTCACCCAACCCACCGCCATCGGCACGCATATCAAGGCTGATCATCCACAACTCAAATTCGCCGAACCGAAACAGGGCGGCTTCGATTTCAACTGGGCGCTGGACGCCAAGGGCGACGTGAAAAAACTGGCTGCCGAGGTGTATGACACGGAGTCCGGACGACGCCTGCAGCTCTATACCAGCGAGCCTGGCGTGCAGTTCTACACCAGCAACTTCCTCGATGGCACGGTCAAGGGCAAGCAAGGCAAGGTCTACCCGCATTGGGGTGCGTTTACCCTGGAAACCCAGCACTACCCCGATTCGCCCAACCAGCCGAACTTCCCCTCGACGCGACTTGATCCAGGCCAGACCTACACCCAGACCATGGTGTTGAAGTTCTCGGCCAAATAACCTTCCCGTCGACTGATCGTTCCCATGCTCCGCGTTACGCTTTTGGGAAGCGGAGCTGCCCGAGCGGCATTCCCACGCGGAGCGTGGGAATGATCATTAGGTGAACACCTGGTCTATCCTGCTGCCACAGCATTATCGGTCTGAAAAAACAGGAGGTAGGCATGAGGACTCTGGAATTGGCCGGCGTGTCCGTACCAGTGATTGGCCAAGGCACCTGGCGCATGGGGGAAGAACCATCCCATCACAAGAAAGAAGTTGCAGCCTTGCGCTTGGGCATCGAGCTGGGCATGACCCTGATCGACACGGCGGAAATGTATGCCGAGGGGGGTGCCGAGACCGTTGTTGGCGAGGCGATCACCGGCCTGCGGGATCAGGTTTTCCTGGTGAGCAAGGTCTACCCCCACAATGCCAGTCGCAAAGGCATTCCCCTGGCGTGCGAACGCAGTCTGCGCCGGCTCGACACCGATTACATCGACCTTTACCTGCTGCATTGGCGCGGCCAGTACCCGCTGGCGGAAACCGTCGAAGCCTTCGAGCGTCTGCGCGAAGAAGGCAAGATTGGCCGTTGGGGCGTATCGAACTTCGACGTGGCGGACCTTGAAGAACTGGCCGCGCCGACCTGCGCGACCAACCAGGTGCTATACAACCTGCAAGAACGCGGTATCGAATTCGACCTGCTGCCCTGGTGCCAGAAACAGCGCATGCCAGTCATGGCTTACTGCCCGGTCGGCCAGGGCGGGCACCTGCTCAAGGATCACACCCTGGGACAAATCGCCGAACGCCATCACGCCACACCGGCGCAAATCGCCCTGGCCTGGCTGTTGCGCCAGGATAACGTGGTTGCGATTCCCAAGGCCGTGCAGCCTGAACATGTGCGCTTGAATGCCGAAGCGGCGAACCTGACACTTGAACCACAGGATCTGGCGGCGTTGGACCTGATGTTTCCGCAGCCTCAGGGCAAGCAGCGGCTGGCGATGGTCTGACACCCAATCCAGGGATTCACACCGACCTGTCGGTTCAGAACAACCCCATTTGATCGTTCCCACGCTCTGCGTGGGAATGCATCCCGTGACGCTCTGCGTCACTTTCCAGAAGCGGAACGCGGAGCGTCCCTGGCGACATTCCCACGCAGGAGCGTGGGAACGATCGATCCTGGAATTCACACCGACCTGTGGGTTCAGAACAACCCCATCTGCCCCCCCACCAACGTCGAGAAATCATCATCCACAAACGGCAGGATCGCGTCCGCCACCGGTTGTAGCTGCTTGGTCACGTAGTGGTCGTAATCAATCGGTGCGCTACGGATTTCCAGCGGTTCGGGACCGGCGACGGTGATGACGTAGCTGATCCAGCCGCCATTCTGGTATTGCCGCGGACGGCCCTGGCGCTGGTTGAATTCATCGGCCAGGCGCGCGGCGCGCACATGGGGCGGCACGTTACGTTCGTAGTCCTCCAGTGGCCGGCGCAGGCGCTTGCGGTAGACCAGCCGATCATCGAACGCACCGGCCAGGGTCTGCTGCACATAATCGCGTACGTAATCCTGATAAGGCTGGCGGTGGAAGATCCGTCCATACAGCTCCTGCTGGAATTGCCGGGCCAGGGGCGACCAGTCGGTGCGCACGGTTTCCAGGCCCTTGTAGACGATTTCGTCGCTGCCGTCGGCGCGGGTCACCAGTCCGGCGTAGCGTTTCTTGCTGCCTTCCTCGGCGCCACGAATGGTCGGCATCAAAAAACGCTTGAAGTGGGTTTCGAACTGCAACTCCAACGCGCTCTCCAGGCCGAATTCGTCGCGCACGTGCTCGCGCCACCACTGGTTGACGTGCGCCACCAGCTCGCGACCGATGCTGGCCGCCTCTTCCTGGCCGTGGGGCCGGCGCAACCAGACGAACGTGGAATCGGTATCCCCGTAAATCACCACATGCCCCTTGGCTTCGATCAGTTGCCGGGTGCGCTGCATGATCTGGTGGCCACGCAGGGTGATGGACGAGGCCAACCGTGTATCGAAGAAGCGGCACCCACTGGAGCCAAGCACGCCATAAAAGGCGTTCATGATGATTTTCAACGCCTGGGACAGCGGTGCGTTGTGTTCGCGCTTGGCGGTTTCCCGGCCTTCGGCGACCCGCGCCACGATGGCCGGCAGGCAATGCCGGGTACGGGAAAACCGCGCACCGCGAAAGCCTGGCACCGACGCCTGGTCGTCGGGATGACGCAGGCCTTCGATCAAACCCACCGGGTCGATGAGGAAAGTACGGATGATCGACGGATAGAGGCTCTTGTAGTCCAGCACCAGCACCGACTCGTAGAGCCCTGGCTGGGAGTCCATGACAAAGCCGCCCGGGCTGGCCTCGGGTGGGCGCTGGCCTAGATTCGGCGCGACGAAACCCTGGCGGTGCATCAGCGGCATGTACAGGTGCGTGAAGGCGGCTACCGAACCACCGCTGCGGTCCGCCGGCAGGCCGGTGACGCTGGCCCGCTCCAGCAGGAACTTGAGCAGCTCGGTCTTGGCGAAGATCCGCGTCACCAGCTCGCAGTCCTTGAGGTTGTAGCGGGCCAGGGCCGGCTTGTCCTCGGCGAACATGCGATTGATCTCGTCCATGCGCTGGTACGGGTTGTCGATGGACTTGCCCTCCCCGAGCAGCGTCTGGGCGACGTTCTCCAGGCTGAATGACGGGAAACTCCAGGTCGCCGAACGCAGGGACTCGATGCCGTCGATGATCAGCCGGCCGGCAGCCGAGGCAAAAAAGTGGTTATTGCGCGCGCCGTGCTCGCGCCATTGCATCTCCTCCCCACCACGCCCCAGGCGCAATGGCACGGCCAGGCGCCGGGCATGCTCGTGCAACACCCGCAGATCGAATTGCACCAGGTTCCAGCCGATGATCCCATCGGGGTCGAAACGGGCGAACCAGTCGTTGAGTTTTTTCAGCAGCGCCGTGCGCGAGTCGCAGTATTCGAGCTGGAAATCTACACTGCTGTCGTCGCCATTGGGCGGGCCGAGCATGTAGACCTGACGCTGGCCACAGCCTTCAAGGGCAATGGAGTACAAATCGCCCTGGGCGGTGGTTTCAATGTCCAGAGACACCAGGCGCAACGGTGGCCGGTACTCGGGCGCCGGTTTCATCTGGGCGTCGAGCAGCAAGCCGTCTGCAGTCGGTGTACCGCCAAACCAGACCGGGGCGGTGATGAAGCGCTCCATCAGGTAGCGTTCCGGTGGCCGGATGTCAGCCTCGAACACCTCCACACCGGCACGGCGCAAGGTGGTGTCCAGGCGCATCAACTGGGCGTGTTGCTGGCAATACAGCCCCAACACCGGACGATGTTCGAAATCCAGCAGGTCCAGGGGACGTAGTTCTATGTCCTTCTCCCCTTGCAACAGGGCCTCGAGCTGGCCGCGCTGGATCTGCGGCACAAACGCCACCGACGGCTGCACCGGCAGGCGCAAGCGTCGGGGACCGGCATCGGTCGCCAGCCAGAACTCGACTTCGGTGCCGGCCGGGGTGTCGCGCCAATGCCGGGTCAGGACGAAGCCCTGCTGTAAATCCACCGCTGCAACCTCGAAATGTACGTGAGCGGTGATTCTACCTGTGGCGAGGGCACTTCACCCGCTCAACTGACATGCTCTTGTGGCGAGGGAGCCTGCTCCCGCTCAAGCTGCGAAGCAGCCCTAAAACCGGTCCTCTCGGTATATTGGGCGAATGCCAGCAACCGGGGGCTGCTGCGCGACCCAGCGGGAGCAAGCGCCTTCGCCACAGGGGTGGATGACATCACATCGAAGGGAAACTCATCGGCAATGACGCTTTTGGACGACTGGCCGCCGCTTTACCGCTTGCTCTGCGCCGTTGGGTCTACGATTCTTTAACTACCCGCAAAAACAACACCTGAGGCTCCCCCATGAAAACCGTCGCGCAGTTGCTCCGGATAAAAGATGAAAAAAACCAGCAAGTGCACACCATCTCACCGGACGACATGGTATTGCAGGCCCTGATGCGCATGGCCGAGAAAAATGTCGGTGCCTTGTTGGTGGTAAAAAACGATGAAGTACTGGGGATCATCAGTGAGCGTGACTATGCGCGCAAAATGGTCTTGCACGGTCGCTCGTCGGTGGGCACGAAGGTCAGTGAGATCATGGTCTCCCCCGTGATCACGATAGACCCGCACCAGAACGTCGAGACCTGCTTGAGCATCATGACCGAAAAGCACCTGCGGCATTTGCCGGTGGTCGAGGACGGCAGACTCGTCGGCCTGCTGTCCATTGGCGACCTGGTCAAGGAAGCCATTGCCGAGCAGGCGGACCTGATCCGACAACTTGAGCAATACATTCGCGGTGAATGATCGTCCCGCGGGCGGTGTGCAAACCTAGCAAGTTTCCCCACTGCCTGCCGGGCGGGTTGCTCATTCTCAACGTGCTTCTATATTGAAGAGGTTGTTCCGCCGAGCATCCCGATGGCCGCCACCGACCGACTGATCATCTGTGAACATTGCGATGCGGTGTACGAGCCGGTTGTGCTCGCCCCGCACCAGAAGGCCTCGTGCGTGCGCTGCCACGCGGTGATCCAACGCTACAACGGCCTGAGCATCGAGCAGCGCCTGGCCTTGAGCGTCACGGCAGCGGTGTTGTGGGCCTTCGCCAATATCTACCCGGTGATGAGCATCCGCCTCCAGGGCCTGAGCAATAGCGCCACACTGTGGGACTCCATCGTGGCGCTGAGCCTGGGGCCGATCACTTTCATCGCCTTGGTGGCTGCGGTGGCGATCATCATCGCTCCGGCATTCCAACTGGCGCTCCTGATCTGGGTGTTGGCCTACGCCTATGCCAACCAGCGGGCACCGGGGTTCAACCTGTGCATGCGCAGCCTGGAAACTCTGCGGCCCTGGAGCATGCTGGAGGTGTGCCTGTTGGGCGCGCTGGTGGCCGTGATCAAGCTCGCCGGGCTGTTGGACGTTCTGCCGGGCGTGGGCCTGTTCGCCCTGGCGGCCTTGAGCCTGATGATGATCCGCATTGCCGGGCGCGATGTCCGCGACCTGTGGGACAGCCAGTGAACAGCCAGCCGCTGGACACCCCGCCAGAGGCCCGCGACCTGAACCTGTGCCTGTGTCACAGCTGCGGCCTGGCCTGCGACATGACCGACGAGCCGTCGACCTGCCCCCGTTGCGACGCCGCCCTGCATCGGCGCAAACCCGACGCCATCACCCGTACCTGGGCCTACATGCTGGCCGCGCTGGTGTTCTACATTCCGGCCAACCTGCTACCGGTCATGAACACCCAGATGCTCGGGAATGGCGCCGACAGCACCATCATCAGTGGCGTCATCGAGTTCTGGCAAAGCGGTGCCTGGGACATCGCCCTGATCATCTTCATCGCCAGCATCGCGGTGCCGGGCATCAAGTTCGTGGTGCTGACCCTGCTGCTGGTCACCGCCCAGCGGCGCAGCACCTGGGCCCAGCTCCAGCGAGCGAAGCTGTACCGCTTGGTGGAAGTCATCGGCTACTGGTCGATGCTCGACGTGCTGGTGGTGGCCTTGGTCGCGGCACTGGTCAAATTCCAGGCCTTGAGCGATATCGAACCACGACCGGGGATCCTGTTCTTCGGCCTCGTGGTGCTGTTCACCATGCTGTCGGCCATGAGTTTCGACCCACGACTGATCTGGGACACCCAACCATCCGAGGAGCTCATGGATGAAGTCGCAAGCCACTGACGGGCGGCAACCCACACCTGGTCGCGCCAAGGTCACCAGCCGCCGCTGGACGGTGTCGCTGGTGTGGATCGTGCCGATCATCGCGGTGTTGGTGGGCCTGTCCCTGGTGGTTCACAACTGGCTGCAGGAAGGCCCGACCATCACCATCACCTTCAAGACCGGCCAAGGCCTGACCGCCAACAAGACCCAGGTGAAATATCGCAACGTGGTGATCGGCCAAGTCACCGACGTGCAACTGAGCGACGACCAGAAGAACGTCACCGCCACGGTAAAGCTGGCCAAGACAGCCGATACGTTCACGCACGAAGACTCGGTATTCTGGGTGGTGCGGCCGCGTATCGGCGCAGGTGGTATCTCGGGGATCGACACCCTGCTGTCGGGGGACTTCATCGGTGCCGATGCCGGCCAATCGAAGGTGCGCGCCAAGTCCTTCACCGGCCTGGAAGCGCCGCCGCCGATCACCTACGGCGAGCCGGGCAAGCGCTTCACCCTGCACTCCCAGGACCTTGGCTCACTGGACATCGGCTCGCCGGTGTACCTGCGCAAGATTCCGGTGGGCCAGGTGGTGTCCTACGCCCTGGATGCCGAGGGTAAAGGCGTCAACATCGACGTGTTCATCAATGCGCCGAACGATGTGTACGTCACCGAAAACACCCGGTTCTGGAACGTCAGCGGCGTGGACGTGAACGTTGGTGCCAACGGCTTCGCGGTCAAGACCGAATCACTCTCGGCCCTGCTGCTGGGCGGCATCGCGTTCCGGGCACCGGAATACAACCCCAACGACGTCCCCGCCAGCGAGGACAAGACCTACGAATTGTTTGCCGACCAGCAGAGCGCCCTCGCCCCGCCCAATGGCAAGGCGCAGTACCTGGCGTTGCGTTTCGATCAGGCACTGCGCGGGTTGCGAGTCGGCGCGCCTGTCGAGTTCCTCGGCGTGGAAATCGGCAGGGTGGTCGCCATCAACCTGGACTTCGATGAGAAGCAGCGCAGTTTTCCAGTCAACGTCGGCGTGGTGATTTACCCTCAGCGCCTGGGCAAGGCCCATGAGAAACTGCTCAAGACGCTCAATCACAACCCAGACGACGAAGCCGCCGGTGCCCGCCTGGTCGGCAGCTTCGTCGAACGCGGCCTGCGCGCCCAGGCCCGCAGCGGCAACCTGCTGACCGGGCAGTTGTACATTTCGCTGGATTTCTACCCCAAGGCGGAAAAAGTCGCCTTCGACCCTGCTGCCCGACCGGTCCGTATACCGACTATCCCGGGCAGCCTCCAGCAACTGCAGGAACAACTGCAGGCGATGGTCGAGCGGATCAACAAGCTGCCGCTGGAAAGCATCGCCAGCAACCTGGATGGCAACCTGGTGGAGTTGCGCAAAGGCCTGGCCCAATTCAACAGCAAGACCCTGCCGGGCGTGCAAAGCACCTTGCAAGACGTAAGCAAGACCTTGCAATCGGCCAACTCAACCCTGGCCGAAGACTCGCCACAGCGTGAACAACTGACCCAGACCCTGGATGACCTGGGACGCATGTCGCGCTCGCTGCGCGAACTGTCGGACTACCTGAGTCGCCATCCCGAATCGCTGCTTCGCGGTCGTCCCAAGGACGCACCGGCACAGAACCTCACATTGCCGGTGACAGAATGATCACAGGAGCCCGCCCCATGCCAATGACGCTGAAACTCACCCTGGTTACCGTGACATTGCTACTGGGCGCCTGCCGCAGCGACCCGATCCACTATCACACCTTGAGCCCGGCCCAACCGGCCGGCCAGTCGCGCTCCAACCTGGACATCCAGATCGAACAAGTGAGCGTTCCGCCCCAGGTGGATCGCACCCAGATGGTTATTCGCCAAGGCAACAGCGGGCTGGCGATCCTGGAAACACAATGGTGGGCGGCAAGCCTGGCCGATGAACTGCACAGCAGCCTGGACGAACAACTGAACAACCCCGGCGCACCGAAGCGGTTGCTGCGAGTCGACGTACAACGCTTCGATTCCATCCCGGGCCGCTACGCCCGCATGGATGTGCAATGGCGCCTGCGCAACCTGGGCAACGAAACCCATCCCCTCTCCTGCCGCAGCAGCCTGCAAACCCCGGCGGGAGAGAGCATCGACGCGCTGGTGACGGCGCATCAGAACAATGTCCGACAATTTGTCGGCTTAGTTGAACAGGCCGCCGCACGCAACGCCTGCCCTTGACCTGTAGGAGCTGCCGAAGGCTTGGGCCGCGTTCGGACGATCCTTTGATCTTTCGCTTGGGATTCAAGTGTCAGTGGAAAAATCGCAGCCTCGCTCCACTCGACAGCTCTTACGAAGGCCAATGCAGCGACAGCACCGGTGCTACACGCGGGTGATGGTCGATGCGTTCCAGCAGGCCGTAGAACTCAGGCCGGGCGCCTAGCAGCGCCTCCCGTGTGCCGCTCCATTTGGTGATCACGGCGGCCAGGATATCCAGCGCGCCCGGCTCGGCACCGCTGAGAAAAGGCCGGGCCGGGAACTGGTCGGCAAACAGTGCCCAGTTGCGGTATAGCCGTTGCCGGGTACCTGCGACCAATTGCTGTCGGGTCGCTTCGTCCGCATTGGCCAGCCAGCGCTCCGGAAAATCGATGATACCGATGGGCGTATAGCAATTGGCGGCGATATAGACCAGGCCACGTATGGCTTGCGCGCGCTGGGCAGGCCCTTCAGGCAGCAACTTCGATTGCGGATAGGTCAGCCCGAGATGAATCAGGATCGCTGCGGCTTCGGTCAGCACCGAGCCGTCCGGCAACTGCAGGGTCGGGACCTGCTTTTGAGGGTTCAACGCCTCGAGCTCTTTCGCCGCATCGCTGTCTTCGGTGGAATAGGCGTCGATCCGGCGATAAGCCACGTCACATAGACACAGGGCAATCTCCACCGCCGAAGAGCCGGATTGTCTGTGGCCAAATAACTGATACATGAACGTGCCTCCTGCATAAGGGTTAGCCGGTAGAGCCCGCGAGCCCGTCGGTGTTCCATCAAGCTGACCGGTAACGGGCCAACGAGCCATCACTGCCGTCGATGTTCACCATCATGTCAATGAAGTTCTCTTGATGATCGCCCGGGACAACAATGGCCCCACACAAACCTACTGCACCCCGGAGCACACCATCATGAAACGCCAAGTCATCCTCAGCCTCGCTTTCTCTGTACTGGCCACCAACGTATTTGCCGCTTCCTCCCAACCCGTCGTCGCCGAAGGCGGTTCTGATCGCCTGATCGAAAACCGCGTCGCCGAAGGCGGTGCCGATCGTCTGCTGGAACGTCGCGTCGCCGAGGGTGGCTCTGACCGCCTGATCGAAAACCGCGTCGCTGAAGGCGGTGCTGATCGTCTGCTGGAACGTCGCGTCGCCGAGGGTGGCTCTGATCGCTTGATCGAAAACCGCGTCGCTGAAGGCGGTGCCGATCGTCTGCTGGAACGTCGCGTCGCCGAGGGTGGCTCTGATCGCCTGATCGAAAACCGCGTCGCTGAAGGCGGTGCTGATCGTCTGCTGGAACGTCGCGTCGCCGAGGGTGGCTCTGATCGCCTGATCGAAAACCGCGTCGCCGAAGGCGGTGCTGATCGTCTGCTGGAACGTCGCGTCGCCGAGGGTGGCTCTGATCGCCTGATCGAAAACCGCGTCGCCGAAGGCGGTGCTGATCGTCTGCTGGAACGTCGCGTCGCCGAGGGTGGCTCTGATCGCCTGATCGAAAACCGCGTCGCCGAAGGCGGTGCTGATCGTCTGCTGGAACGTCGCGTCGCCGAGGGTGGCTCTGATCGCCTGATCGAAAACCGCGTCGCCGAAGGCGGTGCTGATCGTCTGCTGGAACGTCGCGTCGCCGAGGGTGGCTCTGATCGCCTGATCGAAAACCGCGTCGCCGAAGGCGGTGCTGATCGTCTGCTGGAACGTCGCGTCGCCGAGGGTGGCTCTGATCGCCTGATCGAAAACCGCGCATGAGGTGTTCCGTCGTCATAGCGCTCCAGATAGCTCCCGAACCCATACCATCCCAGTAAAGCCCGGCCTTATCCGCCGGGCTTTTACTTGCCTGCGTTTGGCTAACGCCCCGACGCCCGCGCCATGCACCGCTGATAACGCTCATCCACCCGCTTGGCAAACCACGCCGTGGTGAGATTGCGCGTAATCTTCGGGCTCTTGAGCACGATCCCCGGCAATACCGCTCGCGGCAACGCCTTGCCCTCAGCCTGCTCAGCCAATTCGAACACCCGCTTGTAGAGCTTGCTGTCTTCAAACCCAAGGCTGTCGCCCTGCTCCAACTGGTCGCGAATGGTCGGGTTACGCATTCCCAGCGACTTGCCCAGCGTGCGCACCGCCAGTTCCGTGCTGCCCGGCATGATGGAACCCGGCAGAATCAAATCCCCGTCCAGCGCCAGGGAAATGCCTGAGGCCCGGCTCACCGCATGCTGGAAAGCCGCGTTACGACTGGCGTACCAGCCGGCATTGAAATCGGCAAAACGATACAACGGGTCGGTGTAGCTCACCGGATAGCCCAGCAAATGCGCGATACCAAAATACATCCCCCCCCGACGACTGAACACTTCGCGACGAATCGAGCCATCTACCGTGTAGGGATAATTCCGTGCATTGGCCTGGGCAAAAGCAATGCTGACCTGCATTGGCCCACCCGTGTGTACCGGATTGAAGCCGTCGAACAGCGTCTTGCCCAACGGCACCGTGCCGATGAAATCATCGAAAATCTCACTCAATGCCTTCTCGCTACGCGCCGCATCGAGCCTATCGCTGTAGCTTTTGCCGTTGGGCGAACGCACCTGGAGTGCACCACTGACCAACAGCTGCGGAATGTGCACCTTCGCCGCACGGCGGTTGATCTCCTGTCGCGCGATCTTGCCCAGCCCCGGCACCGGCGGGTCGGCCTGGAACGTCGACTCCTGTTCGGTCACCGCCAGGACAGCACAGATGTTCTGCGTCGTGGTTGGGATCTGTTGAGCCGCGAAGGCCACGTAGATGTCCGTCGCCCAACCTTCGCGATCCGTAGTCTTTGCCGGCAGCAATCGCACGATCTGCGCCTTGACCTCGGCGGGCTGACGTTCAGGCTCCTGAACCTGGCGGCTGCCGCAACCGGCCAGGGCCAGCAACGCGGCAAGGCTGATCATCAATCGGTTGAATTGCATGGTGCTCCATCGGATTCGTTATTCCGGAGCAACCATACGATCAAAAGCGGGCACGGGCTATGCCCAATGTGGGAGCGAGCTTGCTCGCGATGCCGGCGGCACATCCAACATCACCGAAACTGACCCACCGCTATCGCGAGCAAGCTCGCTCCCACAGCAGAATGGCGGCGTACCGGGATTCGCGATCCAACCCAGACAGCCAATGCGGCAGGGGCGCGGGATCAGATCCCGCCAAGCGCCAAATCCATCGCGAAATAAGTGAAGATCAGGTCCGCCCCCGCCCGTTTGATCGCGCCGAGGCTTTCGCGCACCACGCGGGCTTCGTCGATGGCGCCGGCCTGGGCAGCGAACTTGATCATCGCGTATTCGCCACTGACCTGATAGGCCGACAGCGGCAGGTTCGAAGCCTGGCGAATGTCGCGGATGATGTCGAGGTAGGCCCCGGCCGGTTTGACCATCAGCGCATCGGCACCTTCCTGCTCATCGAGCAAGGATTCGCGCAGCGCTTCGCGACGGTTCATCGGGTTCATCTGGTAGCTCTTGCGGTCGCCTTTCAACGCACTGCCGCCCGCTTCACGGAACGGCCCATAGAGCGCCGAGGCGAACTTGGTGGAATAGGCCATGATTGCCGTCTGGCTGAAGCCGGCTTCGTCCAGGGCCTTGCGAATGGCCTGGACCTGCCCGTCCATGGCCGCCGACGGAGCGATCACATCGGCACCGGCACGGGCTGCTGCCACGGCTTGCTTGCCAAGGTTGAGCAGGGTCCGGTCGTTATCCACTTCGTGCCCGTGGAGTACCCCGCAATGACCATGATCGGTGTATTCACAGAAGCAAGTGTCAGACATCACGATCATTTCCGGCACCGCGTCCTTGCAGATTCCGGCCATGCGCGACACCAGGCCGCGCTCGTTCCAGGTATCGCTACCGTCGCTGTCCAAGTGATGGGAAACACCAAAGGTCATCACCGCCTTGATGCCGGCACGGGCATAGCGCTCGATCTCGCCGGCCAGTTTCGACTCAGGGATGCGCACTACGCCCGGCATGCTCTTGATCGGCACGAAGTCATCGATTTCTTCTTCGACGAAAATCGGCAGCACCAGATCGTTCAGGGTGAATTCGGTTTCCTGGAACAGACTGCGCAGGCTTGCATTGCGGCGCAGACGGCGTGGGCGGGCTTCGGGGAACTGGCTGGACATGGGACTCCTGGCAAATGGGTGCTCGATCACAAGGGGCAAAGCTTATGCCCTGGTCGACCAAGGCACAAACGCCGGCAGGAAAACAGAGTGTTACCGGCGCGGCAATAATCGCTTCACAAGGTCAGCGCACCATTGATGCAAGTCACCACCGCCAGCGGATTCCCCTGAGCGACACGTTGCTGAACACGGCCGGTTGGTTGAAATTGAATCGGCTGGCCATCGGCTCGCTCATTCCGGAATCTTCAACCCACGTGCTACCGCCGGCCGCGCCAGGAAGCGCTCCAGCACCCGTGTCACATTGGGGAAGTTCTGGATACCCACCAGATCCCCGGCTTCATAAAAACCGATCAAGTTGCGAACCCAGGGAAAGGTGGCGATATCGGCAATGGTGTAGCGCTCGCCCATGATCCAGTCCCGTCCTTGCAAACGACCGTCGAGCACCTTGAGCAGGCGCTTGCTTTCCTCTACATACCGATCGCGAGGCCGCTTGTCCTCGTAGTCCTTGCCAGCGAACTTGTTGAAGAATCCCAACTGCCCGAACATCGGCCCGATCCCGCCCATCTGAAACATCAGCCACTGGATCGTCTCATAGCGCGCCGCCGACTCCTGGGCCAGCAACTGGCCACTTTTGTCGGCCAGATACATCAGAATCGCCCCCGACTCGAACAACGCCAACGGCTGGTCCCCCGGCCCATGAGGGTCGAGAATCGCCGGGATCTTGTTGTTGGGGTTCAGGGACAGAAACTCGGGAGACAGTTGATCGTTGCTGCCGAAGTCCACCTTGTGGGGTTCGTAGGGTAGGCCGATCTCTTCCAGCATGATCGAGACCTTGACGCCGTTGGGGGTTGGCAGGGAGTAGAGCTGCAGCCACTCCGGGTACTGGGCGGGCCATTTTTGGGTAATGGGAAATGAGGTCAAGTCGGGCATGGGGACAGGCTCGGCAATTAAGGAAAGGCCTGAGAATAATCCAAGATGTGCGGGACAGCACCACAAGCACGTCACGGGATTCACACCGGCCGTTCTTAATTCCGCAACATCCTGTCGCTAACATTCGACTGACCTCCAAGCTGGAGGCCTTACAGTGCACAGGATCAGCCGAGATCGAACCAACGGGCGCCAAGCGACTCTGAGCAATGCCCCCGTGGAATCGAAGCGGCGTAACGACACGGAAAAACACCCAAGGCCAAATGCCTCGCGGTGCCTAGGTTTGTCAGCCTGACTAGAGAGTTCAAAAGAACATTTATTCGATGATGAACCCACTGAATTTCGCCAGACGCTTCAAACACCGTTCGTGGCTGTTGCTGCCGACGCTGCTTGTGACCTGTGGCCTGGTGCTGTCGCTGGAGTCGAGCGTCAGTCGCGCCCAGCCAGTCGACGGCATCCAGACCCTGGTGTTCCTGCGCCACGCCGAGAAACCCGCCGGCGGCCTGGGCCAGCTCAATTGCCAGGGCCTCAACCGCGCCATCGACCTGGCCACCCTGCTGCCGGAAAAATTCGGCAAGGCCGACTACGTGTTCGCGGCCAACCCGACCCGCAACGTCGAAGAGGGTGAGCTGGACAACTCCTACAGCTACATTCGCCCGCTGATGACCATCAGCCCCAGTGCCATCAAGCTCGGACTGCCGGTGAATATCAATTTTTCGGCCAACGATACCAGCGACCTGGCGGACGAATTGCTGCATGACAAGTACCACAACTCGACCATCTATACCGCCTGGTCCCATGGCTACCTGCCGGAGCTGATCAACAAGGTCGCCGGTGAGGCCGTGGGCAAGAAGCAAACCATTACCGAAGACTGGGCCTCGGGGGACTTCGATTCGCTGTATGTGCTGACCCTGACCTGGCACAACGGCAAGGCCAGCCTCACCAGCCAGAGTTACAAGCAAGGGTTGGACAATGGCAAGGAAGCCTGTCCGACGTAGCCTGTCTGCAGCGACAAAACACCTGTGGGAGCGAGCTTGCTCGCGATAGCGGGGTGTCAGTCAACATGGATGTCGGTTGTCCAACGCTATCGCGAGCAGGCTCGCTGCCACATTTGATTCGGTTCCCGGGCTATCACCCGCCCCGAACCGCTCGCTCCCGCAAATACTCCAACACCGCCGCGCGCTCCCCGGCAAACTCGATGCGCAAGCCCTTCTTTTCCCGCTGGAACACATACATCGGGTCGTAGTACTCACGCAGCAAGCCTTCGATCCAGCCGCGATGCAGATCGACGGCGCCGCTGGCAGCCTGCTCAGCCAGGGCGGCTTCCATGATGTCCATCAAACGCCGATGACGGTCGCCACCCAGGCGTTTGTGAATGTTGTCCAGGCTCGCCAGCAATCGCTCGGAAAACAGTGAGAAGCCTTCGTCGCCATGGACGGCAATGAATTCGGCGCACAGGTTGATGACGTAATCGCGCAGGATCCGCTCGACCCGTCGCTCCAGGCTGTCTTCAAGCCAGACCATCGGAACCTGCTGCATGCGCTGGAACAAGGGCAACGGCAAGGCGCAGCTGCCGACCATGCGGCTTTCATCTTCCAGCACAAACTGTTCAATACCGGCGGCGCGCTTTTTCAGCATGTCCACCGCCAGACGGTTCTCGAAATCGATGTTGGAAGGCTGCCCAGTGGCGCGCTTGCCGAAACTCGAACCACGATGGTTGGCATAGCCTTCCAGGTCCAGGCTGTTGCTCAACTGGGTCAGCACTTCGGTCTTGCCGGTGCCGGTCATGCCGCCCAATAGCACCAGGTCACATTGGCTGACCGCCTGTTCGACGGTGTCCAGCAAGAATGTGCGCATGGCCTTGTAGCCGCCACCGACCCTGGGGTAGTCGATGCCGGCTTCGTCCTTGAGCCATTGCTGGACGATCTGCGAACGCAAGCCACCGCGAAAGCAATACAGCACACCTTCAGGATGGGTTTGGGCGAACTCGGCCCAGGCCTGGATGCGTTGTGCCTTGATCTCGCCGGACACCAACTGATGCCCCAGGACAATGGCCGCTTGTTGCCCCTGCTGTTTGTAGCAGGTGCCGACGCGTTGTCGTTCGAGGTCGGTCATCAGCGGCAAATTGACCACGCCGGGGAATGCACCCTTGAGAAATTCGACCGGCGCGCGGGTGTCCATCATCGGCCGGTCATTGAGGAAGATGTCGCGGTAATCGGTGATGTCATTGGCCATCAAGACACCTCGACCGCGTAGGTCTGTCGCTCGACCAGTTCACCAATCGGCTCCAGTGCCAGGCCGAGTTCAGCGGCAACTCGCAGGAATTCGCCCTCGCCTTCGGGGGTGACAGCAATCAGCAGCCCGCCGCTGGTCTGCGGGTCGCACAGCACGCGCTTGTGCAGTTCCTGGACACGACCGACCTTGGTGGCGTAGCTGTCGTAGTTGCGCAACGTACCGCCCGGCACACAACCCAGGTCAAGGTAGTACTCGACGCCCGGCAGACGCGGCACCGCGTCGTAGCGGATCCGCGCCGTCAGTTGGCTGCCATCGGCCATTTCCACCAAGTGCCCGAGCAGACCGAAACCGGTGACGTCGGTCATCGCCGTCACACCGTCGAGTTTGCCGAAGCGGCTGCCGGGTTTATTGAGGGTGCACATCCAGTCACGGGCCAGGCCAACGTCGGCGGCGCGCAGCTTGCCTTTCTTTTCTGCGGTGGTGAGGATGCCGATGCCCAGGGGCTTGGTCAGGTACAAGCGGCAACCGGCGGTGGCGGTGTCGTTGCGTTTCATGTGGCGCTTTTGCACCAGGCCGGTGACCGCCAGGCCGAAAATCGGCTCAGGCGCGTCAATCGAATGCCCGCCGGCCAGGGGAATGCCCGCTTCGTCGCACACTGAACGGCCACCACGAATCACCTCCCGGGCAATCTCCGGAGCCAGGACATTGACCGGCCAGCCTAGAATCGCAATCGCCATCAGCGGGTCACCGCCCATGGCGTAGATATCGCTGATGGCATTGGTGGCGGCGATGCGGCCGAAATCGAACGGGTCATCGACAATCGGCATGAAGAAATCGGTGGTCGAGACCACCCCGCGCTCCTCATCGATGGCGTATACCGCAGCATCATCCCGGGAGGCGTTGCCGACCCACAGCTTGGGGTCGAGGTTCTGCGCACCGCTGCCAGCCAGGATCACTTCCAGCACTTGGGGCGAAATCTTGCAGCCACAACCGGCACCGTGGCTGTACTGGGTCAGGCGAATCGGCTCGCTCATGGGCATACCTCGTGTCAGTCAATTGGAACGAGTCTACCAGCAACGCCGACGGTCCTGTGTCGCGGCAAGACAGCGACCACCCTACGCCCTGCCACCTTTTGGTGCCCCTTCAAGGGACAGGGCGATAGGTCGTGCACGATGCCTGACCATAAGGACAGGAAAAACTTCCCAAGCACATGTTTTTAAAGCCAGTACGAAAATCTGGTACAGGATGTGCAAACGTTTGCGAAATCGATCGCAGCCCCGCAGCGAACCGCGTTTTTTCTATCACGGACCCCGGGTTTCGACCCGCACGAACAAGGACTTTCCATGGACTTCAATCCTCGGTGTTACGCCGCGCCCCGCGTATTTGCAGCCGCCGTGCTACTGACCGCCGTTACCGGATTACTCAGCACCATCAGCCAAGCCCAAGCGAGCGAAGCATCCGCCCAAGGTGAAACGCTCAGCCCTGAAGCCACGTCCTCGAAAAAAAGTGTCTACCTGTCCGACTGGTACAACCAGGACCTGACGATCATCGGCAGCAAGGACATCAGCTTCGGCCCGCAACCCGTCGATGACGTCTATCTGGAATACGAATATTTCGGGCGCAAGGGGCCGTTCGAGCTGTATGGCTATATCGACATCCCGAAGATCTTCGACATCGGCAACAGCCACGACAAAGGCGTGTGGGATCACGGCTCGCCGGTGTTCATGGAGCATGAACCGCGTATTTCCATCGACTACCTGGCCGGCCGCAGCCTGGCCGTCGGGCCATTCAAGGAATGGTATGTGGCGTTCGACTGGATCTACGATCACGGCAGCAACTCCGCCAATCGCGCGAATACTTTGTACAGCGGCCTGGGCACCGACATCGACACCCATTCGCGGGTCAACCTGTCGGCCAACTTCTACGGGCGTTATCAATGGGAAAACTATGGCGCCAGCAATGAATATTCCTGGGATGGCTATCGCGCCCAACTCAAATACATCGTGCCGATCAGCCAGTTCAGCAACGGCGCTTCGCTGACTTACATCGGTTTTACCAACTTCGATTTCGGTTCAGACCTGCACAAGGACAACCCGGCTCGCACCGCCAACGCCACGGTCGCCACCAACGTCTTGCTGTATTCCTTCACGCACCTGCGCTTCACGCTGGTGGGCCGTTACTTCCACAACGGCGGCAACTGGCAGGACGGCAGTGAGCTTAACTTTGGCGACGGCAACTTCCGCGCCCGCTCCGATGGGTGGGGATACTACGCGGGTGTCGGCTATCAATTCTGAGCCCCTGCTCGCCCCTTTTTAAATCCATGGAGGTAACGACTCATGACCAACCGCCTGCTTACTTCAATCGGCCTGGCCCTGTTCTGCTCGACCGCCGGGGCCACAGTGCCGCTTCAACCCAAAGTCATGCTGATCACAATGTTTGCTCCCGAGGCGCAGAATTGGATCGAACGCCTGCAGCTCAAGAATGAGATCCGCATACCAGGGCTGTCCGCTGAATATCCGACTATCCGTTGCAATACCGAGCGGGTCTGCCTGCTGATCACCGGCATGGGCCAGACCAACGCCGCAGCCTCGACACTGGCCCTGGCGCTCTCGCCAACCGTCGACCTGCGCAAAAGCTATTTCCTGGTGGCCGGGATCGCCGGGATCAACCCGCACCACGGCACCCTCGGGACGACGGCCTGGGCCCATTACCTGGTGGAGTTCGGCACCCAATGGGAGCTGGATTCGCGCGATGTTCCCAAGGAGTGGCCCACCGGCTACCTGGGCATCAACACCAAGGGGCCGAATGAGAAGCCGCCGCTGGACTACAAGACCGAAGTCTTCGAACTCAACCCGGCGCTGCAAGCCAAGGCATTTGCGCTCAGCCAGAAAGTGGCCTTGGCTGAAAGCAAGGAGTCAGCCGCCTGGCGCTTGAAATATCCGTATGCACCGGCCAACCAGCCACCGGTGGTAACCCGATGTGACACCCTGGCCGGCAACACCTGGTTCTCCGGTACGCGCCTGAGCGAACGCGCCGAAGTCTGGACCCGCCTGCTCACGGATAACAAAGGCGTCTACTGCACCACCCAACAGGAGGACAATTCCACCTACGAGGCCTTGCTGCGAGCCAGCCGCGAAGGTCGGGTGGATATCAACCGACTGGCCGTGCTGCGGGCCGGCTCCGACTTCGACCGTCCCGAACCCGGCGGCAACGAAGTGGACAACCTGCTCAAATACGCTGACCAGGGCGCGTTCGTTCCTGCACTGGAAAACCTCTACCGCACCGGCAACCCGGTGGTACAGGACATCGTGAAAAACTGGTCGGCGTGGAAAGACGGAGTGCCTGCTTTATGATCTATCGAAGCCCACGTCACAGGAAATGTGCAGGGGTGGTGAGCTAATTTCCATAGCTCACCCGATGGAATTTTCCATTCCAGGCAGGATCACTTGAACATCCACCGAGCGTCCCCAGGAGACCGCCGATGCACATGCCCCTTGCTGCCGACAGCACTCACTTCTATTACGGCCTGGACGCGCTGCTTGGGCACCAGACCCAAAATGCCACTTGCCAGTTCGACGTCAAACGCTTCGACGACGCCGAACCGCCATGGTTCGTACTGCACGTACGCCCACCGATGCCGGACGACCTGGATAAAGCCCAGATCGTAGTATTCAGCGCCGAAGGCCGGCAAACCAGTGGCATCGTCCGAAGCACCGAGCGCCTGGACGATGGCAGCCTGCGACTGAACGTCGAAAGCAACTGAGACCTTCAGGCCTGCTGCACACTGCTGCGATACATGAACACCAGCGCCAAGGCCAGGCAGGCCATGGCCAGGACCCGGCTACCGGACAACCCGATGGCCGGGTTGCCCAGCCAGCCGAAGTTGTCGATCAACATGCCCATGCCCAATTGCCCGACGATCACCGCCACCGTCGCCACGCCAGTCCCTACCCGCGGCACCGCACCGACCATCACCATCATGTAGACGACGCCGAACAACGCACCGCTGAGTTGCCATTTCGGCACATCCAGCAAGGTGACAGCATGGGCCGGTTCGAAAAATACGATCAGCAACCCGGTCACCACAGTCCCTACCGTAAACGTCAGCAGGCTGCTGCGCAGCACACCGACCGTCTGGCCCAGGCGGCCGTTGATGGCCGCCTGCACACTCAGCACCGCACCCGCAGCGACGACCACCAGCAATAGAATAAACAGACTCATGTTCAACCTCGGGCAATCAGGACAAGGGCCACGACGATCAGCGCCAACGCCAGCCAACGTTCGCCGTTGACCCGCTTGCGGCTCGCACCGAACCAGCCGAAATGGTCGATCAACACACTTTTGCCCACCTGACCGGAAAGGATCGCGACCATGGTCATGGCGATGCCGATGTGGGGCGTGGCGAGCGTCAGCACCACCACGTAGACCGGCCCCAGGAAACCGCCGATCAGTTGCCAGCGCGGCAACTCATGCAAGGCCGGGCCTTGTTGCCGACCGCTGAGCAGTAACAGCAGGAACAGAATCGCCGAGCCGACGCCAAAGATGCTCAGGGTGGCCCACAAATGCCCGACCTGCCCCCCGAGCGGCCCCAGCAGGCCGGCCTCTACTGACAAGCCCATACCGGCCAGGATCACCAGGGGCAGCAATAGCCAGCGCAAGAACGAATGCGGTTGGCTGACAGCCGTCATCGGACCGGCCTCGTTCAATGAGGAAACCTGCATAGTCAGAACCTGTCTGGAAAAGGATGGCCGGCATTATCGGCTGGCGTCTCTGTGCGATAAATGGGAGCATCCCGACAACACTTTTGCGCAATACGCACAGGACAGCCATCCCATGCACGGCCTCAATGAACTTGGCTTTAAGGCGCTGCGCCTGTTTGTCGCGGTGCTCGATCACGGCAGCTTCTCGGAGGTGGCCCGACGCGAAGGCCTGGCTCCGTCATCGATTTCCCGGCAGATCCAGCTGATGGAGCAGGCCCTGAACCAGCAGTTGCTTTATCGCCACACCCGCGCCGTCTCCCCCACCGAAGCCGGCCGCCTGCTGGGGCATCATGCGCGGCTGCTACTGGTGCAATTGGAGGAAGCCGAACAAGCCTTGCAGGAACAGCACAGCGAGCCTTCCGGATTGGTGCGGATCAACGCCCCAGTGGTATTCGGCCAGCGCCACCTGACACCATGGCTGGGCCAGTTGTGCGAACGCTACCCAAAGCTGCAATTGGAGATCCAGCAGACCGACAGTTACGTCGACCCACTGCAGGAAGGCGCCGACCTACTGTTTCGGATCGGCCCGTTGCATGACTCAGGCATGCAGGCGCGGGTTGTCGCCCCCCATCGTTTCCAGATCGCGGCCAGCCCTGCTTACCTGGCTCGCCACGGCACGCCGCTCAAACCCCAGGATCTGGCGGCCCATCAATGCCTGGCCTACAAAGGCGTGACTGGCCAACAGCGCTGGTTCTTCCGCCGCCCGGGCCAGGCCTGGACGCCCTATAGCGTCAAGGGCCCGATCACCGGCAACCACGCCGACACCTTGACCCAGGCCGCCGAACAAGGCCTGGGGTTGGTGATGTTTCCGTCCTGGCTGATCGGCGAAGCGCTGCGCAATGGCACCCTGGTCCCGGTACTGCAGGATTACCAGGCCTCCAACAGCCTCGAACCCCAGCAGATCGCCATTCTCTGGCCGGGCAGCCGACGCCTGTCGGTGAAGGTGCGCACGGTCATCGATTTTTTCCTGGAATGTTTTGGCGAAGTGCCCTACTGGGATCGCTGACCGCACTGTGGGGCTCAGTCGAACTTGACCAGGTTCAGCACCGGCAGAGGGCCGCCCGGGAACTGGGTCAAGCGTGCGCCCACACTCAAGGGCCCCAGGTCCACGGCGAAGAACCCCAAGCGCTCGATCAACTGCGCGACTTCATCGCGTGCCTGCACATCGTCACCGGTCAGGAACAGCACCCGCTTGCCGCCTTCGGACGTCGGGTCTGCCTCCAGCAGGCGCGCCAGCAAGTGATTGAAGGCCTTGACCACCCGCGCGCCCGGCACCCATTCACTGAACACCTCGGTGGAAGCCCGGCCCTGCAAATCAACCGCCTCGAACTCCGGGACTTTGATTGCATTGTTGGCATCGATCACGATGCGCCCGGCAAAGTCAGGCAAACCACTCAACGCCTCGGGCAGCCTCGACCAGTTAACGGCCACCAATACCATCGGCTGGGCCGCGGCTTGCTGCACGGTGCCGGCACGCACGGTGGGCCCCAGATCGGCGACCAGCCCGGCCAGGCTGTCCGGGCCACGGCTGTTGGCAATCACCACATTGATGTTCTGGCGGGCCAGTGCGCGGGCGAAAGCACTGCCGATGGCGCCGGCACCGATGATGCCAATGGTTTCGATACTCATGTCGTCTGTCCTCAAAGGTTGGGATAAGCCTGGCGGTGATGTCCGCCGTTGAGGTGCATATTGCCCTTGTCATTCACGCCTGATTAGCCGGTAATAGCTTGAATCATTTTCAAGCATTGCTATCAGGTAGAACGCCATGGAAACCCTCGCCAACCTTGAATGCTTCGCCCGCAGTGCCGAGACGGGGAGTTTTTCCGCTGCCGCCAGGTTGCTGGGCCTGACGCCTGCCGCCGTCAGCCGCAACGTAGCGATGCTCGAGCGCAACCTGGGCGTGCGCCTGTTCCAGCGCTCGACCCGAAAATTGTCCCTGACCGAAAACGGCGAACACTTCCTTACCAGTATCGGCGCTCACCTCGAAGCCTTGCAGACGGCCATCGGCGCCGTGACCACGGAACGGGGTGAACCGGCCGGGGTATTGCGAGTCAGCCTGTCACCGAGTTTCGGCATCGGGCATGTGTTGCCGCTGATGCCGCAACTCCTGGCTCGCTATCCGCTGATCCGGCCGCAATGGCATTTCGAAAACCGCCGGGTAGACCTGATCGCCGAAGGCTTCGACGCAGCGATTGGTGGCGGCTTCGAACTGATGCCCGGCGTGGTTTCGCGAGCCTTGGCACCGGCCCATCTGATCGCAGTGGCGAGCCCAGCCTACCTGGCCCCACGCCCCCGGCCCGCGCATCCGGAAGACCTGGCCCACTTCGACAACATCGTGCTGCGCTCAAGCCTGACCGGTCGCGTGCGCCAGGCCGTAATGCGCAACGCTGCCGGGCTTGAATCGGCGCTTCGGCTGCCCGAATCCATCGTCCTCAACGATCCCGTCGCCATGCGCGAAGCCACCCTGCTGGGCCTGGGCATCTCACTGTTGACTGTCCCGGACGTGCTGCCCTGGCTGGAACGTGGCGAACTGGTGCGGTTGCTGCCGGACTGGCACATGGACCTTGGCGCGATCTCCTTGTATTACCCCAGCCGCACATTGATGCCTGTCAAGACCCGGGTCTTTATTGACTTGATCACCGAGCATTTCGAACGCGAGGGCCTGGCCAGACGTTTCTGCGCGCTGGAATCCAGGGCAGCGCCCATGGGATGATCGGCCTCCGAGCACGATCATCCGTGGAGCGTTCAATGTCATTGCTGAGTAAACAAGCCGCCGCCCTGTTGCTGACGGCCATCGCCAGCCTGGTCGTGGTACCGGCCCATGCCGCCCCGGCCAAAACCGCTGGCGATGCAGCGGCACAGAAGGTTTCGATGCTGGGTGGCAAGCTCAACTTCACCCTGCCCAAGGGTTTCACGGCGACGCCGCTGCCCGCCGGTGAGGTGGCTCAGGGCACTGCCGGGGCGACGGGTACGATGTACAGCAATGCCACCAGTAAAACCGTGGTGATCACCGCTGAAAACACCATCGTCAACGGCGCGAATGTGATGGACAACGACAATGCCTTTCTCGATACCACCTTCGCCGACTTCGCCGTTCAGAAAACCAAGGCCCTGCCGGATGCCAAGATCCTCGGCGAAAAAAGCCTGACCCAGAAAGGCACAGGCCTGGGTCTGCGCCAGCTCGACACCAGCGCCACCCAGGGCGGCGGGCCAACCCTGGATACCACGTTGATAGGCGCCTCCGGCACGCGCATGGCCGTGGTGCAGATCATCTCCCGGGCCAGTGACAAGGCCGGTCATGAGGCATTGGTAAAACAGATCGTCAGTGGCAAGTGATCAGCACCGCACTGATTACCCTGTGGGAGCGAGCTTGCTCGCGATGGCGTCGGCACATCCAGCCTTGATGCAAACTGACCCACCGCTATCGCGAGCATGCTCGCTCCCACAGGGATTTACAGTAGTCAGGGATTGAGCCGCTCCAGCCAGGCTCGCAGGTCCTGCACCTCTTGCGCACTGATGCTGTGGCCCAGGCCCAGGTAGGCATGGAATTCGGGCTCCAGCGCCAGGGTCTTCAGAAATGTGTTGGCCTCGGTACCGTCGTGGTAGGGAATGATCGAGTCAACCGTGCCGTGGCCGATGAACACCGCCAGTGCTCGTCGCGACTCGTCGGGGGTCAACTCAGAGCGCAGCACTGGCAGCACCCGCCCGCCCATCGCGGCAATACCGCCAACCGCTTCAGGGTGTCGCAAGGCCACTTCATAGCTCATCATCGCACCCTGGCTGAAGCCCACCAGATACACATTGCTCGCGTCGGTCGGGTACTTGGCCCGGGCTTTCTCGATGAAATCCAGCAGCATCTGGCCGCTGGCCTTCAGGTCTGAGGTGTCGCCGTCATAGGCCCCCTCGCCCTTTTTGGCGAACCACTGGTAATGCCCCGGCTCCATCACTTTTGGAGCCCGCACCGAGAGGTAATTGTAGTGCTTGGGCAGTTCGTCCCTGAGCTCGAACAGGTCCTGTTCGTTGCTGCCGGAGCCATGCAGGAAGATCACCAGCGGCCGGTTCCTGGCCTGTTCATCGGCATGGGCGAGGTAGTTGAGCGGCAAGTCCGTGTGCAGCGAAGGTTCAGCCTGCAGCCCGGACGAAACCAGCAACAGAAACAGGGCGAGCGCTTTAAACATCAATCTTCCTCCATCGTTCGATAGCCGCACGGCAACGACCGTGCGGTGAGGTAGACAGCACTTATCAGTCGTTGATCAATTTCCCCTTGCGAATCGGCTCACGCCCGGCGACTTTTGCCTGCCAGATCCCCGGTTGGGTGTAGCGCCCGCGGTCCAGGGCAAACAGCACGCCGCTGGTACCGGCCCGCACGGTAGTGACCCGATCGTTCAACGGATCGACCACTTCGAACAACGGATCGCCACGCTCCACCCACTCGCCCGCCTCACGCAAAAAGCTCACCACGCCATGGTGTGGCGCAAACAGGTACTCAGTGCCTTCGAATGGAAAGCCATCACAGCACTGCTCCGGCGCGGGTGGCCAATCCCCGGCGATGAAACCCTGCTCAGCGAGGAAGCCGAGGATGGCCTCACAATTGGCCTGGGCCTGCTCGACCCGGGTATCACCCATGCTACCCAGCTCCAGCGTCGTCGCCAGGTTGGCCGGTGGAATCGCCGCCGAGGGAAAGGCTTTGGCCAAGCGTAACCAGGGCGTGGAGCAGGATTCATCGAACGAACTGCCGCCCGAATCCTCGCACAGCAACGCCACACCTGCCTTCAACCGTGCGGCAAGGGAACGCCATTGCGGCCACTGTTGCGGCAAGGCATACAAGTGGATCGCTGCCTCGAAATCGCAATGCAGGTCCAGGGTGATGTCGGCATCGCAGGCATGGCGCAGCAGCAGCCGATGCAGCGCTTCGAGTTGTGACGGTGGCGCCGGCAATTCATCGAGGACTTGGGCCATGGTCTGGCGGATCAAGGTGATGTTGGCGGCCGGGTCGTCACCCAGGCGATCACCGATGCGTTGCGCCACCGGGGCACTGAGTTCGACGAAGGCGCGGTTGAAATTCTTGCCGCTGCCCAGCTCGAAACGCCCCATGTGGGCACTTTGCAGATGTTGATCCAGGCCGATGGGATTGGCCACCGGCACCAGCTCGACCACGCCCTTGAGCAAGCCCTGGGCCTCCAGGTCGTTGAGCCGCAGCTTCAGCTCCCAGGCCGTGCGCATGCCCGGCAGTTCGTCAGCGTGCAGGCTGGCCTGGATGTAGGCCTTGCGCGGCCCATGGCCGTAACGAAACACACTGAGCCGGCGCTCGGTGCCCAGGTGGCTCCATGGCAGGGTATGGTCGATGCGTTGCATGAGGAACTCCGGATGGCGGTATCTCGATAGGCGCAGGGTAAAGCAATCGCCCATGAAAAAGGTGGCCGGCCGGGTCAACGGCGGGCCACCTTGGGTTCAGCGATTAATGCCCGTAGACGTCGAAGGCGAAGTATTTGTCCTGCACCTTCTTGTAGGTGCCGTTGGCGCGGATTTCGGTGATGGCCGCGTTGAATTGATCGGCCAGGGCCTTATCGCCCTTGCGCACCGCAATGCCGGCACCACCGCCGAAGTATTCCGGGTCTTCGTAGGTCGGGCCCACGAACGCGAAACCTTTCCCGGCGTCGGTCTTCAGGAAACCGTCGTCGAGGTTGACCGAGTCGGCCAGCATCGCGTCGAGGCGCCCGGCGACCATGTCCAGGTTGGCTTCCTGCTGGGAGCCGTAGCGCACCAGGTTGATACCCGCGGGCACCAGTACTTCAGTGGCGAAACGGTCGTGGGTACTGGCGCGCAGTACACCGACCTTCTTGCCCTTGAGTTCGGTCAGTGGGTCCTTGACCTCGGAACCTTGCTTCATCACGAAGCGCGCCGGGGTGTGGTAGTACTTGATGGTGAAATCGACGTTTTTCTTGCGGTCGTCGGTGATAGTCATGGACGACAGGATTGCGTCGATTTTCTTCACTTTCAGCGCAGGGATCAGGCCATCGAACTCCTGCTCGACCCAAGTGCACTTGACCTTCATCTGCTCACACAGCGCATCGCCGATGTCGACATCGAAGCCGGTCAGTTTGCCGTCGGGGGTTTTCATCGAAAAAGGAGGATAACCGGCTTCGATCCCGAGGCGGATCGGCTTGGCTTCTTCGGCCATGGCCGACAGGGACAATACGGACAGTGCCAGGGCACCGAACATGGCTAGCTTCTTCATTTTTGCTCCTGAGTGCGCAGGGATTCTTTTGATCGTTATGGGCAGATTCGTAGGCAGCATCCGGTCAGTGAAGACCGAAGTGGCCGGAGTCTAGAGGGGCGCTCAGGAGGGGAATTGTGTCGAGGCGACAAATAGTTATAAAAACAGCCAGGTGTATTCGGCATTCACCGGGTTTGCGAAAAACCTGACAGATAAACATCCTGCGGCAGGTCCCCTGTGACGAGGGAGCTTGCTTGCGCTGGGGCACGCAGCGGGCGCAAGTTAGGCCAGCGATGCCGTCTGTATCAGACGGCCGCCAAGGGGCTGCTGCGCAGCCCAACAGGAGCAAGCTCCCTCACCACAAAAGCCTGGTTGCGGAAGGTCATCAGCAGTCGCAACTGATCGCCTTGTCCGCCACGCGCTCTACCAGGCCGTTCAAGCGAAACCCCTCATCGAGCCAGCCCATGACGCCGCCGATCATTTCCTTGACCGGGTAACCCAAGGTCGCCAGGCGGACTGCCGCTTTGTTCGCGCCGTTGCAGTGCGGGCCGGCGCAATACACCACGAACAAGGTGGTCTGGGGGTAGGCCGCCAGCGCTTGCGCGGTGAGCGTGCGGGTTGGCAGGTTGATCGCCCCGGGCACATGCCCCCGCTCGTAAGCCACCGGCCCCCGCACATCCACCAGCACAAAATCGACATCACCAGCCTGTTGGCTGGCGTGAACGTCAGAGCAATCGGTTTCGAATGTCAGACGCTGACTGAAATGCTGCAGGGCGATCTCGGACGGGGCAGCAGGCACTTCGCGAACCAGGCTAGTCATCGGGGTGTACTCCAAGGTAGATGAGGGCGTGAGCAGACTTTATCCGCCCGACGCTTACCGCTACAGTGGCGGACAAGACACTCTGTGGGAATTTTCCGCCAAATGCAGCCTACTCCCGGTCTGGTCGCGATTCTCGCCTATGACGGCCTGTGTACCTTCGAATTCGGCGTTGCCGTCGAGATCTTCGGATTGGAGCGGCCCGAATTCGATTTCCCCTGGTACCAGCATCGGATCGTCGCCGTGGATGACGGCCCGATGCGTGCCATGGGTGGCTTCCAGGTATTGGCCGATGGCGGCATGGAGCTGCTGGAAACCGCTCGGACCATTGTCGTGCCCGGCTGGCGCAGCCGCAGCGAGCCACCGTCCGAAGCCCTGCTCGAGGCACTGCGCAGGGCCCATGCCCGAGGCGCACGCCTGCTGTCGATCTGCTCCGGCGCGTTCGTACTGGCCGCCGCCGGGCTGCTTGACGGGCTGGGCGCCACCACCCACTGGCGCTACACCGACGAACTGGCGAACAGCTTCCCCACCATCCTGGTTGATCCGGACGTGCTGTACGTGGACTCGGGACAGGTCATCACCTCGGCCGGCAGTGCAGCGGGCATCGATGCCTGCCTGCATCTGGTTGCGCGGGACTTCGGAGTCCAGGTCGCCAATGCCGTGGCGCGCCGGCTGGTAATGTCGCCGCAACGCACGGGCGGCCAGGCGCAATTCATTCCGTCGCCGGTCAGCCGCACGCCACGCAGCGACCTGTCTGGCGTCATGCAATGGGCCCGCGAACACCTGCATGAACCCCTCGGCGTGCGCGAACTGGCCAGCCAGGCGGCCATGAGCGAACGGACCTTTTTACGACGTTTTACCCAAGCCTGCGGCCTGTCGCCCAAGGCCTGGCTGCAACATGAACGCCTGGCGCGGGCCCGCGAGCTGCTGGAGAGCACCGAAGACAACACCGACAACATTGCGCAACTGTGTGGCTACCGTTCGGTGGAAAGCTTTCGCGTGGCGTTTCGCAGCGTGGTGGGGTTGGCGCCGTCGGTGTATCGGGAGCGGTTTGGGCGGGGGTGAAAATGCCAAAACACCTGGCAACTTCACATCCCTCGCCACGGTTCGGTTTAAGTCATCAAGTCACGGCTTACGCAGCAAATAGGTATCCATGATCCACCCATTCGCCTGCCGCGCGGCCTTGCGGGTGCGTTCGATGTCATCGGCCACGTCCCCCAGCCGGCCAGCGATGAGGATCTCATCCGGCGTTCCCAGATAGGCGCCCCAATAGATATGCGTATCCGGATCGCTCACCTGGCGGTACGCATCCTCGGCATCGAGCATTACCACCACACTGGCAGCGTCTCCCGCCTGCCCCGCCGCCAACCGACGGCCCGTGGTGATTTCCAGCGCCCCGCCGATGCTGTTCAACGGCACTTTATGTTGGGCCGCAAGGGCCTGGACACTGGTGATGCCGGGAATCACCTCAAACTCAAAGGTGCAGCGACCGGCGTCAAGAATCGTCTGCAGGATGCGCACGGTGCTGTCGTACAACGCCGGATCGCCCCACACCAGAAAACCACCACACTCACCGTCAGACAGTTCTTCATTGATCAACCGTTCGAAGGTGGCCTGCTTCGCTCGGTTCAGCTCTTCGACGCTGGCCTTGTAGTCCAGGTCGCCGCGTTGACGCTCAGGACTGTAGGCTTCGACGAAACGGTACGTGCGATCAACGATGTAGCGCCGACAGATTTCGCGCCGCAGATCCAGTAGCTTGTTCTTGGCCGGGCCTTTGTCCATGAGAAAAAACACATCCACCCGATTCAAGGCCTTCACCGCCTGCATCGTCAGGTAATCCGGATCGCCGGCACCGATGCCAATGACAGATAACGTCTTCATGCCTGCGACTCCTGGGCGCGCAGTCGCCACACCCCATTGAAACGCAACTCGATGGCCGACAGCGGTTCGATGTCGATCCGGTTGAAGGTGGCTGCCGGGCAGTGCAATACATTCACCAGCGCCGCGCGGATCACGAACGGGTGGGTGACGGCCAGCAAATGTCCCGGCTGGTCTTCCAGGCTGGTAAGCCAATCCCCGACCCGACGACATAGCCGGGCAACGGATTCACCACCATGGGGTGCTGACTCGGGGTCGTCGAGCCAGGCCTGCAGTTGTTGCGGTTCGCGCTTGAGCAAGTCGTCGATGGACAAACCGCGCCAGCGCCCCAAATCACAATCGGCCAGGACCTGGACAACCTGTGGCTCATCGCCGAACAACGCCGCCGTCTGCCGAGTACGCAGCTCAGGCCCGCATAACAGCTGCCGAACATTTGGGTAGCCATGGCCGGCATCTGGACGCTGCGCCAGCCAAGTTGCGTCCAGCGGTTCTTCCAGGCCAAAACGCGCCTGCTTTTGGGCGACGGTACGGGCGTGACAGATCAGGGTCAGACGGGTGGCTTGCACGCGGCATACTCAGGCAATCAGTGGACAGGACATTAGGCTTTTTCTTGTACGCCACCTTATATGAAATCAAATAACTGAGACAAAAAGACGTTTTATCTGACACCGACTGAGGCACTGGCCTGACATATCCGTTCCAGGCAGCCAAGCCCAAGTCCTACAGGGGTTTCGCACCGCCATCGAGCATTTTAAACGGAACGTAAAAACCGCTGGACATGTAGCACCAGCTACATAAATACTATTTTCAGGAGTTATGAAAGAAATCCAACACCCATCCAGGCAAGGAGCACGGATGCCGCCTCTCAGAGACCTGATTACCGATCCCGGCTTGGTTTTGACGCCGTCGGAACGCAAGGTCGTACGTGCCCTGCTCGATCATTATCCACGCAACGGCCTCGGCCCGATGTCGCGCCTGGCGGACCATGCCGGCGTCAGCGACCCGACCATCGTGCGGCTGGTGAAAAAGCTCGGATTTGGCGGTTATGCCGAGTTCCAGGATGCGCTGCTCAGTGACATGGACCATCGCCTGCGCTCGCCCCGCACACTGTTGCAACCGCGGGCCAAATTGCCCCAAGGCGATACCTGGAGCCAGTACCTGGCAGCCAGCCAACGCACCCTCAACGACACCCAGGCCCTGACCCAGCCTGAAGACGTGCGCATTCTTGTCCAGTGGCTGCTGGACAGCCGCCACCAGGTGCATTGCTTTGGTGGGCGCTTCAGCAGTTTTCTTGCCCACTACCTGCTCAATCACTTGCGCCTGCTGCGGGCCGGCTGTTTTGCCCTGGAAGACAACGCCCAGTTGCCCGACCGGCTGTTCGACGTGCAACGCCAGGACGTGGTGCTGATCTTCGATTATCGTCGCTACCAGGCCCAGGCCCTGCGCGTGGCCAGCGCGGCCAAGGCACGCCACGCCCGGGTCGTATTGTTCAGCGATGTCTATGCCTCGCCATTGCGAGAGCTGGCCGATTTGATCATCAGCGCGCCAGTGGAATCGGTCTCGGCCTTCGACAGCCTGGTGCCGGCGCTGGCCCAGGTCGAAGCGCTGATCGCCTGCATGACCCTGCAATGCCCTGACCTGGCCGAACGCCTGGAAGGTATCGACGCCTTGCGCACGGAATTCAACACGCACCTGTTGGAGGAAAAATAAGGATGTTCTCGCTCCCCCATCGCTCCCCTCGGGATTTACCGTTCACCCGCGGCCACACCGCATTGCTGCTGGTGGACATGCAACGCGCCTGGCTGGAGCCGCAATTCGACGCTCATCTGGACACTGCCGAAGCCGAGTACTTCATTCGTCGCGCCCGCCAGCAGGTGATTCCCAACCAGCAGCGCCTGCTCGATGCGATGCGGATGGCACAGCAAAATGTGTTGCACACCCACATCGAAAGCCTCACCGCCGACGGCCGTGACCGCTCCCTGGATCACAAACTGTCGGACATGCACCTGCCCAAGGGCAGCCCCGAAGCGCAGATCATTGCCGAGCTGGCGCCACAGGAAAACGAGATCGTCTTGCCCAAGACTTCCTCGGGGGTCTTCAATTCCACCAACATCGACTACGTGCTGCGCAACCTGCAGACCCGCCACCTGATCATCGCCGGTATTGTCACCGACCAATGCGTCGACATGGCCGTGCGCGACGCCGCCGACCGCGGCTACCTGGTCACCCTGGTGGAAGATGCCTGCGCCACTTACACCGAACAACGTCATCTGGCGTGCCTGAACGCGATCAAGGGTTATTGCTGGATCACCGATACCGACACCGTACTCGGTCGCTTGCAGGAGATGCAGCCATGAGCCGCCTCGATGCTGCAACGCCGCTGGCACCATTGCCGGTCACAACGCTGGTGAGCACCGACCTGATCGGCGTGACCCGCGGGCGCTCGTTCCCCAGCGATGAACTGCCCCACTACGTCACTGCCGGTTGTGGCTGGGTGCCAGCCAATAGCGCGCTGACGCCCCAGGACATCATCGCGTCGGTCAACCCTTGGGGGGCTTACGGCGATCTGCGGCTGATCCCGGACCTGTCCAGCCGGGTGACCGTCTGCAACGGCCCTGACGCCCAGGCCCCAGCCCTGGACTTCATCCATTGCGACATCCGCGAGACCGACGGCCGGCCCTGGGGCGCCTGCCCGCGCACGCTGCTGCATGACGAAGTGGCGCGTTATCGCGCCGAACTGGGCTTGCAGGTATTCGCCGCGTTCGAACATGAATTGAGCCTCAACACCGCGCCAGCCCAACCCGATCGCCCGGCCTTCAGCCTCCAGGCCCAGCGCCAGCAGGCCGGGTTCGCCGGGTGGCTGCTCAGTGCGCTGCGGGCCGGCGGCGTCGAACCGGAAATGTTCCTGCCCGAATACGGCAAGCATCAGTACGAAATCACCTGCCGCCCGACCCTGGGCGTGGCCGCCGCTGACCGCGCGGTGAACGTGCGGGAAATCACCCGCGAGATCGCCCGGCAAATGGGCCTGGACATAAGCTTCGCTCCCAAGGTCTCGGAAAATGCCGTGTGCAACGGCGTGCACCTGCACCTGAGCCTGCAAAACCTGAGCGGTGATCCCGTACTCCATGACGCCGCCAGCAGCCATGGCCTGTCCAGCCTCGGCCGGCACTGGGCCGCCGGTGTGCTGCACTACCTGCCGGCGCTGTGCGCGCTGACCGCACCGACGCCGGTGTCCTACGAGCGCCTGCAACCCCATCACTGGAGCGCGTCGTATGCCTGCCTGGGACAGCGCAACCGCGAAGCGGCGCTGCGCATCTGCCCAACCGTAAGCCTGGGCGGCAAACCGGTAGCGAACCAGTACAACCTGGAATTTCGCGCCATGGATGCCACCGCCTCGCCACACCTGGCGATGGCGGCATTGTTGATCGCCGGACGGCTGGGTATCGAGCAGCGGCTGGCGTTGACTGCCGTGACCGATGAAATACCCGATGACCTGGATGAAGAACAACGTCGCGCCCGTGGCATTATCGCTCTGCCAACGACCCTGGCCCAGGCACTGGATTGCCTGCGCCACAGTGGGGCGCTGCTCGAGGCCTTGCCCGGCCCCCTGGTCGAAACCTACTTCGCCTTGAAGGCCCAGGAGCTGGCCTTGACCCAGGCGCTGTCACCTGCCGAGCGTTGCGAGCACTATGCGCGAATCTATTGAATGTGCTGAATCGGGCCTCTACTCCGGGCCGGCCTACCGACTGGTCCGGGAAGATTCCGAGCACCCGCTGGTGCTGGTGTGCGAACACGCCAGCCGCTTCATTCCCCCGGCCCTGAATGCGCTGGGCCTGGATGAAACGGCCGCACAGGAGCACATCGCCTGGGACATCGGCGCCCTGGCGCTGGCCGAACGCCTGTCCGAGACCTTGGGCGCGACCTTGCTGTCGGCCAATTATTCACGTTTGTTGATCGACCTGAACCGCCCGCTGCACGTGGCCGACAGCATCCCGGCCCAGAGCGAGATCTACCAGGTCCCGGGCAACCATTCCCTGGACGAGGCCACTCGGGCCTATCGCCAGCAACGCCTGTTCCACCCGTTCCATGATCGGCTGCGGGCGCTGATCGACCAGCGCCTGGCCGCCAACCGGGCGGTGCGGGTAGTGGGCATCCACAGTTTCACCCCCGTGTTCTACGGCCAACCACGGGCCCTGGAAGCGGGCGTGCTGTTTGGCGAGGCCAAGGACTATGCCCAGCGCATCGTCGACGGGCTGAGCCGGCATTCGCTGCGGGCCGCGGGCAATCAGCCCTACAAGATCAACCCTCTGACCGACATGACGGTCCCGGAACACGGCGATGGACGTGGCCTGGACTCGGTGTTGATCGAAGTACGCAACGATTTGCTGCGCAGCCCCGAGGCGGTACGGACCTGGAGCGCTTACCTGGCCCCATTGCTCTAGCAAAGCAGCACCCGCGGTTAGCGACACGCGGCCAGCAAGGACACACCCACACACAGCTGAGAAGGAGAACGGCTCATGAGTATCGAGGCATTTGGCTATAAACAGGAATTGAAACGCAGCCTGTCACTGACGGACCTGGTGGTGTACGGGATGATTTTCATGATCCCCATCGCCCCGTTTGGCGTGTATGGCTACGTCAACGCCGAAGCGCCGGGGATGGTGCCGCTGGCCTACATCATCGGCATGGTCGCGATGCTGTTCACCGCGTTGAGCTACGGCAGCATGGCTCGGGCTTTCCCGGTGGCCGGCTCCGTCTATTCCTACGCGCAACGGGGACTGAACCCCCACGTCGGGTTCATCGCCGGCTGGCTGATGCTGCTGGACTACCTGCTGATCCCACCTCTGCTCTACGTCTATGCGGCCATGGCGCTGAATCATCTTTACCCGGAGATTCCCAAGGTCGGTTTCATCCTGGCGTTCCTGGTGAGCGCGACCTTCGTCAACCTGCGGGGCATTACCTTCACCGCGCGGATGAACATCATTTTTCTGCTGGCGCAGCTGGTGGTGCTGGGGATCTTCCTGTTCTATGCCTGGAATGCCCTGCACAGCGGCGGCGGTAACGGCCAACTGACCTTGGCGCCGCTGTACAGCCCGGAACACTTCAACTTCGCCCTGCTGATGCAAGCCGTGTCCATCGCGGTGCTGTCGTTCTTGGGGTTCGACGCCATTTCCACCCTGGCCGAGGAAATCAAGGGCGACCCTGGCCGCAGCGTCGGCAAGGCCGCGTTGGTGACCTTGTTGGTAATGGGGGCGATTTTCGTGGTGCAGACCTGGATCGCCACTGACCTGGCGGCCGGCATGGGTTTCAAGTCCGCCGACACCGCGTTCTATGAAATCGCCGAACTGGCGGCTGGCAGCTGGCTGGCAACCTTGACCGCTGTCGCCACCGCACTGGCCTGGGGCGTGGCGGTGGCCATCACCTCGCAAGCGGCGGTGTCGCGCCTGTTGTTCGGAATGGCCCGGGACGGCAAGTTGCCCAAAGTGCTGGCCAAGGTCCATCCGAAACACAACACGCCGTACTTGAGCATTTACCTGGTGGCGCTGCTGTCCCTGCTGATCTGCTACCTGTTCATCAACGCCGTGGACACCCTGACCTCCCTGGTCAACTTCGGCGCCCTGAGCGGCTTCATGTTGCTGCACATCACCGTGATCAACCATTACTGGCGCCGCCAGCGCTCCGGCCAGGTGATTCGTCATCTGATCTGCCCGTTGGTCGGCTTCGTGATTGTGGCGGCCATCATGTACAACATGGGCGTGGATGCGCAGAAGCTCGGCCTGATCTGGATTGCCGCGGGTGTGGTCTACCTGTGTGTACTGAATAAATTCGGCAGCCCCACGGCGCTGCCCGACCCGGCCGCTCAGTGAGGTTCGGCGGTCGAAGGGTTCGACCCGCCGTGGTGAGTACGCGTGGACATCGACAGTGATCGTCAAGCCCGGTGCCTGGCACCGGGTTCCCTGGAACAGGAGTGCAATCCATGCTGGCTTTACGTCCAGTCCAATTAACCGACCTGCCGCAACTGCAGCAGCTGGCCCGTGACAGCCTGGTGGGGGTCACCTCGCTGCCAGACGATACCGAGCGTCTGCGGGAGAAAATCCTCGACTCGTGCGCCTCGTTCGCGGCCGACGTACAAAACCCTGGCGGCGAGAATTATTTTTTCGTCCTGCAGGACCTGGTATCCGGGCGCTTGGTCGGCTGCTCGGAGATTCTCGCCAGCACCGGTTGCAATGAACCGTTCTACAGCTTGCGCAACCGGCCGTTCTCCAGCGAATCCCGGGAGTTGAACATCCAGCATGGCGTGCCGGCGCTGTCGTTGTGCCAGGACCTCAATGGCCAGACGCTGCTGCGCGGCTTTCACATCGACGCCGAGCGCGTACGCACGCCGGAGTCAGAACTGCTGTCCCGGGCCCGGCTGCTGTTTATCGCCGCCCACCCTCAGCGCTTTGCCGAATCGGTGATCACCGAAATCGTCGGTTTCAGCAGTGAAGATGGCCAGTCGCCCTTCTGGGATGCCATCGGCCAGCATTTCTTCGATCTGCCCTACACCGAAGCCGAACGCTTGTGCGGCCTGCAGAGCCGTACCTTCCTCGCCGAGCTGATGCCGCAGTATCCGATCTACGTGCCCATGCTGCCGGCGGCGGCCCAGGCCTGCATCGGCCGGGTGCATCCCGACGGCCAGGAAGCCTTCGACATCCTGGAACGCGAGGGTTTCGAAACCAACAACTACGTGGACATCTTCGACGGTGGGCCGACATTGCATGCCCGCATCACCAACATCCGCTCAATCACGCAAAGCCGTATCGCCGTAGCCCGGCAAGCCCCGCAGATCGACGCGCGGGGCCGTTATCTGGTGAGCAACGACGGCCTTGGGAACTACCGGGCAATCGTCGTCGAACTGGACGTCAATGCCGAAGGGCCCCTGGCCGTGCCGCCTGACGGGCTGGCAGCCCTGGGCGTCAGGGATGGCGAGCAAGTCCGGGTGGTTGCCTTATGAACCTCATTCGATTTCCTGCCCCGCATCAGCGCTTCAACCGACATGAAGGAATTGCATCATGATTGTCCGCCCGGTCGCCATCACCGACCTGCCCGCGCTGCTGGACCTTGCCCGCTGCGCGGGCCCTGGGTTCACCAGCCTGCCGGCCAACGAAGAGCGCCTGGCCCATCGCGTTCGCTGGGCCCAGCGTACCTTTGCCGGGCAAGTCGAACGTGCCGATGCCGACTACCTGTTCGTGCTCGAGGACGATGATCGACAGGTCGTGGGCATCAGCGCACTGACCGGTGCGGTCGGGCTGCGCGAGCCCTGGTACAACTATCGGGTCGGGGTGACCGTCAGCTCGGCGCCGGAACTGGGTATCCAGCGACAGATCCCGACGCTGTTTCTCAACAACGAGATGACCGGGCAATCGGAAATCTGCTCGTTGTTCCTGCACCCTGACCAGCGCCGCGGCCACAACGGGCGCCTGTTGTCCCTGGCACGCCTGCTGTTCGTGGCCGAGTTCTCGCAGTTGTTCGGTGAAAAGATGATCGCCGAACTGCGCGGCCACGCCGACGAGCAAGGTTGCTCACCGTTCTGGGACAGTCTGGGGCGGCACTTTTTCAAGAAGGATTTCAGCTACGCCGACCAGTTGTCCGGCATGGGCAACAAATCATTCATTGCCGAGTTGATGCCGCGCCAGCCGCTGTACACCTGCCTGCTCACCGAACAGGCCCAGGCGGTGATCGGCAAGGCCCACCCGAACACCGAGCCGGCCATGAAGATTCTCGGTGCCGAGGGGTTTACCCATAAGGGTTACATCGACATCTTCGACGCGGGCCCGGTAATCGAGGCGCCGGTTTCGAAAATCCGCACCGTGCGCGACAGCCAGTCGCTGACTCTGGCCATCGGCACGCCGGACGATCAGGCACCGGTCTGGTTGATCCATAATCGACGCTTGGCCAACTGCCGCGTAACCAGTGCCCGGGCACGTTTGCATGGCCAAAGCCTGCTGGTCGACCGGCTCACCGCCAAACGCCTGCAAGTACAACCGGGCGACATGGTGCGCGCCGTGGCGCTGCTCAAACAGGGGCGACAAGCGGTGGCGGCGTAGGCCCCGGGTTGGACCTTGATGTCGCCTTTTCTCGATGCAGGGAAGACATCGCCCATGCGCATTCGTCATCATCTTTGTATCTCCCACGTGATAGCCTTTTGTTCCTTCGGCGTTGACACTTTTGCTCAAGCCTTTCCATTCCATTGGTGGAACTCATATGTCCAGGCTTTCCCATCAAGATTTGCGTCGCAATTTTCGTCAACTGCTGGCTTCCAAAACCTGCTATCACACCGCCTCGGTGTTTGACCCAATGTCGGCGCGCATCGCCGCCGACCTGGGGTTTGAAGTGGGGATCCTGGGCGGCTCGGTCGCGTCATTGCAGGTATTGGGCGCGCCGGACTTCGCCCTGATCACCCTCAGCGAATTCGCCGAACAGGCCACCCGCATCGGCCGTGTGGCCCAACTGCCAGTGATAGCCGACGCTGACCACGGCTACGGCAATGCCCTGAACGTGATGCGCACCATCATCGAATTGGAGCGGGCCGGCGTGGCGGCGCTGACCATCGAGGACACCTTGCTGCCAGCCCAGTTCGGCCGTAAATCCACCGACCTGATCGGTGTAGCCGAAGGCGTCGGCAAGATTCGCGCGGCGCTGGAAGCACGAGTCGATCCGGAAATGGCGATCATTGCCCGTACCAACGCTGGGATTTTGCCGGTCCAGGAAATCATCAGCCGTACCCAGCAATACGAACGGGCCGGAGCGGACGGGATTTGCATGGTGGGCGTGCAGGACTTCGAGCACCTGGAGCAGATCAGCGAAAACCTGACGCTGCCGTTGATGCTCGTCACCTATGGCAACCCGAAATTGCGCGACGACAAGCGCCTGGCCGAACTGGGCGTGCGAGTCACCATCGACGGCCACGGCGCCTATTTCGCCGCGATCAAGGCCACCTACGACAGCCTTCGCGAACAACGGCAGATCTTCACCCAGGCATCGGACCTCAGCGCCACCGAACTGACCCACACCTACACCCAGCCCGAGGAGTACATCCGTTGGGCCGAGGAGTACATGAGCGTCAAGGAGTGAGTTGACCTCCAGCCTGCAGTGACATTCAAGGACGTCATCGCGAGCAGGCTCGCTCCATGTGGTGAACACACATTGAGTGGCCACCCGCATCAATTGTGGGAGCGAGCTTGCTCGCGATAGCGGTGGTTCCGTTTACATAGTGTTGGATGTCCCTACGTCATCGCGAGCAGGCTCGCTCCCACAGGGTTCTATGGTGAACGCGATGGCGTTGCCAGGGGTGAAGCAGGCCTTCAGCCCTTGCTACGCAGCATTTCCCTGGGCACGTACTTGCCGATCTCGAACTTGCCGATGGCGGCGCGGTGGACTTCATCCGGGCCGTCGGCCAGGCGCAGGGTGCGCTGCATGGCGTACATGTAGGCCAATGGGAAGTCGTTGGAAACCCCCGCCCCACCATGGATCTGGATCGCCCGGTCGATGACCTTCAGGGCCACGTTCGGCGCGACGACCTTGATCTGGGCGATTTCGCTCTTCGCCACTTTGTTGCCGACGGTGTCCATCATGTACGCCGCCTTCAACGTCAGCAGGCGCGCCATATCGATCTCCATCCGCGAGTCGGCAATCTTGTCGACGTTACCGCCCAGGCGCGCCAATGGTTGGCCGAATGCGGTGCGGCTGACGGCCCGCTTGCACATCAACTCCAAGGCGCGCTCGGCCATGCCGATGGAGCGCATGCAATGGTGGATACGGCCTGGGCCGAGGCGACCCTGGGCAATTTCAAAACCGCGGCCTTCACCCAACAGGACATTTTCGTACGGCACCCGCACGTTATCGAACAGCACTTCGGCATGCCCGTGCGGCGCATCGTCGTAACCGAACACCGGCAGCGGCCGAACGATTTTTACCCCGGGGGTGTCCACCGGCACCAGGATCATCGAGTGCTGGGCATGCCGTGGTGCATCGGGATTGCTCAGGCCCATGAAGATCAGGATCTTGCAGCGCGGATCGCAGGCTCCTGAAGTCCACCACTTCTTGCCGTTGATCACCCATTCGTCACCGTTGCGTTCAGCACGCGCGGCCATGTTGGTGGCATCCGAGGAGGCAACGTCCGGCTCGGTCATGGCGAAAGCCGAGCGGATCTCGCCGCGCAGCAGCGGCTCGAGCCAGCGCTGCTTTTGTTCTTCATTGGCGTAACGCACCAGCACTTCCATATTGCCGGTGTCCGGTGCCGAGCAGTTGAACGGCTCCGGCCCCAACAGCGAACGGCCCATGATCTCCGCCAGTGGTGCGTATTCCAGGTTAGTCAGGCCGGCACCCAGCTCGGACTCAGGTAAAAACAGGTTCCACAGGCCTTCAGCCTTGGCCTTGACCTTGAGCTCTTCCATGATGGCCGTGGGCTGCCAGCGATCGCCTTCGGCCACTTGCCGTTCGAACACGGCTTCGGCCGGGTAAACGTAGGCATCCATGAACGCCGTGACGCGTTCACGCAGTTCCTGAACCTTGGGGGAATAGGCAAAATCCATGAGCAGCACCTTCTTGGGCAGAGGTTGTTTAGGTCATGAAATCGATGCTAGTTCAGCTACGAAAATTTACCTAACCTATTCTCGGCGTGTATTAACATTCATCACCGATATATGTTTCACTGATTCGCATCGCCACCCGGCACCTCACAACAAGCCCAAGAATAAGAGTGCAGCGCCATGAATCTGAGCAAGGTCGACCTCAACCTATTCATTGTCTTCGATGCGATCTACACCGAAGCCAACCTGACTCGCGCCGGGCAGATCGTCGGCATTACCCAGCCGGCGGTGTCCAATGCCTTGGCGCGCCTTCGGGAGACCTTCAACGACCCATTGTTCGTGCGCACTGCCCAAGGCATGGTGCCCACGCCCATGGCCCAGAACATCATCGGCCCGGTGCGCAATGCCTTGTCGCTGCTGCGGGTGTCGGTGCAGGAAAGCCGGATTTTCAACCCCCTGCAGGCGGTCAAGACCTATCGCATCAGCATGACCGACCTCACCGAAGGCGTGATCCTGCCGCCGTTGTTCCAACGCCTGCGCCGCCTGGCGCCGACCGTGGCCATCGAAAGCTTCCTGTCCAAGCGCCGTGAAACCACCAAGGAACTGGCCGCCGGGCGCCTCGACTTCGCCGTGGACGCGCCGCTCAACACCGACCCGCAGGTGCGCCACGTCAAGCTGATGGAAGACCGTTACGTGTGCGCCATGCGCAAGGGGCATCCGCTGGCGGGCAAGGAAAAAATCAGCCTCGACGATTACCTGGCCCAGACCCACGTGCATATCTCCAGCCGCCGCAACGGGCTGGGTTATGTCGACCTGGCCCTAGGCAAAATGGGCATCCAGCGCAAGATCGCCTTGCGCTCCCAGCATTACCTGATGGCCTCCCAGGTACTGCAACAAACCGACATGGTCATGACCGTTCCCGAACGCTTCGCCCGTCGCCACGATCTGCATGCCTTCCTGTTGCCGGTCAACGATGTACCACCGGTGGAAACCCACTTGTACTGGCACGAAAGCACCGACCAGGACCCCGCCAACCGCTGGATGCGCGAGCAGATGATCGAGCTGTGCCAGCAGGTGACCGCTCATGAGAAGAAGCTCGATAAGGTTTAGGCGACCAAGACTGTGGGAGTGAGCTGCTCCCACAGGTTTTGTGTTCCCGGTTCAAGACCGGGCTGCTTGACGCGCACGTCAACCTGCCATTAGCTTAGCGCCAGCCCCCTTCGTTTCGAGCGCTTCCATGAGCAGCCAGACCTACAGCATCTCCGACCTCGCCCGCGAATTGGACATCACCACCCGGGCCATCCGCTTCTATGAGGAACAGGGCCTGTTGAGCCCCGAGCGACGTGGCCAGGAACGTATTTACTCGCCGCGGGACAAGGTCAGCCTGAAGCTGATCCTGCGGGGCAAGCGCATTGGTTTCTCCCTGGCCGAGTGTCGCGAGCTGATCGAACTCTACGACCCCACCAGCGGCAATCAAAAGCAGCTGCACAGCATGCTGGCGAAAATCGCCGAGCGCCGCGAACAACTCGAACAGCAGTTGCTGGACATCGAACAGATGAAGCTGGAACTCGACACCGCCGAAGAACGCTGCATCCAGGCGCTGGAGCAGACGCTCAAGGGCGAGGAAATCGTGCAGTAACACTTTCCCCTTGTGGGAGCGAGCTTGCTCCCACAACAGGCTCATCATCGCTCTCGACATCATTGGCAACCCACTACAGGTCAATTCCCCATGTCCCTCCCCTCCTTTGTACGCCTGATCGAAGTCGGCCCCCGCGACGGGCTGCAGAATGAAGCACAGCCCATCAGCGTCGCCGACAAGGTGCGTTTGGTGGATGCCTTGAGCGCCGCCGGCCTGGGCTACATCGAGGTCGGCAGTTTTGTCTCGCCCAAGTGGGTGCCGCAAATGGCTGGCTCGGCCGAGGTGTTCGCGCAGATCCAGCGCAAGCCCGGCGTCACTTATGGCGCCCTGGCGCCAAACTTGCGGGGTTTTGAAGACGCATTGGCGGCCGGCGTAAAAGAAGTCGCAGTGTTCGCCGCCGCGTCCGAGGCGTTCTCCCAGCGCAACATCAACTGCTCCATCAAGGAAAGCCTGGAGCGATTCGCACCAATCATGGAGGCGGCCAGGCAACACGGCGTTAGCGTGCGCGGCTATGTCTCCTGTGTGCTGGGCTGCCCGTATGAAGGTGCGGTCAAGCCCGAGCAGGTAGCTTGGGTCGCCCGGGAGCTGTATGCGATGGGCTGCTATGAGGTGTCCTTGGGCGACACCATCGGTACCGGCACCGCCGGCGCCACGCGCAAGATGTTCGAGGTGGTTTCGGATGACGTGCCTCGGGACAAGCTCGCCGGGCACTTCCACGACACCTATGGCCAGGCCATGGCGAACGTCTATGCCAGCCTGCTGGAAGGCATCGCCGTGTTCGACAGTTCCGTCGCCGGCCTTGGCGGCTGCCCCTATGCCAAGGGCGCCAGCGGTAACGTCGCTACCGAAGACGTGCTGTACCTGCTCAACGGCTTGGGCATCGAAACCGGCGTCGACCTGGACGCTTTGATCGGCGCGGGACGGCAGATCTGCGACGTGCTTGGCCGACCGACCGGTTCACGGGTCGCCAAGGCCCGTGCCGCACAGTGAGGTGTTACCGCTGCCTCTGTAACGGCAGCGAAACGAGTAACACGGAAACAATTTGTCAGGTTTGCGGCGTCATGATTTTCAGCACAAAAACATAACCCATTGATTTACATAGAATTTAAAAAGTTGGCACGCCACCTGCTATATCTCTGACATAACAAGAATAAAAAAACGCAGCAAACCAAATAAAAACAAGACGAAACGACTCTGACATAACAAAAACAACACGGCAGAGACGCAGCTAACAGATTTTTTTGGAGAGGATGTGCTTTTCAGGGTGCTTTCAGAAGCAACCCGCAACCGGGCAGAGAACAATAAAACTACCTTCAGGTAGCTCCCGAATCGGTTGGATCGCCAGGCGAAAAAGCAGATCAGCGCTCAAAAAAATACGTTTGCTCTTGATCCCGGATGGGGATCGCCAAAAACAGCGGTAAAGGGTCACGGCTACCAAAAACAACAACAGGCCGCCCCTCAATAATAAAAAAAGAGCACGCGACGACAAAATTAAAGGGGAGCTTCGGCTCCCCTTTGTGCTGTCTGGGGTTTGGGATTTTTTCGGTTGTTTTGTGAAGCGGGTGTGTCAGCCGCAGCGCTTTGACCGACACACCGCATCGCGAGCAGGCTCGCTCCCACAGGCCTTTTGGCTAGTCTTCTTCTTTGCGCAGTTCTTCGATACTGATTTCGCGCATGCGGAATTTCTGGACCTTGCCGGTGACAGTCATCGGAAACTCTTCGACAAACTTGAAATGACGCGGCGTCTTGAAGTGGGCGATGCGGTCCTTGCACCAGGCTTGCAACGCCTGCTCGGTGGCGCTGTGGCCGGGGTGGAATTTGATCCAGGCGACGATTTCTTCTCCATAGCGCGAGCATGGGATGCCTATCACCTGCACGTCCGCCACGGCCGGATGAGTGAAGAAGAACTCTTCCAGCTCACGCGGGTAAACATTCTCACCGCCACGGATGATCATGTCCTTGTTGCGTCCAACGATGCAGACGTAACCCTGCTCGTCCATGGTCGCCAGATCGCCGGTGTGCATCCAGCCGTCCTGGTCGATGGCGTCGGCGGTGCCCTTGGGGTTGTTCCAGTAGCCAAGCATCACGCTGTAGCCGCGAGTACACAACTCGCCGATGGTGCCCCGGGGGACGATCTTGCCAGCCTCATCGACGATCTTGCTTTCCAGTTGCGGCTGGGTGCGCCCGACAGTGGTGACGCGCAACTCCAGTTCATCCGCAGGCCCGGTCTGCAATGACACCGGGCTGGTTTCGGTCATGCCGTAGGCAATTTGCACCTCGTTCATATGCATCTCGCTGATGACCCGTCGCATCACTTCGATCGGGCACGTGGCCCCGGCCATGATCCCGGTACGCAGGCTGGACAGGTCGAACTCGCCCCGCTGCGGTTGATCCAGCATGGCGATGAACATCGTGGGCACGCCATACAACGCCGTGGCGTGTTCCTCGGCTACGGTCTTGAGTGTCAGCAACGGGTCAAAGGCATCGTTGGGGTAGATCATGGTGCTGCCGTGGGTCATGCAGCCCAGGTTACCCATGACCATGCCAAAGCAATGGTAGAGCGGCACCGGAATCACCAGCCGGTCGGTGGCGCCCAGGCCCAGGCTTTCACCGACCATGTAGCCGTTGTTGAGGATATTGCGGTGGCTGAGGGTCGCGCCCTTGGGGAAACCGGTGGTGCCGGAGGTGTACTGGATATTGACCGGTTGATCGAACTGCAGGCTCGCCTGGCGCTCGGCCAGTTGTTCAGGCGTAACCGCCGCGCCAAGGGCTGCCAATTGCACCCAGGGCAGAAAGCCTGAAGGCGCTTGGGGATCGAGACTGATCACACCCCGCAGGTCCGGCAAACACTCACTCTGCAACTGGCCGATCGACTGTTGCGCCAGCTCCGGCACCAGCGCTTGCAGCATGGCGTGATAATCCGAGGTCTTGAACGCCCCGGCACACACCAACCATTGGCAGCCGGATTGTCTAAGCACGTATTCCAGCTCCGAGGCGCGGTAGGCAGGGTTGATGTTGACCAGGATCACACCGATCTTCGCGCTGGCGAACTGGCTGATACACCACTGGGCGCAATTGGGTGCCCACACCCCGAGGCGATCACCGGTTTTCAAACCCAGCGCCAACAAGGCCCGGGCGTGCAGATCGACGGCTTCGGCCAGCTGTCGCCAGGTGTAACGCAGTGATTGATGGCGAACCACCAGCGCCTCGCCCTTCGGATAGCGGGCCACGGTCTGGTCGAAAGCCTGGCCAATGGTCTGCGCCAATAACGCCTTGGCCTGGGAGCCACGGGTGTAGCTGACTTGCGAATGCGAACCGGGTTGATCCATGACGCCCCCTCTTGTCTTTATTAGTGGGTGTATCGGTGAACCTGCTGCAGCGACATGCCTTTGTGGGCACTTACTCTGGCCCAAGTTGACGTTAACGTAAAGGGCGATTGACAGCCATCCGTCACAGGCTTACGTTAACGTAAAGGTGAGAGCCATTCCTCAGCTCTCCGCACCCGATAAAAAAGCGAAAAGGTGTCCCATGAGCTACCCATCCCTGAACTTTGCCCTCGGCGAAACCATCGACATGTTGCGCGACCAGGTGCAAGCCTTCGTTAAGGCCGAGCTGGCGCCTCGCGCAGCACAGATCGACATCGACAACCTGTTTCCCGCCGACATGTGGCGCAAGTTCGGTGACATGGGCCTGCTGGGCATCACCGTCCCGGAAGAATACGGTGGCGCTGGCCTGGGCTACCTGGCCCACGTGGTGGCGATGGAAGAAATAAGCCGCGGTTCGGCGTCGGTCGCCCTCTCCTACGGCGCCCATTCCAACCTCTGCGTCAACCAGATCAACCGCAATGGCAATCATGAGCAGAAAACCAAATACCTGCCCAAGTTGATCAGCGGCGAACACGTCGGCGCCCTGGCCATGAGCGAACCGAACGCCGGCTCGGACGTGGTCTCGATGAAGCTGCGTGCCGACAAACGTGGCGACCATTACGTACTCAACGGCAGCAAGACCTGGATCACCAACGGCCCCGACGCCAACACCTATGTGATCTACGCCAAGACCGACCTGGAAAAAGGTGCCCACGGCATCACCGCGTTCATTGTCGAGCGCGACTGGAAAGGCTTCAGCCGCAGCAATAAATTCGACAAGCTCGGCATGCGCGGCTCGAACACTTGCGAACTGTTTTTCGATGACGTCCAAGTGCCGGAAGAAAACATCCTCGGTGCGCTCAATGGCGGCGTGAAAGTGCTGATGAGCGGCCTCGACTACGAACGCGTGGTGTTGTCCGGCGGCCCGACCGGGATCATGCAGGCCTGCATGGACCTGATCGTGCCCTACATCCACGACCGCAAGCAGTTCGGCCAGAGCATCGGCGAGTTCCAGTTGATCCAGGGCAAGGTCGCCGACATGTACACCCAGCTCAACGCCAGCCGGGCCTATCTATACGCGGTGGCCCAGGCTTGTGAGCGCGGCGAAACCACCCGCAAGGACGCCGCCGGGGTCATCCTCTACAGCGCCGAACGCGCCACACAAATGGCCCTCGACGCGATCCAGATCCTGGGGGGCAACGGCTATATCAATGAATTCCCGGCCGGCCGTCTGCTGCGCGACGCCAAGTTGTACGAAATCGGTGCCGGCACCAGTGAGATTCGTCGGATGTTGATCGGCCGCGAACTGTTCAACGAAACCCGCTAACGGAGCTGACCATGGCCACGCTGCACACTCAGCTCAACCCGCGCTCACCGGAGTTCATCGCCAACCGCGAGGCGATGCTCAAACAGGTCGACGCCCTGCATACCCTGCTCGCACAAGTGCAGCAAGGGGGTGGCCCCAAGGCCCAGGAACGCCACACCTCACGGGGCAAACTGCTGCCCCGTGAACGCATCAACCGCTTGCTGGACCCGGGTTCAGCGTTTCTGGAAATCAGCCCGCTGGCGGCCTATGACGTTTATGGCGAAGACGTACCGGCGGCCGGCGTGATTGCCGGTATCGGCCGTGTGGAGGGCGTCGAATGCATGATTGTCGCCAACGATGCGACGGTCAAAGGCGGCTCCTACTATCCGCTGACAGTGAAAAAACACCTGCGCGCCCAGGCCATCGCCCAGCAGAATCGCCTGCCGTGCATTTACCTGGTGGACTCCGGCGGCGCCAACCTGCCGCGTCAGGATGAAGTGTTTCCGGATCGCGAGCACTTCGGGCGGATCTTTTTCAACCAGGCCAACATGAGTGCCCTGGGCATCCCGCAGATCGCCGTGGTCATGGGCTCCTGCACCGCCGGTGGCGCCTACGTACCGGCGATGGCTGACGAAGCGATCATGGTCCGCCAGCAAGCCACGATCTTCCTCGCCGGCCCCCCCCTGGTGAAAGCCGCCACCGGTGAGGTGGTCAGCGCCGAAGACCTGGGCGGTGCCGATGTGCACTGCAAGATCTCCGGCGTGGCCGACCATTACGCCGACAGCGACGAACATGCCCTGGCCCTGGCCCGCCGCAGCGTGGCCAACCTCAACTGGCGCAAACTCGGTGACGTGCAACAACGCCTGCCCATCGCCCCGCTGTATTCGAGCGATGAGCTGTACGGCGTGGTGTCGGCCGACGCCAAGCAGCCGTTCGATGTGCGGGAAGTGATCGCACGCCTGGTGGATGGTTCGGTGTTCGACGAATTCAAGGCGCTGTTCGGTACGACGCTGGTGTGCGGCTTCGCCCACCTGCACGGCTATCCGATCGCGATCCTGGCCAACAACGGCATTCTGTTTGCCGAAGCGGCGCAGAAGGGTGCGCACTTCATCGAACTGGCCTGTCAGCGTGGCATCCCTTTGCTGTTCCTGCAGAACATCACCGGCTTCATGGTCGGGCAAAAATACGAAGCCGGTGGCATCGCCAAGCACGGCGCGAAGCTGGTGACTGCCGTGGCCTGCGCCAAGGTGCCGAAATTTACCGTAATCATCGGCGGCAGTTTCGGCGCGGGTAACTACGGCATGTGCGGCCGGGCCTACGACCCACGGTTCCTGTGGATGTGGCCGAACGCGCGGATTGGCGTGATGGGTGCCGAACAGGCGGCCGGCGTGTTGGTACAGGTCAAGCGCGAACAGGCCGAACGCAGCGGCCATCCTTTCAGTGCCGCCCAGGAAGCCGAGATCAAGCAACCGATTCTCGATCAATACGAAGAACAGGGTCACCCCTACTATTCCAGCGCACGGCTGTGGGACGACGGCGTCATCGACCCGGCCCAGACCCGCGATGTATTGGCCCTGGCCTTGTCCGCGTCACTGAACGCGCCCATCGAACCGAGCCGCTTCGGCGTGTTCCGGATGTAAACGGGAAATGCCCATGGATAACTTCAACACCCTCGAACTGCTCACCGACCCGCGCGGCGTTGCCACCCTGTGGCTCAGCCGCGAGTCGAAAAACAACGCGTTCAATGCCGAAATGATCCGTGAACTGATCCTTGCCCTGGACCAGGTCAGTGGCGATCCGAGCCTGCGCTTCCTGCTGATCCGCGGGCGTGGCAAACACTTCAGCGCTGGTGCCGACCTGGCCTGGATGCAGCAATCGGCCGAGCTCGACTACCACACCAACCTCGACGACGCCCGGGAACTGGCGGAGCTGATGTACAACCTCGCCAAGTTGAAAATCCCTACGTTGGCGGTCGTCCAGGGCGCGGCGTTTGGCGGTGCGCTGGGGTTGATCAGCGCCTGCGACATGGCCATTGGCGCCGATGAAGCGCAGTTCTGCCTGTCGGAAGTACGTATTGGCCTGGCGCCCGCCGTGATCAGCCCGTTCGTGGTGCAAGCCATTGGCCAACGAGCGGCGCGACGTTACGCCCTGACCGCTGAACGCTTCGGCGGGCAGCGTGCGAAAGAAATCGGTTTGCTGTCGGAAAGTTACCCGGCCGAAGCACTGGATCAGCAGGTCGAACACTGGATCGACAACCTTCTGCTCAACAGCCCGGCGGCCATGCGCGCCAGCAAGGAACTGTTGCGTGAAGTCGGCAACGGCGCCCTCACGCCCGCATTGCGGCGCTACACCGAAAATGCCATCGCCCGCATCCGCGTCAGTCCGGAGGGCCAGGAGGGTCTGCGGGCCTTCTTGCAAAAACGCGCGCCGAATTGGCAAGCCGAGTCGAATCATAAGGAGCCGCGTCGATGAGCGCCCCAGTCCTCACCACGTTGCTGGTGGCCAACCGCGGCGAAATCGCCTGCCGCGTGATGCGCACCGCCAAGGCCATGGGCCTGACTACCGTCGCCGTGCACAGCACCACCGACCGTGATGCGCGCCACAGCCGCGAAGCCGACATGCGCGTCGACCTGGGCGGCAGCAAGGCCGCCGACAGTTACCTGCAAATCGACAAGCTGATCGCGGCCGCCCTGGCCAGTGGCGCCCAGGCGATCCATCCCGGTTATGGTTTCCTCTCGGAAAACGCTGGATTCGCCCGCGCCATCGAAAACGCCGGGTTGATCTTTCTCGGCCCCCCCGCCTCGGCCATCGACGCCATGGGTAGCAAATCCGCGGCCAAGGCCTTGATGGAAACCGCCGGCGTGCCCCTGGTGCCCGGGTATCACGGCGAAGCACAGGACCTCGAGACCTTCCGCGACGCCTGTGAGCGCATCGGTTATCCGGTGCTGCTCAAGGCCACTGCCGGGGGTGGCGGCAAAGGCATGAAAGTGGTCGAGGACGTCAGCCAACTGGCCGAAGCCCTGGCCTCGGCCCAGCGTGAAGCACAATCGTCGTTCGGCGATTCACGGATGCTGGTGGAGAAATACCTGCTCAAGCCGCGTCACGTCGAAATCCAGGTGTTCGCCGATCGACACGGCAACTGCCTGTACCTCAACGAGCGCGATTGCTCGATTCAGCGTCGGCACCAGAAGGTTGTCGAAGAAGCCCCTGCACCGGGCCTGAGTCCGCAACTGCGACGAGCCATGGGCGAAGCCGCGGTGCGCTCGGCGCAGGCCATTGGTTATGTCGGCGCCGGTACCGTGGAGTTTTTGCTGGATGCGCGCGGCGAATTTTTCTTCATGGAGATGAACACGCGCCTGCAAGTTGAACATCCGGTGACCGAAGCCATCACGGGCCTCGATCTGGTGGCCTGGCAGATTCGCGTGGCGCGCGGTGAGCGGCTGCCGATTACCCAGGAGCAGGTGCCGCTGCTGGGCCACGCCATCGAAGTGCGGCTGTACGCCGAAGACCCGGCCAATGATTTCCTGCCGGCCACTGGGCGCCTGGCACTGTATCGCGAGTCAGTCGAAGGGCCGGGACGGCGAGTTGACAGCGGTGTGGCCGAAGGCGATGAGATCTCGCCATTCTACGACCCTATGCTCGGCAAGTTGATCGCCTGGGGTGAGGACCGTGAACAAGCGCGCCTGCGGCTGTTGGGCATGCTCGACGAATTTGCCATTGGCGGACTGAAAACCAACATCGGTTTTCTGCGGCGCATCGTGGCGCACCCCGCCTTCGCGGCGGCGGAACTGGATACCGGATTTATCCCACGTTACCAAGCGCAATTACTGCCAGAGCCTGGCGAATTGGATGACGACTTCTGGCGCGCAGCGACCCAAGGTTTCGCCTTGAGTCTGACGCCGCATTTACGAGCCGATGACGCCCACTCACCCTGGGCCGACACCGCCGGGCTGCGTCTGGGGCTGCCAAGAGAAACCACCCTGCATTTGAGCTGCGAAGGACAGGATCGCGCGATGACACTGGACGTTACAGCCGGTTGTGCGCAGCTCAACGGCGAGCAACTGGAGATCGAGCACAACGGTCTGCGCCGTAGACATCGGGCCATCCGCCAGGGCGACAGCCTGTATCTGCAATGGAAAGGAGACCTGCACCGAGTCGACCAGTACGACCCGTTGGCCGCCGCCGAAGCCAGCCATAGCCATCAAGGCGACCTGAGCGCGCCCATGAACGGCAGCATCGTCCGAGTACTGGTAAGCGTCGGCCAAACGGTGGAAGCCGGCGCACAACTGGTGGTATTGGAAGCCATGAAAATGGAGCACAGCATTCGTGCGCCCAAGGCCGGCGTGATCAAGGCGCTGTATTGCCAGGAAGGTGAAATGGTCAGTGAAGGCAGCGCACTGGTGGCATTCGAAGAATAGGCATCGGCCCGTCTGCCGGGCCGATCCAGTTAGAACCTGATGGTGGCCTGTACGACCACACCAATGATGCGGCATTGTTCGGTGTACAGGTTTTTCGGGTAAGTCGGATTGAGTGGAACCAGGTAACGCTGGCCGCTCTCTTCGATCAATTTGCGAAAGGTCGCATCGCTGCTGCCAGGCAGTTGCGCAACCACCAGTTTGCCGGGCACCGCTTCGATGGCTGGATCGACCAGGATCGACATCCCCTCGGGAATGCTCAACCCACTCGGGGCCGTCATCGCATCGCCAACCACGACTAGCCAGAACGCGTCCCCCTGGGCGTGGTAATCCGTCAGCTCATAGCGCCCCTTGTCGTAGGACGTGAGCTCGCCTTCGCGGATTTCACCCACCTCGCTCCAATCGCTCACTGGGTAGCGGAAGTACGGGTTGTACTTCTGCGCCAGGGCCATGCCTTCGTCGGTCGAGGTGTCCGGCTCGCGAATGACCATCGCCACTTCCAGAAACTCCATCCCCAGTTCCTGCAGGACCCGATTCATGTCTTCGACACTGGGCTGCCGACGCTTGGTCAGCCAATGGCCGACACCGCCCTGGGACATACCCAAACGTTCTGCGAGCACCACTTGCGTGACGCGCAGTTCCTTCATCTTGGCCTTGACCAACTCTATCCATTTATCCATGTGCGGCACGATACGTGGCTGGCTCCGGCCATCAAAACACAAATTGTAGTATTTAAATTATCGTCACAATTACGATAGGTACTATTCTGGACTCAGGCATTCATACCCCACACGGAGAATCTCGACACCATGGACATACCCAACAAAGATGCGCCCAACAGCCCCTTCGATGTCACGTTTCCTTCGCTGCAGGATTGCCCGGCGGCTCAGCGTGCCTTGGACTACTACTTGAAACCGGGTGTTTCGGACCAGGCAGAACATCGCTTCTTCGACGTAAACCGCAATATCAGCGGCGAAGAAGCCCTGGTTCATGCTTGCGATCTGTTGCGCTGCGCAGCGGCCACCGCCCATGAGTCCGCCAACCGACTACAGGGCTCGAGCCGCGACCTGGCGTTTTCAGTGGTGCATATGATTGATCTGGTCAAGGTGATGATTGACCGATCCCTGGATAGCTACCCTACCCGCTAGGCGTAGCAATGGGAATGGCGCCGCGAATGCGGGCAACAGGAAATATTTTCCAATCGATGCGATAAAACCATTTGACTTGCAAATGATAATGATTATTATTGCATCAGCTGATCGCGAGATCAGTCGATAGCCCAGAAGACCTTAGGTCGGACTTCTGGAATATCTCCTCATCAGGCTAATCACGGTTTTTGACCCGGCTTTTTGCCGGGTCTTTTTTTGCCGTTTTTTCGGCTTATGGCTTCAGGCTAATGAAGTCTTTGGGTGTCGCTAATTCGGTGGCGGCGATGATAGCAAATGAATATCCATTTACAAGGGTTCCCCACCGCCACGCCGGTGAAAACGATCGATAGGCAGCTACTTGAGAATCCCGTGCTGACTCTCTAAGCTGCCTTGGCGTCCAGGGAGGGCGCCCCCTTCTTCACATTGACGCAAATCGTCTGATTCCCCTTTCTTGCGTGTAAAGTAACGGCCATAAAAGTCCTTTGCAGGAGCTGTGACCGTGGCTAAATCTTCTTTTGATATCAGCGCCGATTTCGACAGTGGCAACATTGAAGTCGTCGACATCAGCAACCCGTTGCAATCGCTGCTGAAAATCAGACCCGACACCCGCAGCGCCCACTTCCAATGGTTCCACTTCAAGGCCAGCGGCCTGCACGTCGGCCAGGAATATTCCTTCCGCCTGCTCAATGCCAGTCAATCGACCTATAACAAGGCGTGGACCGGCTACCAAACCGTCGCCTCCTACGATCATGTCAACTGGTTCCGCATCCCTACTCAGTTTGAAGGCGACGCCCTGCGCTTTTACTTGGAAACCGAACAACCTCATGTCTGGTTCGCCTACTTCGAACCCTACAGCCGTGGCCGTCACGATTGGTTGATCGAGCAAGCGTTGCACAAGGCCGGTACCCAATTGCTGGCTATCGGTAAAAGCGTGGAAGGCCGTGACATTCAACTGCTGCGCAAGGGCAGCGGCGCCGAAGGTCGGCGCAAAATCTGGATCATCGCCCAACAGCATCCCGGCGAGCACATGGCCGAGTGGTTCATGGAGGGTGTGATCGAACGCTTGCAGCATCATGATGATGCGCAACTGAACGGACTGCTCGACAAGGCCGATCTATATCTGGTGCCGAACATGAACCCGGACGGTGCATTCCACGGGCACCTGCGTACCAATGCCATGGGCCAGGACCTCAACCGTGCCTGGCAGAGCGCCAGCCCGGAAGTCAGCCCTGAAGTGTTTTTCGTACAGCAGCAAATGGAAAAGTACGGCGTCGACCTGTTCATCGACGTGCATGGCGATGAGGAAATCCCCCACGTCTTCACCGCCGCTTGCGAAGGCAATCCTGGCTACACGCCAAGGATTGCCAAACTCGAAGAACGCTTTCGCAACCATCTCAAGCATCAGACCAAGGACTTCCAGACCACTTACGGCTATACCCGCGACGAACCGGGTAAAGCCAACATGACCCTGGCCTGCAACGCGGTCGGGCAGAATTACGATTGCTTGTCCCTGACCCTGGAAATGCCGTTCAAAGACCACGACGATCATCCGAACCCGCTCACCGGCTGGTCCGGCAAACGCTCGATGCAATTGGGCAAGGACATATTGAGCACCGTTGCAGACATGGTCGACGAATTGCGCTGAAACTCAATCCAAGACTTGGACCTGTCAGGATGAACGCCCTGCGGGCGAGGGGATGAATCCCCTCGCCCGACGTTATCGCTCGCCCTCAGATATCAAGGACATCAACCCCGCCCGCGCAACATACTGTCCAACACCTCATCCCGCCGCACCCACGCGTGAAACAACGCTGCGGCCAAATGCACCAGCACGGTCAGGAACAACAGATAAGCCAGGTACCCGTGGGCCTTGCGCAGCAGTGCGAAGGTCTGGGCGTGCGCCGGCAGGATAGCGGGCAGTTGCAGCGAATGGCTGAGCATTACCGGGTCCCCCGCCGCCGAAATCATGCCCCAGCCCAATAGCGGCAGGACCAGCATCAAGGCATACAACAGGATGTGCGAGGCTTTAGCCGCCAACACCTGCCAGCCTGGCAGATCGGCCGGCAGCGGCGGCTGTCGGGTGTTCAAGCGCACCACAAGGCGAACGATCACCAGCAGCAGAATCGCTATACCCAGTGGCTTGTGCAGTTGCAGCAACCATTCATGGCGTTCGGACACCGAAGCGACCATGCCCGCGCCGATAAACAGCATGGCGATGACCATCAATGCCATCAACCAGTGCAGCAGCCGGGCCAGCGGTGCGAAGTGACGGGGCGCGCTCATGGGCGGGACTCCTGGGTGGCGGGCAGTTGGCTGACTTCGCTGGTGCGCCGCAGGTAGGAACTGGCATAAGCGGCAGAACGCGCGGCCAGCAGCGGGTCTTCGGAACCTTCGATACCATTGGGCAGGATCAGCGGGTCATAGTTGATATCGCGGCACTCGCCGTTGTCCTGCGCTTGGGTACGCTCCAGTACCAACGTGCCGGCATTGAGCACCTTGCGATCAGAAGGCCAGGGCTTGCTGGCATCGTTAACCGGGTCACCCGGATTGGCCAGGGTGATGTTCAACTGCCAGCGCAATGGCCCAGCGGCAAGGCGCTTGACCAGGTCTTGCTCAAGGAAATCAGCGCCCTGGGGTAACGGCGCGCCCCCGGCGTCCTGGCTCATCGGCACCACACTCCAGCGCACCGCCTGGCGTTGCCCTGCCGGGTTGACCAGATAGAACGCATTGATGCCGTTGTAGGTTTCAGTGGCATAGCTGGCCGACGGTTTGGCGGTCTTGATCCATTGCAGGAACGGCACGGCTTCCGGGTGCGCGGCAAAGAATGCTGGCACGGCTGCCGGGTTCGGCTTCCCGGTGGCCGGATCGGGTGATTGAGCCTGTTGAAATTGATAGAACGCTTCGGGCGTGCCCACCGGGAACACCGGCATGCTGTTCATGCCGGTACGCCACTGTTGGCCGTTGGCCTGGGTAAAGCGCAGCGCCAGGCTGCGGATCGGTACGCTACCGTCCGGTGCGTAGGGGTTGCCGCTGGGCAGGGCGAAACGCCCAACCACCGGTGTTCGTGCATCCCTAAACACCTGCGCGCGGGAATAGGCGCGGGCTTGCTCGGTGCTCTCGAAATAGCCGGCGACGCAGACACCTTTCGAGTGATTGCGCCGGAAGCCCGGGTGCACACCGTTATTTTTTTCCAACACGTTGACCAGCGCATTCGGCGTCAGACGTTGTGGGTCAAAGGTGCCGTTGACGTAGGCAAATGCCCCGGCCAGGGCGGCGACGATCACCGCGATGCCGGCCAGGCGCAGCGTCAGGCTGGCGGTGCTCAGTGGCGGCCGACTCGGCGAAGAGGAAGGGTCAACCATAAAAAAGCTCCAGGGCTTGCGGAAAGAATCCGTCAGACGAAGGCCTGACAGGTTTATTCCCACGCCTCGTATTTATTTTTCCCGCACTGGAATAATCTCGTTCTCGGATCGTCTTTCCAGTCCAGGCGCAGTGACTGCCCCAAGAAGCCCACTCCCATGAACGAACTCGACGAACAGCTGCGCATGCTCATCCCCCGGCTACGACGCTTTGCCGTGTCGCTGACGCGCAACCCCAGCAATGCCGATGACCTGGTCCAAGCATGCCTGGAGCGGGCGCTGTCCAAATGGAACGACAAGCGCCCGGACGGCGACCTGCGAGCCTGGCTGTTTTCAATTCTTTATCGGCAGTTTCTCGACGCCCATCGCCGTTCCCGGCGTTATGCGCGCATGCTGGAATTTTTCACCGGTCGCGACGATGCCCATCCTTCGGCCGAACGTAGCGTAATCGCGCAGTCGTCCCTCCAGGCCTTCGACCAACTCAGCACTGAACAACGAGCACTCTTGCTGTGGGTGTCGGTGGAGGGTTTGAGTTACCAGCAAGTCGCCGACATCCTCGGTGTGCCGACCGGCACCGTCATGTCACGCCTATCCCGCGCCCGCCAGGCCCTGCGCCAACTCAGCGAAGGCGAAATCACCCGCCCTACCCTGCGGATACTCAAATGATCAGCATGCCCCCCAATGAGAGCGACCTGCACGCCTACATCGATCGCCAACTGAGTGAAGCCGACCAGCACTTGATAGAAACTTACCTTCGCACCCATCCCGAGGTCGCCGCCCGGGTCCGGGCCTGGCAACAGGACGCACAACACTTGCGCACGGCCCTGAGTGGGGCCTTGCATCAGCCAACCAATCCGGATCTTGACCCGGCCATGATTCGCCAGCGCCTGAAATATCGATCTCGTCGCCACCTGGCCAGCGCCGCGGTGTTGCTGCTGGCGGTCAGTGTGGGCGGCATCAGCGGTTGGCAGGCGCGGGAAATGACCCTCCTGCGCGCGGCAGCACCCATGGCGGACGCCCTGCAGGCGTACCGGTTATTTGCCCAGCAAGGCATCCTCCCGGCCGATTACCAAACCGGTGACGAGCAGAGCATGCAAGACTGGCTCGACCGTTACTTCACCCAGGCCAACCGGCTGCCAGACCTGTCTGGCGCAGGTTTCAAGCCAGTCAGCGGCCGCTTGCTCAGCACCGAGCAGGGGGCGGCGGCCATGGTGGTTTACCAGGATCAAAACGGTCAGAAGATCAGCTTCTACGTGCGCCCACCAGGCCCGAAAAACTTCCTGCTGCCCCGTGGCAGCCGTCGCGACGGCGAGCTGCAGGCCGAGTACTGGTCCGGACCGGGATACAACTATGCGATGGTCATACCCAGTGATACGCCGGCAGCACAAAAGCTCCAGCAGACCCTCAACTTCTGAGCACCACGGTTCCCTGTGGGAGCGAGCTTGCTCGCGATAGCGGTGGTTCAGTCACTAGCGATGTTGACTGGCACACCGCTATCGCGAGCAAGCTCGCTTCCACAAGGGATCCGGGGCTCTCATCCCTGCCCAAACACCTGTGAAGGCCTGCGCAGCAGTGGGTCGAACGGGTTGACCCGCGGTCCGATCAGAGCCGCCTCGCGCTTGAGCATTTCCACCACCGTCGGCAGGCGATCAGGGCCCAGCCGATCACTCACTGTTGCCACACTCAGGGCCGCCACGGCCCGGCCTTCACGATCCAGGATGGGTACGGCCACCCCGGCCATGCCCTGCAACACGCCCGTATTACGTCCGGCATAGCCCAGTGCGCGCACGTTCTCCACCTCCGTGCGCAGGAAGACTTCGTCGTACAGGTGGAAGTCCTTGAGCCGCGGCAGATTGTAATGAATCACCGTGTCGCGCTCCTCCTCCGGCAAGAACGCCAGGATGGCCAGGCTGCCCTGCCCCACGCCCAAGGCCACTCGCCCACCAATGTCGCCGGTGAACGTGCGGATCGGGAATGGCCCTTCACTGCGGTCCAGGCAGATCGCATCGAAACCACTGCGCGCCAGCAAAAACAACGAATCCCCCAGGGAAGCCGACAGCCGCAGCATCGCTGGCCGCACAAGATCACGCAGGTTGCCAGAGTTGCCGGCACGGGCAGCCAAGGCAAAGAAATCCAGGCTCAGCCGATAGCGTTTGCTGCGTGCGTCCTGCTCGACCATGCCCTCGTCCATCAGACTGCGCAGCAAACGATGGGTGGTCGGCTGGGACAGGCCGATGCGCTGGGCCAACTGCGTCACCCGCTCCCCGCCTTCGACGGTGTCTCCCAGGCTGCGCAACACGGCGAACAACCTGGAGACGGCGCCCACCCCGACGTTACCCTTGCTATCATTCCGATCAGTGGAATCTGACATGTTATTTCTCGTCATAAAATTTGCTCACTGAATGAAACTGAAAATAGTCTTCGCTTCAGTGAAATAGCCCATTGAGCCCATCCTATTCTTCGTCCTACTCTGCGTCCAGACAGGGGCGATTCGAACAACAACGGCAGCCGACTCAAGCTCGAGCGCCAACGCACCCAGCGGCATCCTTTCGTATCTGCCCATAAAAAAGCGCGCCTCATGGCGACGCATAACAATCCCAGGTGGAGCGCAGCTATGGCTTTTGTGCGACTTGAAGGACTTGGCAAACGTTACGGCGACATCGATGCGGTGGTCGCCACCAACCTGTCGGTGGAGAAAGGCGAGTTCGTCTCGCTGCTGGGGCCCTCCGGCTGCGGCAAGACCACAACCTTGCAGATGATCGCCGGCTTCGTCGAAGCCAGCAGCGGACGCATCCTGCTGGACGGCCGCGACATCACCCACGCCAAGCCCGCCAGCCGTGGCCTGGGCGTGGTGTTCCAGAGTTACGCACTGTTCCCCCACATGACCGTCAAGGACAACGTCGCCTTCGGCCTGCGCATGCGCAAAGTGGCCAATGCCGAGCTGCAACAACGAGTGGGTCGTGTGTTGAAGCTGGTACGCCTGGACCCACACGCCGAACGCTACCCACGGGAACTCTCCGGCGGTCAGCGCCAACGCGTGGCGCTGGCCCGGGCGCTGGTGATCGAACCGCCGGTGCTGTTGCTCGACGAACCACTATCCAACCTCGACGCCAACTTGCGCGAGGAGATGCAATACGAAATCCGCCGCATCCAGCGTGAAGTCGGAATCACCACCTTGATGGTCACCCACGATCAGTCCGAGGCGCTGTCCATCAGTGACCGCGTCGTAGTGATGCAAGCCGGACGCATCACGCAGATCGACGCGCCGTACACCCTTTACGAACACCCGCGCACCGAATTCATTTCCGGCTTCGTCGGCAAAGCCAACCTGCTGCCCGGCGTGCGGGACAGTGCGGGCGTCGTTCAAGCCTGCAGCCACGGCAATGGTGACCTGACCTTGAGCTTGCGCCCGGAAAAAATCGACCTGTGCGAGGCCGGTTCAGGGCGACTGCAAGGCACTCTCGTCAACCGCTTCTTCCTTGGCAGCCAGTGGCTGTACGGCGTCTCGACCAGCCTGGGCGAACTCTGTGTGGTGCGTCGCAACGACGGCTCGGCGCCCATGACCGAAGGCACGGCGGTGGGCCTTGACTGGGACCCGGCGCTGCTGCGAGTGCTGAGCGTGGACGAGGTGCCGGCATGAAGCTGATCGCCGGGATGCGCCGGGGCCGGCAAGGTTACTTGATGTCCGCACCGGCCTTGGCCTTGTACCTGGGCCTGCTGGTCATTCCGCTCGGCCTGACGCTGGTGTTGTCGTTCAACGTCTTTGACTACGGCTCGGGCATCAACGACGAGGCGTACACCTTCGACCACTACGCCAACCTGCTGGGTGACCCGTACTTCTACGAGATCTTTTTGCGCACGTTCTGGATCAGCGGCCTGACCACGCTCTTGTGTGTACTGATCGGCGTGCCCGAGGCTTATGTCCTCAGTCGCATGCGGGCGCCGTGGCGTTCGATTTTCCTGATCCTGATCCTCACGCCACTGCTGATTTCGGTGGTGGTGCGGGCCTTCGGCTGGAGCCTGTTGCTCGGCGCCGACGGCCTGGTCAACCAGACGCTGCAAGCCTTCGGCGGCTCACCGATGAAGTTGCTGTATACGCCGTTCGCCGTGGTCATCGCCCTGGTCCACGTGATGCTGCCGTTCATGATCATTCCGGTCTGGACCTCGTTGCAGAAACTCGACCCGGCCGCCGAACAGGCTGCGCTGTCGCTGGGCGCGAGCCAGTTCACGGTGATTCGCAAGGTCGTGTTGCCACAGATCATGCCCGGCGTGCTGTCGGGCACCTTGATCGTGTTCGGCCTCGCCGCCAGTTCCTTCGCGATTCCCGGCCTGCTCGGTGGGCGTCGGTTGAAAATGGTCGCCACGCTGATCTACGACCAATACCTGTCGGAACTCAACTGGCCCATGGGCGCGGCCATTGCCGTCGCACTGCTGCTGCTCAACCTGCTGATCATGCTGTCGTGGAACCGGATGATCGAAGGCCGCTACAAGAAGTCATTGGGGTAACTCGTCATGTCCAGGAACGGTCCTTTCGCCCTGTTGTTTCATACCCTGGTGGTAGTGTTCATGCTGGCGCCGCTGGTGGTGGTCTGCCTCGTCGCCTTCACCCCGGAAAACACCCTGAGCCTGCCGACCAGCGAGTTTTCCCTGCGCTGGTTCCGTGCTGTGTTCGAGCGTGCGGATTTTGTTGATGCGTTCTACAACAGCCTGGTCCTGGCGTTCTGCGCAGCCTCGCTGGCGACGCTGATCGCGGTGCCGGCGGCCTTGGCGATCACTCGGCTCGAGTTCCCTGGCCGGGACTTTTTCAACGGCCTGTTTTTGTCGCCGATCATCATCCCGCACCTGGTACTGGGGGTGGCGCTGTTGCGCCTGTTTGCGCTGATGGGGGTGAACGGCAGCTTTGCCTGGCTGATCTTCGCCCATGTGCTGGTCATCACCCCGTATGTGCTGCGCCTGGTGCTGGCCTCGGCCATCGGCCTGGATCGCAGCGCCGAACAGGCCGCGCAATCGCTGGGGGCCGGGCGTTTCACACTGTTTCGAAAAATCACCTTGCCGATGATCCTGCCAGGGGTGGCCGGGGGCTGGTTGCTGGCGTTCATCAACAGCTTCGATGAAGTCACGCTGTCGATCTTCGTCACGTCACCGGCCACGCAAACCCTGCCAGTGCGCATGTATGTCTACGCCACCGAATCCATCGACCCGATGATGGCGGCGGTGTCAGCGCTGGTCATTGGGTTGACGGCGGTGACCATGATTCTGCTCGACCGGGTCTATGGCCTGGATCGGGTCCTGGTCGGTAAACAATGAGGGCGCCATGGCTCTGCTGAAACGACTGGCCGAAGGCGACCGCCCGGCCCTGGACTTTACCCTCGACGGCGTACCTGCCAGCGGCCTGCTGGGCGACACGCTGCTGACCGCCGTGCTGACCAGCAGCGAACACCTGCGCGGCAGCGACTTCAGCGCCGAACCCCGGGCCGGTTTCTGCCTGATGGGCGCCTGCCAGGACTGCTGGGTCCGCCTGGGCGATGGCCGCCGCGTACGCGCCTGCTCGACCCTGCTCGAAGCAGGGCTGCACATCAGCCGCGAACCGGGGCGTCAGGTATGAACATTGTCGACAGCATCACAAATCCCCCGGCCCTGCCTATGAGGTGGCGATGAAATCGATAGCCATCATCGGCGCCGGCCCCGCCGGTATCCGTGCCGCGCAGACGCTGGTCGCCCATGGCGTTTACCCAATCCTGCTGGACGAGGCCGCCCGCGGTGGCGGGCAGATCTATCGACGGCAACCGCCCAACTTCAAGCGCCCGCCAGCCAAGCTATATGGCTTCGAAGCGCACAAGGCCAACGCCATCCACCAGGCCCTCGACGAACTGCGCGAACAGCTCGATTACCGTCCCGACACCTTGGTGTGGAACGCCGAGGCTGGTTTGCTGGACACCTTGCATGAGGGCCGCGCCGACCGCCTTGAGTACACCAAGGTGATCGTCGCCACCGGCGCCACTGATCGGATCCTGCCCGTGCCCGGTTGGACCCTGCCCGGGGTTTACAGCCTGGGCGCGGCGCAGATCGCCTTGAAGTTCCAGGGGTGCGCCATTGGTGAACGGGTGGTGTTCGCCGGCAGCGGTCCGTTGCTTTATCTGGTGGCGTATCAATACGCCAGGGCCGGTGCCAACGTGGTCGCGGTGCTCGACAGCTCGCCCTTCAGCGCCCAGGTTCGTGCCCTGCCCGGCCTGCTGGCCCAACCGATCACCCTCGCCAAAGGCCTCTATTACCGCACCTGGTTGACCGCCCGCGGCATCACCGTACAACAAGGGGCAAGCCTGTCGCGTATCGATGGCGAACGCCGGGTGCAGTCGCTCAAATGGCGCAGCGCGAAAGGCGAGCAATCCCTTGACTGCGACGCGCTGGCCTTCGCCCACGGCTTGCGCAGCGAAACCCAATTGGCCGACCTGCTGGGCTGCGAATTCACCTGGAACCCGCTCAATCGCGCCTGGTTGCCGAAGCGAGATCGCGCCGGTCGTAGCAGCGTGCCCGGGGTCTACCTGGCGGGTGACGGTGCAGGGATCATGGGCGCCGATGCCGCTGAAATAGCCGGTGAACGGGCGGCCCTGGCGCTGCTCGAAGACATCGGTTATTTGATCGACCCGCAGCGTTGCACGCAGTTGGAACAAGCCCTCGAACGCATCGGCCATTTCCGCCAGGGCCTGGAACACGCGTTTGCCTTCCCCGAAGGTTGGGCCGCCGAAGCCGTTGACCACCTGATGCTTTGCCGCTGCGAAGAAGTCAGCGTCGGTGACATCCGCCAGGTGGTGGGCGAAGGCCATTGGGAGATCAACCGGGTCAAGGCTCATTGCCGGGTCGGCATGGGCCGTTGCCAGGGACGGATGTGCGGTGCTGCGGCAGCGGAGATCATCGCCCACGAGAGTGGCCGGCCGGTCTCCAGCATCGGCCGCTTGCGGGCCCAGGCGCCGATCAAACCCGTGCCGTTCGGCCTGGAGGTCGAGCCATGATCGAGGTGGATGTGGTGATCGTCGGCGGCGGCATCGTCGGCGCCTCGGCCGCGTTGTTCCTGAGCCAGGCCGGACGACGGGTGGCATTGCTGGAGCGGGACTTTTGCGGCTCGCACTCCAGCGGCGTGAACTACGGAGGCGTGCGTCGACAGGGGCGGCCGTTGTCGCAACTGCCCCTGTCGCAACGGGCTCATGAAATCTGGGGCCAGTTGCCTCGATTGATCGGCATCGACGGTGAGTACCAGCGCAGCGGTCACCTGAAACTGGCCCGGAGTGCGCAAGATCTGCAAGCGTTGCACGATTACGCCGCCAGTTGCCAGGGCTTCGGCCTCGATTTGCAACTGCTGGATCGCAATGAGTTGCGCGCCCGTTTCCCATGGGTCGGTGCGGTTGCGGTCGGAGCATCGCTGTGCCCGGATGACGGCCATGCCAACCCGCGCCTGGTATCACCGGCCTTTGCCCAGGCTGCCCGCAGGCATGGCGCACAGGTCCGCGAACAATGCCCGGTCAGCGGCGTCGAACATGACGGCCAGCAATTTGGCGTACACACCGAGGTAGGCCTGGCATTTCGCGCCCCCTGGTTGCTGAACTGCGCCGGCGCCTGGGCCAACCATTTCGCCGCGCAGTTCGGCGAAGCCGTGCCCATGCACGCCGGCCACCCGGCGATGCTGGTGACCGAGCCATTGCCCTTGGTGATGAACGCCAGCACCGGCGTGGAGGGCGGCGGCATCTATGCGCGCCAAGTCGCTCGCGGCAACTGCGTGCTGGGGGGCGGTCAAGGTTTTGCCCTGGACGACGCACGCGCCCGCCCCGGCCAGAACGCCGTGATCGACATCCTGCGCCAGGCGGTCGAACTCTATCCGTTTTTGCAGGGTGCCCAGGCGATTCGTACCTGGAGCGGCACCGAAGGTTACCTGCCCGATCGCCAACCGGTGATCGGCCACAGCGGCACTCAACCTGGCCTGTTGCATGCGTTCGGCTTCGCCGGCGCGGGCTTCCAGATCGGCCCGGCGGTGGGCCAGGCACTCACCGAGATCATCTGCAGCGGTGCATCAACCACACCGCTGGATGCGTTTTCCATCACCCGGTTTCACTCCATCTCCGTTGCTTGATAGAGGAAGGTCGCGCCAATGAATAACGTCAAACGCAGTGCACTGTTCGGTTTCTGCTCGCTGGGTTGCGCTTGCCTGGGCGCCCTGCTCCCGGTCAGCCAGGCGTTGGCCGAGCCGACGCTTTACCTGGGCATGAACGGCGGCACCATGGAGCGGCTCTACGCCGACAAGGTCTTGCCGGCCTTCGAGAAAGCCAACAACGTCAAAGTGGTGATCGTGCCTGGCACCTCCGCCGACATCCTGGCCAAAGTCCAGGCCAGTAAAGGCAACCCGCAGATGCACGTGATGTTCCTCGATGACGGCATCATGTACCGCGCCATCACCATGGGGCTGTGCGACAAGCTCGAGGACAGCCCGCCCCTGGCACAGATCCCGGCCAAGGGCCGCATCAAGGAACAGGCCGTGGCGGTCAGCCTCGGCGTGACCGGGCTGGCCTACAACACACGGCTGTTCAAGGAAAAAGGCTGGAACGCGCCGACATCATGGATGGACCTGGCCGACCCACGTTTCAAGGACAAAGTGGTGTTCCAGTCAATGGCCTCATCCACGTTTGGCTTGCACGGTTTCCTAATGTTCAACCGGATCCAGGGCGGCAGCGAGGCCGACGTCGAGCCGGGCTTCAAGGCTTGGCCGAACACCGTCGGACGCAACGTGCTGGAATACATCCCGAGCTCGGCGAAAATTTCCGAAATGCTGCAGACCGATGAAGCCGCGCTGTTCCCGCTGACACCCACCCAGGTGACTGCGCTGAAACTCAAGGGCATGCCGGTCGAATACGCGCAGCCGAAGGAAGGCGCCGTGGTGCTCAACGTCGCCGAATGCGCCATCGCCCAAAATACCCAACCGGAGCTGGCACAGAAGCTCGCCGCCTTCCTGCTGACGCCCGAAGCCCAGGCCATAGCCCTGGAAGAAGGCGACCAGATCCCGTCCAACCCCAATACCCCGACCACCGACAAGACCCGGGGCCAGGTGGAAGCGATGAAGCACTACCTGGAAACGGCGATTGCAGTGGATTGGGACCAGGTCAACGAACAACGCCCAGCCTGGAATGCCCGGTGGAACCGCAGCATCGAGCGCTAGAGCGATCGACTGTGGTGAGGGGAGGAACACTGCTGCGGGAGCCGATGAAAACAGCGCGCTCGTAGAGAAAGAGAGACGCCTGCATCGCGTGCAAGCCTTGCTCCCACAGAGAAATCCCTCGCCACAGGGTTTTGTGTTGGGCTGATTATTGGTTAACTGTCTGGCTTCGGACTGTGCGTCCGCCCCTTGATCAACAGCGACCCCCTCCATGGATACCCTCGCCCAACTGCGCGCCGGCCAGCTCTCAGGCATCACCCGGCTGGACCTGGCCTGCGGCCTGACGCAGTTTCCCCGGGAAATCTTCGAGCTGGCCGACTCCCTCGAAATTCTCAACCTCAGCGGCAATCAACTGGATTCGCTACCCGACGACCTGCATCGGCTGAGCCGCCTGCGCGTGCTGTTTTGTTCGGACAACCGCTTCACTGAGCTGCCCGAAGCCTTGGGCCGTTGTGCTGCGCTGACCATGGTCGGCTTCAAGGCCAACCGCATCGAACGCGTCACGGCTGCCGCCCTGCCACCGCAGCTGCGCTGGCTGATCCTGACCGATAACTGCATCAGCCAATTACCCGATGAGCTGGGCCACCGCCCGCCTTTGCAAAAGCTGATGCTGGCCGGTAACCGCCTGCGCCAGCTGCCTGCGAGCCTGGGTCAGTGCCATCGCCTCGAACTGCTGCGCATCGCCGCCAACCAACTGACCGAATTGCCGCAAGAGTTGCTGGCGCTGCCAAGCCTCAGTTGGCTCGCCTACGCGGGTAATCCGCTGGAAACCCAGGCCGAGGCGGCAGCCCTGGATACCACAACGCCCATCGATTGGTCGCAACTGAGCCTGCAACAACAACTGGGCGAAGGTGCGTCGGGAGTGATTCATCAGGCGCTGTGGCAGCCGCCGGGCCAGGAGGTTCGAAAAGTCGCGGTGAAGCTGTACAAGGGCCAGATGACCAGCGACGGCTCCCCCCTGCATGAAATGCATGCCTGCATCACTGCAGGTCGGCATCCGAACCTGATTGAAGTGCTGGGCCAGATTGTCGGGCATCCCGAGGAACAGACCGGGCTGGTGATGGCGCTGATCGAGCCCAGTTATCGCAACCTCGCCGGGCTGCCGAGCCTGGCGTCGTGCACCCGCGACGTGTACGCCGACGCGCTGCGCATGAGCGCCCCGGTGGCCTTGCGCATCGCCCGGGGCATCGCCTCGGTGTCGGCGCACCTGCATCGCCAGGGGATCACCCATGGGGATTTGTACGGGCACAACATTCTTTGCAACGACCAAGGCGATTGCCTGCTGGGGGACTTTGGCGCGGCGTCGTTTCACGCCACCACGGACACCCTGCAAACCCGCGTACTACAGCGCATCGAGGTGCGGGCCTTCGGGATTCTGCTGGAGGAATTGATGGCGCGGATTGAACCGCCGCTCGGTGCTATGGACCTGGCGAGGTTGCGGGATCTGCAGGTGCGTTGTTGTCAGCCAGAGGTGCTGGCGCGACCGGGATTCGAGGAGATTGAAGGGTTGCTGAGCGAGTTCAAGTACACCGGTTGAGCCAGCACCCTTGTGGCGAGGGGATTTATCCCCTCGCCACAAGGGAGTCGTACTGCTTAACCCGCCAACCCGACAAACATATCCTGCACATCATCATGGTTGTCGAGGCCTTCGAGGAACGCTTCGACTTCAGCCATCTGCTCGTCGGTCAGGCCGCTGACCGGGTTCTTCGGCTGATAGCCCAACTTGGCCGACAACACAGTAAAGCCCTGCTCCGGCAGCGCCTTCTGCACGGCATCGAGGTCGGCAGGATCGGTAAGGAACAATGTCGCGCCTTCTTCGCCCGGCTCGAAGTCCTGGGCACCAGCCTCGATGGCGGCCATTTCCGGATCGGCATCCGGGCTGTCCGGTGCGGCCTCGATCATGCCGACATGGTTGAAGTCCCAGGCAACCGAACCCGAGGCACCCAGTTGGCCCTTGCGGAACGCCACACGAATCTCGGCAACGGTGCGGTTGATGTTGTCGGTCACGCATTCCACGATCAGCGGCACCTGATGCGGTGCGAAGCCTTCGTAGGTGACGCGGTGGTATTGCACGGTTTCGCCGAGCTGGCCAGAGCCTTTCTTGATCGCACGTTCCAAGGTCTCGCGGGGCATGGAGGCCTTCTTCGCCTGCTCGACCACCAGGCGCAAGTGCGCGTTGGTTGCGGTGTCGGCGCCGTTGCGCGCGGCAATGGTGATTTCTTTCACCAGCTTGCCGAAGATCTTGCCCTTGGCGTTGGCAGCCGCTTCTTTGTGTTTAACCTTCCACTGTGCGCCCATTACTCACTCTCTTGTCTGACGCGCCGAGACATCTGCCGGCCGGCGCTGTGGCGCAAGTTTATACGGCCTAAACCGGCTGATCGACCAAAAAATTCACGCTATTGAATCGACATTTCCACAGGATGTTGTAGGGGTTTTCTGAAATAGCGATTCGCTAGCACCGTTTCACCCTGGGGTTTCGTACCCTCTGCGCTTCTCTCTCTGCAAGTAAGAACGGCGATGCGCAACGACACGGAAAGTCCCTTCAGCCTGACCCTCACGCAAAGCGACTTGCAATTGCAAGTATTGCGGTTCAATGGTCGTGAAGCCCTCAACCAGCCTTACCGCTTTGACCTCGAACTGATCGGCCTGGCGCCGCCACTAAACCCCGACACCCTGCTGGGGCAACCGGCCTTCCTGCGCCTGGACGCCGAAGCGGGCATCCATGGGATTGTCCACAGCGTCAGCCTGAACGCGCATGACTCGCATCGCATTGGCTACCGCTTGACCTTGGTTCCTTACCTCCAGCGCCTGGAGCAAGGCCCGCAGCGGCGAGTTTTCTATCGACTCAGCGTTGTGCAGGTGCTGCAGCGGCTGTTGGAGGACAACGCGCTGCCCGCCCACAGCTACCGTTTCGAGCTGCCCCATGGGCAGTACCCGAGCCGGCCTTTCTGCATCCAGTACGAGGAAAGCGATCTGGATCTGCTGCAGCGCTTATGCGAGGAAGAAGGCATCCACTATCACTTTGAACATGCCCTCCATGGGCATGTCCTGGTGTTCGCCGAAGACCCTGGAAGCTTCCCGGCGCGGCCGGTCGAACTGACCCTGCGCCAAGACGCCAGTCTGCCATCGGCCGTACAGCGGCTCTACCAGCGTCACCGTTCAATGGCGCCTGGCTCGCCAGCCGGCTTCAGCGACCGGGCAAGCAGCGAAGCCGGGGATCTGGCGGCGAATCATGCCTTTGACGGTGTCGACCACGAGACACTGCGCGACAACCCGTCGCTGGCGCATCGTTACCAGGTCGGTCGCCGAAACCTTGAACGGCTGCGTTGTCGGCAACAGGAGATACACGGCCACAGCAGCCAGTCGGCCCTGCGCAGTGGTCATATCGCGCAGATCTGCGAACATCCGGTATCGACCTTCAATGACCAATGGCTGATCACCGAGGTCCAGCATCGCGGGCGGCAATTTTCCATCCTTGAAACCCATTTGCCGCCCACACCGCCAGCCCAGGACTATCGCAACCGATTCTCAGCCATTGCCTGGTCCACCGTGTTCAGGCCGACACTCAAGCATCTCAAGCCCCGCATCCCCGGCTATCACATCGCCCGTGTGCTCGGCCCTGCCGGCCAACCGGCCAGGCCGGATGAGCGCGGCCAAGTCCAAGTCAGCCTATGGACCCCGGATGAGGAAGGCATCAGGCTGCCCGTGTCGCGACTGACGCTGGACGCCAGCCCCACCCTGATGGCCGGCAGTGAAGTACTGGTGAGTTTTCTCGATGGCGACCCCGATCGACCCGTGCTGTGCCCCGGGATTATCGACAGCGGTGGCGGGCAGGCCGCTGCGTCACCGAAATCAGCACCGGGCAACGATGACGCGGGTCTGTTGCTTGACTGGCTCCTGAACCCACCGGACACAACGTCCTGAACTGCCTGTTCGGTAGCAAGGGGCCTGCGCCCACTCGGCTGCACAGCCTGCGCGCTCCTGCGAAAGCACTTTCCGGATCTTCGTGCCGGTAAAACTGATTTGGCTCATGCAAACCCAGCGAAACGGGCTTACAGTAAAAGCACAACGCCGCTCAAGACGGCGCTTTACCCTGATGCTGGAGATACCTGCAATGCCCTGGAAAAACTCAGAAAGCCGCTACAGTACCGTCACAGTCACCTTGCATTGGCTGATGCTGGTTTTGCTGGCCGTGGTTTATGCCTGCATCGAGTTCCGAGGGATTTTTCCCAAGGGCAGTGGCGGAAGAACCCTGATCAAGGAAGCGCATTTCATGCTCGGCCTGACGGTGTTTGTGCTGGTCTGGCTGCGCCTGTTCGCCCGCAGCATGGGTAAGGCACCGGCGATTTTCCCGGCGTCGCCTGCGTGGCAAACCCTCCTTGCACGCTTGATGCACTGGGCACTGTACTTGTTCATGATCGCCATGCCGCTGCTGGGCTGGCTGATCACCAGCGCCGAAGGGCATCAAGTGATGTTCTACGGTTTCGATTTGCCGCTGCTCATCAATCAAGACAAGGATTTTGCCAAACAGCTGGAAGGCTGGCATGTGCTGGGCGGGACCATCGGCTATTGGTTGATTGGCCTGCATGCCCTGGCGGGCCTGTATCACCACTACATAGTGCGCGATAACACGCTGCTGCGGATGATGCCCAAACGCGGTTGATCGCCGGCTATTCGAAACCCCGGCGGCCTTGCAAGCCGCCGGTGTGAACGAAGATCAAGCGAGTGCCAGGAGCAAACCGCCCTGCCTCGACCTGCGCCCTGAGCAACATCAGTGCCTTGCCGGTGTACAACGGTTCCAGCTCGATAGCGTCGGTGGCGCCGATGAAGGCGCTGAGTTGGGCATCGACCCGGGCGAAACCGCCTCGGCTGCCGTCGAACAATTCATAAAGCGGATGGGCTAGTCCCGCCGCCTCCACGATGCTTTCGACCTGCTGCGCCACGCCATGGTCCTGAGGCACCGCCAGCACACCGTAGACCGGGCGCTCTCCCGCTTCGGCCAATACCAACCCCGCCAACGACGTGCCGGTACCGCAGGCCAACCACCAGCCGTGATAATCCGTCCACCCCAACGCCGCCAGTTGCTCACGGGCACGGGTCACCCAGCTCATGCAACCCTGGGCGCCGGGCAATCCTGAACCGCCCTCGGGTACCGGATGCAAATGTGGGTAGCGGGTCTGCCACGGCTCCCAGAAATCCGCTGCGTGCCGCTCGCGGTATCCGCCATAACCCAACCAGTGCAGCGTCATGCCGAACGCCTTGAGGTCGAGCACCGTTGGCGTTTCCTGGGGATGGCCGCGCAGCAGCCCGACCGTTGGAAAACCGAAGCGCTTACCGGCCGCCGCCAGCGCATGCAGATGATTGGAATAGGCACCGCCCAGGCTCATGACCCCCTCGGCACCCGCCGCGTGGGCAGCGCGCAAATGATGAATCAGCTTGAACCACTTGTTGCCGCTGATCAGCGGATCGATCCGGTCCAGACGCAACACCGCCACTTCAACTGCAGCACGGGCAAGCCAGTCCAGATGAAGGGGTTCGAGGCGGGGTTGGGGGTGCCAATCGAGGGCGGGGAGAAGCATTGCGGCAGGCCGGTCGAAAATATGCCGGCATCTTAACAGCTCGGTCGCAGGTGACTTCAGGATCTGAATTCCCCCCCATCCCTCTGTGGGAGCGAGCTTGCTCGCGATGGCGTCGGACCAGTCAACATGGATGTTGAATGTAATGCCGTCATCGCGAGCAAGCTCGCTCCCACAGAGGACCAGGTTGTCCTTGGGCTGTACCTTACAACTGCGCCGCCAACCGCGAACCCTGGTTGATCGCCCGCTTGGCGTCCAGCTCCGCCGCCACGTCGGCACCGCCAATGAGGTGGACATTCTGCCCCGCCGCCACCAAGCCTTCCTGCAACTCGCGCAGCGGATCCTGGCCGGCGCAGATCACGATGTTGTCCACTGCCAGCACTTGCGGCTCGCCAGCTTCACCAATGCGAATGTGCAGGCCTTCGTCGTCGATCTTCAGGTACTCGACGCTGTTGAGCATCTGCACCTGCTTGTTCTTCAGGCCCGTGCGATGAATCCAGCCAGTGGTCTTGCCCAGGCCGTCACCGACCTTGGATGCCTTGCGCTGCAGCAGGAACACCTGGCGTGCCGGTGCGTGGGGTTCGGCCTTGATCCCGGCCACGCCGCCGCGCGCCTGGAGCTGGGTGTCGATCCCCCACTCCTTCCAGAACGCTTCACGGTCCTGGCTGGTGGCAACGCCCTGATGGACCAGGAATTCCGATACGTCGAAGCCAATACCGCCGGCACCGATTACCGCTACGCTATGGCCTACCGGCTTGCGCTCCAGGATCACGTCCAGGTAGCTCAACACCTTGGCATGCTCCACTCCAGCAATCGCCGGCACACGCGGCGCGATGCCGGTGGCAAGGATGATCTCGTCGTAACCGCCCGCCACCAGTCGCGCCACATCCACCCGGGTGTTGAGGCACAGCTCGACATTCGTGGTCTGCAACTTGCGATTGAAGTAACGCAGGGTTTCGAAGAACTCCTCTTTGCCTGGCACACGCTTGGCGATATTGAACTGGCCGCCGATTTCGCTGGCCGAATCGAACAGCGTCACCTGGTGACCCCGCTCGGCCGCCACCGTAGCGGCAGCCAACCCGGCCGGGCCGGCACCGACCACGGCGATTTTCTTCACCTGGGTCACCGGCAAGTAGTTGAGTTCGGTTTCGTGACAGGCCCGCGGGTTCACCAGGCAACTGGTGAGCTTGCCGCCAAAGGTATGGTCCAGGCAGGCCTGGTTGCAGCCAATGCAGGTGTTGATTTCATCGCTACGGCCCGCCGCGGCCTTATTGACGAAGTCCGGATCGGCCAGGAACGGCCGCGCCATGGAGACCATGTCGGCGTCGCCTTCGGCCAGGATCCGCTCGGCCACTTCCGGAGTGTTGATACGGTTGGTAGTGATCAGTGGAATATTCACCGAACCGCGCAGCTTGGCCGTGACCTTGCTGAACGCCGCTCGCGGAACCTTGGTGGCGATAGTGGGAATTCGCGCTTCGTGCCAACCGATACCGGTGTTGATAATCGTCGCGCCGGCCTGCTCGATGGCCTTGGCCAATTGGACGATCTCGTCCCAGGAACTGCCACCCTCCACCAGATCGAGCATCGACAGGCGAAAGATAATGATGAAATTCGGACCGACCGCCTCGCGCACCCGTCGCACGATTTCCACCGGCAGACGCATGCGGTTTTCATAGCTGCCGCCCCAGCGGTCGGTACGGTGGTTGGTGTGGGCTGCCAGGAACTGGTTAATGAAATAACCCTCCGAGCCCATGATCTCGACACCATCATATTCGGCCTGCTGAGCCAGTACCGAACAAGTGACGAAGTCGCTGATCTGCTTTTCGATACCCTCCTCGTCCAGTTCCTTGGGCTTGAACGGGTTGATCGGCGCCTGGATCGCACTCGGCGCCACTTGCTTGGGGCTGTAGGCGTAGCGCCCGGCATGGAGGATCTGCATGCAGATCTTGCCACCGGCCTCGTGTACGGCGCGGGTGACGATCTGGTGCTTGCGGGCCTCTTCTTCAGTGGTCAGCTTGGCGGCACCGGAGTACACGCCGCCCTCGTCGTTCGGCCCGATACCACCAGTAACCATCAGGCCCACGCCGCCTCGGGCCCGCTCGGCAAAATAGGCCGCCATGCGTTCGAAACCGCCGGGCTTTTCTTCCAGCCCCGTGTGCATCGACCCCATCAGGGTACGGTTGCGTAACGTGGTAAAACCCAGGTCCAACGGGGCCAACAGGTGCGGGTAATGAGAGGCGGTCATCGGTCACTCCACAACGGGCAATCACGGGAAATACGGAAGCTCTGCGGCTTCCCTCTGTCATGACCGACAGCCTAAGAGCCAGGATGCGCTCACTCAATGACCGTAACTGACAACTTAATGATCCAAATGCGCAGCGCCCCTTGGCAACGCCCACGGTGGGCCCTACCCTAGTCATTGAATCCGCACACGGCCGCTGACTGTCCCCATGCGCAAATTTCTGTACCTGCTGTTTTCACTGGCCTTGATTGCCGCCCTGATCACCTACGCACTGTGGACGATGGACCGTCCGGCGGGCCATTACCTGTCAGACCTTCGCATCAACCTGGCGGTCGACCAGGGCACACCCGCCGACCGGGGCAACTTGTTGGGCATCCAACCCGAGTTATTTCCCACCGACTACCAGAGCCCCGAGCACCTGCGTCGCAAACTGGCGGCCTATTTGCAAAACGCTCGCGACCTGGGCTTTCTCAATGACAAAACCATCGTGGTCTTGCCCGAGCACATCGGCACCTGGCTGATGGTCAGCGGTGAAAAAGACGAGTTGTATCAGGCTGCCACATTGAAGGACGCCATGAACTGGCTGGCGGTCAGCAATCCGCTGGCGTTTACCCGCGCCTTGTTCAGTGCTCAAGGTGACAACCGACTGGACGATGCCTACCTGCGCATGAAGGCCGATACCATGGCCCATGACTATCAGGCACTGTTTGGCGGGCTGGCCAAGGAATTCGGCGTGACTCTGGTGGCCGGCTCCATCGTGCTGCCTGAACCCAGCGTCAGCGAAGGTGAACTGAAGATTGGCCGCGGCGCGCTGTATAACAGCAGCCTGGTGTTCGGTCGCGACGGACGACCAATCGGCCAGCCCCAGCGCCAACAACATCCCGTGTTCGAACAACGAGACGTACTGGGGGCCGCCCCCCCGAACGCAACCCGCGTCATCGATACCCCTGCCGGGCGCCTGGGCGTGCTGATCGGCAGCGACAGCTGGTACCCCCGCCACTATCGGCAACTCGATGACCAAGGCGCACAACTGATCGCCGTGCCCGCCTTCATCATCGGTCGCGACACGTGGAACAAGCCCTGGGGTGGTTACAAAGGCCTGTCCACGCCGAGCGAAGTGAGCCTCAAGCCAGGCGAAGTCAGCGAAGGCCAGGCCTGGCATCGCCTGACGCTGACTAGCCAACTGCCCACCAGCCGGGCCACAGCTGGCGTCAGCGTCTTCCTGCGGGGCCAGTTCTGGGACAGCGCCAGCGCAGGCCAGAGTTTCATCAGCCACAACGGCGAACACTTCCCCGACGGCGAGGCTCGTGGCGCCCGTCTGCTGAACCTTTGGTTGTGAACATGAAACCGCAACCGATGCGCTTGGGGGATCTGTCAGTAGGCTTCGTCCATAGCCTGGCGGATGCGGTCGCCAGCCATGGGCAGGACCCTCAACCCCTGCTTGAGCAGTACGGTCTGGATGCCGCGCGCCTGGCCGAACCCGGGGCTCGACTGTCGATCCCACGCTACATGCGCCTGGGCCACGCGGCGATCCAGCAGACCCAGGACCCGGCACTGGGCCTGCGTATGGGTCAACTCAGCCGTTTGAGCCAGGCTGGGCTGGCGGGCGTCACCGCCGCCCAGGCGCCGACAGTACGCGAAGCCGCGCGCTGCATGATCCGCTTCGAGCCCCTATACGGTTCCAACTATCGCGGCCAGTCGAGTTTTCATGAGGACGCCCGGGGCGCTTGGCTGCGGTTTTACTCCATCAGTCCGTATAACGCCTACAACCGCTTCGTCGTAGACTCGATCATCGCTGGCTGGCTGACGCAGCTCTCCAGTGTGAGCGACATCGCGCTAAGGGCCGAACGCATAGAGATCGAATTCGAAGAACCGGCGTACGTGGAAGCCTACCGCACGCTCGGTGATTGTCCGATCCAGTTTGGCGCCCAGCAGAATCAGCTGCGCCTGGGCCTGGACAGTCTCGCCCGGCGCAACCGGCAACATTGCCCGAGTACCTGGCGGCATCTGGTTAAGTTGTGTGAACAGGAGCTGGAACAGTTGACCCGCACCCGCAGTTTGCGCGAGCGCATCATCCAACTGTTGGGGCCGTTGCTCAATGGCGGTCGGGAACCCGACCTGGAAGAAGTGGCGGCACGCTTGAAGCTGCCGACCTGGACCCTACGCCGCAAACTGGCCGAAGAGGGTACGCAGTATCGCGCAATCCTCAATGACACTCGCCGCGACCTGGCCATGACCTACATCCGCGAGACTGAACTGGCGTTCGGCGAAATCGCCTACCTGTTGGGCTTCGCCTCAGCCGAAGCGTTCCAACGTGCCTTCAAGCGCTGGAACGACCAGACGCCTGGAGAGTTTCGGCGCAGTCATAGGAGTTACTGAGCTTAAAGATTGCCGCTTGCAACTTGAGGCGTGCAGGCAACTTTCCCCCTACAACTCCGTCGCGTCCTCGGCGGGTTCCAGCGGGTCCAGTTCATACGCCTGGTATTCCAGCAGCTCTTCCTGATAATCATCCATTACGAGTCCTTCCCCTGTCGTTGAAACCGATGCCTGATGGCGTTGGAATCAGCATAAAGCTGCTTTATGAACAAAACATGAAGCAAAAGCTTCATGAATTAAACGTAGCACAGCGTCGGGAAATTACCCTGTGAAGGTGTGGCAAGGGATTATCCTCTTGCCGGACCTCAAGGGAGTGGCTGGATTGGCTCGCTCGGAGGCGCCAACGTACTGGGCGGTGGCGCAGTGATGGTTTCTGTCGCCGGCGCGGGCTCGGACGACTCGGGAGCAATCGGTGCCGGCTCGGCTGGCGGGGTGATCGGCTCCGAGGCTGCGGGAGCGGCTTCCACTGGCGTTGGCGCGGCCTGCGGTGCGGCGGGCTCAGGAGCAGGCACCAGCGCCGCCGGTTCGAGCTTGGTTTCCGGGACGCCCAGTTCAGCTTTTGGCTTCTCGACGTTCTCGACAGCCTTTTTCGCTTCAGGTGGCAAGAACAGCTCCACTAGAGCAAAGAACCGCTCGTAGAACTTGGCCGCCGATACGGTTTCGCTGGCGACCTTGACCATCGAATCATCTGAGGAGCCGATCGGCATCGACACCGAGCCCAGCACTCCCACACCCAGGCTGGCGGAGTTGTTGGTCTTCTTCAGGGCATAGCGGTCCTGCAGGGCGTTGGCGAACATGGTCGCACGGTGTCCAGCACCGCCGTCTTCGGCACAGACCAGGTTGAAGCTGATCTCCATGTGGGTTTCGCCGGTCTGCTGAAAGCTCTTGTGACCGCTGACCAGTTTCGCATCGCTGCTGGTGATGATGTAGCCCTGACTGAGCAACGCCCGACGCCCGGCTTCACAGGTCGCCGCATCGCTCACTGGATAAGTGCGCGAGAACGTACCGGAATCATCGAAGTTTTCATGCTCGTAAATGGCGGCTTTCTTGGACGAGCAACCGGCTGCGGCGGCCAACGCCAACGCAAGCCCGATGGTGCGCATGTGAGGTGATATGAACATTGAACATCCTGAGAAAAACAGTCCGGGGCGTATTGTGCAACAGAACGCGGCTCGGCAGCGTGAGTAATCACGACTTAAACGGGTTACAAGTCTACTGGGGGTTGTTTGCAGGAAAAAGAAGCAATCCCGATGGATCGACGAACACCCTGCCATTAGCAACAACCAGACATAAAAAAAGACCCCGGCTTTTCGGCCGGGGTCTTCGATCAGCAAGCCATCAAGGCATTTAGAAACGCTTGATGTCCGCCTGGCTCTCCAACTGCTTGCGATAAGCCGCAAAGTCCTGCTGGCCGATACGCGAAGCGAGGTAGCGACGGTACTGCGCCTTCTCTTCGTCGGTTGGTGCCGCTGCTTCGTTCACGCCGTTCAGACGCACGACCACCACGCTGCCGTCAGGCAAGGTCACGCTGGTGAACGTCGGCTTGTCCTTGGACTCAGGCTTGGGCATGCGGAACAGTGCCTGCAGCACCGCCGGGTCGATACCTTCCTGGTTGCGGGTTGCCGCTTCGCTGACTTTCCAGCTTTGACCGACGACCGGTTTATCCAGCGCAGTCTTGCCATCACGCAGGCTAGCGATCAACTCATCCCCACGGGCCTTGGCAGCCTCGCTGGCGTGCTCCTTGGCCAGTTGAGCCCGAATGGGCCCTGCGACGCTTTCGAGCGGCATCTGCTCAGGCTTGCGGTGCTCCTTGGCACGCAACACCACGACAGTTTCCGGGTCCAGTTCGATGGCGGCGCTGTTGGCCCCTTCATCCAACACTTCCGGGCTGAACGCGGCGGTAACCACGGCACGATTGGCCGCAACGCCCTCTCCGCCTTCACGCCCGAACGGTGCCGAGGTGTGGACGGTCAGCTTCAGGTCCTGGGCCGGCTGCGCCAGGTCGGACGCTTCGAACGAGGCATCCTCCAGTTGCTTGGTCGCCTCCACGAAACGCTGCTCCACCTGTTGGGTTTTCAGCTCGCGGGTCAGCTTGTCCTTGAGGCTGGCAAACGTCGGGACTTCAGGCGCTTCAACACCCAGCAGCTTGATCAGGTGCAAACCGAAATCGGTGCGCACCGGTGCCGATACCTGATCCTTGTTCAAGGCATACAGTGCCTTTTCGAATTCCGGATCATAGACGCCTGGACCGGCATAACCGAGATCGCCACCGTTGCTTGCCGAACCCGGGTCCTGGGAAAACTCCTTCGCCAGGGCTTCAAACGACTCGCCTTTGGCCAGACGCGCCTGGATCTCCTCGATCTTCGCCTTCGCCTGGGCTTCGGTGACCTTGTCGTTCACCTCGATCAGAATGTGCGCAGCCCGACGCTGTTCGGACAGGTTGGCGATTTCTTTCTGATAGGCCGCTTGCAGGTCTTCGTCCTTGACGCTGACCTGATCGAAGAACGAGGCCTTCTTCAGCTCAAGGTAATCGATGACCACCTGATCGGGCGTCATGAATTCCTTGGCGTGTTTGTCGTAGTAAGCCTTGACCTCGTCATCGGTCAGCTTCACGGCCGACGGATCAGCCTTGATGTTCAAGGTAGCGAAATCACGGGTCTGCTTTTCCAGGCGGGCGAATGCCAGGACCTGCGCATCGGTGACGAAACCGCTGCCAGCCAGGCCGGCACGCAGCTGACCGATCAGCATTTCCTGAGCCAGCATCTGACGGAATTGCAGGCGGTTGTAACCCAGCTGGCGGATCACCTGATCGAAACGCTCGGGGCTGAACTTGCCATCGACCTGAAACTCAGGCGTTTGCAGGATCACTTGATCCAGCGCGGCTTCGGAGAAAGCGAATTTCGCGTCGTGTGCACCTTGCAGCAACAGCTTGCGATCGATCAGGCCCTTGAGCGCCGATTCACGCAGCATCTTTTCGTCCAGCAGGGAGGCGTCAAAATCCTTGCCCAGCTGTTGCATGAGCTGACGGCGTTGCATATCGACCGCCTGACTCAGCTCGTTCTGGCTGATGTTTTCGCCGTTGACCTTGGCCGCTTCGTTGCTGTTGGTGGTGGCTTTGAAAATGGCATCGAAACCGGTCAACGCCATCAACGCGACGATGACCCCGATGATGGTCTTGGCAATCCAGCCTTGTGAATTGTCCCTGATATTCTGCAGCATGCGTCCCCCAGAAACGGTTGAACTTCAAAATTAGGCAACCGTGGAGCGTGGGTAGAATCCGGATAGAAGAAAGGCGCATCCGAGGATGCGCCTTCTCGTAACTGGCGGAGCGGACCGGGCTCGAACCCGCAAGCCCTGGCGTCACACACCGGTAGCAACCGGTCGTATTACCGCTCCGCTGCCAAGCCAGGCATGACCCCGACCCGGATAAACTCAATGAAACCTTAGTTAACGGCTTCTTTCAGTGCTTTACCAGCTTTGAAACCCGGCTTTTTGGCAGCAGGGATTTCCAGCGTCTTGCCAGTCTGCGGGTTGCGACCGGTACGAGCTGGGCGGTCGGTCACGGAGAAGGTGCCGAAACCTACCAGAACCACGGAGTCGCCGGCCTTGAGAGCGCCAGTGACGGATTCGATTACAGCGTCCAGCGCACGGCCAGCAGCAGCTTTCGGGATATCAGCGGATGCAGCGATAGCATCAATCAGTTCCGACTTGTTCACTCTAAGTCCCCTTATATCTATTTGAGATGATTCTAAGTTTTTTTGGTGAAAGCAAAAACGAGTGCTGAATGGCCTACAGACACTTAAGAGCCGCTTTATAACAAGGGCTCTAAAAAACTGTCAAGGAAGCCCCCCAGGCAAATGCGTATTAATGCGTACTAATTCTTTCCTTAGAGTCAGACTCGCGCTTTTCGTCCTTCGCGACTATCTCCGGAGCCACATCCGGCAAGGGCTCCGGCGCGTATTGCAGCGCAATTTGCAGGACCTCGTCAATCCATTTAACCGGTTTGATCTGAAGATCCTGCTTAATGTTGTCAGGAATTTCCTTCAGATCGCGAACATTCTCTTCAGGAATGATCACGGTCTTGATCCCGCCACGGTGCGCCGCCAGCAGTTTTTCCTTCAGGCCACCGATCGCCAATACCTGGCCACGCAGCGTGATTTCCCCCGTCATGGCGACATCGGCGCGCACCGGAATGCCCGTCAGTGCCGATACCAGGGCCGTGCACATGCCTACGCCAGCGCTCGGGCCGTCCTTGGGCGTCGCCCCTTCAGGCATATGGATATGCGTGTCGCGCTTCTCGTGGAAGTCCACGGGGATGCCCAGGCTCCGGGCGCGGCTACGAACCACCGTCAACGCTGCGGTGATCGACTCGACCATCACGTCACCCAGGGAACCGGTCTTGATCAACTGCCCCTTGCCCGGAACCACTGCCGCTTCGATGGTCAGCAACTCACCACCCACTTGAGTCCACGCAAGACCGGTCACCTGACCGATCTGATCCTGCTGCTCGGCCAGGCCGTAGCGGAATTTACGCACACCCAGGAAGTGCTCCAGCAGGTCCGAAGTGACCTTGACCGCGAAGCGTTTTTCCAGCGCATGCTCCTTGACCGCCTTGCGGCAGACCTTGGCAATTTGCCGCTCCAGGCCACGCACACCAGCCTCGCGAGTGTAGTAGCGGATGATGTCGCGAATCGCGTCGGCGTCAAATTCCAGTTCGCCCTTTTTCAAGCCGTTGGCCTGGATTTGCTTGGGCGAAAGGTATTTGACGGCGATGTTGATCTTTTCGTCCTCGGTGTAGCCCGGCAGACGAATCACCTCCATCCGGTCCAGCAACGCCGCCGGAATGTTCATGGAGTTGGAGGTGCAAAGGAACATCACGTCTGACAGGTCGTAGTCGACCTCCAGATAGTGATCGTTGAAATTGTGATTCTGCTCAGGATCGAGCACTTCGAGCAACGCAGAGGCGGGATCGCCACGCATATCGCTGCCCATCTTGTCGATTTCATCCAAAAGGAACAACGGGTTGCGCACACCCACCTTTGTCATCTTTTGAATCAATCTTCCTGGCATGGACCCGATGTAGGTACGCCGATGACCACGGATTTCCGCCTCGTCGCGCACACCACCGAGGGCCATGCGGACGAATTTACGATTGGTGGCGTGGGCAATCGACTCGGCCAGAGAGGTCTTGCCGACCCCTGGCGGGCCAACCAGGCACAAAACCGGGCCACGAATTTTCTTCACGCGCTTTTGTACGGCGAGGTATTCGAGGATGCGTTCCTTGACTTCTTCCAGACCGTAATGATCGGCGTCGAGGATGTCTTCGGCGCGAGCCAGGTCCAGGCGTACCTTGCTCTGGGCTTTCCAAGGCACTTGGACAAGCCAGTCGATGTAGGAACGCACCACGGTAGCTTCGGCCGACATCGGCGACATTTGCTTGAGTTTGTTCAGCTCCGCCTGGGCCTTGGCCAGTGCGTCCTTGGGCAAACCTGCGGCATCGATGCGCTTTTTCAGCTCTTCGATTTCGTTGTGGCCTTCGTCGCCGTCGCCGAGCTCCTTCTGAATGGCCTTCATCTGCTCATTCAGGTAGTACTCGCGCTGGCTGCGCTCCATTTGTTTCTTGACGCGACCACGAATGCGTTTCTCGACCTGCAGCAGATCGATTTCGCCGTCGAGCAATGCCAGTACGTGCTCGACACGGGCGGACAAATCGATGATTTCGAGAATTTCCTGCTTTTGCTCGATCTTGAGGGCCATGTGGGCCGCCATCGTATCGACCAAGCGTCCGGGCTCGTCGATGCTGTTAAGCGACGACAGGACCTCGGCGGGCACCTTCTTGCCCAACTGAACGTATTGTTCGAACTGAGACAGCAGGCTGCGGACAAACACCTCTGATTCGCGCTCAGGCGCATCGACTTCTTCGATCAGCGATACTTCGGCCCGACAATGGCCGTCCACTTCGCTGAAACGCTCAACGGTACCGCGCTGCTCGCCTTCGACCAGGACCTTGACGGTGCCATCAGGCAGCTTGAGCAGTTGCAGAACCGTTGCAATCGTACCTACGCGATAAAGCGCGTCCTCGCCAGGATCATCGTCAGCAGGGTTTCTCTGAGCCAGCAGGAGAATCTGCTTGTCACCCGTCATCGCAGCCTCGAGAGCTTCGATGGACTTCTCGCGCCCCACGAACAGCGGGATAACCATGTGCGGATACACCACGACATCACGCAATGGCAGGAGAGGCAATTCGATGGTTGTCTTCATGATTTCGCCTCTACGGCGGCCACAAGGCCGGAAACAGATGGAAGTAAGCTTGAAACCAAGATGGGGGCAGCCTTGAAAAAAAACAAGCGCAAGACACGTCTAAAACGCGCTAAAAGCAAAGGGGCCCGAAGGCCCCTCCTTTGTTACCGCAACAGGACGCTTAAGCGTCCGGTGCAGCCTTGGCAGCCGGCTCATTGTTTTCATAGATATACAATGGCTTGGACTTGCCTTCTATAACGCTTTCATCGATCACGACTTTGCTCACCTCGGACTGCGAGGGGATTTCATACATCGTGTCGAGCAATACACCTTCAAGAATCGAACGCAGGCCACGGGCACCGGTTTTACGCTCCAGGGCACGCTTGGCGACCGATTTCAGCGCGTCGGAACGGAACTCCAGGTCTACACCTTCCATTTCGAACAGCTTGGCATATTGCTTGGTCAGAGCGTTTTTCGGCTCGGTCAGAATCTGCATCAACGCGGCTTCGTCCAGCTCGTCCAGCGTCGCCAGAACCGGCAGACGCCCCACGAACTCTGGGATCAGACCAAACTTGACCAGATCGTCAGGCTCGACTTCACGCAGGGACTCACCAACCTTCTTACCCTCTTCCTTGCTGCGCACTTCGGCGTTGAAACCAATGCCGCCGCGGGTGGAACGGTTTTGGATAACCTTTTCCAGACCGGAGAACGCACCACCACAAATGAACAGGATGTTACGGGTGTCGACTTGCAGGAATTCCTGCTGCGGATGCTTGCGACCACCCTGGGGCGGAACGGAAGCGACCGTGCCTTCGATCAACTTGAGCAAGGCCTGCTGCACGCCCTCACCGGAAACATCCCGGGTAATGGACGGGTTGTCGGACTTGCGGGAAATCTTGTCGATTTCATCGATGTAGACGATGCCCATCTGGGCCTTCTCCACATCGTAATCACACTTCTGCAACAACTTCTGAATAATGTTCTCGACATCTTCACCTACGTAACCCGCCTCGGTAAGGGTGGTTGCGTCGGCGATGGTGAACGGAACGTTCAGCAAACGAGCCAAGGTTTCGGCAAGCAAGGTCTTACCCGAGCCTGTCGGGCCGATCAGCAGGATATTGCTCTTGCCGAGTTCGACGTCGTCATTCTTTTTGTCACGCTGGTTCAGGCGCTTGTAGTGGTTGTACACCGCTACGGCCAGTACCTTTTTCGCACGTTCTTGACCAATCACATACTGATCAAGGATGCCGCTGATTTCTTTAGGCGAAGGCAATTTATGCGCGCTGCTTTCGGCCTGGGCTTCCTGCACCTCCTCGCGGATGATGTCATTGCACAGGTCGACGCACTCGTCGCAAATGAAGACCGAGGGACCGGCAATCAATTTGCGTACTTCATGCTGGCTTTTGCCACAGAAGGAGCAATAAAGCAGTTTGCCGTTGTCCTCGCCGTTGCGGGTGTCAGTCATTCGATCGATCCAAATCCGATAGGCTTGCAACACAAGATGAAGGCAATTGCGGGCTTTTTCAAGCCCGCAGGCGGCCGGTCATCCCAACCACCTGCATTTTGAGCGGCTTAGGCAGGCATTTGACGCTTGTTGATCACGGAGTCGATCAGACCGTATTCGGCCGCACGCTCTGCGCTCATGAAGTTGTCACGTTCGGTGTCACGCTCAATGGTTTCGAGGCTTTGCCCGGTGTGATGGGCCAGCAGCGAGTTCAGGCGCGAACGAATATGGAGGATTTCCTTGGCATGGATATCGATATCCGACGCCTGGCCTTGGAAACCGCCCAGTGGCTGGTGAATCATCATGCGCGAGTTAGGCAGGCAGTGACGCTTGCCCGCTGCGCCACCGGCGAGCAGGAACGCGCCCATGCTGCAGGCCTGGCCGATGCAGATGGTGGAAACGTCTGGCTTGATGAATTGCATGGTGTCGTAGATCGACATGCCCGCAGTCACCGAACCGCCAGGTGAGTTGATGTACAGATGGATATCCTTGTCCGGGTTTTCCGCTTCAAGGAACAGCAATTGCGCCGCGACCAGGTTGGCCATGTAGTCTTCAACGGGGCCGATCAGGAAGATGACGCGTTCCTTGAGCAGACGCGAGTAGATGTCATAGGCACGCTCGCCACGGGCGGACTGCTCGATAACCATCGGGACCAGGCCGCCTGCGGCTTGGATGTCAGAGCTCTGCTGATAAAAAGAATTGCGGGACATGTCTCGCAGTCACTCCCAAATAGTTATGTCTTGAATACGCATAAGCCAGCGCGAAGGCTGGCTTATGGGTGTGTATTTCTTACCGCAGAACAATCAATCGGCTTGTGGAGCTTCCACCGGCTTGACCGCTTCTTCGTAAGAGACCGCTTTATCGGTCACGCTAGCTTTCTGCAGAACAGTATCCACAACTTGCTCTTCCAGCACAACCGAACGGACTTCGTTCAGTTGCTGGTCGTTCTTGTAGTACCAGGACACAACCTGCTCAGGCTCTTGGTAGGCCGAGGCCATTTCCTGGATCAGCTCGCGAACGCGGGCTTCGTCAGGCTTGAGTTCGAACTGCTTGACCACTTCGGCAACGATCAGGCCCAGCACAACGCGGCGCTTGGCTTGCTCTTCGAACAGCTCGGCAGGCAGCTGGTCCGGCTTGATGTTGCCGCCGAACTGCTGAACAGCCTGCACACGCAGACGATTCACTTCGTTGTCCAGCAGAGCCTTTGGCACTTCGATAGGGTTGGAGGCCAGCAGACCGTCCATAACCTGATTCTTGACCTTGGACTTGATGGCCTGACGCAGCTCACGCTCCATGTTCTTGCGAACTTCGGTGCGGAAACCTTCCAGACCGGTTTCCTTTATACCGAACTGGGCGAAGAACTCTTCGTTCAGCTCCGGCAGTTTCGGCTCGGAAACGCTGTTGACAGTCACGGTGAACTCGGCGGCTTTACCAGCCAGGTCCAGGTTCTGGTAGTCCTCAGGGAAGGTCACGTTCAGAACGCGCTCTTCACCGGCTTTGGCGCCGACCAGGCCGTCTTCGAAGCCAGGGATCATGCGACCGGAACCCAGTACCAGCTGGGTAGCCTTGGCGGAACCGCCAGCGAACACTTCACCGTCGACCTTGCCGACGAAATCGATGTTCAGTTGATCTTCGTTCTGGGCAGCACGATCAGCCACTTCGAAACGGGTGTTCTGCTTACGCAGGATGTCCAGCATCTTGTCCAGGTCAGCGTCCGAAACGTCAGCGCTCAGACGCTCGACGGCGATGGACTCGAAACCGGCAACAGTGAACTCAGGGAACACTTCGAACGTGGCGACGAACTCCAGATCCTTGCCCTTTTCCAGCACTTTAGGCTCGACGGATGGAGCGCCAGCCGGGTTCAGCTTCTGCTCGACAACCGCTTCGTAGAACGAAGACTGGATCACGTCACCCACGGCTTCCTGACGCGCATCAGCCTCGTAACGCTGACGGATCACGCTCATTGGCACTTTGCCTGGGCGGAAACCTGGGATTTTGGCCTTTTGGGCAGTCTGCTGCAGACGCTTGTTGACCTGAGTCTCGATGCGCTCAGCCGGCACGGTGATGCTCATGCGGCGCTCAAGAGCAGAAGTATTTTCAACAGAAACTTGCATGGATATTCCTCGTTGCACAGACGTTGGCCGGGCGTTTCCGACCCCAGAATCAAGGGCATGCATTCTAGTAGGTCAAACTCAAGAAGTCACCCTACTGAAAACGCGCAGGAAACAAGCGCCGAATTTAAGGACGGGACAAACGCTCATGCCCCGCCCGGATTGCAAATACAGTCGATCAGCCCAAGGCTCTGCACCAACGCGCCTATATATAGAAGCACGGTATCCGAACTCGCAGCTCCCGGCCCCGCAAGGAGACCGACGGGCACCCCGCGCATCATCACGAAACACAATCGCGACGAACCGATCACTGCGCACGCCCCCAAAACCGGGGCTGACGAACAACACAGAACCATTGAAAACAAAAACGGCGCAGCCCTTTTCAGGTACTGCGCCGTTTTCTGCTATTTAAATAGCGACTTGTATGGTGCGGACGGAGAGACTCGAACTCTCACACCTTGCGGCGCTGGAACCTAAATCCAGTGTGTCTACCAATTCCACCACATCCGCGTATCAAGCTTTTAAAGCAAAGGCGCCAGACCGTTAAATCTGGCGCCTTTCTAGAATATGGGGTGGACGATGGGGATCGAACCCACGACAACGGGAGTCACAATCCCGTGCTCTACCAACTGAGCTACGCCCACCATATTGCCTTGTTGCGTTACTTGTGCCAAAGCTGCCTAATGGCGCACCCGGCAGGACTCGAACCTGCGACCATCCGCTTAGAAGGCGGATGCTCTATCCAGCTGAGCTACGGGCGCCTTTTTAATCTGTATTCTTGGACGATTACAAACTAAGTGCTTTCAGCTTTGCCGAGTTCAAACAACTAACTCCGCTCCACCTTCTTAACCAGTGCTAGGCTGTGCCCGACAAGTGCGACGAATGTTATAGACGGCCTGATAGGTCGTCAACTCTTTTTTAAAAAAAATTCATTTAATTAAAGGGCTTAGGGGAATTTGCAGACCAAGCGCCTTTGCCCTCACGCCTCGGCATGCGAGAATGCGTTCTCTTTTTTTCCCCTCTCGATGGTTAACCACGCGCAATGACTGCACAACTTATCGACGGCAAATCGATCGCCGCCAGCCTGCGCCAGCAGATCGCCCAACGCGTCACCGAGCGCCGCCAGCAAGGCTTGCGCACGCCTGGCCTTGCGGTGATTCTGGTCGGCAGCGATCCTGCCTCTCAGGTTTATGTCTCGCACAAGCGTAAAGACTGTGAAGAGGTCGGCTTCCTTTCCCAGGCCTACGACCTGCCTTCCGAAACCACTCAACAAGCGCTGGCCGAGCTGATTGATCGCCTGAACGACGATCCGAATATCGACGGCGTCCTGCTCCAGCTGCCCCTGCCCGAACACCTCGACGCCTCCAAACTGCTGGAGCGTATCCGCCCGGACAAAGACGTCGACGGTTTCCATCCTTATAACGTCGGCCGTCTGGCCCAGCGCATCCCGTTGCTGCGCCCCTGCACCCCCAAAGGCATCATGACCCTGCTGGAAAGCACCGGCGTGGACCTTTATGGGCTTGATGCAGTCGTCGTGGGCGCGTCCAACATCGTTGGCCGACCGATGGCCATGGAGTTGCTGCTGGCCGGCTGCACAGTCACGGTGACCCACCGTTTCACCAAGGACCTGGCGGGCCACGTTGGGCGCGCCGACCTGGTGGTAGTCGCCGCCGGCAAGCCCGGCCTGGTGAAAGGTGAATGGATCAAGGAAGGCGCCATCGTCATCGACGTGGGCATCAACCGCCAGGAAGACGGCAAGCTGGTGGGTGACGTAGTCTACGAGACCGCCCTGCCCCGCGCCGGCTGGATCACACCCGTACCAGGCGGCGTCGGCCCGATGACCCGCGCGTGCCTGCTGGAAAACACGCTCTACGCGGCCGAAACGCTGCATAGCTGATACACCGCTTCAATCCAGCCGCCCCCCCTGTGGGAGCGAGCTTGCTCGCGATAGCCTCGGATCAGCCAGCATCAATGGTGGCTGACATACCGCTATCACGAGCAAGCTCGCTCCCACAGGTGCTTTGGTCGTCCGCTCTTGAATCGACAGACAACCGTCGGTGGTTGTTACTGAAATCCCCCAAATTACAAATTTTTCAGATTCGATTCGCCAGAATCTCCCTTCATTAAACTTTATTTATTCACAAGCCCCTGCGGCACAGGCATATAGCGCTGCTGTCGCCCATACTCATAAAATGCGACGTTTTTTAGAAAACCGTCGCCAACGGCACCTTCAACTCCATCGAGCCTACTCGCGTGAAAATCCGTCTTTCGATCCTTAGCCTGTTCATCGCTTTCACAGGCACCTTTATCACGCAAAATGTCGACGCGCAGGAAACCATCGCGGCCCCACGAGACACTTCAAAACTTCAAGTCGCCTCGGGCAGTGCGATCCTGCTTGATCTGCAGACAGATAAAGTCGTTTATTCCAGCAACCCGGACGTGGTGGTACCGATCGCCTCGGTCACCAAGTTGATGACCGGCCTGATCGTGCTGGATGCCAAACAGAACCTGGATGAATATATCTCCATCACTATTGCCAACACGCCAGAGATGAAAGGTGTGTTTTCCCGAGTCAAGCTCAACAGTGAACTGTCACGCCGGGACGTACTGCTGATCGCCCTGATGTCCTCGGAAAACCGCGCCGCCGCGAGCCTCGCGCATCATTACCCAGGCGGGTATGCGGCATTCATCGCAGCCATGAACGCCAAGGCCAAGTCGCTGGGCATGACCAGCACCCATTATGTCGAGCCCACCGGCCTGTCGATCCACAACGTTTCCACCGCCCGGGACCTGACCAAGCTACTGATCGCCGCCCGTAAGTATCCGCTGCTGAGCGAGCTGAGCACGACCAAGGAAAAAACCGTCACCTTCCGCAAACCGGTGTATAGCCTGGGCTTTCGCAATACCGATCACCTGATCCACAAGGCCAATTGGGACATCCAGCTGACCAAGACCGGCTTCACCAACCAGGCTGGCCACTGCCTGGTGCTGGTGACAAAAATGGGTAATCGTCCGATGGCGCTGGTGATCCTTGACGCCTTCGGCAAATACACCCACTTCGCCGATGCCAGCCGCATTCGTAGTTGGGTAGAAACCGGCAAAAGCGCCAACGTGCCGGCTGTTGCCCTTCAATACAAAGCAGCGAAGAACCTCAAGAGCCGCCAGAGCGGTGTGGTAGAAGCGTCGCAGTAAACCGCGCGTCGCCCTAAAAAAAGCCCCGATTCGTCGGGGCTTTTTTGTTCATCAAGGCTTAAGGTTACCCAGCGGATCATAGGCCTCGGAACGAGGCTGTTGCTGCTTATCCTCATCATCCCGGGGCGCCTTGGCCGGTCCTATCGGATCGACTTGCGGGTCGCCGAGATCCGGGGAATCGGGATCGAACCCCAATTCATCGTCACCGGAAGAATGCTCTGAAGAATGGGGCCCTGTAGGTGTTTTCGACTGTGCCATGCCTGCCTCCTCGAATCATGGCCCGGAAACTCCGGACCCTGAAGATAGGAGCCTCAGGCGTGCCGGGTCGTGCCCGACAGGTGACGAACGGGGCGAGCGATCAGTGGACGGTGTTCAGGGCTTTGGTAGCCCGGGCCGCTTCTTGCTCCTGCCCTGCCCCGGCGAGCTCATCCGCCGCTTTCAGCCAGCGCTGTGAGTTGACATTGGCCGGCAACTGCGTAGGACGCTGGAGCAGAACCGCCCAACCGCCTGCGCTTTTGAAGGCCGATTCGAACGCGCTGAAGCTCATCAGCTGTCGCCGGTTCATCCCTGAGCGCAGCAAGACCGTCTGCTTCTGCCGGTTATAACCGGCGAGAATCCCGTAGCGCGGCCCGGACCAGAACGCCGTCCCACCGGTGTAGCGCAGCAACACGGGATAACCCGCGGCAACCTGCTCCAACAGCGCTGGCAGCGTGTCGTCGAGGGGATACACCACCAGCCCATACTCCCGCGCCAGGGTTTGTATATTCTGCTGCAAAGCGGCCTCGCCTCCTGGCAGGTGCAACGGTTTCTCCAACAGCCCCGGTGTAATCACGGTGCCTTGCAGCGTCAGCAGGGCGGCCAGCGACTGTGGAGCGCCCTGGTACATTTCGCCACGAAAGAACGGCACGCTGTTGAGTTCCACCCGCTCGGGCAGACGCTTGATCTGTGGCGACATGCTGCCCGCGCAGCCCGCCAGGGCCGCCAGGCAAGCCGTCGCCAGTACCAGTGATCGAAAAGAGGAAATTACCGGCAACATTATGACTCTCTTGTTCAGGCACCCGATATTCGGGCCATGCTTGGGCCGTCGATCATAAGGCGCGCACAGGCCTGGGTATAGCCTTAAACAACAGTCGCCCCCGCGTGATAGAACGAACCGCTCCGTCCTCGGTGCTCCCGATCGACTGCCTGCAACACTTGGTCGACTAGACTGTCTACTGTACTGATTGCGCGCCCTGAACCTGGGTGCTAGGAGGCACAGATGAGCCTGACGACGACAATTCTGATGCTGATATTCGGTTGGCTGAGCGTAGCGATGGCCATGCTGTGGGGCGTGCTGCGGATCACCCGCCGCCATCATCACGCGCCTGCACAAGTGGAAAAAACCGCAAAATCCTCAAGAGGCCACGCTGCCGCGCACTGAACCATCCACCGTTCAAAACTCATAAAAAAACCTCCCGGGCCCTAGACCCGGGAGGCTTGTTTTTATCTACCTGGAATCAGGCGTTGTCGGCCAACGCCTTCTGCCTGGCACGACGGGACAGCATGTTCAACACCTCGATCGCCGCCGAGAACGCCATGGCTGCGTAGATGTAGCCCTTCGGCACATGGGCCCCGAAGCCTTCGGCGATCAGCGTCATACCGATCATGATCAGGAAGCCCAGGGCCAGCATGACCACCGTCGGGTTGTCATTGATGAACTTGGCGAGCGGTTCGGCCGCCAGCAGCATCACCAGTACCGACACCACAACGGCAATGATCATGATCGGCAAATGCTCGGTCATGCCCACGGCGGTGATGATGCTGTCGATGGAGAATACCAGGTCCAGCATCAGGATCTGACCGATTGCGGCGGCAAAACCCAAGGTCACGCCAGAGGTTGCCGATTTCGGATCATTGGGTTCCGGGTCCATGCTGTGGTGGATTTCAGTGGTGGCCTTCCACAACAGGAACAGACCGCCAGCGATCAGGATCATGTCCTTCCAGGAGAACGCCTGGCCAAGGATCTCGATGACCGGTTCGGTCAACTGCACAATGAAGGCAATGGTGCTCAACAAGCCCAGGCGCAGGATCAACGCCATGCCGATACCGATCCGCCGAGCCTTGGCACGATCCTGTTCGGGCAGCTTGTTGGTCAGAATCGAAATGAAGATCAGGTTATCGATGCCGAGCACGATTTCCATGACAACCAGGGTAGCCAGGGCGATCCACGCGGTGGGGCTGGCGGCGAGCTGTAAAAGATAATCCATGGTTCAGTCCTGACTGATGTGACGAGTTAGATGGTTTGGGTAGAGGATTCGGATGCGTTAGCGTCGTCCTCCGACTTCTTCTTGGGGCTGATCAACCCACCAGTGGCTTCGCTGATGGCCTGTTCGGCGGCCTTGTGGGTCTCGTCGATTGCCTGCTTGGCAGTTTCCGCTGCCTGCCCCATCAGTTGCTGGGCGCTTTTTTCAGCCTGTTCACAACCCGCCAGTGCCATTGAAGACATCACTAACAAAGCTGCAAGTCCCAGGGTTTTGTACGTCATGGAGTCAATGCCTCATAAGAGAAGAAGGAACGCGAAAGGCGGCCCACCCATGGCGAGGCATTCTAGAGAGGAGAATACTTCAGGAAAATTCGTATTTTTAGCAGCTATACTTCGGTTTTTACGAAGCAATGTGAACCCATGCTCAATTACCGACAACTGCATTACTTCTGGGTGGTGGCAAAAACGGGCAGCATCGTTCGAGCTTGCGAGCAACTGAACCTCACGGCGCAAACCATCAGCGGCCAGATTTCCCTGTTCGAGCAGACCTATAACATCAAGCTGTTCCGCCGCGTCGGGCGGCAGCTGGAATTGACCGAGGCCGGCCGGCAAACGCTGCCCTACGCCGAACACATGTTCCAGTTGGGCGGCGAACTTGAGCTGATGCTGCGGGCCCAGCCCAACGCGCAGCAGACGCTGTTTCGGGTCGGCGTGGCGGACGTGGTGCCCAAGTCCATCGTCTACCGGCTATTGGCACCAACCATGGAGCTGAGTGAACCGCTGCGTATCACCTGTCGCGAAGACAAACTCGAACGACTGCTGGCGGACTTGGCAATCCAGCGTCTGGACCTGGTGATTTCCGACAGCCCGATGCCCAGCCACTTGGACATCAAGGGCTATAGCCAGAAACTGGGGGAATGCGGGATCAGTTTTTTCGCCACCGCAGCCCTGGCCGAACGCTATGGAAAGGATTTCCCCCACGGCCTGCATGACGCCCCGCTACTGATTCCAGGCCCGGAAACCGTGGTGCGCAGCCGCCTGCAACGCTGGTTCGCCGAGCAGCAAATCCAGCCGCGCATCGTCGGTGAGTTCGACGACAGCGCATTGATGCAGGCTTTCGGCCAGTCAGGCAGTGGGATTTTCATCGGCCCGAGCGTGATCGCCGATGAGGTGAAGCAACAGTACGGCGTAGAGGTGATCGGCCAGACCGATGCGGTGAGCGAGTCGTTCTACGCCATTTCCGTGGAGCGCAAGGTCAGCCATCCTGGCATCGTCGCGATCGCCGAAGGGGCACGTCGCGAACTGTTCAGCTCTTAACTGTTCGCGCAGGTGACACGAGGCTTGAAGGTCATCAGCAACAACGCCAGCAGGATCGAGACAAGGATGAACCCGGCCGCGGCAAAACCGACGCTGCCCAGGCCCAGGGTATCGATGACTCGCCCACCCACCATCGCGCCCAGGCCAATCCCCAGGTTGGCACCGGCGATGTTCAGCGATGCGGCAAAGGCCGGGGCTTCGGGCGCCGCTTTCATCAGCCGCACGTGGCTGACCAGGAACAATGCGGCCTGGGTCACGCCCCAGATGCCCATCGCCGCTGCCAGCCCGAGAGTCGAATGAATGCTAGGCACCAGTGCCACCATGCCGCCAATCATGAACAGGCAGAACACCATCGACGCCATCAACGGATGCCGGTCCACCGCGCGGCCGCCCAGGGAATTGCCCAACAGCCCCACGGCACCGAAGCCCATCAGGCACCAGCCCACCAGCGTGCCATCGAACCCGGCCAGGCGCTCAAGGATGTCCGCCAGATAGGTATAGGCGGTGAACATGCCGCTGAACACCAGGATCGACAGCAGCACGTGCCCCTGCATCAATGGGCTGCGCAATATCTTCAGTTGTGAACGCAAGCTCACCTGATGCTGGTGCAGGTTGGTTTTCGGCAGGTAGATAAACAGCAGCAACGCCTTGGCGAAGGCAATGACCGCCAGGATCGCAAAAGCGCTGCGCCAGCCAAGCGCGTCGGAAATCAGCGTACCCACCGGAATGCCGAACACCGTGGCGCAGACGATGCCGAAGCCAATCCGGGCAATCGCTCGCCCGGCGTATTGCGGCCCGACGATGTCCACCGCCGTTTCACTGGCCAACGCCCAGAACACCGGCAGGCCCAGGGCGGGAATCAACCGAGCGATGGCCATCACCCAGATATTGGGAGCCAGGGCAGCCAACGTATTAGCCAGGCCAAACATCACCAGCACGCTGATAAACAGTTTGCGCCGCTCGAAGCGGGCGAACCAGGCGGTCAGAAACGGCCCGAACGCCGCCACCGTAAACGCGAACAATGTCACCAGCAAACCGGCCTGGGCAATGGTGACGTGCAGGTCGCGGGCGATGGATGGCAGCAGGCCAACAATGATGAACTCTGTGGTCAGCACGGTGAAACCAGCGGCTGACAACAGGAAAATGGGCAACAACATGCAGAACTCCAGCAAAACGACGACACCAGCGTTAGCCGAAGGGCTCGCTGGCGCAATAGAAAGGTGAGAGGGGCAAAGCCTAACAGAATGTGCGCACCAGACAAGCGCGCCGGATGACCCGGATATGGGTGACGGATCGTCACAGGTCCGTCAGATTTTTCATCGGTCTGTGATAAAGTCCGCGGCCTGCAAACGCTGTACTCCTTTTCGGTCCCGCTCATGTGGCCTGCCCGCTTGTTGCCCTGACTCGTCGACCGTTGCACATAAAAAATCAGAGATGCCGTTATGACTGCTGTGTCCCCTTCCCTTTTGCAACGCTTTAAACGCACCGGCCTGGTCACACAAATCGTCATCGGCTTGATCGCCGGTATCGTCTTGGCATGGCTGGCGCCGGACGCGGCGAAGTCCACCGCATTCATCGGCAAGGTCTTCGTGTCCGCGCTCAAGGCCGTGGCGCCGATCCTGGTGTTCGTACTGGTGATGGCATCGATTGCCAACCATAAGCACGGCCAGGAAACCCACATCCGGCCGATCTTGTTTCTGTATCTGCTGGGTACTTTCGCAGCGGCCGTGGTCGCGGTGGTTGCCAGTACGTTGTTTCCATCCAGCCTGGTGCTGACGACCCAAGACGTCGCGGTCACAGCGCCCGGTGGCATCAGCGAGGTGCTGCAAAGCCTGTTGCTGAGCGTGGTGGACAACCCGATCCGAGCGCTGATGGACGGTAACTTCATCGGCATCCTGGCCTGGGCCATCGGCATGGGTATCGCTATTCGCCATGCAGGCCAGACCACACGCACCGTGCTCGAAGACCTGTCCAATGGCGTGACCGTGATCGTGCGACTAGTGATCCGCTTTGCCCCGCTGGGGATCTTTGGACTGGTAGCCTCGACCCTGGCAACTTCCGGTTTCGAAGCCCTGCTCGGCTACTTGCATCTGCTGACCGTGCTGATCGGCTGCATGCTGTTCGTGGCGTTGGTAGTCAACCCTCTCATTGTGCTGTGGAAGCTGCGTCGCAACCCCTACCCGCTGGTATTCACCTGCCTGCGCGAAAGCGGCATCACCGCGTTCTTCACCCGCAGCTCGGCAGCCAACATTCCGGTGAACCTGGAGCTGAGCAAGCGCCTGGGCCTGCACGAAGACACCTATTCGGTATCGATCCCACTGGGCGCGACCATCAACATGGCCGGCGCCGCCATCACCATCACCGTACTGACCCTGGCCGCCGTGCATACCCTGGGTATCGCGGTGGATGTGCCGACGGCTGTGCTGCTGAGTGTCGTCGCCGCCATTTGCGCCTGCGGCGCGTCCGGCGTGGCCGGCGGTTCGCTGCTGTTGATCCCCCTGGCGTGCAGCCTGTTCGGCATTCCCAGCGAAATCGCCATGCAAGTGGTTGCGGTGGGGTTCATCATTGGTGTCTTGCAGGACTCGGCCGAGACGGCGTTGAACTCGTCCACGGATGTGCTGTTTACGGCGGCGGCTTGCTTGGGTGAGGAAGAGAAGCTCGCGCGTACGGCATAGCAACTGCGGTGGCTGTTCGCTCGTCATCGCGAGCAAGCTCGCTCCCACAGGTGGGCTAAGGTGCTCACGCAATGGGCGTTACACCACAAATCCCATGAGGGAGCGAGCTTGCTCGCGATAGCGTCGGTACATTCACCGACGACGTGACAGACAGCCACAAAAAAGCCCGGAACGGCCCACACCGTCCCGGGCTTTTTCATGCCTGCGGGTTTAGAACGCGCCCATGTAGTCGCGCTTGCCCACTTCCACACCGTTGTGGCGCAGCAATGCGTAGGCGGTGGTGACGTGGAAGAAGAACTGCGGCAGGCCGTAGGTCAGCAGGTAGTTTTGGCCAGTGAAGCGTTTTTCCTTCGGCGTGCCTGGGCGGGTGACGATTTCGATGCCTTCCTTGCCATCGATCTGCTCGGGGCCGATGCCGTCGATGAAGGCCAGTACCTTGGTGATCAGCGCTTGCAGCTCAGCGAAAGTGGTTTCGCTGTCGTCATACTTTGGCACTTCAACCTCGGCCAGACGCGCGGACACACCTTTGGCGAAGTCCACGGCGATCTGTACCTGGCGCACCAGCGGGAACATGTCTGGGTACAGGCGAGCTTGCAGGAAGGCGTTGGGGTCGATGTTTTTCGCGCTGGCGTGGGCTTCGGCCTTGTTCAGGACATCACTCAGGGCGTTGAGCATCTGCTTGAAAACCGGGACGGAAGCGGCGTACAGGGAAATAGTCATGGCGATCTCATGCAGGTGGTGGAAAAAGGACGAATCAAAACGTGGAGCGATTATAGCCATGGCTGTTGCGCAGCTTGTCTTTTATTGCGCAAGGATTACGCTAGGCGGCTTCCACAGCATAGGGAACGCGCGATGAGCATCGAAGAACAAAGCCAGGCTGAAGAACCACGGCTCAATAGCACGGAAATCCGCATCCTCGGTGCGCTGGTCGAGAAGCAGGCCACCAATCCCGAGACCTACCCGCTGACCCTCAACGCCCTGGTACTGGCCTGCAACCAGAAAACCAGCCGTGAACCGGTGATGAACCTCAACCCGGGCCAGGTTGGCCAAAGCCTGCGAGCGCTGGAAGGTCGCGGCTTTACCAAACTGGTGATGGGCAGTCGCGCCGACCGCTGGGAGCATCGGGTCGACAAGGCGTTGGAGTTGGTGCCGGCCCAGGTGATTCTGATGGGGTTGTTGTTCCTGCGCGGCCCGCAAACCGTCAATGAACTGTTGACCCGCAGCGGCCGCATGCACGACTTCGAAGATACCGAACAAGTGGTGCATCAGCTTGAACGCCTGATCGCCCGCGGGCTGGCATTGCTGGTACCGCGCCAGGCCGGCCAGCGTGAAGATCGCTACATGCACGCCATGGGCGACCCGGCGGACATCGAGGCGATCCTCGCCGCGCGCCAGCATCCTATGGAACGCAGCGCCGGCAGCGGCGTGTCACCAGAACGCATCGAAGAGCTCGAAGCGCGGATCGCGGCGCTGGAGGAGCGTCTGGCGCGCCTGGAATAACCGCCTCAGGCCCGGGCGAACGCCACGGCTTTGTCGAACTGCTCCGGGCTCGGCCGCACGCCGGTGTACAGCACGAACTGCTCCAGGGCCTGGATCGCAATCACCTCCAGGCCGGTGATGACTCGTTTTCCTTCAGCCCGGGCGCGCACGATCAATGGCGTTTCCGAGGGAATCGCCACTACATCGAACACAGTCTCGGCCGCCGCAATGGCGTCGGAGGCGAATGCCAGTTGGTCGGCTTCCGGGCCGCCGGTCATGCCGATCGGCGTCACGTTGATCAGCATCTGTGGCCGTCGCTTACCCAGTTCGGCTTGCCATTCGTACCCCAGTGACCCAGCCAGGGCCCGGCCGGCCGTTTCATTGCGGGCAACAATCAAACCATTCTTGTAACCACCGTCGCGCAAGGCACTGGCCACGGCCTTGGCCATGCCGCCGCTGCCGCGCAGGGCAAAGGTCGAGTCCTGAGGCACAGCGTGGGTTTGCAGCAATTGGGCGATGGCAATGTAATCGGTGTTGTAGGCCTTCAAATGGCCGTTGGTGTTGACGATCGTATTGATGGATTGGATCGCCGCAGCGGAAGGATCCAGTTCATCGACCAAGGCAATGCAGGCCTCCTTGAACGGCATCGACACACCGCACCCACGGATGCCCAAAGCGCGGATACCACCCACTGCCCCCGGCAAGTCCTGGCTGCTGAACGCCTTGTAATAGAAGTTCAGGCCCAGTTGTTCATACAGATGATTATGAAAGCGCAGGCCAAAATTTCCCGGGCGCCCCGACAGCGACATGCACAGTTGGGTGTCTTTGTTGGGATTGATCTGCATGTTCGTCTCCTTGCAGGCACATTCAGATAGACGGAGTCACCGTCCCGGCAGGTTTTATTCAATGATACGGCCAGGCCCAGCCAGGCCTCTGGCCAGTTGAGTTGCGCGGCGCGGTCATGAAAACGGTACAGACCTTACACAATATTTACCCAACGGCGCGGTAAATTCTGGAAAAATCGCTGTCAGAGCAAGTATCCCCGCGACCCTCATTGGGTCTGTTGCAGACCACAGGCGCCGGGGCCGAAACGAGGAACAGCCATGAATCGTAAACTTCCCATCATCGCCCTGCTCGTGGGGGCACTCGCGGTCACCGGCCAGGCATCCGCCCATGGTCATGGTGGTTGGGAGGGGCCCGCAGTGTTTGGCGCAATCGTCGGTTCGGCCATCGTCGGCTCGGCCATTATCAACCGTGATCGGCCGGTGTATGTGCAGCAACCGGTCTACGTCCAGCCGCAGCCGGTCTACGTGCAGCAACCGCCACCGGTCTACTATCAGCCGCAGCCGGTGTATGTAGAGCAACCTATCTACTATCGCCCGGCGCCGGTGTATTACGGGCCACCACGGGGCTACTACTATGGCCCACCCCGTGGTCATTACGGACGCTGGTAACCAGCCTCTGAGGTGACACAAAAAAGCAGCCTTTGATCGAGGATCACAGGCTGCTTTTTCATTGGGCAGGCATTGGTTTGCCAGTGTCAGACGTGCTCACTGCTTTTGAGGCGCACCGGGCCGTGTTCTATCGATGCATGCGAAGGCTCCGCCACCACGGGGATCTCATTGCCATCACAGTCGTGCAGCTTGCCATCACTGAAATAATCCCCTTCGCGCAGCGCTGCCAGGTCCTGGTAACGCAAGACTCGCTCGGTGCCGGCGGCAAAGACTGACTGCTGGTCGGAGTTACCCGTGGTGAAGTGGTTGAACGCCAGGTTCAGCATGATCGCCATGATTGCCGAAGAACTGATGCCGGAATGGAAGATGGTCGCGAACCAACTCGGGAAATGATCATAGAAATTCGGTGCAGCGATAGGAATCATGCCGAAGCCGATTGAGGTGGCGACAATGATCAGATTCACGTTGTTGCGGTAATCGACTTTCGACAGCGTTCGGATACCACTGGCAGCAACGGTGCCAAACAGCACGATACCGGCCCCGCCCAGTACGGAAGTCGGCACGGCGGCGATGACCCGACCCATGAACGGCAGCAGGCCGAGCACCACCAGGAACACCCCACCCGTAGCCACCACGAAACGGCTCTTGATCCCGGTCACCGCCACCAGCCCGACGTTCTGGGCAAAGGCACTTTGGGTGAAAGAGCCGAAGATCGGCGCGATCATGCTCGACAGCATGTCGGCCCGCAAGCCATTGCCCAAGCGCCTGGAGTCGACTTTGGTGTCGATGATCTCGCCCACCGCCAGGATGTCGGCGGAGGTTTCCACCAGGGTCACCATGATCACGATACACATCGACAGGATCGCGGCGATGTGGAAGGTCGGCATACCAAAGTGAAAGGGTGTGGGGAAGCCGAACATCGGGCCTTCACTGACAGATGAAAAATCCGCCATGCCCAGGAACACCGCGATGATTGTGCCGATGACCATCGCCAGCAGAATCGACAAGCGAGAGATGGTTGCACTGCCCATTTTACTTAACAGCAGCACCAGCACCAACGTGACGGCCGCCAGGCCGATGTTCGCCATGCTGCCGAAATCGGCAGCGTGGCTGTTGCCACCCATTGCCCAGCGCGCCGCGACTGGCATCAGCGTCAGGCCGATGGTGGTGATCACGATGCCGGTGACCAGCGGTGGAAAGAATCGGGTGATCCTGGAGAACACCGGGGTAATCAGCAAACCGATCAAGGACGCGGCGATCACCGCGCCGAGAATGGCCTGGAAGCCCCCCTCCCCGCCGCTGCCGACAATCGCCACCATGGTGGCGACGCCTGAAAACGAAACCCCCTGGACCAGCGGCAGCTGACATCCAAAGAATGGCAGGCCGAGGGTCTGCAACAAGGTCGCCAAGCCCCCGGCAAACAATGACGCAGCAATCAACAAACCAATGTCCGCGGGTGAAAGCCCGGCCGCCTGGCCGATGATCAACGGTACCGCAACGATACCGCCGTACATGGTCAACACATGTTGCAGGCCATAAGCCATATTCGCGCCGACGCCAAGGTTTTCATCCTCGGGCCGTGGGAGTGAAACATGGGGCGTTTTCATGGTTCGGGAGTTCCCTGTTTTTTGTTATGGGCACACTGTATTCAAAACTCAAGACAAATGTCCATAGAGTTGTATACAAGTTATCACCCATTACGCCACGAGCAGAGGACGGCTCCGCCACCAGAAAACACTACTTCATTGCTGCAACAGCCCCTCCACCGCAGGCCGCAAGAGCTCCCTGGGCGGCACCCGCAGGCTGAACTCATTTTCCAGCAGATCGATCAACTCATCGGCGTCAGTGATCAAGCGTCGCTCGCTCTCCTGCCCCATCCGGTGCACGGCATAGCTGTTGCCGTTAAGGGTCTTGCGGAACCCATCACCGGTGCGGGCCACCATCAACCGGCCCATAAAGGACGATTCAGGGTGGCTACAGACGTACCAATTGCCGAGGGTGTAGTCGATGTCTTGCTGGCGCTGCAGGTCGAACAGGTACATCGGTCGCCATTCGTCGGCGACGTTGGCCCGCAGCAGGTAGCCATCCTCGTGGAGCTCGATGCGGTACGGTTCGTGTGGGGTGAGCTGGATGTCACGACTGTCCAGCAGCAGCGGCGCAGTGGGCACCATGCCGCCAAAGCCGACGTCGGTGATGTAGCGCACACCGTCGAACGTCACTAGGCTGAGGCGGTGCGTGCGAGCCGTCCAGGCGCCTTCAGGGGCATTCATCACCACCCGCCCGGTGATGCCTCGGGCTTGGAAACCCAGCTCCTGCAGCAGCGCCAGGAACAGCTGGTTGAGTTCGTAGCAATAGCCGCCGCGCCCTTGCTCGAAGACTTTGCGCTCGACCGATTCGAGGTCGATGGGCACGGGCTGGCGCAACAATGTCGAGAGGGTTTCAAAGGGAAATTCGGCCGTATGACGCCATTGGAGCTGACGCAACGTGTCAAGGGTCGGGGCTGGCGGCTTATCGAAGCCCAGCCGTTGCAGATATCGACCGGTATCGCTCAGTCGGGGTTGGCTCATGAAGGTGTCCTTTCCTGGTCCGGTGCAGCGCATGCGTAACGCTCGCTGCTGTTGGGGCGCCAGATATAAGGCATTCCCCTTGCGGAGACAATATGCCCCCTTCAACGCCGCTTGCGCGAGGCCAGCCGGATCCAGGTGGGGGCATGGTCACTGGGGTGCGCCTGGTTCCTGACCCAGGCGTCGACGCCCGCCTCGCTCAAGTAAGGGCTTGCCACTGGGTTGAGCAGCAGATGATCGATGCGCAACCCGGAATTTTTCTGCCAGTGTTGACGGAAATAGTCCCAGAAGGTGTAGATACGCTCCTGCGGATACAGATGGCGCAAAGAATCTGTCCAGCCCTGGTCCAGCAGGCGCTGGTAGCACTCACGGCTTTCGGGCTGCAACAGCGCATCCTTGAGCCAGGAACGCGGGTTGTAGATGTCCATGTCGGTGGGCACCACGTTGTAGTCACCGGCCAGCACTACCGGGTGATCGCTGGCCTGCAGCCCTTGGGCATAGTCGATAAGCCGTTCGAACCACGCCAGCTTGTAGTCGAACTTGGGGCCCGGCTGCGGGTTGCCGTTGGGCAGGTAAAGGCAACCCACCAGCACGCCATGCACCGCTGCCTCCAGATAACGACTGTGGCTGTCTTCATTCCCGCCGGGCAGGCCTCGGCGGCTCTCCAGCGGCTCTGCATCACGGGCCAGGATCGCGACACCGTTCCAGGACGCCTGCCCATGCCAGATCGCACCATACCCCACCGACTCCAGCTCTGCCGCAGGAAAGTCCTTGTCCGCCGCCTTGAGCTCCTGCAAACAGACGATGTCGGGTTTCTCCCGCTCCAGCCACTCCAGCAGGTTAGGCAGCCGGGCCCGGATGCCATTGATATTGAAGGTCGCGATCCGCAGGTTTTTCATGGGGCCTGAACTCGATGTGCCAAGACACTAACTGTGACCAACAACCGCTCGCGGTGGTTGCACAGGTGTTCAGGAACCGGTTTTCGACAAGGCTCGACTCCGAAACCATCAGCTCACCCGGCCAGGGCAGTGCGGTTTCGCAGGCCTGGCGCAACACCCACCGCGACAGCGGGACTATCAGCTCGGTTTGCTCTGCCAATGGCGATGATTCCAACCGATCTCAACGATCCGAGCGCTCCAGCGCATCGAGTCCGCCCTCAGTCGACAACGCCGCCACCCGGTTACGACCGCCGTGCTTGGCCTGATAAAGCGCCGCATCGGCCCGCTGGATGAAAACTTCGATGCTGTCCAGGCTGCTGGGTACAAAGGCGTAGCAACCCAGGCTCACCGTCAGGTAGCCGGTCGGCGAGCCGGAATGAGTGATGTGTTTGTCGATGACTCTGTGACGGATCTGTTCAGCCAGGGCCATGGCCCCCTGCAGATTGGTATCGGGCAGTAGTACCGCGAACTCTTCACCGCCATAACGCACCGCCAGATCAGCCTTGCGGTGGCAGCAGTCCTTGAGCACCGTCGCCACTTCCGCCAGGCAATGGTCCCCTGCCACATGGCCGTAGGTGTCGTTATAGCGCTTGAAGAAATCGATATCGACCATAACCAGACTCAGGGGGCTGCGCTGGCGGGCGCCTCGGCCGAACTCGATGTCCAGGGCCCGCTCGAACAACCGCCGGTTCGCCAGCCCGGTCAGGCTATCGTGGGTGGCAATCAGCTCCAGCGCTTCCTGGGCCTTGCGCAGGTCCGCTTCGATTCGCTCGCTGTTGCGCACCTGACGCACGAATACCCAGCCGAACAGGCAAATTCCCAGGACCACCAGGGCCACGATCAGGCTGGATTGGAAAGCCCTGTCATGCCAGCCCGCCAGGATCGCCTCTTCGGACATCGCCGCGGTGACCACCAGTGGATAGGCCTGCAAATGTTGGTGACCATAAAGCCTGACAACGCCATCGACGGCGGAACGGATGATGGCTTCACCGGACATCCCGCCTACCGAGTCGTGCTTGAAGATTTGCTCTTCGGCCAGAGGATGACCGATCCGCCCCTCTTCAAAAGGCCGACGGGCCAACAGCGTGCCGTCAGACAAGGCCAGGGCCATCTCGCCTTTATCGTCGAGGCTGAAACTTTTGAAGAACCGATCGAAGTAGGACATTTTGATCCCGGCCAGCAGCACGCCCTGGAAGTTGCCGTCCTGATCATTCACACGCCGGGAAACCGGGATGATCCATTCGCCATTTTGCCGACTGCGGATCGCCGGGCCGATATGCGCGATCAGCGAGGCGTTTTGCTGGTGGAAAGCAAAATACTCCCGATCCGCAACCCCCGCTCCTCTGTGCAGGCTCTCAAAGGAGGTGATGACCCACTGACCGTGCTTGTCGAAAAGAAACAGACCATGCAACTGCTCCAGGGATTGCACTCGCCGTGCAAACGTACTCTGCAGTCGCGATTGCAGTGCCGGACCGAAGCCATCAATTTGGATCCAATCGGCGAGACTGGCCAATACCAGATCAGTCTGCAGGAAAGTGTCCTGGGCCTGCTGGGACATGGCTCGGGTCAGGTTGGCCGAGGCGATGCGGGCCGACTCCAGGTCGTGGCGACGGGACTGTTCCAATTGCAGGTACAGCAAACCACAAAGGCACACGCAGACCGCCGCAATAAACATCACCGCTGCCTTGAGCAGAGGGAGGCGTTTGAGGGTACCGCCGGGGGCATGGAACGGATCGAGGATGGGGATTGGCAAGCGAATTCCTGAAGAGGGCAATTCATGAGCAAATCGCTCAAAGCCCCCAATATTCGTGAGCTTAGCCTACCGTCCGGGGGGCCGGCAATTTGCCCGTATTGCGCAGCCGATGGGCGGCTCAGTGGATCCAAAAACCTGTCCAACGCCGGGTAAAACCACCCTCTTCATGGCGGGGGAACGCACCTTGTGGCAAGGGAAGTCTGCGCCCTTGCCACAAGGCAATGGAGTTGCCGGCTCAGCGTACCGGCGGCACCCGGATTTCCCCGGCCCGGCACTGGCCCTTGACTCCCTTGCCACACCTGGCGAACGACAGGTCCTTGTCCATGCACACACGCACCTCCGATAACTGCGGCCCACTGCAAATCACCGCGATGCCGTCATCGGCGATACCTGGATTACTCTGGCGAAACAGCTGGGCGATCTCCTCGGCTTCGAAATAGTGCGAAGAACTGAACGGTTGCAGCTTCGCTGGAATCTCCACCGAGCCAAGCGCCTTGTCGGCAACCTCCAGATACTCCACGGCGCCGAGGCCACTGCAAGTACCGTGCTTGGACCATTCATGCTCGAGCAACTTGCGGGTCGGAAACAGGGTCAGGCCCTTCTCCCGCTCAGCAGTCGTCAACGGCACCCTCGGTGCACAGGACTGCGGCCAGCCGCCCTTGGCGTATTGCGGCCAAAGGCCATGGAGCACAAAGCCATAACCTTTGCCGGAACACTGCACATCGTCCTGGTGAGTCAGGCAAAAAGTCGGTGACCAGGACAGCGACAACACGTAGTAATCAAACACCCCCGCCACGGGTTCCGCTCGTACCTGACGGGGCTCACGGGCATTGCCGATCCCAATGACGCCTACCGTCAGGGCGATCAGCACGAGCATTGCAAAACGTTGTTTCATTGACCCACTCCTTTGGGCGGATGTGCAAAACCGTGATGACGATCCGACCGATGATTGTTGCTACGTTGTATTTCAAGTATTTGAAGGGCAGTGTTTTTACAAGCAAACCTTGCCGGGGGCTATCTAAATTGCGTAACGCCCCCTAACGTAGATCGCCCCTGACTTATAAGTACCCGCCGACCATGAATGAACCCACCCGAATCGTCGACGAACAGGCCCTCGCCAGCCCCTGCACCGTCAGCCTGCGGGAAGCCTTCTGGTTCTGGCTCAAACTGGGCTTTATCAGTTTCGGTGGGCCGGCCGGACAGATCTCGATCATGCATCAGGAACTGGTGGAACGCCGACGCTGGATTTCCGAGCGACGTTTCCTGCATGCCCTGAACTACTGCATGTTGCTGCCAGGGCCCGAAGCCCAGCAACTGGCGACGTACCTGGGCTGGCTGATGCATCGCGGTTGGGGCGGCGTCATTGCCGGGGCACTGTTCGTGCTGCCCTCGCTGTTCATCCTCATTGCGTTGTCCTGGCTGTATGTCGCCTTTGGCGAAGTGCCGGTGGTGGCGGGTATTTTCTACGGCATCAAACCGGCCGTGACTGCAATCGTCGTGCACGCCGCTCACCGGATAGGCTCGCGGGCGCTCAAGAACAATTGGCTGTGGGCGATCGCCGCCGCATCGTTCACCGCAATATTTGCCTTCAACGTACCCTTCCCGCTGATCGTACTGGGCGCGGCTGTCATCGGTTACCTGGGCGGTCGCTGGGCACCGGAAAAATTCAGCCAGAGCAGTCAACACGCCAAGCACCGATCCTTTGGCCCGGCATTGATCGACGATGACACCCCGCCCCCGGACCATGCCCGGTTCAGCGCTTTGCGACTCGCTCGGCTAGCGCTCATCGGCGCCTTGCTGTGGACATTGCCGATGGGGCTGCTGACCGTGGCGTTCGGCTGGGAAGGCACCCTGACGCAAATGGCCTGGTTCTTCACCAAGGCCGCATTGCTGACTTTCGGTGGCGCCTACGCGGTGTTGCCTTACGTCTATCAGGGCGCCGTCGGACATTTCGGCTGGCTGACACCGACACAAATGATCGACGGCCTGGCCTTGGGCGAAACCACGCCCGGGCCGCTGATCATGGTGGTGGCGTTCGTCGGTTTCGTCGGTGGCTACGTGATGCAAGTCTTCGGCCCTGAGCAGGCCTTTCTCGCAGGCGCGGTCGCGGCCACGCTGGTGACCTGGTTTACGTTCCTGCCTTCGTTTTTATTCATCCTGGCCGGCGGCCCATTGGTGGAGTCGACCCACAACGCACTGAAGTTCACCGCCCCGCTGACAGCAATTACTGCCGCCGTAGTCGGGGTGATCCTCAACCTGGCCTGCTTCTTCGGTTACCACGTGCTCTGGCCCAAGGGTTTTTCAGGCGCCCTCGATTGGCCGTCGGCGATCATCGCGGTCACAGCGGCCATTGCCCTGTTTCGCTACAAACGAGGGGTGATCCAGGTGTTGCTCGCGTGCGGGCTGACAGGCCTGGCGGTGCATCTGCTGCGCTAGGCGAGGCGCTTGCTCAGGTAGGTCGCCGAGGCCGGACACAAGGTCTTGAATTGCGCCGTTGCGCTGATCGAAACAGGCGCCAGCGAGCGTTCCTGCACCTGATAGCCATGGGCGGCAAAAAACGCGGCGGCGCTTTGCGTGAGCAAGTGAAGCCGCTCTACCCCTTCGTTTTTTGCAAACGCCTCAAGAGCAGCCAGCACTGCCGCACCAGTGCCTCGCCCCCGGTGCCCCTCGAGGACCACCAACGAGCGCAGCAACCGCTCGGCGCCCCCCCCCTCAATGCCTCCAAACGCCACGACGACGCCTTGTTGGCTGAAGCTGAAAAACTGCCGGCCAGGATGCGTCAGGTCATCCACTGGCAGACTGGCCAGGGTGAGTGCGTCACGCAACGGTGCCAGATCGTTATTGCTCAGCGCTGTCATGTGCATGACTCGCCTCCTCGTAAGTGTCTCAGTAATCTCCATGGGCGCCGATATCCGACAACACATCCTCTCATGACCCAGCGCAAATGAGCCCTCCGGCCCTTCAGCTAAGCTCAACCTATCATCACGACAGGGAATCGACATGAGCAAGGCAGACGAGTTAGCGGCCAAACTGAGGAAAAACCAGCAGACCCGCGCCGACACCGACAACTGCGCCGACCTGGCAATCGAACATTGGCCCGCCCAGGTCTATGAACTGTATCGCCAGGTAGAAACCTGGCTGGCCCCGGTCTGCGAGGCCGGCCTGGACATCCGACGCAACCCTACCCACGTATTCGAAAGCCATTCCAGCGGCTCGACGTACAACTACGCCATCGATCAGTTGGTAATTGAAGGCAACCACCGGCGCATTTCATTCGACCCGATTGCCCGTTTTTCTCCCCTGGGAGAAGGATGCATAGAAGTCCATATGAAGGGACAGGAGCACTGCATTGTGCGGACACTTGGCGAGCATGGCGAATCGCTGTGGCAGCTGCATGCGCGCCGCTCGACCGGACAACAGCCTGGCGCCGTGATATTGGACGAGGACGCCTTGCTTTCACTGATAGAAGAAGGTCTTGGGCTATAACGCAAATGGGCGCCCCTCAAGGTCGCCCATTTTCCGCAGCAGAACTGACTAGACGCCGATCCGGGCCGCCGATTCGAGTACGGGATCGGTCCCGGATTCCGGTAGCGCCAGTCCTACCGCCTGCCGTCCCACAAGGGTGTGCAAGGCGTTGTCGATCTCGTCAGCCGCGCCCTGTGCGTATCGGGCATCTGCCCAACACCAGTAATGATCGGACATCAGCCCGCCCACCGCCTGCGCACACAGCTCATCGCTGTTGATACCCATCTTCCCTGCAGCAGCGATCACGGCCATAAGGGCTTGTTCCAACTGGGAAATTCGCTCGGTAGTCACTGCTAACCAACTCGACAGATCATTATGCGAAGCTTACCAAGATATCACTGTGCCACCAACCGCAGGCGCTCAACGGTCATCCTTTCAATTGCCTTTGGCTTTGCGCCCGCGCGGGCTCGAATTCACAGGCACGCTTTTGCCATATTCATTCCACCATGCCATCAATGCCTCCATCGTCGGCCCGAGCCCGCGGGCCTTTTGCGTGATCTCATATTCAACGCGTGGCGGTACTTCGGCGAAGACAGTACGCGACACCAGGCCATCCCTCTCCAGCTCACGAAGTTGTGCCGTCAGCATGTGCTGAGTAACGCCGGGAATGGCTTTGCGCAGCTCCCCGAAGCGATAGATCCGCTGGTGCAGCAACCACATGATTTCCAGCTTCCACTTGCCCGAGAGCAACGCAAATGCACGGCGCATTTCCTCGTGCATGTTGACCTCGGCACCTTCACTAGTCTGGTTTTCCATACTAACCGTCACTTTTTCATCCTTCTTGCGGGCTTTCATGTTAGGCGACACTCTCGCCCCGGTCATTCACAACCGATGGGGATCAACATGAACCGACTCACAGGAAAAGTTGCCATTGTCACAGGTGCCGGTCGCGGCATCGGTCGCGCCACCGCGAAACTGTTCGCAGCAGAAGGTGCGAAGGTGGCCGTACTTTCACTGACACCGGCAAACGTCAACAGCGTGGTCGCCGACATTGAAGCCGCTGGGGGCACCGCCCTCGGTGTCGTCTGTGACATCGGCAACGCCGATCAGATCGAGGCGGCGGTGAACGAGGTCGTAGCGGCCTTTGGCGGGATCGATATCCTGATCAACAACGCGTTCGATCCCACCGCACCGTTCTCCTCCATCATCGATCTTTCGGTGGAGCAACTGCAGCGCAACTTTGAGATGGGCCCCATCGCCTACCTGAGAACCATGCAAGCCTGCTATCCATACCTAAAGGCCAGCACCGAAGGTCGTGTCATCAACTTCGGCTCGATGGCCGGTGTCATCGGCCTGAACGGCTATGGTCCCTACAACATGGCCAAGGAAGCCGTGCGCGCCCTGACCCGAACCGCCGCCCGCGAGTGGGCCGCCGACAAGATCACGGTGAACAATCTGCTGCCCCTGGCCCACACATGGGGTGACACGGTTGACGTGCCAGCGCCGACCAACGCCCTCGCCCGCTTCGGTTCACCGGAAGAAGACGTTGCCCCCGTCGTGCTGTTCCTCGCGTCCAAAGACGCTCAGTTCCTGACCGGCTACAGCCTGACGCCAGACGGCGGCGCGATCATCGACAGCGCCCGTTGAAGCGGTTTGTCAGCCGGCCGTGCTGCATGCGACTGAGCTCGAAGTCGCTGAAGAGTCTCGAAGTGCCACGCGCGCAGCCAGCATAGAAAAACCGCCAGCAACGCACAGCACGGCCGCGCTGGTTTCGAAGGTCGCTTGATAGCCGCTCAGGTCAAACAGAATGCCGCCCACCGTTGCCCCCGCCGCGATGGCGAGCTGGACGATCGCCACCATCAATCCGCCCCCGGCTTCGGCATTGTCCGGCAGCGTTCGCGCCAGCCAGGTCCACCAGCCTACGGGGGCAGCCGTGGCCACCAGTCCCCAGAGGCCGAGCAGCAGGGTCGTGATCGTCGCTGATCCGCCGAACCACACCAAGGCAATGGCGATGGCCGCCATCAACAGCGGGATGACGACGAGCGTCCGATGCAAAGCGTTTTTCAGGAATGCGCCAATCAGGAAGGTCCCCAGCAAACCTGCCACTCCGATCACCAGCAACATGGCGGAAATCATGGACACGCTCGCCTGCGTCACTGTCTCAAGGAACGGTCGCAGATACGTGAACAGCATGAACTGGCCCATGAAGAACGTGCTGACAGCCAGCATGCCCAGCGCGACCGGTGCCCGGGTCATCAGCGTGAAGACGTTGGCACTGCCTTTGTTCGCCTGCGAATGCATGGAGGGCAGGCGTAACAGCAGCCAGACCAACGCCACCGCCGCAACAGGCACGATGCAAAAGAACGCGCCACGCCAACCGATGATCGACCCCAAGAGGCTGCCCAACGGCGCAGCGATCACGGTCGCCAAGGCGTTGCCGCCATTGACGATGGCCAATGCGCGCGGGACTTGGTCGTGCGGCACCAGCCGCATGGCCGTGGCCGCCGACAGCGACCAGAAGCCACCAATCGCAACACCGATCAACGCGCGCGCCACCATGAATGTCGCGTAGTTGGGTGCCAGTGCGACCACCGTTGCAGAAACAATCATCAACAGGGTCAATCCTGAGAGCAGCCACTTACGGTCAACCCGGGCGGCAAGCGAAGCAATGAACAGACTGGTGATCAGGGCAAAGGCGCCGGAGACGGCAATGCCTTGGCCGGCCTGCCCTTCGCTGACGTGCAAAGCGGCCGCGACCGGCGTCAGCAGGCTGACCGGCATGAACTCCGATGCAACGAGGGCGAATGCGGCAAGCGACATGGCGAGCACCGCGCCCCAAGCGGCTTGGTTCGGGGATTTCGGCAATGAGCTTTCGGTCATGGGATATAAACCTTGGGTTTCTTGATGTACATGAAAGTCGGGCCATTCAAGGCCCAAAGCAAAGAGCTGCGGCACCGATGTCGATGCCGCAGAAAGCAACGCCGAGCGACGGCGTCATCACGGGTTTACTTCAGGTTGTTGCGGAAGAACTCGGTCAACTTGGCGAAAGGGATCAGGTTGACTCGGTCGTAAAGGTCCACATGATTGGCACCCGGGATGATCAACAGCTCCTTGGGTTGTGCGGCCCGCTTGTAGGCATCCTCACTGTACTCACGCGAATGAGCCTCGGAGCCGGTAATGAACAGCAGCGGACGGGGTGAGATGGTTTCAATGTCATCGAACGGGTAGAAGTTCATGAACTTCACGTTGCTGCTCAGCGTCGGCATGGTGATCGTCTGCGGCGAAGCACCGGCAGGAATGACTTGGCCACGTGGAGTCCGGTAAAAATCAAAGAACTCGTCGCCAATCGCGTTACCGGTCAGCTTCATCGGCGAGCCTGCGGTGTATTGGGTTTGGCCACCGATGAATTCCGCATAACGTTGTTCGGCTGCCGTGGCGAGGAACTGCTTCTTCTGCTGCGCCGTCGCCGAATTGCCCAAGCCTTTACGATACAAGTCGCCATGGTTGTACATGCTGACCGTCGCGATTGCCTTGAGCCGCGGGTCGATCTTGGCGGCACTGATGACAAAGGCGCCACTGCCGCAGATACCGATGATGCCGATGCGCTCACGGTCCACGAATGGCCGAGTGCCGAGGAAGTCCACAGCCGCGCTGTAATCCTCCGCGTACATATCCGGCAACACGGCGTTACGCGGCGTGCCCTCACTCTCCCCCCAGAAGGACAAGTCCAGGGAGAGCGTAACAAAACCCTGCTCGGCCATTTTCGTCGCGTACAGGTTGGAACTCTGCTCCTTCACCGCGCCCATCGGATGACCCACGATAATGGCGGCGCTCTTCGCCTTCGGGTCCAGGCCCTTTGGGATAAACAGGTTGCCCGCCACCTTCATCCCGTATTGATTCTTGAAGGTGACCTTTTCCACCGTCACCTTGTCGCTTTTGTAGAAGTTGTCAGCGCCGTTCGACATGTCAGCTCCCATGGTTGAGAAAGAGGCGATAAGCAGCCCGAGGGCCAGCAGCATTCTTTTCACTGGATAGTCCTTCTGTTGGAAGTGGTTCGAGGGGGTTGTCGCCCGCGCAGACTCGAACAGGTATCAAGTAACGCCCTCCTGAATCAGGTTGGATTGCATTTTCAAGGCTCAGGCCGGATCGCAGGTAGCGCATTGCACTGGATTTCTTGCCCAATCCTATGAGTTAACCCATTTCGCGTAGGCAACGCTTCGCTTGGCGAGTTAATGTTCTGCCTATAGCTCTTAACCGCAGATGACATCGAACCCGCCATGACAAACCAACGCAGATCCCTGCAAGAGACGCTCGCCGATATCATTGGCGCCCGGACCACGCAGACGGGCGACTTTGAAATGCCGATTGCCGGACTCAGCTTCTTCCGTCGTGAAGCCCCGGCGGCGCCCGTCATTTGCATGATCGAACCGAGCATTGTGCTCGTGGCCCAAGGCGTGAAGCAGGTATGGGTAGGGGGCAAGGCCTACGGATACGATACCGGGCGGTTCCTCATGACCTCGCTGGATATCCCCGCCAACTCCGAAGTGATGGTGGCAAGCCTGGAACAGCCCTGCCTGGGCCTGGTCATGAAGCTCGACTTGCGGATGGTGGCCGACCTGATTGCCCAGGGCGGCATGCCGCCGCTTCGGGATCGGGTTGCCGGACTCGGTGCAGGAATCGGTACCGCGACGCCCGACCTGCTGGCGCCATTCACGCGCCTGCTGGGGTTGCTGGATGAACCCGAAGCGATTCCCATACTGGCGCCGTTGATCCAACGCGAGATTCACTACCGGCTGTTGATGAGCGACCAGGCCACCCGCCTACGACAGATCGCCTCCGTGGACAGCCAGGGTTATCGGATCGCCAAAGCCATCGACTGGCTGAAACTGAACTACACCGCGCCAATCCGCGTTGACGACCTCGCGGCACGGGTGCAAATGAGCGCCGCTACGTTTCACCATCACTTCCGCCAACTCACCGCGATGAGCCCGCTGCAATACCAGAAGTGGCTTCGGCTGAACGAAGCGAAACGCCTGATGCTCAACGAGCATATGGACGTGGCAAGTGCGGCCTTCAAAGTGGGCTATGAAAGCCCCTCGCAGTTCAGTCGCGAATATGCCCGCCTGTTTGGCGTACCGCCCAAGCGGAATATTGCGGCGTTGCGCAGCCCGGTCAGTGGCAACGAGGTGGTTTGAGCCATGGTGGTTTGATTCAGTTTTTGGACTGTAATGTGGCGAGGGAGCGTGCCCCCGCTTGAGTGCGCAGTACTCATGAAATGGGTCTGTTGCGCAGCCCAGTGGGAGCAAGCTCCCTCGCCACGGGTTTAAATACCCATCGGCTTATCGGTCTTTTCCGCCAACCCGACACACTTCAACGCCAGGATCATCGTCGGATCGACAAGCGCCACGGTGTGCCCATTGAGGTCGAACGCCTCGCAATGCTCGAGCACCAGGGGCAGCTCCGTGCACCCGAGGACCAACACCCCCGCCCCCAGTTCACACAGGTGCTCGGCCGCCAGCAGCAGCTGTTCCCTGCAGAGCCCTTGCGTAAACCCGGCCTTGATCCCCCGCGGCCCGTAGATGGCGTCCATGACCATCGCCTGATAATCGACACCCGGCGTAAGGATTTGCAGCCCGGCGCGGCGTGCCGCCTGGTGATAGACCTGGCTTTGCACGGTACCGGAGGTCGCCAACAGACCAATGGCCTTGCCCGAACCGTACTGGTGCACGACCCACTCCACCGTCTCGGTCAGCATATTGACGATAGGTACCCTCAGGTGTGCCTGGATGCGCTCGACAAAAGCATGGGCGGTATTGCAAGGGATCGCGATGGCATTGGCACCCGCACTTTCGAGACGTTTGCAGGTGGCGTACATGGCCATGGTCGGGTCGGCTTCATCGCGCAGCAGGTTCGCCGTCCGGTCTGGAATCTGCGGATTCTGCTCGACCACCATCTTGATGTGGTCCTGATCCTTTCCCGCCGGTGTATTGGCCACCACCTTGGCCATGAAATCCACCGTAGCGGCAGGCCCGACGCCGCCGACGATGCCCAATTTGAACGGCGGCCGCCTGGGTTGCTGCTGATCCAACGTCGCGAAATCCGCGTAGATCTCGTTGATGTCCAGCACCGCAATCCCACGGCGCTGCAAGTCGGCACACACCAGCGAAAGCTCAGTCATGCCAGGCAGGATCACCGTTGCGCCCTGGGCTTGCAACGAGAGGCACGCCTGGTAGACCGCTTCAAACGGTACGCCTTCGAGGTGACCGTCCTTGATGCCATTGAGGCCGTACATGGCGTCCATCAACCCTGCTTGAGCTTCTGCGTCGGGGTAGACAATCTGGAAGTCTTTCCCAAAATGTCGCTCGAACAATCCGCAATGACGCACGAAGTCAGAGGCGATGACGCCCAGGGTCGTCTGGGGTGGCACTGTATGGCTGACGTGCCGGGCCAAGGCAGCCATCATGTCCAACACGGGAATGCCCAGTTCCTCTTCTATTTCCGCGCGGAAAGTCTGGCTGGCGAAGCACGGGAGCATCACCGCATCGAAACCACTTTCCTCGAACGACTTGCACACCTGGAACACATAGAACTTGCGCGAGGTCATGCTCGCACCCTGGTCCAAGGGTAACAGCACATCCTTGAACGGGTGCTGCTCGAACAAAAAGTGGTAGCGGCCTTGATCCTCGAGCACCGCCCGGGACTTGACCAACTTGTAGAACAGATCGCCCCCGGCCAGCGACCCAAGCCCACCGACGATGCCCAGCTTGCGGGCGACAGAGGCTTGCTGGCTCCACTTCGCTTTAACCTTCATGACCCTCTCCTCAAACAGCCGGAACCGGTTCAGATCGGGACCGCACGGGGGAACGCGCGCCCTCGTCTTCAGCGGCTTCTTCAAGAGGCTCGGACTTGGCGACCACCGCCGTCGCGATGCTGTTGCCCACTACGTTGGTGGCCGTGCGGGCCATGTCGAGGAACTGGTCGATGCCGATGATCAGCAACAGTCCCGCCTCGGGAAGATTGAACATCGGCAGCGTGGCGGCGACCACGACGACCGAAGCGCGTGCGACACCGGCCATACCCTTGCTGGTGATCATCAGCGTCAGAAGAATCAGCAGTTGCTGGGTGAAACTCAGGTCAATGTTGTAGGCCTGGGCTATGAACAGGATGGCGAACGCCTGGTACATCATGGAGCCGTCCAGGTTGAACGAATACCCCAGGGGCAAGACGAAGCTGGACACACGTTTGGGTGCGCCAAACTTCTCAAGCGCTTCGATGGTTTTCGGGTAGGCGGACTCGCTGCTGGCGGTGGAAAACGCCAGGAGGATCGGCTCACGAATGAGCTTGCCAAGGTGAAAAACGGAGCGACCAAGAAACAGGTATCCGGCGCCGAACAGCAGCGCCCAGAGAATCAGAATCCCCAAGTAGAACTCGGCAATCAGCTTGCCGTAATCGACGAGCAAGCCAAGCCCCTGAGTGGTAATGGCCGAGGCGATAGCGGCGAAAACCCCAATCGGCGCGAAGGCCATGACGTAGTCGGTGATCTTGAACATCACCTTGGCCAGCTCCTCGATGGAGTCTGTAATCCGGGTGTAGCCCGCACGTTTGACGCCGGCCAGCGCAAAGCCGAAGAACAGCGAAAACACCACGATCTGCAGGATCTCGTTGTTGGCCATCGCTTCGGCAATGCTGCGCGGAAACACATGGCCAATGAACGCCTTGAGACTGAAATCGCCGGTATTGACTGGCACCGCAGCCGTTGCATGCTGGGCCACATCCATGTTCAGCCCGGCACCGGGTTGAAACAGGTTGACCAGGCCCATCCCGATCAGCAGCGACACGAGTGAAGCGGTGACGAACCAGGCCATCGCCCGTGCGCCAATCCTGCCGACGGAACGTGAATTGCCCATGCTGGCGATACCACCGACCAGCGTCGCAAAAACCAGCGGTGCGATGATCATTTTGATCATGCGCAGGAAAATATCGGTGACCATCGAGAAGTAACCCGCTATCTCTTTGGCACTTTGTTCGCTCCCTGCGAAATGGTGACACGCCCAACCCACCAGCACGCCGAGGGCGATGCCCATTGCAATTCGACGTGGGAGCTTATTCTTCTTCACGGTGCTGTCCTCAAGTAGTTATTGGATTTTTTTACTTGGCAGGGATCAAGTGGATGTACCGATACTCTTGGCGGCATGGGTACTACGGTAAGGATTCTAAGGAGCGGATCCGGGGAGACGATGAGTAATCCTCCTAGCCCCATGCGCTTTTGGAATAGTTAGCGAAAAGCCGCGCCAGGCCTGGGAGTTGCGACATAAAATGACGCACTCATTGCGGGAGATCCCGATATGCAACTCAAATGGTTGGACGATCTTCTGGCGATCGCCGAATGGAAAAATTTCTCCCGCGCCGCCGAAGTCCGCTGCGTGACTCAATCGGCCTTGTCGCGGCGAATCCAGTGCCTTGAGGAATGGGTGGGGGTCAAGCTGGTGGACCGTGGTACCTACCCTGTCCAGCTCACGGCCGCAGGCATCACCTTCTGCGACGAAAGCAGAGAAGCGCTCGCCGGCTTACTGAGGTTGCGTTCGACGCTGCGTGACGTAGAGCGGATGCCGGGACGCTCCATCCAGATCACCGCAGGTCACAGCCTCTCGATGACCTTCCTGCCGAAATGGCTTTCGCAGTTCCAACAAAACACTGAGCAGTTCAATGCTCGGGTGGTCGCCGCCAATATCCATGACGCCGTCATCGCGCTGGAGGAAGGCAGTTGCGATTTGATGATGGTCTACCACCATCCGCTGGCGCCCATCCTGTTGGACGCCGAGCGCTTCGGCAGCCTGACCCTCGGCCACGACGCGTTCATCCCTCTGTGTGCCCCCAACCCGAAAGGCCAACCGCTGTTTCCCTTACCGGGTCGCCCCGGTAAACCAGTCCCTTACCTGGCCTACACCGCCACGACATTCCTGGGGCGCGTGGCGGATATCGTCATCAAGAACGGCCCGGCATCAACCGCATTGGAACGCTGCTATGAAGCCGACATGGCGATGCTGCTGATGCGCATGGCGATCGAAGGCTACGGCGTGGCCTGGTTGCCGCAGAGCGCGGTAGCCGATGAACTGGAGCGAGGGTTGCTGGTCCGGGCCGGCGGCGAGGAATGGAGCACGCGGCTGGAGATTCGCTCGTATTGTGCAATTGCCAATCGCAATCTTACGATGCGCAAGCTTTGGAAGACCTTGGAGGGAGCTTCACTCCATCGACCTGGCAGTGCGTCTGCGGCGCCAGAGGGAACCAACGGATGAACGATCTGCGCTCAGGCTACGCGTTCAAACCGTTCCAGCCGTGGATACCGACGTACAAACCAACACCTATGATCAACACGCTGGACAGGTAAGGTGCGCGCCGCGCAACACTGCTCAACCAAGGCCAGCGGTTGGAGGCCTGCCTTGCCCCTATGGCCGCAGCAGCGCCCACGGTCACGAGGGTGATTGCCAAGCCGATACTGAAGCTCAGCACCAGCATGCCGCCCAGCGCGACCTCCTTGACCTGAAGGCACAGCAGCAAGACGGTAATGGCCGCCGGGCAAGGAATCAAACCGCCTGTCAGGCCGAACACGACGATCTGGCCCGTGGTGACCTCCCGATTGGTGAAGCGCTTACGGATATCGTTGGCGTGCGCCCTTTCATGGGCATCCTGATAGCCATCGAGGGACGGCGCCAGGTCTTGCTGCTCGTGATGGTCGTGATGCTCGTGATGCTCGTGATGCTCGTGATGCTCGTGATGCTCGTGATGCTCGTGATGGTCATGGTCATGGCGATGCTCGGACTTGAACACCTGCTCGCCACGCCAGGTACGCCACAACATCCACAGCGCGATTGCGATGATCAGCCCGGAAGATGCCAGTTGGAAATAGGGTTCGGTGGTCTTGGCATCCAACCCTTGGCCGAGGTACATGCCACCGATGGCGACCAGCCACACCACGGCCGTGTGGGAAAGCGTAGCTGCCAAGCCCAGCAAAACCGCTTGTTTTACCGAGCCACGGATGGCCACGATAAACGCCGCCATCATGGTTTTTGAATGGCCAGGCTCCAGGCCATGCAAGGCGCCCAGCAAGATAGCGCTGGGAAAATACAGCCAGGCGTGAGCGCCCCCCTGTTGCAGCAATTCAGCAAAATTGGGCATGCCGGGCCTAGAGGTACTTGGTGATTTGTTTGAAAGCTTCCAGGGGCGCGCGCTCGCCTTTATTCATCGACGAAACAGTGTCCTCCAGACAGTGATCGATGTGATCCTGGATCAATGTGCGCTTGGCCTGGCACACCGCTTTTTCCACCGCATGCAACTGCTGGGCGATATCCACGCACTCACGCCCCTCTTCAATCATCGTGATAATGCTGCGCAAATGGCCGTCCGCGCGCTTGAGACGCTTGATGATCGCAGCATGGCTTTGGTGGGGATGTTCGTGGTCGTGCGCACTCATGACTTGAGCCCTGGATTTCGGTGAATTAACGCCGCCATCCTATCCCCCCTGGGAGGATATAAGCAAACCCATCGAAACGTTGACTAAGCTGTGGGAGCGAGCCTGCTCGCGATGATGGCAGCACATCCGACATTTTCATCAACTGACCCACCGCTATCGCGAGCAAGCTCGCTCCCACAGGGGATTTGATGTGAACGTAATATCTATGAACAACTCGGAAAAACTGTGGGAGCGAGCTTGCTCGCGATAGCGGCAGCACATCCAACATCTCCATCAACTGACCCACCGCTATCGCGAGCAGGCTCGCTCCCACGGGGTTCCAGGCTGCACACGATGATGAGCAAGGCAATGCAGGCGACCTCGTGAGGTCGCCCACTTTCATTACAACGCCAGAACCTGCGCCTGCAATCGCCGCCCAATCACATCCAGCAAATCACACCCATCGCGCAGAGGGATCGCTAGCACTTGGGCGAAATCATGGAGTACCACCGCGTCCGTACTGATGTCGGAACGCATGGCGAGGTTTTCCAGTAACTGGGTGACGGCGGCGATGCGGTAAGCGGCGGTGTCGTGCAGCACGTCCAGCGGCGCTTCCGTGTCGATCAGGAGCGCGTGGAAATTGTTTTCGATACCGGTGATGGGCATGTAGCGAGACATGAGGGGTTACTCCTGCGGGGATGGTAGGTCAGTGGCGGATTGGGATGCCGCTGGCAAAGGGAGCGAATCCGGGATCGAGATTCGGATATTTGGCAGGAGATATTCTTGGGTGACGCTAGACGAAAGCCACCTTGGATTGGCAGTGGTTTTCGGAGGGTTGGGGGTGAGCTTTTTCATTGGCTTGTACCTAGGTTATGTAAAGGAACTGCCTTCACCACTTCCACCTGGTGGGTGGCAGCTGTACGCGGGTGTGGAAGACCGAGAACCTAGGACCCGGCGCACCCGAAGGCGCCCCGCGTACAGCCGCCGTAATTTAACAGCAGACCTAGGAAAAGCGTCTGCTTTTTAATTTAGCGGTGCAACGCGCTAGGTTTTCGTGAGGGCTTCCACACCCTCTCGCTGAATTTGCAGCGACGGAGAAAACTTAGCTCACGGGGTAATTGGGTGGATAGTCAGCGGGGAGCGACGCAGTTTGAGGGAAATTTCCGATGGGGTGTCCGGAGATGGATTGAGCTGCGCAGCTAGGGGTGACAAGGACAAATCTCGAAACGAATGAGTGCTCAACGCTTTGGCATCATCAAAGATTCTATCGTACGGTGAAGCGCAGCCATGGGCGCACGAATAGCTTTAAAAATGAACTGCGCAATACCCAAGGATAGCTTATGAGAGAAGAATACGACTTCAGCACGGCCAAGCGGGGTCCCGTTACGAGCAGCGAAGGAAAAACCCACATAACCATCATGCTTGATGATGAAGTGATCAAGGCCGCTTGCGAGTACGCCGAAAGTGCCGGCACTGGATATCAAACCGTCATCAACCATCTACTGCGCCGAGGCCTGCTATCAAAGACTGCTCACAATCTGGAATAGTCAGCCCGAAAGCAGCCCCGCACAGTCAAACTTGATTCGTCCAGGCGCGACGTAGGCCATGCCAACAGGATCGGCTATAATCCGCCCACCAGCGCGATTTGAGGTCCAGCCCATGGGCAATGTCAGCCTTGAAACCAAAAAGGCCTATGCCGCCAGGACGCGTAGATCCAACTACGCGGCTAGCCTCCGTCTGGAAGGTTTCAAAACGACCCTTGCGGACGGCGAACGCAAAATGCCAACGCGTGAAGAGGTCTTGAAGGCCTTCACCCAGACCAGAACCTGATGGCTGACAAATATGGAGTCGGTGAAGACGCTTATTGCTATCCCGGCTCCACCGTCCTTCGCAACAAACTCGATATCCGTGACGAACCGACCCTGAGCGAAGCCGAACAACAGCTCTCGGCCATTGCAGCGGACAACGTCGAATTCAGCCCTCCTCCCTACAGCCTGGCCTACCTTCAAAACATTCATCGAATCCTCTTTTCTGACCTGTTCGAATGGGCCGGAGAACTGCGCACCGTCGGCATGTCCAAACAAGCCACCCGCTTTTGCCAACCCGAATACATGGAGAAAGAAGCCAGCAAGATCTTCATGGTCATGGCTGCGGCAAACTGGTTCGAGGGCATGGAGCGAGCTGAGCTGATAGCTGCTGTGGCAGAGGCCTATTCCGACATCAACGTCGTACACCCCTTCCGCGAAGGCAATGGCCGTGCGCAACGCATCCTGTTTGAACACCTCATCATGAATGCCGGGTTTGAAATCAGTTGGTGGGGGATTGAGAAGGACGAGTGGATCTACGCCAATATCGCGGCTTATAACGGCGTCATGGAGCCTATGGAGCAGGTTTTTGAGAAGTGTATTGGGCAGGTGATTCAAGCTTGACCGTACGACGTTATTCCCCCCGCTCAGCGGCTTACTGTTTATTTCGCCAAGTGATACAGTCACCGCCAATCAACATCTGCTGAAGCACTGAAAATGTACAGAACGAGATCTTTCCCACCCAACAAAAAAGGTCGCGACTTTGTAGTGGGCGACATTCATGGACATTTCAAACTTCTAACAACGGCCTTAGACAAACTAGACTTCGACACTGAGCTGGATCGTATTTTTTCCGTGGGAGACCTCATCGACCGCGGCCCCGACTCCATAGATGTATTGAACTGGCTCGAGAAGCCGTGGTTCCATGCCGTGCGTGGCAATCATGAGCAGATGCTTATTGACTGTATCTCCGGCCAAGGGGACATACCCCGACATATCCGAAACGGTGGCGCCTGGCTCTACGAGCTACAACCCCCCGTCCAACATGAACTCTTGAAAGCCTTGCAAGCACTCCCACTGATCATTGAAATCAATTTATCAAGCGATCAAACAATCGGAATAGTCCATGCCGAAGCCCCTGTCATCAGGAGTAACGATGGATGGCAGGAAGCCAAGGACGCTATCACTGGAAGTTTTGGAGAGCAACATCAGCGGCAAGCCTTGAAAACTGCGCTGTATGCAAGAGAGAAGATCGAGCAACAAGATCACACTTCCATTAAAGGAATAGACCGGCTCTATGTAGGGCACTCTTCAGTACCCGGTGTTATACACTTGGGCAATGTTGTCTATATCGACACCGGCTGCTCATTTTCTGATGGTGCGTTAAGCCTGGTAGAAATTCAAACCGAAACCATTATTAGCTTAAGCATGAGCCAGTGACGTAAGGCCCAGTTTGTTATTTTGCCCCCCAACGCGAGATCAGTCGCGTTCACTCTATCCCATACCTGATAAACTGTGCCCCCTCCGCAATTTGCATCCCAGATCTCCCATGCCTCTACAAAAAATTCCACCTCAGCCCATCTCTCGACGCTTCTCCGTCGCGCCGATGATGGATTGGACCGACGCCCATTGCCGTTTCTTCCTACGCATCCTCTCCAAAAACGCCCTGCTCTACACCGAAATGGTCACCACCGGCGCCTTGCTCAACGGTGACCACGAACGCTTCCTGCGCCACCACGAGTCTGAACACCCGCTGGCCCTGCAACTGGGCGGCAGTGTTCCCGCTGACCTGGCCGCCTGCGCCCGTATGGCCCAGGAGCACGGCTACGACGAGGTCAATCTCAACGTCGGCTGCCCCAGCGACCGGGTGCAGAACAACATGATCGGCGCGTGTCTGATGGGGCATCCGGGGTTGGTGGCCGATTGTGTGAAGGCCATGCGTGACGCGGTGTCGATTCCGGTGACGGTCAAGCATCGGATCGGGATCAATGGGCGCGACAGTTACGAGCAGTTGTGTGAGTTTGTCGGAACGGTGCGTGAGGCCGGGTGCACGAGTTTTACCGTGCATGCGCGGATTGCGATTCTGGAGGGGTTGTCGCCGAAGGAAAATCGGGACATCCCGCCGCTGCGTTATGACGTGGCCGCGCGGTTGAAGGCGGATTTTCCGGAGTTGGAGATCGTGCTCAACGGCGGGATCAAGACGCTGGAGGCGTGCCATGAGCATTTGCAGACCTTCGATGGCGTGATGTTGGGCCGCGAGGCATATCACAATCCGTATCTGCTGGCCGAGGTGGATCAACAACTGTTTGGCAGCAATGCGCCGATCATTACGCGGGCCGAAGCCCTGGCGCAGTTGCGGCCTTATATCGCCAATCATCTGGCCGCCGGGGGCGCGATGCATCACATCACCCGTCACGTACTCGGCCTGGGCACCGGTTTTCCGGGAGCACGGCGGTTTCGGCAGTTGTTGTCGGTGGATATTCACAAGACCAAGGACCCGTTGGCGTTGCTGGATCAGGCGGGGCAGTTGCTGGAAGGGCGCTGACTGTCAGTTGCTTTGAACCTGCGGCCGGTTTTGGCATCGTATTTACCGATACCCGCTCCGGCCTTTCAAACAGCCGTTTTCAGGTTGTTGCCGCCGGGGCCGTTGATACCTCTTCACACCCTTGAGTGGCTGCCGGCCCTCGGGTAATGTCAACAGACCCATAGGACAGAGCACGCCCATGACTTCCAAGCTGGAACAACTCAAAAAATTCACTACCGTAGTGGCCGATACCGGCGACTTCGAAGCCATCGCCCGCGTTAAACCCGTGGATGCCACCACCAACCCTTCCCTGCTGCTCAAGGCTTCGGCCATCCAAGGCTATGCCGAGCTGCTGAACGCCTGCGTCGCGGACTGCAAGGGTGATGTAGGCTTGGCCAGCGACCGTTTCGGCGTGGCGGTTGGACAAGAGATCCTGAAGGTCATTCCGGGACGTATTTCCACTGAAGTGGATGCGCGCCTGTCGTTCGATACCGAAGCCATGTTGAAGCGTGCGCATCGTCTGATCGATCTGTACGAAAAGGCCGGCGTTGGCCGTGATCGCGTGCTGATCAAGATTGCTTCCACTTGGGAAGGTATTCGCGCCGCCGAGAAGCTGGAGCGTGAAGGCATCCAGTGCAACCTGACCCTGCTGTTCTCCTTCGCCCAGGCCGCGGCCTGTGCCGACGCCGGGGTGTTCCTGATTTCGCCGTTCGTGGGCCGAATCTACGACTGGTACAAAAAGGCCAATGGCAACGACTACACCGGTGCCGATGACCCGGGCGTGCAGTCGGTAACGCGCATCTACAACTACTACAAGGCCAATGACTACAAGACCGTGGTCATGGGTGCGAGTTTCCGCAACCTCAACCAGATCGAACAACTGGCCGGCTGCGACCGCTTGACCGTCAGCCCGGAACTGCTGGAGAAACTGGCCGCAGACGAAGGCAAGCTGGAGCGCAAGCTGGCGCCAGGGCAAGCTGGGGAAGCACGCTTGAACCTCAATGAAGCGCAGTTCCGCTGGTTGTCCAACGAGGACGCCATGGCGACTGAGAAACTGGCCGAAGGTATTCGTCAGTTTGCCCGGGACCAGGAGAAGCTGGAGGCGTTGCTGCAAGCCAAGCTTTGAGCTGATTCACGGATGTGAAAAGGGCGAACCTTGGTGGGTTCGCCCTTTTTTTTATGCGGTTTGGCTTAAGCGATGTGGCGGCTCGCCAAACGCTATAGCGAGCTTGCTCGCGATGAGGCCGGTGCAGCCTACATAAAGCCCAAGGCTCAAGGCCGCTCCAGCGCATTCACCAAGTCATGAAACGCTTCACGATTGGAGTCATTGAGCCCCATGAGGATCTTGTGGGCTTCAAGCACCTTGATCCGCACTTCTTCTTCAGACTGGTCCTGGTCAGGCAGGTCGTCCAGGCATTCAGGGCATGGCACGGGATCGCCGACGATGTTGAACACCTGATCGAAGCCCATGGACTGCAGCAGCCGGGTAATGTCGTTGTGGGTGGTGACGACGGTCGGCAGCAAGCCGACCTTCTGCCGCGACAGGATCGACAGCTTGGCCAGCAGGCCCAACGTAGTGCTGTCGATGCTACGGGTTTCGGTCAGGTCAATCACGATGGCGTTGAAATTCAGCGCTGTGAAGATCCGCTCAATAGTCGCATCCAACGCCGAACACAGGGTCAGGCGCACTTCACCGACAAACTTCAGGACAAAGGTGCCGTCCTGCTCGGCGAACTGGATTCTACCAGTACTCATCAAAGGTTCCTGCTCAACACTAACAGGGCGATATCATCCGGCATCTCCCCGAGCGTGGCTAATCCAAACACTTGACGCAAGCCTTCCAGGCTGCCGCCCGCTGCGCTCACCCGTTCAGGCAAGGCCGCTTCTTTCTCTTTGAGTGTAGGTTCCGTCAAAAGGTCCAAAATGCCATCAGACATCAGCGTCAAACTGAATGTCGGAGGCAGTTCCAGCACGTGGTCTTCATAGGTGGCCTCGTTGAACAGGCCCACTGGCAAACCACGCCCTTCCAGGTAACGAACACTGTCTGGCGTGTACAACACAGGCAACGGCAGGTGACCGCCGATGCTATAGGTCAACAAACCCGTCTCCTCGTCGATGACTCCACCGACCATTGTGACGTGTTTGCCCAGCTTACAACTGATCAGGCCTCGGTTGATATGCCCAAGGACTTCTGATGGCTTGAACTCCGGCAATGTGCCATTGCGCTTGGATTCGAACAGCAGGCGCGTGGTCATGAACTTCAACAACACCGTCACGAACGCCGAGGAAGCGCCATGACCGGAAACGTCGGCCAAGTAGAACGCAACTCGTCGCTCGTCGACCCGGAAATAGTCCACGAAGTCTCCCGACAGGTACAACGACGGGATGATCTGGTGGGCAAAACGGAAACCGTCGACAGTCCAGGGGCTGACCGGCAGCATGTTCATCTGCACCTGGCGCCCGGCGTTCTGGTCTTCCTGCAACAGGTTCAGGCTGGCTTCCAGTTCGCGGTTGGCGGTTTCGAGCTTTTCGCGATAACGCTGGTTTTCCACCAACAGGCGCGAACGGTCCAAGGCCCGGCGCACCGAGTGCTCGAGCACAGCCAGGTCTTCCAGGGGCTTGATCAGGTAATCCGCCGCACCCAGGCGCAACGCCTCGACCGCGTCGTTCATCACGCCCGCGCCCGAAACCACGATCACCGGGGTCTGCGAGGAGATCTCGGTGACCTGGCGAATGAGTTCGAGTCCGCCCATCTGCGGCATGCGCAGGTCGCAGATGACCAGGTCGGGCTTGTCTTGCTCGAATACCTGAAGACCCTGTTGGCCATTGCTGGCCTGCAGGACGCTGAAACCACTGTCTTCCAAGTAGGCCGCGAGGCTGGCTCGCACCACTTCGTCATCATCGATTATCAGCAGCGTGGCACTGGTTTTTGGCATGTGGGCAAACGGCGCCAGAATTAGGTTGGCGTAGCGGGCTGAGGCAATTGGCCTGGCACGCACTACTGGATTCGCTTTCTAGCCTCTCTGTCGTACCGGCTTCAGGCCTATGCCCTACACACAGCTACATCAGAGGTGCCCTTCTAAGGCGCAGACGGTACTCCCATCCGCGGGGCGTTTCAAGCTCAGGCAGATAGCCGCTTGCCGTCTTTATTTGTCAAAGTACAGAGAGTTATAAGAACCGAGCGAAGCGTAACTCAATGGAAGGATCAAACCCGCTCCAAAGCACAGAAGGCGGCCTTTCGGGCCGCCTTCCAGATTTATGAGACGAAATCAGAAATCGTCTTCAACCTGGCCATCCTTGACCTTGAACTCGCGGTTTTGCAGGTAGGCGTTGCGGATAAAGACATACTTGTCGCCGCTCACCATCTTCTCGGCCGACAGCAGGCTGGCGCGGGTATCGACGACGTTCAGGCCGCGAATTGAGTTACGCACCGAAACGTTATCGATATAGCGATACGGGGCCGTGTAGTCATCGACCAGCTTGGCCGGCGCGTCACGCACGGTGCTTGGACCCAACACTGGCAGCATCACATACGGACCGCTGCCTACGCCCCAATAGCCCAGGGTCTGGCCAAAATCTTCATCGCTACGCTGCAAGCCCATTTTGGTGCCCACATCGAAGAAGCCCAGCAAGCCGAAGGTGGTGTTGAAGATCAAGCGAGCCGTGTCGACTCCGGCGGCGGCCGGCTTGGCCTGTAGCACGTTGTTGGCCAGGTTGCCCACGTCACCGATGTTGCGGAACATATTATGGATGCCGTCTTCGAGAAATTGCGGCGTCACATACTGATAACCCTGGGCCAATGGCTTGAGCGCATAGGTATCAAGAGTGTCGTTAAAGGTAAAGATCGGACGGTTGATGCTTTCCCAAGGGTCTTCTTCCGTGGCGGCCTGGGCAGCGAACGGAACCAGCAGGACGCTGGTAGATAAACACAGCTGAGCTAGACGATGGCTCCAGCGCATAAGGGAGAACTCCTTGGATTAATCAGGCAAGGGCGCCGAGCCCAGGCGGTAAGGTGGTTAGTATAAGGCGGAACGCTTGGATAGGCAGCACCGAAAAAAGAAGCGAGCCGTAGGACGTTTCCGCGAGCGGGCGCCTTCATGTCACTGTCACTGGACTGTCACTGATGCACGTTAGGCTGCCGGTTATTTCAAGGACGTTCCCATGCCCCGCGCCGAAACCCTGCCCCTCCCCGCTCCGAGCCTGACCGCCGTACTGTTTGGCCTGAGTGGATGCCTGGTGGATTTCGGGGCACGCATTCGCCAGCCTGGGGCTGCGCCGCTCGAGCACGCGCAGCCGACGCCTGGCGCCGTTGAAAGCTTGCTTCACTTGCAGCACCAGGAAATCCCCTGCGCCTGGCTCGACGAGTTGCCACCCGCCGTCAGTCATACCTTGGCAGCCTCGTTGCCAACGTGGATCAAGCCGCCGCAACTTCCAGCAACAAATTATCCGTGGCCGGCGCCGCATGCCTGCTGGCAGGCCTTGATGGCGCTGAACGTCCAGCAATTGGACGGCTGCGTGTTGGTCAGTGGCGAACCCAGGCTGTTGCAGTCGGGGCTCAACGCCGGTTTGTGGACGATCGGGCTGGCGTCCTGCGGCTCGCTGTGTGGCCTGACGCCAGATGAATGGCAAGCGCTGAGCCAACAGGAGCGAGAAACCAAGCGCGCCAAGGCCACCGTGCAATTGTTCGGCCTCGGGGTGCATTCGGTCATCGATCACCTGGGCGAACTCGACACTTGCCTGGCGGATATCAGCCTGCGTCGACTCAAAGGCGAGAAGCCATGACCGGGATCATGCAGGGTGCGTGAGGGTGGATTACTCTTAAGGCAAGCCATGGACTTTTGACCAGCCGTCGCGGTCCATGGCTGTGCCTATCAATAAAGGGAGTACGCCAATGCCTGCCCGCGAACTGCAAGAACAGCTCAATAACCTGCGCGAGCAATTGGAACAGAATCCACCACTTTCCGAAGTCGAGCGCGAAGACCTGCACGCGCTGATGAAACAGATCGAATTTGAACTTGAGCTGGAAACCAAAACACCGGACAACAACCTGGCCGACAATGTGAACCTGGCTGTCGAACGCTTCGAAGTGGAGCACCCCACCCTTGCCGGGACCTTGCGCAATATCGTGCAAGCCTTGGGCAATATGGGGATCTGAACCCGTCAGATGCGAAAAGCCCCGCTGTCGATAGCGGGGCTTTTTAATGTCGGCAATCTGAAATGCAATCCCTTGCTCGCTCCCACATTAGACACTCATTGGCGGACCAAACGGTGATTTGGCAACTGCACCGTTTCAGTACTGCGATACGGGTTGATGTCCAACCCGCCACGGCGCACATACCGCGCATATACCGTCAACTTCTCCGGCTTTAGCAAGCGTTGCAAGTCGAGAAAGATCCGCTCCACGCACTGCTCATGGAAATCCGAATGCTGGCGGAAACTGACGATATAGGCCAGCAAACTGGCATGGTCCAGGGCCGCACCCCGATATTGCACCGCCACGCTGCCCCAGTCCGGCTGGCTGGTCACCGGGCAGTTGGACTTGAGCAGATGGCTGTGCAGGCTTTCCTCGACAATGCGCGAATCATCGCAGCGCAGCAGTTCCGGGCGTGGGTGCGCGTAAGAGTCGACGCTGATGTCTAAATCGTCGATGCACGTACCCGGCAGCGCCACGATGCCTTCGCTTTCCACATCCTTGAGACTGCGAATTCGCACGCCCACCGGTTTGCCGGCGGCGGTCGACAAGTCCTGGCGCAGGGTCGCTTCCAGGCTCGCGATATCGGCGAACGGGGTCTGGTTCAGGGAATTGAGGTACAGCTTGAAGGATTTGGATTCGATGATGTTCGGCGAATCCGCCGGGATCGCGAATTCACCAATGGCGACCACTGGCTTGCCGGACGGCAACAGCCACGACAGTTCGAAGCAATTCCAGAAATCCACGCCCTTGTACGGCAGGGTCTCGGCCGTAAGGCCCAGCTCCGCCCATTTCGCGGTGCGCGGGATCGGAAACAGCAGTGAAGGCGTGTACGTGGCAATGTATTCGCTGGATTTGCCCAGCGGCGAATGTTCGGCTGCGGGATGCATGGCGGAAACCTGACTGAAGAATCAGTCGATTCTACCAGCCTTTGCCGCAGCCTTTGAGTGCTTACTGACTGACTGTCAGCTCACCCTTCATCCCGGCCTGGTAATGGCCGGGGACATTACAGGCGAATTCCAGGCGCGTGGCCTTGGTGAATGTCCAGGTCAGTTCGGCGGTCTTGCCCGGCTCCACCAGCACACTATTGGGGTCGTCGTGGCGCATGTCGGCCTGGCCGTGTCCCATGGCAGCATGATCCATCCCCGGCTTCATCGCCATCGGCATCAGTTGCCCACTCTGTTGCATCTTGAGCATTTCCTGCTGATGCTCGACGTGCATCGCGGCGTCGCCCAAATTGAATTCGTGGAGCAACTGCCCTTTATTGATCAGCACGAACCGAACCGTCTCCCCGGCCTTGATATCAAGCGCAGCGGGATCGAACGTCATGTCCCCCATTACCACATCGATACTACGACCGGCCTTGGCCGCCGGTGCTGGCTGGCCGAAATCAAAATGGCCCGGCGACGCCCAGGTCGGCGTACTCAGCACCAGTGCAAAAGCGGCCAGGATCAAGCGGTTTCCCATCAACATGTCCATACTCCTATCAGATTCGGCTTGTGGGGAACTCTATCGGTGTGCAGCTGCCAGTCGGCTGACATCTTGATTACAACTTTGTCAGCTTGCGCCACGACCCCGCCCGCCACGGTATAACGCCCACGTTCAAACCATGCCTTGAGCTGCCCATGAAATTGCTGATCGTCGAAGACCAAACCAAGACTGGCCAATACCTGCGCCAGGGCCTGAGCGAAGCCGGGTTCAATGCCGACCTGGTGGCCGACGGCATCACCGGCCAACAACTGGCCCTGAGCGGGGAATATGCGTTACTGATCCTCGACGTCATGTTGCCCGGCCGCGATGGCTGGCAGATTCTGCAAGCCGTACGTGGCGCCGGCCTGGATACACCGGTGCTGTTCCTCACAGCACGGGATGCGGTCCAGGATCGGGTGCATGGCCTGGAGCTGGGTGCCGATGATTACCTGGTCAAACCCTTCGCTTTTTCCGAATTGCTGGCGCGGGTGCGAAGCCTGTTGCGCCGGGGCAGCTCGACGCCCCAGGAAACCAGCCTGCAACTGGCCGACTTGCGCCTGGACCTGATCCGCCGCCGCGTCGAACGCAGCGGTAGGCGCATCGACCTCACCGCCAAGGAGTTCGCCTTGTTGGAAATGCTCCTGCGTCGCCAGGGCGAAGTACTGCCCAAATCCCTGATCGCCTCCCAGGTCTGGGACATGAATTTCGACAGCGATACCAATGTCATCGAAGTCGCGATACGGCGCCTGCGAATCAAGATTGACGATGACTTCCCCAGCAAGCTGATCCACACCGTGCGGGGCATGGGGTATGTCCTTGAAGAGCGCAGCCTGTGAGGGGCCAGTGGTCGCTGAGCAGTCGCCTGGCGCTGCTATTCGCCGCCTGCACCGCCGTGGTGTCGTTGTTTGCCGGGGTGTTGTTCAGCCGCGGCAGCGAAGCTCATTTTGTCGAGCTGGACCAGCAACTGCTGGAAGGCAAGCTGATCGGCCTGCGCCGTGCCCTGCAGGATCTCGACGCCGAACAGACCCAGATCCGCCTGGAGGATGAACTGAGCCGTCAAGCCGACCTGGCCTTGCGCATCAAAGGCAGCGATGGGGCGCGCTGGTATGACAGTTCGATTCGGATTCCGGCGCAATTACCGGAGCGAGCCGGTCTGTCGACCCTCAGCGATGGCGACACCGATTACCGCGTGTTGAACGCACCGCTGTATCCCGACCAGCCCAATTCGCCGCAACTGACGCTGCTGCTGGACATCACCCACCACCAACACTTCCTGCAACGCATGCAGCACCTGATCTGGCTGACCGTCGGCCTCTCGGCCCTGGCCACCGCCCTGCTCGGCGCCTGGGCCGCCCGCCGCGCGCTGCGCCCCCTGCGACGCATGGGCGCCATTGCCGGCAATGTCTCGGCCCGCTCCCTCAACGCCCGACTACCTGAAGAGCAAATGCCCGCAGAGCTGGCGGAATTGGCCCACAGCATCAACGCCATGCTCGGACGTCTCGACGATGCGTTTCAACGACTCTCGGCGTTCTCCGCCGACATCGCCCATGAGCTGCGCACACCGCTGTCGAACCTGCTGACCCACACCCAGGTCACCCTCACCCGCGAGCGTTCGCTAGAGGATTATCGCGAGGCGCTGCACAGCAATCTCGAAGAACTGCAATGGATGGCACAACTGGTCAACGACATGCTGTACCTGGCCAAGGCCGACCATGGCTTGTTGACGCCCAACCGCGAGCCGCTGCAATTGGCCAAGGAAGTGGACGTGCTGCTGGACTTCTTCGCCCCCCTGGCCGAAGACGCCAATGTCCGTTTGAGCCGCGAGGGCGACGGTCGCATCGAGGGTGACCGCAACATGTTGCGTCGGGCGCTCTCCAACCTGCTGGACAACGCCTTGCGCTTCACCCCCATTGGCGGCGAAGTGTGGGTACGAATTGTCGATGAGGCTCACATGGTGAGCGTAAGCGTGGAAAACAGTGGCGAAGGGATTCCGGCAGACTTGTTGCCGCGCCTGTTCAACCGTTTCTACCGCGCCGACCCAGCCCGCCAGGAGGGCAGCAGCGAACACGCCGGGTTGGGGCTGGCCATCACTCGCTCGATCATCCGCGCCCATGGCGGCCAGATTCGCTGTGACTCGGCCGATGGCTGGACGCGTTTCCTGATCGAGTTGCCGAAGGGGGATTAAGGCGACACAAGCCCCTGTGGCGAGGAAGCAAGCTCCCTCGCCACAGGGGCAATCGCCACTTGCCAGAGAGCTTGCAGTGGCTCAGCAAACCCATTGTGTAGTTGCTCAGGAATAACGCAACGCCTGCGCCGGCTCGATCTTCGCCGCACGCCACGCCGGATAGACGGTGGCGAGGAAACTCAGGATGAAGCCAGCGGAACAGATCAGCAGCACATCGCCGCGCTGAAGCTCCGACGGCAGGTTGCTGACGAAGTACACGTCGGAACTGAAGATGTGCTGGCCACTCACTCTCTCCAGCCAGCCCACCAGATCACTGACATTCAATGCCGCAATCACCCCCAGGACGCCGCCGATCAGAGTGCCGACGACACCGATCACCGTGCCTTGAACCATGAAGATTGCCATGATCTGCCGCGGCGTGGCGCCAATGGTACGCAGGATCGCAATATCCGCGCCCTTGTCGTTCACCACCATGATCAGGGTGGCGATGATGTTGAACGCCGCCACCGCGACGATCATCAACAGCAGCAAACCGATCATGGTTTTTTCCATTTTCATGGCACTGAACAGGCTGCCCTGGGTATGGGTCCAGTCATCGGCCTTGAAGTTCGCGCCAAGGCTCGTGGCAATGTCACCGGAAACCTTCGGCGCCGCGTACAGGTCTTTGACCGCCAGGCGCACGCTCTGCACCTGGTTAGGCTGCCAATGCTGCATCTGCGCGGCATCGGCAAGGTGGATCAGGGCCATGGAGCCATCCAGCTCGGCGCCTACCTTGAACACGCCCACGACATTCAGTCGCTGCATCCGCGGGGTGATACCACCCGGCGCGGTGCTGACTTCCGGCACGATCAGGGTGATTTTGTCGCCGACGTTCAGACGAAAGCGTCGAGCAGTGATTTCACCGATCACCACGCCAAATTCGCCCGGTTTCAAGGCATCGAGACGCCCCTGGACGATGTGCTGGGCGACGATGGACACCTTGCCTTCCTGGGCAGGGTCGACACCGCTGATCTGGACCGGCTGCATCGAACCCTTATGACTAAGCATGCCTTCCATCTCGGTGAACGGGACGGCGGCGGTTACTTCGGGGTTTTTCAGCGCTGCGGCGGCCACCGGCTGCCAATCGTCGATCGGATTGACGCCAACGATAGTGGCATGGGGCACCATGCCGAGGATGCGCGAACTCATTTCGCGCTGGAAGCCATTCATCACCGACAGCACCACGATCATCGCCAGCACACCCAGGGCGAGGCCGATCATCGAGGTCATGGAGATGAACGAAACAAAGCGATTGCGGCGCTTGGCGCGGGTATAGCGCGTGCCGATAAAGATCGATAACGGTCTGAACATTCGCGGGGCACCGTATAAAAATAAAAGACCCGGCGCGTGTAGCAAGCGCCGGGTTTCGGTCGGTCAGATGGGCGTCAGGCAACCTTCCTGCAAGTGCAGGACGCGGTCCATCTGCCGGGCCAGGTTCATATCGTGGGTCACCACCAGGAACGCGGTGCGCATCGAGGTGCTGAGTTCCAGCATCAAATCCTGGATGCCTTGGGCGGTGTGGGAGTCGAGGTTGCCGGTCGGCTCGTCGAGCATCACCAAGCCAGGCTTGTTCACCAGGGCCCGGGCAATCGCCACGCGCTGGCGCTCACCACCGGACAGTTCCGCCGGCTTATGCTCCAGGCGATGGCCCAGCCCTACCCGCTCCAGCAACGCCGTGGCGCGCTGACGGGCTTCAGGAATCGCGGTGCGGCCGATCAACAGCGGCATGCAGACGTTTTCCAGTGCAGTGAACTCAGGCAGCAAGTGGTGGAACTGGTACACAAAGCCCAGGGAACGGTTGCGCAGCAGACCGCGGGCCTTCTCATTCAGTGCCGACAGCTCTTCGCCCGCCAGCCAGACACTGCCGGCGGTCGGTGTATCGAGGCCACCCAGCAGGTTGAGCAAGGTACTCTTGCCCGACCCCGAGGTGCCGACAATCGCCACGCGCTCGCCAGGATGCAACTCCAGTTGCAGGCCCGACAACACCACCACCGACTCAGGGCCTTCCTCGTAGGATTTGCCCAGGTTGCGGCAACTCAAGATCGCTTTTTCACTCATGCCCGACTCACTCATAACGTAACGCCTCCGCAGGCTGGGTGCGCGCGGCACGCCAGGCTGGATACAGGGTGGCGAGGAAACTCAGGACCAACGCGGCGCCGCAGACCATCAACACGTCATCGGCCTGCAATTGCGACGGCAGGTAGTCGATGAAATACACGTCGGCGTTGAGAAACTTGTGCCCGATCAGGCCTTCGAGAGCGGCAATCGCAGCGCTGACGTTCAGCGCGGCGAACATCCCGACCAAGGCGCCGACGAACGTACCGATCACACCAATGACCGTGCCCTGGACCATGAAGATCCGCATGATCTGCCCCGGCGTGGCACCGAGGGTGCGCAAGATGGCGATGTCGCCTTTCTTGTCGTTCACCACCATCACCAGCGTGGAGATGATGTTGAACGCCGCGACGGCGACGATCAGCAACAGCAGCAGGCCAATCATGGCTTTTTCCATACGGATCGCCTGGTACAGGTTGCCGTGGGTACGGGTCCAGTCCCGGGCGTAGTAGCGGTCTTCGCCGAGCTGCTGGGCGAGGGTCCAGGCGACGCGCGGTGCCTGGAACAGGTCGTCGAACTTCAACCGCAGGCCTTGGACCTGATCCGGCTTCCAGCGATGCAGCCGCGCCAGGTCCTGGAGGTTGGTGACGCCCAGGTAACCGTCCAGCTCGCCGGCACCGACATGAAAAATGCCGACCACGGTAAAGCGTTTCATGCGCGGAAACATGCCGCCCGGGGTCACGGTGACTTCCGGGGCAACGAAGGTCAGCTTGTCACCGATGGCCACGCCGAGCTTGGCCGCGGCCTTGTCACCGATGACGATGCCGAAGCTGCCTGGCGTCAAGTCATCGAGTTTTCCCTGCTGCATGAAGTTGTCGATGATCGACACCTGCCGCTCGAGCGCAGGATCGATGCCATTGAGCAAGACCTTGGAAACCTTGCCGTTGTTGGTCAGCAGCCCCTGCATCTGGGTGAATGGCGCAACGGCCAGCACCTGCGGGTTCTGCTTGACCTTGGCGGCCAGGCTCGGCCAGTCGCTGATGGCTTCGCCGGATTCGAGGGTCGCGTGGGGCACCATGCCCAGCACGCGGGTGCGCATCTCATGATCGAAGCCGTTCATCACCGAAAGCACGACGATCATCACGACCACGCCAAGGGCCAGTCCGATGATGGAAGTCAGGGAAATGAACGATACAAAATGATTGCGACGTTTTGCACGGGTATAACGCGTGCCGATAAATACGAAGAGAGGTCTGAACATGTCGGGGCTTGTTCGGAGGGAAAAGGAACGTCCTTGTGGCGGGGGTCACAAACCAGCTTTACACTCAGACCACCGCCGCTACCATGGGTTCGCCATGTCGACATTAGATGAAGAAGATCGCCGCGAATACTACCGTATCGAGGACACGATCGCACTGGAAATTCGGCCCCTCTCCATTCCTGAAGCTGCTGGCCAGGAAGTGTTGCAGGATGCTTCTCCACTGTTCAATCTGCTCAGTGAACTGCACCTGAGCGAATTCGAGTCACAGCACCTGCTGCGCCAGATCAGCGAGCGCGAACGCAGCATCGCGGCGTACCTCAAGGCGATGAACAAACGCATCGACCTGCTCAGCCAGGTCATTGCCCTCACGGTGCTCGGTGAAATCGGCAAACCGCAACCGGTGATCATTTCCGAAGGCGGCATCGACTTCCAGTCCCCCACCCCTATCGCTGTGGGCGCGCACCTGTCGATCAAGCTGGTACTGATGCCGCAAGCCCTGGGCTTGCTGCTTCGGGCACGTGTCACCCACTGCGATCCCAAGGGCGACGGCTACGACGTGGGCACCGAGTTCGAGCGCCCGACCGACGCCCAGCGTCAGCTACTGGCCCGCTACATCCTGCAGAAACAGGCGCAAGAACGTCGCCTGGCCCGGGAACAGAACGAATCAGGTATCAATAAGGAAGAACCGTGACCCTCATTTATGGCCACCGCGGCGCCAAGGGCGAAGCACCGGAAAACACCCTGACCGGCTTTCAGGAGTGCCTCAAGCACGGCGTGCGCCGTTGCGAGTTGGACCTGCACCTGTCCATGGACGGCGAGTTGATGGTGATCCACGACCCGACCCTCAAGCGCACCACCGATCGCAGGGGCAAGGTGGTCGAGCACACCGCCGCCGAACTGGTGACCTACGATGCGCGCAAGGGCGGCCCGGGCTGGATCAAGCCGTGCCCGATCCCACGCCTGGAAGAGCTGTTCGAAAAGTGTGATTTCGAGCACTGGCAACTGGAAGTCAAAAGCGCTTCACGTACCCGTGCCGCAGCCACCGTACTGGGGATCCGTGAAATGGCCCAGCGTTTCGGGCTGCTGGACAAAATCACCATCACTTCCAGCTCCAGGGAAGTGCTCAAGGCGGCCCTGGACCTGACGCCGGACATCTCACGCGGTCTGGTGGCCGAATACGCCTGGCTCGACCCGCTGAAGGTGGCCCAGAGCTATGGCTGTGAGATTCTGGCGCTGAACTGGACGCTGTGCACACCCGAACGCCTGGTCAAGGCCCAGCGCCAGGGGCTGCATGTGTCGGTGTGGACCGTCAACGAGCCCGCGCTGATGCGCAGGCTCGCCGACTTTGGCGCTGACAGCCTGATTACAGACTTTCCCGGTTTGGCCACTGCCACGCTCGAGAATTGCTGAAATCGGTCTCCCCGGCCGGCTCAGGCCACCGGCCGGAGCCGCTCAAAAAAGCCGGTTGAGCCCGTCATAGGCCGCTACCCGATAGGCCTCGGCCATGGTCGGGTAGTTGAACGTGGTGTTGACGAAGTACTTCAGCGTGTTCAACTCACCCGGCTGGTTCATGATCGCCTGGCCAATGTGAACGATCTCCGAGGCCTGGTAGCCGAAGCAGTGCACACCCAGCACCTCCAGGGTCTCGCGGTGGAACAGGATCTTCAGCATGCCTTGCGGCTCACCGGCGATCTGTGCCCGCGCCATGCTCTTGAAGAAGGCCTTGCCCACTTCATAAGGCACCTTGGCCTGGGTCAGTTCCTGCTCGTTCTTACCGATCGAGCTGATCTCCGGAATGGTGTAGATACCGGTCGGCACGTCATTGACGAAACGCCAGCTGCCATTATCGACGATGCTGCCGGCGGCCGAACGGCCCTGGTCGTGTGCGGCACTGGCCAAGCTCGGCCAGCCAATCACATCACCGGCGCCGTAGATGTTCGGCACGCAAGTGCGGTAGTTCTCGTCGACTTCGATCTGGCCACGACTGTTGACCTTCACGCCGATGTTTTCCAGGCCCAGGGCGTCAGTGTTGCCCGTGCGACCGTTGCACCAGAGCAAGGCGTCGGCCTTGATCTTCTTGCCGGACTTGAGGTGCAGGATCACGCCGTTGTCCACACCTTCGACGCGGTCGTAGTCTTCGTTGTGGCGAACCGTGATGTTGTTGTTGCTGAAGTGATAACTCAGGGCCTGGGAAATTTCCGAGTCCAGGAAGCTCAGCAACTGGCCGCGGTTATCCACCAGTTCCACCAGCACACCCAAGCCGCTGAAGATCGAGGCGTATTCGCAACCGATCACGCCAGCGCCGTAGACGATGAGTTTGCGCGGGGTGTGGCCCAGGCTCAGGATGGTGTCGCTATCGTAGATACGGGCGTGGTTGAAATCGATGTCAGCCGGGCGATACGGGCGCGAGCCGGTGGCGATGATGATGTGCTTGGCTACCAGTTTCTCGACCACGCCGTTGCCGCAGACCACTTCGACGGTCTGCTCATCGGCAAAGCTGCCGGTGCCAAAGAACACGTCAACGCGATTGCGGGCGTAGTAGCCAGTGCGCGAGGCGACCTGCTTGGAGATCACCTTCTCGGCGCTCTTGAGCACGTCCGGGAAGGAGAACCAGCGCGGCTCGCCGATGGCCCGGAACATCGGGTTGGTGTTGAACTGCATGATCTGCCGGACCGAGTGACGCAAGGCCTTGGACGGGATGGTGCCCAAGTGAGTGCAGTTGCCGCCGACCTGCCGACGGCTGTCGACCATCGCCACCTTGCGCCCAGCCTTGGCGGCGTTCATTGCCGCGCCTTCACCCGCCGGGCCGGAACCCAGTACCACCACGTCGTAGTTGTAGACAGCCATGCGTACTCCTCAGAACAGGCCGTGGCGCCTCACTTGGCACCGACGGCTAAATCATGCCGGCTTGCGGCATGAAGGAACAATTTGGGGCCGGTTCACGAGCCCGGCCACAGTCTATAGAAGCGTCAACGCCGCGCACATTACCCCTTGGTCGCGTCGGAGGCTAGTTTTGCCTGCGCTATTTCGCCACAGGTACGCTTTCGTAACACTGTCATCATTGGCTTTTTCCGTTGCTCATCCGTTCAAACATATCGTTGGTACGGGTGACATACCGATCGCCATCACGCAGCACGAAAAATACCCCGATGCCATGTTCCTGGGCATAGTCCCAACCCCGTTCAGGGCCGAGAATCAGCAACAGCGTCGATAGTCCATCGGCCATCAACGCCGAAGGATGAATCACTGTGACTGACGCCAGGTTGTGTAGGACCGGCGCACCGGTGCGCGCATCGAAGGCGTGGGAATAGCGCACGCCATCCTGCTCGAAATAACGACGGTAATCACCGGACGTCGAAACCCCATAGCCGTTGACCTCGATGACTCGCTCGGCCACTTGCCGGTCGTCCCGTGGTTCCTCCAGGGCAATGCGCCAGGCCGAACCATCGGGTTTGCGCCCGACAGCCTTGAGCTCGCCAGTGGCTTCGGCCAGGTAGCTGTCGATGCCCAAGCCCTGGAGCCTGGTGGCGATGCGGTCGACGGCATAGCCTGCGGCGATACTGTTGAAGTCGACCTCCACTGCGGCGTCCTTGCACAACCGGTCGCCGTCGATGCGCAAATGACTGTGCCCGACGCGCTCGCGCGCCAGGGACAGGGATTCTGCGGTCGGTACTTTCTCTTCTCGGGACTGGGGACCGAAGCCCCACAGGTTCAATAGCGGCTCCACCGTCAGATCGAAGGAGCCGCCGCTTTGTGAGGACAACTGTTCACCCACACGGACCAATTCCAGAACAGGGCCAGGCATGATCTGGCAGCTATTGGCCGGCAACGCATTGAAACGCTCAATGTCCGAATCGCTGCGATAGGTCGAGAATTGCCGATCCACGTCGGCGAGGATGCTTTCCACCTCGATCTGTACCGCTTTCGGTCCAGGTGTAGCGGAATGCCTGACGTACTGAATCGAATAGTGACTGCCCATGGTCGGACCGTCGAAGCGCTCCAGGGTGCCGTCGTTGCCACATCCGGACAACACACTGACCAGCACCACAAGCGCAATCCATCGTCCAGTTAACAAATCTTCATCTCCCCTCAAAACCGCGCCAGCCATTATGGGCTTCAGCGCCAGTCAGTCCAGACACAAAAAACTGTGGGAGCGAGCCTGCTCACGATGGCGGCGCGTCAGCCAATCGCTATGCCGATTGATCCGACGTTATCGCGAACAGGCTCGCTCCCACAGAAAGTGCAGCGCTTTCATACAAGATTGTCAGAGTGAGTACCTACCTATGCCTTCCACCACGAGCAACGGCAAGGCGATCTTTCGCGTTGTCAGCGGCAACTTCCTGGAGATGTTCGACTTCATGGTCTATGGCTTCTACGCCACGGCCATCGCCAAGACGTTCTTCCCCACCGACAGTGCTTTCGCCTCGCTGATGTTGTCCCTGGCCACGTTCGGTGCCGGGTTCCTGATGCGCCCCCTGGGGGCGATTTTCCTCGGTGCCTACATCGACCGTCACGGTCGCCGCAAAGGCTTGATCATTACCCTGGCGCTGATGGCCATGGGCACCATACTGATCGCCTGCGTGCCGGGCTACGCCAGCCTGGGCGTGGCCGCACCACTGCTGGTGCTGCTGGGTCGGCTGCTGCAAGGCTTCTCCGCCGGTGTGGAGCTGGGCGGTGTTTCGGTGTACCTGGCGGAAATTTCCACGCCGGGACGCAAGGGTTTCTTTGTCAGTTGGCAATCGGCCAGCCAACAGGCCGCCGTGGTATTTGCCGGCCTGCTGGGGGTGGGCCTCAATCACTGGCTGAGTCCTCAGGAGATGGGCGACTGGGGCTGGCGCGTACCGTTCCTGGTGGGTTGCATGATCGTGCCGGCGATATTCGTGATCCGTCGTTCATTGGAGGAAACACCTGAATTCCAGGCAAGAAAACATCGCCCTACCCTGTCGGAAATTGTCCGCTCCATCGGTCAGAACTTTGGCATCGTCTTGGCTGGCATGGCGCTGGTGGTGATGACCACGGTGTCGTTCTACCTGATCACCGCATACACGCCGACCTTCGGCAAGGCCGAGTTGAACCTGTCGGACCTGGACGCGTTGCTGGTCACAGTGTGCATCGGCTTGTCGAACTTTTTCTGGCTGCCGGTGATGGGGGCATTTTCCGACAAAATCGGACGCAAGCCCTTACTCCTCGGCGCAACTATCCTGGCAATCCTCACCGCGTATCCGGCACTGTCCTGGCTGGTGATGAACCCCAGCTTCAGCCATCTGCTGATCGTCGAACTGTGGCTATCGTTCCTGTATGGATCGTACAACGGTGCCATGGTGGTGGCCTTGACGGAAATCATGCCGGTCGAGGTGCGCACCACCGGCTTCTCCCTGGCCTACAGCCTGGCGACGGCGACCTTTGGTGGATTTACCCCGGCGGCCTGCACTTACCTGATTCATGTATTGGATAACAAGGCAGCGCCGGGGATCTGGCTCAGTGGCGCAGCGGTGCTGGGGTTGATTGCGACCTTGGTGCTGTTCAAGGGTAATCGGCATGCGCTGCGCACAGCACAGGCCTCGGTGGTCGGCGGCGCTTGAGAGATCGCTATCGCGAGCAAGCTCGCTCCCACAGTTGACCGCGCATACCCTGAGGGAGCGAGCTTGCTCGCGATGAGGCCCGCCCAGTCACCACAAAACCCAGACAAAAAAACGCCCCGACAAGTCGGGGCGTTTTTCATTTGCAGCTAAAGCTTAGCGTGGGAATGCTGGCGGGTTTACACCGGCCATGTCTTCCATCACGCGAACCACCTGGCAGCTGTAACCGAATTCGTTGTCGTACCAGACGTACAACACAACGCGGTTATCGTTGCAGATGGTGGCTTCAGCATCGACCACACCGGCGTGACGCGAGCCCACGAAGTCAGTGGAAACCACTTCCTGCGAGTTAACGAAGTCGATCTGCTTGTGCAGGTCGGAGTGCAGCGCCATGTAGCGCAGGTACTCGTTCATCTCTTCGCGGGTGGTGGCTTTCTCAAGGTTCAGGTTGAGGATAGCCATCGACACGTTTGGCGTCGGCACACGGATCGCGTTACCGGTCAGCTTGCCCGCCAGCTCAGGTAGGGCCTTGGCAGCGGCGGTGGCGGCACCGGTCTCGGTGATCACCATGTTCAGCGCGGCGCTGCGGCCACGGCGGTCGCCCTTGTGGAAGTTGTCGATCAGGTTCTGGTCGTTGGTGTACGAGTGAACCGTTTCAACGTGACCGTTGACGATGCCGAACTTGTCGTTCACAGCCTTGAGCACCGGCACGATGGCGTTGGTGGTGCAGGAAGCGGCGGAGACAATCTTGTCGTCAGCGGTGATTTCGCCGTGGTTGATACCGTGAACGATGTTCTTCAGCTTGCCCTTGCCAGGCGCGGTCAGGACAACGCGGTCGATACCCGGGCAGGACAGGTGCTGGCCCAGGCCTTCGGCATCACGCCATACGCCAGTGTTGTCCACCAGCAGGGCGTCCTTGATACCGTACTGGGTGTAATCCACCTCGGTCGGGTTCTTCGCGTAGATCACCTGGATCAGGTTGCCGTTGGCGAGGATGGTGTTGTTTTCTTCGTCGATGATGATGGTGCCGTTGAACGAGCCGTGGACCGAATCGCGGCGCAGCAGGCTGGCGCGTTTGACCAGGTCATTCTCGGCGCCTTTGCGCACCACGATGGCGCGCAGGCGCAGGCCGTCGCCACCACCGGTTTTCTCGATCAGGATGCGCGCCAGCAGACGACCGATACGACCGAAGCCGTACAGCACGACGTCAGTGCCTTTACGGGCCGAAACGTTCTGCTGACCGACCACATCGGCGAGTTCTTCGCGAACGAACTGCTCGGCCGTGCGGCCATTACCCTGGGCCTTGTACTTGACGGCCAGCTTGCCCAGATCCACCGAAGCGGCACCGAGCTTGAGCTCGCTCATCGCCTTGAGCAGGGGGAAAGTTTCGTGGACGGACAATTCGCTGTCGTCGGACTGACGGTGGCGGGCAAAGCGATGTGCTTTGAGAATCGCGATGACAGACTGGTTGATCAGGCTGCGGCCATAGATCGAGCTCACCACGTTGTTATTGCGGTAGAGCTGACCGATGAGAGGGATCATCGCTTCTGCGAGTGCTTCACGATCGATCCATTCACCAAGACACTGGTCGGGCTTCTGAGTCACGGGAACCTTCCACATGTAGGGACTGAAAAAAGGGGCTACATTATGCCGCCGAGTCCACTGCGGAGCAATGCGCGCCTGTCGCACCGTGGTTTTCCTGTCTGTCACGGTAGTCTGCGACTGACAGCCGCCCCCTTCCCCCGCTACAATTGTCGACTTTGTCGCAACGCTGGAGCTCAACCTTCCGTGCCCGTTCTGCGTCTTCCGCTACTCCCTGCCGCGGCAGGTAAACAGCACTGGGGCAACCTGCCCGGTGCCGCCCTGAGCCTGGCCATTGCCGAGGCTGCCAGCGCTGCAAAGCGTTTCACCCTGCTGCTGACCGCCGACAGCCAAAGCGCCGAGCGGCTGGAACAGGAGCTGAGTTTCTTCGCCCCGGATTTGCCCGTGCTGCATTTTCCGGACTGGGAAACCCTGCCTTACGATCTGTTTTCGCCTCACCAGGACATCATTTCCCAGCGAATCGCCAGCCTTTATCGGCTGCCGGAGCTCAGTCATGGCGTTTTGGTAGTGCCGATCACCACAGCCCTACATCGCCTGGCTCCGACCCAATTCCTGCTCGGCAGCAGCCTGGTGCTGGACATCGGCCAGAAGCTCGACGTCGAACAGATGCGCACCCGCCTGGAGGCCAGCGGCTATCGTTGCGTCGACACCGTGTACGAGCACGGCGAGTTCGCGGTACGCGGCGCCCTGATCGACCTGTTCCCGATGGGCAGCAAACTGCCGTATCGCATCGACCTGTTCGATGACGAAATCGAGACACTGCGCACCTTCGACCCGGAAAATCAGCGTTCTATCGACAAAGTACAGTCGGTCCGCCTGTTGCCGGCCAAGGAATTCCCACTGCAAAAAGACGCCGTGACCCGCTTCAAGGCGCGCTTTCGTGAGCGTTTCGATGTGGATTTCCGCCGCTGCCCGATCTTTCAGGACCTGAGCAGCGGGATTACTCCCGCCGGTATCGAGTACTACCTGCCACTGTTTTTCGAAGAAACGTCCACTCTGTTCGATTACCTGCCCCAGGACACCCAAGTGTTTTCCTTGCCGGGCATCGAACAGGCTGCGGAAAACTTCTGGAACGACGTGCGCAACCGCTACGAAGAGCGTCGCGTCGATCCTTCCCGTCCTTTATTGCCACCGGCCGAACTGTTCTTGCCGGTGGAAGACTGCTTCGCCCGCCTCAAGAGCTGGCCACGAGTGGTGGCGAGCCAGCAGGACGTGGAGACCGGGGTCGGGCGTGAACGCTTTGCGGCCAGCCCCTTGCCAGACCTGGCGATCGAAGCCAAGGCCACGCAACCCTTGGCGGCGCTGGCTGGTTTTCTCGACAAGTTCCCCGGCCGCGTATTGTTCACCGCGGAATCCGCAGGTCGTCGCGAAGTGCTGCTGGAGTTGCTTGAGCGCCTGAAACTACGGCCGAAGACGGTGGACAACTGGCCGGACTTCGTCGCCGGCAAGGATCGCCTGGCGATTACCATCGCGCCATTGAACGACGGCCTTGTACTTGATGACCCGGCCCTGGCATTGGTGGCCGAGAGCCCGCTGTTCGGCCAACGTGTCATGCAGCGCCGCCGTCGTGAGAAACGCGCCGACGCCGCCAACGATGCGGTGATCAAGAACCTCACCGAGCTGCGCGAAGGCGCGCCGGTGGTGCACATCGACCACGGCGTGGGCCGCTACCTGGGCCTGGCGACCCTGGAGATCGACCACCAGGCGGCCGAATTCCTCACACTGGAATACGCCGAGGGCGCCAAGCTCTACGTGCCAGTGGCGAACCTGCACCTGATCGCCCGCTACACCGGCAGCGACGACGCCTTGGCCCCTCTGCATCGCCTGGGCTCGGAAACCTGGCAGAAAGCCAAGCGCAAGGCCGCCGAACAGGTGCGCGACGTGGCCGCCGAGCTGCTGGACATCTACGCTCGCCGCGCCGCCCGCGAGGGTTACGCCTTCGCCGACCCGAAAGCCGACTACGAAACCTTCAGCGCCGGTTTCCCGTTCGAAGAAACCGTCGACCAGCAAACCACCATCGAAGCCGTGCGCGCCGACATGCTCGCGCCCAAGCCGATGGACCGCCTGGTATGCGGCGACGTGGGGTTCGGCAAGACCGAAGTGGCGATGCGCGCCGCGTTCATTGCCGTGCACGGCGGCAAGCAGGTGGCGATCCTGGTGCCGACCACCCTGCTCGCCCAGCAGCACTACAACAGTTTCCGCGACCGTTTCGCCGACTGGCCGGTGACCGTGGAGGTGATGAGCCGCTTCAAATCCACCAAGGAAGTCAACGCCGCCGTCGCCGACCTGGCCGAGGGCAAGATCGACATCGTCATCGGCACGCACAAATTGCTGCAAGACGACGTGAAGATCAAAAACCTGGGATTGGTGATCATCGACGAAGAGCACCGCTTCGGGGTGCGCCAGAAAGAACAACTCAAGGCCCTGCGCAGCGAAGTCGACATCCTGACCCTGACCGCCACGCCGATCCCGCGCACGCTGAACATGGCGGTGTCAGGCATGCGCGACCTGTCGATCATCGCCACACCGCCGGCCCGGCGCCTGTCGGTGCGCACCTTCGTCATGGAGCAGAACAAAAGCACGATCAAGGAAGCCTTGCTGCGTGAGTTGCTGCGTGGTGGCCAGGTCTATTACCTGCACAACGACGTGAAGACCATCGAGAAATGCGCCGCCGACCTGGCCGAGCTGGTGCCGGAAGCTCGTATCGGCATCGGCCATGGGCAGATGCGCGAACGTGAGCTCGAACAGGTGATGAGCGACTTCTACCACAAGCGCTTCAACGTGCTGATTGCCTCGACCATCATCGAGACCGGCATCGACGTGCCGAGCGCCAACACCATCATCATCGAGCGCGCCGACAAGTTCGGCCTGGCCCAATTGCACCAGTTGCGCGGCCGGGTCGGGCGCAGTCACCACCAGGCCTACGCCTACCTGTTGACCCCGCCACGCCAGCAGATCACTCCGGATGCGGAAAAACGCCTGGAGGCCATCGCCAACACCCAGGACCTCGGTGCCGGTTTCGTGCTGGCCACCAACGACCTGGAAATCCGTGGCGCTGGCGAATTGCTGGGTGATGGCCAGAGCGGCCAGATCCAGGCCGTCGGCTTCACCTTGTACATGGAGATGCTCGAACGCGCGGTCAAGTCGATTCGCAAGGGCGAACAGCCAAACCTCGACCAGCCGCTGGGCGGCGGGCCGGAAATCAACCTGCGGGTGCCGGCGCTGATCCCGGAAGATTACCTGCCGGATGTCCACGCGCGACTGATTCTCTACAAACGCATCGCCTCGGCCAGCGACGAGGAAGGCCTCAAGGACCTGCAAGTGGAGATGATCGACCGCTTCGGCCTGCTGCCGGAACCGACCAAGAACCTGGTGCGCACGACGCTGCTCAAGCTCAAGGCCGAACAGCTGGGCATCAAGAAAGTCGACGGCGGCCCCAACGGCGGTCGCATCGAGTTCGAGGCCCAGACCCCGGTCGATCCGCTGGTGTTGATCAAACTGATCCAGGGCCAGCCCAAACGCTACAAGTTCGAAGGGGCCACGATGTTCAAATTCATGGTGCCCATGGAACGCCCGGAAGAGCGTTTCAATACCGTAGAAGCGCTGTTCGAGCGCCTCACTCCGACCACTGCTTGAAGGACGCCAAATGCGCCTGTTTCGCTCACTGACCTTGTTGATGACCCTGGTCACTCCCCTGGCGTTTGCCGACGACCTGTATCAGGTTGAAATGATTCTGGTGCGCCAGAACGCCGAACCGGCGATTATCAGCCGCGCTGCACCAGAGGACTGGGACGCCGGCGCGCAGCGTCTGGACGCGAACAGCCAACGCACGCCAGCGCTTGGTGCCATCGTGGAGAAACTCAATGCCAGCGGCCAGTACACAGTCTTGATGCACAAGGCCTGGCAGCAGAACCTGGGCGAACAGGGCAGAAAAGTCGCCCTCAGCGATGGCACTGAACAGTTTGGTCAATTCCCTATCGAGGGCACCCTGGAACTGAAACTGGGCCGCTTCACCGATGTGGATGCCGATTTCTGGATCAACCAGATCGACGCCAACGGCCTGGTGACGGCCAGCGAACGCCTCAAACAGCAGAGCCATACCAAGAACGGCCAGTTGAATTTCCTCGACAACGGCCATCTCGGCTTGCTGATCAAGATCACCTCGCTGACCGCGCCCGCGCCACGGCAGGTGCCTGAAACCATTCCGGACTGATCGGCGCGCCTATGCCCTCGCCCCTGAGCAAACCCCTGGCACCTTCCTGGGTCAATCGATTCAAGGAACAGAGCCTGGAGCGCGGGCGCCGTTATGCGCTGGAAAACCGCGTCAGGATCGTCGAGGCCGGCGACAGCACCATCACCGCCAGTTGCGAAGGCTCTGGCGGTAACGTCTACCGTCAGACCATTCGCCTTAAAGAGTCAGCCAAGGGCACGCTGATTCTGCTCGAGGCCGCGTGTTCCTGCCCGGTGCGTATCAACTGCAAGCATTGCGCGGCGGTGCTGCTGCAAGTCCAGGAAACCCTGTCCTACCCTGCCGCCGAGAAAGACGCGCAGTTGCTGGAGAAACTCCAGGCAGTGCTGGACAACCGCAGCCCCAAGGCCCCGCCGCAGGTGCTGGTGGATAACGTGCAACCGGTGCCGCGCCTGTGGCTGGCAAGCATCGAATTCAGTGCCTTTGAACCGCGCAACGGCAAGATGCAGCGCTACATTCAGCACCGCGCCGCCCTGTCCTTCAGCTACCTGGACGAATACGTCAGCGGCCAGCGCAATACAGACGTGCTGATTCGCCAGGAAACACAGACACTGCGGATCAAACGCCATACAGATGTGGAACAGTCCTACCGCGAACAGCTACGAATCCTCGGCTTCAAGATTGCGACCCGGCAAAGCAAGGCCCTGCCGGAAAGTGCCGGCGAGCTGTACGAAATGGTCAATGACAGCGCCTGGCTGACGTTCACCCTCAACGACCTGCCAAAACTGCGCGACCAAGGTTGGGAGTTGCAGATCGACGAGGACTTCGGTTTCGACCTGACCGCCGTGGACGACTGGTACGCCACGGTGGAGGAAACGCCGGAACGGGACTGGTTCGACTTGGAACTGGGGATCATCGTCAACGGTGAACGCCTGAGTCTGCTGCCGATCCTGCTGAACCTGATGCGCTCGCACATCGAATTGTTCAACCCCGAACGCCTGGCCCGGCGCCGTGACGACGAACTGATCCTGGTCAACTTGCCGAACCGCCCGAACTCCGAGTTCGGCCCCCAGCAAGTGGCCCTGCCCTACGGCCGGCTGAAACCGGTGCTGGCGACCCTGGGCGAGTTTTACCTGCAAGAGCCCGGCACCACCAAGCTGCGCCTCAACAGCGCGGACGCCTTGCGCCTGAACCCGTTGCAGGACATGCCATTGAGCTGGGAGGGTGGCGAACACATTCGGGGCCTGGCCCAGCGTCTGCGGGACATCAAGGATTACACCACCACCGCACCAGAAGGCCTGAACGCGACGCTGCGGCCTTATCAGCTTGAAGGCTTGAGCTGGATGCAATCGCTGCGACAGCTGGAAGTCGGCGGCATCCTCGCGGACGACATGGGCCTGGGTAAAACCCTACAGACCCTGGCGCACATTCTCAGCGAAAAAAACGCCGGGCGCCTCGACCGGCCGTGCATGGTGGTCATGCCCACCAGCCTGATCCCCAACTGGCTCGACGAGGCAGCCCACTTCACGCCGCAGCTCAAGGTGCTGGCCCTGTATGGCGCCGGGCGCAAGAAACATTTCGAACGGTTGGCCGAATACGATCTGGTCCTTACCACCTACGCGCTGCTGCCCAAGGATGTCGAGCGCCTCGCAGCACAGCCGCTGCACGTGTTGATCCTGGATGAAGCCCAGTACATCAAGAACCCCACCAGCAAAGCCGCCCAGGCGGCCCGTGAACTCAATGCCCGGCAGCGACTGTGCCTGTCCGGCACGCCCCTGGAAAACCACCTGGGCGAATTGTGGTCGTTGTTTCACTTCCTGCTGCCGGGCTGGCTCGGGGACGTCAAGAGCTTCAACCGCGACTACCGCGTACCGATTGAAAAACGCGGTAGCGACGTACGCCTGCAACACCTCAACGGCCGGATAAAACCGTTCCTGCTGCGCAGGACCAAGGAGCAAGTGGCGACAGAATTGCCACCCAAGACCGAAATCATCCATTGGGTGGAACTCAGCGATGCCCAGCGGGACGTCTACGAAACCATGCGCCTGGCCATGGACAAGAAAGTCCGCGATGAAATCACCCGCAAAGGCGTGGCCCGCAGCCAGATCATCATTCTCGAGGCGCTGCTCAAGCTTCGCCAGGTGTGCTGCGACCTGCGCCTGATCAACGATGCAACCCTGCCCGCCCGGGGCAGCACCTCCGGCAAGCTCGACAGCCTGATGGAAATGCTCGAAGAACTGTTTGAAGAAGGTCGCCGGGTGCTGCTGTTTTCCCAGTTCACCTCCATGTTGTCGCTGATCGAAGATGAGCTGAAAAAGCGCGGCGTCGATTACGCGATCCTGACCGGCCAGACCCGGGATCGACGCACGCCCGTCAAGGAATTCCAAAGCGGCAAGCGGCAGATTTTCCTGATCAGCCTGAAGGCCGGCGGCGTAGGCCTGAACCTGACCGAGGCCGACACGGTGATTCACTATGACCCGTGGTGGAACCCGGCCACCGAAAACCAGGCAACCGACCGCGCCTATCGCATCGGCCAGGAGAAGCCGGTTTTCGTCTACAAACTGATTGCGCGTGGCACGGTGGAAGAGAAGATCCAACTGCTGCAGAAGGAAAAATCCGACCTGGCGGCCGGCGTGCTGGACGGACGCGTGGCCGGAGACTGGAAACTGCAGAGCGACGATATCGAGGCACTGTTTGCGCCGTTGCCGGATAAGCTGGAGAAGCGCTGATCCACACCGATCCCCGTGGGAGCCGAGCTTGCTCGCGATAGCGGTGGTTCAGTTCATGCAGATGTTGACTGTGCCGCCGTCATCGCGAGCAAGCTCGCTCCCACACTGTTCCGAGGCGGTGGCAGAACGAGTGCTCACCAAAACCCCTCGTGAGAGCGAGCTTGCTCGCGATAGCTGACTATCAGACAACGGACTTAATCATCCACTAGCCAGCCATCAACACCCGCGCCAAGGTCGACTTCACCTTCCCCATCCCGTCATGCAGCGCCTGCTCGATCTCGGCCATGGTGATCACTGCCGTGGACTTGCCTGCCGCCGGGTTGACCACCAGGGCCAGGCAGGCGTACTCCAGGCCCAGTTCACGGGCCAGCGCCGCTTCCGGCATGCCGGTCATGCCGACAATGTCGCAACCGTCGCGCTCCAGGCGGGCAATTTCAGCCACGGTTTCCAGGCGAGGTCCTTGAGTGCAGGCATATACGCCATGGCTGCTGTAGCCGCAGCCTTCGGCGGCGAGGGCTGCGATCAATTGTTGACGCAAAGACTCCGTGTAGGGGTAGCTGAAATCGATGTGGGTCACCGCTTCCAGGTCATCGGCAAAATAGGTGTGCTGACGGCCGCTGGTGTAATCGATCAGTTGATGGGGCACGCAGAAATGCCCGGTCCCCATCGCAGCATGAATGCCACCCACGGCGTTGACCGCCAGGATCGCCTCGGCGCCGGCCTGCTTGAGGGCCCAGAGATTGGCGCGGTAGTTTACCTGATGGGGTGGAAAACGATGGGGATGGCCATGGCGAGCCAGGAACAGCACTTCGCGCCCGGCATACTCACCGATCTGCACCTCAGCCGATGGCGCGCCGTAGGGCGTCTCAACCGCCAGAGACTGGCGAATGGTCAGGCCTTCGAGCTGGGTCAGGCCAGTGCCGCCGATAATTGCGTAAACGGTCATGAAAAAGTCCTTAATCGATCAATTGAGCGGCTTTAAGCGCACCGATCGCCGTCAGCCAGCGCGGGTCCTGGCGATATTCTGTGGAGGCGAAGGCCTGGCCGCGCATACGGGCAATCCGCGTCGATGGCTGGACCTTCAGCCGCTGGACGGCACTCAAGGCCAGCTCTGCCGCAGCGCGATCGTTGCACACCAGGCCCATGTCGCAACCGGCCGACAAAGCGGCCTCGATACGACTGGCAGCATCACCGACCACATGGGCACCGGCCATCGACAGATCATCACTGAAGATCACGCCGTCGAAGTGCAACTCGCCTCGCAGGATGTCCTGCAGCCAGCGTCGGGAAAAACCCGCGGGATTGGCATCGACCTGCGGGTAGATGACATGGGCCGGCATCACCGCCGCGAGCTGTTTGCTCAGCCTGGCGAATGGCACCAGGTCGTTGGCGCGGATCTGCTCGAGACTGCGCTCATCGTTGGGAATGGCTACATGGGAATCAGCCTCGGCCCAACCGTGCCCGGGGAAATGCTTGCCGGTGGCTGCCATCCCGGCGGCGTTCATGCCGCGGATGAAGGCACCGGCCAGCAACGCGGCACGCTCGGGGTCGCCCTCGAAGGAACGACTGCCAACCACCGCACTGCGTTGGTAATCGAGGTCCAGCACCGGGGCAAAGCTCAAGTCGAGGCCAACCGCCAGTACTTCAGTGGCCATGATCCAGCCGCACTGCTCGGCCAGGTATTCGGCATCCGGATTGTCGGCAATCGCTCGCATCGCCGGCAACCGCACAAAACCCTGGCGCAGGCGCTGCACGCGGCCGCCTTCCTGATCGACCGCCAGCAAGAGGTCGGGACGGACAGCGCGGATCGAGGCACTCAATTCGCGCACCTGCCGCGGATGTTCAATGTTGCGCGCGAAAATAATCAGCCCACCCACTTCGGGCTGGCGCAACAAGTGGCGATCTTCAGCCGTCAGCCAGGTACCGGCGACGTCCACCATCAACGAGCCTTGCAGGCCAGCAGTCATAGCACTTCCTTAATAACGATGAACCTCACAGACACGACCGCGCCACCGAGCTCCAGGCCCGGCAGATCACGGTTGCGCGATGAAATATGAAGCGGGTTCGAAACGAGAGTCGGCATGGGCGGCTAGCTTAGCGGATGTAGACAGCCGCGCCCACCCGTGCACTCAAGCCTTGGCGAGTGCCGGGGCTGATTTGCTGCGCGGACGCAATTGTGCGGCGGCCATGGCCTCATCGGTGACCCCGCTCTCAGCTCGCATGCCGGCAGCCAGGAATGGCACCATCAGGCGCATCACCTGCTCGATCGACGTGTTCACACCGAAATCGGTTTCCGCGATGGCCCGCAATGCCTTGATACCCGACATGCTGAACGCGGCGGCACCAAGCATGAAGTGCACGCGCCAGAACAGCTCGATCGGCGGAATCTGCGGCGCGGCCTCATTGACCAGTAGCATGTAGCGGCGGAACACCTTGCCGTACATGTCCTCCAGATAACGCCGCAAGTGGCCCTGGCTCTGGCTGAATGCCAAGCCCAACAAGCGCATGAAAATGGAAAGATCGTTACCGCTGCGTGGCTGCACGGCAAGCGCTTGCTCGACCAGCATTTCCAGCAATTCTTCCAGGGTAGGCTTGACGTCAGGCTTGGCCTGGCGCCGCTCCAGCTCGCGATCGAGGCTGAGGCAGAAAGGCCCGAGGAAGCGCGAAAAAACCGCTTGGATCAAGGCTTTTTTCGAACCGAAGTGATAATTCACCGCGGCCAGGTTGACCCCGGCCTTGCTGGTGATCAGACGCAACGAGGTTTCGGCGAAACCTTTTTCCGCGAACAACTGCTCGGCAGCATCGAGAATGCGTTCAACGGTTTCCGACTGGGCCATGGCTACTCCGCCTGACAAACACTTGTTTGAAACATACGTTTCAGCCTTGGGGTTGTCAAGCCTGCCGGGACGTTTTGCGAACGCCCGGTCAGTTATTTAACCACACCTTTAAACAGGCTGTAGCCATGTCGCTTCCAGCGGCACGACCGACCGTCCAGCGGGCGGTGAAAAAAGGAGGATTGCCAAGCGCTGTCCACTGTATATAATCCCAGTCACTGTATAAAAAGACAGAGCGATCAATATGCTAAAGCTGACGCCACGCCAAGCAGAGATTCTGGCCTTCATCAAACGCTGCCTCGAAGACAACGGCTACCCGCCGACCCGCGCGGAAATCGCTCAGGAACTGGGTTTCAAGTCGCCCAACGCGGCTGAAGAACACCTCAAGGCGCTGGCCCGCAAAGGTGCGATCGAAATGACGCCGGGCGCTTCCCGCGGCATTCGCATTCCTGGCTTCGAAGCCAAGGCCGACGAAACCACCCTGCCAATCATTGGCCGGGTCGCAGCAGGCGCCCCGATCCTCGCCCAGCAGCACGTCGAGGAGTCCTGCAATATCAATCCTTCATTCTTCCATCCACGGGCTGATTACCTTCTGCGCGTGCACGGCATGAGCATGAAAGACATCGGCATCTTCGACGGCGACCTTCTGGCGGTCCACACCACGCGTGAGGCCCGTAACGGCCAGATCGTTGTGGCACGAATCGGTGATGAAGTGACCGTCAAGCGCTTCAAGCGCGACGGCAGCAAGGTCTGGCTGATCGCCGAGAATCCCGAGTTCGCCCCCATCGAAGTGAACCTGAAAGATCAGGATCTGGTCATCGAAGGCTTGAGTGTCGGCGTCATTCGCCGCTAAAGGAGGCTTTATGCAGTTCCCACACACACCACAGCACACACAACTTCCGCTGTTCGAGGCATTCATGGCCCAACCGCTGGTTCCAGTCCTGAAAGAGGTCATCGAATCGCCCTGGGGCGTCGAGCCGGAGGCTTTCAGCGAGCTGTCGTTACGTGGTGCGGCTGGAAACTGCCTGAACCTGTTGGCGCCGATTCTGCGAGAACTGAGCCAGGACCAAGACGCTCGCTGGTTGACGCTGATCGCGCCGCCAGCCAGTGTCACCCAGGCCTGGCTGCGGGATGCGGGCCTGAACCGTGAACGGATCCTGCTACTGCAACCACGAGGCACCCAAAGCGCCCAACAGCTGACGTGTGAAGCCTTGCGCTTGGGTCGCAGCCATACGGTGGTCAGCTGGCTCAATCCGTTGACCACAACCGCACGGCAACAGTTGATCAGCGCCGCTCGCACCGGGGACGCACAAAGCCTGAATATTCGATTGGGCTAAACAAACGCGGGGCTTCTCCAGGACAGAGAAGCCGGTCAGCTATACTAACGTCCAAAAAACCGACAGACGGGATCAATGAAGAACCCGCGGCCCTTCTTCCTTGCTGAATTCGCCTTCAACCAATCGACCGGCCATCTGAACGCCCACGCTCAGCATCGCCTTGGCGACTTCGACATGTTGGCCCTGAAGGAATACCTTGGCATCTTCTGAGAAGTTCAGGGTAACCAGAGAACCTTCGTCCTCAGCCCTGCGCAGCTCGATGCGGCCATCAGGAAGTTCGACAATTTCTAGAAAGGACGTAGGCATAAAAGTCTGTTCTCCACCAAAGGCGAGGATTATATAGCCATCAGTCAGGCTTCGCTCGGGATCTTGACCAAGCGTTATCAACGATCAGAACGGGTTGAAGGAAAACTCAGCACTCGTTCAACCCTTCACGAAAGCGAATCGCCAGGCTTTTCAGGTTCTGGCGCCAGCTCTCCAGCTCCTCCTGGCTCAGCTCCTGCTCGGGTTCCTGCTCATCCAGATTGACCGCAACGATCAACGGTTGGGTCACATCGCCCTTGGGTTTGCGAGGGGCCCGCGGCGGCTCGAACAGCGCCGCGTGGGCTGCCAGCAGCCTGGCCAGCCAGGTTTCCGGATTGTGGGCCAGCTCGACCATCTCGGCCAGCTCGGGGATGGCGATGGTATCCAGCACTTCCCGGGTCAACAGCAGCTCGGCCCGTGGCGCATTCGCTTGTGGCAGACGATAGAAACCGGCAATTTCATGGCACAACCCCAACAACGCACCGTACAGATGAAACAGCGCGGACTCACGTCCTGCCTGGATCAGCGCAGGGGAATTCATCGCACGCCCATCCTCCGCCCTGGCGAGCGCCTCGAGCGACAAGCCGGCGAAATAAATTTTCTGATTGGTGCGGGTGTAGAGTTCGTGGGCCATGGTGGCTTCTCCCCAACGAAATAAAAGCTTCACGCAGGTGCGACAGTGTCGTGGATCAACCGAGGCCACTGCAAGCCAAAAACCAGAAGGCCGCATGAAAACATGCGGCCTTCTGTTCACTTGGGGCTTGTTGGGGACGGCTACGCCGTCCAGCGGGAGCAAGCTCCCTCGCCACAGGAAGCCTCCCTACCTCAGACAAGCCTAGGCGATCAGCGCTTGTCTTCAACCGTCCATTTACCGCCGTCGTAGTACGCCTTCCAGCCGGTAGGCTTGCCGTCGACTTCGGTCTGCACGTACTGCTCCTTGGTCTTGCGGCTGTAGCGAATGACCGCCGGGCGCCCTTCCGGATCCTTTTGCGGTGCTTCGCAAAGGAAATGGTACTTAGGATCGATCTCGCTCTTATGCGGCAGGATTTCCATCACCAACGGCGCTCGAGTCTCGCGGTTTTTCGGGAACTGACTGGCCGCCAGGAACAGGCCAGATGCCCCGTCACGCAGGATATAGGTGTCGTTGACCTTCTCGCACTTGAGTTCCGGCATCTTCACCGGATCCATTTTCGGCGGTGCCGCGTCACCGCTCTTGAGCAGTTTGCGGGTGTTCTTGCAGGTCGGGTTGGTGCAGCCGAAGAACTTGCCGAAGCGACCAGTCTTGAGCTGCATCTCGCTGCCGCACTTATCGCATTCCAGGCTCGGGCCTTCATAGCCCTTGATGCGATAGCTGCCCTCTTCAATCTCGTAGCCGGCGCAGTCCGGGTTGTTACCACAAATGTGCAACTTGCGCTTTTCATCCAGCAGGTAAGCATCCATCGCCGTGCTGCAGATCGGGCAGCGGTGCTTGCCACGCAATACCAGGGATTCCGACTCGCCCTCGTCGTCCGCAGCGATTTCGTCGCCCGGCACCAGGTTGACTGTCGCCTTGCAGCGCTCCTTGGGTGGCAGGCTGTAGCCCGAGCAACCGAGGAAGACACCGGTCGATGCCGTGCGGATCTGCATCGGACGACCGCAGGTCAGACACGGAATGTCGGTCATGACCGGCTGGTTGGCCCGCATGCCGTTGTCAGGGCTTTCAGCCACTTCGAGTTTTTTCTTGAAGTCGCCGTAGAACTCGTCGAGGACATTCTTCCAGTCCCGTTCGCCCTGGGCCACATCGTCGAGGTTCTCTTCCATACCGGCGGTGAAGCCGTAGTCCATCAGGTTCGAGAAGCTCTCGGACAGACGCTCAGTGACAATGTCACCCATCTTTTCCGAATAGAAACGACGGTTGTGCAGCGCCACGTAACCGCGATCCTGGATGGTGGAAATGATCGCCGCGTAGGTCGAAGGACGACCGATGCCACGCTTTTCCATTTCCTTGACCAGGCTGGCTTCCGAATAACGGGCCGGCGGCTTGGTGAAGTGCTGGGTCGGATCAAGCTTGATCAGCTTCATCACATCGCCCTGGGCCATGTCCGGCAGAACGTCGTCGTCCCCAGGCTTGGTGATTTGCGGCATCACGCGGGTGTAGCCGTCGAACTTCAGAATGCGGCCCTTGGCGCGCAGCTCGAAGTCGCCAGCACCGACGCTTACGGTAGTCGACAGGTATTGCGCCGGCAGCATCTGGCAGGCCAGGAACTGGCGCCAGATCAGTTCGTAGAGGCGCTCAGCATCGCGCTCCATGCCCGACAATTTGCTTGGCTCGGTGTTGGCGTCGGACGGACGAATCGCTTCGTGAGCCTCTTGTGCGCCTTCCTTGCTGCTGTAGACGTTCGGCGTGTCCGGCAGGTATTTCTTGCCGAACTCGCTTTCTATATAAGTGCGCGCCATCGTCACGGCATCAGCCGAGAGGTTGGTCGAATCGGTACGCATATAGGTGATGTAGCCGGCTTCGTACAGACGCTGGGCCATCATCATGGTTTTCTTTACGCCAAAGCCCAGGCGGTTGCTCGCGGCCTGTTGCAGCGTGGAAGTAATGAACGGTGCGGACGGCTTGCTGCTGGTCGGTTTGTCTTCGCGCTTGACGATGCTGTAGCTGGAAGCCTTGAGCTTCTCCAGGGCAGCCATGGCCTGGGCTTCGTTGAGCGGTTTGAAGGCTTCGCCCTTCTCCCGAGCCACGTCGAAGCGCACGGTGGCGCCCTTGGCGGTACCGAGGTCGGCGTGGACTTCCCAATACTCTTCAGGGATGAACGCGCGGATCTCCCGCTCGCGTTCCACCACCAGCTTCACCGCGACCGATTGCACGCGACCGGCAGACAGGCCGCGGGCGATCTTGGCCCACAGCAGTGGCGAAACCATGTAACCCACCACGCGATCGAGAAAGCGACGCGCTTGCTGGGCGTTGACCCGATCGATGTCCAGCTCGCCTGGCTGGGAAAAGGCTTCCTGGATAGCCTTCTTGGTGATTTCGTTGAACACCACGCGCTTATAGCGGCTGTCATCCCCACCGATGGCTTCGCGCAGGTGCCAGGCAATGGCTTCCCCTTCGCGGTCCAAGTCCGTCGCGAGATAGATGGTGTCGGCATCCTTGGCGAGCCGACGCAGCTCTTCGATGACCTTTTCCTTGCCCGGGAGGATCTCGTACTTGGCTTTCCAGCCATGTTCCGGATCGACACCCATGCGTGAGACGAGCTGCTTGCGCGCCTTGTCCTTGGGCGACAGCGCCGGCGCTTCACCGGCAGCAGCCTTGCCGCGCTTGGCGGCAGGCTCCTTGCTGGCGCTAGCCGAACCGCTGGTGGGCAGGTCTCGGATATGGCCGATACTCGACTTCACCACGTATTGGTTGCCCAGATACTTGTTGATGGTCTTGGCCTTAGCCGGGGATTCCACAATGACCAGCGATTTGCCCATGGATCAGAAAATTCCTGAATTCTAAAAAGTGAAAGGCGGTTGGCGCCTGACGCGGCACCGCTATATATAGTGGCTACAAGGTGAGGTCAAGCGCAGGGTTTCCCGCAGACTGCCCTCAAGGCTTGGAAAAAAGGCTCTCTTCGGCCTGCACCAAAGCAAAGCGCGGCACCTGTTCGCCGTCAACCTCGACGGACTCTTCGAACATGCTCAAGGGCCTCACCCAAAAGCCGTAATCGCCATACAGGGCTTGATAGAAGACCACTTCTTCCTCGGTCTCGGAGTGCCGCGCGATACTGAATACGCGGTACTGCGGACCTTTGTAATGTTGGTAGAGCCCAGGTTGTATCGGCATGCTTTGGCCCTCACTGAAATCTTTTCAAAATAAAAACAAAATCTTTTCTACTAAACCCGGAAAAACAAAAACCGGGGCACTTGGCCCCGGCTTCCATCAACGCAACGCTTAGACGCGTTCGAAGACAGTGGCGATGCCCTGGCCGAGGCCAATGCACATGGTGGACACCCCAAAGGTGCCGCCGTTCTGCTTCATGACGTTGAGCAAGGTGCCGGAGATACGCGCACCGGAGCAACCGAACGGGTGACCCAGGGCGATCGCGCCGCCGTGCAGGTTAACCTTCTCGTTCATCTTGTCGAGCACTTTCAGATCTTTCAGCACGGGCAGGGCCTGTGCAGCGAAAGCTTCATTGAGTTCGAAGAAGTCGATATCGGAAATGCCAAGGCCTGCACGCTTCAAGGCTTTCTGCGTGGCCGGTACTGGACCATAGCCCATGATCGCCGGGTCCACACCCGCCACGGCCATCGAACGAATCACCGCCATCGGCTGGATACCCAGGTCCTGGGCGCGCTGGGCCGACATCACGATCATGCACGACGCGCCGTCGGTGATCTGCGACGAGGTACCCGCTGTCACGGTGCCGCCCTTGGGATTGAAGGCCGGCTTGAGGGCCGCCAGGCTTTCCAGGGTGGTTTCCGGACGAATGGTTTCATCGTAGTCGAACAGCTTCAGGAAGCCATTCTCGTCGTAACCCTGCATCGGGATGATCTCATCCTTGAACTTGCCTTCCACGGTCGCCTTGTGAGCGAGCTGGTGGGAGCGCACGCCGAAGGCGTCCTGCTGTTCGCGGGTGATACCGTGCATTTTGCCGAGCATTTCCGCAGTCAGACCCATCATGCCCGAGGCTTTCGCCGCGTACAGCGACATGTGCGGGTTCGGATCGACACCGTGCATCATGCTCACGTGGCCCATGTGCTCGACACCGCCGACGACGAACACGTCACCGTTGCCGGTCATGATCGCCTGGGCTGCGGTGTGCAGCGCGCTCATGGACGAACCGCACAGGCGGCTGACAGTCTGGCCGGCCGCGGTGTGAGGAATCTGGGTCATCAGCGAGGCCATGCGGGCGATGTTCCAGCCCTGCTCCAGGGTCTGGTTCACACAGCCCCAGATCACGTCTTCGACTTCGTTGGGGTCGACCTTGACGTTGCGTTCCAGCAGCTTGCTGATCAGGTGCGCCGACATGTCTTCGGCGCGGGTATTGCGGTGCATGCCGCCCTTGGAGCGGCCCATCGGTGTACGACCGAAGTCGACAATCACGACGTCTCTAGGATTCAAGCTCATAAATGTTCTCTCGCTCTAGTCGTTGGGCGCTTAACCGAAGAAGCTCTGGCCGTTCTTGGCCATCTCACGCAGCTTCGCGGTTGGGTGGTACAGCGCGCCCAAATCAGCGTACTGGTCAGCCAGGGCAACGAACTCGGCCACACCGATCGAATCGATGTAGCGCAGCGCACCGCCACGGAATGGAGGGAAACCGATACCGTAGACCAGACCCATGTCGGCTTCGGCGGCGGTTTCGACAATGCCGTCTTCCAGGCAACGCACGGTCTCGAGGCACAACGGGATCATCATCCAGTTGATGATGTCCTCGTCGGTGACTTCGCGCTGCTCGTAGACGATCGGCTTGAGCACTTCCAGCACCGACGAGTCGGCCACCTTCTTTTGCTTGCCGCGCTTGTCGGTCTCATAGGCGTAGAAGCCCTTGCCGTTCTTCTGGCCCAGGCGCTTGGCTTCGTAGAGCACGTCGACGGCCGAACGACGGTCGTCTTTCATGCGGTCCGGGAAGCCTTCCGCCATGACATCGCGACCGTGGTGGCCGGTGTCGATGCCGACCACGTCCATCAGGTACGCAGGGCCCATCGGCCAGCCGAATTTTTCCATGATCTTGTCGATGCGCACGAAGTCCACACCGGCACTGACCAGCTTGGCGAAGCCGCCGAAATACGGGAACAGCACGCGGTTGACCAGAAAGCCCGGGCAATCGTTGACGACGATCGGGTTCTTGCCCATTTTCTTGGCGTAGGCCACGGTGGTGGCAATCGCCAGCTCACTGGACTTCTCGCCACGGATCACTTCTACCAGCGGCATCATGTGCACCGGGTTGAAGAAGTGCATGCCGACGAAGTTTTCCGGACGCTTGAGGGCCTTGGCCAGCAGCGAAATGGAAATGGTCGAGGTGTTCGACGCGAGGATGGTGTCCTCTTTGACCTTGTCTTCGACTTCAGCCAGTACCGCTTGCTTGACCTTCGGATTTTCGACAACCGCTTCGACCACCAGGTCGACATGGCCGAAATCGCCGTAGGAAAGGGTCGGACGAATGCCATTGAGCACTTCGGCCATCTTCGCAGCGGTCATGCGACCTTTGTCGACGCGGCCCACCAGCAGCTTCGCGGCTTCGGCCAGGCCCTGCTCGATCCCGTGCTCGTTGATGTCTTTCATCAGGATCGGCGTACCTTTGGACGCCGACTGGTAGGCGATACCACCTCCCATGATGCCGGCGCCAAGTACGGCGGCCTGCTTCACGTCACGGGCGATTTCGTCGTAGGCCTTGGCCTTTTTCTTCAGTTCCTGGTCATTGAGGAACAGACCGATCAGGCTTTGCGCTGCCGAGGTCTTGGCCAGCTTGACGAAACCAGCGGCCTCGACTTCCAGGGCTTTGTCGCGACCGAAGCTCGCAGCTTTCTGGATGGTCTTGATCGCTTCGACCGGCGCCGGGTAGTTCGGGCCTGCTTGACCGGCGACGAAACCTTTGGCGGTTTCGAAGGCCATCATTTGTTCGATGGCGTTGAGCTTGAGCTTTTCCAGCTTCGGCTGACGCTTGGCCCTGTAGTCGAACTCGCCGCTGATGGCGCGCTTGATCGTTTCAAGGGCCGCTTCCTGGAGTTTGCCTGGCTCGACCACCGCATCCACGGCGCCGACCTTCAGCGCGTCTTCAGCACGGTTTTCCTTGCCAGCGGCAATCCATTCGATGGCGTTGTCGGCACCGATCAGGCGCGGCAGGCGCACGGTGCCGCCGAAGCCCGGGTAGATGCCCAGCTTGACTTCCGGCAGGCCGATCTTGGCCACGGTGGACATGACGCGGTAATCCGCCGCCAGGCACATTTCCAGGCCGCCACCCAGGGCGATGCCATTGATGGCCACGACGGTCGGTACGTTGAGGTCTTCGAAATCGCTGAAAATACGGTTGGCTTCGAGGTTGCCAGCGATCAGTTCGGCATCGGGCAGCTTGAAGTTATCGACGAATTCGGTGATGTCGGCGCCGACGATGAAGACGTCCTTGCCGCTGCTGACGATCACACCCTTGATCGAAGCATCTGCCTTGATAGTGTCCACAGCCTGACGCAATTCATTCAGGGTTAGACGGTTGAACTTGTTGACGGACTCACCCTTGAGATCGAACTTCAGTTCGACGATGCCACTTTCAAGAGCCTTAACCGTGATGGCTTTACCTTCGTAAATCATCAACTGATCTCCACGATATGGAAGCTGAACAGTACACGTTGAACGCTGACTGCTGGTTCGGCATTGACGTTACCGCCGATGCTACGCCAATCCGCCAGGCACACCCGTCAACGCGATAGTCGGGGTTCTGTAGGAGCATTCTGAAAATACAAACGCTCAATTCATACGCCCGTTTGATTTGGGTACGTCACCTTCACGGAATTTCCGACAATTGTCAATCGCCCTAAACAGGGGCTTGAACGCGACTTTCCGGTCATTTCCGTACTGCACGGATCCGCAACACGGCGCTGCATGAGCAGCCATTCATAGAATCAATAATTAGAAAAGTCGCCCTAATTCCAGGCACAACTGATTCAGCCGACTACGCTGTCCGGAGTGCAACTGGATATTCGGAGCAAGGGACGTTGCGAACGAACGCCCCGGACATCAAACTGGTTACCGGCCTGCCTGGCCAACCCGCCCGATGAGACTGTCGGGCTTTTTTATGCCCGTAGGAACTGCCGAAGGCTGCGATCTTTGATTTTCACTTGAGACTCAATCGAGCGTAGAAAGATCGCAACCTCGCTTGGCTCGACAGCGCCTACCGGAGAGTTCAGGCCAGAAGATTCAGGCCAGCGCCTTCAAAACCTCGGCAATGTCCTGCAAAACACTGGCTTCACCCTTCTCGCCCCAATACAAGGCGATCATTTGCCGGTCGGCTTCGACCTTGTAGACGTTAGCCGGCAATTTTTCGAAATGATTGAGCAATGCCTCCTCCTGACAGACTTCCCGCCATTGGTTGACCCACACGCCCGGCGCAGTCTGCCAATAACTCCAGACCGCCGGTTGCTTGCCGCGCCGGGGCCGGTGGTACTGCGCACAGGGGTTTGGAGGCTGCTGTCCTAGCCAGTGCGGCCACTCCTGCGGCGCCAGTTGCATAGCCAGCCCAAGGCGTCGCGCCTCCATGCGCAAGGCCATGCGACCGCTCTGGACACGCGACGGCCGCAACCATGCCAGGGGGCTTAACACCACCAACAGGATTGACACCACTATCCAGACCGTCATATTCGTATTCCCGAATTCTGATGAGCCCATTGAACGTTGACCCGCGTCGCCGTCAATGCGCTTGAAACCAGCCATACTTACCGTATCGCAATTCTCTGGAGTGTTTCCCATGTACTACCAACACATCCTGGTCGCCGTCGACCTCACTGAAGAATGCGATCCCGTCGTCAAACGTGCTCGCGCCCTGTGCGACGACAGAGACACCAAACTGTCGCTGGTGCATATCGTCGAACCCATGGCCATGGCTTTCGGCGGTGACGTGCCGATGGACCTTTCCCAGTTGCAGCAACAACAATTCGATCAAGCCAAGGAGCGCCTGGACCGATTGATCGTGAAGTACCCCGACCTGAAAAAGGAAAACTGCCACCTGACCTACGGCCAGCCACGCCAGGAGATCCATCACCTGGCCAAGGAACAGGGCTGCGACCTGATCGTCGTCGGCAGCCATGGCCGCCACGGCTTGGCCCTGTTGCTGGGCTCTACCGCCAACGATGTATTGCACGGCGCGCCTTGCGATGTGCTGGCGGTGCATCTGGTCAAGCGCACATAAAACCTAACCCTGGGGGAGCGAGCAGGCTCGCGCCCACAAGGCATAGCGTTTACAAATGGAAATCCCGGCATTCATCGCTGAATGCCGGGACTCCTTGCACCGGCAGATCAAGCGTCCAGTTCAGCCCAGCGCTCGACCAGTGCATCCAACTCGGCCTGCAACTGCTCCAGGTGCGCGATCACCTTGGCGGTTTCGGTGGCGGGCCGCTGGTAGAACCCGGAATCGGCCATTTCGGCCTCCACCGCTGCGATCTGCTGTTCCTTCGCGTCGATATCACCCGGCAACGCTTCCAGCTCGCGCTGCAACTTGTAGCTGAGCTTCTTTTTCGCCGGGGCCGCCGCAGCTGCAACCGGGGCAGGCTCGGCCTTGACCACGGCCGAATTCAGGTCGGCCTTGCCGGACTTGCTCTCGGTCACACCCAGAAGACGCGGCGAACCGCCCTGGCGCAGCCAATCCTGATAACCACCCACGTATTCGCGAACCAGGCCTTCGCCTTCGAACACCAGGGTGCTGGTGACCACGTTGTCGAGGAATGCCCGGTCGTGGCTGACCATCAGCACGGTGCCATTGAAGGTCAACAGCACCTCTTCCAGCAGCTCGAGGGTTTCCACGTCCAGGTCGTTGGTCGGTTCGTCGAGTACCAGCAGGTTCGCCGGCTTGCTGAACAGCTTGGCGAGCAACAGACGAGCACGCTCACCACCGGACAGCGCCTTGACCGGCGTACGGGCACGCTGGGGGCTGAAGAGGAAATCGCCAAGGTAGCTCAGCACATGGCGGCTCTGGCCATCGATATCGATGAAATCGCGACCTTCGGCAACGTTGTCGATCACTGTCTTTTCCAGGTCCAGCTGATGGCGTAACTGGTCGAAGTAGGCGACGTCGATCTTCGTGCCCTCTTCCACCGTGCCGCTGGTCGGTACCAGGCCGCCGAGCATCAGCTTGAGCAAGGTGGTCTTGCCGGTACCGTTGGCGCCCAGCAGGCCGATGCGATCGCCACGCTGCAGCACCATGGAAAAGTCCTTGATCAGGAACGGGCCGCCAGGGTGCGCGAAACTCACGTTCTCAAGCACCATTACTTGCTTGCCGGACTTGTCAGCGGTATCCAACTGAATGTTGGCCTTGCCGGTGCGCTCGCGACGCTCACTGCGTTCCATGCGCAAGGCCTTGAGCGCCCGTACGCGACCTTCGTTGCGGGTACGGCGCGCCTTGATACCCTGGCGAATCCAGACTTCTTCCTGGGCCAGTTTCTTATCGAACAGCGCGTTAGCGGTTTCTTCCGCCGCCAGCGCCGCTTCCTTGTGCACCAGAAAGCTGGCGTAGTCGCCGTTCCAGTCAATCAGGCCGCCGCGGTCCAGTTCGAGGATGCGGGTCGCCAGGTTTTGCAGGAAAGAACGGTCGTGGGTGATGAACAGCACCGCCCCCTGGAAATCCTTCAAGGCTTCTTCAAGCCAGGCGATGGCGCCGATATCCAGGTGGTTGGTCGGTTCGTCGAGCAGCAACAGGTCTGGCTCGGACACCAGGGCCTGGGCCAGCAGGACGCGGCGACGCCAGCCGCCGGACAACTCGGCGAGGGTCTTGTCGGCCGGCAGTTGCAAGCGGCTCAGGGTGCTGTCGACCAGTTGCTGCAGACGCCAGCCATCGCGGGCTTCGAGGTCGTGCTGCACGTGCATCAACTTGTCCAGGTCAGCGTCGGTGACGATGTTCTGGCTCAGGTGGTGATACTCGGCCAGCAGCGCGCCGACACCGTCCAGGCCTTCGGCGACCACGTCGAACACGGTCCGCTCGTCGGCCACCGGCAGTTCCTGGGGCAATTCGCCGATTTTCAGGCCTGGCGCGCGCCAGACCGAGCCGTCATCGGGCTTCTGATCGCCCTTGACCAGCTTCATCATGCTGGATTTGCCAGTGCCGTTGCGACCGATGATGCACACCCGCTCACCACGGGCGATCTGCCAGGACACCTTGTCCAACAACGGCATAGCGCCGAAAGCAAGGGACACATCGCTGAATTTGAGCAGGGTCATGAGCTTCTCCAAAAACCGGGCGCGCATTCTACCTGAGATGCGGCCTCAGGAGTCCGCCAATTTCGTCACCGAAGCACTCTGCACAACAAATCTTGCGAACTTGCGTAGACGGCCCTGCAAAGCTTTCGCCGGTTGCTGGCAAAAGGCTAAGCTACAGACAGTTACCCTGGGTTAACCCTTGGGCTTGTCATGTTTTTTCTGCCCGGACGTATCATGCGCAGTCGCCTTTTCAGTGCCATATCTTGCCTTTTCATCTGTGCCACTGCCGTTCAAACCGCTCAGGCGGTGGATATTTCAACCCAGCGCCAGTATTACGACGAGGCCAAGCGCGCCTTGGCCAAGGGTGATTCCGGCCCTTACTTCCGCTACAGCCAGGCCTTGCGCGATTACCCGCTGGAGCCGTACCTGGCCTATGACGAATTGACCGCCCGCCTAAAGACGGCGAGCAACGCCGAGATCGAGAAATTCCTCGCCGAGCACGGCGACCTGCCCCAGGCCAACTGGATGAAGCTGCGCTGGTTGCGCTGGCTGACCGAGCGTGGCGACTGGGACACCTTCGTCAAGTACTACGATCCCAAGCTCAATTTTACCGAATTGGACTGCCTCAACGCCCAGTACCAGCTCACCCACGGGCTGAAGGCCGAAGGTTACGCCAACACCGAGAAGTTGTGGCTCACCGGAAAATCCCAACCGCAGGCCTGCGATGCGTTGTTCGGCCTGTGGGCATCCCAGGGCCAGTTGACCGAACAGAAGCGCTGGGAGCGGGCGAAACTGGCCGCCCAGGCACGTAATTATCCATTGGCCAACAGCCTGGCCAGCGGCCTGACCACCCTCGCCCCCCGCGGCAAACTGCTGGTGGACGTCGCGCAAAAGCCCGAACTGCTCAATCAACCATCGCGCTTCATCCCCGCCGATGAGCCGATGTCCGATATCGTCAGTCTCGGCTTGCGCCGCCTGGCCCGCCAGGACCCGGACAAAGCCATGGCGTTGCTGGACGGCTATGCCAGCACCATGCATTTCTCCCGGGATGAAAAAGTCGCGATTGCCCGGGAAATCGGCCTGACCCTGGCCAAGCGCTTCGACGGTCGCGCCCTGGACGTGATGACCAAATACGACCCGGAACTGCGGGATGACACCGTTTCGGAGTGGCGCCTGCGCCTGCTGCTACGCCTGGCCCGCTGGGATGACGCCTACCAGTTGACCCGTCGCCTGCCCGAGTCGCTGGCCACCACCAACCGCTGGCGCTACTGGCAGGCCCGCACGCTGGAGTTGGCACAGCCACAGAATCCCGAAGCGCTGACGCTCTACAAGCATCTGGCCCGCGAACGAGACTTCTATGGTTTCCTCGCCGCCGACCGTTCCCAGTCGCCGTACTCACTGGTTAACCAGCCGCTGGTGATGAGCCAGGCGCTGATCAACAAGGTTCGCAATACGCCGGGAGTACGTCGGGCCCTGGAGTTTCATGCCCGCGGGGAAATCGTCGACGGACGCCGCGAGTGGTATCACGTCAGCCGTCATTTCAACCGGGACGAAATGGTCGCCCAGGCGAAGCTGGCCTATGACCTGAAGTGGTATTTCCCGGCCATCCGCACCATCAGCCAGGCCAAATACTGGGACGACCTGGATATCCGCTTCCCGATGGCCCACCGCGAAACCCTGGTGCGTGAAGCCAAGGTCCGCGGCCTGCACTCAAGCTGGGTGTTCGCCATCACCCGCCAGGAAAGCGCCTTCATGGACGACGCCCGCTCTGGCGTCGGCGCCGCCGGCCTGATGCAGTTGATGCCCGGCACCGCCAAGGACACAGCGCGCAAATTCAACATTCCCCTGGCCTCGCCGCAGCAAGTGTTGAACCCCGACAAGAACATCCAGCTCGGCGCGGCTTACCTGAGTCAGGTCCACAGCCAGTTCAACGGCAACCGCGTGCTGGCCTCCGCCGCCTACAACGCCGGCCCCGCTCGAGTGCGCCAGTGGCTGCGTGGCGCCGATCACCTGAGCTTCGACGTATGGGTCGAAAGCATCCCGTTCGACGAAACCCGCCAATATGTGCAGAACGTGTTGTCATACTCGGTGATCTACGGCCAGAAGCTCAACTCACCGCAACCGCTGGTGGACTGGCATGAGCGGTACTTCGATGATCAGTGAGTGTTAGCGACAAGCTGCTCCTGAAAGCAAAATGCCCGTATCGAAAGATGCGGGCATTTTTTTTGCTCGATTACTTGGTCGGTTACTGGACCTTGTGGGAGCGCACAGTCCTCAGTCAGTTACCGACTCCAGCCCCACATTGAACTGCAACGCCGCCAACCGCGCATACAACGGGTTGCTGGCAACCAGCTCCTGATGGGTACCCACGGCAACCACTTTGCCCTGGTCCATCACAGCAATCCGGTCGGCGTTCTTCACCGTGGCCAAGCGGTGGGCGATGACCAGGGTGGTGCGGTTTTTCATCAGGTTGGGCAAGGCTTGCTGGATCAGGTGTTCACTTTGCGCGTCGAGGGCGCTGGTGGCTTCGTCCAGTAGCAGGATCGGTGCGTCCACCAGCAGCGCCCGGGCGATGGCCAGGCGCTGGCGTTGGCCGCCGGACAACCCGAGGCCACCGTCGCCCAGGTGGGTCTGGTAGCCGTCGGGCATTTTTTCGATGAAGTCGTGGGCGTGGGCGATCTGCGCCGCCTCACGCACCTGCTCGGACGTCGCGCCAGGGTTGCCATAGCGGATGTTCTCTTCGACCGTGCCGAAAAACAGCGCCGGGTTTTGCGAGACCAGGGCGAAATGGCGACGCAGGTCCAGCGGATCAAGTTGGGTCAGCGGCACCTCGTCGATGAAAATCTGCCCTTGTACCGGGTCGTAGAACCGCAGCAGCAGGTCATACACCGTTGACTTACCGGCGCCGGAAGGTCCAACCAGGGCAAGGGTCTCGCCTGCGTGGATGGTCAGGTCGAGGCCATCGACCGCGTAGCTGTCGGGTCGGGACGGATAGGAAAAACGCACGCCTTCAAGGCGCAGATCGCCCCGGACCCGCTCAGGCAACGTCACGAGACCTGAGGTCGGCGCCTGGATGATGTTTTGCGAACGGAGCAATTCGGCAATGCGCTCGGCCGCACCGGCCGCTCGTTGCAACTCACCGATCACTTCGCTCAGGGTGCCGAAGGCACTGCCGACGATCAGGCTGTAGAACACGAAAGCCGCCAGCTCACCACCGGAAATCCGCCCGGCGATCACATCCATGCCGCCGACCCAGAGCATCACGCCCACCGCCCCCAGCACCAGCACGATCACCAGGGTGATCAGCCAGGCCCGCTGGGCGATGCGCTTGCGAGCGGTGTCAAAGGCCTGCTCCACCGTCACGGAAAAACGTTGTTCGTCCTGGACCTGATGATTGTAGGCCTGCACGGTTTTGATCTGGCCCAAGGTTTCGGAGACATAGCTGCCGACGTCGGCAATGCGGTCCTGGCTCTGGCGCGACAGGCTGCGCACCCGCCGGCCGAACACCAGGATCGGCGCCAACACCAGCGGCAAAGCGATCACGACAATGCTGGTGAGCTTAGGATTGGTGATGAACAGCAGCACGATGCCGCCAATCACCATCAAGGCATTGCGTAAAAACAACGACAGCGACGAACCGATCACCGACTGCAACAGCGTCGTGTCGGCGGTCAGGCGCGACTGGATCTCCGAACTGCGATTGTTTTCGTAGAAGCCCGGGTGCAAGTACACCAGGTGATTGAAGACTTGCCGGCGGATATCGGCCACCACCCGCTCGCCGATCCACGACACCAGGTAGAAACGGGAAAACGTCCCGATCGCCAGGCCCACCACCAGCACCATGAACAGGCCGATGGACTGATTGAGCAGGTGCGGGGAACGGGTCATGAAGCCCTGATCCACTAGCAACCGAATGCCTTGGCCCATGGACAAAGTAATCCCGGCGGTAACAATCAGCGCCAGTAAAGCACCCACTACCTGCTTGCGATAAGGGGCAATGAAACCAGTGGCCAGGCGAATGGCCCGGCGTTGTTGGGAAGAGAGCATCAAGGACATCCGATAATGCAGCAGGAAAAGGCCGACCAGCGACAACGAAGCGTAGCGGAACCATCGTGAATCAGAATGAGTCAGGTTAAATATGACCGCAACGACTAGGGGCTAGATGTTATCGGTCTAAAGTCTGACTGGAAACGCAACTGTGTTTCTGATTGAGTGGAGCTGTCGCCATGAACCTACAAGGAGTGTCATGGCTCGGTCACCTGGCGACATTAAAGTAGGCACACAACCTGATGAGGAGACAGGCCATGTCCTTGCAACACAGCAGCGACGACAAGATTCAAGTGATCCGCACACAACCGGACCAGTCCCTGGGCTGCTCGTTCATCGATGCCCAAGGACGCGAAGTACCGATCACTGAAGACATGATCCAGAAGGCGTGCAGCGAACTGGAGAAACGACTGGTCAAACCTGCCGAACAAAAGTGATACAGCCCGTCTTCAATTGGACCCGACCTTGATGTCGGGTTTTTTATGCCTGAAAGAACGAGGCTGCCAGCGATCCCTGGCCTCGCCACAAAGGCGGCCTCTAGACGATAGTGGCACCCAGCGCGATCACGATCTGTTGCAAGGCCGGGCACGCCCCTTCGATGCGAACCTTCAAACTGTCGATTTCCCGGCGTGGCGGATAGTGCTTGCGCAGGGCATCGAAGGCACTGCGCTGCTCGCCGACCGTCCCCACCAGGCTGCGACGAAAGTCCGCGTCGTCACGGCGCGGGTCGTACACGCCACGGCACAGCGTCGCCAGGGCCCAGGCCGGGTCGGTTTCGGCGTCCAGGGTAATACCGCCCAACCAGGGTCGCGGCAGCAAGTCGCTGAGGCTGACTTCAACTGGCTGATCCAGAAAACCGCACAAGGCTTCGTAGATCTGCGCCGTGCCACGCTGGCGGCCATCGAGGCTGTAACCGGCAATGTGCGGCGTGGCGATCACGCACAGGTCCGCCAGGTCGACATCCACGGTCGGCTCCTGCTCCCAGACATCCAGCACCGCTTGCAGGTCTTCACGCTCCAGCAGCACCTCACGCAGGGCCGCATTATCGATCACCGGTCCGCGAGCCGCGTTGATCAGCCAGGTGCCAGGCTTGAGCTGGTTCAGACGCGCTTCGTCGAACAAGTGCCAGGTCGGTTGCTCACCGTCGCGGGTCAACGGGGTGTGCAGGCTGATGACGTCGCACTGTTCGATGATCTGCTCCAGGCTTACGTAATCGCCCCCCTCGGCGGCCTGACGCGGTGGGTCGCAGACTTTCACGGCCCAGCCAAGCCCCTTGAGCACCTCGATCAGCCGCCCGCCCACCTGGCCGGCACCGACTACGCCGAAGGTGCGTTGCTTGAGGTCCGCGCCTTCGATTTCAGCCAGGGTCATCAGGCTGCCCAGCACATAGTCCACCACGCCACGGGCATTGCAGCCCGGCGCACTGGCCCAGCGGATGCCGGCCTCGGCGAAATAATCCAGGTCCAGGTGATCGGTGCCAATGGTGCAGGTGCCGACGAAGCGCACCTTGCTGCCTTCCAGCAGCGCCCGATTGACCTGGCTGACCGAACGCACCAACAGCACATCGGCCTGCTCGACCATCGCCCGGTCGATGCCCCGCCCGGGTACTCGGCGGATTTCGCCGAAACCTTGGAAAAACGCATCAAGCAGGGGAATGTTTTCGTCAGCGACGATCAGCATGGCAGAGCTCCTTTGGCCGGGTGGGCAGTGTAGGCGTTCCGTTGGGCCTGTGCATTACCCGAAACGAATGATGTTGTGGCGAGGAGATTTATCCCCGTTGGGTACGCAGCACCCCCTGCGACTTTACGACTGTTGCGCAGTCGAGCGGGGATAAATCCCCTCGCCACAAAGTATTCGCAAGCCAGTTGAACGATTACAAATCCACAACACAGGTTTTTTCCTGACCACCGCGTCAAGGCGTAGAATCCGCCGCCTTGCGCTTAATCTTTTCGGACGCTTGCCTTGTGAACCCTGTGATCGACACCCCCACCACCCTCTCCCGCCCTGCCCGGATTCGCCTGGAGTTCAGGACGCTGCTGGCCCTGGCGCTGCCGATCATGGTGGCGCAACTGGCGACCACCGCCATGGGTTTTGTCGATGCGGTGATGGCCGGTCGCGTTGGCCCACGTGACTTGGCGGCAGTGGCATTGGGCAACTCGATCTGGGTGCCGGTGTTCCTGTTGATGACCGGCACGCTGCTGGCCACCACACCGAAAGTCGCCCAGCGCTTCGGTGCCGGTACGTTCGACCAGATCGGCCCGCTGGTGCGCCAGGCACTGTGGCTGGCGCTGGTGGTGGGGTTGATCGCGACACTGGCGCTGTTCTGCGCCGAGCCGATCCTGCACATCATGAATGTCGATCCTGAGCTGATCGGCCCGTGCATGGAATACCTGCACGGCATCGGCACCGGCCTGCCGGCGGTGGCGCTGTATCACGTGCTGCGCTGCTTCAGTGACGGGCTGGGTCGTACGCGCCCGGCGATGGTGTTGGGCTTGTGTGGGCTGGCGCTGAACATCCCGCTCAATTACATCTTCATTTACGGGCACCTGGGCGTGCCCGCCATGGGCGGCGTCGGTTGCGGCTGGGCAACAGCCATCGTCATGTGGGTCATGGTCCTGGGCATGGCCGGGTGGGCCCGGTGGGCACCGGCCTATCAGTCAAGCCGCTTGTTCGTCCGTTTCGACTGGCCGCAGTGGGCGGTCATCAAGCGCTTGCTGGGCATCGGCCTGCCGATTGGCATCGCGGTGTTTGCCGAGTCGAGTATTTTTGCGGTAATCGCGCTGCTGATCGGCAGCCTCGGCGCCACCGTGGTGGCCGGGCACCAGATCGCCCTGAACTTCAGTTCCCTGGTGTTCATGATCCCCTACTCCCTGGGCATGGCCGTGACGGTGCGGGTCGGCCAGGCGCTGGGGCGTGGCCAGCCTCGTGAAGCACGCTTCGCAGCGGGTGTGGGCATGGGTACGGCCCTGGCGTACGCCTGCCTGTCGGCGAGTTTGATGTTCAGCCTGCGTGGCCCCATTGCCGCGATCTATACCGCCGATCCGGTGGTCATCAACGTGGCGTCGATGCTGATCGTCTACGCGGCGCTGTTTCAGTTTTCCGATGCGATCCAGGTCACGGCGGCGGGCGCGTTGCGTGGCTACCAGGATACGCGGGTGACGATGATCCTGACGTTATTCGCCTACTGGGGCATTGGCCTGCCGGTGGGCTACACCCTGGGCCTGACCGACTGGCTCGGCGCGGCCAGCGGCCCGAGCGGGCTGTGGCAGGGCTTGATCGTAGGCTTGAGCTGCGCGGCGCTGATGCTGTCGATCCGCCTGACCCGCAGTGCGCGCAAGCAGATCCGTATCAGTCGCTCGACGGGTTAGGCGAGTTTCTTGCGGATCCAGTAGAGATAAGTGCCAGCTTCCTCTTGCTGCGCCACCAGTTCGTGGTCCAGGAACACGCAAAACTTGGGGATGTCGCGGCGGGTCGAGGGGTCGGTGGCAATCACCTTCAGCAGCCCGCCAGGCGCCAGGTCGCGGATGTGCTGATGCAGCATCATCACCGGTTCCGGGCAATTGAGGCCGGTGGCATCCAGCGTGCCGTCGACCGGCGTGTCGTTCATTTCACTCATGTTCTACTCCTGAAACTGGCCGGCATTGTCGCGCAATGTCGGCGTTCGGTCACCCTCTGGCTTAACGCCTGTGGGAGCGAGGTCACTCGCGATGGCGGTGGGTCAGCTTGCATCAATATTGAATGTGCCGACGTCATCGCGAGCAAGCTCGCGCCCACAGGAGGACTTCATTGCCTTTCGGGCGCTAGCGGGACTTGGGCTTTTTGCTGTCCAACCGTCGCAGATGGCACGTCACTTCCTCACGGTCGTGGTACAGCTGCTTGCAACCGATCTCGACCTTGATGCCCCGGGCCTTGAAGCCATCGGCAATGCGTTCGAGCAGGCGCTTGACCTCGGCATAGCGTTGTTTCATCGGCAGCTTGAGATTGACCACTGCCTCACGGCAATGCCCTTCGCCAATCCATTCTTCGAGCATCGCTGCGTTGCGCGCGGGCTTCTCGACGATGTCGCAAACCATCCAGTCCACCGGTTGCTTGGGCTTGAAGGTAAAACCGTCCGCCATCAGGTGCTGCACCAGGCCGGTGTCCATCAGGCTTTCGGCCATCGGTCCATTGTCGATGGCGGTCACCAGCATGCCACGGTTGACCAACTGCCAGGTCCAGCCGCCCGGCGCCGCGCCGAGGTCCACGCCGGTCATGTCGCTGTGCAGGCGTTCGTCCCACTGATCCCGAGGGATGAAGTGGTGCCAGGCCTCCTCAAGCTTGAGGGTGGAACGGCTCGGCGCTTCCCGTGGAAATTTCAGGCGGGGAATGCCCATGGGCCACATCGCCGAGTTATCGGATTCCGCCAGCCCCAGGAACACCTCGCGGCCACTCTTGAAGGTCAGCAGCAGACGCGGCTTGCGCGGGTCGTCCACCAACTTGCCAGCGCCGACCAGCGCCTTGCGCAAGGGGCCTTCGAACTTTTTGCAGAAGTTCGACAGTTCCTTGCCGTCATTGGTGTCCACTACTTCCAGCCACAGGCTGCCGCAGGTCGGGAAAGCGGCCATGTGGGCCAGGATGACGCTGATGCGGTCGGTTTCCGGCAAATCGATGAAAGTGCCGCGCGCCCATTGGCGCGGAAAAATCAGTTCGGCGAAACGCAGGCCAGCCATCAGCCGCTCGGCGCCGTCGTCTTCGGTGCAGACAAATTCAGCGCAAGCACTGGCCGCCTTGGCCTTGGCGTAGCCGGCCACGTTAAGCCGGGCGGCATGTTCGGCGATCTCGGAGCAGACCTCGCCTTCGAAGCCTGGTCGGCAGTGCATGAAAAGCGTGTTCATTGAAACTCCGTAGCAAAGCCTGTCACGAAAACCGCCGCATGATAGCGGACTTCGGAACCCCGAACCTGCCCATAGAGTCCAGTGATTAGTCATCCGCTCAAAACAGGGCTAGGTTAAAGGCTCTGTCCGTCCCCTCAGTCCGTAGCCGTGCGGACTCAAAGGAGTGATTTCAATGCCGTCTCTCGATAGCCTGAAAACCCTTAAAACGCTGCAAGTCGATGCCAGGACTTACCATTACTTCAGTCTGCCCGACGCCGCCCGAAGCCTGGGCGACCTGGACAAACTGCCCATGTCGCTCAAAGTGCTGCTGGAAAACCTGCTGCGCTGGGAAGATGAAAAAACCGTCACCGGCACCGATCTCAAGGCCCTGGCCGGTTGGCTGAAGGAACGTCGTTCCGACCGCGAAATTCAATACCGCCCTGCACGGGTGCTGATGCAAGACTTCACCGGCGTTCCTGCGGTGGTCGACCTGGCTGCCATGCGCGCCGCGGTGGAAAAGGCCGGGGGCGACCCTCAGCGGATCAACCCGCTGTCGCCGGTGGACCTGGTGATCGACCACTCAGTGATGGTGGACAAGTTCGCCAGCAGCCAGGCGTTCGAGCAGAACGTCGACATCGAAATGCAGCGCAACGGCGAACGCTACGCCTTCCTGCGCTGGGGCCAGAGCGCCTTCGACAACTTCAGCGTGGTGCCGCCGGGCACTGGCATCTGCCACCAGGTCAACCTCGAATACCTGGGCCGTACTGTGTGGACCCGCGAAGAAGACGGTCGCACCTACGCCTTCCCGGACACCCTGGTGGGCACCGACTCCCACACCACTATGATCAACGGCCTCGGAGTGCTGGGCTGGGGTGTGGGCGGGATCGAGGCCGAAGCGGCGATGCTTGGCCAGCCCGTGTCGATGCTGATTCCCGAGGTCATCGGCTTCAAGCTCATCGGCAAACTGCGCGAGGGCATCACCGCCACCGACCTGGTGCTGACCGTCACACAGATGCTGCGCAAGAAAGGCGTGGTGGGCAAATTCGTCGAGTTCTATGGCGATGGCCTTGCCGATCTGCCTCTGGCCGACCGTGCCACCATCGCCAATATGGCCCCTGAGTATGGCGCCACCTGCGGCTTCTTCCCGGTGGACGACGTGACCCTGGATTACTTGCGCCTGTCCGGGCGGCCAGCGGAAACCGTGAAACTGGTGGAAGCTTATTGCAAGGCCCAGGGCCTGTGGCGCTTGCCCGGCCAGGAACCGGTGTTCACCGACACCCTGGAGCTGGACATGGGCAGCGTCGAGGCCAGTCTTGCTGGGCCGAAACGCCCTCAGGACCGGGTTTCGCTGCCCAATGTCGGCCAGGCTTTCAGTGACTTCCTGGGGCTGCAAGTCAAACCTACCAGCAAAGAAGAAGGTCGCCTGGAAAGCGAAGGTGGCGGTGGCGTCGCGGTGGGCAACGCCGACCAGGTGGGAGAAACCGAGTACGAATTCGAAGGCCACACCCACCGCCTGAAAAACGGCGCGGTGGTGATCGCCGCCATCACCTCCTGCACCAACACCTCCAACCCCAGCGTGATGATGGCCGCCGGGCTGCTGGCGAAAAAAGCCGTGGAAAAAGGCCTGACTCGCAAGCCTTGGGTCAAGAGTTCCCTGGCGCCAGGCTCCAAGGTGGTCACCGATTACTACAGGGCCGCCGGCCTGACCGAGTACCTGGACAAACTGGGATTCGCCCTGGTGGGCTACGGTTGCACGACGTGCATCGGTAACTCCGGGCCGTTACCGGAGCCGATCGAAAAAGCCATCCAGCAAGCCGATCTGACCGTGGCCTCGGTATTGTCGGGCAACCGCAACTTCGAAGGCCGGGTGCATCCGCTGGTGAAGACCAACTGGCTGGCCTCGCCGCCGCTAGTGGTCGCCTATGCCCTGGCCGGCACCGTGCGCATCGATATCAGCAGCGAGCCGCTGGGCAACGACCGGGACGGCAACCCGGTGTACCTGCGCGACATCTGGCCCAGCAGCCGGGAGGTGGCCGAGGCCGTGGCCCAGGTGAACACCAGCATGTTCCACAAGGAATACGCCGCCGTGTTTGCCGGTGACGAGCAATGGCAGGCCATCGAGGTGCCGCAAGCGGCGACTTACGTCTGGCAGGCCGACTCGACCTACATCCAGCACCCACCGTTCTTCGACGACATCGGCGGGCCGCCACCGGTCGTCAAGAATGTCGAGGGCGCCCGAGTCCTGGCCCTGCTGGGGGACTCGGTGACCACCGACCACATCTCCCCCGCCGGCAACATCAAGACCGACAGCCCGGCCGGCCGCTATTTGCGCGAGCAGGGCGTCGAGCCGCGGGACTTCAACTCCTACGGTTCAAGGCGCGGCAACCACCAGGTGATGATGCGCGGCACCTTCGCCAACATCCGCATTCGCAATGAAATGCTCGGTGGCGAAGAAGGCGGCAATACGATCTACATCCCCACCGGCGAAAAAATGCCAATCTATGACGCCGCCATGTCGTATCAGGCCGCCGGGACGCCGCTGGTGGTGATCGCCGGCCAGGAATATGGCACCGGATCCAGTCGGGACTGGGCAGCCAAGGGCACGAACCTGCTGGGGGTCAAGGCGGTGATCGCCGAAAGCTTCGAGCGCATCCATCGCTCCAACCTGGTGGGGATGGGCGTGCTGCCGTTGCAGTTCAAGCTCGACCAGAACCGCAAGAGCCTGAACCTCACGGGCAAGGAAACCCTGGACATCCTGGGCCTGAACGATGTCGAACTGACGCCGCGCATGAACCTACCTCTGGTCATCACCCGCGAGGACGGCAGCCAGGAGCGGATTGAAGTGTTGTGTCGGATCGACACCTTGAATGAAGTGGAATATTTCAAGGCCGGTGGGATTCTTCATTATGTGTTGCGGCAATTGATTGCCGGTTAAAAAAGACCCGCCTCTTATGGCGAATGCAAGTCAGTGAAAGACAAGCCCCTCCCCTGTAGGAGCGGGCTTGCTCGCGATAGCGGTAGATCAGCCAACATCGATGTTGACTGACAAGCCCCTATCGCGAGCAAGCCCGCTCCCACAGGTTCTGCGGCTTCCTGACCGTTATCGCCCTCTAAACAGGCGGCGTTTTTGTATCGGTCTGCCTATAATCCCGCCGGCACTCACGGAACAGAGTCAGCCAACGGTCTGCCCCCCTACGCATAAATCTGCATGGATACAAAACGTGCTCTTTGCGCGATATGGCAGCGTCATAGACGCGGCGGCCACTTTCGCCCAAAGCTCTACCGCCTAAAAGGATGTTGTATGCCCGCTCTACCCTGGCCATACCTGGCCCTGCTTTCCATCGGCTATTGCCTGGCCCTGGCCTACGGCCAGTTGGCCTGGACCGCCGTCATCTCAGTCGCGCTACTGCTGTTCGCCGGGTATGCCGTTCGCCAGCAACCCATGCCAATCGGCCGGTTTCTCGGTCATCTTCTGTTCGTGGTCATGGCCCTGGCGTTGGCCTTGCATTGGATGCCAGGTTTTTTCAATGGACGGGCAATCGCTGCGCAACGCTTGACCGATGATGCCGCGCCATTTGCCATGTACCTGAACCAGGACAAACCACTGATCGGATTCTGGCTGCTGCTGGCCTGCCCCTGGATCGTCGGCCGGCGATCATTTCGCCTGTCGGTCTATGTCACGGCCCTGGGTCTGGCGCTGAGCGCGGTACTGGCCCTCGGTGGGGCGATGTTGCTGGGCATGATCCACTGGGCACCGAAATGGCCGGATCACGCCTGGTTGTGGGTGCTGAATAATCTTTTATTGGTGACCTTGGTAGAGGAAGCGCTGTTTCGTGGCTACATTCAGGGAGGCCTGAGCCGTTACTTCAAACACCTGAGTTACGGCGACAACCTGGCGTTACTGCTGACATCGCTGCTGTTCGGCCTGGTGCACGTCGGCGCAGGCTGGCAATGGGTGCTGCTGTCGGGCCTGGCAGGGATCGGTTACGGCCTGGCTTATCGTTTTGGCGGCCTGGGCGCCGCGATTGCCACCCATTTCGGCCTCAACCTGCTTCATTTCGCCCTATTTACCTACCCGATGCTGGCGTGATAGCGACAGGGAAAAATAACTTCAACTAAAACCTGACAACGCCGACAACCTTTTCATAGCCTTTCAAAGCCTTTCGGATCTATACACACCATGCGCAACAATCAACCTGTCACACAACGCGAAAGGACCTTTCCGGCCCAGCAACGCTTGATTTCCACCACTGATACCAAGGGCGTGATCACCTACTGCAACGACGCGTTCGTAGAGATCAGTGGTTTTTCAAAGGAAGAGCTGATCCGTTCACCACACAACCTGGTGCGTCATCCCGATGTCCCGTCAGCTGTGTTCGCGCACATGTGGGGCACGCTCAAGCAAGGCTTGCCATGGATGGGCATCGTCAAGAACCGCAGCAAGAACGGTGACCATTACTGGGTCAACGCCTACGTCACGCCTGTTTTCGAAGGCAATCAGGTGGTCGGCTACGAGTCAGTGCGGGTCAAACCCACCGCCGAGCAGATCGCCCGGGCCGAAGCGCTCTATCAACGCATCAACCAAGGCAAGTCCGCGGTCCCGCGCAGCGACAAATGGGTACCCATGCTGCAGGACTGGCTGCCGTTTATCCTGGTCAGCCAACTGAGCTTCGTCGTTGGCGCGTTCTTGAACTCCCACTGGGGCTTTGCCCTGGCCGCCGTGTTGTCGGTACCCTTGGGACTGATGGGCCTGCAATGGCAGCAACGCGGCCTCAAGCGACTGCTGCGCTTGGCCGAGCAAACCACTTCCGACCCGCTGATCGCCCGGATGTACACCGACAGCCGCGGTGCCCAGGCGCGCCTGGAGATGTCGATTCTCAGCCAGGAAGCTCGCCTGAAAACCTGCCTGACCCGTCTGCAGGACACCGCCGAGCATCTTAACGCTCAGGCACGCCAATCCAACAAGCTGGCCCACGACAGCTCCAGTGGCCTGGAGCGCCAACGGGTGGAAACCGAACAGGTCGCCACCGCCGTCAATCAGATGGCCGCGACCACCCAGGAAGTCGCCAGCCATGTGCAGCGCACGGCCGATGCCACCCAGGAAGCCAATCGCCTGACCAGTCGTGGTCGCGATATCGCCGGGGAAACCCGCGAAGCCATCGAGCGCCTGTCGGTGGTGGTTGGCGAGACCGGCCAGACCGTGACCCAACTGGCCAAGGACAGCGACGAGATCGGTGGCGTGGTGGATGTGATCAAAGGCATCGCCGACCAGACCAACCTGCTCGCCCTCAATGCTGCCATCGAAGCGGCCCGAGCCGGGGAGATGGGCCGTGGCTTCGCCGTGGTTGCCGATGAAGTGCGGCAATTGGCGCAACGCACCAGCGAATCCACCGGGCAGATCCACGCCCTGATCGCCAAGCTCCAGCAAACCGCCACCAATGCCGTGCAGACCATGGACGCCGGCCACCGCCAGGCCGAAGAAGGCGTGGCGCGGGTCATGGAGGCGGACGCGGCGCTGGTGGGAATCAGCGAAGCAGTGGCCAACATCACCGACATGACCACACAGATCGCTGCCGCTACCGAAGAGCAGAGTTCGGTGGCCGAAGAGATCAGCCGCAACATCAGCAACATCTCGGAGCTGGCCGACCAGACCTCGGGCCAGGCCCACAGCTCGGCGCTGCTGAGCGAAGAACTGACCCGAACAGCCAATACGCAGTATTCGTTGGTGGAGCGGTTTAACCGCTGATAGAGGTCTGCTTCCATAGAACCCGGACGGCGAAAGCTTCCGGGTTTTTTATTGCCTGGCAGGCCGCCATCGCGAGCAAGCTCGCTCCCACAGGGGAGCAAGGTTGCTCATTCAAATGCATTTTCAATTGTGGGAGCGGGCTTGCTCGCGAAGAGGCCGGGACAGGCGCTATCAATCCTGAAGAAGAAACGCCGCCACCTTGCCCGCAGCCGCCTCCAGATGCTGCTCATGACTGAACCCCGAAGCCTTCAACGGCTTCAAGTCATGATCCCCCGCCACCAGCCACATCACCTCGATGCTCGGTGACAGGGCATATCCCTGCACTGCCTCACGATTGCCCAGCGCATCGCGCTCTCCCTGGACGATCAAGGTTCGGGTCTTCAACGCCGCCAGGTGTTCGACCCGCGGTTTCTGCGGTTTGCCCACCGCATAGAAGGGATAGCCCAGGCACACCAGCGCATCGCTGCCCAACTCATCGGCGAGCAAACTCGCCATGCGCCCACCCATGGACTTGCCGCCGATGGCCAGCCGCCCAGCGACATAAGGCCGCACCGTGGCGTAAACCTCACGCCAGCATTCCAGCAGCTTCGGTGCCGGATTGGGTGGGCGCTTGCCACCATCCAGGCGCCGCTGGGCCATGTAGGGAAACTCGAAACGCAACACGTTGACGCCATGCGCGGCAAGGCGCGCAGCCATTTCTTCCATGAAGCCGCTGTCCATCGGCGCACCGGCACCATGGGCCAGGACCAGGGTCGGCGCCTTGGCGCTGGCAACCGTTTGTCCGGCTGTCCATAACCAGCCGTGTTCGGCCACACATCGCGCCCATTGATCCCCGTCAATACTGGCCTTGTGCTGTTTGTCCATGCTGACCTCGCTTTTAGTCTGCCTATAACTCCAGGCGAAGAACGCCGCACTGCCTTGCGCAGGCGCTCACTTCGGCTGAACCGTGGATGGGGAACCATGAACACTTCTATCAGTACCGCCTACAACTACAAGGTGGTCCGCCAATTCGCCATTATGACGGTGGTGTGGGGCATCGTCGGCATGGGGCTCGGGGTTTTTCTCGCGGCCCAATTGGTCTGGCCACAACTCAACTTCGATTTGCCATGGACCAGCTTCGGCCGCTTGCGCCCACTGCACACTAACGCAGTGATCTTCGCCTTCGGCGGCTGCGCCCTGTTCGCCAGTTCGTTCTACTCGGTGCAACGCACCTGCCAGACCCAGCTGTTCGCGCCGAAAATCGCCGCGTTCTGCTTCTGGGGCTGGCAACTGGTGATCCTGCTGGCGGCTATCAGCCTGCCACTGGGCTACACCAGTTCCAAGGAATACGCTGAACTGGAATGGCCGATCGACATCCTGATCACCATTGTCTGGGTCGCTTACGCCATTGTGTTCTTCGGCACCGTAGCCAAGCGCAACACCAAGCACATCTACGTCGGTAACTGGTTCTTCGGCGGGTTTATCCTGACCGTGGCGATCCTGCACATCGTCAACAACCTGGAACTGCCGGTGAGCTTCACCAAGTCCTATTCGGTATACGCCGGGGCCACCGACGCGATGGTGCAATGGTGGTATGGCCACAACGCCGTGGGCTTCTTCCTCACCGCAGGCTTCCTGGGGATGATGTACTACTTCGTGCCGAAACAGGCCGAGCGCCCGGTGTACTCCTATCGCTTGTCCATCGTGCACTTCTGGGCACTGATCACCCTGTACATCTGGGCGGGCCCGCACCACCTGCACTACACCGCGCTGCCAGACTGGGCTCAGTCCCTGGGCATGGTGATGTCACTGATCCTGCTGGCACCAAGCTGGGGCGGCATGATCAACGGCATGATGACGCTCTCGGGGGCCTGGCATAAGTTGCGCAGCGACCCGATCCTGCGCTTTCTGGTGGTATCCCTGGCGTTCTACGGCATGTCGACCTTCGAAGGTCCGATGATGGCGATCAAGACCGTCAACGCCCTCTCCCACTACACCGACTGGACCATTGGCCACGTACACGCCGGCGCACTCGGCTGGGTGGCGATGATTTCCATCGGTGCGCTGTACCACATGATCCCGAAAGTCTTCGGTCGGCCGCAGATGCACAGCATCGGCCTGATCAACGCGCACTTCTGGCTCGCGACTATCGGCACCGTGCTGTACATCGCCTCCATGTGGGTCAACGGCATCGCCCAAGGCCTGATGTGGCGCGCGGTAAACGAGGACGGCACGCTTACCTACTCCTTCGTCGAAACCCTGGCGGCCAGCCACCCGGGCTTCGTCGTGCGACTGGCAGGCGGGGCGATCTTCCTCATCGGCATGCTGCTGATGGCCTACAACACCTGGCGCACCGTGCGGGCCTACCAGCCTGCCGAAGCCGCCGCTGCCGCGCAGATGGCCTGAGGAGTCCGCCATGAAACACGAGACAATCGAAAAAAACGTCGGCCTGCTGATGCTGCTGATGGTCCTGGCCGTGAGCATTGGCGGCCTGACCCAGATCGTGCCGCTGTTCTTCCAGGATGTGACCAATAAACCGGTGGACGGCATGAAGCCCTACACCGCCCTGCAACTGGAAGGCCGCGACATCTACATTCGCGAAGGCTGCGTCGGCTGCCACTCGCAGATGATCCGCCCGTTCCGCGCCGAGACCGAGCGCTACGGCCACTATTCGGTAGCCGGTGAAAGCGTCTGGGACCACCCATTCCTGTGGGGCTCCAAGCGTACCGGACCGGACTTGGCCCGGGTCGGCGCCCGCTACTCCGATGACTGGCACCGCGCGCACTTGTATAACCCGCGCAACGTCGTGCCTGAGTCGAAAATGCCGGCCTACCCATGGCTGGTCACGCAGGCGGTGGACAGCAGCCACACCGAAGGCAAGCTGCGCGCCATGCGCACCCTGGGCGTGCCCTACACCGACGACGACATCGCCGGCAGCGTAGCCTCGCTCAAGGGCAAGACCGAAATGGATGCACTGGTGGCCTACCTGCAAGTGCTTGGCACTGCCATCAAGAGCAAGAGGTGAGCCATGGTTCTTGAAATGAGTACAGGAATGATCCGCGGCCTGGGCACGGTCGTGGTGTTCGTGGCCTTCATCGGCCTGACCCTCTGGGTATTCAGCAGCAAGCGCGGTCCGGAGTTCGCCCAGGCGCGCCTGCTGCCGTTCGCCGACGAGCCACCCACCGACATCGCCAATCCCCAAGACCCTGCAACAAGGAGTACCCGGCCATGACCACCTTCTGGAGTACGTGGATCTGCGTACTGACCATCGGCAGCCTGATCGGCCTGACCTGGCTGCTGATCGGCACCCGCAAGGGCGAAACCAAAGGCAGCGTCGACCAGACCATGGGCCACAGCTTCGACGGCATCGAGGAATACGACAACCCGCTGCCGCAGTGGTGGTTCCTGTTGTTTGCCGGCACCCTGGTGTTTTCCGTCGGCTACCTGGTCCTGTATCCGGGCCTGGGCAATTGGAAAGGCATCCTGCCGGGCTACGAGAATGGCTGGACCGGCGCCCATGAATGGGAAAAGGAAATGGCCAAGGCCGACGCCAAGTTCGGGCCGATCTTCGCCAAGTTCGCCGCGATGCCCGTGGAAGAAGTCGCCAAGGACCCGCAGGCCTTGAAGATGGGTGGCCGTCTGTTCGCCTCCAACTGCTCGGTCTGCCACGGCTCGGACGCCAAGGGTGCATTCGGCTTCCCGAACCTGGCCGACAGCAACTGGCGTTGGGGCGGCGCGGCCGACACCATCAAGGCCACCATCATGGGCGGCCGCATGGCCGCGATGCCGGCCTGGGGCGAAGTGCTGGGGGACGCTGGAGTCAAGAACGTGGCGGCCTATGTGCGCCACGACTTGGCCGGCCTGCCTCTGCCGGCGGACAGCGGTGCCGATCTGCAAGCTGGCCAGCAGGTGTTCAACACCACCTGCGTCGCCTGCCACGGCGCCAACGGCCAGGGTACCGAAGCCATGGGCGCGCCCAACCTGACGCAACCAGCCGGCTTCATCTATGGCACCGGCCTGGCACAGTTGCAGCAAACCATTCGACATGGCCGCCAAGGCCATATGCCAGCGCAGAATGAACTGCTGGGCAACGACAAAGTGCAATTGCTGGCCGCCTACGTCTACAGCCTGTCCCACAACGCGGGCGCCGAACGCCTGCAAGCGCAAAGCAAAAGCGAATAAATCCTGACCACACGAACAGCCGCATCCATCCGGGTGCGGCGGTTCCGTGCCCCTGCGCGACGCATTGTCGCACCCTTCCATGGTCTGCCTTTCGGTTCTACCCAATCGGGTCTAAGCTTGCCTCTGCGTGCACTGGCGAATGCCGGTTTCAGGTCGACCCGACCCGTTGTGTTCGACAATCCGTTCGGTAAAAAAGGCCGCAAAGGCAGGTAGATACCGGCTGTTGTGACAATTGCCTTGCATCTCCCGAACGTCGTGTTCGAACACACCCCGTTACAACCGACCCGACCCCCTCGTCTCTTTCCTTCGTTGCGACATTTTACCAAGGGCCAATTTTGTCCCTACACGGAACATGGAAAGGCCGCAGAATCAGCTTTAGAAAGCATTGACCCAGGTCATGGCGCGTTGCAATGACCCCCCGCTTTCTCCATACTTGCGACCGATTTTTATCCTAATAAAACACCCAAACCGTGGAACCTTAGAATGAGCACAGCAATCAGTCCGACTGCTTATAACTATAAGGTAGTCCGCCAGTTCGCCATCATGACGGTGGTCTGGGGGATCCTTGGCATGGGGCTAGGTGTCTTCATCGCCTCGCAACTGGTCTGGCCGGAGTTGAATTTCGGTCTGCCATGGACGACGTTTGGACGCCTGCGCCCGCTGCACACCAACCTGGTGATTTTCGCCTTCGGTGGTTGTGCATTGTTTGCCACTTCCTATTACGTCGTGCAGCGAACCTGCCAAACGCGACTGATTTCCGACAGCCTCGCCGCCTTCACCTTCTGGGGTTGGCAAGCGGTGATCGTCGGGGCGATCGTAACCTTGCCACTGGGTTACACCACCACCAAGGAATACGCAGAGCTGGAATGGCCCCTGGCTATCCTGCTGGCCATCGTCTGGGTGACCTACGCGCTGGTGTTCTTCGGCACCATCGTCAAGCGCAACACCAAGCATATCTATGTCGGTAACTGGTTCTACGGTGCCTTCATCCTCGTGACAGCCATGCTGCACATCGTCAACCACGCCTCCCTGCCAGTCAGCTTCTTCAAGTCGTACTCGGCCTACTCGGGCGCGACCGATGCGATGATCCAGTGGTGGTACGGCCACAACGCCGTGGGCTTCTTCCTGACCACCGGCTTCCTGGGGATGATGTACTACTTCGTGCCAAAACAGGCCGAGCGTCCGATCTATTCCTATCGCCTGTCCATCGTGCACTTCTGGGCACTGATCACCCTGTACATCTGGGCTGGTCCACACCACCTGCACTACACCGCGCTGCCGGACTGGGCGCAGTCCCTCGGCATGGCGATGTCGATCATCCTGCTGGCACCAAGCTGGGGCGGCATGATCAACGGCATGATGACCTTGTCGGGTGCCTGGCATAAGTTGCGCACCGACCCGATCCTGCGCTTTCTGGTGGTATCCCTGGCGTTCTACGGCATGTCGACCTTCGAAGGGCCGATGATGGCCATCAAGACCGTCAACTCCTTGAGCCACTACACCGATTGGACCATCGGCCACGTACACGCCGGCGCACTCGGCTGGGTAGCGATGATTTCCATTGGCGCCATCTACCACATGATCCCGAAACTGTTCGGTCGTGCGCAGATGCACAGCACCAGCCTGATCAACGCGCACTTCTGGCTCGCGACCATCGGCACCGTGCTCTACATCGCCTCGATGTGGGTCAACGGCATCACCCAGGGCCTGATGTGGCGTGCAATCAACGACGACGGCACCCTGACCTACTCGTTCGTAGAAGCGCTGCAAGCCAGCCATCCTGGCTTCATCGTGCGAGCCCTGGGCGGCGCGTTCTTCGCCAGCGGCATGCTGTTCATGGCCTACAACGTGTATCGCACCGTTCGTGCCTCTGACCCGGCTGAAGCTGAAGCCGCCGCCAAGATCGCCGTAGTTGGAGCTCACTGATGAAGCATGAAGTAGTAGAGAAGAATATAGGCCTGCTGGCCTTCTTCATGGTCATCGCCGTCAGCATCGGCGGCCTGACCCAGATCGTTCCGCTGTTTTTCCAGGACGTGACCAACAAGCCGGTCGAAGGCATGAAGCCGCGTACCGCCCTTGAACTGGAAGGCCGCGACATCTATATCGCCAACGGCTGTGTCGGCTGCCACTCGCAGATGATCCGTCCGTTCCGCGCCGAGACCGAACGCTACGGCCACTACTCGGTGGCCGGTGAAAGCGTCTGGGACCACCCGTTCCTGTGGGGTTCCAAGCGTACTGGTCCGGACCTGGCCCGCGTTGGCGGCCGCTACTCCGACGACTGGCAACGTGCGCACCTGTACAACCCGCGCAACGTGGTACCTGAGTCGAAAATGCCGGCCTACCCGTTCCTCGTAGAAAACAAGCTCGACGGCAAAGACACCGCCAAGAAAATGGAAGTCTTGCGTACCCTGGGCGTGCCTTACACCGACGAAGACATCGCCGGTGCAAAGGATGCGGTCAAGGGCAAGACCGAAATGGACGCGCTGGTGGCCTATCTGCAAGGCCTGGGCACCATCATCAAAAGCAAACGGTGATTTAGATGGATATCGGGATGATTCGTGGCCTGGGCACCGTCGTCGTGATGGTGGCCTTTATCGGTCTGGCCTTGTGGGTGTTCAGCCCCAAGCGCAAGTCGGAGTTTGAAGACGCGACCTTGCTGCCATTCGCGGATGATCCCGAAGCCATCAAGCACGTCGAGCAAGCTTCTAGGAGTAACAAAGAATGACTACGTTCTGGAGTCTGTACGTCACAGTCCTCAGTCTGGGAACAATCTTCGCCCTGACCTGGCTGCTGTTGTCGACCCGCAAGGGCCAGCGCGCCGAGCAAACGGACGAGACCGTTGGTCACTCGTTCGATGGCATCGAGGAATATGACAACCCACTGCCAAAATGGTGGTTCATGCTGTTCGTGGGCACCATTGTGTTCGCCCTCGGTTACCTGGCGCTCTACCCTGGCCTGGGCAACTGGAAAGGCTTGCTGCCAGGCTACAACTACCTGGACACCGAGAAGCAGACCGCCTTCGCCAACGGCCAGACCGGCTGGACCGGCGTTCATGAGTGGGAAAAGGAAATGGCGCGTTCGGACGCCAAGTTCGGTCCGATCTTCGCCAAGTTCGCCTCCATGCCGATCGAAGAAGTCGCCAAGGACCCGCAAGCCCTGAAGATGGGTGGCCGCCTGTTCGCCTCCAACTGCTCGGTCTGCCACGGTTCCGACGCCAAGGGTGCCTATGGTTTTCCCAACCTGACCGACGCCGACTGGCGCTGGGGCGGCGAGCCGGAAACCATCAAGACCACCATCATGGGCGGTCGTCACGCCGTGATGCCGGGCTGGGCTGCCGTGGTCGGCGAGCAAGGCGTCGCTGACGTGGCTTCCTACCTGGTGACCGGCCTGCACGGCCGCAAGCTGCCGGAAGGCGCCAAGGCCGATCCGGCCAACGGCCAGAAACTGTTCGCGGCCAACTGCGTGGCCTGCCACGGTCCAGCTGGCAAGGGCACGCCCGCCATGGGCGCACCTGACCTGACGCATCCGGCTGCGTTCATCTATGGTTCGAGCTTCGCTCAGTTGCAGCAGACCATCCGCTACGGCCGCCAGGGCCAGATGCCTGCCCAAGCTGACCTGCAAGGCAACGACAAGGTCCACTTGCTGGCCGCCTATGTCTACAGCCTGTCTCATGGCGAAAAGGCTCCGGCCTCTGACGCCCAGTAAAACCAGTAGCTGATACACGAAAGGCCCCGCCAATCTGATTGGCGGGGCCTTTCTTGTTAGCGGTCCGAAACCTGAGCAAATCTGTTTCGCTTGCCGGCCACTCACTCCAGTAGTAACGTGCCTACATTCGAGCTCAATGAGGGCACTTCCATGTCCATCACGACCATCTCCAGCCGCGAATTCAACCACGACACAAGTGGTGCCAAAAAAGCTACGCGTGAAGGCCCGGTTATCATCACCGACCGTGGCAAGCCGGCCCATGTGCTGCTAAGCATTGAGGAGTACCAGAAACTGACCGGCATTGGCCCCAGTATTGTCGAGTTGCTGGTCATGCCCGATGCGCCGGATATCGATTTCGATACCGAGCGTGCCGTCATTACTCCCCGTTCGGTGGACCTGTCCTGAATGTTTTTACTCGATACCAATGTCATTTCGGAACTGCGTAAACCCCAGGCAGACAAAAACGTCCAAGCCTGGGCGCGCAGCGTCCCCGCTCCCAGCCTGTATGTCTCAGCGATTACCGTATTGGAACTGGAAACCGGCGTATTACGCTTCGAACGCAAGGACCCGACGCAAGGCAGTCGCCTGCGGGCCTGGCTGGATAATCATGTGATACCCGCCTTTGCCGGCAGGATCCTGGCCGTGGACCGCGCCGTCGCACTGCGTTGCGCGCGCCTGCATGTACCCGACCGCAGCAATGAGTGCGACGCACTGATTGCCGCTACCGCGCTGGTCCATGGCCTGACCGTGGTGACCCGCAACGTGAGTGATTTCCAAGGCAGCGGCGTGGCGCTGTTCAATCCCTGGTCAAGCTAATATAACGTCGCGACGCCCCCTCAACTCACCGCCAAGGAGATAGGCGCAATGGAAAGTATCAAACCACTTGAGCACACAGGCGTTTGCATGAGCCTTTGGCATGTCTGACGCGCTCTGGGCGGCCCGCCTGGGCGATGCACTCAACCACACTTCAATGATGGCCGACATCCTCGGCGGCGTGCTGGAGGTGGCGGCCAATATCGCGATCACCGCCCTGGCGACCGCCGCCGTGGTCGCGGCCACTGGCATCACCGTCGCCACCGGCGGCCTGGGCTGCTTCGTCCTCGGCCTGGTGGTGGGCACCGTCGTTGGCCTGGCCATGAGCAAGACCGGGGCCGACAAGGGGTTGAGCAATATATGCGAGGGCATCGGCAACGCCCTCTTTCCGCCCACGGTGCAGGCGAACATTCTCACCGGCTCCACCAACACCCTCACCAACAACATCCCTGCCGCCCGCGCCGCTGGGGCGATTGAATCCCACGTCGCCCCGGCCGGCACCGAGCTTGAAGCCCCAGAGCCTGAAGAAGAACCCAGCTACCTGGACATGGCCGGGAATTTCTTTTCGCAGATGTGGCGGCCCACCGTTGCCATGCCCGCACCCGGCGCGGTGCCAAAGCCGGAAGACCTGGTCATCTGCACCAAGCACCCGCCCATGCCGCCGCAGTTCATGGCCGAAGGTTCGGACAAGGTCACCATCAACGGCCAACCCGCCGTGCGCAGCGGCGACCGCAGCACCTGCGACGCGACGGTGGTGTCGGCCGGGCTGATTTCGTCCAACGTGACCATCGGTGGCGGTTCGGTGGTGGTGCGCGAGATCCGCAGCGGCAAGACCCCGGGCGTCGGGTTGGCGGTCACGGCGCTGTTGATGCTCAAGGGCGGCAAGGGCAAATTCTTCAGCAAACTGCCATGCATGCTGGTGGGCGGCGCGGTGTCCATGGCCGCCAGCAGCGCAGCGAACGCGGCGGCCAACGCCGCCCTAGGTTCGTCGAACCCGGTGCATGCCGCCACCGGGGCCAAGGTGCTGGGCGGTGCTGAAGAGCTGGACTTCGTCTTGCCCGGCCTGCTGCCCATCGGCTGGCAACGCGTCTACAACAGCCGCGATGAGCGCCGCGATAGCCTGTTCGGCGCCGGCTGGAGTGTGTCTTATGAGGTGCAGGTCGAAATCCGCCCTCACCCGGACGGCGGCGAAACCCTGGTCTACACCGACGAACAGGGCCGGCCCATTGACATGGGCTCCATCCCGTTGGGCGGTGCGGTGTTCAGTGCCGGCGAAGGCCTCGCCGTGCGGCGCCATGTGAACGGGCAGTTGCTGATTGAAAGCGAAGACGGCCTGTACCGTTTGTTCGAACCCACACCAGCCAATGCATCGCTGCTGCGCCTGAACCAACTGGGCGACCGCAACGACAACCGTATTTACCTGGACTACGACGACGTCGGACGGTTAGTGCGGCTACGCGACACCTTCGATCTGGTGCAGGTCGAACTGATCCGCGAAGGCGAACGCGTCACTCGGATAGAACGCCTCTACTCCGACCAGCAGCGCGAAGTGCTCGTCAGCTATGCCTACGACGCAGCAGGCAACCTGGCCGAAGTACGCGATGCCAGCGGCCAGGTACAACGGCGCTTCAGCTACGACGCCGGGCAACGGATGGTCGAGCACCAGTTGCCCACCGGGCTGCACTGCTTCTACGAATGGGCCTTGATCGAGGATCAGGAATGGCGCGTGGTCCGGCACTGGACCGACGAGGGCGATGCCTATCAGTTCGACTACGACCTCAAGGCCGGCATCACCCGCATCAGCGACAGCCTGCAACGCGTCAGCACCCGGCAATGGAACAACCAACACCAGATCACTCAGTTCACCGACAACCTCGGCCAGACCTGGCTGTTCGAGTGGAACGACGAGCGCCAGTTGCTCAGCGCCACCGATCCACAAGGCGGCCAGTACCAATTCAGCTACGACGAAGCCGGCAACCTGCTCAGCGAAACCGATCCGCTGGGCCGCAGCGAATCCACCCTCTGGCTCGAACACTGGGCCCTGCCGCTGGTGGACACCGACGCCGCCGGCAACAGTTGGCAATACCGCTACGATCAGCGCGGCAACTGCACGGCGGAAACCGACCCACTGGGCCACGTCACCCGCTACCGCTACGACGCCCACGGCCAGGTGGTGGAAATCATCGACGCCACCGGCAAGAGCAAAAAGCTGCGCTGGAACCCGTTCGGGCAATTGGTCGAGCATGTGGATTGTTCGGGTTACCCGACGCGTTTCAGCTACGACCACCGCGGCTACTTGCAAACCATCACCGACGCCCTCGGCGAACGCACGCACTTCAGCTACGACGCCCAAGGCCGCCTGCTCAGCAGCCAACTGCCGGACGGCCGCACCGAGCACTACCAGCGCGACATCGCCGGCCAGTTGACCGGCTACACCGACCCCGCCGGGCACACCACGCGCTACCAACACAACCGCCGCGGCCAGGTCCGCCAACGCACCGACGCCCAGGGTCGCCAAGTGCAATTTGCATACGACAGCTTCGGCCGACTGCAAGCGCTGACCAACGAGAATGGCGAGAGTTATCGGTTTGCCTGGGATGCCGGGGATCGGCTGGCGGAACAACAGGACCTCAATGGCAGCGCCAAACGTTATACCTATGACGCCCTCGATAACGTAAGACAAGTCGAGACCCTCGCAGCGCCGCGAAATGATCGCCAGCCCAACGAAAAAACTATCGTCCAGCATCTGGAGCGCGATGCGATTGGTCGGCTGACCACCCGAATCACACCTGACGGACGATCCCTGTACAGCTATAGCCCATTGAACCAGTTGATCGAAGCCATCGTTATCGATAACGAAGGCAACGAGCAGAGACTTGGCTTCGCCTATGACGCTCTGGGCTATCTGATTGAAGAGCAAAGTTCGACGGGCCATCTGAAGCATCATTACGACGAACTCGGTAACCTGATCCAGACCCAACTACCTGACGGACGCTGGATCAACCGCCTCTACTACGGCAGTGGTCACCTGCATCAAATCAACCTTGATGGCCAAGTCATCAGCGACTTCGAACGCGATCGGCTGCACCGGGAAGTGCTGCGCACCCAAGGGCAGATCAGTACCCGCAGCGAATACGACCGTAGCGGACGCTTACGTAGCCGCCAGCGTCGGCATATCAGCCACCCTTCGTTAATGGCGGCTGCCGAACAAATCCATTTTGAATTCGATCCCGGCGATCACCTTGTAGGACGTCTCGAACGACTACCACAAAGTCAACAACGCCAACTGCTGCACTACGACGTGACAGGTCGGATCCTGGCAAGCCAGGGAAGTCGCCAAGGTCAGAATGAAACCTTTTCCTTCGACGCGGCAGCTAATCTGCTCGACGGTCCCTGCGGCGCAATTGGACGGGTTGTGCATAACCAAGTGCTGACCTATCAAGACAAACGTTATCGCTACGACGGATTTGGACGAATGATTGAAAAACGCAGCAGGCGGCATGGCTTGCAGCGTTTCAGTTACGACTCGGACCATCGCTTGATTGAAGTTAGAACACAAAAAACCGAGGGTGAAAGCGTAGTCAGAATGCGCTATGACCCCTTGGGCCGAAGGATTGAGAAAACCGAACATAACCACAATGGGCAGCTGATTGCCTGTACACGCTTCGACTGGGATGGCCTGCAACTACTCAAGGAGCATAAAAACAGTCTGACCAGTCTGTACCTCTACATCGGTAACGATCACGCGCCCTTGGCCAGAGTCGATGGCCTCGATGAAAATCAACGCGTGCGCTATTACCACAACGACCTCAACGGACTTCCACAAGTCTTGACGGAAAGTGACGGCCACCCGCTATGGCACGCCCATTATCAGGTGTGGGGCAACACCATTGATGAGGTACGTGAGCCGTACTACATCGAAGAACAGAACCTGAGGTTTCAGGGACAGTACCTGGACCGGGAAACGGGTCTGCACTACAACACCTTCCGTTTTTATGATCCCGATGTTGGACGCTTTACCACCCCCGACCCACTGGGCCTGACCGGTAGCCTGAACCTCTACCGCTACTCACCAAATCCATTCACCTGGATCGATCCGCTGGGATTGAAAGAGAATGAGATTATTCGTTACATGGGCGAAAGCGAAACGGTCTCATCCAAGGCAGCCAACGGCGGCAAAGGGGGGTTGGTTCCTAATATCAGAGGTGAGAAAGCCGTCTGGGTGAATCAGGACAGCAACCCCGGCTTCAATCCGGGCAACGAGAAGTATCGAGTAGTAGCCACCGTCAATAATGAAGGGGTCAGCATGCTCAACAGTCACAAGGATATTTCTACCGTTGACTATAAGGAGACGGGCCTTAAGGATGGCGTGCTGTCCAAAACGAATGAACCCAAGGCCAGAGGTATCGGTTTCCGGTTACTGGATAAATTCAATAAAACCATCACATCGTTCCGTGTCGAGAAAAAAGGCCCGAACGGCAAATGGAAAACGTGCGGATAACGGTATGGACATATTCAATCTCCTTTCATACAAGCTTGAACATTTCCTGAATGCCCGGCCGTATCCAAAGGAGCTGGACGTTGTTTTTTACAAAGAGGATGAGCCGTCACTGCTCCGTGTTGTTGCCAGAAAACACAACGGCTCAGCCTTCAGCGTGAGTCGCTGGCAGGATTTGTTTTCCATGCGTACCTTCGAAAAATCCATGTCGAAAAACGGCTTCACGGAAGCGGACTGCTATGCCCTTGTCCTGGTCCTGTCGCGTTTTGGCTATTTGCTTGAAATCGACAACCGTCAACGCACCAACAAAGACTATTTTATTTTTTTCTATCTGATTCAGTTGATCAGCTTGAAGAACAGCCCTCTCGATGCGGATGCACAGCTCAGGAACCACATGCTCAGGTTCCTGCTCTTCGAATTGAGCATCGATGACGAGGCGTATCGTCGGTTCAGCATTGAAGATCATCAGCTGATGATGGCGACCGACGCGTTGGGACCTGTGAGTTTTCTGGATGCGATCGACTTGGCTTATGACGTGATCAAGTTCGCCAGTAGAAAAGAACATGCGTTGTTCAGGACGCTGAAAAGCTATCAAGCCAGCATCGTCAAGTTACTGGTGGAACCCGACAACACAAGTTACCGTTTCAGGCTCAATGATCGGTTCAGCGAACTCATGTACCCCGATGTATTTCTGCACGCCTATGAGCACGACGAAAAGCAGGTACTCGGGGCATTGGCCGACACAACCAACCCGCGCCAGTCAACGGAAAACCTGTTTGTCTCCAATATTATCTTGATGAACTATTCCTTCCATATCCTGAAGAACAAGCCTCGCGAAATTCTAAAGTTGAAAAAGTACGTCAATGATGACGCCTTGTTCGGCAAACTGCTGGAGGCAATAATCACGCGCCGAATGGCAGTCAACAAGGCGCTGTTCGACAAAATCCCCACGGGACACGATCTGTCCTTGATCCGGGACGATCCAACCTCGTTCTACAACATTTTGTATAGCCAGTAGCAGCCACAACTCGATAGCGCTAGCCGACAGGAGGCCGCATGAATCTCATCCAGGCATTTGCCTGCCCTTGGCGGTGGCTGTGCACATGGCACCTTCGAGCACACCCCGGATTTTCGTTGGGTTTGCCGGTCTACTGACTGCACACCGTTACCACCCTTCGATTTTCGCCAACGCCATGGAATGTCTATAGTCAATTGATCTGGGTCATGACTTGTTACATCCACTACACCATTCTATGCAGACCCCCAACGCGACCAAAGGTCGCACCCTTGGGCTAGAGCGACAGGCGTATCATTGCGCCACCGCAACACCCTTTCTGACCGTGGTCGGCACGTACTGGCCCCGGCACTTTTCCACTGCCGTGGGATGCATTTGATGAGTAACCAGATTCCGGTACATGACGTCACCCCGCCTGCCAAGGACGCGAACAAAAGCGTCGACCTGTATGCCTCTCGGGAAAAAATCTACACCCGCGCCTTCACGGGCCTGTTCCGCAACCTGCGGATGGTGGGTGGCGCGCTATTGTTCCTGCTGTATTTCGGTACGGTCTGGCTGAACTGGGGTGGTCATCAGGCCGTCTGGTGGAACCTGCCGGAGCGTAAATTCTTTATTTTCGGCGCCACCTTCTGGCCCCAGGACTTCATCCTGCTCTCCGGGATGTTGATCATTGCCGCCTTTGGCCTGTTTTTCATCACGGTCTATGCCGGACGAGTCTGGTGCGGCTATACCTGCCCGCAGAGCGTGTGGACCTGGATCTTCATGTGGTGCGAGAAGGTCACCGAAGGCGACCGCAACCAGCGCATCAAGCTCGACAAGGCCCCTCTGAGCGCCAACAAATTCCTGCGCAAGTTCGCCAAGCACAGCCTGTGGTTGCTGATCGGCTTCGTCACCGGCATGACCTTTGTCGGTTACTTCACGCCGATCCGTGAACTGGTGTTCGAGTTCTTTACCGGCCAGGCCGATGGCTGGTCGTATTTCTGGGTGGGTTTCTTCACCCTCGCCACCTACGGCAACGCCGGCTGGCTGCGCGAGCAAGTGTGCATCTACATGTGCCCCTACGCCCGTTTCCAGAGCGTGATGTTTGACAAAGATACCCTGATCGTTTCCTACGACCCGCGTCGCGGTGAAAGCCGTGGCCCGCGCAAGAAGGGCGTTGACTACAAGGCTCTGGGCCTGGGGGATTGCATCGACTGCACCATGTGCGTCCAGGTCTGCCCGACCGGCATCGACATTCGCGACGGCCTGCAGATCGAGTGCATTGGCTGCGCGGCGTGCATCGACGCGTGCGATAACATCATGGACAAGATGGATTATCCACGCGGCCTGATCAGCTACACCACCGAACACAACCTGTCGGGGCAGAAAACCCATAAACTGCGTCCGCGCCTGATCGGTTACGCCTTGGTCTTGCTGACCATGATCAGCCTGCTGGTAACGGCGTTCTTCATGCGTTCGCTGGTGGGTTTCGATGTCAGCAAAGACCGCGTGCTGTACCGCGAAAACGCCGAAGGTCGGATCGAGAACGTCTACAGCCTGAAGATCATGAACAAGGACCAGCGCGACCATACCTACGTCCTGGAAGCCGCCGGCCTGCCCGATCTCAAGTTGCAGGGTCGGCGAGAAATCAAGGTGGCGGCCGGCGAAATCTTCAGCCAGCCGGTCGAGCTTTCCAGTGCACCGGACCAACTGCCATCGAGCACCAACGAGGTGACCTTCATCCTCAAGGATGCCGATGACGAAAGCGTACATGTCGAAGCCAAGAGCCGGTTCATCGGCCCACAAACGCGTTGAGAGAATTGAACATGCCTGCAGCAACCGCCACCAGCCCCTGGTACAAGCACCTCTGGCCATGGATCATCATTGCGATCCTGACCTGTTCGGTGACACTGAGCCTGACGATGGTGACCATTGCCGTGAAGAACCCGGACAACCTGGTCAACGACAACTATTACGAAGCGGGCAAAGGCATCAATCGCTCGCTGGAGCGCGAACTGCTGGCCCAGACCCTGCAGCTGCGGGCCAACGTGCAACTGGACGAGCTCACCGGTGAAGTGAACCTGCGCCTGAACGGCAACAGCCGCCCTCAGACCCTGGAGCTGAGCCTGATCTCGCCGACCCAGCCGGAGAAGGACCGCAAGATCGTCCTGACACGTAACGACAGCGAACCAGGGCGGTACGTTGGCCAGTTGACGGACAAGGTCGAAGGCCGGCGCTTTGTCGAGTTGCTGGGCGTGGAGAACAACAAAACCTGGCGACTGTTCGAAGAAGAGCAGATCAATCACGGCCAGGACCTCTTGCTCGGCGATGAACCGCTGCAAGGCGCCGAAGACCTGAAGAAATAGCGGCTGCGCTTCGCGCAATCGCGAGCAAGCTCGCTCCCACAGGAGATTGCGGTGTATGACTTACCGCAATCGACTATGGGAGCGAGCCTGTTCGCGAAGAGGCCTTCAGATGCCAGCAAGTTTCGATATGTGAATACCTCATGACCACTCCACAGCCCTGCTACCACTGCGCCCTGCCCGTTCCTCCGGGCAGTCGCTTCACCGCCGTTGTCCTGGGTGAAACCCGCGAGCTGTGTTGCCCGGGCTGCCAGGCGGTGGCCGAAGCCATCGTCGCCGGGGGCCTGGAGAGTTACTACCAACATCGCAGCGAAGCGTCGGCTAACCCCGAAACCCTGCCCGTCCAACTGACCGACGAACTGGCGCTGTACGATCGTCCTGACGTGCAGCAATCATTCGTGCGTCATGAAGGCGAACTGGCCGAAACCACCCTGTTGATGGAAGGCATCAGTTGTGCCGCCTGTGGCTGGCTGATCGAAAAACAATTGCGCAGCCTGCCGGCCGTTGCCGAGGCGCGTTTGAACCTGTCAAATCATCGCCTGCATGTGCGCTGGGCTGATGCTCAGTTGCCGCTCAGCACGCTGCTCGCTGAGCTGCGCCAGATCGGCTACGTCGCCCACCCGTACCAGGCCGACCAGGCCTGCGAGCAACTTGCCGCACAAAACCGCCTGGCCCTGCGTCAGTTGGGCGTGGCCGGGCTGCTGTGGTTCCAGGCGATGATGGCGACCATGGCCACCTGGCCGGAATTCAATATCGACCTGAGCCCGGAGATGCACACCATCCTGCGCTGGGTTGCACTGTTCCTCACCACGCCGATCGTCTTCTACAGCTGTGCACCGTTCTTCAAAGGCGCAATGCGCGACCTGCGCACCCGGCACCTGACCATGGACGTTTCGGTGTCCCTGGCCATCGGCAGCGCCTACGTCGCCGGGATCTGGACGTCGATCACTGGCGTCGGCGAACTGTATTTCGACGCCGTGGGCATGTTCGCCCTGTTCCTGTTGGCCGGCCGCTACCTGGAACGCCGCGCCCGGGAGCGCACCGCCGCCGCCACCGCCCAATTGGTCAACCTGCTACCGGCCTCGTGCCTGCGCCTGGAGGATAACGGCCAGAGCGAGCGCATCCTGCTCAGCGAGTTGCGCACCGGTGACCGCGTACTGGTGCATCCCGGGGCCGTCCTGCCGGCCGATGGCAGGATCCTTGACGGCCAATCCAGCATCGACGAATCGCTGTTGACCGGCGAATACCTGCCACAACCTCGCCAAGTGGGCGACGCGGTCACCGCAGGCACGCTGAACGTCGAAGGCGCCCTCACGGTCGAGGTATTGGCGCTTGGGCAAGACACCCGTTTGTCCGCCATCGTGCGGCTGCTGGAACGCGCCCAGGCCGAGAAGCCGCGACTGGCGGAAATCGCCGACCGTGCCGCCCAGTGGTTCTTGCTGTTCTCCTTGCTCGCCGCCGCCGTCATCGGGCTGGTGTGGTGGCAACTGGATGCCTCTCGCGCCTTTTGGATTGTCTTGGCAATGCTGGTCGCCACCTGCCCTTGCGCGCTATCCCTGGCCACGCCAACCGCCCTCACCGCGGCTACCGGCACCTTGCACAAGCTTGGCCTGCTGCTGACGCGCGGTCATGTGCTGGAAGGCCTGAACCAGATTGACACGGTGATCTTCGACAAGACCGGTACCCTCACCGAAGGCCGCCTGGCATTGCGCGCCATTCGACCGTTGGCGTCCCTGGACAGCGATCGATGCCTGGGATTGGCCGCAGCCCTGGAAAATCGTTCCGAACACCCTATCGCTCGCGCCTTTGGTCGTGCGCCATTGGCCGCCGAACAGGTACAAAGCAGCCCGGGATTGGGGCTCGAAGGTTTAGTGAACGCACAACGCCTGCGCATCGGCCAGCCCGGTTTCGTGTGTGAACTCAGCGGTGCGGCGATACCAGTAATGCCGGACGAACCCGGACAATGGCTATTACTGGGCGATGATATTGGCCCACTGGCCTGGTTCGTCCTCGACGACCGTTTGCGCGCCGATGCGCCAGCCCTGCTGGCGGCCTGTAAGGCGCGAGGTTGGCGGACCCTGCTGCTGTCGGGCGACAGTTCGCCGATGGTGGCCAGCGTCGCTGCCGAACTGGGTATCGATGAGGCCCGCGGCGGTCTGCGCCCGGACGACAAACTGGCGGTGTTGCAGCAATTGCACCAGCAGGGCCGCAAGGTATTGATGCTCGGCGATGGGGTGAACGACGTGCCGGTGCTGGCAGCGGCGGACATCAGTGTCGCCATGGGCTCGGCCACCGACCTGGCCAAGACCAGTGCCGACGCGGTGCTGCTGTCCAACCGTCTCGACGCCCTGATTCATGCCTTCAGCCTGGCCCGACGCACCCGCCGGGTAATCATTGAGAACCTGGTGTGGGCCGGGCTGTACAATGGCCTCATGTTGCCGTTCGCCGCCCTCGGCTGGATTACCCCGGTGTGGGCGGCGGTCGGCATGTCCATCAGTTCGTTGACCGTGGTGTTGAATGCGCTGAGGCTGACCCGTCAGCCCAAGGTGCAGGTGTTCGACGCCACGCCCGATACCCGTCCGCTGCCGGCCTGAGCCGCGCGGGCATGGAGTTCCGACATGCCAGCTCTCTACGTGATGATTCCGGCCGCGCTGCTGATCGTGGCCATCGCCGTGTACATTTTCTTCTGGGCGGTGGACAGCGGCCAATACGATGATCTCGACGGTCCGGCCCACAGCATCCTGTTCGACGACCAGGACCCGAACCACAAGGCAGCGGTGGACGAAGCCAGTGGCCAGGCCCACGAACCGGACGACAAGGCCCCACCCCATGCTTGATCTGGCGCCATTGCTGGTCTCGGCGGTCATCCTTGGCCTGCTGGGCGGTGGCCATTGCCTGGGCATGTGCGGCGGCCTGATGGGCGCCCTGACCCTGGCAATCCCCAAGGAACAGCGCAGCCGGCGCTTCCGGCTGCTGCTGGCGTACAACCTGGGACGGATCCTGAGCTACGCCACCGCCGGCTTGTTGATCGGCCTGGCCGGTTGGGCCGTGGCCAATAGCCCGGCAGCGATGATCATGCGGGTGCTGGCCGGTTTGCTGTTGATTGCCATGGGCCTGTACCTGGCGGGTTGGTGGAGCGGCCTGACCCGCATCGAAAGCGTTGGCCGGGGCTTGTGGCGGCATATCCAGCCCGTCGCCAACCGCTTGCTGCCCGTGTCGAGCCTGCCCCGGGCCTTGCTGCTCGGCGCGCTATGGGGCTGGCTACCGTGCGGCCTGGTCTACAGCACCCTGCTGTGGTCCGCCAGCCAGGGCAATGCCCTGGACAGCGCACTGCTGATGCTCGCCTTCGGTCTCGGTACCTGGCCGGTACTGCTCGCCACCGGCCTGGCCGCCGAACGCGTCACCGCCCTGCTGCGCAAACGCAGCGTGCGTATGGCTGGTGGCTTGTTGGTGATCGTCTTTGGGCTCTGGACACTGCCGGGGCCACACCAGCATTGGCTCATGGGGCATTGACCGAGTAGGTCTCATATCCACCACAAGTCTTTTGTGGGAGCGGGCTTGCTTGCGAAAGCGATCCGACCAAGTCCACGGTGTTGATGTGCCGCCGTCTTCGCGAGCAAGCCCGCTCCCACAAAGAATTCGTACCGATCACAGTACGCCTGTGGAAGCCTGCTCGCGGTGGGGCCTCCAGCCCCGTTGACGCAAATCAACACGCTCCGACGCCCCCGCCCCTAGACTCGGACCCATGCCAGCCTATCCGGGGAACGCCCGCATGCTCGACGCCATTCGTTGGGACACAGACTTGATCCGCCGTTACGACCTGGCGGGCCCACGCTACACCTCGTACCCGACCGCAGCGCAGTTCGGCAGCCAGGTGGGCACCTTCGACCTGCTTCATGCCCTGCGCGAGAGCCGCAAGGCCCAGCGGCCATTGTCGCTGTATGTGCACGTGCCGTTTTGCGCGAACATTTGCTACTACTGCGCCTGCAACAAGGTGATCACCAAGGACCGCGGCCGCGCCCACGCCTACCTGCAACGCCTGGAGCAGGAGATCCAACTGATCGGCTGTCACCTGGACCCCGCCCAGCGCGTGGAACAACTGCACCTGGGCGGCGGCACTCCGACGTTCCTCAGCCACGACGAACTGCGCCAGTTGATGGCCAAACTGCGCAAGCATTTGAACTTGCTGGACGACGACTCAGGCGACTACGGCATCGAAATCGACCCTCGTGAGGCCGACTGGTCAACCATGGGCCTGCTGCGGGAACTGGGTTTCAACCGGGTCAGCATCGGCCTGCAAGACCTCGACCCAGCGGTCCAGCGCGCCGTCAATCGCCTGCAAAGCCTGGAAGAAACCCGCGCAGTGATCGAAGCCGCCAGGACCTTGCAGTACCGTTCAATCAACATCGACCTGATCTATGGCCTGCCAAAACAGACCCCGGAAAACTTCGCCCGCACGATTCAAGAGGTCATCGAATTACAGCCGGACCGCCTGTCGGTGTTCAATTACGCCCACCTACCGGAACGCTTCATGCCGCAGCGGCGCATCAACAGCCAGGACCTGCCAAGCCCGGCGCAGAAACTGGCAATGTTGCAAGGCACCATCGAACAACTGACTGCCGCCGGCTACCGCTACATCGGCATGGACCATTTCGCCCTGCCCGACGACGAACTGGCGATCGCCCAGGAAGAAGCCACGCTGCAACGCAACTTCCAGGGCTACACCACCCATGGTCATTGCGACCTGATCGGCCTCGGCGTGTCAGCGATCAGCCAGATCGGCGACCTGTACTGCCAGAACAGCAGCGACCTGAATCATTACCAGAACACCCTCGCCGACGGGCAACTGGCGACCAGTCGCGGGTTGATCTGCAATGCCGATGACCGGCTGCGGCGCGCGGTGATCCAGCAGTTGATCTGCCATTTCCATCTGGAGTTCGCCCAGATAGAGCAAACCTTCAATATCGATTTTCGTGGCTACTTTGCGCCGTTATGGCCGCAATTGCAGGCCATGGCCCAAGACGGGCTGATCGAGCTCGACGACATGCACATCAAGGTCCTGCCGGCCGGGCGTCTGCTGGTGCGATCGGTATGCATGGTCTTCGACGCCTATCTGGAGCAGCACAATCGACAACGCTTCTCCCGAGTCATTTAAGCGCGACAATTTGACGATGAAACCACACTGGTCGGAGTGCCATCTCTGGGGTACCCTTACGCCTTATGCGTGATTTCCCACAAGGATTTAAGAAATGTCCGAGCCAGTCAAACTGCGCGCCCACAACCAGGCCCACTGCAAGGATTGCAGCCTGGCCCCTCTCTGCCTGCCACTTTCATTGAATCTGGAGGACATGGACGCGCTGGACGAAATCGTTAAACGGGGTCGACCGTTAAAAAAAGGTGAATTCCTGTTTCGCCAGGGCGACGCCTTCGATTCCGTCTATGCCGTACGCTCGGGCGCCTTGAAAACCTTTAACCTGAGCGACGGCGGCGAAGAGCAGCTCACCGGTTTCCACCTGCCCAGCGAGCTGGTGGGCTTGTCCGGCATGGACACCGAGAGCCATCCGGTCTCGGCCCAGGCGCTGGAAACCACCTCGGTTTGCGAAATACCCTTTGATCGTCTGGACGAACTGGCCTTGCAACTGCCGCAACTGCGTCGTCAATTGATGCGAGTGATGAGCCGGGAGATCCGTGACGATCAGCAAATGATGCTGCTGCTCTCGAAAAAAACCGCCGACGAGCGCATTGCCACGTTCCTGGTCAACCTCTCGGCCCGCTTCCGCGCCCGTGGGTTTTCGGCCAACCAGTTCCGTCTGAGCATGTCGCGCAACGAAATCGGTAATTACCTGGGGCTGGCGGTGGAAACCGTCTCCAGGGTATTCACCCGCTTCCAGCAGAACGAGTTGATTGCCGCCGAAGGCAAGGAAATTCACATTCTCGACCCGATCCAGCTTTGCGCTCTGGCCGGCGGCTCTCTCGAAGGCTGATGTATACACGCGGCTGAGGGGCGGCTGAGGAATCGTCCCAGCCGCGCTATACTGCCGCGTTTGCAGCCCTGCCAGGACACCTCGACGATGGTCTTCGACTCCTTCGACATCAAATCCCTGATCCGCCCCGTGATCGATTTCCCCAAGCCAGGCGTAATCTTTCGCGACATTACCCCACTGTTCCAATCCCCGACCGCCCTGCGGCTGGTCATGGACAGTTTCGCCCACCGCTACGTCGAGGCCGAATTCACGCACATCGGTGCGATGGATGCCCGGGGCTTCCTGATCGGCTCGATCCTGGCCTATCAGTTGAACAAACCGCTGGTTTTGTTCCGCAAGCAAGGCAAGCTGCCAGCGGATGTGCTGGCCGAGGGTTACCAGACCGAATACGGCGAAGCCTTCCTTGAAGTGCATGCCGACAGCCTGTGCGAGGGTGATTCGGTGGTGATGTTCGATGACCTGATCGCCACTGGCGGCACACTGATTGCCGCCGCCAACCTGATCCATCGCATGGGTGCCAAGGTCCACGAGGCCGCGGCGATCATCGACTTGCCGGAACTGCTCGGTTCCCAGCGCCTGGAAGACATGGGGATTGCTACCTTCTGCCTGACGCAGTTCTCGCTCAGCGAAAGGTAATTGGCGCAAACGCCGAACCTGTGGGAGCGAGCTTGCGCGCTCCCACAGGGATTTTTGTGTGGCGGTTACAAGGCGATCGGCTTTCGCCCTGCAAACGAATGCGCCAGCGTCCCGCCATCCACCAACTCCAGCTCGCCACCCAGCGGCACACCATGGGCGATGCGCGAGGCGATCAGGCCTTTGTTGCTCAGCAGTTGGGCGATGTAGTGGGCGGTGGCTTCACCCTCGACCGTCGGGTTGGTGGCGAGGATGACTTCCTTGAACGTGCCGGCCTCTTCGATCCGCGCAATCAGCTGTGGAATGCCAATGGCTTCCGGCCCCAAGCCGTCGAGGGGTGACAAATGCCCCTTGAGCACGAAATAGCGACCGCGAAACCCCGTCTGCTCCACCGCATAGACATCCATCGGTCCTTCCACGACGCACAGCAGGCTGTCGTCACGACGCGGATCGGCGCATTGCGGGCAAAGATCGTCTTCGGTAAGGGTACGGCATAGACGGCAATGCCCCACCCCTTCCATGGCCTGGCTCAAGGCCTGGGCCAAGCGCGAACCGCCGCTGCGATCACGCTCGAGCAATTGCAACGCCATGCGCTGGGCAGTTTTCTGACCCACACCTGGCAACGTTCGCAGGGCATCGATCAGTTGGCGAATCAAAGGGCTGAAGCTCATGGAGGAAATGTCCGACATAACAACGAGACGCGGTTTATACCCGCGCCTCCGATTAGCGTCAAATACTCAATCCTGCGCCACCCGGACCACCAACTTGCCGAAGTTGCGCCCTTCCAACAGACCGATAAAGGCCTGCGGTGCATTCTCAAGGCCATCGACCACGTCTTCGCGGAACTTGACCTTGCCATCACGCACCCAGGGCGCCATGGCGCTGATGAACTCCGGCTGACGATCACCATAGTCGTCGAACACGATAAAACCCTGGATCCGCACCCGCTTGGTCAACAAGGTGCGCTGCAATTGCGGCAAGCGATCCGGACCGCTCGACGATTGCTCGCCATCGTTGTAGGAAGCGATCAGACCACAGAGTGGGACACGCGCCTTGGCATTGAGCAGCGGGAGCACCGCGTCGAAGACCTTGCCGCCGACATTTTCGTAATAAATATCGATGCCCTGGTCGCAAGCCTGGGCCAACTCCTCTGCAAAGTGTTCACTCTTGTGATCGACGCAAGCGTCAAAACCCAACTCATCGACCACGTATTTGCATTTCTCGTGGCCGCCAGCCACGCCAACCACTCGCAACCCTTTGATCTTTGCCACCTGGCCGACCACCGAGCCCACGGCCCCTGATGCCGCCGCAACCACCAGGGTCTCCCCGGCCTGGGGCTGACCGATGTCCATCAGCCCCATGTAAGCGGTCATGCCCGGCATGCCCAGCACTCCCAGGGCCATCGACGGGCTGGGCAGCCCGGACGGGATTGGAATCACATTGCGCCCATCGCTGATGCTGTGGCTCTGCCAACCTGTGGCACCCACCACCAGGTCGCCTGCGTGGAATTTCGGATGCATCGAACGCTCCACGCGGCTGACAGCGCCGCCGGTCATCACCTCATCGATCTTTACCGGCGCGGCATAGGAAGGCGCATCGCTCATTCGTCCGCGCATGTAGGGGTCCAGGGACAGGAACAGCGTCTTGAGCAGGATCTGCCCGTCCGTCAGGTCCGGCAGGTTGACTTGCTCGATACGAAAATTGTCCGCGGTGGGAGCGCCTTTGGGGCGGGATGCGAGGACGATGCGCTGGTTGGAGGTCGATGCTTGTGACATGGAAGCTTCTCCTTGATCGTTGAGTGGGACCTATAGGAAGCAGACTCTTTTGAAGGGGGTGTGTTCGATGTCTTTGCCGTTGGACCGTGGCGCCCGCTTTCCCGAGCACAAACAAAAATGCCAGGCGCGATGCCTGGCATTGTGTGTAGCCCATCCCGACCGGGATGACGAATCAGAACGGCAGTTTCATGCCCGGCGGCAGTTGCATGCCGGCCGTCATGCCGGACATCTTGTCCTGGCTGTTGGCTTCGATCTTGCGCACGGCGTCGTTGACGGCGGCGGCGAACAGGGCTTCGAGCATTTCCTTGTCATCTTCGCTCAAGCCTTCGACCACGCTCGGATCGATGCTGACACGCTTGACGTCATGGCGACCGGTCATGACCACCGTGACCATGTCGCCGCCGGACTTGCCAGTGACTTCGGCGTTGGCCAGCTCTTCTTGCATCTTGGCCATTTTTTCCTGCATCTGCTGCGCCTGCTTCATCAGGCCGGCCATGCCACCTTTCATCATGGGAATCACCTCGAAAGTACTTGGATAAACATCGCGCCCGGCCCGTTCGGCCCGACGCTTTCAGTTATGGGCCCTGGGTAACCGGGGCCTCGACAGGTTCGATAGTATCGTGACGGACCACCGCGCCGAACTGTTGCATCATTTGCTGGATGAACGGGTCACCGTGGATCGACTCTTCGGCTTCGCGCTGACGGTCGGCACGGCGACGGGACGCGGCCTGGGCCGGGGTCTCCTGCTCAGGCTTGATCAGCTCGATGCTCAGCGTCAGGGTGCGCTGGTGGTACTGGTTAAGCGCATCGTTGAGGCGACGCTGCTGGGTCGCGTTGAACAGCGCGCTGTGGGCCGGGTCCAGGTGCAGCAGCCAGTGGTCACCCTCCACGGCGATCAGCGTGCAGTTGGCGGCAATACTGCCGGTCATGCCGGTAATTGGCAGTTTCGGAAACAGTTCCAGCCATTGCAGGGCCAGCCCGGTGGCTGGCATTGCCGCCGGTTCCGGCTCGGGCTCCGGGGCCGGCTCGGCGGCATGCTCGCTGGCCAGATCGTCCAGATAACTGTAGGCCGAATCGATGTCCGGCTCGATGTAGTCCTCGTCCAGCGGGGGCTCATCGTCCAGGTCAATGCCCGGCGTGGCGACATCAACGTCGGCCACGGTCGGCTCAGGCATTGGGGCCGCCACCCATTCGGGCGCATCGGGCACCACGCTGTCGGGCGTGGGCAAGGGCATGGGTGGCAGCTCGGGCTGCTCGGCAGTGGTTTCCAGCACGGGCTCCACAGCGGGCTGCTGGACGATCTCAGGTTCGACCGGATCATTCCAGGGCAAGTCGATGACCGCTTCGGCCACCGGCTCGGGCAACGCCTCGGCGACCGCTTCAGGCTCGGGTTCAATCGGCGCACTGACAGGCGCCGGAGCCGGTTCAGCCAAAGGCATCACCGGAGCAGAAGCCACTGCCGGCGCAACGATGGGCGCGGCAGCCACTGGCTTGGCGGAATCAGCTGTGGCCTGGCTGATCCCCACTGGCTTTAGCGGTTGCCTCGGGGCGTCCGCCGTGTCGGCCGGCCGGAACGCCAGCATTCGCAGCAGCACCATCTCGAAGCCGCCGCGCGGATCCGGCGCCAGGGGCAGGTCGCGACGACCGATCAGGCCCATCTGGTAATAGAACTGCACGTCCTCGGCCGGCAGTGCCTGGGCCAGGGCCAGTACGCGGTCACGGTCGCCGTGGCCGTTGTCGACACCCTCCGGCAAGGCCTGGGCGATGGCGACCCGGTGCAGCACATTGAGGATCTCCGAGAGCACGCCGTTCCAATCCGGCCCCTGCTCGGCGAGGTGACGCACCGCTTCGAGCAGCGCCTTGGCGTCACCTTCGATCAGCGCATGCAACACGTCATAGACCTGGCCGTGATCGAGCGTACCGAGCATGGCCCGCACATCGGCGGCCATGACCTTGCCTTCACCGAAAGCAATGGCCTGGTCGGTCAGGCTCATGGCATCGCGCATCGAACCATCGGCGGCGCGGCCCAGCAGCCACAGTGCATCGTCTTCGAACGGGACGTTTTCCACACCCAGCACGTGGGTCAGATGCTCGACGACCCGTTCCGGGGTCATGTTCTTCAGGGAGAACTGCAGGCAACGCGACAAAATCGTTGCCGGAAGTTTCTGCGGGTCAGTGGTCGCCAGGATGAACTTGACGTAGGGCGGTGGCTCCTCGAGGGTCTTGAGCAGCGCATTGAAGGAATGGCTGGAGAGCATGTGCACTTCGTCGATCAGGTAGACCTTGAAGCGCCCACGGCTCGGCGCGTACTGCACGTTATCGAGCAGCTCGCGGGTGTCTTCGACCTTGGTGCGGCTGGCGGCGTCGATCTCGATCAGGTCGACGAAACGGCCTTCGTCGATTTCCCGGCAGACCGAACACTCGCCGCAAGGTGTGGAGGTAATGCCGGTTTCGCAGTTCAGGCACTTGGCGATGATCCGCGCGATGGTGGTCTTGCCCACACCGCGGGTACCGGTGAACAGATAGGCATGGTGCAGCCGCTGGCTGTCCAAGGCATTGATCAGGGCCTTGAGCACATGGGTCTGGCCGACCATTTCGCGGAACGAGCGCGGACGCCACTTACGTGCAAGAACCTGATAACTCATCGAAAACCGTCGCAACGAAGGAACATAAGCGGCTAATGCTAGCGGAGCAGGGGCGAAATTGCATCCGGTGTGCTCGTCTAATCTGACTAAGATGGTCTCAGGGGCTCGGTTGTCGACAGGGTTTTGTACAGTCAGGAGAGTTTATGCGCTCAGCCATGGGGGCTTTGCTGTTGTTCGGTACCGCGTGTTTTGCCGACGAAGTACCTTTGCGCTTTGCCGTTACCGACGGCTGGGCCATGCCCATGGTGCAGATCGAACGAGGCCGCCCGACGCAGGGCATACTCCCCGACATAATGACCAGCCTGGCGACCCAGGTCGGGATGCCAGCGCAATTTCACGTCCTGTCCCGTGCCCGCCTGGACGGCGCCATGCAACATGGTGAAATCGATATGCGCTGTTATGTCAGCCCCGATTGGGTGGATAAGGGCGGCAAGTACCTGTGGAGTGTCCCGCTGTTTTTCCAACGCGACCTGCTCGTCGGCATGGCAGACAGTACCGCCGCGGTGACGCCAGCGACACTGGCGCAACAACCCATCGGCACCGTGCTCGGCTATACCTATCCGACCTTGCAGCCCCTGTTCAACGAGGGGCACCTGCGGCGCGACGATGCGCGCAGCCAGGAACAAGTGCTGGCCAAGCTGCTGGCCGGCCGTTATCGCTATGCGGTCAGCAACCAGTGGGCGCTGGACTGGTTCAACCAACGGCATTCCGCCGACCGGCAACTGCACGAAGTGGCTGTTCTCCAGGAACAGCAATTGGGCTGCTACGTACGCGATGACCCGAGAATTCCAGCCCAACACATTCTGCTCACCTTGCAGAAAATGAAAGCATCAGGAGAAATTGACGCCATCATCCAGCTTTACACTGGCCGCAGGGACGCGTCGGAGGCCGACGCCGGCTCTCCCTGAACGCCGGCTCGCTGCTGCCATTGCAACGGCGGGACAAACCCCATCACCCAGCCAGGGACCTGTTCGGGAGGCATGGGACGGGCAATGAAATAGCCTTGAGCCACCTCGCAGCCCAGGCGCAGCAGCAGGAGCCCATGCTCAAGGCTGTCCAGCCCCTCGGCGACCACCTGGCGGCCAAACGCCCGGGCCAGGCCGATCACCGCCTCCGTCAGCGCCAGGTCGTCCCGGTCATCGAGAATATCGCGGACAAAAGTCTTGTCGATCTTGATGGTTTGCGTGCGCAGGTGCTTGAGGTCGTTGAGCGAGCAATAGCCGGTGCCAAAACCACCCAGTGAAAATCCTACGCCCAATGCCTGGCATGACTGCAGGCACGTACTGACGTGTTGAAGGTTCTCCACGGCGACGGACTCAACGATCTGCAAATCCAGCATGCTCGGTGACACCGCCGGATGTCGCTCCAACACCTGTTGCAGCCGCTCGACGAAATCCTCTCGCTGGAAATGCCGCGCCGATATGTTGATGCTCACCGGCCAGCCCTGCCCCATCTGCTGCCATTGCTGCAGCTGAGTCAGTACCTGCTCCATGACCCACTCACCGATCTCGACGATCAGGTCAGTCTCCTCCACCAGCGGCAGGAACTCGCGAGGCGGCACCAGGCCACGTTGCGGATGCTTCCAGCGCAGCAATGCCTCCAGACCAACCACCGTACCGTTGCGCATATTGACCTTGGGCTGGAAGTGCAGGCGCAACTCGTTACCCGCTAGCGCCTGCCGGACCCGCTCGACCGTCTGGTAAGTGACCCGGACCTCCTGGTCCCGGGACACATCGAACAGATGGAAACGATTACGGCCACTTTGCTTGGCCACGTACATTGCCTGATCGGCGTGGCGCAACAAGGTTTCAGCGTTTTCGTTGTCCCATGGAAACAGCGTGACACCAATACTGGCGAAGACCTTGATGCCCTTGCCATCGATGACATATGGCATTGAAACGCCGACCAATACGCGGTTGAGCGCGGCATTCAATTCATCCATGCCACGCACATGACGCAGCACCAGCACAAACTCGTCCCCCGCCAGTCGCGCCACGACGTCTTCACCCCGCACAATACTGCGCAATCGCCTGGCGACTTCCACCAGAAGCCGATCGCCGCTGGCATGACCGTGACCGTCATTGACGGCCTTGAAACCATCGAGGTCGAGCATGCACACCGCCAGGGGCAGGTTTTCCGCACGGGAAAACGCCAGTGCCTGGTCCAGCAGATCAGAGAGGTAGGTACGGTTGGGCAAGCCGGTCAGCACATCGTGACCGACCCGCCACTGCAACGAGTGCAGCAGCCGACGCTTTTCGCTGACGTCGAAGCGAATCGCCAGGTAGCGTTCGATTTGCCCGGTCTCATCGTCGATCACCGGTACCAGGGTGGTATCGACCCAGTGCAGCGTACCGTCTTTGGCACGATTACAAATTTCCCCTTTCCATACCTGCCCCAAGCCGATGGTGCGCCACATGCCGCTGAAGAACTCGTCGGGGTGCTGGCCGGAATTGAGCAGGCGATGATCGGCGCCCAGCAACTCCTCACGCTGGTAGCCAAAAAGGGTACAAAATTGATCGTTGACGTAGGTGATGCGCCCGCTCAGATCGGTTTCGGAAAAGATCGCGGCGGCGTCAACGGCTCTGCGGTACTTCTTATCCATCGAAGCAGTCATCCATGAGTCAGGCTCATTTGTCGCGCGCGGTTGCACCGCCTCTGCAAAGGCGAAAATCAACTAGGCTCAAACACCTTGAGATAAGCTGGAGCGCGGGCCCTGGCAGCGCTACCTGAGGGGGTAGGCCCCTGCCCCTTGTGTCGCGGCAAGAAACGCAAGGCCCACTCTTTTCGCACATCCCGGCTTCTGAAGCAGGTCACCAAATACCCGTGCCAAAGGCCGATTCTACGAAACACATCACATTTTGCAAAGCAAGGTGATGGATCATGCAGTTGCCTAATGCAAAAATCTATCGTTAAGTTCTTGATTCTAAATGGGAATTGAGCGATGCAAATTTCAAGTTTGGGTGCGGCCATCAGACGCTATCGCAAAGTAGCGGGGCTTACTCAGGCTGAACTTGGCGAAAAAACCGGTTTTGACCCCAAAACCATCAGCCGCTTCGAAACCGGCACCTACACCCCCAGCATCGAAGCCTTGTTCCTGCTTGCCGACGTGCTGGATGTGCAGCTGAAAGCCTTTTTTGTCGACATGGGCGATGAAGACGAACAGCGGGCGTATTTGTTCGGTGTCATACACAGAGCCACCCCGAAGGATCTGGGAAAGCTGATCGCAGCGGTTGACCAGGCCTTGTCCAAGCCTTGAGGCAGGCATGAAAAGAGCAATCCGGCCTGCCGATGCACGCCAGACCAGCCCCCTCTTGGGCGTTCGCTTGTCCGACTGGCAATCTGAACACGGCGCCACTGCCATTCGTTTGCGTGGGCGACACGAATAAAATAATGTCACGTTGACATCGTCTGCCGCGGCCCCCGACTATCAGAGCCTATCTTGCATCCCCGTGATGCCTTCGACTCGCTGACATCAATAGAACTCCAAGGGCATACCGTGCATAAACTCTCGATCCTTCTTGTTTCGATACTCGCCACCGGCTGTACCGCCAAATATGCACAACAAGATGTATTTCCCAGCCAGGCAAAACTTGATCGACAAATGCCAGTCACTATTGCCACACCTGTCGATGGCCGTTACGAAACGACCGTCTACCCTGCGTCCGGCGACATGACAGCCGCCGCTGCTAAAACGGCCTTCTCTCATTACGCCAATCATGTGACGGTCGTGGACGCGTGCCGGGAATTGGGTTGCCTGAGGCAGAACAGCCCTTCGGGCTATTACGTCATCCCGGAAATCCTCCACTGGGAAGATCGCGCCACAGAATGGTCGGGCCTGCCTGACAAGATTGAGGTAAAGCTCGCCATTTATGGCCCGACGGGAACGCAACCACTGGGCTCTACGATCCTGTCCGGCAAAAGCAAATGGGCGACCTTCGGCGGGGATCACCCGCAGGATCTGCTGCATGAGCCGATAGCCGAGTATGTGAAAGCGCAGTACTGATCCAAGCGACCTGCGATAGGCGCTCGGTCCGTCGATGCAGGACGGACCGGATTTCCAGCACTCGACGCCCCTGCCCCAGCCAGAATCCGGACAGCAGAACGCAACGATCGATAGCGATCAGCGAAATAAAAAATGCTTGGAAATTGACAAACCTTGCGAACGAAGGCTTGGGCGTTATGGAGGCAACCCCACCAGCCACACCCCGGCACACAATGTTCCCGCTGTGGCTGCTTCCTTCCGGATCTGACCAGGTTCACGGGTAATCGTTGCGGGGGGACCGATGGGGTCACCATAACGACGCTCACCTGACGGCGAGCCGCGCCATTGTACCTATCTGACGAGAAGTTACAACCGTTCGCGCCGGATAAAAAAACTGAAGATGTTCAAGCACTTGCTGTGGAGGCAAAGCGTGCTTGCGATGGCTTCGGCACATTCGACCTGGGTGCAAGCTGACCCACCGCTTTCGCGAGCAAGCTCGCATCCACAAGGGATCTGGAGCGAACACTGGATCTGCGGACACTAGAGAACCCATGTGGGAACCGAGCTTGCTCGCGATGACGGAGGCTCATTCAACATCAATGCAAGCTGATCCACCGCCATCGCGAGCAGGCTCGCTCCCACAGGGAACCTGCAACGAGTCATAATAGATTGAATCTTTCAAACAACTACCAATGAGCAACTACGGCCTTGAATCATGGTTGACATTAAATAGCCGGTCATGACGAAGTATTACAAACTACCACTGGACAGAACGGCCCATACTCACCATTGGAAGCTTGCGCCCGAACTTGAACATTGAAATAGACAGGCCGGGAGCCGCCACTGACGCCTATCTCATGTCGGTACCAACCACGCCCGTCCGGTTTCACTTGGGTTGCAGGAACGAACTGCGCCTGCCCAGTAGCCACCGCAGTCACTTTAAACGTGTGACCCGCAATCTGATCGGGCCGAACATTATCCGAGATTTGCCAGGCCAATATAATGGTGTATTGGCTTTGACCGGCCTGGGAAAGCCGCCGAGGCGCATTGGGAATGGTTGTCGCTTTATCCACTTCATCATGTTTCATAGTATTTTCCATAATAAATATAGCCATCATCCATGGCGGCCTTAGAGTAAAGGAAAGCCTGAATACAAAACCACTATCAAAATAAATGGCATCACTTTAACGCTGCCCGATCTCTATCGAGGCAAGCAAACTTAAAGCGGGAGCAAAGTTACATCAGCACCTCATCCGCCCGACCACCCTCTTCCTGAATCACCAAATGGATGAAATGCAGCTTAGTGATGACGGCGGCGGGTACGACGAACGGATAGAAGTCCGGCTGGCCCATGCTTCGGGACAGTTCGTTGAGCATGCCGGCCAGTTCGATCCAGGCGTTGACGAATGACAGGAACGCCGTCCCCCCGGTGTGCTCGGGGTCGTACAAGGTCTCGGGCGGAAAAGGCTGGTAGTCGATATCCATTTCCCGAGCACTCATGCCAAAACCCAGCGCCGTATCCACCGCGTCCATCATGTGCAGGTAGTGGGCCCAGGTTTCCGCCCAGTCTTCCCAGGGGTGCATGGTGGCGTAGGCGCTGACGTAATGGGTCTGCCAGTCCAGCGGCGCCCCTTGCTGGTAATGCCGCTCCAGGGCGTCGGAATAACTGGCACGCTCATCGCCGAACAGTTCACGAAACGCCTCGAGCCAGTGGCTGTTGGCGATCAGCCGATCCCAGTAGTAGTGCCCCACCTCATGCCGGAAATGTCCGAGTAAGGTGCGATACGGTTCGCGCATCTGCTGGCGCACGTATTCGCGATGGGCATCGTCGGCTTCTTTGATGTCGAGGGTGACCAGTCCACTGGCGTGACCGGTGGTCGGCGGCGTGCCATCGGGATCGACCCCAATGAAGTCGAAAGCCAAGCCGATGTTTTCGTCGACGGTTTTCGGAATCACCGGCAAGCCGAGGGTGATCAGTTGCGCCACCAGCCGGCGCTTGGCGGTTTCGACCTTGCGCCAGCGCTCGGGGTTTTCCGGGATCGACAAATCGGGAATGGTGCGGTTCAGGCTGCAGGCGACGCACAAGGCATCGTGGTCATTGGCCGCAAGCAGCCAGTTGCACGCCGCCGGGGTGTCGAGGTTGGCGCAGCGGCGGAACAACCCGGCCTGCGGGTCCGCATCCAGTGTCCAGGTGTCGGCTTGCTCGCCGGGTTGCAAGGACGACAGGCGGCTCTGTTCAGGCTGATAGCCCAACGCAGCCAGGCAGGCCAGGCATTGGCTGTTGCGAAAAAACAGCGACTGACCGCAGCGGCACGACCAGATCTTGCTATTGCGTGAGCGATCGCCCATGAACGGCGCGGCGATGCGTGAGCTCAGTTGTTCAAAGAAGCGGTACATGGCGATCTCCCTGGAGCCTGAAGCACTAGATCCCCCCTGGTACATGATCGTTCCCACGCTTTGCGTCATAGCGCCGGATAGGCGCGGGAGCGCTCCCGATTAAACCGTGATGCCATGCTCGCTCAAAAAAGCCACAAACGCCTCTTCATCCAGCACCTTGAGCCCCAGCTCGTTGGCCTTGGTCAGCTTCGAGCCCGCCCCCGGCCCGGCCACCACGCAATAGGTTTTTGCCGACACGGAACCGGCGACCTTGGCCCCCAGGCTTTCCAGCTTGTCCTTGGCGACATCGCGGCTCATCAACTCCAGCGAACCGGTCAACACCCAGGTATGACCCGCCTCAGGCAGACCTTCGACGACTTTCTTCTCACTTTGCCAATGCATGCCAAAGTCCTGCAGCTGCTTCTCGGCAGCTTCGGCCTGCTGCCGGTTGGCGGCCACAGCAAAGAACTCGCGCACGGCGTTGGCCTGTTTTTCCGGCAGCGCCTGGCGCATGTCGAGCCAGTCGGCACTCATGACCGCTTCGAGTGAACCGAATTTGTCCGCCAGTTTCTGCGCCCCGCCCGGCCCGACCGACGGAATATTCAGTTTGTCCAGAAAACCGCCCAGGGTGGTGCTGGCGGAGAACTCGGCACCCAACTCGCCCTGGTCCTGGATATCCAGACCATGGCGCAGCAAATCCTTGATCACCTGACGGTTATGCGGGTCCTCGAAGAAGCTGTGAATCTCATGGGCCACTTCCAGGCCGACGTCCGGCAAATACGTCAGCACCTGAGGCAAAGCCGCCTGTACACGCTCCAGCGAACCAAGAGAACGAGCCAGGACCTTGGCGGTCTCCTCGCCCACGTCCGGGATGCCGAGAGCGTAGATGAAGCGCGCCAGGCTCGGCTTCTTGCTGTCGACGATGGCCGCCAGCAGGTTCTTGCTCGACAGTTCGGCGAAGCCTTCCAGGTCGACCACTTGCTCGAAGGTCAGGGCATACAGGTCGGCAGGCGAGCCCACCAGGCCCTCGTCCACCAACTGCTCGACGCTCTTCTCGCCCAGGCCCTCGATGTCCATGGCCCGGCGCGACACGAAATGAATGATCGCCTGCTTGAGCTGCGCGCCGCAGGCCAGGCGACCGACGCAGCGGTACACCGCACCTTCGCTGATGGTCTCGCGGCCTTTGCTGCGCTTGATCAGTTGCGTACGCTCCACATGGGAGCCGCAGACCGGACATTCTTGCGGGATCTCCACCGGCCGGGCATTGTCCGGACGGCGCTCGGTGACCACTTGCACCACTTGCGGGATCACGTCCCCGGCGCGGCGGATAATCACGGTGTCGCCGATCATCAGGCCCAGGCGCGCCACTTCGTCCATGTTGTGCAGGGTGGCGTTGGCCACGGTCACGCCAGCAACCTTGACCGGCTTGAGCCGTGCGACGGGTGTCACGGCGCCAGTGCGACCGACCTGGAACTCTACGTCCAACAGTTCGGTGAGCTCTTCGCTGGCCGGGAATTTATGAGCGATGGCCCAGCGCGGTTCCCGGGCGCGAAAACCCAGCTCGCGCTGAGAGGCGATGCTATTGACCTTGAACACCACCCCATCGATTTCATAAGCCAACGCGCTGCGCCGCTCGCCAATGTCGCGGTAGTAGTCCAGGCATTCATCGATACCGTGGGCCAATTTCAGTTCACGGCTGATGGGCAAGCCCCAAGCCTTGAGCTGCTTGAGATTGCCGATGTGGGTATCGGCGATGTCCGCGGTCACCTGGCCGATGCCGTAGCAGCAGAACTCCAAGGGACGGTTGGCGGTTATCTTCGAATCCAATTGGCGCAAACTGCCGGCCGCCGCGTTGCGCGGGTTGGCGAAGGTCTTGCCGCCTGCCTCCAACTGCGTGGCATTGAGGCGCTCGAAGCCAGCCTTGGACATGTACACCTCGCCGCGCACTTCCAACAGCGGCGGCCAGCCACTGCCCTGCAATTTGAGGGGGATGTTGCGCACGGTGCGTACGTTGACGCTGATGTCTTCGCCGGTCGTGCCGTCACCGCGAGTGGCACCCCGTACCAACATGCCGTCCTGGTACAGCAGGCTGACCGCCAGGCCATCGAGCTTCGGCTCGCAGCTGTATTCCACCGCCGCGCCACCGCCGAGCAAGTCGCCCGTGGGCAGGTCGAGGCCTTCGGTCACCCGCCGGTCGAATTCGCGCATGGTGGTTTCGTCAAAGGCGTTACCCAGGCTGAGCATCGGGATCTCGTGCCGCACCTGGCTGAACGCCGACAGCGCCACACTGCCGACCCGCTGGGTCGGGGAGTCGCTGGTCACCAGTTCCGGATACTGCTCTTCCAGGGCCTTGAGCTCATGGAACAGGCGATCGTACTCGGCGTCCGGGATGCTCGGTTCATCGAGGACGTGGTAGCGGTAGTTGTGCTGGTCCAGCTCGGTGCGCAGCTGTTGGATGCGGGTTTTGACGGCAGTCATGGATGTTCTCTCATAAAGCAAAAGAGCAGCCGAGGCTGCTCAATTTTCTCAAAACATTGGCAATGTCGAGCCTATACCGGCCGAATGCAGAGCCTGTGGCGAGGGGATAAATCCCCTCGTCACAAAAAGCCCCTGCGCCACAAAAGCGCTGCCGACTTCAGCGCTTCTGGGTCAACGCCCGGCGTTCGAATTCGACGATGCGCTGGCGGTAGTGTTCGATGGTCTGGGCGGTCAGCACGCTGCGCTGGTCATCCTTCAATTCGCCATTGAGCTCCTGGGACAGCTTGCGCGCCGCGGCCACCATCACGTCGAAGGCCTGCTTGGGATGACGCGGGCCTGGCAGGCCGAGGAAAAAGCTTACCGCTGGCGTGCTGAAATGGTCGATGTCGTCCAGGTCGAATACGCCCGGCTTGACCGCGTTGGCCATGGAAAACAATACCTCGCCATTGCCGGCCATGCTTTCGTGGCGGTGGAAAATGTCCATCTCGCCAAAACGCAGGCCGCTTTCCAGGATGTTCTGCAACAACGCTGGGCCCTTGAAGCCGGCCGGGTCGCGGCAAATCACGCTGATCACTAGCACTTCTTCGGCTTGGGCCTGGTCTTTGTCGGCACCGGAGGTCTTGTTCTCGTCCGGGAAGTCGTCGTCACGACTGCTGAAGCTCGGGCCACCATCCAGGTCCAGGTTGAGGTTCAGGTCCCCCTGGGACGGCTCGCTGTTGCGCTTGCCGCGCTTGGAACCCGACTCCCGTGGCTCGCGCGCAGGCGCGCTCATCGACGGCAAGTCATGCTCGTCCAACTGCGGCTCTTTATGGGTGTCCAACACCCGGGGCGGCCCCAGCAGCTCGGCATTGCCATCGTCGTCCGGCAGGTTCGACAGGCTGCGATCAAGGCGAAACTTGAGTTTGCCCTTGCCGCCGCGCATGCGCCGCCAGCCGTCGAAAAGAATACCGGCAATGACAATGATGCCGATGACGATCAGCCACTCGCGCAGACCGATTTCCATGTAATCCCGTGCCTCTATAAAAATGCTGAAAAATAAGGGGTTTAGCTATTTGCAAACCGCTTTAAAACGTGGCGCCAACTCTATGTTCTGAATGGCGTTTTGCCCACGCACACGAAAAATTGACATTAAACTAGCACGACCAAAGATAACTTTACACCGTCTGTCGCATAGGCTCGTGCCAATCTGTGAATTGAACAACAAGCCCAAGGGTAAAAAATACCTACAGCACTCCCAGTAGATGCCCTACAACCCGTGTGTCAGGCATCTACCATCGCCATGGCTTCCTCCACATCCACCGCCACCAGCCGTGAGCAACCCGGCTCATGCATGGTCACGCCCATCAGTTGATCGGCCATTTCCATGGCGATCTTGTTGTGGGTGATGTAGATGAATTGCACCGTTTCGGACATCTCCTTCACCAGCCGTGCGTAACGACCTACGTTAGCGTCATCCAACGGCGCATCGACTTCGTCGAGCATGCAGAATGGCGCCGGGTTCAATTTGAAGATGGCAAATACCAGGGCCAGCGCGGTCAGCGCCTTTTCGCCACCGGAGAGCAAATGGATGGTGCTGTTCTTCTTGCCAGGAGGACGCGCCATGATTGTCACCCCTGTATCGAGTAAATCTTCGCCCGTCAGTTCCAAGTAGGCGCTGCCGCCACCGAAAACTTTTGGGAAAAGTGCCTGCAAACCGCCGTTGATCTGATCAAAGGTATCCTTGAAACGGTTACGGGTTTCCTTGTCGATCTTGCGAATGACGTTTTCCAGGGTCTCCAGCGCTTCCACCAGATCGTCGTTCTGGGCATCCAGGTAGCGCTTGCGCTCGGACTGCTGCTGGTACTCATCGATGGCCGCCAGGTTGATTGCCCCCAGGCGCTGAATGCGCTGGGCAATCCGCTCCAGTTCCTCCTCGGCTTCCTTCTCGTTTGCCCCGGCCACCAGGGTGGCGAGCACGCCGTCGAGGTCGTAGCCATCTTCGAGCAATTGGTCCTGCAAGGCTTTGCGGCGCACGGTCAGTGCTTGCCACTCCATGCGTTGCTGTTCCATCTGGCCGCGGATCAGCTGGGATTGCTGCTCGGCCTGGCTACGGCGCTTCTCAGCGTCGCGCAGTTCACGGTCGGCGTCCTCCAGGGCAATTTGTGCAGTTTTGAGTTCTTCATCGACACTCATGCGCTTGTCGAGCAACTCTTCGAGCTTGAGGCGCAGCTCTTCCAGCGGCGCTTCACCCTCCTCCAGATTGAGGCTCAACTGCTCGCGTTTTTCAGTCAGGCGTTCGGACTGCATTTCCAGCCGTTCCAGCGCCTGGCGCGTCGAATCGTGTTGAGCCTTGAGCGAGCCAAGGCGCACCGCCAACTGGTGGGCATGGTCCTTGTGCTGTCGCGCTTCCTGGCGCACCCGGTCCAGGCGTTCGCGCAGGCTGTCGCGTTGGGCCAGCAGCAGCTCGCGCTGTTCGGTGTCCAGCGCCATGGCATCGAGGGCTTCCTGCAATTGCAGGCGCGCCTCGCCGATCTGTTCGTGTTCCAGCGCCCGCTGCTCACCCAGCTCGGCGATCTCTTCTTCGAGGCGGGTGCGGCGCAGGGCCAGTTGTTCGACCTTGGCCTTGCCGGCCGACAACTGCGCCTTGAGCTCGCCTTGCTGGCGCGCTTCGTCCTGCAACAGCCGACGCAAGTGTTCACGGCCATTCTCCTGTTGGCGCTGTTGCGCCCGCAGGTTCTGCAATTCGGTTTCCAGGGCTTCGACACTGGCCTCGCGCTCTTCGCGCTCGGCACTCAGGCGCTGGATTTCCTGGCCGCGGGCGAGCATGCCGCTCTCGGCTTCGCTGGCCCGGCGCACCCGCAGGAAATGCCGGCCAACCCAGTAACCGTCGCGGCTGATCAGGCTTTCACCGGCGGCCAATTGCCCGCGCAGGGCCAAGGCCTGTTCGAGGCTTTCCACCGGTTTGACCTGCCCCAACCACGGCGACAGGTCGACTTGGGCCTCGACCTTGTCCAGCAAACTGCCGGGAATTCGTACCCCGTCGCCAGCCGGGCTGAGCAAACGCAGATCGCCCTGGGTGAAACCTGACAGGTCGAAACCGGCAAAGTCATCCACCAGCACCGCTTGCAGGTCGGCGCCCAGCACAGTTTCCACCGCCAACTCCCAACCGGCATCGACCTTCAAACCTTCGGCCAGTCGTGGACGTTCGGCCAGATGCTGGTCGCGCAACCATTCGGCGGTGCCGGTGCCCGGGTCCAGCGCGGCTTGCTGCAAGGCCTCCAGCGACGCCAGGCGCCCATTGAGCCGCTGCAATTCGCCCTGGGCCTGCTGCTGGTTCTGCAAGGCCAGTTGCAAGGCCTGGCGCAGTTGTTCAAGCCGCTCGACCTGGGCGTCTTCACTGGCTTGCAAGTCTTCGAGGGTAGCTTCGCTGGTCGCCAGTTGTTCGCTCAGATCGAGGATCGCCGCGTCTTCCGGATCCGCCGCGAGCAAGGCACGCTCTTCGGCCAGGCGGCGCTGACGGTCGGCCAGGCGCTCCATGCTGGTTTCCAGCTGCTGGATGCGCGACTGCTGGACCTCGGCCTGACGCCTCGGCTCGGCCGAGGTCAGGTTGAAACTGTCCCACTGCTCTTGCCAGCCGTGCATGGTCAGCTCGGCCTCTTCCAGGGCGGCGGCAGCCTCTTCGGCGGCGGCGCTGGTGATTTCCTGCTCCGGCGTGAGCCGGTCCAGCTCTTCGCCGAGGGTCAGCAGCAAAGTGCGGTCGTGGCCCAAGTGGGATTCGGTTTCCAGGCGCGCCCGCTCGGCTTCCTTCAAATCATCCTGCAACTGCCGCAGTCGTTGCTGGCCGTGCTGGATGCTCTGCTCGACCCGAGCGATGTCGCCGCCCACCGAATAGAAGCGCCCTTGCACCAGATTGAAGCGTTCGGACAGGTCGTGGTGACCGTCACGCAGGCGCTCGATGGCAGCATCGGCGTTGCGTTGCTCGGCCACCAGGGCCTCGAAGCTGACCTCCTGGTTGCCGATGATCGCTTCGCGCTGGCCGACCTGCTCATTCAACGCCTGCCAACGCAGGGCCGAGAGCTGGGCCTTGAGCTGCCGCTCTTCGCCTTTGTATTCCTGATACTTCTTGGCAGCCTCGGCCTGACGGTGCAGACGTTCCAGCTGGCGCTCGAGTTCTTCGCGCAGGTCGGTCAGGCGCGCGAGGTTTTCGTGGGTACGACGAATACGGTTTTCAGTCTCGCGGCGGCGCTCCTTGTATTTGGAGATGCCGGCGGCCTCTTCGATGAAGTTGCGCAGGTCCTCGGGCTTGGCCTCGATCAGCTTGGAGATCATGCCCTGCTCGATGATCGAGTAGCTGCGCGGGCCCAGGCCGGTGCCGAGGAAAATATCAGTGATATCGCGACGCCGACACTTGGTACCGTTGAGGAAATAACTGTTCTGGCTGTCGCGGGTCACTTTGCGACGAATGGAGATTTCCGCATAGGCCGCGTACTCGCCTACCAGGGTGCCATCGGAGTTGTCGAACACCAGTTCGATGCTGGCTTGGCTCACCGGTTTGCGGCTGGTGGAGCCGTTGAAGATGACGTCGGTCATCGACTCGCCGCGCAGGTTCTTGGCCGAGCTCTCGCCCATCACCCAACGCACGGCATCGATGATGTTCGACTTGCCGCAACCATTGGGCCCGACCACCGCCGCCATGTTACTGGGGAAGTTCACCGTGGTCGGGTCGACGAAGGATTTGAACCCCGCCAGCTTGATGCACTTGAGCCGCACGTTCAGGCCTTCGTCAGGGCAGAGACCACCAGATCGCAACTGCGCTGGGCATAGGCCGTCAGCACGATGCGGATCTGCGGCAAATCACGGGCCAGCACGGCAACGAGCAGGCGCTGGAACAGGTCGAGGAACTCGCTCATCTCGGCCTTACGCTGTTCCAGGGCGAGGAAATAGGCACGGCTCATGGCCGGTTGCAGGTTCTCGACGGTTTCCTGCAGATACGGGTTGTTGGCAAAAGGATACGCAGCGCGCATCACGCTGAAGCTTTCATCGACGAAGGTGCGGATGTCCTGGCGCGCAAAGGCGTCCTTGAGTCGCTGCTGGATGGCCACGAACGGTGCCATGTCGGCCTGATCCTGCCAACCATGGGCCACGGCATTGCCCAGCAGGATGTACAGCTCGCTCATCAGCGCACAGAGACTGCGCACATTATGTTCGCTGAGCTCGGTGACGTGTGCACCACGGCGCGGCAGGATGGCGATCAGGTGGCGCCGCTCCAGAATCAACAGGGCCTCGCGCACCGAGCCGCGGCTGACATTGAGCGCCAGCGTGACCTTTTGCTCCTGGATGCGCTCTCCCGGTTTCATTTCGCCGCGAATGATGCGCTCGGCGAGGTAATGGGCGATTTGCTCGGCGAGGCTGTCCGGGGCCTTGAACGTCATGGTTGTCCTTCAAACTCTTCGATCTGCACAAGCGGCGCAGTGTAGCGCACTCGATACGTCATGGCGCAGGGCCTGCACCGGGTTTTGGCACGATATAAGCAATTTTTTCAGCGGTGCGGACCTTGTGCGAGCGGGCTTGCTCGCGAAGAGGCCAGTCACGCGCGAGAAATTTCCGACAGAAGCGTCGTCTTCGCGAGCAAGCCCACTCCCACGGGGATTTGCGCTTAACTGATAGAGGTAGGAGATCGCCCGAGGACCAATACCCAAACCCCATTGTTCATCGACAAAACGAATTTTCCTGACCCTTAAGTCAGAAAATCGTTGACCGAAAAGTCAGAACTGATAAATTCAGCCCAAGTCGATACAACAATAATGAGTCTGCGAGGCCTTCCGTGATCCAGTTTTTACTCAACCAGGAACTCCGTAGCGAGCACGCCCTGGACCCGAACCTGACCGTGCTCAATTATCTGCGCGAGCATGTCGGCAAACCCGGTACCAAAGAAGGCTGCGCCAGTGGTGACTGTGGTGCGTGCACCGTGGTGGTGGGCGAGTTGCACACGGACGAAACCGGCCACGAGCGCATGCGCTATCGCAGCCTTAATTCGTGCCTGACCTTCGTTTCGGCCCTGCACGGCAAACAACTGATCAGCGTCGAAGACCTCAAGCACCAAGGTCAACTGCATAGCGTCCAGCAGGCGATGGTCGATTGCCACGGTTCGCAATGCGGCTTCTGCACACCAGGCTTTGTCATGTCGTTGTTCGCCCTGCAAAAGAACAGCGAGCAAGCCGACGCCCACAAAGCCCACGAAGCCTTGGCCGGCAACCTGTGCCGCTGCACCGGCTATCGGCCGATCCTGGCCGCCGCCCAGCAGGCCTGTTGCGGCAAGCAGCCGGACCAGTTCGACGCCCGCGAGGCCGAGACCGTCGCCCGTCTCAAAGCCATCACCCCGACCCAGACTGGCGAGCTCAACAGCGGCGACAAACGCTGCCTGGTGCCGCTGACCGTGGCCGATCTGGCCGATCTCTATGACGCGTATCCTCAAGCACGGCTGTTGGCCGGCGGTACCGACCTGGCCCTGGAGGTCACACAGTTCCACCGCACCCTGCCGGTGATGATCTACGTGGGCAACGTCGCCGAACTCAAGCGCATCGAGCGCTTCGACGATCGCCTGGAGATCGGCGCCGCCATGGCGCTGTCCGATTGCTACGAGGCCTTGAAAGCCGAGTACCCGGACTTCGGCGAACTGCTGCAGCGTTTCGCCTCGCTGCAGATCCGCAACCAGGGCACCCTGGGCGGCAACATCGGCAACGCCTCGCCAATTGGCGACTCCCCGCCCCTGCTGATCGCCCTCGGTGCGCAGATCGTGTTGTGCAAGGGCCAGACCCGTCGCACCCTGGCGCTGGAAGACTATTTCATCGACTACCGGGTCACCGCCCGCCAGGAAAGCGAATTCATCGAGAAGATCATCGTCCCGCGAGCCAGCGCCGAACAGGCGTTCCGCGCCTACAAGGTGTCCAAGCGCCTGGACGACGATATTTCCGCCGTGTGTGCGGCGTTCAACCTGCGCATCGACAACGGCGTGGTCCGCGACGCCCGCGTGGCCTTCGGCGGCATGGCTGCTACGCCCAAGCGCGCCACGCATTGTGAAGCCGCCTTGATCGGCGCGCAGTGGAACGACAGCACGGTCGAGCGCGCCTGCGCGGCCCTGGCCGAGGACTTCACGCCGCTGTCGGACTTCCGCGCCAGCAAGGAATATCGCCTGCTCAGCGCCCGCAACCTGTTGCGCAAATACTTCATCGAACTGCAAACGCCGCACATCGAGACTCGGGTGACCGCTTATGTCTAACCATCACGCCGTAGAGAAGACTCAAGCCGAACTGGCCGAGCTGTTCGCCCGCGATCTGACCACTGGCGTGGGCCGCAGCGTCAAGCATGACAGCGCCGCCAAGCATGTGTCCGGTGAAGCCCAGTACATTGATGATCGCCTGGAATTCCCTAACCAACTGCACGTTTACGCCCGGCTGTCGGACCGCGCCCACGCCCGGATCCTGCGCATCGACACCGCGCCCTGCTACGCCTTCGAAGGTGTGCGCATCGCCATCACCCATGCAGACATTCCGGGCCTCAAGGACATCGGCCCGTTGCTGCCCGGCGACCCGCTGCTGGCCATCGATGACGTGCAGTTCGTCGGCCAACCGGTGCTGGCCGTCGCCGCCAAGGACCTGGAAACCGCGCGCAAGGCCGCGATGGCGGCGATTGTCGAATATGAAGACCTGGAACCGGTGCTCGACGTGGTCGAAGCCTTGCGCAAACGGCATTTCGTGCTCGACAGCCACACCCACCAACGGGGTGATTCGGCCACGGCCCTGGCCAGTGCCGAGCACCGTATCCAAGGCTCGCTGCACATTGGCGGCCAGGAACATTTTTACCTGGAAACCCAGATCTCCTCAGTGATGCCCACCGAAGACGGCGGCATGCTCGTCTACTGCTCGACCCAGAACCCCACCGAAGTGCAGAAACTGGTGGCCGAAGTGCTGGGCGTGTCGATGAACAAGGTCGTGGTGGATATGCGCCGCATGGGCGGCGGCTTCGGCGGCAAGGAAACCCAAGCCGCCAGCCCGGCGTGCCTGTGCGCAGTCATCGCCCACCTCACCGGCCAGCCGACCAAGATGCGCCTGCCCCGCGTCGAAGACATGCTGATGACCGGTAAGCGCCACCCGTTCTACATCGAATACGACGTCGGCTTCGACAGCACCGGGCGCCTGCATGGCATCGCCCTGGAACTGGCTGGCAACTGCGGTTGCTCGCCGGACCTCTCGGCCTCGATTGTCGACCGGGCGATGTTCCATGCCGACAACGCCTATTACCTGGGCGATGCGACCATCAACGGCCATCGCTGCAAGACCAACATCGCCTCGAACACCGCCTACCGGGGTTTCGGCGGGCCGCAAGGAATGGTCGCCATCGAAGAGGTGATGGATGCCATCGCCCGGTACCTGGGGCTCGATCCGCTGGCGGTGCGCAAGGCCAACTACTACGGCAAGACCGAGCGCAACGTCACCCACTACTACCAGACCGTCGAGCACAACATGCTCGAGGAAATGACCGCCGAACTTGAGCAAAGCAGCCAGTACGCCGAGCGCCGCGAAGCGATTCGCCGCTACAACGCCAACAGCCCGATCCTGAAAAAAGGCCTGGCGCTGACCCCGGTGAAGTTCGGCATTTCATTCACTGCCAGTTTCCTCAACCAGGCAGGTGCCTTGATCCACATCTACACCGACGGCAGCATCCACCTGAACCATGGCGGCACCGAAATGGGCCAGGGCTTGAACACCAAGGTCGCGCAAGTGGTGGCCGAGGTGTTCCAGGTGGAAATGGACCGGGTGCAGATCACCGCGACCAACACCGACAAGGTGCCGAACACCTCGCCCACTGCAGCCTCAAGTGGCGCCGACCTGAACGGCAAGGCCGCGCAGAATGCCGCGCAAACCATCAAGCAGCGTCTGGTGGAATTCGCCGCGCGGCACTACAAGGTCAGCGAAGAAGACGTGGAGTTTCACAACGGCCATGTGCGGGTGCGCGATCACATCTTGACGTTCGAGGCGCTGGTCCAGCAGGCATATTTCGCCCAGGTTTCGTTGTCGAGCACCGGTTTCTACAAGACTCCGAAAATCTACTACGACCGCAGCCAGGCCCGGGGTCGGCCGTTCTACTACTACGCCTTCGGCGCGGCGTGTGCCGAGGTGATCGTCGACACCCTCACCGGTGAATACAAGATGCTGCGCACCGATATCCTTCACGACGTCGGCGCCTCGTTGAACCCGGCCATCGACATCGGACAGGTCGAGGGTGGCTTCATCCAGGGCATGGGTTGGCTGACCATGGAAGAGCTGGTGTGGAATGACAAGGGCAAGCTGATGACCAGCGGCCCGGCCAGCTACAAGATCCCCGCCGTGGCCGACATGCCGCTGGATCTGCGGGTCAAACTGGTGGAAAACCGCAAGAACCCCGAAGACACGGTGTTCCACTCCAAGGCCGTGGGCGAGCCGCCGTTCATGCTCGGCATCGCTGCGTGGTGCGCCATCAAGGACGCCGTGGCGAGCCTGGGGGATTACCAGCACCAGCCGAAAATCGATGCGCCGGCGACACCGGAGCGGGTGTTGTGGGGGTGTGAGCAGATGCGACAGTTGAAGACTGTGAAGCCTGCGCAAGCCGAGGCCGAGTTGGCTCCACTTTAGACCGCGGCGCGGCCAATCGCGAGCAAGCTCGCTCCCACAGGGGATTTGTGAACACCGACCCAATGTGGGAGCGAGCTTGCTCGCGATGAGGCCGGAACAGACAACAGAGATGTCGAGGTGAATATGTACAACTGGATCAGCGCCCTCGCCGACCTGCAAGATCGCGGTGAACCCTGCGTACTGGTGACGATCATCGAAGAGCTTGGCTCCACACCGCGCAACGCCGGTTCGAAAATGGTCATCAGCGCCAGCCAGACGTTCGACACCATTGGTGGCGGGCACCTGGAATACAAGGCCATGGAGCTCGCCCGGCAAATGCTCGCCAGCGGCCAGCAAAGCACGCATCTGGAGCGCTTCAGCCTCGGCGCCAGCCTGGGCCAGTGCTGCGGCGGCGTGACCGTCTTGCTGTTCGAACCCATGGGCCAGGTCCAGGCGCAGATCGCCGTATTCGGCGCCGGCCATGTCGGTCGCGCCTTGGTGCCGCTGCTGGCGAGCCTGCCCTGCAAGGTGCGCTGGATCGACGCGCGGGAAGCCGAGTTTCCCGAACAACTGCCCCACGGTGTGCGCAAGATCGTCAGCGAAGACCCGCTGGATGAGGTCGACGAATTACCCGCCGGCAGCTACTGCATTGTCATGACCCACAACCACCAGCTCGATCTGGAACTGAGCGCCGCGATCCTCAAGCGCAACGACTTCGCCTACTTCGGCCTGATCGGCTCGAAGACCAAACGGGTCAAGTTCGAACATCGCCTGCGCGACCGCGGCTTCGACAGCAGCACATTGCAACGTATGCGTTGCCCCATGGGCATCGGCGAAGTCAAAGGCAAGTTGCCGGTGGAAATCGCCATCTCCATCGCCGGCGAAATCATCGCCACCTATAACGCTGATTTCGGCCAGCACACCGCCCGCTCCGAACCGATTGCCAAGCTGCTGCCAGCCTCGCGCCGCAGCCAGGCGAACCGTTGAACAATCGTTGAGAATTCCCATGCCCCTGACACGCAAAGCCTACCGCGCGGCCCTGCTCCACAGCCTTGCCGACCCCGCCGAAGTTGGCATCGAAGCATCCTATGAGTATTTCGAAGACGGTTTGCTGGTGGTGGAGAACGGCCAGATCAGCGCTATTGGTCACGCCTGCGATTTACTGCCGAGCCTGGCGGCGGACATCGAAATCAATCATTACCCGGATGCGCTGATCACCCCCGGCTTCATCGACACCCACATTCACCTGCCGCAGACCGGCATGGTCGGCGCCTACGGCGAGCAGTTGCTGGACTGGCTCAACACCTACACCTTCCCCTGCGAACGCCAGTTCGCCGACAAGACCCACGCCGATGCGGTGGCCGACATTTTCGTCAAGGAACTGCTGCGCAACGGCACCACTACGGCGCTGGTGTTCGGCAGCGTGCACCCGCAATCGGTGAATTCGTTTTTCGAAGTGGCCCAGAAGCTCGACCTGCGCATGATCGCCGGCAAAGTGATGATGGACCGCAACGCCCCGGACTACCTGGTCGACACCGCCGAATCCAGTTACAGCGAAAGCAAGGCGCTGATCGAGCGCTGGCACGGCAAGGGCCGCCTGCATTACGCCGTGACCCCTCGTTTCGCGCCTACCAGCACGCCGGAACAATTGACCCTGGCCGGTCAACTGCTGGGGGAATATCCAGACCTGTACATGCAGACCCACATCAGTGAAAACCTGCAGGAGGTGCAGTGGGTCAAGGAACTGTTCCCGGAGCGTAAAGGTTATCTGGACGTCTACGACCATTACCAGTTGCTTGGCGAGCGTTCGGTGTTTGCCCACGGCGTGCACCTGTGCGACGACGAATGTGCACGCCTGGCCGAGACCGGTTCGGCCATCGCGTTCTGCCCGACGTCGAACTTTTTCCTGGGCAGCGGCCTGTTCAACCTGCCGATGGCCGAAAGGCATAAGGTGAACGTGGGATTGGGCACCGATGTGGGTGGCGGCACCAGTTTTTCGCTGCTGCAAACCTTGAACGAGGCCTACAAGGTGATGCAGCTACAGGGGGCGCGGCTGAGCCCATTCAAATCGCTGTACCTGGCGACCCTCGGCGGCGCCCGGGCCTTGCGGCTGGAGGACAAGATCGGGACGTTGCAGCCGGGTACCGACGCGGACTTTCTGGTGCTGGACTACAACGCCACACCACTGCTGGGCTATCGCCTCAAGCAGGCCCGAAATATTGCCGAGAAGTTGTTTGTGTTGATGACGCTGGGGGATGACCGGACGGTGGCGCAGACTTATGCGGCTGGCCGGTTGGTGCATCAGCGCTAAAGTTTCAGCGTCTGTATTGATCGTTCCCACGCTCTGCGTGGGAACGCAGCCCGGGACGCTCCGCGTCCCAAGAGCCGAACGCAGAGCGTCCGTTGAGGCATTCCCACGCGGAGCGTGGGAATGATCGGGGTAGGGTTACAGCTTGGCCGTCGACCGTCCAGGCTTCTTGCTCTGCAACAAATGCGAAAACACCGCATGCAAATCATCCGAAGCGCTTTCTTCGTCGAGGTTGAGCTTGCTGTCGATGTGGTCCATGTGATGCATCATCAGGTCCACCGCCAGCGTGGCGTCGCGAGCCTCGATGGCGTCGATCAACTGGGTGTGTTCGTCATAGGAACAGTGGGAACGGTTGCCGCTTTCGTATTGAGCGATGATCAGCGAAGTCTGCGACACCAGGCTGCGCTGGAAGCTGATCAGCGGGGCGTTTTTCGCCGCTTCGGCCAGTTTGAGGTGGAACTCGCCCGACAAGCGGATGCCGGCGCCGCGGTCGCCGCGGGAGAAGCTGTCGCGCTCGTCGCTGACCATCTGCCGCAGTTCAGCCAGCTGTTCGGCAGTGGCATGCTGCACCGCCAGTTCGGTGATCGCCCGCTCTACCAGGCGGCGGGCCATGAACACCTGGCGCGCCTCTTCGACACTTGGGCTGGCCACCACGGCACCGCGATTGGGCCGCAGCAACACCACCCCTTCATGGGCCAGGCGTGACAGCGCCCGGCGGATGATGGTGCGGCTGACCCCGAAAATCTCCCCCAGCGCCTCTTCGCTCAACTTCGTACCGGGCGCCAGGCGTTGTTCGAGGATGGCCTCGAAGATATGCGCATAGACAATATCGTCCTGGGTTCCGCTGCGGCCGGCTTTACCTGCGCGCGGTTGTTTCTTGAGGGGCTGCAACTGTTCGTTCATGGGCACTCGAGTCGGGAGAACTGCGGCGAATTGACCGTGACTGTAATACGGCACAGCGGGGCGCTGGCAAGTATCGCGTAAAAAACACCTCGATTGTACACAACCTCTGATGGCAACACGACTGTACGGCTGTTTGCGGGCACGGCTGTATTGCAATCGGTGACTTCGTTGAGTTTAGGCTTAAACCCGCAACCTGTGGCTCCACCAAGCCAGTCAAATCTACAACAAGGACCACCGCCCACCATGACCGAAGTCACGACCACGCCACTTCGCCCACTGGCTGACACTTCTCCCTCGGCCATCGTCGCCGGGTTCATCGCGATGATGACCGGCTACACCAGTTCCCTGGTGCTGATGTTCCAGGCCGGACAGGCAGCGGGGCTGACCAGTGGCCAGATTTCCTCGTGGATCTGGGCGATTTCCATCGGCATGGCGGTGTGTTCCATCGGCCTGTCATTGCGTTATCGCACGCCGATCACCATCGCCTGGTCGACACCCGGGGCGGCGTTGCTGATCACCAGCCTGGGCGGTGTGAGTTATGGCGAGGCCATCGGCGCCTACATCACCTGTGCGCTGCTGGTGACGATCTGCGGCCTGACCGGCAGCTTCGAGCGCCTGGTCAAGCGCATTCCCGCCTCGCTGGCGGCAGCGCTGCTGGCGGGCATCCTGTTCAAGATCGGCAGTGAGATCTTCATCGCCGCCCAACATCGCACCGGCCTGGTGCTGGGGATGTTTTTCACCTACCTGATCGTCAAGCGCCTGTCGCCCCGCTACGCGGTACTGGCGGCACTGTTGATGGGCACCGCGCTGTCCGGCCTGCTGGGGCTGTTGGATTTCAGCAGTTTTGCCCTGGAAGTCGCGACACCGGTCTGGACCACGCCGCACTTTTCCCTGGCGGCCACTATCAGCATCGGCATCCCGCTGTTCGTGGTGGCAATGACCTCACAGAACATGCCCGGCATCGCCGTGCTGCGGGCCGACGGTTACACCGTGCCAGCCTCGCCGTTGATCACCAGCACCGGCATCGCTTCGTTGCTGCTGGCGCCTTTCGGTTCCCATGGCATCAACCTGGCGGCCATCAGCGCCGCCATCTGCACCGGACCGCATGCCCACGAAGATCGCAGCAAGCGCTATACGGCGGCGGTCTGGTGCGGGATTTTCTACGGGGTCGCCGGGGTGTTCGGCGCGACACTGGCGGCGTTATTCGCCGCGCTGCCCAAGGAACTGGTGCTGTCCATCGCGGCGCTGGCACTGTTCGGCTCGATCATCAATGGCTTGAGCATCGCCATGAGCGAAGCCCGGGAACGGGAGGCGGCGCTGGTCACCTTCATGGTCACGGCATCGGGGCTGACGCTGTTTTCCATCGGTTCGGCGTTCTGGGGGATTGTGGCGGGAGTGTTGACCTTGCTGATCCTGAACTGGCGTAGCGCCTGACAGCCTTCAAGAGCATCGCGAGCAAGCTCGCTCCCACAGGGGATTTGTGTCGTTCACATCACCATTGTGGGAGCGAGCTTGCTCGCGATAGCGGCCTGAAGGACAACACATACCCAACAGACAGGCACAAAAAAACCGGCACCCAAACGGGCTGCCGGTTTTTGAACATCAAGCGACCGGATTGATCGGCTTTTCCGGGTACCAGACGTCCATCAGCGGGCTGACTTCCACGCTGGTCAGCTCAGGACGCGCCTTGAGCCAGGCTTCAACGGCTGCACGCTGCTCTTGGGTGACCGAGCCACGCTTCTGCAGGCAAACCAGACCATAGTCGTCGCCGCCTACATAGCCCAGGCCGTTGGCTTCCATGGCTTCTTTGAGGAAAGCGTCGAGGAAAGCGTCAATAGCCTCATCAGCCAGATCTTCTTTGAAATCCAGGTTCAGTTCGAAACCCAGCTCTTGAAATTCATCCACGCACAGTTTTTTGCGCAGACGCTGGGAACGGTTAGTCGCCATTGGAACAATCCTCATAAGTAATAACGGCCGGCACTTTACCAGTTTGGTGCATCGATTGCCCGACTGATCGGTGAGTCGACCTACCGTCGGTAAAAAAATACCACCCCGAAGGGCTCAAGCACGGCACAAGCCGTTGTACCTTGGGGCATAATGCCGACACTTTCATGACCGTTGAGGACGTTCATTTCCATGTCCTCGTCTTTTCCCCCTCGCCCGTAGGGTTTTATTTCACATGATCAAATCTTTGCGTCCACTGCTTCTGGCCAGCCTTCTTCTTCCTTTGGCGCTGCCTGTCACCACCAGCGCCGCCACCATCAACACCGCCCTGTCGCCCAACGTGCAAAAGGCCCTCAAGGCCAGCAAGCTGCAAGACGATGCCCTGTCCCTGGTGATGGTCCCGCTCAACGGCCCCGGCACCCCGACCCTGCACAACGCCGACGTCTCGGTGAACCCGGCCTCCACCATGAAACTGGTGACCACCTATGCGGCCCTGGAGATGCTCGGCCCCAATCACCAGTGGAAAACCGAGTTCTACACCGACGGTACCCTCAGCGGCGGGATCCTCAACGGCAACCTGTACCTCAAGGGCGGCGGCGATCCCAAGTTGAACATGGAAAAACTCTGGCTGCTGATGCGTGACCTGCGGGCCAACGGCGTGCAACAAGTCACCGGCGACCTGGTGCTGGACCGCAGTTTCTTCATCCAGCCACAACTGCCCGAGTTCAACGACGACGGCAACGACGAAAACAAACCGTTCCTGGTCAAGCCCGACTCGCTGCTGGTCAACCTCAAGGCCCTGCGCTTCGTCGCCCGCAATGACGGCGGTCGGGTCCTGGTGTCGGTGGAGCCGCCGATCGCCAGCATTCGTATCGAGAACCAGGTCAAGGCGGTCAACTCCAAGCAATGCGCCGGCGGCGTGCGCTACAACCCGGTGACCCAGGCAGACGGCAGCGTGACGGTGACCGTGGGCGGTCAGCTCGGTGACGGTTGCAGTTCCCAGACCTACCTGTCGCTGCTCGATCACGCTACCTACACCGCCGGAGCCGTGCGGGCGATCTGGAAAGAGCTCGGTGGCAGCATCCAGGGCAAGGACCGCCTGGCCCCGACCCCGAGCAGCGCCAAGGTGTTGGCCCGGGCGTTTTCGCCAGACCTGGCGGAGATCATCCGCGACATCAACAAATACAGTAACAACACCATGGCCCAGCAACTGTTCCTGAGCCTTGGCGCGCAGTTCCGTAACGAAGCCGACGGTGATGACGCCAAGGCGGCGCAGCGGGTGGTGCGCCAGTGGCTGGCCAAGAAAGGCATCACTGCGCCGCACCTGGTGATGGAGAACGGCTCCGGCCTGTCCCGCGCCGAACGAGTCAGCGCCCGGGAAATGGCGGCGATGCTGCAAGCCGCCTGGAACAGCCCGTATGCGGCGGAGTACATCAGCTCGATGCCAATCGCCGGCACCGACGGCACCATGCGCAAACGCCTCAAGACCACCGCCATGGCCGGTGAAGCCCACATCAAGACCGGCACCCTGAATACCGTCCGCGCCATCGCCGGCTTCAGCCGTGACATCAATGGCAACACCTGGGCGGTGGTGGCGATCCTCAATGATCCAAAACCATGGGGTGCGTCATCGGTGCTGGACCAGGTGCTGCTGGACTTGTACCGCCAGCCAAAACTGCCGCAGACGGCTTCGGTGCTCTAATTCTTCGATTCGCCGCAACTTCAGCGGCACAGAGAACCGTGTGGGAGCGGGCTTGCTCGCTCCCACACTTGACCGCGTATACCTAGCCAGCTATCCCAACTGCACATCGACCCGATCCCGCCCAGCCTGCTTGGCCGCATACACCCCTGAATCGGCCCGCAACAGCAGCGCATCCGCGCCCTCCCCGACCCGCCAGCTGGCAATACCAAAACTGGCAGTGACGATGCCCACGTCATCGATCGGCGCACCACGCAAACCTTCCCACAGCCCAATCGCCAGTGCATGAGCACTGGTACCGTCCGTGTCAGGACACAGCACCACGAACTCTTCCCCGCCCAGCCGACAGAACACGTCGGTACGCCGCAGCCGCTGGGCGATCCGCTGGCAGACCGCCTGCAACACACGGTCACCCACGGCATGGCCGTGCTGATCGTTGATCCGCTTGAAGTGATCGATATCGAGCATGATGACCGCCAGTTCGCCGGAACCCCGTTCGACCCGGGCCATTTCCGAGGTCAGGCGTTCCTGGAAATAGCGCCGGTTGCGAATGCCGGTCAAGGCATCGGTCACGGACAATGCCCGCAACTCTTCTTCCACCCGCTTGAGATCGGAAATATCCGAGATATAGCCGTGCCACAACACACCGCCCCCGGGCAACTCCTCAGGCGTGGCCTCACCACGCACCCAGCGCACACCACGCACCGGGAGTTGCACGCGGTACTCTTCACGCCAAGGGCTCAACGTCGCGGCCGAAGCACGAATTGAAGCGCGGACCCGCGTGCCGTCCAATGGATGAATGCGCGAGAAAATCGCTTCAGCGTTCTGGACCAGTACATCTGGCTCCAACTCGTAGATGTCACGAATGCCATCACTGGCATAAATCACGCTGAAACGACCGTTGAAATCCATCTTGAATTGGTAGATGCCGCCAGGAACATGGGCGCTGAGCTTTTTCAGTAACAGGTCCCGGGCAGCCAGGGCCTCATGGACACGTTTGCGTTCGGTGATATCGATGCAGATCGCCAGGTGGCCGACCCACAGCCCTTGGTCATCCAACATCGGCGTGGCCAGCATATTCACCGTCAGATGGCTGCCATCGCGACGCACCAGTGTCCATTCCCGTGCCTGCTGGCCACCCTGTTCGCCGCCTTCGACCAGCATGGCGTGGCACGTAGGGATCGGTTTGCCATAGCGCGCGCCAAGCTGTGTGGCCCGGGCCTGGAGTTCGCGGGGGACGTGCAGGCCTTCGAGGGTCATGCTCTGCAGGACCTCGCAACTGGCATAGCCAAGCATCTGTTCGGCGCCAGCGTTGAACGTGGTGATGACGCCGCGCAGGTCCGTGGCGATGATCGCGACCTGGGTCGCGGCATCCAGCACGCCACGTAACTGCCCATGGGTTCCGCGCAATTCCTGCTCACGGGCGCGCAGTTCCTGGGTACGCTGATCCACCAGTTTCAAGGCCCGTTGCCGCTGGCTGACCAACACGTAAAGCAGGACGCTGAGTAACAGGCTGAGCAAGCCGCCCAACACCACCAGGCTTACCACCGTGGAATGGTTGCTCGCCAGGAAGGTGCCACTGGGCCGCAATTCCACCCGAAAGTCATGATCGGCCAGGCGTAGCAGGCGGATCGCCGACAAATTACTGTCGACCGGTGGGTCGAGGGACTCGAACAGCACTTCCTCGCCATCATCAGAGGACAGATCCAGGACGCGCATCGAAAGGTTGTCATGATCAGGCTCCGGCAGGCCATCGCCTACCAACTGACGCATGCTGATGGCCGCCACCACGTAACCGAACGGCTCCTTAGCAGACGCCCGACTGACCGGCGCCACCAGCAAAACTCCACGGTTGAAGGCCGGGTCGACGCCCAACAGGTCCAATGGCTGCGAGACCACCAGTTCGCCACGTTGACGGGCCCGCTCGAGCGCAGCACGGCGTAGTGGGTCAGCAAGCAGATCCAGTCCCAACGGTACCCCGTTGGGGGCCTGGCTCTGGAGGTAGACCACGGGCGCGTACTCGTCCCGTTCAGCGGCCTGTCGCAGGCCACCGGTGGCATCCGGCTCACGGATGGCAAAGTTATCTGCCCCTTCGGCCCGCGCCCGTTGCTCGAACGACGGCCGTTCGTCCCGACGCACCCGTGGCGCCCAGGCCAAGGCACGGGTGCGCCGCAACAGCGCTTCGGCGTAGCCGCGGAATTCGCTGAGGGAAACCCCGTCAGAATTGGCGAAGAAAAGCCTCAGGCTATCGAGGCGTTGCTCCTGCCCCTGGAAGCGCTCCTCAATGCGGCTGAAACGCTCCTCGGCCTGCAGCTCGAAGCGTTGGCGCAATTGCTGATTGAACAGATTCATCATCGCCCAGGTCAGCAACCCGGTCAGGAACGTACCGGCCAGCAAGACCAGCGAAGCCACCAGCCAGGCCGACACATCTTCGCTGATAAAGCCCAAGATTCTGGGACGCACCTGATGCAATGCCATAAATACAACTCAGAAAGGAGCCAGGCATAGGCACAGCCCTGGGCACAGCCTAAGTTATAGCTATTAGCCATTACTTTGACCAGCCCTAAAAAGAGGCCAGAAGCCTTGAATTACAAGGCTTCGTGGATCCAATCAGCTACGGGTCAACGGGCCATGATCTTCCAGGCACGGTGGATCTTACTATTGCGCGCAAAATCCGGATCAATGGTCTTGGCCGTGATCTCTTCCACCGCATAACGCTCGCTGAGATTGTCCTCGAGCTGGAACTTGCGGAAGTTATTCGAGAAATACAACACGCCACCCGGCGCCAGACGAGCCATGGCCAGGTCCAGCAACTGGACGTGATCGCGCTGCACATCGAACACCCCTTCCATGCGCTTGGAGTTGGAGAAGGTCGGTGGGTCGATGAAGATCAGGTCGTACTCGTCCCGACTGGCTTCGAGCCAGGCCATCACATCGCCCTGCTCCAAGCGGTTCTTGTCGGAAAAACCATTGAGCGACAGGTTGCGGCGCGCCCAATCCAGGTAGGTTTTCGACAGGTCGACGCTGGTGGTGCTGCGCGCGCCGCCCTTGGCCGCGTGGACACTGGCGGTCGCGGTGTAGCAGAACAGGTTGAGGAAGCGTTTGCCGGCCGCCTCTTTCTGGATCCGCAGGCGCATTGGCCGGTGGTCGAGGAACAGGCCGGTGTCCAGGTAGTCGGTGAGGTTGACCAGCAGCTTCACGCCGCCTTCGTTGACTTCGGTGAACTTGCCTTGGGCGCTCTGGCGCTCGTACTGCTTGGTGCCGCTCTGGCGCTCACGACGCTTGATCACCACGCGGCTCTTATCGACGTTCAGTGCCTGCGGGATCGCCGCCAAGGCGTCAAACAGTCGGGCCGAGGCCTTTTCCGGATCGATGGATTTTGGCGCGACGTATTCCTGGACGTGCACCCAATCGTGATACAGGTCGATGGCCATGGAGTATTCCGGCATGTCAGCGTCGTAGACTCGGTAGCAGTCCACGCCTTCACGCTTGGCCCATTTGCTCAGCAACTTGAGGTTTTTTTGCAGGCGATTGGCGAACATCTGCCCGCCCTCGCTCAAACGGGCCTGCTCGACCACAGGGGCCGGAGCCGGAGTTGGCTTGATCGGGTTGCCATTTTTGTTGTACTGGCGCTCTTGCGGGACTTCAGGAGCCTGATCATATGCCGCTTGCTCACGCTCGGCCTGACGCTGTTCCGGAGTGCGACGTTCGCCGGTGACGAACTGATCCGGCAACACCTTGATCAGCAGCAACTTGCACGGCAAGGCGCCGTTCCAGAACGAATACTGCTTGTGGCTGCGAATGCCCATGCGCTTGCCCAGGTCCGGCGCGCCGGTGAACACCGCGGCCTCCCAGTTCAGGCAGGCCTGGCGCAGACGTTCGCCCAGATTCTGGTAGAGGTAAAGCAGGCTGGCTTCGTCGCCCAGACGCTCGCCGTACGGTGGGTTGCAAATCACCAGGCCTTTCTGGTTCTGGTCCGGGCGCGGCTCGAAGGTGGCGACTTCGCCTTGATAGATCTTGATCCACTCGCTCAGGCCCGCCCGCTCGACGTTATTGCGGCCCGGCTGGATCAGCCGTGGGTCGGCCTCGTAGCCGCGAATCCACAACGGTGGCTTGGCCAGGCCGGCGGCGGCACGCTCGCTGGCCTCCTCGTGGAGCTTCTTCCACAGCGCCGGCACATGGCCGAGCCAGGCGGTGAAGCCCCACTGCTGGCGACGCAGGTTCGGCGCCATGTCGGCAGCGATCATCCCGGCTTCCACCAGGAACGTACCCACGCCGCACATCGGGTCGGCCAGCGCCCCGCCTTCGGCGGCGATGCGCGGCCAGCCGGCACGGATCAGGATCGCGGCGGCGAGGTTTTCCTTCAGCGGTGCAGCGCCTTGCTGCAGGCGATAGCCGCGCTGGTGCAGGCTGTGGCCGGAGAGGTCCAGGGAAAGGATCGCTTCACCGCGGTCCAGGCGCAGGTGAATGCGCAGGTCCGGGTTGAGCTTGTCGATGGACGGTCGCTCGCCCGACGGCGTGCGCAGTTTATCGACGATGGCGTCCTTGACCTTCAAGGCGCCGAAGTGGGTGTTGTCGATGCCCGAACCATGGCCGCTGAACTCCACCGCCAAGGTGCCATCAGCGAGCATGTGGTCTTGCCAGTCGACGTCCAGCACGCCGTGGTACAGGTCTTCGGCGTCCTTCATCGGGAAGCGCTTGAGGACCAGCAACACGCGGTTGGCCAGGCGCGACCACAGGCACAGGCGATACGCCGTTTCCATGTCGGCCATGCCGCGCACGGCGGAGGTGTGTTCGCGCGCCTCTTCAAGGCCAAGCCCGACGGCTTCCTCGATTAGCAGGCCTTCGAGGCCCTTGGGGCAGGTGAGGAAGAGTTCGAAACGATCGGACATGGGATTTCCAGAGCCTTTGGCTAAGTGGACCGGGCAACGCATTGCCGGGCCGGGTTCAATCAGGTGCTTTTCTCAAGAGCACCCGCGTGGCACGAAAGTGTGCCATTCCGCCCTCGCGGCTCAGGTTAGAAGAGCTTGGATGCGAAGGCAGATAAAAAATTCTGTACAACAAATTGTGAAAACTTGTCCCTTTCGTCGAATAGTACCCGAGTGCAACGGGAGGACATTCTCATCCGGGCCAAGCCAGCGCCTTTCGGCGCAGGGCCGATCATACAGGGGTCTTGCTCATTAGCGGGCATCGAACAGCATGTTACTTATCGCCCTAACGTCTTTATTGTTACGTGCTTATGACAAAACGATCATTCCATCCATGTGACGCTTTGGTTAGAACTCAACACAGGTTGACGTCGCAACGGCGTCAACACCTCGGCTCGTCACGCCGGCAACGAGCCACCAACGGCAGAATGATTCTGCCCCGGCCTCGATAGAGGTCGACGCGAAGCAACAGTCAACAAGTGAGGGAAACACCCTATGAGAAGACTTAAGCGTGATCCGTTGGAAAGAGCATTTTTACGCGGTTACCAATATGGCGTTGGTGGTAAATCCCGTGAGCTTTGCCCCTTTACTCTACCGTCGGTACGTCAAGCCTGGATCAATGGCTGGCGAGAAGGACGCGGCGACAACTGGGACGGTATGACCGGCACTGCGGGTATCCATAGACTCAACGAACTTCACGCCGTCGGCTGACACAGGGCTCAACACTCAAGAACTCGACAATTTGATACTCACATCGATTTAACCACGCGCGTCCCATCCGGACGGCGGGCTTCGGCCCAGGGGGCTCCTTCGAGGAGCCCTTTTTAATGCCTGGGTTCTCTGAACAGGGTTTCTAACTCTGACTGTGAACACCATTGTGGGTCTGCGTAGCCTTCAAAAGATCAATCAACGCAACGCCGCAATTGCATCCACTGATTCACGAATCAACGCCGGCCCCTTATAGATAAAGCCCGAATAAATCTGCACCAGGCTCGCCCCGGCGGTGATTTTCTCGGCGGCATGCCGGCCTTCGGTGATGCCTCCCGCCGCGATGATCGGCAAGCGCCCCGCCAGTTCGGCGGCCAGCACCTTCACGGTGTGGGTGCTCTTGTCACGCACTGGCGCACCCGACAACCCGCCCGCCTCGTCACCGTGTTCCAGCCCCTCGACCCCTTCGCGACCCAGGGTCGTGTTGGTGGCGATCACCGCGTCCATGCCGGTCTCGATCAGGGCCTGGGCGACTTGGATGGTCTCTTCGTCGGTCATGTCCGGGGCGATCTTGATGGCCAGCGGCACATGCCGGCCATGCGTCACGGCCAACTCGGCGCGGCGGCGGGCCAGGTCGGCGAGCAGTTGCTTGAGGGAATCACCGAATTGCAGGCTGCGCAGGCCCGGGGTGTTCGGCGAACTGACGTTGACGGTCACGTAGCTGGCATGGGCGTAGACCTTGTCCAGGCAGATCAAGTAGTCGTCGACGGCCCGCTCCACCGGCGTGTCGAAGTTCTTGCCGATATTGATGCCCAGCACGCCCTTGTACTTGGCCGCCGCCACCCGGGCCAGCAAATGGTCGACACCCAGGTTGTTGAAGCCCATGCGGTTGATGATCGCCTCGGCTTGTGGCAGGCGGAAAAGCCGTGGCTTGGGGTTGCCCGGCTGCGGGCGTGGGGTGACGGTGCCGATTTCCACGAAACCGAAACCCAGCTGGGCGAACCCGTCGATGGCCGCGCCATTCTTGTCCAGCCCCGCCGCCAACCCGACCGGGTTGGGGAATTCCAGGCCCATGACCGTCACCGGCAATTTCGCCGGGGCCTTGCACAGCAACCCATTGAGGCCCAAACGCCCGCCCGCGCCGATCAGGTCCAGGGACAGATCGTGGGAGGTTTCCGGGGAAAGTTTGAACAGCAGCTCACGGGCCAGGGTGTACATGGGTGGGTTTGACTCAGGGCAATAAAAAGTGACGGGATTATACCGAGCAGGAGCGCTAGCGGCGAGAAGCGCTTTGATTCCGGGTTCCATCCTTGCACCGACGCGCCGCGCCTCTTTGCCTCGGAGCGTTATTTGATAGTTGCAAGCGCCAAAAGCCTGCAAAAGAGCGATGCAGCTGCAACGACAGCAACCCAGTAGCCATTCGTCACGCAGGATCAACAATGCATATCTCGTCCCCAGCTTCACCTATCACTCGATCCACTCCAAATGAATCCACCCCGGTCGCCAACCTTGATAGCAAAGAGCGCTCATCCCACACCATTATCGAGATGCTCGATGAAATCATCCCTGCCGAGCAAAGAAGCTCGCTTTCAGCGGAACAGGTTAAGTTTGGGCTGATGAGCGTCGACGAGGCATTCAACGCATTCATCTCTGAGCAAAGGAGTAAGGCAGACAACCCTACCCAGCGATTCATCGACGCCATCGCAGTACAGCTAAACGGCGACTCTAACGACCTCACCAACGATTTTTATCTGGACATTCACGATCTGGCGCTGTTCGAAAACTCAAGCCATTCGTCAGATTCCGACTCGTTCATACAACGCGGCCAAATCATCCTGGGATACCTCGGCGAACAACTGGGCAAACTGGTCAACAACGAATTCGAAGGCGATCTCGGACGCTGGGCCAGCAACCTGACCATTTCCGGCCTGCGCACCGGCCTGGTCACCGGCACACTCACGGTGCTCAGGCAACTGGTGGGGTTCGCCCTGGAAAAAAACCTCCAATCCAATGCTGCTTCGCCACTGACCCGCAGCGTGATGGGTGCAGTTGCCCAGTGCATCGGCCCACTGCTGAACATCCTCGGCGCCATCAGGGACGAGTGCAATGGAACCGCGAACACCGAAACACGCATGGCTCGTCTCATCACCCTCATAGTATCGGCTCTCGCCCTGACAGCCGCCGTAACCGTTCCAACCGCGCTGCCGGCCTTGGCATCCTTCGGCTCGCAAATGGCGTTCTACACGTTTGCCCAGGACCTGGTGAGTCTGTTCTTCCCCACGGGGGACAATGCAAAACCCAACCCCGGCGGTACGGCAGCCGCTGGCGCGCTGAACGGAGTGCTCCAGTTCCTGTCCTTCACCGGCATGAACTACACCGCGCCGCACTCCGGCCCCGGGTACGTCATGGCGCAGGGCAACACGCCCCCAGCCTCCGAATTGGAGAGCTTTGCCTTCCAGCTGTCGACCTGGGTGGAACAACAGGCCAATACCCCGCACGATGCGAATCTGCCGATCGAAGCCCAGGCCGAGCACATTGTCGAGTCCCTGCGCCCGATACTGGGAGACGATGTATTGCGGGGGGCCTACAACGCCGGAGCCGATGTCCTCGGCCAAGTGCTCATGGGCGAAGCGATGCACGCCTTACAGGAAAAACCTTCTGGAGAGGGTTTTCGGATCAACCCGATCTCGGTACGAATACCCACTGCCGAGCAGGCGGGCAACCAACTGCTGTCCACCAATGCAATACGAACCTCCATAGGCCAGATCATCATGGGCACCGTCATCGCAGCATCCCGATTCTTTTCGAGCCTGTCCATTCCCAAGGAAATGGTCGACCATATGGCCAATGTAGCGGTCGCCATCGCCGTGTTAGCTGTCCGTCCCGGCACGACCTACATCAGTGAGCGCACCAACCCGGCATCCAATTCCTGACCTGAATACACGCTCACCGTGGCGAGAGAGCTTGCTCCCTCACCACAAGCAATCAGTCTCTGTTGTGCATAATGGCCGGCACTACCTCACCACTCACTCTTCTCCCAAGCGTCATCCCCCATCGGCTGCATCACATCGCGCATCACGCCCAAGACAAAGACTTCCATGGCGAACGCCAGGCCATTGGCCCCGAGGACTTCCTTATAGAGCTGCGACTTTTCCAGGCCCTCGTCCTTCAATCGATACAGAACCTGTTGCGTGATCGCCTTCAACGCCTTGGCGGTGGGGTACGCAGCGGTTGCTCCATCCGCTCCCCGCAGGGTGCGGAGAAACTCATGAATCGCCTTCTCCCCTTGCCCTTCCATGGCCAGCAGCAATTGATACAAGTGCTCGAACTCAGGGTCCGGGCGTTTGTTGCCAGACGCTTCCTGGCGAGCGGCCAGCAAGCGTGATTCCAGCGTCTCGACCGACGCACTGGCGCCGTGCTCAACGGGACTGGAAGCGCTCATTGATTCAATCTTCATGACGGACTTCTCCGGGGGCGGTCTGCGTGGTAACGGCAAAGCTCGAACACAGCTCGGTCAGTGCCTGCAGCGAGGCTTGGTCCAGGGTACGGACCGACTCCGGCAGATCAGCGATGCTCGCCAATAACCTTGGCGCCAGCCGTTCCCGGGTCGCTCCAACATCGAACTCCAGCAGTTGATCCGCCAGCCGCAGCACATAGCGGTCTTGCGGGTGATACTCGACAATCAGCTCGCCAGCCCAACGCTCGCGCAAGCTGACGCGCAGTTCATCGCCACGCGGGCGACAATGCAGCGGCAGCAATACGTGCAGCACCGCCTCTGAATCGCCCGCTTGCCCGGCCAGCCAGCGTTCAAGCATTTCGTCCAACCATTGCGGGCGGCTCAAGGCCTGTGCGAGCACGTCATCCGCGGCTCGGGCGAGTTCGTTGCGTAATTGCAGCGCCAGGGTTTGCGTCTTCAGCAGGCCGTCAGCCAGGTGGCCGGTCGCCCGCAGGATGCCCTCGGCATAACCTTGTTGAAATGCCTGCGCCTGGACCGCGTCGGCCTCGCGCTGGGCCTGCTCGACACACTCGCGCGCCCGACGCTGGGCCTCGCGCTGCAAGGCGTGACGGCGGCGCGCGGCAACGACGTCCTCGCGGGCCAGGCGTACGTCCGCAGACGCCGGCAGGTCACTCAGGGCGCGGATGGAATCGAGCATGCTGCACCGCCAAAAAGAAAAGCGTGGGATCAGGTTTCAAGAGGGGCCATTGCCGGTGCAAACGAACCACCGGCTCGGAGAATTGCAAGGCCAGGCGTTCAAGCAACATCGGCGGAACTTGCCCGTGCCAGCTCCATAACGCATTGAGGCCGGCGGCTTCGACCTGCTCCATGGCAACGGGCGAGCACTCGATTGGCGGGCCGCTTCGCGCGCCGAGGCTGTAGCCGGCGAAGCGCCGAACCGACACCGGCAAGCAGCGCAGCGCCGCACCGCGCGCCAGGTCGGGCATCAAGCGATAGGCGCCCAACAGCGAGGCGATATAGGGCAATCGGCGCCAATGACGAACCCATTGTTTCGCCACACCGGTCAGCGGCGTCGATGGCCACGGCCCGTGCAGTGCCAGCCCCTCAAGCACGATGCGGTTGAGCAGGCTGCGTGCCGCCTCCCCCTCGAATCCCGCCGGTATCACCAAACGTTGAGGATGCAGATAACCCAGGGGCTCGGCGAGGATCCGCTGCAGCCCCTCAATGTCCGACATCACGTCGCCCTGCGTTTGACTGGTGGTAAACCCAGGCTGCACCGCCGGCCAGCAGTAACCCGCCGATCACGGCGAACAACCAAGGCCAGGATGACTTCCCCTGCGGTGCGGCCACCGACGGCGCGACATGCTGTATCGGCGAGCGCTTGGACAGCACCACCGAGATGTTCTCGTACTCCACCGCCGCAAAACTGTTCTTGAGAAAACGCTTGATGTCAGTGATCAGCAATTGCGCTTCGACATCACGCTCATGCAACACCACCGCCGAAAGATGAATGGGTGCCGACTTGCGCCCGCCCTCGCCGGCATCCAGGTCGTAACTGACATGGACCCGTGCGGAAACCACACCTTCGAGCACCGCCAGCGACTGCTCGATGCGTTGCTCCAACGCCGAATACAACCGGGCCTTTTCGGCGCGGGGCGAAGCCACCAGGGAGTCGGACGGAAACATCTCGGCGACTTGCAGGCGTGGCCGGGACGGTAAGGAATAGAGGTTGAGCAGATCGACCGCGGCGGAAAAATCCAGCTGATCGATTTTCACCGCATAGCCGGCTTTGCCGCCGTCGACTTTCACCGCCGCGATGTTGTTGCGTTGCAGCACCGCAAGCACTTCGTTGGCCTGCTGCTGATCCAGCCCTTCCAGCAGACTCGGCTGGCGACACCCCGTCAGCGCCAGGCACATCAGCAGCAACAACAGGCCGGACCTCATGACGCACGCAACAGGGTTTCTGCCGTGCCCACCGCTTTGCGCACCAGTACGTTGAGCAAGTTGATGTCGACGTTGTATTGCCCGGTCAGCTCCTGCAACTGGGCCAATACTTCAGGGTCGGTGATATCCGGGCGCTGGATCAGTTGGTTGATCGCCGAGACGTCTTGCGCGCTGTCGACGGCAGAACCGGCAAACGCTTCGATCAGGCGCGATTCCAGGGAAACGGTCGGGCCTTCCTGCGGGCCACGCAATTCAACGAAGGCAGAGCGCGCGATAAGCGACGGGGAAATACTTGGGATAGACATACGAGGCACTCATGAAAATGGCCATTGTCACGAGCAATGGCCAGCCGAAAGAGCAAGCGTCAGCGAGCCGCCTGGATGATCGCCATGTCGATATCCTTGAAGCCCTTGACCGTGTTGGTCTGGGCGTTTCGGAATACCGTGTAGGACGAAAATGCGGTCTGGTAGGCGGCGAGCTTTCCAGGGTCCGACGCATCGATTTTGAGCTCATCGAGGGCTTTATCCAGGGCCTCTTTGAGGCTCTGAGCGCCGCGCTCGAACGCAGCGGCCTGCTCTCCGAGAAAGTCATCGGGAAAATCGGGAAACATGATCGGGATACCAGCCATATGTCACCTGCTCTGTTTGTTTGAAAAAAGCCAGGACGAAGGACTCGTCTTGACGTAGCCCTGGGGGCCGGTTTGAAACGACTTGCCCTTGAGCGCGTCGTCCTTGAGCTCGACAGCGAAGTGCACGTAGCGATCACCCCACTGCCGGTAGAAACTGTCGACATACTGGCGAGCGGCGGCCAGCTCGGAATCCTGCAGGTTGCCCTCGACGGCAAACGTCACGCTGCCTTGGTGTTCGAACCGGCTGAAGGCCAGTGAAAGACGTTGCAAACCGCCCTGGGCGAGATCGGCGAGCAGCCTGTCATCCTGCATCTGCACCACGACGTCACGGGCATAAGGCGCCGCCGCGAGCAGCGTATCGAGCAGTTGTGCCTGCTTGTCGGGCGTGAGTAGATTGCGTTGGGCGCTGAGCAACAGTCGCGGCACCGACGGGTCCTTGAGGTCCAGAAAATGCCAGGCCAGCTGCGGGTCATGGTCCACCAGCACCTGCTCCAGCCGGCGACGCTCCTGATCGATCATCAGCACCTGGCCGTTCAGCGTGTTGTGGCGGGTCAACACCTGGCGACTCCAACCGGCATCCCGCTCGGAAGACACCAAGACGTAGACCGAATGATCACGACCGCGCAGCACCTGGACCTGGGCACTGGCGCCAGTGATCATCGCGCGGATATCGGTTTCCGGCCTCGGCCCGGGCATCGACCAAAGGCCAATCACAGTGATCAACGCCACCAGCGCCAGACCACCAGCGATCCAACGAGTCCAAGGGCCACGCCAGGGCATGAAAACGGCTGCATCGGAAGGCACGCCGTGTGACAGGTCGAAAACCTCAGGCGCCCAGGATTGATCCTCGGGACGCAAGGCGATGTGCAGACCACCGACCTGCACCCTGGCTTGAAAGGCACAGTGGCGCACTTCCACTGGATCGCCGAGCAGTCGCAACGGCAAGCCGTCCAGCGCGGCCTGATCGGCCAGCACCTCAAAATTGCATCCGCCTTGCTCCAGGGGCACGAAGATGGCATCCGCCGGAACACTGGCCGACAACGCACCGTCCCCGAGCACATCCACCGCACCGACCACGAACAAGGTGGTGCCTTGGCCAAGCGCAAATTCGCAGCCCTGCAACGGACCGTTGAGGATCCGCAAGACGCAGGGCTGTAGGGTGGGGGCCGTCGGGACTGTCACCGTCCAAACTCCAGGGCAGTCGAATGAGCACACAGGGTAGGAAGGCCGGCGGCAGGATTCCTGATCGAATTCTGCCGATTGCCAGGGGCAAACGATCAGAATCCCGCGCCGGCCTGTTCAATGCGCCGCTTGTCGAGCCTGGGTGAGCACTCGATAGCGTTGCCAGACTTTGCGCGCGTAGCGAAGCCGCGCGGCTTGCCGGTTGGGTGAGTTGCCGGCGTTGTAGGCGCCGACCGCCGTCCAGTTGTAGCCATGACGGGCGATAAACTCGGCCAGCACCGACGCACCGACCTCCACCGACAGGCACGGCTCATCCAGCAGGCGTTGCTCGGTAATGCCTCGGGCACGCAATCGGGGTAGATGAATGCTGTTGATCTGCATCAGCCCGATATCGCGGGTGCCGTTGCGGTTGTGGTTGATCGCGTCTGGCCGCTGCCCGGATTCGACATCGGCAATCGCTTGCAGCAGTTCGGGTTCGATGGCATGCAACTGCCCCGCCCTGCTCCAGCACCAGGCGTGCGCCTGGGCCATGCCAAGCCCCAGGCCAAGACACACCGGCCAGCACAACCATTTGCTCCTGCGCCGCTTCATGCCAGGCGCCGCTCGCGGATCCACGTCAGTTGCTCGTGAATACGCGCCCGCATAATCTGCGCCCGTACACAACCCGGATCATGTTCCAGGCATCGGTCGATCATGTCCGCCGCCTGTTCGTTGCGCCGCCAGAACCAGTGATGCCAGGCATGGAAATACAGCACATCAGCCTGATCGGCCGAAAACAGACACTGCCGGAATAACACCTGGGCCGCCTCCTCACAACCGCGCAAACTGGTGAGCAACGCCAGGCGCGTCAATGCCGGGATGCTGCCGGGGTCCAGCGCCAAGGCCTTGGAAACCGCCGAATGAGCTTCTTCGATGGCGCGCTCGGGATCACCCAGGCCCATCATCGCCTGTCCCAGCCACACATCCGCCAAACCGCACCAGGGCGGCGCGTAGCCGGGATCGAGTTTCAAACATTGCCTGAACAGTACCTGGGCATCGCGCAGGCTTTGTACCGTGTGCTGCTGCACATTGCACAAGCCATTGAGATACGCCACCGCCACCGCGTAAGACCCACAGCGCTCACCGACCGGACGCAACCCGGGTACGCGTTGAGCAACCAGGCAAGTCAATGCGCCCAGCGCCTCCCCCGGATCCCAGGCATCCAGCGTCTGCCCATGCAGCAACGCCTGGTCGCGTCCACGAATCAACTCGATCGACCAGTGTTGCAGCCCGCCCGCGCCTATAAAACGACCGTTCAAGCAATAATCCGCCGACAGCCGCCCGGCCAACGACGGCACATCGCCCGACGCCCTGCAGGCCGCGATCAGCCCCGAGGGAATGATGTGCAATGCCTCACCGAACGCCGTGGTCAGTTGGCGGATCATCAGATCCTGCAGATCCAGCGCCGCGATCTCGTCCAGATTGCGAAAAGGCAACACCGCCAACGAAGGTGCCACCGCCCTCGCCTGGTTCGTCACGTCGAGCTCAACCACGGGACCGGTGAACCGATAACCCTGGCCGTAAACCGTCGCAATGTAGCCCTTGTTCTCCTTGAACAACTTGCGCAAGGCATAGATACAACGGGTCAACGACTCCTCCGCCGCATCCATCCGCGGCCAGACATGGTCCAGCAGATAATCCTTACTCACGACCGCGCCCGCCGATTTCAGCAGCAGGCGCAGTACGTGTAGTTCTTTGGGGGGAACATGAACTCCTTGTCCATCTCGCATCAGCGTTCCATCGCTTTGCAATAGCCAGTGGTCAAAAACGAACGACTTCACCAGCGGTTGATCAGTTGCACTGTCCATACTCTGGGATTTCTCTATAGAAAGTTACTGAAGCGCGATTGAGCCTGTGGGGGGACAGGCTCGGGATGGCGGGCTGCGTGACTATAGGAAGATGTGTGGGGGGATTCCGTAGGACGACGCGCTAATTAATTGAGGAAAGCACATCTATCAGTGTAGGAAAAAGCAGAAAAGTGACCTCATAAAAAATGCCTTGCATCTAAGATACAAGGCATCACTCAAAACATCAGAGCTTATTCAATATTTTCCAGACAAAAAATAAAAACTTAACTGACACACTTGAACTCATACGAGCAGCCAACTAGAACCCTCCATCCAAAGACCTCGTCAATGGACCGAGGGATGTAGTTTCATATTTTTTAGTTCCAGCCTTTAAAGCATCCAAATCTAAAAGCGCCTCTAACGAGCGATCACGATCCAAATCAAATCCTTCCATTTTCACGAATGTCATAGAATAAGTTCTCTCTGTTTTTTCACTAATAGCAGTAGAGCTACTTGGAGTCAACCCAACTTTTTGAGCCATATCCAACAAACGAGCCTGAGAGAAATAGTTGGAGGGTGTTTCCTTCTCAACGTATGAATTATATCGACCTTCAAGTTCATCACCTGAAATCTCCGGATACCGATAAAGATCCGAGTACACTTCCGTCACCATATGCATTAAATCAAGCTCGTGCCCACCTAAAGCACTGCTATGTTCGGAAATGGTCAATACTCCCCCTTCCTTTAAAAGGCCAGCAATCTGAGCAAGACTTTGCTGCTGGATCTCGGGGCTTGGAAAATGATGAAGAGAGTGTTGGTACATAGCACAATCAAAGCCAAGACCGTCCGACAATGGATTGCTGCCATCCTCGCCAAACACCCTGCCAGACGCCATATCGTGACCATCATAATAGATGGTTTTCACAGGTTGATTTTTATCATTATGAGCAGTAGAAACCTCATGACAGTTATGATCCCAACTCACACCGGTTTCCACTTCAAGAACATAAGGATGCACAGGTGAGTTCGAGTAATCTGCAACATGAGAAGCAACGTACGAAGTTAGTTTCCCATCATTACCCCCCACATCCAGCAATCGAATAGATTCTGCGCCTTGTCCAAGATTGTGATTAGCCTCCAATATCATCCTTGCAATACTTTGCCCCTTGGCATTCAGATGATCATTAGCTACAACGGTATTTTCAATTTTACTGGCCGCATCCAACCCATGATACCAATCACGAATCACATCCAAAAAGACCCGATTGTGAATTTGCTCTCCACCACTCTTCACAACCTCCATAAGCTTGCTCAATAACTGTTCTTTACATTCTGATTTTATAGACCATTCATTATTATCAGCATGATAGGTCATGATTTGTCTTACATCGCCATTTCTTTCTATTTTCGCCCCATGCAGCCTTAAAAAATCCCCTATAAAATACTCACTTTTAACATCCAAGTTTTCCTGTTGACTCGTCCCAACAGAAGGTATGGACTCCATCATAGAAGGCCGAAACGAGATAGAAGTCGGGGAATTCAAACCAGCACTTGCAACCATTTTCCAAATCCTTTAAATATTTATCACGCCCAGATTTACTCAAGACATGCTTATTGGCATGCTTGGGTATCAACTCGACATTCACTCCAAATCCAGTCAGGCATCCCCTAACTACATCCTTGATTCATTTACACCAGAGTAAACACCCCTTCGCCATACCCTGCTTTTTTCCACCAAATCACATATATCCTTAACCGTCCTGCACATCCCCACCCCTTCCGCCGGCAACTCAATGCTAAACATTTCATTCAGCATCATAACGATCTCAACCAAACTCATCGAATCAATATATAGATCCTCAATCAACCGTAAACCAACCTCAACATTCCGGCCTCCCATTGAAAAATTTGATAACACCCTTACCACCTGCAACTCAACTTCATTCCCAGCATTAAAATTCTTACACATAACCTATCCAACAGGGCAAAACCCAAGCACAACTCTGAATCAAACCAACCAGCGACAACACTCATCTTTTAGATAAAAACCTCACACCTCTAACATTTGCATCAAAAATTCAACATCGCCCTCAACATATCCGCAAACTGATTCAAATGCGCCGACAACGTCTTATTAAAATTGTCATGATACGAATTGGCATTCGAATATTTCTGCGTCAACGACTGCAGCATGTTTTTCAGGCGTTCCTCCTGAGCGTTGAAACCGGTTTGCCATTGGTTGTACTTGGCGGTGTTCCAGGTCACCGTGCCGCTGGACGGCAGGTCTTTTTTCATTAACGTCAGCGGCCCGGTATCGATGACCACGCACCAGGTACCGTCAGCGTTTTTTTTGAGGCAACTGTCAGGCAGGCCCAGCGCTTGACGCCATTTGTCTGCTTCTTCCTCGCTGGCTCCACCTTCCCCCGGTTTTGGAAAAAGAATGGAATCCGGGTTTGGATGGCTGAAATCGTTGATCAATTGTGTCAACGCAGCGTGCAGTTCACCCGCTTTCAACTTCACGTCTTTACCATCGTTCGCCCCATCGACCCACTTACTCATCATTGCAGTGATTCGGGCGTTGAAGGCGGCGAAGAAGTTCGTATAGGCCGAGATGATGTGTTCGTAGCCGGCGAGGTAGCCGTTCTTGATCAGGTCGATCAGTTCAAGGAGTTTTTCGAAGAAGTCATTCGATGAATTTATCGATGCATCCAAAGCCTCTGCGATATCGAGAGGCTTGTGCTCTTGCAGATGTCGTTCGAGGGTGCAGATGATTTGGTTGTGTTCGTCATCGACCTGCTGGAGCTGGCTTTCGTCCAACAGCCCGGTCTTCAAGCTGTGGGCCATCACGGCGCAGCACTGGCGCAGTTGCATGGCCAACATTTGTGCGCGGTCACGCTTGCCGTGGATCTGTTCGACAACCTCCGCGATGAACTGCTGCGCTGTCGCCTCGGCGGCCATGCCCTCCTTCTGCTCGGCGGTGATTGCCGGGCACTTGAGCATATTGCCAAGGCTGCGGTTCATTGCGTTCATCGACCTGTCCACCAGATGCGTCAGGGAGCTGACCGTTTGTTCCTCAACGGGTACCTCGGGAGGCGGCGCTGTATCAGTGATGGCCTCCACGTTCGGCAGCAACACAATGGGCGAACGAGCAAATTGGGTGATTTCCATGAGTCTCTTCTCCTCAAGCCGTCAGGGCGCGAATGACATCGCTGCGCGATTGAAAAAGTTGCATCACCATGTCCATCAGTTTTTGCAAGAACGCCGCATCGGCCGCGTCTTTCTGGCTGACTTCGTCGCTCAGGCTCTTCTGGCTGTTCTGCGCACTTTGCAGCAGCACTTCCTTTTCCCGCGCGGCGTGCTCGGCCAGGCGCACGATGCTCGCCACCACCTGACTCAAGCTCATCGACATGGCGCTGAGCGCGCGACTGATTTCCAGCTTCCTTTCGATGCCCTTGCTGCCCATCTGGCTCAGCCAGTCGGAGGTCTCGCTGACCTTTTGCGCGTTGAGGATTTGCTTGTCGAACCAGGCTTGATCCGGGGCTGACAGGGACGATGCCTTGGGTTTGAAATCGACCAGTGTCGGACGACCGAACTCGTCGAAGGTCCTGACCTTAGAGGTGACGTCCGAATTCCAGTCGGTGCGGTCGCGCTCAAGCTTGAGGTCGCGCTCGATGTTCCTGGCGTTCAGGGCGTTAGGCTTGTGCAGGTTCAACCTGTTCTGGGGGTCTGTCTCACTCAGCCACTTGGCGTTACGACCGACCTCCTGCGCCTTGAGAATTTCCTTGTCGAACCAGGCCAGATCCTCGGGCGGCCGAGGTGAACCGCTGAGTTTGAAATCGACCGTCGTCGGGCGACCGAAGTCATCCACGGTCTTGATCTTGTAGGTGGTCTGCGGATTCCACTCGTTGCGACTGCGCTCAAGCTTGAGGTCGCGTTCGATATTGCGAGCGTCCATGGCGTTACGCTTGTGCAGGTTGATGTCCGCGTGCTTCAACTTCTGGCCCTGAAAGGTCTTGAGCAGGGCGAATCCGGAAACTGCTCCAGACACGATTGCCCCGGCGATGGCGCTGTACATCGCTGCCTTGCCGGACTCGACAATTGCCGCGCCCTGAGCCTCGGCCGCATCGGAGGCCATGACGCTGAAATGCCCGCGCAGTTGCGCGTTGGCCACTCGAGCGATGTTCAGCGCAATGATCGCCGCCACCAGTACGTTGGCGTGTTTTTCCCAGGCGCCGGGGTCGAATATCAGGTCGTTGCGTACTTCATCGCTGAGCATCATCGTGGCTGAAAGGAAGTCCTGCCAGTCCGATTCGGTGGGTTGGTAGGCGTTGATCTCACTCTCGAGCTCCGCAGCTGAGGGCGCTGGGAAGCCGTCGTTCTGGAGCACTTGCCTGGTGATGCGATTGTCGGAAATCCGAGAGCCCACAAGTGGCTTGGCTTTGAGATCCTTTGAAAACTGCTCTTGAGCGACTAACTCGCTCAACCCTGCGTCGTTAGTCAAATCGTGGTCAATGGCAACGGGGGCGATTCTGATTGGAGCGTGAATAGCATTCATCGTAGATACCTGTTCTCAGTGATTTCAAACATGCCGAACCATTTGCAGGCTGACGGAATGGCTGCGTTGCATGTCGGCAAACAACTGCTCGATCTGCCGGGTTCGCTCGTGCATGGCCTGGCCGTAGTTCTCGACTACCAGGGTCAGGTACTTGCTGATTTCCTCGCTGATCGCCATGCGCACCCGCACGCTAGCCAGGAGCACGGCAGCCTGGGCGGTATGCCGGCCGCTTTCGATTTGCAGCACGCCCTGCGCCGCCACATTGCCGAACTCGGTGACGGCCTGGGCGATCTCCAGGTTGGCGGCATAACGGGCCAGTGACACCGCATCGGCGCCGTTGGTGATGAATCCGCGCAACTGCGTGAGTATCTGGGTCAGCGAGTTGCCCACCGACGTTGCCATCTGCTTCATGGCTTGCATCGCGGCAGGCGCGGCCTGGGCGGCCATCGAGGCCAGTTTCGAAGCGAGGGTGCTGATCATCGGACCAATCACCGTCGCCCCGATGACGGCCGCCAAGGCAACGGCGGCCAGCGTCGCAACGACGCCCTGGATCATGCCGGCGATCTGCCCGATTTCCTTGGCCTTGTCTTCATCAACACCCAGGTCTATCAGTATCTGGGTGTAGAGCTCGGTGAACCGCTTGATGGCTTCCTGCATGACGACGGTCAGCGGCTTCATGGCCTCGGCCATGAACGACTTGCCGGTTTTTTCCTCCACCACCACATCGGCAATCATGATCCCCATGCCAACCACCCCTACCACGATCAGCGGCAGGTTGGCGGTCAGGACCCCGGCAACGATGACTGCAACGGACAATATCGCGCCGACGATCTTGCCGATGCAGCCCATGGTTTTCTGCAAAGCCTCGGCCTTGCGGACTTCCTCCAGGTATTTATCCGACTCCCGCTTCATGTGTTCCTGAAGCTTGACCTGCAACGCCTGGAACAGCTCCTGGCTGAGTTCCTCCTTGTTCTGCGCCGCCTCGCCGAGCAATTCGATGATCCTCAAGCGATTGAGCAATGCCAGTGCACTGCTGCTGAGGGCTTTTTCGTCGGTTTCCTTGCGGGCCGGGCCGCTGTCGCCGGACACCACCACTTTCGCGACCACCCCGCTCAGGGCTTTGGCAAAGGCATTGGCGATCTCGATCAACTTCAAGTGAGCGTCGGTCGCCCCATTGAAGGCTTGGGTATGGCTCGCCAGTTCGCCTTTGAGCTGGTCGCGACGGGCCAGCTCCTGGGCGTATTCCGGCGATTCAGGATCCAACTGCGCCAGGCGCGCTTCGCTTTCTTCCAGCAGGCCCTGGACCTGCTGGACGCGTTCACGCAGCTGTTCGAGGTGTTCCTGACTGCTGCCGACCTGGCCCTCGGCAGCCTCCAAGGCCTGGACGGCGGCGGTATATTCAGAAGAGAGGTTGGCATAGCCCTGCTGCTTGGCGCCGGCCATGCTTTGCAGCATCGCCAGGCGGTTTTTCAGTTTCTTGACGTCGACCTCACCGATCAGTTCACAGATCATCGCCATCAATAACGTGAACATATCGCCGTCGGTTTCCTGTTTGTTGCCATCGACGCGCGGCGCTGGCGCATGCAGCACGGGCCGGCCGGTAGCGGCGGCGGACGGGCCATTCTGACCTTCGTATTTCACCGACATCAGGTCCGCCAGGGCTTGCTTGCCGGCCTCTTGAAAATCGGCGGTCCTGGCAGCCCTGCTGGCCGCCGCACCGTATTTTTCAAAGGCCTCGCTGCGACTCATTACCCCCTGGAATGCGGGGCTTGGGGTGTTTCTGATTTCACTCATGTTCAATCCTCCGAACATTGCTGTTCCATGTGGGCCAAGGTGTCGAGATACACCTTGGCCTGCTCGCGCAGATCGTCTTGCGTGGCTTGCTCAAGCACGTATTCGAAACACAACCGGGCCTTGCCGATCTTGCCCAGGGCCAGATGGCACTGGCCGGTGTAAAACATCGGTCGGTAGTCGTTCTTGCCTTGGGCAAAAGCGATGGCATACAGGTCGATGGCCTTCTGGTGGTTTTGCTTGAGCTGGTGCACCGCAGCCAGCCCCATCCAGTAATGGCTGTTGTAGAAGTCGTAGATGCACAGGAAGTGAAAGAACTTCTCGGCATCATCCAGCCGCCCTTGTTCGTAGAACTGGAAAGCGAAGGCATAGAGACTGTCCATGTGCTCGTCACTGATGCCTTGCACATCTTTCAACGCCGCACCGCCGAGCATCGCGTCGACGACGTCCTGGGCCACCTGCTCGTCTTGTTTGTTGTCGCGACTCATCAGCCACACTCCTGAAAAAACGCCAGCGTCGCTGACCGATGCCATTGAGCCAAAACGTCGGAGGGCACGCTGCCAAATTGCGCTCATGCTGTTGTTGAAACGCGCAAGAACCTCCTGCCTGGCGAGAATGCTTTTGTGGCGAGGGGATTTCTGTGGGAGCAAGGCTTGCTACCAGGGTTGGGCTGGACCTCAAGCCTGTTCAACCTGCTCCAGCCAGATCAGCAACCGCAGCACTTGCTCGACTTCCTGCACCTGGAGGAAGCTGTAGCGCTGGTGGGTCTTGAAGATGCGTCGGGCCAGTGCGACGTCGTTGATCACCGGCACCCCGACCTCTTTGGCATACGCCCGCACGGCCAGGGCACGCTGGTTGGTTTCCATCAGGGAGATAAACGGCAGCAGCGTGATTTCCGGGCGGAAATACACGCCGATGGCAATGTGAGTGGGGTTGGCGATGATCATGCGTGAGCTGCGCACATCGGATTTGACCTGCTCCGACAACAGCTCCATATGCAGGTCACGGCGGCGGCCCTTGATCTGCGGGTTGCCGTCCTGCTCCTTGTGTTCGCGCTTGACCGAATCCTTGTCCATCATCTGGTCTTTCATGAACAACCAGTATTCGCTGAGGGCATCGAGCACGACGATCAGCAGGACGCACGCCAGGAATGCCAGCACCAGCACCAGCAACAGATGCCCCCAGATCGCGAACAAGTCCGGCGCCTGGACGAACAGTTGGGCAAACAGCAATTGCCGCTGGGTGACCCAGACGAGCCACAGCGCCATGGCAAAACTGCCCAGGTACAACAACGCCTTGAACGTGTCCTTGACGGTGCGCAGGCTGAACAATTTCTTGAAACCATTGATCGGGTTCAACGCGCCAAGATTCAGCTTCAGCGCTTCGCTGGCCAGGGCAAAACCGCTTTGCAGCAGGGCCGGCAAGGCACTGGTCAGCACGCACACCAACAACAACGGCAGCAACGCCTTGAGGCCGACCTGCACCAGCATCGCCGAATACGCTTGCAGGTCCGTGTCAAAATCGCTGGCGATGATGCGCCGGTAGACTTCCATGATCTCGCCCAGCGAGCTGTTGAAAACCATGTAGCTGATGCCACACAAAGTCAGGCAGGTGATGACCAGGTCCTTGGCCTTGAACGTCTGGCCTTTGCGGGCCGCATCCCTGAGGCGCTTGGCGGTAGGTTTTTCAGTCTTCGAGGCGCTGGACGACATGCCCGCCCTCCCCGCCGTCACCCAGATAATCCGCCAGCGCCTCGGACCTCATGCCCATGCGCAGGACTTCATCCGGCAGATGCACGCCGAAATACAACATCAACACCACCAGCGCCACCAGGCTCTTGACCGTCAGCGACACCGAGAAAGCGTTCATCTGCGGCGCATACCGCGAGAGCAAACCGAGCAACGCTTCGCTGACCAGCAAGGTGGCGACCACCGGCGCGCTGATCACCAGGGTCTTGCTCACCAGCCCGTCGAGCACACCATGCAGGGCCGACAGATGCAGCTCGCAGCCTTGGGCCGGCGCGCAGATGCGATAACTGTGACCGACGGTTTCGAGCATCAACAACATGCCGCCACCTTCGAGATAAACCGCCGCCGCAAACAGCTGGAGGAAATTCGCCAACTCCGACGTATCGACACCGTTGGCCGGATCCACCGTGCTGCTGAGCATGGCCCCGCGCTGGTTGTCGATCAGATTGCCCATCGCGTGCAGCACCCAGAACGGCCAGCACAACAGCAACCCCAACAGCACGCCGATACCCGCCTCACGCAACACCAGGCCAAGAAAGGCCACGCTGTCGAGGGCCGGCGCGGGCACGCCGACATAGCGCCAGAACCCCAGCGCGACCAACACAATCACCGCTTGGCGCGCCACGCCTGTCAGCACACCGCTGTTGAGAAACGGCAACATGAAGAAAATCGGCGCCAGACGCGCCACGCCCAATACCGCCGCCGCGAACCAGGCGTACAGCTCGAAGAACAACGTCACCGACATCGGGCTAACCCAACGCCAGGCGAATGACTTCACGACTGAAATCCAGCAGGGTTTCGCCGTACCAGCCCGAGAGCAGAAACAGACACGCGGCGACCGCCAGCAGCTTGAAACCGAACGGCAGCGTCTGTTCCTGTAACTGGGTCACGGTCTGGATCAACCCGACCACCAGGCCGACCACCGTGGCAACGATGATCGGCCAGGCCACCATCAGCAGGATCAGGTACAGGGTCTTGTTACCGGCATAGACCAGCTCGTTCATGGACGTGGGCCTATGCCAGCAGGGTCAGGTATTGCTTGACCAGCCCGGTCGACAGCAGCGCCCAGCCGTCGAGGGCGACAAACAGCACCAGTTTGATCGGCACCGAAATGATCACCGGGCTCATCATCATGCCCAGCGCCAGCAGGATGCTGGAGATCACCAGGTCGACGATCACGAAGGGCAGATACAGGTAGAAACCGATCTTGAAGGCGCTCTTGATTTCGCTCAGGGCATAGGCCGGCAGCAGCGAAAACAACGACGGCGCCAGTTCTTCATCGGCGGGCCAGTCGGCGTCGGTTTCATCCTGGACCACCTGGGCCCGTTCAAAAAAAAGCGCCAGTTCCGGGTCGGTGTACTTGCGCAGATAGTCCTTGTAGCTGCCCAGGCCGTTCTCGGCGAAATTCACCACCGACTCGATATCGGTGAAGGCCACCGCCTCGGTCTTGTAGTAGTCATAGCCCTGCTTCATGACCGGCGTCATGACGAAAATCGCCAGCATCAGCGCAATCGCATTGAGCGCCATGTTCGACGGCACTTGTTGCAGGCCCAAGGCGTTGCGCACGATGACGAAGACGATGGAGAACTTGAGGTAGCAGGTGCCCGCCGCCGCCAGGAACGGCAACAGCGAAGCGAATGCCAGCAGCGCGATCAGCGAGACGTCATTCATCGCCGTCGTTCCGATAGACCTTGAGCAATTCAACACCCAACTGGCCGTCCAACTGCACCAACTCTCCCTGGGCAATCGGCTTGCCGTTGGCACGCACCTCGATGTGTCGCACCGCGTCGTCGGCCAACGGGATCAATTGCCCCGCGATGACTTGCGACAGCGTCGCCAGGTCGGTTTCATGGGTCGCGAGCAGGAACTCCAGGCGCACCGGCAGCGTACCCAGGTCGATATCAACGTCGGGCTCAGGCGTGTTCTCCAGATTGGCGTCGGCCACGGTCGGTTGCATGTGTAAACCCTCTTCGGTAAAGGTGAAAACGCCGAGGCAGCGGTCCGCCAAAAAGCAGCGTTGAGTCCGCTGGGTGATACGCAAGACATCGCCTTCACTCAGGCGTATCCGACTGGCAAGACTCAGGTGACTGACGCCGAGCACCAGCGCCAGGCGCAAGGGCAAATCGTTCAACCATGAGCCGGGTTCCAACGGACCTCGCATAGCGGTGCGGGACGGCAATTGGGTCAACCACACGCGCCCCCGAGGGGCGTCGAGCCATGGCAAGTCATGCGTCGGCAATCGATCCGGGGCCACGCATTCGATGTCCGTCAGCGTGCGGTAATGCAATTCGTCCACCTCCAGTAGCAGGGGCCGCGACACCGTCCGAAACAACTCGACGATGCTCGGTAACGGGCACTCGAGCACCAGCAACGATTGCAAGGTCGGGAGCGTGTGATGCAACCAGTCACGGGCCAGGATCAGCCCCTGCCAATGCGTGCCGTCACCTTCTGCGCAAAAGCCCAGGTAGCCGGGGCGCACCGGCACCTTGGCCGAACCCGCGTCCCGACCGGCGCGCCGCCAGCGTTGAATCGCCTGTGCGTGGGCATGGACGACAGAATCGATCCGACGGAGCCGCAATGCGCTCACGCTTCAAACCCGGACTGTTCGTCCTGATCTTCATCCGGCTGCTGCTGTGAACCCTGGCGCTGCTGCTCGCCACCGCTGTCAGCCAGCCGCCAGGCAGGTTCCCGGGCCAGTTCGAAAGGCGCCTTGAGTTGCTCGAACACCAGGGCATTGCTGGGGCTGAGCGTCAGTTGCCGAGTGGGTTCCTCGGGCAGCCGACTGATCGTCACTTGCCCGCTGGCCGCCCCTCTGTTGAAAGGCACTTGCAGCAAGCCCCGGTCGGCACCCGACAAGGGCTCGACCATGACCTCGGGCGCTGGCAGCGCTGCCGATGTTGCCGCTGGCGGGATCGATGCAGGGGCAACCGAAGGAGCATGGCGCGTGCCGTGAAAGCTCTGCGGCGCTTGGGGTAACGGCTCATCTAAGCGCGGCATCGAGCGCGTATCGGGAGCGGTGAAAGGCTCGAGCGTCATCGGCTCGATCGACGCTGGGGATGTCGGCGCCGCCAGGTGATCGCGGGCGGAAGCAACAGGCTCCAGGCGTTGGGGTAACGCCTGTTGTATCGCTTTGTTGAACAGCAGATCGGCGTGTGGAAAAGGCATCGCGTTGCGGGCTGTCGGTGGTGCTCTATCAGGTTCCAGGTCCGTCGTTGTCGGGACAATCGATCGTGCTTCATCGTGATCGACCTCCATCGCCGCCTGGGCCATGTTCATCGAATGCCCCGTCACTGCCCGAGCGATTTCCATCGTCGGTTGTCGCTGCCGAATCAGCGCAACCACAAGATCCAGCACACCTTGCGGCAGCTCATCCTCTTGCACCGGGACGAGTGGGTCTTGCAGCTCATCGATTGGGCCTTCATCGACGGGGTCCAGGGTTTGCACCGGTCGAGCAGGCACCACAGATATTTCTTTCATCGCCGAACCCCGATCATCTCTTCCAGTTCTCGTTCTTCCCGGCGCACCGCTTCAAGCCGCTGCGCACGCAACAGTTGCTGGACCGAGCGCACGTACTTGTCGTGCTTGCGTTGGAGCAAGCGCAGGTGTTCATGCTGCGCCTGCAACTGCTGCTCGACCTGCCGTCATTGCTGCTCCACGCGGTCGCGCTCGACACGCAGCAGATCGATCCGCCGCCGGATCACCGCCTGGGTGCGCAACAGCGCCAACAGTTGCCCGTGCTCCAGCACACAGTCATTGGCCCGATGACTGGCCAACAGGCGTTGCAGCGCAGCCTCCTGTTCCTCGAAGCCACCGCGCTCGGCAAGCAGCGGCTGCAACTGGCGCTGGACCCGCAGCACGGCCTGTTCGCCGCGTTGCCGGCGGAACTGACTGAAAGCCAACAGGCGTCGCTGGTCAGGCAATGATTTCATGCAGACTCCGCAAGGTTTCGTCCGGCGCGCAACACTCGCCTGTCGGCTGGCGCAACCACTGGCTCAGGGCCTCGCGACGCTGCATGGCATGGTCATTGGCCGCGTCCGCGCCCGGGCTGTACTCGCCCATGTCGAGAAAGACCTGCAGTTGCTCAAGACGCGCCAGGGTCTCCCGGGTCGACGCCGCCAGTTGCTGGACCTGCGGCGTGGTGACTTGCGTCGCCACCCGGCTGACGCTGCGCAATACATCGATGGCCGGATAGTGCCCCTTGGCCGCCAGGGCCCGGCTGAGGTAGACGTGGCCGTCGAGAATCGAGCGGATCTCCTCGGCAATCGGGTCCGGTTCATCGTCACTTTCCAACAGCACCGTGTACCAGGCGGTGATGCTGCCGCTCGCCGTCACGCCAGGCCGTTCCAGCAAGCGCGGCAAGGCATCGAACACCGAAGCCGGATAGCCGCGCCGCGCCGGCGCTTCACCAGCCGCCAAGGCCAGGTCGCGGCGGGCGCGGGCGTAGCGGGTCAACGAGTCCAGCAGCAACACCACGCGCTTTCCCTGGTCGCGAAAGTATTCGGCGATGGCCGTGGCTTGCAGCGCCGAGTTGCAGCGGTCCACCGAGGAAAAATCCGAAGTGGCGTACACCACCACGCACCGGGCGCACTTGGGCGACTGGCGCAAATGCTCGATGAACTCGGTCACTTCACGGCCGCGTTCGCCAATCAGGCCGATCACGAACACATCCGCATCCGTGTGTTCGATCAGCATATTGATCAAGGTGGTCTTGCCGGAGCCGGCGGCGGCAAAAATGCCGATGCGCTGGCCGACACCGCAGGTCAGCAAGCCGTCGATCACGCGAATACCGGTGCTCAAGGGTTCCGCCACCGGGCGCCGTTGCTGGTACGTCGGCGGGTCGGCATCCACCGGGCGGTTCTGTTGCGCCACCGCCGTCGACGGTGCCAGGCGCTCGACGATCATGCCCTGGGGATCCACCACGCTGCCGAGCAAGGCATCACTACAAGTCAGCTGCAGGATCGCGCCCGTGGGCACGATCATCGACTCCCGGGACAAGCCTTTGGCATCGCCCAGCAAACTGAGCAAAACCACGCCGGGTTTGAAGCCGATGACCTGCGCCCGCGCAGTGACCTCGGGCGAGCGCCAATGCCGGCGCACGTCACAGACTTCGCCGATCACCACCCCGTCCAGCGCCGCTTCGATCAAGGGCCCGCTCAAACGCAAGGGGTGGACGGCCTGCCTTTCCAGTCGCAGGCTCATCGAGCGGCGATATCCATCGGTACCATTTACAGGGTTTCCTCACAGGGTTTTGATGACATTGACCGAGACGGTCTCGGAGATTTCGCCGAACGACATCACGTCCAGCTCCCGGAAGCGTCCCTCGATCAGTTTCTTGATGTAGCGCCGCACATCCACCGAACACAGCAGCACCATGTCCTTGTGGGCGATGTGCACACTGTCCAGACCGACACTGAGACGGTCCATCAGGTCCTCGGACTCGGCCGGTTCCAGGTTGAGGAAACTGCCGCCCGAGGTTTGCCGGATGCCCCGGCGCACCACGTCTTCGAACTCCGCCGACAGCAACAGCACCCGCAGGTCATTGCCCTGGGCAAACTTGTTGCTGATGTAGCGGGCCATCGCGCCGCGTACGTGCTCGACCAGCGCCAGCACGTCCTTTTCCCGGGAGGCCCAATGGGCGAGGGATTCGAGGATGAGCTTCATGTTGCGCACGGAAATACGCTCGCCAATCAGGCGTTGGAGTACTTCGGCGATCTTCTGCACCGTGACGTGGCGATAGACTTCCTTGAGCAGGTCGGGGTAGCGCGCCTCCATTTCGTCGAGCAACTGCTTGGTTTCCTGCACGCCGAAGAATTCCTGGATGTTGCGCGCCAGCAGCGTGACCAGGCAGCGATAGCATTCCTCGTCCGCCGGGCGCAGGTGATAGCCCAACTGTTGCACCCGCTCGCGGTCGGCCGCGCTGACCCAGACGCCGCCCAGGCGATTGCTGTCGTTGCCGCGCACCAGGGCAAAACCCAAGGGTTCCAGTTCCGGGGAATAGTCCAGCAGGCGCCAGTGCTCGAAATGAATATCGAACTGCTCGGCGCGCACCTCATTGATCAGCACCGCCACTTGATGGGCCGGCAGTGCTTCGCTGGCCCGTAGCTGCGGTTCGGGAATGCGCAGTCCGTAATCGACGAAGAACTGGCTGCGAAAGCGCGCGGCCCAACGGTCCTTCTCCAACGCTTGCAGGCGCGCGGTGGGCACCAGCAACATCAGGGCGACGGTTTCGGTGGCAATGTTGTCGATATCCTCCAGCAACCCGGAATCGCTCGGCAACGCGTCCTGCTCGGCGGGTGCGGCACGGCTTTCCCCCGAGCCGGCCGGACGCGAGGATCGGCGATGGCGCACAAACACCACCAGCCCCAGCACACTGGCGATCGACAAAAAGGTCAGCAGCGGAAAACCCGGCAACAGGCCCACGCCCACCGCCAGCAACGCGGTGACGCCGAGGACGAACGGGTTACCCAGCATCTGGGCGAGCATGTTGCGCCCCAGGTTGCTGTCATCGCCATTGACGCGAGTGACGATGAAGCCGGCGCCGATGGCGATCAGCAGCGCGGGGATCTGCGCAACCAGACCATCGCCGATGGTCAACAGGGTGTAGGTCGACAGGGCCGTGGACATGTCCATGCCCAGTTGCCCGACACCGATGGCCATGCCGCCGATGAAGTTGACGAAGATAATGATGATGCCGGCGATGGCATCGCCCTTGATGAATTTCATCGCCCCGTCGAAAGACCCGTACAACTGGCTTTCACGCTCCAGCACGCTGCGCTTTTCCCGGGCCTGGGCCGCGTCGATGGCGCCGGCCTTGAGGTCACCGTCGATGCTCATCTGCTTGCCGGGCATGCCGTCCAGGGAGAAACGCGCCGCTACTTCGGCGACCCGCTCCGAGCCTTTGGTGATGACGATGAACTGGACAATGGTGACGATGGAAAAAATCACGAAGCCCACCACCAGGCTTTCGCCGATGACGAAGTCACCGAACGACGCAATGATCTCACCGGCATCGGCCTGACTGAGAATCAAGCGGCTGGTGCTGATCGACAGCGCCAGGCGAAACAGCGTCGTCAACAGCAGCAACGCCGGGAACGTCGAATAGCTGAGGATGCGCTCGATGTAGAACGAGCCCATGAACACCAACAGCGAGATGACGATGTTCAGGCCGATGAGAAAATCCACCAGCACCGTCGGCAGCGGGATGATCAGCATGGCAATGATCATCACCATCAATGTCAGGATCAGCAGCTCCGGGCGAGCACCGACGTTGCGCAGAAATACATTGAGCATTCAGGCCTGGCTCCGGGACAACATCATGGATGGCCGCCGGCGCGGAGCTGGTCGATGCACTCGTGGGCATAGGCCACGTCCGCCAGGCGGGTGAATTGCGTGGCCAGGCGCAACGGCGCGTCTTCGTCGGCAAACAGGGGCGGTGGCAATTGCAGGCTGAGCCGGCGCACGGTCTGGAGCAGCATCGAACGCTCACGGTGGGCACTGAGCAGCACACCCTCCCCCAACACCCCGAGTAACAGCTGGTCGAGTTCATCGGGGTAGGTCAACACGCCGAACAGGAATACCAGCCAGTCGGACTCATCGGGGTTGTGCCGACAGATGAGTGCATCGCCGAGCAGTGCGCCGATAAACAACTCATCGGCTGAACGCAGGCGTTTGAGGTCGATCACCCGGGCCAGCAGTTGGCCGAACTCGGCGCGCGAGCAACTGGGGTCCTGGGCGCTGATATCGGTGAGCAGCGCGGCTTCGATGAAGGCCAGCACATTCATGCGTTGTGCCGGGCCGTACAGGGCAATCCAGTCCTGGTAACAACTGAGCGGACCGTCGTCGGACTCGAGGAAATCCCGGTAAGTCTCGCGCAACAGCCCGGCACGCACCGCCATGGCCGCACCGAACAACCTGGCCTTGAGCGCGGCGTTGATCCCGGCGTTCATACGCTTGGGAGAGCCTTGGGCAATCACCGTCTGCAAGAGCGTTTCGAGTCGCTGCCGTGTGCGCGTTTCCAATGTCCTTCGGCGCAACAACGCCCGCAGCACCAGCGCCAGGTCGCTGTCATCGGGGAACAGTTGTCGCGCCATTTGCAGCAACCAGGTGACGGGTTTATCCGCCAGCCGCGCCAGGCTCAGTACCTGCCGCGCCTTGGGCACGGTGTCGTCCTCCAGCACGCGCTCGAAGGTATCGGTCAGCCCCTCCGACTTTTGCTCGAACAAGCGCCGGCCTCGAAATTGCGTCAGCGCCGCTGACAACTCGTCGCTGATCTGCACGAGGCGCTGCGCCACCGCCGCCGTCGCGCCGTCATCCAGCCCTGTCTCGGCCTCTATCGGCGGCTGCGGATGTTCGGCGGCCTTCTCGGTATTCAGCCGGGCCTGGGCCGCTCGGCCACCCAGGGAGATCGGCGGCAGGATCATGGTTCTGACAGTCGAAAATAGGAGCGGCGCAGACGCTCATACTGCTCCGGGCTCAGCAACTGCGCGCCGTGTTCGACGGTGGCGGGTTCAAAACCGTCGCGAATCTCCTTGGGCTGGATCAGGAACACCCGCACGGTGTTGGCCGAGCGGCTCTGGCGATAGCTGAACAAGCGTCCGATCCACGGAATCGACCCCAACACCGGTACGCGCCCGATTTGCTCGCCGTGGTCATCGCGGGTGAAGCCGCCCACCAGCAGACTCTTGCCCTGGGGCACCCGCGCCACCGTACTGATGCGGGTACGGCCGACCGTCGGCAACGCGCCCTGGTGCTCCCCCTGGCCGGGATTCTCCACTTCGTTGCCGTCCTCGATATTGAGCGACATTTCGATCTCGTCCGCCTGGGCGAACCGGGGCAGTACGCTCACCAGCGTGCCGTAGGTCACATGCTGCAAGTCGACGCTGCGCTCCCCGACCAGCGGGGCATAAAACGTGCGATTGTTGTCGAAAATCGCCGGCACGTTCTCCTGCGTCAGGATGACCGGGCGCGAGACCACGTTCGCTCGCTGGGTCCGCTCCATCGCCATGACCTGGGTCACGAACGACGCGCCATCGAGGGTGGTCGCCGAGCCAGCGTTGAGGGATGCGCTGAAGGTGCCCCCGGATTTCACGGCGCCTTGCCAGTTGATGCCCAACTGATTGAGTTCATCCTTGTGCAGATCGATGATCCACAACGACAACTCGACGTGGCGTTTCGGCGTGTCCAGGGCATCGACCAGGTTTTCGATAAAACGCACCTGCTCCGGCAGCCCCTTGACCAACAGGCTGTTGGTGTCCGGGTAGGCCACCACCCGGATATTGCCGGCGGCCACCTCTCGGGCAATGACGCGCGGCGCCATTGGATCTTGCTCCGAGGCTGTGTTCGCCAGGCCCTCCAGGGGAAACACCGGCATCGACCCGGGCGGTCGCTGACCAGGAGCTTGCGCCACCGCCGGCTCGACCTCGTGCTTTTCACCGCGCAACAGTTGCTCGATCACGGTCGCCAGTCCGGGGATGATCACTTTGTCATCACGTAGCTCATATTTGCGGTCACTGACGAAGGTATTGCGCACATGGATCACGCCAATCTGCTGCTTGCCGAGCAACAGTTCGGAGCGCTGGTTGTCCATCAACCCGGCCGCTTGCAGCACCAGATCAACGTAGATGGGCGGTCCGGAGACGTGAAACGTGCGCAATCCATCATTGCGTAGCGGATAGCGGGCATCATGCAGCCCGGACTGTTTGAGAAACCCCAGCAGCTTGGCCACGGTCAAGGTCTGCAAGGACGCCATGGAGCTTTTGATTTCCGAGGCGTCATACAGATAAATCGCCTGGCCATCGCTGTACCAGATCAGCCCCATCTGCGCGCTGACTCGTTCAAAAGTCCGTTGTGGCGTGCGCAGATCGAACGTACCGCCAATCCGCTTGGTCGCGGCGGCCTTGCTGACAACGACCGGCTTGCCCAACGACCCGGACAGTTCACTGAAGAAGGTCCGCGCGCTCTGTTCACGGGCTTCGAAGGTATAGACATCGGCTCGCACGACAATGGGTGCGAGCAGCAACACCGTGCTCAAGCAGACGGACAACAGGGGCAGGGATACCCATCGGCGGCTCATCGGATCAATGACCGGAAAGGTAGGTGATGTCGGCGAGATTGCTCGGCGCGAAGCCCACCAATTCGCGGACTTCCTTGGAGAAATGCGAAGAAGAGGCAAAGCCGAACTCCAGTGCCACATCGGTCAGCGAGCCGTCCTGAAGGCTCATGTTCAACAACGCCTGGGCGGTGCGCCAGCCACGCAGGGCCGGCTTGGCCGCACTGCCCAGGGCCTGTCGGCAAAGCCTTCGAAAATGCGAAACCGATACGCCGTAGCGCTGCGCCAGGGTGTTGAGTTTTTCGCTGCGAGTGCCTTGTTCCAACAAAAACCGCACGAGCCCGTAGCTCTCGTGATGACGCAACAGGTTGGCGACCGCGTGATAATCCGAGGTACCGCCCATCGCTTGCTCGATGTACCAGCGCTCGAGCCGTTCCCCGGATCGGACGATCTCATCCGCCACCGGCAACACCGCCCACGGCGCAACCTCAGCCCTTTGTTCGGCGAAGGCATCGCTCATGTCGAAAAAAGCCTGCAGCTTCACCAGCGACGCGGCGCACACAGGCAATACATGCAGCTCGCCGCCCGTGAACGCCAGCGAATCGCGCAGCACCACCAGCCCTTGCCAACCGACCGGCAGGCAGCGATCGAGCCCAAGTCCCGCGGCGCTCAGTTGAACCGGGCTTTGGGCGACACGCAGGTGCAGCACGCGTTCGCGCAGATCAGGCCATGCCGTGGCGCGAAATGATTTGTTTTGCACAGCCGTCTCCTTTGTTACGTGGCGGTTCAAGGAGCGACAGGATGAAAGACACGGCGCCTTGAATCCTGATGGAAAGGTGATGAGGCGTCGGGCTGGCATATGCCTTGCACCATTAGAGTTCATCGGCGCCCATACCAACGGCGGAATGCGTGCCACACTAGTTTTTAGGGACAACGGCGTCGTCATCCGGCCCTGCTCTGGCAGCCGTCCGGGTACGGCGCTTTTTTATGTAGAAGGTGATGCGCGATGAATGAAGTTCCAGCCAACCCCCTGGCCTGGGTCAACGGCAGCGATGCCCCGGAAAAGAGCGCGGTCAACCTTGGTTTCATGGCCTTGAGTGATTGCGCGCCGGTGGTGGTGGCCGCCACCCAGGGTTTCGCCCAACCTTACGGCCTGACCCTGAACCTCAAGCGCCAGACGTCCTGGGCCAACCTGCGGGACAAGCTGGTCAGCGGTGAAATCGACGCCGCCCACAGCCTGTACGGCCTGATCTATGCGGTGCACCTGGGCATCGGCGGCGTGGCACCGACCGACATGGCTGTACTGATGGGCCTGAACCAGAACGGCCAGAGCATCAACCTGTCCCATGGCCTCCAGGCCCAGGGCGTGACCAGTCCTGAGGCACTGGAGCACCACGTGCACCAAACTCGCCCGAAACTGACCTTCGCCCAGACTTTCCCCACCGGCACCCACGCCATGTGGCTCTATTACTGGCTCGCCGCCCAGGGCATCCACCCCCTGACGGATGTCGACAGCGTGGTGGTGCCGCCGCCGCAAATGATCGCCCACCTGCAAGCCGGGCGTATCGACGGGTTCTGCGTCGGCGAACCCTGGTGCGCCAGCGCGGTGAAACAGAACCTGGGCTTCACCCTGGCGACCACCCAGACCATCTGGCCCGATCACCCGGAAAAAGTCCTCGGCTGCACCCGCGCGTTCGTCGAGCAGTACCCCAATACCGCCCGGGCACTGGTGATGGCGATCCTCGAAGCCAGCCGCTTCATCGAACAAAGCCCCGAGAACCGTCGCAGCACCGCGCAACTGTTGAGTGCGCCCGAATACCTCGACGCGCCACTGGATTGCATCGAACCCCGGCTGCTGGGGATCTACGCCGATGGCCTGGGCAACAGCTGGCAGGACCCTCACGCGATGCGCTTTCATGGCAACGGCGAGGTGAACCTGCCGTATCTGTCCGATGGCATGTGGTTCATGACGCAGTTCCGTCGTTGGGGCCTGCTGCGCGAAGACCCGGACTACCTGGCCGTGGCGCAGCAGGTCCAGCAACTCAAGCTGTACCGTGAAGCCTGCGCGGCGCTGGACATCGCGGCTCCACACCTGAACATGCGCAGCAGCCAACTGATCGACGGCATCACCTGGGACGGCTCGGATCCGGCCGGGTACGCCCGCAGCTTCAAACTGCACGCCTTGAGCGATGCGGCTCCCCTTCTCGCCAGCCGCTGACAGGAGCCTCGACCATGCTGCGTATCCTGCTGATCAACGACACGGCGAAAAAAGTCGGCCGCCTCAAGGCCGCCCTGATTGAGGCCGGATTCGAAGTCATCGACGAATCCGGCTTGACCATTGACCTGCCGGCACGCGTCGAAACGGTGCGTCCGGACGTGATTCTGATCGATACCGAGTCACCCGGGCGCGATGTGATGGAACAAGTGGTGCTGGTCAGCCGCGACCAACCACGACCGATCGTCATGTTTACCGACGAGCACGACCCGGATGTGATGCGCCAGGCAATCAAGTCGGGCGTGAGCGCCTACATCGTCGAAGGCATCCACGCCGCGCGCCTGCAACCGATCCTCGATGTGGCCATGGCCCGCTTCGAAAGCGACCAGGCCCTGCGCGCCCAGCTCCTGGCCCGGGACCAGCAATTGGCCGAACGCAAGCGCATCGAACTGGCCAAGGGCATGCTGATGAAAATGAAGGAATGCAACGAGGAGCAGGCCTACACCTTGATGCGCCGCCAGGCCATGAGCCGCCAGCAGAAGCTGATCCAGGTGGCGGAACAGATCATTGCCATGAATGAGTTGCTGGGCTGAAAGCCCTGTAGCGCCTGGGCTGGCGCCATCGCGAGCAAGCTCGCTCTCACAGGGTACGGGGTAAATAAAAGATTTGCGAACGCCCCCAATCAACTGTGGGAGCGAGCTTGCTCGCGATAGCGGTTGTGCATCCAACATCAATATCGACTGACCCGCCGCCATCGCGAGCAAGCTCGCTCCCACAAGGTTTGCGGGGGTGAACACGATATTTGCGAACACCTCCGATCAACTGTGGGAGCGAGCCTGCTCGCGATAAGGCTCCCCCCCAATCTCTCGGGTTGGCACAGATCTCGCTTAAGCAAACCCACAGGTAACCAACGGCGGTTGCCCCACCTACGACAAAGACGTCGCACACCCTCCTTGCCTCTCTGGCGATCCGGGTTGCGGCGTTTTTTTGTTTTGGCCCCTCGGGGCCGGTGGTGCGACCACAGACGGCGCACTGCTCAAAGCACTGACTCATTTCTCGAGACTTTTACAGCTGAGGTGCGCGATGAATTCAAGCTTCTGGAAATCCGGCCATACCCCGACACTGTTCGCGGCCTTCCTCTATTTCGACCTGAGTTTCATGGTCTGGTACCTGCTCGGCCCACTGGCGGTGCAGATCTCCGCCGACCTGCACCTGACCACCCAACAACGCGGCCTGATGGTGGCGACGCCGATCCTGGCTGGCGCCGTATTGCGCTTGTTCATGGGCCTGCTGGCCGATCGGATTTCACCAAAGACCGCCGGCATGGTGGGCCAGGTGATTGTGATCAGCGCGCTGTTCTGCGCCTGGAAACTGGGCATCCACAGCTATGAACAAGCCCTGCTGCTGGGCCTGTTCCTGGGCGTGGCCGGTGCTTCGTTCGCCGTGGCCCTGCCGCTGGCGTCCCAGTGGTATCCGCCACAGCATCAGGGCAAGGCCATGGGTATTGCCGGTGCTGGTAACTCGGGCACCGTGCTCGCCGCGTTGATCGCCCCGGTCATGGCGGTGGCCTTCGGCTGGACCAACGTGTTCGGCTTCGCGCTGATCCCGCTGGTGCTGACCCTGGTGCTCTTCGCCTGGCTGGCCAAGAACGCCCCCGAGCGGCCGAAAGCCAAATCCATGGCCGACTACCTCAAGGCCCTGGGCGACCGTGACAGCTGGTGGTTCATGTTCTTCTACAGCGTGACCTTTGGCGGTTTCATCGGCCTGGCCAGTGCCCTGCCCGGCTACTTCAACGACCAATATGGCCTGAGCCCGGTAACCGCCGGCTACTACACCGCCGCCTGCGTCTTCGGTGGCAGCCTGATGCGGCCACTAGGCGGCGCCCTGGCCGATCGTTTCGGCGGCATCCGCACCTTGCTCGGCATGTACACCGTAGCGGCAGTCTGCATCGCGGCGGTGGGCTTCAACCTGCCAAGTTCCTATGCGGCCCTGGCCCTGTTCGTCTGCACCATGCTCGGTCTCGGTGCAGGCAACGGCGCGGTGTTCCAACTGGTGCCACAACGCTTCCGCCGCGAAATCGGCGTGATGACCGGGCTGATCGGCATGGCCGGCGGCATCGGTGGCTTCGCCCTCGCGGCGGGCATGGGCGCGATCAAGCAGAGCACCGGCAGCTATCAACTGGCGCTGTGGTTGTTCGCCAGCCTCGGTGTCCTGGCCTGGTTCGGCCTGCACGGTGTAAAGCGTCGCTGGAGGACCACTTGGGGTTCGGCCGCTGTCACCGCTGCTCGGGTATAACCTGCAACCATGAGCCTGCAACTGAGTTTCGCCGAAGCCAGCGCCATCGGCCCACGGGAAGAGAACCAGGACGCCTTGCGCCTGGTCACCCCGGCCCCGGCCCTGGCCGCCAGCAAGGGATACCTGTTCGCCATCGCCGACGGCGTGAGCCAATGCGCCGATGGCGGGCTGGCCGCCCGTTCGACCTTGCAGGCCCTGGCCCTGGACTACTACGCCACGCCACAGACCTGGGGCGTGGCCCAAGCGCTGGACCGCTTGTTGCTGGCGCAGAATCGCTGGTTGCAGGCCAACGGTGGCGGGCAGCCGCTGCTCACCACCGTCAGCGCCCTGGTCCTGCGCGGTCGGCGCTTCACCCTCGCGCATGTCGGTGATTGCCGGGTCTACCGCTGGCACGCCGACCAGTTGCAACGGGTCAGCGAAGACCACGTCTGGGAACAACAGGGCATGCAACATGTGCTCAAGCGTGCCCTGGGCCTGGATCAACACCTGATCCTGGACTTTCTCGACGGCGAACTGCGCACCGACGAAACCTTCGTCCTGCTCAGCGACGGGGTCTGGGCGGTCCTGGGGGACACGGCCATCGCCGGCATCCTTCGCGACCAGCCGGACCTCGACCTCGCAGCGCAGACACTGGTCAACGCCGCGCACCTGGCCGGTAGCCAGGACAACGCCAGCGCCCTGTTGGTGCGAGTCGATGCGTTGGGTGAAGCGAGCATCGGCGATGCACTGATCCAATTGCAGCAATGGCCCCTGCCGCCGGCGCTGAAACCGGGCCAGGTGTTCGAAGGCTGGCAGATCGAAGGCCTGCTCGGCCAGAGCCAACAATCATTGCTCTACCGGGTACACGACGGTCAGGGCCAGCCGTGGCTGCTGAAAACCTTGCCCGGGCAGCTACGGGACGACACCCGGGCTGGCCAGGCATTGCTGTCGGAAGAATGGTTTCTCAAACGGGTCGCGGGGCGACAGTTTCCCGAGGTCCATGGCGTTCCCCAGCGTCAGCATTTGTACTACGTGATGCGCGAATACTCGGGCATGACCCTGGCCGAGCTGTTCAACCAGGACGGGCCACTACCTCTCGCCCAATGGTTGGAGTTGGCGCAACGGCTGGTGCGGGCGGTGGGCCTGCTGCATCGAAGGCAGATCTACCACCGCGACATCAAGCCGGAAAACCTGCACCTGGGCGATGACGGGGAGTTGCGTTTGCTGGATTTCGGCCTGGCGTACTGCCCGGGCCTGTCCGAAGACCAGGCCAACGTGCTGCCCGGCACACCCAGCTATATAGCGCCGGAAGCCTTCGGTGGCACCGCGCCGACCGCGCAACAGGATTTATATGCCGTCGGCGTGACCTTGTATTTTCTGCTGACTGGGCATTATCCCTACGGCGAAATCGAAGCATTCCAGCGCCCGCGCTTTGGCGTGCCGGTCAATGCCAGTCGCTATCGGCCAGACCTGGCCGAATGGCTCGGGCAAAGCCTGGAACGTGCCGTCGAGGCCGATCCGCAGCAGCGCTTTGAAACCGCCGAGGAATGGTTGTTGCTGCTGGAACAGGGCGAACGCCGCAGCTTGGGCGTAAGGCCCCGGCCGCTGCTGGAAAGAGAACCGCTGAAGGTCTGGCGGACGTTGGCGCTGGCGTCTTTGGTGGTGAACATCGTGCTGCTGTTTTTGGTGTTTCATGGCTGAGATCCAGTCGCGCCCATCGCGAGCAAGCTCGCTCCCACAGGTTTTGTGGCCACCACAGATCCAATGTGGGAGCGAGCTTGCTCGCGATGGCGGCCTATCTGCCACTACCAAGCTATCGGCTACCACGCTCCATTACCGGGCAACACGCTTTGATTCGGTGCAATAAATCCCTCTTCCCTGCGTGCCATCAGCCGCTCCCCCAATAAATCCGCGCCCCAGAGCCACTTGGCACAACCACTGCATAACCTCTCTCACCATACATAAAGCAACGCCTCCAACGATGAAGGCGGTGCTTCCCGAGAGAACGGGACCAGGACAAAGGCGTCCTCGCTAGGCAACTAGCGGGACGCCTTTTTTTGTTTTCGAAAAAATTGCCGAGCCAGCCCGATCACCGTGATGAAACGGGCCTGAACTTGCGGAGAACCCTGATGAAAAAACTCAAACTGGTAATGATCGGCAACGGCATGGCCGGGGTTCGAACCCTCGAAGAACTGCTCAAACTGAGTAACGAGCTGTACGACATCACGGTGTTCGGTGCCGAGCCCCACACCAACTACAACCGCATCCTGCTCTCGCCGGTACTGGCCGGTGAGCAGACGTTCGAAGAGATCGTGCTCAACGACCTGAGCTGGTACCTGGACAACAACATCAAGCTACTGCTCAACCGCAAGGTGGTGGAGATCGACCGGGTCAAGCGCCGGGTCATCGCCGAAGACGGCAGCGAGGCCGAATACGACCGCCTGTTGATCGCCACCGGCTCCACACCCTTTATCCTACCGATCCCCGGCAACACCCTGGAAGGCGTGATCGGCTACCGCGACATCGCCGACACCCAGGCCATGATCAACACCGCCAAGACCCACAAGCATGCGGTGGTGATCGGCGGCGGCCTGCTCGGCCTGGAAGCCGCCAATGGCCTGAAGTTGCGAGGCATGGACGTGACCGTGGTGCACCTGGGCGAATGGTTGCTGGAACGGCAACTGGACAAGACCAGCGGCCAACTGCTGCAAACCGCCCTGGAAAACCGTGGCCTGAAATTCCGCCTCAGCGAACAAACCCAAGCCTTGCACGACGCTGGCAACGGCCGGGTCGGCTCGGTCCAGTTCAAGAACGGTGACATCATCCCCGCCGACCTGGTGGTGATGGCCGCGGGTATCCGGCCCAACACCGAACTGGCGGAAAAATCCGGCATCCCGTGCAACCGCGGGATCCTGGTCAACGACACGATGCAGACCTACGATCCGCGCATCTATGCCATCGGTGAATGCGCCAACCACCGTGGCACCGCCTACGGCCTGGTGGCCCCGCTGTTCGAACAGGCCAAGGTCTGCGCCAACCACCTCGCACAATTGGGCTTCGCCACGTACAAGGGCTCGGTGACCTCGACCAAGCTCAAAGTCACCGGCATCGACCTGTTTTCCGCCGGGGACTTCATGGGCGGCGAAGGCACCGAGACCATCACCCTTTCCGACCCGATTGGCGGCGTCTATAAAAAACTGGTGATCAAGGATGACGTGCTGGTCGGCGCCTGTCTGTACGGCGATACGGCAGATGGTGGCTGGTATTTCCGCCAGATCCGTGAGAACCACGGCATCAGCGAGATCCGCGATCACTTGATGTTCGGCGAAAACGCCTTGGGTGACGTAGGACACCAGGGCCAGGACAAAGCCATGAGCATGGCCGACAGCGCCGAAGTCTGCGGCTGCAACGGCGTGTGCAAAGGCACCATCGTCAAGGCGATCCAGGAGCACGGGCTGTTCAGCGTCGACGACGTGAAAAAACACACCAAGGCCGCCAGCTCCTGCGGCTCCTGCGCCGGCTTGGTCGAGCAGATCCTGATCAACACCGTGGGCGGTGCGGCGGACGTCAAGCCGAAAAGCGAAAAAGCCATCTGCGGCTGCAGCGACCTCAACCACGGCCAGATCCGCCAGGCGATCCGCGACCAGCACCTGCTGACCATCGCTGACGCCATGAGCTACCTGAACTGGCGCGCCCCCAACGGCTGCGCCACCTGCCGCCCGGCGCTGAACTACTACCTGATTTCCACTTGGCCCGGCGAAGCCCAGGACGACCCGCAATCGCGCCTGATCAACGAACGCGCCCACGCCAACATCCAGAAAGACGGCACTTATTCGGTCGTGCCACGGATGTGGGGTGGCGTGACCAATCCGTCGGAGCTGCGGCGCATCGCCGACGTGGCCGACAAGTACAACGTGCCGATGGTCAAGGTCACTGGCGGCCAGCGTATCGACTTGCTGGGGATCAAGAAGCAGGACCTGCCCGGCGTTTGGAAAGACCTCGACATGCCCTCCGGGCACGCCTATGGCAAGTCCATCCGCACCGTGAAAACCTGCGTGGGCAGCGAGTTCTGCCGCTTCGGCACGCAGAACTCGACCCAACTGGGCATCGAGCTGGAACATGACCTGTTCAACATGTGGTCGCCGCACAAGGTGAAGCTGGCCGTCTCTGGTTGCCCACGCAACTGCTCGGAAGCGGGCATCAAGGACGTCGGCATTATCGGCGTCGATTCCGGCTGGGAGATGTACATCGGCGGCAACGGCGGGATCAAGACCGAAGTGGCCGAGTTCTTCGTCAAACTCAAGACCGCCGAAGAAGTGCGCGAATACAACGGCGCCTTCCTGCAGCTGTACCGCGAAGAAGCCTTCTACCTCGAACGCACCGTGCATTACATGCAGCGGGTCGGCATGGAGCACATCAAGAAAGCCGTGCTCGAAGACCCGGCGCGGCGCAAGGCCCTTCATGAGCGCCTGAAGTTTTCCCTGTCGCTGGAGCAAGATCCATGGAAACAGCGCCTGGAACAGCCACTGCTGAAAAAAGAGTTTGAAGTCATCCCCGTGAAAAACCTGGAGGTGTCGGCATGAACTGGCTGGATATCTGCGCGCTGGAAGAAATCAATATCCTCGGTTCGCGCATCATCAATGGCCCGAAAGGCGATATCGCGATTTTCCGCACCAGCGACGATGAAGTGTTCGCCCTCGATGACCGCTGCCCGCATAAGGGCGGTCCTTTGTCCCAAGGGTTGGTCTACGGCAAGCGTGTGGCCTGCCCGCTGCACAACTGGCAGATCGACCTGGAAAGCGGCCAGGCCCAGGCCCCGGATGTCGGCTGCGCCCATCATCATTCGGCCAGGGTCGAAAACGGCCGGGTGCAACTGGCCCTACGGGACGCAAGCTGATGAACCGCCAGACCACGGCCTCGACCTGCTGTTATTGCGGGGTCGGTTGCGGCGTGCTGATCGAACATGACGACGAGCGCATCCTCGGCGTCAGTGGCGATCCCGCCCATCCGGCCAACTTTGGCAAACTGTGCAGCAAGGGCTCGACCCTGCACCTGACCGGCGACCTCGCCGCACGCGCCCTCTACCCCGAACTGCGCCTGGGCAAAGGCCTGGCCCGAGCGCGCACAGACTGGGACAGCGCCCTGGATCACGCCGCCAGTGTCTTCGCCGAGACTATCGCCGAGCACGGCCCCGACAGCGTAGCGTTCTACATCTCCGGCCAACTGCTGACCGAGGATTACTACGCCTTCAATAAACTCGCCCGGGCACTGGTGGGCACCAACAACATCGACAGCAATTCCCGCCTGTGCATGTCCTCCGCTGTGGTGGGCTACAAGCGCAGCCTCGGTGCCGACGCCCCGCCCTGCAGCTATGAAGACCTGGAACTGAGTGACTGCGTGATGATCGTCGGCAGTAACATGGCCTACGCCCATCCGATCCTGTTTCGCCGTCTCGAGGAAGCCAAATCCCGCCGGCCACAGATGAAAATCATCGTCATCGACCCTCGGCGCACCGACACCTGCGATCTGGCGGACCTGCACCTGGCGATCCTGCCGGGCACCGATGTCGCCCTGTTCCATGGGATTTTGCACCTGTTGCTGTGGGAAGACTGGGTTGACCGCGACTTCATCAAGGCCCACACCGAAGACTTGGCAGAGCTGAAGAACCTGGTGCGCGATTACACCCCGGGCATGGTCGCCCAGTTGTGTGGCATCAGCGTCGAACAACTGCATCAGTGCGCCGAATGGGTCGGCACCTCGCCGAGCTTCCTGTCGCTGTGGTGCATGGGCTTGAACCAGTCCACCGCCGGCAGCGCCAAGAACAGCGCGTTGATCAACCTGCACTTGGCCACCGGGCAAATTGGTCGTCCGGGCGCGGGTCCGTTCTCGCTGACCGGCCAACCCAATGCCATGGGCGGACGGGAAACCGGCAGCCTGTCGAACCTGCTGCCAGGCCATCGCGAAGCCGCCAACCCGGAGCATCGCGCCGAAGTCGCCCGCTACTGGGGCGTCGAGCAACTGCCCGCCACCACCGGTTTGAGCGCCATCGAGCTGTTCGAGCAGGTTCGCAGCGGCAAGATCAAGGCCTTGTGGATCGCCTGCACCAACCCAGCCCAATCGATGCCAGACCAGACGGCGGTACGTGAAGCGCTGCAAGCCTGTCCGTTCGTGGTGTTGCAGGAAGCCTTCCGGACCACCGAGACCGCCGCATTTGCCGACCTGCTACTGCCGGCGGCCAGTTGGGGCGAGAAAGAAGGCTCGGTGACCAACTCCGAACGGCGGATTTCCCACGTCCGTCGGGCAATTAACGCACCGGGTCAAGCACGAGCGGACTGGGCGATTACCGTGGATTTCGCACAGCGCCTGGAGACACGCCTGCGGCCCGGCCAGCCAAGCCTGTTCGCCTTTGATAACCCGGCCCAACTGTTCGATGAATACAAACAGCTGACCCGTGGCCGTGACCTGGACTTGTCCGGCATCAGCCATGCATTGATCGATCAGCTCGGCCCTCAACAATGGCCCTTCCCCGAGGGTGCCAAGGTCGGAACGGCTCGCCTGTACATGGATGGGATATTCCCTACCGATAGCGGCCGCGCCCGGTTTGTAGCCGAACCCTATCGCGCCGCCAAGGAACTGCGGGATGCCCGCTACCCGCTGACCCTGAACACCGGTCGGCTGCGGGACCAATGGCACGGCATGAGCCGTACCGGCACCGCCGCGCAATTGTTCGGCCATGTGAACGAAGCCGTACTCAGCCTGCATCCTGACGAGTTGCTCCGACATCGTCTGCAAGCAGGCGACCTGGTCAGCCTCAAAAGCCGCCGCGGCAGCGTGATCGTGGCGGTGGACAGCGACGACAGCGTGCGCCCTGGCCAGGCGTTCCTGCCCATGCACTGGGGCGACCGGTTCCTCAAGGGTGGGGTCAATACCCTGACGCAACCGGCCTTCGATCCGTTGTCGAAACAACCGGAACTCAAGCACAGCGGCGTGCGCCTGGAGCCGGTGAACCTGCCCTGGCAACTTTTCGCCCTGATCGAGGGCGATGTTCAACAGCACCTGGAGGCTTTACGGCCGCTGTGTGAGGCGTTTGCCTACGTCAGCCTCAGCCTGACCGGCCGAGAGCGTCCCGCACTGCTGATTCGCGCTGCCAGCGCTGTTGCCCCCGCACCACAAGTGCTCCAGGCGATCGACGAGCAATTGGGGCTGATCGAGGGGCCGGTACTGGCTTATGACGATCCGCGGCGCTCCATTGGTAAACGGGTGCGCATCGAAAACGGCCGCATCACCGCGATTCGCCTGGCCGGCGAAACCCTGGCCCGACACTGGTTGCAGAACCTGTGGCAGGAAGGTCGTGCCGATGAGCAATTGCGCCGCTGGTTGCTGGCGCCCTTGAGCGCGCCGCCGGGCAACGTCGGCGCTGCGCTTGGCGGCAGTAAAACCCTATGCAACTGCATGAACGTCAGCCAACGCGCGATCTGCGCGGGCATTGAACGTGGCCTGGACTTGCAGGGGCTCAAACAGGAACTGGGCTGTGGTACGCAATGCGGCTCCTGCGTACCAGAAATCAAGCGCCTGCTGGTCGCCACTGCGCAACCGCTGGCGGCTATCTCGTGAGGAAAACACTATGAACGCAAAAGTCTGGCTGGTGGGTGCGGGTCCCGGCGACCCTGAATTGCTGACCCTCAAAGCCGTGCGCGCCTTGGGCGAAGCCGACGTGGTGCTGATCGATGATCTGGTCAATGCCGCAGTGCTGGAGCATTGCCCCGCTGCACGCATCATTGCCGTGGGCAAGCGCGGCGGATGCCGCTCTACACCCCAGGCCTTCATCCATCGCCTGATGCTGCGGTATGCGCGCCAGGGCAAATGCGTGGTACGTCTCAAGGGCGGTGACCCGTGCATCTTCGGTCGCGGTGGTGAAGAGGCGCAGTGGCTGCGCGAACATGGTGTCGAGGTGGAGCTGGTCAATGGCATCACCGCCGGGCTTGCGGGGGCGACCCAGTGCGATATTCCGCTGACCCTGCGCGGGATAGCCCGGGGCGTGACGCTGGTGACGGCCCACACCCAGGACGGTAGCAGCCTGAACTGGCAAGCGTTGGCCCAAAGCGGCACCACCCTGGTGGTGTACATGGGTGTAGCGAAGCTGAGCGAGATCCGCGAGCAGTTGCTGGCCGGCGGCTTGGCGGCGGACACGCCGGTGGCCATGATCGAAAATGCTTCCCTGCCCCATCAGCGTGACTGCCGCAGCGACCTGGCCTCGATGGAGACCGATGCAGGCACCTTTCAACTCAAGAGCCCGGCGATCCTGGTGATTGGTGCGGTTGCAGCGGCCGCTGAACTCGCAGGGTCGCAGCCTGCCTGGGTCCAGGCTTCGGCGCAGTAACAAATAACACCCAACCTAATGTGGGAGCGAGCTTGCTCGCGATAGCGTCGGATCAGCAGCATCAATACTGGCTGACACACCGCTATCGCGAGCAAGCTCGCTCCCACAGGGTTTGTGTTTAACCAACTGTTTTGCGGCAAAGCCTCTCATTTTCATAAATCCCAGGCAAAGAAAAGCCCGGCCTAAGCCGGGCTTTTCTACAGCTGCGGGGTAATTACTTACCTTGAGCTTCAACCTGCGCTTCTACGCGACGGTTAACTGCACGACCAGCTTCAGTCTTGTTGTCAGCAACTGGGCGGGATTCGCCGTAGCCAACAGACTGAACGCGGGACGACTCAACACCGTACTGGTTGGTCAGAACTTGCTTAACGGCGTTTGCACGACGCTCAGACAGTTTCTGGTTGTAAGCGTCAGGACCGACGGAGTCAGTGTGACCTTCAACAGTAGTGGTGGTGGATGGGTACTGCTTCATGAAGTCAGCCAGGTTCTTGATATCGCCGTAGCTGTTAGGCTTGACGACCGACTTGTCGAAGTCGAACTTGACGTCCAGCTCAACACGTACGACTTCAGCAACTGCTGGGCAGCCATCAGCGTCAACGGTTACGTTGGCTGGGGTGTCAGGGCACTTGTCGACGTTGTCGCACACGCCATCGTTGTCGCTGTCGGAGCAGACTTCAGCCGGAGCTGGAACTGGAGCAGCAGCAGGCTTGGAGCCGCCACCGAAGTTCACACCGATACCGACGCTTGGCGCCCACTCGGTGTCGCCTTGGTCGATGTTGTACTGAGCTTCAACGCCGGCACGGGCGTAGAAGTTCTCGGTGAAGTACAGCTTGGCGCCGCCACCAACGTTGGCGAAGGTGGAACGGTTACGACCGCTGGAGCCGTTCTGACCGATGCTCTGGTCGGAGAAGCCAGCCGATACGTATGGACGCAGCATGTCACCTGGGTTGTTGAAGTGGTACAGAGCATCCAGAGCGGTGTTAGCGCCCTTGATGTTACGACCATCGTCGGAACGTGCGTTGTGCACTTCGTCGTAGGCCAGACGCAGTTCAACGTCGTCGGTCAGGAAGTAACCAACCGAACCGCCGAACAGGTTGCCGTTGTTCTTGAAGTTACGAGCGCTGTCGAATTGTTCTTTCTTGGCGAAGCCTTCGATTTCAACTGCGCCTTGGCCTTGTGCCAGAGCGCCGAACGAAGTGGCAGCAATCAAAGAACCAATGGCAAAGCCCAAGGTGTTTTTCAGTTTCATCCGTTAAATCCCCATCTGGTGATTGTGAAGCAGTCCCGCAAACCGGGGGACAACTCGGCGGCAAGTCTATCAGAACTTGCCTACACGTAAGAGATATTTGCGCCAAACTAAGTTTCGGCAATGCCTGCAAATTTCTCACGCAATTTGTCAAGAGCGCGCTTGTAACGCATTTTTGTCGCGCTCAAACCCATATGCATTATGTCTGCGATCTCCTGGAACTCCAGCTCTGCGACAAATCGTAGCACCAGAATTTCCCGATCGATCGGGTTCACATGAACCAGCCAGCGATCAAGTCCACCCTTCTCCTCGGGCTTGGGCGCCTTTTCTTCAGACGCTTCTTCCAGAGGATCCAGGCTCAAGGCGTCCATCAAGCGACGCTTTCGCCGTTCCTTGCGATACTGGGTGATGCATTCGTTGTACGTGATGCTATAGAGCCATGTCTTGAACTTCGATTTCCCCTCGAAGTTCTTCAGGCCATACAGCACCTTCAACATCACCTCCTGACAGACATCGTCAGCGTCGCGATCGTTCCCAAGATACCGTGCACAAACGTTAAATAATGTTCTCTGGTAACGCCGCATCAACTCTTCGTACGCGCGTGTTACGTGAAACAGCTCCGTATGCGCGCGCGCGACCAACTCCTCATCGGAGAGATCACGGGGGTCATAGCGCGTAGATAGCGATTGGGGTTTGTTCAAAACAAGTCGGGCCGACAGTCTAGGTCAATGTGCGCCGCAGCCTGCGATATCGGGCATTTTGCGGCGGCATACATTAGCAGGGTTTGCCGGGTTAGCGGCTACTCACATGCTGTTCCAGCAGGATCCGATTAGAAAGCGACACCAGCTCGCCCTCCTCGGTCAGCAATGTGGTCTTCACCGTGCCGATCTCTTCGATCTGGCCTTCGACCTCGCCAACACGCACTTGTTGCCCAACCTCATACAATTCACGCACATAGATTCCCGCAAGAATCTGACCGGCAATTTCCCGGCTTCCCAATCCCATTGCCAGCGCAACCGCCAGACCAACGGTAATCAATACGATCACAATCACATGGTTGAGCAGGTCAGTCTTGACCTCCAACTGGCTGATCGCGACCGAAATACTGATGATGATCACCAGGCCCTGGGCAATTCGCCCCAGGCCCTGGGCATAATCCAACCCGACGCCTTCGGCAGCGCCGCGCACCAGCCCGTTGGCCAGTTGCGCCAGCAGAACGCCAACCAGCAACACCAGTGCCGCCCCGAAAACCTTCGGCAAATACAGTGCAAGCATATCGAGCGTAGCTGAAACTCGCTCAAGACCAAGGGATTCAGCCGCAGAAACCAGGAAAATAAGCAAAACGAACCAGTAGACAATCTTGCCGACCAGGGTCGAAATCGGCACCTGGATGCCGCCACGGGACAACAGCTTGGTCAGGCCGGTGCCGCCCATCAGGCGGTCGAGGCCCAGTTTGGCGAGCAGCTTGGACAGCAGCGTATCCAGCAGTTTGGCCACGACAAAACCCAGCAACAGCACGACCAGCGCACCGAAAAGGTTCGGAATGAAGTTAGCCACCTTGGTCCACAACGCAGTCATTGCCGTGACGAGGCTCTGGGTCCAGAGATCAAGTTCCATATTCAATCAGCCTTATCAGCGGTGCGAGTAACAGGTTTACGACGGGAAACCGGCGAGACGTGGGCCGAGCCGTTATTCAAGGCGATCATCAGCGCGGGCAACCAACGGCCCAGCAGGCTGAACAGATCGCCGGCGCCGACCTGGCGATTGGCGGTTTTGAGCACGCGTCCCAGGCATGCATCGTCGTCCCGGCTGGACGGCGAAGCCTTGAGCATATCGCGCAAAGACTGTTCGAACGGATCGTGCATACGCACCTCTCGTAATGTCTGTGGAAGACGCGATCAAATTTCGTCGGGTCACATGAAACCCCATCACACCCAGCGCAAACGACGGAATAACCACCACTGCCCCAGGGCCACGCCGACCATCAAGAGGCAGGCGACCATGAAACCATAAGGGCTCGCGGAAAACGGAATACCGCCGACGTTGATACCCAAAAGCCCCGTGAGAAAACTCATCGGCAGGAAAATCCCGGTGATGATGCCGAAGCGGTACATGGTGCGGTTCATGCGCACCGAAAGACGCCGGTCTTCGGCCTCCAGCACAAGCCCCACGCGCTCTCGGGTCAATTCCAGCTCCTCGAGGTAACGGGTCAGGCTGTTGTTCAATTCATTCCAGTAATCGCCGTCGTCATCGACAAACCACGGCAATTTAAGTCGGGTCATCTGACCGAAGATGTCCCGTTGCGGTGCCAGGAATCGCTTCAGCCCGGCGGCCCTGCGACGGATATGCAAGATGGCGTCGTGCTCGGGGGTATACCGTTCGTCGGTATCAAGTTTTTCTTCCTCGGTATCGACGATTTCGGAAAGGCAGGTGACCAGATCCTGCACTTTGTTGGTGAGGTATTGCGCCATATAAAGGATGAGTTCCGACGCGGTCTTCGGCCCCTTGCCCTCGGCCAACTGCACCAGCAGCTCATCGGTGGCGCGCAACGGCCGCAGACGCAGGGAAATCACCCGTTGGGCGGACGCAAAGATCCGCACCGAAACCATGTCTTCAGGCTCGGCGCCCGGGTTGAGGTTGATCCCCCGAAGGAACAGCAGCAGCTCGGCGTTGGGCAACGGCAATAGTCGCGGGCGGGTGTTCTCTTCGAGCAACAGGTCGCAGTTGAATTCGCTCAGGCCGCTGGATTTGCGTAGCCAGGTGTGGGTTTGCGGATGACTGCGATCCCAGTGCAGCCACAGGCTTTCGTGGGCCTGCAGCTGCAAATCGTCGAGTTCGGTCCGGGCTATGGAACGCGCGCCGCCTTTACCGTCCAGCACCAGGGCATGCACCAGCCCCCATTGCGCGTTTTCTTCCTCGAACATCCTCATCCCTTATAGCTGTGACGCTTCATTCAGGCATTTTCAGCGGGCTCGGCGAGACGATCACGCCGTTGTTGTCCGCGTATACATATTCGCCCGGACGAAACGTCACGCCAGCAAAGGTCACCGGCACATTGAGTTCGCCGACGCCGCGTCGATCAGTCTTCATCGGGTGACTGGCCAGGGCCTGGACCCCGAGGTCTGTCTGGGCAATGACGTCGACGTCGCGGATGCAACCGTAGACCACCAGCCCTTCCCAGCCATTCTTCGCGGCTTTTTCCGCCAGCATGTCGCCCAGCAATGCCCGACGCAGGGAGCCGCCACCGTCGACCACCAGCACCTTGCCATTGCCCTTGAGTTCAACCTGCTCCTTGACCCGCGAGTTGTCTTCGAAACACTTGATGGTCACGATTTCGCCGCCGAAGGAATCGCGGCCGCCAAAATTGCTGAACATCGGCTCCAACACCTGCACCAACTCCGGGTAGGCGTCGCACAGGTCGGGCGTGAGGTAATGGTTCATCGAACAACTCCTGGAAGGCTGGAACGTCAGACTGAAAGAGCAACCGTTTGTGACCGGAACCGCGTAACGCGTCATATCTTAGCCGCAAGCCGACCAGAGCGAAATGCCCTTGTCAGAGCCTTCGCTTCAAACCGCCTCGGCCAGCCGGGGCTGTTCTGCCAGCAGCGCGGTGTGCTGATCCTCCAGCCAACGCGCCACCAAAGGCCAGACCTCTGCCTGTGCGGCTTTGCTGACCAGCATCTCGACGTGGCCGAAATCGCCATTGAAGCCCTGCTCCCGGCCCAGGCAGACAAACTGCTTGTGCTCGGAACCGATCTGCTCGAAGAGCTTGCGACAGGCCCAGGTCGGGTCCTGGTGATCCCCTGCCGCACTCACTGCCAGGACCGGCACCTGCACTTCGGCAAGGCCCGCCCACCAGTTCTTCTCGGCATCGCCGAAACGACCGAACAAGCCATACCAACGCATGCTCTCCAGGGCCAGGCCGATGGGCTCGTCCTCGGGGCCGCGCTTGAGCCTTGAACCGGACAATTGGGCAAACCGCTTGAGGATGAAGCGACCGCTCCACTCCACTGGCGGAATCTTCAGCGGCCAGTAGGTGCGGCTGACCTGGGTACCAAAAAACGCCACCGACGCCACGGCCGGCTCACCCAGGTAGTGGCCACCCAACGCTGCCGCCAGGGTGATGCCACCCAGGGAATGGCCGATCCAGTGCGGCACTTGGCCGCTCTGCTCACGCACGAAGGCGCCGATGGCCGGCAAGTCGTAGCGAGCATAGTCGGCCACGCGATTGTTGCGGTAGCCCTGGTTGCGCAGGGACAGCCCATGCCCACGCATCTCGGGGATCCAGACATCGAACCCCAGGCGTGTCAGGTACGCCCCCAGGCCCAGGCCCTTGGGCGAATACCAGAAACGCCGGTTGGAAAAGCTGCCGTGCAAGAGGATCACGGGCACGCCACGGGTTTCGCTGGCGTCGGCCATGCCCAGGCGGGTGACGGCCAGCTCAACGCTGTAGTCCGGGCTGTTGCCAGGTTTCAAGCGATAGACGTCTTCGCTCAGATCACCCCGCCGTTCGGCGCTGATCAGAGCGACAGGAAAAAGGTTGCTGCTGCTTTGCATAATGCTCTTGCACAAAAAAGGGCGGCATCCATGAGGAGCCCGCCCTACTTCAATCAAAAGGGATCGGGGTGTTTGATAGCCACGGACCTGTGGGAGCGAGCCTGCTCGCGATAGCAGAGTGTCAGCCGAGACTAATCTTGCTGATCCAACGCTATCGCGAGCAAGCTCGCTCCCACAAGGTCGCCCGGCTTACATTACCGGTGAGGTCCCTTCACTCAATCAGACCGCAGCCTGTCCCTCAGCCAGGAAGAACCAGGTTTCCAGCACGGAGTCCGGGTTCAACGAAACGCTTTCGATGCCCTGCTCCATCAGCCACTTGGCCAGGTCCGGGTGGTCCGAAGGGCCCTGGCCGCAAATGCCGATGTACTTGCCGGCCTTGTTGCAGGCAGCAATGGCGTTGGCCAACAGCTTCTTGACCGCCGGGTTCCGCTCGTCGAACAGGTGGGCGATGATCCCGGAGTCGCGATCCAGGCCCAGGGTCAGCTGGGTCAGGTCGTTGGAGCCGATGGAGAAACCGTCGAAGAACTCGAGGAATTCTTCCGCCAGGATCGCGTTGGACGGCAGCTCGCACATCATGATCACGCGCAGGCCATTGTCGCCACGGGCCAGGCCGTTTTCCGCCAGCAGGTCGACGACCTGGCTCGCTTCGCCCAGGGTCCGGACGAACGGCACCATGATCTCGACGTTGGTCAGGCCCATCTCGTTGCGCACGCGCTTGAGGGCACGGCATTCGAGTTCGAAGCAGTCGCGGAATGCTTCACTGATGTAGCGCGAGGCCCCACGGAAACCCAGCATCGGGTTTTCTTCTTCCGGCTCGTAGAGCTTGCCGCCGATCAGGTTGGCGTATTCGTTGGACTTGAAGTCCGACAGGCGCACGATGACCTTTTTCGGCCAGAACGCGGCCGCCAGGGTGCTGATGCCTTCCACCAGCTTCTCGACGTAGAAACCGACCGGATCGTTGTAGCCGGCAATGCGCTTGTCGACGCTGTCCTTGATTTCCTGCGGCAGGCCGTCGTAGTTCAGCAGTGCCTTGGGGTGCACGCCGATCATGCGGTTGATGATGAATTCCAGGCGGGCCAGGCCCACGCCGGCGTTCGGCAACTGCGCGAAGTCAAAGGCACGGTCCGGGTTGCCGACGTTCATCATGATCTTGAACGGCAGGTCCGGCATGGCGTCCACGGAGTTCTTCTTGATGTCGAAGCCCAGCTCGCCTTCGAAAATGTAGCCGGTATCGCCTTCAGCGCAGGAAACGGTCACGCCCTGGCCGTCCTTGAGCAATTCGGTGGCGTTGCCGCAACCCACCACCGCCGGGATACCCAGTTCACGGGCAATGATCGCCGCGTGGCACGTGCGCCCGCCACGGTTGGTGACGATGGCGCTGGCGCGCTTCATCACCGGTTCCCAATCCGGGTCGGTCATGTCGGAGACCAGTACGTCACCGGCCTGGACCTTGTCCATTTCCGAGACGTCCTTGATGATCCGTACCTTGCCGGCGCCGATGCGCTGGCCGATGGCGCGGCCTTCCACCAGCACGGTGCCGGTTTCCTTGAGCAGGTAGCGCTCCATGACGTTGGCCTGGGTGCGGCTCTTCACGGTTTCCGGACGGGCCTGCACGATGTAGAGCTTGCCGTCGTCACCGTCCTTGGCCCATTCGATGTCCATCGGGCACTTGTAGTGCTTCTCGATGATCATCGCCTGCTTGGCCAACTCGCTGACTTCGGCGTCGGTCAGGCAGAAACGCGCGCGATCGGCCTTGTCCACGTCGACGGTCTTCACCGAACGACCGGCCTTGGCTTCGTCGCCGTAGACCATCTTGATCGCCTTGCTACCCAGGTTGCGCCGCAGGATGGCTGGGCGACCGGCTTCCAGCGTGCCTTTATGGACGTAGAATTCATCCGGGTTCACCGCGCCCTGCACAACGGTTTCACCCAGGCCGTAGGCGCCGGTGATGAACACCACGTCACGGAAACCCGACTCGGTGTCGAGGGTGAACATGACGCCGGCGGTGCCGGTTTCGGAGCGGACCATGCGCTGCACACCCGCGGACAGGGCAACCAGCTTGTGGTCGAAGCCCTGGTGCACGCGGTAGGAAATGGCACGATCGTTGAAAAGGGAGGCGAAGACTTCCTTGGCGGCACGGATGACGTTTTCCACGCCACGGATGTTCAGGAAAGTCTCCTGCTGGCCGGCGAAGGAGGCATCCGGCAGGTCTTCGGCGGTGGCCGAGGAGCGCACGGCAACGGCGACGTCAGGATTGCCCTCGGACAACTTGGCGAACGCGGTACGGATTTCGGCGTTCAGCTTCTCGGGGAACTCGGCTTCCATGATCCACTGGCGGATCTGGGCACCGGTCCTGGCCAAGGCATTGACGTCATCGACGTCCAGGGCATCGAGCGCATCGTGGATCTGCTTGTTCAGGCCGCTCAGTTCCAGGAAATCACGATAAGCCTGAGCGGTCGTGGCGAAGCCACCTGGCACCGATACGCCGGCACCGGCGAGGTTACTGATCATCTCGCCCAGGGATGCGTTCTTGCCCCCCACATGCTCCACATCATGGACGCCGAGCTTATCGAGGGAAACTACGTACTCTACCAAGGTGATCTCTCCACTAACTGTGTTGGAAAAGCTCAGGGCACCGACGGCTCCAGGGGAGCGATTGTCGGCGATATGGCCTGGACCTGGAAAATAAGTGAGAATGCGGGCCACTGGCGGCCAGCAAATCGCGCCTATCATATCCAAGAATCGTTATTAGCTTAAGGCCCAAGGCGCAAATGAAACGATCTGCTTTCTTTATCTCCGACGGCACCGGCATCACGGCCGAGACGCTAGGCCAAAGCCTGTTGGCGCAATTCGAAAACATTACCTTTGCCAAGTTCATACGCCCGTACATCGACAATGTCGACAAAGCGCGGGCCATGGTACAGCAAATCAATAAAGCCGCCGAAACCGACGGTTTTCGTCCGATTATCTTCGATACCATCGTCAATCAGGACATCCGTGAGATTCTCGCAACGTCCAATGGTTTCATGATCGACATTTTTTCCACCTTCCTGGCGCCCCTGGAGCAGGAGCTGAGCGAGCATTCTTCCTACTCGGTCGGCAAGTCCCATTCCATTGGCCACAACTCCAATTACATGGAGCGGATCGAGGCGGTCAACTTCGCGCTGGACAATGATGACGGCGCTCGCACGCATTATTATGACAAGGCCGACCTGATCCTGGTGGGGGTGTCGCGCTGCGGCAAGACGCCGACATGCCTGTACATGGCGATGCAATTCGGTATCCGCGCGGCCAATTACCCGCTGACCGAAGACGACATGGAGCGCCTGCAGCTGCCCAGCGCCCTGCGCGCCCACCAGCACAAGCTGTTCGGCCTGACCATCGACCCGGACCGCCTCACCGCGATCCGCAACGAGCGCAAGCCCAACAGCCGCTATTCGAGCTATGCCCAGTGCGAATTCGAAGTGCGCGAGGTGGAAAACCTGTTCCGGCGGGAGAACATTCCCCACATCAACTCCACGCATTTTTCCGTGGAAGAGATTTCGGCGAAGATCCTGGTGGAGAAAGGGGTGGAGCGGCGATTCAAGTGATGTAGAGGCCTAGCGCCAAAACCTGTGGGAGCAAGCTCGCCCCCACAGGGATTAGTTTTTTCAGAATGTCTGCATTAATGAGCCACAGCCGCCTGCTCTTCCATCTTCTTGCGCAGGCTCAACGGGCGCATGTCGGTCCAGACTTCTTCGATGTAGGCCAGGCAGTCCTTCTTGAACCCGCTTTTGCCAACGGTACGCCAGCCTTCGGGAACGGCCTTGTAGTCGGGCCAGATCGAATACTGTTCTTCGTGGTTGACCACGACCTGAAAGACGATGTCCTCGCGGTCGAATACTGAAGTCATGGGTGTTTCTCCATCTTTGCTCGAGGTTCGCTGCGGCATATGCGCAGCCAGGATATGTAAAGGAACGTATGGGCCCGGGTGAAAATTAGGCGTCGGCTACGGCAGCCTTCAAGGCGCGTCCGAAGATCTCGGCGACCCGGTCGATTTGCGCCGCGGTGATGGTCAGCGGTGGCAGGAAACGCACCACACCGCCCTGCCGCCCCCCCAATTCCAGGATCAGCCCACGCTTGAGGCATTCACGTTGCAGCCGAGGCGCCAGGCGTGCATGCACCGGCCAATGGCCCAGGGCGTCCGGTTCACCCGCCGGGTCCACCAGTTCGACGCCGAGCATCAGCCCGCGACCACGAATATCGCCCAACTGCGGGAAATCCCGCTGCAGGATGTGCAGGTGCTCGCTCAGGCGCTCGCCCATGGCGGCGGCGTGGGCCGGCAGGTTGTGCTCCAGCAGATAGCGCATCACCGCAGAACCGGCGGCCATGGCCATTTGATTGCCACGGAAGGTCCCGGCATGGGCGCCCGGCAGCCAGGTGTCGAGCCAGTCGCGATAGACCACCACCGCCAGTGGCAGGCTGCCGCCGATGGCCTTGGACAGCACGACTACGTCCGGAATGATCCCGGCATGCTCAAACGCGAACATTTTGCCGGTACGGCCGAAGCCGCTCTGGATTTCGTCGACGATCAGCGCCACACCGGCCTGCTCGGTAATGCGCCGCAGGCCGCGCAGCCAATCCAGATCAGCCGGAATCACCCCGCCCTCGCCCTGCACCACTTCAACGATCACCGCCGCGGGCAATTGCACGCCGGCCTCGGGGTCGTTCAGCAGGTTTTCCAGGTAATGCAGATTGGCTTTCACCCCCTCTGCCCCGCCAAGCCCGAATGGACAGCGGTAATCGTAAGGGTACGGCATGAATTGCACGCCATTGCTGAGCAAGGCGCCCAAGGGCTTCTTCGGCCCCAGGCTACCCATCAGGCTCAACGCTCCCTGGCTCATGCCGTGATAACCGCCCTGGAACGACAGCACGGTGCTGCGCCCGGTGGCGGTACGCACCAGCTTGAGCGCCGCTTCCACCGCGTCGGTGCCGGTGGGGCCGCAGAACTGGATCTTCGCCTCAGCGGCGAAATCCGCCGGCAACAAACCAAACAGGTCCTGGACGAAACGGTCCTTGACCGGCGTGGTCAGGTCCAGGGTATGCAAGGGCAGCTCATCGGCCAGTACTTGCTGGATCGCCTCGATTACCACCGGGTGGTTATGCCCCAACGCCAGTGTGCCGGCGCCGGCCAGGCAGTCAATGAAGGTTCGCCCTTCGACGTCCTCGACGTACAGCCCCTGGGCACGCTTGAGGGCCAGGGGAATACGCCGCGGATAGCTGCGGGCGTTGGACTCCTGGCGGTTCTGGCGGGCCAGTAGCGGCGATTCATTGAACTGGTAGAGCGTCTCGATCGGCGCGGCGCAGGCCCGGGCCGGCTGTGCTTCGATAAGGCTATTGGCGACTGACATCTCTCGACCCCGCAATACGTTGAAGTAATGACCCCATGACACACCGGGCAGGTGCGCATCCGGTCGGGGCGCACGTGCAGGTTTCCTGTTGTGGAAACGCATCAACGCGGCAAGGATTTACTCTCGGGCCGAACATTCCCTGACGGGCCGGACCAGTGACTTGTGCATCGCGATGGCCGTGACGCCGCCAATGGCAAAGGCCTCGACACTTTGCTCGAAGCCCAGGTGCCGATAGAACGCATGGCTGGTGCGCGTGCTGTTGAGGCGCACCTGGACCACCCCGCGCTCATGCAGCCAAGCCTCGATGTCGCGCACCAGCGCCTGCCCGGCACCGCGGCGAAACCATTCCGGCTGCACGTAGCAGAACGCGATCCGGCCATCGGCCGAGGCCATGGCCGTGCCCACCGGCCGCCCCTGCAAGCGCGCCAGGGTCAGGCGCAGGCTTGGGTCGGCCAACCACGGTTGAATCCGGGAAAGGGCACTGTTGCGGGTCCAGGCGGCCACGATGTGCGGGTCGTTACGGTGTTCAGCGGCACACCCCACCCGGATCGAGCGCTCGGCGATGCGGCTGATGATGCCGGCGTCGCTGGGCGTGGCTGTGCTGATTTCAATGAAGGTATCCATGGCGCGGTTTTCCTCAGTCCTTGAGTCGAGCTGAAAAAAACATAGACCCGGATCAGGTGGGCGCGCCAATGGCAGGTCGTTACAGCAGATGTACGCAAGTGCACTGCCCTCAGGATTTGCCTGAACCTTTGGTGAGGGGACAAATCCCCTCGCCACAATGCATCCATCTAGCCGGGCATTACCTGCACCGGCATCGTCAACTCGACCCGCAACCCGTCCGGACGGCTGTCGAAATGCAGGCCGCAGCCGCAACGCTGGACGATGGCCTGGACGATTGCCAACCCCAGCCCACAGCCGGTGCTCTGGCCGTTGCGCCAGAAGCGTTGGGTCAGGTGCTGGATATCGTCGGCAGCGATGCCAGGGCCGTGGTCACGGACCTGGAAACGCACGCGCTGGCCGATCATCTCCAGGCTCAATTCCACATCGGTATCCACCGGGGTATGCCGCAGGGCGTTGTCCAACAGATTGCGCAAGGCGGCGATGGAAAGCACCGCGGGCATCTGCACCGGTGCGTCGGACAGCCCTGGGGCTACATGTAGCTTGATTCGCCAGGAATCGCTGCTGGCAGCGTCCTGGATCGCCAGCCGGGCGACCTGCTCGGCGTTGCACTGCACGCCATCGTCGAACGACAGGCTGCCTTCGACCCGGGCCAGCAGCAACAACTGTTCGAGCGTGCGGTGCAGGCGGTCGGCGCCCTCCTCGGCCCGGGCCAGGGACTGGTCGCGGGCGGCGCCTTCGGTCATGCGCGCCACTTGCAGGTGAGTCTTGATCGCCGTCAGCGGGCTGCGCAACTCGTGAGCGGCATCGCCGGTCAGCCGGCGCTCGCGCTCGATGGTCTTGCCGATACGCTGGAACAGCTGGTTCTGGGTTTCCAGCAAGGGCCGCAGCTCACTGGGCAGCGGGTGAATCTGCAAGGGTTCCAAAGAGTCGGCATTGCGCCGCATCAACGCATCGCGCATACGATTGAGCGGCGCCAGGCCCTGACCGATGCCCAGCCACAACAAGCACAGGCAACCGAGCAGCGCCACGCCCACCGGCACCGAGGCCGCCAGCAGTATCGACATGTTCAGGGCTTCGCGTTCGATCTGGCGGTCGGCGGTGGTGATGCGCAGATCGCCCCGGGCCAGGGTGAAGCTGCGCCAGGGCGCGCCGTCGATCATCTGGTCATGAAAGCCCATCTTCTCGGCTTCCAGGGTTTGCTCCGGGGTCCCGTGGCTACGGGCCAGGATCTCGCCGCGCAGGGAGCTGACCTGGCAGGCCATGCCGCCGGGAATGCTCAATTGCTCAGCGCTCAAATGCGTGCCCTCGCCCTTGCTGGACAATGGCGGCAGCTGTTCCAGCAGGCCGGCGACCATCCGCGCCGAAGCCACCAGGCGCTGATCAAGGGAAAACATCATCTGGTTGCGCAGGTCGCTGAGCATCCATGCCGCGGCCAGGGCCCAGATCAGGGCGAAGGCCGCGCCGAGGGTCAGGCTCAGGCGCAGTCGCAGGCTCATCACTTGGAAGATTCCCCGCCATCGGCCGGCCCCAGGCGATAACCCAGCCCGCGCACCGTTTCGACAATCCCGTTGCCGAGCTTGCGTCGCAGGTGGTGGATATGGACGTTGAGGGCGTTGCTTTCCAGCTCGTCGTTGAACCCGTAGACGCTGTCCTTGAGTTGCTCGCTGGACAGCACCCGGCCACGGTTGTGCAGCAGTGCTTGCAGCAGTGACTGTTCCCGACGGGACAGATCCACCGGTTGGCCGCCCAACGTGGTTTCGCGACTGCTGGGGTCGTAGGTCAACCGGCCATGCTCGATCAGATTGACGCTGCGCCCTGCTACACGCCGCAGCAACGTGTGCAGGCGCGCAGCGAGTTCGCGCAGGTCGAAAGGCTTGAGCAGATAATCATCGGCGCCGGCCTGCAGGCCGTCGACCCGGTCGGTCACCGAATCCCGGGCGGTAAGAATCAGCACCGGTATCTCCAGGCCTTGCTGGCGCAGTTGCTTGAGCAACTTGAGGCCGTCCTCGTCGGGCAACCCCAGGTCCAGCACCATCACGTCGAACTCAGCCACGCCGACCATCGCCCGCGCCGCCGATGCCGTGGCAACGTGTTCGACGGTCAGGCCCTGGGCCGTGAGCCCGGCGACGATCCCGCTGGCGATCAACTCATCGTCTTCGCAGACCAGTACGTGCATGGTAAGCCCCGTGGAAAAAGGTACATTAGGCCGCTGGCCGATTAAGCCGACATTATGCGACGAGTACGGCGAACATGGGCGATCATTGCGGCCTGCCGATCGTCGCTGGGTTAATCGACCGTTAATCGCCAGTCGCCATTGTGTTTTCCACTTGCTCCGTTCTAAGGCTTTATCCATGCGTCGATTGCTTTTGCTGTGGCTGCTCCTGATGTCGGGCCTGGCCCAGGCCGCCAATCCCTTCGAGACCAAACCCGATTTCCTGCCGGTGGAAAAAGCGTTCGTGTTTACCTCCGAACGCCTGGACTCCGGTGAGACGCAGCTGTTCTGGCAGATCGCCGATGGCTATTACCTGTATCAGAAACGGCTCAGGTTCGAAGGCCTTGCCGAGGCGCAAAAACCGCAGTTGCCAGCGGGTGAAGCCCACAGCGACGAGTTTTTCGGCGATCAGCAAGTCTATCGCCAGGCATTGGAGCTGAAGATTCCGGCCGGGGCCAGCGGCAAGATCAAGGTCGGCTTCCAAGGCTGTGCCGACGCCGGCCTGTGTTATCCCCCCCAGACCCAGGTGGTCGACCTGGGCGGCAACGCACCCGCAACAGCCACAACCGCCAATAGCAGCGAGGCGCCGGACCAGGCCCTGGCCAGCGGCCTGCAACAACGGGCACTGGCCTGGAGCCTGCTGGTGTTCTTCGGCCTGGGCCTGTTGCTGGCATTCACGCCGTGTTCGCTGCCCATGCTGCCGATCCTGGCCGGGCTGGTGGTGGGCAGCGGTGCCGGGCCGCGGCGCGGCCTGGCATTGGCCGGCAGCTACGTAATCAGCATGGCCTTGGTGTACGCCGCCATGGGCGTGCTCGCCGCGCTGTTGGGGGCCAACCTGCAAGCCTTGTTGCAGCAACCATGGCTGCTGGGCACCTTCGCAGCCGTATTCGTGGTGCTGGCGTTGCCCATGTTCGGTTTCTTCGAATTGCAATTGCCCGCCGCCCTGCGCGATCGCCTGGAAAACGCCGGACGCCAACAGCGCGGTGGCAGCCTGCTGGGTGCTGGCGTTCTCGGGGCCCTGTCCGGCCTGTTGGTCGGCCCGTGCATGACCGCCCCGCTGGCCGGCGCGCTGCTGTACATCGCCCAGAGCGGCAATGCGCTGCATGGCGGGCTGATCCTGTTCACCATGGGCATCGGCATGGGCCTGCCACTGTTGCTGCTGGTGACTGTGGGTAATCGCTTTCTGCCCAAGCCCGGTGCCTGGATGACCCTGCTCAAAGGCGTGTTCGGCTTCCTGTTCCTGGGCACCGCGTTGCTGATGATCCGTCCGGTCATCGACGGTTCGTTGTGGGTCGGCCTGTGGGGCGTGCTGTTGTTGATTGCCGCCTACAGCGCCTGGCGCCAGACCGAAGGCTTCGGCCGCATCGCCTATGTCTGCGGCAGCGCGTCGTTGCTGTTTGGCCTGTGGGGCAGCCTGCTGGTGATCGGCGCCGCCGGCGGTGGCGATGATTTCTTCCAGCCCCTGAAGGTGTACGCCGGTACCGAGGGCAGCGCGCCCGTGAGTGCCCACGAGGCCTTCGTCACAGTCAGCGAGCCCGCCGCGCTGCAACGGGAACTGGACGCCGCCAAGGCCCAGGGCCAATGGGTGCTGCTGGACTACTACGCCGACTGGTGTGTGTCCTGCAAGATCATGGAAAAACAGGTATTCGGCCGCGCCGAGGTGCTCGACGCCTTGAAAGACGTGCGCCTGGTGCGCCTCGATGTAACCGCCGACAACGCCGCCAGCCGCGAACTGCTGAGCCGTTACCAAGTACCGGGGCCCCCAAGCCTGCTGTGGGTCGGCGCGGACGGTACCGAGCGGCGCAGCCAGCGGATCACCGGGGAAGTCAGTGCCAAGGTGTTCCTGGAGCGCTGGAATATCACCCGGGACGCGCGCTGATGCTGACGTTCACCCTCGGCACCTTTGCCATCGCCCTCAATCATCTGTTGCTGATCAGCGCCCTGGCGTTGGCAACGTTCGTGGGCTGGCGAGTGGCCAAGGGCGGTGGCGAGAACCCCGAATCGGTGCTGTTCGTACTGTTTTTACTCGGCCTGCTGGCGGCACGGGTCGGCTTTGTCGCCGCCTACTGGCAGCATTACCAGGATGACCCGTGGCAGATTGTCGACCTGCGCGACGGAGGTTTCCTGGCCTGGCCGGGTGTCGTGGTGCTGGTGATCGGCGCACTGCTCTGGGCCCGGCGCCGACCGGCTTTGCGTAAGCCACTGGGCTTCGGGGTTGGCAGCGGCTTGCTGTTCTGGCTGCTGGCGACAATGTCGTTGACGATTTATGAGCAAGGCACTCGGCTGCCGGACATCAACTTGCGCACCGCCGACGGCGCAACCGTGAAACTCACCGATTATCAGGGCGGCCCTCTGGTGATCAACCTCTGGGCCACCTGGTGCCCGCCCTGCCGACGGGAAATGCCGGTGCTCGAAGAAGCCCAACAACAGCGCCCGGACCTGACCTTCCTGTTCGTCAACCAGGCCGAAAGCATGCAAAGCGTCAGCACCTACCTCGCCACCCAGGGCCTGAGCCTGGACAACGTGTTGTTCGATGGCAGTGGTCGTCTCGGCCAGGCCGTCGGCTCCATGGCCCTGCCGACGACCCTGTTCTATAGCGCCGATGGCCGCCTGCTGGGCAGCCACCTGGGCGAACTGTCGGAAGCGAGCCTGGCCCGCGCCCTGGAAAACTTTGAAACGCCGGGCTCGACCACGGCGCCCCACCCCGCCACAAGGAAACCGCCATGCCCCGCCTCCGCCACCTGCTGACCCTGGCCGTCGCCGCCACGCTGTCGCAGGCCCCGCTGCTACAGGCCGAAGAACTGCCTGCGGCCATCAAGAAGATCGAAGCCAAGGGCGCGAAAATCGTCGGCACCTTCGAGGCACCGGACGGCCTTCGCGGTTACGCGGCGCAATACCAGAACCGCGGCATGGCGCTGTACCTGACGCCGGATGGCCAGCACGTCCTGCTGGGCAACCTGTACGATGCCGACGGCAAGGACCTGAGCGTGGAGCCGCTGCAAAAGCTGGTCTATGCGCCGATGGCCAAGGAAGTCTGGGCAAAGATGCAGACGAGCAACTGGATCGCCGACGGCAACCAGGACGCACCGCGCACGGTGTACCTGTTCAGTGACCCGAACTGCCCGTACTGCAACATGTTCTGGGAACAGGCGCGGCCATGGGTCAAGGCCGGCAAGGTGCAGTTACGCCACATCATGGTCGGCATCATCCGCGAAGACAGCCCTGGTAAATCCGCCGCCTTACTGGCCGCCAAGGACCCGGAAAAAGCCCTGGCGGAGCATGAAAAGGCCGGCAAGGGCAGCGTGCTCAAGCCCCTCAAGGACATCCCGGCGGCCATCCAGGCCAAACTCGACGCCAACCAACAGTTGATGGACGAGCTGGAACTGTCCGCCACCCCGGCGATTTTCTATCTGGATGACAAAGGCGAACTGCAACAGCAACAAGGCGCGCCATCGCCAGACAAACTGGTGAAGATTCTCGGGCCGAAGTGAGCCCATCAAGGATGGGACTCATCGCGAGCAAGCTCGCTCCCACAGGGTACTTGTGATCGACGCAGACCCAATGTGGGAGCGAGCTTGCTCGCGATGACGGTGGATCAGCTGCGCAATAACCCCAGCAATGTCCGATTCACGAACTCCGGGTTCTCCAGGTTGGAGATATGCCCCGCCTCCGGGATCAGTATATGGGGGCAACCGATCAGCTCGGCCATTTCCAGCGACTCGGACGGTGGGCGCGGTTTGTCCTGGTCGCCGAACATCACCGTTGTGCGCTTGGCATCCAGTTCATGCAGGCGTGGCAGGATGTCGTCCCGACCGAAAATGATCCGCCCCAGGGGCACGATGCTGTTGCGCAGGCGGTCGGCCGGCAGCGCGGCCAGCGTGGCGCGGAACTGCTGGTAGAGCGCCGACTGCGGATCGATGCCCGGCCGGAAGAAGATCGGCACGATGATGTCTAGCAATGGTTCGGGAACGCTGCCGCTGGCTTGGATCTTGTCGAATAGCGAGAAATAATACTGACGGGTCGGCTCCGGCTCGACGCCCACGTAGGTGTCCATCAGCACCAGGGACTTGATCCGATTCGGCGCAGCCAGCGCCAGGCGCGTGCCCCACATCCCGCCGACCGAGAGCCCGACCAGATTGAAGCAGTCGATGTCCAGGCGGTCCATCAACGTCAATGCCTGGCGGGCCAGGTCGTCCAGGGAAGCCGTGCCCTCAGGCAACTGCCCGGACTGGCCGTGGCCCCATAGATCCAGGGCAATGACCCGATAATGCCGGGACAACACCTCGATCTGCGGCGCCCACATGGTGTGGTCCCACAGATAGCTGCTGCCCAGCAACACCACCGGGCCCTGGCCTTGGTCCAGGTAATGAAGCGGTTGTCCGTCAATAATTGAAAAGGGCATTGATGACCTCCTTGTTTTGAGTGAGGGAAAGCCTTGGGAAGACTGAGCCGTACAGGGTGAGGCGTCAACCTAGGGCTTTGCGGTGTTAGTCATGACGCCATCGCGAGCAAGCTCGCTCCCACACCGGGTTCGCAGTGATCACAAATCCCTTGTGGGAGCGAGCCTGCTCGCGATGAGGCCCCTTATAGACGCCGCAAAACTACAATCCTTCCAATTCCGCCATCAAATCATTCAACCGATCCACCTTCTCCTCAGTGATCTCACTGGCCGCCAAGCCATCGATGTAGTCGGCCAGTTCCTGCACCGTGCTGCATTCGAACATCGCCCGCAGCGGCACGTTGCGTTGCAGGGCTTTTTGCACCCGCGAGGCGATTTGCGTCGCCAGCAGGGAATGACCACCCAGTTCAAAGAAGTTGTCCCGCACCCCCACTCGCTCGACTTTCAGCACCTGGGCCCAGATGTCCGCCAGGGTCTGCTCCAGTTCGTTGGCAGGCGCCTGGTAGTCGTGGCTTTGCAACTGGCCGATCTCCAGGGCCGGCAAGGCTTTGCGGTCGAGTTTGCCGTTGGCGTTGAGGGGCAGGCGATCGAGCCACAACCAGTGCAGCGGCACCATGTATTCCGGCAATTCGCTGCGCAGGCGCTGCTTGATACGCTCCAGGCGTTCGCTCGGGTTCAGCGCCGTGTCGGCGGCCACCAGGTAACCCACCAGATGTTTGCCGTTGACGCCCTCCTGCACACCCACCGCTCCATCGCGCACCTCGGGTTGTTCATGCAGTCGCGCTTCGATCTCTCCCAATTCGATGCGGTAGCCACGAATCTTCACCTGATGGTCGATGCGCCCGACGTACTCCAAGACCCCGTCGCTGCGCCGCCGTGCCAGGTCGCCGGTACGGTACAAACGCTCCCCCGGCGCGCCGAAAGGATTGGGCACGAACACCGGTGCGGTGCGCAACGGATCGCTGACATAACCGCGCCCAACCCCGGTGCCCGCCACGCACAACTCACCCACCGCACCCAACGGCACCAGGTCCAGCGCGCCGTCGAGCAGGTACAAACGGTTGTTGTCGGTGGGTGTGCCAATCGGCAGATACGTACCACGGGTCGAGGCCAGGTCGACCCGGAAGAACGCCACGTCATCCGAGCACTCCGCCGGACCGTAGGCGTTCACCAGGCCGATGTCCGGGTAACGCAACAGCCATTGATGGGCCAGCTCCGGCGGCATTGCTTCGCCGGTGGGCAGCATCCAGCGCAGGCCATCCAGGCCGATACGCTCCTGGGCGAGCATGCCCTGGATCAGCGACGGTACGCTTTCCAGCACGCTGATGCCCTGGCGCTGTACATGCTCCAGCAACCCTTGCGGGTCGTGGGCTATGGCGTTGGGCACGATGTCGACCCGGGCGCCGAACAACGGCGCGGCGAGGAACTGCCACACGGAAATATCGAAACTCTGAGACGCGGTCTGGGCGATCACATCCGCCTCGCTCAGCGCCAGGTACGGCACTTTGCTGAGCTGGTTGTTGAGCATGCCGCGCTGCTCCACCATCACGCCTTTGGGCAGCCCGGTGGAGCCGGAGGTGTAGATCACGTAGGCCAGGTTGTCCGGCCCGCTGTAGACGCCGGGGTTTTCCTGCGACACAGCGCTGGCCTGAATGGCTTCCCACACCAGCAACTTCGGCCGCCCGGCACAGGCGAACTCCTCCAGCAGCGCCAGCGCCTGGGCCTGACAGGCCTGGGAACAAACCAGCAGCGGCGTGCGGCTCAGTTCGATGATGCGGCTCAGGCGCTGGCTCGGCAGGCCCGGATCCAGTGGCAGGTAACCGGCACCGGCCTTGAAGCTGCCGATGATCATGCCCAGCAGGTCCGCATCTCGTTCGGCCAGCAGCGCCACCGGCTGATCGAGCCCGACGCCGGAAGCGATCAAGGCGTGGCCGAGGCGGTTGCTGCGGGCATTCAACTCGGCATAGCTGTAGCTCGTGTCCAGGCAACTGACGGCGATGCGGTGCGGATGGGCCGCCACCCGGGCCTCGAACAGCTCGACGTAACTCTGCTCCAGCGGATAGACGTGCTCACTCTGGTTGCAGCCGTCGATCAGGAAAGCCTGCTCTTCGGCGCCAATCAGCGGCAGTTCGGCCATATCACCGTGGAAACCTTCCATCAGCGCCAGCAGCAAGCGCTTGAACTCGCCGAGCAAGCCTTGGACGGTGGACTCATCGAAGTAACGCTGGTCATACGAAAGGTGCAGCCCCAGGTCATCCCCTGGATAGCAGACCGCCGTCAACGGGAAGTTGGTGTGGGTGCGGCCCGAGTCCGAAGTGGCATTGAGGCTTTGGGCGCGGTCCAGCACCGAGACTTCCACCGGCGCGTTCTCGAACACGAACAAGCTGTCGAACAACGGCTGGCCCTTGGGCAGTTCGCTGACCTCCTGGATGCTCACCAGCGGCAGGTATTCGTACTCGCGCAGTTGCATGTTGCTGTCGAGCAAGGCGCTGAGCCACTGGCGCACGCTGCATGGCTGGTGGTCCTCGGGCATCTGCACCCGCAAGGCGATGCTGTTGATGAACAGCCCCACCGTGCGCTGCATCTGCGGCAACTCCACCGGACGCCCGGCGACGGTGACGCCGAACAGCACGTCGCGCTCACCGCTGACTCGCCGTAGTACCAGGGCCCACGCCGCCTGGGCGAAGGTGTTGACCGTCAGTTGATGGGCCTGGGCCAGCTCCCGCAACCGCGCACCGTCCCGGGCATCGAGGCGGGTGTAACAGTCGCCGACAATCATTCCGCCGCTGTCACCGGCGTGCTCGCGCAGGAACGGCCGGTCGCTGGGGATCGGCGTGGTCCGCGCAAAGCCTTGCAGGTTGCGCTGCCACCACTGCCGGGCTTCGGCCAGGCTCTGGCGCTGTAACCAGCCGATGTAGTCGCGATAACGCGGCGGCACGGCCAGTTGCGCTTCGCGGTTTTCGCCCAGGGCGGTGTAGAGCTCGAAGAAGTCATCCATCAGCAACGAACGGCACCAGGCATCGATCAGGATGTGGTGGTTGCTCATCATGAACCAGTAGCGCCCCGCGCCAATCTGGATCAGCCGCAGGTGAAACGGCGCCTGGTTCAGCAGATCGAAACCGGCCTCGCGCTCGTTTTTGAGCAGCGCCTGAAGTTTGGCTTCCTGCGCGTCTTCGGGTACTTGCGACCAGTCGAGATAATCCACCGGTGTGCTACCGGGCTTGTGGATGATTTGCAGCATGTCTTCACCGACGTTCCAGCAGAACGAGGCGCGCAAAGCTTCGTGACGGGCGATGACCGCTTGCCAGGCCTGGGCGAAACGCTGCGGATCGAGCTCACTGTTGATGCGGTAGCGATCCTGCATGTAGTACAGGCCGGTGCCCGGCTCCAGCAGCGTGTGCAGGAGCATGCCTTCCTGCATCGGCGTCAGCGGATAGACGTCTTCGATCTGCCCGGCCGGCACTGGCAGGCTGTCGAGCTGGCCCTGGGTCAGCTTCGCCAGGGGGAAGTCCGAAGGCGTCAGCCCACCCGCCTCCTCCGTCAGGCAGTGTTCGATCAGGCGTTGCAGCTCATCGAGGTAGGCTTCGGCCAACGTGGCAATGGCTTGTCGGTCATGGCGCTCGGCACTGAAGGTCCAGCGCAGCACCAGCTCGCCACCGCTGACCTGGCTGTCGACGCTCAGCTCATTGGGGAGCGGCGCGTCGGGATCATGGATTGCGCCCAACGGCGCATCCAGCGGCTGGAACAGCGCATCCTGCCCCAGGGTCTGGTCGAGCTGGCCCAGGTAGTTGAAGGTGATCGCCGCTGACGGCAGACCGGCCAGCGCCTCACCAATGGCCGAATCAGCCAGGTAGCGCAGCACGCCATAGCCCAGGCCCTTGTGGGGCACCGCGCGCAGTTGCTCCTTGATCGCCTTGATCGACGCGCTGAAGTCGTCACCCACCGGGTTCAGGCGCAGCGGGTAGACGCTGGTGAACCAGCCCACGGTGCGGGTCAGGTCGATGTCCTCGAACAGCGCCTCGCGGCCGTGGCCTTCAAGCTGGACCAGGGCCGACTCCTGGCCGCTGCAGCGGCACAGCACCCGGGCCAACGCCGTGAGCAGCAGGTCGTTGACCTGAGTGCGATAGGCACTTGGCGCTTGTTGCAACAACTGCCGGGTGCGCTCAGCGTCCAGGCGCACGCTGACCGTTTCAGCGTGACGCTCCTGAAGCCCGCCGTCAGGACGCGCGCAAGGCAGCGTCACCTGCGGGCCTTTCAACTGAGCCTGCCACCAACCCAGCTCCTCGCGCAGGGATTCGCTGCCGGCGTAAGCCTGCAAGCGCGCGGCCCAGTCCCGCAACGGGCTGGTCTTGGCCGGCAGTCGGGCAGCTTGCCCCGCGGCGATCTGGCGGTAGACGGTTTGCAAATCGTCCATCAACACCCGCCACGACACACCGTCGACCACCAGGTGATGGATGGCGATCAGCAGCCGTTGCCGACCATCGGGCATCTGCGCCAGTACCGCGCGCAGCAGCGGGCCGGTTGACAGATTCAGACTGCGCTGCGTCTCGGCGAACACGCTTTCACTGGCCTGCTCACTCGCCACGGATACTGTCTGCAACAGCGCCGCTTCGGACAATGGTTGGTGCTCGGCGCACCAGTGGCCGGCGCGCTCGTCGAAGCCCAGGCGCAAGGCATCGTGCTGCTGGAAGACCGTGCGCAGTGCCTGCTCCAGAAGATGAGGGTCGAGGGTGATGGCCGGTTCCAGCAGCAATGCCTGGTTCCAGTGATGCCGGTTGGGCATCTGGCTGTCGAAGAACCAGTGCTGGATCGGCGTCAGCGCGGCCTCACCGTCCAACAGCCCCTGCTCGGCACTCACCTGCTGGCTGTGGCTGGCAACAGCGGCCAGGGTCTGCACGGTCTGATGCTGGAACAGGTCGCGGGGGGTGAAATGGATGCCCTGCTGCCGGGCGCGGCTGACCACCTGGATGGACAGGATCGAATCGCCGCCCAGCTCGAAGAAGTTGTCGTTGAGGCCCACTTGCCCCACGTTCAGCACTTCGCACCAGATCGTCGCCAGGGTCTGTTCCAGGGCATTGCTCGGCGCCACGTAGTGTTGGCGATTGAGTCCGGGATCGGGCATCGGCAAGGCGCGGCGATCGAGCTTGCCGTTGGCGGTCAGCGGCATGCTCGCCAGCAGGATCAGGTGCGTGGGCACCATGTAGTCCGGCAGTTGGGCCTTGAGGTGGTTTTTCAGTGCTTCGCGCAGGGCCGCTTGTCGGTCGGCGTCCTGTTCGGCGATGTCGGTCAGCAGGTAGCCAGCCAGTTGCTTGCCCCCCGGCATGTCGAGGGCCAATACCACGGCCTCGCGCACCCCATCGTGCTCCAGCAGGCGGGTTTCGATCTCTCCCAGTTCGATGCGGAAACCGCGGATCTTTACCTGATGGTCGATGCGTCCCAGGTACTCCACCAAACCGTCGGCACGCTGGCGCACCAGGTCGCCAGTGCGATAGAGCCGTCCACCAGCGACGGCGAACGGGTCGGCGACGAAACGCTCGGCGGTCATGCCCGGGCGTTGGTGATAACCCTGGGCCAATCCCGCGCCACCGACGTACAACTCACCCGTGGCACCTTGCGGCACCAGCGCCAGGTCAGCATCGAGGATGTAGGCGACCCGGGCGCCAATCACACTGCCAATCGGCACACTGGCCGCGCCCGTCTCCAACTGCTCCGGGGCCAGGCTCGCCAACGGCATGACCACGGTTTCAGTCGGACCATAGGCGTTGAAAAACAGGCTCGGACTGAACCCAGCGCGAATGCGTTGCAAGTGCTCGCCGGTCAGGGCTTCACCGCCGGTGATGCACATGCGCACTGGCAGGGTTTGGCCTTGGGTCGCCAACCACTGCGCCAATTGGCTGCCATAGCTGGGGGTGAAACCCAGGATGTTGACGCCATGCTGGCGAATCAGCCCGCAGATTTCCTCGGCATCCCACTGTCCCTGGGCCCGCAGCACCACTTGGGCACCGCTGAGCAGCGGCACCAGCAGGCGCTCGGTGGCGGCGTCAAAGTTGATGGAATAGAAATGCAGCTCGCAATCGTCCGCTCGCATGCCAAAGCGCTCGATCACCGCCTGGCAATGCATGGCGATTTCACCGTGGGACACCACCACACCCTTGGGCTTGCCGGTGGAGCCGGAGGTGTAGATCAGGTACGCCTGGTGCTGCGGCAGGTTGATCAACGGCAGTGGGTGATCCGGATATTGCGCCAGGGCCGCCGAATCATCTTCCAGGCACCAGCATCCCACACCCGCGGGCAACGCACCGAGGGCCTGGAGCATCGCCCGGTCGCTGAGCAGCAAGCCTACGCCGCTGTCCTCGATCATGTAGCTCAGGCGGTCCAACGGATATTCCGGGTCCAGCGGCACGTAGGCACCGCCGGCCTTGAGGATCGCCAGCAGGCCGATGACCATTTCCAGCGAACGCTCCAGAGCCAGGCCGACCCGCACCTGCGGCCCGACACCCCGCTCGCGCAACATCCAGGCCAGGCGATTGGCGCGGCTGTTCAGTTGTGCATAAGTCAGGGTCTGCCCGGCAAACGTCAGGGCCGGCGCGTCGGGTCGAGCCTGGACCTGTCTGTCGAACAGTTCATGAATGCATTGATCCAGGCGATGTTCACCGGGTTCGACACCGAGGCTGTCGAGCAGTTGTTGCTGTTCGCCAGCGTCCAGCAATGGCAGCTCGCTCAGCCGTCGGCTCGGATCGACCAGCAAGGCTTCCAACAGATTGCGCCAGTGCCCGGCCATGCGCGCGATGCGCGGTTCGTCGAACAGGTCGGTGCTGTAGGTCAGGCAGCAACCCAGGCGATGGTCGAGGTCGGTGACTTCCAGGTTGAGGTCGAACTTGGTCGCCCGGGCGTCGTTGACCAGGTATTCGACGGTCATGCCGGCCAGCATGCGGCTCTGCTGGAACTCCCAGCGCTGCACGTTGCACATCACTTGGAACAGCGGGTTATAGGCGGCACTGCGCGGTGGTTGCAGGGCTTCCACCAGATGATCGAATGGCAAGTCCTGGTGGGACTGGCCTTCGATCACCGTGTGGCGCACCTGCTCGAACAACTCGCCCACCGACATTTGTCCGTCGAGCTGGCAACGCAGCACCTGGGTATTGAGGAACGCACCGATCAGCCCTTCGCTTTCCGGGCGAATGCGGTTGGCCACCGGCGCGCCGATGCGCAGGTCGGTCTGGCCACTGTAGCGATAAAGCAAAACAGCCAGGGCGGCGGTCATGGTCATGAACAGGGTCAAGCCCTGTTGCGCGTTGAAGGCGCGGACCCGGGCTGCCAGGTCATCGCTGAGGTCAAAACGCAACAGCTCGCCGCGATGGCTTTGCACGGGTGGACGCGGGCGGTCGCCGGGCAATTCCAACAATGGGTGTTCACGACCCAGTTGCCCAGTCCAGTAGTCCAGTTGCCGTTGACGCTCACCGGATTCCAGCCATTGGCGCTGCCATACGCTGTAGTCCAGATACTGCACCGGCAAGGGTGCCAGCGGTGATTCGCGGTCGTCGATAAAGGCTTCGTACAGTGCGCTCAGCTCGCGGGCGAAAATGTCCATCGCCCAGCCTTCGGTGACGATGTGGTGCAGGGTCAGCACAAAGTAGTGCTCCTGCTCGGCGGTCTTGACCAGGCAGGCTCGCAGCAGCGGCCCGGTTTCCAGGTCGAAGGGCTGGTGGGCCTCGCTGTCCGCCAGTTGTTGCACTCGCTGCTGGCGAATGTCGGCGGCCAGCATGGAGAAGTCCTTCCAGTCCATGCGCAGGCCTGTCTCGCTGTGCACCTGCTGGCGGGCCACACCATCGACGCTCGGGAACGTGGTGCGCAGGGTTTCGTGGCGCAGGATCAACGCCTGCAACGCGGCCTCGAAACGCCCGACATCCAGCACCCCGCGCAAGCGCGCCATGCCGCCGACGTTGTAGGCCGGGCTGTCCGGCTCCATCTGCCAAAGGAACCACATGCGTTGCTGGGAATGGGACAGCGGCACCGGTTGGCTACGATCGACCGGCTCGATGGGCGGCTGGCGGTTGGTCTGGCCGTTGGCCTGGATCAAGCGCACCTGTTCAGCAAACGCGCCAAGCTCACTGGCCTCGAACAAGGTGCGCAGCGGCAGCTCGACGTCGCAAGCCTGGCGGGTGCGGGAAACGATCTGGGTCGCCAGTAGCGAATGGCCGCCCAACGCGAAGAAATCATCCCGCAGGCCCACCCGCGCAAGACCCAGCACATCGCGCCAGATACCCGCGATCTGCTGCTCAAGGGCACTGACCGGCTCGACATGCTCGCGCACCAGCCATTGCGGTTCGGGCAAGGCGCGGCGGTCGAGCTTGCCACTCGGGCTCAGGGGCATGGCGTCCAGACGCAGCAATTGCGCGGGCACCATGTATTCCGGCAGTTCGGCGGCCAGGGCGGTTTTCAGCCGAACACTCTGGGCATCCTCGCTTTCAGTGACCTGCGCAGTGGTGTAATAGCCAATCAACTGCGGGCCGGCCGAGGTGTCGCGCACCAGCACCGCCACTTGGGCGACACCGTCCTGAGCCAGCAGGCGCGCTTCGATTTCCTGCGGCTCGACCCGGAAGCCACGCAGCTTGACCTGCTGGTCGAGGCGGCCGAGGTATTCGATCACCCCATCGGCGCTCCAGCGCACCAAGTCGCCAGTGCGGTACAAGCGCGCGCCCGCCGCGCCCAGCGGGTCGGCGACAAAACGCTCGGCACTCAAGCCCGGCCGCCCGAGATAACCCCGGGCCAGGCCCTGGCCGCCGATGCACAACTCTCCTGGCACACCCACCGGCACGGGACTGAGCTCACTGTCGAGTACCCGACACAGCACATTGCCCAGCGGTCGACCAATCGGCGAACGCTCGCCATCGGCTTCGGTGCAATGCCAATGGGTGACGTTGATCGCGGTTTCGGTCGGGCCGTAGCGATTGTGCAGTTGCGCCGACGGCAGCTGCGCCAGCACCCGGTTGCGCAACTCGGCCGGCAAGGCTTCGCCGCCAGAAAATAGCCGGCGCAGGCTGGTGCAGTGGGCGCTCAAGGGTTCGTCAATAAACAGGCTCAGCAGCGGCGGTACGAAGTGCAGCGTGGTCACGCCAAATTGCTGGACCAACTGGGCGATGCGGTGCGGGTCGCGGTGTTCACCCGGGCCGGCCAGCACCAATTGGCTGCCGGTGATCAGCGGCCAGAAGCATTCCCACACCGACACGTCGAAGCTGATCGGGGCTTTTTGCATCAGCACGTCGGTTTCATCCAGCGCGTAAGTGGCCTGCATCCATTGCAGGCGCTCGGCCAGGGCCGCGTGGGTGTTGCCGACGCCTTTGGGCTGGCCGGTGGAGCCGGAGGTGTAGATCACGTAAGCCAGGTGATCGCCGTGCAAGTGCAGGCCCGGCGGGTTGCTCGGCCATTGCTCCAAATGCAAGGCGTCCATGGCGATGACGCTGACGCCCTCGCAGGCCGGCAAGCGTTCAAGCAACGCGGTTTGCGTCAGCAACAGATCGACGCCGCTGTCGGCAAGCATGTAGGCCAGGCGTTCGGCCGGATAGTCGGCATCCAGCGGTACGTAGGCACCGCCGGCCTTGATGATCGCCAGCACGCCAATGAGCAACTGCGGCGAACGCTCGGCGGCAATCGCCACGCAAACGTCCGGGCCGACGCCTTTGTCCCGCAGGTAATGGGCCAGGCGATTGGCCTGGGTGTGCAGCTCGGCGTAATCCAGGCGACCATCGTCCCACTGCAACGCGGTACGCTGCGGTGTACGCCGGGCCTGCTCGTTCAACAGCTCCGGCAACCACTGGCAGGCCGGCGCGCACGGGGCCGCGCCCCACTGCTGCTGTTGGGTGTATTCATCGACGCTCAACAACGGCACATCGCCGATGGCCTGCTGCGGATCGGCACAGACGGCCCGCAACAGGTTGCAGTAATGCGTCGCCAACCGGGCGATGGTCGCTGCTTCGAACAGCTCGTCGGCATAGTCGAACGACAGCGTCAGCCGGCCGTTGCGATCCTCTTCGCTGTGCAGTTGCAGGTCGAACTTGGCTTCGCGGCTGTGCCACGGCAACTCTTCGGCCAATAGCCCCGGCAAGCGGCGCAAGGCGCCCAGGTCACGCTGCTGGTGGTTGAACATCACCTGGAACAGGCCTTGCTCACGCGCCTCGGGAAACGCTTCGAGCAGTTGTTCGAACGGCAGGTCCTGATGGGCCTGGGCACCGAGCGTGGCTTCCCGGGCCTGGGCCAGCAGCGCGGCGAACGGCTGGCGCGAATCGACCTGCCCGCGCAGCACCTGGGTGTTGATGAAAAAGCCGATCAGCCCCTGGGTTTCCAGGCGCGGACGGTTGGCGTTGGGCACGCCAATGCGAATGTCGGACTGGCCGGTGTAACGTTGCAACAGCGCCTGGAAAGCTGCCAGCAACAGCATGAACGGGGTGGCCTCATGGGCCTGGGCCACTTGGCGCAAGGCATCGCCCAACCCCTTGTCCAAGCGCAAGCTATGCCGCGCGGCGCTGCGCAGGTGTTGCGCGCTACGGGGATGATCCGTGCTCAGCGCCAGGGTTGGATGGTCGTCACCCAGCTGCTGTTTCCAATACGTCAGCTGACGCCCGGCCTCCCCCTGGGCCAGCCACTGGCGCTGCCAACTGCCGTAGTCGGCGTACTGCAACGGCAAGGGCGCCAGCACGGCGAGCTGCCCTTGGCAGGCTGCGGCGTACAACCGGGAAAACTCATCGATCAGCAGGTTCATCGACCAGCCGTCGGCGATGATGTGGTGCAGCGTCACCAGCAACTGCTGGTCGTCGTCATCGAGGCGCAACACGCTGACCCGCAGCAATGGCCCCTTTTCCAGATCGAACGGTATGGCCGCTTCATCTTCCCGAACCTGCCGCGCCCGGGCTTCACGCTGGTCGGCCGGTACATCGCGCAGGTCGATCACTTGCAGCTTGAACTCGCCAGCCGGGTCGACCTGTTGCAGGGCCACACCTTCACGTTCCAGAAAGCGCGTACGCAGGGATTCGTGGCGCTCGATCAGCTGCTGGAAACTGGCGCGCAAGGCCGCTTCGTCCAGCTCGCCACGCAGGTGCAAGGCGCCGGGAATGTTGTAGGCATGGCTCGTCGGATCGAGCTGCCAGGTAATCCACAAACGATTCTGGGCCAGGGATTGCGGCAAGGCTTCGTGGCGCGGCAAGAGGCTGATCGCGCCCTGGGCCTGACCGCCATCCTGCTGTTGGTTCGCCACCGCGGCGGCAAATTCGGCCAGGGTCGGGGCTTCGAACAACAGACGCAGGTTGAGCTCCAGGCCCAGGGCTTCCCGCAGGCGCGCGATCACTTGGGTGGCGGCGATAGAGTTGCCGCCCAGCAGGAAAAAGTGATCGTCAGCCTGGACCTGTTGGACCTGCAATTGCTCGCACCAGACCTGACCGATCAGCGCTTGCAACGGCGAAGACGGGGTCGCTTTACGGGCCCCTTCAACGTCGGCGAACGGGAACAGCGCATAACTGTCGAGGCTGCCATCCGCCAGCCGGGTGCGGCAAGCCGAGCGCTGCAACTTGCCGCTGGAGGTCTTGGGCAACGCGCCGGGGTTGAGCAGCGCCACTACGCTCGGCGCCTGCTGGCAGGCTTCGGCCACGGCCTGGCGAATGGCGTTGATCAAGGCCTCGGGCGGCAGGATCTTCTGCACGCTGCGGCTGATTTCCGCTGCGATGCCAATGCCTTCTTCACCGCCGTCGTTGACCGCGAACGCCGCCACCCGGCCCTTGCGCACAACGTCTACTTCACGCTCGACGGTTTGTTCGATGTCCTGGGGATAGAGATTATGACCGCGCACGATCAACAAGTCCTTCAGGCGACCAGTGACGAACAGCTCGCCGTCCCGCCGGAACGCCAGGTCGCCGGTGCGCAGCCAAGTGCTGCCGTCATGCTGGACAAAGGTCTTGGCGCTGGCTTCGGGGTTGCGCCAGTAGCCATGGGCGATGCTTGGCCCGCTGGCCCAGAGTTCGCCCACTTGATTGTCGGCCAATGGCTGCAACGTAGTCGGCTCGACGATTAGCACCGCGTGCCCGGGCTGGCTGACACCGCAACTCATCACCGCGCAGCCCTGCCCCGGCTCGGCGCGGTTTTGCGCCAGTGCCGCGTCATCCAGCCGTAGCGAAGTTATACCGTGGCGGCGCGGCGTACCGGCGACGAACAGGGTCGCTTCAGCCAGGCCATAGGAGGCCATGAAATTGTCTGGTGTGAAGCCGCACGGGGCAAACTTGTCGGCGAAACGCTCCAGGGTGTCGAGGCGGATCGGCTCGGAGCCGGAATAAGCCACGCGCCAACCACTCAGGTCCAGACGCTGGAGGGCTGAATCGCTGACCCGTTCGCTGCACAGCCGATAGGCGAAGTCCGGGCCGCCGCTGATGGTGCCGCCGTACTCGCTGATCGCTTCGAGCCAACGCAGTGGCCGGGCGAGGAAGTACGCCGGCGACATCAACACGCAGGGTACGCCGCTGAAGACCGGCTGCAGCAAGCCACCGATCAGACCCATGTCGTGGTACAGCGGCAGCCAACTGACGATGACGTCGTCGGGGTTCACATCAATGCCGAAACCGTGACGAATCAACGATTCGTTGGCCACCAGGTTGCCGTGGCTGACCTGCACGCCCTTGGGCAATGCGGTGGAACCGGAGGTGTATTGCAGGAAGGCGATGTCATCGTCCTGCAGGGTCGGCGCCAGCCATTGCCCGGCAATGGCCGGGTCGAGGGTGTCGACGCACAACACCGGCGGTGCCGATTCGATGGCTTGCAACGGCTCGCGCAGATCGCTGCTGGTGAGCAACAGGCGCGGTTCGGCGTCGGCAATGATCGACAGCAGGCGCTCCTGATGATGGCGACGGGTGGACTCCGGTGGATAGGCCGGTACGGCAATCACCCCAGCGTAGAGGCAGCCAAAGAACGCCGCGACATAATCCGGGCCGCTGGGGAACAGCAGCACGGCACGCTCGCCAAATGCCGCTTCGGCCTGCAAGGCGGCGGCAATGGTCCGGGCACGCAGGTCCAATTCGCGATAACTCAACACCACGCCCCGCTCCGCAGTGTCGGTAAGGAAGCGCAAGGCCACCCGATCCGGCGTCAACGCGGCGCGGCGCTGGAGGGCATGGGCCAGGGTGCTGGGGAGTTCGAACGCGTCGGTCATGGGGTTTCCTGCCTGAAATTCGGCTTGCAAGTGGTCACCCATGGGAACGGATAACACCGGCAAATAATTAGTCGGCAACCTCCCGCACCCAAGCGTTTGACGGCCACGGCCCGCGGCAATGGGCCGCGCCTCTCATGCTGGACTTTGGCGCATCAATAATTCTTCTTCTCAATTGACAATCATTATCATTCAGCCTAATTTGTCGCTCGATATGTAGGACGCGTCCGGCAATCCGGCCGCCCTGCTAACTTTTTGCAGCAAGGTGAATTCCATGACGGAACAAGTATCCACAAGCAGGTGCGACTCACCGTTACTTCAGGCATTCGTCGACAATCGAATGATCCTGGTCAAGATCGCGGCGCGCATCACCGGCTGCCGGTCCCGCGCGGAAGACGTAGTGCAGGACGCGTTTTTCCGGCTGCAATCGGCGCCGCAGATCACCTCCTCGTTCAAGGCTCAGCTCAGCTATCTGTTCCAGATCGTGCGCAACCTGGCCATCGACCATTACCGCAAGCAGGCGCTGGAACAGAAATACTCGGGGCCGGAAGAGGAAGGGTTGAACGTGGTGATCCAGGGTGCTTCGCCAGAAACGTCACACATCAACTTTTCCACGCTGGAACACATCGCCGACGCGCTGACCGAATTGCCCAGCCGCACCCGCTACGCTTTCGAGATGTACCGCCTGCACGGCGTGCCGCAGAAGGACATCGCCAAGGAACTGGGGGTCTCGCCGACCCTGGTGAACTTCATGATCCGCGACGCCCTGGTGCATTGCCGCAAGGTATCGGGGGTGCGTGGGGATACCTTCGCCCGGCGCTGATTTTGCGATGGCTTGGTGGTTTGGTTGGTCCCAGCGCGAGCAAGCTCGCACCCACAGGGGGGGTGAACACCCAAATCCATTGTGGGAACGAGCTTGCGCGCGATGGCGGCCTGATGACCGCCCCCTGCCCTCACATCAACCCACACCGATCAAAAAACCGCTCCCGCCCCAGAATCATCAGCGCCGCCCGTTTGTGAGGGAAATCGAACTCCTTTGCACAATGGAAACACTGGTTGTGCAGATGACCGATCATCCGCGCGTTATCGGCCCGAGGCTCGGCCACCACGCGCTGGGTACGCGGGTCATCGAGAAACAGGTAATGCACCAGCGCCGACAGCCAGCTCGCCACCTTGTGCGGGCCCCGGTGCTGTTCTTCACCCACCAGCATGTGAATGCCGCGATCGTAGTTCTCAGCGTCATAGAACGGCGCGATTCGATCTTCCTTGGCCCAATAGGCTTCGAAATAGGCAAATGGTTGGTCGTCGAAGCAACCGATCAAGGTCAAGACCCGGGGATCGCTCTGCAGCTTGCTCAAATACTCGCGATGCTGTTCCAGGCTGCCTTCCTCCTGCCAGAAACTCGCCACCCGCGGGCTGTTCTGCCAGCGATTGAAACGCGTCAGGTCCTGCTCGATTTCCAAGGTGCGTAAGGATACCCAGGCCCCCAACCGTGCATCGAAGCGCCGATACACTTCCCCGCGCGGTTTCATGGGCCGACGCGGATGGCGCTTGCCGTCGGTGATGATCATCTGTTGCGGATAACTGCCGCTGAATGACTCTCCCAGCCACGGTTGCGGCAATTGCCAGAACATCGTGCGCTCGCAGACGTATTCGCCGGCACGCTCCGAGCCCGTCAGCAGGCCGCTGAGCAAGGCTTCGCCGGGACGTTCGTCGAGGTGCCAGGTCAGGCGCTGACAGCTGCCATCGCGGGCAAACAGCCAATAGCAGGCCGCCCATAACGCCGGTCCGACGGGGCGATCGTGGATGTCCTGCAAATGCACATGCAGCTCGGGACCACGCTCCAGGCGCAGCCGGATCAGCGGCGCGCCTTCAAGCATCAGGCTCAGGTGACGTTCGGTTTCATCGGCGCCGAGGCGACGCCCCCCAGGCAAGGGCAGCGTCGTCGGGTGATTGAGGTTGGACATGAAGGGGCTCACGTATTCGTCGGTAGTCAACGTGTGACGTGAGCCAGGAAGGGAAATTTAGTGCCGCCCTCAATGGGCGTGCGCCGGTACCAGGTCAATTTGATAGGGTTTGAAAATCGCCAGCAACTGACCGTTGTCCCGGAGTTTTTGCAGCAACTGTCCAAACGCTTCGGCGGAGATCGGCGCCTGCGGCCGGATCAGCGCGTAATGGTGGTAAATCTGATCGATCCGTTCGGATACCAGCAACTGCGGGCCGACTTCGGGATTGCGCAACACGTAGTCGCTGAGGTACGAACGGGTAACCAGCGCAATATCCGCACGCCCGCGCAGCACCATCAGCAGGTTGCTGTCATGGGAATAGGTCAGCGTGGCGTTGTATTGCCCGGCCAGGTACTTGGGGTCGGCATTGAATTGGGCAAAGGCGTAGTGGTAGCCGCTGAACAGCGCCAGGCGCTTGCCCCTCAGATCCGTGAAATAGTCTTGCTGACGATCCGGCTGGCGCTGGGTGACAAAGATTTCCGCGTCTTCCAGGCCCATGTCTACCGAGGTATGAGGCACATCCTGCCAGCCCCATTCCGGATTCTCGAAAATCGCCATATCGACCCGGCCTTGCTTGAAATCATTGAAACGGCGCGGAATCGAAGTCGGTACCAGCACGAACTGGTAGTCGGTTTGCGATCGATTCAAGGCTTCCACCATTTGCGGCAGCAGGCCGGTGTCGGCACCGTTCTCGGGGCGAACGGTGTAGGGCGGAAAATGAGCGGCGCCGATCCGGACCAATTGCGCCGCGCTGGCCGGCAACGTCAGGAACATGGCCAGTGCGGCCAAGACGATACGCGAGGTCATCCCCATCTGTGAAAACGTCAAGATAACCCACTCCCCAAAAGTACCCGTCAATACCATCAAGCTAGGCGGTTTCAGCCGCTTAGCCAGCGCGGCCCCTAAAAGACGCCGCTGGATCATCGTTTTTCTTCAAGCACCAGGATCAAGGCTTGTTCGGCCAACTCATCGAGGCTCAGGCTGCCTTCGGCGCGAAACCAGGTGGTGGTCCAGGACAACGCGCCCGTGAGGAAGCGCCGGGTAATGAACACGTCCCCGCGAATATACCCGGCCTCCTTGGCCTGGCCCAAGACCTCAAGCCACAAGCGCTCATAAATATCACGCAAAGCCAGCACTTGCCCTTGGCCTTCCTGGGATAACGAGCGCCACTCATAGACCAGCACCGCCATCGCCTCGCCGCTGCCGCCCATGATCGACTGCAATTCACAGCGGATCAGCGCCAGCACGCGCTCGCGCACACTGCCCGCCTCGGCCAGGGCCGCGCGCATCAATGCGGTGTTGTAGCGGATGGTTTCTTCCATCACCGCCCGCAGGATGTCGTCCTTGCTTTTGAAGTGATGAAAGATGCTGCCCGACTGAATACCCACGGCGCTCGCCAGGTCGCGCACCGTGGTGCGCTCGAAGCCGTTGTTGCGAAACAGGTGAGCGGCGCTCTGGAGCAGCTTGCCACGAGCGCTGTCCGGGTCGGTCAGTTGCCCGTGATCGACCAGCTCACGCATCACGCTCAGGGCTTTTTGCTCGTCCACCCGTTCTCTCCTACAGTCGATCAATCAACGTGCAGCCACTGCACCAAAGCGGCGGGGTGACGCGGGCAATTTAAGCTGGTCGGAACAACCTAGCAAGCGCTCGGGAAGAAGAACCAACGGTCGTTTACAGACCAAGCGCTTGCTTGGTAGTCTCGAACCTCGTTTGTGGGAGGGAACTCCATGCCAAAAACGATCCGAATCGGCTGCGCCAGCGCCTTCTGGGGCGATACCTGCAGCGCTGCGGCGCAACTGGTCGAAGCCGCGGCGCTGGATTACCTGGTGTTCGACTATCTGGCCGAGGTCACGATGTCGATCATGGCCGCAGCGCGCATGAAGAACCCTTTGGGCGGCTATGCCACGGACTTCGTCGAGGTACTTACGCCACTGCTCCAGCGCCTGCATGACGGCCGGATCCGCGTCATCAGCAACGCCGGCGGGGTCAATCCGCAAGCCTGCGCCGCGGCGCTGCAAGCCGCCTGCGATCAGGCTGGCGTACCCTTGAAGATCGCCGTGCTGCTGGGCGATGACCTGCAACCGCACTTCCAACAACTCGCCAGCCAAGGCATCCGCGAGATGTTCAGCGGCGAGCCCCTACCGCCCGCCTGCGTGTCCACCAACGCCTACCTCGGCGCGCCCGGCATTGTCGAAGCCCTGCGTCTGGGGGCCGATATCGTGATCACCGGGCGCGTGGTGGACAGCGCCGTGGTCAGCGCCGCCTTGGTGCACGCGTTCGGCTGGGCCTGGCACGACTACGACAAACTGGCCCAGGCCGCCCTGGCCGGCCACCTGATCGAGTGCGGCGCCCAGTGCACCGGCGGCAATTTCACCGACTGGCGGGAAGTCGCGGATTACGAGCACATCGGCTTCCCCATCATTGAAGTCAGCGCCGACGGCCAGTTCATTGTCACCAAAGCCGAAGGCACCGGCGGGCTGGTCACGCCACTGACCGTCGGCGAGCAATTGCTGTACGAAATCGGCAACCCGCAAAGCTACCTCTTGCCCGACGTGACCTGTGACTTCAGCCAGGTCAAGTTGATCCAGCAAGGCAAGCACACGGTGCGCGTCCACGGCGCCAAGGGCTTGCCGCCCAGCGATCAATACAAGGTCTGTGCCACCTGGCTGGATGGCTTTCGCTGCACGGCTACCTGCCTGATCGCGGGCATCGATGCCGTGGCCAAGGCCGAACGGGTCAGCCAAGCGATCATCAACAGGACCTCGCAAATGTTCAGCCAACGCGGCTGGGCGCCCTTCAGCGAGGTGAACATCGAACTGCTGGGCAGCGAAGCCACTTACGGCCAGCACGGTCGGCGCCAGGACAGCCGCGAGGTGCTGATCAAAATCGCCGTGCGACACCCGCAGAGAGCGGCGCTGGTGCTGTTTTCCAAGGAGATCGCCCAGGCCGCCACTGGCATGGCACCGGGGTTGACCGGTTTGGTCGGCGGCCGGCCAACGGTGTCGCCGCTGATCCGCCTGTTCTCGTTCCTGATCGACAAAACCGCCTGTCGGCTCGATATCGAACTCGATGGCCAGCACCATCCTTGCGCCCTGCCCGCCATCGAGCCGCTGGAGACCGCCGATTTACCGGGCGCCCCGGATCTGCCCAAGCCCCAAGGTCGGGCCGATGCCAGTGTGCCGCTGGTCAAACTGGCGGTGGCACGCTCCGGCGACAAGGGTAATCACAGCAATATAGGCGTGATCGCCCGAGAGCCCGAATACTTGCCATGGATCGCCGAGGCGCTGACGCCGGAGGTGATGGTCGACTGGATGAGCCACGTGCTCGACCCACTACTGGGCCGCGTCGAACGCTGGTATTTGCCGGGCACCCATAGCCTGAATTTCCTGCTGGAAAACGCCCTCGGCGGCGGGGGTGTCGCGAGCCTGCGCATCGATCCCCAAGGCAAGGCGTTCGCCCAGCAGTTGCTGGAGATCCAGATACCGGTGCCGCAAAGCATCGCTGATCAGCTCAACTAGGAGACGGTCGCGGCCCTAAATGCCTGCGATCTGGTGTGTCAGGCAAATTGAATCAACTGCTTAGGGGCTGCTGCGCAGCCAGCGGGGATAAATCCCCTCGCCACAGGGGTAGCGCTAATCCGTTCGAGCAAGAGGAATCCTCATGCCAGTGATCGAATCGCAGCTTGACCCACACAGCGCCGACTACGCCCGCAATCACGCGGCGATGCTGGCGGGTGTCGAACACCTGCGCCAACTCGAACAGGCCGTGTTGGTCGAAGCCGCCCAGGCCCAGGCTAAATTCGACCAGCGCGGCCAATTGCTGCCGCGCCAGCGCCTGAACCTGCTGCTGGACCCCGGCGCACCGTTCCTCGAACTGGCGAGCCTGGCCGGCTACAAACTGCATGACGACAAGGATGGCAGCCAGGCCGGCGGCGGCCTGATCGCGGGAATTGGCTACGTGTCCGGGGTGCGGGTACTGGTGGTGGCGAACAACAGCGCGATCAAGGGCGGGACGATTTCCCCCAGCGGCCTGCACAAGACCCTGCGCCTGCAACAGATCGCCATGGAGAACAAACTGCCGGTCATCACCCTGGCCGAGAGCGGCGGCGCCAATCTCAATTATGCCGCGCAGATTTTCGTCGAAGGAGCGCGCAGCTTCGCCAATCAGGCGCGGATGTCGGCCATGGGCCTGCCGCAGATCACCGTGGTGCATGGCTCAGCCACCGCCGGCGGCGCTTATCAGCCGGGCCTGTCGGATTACGTGGTGGTGGTGCGCGACAAGGCGCGGCTGTTTCTGGCCGGACCACCGTTGCTCAAGGCCGCCACCGGCGAAGTCGCCAGCGAAGAGGAATTGGGCGGCGCGCAGATGCACGCGCAGGTGGCGGGCACCGCCGAATACCTGGCGGAAAACGACGCCGACGGTGTGCGCCTGGCCCGGGAAATCGTCAGCCTGCTGCCCTGGAACGCGCAACTGCCGCCGCTGCCACAACGCAGCTGGACAGAGCCGCTCTACCCCGCCGACGAATTATTGGGGCTGATCCCGGACGATCCGAAGAAACCCTACGACGTGCAAGAAATCATTGCCCGCATCGCCGATGGCTCGAACTTCCTGGCATTCAAGAGTGGGTTCGACACGCAGACGATTTGCGGCCACTTGCACATTCGCGGCCATGCCTGCGGCCTGATCGGCAACAACGGCCCGATCACGCCCAAGGGCGCCAGCAAGGCCGCGCAGTTCATCCAGTTGTGCGACCAGAGCCGCACGCCGCTGCTGTTCTTGCACAACACCACCGGGTTCATGGTCGGCACCGAGGCGGAACGCCAAGGCGTGATCAAGCATGGAGCCAAGATGATCCAGGCCGTGGCCAACGCCCGTGTACCCAAGCTGACCGTCGTGGTGGGCGGCTCCTACGGCGCCGGCAACTACGCCATGTGCGGTCGTGGGCTGGACCCGCGCTTCATCTTCGCCTGGCCCAACAGCCACACGGCGGTGATGGGCGGCGCCCAGGCCGGCAAGGTCTTGCGCATCGTCACCGAGGCCACACAGCTCAAGAGTGGCCTGACCCCCGACCCGAAGATGCTGGACCTGCTGGAGCACACCACCGCACAGAAAATCGACAGCCAGTCCAGCGCCCTCTATGGCAGCGCCAACCTGTGGGACGACGGACTGATCGATCCGCGAGAAACCCGCACGCTGGTGGGCTATCTGCTGGACATCTGTCACGAGGCCGAGGTCCGGCCGCTGCAACCCAACAGCTTCGGCGTGGCCCGTTTCTGAGGACGCTCCACGGCTCACAGGAGAACACTGAACATGATCTTCACCCAGGAACACGAAGCACTGCGGCGTACCGTTCGCCAGTTCGTCGACCACGACATCAACCCTAACGTCGAGGAATGGGAGAAGGCCGGGCGTTTCCCCATCCACAAGATTTTCCGCAAGGCCGGCGGGCTGGGGTTGCTGGGCATTTCCAAGCCGGAACAATTTGGCGGCATGGGCCTGGACTACAGCTATTCGATCGTGGCGGCCGAGGAGTTTGGCACCATCCATTGCGGCGGAGTGCCAATGTCCATCGGCGTGCAAACCGACATGTGCACCCCGGCCCTGGCGCGCTTTGGCTCCGATGAGTTGCGGGAAGAATTCCTGCGTCCGGCCATTCGCGGCGAGCAGGTGGGCTGCATCGGCGTCTCGGAAGTCGGCGCCGGCTCAGACGTCGCCGGGCTCAAGACCACGGCCCGCAAGGACGGCGACGACTACGTCATCAACGGCAGCAAGATGTGGATCACCAACGCACCGAGCGCCGATTTCATTTGCCTGCTGGCCAATACCTCGGAGGACAAGCCGCACGTCAACAAATCGCTGATCGTGGTGCCGATGCACAGCCCCGGCATCAGCCTTGGCGCGCGCCTGGACAAACTCGGCATGCGTAGCTCGGAAACCGCCCAGGTGTTCTTCGATGACGTGCGGGTGCCGCAACGCAACCGCATTGGCCAGGAAGGCGCCGGGTTCATGATGCAGATGCTGCAGTTCCAGGAAGAACGTTTGTTCGGCGCGGCGAACATGATCAAGGGCCTGGAGCATTGCATCGACCGCACCATCGAGTACTGCAAGGAACGCCAGACCTTCGGCACCGCCCTGATCGATAACCAGGTGATTCACTTTCGCCTGGCGGAACTGGCCAGTGAAATCGAGTGCCTGCGGGCGCTGGTCTACCAGGCCACCGAACAGTACATCAACGACCAGGACGTCACGCGACTGGCGTCGATGGCCAAGCTCAAGGCCGGGCGCCTGGCTCGGGAAGTCACCGACAGTTGCCTGCAATACTGGGGCGGCATGGGGTTCATGTGGGACAACCCGGTGGCACGGGCCTATCGCGATGTGCGCCTGGTGTCCATCGGCGCCGGTGCGGACGAGATCATGCTGGGCATCATCTGCAAACTCATGGGGATTTTGCCGGGGAAGAACAAGTGAGTTTCTTGCCTGACTGGCCGCTATCGCGAGCAAGCTCGCTCCCACACTGGACGGTGGACGCAGTCAATGTGGGAGCGAGCTTGCTCGCGATGAGGCCCTGACAGCCACCGCAAAACCCAGGAGCGACCCCATGCCCACCTTCAGCAAAATCCTCATCGCCAACCGCGGCGAAATCGCCTGCCGGATCCAGCGCACCGCCCAGGCCCTGGGTTATCGCACGGTGGCGGTATTCAGCGCGGCCGATGCCGACGCGCTGCATGTGCGCATGGCCGACGAAGCCGTGTTGATCGGCCCGGCGGCGGTGCAGCAGTCCTACCTCAACCTGTCGGCCATTCTCGATGCGGCCCGGCGCAGCGGCGCTGATGCCATCCACCCCGGCTACGGCTTCCTGTCGGAAAACGCCGTTTTCGCCAAGGCCTGCGCCGAAGCCGGTCTGGTGTTCATCGGGCCAAGCCCCGAGGCCATTGACCTGATGGGCAGCAAGCGTCGCTCGAAAATCGCCATGATCAAAGCCGGCGTCCCCTGCATCGCCGGTTACCAAGGTGCCGCCCAGGACGATGACACCCTGCGCCGCGAAGCCGCGCGCATCGGCTACCCGCTGATGATCAAGGCCAGCGCCGGCGGCGGGGGCCGTGGCATGCGTCTGGTATCGCGGGCCGAGGATCTGCTGGAACAGTTGCGCACCGCGCGCTCCGAAGCATTGCACGGCTTCGGCAACGACGAACTGATTCTCGAACAGGCCTTGATCAATCCGCGGCACGTGGAGGTACAGATTTTCGGCGACCACCATGGCCAGCTCATCCATCTGGGCGAGCGCGACTGCTCGATCCAGCGGCGCCACCAGAAAATCATCGAGGAAGCGCCCTGCCCAATCATGACCGCCGAGCTGCGCCAGGCCATGGGTGACATGGCGCTCAAGGCAGCCCGCACGGTCAGTTACGTCGGTGCCGGGACCGTGGAGTTTCTGCTCACCCCGGACGGCCGGTTTTATTTCCTCGAGATGAACACGCGCCTGCAGGTCGAACACCCGGTGACCGAACTCGTCACCGGCCTGGACCTGGTGGCCTGGCAACTGGAGGTCGCCGCCGGCCTGCCATTACCCCTGCGCCAGGAGCACCTCGTGCTCAACGGCCATGCCATGGAAGTTCGGCTTTGTGCAGAAGACCCGGCCGCGGACTTCCTGCCTCAGACCGGGCGGCTGATCGGCTGGCAACCGTCCCCCCGCGACGGCGTGCGAATCGACCATGGCTTGCTGGAAGGCCAGGCCATTACGCCGTTCTACGACCCACTGCTGGGTAAACTCATCGCCCATGGTGCCACCCGCGAAGAGGCCCGACGCAAACTGCTGCGAGCAGTGGAGGATTGCGTGCTGCTCGGCGTCCAGAGCAATCAGCGTTTGCTGGCGGGGTTGCTGGCGCATCCGCGGTTCATTGATGCTGACTTCGACAACGGGTTCATCGGCCAGCATTTTGCCGGTCATGCGGCCCTTCAACCCCACGAGCCCTCGACCGAACAGCTCGCTATTGCCACGGCCCTGTTTTATCAGGCCTCGCACGCACGACATGCCTCCGGTCTGGCCGGATGGCGCAACAATGCCGGCACGGCACTGCACTATCGGATCGGCGCGGGGGAACGGAATTGGACGCTGACCCTGGCTGCCGAAATCGACGGGACGCTAAACATTCGCAGCACCGAGGGCTTGACCGAACTGAAGCTGCTCGACATGGATCGATGTGGTGCCACGCTGATGATCAACGGCCTTCGCCAACGCCATACCTGGCGCCTCGACGGCAACGACCTATGGCTGTTCACTCGCCCCGGCTGCCTGCACCTGCAAGACCGGACCCAGGCCGCCAGCATCCCCACGGCCAGTACCAGTGATGGCACGCTCAAGGCGCCCATGGACGGCGTCATTGTCGAGCTGCTGGCCAGCGAAGGCAGTCCGGTACGCCAGGGCCAACTGCTGATAGTGCTGGAGGCGATGAAAATGGAGCACCCACTCAAGGCAGGCATCGACGGGATCGTCAGGCAATTACAGGTCAAGCCAGGCGACCAGGTGAAAAACCGCCAGGTTTTGTTGCGGGTCGAAACAGGGCACTAGGCGGATGCGCCGGGTTTGACTACGCTCAAATCCATCAGCGCGCCGATACCGGGAACCTTGCAATGCCTCACTGGCTGGTGATTGATCTGGAGGCCACTACCGATGAAGGTGGTTGGCCAGTAACCGAAATGGAAATTATCGAAATCGGCGCCTCGCTGGTGAACCGCGACGGTCGCGAGGTGGATCATTTCCAGCGTTTCGTGCGGCCCTTGAGGCGACCACTGCTTACATCTTTCTGTCGCGAGTTGACCCACATCACCCAGGCCAACATCGACGGTGCCGCGCCCCTGACTGAAGTCTGGCCCGTGTTCGAGCGCTGGTTGGCGCCGTATCACTCAAACCTGGAAAGCTGGGTCAGTTGGGGCGACTACGACCGCAAGCAATTGCTTCAGGAATGGCAACATCAGCAGTTACAAAGTGTCCTTGGCCAAATACCGCACATGAACCTCAAACAGCGTTTCGCCAAGGCCCGTCGCCTGGAACGACCGCTGGGTCTCAATGGCGCGCTGCAACTGGCCGGGTTGCAATTTTGTGGTCAGCAGCACCGAGCCCTGGAGGATGCGCGCAATACGGCGCGGTTGCTGCCCTTGGTGCTTCCAGGGTGAGCCGCAGGTGCGGCAGATGACGAATGTTGAAGCCTTGTGCATACTGGCCGGCCCTTTTCAGCCCCTTTTTCGAGGAATCGCCCATGTTTAAAGTCAACGAGTACTTCGACGGCACCGTCAAGTCGATCGCTTTTGGCACCGCCGAAGGCCCTGCGACCATCGGCGTCATGGCCCCGGGCGAATACGAATTCGGTACGGCCCAGCGGGAAATCATGCACGTCGTCTCCGGCGCCCTGACCGTGAAACTGCCTGACAGCACTGATTGGGAAACCTTCCAGGCTGGCAGCCAATTCAATGTACCGGCCAACAGCAAGTTCCAGCTCAAGGTCGCCGTCGACACCGCCTACCTGTGTGAATACCGCGGCTGAGCCTGAGATATAGGGGCTGCTGCGCAGCCCAGCGGGACCAAGAGCTGTTGTGTGAAAATAAAAATGCCCGTGTCCAACGACACGGGCATTTTTATTCAAGGGTCTCTTATTCGAGCACTTCTACCGGCATGCCGACTTCAAGTCGACCATTGCTGTCATTGACCAGGTTCTGGCCAAACATCGCACCGTCCGGTGTCGAACGATACTGCTGCAGCGTCGCGAAGGGTTCGCGGTTCGGATCACGCTCGCCAGTTTGCGGATCGACCGTGGTCATGATGCAGCGCGAGCAGGGCTTGACCAGCCGGAACTCCACATCGCCGATACGAATACGCTTCCAGCCGTCCTCGGCAAATGCTTCGCTGCCTTCGACCACCAGGTTGGGACGAAAGCGCAGCATTTCCAGCGAGCGCCCTACTCGACTGGACAGGTCCTGCAAAGAGGACTGGCCGATCAGCAGCAATGGAAAGCCATCGGCGAAGGCGACCTTGTCGTCATCCTTGCCATAACCGGCGGCGGTGGTACGCGCCAGCTCGACCGGCACATGCACCAAGCGGGTGGGGTTGCCGATGAATTCGCTGACCCAGGCAGCCGCCTCGTCACCGGCATCCGGCACGCGCAAGGTGTCGCGCCAGATGATCACCCCGCGCCGCTGTTCTTCAACGGCCGGCGGTAGCGGCACGTCGATGGTACCGTGGCCTGGGGCGCTGAGCGTCAGGCCGCCCGTTTCGTTCCACAATGCCGAGAGCTGGCTCATCTTCGCCACGGCGCGCTGGGTCAGGAAGCGACCGGTGCCCTCATCCACCAGCATCCAGCGCCGGTCACCGTCCAACCCGAGCTTATCCAGGCCAATCCCTTGCAGGGCCTGGCCCTTGCCGGACTTCAACGGATAGCGATACAGCGCACTCAGCCGCAACATGGTCAACTTCCCTGGTGGCGAAAAAATGCCACCTTATACGAGCCGGCCATTGAAGCAAACCACCATCAGCCTCAGTCGAGCATCAACCGCTGACGTACCACATCGACCAGTTTGTCCGGTTGGAATTTGGAGAGGAAATTGTCGCAACCGACCTTCTTGACCATCGAATCGTTGAAGCTGCCCGACAGCGAGGTGTGCAGTACCACATAGAGCCCACGCAGACGCGGGTCGTTGCGAATTTCGGTGGTCAGGCGGTAGCCGTCCATTTCGGGCATTTCCGCGTCGGTGAAGATCATCAACAGTTTGTCGGTCATCACCTCGCCGGTATCGGCCCAGGCCTTGAGCATGTTCAGGGCTTTCAAACCATCACTGGCGATGTGCATTTTCACACCCAATTGCCCCAGGGTGTCGCGCAGTTGGGAGAGCGCAACGTTGGAGTCGTCCACCAGCAGCACTTCACGCCCGCGGGCACGCTCCAGCACCGGGTCTTCGAGCTTGTCCCGGGAGACCTTGGCGTTATATGGCACGATTTCGGCCAGGACTTTTTCCACGTCGATGATTTCCACCAACTGATCGTCCACCTTGCTGATGGCGGTCAGGTAGTGCTCGCGACCGGCGCTGGTCGGAGGCGGCAGGATGGCTTCCCAGTTCATGTTGACAATGCGGTCCACACCACCCACCAGGAATGCCTGAACCGAACGGTTGTATTCGGTGACGATGATGGTGCTGTTGGCCCCCGGCACCAGCGGACGCATGCCGATGGCCTGGGACAGATCGATCACCGGCAGCGTCTGGCCCCGCAGATTGACCACGCCACATACAAATGGGTGGCGCTGTGGCATCAACGTCAGTTTCGGCAGTTGCAGCACTTCCTGGACCTTGAATACGTTAATGGCGAACAACTGTCGCCCCGCCAGGCGAAACATGAGAATTTCCAGGCGATTCTCACCCACCAGTTGGGTTCGCTGATCTACTGTATCGAGAATGCCGGCCATCGATGACTCCTGGGCTTGTTCGAATAAATCTTATAAAGGGATATCGGCTGCGTCAGTCGGATCTTGACCCCTGTATGAAATATGACCGAGGGGCATTGATGTCACATTAACATCATGCTTTACTGGCTTCACGGTTTCATCCGTGATTTTTCCCCGCTGCGCGACCTCGGTTTGCGCACAAGGTTCCCCTGTGTAAGGGATTCCCCTAGGCACAATCAGGTCCAACCTGATATTCCCGCTATCCAATAGCCATTAATGTGACGCCATTCTCATTGCTGAATGGAGTCAGGCCTTTGTGCGCGACCGCAGGACTTCGGACTTCCAGCCTCTGGGCCGATCTCGCCAACGCAACCGTTGGCGATTCAGTCATTGCCCAACGGCAACGATGTGCCGACGCGTCTTCGTTCGTAACCGGCGGTGAAGTCCAGCCGTTCGCCACATGCGATTTTCTTTCGCCTGACACGATGTTGTGGAGATAAGCATGCCGAACGACGATACGAACTGGAATCAGCGCCTTCCTGAGTTTCTGACCGAAGCCGAGACGCTTCTGGCCAAGTCCGAGGAATGCCTGAGCCACTTGCAACTGATCAGCAACGACAAAGACGCCATCGATTGCATGCTCAGCACTTTGTTGAAGCTGGCAAACAAGGCCGATGCCCTGGCGCTGGAAGCTGTTTCGGAGTTCTCGTTGCATATCCATGGCTTGCTCAGCCACGCGCAAAACCACATGGAACTGCATGAACAGGCCTTGGGTGCGCTAAAGGATTGTTTCACTTTGATGGCTTGGCAACTTGAACTGGTCGATCACACCACCGGCCAACTCGGCCTGGACACCAGCGAGCAAACCTCGCTGATCGAAGCTTTTGCATTCCAGGTAGGCCAGAGTCCGTGCCAGGAACTGCCAGCCTCGCGCCCAATGACACTGGTGCCTTATCCCCAAAAACAAGCCTGATGTCGAGGATGCCGGCCCAGGATGATATGCGTGCCTCATAGCGCTTTCTTGCTGCCATGCCGAGCGCGACCAACGATTTGCGAAGTGGTACTATCTCCCGCGTCAGTTGTTTCAGACTGCGGCGCAAAAGCCGCCACCTGAAATATGCCTTCGACCTCAAACGTTTACCCGACCCGGCCCGTCAGATGCGCTGACCGGCTTGCCCGCAGCGAACATTCATTGGCTCCATCCGCTATGTACGCCAGCCTCAAGTCATTCATCACCTGGCCTCCCTCCCGAGAAAATGCCCGCCGCTTCACATTATTACTGTGCATCTGCTCGGCCCTCGGCTGCCTATTGACTTACCTGTTTGCCCACACGGTGCCGCTGGGCCTGCTGGCACTGAATGTCGCGGCCATGACCTGTGTCTGGATCCACCATCGATTGTCGCGCAAATCCATCAAGTTCCAGCCTCACGAACTGGCCAACCGGTTGCTTGAGGTCCAGGAGAACGAGCGCCACCGGCTCAGCCGCGAATTGCACGACGACATCGGCCAGTTGCTGACCGCGGCGAAACTGCAAAGCGAATGGCTCAAGCGCCGGATACCGGAAGAATTGCAGGGGCAATGCACGATACTGTGCGAAACCCTCGACGAAACCCTCAACAAAGTCCGCGATGTGTCGGCGATCCTCAACCCGAGGCAATTGACCAGCCTGGGCCTGGAAGCCAGCCTGCGTGCGCACCTGCTCAAGACTCTGGCCAACACCCCGGTGAAATGGAGCCTCGATTGCCAACAGCGCATGGCGGGCATTCCCGAGGAAATGACCGTCGCGGTCTTTCGAATCACCCAGGAAGCGGTCACCAATATCTTGCGTCATGCCCAGGCGAAGAATCTGCTGGTGCGCCTGCAGCGCCTGCCCGAAGGCCTGATGCTGCTGATCAGCGACGATGGCCAGGGGTTTGTTCCCGCCGCCCACCCCGCTCGCGAAGGGCAACGCGGCATGGCCGGCATGTCGGAGCGGGCTGAGCAACTGGGCGGCACCCTCAAGGTCATCAGCGAAGCCGGTAAAGGCACGCACATCGAAGCACGCTTTCCCTGGGCGCCCCGAGCCCTGGAACGAGCCAGTAAGAATAAGGTTCTCCATTGATTTGTAATCTGCTCCTGGTAGACGACCACTCGCTGATCAGGGCCGGCGTGCGCGCCCTGGTCATGGATCTTCCCGGCTACGCCGTCATCGGCGAAGCCAATGACGGCACGCGATTACTGGAGCTGGTAGAGCGACTGAACCCCGATATCGTGCTGCTGGACATTTCCATGAAAAACACCAACGGCCTGGACGCCTTGCGGCAACTCAAGCAGGTGCGTCCTCACAGCAAAGTGTTGATCCTGTCGATGCACACCGATCCGGCGTTGATCATGCAGGCCCTCGAATCCGGAGCCCATGGCTACCTGCTCAAGGACACCACGCCCACCGAGCTGGAGCACGCCCTGGAGGCATTGCGCAACAACGAACGCTACCTGAGCCCGGCCATCGCCCACACCGTGATCAACCAGGCGCTGACCCGCGTCCAAAAGCACCTGCCCGACCCTGCCCAGACCCACAACCTGACTGCACGTCAACTGGAAATACTGCGCCTGATCGTACGCGGCAAGTCCACCCGGGAAATTGCCAACGGCCTGAGCCTGAGCATCAAGACCGTGGAAACCCACCGGGCACAAATCATGAAGCGGCTACAAATCCATGACGTGGCCGGGCTCGTGCTGTTCGCCGTGCGCGAACAGATCATCAGCCTGGACGATTGAGCCTCGTCGAAGCGCCAAGCAGCGGCGAATCGTGCGGCAGGTGCACCCGCAATGCCTTTGGCCGCACAGTGAAACGCAGACTGTCGACCTGCAACGGTTCGCCATCAAGATTGATATCCAGGCCCTGGGCGACTTTGATTTCCACCCAGGGCAAGCGCGCGCGCACAAACATATTGTCGATACCCAAGCCTCCAGCCAACAGGTCTTTGAGCGTGCTGACCACTTCCTGCGGCGCTGGCAGGATGCTGATGTCCAGCAATCCGTCATCGACCAGCGCCTGCGGGCACAGCACATGACCACCCCCGGCCTGTCGGCCGTTACCGATGCCAAGCGCCAGCAAATCGCCCTGCCACTGAAAGCCAGGCCCCTGCAATTCGCCGTAGGCCGCACTCAGCTCACTGAAGCGCGATAAGCCGGTGAACAGGTAAGCGGCGCCTCCGAGGACCTTCTTCAAGTCCTCGGAGGTGTTCGCCGTCACCTGGCTGCCAAAACCGCCCGTGGCCATGTTCAGGAAAATCTGGCCGCCGACTTCACCCACATCAACAGCCTGTGGTGCAATGTCCAGCAAGTCCAGTGCCTGGGCCGGCTCCAGCGGGATACCGGCCGCCCGGGCAAAGTCATTGGCAGTGCCCAGCGGCAGCAGTACCAGACTGGCGTCGCTCGACTGGTGGACGATAGCTTCGGCGATATCACGCAAGGAGCCGTCACCGCCACCGGCGATCAATTGCGTGTAGCCGGCATCCAGTGCTTCTTCGACACATCGCCGGGCATCGCCTGCCTCCCAGGTCAACCGTACCGCCAGGTCCCAGCCCTGCTCACGCTTGAGCATCACTGCGGCGCGAACCTCGTCGTTGAGGGCTTGCTTGCCATGCAAAATCATCAGCGCCTTGCCTTTGCTCATCGTTGTCTCCGTCATTGGAAGGTTCTGGAAATGGGACCGCTCATTCATCCGAAAAAGCCCTGACCGTCTCAATTTCAATAAAAAAACACGATCTAGCGCCCCAAGGAGACACTGCGAAGCAGCCCATCCACCCATACGTCTCCATTCGAAGAATTTTCTTACGAGCCCCGGCGAATCAGGTCAATTGACCCCCTGGCTGTATTAAGACACCTTGGCATTCTGTTGTGCTGGACCGTTAAAACGCTCATTACACAAGGATGTACTTACTCATGGATGGACACATCAGGGCTCGCGAGGGCCTGATCAGCGATTCGAACAGTAATGGCCAAAGGGATGAAGCGTCCCATGCGTAGCCATGAATACATGCTCTCGCCTCGGCAGTTCGCATCCTTTGGAAGCGAGCAGGCAGATACTCAAAACGAATGCAAAAGTTGCAGTAATCCCGCTGGAGGAATTGATTTGGAACCGCGCGTCGTTGAACTGGAAACCCACCTCAAATACATCCGCAAAGACATGGATGAAATCCGCACCGACGTCAAGGTGATCCGCCACAGGCTAGCCTATTCGGCCGGCGCGGCAGCGGTGGTCCTCGGTCTGCTGGGGTGGATTGCGAACAGTCGTTTCGACCAGGTGGTGATGCTGCTCTCGCGATAAAGGCAACGGATATGAAGGCCCGGGTATTCGACTCGGGCCGGAACACGTTATCGCTGCAGCGTTAACCCAGGACTTCGCTCAAGGGGATAAAACCTACTTGGTCACCTTCGACCAGTGTTTGCCCCTCGATCACCTCGACCAGCCCTTCAGCCCAGGCTGCGCTACGCAGGACACCGGAGCTTTGATTGCGGTAGATGATCGCACGACCATTCTCCATGCGACCTCGCAAGTATTCTCGTCGCCCGCCTGCCTTCGGCCAGGCAAACCCAGCCGGCACAGTGAACTTGAGCGGCGCCACCGACTGGACGCCCTGGCGTCGCAGCAGGTAGGGCCTTGCCAGCAATGCGAATGTCACCAGTGTCGAAGCGGGGTTTCCAGGCAGGCCTATCACCGGCACGCCACGGAAATGCCCGAAGGTCAGCGGTTTCCCGGGCTTGATGGCGAGCTTCCAAAGCGCCAACTCTCCCTCCTCGCGCAATGCGATGCCTAGAAAGTCTGCCTCCCCCACCGATACGCCGCCCGTGGACAGGATCAAGTCGACATCCAATAACTTCGCCAGGCGTTCGCGAGTAGCCGGCAAGTCGTCAGGCAGGATACCCGCATCCACAACTTCACAGCCCAGGCGCTGTAGCCAGCCACAGAGCAGCACGCGGTTGCTGTTATAGATCTGGCCCGGGCCCAGTGCTTGCCCCGGCTCGACCAACTCGTCGCCGGTGGACAGGACGGCAACGCGCACCTTGCGCACCACTTCAAGCGACGCGCAGCCCAAGGAGGCCGCCAGCCCCAGCTCGATTGGCCCCAGACGAGTACCTGCAGGCAGGACCTGCTCGCCAACGGTTGCTTCCTGTCCTTGAGGGCGAATGTTCTGCCCGCTGACCATGGGTTCGGTAAACCGTACCCGCTGATCACTTTCAACCACAGCGTTTTCTTGCATCTGCACGCAATCGGCGCCGGGCGGGACAGGTGCTCCCGTGAAGATCCGTGCGCAGGTTCCAAAGGCCAATGGCTGCGGTGCCTGCCCGGCAAAAATTCGCTGGCTGACCACCAAGGGTTCTGCGTCCCAGTCAGCCAGCCGCAAGGCATAGCCATCCATGGCGCTGTTGGGCCATGGCGGCAAATCAAGGGTCGACACCAAATCCTCGGCGAGCACCCGCCCTTGTGCGGCGGCCAAGGGTAGGCGTTCGCGCTGGACAATCGGCGTGGCCGCCGCCATTTCGAGCAATCGCTCCAACGCGACCTCGACGGCCATCAAGGCGCCAGCCTTGCCCGGTTTACCCACGGGATTCACAAGCAGCGGCCTGTTTCAAATGGGGCACGAAGTTACATGGACGATGCCGCGCGTCCAGTTGTTCGGCGAGGATCCCATCCCACCCGGTGCGCACCGCATTGGTGGAACCTGGCAGGCAGCAAACCAGCGTGCCGTTGGCCAAGCCGGCCAACGCCCGGGACTGGACCGTGGAAGTGCCGATGTCCGCCACGGAAATCTGCCGGAACAACTCACCAAAACCGTCAACCTGCTTGTCCAGCAGGCATGCGACGGCTTCCGGGGTACTGTCGCGACCAGTAAATCCTGTGCCACCGGTGATCAACACCACTTGCACCACGTCTTCGGCAATCCAGGTCGCGACCTGTGCCCGAATCTTGTACAAATCATCTTTGAGCAGGACCCGCGCCGCCAGGTTATGGCCGGCCGCAGTGAGCCGGTCGACAAAAACCTGCCCAGAGGTGTCGGTTTCCAGGGTACGGGTATCACTGACAGTCAGCACCGCAATATTGAGCGGCACGAAAGGTACATCAGCCTTGGCTTTCATAGGCTCGTCCAGTTGTAGGGGAAACAGCCCGGTGTTATATCACAGCGCTTCATTTTTTCGCCTGTGCGGAGACACGCCATGACCACGAACACTCCTCTGCCATCATGTTCCATTCTGCTATTGGCGGGTGGGCGCGGGCAACGCATGGGCGGGCAAGACAAGGGCCTGCTGGAATGGCAGGGCGAACCACTGATTGCCCATCTCCATCGCCAGACCCGGGCGCTGAGCGATGACTTGATCATCTCTTGCAACCGCAATCTGGAACGCTATGCGTTGTATGCCGATCAATTGGTACATGACGACGAAGGCGATTTTCCCGGCCCGCTGGCAGGTATCCGCGCCGGCCTCAAGGCGGCAAGGCATCCATATCTGCTGGTGCTGCCATGCGACGTTCCACAAATCGACTCAAGCCTGCTCGACAGCATGCGCGAAACAGCCAGCCGGCATCCCGACCGACCGCTCATGGTGCGTCACGGCGAGCATTGGGAACCGCTGCTGTGCGTCATTCCGCGGGCGCTGGCAGGTGCCTTCGAACAGGCCTGGTGCGAAGGCGAACGAAGCCCCGGCCGCATCATGCGCACGCTCCACGCCGTTGCGTTGCCATGCCCCGCCAACGATCCTCGGCTGGCGAATCTGAATACCCCGGAATTACTGGCCCAACACAATGGCGTGTCAGATTGACACTAGCCAGGAACTTGCGTGCAATGTATACGTCTGAAGGTTAGTAACTTGAAGAATCCATTTCGGAGAAACACCATGACTCAACGGACCCTCGCCACTTTCATGCTCGCACTGGGCCTTGCCACTCTCGCCGGTTGCGCATCGCCAACAGTGATCACCTTGAATGACGGTCGCGAAATCCAGGCCGTCGACACGCCCAAGTACGACGAAGAAAGCGGCTTCTACGAATTCGAGCAACTGGACGGCAAGCACACTCGCGTGAACAAGGATCAGGTTCGTACCGTTAAAGACCTGTAATCTTCAACGCCACGACCAGATACAGAAAAGCCCGCAATATTTGCGGGCTTTTTTGTGCCGGTCAGAAAGCCAGGTCGGTTACCACTGCAACGTAATGCCGCTTTCAAAAACACGTTCCTGGCCAGTGACGGGATCGATGAAACGCAGCCCTTGGGCCAGCAGCTTAAGTGGATTGGCGTAGTCGTCATCGGCGTCCCGCAGCACATCAGGATAAAACGGATCGTTACAGATGGCGGCGCCAAGGGCGTTCATGTGAACCCGCAACTGGTGCTTCTTGCCCGTAACCGGATACAGGCCATAGCGCCACAGCTCGCCGTTTCTTTCCAGCACCTCAATGGTCGTCTCGGTATTGGGTTCGCCCGGACCTTCCTGCATCCGGAAGAACGGTTCGCCATCGATCATTCGGCTTTTATGCACCCTAGGAAAGGTTAATTCAGGCAGCGCGCGAGCAATGGCCTGGTAGCGCTTGTCGATCTGCCGGGTGGGAAACAGCGATTGATAAGCCGAACGAGTGTGCGGGTTGGCTGAAAACAGCACCAGCCCGGCCGTGTGCCGATCGATACGATGCAACGGCACCAGATGGGGATTGTCCAGTCGCCGGATCAGTCGTCGCAACAGGGTTTGCTCGACATATTCGCCTGCCGGAGTGACCGGCAAAAAATGCGGTTTGTCCGCCACCACCAAATGCTCGTCGGCATACAGGATCGACTCCAGCACGGGGATCGGCTTCTCGTCGGGCACTTCACGAAAATAGTGGATGCGCAGGCCTTCACGGTAGGGCAAGTCGACACCGATCGCCTTGCCCTCCCCATCCAGCACCCGCCCCCGGGCGATGCGGTCCAGCCATTGCTCGCGGCTGATAGCACTGAAATGCTCACACAGGCACTCCAATACCGTCTGCCAGGAACCGGGGGGTAGATACAACGTACTGGCTTGATGGTGGGCAGCGGAAAACGAGGAACCGGACATTGAAGACTCTTAGCCATTTTGCAGGGCAGCATTATCTGCCAGTCGCGCCAGCCAGCCCAGTAGTGATTGCTTCAGGCCGGGATCGACGTTGGCTTCGCCGCCGCCTCGGTGAATTCTTTCAACCAGCGCAGCACTTCCACCGCCTCCCAGCGCCCCGGATCGTACAATGCGTACAACAGGCCCTGGTAACCGACCACATCCAGCTGCTTATGGTAGCCGGCACGCTGGAACAACGCTTCAATCTCGGCAAAGCAGGTGTTGAAATGCAGTTTGTTGAAGGGGGTCTTGCCTTCGGTCACCAGCCCGTCCAGGCGTAACTCCTGGACAGCCTCGCGCACAACGTCCACGGACATCCGGTTCACGCTGTTCTTCAATTGTTCGACATTGACCAAGGGGTGCACTCCAGATAGCTGTATGGGCATACAGTAACCGAAGAATGCGATTTTCGCCAATGACCTGCATGTAGATACGATGAGTGGAAAGGCTATCAGCGCAGAAACGCGACAACCTGTTCGGCATCAAAAGGCCAGTCCAACTCTGCGCCAGTATCGATTCTGCGCAGGACCGGGATTCGTAGCCCATAGGCCTCAGCCATCGCTTCGCTTTCGCTGATATCCACCAGCTCCACCAACAGTCCATGTTCAACCAAAGGCATCAACTCCGCTTCGGCCACTTCACAGAGGTGGCAACCCAGGGTGCTGAACAGCTTGCATTCAGGAGGCATGACGGTAGACCCACAAAAGAGAGACGGTCATTCTAGGCCTGCCCCAGGAAACCGTCGAGCCGCTGTCTCTCTTGAGGGTGTCTCGGTAAAACGCTGATGCAAATCACTGAACGCGAAAGTTTTTCCGGCGATGCTTAGCACTTTTTTCCCTCTACGCTGTGTCTCAGAACCTTGAACCGGAGTGCCCCTTGTTTGCCAACCTGCTGATCATTCTTGCCTCGTCCCTGGTGGTCATCGCCTTGTTCAGGCGACTGCGCCTGCCACCGGTACTGGGCTACCTCTGTGTCGGGTTGGCGGTGGGGCCGACCGCGCTGAACTGGGTGAATGACAGCGAAGAACTGCCAGACCTGGCCGAGCTCGGCGTGGTTTTCCTGTTGTTTTCGTTGGGACTGGAGTTCTCTCTGTCGAAGATGCTCGAACTGCGTCGGGTCGTGTTCGGCCTTGGCAGCCTGCAGGTGGTGTGTTCGGGTGCGCTCCTGGCGGCATTACTGACATTCTGCGGTGCGCCAGTGATAGCCGCACTGTTGCTCGGCACAGGATTGGCCTTGTCGTCCACCGCCATTGTCAGCAAGGAGTTGACGAGTCTGGGGGAGATTTTCAGCAGTCACGGCCAGAACGCCATCGGCGTGCTGCTGTTCCAGGATGTGGTCGCGGTGCTGTTGCTGACCCTGGTACCGGTATTCGCCGGCAGCAGCGAGCACCCTTGGTATTGGGCGCTGCCCCTGACTTTGGGCAAGACCCTGGTCTTGTTCGGTGGCCTACTGCTAGCCAGCCGCCTGCTACTGCCCCGACTGTTCCATGAAGTGGCTGCGTCCCGGTCCGCAGAACTGTTCGTGCTGCTGGCCCTGGTGATCGTGTTGCTGACGGCATGGCTGACACACCTGCTCGGCCTGTCACCGGCCCTGGGGGCGTTTCTGGCGGGCATGCTGTTGGGGGAAAGCCACTACCGGCATCAGATCGAGGCCGATATCCGCCCGTTCCGCGACATCCTGCTGGGGCTGTTTTTCGTCAGCATCGGCATGCTGATCGATCTGCAGTTGTTCATCGATGACGGTCTGCTGATCCTTGGTTTGACCCTGGCGCTGATGCTCATCAAGGGCTGCGTGGTCGCCGTGCTGGTGAAATGGCGCGGCAGCGACGGTGAAACCGCCTGGCGCAGTGGCCTGGCCCTGGCCCAGGGTGGCGAATTCTGTTTTGCCTTGATGGCGCAGATGCAGCAGAACCGCCTCATGCCGGCCGATATCAGTGGCCTGCTGCTGGCGGCGACCTTCTGTTCCATGCTGCTGACCCCGCTGTTGCTGCGCGCCGCACCCCACATCGCCGCGCGCCTGCATCGCAAACCCAACGAAGAGGCGCAACTGGACCAGATCAGCGCGCTTAACGCTGGCTTGTCGGGCCACGTGGTCATTTGCGGGTATGGGCGTGTCGGCCAGTCCATCGGGCGCTTTCTTCGTCGGGAAAACCAGGCGTTCGTCGCCCTGGATGATGACCCGGTGATCATCCGGGAAGCCACCGTCGGGGAGCACTGCGTGCATTACGGTGATTCGCGACGCGGCGACCTGCTGGTCGCCGTCGGCCTGGGCCGCGCCAGGTTGCTGGTGATTGCGGTCGACAAGACCGACATCGCCATCACCGTCCTCAGGGAAGCCCGGCGACTCAACCCTCAGGTGCCGATCCTGGTACGCACCCGCGATGACAGCCAACTGGCCGAGTTGCAGGCGGCCGGGGCCAGCGAAGTGGTCCCGGAGCTGCTGGAGTCGAGCCTCATGCTGGCCTCCCACGCCTTGATCATGCTCGGCCTGCCCGAGCAGCAGGTCCGGCATCATGTGGATCAGGTCCGGCATGACCGCTATCGCTTGCTACACGGCTTTTATCCGGGCAATCAGGACAAAGAGCCTTAGTCCTGGCTGACCGCGCCGATCTTGTGGATCGACAGGTCGGCGCCGTAGTACTCCTCTTCCTGCGTCAACCGCAGCCCCAGCAAGACCTTGATCACTCCATAGACCGCGAACCCACCGGCCAGGGCGATGACAACGCCCAGCGCCGTGCCGAACAGCTGGCTGATCAGGCTGACTCCTCCCAGCCCACCCAAGGCGCTTTGGCCGAAGATGCCGCAGGCGATACCGCCCCAGACGCCACACAACCCATGCAACGGCCACACCCCCAGCACATCGTCGATCTTCCACTTGCCCTGGGCGGCGGTGAAACACCAGACAAACAAGGCGCCGGCGATGACACCGGTCGCCAGCGCGCCGACCGGATGCATCAGGTCGGATCCGGCACAAACCGCCACCAGGCCAGCCAACGGGCCGTTGTGCAGGAAGCCTGGGTCATTGCGCCCGACAATCAATGCCGCCACGGTACCGCCCACCATGGCCATCAACGAGTTGACCGCCACCAGCCCGCTTACCCCAGGCAGGGTCTGGGCACTCATCACGTTGAAACCGAACCAGCCGACAATCAGGATCCACGACCCCAGGGCCAGGAACGGAATGCTCGAGGGCGCGAACGCCACCAGGCGGCCGTCCCGGTAGCGGCCGTTGCGCGGCCCGAGCAAGAGCACGGCGGCCAACGCCAGCCAGCCGCCCATGGCGTGCACCACCACGGAACCGGCGAAGTCATGGAAGCCGGCACCGAACCGAGCCTGTAACCAGGCTTGCAGGCCAAAATTGCCGTTCCAGACCAAGCCTTCGAAGAATGGATAAACAAACGCCACGATCAGCACCGTGGCGCACAACTGCGGCGCAAACCGGGCACGTTCGGCAATCCCACCGGAGATGATGGCCGGAATCGCGGCGGCAAATGTCAGTAGGAAGAAGAACTTCACCAGGCTATAACCATGATCGGCGCTGAGCACCGCTGCCGGTTGCAGAAAGGTCACACCGTAGGAAATCCAGTAGCCTATAAAGAAATAGGCCAGGGTCGAGACAGCGAAATCGCTGAGGATCTTGGACAGTGCATTGACCTGGTTCTTTTGCCGGACGGTTCCCACTTCAAGGAACGCAAAACCGGCATGCATCGCCAGAACCATCACCGCACCCAGCAGAATGAACAACGTGTTGGAGCTATGGAGGAGACTCTCCACAGCGCTTTGCATATTTTCCATGGTGTTGGCAGACCTGAAAAAGTTAAAAAAAGCACCAAACCGGTTCGCCCGCCCTGCCGGCGCACCAAATTGAAACGACTCACCAGCCTACCGAAGGCTCATGACCCGCTTTGGTGCGCGCAAACTGACAACACGACATCCCGCTTTGAGGTGCTTCGCGGGTTTTGATTATTTAGGTTAAGGTTTTGCGGGGTTGTGCCCAGCTTCAGCGCACTGGTGCAGGGTGTCGCACCAGTACATGGCAATGCCTGAGCAAAAGTTGTACCAGCCACTTTCACTGAACCTTCCGACAAGGCTCATACTCGAACGCTTCAGACGTCACTTACGGAGATTCACCCCATGGCCAGAACCCAGGCAAAGACCGCTCAAGAAATCCTGATGGAAGATTTTCAGACACTGGTCAGCGACACCGAACGGTTGCTGGATCACACCGCGACGCTGGCAGGTGACCAGGCGGATGAATTGCGCAGCCAGATTCACGAAACGCTCTTGCGCGCCCGTGAAACCCTCAAATTGACCGAAGACTCGGTACGCGAACGGGGCCAGGCCGCAGTCACCGCCACCGAGGAATACGTACAGGCCAACCCTTGGCAGTCCGTCGGCATTGCAGCGGGCGTGGGCTTTTTGATCGGTCTGCTGGCAACGCGGCGCTGATCATGGGGATCGAACAACCGGGCTCGTCCGAAGCGGGCACACAACCAACAGCGCGCCGCCTGGGCGCGGCATTCCTTGGCCTGCTGCACAGCCATGTCGAACTGTTCGGCATCGAATTGCAGGAACAAAAGGCCCGCACCGTCAGCCTGCTGCTGTTCGCCGGGCTTGCGCTGGTGTTCGGTTTGCTGCTGCTGGTCGGGCTTTCGGCGCTGGTGCTGATCCTGGTATGGGATACCTATCGCCTGGCGGGCATCATCGGTCTGTGCCTGTTTTATCTGCTGGCGGCGCTGTTCTGTGGTCTTCGGCTCAAGGCAGCGATCTATGACGAATCGTCTCCCTTCCATGCCACCCTCGAAGAATTGGCCAATGATCGGGAGCGCCTGCTGCCATGAGCTTGCCTGATATTCCTCAAGCCCGGACCCGCCAGGAAATGCGCAAGGCGCTGGTGCGTCTGCGTATGGAAATGCACCGCCAGGAAATCCGCCAGGAAACGCGCCAGTTGCTGCAACCGCTGCAACGGGTTCGCGGCTTGACGCAAAGCTGGCATGAAGGCTTCGGCATCAAGCATGCGCCGCTTTGGGGCGTGGCCGCGGTGACCTTGCTAGGCTTCATCACGGGCAAACGCAGCCGCAGCGGTGGCGCCGGCGGCGTGACAAGCCTGATACGCCTGGCGACGACGCTGCTGCCACTGATCAAATTGGCCAAAAGCGTGCGCAAGCCCTGAAGCCCCACACCCTGTGGCGAGCGAGCTCCCTCGCCACAGGGGTGTTGTGCTTGACCATCCTCCTCTGTGCACGAACCCACGGCCCTTGCAGGGCGCGCCACGAACCGGGAAGCTAGGGTATCGATCTCATCAAACGGAGTAACCGGCCTTGGATTGGCATACCCTGCTGACTCGCGAACGTCTCGGAAAAACCTTGCACAGCCCGGAAGAGCTGGGCCGTAGCCCGTTTCACAAAGACCACGACCGCATCATCTTTTCCGGTGCCTTTCGCCGCCTCGGCCGCAAGACACAGGTGCACCCGGTCTCCAGTAACGATCACATCCACACGCGCCTGACCCATTCCCTGGAAGTCAGTTGCGTCGGACGTTCCCTGGGCATGCGTGTGGGAGAGACCATCCGCAGCGCCCTGCCCGACTGGTGCGAACCCAGCGACTTGGGCATGGTCGTGCAATCGGCCTGCCTGGCCCACGACATCGGTAACCCGCCGTTCGGTCACTCCGGTGAAGACGCTATTCGCTACTGGTTCCAGCAAGCCGCAGGCCGCGGTTGGCTTGACGCCATGAGCGAAGCCGAGCGCAACGACTTCCTCAACTTCGAAGGTAACGCCCAAGGATTCCGGGTCCTGACACAACTTGAATATCATCAGTTCGACGGCGGTACTCGACTGACCTATGCCACCCTCGGAACCTATCTGAAATACCCCTGGACCGCCCGCCACGCCGACTCCCTGGGTTATAAGAAGCACAAGTTCGGTTGCTACCAGAGCGAACTGCCGCTACTGGAACAGATCGCCCACAAGCTTGGCCTGCCCCAAATCGAAGACCAGCGCTGGGCACGGCACCCTCTGGTGTACCTGATGGAAGCCGCCGATGACATCTGCTATGCGCTGATCGACCTGGAGGACGGCGTGGAGATGGATCTGCTGGAGTATCCGCAGGTAGAGTCGCTGCTCCTGGATCTGGTGGGAGACGATCTTCCAGACACCTATCGCCAACTGGGGCCACTGGATTCCCGACGGCGAAAGCTGGCGATCCTGCGGGGCAAGGCCATCGAACACCTGACCAACGCCGCCGCCAGGGCGTTCGTCGAGCAGCAGGAGGCGTTGTTGGCCGGCACGCTGCCAGGCGACCTGGTGGAGCACATGCATGGCCCGGCCAAACGCTGCGTACTGAATGCCAAGGACATGGCCCGCAAGAAAATATTCCAGGACAAGCGCAAGACCCTTCACGAAATCGGCGCCTACACGACGCTGGAAATCTTGCTCAATGGATTTTGTGGCGCGGCTCTGGAACAGCACGGGGGCCGTACGCCTTCGTTCAAGAATCGCCGCATCCTCGATCTGCTGGGCAACAACGCACCCGACCCCAACGGCCCGTTGCATGGTGCATTCCTGCGAATGATCGATTTCATCGCCGGAATGACCGACAGTTACGCCAGCGAAATGGCCCAGGAAATGACGGGCCGCACCCGGCAATAAGCTGTGTGGGTGCTGCGGTGCGCCGGGGTTCCTTCCAGCCACAAAAACTTGTGGGAGCGAGCCTGCTCGCGATGCGCCCGCTCACTATCGCGAGCAGGCTCGCTCCCACATGAGTTGCGCTGCGTACCGAGGTTCTGTGCCCCCTCCAACAATGGGCTTTCGGGCAAGTTTCACATCAGGAAGAAATGTGAAACCTGCCCGCAATATTGAATCCCCCTTCCCACTTCTCACTTATTTTTATAAACAACTCATTGAAGGAAACATCCTTTCATAAACTGCTATCAGATCCCCCTTCCTATTTCATCCACCTACTAAAAACCCAATCACACCGTAGTACCCTGCCTCTTTTTTTGTAGGAAACGTCTGAAACTACGAAGGCATGCCTTTCTCCTCGTACGGCCCTGGCTTTAACTGGGCTAAGGTGCGCGCTTTATTTAAGCTCGTAGGGATACTTTATTCATGAACTCCGTTTTCATTGTCGACGATCATCCGGTCATCCGCCTCGCCGTTCGCATGCTTCTGGAGCATGAGGGCTATAAGGTCGTAGGGGAAACTGACAACGGCGTCGACGCGATGCAAATGGTGCGCGAATGCATGCCAGACCTGGTGATCCTGGACATCAGCATTCCCAAGCTTGACGGGTTGGAAATCCTGTCACGCTTCAACGCCATGACCACACCGCTCAAAACGCTGGTGCTCACGGCACAGTCTCCCACGCTGTTCGGTATCCGATGCATGCAGTCCGGCGCCTCTGGTTACGTTTGTAAACAAGAAGACCTCAGTGAGCTTGTCAGCGCGATCAAAGCCGTATTGTCCGGCTACAACTATTTCCCCAGCCAAGCGCTGAACCCGGTCCGCCAGGATGACCCGCGCAGTATCGAGTTGGATCTGTTCAAGAGTGTCAATGATCGGGAGTTGATGGTACTGCAACTTTTTGCCCAGGGCCGTACCAACAAAGAAATAGCCAAAGGTATGTTCCTAAGTAATAAAACCGTCAGCACCTATAAAAAACGGTTGATGCAAAAACTTAAAGTCAAATCCCTGGTAGAACTGATTGAAATGGCGAAGCGCAACGCGCTGGTATGAGAAAGAACAGGATGCTCAAGTGCATAAAGGCATGTCTCCTGCTGCTGAGCGCCGGATTATATGCAGGGGGCCTCGCGGCGGCAGCGAATGAGCCCGAAGCCTATACGCTTCTAGGGCGTTCAACCCCGGCTCCTAGCGAGATCAGGCTGGATGACGCCCACCGCGCCTGGCTGCAGAGCCGGCGGGAGTTGGTTCTAGGCACCTCTGCGCCGGACTATCCGCCCTTCGATCTTTCCACCAGCGGGCGCGACTATGAGGGCATGACCGCCGACTACGCCGGTATCATCGCCCAAGCGACCGGCCTGCCCATGAAGGTCCTGCGATTCGCTTCCCGTGAGGCGGCCATCATTGCGCTCCAGAACGGGCAAATCGACCTGCTGGGGACCGCCAACGGTTTCGAAGCCCGCAACCCCGGCATTGTCCTGTCGATGCCATATGCAGTGGACCAGCCCGTGCTCGTCACCCGGACAAATGAAAGCCGATCCTTGACTGAAGACCTCAAGGGGTTGCGGCTGAGCATGGTCTATCACTACCTGCCGCTACCGGAAATCGAAAAACTCTACCCCCAGGCGCTCATCACCACCTATCCCTCTTACCAGAACGCCATAAACGCCGTTGCCTTCGGCCAGGCCGATGTATTTCTCGGCGATACCATTTCTACCCATTACATGATCAGCAAGGGGTACTTGAGCAATATCCGCATGGCCAGTTTCGGGAAACATGAGTCCTACGGGTTCGGTTTCGCAGTGCGGCGCGACGACACCCGGTTGTTGGAAATCATCAACGCCACGCTGAACCAGATTTCCGTCGCCGAGCAAGCGGCCATCTTCAAGCGCTGGAGCGCGGGCAGCGACCTGTTCCTCACGGAGCACAAAATACAACTGACTGAACGGGAGGAACGCTGGCTGGCCAGGCACCCGGTGGTTCGGGTGGCCGTGAACGAAACGGCGGCCCCCTTCACGTTCTTTGATTCGGACGGTGATTTGCGCGGAATCAGCGCCGACCTGCTGGAGCTGATCCGGCTGCATACCGGCTTGCGCCTGGACATCCAGCGGCGCCAGAACGACAGCGAAATGATTGCCGCCGTGCTGAATGGTGAAGCCGACATGATCGCTGCACTTTTGCCGAGCAGCGAACGCCAGCAACAACTTAAATTCAGCCGTCCCTACATCGACAGCTCGTTTGTGCTGCTGACCCGCAGGCAATCCGATACACCGGCGACACTCGACCAGTTCGGGGCCCGGAGCCTGGCGATCGCCAAGGGCAATCCGGTCATCGAATGGCTGCGCAACCAGTACCCGAGCCTCAAGATAATCGAAACCATCGACGCCTCGCATGCCATTGAAATGCTCGCCCAGGGCCAGGTCGACGGCAGCGTGCATTCCCTGGTCATGGCCAACTATTTCATCTCGTCTCACTCGCTGCGCGACACCTTGCAAATCAGCAGCACCGTCGGCACTCAGCAGGCCATGTTCTCACTGGCCACCGGGAAAAATGCCATCGAGCTGAACTCCATTCTCGACAAGGCCTTGACCAGCATCGACCCCGACGAGCTGGGCGTCATCAACAACCGATGGCGCGGCTACGTCTCGGCATCGCAATACACCTGGCGCACCTATAACCGTCTGTTCTTCCAGATCGTCGCAGGCGTCGGCCTGTTGCTGCTGCTTTCTCTGGCATGGAATGCCTACATGCAGCGCCAGATCAGACAACGGCAACGGGCCGAACTGGCCCTCAACGACCAGCTCGAGTTCATGCACTCGCTGCTCAACGGCACCCCTCACCCCATTTACGTGAGAGATCGCCACGGCTTCCTGCAAAGCTGCAACGACAGCTACCTGGAAACGTTCGGGGCCAAACGCGAAGACGTCATCGGCAAGAATGTCATGCCCGGGTCCATGAGCAATGCTTTCGAAGCGCAGGAGTACCAGGCGGACTATCAGCGCGTCATGGCCGAAGGCACCGCCCTGATCGTGGACCGGCCGCTGCACATTGGAGACAAAAAGCTGACGATCTATCACTGGATCCTCCCCTACCGTAACTCCACCGCAGAAGTGCAAGGCATCATTGGCGGCTGGATCGACATCAGCGAGCGGCGCCAGCTCTTCGAGGAGCTGCGTGCTTCCAAGAAACAGGCTGATGACGCGAACCGGGCCAAAAGCACGTTCCTGGCGACCATGAGCCATGAAATCCGTACCCCCATGAACGCCGTGATCGGCATGCTGGAACTGGCCTTGAAACATGCCGAAAAGGGGCATTTGGACCGCTCGGCCATAGAAGTCGCGTACGAGTCGGCTTCCGGCATGCTGGAACTGATAGGCGATATCCTGGACATCGCGCGGATCGAATCAGGTCATCTGAGCCTGGCGCCCGAGCGAGTCAATCTCAGGGCCATGCTGCAATCGGTCATACGAGTCTTCGAAGGCTTGGCCCGACAGAAAAACCTGGCGCTGTCACTGCAGTTTGACCCTTGCGAAGGCAACCCGGACGTATTGATTGACCCCTTGCGATTCAAACAGGTGCTCTCGAACCTGATCAGCAACGCCCTCAAATTCACCGAACAAGGTCGGGTACAAATCAAGGTGCACCTGTCACGCACCGCCCAGGACAACGTCGTGCACATGCAACTGGAGGTCAGTGACAGCGGCATTGGCATCAGCCCGACGGACCTGCAACGTCTGTTCGAACCCTTTGCCCAGGTCGACAATACCGGCCGGATGGCCCGCAAGGGTGCCGGGCTGGGGCTGGTGATCAGTCGCAACCTGTGCCAGATGATGGGCGGCAGCCTGCATATGAGCAGCCAGCCGGGCACTGGCACGCAAGTCCAGGTCCGCCTGCAACTGACCGTCCTGCCCCCGACAATGGCTATCGCGCCCGCCGAACCGCAGATCGACACGGCCGCTACCGCGCTGAACGTCCTGGTCGTGGACGATCATCCGGCCAATCGTTTGTTGATGTCACAACAGCTGGAATATCTGGGCCATCACTATCAGGTGGCCCTCGATGGCGCACAAGGGCTCGAGACCTGGCATGAAGGGCATTTCGACCTGGTGATCGCCGATTGCAACATGCCCATCATGAGCGGTTATCAACTGGCCAGGTCGATTCGGCAACGAGAGTCCGAACAACAACTGCCGCCCTGCACCATCCTGGGGTTTACCGCCAATGCGCAGCCCGAGGAAAAACAACACTGCCTGGACGCCGGCATGGATGACTGCCTGTTCAAACCGATCAGCCTGAGCGCCCTGAGCCAATGGATGAGGACGGTCAAACCCATCAACCGACCACGTGTTTTCAATGTACTGAGTCTAAAGGCCTTGACCGGCGGTGACCCACACTCCACACGACGCCTGCTGGCCGAGTTACTCAGCAGCAACCGTTCGGACCGCCAAGAACTGCTTGGCATCGCCCGCAGCGGCAACCGGCAGGCATTGATCGAAGCGGCGCACAAAATAAAAGGCGTCGCCCGAATTGTGCAGGCGAGCTCGTTGATCCAGCGCTGTGAGGCACTGGAACAAGCGTGTCATCAGGCACAGGCGCCTGAGCGAACGAGCGAATGCGCCGAGGCCCTCGATCAAGCCATGACGGAACTGGAACGGGCCCTGGAAACAGAGATCGCCAAGGCAAAATAATCCAGCGTTTACTATGCTGTTCGCTCAGCAGTGCGTATCAGGGGCGTTCTCAATCAGTTGCCTCAACGCACCGGAAAACTGATTGAGAACGCGCCCTATCACTTGGAGTGACTGCAATGCCCAGCGCACCGCCTCCGGAAAAACGCCGGTTTCCCCTTCACGTCCACATCAGCATGATGTTTACCCTGCTTCTGTTGCTGACCGGGGTGGTACTGGGCATTTTCAACTACCAACAAACCACGCAAATCATCCTGTCCAGCAGTGAAAAGCTGTTCAACCGGATTGAACAGGATGTGCGCCTGGATTTGTACGACACCTACGAACCGATCCGCCACCTGCTGGGCCTGCTGGCCGACTACCCGGCGACACGCACGCCCCAGATGGCCGGGCGCATGGCCCTGCTCCCCCCTTTCAGCCAGGCGCTGCGGGACAACCCGAACCTGGCGTCGCTGTACCTGGGCGACAGCAACGGCGACTTTCTGATGGTCCGGCCCCTGCGCACGGCGGCCCTGAAAGCCATCCTGAAGGCGCCGGCCAATGCGGCCTATCAGGTCTGGACCGTGGAACGAGCGAACAACCAAGGCCCGGTTATCTCCCAGTCGTTGTTTTACGACGAGGCCCTGGTGCTCATCGCCCGCCAGGACATCGCCGACGAAACCTACGATCCGCGCAGTCGCGCCTGGTTTCGCAGTGCTTTGGACAGCGCAGGCCAGATCACCACCGAACCCTACGCATTTTTTTCCACCCGTCATATCGGTACCACCCTGGCCCGGCGCAGCGGTGAGCACGCGGTCATCGGTGCCGACCTGACCCTGGCGGCGCTGTCCCAGACCCTGGCCAAACACAAAGTGACCGCCGGCACCGAGATCGTATTGCTCGACCCCCAAGGCAATGCAGTGGGCTATCCCGACAGCGACCGGCTGATTGCCGACAGCGAGTCGGCACGCCTGATCAAGGCCCGCGACCTCAGCCCGGCGATCGCCGCCGCGCTCGACAACAACGCAGATACCCCACGCCTGACGGCCGCCGGGCGCCAGTGGATCGTTTCTCGCAGCCACATGCAGGAGGGTGGGCCGCAGGGCCTGGAGTTGGCACTGCTGGTTCCTGAAGATGAGTTGCTGGCCGATGCCTATCGCATGCGCTGGCAAGGCGCGCTCGTTACCCTCACCACCTTGCTGCTGTGCCTGCCCCTGGGTTGGCTGACCTCAAGGATCCTGGTCAAACCCCTGCGCGAGCTGGTGCAGGAGGCCGATGCCATTCGCAGCTTTGATTTCAACTACCCGGTGTCGCGTCGCTCCCCCGTGCTGGAGGTCGATCAGTTGAGCCTCTCGATGGCTCGAATGAAAGACACCTTGGCGAGTTTCTTTGAAATCACTGCAAGCCTGCGCGCCGAAACCCGCTTTGCCCCCTTGCTGGAGCGAGTGCTGTTCGAGACTGTAAAAATCGGCCAGGCCCAGGCCGGCTTGATCTACCTGCGGGAAAACGACGAAGATCGGGTCAAGCCGTACGGGCTGGTGATCGATGGAACGCCTCGCGACCTCCAGGCCTTCGAGCTGAAAAGTTATGCGCTTGACGCTGACGACAGTCCGCCCTGGCTCCAGCAACTGACCGTTTCAGAAAACCTCGTGACCTCCCTGGGCTTCGAGCAGGCCGGCGACCTGCGCAGTGTCCTGCTGGCCCTGGATTCTCCGCGGGTTCACCTGATCGGTATCCGCCTGCGCAATCGTCATCAGGAAACCGTCGGCGTATTGGTACTACTGATTACCGACAGCGGCACCGAAGCCGATCTGGAAAAGCTGCAACCGGACCGCATCGCCTTCCTGCAGGCCGTGTCCGGTGCCGCCACCGTGAGCATTGAAGGCCAGCGCCTGCAAGCCAGGCAAAAGCAATTGCTCGATTCATTCATCCAATTGCTGGCCGGCGCGATCGATGCCAAGAGCCCCTACACCGGAGGCCATTGCCAGCGGGTGCCAGCCTTGACGCTGATGCTCGCCCAAGCCGCCGCTGCCAGCCAGGCGCCAGCGTTCCAAGCCTACCGGCCGACGGAGGATGAATGGGAAGCGCTGCACATCGCCGCCTGGTTGCACGATTGCGGCAAGGTCACCACGCCCGAATATGTCGTGGATAAAGCCACCAAACTGGAAACCCTGAACGACCGGATCCACGAGATCCGCACCCGTTTCGAGGTGCTCAAGCGCGACACCTGGGTCGAGTACTGGCAGGCCATCGCGACGGGTGGCGAGCCGTCAGTCTTGGCCCAGCGGCGCGACGCGGCACTGGCTAGCCTGGATGACGACTTTGCTTTTGTCGCCCGCTGCAATCTGGGCTCCGAAACCATGGCCGACGCCGACCTGCAGCGCTTGCAACACATCGCCCGTCGCCCATGGACCCGAACCCTCGATGATCGCCTGGGGGTGTCCTGGGAGGAAAACCGGCGCCAGGCGCGCACGCCCAAGCCCACCCTGCCGGTCACCGAAATGTTGTTGGCGGACAAACCCGAGCATCTGCTGGAGCGCCACGAAGCCGAACTGATTCCGGCGGACAACCCCTGGGGCTTCCAACTCGACGTGCCGCTGTGGAAATACAACCGGGGCGAACTCTATAACCTCAGCATCAAGCGAGGCACGCTGACCCGCGAGGAGCGCTATGTCATCAATCATCACATGGTGCAAACCATCCTGATGCTCAGCCAGTTGCCCTTCCCCAGCCATCTGGAGAATGTGGCGGAGATCGCCGGCGGTCATCATGAGAAGATGGATGGCAGCGGCTACCCCAAGCGCCTCAAACGCGAGGAGATGAGCCTGCCGGCACGCATGATGGCGATTGCAGATATTTTCGAAGCGCTGACGGCGGCCGACCGTCCCTACAAGAAAGCGAAGAAACTCAGCGAAGCCCTGGGCATCATGGCCACCATGTGCCGTGACGCCCACATCGATCCCGAGCTGTTCGGGTTGTTCATCCAAGCGCAGGTCTATCTCGATTACGCCAGCCAGTTCCTCGACCCGCACCAGATCGACGACGTCGACCCGGACAGCCTGCTGGTCAAAGCGGGACTGAAGGCATGATCAGCAATCGCTCAGGCGCAGGAAAATCGCGGCCAACTGTTCAATGCCGGCCTGATCATGCTCGGTGAAGCGCGCCAGTTTCGGGCTGTCCAGGTCAAGCACGCCGATCAGGCGCCCGTCCTTGACCAGCGGCACCACCAACTCGCTGTTCGACGCGCTGTCGCAGGCAATATGGCCTGCGAAGGCATGCACATCTTCGACGCGCTGGGTCTGGCGGGTCTGCGCAGCGGTGCCGCAGACACCACGACCGAAAGGAATCCGCACACAGGCGATCTGGCCCTGAAACGGCCCCAGCACCAGTTCTTCGTTGCGATTGAGGTAGAAACCGGCCCAATTCAGATCATCCAGCTGACTGAACAGGAAGGCCGAGAACTGCGCGGCATTGGCAATGAAATCACGCTCATCGGCCAGCAAGGACTCAAGCTGTGCCGATAACAAACCGTAGCCATCGAGGCCTTCGCCGGTACTCTTCAAATCGATCATGCCTTTTCCTCCAACAGTTTCAGGCCTACCCAATAACGGGCAAACTGATAAGCGCAACGCCCGTTGCGGTTGCCCCGTCCGGTGGCCCAACGCACCGCCTGGATGTCCAGCGCCTCGTCGCGCTGCCAGGCCAGGCCAGCCTTGGCCGCCAGCTCACCAATCCAGTGCTCCACCACGTTGAGGAAATGCTCCTGGGTAAACGGATAGAACGACAGCCACAAGCCGAAGCGGTCGGACAAGGCAATCTTGTCCTCCACCGCTTCGCTGGGATGAAGCTCGCCGTCCACCCGTTTCCAGTTCTCGTTGTCGCTTTCCTTTTCCGGGACCAGATGGCGGCGGTTGGAGGTGGCATACAACAGCACGTTATCCGGCGCTTGCTCGAGGGAACCGTCCAACACGCTTTTGAGCACGCGGTAATCACCTTCACCGGACTCGAACGACAAGTCATCGCAGAACACCACGAAGCGTTGCGGCAGTTTCGCGACCTGCTCGACCACCCGGGGCAGATCCGCCAGGTGATCGCGCTCGATCTCGATCAGCCGCAGGCCATGCCGGGCATGTTCGGCCAGCAAGGCCCGCACCAGGGACGATTTGCCGGTGCCACGCGAACCCCAGAGCAGCGCATGGTTGGCGGGCATGCCGTCGATGAACTGGCGGGTATTACGCCCCAATTGTTCGACCTGGCGATCCACGCCAATCAGGTCCGACAGGCGCATGTCGAGGCTGACCTGCAGCGGCAGCAAATAACCGCTGCGCCCGTCACGTTGCCAGCGGGCGGCCAGGGTCTGGGTCCAATCGATGTCGGGCCGCAGAGCCGGCAACAGAGGCTCGATCCGGGCCAGCACCGCATCGGCACGCTCAAGAAAAGCATTCAATCGCGAGTCCACGTCTTCTCCTCGGGCAGGTTCACAGTAATGATGGCGCTACAGCAACGAAACGCCGTATCCAATGGCGGGTCTACCCCACACGACACAAACCGGTTGCACCGGTATTCAGAGATGATCAGCTATGCTTGACCGGCGAAGGGAAACGTAAGTGGTTCATCACTCAATGGACATCAGATTCACCCAACGGCTGTCCTACAAGCAGGCCCGCCTGACCGTCCTGGTGGGTTTCGTGCTGGGCACCTTGCTCAGCCTGATGCAGATCGGCATCGATTATGCCAGCGAAGACGCTTCGATCAACCGTGAAATCCTCTCGTTGTTGGAAATCAGCCACAACCCGGCCTCGCGCATTGCCTACAACATCGACGCCGAACTTGCCCAGGAACTGTCCATGGGCCTGTTGCGTTCGCCGGCCATCATTGGTGCCGAGCTGATCGACAACAACAATACCGTGCTGGCCAGCGTCAAGCGGCCCGAACTCCAAAGCAGTTACCGATTCATCAGCGACTTCCTGTTTGGCGCCCAGCGTCAGTTCGAAGATCGACTTTACCTGGACCACCTGCCCGGCGAATCCCTCGGCGTGCTGCGCCTGGATGTCGATACCTACGCGTTCGGCAGCCGCTTCCTGCGGCGCGCCGAGGTCACGTTGCTCAACGGTTTTGCCCGTAGCCTGATCCTGACCGGTATCCTTTTGGCACTGTTCTACGTGATGCTGACCAAGCCCTTGGTGCGGGTCATCCGCGAGCTGAGCAGCCGCGATCCGAGCAGCAGCGAACAGAATCGCCTGGAATGCCCTTCCGGCCACCAGTCCGATGAAATCGGTGTACTGGTGTCGGTCGCCAACCAGCAGTTCGAAAATATCTCCACTGAAATCCAGCAGCGGCGCACGGCCGAAAATCGCCTCACCGAATACCTGGCGCAACTGGAAAACATCGTCTCGTCACGCACCGCTGAACTCAAGGCGATCAATGCTCGCCTCAGCCATTCCAACGAAGAACTGGAAGTGGCGCGGCGCACGGCCCTGGACATGGCCGAAGCCCGCTCCGCGTTCCTGGCCAACATGAGCCATGAGATCCGTACGCCGCTCAACGGTTTGCTGGGGATGATCGCACTGTCCCTGGATGGGCCCCTGACAGCCGAACAACAGCAGCAGCTATCGATTGCCCATGACTCGGGCAAAGTCTTGGTCGAGCTGCTTAACGACATTCTCGACCTGTCGAAATTCGATGCCGGTCAACTGGAACTCGAACGCATCCCGTTCGACCTCGGCTCGCTGGTCGAGGATACCGCCAACCTGCTTTCCCAGAACGCCGCACCCAGCGTCGAGCTGGCCTGCCTGATCGATCCGCGGTTCCCGGCGCAGGTACTGGGCGACCCGACCCGAGTACGCCAGATCGTCAGCAACCTGCTGTCCAACGCCCTCAAGTTCACGCGCTTCGGCCGGGTCGATGTGAAACTGAGCCATTACGAAGGAGGCGTGCGTATCGAGGTCTGTGACACAGGCATCGGTATCCCCCAGGAGGCTCAAGCGAGAATCTTGCAGCCGTTCACCCAAGCCGGCGCCGGTATTACTCGCCAGTTTGGTGGCACCGGGCTAGGCCTGGCGCTGACCTACAACCTTTGCGAAGTCATGCAGGGCCGGCTGACCATCAGCTCCGAAGCCGGTTTCGGCAGCCAGTTCTGCGCCGACCTGCCCCTGCCGTGCCATACCCCCGCAGTAGCGCTCGAACCCCTGCGCGGCAACGTCGTGGCCATTACTGCCGGCAGCAGCGGCCTGGCCGAGTTGCTGAACATGTTGCTGCCAGGCTGGGGGTTGGACTATTCAAGACGCTCCGTGGATGACAGCCTGCTGGGCCTCAAGCCTGATGTGTTGATCACCGATTGCCCGGAATGCCTGTTCCACCTGCGGCCAACCTTCGACGCCCCGATCCTGCTGGTGACCGCTTACGGCAGTTTCATGCCCAGCGAAGAAGCCGCCGCCCTCGCCCCCCTGATCCAACAGGCCCGGCCACTGGCGCGCCATGCACTGCATCAGATTTTGCGCCGTGCCCTGCAGAGCGAGACGACCAGCATCAATGACGCACAGATCGAAACCCTGGCACCGTCCAAGCGCGGGCGGGTATTGCTGGTGGAGGACAATCCGGTCAACCAACTGGTGGCCAAGGGCATGTTGGTGAAACTGGGCTGCGAAGTCAGCGTCGCTTCCCACGGTGTCGAAGCCCTGGATCAGTTGGAGCAGCGGGTTTTCGACCTGGTATTGATGGACTGCAACATGCCAGTGATGGACGGGTACGAAGCCAGCCGGCAGATCCGCCGCAGCGGGCGCTGGTCGGACTTGCCGATTGTCGCACTGACGGCCAACGCAATGCCGGAAGAACGCGAGCGCTGCCGGGTGGCCGGCATGAATGACTATTTGTCCAAGCCGTTCCGTCGCGAAGAACTGGCAGCATTGCTGGACCAGTGGGTACCTACAACGTCAGCGCTTTGATCTGCCCCAACAGATGATCGAGACCGTCGCGCAAACTCCCCAGACGGTCCAGATCGATCCCGCTGTCGCACAACAGACGCGCCTTGAGCGGGCCAACCTGCTCACGCAAGGCCCGCCCCGCATCCGTCAGGCTCAAGTGCACCTCCCGCTCGTCGCGGGCCGAACGCTGGCGCTGCACCAGGTCCAGTTGTTCCAGGCGCTTGAGCAGCGGCGTCAACGTGCCAGAATCCAGCGACAACCGCTCGCCCAGGGCCTTGACCGTTGGTTGTTCCGGCGCGATCTCCTGCCACTCCCACAGCACCAGCATCGCCAGGTATTGCGGATAAGTCAGGCCGAGCTGATCCAACATCGGCTTGTAGCCACGGATCACCGCCCGGGACGCGGCGTACAGCTTGAAGCACAATTGGCTGTCAAGCTTTAGCGAATCGACTGACATCTCATTCATTTGAGCAGCGCTTCGATCTCGCCAGTCAGTTCCTGAGGCTTGGTGGTTGGGGCAAAACGCTTGACCACCTGGCCGTCCTTGCCAATCAGGAACTTGGTGAAATTCCACTTGATCCCTTTGGAGCCCAGCACGCCCGGCGCCCGGCGCTTCAACTGGACAAACAGGGGATGGGCATTGGCCCCGTTGACCTCGATTTTCTTGAACAGCGGGAAACTCACGCCGAAGTTCAGTTCACAGAACTCGGATATCGCCCCTTCGTTGCCCGGCTCCTGCTTGCCGAACTGATTGCAGGGAAAGCCCAGCACGACCAGTCCCTGGTCCTTGTAGGTCTGCCACAGCGCCTCCAGGCCCTTGTATTGAGGGGTGAACCCGCACTGGCTGGCGGTATTGACGACAAGTACAGCCTTGCCGGCGAAATCGGCGAGGGTCTTTTGCTCACCGGTGATGGTGGTGCACGGGATGCTCAGCAGGTTGTCGCTCATGGCAAGGCTCGGCAGTCATGGGATGGACGCCGAAGATAGCGAACGATTCAATTGCGTGCAATTTAATTGTTTGAAGCGACAGCGTTGGCTCCGTTGATCTGCCGACCAACACAAACCTGTGGCGAGGGGCTTTACCCCTCGCCACAGGGCTCAATCGCGGGGCACGAGGTCCAGGCATACCGAGTTGATGCAGTAACGCAGCCCAGTAGGCGGCGGGCCGTCTGGGAAGACATGGCCCAAGTGAGCATCGCATTTGGCGCAGACCACTTCAGTGCGGATCATGCCGTGGCTGACATCGCGCACTTCCACCACCGCTCTGCCTTCGATCGGCGCGTAGAAACTCGGCCAGCCACAGCCGGAATCGAATTTGGTCTGCGAATCGAACAGCGGCTCGTTGCAGCAGATGCAGTGGTATACACCGTCGGTCTTGGTCGCGTTGTATTTACCGGAAAATGGCCGCTCAGTGCCCTTCAACCGACAGACGTTGTACTGCTCCGGGTCGAGCATGTCCCGCCATTCTTCAAGGGTTTTCTGCAACTTTTCCATCGTCCTACCTCGGCAATTGAAAAAGCCCGATCCGACGCTTTTCCGCAGATCGGGCGGCACGTATGATTGCGCCTCGTCAGGCGCCAGTCTGGCAGTCACGTCATGCGCATTCAAACGGATTGTGACGCATGTACCGCGTCAGGCCTGGGCACAGACGCAGGATCCCCAGTACGGTAGTTCATACGCCGCCTGGATCGTTCATTTTCGGGAACACATCGCCATGCAGGTCAGCAAATCGAACAAGCTCGCCAACGTCTGCTACGACATTCGCGGCCCGGTGCTCAAGCACGCCAAACGCCTGGAAGAGGAAGGCCATCGCATCCTCAAGCTGAACATCGGCAACCCGGCACCCTTTGGTTTCGAAGCGCCCGATGAAATTCTCCAGGACGTCATCCGCAACCTGCCGACCGCCCAGGGCTACAGCGACTCCAAGGGTCTGTTCAGCGCCCGCAAGGCCGTGATGCAGTACTACCAGCAGAAGCAGGTCGAAGGCGTCGGCATCGAGGACATCTACCTGGGTAACGGCGTGTCCGAGCTGATCGTGATGTCGATGCAGGCCCTGCTCAACAACGGCGATGAAGTGCTGGTGCCGGCGCCGGACTATCCATTGTGGACCGCCGCCGTAAGCCTGTCCGGCGGCAACCCGGTGCATTACCTGTGCGATGAACAAGCCAACTGGTTTCCTGACCTGGCGGACATCAAGGCCAAGATCACGCCCAATACCAAGGCGCTGGTGATCATCAACCCGAACAACCCGACCGGCGCGGTGTACTCCAGGGAAGTGCTGCTGGGCATGTTGGAATTGGCCCGTCAGCACAACCTGGTGGTGTTTTCCGACGAGATCTACGACAAGATCCTCTACGACGATGCCGTGCACATCTGCACCGCATCCCTGGCGCCGGACCTGCTGTGCCTGACCTTCAACGGTCTGTCCAAATCCTATCGGGTAGCGGGGTTCCGCTCAGGCTGGATCGTCATTACCGGCCCCAAGCATCACGCCCAGAGCTATATCGAAGGCATCGACATGCTGGCCAACATGCGCCTGTGCGCCAACGTCCCGAGCCAGCACGCGATCCAGACGGCGCTGGGCGGCTACCAAAGCATCAATGACCTGGTCCTGCCCCAGGGCCGCCTGCTGGAACAACGTAATCGCACCTGGGAACTGCTCAACGACATTCCCGGTGTCAGTTGCGTCAAGCCGATGGGCGCGCTGTATGCCTTCCCGCGGATCGACCCGAAGATCTGCCCGATCCATAACGATGAAAAATTCGTACTCGACCTGCTGCTGTCCGAGAAGCTGCTGGTGGTCCAAGGCACCGCGTTCAACTGGCCGTGGCCGGATCACTTCCGCGTCGTGACCCTGCCGCGGGTCGATGACCTGGACCAGGCCATCGGCCGGATCGGCAACTTCCTCAAATCCTATCGCCAATAAGCCGGGCAGCGTGCGAGAAGTCCTCGCCTCGCACGCTGTTTGATTCAGCAACATATCCGCTGCGCCGCTTTTGGCAAGCCTTCTACACTAGGGGCTGAGCAGCCGCCGGGCATCCGGGCTCAACGTTCACGGGGGATAGGCGCCATATTTCTTTTCCACGGTCACTTTCAGAAAAGTCTTTCAATCATTTAGGACGCCTGTAGGACACAGTTTGAAATAGTCGACGAGTTGAATAGCCTGCGGCAGCACCTTATATACCCCGCATAACGCTACATTTTTAGCATGAGGAGATTTCCACCACCATGATGCGCATCCTGCTGTTTTTGGCCACTAACCTGGCGGTCGTGCTGATTGCCAGCATCACCCTGAGCCTTTTTGGCTTCAACGGGTTCATGGCGGCCAACGGGGTTGACCTCAACCTCAATCAGCTGCTGATCTTCTGTGCGGTGTTCGGTTTCGCCGGTTCCCTGTTCTCGCTGTTCATCTCCAAGTGGATGGCGAAGATGAGCACCAGCACCCAGATCATCAGCCAGCCGCGCACTCGCCATGAACAATGGCTGCTGCAGACCGTCGAACAGTTGTCTCGCGAAGCCGGTATCAAAATGCCGGAAGTCGGGATTTTCCCGGCCTACGAGGCCAACGCCTTCGCCACCGGCTGGAACAAGAACGACGCACTGGTCGCAGTCAGCCAGGGTCTGCTCGAGCGGTTTTCACCCGATGAAGTCAAGGCCGTGCTGGCCCACGAGATCGGCCACGTCGCCAACGGCGACATGGTGACCCTGGCATTGATCCAGGGCGTGGTGAACACCTTCGTAATGTTCTTTGCCCGCATCATCGGCAACTTCGTCGACAAGGTGATCTTCAAGAATGAAGAAGGCCAGGGGATCGCCTACTACGTGGCGACCATCTTTGCCGAGCTGGTACTGGGCATCCTCGCCAGCGCCATCGTCATGTGGTTCTCGCGCAAGCGCGAGTTCCGGGCTGACGACGCCGGCGCACGCCTGGCTGGCACCAGCGCCATGATCGGCGCCCTGCAACGCCTGCGTGCCGAGCAAGGCCTGCCAGTTCACATGCCCGACACCCTGAACGCCTTTGGCATCAACGGCGGCGTCAAGCAGGGCCTGGCTCGCATGTTCATGAGCCACCCGCCACTGGAAGAGCGCATCGACGCCCTGCGTCGTCGCGGCTGACAGGCTCTAGCATCAAGAGAAAGCCCGCAGAAATGCGGGCTTTTTTTGTCTGCTGGTTTAGGTGCGCCTGGCCTGACGCCATCGCGAGCAAGCTCACTCCCACAGGAATCTTCGGTGGACACGGGTTCATTGTTCACAGCCGATCAACTGTGGGATCGAGCTTGCTCGCGATGGTGCCAGTACAAACAACGTTTCAACCTTTGGAAACCCGATACACCCGCTCATCCAGCCTCGTCACCCCAGCCTGCAAGAACTTCCAGCTTTCTCCCAGCACATCCTGTTCCTGCAATACCTCCAGCCGCCAGGCATTACCCAGCAGCCGTAGCACCTCATCATTTCCTACGGAGAAAGGTGGCCCGGGCATTTCATCCTGGTTGTAATCCAGGGTAATCAACAGCCCAACGCACGCGGGCAAGATCTTCTGCAAATGGGCCGCATACCGCTCTCGCATCGTCACAGGCAAGGCGATCAATGCAGCGCGGTCGTACAACGCCGCGCAATCGGCCACGTCCGCAGCACCCAAGGCAAAGAAATCACCGCAGCGGATTTCGATATCCCCGGCCCGAAACACCTTGAACGCACCTTCTTCACTCACGCTCGGCTCAAGCTGGTGCTCAAGGAAAAAATCAGCCGTGGCTTTTTCCGACAGTTCCACGCCCAGCACCGAATATCCCTGATGGGCGAGCCACAACAAATCCAGACTTTTCCCGCACAAGGGCACCAATACTCGACTGCCCCGCTCCAACCCCAATGATGGCCAGAAACGTTGCAGGTAGGGGTTCACCTGCGGCAAGTGAAAGCCAATCTGGTTCGATGACCAGCGCTTGTGCCAGAACTCAGGCTCCATGATTCACTCCAAAAATTCGATCAAAACGGGTTAAAACTTATATTAGATTTAGATCATTGCCCTGATGGAAGATGACCACATCTTAACGCTCAGGAGTCCGTTCATGCTGCCTAGCCTGTTTATCTCCCATGGTTCACCCATGCTGGCCCTGGAACCCGGCGACAGCGGCCCGGCACTGGCTCGCCTAGCCGCTCAACTGCCCCGCCCCACCGCCATCGTCATCGTGTCCGCCCACTGGGAAAGCAGTGAACTGTTGGTCAGCGCGAACCCGCAACCGTCCACCTGGCACGACTTCGGCGGCTTCCCACCGGCACTGTACGAGGTGCAGTATCCCGCGCCAGGCAATCCGCAACTGGCGGCGCAAGTGGCAGACCTGCTTAATACCGCACATCTACCGGCCCGCCTCGACCCTCAACGGCCGTCCGATCATGGCGTCTGGGTGCCACTGTCCTTGATGTACCCCGAAGCCGACATCCCGGTGGTGCAGGTTTCCTTGCCCAGTCGCCAGGGGCCGACATTGCAGACGCAGGTTGGCCATGCCCTGGCGAGCCTGCGCCAGCAGGGTGTCCTGCTGATCGGCTCCGGCAGCATCACCCATAACTTGCGCGATCTGGACTGGCACGCCAGCCCCGCAAACATCGAGCCCTGGGCGAAAGCCTTTCGCGATTGGATGGTTGAGAAGCTGGCCGCCGACGATGAGGCCGCGCTGCATGACTACCGGCACCAGGCGCCGAACGCTGTGCGCAGCCACCCCAGTGACGAGCATTTGTTGCCGCTGTATTTCGCCCGGGGGGCGGGTGGGAAATTCAGCGTTGCCCATACAGGGTTCACGATGGGGACGCTGGGGATGGACATCTATCGGTTTGACTGATGGACCGAGTCGTCCTCAATCACGAGCGGCTCGCTCCCACATTGGACCTGAACCCCTGTGGGAGCGAGCCTGCTCGCGATTGGACTCCCCCCGCTCTCCCTGAAAAAACATCAAACGACAGGCATAAAAAATCCCCGAACCAGTCGGGGATTTTTTATGTTCGATCAATCAGCCCGCAAGCCGATCAATCTTCGCGATAACGACGCAGCTTGAGCTGCTTGCCGGCCACGCGAGTGTCCTTCAGCTTGGTCAGCAGACGCTCCAGACCATCTTCCGGCAGTTCCACCAGGCTGAAGCTGTCACGCACCTGGATACGACCGATGGCTTCACGCGCCAGACCGCCTTCGTTGAGGATGGCCCCCAGCAGGTTCTTGGCAGCGATGCCATCACGAGCGCCCAGCGCGGTACGGCAGCGAGCACGGCCTTCGGCCAGCGGGATCGGCGCACGACGCTCACGATCACCACGGTCCGGACGATCACCGGTACGCTCAGGACGGTCGCCACGCGGCGCGCTGTTCGGCACCAGAGGACGTTCCTTCTCAATCGCCGCCAGGGTCAGCGCCTGGCCGTTGGTGGCCTTGCGCAACAGTGCAGCGGCCAGGGCACGCGGGGTGCAACCGATGTCGGCGGTCAGGCGATCCAACAGATCACCGTGAGTCGATTCGGCGTCAGCCACCAGCGGCGACAGGCTGTTGGTCAGTTTCTTGATGCGCGCATCGAGAACGGCCTGGGCATCCGGCAGGCGAACTTCGGCAACCTTTTGACCAGTCACACGCTCGATCACTTGCAGCATGCGGCGCTCACGCGGGGTGACCAGCAGCAGTGCACGACCTTCGCGACCGGCACGGCCGGTACGGCCGATACGGTGAACGTAGGATTCCGGATCGTACGGCATGTCCACGTTGAACACGTGGGTGATGCGCGGAACGTCCAGGCCACGGGCAGCGACGTCGGTAGCCACAACGATGTCCAGACGGCCATCCTTGAGGGATTCGATCACGCGCTCACGCTGGTTCTGGGCAATGTCACCGTTCAGCGCAGCGGCTTTGTAGCCCTTGGCTTCCAGGGCGCTGGCCAGGTCCAGGGTCGCTTGCTTGGTGCGTACGAACATGATCAGGGCGTCGAAATCCTCGACTTCCAGCAGGCTCAATACAGCCGAGGTCTTCTGGTCAGCGTGAACCAGCAGGTGAGCCTGCTCGATCGCGGTAACGGTCTGGGTCTTGGTCTGGATCTTCACGTGTTGCGGATCGCGCAGGTGGCGCTCGGCAATGGCACGGATCGACTGCGGCAGGGTGGCCGAGAACAATACAGTCTGACGGGTCGCTGGCAGGGCCTTGAAGATGACTTCCAGGTCATCCATGAAACCCAGCTTGAGCATTTCGTCGGCTTCGTCGAGAACCAGGTGGTTCACGGTAGCCAATACTTTTTCGTCACGACGCAGGTGGTCGCACAGACGGCCCGGAGTGGCGACCACGATCTGGGCGCCATTACGGATGGCTTTCAGTTGTGGGCCCATCGGGGCACCACCGTAGACGGCCACAACGGTAACGCCGGGCATTTGCTTGGCGTAGGTTTCGAAAGCGGTTGCTACTTGCAGCGCCAACTCGCGGGTTGGCGCCAGGATCAGGGCTTGCGGCTCGCGCTTGGCAGGATCGATGCGATGCAGGATCGGCAGAGCGAACGCAGCGGTTTTACCCGTACCGGTTTGCGCCTGGCCAATCATGTCGTGGCCGGCCATGATGATCGGGATCGATTGCTGCTGAATAGCCGAAGGTTCTTCGTAGCCGGTCGCTGTGACGGCTGCAAGAATGTTCGGATTAAGATTAAAAGCGGCGAAGCCGCCGGTTTCCTGGGTCATGGGTCTGCCTCTAAGTGCATCCGCAAAGACCCATGCTCCAAAGCTGCGCGTGCCGTGTTGAGACTCAAGAGTCGCCCTGGCTGCTTTGTCGGCGGGGATTTGCGAAAACGAATGAATGAAAAAGAACGTCGTGGAAGCATCCGTTGTGCGGACATGCAACCGAAGCTGGCTTCGGGGAATTGCGCTACCTTGACGCGGCCCGGCTAAAGGCCGGCGCGCACTATACCGGAATTCGCCCAAAAAGGGAGCTTTTTTTATCGCAAAGCACCAGTACGTGGCTCTCTGCCACTGGCTTTGTGTATCACTGCAAAATGGTCTGTTTCGCAAAGGCCCGGCGCTGCGGGGGCGGGATGCTAAAACGGTTCATCTTTACCTGTGGGAGCCAAGCTTGCTCGCGATGCAGACACTGCGATTCCCGCAAGTACTGAGTTGAGTTCATCGCGAGCAAGCTTTGCTCCCACAGTGGGGTTGTCTCACCCTGGACGTGTTTCAAGTCGCCGGACGGATCGCCTTGATCAACGACTGCAACGAATAACCCAATCGCGGTGCCAGCCCTTCGGCCCTGGCGACCAGTCCCTGCATGTCCAGTTCCTGATCCAGGTCCGCCGGCACGATCAGGATCACATTGCCCTCCTTCACCGGCAGCTCCCAATAATGGCGATGGTACAGGCCACGCAACAGCGCCGCGCCCAACGGTTTGCCGTCGTCGGTGGCCCATTGGTTGATCACCAGCCAACCGCCCGGGTTGAGCCGTTTCTGACAGTTTTCCAGGAAACCCCAGGCCAGGTGCCCGACGCCTGGGCCGACATCGGTATAAAGGTCGACGAATATCAGGTCCGCAGGTTCGGCGGTTTCAAGTAGATCCAGGGCATCACCGACACGGATGTACAGCCGAGGATCGTCGTCCAGCCCCAGGTATTCGATGGCCAGGCGCGGTACATCCGGGCGCAGTTCGATGGCCTCGACGTCTTCCAGCGGCAGAAACTTGAGACAGGCCTGGGTCAATGTCCCGGCCCCCAAGCCCAGGAACAGCGCACTCTCCGGCTGCTCGTGGCACAACGCACCGATCAGCATGGCACGGGTGTAGTCATACTCGAGCCAGCTCGGATCAGCCGTGAACACGCAGCTCTGCTCGATGGCATCGCCGAATTCAAGAAACCGGTAGTCGGCCACTTCGAGTACTCGGATCATGCCGAACTCGTCATGCACTTCGGCGAGCAGATGCTCGACGCGCTCCTCTGTCATTTCATCTCCTGATGGCCGCCAAACGGCTGCGGCAACGCGCTGAACCTGTGCGCAAACTGGGCAAAGGAGCAATTGTCCGCGAAGCGACGCAAACAGGTCACGCACAATTTGCTGATAACATGGCGGTCCGAGCGTAAACCACCTAGAGATCATGATGAGCCAACCCTGGAGCCCTGACAGCTGGCGCGCCCTGCCGATCCAGCAACAACCCCGCTACCCCGACGCGGCGCACCTGCTGCGGGTGGAGCAGACCCTGGCCAGTTATCCGCCACTGGTGTTTGCCGGCGAAGCCCGGGAGTTGCGCCGTCAGTTCGCCGAGGTGACCCAGGGCCGGGCCTTCCTGCTGCAGGGCGGCGACTGCGCCGAAAGCTTTGCCGAGTTCTCGGCAGCGAAGATCCGCGACACCTTCAAGGTGTTACTGCAAATGGCGATCGTCATGACCTTTGCCGCCGGTTGCCCGGTGGTCAAGGTCGGACGCATGGCGGGGCAGTTCGCCAAGCCGCGCTCGGCCAACGATGAAACCATTGATGGCGTGACCCTACCGGCCTACCGGGGCGACATCGTCAACGGCATCGGTTTCGACGAAAAGAGCCGCGTGCCGGACCCTGAGCGGCTGTTGCAGTCCTACCACCAGTCCACCGCTACTTTGAACCTGCTGCGTGCCTTCGCCCAGGGCGGGTTCGCCGATCTGCACCAGGTGCACAAGTGGAACCTGGATTTCATCGCCAATTCGGCCCTGGCGGAAAAGTACAGCCACCTGGCCGACCGCATCGACGAAACCCTGGCCTTCATGCGCGCCTGCGGCATGGACAGCTCGCCGCAACTGCGCGAAACCAGCTTCTTCACCGCCCACGAAGCGCTACTGCTCAATTACGAAGAAGCCTTCGTGCGCCGTGACAGCCTGACCAACGACTACTACGACTGCTCGGCCCACATGCTGTGGATCGGCGACCGCACCCGTCAGTTGGACGGTGCCCACGTCGAATTCCTGCGCGGGGTGAACAACCCGATCGGGGTCAAGGTGGGGCCGACCATGGACCCTGACGACCTGATCCGCCTGATCGACGTGCTCAACCCGGACAACGACCCGGGCCGGTTGAACCTGATCGCGCGGATGGGCGCGAACAAGGTCGGCGAGCACCTGCCGCCGCTGTTGCGCGCCGTGCAGCGCGAAGGCAAGCAGGTGCTGTGGAGCTCCGACCCCATGCACGGCAACACCATCAAGGCCAGCAGCGGCTACAAGACCCGGGACTTCGCGCAGATCCTCGGCGAAGTGAAACAGTTCTTCCAGGTCCACGCCGCCGAAGGCACATACGCCGGAGGGATTCACATCGAAATGACCGGGCAAAACGTCACCGAATGCATCGGCGGTGCACGGCCGATTACCGAAGATGGACTGTCGGACCGCTACCACACCCACTGCGACCCGCGGATGAACGCCGATCAGTCGCTGGAATTGGCGTTCTTGATTGCCGAGACGTTGAAGCAGGTTCGGCGCTGAGTCAGTAAGGCATTCGTCGACTGTTGGACTGCTATCGCGAGCAAGCTCGCTCCCACATTTGATCTCTGGTGAACACAATATTTGTGAACGACGCAGTCAATGTGGGAGCGAGCTTGCTCGCGATAGCGTCGGGTCAGTCACCACTTGACTGGGCCAACGCCACCGCCAACCGAACCCCACCCACCCGCTGGCAATTGAGCTGGACCCGCTCCAACCCCAACCAGTCGGCCATGCGCCGCAGGTTGATCGCCAACGCCTGTATCCCCTCCTCGTCCAGCCCCGGCGCCTCCTCATGCACAGCATGCACCGCCAGTCGCCCCGAGGCTCGTTCCGCCCGCAGATCCACCCGCGCTGCGATGCGTTCGTTGTGCAGGAACGGCAAGACATAGTAGCCATACACCCGCTTGTCGGCTGGGGTGTATATCTCCAATCGATAGCGGAAATCGAATAGCCGCTCGGTACGGCTGCGCTCCCAGACCAACGAGTCGAACGGCGACAACAAGGCGCTGGCCGTCACTTTGCGCGGGATTTTCACGCAGGGCCGACACCACGCCGGTTGCTTCCAGCCCTGCACCTGGCAACGCAACAGATCACCGGCCTCCTCCAGCTCGGCCAGTCGCCCACGGCAGTCAGCCAGATCGAGGCGAAAGTAGTCGCGCAAGTCTTTCTCGGTAGCAACACCCAAGGCGTCGGCGGCATGCAGCAACAAGCCGCGCTGGGCCTGGGCCTCATCCGGTAACGCTTGTTGCAGGACCGAGGCCGGGAGTACCCGCTCCGGCAAATCGTAGAGCCGCTCGAACCCCCGCCGCCCCGCTACCGTGACTTCACCTGCGGCGAACAGCCATTCCAGCGCATGTTTTTCGACACTCCAGTCCCACCAGGGCCCGGCCTTTTCCTTGCGCGTGGACAAGCTGCCCGCACCAATGGCGCCCTGCTCCTGCACCGAAGCCAAAACGCGGCGGATAACGTCCTGACGCTCATGACCAAACCGCGCCAACTGCTGATAGATACCTTCACCACGGGACGCACGATTCATGCGCCAGCGCATCAGCGGGTACATTGAGATGGGTAGCAGCGACGCCTCATGGCCCCAATATTCGAACAACGTGCGACGGCGCCCCTGGCTCCAGGCGGCTTGATCGAGCAAATCGGGGTTGTAGTGACCGAGACGGGAAAACAGTGGGAGGTAGTGCGAGCGCACCAATGCATTGACTGAGTCGATCTGCAGGACGCCAAGGCGTTCGATCAGACGGTTGAGACGCGAGGGTTGCACCGAAGCCGGCGGCGACCGCCCATCGAATCCTTGGGCGGCCAACGCCAGACGCCGGGCCTGTTTGAGGGTAAAGGACAGAGTCGCGGGCATGGAGATCTCCTTCTCTGCTCGCAACCTACCTCACCAATAAGGGGTTTGTGTAGGAAAGGATGGCTCATTTGTGCATTGGGTCATCCCAGAATGGCCGAACCACTTCCTGCTCCACGTCGGCACGGCTGACGCCGATATCCTTGAGCGCCTCGTCACTCATTCCAGCAAGTAGTTCGCGTTCATGGTGCAATTCGTACCAGCGACTAAACTTGTGCATCAGGGCGCTGATGGAAAAACCGTGGGAGAGCTTGTCTATCAGTAAATATCCTTTTTGACCTTTCATCGTGATGTCCTCCGTTGGGGATGGCTCAAGTCTCACGCCAACGCTAAGATCAATCCAACGAATGTTTCTTATGCAATACATCTCGGAGATTGATCAATTGTCGAGTTACCCGAGTATCGATACCGAAGTGCTGCGCACCTTTGTCGCCATCGCTGACCAAGGCGGTTTCACTCGGGCTGGCGAGTTGGTCAATCGCACGCAGTCGGCCGTCAGCATGCAGATGAAGCGGCTGGAAGAGGATGTATTGCAGCGACGGCTGTTCGAGCGTGACGGGCGCCAGGTCAAGCTCACCGCTGAAGGCCAGGTGTTGCTGGGTTACGCCCGGCGGATCCTCAAGCTGCACAGCGAGGTGTTCAACACCCTACGCGAACCGCACATGGTCGGCACGGTACGCATTGGCACGCCGGACGATTATGTGATGCGGTTCCTGCCGGGGATCCTGCAGCGCTTCGCCCAGTTCTATCCGCTGATCGAAATTGAAGTGCACTGCGAATCGTCCAAACAGTTGTTGCTGCGCCAGGACCTGGACCTGTCCATCGTCACTCGCAAGCCAGGGGACGAAATTGGCCAGTTATTGCGCAAGGAGCGCTTTGTCTGGGCTGAAGCGGCGTGTTTCAACGTCCATGAAAAAACACCGCTGCCGCTGGCGATGTTCAACAGTGACTGTTTCTGCCGGCAATGGGCCTGCAACGCGCTGGATGCCATGGGCCGCGATTATCGCGTGGCGTACAACAGCTCCAGCCTCTCGGCGCTCATGGCGGTGGTTGGCGCGGGCCTGGCGATCACCGCGCAACTGGAAAGCCTGCTGCCGCCGGACATGCGCGTGCTGGGCGAAGCCGAAGACCTGCCGGAACTGCCCGAGGCCAGCATCATGCTGATCCGCAACCTGCATAATCCGTCGCCGATCACCGAATGCCTGGCCGAGCACATCGTCGAAGGCTTCAAACTTTAAGGGCGAGCAACACCGCGCACAGCACCAGGAAACCACAGAATAGCCCGCGCAGCAGCCGCTCCGGCAGTGCGTGGGCGACTTTCACCCCCCAACTGATGCTCAGCAGGCCACCCACGGCCAGCGGCAGGCCGATGCTCCAGTCCACCTCGTGGTGAAACGCATAAGTAGCGAGGGTCACACCGGTACTAGGCAAGGCCAGCGCCAGGGACAAGCCTTGGGCAACCACCTGGGTGGTGCCGAACACACTGGTCAGGATCGGTGTCGCGACAACGGCCCCACCCACACCAAACAAACCGCCCATGGTCCCGGATGCCGCTCCCAACACCGCGAGCCATGGCCAGCCATAACGCATCTGCGCCGACACGGGGCCAGCGGCCGCGAACATTCGCACAAGGTTGTAGATCGTCAACGCAATCAGGAACGCCACGAAGCCGATACGCATGCTTTCTGCGTCAATACCCACGGCCCAGATCGAACCCAACCAGGCAAAGCAAAAACCCATGGAAGCCAACGGCAGCACATGGCGCAACTCGATGCGATTGCGCTGGTGATAGCGCCACAACGCGAGCATCACGTTGGGTACCACCATGACCAGGGCCGTGCCCTGGGCAAGTTGCTGGTCGAGGCCGAACCATACGCCCAGCACCGGAATTGCAATCAACCCGCCACCAATGCCGAACAATCCCCCAAGGGTGCCTAACACGGCACCGAACGCCACAAAAATTACAAATTCAATCACAGACGATTCCCCTTTCATCAGGACGCTTATCCTACGCAGTCGACGCCAGCGGGGGAACGCAACATCTGATCAGAACACAAGAATTATCTGGCGCATTAAAGGTTTGCCCGCTAGATTTGTCACGATCATTGATTGAAGGTTTTTGCCATGAGCACCCAGCGCAATACCCCCGAAGCCTGCGAAGCCCTGCTGCTCGACAACCAGGTCTGTTTCGCCTTGCACTCCACATCGCTGCTGATGACCAAAGTCTACAAGCCGCTGCTTCAGGCCCTGGGCCTGACTTATCCGCAATACCTGGCGATGATGGTGTTGTGGGAAAAGGATGGTTTGACCGTCGGTGAAATCAGCACGCGCCTGCTCACAGACCCCGGTTCGCTGACACCACTGCTCAAGCGCCTGGAGGCCGAAGGCCTGCTGAGCCGCACCCGCAGCCGTGAAGACGAGCGCGTGGTGATTGTCGAACTCACCGAACAGGGCCGTACCCTGCGCGAAAAAGCCCTCGACATCCCCCAGTGCATCCTCGCCGCCAGCGGCCAGACCCTGGAGCAGTTGAAGAAGCTGCAGCTTGATCTGCAGGCACTGCGCGGGCATTTGCAGGACAGTCTCTGACTTCCTTCTGTGGGAGCAGCTTACTCGCGAAGACGGCAGCACAGCCAACATCACCGCCATCTGGCCCACCGCTATCGCGAGCAAGCTCGCTCCCACATTAGATTGCGTCGAGCGCAGCTTTTAGAGCCACTGAAGATCAAGTGTGGGAGCGAGCTTGCTCGCGATGGCGGCAGTCCTATCGCCCGTTAACCTACCGCCTCAAAAAATTTTTTACTTCATTGAAACGCTCTAGCTCAAGGGTTCCACGCCCTTTCAGCTTCGCAGATCCCATTCGCCTCAAAAATTTATCTTGCGCGCAAAATATTAGCGCTATACATTCTCTTCACACCTACTTAGCACGCAAACATTTAGCGCAGAAAACCAACCCGAAACCGAGGCGCTCACCATGCAAACGCTCTACACCGCAATCGCAACCTCCACTGGCGGCCGTGACGGTCGTGCCATTTCCAGCGACAACGTTCTCGACGTGAAACTCGCCACGCCCAAGGAACTCGGCGGTGCCGGCGGTGCGGCGACCAACCCTGAGCAACTGTTCGCCGCCGGTTATTCGGCCTGCTTCATCGGCGCGCTGAAATTCGTTGCCAGCCAGAGCAAACGCAAGATCCCGGATGACGCGTCGATTACCGCCCATGTCGGCATCGGCCAGATCCCCGGCGGTTTCGGCCTCGACATCGATCTGCACATCAGCCTGCCAGGCCTGGACCAGGCCGACGCACAAAGCCTGGTGGACGCGGCTCACCTGGTCTGCCCGTACTCCAACGCCACTCGCGGCAACGTTGACGTGCGCCTGCACGTCACCGTCTAACCCCCCCCCAAATTTAAGGAGATGAACATGAACACGCTCAGCAAAGCCCTGACCGGCACTCTTCTGGCGCTCAGCGTCAGCAGCGCCTTCGCCGACGGAATCGTCGAACACAACACCCAGGCGTTTCTCGATGCGCTGAATGCCGGCACTGGCAAACCCTTGGAGCAGTTATCGCCCAAGGACGCCCGCGCCGTACTGGTCGGTGCCCAAGCAGGGGTGAAACTGACCTTGCCCAAGGCCGACGTCAGCGAGAAAACCATCCAGGTCGATGGCCAATCGATCAACCTGACCATCGTCCGGCCGGCCGGGGTCAAGGGTGAGCTGCCCGCGTTCATGTTCTTCCATGGCGGTGGCTGGGTCTTGGGTGACTTCCCGACCCACGAACGACTGGTTCGGGATCTGGTGGCGGGATCGGGCGCTGTTGCCGTGTTCGTCAACTACACGCCTTCACCCGAGGCGCATTACCCGGTGGCGATCAACCAGGCTTACGCCGCGACGAAATGGGTGGCCGAGCACGGCAAGCAAATCAATGTCGATGGCAAGCGCCTGGCCGTGGCAGGCAACAGCGTCGGCGGCAACATGGCCGCGGTCGTGGCGCTGATGGCCAAGGACAAAGGCACGCCGGCGATCCGCTTCCAGGCGCTGTTGTGGCCGGTGACCGACGCCAGTTTCGAGACCGCTTCCTACAACCAGTTCGCCGAAGGGCATTTCCTCAGCAAAAACATGATGAAGTGGTTCTGGGACAACTACACCACCGATGCCGGGCAGCGTAACGAGATCTATGCCTCGCCTCTGCGCGCTACGACAGCACAACTCAAAGGCCTGCCGCCGGCGCTGGTGCAGACCGCCGAGGCTGATGTATTGCGCGATGAGGGCGAAGCCTACGCCCGCAAACTGGACGCGGCCGGGGTGCCCGTCACCGCTGTGCGCTACAACGGCATGATCCACGACTACGGTCTGCTTAACGTGGTGAGCCAGGTGCCGGCGGTGCGTTCGGCGATGTTGCAGGCGTCCGAAGAGCTCAAGCAGCACCTGAAATGACTGGGCTCCCTCGCCACAGGCTCTGGCATTGCAGCGAACCAACCTGATCCAGCGGAAATAAAAAAGCCCGACTCAATGGTCGGGCTTTTTCATACACAAGACTTCGCTTATTTAGCGCGGCCTTTGTAGGAACCGCCTTCGCGGGTATCGATCTCGATCATGTCACCGATTTCGATGAAGTCAGCAACCGACAGCTCGGTACCGTTCTTCAGTTTGGCAGGCTTCATCACCTTGCCGGAAGTGTCACCGCGAGCGGAACCTTCGGTGTAGTCAACCTGACGCACGATGGTGGTCGGCAGCTCTACGGAAACCAGGCGCTCTTCGAAGAACACGGCTTCGCAGACGTCGGTCATGCCTTCTTCGATGAACGGCAGAACGCTTTCGATGTCTTCGGCGTTCAGCTCGTACATGGTGTAGTCAGTGGTGTCCATGAACGTGTAGGTGTCGCCGCTGATGAAGGACAGGGTCGCTTCTTTGCGGTCGAGGATCACGTCGTCCAGTTTGTCATCGGCGCTGTAGACGATCTCGGTCTTGTAACCGGTCAGCAGGTTCTTCAGCTTGGTCTTCATGATCGCGCTGTTACGACCCGACTTGGTGAACTCAGCTTTCTGAACCAGCCAAGGATCGTTTTCGAGACGGATCACGGTCCCGGGTTTCAGTTCTTTACCAGTTTTCATTGCGAATATCCGAATTTGGATGGGATTTACAAAAATCTAGGCCGCGTATCATATCCAATTTCCATAAAACTTCACCAGCGCTGCGGCAAGATCGGGTCGCGAGGCCTGCTCCAGACACCACGCCTGGGCATGTTCAGCCAGTTCCTGGTGCTGTTGACGGGTGTCTTTCCAGTGTTCGGTCATGTCCTGCCCGGCATTCCAGGCTCGCCAAAGACCGCTGATCGCTTTTTGCGTCGCCTGCGAAAGCCCCTGGGTATAGAGCCTGAGAAATGCCTCGAGCTTTTCCAGATGAACGTCTTCTTCCTGCTGGTAGATGTGCCAGAGCAGCGGTCGAGCAGCCCACTGGGCACGCACGAAAGAATCTTCGCCACGCACGGCGTTGAAATCACAACACCATAACAGCTGATCGTACTGGTCCTGTCGGACGAATGGCAGCACCTGCACCGTCAAGGCGCCCCGTTTATGCAGCGCACCGGCCTTCAGACCGTCGACCCCGAGCCAACGCTCGACATCCCCCAGCACCCGCCCTTCGGGAACCAACACGTGAAATGCCTGGGTATCGGCTGCCATGGCGTCGAACCAACTTGCCAGCCCGGCGTTTTCGTAGGCAAACAGAGAAATCAGGCAGGTGTCCGGCGCCCGCTCGACGCCCAACCCTTGCAGGAACATTCGTTGCGCCTCGGCATCCAGCTGAAATTGCCGACGGCGCTCCAGAAGACCTGCTTCACGCAGCAGGCCACCTGTCCCCGTCTGGAAGCCGGGGAAAAAGAAGTATTTCTGCACATGCTTGTATTTGACCGATGGCAAGCCGTGACAGCCGACCACCCAGTCCTCGGCACTCAGGTAATCGAGGTTCATCCACAACGGCGTTGTCTGGCGCTCGGCCATCGCATCCATGTACGCGCTCGGCAACTGGCAGGCAAACGCAGCGATCACGACATCGGCCGCTTCGGTAGGCAACCAGTCCTTGGGCCAGTGACGCACCTGCACGCCCTGCTGCCATTGCTCGCCGAGGCTGACGTCGATTTGCGGGCACAACCGTTCGAAGGCTCGCAGATCATCGACCCATAACCGCACCGAGCAACGATGCTCGGCCACCAATTGCCGAGCCAGGCGCCAAGTAACGCCAATGTCGCCAAAGTTATCGACGACGGTGCAAAAAATATCCCAACGCACGGTCATTCCCGACTCCCTGTGGCAAAGGCCCGATTGTCCCGAATAAAGCGATGATGCAGAAGAGCCGACGGCGATTAATCTTCATGCGACAATCACCGCCTCCCCGTGCCCCTGCCAGGAAGCAGCCATGCCTGATCACTCGACTCCCTCGCGCCTTACGGCCCTGCAATTGACCGTCAGCATTGCCCTGGGGCTGTGGCTGGGGTTCCTCGCCATCGTGTTGACCGGCTGGCTGCTGTCCAGATTCCTGTTCAACGAACAACTGGCCCCAATGGCCGCCGCCGTCCATCAACTGGCGCAACCACCGGCCGTGCAACCGCCCCCCGAGCCGCCAACGCCGATGTTCGAGCAGTATCAGCAGAACCTGCAAAGGAACGAGCAGCGCCAGGCCCTCGACCAAGCCCGTAGCAACCCGCGCAACCTGTCCAACCCCAAGTGCCAGTTCTGGTTGCAACAGGACCAGAACGCGCCCAGCGAAAAAAGCCGCGCCAACGTTTTGCAGTTCTGTGAATGATCATGAACAAACAGACCGTCCACCAGTTGATTCTCGACAAGCTCAAGATTGATCTCGACATCGCCGAACGCGCCGCGCAGACCGCCTACGAAACCGCGACCCACGAAGAAAACATTGCCGAGAACAAGTACGACACGCTGGGCCTGGAAGCGTCTTACCTCGCCGCCGGGCAAGCCAGGCGCGTGGAAGAAATCCGCCAGGCCCTGGCCCTCTGCCAAAACCTGACGCTGAGGCCATACGACGCACAGCGTGGCATTCAGGTGGGCACGCTGATCGGGCTGGAGGATGAGGACGGTCGCCAGCAATGGCTGTTCCTGGGACCGGATGCGGCGGGACTGAAGGTTTCGCTAGTGGGCCAGCCGATCACGGTCATCACCCCTCGCTCGCCACTGGGCCGAGGCCTGTTGGGAAAATTCGAAGGGGATGAAGTGGAGATCGTCGTAGCGGGCGCCCGGCAACAGTTCGCTGTCACCGAGGCGATCTAGAAAGGCGGGGCTTAGTGCACCGGCAGTTCGACACCGTCGAACAGCTCTTCGAGTTCCTGCTTGTTGTGGCACTGGATGGCCTTGGCCATGACTTCCCGGGTCAGGTGCGGGGCAAACTTCTCGATGAAGTCGCACATGAAACCGCGCAGGAAGGTGCCACGACGGAAGCCGATCTTGGTCACGCTGGACTCGAACAACTCGCTGGCATCCAGCACCACCAGGTCACTGTCGAGCTTGGTGTCGACGGCCATTTTCGCCACGATGCCCACACCCAGCCCGAGGCGAACATAGGTCTTGATCACGTCGGCGTCGGCGGCGGTGAACACCACTTTCGGAGTGAGGCCGCGATGGCTGAAGGCTTCGTCGAGTTTCGAACGACCAGTAAAACCAAACACGTAGGTTACGATCGGGTATTCGGCCAGGGCTTCGAGGGTCAGCTTGGGCAGCTTGGCCAGCGGATGCCCCTGAGGCACGACGACGCAGCGGTTCCAGCGATAGCACGGCATCATCACCAGGTCACCGAACAACTCCAGGGCTTCGGTGGCAATGGCGAAATCCACCGTGCCATCGGCAGCCATTTCGGCGATCTGCATCGGTGACCCCTGGTGCATGTGCAGTGCCACATCAGGGTATTGCTTGATGAAGTTGCTGATCACCGGAGGCAACGCATAACGGGCCTGGGTGTGGGTGGTTGCAATCGAGAGGGTGCCCTTTTTCTCGTTGGAGAATTCCTGAGCGATCTGCTTGATGCTTTCGACCTTGCGCAGGATCTCGCCAGCGGTGGTGATGATGCGCTCACCAGCCGGGGTCACGCGGGTCAGGTGCTTGCCGCTGCGGGCGAAGACTTCGACGCCCAGTTCGTCTTCCAATAGGCGGATTTGCTTGCTGATGCCGGGTTGCGACGTGTAGAGGCTTTGGGCAGTAGCGGAAACGTTGAGGTCGTGGTGCGCCACTTCCCAGATGTAGCGCAGTTGTTGAAGCTTCATATGTATCCCTCAAAGCAGTTGGACGCCACGGGCATCAGCGACGGTATATAACTATATGAAAGGTTTCGACAATAAATCTAGAACTTTTTATAAGAAGCCATCATTTAGCTTCAAGCCTCACCCTGCCGTCGGCGCTGCACCAATGGCACCAGGTAGACCGGCACCCGGGATAACTGCAATACCCGTGCGGCGGTCCTACCCAAGGGGCTCTCTACGCTTGCACCCTGGCAATGACTGCCAAGGATCAGCAGGTCGACGGAGAGTTTCGCAGCCTGCTCGAGAATGACTTGCGAAGGATCGCCCTGGTACACCCTCACCGACTTGATCAGCTTCAAGTCCTGCTGCCCCTCTCCCAACTCCTCGCGAAAACTGTCGAGTACCCGCTGCTCGATATTGGCCATCACCGTATTCAGACCCTGGCGATGGAATTCGTTCAGCGCCTGTTCATCCAGATAGCTTTGCAACACCGATTCGGCGAACAGCCCCATCGGCTCTACCGCATGCACTACATACAACTCGGCTTCGAACGTCCGTGCCAGCGCCAAGGCATGCTGCATCACATAGGGGGCGTAGAGCCCCAGGTCTGTGGCATACAGCATCGAACGAATCATGTGACCTCCTCGCGTGCCAAGATGGCGGAGATTGATTCAGCTTAGCAGTGCCTTGAGGAGCGTGACGTGCGGTGTAACGTCCTGAACAGCGGGCAGTTAGAGCTTCACTTCATTACTGATGCCATGGGGCACATGCCCCGTGGCGACCACCTCACGGGCCAGTTCGCAGTGGCCGGTCTGATCGTCGAAAAATACGTCGGCAGCGAAGGCTTCCAGGAATGCCGATTTGGTCAGGCCGCCGAGAAACAGTGACTCGTCCAGACGGATATCCCATTCGCGCAAGGTACGAATAACCCGTTCGTGAGCCGGCGCCGAACGGGCAGTAACCAGGGCCGTGCGGATCGGACAGGCGTCCTCGGGAAACTCGCGCTGCAACGCATTGAGTGCGGCCAGGAAGCCCTTGAACGGCCCGCCTCGCAGCGGCTCGCGGGCAGCCTGGCGCTCGCTGGCCTGGAACGCCTCCAGACCACTGGCCTGATAGACGCGCTCGGACTCATCGGAAAACAGCACCGCATCGCCGTCGAAGGCAATGCGCAGTTCTTCGCTGGCGGCGCGGCTGGCACCGCCCGACAGAATGGTCGCCGCAGCGAACCCGGCGTCCAGCGCGCTGCGCACGTCTTCAGCATGGGTGGATAAAAACAGATCACAGCCGAACGCCTTGAGATAAGGGTAAGGACTGCGGCCGCCAACGAAGGCGGCACGGGAAATCGCCAGGCCATAGTGATGAATCGAGTTGAACACGCGAAGACCGGTGTCGGCACTGTTGCGCGAGACCAGGACCACCTCGACCCGGGCCCGCCCCAGGTGTTCGTTGAGGTTCAGCAGTTTTTGCACGAGGGCGAAGGCGTCCCCTGGCGCGAGGACTTCGTCTTCATGCTCGATCTGGTATTGCCGATAGGCCTCGACGCCACTCGACAGGTACACCTTGTGGCTTTCGCTCAGGTCGAACAGCGCTCGCGACGAAATTGCCAGCACCAGTTTGTCGTCGATGTTATTTGCCACGGCATTCCCCCTTTCGCCCGATCAGCGGTTGCGTCGGTCCATAAACGCCAACGCCTGATACAGAGCTTCGATTTTCGGCAACTCACACCCCACCGCTTTCGCCGCCGCCAACGGCCGGCCGTAGATCGCCTCCAGCTCCAGCGCACGCTTGTGGGAATAATCGTGATACATGCTCGGCCAGTAGTCGGGCATTTTCTCGGTCATCGCGAACAGATACTCGGCGTAGCCGGGCGCAATATGGTGGCCGCAAGCCTGGGCGCCGCGCACCACCTCGCCCATCAGCGCCTGAATCAACGTACGGCTATGATCGTTGGCCATCAACGGCGTAGTACTGGCCCCCAACAGGACCGAAAGGCCGTTGTACGGCACGTTCCACACCAGTTTCTGCCAACGGGCCTGTTGCAGGTCCGGCATGGCTTGGGAATCGATACCGGCATCACGAAACAACGTCGCCGCCTCCTCGACAATCGCCATGCGTTGCGCCTGGCTGTTACAAGGACCGCTGTGGTAACCCATGTTGACGGCGCCAAGGGCCTGATGGGCGATGACGCCGGGGCCGACACGGTGCACGCAGATCAGGCACAGGCCACCCAATAGATGCAGCGAATCAGGCAGCAAGGGACGGAGTTCGTCTTCGACATCGAGGCCGTTCTGCAGCAACAGGACTTTTGCACCGTCCGCGGCAGCCTGGATGATGGCTGGGGCCAAGTCGGCATTGCTGGTGGTCTTGGCGCCAACCAGCAGCCAGTCGCAAGGCGGCATGTCGGCGGCCGAGCGATACGCCTGGGCCGGGTTGAGGGTCAGCGCGCCATGAACCGCGCTGTCGACATGCAAGCCGTTTTCGGCCACGGCACTGAATTCGCTGCGCAGTAAAAAGTGCACGTCATGACCGGCACGAGCCAGCATCACCCCATAGAATCCGCCGATCGCACCGGTCCCGATCATCCCGATCCGCGGTTTAACGCCTGCCTGCATCTTTGCAACTCCTCTGGTAAACGGCCCCTGCACACTATCAGCGCGAGTGGCATGGCATGCAATCTTCATTACATCTGGTCACGAATCTGTTGCTGCTCCCCTCTTCAAGGCTTTTCCCCAGCCTGTAGGGCATTAAACCGGTCTCAGCCCATTGTCGAGCCACCTCGTAACGCGATAAGGTTCGGCTCCCCGACGCGCTTAACATTCGCTGTGCACCGCCGCGCGGGGATCGCTGGCGGCCGGCACCCGTGACCTGACGAGTAACACGATGGCTGATTTACCGATCAATGACCTTAACGTCGCCTCCAACGAGACCCTCATCACGCCTGACCAGCTCAAGCGCGATATCCCCCTGAGCGACGCTGCCCTGCGCACCGTGACCAAAGGCCGGGAAGTCATTCGCAACATTCTCGACGGCACCGACCATCGCCTGTTCGTGGTCATCGGGCCCTGCTCGATCCATGACATCAAGGCCGCCCACGAATATGCCGAGCGCCTGAAGGTGCTGGCGGCGGAAGTTTCCGACACCCTGTACCTGGTGATGCGAGTGTATTTCGAAAAGCCGCGGACCACCGTCGGCTGGAAAGGCCTGATCAACGATCCGTACCTGGACGACTCCTTCAAGATCCAGGATGGCTTGCACATCGGTCGCCAGTTGCTGCTGGACCTGGCCGAAATGGGCCTGCCCACCGCGACCGAAGCCCTGGACCCGATCTCGCCGCAATACCTGCAGGACCTGATCAGTTGGTCGGCCATCGGTGCCCGCACCACCGAATCCCAGACCCACCGTGAAATGGCTTCCGGCCTGTCCTCGGCCGTGGGCTTCAAGAACGGCACCGACGGCGGCCTCACCGTGGCGATCAACGCCTTGCAATCGGTCTCCAGCCCGCACCGTTTCCTGGGTATCAACCAGGAAGGTGGCGTATCGATCGTCACCACCAAGGGCAACGCCTACGGTCACGTGGTACTGCGTGGCGGCAACGGCAAGCCGAACTACGACTCGGTCAGCGTCGCCCTGTGTGAACAGGCGCTGAACAAGGCGAAGATCAAGCCGAACATCATGGTCGACTGCAGCCACGCCAACTCCAACAAGGATCCGGCGCTGCAACCACTGGTCATGGAGAACGTGGCCAACCAGATCCTGGAAGGCAACCAGTCGATTATCGGCCTGATGGTCGAAAGCCATCTGAACTGGGGCTGCCAGGCGATCCCCAAAGATCTCGCCGACTTGCAGTACGGCGTCTCCATCACCGATGCCTGCATCGACTGGAGCACGACCGAAAACACCCTGCGCAGCATGCACGCCAAACTCAAGGACGTGCTGCCTAAGCGCCAGCGCAACTGATCGGCCTGCTTCGACACATAAGCAACGCATAAAAAAACGCCGGGCTTTTCAGCCCGGCGTTTTTTATGGAATCCGTTATCTCAGAGCTTCGCCGCGTGCCGCTGGTGACGCTCCATGTAGCGCTCCACGTAGGAGCAGGACGGGATCACCGTGTAACCCATTTCTTCGGCGTACTGCAACGCCCTTTCGGTCAACGCCGCCGCAATACCCCGGCCGCGCAAGGCGTTGGGCACGAAGGTGCGATAGATATCCAGGGTCTGTTTACCCAGGTCCATATAGGTCAGATAGGCACGATGACCGTCCACATTGGTCTCGAACTGATGACCAGCCTGGTCATGGTGGATGGACAACGCCTCGCTCATCACTACTCCTCGCGGGTCTGAATGCTGACCCCTACCTTACCGATGTTTTTCCGGCGAAGGAACATCTACGCCACCCCGTGCCTGTCTGGTCACCGAGCGCAAAAAAACCAACCGCTCAAACCCGAGCACGTCGTGAATAGTAGGCACCAATGACGCAAATGCTCAAGGCACGCCTGTCATTACAGGGGCAAACCCTGTCAGGTTTATCGATTGAGCGCCGCTGTCGCACCGTAGTCGGCCAAGGCGCAATAGCTGAACATCGCCAGTTGTTGAGTCTTGAGACGAGCGCGCGTTATTAAAGTCACCGCCAATAATCAATAAAGATGCCTGGGGCATTGAGCAAATTTTGTACAAAAGTGTAGCCGAATCAATAAACAACGACGTTAGCGCTGGCTCGAAGTGTGCTCCTGCGAGCGGAACTTTTCTTCACCGGCACGCTCCAGGCAAGGGTTCGAGGCTGTATATTTTTTAAACAACCCTAAGAAAAGTTGCTCGAAAAAGAATCACCGCCTACAATTTTTTTGCTTCTTGCGCTACGTCAGTTTACTTACTACAAGTAATGGGTAGTATGTACGCCGGCTAACTCCTCAGTCTGAGGAGACAGTCACTAATAGAAAGTCCTTGAAGGGGAACACGATGAACAACGTTCTGAAATTCTCTGCTCTGGCCCTGGCCGCAGTTCTGGCTACCGGTTGCAGCAGCGCATCGAAAGAAACCGAAGCACGTCTGACTGCTACCGAAGACGCAGCAGCTCGCTCCCAGGCTCGTGCAGACGAAGCCTACCGTAAAGCTGATGAAGCTCTGGCTGCTGCTCAAAAAGCACAACAGACTGCTGACGAAGCTAACGAGCGTGCTCTGCGCATGCTGGACAAAGCTAGCCGCAAGTAATAGTCCTTCGGGATTGTTATCGAGCCGACCCATTTTTGGGTCGGCTTTTTTTTGCCCGGTGTTTTCCCAGGCGATAAAAAACCCGCCGACGTAGCGAAACATCGGCGGGTTCTAATCAACCGTTATTGCTGCAGGTCGATCGGTGCACTCGATACCATCGGCGCAGAAGTACTCGGAACCGCGATCTCCACGGGCAGCCCGTCTTCGGCAGCCACCACGTCACGCACCACATCCCAGTCCATGCGCTGGTTATTGGTAATGTCCTCACGCTTGAGCATCGCGTTGATCACCGCAGTGTGCTTGTCCACCACCGACGGGTTGCCCTTGTCGTCCAGCGGTGTATGGGCTTCCAGGTAAACCTTGCCGCCGCTCAGACCGAGCTTGTACGGATCGTTGATGATTCGCACCGACGTGCCCACCGGCACCATGCCGGCCATTTCCAGGACGTTGTTGTTGAACATCCGGAAGCAACCGTGGCTGGTACGCATGCCGATACCGAACTTTTTGTTCGAACCATGGATCAGGTAGCCCGGGGTGCCCAAGGTGAACTTGAACGGGCCCAGCGGGTTATCCGGGCCGGCTGGCACTACATTGGGCAGCGGATCACCGTCGGCGGCATGCTCGGCCTTGATCGAGGCCGGCGGGGTCCAGGTCGGGTTGGGTGTCTTGGCGATGATGCTGGTGTGGGCGATCGGCGATCCCCAGCCTTCCCGACCAATCCCCAGTGGGAAGGTGTAGACCACGTTGCGGCCTTTGGGGAAGTAGTAGAGACGGTACTCGGCGAGGTTGATCACGATGCCCTCGCGCGGTCCCGGAGGCAGGATGAACCGGGTCGGCAGCACGATCTCGGTGCCTGCGCCCGGCAACCAGGGATCAACCCCCGGGTTGGCGGCGACCATCTCCGTGTAGCCCAGGTCGTAGGTAGTGCCCAGGTCGGCGAAGGTGTCTTCGTATTTGGCCTTGATGACCTGCACCTGGCCGACGATGTCTTCACCCGGCGGTGGCAGGGGCAACTCCAGTGCTGCAACGGGGCCAGCCATACACAGGGCGGCGAGAGACAAGCAGCGGGTGACGGCAGGCAAGCGCGGCAACATCCAGAAATCCTTCGCAGATCGAACAGAGGGGTATGAAAACCGCGATTGTACACTGCCACCTGTTATTTCGGGGAGAGTGCCAATAAGACGTCCGATGCGCAGCATTTTTTGAGGTGCTCACCGGATTGGCATTCAACGCAAATCCCCTGTGGGGGCGGGCTTGCTCGCGAAAGCGGTGGGTCAGCCAGCATTGAAGCCTGAGGTGCGCACGCTGCGAATCTGGAGGATTACAACTCGAAGCGCAGCTCAGGCCAGATCGGCGAGGTGCCGCGTTTCTGCGACTCCAGGATCGCCCGGCACAATGAACACAGGCGATGGTCCTGGAATATCTTGCGATCAACCCCCGACCAACGCGGCTGGGCCGGTAGCAAGCTGCCGCAGAGGGTTCGGTCGGCCGAGCCGCCAAGTTCCAACTGCCGGGTCACCAGATGCACCCGCACTTCCTGGCAGGCGAACAGATCCAGCTGTTCGTCAGGCTCGATCAGTTGGTAGGCAAACAGGGACCAGGCTGGGCGCGGCATCGGGGGCTCCAAATCGGGGGCGCCACATTAGCCGAAAGCCCGCCTGTAGAAAAGGTCAAAGCAGCGGTTTTAGCGTCGGCCAGACATTTTCCAGCAACTTGCCCTGGGCCGCGACGGACGGGTGCAGGCCATCGCCTTGCATCATCCCGGGAACACCACCGATGTCCTTGAGGAAAAACGGCACCAGCGGCACTTGTTTCTCCTCGGCCAGGCTGCTGTAGACCCGGGCGAAGGCATCGGTGTATCGGCGCCCGTAATTGGGCGGCAGTTGCATGCCCAGCAGCAGTACCTTGGCACCACTGGCGCGGGAGCTGTCGATCATCGCAGCAAGGTTTTGTTGCAATTGTGTTGGCGGCTGTCCACGCAAGCCATCGTTGCCTCCCAACTCAAGGACCACCAGGTCCGGCTTATGGGCTGCAAGCAGCGCCGGCAGGCGCGCCTGGCCTCCTGCACTGGTGTCGCCACTGATCGAAGCATTGATCACTTTGTCATCGAAACCCTCGGCCTTGAGCCGTTGCTCGAGCAACGATACCCAACCTTGCCGGGTATCCAGGCCGAAAGCCGCGCTGATACTATCGCCAACGATCAGGACTGTACCCGCCGCTGCGTTCTGGGCCATGCACATTAGGGCCAGGCCGGCACTCAAAAACCACACACGCATCGGATTCTCCATGGGCTCAAGCATTCTCACCGCGAAGGACCTTAGCAAAGTGGTTCCCAGCGCGGAAGGTGAACTGACCATCCTGCACGAACTCAGCCTGGAACTGAACAAAGGCGATAGCCTGGCGATCGTCGGCGCATCAGGCTCCGGCAAATCCACCCTGCTGGGCTTGCTGGCCGGCCTCGACCTGCCCAGCAGCGGCGAAGTGACCCTCGCCGGCCAGGCCCTCAGTGCGTTGGATGAGGATCAGCGGGCGCGGATTCGTGCCGAGCATGTCGGTTTTGTCTTCCAGTCGTTCCAATTGCTCGACAGCCTCAACGCACTGGAAAACGTCATGCTGCCGCTGGAACTGGACGGTCGTGGGGATGCCCGTGAACGCGCCACGGAATTGCTGCAACGGGTCGGCCTGGGCCAGCGCCTGACCCACTCGCCTCGCCAGCTCTCCGGCGGCGAGCAACAACGCGTGGCGATCGCCCGCGCCTTTGCCGCCGAACCCGACGTACTGTTTGCCGACGAACCCACCGGTAACCTCGACAGCCACACCGGTGAGCGCATCAGCGATCTGCTGTTCGAATTGAACAAGGAAAGCGGCACGACCCTGGTGCTGGTCACCCATGATGAACGCCTGGCCCATCGCTGCCGGCGCCTGATCCGACTTGAAGCGGGCCAGATGGTCGCGCCCCTGGAGCCTTGATGGCACGCTTGCCGCTGTTGCGCCTGTTCAGTCTCGCTGTCCGCCAATTGCTACGCGACGCCCGCGCCGGTGAGTTGCGCGTGCTGTTCTTTGCTCTGTTGGTGGCGGTGGCGGCGAGTACCGCCATCGGTTATTTCGGCGCCCGCCTCAACGGCGCGATGATGATGCGTGCCACCGAATTCCTCGGCGCCGACCTGCTACTCGAAGGCAGCTCGCCTGCCCGTCCCGAACAAATTCGCAGTGGCACCGAGCTGGGCCTGGAACATGCCCGGGTGGTGGAGTTCTCCAGCGTCGTCGCCACCGACAACGGCATCCAGCTTTCCAGCGTCAAGGCCGCCGATGACATCTACCCGCTGCGTGGCGAACTCAAAAGCGCCCCTGCCCCATTCGCCCCGGAAGAAACCGGTGGCCGACCGAACCCCGGCGAGGCTTGGGTCGAAGCGCGGCTGCTGACGGCACTGGACCTGAAAATCGGCGACAGCATCGATGTCGGCAACAAAACCCTGCGCCTGAGCCGGGTCTTGACCTACGAACCAGATCGCGCCGGCAATTTCTACAGCCTCACGCCCCGAGTCCTGATCAACCTCCAGGACCTGGACGCCACCGGCGTGGTACAGCCTGGCAGCCGCGTCAGCTATCGCGACCTGTGGCGCGGCCCGGCGTCAGCCCTGCAAACCTACCGCGACCTGATCAAACCGGGCCTTGAGCCCAACCAGCGCCTGCAGGATGCCCGCGACGGTAACCGGCAGATCGGGGGCGCCCTGGGCAAGGCCGAGCGCTACCTGAACATGGCCAGCCTGGTGGCAGTGTTGCTGTCCGGCGTCGCCGTCGCCCTCTCGGCCAATCGCTTTGCTACCCGCCGTTTCGATGCCAGCGCCCTGCTGCGCTGCCTGGGCCTGTCGCGCCGGGAAACCATGGTGCTGTTCAGCCTGCAATTGACGGTGCTGGGCCTGCTGGCCAGCATCAGCGGCGCCCTGCTCGGCTGGATCGCCCAGTTGGGATTGTTCGCGCTGCTGCATGATCTGTTGCCCACCACCGTTCCACCGGGCGGCCTGCTACCGGCAATTGCCGGGATCGGTACCGGACTGGTAGCGCTGGCGGGGTTCGCCCTGCCGCCGCTGGCCGCGCTGGGCCGGGTACCTCCGTTGCGCGTGCTGCGCCGGGACATGCTGCCCATCCCCTCCAGCACCTGGGTGGTCTACGGCGCGGCATTGGGTGCCCTTGGCCTGATCATGTGGCGCCTGAGCCTGGACCTGGTGCTGACCTTTGCCTTGCTCGGTGGCGGCGTCGTTGCCGCGCTGGTGCTCGGCGGCCTGCTGTTGCTGCTGCTCCAGAGCCTGCGGCGCCTGTTGGCCCGTGCCTCCTTGCCCTGGCGGCTGGGCCTCGGCCAGTTGCTGCGCCATCCATTGGCCGCAGCCGGCCAGGCACTGGCATTCGGCCTGATCCTGTTGTCCATGGCGTTGATCGCGCTGTTACGTGGCGAGTTGCTGGACACCTGGCAAAACCAGTTGCCGAAAAACGCCCCGAACTATTTCGCCCTGAACATTCTGCCCAATGACAAGCAGGCTTTCACCGACAAGCTGCTGGCGCTGTCGGCACAATCGGCCCCGCTCTACCCTGTGGTGCCGGGGCGACTGATCAGCATCAACGGCGAGCCGGCCACAGAGTTCGTCACCAAGGACTCGGCCGGCGACCGGGCGTTGCAACGCGACCTGAGCCTGACCTGGGCCGCCGACCTGCCAGCGGGCAATGTCGTCACGGCCGGGGCCTGGTGGTCGCAACAGCCAACGGACGATATCCCTGGGGTTTCGGTGGAAGGCAAAGTGGCCGAGAACCTCAAGATCAAGTTGGGCGACCGCCTGGTCTTCAGCGTGGGTGGCGTCAACCGTGAAGCGAAAGTCACCAGCCTGCGAGAGATCAACTGGGATAACTTCCAGCCTAATTTCTTCATGATCTTTCAGCCCGGTACCCTGAAGGATCTGCCAGCCACCTACCTCACCAGCTTTTATCTGGCAGCCGGTCACGACCAGCAAATTGTCGACCTGGCCCGATCCTTCCCGGCGGTGACGATCCTGCAGGTCGAAGCCTTGCTGGAACAACTGCGTAGCATCCTGGCCCAGGTCACCCTGGCCGTGGAGTACGTGTTGTTGTTCGTGCTGGCGGCAGGGATGGCCGTGCTCTTCTCTGGCCTGCAGGCCACCCTAGACGAACGGATCCGCCAAGGTGCGCTGCTGCGCGCCCTCGGTGCCGAGCGGCCACTGCTGGTCAAGGCCCGGCGCATCGAGTTCGGTTTGCTGGGTGCGGTCAGCGGCCTGCTCGCGGCCCTGGGTTCGGAACTGGTGAGCCTGGTGCTCTACCGTTACGCCTTCGACCTACCCTGGCATCCGCATCCGTGGCTGTTGGTATTGCCGCTGGTGGGGGCCCTGTTGATCGGCGCCGCCGGCGTGTTTGGCACCCGTCGTGCGCTCAATGCCAGCCCGCTGACAGTATTGCGCGAGGGTTGATAGACTCCCGGCTTCGTCATCACAAGAAGTTGCCATGAGCCGCTATCGTCCACCCCGCACCGCCGGCACCGCGCTGATCACCCCCGAGGGTGAAGCGCGGATGCGCGCCGAATTTCATGAACTGTGGCATGTGCGCCGTCCGCAAGTGACCCAGGCGGTCAGCGAAGCGGCAGCCCAGGGTGATCGCTCGGAAAATGCCGAATACACCTACGGCAAGAAAATGCTGCGGGAAATCGACAGTCGCGTGCGCTTCCTCACCAAGCGCCTCGAAGCGCTCAAAGTGGTCAGCGAAAAACCCAGCGACCCCAACAAGGTGTATTTCGGCGCCTGGGTCACTGTCGAAGATGAGGATGGCAAGGAGTCACGCTATCGCATCGTCGGCCCGGACGAGCTGGATTTGAAACAGAACCTGATCAGTATCGATTCACCGCTGGCGCGGGCACTGATTGGCAAGGCCCTGGACGCCGAAGTTCGCGTCCAGACGCCTACCGGTGAGAAACGGGTCTACATCGTGGACATCACTTACCCGTAACCCCACGCCCCATCGGCCTCGCGTCAGAGGCCCTGTACCTCAACGACGAGTGATCAAGCCCTGCCGTGCAACTCGGGTCAGTTGCCGGATCATTTCAGGCGCTTGCGCCGCACTGGGGGACTGGATGACGGCCAGGTCGAAACTGTCGTCGGCGAAACGCGCCAGTGACTCACCGTCTTCTATGAACTGGATCAGGAAAGCTGCCGGCCCGTGGCTACGTCGCGGCCAGCCATCGAGATAACGCAACAGCGTTGGCTGGTGGCTACCGCCCAGGAGAATTTTTGGATTGCGCTGCAGAAGGTTCGCCGTAATCGGCGCAAGACGTACAAGGGGGCTGGGTGCGTTCATCGTGTCGTGTCTCTGCCTCAAAAGTCTGCATGGCAGGTGAGAGGCAACACCGAACCAGCGCTTTAGCGGTATTTCGAAGCCCGGCTTTCCGGCTTCTATCGGCAACTGGATGAGTCACCTGGCGCCCCGCAAGTAGCTGTTTAAATCGGCGCATGAGCGGCATCCTAGAGAAGCTGACTGGCCAGTGTCAAGAATCGCTGCTCATAAAAAAGGCCCGTACAAGACGGGCCTCGAGATTCAAATCGTGCAATCAACCGGCGATGGCGCGATCGACCGACAACTTGCCAGCGCCTTCGATCAGCACCGCAATACTGCCGGCCAGCAAGGCCAGGGCAAACTCATAACCGTTGTTGGCCATGAACAATCCATTGCCAATGTGCACGGAGAAAATCGCCACCAGCGACAGAAACGCCAGGCCCAATGCTGCCGGACGGGCCAGTAAACCGATGATCAGCGCCAGCCCGGCGAAAAACTCGGTGCCACCAGCCAAGGTCGCCATCACATAACCCGGGGTCAGGCCGATGCTTTCCATCCACTGCGCCGTCCCCGCCAGGCCGTAGCCACCGAACAGGCCGAAGAGTTTTTGCGAGCCGTGCGCGGCGAAAATGATACCGACAACGATGCGCAGGACAGTCAGGCCATAGCCGGCGCGGGTAAACAGGACTTTATTGATCAGCGAGCTCATGTGGGGTCATCCTTAGGTGTGTGGTTGTTGGTCGCCATATTAATCAAAAAAACTTGTGTTAAAAGCGGATAAATTTCGACATAACAATCAGTTTAATCGATCATTTTCGCTGAGCGACCTTTTCCTGAGGCTCCAGCGACTCCCGCTCCCGATCAAACGCCAAATAATATTTGTTCACGCTATTAACGTAGCTGACGGCGCCCATCCCCACCTGCTCCATGGCAATGCGCTCGACCTGGAAAAACCATTGGTTGGGGTTCAGCCCTCGCCGCCGGGCCTCGGCCCGCATGCCCTGGACGCGCTCAGGCCCCATGTTGTAGGCAGCCAATACGAAGGCCATGCGTTCGCGCTCGTTGAGCTTGGGGCTGGCAAAGAACTTGCGACGGATCAGGGCCAGGTACTTAGCGCCAGCCAGGACATTGGCGTCCAGGTCCTGGATGTTATTGACCCCGACCCGCTGAGCCGCCGACGGGGTGATCTGCATCAGGCCGGTGGGCCCGCTGCCGCTGCGGGCATTGGGCTGCAGGGCTGACTCCTTGAATGCCAGGGCCGCCAGGTTGAGCCAGTCCATGCCTTGGGCCTCGGCATGTTTTTGCAGCACCGGACGCAGTTTTTCCAGGCGCTGGCGATCAGCCCGGGCCAGCGGATAGTGGACCTGGTACAAACGGCGATAGATGCGCAGGAACGCTGCGTCCTGGTTGGACGGTACCTTGTAGGTCGCCAGGAACTGGTCGACGCTCGCTCGTAGCATGGCGGCATCGCGGCGTACGAACCAATACTCATCACCCGGTTCACCGATCAGCACCTGACGATCGAAGCGCAACTTGGGCAGGATCTTGCCCCAGCGCTCGGCGATAGGTTGCTCGACGATGGTCAGGTGGAAAATCCCGCCCTGGACCATTTCCAATACATCTTCCACCGCCAAGGTGGGGTCGACCCATTCGACCTTCACGGGTGGCAACTTGAGCAACGCGAGTTTCTGGTTGATCTGGCTGACCGCATCCCCTGCCGCACTGCCGTTAGGCAGGGCCAGGGTCTTGCCGGACAGTTGCTCCACCCGGGTGTAGCGCTTCTCACCCTTGATGCCCACCAGCAACAACGGCACGCCGGTACGGATCGGATCGCTGGCGCTGACCGCATGGCCGGTCTGGGGATCGAGCAACTCACCGGGTGCCACGAGGTCGCCCTCCCCGCGCTGCAAGGCGCCGAGCAATTGGTCCTTGGCCTTGGGAATGATCTTGAGGGTGATTTCCTGGCCATCCCGGGCGTGGCCGTTGAGGTATTGCTCGAAGGCCCGCAACCGGTGATATTCGACACCAATGGGCTGGCCCTGGACTTCGCCGGAGCTGTTGCGGCTCTGGTTGACCAGAACCTTCAACACCCGGCTGCTGCGGATCTGCGCCAAGTCGCGCACCGTGCCCGGCGCCACCGCTTGCACAGGTCCAGGCAGCCGCGCTTCGGCCGGCATCGGCAATAACAGCGAACAACACAACAGTAGCAACACCTGGGGACGTGTCATCCACTCTCCGGAAGGAATACCGCGGACCGCCTTCTTTGAAAAAAATCGAGGCTGGGTCGACAGAAACAGAGCACCTGGGGCGCTGAAAAAGTGCGCAAGACTGGCACAGTGATGGCGTTTATACCAACCCGACTTATCTAGCGGCCTTAACAGACAGCCTCAACTCGTTGTAGTTCTTGGCTTTTCTTATAAATCTACAGCTCTGATATGCTTTCCGGCCTTTGGGCCGAGGTAGCACCATGCAACTCATCGATATCGGCGTCAACCTGACCAACCCCAGTTTTGCCGACAAACACCAGGCGGTGCTTGAACGCGCCTATGCAGCCGGGGTCTGCCAACTGGTCCTGACCGGCACCAGCGTCGAGGGCAGCGAACAGGCCTTGGCGCTGTGCGAACGCCTCGACGACAGCGGCGAACGGCTCTTTTCCACCGCTGGTATCCATCCCCACAGCGCTAGCGACTGGAGCGCCGAGAGCACCCGGCATCTCAAGGACTTGCTGATGCAAAGCCGCGTCCGCGCGGTGGGTGAATGCGGGCTGGATTTCAACCGGGACTTCTCCCCCCGCCCGCAGCAGGAAAAAGTCCTGGAAGAACATCTCGCCCTGGCGGTAGAGCTGCAACTGCCGGTCTTTCTTCACGAACGGGATGCCGACCAGCGTCTGCTGGAAATCCTGCGGGAGTTTCGCGACCAGTTGCCGGCCGCGGTGGTGCATTGTTTTACCGGTGAAAAAAAGGCCCTGTTCAGCTACCTCGACCTGGACCTGCACATCGGCATTACGGGGTGGATCTGCGATGAACGCCGGGGTACGCACCTGCACCCGCTGGTGCGCGAAATTCCTCGCGGTCGGTTGATGCTCGAAAGCGACGCGCCGTACCTGCTGCCCCGTACGCTGCGGCCAAAACCCAAGAATGGTCGTAACGAACCGGCCTATTTGCCAGAAGTCTTGCGGGAAGTCGCCTTGCATCGAGGCGAAACCCTGGAAGACCTGGCGGCCCACAGCACGGCGTGTGCCCGGGCGTTTTTCGGCTTGCCCACGATCTCCTGATCACATAGATCCCTTGTGGGAGCGAGCAGGCTCGCTCCCACAAGGGATCCTTGCTGTTTATTGAACCACATCAAAAACCTGGGCTCGGTGTTGTCTGTTGACCCACATCAAAATCCCGGCGCCTGAGTAGCGGCAGAATAATGGCACCTTGCCAATGCTGTTTCCGCTATCAGAGAAGACCTTCCATGGGTGCCTGGCTTAGCAACATCTCACTGAAGTACAAATTCTGGGCGGTCAATGCGGTCGCCTTTGTCACCACCTTGCTGCTGGTGCTCTACGCCGTGCACCTGGAGCAACAAGCGCGCAACCACGCGGCCCAGGCGAACGCCCAGGCACAGGCACACTTGCTCAATGCCTGGCCTGTCGGACAACCCTTGCCCAAGGCCGACTACCTCCTGACATTCCAGCGCGATCAGGCCCCCGTTTTCCACGACCAGGCATTGCCGTCGCTGGTGCAGGCCGACGGCTGGGTCGAACTGAACGCCGGACCGTTGTTCGGCAACGATCCGCTGCTGGGTGCCGAAGTGATCCGTCGAGGCGACGACCAGCGGCTCGCGGTCCTGGCCCATGGCGCGAGCCTGGGCCAAGTGTTCGGCGAGCGCTTCAGCCAATATGCCGTGGCGGTGTTCGTGTTGATGTTGGCGATGCTGGGGGCCTCGCAATTGTTGATCCGTTTTCTGCTCAGCCAGCTCAACACCCTGAAGGACGTGATGCTGCATGTGGAAAAAACCGGTGACCTGTCCGCCCGCGTGCCCCTGGCCTGCAAGGACGAAGTGGGTCAGATGGCCGCCGCGTTCAACGCCATGCAGGCCGGTTATCAACGTGTGGTGGACACGGTTGCCAATACTGCCCGACAACTGGACAGCGGTGCGGCGCGCCTGGCATCGAGCATGAACGATGTTCGCCACGGCATGCTCGGCCAGCAAAGCGAAACCGATCAGGCGGCCACGGCGATCAACGAAATGTCCACCACCGTGTATCACATCGCCCAGCATGCCGGCGCCACCCGCGACCTGTCGAAAACCGCCGACACCCTGGCCGGCAACGGTCGTGAAGTGGTCAGCCGCGTACAACAGTCGATCACTGGGCTGTCTTCGGGCGTACAGCAGACCGCCGAAATGATCCAACGCCTGGCCGAAGACAGTCAGAAAATCAACAGCGTGGTCAGCGTGATCCACAGTATTGCCGAACAGACCAACCTGCTGGCTCTCAACGCGGCCATCGAAGCAGCGCGGGCCGGTGAGATGGGACGGGGCTTTGCCGTAGTGGCCGACGAGGTACGCAACCTGGCCAAGCGGGTACAAACTTCCACGGATGAAATCACCACCATGGTCTCAGCCCTGCAGGCCGGTACCCAAGACGCGGTGGATTTCATGCAGGAGAGTTCGTACAAGGCCGACGATTGCGTGCAGCAGGCCCGCGAGGCCGGCGAAGCACTGGAGCAGATCACTAATGCAGTGGCGCAGATGCGCGAGAGCAACACCCAGATTGCTGTCGCGGCCGAGCAGCAAAGCCAGGTTGCCGAGGAAATGAACCGAGCGGTGGTGAGTATTCGCGACGTGACCGAAAACACAGTGCGCCAGACGGTGGACTCGGCCACCACCAGCCATGAATTGGCAACGTTGGCGGGTGAGTTGAACAAGGCGATCGGGCAGCTCAAGCTTTAGAACAGTGCGGCAGCGCCTGTGGCGAGGGAGCAGGCTTGCTCGCCACACAAGCAGTCTCTTGCCGCATAGATGAAAGCGCTATCGCCGCCTATCGCGTCGATAGCCAACCGCGATTCGCCGCCCGGTCCGGCCAGGCCTATTCTTGGGTCATTCAGTTTGATGAACTCAAGGAACAGCATCATGGGCAAACGTCATCCCAACCTCCCGGCCTGGCAATGGCGCGCCTATCCTGATAACCATCGCCACCCGACCAACCTGGTGTTGCACCTGATTGCGGTGCCGCTGTTCATCGTCGCGTTTCTGTTGATTGTGTCCGGGGTGTTCAGCCTGAGCCTGGCCGATGTGGCCATCGGCATCATTGGTGTGCTCGCGGCCCTCGGCTTGCAGCGCCACGGCCACAGCCTGGAGACCCAGGCCTCCGAACCGTTCAGCGATCGCAAAGATGCAATGTCACGCCTGCTGGTGGAACAGTTCCTGACCTTTCCCCGGTTCTTTCTCAGCGGTGGCTGGTGGCGCGCCTGGCGGGATCGCCACCGCCACTGAACAGCTCAAGGCCCTCAGGCGAAGATGGTGACCGTCTGCCGGCTCAGGGCGATCAAGCGGCCATCGGCACTCCAGAATTTCGCGGCGACATGGCCGTAGCCGTCCTGGGCATGTTCGATCTCAGCCAGGTATTTGCACCAGTCCAGTGTCGTGAGTTCCAGCAGCGGCTGGACGAACTCAATGGTCCAGGTGAGCGTACTGCCCGGGGCCATTTGAGTAAGGTGCGGTAACAAGGCCGGCGGCCAGGCATCCACCAGTGCCAGGATGTGGCCTTCGTTCAACGGCTCCTCTTTCACGTCCCCGCGCAAGCGTACCCAGCCCCCCATGCTCCGCGATTTATTGCCCGAGAACGGCAGGCCGCCGACGCTCCAGCACATCGCCAGGTGCCGCATGAATTCCGGAGTACCGCCCTTGATATAAGGCAACTCCTGGCATTGCTCAACGCTTTTGAATTCAGGCGCGGGGTCGGCTTGCACCGCCACCACGGAGGGCCGCGATGCACCGAAACTACCCTGCACCACGGTGACTACCTGGCCCTTCTGCACGGCTCGGCCCAATACTTGGCTGACCGCCTTGCCCTCACGTACTACCTCGACTTCGAAGCTGACGGGCACATCGGGTTCGACCGGACCGACAAAGGTGATCGCCAGCGAACGCACCGGGCGATCCGCCGGCACCTGCGCGCGCATCGCCTCGTACTGCAACGCCGCAACCAGGCCGCCAAAAGTGGCGCGACCCTGGCCCCATTCAGGCGCGATGGTCACGGCGTCTGGCTGACGACGCACGGCATCGATCAAATCGGAAAAACGCATGAAGACCTCGACAACAGGGAAAAAGATGAAGGCATCTTAACCAGCCCGGGCGGGCGGCACAGCGCTCATTCCGGCCAAAGAGACTGACAGAAGAGCCGCGAACTTTGAATTCACCCCAAGCCACTGTGGGAGCAAGCTTGCTCGCGATAGCGGTCGGTCAGTCAACATAGATGCAAGCTGACCCAACGTCATCGCGAGCAAGCTCGCTCCCACAGGTGTTGGGGTGGGTTCAGGATTTTTCGAAGCAACTGGCAATCAGTTTATCGAGCACCTTATCGGATTTGGCCTCGGCCTCTTCCATCGTCCCCCGCCAAGTCGGTACACACGATTGCAGGTCGCTCTCCTGTTCGGCCCTGGCCAACCACTGCCAGCAATCGTGCCAGTCGCCCAGCGCGGCCTGGGCGGATTTGAGCCGGGGCATGGCCGCTTCGGGCAGACGGTCGAGTTCGGGATAGGCTTCGATGGCATAACGCACACGCTTGATCAGTAGCCGCAATCGATGGCGGTCATGGGCTGGATCGCGCAAGGCCTCGCCGAGTTTCTTCCATTGTTTGTCGAGGCGTTTTTCGATGCGTTTGCGTAGCCCTTTGAGTAACCCCTGACGCTGGGCGGCACGCACAAAGCGTGGGAAGGCGTCGAGGATCATCAGCAACTGCACCAGCTCCGGGCTGCTGGCGACGGCGGGATAAGCGTCGACCATTTGCACTTGGCGCCGCAGCGCCGCCTCGCGCTTGCCGTGCAGCTCAAGGTAAGCCGCCAGTACTTCACGGTCGCGCAGGGGGGTGGTCAGGGTGCCGACCGCCGAAGCGGCTGTTTCCAGCTGTTCGACGCCGGGCAATCCGCGTAACGGGCGAAGCAGGCTGCGCAAACGGCGAACGGTAGTCCGCAGATCATGCAAGGCTTCGCTGTCGGTATGGGCATTCAGGCGGGCCTGGCAGGCCAGCAGGCGGACTTCCAGGCCCAGTATCCGGGCCACCAGCCGATCGATCATGGGGACGTACTCCGTAGCGTCAAGCTGCAAGCTTCAAGTGAGAGCGGTATTGTCCCTCTCTTGTAGCTCGCAGTTGACAGCTTGTCGCTGCTTTTAACGTCCTGCGCGGGATTCGCGGATGTAGAAACGCGCCTTCTCGGCCTTCTTCGAGCAGCCTTCGAACGCCTCGAATTGCTGTTGGGTCTTGGCACCGGTCAGCAGCGACAGGGCCTTGGAGTAGCTGACGGTGCCGGCAAAACCTTCGGCCTTGGCCAGGTCCAACTCATGCCAAGCGCTGTCGAGCTGGCTGGCGCAACTGTCGCGGTAAGCGGTTTTGCCTGCGCAACCGGCCAGGGCCAAAATCATCAAAGATGCCACCAGGGGCAGGCGGATCTGGGCTTTCATCGATTACACCTCAAGTCAGGTCAAACAGTCGTGCTGTTAAGACGGTGGCAACGGCGAAAAGTGCCTTGCTTGACCGCGTAAATTCCAGTGTGGGCGAGCATACGCAAATGCCGCCACGGCGTGTCAAAAAACGACGCCTGCGCCAGAACGATTGAGCGCAGCCGTCGATGAGTGCATTGTTGAAGTCTGTTGGACAAGAGGCCGGGTCATGACAAAACGTGTCGCATTGGTATTGGGCTCGGGCGGCGCCCGGGGCTATGCCCATATCGGGGTGATCGAAGAAATCGAACGGCGCGGCTACGACATTGCCTGCATCGCCGGTTGTTCCATGGGCGCCGTCGTGGGGGGGATCTATGCCGCGGGCAAGCTCGAGGATTACCGCAACTGGATCGAAAGCCTGGACTACCTGGATGTCCTGCGGTTGGTGGACGTCAGCTTTCGCCTCGGGGCTATTCGCGGCGAGAAAGTCTTCGGGCAGATCCGCAAGATTGTCGGCGAACTCAATATCGAAGACCTGCGCATTCCCTACACCGCCGTGGCCACCGACCTGACCAACCAGCAGGAAATCTGGTTCCAGGAAGGTTGCCTGCACCAGGCGATGCGCGCCTCGGCGGCGATACCCAGCCTGTTCACGCCGGTGATGCAAGGCAATCGCATGCTGGTCGATGGTGGCCTGCTCAATCCCCTGCCGATCGTGCCGGTGGTGTCGAGCCATTGTGACCTGATCATCGCGGTCAACCTCAACGCCACCAACCAGAAGCAGTACAGACTGCCAGTGATCCAGCGCCCTGCCGCGTTCAGGCGGCGCTTCGACACCCTGGTCAATTCCCTGGGCTCGCGCCTGCCGTTTCGCCGCAAACAGGCCGAGCAATTGTTGCTGCTGGAGCAGGAAGCGTTAAAGGCCGAGGCCGGCGAAATCAACCCGTGGATCGAATCGGCCGAGCCCGAAGGCCAGCAACCGGCTGCCGCGCCAGAGACCGATGGCGCGCCGAAATCCGCCACTGGCTCGTTCATCATCGATAACGTCGGCCCGGCCTCGTTGCTGGATTTGATCAACCAGAGTTTCGAGGTGATGCAGACGTCGCTGGCCCAATACAAAATCGCCGGTTACCCGCCGGACGTGTTGATCAACGTGCCGAAACGGGTGTGTCGTTTTTTCGAGTTCTACAAGGCGCCGGAGTTGATCGCGCTGGGGCGGGAGATTGCCCGGGATACTTTGGATCGGTATGAGAAGGAGCAAAATTAAGCGTGATCCCCTCGCCACATCAGCGCCAGGCCGGAAACCTTGTAGTTAAAAACCACCCTCCCCCAACAACCGATACCCCACCCCCGCTTCGGTCGCAATGAACCGAGGCCGGGTCGGGTCGTCGGCCAGTTTCTGGCGCAGATGGCCGACCACGATCCTCAGGTAATGGGTGTCCTCGGTGTGAGTCGGGCCCCAGATGTCCTTGAGCAATTGCTGCTGGGTGATGACCCGACCCGGGTGGCGCGCCAGTTGCGCCAGCACGGCGTACTCCTTGCGGGTCAGGGCCACTTCGGCACCGTCCAACAGCACTCGGCGGTACGCCAGGTCCACCGTCAGCGGGCCGAACGTCAGCGCCGCTTCCTGCGCTTCGCCTGCCGGGGCCTGACGTAGCAGGGCTCGAATGCGAGCGAGGAATTCCTGGATACCGAACGGCTTGGTCACATAATCGTTGGCGCCGTTGTCCAGTGCCTCGACTTTCTGCGCTTCGCTGGCCCGCACCGAGAGCACCAGCACCGGCACCACAGACCATTGGCGAAACTCGCGCAACACCTGCTGGCCGTCCATGTCGGGCAGGCCCAGGTCGAGCACCAGCAGATCGGGCTTGTTCAACGCCGCCAGGGCCAAGCCTTCGGTACCGCTGCCGGCTTCCAGCACCTTGTAGCCTTGGGAGGCCAGGCTGATGCGCAGGAATTTGCGGATCTGCGGTTCGTCATCGATGACCAAAAGGGTCGCGGTCTGGCTCATGGGATCCGTTCAATGCAATCAATGGGTGAGAGAGTAACTCAGCGCCGCTCAGGCTTCATCGTCCATGCCCGGCTGCTTTTGCAAAGGCAGGTGCAAAGTGATGCAGGTGCCGCGCCCGTCGAGGCCGTCGTCGACGCTGATTCGCCCACCATGGGCACCGACCATGCCCTGACAGATCGCCAAGCCCAGCCCGGTGCCCTGCCCGCCTCGATCACCGCGTGCAGCGGTGTAGAACATGTCGAAGATTTTCTCCCGCTCTTCCTGCGGGATGCCGGGCCCTTCATCGGCGACGGCAAAAAACACCTCGCTGTCCGTCGCGCCGGCACTCAGCAGTAGCCGCCCATGGGCCGGCGAGAATCGCGCGGCGTTCTCCAGCACATTGACCAGCGCCTGTTCGATCAACGCCGCATGGACATACAACAAGGGCAACTCGGCAGGCACCTCGACGCCGACCGCCAGGGGCGCCAACACCGCCCGCAGACGGTTCAGCGCGCTGCCGACGATGTCGGCCGGCGCTACCCAGTCCCGCGCCAGCTTCAGGGCGCCGTGGCCAAGCCGGGTCATGTCGAGCAAGTTCTGGATGTAGCGATCCAGCCGTTCGGCTTCATCGCGGGTGCCCTCGAGCAGTTCACGACGATCCGCCAGTGGGATCGCTTCCCCCAGCGCCAGCAGGCTGTCGATGCTGCCGCGCATGGACGTCAGCGGCGTGCGCAAATCGTGGGACACCGAGGCCAGCAAGGCACTGCGCAGTTGCTCGGTCTCGCCGTGCAGGCGTGCCGCTTCCAAGTCCTGGGCCAGTTGCGCCCGAGCCAGCGCCTGAGCCAGGGGCTGACTGAGGGCGGCCAACAAACGGCGACGCTGGCCACTCAGCGGCTTGCCCTCTTTCGGGCACACGCCCAGCAACGCCAGCGGCCCACCCTCCGCCGACAACGGCCACCACCACCAACGCCCGGACGGCAACGTCCCGGTGCCAGCGCCCGCCGGCTGGTCGTGCTGCCAGGCCCAATCGGCCGCCGCACGTTCGGCTTCGGTGAACGTCAATGGCTCGCCGGTCTCGACGGTCCAATCGCTCTGACCGTTGCGATTGAGCAGGCAAAGCTGTAAGTCGTGCAGGCCATTGAGGTGCTGCGCGGCGGCGCTGACCACCGCCTGACGGTCAGTGGCGGCGGTGAGTTTGCGCGACAGGTCAAGCAACTCACCGGTTTCCTGCTGGGTGTCGCGCAACGCCTGCAACTGCCGGCGCTGACGGGCCGCGAGGTTGCCGGTCAGGGCCGCCATCAACAGGAAGAACACCAGCGTCAGCACGTCTTCTTCGCGCTGGATGGTGAGGGAAAAATTCGGCGGGATGAACAGAAAGTCATAGGCCAGGAACGACAGCGCCGCGCAGGCCAGCGCCGGGCCGAGGCTGCTGCGTACCGCCACCAGCAACACAGCCATCAGAAACACCAGGGAAATATTGGGCAATGCCAGCACCCCGGAAATGCCCCAGGCCAACGCGCTGGCCGCCACGGTCGCCGCCAGCGCCAGCATGTAGTCGAACCCAGTCTGGACGGTGCTTGAGCGCTCGCGGGCGGGCCGGGGCTGTTCATCGCTATCCAGCACGTTGATTTCCAATCCCCGGGCATCGCGCAGCAAGCGTGAAGCCAAGCCACCGCCAAACAGCCGCCGCCACCAACGCGGTCGGGACTGGCCCACCAGCACCAGCGTGGCGCGCCGTTCGCTGGCATGCTGGATCAAGGTCTTGGCGACTTCCCCAGCCCGCAACAGCACCACTTCCCCACCGAGGCGTTCCGCCAGCTGCTGGGCATTTTGCAGGTACTGGCGCGATGCCTCGTCCCGCACACCACCGTTGTCCACGTGCACCAGGCTCCACGGCAGATGCCGACGCTGGGCGACGCGGCTGGCGTGCCGCACCAGGCGCTCGGCCTGAACATCACCGTCCACACCCACCAGCAATCGTCCACGCACGGCCGGAGCGGCCTGGCCCAGTTGCCGATAACCCTGGGCCAGGTCATTGTCGACCTGGGCGGCGGCGGTCTGCATGGCCAGTTCACGTAACGCGGTCAGGTTGGTCTGGGTGAAAAACGCATCGATCGCCGCGCGAGCCTGTTCCGGCACATAGACTTTGCCGTCACGCAGGCGCTCGAGCAGTTCGCGCGATGGCAGGTCGATCAGCAGCAGTTCATCGGCTTCCTGCAAGACCCAATCCGGCAGCGTCTCGCGAACCTGCACGCCGGTGATGCCGCGCACTTGATCGTTGAGGCTTTCCAGATGCTGCACGTTGACAGTGGTGTAGACATCGATGCCGGCGGCGAGCAGGTCCTGGATGTCTTGCCAGCGTTTGGCATGGCGGCTGCCGGGGGCGTTGCTGTGGGCCAGTTCGTCCACCAGCACCAGGGCCGGCCGCGCCGCGAGCAAACCGTCGAGGTCCATTTCCTCAAGCATCACGCCGCGATATTCCGAGCGCACCAACGGCTGCTGCACCAAGCCGCCCAGCAGTGCTTCGGTTTCGGCGCGACCGTGGGTTTCCACCACACCGGCGACAACTTTCACGCCTTGGCGCAGTTGAGTGTGGGCCGCTTGCAGCATGGCGTAGGTCTTGCCGACACCGGGCGCCGCACCAAGGAAGACCTTGAGCCGGCCACGGTCGTTGCGAGGCAGATTGGCTAACAGTGCGTCGGCGCGGCCGGAGTCGCTCATGCTGGGGGGGCTCTTGTTTCGAATATGTTCAATCATCCTGTGGGAGCAAAGCTTGCTCGCGATGAACGATAACGCGGTTCTGCTGTTGAGCCGTGTCGTCCTGATCGCGAGCAAGCTTTGCTCCCACAGGCTCTACTTCCACAGGTTTACAGTTTTTCCAGGGCCAGGTTCAACGCCAGCACATTCACCACCGGCGGCCCCACCAGGGGCTGCTCGATGTGGGCATCGAGCAGTTGCTGCACCGTCGAAACCGGCAGGTTGCGCGCCGCGGCCACACGCGCCAGTTGATAGGCAATCGCGGCCGGTGGCAAGTGCGGGTCCAAGCCGCTGCCAGAGGTGGTCAGCAATGCCAGCGGCACCGGTCCCTGACCGGGCACCAGCAGTTTGTGGGCGTCATCGATCACCCGAGTGGCCAGGGCCGGATTGCTCGGGGAGTAATTGCTGGCGCCGCTGGCGACCGTGGCGAAGGCTCCGGCCGATGGCCGTGGATGAAACCAGGCATCGCCGGTGAAATCCTGGGCGATCAACGTCGAGCCACGGACCTTGCCGGCGGCATCGAGGATCAGGCTGCCATTGGCCTGGGCGGGAAAGGCGACTTGCGCCACGCCGGTGACCAGCAGTGGATAAGCGACGCCGGTGATCAGGGTCATCAGCAGTAATAGGCTCAAGGCCGGACGAATCAGACTGGACATTTCAAAATCCTCGAATCAGAAACAGTTAATTTCCAGGCATACACATTGTGGCGAGGGAGCTTGCTCCCGCTGGGCTGCGCAGCCGCCCCAAAAAGACTGGACGCTGCCTTGTCCGATGCATTGGGATTGCTGGCTCTGGGGCTGCTTCGCAGCCCAGCGGGAGCAAGCTCCCTCGCCACAACAATCTGCCTGCCACCACAAATATGCTCACCACACATCAGGCTTAAACCAGCCCCAACGCCGTCAACAACATATCGATCGCCTTGATCCCCACGAACGGCACCACAATCCCGCCCAGGCCGTAGATCAACAGGTTGCGCCGCAACAGCGCCGCCGCGCTCGCCGCTTGTACCCGCACGCCGCGCAGGGCCAGGGGAATCAGCACCACAATGATCAAAGCGTTGAAGACGATGGCCGACAGGATCGCGCTCTGCGGGCTGCTCAGGTGCATCACGTTCAACACCCCGAGCTGTGGATAAATCGAGGCGAACAGCGCCGGTAGGATCGCGAAGTACTTGGCGATGTCATTGGCGATGGAAAACGTCGTCAACGCCCCGCGGGTCACCAGCAACTCCTTGCCGATCTGCACCACGTCCAGCAACTTGGTCGGGTCGCTGTCGAGGTCGACCATGTTGGCCGCCTCTCGCGCCGCCTGGGTGCCGTCGTTCATCGCCATGCCGACATCCGCCTGAGCCAGGGCCGGAGCGTCGTTGGCGCCGTCGCCGCACATCGCGACCAGCCGACCGTCGTTCTGCTCATGACGGATGCGCGCCAGTTTTTTCTCCGGCGTGGCCTCGGCCAGCACGTCGTCCACACCCGCCTCGGCGGCAATCGCGGCGGCGGTCAGCGGGTTGTCGCCGGTGACCATCACCGTGCGGATCCCCAGCTTGCGCAGCTCGGCGAAACGCTCGCGGATGCCGGGCTTGACCACGTCCTTCAGATGAATGGCACCCAACAGCTTGCCGTCGGCACACACCAGCAATGGCGTGCCACCGCTTTGGGCAATCTTGTCGACTTCCCGGGCCAGCGCCGGCGGCAACTCGCTTTTCGCCAGACCGATAAAGCTCAGCAGCGAATCCACGGCGCCCTTGCGGTAGACGCGCCCTTGATAATCGACACCAGACAGCCGGGTTTCCGCGCTGAACGGCACGACGGTCAACGCCTCTAGGCTTGGTTCGGGTTGCGCATGCAAGCCTCGCAGGTACTCGACGATGGACTTGCCCTCAGCCGTGTCATCGGCCAATGAAGCGAACAGTGCGCCTTCGGCCAGCTCTTTGGTGCTAACCCCTGGAGCGGTATAGACCGCTGCACAGCGACGATTGCCGAAGGTGATGGTGCCGGTCTTGTCCAGCATCAACACATGCACGTCCCCCGCCGCCTCCACCGCGCGGCCGGACTTGGCGATCACGTTCAAGCGCACCAGCCGATCCATCCCGGCGATGCCGATGGCCGACAACAGCCCGCCGATGGTGGTAGGGATCAACGTCACCAACAGCGCCACCAGGAACACCAGCGGCAGATTACCGTTGGCGAAATGGGCGAACGGTTGCAGCGTCACCACCACCAGCAGAAAGATCAGTGTCAGGCCGATCAGCAGGATATCCAGCGCCACTTCATTCGGGGTTTTCTGGCGCTTGGCGCCTTCGACCAGGGCAATCATGCGATCCAGGGTGGACTCGCCGGGGTTGCTGGTGATGCGCACCAGCAACCAGTCGGAAACCAACCGCGTATTGCCGGTGACGGCCGAGCGATCCCCGCCGGACTCGCGGATGACCGGTGCCGATTCGCCGGTGATCGCCGCTTCGTTGACCGCAGCGATGCCTTCGATCACTTCGCCATCGCCGGGAATCATCTCCCCGGCTTCGACGCGCACCACATCGCCTTTGCGCAAACGGGTGGCGGGGATCATTTCAAAACCGCTGGCCGTCTGGCGGCGTGCGCTCAGGCCTTCACTGCCGGCCTTGAGACTGTCAGCCCGGGCCTTGCCGCGCCCCTCGGCCAAGGCTTCGGCGAAGTTGGCGAACAGCACGGTGAACCACAGCCACAGGGCGATTTGCGCGGCAACGAAGGTCGGCACGGCGTTGTCAGGAATGAAGCACAACACCGTGGTGAGGATCGCGGTCAACTCCACCACCAGCATCACCGGGGCGCGGTGCAATTGGCGCGGGTCGAGCTTGACGAAAGCTTGTACCAGGGCTGGCCGCCACAGGGCGGAGATCGCGGTTTTCGGTTGCTCCGGCGCCTTGGCGACGACGGTTTTGCTCATCGGCATATTCATCTTCATATCCCTCAGAAGCCCAGGCTCAGGTGTTCGGCAATCGGCCCCAGGGCCAGGGTCGGCAGGAAGGTCAAGCCACCCACCAGCAGGATGGTCACGGTCAACAAGGTCACGAACAGCGGCCCATGGGTGGGGAAGCTGTTCTGGCCAATCGGCGCGGTTTTCTTCAGCGCCAGGCTGCCGGCCAACGCCAGCACCGGCAGGATGTAGCCGAAACGGCCGATCAACATGCCCAGGCCCAGCATCAGGTTATGGAAGGGCGTGTTGGCACCGAAACCGGCGAAGGCCGAACCGTTGTTCGCCCCTGCCGAGGTATAGGCGTAGAGCAATTGGCTGAAACCGTGGGCACCGGGGTTACTCACCGCCGCGGCCGGCCCGGGCAGGCTCGCAGCGATGGCACCCAGCACCAGCACACTCACCGGCATCACCAGCAGGGTCACCACCAGCAGCTGCACTTCCCTGGCCCCCAGCTTCTTGCCCAGGTATTCCGGCGTGCGACCGATCATCAACCCGGCCAGGAACACCGCGATCAGCACGTTCAACAACATCCCGTAGAGCCCGGCGCCGACGCCGCCGAAAATCACTTCGCCAACCATCATGTTCACCAGCGAGACCATCCCGCTGAGCGGGTTGAGGCTGTCGTGCATGGCGTTGACCGAGCCATTGGACGCCGCCGTGGTGGTCACCGACCACAGCACTGTGGCAGTGGTGCCAAAGCGCGCTTCCTTGCCTTCCAGCGGCGCGGTCTGCTCCACGGCAGCGTTGTTCAAGGCCGGATTGGGTTGGTACTCGGCCCACAGCGATGTGGCGCCGCCGAGCAAAAACAGCACGAGCATGCAGGCGATGATCGCCCGGCTCTGGCGCAGGTCCTTGACGTAATGGCCGAAGGTGAACACCAACGCGGCAGGAATCAGGATGATCGACGCGAGTTCAAACAGATTGCTCCAGGCCGTCGGGTTCTCGAACGGATGCGCCGAGTTGACGCCGAAGAAACCGCCGCCGTTGGTGCCCAGTTGCTTGATCGCGATCTGGCTGGCGGCCGGGCCCAGCGGGATAACCTGGTCTGCGCCCTGCATCGTGACCCCGTGCACATAGTGCGCGAAGGTTTGCGGCACGCCCTGCCACACCAGGAACAGCGCCAGCAGCAGGCACAGCGGCAACAACCCGTAGAGGGTGGCGCGGGTCATGTCGACCCAGAAGTTACCCAGCGTTGCGGTGGATTTGCGCCCGATCCCACGACACAGCGCCACCAGCACGGCCAGGCCGGTGGCCGCGCTGACGAAGTTCTGCACCGTCAGGCCGATCATCTGGCTCAGGTAGCTCAGGGAGGCTTCGCCGCTGTAGGACTGCCAGTTGGTGTTGGTCATGAAACTCACGGCCGTGTTGAAGGCCTGGGTCCATTCCATGCCCGGCAGTTGCTCGGTATTGAGGGGCAGATGGCCCTGCAGCAGGAGAACCGTGAATAGCAACACAAAACCCGCCAGGTTGAACGCGAGCAAGGCCAGGGTATATTTCTGCCAGCTCTGCTCAGCAGCGGGATCGACACCGGCCAGGCGATAACAACCGCGCTCCACCGGGCCGAAAACAGGTGATAGCCAAGTGCGCTGGCCTTCCATCACCTGGAAGTAAAAACGCCCCAGAAACGGCGCGGGAATCAGCACCAATGCGAAAAAGGCGAGGATCAGCCCGTAGTCATAACCGTGCATAGCCGCTCCTAGTTCCGATCCGCGCGTAACAGCGCAACCAGTAGATAGATGAACAGCGCCGCTGCCAGCAGCAGCGACACCCCGTCCAGAACACTCATGGGATTTCTCCGTGATACGGCGTCGTGCCGTGTGTGGAGTGATTGTCGGCAGGGAGGGTGTAAAGGAACGAGACCGAAGGAGGGCTTGGGGGATAAAGAATGTGTAAAGAATGGTTTTTTCGGCTAACTGGGATGGCCTCATCGCGAGCAAGCTCGCTCCCACAGTTGACCTGTTGTGAATAGAAAATCTATGGCCACTGAAGATCCCCCGTGGGAGCGAGCTTGCTCGCGATGAGGCCAGCCCAGCCACTGACGCCCTGAACTGGAGCACAAAACCGAGCGATCCGGCAGCGAACATCCCCGATACGACACGATTTCAGCCTTTACGACGGCTCCCGCCACCCTGGCACGCCCACTGCAATGCCCCCTTCCAGCGCTTTTGCTATGGATCGAAGGGGAGCCACCCATGAATACACAACTCAAACCGACCCTGGGCACCCTGCATTTATGGGGCATTGCCGTTGGCCTGGTGATTTCCGGCGAGTATTTCGGCTGGAGCTACGGCTGGGGCGTTGCCGGGACGCTGGGCTTTCTGGTGACATCGTTCATGGTCGCGGCCATGTACACCTGCTTCATCTTCAGTTTCACCGAACTGACCACCGCCATTCCTCATGCCGGCGGGCCGTTTGCCTACAGCCGTCGCGCCTTCGGCGAGAAAGGCGGCTTGATCGCCGGGCTGGCGACATTAATTGAATTCGTCTTCGCGCCACCGGCCATTGCCCTGGCCATCGGCGCCTACCTGAACGTACAGTTCCCGGCCCTGGACCCGAAACACGCGGCGGTCGGGGCCTATATCGTATTCATGGGCCTGAACATCCTCGGGGTGAAACTGGCGGCGACGTTCGAGTTGATCGTCTGCGTATTGGCAGTGGCCGAACTGCTGGTGTTCATGGGCGTCGTAGCCCCGGCATTCAGCTTCAGCAACTTCGCCCTGAACGGCTGGGCCGGCTCCGATGCGTTCGGTGCACCGGCGATTGCCGGGATGTTCGCGGCAATTCCCTTCGCCATCTGGTTCTTCCTGGCTATCGAAGGCGCTGCGATGGCGGCCGAAGAAGCCAAGGACCCGAAACGCACGATTCCCAAGGCCTACATCAGCGGCATCCTGACCCTGGTGGTCCTGGCCATGGGCGTGATGTTCTTCGCCGGTGGCGTCGGCGACTGGCGCACTCTGTCGAACATCAACGATCCGCTGCCCCAAGCCATGAAAACCGTAGTCGGCGAAAGCTCCGGCTGGTTGCACATGCTGGTGTGGATCGGCCTGTTTGGCCTGGTGGCAAGTTTCCACGGCATCATTCTTGGCTATTCCCGGCAGTTCTTCGCCCTGGCCCGCGCCGGCTACCTGCCCGCCTCCCTCGCCAAACTCTCGCGCTTCCAGACCCCGCACCGGGCCATCATCGCCGGCGGGTTGATCGGCATCGCAGCGATCTACAGCGACGGCTTGATCAACCTAGGCGGCATGACCCTGACGGCCGCGATGATCACCATGGCCGTGTTCGGCGCCATCGTCATGTACATCATGAGCATGCTCAGCCTGTTCAAACTGCGTAAAACCGAACCCAACCTGGAACGCACCTTCCGCGCGCCGGGCTATCCACTTGTACCCGGCATCGCCCTGGTATTGGCCGTGGTGTGCCTGGTGGCGATGGCTTGGTTCAACGCCTTGATCGGGCTGATCTTCCTCGGCTTCATGGTGGTGGGTTTCCTGTATTTCCTGCTCACCGCACAACTGCGTGCGGATGCGCCGGCCGATGCGATGTTGACCGGGCTATGAGGTGAGCCAGGCATAACGGGCGTAGTATTGAACCACTGCGAACAACCTTCGCTCATAAGTGGTAGGTGCGATGGACCGGCGAAATGTTCGTCCGCCATCGCCCCCTCAAGGAGAACCCTATGCCCTGGTATGCCTGGTTGATTCTGATTGTTGCAATCGGCTCGATCGTCGGCGGTCTGATGATGCTGCGCGACACCGCCAACAAGGTCGAGCTGACGGATGAACAGCGTAAGCGTGTTGCCGAACGCAATGCCGAGATGGATGCGAAGGAGGCCAAGGATCGTTGATTGCTGACCTGTCCAATACTTTTGTGGCGAGGGGATAAACCCCTCGCCACAAAAGGCCTGCACATAGGCAGCGTGCGCCGCGTTACTTCTCCCAATCCGCCTTGGCAATGTGCAACCCATGCAGCCCCTTGTACGCAGCCCGCTCCGGCTGGCTCCAGCCTTCCAGCAATGAATCCTCCAGCCGATAGATCTCCACCCCCAGCGGACGACAGACACTGAGCGGATCCTGCGCATCCGGCCCCCACATCGCCAGCGACAAGTCCCCGCCAGGGCAAGTCGACAAGGCACACAGCAGATCGATCTCGGCAAAAAATTCCAGATAATCGCCCTTCTGCGCCGGACAGGCCTTCATGAAGTACATGTCGTCATGATTGAGCCCGGTGCACTGGAAAATATTCAAGACGTCGTGCACGTCGAACTCCGTCAAGCCATGGGGCAACACCGCACGGGTCAGGTTCGAGTGGCAGTGATGGTGGAAGTCCTCGCCGGTCAGCATCTTGTTCACGTACGGGTCACAGCGGGTCCCCAGCAAATCGTGCAACCGCCCGCCATGCTCGTCGATGCCATAACCGGCCAGGCTGTCATCAGTGATCGTCACCAATGGCCTGAGGAATGGCAGGTTCGACCACAACCGATCATAGGTGCTGACGTGAGCGCCCTGAAGCTGACGCGTACGTGCCGCCCACAGACGCTCCCGCGGATCGTGAGCGTTCCAGACGTTGAAGTCGCCCACCTGCGGGCCTACAGGTGTAGTGACACGAAACACATGCCCAGCCGGCACATGCCACGCCCTCCCCGTGCGGATCGGCACTTCGAACTGCTCAATCAACGTGCGCTTGTCCTGCTCGGCACGGATGCGGTCGTAGAAGGGTTTGTCCACTTGCAGGGCTGAGCCTTTGCTGACCTGGTAGGCGGCTGGGTAGTCTTTGTACATGGCGCGGGTCCTTGATCAGTGGGGGATAGATGGGGCCAGGAACTGCAACAGCAGTTGCTCGGAATCGTCTAGGTAAAGGCTCATCGCTTCATAGGCAGCATCCTTGTCGCCTTCGGCCAGCCAGTCATGGATCTCGCGATCCCGGACCAGCCACGGAGCCTGGAAACGTGGTTCATCGGGTGCGGCGTAGAACACCAGGCGCAGTTGTGCGACCACGTTGGTGAAAAACTCATTGAGTAACGGGCTGCCCATCAACCCAACGACATGTTGATGGAACGCCAAGCCATGGGTACCGACCGCACGCCAATCTTCACGCTCCCGGGCCAGCTCGGCGGCCTCAAGGGCTTCGAGCATTCGGTCGGATTGGTACTCACGCAGTGGTTGACTGCCCATGATGGCTTGAAGCTCCAGGGTGCGACGGACCTTGAACACGTCCCGCACATCCTCGGCGTTCAATCTGCGGACCATCACCCCCTTGTTACGCACATAGCGCGTCAGCCCCTCCTGCCCCAAGCGATGCAGCGCCTCGCGAATGGTGTTGCGTGAAGCGTTATAGGCCTCCACCAGGTCGTTTTCCACCAGGGCCATGCCGGGCAGCAAACGCCCCCCGATGATGTCGGCGCGTAGTTCGAGGGTGATGTGGTCGGCGAGGGAGAGTTCGCTGTTCATGTTCAAGGGCTCGAGATTGTTCAACAATCGATTGGCAATGGGTAATCACAATTTGTGCCATATCGCCATGCCGACGTCCTGAGGCTGGATCTCAGCCACAATCATCTTCCTTGGCGTCTATCACCAGAACGCAAAAAGGCCAGTCATCCCGACTGGCCTTTCTCGCTACCTCACCTCAGTTCACTTCCAGCTTGTCGCGATTCCTCTCCAGAAGCGCCTTGCCAATACCCTTGACCTCCAGCAACTCCTCCACCGACGAGAAGGCCCCATTACTCTCACGGTACGCAACAATCGCCTCAGCCTTAGCCTTGCCTATCCCAGTCAACTCGCGTTGCAGAGTCGCGGCATCCGCCCCGTTAAGATCAACCTTGGCACTTTGCGATTTTGCCGATACTTCCAATGTTTGCGGTGCAGCCATCGTCTCGGGTTTGACCACAGGCGCGGCGATTACCGCTATAGAGGCGCTAGTCAGAAGGGCAAAAACCAGAGAATAGAAATAGCCTGTACGCATAAGTGACGCTCCATGACATCGTTAAGAAAGAAGCAGCTTTTCCGAAGCTGCTTCTCAAACTTAGGCGATGATGATTCGCTGTCAAAAATGTGTACGTTACAGCGTGTGTAACAATCAGGGTTCAAGGCGGCGCTGCTGGTAGATCCAGTCGACAATCTCACCGTCCGGGGCGTAACCACTGACCGTGTTCCTAAGCAGTTGGCGGACTCTGGCGTAGTCATCGCGCTCGATAGCAGCGAGCAGCTCAGACAGGCTCGCCTTGAGCATATCCCACGGCAGATGATCTTCGTTGGCACTCATGATCATCGGGTGTTGGGTCGCAACGACGTTGTCGCCAATCAGCAACTCCTCGTAAAGCTTCTCGCCTGGACGAAGGCCTGTGAACTTAATTGAGATGTCTCCGTGGGGGTTTTTCTCCGAACGGATACTCAAACCAGACAAATGAATCATTTTTTCCGCCAGCTCGACAATCCTCACCGGTTCGCCCATGTCCAGCACAAACACATCCCCACCCAAACCCATGGAACCCGCCTGAATCACCAACTGAGCGGCTTCGGGGATGGTCATGAAATAACGCGTAATTTTCGGATGCGTGACAGTCAGGGGCCCACCGGATTTGATCTGTTTATGGAACAGCGGAATAACCGACCCTGACGAGCCCAGCACATTGCCGAATCGGACCATCGTAAAACGGGTTTTATTGACGCGGGATACGTTGGCTTTATCGCCAAACAGCACGGGCGCAAGCTCGCGACTGAGGGCCTGCAAGGTCATTTCCGCAAGCCGCTTGGTGCTACCCATTACATTGGTCGGGCGCACGGCCTTGTCTGTGGAGATCAAGACGAAGTTCGACACACCCGCCTGCAACGCGGCCTGCGCCGTGTTCAACGTCCCAATCACATTGTTCAGGACACCTTCGGCGATATTGTGTTCAACCATGGGGACATGTTTATAAGCGGCGGCATGATAGACCGTGTCGACATTCCAGGTTTTCATGACGTCCAATAACTTGCTCTGATCCCGGACCGACCCCAGGATAGGCAACAACCGCACGGACAACGACTCCCGAACGAGGCGAGGTTCAAGTTCGGACAAAATGCTATAGAGATTGAATTCGCTATGCTCGAAAAGCAGCAACGTTGTCGGCTTCAGCGCCAGGATTTGTCGACAAAGTTCCGAACCGATCGAACCACCGGCACCGGTCACCAGCACTGACTGCCCTGCAATGCAATGCTCTAACAAATCTGCTTGCGCAGGCACCGGATCGCGCCCAAGAAGGTCGGCAATATCCACTTCCTGAATGTCATCGACCTTGACCCGACCGCTGGCCAAATCCATAAAACCCGGCACGCTTCGCACATGCAGCGGGAACCCTTCAAGCAGCGTCAATATCTCTCGACGACGGCCACGTGACGAGGACGGCACTGCCAGCAAAATCTCCTGCGCGCCAGTCGCATCGATCATTTTTTGAATGTGTTTGGGGTGATACACCTGCAATCCGGCAATGACACGATCAGCGATGCTGGTATCGTCGTCGATGAACGCGACCGGTCGCATGACCCGCCCCATGCGTAACGCGGCCACGAGCTGATTACCCGCAGCCCCGGCGCCATAAATGGCGACTTTAGGCAGACCATCGTCACGACTGGTAAACGGCACATGCTGAGCGGCGGTGAACCAATCGCCCAAGAAATATTGCCGCATCATCAGGCGTAAACCGCCGATCATGATCAGGCTGAGCCACCAATAGTTGAAGATGATCGAGCGTGGAACCACGGTTTTATGATTGCTGTACCAATACACCACGAGGGCTAACAGCAGCGCTGAAAGGCTGACAGCCTTGCAAATAGTGATCAGCGCGTCGTTACCGAAATAACGCATGACGGCGCGATACATGCCAAAGCGGATGAAAATCGGAATGGCAATCAGCGGAGCGGAAGCAAAAAGCCAAAGATGTGTAGCAATCGGACTCGCCAATGCCTCGACGCCCAGCCGAACAACAAATGCCAGCCACAAGGCAATCCAGACCAGGATGACATCGGTGGCCACCTGAATTGCGCGCTTGTGACGTCTTGGCAACCCCAGCAAAGCTGTTCTTAATTTATCCATAAACCCTTCACGCACCTTGGCCAGCTCCTAAACTAATCCATTCCTGATGCACGCGGTTCCATCGCCGAGCATTGGACAATCGATAAACGAAAAACGCGAACCTTACCTTGAAATCAGACCTTCTCAAGCTCGCCCGCATGAAACTTGATGGCCAGCAGCACCAATGGCACGTAAGCGATCGTTAACGCCAAGGCACCATCCAAACTCCACAATACGACGCAGGCCGCCAGAGGCAACAGCCAAAACAGATTGATCGCTGCCACAGTTAGCGTCACTGGCAGATGCCGGCCACACTGACGCGAAGCAAATTGATAGGCATGACTGCGGTGCGCCTCATACACCTTATCGCCACGCAGCAGACGCCGTATCAAGGTTACGGTTGCATCGACAATAAAGGCACCCAGCAAAATCAACCAAACCCAGAGTAGCTCCGGTGAAATCCAAGCTGCCTGCAACGATAGCAGACCCAGGATGATGCCAAGAAACCCGCTGCCTGCGTCTCCCATAAAGATGCGCGCGGGAGGAAAATTCCAATACAGGAAACCTGCCACTGCCATTGCGAGTAGCAGTGGAGCGACAATCAAGCTTTCAAAACCGCCCAGCCAATAAAGTAGGCAGGCTCCAAGGCACGCGCAAATCGCTTCGACGCTGGCAATGCCGTCGATGCCATCCATGAAGTTGTAGAGGTTGAGCATCCACACCAGGTAGAGGACAGCCAGAATATTCCCTAACCAAGCTAAATCCAGTCGGAAACCGAATAGCGTGATTGCTGGCAGACCGCCCAACCAATACAGCGCCCACACTGATGCCGCGAAATGTCCCAGCAACCGCCAGCGCGCTGCAATGTGGCCATGGTCATCCAGGAATCCCAATACAGCGATACCCGCCCCAGCGCCCAGCATCGCCCACATGATCGGCCAGGCCAGAAGACCGTCTACAGCCAATGCAGGAAGGGCCAACAGGAAACTGAGGACGATTGCCACCCCGCCACCCCGAGGGGTTGGGATTGTGTGTGAGCTACGGGCGTTGGGGATGTCAATAATGCTACGGGCCAAAGCGTAACGACGCAGCAACCAGGTAAGCACGCATGAAAAACCGACAAGCAACAACGACAACATAACATTCATATCAACGTCCAACGTAGAACCCTACCTATACTGCATCTAGAGCCTGCCAATATTTCAACCGGAGCGCCTTTCACTCCAACTGCGCCCCACATTGACCAATGCTTCCCGTGCATTCTCGTCTGGCTGCCACCCCAATAAGCGTCTGGCTTTGCCTGAGTCAACCTGCAGCGAACGGTAAAGTTGAACGTATAAATTTTGACGACCGACCAGTTTTGCTCCAAATAAAGCCAAACTATTCGGGATAGAAAACATACGTGGACGCTTACCCATTCCCTCAGCAAGAAGTCTTACTAAATCAGCCGTCGATAGATCGATTCCATCAGCTATGAGAAAAAGCTCCTGCGCAGCATCTGGGTGCTCGATGCATAATTTAAGAAAACCTATCAGGTTCCTGAGCGAAACCATACTTCTCTTATTATCTACAGCTGCGAAAGGCAGCGGTAGTCCAGTGGAAACAAGTCGCAAAAGCCTGGCAAAATTTCCCGGAGCTTGCGCGTCATAAACCAACGGAGGACGAACAGTAACAAGCTCGACAGAAGAACTCCCCAGAATCGCATTGAGCTGCAACTCCGCCTCATATTTCGAGACCGCATAGTCGGCATGTGGTAGCGGAGGCGTCCGTTCATCAAAAGCCTCAGCAGTAGTTTCCGAACCGTTGACGCCTATTGAGCTGATAAATATAAAACGCCTCACATCCGCTGCAATCGCTAACTGAGCCAGACACACTGTCGCGTCACGGTTGGCAGCACGATATCGCTCGAGGGCATCGATGTTTTGTTCACCGAGTATATGGGCGCGCCCCGCCAAATGAACAATGCAGTCGATTCCCAGTCCTTCAATACTCAGGTCATCGGGACGCTCGAGATCAGCCACCAAGTAATTGACACGATCAATCGGATCAGACAGTTTTCGGACTACGGCACACACCTCGTAACCGGCCAGCAAAAGACTATGGCAAAGAGCCCTGCCAATAAACCCGTTAGCGCCTGTCACCAGGACCTTCCGCGCCCCCTCCTGATTATTGATGGTCACGGCCAGAGATCCCTCGCCCTATCGCAAAATACAGAAGACCTGCCTGCGCCATCTCAACCGGGTTGAAAACATTTCGACCATCCACGACGATTGGATAGCGCAAAGTACTTTTCAGCCATTCGGGTTCGAGTGCCCTATATGCCTTCCATTCGGTACAGATGACTAACGCGTCGGCAGCTTCTACAGCTTCCTCCCGCGAAGTGCACAGGGCAAGGTCATCGCGAATGCCATAGATTCGTTTGCATTCTTCCATCGCCTCTGGATCATGAGCCTTGACAGAGGCACCTGCGGCCCATAGTGCTTCCATTAGCGTTCGGCTGGGAGCATCTCGCATGTCGTCTGTGTTTGGCTTGAATGCCAATCCCCACAACGCAATACACTTCCCTTTCAGCTGCCCATCAAACGCCTGCATCAGCTTTTTAAACAATATATCTTTCTGACGATTATTAACCGCTTCGACAGCCAGCAACAGTTCAGGCTGATATCCTGCCTCCTGAGCCGTTCGAGCCAAGGCTTGAACATCCTTGGGAAAACAGGAGCCGCCATAACCACATCCAGGGTAAATGAAGTGGTAACCGATCCGCGGATCAGAACCGATACCAAGACGAACACTCTCTATATCCGCATCAAGACATTCGGCCAAATTGGCCAACTCATTCATGAAGCTGATTTTGGTAGCCAACATGGAGTTGGCTGCATATTTAGTGAGCTCCGCCGAACGGATATCCATGAACATGATTTTGTCATGATTACGGTTATACGGCGCATAGCAATGACGCATATCCTCAACGACTTTTTCCGAATCCGTACCCACGATAATACGAGGGCCTTTCGTAAAATCGTCAATAGCCGCCCCCTCTTTGAGAAACTCTGGATTGGAGCAAACATTGAACGCGACAACCTTGCCCCTTACGTCGAGTTCGTGTTGAACAACTGCCTTTACCCGATCAGCGGTCCCAACAGGAACAGTCGATTTATCAATGATCAACTTCTCGCTGTCCATGTAAAGTCCAATAGTTTTGGCAACCGCCAAGACATATTGCAAGTCAGCCTTGCCATCCTCATCTGGAGGGGTGCCCACGGCAATAAACTGAAGGTAGCCGTGTCCAACACCCTCCGCCGCATCGGTAGAGAACTTCAATCGTCCGGCCTGGACATTATTTAGAATAAGCTCATCAAGACCAGGTTCGTATATCGGGATAACGCCCCTGTTCAATGCATCAATTTTTTCTTTGTTGATATCAATGCACATCACGGAATGCCCAACATCAGCAAGGCAAGCGCCTGTGACGAGCCCAACATACCCACTACCGAATACTGTAATTTTCATCAGCACCAACTTTCTATTATTTTTCTGACAGCAAATTATCAAAATACTTAATCGTCTTTTCCAAGCCCTGATCAAGCATTATCGTTGGTTGCCAATCCAGAATTTCCTTAGCATAGCTAATATCAGGCTGGCGTTGCTGCGGATCATCTTGAGGTAATGGCTGAAAAATAAGTTTTGAGTTCGACCCCACCAACTCAAGCACCCGCTCTGCTAATTGCCGAATGGTAAACTCTCCGGGATTTCCAAGATTAACGGGGCCGGTGATCTCATCTGAGGTATTCATCAGACGCAAGAAACCTTCAACAAGATCATCCACATAACAGAAGCTGCGAGTTTGCTGCCCCTCACCGTAGATAGTGATATCGTCACCCCGAAGCGCCTGAACAATAAAATTGCTCACTACACGACCGTCGTTCGGATGCATGCGTGGACCATACGTATTAAAGATACGTGCAATTTTTATACGTACATTGTGTTGGCGATGGTAATCGGAAAACAAGGTCTCGGCACAACGTTTACCCTCGTCGTAGCAGGAACGAATACCGATAGGGTTTACCTTCCCCCAATAGGATTCAGGCTGCGGATGAACCTCAGGATCTCCGTACACTTCACTAGTAGAAGCCTGGAAGATTTTGGCTTTGGTACGCTTGGCAAGGCCCAACATATTAATGGCCCCGTGAACACTTGTTTTCAGTGTCTGCACCGGATCAAATTGGTAATGGACAGGTGACGCAGGACATGCCAGGTTATATATTTCATCAACCTCGACGTGTAATGGAAAGGTAACGTCATGGCGAAGAAGCTCGAAATAAGGATTCGTTAACAGGTGCGCAATATTACGCTTCGCACCGGTGTAGAAGTTATCGACACAAAGCACTTCGGAGCCCTGCTCAAGCAACCGCTCACATAGATGAGAACCCAAGAAGCCGGCACCACCAGTTACCATGACACGTTTCATAATCCCTTCCTTAAAATTCGATAGTAAAATCCACCCAACGCATGAGTGAGGGTATAAAGCGCCGCCTGGGCGCTGGAGGTTCCTGGATACTCCCTGTGAACCATATACATACGTTCAAGCATGTATCGCTTTGAGCCCGAGATTTGACCGGCTATTCGCCGATAGCTCAACAAGGGATAGCACAATTTGACAGTATTGCCTATCGCTTCGTGCACTCTTAGCCAACAATGGTAATCTTCGACGGCCTTATAACGGATATCTTCATTAAAAGGAAAACGCAGCATAATTTCCTTTTTCAGGACGACGCTCGAAGTTGGAATGCGTCCCTTTATCTGCTGCTTAGCAAAACTGATATGTTCACAGCCAATATTTTCAACTGGATCAAAAGACAAGCGTGTGTCGTCAGTAAAATCCTTCATCTGGGTACAGCAAAACTCCAGATTATGTTTTTCAAGCGCATCCATCTGGAGCATCAACTTTTGCGGATGCCAAATATCATCCGCATCTAAAAAGGCTATCCATGAGCCGCGCGCACTACGAACGCCTATATTTCTGGGCGCCGCAGGGGCTCCATTATTCTTGTCCAAAGGAATAAGTTTGATTCTTGAGTCCTTCTCTACGAATGACTGGACAACTTGGCGAGTCGAGTCCTTCGAACAGTCATCTATAACAATCAGCTCCCAATCGGGGTAAGTCTGATCAATCACAGACTGTATCGACCGCGCGATCAGTGCCGCAGCGTTATAGGACGGCATGATGACAGAAACCAGCTCCCGAGCTAACTCACTCAACCTCTATCTCCTCTTGGCATTTTAGCCCTGATATTATCTACCCAGCGCAATCCAAAACGTCGCTGAATCAGAAGTGGTTTCAACTTGATACGTTTGACTTCATAACCTGCCAGTTTCTTCCATTCTTTATTTTTCAAAGCAGCAACCACGTCATCTTCACTTCGGCTGTCATCAGCAAAGGAAGCATCATCGGCTGTCATTTTACCCGTTTTGAGCATTGAGATGATTCTCTCAGGATCAGCCCCTTCGAAATACTCATAACGGGTGGTTTCAATAGCACGGACATAATCGACATATTGAGCAAATCGATGAGACCTTAAATAAAGGAAACGTAGGGTCTTACGAATGATCGTATCAGGATCCAGTGAAACCAGAGCCTCATCCCTATATAACGATTGCTTATCGCGAAAAACCCTTACAAATCCGGCCTCCTGGTAAGTCGATGGCCCCATGCATATAACCTGTTTCCCACAGACACCAGCCTCTACTGCTGAGCTCCCTCCGTTTAGAACGACTATATCTGCCTGCTGGATAAGATCATAGGTGCTCGCCTTCTGCTCACTGGAAATACAATAAATACTATTCCTCTCGGCCCAATTCCTATATAAGGCCAATGACCGGTCTCCTACGACTTTGCCAATATTCTCGGCCCAATTAGGATGACAACGAACTACCACTTGGTCGGGCCTGATGGAAAATGCTTCGAATAAATCATCGAGTGCCTTGGTGTTATCTTCCCAGTCCGTCCGCCATTCGTCGTGGCCTGCAAATTCGTTCTTGCTGCTTGGAATAACAAGCACCTTTGGCCCATCACTCTTCAATGGCCAAGGTGCAGGCTCTGGATTCTCGTTATATAACCGCCACTCAAGAGAGTTCGTTTGCAAAAAACGCTCACCGGCCAGTCGTCCAGCCAGATACGCCTGCTCGCTGGTCAATGGCTTATCATCGTATTCCTTGACCATATCGCCCAACGCCTTGAGTGACAAACAGTTCGCATTCGGGATCAATTGAAGCCCGTCGCCGAACCAGGTTCGCTCATGGGTTACATAAGGGATGTTCTTTTGCTCGCACGCATAAGTCACTGCACGGGTCAGGTCCATACGACCATTGAAGCAAACAACCGCTTCAAGACCATTATCCTCTATCCAGCGAAGCGCGCTTTGGTGAACTTTATTGATAGGCTCATACAGACTTTCTCTCACCGCAACGACCTGAGGCTCATTCCACTCAACTTCAGACTCGGTCCGATTTAACGTACATGAGCTGGACAGCGCCAGTTCATCCAGCACCTTCACATCTAGTTGCGTTGAGCTTCTACTCACAGAAGTAATATTTTTAACAGGGAAACTTCTAACCCCACCCAATATACATTTAGGGCACTCAACCAACTTGCGCTTACCTTTAATGGCCCTTGAATAGCAATTAGAGACCACACCATCGCAAGTTAGAAAAAAAACCTCATGACCATCTTTAGCTACAATTGCAGCCAAGTAATAAAGATGCTCGACGTGAGGCCTAAAAGAGAACATATTAACAAACCCAATTCTCATCAACCTTCACTCCCTTCTCATCGAGCACAAAAAAACATATATAAAAGCGGTTACACACAGAGAAGCCAGAACAAATATAAACATAATTACATTTAGAGATGACAAAACGGGAGCAACCAGCAAAGTATCCAACAGAGCAACGTAAAATATAACCTTGAAGACTCCTGTAGATCGCAGCAGCAAAAAATTCATTAACGAAAGCAAACCGCCGAGAAGAAGAGCACCTACCATCACCCCAAGTTGGCCATATTCATAATAAATCGAGCCAGGTAATGAGTTGAACAACCCAGCATATTGGTATTCACCTCCTGCCGCACTACCAATCTTTGAATACAGCGCAAGTACCCCTCCCCACAATGCCGACCCGCCCGCATCGGAAGGTGTATATTGAATATTTTCAGAAAGCACCCAAAAAGTGTGCGTTACATACAAAGCCGTCAGTAGTAGATAATTCTTCAAATCGCATACAGCGCCCCCACTACAAGCCTCATAGGATTGAGTTTTTACGCCGTGCAGATGATCCACAAAGCTATTCAAGTAAGCTTCAGAGTTGTTTCCCCCGACAGAAGCCCGAGCATAGAAGACATACATAATAATAACCAGACACGACATGCCTGCAAAAAAAATCCAAACCAAAGATCTAACCTTGAACAATTCAGAATAGACGCCACGCCCCGAGCTTCCTCGAGCGATAATCACAGCAATAAAACTTACACCCAGCACACCGACTAACGATCTGCCACCTAAAATATACGACCCCGTCAATAATGAAATAATAATCAGAACGCCAAGAGTTCGCCTTTGCCTAGTTGAAAAAAACTCATAATAATAAATCAAAAACACAAAAGCAAAATAATACCAAAACTGTAAAAGATTCCCTAAGACACTAAAAACAGAGGAAACCCCTTCTCCACCTCCCCTCTCACCATTTAGGCGAGATCTTATTTCAACAAAATTATCATTTAAAAAATCCACACCCTGATATAAAGAACGGTCAATCACCAAAAAAAGCAACCCTATTATTGAGATCCAACATGAGAGCCGCATGACTAAATAAAGAGCACTAGGAGGTGAATATGTTAGCTTTGGAGTCACGCAAGGGCTCAGAGCGTACAAATTAAACGACAGAACAAGATAAGAGATAACAAGCAACATATAAAACAGAGCATATACGCCATAGGCCGGATACACATCCGCAAATGCGGATGTGAACGGAATGGACAACTCCAAAGCAGCAAAGAACACCGCCACCATCAGGACTATTATGATGGGCGAAAGTATCTGCCATAAATTTTTTTTTGTGATAATCAATATCACCTACTCCTTCCAGCCCACTGCGCACTTCATCTTAAAATGTCAAAGCTCAAAGGAGTATTTTTCTTGATATCCACAGATGCGGTTTTTCCTAGAATCGCCTCCAGATGCTTCGGTGCCAGACCATAACCCGGCCGTACACTCCTCACATTCTTGAGGCTTAGAAATTCGCCCTTAGAAATGTCTTCTACAGCATACAGAGATCGCCTGAACTGCACATTTCCCTGCTCACTCGACTTACAACCGTAATCAACCTTTCCCAGCGCCGCCCATGCTGTTTGGCTATCCCGACACAGAGCTACAAGCTCCGCCGGCTCAAGGGAAAAACTATCATCAGGGCCGCCACCTCTTCGATCAAGGGTGAAGTGCTTTTCAATGATCGATGCACCTAGGGCGACGCTCGTAATCGCAGTGGTATTGTCCAAGGTGTGATCGGATAAGCCGGTCACCAGACCATGACGCTGAATCATGTCTGGTATCGTGCGTAGATTGTAATCTTGCGCGGGAGCAGGGTAACCACTTACACAATGAAGAATCGCGAGCTCTTTACAGCCACCTTCTCGAGCGGCCTCAATAGCTTCCGCAATCTCTTCGGCATCGGCCATCCCAGTAGAAATGATCATAGGCTTCCCTGTACGGGCAACATATTTGATCAGCGGTAAGTCAATCGCCTCGAACGAAGCAATTTTATATGCTGGAGTATTAAGACTTTCGAGCAGATCAACTGCTGTAGAATCAAAAGGCGAACTAAAAATAGTGATACCCAATTTTCTAGCATAGTCAAATAACGGAGCATGCCACTCCCAAGGCATATGTGCCTCTTGATAGAGTTCATATAACGTCCGTCCATCCCACAACCCACCACTGATTTGAAAATCTTTGGAGTCACAATCCAGCGTAATAGTATCCGCCGTATACGTTTGCAATTTGATCGCGTCGGCGCCGGCCTTCTTGGCCTCTTCCATGATTCGCTTTGCGGTTTCAAAATTACCGTTATGATTGGCAGAAAGCTCAGCAATAATATACGGAGGTTCATCAGCACCAATTTTGCGGCCCGCGATGTTGATACTAGGGTTTTGCATACGCCTGACTCCCATTTGGCTGCCATTCGGTGTTCAACAAACCGAAGCAAATGACCGCATGATAATTTTGGCCATCGTAGTGCTGGTCACGCAAAATGCCTTCCTGCTGAAACCCTAAACCACGATGGAATTTGATGGAGCGTTCGTTAAACACCAGAGCCTGCCCACAAACCTTATGAAGATGAAGGCTTTGGAACGCGTATTTCAGGGCTGTTTGTCCCAATTGCCGTCCCGTACCTTTCTCTGCCTCGGGAGCAACATAGAATCCCCAGTCCGCAACGCCCGGCACCTCTCGTACGATGAAACTCACGAACCCCCGCGCCGATCCATTCACTTCAAAGATCAAAAGATGCTTGCTGGAATCACCAGAGGCACGATTGAACCAGGCACGATGCTCCTCTAACGCGATTTCATGCTGGGTATACATATAGCGACGGATGTTCGGATGATTCCGCCATGTGAGAACAGTGTCCAGATCATCTGACGTCATGACACGAACTGATAAACGAGTCTCCTGCGAACTATTCATTCCTATCGCCCATTCTTTTAATCACTCGCTCAGCGCCTAGCCCATCGCAATATTTTCGCGCACGCTCACTCATCTCCAGTAAGGCGCCTGGCTGGGCCAGAGCGAGTATGGCCGGAGGCAAGCATGCAGGTATGTCCTGCACCAGCTCAATAAGCAGAACGCTACCAGAGCTTAGAAGCGCTCTAGCTGCAGGTTTCTGGTTATCCGCCAACACCACCATAATGGTCGGAACCCCCAGGCAGCATCGCTCCCAAGAAGTACTTCCAGCGGCGCCAACGATAAGGTCTGCGCAGGTCATGCGCTCAGCCATATTTGTTACGTTAACCAGCACCTCAGTTGGCCATGGCATAGTGCTCGCGACTTCTTTTACCGACGTTAGGTATGGCGCTTTAAGCCCCATCACTACGCTAATTCGGCAACCGTCAGGTAAAGAACAGGCTTTCAAGGCTTGCAGGACGGCTCCAGTTGCATTCGCTTGGTCCACGCCTCCCATCGTGATCAAAAGATGTTGAAGCATAGCTGACCCACGGCTCTCCAGACTTTGCATACGCAGGCGAGCAAACTCGGGGCGCAGGAGCGCAAACTGTGCCCCTACCATTACGTGGCAACTCTCTGGAACGAGCCCCACATAGTCTTGTTCCGCACGACCAAGGTTCTGGTCAAGAAGTAGATCACAGATATGTTTGCGATCCGCCAGGTCATCAATGACCAGAAGATGTTTGAAGTACTTCTGCAATGATGCTTCCCAACGCATGTCCAAGGCGTAGTGATCTACTATCAACCAATCTGGCCTTAAGCCTCCAAGCAGGGCAGCACACTCCTGCGCGTCTTGTGATTGAGTAGCACACAGCCAGTCTGAGTGAGCGAGATGATCCCCTTGCAGAACCTGGCGATCAACAAAATCAGCGTTAACTACTGGCTTCAGACCAAACGCTTCAAAACCTTTATTGCGAATGAAATCGAGCAAGTTTCCTGGATGTTCTCGACAAATAAAATGGCACTCAACCCCTTCTGCCCTCAACGCCTCGGCCAACGTTAGGCAACGCATAATGTGTCCGCTACCTATCTGCAGCGAAGCATCGGCCCGGAATACCACTTTCATGCCGTTCACAACGGGCCCGCCTCCGCTTGGAGTGCCTTGTACATCCACTCCGCTCGGACCCAATCTTCTGGAGTATCGATATCTTGCACCCGATGACGCGGTAGCAGCACCGCGCTGGATTCAGGACCGAAAATCATTTTCCCGTCCAACCATGCACTGGCCAGTCCCCAATAGAATTGCCCGGCATCGTGATAACTCTCTTCAAGATCTTGAGAGCGGGTGTTGAAATGTTCAGCGTTGAACATTTCAACACGCCCCGATTCTGTCAGGCGAATCGCTCGCTGGATTGGAAATGCATAACTGGTAACCGAAAATGCGTACTGGCTTCCCGTCTGTTCCAAGAGAGCCAAACCGCGTCGCAAGTCATCGGAGCTAACAAAGGGAGCTGTTGCATAGACACAGCACACCTGTTGAGCATCGAAACCGTCAGCGCTCAGCCATTCAATGGCCTGCTGGATGACCGGTATGGTTCCGGTGTAATCATCCGACAGCTCCGCCGGGCGCATGAACGGAACACAGGCTCCGTATTGGCGCGCAACATTTGCAATCTCCTCGTCATCAGTAGAGACCACGACTTTATCGAAGCAGCCGCTTTCAAGCGCGGTTTCGATTGACCAGGCGATCATCGGCTTGCCGCAAAACATTTTTATATTTTTTCGCGGGATACGTTTGCTGCCACCCCGGGCAGGAATGACGGCCAGTTTCATGCCTTCAGTGCCTTGGCGATAGCGGCGACGACTTGATCCTGCTGTTCATTGCTCATTGTCTGGAACATCGGGATGCTGATGGCTTCACGATAGTAAGCTTGCGCGACCGGGAAGTCCTCAGGCTTGAACCCCATCTGCGCGTAATACGGTTGGGTGTGGACAGGGATGTAATGCAGGTTCACGCCAATCCCTTGTTCGCGAAGGGATTCGAACACTTGGCGGTGACTCCTGGTTACTTTATCCAGCTGCAAGCGAATCACGTACAGATGAAGCCCCGAATAACTGTCTACATGTTGCCAAGGAGTAACCACTGGTAACTCCGCCAACAGATCATTATAGCGAGCAGCCAACTGATGACGCCGCACGATGTATTGATCCAAACGCTCCATCTGGCTGACACCTAAGGCGGCCTGCAGCTCAGTCATTCGATAATTGAAGCCGAGTTCGATCTGCTGATAGTACCAAGGGCCGTCCGTCTCGTGAGTCATCTGTTGCGGATCACGGGTAATACCATGACTGCGCAACAGCGCCATCTTATTGGCCAGCTCAGCATCGTTAGTCAGCGCCATCCCACCTTCGGCGGTAGTAATGATTTTGACTGGGTGGAAACTGAATACAGTGATATCGCTATATTTACCGTTACCTATAAATTCGCCTTTATATTTACCGCCGATGGCATGTGACGCGTCTTCGATGACCTTGAAGCTGTAACGTTTAGCGAGTTTGTGGATTGCCTGCATGTCGCAGGGCTGACCACAAAGATGAACGGGTACAACCACTTTGGGCAACGTACCTTCTCGTTCAGCCCGTTCCAGTTTACGTTCCAGCGCCTGCGGACAAAGATTGTAAGTACGAGGATCGATGTCCACGAAGTCAACTTGTGCACCGCAGTACAAACCGCAGTTGGCGGAAGCGACGAAGGTGACGGGGCTCGTCCATAAACGATCGCCAGGGCCGAGCCCCAGCGCAAGACACGCGATATGCAGAGCAGATGTCGCGCTGTTGACCGCTAACGCGTGACTGGCTCCTACATGCTCAGCAACCTGCTGCTCGAAACGAGGCACCATGGGGCCTTGGGTGAGAAAATCAGATTGCAACACACCAATCACTGCATCAATATCAGCTTGGGTTATGTCCTGGCGACCGTACGGAATCATGTATCAAATACTCCCGATCTTGGTTTCGTTGACGCTAATCCAATTGCGAAGATCTTCGTCGCTCATCCATTCGGTATTGTTGTCACTGGCATAAACGAAGCCTTCTGGAACCTTTTTGCCATCCTTGATGCGCTTCGGACAAGTCGCCCATTCGTTGATAACGGGCAGAATCTTGAAGTGCTCTGGGTACTCATAAGTGTAATAAGAGTCCTCAGCACTGATCATTTGTTCGTGCAGTTTTTCCCCGGGACGAATACCGACGATTTTTTGCTTGGCATCCGGCGCTACTACGCGAGCAAGATCGGTCACTTTCATCGATGGGATCTTCTTCACATAGATTTCGCCACCTTCCATGTCCTCGAAGGCATGCCAGACCAGTTCAACGCCCTCTTCGAGGGAAATCATGAAGCGGGTCATGCGATCATCAGTGATTGGCAGCTCACCGGAATCCTTGATGGACATGAAAAATGGGATAACCGAACCGCGCGACCCCATCACATTGCCATAACGCACCACCGCCATGCGGGTTTCGTGACCGCCAGCATAGGAGTTACCAGCAACGAACAACTTGTCGGATGCCAACTTGGTTGCGCCGTACAGATTAATCGGACTGCTCGCCTTGTCGGTTGACAGCGCCACAACACGCTTGATGCCCTTGTCGATACAGGCATCGATCAGGTTCATGGCGCCATTGATGTTCGTCTTGATGCACTCAAACGGGTTGTACTCGGCAGTGGGGACAATTTTTGTGGCTGCGGCGTGCACTACGTAATCAACACCATCAAGAGCGCGATAAAGGCGCTCTTTGTCGCGAACGTCGCCGATGAAGAAGCGAACACGCGAATCGCCTTGGAATTTTTTTGCCATGTCCCATTGCTTCATCTCATCCCTGGAAAAGATGATGATCTTCTTCGGGTTGTACTTGGCCAGGGTCATCGGCACAAATGTATTCCCGAAAGAACCGGTACCGCCTGTCACCAAAATTGTTTTATTACTCAACATCTAGACGCCCTCAAACCCAAAGCGAAACTTAATTATTTTTGCAGGACCACCTACTACTATTGCCCCTACCGGAACATCCCTGGTCACTACGGAATTCGCGCCGATCACCGCGTGCGATCCAATTTTAACACCGGGCATTATAACCGCATTCGCGCCTATCCAAACATCGTCGCCGATCTGGATTGGCTTGTTGTAATTCGCTAAAAAATCCTCACGCGTGATTCGCCGCTCTTGTTCGCGGATACTCACTCCAGCGTAGCGATCATGCACATGCGAGGTGGATGAGATAAAAATATTTGGTGCCAGGAGGCACTCCTTGCCGATTGCAACGTCACCATTGATGGTGACGTTTCGTTGAATGGTCGTCCCTTCGCCTACAGAAATATCCGTCATAGCCGAAAGCTCAACGCCATCATTTAGCCATACACGATCACCCAGCTTGATCGTTCCGGTACCGGCATTCAACAATGCGCTTTTCACCGTCGTTCGCTCACCAATCAATACACTCCCTCGCCTAGAAATCCTTGCAAAAGGCGAAAACAATGACTTTCTTGGAAGCACTCTAATGAATAAGCCAACAACACGAAGTCGTGCATGTATACCGTCATATAATTTCTTTAACAACACTGACTCTCCAAGATGTATAAATCAACAGCATCAACGACAAAAAAAAGCCGATACACATCAATAATACATAGGCAAAAATTCCACCAGAGCGAAACCAGAAACCGTACAGGAGTGTCAAGACGGCAAAAAATCCGAGCATTCCGATCTGGATCACCAGAAGTTTATTTTTTTGAGACATTACCAACAGATAAGCCGAATAGAAGTCGGCTGCACGCAGAATTGCGCAGGCTAGAAAAACAGCACTCACTCCAATACCCACGTCGAGCCATGCTGCTGCGAACCAACGACTCTGTAAAAGCCACAACAGGCACAACAACACTACCGATAAAAACATGCATACCAGAAGGGAAATTTTGACAACATAGTTGAATCCTGCCTTAGCGCTCACTTGGCAAATTTCCGGAAGCAAGGTTATTACCCTTGTATTAATTAACTGCTGAATAGAAAGCGCCACCATTACGACAAGCGAAAGATATGAAAACCGGGAAAACTCTTCTGCGCTCATAAAATAAGCGGCAAACACCCTGTCTATATATTGCATAAAAGCCCCCACGCACGTAACAGGGACAAACTTCAGACAGTCGATCATGAAAGCTCGACCCGGAACGGTCGCATTTACAAGCCAACCTGCAAGCGATCTGAAGCAAAGCAAAAAACCTATGCAAACTTCAGCCAAAATTGCAAGCGCAGCATCAGCCATAACAAATGCCACACACAAACCCGCCAAGGCAACCATCAGATTCCTGAAGAATAACTGCCTAGCATACTCCACAAATTTTTTTTTACTTTTTATTACCATCAAATCAATCGTAAAAATAAAAAAAATCAGCACTTGGACAAGTGACAATATAAAAATAAAAAGTGGGGCACTCGACAAAACGCCGTATGCAACCAACCCTACCAACCCAATCAACCAGAAACCGCCACCGAACCATTTTACATTAGAGGTAAACTCAGACAACTTTGCCGCATCTTTAACAAGCAGCGGCATCTCAGAGTGACATTTTATTATTACTCCAGAACCAACAACGAGAGCCCCCAACCCAACAATCAGCAAATAATAATTTATTTGGGCATACTGACTCACGGAAAGAAGATGAGCATAGGCAAAACCCTTAAGTGCGGCGACCATAGATGCAGCGCCTGCAAATAAAAGATAGGACCAAGCATGCATCCTAGACGAATATTTTTTGAGCGTTCCTATCACTGACACAACTAATTTCCGAGTAGGTGTTAATTGAGTATTCAAACTGCAACATGAGCCTGGCACGTGAGACAGGGGTCACCCCCTTATGTACAGTAATTGTGTCTTCTATCAAACAAGTCCCAGCAGGCCCGAATACTTTTACAATGTTGTCCGCGCCGTACCCTGCAACTATTTCCTCATCGGTGAAACGACGAGACCTGAGCATTGGGGTTTTATAATTGATTATTCTATTTGAAGTTTTCACAAAAACATGAGGACCTGCTTGATCGTCAACATCGGTCAAATAAAAGAAAAACTTAACAAATTTAAGATCATCCAAATCAAAATGAAAAACATGCGCATGGCGCGCCTTATCTTCCTCGCTCGCATCCACGGGAAAAGTCCACCACATATTGACACTCATCAATTTTGGTGGAACCTTCAAATAGCTGGCAGCAATCGAAAGCAGATAAGGATCATTGGCTATTTTAGCAATTACCGCGTCTTCTCCCGCATTAAAATATTGGGCCAGAAGAAGCTCTTTCCCCAACGACTTTTCCGCCTTTTCCCTATCTTTTAGATAAAATCCTTTTGTTTGATCTCTATCAGCGAAACAGGGATGCGCCTCAGAATACTCCGATAGGTACTGAATAACTTCTTTAGGCAATGAGGGGCCGACCATGGCACCACTGGCTTCCAACTCTGCAACTACCGGCGCAATGGAATTAGCATCAAAAGCTACAAAGGACTCATGCCTTCTTCTTAGCTGCTCTTTACAAAAAACCTCCAGCCGCCCTTTATTAAAGTATGCTACGATCTTCCAAACTAAAGTCCTGACCATCCTGCGTTTAAACAGGCCTCGCATAATTTTATATTTCGTCAACATAACCCTCCTGCCCCCCCCTAATTTTGCAGTAAAACGATAACCGTGACTGGCCGACACGCCATGTGCCATCCTAAGGCTGCCTCATCGACCTGGAAGCAATCGCGATACCCTTGCGCTTTCGCTTCTCCTGCTAGACCAACTCATCCAAAACCTCAGATGACTGCGAATAAAATCTTCACAACCGTCACCCTAGGAGTTGCCGCTTACACTCTGCCTCCCCATGAGAGCACTTTCCAATACGACACAGCACAATGCCGCCTGCCTAAATGGCAGCGATTATACGCCCCTTGCAAAATATGTCGCTGATCTCCGACAATTTTACGAGAGGCAAATCGATAGCCACTTTATCCTTAGCGCGAGGAAACCACCGCAAATGACATCATTGAGGCATCACTCACTAATAGGGCAAGCATCAACACCAGAAACATAAATGAGAAAGGCCTGCCGCTGCAAATACCTTTGCGACGACAGGCCAAACAGCTTAAAAACTATAAGAACTCGACTTCATGGATAGCACTAACATATATAACTTAAACCATTAAGATAACAGCTATCACGCTACCTTTCGATTCCGAACCAGAACAAAATTAATCAAGGCGATGAATCCACCCAATATCAGACCAGCAATCACCCCCAACACCACAATTAAACCTTTTCTAGGTTTGATCGGACTCTCTGGAACTTCAACACTACCATCCTGCCGATATACTGAAATACGTTCAGAATCTATATTAAGCTTACGGTAAAAATTGTAACGCATCTGCAGCGGGCGCAAATCGGATATAAAGGCATCATCAGAAGTTCTGGACTCCAGCGCATTGATTTCAGCAGCCAAAGCCTTGCTACCACGCTGATAATCCATCTTATTAGCAGCTTCTACAGTAATATCCACCGCAGCAGAGGAGTTTATTGTCGGCGTAGCCAAGCCAATCGCCTCGGCAATCTTCAACGCTTCACGCAACTGCTGAATCCGATCCTCACGCACCCGTTGCGCGGTCTCGCGCAAGCTAACAATCCGCTGCTCCAGATTTCGCGCCCTCACAGACGCCTCACTCGTGACGTTCTTGATCAGCTCCAGCTCGGCTGCTTCGCTAGCGCGCTGGACGTAAGCCTTTGCCCATTCAGTGGCCTGGACAGGATCTCCACCTTGAACCGTGACCGAAAAACGATCCGGCGTATCCTTACCCGGCCCTTTAATCACCAGCTCACGGGAAAAACGCTCGTACAAACGGTCGAGCGCGCCCTTTCGCCGGGACTCTTCAAGCGAAGGCAGGTAAACGTCATTGAAAAATTTTTGACGAAGGGATTCGCCCTGAAGATTTCGAGCGAATACGTCGTAAACATATGCGATGGAATAAGTTTCCAGCTCGGTACTTTTCCCCCGCCCATAATTCAACTCAGCAATACCGTTCTGAGTAGGAGGCATGATGAAAAGCTTTGCTTCATAGACAGGTTTACTGAGGAACGCATACGCAGCCGCACCAACAGTAACTAGCAAAGTAATACCAAGGATCAACCACTTCTGAGCCCATAATCCGCGCACAAGCTCAATCAGATCGATCTCATCCGCGCCATGGCCTTCAACATGATTATTTTGCATGAGCAGCCTCGCTTGCTTTTTTCGACATTGCGCTTACAGACACCCTGAACGCATTAAAAGGCAAGACGGGCAAGTCCCCGGCAGACACTACGGCAAACGAAGTCAGATTAAATACGAACAAAAAAGCACCCAAAGTCAGAAAAAATTGTAGGCAGTGATCCTTACTCCAAGACTCCAGGCTTCACACATCCATTATTTCAACCGCCGACGCACGCCCACGAGCCATCCGAGCAGCGGGCCGATCATCATACCCACGAGAAGCGCCAGCAACACAAAAACTGAAACAGGAAATTGCGGAGCCGACCATCCCAGGAACAGCAGCGCGACAGGCTGATTATTTTCAAGCACGAACAGTACGATAGCTGAAGCCACGAGCACCGCAAGTACGACAAATGCCAAACGCTTAAAGTTCCACATGAACACCTCCTTCTTGGGCTGCCCCGTCAAAGGTCATCACCCTCCTCCTCCTCGTTTACGCGATCCCTGAGCTCCTTGCCCGGCTTGAAATGAGGAACGAACTTCCCATCAAGGCTGACGGACTGGCCGGTTTTTGGATTGCGACCTACTCGCGGGGCGCGGTAGTGGAGGGAGAAGCTGCCGAAACCACGGATCTCGATACGATCTCCGGTAGCCAGGCATTGGGACATTTGCTCAAGCATGGTCTTGATAGCCAGCTCCACATCCTTGGATGAGAGTAGCCCTTGATGGGTGACAATTCGTTCGATCAACTCCGACTTCGTCATATTTTTCCCTTCTTTTTCAAGCAGCTAGGAAAATCGCTTGAAAAGGTTTTAGCATGGTCGGAGGGATTTGAACAGCCCAAGTATTGACATTCTTCATTACCCCCTTGCAGGCTCTTCCCATGCAGGCAGCATGACTTTCCTCATGCTATCGACAGATCACCAGCATCGTGCGAGTCAGGTAACCTGCCGGATTGAAACCAAAGGGATATTGATCTTCATCCTTCGCATCGTCAGAGCGGGTAATGACCTTGTAACCTGCACCCTTGCACTCCCTTGCAGCGCGCTTATGGCACCTCTCCCAACCGGACCCCAACCCTGAGCAATCGACCTCGATACCGCTGACACCACGCACTGCGTGGGTCTTGGCGCTTGTAGAGCAACCCGCTAGCACCAGGACGGCCAACACCAGATAGAACTTGTTCATTCAGATCCTTTAGGTAGAGAGCCAGGACCGATTACGCACACAAGCCAGAGCCCCGAAGAGATTATTGATCTGTTTCATAAAAGAGACAGCCAGGCTGAGCGGTTGGTTTCGTAGCGTCTCGAATGATCGCAACTCTGCGGCGTTTACGGGAGTCGGAAAATTCTGAAATATCGCAGGCACAAAAAAGGGCGACCGAAGTCGCCCTTTTTCTATGGTCTGACAGAACTCAGTTCTGTTTTTCCATTTGTGCACGCAACAGGTCGCCCAGAGTGGTAGGACCAGGAGCAGCAGTGTCCGAAGCTGGCTTGTCGCGCAGGCTCTGGATTGCTTCTTTCTCTTCTTCAACGTCTTTCGACTTGATGGAGAGCTGGATTACGCGGCTCTTGCGGTCAACGCTGATGATCTTGGCTTCTACTTCTTCGCCTTCTTTCAGGACGTTACGCGCGTCTTCAACGCGGTCACGGCTGATTTCGGAGGCTTTCAGAGTCGCTTCGATATCGTCGGCCAGGGTGATGATGGCGCCTTTAGCGTCAACTTCTTTCACGATGCCCTTAACGATTGCGCCTTTGTCGTTCTCTTGAACGTACTCGGAGAACGGATCGCTTTCCAGTTGCTTGATACCCAGGGAAATGCGCTCGCGCTCTGGGTCAACCGACAGGATAACGGTGTCCAGCTCGTCGCCCTTCTTGAAGCGGCGTACGGCTTCTTCGCCCACTTCGTTCCAGGAGATGTCGGACAGGTGAACCAGACCGTCGATGCCGCCGTCCAGACCAATGAAGATACCGAAATCGGTGATCGACTTGATGGTGCCGGAGATTTTATCGCCCTTGTTGAACTGGCCAGAGAAGTCTTCCCATGGGTTGGACTTGCACTGCTTGATGCCGAGGGAGATACGACGACGCTCTTCGTCGATGTCCAGAACCATGACTTCCACTTCGTCGCCGACTTGTACGACTTTCGAAGGGTGGATGTTCTTGTTGGTCCAGTCCATTTCGGAAACGTGTACCAGGCCTTCAACGCCTTCTTCCAGCTCAGCGAAGCAGCCGTAGTCGGTCAGGTTGGTAACACGAGCGGTGACGCGAGTGCCTTCTGGGTAACGGGCTTTGATAGCAACCCATGGATCTTCGCCCAGTTGCTTGAGGCCCAGGGAAACACGATTGCGCTCGCGATCGTACTTCAGAACCTTGACATCGATCTCGTCGCCAACGTTGACGATTTCCGAAGGATGCTTGATACGCTTCCAGGCCATGTCGGTGATGTGCAGCAGGCCATCGACGCCACCCAGATCGACGAATGCGCCGTAATCGGTGAGGTTCTTGACGATACCTTTGACCTGTTGGCCTTCCTGCAGCGATTCCAGCAGAGCTTCACGCTCGGCGGAGTTCTCGGCTTCCAGGACACTGCGACGGGAAACGACAACGTTGTTGCGCTTCTGGTCCAGCTTGATGACCTTGAATTCCAGCTCTTTGCCTTCCAGGTGCGTGGTGTCGCGCACTGGACGGACGTCAACCAGGGAACCTGGCAGGAACGCACGGATGCCGTTAACGTCGACAGTGAAGCCGCCTTTAACCTTACCGTTGATAACGCCCTTGACCACTTCCTCAGCTGCGAAAGCCGCTTCCAGAACGATCCAGCATTCAGCGCGCTTGGCTTTTTCACGGGACAGCTTGGTTTCACCAAAGCCATCTTCAACCGAGTCCAGCGCAACGTGAACTTCGTCACCGACGTTGATGTTCAGTTCGCCAGCGTCGTTGTAGAACTGCTCAAGCGGGATGAGTGCTTCAGACTTCAGACCAGCGTGAACGGTTACCCAGCGAGCTTGGTAATCGATATCAACGATAACACCGGTGATGATGGAGCCTGCCTGAAGGTTCAGGGTTTTCAGGCTTTCTTCAAAGAGTTCCGCAAAGCTTTCGCTCATTTTAATTCCTGTTGATTAGGGCGAAGAATACGCCCGCCTCCACACCCCAGACAGTGTGGGTTAGTTTCATATAAAAGAAGCACCGCAGGACTATGACTGGTCCCCTGCGGAGCTTCCTGGTCACCCGGCGATATCGCGAATGGCGATCTCGCTCATGATGCGTTGCAACACCTGATCGATGGACAACTCCGTGGAATCCAGCTGTATCGCGTCAGCCGCCGGCTTGAGCGGGGCTACTGCGCGCTGGGTGTCACGCTCGTCGCGTGCACGGATCTCATCTAGCAGACTCGACAGACTAACATCCTCGCCTTTGCCCTTCAACTGCAAATAACGGCGACGCGCCCTCTCCTCCGCACTGGCGGTGAGAAAAATCTTCAGCGGCGCATCGGGAAACACTACCGTGCCCATGTCGCGACCGTCGGCCACCAGCCCCGGTGGCTCCTGGAAGGCGCGCTGGCGTTGCAGCAACGCCTCGCGCACCGCCGGCAGCGCGGCGACCTGGGAAGCACCGGCACCGACACTTTCGGTGCGGATGACATCGCTGACTTCATCGCCCTCCAGAATGATGCGCTGCAACTGACCGTCGGTCGCCGCGATGAACTGCACGTCCAGATGCGCGGCCAGCGCCTTTAGCAACTCTTCGTTGGTCAGATCGACGCCATGATTGGCGGCGGCGAATGCCAGCAGACGATACAGGGCACCCGAATCGAGCAGGTTCCAGCCCAGTTGCCTGGCCAGGATCCCGGCGACGGTGCCCTTGCCCGAGCCGCTTGGGCCATCGATGGTGACGACCGGTGCCTTGATATTCACGACTGCGCCTCTTGTGCCACTCGAATACCGACCTGCGCGCACAGCGCCAGGAAGTTCGGGAACGACGTTGCGACGTTGGCGCAATCATGGATGCGAATCGGCGCACTGGCGCGCAACGACGCAACACTGAAGGCCATGGCGATGCGATGGTCTCCGTGGCCATGGACTTCGCCGCCGCCGATCTGGCCGCCGTCGATGATAATGCCGTCCGGCGTGGGCTGGCACTTGACGCCCAGGGCGAGCAAGCCATCCGCCATCACCTGGATGCGATCCGACTCCTTGACCCGCAGTTCTTCGGCGCCGGTCAGCACGGTGCGCCCTTCTGCACAGGCGGCCGCCACGAACAGCACCGGGAATTCGTCGATGGCCAGCGGGACCAGCGCCTCGGGAATCTCGATACCCTTGAGTTTAGCTGCTCGTACGCGCAAGTCTGCTACCGGTTCGCCGCCGACTTCACGCTGGTTTTCCAGGGTGATATCAGCGCCCATCAGACGCAGGATGTCGATCACGCCGGTACGGGTCGGGTTGATGCCGACGTGCTCGAGCACCAGGTCAGAACCTTCGGCGATCGAGGCGGCCACCAGGAAGAACGCCGACGACGAGATATCGCCCGGCACTTCAATGTGGGTCGCGGTCAATTTGTTGCCGGACTCGACGCTAGCCGTGGCACCGTTGACCGTGACCGGGTAGCCAAAGCCACGCAGCATGCGCTCGGTGTGATCGCGGGTCGGAGCCGGCTCGGTGACGGTGGTCTTGCCTTCGGCATAGAGGCCGGCCAGCAGCAGGCAGGATTTCACCTGGGCGCTGGCCATCGGCATGGTGTAGGTCAGGCCCTTGAGCTTGTGGCCACCGCGAATGGTCATCGGTGGACGGCCGTCAGCCGCGGTCTCGATGACCGCGCCCATTTCCCGCAGTGGGTTGGCTACGCGATTCATCGGGCGCTTGGACAGCGAGGCGTCACCGGTCAGGGTGCTGTCGAAGTCCTGCGCGGCCAGCAGGCCGGACAACAGGCGCATCGAGGTACCGGAGTTACCCAGGTAGATCGGGCCCGGAGCAGGCTTGAGGCCGTGCAGGCCGACACCATGGATGGTCACGCGACCGTGGTGCGGGCCTTCGATGACCACGCCCATGTCACGAAACGCCTGCAGCGTCGCCAGGGCGTCTTCGCCCTCGAGGAAACCTTCCACCTCGGTCACACCTTCGGCCAGGGAGCCAAGCATGATCGAACGGTGGGAAATCGATTTATCGCCCGGTACACGAATACGCCCACTCAGGGAGCCACCAGGTTGCGCCAGGAAAATCAGATCGTTGGAGTTCATAGCGTCCACATAGGCCCGACGGGCCAGGATTTTACTGAAATGCTCGCGGGCCACCCTGGCGCGTGTGAAAACGCCCAGCAATTGGTGCCCGTCCCCAGCATCGACCGCGTCGCGCAAGGCGTCGAGATCGCTGCGAAATGTATCGAGTGTGCGCAGGACAGCTTCGCGGTTAGCGAGGAAGATGTCGTGCCACATGACCGGGTCGCTTCCGGCGATTCTTGTGAAATCGCGGAAACCGCCGGCAGCGTAACGGAAGATCTCAAGATTTTCATTGCGTTTGGCCAATGAATCCACCAGACCGAACGCCAACAGGTGCGGCAAATGGCTGGTAGCGGCCAACACTTCGTCGTGACGCTCGACCTGCATGTGCTCGACATCGGCACCCAGTTCGCGCCACAAACGGTCCACCACCGCCAGCGCAGCCGGGTCGGTCTGCTCCAGCGGCGTCAATATCACTTTGTGACGACGAAACAGTTCCGAGTTGGAGGCTTCCACCCCACTCTGCTCGGAGCCGGCGATCGGATGCCCGGGCACGAAGCGCGCTGGCATGCCGCCGAAGGCTTCGGCGGCAGCACGTACGACGTTACCCTTGGCGCTGCCGACATCCGTGAGAATGGCACTCCCCAGATCCATGGCAGCCAGGCGCACCAGCAATTTTTCCATGGCCAGGATCGGCACCGCCAACTGGATCACATCGGCGCCCTGGCAAGCGATTGCCAGGTCATCCTCACAGCGGTCGACCACCCCCAACTCCACCGCCAACTTGCGCGACTGCGGATCCAGATCGACACCGACCACCTCACGGCACAGGCCGCTTTCACGCAAGCCCTTGGCAAACGAACCGCCGATCAACCCCAGGCCCACCACCACCAGGCGACCGATCATAGGGGCAGCAGGTTGCAGTGAAGTGACATCAACCACGAGCCAGGACCTTGCTCAACGCCTCGAGGAAACGGCTGTTTTCTGCTGGCAGGCCAATGGTGATACGCAGGTGGTTCGGCATGCCGTAATTGGCCACCGGACGCACGATCACGCCTTCACCCAGCAAGCCCTGGAATACCGGCGCGGCGACACGCCCGACATCGACGCAGATGAAATTGCCTTTCGATGGAATCCAGCTCAGGCCCAACTCACGGAACCCGGCTTCCAGTTGCTGCATGCCAGCCTCGTTAAGACGGCGGCTTTCGGCCAGGTAGGCGTCATCCTGCAATGCAGCGCAGGCGGCGGCCAGGGCGAAGCTGTTGACGTTGAACGGCTGACGCACGCGATTCAGCACATCGGCCACCACCGCGGTGGACAGGCCATAGCCGACTCGCAGCGAGGCCAGGCCATAGGCCTTCGAGAACGTACGCGAGACCAACAGGTTCGGGTAGGCAGCCAGGAAGTCCAGGCCATCGGGCAAGTCGCTGCCTTCGGCGTACTCGATATAGGCCTCGTCCAGCACCACCAGCACGTGCTCGGGCACATCCTGCAGGAAGTCATCCAGGGCCTGGGCGTCGAACCAGGTACCGGTCGGGTTGTTCGGGTTGGCAATGAAAACCACACGGGTGTTGGCGTCGATGGCGGCCAGCATGGCTGGCAGGTCATGCCCCCAGTTCTTGGCCGGAACCACACGGGCGTCCGCGCCGACGGCCTGGGTCGCGATCGGGTAGACCGCAAACGCGTGCTCGCTGAACACCGCATTGAGGCCCGGCGCCAGGTAGGCACGCGCCACCAGCTCGAGAATGTCATTGGAACCGTTGCCCAGGGTCACCTGGTTCAGCTCCACGCCACAGCGTTCGGCCAGCAGGCTCTTGAGCGAGAAGCCGTTGCCATCAGGGTAACGGGTCAGCTCGGCCAGCTCGTCGCGGATCGCCGCCAGCGCCTTGGGACTCGCGCCCAGCGGGTTTTCGTTGCTCGCCAACTTGACGATGCTGGCCGGGTCCAGGTCCAGCTCGCGGGCCAGTTCGTCCACAGGCTTGCCTGGAACGTAAGGCGAGAGTTGTTGCACGCCTGGCTGTGCCAGAGCGAGGAAGTTGCCACTCATTTGCTATCCGCCCTTAAAGAACTGCCTTGGGGTAGGAACCCAGCACCTTGAGTGCCACTGCTTCCTGACTGATTTTCTCGAGCACACCTTTTACCAGCGGATCGCGGTGGTGGCCGACGAAATCGATGAAGAACACGTAGGTCCATTTACCGCTGCGCGACGGACGGGTCTCGATCCGCGTCAGATCGATACCGTTGTCGTGGAACGGCACCAGCAATTCGTGGAGCGCACCAGGCTTGTTGCTCATGGAGACGATGATCGAAGTCTTGTCGTCGCCGGTCGGCGGCACTTCCTGGCTGCCGATCATCAGGAACCGCGTGGAGTTGTCCGGGCGGTCCTCGATTTTTTCGGCCAGGCGGGTCAACCCGTAGAGGCCGGCCGCCATGTCGCCAGCAATCGCCGCCGAGTTCCACTCACCCTTGACCCGCTTGGCCGCTTCGGCGTTGCTCGATACCGCCACGCGCTCGACGTTCGGATAATGGGCGTCCAGCCACTTGCGGCACTGGGCCAGGGACTGGGCGTGGGAATAGATCCGGCTGATGCTGTCGGTCTTGGTGTTCTCGCCGACCAACAGGTGATGGTGGATACGCAGCTCGACTTCACCGCAGATCACCATGTCGTGCTCGAGGAAGCTGTCCAGGGTGTGGTTGACCGCGCCTTCGGTGGAGTTCTCCACCGGCACCACGCCAAAATTCACCGCCCCGGCCGCCACTTCGCGGAAGACTTCGTCGATGGCCGCCATCGGCTTGCTGATCACCGCATGACCGAAATGCTTCATGGCCGCGGCCTGGGTGAAGGTGCCCTCCGGCCCCAGGTAGGCGACTTTCAGCGGCTGCTCAAGGGCCAGGCACGAAGACATGATCTCGCGGAACAACCGCGCCATTTCTTCGTTGCCCAACGGCCCCTTGTTGCGTTCCATGACGCGCTTGAGAACCTGCGCTTCACGCTCAGGGCGATAGAACACAGGCACTTCGCCTTCGGCCAGGGAAGCCATCTTCACCCGGGCGACTTCCTGGGCGCAGCGCGCACGCTCGCTGATCAGCTCCAGGACTTTTTCGTCCAGGGCATCAATGCGCAGGCGCAGCGCCTTGAGTTCTTGCTCAGACATCAGCCATGTTCCTTCTCGAACTCTGCCATGTAGGCAATCAACGCATTGACTGCGTTGATGTCGACGGCGTTGTAGATGGAGGCGCGCATGCCACCGACCGAACGGTGGCCCTTGAGGTTCAGCAGACCGCGCTCGTCGGCACCGGCCAGGAATGGTTTGTCCAGACGGTCATCGGCCAGGCGGAACGGCACGTTCATCCATGAACGGTCAGTCTTGTTGATCGGGTTGCTGTAGAGGCCGCTGGCATCGATGAAGTCATACAGCGTGCGCTGCTTCACTTCATTGAGCTTGCCGATGGCTTCGACACCGCCCTGTTCTTTCAACCACTCGAACACCAGGCCCGACAGGTACCAGGCCAGGGTCGGCGGGGTGTTGTACATCGAGCCGTTGTCGGCCGCGACCTTGTAGTTGAGCATGGTCGGGCACAGGGAACGGGCGCGACCCAGCAGGTCTTCACGGATGATGCTGACCAGAATGCCGCTCGGGCCGATGTTCTTCTGGGCTCCGGCGTAGATCATGCCGAAACGGGAGATATCCACAGGCCGCGACAGAATGTCCGAAGACATGTCGGCCACCAATGGCACGTCGCCAGTTTCCGGGATCCAGTTGAACTCCAGGCCGCCAATGGTTTCGTTTGGCGCGTAGTGAACGTAGGCCGCGTCCTTGGACAGGTTCCACTCGTTCTGACCCGGAATGGCGAAATAGTCGTAGGGCTTGGCGGTGGCGGCAACGTTGACGTGGCCATAACGCGAGGCTTCTTCGATGGCTTTCTGCGACCAGATACCGGTATCGATGTAGTCGGCCTTACCGCTTTCGGGCAGCAGGTTCAGCGGAATCTGGGCGAACTGCTGGCTGGCGCCGCCCTGCAGGAACAACACCTTGTAATTGGACGGGATGTTCAGCAGATCACGCAGGTCCTGCTCGGCCTTGGTGGCAATGGACACGAACTCATCACTGCGATGGCTCATTTCCATGACGGACAGGCCCTTGCCATGCCAGTCGAGAAGTTCACCCTGGGCACGTTTCAGGACCGCTTCAGGCAACGCCGCCGGGCCGGCACAGAAGTTATAGGCTCTCTTGCTCACATCCAATCTCGCTCTGATCTGGTGGTCACATACATCTTGTGTTCTGCACATAGGGCCCAATGTGGGACCGAGCTTGCTCGCGATTGCAGTGTGTCAGTCAATATCAATGCTGCTGACCCACCGAAATCGCGAGCAGGCTCGCTCCCACAAAGGGCGGAATGCGCAGTGTCGCAAATTTTCAAACGGGACAAACAACAAGGGGGCGAATCTTCATCCGCCCCCTGCGTGTCCGCTTAGTCCTGCGGTTCTTCTTCGTCAGCGGCAGCGTCGAGCGGTTGATCGCCGGTCATGTCGTCGACATCGGCGCCAAGGGTGCCGTCAAACGCCACGCCTTCCTCGCCTTCCAGCTCCTCGCCTTCGACTTCCGATGGTTCCTGGACCCGCTCGAGCCCGACCAGCGTTTCGTCATTGGCCAGCTTGATCAGTGTCACACCCTGGGTGTTACGACCCAGACTCGATACTTCGGCAACTCGCGTGCGCACCAGGGTGCCCTGGTCGGAGATCAACATGATCTCTTCGCCATCGAGCACCTGGACAGCGCCGACCAGACGACCGTTACGCTCGTTGCTGACCATGGCGATCACGCCCTGGCCGCCACGCTTGTACTCAGGGAACTCGCTGATGGCCGTGCGCTTGCCATAACCACGCGCCGAAGCGGTGAGGATCTGGCTGCCTTCTTCAGGGATCAGCATGGAAATCAGCTTCTGACCTTCCGGCAGGCGCATGCCTCGTACGCCGCGGGCGGTACGGCCCATGGCGCGAACGTCGGATTCCTTGAAGCGGGTGACCTTGCCGCCGTCGGAGAACAGCATGACTTCGCGCTCGCCGTCGGTGATGGCGGCGGAAATCAGCACGTCGCCTTCGTCCAATTCGAGAGCGATCAGGCCAACGCTACGCTGACGACTGAAGGATTCCAGCGGGGTCTTCTTCACGGTGCCTTTGGCGGTGGCCATGAAGATGAAGTGACCTTCGGTGTATTCCTCCACCGGCAGCATGGTGGTGATGTATTCGTCACTGTCCAGCGGCAGCAGGTTGACCAGCGGACGACCGCGAGCCGCGCGGGACGCCTCGGGGATTTCATAGGTCTTGAGCCAGTACACCTTGCCCTTGCTGGAGAACAGCAACAGCGTGGTGTGGCTGTTGGCGACCAGCAGGTGGGCGATGTAGTCCTCGTCCTTGACGCCAGTCGCCGACTTGCCTTTGCCGCCACGACGCTGGGCCTGGTAGGCGGCCAGCGGCTGGGTCTTGGCGTAGCCGCCGTGGGAAATGGTCACCACGCGCTCTTCTTCCGGGATCATGTCACCCAGGGTCAGGTCCAGGCGCGCATCGAGAATCTCGGTGCGACGCACATCGCCGTATTCGGCGCGGATCACTTCCAGCTCTTCGCGGATCACTTCCATCAGGCGCGTGGCGCTGTTGAGGATGCGGATCAGCTCGCCGATCTGGTTGAGGATCTCCTGGTACTCGGCCAGCAGCTTCTCGTGTTCCAGACCGGTCAGGCGGTGCAGACGCAGTTCCAGGATGGCCTGGGCCTGTTCCGGGGACAGGAAGTACTTGCCCTCGCGCAGGCCGTATTGCGGGTCGAGGTTCTCCGGACGGCACGAATCGGCACCGGCACGTTCGACCATCGCCACCACCGCGGTGGACTCCCAAGGTGTGCTGATCAGCGCTTCCTTGGCTTCCGACGGCGTTGGCGAGGCCTTGATCAGGGCGATGACCGGGTCGATGTTCGACAGGGCAACAGCCTGGCCTTCGAGGATGTGACCGCGCTCGCGCGCCTTGCGCAGTTCGAACACGGTGCGGCGGGTGACCACTTCGCGACGGTGACGCACGAAGGCTTCCAGCAGGTCCTTGAGGTTCAGGATCCGCGGACGACCATCGATCAGCGCCACGATGTTGATACCGAACACCGCTTGCAGCTGGGTCTGGGCGTAGAGGTTGTTGAGGATTACCTCAGGCACTTCGCCGCGACGCAGCTCGATCACGACGCGCATACCGTCCTTGTCGGACTCGTCACGCAGCTCGGTGATGCCTTCGAGTTTCTTCTCTTTCACCAGCTCGGCGATCTTCTCGATCAGACGAGCCTTGTTCAGCTGGTACGGCAGTTCGGTGATGACGATCTGCTGGCGGCCACCGACCTTGTCGATGTCTTCGATGGTCGAGCGGGCGCGCATATAAATGCGGCCACGGCCGGTGCGATAGGCTTCGATGATACCGGCACGACCGTTGATGATCGCGGCGGTCGGGAAGTCCGGACCGGGGATGTATTGCATCAGCTCATCGACCGTCAGCTCGGGATTGTCGATGAGGGCCAGGCAACCGTCGATGACTTCACCGAGGTTGTGCGGCGGGATGTTGGTCGCCATGCCCACGGCGATACCGCTGGAGCCGTTGACCAGCAGGTTGGGGATACGGGTCGGCATGACCGCCGGGATCATTTCGGTGCCGTCGTAGTTCGGCACCCAGTCCACGGTTTCCTTGTGCAGGTCGGCCAGCAGCTCGTGGGCCAGCTTGGTCATGCGCACTTCGGTGTATCGCATGGCCGCGGCGTTGTCGCCGTCCACGGAACCGAAGTTGCCCTGGCCGTCTACCAGCAGGTAGCGCAGGGAGAATGGCTGGGCCATCCGCACGATGGTGTCGTACACGGCGGTGTCACCGTGGGGGTGATACTTACCGATCACGTCGCCGACGACACGGGCGGATTTCTTGTACGGCTTGTTGAAGTCGTTGCCCAGCTCGCTCATCGCGAACAGCACGCGCCGGTGCACGGGCTTCAAGCCATCGCGCGCATCCGGCAGCGCCCGCCCGACGATTACGCTCATTGCGTAGTCGAGGTAGGACTGTTTCAGCTCGTCTTCGATATTGACCGGGAGGATTTCTTTGGCCAGTTCGCCCATGAGAAGCCTGATTCCTTTTTCTGGTGAAACCTCGTCACATCCAGATGGGACGAACGAAGCTCGCCGCTGCAGAACAAGTGCCATGCAGCGACTTACGACAAATCAACGAGTTATGCCATGGATCTGCGCAGTAAAGGCTACCTCGCGAGGCAGCCCTGGAAACCGCCGGATGTTATCACAAGAGCCGCCACGCACCTATCCCCCTGATGCGCATGGAGCATAGTTAGTTGACCGGTGACAGGCTGATAGAGGACGAGAGGGGCTCAGAGACGCTGCGAATGAAGATTTTCGCCCCGATTCAGGCTCATTTGCTGGCTTTACGGGCCTCATCGCGAGCAAGCTCGCTCCCACAGGAGACTGTGCATGCCTGAGATTCGGGTCACAACACGAACCAATGCGGGAGCGAGCCTGCTCGCGAAGGCGGCAGATCAGGCACTGAGAGCCCTCAGTGCAACCGCTTGCGACACATCAACTGCGCCATTTTCGCCGTGTCTGGCCGTTCGACAATGCCCTTCTCGGTAATGATGGCGTCGATCAGGTCCGCCGGAGTGACGTCGAACACTGGGTTGAACGCTTCTACATCCGCCCCGACCCGTTTGCCGCCGACTTCCAGCAGCTCGCGCCCGTCGCGTTCTTCGATCGGAATGTCGTCCCCGCTGGCCAGGTTCATGTCGATGGTCGAACTCGGTGCCACCACCATGAAGCGCACCCCATGGTGCATGGCGCAGACCGCCAGTTGATAAGTGCCGATCTTGTTCGCCACGTCACCGTTGGCGGTGATGCGGTCGGCGCCGACGATCACCCAGGTCACGCCTTTGGTTTTCATGATGTGGGCGGCGGCGGAGTCAGCGTTGAGGGTCACCGGGATGCCTTCGTTGGCCAGCTCCCACGCGGTCAGGCGCGAGCCCTGAAGCCATGGTCGGGTTTCGTCGGCATAGACACGTTCGACCATGCCTTCGAGGAACGCACCGCGAATCACCCCCAGGGCCGTGCCGAAACCGCCGGTGGCCAGGGCGCCGGTGTTGCAGTGGGTCAGGATGGCCTGGGCGTTGCCCTGATGCTTGCGGATCAGGTCGACCCCAAGCTGGGCCATGGTCAGATTGGCTTCGCGGTCGCTTTCATGGATGGCGATGGCTTCGGCCTCAAGGGCAGCCAATGGCTCGGCGTGCTCTTTCAAGCGCACAAGCCGCTCACGCATGCGGTCCAAAGCCCAGAACAGGTTCACCGCTGTCGGCCGGGAATCGGCCAGCAAGGCGAAATCGGCTTCCAGCGCCGCCTGCCAGTCACCCCCTTCGGCTACTCTGGCCCGTGCGGCCAGCACTACGCCATAGGCGGCGCTGATGCCAATGGCTGGCGCGCCACGTACCACCATCGAACGAATGGCCTCGGCTACACCAGCGGCGCTGGTGTAGCCGATCCAGTTTTCCTCGAACGGCAACACACGCTGATCCAGCAGGTACAGGGCACCATCCCGCCAATCGATGGCCTTCACTTTCTCCGCAGCCAACAGTCGATCGCGCATCCCTCACCCCGCACTCATGAACAAAAGCCGCCGATTATAGCGATCCCTCCGCGAAGACGCTCGGGTATACTTCGCCATCCTTTATAACCCATGGAACCGTTCCACGATGCCCAAGCCTGCCGTTGCGCTCGACTTATTACTGCTGCCGACCTGGTTGGTGCCTGTCGAACCCGCCGGTGTGGTGCTCAAGGATCATGGCCTGGGCATTCGCGACGGCTGCATCGTGTTCATCGGCCCGCGGGCCGAAGCCCTGAAGTGCAATGCCACCCAGGTCCGCGAGTTACCGGGCATGCTGCTCAGCCCGGGCCTGATCAACGCCCACGGCCACGCGGCAATGACTTTATTCCGTGGCCTGGCCGACGACCTGCCCTTGATGACCTGGCTCGAACAACACATCTGGCCGGCCGAAGCCAAATGGGTCGATGAAGATTTCGTGCGCGATGGCACCGACCTGGCAATCGCCGAACAGATCAAGGGTGGCATCACCTGCTTCTCTGACATGTACTTCTACCCCAAGGTTGCCAGCGAACGCGTGCACAACAGCGGCATCCGCGCGCAAATCGCCATTCCGATCCTCGATTTCCCCATCCCCGGCGCCGCCAGCGCCGACGACGCCATTCGTCAGGGCATCGAGCTTTTTGGCGACCTCAAGCACCATCCACGGATCAAAGTCGCATTCGGCCCACATGCGCCTTACACCGTGGGCGACGAGAACCTGGAGAAAATCCGCGTGATCGCCGAGGAGTTGGACGCGGCGATTCATATGCATGTTCATGAAACCGCCTTCGAAGTGCAGCAGGCTGTGGATAACACCGCTGAGCGGCCGCTGGCCCGACTGGGACGGCTGGGGCTTTTGGGGCCGCGCTTTCAAGCCGTGCACATGACTCAGGTCAGCGATGAAGACCAGGCCTTGCTGGTAGAAAGCAACTGCAGCGTGATCCATTGTCCGGAATCGAATTTGAAGCTGGCCAGCGGCTTCTGCCCGGTCGAGCGTTTGTGGCAGGCCGGGGTCAATGTGGCGGTCGGCACCGACGGTGCAGCGAGCAACAACGATCTGGATTTGCTCGGCGAGACGCGCACCGCCGCATTGCTGGCCAAGGCTGTCGCCAGTTCGGCCACGGCCCTGGACGCCCACCGGGCGTTGCGCATGGCCACGCTCAATGGCGCCCGGGCGCTGGGCATCGAAGCGACGGTCGGTTCCCTGGAAGTCGGCAAGGCCGCCGACCTGGTGGCCTTTGACCTGTCTGGCCTGGCCCAGCAGCCGGTCTACGACCCGGTGTCGCAACTGATCTACGCCACGGGCCGCGATTGCGTGAAACACCTGTGGGTGGCCGGCAAGCCGTTGCTGGAAGATGGCCGGCTGACCCGCCTGGACGAGTCGCAACTGACCGCCACGGCCCAGGCCTGGGGTCGTCGGATCAGCGGCCATAACGAATAACCCGCCCCTGGAGCCACGGCTCGGGGCACACGATTTTTCAAGCTTTTCGAGGATCTGCACATGAGCAACGTTGACCACGCCGAAATCGCCAAATTCGAAGCCCTGGCCCATCGCTGGTGGGACCGTGAAAGCGAATTCAAACCGCTGCACGACATCAACCCGCTGCGGGTCAACTGGATTGACGAACGGGTCAATCTGGCCGGCAAGAAGGTCCTCGACGTCGGCTGTGGCGGCGGCATCCTCAGCGAGGCCATGGCCCAGCGCGGAGCGAGCGTAATGGGCATCGACATGGGCGAAGCGCCGTTGGCGGTTGCGCAGTTGCATCAACTGGAGTCCGGCGTCAGCGTGGAATACCGGCAGATCACCGCCGAGGCCCTGGCCGAGGAAATGCCTGGGCAGTTCGACGTCGTCACGTGCCTGGAAATGCTCGAACACGTGCCGGATCCGTCATCGGTCATCCGCGCGTGCTTTCGCATGGTCAAGCCCGGCGGCCAGGTGTTCTTCTCCACAATCAACCGCAACCCGAAAGCGTACCTGTTCGCCATCATCGGCGCTGAATACATCATGAAGCTGCTGCCGCGCGGCACCCATGACTTCAAGAAATTCATCCGGCCCTCCGAACTGGGCGCCTGGAGCCGCATGGCCGGGCTGACCGTCAAGGACATCATCGGCCTGACCTACAACCCACTGACCAAGCACTACAAGCTGGCCGCCGACGTGGACGTCAACTACATGATCCAGACCCTGCGCGAGGAGTAAGTCGATGCGTCTCAAAGCGGTTCTCTTCGACATGGACGGCACGCTGCTCGATACCGCGCCGGATTTCATCGCCATCTGCCAGGCCATGCGCGCCGACCGCGGCTTGCCACCGATGAATACGCAGCACATTCGCGACGAGATTTCCGGCGGTGCCCGGGCGATGGTCGCGGTGACCTTTTCCATGGATCCGGAGTCACCGGGGTTCGAGGAATTGCGCCAGGAATTCCTCGACCGCTACCTCAAGGGGTGCGCGGTCCACAGCCACCTGTTCGACGGCATGGCCGAGGTGCTGGCCGATATTGAAGCGGCAAACCTGATCTGGGGCGTGGTCACCAACAAGCCGGTACGTTTCGCCGAGCCGATCATGCAGCAGTTGGGCCTGGCCGAGCGCTCGAAGGTGCTGATCTGCCCTGACCACGTGAAAAACAGCAAACCGGACCCGGAGCCCTTGACCCTGGCGTGCAAGATGCTCGACCTGGACCCGGCCAGCGTACTGTTCGTGGGCGACGACCTGCGGGACATCGAGTCCGGGCGCAGCGCCGGAACCAAGACCTGTGCAGTGACCTACGGCTACATCCACCCGGACGACAACCCCCGGCACTGGGGCGCGGATGTGGTCATCGATCACCCCTCGGCGCTGCGCAAAGTGCTGGATAACGCGTTGTGCGGTTGCTGAGCTGACCGCACTCACTGCTGTCGCCGCTTTTGTGGCGAGGGGATTTATCCCCGCTGAGGCGCGAAGCGCCTCTGCTACAGCATCAGGCCAACGTGCAAAAATTTGGGGCTGCTTGGCAGCCCAGCGGGGATAAATCCCCTCGCCACAGATCAATCCCTTCGCCACATGCGCGCATCAGCGCGCATTTGTTCTGTTTCGTGAGGTTTTTTATGTTTGAGTATTCCGCCCGTCCCGACCTGCTCACTGGCCGGGTCATCCTGGTCACCGGTGCCGGTCGCGGTATCGGGGCTGCTGCCGCCAAGGCCTACGCCGCTCATGGCGCCACCGTGCTGTTGCTGGGCAAGACCGAAGCCAACCTGACCCAGGTCTACGATGAAATCGAAGCGGCCGGCCATCCGCAACCGGTGGTGATCCCATTCAACCTCGAAACCGCCCTGCCCCATCAATACGATGAACTGGCGGCCATGATCGAAACCGAGTTCGGTCATTTGGACGGCCTGCTGCACAATGCCTCGATCATTGGTCCACGCACGCCGCTGGAGCAACTGTCTGGCGAGAACTTCATGCGGGTGATGCATGTGAACGTCAACGCCATGTTCATGCTCACCAGCACCCTGCTGCCCCTGCTCAAACTCTCCAAGGACGCGTCGGTGGTGTTCACCTCCAGCAGCGTCGGGCGCAAGGGGCGGGCGTACTGGGGGGCCTACGGCGTGTCCAAGTTCGCCACCGAAGGGCTGATGCAGACCCTGGCCGACGAAGTCGACACCGTCGCCCCCGTGCGCGCCAACAGCATCAACCCAGGCGCGACCCGTACCAGCATGCGCGCCCAGGCCTATCCAGGGGAAAACCCGCTCAATAATCCAACACCTGAAGCAATCATGCCGGTCTACCTGTACCTGATGGGGCCGGACAGCACCGGCATCAACGGCCAAGCCTTCAACGCGCAATAACTGCCCTTCTCTGCGTCGCGTCGATTTACCGTCACGACGCAGACTTTCTTGGTGCTCAGCCAGGCGAAACGCCAAGTCGATGTCGCCCAAATGCTGACGCGGCGTTCGCACCTAATGGCCAATTATTTGATTTACCTAGGTTTTTATTCTAATGAACTGAATGGCACGACTTTCGCTCTAAATATCCTCAAACACGCCATGTTCGGCGGGGAACGGACGTTGAGACGAGTCTTACGCCTGACAGGGAAAGCGGACTAAACTCAAATCAGATGTCCTACGGGGCTGAAGGACCAGTACGACGCGCCACCTAAAGCCGCATCACCCAGCCCGGCAGGACAGATTTAGCTTAGGGGCTAACGCCAAATGAAAACGCCCACCCAGATCAACGCGATAGACTTCGACAGCGCCAAGTTGCAGCGCCTGGGCTTCGCCCAGCCGTCGCCGCTCGTGCCACGCTCGGTCAGCCTTTCGCAATTGCGCCAGCAACTGGGCCAACAATTGCAGACCAGCCTGGAGCCACAACGCATCCTGGGCCTGTTTTTCCGGGAAGTTCAGCGCTTGGTGCCCCTGGACGCACTGGCCTACCAGCACAAGCCCAGCGATCTGCGTCTCGAATTCGGTCAGCGCGGACATCACACCCTCAGCTACACCCTCAGCCATGAAGGCGAACACTTGGGCGAGCTGGTATTCCGTCGCAACCAACGCTTCACCGAGGCAGAACAGAGCGACCTCGAATCGGTGCTCTCGACGTTGCTGTATCCGCTGCGCAATGCCCTGCTTTACCGAGCCGCCACCCAGAGCGCGCTGCGCGATCCGTTGACCGGCACCGGCAACCGCATCGCCATGGACCAGACCCTGGTGCGTGAAATCGACATGGCCAGGCGTCATTTGCAACCCTTGTCCCTGCTGATGCTCGACATCGATCATTTCAAGCGCATCAACGACAGTCATGGGCATGGCGTCGGCGACGAGGTGCTCAAATCCGTTGCCGAGTCGATCAAGAATCAGTTGCGCAACGTCGACATGGTGTTCAGGTTCGGTGGCGAAGAGTTCCTGATCCTGCTCTCCAACACCAGCCGCGATGCCGCGGCCCTGGTCGGTGAACGCCTGCGTTATGCCGCCCAGGTACAGGATTATTTCGCCGCAGGGACACGCATTGAACTGACGGTCAGCCTGGGTTGCGCGACCCTGCTGCCAGGGGAATCAGCCGAAAGCCTGTTGCGACGGGCCGACAGCGCACTGTACGTGGCCAAGCGCGAGGGACGTAACCGGTTGGCGATGGCGGGCTGACACAGACGCCAAGCGCACCCCTTGTGGGAGCGAGCTTTGCTCGCGCTAGGGCCAGCACATCCAACATCCCCACAAACTGACCCACCGCTATCGCGAGCAAGCTCGCTCCCACAAGGGAGTGGCGGTGGGCATGGATCTGGAGATCACCCAAAACAACAGTGGGAGCGAGCCTGCTCGCGATAGCGGTCTAGCAGTCAACCTCCCCGTCGACTGTCAAACCTCTTCGCGAGCAGGCTCGCTCCCACATGGGTTGTGGCTATCTGTAGCGGTGGAAATCAGCTTCCGGCCAGCGCCAGGCGCTCACGGGCCGAAGAAGATTTGCCCACAGACTCAGACTGCTCCAGTTGCATGCAGCGCTCCAGGAACAGGTACATGTAGTCATAACTCTTGCACACGGCCTGGCGCAGCTCCATTTGCAAAGCTTTGCTTGGGTTCATGCCTGCCAGGGTGCAGATGATTTCCAGGGCTTCCCAAGGGTGGGCGTCATCGTACTGGGCGTGCATTTTCAGCCATTTCATGGCCCGCTTGCGGTCTTCCTCGGCGAAAGCCGAGGCATAGACGCCGGTGGAACACACCAGCGCCGACCACTCTCCGGTTGCCCCCTCGATCGCATAGTTGGTCGCGGCGATTGCCACGATCAGCGAATCCGACGAGCTGGTATGCCAGCACCAGTGGCTCAACGCATGCAGCTCCGGCGGAACCTGCTGTGCTTGCAGATCTTCCAGGGTCACGCCATGGGCGGCGGCCCAGTTCACCCAGTAATCGGCATGGTTGAGTTCGACACGAATATTGCGCATCAACCAGCGACGCGCCATGTCCTCGCCGGGATGGCGGGCAAAGCGGGTCTTGGTGAGGTTTTGTGCCATGTATAAAGCGAACTGTTCAACGACCGGCCAACCACCGATGAGATAGTGGCGCATGGTCCTGGCGCTGAGCTTGTTGTCGCGCATGCGCTGATACAGCTCGTGTTCGACAACCCGGCGTTTGCTCTCGCTGCAATCGGTAATGAGCTGTTGTGCCCATTGCGGATAGCTTTTGGCGTCCATGAGCGGGCCTGTTCGGTTGAATGTGTCGATCACTGTCGGGCTCCTTTTGATTGTGATTTTTCCGGATCAACAAGAGGTTCAGCGGAACGTGCCGGGGGCCTTGAATAACAACGGCTGAGGCCGGGCCGGCCTACATTGCAAGGTGTCACAGGTAAACAATTGCGGGCGCTCGATCACATACCCTTGAGCGTAATCCACACCAATCTCCAGCAATGCCTGCTCGATCTGGGCGGTCTCAACAAACTCGGCAATGGTGCGCTTACCCATGACGTGGCCGATATGATTGATCACCTCGACCATTGCACGGTTAATCGGGTCGTCCAGCATATCCTTTACGAAACTCCCATCGATCTTCAGGAAGTCTACAGGTAAATGTTTCAGGTAAGCGAATGAAGACATTCCGGCGCAAAAGTCATCCAGCGAGAAATAGCAACCCAAGCTCTTGAGTTCATTGATAAAGCGAATGGCACTGCCCAGATTCGAAATGGCGCTGGTTTCGGTAATTTCAAAACAAATCATTTCTGGCGGAATCGAGTAGGCCGCGAACTGTTTACGCAGGAAGTCGAGGAACGCCTGATCTCCGATAGTAGTGCCTGACAGATTGATCGCACACATGGCCATGGGCGCCTGTCGCGACTCATTCAAGCACTGGCGGATGATCTTGAAGACATTTTCCACCACCCAACGGTCCAGGGAGGTCATCAGGCCATAGCGCTCTGCCGCCGGAATAAAACTGTCCGGCAGAATCATTCGCCCGGCTTCGTCATGCAGGCGCAACAGGATTTCAATGTGCCCACCGCCATGGTCACCCGGGCCCAGCGCGGCGATTTCCTGGGCGTAGAGACAGAAGCGGTTTTCCTCCAGGGCCATATGCAAGCGCTGGACCCAGGCCATCTCGCCAAAGCGCAAGGACAACTCCGAGTCGTCCGCATGATAGACCTGGACCCGGTTGCGCCCCTTTTCCTTGGCCATGTAACAGGCCATGTCGGCGGCGCGCAGGGACGCCTCCAGGGTCGTCGGGCTCTGGGCGATATGCACCAGGCCGATGCTCACGGTGGTCACGAACGGCCGGCCCTTCCAGACAAAGTGCAGGTTCTGCACTGTCTGGCGCAGCCCTTCAGCGATTTTTTCCGCCGCCTCCGGCGCACAGTTCTCCAGCAGGATGCCGAACTCATCGCCACCCAGCCGGGCCAGGGTGTCATTTTCGCGCAGGCCCGACTGCAACAAGGCGCAGATATGCCGCAACAACTCGTCACCCGCCGCATGGCCGCAGGTGTCGTTGACCAACTTGAACTGGTCCAGGTCGAGAAACATCAAGGCATGGCGTCCGACCTGGCGGGTGAGGTTGTGCAAGGCCTGTTCCAGGCGATATTCGAACTCCCGACGATTCGCCAGGCCAGTCAGTGCATCATGGGTGGCCTGCCACGACAGGTTGGCGATGTATTGACGCTCCTGGGTCATGTCATGCAGCACCAGCACGGCGCCGCTGACCTTGCCTGCGTGACGGATCGGCGCCCCCACCAGGGTCACCGACACCGTGCTGCCGTCCAGACGCTGGATCAGCTTGGAATGTTCGCTGGCGCCACTGAGCCGACCGCTGAGGATATGCTCGATCAGCGTCAAGCCCTCGGTCTGTGCATTGTCGTCGAGCAGATTGAACAGCGCAGCCAAGGGCAATCCCGTTGCGTGTTCGGCCTTCCAGTGGGTCATCGCCTCGGCAGCGGGGTTCATGTAGGCAATGGCGCCTTCCACGTCGGTGGTGATCACCCCGTCGCCAATCGATTGCAGGGTGATCTGCGCACGCTCCTTCTCCAGTTGCAGCGCGCTGGCAAAGACCTGTCGCTGGGCCAGCAATTTATGGGTCCGCAACAACGCCAGGACAATCAACCCCAAGGCAGTGGCGAAGTTGGTCACCAGCAAAAGGCGCAGGATAAAGCGCGAGCCCTCCCCCAGCGCATCGCTGAAGGCCTTGGCAGCCGGAGTGACGGAGTCGTTGATCGCAAATATCTGGGCCTTCCAGCCCCGGATGTCGCTTTCCGAAGCCTGCCCTGCGCTAATGCTGTCGTGCATTTGCCGGGCGACGTTATCCAGCTCGATCAGATAACCGTCGCCCACCGTCCAGAGATCGATAGCCTCTTCCAGGTAACTGAAGTGACGAAAATTCAGATAAAGCCAGATCACACTGGACACGTCGTCCGGGTGATTGCCGCCCTTGAGAATGCCTGCCCTTGCTGCTTCCAGGTCCGGCGGCTCGCGATCCAGCGCTACTCGCAGTTCATGGCCGCCCTCGGGTACGGCGATGGCTTGCTGGTATTTGCGAAAAATCGCCTCGTCACGGCTGTCGGCATACAGATTGAGGTAATAGATGGCGTCTTTCTGGCCCTTGGACCACAGACTTTCCCCCGCCACATAGCCGCGAACCGCAGACAAGACATAAAGGCTGACGCCTCCAAGCAAGGCTTGAAATAACACTACGGCAATAAAGGGCCAGACGATGCCCAGCAGCCGTGGTGTTGCGAGAGTCTGCTTTTGCTTCATGAGGTCCCTTGCACAGGCGCTGCCGGATGAACATCCGCGAGAATTCCGCTCCTGACTCCACAGCCTAGGCTAGTTTTCAACCCTTCGAATGACCGGATGAAGGATCGATGGGCTTTGGCTTGAAATTCGGAGGAAGTCGCGGAGTTTCCCTGAGTTTTTTCAGATACTAAGCGCAGAAAAGCATAGGAAACTCAAGGTTGCTGTATCTGTTGCAAGTGACCATAGAGTCGGGCGTACAAACCACCCTCGGCAATCAGCTGCATATGATCACCGTCCTCGGCGATTTGACCACCGTCAAATACCAGTACCCGATCGGCCTGTTTCACCGCCGACAACCGGTGGGCGATGATCAGCGTGGTGCGTCCACTGAGGAACCGCGCCAGAGCCTGGTGCAGGTTGTATTCAGTGGCGGCATCCAGCGCCGAGGTGGCTTCATCGAGAATCACCACCCGTGGCTCGGCCAGGACCATGCGGGCAATGGCCAGCCGCTGACGCTGGCCGCCCGACAGCCGCACCCCGGAACGCCCGACGACGCTCTCCAGGCCCAGGGGCAGCGCCCGCACCGTGGCATCGAGCTGGGCAATTTCCAGTGCCTGCCAGCAGGCCTCGTCGCTGCATTCTCGGCCCATGGAAAGGTTGGCACGCACCGTGTCGTTGAACAGCGCCGGGTGTTGCAACACCACGGCGACGTTCTCCCGAATGGTTTCCAGGCCGATCTCCTGCTGCGTGGCGCCGCCGAAACGGATGCTGCCGGCCTGCGGCGTGTACAGCCCCAATAACAATTGCACCAGGGTGCTCTTGCCGCCGCCGCTGGCCCCGACAATAGCTACTTTCTCGCCCGGCGCGATGGACAGGTTCAACTGGTCGAGTACCAGTTCCTCGCCATACCCAAAACTCAATCCCTGAATGTCGATGCCCACGGTGTCGCGCCCCTTGAACGGGTCGACCCCGCCGGGGTATTGCGGCTCGTCGGCACGGGCCAGTAGTTCGTTGATCCGCGACAGCGCACCGCCGGCGGCATAAAAGGCGTATTGCAGATTGAGCAGTTGCTCCACCGGACCGATCATGAACCACAAGTAACTGAACACCGCCAGCATCTGGCCGATGGACAGGTCGGAAAACAGCACGGTGAGCATGGCCGCGGCGCGGAAGATATCGATACCGAACTGGAACAACAAACCACTGGCACGGTTCGAGGCGTCGGTCTTCCACTGTGAACTCACCGCGTAATCGCGCACCTCCTTGGCGCGCAGCCCTAAACGACCAAGGAAAAACCCCTGGCGGTTGCCCGCACGCACTTCCTGGATGGCATCCAGGGTTTCGGTCAGGGCCTGGGTAAACCGCGAGGTGCTGTCGTTCTCCAGTTTCTTGAGGTGCTTGACCCGTTTGCCCAACTGCACCGTGGCGTAGATCACCAACGGGTTGAACAACAGGATCAGCAGTGCCAGCTCCCAGTGCATCCACAGCAAAATGCCGGCGGTGCCCACCAGGGTCAGCATCGCCACCAAGAAACGGCTTAGGGTTTCGCCAACGAATTTGTCGAGGGTGTCCAGGTCGGTGACCAAGTGAGCTGCCACAGTGCCACTGCCCAGGCTTTCGTATTCGCCCAGGGAAATACGCTTGAGGCGTTCGATCAAGCGGACGCGAATGCGATAGACGATATCCTTGGCCAACCTGGCGAACAATCGCGCCTGCAACACGTTGAATAGCAACGCGCCGCAGCGCAGGGCCAAGGTCACCAACAGCATCAGGCCGATATAGCCGGCAGCGCTCTGCCAAGCCGTCGGCAGCGCCTGGTTCATGATCTTCAACGCGGCGTCGCCACGGCCCAGCAGGACCTCGTCCACCAACAGCGGCAACAACAATGGGATTGGTACGCTGCACAGCGTCGCCAGCACCGCTACGCCGTTGGCGATCCACAGGGCTTTTTTGTGTTTGAGGGCCAGCCTGCGAATTTCTGCCCAGCTCAACCGATCGATGCGCCGCGTGGCCGGTGTGTCATCCGCCAGGTCAGGCACAGGCCGCACGCTCCAGCCAGCGTCCCAGCAAGGGAGCCAATTGGCTCAGGGGTTGGTAGCCGTTAGTGAGCAAAGCCAGTTGGCCGTCACGTTCGGCCAGCAACGTGGGGAACCCTGCAATCCCCAGGTCCTGCACCCAGGTGAAATCCGCAGCGGTGGCCGCATGCAGATCGGCACGGTCGAATGCCGCGGCGAATTCGATGCGTGGCAACCCGGCCTGTTCGGCCAGTTCCACCAGGACGCTGGCATGGGTCACGTCGCGGCCTTGCACATAAAAAGCCTGCTGGATCAGCTTCACCAGCTTCCAGGCCAGGTCTGGCGCCAGGCTACGGGCCGTCACCACGGCCCGGCAGGCCGGCTCGGTGTCGTAGACGAAACCATCCGGTAACGCCCCCTCAACCTTGAAGGGTTGGCCGGTGGCCTGGGTGACGGCCTGCCAGTGCTCCAGGATGTAGCGCCGGGTGGTCGGCTCCAGCGCCGAGCCACTGCCCGTGCGCAAACCGCCCACCACCAGATGCAGTTCCACGCCAGCGGCGTGAGCCTGCTCGACCAGTGCCTCGGCCACCGGCGCGAAACCCCAGCACCAGGAACACATCGGGTCCAACACATAGAGCAGGCGTGGCGCCATGGTTCAAGCCTCGGAAGATGACTGCTTGTAGTTGTAGCCGATCGGGTGCGGCATGTTGCGGGCCTTGGCCAGTTCGATCTGTTTTTGCCGGTCGATGGCACTGCGACGGGTCTTCTCGCTCAGCTTATCCCAGCAATGAGGACAGCTAATGCCCGGTACATAGTGTTCCGAGGCGCGGTCTTCGACGCTGACCGGTGTGCGACAGGCATGACATTGATCGTAGTCGCCTTCGCTGAGGTCGTGGCGAACGGTCACACGGTTATCGAACACGAAGCAGTCGCCGCGCCATTTGGTTTCTTCCTGAGGCACCTCTTCGAGGTACTTCAGAATGCCGCCCTTGAGGTGATAGACCTCATCGAAACCCTGGCCGAGCATGTAGCTCGAAGCTTTTTCACAGCGAATGCCGCCGGTGCAGAACATCGCGACTTTCTTGTGCCTGGCCGGGTCGAAGTTGGCCTTGATGTACTCAGGGAACTCACGAAAGCTGGTGGTCTTGGGGTCGATCGCGCCTTCAAAGGTGCCGATGGACACTTCGTAGTCGTTACGGGTGTCGATCAACAGCACTTCGGGATCGCTGATCAGCGCGTTCCAGTCCTGTGGCTCGACGTAGGTGCCGACCTGCTTGTTCGGGTCCACGCCTTCAACGCCCAGAGTGACGATTTCTTTCTTGAGCTTGACCTTGGTCCGGTAGAACGGCTGCTCGTCGCAGTACGACTCTTTATGGTCGATGTCGATCATGCGCGGATCGTTCTTGAGCCAGGCCAGCAGGCCGTCGATGCCTTCGCGGGTGCCGGAGACCGTGCCGTTGATGCCTTCTGCGGCGATCAGCAACGTGCCTTTGATGCCGTTGTCGAGCATGGCCTTGAGCAAGGGCTCGCGCAGCTCGACGTAATCTTCAAGGGTGACGAACTTATACAGTGCCGCCACGACAATGGGTTGTGTCATGGGTGTTTCTCCAGGTGGCTACCCTCGTAAAGGGTGAACCGGATACGAAAAAAAAACGCGCCGGGTGAGCGGCGCGTTGCGGATTCTAACAAAAACATTTGGGTTACAGGACTGCAATTCCATAGCTTGCATATGTGTGGCGAGGGGATTTATCCCCTCGCCACACAAAGCTCCTCACCACCGCTGGTCAGTGCTTGCTGCCACCGGCACAGGTCGGCGAAGCCGGAGCTGCCTCGATCTGCGCCCACTCCTCGGGAGTGTAGGTGTGCAGCGCCAACGCATGGAATTCGCCCATCAGCTCGCCCAGCGTGCCGTAGACCTTCTGGTGGCGCTTGACGCGATTGAGCCCCTCGAACTGCCGGCTGACCACCACGGCCTTGAAGTGGGTCTGCACCCCACGGCTATGCATGTGGCTTTCATCCAGCACTTGCAGGTGCTCGGGCTGCAAGAGCCCGAGCGTCGATTCGATGCGTTGTAGCATGCTCATACCAGGCTCCGCTTACGGCTTTTTCTTGGCAGGGGCAGGTGCGGCGGCTTTTGGCTCAAGCTCGGCCGTCATGTCCGCCAGCAGCTTGTTGACCACTGGCACCGCGCTTTCAAGCTTGGCTTGGGTCATCTGGGCCGATTGCTGGGTCAGCTGCGGCATTTTTTCCAGGACTTTCTTGCCCAATGGCGACTGGTAGAAAGCTACCAGGTCCTTGAGCTCCGATTCGCTGAAGTTGCTGGTGTAGAGCTTGACCATGTCCGGCTTGAGCTTGTTCCAGCCGATGGCCTGGTCCAGGGCGGCATTGGCCTTGGCCTGGTAGGTTTCCAGGGTGGCTTTTTTCGACTCGGGCGCCTTGGTCTGTTCAAAGCGCTGGGCGAACATCTGCTGCACTTGCATGTACACCGGGGTTCCCAGTTTGTCAGCATGGGCCAAGGTCAGGAACGCTTCGGCACTGGCGTTGTGGCTGGCGGTATCGGCGAAAACAGGGCCGCTGGCACACACCAGAGCAACTGCGGTACAGATGGCACGAAGACGGGTCATCGAGTTTCCTTTCATAGCTGGCGAGGTAAAACCCCAAGGGCGACCATTCTGCGCCTAAAAAACGCCGGGCCTCAACCCCGAAGCTTGCCGGGTCCGATTGACGGACCGAACCGGCCGCCCCTAGATTGAGGGAACCGGTGCCGCCCATCAGGGCCTAAACTGCGCATTCAGCCCTACAGGAGTTTGACCCGATGAGCCGTATCGAAACCGACAGCCTTGGCCAGGTGGAAGTCCCGGATGACGCCTACTGGGGCGCCCAGACCCAGCGTTCCATGATCAACTTTGCCATTGGCAACGAACGCATGCCGCTGTCGGTGCTGCACGCCCTGGCGCTGATCAAGAAAGCCGCCGCACGGGTCAATGACCGCAATGGCGACCTGCCCGCCGACATCGCCCGCCTGATCGAACAGGCCGCCGACGAAGTGCTAGACGGCAAGCATGACGACCAGTTCCCTTTGGTGGTCTGGCAGACCGGCAGCGGAACCCAGAGCAACATGAACGTCAACGAAGTGATCGCCGGGCGCGCCAACGAGCTGGCGGGCAACCCCCGCGGCGGCAAGAGCCCGGTGCACCCCAACGACCACGTCAACCGCTCCCAGAGCTCCAACGATTGCTTCCCTACCGCAATGCACATTGCCGCCGTCCAGGCCGTCCAGCAGCAATTGCTACCGGCCATCGGTGAGTTGTCTGGCGGGCTGGCAGAACTGGCGGCGCGCCACATGAAGCTGGTCAAGACCGGTCGCACCCACATGATGGATGCCACGCCGATCACGTTTGGCCAGGAACTGTCGGCGTTCATTGCCCAGCTCGATTACGCCGAACGGGCAATCCGCGCCGCGCTGCCAGCGGTCTGTGAGCTGGCCCAGGGCGGCACTGCGGTGGGCACGGGGCTCAATTCGCCCCATGGTTTTGGCGAAGCCATCGCCGCTGAACTGGCGGCACTCTCCGGCCTGCCGTTTGTCACTGCACCCAACAAGTTCGCAGCGCTGGCCGGGCATGAGCCGCTGACCGCCCTGTCCGGCGCACTGAAAACCCTCGCCGTCACCCTGATGAAGATCGCCAACGACCTGCGCCTGCTGGGTTCCGGGCCACGGGCCGGGTTTGCCGAGGTGAAATTGCCGGCCAACGAACCGGGCAGTTCGATCATGCCCGGCAAGGTCAACCCGACCCAGTGCGAAGCCTTGTCGATGCTGGCCTGCCAGGTCATGGGCAACGACGTGACCATCGGTTTCGCCGCCAGCCAGGGCCATTTACAGCTGAACGTATTCAAACCAGTGATCATCCACAACCTGCTGCAATCGATCCGCCTGCTGGCCGATGGCTGCAGCAACTTCCAACAGCACTGCGTCGCCGGGCTCGAGCCGGATGCCGAGCAAATGGCCGCGCACCTGGAACGTGGATTGATGCTGGTGACCGCGCTGAACCCGCACATCGGCTATGACAAGTCCGCCGAGATCGCCAAGAAAGCCTACGGCGAAGGGTTGACCTTGCGTGAGGCGGCGCTGCAACTGGGGTACCTGACCGATGAGGAGTTCGACGCCTGGGTAAGGCCGGAGAATATGCTGGAGGCTGGTAGCCAGGGCTGAGCCTGCATCCCATGGAGTTCAAATGTGGGAGCGAGCTTGCTCGCGATAGGGCCGGTCGACTCGACATCGACTGTCAGGCCGTCATCGCGAGCAAGCTCGCTCCCACAGTAGCCTTGTATCGTCTCAGCGTTGTTAACGCCCTGGCGCCAGCCGCTCGCGCCGGGCCCTGAGCCCTGCGATGAGCGACGGGCCCAGGGCAACCAGCGCCGATCCCAGCACCACCAGCACCGCCCCGCCGTACCCCAACAAATTGATTTGCTCGGCATGTACATAGTCTGGCCACCACCAGGCGGCCAGCGCCACTGCGGCGAAGGTCACCAGCGGTGTGATCGCCAGGGTCGCGCTGACTCGCGAGGCTTCCCAATGGGCCAGCGCCTCGGCAAACGCGCCGTAGGCAATCAGGGTGTTGAGGCAGCAGGCAAGTAACAGCCAGCCTTGCAGAGGGCTCAGTTGCAGTGCCTCCAACGGGTGCACCCAAGGTGTGAGCAGCAACGCACAGAACAGGTAGATCACCATCATCACCTGCAGCGAATTCCACACCGTCAACAGTTGCTTCTGGCCCAAGGCATAGAACGTCCAGACTGTAGAGGCCAGCAACACCATCAAGACCCCGGCGGTGTAGTCGCTCAGGGAGGTCAGCAACTCGCCCAGGCGCTGGTTGAAAAACAGTGCGAAGCCGATCAACAGCACCGCCAGGCCAATGCCCTGCCCCACGCTGAAACGTTCCTTGAACACAAACAGGCTGGCGACCAGCAACATGATCGGCCCCATCTGCACCACCAGTTGCGCCGTGCCGGGGCTCAAGCGGTTCAGGCCCATCAGGTACAACACGTAGTTGCCCACCAACCCGAGCACCGCCATCGCCACCAGCCACCCACCACGGGGGCCGAGCACCGTGCGACTAGGCAAGCGACGGGTAGCCCCCAGGTAGATGAACAACAAGCCGCCGGACACCAACAAACGAAACCAGGTCACGGTGACCGGATCCATCACTTGCAACACTTGTTTGAGCTTGATCGGCAGGATGCCCCACAGCAAGGCCGTCAACAGGGCCAGGAACAGGCCATAGACCCAGCGACCGGACGATATGTGCATGCAACCCTCGAAGCTCAAGACATGAACGGCCATTCTAGGCGCCTATCACGCCAAGACACAGGGACAGTTGGGCAAAGGCCGCCCATGGAATTGTATAGGTCGCTGCCGTCGATCGGTTCGCCGGGCGCGAATCAAGGACAACACATATGCTCAATTTTGAGACAACCTCGCCGCCCTTTTGGAGATTCGCCATGCTTGGCAAACGCGCCCAGGATCCCGCCCCCACGACGATTTTTCGCAGCGACCGGATCTGCCGGGTTAATGGCGAGTTTTATTTCAATACCCGGGAAGGCACCCAGGAAGGTCCGTTCGCCAGCCGCGAGGCTGCAGAACGGGAGATAGAAGCGTATGTCGGGCGGATGCGACAGCTGACCCAGGTCGCCAGCTGAATGCGGTTCATCAGCCGGCACACAACCCTGTGACGAGGGGATAAATCCCCTCGCCACACACAATCACCCTCGCCAGCAATCAATTCGCGCTTATCTCACCGCCTCGAACAACCCCGTAGCCCCCATCCCACCACCCACGCACATGGTCACGATGCCGTAGCGCAGGTTGCGCCGTTGCAGCTCGCGCACCAAATGCCCCACCTGGCGCGAGCCGGTCATGCCGAACGGGTGGCCGATGGAGATAGAACCGCCGTTGACATTATATTTTTCGGGATCGATTTCCAGACGATTGCGGCTGTACAGGCATTGGGAAGCGAATGCCTCGTTGAGCTCCCACAAATCGATATCCGCAACCTGCAAGCCCCTGGCCTTAAGCAGCTTGGGCACCGAAAACACCGGACCGATGCCCATCTCGTCAGGCTCGCACCCCGCCACGGTAAACCCACGGAAAAACGCCTTGGGCTTGAGCCCCAGCGCCAGGGCTTTTTCCAGGCTCATCACCAGGGTCATCGAGGCTCCGTCGGACAATTGCGACGAGTTGCCCGCCGTCACTGAACCGTCTTCAGCGAATACCGGTTTCAGGCCAGCCAGGCTTTCATAGGTGGTGTCCGGACGATTGCAATCATCACGGTCGACCACGCCATCGAGGATCTGCACCGCACCGGTGTGTTTGTCCTCGACCTTGTACTTGACCGCCATCGGCACGATTTCATCATTGAACAACCCGGCTGCCTGGGCCTGGGCGGTGCGTTGCTGGCTCTGCAAGGCGTAGCGGTCCTGCTCCTCGCGGCTGACCTGGTAACGCCGAGCAACGATCTCGGCCGTCTGGCCCATGGGGAAATAAATCCCCGGCACTTGCTCCTTGAGCAATGGGTTGATCAGGTTGTCAGTGTTGACGCTTTTCATCGTCAGGCTGATGGACTCCACACCACCGGCAACGATGATCTCGCTGCAACCGGAGGCAATCTGGTTGGCCGCGATGGCGATGGCTTGCAGGCCCGAGGAGCAGAAGCGGTTGAGGGTCATGCCGGCCGTGCCGATGCCCAACTGCGAGAGCACCGCCACGTTGCGACCGATGTTGTAACCCTGGGCGCCTTCATTGGAGCCGGCACCGACGATGCAGTCCTCGACGCTGGCCGGGTTGATGTCGTTGCGCGCCAGCAGGGCATTGACGCAGTGAGCCGCCATGTCGTCCGGACGGGTCATGTTGAACTTGCCGCGAAAGGACTTGGCCAGGCCGGTCCGTACGCTGTCGACGATCACCACTTCACGCATGGCTGTACCTCATTGTTGTTGTCAGTTAAGAGTGAATCGAGCATAAATCCACTGCATAACCGACCGCGACAATCATTCACCTCGCGTATGCGCACTCATCGCCTGATGCTGCCCTTCTTCGACTGACGAGCCTGTTTTTCCGAGCGCTCGAACGCCTCCTCCAGTGCCTGGTTCAGCGTGCGTAGCACCTTGACCCGCGCCCAGCGCTTGTCGTTGGCCTCCACCAGTGTCCACGGGGAAATCTCGGTGCTGGTGCGGTCCACCATGTCGCACACCGCTGCCCGGTAAGCGTCCCACTTGTCCCGATTGCGCCAGTCGTCTTCGGTGATCTTGAAGCGCTTGAAAGGAATTTCCTCGCGTTCCTGGAAGCGCTCCAGTTGAGTCTCCTTGTCGATGGCCAGCCAGAACTTGACCACCACCACGCCAGCGTCGGCGATCTGCTCCTCGAAGTCGTTGATTTCGCTGTAGGCCCGTAGCCAGTCGGCCGGGCTGCAAAACTCCTCGACCCGCTCCACCAACACCCGGCCATACCAGGAGCGGTCGAACATGGTGAACTTGCCCCGCGCCGGGATATGCCGCCAGAACCGCCACATGTACGGGTGGGCGCGCTCTTCTTCGGTGGGCGCGGCAATCGGCACGATGCTGTACTGCCGTGGGTCGAGGGCCGCCGCGACTCGCCGGATCGCCCCGCCTTTGCCCGCCGCATCGTTGCCTTCGAAGACGGCCACCAGGGCATGACGACGCATGCGCTTGTCCCGCAGCAAACCGGCGAACCGCGCCTGCTCGGTAATCAGTTGTTCTTCGTAATCGGCCTTGTCCAGGCGCAGCGTCATGTCCAGGCTACCGATCAGCGTCACCTGATCGTCCAGCGCCGGCAGCGGCGCCACATTCACTTTTTCCGATTTGACCTTCGGCCGGTCCAAGGCTTGGCGCAATCCTTCGAGCAGAATCCTTCCTACCGCGAGGTTGCGATAACAGCTGTCCACGCCTTCGATCACATGCCACGGTGCGTAATCGCGACTGGTGCGACGCAGCACTCGCTCACCGTATTTGACGAACTTGTCATAGGTCTGGGATTGCTGCCAATCCAGCGGGCTGATGCGCCAGCTGTGCAGCGGATCGTCCTTGAGCCCCTTGAGCCGGGCTTTCATCTGTTTCTTGGACAGGTGGAACCAGAACTTGAAGATCAGCGCGCCTTCATCGCAGAGCATTTTCTCCAGGCGCTCGGCGGCGTTGATCGCCTGGTCGAGCCGTGGGTCCTTGAACTCCCCGTGGACCCGCCCCTGCAGCATCTGGCTGTACCAATTGCCGAAGAAAATCCCCATGCGCCCCTTGGCCGGCAGCATCCGCCAATAGCGCCAGGCCGGAGGTCGCGCCAGCTCCTCGTCGGTCTGCTGGTCGAAGGTGCGCACTTCGATCAGCCGCGGGTCCATCCACTCGTTGAGCAACTTCACCGTCTCGCCCTTGCCCGCGCCTTCAACACCGTTGATCAGCACAATGACCGGGAAACGCCCCTGCTGCTGCAACTCGAATTGAGCTTCGAGCAGCGCTTCACGCAGGGCCGGCACCTCGGCTTCAAAGGTTTCTTTATCGATGGCGTGACCGATTTCAGCGGATTCGAACATGAACAGCTCCTTCCAGGGATTGGGGCAAGACTAGCGGATTGGAGGCAGCCGGGTGCAGCAGATTCCATCAAGAACAACGCTCTGTTGCGATGGGTCAAGCAAGCCGATACCGATCCGTTAGAATGGCCCTCCAGTTTTCACCGAGCCTGCCATGACGCCCATCCAGCACCACGCCCAACTCGACTGGGATGACCAGGGTCGCCCGCGTTCGCGGGTGTTCGACGACGTGTATTTTTCCGACCAGTCGGGCCTGGACGAAACCCGCTATGTGTTCCTTGAACAGAACAATCTGGCCGAGCGCTTTGCCGCGCTGCCGGATGACGGGCGATTGGTGATCGGCGAGACCGGATTCGGCACCGGCTTGAATTTCCTCTGCACCTGGCAGCTGTTCGAGCAGTGCGCACCGGCAGGTGCCCGACTGCATTTTGTCAGTGTCGAGAAATATCCGTTGAGCCTGGAAGATCTGCGCCGGGCCCTGGTCTTGTGGCCGCAACTCAAACGTCAGGCCGACCAATTGCTTGAGCAATATGTCGCGATCCACCAGGGTTTCCAACGCTTGGCATTGGCCAATGGGCACGTGACACTGACCTTATTGATCGGTGATGCCCTGGAACAATTGCCGCAGCTGGACGCGCAAGTCGACGCCTGGTTCCTGGACGGTTTCGCACCGGCAAAGAACCCCGACATGTGGACCGCCGAGCTGTTCGCCGAGTTGGCCCGGCTGGCGGCGCCTGGCGCTACCCTCAGTACCTTCACCAGCACCGGCTGGGTACGGCGGTTGTTGAACGCAGCGGGCTTCAAGATGAAACGCACGCCGGGTATCGGTCATAAGTGGGAAATCCTGCGTGGTGTGTTTCTCGGCTGGCCGGAGCAGACACCCGCGCCAACTCCGGCAAAACCCTGGTACGCCCGCCCTGCCGCGCAGAGCGGCGAGCGTCGGGCGCTGGTGATCGGCGGCGGCTTGGCCGGTTGTGCCAGCGCGGCCAGCCTGGCGGCCCGGGGCTGGCGGGTGACGCTGCTGGAACGTCATGCCGGCTTGGCCGAGGAAGCGTCCGGCAACCCGCAGGGCGTGCTGTACCTCAAGCTTTCCGCCCACGGCACGGCGTTGTCGCAAATGATCCTCAGCGGTTTCGGCTACACCCGGCGCGCTCTGGAACATCTGCAACGCGGCGTTGACTGGGACGGTTGCGGGGTCTTGCAGCTGGCCTTCAACGCCAAGGAAGCCGAGCGCCAGGCGCAACTGGCCGAGGCGTTTCCCCAGGATCTGCTGCATGCGCTCGATCAGCCACAGGCCGAGGCACGCTCCGGCATTGGCCTGGCCTGTGGCGGTTTGTTCTATCCCGAAGGCGGCTGGGTGCATCCGCCAGCATTGTGTCGCTGGCAGGCCTCGGGGCCGACGATTGACGTGCAGCCCCATCATGAAGTGTTGCAATTGCGCCGAGTCGACGGCCAATGGCAGGCCTGGGACGGCGAACGCTGTCTCGCCAGCGCGCCGGTGGCAATTCTCGCCAGCGCCGCCGAGATCAAGCGTTTCGAACCCGCTGCCGACTTGCCCCTCAAGCGCATTCGCGGGCAAATCACCCGCCTGCCACAGACCGCCCGCAGCCAGAGCCTGGCGACGGTGGTCTGCGCCGAAGGCTACGTCGCCCCGCCAAGGCAGGGCGAGCACACACTGGGAGCCAGTTTCGACTTCAAGAGCGACGACCTGACCCCTACCGCTGCGGAACACGCCGGCAACCTGCAGATGCTGGAAGAAATCTCCCTGGATCTGGTGGAGCGCCTGAATGCCAGCACCCTGGATCCGCAACACTTGGAAGGTCGCGCGGCGTTCCGTTGTACCAGCCCGGACTACCTGCCGATTGTCGGTCCGCTGGCTGACCGCCAGGCCTTCACCGAGGCGTATTCGGCCCTGGGCAAGGACGCTCGCCAGGTACCCGACAAGCCCTGCCCGTGGCTCGATGGCCTGTACGTCAACAGCGGCCACGGCTCACGGGGCCTGATCAGCGCACCGCTGTCGGGGGAACTGATCGCCGCCTGGCTGGACAACGAGCCGCTGCCCCTGCCCCGCAGCGTGGCCGAAGCCTGCCATCCGAATCGGTTTGCGTTGCGGGCGTTGGTTCGGGGCAAGGCCTAGCGCCGATCGCTGACCCACCAAAAAAACCTGGGGGAGCGAGCTTGCTCGCGATGGCGGTGGCTCAGCCAGCACTGAATTGACTGACGCATTGCTATCGCGAGCAAGCTCACTCCCACATCAGGTACAAGTTCTCCCTGGGATGATGGGGCAGACCAAACGCCGCCACCCATCGGCTTATAACGCATCGATCTAAAACTCACAGCAATCCCCCCGGTCAGTTTCAGGGTACCCGCCATGTCGGCGCGTGCTGCTTGACCCCTCCCCAACGGAAAAACCGGTAAGGACTTATGTGCGGATTAGCTGGAGAGTTACGTTTCGATCAACAACCTGCGGACCTTGCGGCCGTAGAGCGAATCACCCATCACCTGGCCCCTCGCGGCCCTGACGCATGGGGTTTTCATAGCCAGGGCCCGATTGCCCTGGGCCATCGGCGCCTGAAAATCATGGACCTGTCCGACGGTTCGGCCCAGCCGATGATCGACAATCAACTGGGCCTGTCCCTGGCCTTCAACGGTGCGATCTACAACTACCCGGAACTGCGGGCCGAGCTCGAAGGCTTGGGCTATGCCTTTTATTCCGGTGGCGACACCGAGGTGTTGCTCAAGGGCTACCATGCCTGGGGCGAAGCGTTGCTGCCCAAGCTCAACGGCATGTTCGCCTTCGCCATCTGGGAGCGCGATGCCAAACGGCTGTTCATCGCCCGCGACCGCCTCGGCGTCAAGCCGCTGTACCTGTCGCGCACCGGCCAGCGCCTGCGTTTTGCCTCGGCATTGCCAGCCTTGCTCAAAGGCGGTGACATCAGCCCGATGCTCGACCCGGTGGCCCTCAATCATTACCTGAATTTCCATGCGGTAGTCCCGGCCCCACGTACCTTGCTGGCCGGTGTTGAAAAACTGCCGCCGGCCACCTGGATGCGCATCGAAGCCGACGGCCGCACCGAGCAGAAAACCTGGTGGACCCTGCCCTACGGTCCCCGGGCCGATGAGCAGAACCTGAACCTGGAAGACTGGATCGACCGGGTGCTCGACAGCACTCGCGAAGCGGTCGCCATTCGTCAGCGCGCCGCCGTCGATGTCGGCGTGCTGCTTTCCGGCGGCGTCGACTCGAGCATGCTCGTGGGCCTGCTGCGGGAAGTCGGCGTAGAAGACCTGTCGACCTTCTCTATCGGTTTCCAGGATGCCGGCGGCGAGCGCGGTGACGAGTTCCAGTATTCGGACCTGATCGCCAAGCACTACGGCACCCGTCATCACCAATTGCGCATCGACGAAAAAGAGATCATCGAACAACTGCCCGCGGCATTCCGTGCCATGAGCGAGCCGATGGTCAGCCACGACTGCATCGCCTTCTACCTGTTGTCCCGGGAAGTGGCCAAGCACTGCAAAGTGGTGCAAAGCGGCCAGGGTGCCGACGAGTTGTTCGCCGGTTACCACTGGTACCCGCAAGTGGACGGCGCCAGCGATCCGTACGCGGCCTATCGCGCAGCCTTCTTTGATCGCAGCTACGAAGAATATGCCGCCACCGTGCAGCCCAAATGGCTGACGGCCAACGACGCCGCCGGTGATTTCGTCAAAGAGCATTTCGCCCAGCCTGGCGCCGATGCGGCGGTGGACAAGGCCTTGCGCCTGGACAGCACGGTGATGCTGGTGGACGACCCGGTCAAACGCGTGGACAACATGACCATGGCCTGGGGCCTGGAAGCGCGCACGCCATTCCTCGACTACCGGCTGGTGGAACTCTCGGCGCGGGTACCGGCGAAATTCAAGCTGCCCGACGGCGGCAAGCAAGTCCTCAAGGAGGCCGCCCGGCGGGTGATTCCCAGCGAGGTGATCGACCGCAAGAAGGGCTATTTCCCAGTGCCTGGCCTCAAGCACCTGGAAGGCAACACGCTGGCCTGGGTCCGTGAACTGCTGCTCGATCCCAGCCAGGATCGCGGTCTGTTCAACCCGGCCATGCTCGACCGCTTGCTCACCGACCCCAACGGCCAACTCACGCCGTTGCGTGGCTCGCGGTTGTGGCAACTGGCAGCGCTGAACCTGTGGCTCAGCGAGCAAGGAATCTGATTGATGAAACCTCATGCAACCGTTCACAACCAACGCCTCTTGCGTGGCCAGGCGCCCTCCTATGAACGCCTGCAGGCGCGCCTGGCCGAAGACGGCAGCGAATTGGGCGCCGACCCGATCGCGGTGCATTGCGGCTGGGGCCGATTGCTGATCGGTCACACCTTCCCGGACCCGGCAAGCCTGGCCCGGGAACTGCTCAACGAACAAGCCGGCGAACGCGACATTGCCTTGTACGTCGCCGCGCCCCAGCAGGTGCTGGGGCTGGAACCGGCGCAGTTGTTCCTCGATCCGTCCGACACCTTGCGCCTGTGGTTCAGCGACTATCGCCAGGCCACGCGGGTGTTTCGTGGCTTTCGGATTCGCCGGGCGCAAAGTGACGCCGACTGGCAGGCCATCAACCAGCTATACCAGGCCCGGGGCATGCTGCCCATCGACCCGAAACGCTTGACCCCGCGTCACGAAGGCGGCCCGGTCTACTGGTTGGCCGAAGACGACGACAGCGGCGCCGTGATCGGCAGCGTCATGGGCCTGAATCATCAAAAGGCCTTTAACGATCCGGAAAACGGCAGCAGCCTCTGGTGCCTGGCCGTGGACCCACAATGCTCACGGCCGGGTGTTGGCGAAGTACTCGTACGCCACCTCGTCGAGCACTTCATGAGCCGCGGCTTGAGTTACTTGGACCTGTCGGTCCTGCATGACAACCGCCTGGCAAAAAACCTCTACGCCAAACTCGGTTTCCGCAACCTGTCGACCTTCGCCATCAAGCGCAAGAACGGCATTAACCAACCGCTGTTCCTGGGGCCAGGCCCCGAGGCGCCGTTCAATCCTTACGCGCGAATCATCGTCGAGGAAGCCCATCGTCGAGGCATCGAAGTGCAGGTGGACGACGCCGAGGCCGGGTTATTCACCTTGGTCCATGGCAGCCGTCGGGTGCGTTGCCGTGAATCCTTGAGTGACCTGACCAGCGCTATCAGCATGACTTTATGCCAGGACAAAAGCCTGACCCATAAGGTGCTGAAAAACGCTGGCCTGAACCTGCCAGCCCAGCAATTGGCGGGCAATGCCGACGATAACCTGGCGTTTCTCGATGAACACGAGCGGGTGGTGGTCAAGCCCTTGGACGGTGAACAGGGCCAAGGCGTGGCGGTGGACCTGCGCACAATCGAGGAAGTGCAGAGTGCCATCGACGCGGCCCGGCAGTTTGACAGCCGGGTCTTGTTGGAAAGCTTTCACGAGGGTCTGGACCTGCGGATCCTGGTGATCGGCTTTGAGGTGGTGGCGGCCGCCATCCGGCGTCCGGCGGAGGTGATCGGCGACGGCCAGCACACCATCGGCGCGCTGATCGAAGCCCAAAGCCGCCGACGGCAAGCCGCTACCGGGGGCGAAAGCAAAATCCCGATGGACGCAGAGACCCAGCGCACGCTGGGCGCGGCGGGGTTTGACTACGACAGCGTGCTACCGGCGGGCAAGCACCTGTTCGTGCGGCGTACGGCGAATCTTCATACCGGCGGCGTCCTGGAGGATGTCACAAGCATCCTTCATCCGACCCTGGTCGATGCAGCGGTGCGAGCGGCACGGGCGCTGGACATCCCCATGGTCGGCCTCGACTTGCTGGTGCCGGCGGCCGATCAGCCCGAATACGTGTTCATCGAAGCCAACGAACGTGCCGGCCTGGCCAATCACGAACCGCAACCCACCGCCGAACGCTTTGTGGACTTGTTGTTTCCCCATAGCCAGGCGGTGGCCTAGCCCTCTACAGATCGCTCCCACGCTCCGCGTGGGAGCGCCTCAAGGGACGCTCCGCGTCCAGGTGACGCAGAGCGTCACCGGCTGCATTCCCACGCAGAGCGTGGGAACGAGCATGTGCTCAACCCATCAGGAGTTTCCATGATCAGCAAAATTCCCGAACCGAATCTCGAATACCTGCAAAAGGTCTTGCTGGAAATGCTCGCCATCCCCAGCCCGACCGGCTTCACCGACACCATCGTGCGCTATGTCGCCGAGCGGCTCGAAGAGCTGGGCATTCCTTTTGAAATGACCCGCCGCGGCACCATCCGCGCCACCCTCAAGGGGCGCAAGAGCAGCCCCGACCGGGCGGTATCAGCCCACTTGGACACCATTGGCGCAGCCGTTCGAGCCATCAAGGACAACGGTCGCCTGACCCTGGCCCCGGTGGGTTGCTGGTCCAGCCGGTTTGCCGAGGGCAGCCGGGTCAGCCTGTTCACCGACACCGGAGTCATTCGCGGAAGCGTGCTGCCGTTGATGGCATCCGGACACGCGTTCAACACTGCGGTGGATGAAATGCCCATCAGCTGGGATCACATCGAACTGCGCCTGGACGCCTACTGCACCACCCGCGCCGATTGTGAAACCCTGGGTGTGGGCATCGGCGACTACGTGGCCTTCGATCCCTTGCCAGAATTCACCGAGAGCGGCCATATCAGCGCCCGGCACCTGGACGACAAGGCCGGGGTCGCGGCGCTGCTGGCGGCGCTCAAGGCGATTATCGACAGTGGCGAAGAACTGCTGATCGACTGTCACCCACTGTTCACCATCACCGAGGAAACCGGCAGCGGCGCGGCGGCGGCCCTACCTTGGGACGTCAGTGAGTTCGTTGGCATCGACATCGCACCGGTCGCGCCCGGCCAACACTCAAGCGAACACGCGGTCAGCGTGGCCATGCAGGATTCCGGTGGCCCGTACGACTATCACCTGTCGCGGCACTTGCTGAAACTGGCCAAGGAGCACGACCTGCCGGCACGCCGCGACCTGTTCCGCTACTATTTCAGCGATGCCCATTCGGCCATCACTGCCGGCCACGACATCCGCACCGCCCTGCTCGCCTTTGGCTGCGACGCCACCCATGGCTACGAACGCACCCACATCGACAGCCTGGCTGCCCTCAGCCGCCTGCTCGGCGCCTACATCCTCAGCCCGCCGGTGTTCGCCAGCGACGCGCAACCGGCCCAGGGCTCGCTGGACCGTTTCAGTCACCAGATCGAACACGACACGCAGATGGAAAGCGATACCCGCGTGCCATCGGTGGACAGCCTGATCGGGCAGCGGTCGGATAACTGAGCCAGCTCGCGATTCCGGCTTACAACATGGCTCGCGCGGGTGTATCGCAATCCAATTGTGGGAGCGAGCTTGCTCGCGAAGGCGACGGCACATTTAGCATTGGTGCAAGCTGACTCACTGCTTTCGCGAGCAAGCCCACTATCACAAGGATTGGCAATGACCGAAAAACCACAGGCTAGCCGCAAAAGCCCATTGGTCGTAGCATCGCGACAATGTCTAGCCGAGGTACACCATGCTGATTCCCCACGACCAACTCGAAGTCGACACACTCACTCGCCTGATCGAGGACTTCGTGACCCGCGACGGCACCGACAATGGTGACGACACACCCCTGGAGACCCGTGTATTGCGGGTCAGGCAGGCGTTGACCAAAGGCCAGGCGCTGATCGTCTTCGACCCCGAGAGCGAACAGTGCCAACTGATGCTCAAGCACGACGTGCCCAAGCATCTATTCGACTGAACACGCCTTGCGAGCGGCATGGGCCTTTTTTCTCTGGATTTTTTCGTAGATTTCGGAGCGATGAACATCGATGTGCCGTGGCGCCTCCACGCCAAACCGCACGGTGCTGCCACTGACCGACAGCACACGAACGGAAATATCATCACCGATGGAAATCAATTCACCCACAGCGCGGCTGAGTACGAGCATGGTTCTTATCCTTAAGACTGTCTGGACCTTGACCATGCCCGGCCTGTTGCCTGTTCTCAAGACACCCCCAGGAATTCAGTAATCCCCTACAACCAAGACTCTGGCGACTGAAGGAAACTTCCTGCAAAACTCGGTCAAACGGCTCCTTTCAAGAGGCCGAGAACCGTGGGCCGAACAGAATCACACTCGCCCCCAGTACACAGAGCGCCACCCCGATCCAGTCAGACCCCAGCGGCCGCACGCGCTCGACCATGGCCAGCCAACCAATCGAGGCAATGATGTAGATACCGCCATAGGCGGCGTAGGCGCGGCCGGCGTAGGTCGCCTCGATGCGAGTCAGCAATAGCGCGAACAGCGTGAGGCTCAGTAGTGCCGGCACGATCCACCAGGCACTCTTGCCCTGTCGCAGCCACATCCAGAAGGCGTAGCAGCCGGCGATTTCAAACAGCGCGGCGAGAAAAAACCACAAGTAATTGAGCATGAGGGTGTCCTTCAGGAGGGCTGGGTCGCGCCATCCTGAGGACACCGGGCATTCAGGTCAACTCGGGTTCTGACGGGCCTTGGCGCGCATCTTGTCGGCCATGACGGTCATTTCGTCGTACAGCAACTGCGGGTTCTTCTGCTTGATGGCCCAGGCCATCCGGCCCTGCTCATGGGGCAGGATCATGAACTGGCCCTCGGCGACCTGTTGGTAGATGTAATCGGCAATGTCGGCGGCGGTGATCGGCGAGCTTTCCAGTAACTTGCCCACTTGGGCCTTCATCGCCGGGGTCGGGCCGCGGAAGGAATCCAGCAGATTGGTCTGGAAGAACGACGGGCAGACGACATGCACGCCGATCTCCTGCTGCGCCAGTTCGATCAACAGGCTTTCCGACAACGCCACCACCCCAGCCTTGGCCACGTTGTAATTGCTCATGGCCGGCCCCTGCATCAGGGCCGCCATGGAGGCGATGTTGATGATTTTGCCGCGGCTTTTTTCCAGTAACGGCAGGAAGGCCTTGCAGCCCTTGACCACGCCCATCAGGTTGATCGCGATCTGCCAGTCCCAATCTTCCAGGGAGAGTTCGCTGAAGAACCCGCCCGATGCCACACCAGCGTTGTTGACGATGATGTCGATGCCGTCGAGCTTCTCTTCGCAGGCCTGGGCGAACGCGGTCAGTTGGCTGTAGTCGCGCACATCGCAACGCTGGACGAAGCCCTCGCCACCAGCGGCGCGCACCAACCTGAGGGTTTCCTGAAGGCCAGGCTCACTGACATCCGACAAGGCCAGGCGCCAGCCTTCGCGGGCCCAGCGCAGCGCGATTTCGCGACCCAGGCCAGAGCCGGCACCGGTGATCATCATGCGATTTTGCATAGCAAACAGCCTTGTTGTTCCGGGAAAGATGGATCGAGTGTAGCGAAGGACCTGACGCGACCCACGCTCCATCAGATTGCTGAATGGCGGGGGCAAACCGTAATAGGTTTTGATCGAAGCGCGGCCTCTGTGGCGAGGGGATTGGGCTGCACAAATGCTCTGCCATACGACAACAAAAAACTTTGAATTTTTTATAGGACGCCAAGGTCGGAGTTAATAAGCCGCCCGGATTTAACGCATGCGTGCTGGTAGTTGAAAGTTGCATCACTCCAGAACTGACCAATAAGGAAATCAACAATGGGCACAATACTCATCATTATCCTGATCCTCCTGCTGATCGGTGGTCTCCCGGTCTTCCCGCACTCCAGAAGTTGGGGTTACGGCCCGTCCGGTATCATCGGTGTAGTGTTGGTGGTGCTGTTGGTCCTGCTGTTACTGGGCAAGATATAAACCACTAAGTAAGCATAAAAAAAGAGGCCTCTGCAGGCCTCTTTTTTTACGCTCGCCGATAATCAGTCCGGCTTGCCGTCAACCACGCCAGCGGTGTTGTCCAGCAGGCTTTTGGTGGCGGTCTGCAGGAACGATTCGAGCTGCAGTTTCATCCGCTCGGTATCCGGTGCATCCGGGATGATTTCCGCATGCGGGTTGGCACCCAATTCATAGCGGTACATCTTCGGCGGCATTTCCTTTTCCTTCGGCAGCACCAGGATCTTGTCGTCACGAATGATCGCCGTCGTCTGCTCGCTGCCCGACGGCTTGATCACACCAAAACCGGTGTCACCCGCTGGCAGGTTCAACAGGTCGCGGCCCCAGCACTGGTTACGCACCTGGCCGCCGATACGGCCCATGATGGTCGGAACGATATCAACCTGCGTACCCACGGTATGGTTGCGCTGGCCAAACTTCTCCTGGATGCCCGGGCCGATCAACAGCATCGGAACGTTGAAACGCCCCAGGTCCATTTCGGTAATCTGGCGTTCATTGCCGAAACCATGGTCACCGACCACGACAAACAGCGTTTCCTTGAAGTAAGGCTCCTTGCGGGCCTTCTCGAAGAACTGGCCCAACGCCCAGTCGGCGTAGCGCATGGCGGTGAGATGTTCGTTCAGGCTGCCACGGTCGGTGACCGGCGCCACCGGCAACGGCGTCGGCAGTGCGTACGGCGTGTGGTTGGACAGGGTTTGCAGCAAGGCATAGAACGGCTTGCCGTTTTCCCGTGCCTTGAGCTCGACCAGGCCGCGGTCGAACATATCCTGGTCGGACACACCCCAGGTTGGATCCGAGAACACCGGGTTGACGAAGTCATTACGCCCGATGAACGTGGTCATGCCCTGGCTGCTGAAGAAACCTGACTGGTTGTCCCAGGCGAAATCACCGTTGTAGACATACACGTCGTCGTAGTCACGGGCGCTGAGCAGTTGCGGCAGGCCCGACAGTTTGTGGCTGCCTTCGGGGGTCTGCATCAGGTATTCGAAACCCGGCAGGTTCGGAAAGCACGCCATGGTGGCGAACATGCCTTGGTGGGTGTGGGTGCCGTTGGAGAAGAAACGGTCGAACAACAGGCCTTCCTTGGACAGTTTATCCAGGTAAGGGGTGATGTTGCCCGGCGCGCCCAAGGCGCCCACCGAGTGACCGGCCATGCTTTCCATGAGGATCACGACCACATTCTTGATAGGCAGGGTCTTGTCGGCCGGCGGCGTGTAGTCACGGCGCACGGCGGCCGTCTGGGTATCCACCAGTTTGTCGTCGGACATCACCAGCATGTCGCGCACGGTCTGTTGTGCCAGGGGCTGCTCGAGAGTGGCTTTCCAGATGTTGTCACGGTCTTCGGACATCCGGCTCTTGGCCGCCGCCACCAGTGACAGCGTGCCATTGAGGCCCAACTGGTTGGCGAAGTTCGAATCGGTGGTGTAGACATCACCCCAGCGCAGGGGTGGGCCCTGGCGCAGGGTGCCACGGGCGGCGGTCACGGCGACCAGCAAGCACACGACGAACACCACGATCCGGGCGTACCACGGGGCAATCTGGCGCGTGCCGATGCTGCCGCCGCTGAAAGGCCCACGAGGGCGAGTCGCACGGTCGGCGCCCTTGAACGCCAGGCTCAGGATGAGAGTGCCGCCGACCCAGGCCAGCAGGTAACGCACTACCGGAAAACCGTACCAGAGCATGCTCATCACGGTTTTCGGATCTTCCTTCACATACTGGAAGACCAGGCCGTTGAGGCGCTGGTGGAATTCACGGTAGAAGTCCATCTCCATCAGGCCCAGGAACAGCGCGATGCTGGAGGTGACAGTCAGCCACAGACGAAAGAACCCACGCGCCGCCATGGCCCGCGCACTGAACAGGGCCAGCAGCAACGGGATACAGAGGTAGACCACCAGGCGCAGGTCGAACCGCAGGCCGTTGATGAACGCTTCAACGAAGGTCGAGGCCGGGGTGTCGAGAATCATCTCGCGGTTATAAACCAGCAGCGCCACGCGCAGCAGGCTGAACATGACCATCATCACCAAGGCACAAAGCAACGTGTAGGCCAGGTGCGATTTGACGGTCGGTTGCAGCAGGCGATGCGTGGTGCGCTGCTGACTCAGGGCGTCCGGAATTGCCATGTCGATTGAGGACCTATTGGAGTTGAAGTGACAAAAAGAACAACGGCGCGCCCTCTGTCGGCCAATGCCTGGCCCCGGGGCTTGCGCGAGTGCGCAAATGTTGCACGAACGGCTAAGGCATTGCCATTAAATAACCGACGGCGATAAAGCGCGGGAGATTGTCCGCAAGATTTTGTGAAAATTTTGTGCAATGAACATCTGGAAACACAAAAGCCCCTACTCATTCAAGCGGGAACGGTTGTGGCGAGGGGATTTATCCCCGCTGGAGCGCGTAGCGGTCTTGAATCCGACAGCGCGGTGTACCAGCGCCATTGGGTCGCTGCTTTAGGGCTGCTTCGCAGCCCAGAGGGGATAAATTCCCTCGCCACAGGTGATGCTTTGATTCAGTCGTTACTCGGCTTGTTGATCGCCTGCAATACGTATTGCGGCATAGCGAAGGCACCGATGTGAACTTCGGGGTTGTAGTAACGGGTGACGATACCGCTGCCAATGAAGCGCTCGCGCAGGGTCTCGCGGGACACCTTGCGATAGGCCGTGTCGGTCGAGCCCCAGGCGAAGGTCATGGCGCCGCCGATGTAGGTCGGCACGGCAGCCTGGTAGAAATGCCAGTCGGCAAACAGGCCACGCAGGCGGCCGGCAGTGGTCTGAACTTCGCCCAGTTGCATGAACGGCGTACCGTTCTGGGTCACCAGGATGCCGCCATCGTTCAGGCAGCGATGGCACGCCTGGTAGAAGTTCTCCGAGAACAGCACTTCACCCGGGCCAATCGGGTCGGTGGAGTCGGAAATGATGACGTCGAATTTTTCCTGGGTAGTGGAGACGAAACGCATGCCGTCGTCGATCACCAGGTTCAAGCGCGGGTCGTCGTAGGCACCCTTGGAATGGTTGGGCAGGAATTCCTTGCACATATCCACCACGGTGCCGTCGATTTCCACCATGGTGATGTGCTCGACACCCACGTGCTTGGTCACCTCACGCAACATACCGCCGTCGCCGCCACCGATGATCAGCACGCGCTTGGCCGCGCCGTGGGCGAGGATCGGCACGTGGGTCAGCATCTCGTGGTAGATGAATTCGTCGGCTTCGGTGGTCTGGATCACACCGTCCAGCGCCATCACCCGGCCCATGCGCGGGTTCTCGAAGATCACCAGATGCTGGTGCTCGGTGCGCACTTCGTGTAGCAGCTTGTCCATCCGAAAACGCTGGCCGTAGCCTTCGTAGAGGGTTTCCAGGTAGTCGCCGGTCGGGGTAGTCGTCATGGTCAGGTGCTCCGATAAATACGCGGTTGGCCGATGAAGGCTCGCAAAGGCGCGCATTCTACGACGATGAACATGGCAGGTCGAACCTTGAAGGCCCCTGCTCGCTCAAACACCGCCCCCTACCCTCGGTTCAAACAAGCCTCTGTGACGAGGGAGCTTGCTCTTTCGCCTCGGGGCAATTGCCAATCCTTAGTGGAATTGACGCCCCAACCCCGCCGGTACGCCTTCGATGGTGGTTTCTTCCCACGGGCCGTTCGGGCTGACGGAGCGGCTCCAGCCGTTGTTCCAACGGTAATAGGTGCGCTGGCGATAGAAGGTATTGGTCTGATTATCCAGAACATAGACTCCCAGCTTGGCATCCCAATGGCTGTTGCCTCCCGGCGGCGGAGCGAAGCTGGCGGAGGTGCGGGGCAGCGGTTTGGCCGGTTTGTTCGGAGTAACAGGCTTGCCCGGTGGTGTCGACGGCCCCGGCTTGGTGGTCGGGGTCGAAGGCGCAATGGGTGGCAGCGGTGCCGAAGGCTCTGGCGGGCGCTGGACCGCACAAGCGCTCAAGCCCAAAACGAGCGTGAGCAAGGTGATACGAGCGATGGCGGTCATGGGGCGAATTCCTGTTATTTGTCCGGGCTGTCGATGGTCAGTTGTTGCTGCGCCGTGGTGCTGCTCGCCAGGGGTTGGCTACGGCCAATCCACTCGCCGGCGGTCGGTTGACCGGCCCGCGAGATGCGCGCCACCAGTTGGACTTCAGGGAAGTTCGACAGTTTCAGCTGCGGCATCATCGCGTCCGCGTCGCCCAACTCCACTGTGGCGGGCAGATCGGCGACGGTCATGCGCTTGGCCGCCAGCGGCGCCGGCGGACCGGAAGCCGCGCGGGCGAAGATGAACACGCTGTCGCCCGGCTGCACCTTGGCCTTGAGCGCCGGGGCCAGGTCGACACGCACCTTGAGCAAGGCCGCAGCCTTGGCCACTGGGGCCTGGACGACCTTGCCGCCACTGGCCTGCAGCTTCTCGGTGGCGCGGGTGATACCGCCCTGCAGCGCCTCACGGGACTTGTCGCCCTCCGGCAGTTGCACCAGCAGACGCCCCCAGTAATCGATCGCCTCCTGATAGCGCTCGCCTTCGAACGCGGCGATACCCAGCAGACCAAGACTGGTGACCTCCTTGGGATCGAGTTTCAGCGCTTCATCGGTCAAGGCCTGGACCTTGTCCGACCATTTCTTGCCGTCGGCAAAATATTGCGCCTGGGCCCATTGCCCGAGCAGCTCGGGTTGCCGTCCGGCCAGCGCCACGGTGCGCTCGAAGATCTTCGCCGCATCCGCCGGCCGATCCTGGGCCATGTAGGTACGGCCGAGGAAATACAAGCCCTCGGCGGAGTCCGGTTGCGCGGCCACCGCGCGTTCCAGACGCAGGGTCATTTCTTCCATCGACTGCGGTGCCTGGGCGAATTCGCGGGTCAGCTCGACCTTGTCGCTGGCGCCAAAATGCAGGTACAGCCCCAAGCCCAACAGCGGCACCAGCACAGCGGCGAGCAACGGCAACGGCTTGCCCAACCGCGACTCCCGAGGCGCATCGGCACCCTCAGTGTCAGCCAGCAGCTCACGGGCGGCTTCGGCGCGACCGGTGTCCAGTTGCGCCGCATTGAGCACGCCCTCCTCTTGCTCGGCCTGCAACTCGGCGACACGTTCCTGGTACAGCGCCACGTTCAGCGCGGTACGGTCCTCCTCCAGCTGGGCACGGCGACCGCGCAGTACAGGGATCAACAGAAAACTCAGGGCAATCAGAAGCAGCAGACCTGCGGCGAGCCAAAAATCAATCATGCTTGGTTTTATCCAACAGTTGGTCGAGGCGCTGGCGCTCTTCGACAGAAAGCGTGTCCGGGGCAGCTGTGCGCTGGACCCGGCGGCGGCGCACGATCAGCGCGATGACGACAAAACCACCGAGCAACAGCCCGGCGGGGCCGAACCAGAGCAGCGCGGTCCTGGAAGACAGGGCCGGGTTGTAGCGCACGAACTCACCGTAGCGATCCACCATGAAATCGATGATCTGCTGGTTATCCTTGCCCTCGCCGAGCATGCGGAAGATTTCCTTGCGCAGGTCGGCGGCAATCGGTGCGTTGGAGTCGGCGATGTCCTGGTTCTGGCACTTGGGGCAGCGCAGCTCCTTGGTCAGTTCGCGAAACCGCTCGCGCTCGCCGTCGTTGGCAAATTCGTAGGTGTCGATGGCGGCATGAGCCACACCGACCAGGCTCAACCCGAGGATGGCGGCAGCTAACCAGCGCTTCATGGCTTGGCCTCGTCCACCAGGGCCTGGTACTTGGCGGCCAGTTTCTCGCGCCAGACCTGCTCGTCGATCACACCGACGAACTTGTCACGGATGATGCCCTTGGCGTCGATGAAGAACGTTTCCGGCGCCCCGTAGACCCCCAGGTTCAAGCCCAGGGAGCCCTCTTCGTCGCGAATGTCCAGTTGATACGGGTTGTGGAACTCGGCGAGCCACTTCAAGGCATCGGCGTTGACGTCCTTGTAATTGACGCCGTAGATCACCACCCCGTTCTGGGCCAGTTTATTCAGCACCGGGTGCTCGACCCGGCAGGAAATGCACCAGGTGCCCCACACGTTGACCAGCGCCGGCTTACCCAGCAGGTCAGCCCGGGTCAGGTTCTTGTCGCCCTGCACCGAAGGCAGGGAAAACTCCGGGAACGGCTTGCCGATCATCGCCGAGGGCAACTCAGTCGGGTTCAGGTAAAGCCCTCGGAACAAAAACACTGCCATCAACAGAAACAGCGCCAGCGGTACCAACATCAACCAACGCTTCATGCAGTGGCTCCCGTCATGCCCAGGGTCTCACGCACCCGGGTTTTCACCTTGACTCGATAACGCCGATCCAGCGCCGCCAACACCCCGCCCAGGCCGGTCAGCAGGCCGCCGAACCAGATCCAGCGCACGAACGGCTTGACGTGAACCCGGACCGCCCACGCGCCATCGCCCAGGGACTCGCCCAGCGCCACGTAGAGATCGCGGGTGAAACCGGCATCGATCCCGGCTTCGGTCATCACCGAATTCTGCACGGTGTACAGGCGTTTTTCCGGGTGCAGCACGCTCACTTCCCGACCGTCGCGAATGACCCGCACGGTGCCTTTGTCGGAGGTGAAGTTCGGCCCCTCGAAGTGTTTGGCGCCCTCGAAAACGAACTGATAGCCGGCCAGGTCCATGGACTCGCCCGGCGCCAGGCGCAGGTCACGCTCGGCGCTGTTCTGGCTGGACAGCACCACACCCAGGGCGCAGACGGCGATGCCCAGGTGGGCGACCTGCATGCCCCAATAACTGCGGGTCAGGGTTGGCAAGCCCTTGATCAGGCCTTTGTGCCGGGTCTTGTCGAAGATGTCCCGCACGCCCGCCAGCAACACCCAGGCAGCCAGCATGAACGTCGCCAGCACCGCCCAGTTGAAGTCGCCATAAGCGACCCCGGCCACCACGGCCAGGGCCGCCGTGCCGAGCAATACCGGTGTCAGCATGCCCAGCAGCCATTTGACCGGAGTGTCTTTCCAGCGCACCAATACGCCAATGGCCATCACCACCATCAGGATCGCCATCAGCGGGATGAACAGCGCATTGAAGTACGGCGGGCCCACCGACAGCTTGGCGCCGGACAGTGCATCGAGCACCAGCGGATACAGCGTTCCGAGCAGGATCATCGAGGCGGCCACCACCAGCACCAGGTTGTTGCCCAGCAACAGGGTTTCCCGGGACCAGAGGTTGAAGCCGACCTGGCTCTTCACCACCGGCGCACGCACGGCGAACAGCGTCAACGAGCCGCCAACCACGAACAGCAGGAACATCAGGATGAACACGCCGCGCTCGGGGTCCGAGGCAAAGGCGTGGACCGACGTGAGCACGCCGGAGCGCACCAGGAAAGTCCCCAACAGGCTCAACGAGAACGCGGCGATGGCCAACAACACGGTCCAGCTCTTGAACACGCCACGCTTTTCCGTGACCGCCAGGGAGTGAATCAGCGCAGTGCCCACCAGCCAGGGCATGAACGAGGCGTTTTCCACCGGGTCCCAGAACCACCAGCCGCCCCAGCCGAGTTCGTAGTAGGCCCACCATGAGCCGAGGGTGATGCCAATGCCGAGGAAGGCCCAGGCGACGATGGTCCACGGGCGCGACCAGCGTGCCCACGCGGCATCGAGACGGCCACCGAGCAACGCGGCGATGGCGAAGGCGAAGGCCACGGAGAAGCCGACATAGCCCATGTAGAGCATCGGTGGATGAACGATCAGGCCGATGTCCTGCAGCAACGGGTTGAGGTCGCGGCCGTCCGTCGGCATCTGGGGCAGGATGCGTTCGAACGGGTTGGAGGTGACGATCAGGAACAGCAGGAAACCGCTGCTGATCATGCCCATCACCGCCAGCACCCGGGCCAGCATCACCTGGGGCAATTGTCGGGAGAACACCGAGACCGCAAAGGTCCAGCCGGAGAGGATCAAGGCCCAGAGCAACAGCGAGCCTTCGTGAGCGCCCCACACTGCGCTGAACTTGTAGTACCAGGGCAAGGCGCTGTTGGAGTTGCTGGCAACGTAGGCCACGGAAAAATCATCGGCCATGAAGGCATAGGTCAGGCAGCCGAAGGCAAACAGCATAAAGGCGAACTGGCCCCACGCCGCTGGCTGGGCCAGGCTCATCCACAAACGGTCGCCGCGCCAGGCGCCGAACAACGGCACCACCGCCTGTACCAGGGCAAAGCACAGCGCCAGGATCATCGCCAGGTGGCCCAACTCGGGAATAAAGATACCAGCAGCCATCGATCAACCCTCCTTCACGGGAGCGGGCGCCGACTGACCGCTGTCTTTCAGGGCCTTGGTCACTTCCGGCGGCATGTATTTTTCGTCGTGCTTGGCCAACACTTCATCGGCCACCACCACACCATCGGCATTGAGCTTGCCCAGGGCGACGATGCCCTGCCCTTCGCGAAACAGGTCCGGCAGGATGCCGCGGTAGGTGATGGTCACGGTCTTGTTGAAATCGGTGACGTTGAACTTCACGTCCAGCGAATCCCCGGAGCGCACCAGCGAGCCCTTCTCCACCATGCCACCGGCACGAATACGGGTGTCCTTGGGCGCTTCGCCGTTGGCGATCTGGGTCGGGGTGTAAAACAGGTTGATGTTCTGCTGCAGGGCGCTCAAGGCCAGGCCGACCGCGGCTCCGACCCCCACCAGGATCGCAAGAATGATGACAAGACGTTTTTTGCGCAGCGGATTCACTGACCGTTCTCCCGGCGCAGACGACGCGCCTCTTGTTGCAGATACCGCTTGCGGGCCACGATCGGCACCGCCACGTTGAGGGCCAGCACGGCCAGGCAAATGCCATAGGCTGACCAGACATACAGGCCATGATGACCCATGGCGAGGAAATCGCCGAATGAAGCGAAACTCATCGAGCGGCCTCCAGGCTGTTCTGTACTTCGGCCTTCACCCAGCTGGCCCGGGATTCGCGCTTGAGCACTTCCAGACGCATGCGCAGCAACAGCACCGCGCCGAAGAAACAGTAGAAACCCAATACAGTAAGCAACAGCGGCAGCCACATTTCAGCGGGCATCGCCGGTTTTTCGGTGAGGGTGAAGGTCGCGCCCTGGTGCAGGGTGTTCCACCATTCCACCGAGTACTTGATGATCGGGATGTTGATCACGCCGACAATCGCCAACACCGCGCAGGCCTTGGCGGCGCTGTCACGATTACTGATGGCGTTGCCCAGCGCAATAAGACCGAAGTACAGGAACAGCAGGATCAGCATCGACGTCAGTCGGGCATCCCAGACCCACCACGAGCCCCAGGTCGGCTTGCCCCAGATCGCGCCGGTGACCAGCGCCACGGCGGTCATCCAGGCGCCGATAGGGGCGGCGCATTGCAGGGCCACATCGGCCAGTTTCATTTTCCACACCAGCCCGACCACGCCACACACCGCCAGCATCACGTAGACGGACTGAGCCAGCATCGCCGTGGGCACGTGGATATAGATAATGCGGAAGCTGTTGCCTTGCTGGTAGTCCGGCGGGGCGAAGGCCAGGCCCCAGACCACGCCGGCGCCAATCAGCAGCAGTGCAGCGATGCTCAACCAGGGCAGCAGTTTGCCGCTGATGCCGTAGAACCACTTGGGTGAGCCGAGCTTATGAAACCAGGTCCAGTTCATTGCAATTTCCATCACGGTTGCGGCTCGCCATCGCGAACCGCCGGGGCGGCCTTGACTTCCAAGGAAGTGGTCAGTTCTTGACCAGGCCTCATTATTATTCGCCGACGCTGATTTTCAGGCCAGCGGCTATTGCAAAGGGTGTCAGGGTTATCGCCAGGGCGGTCAGGCTCCCAAGCCACAGCAGATAACCGATTGCCGGCATGCCTTGTAGTGCTGCCTGCAAGGCGCCACTGCCGAGGATCAGCACCGGGATGTACAACGGCAAAATCAGCAGGGCCAGCAACAGGCCACCGCGCTTGAGTCCCACCGTCAATGCCGCCCCCACCGCACCGAGCAGGCTCAGCACCGGGGTGCCAAGCAGCAGCGACACTAGCAGCACTGGCATGCACGCGGCGGGCAAGCCCAGCATCATCGCCAGCAGTGGCGAGAGCAATACCAGTGCCAGACCAGAAAAAACCCAGTGTGCCAGTACCTTGGCCAAAACCAGAAGGGCCAGGGGGTGCGACGAAAGGACCCACTGTTCCAGGGAACCGTCTTCGAAATCACTGCGGAAAAGCCCGTCCAGCGAGAGCAGGACCGATAAAAGCGCCGCCACCCAGACCAACCCCGGCGACAAGGTTTGCAACAATTGAGTCTCCGGACCGACCGCCAGCGGGAACAATGCGATGACGATCGCAAAGAACACCAGCGGATTGGCCAATTCGGCCGGGCGGCGGAACAACAAGCGCGCCTCGCGGGCAAGCAACAGGCCAAACACACTCATACGGCCCAGTTCCCCAGATCAATGTTGCGATAACCGGACGGCATCCGGGCCAGGGTGTGGTGGGTAGTCAGCAGCACCATACCGCCCTTTTCGCAGTGACGGGCCAAGTGTTCTTCCAGTTGAGCCACGCCCTGCTTGTCGAGGGCAGTGAATGGTTCATCGAGAATCCACAGCGGCGGGCTGTCCAGGTACAGCCGGGCCAGGGCCACACGGCGCTGCTGGCCGGCGGACAGGGTATGGCACGGTACGTCTTCGAAACCGCGCAACCCCACGGTCGCCAACGCTTGCCAGATCGCCTCGCGCCCGGCCGGCCGGTGCAGCGCACAGAGCCAACTGAGGTTCTCTTCGGGGGTCAGCAAATCCTTGATCCCGGCGGCATGGCCGATCCACAGCAGGTTGCGGGCCAGTTCGCTGCGCTGGCTCTGCAAGGGCTGGCCGTTGAGCAACACTTGACCGGCGGTCGGTTGCATCAACCCGGCCAGCAGGCGCAACAGGCTGGTCTTGCCACTGCCGTTGGGGCCGCTGACCTGCACCATATCGCCATTGGAGAGTCTCAATTCGAGGTGTTCGAAAAGCAGCCGCAAGTCTCGCTCACAGGCGAGGTCGACGGTTTGCAAAAGAGGACTGGTCAAGGGATCGCGGGCCTTATACGGTTCAAGTCGGCGGTGCAGCGGCCGTTAAAGAGATGCAGCATAGATGCATTGACGGCCTGTTCCACAGAGCTGCGTCAAACAATTGCAAGGTTTTTGCCACTCCCTGAAAGACGGGCGGCATTATACATGTGATGCCCTACTCTAAAGAGGGCTTATTTCCCCAAGGTTAGTACCGCAGATGACAGGTGACATGAACATCCTGCCGCTGCCCCAGGCCACGGCAACCACGCGTATGCCAGCGGTCAATGGCGAGCTGCTCAAACTGCTGACGCCGGCCGAAGGTCTGATCGGCTCCGGCCAGATGGCCCAGGCCGAAGTGCTGTCGCTCAAACAGGCCGACCAGACTTTCCAGCTGTTGCTCAAGGTCACCCTGGAGAGCGGCCGGCAAACCACCGTCCAGGCCACCAGCACCCAGCCGCTGCCCCAGGGCACCAACCTGGCCGTGACCCAACCATCGGCCAGCAATCTGGCGATTGCCGTGCAACAGACCGTCGCCTCCAGCGTCGCCACCCTGACCCGAATCGACACCGCACAGATGCCCGTCGGCACCCTGCTGCAAGGCAAGGTGCTCACCAGCCAGGCGTTGCCGCAATTGCCTGGGCAACCGGCGGTGTATCGGTCGCTGGTGAGCCTGCTGAATACCGCCCAGGCTGGCAGCACCCTGGATATCGACAGCCCACAACCGCTGCGCATTGGCACGCTGTTGAGCGCTCAGGTGCAAGATGCCCAGACGTTGAAATTCATCCCTCTGAGCAACCGCCAGGAGCAATTGGCGGTGAGCCAGCAATTGGTCACGCAAATGAGCCAGCAGGGCTCGTTGGACAGCCTGGTCAACGCCCTGCAAAACCTTCCGGCCACTGACGACACTGGCGCCGAGCTGCGCGCCGCGGTGACACGCCTGCTGGCTGGCCTGCCGGATGTCCAGCAACTGAGCACGTCCAAAGGACTGGCCCAGGCCATGGTCGCCAGCGGTGTGTTCCTGGAAAGCAAATTGCTCGCCGGGCAGCCGAGCCTCGCGCCGGACCTCAAAGGCGACCTGCTGAAGCTGATTGCTCAACTGACACCGGCCCTGCCTGCGTCCACCAACCTCAGCGCCATCATCGCCGCCAATACCTTGGCCCAGGTATTGCCCAACTTCGTGCGCAACGCCTTGGGAACCCTCGGCCAGGTCAGCGCCAAGCCACAACCCACCAGTTTTCCCCTGCCCTCGCGCTTGATGAAAGGCCAGGACGAAGACGCTGATCTGGAACACCTGTTGCGCCTGGCAGCCGCTGCCGTGTCACGCTTGCAAAGCCATCAGTTGTCGAGCCTGGAACAGACCGGCCTGACCGACGATGGCCGGCTGATGAGCACCTGGCAGCTGGAAATCCCAATGCGCAACCTGCAGGACATCGTGCCTTTGCAGGTCAAATTCCAACGCGAGGAAACCCCGCCCCGGGAACAGCCACAGGAGCGCCGGGAAGAACGCGAACCGAAACAACAACTCTGGCGGGTCGAGTTGGCCTTCGACATGGAACCCCTGGGGCCGCTGCAGGTTCAAGCACAATTGCTCAGCGGTAGCCTGTCGAGCCAGTTGTGGGCGGAGCGGCCCTACACCGCGAGCCTGATCGAAAGTAACCTGACGGCGCTGCGTGAGCGCCTGGTGACCTGTGGCCTGAACGTCGGCGACCTGGACTGCCACCTCGGCACACCGCCGCAAGGCCCCAAGACACGCCTGGAACAACGCTGGGTGGACGAAACCGCATGACGACCCACACTGAACCCCGCCAGGCCATCGCCCTCAAGTACGACGGCCACCACGCCCCAACCCTCACCGCCAAGGGCGACGAAGCCCTGGCCGAGGAAATCCTGCGCATCGCCCGCGAAAGCGAAGTGCCAATCTATGAAAACGCCGAGTTGGTCAAGCTGTTGGCACGGATGGAGTTGGGAGACAGCATCCCGGAAGAGTTGTATCGCACGATTGCCGAGATCATCGCGTTTGCCTGGAACCTCAAGGGCAAGTTTCCCCAGGGCTATGACCCGAATGCGCCAAGTGTCGAGAAGGATGTGACCGATCGCGGTGACGATTACTGATCCCAAAAACCAGTAAGGCCACTCTTGTGGCGAGGGAGCAAGCGCCCTCACCACAGGGGTTTATGTTGGCTGGAACACTCAGGTATGTGAACGACAAAAAACTGTGGGAGCGAGCTTGCTCGCGATAGCGGTCGCACATTCAACAGCTTCGTTGACTGTTACACCGCTATCGCGAGCAAGCTCGCTCCCACAATTGGGTCTGGGCGAAGGCGATCAGCCCTTATGCAGCTTGCTCATCAACTCCGCCTCGGCCTGGGTCAAGCCGCAGGCTTGGGTCAGTTCGTCGACGCTGGCGCCCATGCCAACCAGGCGGGCGGCCTGGGCGAAGGACAGGGTGGAAGGGTCGCGTTGTTCCAGTTGGGCCAGCTTGTCCGGCAACGGCGCGACCACGGCACGCAGCTCGTGGATCGCTTCGCCCATGCGCACAGTACCGTTCTGATAATCGTCGACGCGTTTGGCCAGGTCCTTGATGCGCTGATCGCGCAGCGCATCGCCCTGGGCCTGCTGAGCGGCGATCTGCCGCTGGCCGCGTATGTACGCCACAAACATCGCCAGCGTGCCTGCCCAAAAAAGGAACAGGACAATGACTGCTACCTCAAGAATCAATCAGATACTCTCCAGTTCCGACCACTCTTCTTCGCTCATCATTTTTTCCAGTTCGACCAGGATCAGCAACTCGTTGTTCTTGTTGCAGACGCCCTGGATGAACTTGGCCGACTCCTCGTTACCGACGTTAGGCGCGGTTTCGATTTCCGACTGACGCAAGTAAACCACTTCGGCGACGCTGTCGACGAGGATGCCGACCACTTGCTTGTCGGCTTCGATGATCACGATACGGGTATTGTCGTTGACCTCGGTGGAGCTCAGGCCAAAACGCTGGCGAGTGTCGATCACCGTGACCACGTTGCCACGCAGGTTGATGATGCCCAGCACATAGCTGGGTGCACCCGGTACCGGAGCGATCTCGGTATAGCGCAGCACTTCCTGAACGCGCATCACGTTGATGCCGTAGGTTTCGTTATCGAGTTTGAAGGTCACCCATTGCAAAATCGGATCTTCGGAACCCTTGAGAGACGACGCCTTATCATTCATACCCTGACCCCTCGAAAAACCGCCTGTGGCGGCGTGTGTTCTGTCCCGCGACGCTGTGCGCCACGGGTTGTCTTATTTCGGTTTCTGGACCGGCTTGGAGCCGCCCAGGTGTTTTGCCCCGCCGCTGGCGATAAGCTCGGCCAGCTCGGATACGTCCAGCAAGGCGCACATGTGCTCGATCACCGTACCGGCCAACCATGGCCGTTGGCCTCTATGGCTGCGCCACTTGATCTCGTTCGGGTCCAGGCGCAATGAGCGGCTGACCTGATGCACCGCCAACCCCCACTCATAACCCTGCACCGAAATCACGTACTGCAGGCCCTGGCGAAAATCATCGCGATAACGGTCCGGCATCACCCAGCGCGCGGTGTCCAGCACCTTCAGGTTGCCAGCCTGGCTCGGCAGGATCCCGAGGAACCATTCCGGCTGACCAAACAACGGCGTCAATTCCTGCCCGGCCAGGGAATAAATCGATCCCAGGCATACCAGCGGCACTGCCAGGGTCAACCCGGCCACATCAAACAACAAACACTCGAACGGCTCGGCGGCCCAGGCCGGGCGGTCATCGTTCGGCACCGGCGGCGGCGGGTTGCTCGGCGGCAAGTGAACTTCCACTACCGGCGTCACCAAGCCCTGCAACAATGGCGCAACGGTCGAGACCGGCGTCAGGATCGGCGCGGGCGCGTCCATCACCGCCACCTGAGGCTTGATATACGGTGCCTCCACCGCCGCCGCTATCACTGACTTCTGCGCATCACGGGCCTGCTCTTCGAGCACGGCCGCCTGGAATTCATCCAGCACACCTTCGGCTTCCAAGGTCTCGGGCAACGCCTCGATCACGCTCGGTTGCACTGGCAGTTCTTCGGTCGCTTCCTGCAACAGTCCGTCCAGATAGGACTGCAAGGCCATTTGCGGACGCGAGGTTGTCTTTATCGGGCGGCTCATAGAAACAGTGCGCCGCTTAAAGAGGTTATCGGCATGAATGCGGTAGGACTTGAGCGCTCGCAAGCGAGCACGATGCCTGTGGGAAACCTCGTCACTTAAGCCACCTGCTGTGAAACAAGCTGTTGGGCCAGCAGGTGCTTGAGCAGCGCCCGGTAGGCCAGCACGCCACGGCTTTTGCCGTCGAATTGCGAAGGGGTCAGACCAGCGCGGCTGGCGTCGCGCAAGCGAGTATCGACGGGAATGTAGCCTTGCCAGATATCATCCGGGTACATGTCCCGCAACACGCGCAGGGTGCCCAGGGACGCCTGGGTGCGACGGTCGAACAGGGTCGGCACGATGTTGAAGGCCAACGATTGCTTGCGCGAGCGGTTGACCATCGCCAGCGTGTTGACCATACGCTCCAGGCCCTTGACCGCCAGGTGTTCGGTCTGCACCGGGATCACCAGTTGCTGGCTGGCCGCCAACGCGTTGACCATCAGCAAACCGAGCAACGGCGGGCTGTCGATGATCGCGTAATCGAAATCCTGCCACAGCTGCGCCAGACTCTTGGCGATGACCAGGCCCAGGCCACTCTGCCCCGGCGACTGCCGCTCCAGGGTGGCCAGGGCGGTGCTCGACGGTAGCAGGGAAATCCGCTCGTCGCTGGTGGACAACAGCAACTGCCCCGGCAGGCCTTCGGGCACGACACCCTTGTGCAGGAACAGATCGTAGTTGCTGTGCTCCAGGCTGTCGGGATCGTAACCAAAATAGCTGGTCATCGAGCCGTGGGGGTCCAGATCGACCATGACCACGCGCTTGCCCGCCTCGGCCAGCAATCCGGCTAAAGCGATGGAAGATGTGGTTTTGCCCACACCACCTTTTTGATTGGCAACTGCCCAGACTCTCATTCGGATCGTTCCTCCCGGCCGAAACAGGCTCGGCCGAGAAATAGCTCGGTTATAAAGCGGGTGACGGAGAATTGACGGCACTCTGTCGTCCCGGCGACTTGTCCGAGGTCGGTGCAGTTTGTGTGCCAGCGCGCTTCAATGCCGCGTCCGGTTTTGCATTGGCCGTGCCGGTACCGGTCAAGCTGCGACGCACATCGAGGTTTCGCGACACCACCAACACCACGCGACGGTTGCGTGCACGGCCCTCGGCCGTGGCGTTATTGGCCACCGGCTGAAACTCGCCGTAGCCCACCGACGCCAGGCGACCGGGGTTCACACCCTGCATGGCGAGCATGCGCACGATGCTCGCCGAGCGCGCCGAGGACAGCTCCCAGTTGGTCGGGTACTGCGCGGTACGGATCGGCTGGTCGTCAGTGAAGCCTTCGACATGGATCGGGTTATCGAACGGCTTCAGGATCGCCGCCACTTTATCGATGATGTTGAACGCCATGTCGCTGGGCATGGCATCGCCGCTGCCGAACAACAGGCTGGAATTGAGCTCGATCTCGACCCACAACTCGTTGCCGCGCACGGTCATCTGGTTCGAGCTGATCAGGTCGCCGAACGCCGCACTGATGTCGTCGGCAATGCTCTTCAATGGATCGCTGCCGCCGGCAATACCGGCATCGACCTGCTCGGCATCCCTGACCAACGGCTTGGCCGGTGTGGTTGTCTTGGGCCGCTCATCGCCAATAGGGATGGGCTTGAGGGCGCGGTCGGAGTCGGTAAAGACACCGATCAACGCCTCGGAGATCACTTTGTATTTGCCTTCGTTGATTGACGAAATCGAATACATGACCACGAAAAAGGCGAACAACAGTGTGATGAAGTCGGCGTAGGAGACTAGCCAGCGTTCATGGTTGACGTGTTCTTCAGTGTGCCTGCGACGGGCCATTTTCCATGTCTCCCATCAGTCCATGAAGCCCTGGAGCTTCAACTCAATGGAGCGCGGGTTTTCGCCTTCGGCGATCGACAGGATCCCCTCCAGCAACATTTCACGATAACGCGACTGACGCAACGCGATGGCCTTGAGCTTGGCGGCGATCGGCAACAGCACCAGGTTGGCACTCGCCACCCCGTAGATCGTGGCAACGAAGGCCACGGCGATACCGCTGCCCAGTTGCGACGGATCGGCCAGGTTGCCCATCACGTGGATCAGGCCCATCACCGCACCGATGATGCCGATGGTCGGCGCGTAGCCGCCCATGCTTTCGAAAACTTTGGCCGCTTCGATGTCGCGGCTTTCCTGGGTGTAGAAATCCACCTCCAGAATGCTGCGGATGGCTTCCGGCTCGGCGCCGTCGACCAGCAATTGCAGGCCCTTGCGCGAGTAACTGTCGGGCTCGGCATCGGCCACACCTTCCAGGCCCAGCAAGCCCTCCTTGCGCGCGGTCAGGCTCCAGTTCACCACCCGGTCGATGCCGCCAGCCAAGTCCACGCGAGGCGGGAACAGGATCCAGATCAGTACCTGCATGGCACGCTTGAACGCGCTCATGGGCGACTGCAACAGCGCGGCACCGATGGTCCCACCCAGCACGATCAGCGCCGCCGGACCGTTGGCCAAAGCCCCCAGATGACCGCCTTCCAGATAATTGCCACCAATGATGGCGACGAATGCCATGACAATGCCGATCAGGCTGAGCACATCCATTACAGGCACGCCTCGACCAGGTGTCTACCGATGTCGTCCAGCCCGTACACCGCGTCGGCAAGATCCGCCTTCACGATGGCCATCGGCATGCCATAGATCACGCAACTGGCTTCGTCCTGGGCCCAGATCGCACTGCCGCCCTGCTTGAGCAGGCGCGCGCCTTCACGACCGTCGGCGCCCATGCCGGTGAGGACCACCGCCAGAACTTTGTCACCGTAGGACTTGGCTGCGGAACCGAAGGTGATGTCCACGCAGGGCTTGTAGTTCAAACGCTCGTCGCCCGGGAGGATTTTCACCGCGCCGCGGCCATCGATCATCATCTGCTTGCCACCCGGGGCCAGCAATGCCAGGCCCGGACGCAGGATGTCGCCATCCTCGGCTTCCTTGACGCTGATATTGCACAGCTTGTCCAGGCGCTCGGCGAAAGCCTTGGTGAAGGCCGCAGGCATATGTTGGATCAGCACGATGGGGGCCGGGAAGTTGGCCGGCAACTGGGTCAGGACCCGTTGCAGCGCCACCGGGCCACCGGTGGACGTACCAATGGCAACGAGCTTGTAGGCCTTGCGCTTGGGTGCCGGCGACGTCGGGCTGGCGGGCGCCGGACGAGCAGGTGCGGGCGCCGGGGCACTGCTGCGCACCGGAGGCGGATTGAAGCCGCCCGACGATGCCGGGGCAGGCGCAGGGCTCGGTGCAACCGCAGGCGCTGGCGCGCTGTAGGCGCCGGCACGCCGGTTGCTGCGGGAAATGCTATGGACCTTCTCGCACAGCAACTGCCGGACCTTGTCGGGGTTGCGCGAGATGTCTTCGAAATTCTTCGGCAGGAAATCCACCGCCCCGGCGTCCAGCGCATCGAGGGTCACCCGCGCGCCTTCATGGGTCAGGGAGGAGAACATCAATACGGGAGTCGGGCAGCGCTGCATGATATGCCGCACAGCCGTGATGCCATCCATCATCGGCATCTCGTAGTCCATGGTGATCACGTCTGGCTTGAGCGCCAGCGCCTGATCGATTGCCTCTTTGCCGTTGGTCGCCGTACCGACGACTTGAATACTCGTGTCCGCCGAAAGAATTTCCGAGACGCGGCGGCGGAAAAACCCCGAATCGTCCACCACCAGGACTTTAACTACCATAAACACTCCGTTAGACGAGGCGCGGCCCTGGGCCCCGCCCCTCCAGAATCAAATACGCCGTGCGGCGTAACGCTTGAGCATGCTTGGCACATCGAGAATCAACGCGATGCGGCCGTCGCCGGTGATGGTGGCGCCGGACATGCCCGGGGTGCCCTGGAGCATCTTGCCCAATGGCTTGATGACCACTTCTTCCTGACCCACCAACTGGTCGACGACAAAGCCGATCCGCTGGGTGCCCACCGAAAGGATCACCACATGGCCTTCGCCCTGCTCCACATGAGCGGCGGAGCTGACCAGCCAGCGCTTGAGGTAGAACAGTGGCAGTGCCTTGTCCCGTACGATCACCACTTCCTGGCCGTCCACCACGTTGGTGCGCGACAGGTCGAGGTGGAAGATTTCGTTGACGTTGACCAGCGGGAAGGCGAATGCCTGGTTGCCCAGCATCACCATCAAGGTCGGCATGATCGCCAGGGTCAACGGGACCTTGATGACGATCTTCGAGCCCTGGCCCTTGGTCGAGTAAATGTTGATCGAACCATTGAGCTGGGAAATCTTGGTCTTCACCACGTCCATGCCCACGCCACGGCCGGACACGTCGGAAATCTCGGTCTTGGTCGAGAAGCCCGGGGCGAAGATCAGGTTGTAGCACTCGGTGTCGCTCAGGCGATCGGCGGCATCCTTGTCCATCACACCGCGCTTGACCGCGATGGAACGCAGCACGTTCGGGTCCATGCCTTTGCCGTCGTCGGAGATCGACAACAGGATGTGGTCGCCCTCCTGCTCGGCGGCCAGCACCACCTTGCCGCTGCGAACCTTGCCCGAGGCTTCGCGCTCTTCCGGCGACTCGATGCCGTGGTCGACGGCGTTGCGCACCAAGTGGACCAGCGGGTCGGCCAGGGCCTCGACAAGGTTCTTGTCCAGGTCGGTCTCTTCGCCCACCAGTTCCAGGTTGATTTCTTTCTTGAGCTGGCGAGCCAGGTCACGAACCAGGCGCGGGAAGCGCCCGAAGACTTTCTTGATCGGCTGCATCCGGGTCTTCATGACCGCGGTCTGCAGGTCCGCCGTGACCACATCGAGGTTCGACACAGCCTTGGACATGGCTTCGTCCTGGCTGTTGAGACCCAGGCGTACCAGACGGTTACGCACCAGCACCAGTTCGCCGACCATGTTCATGATCTCGTCCAGGCGTGCGGTGTCGACCCGGACAGTGGTTTCGGCTTCGCTGGCCGGTTTTTCCGCTGGCGCAGCCGCCGGGGCACGGGCTGCTGCCGGGGCAGCTGCCGCAGCCGGCTTGGGCGTCTCGGCCTTCGGTTCCGGTGCCTTGGCCGCAGGTTTTGGCGCAGCCTTGGCCGCCGGCGCAGCAGTGGCGGCAGTGCCAGCAGCAGGGGCAGCCGTGGCCTTCCCGACTTCACTGAACTTGCCTTTGCCGTGCAGTTCATCGAGCAGCGATTCGAATTCGTGATCGCTGATCAGGTCACTGCCCGCCGCCGCAGCGGTGGGCTTGGCCGGCGTCGGCGCAGAAGCGATGGCTGAATCCAGCGCTTCAACGGCAAACGTGCCCTTGCCGTGCAACTGATCGAGCAAGGCCTCGAATTCGTCGTCGGTAATATCGGAATTGTCGCCCGCCGCTTTCGGGGCGGCCGGGGTCGCTGCAGGAACGACCGCATCGGGCGCGAACTGGCCTTTGCCATGAAGCTGATCGAGCAACGACTCGAACTCGTCGTCGGTGATTTCATCGCTGGCAGCAGCAGTTGCCTCGGTGGCCGGCACAACGGGGGCCGGCGGGGCAGCGGCTTCAGCCTTGACGGCGTTCAGCGAGTCCAGCAATTGTTCAAATTCGTTATCGGTGATGTCGCCCGACTCCTCGGCGACCGGTTCTTCAACGACCGTCTCGACAACCGGAGCGGATTCGTCAGCCGATTGTGGCTCGGCCAGGCGTGCCAGCGCAGCGAGCAACTCAGGGGTGGCAGCGGTGATCGGCGAGCGCTCGCGCACTTCGCTGAACATGCTGTTGACCGCATCCAGCGCTTCGAGCACCACGTCCATCAGTTCCGAATCAACGCGGCGCTCACCCTTGCGCAGGATGTCGAACACGTTTTCGGCAATGTGGCAGCACTCCACCAGCTCATTGAGCTGGAGGAAGCCGGCGCCTCCTTTTACAGTGTGGAAACCGCGAAAAATTGCATTGAGCAAGTCTGCATCATCGGGTCGACTTTCCAGCTCGACCAGTTGCTCAGACAGTTGCTCTAGAATCTCGCCGGCCTCAACCAGGAAATCCTGAAGGATCTCTTCATCGGCGCCGAAGCTCATTAATGGCTGCTCCTAAAACAGGGCTAAAACTCAGAATCCAAGGCTGGACAGCAAATCGTCCACATCGTCCTGACCGGACATAACGTCTTCTCTTTTATCGGCATGAATCTGCGGACCTTCACCCTGCGAGAGATGTTTTTGTGGATCTTTTTCAGCAAGCATCGCTTCACGGTCGTGTTCGATGCCGGCAAAGCGGTCGACCTGGCTGGCCATCAACACCAGTTTGAGCAAATTGCTTTCTACTTCGGTGACCAATTGGGTTACGCGCTTGATCACTTGACCGGTCAGGTCCTGATAGTCCTGAGCCAGCAGAATGTCGTTGAGATTGCTTGCCACCGCGCGGTTCTCGGTGCTGCTGCGCGTCAGGAAACCGTCGACCCGACGGGCCAGCTCCCGAAACTCTTCAGCCCCTACTTCGCGGCGCATGAACCGACCCCAGTCGGTGCTCAAGGCCTGGGCTTCGTCGCTCAGGCCATTGACCAGCGGCGTTGCGCTTTCCACCAGGTCCATGGTGCGGTTGGCCGCAGCTTCGGTCAGCTTGACCACATAACCCAGACGCTCGGTGGCATCGGTGATCTGCGAGACTTCCTCGGCCTGCGGCATATTCGGGTCGATCTGGAAATTGACAATCGCGCTGTGCAGTTCACGCGTGAGCTTGCCCACTTCCTGATACAGACCACGGTCACGGGTCTGGTTGAGCTCATGGATCATTTGAACCGCATCGCCAAAGCGGCCTTTTTCAAGGCTGTCGACCAGTTCGCGGGCATGTTTTTTCAGGGTCGATTCGAAGTCGCCCATTGAAGATTCGTTGTCCATAGCTCCCCCGTGGCGCCGTTAACCGATGCGTTCGAAGATTTTTTCGATCTTCTCTTTCAACGCCTGGGCCGTGAAGGGTTTGACCACATAGCCGTTCACACCGGCCTGGGCCGCTTCGATGATCTGCTCGCGCTTGGCTTCGGCAGTTACCATCAGCACCGGAAGGTGCTTGAGTTTTTCGTCGGCGCGCACATGACGCAGCAAGTCGATACCGGTCATGCCGGGCATGTTCCAGTCAGTCACCAGAAAGTCGATGCTCCCGCTGTTGAGAACCGGAATGGCAGTGGTGCCATCGTCGGCCTCGACCGTGTTGGTGAACCCAAGGTCACGCAACAGGTTTTTTATGATCCGCCGCATCGTTGAGAAGTCATCAACGATGAGGATTTTCATGTTCTTGTCCAATTCGACCTCCAAGCAGTCTTAAACGTGTCCAGCACCTGAACGCGCCATTTCAATCAATCCGGCACAACACTCGACAACGGCCTGGAGCCCCACGGATGGAGACTGGTGCGACGTATGCCAGACCAACCCCGTTCGCAGTGCTCCCACACAGCTGTCAGCGCGCTCGCCACTCCCCCAAACGCCCCCGCAAACGGGCCGCGCACTGGCTGTGTAACTGGCTGACCCGCGATTCGCTGACCCCCAGGACCTCACCGATTTCCTTGAGGTTCAGCTCTTCGTCGTAGTACAGCGCCAAGACCAGTCGCTCACGCTCCGGCAAATTGGCAATCGCATCCGCCAGCGCGCTCTGGAAACGCTCATCTTCCAGGTCACGCGACGGCTCCATGTGAGCACTCGCGTTATCCTCGTGCAGCCCTTCGTGTTCGCCGTCCTGCAACAGGTCATCGAAACTGAACAGGCGACTGCCCAAGGTATCGTTCAAAATCCCGTAATAATCGTCGAGACTCAACTGGAGTTCGGCCGCAACCTCGTGATCTTTAGCGTCACGCCCGGTTTTAGCTTCAATAGCGCGGATCGCGTCACTGACCATGCGGGTATTGCGGTGCACCGAACGCGGCGCCCAATCGCCCTTGCGGACTTCATCGAGCATCGCCCCACGAATGCGGATACCGGCATACGTCTCGAAACTGGCGCCCTTGCTAGCGTCGTATTTGTTCGACACTTCGAGCAGGCCGATCATGCCCGCCTGGATCAAGTCCTCGACCTGGACACTGGCCGGCAACCGCGCCAGCAAGTGATAGGCGATGCGCTTGACCAGGGGTGCATAACGCTCAATCAATTCATATTGGGCGTCCCGTGCCGATTTTTTGTAGAGATGGTTGTAACCGCTGGCTGTCATAACACGGGCCCTGCTGTTTGTTGCACGAGACGCTCGACGAAAAACTCCAGATGCCCACGAGGGTTGGCCGGCAGTGGCCAGGTATCCACCTTCTGGGCGATAGCCTTGAACGCCAGCGCGCATTTGGAACGGGGAAAGGCTTCATAAACGGCACGTTGTTTCTGGACGGCCTTGCGTACGCTTTCGTCGTAGGGCACAGCGCCGACATATTGTAGGGCGACGTCCAGGAAACGATCCGTGACCTTTGTCAACTTGGCGAACAGGTTGCGCCCTTCCTGCGGACTCTGGGCCATGTTGGCCAGGACGCGGAAGCGGTTCATGCCGTAGTCGCGGTTCAATAGTTTGATCAGGGCATAGGCGTCGGTGATGGAGGTCGGTTCGTCGCAGACCACCAGCAACACTTCCTGGGCCGCGCGCACGAAACTGACGACGGAGTCACCGATACCGGCAGCGGTGTCGATCACCAGCACATCGAGGTTGTCACCGATGTCGCTGAATGCCTGGATCAGGCCCGCGTGCTGGGCCGGGGTCAGGTGAACCATGCTCTGGGTGCCGGAGGCAGCCGGTACGATACGAATCCCGCCCGGTCCCTGCAGCAGCACGTCGCGCAGTTCACAGCGGCCCTCTATCACGTCCGCCAGCGTGCGCTTGGGGGTTAGCCCCAGCAGCACATCGACGTTCGCCAGGCCCAGGTCGGCGTCCAGCAGCATGACCCGTCGGCCAAGCTCTGCCAGAGCCAGGGACAAGTTCACTGACACGTTAGTCTTCCCGACGCCACCTTTGCCGCCGGTCACCGCGATCACCTGTACGGGATGCATGCTGCCCATGTTCGTTCTTTACCTTGTCTTACTTAGACGGAGGCCACATTACTGGCTGCGCGTTCACATTCGGAACAATGCATGGCAGACCATCGATGTAGGTACAAAAAATATTCATGATTACCTCAGCCGACCTGCTTGGTCGGGCTGTGGTAGATGTCAGCGAACATATCAGCCATGGCTTCTTCGCTGGGTTCTTCCTGCATTTGCACACTCACGGCACGACTGACCAATTGATGACGGCGCGGCAGATGCAAATCATCCGGGATCCGCGGCCCGTCGGTCAGGTAAGCCACCGGTAGCTCATGACCGATCGCCAGGCTCAACACCTCGCCCAGGCTTGCCGTTTCGTCCAGCTTAGTCAGGATGCAGCCAGCCAGCCCGCAGCGTTTGTAGCTGTGGTATGCGGCGGTTAGAACCTGTTTTTGGCTGGTGGTTGCCAACACGAGATAATTTTTTGACCGAATACCGCGCCCGGCCAGGCTTTCAAGCTGCATGCGCAGGGCCGGATCACTGGCTTGCAGGCCGGCAGTATCGATCAGCACGACGCGTTTGCGCAGCAGCGGTTCCAGCGCTTGAGCCAGGGATTGCCCCGGATCCACGTGGGTCACCGACACATTGAGGATTCGGCCCAGGGTCTTGAGTTGTTCCTGGGCGCCGATGCGGAAACTGTCCATGCTCACGAGGGCGATGCTCTGGGCACCGTACTTGAGTACATAACGGGCCGCGAGCTTGGCCAGGGTGGTGGTCTTGCCCATGCCGGCCGGGCCGACCATCGCAATCACCCCACCCTCTTCCAGCGGCTCGACTTCCGGCGTGGCGATCATCCGCGCCAGGTGCGCCAGCAACATGCGCCAGGCCTGACGAGGCTCTTCGATACCGTTGATCAGCGCCAGCAGGTCCCGGGACAAAGGGCCGGACAGGCCGATGCGTTGCAGGCGACGCCACAGGTTGGCCTGGGCCGGACGGCTGCCTTGCAGCTGGTTCCAGGCCAGGGAGCCGAGCTGGACTTCCATCAGTTCGCGCAGGCTGTTGAGTTCAAAACGCATCGAGTCCAGGGCACGCGGGTCGACACCACCGCTTGGTGCGGCCGGGGCCGGGGCCGGACGACGCGGTTCGGCCTGGACCTGTTCGACCAGTGGCTCGGCAGCGGTCAACGGCAGGCCGGCGGTCAGTGGCTGACCGGCGAACAATTGACGATTGGTGCTAGCGCTGGTCTGGCCTTCGCTGCTGCGCAGGCTCAATTCGGCCTGGGCGCTGGCGATGCGCGACTGGGTCTTGCGCAGCTCATCCTCGAGTTCCATGTTCGGAACGCGTGGGGCCAGCGCCGACAACTTGTAATCCAGGGCAGCCGTCAACTCGACACCGCCAGCGATCCGGCGATTGCCAATGATGGCTGCTTCAGCGCCCAGCTCGTCACGAACCAGCTTCATGGCCTGACGCATATCGGCGGCGAAAAAACGCTTCACTTGCATAAACCACTACCTCAGCCGTTGGGCCCTACTGTCGCAACGATGGTCACTTGCTTGTTGTCCGGTATTTCCTGGTACGCCAGCACATGCAGCCCCGGGACCGCGAGGCGCCCGAATCGCGAGAGCATCGCGCGAATCGGACCGGCCACCAGCAGGATCACCGGTTGGCCTTGCATCTCTTGCCGCTGGGCTGCATCGATCAGCGAACGCTGCAGCTTCTCGGCCATGCTTGGCTCCAGCAGAACACCCTCTTCCGAGCCTTGTCCTGCCTTCTGCAGACTATTGAGCAATATCTGTTCCAACCTTGGTTCCAGAGTGATCACAGGCAGCTCAGACTCAGTGCCTACAATGCTTTGGACGATTGCGCGGGATACGCCGACCCGAACCGCAGCCACCAGGGCGGCGGTATCTTGACTCTTGGACGCGTTGTTGGCGATAGCCTCGGCAATGCTGCGAATGTCGCGCACCGGCACTTGTTCGGCCAACAGCGCCTGCAACACCTTGAGCAATTGCGACAGCGAAACCACGCCCGGCACCAGCTCTTCGGCCAGCTTCGGCGAGCCTTTGGCCAGTACTTGCAGGAGTTGCTGGACTTCTTCGTGGCCGATCAGCTCGCTGGAGTGCTTGTACAGGATCTGGTTCAAGTGGGTCGCGACCACGGTACTGGCGTCCACCACGGTGTAGCCGAGTGACTGAGCCTGGGCCCGCTGGCTGATTTCGATCCACACCGCTTCCAGACCAAAAGCCGGATCCTTGGCGGTAATGCCGTTGAGCGAGCCGTAGACCTGCCCGGGGTTGATCGCCAATTCGCGGTCGGGGTAGATCTCGGCTTCGGCCAGGATCACCCCCATCAGCGTCAAGCGGTAGGCGCTCGGCGCCAGGTCGAGGTTGTCGCGGATATGCACGGTGGGCATCAGGAAGCCCAGGTCCTGGGACAACTTCTTGCGCACGCCCTTGATCCGCGCCAGCAACTGACCACCCTGGTTGCGGTCGACCAACGGAATCAGGCGATAACCGACTTCCAGGCCGATCATGTCGATCGGTGTCACGTCGTCCCAGCCCAGCTCCTTGGTTTCCATGGCGCGGGCCGGCGATGGCAGCAACTCCTGCTGGCGCTTGACCTCTTGCAGGGCCTGGACCTTCTGCACGTTCTGCTTCTTCCAGAACAGGTAGGCAGCACCCGCGGCCATGGCTGCCATGCTCAGGAAGGAAACGTGAGGCATCCCCGGCACCAGGCCCATCACCGCCATCAGGCCAGCGGCCACGGCCAGCGCCTTGGGCGAGGCGAACATTTGCCGACCGATCTGCTTGCCCATGTCCTCGGAACCGGAAGCACGAGTCACCATGATCGCCGCGGCTGTGGATAACAACAGTGATGGCAATTGCGCCACCAAACCGTCACCGATGGTCAGCAAGGCGTAAACCTTGCCGGCGTCGGCGAAGGTCATGTTGTGCTGGAAGATACCGACCGCCATGCCGCCGATCAGGTTGATGAACAGAATCAGCAGGCCGGCGATGGCGTCACCGCGCACGAATTTGCTGGCACCGTCCATGGAACCGTAGAACTCGGCTTCCTGGGCCACTTCCAGGCGACGCAGCTTGGCCTGGCTCTGGTCGATCAGGCCGGCGTTGAGGTCGGCGTCGATCGCCATTTGCTTGCCGGGCATCGCATCGAGGGTGAAACGCGCGCTCACCTCGGAAATCCGCCCGGCGCCCTTGGTCACCACGACGAAGTTGATGATCATCAAGATGGCGAAGACCACGATACCAACCACGTAGTTACCGCCGATCACCACCTCACCGAAGGCCTGGATCACCTTACCGGCGGCGGCGTGGCCTTCCTGACCGTGGAGCATCACCACCCGGGTCGATGCCACGTTCAACGCCAGGCGCATCAAGGTCGCCACCAGCAGAATGGTCGGGAACACCGCGAAATCCAGCGGCCGCAGGGCATACACGCACACCAGCAACACCACGATCGACAGGGCGATGTTGAACGTGAAGAACACGTCGAGCAGGAACGGCGGTACCGGCAGCATCATCATGGCAAGCATGACCAGCAGCAGGATCGGCACACCCAGATTGCCGCGACTGAGGTCGGCTACATTGCTGCGCGCGGTGCTGAGTAACTGAGAGCGATCCACCAATAATCCCCGTTCTGTGAAGCAAACTTTTGACGCCCGGAGGGGGCGCAGGGGGGGTATTGCAAGAAGCCTTCCAACTTTTGTCGACGGCTGAAATAGAGGGGGGTGAAGGGACGCTGACCTGTGGGCGAGCTTGCTCGCGATAGCGATTTGTCAGTCAACATTTGTATCGACTGGATCACCACAATCGCGAGCAGGCTCACTCCCATAGATAATGCTGTCCACTTAAGGCAAACGACGAACCTGTGGCGAGGGAGCTTGCTCCCGCTGGGCCGCGTAGCGGCCCCGAAACCAGCCGAATGCGGAGCATCAGACACACCGGAGCCCCTGTGTTATGCCGGTCGCTACGCAACCGAGCGGGAGCAAGCTCCCTCGCCACGGGGTCTGTCGCTTTCCAGGCAAACCTAACAGTTCTGCTAGTTCCCCCTCTGCGTTCGAACTTCGATAATCCCACGGAACCTCACCCGAACGGAGCGTCGGTCATGTCAGCCACGCGCCTCTGCACTTACCGCTATGACCCACTGGATCGCCTCACCAGCCACGCCATGACGACTCAAGCGCCTGTCCAGCGATTTTATTGCAAATCCCGCCTGGCGACGGAAATCGAAGGTGCCATCAACCGATCAATCGTTCAGCACGACGAACAACTGCTGGCCCTGACTGAAACCCAGGGCAACATAAGTCAGGCAACGCTGGTGGCGAGCGACCAACAACGTTCGGTGTTACAGGCGCTAGCCGCCGACGAATCGCAATCCTTCGCCTATTCGCCCTATGGCCATCATCCTACCGGCGACGGTTTACTGGGCCTGCTCGGCTTCAATGGCGAAAGACCTGACCCGGTGACGGGGCATTATTTGTTGGGGAATGGTTATCGAGCGTTCAATCCGGTGTTGATGCGATTTAATAGTCCGGATAGTTTGAGTCCGTTTGGCGAGGGTGGATTAAATTCTTATGCATATTGCATGGGCGATCCTATCAACCATGGCGACCCACAAGGACATGTCCCAGTTAAATTCATCTCCACGCTAGCCCCCAAATATTTAAAAATAAATGCCCTAAGAAAGATACAAACCAAAATAATCAAAACAAAGAATCCAACGGTAGAGCAAATCCAAACCATTAAAGAAAAAATCTTTCAAGAACAACAGGATTTACTTTCTGAAATCAAACTATTGAAACGTGCCATCCCTAGCAACGACGACCTTAAAAAACCATTCACTTTTCCTGAAAGTAAACAAGCAGCTACCGAAGCGTATTTTGCGCACCAAAAAGCAGGCATCCCTTTTGATAAGCACGGAATACCAAATCCCGATAGAGCTCTTACAGCCCTCAACGAATCCGGCACACAAAATTTACGCACCGATTTTTTTGATGACTCGATAGCTTTTTTTCATTTACAAGCCCATAGCAAGATATTGTCAGGACGTAATAACGAAGCATTTACTCGCGCCATGCTGGAAAGTGCTGGAAGAGCAATGGAAAAGAGACTGCAATACATTCGCCGATATGCACTTAGAGACTATTAGGAATCGCGCCGCAAATCCGGCGGAATCGGCAGGTCCTTGAGCGGCTCTGGTGGGCGTAGGCTGCTTGAAACAAAACAAAAGTTCTGTCGGACGATGGATATGGAACAAGAAACACTAACAATTCTGCTAGTTACCCTCCCCAGTCCGAATCTCGATAATGACATTCCTCATCGCCATAGGGCGTAGTCATGCCAACCATTCCCCTTTGCAGCTACCGCTACGATCCGTTGGATCGCCTCACGGGCCATGCCGTGGAGGCCTACGCCCCGATCCAGCGGTTTTACTGCAAATCACGCCTGGCCACCGAGATTGATGGCGTCGTCAACCGGTCATTTTTCCAACACGACGACCAACTGCTGGGCCAGGCTGAAACCCAGGCCGGTGAAAGGAAGGCGACGTTGTTGGCGACCGATCAACAACGCTCGGTCTTGCATGCCATCGCCCCTAACGAATCGCAATCCTTCGCCTATTCGCCCTATGGCCATCATCCTACCGGCGACGGTTTACTGGGCCTGCTCGGCTTCAATGGCGAAAGACCTGACCCGGTGACGGGGCATTATTTGTTGGGGAATGGTCATCGGGCATTCAATCCGGTTTTGATGCGCTTTAGCAGTCCGGATAAATTAAGCCCGTTTGGCGAGGGTGGATTGAATACCTACGCATATTGCTCAGGCGACCCAATAAACAGGAGCGACCCGAACGGGACGACAAGTATTTTTTTAAAATTTTTTCAACGCATATTTTCGCGTTCAGGCAGCCCTCGTCAGCCGGCATCACGCTCCACCTTTGAATACACGACAGTCAAAGCCTTTGCGAAAAAGGGAACTGAAGGAACCTCCACTATTACTATGACCCGATCAAAATACAGAGTCTCTAATGGCATCACTAAAACTTTATTGGTAGCTGACACAATCTCTTACTGGAAGCCAGCCCCCAAAAATACGACCCTTCAGGAGCTTGCCCTTTCAGAGATGTCGAATTTTTCTAAATTTAACAGAATGAATGAGCTAGCATTCGACATGTCAACACTTAAGCAGCGCTCCCTTATAAATTTTTTAAACCATTTAGAATCTAATAGAGTACTATTAGCTCTCCAGCCTGACACCACTCTGGAAAAATATAAAATATCGGATTTTTACAACAAGTTATTGAAAACTGCAAACGATGGAAACTTGCAGGGGGTCGCTCCGAGTTCGGTTAAATCCCTACCATATATAACAAAGACTGGGACCACCGCCTATTTAAATGAATATTACGAAATACTATACAGAATCAGGAGCACTTCAAAATAACCGATTTTTTCGGCCACCGAGTTTTCAGCTTTTTTAAGAAACGACGTATGTCGGAACTTATAAATCAGGAATCCCGCCGCAAATCCGGCGGAATCGGCAAGTCCTTGAGCGGCTCTGGACGCTTGCCTTTACCCGCGCGGTGTTGGCGGATCTGGTAGACATACGCCAGCACCTGAGCCACAGCCAGGTACAAGCCTCCAGGGATTTCCTGGTCGAGTTCAGTGGAGTAGTAGATCGACCGCGCCAACGCCGGGGATTCGAGCAGCATCACCTCATTGGCCACGGCGATTTCACGAATCTTCAGCGCCAGGAAGTCACTGCCCTTGGCCAGCAACACCGGAGCGTTGCCTTTGTCGGGGTCGTATTTGAGGGCGACGGCATAATGCGTCGGGTTGGTGATGACCACATCGGCATCGGGGATAGCCGCCATCATCCGCCGCTGGGACACCTCGCGCTGCAACTGGCGAATCCGCTGCTTGACCTCTGGCTTACCCTCCGAATCCTTATGCTCGTCGCGTACTTCCTGCTTGGTCATCATCAGCTTCTGCTTGCTCTGATACAGCTGGATCGGCACGTCGATGGCGGCGATCAGGATCAGGCCGCAAGCTATCCACAATGTGCTCCAGCCCACCAGTTGCACGCTGTGGATGATGGCTTGCTCAAGCGGCTCATGGGCGATGCGCAGCAGGTCGTCGATATCGGACTGCAACACGGTGAGCGCTACAAACAGCACCAGCAGGAATTTCCCAAAGGCCTTGAGCAGCTCCATCAGCGCGGTGGTAGAAAACATGCGCTTGAGACCAGCCGCCGGATTCATCCGACTGAATTTGGGGGCCAGGCTACCGGCAGCGAACAACCAGCCGCCCAGGGAAATCGGGCCGATAAAAGCGGCAAACAACAAGAAGATCAGCACCGGTTGCATCGCTGCAAGCGCGATCTTGCCCGAATGCAACAGATACTGAACCATGGAGCCCGGCGTCAGCAGCACCTCGCGGGGCAGGGAAAAATTCAGACGCATGATTTCCAGCAGATCCAGGGCCAGCCCGCCACCGTAGATCAGCAACCCACCCGCCCCGGCCAGCATCACTGCCAGCGTATTGAGTTCCTTGGAGCGGGCAGTCTCGCCCTTTTCCCGGGATTCTTTCTTGCGCTTTTCCGTGGGGTCTTCTGTCTTGTCCTGACCACTCTCGCTCTCGGCCATGGTTCAGCGCGCCTGTGCCATGTCGCGTAGCAGTTGCAAGGCCTGGGTGGCCAGCGGCTGGTACTGGTTGAGGATATCCCCCAGGCTGATCCAGAAAATCACCATGCCCAGCGTGAGGATCAGCGGGAAACCGATGGAGAAAATGTTCAGTTGCGGTGCCGCCCGGGTCATCACGCCAAAGGCAATGTTGACCACCAGCAGGGCGGTGATCGCCGGCAATACCAGCACCATCGCCGCGCCCAGGACCCAGCCGAGCTTGCCGGCGATCTCCCAGAAATGATTGACCAGCAAGGCGCTGCCAACCGGCAAGGTAGTGAAGCTCTCGGTCAACACCTCGAACACCACCAGATGCCCGTTCATAGCCAGGAACAGCAGGGTCACCAACATGGTCAGGAATTGCCCGATCACCGCCGTCGTCACGCCGTTGGTGGGGTCGACCATCGACGCGAAAGCCATGCCCATCTGGATCGAAATGATCTGCCCCGCCACTACGAACGCCTGGAAAAACAACTGCAGCGAAAAGCCCATCAAGACGCCGATAAGAATCTGTTCGGCGATGAGCATCAGGGCACTGAGATCCAAGGCATTGACGGGCGGCATCGGCGGCAACCCAGGCACGATGACCACCGTGATAGCCAGGGCGAAATACAGTCGCACACGGGTCGGCACCAGGGTCGTGCCAAAGACCGGCATGCTCATCAGCACCGCGGTGACGCGAAACAGCGGCAGTATGAACGACGCCACCCAGGTACTGATCTGGGTGTCCGTCAGCGCGAGCATCGACATCAGGTCAACCGATCAACTGCGGAATACTGCCGTACAACTGCAGGATGTATTCCATGAAGGTCTGCACCAGCCAGGGACCGGCAACGATCAGCGTGACCAGCATCACCAGCAGGCGCGGCAGGAAGCTCAAGGTCTGCTCGTTGATCTGGGTCGCGGCCTGAAACATGGCCACCAGCAACCCCACCAACAGGCTGGGGATCACCAGGATGGCGACCATCATGGTCGTCAGCCAGAGCGCTTCGCGGAACAGGTCTACCGCTACTTCAGGCGTCATATCGTCCTACCCGCACAAATGGTCTAAACACCGCCGAAACTGCCCGCGAGGGTACCAATGATCAGCGCCCAGCCATCCACCAGCACGAACAACATGATCTTGAACGGCAGGGAGATGATCAGCGGCGACAGCATCATCATGCCCATAGCCATCAGGATACTGGCGACCACCAGGTCGATGATCAGGAACGGGATGAAAATCATGAAGCCGATCTGGAACGCGGTTTTCAGCTCGGATGTCACGAACGCCGGCACCAGGATGGTCAAGGGCGCCTGATCGGGGCTGGCGATGTCAGTGCGCTTGGACAAGCGCATGAACAGCTCCAGATCGCTGCTGCGGGTCTGGGCCAGCATGAAATCCTTGATCGGCACCTCGGCCTTGGCCACGGCATCCTGGGCGGTGAGTTTTTCCGCCAGGTAAGGTTGCAGCGCATCCTGGTTCACCCGGTCGAACACCGGAGCCATGATGAACATGGTCAGAAACAGCGCCATGCCGGTGAGGATCTGGTTCGACGGCGTCTGTTGCAGACCCAGGGCTTGGCGCAGGATCGAAAAGACAATGATGATCCGAGTGAAGCTGGTCATCAGCATGACAAACGCCGGGATGAAACTCAGCGCAGTCATGATCAGCAGGATCTGCAGGCTGACCGAGTATTCCTGTGCCCCTTCGGCGTTGGTGCCCAGGGTAATCGCCGGGATCGACAGTGGGTCGGCGGCGAACGCCAACGGCGCGGCCAGCATCAGGGCCAACGCCAACAGAATGCGCAACGGCATTACTTTTTATCCTTCTGATCTTTACCCAGCAGTTCCATGAGGCGCTGGGCAAATTCGGGGGCGACCTGCTCTGTAGAGGATATCTGCACCGGTTCCTTGAGGACGTGCAACGCAGTAATGGTGCCCGGGCTCAAGCCCAGCAGGATCTGCTCGTTACCGACCTGCACCAGCACCAGCCGGTCTCGCGGGCCAAGCGCGCGGGAACCGACGATGTCGATGACCTGCCCTTTGCCGGCCGGCCCCGCCTGTTGCACGCGCCGCAATAGCCAGGCCAGGAAGAAGATCAAGCCCAGTACCAGCAGCAGGCCCAGCACCAGTTGCGCCAATTGCCCGGCCATCCCACTGCCTGTTGCCGACGCAACGGCCGCAGTGGCAACCGGTTCGGCCGCCAGCACACTGAACGGCAGCATCAAGGCTGCTGCGAAGAAACTTTTCACTCAGCGCAGCTTCTTGATGCGTTCGCTCGGGCTGATCACGTCCGTCAGGCGGATGCCGAACTTCTCGTTGACCACCACCACTTCGCCATGGGCGATCAGGGTGCCATTGACCAACACGTCCAGTGGCTCACCAGCCAGGCGATCCAGTTCGATCACAGAACCCTGGTTGAGCTGCAGCAGGTTGCGAATGTTGATGTCGGTGCTGCCCACTTCCATGGAAATCGACACCGGGATGTCAAGGATCACATCCAGGTTGGGGCCATCGAGCGTCACCGGCTCATGACTCTTGGGCACGCTGCCAAACTCTTCCATCTGCAGGCGGCTGGAGGCGTGGGCGCCGGTATCGGCCGCCAGCAAGGCGTCGATGTCTGCCTGCCCGGCATCGCCGGTTTCTTCCAGGGCCGCGGCCCATTCGTCGGCCAGCGCCTGGTCATCCTGGGTATTCATATCGTCAGCCATCATGTGTCCTCGGCGGGCAAAAATCAGTTGAAAACGTAAAATCCGTTACAAACTTAAGGAGTTCGACACCGCTCAGCGGCGTTCGATCGGCTCTATCACCTGCAACGCCAGGTTGCCTTTGTGAGAGCCCATCTTGACCTTGAAGGCCGGCACGCCATTGGCGCGCATGATCATGTCTTCAGGCATTTCCACGGGGATGATGTCACCCGGCTGCATGTGCAGAATGTCTCGCAGGCGCAGCTGGCGCCGGGCGACCGTCGCGCCGATCGGCACGTCGACATCCAGCACGTCCTGGCGCAAAGCGTTGATCCAGCGCTCGTCCTGGTCGTCGAGGTCCGACTGGAAACCGGCGTCGAGCATTTCGCGCACCGGTTCGATCATCGAGTACGGCATGGTCACGTGCAGGTCGCCGCCACCACCGTCGAGTTCAATATGGAAAGTCGAGACCACAATGGCTTCGCTTGGGCCGACGATGTTGGCCATGGCCGGGTTCACTTCCGAGTTGATGTACTCGAAGTTCACTTCCATGATCGCCTGCCAGGCCTCCTTCAAATCGACAAAGGCCTGTTCCAGCACCATGCGTACCACTCGCAACTCGGTCGGGGTGAATTCCCGCCCTTCGATCTTGGCGTGACGACCGTCGCCGCCAAAAAAGTTATCCACCAGCTTGAACACCAGCTTGGCGTCGAGGATGAACAGCGCCGTACCGCGCAGCGGCTTGATCTTCACCAGGTTGAGGCTGGTAGGCACGTACAGCGAGTGTACGTACTCACCGAACTTCATCACCTGCACGCCTCCCACGGCCACATCGGCCGAGCGGCGCAGCATGTTGAACATGCTGATGCGGGTGTACCGGGCGAAACGCTCGTTGATCATTTCCAGGGTCGGCATCCGTCCGCGAACGATGCGATCCTGGCTGGTCAGGTCGTAGCTTTTGACGCTGCCCGGTTCAGCAGCGTTTTCGGTTTGCACCAGGCCATCGTCGACACCATGCAACAGCGCGTCGATTTCGTCCTGGGACAACAGGTCCTGCACGGCCATGTCGTGTTCCTACTGCAATACGAAGTTAGTGAAAAGCAACTGTTCGATCACCACTTTGCCGAGCTCTTTCTGAGCCACTTCCTGCACGCTGGCCGTAGCTTTCTGACGCAGCATTTCCTGGCCGACCGGAGTGGCCAGGGTGTCGAAATTCTGTCCGGAAAACAGCATCACCAGGTTATTGCGGATCAGCGGCATGTGCACCCGCAGCGCCTCCAGGTCAGCCTGGTTGCGGCCCAACAAGGTGATGCTCACCTGCATGTAGCGTTGGCGACCATTCTGGGTGTAGTTGGCCACGAAGGCCGGCGCCATTGGTTCGAAAATCGCCGGCTGTTTGCCCACCGGCGCCGCTTCGACCGCCGCCGCTGGCTTGCTTTGAGCGCTGTGCATGAAATACCAGGTCGCCCCCACGGACACACCGATCGCCAGGAGCAAGCCCACCACGATCACGATGATCAGCTTGAGTTTGCCTTTGGTTGCAGGGTCTTTTACAGCTGCTGCTTCACTCTTCGCCATGCCAATAATCCGTCACTAATCGGGGTTTTCACTGTTGCACGGCAAGGCTGGAGCAAGTGTTATGCCAGAAGAGGAAGGACGGGGTCAGATGCAATCTCTAGAACGCCATAAACCAATGTGGGAGCGGGCTTGCTCGCGAAGCGGAGTGTCAGTTGACAATACTGTCGACCGACATACCGCTTCGCGAGCAAGCCCGCTCCCACAGGAGGGGACATCATTGGATCAGGCGTAGTAGTCGACCGCGCTGGAACCAATGACGCTGGTGGTACTGGCCGCCACTTCAGCGACGCTGGCCGGCAGGCTTTCCTCCACCGAGTCCACTCGCCCACCGCCCGACGTGGTACGTCCGGCCTGGGCCTGCTGCTGCGCTTGTTGCTCCGAGTTCTGCGAACCGCGAGACTGATCGGACACATTGACGTCGACCTGGCCCATGCCCTGCTGGGCAAAACTGTCCCGCAGGCGATGCATCTGGCCTTCCAGGGCTTCGCGAACGCCGGGATGGGCGCTCATGAACGTGACCTGGGTCTGCTGGTCTGGAACCATGTTCACCCGGATATCCAGGCGCCCAAGTTCGGCGGGCTGCAACTGGATGTCGGCCGCCTTGAGATTGACACTGGACAGGTACATCACCCGGTTGACCACTTCTTCGGTCCAACCACTCTGATTCATCGCGATAGGTTGGTTGACCGGCACCGCGTTAGCGGTTTTTGGCGTGGCAGCCTGGGTCAGTGCCGCCAGGCGGTTGGCGAAATCGTCCACGCGGGTATCACTGGAAGCCGCGGTAAGGTCCTTGAGGCCGTCGCTGATCAAGCCGCTGAACGCTTTATCACCGCCCTGGCTGCCGAGGTCGGTGCTGTTCTGATCAGCTTGCACAGTGAGCATGCTCGCCATGCCGGCGGCGAAGGTCTGGGCCGAGGTTGGCTCACCGTCGAGCGAGGCTGACGCAGCGTTTTTGGACTGCGCCTGGCTGGAAGCGGAAACATGACCGCTCTGCTCCATCGCCAAGCGCAAGGCCGGCAATGCGTCGAGCGGATCGGCCTGCGGATCGAACCCTGGATCGACCGCGGGGGCGGCAGCTGGCGTCAACGGCGCGACCGCAGCCGCCACCAGGGACGTTACCTGGGTATCAGGGGCAACCACCACCGGCGCCGGGGCCGGCTCGGGGGCAGCGACCGGCGCGACCACCTCGGGCAACAACGCAGGATCAAGTGTCGGGTCGGCAGGGGCAGCCTCCGCGACCGGGGTTTGAGCTGCGTCGTCGCTGTCGTCGCTGTTGTCACTGGCGGTCTTGTCGTCGGCAGTGGCAGGTTTGTCGGCGGGCAAGGGTTTGCCGCTATCGGCAACCGTCGGTTCCGAGGCGGCAGCGGTTTCGTTGCCGTCGTCCTTTTTGACAGGGGTATCGGAAGTCTTGTCACGCATCGGTTTAATCGCTGGCTCAGGGGCCGCCGACGATTTGACGGGCGCCTGCTGGGCGAAGACCTGCGCGAAGTTGGAGGCTTTATTCCCGAGGTCCGGGGCCGCTGCCGGTGAATTGACGGTGGCCTGGGGCTTGGCCTGGGCAGTGGCCTGAAGCAATGAATTGGGCGTGACGGGCATAAAAGGATCTCCGCTGCACTGGAATCATAGGTCCAGTCGAGAGAAGGCAATGCAAGGGGCGGGCCAACGGATGAAAAGCGATGAATTCTCAGCAGTGGAAGCCTTCACGCTCTTCCCTGCAAAGATTTCGAACATGAGCAAACTCGCTGTCGATTTCGCTGACCAGTTTCTCGATGCCGCCCAATGACGGCTGCTTGGCGCGCTGCTCCAACTCTGCACACAGCTCGGCCAAACGGATCGCGCCCATATTACTGCTGCTGCCCTTGAAGCTATGGGCCGTGGCGCTCAGTTTTTCAGCGTCCCGGGCTTCATGCAGCACACGCAGGCGTGCTTCGGAATCGTTGAGAAAAGTATCCAGCAACTCCAGATACCCATCCTCCATGACTTCCTTCAATGTGCTAAGCACATCGCGGTCCAGATGAATCTCACTCACTTGTTCGCTCCCTGATCAAGAATGGCCCCGATTATGCCAGAGCCTCCCAGAAAAACTCCACGCGCGCACTACGACCATCGTCGGACCAGCAGGCCTGATGGCTCAACTGGCGTACCAGGCTCACGCCGCGCCCCGACAACCGATCGCTGTCCAGTGGTCGTGCCAACACCTTGGCAACATCGAAACCCTCGCCGCTGTCTTCGACTTCAATTGCCAGGCGGCCACCGTCGCCATGAGGCGTGACATGCAAGTGTACTCGCACGTGACCATCACTCAGCTCCTCCAGGCGCGTGTTGCGCTCGCTGTAGTAACGCGCGAAACCCGACGCGTCATGCTTGATGCTTGAATCGAGCCCCAGCACACCATGCTCCAGCGCATTGGAATAAAGCTCCGACATTACGCTGTACAGCGCCCCACTCTGGGCCCTGAGCCCATGAACCTCAAGCAGCAACTGCAACAGGTAGGGCATGGGGTTGAACCGTTTGAGGGTCTGCGCTCGAAACTCGAAGCTCACCGACCAGTCCAGCGGGCTGGACTGACCACTATCGGAATAGACCGGCGGCGGCGGGTTGAGTTGCCCTGGCGCGACCAGACGCACTTCCACCATGCTGAAGTCGTCCCGTGACTCGCCACGAAAGTCTCGCAGCGCCTGCTGGATATCCTCGAAAAGACGGTCAGGCTCACGGTTGGCCGCGAACACCTGCTGCAACCCCTCCACGCCAAACGGCTGGTCGTTGTCGTCGCTGGTTTCGATCACGCCATCGGATAGCAGGAATACCCGGTCACCCAGAGACATGGGGTGCACCTCGGTGCGGTCATCGAATAACTGCGGCTTGAGCACGCCCAACGGCAGGTGGCGCGCCGGCAATGGCGTGCGCATGCCGGTGAGGCTGTCATGCAGATAACCATCGGGCATGCCGCCGTTCCAGATTTCCACCGTGCAGCGCTCGAAGCTCAGGCACAACAGCGTCGCGCAACAGAACATATCCACCGGCAGGATGCGTTTGAGCTTGGCATTCATCTCCCGCAGGATCTGCGCCAGGCCGTAGCCTTTGGCCGTCATCCCATAGAACACTTCCGCCAGCGGCATCGCGCCGACCGCCGCCGGCAGACCGTGTCCAGTGAAATCCCCCAGCAGGACGTGCATGTCGCCGGCCGGATTGAAAGCCGCCAGCAGCAAATCGCCGTTGAACAAGGCATAGGGCGATTGCAGGTAACGGATGTTCGGCGCGCTCAGGCAACCGGAATGGGCGATTTTGTCGAACACGGCCTTGGCGACCCGCTGCTCGTTGAGCAGGTAGTCATGGTGCCGGGCGATCTGGTCACGCTGTTCCACGACGGTGGCCTGCAACCGACGCAAGCGGTCCATGGCCTTGATCTTGGCGGCCAGGATCACCTGGTTATAGGGTTTGGCCAGGAAATCGTCACCGCCAGCCTCCAGGCAACGGGCCAGGGCTTCGCTTTCGGTCAGTGACGTCAGAAAAATGATCGGGACCAGTTGCTCACCGGCCAATTGCTTGATCTGCTGCGCGGCTTCAAAACCGTCCATCACCGGCATCATGGCGTCCATCAGCACCAGGTGCGGACGCTGCTGGCGATAAACCTCGACTGCCTCGGCACCGTCAGCGGCAGTCAGGACCTGATGACCCTGGCGACGAACGATGGTTGACAGCAGGAGGCGATCAGCGGCGCTGTCCTCGGCAATCAGGACGGTCAGCGGCTCCGGCGGTTGCATAGCGATCAACTGATGTCGAACAGCTTGTCGAAGTTGGAGATCGCGAGGATTTTCTTCACGTCACTGCTGCTGTTGACAACCCGGATATCTGACTCGTCGCCACCGGCATAGTCACGCAATAGCAAGAGCATGCCCAAGGCAGAACTGTCGAGATAAGTGGCTTTCTTCAAGTCCACCACGATGGAGTCGGGTATCGTATTGAGTCTCTCGTAAGACTCACGAAACTCCTGGTGCCGTCCGAAATCGAATCGACCCTCGACCGAAATCGTCAGTTTTTTCCCATGTTCGGATACTTCGGTAACAACTGACATAGTTGGCTTCCTTGTCATGGACATACGTGTACAAGGTTTAGCACCTGGTAGAGGTACGAGCAAGGTTTTGGAGCAATCATCCGACAAAAATCTGGCTGCATGACTAGTACGGATCCTGACGCGGCAAACGCTGGGACAACTCATCCAGCAGCTTTTGCTCGCGCTTGTCCTCCAATTGCCGCGCCTCATCGATATAGCGCTGCACCAGTTTGCGCAGCCCTTCGACCCGAGCGAAAGCTTCTTGCCAGCTCTGGCGGGCCTTTTCCAGGTTGTTCTGGTGCCAATTCAGACTCTGGCGTTGCTGGTCGATAGCCGTGCCCAACTGCGCAAGAAACCCTTGGTACCCCAGCAACCATTGCCCGGAAACGCCATGGCTGCCACGGGTAATCCATTGTTCTTGATATTCGAGGCGGAAGTTCTCCAGGTCGGCCAGTTTGCTCTCGGCCACTTTGACCTGCCCCTGGAAATAGGCCAGCCGCTGGACAGCGGTTTTCTCGGCTTTTTCCGCCATGTCCACCACCGGCGCCAGGCGCGCCGCACGACTCGTGGCCATGGCCGGTTAGCCGCCGGCGACCGGGGTGAAAATACTCTGCAGGTGCGCTTCGCTGGCGCCCATGCCGATGTTGTCGTTCAGGCTCTGGCGCAGGTAAACGGCCATGGCCGGATAGAGATTGATGGCGGTGTCGGTTTCCCGGTCACCGCCGGGCACGTAGGCACCGACGCTGATCAGGTCGCGGCTTTGCTGGTAGCGCGACCAGTATTGCTTGAACTGTTGGGCACGCTTCATGTGTTCGGCACTGATGACCGACGGCATCACCCGGCTGATGGACGCTTCGATATCGATGGCTGGGTAATGTCCCTCTTCGGCCAAGCGTCTGGACAGCACAATGTGACCATCGAGCACACCCCGAGCGGAGTCGGCAATGGGGTCTTGCTGGTCGTCACCCTCAGACAGCACGGTATAAAACGCCGTGATCGAACCACCGCCCTTCTCTGCGTTACCGGCACGTTCCACCAGCTTCGGCAGCTTGGCGAACACTGAAGGTGGATAACCCTTGGTGGCCGGCGGCTCGCCAATGGCCAGGGCGATTTCCCGCTGGGCCTGGGCAAAACGGGTCAGCGAATCCATCAGCAACAGGACATTCTTGCCCTTGTCGCGGAAATACTCGGCGATGCGCGTGCAGTACATGGCCGCCCGCAGCCGCATCAGCGGGGCATCGTCCGCTGGCGAAGCGACTACGACCGAACGCTTGAGCCCTTCTTCGCCAAGGATGTGCTCGATGAATTCCTTCACCTCGCGGCCCCGCTCGCCGATCAGGCCCACAACGATGATGTCGGCTTCGGTGAAACGGGTCATCATGCCCAGCAGCACACTCTTACCCACCCCGGTACCGGCAAACAGGCCCAGACGCTGGCCGCGCCCAACCGTCAACAAACCGTTGATGCAACGAATGCCCACGTCCAGCGGCACGCTGATGGGGTCGCGCTTGAGGGGGTTGATTGTCGGGCCATCCATCGGCACCCAGTCTTCGGCCTTCATCCCACCTTTGCCGTCCAGGGCACGTCCGGCCCCGTCCAGCACGCGTCCGAGCATACCCATGCCCATGGGCAGCCGACCGGTGTCGGGCAGGGGCACCACGCGCGCCCCCGGGGCGATACCGGCCACGCTGCCCACCGGCATCAAAAAGACTTTGCTGCCGGAAAAGCCCATGACTTCGGCTTCGACCTGAACTGGGTGATAGCTGTCGTCGTTGATCACCATGCAGCGACTGCCCATGGCGGCACGCAGGCCTTCGGCTTCAAGCGTCAGGCCGACCATGCGCAGCAGGCGCCCTTCCAGGATCGGCTGGCCGGCCAACTCAGTGGCCTCGGCGTAGCTGCCCAGGCGCTTGCCGAAGCTGGTTCGCTCAAGGCGCATCACGGCCGTCCAATGCAGGAACACTCAATTCAACGGGATCCGGCTCAGCGATGCTCGGTTCATCATCAGCCGCGACCGTGGGTTCGTCCGGCAACTCCAGACTCAAATCGCTGGCTGCCGGATGCAGGGCCTGTTCGTGCAATTGGTCAAACAGCTTGGCCATGACCTGACTGATGCGGGTTTCGACCGTCGCATCGATACGACTGTGCTCGGTTTCCACCCGGCAACCACCCGGCAGTAACGAAGCATCCTCCACAATGCGCCAGGTTTCTTCATGACGCTCGCGCAAGGCTTTGACCAACTCGAAATCCTGAGGGTTGATGTACAACCGCACATTGCCTACGCCCAGCGGCAATAGCTTGAGGGCTTCGCGCATGACGTGTTCGATCTGGTTCGAATCAATGGCCAGTTCACGCTGGATCACCTGTTTGGTGATGTGTTGCACCAAACCCACCAGGGATTTCTCGATCTGGGTGTCCTGCTCGGCGATAGGATCGAACAGGTTGTGCATCAGCGATTCCAACGCCCGCAACTTGGCCGTCAGCGCCACGTCGGCTTCCTGACGGACCTTGAGCGTGGTGCTGTGGAACCCTTCCTTCTCGCCAACGGCGAAGCCTTCGTTGTAGGCCTCCTGGCGAATGCTCTCGACTTCCTCCAGAGTCAGTGGCTGGACTTCCTCCAGCGGCACTTCCTCCATTTCCGGCAACTCTTCCACAGGCTCCGGCTCAGGCTCGGGCACGTGGGGGTCGAAGCTTGGCAGCGACCAGACGTCGAAACCGCCGACGTCCCGGGCGCGGATCAGGTCGCTGGGTGAATCATCACTCTTGGCAGACATAACGACCTTAGATCATCTCTTCGCCGCCCTTGCCACCGAGAACGATCTCTCCGGCTTCGGCCATACGGCGGGCGATGGTGAGGATTTCCTTCTGTGCGGTTTCCACGTCGCTGACGCGCACCGGGCCCTTGGCCTCGAGGTCGTCGCGCAACAGTTCGGCCGCCCGTTTGGACATGTTCTTGAAGATCTTTTCCTTGACGCCTTCGTCCGAGCCCTTGAGAGCCAGCACCAGTACATCGGAGGACACTTCGCGCAACAGTGCCTGAATACCGCGGTCATCGACATCGGACAGGTTGTTGAACACGAACATGAGGTCTTCGATCTGACCGGACAGGTCCTCGTCGACTTCGCGGATCGAATCCATCAACTGACCTTCGATCGAACTGTCGAGGAAGTTCATGATATCCGCCGCACGCTTGATACCACCCAGGGTGGTGCGCGAGGCATTGGAGTTGCCCGAGAACTGCTTCTCGAGGATCTGGTTCAATTCTTTCAGGGCCGCTGGTTGCACGGTGTTGAGCGAAGACACCCGCAGGATGATGTCCAACCGCACTTTATGGTCGAAGTTGCCCAGCACTTCGCCGGCCTGGTCCGGATCGAGGTAGGCCACCACAATCGCCTGGATCTGTGGGTGCTCGTAACGGATCACGTCGGCAACGGCGCGCGGTTCCATCCACTTGAGGCTGTCCAGGCCGCTGGTATTGCCACCCAGCAGGATACGGTCGATGAGGCCGTTGGCCTTGTCCTCGCCCAGTGCCTGGGTGAGCATCTTGCGCACGTAGTCATCGGAACCGACGCCCAGGCTGGTCTGATCGCCGACGATGTCGACGAACTCGCTCATCACCTGCTCGACCTGCTCACGGTGCACATTGCCCATCTGCGCCATGGCCACGCCCACTCGCTGGACCTCTTTGGGGCCCATGTGGCGCAGCACTTGGGCGGCGTCGGTCGAACCCAGGGACAGCAGCAAAATCGCAGCTTTGTCGACCCGGGACAATTTGGCAACAGCGGCTCGATTATCACTCATCTGCGTTAATCCACTCTTTCACGACCTGGGCCACACGACCCGGATCTTCTGCCACCAGACTCTTGATGGCGTTCAACTGAGCGTCATAGCCTTCGCTCGGGCTTGGCAACAGAATGCTCTGCGGCCCGCCGAGGCTGACGCGATCATTGGCCAATTCGCCATCCAGGCCGCCCATGCCGCCCAGCTCTACATCACCCAAGCCAGCCAACTGCTTGCTCCTGCCGCCACCGGTAATGTTGTTGAGCACCGGACGCAGCACGCCAAACACCAGGATCAGGATGAACAGCACACCCAATACTTGCTTGACCACATCCCAGAACCAGGGTTGCGAATAAAACGGAATATCGGCGATGACTTCACCGCGCTCCGAGGAGAATGGCACGTTGATCACACTGACGCTGTCGCCACGGCTGGCATCGAAACCCACGGCGTCCTGTACCAGTCGGGTAAAGCGCGCCAATTCGTCGGCGCTCCACGGTGCCCGGCTGGTTTCGCCGTTGGCCGGGTTGACCTTGACCTGATCGTCCACCACCACGGCCACCGACAGGCGGGTCAGACGGCCCTGCTGCTGCTTGGTGTGGCTGATGGAACGGTCGAGTTCGAAGTTCTTGGTCGACTGTTGACGCTTATCGGCTGGATACGGCGCCAACATCGGCTGGCCGGTGGCCGGGTCCATGATCTGCTGGCCATTGGCGTCGATCAGCGGTTGACCTGGCTGCACCATGCCGGCGGCTGCGGTTGCACCACCGGTGGTTTGTGGCGCGCTGGCCGGCGACGGCGGTTGGTTGCTCAGGGCACCCGGCACGCCTTGCGGACCATTGCTGGCGGTGCGCTGTTCGCTCACCGATTGCTCGCTGCGCAAGGCCGGTTGATCCGGGTTGAACTGCTCGGACGTCGACTCGACGGCACTGAAATCCAGGTCGGCCGAGACTTCCGCCTTATAGCGATCGTTACCCAGGATCGGTTGCAGGATGTTGTGCACCCGTTGGGTCAGCATGCCTTCCATGCGACGGCTGTAATCGAATTGCTTGCCGGCCATGGTCAGTTCGGAGTTTTCCGCCTGATCAGACAACAGGTTGCCTTTCTGGTCGACCACCGTGATTTGGGATTTGCTCAACTCAGGTACGCTGGTCGCCACCAGGTTGATGATGGCCAGCACTTGGCCTGGCTCCAGGGAGCGGCCCGAATACAGTTCGACCAGTACCGAAGCACTCGGTTTGCGTTCATCGCGCACAAACACCGAACTCTTCGGAATCGCCAGGTGCACACGGGCGCCCTTGACGTTGTTCAGGCTGGAAATGGTGCGCGCCAGTTCGCCTTCCAGGCCGCGACGATAACGGGTCGCTTCCATGAACTGACTGGTGCCCAGGCCTTGATCCTTGTCGAGGATCTCGAAACCGATGTTGCCATCGGTGGGCGTCACGCCAGCGGCGGCGAGCTTGAGGCGCGCACGGGCGACGTCGTCAGCCTTGACCAGCAACGCACCGGAATTGGGTTCGACAGTGTAAGGAATGTCAGCGGAAGCCAGGGTTTCCATGACTTGCTTGGCGTCCATGCCCGCAAGGCTGCCGTACAGAGGACGGTAGTCCGGCTGCTGGGACCACAGCACCACGGCAAAACCAATCGCCACGCTGGCAGCCAGGCCGACCAACAGGCCAACCTGACGCAACATGGTCATCTCGGAGAGATTTTCCAGGAAGGACAGACCGAACAGCGGCGGTTTGCCGTCTATCGGAGTGGCCTTGGCCGGAACGTTATCAGCGGCTGCTTCTGCCATGACTCAATAATTTCCTTAGACCGGCATCTGCATGATGTCTTGATAGGCTTGAACCAGTTTGTTGCGAACCTGGGTCAACGCCTGAAACGAGACAGCGGCTTTCTGCGAGGAGATCATGACATCCGTCAGGTCGACGCCGCTTTTGCCAATCTCGAAAGCACTGGCCAACTGATTCGACGCCTGCTGGGTATCGTTCACTTTATTGACGGCCTGACCGAGCATGTCGGAAAAGCTGCTGCCACCCACTTGGGGGACCGCGACCGATTTAGGCTGGGCCATGGCGTCCATCTGCATGGCCCGCATGTCCAGCATCAACCGATTAAATTCAATACCTTGGCTCATGGTCTACTCTCTCTGGCGGCCCGCGTTTTTTTGACACTTACTCAGCGGGTATACAGGTGTTAGCAACAAGGGTGCCAGCTCCATGGCGACAGGAAACAAATGCTCACTTAAGCTCATGTGGGAGCGGGCCTGCCCGCGAAAGCGATGGCTCAGCCCATGCAAATGTGACTGGCAGATCGCCTTCGCGAGCAATCCTGCTCCCACAAAGGATTTTCGGTACACACCACTCAACTGGCGAAGAGGTAGGCCTCCACATCCATTCCGGCGTCCCGCATCTGTGCCAGCTTGTAGCGCAGGGTGCGCGGGCTGATCCCCAGGCGTTCGGCTGCCTCCTTGCGACGACCGCGCTCGGCGCGCAGGGTGTCGATGATCATCTGGAATTCGCGACGGCGCAGGTCGTCTCCCAGGGCGCCAGCCGACTCGCCCTCCGCGTCCGCCTGGGGGGCGAACGCCGGAGCCGCCGACAGCGCTGGCAATGGCGCGCAGGCCACCGGACCGCTCAGACAGAAATCTTGCGGCTGGATCAAACCGCCTTGCTGCAGAATCAATGCTCGCTGAATGGCGTTATCCAGCTCCCGCACGTTACCGGGCCAGGGATAGGCGATCAGGAAAGCCTCGGCCTGGGGCGACAATCGGGCCGTCGCATGCTTCATTTTGTTCACGTGTTTGGCCAGCAGGCGTTCGGCCAGTGGCAGGATATCGGCGGTGCGCTCGCGCAGCGGACGCCAGGCCAGCGGAAATACCGACAGGCGATAGTAAAGGTCTTCACGAAAACGCCCTGCCGCCACTTCGCCGGCCAGGTCACGGTTGGTGGTCGCCACCACGCGAATGTCCAGGCTGATGGGTTTGCGGGCACCGACCCGCTCCACTTCCCGCTCTTGCAAGACCCGCAACAGCTTGGCCTGCAACCCCAGGGGCATTTCGGAAATTTCATCGAGCAAAATGGTGCCGCCATCGGCTTGCTCGAACTTGCCGGCCTGGGCCGCAATGGCGCCGGTGAACGAGCCCTTTTCGTGCCCGAACAGTGTCGCCTCGAGCATGTTGTCGGGAATCGCCGCACAGTTGATCGCAATGAACGGTTCGCTGGCGCGCCGGGATTGCTGGTGGATGTAGCGCGCCAGCACTTCCTTGCCGGTGCCAGACTCGCCGGAGATCAACACCGTCGAGTCACTGCGGGCCACTCGCGCCGCCAACTCCAGCAACTGCGCACTGACCGGCTCGAGCGCGACCGGCCCATCACCGTCAATGGCAGGACTACCTTGGGCATGGCGAGCTACCAGATCCAGCAACGCCTTGGGCTCGAACGGCTTGACCAGATAATCCGCCGCGCCTTGGCGCATGGCATCCACTGCTCGCTCGACAGCACCGTGAGCGGTCATCAGTAACACTGGCAACTGAGGCTGACGGGCGCGCAACAGCCCAAGCAATTGATGCCCGTCCATGCCTGGCATGTTGACGTCACTGATCACCAGGCTGAAGGGTTCCCGGCCAACGGCCAGCAATGCCTCTTCCGCCGAACCGACGGCGGCGTAATCGTGCCCGGCCAGTACCAGCGTATCGGCCAGCGCTTCGCGCAGGGCCCGATCGTCCTCAACCAGTAACACCTTGATCGCCATTACCTTTACTCCATACCCGGCGCACTGGAAAACAGCGGCAAGAGCACCAACGCACAGGTGCCGCGTCCCAGCCGCGAGCGCAATTGCAACTCTCCCTGATGCGCACGGGCCACGGCCTTGACCACGGTCAACCCCAGTCCGGTGCCGGTAGTCTTCGTGGTGAAGAACGGCTCGCCCAGACGCGTCAGTACGGCCGGCTCGATCCCACTGCCACTGTCACTGACGCACAAGCGCAACGTGTTGCCGCGGGTATATAAATGCACCTTCAAACGGACATTGCCGTTGCTGGCCTGGATTGCGTTTTCAATGAGATTCAACACCGCACCGACCAGGGTGTCACGGTTACACAGCAGCTCGCCGGTATGGCTGTCGCACTGCCAGCGGACCGGCAAATCCTGCACATGGGTCAACGCCGCTGCCTGCAATGATTGCAGCAAAGCCTTGGGGGTAACGCGGTCGGTCAACGGCAGTTCACCACGGGCGAATACCAGCATGTCGCGCACTTGATGCTCCAACTCGTGCAGGCGCTCCTTGAGGCGACCGGCGAACCGCTGCTGGGTTTCTACCGGCAGTTGCTGTTCAGTCAGATGGCTGGCGTATAAAAGTGCGGCAGACAGAGGCGTGCGAATCTGGTGCGCCAACGACGCGACCATCCGCCCCAGGGATGACAAGCGCTCATGACGAGCCAATTGATCTTGCAGGTGACGGGTTTCAGTCAGGTCATTGAGCAACACCAGTTGCCCCGGCTCGGCATCCAGCGAACGCGTCGAAATGGACAGGCGCCGACCGTCCTTGAGCGACACTTCATGGCCGTCGTCTTCACGGGGCGCAAAGCAACGCGCAATGACATGCCGCCACAGCTCCCCTTCCAGCGGCAGGCCAAGCAACTCACAGGCTGCAGGGTTGGCTTCGCGCACACGGCCATGAGCATCGATGACAATAACGCCACCGGGCAACAGATCGAGCAGGTTTTGCAGACGATTAGCCAGGCGCTCTTTTTCCGCCAGCTCCTGCATACGCTGGGCGCTGACCACCGCCAACTCGCCCTTGAGCTCGGTGACCCGGGCTTCGAGCAGGCTGTAGGAATCAGTCAGCTGACTGGACATTTGGCTAAACAACGCAAATGCCTGCTCAAGTCCAAGCCGGCTAGCCTGCTCGGCGGATGGCATGAGCCCCGGCTCAGGGACAGGGGACATCTGGGCGGCTTGGGTCATCGTGTCTCTCGCTTGGCTGACCGTCAGTTAAACGGAACGTTGCGAGGGCTGTAGCAATACCCGTGCCGAAAAAAAACCGCCTGAAAATCAGGCGGTTGTAAAACAGGCGTCAATCATCCGCCTGTTCATCTCCTTCGCGCCGGCTCATACCGTACTTGCGCATCTTTTCCACCAGGGTGGTGCGGCGGATGCGCAGGCGCTCCGCGGCACGGGCCACGATACCGTTGGCGTCGTCCAAAGCCTGCTGGATAAGCCCTTGCTCCAGGCCACCGAGGTAGTCCTTCAGATCCAGGCCTTCGGGCGGCAGCAAGGCATTGGCGGTGAAATCTGGTGTATGGCCGTTGATAGCCACTCGTTCTTCCAGGTCGCTGCGCAGGCTGTCGACCATTTGTTCGTCTTCGTCATCGACGTAGCGGAATTTCTTCGGCAGCTCGGTCACGCCGATAACCCCGTACGGATGCATGATCGCCATGCGCTCCACCAGGTTGGCCAGCTCCCGGACATTGCCCGGCCAGCCATGACGGCACAGGGACATGATCGCCGCCGAGTTGAAGCGGATCGAACCACGCTTTTCGTGCTCCATGCGCGAAATCAGCTCGTTCATCAACAGCGGGATGTCTTCGACTCGCTCACGCAGTGGCGCCATTTCGATCGGGAAGACGTTGAGGCGGTAATAGAGGTCTTCACGGAAGCTGCCGATCTCGATCATGCTCTCGAGGTTCTTGTGGGTCGCAGCAATGATCCGCACGTCGACGCTCTGGGTCTTGTTGCTGCCCACGCGCTCGAACGTACGCTCCTGCAGCACCCGCAGCAGCTTGACCTGCATCGGCAACGGCATGTCGCCGATTTCATCAAGGAACAGCGTACCGCCGTTAGCCAGCTCGAAACGCCCGGCCCGGCTGGTAATGGCGCCGGTGAAGGCGCCCTTCTCGTGGCCGAACAGCTCGCTCTCCAGCAACTCGGCCGGAATCGCGCCACAGTTGACCGGCACAAATGGCGCTTCGCGACGCTTGGAGTGGTAATGCAGGTTGCGCGCAACCACTTCCTTACCGGTACCCGATTCGCCCAGGATCAACACGCTGGCGTCGGTATCGGCCACCTGTTGCATCATCTGGCGCACATGCTGGATCGCCCGGCTGGTGCCGACGAGGCTGCGGAAAAGATTGGGTTCGCGATGCCTGCCGCGTTCGCGGGCCTGGTCGTACATCTCGCGATAGACCTGGGCGCGATGCAGCGAATCCAGCAACTTGCTGTAGCTGGGCGGCATTTCGAGCGTGGAAAGTACCCGGCGACGCTGGTCTTCAGGCAAGTCAAGGGAAGAATTTTCGCCCATTAACAAAACCGGAAGGAACTCATCCCAGGTCGAGAGTGTCTTTAGCAAGCCCAAAAGAGTCGCGGGCGCATTGACGGTCCCGATCAGGACGCAAATGACTTCGCGACTGGACGACAAAGAGCCGACGGCCTGCTGCCAGTCATGGCTTCCGCAGGGTAAATTTTCTTCACCAAGAAAATTTAAGATCACCGCCAAGTCGCGGCGGCGGACGCTATCGTCATCGATCAGGAGAATTTTGGTTTCACGCCACATGCAATAGCAACTTCCCTAGTCAACTCAATGCCCGGAATTTGGGGGCAAGCTAGACGCTTGCAGACTTGTCATGCCTGTAGACGCCTTAAATCTGGATACAGCCACTAGTTAAGTCAAAAAACCGCGCACAGTCAAATTTATGGCGCACAGGGTTCGGATTAACTCAGCATTAACCGAACAGATGGTAAACCTTTGCCGCGTTCTGCGCTTGATGGATCTGCGACATCTCGTCGACGATTGCCTGACGCTCTCCCGTCGCCGCCTCCAGCAATTGCCGATAAACCCCCAGCAACTCCTCAAGTTTATTGCGCAACGCCACCTCGTCCACGTTGGACTCGCCCAGGACGTCTTCCATGCAGGAACGGCACGCCAGGTCCAATTGACCGATTGCCTCCCAGTTACGCTCGGCCAAGGCACCGACCAGGGCATCACGGGTTTGTTCGATTCGCTGCAAGACAAGACTCATGAGAGTACTCCTAGAATTGCGGACCAGGCGTGGCGATGGCATCCCAGCCTTCCTTGACCGTGCAAAGCAGATCAGCCACTTCGTCGAGGATCTTCGGATCGGCCTTGACGTTGGCCTCGGCCAAACGCTTCATCATGTAGGTATAGAGACCATCCAGCTCGGCCACTGACTCGGCCTGGTTTTCCAGGTCCAGGCCTTCACGCAGGCCGCCGACGATGCCAATGGCCTTGCCGATCAGCACGCCTCTGCTGGCGATATCGTTACGCTCCATCGCGCCCTTGGCCTGGGCAATACGATCCAGACCGCCCTCCATGAGCATCTGCACCAGACGATGGGGACTTGCTTCGGAGGTTTGCGCCTGGGCGCCAATCTTCTGGTATTGGCGAAGGGCCAACATCGGATTCATGTTCTACCTCATCAAAAAACTGCGGTTGGTATAAACAGCGTATCGACGCTGCGTCAAAAAACTTTAGGTCGAAAAGCCGAAAGCCCGGAACGTTGTCAAAACGTTGCCGGGCTTTTTGCATCGATCGAAATCAGCTGTTTTTCTGTTGTGCCGTCAATGCTTCGAACATCGAGGTGATGTTGCTGGCAGTAGCCTTCAGCTTGCCGACCAGGGTATCCATGTCGTTGTACTTTTTGGTGAGCGTGGCGGTCAGGGTCTCGACCCGGCGATCCAAGGCCTCCTGATCGTTCTTCAGGCGGGTCTGGGTCTTGGTCAGCGTGTTGGTGCGCTGATCGAGGATGCCGCCGGTCTGGGTGTAGGGTTCGATAGCCTTACCCATACGCTCCAGCAGGCCATCGGTGCCGGTGAAGAACGTTTGGACTTCGCCGCTGAGCTTTTTATCGCTCATCGCTGCGGTGAATTTGACGCTATCGAAGTTCAACGCACCCGTCTTCTGATCGGTGGTAATACCCAACTGGGCCATCGACGTCAGCTTGTCGCCAGCGCCGGTTTCAGACAGGGGCGCTCGAATCGCCGCCAGCAGCGAGCGAGGCAATGCGTCACCGGTCAATTTTGCCGACACCGTCAACTTCCCATCATCATCGAGCGACGGCTTGGTCAGTGCGGTAATGCTATTGGCGATCGCGTTATAGGCATCGACGAACTTCTGGATCGAGGCTTTCAGGCCATCGTTGTTCGGTGCCACGGTAACGGTTGAACTGGCGCTCGGCCCGCCACTGAGCAAATTCAAGGTCAACCCGGAAATCGCCGTGCTTACCGTATTGCTCTTGCTGGTCAGCGCCATGCCATCGACGGAGAACTTGGCATCTTGGGCCAGGGCACCGATGGCGCCCGCCGAAGTGGCCGTCAGAGCGGCACCGCCGGCCCCCACGACATTCGTCCCATCGATCTCCAGCCCTGCGATGCCGCTCACCGAGATGTCGGAACCTGCGCCGGTCGTGCTGGAACCCAGCACCAGGCGCGAACCGAAAGAGTCAGTGATGATGTTGGCACTGAAACCCGCAGCCTTGAGCGAAGTGTCGGCATTGATCGCGTCGCGAACCGATTGCAGGGTCGCACCGGACGCCACATCCAGGTTGTAGTCGACACCGTTCTGCTTGATGGTCAACGTACCGGACGGAATGGCACTGGAAGTGCCACCGGCGAAAGCGGCCGTAGTGACCTTGGAAGCCGTTGCGATACTATCGACCTTGATCGAATAGGTACCGTTCACCGCCGAGTTGCTGGCGGTTGCCGTCAGAACAGTGGGGGTCGAGGAGGTTGCAGCAAAACCCGCGAATTGCGGAGTCGTTGTGCTGGACAAGTCCTTCATCGCGGTATTGAAAGCTGCCAACAACGACTTCAGGGTTCCCACCCCGGAGATACTGTTGGTAGTCGTCGTCGTCGCTCGGGTGATCTGACCTTGCTTGGCGGCCTTGTCGGAGTCGACCAGGGCCTTGACGATCGCAGTGGTATCAAGGCCGGAGCCTAGACCCAAGCCAGGTAGAATTGGACTTGCCATGTGGGACTCCCTTCAGTGTGTCGCCGGCCTTTTGACCCTTACAACGCCCAAAAGAACATAGCAACAAAATTCGTGCCAGTTGTCAGGCTTCGGCGCTGAACAACAAGCTGTTTGCATCATTCAAACTATTGGCCAGTTTCAGAACTTCTTCGTTCGGGATCTGGCGAATCACTTCACCGGAACCACTGGCAATCACTTTGACCACTACTTTGCCTGAAGGCTCATCAATAGAGAACTCCAGGTTGCGCTTGACCGACTGGACGAACTTCTCGATTTCCTGAACGGCCTTCTTGAGTTTGTCCTGCTCGGCAGCAGCGTCTTTGGGAGTTTCCTTCACCGCAGCCACGACAGCAGCGTCGGCTTGAGGCTTCTCCACCGGCTTATCCACCGGCTTTCCGACCACCGTAGGAGCTGGCTTCGCCGCTGGATAAGACAAGTTCAGCTTCACGCTCATATCCATGTCCATCACCTCTTGAACGGAAAAAGCGAGAGAGTACGCAAGCGCACTCCCCCGCTAAAACTCATCCAGCTATTACTGAAGCAGCTTCAGTACAGCGGATGGCAGTTGGTTGGCCTGGGCCAGAACCGAGGTAGACGCTTGCTGCAGAGTCTGCTGCTTGGTCAGTTGTGCAGTTTCAGCAGCGAAGTCGGTATCTTGTACGCGACCCAGTGCAGCACTGGCGTTTTCGTTGATGTTCTGCAGGTTGGAGATAGTGCTGGCGAAACGGTTTTGTGCAGCACCGAGGTCAGCACGGGCACTGTTGATGGTGTCGATCGCGCTGGTGATTGCGTCCATGGCGGCCGAGAAGTTGGTTTCAGCAGCAGCGCTGTCGGAACCAACGATGGTGATTGCCGAGTCAACACCCAGGCTTGCAGCGTCGAAGCTGGCGCTCAAGGTCAGCGAGATCTGGTTGTCAGCACCGGTGTTCGAACCAACCTGGAAGGTCATGGTGCTGGCGGTACCGTCAAGCAGATTCTTACCGTTCAGGTTGGTGCTGTTGGCGATACGGGTCAGTTCGTCGCTCATCTGCGAGAACTCTTTGTTCAGAGCGACACGGTCGGTTGCGCTGTTGCTATCGTTACGGGACTGGATGGCCAGTTCACGCATACGCTGCAGAATGTTGGTTTGTTCCTGCATCGCGCCTTCAGCGGTCTGCGCCATGGAGATACCATCGTTGGCGTTTTTGATCGCCATGGTCTGACCGCGGATTTGCGAGGTCATACGGGTAGCGATCTGCAGGCCGGCGGCGTCGTCTTTGGCGCTGTTGATTTTCAGGCCGGAAGACAAACGGGTCATCGAAGTGGACAGAGCGTCGGAAGCCCGGTTCAGGTTCTTCTGAACGTTCAGCGATGTGGTGTTAGTGTTTACTGTTAAAGCCATGACGAATTCCTCGTTGGTTGGGTACTGCGGCTTCCGGCCCTTGGCAACCGCCGGGGTGTGGCCTAGAGAACCTTCGTAATAGTTATCGTCGGATTGGGAACTTGCTTGAGGGCTTTTTTCAAAATATTTGCTAGCAGACTGCCACCCCTTGCAAAACAAGGGTTTAGCGGCGGGTAAAGGCCCGAAAAATGGCGTCAAGAAAGCGCGAGACAAAATCGCGGGCAAAAAAAATAGCGCCACAGGCCAACCTGAAGCGCTATCTAAGGAAGAACATGAGTCGATCAATCGCGATAAAGAATCGCCGATCCCCACGACAGGCCCACACCGAACCCGCTGATCGCCACGCGCTTCCAGTCAGCATCCAGAACGTGCTTTTCCAGCAGTAGCGGAATACTCGACGAAACGGTGTTACCGGTCTCGACCATGTCCTTGATGAACTTCTCTGGCTCACCCTCGAAACGCCGCGCCACGGCATCGACAATCGCCGCACTGCCCTGGTGGATGCAGAACGCATCGATATCACTGGCTTGCAGTGACGACTCATCCAACAATTCGTGCAAATGAGCGGGTACTTTCAGCAAGGCAAAGTTGAAGACCTGGCGACCGTTCATGAAAAACACCCCGTCGCTGACCTTCAGGTGTGGCGCGCCGGAACCATCGGTACCGAACTTGGCCTTGCCCAACTGCCAGGTGGCGTCCTCGGCCATCCAGGTTGCCGTGGCGGCATCGCCAAACAACATGGTGGTGTTGCGGTCTTCAGGGTCGACGATTTTCGAATACGGGTCGGCGGTAACCAGCAGCCCATTCTTCAGCCCTGCAGCCTCCATGAAGCCTTTCAGGGCATAGATGCCGTACACATAGCCCGAGCAGCCCAGCGAGATATCGAACGCCGCCACATGGGTCGGCAGCCCGAGTTTGTCCTGCACGATGGCGGCGGTATGCGGCAACCCCTCTTCGTCACCGTTCTGGGTGACGACGATCAGCGCGTCGATTGATTCGCGCGAAAGCTGCGGATTGTTGGCGAACAATGCATTCACCGCTTCGACACACAGGTCCGAGGTTTCCTGGTCGGCGTCTTTGCGCGGCAGGAACGCCGAACCAATCTTGCCAAGGATGAATTCTTCATCCTTCTCGAATTTGGCACCCTGAGCGTAGTTATCCACACCAGCGGTCGGCACATAACTCGCTATGCTTTTTATGCCAATCATCATGGCTTCCCGATCATAAACTGCGACTAGGTTCACCCCCAAAAGCTCAGGGGCGCTTCAAAATAGTTGATTTTCCAAGGGGCGGACGCCTTGTCCAGCGAACGAACAGGCCTCCACTCCGGGGAATACAATACAGTGAAGATGCACTTTGTGACCTATGCGTCACGCCGTTTTGTTCTGGAAAGGCATTTTTTCATGACAAACGAAGCCGTGTCATTTCCCGCGACGGTATTGAACACTGGACAGAAGTCTTGAGGATGGCGGTGCAATTGGACAAGAACGCCGGCAGTTTTACCTGCCGGCGTCAATGGAACGCCTCACAAGGCGCAGTTATGCCAGCAATTCGGTCCAGGGTACGTTGCGCACCGGTCCCAGGGTGAAACCCGCGCCTTGCAACGCCAGGTTCCCGTTGTAGAAACGATCCTGGGCGAGCGCCTCGGACCACTTCTCACGCAGCGCCGCACGCGCCTCTGGCGTACTCGCCAGCACGCCGGACTGGATTACCTGCACGTGTGGCGTCCACACCGTCAGGTACCCGGCCTGGCCGACTCTGAGGCACAGGTCCACGTCACCCAAGGCCGCGTCGAACAGATCGCTGTCTATGCCGTCAGCAGCATTGAACAACTGCTTGGAAATCATCAAGCAGGCAAAAGACACCGCCGAGCAATTCTGCTCGACGACCAACCGGTTCATGTAACCTCTGGCAGTCTTCGGCTCGCCGATGAATGCCGAGCCAACGACGTCATTCAAACCCAGGATCAGGCCGGCCTGGGTGATACGGCCATCGCGCTCGGTCAGCTTGGCACCAACCACACCAACTTCCGGACGCAAGGCCTGATTGAGCAACGATTCGATCCAGTTGACATTGACCACCTCGCTGTCAGCCGCCAGGGTAACCAGATACTCGCCCTTGGCTTCCTGGCTGGCAGCGTTGATCAAGGACCCGGTTGCCATGCCCGGCTCGATATCCAACAAGCGAACACGACTGGCCTGATGCCCCTGCCCCTGAAGCCAGGTGCGCAGCACGGCGTTATCTGCCGCAACGGCGCCGAGCAATACCTCGTAGCGCTGATAGCGGGTGCGCTGCAGCACGCTGAGCAGGCAACGCTGGAGCGTCGTCAGATCGCCAACGCCGTGGACGATGATCGACACCAGGGGGCGTTCGGCAAAGCGGTAGTCGATTTTATGCGTACCCGGCACTACCGCGCTCACGTCAGCTTGATAACCGCGAACCGCCAGATGACGCAGCAATGTCTTGCGCTCATCGGCATTCTCTCCCACCGGCAATGCCAGGCAAGTCAGCAGAGGCTCATCCAGGTGGGCAAGTCCCTCCAGGCCGTCCTGCTCGATCAAACGCAACAGCAGGTCGAACTCCATCGCATTCTTGAACTCGCGCGAATAGCCGCCGAGTCTTACCAGCGTCTCGCGGCGTACCAGCCAATGGCGGGCCATCAAGGCCGGGGAGCTTTGCAACAAGTCAAGGTTGAACCCTGGCCGGAAAACATCGGCCAGCGTCCCGTCAGGCTGGCGCTGGAACTCATCCATCGCCACGGCTTGGCATTGCGGCGCGGCCAGCAATTCCACACCCGCGCGGAACAGACCGCCCGGCGTCAATTCATCACCGGCCTCGGCCAACACCATCCAATCGCAATCGCTCTGGCTGACCATCTGATTGATTTTGTCGACGTAATTGCTTTCGTTGACTTTGACGAAATGCAGGACTTGCTGTGGCGTCGTCTCGGCAGGCAGGTCACCGGTGGTAAACACGACAATCTTGAATGCCCGGCAGTAGCCATTGATGATGCTGTCGAAGGTGGCCTGCATCTTGAAGACGTCGGCCTCCAAGTCCAGGATCAAAATGCCAAACGTCGGGCCACCGTTACGAGCGGCCAGGTACTTGGACACCTTCTGGGCTTCACTCGCACTCGGTTCACGCGCCTCGAGCCAGCGCAGCAATTGACCGGAGCGCGTAGCGTCGAACAACCTCGCGGTATTTTCAAACGCTGCCGCCTTGAGCCGTTGTTCCCAAGCCTGGAGCATTTGCACGTAGCGCTTGTCACCCTTGGCCTGCATGACCTCCAGCAGTTGCTTCACCAGATCCTGGTTGAAGGCATAGCTCAGGAAAGCCCTGGCTAGTTGTTCATCGAGCGGCTCGGCGCTGGTATTGCGCTGGGGACGAGACAGCTCCTTCTGCTTGAGCATGACCGCTTCCAGCTCCGTCAACTGCACCCGGCCGCTGGGTGCTGCATGAAGCAGGAATTCCAGAGTGCTGAGCACGTCAAAAAAAGCCTGGTTATAGAAAGGCATCTCAACGTATTGCGTCGGTTCGAAACGCCGAACCGGTTCACCACGCCGCGAATCCCAGATCGACTCGAACAGCTTTTGGCTCTGCGGTACCGAACGCCCAGCCAGCTTCTTGACGATGGCTCCGGTATGTTCTCGCGCCGCAGCATCCACGCCGAATGCACTGGCCAAGGTCGTTGCCATACGCTCCTGCTCAGCGACCGCACGCAAGTCCTGGGAACCAGGCGCCGTGGCGACCGAGTCCTGCGGCTTCGCCACGCGGCTTCGCTCATGCAGGCCATAAGGAATGGCCAGCAAACGAACTCCCGCCTGCGCCACCACCCCATAGCAATGGCCGGCTTCCTGCAACCGCGAGTCAAAACCGGCAGGCAACGAAGCGTAGCTGCGTCGCAGGGTTTCAGTGCGCGTGAGTGCATTCACCAGGGATGGGCAATCCTCGACAAATGCGGCCAGCCGGGTGTCGGCCGATGCGCCGGAATAATCTTCACAGCCCTTGCGATCGAGCAAGTAATAGTCGACACGGTCGGCATGGGCCTCGAACGCCAGGCTGTAGCCTTGGCAGGCACTGTATTCGGGGTGTGTTTCCAGGAAACCCAACGCTTGTTCAAGAGCCTCGGGCAGCAGGAAACTCTCGGCATCGGCAATCGCCAGGTAAGGCGTGACGACTCGCTCGACGGCCTGACGGACCTTATCGCCGAAACCAATGGCCGTGGGTGCGTGCAGGTATTGCACGCCGGGGAATGCTGCCGTGATATCAGTGTGGATCCGGCTCGAGGAGTCGATGACCAGCACCGCGAACGCACTGTCGCGGTAGTGGTGCAACGCCCGCCGCAGGGCAGTCGACTGGTCGTGAGCGAGCAGCACCAGGGTAAACCGTTCATTCAACGGCGCAGTCGATCCTGTTGGGACATTGCTTTGCATATTGATTCCTTAACGAGTAGGTGCCCGCATCAGCGACACCGGGAATTTCGCGGTTGAAGCTGATCAATCCGGCAGCCAACCATTGGCCCAGTACTGCAGGTTATCGCCGCGCAAGATAAAGTCGCGCAGTACCACTTCACGTAATTCGTCACCCATCCGGTAACTGGCAATCGGATCCGCCAGGTGCATACGGATGGCCTCCAGCCATTCTTCGGCGCTGTTGGTGAGGACCCGGGTACAAGGCAGGTGCCCCCGGTAAGCCTCGGTATCCGAACAAATGACCGGATAGCCGCACGCACCGTATTCCAACAGGCGAAGGTTGCTTTTGCAGTCGTTGAAAATATGAAATTCCAGCGGCGCCAAGGCCAGGTCGAGATTCAGGCTGGCCAGCTTCGCCGGATAAGCCGCCAGGCTCACGCCAGGATGAAACTCATGGATATAGGGCTTGAGCAAATCCGGGCACATGCCGAAGAACACCCATTCGACTTCGTCAGCCAGCTCGCGCACGACATCAGCAATGAGCTCCAGGTCACCACGGTGGCTGGTGCCGCCGCCCCAACCGATACGCGGCTTGCTTGAGGTGGCACGCTGACTTCTGAGCTGGTGCCACAGGCCGGCAGCGAGCATGTTCGGCACCACGCGGATGTCGTGGTGCATGCTGGACAAGACGTCCGCCAGCGGATGGGTGGACACGACAACCCGATCACACAGGCCGATCCCTTGGCGCAGCAAGTCCTCAAGGTTGTCCGGCATGTTGCGGCGGTGTTCGTTTTTTTCCGGGACCTTGGCGATGTAGTCATCCAATTCGTAGATGCGCATGGCGTTGGAGTAAGTCTTGACTTGAGTAATGTCCTTGAACTTACCCACGTTATAGCGTCCCTGAAGGATGATCACATCCGGTGACTGGCGCTCGATGTCGATGATCGAGGGCGTATCGTAGGCAACACGCCCCACGATTCGCCCCGCCGCTTCCAGTTCGAACAGCGGCTGGCTGACCCGGTAATGCCCCACCGCCGAGGTATTGACCGCCATCCCCAGGATCGAAGGGACATTGCGGGTGATCAACGGATTCCAGCCGGTGCGTGGTCCGGGCTCAAGACTGAAGCTTTTCCCGGTCAGGGTCAGGTTACGGTTGTAGGCCGGATCGTTGGCGATCCTGGGCAACCAGCGCTGATAGAACGCCTCTTGCTCGTGCTCCAGCCGCTGCTTCCACGAGGGATCACGATTGACTTCCACGCCGGACGCCAGCACGACATCACTGTAGGGTGTGGTGACGATCAGGTAACCGTTTTTTCCGACCTGCTGGCATAACTCAAGGGAGTTGATGCGCTGCGTCGTGATCGTCTCATCGAACCCACCGGCCTCCTCCAGAACGTGCTTGCGCACCAACAGGCAGTGATCGCCGACAGCGCTCCAGTTCTGCACCGTCTGCAAGCGTTGCATATAGCCGCCAGACGTTATCGATTCATTGACGAAGGCCCTGCCCGCCAACCCACCCAGCCCCATGATCATGCCGGAGTCGATGACCCGGCCTTGCTGGTTGAGTGTGCGAGGCCCAACGATACCGACCTCGGGACGTTGCCCGTGATTGAGCAGTTCTTCCAGCCAGGCGGCTTCCAGCACGATGCAATTGGGGTTGAGCAACAACAGGTATTCGCCACGGGCGTGCTGTGTGGCGAAATTGCGGATCACCGCCTCGCTGGCACTTTCGGGGTGCAAGAATATTCGCAACTTTTCACTGCCCAGCTCAGCCATGGCCCGTAGCCAATGCTGCAGCTCGGCGTTTTCACTGGCGTTATCGACAATGATGATTTCGTAGTGCGGATACGCGGTCGTACTGATCAGGCTGTTTACGCAGCGCTCCAGCGCACTCAGGTCATCCTTGACACTGATGACGATCGACACCAGTGGTCGCTCGGCGAACAGGTATTCAATGCGCGGGATCAACGCCAGCAGCGGCCCTGGGTGGAGCCGGTGCGGCACGCCGATACGCTTTAGATGAGCTTCGATCAACCGGGCGTTTTGCTCGATGACCTCAGGCAACGACAGCCATTGGGCGAACGAAAACGTCGACTCGACCTGGACTTCAGGAATGTGACCAACGACCTGCGGCCCATCCGTTTCCACCAGTCGCCAGATCAAGTCATGGGGTGCCAGTTCGCCCAGGCTCGGATCGAATCCACCGCAGGCCAGGAATCGGGCACGCTCGAAAGCCAGTGTCCGACCGACATAGGGATAACCGCGCATCAGGTCGAGATTGAAGTCGGGCTTGAAGATCGGCTCCACCGACTTGTCATCCACCAGCGCCCCTTCATCGCTGTAGAGACAGGCAGCAGCCGGCGAGCTGACAATCCGGTCGGCCATGATCAGGAGCGCCGACTCGGTCAAGCGATCGCCGGCACGCAGCAGGTAGAACCAGTCGGCACCTTCCAGTTGAGGCAACAGCCCATTGAGCTGTTGCGCCCAGTCCGCTTGCAGCCCCAGGCGCAGGACATGGTTGTCCACCGCCTGGCGACCATTGGACAGCAGCAGCACCGATTCGCAGGCATAGGCCTGGGCCGCGATACTCTGCAGGGTAATACCCAACGCATAAGGATCGTCCTGCACATCGATAATGATGGGGATGATCATTGGACGATAGGTCCAGCGGGCGATCTGCCGGGACAGGACTTGCTTGCGCAATGGACTGAAACGTCGACACGCCAACCACTGCGCATAGAGGTCCGCGTAACTTTCGATGTCGGTGCCGACTTGCGAGCCGATGACACCCTGCCGAGTTGCAATGACCGAGTAGACGTTGATTTCTTCCCACTCGGGCGCCCCCGGCTCCTTGGTCTGCCCAAGCGTCTGGTAACGTACCCAGCCACTGGCTGGCGCCGGCTCGCCACTGCGCTGGGCCAACATTTCCTTGAGCCATGTCAGTTCTACCGTGGCCGCCTCAACCATCTTGAGCTGATGCCCCAGGCGCTCCGGATGTAACCGCTGGCCACTTCCCTCGGCGTAAAGCTGGACCAGATTACCCCGGCGCAACAGGCAAATGAACAAGGCAAAATCCAGGACTGCCTCGAAACCTTCACCGGGTCGCGCCAACGCTGGCAGCAAGGCCTCGACATCGGTGCGGCGCATCAACGCGCCACTCAAACCGCCGAGAATATTACGGGTGGTCTTTTCAAAATACGCCAGCATGTCGTTGCCGTTGAACATCGCATCGAACTGCGTGATGCCCGTGTTTTCAACACGCACCGGCAAGGCATAGTTGTCGGCATCGATCAGATGATGCTTGTTGATCACCAGCGATACTTGCGCATGTTCCTGCAGGATGGCCGCCTGTTGACTGACGCAGAACGCCAGCAACTGGTCGTCATCGCACAGGAACTTGATGAACTCGCCCCGGGACTCTTCAAGACAGCGCAGCAGGTTCTGCTGGAATCCCAGCCGAATCGGGTTGCGCAGGTAGCGCACCGCAACATTGGCGCCCACGCTTAGTTCCTGGACGATCCGCTCGATTTCATCGGTGCGGCAATCGTCGCAGATGACAATCTCAAGATTCTCGTAGGTCTGCTCGAGCGCGCTTTGCAAGGCGAGGCGGAAAAAGCGTGGGTGGAACGCGGGGATGGCAATGCTGACAAGAGGAGCTGATTTCACACGCATGGCTCTCAACCGGTGGGCGCCAACTCAGGCGAGAGCAGGACGTCCTGAATCGTATAAAAGAACGGGTCAGGGACCGCTTATAGCGTCACGGTCCCTGCCCTGGATCAGATTTTGTTGAACAATCCCAATTGCGTGATTTTGCTGAACGCCAACTGCGACGCCTGCAGCATAGTTTGTTGCAAGGTCAGGCGCGTCATCACTTCGGCCGCGTCGGAATCACGAATCGCCGACTGGGTCTGCGTGTTGGCCAGGACAAAGCTCTGATTGGTATCGCTCTGGGTATCGAGCGACTGGCCACGACCACCGACCGAACTCAATGCACTGGTCAACTGGTCAGTGCCACTGGCCAGGTTACCCATGGCCGAAGCCAGTGCCGCATTCAGTTTCTGGCCGGCAATGTTGTCGCCATCAACCGGCGTGTTCAAAGCAGTCCGCAACTGATTCACAGTGTCCAGGATGTTCTGTGTCTCGTGGGTATTGACTGCAATGCTGAATTGATCGTTGGCGGCCGGGGCACCATTGAGCGTGAAGCTCACGCCGGATGCGGTGGCAACGTTACCCGCCAGGGTGCCGCTGGACACCGGCTTGCTGTCAGCGTTCAGTGGTGCTGCGTACAGGTCGAAATCCGTGGCACTGGTGAACTTCAGCACCGCCGACCCCGTTGGGAAACTGGCGTGGTAGGCCACCGGATCGGTGATTTGGCTACCGGTGATCTGAGTCGCAGTGGAGTTTCCCGGACTGCGAGCCGGGGTGAACGTGTCGGGTTTAGCGGCCAGGGTGAAGGTGTGACCGGGCAACACCGTGCCGGCAACGTCGCCCGCTTGAAGGTTGACGTTCAAGGTCAGGTCGACACCGCGAAAGCTCACGGTCTGCCCGGGCTGGCTGTTGGGGTCGATGACACCGCCCTTGCTGGCTTCGGCGGTCACATCGTTGCCGCCCGAATCAGTGATTTTCAACTGGGTGCCACTGGCGAATTCCACTGTGTACGGCTCGCCGCTGCGGAACTGGCTGTTGTAGGTCACGCTGGACGAAACTTGGCCGTTGCTCAGCACCACGCGACCGTCATCCACCGCCGGCGCGGTCATGGTGACCTGGCTGCGACTGGTGTTGACGGCTTGCTGGAACACTTCCCAACCGGTGCTGTTGGTGGCCATCGACATGGTGTCGCCGATCGGCAGGTCAAGGGTGACCTGGTCACCGTTGTAGCTGTAGGTCCCGTCGTCGTTGCGGGAAAACGGTACGACATCGCCCTTGGAACCGGAAAAGATGTATTTGCCGTTTTCATCCTTGGTGTTCATCAGGCTCAGCAACTGATCTTCGATCGAGCCCAACTCCGAAGCGACCGCCTTGCGATCTGAGTCGGTGTAAGCGGCGTTACCGGCACTCACAGCCAGTTCCTTGGCGCGCTGCAGCACATTGCCAATGCTGGTCATGACCGCTTCGGTCGTGCCCAAGGTCGCCTTGATGGTGGTGACGTTGGCTTCATATTGGGAAAGCATCGAAGCCTGGTTGCCCAACTGCAGCAGACGCGAAGCGCCCACCGGATCATCAGCGGCGGTGTTCACACGCACCAGACTGCTGGCTTCCTCGCTGGTCTTGACCACCTTGGCGAAGTTTTTCTGGTAGTTCGCAGCCGTGCTTTCGTAAAACTGAGAGGTAGAAATGCGCATGGGCTACGGCTCCTTAAAGGCTGTTGATCAATGTGCTGAAGATTTGCTGCGCCGCCTTGATGATCTGCGAAGACGCCGTGTAGTACTGCTGGAACTTGACCAGGTTGCCGGTTTCTTCATCCAGGTCCACTCCCGACAATGAATCGCGGGCGGTCTTGGCGTTGTCCAGGATCGCGCCGGTGGCGGCACTGTCGAGCTTGCCCTGGGCAGCCTTGGCGCCAACACCCTCCACCAGCTTGCCGTAGGCATCGTTCAGGGAAATACCCTTGCTGCTGGAACCGGTGTCCACGGTCTTGGCGGTCTGCAAGCCGGCCAGGGCGGTGCCGTTACGATTGTCCAGGCTGCCGGCCTGGCTGAGGCTGACACTGATGGAGGCGCCATTGGACGGCGAACCGGCAATGGACATGTCAAACGCGACGGTGCGTTGTACCGGCGGCACGGACGAATCCATGATCGGATTGCCACTGGCATCCTTGAGCGGAACACTCAGGCTCAGTGTGTTGCTTTCGCCCGGTTTGATCGTCCCGCTGCTGATTGGGGAGCCCTTGGCATCCAGCAGTTGGTAAGCCTGGCTGGTGCCATCGGCGGACGTCGCGCCGAACACCACCTTGACCGGCATGGAATTCTTGATGCCGTTCTGGATGATGGTCGTGGTGGCGGCGTCGTAGATGTCCAGCTTCGTGGTCATGCTCGGCTGGCCGCTGGCAGGGATGGTCAGCGTACCGCTGCCCCCTGGGACGATGGCGGCGCCCAACGGCGCGGCAATCGCCAGCCGCTTGGAGTCGGTCATCTCGGTCTTGATGTTCGCCGCCTCGTTGCGGGTCGGAGTGAGCTTGAATGTGTCGCCGGCGGCCGCGGTGCCGTTGGCAAAAGTCATCGAGAAACCGTCGATCACCGGTGGCGGCGTAGTTGCGGTGTTGAACGCGCCCATCGAGGTGCCGTCGGGCAGGCGCTGGACGGTGTAGTCAGTGCCGCTGGTGAACGTCACCTTGTAGTCGTTGGTGGTCAGCTTGCCGGAGTCTTCGATGGCGATGTTGAAGTTGCCGGAGCCAGCGCTGTTGTTCAACGAGGCAACGCTGCGCTGACTGATCTGCGCGGCGCTGTTGATGTTGGTGAACAGGTTGGAGCCAAACGCCCCGTTCATGTCGATGCCCGACGCCTGGATGCTGTTCATCTGGTCGGCGACTACCAGGGCCACGCGCCCCAGTTCGTTCATGGCCGGGTCGAGCACGGTATTGCGGTAGCGCATCAGACCGCCAATTTCGCCGCCAGTGAGCACCGACGTCAGGTCCATGGAGCTGGAACCACTATTGAGCTGGATGCCAATGCGCCCCGGGTCATTCTTGTCCGGCACCGCTTCCAGGGTATTGACGGTATTGCCCATCACCAGGGGTTGGCCAGAACCCAGGTAAATGTCCAGGCTGCTGCCGTTCTCGACGACCTGCGTGCCGGTGAAGGTCGAGAGCTGGCGAATGGTTTCGCTGCGCGCATCGAGCAGGTCGTTGGGGGCGCCACCGGAGTTGGAGACTTCGGCGATTTTCTTGTTCAACTGCGCAACGGTGGCCGCCAGGTTATTGACCTGGTCGACCATGCTGCTCAAGTTGCCATTGATGTTCGTGCTCTGCTCCGTCAACTGGTTGGAAACCGAGTTGAAACGGTTGCTAAGGGCCTGAGCATCGCTGAGCAACAACTGCCGGGACGCATCATCACCGGGCTTGGCGTTGACGTTCTGCACCGAGGCGAAAAACTTGGTCAGCGCGCCGTTGAGACCGGTGCCGCTGTCCGACAGCAGGGAGTCGAGCGGGGTGATTTGCCCCTGATAGGCCGCCGCGTCGCTGTTGAGCGACGTGGTGGTTTTCAATTGTGCTTCAAGGAAGGCGTTATACACCCGGCGCACATCGGCCAGGGTCGTGCCGGAACCGATGAACACGTTGCCGTACTGGTTCGACGCCTTGGTGGTCTGCACGGTCTGCTGGCGCGAATAACCGGCGGTATCGACGTTGGCGATGTTGTTACCCGTGGTCACCAACGCAGTCTGGCTTGCTGACAGACCCGACATCCCTATATTGAGCAAACTCATGGTTCAGACCTTATAAAGTCGTGGTGGCGCCTGCCGAAGCGTAGTTTTGGTAACTCGTCATCTGCCGGGCTATGTTCGAAATCTTGCTGGCGTAGTGCGGATCGGTGGCGTAACCGGCTTTCTGCAACTCGCGTACAAACTGTTCCGGGTTATCGGCCGACTTCAGTACATCTTGATAGCGACTGTTGCTTTGCAGCAGATTGACCAAGTCATGGAAACTGTCGCGGTACGAAGCGTAGGAGCGGAACTCGGCCGTCTCCTTGACCATCGCGCCATTGCGGAATTCGCTGGTGATCGCCCGGGCCGAATCACCCTTCCAATTGGCGCTGGCCTTGATGCCGAACAGGTTGTGGCTGCTGCTGCCATCGGGCTGGCGCATGACCGATTTGCCCCAACCGGTTTCCAGGGCAGCCTGGGCCACCAGATAACGCGGATCGACACCGATGCGGTCGGCGGCTTCCTTGGCCATTGGCAGCATGGCATTGACGAATTCATCAGCATCGCGGAAGGCCTTGCGTGCCGGTGCCAGCGGTGGCTGGGCCATGGCGCGACCATAGACCTGCATGTCGCCTTTCGGCTCGGCAGCCTTGAGCGCGGCCAGCCAGTCACCATTGGCCAGTTCGCCAGTAGCAGGTTTGGCGGCGGCGACGGCGCGATCCGTCAGGACGTTCTGCGCAGGCACATCGGCATTGGTCGAGGCCGAAGGTACCAGCCCGGCGAGCAGACGATCGGCCAGTTTCGGCGGCAAGGCCAAGCGACGCTGGTTGATCAATTCCATGTCGTTGCGGTGAGAGCCCTCACCCGCCCCTTGCGGCGCATTCACGGCCCGGGAAGCCCACAGCGGGCGCTGGCCGTTGGAGCGCGAAAGAGGACCGTCGGGCAACGTACCGGCCGCCACTGGCGTTGGCACGGCTGCCTTGGCGACCTTGTCCAGCGCCTCTTGCTGCTTGGCAGCCGACAAGCTGGCCGCCTCGCCTGGCGCCAGCGGTTTATTCTTGGACATCTGGCGCAGCAGCACATCGGCCAGGCCGATACCACCGCCCTCGCGAGACATCGAAACCGCCAGTTGCTGGTCGTACATTTCCTGGTACTGCTTGGCTTCAGGCGTATTGAGCGGATTGTCCTTGCCCAGCGCATCGGTGGCCGAACGCATGGACTTGAGCATTTCGCCGAGGAACAGCGACTCGAATTCCTGCGCCACTTTACGCAGGTTGCCGTCGCTGTTCTTGTCGCCAACCTTGAGCTGGTTCAGGCGGTTCAGGTCCGAGTAGGAGCCCGAATCCCCGCTGATCAATGTGCCCTTGCGCATATCCACGGCCCGGTCCTCAAATCACGATCAGGTCGGCTTGCAACGCGCCGGCCTGCTTCAAGGCTTCGAGAATCGCCATCAAGTCGCCCGGTGCCGCGCCGACCTGATTCACCGCCCGGACGATTTCATCCAGGGTAGTGCCCGGGCCGAACTTGAACATCGGCTTGGCTTCTTGCTCGGCATTGACCCGTGAACGGGGGACTACGGCGGTCTGACCGTTGGACAACGGGCCTGGCTGGCTGACGATCGGGTCCTCGGTGATGGTCACGGTCAGGCTGCCGTGGGTCACGGCAGCTGGAGAAACCTTGACGTTCTGGCCGATCACGATGGTACCGGTGCGCGAGTTGATGATGACTTTGGCCACGGCCTGGCCCGGATCGACTTCGAGGTTTTCCAGGATCGACAGATAGTCGACCCGCTGGCTCGGATCCATGGGCGCGGTGACGCGAATCGAGCCGCCGTCGAGGGCCTGGGCCACGCCTGGGCCAAGCATGTCGTTGATCTTGTCGACAATGCGCTTGGCGGTGGTGAAGTCGGAGCGGTTAAGGTTCAGGGTCAAACTGTTGCCCTGATTGAAGCCGCTCGGCACCGCACGTTCCACCGACGCACCACCGGGGATGCGACCGGCCGACGGAACGTTGACGGTGATCTTCGAACCGTCGCGCCCCTCGGCATCGAAACCGCCCACCACCAGGTTGCCCTGGGCGATGGCGTAGACGTTGCCGTCGATACCCTTGAGTGGTGTCAGCAACAGGGTGCCGCCGCGCAGGCTCTTGGAGTTACCGATGGACGAAACGGTGATATCCACCTGCTGGCCAGGCTTGGCGAACGCCGGCAGGTCAGCGCTGACCGACACCGCCGCGACGTTCTTCAACTGGACGTTGCCTGAACCTGCCGGCACCTTGATACCGAACTGCGACAACATGTTGTTGAAGGTCTGCAGGGTGAACGGAGTCTGGGTGGTCTGGTCACCGGTACCGTTCAGGCCCACGACCAGGCCGTAGCCGATCAACTGGTTGGAACGCACGCCGGAAATGCTGGCGATGTCCTTCAGGCGCTCGGCTTGAGCGGTGAAGGCTGCCGACATCACCAGGGCACCGATCAACAGCTGTTTAAGATTCAACTGGGCCACCTAGAAAGGGAACTTCGGGCTGAGGAAGAAACGGTCGAACCAACCAGGCTGGCTCGCATCGGCGAAGGCACCGGTGCCCGAGTAGGTGATGCGTGCATCGGCCACCCGAGTCGACGAAACAGTGTTGTCGGTGGCGATGTCATCGGCGCGAACCATGCCGGCGATGCGCACCAGCTCGTCACCGGTGTTGAGGGTCAGCCACTTCTCGCCCCGCACGACGATGATGCCGTTGGGCAACACATCGGCGACGGTCACGGTGATCGAACCGGTCAGGCTGTTGCTCTGGCCGGACTTGCTATCGCCCTTGGTGGCCCGGTCGGAGCTGTAACCGGCGTTGAGGCTCAGGTCATTGCTCCCGATCGGGTTGTTGGTGGTCAGGCTGGAACCGAACAACGACGTCAGGCCGACGCTGGTGTCGCTGGTCTTGTCGATCTGCGAGTTGGCGTTCTTGCTGGCCTGGGTCCGCTCGTTCAGGGTGATGGTGATGATGTCACCGACCCGGAAGGCCTTGCGATCGCTGTACAGGTTCTGTTCGAAACCGGCCTGGTAGATCGAGCCATTGTTGGCGGCAGCCGGCAACGGCGTGCGCGGCAACACCGGAGCGTAGTACGGGTCATTGGGCTTGGGCGTTGGCCCGACACAGCCCGCGAGTGCGGTGATCCCACTCAGTGCCAGAACAGATACGAAGCGATTCATGACCCTACCTCTTGGTGTTGCAGGCGACCTCAGGCCGCCTCATAGACGTGATTACAGATTCTGCGTAACGAACGAGAGCATCTGGTCGGCGGTGGAGATCACCTTGGAGTTCATCTCGTAGGCGCGCTGGGTGGTGATCATGTTGACCATCTCTTCCACGGTGCTCACGTTGGACGTTTCCAGGGTGTTCTGCAGCGTGGTACCGAAACCGTTCAGACCCGGTGTACCGACTTGCGGCGCGCCACTGGCAGCGGTTTCCAGGAACAGGTTGTTGCCCACCGCTTGCAGGCCGGCCGGGTTGATGAAGTCGGCTGTCTGCAGGTTGCCGATCACTTGGGAGGCCGGGTTGCCCGCCACCGTGATGGACACGGTGCCGTCGCGGCCCACGGTGAACGTCTGGGCATCGTTCGGGATGATGATGGCCGGCTCCAGGGCGAAACCGCTGGCGTTGACGATCTGGCCGTTGGAATCGAGGTGGAACGTACCGTCACGGGTATAGGAGGTGGTGCCGTCCGGCTGCAGGATCTGGAAGAAACCACGACCGTCGATGGCCATGTCCAGCGGCTGCTCGGTGGTTTGCAGGCTGCCGGCGGTGAAGTTTTTCTGGGTGCCGACAATGCGCACACCGGTACCCACTTGCAGGCCCGACGGCAGTTCGCTGTCTTGGGTCGACTGGGCGCCTGGCTGACGCTTGACCTGGTACAGCAGGTCCTGGAACTCGGCGCGATCACGTTTGAAGCCCGTGGTCGAGACGTTTGCCAGGTTGTTGGAAATGGTCGTCAGGTTGGTGTCCTGGGCGGACAGACCTGTTTTGGCAACCCATAGAGCCGGAAGCATTCGATTCTCCTCGTACGCCTGTTTTTCGGCGCAACGCTGTAATTAATGGTTAGATCTGCAAGACCCGGGCCATGGCCTCGTCGCCTTCTTTGGCGGTGTTCATCATCTTGACGTGAAGCTCGAACTGCTTGGCCAGGGCCAGCACCGAAGTCATCTCATCCACGGCGTTGACGTTGCTCGCTTCCTGGAAGCCGGACACCAGCTGCACGTTGCCATCGATGGGCGCCGGCTGACCGTCCTTGGTACGGATCGAACCGTCCAGGCCCTTGGTCATGTTCTTGAGATCCGGGTTGACCAGCTTGATGCGGTCGACTTCAGCCATCACGCGCGGACCTTCGCCCATGGCGCGGATGCTGATGGTGCCGTCCTGGCCGATTTCGATTTTCTGCTCCGGCGGCACGGCGATCGGACCGCCATTGCCCATCACCGGCATGCCGTTGCCGGCCCGCAACACGCCCAGGGCGTCGACGTTGAGGCTGCCAGTGCGCACGTAGCTTTCACCACCATCGGGATTCTGCACGGCCATCCAACCCGGCCCGCTGACCGCGACGTCGAGGTCACGACCGGTTTCCACCAGCGCACCCGGCGTGAAGTCAGTGGCAGGCCGCTCGGACATGGCAAATGCCCGCGCCGGAAAGCTGTCGCCAAATACCGGCATCGAGCGGGCCTGCTCCAGGTCTTTCTGAAAGCCGTTGGTGGAGATGTTCGCCAGGTTGTTGGCATGGGCCCGTTGTGCCAGTGCGTTCTGGCTGGCGCCGGTCATTGCCACATAAAGGTACTTGTCCACTGTCGTTCCTCTGCATGCCGGACGTTTGCCGTCCACTGCTGTGTTGCACAGCCTCAAGCAATTTGCAGACCAACTCCTCCCAGACGCCACGCAGGCCGATAAACAAAGGGTTTGAGGGATTCGCTGGGGTTGTGGAAATGTATTGAAGACGAAAAACCGGCGCACTTATGCCGGTAAGTGGCAAGTCTCAGCCCTTGATGCTCTGCGGGCCAGGTCGGATTGATGACCGGGCGGCTGGGGCGCACTCCCCTGCCGCCTCTGAGGTCTCCGTCAGTCAGGCATCCACCCCTTGACCCAGTGCGTCGCATAGGCATCGTCGAAGACCCAATTGTCCAGCACTTGCTCGCGCAGTCGCGCGGCTTGCTGTCGCGAGGCGTGCCGATCAGCCAGGTGACCACGAATAGCCTCCAGCCATTGCTCTCGGCTGTTAGCTACTCGCGTGATGGCGAGATCGCCCAGGTAATCGGCGGTATCGCTGCCGATCACACTGTAGCCGCAAGCGCCATATTGCAGATGATCAAGCAGGCTTAACCCTCCCTCGGCCCAGCCGAAGCCCAGGGGTGCGAGGACAATATCCAGATTGAGGCTTGCCATGACATCGGGATTGTCGTGAACGTCCTCATGAACCTCGCTGGCGAGCGGCCGCAGATACGCAGGCACATCGCCCCAGAGCACCCACTCCACTTGACCGGCCAGCGCCTGCATCAGCTCGATGATCAACGGCTGAACGAAGGGCTGCATCGGGTCGATATCGCAGCCTATGCGAGGGATGTCAAACGTCTGGCGCGCATTGGGGAGGTTGCGCCATCTGCTATCCAGACGCGTTTCCAGGACGCGAATATCGTGGTGCAGTCCGGCACAGGCTGCCGCCATCGCAGGCGTCGCAACAATGATGCGGTCGACAAGGCTCGCCGCTTGCTGCAGTGAGGTCGTCCATCCCGGGGTCGCCGGAGCCAGCGCATCCAACTCGAGGACCTTGAAGGCTTTGGAGAGGGTATTGATGCGCTCCATCTGCTCCAGACGCAGCGGGTCGGCCTGATGCTGGAAGACAATGACATCGGGGTTGTAGCGCGCAAGCGTCGTTGCCGGTAACAGGCTGTTGCTGATGCATCCTTCGATTTTGCCGTAGTCACGCAAAGCAGTGAACGGCTCGACAATACGCAGATTGGCGGCTTTTGCCGACTTCGCAGGATGTACCAGCACCACCGGAAGCGGGCGCCAGGACAGCGGGCGCCAGGTCAACTCGTTGACGGCTTCCAGCTCGAAGCCGGCACCACGCAACGACAGGTTGCTGTTGTAGGCGGGATCATTGGCCAAGACGCTCAGCCATTTGCTCAAGGCCTGCTCTTGCTCCATGGCGAAGCGTTGCTGGTTGAGCGGGTCCTTGCCGACACTTGACCAGGTCGCTTCACCCTCATGCAAGAGCACGGCATGAGGTGTCCAGACATTCAGATAGCCAAGGTTCGCCACCTTCAGGCACAGGTCCAGGTCATTGCAGGTGACCTGGAACTGCGCGTCGTCCATACCACCGGCTTCCAGGTAGATCGCTGTGCGGATCATCAGGCAGGCTGCACTGACTGCGCTGGTGTTTTGGTCGACCAACAGGCGTTGCATATAGCCACCGCCGTTGGCAGCCTGATCGACGAATGGGCTCCCAGCGGGGCCGCGCAGACCAGTGATCAGACCAGCATGCTGAACGGTGCCTGCCGGGCTAATCAACTTGGCGCCGACGATACCCACTTCGGGACGCAAAGCGTGGTTGAGCAGTTCGTCCAACCAGTCTTCGCGGATGATTGCCGTATCGTTGTTCAACAACACCAGATACTCACCGCGCGCCTGGTTGGCTGCCAGATTGTTCATGGCACTGAAGTTGAACGGATAGGGGAAGCGGATGACACGAACCTTGTCACCCCCGATCGACTCCATCTCGCTCAGCCAGGTGAGCGCCTCTTCGGTCTCGCTGCAATTGTCGATCAGGATAATCTCGAAGTGTGGATAGCGGGTCTTCGACAACAGGCTTTCCACGCAGCGCTGCAGCAGCGGCAATTGGTCCCGGGTAGGAATCAGGATCGACACCAGGGGCTGCTGGTCATGGCCGTACTTGATGTGGTAATGCCGGGTCGGTTCCTGCTGGATCCTGGCGCTCGTGTAGCCGCGATTGCTCAGGTGCCGTTGCAGAGCAAGGCACTCGTCAGGGTTATTGGCAAGGGTGGGTGTGTTGCTGACTACCAGCGGTTCACTCAGGTGAGCAATACCATTCATGCTCCCGACTTCGATCAGTCGCAGGATCAGGTCCAGTTCAAGCGCTTCGGGCACCTGCGGGTCGTAACCGCCGACTTGCAGCGCCAGCTCCCGACGAACCAGCCAATGGTTGGCCATGGTCAATGGCAGACTCAAGAGGTAGTCGAGGTTGATGCAAGGCCGCAAGACCGCTTGCGGGCCATTCTCCGAGCGATACATGCCGTCGCAATAGATCATCCTGCAGCCATTGGCACCCGGCAGTTCCAGATCGAGCATCAACGTGCCGGCGGGCAGGACCTCGTCGCCAGCCGTTAGCAGCATGATCCAGTCGCTGTCGTCTGCCTGCAGAATTTCGTTCAGCTCGACGGCGCCTGGCTGAGCGCACGTCAGCCAGTGCAGGCTAGCGGGCAGGTCGGCAGGACTTGGCGCAGTGCTCAAGACCACCATGCGCAACCTGATCGAGGAGCGCGATCGCCACAGTGCAAGACTTTCAAGGGTGTCGCTCAAGGCGTTGAAATCGCCCAGGGGGTCGCGTATCAACAGCGTCAGGCTGGTTTGTCCGCTGAGTTGTTGACGACGCCCGTCGACAAGCTGTTGCTGGATCGGCGTCAGTACGCGGTTGCGCAACCAGTCCTTGACGGAGGGTACACGGGCGTCAATGGCATGCTGGACGGCAACCTGCTGAGTGACATCGATGAAACGCTCCAGCTGTGGCCAGAAGGCCTTTTCGAGCTCCAGCCAGCGCCTGCGAGCCTGCAACACTGTTGCGCGGGCGCGCTCCAGTCCACCTGGCTCATCATAGAGTGCCGAGCCCGCGTCACCGAACTGTTCAATGAACGGCTGGGTCTTCACGTGACCGCCAGGCATGTAGATAACCGGGCAGCCACAGAGCATGGCTTCGGTGCACGTCGCTGAGATTTCGTAGCTGTAGAGTGTTGAAGCCGTCCGAAAAATCTGCGCCAGCTCGGTCAGCGTCTTCGGGTTGGCCATGCTCAGGACTTCGATATCGTCCGGCAACATCGAGTAGTCGACCTTAGACCTGTCGATGCGGTGCAAATACAGATAGTTGCCGCTGCGCTGCACCGACTCGGTTGGCGGTGAAAACAATTCCGAGTCGATGACAGGCAACAGGAGCAGGTTGCTGTTATCGCTGTCGCCACCGAAATCCTGGGTGTAATAGAAAAACAGGTCCGTTTTTTGCGCCTTGATCGCCCGACCAGTGAGGAAGCCTTCACGGTTCAGAATGTAACGAGCTACGATCGGTGCGCCTATCGGGTTACCGTCCACCACCTCGGAATACACAGCAATGGGCGCCAAGCCCAGCGACCGATGGTGCCGGCGCAACTCGTCGGTAAGGATCGGGGTGCGCAGTTTCGGATTGACCTGGCATGGCGTGAGGTAGGCCTCGTAACCGGACAGGTTCAGAACGTGACACAGGTAGTGCAATACGCACACACCCGAGGAAGTCTCCCGATAGTTGGGAGCGGCGATGTAGTAAGGGTGACGCGGCTTGCCGTGCAGGGATGGGGTGGTCATACGGTTGCCTTGGGGCTGGAGGGCTGCTCACAAATGACAAAGACACTGGCGCACAGGTCTGGATAGACCATGCCCAACGCATGGCAGGCATCCATGAAACGATCATCGATCAGCTGGGTTTCCAGGGCCTTGTCCAGCTGGAAGTTGGCCAGCGGCTTGAAGAACACCCCGCCGCGGTGGCTCACGTGCCAACCGGCGCTGCGTACTTCGTGATCGAGGGTGTCGAGGGTGTAGGTGACCCGATGGCCATGCAGGCGCTCGCCCTCGGTCACGGCACTGTTGTGCTCGATCAAGCCCATCTTGACGGCGATCTGCCGCGAAGGGGCATTCGCGTTCGGCACAGCGATGAACAGGCGACCGCCAGGGGCGAGCCAGTTGTGCACGCGCTTGAGCACCGCCTGGCGGTCGTCGAGGTGCTCCAGGGTGTGGATCAGGAAAATGTTATCGAAGCGCGGTTCCAGCTCGGCTTCCTCAAAGGTACTGCAAACGAACTTGACGCCTGAACCGACTTTGTTCCGGGTGACCTCGATCAGATCGCTGGCCGCTTCGATGACCGTCAGGTCGGCAAAGCGTTCGGCGAACAGCGTCGTAAAAGCACCTTCGAAGCAGCCCATTTCCAGGGTCGGACCCTCCGCCAGCCAGGGGCCGAAGCTGTCCAGCATGTAGCGTCGCAGGCGCGCATCGAAATCGTAGAAGTAGCTGCGGTGAGCGTTATCCTGAAACTCTTTGTTGTAATCGCGTACGGACATGGCGTTATTCCTGGCTTTTCCTGTAGAAACGACGTTCTTCAGGCTGGTACCACTCATGGAGGGTCGAGGGAGTACGGGCATACCACCCCAGCAGTTGTTGCATGCTCGGTGTTTGCGAGCGGCAGAAGTCTTCGCCCAGAGCTCGGCAATAATCGAACTGCGGTTTGAAATAGCTTCGCGTGAAGGTCAGCGTCAGGCAGCGTCGCGGCTGGTCGGTACGATTGACGCCGGCGGCGTGCCAGATACGTGAGTCGAACAAGTAGATCGAACCCGCGCTACCCAAGGCCTTGCGGGCCTGAGTCTCGAACACCTGAGGGTCAGGCTTTTCAGGGGCGGCGTGCGAGCCCGGCAGAAACAGGGTCGCCCCGTTGTCGACCGTGAAATCGTCGAGCAATACCAGCGCCTGGGCCATCTGCATGGACTCGGCTGACCAGGAACGCACGTCCCGGTGCACATTACGCACGTAGGCGTCGGTGCTGTTCAGGTTGTTCAGACCGCCAAACGAATTGAGGATCGCGGCACCGCCGAGCATATGTTGCAAGACGTCGACGACCCCCCATTCGGCAAATCGATCGAGCAACTCAACGAAACGGGTATCCGGCGCAAGTATATGGTGCGCGGTCTGTTCGGTTCGCTGGGTAATACCGTTCTCCAGCTGTACCTGACGGCAACGGTCTATGGCACGGCCCAGGTCTTCGCGCAGTTGGCCGAGCAGCGGATCAGTGATCAGGGAGGGCAGGCAGACGTAACCGTTCGCTTGCAGCTCCTGCAAGACCGGATTCATAGGCTGTCTCCCCGCGCGGCTTGCCAGGCGCGGTACTCTTCGGCGCTCACGCCAAGCATGATGCGGTCCCAGCGCTGGCCCTTGCGGTAATACCATTGGCGCTGCACGCCCTCGATGACCCAAGGGGTCTTGCGCGTGTAGGTCGCCAGTGACGCTGCGTTGTACTCAATGATGGTGGTCGAGAGACGGCTCAGGCCCAGTTCGTCGAAGGCATAACGCATCACCGTGGCAATCACGTCAGTGCCATGGCCTTGGCCGCGCAGGGACGAGTCGCCGATCATCATGCCGTGTTCGGCTGTGCGGTTCTTCCAATCGATGCCGACCAGATTCGCCGTACCGATCAGGCCGTGGCCCTGGACCTCTATACCGAAGCGCTGGTTGAGCGGGTCGCTCTTGAGACCCAGTAGCCACTCCCGTTGCGCCTCCCGTGAGGTGGGGAAATGCCAGCCGCCCAGCAGGCTCCAAAGGGCTTCGTCGTTGGACCATTGATGCAGCAGTGGCAAGTCCTCAAGCTCCAGTGCCCTGAGCAGGATACGTTGGCCTAGAATGCTCATGATTTCCCCATGTTCTGAAGGATGGCGTCGGCAAGACGATTCATGTCGTCGACGTTATATCGCTGGTCGATCGGCAGCGGCAGCAAGCATTGTGCCCAGTCTCTTTCAATGGGCGGCGATGTCGGACTACTTAGCACTTCGCGCCAGTAGCTGGGCACATAGATGTGCTGCTCCAGCAGTTGAGCGCGCACCCGGGTCGCCGTCTCGGCGGACTTGACCAGCAGCGGGTAACACAATGCGGCAACTGGTTGCGCGGGCCAGTCGGTAAAGCGGTTGCGGTGGTCCAGGCGTCGGCGCAGTTGCGCCAGGTTGTCCATCCTGCGCCTGGCTACTTCGTGGTAATCGATGCTATCGAGCAGGCGGGCGGTACTGGGAGACATGGCCTTGACGCCGTCGTTCTCCAGCGCCTGCTCCAATGACTGGAACATCGCATAGTGATGTTGAGGAGGATCTTCAAGGCGCCCCAGCAGCGCGCCAAAACGCGCCTGGGAGCTGCTTATCTCAGCTTGAGGCAGATCGGCCGGGGCATTGGCCAGCCACCCACCGTCGGCAACGCCGACGAACTTGCGTGGTGAATACAGCGTTGCAACCCCAGCCTGCGGCGCAGAAAACAGCGCCTGGGAGTTGTCGACGATCAATTGCCTGCCATAGCGCACAGTAAGCACCTCGCCAATGTAGTCGGCCTTGAGCCCGAAGTAATTGACGAACAGCAACGCCTCATCGGCTTGCAGGACTGGGAAGTCCCGCAGCTCGAGCCGTTCGGACAGTGCGTATTGCAGCACCTCGACGCAGGATCCGCACAGCACGTCCTGCATGACATCGCAGATATAGACAGGCAGATGAACCCGGCGCAGGTTGCGCGCCAACACCAATGCCTTGAAGGCTGAGCGAGCTGAGTTGAAGGCAACGGCCTGTGGGTAAGGATGTTGCCCCTTGCGCAGCTCCAGCTCGAAATAACCGCCGATGGCTTCAGGCACGGACAATTTCTCCACGTTTCGCCCAGGCCCCCACGGTCTGCGCGTCGTTGTACATCAACACGTCGAGAATCGACAGGCCGGGCACGAAGGGTTGTTCACTGCGGCCCTGTTGGTAGTCGGGCAAGGTGGCCTTGAGCAATTCAAGGGTGATACCGGCCTGCTGGAAGGCTTCGGCCCGGTAGAGGTGGCCGCCGTTGAAGGGGTTGAGGTAGTGAGTGCCTGCGCAGGCCTGAATCACTTCGAGTACCCGATCCTGAGCTTTGCTGTCAGTGGAAATCGACAGCTCGCTGGAACGGATGATCGGCGTTTGCAGCCCGATCAGGCAGCAGCAGGCCCGTAGTATCCGTTCGTTGAGTTCGGCAATGTTCTGGGCGGGCTCGACCAGCAGCGCTTCCAGCCACGCCAGCATGCGCGCAACGTAGGGCGCGCGGCGATAGGCGAAGCTCAGCTTGTTGAGGATATCGCCAGGGTCGAATGTCTCGGCAATACGCTTTTCCATGATCTGCTGAGTGTGACTCCCTTTGGTCAGCGGCACTCGGAACCACTTCGGCTCTTGTTCCAGCAAATAGCGGTTGCGTTCGATCCAGCCGTTCTTGATGAACTGCACATTGTCGTAGATGACGAAACAGTCGACGGCGGCGATCAGCTGGAAATAACCCAGGTATGGCAGGAAATAAGGTTGCATGAGTGCAATCCGATATTGCTGGCCGGCTGCCGGGGCGCGCACATTCGAGATGTGGGCCAGGCTCATGCCGTCCGGGCCTTGAGCAGCACCTCGATGATCTGCGCCTGGGTCTTCGGATCGAGATCCGGATAGATCGGCAGGCACAGTACCTGGCGGGACACCTTGTAGGCATTCCCCAACTGAGAGAGATCCGAGCTGGGAAGGCCGCGGTACATCGGAAACTCGCATATCAGCGGATAGAAATAGCGACGCACGAGGATGTTTTCTGCGCGGTAACGGTCGTACAACTCGTCCCGGCTCACTCCAAAACGCTCACCATCGACCAGGATCGGACAATAGGCATAGTTCCAGTCCAACCCCTGCGGTTGCTCCAGGAGGCTGATACCGTCTATGCCTTCCAGAGCGCTCCGATAATACTCGAACACCTTTTGTCGACGGCTGAGGGCCTCATCAATGAAGCGCAGTTGCAGCACGCCGAATGCGGCCTGCAACTCGTTCATTTTCCCGTTGATACCAGGGGCCATGACCGTGACTTCATCGGCAAACCCGAAATTCTTCAGGTAATCGATGCGTCGTTTGATTTTTGCGTCAGGGCAGATGATGGCGCCGCCTTCGAAGGTATTGAATACCTTGGTGGCGTGGAAACTGAGAATCGACAGATCGCCGTTGTTGAGAATGCTTTCGCCGTTGTGTCGAACACCAAAGGCATGCGCGGCATCGTAGATAACCTTGAGCCCATAGGTGTCGGCGACGGCCTGGATACCCTCGACATCACAGGGAACACCATAGCAATGAACCGGAAGAATCGCTGAAGTAGCCGGGGTGATGGCTTCGGCGATACGCCGTGGATCAAGGTTCTTGGTGACCGGATCGATGTCCACGAACACTGGCTTGAGATTGTTCCACAGCAGCGAGTGAGAGGTGGCCACGAACGAGTAGGGCGTAGTGATGACCTCCCCAGTAATGCGTAAGGCCTGGAGTGCCGTCACCAGGGCCAAGGTACCGTTGGAAAACAACGAAAGATGCTGGACGCCGAGGTATTCGGCCAACTCCCGTTCCAGTTGTTCGTGGAAAGGGCCTCCATTGGTCAGGCGCTTACTGTCCCAGATTTGCTGCAGGTAAGGCATGAACTCTTCCAGAGGAGGCAGCAGCGGGCTGGTAACGGTGATGGAATCGGCCATGAAGACACTACTCTGGGTGACTGAAAAATGGCGCACGGCTCAGGATTTGCCCTGACGCGGCGTTGCATCGCGGTCTATATCGGCAGGCTGCAACGCCATGAAACCGACAGCCGACGCTTGATGTGCGGGTACTCCAGCAAAAAATCGGCCAACTCCTGTGGCGAGGGGATTTATCCCCTCTGGACATCAGGCACTGTCCTTGCCCACCGCATATTCGCGCAACTTATTGGCAATAGTCGTATGGGAAACCCCTAGGCGCTTGCCCAATTGCCGGCTGCTGGGATGTTCGGAATACAGGCGCTCCAGCACCGCCTTTTCGAAGCGTCCGACTATGTCGTCCAACCCACCTTCAAGGGAGAAATCGCCAAGCGGCTGACGCACGCCGTAGTCCGGCAGACGAATATGTTCGGCTTTCACCGTGCCGCCGTCGCACAGGGAAACCGCCTGGAACAGGACGTTTTCCAACTGCCGGACGTTGCCCGGCCAGTGGTAGTGACTCAGACGCTCCATCGCCGCCGGGGCCAGCTTGGGCAATGCACAACCGATCTGGCGGCTGGCCTGGTCGAGGAAGTGCTCCACCAGCGGTGCCAGGCCGTCGAGGCATTCGCGCAAGGGTGGAATGTGCAGGGAAAGGACGTTCAATCGGTGGTACAAATCCTGGCGGAATTCGCCCCGGGCGCAGAGCTCGGACAAGTCGACCTGAGTGGCGCAGATCACCCGGACGTCCAGGTACACCTCTTCATCACTGCCTACGCGACGGAAGCAACCGTCCTGCAGAAAGCGCAGCAGTTTCACTTGCAGGCGCGGGCTCATCTCCCCTACCCCGTCGAGAAACAGCGTGCCCCCGGCGGTCAGCTCCAGCAGGCCCAGCTTGCCTTCGGCCCGGGCACCTTCGAAGGCACCGGGGCCATAGCCGAACAGTTCGGTCTCGGCCATGGACTCCGGCAGCCCGGCACAGTTGAGTGCCATCAGTGGCGATTGCCCGCGCGGACTGGCCAGGTGACAGGCGCGAGCCAGCAATTCCTTACCGGTACCGGTTTCGCCTTCTATCAATAGCGGTGCATCCAGCGGTGCCATGCGCCGGGCCTCACGAACCACCGCGGCCATTACTTTGGAACTCTGGAAAATACTGTCGAAGCCGCGAAGCTCCTGCTTGCGCACGTTATAGATCCGCTCGCCGACCCGGTCGGCCCGGTGCAACGTCAGTACCGCGCCGGCCATGGCCTCGCTGTCGTCGTGCTCCGATTGCAGCGGCGCGATGTCGGCCAGGAACACATCGCCCTTGACCTTGACCCGCAACCCGTTGATCCGCGACTGGTTGGCGCGCACCAGTTCCGGCAAATCGAAATCTTCGGCGTAGCGCGACAGCGGAATCCCGGGCACCTCATCCACCCGCACCCCGAGCAACTGCGCCGCTGCCCGGTTGGCCGCGACGATGGAGCCGCCCATGTCGATGGATAGCACCGGGAACTCCAAGGCACCGAGCAACGCATTGAGCTCCATGTGCCGACGCTCACTGGGCATCAGCCCTACGCGCTTGACGCCAAATACCCCAGCGATGCCTTCGAATTTCGGACGCAGCGCCTGAAACTGGATGTTGATCAGGTTCGGGCAGTGCAGATAAATCGCATTGCCATGTTCGCCACCGACCTCCCCTCGGGCGACGTTGATGCCGTACTCCACCAACAGGTTGAGAATGTCCCGCAGGATGCCGATGCGGTTCTGGCAATGGACTTTGATGCGCATAAAAAGGCCCGGGTGCGTATTGAGGTAGAAAGGCGCGCCATCAAGCTCCCTCACCACAAGGTTTCTGTGTGGCAGCGCAAATAAACGTCAAGATTATGTGACACATGTAGGCCATTTCCCAGCCAAAAATCCCGACAGCAACGAAGCACGGCCCTATCCGTAACGAAAACTTTACAAAATAACCCTTCGGTCGCGATACGCACTCTCGGCTGCCTGCTGCACACATCCGCGCTTCGAGTTATCTCTAATGCATCGCTGGACATAACAACAAACAAGTCTTCCCCCAGAGGGAAATCAGCAGGAGAGCAGCATGAAGCAGACGCAGTACGTGGCCCGCGAGCCCGATGCGCAAGGTTTTATCCACTACCCCGCCGAAGAACATGCGGTGTGGAACACGCTGATCACCCGCCAGCTGAAAGTCATCGAAGGCCGTGCGTGCCAGGAATACCTGGACGGCATCGACAAGCTTGGCCTGCCCCACGACCGTATCCCGCAACTGGGCGAAATCAACAAGGTGCTGGGCGAAACCACGGGCTGGCAGGTCGCCCGGGTGCCGGCGCTGATCCCCTTCCAGACCTTTTTCGAATTGCTCGCCAGCAAGCAGTTTCCGGTGGCGACCTTTATTCGTACCCGCGAAGAACTGGATTACCTGCAAGAGCCGGACATTTTTCACGAGATCTTCGGCCACTGCCCGCTGCTGACCAACCCCTGGTTTGCCGAATTCACCCACACCTACGGCAAACTCGGCCTACAGGCCTCCAAGGAAGAACGCGTCTATCTGGCGCGCCTGTACTGGATGACCATCGAGTTCGGCCTGGTGCAAACGCCGCAAGGCCGGCGCATCTACGGTGGCGGCATCCTGTCCTCACCCAAGGAAACCGTTTACTGCCTGTCGGACGAACCGGAGCATCAAGCCTTCGATCCGGTGGAAGCGATGCGCACGCCATATCGCATCGACATCCTGCAACCGGTGTACTTCGTGCTGCCTGAACTCAAGCGCCTGTTCGACCTGGCCCACGAAGACATCATGGGCATGGTCAAGCGCGGTCGGGAACTGGGCTTGCATACACCTAAATTTCCACCAAAAGCGGCGTGAACCGCCTCTTTTGATCTCAATTGAGTCTGTTGCACAGCGCAGCTTTGCTTTAGCGTGGGTGCATCGACGTTTCTCAAATATTCGATCCGGGAACACACCATGAACACTCTGAACCAAGCCCATTGCGAAGCCTGCCGCGCCGACGCCCCGCAAGTCAGCGACGAAGAACTGCCGGTACTGATCAAGCAGATCCCGGACTGGAACATCGAAGTGCGCGACGGCGTGATGCAGTTGGAAAAAGTCTTCCTGTTCAAGAATTTCAAGCACGCCCTGGCATTCACCAACGCCGTCGGTGAAATCTCCGAGGCCGAAGGTCACCACCCTGGCCTGCTCACCGAGTGGGGCAAAGTCACCGTGACCTGGTGGAGCCACTCCATCAAGGGCCTGCACCGCAATGACTTCATCATGGCCGCCCGTACCGATGACGTGGCCAAGACTGCCGAGGGCCGCAAGTAATGCATTTCGATGCCATCGGCCGAGTGCCCGGCGATCCGATCCTCGGCTTGATGGAGGCCTATGGGGCCGACAGCAACCCGAGCAAGTTCGACCTGGGCGTGGGCGTCTACAAAGACGCCCAGGGCCTGACGCCGATTCTTCAGTCCGTTAAGCAGGCTGAGCAGCGGCTGGTGGATCGCCAGACCACCAAGACCTACATCGGCGGTCACGGCGACGCCGCGTTCGGCCAGTTGCTCAATGAGCTGGTACTGGGCGCCGACTCGCCGCTGATCAGCGCAAAACGTGCTGGCGCCACCCAAACCCCGGGTGGCACTGGCGCCCTGCGCCTGAGTGCCGACTTCATCGCTCAATGCCTGCCGGGCCGTGGCGTCTGGCTGAGCAATCCGACCTGGCCGATCCATGAAACCATCTTCGCCGCCGCCGGCGTCAAGGCCAGTCATTACCCCTACGTGGGTGCCGACAATCGCCTGGATTTCGAGGCGATGCTGGCGACCCTGAACCAGGCGCCCAAAGGCGATGTGGTGCTGCTGCACGCCTGCTGCCACAACCCCACTGGCTTCGACCTGTCCCATGATCAATGGCGCCAGGTGCTGGAGGTGATGCGCCGCCGTGACCTGCTGCCGCTGATCGACTTTGCCTACCAGGGCTTTGGCGACGGGCTGGAGCAGGACGCATGGGCGGTTCGGCTATTTGCCGATGCGTTGCCGGAAGTACTGATCACCAGTTCCTGTTCGAAGAACTTCGGCCTGTACCGCGACCGTACCGGCGCGTTGATCGTCTGTGCCCGGGATGCCGACAAGCTGCTGGACATCCGCAGCCAACTGGCGAACATCGCCCGTAACCTGTGGTCGACGCCGCCTGATCATGGCGCAGCGGTGGTAGCGACGATCCTGGGTGACCCGCAGCTCAAAAGCCTGTGGGCCGACGAAGTGCAGGCCATGCGCCTGCGTATCGCTCAGTTACGCAGCGGCCTGCTGGAAGCCCTCGAACCCCACGGCTTGCGCGAGCGCTTCGCGCACATCGGCGTACAGCGCGGGATGTTTTCCTACACCGGGCTGACGCCGGATCAGGTCAAACAGCTGCGCCAGCGCCATAGCGTCTACATGGTCGGCACGGGCCGGGCCAACGTGGCGGGCATCGACGCTACGCGCCTGGATCTGTTGGCCGAGGCTATTGCGGAGGTTTGCAAATAACGAGGCTCAACCGAAGGCCGGGCACTTTACCTGTGGCGTGGAAGCTTGCTCCCTCGCCATAGTGAATCAAGCAAACCTGAAGTGAAGCGCAGTCCCCAGGGCGGGTTATTGACCGTTCCACTCACTGACAAACTCTGCCGTTTCCACCTTCGGCGCCGTACGCGCTTCTTTCTGCGGCGTGCCCAGGTAGAGGAAACCGATCACCTCTTCCCCTTCTTCAAGGCCAAGCCCTTTGGCGACATGAGGTGAGTAGGACAACTCCCCCGTACGCCAGACTCCGCCAACGCCTTGGGCGTAAGCCGCCAGCAGGATCCCGTGGGCCGCGCAGCCGGCCGCCAGCCGCTGTTCGGATTTGGGGATCTTGAAATGCTCCTGCAAACGGGCGATGACCACCACGACCAGGGGCGCGCGCAACGGGCCGTTGAGGGCCTTCTCCACGGCGGCCTCGGGTGCCTGTGGATCACTGAGCCGCGCCGCTTCGGCCAGGAGCTCGCCCATGCGATGACGCGCCTGCCCTTCGACCGTCAGAAAACGCCATGGCCGCAACTGGCCGTGATCCGGGGCCCGCATCGCAGCGGCGAACATGACCTCGCGCTGTTCCGGCGTAGGCGCCGGGTCGACCAGGCGCGGGACGGAAACACGGTTGAGCAAAGCGTCGAGAGCCTGCATCGGCCACCTCCTGAAAAAAATGTCTGGCTATTCTAGTGGCTTGTACGGCGAGTTCGTTAGTTCAAATTCCGCGACCAGACGCGCACCCGCCCCAAGCGCCGCCGGGCGCCGGTTTACATGCCGCTGGTCGCGGGTAGAATGGCGCCCTTCCCTTTCAGCCCGAGCGGACTTCATGGCGTTGCCGACCCTGCGGATCATTGGTTTCATCATCGGCATCTTCCTGATCACCCTGGCGATCTTCATGGTCGTGCCCATGGCCACCTTGCTGGTCTTCGAGCGTACCGGCGACCTGCCGTCGTTTCTCTGGTCGAGCATGATCACTTTCGTCGCCGGCCTGGCCCTGATCCTCCCCGGGCGCCCGGAACACGTACACCTGCGCCCGCGCGACATGTACCTGCTGACTGTCAGCAGTTGGCTGGTGGTGTGTATCTTTGCCGCGCTGCCTTTCCTGCTGACCCAGCACATCAGCTACACGGATTCGTTCTTTGAAAGCATGTCGGGGATCACGGCCACCGGTGCCACGGTCCTGAGCGGCCTGGACACCATGTCCCCCGGCATCCTGATGTGGCGCTCGCTGCTACACTGGCTCGGCGGTATCGGCTTCATCGCCATGGCGGTGGCGATCCTGCCATTGCTGCGCATCGGTGGCATGCGGCTGTTCCAGACCGAGTCGTCGGACCGCTCGGAAAAAGTCATGCCCCGCTCCCACATGGTGGCGCGGTTGATCGTGGCGTCCTACGTGGGCATCACCATACTCGGCACCCTGGCGCTCTGGTGGGCCGGGATGAGCCCGTTCGATGCCATCAACCATTCGATGTCGGCGATCTCCACCGGCGGTTTTTCCACCTCTGACCTGTCCCTGGCCAAATGGACCCAGCCGGCGGTGCACTGGGTCACCATCGTCATCATGATCCTCGGCAGCCTGCCGTTTGCCCTGTACGTCTCGATGCTGCGGGGCAATCGTCGGGCACTGATCAAGGACCAGCAGGTCCAGGGCTTGCTCGGGGTGCTGCTGGTGACCTGGGTGGTGCTCGGCACCTGGTATTGGGCGACCACCGACCTGCATTGGCTGGACGCCCTGCGGCACGTGGCGCTGAATGTGACATCGATCGTCACCACCACCGGCTTCGCCCTGGGGGACTACAGCCTGTGGGGCAATTTCTCGCTGATGCTGTTCTTTTACCTGGGCTTCGTCGGCGGCTGCTCTGGCTCGACTGCCGGCGGGATCAAGATCTTCCGCTTCCAGGTCGCCTATATCCTGCTTCGGGCCAACCTCAATCAACTGATCCATCCCCGCGCAGTGATCAAGCAGAAATACAACGGTCACCGTCTCGACGAAGAAATCGTCCGCTCGATCCTCACCTTTTCGTTCTTCTTCGCCATCACCATCTGCGTGATAGCCCTGCTGTTGTCGCTGCTCGGAGTGGAGTGGATGACCGCGCTGACCGGCGCGGCCAGTACCGTGTCCGGGGTCGGCCCGGGGCTCGGGGAGACCATTGGCCCGGCCGGCAACTTTGCTCCGCTGCCGGATGCGGCAAAATGGATTCTGTCAGGTGGCATGCTGCTGGGCCGGCTGGAGATCATCACGGTGTTCGTGTTGTGCATCCCGGCGTTCTGGCGTCACTGACCGTTTGCTCGCCGCGCCCGGTATTCGCCGGGTGTAGTGTCGAACCAGCGGCGAAAGGCCCGGAAAAAATTGCTCGGGTCGGCAAACCCCAGCAGATAGGCAATTTCCAATAAGGTCATGCTCGGCTGCGCCAGGTACTGCTCGGCCAGTTCGCGGCGGGTGTCCTCGAGCAGAGTCTGGAAGCTGGTGCCCTCTTCCTGCAAACGCCGCTGCAAAGTGCGTTGCGACAGGTGCAGTGCCTGCGCCACCACGTCACGCTTGGGCTCGCCCTGGGGCAACAGCCGACACAACACTTGCCGTGCCTTGTGGGTCACGCGGCTTCCGGAAAAACGCGCCAGGTATTCACCGGCAAAGCGATCGTGGAGCAGCGCCATGGCCTCGTTGGCCGTGGGCAGCGGCGCTTCCATGTCGGCCCGCTCGAAGATCAGCGCATCATAAGGGGCACCGAACACCAGCGGTGCCGGGAAGGCTTGTTGATAAGGGGCCAGGTCAACCGGTTCGGCGCCCTGGAACAGCACCTTCAGTGGATGCAGAGTGCGCCCGGTCAGCCAGTTGCACATGGCCAATGCACAAGCCAGGGACGCTTCGGCACTTTGCCGGGTGGGAGGGAGATGGTCGCCATGCACCGTCAGAATCAGTCCGTATCCCCCTTCCAACGGGCGAAAACTCAAGTCGGCACTTTCAGCGATGATCCGCTGATAACGCACCAGCCGCTGGAACCCCTCCACCAGCGTACGACTGGACATCAAGGCGTAGCCAACCACATGGAACGAGGCCGGGCGCACCACTTTGCCCATGTTCAGGGCGATGGCCGGGTTGCCTGACAACTCCACCGCGCGCTGCCAGAGCCGCGTCATCGAATCCTGGGGGAAGCGTGCATCCGGATCGTCCAGCGCATCAAAGTCCAACCCCAGTTGCTTGAACAGCACTCGACAATCCAGGCCGTCCATTTCCAGCGCCTTGACAATCCCCATCGCCCAGCTTGAAGAAGTCGTTCGTTCGTTCATGACGTTTTTACTCGCATGACGAGCCGCAGGGTACGGCTGGATTTGCGAAGGATACAGTGTCCTGTCTTACAAATAATGCCCCTTTTTGGACGAGCGGCCATGTCGTCAGGCAAGGCGCCGCGACGAGTCATAGCCCGCTATGGCGAGGAGCGGCAACGCAGCATGACGGCAACAGATGCCGTCCAAAAGGAGCAGTATTTGTAAGACAGGACACTAGAGTGGCGCTGATTGTCACTGGCCGTGGCTAATGATCCCTCTAGACTCAATTTAAAGAACAATAACCAAAGAGCCTGCAGTCTTGGAAAACACCCGACGATTCAACACGTTCGCTGAGTTCTACCCGTATTACCTCAGCGAGCACAGCAATAGCACCTGCCGCCGACTGCACTTCGCCGGCACCTCCCTGCTCATTCTGATTTTCATCCTGGCGCTCGTCGCGGGGAGCTGGTGGTGGTTGCTCGCCTTGCCTGTCGCGGGCTACGGCTTCGCTTGGGTCGGGCATTTCTTCTTCGAAAAGAACCGCCCTGCCACTTTCCAGTACCCCTTCTACAGTTTGCTCGGCGACTTCGTCATGTACCGCGACATGATGCTGGGCAAAGTGGCGTTCTAAGAGGACGATCGATGAGCTCACGCGCACGCTTTACCCACATGCAGGACGGCACTCAACAAGATTGGGCGATCATCGCGGCCGACTTCAGCGCCTACGCACGGCAACTGCCGGGGCGGATCCTGGCACACCTGAAGTTGTTGGACGGGGACTTCGGCGGTTTCCCGGTGGATCGCCTGACCCACTCCCTGCAAACCGCCACCCGTGCCTACCGGGACGGACGGGACGAGGAGTACGTGATCTGCGCATTGCTCCATGACATTGGCGACACGCTGGGCTCGTATAACCACCCGGACATCGCCGCGGCCATCCTCAAGCCGTTCGTCAGCGCCGAAAATCTGTGGATGGTGGAAAAACACGGGATCTTCCAAGGCTATTACTTCTTCCATCACCTGGGCATGGAGCGGCACCTGCGCGAGCAGTTTTTCGAACATCCGCAGTACCAGGCGACCATCGACTTTTGTGCGAAATATGACGCGGCCGCGTTCGATGCCGGGTACGACACCCTGCCGCTGAGTTTCTTCGAGCCGATGCTGGAAAGGGTATTTGCCGCGCCGAAGCAGTCGATTTACAAGGCGGCGATGACGGATACGCAGACCTGAACGCCCCCTGTGGCGAGGGGACAAATCCCCTCGCCACAACGGTGTAAGGCTCAGGCGGGTTCGGCGACTTTCAGTGCCTTCAACTGCGCCTCCCGCGCCTGGGCATCCGCCAGCCGATACAACTCGATCGACCCGTCCCAATGCTCGATCAATGCGGTGCACGACTCGACCCAATCGCCGCAATTGAGGTACTCCACCTCGCCCACCATGCGCATCTCGGCATGGTGGATATGCCCGCACACCACGCCATGCAGTTCGCGCTTCACGCATTCATGGGCGATGGCTTCTTCGAAATCGCTGATGAAGCTGACGGCAGTCTTGACCTTGTGCTTGAGGTACGCTGACAGCGACCAGTAGCCGTAGCCATAACGGGCCCGCCAATGGTTGAGCCAGCGGTTCAGCGTGAGGGTGAACTCGTAGGCCGAATCGCCGAGGAACGCCAGCCAACGGTGGTAACGGGTGATGACATCGAACTGATCGCCGTGGATCACCAACAGGTGACGACCGTCGGCGGTGACGTGCACGGCTTCGTCCACCAACTGGATATTGCCCAGGATCAACTTCGAATAACGCCGCAGGAATTCATCATGATTGCCGGTGACGTAGATCACCTCGGTGCCGCGCTTGCTCATGGTCAGCAAACGGCGGATGACGTTGGTGTGGGCCTGGGGCCAATACATGCCACCGCGCAGTTTCCAGCCATCAATGATGTCCCCTACCAGGTAGATCTTGTCGGCGTGGTAACCCTTGAGGAACTGCGACAAGTGCTCGGCCTGGCAGTCCCGGGTGCCCAGGTGCACATCGGAAATCCACAGGGTGCGAACACGCTGTTTGCGGCTGGGTCTGGCGAGCTCGGCGCTGGTCATTGGGCAACCCTCTGATCGTTTTTGCCACTGTGCACGCTAGCGGTTAATGGCCCATGACAAACACAAGTCCGTTACATGACAGCGCGAGGCGTTGAGCCCTCGGTGTATGCTGGCGGCCTGACACGGGAGACCGCGATGAGACCGATCCTCACGCTACGCCACTACAGCCACGACTTGATCGTCCACAGCCATGACCATGCCCAATTGGTGTTCGGGCTGTCCGGCGCGCTGGATTTCGAAGTCGAAGGGTGCGGCAGCCAGGTGGTGCAAAAGAGTTTCGTGGTGGTGCCGGCCGGCGCCCACCATGCCTGCGGCAGCCCCCATGGCAGCCGTTGCCTGGTGCTGGATGTGCCGAGCGATGAATGGGTCGGACAATCCCTGGGGGATCATGCCGACGCCAGCCGCCGATTGCTCGACGACCCCGCGCGCCGCCCCCTGGATGCGGGGCAAAGCCAACTGGTCAGTTGGCTGGCGAGCAGCCCGGTGCAAGATCCGGTGATTGCCCAGCAAGGTGCGGTGCTGCTTCTGGCCAGCCTCAATAATGCTCGCCAGGAAACGTTCGGCGGTAGACGCCTACCCTATGCCGCCCTCAATGCCCACATCGACCAGCACGCGGCCTATGCGCTACAAGTGGCGGACCTGGCGCAAGTCGCCGGGCTCTCCAGCGCGCGCCTGCATGCCCGATTCGTCGCTGAATGCGGGCAAACGCCGATGGACTACATCCGCAGCCGCCGGTTGCACAAGGCCGTCGAATTACTGCGCGATTCGGACCTGCCCATTGGTGAGATCGCCCACCGGGTCGGCTACAGCTCCCAGAGCGCCTTCGCCGCCGCAGTGCTGCGCGAATTCGGCAGCTCGCCGGGCAAGCTGCGGCGCCAACGCTAGTTTCGCGCTAAAAATCGCGAGGATCGCGACAGACAAAAACGGCCGGCAACCGGTTCAATACCCTGAACCGTATCCGTTGAACAAGGACCGCAATGACTCCCCGTACCGCCCTCGGCGCCCTGCACATTGGCGCACTCATGTTTGGCCTGACCGGTGTGTTCGGTAAACTCGCCGCCGCCTCGCCCACAGTCATCGTGTTCGGTCGCGCCGTGTTCGCCGTGCTGGCCCTGGCGGTTTTTGCCCGGTTCGCCAGTAATACCCCCTGGCAGAAGCTCCGGGCAGAGGACGGTCGGCGATTGCTGCTCGGTGGGTTGCTGTTGACCGGGCACTGGGTGAGTTTCTTCATCGCGGTAAAAGTCGCCGGGGTGGCGATCGCCACGTTGGGGTTTGCCAGTTTCCCGGCCTTCACGGTGCTGCTGGAGGGGCTGATCTTCCGCGAGCGCATCCGCGCCAATGAAATCCTGCTGGTGATCATGGTGAGCATCGGCCTGGTGCTGGTCACGCCGAACTTCGACCTGGCCAGTGGCGCTACCACCGGCCTGCTGTGGGCCATGGCCTCGGGCTTGCTGTTTGCCCTGTTGTCATTGACCAACCGCGCCGGCTCGGCGCACGTGCCCCCCGTCCAGGCCGCGCTGTGCCAGAACGTGGTGGTCGGGCTGTGCCTAGTGCCCCTGGCCGCACCGCAACTGAGCGAGGTGCGCGCGCTCGATTGGCTGTGGATCGCACTGCTCGGTGTGTTCTGCACCGGCCTGGCCCACAGCCTGTTCGTCGCCAGCCTGGCGGTGATCAAGGCGCGCACTGCGGCGGTGGTGTTCGCCATGGAGCCGGTCTACGGCATCACCATGGCCTGGCTGCTGTTCGATGAAAACCCGACGCTGCGCATGCTGCTGGGCGGTGTGGTGATCATCGTTGCGATCGTAGTGTCGAGCCAACTGGGCGGTTCAAAGAAACCGAAAATGGGCGCCGAAGTCGCGTCTCACTGAACCCGGTCGTTGTGGCCCAGGTCCCGCTGCGGGTCGATCTGGTCACGTACCCGCTGTTTGAGGGTCTTGGCTTCGGGAAAACCGCCATCGGCCTTGCGTTCCCAGATCTGGGTGCCGTCGCAACTGATGTGGAACACACCGCCAGTGCCCGGCACCAAGGACACTTTGCCCAGGTCATCACTGAAGGTGCTGAGCAGTTCCTGGGCCAGCCAGGCGGCGCGCAGCAGCCATTGACACTGGGTGCAGTAGGTGATGACGACTTCCGGTTTGTGTTCGGTCATTGCAGGTGGACTCCTGGGTTCGAAGGCGTCGCTATAATACCCGCCTTTGATCGCCCGCCCCGAGATTGACGATGCGCCGCCTGCTGCCTTGCCTGCTTCTTTTGCTGTTGCCCCTGTTCGGCCACGCCGCCGAACCCGCCGTCGAAGCACCGCGCCCGAAAATCGGCCTGGTGCTGTCCGGCGGCGCGGCACGGGGGTTGGCCCACATTGGCGTGCTCAAGGCCCTGGAAGAGCAAGGCATCAAGATCGACGCGATTGCTGGCACCAGCATGGGCGCGGTGATCGGCGGGTTGTATGCCTCGGGCTACAAGATCGACGAACTGGAAAAACTCGCCCTGGGCATCGACTGGCAACAGGCGTTGTCCGACGCCCCGCCACGCAAGGACGTACCGTTCCGGCGCAAGCAGGATGACCGGGATTTCCTGGTGAAACAGAAACTGAGTTTTCGGGATGACGGCAGCCTCGGCCTGCCCCTTGGGGTCATCCAGGGGCAGAACCTGGCCCTGCTGCTCGAAAGCCTGCTGGCCCATGCCAGCGACACCCGGGACTTCGACAAACTGCCGATCCCTTTCCGCGCGGTAGCGACCGACATCGCCAGCGGTGAAAAAGTGGTGTTCCGCAAAGGCCACCTGCCCAAGGTCATCCGCGCCAGCATGTCGATCCCGGCGGTGTTCGCCCCAGTGGAACTGGACGGCCGGCTGCTGGTGGACGGCGGCATGTCCGACAACATCCCACTGGACGTAGCCCGGGAAATGGGCGTGGACGTGGCCATCGTGGTCGACATCGGCACGCCTCTGCGCAACCGCAAGCAACTGGTCACGGTGCTCGACGTACTGAACCAGTCGACGACCTTGATGACCCGGCGCAACTCTGAAGAGCAATTGGCAACGTTGAAAAAAGACGACGTGCTCATCCAACCGGCGCTGGCGAGCTTCGGCTCTACCGATTTCGGCCGGGCCCGGGACATGATCGACGCCGGTTACCGTGCCACGCGAATACTTGAGACCCGCCTGGCGCGCCTGCGCCCTCCCGAGCCGGTCGACCCCGCACTCACGGCAGCGCGCACCCCGAGCGAACGCACACCGGTCATCACCGCGATCCGCGTGGAGAATGATTCGAAAGTCGGCGACGACGTGATTCGCTATTACGTTCGCCAGCAGATCGGCGAGCCACTGGACCTGGGTCGCCTGCAGACCGACATGGGCACGCTGTACGGCCTGGACTACTTCGAACAGGTGCAATACCGCGTGGTACGCAAGGGCCCGGACCACACGCTGGTGATCAGCGCCCGGGGCAAACGCACCGGCACCGATTACCTGCGGCTGGGGCTGAGCCTGTCGGACGACATGCGCGGCGACAGCGCTTTCAACCTCGGTGCCAGTTATCGAGTCAACGGCATCAATCGCTTGGGCGCCGAATGGCTGACCCGGGCGCAAATCGGCGACAAGCAGGAGTTGTACAGCGAGTTCTACCAGCCGCTGGACGTCGGTTCGCGCTACTTCATCGCCCCCTACGGGCAATTCGAATCGCGTAACGTGGAGTCGATCCTGGACAACGATCCGGTGGCCCAATATCGCGTCGAGCGTTACGGCTTTGGCCTGAACCTGGGCCGCCAGATAGGCAACAGCGGTGAAATCCGCTTCGGCGTCGGTCAGGCCTGGGGCAAGGCCGATGTGCGTATTGGCGATCACGACCAGCCCAGCGAGAACTTCAACGAAGGCTTCTACGAGCTGAAATATTCTTTCGACTCCTTCGACAACGTGTACTTCCCCCATGAAGGGGAAGACATCGGCCTGACCTGGCGCCAGTACGAACCGGGGCTGGGTTCCGATGAGCGTTATCGCCAGTGGGAATTCAAGCTGGACAAGGCCCTGAGCAGCGGCCCGGACACGTTCATCCTCGGCGGGCGCTACGGCCGCACCCTCGACACCGCCGAAGTCGTGACCTCCAGCTTTGTCCTCGGTGGTGCGCGGCAATTGTCGGGCTTTCGCGAAGACGGCATCTCAGGGCAGAACATCAGCCTGATGCGCGCCGTGTATTACCGCCGGCTCACCCCGCGAGCGTACCTGCCGCTGGACTTTCCGTTGTACATCGGCGGTTCGCTGGAGCGCGGCCGGGCGTGGAACAACGACAATGAATTCGACAGCGGCTACATCAATGCCGCCAGTATTTTCCTCGGCTTCGACACGCCGCTGGGGCCGCTGAATTTCAGTTATGGCTTTAACGATGATGATGAGCAGGCGGTGTATCTGAATCTGGGGCAGACGTTTTGATGGCGATGCACTATTGGATATGAATACACATCCCCACATCCACCGCAGATCCATTGTGGGAGCGAGGGGGCACCCATCCGGCGTTCAGCGAATCCCGGCCAGAAGCACCCGGGCAGTCTGTTTGAGGGGTTCGTCTCCCTCTTCGAGCAACTCTTCAAGCAGTGTGATGGCAGTCTTCAAGTCGCCATCATCGATGCAGTTCTGCGCCTGCTCCAGTTTGAGCGAGTGTTCCGGCACCTGAAGTTCGAAGGGGACGGGCTCGAAGGAGACAGATTCCAGGGACATGGACTCGTGGGGGAGCGACTCCAGTTCGAGCGTCTGCTCTTCATCGGCAAACCCGTCGAGAAAGGCGTCGTCCAGCGACTCGGTTTCCAGTGGCGCGCCCCATTGCAGGTCGGGCTCGTCGAAACCGGAGAGTGATAAACCTCCGGCAGCCTCGGCGGCAGATGCCGCAGCAGCGCTTTTTCCAGGAGGGGGCTCCTGGGCGTCGGCCAGGTCCCAGTTGGCCTCCATGGACAACGCATCGAGGTTCAGCTCGAATTCGTCGCCGGGCACACTGGCAGGTTCAGGCGCCGGAACCGCTGCCAACGGCTCTACCGCTGCCACTACGGGAGCGCTGATAACCGCAACCTTGGGATAGCGCCCGCGAATCTCCTCCAGCGTTCCGGCGTCGACGCCCTGGGCCAATAGATGATGCTCCTGGGCCTGGAAACCGATGACATCGCCCTGTTTGCCCAGGACCTCCAGCAACTTGAGACCCAAGTCGATGCGGTCCGGCTCGGCCAGTAACGCGGCGCGCAATAATCCCGCGGCTTCGCTGAAACGGCCATAGGTCAGGTAAATCCCGACGCCTTCCAGTACATCCCCCAAGGGAGTGTCACCGTTGTTGAACGAGGTGGCGGCCGCGGGCTGCCGGCTGTCAGCGGCCGAGGCATAGGCGTCGGTGTCGTCCTCCAACATCGGTTCGGGACGTCCGGGCATCAGTGGTGCATCAGCCTGTTCCCGCTGCTGCCGACGAAGGAAGATTAACAGCGCAAGCAACCCCAACAAGCCCATCAACCCGGCCACCCACAGCCAGTTGATCCCCTCTGGCTCGGGTGCCTGCTCTGTCACTGGCGGTGGGGCCGCCGGCGAAGCGGGTGCCGCGGGCTCCGCTGCCGACGGCGTCGACGCAGGGGAAGCCGGGCTGATCTCGGCCAGTTGCGCCTGCAACTCACTGATCTGCTTGCGCTGGCCGGCGATTTCCTGATCCTGGGACTGGAGCCGGGCCTGCAGTTCGTCGATGGTTTTCTGTTGCTGCTGGTTCTGTAGCACGCTGGCCGCCAATTGCTCGTCGACGGCGGCGGAGGTCGAGGCAGCCGTGTCAGCAGGCGCCGGCAGCACCGCCGAGTCAGGCAATAACAAGCGCTGCCCGATGGAAAGCCGTTCGCTGCCGGGGTTCAGGGCCTGGATACCTTGCATCAACTCGTTGACCGAAGCGTTGCTGCCAGCGTCGTGCAGGCGCTTGGCGATGATCCACGGGTTGTCCCCCTGCGCGACTGTGTAGCGCTTGCCCTGTACCGCTGGGGGCGGCTTGACGGCGGGCGCGGCCTGGTTCGCCATCGAGGACTGGGCAGCGGCGGAAGGCTCGTCACGAGCAGGCACGATACCCGGCGTGCCCGGCGGGTCGATCAGCACGGTGTATTCACGCAGCACCCGCCCGTTGGGCTGATTGAGCTGCACCAGGAAATTGAGGAACGGTTCCTCGACGGGCTTGCTGGAGGTCACCCGAATGAAACTGCGCTCACCGCGTAGCACTGGCGTAAAGCGCAGGCTGTTGAGAAAGAACACCCGCTCCACACCGGCACGCCTGAAATCGTCCGGGGTCGCCAGGCTGGCCGATAGATCCCCCTCAGTCACCCCAGCCACATCGACCAGGGCAATATCGGCGCGCAACGGCTGGTTCAAGGCGGAATGGAGCGTGATCTCCCCAAGCCCCAACGCCGACGCCAAAGCTGAATACCCCAAGGCACCCACGACGACCGACACGTTGATCCAACTGCGCAACGTGGACTGCAAACTTTCAAGCATGGGCATCCCTTTCGATTACCAGAACCAACCTCGGCGTAAGCGCATGCAATAGGATCGCTTAGTAGTGGTTATAGTTCGCTAACCGCCGAATCTCAAAAGTCTGGCGCCAGGGTTTTGCCTCAGGACTTTTCCAGATTGGCCAGGATCGTACCGTGGACCCGCATGCACACTCGCATGTCTGCCTCGTCAACGCCCTCGAACAACTCCCGGCGCAATTGGGTGGCAATGGTTTCGATTTGTTCGATCAGCGGCAGCGCCGGTGCACAGAGCACGATTTTCTTGGCGCGACGATCCTCGGCCACAGCCTGGCGCTGCACCAACCCCTGGGTTTCCAGGCTGTCGAGCAAGCGAGCCAGGGTCGGGCCTTCGACGGCGACGCTCTGGGCCAGTTCGCGCTGGGTCGGTGCCTGCTCGAAACGAGCCAGGTGCAACAGCACCAGCCAGCGCGCCTGGGACAGGCCCAGCCCGGCCAGGCGACGATCCAGCTCGGCACGCCAGCCCCGGGACATTTGTGCCAGCTGCATGCCAAAACGGTGTTGGTCGGTTAACGGCATATAAAAACTCATCAGATCTGAAATAGAGAAAAACTAATTATTAGTCAGCTAAGCATGAGCTTCGGATTCAAGCAAGGTTTGCCCTGTACTGAATCGTTAAAGGAAGGTAACTCATTGATCAAACTTCGAATTCCGACTGCAACGCAGCCCTGACGCAATACAGGACACCTTCGGGTACCCGGCCGACAAACAGCGCGGCGATTTCCGACACCGGCGGCAACTCGCCTTCGCCATCCAGAAACGCATCCTGCACCTCGCCCATCAGTTCCTCGGGCAGATCCAGTGCCTGTTCCAGGGACAACTGCTGTTTACCAATAGCCTCGGCCAGCATCGTGTAGACGTTCTTCTCAGAGCATTGCAACTGCCCGGCGATTTGCATCGGCGTCATGCCGGCCCGGGCCAGGGTAATCAGTTCGTGGCGTACATCGGCCACCGCTTTCGGTGCCTCGCCCTCGCCCCCCAGCACCTGGAGGAAGGCCTCGCCGTAACGCTCCAGCTTGCGTGCTCCCACGCCACTGACCCGAGCCATTTCGGCCAGGGACGTTGGCTGGCTGCGGAGCATTTCCAGCAGCGTCGAGTCGGGGAAAATGACGTACGGTGGCACGCCGTGTTCCTCGGCCAGCTTGCGACGCAAGGCGCGCAGGGCCTCCCACTGATCGCGTTCTTCGCCGCGCACCAGTTGGCTGGCCTGGCTCTTGCTGCTCTTGACCGCCGTCGCCGGCTTGAGGTCGCGGCGCAGTTCAAGGGTGACCTCGCCTTTGAGCAAGGGCCGACAACTCGGACTCAGGCGCAGGCCGCCGTAACCTTCCAGATCGATGTCGGCCAGACCACGCGCTACCAGCTGTCGGAACAGTGAACGCCATTCGCTCTCGCTGCGAGCCTTGCCCACCCCGAATACCGAAAGATGCTGGTGGCCGAAGCTGCGGACTTTCTCGTTGTCCTTGCCCAGCAACACGTCCACCAGATGCCCCACGCCATAGCGCTGGCCGGTACGATAGATGGCCGACAACGCCTGGCGGGCCGGCTCAGTAGCGTCCCAGGTTTCCACGCCGTCGACGCAATTGTCGCAATGCCCGCAAGGCTGGGGCATGTCTTCGTCGAAATAGGCCAGCAAAGTCTGGCGACGGCAGCGGGTTTCTTCGCAGAGCGAGAGCATGGCGTCGAGCTTGTGCTGCTCCAAACGCTTGTGGCGCTCGTCGCCTTCGGAGTTCTGCAACATCTGCTTGAGCATCACCACGTCTTGCAGGCCGTAGGCCATCCAGGCGTCGGCTGGCAAACCATCACGGCCGGCACGCCCGGTTTCCTGGTAATAGGCCTCGAGGGATTTGGGCAAGTCCAGGTGGGCGACGAAACGCACGTTGGGCTTGTCGATGCCCATGCCGAATGCCACGGTGGCCACCATGATCAGGCCTTCCTCGTTGAGGAAGCGCTTCTGATGGTAGGCGCGCAGGTCGTTGGGCAGGCCCGCGTGGTACGGCAACGCGGGAAAGCCCTGCTCGCACAGGAACGCCGCCACTTCATCGACCTTCTTGCGCGACAGGCAGTAGACAATGCCAGCATCGCTGCGGCGCTCGGCGATGAACGCCAGCAACTGCTTGCGCGGCTGCTCCTTGGGCACGATGCGGTAGAAAATGTTGGGCCGGTCGAAACTGGACAGGAACCGCTCGGCGTTCTGCAAGTGCAGGCGCTCGACGATTTCTTCGCGGGTACGTTTGTCGGCGGTGGCGGTCAGGGCGATGCGCGGCACATCGGGGAACAGCTCTGCCAGTTGCCCCAGTTGCAGGTACTCGCGACGGAAATCGTGGCCCCACTGGGATACGCAGTGGGCTTCGTCGATGGCGAACAGGGCGATTTCCAGGCTCTGCAAGAACGCCAGCATGCGCGGCTGCACCAGGCGCTCAGGAGCCAGGTACAACACCTTCACTTCGCCGCGCTTGATGCTCGCCGCCAGATCCCGCTGCTGCTCGGCGCTGAGGGTGGAGTTCAGCGCAGCGGCGGCAACACCCAGTTCCTCGAGAGTCGCGACCTGGTCGTCCATCAATGCGATCAACGGCGAAACCACCACCGCCAGGCCGTTGCGCAACAGCGCCGGCACCTGGAAGCACAAGGACTTGCCGCCGCCGGTGGGCATGAGCACCAGGGCATCGCCGCCGCTGGCCACGCGCTCAATAATGGCACCTTGACGGCCACGGAAACTGTCGTAGCCGAAGATGTCCTTGAGGACGCGTTGAGCCTGTTCGAGCATAAAAACTCCAAAAATCACCGAAACATCCCTGCAAGGCTGGTTCAGAATCACAAAAGCTGCACCGGCAAATCGTAAGTGCGCGTTTCGGACCGGCGGGACGCCGCAGGGCATCACAAAACGCGGCAGTATACCCGAGGCCTTCGCTGCGAAGGGCGTCGCTGACAAGAGGTGCTGGCAGCCGGGATGCCCAACACATCGCTTCTGTTGTCACAAGTCCCTGTGGGATCGAGCTTGCTCGCGATAGCGGCGGGTCATTTTGAGAGGGTGCTGGATGTGTGCCCCTCATCGCGAGCAAGCTCGCTCCCACATTTGATCTGGGGTGCCCGCCCATTTGTGCCCCCCCCCCGGGCCTTCAAGAGGCAAATACGCCACGCGGCTGGCCTGTGGGCTCAAGAAGGCCTAGAATTCCCGCATTGTTTATTCCCCAAGGTAGCCCGTAATGTCCTTCGCTGAGCAACTGACCCGCCTGCAAGTCTTCCTCGATGCCGATGAGCTGCACGATGAAGCGCTGGATTACGTGGCCGCTCACGGCTACCTGACCGCCCTGTCGATCTGCTCCGAAACGGTGCCGGACCGTGAGTGGATCGATGCGCTATTCGCCGAAGAGCCTCATTACAGCGACGAAGCCCAGCGCGCCGAAATCGAAGCCACGCTGGTGGGCCTCAAGGCTCACATCGCCCGTCAGTTGGCCTCCGACGAGGAGTTCGAGCTGCCGTGTGAACTGGACCTGGGTGATGACCCGGACGATTCGGAACTGCGTGGCTGGTGCATTGGCTTCATGGAAGGCGTGTTCCTGCGCGAAGCCGCCTGGTTCGAAACCGCCGAAGAGGAAGTCAGCGAAATGCTGCTGCCGATCATGGTTGGCTCCGGCCTGTTCGACGAGCAGCCGGAGTTCTCCGACATTGCCGCCGACGCCAACCTGATGGACGACATGATCGTGCAGATCCCGGAAGCCCTCACCGCCCTGTACCTGCTGTGCAACGCCCCGGACGAGAAACCGGCGATTCTCAAGCCGCGCCACCACTGAGCGACCGGGTGCCCGCGCCCATCGGCAATCATTCGCTGATCCTGCGTTACGTTCTGTTGGCCATTGGCTGGCTGAGCGTAGCGCTGGGGGTCATCGGCATCTTCGTTCCCGTACTGCCCACCACGCCTTTCCTGCTGCTGGCCGCCGCCTGTTTCGCCCGCAGCTCGCCGCGCTTCTACCGCTGGCTGGTGAGCCATCCCCGCCTCGGCCCCTGGATCAGCGACTACCTCAGCGGCAACGGCATTCCGCTCAAAGGCAAGGTCTACGCCATCGGGCTGATGTGGGTGAGCATCCTCTTTTCCTGCTACCTGGTTCCCCTGCCGTGGGCGCGAGGGTTCATGCTCACCAGCGCGGTGCTGGTGACGGTCTACATCCTCAAGCAGAAGACATTGCGCAAGCCTTGAAACCGCGAATCTGCTCTTGATGCCAGCGCAACACCCTCCTGTGGCGAGGGGATTTATCCCCGTTCGACTGCGCAGCGGTCGCCAACCAACTGAAAGAGATTGACCTGTTGCACTGCGGCGCCTGGTTTTGGGCTTGCTGCGCAGCCCAGCGGGGCGGTGCGACGTTTCGCTGGATTCCCTCGCCAAAGTGCGTATGTGATCCCTGCAAATCTGTTTTCCAAGTCGCAAGAGTATCCGGCCCTTCAGAACGAAAAACCCGCCATTTCCAGACCGGAAATCGCGGGTTTTGTCATTTCAGCTCACCTCACACCGTGTCCACCTTCAACGAGTGGTCGTTCAACATCCCATTGATGATGGTCGCCGTATCCGCGCCCGCGATCATCCCGTCCGCACCCGGGGTGACACCGTAGTGGCTGGCGAGGTTGACGCCGGCCAGGTCGATGGTCTGGTTCGGCGTGGTGCCGGCGGTGGCGCTGACGTCGATGCTGGTCACCAGCGACGCACCGCTACCGGTGACGGTGAAGTGCAGGTAGTCGTCCAGTGACGCCGCGCTGCCGTTTTCCCCCAGCAACAGTTGGGACAGGTCGAGTTTATCGAGGCCGGGGGTGAAGTCGGTGATCACGTCATGGCCGCTGTTGCCCACCTGCCATTGGAAGGTATCGGCGCCGCTGCCACCGGTGAGGGTATTGTTGCCCAGACCGCCGATCAGCAAGTCGTCGCCGCCACCGCCATTGAGCACGTCATGGCCCAATCCGCCGTTGATGCGGTTGCTGGCGCCGTCACCGGTGAGGGTATCGTTGAAGTTCGAACCGACCAGGTTTTCGATACCGGCCAGTGTGTCCGTGCCAGCACCCACGGTGTTCTGCGCCGCCAGCAGCCCCAGGTTGACGGTGACCCCGGCGGTCGCGTGGGCATAGCTCACGGTGTCGTTACCCGTACCGCCATCGAGGAGGTCGTTGCCCGTGCCGCTGTAAAGCAAGTCATCGCCTGCCCCGCCATGCAAAGTGTTGTTGCCCGAGCCGGCGCTGAGGATGTCGTTGCCGTCGCCAGCGTTGAGGGTGTTGTCGCCGTTGCCGGCCAACAGCACGTCGTCGCCACTGGTGCCCGTCAGGGTATGGCCTGCCTGATAGCTGATGCCCACCGCCGCGCTGTCGCTACCGCCATGGTTGTCGCTGGCGATGTAGCTGCCGTGGTAATCCGGCGTGCTGTCCTGGGCGCCGGCGTAATTGACGGTCAGGGTCAGTTGATAGTTTTCCGCAGCGTTGGCGTTTCCACCGCCCGCATTGGGGATATTGGTGACGTGAATCTGGTAGTTGCCATCCGCTGCCGCGGTGAAAGAAGCGCCGTCACTGATCGCGATGAAAGGCCCGCCGTTGAGTGAATACTCCATGGCAATGCGACCGGCCGCCAGGTTGTGGTCCAGGGTGAGGGTTTCACCCTGCTTGAGGCTGATGTTGAGCCGGTCCTCATCGTTGGTGTTGTTACTGGACACCATCCCCAGTGCACCGCTGACCACCAGTGCCGCCGTCATGCTCGCGGTATTGGCGATAAAGGCGCTGCGGCTGAGGTTGATCGACTGCACGTTGTTACCGGTGAAACTGACCGTGCCGGTACTGCCGGTAAAGTCCGAGCCCTTGGCGGCCCAGCCAGTATTGAAGCTGGTGGGCGAAGCGGTGAGCGGATCGCCGTTGGCGTCGCTGTCGTTACCCAGCAGCAGCTCACCCGGGATCACAATGTTGCCCGACAGCACGTTGGTGATGATGTTGTCATCGACAGCGATCGGTGGGCTGTTGGGCACGACATTGATCACCAGGTTGGAGCTCGCCAGGTCGCCGTCATTGTCGCTGACGGTGTAGCCGATGTGCTCGGTGATCAAGGTGCTGGTGGCCGTCTGGGAGGTGTAGCTGAACGCACCGGTATCCAGGTTGACCACCAGGGTACCGTCGTGATCGGTGGCGATGCTCAGCGTGTTGGTGACGGTATTGAAGGAGCCGTGATTGGCCCCACCACTGGCGCTCAGCGCACCCTGGCCACCGTTGGCCGCCGGGTCGTAACTGTACGTGGTGCCATCGACCACCAGGCTTTTGACAAATCCGCCATCGGCACCGAACGAGCCGCCCTCGCCCAGCAGGTTGCCAGTGACCGGCGCACCTTGCACGGTGTCGGAAAGCACCGAGTTGAGCTGGTTCAGGTCGGTGACCACCACCGCGTTGGTGTTGGTGTGGGCGCTGCCGTCGTAGGCCAGCGGGTCGAGGTGGGCGTTGCTGACGCCACTGCCCAGGCCGATGGCGTAGTTCTTGATGCCGTTGGCGTCGAGGAAGGCTTTCCAGGCGGCCTCGTCTGCCGAGCCGATTTCACCCAAGGTCGGCTTGCCGTCGGAGAAGAAATAGCCGACGTTCTGTGCGCCGGTCAGTTGGCCTGGATTTTCGAACGCAGTCTTGGCCATCGCCACGGCAGCATCATAATTGGTGTCACCGTGCGCGTTCAGCGCCGAGATCAGCGTCTTGGCAGTTGCCACATCCACCCACAGGGTGCTCTGGTCGGTGGCGCTGCCGCTGAAGGTCACGAGCTGGACTTTCACATCGCCCATGTCGTCGTATTTGTCGAGCAAGGCGCTGATCGCCTGTTTCGCCAGGTCCATCCGCGAGAGCCCCGGCACGCCGGAGGCGTCTTTCATGCTGCCAGAGACGTCGAGCACGATCAGCAGGTTGGTATCGATCTCCACCGCCGTGACCGAACGCTCGGACGCAACGGCCTTTGGCACGTCATCGACGATGCTGACCACCAGGTTACCGGTGATGCTGTTGCCCAAGGCGTCCGTGGCCTGATAGGTGAAGCTTTCGCTCAAGGCATTCGGACCATCGTTGGCGTGGGGCGTGGTGCTGGCCGGCGAGGTCAGGGTGTAGGTGTACGACCCATCAGGATGGAGCAGCAACTGGCCGTAGGCGCCCGTGGCGTTGCCCACCAGGGTAAAGGTGACGGCGCCCGTGGCACCGCTGACCGACCCGACCAAGCTGCCACTGGCGGTTTCCCCGGTGGCGCTCGGGTCACTGCCGGTGACGGTGCCGGGGGCCAGGTCCTGGCCGTCCTGCGTCAGGTCCAGGGCTTTTTCGTAGACGGTAATCTCGTGATCGGTTTCCGCAACGAGGCAGCTGTTGTGCACGTCAATGGTGATGGTCGTGGTGCTTTCATCGCCATCGGCGTCGCGCACGGTATAGGTGAAGACATCGGTCGCACCTGGCGCGCCAACCGCGTCGGGGTTGCTGTGGTAGATGGCGTTGCCGCTGGCGTCCAGGGTCAGGTAGCCGTAGGTGCCATTGATCTGGCTGTTCAGGCCACCGATGGCCGGGTTCGAGGTGTCGTTGCCGGCGCGCACACCAATGACTGCACCGCCGTCGGCACCGAGTACGTCGTTGTCCAGCACGTTGCCATTGACCGTCCCGCCTTCCACCACCGAGGCGAAATCACAGTGAGCCTTGGGCACGTCATCGACGATCTCGATGACGATGGTGCTGGTGACGGTGTTGCCCAGGGAATCTGTGGCCTGGTAGGTGAAGCTTTCGCTCAACACGTTCGGGCCATCGTTGGCGTGAGGCGTGGTGGTGGCTGGCGCGGTCAGGGTGTAGGTGTAGGAACCGTCGGGCTGAAGCGCCAGTTGACCGTAGGCACCGGTGGCGTTGCCCACTAACGCGAACGTGACTGCGCCAACGGCGCCGCTGACCGAACCGACAAGGCTGCCGCTGGCGGTTTCACCAGTGCCGCTCGGGTCGCTGCCGGTGACGGTACCGGGCGCCAGGTCCTGGCCGTCCTGAGTCGGGTCGAGGTCTTTTTCGTAGACGCTGATTTCCTGATCGGACGCAGCGACGAGGCAGCTTTCATGAATATCGATCGTGATCGTGGTGGTGCTTTCATCGCCGTCGGCATCACGCACGGTGTAGGTGAACACATCAGTGGCACCTGGGGCGCTGACGGTGTTCGGGTTGCTGTGGTAGACCGCGTTGCCGTTGGCATCCAGGGTCAGGTAGCCGTAAGTGCCGTTGATCTGGGTGTTCAGGCCGCCGATCGCCGGGTTCGAGGTGTCGTTGCCGGCGCGCACACCAATCACCATGCCCCCGTCCGCGCCAAGTACGTCGTTGTCCAGCACATTGCCGCTGACCGTGCCGCCCTCCAGCACCGAGGCAACATCGGCATGGGCGCTGGGCACGTCGTCGACGATCTCGATAACGATAGTGCTGGTGACGGTATTGCCCAACGAGTCTGTGGCCTGGTAGGTGAAGCTTTCGCTCAACACGTTCGGGCCATCGTTGGCGTGAGGCGTGGTGGTGGCGGGCGCTGTCAATGTGTAGGTATAGGAACCGTCGGGCTGAAGCGCCAGTTGACCGTAGGCACCGGTGGCGTTGCCCACTAACGCGAACGTGACTGCGCCAACGGCACCGCTGACCGAGCCGACAAGGCTACCGCTGGCGGTCTCGCTGGTGGCGCTCGGGGCGCTGCCGGTGACGGTGCCGGGAGCCAGGTCCTGACCGTCCTGGTTCAGGTCGAGGGCTTTTTCGTAGACGCTAACTTCCTGGTCTGGTGTAGCGACGAGGCAGACATCGTGGACATCGATGGTGATTGTGGTGGTGCTTTCATCGCCGTCGGCGTCGCGCACGGTGTAGGTGAACACATCGGTGGCACCTGGGGCGCTGACGGTGTTCGGGTTGCTGTGATAGACAGCGTTGCCGTTGGCATCCAGGGTCAGGTAGCCGTAGGTGCCGTTGATCTGGGTGTTCAGGCCGCCAAGCGCCGGGGTCGAGGTGTCGTTGCCAGCGCGCACGCCGATCACCGCCCCACTCGCGGCCGGCCCGTCGGCACCGCCTTCGTCGTTATTCAGGACGTTGCCACTGACCGTCCCGCCCTCATCCACGGAGGCGGAATCAGCATGAGCGGTCGGCAGATCGTCAACGATGTTCACGTCAAGGTTGCCGTTGGCCGTGGTGCCGTTGTCATCGGTGACAACGACGGCAAACTGCTCGCTCAGGCTGTTGGCGCCGTTGGCGTTTGGATGGGCTTCATTGTCCAGCAGCGTGTAGCTGTAGCTGACCACGCCTGTGGTGGCGTTGTAGCCGGTGATGGTCAGGGTGTTGCCCAGCGCGGTGGTAATCGATTGTGGGAAACCGGCTGCCACACCGCCGGTGACGACGTTGATGCCGCCGACGCTCAGTGTTTGAACACCGTCCAGCGCGGTGACGGTGAAGGTGCCGCTCTGGGTCAGCGCCGAGGCATCTGGGCTGCTGCCGTCGCTGAGGTTTTTTTCCTGGACCGTCAGCTCACCGCCCTCAGTGTCGAGGCCGGTGATGATCACCGGATCGTCATTGTTGTGCACTTGCAGCACCAGGTTCGCGGTGCTGGTGTCGCCATCGGCATCGGTCAGGGTGTAGGTGAAGGTTTCGCTGCCATTGCCGCCGCCGTGCAAGCCTTTGAAATCGGCATCGGCGGTGTTGAGGGTGTAGGTATAGGAGCCGTCAGCGTTGAGCACCAGGGTGCCGTAGGTGCCGGTGAAAGTGCCGGGTGTGATCGGACCGGAGGCCACATGGTCGGCACCCTGGGTGTCGTTGGTCAGCACGCTGCCGGTCAGGGTCAGGTTGGTTTCCGAGGCGGTACTGGCGTTGCTGTCGTCCACGGCTTTTGGCAGGTCGTCGACGATATTCACGTCGAGGTTGCCGTTGGCGGTGGTGCCGTTGTCGTCGGTGACAACGACCGCAAACTGCTCGCTCAGGCTGTTGGCGCCGTTGGCGTTTGGATGGGCTTCATTGTCCAGCAGCGTGTAGCTGTAGCTGACCACGCCCGTGGTGGCGTTGTAGCCGGTGATGGTCAGGGTGTTGCCCAGCGCGGTGGTAATCGATTGTGGGAAACCGGCTGCCACACCGCCGGTGACGACGTTGATGCCGCCGACGCTCAGTGTTTGAACACCATCCAACGCGGTGACGGTGAAGGTGCCGCTTTGGGTCAGGGCCGGTGCGTCCGGGCTGCTGCCGTCGCTGAGGTTTTTCTCCTGCAGTGATAGCTCGCCACCTTCGGCATCGAGGCCCACCAACACCACTGGATCATCGTTGTTATGCACCTGCAGCACTAAATTCGCGGTACTGGTGTCACCGTCAGCATCGGTCAGGGTGTAGGTGAATGTCTCAGTGCCGCTTCCGCCACCGTGCAGCGCGACGAATTGCGGGTCGCTGGTGTTCAGGGTGTAGGTGTACGTGCCGTTGGGGTTGAGCACCAGGGTGCCATAGGTGCCGGTGAAGGTCCCGCCAATAATCGGCCCGCTGTCGGGGCCGGTGGGGATACGGTCAGCGCCTTGGAGATCGTTGGTCAATACGTTGCCAGTGAGGGTGACGAGGGTTTCCGAGGCCGTGTTGGCGTGGCTGTCGTCGATCGCCTGGGGTACGTCGTCAGTGATGTTGACGTCCAGGGTCCCGGTGGCAGTGTCGCCATCGGTGTCGACGGCCACGACCGGAAACTGCTCGGTGATGTTGTTGGCCCCACCACCGGCAGGATGGGTTTCATTGTCCGTCAGGGTGTAGCTATAGCTGACCGAACCGGTGGCCGGGTTGTAGCCAGTGATGGTCAACGTATTGCCCAGCGCCGAGGTGATGGTTTGAGGGAAGCCTGCGGGCACACCGCCAGCTATCACGCTGATGCCGCCGATGCTCAGGCTGCTCAGCCCATCGGGGGCAGAAACAGTAAAGGTGCCGCTTTGCACCAGCGCACCCGGGTTGCTCGCCGAACCATCGGCCAGATTGGCCTCGTTGGTGGTCAGTTCGCCGCCCTCCACGTCCACGCCGTCGAGGGTCACGGGGTTGTCTGGCGTTTCGGGGGTGACCGGCGGCACGGTGCCATCGCCGTTATTGTCCGGATCGCCGGCCAGGCGCAGTTGCGGGAATTCGGGTATCCCGTTGAACCCGGCCGTGGGGAAGCCAATCTGCGGATCGACCTCGCCACCGACTTCTTCCAGCAGCACGAAACTGTGCCCGCCCCCCACACCGCCGGGGTTGCCACCCTCGGGGCCTGCGGCCGTGGCTTCGCCGGTCTGGGTCGGGTCGGCACCGGCGGCGATGGCTTGTTGCAGTTTTTGCACATCGGTCAGTTGCGCGTTACTCGGTGTCAACGCTTCAGGCGTGTCGACATGGGGCGCGTGGTTGGCGAGCAACTGTGGGGTCAGGGTCAGGTTGCTTCCGCGTCCCAGGGTCAATTCCTGGCCATTGTGCAGATGCACCGCCACGGCCCCTTCGCTCCCGGTGATCAGGTGTTCGCCGGCATAGAGCCGATCGCCTTCAACCAGCGGCCGCCGCAGGCCACCGACTGCTTCTGCGAAAACCTGTCCTACCACCTTGCTGACGATACCGATGAGCGCTGCCATGTGCTTTTCCTCCGTTGCCAACCGCGGTTGGCACCTGTCTGGGTGAAGAATTCGTGCTCAGGTTGGCGGTCAGACAATCTGGAAAATCTGCCAGCTTTCGCCTCAGTGGAGGCGCTAGCCATTCGCCATAACGACAAAAAACCGTCGCTAAAAACCGCCCTGCAATTCACCTGTTCGGCACTTCTTCACATCGTTTAAAAATTTGCATGGAACTTTTATTGACGCCTAAAAGCCGTCAGAACCCGCAGATTCAAAGGCTTTCGCTTTGAACAATGTGCCGGTTTTTTTCAAGCACATAAGTTTTTTTCGGCATAACTATTATGAAAAATTCTTCTTAGGTTTCGCGCAGGATGTTCTTAGCTGTGTTGTTACAAGGTTGAAACGGTTTTGATCTTAAACACGCCAATATTTTGGCGACAGCAAGCACTATAGACCTCAGGAGATGCACCCCATGCGCGTTCTTACCCCTCTCTACAGCGCGGTTTTGCTGGCCATGGCCTGCTCTTCGCACGCACAAGCGATGTCGTTGACCGAAGCGATCCAAAGCACCATCGCCACTCACCCGGAATTGGCCCAGCGGGTGGATAGCCGTCTGTCGGCCAACGAGGATGTAAAAGTCGCCAGAGGGGGCTTCTACCCGTCGGTAGATTTGAATGGCGGTTACGGCCGTGGTTACAGCGACAACACCAATACCCGGGCCTTGGGTAATCACCACACCAATATCCTGACCTACACCCAGTCGGAGCTGCGCCTGCGGCAAATGATCTTCGACGGGTTCAACACCGCCAATGAAGTGGAGCGCACCAAGGGCGTGGTCAACTCCCGAGCCTATTACGCCCAGGGCACGGCCCAGGATCTGGCCTTGCGTACCATCGAGGTCTACCTGGAAGTGCTCAAGCGTCGCGAACTGGTGACCCTGGCCAAGAACAACCTGCAAGCGCACCTGCGGGTCAACGACCAGATCGGCCTGCGCACGCAGCGCGGCGTGGGCAGCACCGCCGACTCCGACCAATCCAATGCCCGCCGGGCCCTGGCGGAAAACAATTACGACACCGCCCAGGTTGACCTGGCCGATGCCGAGGCGAATTTCTACAGCGTGGTCGGGCGCATGCCCGATGAGCTGGAAACCCCGCCCTCGACCAAAGGCGAGATGCCCGCCGACCTGCGCGAAGCCCAGCAAAGCATGATGGATAACAACCCGTACCTGAAATCGGCCCAGGCTGACATACAGTCTGCCGAGAGCCAGTACGAAGTGGCCAAGTCGCCTTTCTACCCGCGCTTCGATGCCGAGGCCGCCGTGGGTGCCAATAACAACATCGGTGGCGAAGAAGGCCACGACAACACCTGGCGGGTCGGTGTGGTGATGAACTACAACCTGTTCCGCGGCGGCAGCGACAAGGCCCGGCTGGCGTCCAACGCCCACCAGATCAACCAGGCCATGGACATCCGCAACAACGCCCTGCGCCAGCTCAACGAAGACACGCGCCTGGCCTGGAACGCGATGAACAACGCCCGTAAACAAACCCCCACCGCCCGGGAATACGCCGAAACCACCTCCCGCGTGCGCGCCGCGTACCAGGATCAGTTCGGCCTCGGCCAACGGACCCTGCTCGACGTGCTCGACAGTGAAAACGAGCTGTACAACGCCAATCGTCGCTACACCGAGGTGCGTTACACCGAGGAATACTCGATGTACCGGGTGCTGGCGAACATGGGGCAATTGTTGAGCAAACAACGGGTGGTGCTGCCGGCCGACACAGTCGCCCAGACCGAAGTCAAAAACGAAGCGCGGCTGCCCGAACTGAAGTAGCCCTCTCAAAAAATGGGAGCGATCAATGTGACCAGCATGGAACCCGTAACCCCTGGCGCCGACCCGCGCCTGAATTTCGATGATCCTTTGCTCGATGGTCTGTTGATCCTCTGCAAACTCCATGGCGCGACGGTCAGCCGCGCCAGCCTCAGCGCCGGGCTTCCTATGGCGCACCAACGCCTGAGCCTGGACCTGCTGCCGCGCGCAGCGGCCCGGGCCAGCTTACAGGCCCGGTTGCTGCGTCGCGACCTGGCGGACATCTCGGCCCTGAACCTGCCGGTGATGCTGATTCTGGCCGGTGGCCGCTGTGCCGTGTTGCGGCGCTGGAGCGAGGATGGCCAGGCACTGATCCTGCCCAGCGAGGCCGATGGCGGCGAGCAATGGGTCAGCCGCGAGGAACTGACCGCCGATTACAGTGGCCAGGCGTTGTTCGCCCGGCCCCGCCATGAGCTCGAAGACCTGCGCTCCCCCTTGGTGCCGCGAGTCGAGGCATGGTTTCGCGACACCTTGAAACTGTCGCGCTGGCTGTACAGCGATGCGATCCTGGCGAGCTTTCTGATCAACCTGCTGGGGTTGATGGTGCCGCTGTTCGTCATGCAGACCTACGACCGCGTGGTGCCGAACCAGGCCACATCGACCTTGTGGGTGCTGGCCGTGGGGCTGTTGATCGGCACCGGCTTCGAACTGGTGCTGCGGGTGGTGCGCGCCCACCTGCTGGACACCGCCGGCAAGAAAACCGACGTGATCCTTTCCGCCACGTTGTTCGAACGCATCACCGGCATGGCAATGAAGGCCAAACCGGTGACCATCGGTGGGTTCGCCCAGAGCATCCATGACTTCCAGGGCCTGAGGGAATTTCTCACCGCAGTGACCCTCACCAGCCTGATCGACCTGCCCTTCGCCCTGCTGATGCTGGTGGTCATCGGCCTGCTGGGTGGCTGGCTGGTGGTGATCCCGGTGGTGGCGTTTCCGATCACCATTGTCTTCGCAATGATCATCCAGGTGCGCCTGCGCGACACCGTGCAAAAAAGCCTGGCCCTCGGCGCCCAGCGCCAGGCTTTGTTGATTGAAACCCTCGGCGGCCTGGAAACCCTCAAGGCCTGTAGCGCCGAAAGCGAGCGCCAGCATCAGTGGGAAAGTACCCACGGCGCCCTCACCCGCCTGGACAGCCATGCACGCAACCTCTCGGCGCTGGCGACCAACGGCACGTTGTTCCTGCAACAGCTGGCCGGCATGGCAACCATCGTCGCCGGGGTCTACAGCATCATCGCTGGCAACCTCAGCGTCGGCGCGCTGGTGGCGAGCTACATGCTCGGCAGTCGGGTGCTGGCGCCGCTGGGGCAGATCGCCGGGCTGATCACCCGCTACCAGCAAGCCCAGCTCACCATGCGCAGCACCGATGCCCTGATGGCGCTGCCCCAGGAACGCGACGCCAAGCAGCGGCCCCTGGATCGCACCCAACTGCAGGGCGCCGTGGACGTCAATGGCGTGACCTTCCACTACAACGGCCAGAGCACCCCAGCGCTGGCGAATGTCAGCTTCAGCCTCAAGCCCGGCGAACGGGTCGGGATCATCGGCCGCAGCGGCTCGGGCAAGAGCACCCTGGCGCGCCTGGTGATGGGCTTCTACGCACCGGAGGAAGGCCAGTTGCTGCTCGACGGCCTGGACCTGCGGCAACTGGATGTCGCCGACCTGCGCCAACAGATCGGCTATGTCGCCCATGACCTGCCGCTGCTGGCTGGCAGCCTGCGGGACAACCTGACACTCGGCGCCCGCTACATCAGTGACGCGCGCATGCTCGAAGTGGCCGAATTGACCGGTGTCACCGAACTGGCCCGTCAGCATCCCCAAGGTTTCGACCGCCCGGTGGGCGAGCGCGGGCAGTTGCTCTCCGGTGGCCAGCGCCAGGCCGTGCTGCTGGCCCGGGCCTTGTTGCTCGACCCACCGATCCTGTTGCTGGACGAACCCACCAGTGCCATGGACAACAGCAGTGAAGATCTTTTGCGGCAAAAGCTACATACCCACATGCAGGGCAAAACGGTGCTGCTGGTCACCCACCGCACCTCGATGCTGAGCCTGGTGGACCGGTTGGTGGTGCTGGACAACGGCCGGATCGTGGCTGATGGGCCGAAGGAAGCGGTTATTGATGCACTGCGCAAGGGGCGGGTGGGGTCTGCGGCGGTGTAAGCCCCTCTAGCTGTCAACACAACACCTGTGGGAGCAAGGCTTGCCCGCGATGCAGGCGCCTCGGTTCCAGTGAGATCGCGTTAGCTTCATCGCGGGCAAGCCTTGCTCCCACAGATAACCCTCTCAAGCCACAGGTATGTGTTCGGCTTATTTCACTTAACTGACGGGTATCGCCCCATGTCTGCTCAAACACCCGATTCAGCTGCCCGAAGCTACTTCGGCAGTTTCAGCAAAAGCGCCGAAAGCGAGTTCATGGCGGAAACCGCTGGTGCCACCCTGCAGGACTCGCCGCGCCGCTCGCGCATCACCGTGTGGCTGGCCGCCGGGTTGATCGTCACCGGATTGGTCTGGGCGAAATTGGCGGTCCTGCAGGAAGTCACCACCGGCGAAGGCAAGGCGATTCCGTCGAGCAAGGTCCAGGTGATCCAGAACCTGGAGGGCGGCATCGTCACCGAGATTTTCGTGCGCGAAGGGCAGATGGTGAACAAGGGCGACACCTTGCTGCGCCTGGACGACACGCGATATCTGTCAAACAAAGGCGAGAGCGAAGCCGACCGCTATGCCTTGACCGCCCAGGTCGAGCGCCTGTCGGCCGAGGCCGAGGGCCGGCCATTCAAGCTTTCAGCCGAGGTGATCGCCAAGGCCCCGCAAGTGGCCGAGGACGAGCGCTCTCTGTACGAACAACGGCAACGGCGCCTGGCCAGCGAACAACGGACCCTGACCGAACAACTGCGACAGAAGACCCAGGAACTGGCGGAGTTTCGCTCCAAGCAAGGCCAGTTCAGCTCGGCCCTGGCCTTGCTGCAAGAAGAGATGAACATGTCCGCGCCGCTGGTACGCACCGGTGCGGTGTCGCCGGTGGAGATCCTGCGGCTCAAACGCAGCGCGGTGGAAATCCGCGGCTCGCTCAACGCCACCACCTTGGCGATTCCAAGGGCCGAATCGGCGATCAACGAGATCAAGAGCAAAATCGACGAATCGGAACAGACCTTCCGCTCCGAGGCAGCCAAGGACCTCAACGAGAAACGCACAGAGCTGTCGAAAATCACCGCATCGAGCATCGCCATCGATGACCGCGTGACCCGCACCACCGTGGTTTCGCCGGTGCATGGGGTGATCAAGCAACTGAAGGTCAACACCATCGGCGGCGTCGTGCAGCCGGGCAGCGACATGGTGGAAATCGTGCCCCTGGAAGACAACCTGCTGATCGAAGCCAAGGTTCGCCCCCAGGACGTGGCATTCCTGCATCCGGGCCAGAAAGCCATGGTCAAGTTCAGCGCCTACGACTACACCATCTACGGCGGGATGAGCGCCAAACTCGAACTGATCGGCGCCGACACCATCACCGACGACAAGGGCAACAGCTTCTACCTGATCCAGGTGCGCACCGATAAAAACCATTTGGGCGGTGATGCCAAACCGCTGCTGATCATTCCGGGGATGGTGGCGACAGTGGACATCATTACCGGGGAGAAAAGCGTGCTGGATTACTTGCTCAAGCCGGTGTTGAAAGCGCGGACCGAGGCGATGCGTGAGCGGTAGTTCCCAGCTGGGATCTTCTCTGATCATGCGGCCGCCATCGCGAGCAGGCTAGCTGCCACATTGGATTTGTGCTGATCACAAATCTTGTGTGCACTGAAGTTCAACTGTGGGAGCGAGCTTGCTCGCGATGGCGTCGACGAGGACAACCATTATTTCTCAGCATGGTTACGCCGAAACGTCTCCTCCCCCATCGCCGCAATCTGCCCCTCGATCAGCGCCTCGAACGGCCGCAGCAACGGCTCAAAACGGGTCGGTGCTTCAAGGGTCTGCAACGCCTGGACAATCGCCTCCACCGTCGACAACGCACCCGGTCCCGGGGCCTTGCGCAAGCGATAACGGGACACCCCGCCTTCGGCCAAGGCCACCCTCGGCAGCGCCGCCAGCAGCGGGTTGAGGTGCAGCAACTTGCGCGCCTTGCGCCAGGTACCGTCGGGCACGACCAACAGCAGCGGCTCATCGGACGAAACATAAGCCTGCAGCGGCTGCGCCTCGTCGCCGGGAAACAGCAACCGCGCCCGATAACCCGGAGGGTTGAGCAAGCTGGGTAAATCCTCGAACACCTCGCCCACGACCAACTCGGCATTGTTGAGCCCCAACGCCGCCAAGCGGGCGGTGTTCAAGGCGTGGCTCACTTCACTGGGATGCTGCAACAGCAGGACCCGGGTGCGGCTGTCGAGGTTGGGGATCAGCGTGCACAAACAGTGGCTTTGAGGCCTGAGGCAGCGTGGACATTGGATTCTGGACATGATCAGGCCTGATTCAGTTGAGCTTTGAGCAAATCACGGAACGTCTGGATCAGCGGCTCGCGGCTGCGGCCACGGCGTACGATCATTGAAAACGGCGCCTGGTAACCGAAGGTAGCCGGCAGCAGCACGCGCAAATCGCCCTTGTCAGCCCAAGCCTGAGCGTAGTGTTCGGGCAGGTAACCAATGTAGGCACCGGACAGCACCAGGATCAATTGCGCCTCCATGCTCTCCACCGTCGCCGCGCTGTGCTTGAAACCGTGGCGGGCCAGTTCGGCCTGGCTCCAGTAACCGCGCCCGACCATGCGCTGCTGGGTGATGACTTGTTCGGGAATGCGCCGCTCGTTGAACAACGGATGGCGGTTACTGCAGTACAACCAATGCTGCTCGCGGTACAACGGCATGTAGACCAGCCCGCTCATGCGCGTGGAAAACGCACCGATGGCCAGGTCCAGACGGTTATCCTGCACGCCAAGCTGCAGCTCATAAGGGCTCATGACCGACAGGTGCAGGTGCACCGCCGGATGCTCCTGGCTGTAGGCTCCGATGGCTTCGGCGAACGGCAAGGCCTTGTCGCTGACGGTGGAATCGATCACCCCCAGGTTCAGCGTACCGCGCAATTCGCCCTTGAGCGCGGCGGCGTACTGTTCGAAACCTTCGAGTTCAGCCAACAGACGCAAGGTTTCCTGATGGAACAACTCGCCCTTGCTGGTCAGGCTGAACCCGCCCCGGCCGCGATGGCACAGCACCAGGCCCAGGGCCGATTCGAGCTGGCTCATGTAGGTGCTGATGGCCGAGGTGGAGAGGTTGAGTTCGTGCTGGGCGTTGGCGAACCCTTGGTGCCGGACCACGCTGACGAAGATGCGCAGCAGTTTCAGGTCGGGTAGAGCGTTGGCCATTGAAGGGCTCCAGTACAGGCGGTGGAAGATCGTTCCCACGCTCTGCGTGGGAATGCATCCTGTGACGCTCTGCGTCACGCTTGCAAAAGGGACGCTGAGCGTCCCGGGCGGTATTCCACGCGAAGCGTGGGAACGATCGGCGGAGACTGCGCTGGATCGAAGTCTATCGCCCCGCCCGCCATTAGTTTAGAAAAATCTGAACTAAGTATTTGCCCGCAGCGATTCTTCCACTCCCCCGCTTTTCGCAGAATCGGCCCCTGATAAATAAAACAACGATGAGGCCCTACCCGTGGACAAGATTCTTCACCAACCACTGGGCGGCAACGAAATGCCGCGCTTCGGCGGCATCGCCACCATGATGCGACTCCCCCATTTGCAAACCGCGGCCGGCCTGGACGCTGCATTCGTCGGCGTGCCGCTGGACATCGGAACCTCCCTGCGCGCCGGCACCCGATTCGGCCCCCGCGAGATCCGCGCCGAATCCGTGATGATCCGCCCCTACAACATGGCCACCGGCGCCGCACCGTTCGACTCGCTGTCAGTGGCCGACATCGGTGACGTGCCGATCAACACCTTCAACCTGCTGGATGCGGTGCGGATCATCGAGGAGTCGTACCACAAGATCCTCGAACACAACGTCATCCCCCTGACCCTGGGCGGCGATCACACGATTACCCTGCCGATCCTGCGGGCCATCCACAAGAAGCACGGCAAGGTCGGACTGGTGCACATCGACGCCCACGCCGATGTGAACGATCACATGTTCGGCGAGAAAATCGCCCACGGCACCACCTTCCGCCGCGCCGTGGAAGAAGGCCTGCTCGATTGCGATCGTGTGGTGCAAATCGGCCTGCGGGCCCAGGGCTATACCGCCGATGATTTCAACTGGAGCCGCAACCAGGGTTTCCGCGTGGTCCAGGCCGAAGAGTGCTGGCACAAATCCCTCGCCCCGCTGATGGCTGAAGTGCGCGAGAAAGTCGGCGGCGGCCCGGTGTATCTGAGCTTCGACATCGACGGTATCGACCCGGCCTGGGCCCCAGGCACCGGTACCCCGGAAATTGGTGGGTTGACCACCATCCAGGCGATCGAAATCGTCCGTGGCTGCCAGGGCCTCGACCTGGTGGGTTGCGATCTGGTAGAAGTCTCGCCGCCGTACGACACCACCGGCAACACCTCGCTGTTGGGCGCCAACCTGCTGTACGAGATGCTCTGCGTACTGCCCGGCGTGGTTCATCGCTGAGGCGCGCCCATGAACGAACAGGATCAAGTGCTCAAGGCCGCCGCACAACTGGTGTCGGCCTTCGCCCGCAATGACCGTGACGCCTACTTCGGCGCGTTCACGGCCGATGCGAGTTTCGTGTTCCACACCCTCGAACAGCCCCTGCTGTCACGCGATGCCTACCAGGCGTTGTGGGACCGCTGGCGCTCCGAGGATGGCTTCGAGGTGCTCACGTGCACCTCAAGCAACGCCTTCGTCAGCCTGCAAGGGGACGTGGCGGTATTCATCCATGACGTGGCCACCGAGCTGCGCATGCAAGGGGAGCTTCACTTTAGCCAGGAGCGCGAGACCATTGTGTTTCGCCAAGAACAACAAGGCCTATGGCTGGCCTGCCATGAACATTTGTCCGCAATGCCGGAAGGGCTGCCACCCCCTTAGCCAAACAGGCGACGCTCGCACACGATGAGCGCGCCTTTATGATCGGAGCAGGTCATGAATAACAATAACGACAACAGCCTTACGCAAATCGAAACCTTCGGGGTCGAACAGATCCCGGACCACGAACGCACCGCCGGCCCAGGCGATTTGTTTCGCCTGATCTTCGGTGGCGCCAATACCTTTGCCACCGCCGTGCTTGGCAGTTTCCCGGTGCTGTTCGGCCTGTCGTTCCAGGCTGGGGTCTGGGCGATTGTGCTGGGGGTGTTGCTGGGTTCGATCATCCTCGCCCCCATGGGTTTGTTCGGCCCACTCAACGGCACCAACAACGCGGTTTCTTCCGGTGCGCACTTCGGCGTGCACGGGCGGATCGTCGGTTCATTCCTGTCGTTGTTGACCGCCATCGCGTTCTTCTCATTGTCGGTGTGGAGTTCCGGGGATGCGTTGATCGGTGGTGCCAAGCGGTTGATCGGCGTACCGGAAACCGACCTGAGCCTGGGCCTGGCCTACGGCCTGTTCGCCTTGCTGGTCTTGACCGTGTGCATCTACGGCTTTCGCTTCATGTTGTGGGTCAACCGCATCGCCGTGTGGGCCGCCAGCCTGTTGTTCCTGCTGGGCATCCTGGCCTTCGCGCCGACCTTCGACAGCCAGTTCGCCGGCACCGTCAGCCTCGGCCAGCCGGGCTTCTGGGCGGCGTTCATCGGCGCGGCGCTGGTGGCCATGAGCAATCCGATCTCCTTCGGTGCGTTCCTCGGTGACTGGTCGCGCTACATCCCGCGCAATACCCCCAAGCGGCGCATCATGCTGGCGGTGATCGCCGCGCAACTGGCGACGCTGATCCCGTTCCTGTTCGGCCTCGCCACCGCCACCATCGTGGCGATCAAGGCGCCGGACTACATCGCGGCCAACAACTACGTAGGCGGCCTGTTGGCGGTCTCGCCGAGCTGGTTCTTCCTGCCGGTGTGCCTGATCGCGGTGATCGGCGGCATGTCCACCGGCACCACGTCGCTGTATGGCACCGGCCTGGACATGTCCAGCGTGTTTCCACGGGTGCTGTCGCGGGTCAAGGCGACGTTGTTGATCGGCGTGCTGTCGATTGCCTTCATCTTCATCGGCCGCTTTGCCGCGAACCTGGTGCAGAGCGTGTCCACCTTCGCGGTGCTGATCATCACCTGCACCACGCCGTGGATGGTGATCATGATCATCGGCCTGCTGGTACGGCGCGGCTTCTACTGCCCGGATGACCTGCAAGTATTCACCCGTGGCGAAACCGGCGGGCGCTACTGGTTCAGCCACGGCTGGAACTGGCGCGGCCTGGGGGCATGGATCCCCAGCGCGCTGGTGGGATTGTGCTTCGTCAACCTGCCGGGGCAATTCGTCGGGCCGCTGGGTGAACTGGCCGGCGGGATCGACATCAGCCTGCCGGTGACCCTGGGGTTGGCTTCGGTGGTGTACCTGGCGCTGCTGGGGCTGTTTCCAGAGCCGGCGGCGGTGTATGGGCCGGATGATCCGCGTAGCAAGGGCTCTTCGGCGCCAATCGATAGCCCCGCCACCGCCTGACTGTCGTTCCCACGCTCTGCGTCACGCAGGAACGCAGAGCGTCCCAAGTGGTATTTCCACGCAGAGCGTGGGAACGATCAGTGCACCGTTTCGCCCTGACTTCACTATAAAAAAAACAATTGGAGACACGCCATCATGGCTTTGGATTTAATCGTCGTTCTTCTCTACGCCACCGGCATGATTGCCCTGGGCTGGTACGGCATGCGCCGCGCCAAGACCCGTGACGACTACCTGGTTGCCGGGCGTAACCTGGGCCCGGGCTTTTACCTGGGCACCATGGCAGCCACCGTGCTGGGCGGCGCATCTACCATTGGCACCGTGCGCCTGGGCTACGTCTACGGCATTTCCGGGTTCTGGCTGTGCGGCGCCATCGGCCTGGGCATCGTCGGCCTGAGCCTGTTCCTCGCCAAGCCGTTGCTCAAGCTCAAGATCTACACCGTGACCCAAGTGCTGGAGCGCCGCTACAACCCGGCCGCGCGCCACGCCAGTGCGCTGATCATGCTGGTTTACGCGCTAATGATCGGCGCCACCTCGACCATCGCCATCGGCACCGTGATGCAGGTGCTGTTCGGCCTGCCCTTCTGGGTGTCGATCCTGGTCGGCGGCGGTGTGGTGGTGCTGTATTCCACCATCGGCGGCATGTGGTCGCTGACCCTCACCGACATCGTGCAATTTTTAATCATGACCGTGGGCCTGGTGTTCCTGCTGATGCCGATGTCCATCAGCGATGCGGGGGGCTGGGACGCGATGGTAGCGGCCTTGCCGGCCAGCTACTTCGATTTCACCGCCATTGGCTGGGACACCATCCTCACTTACTTCCTGATCTACTTCTTCGGCATCTTCATCGGCCAGGACATCTGGCAGCGGGTGTTCACTGCCCGCAGCGAAGGCGTGGCCAAAGTCGCCGGCACCGCCGCTGGCCTGTACTGCGTGCTGTATGGCCTGGCCGGCGCTTTGATCGGCATGGCGGCCAAGGTATTGCTGCCGGACCTGGAAAACGTCAACAACGCCTTCGCCAGCGTCGTCCAGACCAGCCTGCCCAACGGCATACGCGGGCTGGTGATCGCCGCGGCCCTGGCGGCCTTGATGTCCACCGCAGCGGCGGGCCTGCTCGCGGCGTCCACCACGGTGGTCCAGGACTTGCTACCGCGCCTGCGCCAGGGTCGTGAAAGCGGCAGTGGCGACGTCCACGAAAACCGCATTGCCACCCTGCTGCTGGGCTTGGTGGTGCTGGGCATCGCCCTGGTGGTCAGCGACGTGATCAGCGCCCTGACCCTGGCCTACAACCTGTTGGTGGGCGGCATGCTGATCCCGTTGATCGGTGCCATCTACTGGAAACGCGCCACTACCGCCGGCGCGATCACCAGCATGTCGTTGGGCTTTTTGACCGCGCTGTTTTTCATGTTCAAGGACGGCCTGGACGCCAACACGCCGATCTACTACAGCCTGAGCGTGGCGCTGGTGAGTTTTGTATTGGTGAGTGTGTTGGCGCCGCGGCCGGGAGTGGTGGCCAAGGTGGTTTGATCAACGACTGAAAGCGGTTTTCTTCGAGGGGTGTGGCGCCGGTTGCCACACCCTTTTTTTCGCCTGTTATAGCTCGGATCCAGGCGATGAGAACCCTGTGGGAGCGAGCTTGCTCGCGATCACGGTGTATCAGGCAATATCAATGGTGGCTGATGCAATGCTATCGCGAGCAAGCTCGCTCCACATTGGCTTGTCTTCAGGCATAAAAAAGATCGCAGTTCCGGGCCATCTCAACTGAAATGGTCCGGAACTGCGATCTCTTCAAATTCCTGGTGTGTTTACCGGCGGCGCGGTTGGCGGCGGCGTTGCTCGTCATCGGTGCGGATCGGTACCGGCTGCATCGGCGGCTCGATCAGCCCCAACGCGACACCCAAGTCGTGAAGCCAGTTCTGGATTTTCTCTTTCATCGTGGTGCCCCCTCAGGGTGGTACGAGCGGCAGATTTCTGTGGCCCCTTCGCACTGATAATAGTCCGATGTTCTACGCAATGCTCGTCTCAGTTTGCAATGATCTGTTACTGAATTGATCCAAATCCACCTCTCGGAGTTCAAGCCGATTGTGCCGTCGTCATGGGCACTCGCGGCCAGGCCTGTTGCTGCAATTCGATCCAGGCGTTCAGGTTCGCCCCGACCATGCCTTTGCGCCACATCAACCACGTGGTAGCGCTGGCAAATGGCTCGGCCAGCGGATGCGCCGTCACCCGCTCGCGGCCCGGCAGGCTGGCAAGCATCGACTCGGACATCAACGCCACCCCGGACCCGGCGATCACACACGCCAGCATCCCCTGATAAGACTCGATTTCCATCGCCCGGCCCATGGCGGCATGGTCATGGGCAAACCAGGCTTCCAAGCGCATCCGGTACGAACAACCACGCCGGAACGTGAACACCGCGTGGCCCTGCACGTCCAGCGCGCTGCGTACCGGCGGATGATCGGCCTCGGTAATCAGTACTAACCGCTCGTCGCATAACGGCACGCCATCGAGCCCCGCCAACTCCAGCGGGCCATCCACCAACGCCGCGTCGAGACGATTGGTGAGCAAGCCTTCGAACAATTCGCCACTGGGCCCGGATTGCACCTGCAGATTCACCGCCGGATACGCCCGATGATAGGCCGCCAACAGGTCCGGCAAATGCGTTGCCGCCGTGCTGTACATCGTGCCCAATAGAAAATCCCCGGCTGGCTGCCCGCCCTGCACAGCGGCATGCGCTTCGTCGTGCAAGGCGAAAAGCTTGGCCGCATAGTCCAGCAAGACTTTTCCCGCTGGCGACAACTGCAATCGCTGACGCTCCCGCAGGAAAAGGTCCACGCCCAATTGCTCTTCAAGCTGCTTGAGCCGGGTCGAGAGGTTCGATGGCACCCGGTGCAGGCGCTCGGCGGCCCGGGTGATGGAACCTTCCTCGGCCACGGCCTGGAAAATCCGTAATTGGCTGAACTCCACGACATTCTCCAAAAAAGAACAAGTTACTCACTATTATTCATTTTTAATGAAAGTCAATCAGTCCTAGCCTGACGGTCATTCGCCTAAACGCTGGAGAACGACCATGTCACCTCTTACTCGTCTGCTCGGCAGCTTCATCGCCCTGATGATGGCCATGGGCATTGGCCGCTTCGCCCTAACGCCCCAGTTACCTCATTTGATCGGCGAAGGTCAGCTCGACTTGACCGCCGCCGGTCTGATTGCCGCCGCCAACTACCTCGGTTACTTCCTCGGCGCGCTGGACGCCATGTTCGCCCGCCGCCCGGAACAGGTGCGCCGGCGTTTGCTCGGCGGCCTGTGGTTGTGCGTGCTGCTGACCTTGGCGTCGTTCTGGGCCTGGGGCTTCTGGCCGCATCTGGCACTGCGCTTTGGCACCGGTGTGGCGAGCGCCTGGGTGCTGGTGATGATCACCGCCCTGAGCCAACCCTTGGCTGCGGCGGCGGGACGACCACGGCTCGGCGCCCTGGTGTTTGCCGGCCCTGGATTGGGGATTTTCCTGACCGGCTTGCTCGCCCTGGGCTCGAACCTGCTGGGCCAGACCTCTGCGACCCTGTGGCTGGTGTATGCCGGCGTGGCATTAGCGATGCTGCTGGTGATTCTGCCGATTCTGCCGCCCCCCGCCGCGGCCGCTACCGTCACAGCGCCAGTCAGCGTCTCGCCGAACCGTGGCATCGCTCGGCTTGGCGTGGTGTACGCCCTGTACGGCGTGGGCTACATCATCCCGGCCACCTTCCTATCGCAAATGGCCTCGGCGCAGTTCCACGGGCAATGGCAAGCAGATCTGTTCTGGCCTTGCTTCGGCCTGGCCGCAGCCACTGGCGTGCTGCTGGTCAGCCTACGTCGCCCCAACCCGAACACCACCGGTCGCTGGCTGATCGGTACCCTCTGGCTGCAAGCCGCCGGGGTGTTCGCCTGCCTGCTGGGCAGCGGGCCGGGGCTGGCGTTGGGCGTGATCCTGTGTGGCGGACCTTTCCTGGCCTGCATGCAACTGGTGATGCTGCGCTCCCGGGAACTGGCGCCCCACGCCACCCAGCGCAACGCCGGGCTGCTGACTGCCTGCTTTGCCGTGGGTCAACTGAGTGGGCCGTTGCTGGCGGCGCTAAGCAGCCACTTCAGTGGCGGCTTGCAACCGGCGTTGATCATTGCCGGCAGCGGTCTGCTACTGGCCGGCGGGCTGTTGCTGCGGCCCGCCAGCCGGGGCGCGGTGAACCCTTGCGCCCAGACCGCCCTGCGTTGATCAGGCCTGACTGAGCGATGAACTCAAGTGCGCGACCGGCTCGCGTCGCGCCAAGGCGAAATACAGCACCCCGCCGAGGAAGCAACCGGTGAACCAGGCGAAGTTGGCCATCGGCTGCAGCAGCGGCGTGAAGGTGATCGCCACGCCCATCAACGTTGCCGGGATCAGCGCCTTGACCGCCGTCCAGTTGATGCCGCCACTGTAGTAATAACGCCCGCTCGGGCCGTCATTGAACAGCGCGTCGACGTCGATCTGCTGCTTCTTGATCAGGTAGTAATCCACCAGCAGGATCCCGAACAACGGGCCGATGAACGCCGCCAACACATCCAGGGTGTAGTGGATCACTTCGGGGTTGTTGAACAGGTTCCACGGCGTGATGAAAATCGAGGCCACTGCCGCGATCATGCCGCCGGCACGCCAACTGATCTTACTGGGCGCGACGTTGGCGAAGTCAAAGGCCGGGGAGACGAAGTTCGCGACAATGTTGATGCCGATGGTGGCGGTCACGAAGGCAAAAGCCCCCAGCAACACGGCCACGTCGTTGTCGATGCGCGCCACAGTGGCGATCGGGTCATGGAGCATTTCGCCGAACACCGGCAAGGTTCCGGAAACAATCACCACCGTGACCAGGGAGAACGCCAGGAAATTCACCGGCAGCCCCCAGAAATTGCCTCGGCGCACGTCAGACATGCTCCGGCAGTAACGGCTGAAATCACCAAAATTCAGGGTCGGCCCGGAAAAATACGACACCACCAACGCCGTCGCCACAATCACCTGGCCGAAGGCCTGCCAGCCGGACAACGATTTTTCCGCCAGGGTGAAGCTGATGTTGCTCCAACCGGCCTTCCAGACGATCCAGCCGGCCAACAGAAACATCACCGCATACACCACCGGCCCGGCCCAGTCGATGAAACGCCGGATCGACTCCATCCCCGTCCAGAACACCAGCGCCTGGACGAACCACAGGCTTAGGAAACCGAACCAGCCCAGGTAGGACAAGCCGGCAAATTGTGGTGTGGCATAGACCTCCATTGCCGGAAAAAACCGCAGCACCACAATGATCAGCGCGCTGGAAGCCAGGTATGTCTGAATACCGTACCAGGCCACGGCGATCAGGCCGCGGATCACCGCAGGAATATTCGCCCCAAACACTCCGAACGCCAGTCGACAGATCACCGGATACGGCACCGCTGCTTGCTGGCTCGGCCTGGCGACCAGGTTGGCGATCAACTGCACGATGCAAATCCCACCGAGCAAGGCGATCAACACCTGCCAACTCGCCAGGCCCAACGCGAACAGGCTGGCGGCGAAGACATAACCGCCGACGCTGTGCACATCGCTCATCCAGAACGCGAAGATGTTGTACCAATTCCATTTCTGCGGCAGCGGGCCCAAGTCCTCGTTATAGAGGCGGGGGCTGTAGCCGTTGGGCAATTGCTCGGACATTGCGGGGCTCCTTTTGAGTACCGCCGTGCCCCCGGGTCAACCTGTTCACCATACTGCGCACGGGAGCCGGCATGGTTTGTATACGCGTTGCTACGCAGAATGCGTGCCATAGGTGAGAAATGTGAGACAAACCGGGGGGTGTAGCGAGGATAAACACAGCACAGGAGCGGGCATACGCCCATGAACAGGGCGTGGATGCATGCTAAAGGTGCAGTTTTTTGTATACAGCGAAGGTCAACCCGTGGGCGCAAGGCTTGCCCGTGATGAAGGCAATTGCGGGCTTTCAGAGACTTGATCGTTCCCCACTCCTGCGTGGGAACATCGCCAGGAACGCTCCGCGTTCCGCTTCTGGAAGGTGACGCAGAGCGTCATGGGATGCATTCCCACGCAGAGCGTGGGAATGATCAGACACACCGAGGTGGCATGTTCGAGGGGGGGTTGCAGTTAGCTCAACTCAATCCGATCAGCATGAATGACAATCTGCCCATTCTTGTACAGCGCGCCAATGGCTTTCTTGAAGTTGCCCTTGCTCACGCCAAACAGGCTGCTGATCAATGCCGGGTCGCTCTTGTCGCTGACCGGCAGCGTGCCGTTGTTCTCCCGCAACTTGGCGAGGATCTTGGCATTCAGGCTGGTGGCGGCTTCCTGGCCCACTGGCTGCAGGCTCAAGCTGATCTTGCCGTCAGGGCGGATTTCCTTGATGAAACCTTTTTCCTGCATGCCGGCGCGCATGAATTTGAAGATTTCGTTCTTGTGGATCAGGCCCCAGTGCTTGTTATTGATGATCGCCTTGAAGCCCATGTCGGTGGCTTCGGCGACCAGCAAATCCACTTCCTGCCCTGGTGTGTAGTTGGCCGGTGTCTTGTCCAGATAACGATCCAGGCGCGCCGTGGCGGTGATGCGCCGAGTGTGTTTGTCGAGATAGACGTGCACCACGCAGTACTCGCCGGCAGTCATCTGGCGCTTTTCTTCGGAATACGGCAGCAGCAAATCCTTGGGCAGGCCCCAGTCCAGGAACACGCCGATGCTATTGACTTCAACCACTTTCAGGCTGGCGAACTCACCGACCTGCACTTTTGGTTTTTCCGTGGTGGCGATCAGTTTGTCGTCGCTGTCCAGATAAATAAAAACATTGAGCCAGTCTTCATCTTCGCTGGGAATATCCTTGGGGATATAACGGTTGGGCAGCAGGATTTCGCCGTCCGCGCCGCCGTCCAGATATAAACCGAAGTTAGTGTGTTTAACCACTTGCAAACTGTTGTAGCGCCCGACTAAAGCCATTTCCAATACCCTCATTGCGTGGGCGGCATTCTACCCGGTTTTGCTCCGCGATTCGTGGGTGCCGGCAAGGTTTGCCGGCAAGGCCTGGCATAACCGTTGATTTTCCTGGGTTTTCGTCCAAGGGACAGCCATTCGTCAGGCCGGCGACGGTGCGTACCGCTCGCCCTCAGCGCCCTATTTTTTCCACGGTTGTTATTTAAAACAGAGGCTTAGGGCAATAATTGCAGGGTAACCGCGCATTATTCCGTCACGACAGCGATAATTGAGAAGGATATTTGCCAAGCAATTGTCAAGTATTTACTGTACGATGCCTGGCCCAATTAATTATTTACAGGTTAATGGTCGTCATGCGCGTAAAAGCATCCAACAGCAAATCGAAGCCAGCTCCAGCCGTTGAAACCAGCGAGTCGATCAACGACCAGATTGCTGCGTTCCTCAAGTCCGGCGGTGAGATCCAGCAAATTGCCAAAGGCGTCAGCGGCCAGACATTCGGCCCGTCCAAGCAAATCAGCCTGGGCAAGAAGTAACCGCGCCTCACCTGGTCCCAAAGCGCTTTGAGCTTCGAAGCGCTTGGACTGGAACCCTCCCCGCCCCGCCCATTTCCCATGAATCGACGAACGGCCATCGCTGCCGAGCATTCGCCGGTATGCTTTCACCTCTCTAGCTCAAGCGTTTCAGCTTAGTTCCTGCTCCTCGCTATTTCATGGAGGGAAGCATGCGCATTTCTATTGTTCCGCTGGCGATCAGCCTGCTGACATGTTCCTTGGCCCAGGGGCAAGTTTTCCAACGCGAACTCGGTGACTTCGACCTCAAACTCGGCACCACCCCCAGCCGCAGCATGGCCGAAGGTTTGGTCACCCCGTCGAGCACGGGCTCGTTTCATGGCGGCCTGGACCTGAGCCACGACAGCGGCTGGTACGTCGGCCAATGGTCACCCAGCGCCGGCCTCACACCTTCCACCGAACTGGAAGTCGATTCCTACATGGGCTTTAAACAGCCCTTCGACCAGACCCTGGGCTACGAAGTCGGCCTGATCCATTACAGCTACCCCACCGTCGACACCCTCGACAGCCAGGAATTCTACGGCGGCCTGACCGTGCTCGGCAGCCGTTTCGGCGCGGCCCTGAGCAACGATCCAGACAAACAGAACAGCACGCTCTTCGCCGACCTGGGTGGCAACGTGCCGTTCGGCATTGGCATCAGCGCCAAATACACCACCCACCAACTCAATACACCAGTGTCGGTCGAGAACGGCTACGTAGGCAGTTTCAGCGACTGGTCGTTGAAAATTTCCCGCCCCTGGAAAGGCATCGACCTGGACCTGATCTACAGTGACTCAAGCCTCAGCGGCAGTAGCTGCTCGGCCTACTCCGGCCACAACAGCGAATGCGACGGCTTGTTGACCCTCAAGATGGCGCACCCTTTTTACTAAGCGTTACGTATTAATCGGCTGAACTGCCGCGTGCCTGCCATGCTCAAACAAGACACTTACGTTTTTGCAAGGACTCGCTCATGTCGCGCTGGTTCACACGCATCGCCCTGTTCATCGCCCTGCTGCTGACCCTCACTGCCTGCACCCGCATCGGCCTCGCCTACCGCAACCTCGACCTGATCATCCCCTGGACCCTCAACGATTACCTGGACATCAAAGGCGAGCAGAAAGACTGGTTCAACGAACGCCTCAAGGACCACCTGACCTGGCATTGCACCACCCAACTGCCCGGTTACCTCGATTGGCTGGACCGCTTGAAAACCATGGTGCAGACCAATCAGGTGAGCGACGAGGCCCTGCAACAGCGCACTGCGGAAGCCAAGGTCGCCATCGCCGAAACCGCCCGGGAAATCACTCCATCGGCGATCGAACTGCTGCAAGGCCTGAGCGACGAACAAGTCGATGACATGGACGCCGCTTTCGTCAAAGACCAGCGCAAACGCCAGCAGCAGTACCTCAAACCGACGCTGCAACAGCAGATCCAGGAACGCAGCGAACGCATGGAAAAACGCTTGAACGACTGGCTCGGCCCGCTCAACGATGCCCAACGCCAACGCGTGGTGGCCTGGTCTACCGCCCTGGGCGACCAGAACCAGCAATGGATCGCCAACCGCGCCCACTGGCAAAACCAGTTCAGCGAAGCCGTGGCCCAGCGCCACAGCCCCGACTTTCCCAAACGCATCGAACAACTGTTGGTCAACCGCGAAAGCCTCTGGACTCCCGCCTACCGCGAGGCCTTCAGCAAAACCGAAGCCCAGGCCCGCAGCCTGCTGGTGGACCTGATGGCCGAAAGCACCCCGGCCCAGCGCGAACGGTTGCTGAAAAAAATCGACGGGGTGAAAAAGGATTTCACTGACTTGAAGTGCCTGAAAGCGGCACAAAGCTGAATAAGCACGAACTTGAAAACACAGAGATCCTATGTGGGAGCGAGCCTGCTCGCGATAGCATTCCGACAGGCAACTTATCTATGACTGTCAGGCCGCTATCGCGAGCAGGCTCGCTCCCACATCAGGAATCGATGCATACCTGTCAGGCAATCTGCGCCTTCGAAGCCAACTCATCAAACGTAAACTCATCCAGCGCATCCTCCTGCTCATCCAGCACCTGACGCGGATGATCATTGCCCGGAATGCTGCTGTCGATCAGGCTCAACAACCGCGAGCCGCGCGGCGTCAGCACAAAGTTCTCGCCGTTACCGCCCTCTTCCTCCGGCCGAGGCTCGATATAGTTACGCTCCAACAGCAGCTTTTCGTACTCCCCGGCGAGCGCCTTCAGATGATCGAGGTTCTCGATCGCCTCGCCTGCGGCTGCCTTCTCTGCCGCGTACTGCTCCGCATAAGGCCGAGGGGTAAAGCTGTGGCCGGCGCCGTTCTGCACTTCGTGCAACAACCGTTCGATCAAGTCCCAGTTATAAGTCGTCATCCTGGTCCATCCTCCAAAGAGTGAGATGCCTACTTAAGGTGTGACCGAGGCGCTGCGTCGCCGTTCAGCCGGGTTTCCGGGCGGTCTCCGCCTTGAGCCGACCAACGGCCTGTCGAATTCTTCCAAGGCCGAACGACCACCTGTTGAAAGCCGATTTCGCAGCTCAGCCACAGGAGAAATCACCATGAACGTAGAGAATCATCCAGTCGTCTCGCGGGAAGAATGGCTCGCCGCCCGCCGCCAACACCTGGCCCACGAAAAAGCCTTCACTCGCGAACGGGACAAACTCAGCGCCGAACGCCGCGCCCTACCCTGGGTAAAAATCGACAAACCCTATCGCTTCCAAGGCCCCCACGGCGAACTGAGCCTGGCCGACCTGTTCGGCGGTCGCAGCCAACTGATCGTCTACCACTTCATGTTCGGCCCCGGCTGGACAGAAGGCTGCCAGGGCTGCTCGTTCCTGTCCGACCACATCGACGGCGCCAACCAACACCTGGCCCATCACGACGTAGCCGTGGTCGCCGTCTCCCGCGCGCCCTTCGCCGAATTCCAACCCTTCAAACGCCGCATGGGCTGGGCCTTCGACTGGGTCTCGTCCAACGGCTGCGACTTCAACTACGACTTCGGCGTCAGCTTCAAAACCGAAGACACCGCCGCCGGAAAAGCCACCTACAACTACGAAAAAACCGACACCACCGAAGGTGAACTCCCCGGCCTGAGCGTCTTCTATCGCAACGCAGCCGGCGACATCTTCCACACCTACTCCACCTACGCCCGGGGCCTGGACATATTGGTCGGCACCTACAACTACCTCGACCTGACGCCCAAGGGCCGCAACGAAGACGAAATCATGGACTGGGTGCGGCATCATGATAAATATGAAGAGGCCAAGCCCCATGGCTGCTGCCATGGCTGATGCGTCAACCTGCGCAGTCGAGCGCGATCCCCGTGGCGAGGGAGCTTGCTCCCGCTCGATTGCGTAGCAGTCACCTGTCTGGAATTAGCTCAGGCGCTCCAACGCTCGAGTATCCCAGCGCCGTGCCCTGATAGCCTGATACAGCATGCCGACGGTCAGCGAAACGTCACCGTCGCCTCCCTTGCCACTGAGCCATAGAAGCCTGTCAAACATCGACGGAGGGAAATAACGGCACGACTTATAATCAGAAAAGTCTATTCCAAAGTCCTGCCGCAGTGCGTTTATCAGATAGCGAGCCTCACGCCTGCCACAGCCCAAATCGAGATTGATCGCCGTATCCAAACCAATGCCTCTATGCCTGGGAAGACCGATCTTTTCGTCCAGCAAACTTAATAACTGCTGCATCTGCGAATCGGTGGGAAAATCGTCAGCCAGATTTCTCGATATACGCCACAACGGATGACGGTGCGTTCCGGACTTCAGGCGACGATACTTGTTCTGGGTAACAAACAGCCCCACCCCCATTAGGAACGTACCAATCGAAATAACGGGAGTACTGAAGAACAGCATCATGTAGGGCAGCCACAAAATCAGAACCAGCCCTCCCGCCAAAAGCGCCAGCCCTGACCATTTTCCAAGGCGCTTGTCTTTGATCTGGTAATGCAGGAATAGGTAGAGGCTTAGAAAAAACAATGACTGGACGCAATAAATCATCAAGCGGTCTATCCCTGAGCATGAACGACCATCGAGGATGTGGACGCTGAGGGCCGACTCCACCCCTGACTTGCGCATCGAAACCCACGACAATGTCACCTATGTATCGGGTTCTTTCGAGGTTCACTGTATTTCTGCCAAGCCGATGGACTCGGGCAAGGAGTTTGCCCTAGGCACAAGGAGCTTGAGCGGACGTTACGAGCGGCAAACAAAATGATTGAGCCCTTACAGATAATCCTCCAGCCTGGTTGGGGCTGCTACGCAGCAGCCCCGCGGGAGCGAGCTCCCTCGCTACGGGGTTGCGTCGAATTCAGGTTTGGTTTCATAAAAGAACCGGACCTTGAGTCCGGTTCTTTATCGAAAGGGCATGGCGCCTGCATCAAAAAGCAGACTGCCCCCGCTTGCCAACTTCACTACTCAAGGCGTTCGCCTGCTACTTGTTTGCCTCCTCGACTGCCTCCGTATTCCGAGGACCAAACGAATATTTCAGGGCCCTTGCCTTCGAGGTCCGCGGATCAGGTAAACCTACGGTCTCTGGGCCCGCAAAGCCGGTGACACCTTTGCTGAGCGTGGGATTGATGGCATCGAACAGGAAACTGAAACCTTGTTTGAGCGAGCTCTGGGCGATGCCGTGACACCCCATGCAACCGCCCATGGTCAGGCTTTGAGTGCTGTGATCATAATCCGGCACCTTGATGTTCGGTTGGTTGCGCGCATTGGTCAGGGTGTTGTTATTCGGGATGGGGAATACGTTGCTCCCGCGAAACAGCTGGATTCCCGGCTGGCTGCTTTCGACCATGATATTGGCCAGGTAATAATCCGGGTCGGTTTGAGTACTCGACGGGATGGCCTGCACCCCTTTGAGCTGATAGTGCTTCCAGACCGAATTATTGAATTCGCTGCTGCCGTCCATCAGCTGCTTGACCTGATTGTTCACCGCTGCAACTTCGGAATGCATGGTGAGCGGTTGCACGACCCGGATCGGGCCGGCCTGCCCTTCGGGGATCCCGTTACGGCCGGAGTAGACCGGCGGAATAAGGGCCGCGTTTGCGACATCGCCCGCCTTCGGCAGGGAAACCGTGTAGGTCTTGTTGCCGTCAGAGAAGGTGGCGGTCGGGGGATTGTTTATAGCGAAGCCGGGATAATCAATCTTGTTGTAGTTGGCGATGTAGTAGAGCCCGGTTGGTGATTTACCGTCGGCCAGCGTCAGGGCGTCCTCGTGCTCGAACGTGGCGAAGATGAAGGTCGGGTAGTTGGGCGTCTTATGGATGATATGCAAGGCGACCAGTGCGTAGTCTTCGTTTTGCGCCACAGGGTCACTGTCGAGGCCCTTATAAGTCACCACCGTCGCCGTATGGTAGCGCCCACGATTCTGTACCGGGATGTCTGCCAGCTTGCGCCATGTCGCCTTGACCTCCACCGCGCCGTCGGGCAGTACTACATGAGTATCCGGGAAGCTGCTCAGGCCTTTCGCATACTCGTAGACAACGGGGTTCGCCTTGGCCTCGAACAGGATCTGGCTGTCGTTTGAAGGGGCATAATCGCTCCCTGTCTTCGCCACATTTGGCGGATTGACCGGGAAGAAAATAGCGTTTTGTCCTATTTGGGTTGCTTCATCCAGGTTGTTGTAATGGTTAAAGGTGGCGCCTGGCGCCAAACGAATACCCTTGGGAAATTTGATATAGCTGTATTGCGGGTCAGAACCAAACGGGCGCGTCGGACCACCTGCGGTGTTTTTTTCTGGTCCCGCCGGAAACAACTCGGTGCGGTGGGCGAAGGTTTGCCACAACAAGGGGCTTGGAGATTGTGGCACCTTGCCCGAATCCGCAAAGCTGCTGGCAGGGTTACCGACGCCACGGTTGGCCGGCAACGGTGCCTTGGCCGTATTGTTCAGTGCGAAAAAGCTCCGCCAGGCGAAAGTGGCATAGTCGGTATGGCTGAGGCCTGTGGCCAGGTCCGACGGTAGTTGCGGGTTGCGTACGGTTAGATCGTTTTCGGTAATGCCGTAGGAAACGCCCACTACCGAGGAAAAGTTATTAGGCCCACTCGCGGCGAAATACGGACTCCAGTTAAGCCCATCGCTTGAGTAAAAAGTTTTTGTATAGTTGCTGACAAACACACGATCGTTGATCATCGTTGCACTGTTCAGGAAAAGTTTACTGCTTATGCCTTTCAGTTCTTGCCTCTCTCCCCATTGGCCGCCACGGTCGTAGGTGCGTGCGTACATGAGGCGATTTTCCAGCGTGTAATAGACCCATATTTTACCCTTATAGACGACAGGTACCACTTTGGTCAGAGGTGTGGCTGCGCTTTCCTGGAACGCTGGAGTCTCCCGGCTGAACAGAAGACCATCATTCGAAGTGACGTAATAAACAGCTTTAGCATTACCGTCGCCCTTGTGATAAAAAATGAATAATTGACCGTTATATATAACTGGGCTGTTAACGCCGGCCATAGGACTGGTATTGATAGTTTGAATATCGGTCCAACTGACGCCATCTACAGAGCTGGTGGTCTGCAGGCGCTGATGGGAATCGGCAAAGGTCAGCACCAGCTTCTGCTTAAATACAGTCACTGAAATATCACCCCCCCACCTGTAGCCATTCACTGGGATAGGTTTAGCAGAGGACCAGTTTTTCCCATCTGTCGAATGGGAAGAATAGATATACTCTGATTCATAATTATTGGACCAGAACATATAGATTTTCCCCTTGAACGACTGCACCGCGGGTATAAATCCCGCTGGGAGGCCGAACCCAACCTGGCCCGTCGAGGAAGGTATACCGTTTGAGGCGCCGGGGTTGTCAAAGAGATCGACTTTTATTCCCACACCTTGTTGGGGTGTGGCGATGATCAAACTCTCCGCATAGGCTGATGAGAGCGCAAATAAACCACACAGACACAACATCAGTGAACTGAATATCGTTCTAAGATTCATAGGTTTCATTCCTTTGAATTAACGGCTACCACAGGCCGTGGATACGTCCTGACAGGCATAGTTGTTCCATTGACTGGATGATCTGGAAGTCATTGACTGCATTGCGACAGACATATTGTTAGCCTCCTAGCTAATAAAGCACTTACATCCTGTATGAAGGAGCGACCCAGCGTTGCAGGCATAGGGCTACCAGTCGCCTTTCTCCATGGTAGACGACGGTTTAATATCGGCTAGGGAAGTTCTGAAAAAAGACACCCGTTCATGGTTGGGCCTACGCAGTAATGGGAAGCCTGCCAAGCGGCAGCCAACATGGCGGCTAATGAACTTTCCACCCAACAACGGCCTCAACCCATTACCTGCCCAACAAGGAATATGAGGCCCTGCCATGAAAACCCTCTTGAAACTCACCCTGGCCGCCACCCTTACCTGCGCCCTGCCCGCCTGGGCCTGCACCCCCGAGGAAGCCACCGCCAAGCGAGAGCTACTGGCCCAGGAAGTGAGCAAACTCACCGAGCAGAACCCGGCCAAGGCCAAGGAGATCAACGACGAGTTGCAGAACATGGACCTGAAAACCGCCAGCAAAGACTTGCCGGACAAGTGCCAGTTGATTGATAAGCGTCTGGAAGAATTGAAGAACGCAGAAAAGAAAGCTGGGTGACTCCCCGGGTTTTTGAACGTAGCCAGCTTTTGTGGTGAGGGGATTTATCCCCTCACCACAGGGTTCTGCGTCGAACTGAAGCTTGAGTTTCACCCATAAAAAAACCGGACCCAAGGTCCGGTTTTTTATCAAGCGCTAGCGCCAACTCACTCAGCCGCAGGCGCCTCTGGCTTGCGGCGCTTGAGCGGGGCCATGCCGTCCTTGCTGACCAGCGACAGGGCGTCGGTCTTCGGGCGGTTGGCGATTTTGCGTTTGGTTGGAGCCTTGGCGCCGGTTTTCTTTTTGTCGCCCTTGGCGTCGACTTTTTTCTTCTTCACACCGACGGCCTTGCCCGAGGCCTTGACCTTTTTCGGTCCGCCGTAGGTGCCTTTGACTTCCTTGATGGTGCGGCGCTCGAAGCTCTGCTTGAGGTAGCGCTCGATGCTCGACATCAGGTTCCAGTCGCCGTGGCAGATCAGCGAGATCGCCAAGCCGTCGTTACCGGCGCGGCCGGTACGACCGATGCGGTGCACGTATTCGTCGCCGCTGCGGGGCATGTCAAAGTTGATGACCAGGTCCAGGCCGTCCACGTCCAGGCCGCGGGCGGCGACGTCGGTGGCCACGAGGATTTTCACGCCGCCCTGCTTGAGGCGGTCGATGGCCAGCTTGCGGTCTTTCTGGTCTTTATCGCCATGCAGCACGAACGCCTTGTATTCCTGGGCGACAAGACGCCCATAGATACGGTCGGCCATGGCCCGGGTGTTGGTGAAGACGATGGCTTTCTGGTAGGTCTCGTTGGCCAGCAACCAGTTCACGATCTGTTCTTTGTGCTGGTTGTGGTCGGCGGTGATGATCTGCTGGCGAGTGGTGGCGTTCAGTTGGCTGACCGCGTTGAGCTGCAAGTGCTCGGGGTTGTTCAGCACCTTGGCGATCATTTCCCGCAGGCCCGAACCGCCGGTGGTGGCGGAGAACAGCATGGTCTGCTGGCGGTTGGTGCATTCGTCCACCAGGCGCTGGACGTCTTCGGCAAAACCCATGTCCAGCATGCGGTCGGCTTCATCGAGCACCAGCACTTCGACTTCTTTGAGGTCGAGGTTGCCGGCGTTCAATTGCTCGATCATCCGCCCCGGCGTACCGATCAGAATGTCTGGCACTTTGCGCAGCATGGCGGCCTGGACCTTGAAGTCTTCGCCACCGGTGATCAGGCCGGACTTGATGAAGGTGAACTGCGAGAAACGCTCCACTTCCTTCAAGGTCTGCTGGGCCAGTTCACGGGTCGGCAGCAGGATCAGGGTCTTGATGCTGACGCGAACCTTGGCCGGACCGATCAGGCGGTTGAGGATCGGCAACACGAACGCAGCGGTCTTGCCGCTGCCGGTCTGCGCCGTCACCCGCAGGTCACGCCCCTGGAGCGCGAGCGGAATAGCCGCTGCCTGCACCGGCGTTGGCTCGACAAATTTAAGCTCGGCCACGGCTTTGAGCAGGCGTTCGTGCAGGGCGAATTGGGAAAACACGGGTGCTACCTCGAAGAAATGCAAAAAAACAGCTGCATAGGGTAACGGTTTCGAGCGCGAAGGCCGAGTTTCTTTATACAAACGCCGACAATCAGTGGCTTTTTTTTGCCGCCAATAGCCCTTCAACGGTCACTTGGACAGTCTTAAATGCTCTAATCGCCCCATCGCGTCTCTATAGAAGAACCGTTTCGTCCATGGACATCAAACAACTCTGGGTCAACCTCCAAGACCTCTGGGGTGCCCTTGACCAGCACCCGCTCCTGCATTCCAGCCTCGCCCTGATGTTGCTGCTGGTTATTGCCCTGGTGCTTGGCCGCGTGGCGCGCTACCTGATTTTGCACGCCGCCAAATTGCTGGGTCGCCAACCGGCCCTGCATTGGATCAACGACCTGCGCCAGAACAAAGTCTTCCATCGCCTGGCCCAGATGACGCCGTCACTGATCATCCAGTTCGGCCTGCACCTGGTGCCGGAACTGAGCAAGACCAGCCTGATTTTCCTGGGCAATGTCGCCCTGGCTTTCACCATTTTGTTCATGGTGCTGGCCCTCAGTGCCCTGCTCAGCGCCCTGCTGGACGTCTACGCTCGCACCGAGCATGCACGTACCCGCTCGATCAAAGGCTACGTGCAACTGACGAAGATGGTGCTGTATGTGTTCGGTGCGATCATCATCGTCGCCACCCTGATCGACCGTTCGCCCCTGTTGCTGCTCTCGGGTCTGGGTGCGATGTCGGCAGTGATCCTGTTGGTCTACAAGGACACGCTGCTGTCGTTCGTCGCCAGCGTCCAACTGACCAGCAACGACATGTTGCGGGTCGGCGATTGGATCGAGATGCCCCAGGTCGGCGCCGATGGAGACGTGGTGGATATCACGCTGCACACGGTCAAGGTACAGAATTTCGACAAGACCATCGTCTCGATCCCGACCTGGCGCCTGATGTCCGAGTCGTTCAAGAACTGGCGCGGCATGCAGCAATCCGGTGGGCGACGGATCAAGCGCAGCCTGTTCATCGACGCCAGCGGCGTGCGCTTTCTGCACGACGAGGAAGAACAGCGCCTGACCCAGGTGCGCCTGCTGACCGACTACATCGGCCGTAAACAGGCCGAGCTCAAGGCCTGGAACGAAGCCCAGGGCAACGTCGCGGCGATGTCGGCCAACCGTCGGCGCATGACCAACCTCGGCACCTTCCGTGCCTACGCCCTGGCCTATTTGAAAAGCCACCCGGAGATCCAGCCGAACATGACGTGCATGGTCCGTCAGCTGCAGACCACGGCCCAAGGCATCCCGCTGGAAATCTACTGCTTCACCCGCACGACGGCGTGGACCGACTACGAGCGTATCCAAGGGGATATTTTCGATTACCTGCTGGCGGTGATGCCGGAATTCGGGTTGAACCTGTACCAGCAGCCCAGCGGCATGGATCTGCGCTCGGGGTTGCTGCCGGCGGTGCTGGGGGCGAGCCACCTGCCGGATCCGCAGAAGCAGGTGGTTTGAGTCCACCACAGCCCCCCTGTGGGAGCGAGCTTGCTCGCGATGGCGGCGAATCAGTCAGCCTCTATGTTTCTGACACACCGCTATCGCGAGCAAGCTCGCTCCCACAGGGGTCAGTGTGCAGTATGGAGTTGGCGTATCCCCAACCGACTGATCCACACCGCCGCCACTATCACCGACCCGCCCAGCAGCAACCGCCCCAACTCCTCGTGCTGGTTCCAGATCAGCAGGTTCAACAGCAGCCCCACCGGCACGTGCAGGTTGTTCATCACTGCCAGCGTCCCGCCGCTGACCAGGCACGCGCCTTTGTTCCACCAATACAGTCCCAGCGCAGTAGAGACCAGGCCAAGAAACACCAGCACGCCCCATTGCAGCGGGGCTTCGGGCCAGAAGTCTGCCTTGCCGAACAGCAGGAAGGCCGGCAACGCCACCGCTAGCGCGCCGAGGTAGAAGTAGCCGAACCGTCGATAGTGCGGCAGGTCGCTCGGGTGACGAGCCACCAGGTGTTTATACAACACCTGCCCGGCCGCGTAGGTGAAGTTGGCCAGTTGCAGCAGCAAAAAGCCCATGAAGAAATCCGGGTTGATCCGGTCATAGCGAATCACCGCCGCGCCAGCCACGGCCACCAGTGCCGCGATCAGTGCCCAGGGGTTGAAGCGACGGTTCAGCGTGTCTTCGATCAAGGTCACGTGCAGTGGCGTGAGGATGGTGAAGAGCAACACCTCGGGCACTGTCAGCACCCGGAAGCTCAAATACAGGCAGACGTAGGTCACGCCAAACTGCAAGGCGCCGATCAACAGCATGCCGCGCATGAACGATGGCTCCACCTGGCGCCAGCGCGTCAGCGGAATGAACACCAGCCCCGCCAGCACAACCCGCACCAGCACCGCGAAATAACTGTCCACATGCCCGGCCAGGTATTCGCCGATCAGGCTGAAGGAAAACGCCTGGATCAGCGTCACAAAAAGTAGATAGCCCATACGCCCCTCATCTCGAATGGCGGCGAAGATAGCGGTTTTGAACGGGGGGAGCGAGCTTACCCGCGATGGTGGTGCGACAAGTCGATAAGAGATGGCGGCTCACATACCGCAATCGCGGGCAAGCTCGCTCCCACGGATATCCCATTAACTTGGAATTTCATCCACGATCGAAGGGCTGGCCTGGCGCAGTTGCCGGTAGTTGGCGGCGCGCTGGAGTACTCGGGTCAAAGCCTGGAAGTTTGCCGGTTTGGTTAAGATGTCATCGGCACCGGCGGCCCTGAAACGCTCTATCTCGCTCGAAAAAGCGCTCGCGGTGAAGGCAACGATGTAGCAAGTATCGCCCCGCGGTAATTCACGGATTTTGCGCACGGCCTCCATTCCATCCATGACGGGCATGTTGATATCCATCAAAATGATCTCTGGCATCGACGTCATGCAACGATTGACCGCTTCCAGGCCATCAGACGCAAGGTCGGGGGCATAACCCAACTCTTGTAGCATCGCCATCGCCACTTTCTGGCTCACCGGATGGTTCTCCACCAGCAGGATATCGAGCGGATAATCCTCGGCAAACGACGAGTCGAAGCCAACCGTTGCATGATCATCCCTGAGGGGTATTTCCGAGACGGAAAAAAGCGCCAGGGGGAGAGAAAAGAAGAATGTCGAGCCAACACCAGGCTCGCTGGTGAAAGATAAAGTCCCCTGCTGCGCCTCAAGCAGGTTCTTACAGATAGAAAGACCCAGCCCACTCCCAGTGAAGCGTTGGCTAGCCGCCCCTTTGAACTGGGCGAAAGGCTTGAACAGGTTGTCTTGCCGCTCCATGGGGATACCGATGCCAGTATCGCGTATGGCGAAGTCGAGGCGCGCTTGAGGACCGTAACCGCTGGTGGTGACCAGGAGGGATACTTTTCCGGCTTCGGTAAATTTGACCGCGTTGCCCAGCAAGTTGATCAATATCTGGCGAAGGCAATCAATATCGGTTTTGACCAAAGGCGGTACGTCCGGGGAGAACTGGGCGTCCAGGACGATGGGTTTGTCCTGAATACTTTGCCGGATCATTTCCATGCAGGATGAAACCAGAACTCTCACTTCGAAAACACGAGGTTTCAATTCAAGTTTGCCCGCTTCGATTTTTGCCAGATCGAGGATGTTATCGATAAGAGACAGCAGGGTCCGGCCACTGGAATGAATCGTTGTGAGAAGGCGACGTTGTTCGGGATCCAGCGCGGAGCGGGCCAGCAACTCGGTGGCGCCAATGACACCGTACATGGGGGTGCGGATTTCATGACTCATGGTGGCCAGGAATCTGGTTTTTGAACGATCAGCGTCTTCGGCGGCATTTTTTGCCTGATTCAATACGTGTTCGTTGACTCGCAGTTGCTGGAGATGAGCACGCATGCGTAAAAGGATGAAAGCGAGAAAGACCAGGATGGCAAGGATGATATGGTACAGAGAGTCATGATTAAGTTGTTGGTAGTAGTCCGCCAAAGTAATTTCCGCGCCGGCAACATACACCGTACCGTCGTGCGATTTTAGTGGGACAAAGACTGCGCGAAAATCACCCCAATGATCCGAATAGTCGATCCAGGTTGGCTTGGTGCGCTCAAAACTGTCGAGTAAAGCCTGGCTGGCATCGGGATAAGGATCGAAAAAGCGCACGAAATTCTTCTCTTGAATTTCTTTCTGCGATGCGCTGGAACTGACGAGATACGCTTCTGCGCCCCGTTTGATCACGCTATAGACAAACGCAGTGCCCATGGACTCGTTGAAGCTGGAGAGCCGTTGAATGGTGTCCCAATCTTGCTCTGGCGATTTGGATTGTTTATCGACCAGGTTGTCATGGTAACGGTCGCCGAGAATAGCCGAAGCGCCCAGCGCGGCATGCAGCAACTTGTTATTAATATTGTCAGTAAGGACGCTTTGCGTCTCGACATAGAGGTAGTAGATGTAGCCACCGGCCCCGATGAGGTAGACCAGGAATAAAGCCCAGGTCTTGCGTTTGACTTTGAACATATCACAGCCTCCCTACTGCAATTGCGCGCATAAATTACCACAGCAGGCGCCGCGAGACTTGGCCAAATCCAAGTGAGTCTGCGACCCGCACCTTTTTCCTGCCCTCTGGACTTAGGAGGCCGCTCAGTCTAAGGCAGCGTTATTCTATTTCCCAAAAAAAAGCCCGATCTCGCTAAAGCGTTCAATCGGGCTACTGCACTCAGGAGCAACAAGTGCAAAGGGAGGTTCGATGCGCAAAACGGTTTGAAGGGAAGCGCCAGGTCAATAGACCACCTGGCGATTATCCGAGGATTAACGGATCAGGCGACCTGGGACAGTTTGGCGTTGGCCTGATTCAACCCTTTCTCCTGGAAGTCGCCGCCCAGGTTCATGCCTTCGGCATGGATGAAGGTCACATCGTGAATACCGATGAAGCCCATGACTTGGCGCAGGTAAGGTTCCTGGTGGTCGGTGCTGCCACCGGCATGGATGCCGCCGCGGGCGGTCAGCACAAAGGCGCGTTTGCCAGCCAGCAGGCCTTGAGGGCCGGTGGGGGTGTACTTGAAGGTCACGCCGGCACGCAGCACGTGGTCGAGCCAGGCTTTCAAGGTGCTGGGGATGGCGAAGTTGTACATCGGTGCTGCCATCACCAGGACGTCGGCGGCCAGCAATTCATCGGTCAACTGGTTGGAGCGTTCCAGCGAGGCATTTTCAACCTCGTTGCGCTGCTCGGTAGGCTTCATCCAGCCACCCAGCAAATTGGCATCCAGATGGGGCACCGGATTGATCGCCAGGTCGCGAACGCTGATTTCGTCGGCCGGGTGCGCAGCTTTCCACTGGCTGATGAAAGTCTGGGTCAGTTGACGGGAAACCGAGTCTTGCTGGCGGGCACTGCTTTCGATGATCAGAACGCGGGACATGGCTTGTAGGCTCCATCTGAGAATGTTGTCAGTCGATGGAGTGAAGGTTAAACGCGAGCATATCGATGAAAAAGCGCAAATAATTGCTGTAAAGCATCGATAATTTCGTTTATAAGCGGAGCAAGCAACGCGTTACCTGCCCCGCTGCCGGGCTATTTCGGCTGACAGGTCAGCTTGATGCGCAGCTTGATGATGTTGCGGTTGAACTTGGCCGTGGCGTTCTTGAACTTACCGGCGGCCACTTCGATCTTGCGGGTGCGCGGTGCTTCGGGGCCATTGCTGAAGACCACGGTACAGGCCGCGTCAGTGCTGCCGTAGTTGTTGACCTGGATGGAACCGATGTCGGCATCGGTGTCATAGGCGTTGTAGTCGATGCTCAGGCCGTTGAGGTGTTTTTCCACATCAATCGGATAGGCAAACGCAGTCAGCGGCAACAGGGCCAGCACCGCACAACAGATTTTCTTCATTCGGCAGTCTCCACCAAGGGACCGCCAGCTTAGGACAAGAGGAGCTCAATATGAAAGCGCCCCGCGTGACCCTTGATCAATGGCGAACATTGCAGGCCGTGGTGGATCACGGCGGCTTCGCCCAGGCCGCCGAGGTGCTGCACCGCTCCCAGTCGTCGGTGAGTTATACCGTGGCCCGCATGCAGGATCAGCTCGGCGTACCGTTACTGCGAATCGACGGGCGCAAGGCCGTGTTGACCGAGGCCGGCGGCGTACTGCTGCGCCGCTCCCGGCAACTGGTGAAACAGGCCAGCCAGCTGGAAGACCTGGCCCATCACATGGAGCAAGGCTGGGAAGCGGAAGTGCGCCTGGTGGTCGACGCCGCCTACCCCACCGCCCGCCTCGTTCGGGCCCTGACGGCGTTTATGCCGCAGAGCCGCGGCTGTCGGGTACGGTTGCGCGAAGAAGTGTTGTCGGGCGTTGAGGAAGTGTTGCTCGAAGGCGTAGCCGATCTGGCCATCAGCGGCTTCAGCATTCCCGGCTATCTGGGGGCGGAATTGAGCGACGTGGAGTTCGTCGCGGTGGCCCATCCCGAACACGCCTTGCATCGCCTCAACCGCGAGCTGACTTTCCAGGATCTGGAGAGCCAGTTGCAAGTGGTGATCCGCGACTCCGGACGCCAGCAACCGCGCGACGTTGGTTGGCTCGGTGCCGAACAACGCTGGACCGTCGGCAGCCTGGCCACCGCCGCGACGTTCGTTGGCAGCGGCCTGGGCTTCGCCTGGCTGCCCCGGCACATGATCGAGCGGGAACTCAAGGAAGGCACGCTTAAACGGCTACCCTTGGATCAGGGCGGCAGCCGCAACCCGAGCTTCTATTTGTATTCGAACAAGGAAAAACCCCTGGGCCCGGCCACGCAAATCCTTATCGAATTGCTGCGCACCTTCGACACCGCGCCGCTGGATGCGCCATTCGCCGCCCCTGAACAAGCCTGACAAGGACTTCGCCGATGGCCTATTTCGAACATGAAGGTTGCAACCTGCACTACGAGGAATACGGCCACGGCGCACCCTTGCTGCTGGTCCATGGCTTGGGCTCCAGCACCCGGGACTGGGAAAAGCAGATCCCGGTGTTGTCCGCCCATTACCACTTGATCGCGGTGGATGTGCGCGGCCACGGTCGCTCTGACAAGCCGCGGGAGCGCTACAGCATCGAAGGCTTCAGCGCCGACCTGATCGCCCTGATCGAACATCTGGGCCTAGGTCCTGTGCACCTGGTGGGCTGGTCCATGGGCGGCATGATCGCTTTTCAGTTGGCGGTGGACGAACCCCAACGGGTCAAGAGCCTGTGCATCGTCAACAGCGCCCCGCAAGTCAAAGTTCGCACGCTCGACGACTGCTGGCAGTGGTTCAAGCGCTGGAGCCTGATGCGCATTCTCAGCCTGGAGACCATCGGCAAGGCCCTGGGCGCGAAGTTGTTTCCCAAGCCTGAGCAAACCGAGTTACGCCTGGAAATGGCTCGGCGCTGGGCAAAAAACGACAAACGTGCTTATCTCGCCAGCTTCGATGCCATCGTGGGCTGGGGTGTCCAGGAACGACTGTCGCAAGTCGCCTGTCCAACCCTCATCATTTGCGCCGACCATGACTACACCCCGGTGGCGCTGAAAGAAGCCTATGTAAAGCTGCTGCCCGATGCACGGCTGGTGGTTATCGCCGATTCCCGGCACGCTACCCCGCTGGATCAACCCGAACGCTTCAACCAAACCCTGCTCGAATTCTTGACCGCAACCGATTCCACCACTCAGGATCATTGAACCCATGCTGAAAAAAATCGCCCTCGCCGCCGGTACCGTACTGTTTGCCGCCAACCTGATGGCTGCGCAGCCGACCAAGGCACCACACGTACTGCTTGAAACCACCAACGGCCAGATCGAAATCGAACTGGACCCGGTCAAGGCGCCCATCAGCACCAAGAACTTCCTGGAGTACGTGGACAGCGGCTTCTACAACAACACGATTTTCCACCGTGTGATCCCGGGCTTCATGATCCAGGGCGGCGGTTTTACTCAGCAAATGCAGCAGAAAGAAACCAAAGCTCCGATCAAGAACGAATCGAAAAACGGTTTGCATAACGTCCGCGGCACCCTGTCCATGGCCCGCACATCCGTGCCCGATTCGGCCACCAGTCAGTTCTTCGTGAACGTCAAGGACAACGATTTCCTCGATACTGGAGACGGCTATGCCGTCTTCGGCAAGGTCGTCAAAGGGATGGACGTGGTGGACATCATCGTCAACTCGCCAACCACTCAGCGCGGCGGCATGAAAGACGTGCCGGCCGATCCTGTGTTCATCAAGTCGGCCAAGCGCATCGACTGAAGAGGCACACGGCAAGCCTGAGCGGCAGCGGTGATCCCGCGCCGCTCACAGCAATAAGGAGAGCCCCTGCCAGGGCATTTACAAATGGTTTATCGCCGCTTCGAAAAACTGATCGATATCTTCCGCGACGCACCGACTTCGGCCCCACCGAACCGCGTCCTGCCCTTCTACACGTACTACCTGAAACAAGTCTGGCCCAGCTTCGCCGTGCTGCTGGTGGTGGGCCTGATCGGCGCGCTGATCGAGGTGGCGCTGTTCAGCTACCTGAGCCGCATCATCGACCTGACCCAGGGCACGCCCAACGTCGACTTCTTCAAGCTCCATGGTCTCGAACTGGCCTGGATGGCCGTGGTGGCACTGGTCTTTCGGCCGATTTTCGTGGCCCTGCATGACCTGTTGGTGCACCAGACCCTGAGCCCCGGCATGACCAGCCTGATCCGCTGGCAGAATCACAGCTACGTGCTCAAGCAGAGCCTGAACTTCTTCCAGAACGACTTCGCCGGGCGCATCGCCCAGCGCATCATGCAGACCGGCAACTCCCTGCGCGACTCGGCCGTGCAGGCCGTGGATGCCCTTTGGCACGTGCTGATCTACGCCATCAGTTCCCTGGTGCTGTTCGCCGAAGCCGACTGGCGCCTGATGATCCCGCTACTGATGTGGATCGCCGCTTACATCGCTGCCCTCTGCTACTTCGTGCCACGGGTCAAGGAGCGCTCGGTGGTGTCGTCCGATGCCCGCTCCAAGCTCATGGGCCGGATCGTCGACGGCTACACCAACATCACCACCCTGAAGCTATTCGCCCACACCAACTTCGAACAGCAATACGCCCGCGAAGCGATTCAGGAACAGACCGAAAAAGCCCAGTTGGCCGGCCGCGTGGTGACCAGCATGGACGTGGTCATCACCACCATGAACGGCATGCTGATCGTCGGCACCACGGCGCTGGCGCTGTGGCTGTGGACTCAATCGCTGATCAGCGTCGGCGCCATTGCCCTGGCGACCGGGCTGGTGATCCGCATCGTCAACATGTCCGGCTGGATCATGTGGGTGGTCAACGGCATCTTCGAAAACATCGGCATGGTCCAGGACGGTTTGCAGACCATCGCCCAGCCGGTCAGCGTCACCGACCGCGACCAGGCCAAGCCCCTGGCGGTGGCCCGCGGCGAGGTGCGTTTCGAGCATGTGGACTTCCACTATGGCAAGAAAAGCGGGGTGATCGGCGACCTCAACCTGACCATCAAGCCCGGCGAGAAAATCGGCCTGATCGGCCCTTCCGGAGCGGGAAAATCGACCCTGGTCAACCTGCTGCTGCGCCTCTATGACGTGCAGGGCGGGCGCATTCTCATCGATGGCCAGGACATCGCCGAAGTCGGCCAGGAAAGCCTGCGCGAGCGCATCGGCATGATCACCCAGGACACCTCGCTGCTGCATCGCTCGATTCGCGACAACCTGCTGTACGGCAAGCCCGACGCCACCGATGCGCAGCTCTGGGAAGCCGTGCGCAAGGCCCGCGCCGATGAATTCATCCCACTGCTGTCGGACGCCGAGGGCCGCACCGGCTTCGATGCCCATGTGGGCGAGCGCGGCGTGAAACTGTCCGGCGGCCAGCGCCAGCGCATCGCTATCGCGCGGGTACTGCTCAAGGACGCGCCGATCCTGATCATGGACGAAGCGACGTCGGCGCTGGACTCGGAAGTCGAGGCGGCGATCCAGGAAAGCCTGGAGACCTTGATGCAAGGCAAGACCGTGATCGCCATCGCCCACCGCCTCTCCACCATCGCCCGGATGGACCGGCTGGTGGTGCTGGAGAATGGGCGTATCGCCGAAACGGGTAGCCATGCTGAACTGCTGGCCCATGGCGGATTGTATGCGCGGTTGTGGCAGCATCAGACAGGTGGGTTCGTGGGGATCGATTGAACCAACCAGACGCCATATGAAACCAGGATGAATCAGCAATACTGAAAAATTCTGTCCAGAATCCATGTTGCCCACACCGCAACGACATACTCCCCGCCGACCACGGCCAAAACCGCCACAGTCCATGACTCTGGCGGTTTTTTTAATGCCGCTGGATTTGTCGCAACGCTCTGCTGTACTCAGCTCAGGTTCTGGAGATGAACCTGTCGTAATTCTGCTGGATGCATAACCGATTATCACGACTGTTCTATCAAGGATGCTTATGTCTTTACTCAAACGTTCAACGACTGAGTTGTTGGGTACGTTCTGGCTGGTACTGGGCGGCTGCGGCAGCGCGGTATTGGCCGCCTCCGGGATTGGCGTGCTGGGAGTTGCCCTGGCGTTCGGCCTGACGGTGTTGACCATGGCCTTCGCCATCGGTCATATCTCGGGCTGTCATCTGAACCCGGCGGTGTCGGTGGGCTTGTACGTGGGCGGGCGGTTTCCGGCCAGGGAGTTGCCCGCCTACATCATCGCCCAAGTCATCGGTGGCGTGCTGGCCGCTGCGTTGATTTACTTCATCGCCAGCGGCAAGGAAGGCTTTGACCTGGCCGCGTCCGGGCTGGCCTCGAACGGTTACGGCGAGCATTCGCCCGGTGGCTATTCGATGGCGACCGGTTTTGTCACCGAGCTGGTCATGACGGCGATGTTCATCCTGATCATCCTTGGCGCCACCGATAAGCGTGCACCAGCCGGGCTGGCGCCGATTGCCATCGGTCTGGGCCTGACGCTGATTCACCTGATCTCGATCCCGGTCACCAACACTTCGGTCAACCCGGCCCGCAGTACCGGACCGGCGCTGATCGTCGGTGGTTGGGCCATCGAGCAACTGTGGCTGTTCTGGGTCGCACCGCTGCTGGGCGCGGTCATCGGCGGTGTCTCCTACCGCTGGCTGGGCCAGGAAAGCCGCTGAGTCATACCTGCGAAAATCAGCACTGCCGATAAGGCAGTGCTGTTTTCGCTTCTTCGGCATATGCCAGCACCCCCTCATGCTCGCGCACGAGGAAATCCGCCACCGCTGCTTTCAGCCCCGGATGACGCAGGTAATGCCATGAGCGGGTAATCACCGGTTCGAACCCGCGAATCAATTTGTGCTCGCCCTGGGCACCGGCATCGAAACGCTGCAAGCCATGGGCAATCGCGTAGTCCATGCCCTGGTAGAAACAAGTCTCGAAGTGCAAACGGTCAAACTCCGCCAGGCAGCCCCAGTAGCGCCCGTAGAAACTGTCGCCACCCACCAGGCTGAACGCCATCGCCACCGGCCGCGAACCTTGCTTGGCCAGCACCACGCGAATGGCCTCGGGCATGCGTTCGGCCAGCAGGCTGAAGAATGTCCGGGTCAAATAGGGCGCCTGCCGTCGTATCGCATAAGTGTTGGCATAACAGGCGTAGACAAAATCCCACTGTGCCTCGTCCAACTGATGACCTTCTAGCCATTCGAACTCGATGCCCTGCCCCGCCACCTGTTCACGCTCCTTGCGCATCTGCTTGCGCTTGCGGGAACTGAGCGCATCGAGGAAATCCTGGAAGTCCCGATAACCGCGATTGCGCCAGTGATACTGGCAACCAATCCGCTGCAGCCAACCCTCCTGCCCGGCCAGCGCCGAATCGGTGAAAGCATCGGTGAAGTTGATATGGGCGCTGGAAAGCCCTTCGATTTCCAGATAACCCGGCAGGCTGCCCAGCAGTTCCAAGCCATCTTCGGCGCGCACCGCCAGCAACCGCGGGCCACTGACCGGACTGAACGGCACCGCCGTCAGCAGCTTCGGGTAGTAATCGATCCCGGCCCTGGCGCAAGCGTCGGCCCAGCCGTGGTCGAACACGTATTCACCGTAGGAATGCCACTTGCGGTAACTGGGCAAGGCCGCCAACAGACGACCGTCCTCAATGTGCAGCAAATGCTCCGGCTGCCAGCCGGATTGCGGACCCAGGCTGGTGCTGTCTTCCAGCGAACTCAGGAAAGCGTGGCGCAGGAACGGCTGAGGGGCAGGCACCAGCGCGTCCCACTCTTGAGACGCGATGGTGGACAGGCTTTTCAAGACTTGAAGCGGCATGCGGTTCCTCGATATCCAGACGGCGGATGGGGCGAGTATCGCCGATCTAGGCCGGGTGGGACGAGAAGTGATTTTTTTGATGGTCCTACTGATCATCGATCCGAAGCTGGATAGCTACGATACCGCTTATCATGATCCCGAATCATTGATAGAAAGTCATATTATCGAACCCTAAATAACTTCTTTGCTCTCCTTGTTCGCGGCCTTTTCGAAGCTTTTCCGCCTCTTGAATTACTTCCCAATCTTTAAACCTAATCTTTTTTTTCATCTTTAATTCAGCCAACTTTAACGCATGCAACACTTCATATTTTTCGAGATCCTTAATACTTTGGCTAGTAATGCCTTTCGTTCCTACAATTTCGACAGCGGATTTGTAATCTACGTAGGCTTGCGCTGCAGCACCGACGTAGGCATCGTGAACATCCATCGCAGCCGCTAACAGCTCTGGTTTAGCTGGACCAGGACTATTTGTTATCGTATCAACGTGCGCCTCATAAGACTTAGCTTTCCACCCCAAATAAGTTGCTTTTTTTTGGGCTAGCGTAAGATGCTTGGATGTAACAGTATGCACAGTCGCCGGCCTGTTCTTGTGTGGATTCCTAAGAAAACTTTTGGGTACAGTTTCACTAAATGAAGAATCAGTAGTAAATTTTGGACCGCCCCCGATAAAAGATCTAAGCCCTCGCCAAAGCCCTCCCAACAAAAATACATGCCCCGTCGGATCCACACTATTTATCGGATCCCCCACACAATACATATACGCATTCAAGCCCCCTTCACCAAAAGGGCTCAAGCTGTCTGGACTGTGAAACCTCATCAACAGCGGATTAAAGACTCGATAACCGTTGCCCAGCAAGTACCAACCGGTTTGTGTCTCACGCCGCTCACCGTTGTAACCAAAAAGGCTGCTCACCGCTGCGTCAGCCGTGCGATGACCGTATGCTGAATACGCGATTGCCTTGACAGCATCCTGGCTGACCTCAGCCAGCACGCTGTTCTTTTCATCCCCCGCCAGCAACAGAGGCGTTTGCTCACCGCCGACCTGCTGTTCGGCGAGTACGGTGCCCTCTGCCCTCAGGAAGGTACGGCTGACGCCTCCCTGGATCTCGTTCGCTAGCTCATCGTTGCGGTAGAACCGATGTTCTTTACCGCTCGAAGTACTGCGTCCAGTCAACGTGTCCAGCGCGTCATAGTGGAATCTGAAAGCCGGTTCGCCGGACGATGCATTGGCATCGGGCGAGGATTCATTGGACGTACGTTGCCCTTTTTTATCTTGACCAGCCATGTTGCTCTCCATCTTCACCGTTGGCTGCCATCGGCCGCTCATGGCGCTTCGTTTCGACAAGCACAGCGAGTACTGCCGAATTCCCAGACGCTGCCCGTCGTTTTTCGACTGGACAAAGTAAGCGCTTTTTTCAAATGCCGCGAAACTGTCAAGGTTGACAGGTGGCTCCCCATCCAGTGGTCCAGGGAAACGTGGCAAACGAGCCCGAACAGGCTAAAAAAAACCCCGCCAGAGGCGGGGTTCAAAGGAGCGCTTTAACGGATGAAGTCAGAGCGGTGTATCAAGTCAGTGCGATTTAGAACACGTACTGGGCACGCACAACCACACCTTTGCCGTCGTCATCGCCGTTGGCGTTGGTGACGTTGTCGGTCTTGGCCTTGACGTAAGCGGCAGTGATTTTCACCGCTTCGTTGGCGTACCAGTTCACGCCCAGGTTGTGCACCTTGGCCTCGGCATCGCCGACGTCGCGGGTGGCGGAGGCAGTGGTGATGTTGTCGTCTTCGACGGTCATGCTGTCGAAGCGATAGAACACTTCCCACGCGCCGATGGATTTGTTCTGGGGCTTGATCGCATCAAACTTGCCGACTTTATAACCACGGGACTCACCCGTGAGGGTGTAGGCGCCCTGGACGTAGAAGCCGTGGCCTTTGATGTCTTCGAAACCATCGGCATCAGCCTTGGTCTTGCGGGTGATGTATTCACCCTGGACCGAAGCCGGGCCCATGGCGAAAGCGGCTTCCAGGCCCAGAGCGGTATCACGGTCGTAGGAACCGGCTGGCGAGTTGTTGGCGCCGCCCAGTACCGGACGGTTGCCGTTAGGGCCGGCGTCGTTACCACCCAGGGTTTCAACGCCACGCATGCCCAGGCGGGAGCGATAACGTGCGTCGAATGCGGTATCCGAAACGTCACGCGAGGCCACGTTCAAACCAAAGTGCAGCACGTTGCCAGCGTCGTGCATCGGTGCGAAGACGAAACGACCGTTGACTTGCTTGACGCTGTTGCCGTCGGTGTCGTCGGTGTCCTTGCTGAACACACCGGCCGAGGCGTAGAACGAATCGGCGAAGGTGCTGGAGGCTTGCAGGCCCAGGCCGTTCTGATGGCTGTTGGCCCAGTCGATCAAGTCGTAAGCGGCGTTACGCTCAGGCGCGGTCACCCACTTGGAGCTGGTGGCTTTTTCCAGGCCGAAGTCGGGGTCAAAACGACCGACCTTGATCGAAACCGGCTTGAAGCCGTTGTAGGCCAGGGACGCTTCGTCGAAGTAGCCGTTATCGGAGTCGCCACTGTTGTGGGACATGTCGTAGTTGATGGTGTAGGCCCAATCCGTGTACAGCACGCCGGACAGTTCCAGGAAGGCGCGGCGAATGTAAGCGGCGTCAGCCTTGTCGCCATTGTCGGTGTAGATACCGTCGAACTGGCTGTAGTCAGCCTGCAAACGACCGCCGAGCTTGAAGCTGAACTCTTTGTCAGTGGTAGCGACCTCGAGGCCGCCCTTGGTCTTGACCACGATATCGGCGCCGTCGGTGGTGACGGTACCGGCGAAAGCCTGGGCGGTTACTGCCATGGCCAGTGCGCTGGCGGCAACACCTGCGAAGTGCTTACGAATCATCGAAGAATTCCCCTGTTGGTAGTCTATGCGTTAGAAAACACGCGGAACTGGGCCCGCTGGTGTTGGGAGGGGATCTTGGCGATGGGTTGTGTCAGCGCAGTTGCTGTCAGATAAAGATTTTATGACAACGGAACTTTTTACTTCGAATAGAAATAACCAGCACAAACATAAAACCCTGTGGGAGCGAGCCTGCTCGCGATAGCGGCGGGTCAGTCAACACTACGCTGGCTGATCCGTCGCTATCGCGAGCAAGCTCGCTCCCACAGAGGGTGGGTGATGGATTGAGGTTTAGCGGATGTCTTTGCGACGCTCGGCGGCAAGTTTTTCGGCGAGGTGATCCAGGTCTGGAATCGGTGGTTGCGGCAATTTTCTGAGGGTCGCCTGCATCAGGCGCATCTGGCGGATAAAACGCCGGCAGTTGGGGCAGAACAGCAGGTGATGCCGCACCATCAGGCGTTCACGAAAGCTTAACTGGCCGTCGAGATAATCGCTGGAGCGCGCCACTTGTTCCTTGCAGGTCAGCATTCGCCGGTTTCCTCGAAATGTTCAACGGTCGCAAAGACCTTCAGCCGGGCGCGATGCAATAGCACGCGTACGTTGGAGAGCGAGATGCCCAGAAGATTACAGATTTCTTCCAGTTCCAGCCCCTGGCGTTCACGCAGGGTCAACACACTGCCTTGCAGTTCCGACAGGCTGAGCAAGGTGTGTTCGAGGCAATCGCGCAACTCGCTCATCGTGAGCAACGCCTCCGGGGTGTCCTGGTGCCAGGCGAACGGCGCCAGCAGCCAATGACCATCGGCAGCGAAACGATCATCGCCCAGGGTGCCGTGGGGCGATGGCAGATCGTCCAGCAGCACTTCCCGGCGGTTCTGCTTGTAGCGGCCCTTGGCGGCATTGGCAGTGATGGTCAGCAGCCAGGTCTTGAGGCTGGAACGCCCCTGGAAACCGCTGAGATTGCGCACCACCGACAGCCACGCGTCCTGCACCACTTCATCGGCATGGCGACCGCCGACGATGGCGTAGGCCACCGCGCGCATCGGGCCCTGGTAGGCGCTGACCAGTTCCTTGTAGGCCTGCTGCTCACCGGCCAGGAGGCGTGGGAGCAATTGGGTATCATCGGTGACCGTCATTCAACGCCCTATTGCTGGATGGATCGCTGTTGTAGCGAGGGGATAAATCCCCTCGCCACAATAAATCCCTTTGTCACCGCAACAATCAATGCTTACGCAAAATCACGCTACCAATCGAATAGCCGGCGCCAAACGAGCTGAGCACGGCAACCGAGCCGCTGGGCAGGTCATCCTGGTAGGTGTGGAATGCAATCACCGATCCAGCGGAACTGGTGTTGGCGTAGCGGTCGAGGATCACTGGCGCTTCCTGTTCGGTGGCTTCGCGTCCCAACAATTTGCGCACGATCAGGTGATTCATGCTCAGGTTGGCCTGGTGCAGCCAGAAGCGCTTCACGTCGCCGACATTCAGTTGGTTCTCTTCCAAATGGGTACCGATCAGCTCGGCGACCATCGGGCAGACGTCGCGGAACACTTTGCGGCCTTCCTGGACGAACAGCTTGTCGCGGCCGCCGACGCCCTCTTCTGCCGCACGGTTGAGGAAGCCGAAGTTGTTGCGGATGTTGTTGGAGAACTTGGTCAGCAGCTTGGTGCTGACCACGTCGAACTGGTACGGCGAGGTCGCCAGGTCCGCTCGCTCGATGATCACGGCGGTGGCCGCGTCGCCGAAGATGAAGTGGCTGTCGCGGTCGCGGAAGTTCAGGTGGCCGGTGCACACCTCCGGGTTGACCATCAAAATCGCCCGGGCCTGGCCCAACTGCACGCTGTTGGCCGCGGCCTGGATGCCGAACGTCGCCGAGGAGCAGGCCACGTTCATGTCGAAACCAAAACCTTCGATCCCCAGGGCTTCCTGGACTTCGATGGCGATGGCCGGGTACGCGCGCTGCAGGTTGGAGCAGGCGACGATCACGCCATCGATGTCGGCCGCGGTGCGACCGGCGCGCTCTAGCGCCTGTTTTGCCGCGCCGACCGCCATTTCACACAGCACCGACCACTCGTCATTGGAGCGCTCAGGCAGACGTGGCGTCATGCGTTGCGGATCGAGGATACCTTCCTTGTCCATGACAAAGCGGCTCTTGATGCCCGAGGCCTTTTCGATGAACGCCGCGTTGGATTCGGTCAACGCCTCGACTTCACCGCGCTCGATGGCCTCGGCGTTGTCAGCGTTGAACTGGGCGACATAGGTATTGAAGGATTGCACCAGCTCTTCGTTGGAGATGCTGTTGGCCGGGGTGTACAGGCCGGTGCCACTGATGATGACGTTATGCATGGTCGTGTCTCTGATCTGTTCAGGCAGAAAGCATTGGCACCGACGTACCAATACACAAAGGGTCTTTTCCCATCCAGGGGAAGCAGACCTGGCAGTGCTTTATTCCGATCCGCCCGGGGCAGTGAAGCTCAAAAACCACGGGACCGGCATTTATAGCCGCGAAGTTTGCCACAAACGCTGGCGTTTGGCCCATTCTCAGTGAGCTACACCAACTAACCCAGTGGGAGCGAGCCTGCTCGCGATAGCGGTGGATTACTCAGTATTTATGTCGACTGACACAACGCTATCGCGAGCAGGCTCGCTCCCACAGGGGTTAGTAGTGTTCATCTGGTTTGTGGCATCAACCCTCCACCTGCCCCCACTGCTTACTCAAGCGCTTATCGGAAATCGGCACCTTGGTCCCCAGTTGCTGGGCGAACAGCGAAACCCGGTATTCCTCCAGCCACCAGCGGTACAACTCCAGTTGCGGGTCGCGCTTGCCTTCCTGGAGGTGTTTGCTGGCTCGGGTCTGGTATTGGGCCCAGAGGTTCGACAACTCACCGCTCCAGACCCGGTCTTTCTGCACCTGGCTACCCAGCTTCTCGAAACGTTGCTCGATGGCCTTGAGGTAGCGCGGCAGTTCCTTGAGCCATTGATGCGGGGTTTCGCGGACGAAGCCCGGGTACACCAGGTGGCTGAGCTGCTGCTTGATATCGTTCAGCGCCACGGCCTGGGCCAGGTCGATCTTGCCCTTGAAGCGTTTTTGCAGGCCGTGCCAGAGCTTGAGAATGTCCAGGGTCAGCTTCGCCAGGCGCTCGGCGTGCTCGGCCCAGCCACCGCGCTTGCGCTCGGCCAGCGAAGCCAGCGCGGCGCCATCACGGGGCAGGCTCGCTTCGCCTTCCAGCACGCAACTGTCGAGGCTGACCAGCAGGATGTCTTCCACCAGGCTGTCGATGCGGCCCAAGTCGCGGTACAACAGGCCCAACTCCGTCAGGCCGGGCAGCTTGCCGCGCAGGAACTTGGCCGACTCGGCCAACTGCTGCATCAACAAACGCTGCAAGGCGCGGCGATGCTGGAACTCGGCTTCGGCCGGAGTCGGGAAACGCCCCTCCTTGACCACGCCACCCTCTTCCACCAGCGCCGGGTACACCGTCATCGACAGCCCGGCGATCTTCTGTTGGGTTTTCTCTGCCACCGGCGCGAAAATTTTTGCCTCCACCGGCGCCTGGCTTTTTGCCGTTTGCGGCACGGCCAATGCCGCCTGGCTGGCTTCGGCAAAGCGCGCCGTCAGCTCGGCCAGGTCGCGGCCTTCGCCGAGGAATTTGCCCTGGCCATCGACAATTTCCAGGTTCATGCGCAGGTGGCTTTCCACCTGTTGCGCCGCTTCCGCCCAGGCTTCGTCGCTGACCCGCGCGCCGGTCATGCGCAACAGTTCACGGCCCAGGGATTGCGGCAATGAACCCTCGGCGAAGGTGATGCGTTGCAGCGCGGCCTTGACGAAGTCCGGCACTGGCACGAAATTCTTGCGCAGGGCCTTGGGCAGGTTGCGCACCAGGGCGATGCATTTGGCCTCGATCATTCCCGGCACCAACCATTCCAGGCGCTCCGGCGGCAGCATCGGCAGCAACGGCGCCGGCACTCGCAGGGTCACGCCATCGCGGGGATGGTTGGGCTCGAAGTGATAGCTCAGCGGCAAGGTCAGGTCGCCAACGCGCAACGTGTCCGGATAGTACGCAGCAGTGACTTCACTGGCCTCGCGCGCCAGCACGTCTTCTTCACGCATGATCAGCAACTGCGGGTCTTTCTGGCTGTTGATCCGGTACCAACTGTCGAAGGTCGCGGTCTGGTGGATCTCGGCCGGCAGGCGCGCATCGTAGAAGGCGAACAGGGTTTCTTCGTCCGCCAGGATGTCGCGACGGCGGGCCTTGGCTTCCAGTTCGTCGAGCTGCTCCAGCAGTTTGGTATTGGCACTCAGGCACTTGGCCTTGGACTGGATCTCACCACGCACCAGCGCCTCGCGGATGAACAGTTCCCGCGATACCACCGGGTCCACTGGCCCGTAATGCACCGGCCGGCGACCGACGACGATCAGCCCGAACAGGGTGATCTGCTCATACGCCACCACTTGCCCGCGCTTCTTCTCCCAATGGGGTTCGAAGTGATTTTTCTTGATCAGGTGCCCGGCCAGCGGCTCGATCCAGTCCGGTTCGATCTTGGCCACCATGCGCGCGTAGAGCTTGGTGGTTTCCACCAGCTCGGCGGTCATCAGCCACTGCGGACGCTTCTTGCCCAGGCCCGACGACGGATGGACCCAGAACCGCCGCTGGCGGGCGCCGAGGTAATCGCCGTCTTCGGTTTTCTGGCCGATCTGGCTCAACAACCCCGAAAGCACCGCTTTGTGCAGTTTCGGGTAATCGGCCGGTTCTTTATTGAGGCTCAACTGCATGTCGCGGCAGATCAGGCTCAACTGGCGGTGGGAATCGCGCCACTCGCGCAGGCGCAGGTAATTGAGGAAATTCTTGCGGCACCAGTTGCGCAGCGGACTGGCGGTCAGGGCCTGGCGCTGCTCTTCGAAACCACGCCACAGGTTGACCAGCCCGGCGAAATCCGAGTCCACATCCTTCCATTGGGCGTGAGCCTGGTCGGCCGCTTGTTGGCGCTCCGGCGGACGCTCGCGCGGATCCTGGATCGACATGGCGCTGGCAACAATCAACACTTCCTGCAGGCTGCCCAGTTTCGCCGCTTCCAGCAGCATGCGGCCCATGCGCGGGTCCACCGGCAGGCGCGCCAATTGCCGACCGAGCGGGGTCAATTGGCTGTTGCGGTCAACCGCCGACAACTCTTGCAGCAGGTTGAAACCGTCGCTGATGGCCTTGCCGTCCGGCGGCTCGATGAACGGGAAATCGGTGATCTCACCCAGGCGCAGATGCAGCATCTGCAAAATCACCGCCGCCAGGTTGGTGCGCAGGATCTCCGGGTCGGTGAATTCCGGCCGGCCGAGGAAGTCCTCTTCGCTGTACAGCCGCACACAGATCCCCGGCTCGACCCGCCCGCAGCGGCCCTTGCGCTGGTTGGCGCTGGCTTGGGAAATGGCTTCGATGGGCAGCCGCTGGACCTTGGCGCGATAGCTGTAGCGGCTGATGCGCGCGGTGCCGCTGTCGATCACGTAGCGGATGCCCGGCACGGTCAGCGAGGTCTCGGCGACGTTGGTCGCCAGGACCACGCGACGGCCTGGGTGGGACTGGAAGATGCGCTGTTGTTCAGCCGGCGACAGGCGCGCGTACAGCGGCAGAATTTCGGTGTGCTTGAGCTGGGCCTTGCGCAGCATTTCGGCTGCGTCGCGAATCTCCCGCTCGCCCGGCAAGAACACCAGCACATCGCCAGGGCTGCGGCGCTCGCTGCGCTCATAGGCGGCGATTTCATCGAGGGTGGCGAGGATCGCCTGGTCGACGGTCAGGTCGTCCTCGACACGGTTGCCTTCTTCGTCCTGCTCCAGGGTCAACGGGCGATACCAGGTTTCCACCGGGAAGGTACGGCCCGAGACTTCCACGATCGGCGCGTCATCGAAGTGCTTGGAGAAGCGCTCCAGGTCGATGGTCGCCGAGGTGATGATGACCTTGAGGTCCGGGCGGCGCGGCAGCAGGGTCTTGAGGTAGCCGAGCAGGAAGTCGATGTTCAGGCTGCGTTCGTGGGCTTCGTCGACAATGATCGTGTCGTAGCGCTCGAGGTAGCGGTCGTTCTGGGTCTCGGCCAGCAGGATGCCGTCGGTCATCAACTTGATCAGGGTGTTGGCGTCGCTCTGGTCCTCAAAGCGCACCTGATAACCCACCAGCGCCCCCAACGGAGTGGCCAGTTCCTCGGCCACCCGACTCGCGACGCTGCGAGCGGCGATCCGGCGTGGCTGGGTGTGGCCGATCAAGCCATGTTGGCCCCGGCCGATTTCCAGGCAGATCTTCGGCAACTGCGTGGTTTTACCCGAGCCGGTTTCGCCGGCGATGATCAGCACCTGATGCTTGAGCAACGCGTCCTTGATTTCGTCGCGCTTGGCGGCAATCGGCAAATTGTCGTCATAGCGGATCACCGGCAGGCTCGCCTTGCGCGCCAGCACCTGATCGCACGACGCCTGCATGCGCGTCACCCACTGGGCCAGCTTGGCCTCATCGGGTTTCTTGCGCAGCTCGAGCAACTGGCGCCGCAACCGGTGACGGTCGGCGAGCATGGCGTGGTCGAGGTTTTTCAGCAGCTTGTCGATAGCGGGGGCTTGGTCAGTCATCAGGTACGCAAGGGTCGTCGGTTTGTGCAGGGGGCCGATTGTCGCAGATTTGCGGCCTCTGCGCCGACACATGGCGACCTGCCCACCGCCATACCCTGTGGGAGCGAGCTTGCTCGCGATAGCGGTGGATCAGCCAGCGTTGATGTTGACTGACACGCCGTTATCGCGAGCAAGCTCGCTCCCACAGAGTTTTCGCAGGATTCAGGATCGCTGGTTATTCACTGTCCAGGTCTTTGCGCCGATACGGAAACACATCGATCACCTTCCCCGCCCGGATCGCCTCCTGCAGGCCTTTCCAGTAATCGGCGTTGTACAGCTCGCCATGCAACTGGTCGAACAGCTTGCGCTGCCCGGCGTCAGCGAACAGGAACGGCGGGAATTCTTCGGGGAATACGTCCAGCGGCCCGATGGAATACCAGGGCTCGGAGGCCATTTCGTCTTCCGGGGTGCGGGGCTCGGGGATGTGGCGGAAGTTGGCTTCGGTCAGGAAACAGATTTCATCGTAGTCGTAGAACACCACGCGGCCGTGACGGGTCACACCGAAGTTCTTGAGCAGCATGTCGCCGGGGAAGATATTGGCGGCCGCCAGTTGCTTGATGGCCAGGCCATAGTCTTCCAGGGCCTCGCGCACCTGGGCGTCGTTGGCGTTTTCCAGGTAGAGATTCAGCGGCGTCATGCGGCGTTCGGTCCAGCAGTGGCGAATCAACACCGTATCGCCTTCCACCGACACCGTGGAAGGCGCCACTTCCAGCAGTTCCTCCAGACACGCCGGTTCGAACTTGCTCAGGGGAAAGCGGAAATCGGCGAACTCCTGGGTATCGGCCATGCGCCCAACCCGGTCGACACTTTTCACCAGGCGGTATTTTTCGATCACCGTGGCGCGGTCGACGTTTTTCGACGGCGAGAAACGGTCCTTGATGATCTTGAATACGGTGTTGAAACCCGGCAGTGTGAATACGCTCATGACCATGCCACGCACACCCGGGGCCATGATGAACTGGTCATCGGTGTTCGCCAGATGATTGATCAACGCCCGGTAGAACTCGGACTTGCCGTGCTTGTAGAAACCGATGGAGGTGTACAGCTCGGCGATGTGCTTGCCGGGCAAGATACGCTTGAGAAAGCCGATGAATTCCGCCGGCACCGGCACGTCCACCATGAAGTAGGAGCGGGTGAACGAAAAGATGATCGATACCTGCGCCTCATCGGTGATCAGCGCATCGATCTGGATGCCCCGGCCTTCGCGGTGCAGCAGCGGGATCACCAGTGGCCATTGCTCGTCGCGGGTGTAGATCCGGCCCACCAGGTAGGCGCCCTTGTTGCGATAGAGCACTGAAGAAAACAACTCCACCGTCAGCTCCGGGTCCTTGCAGACCCAGTCCGGCAGGTTTTCCCGCAGTTGAGCTTCGAGGCGCTTCAGGTCGCCTGGCAAGTCGGCGTAATCCTCGCTGAAGCGGTAATCGGCGAACACGTTCGCCAGCATCCGGTCCAGTTGCCCCTGGGGTTTGTAGGTCCGGGTCTGGGCCGCACGGGCGCGACGCAGGCTGGGGCGGGTGGTGTGGATGAACATCGTGCCATCACTGATCAGGTCATGACTGAACAGCCCGCAGAAGATCGAGTTGTACCAGGTCTCCGACAGTTCATCGTCAAAACGCAGGTCGATCAGGCTGATGTAGGCGCTTTTGACCAACGGCCAGCAACTGACATCCATCAACGACTCGGCGTCGAAGGCTTCGCGCAAATGGGCCACGGTTTCGAAGACTTTTTCTTCATATAAATTGATCCGCGCCGCCGAAGCCGCTTGCGCCTCTTGCCACCGGGCCTGCTCGAACCGGGCGCGGGCGCCATCGGTGATCTGCCGGAAATGCTCTCGATAATCGTCGAAACCTTCGAGGATCGACCGGGCGATATCGGTGGCGGGCCATGGTTGCGGCATAGGTAAACCTCGGCGGGTCATACTTGTTATAGGCGCCTGAGCTTAGAGGCCAATCGCGCGGCAACGCAACCATTGCCATCGGTATTCAGGACGGCGACACTTGCCGCCCAACCACGGAAGGAATGACTTGTGAACCTCGTCGATATTCTGCGTTTGCTGTCACTGGCCGCCATCTGGGGGGCAAGTTTTCTGTTCATGCGCATTATCGCCCCCGTCATTGGCACGATCCCCACCGCATTCTTTCGCGTATCCATCGCCTTCGTCGGGCTGCTGGTGATCCTGGCGCTGATGCGCGTCGACTGGAATTTTCGCGGCAAATTGAAAGTGGTGATGGGGCTGGGCCTGATCAACTCGGGCATCCCGGCGACGTTTTACTCGCTGGCGGCCCAAGTACTGCCAGCCGGTTACTCGGCGATCTTCAACGCCACCACGCCGTTGATGGGCGTGTTGATCGGCGGGCTGTTCTTCAGCGAAAAACTCACCACCGCCAAGGTCTGCGGTGTGTTTCTTGGGCTGTTCGGCGTCGGCATCCTGACCCGCGCCGGCCCGGTGGCCTTCGACCTGCAACTGCTGATGGGCGCCCTCGCCTGCCTGCTCGCCACCACGTGCTATGGCTTCGCCGGCTTCCTCACCCGTCGCTGGCTCGATCAGCAAGGTGGGCTGGACAGCCGTCTTTCGACCCTGGGCAGCATGTTTGGCGCCACGGTATTTTTGCTGCCGCTGTTTGGCTACAGCGTCATCAGCCAGCCACCGGCCAGTTGGGGAGGCTGGAGCGTCTGGCTGTCCCTGCTGGGGCTGGGCCTGGGGTGTACCGCGCTGGCGTATATCCTTTATTTCCGGCTGATCACCTCCATCGGCCCGGTCAAATCCATGACCGTAACGTTCCTGATCCCGCCGTTCGGCGTGCTATGGGGGGCGTTGCTACTGGATGAGCCGCTGGGAATGGCCCATTTGTATGGCGGGGTGTTGATCGCGGCGGCGTTGTGGTTGGTGTTGAAGCCTGGGGTGGCTAAGCCGGCTGAGGTGCCTGCCCGATAGCCCATCGGAGCCGCTGAAAATGCCATCGCGAGCAGGCTCGCTCCCACAAAGGGCTGTGCATGACCCTGTGGGAGCGAGCTTGCTTGCGATAGCGGTGGTACGGTTAGCGAATAGCTAAAGGCTAGCGTTTTTTACGAAACACAAACACCAACCCAACAATAATCAGCCCCATTCCCAGCCAACTCAGCAATGCCAGGCGGTTGCCAAACACCAGGTAGTCCATGATCGCCGTCACCGCCGGCACCAGATAGAACAGGCTGGTGACATTCACCAGGTTGCCCCGTGCAATCAGCCGGTACAGCAGCAACGTCGCCAGCACCGACACCACCAGGCCCATCCACAACACCGGCACGATGAAACCGGCGTTGTGCTCGAAGTGAAACGATTGGAACGGCACGAACGCCGCGCACAGCAGCAACCCGGCCAGGTACTGCACCGGCAATGTGCCCAGGGGATTATCGGTGATGCGCTTTTGCATGATAGAGCCGGCCGTCATGCTCACCAGCGCCAGCAACCCGTAGAGCATTCCAACCAGGGACATACCGGCCAGGCCGATCCCCTGGTAGACCACCATGATCAATCCCAGCAACCCCAACGTCAGGCCGAACAGCCGTTGCCAGGATCGCTGGCGCTCCACCAGCACCACCGTAAGGATCGGCTGCACGCCCATCAGCGTCGCCATCACCCCTGGGGTGACGTTCATTTGCAGGGCCAGCAGATAGAAAATCTGATAGGCGCCCAGCAGCACCATCCCGGTGGTCGCCGCGTATAGCAGCGGCTTGCCGGTCTTGGGCAGCTTGAACTTGAGCAATGGAATCAACAGCACCAGCGCACACAGCGCGATGGCAAAACGGATCAGCAGGAACGCAAAAGGTGAAGCGTGGGCCAGGCCCAATTTGGAAAAGATCGCCCCGCTGCTCCACAGCAGAACGAACAGGCTCGTGGAAGCCGCCGCCAATAAGGCGTTTTTGGATAGGAAAAACATGAATACCACCTGTAGTCAGGCAAAAGCCAACTCAGCCGAAGCTGAAATCCAGTAGTTTTTTCAGGCGGGCACAGGGAACGGCAACCGTTGCCGATCAGCCTTGAACGCCAACACCCGGCGGTGATACGACGGCGTACACCGGTGGGCTACTGACAGGTGGGGGGTATTGACCGATCTGCACAGGCTGCTGATTCCCGCACGGCACGACGCCAGCGTTGAACGCTGGAACCACAACCGCGATGACAGGGGATGCAGGCATGAGCCGATCTCTTGGAGGGTGGGTAGGAAAACCCATCGAGCGCCGACTATAACCAGCGCTCGATGGGTTAGGCAATGACTAAACGAACAGCCAATAGCCTAGGGCGGTTAGCACCGCCACCGCCAACACGGGCCGCATGACCCGGTAGGCCTTGGGATGCTTGCGTTTCCATTGCTTGACCCGGCCACTGATGCCGTCGCTGAACGACTTGCTCCAGGCGTAAGCCTGGTTGATGCCGCCAACGCGCTCGTCGTCGAGGTTCTGCGGCGCGGTGGCGCGGCCGAGGAAGGCGCTGATAGCGCGGTTCAGACGAGTCATCAATCGGCTTTTCAATGGTCGCTCGACGTCGCAGAACAGGATCACGCGAGTCTGCGGGGTTTCATTCTTGACCCAGTGCACATAGGTTTCATCGAACATCACGTCTTCGCCGTCGCGCCAGGCGTAGATCTGACCATCGACAAAGATCCGGCAGTCGTCGGAATTGGGCGTGGACAACCCCAGGTGATAGCGCAGGGAACCGGCGAACGGATCTCGATGGGGGTTCAAGTGGCTACCGCCCGGCAGCAAGGCAAACATCGCGCCCCGCACGTTGGGAATCTGGTTGACCAGCTCGACGGTGCGGGGACACAGCAATTCGGCAGACGGCAGCGCTTTGTCGTACCACTTGAGGTAGAAGCGTTTCCAGCCTTTCTTGAAGAACGAGCCGAAGCCGGCGTCGTTGTTCTTTTCCGCCGCCCGGATGTACCCCTCGTCGAACAGGTGCATGGCCTCGTCGCGGATGACTTGCCAATTGTCCTTGAGCACATCCAGTTCCGGGAACTTGCTGCGGTCCAGGTAAGGCTTGGAGGGCACGCTGGAGAACAGGTACATCAAGGTGTTATAGGGGGCGAACAAAGCCGAGTGGTTAACGAACTGACGCAATACCGGCAAACGCGCCTTGCCGCGCAAATGCACGTAAAGCGTACTGCCTAGAAACAGCAGCAACACTGAGGCCTTGGCGACAAACGAAACGGTCATTTACAACTCCTTGTCAAAAAACAACTTACGCAACGTCATCAACCCGGCGCAGCGGCCGGCCATTTTATAGATCGAGGCCAGGCGAAGAAACCGCCTGGCGCAATATTCACTGTTGAGGATCACGCAACAATGTCCTTGTTAACATGCGTGACCTGAATCGTGGCTGACACCAATCAAAATACCCTGCTTTCAGCCCATCCCTCCCTCAATGGCGAAGGGGCGTTGTGGCGAGTGCCCTCGCCACCTCCTGCATGCGGTTACTGTTGCGTCTCCTGCTCAGTGAACAAATCACTGAACAACATGCTCGACAGGTAGCGCTCGCCCGAATCGGGCAGGATCACCACGATGGTCTTGCCCTGCATTTCCGGCTTTTCCGCCAGGCGTACGGCCACGGCCATCGCCGCGCCACAAGAGATTCCACAGAGGATGCCCTCTTCCTGCATCAAGCGCAGGGCCATGGCCTTGGACTCTTCGTCAGTGACTCGCTCAACCTGATCGACGATCGACAGATCAAGGTTCTTCGGCACAAATCCAGCGCCGATCCCCTGGATCTTATGCGGGCTGGGCTTGATCTCCTGCCCTGCCATGGCCTGGGTAATCACCGGCGAAACCTCAGGCTCCACCGCCACCGACAGGATCGGTTTGCCACAGGTGTTCTTGATATACCGCGACACCCCGGTGATGGTTCCGCCAGTGCCGACGCCGGCCACCAGCACATCGACCGCGCCATCGGTGTCGTTCCAGATTTCCGGGCCGGTGGTCTTTTCGTGGATCGCCGGATTCGCCGGGTTGTCGAACTGCTGCGGCATGAAGTACTTGGAAGGGTCGCTGGCCAGGATCTCGGCAGCTTTCTCGATGGCCCCTTTCATCCCCTTGGCCGGTTCAGTGAGCACCAGCTCCGCCCCCAGGGCCTTGAGCACCTTGCGCCGTTCGATGCTCATGGACGCCGGCATGGTCAGCATCAGCTTGTAGCCACGGGCGGCAGCGACAAACGCCAGGCCGATACCCGTATTGCCCGAGGTCGGCTCGACGATGGTCATGCCGGGCTTGAGCTTGCCCGAGCTCTCAGCGTCCCAGATCATGTTCGCGCCGATCCGGCACTTGACCGAATACCCTGGGTTACGCCCTTCGATCTTGGCCAGGATGGTCACGCCGCGTGGGGCGATGCGGTTGATCTGCACCAGTGGCGTATTGCCGATGGAGTGAGCGTTGTCAGCGAATATACGGCTCATGGCTGGGTCCTTAATGCAGCGGGAATTTAGCGCTTAAAGGTATGCCTGTTGCCCATGGGCGTCCAGTTGCACCGAACGTTCCAGTTGTTACGACAGTCAATGGATTTAACACCGCTGGAGACTGACTGACATGAAGCGTCGATACAGCTGGCCACTGTGGACTCTCGCCGCCATCGTTGTGGTACTCGTGGCCCTGCATTTCACCCTGCCCTATCTGGTGCGCAACTACCTGAACGACAAACTGGCCGACATGGGCGACTACCGCGGCCAGGTTCTCGATGTAGACCTGGCGCTCTGGCGCGGGGCCTACCGGATCAATGGCCTGAAAATCGTCAAGGTCGACGGCAAGGTCCCGGTGCCGTTCGTCGATGCGCCGTTGATCGACCTGTCGGTGAGTTGGCATTCGCTGTGGTACGACCATGCGGTGGTGGCCGAGGTCGAGTTCGCCCGTCCCGAAGTGAACTTTGTCGACGGTGGGGCCAACCGGCAAGACTCCCAGACCGGCCGGGGCACCAACTGGCGCGAACAACTGAGCAAATTGCTGCCCATCACCCTCAACGAAGTGCGGATCAGGGATGGCAAGGTCACCTTTCGCAATTTCAACTCCAAGCCGCCGGTCAATCTGCGGGCCACCGACGTCAACGCCAGCTTCTATAACCTGACCAACGTGGTCGACACCAAAGGCAAGCGCGATGCCCGTTTCGAGGGCAAGGCCCTGGTGGCCGAACACGCGCCCCTGGAGATGCAGGCCACCTTCGACCCGTTGAGCAACTTCGAGGATTTCGACTTCCGCCTTCGGGCCAAGAACATCGAACTCAAGCGTCTGAACGACTTCGCCGCCGCCTATGGCAAATTCGATTTCAATGCTGGCCATGGCGACCTGGTGATCGAAGCTGAAGCCGACAACGCCAAGCTCAGCGGCTACATCAAGCCATTGCTGCGCGATGTCGATGTGTTCGACTGGCAGCAGGACGTGGAAAACAAGAACAAAAACATCTTCCGTTCAGTCTGGGAAGCGCTGGTCGGCACAGGCGAAACCGCCCTCAAGAACCAACGCAAGAACCAGTTCGCCACCCGGGTGGAACTCAGCGGAAATGTTCACCAGCAGGACATCAGCGCCTTCGAAGCCTTCCTGCAAATCCTGCGCAACGGTTTCGTCCAGGCCTTCAATGCTCGCTACGAACAACCGCCGCCTTCGACCGACTAAGGTGTTTGCGGCTTATTTGTGGCGAGGGAGTGGAGCGTGCCTCTTAGAAATGCGCCGAGACCGAGTCAACATGTGACGCTCCATTCAGAGACTGAATACAGCGTCTGCGTTCACAGTCGGCGGGGCGTCGCGTTATAGTCGGGCACGACATTTATTTCCCGCGCCCCGCCTCGTCAGGCCGGCGACACCGTTCGAGGAATTGCAGAATGAAGTTCGAAGGCACCAGCGCCTACGTGGCCACCGATGACTTGAAGCTGGCCGTGAACGCCGCCATCACCCTGGAGCGACCATTGCTGGTCAAGGGTGAACCGGGCACCGGCAAGACCATGCTGGCCGAACAACTGGCTGAGTCCTTCGGCGCGCGCCTGATTACCTGGCACATCAAGTCCACCACCAAGGCTCACCAGGGCCTGTACGAGTACGACGCGGTCAGCCGCCTGCGGGACTCGCAGTTGGGCGTGGACAAGGTCCACGACGTGCGCAACTACCTGAAGAAAGGCAAGCTCTGGGAAGCGTTCGAGTCCGAGGAGCGGGTCATCCTGTTGATCGACGAGATCGACAAGGCCGACATCGAGTTCCCCAATGACCTGCTGCAAGAACTCGACAAGATGGAGTTCTACGTCTACGAGACCGACGAAACCATCAAGGCCAAGCAGCGGCCGATCATCATCATTACCTCCAACAACGAAAAAGAGCTGCCGGACGCGTTCCTGCGCCGCTGCTTCTTCCACTACATCGCCTTCCCCGACCGTGTCACCCTGCAGAAAATCGTCGATGTGCATTACCCGGATATCAAGAAAGACCTGGTCAGCGAAGCGCTGGACGTGTTCTTCGACGTGCGTAAGGTACCGGGCCTGAAGAAAAAGCCTTCCACCTCCGAACTGGTGGACTGGCTCAAGCTGCTGATGGCCGACAACATTGGCGAAGCGGTGCTGCGCGAGCGGGATCCGACCAAGGCCATCCCGCCCCTGGCCGGCGCCCTGGTCAAGAACGAACAGGACGTGCAATTGCTTGAGCGCCTGGCGTTCATGAGCCGTCGCGGCACTCGCTGATCCTCTTCGTTTAACAAGAGCGAGGGCGATTGCCATGCTGCTTAACCTGTTCAATGAAATGCGCGCCGCCAAGGTGCCCGTGTCGGTGCGTGAACTGCTGGACCTGATCAACGCCCTGAAACAGCGGGTGATCTTCGCCGACATGGACGAGTTCTATTACCTGGCCCGGGCGATCCTGGTGAAGGACGAACGGCATTTCGACAAGTTCGACCGGGCGTTCGCCGCTTACTTCAATGGCCTGGAAAAACTCGACGATCATCTCCAGGCATTGATTCCCGAAGACTGGTTGCGCAAGGAATTCGAGCGCTCGCTGAGCGACGAAGAGCGGGCGCAGATCCAGTCCCTGGGTGGACTGGACAAGTTGATCGAAGAATTCAAGAAGCGCCTGGAAGAACAGAAGGAACGCCATGCCGGCGGCAACAAGTGGATCGGCACTGGTGGCACCAGCCCGTTCGGTTCCGGTGGTTTCAACCCCGAAGGCATCCGCGTCGGCGACGCCGGCAAGCGCCAGGGCAAAGCGGTGAAGGTCTGGGACCAGCGCGAATACAAGAACCTCGACGACCAGGTGGAACTGGGCACCCGTAACATCAAGATCGCCCTGCGCCGCCTGCGCAAGTTCGCCCGCCAGGGCGCGGCCGAAGAACTGGACATCGACGGTACCATCGACCACACCGCCCGGGACGCCGGCCTGTTGAACATCCAGATGCGCCCGGAGCGACGCAACACCGTGAAGCTGTTGCTGCTGTTCGACATCGGCGGTTCAATGGATGCCCACGTGAAAATCTGCGAAGAATTGTTCTCGGCCTGCAAGACCGAGTTCAAGCACCTGGAGTATTTCTACTTCCACAACTTCGTGTACGAGTCGGTATGGAAGAACAACCTGCGCCGCACCTCGGAGCGCACTTCGACCCTGGACCTGCTGCACAAGTACGGTGCCGACTACAAAGTGATCTTCATCGGTGACGCGGCCATGGCGCCTTATGAAATCACCCAGGCCGGCGGCAGCGTCGAACATTGGAACGAAGAAGCCGGTTACGTCTGGATGCAGCGCTTCATGGAGAAGTACAAGAAGCTCATCTGGATCAATCCTTACCCCAAGGACACCTGGGGTTATACCGCCTCGACCAATATCGTGCGGGAATTGGTGGAAGAACGGATGTATCCGCTGACCTTGCAGGGGTTGGAGGAAGGGATGCGGTTTCTTTCCAAGTAGATCTTGGTTGCCCATTCGGGCGTCATCGCGAGCAAGTTCGCTCCCACACTGGATCTTCGTCACACATGAGATCCCTTGTGGGAGCGAGCTTGCTCGCGATGCTTTTAGCGCTAGAGAAAACTACGCAAACACTCCACCTGCTGCCGATGCGCAACCTCCTGCACCACTGGCCTCAATCGCACCTGCGTCCCCGGCAGGCGTTGCGCCAGCCGGGCCAGGGCCAACGGCGTCAACGCACCCAGGCGTGGATAGCCGCCAATGGTTTGCCGGTCGTTGAGCAACACGATCGGCTGGCCGTCTGGCGGCACCTGCACAGCACCCAGGGGGATACCCTCGGAAATCATCGCCGGCCCCTGGTATTGCAGGGCCGTGCCGAGCAACCGAATGCCCATGCGATCGGCGCGGCTGTCCAGGGTCCAGGCGGTGTTGAACGCATCAAACAGGCTCTGCCCGCTGAACGCGCCATTCTGCGCACCGAGGATCAGATCCAGCGGCGAGTCCTGCTGAAAATCCGGAACAAGTGTGCGCGGCATCGGTCGAGGTGTCGCCAAGCCGCAATAGCTCAGGTGCGCACCGCGTTTCAACGGCCGCCCCAGTCCATCCAGGCCGCCAAGCTCTTCACGCACCACCGTCGAACGACTGCCCAGCACCGCCGGCGCTTCGAACCCGCCGGGGGCCGCGAGGTACGCCCGGGCGCCGAGCACCGGTTGGGTGAATACCAGGGTCTGACCTTGGCGCAGGCTAAAAAAGCGCCACGACGCTATCGGCTGCTCGTCCACCCGCGCTCCCAGATCCGCCCCGGCCAGGGCCAGCACGCAATCGTCTTCGGCCACCACCGTGAAACCGCCGAGGGTAATTTCCACCACCGCCGCGTTCGGGTCGTTGCCCAACATCCAATTGGCCCAGGCCATCGACAGCCAATCCGCCGCGCCGCCCTGGGTCACGCCCAAATGCCTGACGCCGAAACGCCCGGTGTCCTGCAACAGGCACAACGGTGTGCTGGCCTCGATCAATAAGCGGCTCATGCCTGGGCCTCCAGCGGTGTATCGTCGCCGCCCAGGGCGATGAATTCGGCGTGATCCACGGCGGCGAAACGCACCGTGTCACCAGGCTGCATCAGGCTGTAGCCGTCACGCGCGCGGTCGAACAGTTTGGCCGGGGTACGCCCGATCAGGTTCCAGCCACCGGGCGACACCACCGGGTACGCCGCAGTCTGGCGCTCGGCAATGCCGACGCTGCCCGCCGCCACGCGCTTGCGTGGCGTATCGAGGCGCGGTGCCGCCAGTGCTTCGTCCACCAGCCCCATGAAGGCGAATCCAGGGGCGAAGCCCAGGGCGAACACTTGATATTCGCGCTCGCTATGGCGACGGATCACCTGGGCGACCGTCAAGCCGCTGCGGCTCGCCAGCAGGTCTAGTTCGGGCCCGACACCGGAGTCGTACCACACCGGCAGCACGTGGCATTGGCCGGTAGAGCGGGCATCTGGTGAAAGATTATTCAGCGCCTCACCGATCAAGTCCCGGGCCTGGACCGGCGTCAGCGCCAACATATCGTAATGCACCATCAACGTGGTGTAGGACGGCACCAGATCGATCAGATGCTCGGCGAATACCGCTTTGAGCCGCGCACTGGCAGCAAGCATCCACGGCATGTTGGCCTCGGCGATTTCATCGAACAGGCGCACCATCAAGCAGTCCACTGCCACCACTTCCAAGCGTGGTTTCATGGTGCACTCTGCCGGTCCAGAGCTTCGCGGATACGTTGTACGGCCGCCACTGAACTGGCGTTGTCACCGTGCACGCACAAGGTATTGGCCTTCAGGTTCAGAGCGCTGCCGTCGCTGGCGGTCAACGCATCGCCACGGGCAATGGTCAGGGCCTGCCCGATGATGACCTCGGGATCATGATGCACAGCACCCGGCGCTTGCCGCGATACAAGACGACCGGCGCTGTCGTAGGCGCGATCGGCAAACGCTTCGAACCACAGGGTCAGGCCATATTCGTCGCCCAGGGCTTGCGCGGCGCTATTGTCCCGGGTCGCCATGAGCATCAGCGGCAGCGCCCGATCATAGGCGGCAACCGCCTGGATCACTGCACGCAGTTGCGCCGGATTGGCCATCATGTCGTTGTACATCGCGCCATGGGGTTTGACGTAGCTGACCCGCCCACCCTGGGCCCGGCAAATACCGTCGAGGGCGCCGATCTGGTAGTGCAGCAAATCCTGCAGTTCCTGGGCGCCATAGGCCATGGAGCGGCGGCCGAAGCCCGCCAGGTCCTGATAGGCCGGGTGCGCGCCGATCCGCACGCCGTGACTCAGGGCCAGGCTGACGGTCTTGCGCATGATGCTCGGGTCGCCGGCGTGAAAGCCGCAGGCGATGTTGGCGCAATCGATGAAGGGCATCACCTCGGCGTCCAGACCCATGGCCCAGTTGCCGAAGCTCTCGCCGATGTCGCAGTTCAATAGCAGGCGGCTCACGGTGAACGCTCCTGTAGGTTCTTTCTTCGTTTAACTGTGGGACATGTGCCCGCAGGTTATCAGTTACTCAGCTTCCAACTGCTTGCCTTGGGTTTCCGGCAGGCTTAGCGCCGCCAGTATCACCACGCCATAGGACACCGCCGCAAATGCGCCGATACCCACACTCAACGGCACTTTCTGGCTCAGCAAGCCGATCAATAGCGGGAACGTTGCCGCCAACGCCCGACCTATGTTGTAGCAAAAACCCTGGCCCGAACCGCGAATGCGTGTCGGGAACAGCTCGGTGAGGAACGAGCCCATGCCGCTGAACATGCCCGAGGCGAAGAAGCCCAGGGGAAAGCCCAGCCAGAGCATTACGTTATTGCTTACATGCAACTGGGTATACAGCAGCACAATGGTGAATGAACCGACTGCGTACAGGACGAAGTTCTTTTTCCGACCCAGGATGTCCGACAGATACGCACTGATGACATAACCGACGTAGGAACCGACGATTACCATTGCCAGATATCCACCGGTGCTCAACACGCTCAAGCCTCGCTCATTTTTCAGGAAAGTCGGCAACCAAGAGGTGATGGCGTAGTAGCCGCCCAGGGCACCGGTGGTCAGCAATGAGGCACGAAGGGTGGTGAAGAGTATGCCGGGGGCGAATATCTCGTAGAACTTCGCGGGATTGCTCGGTGTTTGCCGGGCCTTGGCCTGGCTATAGACTTCCGGATCCTTGACCAGGCGCCGGACGAATATCACGAACACCGCTGGGACAATGCCAAGGATAAACAAGGCGCGCCAGGCATCTTCCGGCGGCAATACCGAGAACAGCAGCGCATACAGAATCGCCGTCATCCCCCAACCCAGCGCCCAACCCGACTGCACCATGCCCACGGCCTTGCCGCGGTCCTTGGCGCGGATCACTTCGCCCATCAACACTGCGCCAGCGGTCCACTCGCCGCCGAAGCCAAAGCCCATCAGCGTGCGGGCGATCAACAGTTGTTCGTAATTCTGGGCAAAGCCGCACAGGAAGGTGAAGAAGGCGAACCACAGCACGGTCAGTTGCAACGTGCGCACTCGACCGATGCGGTCGGAAAGAATGCCTGCCACCCAGCCGCCAATGGCCGAAGCGATCAGGGTGCTGGTATGAATCAGCCCTGCCTGTCCGGTGGTAATGCCCCACATCGCGATCAGGGTCGGCACCACGAAGCTGAGCATCTGGGTGTCCATGCCATCCAGGGCGTAGCCGATCTTGCAGCTCCAGAAGGTGCGACGTTCCTGCTGGTTGATGTTGCGGTACCAATCGAACGGGCCGGAACGGGCCTGGGGTTTGGGGACGCCGAGCGTGTCGGGTGCACTCATGGTGGTTCTCCACGGTTTTATTGTTCTAAGCCTCGACGATGCACGTGGAGACCGGTGTCCAGATTCTTGAGCGCGCACGCGGTGGCGTCCAACGAATAAAACACCGGTTGGGTCATAAGAAAAAGTTGATTGGATACATCGGACGGTCTGACTGAACACTGTTGTGGCGAGGGATTTATCCGCTCGCCCCAAAAAGCCCTTCGACCCGAGGTGTATCGATCGTTCCTACGCTCCTGCGTGGGAATGTCGCCAGGGACGCTCCGCGTTCCGCTTCTGGAAGGTGACGCAGAGCGTCACGGGATGCATTTCCACGCAGAGCGTGGGAACGATCAAAAAACAGATATCTGTGGACGTCGTTCCAGCTCCCCGCGCGACAGCGTAGCGTTGAAGACGCGGCGGCCACTCCCTCGCCACAAAAGCCCATTGAGCAATCGTGTAGTCAGAGCCCGCGCAAATCCCGCTCTTCAATCGGCCGGCTCTGGCGCAGGCGCTTGCCGCCCAACACCACCCAGTCGATCAGGCGGAACAGGCATTCCAGGCCGAACGACAGCAACAAGGCGCCGCTGATGCCCCAGATCATCGCCTCGGGGGTCAGCAGGATCTGGTAGCTGTAGCCGTTCCAGGTTTCCTTGCGAATATCCGGATCGGCGGCCAGCGCCACTTGCAGCAAGCGGATGTACCACGGGCCTTGCATCGCCTGGAATTGCTTGTCCAAAGCCTGTTGGCGCACCAGCAGGGTGTTCAGGCTATCGGCATCGCTGCGAAAGATCGGGTCTTCGCTGGCGCGGTAATGGGCCACCAAGGCTTGCATGTCGCCCTTGAAGAACTGGTTGGCGGTGCCCTGGAAACCCTGCAGGCCGGCCTGCGCTTCGATCAAGTGCGCCTCGACCCGCTTGGCGTAATCACTGATGAAACCCGGCACCTGGACCCCAACCAGCAGGCCCACTGCGAACAACACCAACCGTAGATAACTGAGCAACATAACGTGACGTCCTTATTCGGTCTGGCCATGGCTGACGCATTCACCGCGCCGCCACAGGCTCCATTGGCCCGGTTCGTAGCGGGTCCAGGTTTCGTTTTCGGTCAAGGGTTCGGTGGCGATGACCGTGACCACGTCGTTGGGCGTGGTTTCGGCCTGGAAATCGACAATCACGTCCACGTCCTTGAGCCGCGCCGGACCGAACGGGGCGCGTCGGGTGATCTGGGCCAGTTTGGTCGAGCAGTAGCAGAACAGCCAGTCCCCGTCGCTCAGCAAACAGTTGAACACGCCCTTGCTGCGGTATTCGGCGCAGGCCTGGATCAAGGACGGCAGCAATTGCTCGACCTCCACCGGTTCCGGAAAAGCCTGGCGCACGCGGTTGAGCAGATCGCAGAACGCCGCTTCGCTGTCGGTATCGCCCACTGGCCGGTAGAAACTGACTTCAGGCTGGAAATCGGCGAGTTGGCCATTGTGGGCAAAACACCAGTTGCGCCCCCACAACTCACGCACGAACGGGTGCGTGTTGGACAGGCAAACCTTGCCGACGTTGGCCTGGCGGATGTGCCCGATCACCACTTCGCTCTTGATCGGATAGCGCTGTACCAGGTTCGCCACTTCCGACTCGCTGCTGGCCGCCGGGTCCTGGAACAGTCGCAGGCCACGGCCCTCATAGAAGGCGATGCCCCAGCCGTCGCGGTGCGGCCCGGTCTTGCCGCCACGCTGCATCAGTCCGGTGAAGCTGAACACGATGTCGGTCGGCACATTGGCGCTCATGCCCAATAACTCACACATGCTCGAACTCTCGCTTCAAAGGGCAGGCCTGGCTACAGACGTGGTTCTATACGCGAACGCTGGGGGTTGCTCGGCACTGGCGGGCGACCGTAGCGGTCATCACCAGCCACGCCGAACGGTGGCTCATCCTCGGGCTCATCGGCGGCAGCGGCGGCTTTTGCCGCGGCCGCCCGCTCCTTGCGAGCCTTGGCGGCACGCTCGATGGGGAAGCGGATCAGCACGAAAACCAAGTAGAGACCGAAGGCGATCATGCCGTACATGAGCAGATCGGAAGCCGCACGCCAGACGTTGTTGCCGACTTTGAACAGCACGTCCAGGGCAACAATGGCCAGGGCCGGGGCGACCTTTTCCTTCACCGGATCAACGATGGTAGGGCTGAACAGCAACACCGCCATCAGCAACCGCAGCGGCTCACGCAGCCAGCGCCACATCCAGCGGGTCATGCGCATCCATACCAACAGGCAGCCCACGGCGGCGAAGGCATAGAGGCCCCAGGCAATCAGATAGTCGTTCTCGGTCATGGTGTCCATGGCAAGGCAGGCAAATAGACGCTTATAGTAACGGCTTTTCGCTCGTCAGGCTGCCCCGGCATCTGCCGAGCTTTTCGTACAACGTTCGAGAGCCTTACATGTCCCTATCTGCCCACGTTACCAATGCCCCGATTGCCCACAGGGACGCCGGCGTTGACCCGTACGCCTGGCTGCAGGAGCGCGACACCGACGCCGTGCTCGACTACCTCAAGGCGGAAAACAGCTACCAAGAGGCGCAACTCGCCGATCAGGCTGGGCTGCGCGAAACCCTGTTCCAGGAAATCAAGGGCCGGATCCTCGAGACCGATCTGTCGCTGCCCTCGCCCTGGGGTCCGTACCTGTATTACACCCGCACCACGGCCGGTGACGAATACCCGCGCCACTACCGCTGCCCGCGCCCGGCCGATGACAGCCTGAGCGTGGATGAAAGCCGCGAACAGCTGCTGCTGGACCCGAATGCGTTGGCTGGCGGCGGCTTCTTCTCCCTCGGCGCCTTCAGTATCAGCCCCGACCACCAGCGTCTGGCCTATAGCCTGGACACCACGGGCGAAGAGATCTACACGCTGTTCGTGAAGGAATTGTCCAACGACAGGGTCAGCGAACTGTCCTTCGAACAGTGCGACGGCAGCATGACCTGGGCCAACGACAGCCTGACGCTGTTTTTCGGCGAGCTGGACGAGACCCATCGCCCCCACAAGCTCTGGCGCTATCGCCTGGATGGCACCGCCGCTGAAGAGGTGTTCCATGAAACGGACGGGCGCTTCTTCCTGCATTGCTACCGTTCAAGCTCCGAGCGGCAGTTGATCCTGTCCCTGGGCAGCAAGACCACCAGCGAAGTCTGGGTGCTCGACGCCACGCAGCCGCAACAGCCCTTCACCTGCCTGGCGCCACGCCTGGAAAACCATGAATACGACGTCGACCACGGCCTGCTCGACGGCCAATGGAGCTGGCTGATCCGCAGCAATCGCGACGGGATCAACTTTGCCTTGTACCAGGCCGCCGACACGGGCGTGGTACCGACCGAAGCCGACTGGCAGAACCTGATCCCCCACAGCGACACGGTGATGATCGACGGCCTGAGTCTGAACGCCGGGGCCATGACCCTGAGTCTGCGTGAAGGCGGCCTGCCGATCATCGAGGTTCACCCACAGGATCTGCCAGCGTATCGCGTGCAATTGCCGGACGCGGCCTACAGCCTGCACGTGCAGAACAGTCTGGAGTTCGTCAGCGACCGTATCCGCCTGCGCTACGAAGCCCTGAACCGCCCGGCGCAGATCCGCCAACTGGACCTGGCCAGCGGCGAACAGGTGGTCCTCAAGCAAACCCCGGTACTGGGCCCGTTCGACGCCGATGCCTACGTCAGCCAACGGCTTTGGGCGACGGCGCCGGACGGTACGCAGGTGCCCATCAGCCTGGTGGTCAAACGTGAAGCCCTCGGCCAACCGGTACCGCTGTATTTGTACGGCTATGGCGCCTATGGCGAAAGCCTCGACCCCTGGTTTTCCCATTCGCGGCTGAGCCTGCTCGACCGTGGCGTGGCGTTTGCCATCGCCCACGTGCGCGGCGGCGGTGAGCTGGGCGAAGCCTGGTACCGTGCCGGCAAGCAGGAACACAAGCACAACACCTTCAGCGACTTCATCGCCTGCGCCGAGCATTTGATCGCCAACGGTTTCACCACCGCCGAGCAACTGGCGATCAGCGGTGGCAGTGCCGGCGGCTTGCTGATCGGCGCGGTGCTCAATCAACGCCCGGAGCTGTTCAAGGTTGCGATTGCCGAAGTGCCGTTCGTCGATGTGCTCAACACCATGCTCGACCCGGACCTGCCATTGACCGTCACCGAATACGACGAATGGGGTAATCCCGAGGAGCCAGACGTTTATGATCGGATCCGGGCCTACGCGCCGTACGAAAACGTCAGCGCCCAGGCGTATCCGGCGCTGTTGGTGATCGCCGGTTACAACGACAGCCGCGTGCAGTATTGGGAAGCGGCCAAGTGGGTGGCGAAATTGCGCGCCACCAAGACCGATGACAACCCCTTGCTGCTCAAGACCGAACTGGGCGCTGGCCACGGCGGGATGAGCGGGCGTTACCAGGGATTGCGTGACGTAGCGCTCGAATATGCATTTGTTTTGAAGGTTTTGGGGTTGGGTTGAGGAACTCTGTGCAATGGCCGGGTCTTAGCTGCATGCGCAAGGCTCTGATGCAACCACAATAAAATGTGGGAGCAAGCTCGCTCCCACAAGGGATCTTCTTACATCCAGGCCAACCCGAAACCGCAACAGACACAAGAAAAAGACCGTGACGACATGTCAGAACCGACCCTATTGAACAACGAAATCCGCGACTGGTTGATGGACTGCGGCCTGTTCGACCAGTTGCTGCCCGTCGACTTTGCTGCAGCATCGGGATATTTCAGTATCAGCGCCATTGCCCAAGGCGAGGCGATTTTCCGCGAGGGCGATGCCGGCAGTTTCATGTGCATCATTCACACCGGACAGGTGGCCGTACAGAAAATCGGCCCCGATGGCCAACCCGTGACCATCGCCACGCTGCGCAGCGGCCGGGCATTCGGCGAGATGGCCGTGCTCGATGGCGAGCGGCGCTCGGCCAGTTGCATCGCCGCCAGTGATTGTCAGTTGCTGAACCTGGGCAAGGACTCTCTGGAAAAAATGCTCAACGACGCACCGAAGATCGCCGCCAAAATCATCCGCGCCCTGGCCGTCTCCCTGTCCAAACGCCTGCGCATGGCCGATGGGCAGTTGCTGTCGCAGCAGGTCTGACAGCAACCTTTGACCCTGTGGGAACACAGGCTTTCGTCATCCAAAGGATTTCAGGTCTACCCCCCCGGCGACTTGGCCCTCGGCGGTTGCTGCTCCATGCCCGGTATCGGCTGATCCTTGGGCGGCTTGGGCATTTCGATCGGTGGCAGCAACGGCGGCCCGCTACTTCCAGCGGCGGGCTTGGGTATGCCGTTGGGCGTAACCGGCGGGTACGGCATGGGCGTGGCGGTGCCAGGCGAACCGGGGATACTCGGTGGATTTACCGGAATCGTCGGCTGCTGGGCCTGCGCCCAACTTATCGAGAGCGCCGCCAGGGCAATGGCCGTTAGAATGATGCACTTCATCAATGGCTCCGTGGCTATTGTCTACCTTCAGGCTAGTCCTTACCGCGCCGGTTTGCCCCTTCCCATGAGATTTCCATGAAACGTTTCGCTCTGCTCGACACCACCCCCATTCCTGACAACGGCGGTGCCCTGTGCCTGTTCGAGTACGGCGAAGACTTCGTCATCAAGATCCAGGGCGGTGACGGCGGGCAGTTGATGAACACCCGCATGCATGGTTCCGAAGACGCCCTGGCAGAAATTCCCTGCCGCAAGGTCGCCGGTCGCCCTGGCTCGCGCGTGCTGATCGGTGGCTTGGGCATGGGGTTTACCCTCGCCTCGGCCCTCAAACACCTGGGCAAAACTGCCGAAGTGGTGGTGGCCGAACTGGTACCAGGCGTGGTGGAGTGGAACCGCGGCCCCCTCGGTGAAAAGGCCGGGCGGCCGCTGTCGGACCCGCGCACCGTGATCCGCCTGGAAGACGTGGCCAAAGTGCTGCAAGCCGAACCCCAGGGTTTCGATGCGATCATGCTGGATGTCGACAACGGCCCCGAAGGCCTGACCCAGAAAGCCAACAGTTGGCTGTATTCGACCGGTGGCCTGGCCGCATGTGCCAAGGCCCTGCGGCCCAAGGGCGTGCTGGCGGTGTGGTCAGCCAGCGCTGACCGGCAGTTTTCCGACAAGTTGAAGAAAGCCGGTTTCAAGGCCGAAGAGGTGCAGGTGTTCGCCCATGGCAACAAAGGCACCCGCCACACCATCTGGATTGCCGAGAAACTCAAGGGCTGAGCTAAACTCTGTCCAACCGTCATCAGTCTTTTCTACAAAGGTGAACCCATGAGTTCGTCAATGCCTCCATCCAACACCGCCAAGCTGGACCGCATCCTCGCCGATGCCCAGCGTGACCGGGAAATGGGCTACCGCGACAAAGCCCTGAAAATGTACCCCCATGTCTGCGGTCGCTGCGCCCGTGAGTTTTCCGGCAAGCGCCTGAGCGAGTTGACCGTTCACCACCGCGACCACAACCACGACAACAACCCGCAGGACGGTTCCAACTGGGAACTGCTGTGCCTGTACTGCCACGACAACGAACACTCGCGCTACACCGACCAGCAATACTTCGGCGACGGCTCCCTGAGCACCCCGAAAATCGCCAAGGCGACCCACAACCCCTTCGCTGCGCTGGCCGGGCTGATGAAGAAAGACGAATAGTCAGCCATTGCGGCGAGCGGTTTTACTTGCGCAGCAACGTTTGCGCCACAGGTAAAATCCCTCGCCACAAGTGGCCTACTCCACTGTGCAGCGGCTGCCTGTGCCGCTTTCATGGGCCCCGCTGACAAATCTGCAATGTCCCCGTCAGGTCGCTGACAGCTCCGCACCTTTAGCATGCCCGTTACTTCCCTCATTTACAGGCGAAGTAAGCCACGGTTGATGAATATCAATCTGCCAAAGCACGCCCTGCCTATGCTGTGGCTATGGGTGGCGGCTCGCCCGGCCTGAAGGAGCGATACCATGAACACTCATCAACCCCCATCTGCTGGCACAACGCCCTTCTGGCGGAACAAGACCGGCATTGTATTGATCATGTTGTTGGCCATCGGCCTCTTCTATCTGGCGCGAGAACACTTCAGCCACATCGCGGGGAATTGGCCGTACCTGATTCTCCTGATGTGTCCCTTGATGCATGTCTTCGGACACGGCCATGGCAGTCATGGACGACATGGCGAACCACCCGTCAACCGCAGGGATCAGGAAGGCCCCTAACCATGTCCGACACTCCCGTGCACCTTCACCACAGCGCTGCAGCGCTCAGCGGCGACATGACGACCGAATACACCTGTCCCATGCACCCGGAAATACGCCAGCCCAGCCCCGGCACCTGCCCCAAGTGCGGCATGACGCTGGAGCCGGTGATGCCCGCACTGGAAGAAGAGGACAATCCAGAACTCAAGGACTTCACCCGCCGCTTCTGGTGGTCCCTGCCGTTGACGGTGATCGTCACCGTGCTTGCCATGGCGGGGCACGCCTTGTCGCTGTTTCACGGTGAAACGCAAAATCTCGTCGAGTTTTTCCTGGCGACGCCCGTGGTCCTGTGGGCAGGCTGGCCGTTTTTTGTGCGGGGAGTGGCGTCCGTTCACCAGCGTAGCCCGAACATGTGGACCCTGATTGGCCTGGGCACCGCGGCGGCCTATCTCTACAGTGTCGCAGCCACGTTTTGGCCTGGAGGATTTCCCGCCACATTCATGCAAGAGGGGCGAATCGGCGTCTACTTTGAAGCCGCCGCGGTGATCATCTCCCTCACGTTGCTGGGGCAGATGCTGGAGCTCAAAGCTCGCTCGCAGACGTCGGCCGCCATCAAGTCGCTGCTGGGGCTGTCGCCCAAAACCGCGCGCCGGATCAATTCCGATGGCCAGGAACAAGACATCCCCCTGACCCACGTCCATCAGGGTGACCACCTGAGGATCAGGCCCGGTGAGAAGGTCCCGGTCGATGGTACGGTGCTCGAAGGGGAAAGTGCCGTTGACGAGTCGATGCTCACCGGCGAGCCGGTTCCGGTGATCAAACGCGCCGGGGACAGCCTGATCGGTGCCACGATCAACACCCATGGCAGCTTGGTGATGACGGCGCAGAAGGTCGGCGCCGAGACCGTCCTGGCGCAGATTGTTCAGATGGTCGCCCGGGCCCAGCGCTCGAAAGCCCCTATGCAGCGCATGGCCGACGTGATCGCTGGTTATTTCGTCATGGGGGTGATTGCCATCGCCGTACTGACCTTTTTCGGCTGGGGACTGCTAGGTCCCGAACCTGGCTGGGTCTTCGGGCTGATCAATGCCGTCGCCGTGCTGATCATTGCCTGCCCCTGTGCGTTGGGGCTCGCAACCCCCATGTCGATCATGGTGTCCACCGGCAAGGCCGCCAGCCTGGGCGTGCTTTTCCGGGACGCCAGCGCCATCGAGAACTTGTGCAAGATCGACACGCTGATCGTCGATAAGACCGGCACCCTGACCGAAGGGCGCCCGGCCTTTCACAGCGTGAAAGCCACCCAGGGCTTCGATGACCGCCAGGTGCTGCTGTTGGCCGCCAGCCTCGACCAAGGCAGCGAACATCCCCTGGCCCACGCCATCGTCGATCACGCACGATCCGAGCACCTTGAACTGATCAAGCCTGCGTCATTTGAATCCGGCAGTGGCATCGGTGTCAGTGGCCTGGTGGACGGCAAGCGGGTCCACTTGGGCAATACCGCCCTGATGGACGCCGCCCGTATCAACGTCAGCCCATTGCAACAACAGGCCGAACAGCTACGCGCCCAAGGCATCAGCATTATCTACATGGCGGTCGACGGCGTGCTGGCCGGGCTGCTGGCCGTCTCGGACCCGGTCAAGCCGACCTCCAGGGAAGCGGTCAACCGGCTCAAGGCTCACGACATAAAAATCATCATGGCCACCGGCGACGGCCTCACCACTGCACGCGCCGTGGCCAGGGAGATGGGCATTGAAGAGGTCCATGGCGAAGTCAAACCCGAGGACAAGGAGCGCCTGGTGGCGGACCTGCAGCGCGATGGCCGCCAGGTCGCGATGGCGGGTGACGGAATAAACGACGCACCCGCCTTGGCTCGGGCGGACGTAGGCATTGCCATGGGGACAGGCACGGATGTCGCAATGAACAGCGCCCAACTGACCTTGGTAAAAGGCGATTTGATGGGGATCTTGCGGGCCCGCACCCTTTCGGTGGCAACCGTTAGAAACATGCGCCAGAACCTCGGCTTTGCCTTCCTCTACAACTCGATGGGTATTCCGTTGGCTGCCGGCCTGCTGTATCCCCTGACCGGTCACTTGCTCTCGCCCATGATTGCCGCTATCGCCATGAGCGTGAGTTCGGCATCGGTGGTGTTCAATGCCTTGAGGTTGCGTAACACGCCAGCGCAATAATCCGGCGCACATAAAAAACAGGCGCCACCAGGGCGCCTGACCGTCTCAAAACCAAAGGAGAACAAACGAGACGGTAATCAGCCGCCATTCGGACAGTTATCACCCAGGAGCCTATATTCCACGGTATTGAGCTTGCCGTTCGAGTCTTCGTAAGTCATGCGCGACGGTCCGACACCACAGCCTTTATTGGCCGGTGTGACGCTCACCACTTTTTTTACATCGAGTTTCATGCCGTATTCGTAATGAACGATTTCGGCGACGGCTTTGCCGTTTTCGGCGGCGTATTGCGCCATGGCTTGTTGATTGTTCTGGATCATCCGGCCATAAACCCGGTCACCTCCTCCTTCCGCCAAGGCAAGGGAAGAAAGGGACAGGATCGAAACGGCGAGCAAGGCATCAAGGGTCTTCATGAGCAACTCCGGCAGTCATTTGTCAGGCAAACCATAACGACTGGCGCCTTTCACGACGCTGGCGGGGACGTTACCGATTGGTCAGGTTCGTGAAGAGGTAACCGACCATCAGCCCCCACTCACAAACTGAACACGTAGCCCCATTCCCCGTATAATCGCGCCTTTTCCCAAAGGCACTCTGTCCGTGGCCAACAAACGCTATAGCTGCATCGGTCTGTTCAACCCCAAGTCACCGGAAAACGTCGGTTCGGTCATGCGTGCCGCCGGCTGCTACGGCGTGGCGTCGGTGTTCTACACCGGCAAGCGTTACGAGCGTGCCGCCGACTTCGTCACCGACACCAAGAAAGTCCACTACGACATCCCGCTGATTGGCATCGACGACCTGAAGAAGATCCTGCCCCTGGGTTGCGTACCGGTGGCCGTGGAACTGGTGGAGGGCGCTCGTCCCTTGCCCGAATACACGCACCCGGACCGGGCGTTGTACATCTTCGGCCCCGAGGACGGTTCGCTGGATAAAGACATTCGCGATTGGTGCGAGGACGTGGTGTACATCCCCACCACCGGCTGCATGAACCTGGCCGCCACAGTCAACGTCGTGCTGTACGACCGAATGGCCAAAGGCAACAACACTCGTTCGGGGCCGCAATTCCGCTGATCGGTGCACAATTGGATTGAACAAGGGAATCGCTCGGGCAGTCAGTTTTATACCAATCCCCACACTGGAGACAGATCATGAGCGATAACAACCCGTTCGAGCCGATTGAGACCACCCCTTTCCAATCTCATCCGCCACAAAACGTGCATGGCTGGGAGCGCATTGGCTCACTGGCTGGCGGTGTACTGATGATGGGCAAGGGCTTGCGCCGTGGCGGTGTGATCGGTCTGGCTCAACTGGCTTTCGGCGGCATGGCCCTGGCACGGGGTATCACCGGGCATTGTTCGGCCAAGGCTCTGCTGGAAAAGAATCGTCAGCATCTGAACAGCGCCCGCGCCCGCATCGAGCAGGCCGGTGATGAGCTGAGCCGCCTGAAGGCCAATGCCGAGGCGGCGACCGGTACGGCTACGGTGACGGGGAATGATTCGTTGGATTCGCCGAAGGTTGGGCTTTGATTCTTGTAGCGCTGCTGATGGCTCATCGCGAGCCAGCTCGCTCCCACACTGGATCTTTGGTGCACACACTATTTGTGTACGACATCGATCAATGTGGAAGCGAGCTTGCTCGCGATGACGGTGTCACTGAAGTAACCGAGTATCCAGCACAGTAGAGCTCCCCTCCAGGATGCTTTCACTGAGCTGCACAAACTCCTTGGTGTCGATCGTTTCCAGGCGCATCGCCCCTTGCAACACATCATCCAGCGAACGCTTGTTACGGGTTTTCAAGCGGATCTCGCGGTCCAGCTCCTGTAGCAGCAATACCGCCTTGGCTACCACCGCAGGGCCGACCTGCTCGCCGCGCAAGGTGGTGACCCCCTTGCTGTCGCGGGCGAGCCGATCATTGAGGACCTGATAGCGCTCATCACTCATGCCGCCGGCACGGCGCAGCAGTTCGATGGCGTAGTACTCGGTCAACCCCTCGCTGATCCAGTCGCTACGATCATGGTCGTTGACACGCGCCAGCGCCTGCACCAATTCGCGCAACAACGGGCTACCGCCCCGTTCGCTGACCAGAGGCGCACGGCTGTGCAGATAAATCGAGTCATGCCCGGCCTGCGCACCACGCCACATCGGATCGCCCGCACCGACAATCAGCAGCTTGGCAGGATGACGCGGCACCAGCGCTTGTACCTGCGGCCAGACAAAAGTCAGCAGCGTCAGCACATCCATCCGGCGCATGCCCTGGCCTCGGGGCGAGGCCACCGTGACTTCGGTCTCGCCCAGGCGTGTACGACGGCTGCCCAGTTTGCCGGCGAGCATCCAGCCCGTGGGACGGTCGAACAGCCGCGAGGGGTTGTCGATGCGAAAGCGTTGCTTGCCGATGCGTGGCCAGGGCGTTTCGATGCTTTTCCAGCCAGCAGGCAATTCAACTTCCAGACGGGCAACCAGTTCGACGCCATCCTGCTGATCGAGCTTGGCCGACGGCACCAGGTCGTCACCGCGCAGCAAGGCCCAGCCTGGGGTCATGCGGGCCTCGAAAGTGCCCGCCTTACGGGCCTGGCTGATGCGCACGCGGTAGCTCAGGCTCGCCTTGTCGGCAGCCGGGCGCCATACGCCTCGCGCGTCTTTGCCCGGCGTGAGCTGCCATAGACCGTCAGCCTTGAAGTCGCTGTAGCGGCTGCCGTTGCCGAGGTCGAAATCCAGGCTGCGCACCGCCGAACCCCGGGCCAAGGTCAGGCGTACTTCAGCCTGATCGCTCTGCGGCAACAGATGCACGTGATAATCCAGGTCAACTTTCTGCGCCGCCCACAGTGGCCCGCACATCACCAGCAGCCCGGCCGCCAGCATTCGTTTCAATCCTGCAGCCATGGGTTCTCCCTGGTAGTGCTTCGCCTGGTCACTCAGCCGGCGCGAAAAATCAGATGATCTTCCCAATCCTCTTCGGGCACGCTGCCTTCGGCCAGCATACGCCCGGACTGGGAAATACGTTCGTGGTGCACGGCATCGCGGTCGCCGCAGACCAGGTGGTGCCACAACGGCAAGTCCTTGCCCTCGCTGACCAGCCGATAGCCACAGGTCGGTGGCAGCCACTTGAACTCATCGGCTTTGCCCGGCGTGAGCTGGATGCAGTCGGGGACAAAGTCGCGACGGTTGGGATAGTCGGTGCACTGGCAGGTTTTCAGGTCCAGCAATTTGCAGGCGATGCGCGTGTAATAGACGCTGTTGTCGTCTTCGTCTTCGAGCTTCTGCAGGCAGCACAGGCCACAGCCGTCGCACAGTGATTCCCACTCCTGCGGATCGAGCTGATCGAGGGTTTTGCGTATCCAGAACGGTTCGACTTTGGCGGCCATGGCTCGAGCATCAACATCAGGTGGTGAAAAGGCCGACAGTCTAGTGCCGGGGCCTCTTCAGGCCAAGCGTTGGCGACTGTCGGTAAGTGGGGGCTTGTCAGGCCGGACGCCGGGACGTAGGTTGCTTCATCCACTTTCCCGACCCCGTCAAGGTAAACCCATGAGCGCCAATCCCCGCATTGCCGATTACGCTATCCACCCGCAGTTCATCGAACGCTGGTCGCCCCGCGCCTTCACCGGCGAGAGCATTGCCGAAGAAACCCTGCTGGGCTTTTTCGAAGCCGCACGCTGGGCACCGTCGGCCTATAACTCGCAGCCGTGGCGCTTCCTGTATGCGCGCCGCGACACACCGAACTGGGAGCGCTTTTTGGGCCTGCTCAATGAATTCAACCGCGGCTGGGCCCAACACGCCTCGGCATTGGTGATCATTGTTTCGAAAACCACCTTCGCCGTGCCCGGCGCCACCGAAGAAACCCCCGCGCAGTCCCATACCTTCGACACGGGCGCGGCCTGGGGCCACCTGGCGCTGCAAGCCAGCCTCAGCGGCTGGCACACCCACGGCATGGCCGGTTTCGACCAGGAACTGACCCGCAAAGAACTGAAGATCCCGCAAGGCTATGCCCTGCACGCGGCCGTGGCGATCGGCAAGCTGGGGGACAAATCGACACTGGCCGAGTACCTCCAGGCCCGCGAAACTCCAAGCCCGCGCCGGCCGTTGAGCGAGCTGGTGGCGGAAGGCGATTTCAGCCTCTAAACATGTGGGAACGAGCTTGCTCGCGATGGCGCCGGGTCAGCCAACATTGGCGTCGACTGACCCACCGCTATCGCGAGCAGGCTCGCTCCCACAATGGTTCACACTGGGTCGGGTTCAGTAGCCCCGGGTGAAATCCACTTCCCCGCGCAGTGCTTCGCCAGCCTGATAAGCCCGCAGGTTTTCCAGGAACAACTGCACCATCATCGTCGGTGATGTCGGGGCCGAACTATGACCGGTCAACAGCAAGCCCCAGGCGGTCCAGAATGGATGACGCTGCGGCAGCGGTTCCTGGCGGCAAACGTCGATCACTGCGCCGGCCAGATGCCCTTCTTTCAAGGCTTGCACCAGATCCGCATCCACCACTGCCACGCCGCGCCCGACATTGATGAACAGTCCGGTTGGCTTGAATTGCTTGAACAACGCCGCGTCGTATACATCATGGGTATTGGGCGTGTTGGGCAGCAGGTTGATAACGTAATCCACCTCGCCAACCAGACGCGGCAGATCCGTCAGCGCCCCGACCTCGATGAAAGGCGCCAACTCCCGGGCTTCACTGGCAATGCCATACAGCTGCACGCCAAACGGCACAAGGAACTGCGCCACGCGCTGGCCAATATCGCCGGTCCCGACGATCAACACCTTGCGCCCGGCCAAGCCTTGCCCCTGGCGGTTGTCCCACTTGCGCTCGACCTGGCTGACCAGCCGCGCCAACACCTCGCGCTCATGGCCGAGCATGTAGGTCAGCACGTACTCGGCCATCACCTGGCCGAAAATGCCCACCGCACGGGTCAGGCGGTAATTGCGCGTCAAGCCCTCGGCCAGCAGCGGCGTAATGCCCGCCCAGGTCGATTGCAGCCAGAGAGGACGATGGCCTTGGCGTAACAGGGTGGCCAGCAGATCCGGCTGGCCAAGCCAGACCGGGCAGTCGGTGGCCAGTCGCGACAGTTCGGCGGAGTCGCCGCTGGTCAGGACTTCGAGATCGGGTGCAGCCTGACGCAAAAGCTGGGCGTACACCGGGTGGTCGTGTTCGGCAATCAGAACGCGCATGAATCAAACCTTTCAAAAACAATGCAGAGAACCGCCGACAGAGTGTCGCTCCATCCAGGCGGTCATCGCCAATAAACCATTCCAGTGTTTCAAGAGCCCCCAGGACGGGGGCCCCGGGGAATCCTCAGACCGGGTCGTTGCGGCGCAGCAACTCTTCGGGCAAATGTTCGATGTACTCGTCTTCAGGCGGTGGCATTTGCAGGTGATAACCCTGGGTGTCGAGGTTTTCCAGCACTTTGCCGATGTCTTCCCGGGACAGTTCCCGCTCGGGGCTCAGCACCAGGTCGAAGGCATGGATCGCCTTGCCAAAGGCAGCCATCAGGGGCTCCGGCACACGCTTCAAGGCATCGCTCTTGAGCACATACAGGTACATCTCGTTTTTCTTCGAGCTTCGGTAGATGGAGCAGATACGTTTCAAGGCTGTTCTCCGGCAGTGGCCAGGCTGTCCAGCAGCGCCTGGCCCATCAATTCGCGGCGCCAGCCACGCAGCGAATCGGGCAATTGGTAAGGGCCCTCGGGGAAGCCGCTCTTGATCAGCGCTTCGAGGGTTTTCTTGCGTAGCATCAGCTCAGGGGCAATCTCCAGGCGCTCGGCTTCAGCCTGCCCCAGCGCCTTGAGGCGCTTGACCAGTGTCGAGGCCTCGATGGGCAACGGCTCGGCCACCGCTGGCGGCCATTGCTCGGGCGACACGCTGGCGGCACGCTGGATCAGGTCCAGTAGAAACTCACCATCCTGGCGCACGGTGCGCGGGTGCATATCTTCGATTTTCGCCAAGGCGCCGAGGTTATCCGGCTGCGTGCGGGCCAGGGGCCATAGCGAATGCTCGCGGATGATGCGATTGCGCGGCACGTCACGGGCGCGCGCCTCGCGCTCGCGCCAGGCACACAGTTCCCGCAGCACGGCCAGTTGGGCACGGGACAGCTTCCAAGCCAGCTTGGCCTCGCGGTACACCTCATAGGGGTCGACTTCGCGACGCAGGTTGGCCACCAGTTCGGCGCCATCCTCCAAGACCCAGCTGTATTTTTCGTCGGAAAGCTTCGGGCGCAGTTGTACGAAAACTTCCGCTAGATGCACCGCATCTTCAGCCGCGTAGCTGATCTGCGTTTCGGACAGGGGCCGCTGCAACCAGTCGGAGCGAGTCTCGCCCTTGGGCAATTCGATCCCCAGCACTTCCTGCACCAACCGCGAATAGCCCATGGAGAAGCCCAGGTTCAGGTAGGCAGCGGCCAGTTGGGTATCGAACAGCGGCGCGGGCAGGCTGCCCGTCAGGCGCAACAACACTTCAAGGTCTTCACTGCAGGCGTGCAGCACTTTGAGCACCGCCGGATTCTCCAGCAGCGCGGCCAGAGGTTGCCAGTTGTCGATGGTCAAGGGGTCGATCAGGTAGGCACGTTTGCCGTCGCCGATCTGCAGCAAACCGGCAATCGGATAAAAGGTGTCGACCCGCATGAATTCGGTGTCGAGGGCGACGAATGGCAACTGCTGCCATTCGGCGCAAAACTGACCGAGGCTATCGTTGTCGCGAATCCAGTGAATATCGATGGCCACACGGCTCTCCCTTGAAGAATGGCGCGCAGTATATATCGCCGCCGGCGATTGCGAGCATCCATAGAGCAGGAGCCTGAGAGAAATAGCCTGCGCAAAGACAAGAATAGTCCTACATCTGGGCTTACATCAGGACTTAACCGGCCTTACGCAATACATAAACCCGCGTCATCGCAAAACCGGGCAAGAAATCCTGATACCACAGCACCGTAAAACCGGCCTGACGAAACTCGGCTTCGACGTCAGACTTGCCGACCAGACTACTTTGCGGAGGATGGCCGATTTTAAGGCGCCTTTCGATCTGGACCGACACGATCACCGTGTCGCGACTGACCCGATGAAATTCGCGCAGCAGCGCCAGGCGATGCTCGCTGGCGTTGACGTGCCGAAACAGTTGCAGACAAAAAATACAATCGACCGCGTTGGCCGACAGCCCGATGGTAAACGCCGAACTCGGGAACGTCTTGACCCGCTTGAGCAACGCGCCGCCATGGTGGGTGAGCGCATGCTCAAGCATGTCCGGCGAAGGGTCCGCCGCCAGGATCACCCGGTTGGCGTGCTCGGCCAGCACCGGCCAGAACCGTCCCGCCCCACATGCAACATCGAGCACCAACCCCGGCTCGCCGGCCACTTTCAGGGCGTTACGCACCATTTGCTCGTCACGCCAGAACGTAAAGCGCAGCCGACGAGGCGTCGGCTGACAGCAGACCTGCGCATGCTCCTGGTCGTGATGCCTGGCGAACTCAAGCTCGACATTGGATGGGGGTAACCCGGACATACGAACGGCTCTTGGGGAAAAGGGTGGATGACAGGTTAAACGGCCATGCGTGAAAAAAAGGTGTAGGCAGTCATTCCCGCGCCAACACTCCGTCTATCACCGCACCGCGACAACTGGCAAACAGGTCCAGGTCCTGGTTGTAAACCTTGCTGTTGACTTCCAGCAGCCCGAGCATCGAGTGAAACAGGTTGTCCTGGCTCAAGGGCTTTTGCCGACTCAGTTGCAGGCAATGGGTATCGACCGAGAACGCCTTCTGATAGCTGTCGGAGAACCAGGCCAGCATCGCCACATGTTTCTGTTGCTCTGGGGCAAGCATGTACGGCGTGCCATGGAGGAACAGGTTGTATTCGCCCAAGGATTCGCCATGGTCCGACAGGTACAACATGGCCGTATCGACTTTGTCCTGATTGGCCCGCAGCAAGTCGATCAGGGTCGAGAGCACATGATCGGTGTACACCAGGGTGTTGTCGTAGCCGTTGACGATGCTCTCGCGGCTGCAATTGTTCAGCGCGTTGCTTTCGCACACCGGGGTGAAATGCTCATACTCCTTGGGATAGCGCTTGAAATACTCCGGCCCGTGGCTACCCATCTGATGCAGGACCAACACCGTGTCCTTGTCGAGGGTATCGATGAAATGCTGCAAACCCTGGAGCAGGATTTCGTCGCGGCATTCGCTGCTCGCGCACAGGGTTGGGTCCTTCAGATTGCTCACATCCTGCACGATGACCCGGTCGCAGGTGCCCTTACAGCCGGACTGGTTGTCACGCCAGATCACCTCCAACCCGGCGCGCTTGAGCACATCCAGCAGCCCTTCTTCATTCTTGGCCTTGCTGGCGTCGTAGTTCTTGCGCCCCATGTTGGAAAACATGCATGGCACCGACACAGCGGTTTCAGTGCCGCAGGAATGCACGTCGGTGAACGCGATCAGGCCGGCCTCTTTGTCCAACGTCGGGGTGGTATCGCGTTTATAACCGAGGATGCCGAAGTTCTCGGCACGGGCGCTCTCCCCCACCACCAGTACGGTCAGGGACTTACGGGCGTGGGTTTGCCAAACGGGGTTGCGACTCGCATCCTCACCCAGCGGGAGGAACGGTTGCTTGGCAGACGCTACCTGTTCACGCAAATAGCCGATCGAAGCGCCGATGTAGTTGCTCGGCACGACCATCAAGTGCAACTCGTGGTGATTGCGAAACAGCGAAGACAACCCCTGGTAGTTGGCCAGGGCGACCACGCCAATGACGGCGGCCGACGCCACACCGAAAATCAACTTACTTAATAGCTCTTTGGGCCAGCGGCGATAGTTGATCGGTGTCTTGTATAACAACCAGGACGGCAATACACCCAATAGACCGAGGTAGGCAAATAACTTCAGCGACAATAGGTCGCGGACTTCCGTGGCATTGGTTTCAGCGAAATTGCGCAACATGCCGGCGTCGATCAGTACGCCATATTGCGCCATGAAATAAGCCACGCCAGCGCTGATCAGGAACAGTAACATCAACAATGGCTTGAGCACCGGACGGAACGCCAGCAGCGTCAACACCAGATTGAACGCAGCGAAAATCATCACGCCAAACGCCACGCACAACAACGTGCCTCGACCGTCAGCCGCCGTGATCGTGAGCAGGTGTTGCCAGAGAATTACGTTGAAACCCACTAATAGAAAGGCACTGGCGACCAGCGTCACCCACTCCGGGCGCACGGCTTTAATAGTCAGCATGATGGTTGACGGTTTCCTGAAAGTTACTCTTTTAAAAAGAAGTGCCGAAAAGAATGTGAAAAATTCGTTCCCCCTACGGCACCACAAACTTTAGGTAGTCCACCATCAATTTTTCGTGAAAAAGTTGCCATTAAATAATTTTTTAAGCGGCCGTCAGGCCTGATTCAAATACCAGCGCCAATCCTGCTCACCCACTTCCCCCATGAACTGACGGTACTCGGCGCGCTTGACCGCCAAGTAAACACCGAGGAATTCGTCGCCGAAGGCGTCCCGCGCCCAGGTCGACGTCTCAAGGGCGCGCAGGGTGGTGAGCCAATCAGTGGGCAATAACTCAGTCGCCTGGGCGTAACCGTTGCCTTCGACCGGCGTCCCGGGATCGCACTGTTCACGGATACCACGATGGATGCCGGCCAGTATCGCGGCGGCAGCCAGATACGGGTTGGCATCGGCGCCACAAATGCGATGTTCGATATGCCGTGAGAAAGCCGGGCCGCCGGGAACTCGCAGGCTCACGGTGCGGTTGTCCACCCCCCAGGTCGCCGCCAGCGGCGCGTAGCTGTTGCTCTGGAATCGACGATAGGAATTGGCGTTGGGACAGAACATCAGCAGCGAATCGAGCAAGGTGTCGAGCATCCCGCCTACCGCCTGGCGCAGTAACGGCGTGCCATCAGCCGCTTCGCTGGCAAACAGGTTGTGGCCATCGCGGTCGGCGAGGCTGACGTGCATGTGCATGCCGGAGCCCGCAAGGTGATCGAAGGGCTTGGCCATGAAACACGCCACCATGCCGTGCTTATGCGCCACGCCCTTGACCAAGCGCTTGTAGCGCACCGCTTCGTCCATGGCCTGCAGGGCATCGGTGCGGTGTTCAAGGGTGATCTCCACCTGGCCCGGCGCGTATTCGGAAATAGCTGTGCGGGCCGGTATGCCCTGCAGCTTGCACGCCGCATAAAGGTCCGCCAGGAAGGGTTCGATCTGCTCCAGTTCACGCAAGCCGTAGACCTGGGTGGCGCGTGGCCTGCCGCCGTCAGCGTCTCGCGCCGGTTGCGGTCGGCCCTGGCTGTCACGTTGTTCGTCCAGCAGATAAAACTCCAGCTCCGCCGCCATCACCGGGTAATAACCGTCCGCCTGCAAGGCCTCGATCACCCGGCTGAGCAGATAACGCGGATCGGCGATCGTCGCCGGCATGCCCTCTTGAGGATGCATGCTGACCTGCACGGCAGCCGTGGGAATCAGCCGCCACGGCATACGCTGCAAACTGCCACTGATGGGATAGGCCCGGCAATCGATGTCACCGACATCCCACACCAGTCCGGAGTTTTCCACATCATCGCCATTGAGGGTCAAGCCCAGAATCGTACTGGGCAATGGTCGACCGCTTTCGAACACCGCCAGCAATTCGTCCCGATGCAACAACTTGCCCCTAGGCACGCCATTGTTGTCGAGAATAAACAGTTCGAACAGCTCGATGTCCGGGTGTTGCGCCAGGAATGCTTGGGCTTGTTGCACGGGCGCGAAAGAAAAACTGGAAAGGCTCATGGGAAGGCTCGCATTGACGTGTCGGACGGGCGATGAGGCGCCGTCAGTACGTGTTCGCCATCAGCGAACACCGTTGATGATCAACAGCAGATACGAGCATCCGGAGGACGTGCATGGCGACAATGCCAGAGCGCCCAAAAAGCCAGTTCAGAGGGCAGCGCGCACAGTGAGGGGGTAACGGCAGGCGTGAATCGGCCGACCGAGCCGACCACGGCGGATGACGAGTAGTGGAATGCCGCGGGCCAACCGTCCATAAACGCATCACAGGAAATACACCCTGGAAGCGTCCCACGGCACCAAGGGTCGATAAACACTGATTTGATGGAGCTTGGATCAAACCAGGCTAAACAATGGCAAACAAGCCAAGCGTTAGTCGACCCGTCGTGTTCACAACATTATCTGTCCCACTCCCGACCGTGAAACAGCCTCGATGGCATTTTCTTGGGACGATCGTTCCGTTAGGATCGACAGCTGATTGCGCAAGATCCGCGCAAGGAGCACAGCGAGACAGAACGGATGCTGAACAGTAACTCCCTCAGAAAGCTCGATATGCAGGACCTCATGGTGTTTAGCGCCGTGTATGAGCAAAGCAGCGTCACCGATGTATCCGAGGCATTGTGTGTCAGTCAGTCAACGGTCAGTTACTGCCTCAAGAAACTGCGAACCTGCTTCGAAGACGAGCTGTTTATCAACACCCGTGCCGGCATGCGACCCACCTATAAAGCCCGGGGCATGTACGATCATGTGCGCGCCATCCTGCAAAGCATCAACTCGTGTCACGCCGGTGCGCCGACGTTTGATCCGCGCCGGCAAGCCGTCACTTTCAATATTTGCGCACCGGAGTACTTTGAGCACCTGATCCTGCCGCCCCTGCTGCAAGGCTTCGATTACGCTGACCTGCCAGTGGTAGTGAACGTGCACAGGCTCGAAGCCGACATTCCTGCCCAAGAACTGCGTGACGGCACACTGGACCTGGTGATCTGCTTCGGTCCGAACTTTCACAGCACCCATGCCGATTTCAAATCCCGACAGTTGCTGGAGGAGGACCTGGTTTGTGTGGTGGATAAACGGGCGACGCCGCTGGATCCGCAACTGAGCCTTCAGGCGTTCCTGGGGCGCCGGCACGTTTTCCCGACGCCCTGGAACTCGCCCACCAACATGGTGGATGGCTGGTTGTCACAGCAGGCACATCAACGCCAGCTTGCCGCGCGCGCCAACAGCTACAGTGCAGCCTTGAAGATGATTACCGGCACAGACTTCATCCTGACCCTACCCCGCCGTATCCAGAAATTGCTGGCCAACGAGGCGATCTTCAATTACCACGAAGTGCCCAAGGGCCTGCCGGGGTTTACTTTGAACATGCAATGGAGCCTGGCCCTCGATCAGGACGGCGCCAACGCCTGGCTACGCGAACAGATCATCAAGACCTGCGCCACAAGCCGAGCCTGATCGTCATTGACCGATCAAGGCCTTGGCATACGACTCTCGGTCGATGTCGAGGATCTCCACGCACAGTTGCACGCTGACCCCGGCCGGCCATGGCCCCAAATCCTGGATTATCGCCAGCAGACTAGCGGACAGTTGTTTCTTGATTTCCGGCGAGCGGCCACTCAGCAAGGCCAGTTTCACGTGTACGAAACCACGCTCGCCCAGACTCGTACCCACCCGGAAAGTCTCGTGCTTCACGGCCCGGCTCTTGATATCCAACTCGGCGGCGAATTGACCGGAGGCCACCAGCGCATTGTTCAGGCGCATCAGTGCAGCATCGGCGTTTAGCTCGGGCAGGTTGGCGGTGTACTCCATGTGCAGGTGAGGCATGTGTTCGACTCCCATTCGAAAATATGACCAAGTGGTTTCAACCGTCGCAACCATACCTCGACTTTCTTCTTTTTACGCAGGATTTGTTTCGCCGCTTTGCGCTGTCAGGGGCGCCCCGAAACGCCACCCTCGCCCATGAACGCCTCCAGCCGGGAGCGCAACCAGCGTTCGGCCGGATCGCTGTCGACATGGCTCAGCCAGACCATGGACAAATCCAGGGTCGGGGTCTTGAAAGGAAAGGGTTCGCTGAACAATTGGCCGGAAGCGGCCATGGCGACGGCGGTATAGTCCGGCAGGCTGGCGAGCAGGTCAGTACCGGCCAGCAGCGCCGGCAACGCACTGTACTGCGGCACGGACAACACGACTTGGCGCTGACGACCGATCTCGGCCAACCATTCGTCAACGAAACCGGAGACGTTGGCGGTGTGGGACACCAGCACATGCGGTCGCGAGCAATATTCGTCGAGCGTCAGTGGCGTGTCCGATGCATCGGCTCGCAAAACGCTGGGCCGGATGTGGCGTAGCAGTTTGCGCTTGGCGTTGGCCGGTAGCCCACGGGTCTGGCTGATACCCACGGTTATGTCACCACTCGCGAGCAAATCGGGGATACGCCAGTAATCGACGTGCTGGACCACGAATACGATGTGCGGCGCTTCCTCGCGCAGACTGCTCAACAGCGGCGGCAACAGGCCAAACTCGACGTCATCCGACAGACCGATGCGAAACGTCATGGTGCTGCTGGAGGGATCGAAATCATGGGTCAGGCTCAGCGCCACCGACAGCGAGTCCAGCGCCGGCGACAGATGCTGGATGATCTCCTCGGCTCGAGCCGTCGGTTCCATGCGATGGCCGACGCGAATAAACAGCGGGTCGTTGAACAGCGTACGCAATCGATTGAGGGCCGAGCTGATGGTCGGCTGGCCCAGGAACAGCTTTTCCGCTGCCCGAGTCACGTTGCGCTCAAGCATCAGCGTCTCGAAAACCACCATCAGATTGATATCGGCCTTGCGCAATTCGTTGCGGTTCATCCATGGCTCCCGTTACGAGTCAGTTAGAGCAAAGGGCTGTAATTGTTGGCAATATCTCATAACCATTGGAAACGTATTTGCGATAGCGAAAACGAACGGCTTGGCTAGGCTTGAAACGACATGTGCAATGCATGTCTTGAATGAGTTAATCGCATGGAGCGAACCGATGTATTTTGAAATCTACAGGCAGACCCGAGGCACCCCAAGCAGCGGAAAAGGCCAATGGCGCTGGCGTTTGAGAGCGGGCAACCACGAAACGATCGCCAGCGGCGAATCCTATGTGAACAAGGCTGACTGCCTTCACGTCATCGGCCTGATCAAAAATGTTCAGGGCGAGACGCCCGTGAAGGAAATCTAGACAGCCCGCGCGGTATCGACCCGTAAGCTGCTCCGGTGTGAGCAGCTTTCTGCGGCCTCAACCCGGGCCCGCCAGAAAGGTATCGTGTACAAACAAAAGCGAGAGGCCAGTCCCAATGATTCAATCCAACCACAATCGCGACTGGCTGGTGCGGGCGCCTGAGTCCAGGAAGCTGGAACGCATCGAAGCCTATTTCAGTGGCCATGGCTACACCACCCACCGGCATGACACCTACGCCATCGGGGTCACGCTTTCCGGTGTCCAGAGTTTCAATTACCGGCACAGCAAGCGTCATAGCCAGCCCGGTGGAACCATCGTCCTGCACCCGGATGAGGTTCATGATGGTGAGGCGGGGACGAGCGATGGCTTTCGTTACCGGATGTTCTACATTGAACCGTCATTGATCCAGCAAGTGCTGGGCGGCAGACCGCTACCCTTTATCGAAGGTGGGTTATCGAGCGACCCTCGCCTCAATATCGCCACCCGCAGGTTGTTGAACAGCATGGATCATCGCCTCGACCCGCTGGAGGAAGAGGACGCCATCTACGACGTGGCCCAGGCACTCGATATCGCCGCGGGCGACCGGCGCGGGCGGCGCTTGCTCGATTACCCGGCGGCGGAACGTGCACGCCTGTTCATCCATGATGCCCTTGACCAGGCCATTACCCTGGATGACTTGGTCCAGGCAAGCGGTCGGGACCGGTGGAGCCTGTCCCGGGACTTTCGTGCGCTGTACGGCACCAGCCCCTATCGCTACATCACCCAGCGTCGCTTGAATGAGGCCCGTCGCCTGATATTCCACGGCATGCCGTTGAGCGATGCCGCGCTGGCCAGTGGCTTCTTCGATCAGAGCCACATGACCCGGCTGCATACCCAGGCGTTCGGTATCTCACCGGCACGCTGGCTGAAAATGCTCCGCTGAAGCCCAAGCCTGGCGCTGCAAAAGCTGCACGATCATGCAATACCGCCTCCGACCAGGACAGTAAGGTGGCGCTTATCCCCTCACAACACGAGCATGCCCCGATGACCATTCAATACTCGCCCATCAACTTCGCTCAAAAGTACGCCCTGTTCCAGGAACAATGGACGCCGAAAGTCGTGGCTGAAATGAACGACTACCAATTCAAGATCGCCCGGCTCGAAGGTGACTTCGTCTGGCACAGCCACGCCGACACCGATGAAACGTTTATCGTGCTCGAAGGCGAACTGCGGATCGACTTTCGTGACGGTGCGGTGACGATTGGCCCCGGCGAGATGTACGTCGTCAAAAAGGGCATCGAGCACAAGCCCTTCGCCGCCCGGGAAGTGAAGCTGCTGCTGATCGAACCTCGTGGCGTCATCAATACCGGCGAGCAAACCAATGAGCGAACGGCAGTCAATGACGTCTGGATCTGAGACTACTTCCCCATCCTTGCCCCGTTGAATACGCCAGGAACTCAATCGTATTCAGCTTCCTGGTGATCACCCAAAAGGCGTCGTTGGCGAGGTGTCGCTGCAGCCAGCACGACCGGATTGAATTGCCAGTGCAGGTAAGGCGAGAACTTCTGCGCGACCATCCGCCGGCCATAGTGCACCTGCAGCAGGTAGCGCGTGCGGTCGGCGGTCCGGTTGTCGCTGCCGGCATGCCATAACTCGCTGCGCAGCATCAGCACATCGCCAGCCCGACACAACACCGGTTGGGCGGATCGCCCCCGCCACTGTGTCTCGCCCGTCATTGGCGCCCGCCCCGCCCGATGGCTGCCAGGGATGACGCACGTAGGACTCAAGTCGGCATCGATGTCATCAAGGTAAAACTGCGCGGTGCAAATCTGCATCGGCAACTCAAACGCTGGATCGATCAGCAGATCTGGCGGCAATTCCATCACCAGATAGTCCAGGTGCAAGGGGGCCCCGACAAACCCAGGATGGCAGCGCCAGGCCGTCTGGCCGATGATATGGCAGTCCTCCCCCAAAGCCGCCTCCGCCAACTCGATCACCCCGCTCATATCCAGAAATGGCAGCCAGAACGGATCGCGATTGAAGACACATTTGTAGTGGTCAATGACGCCGCTGTAGTCCCAGTGTTGGGGTTTGAGTTGATCGACTGCACGGCGCAGATCGATGATCTGCGCGCTGTTCAACACTGCGGGCAAAAGGACAAAACCGTCCTGATGCAAGGCTTGCTGGCGGTCCTTGGTGAGCGCCGCCAAAGATTCGCAAGTGCCCACGCTCGCCCCTGCCTCAGACCCGGAAGCGGCCAGTCAGCTCAGCCAGACTCATCGACAGGCTGGAAAGCTGCCGACTGGCCTGCATGCTCTGGGCGGAGTTCTCCGCCGCTTCGTTGGACAAGTCACGGATGTCGGAGATGTTGCGAGCTATCTCCTCGGTGACACTACTTTGCTCTTCGCACGCGCTGGCAATCTGCGCGGCCATGTCGTTGATCCGTCGTATTGACCCACCAGTGCCGCTGAGTACCTGATCGACGCCCGCGGCGCGCTCGACACTGTCGCGGGCCTTGGTGCTACCAACGTGCATGGCTTGTACGGCCTTGGCGACACCGGCTTGCAGACGCTCGATGCGAACCTGGATGTCTTTGGTCGAGTCCTGGGTACGCGCCGCCAGCGCCCGGACTTCGTCGGCCACGACCGCGAACCCGCGGCCTTGCTCGCCGGCCCGCGCAGCCTCGATGGCGGCGTTCAGCGCCAGCAGATTGGTTTGTTCGGCGATGCCTCGAATGACCTCGAGTACCGCGCCAATGCTGGAGGTCTCCTGGGCCAATGCCTCGATGGTGCCAGAAGCGCTTTCCACTTCCTGGGCCAGTTGGCGGATCGACTCGATGGTGCTGCTGACAACCTCGGCGCCATCGCGGGACTGACTGGTGGCTTGCTGCGCGGCGTCCGAAGCATTCAGCGCGCTGTGGGCCACCTCATGCACGGCGGCGCTCATCTGGGTCGCGGCCGTACTGACCTGATCGAGCGCCGCATGCTCGCTGCTGATCAGTTTGTCGTTGGTAGCCGCCATGTTGGCCATGTTACGCGCCGCGGCATCGACCTCCCCGGTCACCCGGCCCACCTCGGCAATCAGCGGCTGCAGCTTGTCGAGAAAGCGGTTGAAGGCACCGCTAAGCTGCCCCAACTCATCAGCCGAACGCACCTCGAGCCGCCCCTTCAGGTCACCGCCACCTTCGGCAATTTGCTCAACCCGGTGCAGCAACCGACGCATTGGACGCAGCACAACCATTGGCAGGGCAACAATCAGCAGGATGCAACCGAGCAGCCCCACCAACAGAATGCCACCTTGTTGCACCCCCACGGCCTGACCATGATCGATCGCTGCCTGCCCCTCGCGAAGCGCTGCTTCATCCTCCAGCTCGCCAAGCTTGTCGATGGCATCGCGCATGGTATCGAACTTACCTTCACCATCACCAAAACTCAGGGTGCTTGCCGCTTGCGGATTGCTCGCGGCCAGCTCGACGACCTGCCGCGATACCTGCGACCACTGGGCAAAGCGGTCATTGAACTGACTAACCAGCGCAAGCGCCTCGGCCCCCGGCTGCATCGAGGCATATTTCTGCACACGATCATAAGCCTGCTTCAGGTTGTCCCTATGGCTGGCACGCAGAGCCTCCAGATGCCCCCCCGCATTGCCACCGAGCAGGCTGCGCTCGGCCACAAAAGCCTGGTAGAGATCGCGATCGGCATTGAGCAACAGGCTGATGGCCGGCAAATTACGCTTGGTCAGCTGTGTGCTCGACTGCGTCACCTGATCGATGCCACGCATGCCCGACCACCCCATCAGCACTAGCAACAGCGCCAGGAAAGCAATTGGCAGGGTGATTTTCCAGCGGAAGCCAAGATCGGCAAAGAACCGCGGCATGGGGGGACACTCCTTTGATTGGATTGCCTTACCTATCGGCAAGCATGACTTGAGCTATAGACCATTAGTCTAGTTGTCACAATGAAGTACTGGGGCTGGGAGGGCCGCACGAACAGATTTTTTGTCGTGGGAAAAACGTTTGCGGGGGACAGATATCGCCTTGAAAAGGGCGCCGGACAAGCTCGGTGTCCGAGAGTAATTTCTGACAGCCCCCACCACGGTACGATGAGATATCCCAGGTGACTCAGTGGTCCAAGCTATCTCGCGTCTAAGTCTCCCGCCCCTTTTCCAAGTCGACAGTCAACCTATCAAACGCATCCACAGAGCAGGCTCGGACGGCAGCATAACGAGTCTTTTTGGCCCAAAACTGTCCTGAACCAAAACGCAGAAACGAAAAAGCCCCTGAAATGTTCAACCATTTCAGGGGCTTAGTCGTATTCAATAATGGCGGAGAGATAGGGATTTGAACCCTAGGTACTGTCGCCAGTACAACGGATTTCGAATCCGTCCCGTTCGGCCACTCCGGCATCTCTCCAGTGGCGCGCATCATACCAGCACATTTGTCGGAAGCGAACCCCCGAGCGAAATTTTTTCCGTGCTATCAGATGCTTGCGTCGATTACAGCGGTACACCCAGACGCTGGGCGACTTCTTCGTAGGCTTCGATGACATCACCAAGGCCCTGGCGGAAGCGGTCCTTGTCCATCTTCTTCTTGGTGGCCTTGTCCCAGAGGCGGCAGCCATCCGGGCTGAATTCGTCGCCCAGGACAATGGAACCGTCGCTGAACACACCGAATTCAAGCTTGAAGTCCACCAACAGCAGGCCGGCGTCGTCGAACAGCTTGCTCAGCACTTCGTTGACCTTGAGGGACAACTCCTTCATGCGAGCCAGTTGCTCGGCGGTGCCCCAACCGAACGCCACGACATGGGATTCGTTGATGAACGGGTCGCCCTTGGCGTCGTCCTTCAGGAACAGCTCGAAGGTGTAGGGGTTGAGCTTCATGCCCTCTTCCACGCCCAGGCGCTTGACCAGGCTACCGGCGGCGTAGTTACGCACGACGCATTCGACCGGGATCATGTCCAGTTTCTTGACCAGGCATTCGTTGTCGCCCAGCAGCTTGTCGAACTGGGTCGGCACGCCGGCGGCTTCGAGTTTCTGCATGATGAAGGCATTGAACTTGTTGTTCACCATGCCCTTGCGGTCGAGCTGTTCGATGCGCTTGCCGTCGAACGCCGAGGTGTCGTTGCGAAACAGCAGGATCAAGCGGTCAGCGTCGTCGGTCTTGTAAACCGATTTGGCTTTGCCGCGGTAGAGTTCTTCACGTTTTTCCATGATGGGCTCCGCTTGCTAAGTAGTGGGCTAGGCGATATGTCGCCAGTCGAGCCCTGAATCTTGATCGGCCAGTTGCAGCCAGTCCGGGTCGCACCCTAGGGTGTCGACGAAACATTGCCGGGCCAGCTGCGGCAGGTTGTTCTTGCTGCTCAGATGGGCCAGGACCAGGTGTTGCAGGCCTTGCCAGCCCAACTCGGCCACCAGGAACGCCGCCTGATGGTTGTTCAAATGTCCGCGCTCCCCGCCTACCCGCTGCTTGAGGAAGTACGGGTAGTAACCGCGCGCCAGCATGTCGCGGCAGTGGTTGGACTCGATCATCAACGCATCGAGGTCCCGATAGCTGTCCATCACCCGCTCGCAATATGACCCCAGGTCGGTGAGCAAGCCGAAACGCCGCTCGCCGTCGCAGAACACATATTGCGTCGGCTCCCGGGCATCGTGCGCCACGCTGACCACACTGATATCCAGGGCACCAATGCGCAGTTGCTCGCCCCCGGCCACGAAACCAGCGGGCTCGATGGGCTTGCGCAGGCCACCCAGCGTTCCGCGACTGAGGTAGACCGGCAGATTGTAGCGCCGAGACAGCAAACCCACGCCATGCACGTGATCGGCATGTTCGTGGGTCACCAGTATCGCGCTCAGTTGCGCCGGATGCACACCCAGGCGCAACAGGCGCTTCTCGGTTTCCCGCAGGGAGAAACCACAATCGACCAGCACATACGTGCCGGCGCTGGCTACCAGCGTGCCGTTGCCCTGGCTACCGCTGCCGAGAACGGCAAAACGCATCGGATCAGCCCAGGTTGTCCTGAATCACGCCCAACACCTTGCGGGCCACATCGGCCGGCGCCACGGTGTTGATGTTCTTCTCGACGGTCACCTGAACGTTGTCGCCCACCTTGCTCAAGCGAACCTGATAACGCTCGGCGCGCGCTTCAACTTCTTCCTTGTCCGGCTTGCCGCCGAACAGACCGCTGAAGAAGCCAGGCTTCTCGTCTTTCTTCTCGGCCTTCTCGGCGAGGTTGATGTAGTACAGGCCCAGGCTGCGGTTGATGTCTTCAACCCGCCATTCGCCCTGCTCCAGTGCACGGCCAACACTCGACCAGGCACGGTCCAGGTCGGAGCCGACGTTGAGCACCGGGTTGCCGCTGCCATCTTCGCTCAGGCTGACACGGCTCGGCGCATCGAACTCCTTGGACGCCAGCATCGAGACCGAACCACCCTGCTCGGCGGTACGACTCATGCTGGCGAGCATGTCGTCCACCAGCGCAGCGTCGAGGCCGGTATTGACCGAACGGTTGGTAAACGCCACGTCAGCGGTGCTACCGGCAGGACGCTGGGCGCTGACCACATAGACTTCACTGGTATTGCGCTGCACGCCCGGCTCGATACGCACCCGCACGCGGCTTTCGCTGTCGGCAGCGACGCCGGCGGCGCTCATGCGCTTGGCCATGGCAGCGGACAGCTCATCGGAACGTTGCCAGGTGGTGGTGAACTCACCCGTCTGCGGACGTTGTTCGTCCAGGCGGAAACCGTTGTCCTGGAAGAACTGGATTGCCACGGGCCAGACTTCGGCCGGTGGATGCTGGGCCATGACCCAGCTCGAATCGCCACTCTTCTGCAGGGTGTAGTCGCTGGCATCGGCCATGGCCGACAGCGGCTGCGGACGTGGGACAACGTATTCGCCCTTGACGCTGTCGTCGGCCACGTTGCGCGGGATCGGCAGCAGCGGATCCAGGCGTTTGGCGACGCTGACATCAGGTGGCAGTTGCATCGGTGCAGTCTGTTGCGCCTGCAGGTAATCGCTACCCCGGTCGCGGAAATAACCTTCCGGCCCCCAGATCCATCCGCAGCCGCTGGTGCTGGAGATAATCAAGGCAAGTGCGGAAAGTCCGGCCATTCGCTTCATGCGTTGTACTTCCTCAATTAAACCAGGACGCCGGACTGGCGCATGGCCTGCCGCAGCGGTTCGTGACAAGGAGTGCTCAGCCAGGTCAGTGGCAGGCGGATGCCTTCGTGCATCAAGCCCATTTCAACCAAGGCCCACTTCACCGGGATCGGGTTGGCTTCGAGAAACAGGTTTTTGTGCAGCGGCATCAGTTTTTCGTTGAGTGCCCTTGCGGTTTCGGCATCGCCCTTGAGCGCGGCCTCGCACAGGTCGGCCATTTCGCGCGGCGCGACGTTGGCGGTGACGGAAATATTGCCCTTGCCGCCCATCAGGATCAGCTCGACCGCGGTCGGATCATCGCCGGAAAGGACGATGAAATCCTTGCTCACGCCATCGAGGATGGCTTTGGCGCGGGTCAGGTCGCCGGTGGCTTCCTTGATGCCGATGATGTTCGGGACGGTGGAGAGGCGAATCACGGTCTCGGCCTGCATGTCGCAGGAGGTGCGGCCGGGAACGTTATAGAGGATCTGCGGGATATCGACCGCTTCGGCAATATGCTTGAAGTGCTGGTACAAGCCTTCCTGGGTCGGTCTGTTGTAGTACGGCACGACCAGCAGGCAGGCATCGGCGCCGGCTTCCTTGGCGTTGCGGGTCAGCTCGACGGCTTCGCGGGTCGAGTTGGCACCGGTACCGGCGATAACAGGAATCTTGCCGGCGACCTGCTTGACCACGGCACGGATGACTTCGATATGCTCGTTGACATCGAGGGTTGCCGACTCGCCGGTGGTACCGACGGCGACAATGGCATGGGTGCCGTTGTTAAGGTGGAAGTCCACGAGTTTGCTGAGGCTGGCCCAGTCAAGACGCCCTTGTGCATCCATGGGTGTGACCAGTGCCACCATACTGCCCGCAATCATGAAACCGCTCCTGCCGGAAAAAGAGAGCGGTAATGGTACTGGCGCCAAGATGCTTGTACAAGCGAACTACCATTCCCCTTGGCGATGGTTTTCGCTACCCTTCATGCTTTGATCGGTACTGATAAGCTCATTCACCGGTTCCCAGCCTCCGTTTTCGTCGCCACAAGCCCCGATCCTGCGTTTGTCCTGGTGCGTTCCCGTCGTCCTCGGAACGCAGCGCAACCCCAGGCCCAGGGCTTGAGCCGTTCGTTTATCCGGGCCTGACGCCGTGTCGAGCTGCAAAAGTACCGACCGCTCATCGCTTTAGGAATGCTGCATGTCCACCCCCACAGTCCGCGAACAATTCCTTGTTATCAGTGCCCTTGGCGCCAACCCCATGGAGCTGACTAACGTCCTGTGCCGCGCCAGCCATGAAAATCGCTGCGCCGTCGTAACCTCTCGCCTGACCCGCCATGGCGAATGCAGTGCACTCGTGCTCGAAATCTCCGGCAGCTGGGACGCCCTGGCCCGCCTGGAAGGCAGCCTGCCGGTGCTGGCCAAGAAACACGCCTTCACCGTCAACGTCGTGCGCAGCGCCGCCCTGGAGAACCGTCCCCAGGCCCTGCCCTACGTGGCCTATGTGAGTTCGGCCTATCGGCCGGACATCATCAACGAGCTGTGCCAGTTTTTCATGGACCATCAGGTCGAGCTGGAAAACCTGACGTGCGACACCTACCAGGCCCCGCAGACCGGCGGCACCATGCTCAACGCCACGTTCACCGTGACCCTGCCGGCCGGCACCCAGATCAGTTGGCTGCGCGATCAGTTCCTGGATTTCGCCGATGCGATGAACCTGGATGCACTGATCGAACCGTGGCGCCCACAAAACCCAATGTAAGGAAGCGTTCATGGCCGTTGCCGTCGACCAGCCAGTTACCGATTTCCAGGCGCCCGCCACCAGCGGGCAGACCATCAGCCTCGCCGCCCTCAAAGGCCAGCAGGTGGTGATCTACTTCTACCCCAAGGACAGCACCCCGGGCTGCACCACCGAAGGCCAGGGTTTTCGGGACCAGTATGCGCAGTTCAAGGCCGCCAACACCGAGGTGTTCGGCGTTTCCCGGGACAGCCTCAAGTCCCACGAGAACTTCAAGTGCAAACAGGAGTTTCCCTTCGAGCTGATCAGCGACAAGGACGAAGCCGTCTGCCAGTTGTTCGACGTGATCAAGCTGAAAAAGCTGTATGGCAAGGAGTACCTGGGTGTTGATCGCAGCACATTCCTGATCGACAAGGACGGCGTGCTGCGCCAGGAATGGCGTGGCGTGAAGGTGCCTGGGCATGTGGATGCGGTGTTGGCGGCGGCTCAGGCGCTGAACAAGGCCTGAGGTTTTCGTTGCCTGCTCTGGCGCTATCGCGAGCAGGCTCGCTCCCACAGGGTTCTATGCCACCACGCAGGCTCAAAGTGGGAGCGAGCCTGCTTGCGATGAGGCCATAAGCATCCGCTACAGCAACGGCGCCACAATCGGCTCCTTGCTCGGCCACGCATCCAGCACCGCCTTGAACAGCGTCGCCAGGGGAATTGCGAAGAACACCCCCCAGAACCCCCACAACCCGCCAAACAACAACACCGCACAGATGATCGCAACCGGATGCAGGTTCACCGCCTCGGAGAACAGCAGCGGTACCAGCACGTTGCCATCCAGGGTCTGGATGATCCCGTAGACCGCCATCAGATAAATGAACTGGTCGCTCCAACCCCATTGGAACAGCGCAATCAACGCCACAGGCACGGTTACCACGATGGTGCCGACATAGGGCACCACCACCGAAATGCCCACCAGCAACGCCAACAGTGCGGCGTAATTGAGGCCCAGGGCCACGAAACCGACATAAGTCACCGCGCCGCAGATAAAAATCTCAATGACTTTTCCGCGAATGTAATTGGCGATCTGGCGGTTCATCTCCTGGGCTACCCGGGTAATCAGCGCTCGCTCGCGGGGCAGATAGCCACGGACCCAACGCCCGATCATTTCCCGGTCCTTGAGAAAGAAAAACACCAGGATCGGTACCAGCACCAGGTAGATCATGATGTTTACAAGGAGTGGCAAACTGGACAGCGAAAACGTCAGCGCCCACTGGCCGAACTTGCCGATCTGGCCGCGCACCACTTCGATGGCCTGCAACACCTGCTCGTCAGACACCAAGTGCGGGTAACGCTCGGGCAGCAGCAACAGCACGGACTGCCATTTGGCGAGCATCCCCGGCAACTCGTTGAACAGCGTCACCAACTGGTGCCAGAGCAATGGCACGATCACGACGATGAACACCAACAACAAGCCCATGAACAGGGCGAACACCAAGCCTACCGCCACCGCACCCGGCAACCGCAAGCGCTCCAGCGTCGTGACCAATCCTTGCATCAGGTACGCCAGCACCATCCCCGCCAGCACCGGCGCCAGCATTCCGCCCAGGGTAAGGACCGCAGTAAAGGCCAGGAACAGCAGCACTGCCAGCACCACAGCCTCTTCGTCGGAGAAGTAGCGCTGGATCCAGTCGCGTAACACTTTGAACATTAAAAATCCTTAAGAAACACTGTCGATTTTTCAGGCTTTCTTCAGCCAGTAACGGTAGACGCCGCTATCGTCTTCTTCATGCAGCAGCGTATGACCGGCCAGTCGGGCGAAGGTGCGGAAATCCCGCTGGGAGCCCGCATCCGTCGCGGTCACCTTGAGCACCGCACCGCTGGCCAGGCGATTGAGTTCCAGCTTGGCCTTGAGCAACGGCAGCGGGCAATTCAGGCCGCTGGCGTCCAATTCGGCATCGTGGGCTACAGCATCGGTCATCGGTTCACTCCGCAGCAGTGGTTGAGCGGCTTAGAATATCTGGTCCCGCGCCCGGTGTCCGGCTACAGTAGGGTCTTTGTCGACTAAGGCTCCGTGCATGACATTTCTGCGCCCCACCCTGCTGACGCTCGCTTGCCTGCTTGCCTCACCGGGCTTCGCCGACGACTTGCCGTCACTTGGCGATGCCAGTTCTGCCATCGTTTCACCGGAACAGGAACACCAGCTGGGGCGCGCCTGGCTGGCCCTGCTGCGCAGCCAGGTTTCACAGCTCAACGACCCACAGCTCAAGGACTACGTCGAGTCCAGCGTCTACAAGCTGGTCGAGACCAGCCAGGTCAATGACCGACGCTTGGAATTCATCCTGATCAACAGCCCTCAGCTCAACGCTTTCGCCGCCCCCGGCGGAATCGTCGGGGTCAACGGTGGCCTGTTCCTCAATGCGCAGACCGAAGGCGAATACGCCTCAGTCATGGCCCACGAACTGGCGCACTTGTCGCAGCGCCACTTTGCCCGTGGCGTCGAGGCCCAGCAACGCATGCAAGTGCCGATGATGGCGGCGTTGCTGACCGGCATCGTGATTGCCGCCGCCGGTGGCGGTGACGCCGGGATCGCGGCCATTGCCGGGACCCAGGCGGCCGCCATCCAGGAACAACGACGTTTCTCGCGCCAGAACGAACAGGAAGCCGACCGCATCGGCATCCAGAACTTGGAAAAGGCCGGCTACGATCCGCGGTCCATGCCGACCATGTTCGAACGCCTGATGCGCCAGTATCGTTTTGATGCCAGACCGCCCGAATTCCTGCTGACTCACCCGGTAACCGAATCCCGGATCGCCGACACCCGTAACCGCGCCGAACAGGCCAAACCGGGTGGCATCGAGGACAGCGTGCGCTATCAACTGATTCGCGCCCGAGTCCAGTTGATCTATGAAGAAACACCTGGCCTGGGCGCCAAGCGCTTCCGGGCGCAACTGGATGAGAACCCGAAGAACGACGTGGCCCGTTATGGCTTGGCAATTGCGCAGATCAAGGGTGGCCAGTTGAATGAAGCCCGGGAGAATCTCAAACCGCTGCTGGCCAAATCGCCCAACGAGATCATCTACAACCTGGCCCAGGTTGATTTGGACATCACCAGCAACAAGCTGGCCGACGCGCAATCTCGCGTCGACCGCATGCTGAGCCAATACCCGGGCAACTATCCGCTCAATCAGGTGCGCGTCGACCTGTTGCTCAAGCAGAACCGCCCCGCCGACGCCGAGAAGGCTCTGGAGAACCTGCTCAAGACCCGTCCGGACGACCCTGACGTCTGGTACATGGTGGCCGAGACCCGTGGGCTGTCGGGCAATATCATCGGCTTGCACCAGGCGCGTGCCGAGTACTTCGCCCTGGTAGGCGATTACCGTCAGGCGATCCAGCAACTGGACTTCGCCAAACGCCGTGCCGGCACCAACTTCCCGCTGTCGTCACGCATCGATGCGCGACAACGAGAGCTCATGGAGCAAGAGCGCATGGTCAAGGACATGATGGGCTGAGTATTCATCGCGCACAAAAAAACCGCCTCTGTCGAGGCGGTTTTTTATTGAGCCGCTAACCGGTCATTCGGCCAGTTTGAAGGTGATGAAGCTCGCACGCCCCTGACGCAGAACCCGCATCGACACCGAACGATTCTTCGGCAGTGCCTTGGCAATATCGGTGAACTCCTTGGCGGAACCGATTGCCTGGTTGTTCAGGTGCGTAATGATGTCGCCCGGCTGCAGGCCGATCAAAGCGGCAGGCCCTTCCTGCACTTCCTTGATCACTACGCCACCTTGGAGCTCCAGGGTCCGCTTCTGCTCTTCGGTCAGTTCGGCCACGGCCACGCCCAGGCGGTTGCTGCTGCGCTCGACACCGGACTTAGACAGCGAATCGAGTTCCTTGCCTTCTTCAGGAATGGCACCGACAGTCAATTCGACGTTCTTGCGCTTGCCTTCGCGAATCACTTCCAGATTGGCCTTGGCACCAGCCTTCAAGGCGCCGACCAAATGCGGCAGGTCCGCGGACATGACGATTGGCTGACCGTTCATGCTCAGGATCACGTCACCCACTTGCAGGCCGCCCTTGGCAGCCGGCCCACCTTCCTGGATCTGCGCCACCAGCGCACCAGCCGGCTTCTCCAGCCCGAACGACTCGGCCAGGTCCTTGTTCACTTCCTGGATGACCACGCCCAGCCAGCCGCGGCTGACTTTGCCTCCGCTTTTCAGCTGGTTGGAGACGTCCATCGCAACATCGATCGGAATGGCGAAGGACACGCCCATGAACCCGCCCGAACGGGTGTAGATCTGGGAGTTGATGCCCACCACCTCACCGGCGAGGTTGAACAACGGACCACCGGAGTTACCTGGGTTGATCGGCACGTCGGTCTGGATAAACGGCACATAGTTTTCATTCGGCAGGCTGCGACCGATGGCACTGACGATGCCTTGGGTCACGGTGTGGTCGAAGCCGAACGGCGAACCGATGGCCACCACCCACTGGCCGGCTTTCAAGTCTTGGGATTTGCCCAGCTTGAGTACCGGCAGATCCTTGCCTTCGATTTTCAGCAACGCCACGTCGGAACGTGGGTCGGTGCCGATCAGCTTGGCCTTGAGCTCACTGCGATCAGCCAGGCGCACCAGGATTTCGTCAGCATCGGCGATTACATGGTTGTTGGTCAGGATGTAACCATCGGGCGAGATTATGAAGCCCGAGCCCAGGGACTGGGCTTCACGCTGACGGCCCCCGCCGGGTGAACGCGGTTGCTGCGGCATGCCGCGCTCGAAGAACTCGCGCAGCATCGGCGGCAAACCTTCCAGGTCGGGCATCTGTTGATCCGACACCCGGCGATCCGGCAGCTTCTGGGTGGTACTGATATTCACCACCGCTGGGGAAGCCTGCTCGACCAGTTGAGTGAAGTCAGGCAACTCGACCGCCACCGCAGGCACGGCCTGACCGAGCACCAGCACGGTGGCAAAAATAGAGAGATAGGTTTTCAAGCGTGGTATCGACATACGGCTCCCGTTACGACGAGCATGGTTAAGCGATATGGAGCAAGAAACACCAAGGCAAGATACGCCGGTATTTTTGTTCCGGGAACAGACAAGGCCAGAGCCGAGCGGCTCTGACCTATAGAAAAAAACCTGAAGTTTTGCAAATGAAAATGCTGACAGAAAGTTTCGGCATCTCGATCAAGCCCTGGCGTTATCAGCCTCTTGCGCAATCGAACCACCCAAGCAGCACTATTGAGTAGCCGTGACATCGGATCGCATGGAGAGCGCAATCCGTTCCGCTGTCCCGATGGGTATCTCGCCGACCACCGTGACCATCATTTCACCCTGAGGCGTCGTGAGGCGACGGGAGACAGCAGCCGTCGGGCCAAGCTGAGTGCGGGTATCGGTAGCGGTAGCGCCGTTCAACGGCTCCAGAAACACCGAGAAGCGAGCCAGGCCATCGTCGTACATCAGACTATTGACCTGGATCTGGGTGTCCGGATCCTTGCGTGTAGTGCTGCTGGACAATTCAAAACCAGGCGGAAGCCAATCCGAGTGCCAGGCAGCCTTCACCGCAGTAGCTGTACCCGGCTCCTGCGCGACCGCCTTGCACTCGGAACTGGCTTGCAATTCGCCGTCTGACGGCTCTGCAATGTTCAAGCGAGTGAACTGGAAGCGCTCGAGCAATTGGCCCTTGTCGTTGAGCAACAACGACTTGAGCGGCAGGCCCGTCTCTTTGTCCAGATGCAGCTCGAAACCGTAGCGATGCTGGTCCTTGGGCGTCAATGACACAATGACCGCTTGACGCCCGGCCACGCGCGACTTGCCAATGACAGCAAGGTCATACCAATTCTTGAGTTTTTGCGGATCGAGCGCACGTGCGGTGCCATCAGGCGTATTGCCCAGCCCTGCGATCAGGGAGCCGCTGACGCATTGAGTATAGCCATCAATGCGTACGACTTCCTGTGCCGAACCGTCGAGCTGGAGTAACCGCTCGCGGACTTTGCCATTCTGGACACGATGCCAGATGTTATGGGTAGAAAAACTACCATTGCGCTCGTAAACGAAAGTGCCCTGAAAGCTTTGCTGCTGCTCGGCCTGACTCAGACGATTCAACCAATCTTGAGCCTCACCGGCATAGGCTGGAACAGCACACCAGCCACCCAGCAAAAGCGTGAATAGAGGTATGGCGCGCAATATTCCTCCTTAACGGTTTTCCAGGCTGGCAGCACGGGCGTAAGGCAGCGCGCTCTCGGTACCCTTCAAGGCAGCCTGCTGGGCATGCTGACGCAGGTAGTTGGGCAGACGCTGATCATGCCAGCCGGGTTGGCCTTGCAGAACACCGTTGACCATTGGACCTGCAGCTTCCGAACTTTCGCTATAACCGGCCAGTACCGCCGGGCCCTTGACCTGTGGAGCAGCCAGGCCAGGCTGGGTGGACTGCTGTGCCATCTGCACGCCAGCAATCTCATCCTGGTTATACAGGCGTACACCAGCCAAAACAGCTACGGTGACCGAAGCGGCAACTGCCAGGCGACCCAGGCTGCGCCATGGTCCGCGGGAAGCTTTTGCCGGTACGGCTTCGTCAGCCAATGCAGCAGAAACGGCCGCAGCGATGTCCAGACGCGGAAGCAGCAGGTCCTTGTGCATGACAGCCCGGGCGATCTGGTAACGAGCCCAGGTCTCACGGGTTTCAACATCGTCGAAGGCATTCAACACCCGACGCAATTCCAATTCGTCCGCTTCGTTATCCATCACTGCGGACAGCGATTCCTGCAGGGCTTCACGACTCATGGCGTTCCTCTCTTGGCTGTCGCCGCTGTCTCAGTTTTCCTGCAACAACGGTTGCAGGGCTTTATCGATGGCCTCCCGAGCGCGGAAAATCCGGGAGCGCACGGTACCCACCGGACATTGCATGACGCTCGCAATGTCCTCGTAACTCAGACCGTCGAATTCACGTAAAGTTAAAGCCGTACGCAAATCTTCAGGCAGTTGCTGGATAGTTCGATGGACGGTGCCTTCGATCTCATCCCGCAGCAACGCTCGTTCCGGTGATTCGAGATCCTTGAGACCATGATCGCCATCATAGAACTCTGCATCTTCGGAACTCACATCGCTATCCGGCGGCCGGCGGCCGCGTGAAACCAGATAGTTTTTCGCCGTGTTGATGGCGATGCGGTAAAGCCACGTGTAAAACGCGCTGTCTCCGCGAAAATTTCCAAGTGCACGGTAAGCCTTGATAAAGGCTTCCTGAGCAACATCCTGGGCTTCATGGGTGTCGTGCACAAAACGCACGATCAACCCGAGAATTTTGTGCTGGTATTTCAGCACTAGCAGATCGAAAGCTCGCTTGTCGCCGCGTTGTACGCGCTCGACCAGCTGCTGATCCTCTTCCTGGGTTAGCATGAACACTCCTCGATAAGCTCGAAGGAGGCTTGCATTACTAATTGACCGGGCTTGCAAACATAGACTCGGGCTTTTCGCAAAAGTTCTCCCCCTTTCAAGCAAGTTTCCGGCGCGCTCTGATCTCGGCACGCACGAAAAACGCAGCGCGAGATGCCCCGGCTGCGCGAATAATCTGTCGGCGGGCCTAACGGCAAAGACTCGAATCGAAATCTTCTACCAACCCGACGCTGCTCCCTTTTGCAGACAACCGTCTATTGAACGTAGGCGCCTGGCAAAAGTTCCCACTATTTATAGCGCTGTGAATTGAACATTGGGCAACCAGGACGAGAAAAACAGCGTTCTGTCCTCGAAACGGCCGCCTTATCGCCCATCCACCCAAATCGTGATCCGACGAAGCGTGTCGCTTTTCTGTCACCCTGGTTTCACATTGCCATGAATGCCCGGCTATTGTGCCGATCCCCCCCTCTATATACTAGTGGGCTGCGTGGCTGCCTGACCCGTTGATGCGGATGTCTTGCGCCAACCCCGACCCGGGTCGCTTTGAGCGGAAACCTTCCAAATGAGCCAACAGTTCCAACACGATGTTCTGGTAATCGGCAGCGGCGCCGCCGGATTGAGCCTTGCACTGACTTTGCCTGAGCATCTGCGCATCGCAGTGCTGAGCAAAGGCGACCTGGCCAACGGTTCGACATTCTGGGCCCAAGGCGGTGTCGCGGCCGTACTGGATGACACCGACACGATTGAATCCCACGTCGAAGACACCCTCAACGCCGGCGGTGGCCTGTGCAATCCAGAGGCGGTGCGCTTCACCGTCGAACACAGCAGGGAAGCCATCCAGTGGCTGATCGACCAGGGTGTACCGTTCACCCGCGACGAGCAATCCGGCACCGAAGACGGCGGTTTCGAGTTTCATTTGACTCGCGAAGGCGGTCACAGCCATCGACGCATCATTCACGCGGCTGATGCCACTGGCGCGGCGATCTTCAAGACTCTGCTGGCCAAGGCTCGGCAACGACCGAATATCGAATTGCTCGAACAGCGCGTCGCGGTCGACCTGATCACCGAAAAACGCCTGGGCCTGGATGGCGAACGTTGCCTGGGCGCCTATGTGCTCAATCGCAGCACTGGCGAAGTCGACACTTACGGCGCGCGCTTCGTGATCCTGGCCTCCGGTGGCGCGGCGAAAGTCTACTTGTATACCAGCAACCCCGACGGTGCCTGCGGTGATGGCATCGCCATGGCCTGGCGCTCTGGTTGCCGAGTGGCGAACCTGGAGTTCAATCAGTTCCACCCTACTTGCCTTTATCACCCGTTGGCCAAGAGCTTCCTGGTGACTGAAGCCCTGCGAGGCGAAGGCGCCCACTTGAAGCTGCCTAACGGCGAACGCTTCATGCAGCGCTTCGATCCGCGCGCCGAGCTGGCGCCACGGGACATCGTCGCCCGGGCCATCGACCATGAAATGAAGCGCCTGGGCATTGATTGCGTTTACCTGGACATCAGTCACAAACCCGAAGCGTTCATCAAGAGCCACTTCCCGACGGTGTACGAGCGCTGCCTGGAATTTTCCATCGACATCACCAAGCAACCGATCCCGGTGGTGCCAGCGGCGCATTACACCTGCGGGGGCGTGATGGTCGACCAGCGGGGGCGTACCGACGTGCCAGGGCTGTATGCCATTGGCGAAACCAGCTTCACCGGCCTGCACGGCGCCAACCGCATGGCCAGCAACTCACTGCTGGAGTGTTTCGTCTATGCACGCTCGACAGCGGCAGACATTCTGCAGCAGTTGCCGCAAATCGCCATTCCGACCGCCCTACCCTCCTGGGACGCCAGCCAGGTCACCGATTCGGATGAAGACGTGATCATTGCGCACAACTGGGACGAATTGCGGCGTTTCATGTGGGACTATGTCGGCATCGTGCGCACCAACAAGCGCTTGCAAAGGGCGCAGCACCGGGTGCGCCTGCTGCTCGATGAAATCGATGAGTTCTACAGTAACTACAAAGTCAGCCGCGACCTGATCGAGCTGCGCAATCTGGCCCAGGTGGCAGAATTGATGATCCGCTCGGCCATGGAGCGCAAGGAAAGCCGGGGACTGCATTACACCCTCGACTACCCGAACCTGTTGCCCGAGGCGCTGGACACTATCCTGGTGCCGCCCACCTACGCCGACTGAACCTGAGCCGCACCCGCAGGCGCCGATGTTCATCCGGCGCCAGCGCGTCGCGGGGCACGCACAGCGACCGGACCCACCATTCATCCGGCAGGCGGAAACGCAATACGACGATCATTGGCAGGGCCAGGCTGTCGGCGCGCAACTGCACCGGCTGCCAGCCACGGGCCCGGCTCCAGAGCTGCCAGCCTGCGGCATCACGACGCAAGCCGCAAAAGGCTCGGCGATGACTCAGCAACAGATGTCGAGGTATCGTCCAGGCGCCATGAGCCAGGCACAGCGCAATACCCAGCACGGCGAGCCAGAACGGGACAGACAACAGAAACAACGCACCCAGGGCGAACACCTGGGCCAGGAGATAGGCCGCCAGCAAGTGCCCGGAGGCATGCCAGCGGCATTCGAAGCGACTACTTGGGCTGGACACGGTCCAGGATCATCCGAACCATGCGCTGCAACTCCGGGTCTTCGGATTCGCTGCGCTCCATGAACCAGCCAAACATGTCCTGATCCTCGCATTCGAGCAGACGGACGTAGCAGGCACGATCCACTTCATTGAGATGGGGGTAAACCTCTTTCACAAACGGCACCAGCAACACGTCCAGCTCAAGCATGCCGCGGCGGCTGTGCCAGTAGAGGCGATTGAGTTCAACATCTTCGACCATGGAGCGCTCCTCAAATAGAGCGCAAGTATACAGGCCCCGCCACGGTGGAACAGACGGCTTTGGTCGGGCATCACCGATCCTTTGTGAACTACCCATTTCAAGGGCGTCCCCTTATGATGTCCACCAGACTTTTTACCCTGCGATGACCCATGGCTGATTCCGCTTTTTTTTGCACCCTGTCCCACGAAGGCGTTCTCGCAGTCCGCGGCGCGGATGCCGGCAAATTCCTGCAAGGCCAATTGACCTGCAATCTCAACCACCTGAGCGACAGCCGGGCTAGCCTCGGCGCGCGCTGCACCCAGAAAGGCCGGATGCAATCGAGTTTCCGCATCCTGCTTGAAGGCGATGGCGTGCTGATGGCCATGGCCAGCGAGTTGCTCGAACCACAGCTGGCCGACCTGAAAAAATATGCCGTTTTCTCCAAATCCAAACTAACCGATGAAAGTGCCGCCTGGGTCCGCTTCGGCCTGGAAAACGCCGATGCAGCGTTGACCGGCCTGGGCCTCGAGCTGCCGGCCGACACCGACAGCGTGGCTCGCCATGAATCCTTGATCGCCATCCGCGTCTCCCCCGGTCGCGCCGAACTGTGGGCCCCCGCTGGGCAGGCACAGACGCTGGCGTCACGGCTGCGCGCGACACTGACCGAGGCGGACTTGAACCTGTGGCTGCTGGGCCAGGTCCGCGCAGGGATCGGCCAGGTCATGCCGGCCACCCGCGAATTGTTCATCCCGCAGATGCTCAATCTGCAAGCCGTCGGCGGCGTGAGTTTCAAGAAGGGTTGCTACACCGGCCAGGAAATCGTCGCCCGCATGCAGTACCTCGGCAAGCTCAAGCGGCGCCTGTATCGCCTGCAGCTGGACGCCAGCGAATTGCCGGCTCCCGGCACCGCGCTATTCTCACCTACTCACAGCAGTTCCATCGGCGAGGTGGTGATCGCCGCTCGTGCCGAGCGAAACATTGAACTGCTGGCAGTGTTGCAGGCCGAAGCAGCAGAGGATGGCAATCTTCATCTCGGTGATTTGGAGGGCCCGGTCTTGCAGTTGCTGGACCTGCCTTACGAGCTGGACCGTGACCGCGAAATCCAGCGCTGATCGCAGCATTTGTCGCAACACCCTAGAGAACCGAAATGAGCGATTTGGCGGATAAGGTCCAACGGGATTTGGTACAGGCCATCGATAACGATGACTTGGTTCTGCCAACATTACCGGAAGTGGCCCTGCAGATTCGCCGGGCCGCCGAAGACCCGGAAATCAGCGTCAGCAACCTGAGCAAAGTGATCGGCCGCGACACGGCGCTCTCGGCACGCTTGATAAAAGTGGTCAACAGCCCGCTGCTGCGTGCTACCCAGGAAGTCACCGACCTGCATACAGCCATCACTCGGCTGGGGGTCAACTACAGCAGCAACCTGGCCATCGGTCTGGTCATGGAACAGATATTCCATGCCCGCTCCGACGTAGTGGAACAGAAGATGCGCGAGGTCTGGCGCAAGAGCCTGGAGATCGCCGGCGTCAGCTATGCATTGTGCCGCGGTTATACCCAACTCAAGCCCGACCAGGCCGCGCTCGGTGGGTTGGTGCACCAGATCGGCGTGTTGCCGATCCTGACTTATGCCCAAGACAACAATGAACTGCTGTCGGATCCGGTCAGCCTCAACCATGTCATTGAAACGATTCACCCGGTGCTGGGAGACAAGTTGCTCAGTGTCTGGGAATTTCCAGAGCGACTGGTGAAGCTTCCGGGGTTGTATCTGGACTTCACTCGGGATTCGAAGCACATCGATTACGTCGACCTGGTGCAGATCGCGGCGCTGTATTGCTACAAAGGCACCGACCACCCCCTCAGCCAGGTCGACCTGTTCGCGGTTCCGGCTTTCAGGAAGCTGGGCATCGACCTGGACAACAAGGCCCGGTGCGCGGATATCGAAGAAGCGCGGGCGATGTTTGACTAAGCAGGCCAGATAGCCAACGAACTCGAGTCAGGCTTGATCCTGTGGCGAGGGGATTTAGCCCCTCGCCACAGAGACTCGCTCTGGATCAATCTGAGCCGGGGATAAAACTCACCCGCACCTTCAACCCACGCTCTTGCCCGTCATGCAGGGTGATCTGTGCCAAGTGTGCGCGACAGATTTCACCGACGATCGCCAATCCCAGGCCGGACCCGGCCACTTGCTGGTTGCGTCGATAGAAGCGCTCGAACACCCGATCCCGCTCATGCAGCGGAATGCCCGGCCCATCATCCTCGACTTCCAGCACCGCCGGTGCGCTGACCCTCAAAATCACGTTGCCGCCCGACGGTGTATGGGCCAGGGCGTTGTCCACCAGATTGCTCAACAGTTCATTCAGCAAGGTTGGCTCGCCCCGCAGCCATACCGGCTCGTCGGCCTCCAAGGCCAACGCCACACCTCTGGCGTGGGCCAGCGGGGCCATGGCCATGCCCAGTTCACGAGCCAATTGGCTCAGGTCAAGCAACTGCGCGCCGCCCTCGGCAATGGCCCGAGCGCCGTTTTCCACGCGCGCCAGGGACAGCAGTTGATTGGCCAGATGGGTCAGGCGATCGGTGCCCTGGGCCGCGGTTTCCAGGGTTTCACGCCAGGTCGCCGGCTCACTGGCGCGCAAGCCCAGTTCAAGGCGGGCCTTGAGCGCAGCCAGGGGCGTGCGCAGTTCATGGGCGGCATCAGCAATGAATTGCGCCTGTCGCTCGAATTGCCCGCGCAAACGCTCAGTGAAATGGTTGAGGGCGCGCACCAGCGGCCAGAGTTCATGCTGGACTTCCACCAGTGGCAATGGCCGTAGATCGTCCGGCTGGCGCTCCTCCACCGCCGTACGCAAGCGTTCCAACGGGCGCAGTGCGGCACTGACCGCGAACCACACCAACAACAGCGCCCCCACGGCCAGCATGCCCAAGCGCAACAACGTGTCAGCCATGAGGCTGCGGGCCATGCTGACCCGCGCTTCTTCAGTTTCCGCCACACGAATTTCCGCCATGCCGTTCATGTTCGGCTCGCTCACCGCCTTGAGCAGGCTCACCACCCGCACGTTCTGGCCCTGGTAACTGGCGTTGTAGAAGCGTGCCAGGGCTGGGTAATCGTCCGTACGCGGCGTGCCGGGCGGCGGGCCTGGGAGATTTTCGTAGCCGGAAATCAGCTTCCTGTTGATGTCATTGACCTGGTAATAAATACGTCCGGCGCTGTCGTAGGCGAAAGTGTCCAGGGCCACGTAGGGCACATCTGCGCTGAGGCTGCCGTCGCGTTGCGAAAGACCGGCCGCGATAGTCCGGGCCGAGGCCAGCAGGGTCCGGTCGTAGGCGGTATCCGCAGCCTCGCGACCGTTCCAATAGGCGCTCAAGCCGCTGGCGAGCATCAGCACCACCAACAACAGCGCCAGGTTCCTGAGCAGCCGCCAGCGCAGGCTGTCGGGCTTATGCATCACGGTTTTCCAGCAGATAGCCCAGGCCGCGGAACGTCACGATGGCCACGGCATGGCCATCGAGCTTCTTGCGCAAGCGGTGGATGTAGATTTCGATGGCATCAGGGCTGGCTTCTTCGTCCAGGCCGAACACCTGGGCCGCCACCTGCTCCTTGCTCATCACCCGCCCCGGCCGGGCGATCAACGCCTCCAGCACGGCTTGCTCACGTGACGTCAGGGTCAGCAGTTCGTCATCGAGGGTGAAGCGGCGGGTATCCAGGTCATAGACCAGCCCACCACAACGCTGCTGGCGTTCCCCCCCCAATACGCTGCGGCGCAGCAATGCCTTGACCCGTGCTTCAAGCTCCGTGAGCTCGAATGGCTTGGCCAGGTAATCGTCGGCTCCCAGGTTCAGGCCATGGACCCGGTCCTTGACGTCACTGCGCGCGGTCAGCATCAACACCGGCAGGGTCTTGCCCCGGGACCGCAAACGCGCCAGCACCTCGAAGCCATCCATGCGCGGCAGCCCCACATCGAGGATCGCCACGGCGTATTCCTCACTGCTCAAGGCCAGGTCGGCCGCCACCCCGTCGTGCAATACATCCACGGTCAAGCCGGTGCTCTTGAGGGCCTGGGCTACACTTTCGGCGAGCTGCAGATGGTCTTCGACGAGCAGAACACGCATGGATTTTTCCTCGATTCAGGGATGGTCGACGCCATTCTTTGGCGCGGAGTTTACAGCCGCATGGGCAGCTGTGAAGGCAAAAAACATTCTGAAAGCTTCTGAAAGGTTAGCGAAAGGTTGAGCCATTAGAGTCCCTTTACGGATAGTTTCGACTGCCCGCCGCGACGCCCGATCGCGAATGAAAAATGCCACGAAGCGTTTTCGTCCCAATAAGAAAAATAAAAGCGGAGTATTCACCATGCTGTCCATGCAGCTCCAGGCCCCAGCGCCTGCTCGCCCTTCTCGCTTGAACCAGACCGCCTTGAGCGATGTCGCCCCGCATTCAATTCCGGTAACGACCTGCGCGCCCCATCAACGATGACTTGGGCGGGGATCCGTCAACGACAATTTTTCACCACGCACAACAACAATTCCTGTGGAGACAACAATGAACCTATCACTGCGTAAAGTAGCCTTGGCCGCCGGATGCCTGATGTTCGCCGGGCAGTTGCTCGCCGAACCTAAGCGCCCTGAATGCATCGCTCCGGCCGCCCCCGGCGGCGGTTTCGACCTGACGTGCAAACTGGCGCAAAGCGCGCTGGTCAACCAGAAACTGCTGACCAAGCCCATGCGTGTGACCTACATGCCCGGCGGTGTCGGCGCTGTGGCCTACAACGCAGTGGTCGCCCAGCGTCCGGCCGACGCCGGAACGCTGGTGGCCTGGTCCAGCGGTTCGTTGTTGAACCTGGCGCAAGGCAAGTTCGGTCGTTTCGATGAAAACGCCGTGCGCTGGCTGGCGGCCGTCGGCACCAGCTACGGCGCCATCGCGGTGAAGAGCGATTCGCCCTACAAGAACCTCGACGATCTGGTACAGGCCCTGAAGAAAGATCCGGGTTCCGTGGTCATCGGCTCCGGCGGCACCGTCGGCAGCCAGGACTGGATGCAAACCGCCCTGATCGCCAAGGCCGCCGGCATCGATCCTCGCAAACTGCGCTACGTGGCCCTCGAAGGTGGCGGTGAAATCGCCACCGCCTTGCTCGGCGGCCATATTCAGGTAGGCAGTACGGACATTTCCGACTCCATGCCACACATCCAGAGCGGTGATATGCGCCTGCTCGCCGTGTTCGCCGAGAAGCGCCTGGACGAGCCGGAAATGAAAGACATCCCGACCGCTCGCGAGCAAGGCTACGACATCCTCTGGCCAGTGGTCCGCGGCTTCTACCTCGGGCCAAAGGTCAGCGACGAAGACTATGCCTGGTGGAAAGATGCCTTCGACAAACTGCTGGCTTCCGAGGAATTCGCCAAGCTGCGTGACCAGCGCGAGCTGTTCCCATTTGCCATGACCGGCCCGGAACTGGACGCCTATGTGAAGAAACAAGTGGCCGATTACAAGGTGCTGGCCAAAGAGTTCGGCCTGATCCAGTAATCGTCTCTGTTCTCGCGGCGGCGCTGGCACTGCCGGCGCCGCCCAGGAGTTAGTCATGCTCACCATCCAACGTATTTTTGCCGCGGTGCTGCTACTGGTCTGTATCGGTCTGGCGCTGATGGCTTGGCCCTATCAGGCCGCCTTTTCCTACGAACCGGTCGGTCCCCGCGCCTTTCCCTTGCTGATGCTCGGGCTGATGGGACTGGCATTGCTGTACATGCTGTTTCGTCCTACGCCCATCGTGCACAGCGACGAAGACCCGCACCTGGACCGCGAAACCTTGCAGAAGATCGGCATCTGCGTGGTGCTGCTGCTGGTATTCGCCGGAACCTTCGAACCCCTGGGCTTCATCCTCGCCAGCATCCTGATTGGCGTGCCGATGGCGCGCCTGTATGGCGGTCGCTGGGTGCCGAGCGTAGTGATCATCAGCCTGATGGCCATCGGTCTCTACCTGTTGTTCGACAAGCTGATGGACGTGCCGCTGCCCTTGGGCCTGCTCGACGTCCTGGAGAATTGATATGGATACCCTGAATTATCTCGGCCAGGGTTTTGGCGTTGCACTGACTCCCTACAATCTCGTCACAGCACTGACCGGCACCTTGATCGGCACCGTGGTCGGGCTGCTGCCGGGCCTGGGCCCGATCAACGGCGTGGCGCTGCTGATCCCGATTGCCTTTGCCCTGGGCTTGCCACCGGAGTCGGCACTGATCCTGCTGGCGGCGGTGTACCTGGGTTGCGAATACGGCGGACGTATCAGCTCGATTCTGCTGAACATCCCCGGCGAAGCCTCCACCGTGATGACTACCCTCGACGGCTACCCGATGGCGCGCCAGGGCTTGGCCGGGGTGGCATTGTCGCTGTCGGCGTGGAGCTCGTTCATCGGTGCGTTCATCGCCACCTGCGGCATGGTGCTGTTCGCACCGCTGCTGGCCAAATGGGCGATTGCCTTCGGACCGGCGGAGTATTTCGTGCTGATGGTGTTCGCCATCGTCTGCCTCGGCGGCATGGCCGGCGATCGACCGCTCAAGACGTTCATCGCGGCGCTGATCGGGCTGTTCCTGTCCTGCGTCGGGATCGATGCCAACAGCGGCGTGTACCGTTTCACCGGTGACAACATCCACTTGACCGACGGTATCCAGTTCGTCGTGCTGGTGCTGGGCCTGTTCTCCATCAGCGAAATCCTGTTGCTGTTGGAAAAAACCCATCGCGGCCAGGAAGCGGTGAAAGCCACCGGGCGGATGATGTTCAACTTCAAGGAAGCGGCGTCGGTCTTTACGGTCAACCTGCGTTGCGGCGTACTCGGTTTCATCATGGGCGTGTTGCCGGGTGCCGGTGCGACCCTGGCCAGTGCCGTGGCCTACATGACTGAAAAACGCATTGCCGGTGCCAGTGGCACGTTCGGCCAGGGTGACAAGCGCGGCCTCGCCGCTCCGGAAACCGCCATCGGCGGCGCAGCCTGCGGTGCGCTGGTACCGATGCTGACCCTCGGCGTGCCCGGCTCGGGCACCACGGCGGTGATGATCGGCGCCCTGTCGCTGTACAACATCACCCCCGGTCCCCTGCTGTTCCAGCAACAGCCGGATATCGTCTGGGGCCTGATCGCGTCGTTGTTCGTCGCCAACATCATGCTGGTGATCCTCAACATTCCGATGATCCGCGTTTTCACCCGCATCCTGGCCGTGCCGAACTGGGCACTGGTACCGGTCATCGCGATCATCACCGGGATTGGCGTCTACGCGGTGCATGCCACCACGTTCGACCTGTTCCTGATGATCGGCATCGGTATCTTCGGTTACATCCTGCGCAAGCTGGACTTCCCGCTGTCGCCGGTCCTGCTGGGTTTCATCCTTGGTGGGCTGATGGAGCAAAACCTGCGGCGCGCGCTGTCGATTTCCAACGGTGCGCTGGAGATCCTCTGGTCGAGCCCGATCACCTTCGGTTGCTGGATCCTGACGGCGATCATGCTGTTCATGCCACTGGTGCGGATCTGGCGTCGCCGCGCTGCACAACGTCGTGCCCTGGCCAATGTCTGAGGCAACATTCAGACAATGGTGGGGAACCCCGCTGGTCGGTCTGGCCGGCGGGTATCTGGCCAGCCTGATCGGCTGGCCTTTGCCCTGGATGGTCGGCTCGTTGCTGGCGATCATCCTGGTGCGCTGCTTGACGCCTTGGCAACTGATGGAAATCCCCGGCGGCCGTAAATGCGGCCAATGGGTGGTGGGCATCGGCATCGGCCTGCACTTCACTCCGGTGGTGATGGAACAGGTCTTGAGCCACTTCGGCCTGATCTTCTTCGGCGCGCTGATCACCAGCGTGTCCAGCGTAGTGAGTGTGTGGCTGATGCGTCGCACCGGCGAAGACCGCGCCACCGCATTCTTCTCCAGCATGCCGGGCGGTTCCGGCGAAATGGTCAACCTCGGTGCCCGCAACGGCGCTGATCTCAGTCGCGTCGCTGCGGGCCAGAGCCTGCGGGTGCTGGTGGTGGTGCTGTGCGTGCCGGCGGCGTTCAAATACCTGTTGGGCGAAGGCGCCCCGGTGCAACACGCCACTACGGTGGACTGGCTGTGGCTGGCGATGCTGTTCCCGGCGGGCGCCCTGCTCGCCTGGATTTGGGAGCGCTTGCGCCAACCCAATCCATGGTTGTTCGGGCCGTTGCTGGTGAGCTCGGCGGTGAGCGTCGGTTGGGACCTGCACATCGGCCTGCCCAACGGCGCCAGCCAGATCGGCCAGTGGCTGATCGGCAGCGGGTTGGGCTGTCATTTCAACCGGCAGTTCTTCCGTCGGGCGCCATCGTTCATGGGGCGTACCCTGATCGGCACGGTGCTGACGATGCTGATCGCCACGCTTGCGGCCTTGGGCCTGAGCACCTTGACGCTTCTGGACTTGCGTTCGCTGACATTGGGCATGATGCCCGGCGGCATCGCGGAAATGAGCCTGACGGCAGAGACGCTGCAACTGTCGGTGCCGCTGGTGACGGCGTTGCAAGTGATGCGGTTGTTGTTCGTGCTGTTTCTGGCGGAGCCGTTGTTCAGGTACTGGATGCGCAGGCCGGGTTTGGTCTGATCGTCCGAGGCACCTTCATCGCAAGCAAGCTCGCTCCCACATGGATTGGCGGCATACACAGATCAATGTGGGAGCGAGCCTGCTCGCGATGGGGCCCTCATAGCCGACCACTCAAACCGGCGGCAACCGCCAATCGATCGGCGTTTCACCCTGTTGTTCGAGAAACTTGTTGGTCCGGCTGAAATGCCCGCAACCCAGGAAACCGCGATAAGCCGACAACGGCGACGGATGGACCGAGGTCAGCACCAGGTGCTTGGTGGCGTCGATCAGCTTTTGCTTGCCCTGGGCATGGGCGCCCCACAACAGGAATACCAAGTGCGGTTGGTGCTCACTGACCACTTCGATGATTCGGTCGGTGAAGTGCTGCCACCCCTTGCCCGCATGGGCGTTGGCATTGGCGCGCTCCACGGTCATGGTGGTGTTGAGCAACAACACGCCCTGATCGGCCCAGCTTTGCAGGTAACCGTGATTCGGGATGTCGATGTTCAAATCGCGCTTCAATTCCTTGAAGATGTTCACCAGCGACGGCGGAGCTGGCACACCCGGCTGTACCGAGAAACACAAACCATGAGCCTGGCCAGGGCCGTGGTACGGGTCTTGGCCGAGGATCACCACTTTGACCTTGTCCAACGGCGTGGAATTGAGGGCATTGAAAATCAACGATGCCGGTGGATAAATCTCCTTGCCGGCCGCGTATTCCCGACGCAGGAATTCGCGCAACTCTGTCATGTAGGGCTGGTCGAACTCGGCACGCAGTGCCTGCTTCCAGCTCGGTTCGAGTTTGATACGGTCGTCAGCAGTCATGGTTGCACCCGGTAAAAACAATGGGCGCACCCTAGGAAAGCCTACATGGCTTGTCAATTGATCTGACGTAGAACCGGCACTTTCCTACGCAGCGGTCATACTGAACATTCAATTTTCTGATCGAGGTCACGATGAATCTGCACTTCGAAGAGCTCACTGGCATCGACGGTGCCCGCATCGGCATCGCCACGCTGGATGCCGAGAAATCCCTGAACGCCCTTTCGCTACCGATGATCAACGCCCTGCGTGATCGTTTCGATACCTGGGCCAGAGACCCGCAAATCGTTTGTGTTTTATTGCGCGGCAATGGCGCCAAGGCCTTCTGCGCCGGCGGCGAAGTGCGCAGCCTGGTGGAGGCCTGCCGGGCCAACCCCGGTGAAGTACCGCCCCTGGCTGCGCAATTTTTCGCAGCGGAATACCGCTTGGACTTCAACCTGCACACCTACCCCAAGCCCTTGCTGTGCTGGGGCCACGGCTATGTCCTGGGCGGCGGCATGGGCCTGCTGCAAGGCGCGAGCACCCGGATCGTCACGCCGAGCAGTCGCCTGGCAATGCCGGAGATCAGCATCGGCCTGTACCCGGATGTCGGCGCCAGTTGGTTTCTGTCGCGCCTGCCCGGCAAGCTCGGCCTGTTTCTCGGCCTGACCGGTGCCCATATGAACGCCCGGGACGCCATCGACCTGGGGCTGGCCGATCGCTTCCTGCTGGATGAACAACAGGACGATCTGATCGAAGGCCTGCTGCAACTCAATTGGCAGGAACAGACCGAGATGCAGCTCAACAGCCTGCTCAAGGCCCTGCAGCAGGAAGCGGTCGGCCAAATGCCCGAAGCCCAATGGCTGCCACGTCGACAGAAAATCGATGAGTGGCTGGATGTCAGCGATGTGCGCTGCGCCTGGAAAGCCCTCAGCCTGCTGGTGGAGCACCCGGATCCGTTGATCGCCCGGGCGGCCAAGACCATGACCGAAGGCTCACCACTGACCGCTCATCTGGTCTGGGAACAGATCGCCCGTGCCCGGCATCTGTCCTTGGCCGGGGTGTTCAGGATGGAGTACACCCTGAGCCTCAACTGCTGCCGTCATCCGGAGTTCAGCGAAGGCGTGCGCGCGCGGCTGATCGACAAGGATCACAAACCCCACTGGCACTGGCCGGACATCAATCATGTGCCCGAAGCGGCGGTCGAGGCGCATTTTCACAAGGCGTGGGAAGGGCGGCATCCGTTGGCGGATTTGTCCAACGAGTAAACGATCCAGGAAGAGATCCCTGTGGGAGCGAGCTTGCTCGCGATAGCGGCATGTCAGACACATCAATGCTGACTGACCCGACGCCATCGCGAGCAGGCTCGCTCCCACAAGTTTTATGCAGGCACAAAAAAGCGGCGCTCAATGCGCCGCTTTCTGTTGCCGATGGATCAGCGGTGGCCGCCCCGTCCATCGTGATCGCCGCGGCCACGATGATCACGTCCGCCTCGACCGCCTCGGTCGTCACTCCAGCCACCCCGGTCACGGCCGTCCCAGCCGCCCCGATTCGGATAAGACCGGTACGCCGCTCGCGGTGGCGAGTAATAGCGTGGGCCTTGTTGGTAGTAACGCGGCGGCGAGTAATAACGTGGCGCCGGTTGGTAATACCGCGGGGCGTAATAACCACGCGGCGCCGAATAGTAGCTCCCGCCGCTGTAATAGATCGGCGCCGGTGAGGTGTAGACCTCGGAACGGTAGTAGCTGGTGTCTGCGTCGTAATAAGGCACGCAAGCCGAAAGACTCAAACCGAGAAACGCAAGGAGTAGCAGTCGTCGATACATGGCGGCCTCCTGGACCGCGGATGGGCCACATCAGCGACGCTGATGGGCGGCAGTCAACTTTGTGTGACTGACAAATACTCAGACAGCAAAATGGGAATCTGGTGCGACCCGGCAACAACTGGAAACATGTCACTCGTCGCCCTCTTCCGGTGCGCGGTAGCACCACAAGCAAGCACAAATCCGCCCTCCATCATCCGTCCCCACCACCTACCCTATCTGGCCCGGGCCTTTGCTCGAATTGGCACGGCTCTCGCTTTAACAAACTCCGTGCAGGAGTCATCACAGGTTCGCGGCACCACAATTTGCAATGGCTGACTAGGGTTCCGGCTCGCCTCTGGCGAGTGACTGGTCCGAGAGTTGGCGACCTCCAGTTGAGGTTACACGGCGGGACAAAAGCCCGGGAGACAAGCCACCGTTCGCGGTGCTGCGTTGCTCCTGTCCGCCCTTGATCAACTGGAGAACCACCATGCTCAAGCTTCGTCTGGCCACTCTGCTCATCGCCGCCTTTTCGGCCCTGGTGAGCCTTTCCTCCCCCGCTGCGCAAAAAGACCACTTCAGCGTCTGCTGGACCATTTACGCTGGCTGGATGCCCTGGGAATACGCCGGCAGCCAAGGCATCGTCGACAAATGGGCGAAAAAATACGGCATCAAGATCGATGTCGTGCAACTCAACGATTACGTCGAATCCATCAACCAGTACACCGCCGGTCAGTTCGACGGCTGCACCATGACCAATATGGACGCCCTGACCATTCCCGCCGCCGGTGGCGTGGACAGCACCGCACTGATCGTCAGCGATTTCTCCAACGGCAACGACGGCATCGTCCTCAAGGGCGCGGGCAAGAAAGTCGCTGATCTCAAGGGCATGGACGTCAACCTGGTGGAACTGTCGGTCTCCCATTACTTGCTGGCCCGCGCCCTGGATTCGGCCGGTCTTACCGAGAAAGACCTGAAAGTGGTCAACACCTCCGACGCCGATATCTCCGCCGCCTTCAACACTGATCAGGTCAAGGCCGTTACCACCTGGAACCCGATGCTCTCGGACATCAAGGCCCAGCCCGGCGTGAGCGAAGTGTTCAACTCCAGCCAGATCCCCGGCGAGATCATGGACATGATGGTGGTCAACACCCAGACCCTGCTGGACAACCCAGCCCTGGGCAAGGCGTTGACCGGCGCCTGGTTTGAAGTGGTGGCGCTGATGAACGCGAAAAACGCCGCCAGCAAGGCGGCACTGGAACACATGGCCAAGGCCTCGGGCACCGACCTGGCCGGCTTTCAGTCGCAACTGGACACCACCAAGCTGTTCGCCACGCCCAAGGAAGCCCTGAGCTTCGCCACCAGCCAGCAACTGCCGACGACCATGGGCAAGGTGGCCGAGTTCTCGTTCCAGCACGGCTTGCTCGGCGAAGGCGCCAAAAATACCGACGCGGTCGGCATGGCTTTCGCCAATGGCGTGACCCGCGGCGACAAGGCCAACCTCAAGCTGCGCTTCGACCCGACCTACGTACAGTTGGCCGCCGACGCCAAGCTGTAAACCGGAGAAGCTGGCATGCGCCTGATCAACCGCTACCCGGATCGTCCCAGCCGCTTGTTGCTGGTGATCCTGCCATTCGCGCTGGTGTTGTTCGCCTACTTCATGGGCTCGGCCGACCGGTTGACGGATAACCCTAACGACAAGTTGCTGCCCAGTGCCGTGCAGATGGCCGATGCGGTGAAACGCCTGGCCTTCACCGCCGATGCACGCAGTGGCGATTACTTGCTCTGGCAAGACACCGCGTCGAGTCTGCGTCGGCTGGCCATCGGCCTGGGCATCAGTGCCCTGGCGGGGCTGTGCCTGGGCATCGCCGCCGGCACGTTGCCGCTGCTGGGCGCGCCGCTATCGCCATTGCTCACCGTGGTGTCGATGGTGCCGCCGCTGGCGATCCTGCCAATCCTGTTCATCGTCTTCGGATTGGGGGAATTATCGAAAGTCATGCTGATCGTGATTGGCATCACGCCGTGCCTGGCCCGGGATCTGGAACAGCGCGCCCGGGAAATTCCGCCCGAGTTGCTGATCAAGGCCCAGACCCTCGGCGCTTCGACCTGGACCCTGATGCTGCGGGTGGTGCTGCCGCAATTGCTGCCGCGCCTGTTGATTTCCCTGCGACTGATGCTGGGGTCGGCCTGGCTGTTTCTGATCGCCGCCGAAGCCATCGCCTCCACCGACGGGCTGGGCTATCGGATTTTCCTGGTGCGGCGTTACCTGGCAATGGACGTGATCTTGCCGTACGTGGTGTGGATCACCCTGCTCGCCTGGCTGATGGATTGGGGCCTCAAGCGCCTGACGCGGCAAGCGTTCCCTTGGTATGAAGGGGCGAAGGCATGAGCTTCATTACCGTGAACAACGTCTGGCAACAATATGGCGATCAGGTGGTGCTTGAGCGCTTGAACCTGAGCGTCGCCGAGGGTGAGTTCTGCACCCTCGTGGGCGCATCGGGTTGCGGCAAGTCGACCTTCCTGCGCTTGCTGCTGGGCCAGGAGCGCGCCAGTCGCGGGCAGATTCTGCTGGACGGTGAACCCCTGGCCGGCGAGCCGGATGCCAGCCGGGGGGTAGTGTTCCAGCGCTACTCGGTGTTCCCGCATCTGACGGTGCTGGACAACGTAGCCCTAGGCCTGGAACTGCCGCGCTCGCCGCTGTTGGGACGACTGTTCGGCAGCGCCAAGCGCCAGGCCCGCGAAGAAGCCGCACGACTGCTCGATAAGGTTGGACTGGGCCATGCGCTGGACAAATACCCGGCGCAGTTGTCCGGCGGCATGCAACAACGGCTGGCCATTGCCCAAGCGCTGATCATGAAACCCCGGGTGCTGCTGCTGGACGAACCTTTCGGCGCCCTCGACCCGGGCATCCGCAAAGACATGCACACCCTGTTGCTGGAGCTGTGGCGCGAAACCCGGCTGACGGTGTTCATGGTCACCCATGACCTGTCCGAAGGTTTCAGCCTCGGCACGCGCCTGTTGGTATTCGACAAGGTCCGTGCCGACCCGCACGCCCCCGGCGCCTATGGCGCACGCATCACCTACGACATTCCACTCAACAGCGACCGGCGCACCGCCCGGGCCGCCGTCGACGCCCTGTCCGCCGCACTGGCCGGCACGTTGCGTATCGCTTGAAAGGAGTTTTTCCATGACCGATTCGACCCCGTTGTTTGCGCCCTTCGCCGAAGAACTGCTGCCCGGTGGCGGCCACCGTTCCTTCGTGCTCAAGCGCGGCCAGTTGCTGCGCCTGACTGACCTGCGCGGCGCAGCCAACGTGAGCCTGACGCTGCTCAATGCCAACGAAAAAACCGAACGCCTGAACCTGCCCGACAGCCTCAAATGCCAACACACCGCCAAACTCACCGCCGGCCATTGCCTGTACTCGGATATGGGTCGGGTACTGGCAGCCATCACCGCCGACACCTGCGGCTGGAGCGATAGCCTTGGCGGCGTGCTCTGCGCCGAGGAAGTCGCTGAAAAATATGGCCAGGGCCGCTATCAGGAACTGCGCAACGGCTTCTTTCGCAACGGCACCGACAACCTGTTGGTGGAACTGGGCAAATGGGGCTTGGGCCTGTCCGACCTGCTGATGACCCTCAACTTGTTCAGTCGGGTCAACGTCGATGAGGCCGGACACTTTCACTTTGTCGAAGGCCATTCCAAAGCCGGTGACTACATCGAGCTGTACGCGCCGATGGACACCCTGGTGGTGCTGACCGCGCTGCAACATCCGATGGACCCGAACCCGCAATACGCCCCGCAACCACTCAAGCTCAGTTGGATGAACGCGGACCCCTGCGTCGCCGAGCACTGCCGCCAGTCGCGCCCGGAAAACCAGCGCGGCTTCATCAACACCGACCGTCTGTTCGCCTGAGGATCGCTGCCATGTCACTCGCCATCGCCACCGTACAAAAGCAGCCTGAAACCGCCATCTATCGCGCCACCATTCCCGCCGGAGAACCGTGGCTGGTGGAGGTCAAGGCCGGCCAGACCCTGCGCATCCTCGACCTGGAGGGCAACCAGGCGGTCGATACGCTGTTCTACAGCCTGGCCAACCCCAAGGAACGCTACGACGTGCAGCGCACCCTGCGCCGGCAAAACAGCGTTTACCTGAGCACCGGCAGCGTCCTGTACTCCAACCTCGGCCACCCGATGCTGACCATCGTCGAAGACACTTGCGGGCGCCACGACACCCTCGGCGGCGCCTGCGCCCAGGAAAGCAACACCGTGCGCTACGCCCTGGAAAAGCGCTACATGCACAGCTGCCGCGACAACTACCTGCGGGCCTGCGCCCACGACGGTCGCCTGGCCAAGGGCGATATCGGACCGAACATCAACTTTTTCATGAACGTGCCGGTCACCGCCGACGGCGGCCTGACCTTCGAAGACGGCATCTCGGCGCCAGGCAAATACGTCGACCTGCGGGCCGAGATGGACGTGATCGTGTTGATCTCCAACTGCCCGCAACTGAACAACCCATGCAACGCCTACAACCCCACGCCAGCGGAGCTCTTGATATGGAACTGAAACTCAGCCGCCTGCGGCGCTGGCTGTTTGTGTTGTGCCAGAGCCGGTCGGGGCAGTGCATTAAATAGCTTTTATCAACGCCCACGATCCATGTGGGAGCGAGCTTGCTCGCGATTGCGGTCTGTCAATTACATCAATGTTGGATGTGCCGCCGCTATCGCGAGCAAGCTCGCTCCCACAGGGAAGAAGGTGTTTGGAGGTTTGCCGCCAGGGACGACCCCGGCGGCCATCGAAAACTGCGGGACGGCCCGCATCCCAGTTCAGGCAGCGCTCATGCCTGAGGGGGCAATGCCATGTTCGAAAAAATCCTCATCGCCAACCGTGGCGCCATCGCCTGCCGCATCCTGCGGACCTTGGGCGAACTTAAGGTCCAAGGCGTCGCGGTGTACTCCCAAGCCGATGCCGCCAGCCTGCATATCCTGCAAGCCGATGAAGCCCACTGCCTGGGCGAAGGCGCAGCGGCCACTACCTATCTGGCGGTGGACAAGCTCCTGGCCGTCGCCAAAAGCAGCGGCGCGACGGCGATTCATCCCGGCTATGGCTTTCTCTCGGAAAACGCCGCTTTCGCCGAAGCCTGCGTGGCTGCCGGTATCGCCTTCATCGGTCCGACGCCAGAACAATTGCGGGTGTTCGGCCTCAAGCACACCGCCCGCGACCTGGCGCGCCGACACGGCGTGCCGCTGCTCGAAGGCACCGAACTACTCGACAGCCTCGACGCCGCGCTGTTGGCCGCTACCCAGATCGGTTATCCGGTGATGCTCAAAAGTACCGCCGGCGGTGGCGGCATCGGCATGCGCGTATGCCGCACTGCCGGCGAGCTGAGCGAATCCTTTGAAGCCGTGAAGCGCCTGGGCCAGAACAACTTCAGCGATGCCGGGGTGTTCATCGAGAAGTACATCGAGCGCGCCCGGCACCTTGAGGTGCAGGTGTTCGGCGACGGCCAGGGCCAGGTGATCGCCCTGGGCGTGCGCGACTGTTCGGTGCAGCGGCGCAATCAGAAAGTCCTCGAGGAAACCCCGGCGCCGAACCTGCCCGAGGGCATGGCCGAAGAACTCTGCGCGGCGGCGATCCAACTGGCCAAGGCCGTGAACTACCGCAGCGCCGGTACGGTGGAGTTCGTATTCGACAGTGATGCCGGACGCTTCTATTTCCTGGAGGTGAACACTCGACTGCAAGTCGAGCATGGTGTCACCGAACAGGTATGGGGCGTGGACCTGGTGCGCTGGATGGTGCAACTGGCCGCCGGAGACCTGCCGCCACTGAGCGAGTTGAGCCAGGGTTTGAAGGCCGAGGGTCACGCGATTCAGGCACGGTTGTATGCCGAAGATCCGGGCCGGGATTTCCAGCCGAGCCCAGGGCTGCTGACGGCCGTGCAATTCCCGCAATGCGATGGCAAACAACTGCGCATCGACACCTGGGTCGAGGCCGGTTGCCAGATCCCGCCTTACTTCGATCCGATGATCGCCAAAGTCATTCGTTGGGCACCCACTCGCGAGCAGGCGCGCCTGGGCTTGCATCAAGCACTGGATGAAAGCCTGCTGTACGGCGTGGAAACCAACCGCCAATACCTGCAACAGATTCTCCTCGACGCACCGTTCGCCAGCGGCCAGCCTTGGACGCGTTGCCTGGAGTCGCTGGTCTACCGCGCCAACACTTTTGAAGTCCTCAGCCCCGGCACCCAGACCAGCGTCCAGGACTATCCCGGTCGCCTCGGTTATTGGGCGGTGGGTGTGCCGCCGTCGGGACCGATGGACAGCCGCTCGCTGCGCCTGGGCAATCGCCTGCTGGGCAACGAAGAAGGCGCAGCAGCGTTGGAAATCACCATGAGCGGGCCGCTGTTGCGCTTCAACTGCGCTGCCCGGGTGGCCGTGACCGGTGCGGTGATTGCCCTGGCTCTGGACGGTGAAGCCGTGCCGATGAATACCGTGTTATCGATTGGGGCCGGCGCCACCCTGGCGATCGGCACCATCACTGGGGCCGGGGCGCGCAGTTACCTGTGCCTGCAAGGCGGCGTGCAGGTGCCGGACTACCTGGGCAGTAAAAGCACCTTCACCCTCGGCCAATTCGGCGGTCACGGCGGACGGGCATTGTGTACCGGCGATGTACTGCATCTGACTGAACTGGATGAACACGCCGCGCTGCCACAACAGAGCGCGCCGATCCTGGAGTTGCCGCCGCAACGGCAGATCCGGGTGATTTATGGCCCTCACGGCGCACCGGAATATTTTACCGAGCGCTACATCCAGACCTTCTTCGACACTGCATGGGAAGTGCATTTCAATTCCAGCCGCACCGGCGTACGCCTGATCGGGCCGAAACCCGAATGGGTACGCGCCGACGGTGGCGAAGCCGGGCTGCACCCATCCAATATCCATGACAACCCCTACGCCATCGGTGCCGTGGACTTTACCGGCGACATGCCCGTCATCCTCGGCCCCGACGGTCCGAGCCTGGGCGGCTTCGTTTGCCCGGTGACGGTGATCGAGGCGGACCTCTGGCAACTGGGACAACTCAAGGCTGGGGACAAGGTGCGGTTTGTACCGGTGGATGTATCGAGCGCCCGATCTCTGGCCTTGAAATGGGATCAATGTGGGAGCGAGCTTGCCCGCGATAGCGGTCTGTCAGTGTCATCACGGTTGGATGTGCCGCCGCTATCGCGAGCAAGCTCGCTCCCACAGGGGATGGGGTCGCCTGTGGTGTTGGATATCGGGCAGGACGCTACCCGCCTGGTGGCGAGATTGGCCGGCGATACCCATCTGCTGCTGGAAATCGGCGCCCCCGAACTGGACCTGGTGCTGCGCTTTCGTGCCCACGCCTTGATGCAAGCCCTGGAACACAAAGAGCTACACGGGGTGATCGACCTCACGCCGGGCATTCGCTCGCTGCAAGTGCATTATCAACCCGAGCAAATGCCCCTGGTCGACCTTCTGACAATCGTCGCCGGTGAATGGGACGCGGTGTGCGCCGCACAGGATCTGCAAGTGCCGTCGCGCATCGTCCACCTGCCGCTGTCCTGGGATGACCCGGCGTGCCAGCTGGCCATCGAAAAATACATGACCACGGTGCGCAAGGACGCGCCCTGGTGCCCGAGCAACTTGGAGTTCATCCGGCGTATCAACGACCTGCCCAACCTCGACGAAGTGCAACGCACCGTGTTCGACGCCAGCTACCTGGTGATGGGCCTGGGGGACGTCTACCTCGGCGCGCCGGTGGCCACGCCGCTGGACCCACGGCATCGGCTGGTGACCACCAAATACAACCCGGCCCGCACCTGGACTGCGGAAAACTCGGTGGGCATCGGCGGCGCCTATATGTGCGTGTACGGCATGGAAGGTCCGGGTGGCTATCAGTTCGTCGGGCGCACTTTGCAGATGTGGAATCGTTATCGGGACGTCGCTGCCTTCGACGGCAAGCCCTGGCTGCTTAGGTTTTTCGACCAGATCCGCTTCTATCCAGTCAGTGCCGATGAACTGCTGCGCATCCGCCGGGATTTCCCCCTGGGCCGCTTCGATCTGAACATCGAACACAGCCAGCTCAACCTCGCGGATTACCAGCATTTTCTGGCGCAGGAGGCGAACAGCATCGCCGCATTCCGACAGCAGCAACAAGGCGCCTTCAATGCCGAGCGCGAGCGCTGGATCGCCAGCGGCCAGGCTCACTTCGACAGCGAAGAACCGACACCCGCGCCAAGCGAAGACTCATTGCTGGACGAACATCAACTGAGCGTCGACAGCCACATTGCCGGCAACCTCTGGCAGGTCCAGGTGGAGCTGGGCACTCGGGTCGCCGTCGGTGATGTGCTGGTGATTCTGGAGTCGATGAAGATGGAAATCCCGGTACTGGCGCCCGTGGCCGGGGTGGTGCGCGAAGTTCGCGTCCAGCCAGGTTCAGCGGTGCGCGCCGGACAGCGCGTCGTGGTGCTGGAACGTGACTGAACTCAATCAAAGGATCAATGCCATGAAGCTCTCTTTACGCCTGGACGACCTGCGCGACGCCTACCGCAGCGGTGAACTGACGCCCCGCCAATTGCTGTTGGACCTGCGGGAAAAAGCCGCCGCACTCAACCCGGACTATCACCTGTTCATCCACCTGCTGACGCTTGAGGAACTCGAACCCTTCCTGGCCACACTGGAAGGCCGCGACCTGGAAAGCCTGCCACTGTACGGCGTGCCCTTCGCCATCAAGGACAACATCGACCTGGCCGGTATTCCTACCACCGCCGCCTGCCCGGCATTTGCCTACGTACCGCAGCGCTCGGCCACCATTGTCGAGCAGCTATTGGCGTTGGGGGCGATTCCGCTGGGCAAGACCAACCTCGATCAGTTCGCCACCGGGCTCAATGGCACCCGCTCGCCGTATGGCGCCTGCCGCAACAGCGTGCTGTCCGACTATCCGGCGGGCGGTTCGAGCGCCGGTTCGTCACTGGCGGTGGCCCTGGGCGTGGCCAGTTTTGCCTTGGGCACCGACACCGCAGGTTCGGGTCGAGTGCCAGCGGCATTGAACAATCTGCTGGGATTGAAAGCGACCAAGGGCTTGATCTCCACCGCTGGCGTGGTACCGGCCTGTCGCACGCTGGACTGCGTCACGACCTTTACCGCAACGGCGCGGGAAGCCAGCCAGTTGCTGGCGCTGACGGCCCGTCTCGACCCTCGCGACGAATACAGCCGCAGCAACCCACTGTGGAACGACGGCTCAGCGTTCGGCGCCCCCCGACGCTTTCGCTTCGGCGTGCCTCGTCCTCAGGACCTGGCCTTTTTCGGCTGCGACGAAGGTCCGCAACTGTTTCTGGATGCCATCGAGCGGCTCGAACGCATCGGTGGCGAAGCGGTGGAACTGGACCTGTCGCCGTTCCTGGAAGCCGCACGCCTGCTTTATGAAGGGCCTTGGGTCGCCGAGCGCTACAGCGTCGCCGGCCAATTGATGGAGCGCGAGCCTGACGCCGTATTACCGGTGATCCGCGCCGTATTGGCGAAAGCGCCTAGCGTGGACGGCGTACAGACGTTCCGCGCCCAGTACCGTTTGCAAGCACTCAAAGCCCAATGCGACCGCATCATGGAAACGCTCGATTGCGTCCTCACACCCACCATCGGTCGGCCGGTGACCCTCGCCGAGTTGGCCGCCGAACCGGTGTTGCGCAATTCCGAGCTGGGTTACTACACCAATTTCATGAACCTGCTGGACTATGCCGCCGTCGCCGTTCCCAGCGCGTTCATGGCCAACGGCCTGCCTTGGGGGGTGACGCTGTTCGGTCGAGCCTTCACTGATCAATACCTGCTCGGCGTGGCCGATGCCTTGCAGCGCCAGCAGGATTCGGCGTTGCCAACACCAGCCAACCCGGCACGCCACGACCGGGCACGGCTGGTGGTGTGTGGTGCGCACCTGGACGGATTGGCGCTCAATTGGCAGCTCAAGCAACGCGGTGCCCATCTGGTCGAAGCCACCCACAGTTCAGCCGACTACCGCCTCTACGCTTTGGCCGGCGGCCCACCCTTGCGCCCCGGCATGCTTCGGGTCAGTGACGGCGGCGTGGCGATTGAGGTAGAGGTCTGGGAACTGCCGAGCAGTGAACTGGGCTCGTTCCTGACCGGCATCCCCGCACCGTTGGGGCTGGGCAAGGTGCAATTGGCCGATGGTCGTTGGGAAAGCGGATTCATTTGCGAGGCGTATGGTTTGGAAGGCGCACGGGAGATCAGCCATTTGGGGGGATGGCGGGCTTATCTGCGTAGCCTGGAATAAGGCCGACCCCGTGGCGAGGGAGCAAGCTCCTTCGCCACCGTCCTACAAACCTGCAAATTCGACTGTCTTTTCCCACAAGGCCACTAAACTGACTCCATTGGGTCTGTGCCAGGGGAATCGCCATGTCGCTCCGCTCACCGTTGTATGCCCAACGTTCACTGCTGCTGATGCTGGCGATTTTACTCGGTGTCGGTTTCCTGGTGACCTCACTACTGGGGTATTACGCCGCTGGCACTTCGATGCGCGAGAACGTCATCAAGGCGCTATACCTGAACCTGCTGATCGGCCTGCTCGTGACACTGGCCGCGCTGGCACTCCTTTATCGACTGATCGACAACTATGAACGGCGCATCGACGCCCAGACCATCCTCGACGGCCTGACCGAACTGCCGAACCGTCGCGGCTTCGATCTGTTGGCTGCGCAGGCCCTGCACGAAGCCCAGCGCGAGCCCAAACCCTTGACCGCGCTGTTGCTGGAGCTGGACGACTTCAAGACACTGGATGCCACCCACGGTCACATCGCCAGTGATCAACTGCTGACCGGGCTCGCACGCGACCTGACTGAAAGCCTGCGGCAATCAGACATTGTGTGTCGCTGGAGTACAGATGCCTTTGTCATACTGCTCAAGGACACCGATGGCCAGACTGGTCTGAAAATCGCTGAGAAAATTCGTCAGCACATCGAAAATCAGCGCTATTTCTGCAGTGGCAAACAATTGCTGGTGACCGTCAGCATTGGCCTCACCACCTTGCAAGACGAAGACGTCTTGCACAGCCTGCTATTGCGGACCGATCATGCGCTGCAACGCGCCCGGCAGACCGGGTGCAACCGAACCTGCGTGGAACTGCCTCACTCCAGCTATGAATAAACCCCAGCTTTGTCCAGCCTGCGGTGCCACCAACGATTGCACCTTGGCCAACCCGAAAACCGCCGACCATGCCTGCTGGTGTTTCGGGGTGAGTATCGACCCAGCTGTGCTTGAAGCATTGCCGGCCGAGTGGCGAGATCAATCCTGTCTGTGCCCGCGCTGCGCCCAGGTCGAAGCACAGTTGCAAGCCAAGCCCCGGCCGATCACGTAAGATGCGCGCCCTCCGCCCTCTTGCCTGCCCTGCCCATGCGCATTGACCGTTTCCTCAGTAATCTGCCGCGTTTCAATCGCCAACAGGTCCGAGTGCTGCTGGTGGAACGTCGAGTGCGGATCGACGGCCAGGCAGTCAGCGATCCCCATGCGCAAGTGCGTGAGTTCAGCCGCGTCGAAGTCGACGACGACCTGCTGCAAGCAGGCCGAGCGGCGCGCTATTTCATGCTGCACAAACCACCCGGCTGCGTCAGCGCCACCCGCGATCCGCAGCACCCCACCGTCCTCGACTTACTGGACGAACCGGACAAGAACGACCTGCACATAGCCGGGCGCCTGGACTTCAACACCACCGGATTGATGCTGATCACCAATGATGGCAGCTGGTCGCGGCGCCTGACCCAACCGCAGACCAAATTGCCCAAGGTCTATTATGTCGAGACCGAGCAACCCATCACCGCCGAATACGCCGCCACCTTCGCTCGTGGCCTGTACTTCGCTTTCGAAGACCTCACCACCCAGCCGGCGGAATTGACGCTGCTGGGCCCCAGATCGGCGCGACTGAGCATCGTTGAAGGACGCTATCATCAGGTCAAACGCATGTTCGGCCACTTCGATAACAAGGTATTGCGCCTGCACCGTGAACGCATGGGGCCATTGCTGCTGGACGCCCATCTAGAGCCAGGCCAGTACCGCGCCTTGAGCCCTGAAGAGATCCGCTTGATCTGAGCCCGCTACCGCTGGGCAGAAGTGTCGAACAATTTTCCAATCGGTACTTGCGCAACGGTCGGCCCCCTGCTTGAATCAAACCGTCGGCCGAAATGTGACCGATGAGTCACAACATACTTCCAAGAAACCTTTTGCCGGTTGGAACCCTCAGGTTCCGCCTTGCTCCCCGGCAAACTGCCCGCCTATAACAACACCCGTCGACCATTTTTCGGATCGACATGGGCCTTATCTTTCAGGCGTATGCCTACCTGTCACATTGCCCGTGCAATCTCATTGCGCGCATACCCGCTTGCCAGGAGTCTTATGACATGAGGCCAGAAATCGCTGTGCTGGATATACAGGGTCAGTATCGGGTTTACACGGAGTTCTATCGCGCAGACGCCGCACAAAAGACCATCATTTTGGTCAACGGCTCAATGGCCACGACTGCGTCGTTTGCACAGACCGCCAAAAACCTCTATCCGCAATTCAATGTCGTGCTGTACGACCAACCCTACGCGGGCAAGTCCAAAGCCCACAATCGACATGAGCAAATGCTGACGAAAGAGATCGAAGGTCAGATCCTCCTGGAACTGATCGACCACTTCGCCGCCGAGCATGTACTGTCGTTTTCCTGGGGCGGCGCCGCCACGCTGACTGCATTGGCAGAGCGTCCACGGCGCATCGAAAAAGCGGTGATCAGCTCGTTTTCACCGGTGCTCAATGCGCCGATGCGCGACTACCTGGAACGCGGTGTGGATTACCTCGGCAGCCTGGATGGCGACCGTGTCGGGCACCTGGTCAACAGCACGATTGGCAAACACCTGCCGCCGCTGTTCAAGCGCTTCAACTATCGCCACGTCAGCAGCCTGGCCGAGCATGAATACGGGCAGATGCATTTCCACATCAGCGACGTGCTCCACAGCGATCGGTTGTGCTACGTCAACGCAGCGAAAAAAATCAACGTGCCTGTCTTGTTTCTCAACGGCGAATGGGACGAATACACGGCGGCCGAAGACGCGAAGCTCTTTGCCGATCACGTGCAGCACAGCAGCTTCAGCACACTGCAAGCCACCGGGCACTTCCTGGACATGGAACACAAAGCCGCCTGCCGGGACAGCCGCAACGCCCTGCTGGATTTCCTCAAGCCGGCTCACCACGAAAGCCGACCGCGCTATAACTACGTACAGGGCTACCATGCACTGGCTATCTGAAACCGAGTCCTCGCGAGCAAGCCCCTCCCTGCGCTTTTGGCAACGGGGCTTGCCCGCGAACGACCGCTCTGGTTTGAGACTTGCGTAGACGACTGACCTCGCCGCGCGTAAAGAAAAACTTCAAATCCTTGCCCACATCTGGTACAAAGTCAGCCGCTCTGAGCGGGTGTCGTATAATGGCATTACTCCAGCTTCCCAAGCTGATAACGAGGGTTCGATTCCCTTCACCCGCTCCAATCGAATTCTGGTCTCGCGTCGTGTGGTTTTGACGAGGGACGTAAAAAACCGGCTCTTGGTGGCCGGTTTTTTTGGGTCTGGAATTTGTGGATGTTCCGCCCTAATGTAATGGCCACCCCGAGTAAAGATGCAGGGAAGCAAGGATGCGCCTCATTGACTCACATCTGCCTACGTATCAGTTCAGTGAACAACATTCAGTGGACGTTCCCGTAGACCCTTCCCGTGCGATGGCGCAGGTCCTCGCTCATCGTCCTGAAGACGACCGCTTTTTTCGATATGCAATCAAGCTCCGCGAACTCCCTATGCGCCTGCTGGGCCGGTCTTGGCGCGAAGGGGGTGACCGACCCGCTCCGTTCGGCCTGGATAACTTCACGATTCTGCAGCGCGATAACGACACGGAAGTTGTTTACGGCCTTGCTGGCAAGCTTTGGAAAGCTGACTACGGCCAAGTCCCTGTAGCTGATGCCGAGGCGTTCCGGGTATTCGATGAACCGGGCTGTGTGAAGCTGGTGATCGGTTTCACCTGCCAGTTGTTGCGGCCGGGCTTGACGAGAGTCACCACACAGACGCGGGTGCATTGCCTCGATGCCGATGCGTTGCGAAGTTTCACTTCGTACTGGTATCTGATTCGACCAGCCAGTGGCCTCATTCGCCGTCGCATGTTGAAGGCGATAGCGAGACGTTGCGCCAATGAATAGGTGCTGACGCACATCCGAAAATATCAACCGCCCCCCGGCAAATGCCCCAACGGCAATACTCCCGGCGTCTTCATCGTATGAATCGCAAAGTTGCTCCGGATATCACTCACCCCCGGCAATTTCAGTAGCCGCCCGGTAAGGAAACGGTCGTAGGCCCGTAAATCAGGCACCACCACTTGCAACAGAAAATCCGATTCGCCTGACACCAGAAACGCCGAAATCACTTCCGGCAAGGCCGTGACCGCCTGGCGAAACGCTTCAGCCTGTTCGTCGTTGTGCCGTTCAACCTTGACCCCGACAAAGATCGTCAGCCCAAGCCCCACTTCGTCACGGTCGAGAATGGCCTGATAACCGCGAATCACACCGGCCTCTTCCAGCATCCGCACACGGCGCAGGCATGGCGAGGCGGACAGGCCGATTTCTTCGGCCAGTTGCACGTTGCTCAAGCGGCCATCGCGTTGCAGCGCGGCGAGGATTTTGCGGTCGAAGGCGTCTAGCTTCATGAATTGGTAGATTCCAATTTATTACCGTGAATATGTAGCAGGTTATGCTAATTTCATTGGCTATAGAAGCTGACTTCGCAACCACCTGCCCTCCCCATCGGCCCTAGACTGGCACCACCGAATCGTCGATGAAGGGGAGTGACATGGCAGAGCTCTGGTTGTTCTTGATGGCCTTGATGGTGGTGTATGTGCTGCCCGGGCCGGACATGATTCTGCTGCTGCAAACCGGCGCCCGTCAGGGTAAAGGCGCGGCGCTGGCAACGGCGCTGGGGCTCGGCGTTGCTCGGGGCTGTCATGTTGCGCTGGCGGCGTTGGGGCTCTCGGCGTTGTTCAAGACAGCGCCATGGACCTTTGATGTGGTGCGTCTGGCCGGTGCGGCTTATTTGTTATGGATTGGTTTTCAGTGCCTGCGGACCACGTTGTTGCCGAGTATTGACGATGCCGGTGTGGAAGCCGCAAAGCGGTGTTGGCACCAGGCGATTCGGCGTGGGCTGCTGACGAATCTGCTCAATCCCAAGGCCTTGCTGTTTTGCTCGGTGTTGTTGCCGCAGTTCATCGACCCACAGGGCGGGCCGGTGCTGGGGCAGTTTGCGACCCTGGGCGTGATGTTGGTCAGCGTCGGTTTCTTGTTTGATAGCGCCTACGCGCTGGTAGGTGTGGCACTCGGGCGCTGGCTTCAGCGTTCCCCTTCGGCCCAGCGCGCGCAGCAGTGGTTGTTTGGGAGTCTTCTGATCGGGTTTGCGCTGCGACTGACATTTGTGCAGCAATCATAGCGACTGAAGTTTCGCGAAGCAGCTGCTGATATTTGAGCTGTAAACCCAGGGGTTGCTTCGCCCCCCAGCGGGAGCAAGCTCCCTCGCCACCCAAGCATTTGCGCCCTGTTTCACATCCCGAAATAGACCCACCCCGCCTCGCTGCCGCCCTTGTGCGACGCTGCTTCCAGACTTCGCTACGATGACTGCGCTTGCCTACCGATCTCGCCCTCGGTGGTTATAGTGTTGATCATTGAATCTTAGTAGGTATAGTACCTACCAAGCACACCACACGGAGGTGATGTGAATAGCCGATTTCTGATAAGCCAAATTATTGCGGACGGTTGGTATCTGGTGCGGGTGCGGGGCAGTCATCATCACTTCAAGCATCCGACCAAACCGGGGCTGGTGACGGTGCCCCATCCAAAGAAGGACCTGCTCAAAAAAACGGCCATCAGTATTTTGCAACAGGCCCTGCTTCAGACGGCCAGTTGCGCTACGTCTGCGGAGGACGATTGAAATGCTTTACCCGATTGCGATTTCCATGGGCGATGAAAAACACGCCTGGGGCGTTGAAGTGCCGGATATTCCCGGCTGTTTTTCCGCTGGCGACGACCTGGACGAGGCCATGGCGATGGCCCGTGAGGCCATTGAGGGGCACTTCGAGATTTTGGCTGAGGACGGTTCGGCGATTCCGCCGGCCAACACCGTCACCTTGCATGCGGCGAATCCAAAATATGCCGGCTGCACCTGGGCGCTGGTGGACATCGATGTGACCAAATACCTGGGCAAGGCGCAAAAACTCAACATCACGTTGCCTGGCTACCTGCTCAATCGTATCGACGAATATGTGTTGCACCATCCTGAGGAAAAAAGCCGCTCAGGCTTTCTGGCTTCGGCGGCGCTGAAGGTGTTGCAGCAGGGGCGCTGAAAAACCTCTGGGAACGGGCTTGCGCGCGAAGCCGGTGTGTCAGCCAACATGAATGCTGTAGATACACCGCTTTCGCGAGCAAGCCCGCTCCCGCATGGCTCGCGTACCAAGGGGCGGCCGTTTCTTAACCGCTATTTTTTCTCTGAGCCAGACTCCTGCATCTGCACTGAAGACTTGGTGCCATCGGTGTTGTCCTTGGTCTCATTGTCCGAGTTGTCGAAGCAGCCTTGCAGGGCGAACAGGCAACAGGCAAGGCAGAAGGTGCGGGTGAGGTTCATGGTGTAGTCCGGTCGAGGGCGTTAAGGAGTGACCCGTGGATACGGCAAATGTTGCGATGGTCATCTGGCAGGGCGATAAACGTTCGCCAAAAGACTGCAGCTCAAATGTGAGCAGAATTTTCACTGTGTCGTCGCTGTCTCACCAGACAGGTGCATCCCACAAGGAAAACAGCAATGACCTTCGCAAAAATCGCCCAAAAACTGGCCCTCTGGGCGGGGAGCCCCAAGACCTTTTTGGGGGCCATCGTGTTATTGGTGCTTTGGGCCCTCAGCGGGCCTCTGTTCCAGTTCAATGACACTTGGCAACTGATCATCAATACCTCAACGACGATTATCACCTTCCTGATGGTGTTCCTGATTCAGAACACGCAGAACCGCGATACCGACATCTTGCACCTGAAGATCGATGAGCTATTGCGAGCAACCAAGGATGCACAAAATGCGATGCTCGGGCTCGAATCGCTAGACCTCAAGCAACTGGAGGCGTTGAGGAAGCATTACCAGGACATGGGGCAAGGCGAAGTGAAAAACCTTGAAGGCCTGGAAGAAAAAACCAAGATCGACCTGAACCAGTGTTAAGCGGGGAGCGCGAGTGGTGATGTACCACTCGCTCGGCCCGGCCAAGGATCAAGGCAACGGATTGCCGCCGGTCACGCCGAACACTTCCCCGGTGATGTAGCTCGACTCCTGGGACGCCAGCAATACGTAGAGTGGCGCGCACTCGGCAGGTTGGCCTGGACGTTTCATCGGCACCTGTGAGCCAAAAGTGGGAATTTTCTCCTGAGGTTGCCCACCGCTAGGTTGCAGCACGGTCCAGATCGGCCCGGGTGCCACCGCGTTGACGCGGATGCCCTTGCTGATGACCTGCCCCGCCAGCGCCTTGGTGAACGCCACGATGGCCGCTTTGGTGGTGGCGTAGTCCAACAACGTCGCGGACGGATCATAGGATTGGATCGATGCAGTATTGATGACCGTCGCGCCCGCCGGCATCAGCGGCAGCGCCGCCTTGCAGAGCCAGAACATCGCATAGATGTTGGTTTTCATGGTGTCATCGAACTGCGCGGTGGTGATATCGGCGATATCTTTTTGCGCTTGCTGTTTGCCGGCGACATTCACCAAAATATCCAGCCCACCCAATTGCTCGTGGGCGCTTTTCACCAATTGGACGCAGAAGGCTTCGTCCTTGAGGTCGCCCGGGATCGCAATCGCCTTGCGGCCTTCGGCTTCGATCAGTTCAATGACTTGCCGCGCATCCCGCTCTTCACTGGGCAAATAATTGATCGCTACGTCAGCGCCCTCGCGAGCATAGGCGATGGCGGCGGCACGGCCGATGCCCGAGTCACCACCGGTGACCAGTGCCTTGCGCCCTTCCAGGCGCCCGAAGCCTTGATAACTTTTTTCGCCATGATCGGGCTTGGGCACCATGTCCTGATCAATGCCCGGCGGCGATTGCGGCTGGTCGGGAAATGGCGGACGAGGATATTGGGTCAACGGGTTCTGCATCGCGTATTGGTTGGGTTCTCGACGTGTGGACATCGAACTTCTCCTTTTTTGCGGGCGAGTTGAACCAGGGCGTGAACGCCCCGATCCTGAATTCAAGAAGTGATACGAATCAGCGACTGGCCTGCAGCGCCCTGGCCATCTGGAGATGAGTCTGCAATTTAGGCAGGGTTTCATCGGCGAAGGCTTTGATTTCCGGCACTTCGGTCGTCTGGGCCTGCTGCTGGATCTGCGCAATGGCTTCCTCGGTGGCCTTGACCTGGCTGGCAGCATAAGCGGCTTCGAACGACTCCCCTTCCTGCACCTGTGGCATCAGGGCCTTGGCCTTGTCAGCCACTTCCTCTCTGGGCGCAACGGGCAAGTCGAGCTTTTTCGCAATCTTGGCCAGATGTTGATTGGCCGTGGTGCGGTCGTTGATCACCATGATGGTGTAATCCTTGACCTCCCTGGACTCGGCTTTCCCGTGGGCCAAGCGACTGGCCTCGATGTCGGCCATGCCTTTGGCCGAAGCGTCGTTGATGAATTCGACAGGCGATTGGGCCCAGGCACTGTTGGCACCCAGGCCCATCAACACGACAAGACTGATGGTGCGAAAAAAGCTGGCCATACGGCTCATGGTCGCGCCCTCCTCTGATAAAAGTTCTGGCGGGTGTCCCGCCTCTGAATCAGAACCACCGGTGAAAAATCAGCGAGACGTCTGTCCCGTTAACGGCCAGATTCGGCTTTCACGGTGCTCGCGATGGTGGTTCTCCCACTTTTGCGACCCGCATCAAACACCTTCGTTCGATCGTGGGTCATCTTTCCGGCGAGTGGGACTCGCCCTACATCCGAAAGGAACAAGGCCTGAAAGGTTTGAAAAAACATCCAATACCACGACGAACGGTGGCGCGTGGTCAGTTACCGAACGCCAGGTGATTGCGACGCTTGGCGGCATACATTGCCGCGTCCGCGTGGCGGAACAGGTCCACATCTTCAGTGCCATGGTCAGGAAAACAGGCCACACCAATGCTCGGCTCGATGCTCAAGCAATGCCCGTCCAGGCGCAGCGGCTGGGCCAGCGCATGGCGGATTTTTTCCTGTACGCGATGGGCGTCTTCCAGATCCTGAATGCTATGGAGCAGGACCACGAACTCATCGCCGCCAATGCGCGCTACGGTATCGGTGTCCCGTATACATCCCTTGAGACGACTGGCCACCGCTTGCAGCAGCATATCGCCCACTCCGTGACCGTAGGTGTCGTTGATCTGCTTGAAGCGATCGAGGTCGATATACAACAAGGCCATGCGCCCTGACGCGGCGCGGGCGGTGATCAGTGCGGACTTGAACCGGTCACGCAACAATGCGCGGTTGGGCACCTGGGTCAGTTGATCGTACTGCGCCATGTGCTGCAACCGGGCGTGCAATTGCTGGCGCTCGACAGCGATGGTGATCTGCGCACAGACATACTGCAGCAGTTCCTTGTCCTGCTCGGTGTAGCGTTCGTGGTGTGGGGCGCTCTTTACAATCAGCGCGCCGATCGTGCCATTCTGGGAGTTCAATGGCACCCCCAGCCAACAAGGCGCGTCCGGCTGCGCCACGAGGTCGCAGAAGCCTGGCGGCAACTGGCTGGAACCGGGGGTCAGCAGGATCGGCTGGCCGCTGCGAATCACCTCGGCACACAACCGCCCGGTAACCGTGCCCGGCAACTCAGGTTGTCGCTCGAGGTCGTCGACGTGGTAAGGAAAGTTCAGTTGCGCGCATTGCTCGTCATACAATGCTACCGAAAAGTTCAGCGCCGGCAGCCACTCGCCAATGATCAGGTGGATGCGTTTGAACAACGCCAACAAGTCCGCCGCGGCATGAGCGGCTTCGGAAATCGCGTACAACGCCGCTTGCCGGGACTCAGCCTGCTTGCGCTCGGTGATGTCCCGCGCCACGGCGATGCGTAATTGATCCACCGCAGACCAGCGCGCCGACCACAGGATATGCACCACCTGACCGTCCTTGCGCAGGTAGCGGTTCTCGAAATTGAGCTTGGGTTCGCCGTCCATGATCTCCCGCGCCGCTTCGAGGGTCCGTTGGCGGTCGGCAGGGTGCACCAGATCGATCATCGGCCGGCCGATCAATTCCTGCGGGGTGTAGCCGAAAATGCGTTCGCAGGCGGCACTGACGAAGACAAACCGCCCTTGACCGTCGACGGCACACACAGCGTCCAGCAGAAGGTCGATGTAACTGGCCAACGGCGCGGAACTTCGAGTGTCCATGGGGCTGGAGGTCATCCGGATAATGCTGCGGTGAACGAAACCTTGTGTGCCAGGCGATACGAGACGTACGGCCCGTTACCCATGAGGATAGCGTATGCGATCGGATGAATACTGGAGGAGCTCACCTGTACCGTCACTCTACTCGGCCGAACGTGACACCACATCAAGCGTCACGGATCCGTAAAAAACTCCATAGCGGCATAAGGCGCCTGCCGACAGGCGTTCAGCCGCGACGCCAGGTCTCCCACATGGACTTCAAGCTTGTGCCCATCCGGATCCAGAAAATAAAACGAGTCGCCTTCGCTGCGATTGTCTCGCCATGGAGTGACCTGTGCGGCATTAAGCCGCGCCACCAGCACCGGGAAAAGCTCGGCACTTATGCTGAATGCGTAATGAGTGTAGTCCGCCGCCGGCTCGGTTTTACGCAAAGGGTCCAAAGACAGGCACAACCATAGCCCAGGCAGCGACAGGTAAGCGCCGCTGGCCCACTTGGCCTGGAGATGAAGCTGCAATAACCCGTGATAAAACCCCACGCTCCGGTCCAGGTCGGTGACGGCAAGGGTCAGATGATTCAAGCCTGAGAGCATGGACAAGCACCCTTGAGAAAAATATCGACGTTACGCCGCCAACCGATGGCCTGACCGCCTCGCCGGCACAGCGAAACGCAGCAGATTCGGGGGTAGAAGCGGCACTTCACTGCGCTCCGACAGCGCAAATGGATTCCCCGCCCAAGCCCTTGGGCAAAGTCCTACACAGAAGTCTCCGGTAACACTCAAGCACACCAGAAACAGCCGATTCAAAGCCCTGTACAACGATCTGTAAAGTCTGGAAACACACAGATATTGAAACACCCCACGGACAGCACCAATCAACCAAGGAATGTAATCGCGCCATGAACCAGACTGCACAATCGCCCCATCACTTCACCAACTACCGCAAGGTCATTTCCCTCGCAGACCCGGACTGGCAAAGCGCCGAAGTCGGAAAAATCTCGGGCCTGAATGTCGATGTCAAGACCCCCAATGTCCTGGTCGACCAATACGGCCGGACCTTTCATCACTTCTGCACCACGTCCTACCTGGGCCTGGATTACCACCCCGCGCTGCTGGATGGCGCCATGACCGCCCTGTGGGAAAGCGGGACCCTGCGTGTCGCCAACTCTAAAAATCGCTGCAAGCTGGCGATCCTGGACCAATACGAAACCCAATTATCAGAGTTGTTTGGCGCCAGTTGTCTCAGTGCCTTGTCTTGCAGTGCAGCCAGCGCCGGGATTTTACCGTTACTGGCCAGCGGTGTGCTGACCGGCAATCGACCGCCCGTGATGGTGTTTGATAAGCACGCCCATTACTCGATGAACCACATCAAGGCAGCCTGCGCCGATGAAACCCAAGTCGTCACGTGCCCACATAACGACATGGATTTCCTCGAAGACCTGTGCAAACAGCAACGCAACGTGGCCTACGTGGCCGATGGCGCCTATAGCATGGGCGGCGTGGCGGATCTGGATAGCCTGCTGTATCTCAAGCATCGTTATGGTCTGTTTCTCTATCTGGACGACTCTCATGCGCTGTCCACCATAGGACAGTGCGGCGCCGGCCTGGCCCGCTCGCGCCTCCATGCGGTAGACGAACGCACCCTGATTGTCGCCTCATTGGCCAAGTCATTCGGGGCCAGTGGCGGGCTGGCAATGTTTGGCAGTGAACGGCACAAAGCGCTGGTGCAGCGTTACGGAGGGCCGAGCAACTGGTCGCAAAGCCTCAACGCAGCAGCGATTGGCGCTGGCATGGCTTCGATCCGCCTGCATCGCAGCCGGGAATTCAGCGCCTTGCAGGAGCGTTTACAGGCTAATATCCGCTTCTTCGACAGCCTCGTTCGTACCGAACAGCATGGCAATTCCATGGCGATCCGCCTGATGCCCTGCGGTGAGGCAGCCCTGGCCAACAGCGTGGCGGTCGAACTGGCCGAGCTGGGGTATTTCACTTCAGCGGTCTTTTTCCCCGTGGTGCCGCAAGGCAAGGCCGCAATCCGTATCACTCTGCGTGCCGACATGGAGCCCAACGTGATTCGCTCGTTTTGCGAAAAAATCACCGACCGGCTGCTGGCCCACGGGCGTGACATCCGCCCTTGAAAAGAGCCCCTTGATGAAGCCCCGTACAACCCTGATCGTCACCTGCACCACAGTCTTCCTGGCACAACTGGGCATGAGCATCTACTTGCCGGCCCTGCCTGATATCGCCCGGGATCTGGGGGCCGATGCGTCCCGGGTATCCTGGGGGCTGTCGGTGTACCTGATCGGCATGGCCCTGCCCATGTTGTTATGGGGCAGCCTGGGCGAGCGCCTGGGGCGCAAACCGGTTCTGCTGGCGGCATTGGGGCTGTACGGCCTGGGCAACCTGGCCCTGCCGCTAGGCACTACGGTGGAAGCGTTCCTGACGCTCAGGTTGATCCAGGGCATCGGCGCCAGCGGGATCTCAGTGATGGCGCGGGTGTTGATTCGCGACAGTTTCACCGGTGACCTGCTGGCCAAGGCCCTGTCCTGGATCTCCATAGCCTTCGTGATTGCTCTCGGCATCGGCCAGTACCTGGGCTCGCTGATCCAGGCCGCTTTCGGGTGGGAGGCGATCTTCCAAGGGTTGGGCGCAGTCAGCCTGATCATGGCGGCAGTCGTGTCCCGGGCCCGGTTCGCGGCACTGGCACCAAGCGGCAACGGGCAATCGGCGTGGCGCATCTACGGACAGATCCTCACGCGCCGTGGTTTTTTGTTGCCGGCATTGGCGGGTGGGCTGGGTTACGGCGTGATCGTGGCCTTCAATACCGCAGCGCCGCTGATCCTGCAGGAAAGTTTTCGCTGGTCGCCCATTGAATACGGTCTCCTGGGTTGGCCAATCAGTGCGGCCTATCTGCTGGGCGCGCTGGCGGTGAACGCGTTTGTGCTGCGCACTGGCCAACGACGGATGATGCGCTGGGGCATCGCACTGGTGCTGGGCGGGAGCGCGACCATGCTGGCAGGCAGCCTCACCCTGGGCAGCGTCGCATTGCTCTTCTGGCTTCCGTATTGCTTTGCGGTGTTCGGCCAGTCGTTGAATTACCCCATCAGCCTGTCCCTGGCCAACGAAGGTTCACCCGTGGCCGGTGCTTATGCCATGGCGTTGAGCGGCTTTGTGCACCAACTGATGGCGTCGGTGATCGGCGCCATGGCCAGCCTGTTGGTGAGCCAACAGGCCTGGCCGCTGGCGGCGTTGTGCGCGCTGCTGGGGGTGGCGGCAATGCTATGTGTGAGGTCCATGCCGCCCCGAGCCGCTTAAAACGCGCTGCGGAAAATTTCCTCGATCTGCCGCTGGTCCGCCGCCCGTGGGTTGGTCAGGCCGCACGCATCTTTCAAGGCGTTGGCGGCCAACACCGGCACGTCGTTGAGGCGTACACCCAAGTCACGCAAACCGGCTGGAATATCCACGTCATGAGCCAGGCTGCGAATGGCTGCAATGGCGGCCTGGGCGCCCTCTTCCGGGCTGAACCCGCGCGCATCGACCCCCATGGCCAAGCCCACATCCGTCAGACGAGCAGCGCACACCGAGGCATTGAAGCTCTGCACGTGAGGCAGCAACACCGCGTTGCAGACGCCGTGAGGCAAGTCGTAAAAACCACCCAACTGGTGCGCCATCGCGTGCACGAAACCCAGCGATGCATTGTTGAACGCCATCCCCGCGAGAAACTGCGCGTAGGCCATATTCTCCCGTGCTGTCAGATCATTACCGTCGCGCACGACCAGACGTAGGTTGTTGCTGATCAGGGTGATGGCTTTCAGCGCGCAGGCATCGGTGATCGGATTGGCGGCGGTGGACACATACGCCTCGACCGCGTGGGTCAACGCATCCATGCCCGTGGCGGCGGTCAGGCCCTTGGGCATCGCCACCATTAGGGCCGGGTCGTTGACCGACATGAGCGGGGTCACGTTGCGGTCGACAATCGCCATTTTCACGTGGCGGGTTTCGTCGGTGATGATGCAAAAACGGGTCATCTCGCTGGCGGTGCCCGCCGTGGTATTGATGGCGATCAAAGGCAATTGCGGCTTGCTCGAGCGGTCGACGCCTTCATAGTCACGGATCTGCCCGCCGTTAGTGGCGCACAGGGCAATGCCCTTGGCGCAATCGTGAGGCGAACCGCCACCCAGCGACACCACGAAATCGCATCGGCTCTCCTTCAGCAGGCCCAATCCAAGCTCGACATTGGCAATGCTCGGGTTGGGCTTGGCACCGTCGAAGATCACCGAATCGATGTCTTGCAGCGCCAGTTGTTCGGCCACCATATTCGCGACACCGGCCTTGGCCAGCCCCGCGTCGGTGACGATCAGCGCCTTGCGAAAGCCGTAGTTGCGGATGGCGGTCATCGCTTCATCGAGGCAGCCCAGCCCCATGATGTTCACGGCGGGAATGAAAAAAGTACTGCTCATGGGGTCACGCTCCTGGTTGAGGCCGGATCGGCAGGGCCTACAGAATGACCGAGTAGTCATGGCGTATCTTGATCTGGCTCAAGACTGGGTCGTGATAAAGTCGCGCCCTGCCTTTTGCCACGTTTTGGATGAGCTTCGCGATGACCGATTTCCAGGAATATGACGCCCGGCTCGAAGATTGGGAGGCCGTGCGCGCCAATACCCTCTTCAGCGGCTTGCTGGTGGGTAATGGTGCCAGCCGCGCCGTATGGGACGATTTCGGCTATGACTCGCTGTTCGAAAACGCCCGCACCGTCGAAGAGAAACCGCTTAGCCCGTCGGAACTGAGCGTATTCGAGGCGATGCAGACGCGCAGTTTCGAACAGGTGCTCGGCGCGCTGAAAACCACCAGCCGGGTCAACAAAGCCCTGGCCGTCAGCTCCGCCGCGCCGCGCAACCGCTATTACGCGATAAAAGAAGCGCTGATCAACACCGTGCACGCTGTGCATATCCCGTGGCGACTGGTGCAGCCGTCGACCCTGGCAACGCTCAACCAGGAACTGAGCCGCTACCGCACGGTGTTCACCACCAACTACGATTTGCTCAACTACTGGGCGATCCAGCACGCGAGCGAGAATCTCACCGACTTGTTCTTCGGCAGCGATCACAGTTTTGACCTGAGCCAAGTGGCCACGGATAAACCGCGCCTGCTGTACCTGCACGGTGGCCTGCACCTGGTGCGCAACCAGGACGGCACCGCGCGCAAACTCACCTCTACCGAAGGCACGCTGCTGGGCAGTTTCGCCATCAACAACACGATCAAGACCCTCGACGACGTGCCGCTGTTCGTCAATGAAGGCCCGAGCCAGGACAAGCTCAAGACCATCCGCAGCTCCGACTACCTGTCGTTCTGCTATGACCAACTGCTGCACCACGCCGACAACCTGTGCCTGTTTGGCCATGCCTTGGGCGAGCAGGACAGCCACATCGTGCAGGCCCTGCGCCTGGCTGCACCGAAAACCGTGGCGATTTCGATCTACCCCCGTAGCCAGGCGTTCATCCAGCACCAGAAGCGCCATTACGCCAAAGTGTTCCAAGGATTGGAGGTGCAACTGCGGTTCTTCGATGCCAAGAGCCATCCGCTGGGCGATCCTAAGCTGTCGGTGCCAGTGGAGGTTTAGTCTCGGGCTACATGATCTGGAAACTCAACGCCCGATCAGCGCATGAGTGTGGCGAGGGAGCTTGCTCCCGCTCGGCTGCGAAGCAGTCGTCATTTGTGAGCCTGCTATGGGGACCGCTTCGCGGTCCAGCGGGAGCAAGCTCCCTCGCCACAGCAAGCTCGCTCCCACCGGGGGAAAACTCAAAGCGCCGCCACGGTCTTGTCCTTGATGACCGTTGTCGGCCCATTGGCCTTGACGCTGGCAATGCCTTTGTCTCGGGCGGCGTCCGAGGAATAGGCCTCGCTGCTGCCGATCACTTCGTGGTTGGCAGCCTTGAGATTGAAGTACGGATGGCCGTCCTTGGTGTTCTTGAGCTCGTAGCGCTCGGCCAACGGACTGTTTTTCTGCACCGAAGCGATGCCGCCGTCCGCACCGCTGCGGGTGGCATATAGCTCGCTGGTCAAAATCGTCTCGGCGTTGGCCGCCTTGAGCACGAACCGAAACTGGCCGTTGCTGCTTTTGCTGATTTCGTACCATCCAGACATAGGAGTTCTCCTCAGGCGCGCAAATAGTTGCCCAAGCAGTAAAGACCCGCTGTGCGTGTTCTGCCAGTCAGGCCCGCCGCGCTACAGGGTAATGGCCGTGCCCAGCAGGGTGAGGAATCCCGCCAGCCATTTCGGGTGCGCCGGCCAAGCCGGGGCGGTCGCCAGGTTGCCTTGGACGTGGCCTTCGGTCACGGCAATGTCGATATAGGTGCCACCCGCCAGGCGTACCTCCGGTGCGCACGCCGGGTAGGCGCTGCATTCGCGGCCGTCCAGAATCCCGGCCGCCGCCAATAGCTGCGCTGCATGGCACACTGCGGCAATCGGCTTACCTGCCAGGTCAAAATCGCGCACCAGTTGCAGGACATCTTCATTCAGGCGCAGGTATTCCGGCGCACGACCGCCCGGCACCAGCAGCGCGTCGTAGTCAGAGGCCTGGACACTGGCAAAGTCATGATTGAGGGCAAACAGGTGCCCCGGTTTTTCACTGTAGGTCTGGTCGCCTTCGAAGTCATGGATCGCCGTGCGCACGGTTTGCCCGGCAGTTTTGTCCGGGCAGACTGCATGCACGGTGTGGCCGACCATCTGCAACGCCTGGAACGGCACCATGACTTCGTAGTCTTCAACGTAATCGCCGACCAACATCAGGATTTTCTTAGCGGCCATGGATGGGCTCCTTTGGGAATGCGTGAGGGGTGAACGCATTAAAGGTAGTCCGGTAGGCCGGTAGACGTGGGATAAGCGGTGATTACCTGACGGGCTGCATAGGAATGAGGTTGCAGAGAGTCCTGTGGGAGCGAGCTTGCTCGCGATTCAGGCGACGTGATCTTTCAGACACGCCGCATAATCGTTCATCGCGAGCAAGCTCGCTCCCACAATGGATCGGCGTAAGCCGTTGTCAGGCGAGGTAACCGTCCGCCCGCAACAGCGTTTCCAGGCAGTGCTCGGTGACGTGGTAGAACGCCTTGAGCTCCTGGATTTTCGCCAGCAGTTCGGTCGAATCCATCGGTTCGGCGCGCTTGACGGCCAGGATCATCTTGTTCTTGTTGGTGTGGTCCAGGGAGATGAACTCGAACACCTTCGTTTCGTAGCCGCACGCCTCCAGAAACAGCGCCCGCAGGCTGTCGGTGACCATTTCCGCCTGCTGGCCCAGATGCAGGCCATATTGCAGCATCGGCTTGAGCAAGGCCGGGCTCTGGATCTGCAGGCGGATCTGCTTGTGGCAGCACGGCGAGCACATGATGATCGAGGCGCCCGAGCGAATGCCCATGTGGATCGCGTAATCGGTGGCGATGTCGCAGGCGTGCAAGGCGATCATCACATCCACCGCGCTTGGCGCCACGCTGCGCACGTCACCGTGCTGGAAACTCAGGCCCGGATGTTCCAGCCGCGCGGCGGCTTCGTTGCACAACTTGACCATGTCTTCGCGCAACTCGACACCGGTCACCAGGCCTTCGGCCTGCAAGGTGTTGCGCAGGTAATCGTGGATGGCAAAGGTCAGGTAACCCTTGCCCGAACCGAAATCCGACACCCGTACCGGTTTGTCCAGGGCCAGCGGCGAGGACGTCAGCGCATGGCTGAAGACTTCGATGAATTTGTTGATCTGCTTCCATTTGCGCGACATCGCCGGAATCAGCTCGTGCTTGTGGTTGGTCACGCCCAAATCAGCCAGGAACGGCCGGCTCAGATCAAGGAAGCGGTTTTTCTCGCGATTGTGCTCGGCCGAGGGCACTTCCCGCAGTTGCTGGGGCTTGCTCTTGAACAGCGAACTCTTGCCCTTTTTGCTGTATTCGAGCTGCGCCTCGTCGGTGACCGCGAGCAAATGCGCGTTCTTGAACGATGCCGGCAACAGCGCGGCAACGGTCGCTACACCTTCGGCCAGCGGGAAATTCTTGGTGATGTCGCGGGTCTTGTAGCGGTAGACGAAGGACAGGCACGGCTGGTCCTTGACCGTCAGTTGCTTGATGATCAGCCGTTGCAGGTCCGTTTCCTCGCCGACGTACTTGGCCAACACCAGCTTGATGAAAGCATTTTGTTCGAGGCTGGTGCGCAGCAGCTCGATGAACTGGGCGTGGTGATCCGGCGCAGGACGGGCGGGGGTGGCAGTGACAGACATGAAAAAAGCGGCCTCGGGGCGGGCGGATCGGGAATGGCGGGTATTTTAGGGGGGATGGGGTGAGAGGGCACGGGGAAATTCCCCAATGGTGCAAAATCCGCGAGATACCCTCTCGATCATGAGCAATCTCTTGCAAAGGGACTGGGCTTTTGTGGCGAGGGAGCTTGCTCCCTCGCCACAATGGTCCGGCAGGAAATCAGCCCAGAACCACCAACCGATTCGGCAGTTCATTGCGCTCGTGAGTCACCGGCACATGCACTTTGAGCAACTCGCCACAGGCCTCGATGCAGGTCACGAAGCCCTCCAGCGTCTGCCCCTGGCGGACCTGCTGGGTGAACGCCGCGACGATGGCATCCCAACGCTTGTTGTCCAGACGCTTGGAAATGCCTTCGTCCACCAGGATCTCGACATAGCGCTCGGCCTCGCAAACAAAAATCAGCATCCCCGTGCTGCCCACGGTGTGGTGCAGGTTCTGTTCGAGAAACTGCCGACGCGCCAGGTTCGAGGCTCGCCAGTGGCGCACGGAACGAGGGATCAGGTGCGTGGTGATCCTGGGAATGCGGAACACCAGGCACAGCACGACGAAGCTGACCCATTGCACCAGCAACAGGCTGTGCATGGCCAGCCAACCTGTCAGGTAATGCACCACGCCAGGCACCACCAGGGCCAACAGGCTGGCCCACAGCAGCGGAATGTAGGCGTAGTCGTCAGCGCGGGCGGCGAGCACCGTGACCAGTTCGGCGTCGGTATCGCGCTCGACCCGGGCAATGGCCTCGGCGACCTTGCGTTGTTCGTGTTCAGTCAGTAATGCCATGGTTAGAAATGCCTGCTCATTATTATTGTCACCAGCCGCCCGACGAACCGCCGCCCCCGAAACTGCCACCGCCGCCGCTGAAACCGCCGCCACCACCACCGCCAAAGCCTCCCCCTCCGGATCCGCTTGAGCCGCTGGAGCCACCCCGTCCCGCAGGCAGGATACCCAGCATCTGGCAAATGAATATCGTCACGATAAACAGCAGCACCAGGAAGATGAACAGCCCAGGATGACGCTCGACGAAATCCCCCTGCTCCTGCTCCCCGTCCGCACTGTACACCGGCGCCGGCTCATCCAGCGGGCTGCCGCCCAACACCACTAGCATCGCCGCCACGCCGTCGCTGATGCCTTTGTTGAAGTTACCGGTCTTGAACGCCGGGGTGATCACCTGGTTGATGATCACCGAGCTCTGGGCATCGGTCAGGCGATCCTCCAGGCCATAGCCCACTTCGATCCGCAGTTTACGGTCATCCCGGGCCACGATCAGCAACGCACCGTTGTTCTTATCTTTTTGCCCGATGCCCCAATGCCGCCCCAGCTGATAGCCGAAGTCTTCGATGCTGGTGCCTTGCAGGTCTGCCAGGGTGACGACCACCACTTGTTCGCCAGTGGCCTGTTCATGGGCCTTGAGCTGCGCGTCCAGTTGGCCACGCACCGATGGATCGAGCATCTGGGCGGTGTCCACCACCCGCCCGGTCAGCGCCGGAAATTTCAATTCGGCCTGGGCCGTGACTGCAAACACCCAGAGCAACAGCACCAGGCCAATTTTCAACACGCGCATTGGAACCTCATCCGTGGTAACGCCACAGCCTGTGGAGCATTGATCAGAACTTCACTTCAGGCGCTTTCTCGGCGTTGGGGCTGGTGGCCTCGAAGGTTTCGCGGATCGGCAGGTCGCTGTACATCACGCTGTGCCACAGGCGACCGGGAAAGGTGCGGATTTCAGTGTTGTACTTCTGCACCGCCAGGATGAAGTCACGGCGGGCCACGGCGATGCGGTTCTCGGTGCCTTCGAGCTGCGATTGCAAGGCCAGGAAGTTCTGGTTGGCCTTGAGGTCCGGGTAACGCTCGGACACCACCATCAACCGGCTCAACGCACCGGTCAACTGATCCTGGGCCTGTTGGAATTGCTTGAGTTTTTCCGGGTTATCCAGGGTGCTGGCATCGACCTGGATCGAGGTGGCCTTGGCCCGTGCTTCAATCACCGCGGTCAGGGTTTCCTGCTCATGCTGGGCATAGCCCTTGACGGTTTCCACCAGATTGGGAATCAGGTCGGCACGGCGCTGGTATTGGTTCTGCACCTGGCCCCAGGCGGCCTTGGCCTGCTCGTCCAGGGTCGGGATGTTGTTGATACCGCAACCGGCCAGCAGCGTGGTGAACAGCATCAGGGCCAGCATTTGCAGGCCTGTGCGGTGGTTCAGTCGTAGATTCATCGGGTGAAGCTCTCCCTTGCGATACATTGGAAAAAACACTGCCACCTATCTCACCGGCGTCTGGGGCATAATCTGCCGCCACACTGGATTGAATCGGGTCGATGGGCTAAAAGATGCGCAGTGCGAAACTAAGTTCAGCCCAATGGGTTCGAAAGTGTGCTGCATTTAACCGAACAACAATAGCCGCTCCTCACATTTTGGCTGACCGGCGTGTCCTGATTACCGCCCTTTAGGCTTGCGAGAAAACTATTCATGAAGAAGCTGTGTTTGCTGGGCCTGTTTGTCAGTCTGGCCAGTCAATCCGTATTAGCCGACAACCTGCCTGCCCCCATAGAGAACAAGGACGCGTTCATCAGCAACCTGATGAAGCAGATGACCCTAGAGGAAAAGATCGGCCAATTGCGCCTGATCAGCATCGGCCCGGAAATGCCCCGGGAGATGATCCGCAAGGAAATCGCTGCCGGCAACATCGGCGGCACGTTCAACTCCATCACTCGCGCTGAAAACCGTCCGATGCAGGACGCGGCCATGCGCAGCCGGCTGAAGATCCCGATGTTCTTCGCCTATGACGTGATCCACGGCCATCGCACCATTTTCCCGATCCCCCTGGCCCTGGCCTCGAGCTGGGACATGGACGCCATCTACCACTCCGGCCGCATTGCCGCCCAGGAAGCCGCGGCTGACAGCCTGGACATTACCTTCGCGCCGATGGTCGACATTTCCCGCGACCCACGCTGGGGCCGGACCTCCGAAGGTTTTGGCGAGGACACCTACCTGGTGTCGCGCATCGCCGGGGTGATGGTCAAGGCGTTCCAGGGTAATGGCGCCAACGCGGCCGACAGCATCATGGCCAGCGTCAAGCACTTCGCCCTCTACGGCGCAGTGGAAGGCGGCCGGGACTACAACACCGTGGACATGAGCCCGGTGAAAATGTACCAGGACTACCTGCCGCCTTACCGCGCCGCCATCGACGCCGGAGCCGGCGGGGTGATGGTCGCGCTGAACTCCATCAACGGCGTGCCCGCCACCGCCAACACCTGGCTGATGCACGACCTGCTGCGCAAGGAGTGGGGCTTCAAGGGCCTGGCCGTGAGTGACCATGGCGCCATCTTCGAGTTGATCAAGCACGGTGTCGCCAAGGACGGTCGCGAAGCGGCGAAGCTGGCAATCAAGGCCGGCATCGACATGAGCATGAACGACTCGCTCTACGGCAAGGAACTGCCAGGGCTGCTCAAGGCCGGTGAGATCGAGCAGAGCGACATCGACAACGCGGTACGGGAAGTGCTCGCGGCCAAATACGACATGGGCCTGTTCAAGGACCCGTACCTGCGCATCGGCAAGGCCGAGGACGATCCGGCCGACACTTACGCCGAAAGCCGCCTGCACCGCGCCGATGCCCGTGACGTGGCACGCCGCAGCCTGGTGCTGCTGGAAAACCGCAACCAGACCCTGCCCCTGAACAAAAACGCGAAAATCGCCCTGGTCGGCCCGCTGGCCAAGGCACCGATCGACATGATGGGCAGTTGGGCCGCCGCCGGGCGCCCTGCGCAGTCGGTCACCCTGTTCGATGGCATGACCCGCGCCCTGGGCGCTGAGTCGAAACTGATCTACGCCCGTGGTGCCAACATTACCGGCGACAAGAAGGTGCTCGACTACCTGAACTTCCTTAACTTCGACGCGCCGGAAGTGGTGGACGACCCGCGCCCGGCCCAAGTGCTGATCGACGAAGCGGTCAAGGCGGCCAAGGATGCCGATGTGGTGGTAGCCGCCGTGGGTGAGTCCCGTGGCATGTCCCATGAATCCTCGAGCCGCACCGACCTGAACATCCCGGCCAGCCAGCGCGAGCTGATCAAGGCCTTGAAGGCCACCGGCAAGCCGTTGGTGCTGGTGCTGATGAATGGCCGTCCGCTGTCGTTGCTCGAAGAAAAACAACAGGCCGATGCCATCCTGGAAACCTGGTTCAGCGGCACCGAAGGCGGCAACGCCATCGCCGACGTGCTGTTCGGCGACTACAACCCATCGGGCAAGCTACCGATTACCTTCCCACGCTCAGTAGGACAGATTCCGACCTACTACAACCACCTGAGCATTGGCCGGCCGTTCACACCGGGCAAGCCGGGCAACTACACCTCGCAATACTTCGATGACACCACCGGCCCGCTTTATCCGTTCGGCTACGGCCTGAGCTACACCGAGTTCAGCCTGTCGGACATGGCCCTGTCGTCTACCACCCTGAACAAGACTGGCAAGCTCGACGCCAGCGTGACGGTGGAAAACACCGGCAAGCGTGACGGCGAAACCGTGGTGCAGTTGTACATCCAGGACGTGACCGGCTCGATCATCCGTCCGGTGAAGGAACTGAAAAACTTCCGCAAGGTGATGCTCAAGGCCGGTGAGAAAAAAGTCGTCCACTTCACCATCACCGAAGATGACCTGAAGTTCTTCAACGCCCAGCTCAAATACGCGGCTGAGCCGGGCAAGTTCAACGTGCAGATCGGCCTGGACTCCCAGGAAGTGAAGCAGCAGAGTTTTGAGTTGCTCTGACCCTCAGGCAACACAAAACCAGCGTGGGAGCGAGCTTGCTCGCGATAGCGGCTTAACATTCAACTCAGATGTTGAATATCAGACCGCCATCGCGAGCAAGCTCGCTCCCACAGTTGTATCTGGGTGTTCGGGCTAACCCCGCCGATCCAACAGATTCACCACCACCCGATCCACCCACCCCCACAACCGCTGCTTGACCCGCTTCCACAGAGGTCGACGCTGCCAGGCGTCGAGGCTGACCTGCAGGCTCTGGGCGAAGTCCCGTTCGAAACTCGCCGCCACCGCACTGCTGAGCCCGGAATCCAAGGCTTCAAGGTTCGCTTCCAGGTTGAAACGCAGGTTCCAGTGATCGAAATTGCATGAGCCGATGCTGACCCAATCGTCCACCAACACCATCTTCAGGTGCAGGAAACATGGCTGGTATTCGAATATTTTCACCCCGGCCTTGAGCAGTCGAGGGTAGTAACGGTGCCCGGCGTAGCGCACGGAGGGGTGGTCGGTGCGCGGGCCGGTCAGCAACAGGCGCACGTCAATACCGCGGGCAGCGGCTTTGCGCAAGGAACGGCGCACGTTCCAGGTCGGCAGGAAATACGGCGTCGCCATCCAGATCCGCTTCTGACCACTGTTCAACGCCCGAGACAACGATTGCAGAATATCGCGATGCTGGCGGGCGTCGGCATACGCCACCCGGCCCATGCCCTCGCCCATTGGAGGCACGCGGGGCAAGCGCGGCAAACCAAAGTTGGAGGCCGGTTTCCAGGCACGGCGATGACGGTTGGCGAGCCATTGGCGATCGAACAGTAATTGCCAGTCGAGCACCAGCGGGCCAACGATCTCCACCATCACTTCGTGCCACTCACAGTGGTCATCGAGGGGGTTCCAGAATTCATCGGTCACACCCGTGCCACCAACCACTGCCAGACGCTGATCCACCAACAACAACTTGCGGTGGTCGCGGTAGAGGTTGCGTACCCAGCGGCGCCAGCTCAAGCGATTGTAGAAACGCAGTTCGACGCCAGCCTCGATCAGGCGGTTACGCAAGCCAAGGGTAAACGCCAGGCTGCCGTAGTCATCGAACAGACAGCGCACCCGTACCCCACGCTCGGAGGCCTGGACCAGGGCCTGGACCATCGCCTCGGCGCAGGCCCCCGCCTCCACCAGGTACAGTTCCAGTTCGACCTGTTCCTGGGCACGGGCGATTTCCACCAGCATGCGCGGAAAGAACTGCGGGCCGTCGATCAATAGTTCGAAGCGATTGCCTTCACGCCAGGGAAATACCGGGCCGCTCATGTCAGCGCGCCGTAAAAATCAGTACCGCATTCACCGGCACCGACAGACTGATGGCCGACAACCCAGCCAGGTTACGCAGCTTCTCCAGGCCCGGCGCCAAGTCGAAATCCGCGGCGTTGAGCACCAGCGGCTCGAGGGTCACCACTTGGAAGCGTCGTTCATCAAGGCGTGTCGCCAGCAGTTCAACGTTGTATTCATGCTGCTTGCCGTGCAGGTTCACCGTCAGCGGCAGGCGCAATTCCAACTGCGCTCCGTTGGCCAGGTCCTGGATCGGCACCAGGTCGATTTGTGCAGTGATGGTGGCTTCGGCAAATTGCTTGATCTCGAACAGCTCGGCGCGCATGCGTTCGTCCCGCAGGGGAATGCCACTGTTGATGGAGTCCAGCTCCACTTCCAGGCGGGCCAATCCGTTGGGCTGGACTTGGCCATGAAGCACCAGGAAGCGCTGGACTTCGGAGACATTGCCGTTTTTGCTACTGATGAACGACAGCCGCGACGATTCACCGTCCAGGTACCAATCGGCCTGGGCCGGCAATGCGGCGCAAGCCAGCAGCAAAGTCGCGACAGCGTGAGAGAAGGACCGCTTGAACATACACACTCGGAGGGCAGATAAACCTGTGGCGAACCTTAACCGCGCCGAGAGCGCTTGCAAACTGTCCGTTTCAACAACTGCTCAGAAATACAGGGAACCTGTGGTGAGGGGGCAAGCCTTGCTCCCACAATAGAATCGGGGTCCGGCCTTACTCCAACCGACACCCCTGCCGCGCCCCCATCCACCGCGCGCTGCTGCTACGCCCCAACCCGCTGACGGTGACGCGCTTCGCTTCGGGGGTATCGAGAAAGTCACTGATGGGCACCGACTGCTTCACATAGCCACGGCAATAATCAGCCGGTTGCTCCATCACGTAACGGCACGAGCAGTACTCCTTGGCGGTGTAGGCACTGATGATGTCGGGAAAGGCCCGCAGCGCCACCCGTTCAAGCCAGACCCAACCCAGCAGAGCGATGAGAAGCGCCAACGCCAGAGTGAGCAACAGTTTGCGTCTCATGGCTGCACCGCCCCGGCGAACACCGCCATGACTCGCTTGAGCAGTTCATTGTGGCGGTAGCTGCCGTCACGGTCATCGCCGTAGCGCACGATCACCAGCCTGGCGCTGGGGATGATGTACAACACTTGGCCCCAATGGCCCAACGCGGCGAATGTATCCGTTGGCGCATCGGGCCAGGGGCGGATCGCCGGGTCGACGGCGCGGTTGAGCCACCAATGCCCTCCGGGTACGGCCTCGTCCTGGCCGGCCTGGAAGCGGGCGAAGGGCTGGCGATTGAAGGCGACCCAATCCTTGGGGATCAACTGCCGTTCCCCCCAGCGACCGTCCCGTTGCATCAACAACCCGACACGCGCCAGGTCCCGCGCCGTGAGGTAGGCATAGGACGAACCGACGAACGTGCCGCTGGCGTCGGTTTCCCAGATGGCGTGGCGAATGCCCAAGGGGTCGAACAGGGCCGTCCAGGGGTAATCGGGATAGCGCGCCGGGCCGACGATGTTTTTCAGCGCCGCGGCCAGCAGGTTGCTGTCGCCGCTGGAGTAACGAAACGCCTGCCCCGGCGGGCTGAAGTCTTCATGCTGCGCGGTGAACGCCGCCATGTCGTGGCGGCCCCGGGTATACAGCATCGCCACCACCGAGGAGTTGAGCGGCGCGTATTCGTAGTCCTCTTGCCAATCCAGGCCCGAGGCCCAGTGAAAAAGATCGGCGAGGGTCATGTCCGGGTGCTTGCTCAGCGCCGGGTAGTATTTGGCCGCCGGCTCCTGCAGGCCAAACAGCTTTTGACCATAGGCCACGCCAAACACCGTCGCCATCAGGCTTTTGCTGACGGACCAGGTCAGGTGCGGGGTGTCGGCAGAGGTCGGCCCGGCGTAGCGTTCATAGACCAGCCGACCGTCCTGGATCACCAACAGCGCGTCAGTGCGGATGCCTTGCCGGGTGACATCGTCCCGGGGAGGGAAGGCGTATCGCTCCAGGGCTTCGATGGCCGGCCCGGTGGGGCGCGGACCGGTTGGCCATTGCTCGCCGGGCCAATCTTCAGCGTGGACATTCAGGGTGAGCAGCAGGAGCGGGATCAGGAACCAGCCTTTGAACATGCTTGGGGCTCGAAGGGTTGAACTTGCTGAGCCTAGTCAGACTTGATGACAGTTTCGATATTTGCGCCGTTTATAAGGGCCTCATCGCGAGCAAGCTCGCTCCCACAACGGACTCATGTGCGACAGAGATCCCGTGTGGGAGCGAGCTTGCTCGCGATGAGGCCTTCAAACCAGTGAAGATTCCAGCGCCTTGGCCAACCGCTTGGCCCGCGCGCCCGCCGCCATCTCCATCACTGCCTTGTCCCGCGTCCACATCTCGCGCCACGTTGCAGGCCCGGCAGCCAGTGCGTCATTCAGCTCGCCAGCGAGCCCTTCAAACTGGGCGAACAACCCACCCAGCAGGACATGCCCGGCAGCACTGGACGGGTTGTGACGGCTCACCTCGGCGCAGCCTGCCAGCAACGCCAGCAGGCGCAACTGCAAAGGCTGCGGCCAGCCACATTCCTGCCCCACGCCATACAACCAGGCGGTCATGGCGCTGAGTACGTAAAGGTCTTCCAGGGTGCGGAACGGTTTGACATACGCATCCCAACCGTCGCCCGCCAGCAATTCGCACAGCGCACCGTCTAGCAGTACGCGGCCATGGCTGATGTCCGGCATCAGGGCAATGGCCGGGAGCTTTTCCAGGGTCACGCCAGGCTCGCCGGGGTAGGCCACCGCCAGGTTCAGCCGTGGCGCTTCACCGGGTGCCTCACTACGGGCGGCGATCAACAGCCATTCGGCAGCATCGCCGGCGGTGACGAAATCCTTGCGCCCGCTCAGGCGCAAATCACTGAGGCGGGTCTGCATGTCCGCCGGGCGCAGGCTGCGTTGTTCGGTGGCACACAAGGCGCCAAGGCTCTGCGGCGCACTCGGCCACAGCACCCGCAGTGCCGCCTGATACCCCACCAGGAACGCCAGCCCCGGCGTTGCCATCAACCGCCCCCCGGCCACGGCCAGCTCGAATGGTGTGACCGGCCCCAGGCGCTGCAACAAGGTCGCATAACCCTCAGCCAGGTCCGACTGGGCGGGCAGGCGCTCACCACGTTCGATCAGGGTTTGCCAGGGCATAAGAGGCTCCTCGAGGGCTGTCATATAAGCATCACCAAAGCTTCATGGCGATGACACCGGGGCTACATAGCCTGACTTTGCACAACATGGCTGCATAAAGAAAGTCGATTGGCTGCAACTGAACAGCCCACGGAGATTCGCTATGACTCAGATCGCCCGCATCAGCGACACCGGCAATGAACGCCGCCTGCAAGCCGAACGCCTGATCGGCGCCACGGCCTTGCAAGAAGCCCAGGCCCTGCGCTTCAACGTCTTCAGCGGCGAATTCAACGCCAAGCTCAAAGGCGCGGAAGTGGGTCTGGACATGGATGATTATGATGTTCACTGCGCCCACATCGGCGTACGCGACCTGAACACCGGCCGTCTCGTGGCGACCACCCGCCTGCTCGACCACCAGGCCGCCAGCAGCCTGGGCCGGTTCTACAGTGAAGAAGAATTCAGCCTCCACGGCCTGGTCCATCTCAAGGGCCCGATCCTGGAAATCGGCCGTACCTGCGTCGACCCGGCCTACCGCAACGGCGGCACCATCGCCGTACTGTGGGGCGAGCTGGCCGAAGTCCTGAACGAAGGCGGCTACAGCTACCTGATGGGTTGCGCGAGCATTCCGATGCAGGATGGCGGCATCCAGGCCCAGGCGATCATGCAGCGCCTGCGCGAACGCTACCTGTGCACCGAACACCTGCAAGCCGTGCCGAAAAAACCGTTGCCGAACCTGGACGTCCCCTCCAACGTCATCGCCGAGATGCCACCGCTGCTCAAGGCCTATATGCGCCTGGGCGCGAAGATTTGCGGTGAGCCGTGCTGGGACGAAGACTTCCAGGTGGCCGACGTGTTCATCCTGCTCAAGCGCGACGAACTCTGCCCGCGCTACGCCCGCCACTTCAAGGCAGCGGTCTGATGAGCCGGCTGCGGGTGTACGCGCGAATCGCGCGAGTGTTGCTGGTGGTAGCGCTGGGCCTGAGCATGGCTTGCCTGTTCGGGTTGTTCGAACGCCTGGGGATTGCCAACTCCATGGTGCGTCGCCAACGCTGGTCACGGTTCTTCATGGCGCGGTTGAGCCATGCCCTGCCTTTTTCCGTGACGGTTCATGGCCAGTTGCCGCAACTTCCGATGCTGTGGGTCAGCAACCATGTGTCCTGGACCGACATCCCGTTGCTGGGCATGCTCACCCCGCTGTCGTTCCTGTCCAAGGCCGAAGTGCGCACCTGGCCCGTGGCCGGATGGCTGGCCGCCAAGGCCGGCAGCCTGTTTATCCGGCGCGGTTCGGGTGACAGCCAGTTGATCCGCAAACAGATGAGCCGCCACCTGGAACAGGCTCATCCGCTGCTGATGTTCCCCGAAGGGACCACCACCGATGGCCGTTCGTTGCGCACCTTCCATGGTCGCCTGTTGTCAGCTGCCATCGATGCCGAAGTGGCGTTGCAGCCGGTGGCGATCCGTTACCTGCGCAATGGCGAACCGGACTCGCTGGCACCGTTCATTGGCGATGACGACTTGCTGTCGCATCTGATGCGCCTGTTTGCCAATGATCGGGGCGATGTGCACATTCACCTGCTGCAACCGATCGCCTGCCACGGCCAGGAACGTGCGGCCCTGGCATTCCAGGCGCAACAGGCGGTGCACAAGGCATTGTTCGGCGAGATCCCGGAGAAACAGCAAGCCCCAATGCGGCCTGCTGCCATTGCGGCCTGATCCGGACAACCTTGTGCAATCTCTTGTGGGAGCGAGCAAGCTCGCTCCCACAATTAGTCCTGCGGCGTGACTTGGCTTTGAGCAAAATCCTGAAGCTGTGGGTAGAACAGCCGGAAATCTTCGCTCAACGGCTCATAGAGCCTGATCAACTCCTGCATCGCTCCCGCCAGTTCTTCTGGCCGGGACAGGCGTCTGGAGATTCCCCGAAGCACCTGCCCAAGCACCTCGAATTCCCGATAGGAACCCAGCCAATCATCCGCCGCCATATAGGGCGCGATCTGCGCCAGGCGCCCCGGCAGCTGTGGCTCACTGGTCAGCACCTGATACACGCGAGAAGTGAAATCCACCAGCGGACCATCGCCGTACAACCTCCAATCCCGGGCCAGGCAATGGTCGAAAAACACATCGAGCACGATCCCGGCATAGCGCCGGCGCACCGTGGAAAACCGCGACAGGGCATTGTCCACCAAGGGATGGCGGTCGGTGTACATGTCGATGCGTCGATGCAGGGCTATCGCCGCTTCGATCTGCGGATCGTATTGCCCTTGCAGCGGCCCTTTGACGAAATCGCCATAGAGGCTGCCAAGCAGTTGTTCCCGGCCAGGGCCGCCGAGGTGCAGGTGCGCGAGATAATTCATGGCAGGCAGCTTAGCACCGCCACGCCCATATCGTTATAACCCGATATAGCGATTTGTTCGCCTCTCAGATCGAATCCATATTTGTATATCGCGAAATAACGATTTAAGGTTCGCCTCATCGCGATATAGCGTTTTACTCATCACGAGCTGCCCCCAATGACCCTTGACCTCGACGAAATAATAAAAGCCCTGGCACACCCAGTACGGCGAGACATCCTCAACTGGCTCAAAGACCCCAAGGTCCAGTTTCCCGAACAACTGCACAACCACGAATTCGGCATTTGCGCCGGACAGATCGACCAGCGTTGCGGCCTGTCGCAATCCACGGTGTCTGCGCATTTGGCGGTGTTGCAACGGGCGGGGCTGATCACCAGCCAGAAGGTCGGTCAATGGCATTTTTTCAAACGCAACGAGGAAGTGATCCAGCAATTCCTCAAGCAAATGAGCCAAGAGCTCTGACCTGACAAGGACTCCATCATGCCCCTCTCACTCCTCATCCTGGCCCTGAGCGCCTTCGCCATCGGCACCACCGAGTTCGTCATCATGGGTCTGCTGCCCGATGTGGCGGCCGACCTGGGCGTGTCGATTCCGGGCGCCGGTTGGCTGGTGACCGGATACGCCTTGGGCGTGGCCATCGGTGCGCCGTTCATGGCCCTGGCCACCGCGCGACTGCCGCGCAAGGCCGCCCTGGTGGCGCTGATGGGGATTTTCATCGTCGGCAACCTGCTTTGCGCCATCGCCAGCGACTACAACGTACTGATGTTCGCCCGGGTCGTCACCGCCCTGTGCCACGGCGCGTTCTTCGGCATCGGTTCGGTGGTGGCCGCCGGCCTGGTGGCACCCAACAAGCGCGCCTCAGCCGTGGCCCTGATGTTCACCGGCCTGACCCTGGCCAACGTGCTCGGCGTACCGCTGGGCACCGCGTTGGGTCAGGAAGCCGGCTGGCGCTCGACTTTCTGGGCCGTGACCGTCATCGGCATCATTGCCCTGATCGGCCTGATCCGTTTCCTGCCGGCCAAGCGCGATGAAGAAAAACTCGACATGCGTTCGGAACTGGTAGCCCTCAAGGGCGCAGGGCTGTGGTTGTCCCTGAGCATGACCGCGCTGTTCTCCGCCTCGGTGTTCACCCTGTTCACCTACGTCGCCCCGCTGCTGGGTGAAGTCACCGGCGTGTCGCCCCGTGGCGTGACCTGGACATTGGTGCTGATCGGCCTGGGCCTGACCCTGGGCAATATCATCGGCGGCAAGCTTGCGGACAAGAGCCTGGCGAACACGCTGATGGGCGTCTTCGTCACCATGGCCGTGGTGTCCACCGTGCTGAGTTGGACCAGCGCCGCGCTGATTCCCAGCGAAATCACCCTGTTTCTCTGGGCCACTGCCTGCTTCGCCGCCGTGCCGGCCCTGCAAGTCAACGTGGTGACCTTCGGCAAAGCCGCGCCCAACCTGGTGTCCACCCTGAACATCGGCGCCTTCAACATCGGCAACGCCTTGGGCGCCTGGGTCGGCGGCAGCGTCATCGACCAAGGTCTGGGCCTGACCTCCGTGCCCCTGGCCGCCGGCGCGCTGGCCGTGCTGGCGCTGCTGGTTACCCTGATCACTTTTCGCCAGGGCGGCAACGCCGACCTGGCACCGGCGACTCACTGACTTTTAACCACTCCCTGATTCTGACGAGGCTGTAATTCATGACGACTATTTTCGATCCGATCACACTTGGCGACATCGAACTGAAAAACCGCATCATCATGGCTCCACTCACTCGCTGCCGCGCTGACGCCGGTCGCGTGCCTAACGCGTTGATGGCCGAGTACTACGTGCAACGCGCTTCCGCTGGCCTGATTCTCAGCGAGGCGACCTCCGTCACGCCGATGGGGGTGGGCTACCCGGACACTCCCGGTATCTGGTCCAACGACCAGGTACGCGGCTGGGCCAACGTCACCAAGGCGATCCACGGCGCCGGCGGCAAGATCTTCCTGCAACTGTGGCACGTAGGCCGGATCTCCCACCCCTCGTACCTGAACGGTGAAATGCCTGTGGCGCCGAGTGCCATCCAGCCCAAAGGCCACGTGAGCCTGGTGCGTCCGCTGGCCGACTACCCGACGCCGCGCGCGCTGGAAACTGCTGAGATCGCCGACATCATCGACGCTTATCGCGTAGGAGCCGAAAACGCCAAGGCCGCCGGTTTCGACGGTGTGGAGATCCACGGTGCCAATGGCTATCTGCTCGATCAGTTCCTGCAAAGCAGCACCAACCAGCGCACCGACCAATACGGTGGTTCCCTGGAAAACCGTGCCCGCCTGATGCTGGAAGTGACCGACGCCGTCATCGAAGTCTGGGGCGCCGGCCGGGTTGGCATGCACTTGGCACCACGCGCCGACTCCCATGACATGGGCGACGAGAACCGCCTGGAAACCTTCAGCTACGTGGCCCGCGAGTTGGGCAAGCGCGGCATCGCTTTCATCTGCTCCCGCGAGAAGGAAGGCGAAGACAGCATCGGCCCGCAACTCAAGCAAGCCTTCGGCGGCCCGTACATTGCCAACGAACGTTTCACCAAGGACAGTGCCAACGCCTGGCTGGCCGAGGGCAAGGCCGATGCCGTCGCCTTCGGCGTGCCGTTCATTGCCAATCCGGACCTGCCGGCACGCTTGAAAGCCGACGCGCCACTGAACGAGGCACATCCCGAAACGTTTTATGGCAAAGGCCCCGTGGGATACATTGATTACCCCGTACTCTGATCATTGACTGAAATAACCCAGCCCTGCCTCGAAAGAGCCAGGGCTTTTTTATGCCTTTAAATATTCGGTCAACTATCAGAACTTTCTAATCGCTCACTTCAATGCTCATATTCAGCCTGACGACAAAGCCAAACAGCCTGGTCGATCAAACTCTGATAGCGCCCTATTGAAAAGGAATTCAACATGACAAACCCAGCCGAAACCCGCAATAAAGACGATAAGCGTTTTTACGAAAAGACACTTTCACAGTTCAACTATGCAGCGCCGGATGTTTTGTATAAATACATTGAGTCGCTGGACACGAAAGAACACACCGAGATCCTCAACGCCTTGATGAAACAAGCAAAACTGAACGACGACGCCAATCAGCAGATTCAAGCGTGGCAGCAAGAAAGCATTAACCCGAACCGCACCCGTCTTATCGTAAAGTTAATCAACCATACCAATCGGGCATTTGCCGTGGGTGAAAACGATATCGACCTGGACGCCGACGAACGAGACTTCTTGAGTGTTATTCCTTGGGACATCCTGGCCTTCAAACTCGACTTCAAGTACTCCAGACAACTGGGCAGCCGCAGCAAGGACATGTACAAAAACTTCATTGTATTTGGCGACAAGGATTGCGGCTTCGTCTTTAACTTCGGTTTGCGTGTCAACACGTCTTTCGGAGTGATTTCGTCGACGCTGACACCCGTCCGGACAAACAAAGTGACCTCTATAGGCGCCACGCCAATCAAGTGCTCGACCCGAATCACTCGCGCGGCGAATGATGAACCCTATGGGTTCACCGTGGAAATCACGCTGGCTTGAAATGTGGCCCCGTCAGGTTTATCTGACGGGGCATCCAGCGACCCGCTTGGACGGTCTGTTCATACACGTTCACAAGTGCGAAACAAATCACCTACAAAATTCGCCACCGATTCCCTATCAACCAAGGCGACGTCAGTTTATAAAAGCAACCTTGGTCCACAGCTATTGACACAAACCGACGCAATTACGCATTTTGTTTCATTTGCGCAGGTTGGGGCTCAAGCGCAGCATATCCAGCCCGACTTCCACCCAGCGCTCGGCCTCACCGGCCAGGGCGAAGCTTTCAGGGGCCAGTAGCCACTGATACAAAATGCCGTCGATATAAGCATGAATAGCGATCGCAGCCTTTTCAGGGTCCAGATCGTCCGGCAACTGGCCGCGATTTATCGCGTTGCGCAACGACAGCGCAATACGCACATTGCAGTCCAGGCTGACCTCGCGCCGCTGCTGGCGCAGATCGCACATTTCATCGGTGAATTCGCACTTATGGAACAGAATCTCATTAATGCGGCGGGTTTTCGGGTCCAGGGCCACCTGCCGGAACAACTGGACCAGCAGTTTGCGAATACAGCCCAGCGGATCAAGCTCTTCTTCTCTTTCACTGGCACGGGCCAGTTCATCAAGGGGCTCGTGCAAGGTGTCGAGCATGGCCTGGAGCAGATCGGCCTTGTTGCTGAAATGCCAATAGATGGCGCCACGCGTCACACCGGCCAATGTTGCGATATCGGCCAGCGTCGTGCGCGCCACGCCTCGCTCGAAAAAGGCTTTCTCGGCCGCTTCGAGTATCTGGCTGCGCGTCTCCAGGGCTTCCTCTTTGGTACGACGGACCATGGCAATGAACACCTCAATCAGGATGAATCAGCAATGCGTAGGGATCAGCTGAGCGAATATGAGGCGGCGCTTCTCGAAACGCGTCCCGACCTCCGGATGCCTTTGTCAGGCTTTTGTAAATACAGATGGTACGCAATCTGGCTGTTTACAAACAACCATGTACGTAAGTATATTTCTTAGCATCCTACTAATTGCGTATCTCGCTCTTTTTTCACTTTCCACCTTTCGAGTGCGCCTGTTGCGCGCCTGGACCCGAGGATTTCCATGCAATTCAAGCCAGCTGTTACCGCTCTGGTTACCGCCATCGCCCTGGCATCGCTGCTCAGCGGATGCAAAAAGGAAGAGGCTGCACCTGCTCCTCCCCCTCCTCAGGTCGGCGTCGTAACGCTCAAGACCCAGCCCTTCACCCTGACCTCGGAGCTTCCAGGACGCACCAGCGCGTTCCGTGTCGCGGAAGTTCGTCCACAGGTCAATGGCATCATTCTCAAGCGCCTGTTCAAGGAAGGTGCCGACGTCAAGGCCGGCCAGCAGCTGTACCAGATCGACCCAGCCGTCTATGAAGCGAGTCTCAAGAGCGCCGAGGCCAACCTGCGCTCCACCAAATCGATTGCCGATCGCTACAAGCAATTGGTGGACGAACAAGCCGTCAGCCGCCAGGAATACGACACCGCCGTGGCCAATCGCCTGGAGTCGGAAGCCAATCTGCAGACTGCCCAGATCAATGTGCGCTACACCAAGGTCTACGCGCCGATCTCCGGCCGTATCGGTCGTTCCTCGGTAACCGAGGGCGCCTTGGTAAGCAACGGTCAGACCGACGCCCTGGCGACCATCCAGCAACTGGACCCGATCTACGTCGATGTGACGCAGAGTTCGGTCGAGTTGCTGCAACTGCGCCGCGAGCTGCAAAGCGGTCGTCTGCAGAAGGCCGGCGACAATGCCGCCATGGTCAAGCTGACCCTGGAAGACGGCAGCCAGTACCCACACGAAGGCAAACTGGAATTCTCTGAGGTGTCGGTCGACCAGACCACCGGTTCCGTGACCTTGCGCGCCGTGTTCCCGAACCCGGACCACACGCTGTTGCCGGGCATGTTCGTCCACGCACAACTGCAGGCTGGCGTGAACAGCGCGGCGATCCTCGCCCCGCAACAAGGCGTGACCCGCGACCTCAAAGGCATGCCGACTGCCCTGGTGGTAGGCCCGGACAACAAGGTCGAGCTGCGTCAGCTCAAGGCCAGCCGCACCGTCGGCAGCCAGTGGCTGATCGAAGACGGGCTCAAGGCCGGCGACCGCCTGATCACCGAAGGGTTGCAATACGTACGGCCCGGGGTGGAAGTCAAAGCCACCGAAGCCACCAATGTCGATGCCAAGAACCCGGCCCCCGCTCAGGCAGCTGATAAAGCAGCCGGCGGCAAAGGGGAGTAAACCATGTCGAAATTTTTTATCGACCGTCCGATTTTCGCTTGGGTGATTGCCCTGGTGATCATGCTGGTCGGGGCTCTATCGATCCTCAAATTGCCGATCAACCAGTACCCGAGCATCGCGCCACCGGCCATTGCGATCCAGGTGACCTACCCAGGTGCATCCGCACAAACCGTGCAGGACACCGTGGTGCAAGTCATCGAGCAACAGCTCAACGGTATCGACAACCTGCGTTATGTGTCCTCGGAAAGTAACTCCGACGGCAGCATGACCATCACCGCGACCTTCGAGCAGGGCACCAGCTCCGATACCGCGCAAGTCCAGGTCCAGAACAAGCTGAACCTGGCCACCCCGCTGCTGCCGCAAGAAGTGCAGCAGCAGGGTATCCGCGTAACCAAGTCAGTGAAGAACTTCCTGATGGTGATCGGCGTGGTGTCGCGCGACGGCAGCATGACCAAGGACGACTTGGCCAACTACATCGTGTCCAACCTGCAGGACCCGATCTCGCGTACCGCCGGTGTCGGTGACTTCCAGGTCTTCGGTGCGCAGTACGCGATGCGGATCTGGCTCGACCCGGCCAAGCTGAACAACTTCAACCTGACGCCGGTGGACGTGAAAAACGCCATCTCCGCGCAGAACGTCCAGGTCTCGTCCGGCCAGCTCGGCGGCCTGCCCGCCCTGCCCGGCCAGCAACTGAACGCCACCATCATCGGCAAGACTCGGTTGCAGACCGCCGAGCAATTCAAGGCGATCCTGCTCAAGGTCAACTCGGACGGCTCGCAAGTGCGCGTCGGTGACGTTGCCGATGTCGGCTTGGGTGGTGAAAACTACAGCGTCAGCGCCCAGTTCAACGGTGCCCCGGCCTCGGGCCTGGCGGTAAAACTGGCCAACGGCGCCAACGCCCTCGACACAGCCAAGGCCCTGCGCAAGACCATCGACGACCTCAAGCCGTTCTTCCCGCAAGGCATGGAAGTGGTATTCCCGTACGACACCACGCCAGTGGTGAGCGAATCGATCAAAGGTGTGGTTGAAACCCTGGTCGAAGCGGTCGTGCTGGTGTTCCTGGTGATGTTCCTGTTCCTGCAGAATTTCCGCGCCACCATCATCACCACGATGACCGTGCCGGTGGTACTGCTCGGTACCTTCGGGATCCTCGCGGCGTTCGGCTTCAGCATCAACACCCTGACCATGTTCGGCATGGTGCTGGCCATCGGCTTGCTGGTGGACGACGCCATCGTCGTGGTGGAAAACGTCGAACGGGTGATGAGCGAAGAAGGCCTCTCGCCCAAGGAAGCCACCAAGAAATCCATGGGCCAGATCCAGGGCGCCCTGGTGGGTATCGCCCTGGTGCTCTCGGCGGTACTGCTGCCGATGGCGTTCTTCAGCGGCTCCACCGGCGTGATCTACAAGCAGTTCTCCATCACCATCGTCTCGGCCATGGCCTTGTCGGTCATGGTGGCCTTGATCTTCACCCCGGCGTTGTGCGCCACCATGCTCAAGGCGATTCCCAAAGGCGAGCACGGGACACCCAAGCGCGGTTTCTTCGGCTGGTTCAACCGCAATTTTGACCGTAGCGTAAGAAGCTACGAGCGCGGCGTGGGCAATATGCTCAAGCACAAGGCCCCGTACCTGCTGGCCTACGTGATTATCGTGGTTGGCATGGTCTGGCTGTTCACCCGCATCCCGACAGCGTTCCTACCCGAAGAAGACCAAGGTGTACTGTTTGCCCAGGTGCAGACGCCGGCCGGCTCCAGTGCCGAGCGCACCCAGGTGGTAGTGGACAAGATGCGTGAGTACCTGCTGCGTCCGAGCAAGGACGGCGGTGAGGGCGATGCCGTGGCCTCGGTGTTCACCGTGACCGGCTTCAACTTCGCCGGTCGTGGCCAGAGCTCCGGCATGGCATTCATCATGCTTAGGCCGTGGGACGAGCGTAACGCCGACAACAGCGTGTTCAAGCTCGCGGCGCGTGCCCAGCAGCACTTCTTCGCCTTCCGTGACGCGATGGTGTTCGCCTTTGCTCCACCCGCGGTACTGGAGTTGGGTAACGCCACTGGTTTCGACGTGTTCCTGCAGGACCGCGCCGGCATCGGCCACGACAAGTTGATGGAAGCCCGCAATCAGTTCCTGGGCATGGCCGCGCAGAGCAAGATCCTCTCGCAGGTACGTCCGAATGGCCTGAATGATGAGCCGCAATACCAGTTGGAAATCGATGACGAGAAGGCCAGCGCGCTGGGCATCACCTTGTCAGACATCAACAACACCCTGTCGATTGCCCTGGGCAGTAGCTACGTGAACGACTTCATCGACCGCGGTCGGGTGAAGAAAGTGTACGTGCAGGGTCAACCCGGTGCCCGCATGAGCCCCGAAGACCTGAAGAAGTGGTACGTGCGCAACAGTGCCGGAACCATGGTGCCGTTCACTGCGTTTGCCAAGGGTGAGTGGGTCTACGGCTCGCCGAAACTGGCCCGTTACAACGGCGTGGAAGCCATGGAAATCCTCGGCACCCCGGCGCCTGGCTACTCCACGGGTGAAGCCATGGCCGAAGTCGAGGCCATCGCCAAGAAGCTGCCGGCCGGTGTCGGTATTTCCTGGACGGGCTTGTCCTACGAGGAACGTCTCTCGGGCTCCCAGGCGCCAGCGTTGTATGCCCTGTCGCTGTTGATGGTGTTCCTGTGTCTGGCGGCGCTGTATGAAAGCTGGTCGATTCCGATCGCGGTCATGCTCGTGGTGCCGTTGGGCATTATTGGTGCCCTGATGGCAACCAGCCTGCGCGGCTTGTCGAACGACGTGTACTTCCAGGTGGGCTTGTTGACGACCATCGGTTTGGCGGCGAAAAACGCCATCCTGATCGTGGAATTCGCCAAGGAACTCCACGAACAGGGCCGCACCCTGGCGGAAGCCGCCATCGAAGCCTGTAGGATGCGTTTGCGACCGATCATCATGACCTCCCTGGCGTTCATCCTCGGCGTGGTCCCACTGGCGATTTCCACCGGTGCCGGCTCGGGCAGCCAGCACGCCATCGGTACGGGCGTGATCGGCGGCATGTTGACCGCTACGATCCTGGCTATTTTCTGGGTACCGTTGTTCTTCGTGACCGTGTCGTCGATTGGCCGCCGCAAAAATGCCGACCAGGATGACACTTCTGAAACTTCTAAAGAGGCTGGCCAATGAGCAAGTCGCTCCTTTCCCTGACCATCGCCGCCATCGTGCTCAGCGGTTGCTCGCTGATCCCCGATTATCAGCGGCCCGAAACACCGGTCGCGGCGCAATACCCGCAAGGCCCGGCCTACGAAGCGGCCAAGGCCCCGGGCCAGGCCGCCGCCGAGCAGGGCTGGAAACAGTTTTTCCATGATCCGGCACTGCAACAGCTGATCCAGGTCGCCCTGGAAAACAACCGCGACCTGCGGGTCGCGGCGCTGAACATCGATGCCTACGCCGCGCAATACCGCATCCAGCGGGCGGACCTGTTCCCGGCGGTCTCGGCCACCGGTTCGGCCAGCCGTCAGCGGGTGCCGGCGCGCGCGTCGCAAACCGGTGAAGCAGCCATCAGCAGCTCCTACTCGGCCACCCTGGGCATCAGTTCCTACGAGCTGGACCTGTTCGGCCGGGTTCGCAGCCTGAGCGAACAAGCGCTGCAAAGCTACTTCGCCACCGAAGAAGCCCGCCGTAGCACCCAGATCAGCCTGGTGGCCAACGTGGCCAACGCCTACCTGACCTGGCAGGCCGACAAGGAACTGCTCAAGCTGACCCAGGAAACCCTGGGAGCCTACGACCAAAGCCTCAAGCTGACCTCGCGCAGCGCCGAGGTCGGCGTGGCCTCGGCCCTGGACCTGAGCCAGGCGCGCACGGCGGTAGAAAACGCCCGCGTGCAATTGGCGCGCTACACCCGCCAGGTCGCCCAGGATGAAAACAGCCTGACCCTGCTGCTGGGCACCAACCTGCCGGCCAACCTGAACACAAAACCGCTCAGCGATGACCTGCTCAGCGAAGTACCGGCCGGGTTGCCATCTGACCTGCTGCAACGTCGTCCGGACATCCTCCAGGCCGAACGCAACCTGCTGGCCGCCAACGCCAACATCGGCGCCGCGCGGGCCGCGTTCTTCCCGAGCATCAGCCTGACGGCCAACGCCGGCACCTTGAGCCCGGACCTGTCCGGCCTGTTCAAGGGCGGCTCGGGCACCTGGACCTTCGCCCCGCAAATCAACCTGCCGATCTTCAACGCCGGCAGCCTGCGGGCGAGCCTGGATTACGCCAAAATCCAGAAAGACATCAACGTCGCCAATTACGAGAAGGCCATTCAGACGGCATTCCAGGAAGTCTCCGACGGCCTGGCCGCACGCCGGACCTACAACGAACAGTTGCAGGCCCAGACCGCCTACGTTGCCTCCAACCAGGACTACTACCGCCTGGCCGAGCGCCGCTACCGCATCGGCGTCGACAGCAACCTGACCTTCCTCGACGCCCAACGCCAGCTGTTCAGCGCCCAACAATCGCTGATCACCGACCGCCTTTCGCAATTGACCAGCGAGGTCAATTTGTATAAGGCACTGGGGGGCGGCTGGAATGCCGATACCGGTAAGAACGAACCGGTGAAAGAAGAAGCGCCAGAGACGAAGCTGTTCTGATAGATGCTTGAACGCTGAACATGAAGCCCACCGAAAGGTGGGCTTTTTGTTTGTGCGTGTTTTAACAGCGACTGGGTTAACGCGGGTCGACGATATCCAGCGCTCGATTGGCCAACAACTCACTCAATTCAATCATCTGTGCCACACCTAGTGCGACATGCCGCCGAGAGCCTTTCAGATCGAACGCCAGGTCGCTGACCATGGCACTGGCCGAGGCCAGGGTTTCGCTGAGGTTCGCCAGTAGACTCTCGGTGTCGAGGGTATCGATGACAGTGAAAACTTGAGTTGAGGTTTTGGGTTTGGGATCAGGGTGGGTGCCCAGATGGTAATCGAGTGCTCGGTCTGCGGCCTCTTGGAGCTTGTCTGGATCGGGGTCGTTGTAGGGGAAGGTGCTCTCTGACGGCGAAGAAGGGTGATGTTTTTTCATAACGGCGCTCCTGCATCAATTGGATGCCCGAAACGTTGGGTCCGGGCGCTGGCGCCTAACAAATTCGGCGGGCTTGCAGTCCCGGTCGCTGGATGGGCAGCGACACGAACAAGCTAGAGATGCCGCTTCCGAGCAGCAACCTTAAAACCTCGTCGGAAAAATCGCCGCGTCTGTCAGACCGGCCACAAATTCTGTGGGAGCGAGCAAGCTCGCTCCCACAGGTTCTTCATCCAGCCAATCGGCCTTTTTGCCGTTCGATAATCGCCCAAAACCCGCAAACAGCAATTGAACCGATCCCAGGCGGCCCTTCACCATCGCTCGCACAAAACCAATAACAACAGGTTCGACGCCATGCCCACACGCCCTACTTCGTCCGGCTGATCAACAGAGCGCCCAGATCCACCGCACCGTCTGCAACCCAAGGTTGCGGCAACGACTCGCTTCGCCCACAACAATTAGAGACACGCCCATGAAACCCACACAGCACTTGTTCCCCAGCCTCATTGCCGTAGCCCTGACCAGTACCGCCCTGCCCGTCCTGGCCGCAGAATCGGGGTTTGTCGAAGATGCCAAAGCCACGCTGAACCTGCGCAACTTCTACTTCAACCGCAACTTCACCAACTCGAATGCCACCCAGGGCAAAGCCGAGGAATGGACGCAGAGTTTCATCCTCGACGCCAAGTCTGGCTTCACCCAGGGCACGGTCGGTTTCGGTGTCGATGTGCTGGGCATGTACTCGGTCAAGCTTGATGGTGGTCGCGGCACCGCCGGCACCCAGTTGCTGCCCGTGCACGACGACGGTCGCCCGGCCGACGATTTCGGTCGCCTGGGCGTGGCCCTCAAGGCCAAGGTGTCGAAAACCGAGCTGAAGGTCGGTGAGTGGATGCCGGTGCTACCGATCCTGCGCTCCGACGACGGTCGTTCCCTGCCACAAACCTTCCGCGGCGGCCAGGTCACCTCCACCGAGATCAGCGGCCTGACCCTGTACGGCGGCCAGTTCCGCGCCAACAGCCCGCGCAACGACGCGAGCATGGAAGACATGTCGATGAACGGCCGCGGCGCGTTCACCTCCGACCGTTTCAACTTTGGCGGCGGCGAATATGCCTTCAACGAAAAGCGTACCCAGGTCGGCGTCTGGTATTCGGAACTGTCCGACATCTACCAGCAACAATACTTCAACCTGACCCACAGCCAGCCCATCGGCGACTGGACCCTGGGCGCCAACCTTGGCTACTTCATCGGCAAGGAAGACGGCAGCGCCCTGGCCGGCGACCTGGACAACAAAACCGCGTTCGCCCTGCTCTCGGCCAAATACGGTGGCAACACCTTCTACGTCGGCCTGCAGAAAGTCAGCGGCGATGATGCCTGGATGCGCGTCAACGGCACCAGCGGCGGCACCCTGGCCAACGACAGCTACAACTCCAGCTATGACAACGCGAAGGAAAAATCCTGGCAAGTGCGCCATGACTTCAACTTCGCCGCCGTCGGCGTGCCGGGCCTGACCCTGATGAACCGCTATATCAGCGGCGACAACGTGCACACCGCCACGGTTGACGATGGCAAGGAATGGGGCCGGGAAAGTGAGCTGGCTTATACCGTGCAGAGCGGTGTGCTGAAGAGTCTGAATGTGAAGTGGCGTAACTCGACGATGCGCCGGGATTACGGCACCAATGAGTTCGATGAAAACCGGTTGATCGTCAGCTATCCGATCAGCTTGCTGTAAAAACCAACATGGGTGGAGGCTGTACCGGTGTGGGAGCGAGCTTGCTCGCGATGGCGTCATCTCATTCAAGATCGATGCACGATGACCCAGCGCTTTCGCGAGCAAGCTCGCTCCCACAGGGGATTTTTGGGGTGGATGCAGATCCGGTGACCAGATCAATGTGGGAGCGAGCCTGCTCGCGATGACGTCATCACATTCAACATCGTCGCAAGCTGACCCAGCGCTTTCGCGAGCAAGCCCGCTCCCACAGGGGATTTGTGGGTGGATGTTAAGACCGTGATTCGATGCCCAGTTCGTCCCACACCGACTCAGCCAGGTGGAATGTAGCGTTGGCCGCCGGAATGCCGCAGTAGATAGCGCTCTGCATGATCACTTCCTTGATCTCGCTGCGGCTCACGCCGTTGTTGGCGGCGGCGCGTAAATGCAGTTTGAGTTCTTCGTTGCGGTTCATGCCGATCAGCATGGCAATGGTAATCAGGCTGCGGGTATGGCGCGGCAGGCCCGGGCGGGTCCAGATGTCGCCCCAGGCGTGACGGGTGATCATCTCCTGGAATTCGCTGTTGAACTCAGTCAGGGCATTGAGGCTGCGGTCAACGTGGGCATCGCCCAGCACCGCTCGGCGCACTTGCATGCCTTCGTCGTAACGTTGTTTCTCGTCCACAGAAAACTCCTCAGGCGCGGCCAGAATCAAGCAGGAAATCCAGCACCCGCGCGCTGAACGCGGCGCCGGCCTGGACGTTGGACAGGTGCGCGGCGTAGAACTCGGCGTACTCGGCACCGCTGACCCGCTCCTGGATAAAATGCCCACCCGACGGCGGCGTCACGGCGTCTTCGGTGCCAGCGATCACCAACAGCGGTACGCGGATCGACGACAGTTGCTCGCGAAAATCGGCATCACGCACCGCTGCACAGTTGGCCGCGTAGCCCTGGGGCGAAGTGGCGGCGAGCATGTCGGTGATTTTTTTCGCCGTCGCAGGCTGCGCCTCGGCAAAGTCGGGGGTAAACCAACGGGCAATCGAGGCATCGCGCAACGCTACCATCGCGGCCTGGCCATCACGCAGCACGGTTTCGATGCGTGGGTTCCACACCGAGGGATCGCCGATCTTGGCGGCAGTGTTGCACACCACCAGTTTGTGTAGCCGCTCACCGGCATTGATCCCCAGCCATTGGCCGATCAACCCGCCCATGGACAAACCACAGAAATGCACCTTGTCGATGCTCAACTGATCAAGCATCGCCAGCACATCGCGGCCCAGTTGTTCGATGCTGTACGGTCCTTCGGTGACCAGCGACTGGCCATGGCCGCGGGTGTCGAAGCGCAACACACGAAAGTGTTCGCTGAAGGCCGGGACCTGTGGGTCCCACATGTGCAGGTCGGTGCCCAGGGAGTTGGAGAGCACCAGCACCGGGGCGTCTTGCGGCCCGTCCAATTGGTAATTCAGATCGCCTTCGGCGAGTTTGACGAATCCCACAACAATCTCCTTTCAGGCGTTCAAGGCAAGGTGTTCGGCCACCGCCCGGGCGACCCAGGTCTGGGCCTGGCCGAGGTAGTGGGCGGGGTTGAGTAGATGATCGATTTCGGCGGCGGACAGCTGCGCGGTGACCTGGGGTTCATCCCCCAGCACGGCGCGCAAATGCCGTTGCTCGGCCACCGCGCGCTTGCAACATTGCTCCAACAGATGATGCGCAGTGTCACGCCCGACACGCTGGGCCAGGACGATGCTCACCGCTTCGGCCAGCAGCAACCCCTGGGTCAGTTCCAGGTTGCGGGCCATGCGCGCTGCGTCGACTTCCAGCCCATCAGCCAACAACCGCGCCTGTTGCAGGGCACCGGATACCAGGCAGCAGATCTCCGGCAAGGTTTCCCATTCGGCGTGCCACAGGCCCAGGCTGCGCTCATGTTCCTGAGGCATGGCGCTGAACAACGTCGACAACAAACCAGGCACCCGCGTCGCCGCGCCGATCAGCACCGCCGCGCCCACCGGATTGCGCTTGTGCGGCATGGTCGAGGAACCGCCCTTGCCCGGCGCCGACGGTTCGAAGGCTTCGCCGGCCTCGGTTTGCATCAATAGGCTGATGTCGCGTCCCAACTTGCCCAAGCTGCCGGCGATCAAACCCAGCACCGAACCGAACTCCACCAGACGATCGCGCTGGGTGTGCCACGGCTGTTCCGGCAGGCTCAGTTGCAGCTCGGCAGCCAACGCTTCGGCGATGGGCAGGGCCTGCTCACCCAATGCGGCGAGCGTTCCGGAGGCGCCACCAAATTGCAGCACCAGCAAGCGCGGCTTGAGCTCTTTCAGACGTTGGCGGCTGCGAGTAATCGACCCCAGCCAACCGGCGATTTTCATCCCCAGTGTCACCGGCGTGGCATGCTGCAGCCAGGTGCGCCCGGCCAGCGGCGTGGCAGCGTAACGTTCGGCTTGGCGGGCCAGGGTGACGGCCAGTTGCGCCAGCTCGTCCTCGATCAGCGTCAAGGCTTGGCGCAGTTGCAGTACCAGCCCGCTGTCCATCACGTCCTGGCTGGTAGCGCCCAGGTGCACATAGCGCTCGGCTTCGGCGTCCTCGCTGGCGATGCGCTTGCCCAACGCCTTGACCAAGGGGATCGCCGAATTGCCGGCGCTGGCAATCGCTTCGCCCAACGCCGAAAAATCGTACAACTGGGCACGACAGGCATTCTCGATCGGAGCCACCGCGCGCTGGGGAATCAACCCCACCCGCGCCTCGGCCCGAGCCAATGCCGCCTCGACATCCAGCATGGCCTGGACCCGGCCCGCATCGCAGAACACCTCGCGCATGTCGCGGGCGGTGAAGTAGGCATCGAACAGCTGATTGCCCGGTCGTTCGCTCATAAACAGTCCTTGGGAGCGCCGGCCTCACGGGCCGGCGCAGTTGAGTCAAAGGTCGTGGTGCAAATACGCCGGTTGCTTGGGCAGGCGCAGGCTGAACAGGAACGCCACCACCATCATCACCGTGACATACCAGTAAAAGGCGTTTTCCATGCCTTGGGCTTTCAAGCTCAGGGCAACCCACTCGGCCGAACCACCAAAAATCGCATTCGCCACCGCGTAGGCCAACCCTACGCCCAGCGCCCGCACTTCGGGGGGAAACATCTCGGCTTTTACCAGACCGCTGATGGAGGTGTAGAAACTGACGATCGCCAGCGCCAACGTGATCAGGATAAATGCCAGAAATGGGCTGCTGATGCTTTTGAGAGTCAGCAGGATCGGCACAGTGCACAACGCACCCAGGGCACCGAACCAGAGCATGGAATTACGTCGGCCGATCTTGTCCGCCAGCATGCCGAACAGCGGCTGCATGCACATATAGAGGAACAACGCGCCGGTCATGATGTAGCTGGCGGTCTTGGCGTGCAGGCCGGCGGTGTTCACCAGGTATTTCTGCATGTAAGTGGTGAAGGTGTAGAAAATCAGCGAACCGCCGGCGGTGTAACCCAGTACGGTGATGAACGCCGCCTTGTGGTTGCGAAACAGCGCGGCGATGCTACCGGCATCCTTGTTCTCGCGCATTTCCTTGCTGCTGGTTTCCTTCAGGGAGCGACGCAGGAACAAGGAAATCAATGCGGCCACGGCGCCCACCGCGAACGGGATCCGCCAGCCGTAGGCGCGCAGTTCGTCTTCGTTGAGGAACTGTTGCAGGACCACCACCAGCGACACCGCCAGCAGTTGCCCGCCGATCAACGTCACATACTGGAACGAGGCAAAAAAGCCGCGCTGGCCCTTGAGGGCGACTTCGCTCATGTAGGTGGCCGTGGTGCCGTATTCGCCGCCCACCGACAGGCCTTGCAGCAAACGCGCGAGCAACAGCAGCACTGGCGCCCAGACGCCGATGTCCTTGTAAGTGGGCAGGCAGGCGATGAGTAACGAGCCGAAGCACATCATCAGCACCGAAATCATCATCGAGTTCTTGCGCCCGTGACGATCCGCCACCCGACCGAAAATCCAGCCACCGATGGGCCGCATCAGGAATCCGGCGGCGAACACGCCCGCGGTGTTGACCAGTTGCACCGTGGGGTTGTCCGACGGAAAAAACGCCGGCGCGAAATAGATCGCGCAGAACGCATAGACGTAGAAGTCGAACCATTCGACCAGGTTACCGGATGAGGCGCCGACGATGGCGAAGATGCGTTTGCTGCGTTCTTCGCCGGTGTAGTGACTGATTGGGATAGCCATGGGTTACTCACTCGTTAGGGACTTAACAAAGTCTAGACACACTTCGTAACAGCCCCGTTCCACAGTTTGTGTTGCCTGTGGCGCAGCCATGTGGGAGCGAGCCTGCTCGCGATGAGGGCAGCTATTCAAAATGGATGCAAGCTGACCCACCGCTATCGCGAGCAAACTCGCTCCCACAGGTGTAATCACTCAATAATCGAAGAACACCGTCTCGGCATCGGTGCCCTGCAGGACCACGTTCCACTGATACACACCCGAAGCATCGGGCTTGCTCACAATAGTGGCGCGACGTTCCTCAGGCACGCAGGCCAGCAGCGGGTCGCTTTCGTTGGCCTGTTCGCCATCGAAGTAAATGCGTGTCAGCAGATGCTTGACCAGCCCGCGGGCAAACACCAGCACCACCAGGTGCGGTGCCTGGGTCGTGCCACCCAGTCCCGGCACGGTGCCCGGCTTGATGGTGGTGAACCGAAAGCGCCCTTCGGCGTCCACCGGCACCCGGCCGAAGCCTTCGAAGTTCGGATCCAGGGGTTTGTCCTGATCGTCTTCAGGGTGGGCGTATTTACCGGCCGCGTTGGCCTGCCAGACTTCCAGCATGGCGTCGTTGACGAACTGGCCATTGCCGTCGATTACCTGCCCGGTGATCGCCACGCGCTGGCCAAGGGTTTGGGCGACGGTCAGGTCTTCGCGGTTCAGCCAGGTCAGGCCAATGTGGTAATAGGGGCCAACGGTGTGGGACGTGGTGGCGGTAAGCGTCATCTTATTTCTCCATCGGCGTGGCATCGCGGCCGCGCAAAACGATGTCCCAGCGATAACCGAGGGCGTAGTGAGGGACGGTTTTTTCCAAGTCGAAACTGGCGATCAGGCGTTCCTTGGCGCGAGTGTCCGGTACGCAGTTGTAGATCGGGTCGTAAGCCAGCAGCGGGTCCCCGGGGAAATACATCTGCGTCACCAGGCGCGTCAGAATACTCGGCCCGAACAGCGAGAAATGGATATGCGCCGGGCGCCAGGCATTGTGATGGTTGCCCCACGGATAGGCGCCGGGCTTGATGGTCTGGAACTGATACCAACCGTCAGCATCGGTGACAGTGCGGCCGGTGCCAGTGAAGTTCGGGTCCAGCGGCGCGTCGTGGTTGTCGCGGTCATGGTTGTAGCGCCCGGCGGCGTTGGCCTGCCAGATCTCCACCAGGATGCCCGGCACGGGCTGACCGTGCTCATCCAGCACGCGTCCGTGGATAATGATCCGCTCCCCCTGTGGCTCGCCGGCATGCTGGGCGGTCAGGTCGTTGTCCTTTTCCTGCACGCGGTCGGCGCCTATGGTCGGACCGGTGATTTCCGACAGCGAGTGAGGCAGATACACCAACGGCTTGGACGGCGAGCGCAGGTTGGTGGACTGGTACGGTGGGTGCAAATACTCCGGCTGAGTGCCCGCTTGGGGGCGACGATAACCAGGCTTGTCAGTCATGCAGCGTTCCTCGGTTTCTTATTAGTAGAACGACGGGTCAGACGCGTTCGATCGCCAGCGCCAGCCCTTGGCCAACACCGACACACATGGTCGCCAGGCCTTTTTTGCCGCCGGTCTTTTCCAGATGATGCAGCGCCGTCAGCACCAGCCGCGCCCCGCTCATGCCCAACGGGTGGCCGAGGGCAATGGCGCCGCCGTTCGGGTTGACCTGTGGCGCATCGTCCGCCAGACCCAGCTCGCGCAGCACCGCCAAGCCTTGGCTGGCAAAAGCTTCATTGAGTTCGATCACATCGAAATCGGCGACCGCCAGCCCCAGGCGTTCAGTGAGCTTGCGCACCGCAGGTACCGGGCCGATGCCCATCACCCGAGGAGCCACGCCGGCACTGGCCATGCCCAGCACTTTGCCTCGCGGCGTCAGGCCATGTTTCTTGACCGCTTCGGCGGACGCCAGGATCAACGCGGCCGCCCCATCGTTGACGCCCGAGGCGTTGCCAGCCGTAACGGTCTTCTCCGGGCCGTTGACCGGCTTGAGCTTGCTCAAGGTCTCCAGCGTAGTGTCGGCGCGAGGGTGTTCGTCCTGCTCGACCACGGTTTCGCCTTTCTTGTGGGCGATGCGCACCGGCACGATTTCCTCGGCGAAAAATCCTGCGGCCTGAGCCACCGCCGTGCGCTGTTGGCTGCGCAAGGCGAAAGCGTCCTGGTCGGCGCGAGATACGGCGTAATCATCGGCCACGTTGTCCGCTGTCTGCGGCATCGCATCCACACCGTACTGGGCTTTCATCAATGGGTTGATGAAGCGCCAGCCAATGGTGGTGTCTTCCAGTTTCATGTTGCGCGAGAACGCCGCGTCGGCCTTGCCCATCACGAACGGCGCGCGGGACATCGACTCCACACCGCCAGCGATAGCCAATTCCATTTCGCCGCTGGCGATGGCGCGGAACGCCGTACCGATGGCGTCCATACCCGAGGCACAGAGGCGGTTGAGGGTTACGCCGGGAATGCTCTGCGGCAAGCCCGCCAGCAACAGCGCCATACGCGCTACGTTGCGGTTGTCTTCGCCAGCCTGGTTGGCGCAGCCGAGGAACACCTCGTCCACGGCATTCCAGTCCACCGACGGGTTACGCTCCATCAGCGCCTTGATCGGCACGGCCGCCAGGTCATCGGCGCGCACGGCGGACAAGCCGCCGCCGAACCGGCCAATGGGGGTTCGAATCGCATCACAGATATAAACGTCACGCATCAGGCTTCTCCCGGTGCCTGGCCATGGGCCTTGGCAGTGCGAGCCTCCAGATCGCGCAGTGCGCGCAGTTCCAGTTCGGTCGGCTCGGCGGTGGTTTGCACCTGGTCGGCGAAACGAATCGCCCATCCGGTGGCGGCTATGACTTGCTCGCGGGTCACGCCCGGGTGCAGCGCAGTGACCACGAATTCGTGAGTGCCGGCTTCCGGTTCCATAATGCACAGGTCGGTGATGATACCCACCGGACCAGCACCCGGCAGGCCCAGGCGCTTACGGGAATCACCGCCCTCGCCGTGCCCGACCGAGGTGATGAAATCCAGTTTGTCGACAAATGAACGCGCCGACTGCTTGAGGATGATCAATACGCTCTTGGCCGAACCGGCGATTTCCGGCGCGCCACCGGCGCCCGGCAAGCGGACTTTCGGCTGATGGTAGTCGCCCACCACCGTGGTGTTGATGTTGCCGAACCGGTCGACCTGGGCCGCGCCGAGGAAACCGACGTCGATGCGCCCGCCCTGCAACCAGTAGCGAAAAATCTCACCGGTGGGTACGACAGTGTCCGCGGTTTCCGCCAGTTCACCGTCACCGATGGACAGCGGCAGTACGCTGGGCTTGGCACCAATCGGACCGGACTCGTAGATCAGGACCACATCCGGCGCCGAAGTCAGCCGTGCCAGGTTGGCCGCTTTCGACGGCAGGCCGATACCCACGAAGCAAACGGCGTTGTTCTTCAACCGACGGGCCGCGGCAACGGTCATCATTTCATTGGTGGAGTACGTCATTATTTCGCCTCCGAAGCGGCTGCCAGTCTGGCCTGGAACTCACTGAAGTCTTTAGTGCCGTGGATGTATTCGTTGATCCACGCGGTAAAGGTCTCACGATCCCGGGCGATGGGGTCCCACGCTTGGTAGAAACGATTGTCACGTTCGGTGTAGCCGTGGGCGTAGGACGGATGCGCGCCGCCCGGGACGTGGCAGACCGCGCTCAAGGCCCAGGTCGGCAGCACGCAGGCGTTCATCGGCGCGTTCAGGTCGTCGACGATTTCCTCCACAGTGACGATGCAGCGCTTGGCGGCCAGGGCCGCTTCTTTCTGCACACCGAGAATGCCCCACAGCAGCACGTTGCCCTTGCGGTCGGCTTTTTGGGCGTGGATCACTGTGATGTCCGGGCGCACCGAAGGCACAGCGGCCAGGACTTCACCGGTGAAAGGACAAGTCACGCTTTTGATCAGCGGGTTGACCTTCGGCAGGTCAGAGCCGGCGTAGGCCCGCAGCACCGCGAACGGTAGGCCAGAGGCCCCGGCAACGTAGGCATTGGCCAGGTCGGCGTGGCTGTGTTCCTCGATCTCCAGAGGGTGCGGCCATTGCTTCTCTACCGCATCGCGCAGACGGTGCAACGAACCCACGCCAGGGTTGCCACCCCAGGAAAAAATCAACTTGCGAGCACAGCCGGCGCCGATCAACTGGTCGTAGATCAGGTCAGGCGTCATCCGAACCAGGGTCAGATCTTTCTTGCCCTGACGAATGATTTCATGACCCGCCGCCGTCGGAATCAGGTGAGTAAAGCCCTCGAGCGCGACGGTATCGCCGTCGTTGACGAATTGCTTCACCGCGTCGTGCAGCGAAAGGATTTCAGCCATGGGCAGGCTCCCGTTTTTCAGTAGACCGACATGAAGAAAAAGGCGCGAGGTTAAGCGCCGGAGTGACTGAAGATTAAGCTGCGGAAAAAGGCCAAACAATCCGATAATCGACTGAGTGTTCGTTTATCGAACAGATTGTTGTTTGGCTATCGATTCCCTCGAACACGCAGAACACCTGTGGGAGCGAGCTTGCTCGCGATGGCGGTCAGTCAGCACCAGATAGGTTGACTGACACACCGCTATCGCGAGCAAGCTCGCTCCCACAAGGGATCATGTTCCCGCCTCAGGTCGCATCCGCATGGCTGACCATGCCCTTGATCACCACCGCAGTGGTCGCCAGCGCAGCCGGGATCACCAGGGCGGTCAGGACCTGTTCGAAGTTCCAGCCCAGGCCTAGCAAGGTCGCGCCCATCCAGGCGCCGAGGATCGCGCCGAAACGACCAATGCCCAGCATCCACGACACACCCGTGGCCCGCCCTTGGGTTGGATAGAAACGCGCCGCCAGGGACGGCATCGCCGATTGCGCGCCGTTGACGCACATGCCGGCCACCAGCACCAGGGTGGCAAGCAAGGTAATGTTGCCCAGGCTCTGCCCTACCGCGTAGGCAAATATCCCGGCCATCAAATAGAAAAGTCCGATGACCTTGTGCGGATTGAACCGGTCCATCGCCCAACCCACCCCGACGGCGCTCAACACACCACCAAATTGGAACAACGCACCGATAAACGCCGCCTGCTCCATGCTCGCGCCGCTGTCGCGCATCAGGGTCGGCAGCCAGCTGGTCAGTAGGTAAACAATCACCAGGCCCATGAAATAGGTCAGCCACAGCAACAAGGTGCCGGCGCTGTAGGTGCCGGAGAAGATCACTGCCAGCACGTTGCGGGCCTTCACGGTTTTCTGTTCCGGCACGCTGAAGCTCGCTGCTTGGGCGATGGTGGCCGGGTCAATCGGCGCCAGGGCCTTGCGCACTTTGTCGGTGCCACGATTGCGCACCACCAGGTAACGCGCCGACTCCGGCAGCCACAACAACAGAGCGACCGCCAGGATCAACGGCAGGATCCCGCCGATCAGCAACAGGCTGTGCCAGCCGAACGCCGGGATCAGCTTGGCGGAGATGAACCCGCCACCGGCCATGCCCAGGTTGAAGCCGCAGAACATGCTGGTCACCAGCAGGGATTTCTTACGCTCCGGGGTGTATTCCGACAGTAAGGTGGTGGCGTTCGGCATTCCGGCGCCCAACCCCAGGCCGGTGAGGAAGCGCAACACCAGCAATTGATCGACGCTGGTGCTATAGGCCGACGCCAGGCTGAACGCGCCAAACAGCAGGACCGCGCCCACCAGTACGACTTTTCGTCCGAAGCGGTCAGCCAAGGGGCCGGAACCCAGCGCACCGAAGACCATGCCGATCAGCGCGGCACTCATCACCGGGCCAAGACTGGCGCGATCGATACCCCAATCCTGGGACAGGGCCGGGGCGATGAAGCCCATGGCCGCTGTGTCGAGGCCGTCGAGGAAGACAATAAGGAAGCAGAGAATCACCACCCGCCACTGGTAACGCGAGATAGGCTGGGCATTGATAAAGGATTGCACATCGAGGCAGTTGCCTACGGAGGTCTGGGGCTGGTTCATTTTATTTTTATTCCACGCGAAAAACGCAGGCGAACGGGATCGCCATCCGGTCGAGCCTGGCTCGATTCACGCCGGATGACGCTGGCGCGACATTAATGAGGCGCGGCAAACACCGTCAATTCCGCGGAGCCGACTCTGTGCGTTTATCGAACAGCTTAAGTGAACAGCTGCGCGCTCAAGTCGCGGCTTGCCGCCAGCAGGCCTGGCAGGAAGCGCTGCTCCAACTCGCTGCGGCTGACCCGACCGGCATGGGTACTGACGTTCAGCGCCGCCACTACCTGGCCGGAAGCGTCGTACACCGGCACGGCAATCGAACGCAGGCCCTGCTCCAGTTCCTGGTCGACGATGCACCAGCCTTGCTGCCGGACTTGTTGCAGGCATTCGAGCAATGCCTCGGGCGTGTGCAGGGTCCGACTGGTCTTGGCCTGCAAGTCAGCGTGGTCGAGGTAATCACGCAGCGAGGCGTCGTCCAGGGCGGCCAGAAGTATCCTGCCCATTGACGTGCAATAGGCCGGCAGGCGCCCGCCGACCGAGAGGTCCACGGAAATCAGTCGCTGGGTGGTGGCCGATCGGGCGATATAGAGGATATCGTCGCCTTCGAGCGTCGCCATGTTGCAGGCCTCATGCAACTGTTCGCTCATGCGGTCCAGGTACGGCTGGGCAGAAACGGCCAGGGGTGTCGATGACAGATAAGCGTGACCGAGGGTCAGCACCTTGGGCAACAGAGAATAGGTTCGTCCGTCAGTCGTGGCGTAGCCGAGCTTGATCAAGGTATGCAGGCAACGCCTGACGGCAGCGCGGGGGATTTCCGTGCGGTGGCTGATCTGGGCGATCGTCAGGTGCCGCTTGCGCTCCTGGAACGCCTGGACCACCGCCAGCCCCCGGGCCAGGGACGTCATGAAGTCCGGGTCACCGGTCAGGGCCTGGATTCGCTTGGCCGGCGAGGCGACGATTGGAGGCGCTACTGATGCGAAGGCGTTGCGCAGTTGGTCGTTCATGTCTGGTCCTTCCCGGCGAATGACGGCTATTACAAGCGGTTGCCCAATGGACAGACAAGGGCTTGGCCGCCAAGATCGTTCGATTATCGAACCAGCAACCGATAATCGCAATCAGGCTGATCTGCGTAACAATCCACATCGCCTGCCGAGACGACTCGATAAAAAGTTGAAGATCTTCCAGGCGGTTTGACTTGAACACAGTGCACCGGATATTGAACTTGTCACCTTTGATGGCGTCAGCATACCGGCACTTGTCGGATAGGTCCTGTAACCTAACGGCTATAAGTTGCGCATACAAAACATGGATTCACACAACAACGGATACTTTTAATTTTTCCCGGTAGTGTTCTTCAAGTGGACCGCTATAATGCACTTCAGTGACGCAACGGCCAATCGACCGTTCTCGTCCGCAGGCACTGCGCTTATCCCGCAGTGTCAGCAACAGGTGCCCGAAGCCCCTTAAAGGCCGCTTCCCCTGTATTGGCAACAACACGAAGCCCTGATGCTACGTCAGCTGTCAGCTCTGGTGCCGTGGCCGTCTGCGTGTCTACCATGCAGTGCGTATCACCAGATGCATTTCAATTTATTAGGTAAAACTGTGACGAAAGACGAACTGCGCGCGGAACTTGAGCGCCAGGAACAACGTTACAAGGAAGTTTACGGCGGGGAAGTCACCACCTACGCCGCGCAGCCTGAACCAGAACGCAAACCCTGGCGTAAACGCGCCACCGTTCAGGACCAGGCATTCACCCAGGAACTTCAGAAAATGGAAAAAGAACTTAAAGCCGAAGAGCAGTGACGCTTTAGGCTTGATGTTCTTGTGAAGCGGTATCCGGCCAACACCCTGGCCGGAAGCCGAGACTGGACGCCCGTCATGAGCGGGCCGCCCTCTCCTCCGTCAATGGTCGAGGAATGGTCATTGCCGAACTTTTTTCAGATATTTCATACAACCACCTGAGGCCTCCACCAGCTTCGGGACGATCTTGCCGTTCGCGCTTTCCACCCCGGAATCAATGGGTTGCAAGCCCCTCCGAGAACCTCGGTCCAGAGGGCTTCTTACAAATTATTTCGTTGAAGAATGTTACCGATGAGCAGGCAATGCATCGATTGCCATGGTTTTCTGGCATAATCGCGCCCCCTTACGACCGGGTCAGAAAACCTTCATGATCGATTTATTCAGCGGACTGGATGCTTGGGTGCTTGTGAGCCTCTTGCTCGCCCTGGCTTTTGTCCTCGCCTTCGAGTTCATCAACGGCTTTCATGACACCGCTAACGCGGTTGCCACTGTTATCTACACCAAAGCCATGCCGCCTCATCTGGCGGTGTTCTTTTCCGGTGTGTTCAATTTCCTCGGTGTACTGCTGGGTGGCGTGGGAGTGGCGTACGCCATCGTCCATCTGCTACCCGTGGAGCTGCTGATCAATGTGAACACCGGACACGGGCTGGCCATGGTGTTTTCGCTGCTCGCAGCGGCCATCACCTGGAACCTGGGCACTTGGTACTTCGGTATCCCGGCTTCCAGTTCCCACACGCTGATCGGCTCGATTCTCGGGGTCGGCCTGGCCAATGCGTTGATCAACGATATTCCGTTGGCCGACGGGGTGAATTGGCAGAAGGCGATCGATATCGGTGCCTCCCTGGTGTTCTCGCCAATGGCCGGTTTCCTGATTGCCGCCCTGGTGCTGATCGGCCTGAAATGGTGGCGCCCGCTGTCGAAGATGCACAAGACGCCGGAACAGCGCCGCAAGATCGACGATAAAAAGCACCCGCCGTTCTGGAACCGCCTGGTGCTGGTGATCTCGGCCATGGCCGTCAGCTTCGTCCACGGCTCCAACGATGGTCAGAAAGGCATCGGCCTGATCATGCTGGTGCTGATCGGTATCGTGCCTTCACAGTTCGTACTCGACCTGAGCAGCACCACCTATCAGATCGAGCGAACCCGCGATGCGACCTTGCACCTGAGCCAGTTCTACCAGCGCAACAGCGAATCGCTGGGTGAATTCCTGGCGTTGGGCAAAAGCGTGGAAGGCGATCTGCCGGAAAAATTCCGCTGCAACCCGCAGCAGACCGAACCCACCATTGACGCCCTGCTCAGCACCCTCAAAGGTGTGGCGGATTACCATTCGCTGCCTTCGGAAAGCCGTATCGAAGTACGTCGCTACCTGCTCTGCCTGGACGACACAGCGAAGAAAGTCGGCAAGTTGCCAGGCCTGGCCGCCCGTGAGAAAGACGACCTGAACAAGCTGCGCAAGGACCTGACCGGCACCACCGAATACGCCCCGTTCTGGGTGATCCTGGCGGTCGCCCTGGCGCTGGGCCTGGGCACCATGGTCGGCTGGAAGCGTGTGGTGCTCACCATCGGTGAGAAGATCGGCAAGCAAGGCATGACCTACGCCCAGGGCATGTCAGCCCAGATCACCACCGCGTGCATGATCGGCATGGCGAACATTTTCAGCCTGCCGGTCTCCACCACCCACGTACTGTCCTCGGGCGTGGCCGGCACCATGGTCGCCAACAAGAGCGGCCTGCAAGGTGGCACCGTGCGTAACATCCTGCTGGCCTGGGTGCTGACCCTGCCGGCAACGGTGGCACTGTCGGCCGGGTTGTTCTGGCTGGCGTCCAAAGCCCTGGGTAGCTGATTCCCACGGTTTACAAAGAAGGTGCGATCCTTGCGGGTCGCACCTTTTTTTGTGCCCAAACACCCGACAACTGTGGGAGCGAGCTTGCTCGCGATAGCGGCGTGTCAGCCACTATATACATTGGCTGACTGACGCCATCGCGAGCAAGCTCGCTCCCACATGGTTTTATGTGGAACAGAAAAAATCGCAAAAAAAAGGGCGACCGAAGTCGCCCAAAATGCCTTGCGTGCTCGTTGTCGCTGGAAAGACCTACGGCTTTTTGCGCTTGTGCGCGTCTCTCCAGATAAATAATCCAAAAACCGCGAAAAATACGAACATGAGGCCGACCGTCAACACCCCGGCAAACACCACATTATCGAAAAACATGACTAGCCTCCTGGTCTTGCCCCTGTTGCGATGGGTTCAAGTTAACCAATCAGGCCTGGATGAAAATTGACCGGGGTCAATAACGCCCGCAACGGGGCGCAAAGGTGGGGGAATAACTGATCTGCATCAATGGATCGAGGGGGATTCAGCGTTTTTTCGGTTTGTTTTTCGACTTTTTCTTGGGTTTGCCCAAAGGCATCGCTTGCTCGAAAGCCAGGCGGACTTCGTTGAGGCGCTTTTCGTTGAGGTCGTGAACGCGCTTGGCGCGCTCAGCGCTGAGGTCGATCAGTTTGTCGTCTTGGCTCATGGCGTGTCGGCATCGTGCAGTGAAGTGCGGATGCGCCCATGATGCGGGCTGTTGACGACGTTGACCAGCCTGCGTACGTCGGCAAACGCCTGAATCAGATCTGGATATCGACCCACAGGCCCTGGCGCGACTCTTCTTCCATCAGCGGCACCACCGGTACGGTGTTATCGGCATTGAGTTCGGTACCCGGTACGGCCAGGTGCTCTTCGGGGTCCTCATCGGCTTCGCGGTGGCGCTTGTCGCGCTCCTGTCGACGACGCTGTTCCTCGCGCAGCAGCAGCGCGGCCTCCTCTGGATCACGATTTTGCAGGTCGATAGTGCTTTCATTGGAGCTTTGCTGCACCGGGACCACGGGCGGTATATCCGGTCGCTGGCGGATCGGATCCTGTTGAGCCGTAATGGGGACGGCGCTCAAAGGAAGCATGGGTGGCAACATAAAGGTCTCCTGTCTTCAGGTTGTCGGCTGCAGTAATGGCGACTTGAACCGCCGGTCTGAAACTTGTGACCCAGTTGGCATTGCAGCAATAGCCAGGGCCGAGCTTGTTTGATCGCTGAACAAACTTAAGTTCCGTGCCACCGGGTGACGAATCAGCCCCTATGCCAGCATAGTGCGTACGTAAATCCTTTGGTCTGAGGGATCATTCCGTTAAGATAACCGGCTTTTTCAAGGCGGGAGTCAGGCAGCATGGCGCAGCAGTATCAACCGGGGCAACGCTGGATCAGTGACAGCGAAGCCGAGCTGGGTTTAGGCACCGTTCTGGCACAGGACGGCCGCTTGTTGACCGTGCTCTACCCGGCCACTGGCGATACTCGCCAGTACGCGCTACGGAATGCGCCCCTCACCCGTGTACGGTTTTCGCCGGGCGATGTGATCACTCACTTCGAAGGCTGGAAAATGACCGTGCGCGAAGTCGACGATGTCGACGGGCTGCTGGTCTACCACGGCCTCAACGGGCAGAACGAAGTCGTCACCCTGCCGGAAACCCAACTCTCGAACTTTATCCAGTTCCGCCTGGCCAGCGACCGTCTGTTCGCCGGCCAGATCGACCCACTGGCCTGGTTTTCCCTGCGCTACCACACCTTGGAACACACCAGCCGCCAGTTGCAGTCTTCGCTCTGGGGCCTGGGTGGTGTCCGTGCCCAGCCGATCGCCCACCAGTTGCACATTGCCCGTGAAGTGGCCGACCGCATTGCACCGCGGGTGTTGCTGGCGGACGAAGTCGGCTTGGGCAAGACCATCGAAGCCGGCCTGGTGATCCACCGCCAACTGCTGTCCGGCCGCGCCAATCGCGTACTGATCCTGGTGCCGGAAAACCTTCAGCATCAGTGGCTGGTGGAAATGCGTCGGCGGTTCAACCTGCAAGTCGCGCTGTTCGACGAAGAACGCTTCATCGAAAGCGATGCCAGCAACCCGTTCGAAGACACCCAGTTGGCCCTGGTGGCGCTGGAGTGGCTGGTGGACGACGAGAAGGCCCAGGACGCGCTGTTCGCCGCCGGCTGGGACCTGATGGTGGTCGACGAAGCCCACCACCTGGTTTGGCACGAGGATCAGGTCAGCCCGCAATACGCCCTGGTCGAACAGCTTGCCGAGACGATCCCCGGCGTGCTGCTGCTAACCGCAACCCCGGAACAACTGGGCCAGGACAGCCACTTCGCCCGTCTGCGCCTGCTGGACCCGAACCGCTTCCATGACCTGCAGGCCTTCCGTGCCGAGAGCGAAAATTATCGCCCGGTGGCCGAAGCCGTGCAGGAGTTGTTGGACAAGGGCCGTCTCTCGCCCGAAGCGCACAAGACCATCCACGGCTTCCTGGGCAACGAAGGCGAAGCGTTGCTGACTGCCGTCAACGACGGCGATGTCGAAGCCAGCGCCCGCCTGGTCCGCGAACTGCTGGACCGCCATGGCACTGGCCGCGTGCTGTTTCGCAATACCCGGGCCGCGGTGCAAGGCTTCCCGGAGCGCAAGCTGCACGCCTACCCGCTGCCATGCCCGGATGAATACCTCGAGCTACCGTTGGGCGATCACGCCGAGCTGTACCCGGAAGTCAGCTTCCAGGCCCAGCCGGACGCCAGCGAAGAAGAACGCTGGTGGCGTTTCGACCCGCGGGTCGAGTGGCTGATCGACACCCTGAAGATGCTCAAGCGCACCAAAGTGCTGGTGATCTGCGCCCATGCCGAAACCGCCATGGACCTGGAAGACGCCCTGCGCGTGCGTTCCGGCATCCCGGCCACGGTGTTCCATGAAGGCATGAACATCCTGGAGCGCGACCGCGCGGCAGCCTATTTCGCTGACGAAGAATTCGGCGCCCAGGTGCTGATCTGCTCGGAAATCGGCAGTGAAGGCCGCAACTTCCAGTTCGCCCATCACTTGGTGCTGTTCGACCTGCCGTCCCACCCGGACTTGCTGGAGCAGCGCATCGGCCGTCTGGACCGAATCGGCCAGAAGCACACCATCGAACTGCATGTGCCTTACCTGGAAACCAGCCCCCAAGCGCGCTTGTTCCAGTGGTATCACGAAGCCCTGAACGCCTTCCTCAACACCTGCCCGACCGGCAACGCCTTGCAGCATCAGTTCGGCCCACGCCTGCTGCCGCTGCTGGAAGAAGCCGACGATGGCCAGTGGCAAGCGCTGATCGACGAAGCCCGCACCGAACGCGAACGCCTGGAAGCCGAGCTGCACACCGGTCGCGACCGTCTGCTGGAGCTCAACTCCGGCGGCGCGGGTGAAGGCGATGCACTGGTGGAGGCGATTCTCGAGCAGGACGACCAGTTCGCCCTGCCGATCTACATGGAAACCCTGTTCGACGCCTTCGGCATCGACAGCGAGGACCATTCGGAAAACGCGCTGATCCTCAAGCCGAGCGAAAAAATGCTCGACGCCAGCTTCCCGCTGGGCGACGACGAAGGCGTGACCATCACCTACGACCGCAACCAGGCACTGTCTCGCGAAGACATGCAGTTCATCACCTGGGAGCACCCGATGGTGCAAGGCGGCATGGACCTGGTGCTGTCCGGTTCCATGGGCAACACCGCCGTGGCGCTGATCAAGAACAAGGCCCTCAAGCCGGGCACCGTGTTGCTGGAACTGCTCTACGTCAGTGAAGTGGTAGCCCCACGCTCACTGCAACTGGGCCGCTACCTGCCACCGGCCGCTCTGCGCTGCCTGCTGGACGCCAACGGCAACGACCTGGCCGCCCGGGTCTCGTTCGAAACCCTGAACGACCAACTCGAAAGCGTGCCCCGTGCCAGCGCCAACAAGTTCATCCAGGCCCAGCGCGATCAGCTCACGCCACGGATCAATGCCGGTGAGGAAAAGATCGCCCCGCGTCACGCTGAACGCGTGGCCGAGGCCCAGCGTCGCCTGGCCGCTGACACCGACGAAGAACTGGCGCGCCTGACCGCCCTGCAAGCGGTCAACCCGACTGTGCGCGACAGCGAACTGGTGGCCCTGCGCCAACAGCGCGAGCAAGGCCTGGCAATGCTTGAGAAGGCGGCGCTGCGCTTGGAAGCGATTCGGGTATTGGTGGCGGGCTGATTGCCTTGGCAACCTAACAAGAGGCCCGCAGCGATGCGGGCTTTTTTGTGGAAAGCTGCCGAACACAGAACTGTTTAGGCCGGGGACATGGACAACGGTGGCGAGGGGATTCATCCCCTCGCCACAAGTACACGCGCCTCAGTGTCAGGCTCAAGGGCTGTAATACCCCACCGCCACTAAAAAATGCCCGACTTTCTTCAAGTAAGCGTGCTTGTCCTCGACCTTGCCGGTCACCGGGTTCTTCCAGCGATACTCGTACTCCCCCTCATCCTGTTTGCCGATCATGGCCAGGATCGGCTCGCCCACCGGCTTGCCATCCGGGTCCTTGACCTTGGCGAAATCGGTATTGATCAACCGCAGGTTGGTGCCGTGGCCGACATAGCGCCGGGTATTGAGGTCTACGACGAAGACATACAGGTCATCCTGCAGGTAACCGCCCTTGAGGGAATTGATTGCGGTCAGCGTGGCCTTCTCGTTCTTCGACAAGTCGCTCGAAGCCTTGCCCAACAGCGCCCGGGCCTGTTCGGCTGAGGCCCGTGGCAAGTAATAGCCGACGGCCAGGATCCGTTCACCGACCCGCTGGAAATACACATGCTTGCGCTCGACCTTGCCGTCGGCCCAGTTCTGCCAGCGATACTCGGCCTGCTGGATACCACTGGCTTCAGGGGTTTTCAGGGCGTCCTTGAAGGCTTTGCGCAAGTCCGGCCCCAGCACCTCGGAGACGTCTCGACCTATCAACGCCGAAGAGGGACCGCCGCTGGCGAGCATGACACCCTGGGTATCCACCACGAACACGTAGCGGTCCTTGTCGACGAACTCCCCTTGGCGGCTGAAGGCGGCCAACGCTTTGTCACCGTTGTCGTGGTAATAGGCCAGAGCCTTTTCCAGCAGTGCCCGGGCCGCCTGGCCATCGTCAGGTGTCGCGGCGTGAACCGGTGTCAACCCCAGCACAAGCATTGCGCCTAGCCAGGCCATCTTATGCAAAAAACCCATACGTGCGCCCCTCGTTCTTGTTGGTGTTTCAAGAGCGTAGACGGCGTGGGGTGATGTGGGAGCATTCAGGGGATTGCTGGCGCGCGGCATATGGGAAATCGAGTGAGCTCAGCCCATATCTGACTGTCAGGCCGCCATCACGAGCAGGCTCGCTCCCACACTGGATCTTCAGCGAACCCAAATCTTGAGTTATCAAAGATCAAATGTGGGAGCGAGCCTGCTCGCGATAGCCGACCGTCAATCACCACCTTCAGCGAGCGTTAGACCGCTATCCACAGGTATGTCATTGAGCTCGGCTGCTCAACTGCTGCTGCAAATACTGGATCTGCGATTGCAGGGTATTGATGTTGCGGGTGACCTGACCACGGAAGGCGTCGAACTCGGCCGTGTTGCCGCCCTTGTCCTGCTGGCTCTTGAGCACGATCACTTCCTGCTCCAGGCGGTCGATGGCAGAGTTGGAGGTGGCTCTTTTCAGGGCGGTGATGTCGGCACCGATGCTCTTGAGCTGGGCATCCAGGGCACCACTCTCGCCCTGGTTTTTCAGGACGGAAACTTCCGCCGCCAGCGCCTTGACCTGGGCTTGGAGGTCCTTATTGGAAGCTTGCAACTGAGTGCTGGCGTTCTGCTGTTCAGTGGTCTGGGCAATGAGCTGGGCCAGCTCCTTGTCCAGGTCGGCGGACGGACCGAACGCGCCTTGCAGCTGTTTGTGCTGCTCCAGCAGTTTGCTGTCGAATTGCCGAGCTTGATCCTGCAGCTTGTTGTCCAGCTGTTTGATCTGCAATTTCAAGGCTTCACTGTCGCTCATCACATTGGACTGGCCAGCAACGACCTTGCCGGAAATGTCCTGCAAGCGTCCCGCCGCATCCTCACTGATCCGGGCGAAGCTTTCCTGGGTGGCTACCAGTTGCTGTTCCATCAGCGAAATCTGCTGGAAGCTCCACCAGGCCAGGAAACCGAACGCACACAGCAATGCGCCGACCAATGCCCACAGCGGTCCGGTGCTGGCCCCCTTGACCTTCGCCGCGGCAACGGGCGCCGGGCGCGCTTGCACATGGGGCTGGCGGTTGGGCAAAAAGTCATCGTCATCGGGAATGTCGGCTCGCATCCGCAGGCTCGGTACATCATCGAAGTCGTCGTTGGCATCGTTACGCATGGGCATGGGTTCAACCTTTGGGAAACCGGTGATGGCTTGATGCGGCGAGTATAACCCCCTCGCCCGCCGCACCGATTGACCCCGAACATGGCACTCGGTTCATGACGGACCGATCAGTGGGCATTTTGGACCCTCCACCAGGCGCAGAATTCATCGAGGGCGGCCCACAAGCTGACCTGTGGATCGTAGTCGAGATAATGCCGGGCCCGGCTGATGTCCAGGGTGAAATTTTTGTTCATGACCTGCATGCCCAGGCGCGTCAGCGTCGGTTCGGGGCGACCTGGCCATACTTTGCAGAAACCCTCGTTCAGGGCGGCGATGCTGTAGGCCAAGCCGTAGGAACGATAACGCCTGACCTGTGGGACTTCCATCTGTCGCATCACGTAATTGACCACATCCCACAACGGAACCGGCACCCCGTTGCTGATGTTGTAGGCCTTGCCCAAGGCGGCACCCGTGGCCAGCAAGCCGCTGAACAGCGCTTCGTTGAGGTTCTGCACACTGGTGAAGTCCACTTTGTTCAACCCGTTGCCGACAATGGCCAGTCGGCCCTTGCGCTGCATTTTCAACAAGCGCGGGAAAATGCTCATGTCGCCGGCACCGGTTACGAAACGCGGGCGCAGGGCCAGCACTTCAAGGCCAAACTCCTGGGCACCGAAGACCTTCTGCTCGGCCAGGTACTTGGTCGCGGCGTAAGGATGCTTGAAGCGCTTGGGTACTTGTTCTTCCGTCAGCCCGAGGTGGTCACGGCCATCAAAGTAAATGGAGGGCGACGACAAATGAACCAGGCGCCGGACCTTCTGTTTGAGACAAGCCTCGACGATATTTTCCGTGACCTGGACATTGCCCTGGTGAAAATCCTGATAGCGCCCCCAAAGCCCCACGGCACCGGCGCAATGCACCACGGCATCAACGTCCAGGCACAGATCGCGAGCCAGCAACGGATCGCTCAGATCCCCCTGCATGAACTGCGCACCGCGACGCACCAGATGCTCCACGCTCTCGGCCCGGCGACCGTTGACCCGTACATCCAGGCCCTGCTCCAGGGCGAAACGCGCAAAGCGCCCGCCAATGAAGCCGCTCGCGCCGGTGACCAGAATTTTCATGAATGCTCCTAAGAAGTGCAGTTACGAGCCTCAAGCTACAACCTGCAAATTAATCTGTGCGCTGCTTATTACCTGCAGCTTGACGTCTATTGCGGCTCCCAAGGCACCAGCCATTGCCGGGAGGAGCGGATCAACTGTTCGGTCAATAAACCGAGCAACTGCCCGCCATTGCGCCAATAATGCCAGTACAGCGGCACATCAATCGGTTTATCTGCCAACAGTTCCACCAGTTCGCCTCGCTCCAGTTGCCCACGCACTTGCAGCTCCGGCGCCAGCCCCCAGCCGAGTCCGACCTCAGCAAGACGGATAAATCCTTCGGACGACGGGCACAGGTGGTGTTCGAAACCGCCCTCCACCCCCAAGGACGCAAGGTAGCGGTGCTGCAGGAAATCATCCGGGCCAAATACCAGTGCCGGCGTGCTGGCCAGCTGATCGGCGCGCACCCCATCGGGGAAGTGCCTGGCGATGAACGCCGGGCTGGCCAGGGCCCGATAACGCATGGCCCCCAGTAGTACGCTGCGGGCACCGGCCACAGGGCGCTCACTGGCACAGACGCACGCCGCCACTTCGCCGGCGCGCATGCGCTTGAGGCCGACGTTCTGGTCTTCCACCACCAAGTCGAGCAACAGATGCTGCTCGGCGCAAAAATCGCCCACAGCCGCCGCCCACCAGGTCGCCAGGCTGTCGGCATTCAGGGCGATGCGTAAGCGTTCGGGCAAACCCTCTTCATCCAGCGCCGGCACCAGGCTTTGCAGGTCACGCTCCAACAGACGCACCTGTTGCACATGGTTGAGCAAGCGGCGACCGATTTCGGTCGGCGCAGGCGGCGTAGCACGCACCAATACGGGCTGACCGACCCGCGCCTCGAGCAGCTTGATCCGCTGGGAAATAGCCGATTGCGACAGCCCCAGCACCTGGGCGGCCCGCTCGAAACCGGCTTGCTCGACGACCGCCGCCAGGGCGGAAAGCAATTTGTAATCGAACATCAGTTTTCCTAATGAGCAATCAGCAGGATTGGTTTTTCTTATACAGCTTCCCACCAGAGAATGACCAGCATTCAAGCATCGACGGGGGAGTAAAAAACATGTGGCAAAGCTACGTTAACGGACTGCTGGTGGCACTTGGACTGATCATGGCTATCGGCGCGCAGAACGCGTTTGTGCTAGCACAGAGCCTGCGCCGCGAGCATCACCTGCCGGTGGCCGCACTGTGCGTCACCTTTGATGCGCTGTTGGTGGCCGCCGGCGTGTTCGGGCTGGCGACCCTGCTGGCTCAGAGCCCGTTGCTGCTGTCGATCGCACGCTGGGGCGGCGCGGCATTCCTGCTCTGGTATGGCAGCCTGGCGCTGCGTCGGGCCTGTTCGAATCAGAGCTTGCAACAGGACGGAAAACAGGTCGTGCGCTCGCTACGGGCAGTACTGCTCAGCGCACTGGCGGTGACGCTCCTCAATCCTCATGTGTACCTGGACACCGTGCTGCTGATCGGTTCCCTCGGTGCCCAGCAAAGCGTGCCTGGGGCTTATGTCGTCGGTGCGGCCAGCGCCTCGCTGCTGTGGTTCTTCACCCTCGCCCTTGGCGCCGCATGGCTGGCTCCGTGGCTGGCCCGGCCAAGCACCTGGCGGATACTGGACGTACTGGTGGCGGTGATGATGTTTACCGTCGCGCTGCAGTTGATCGTCTCGGGTTGATTATTCCAAACCGCTCTGGAACCTCTATCCCACACAGTTGTTGCGTGGTTATGCCGCACCCCCGGTGCTATGATCCGACTCCTGCGCCGCAAAGAGTACAAACTCCCCGGCGCTAGTCTGGCCGCCCGTGATCGGCCTTGCGCTCACCGCAACTGACCTGATTAGGAGAATCACCATGGCTTTCGAATTGCCGCCGCTGCCCTATCCACACGACGCACTGGCGCCGCACATCTCCAAAGAAACTCTGGAGTTTCACCACGACAAGCACCACAACACCTACGTCGTGAACCTGAACAACCTGGTGCCTGGCACCGAGTTCGAAGGCAAGACCCTGGAAGAAATCGTCAAGACTTCCTCGGGCGGTATCTTCAACAACGCCGCTCAGGTCTGGAACCACACCTTCTACTGGAACTGCCTGGCGCCAAACGCTGGCGGTCAACCAACCGGCGCACTGGCTGAAGCCATCAACAACGCCTTCGGTTCGTTCGACAAGTTCAAGGAAGAGTTCAGCAAAACCTCCATCGGCACCTTCGGTTCCGGCTGGGGCTGGCTGGTGAAGAAAGCTGACGGTTCCCTGGCCCTGGCCAGCACCATTGGCGCCGGCAACCCGCTGACCAGCGGCGACACCCCGCTGCTGACCTGCGACGTGTGGGAACACGCTTATTACATCGACTACCGTAACCTTCGTCCAAAATACGTCGAAGCGTTCTGGAACCTGGTCAACTGGAAATTCGTGGCCGAGCAGTTCGAAGGCAAGACCTTCACCGCTTAAGTCCCGATGCCAGACAAAAGAACCCGGCGCCTTGCCGGGTTTTTTTTACCTTATACCCCGTGGTCGACCATCGATTCCGAAGCATGGCCTCACATCTGAAACCCAACAAAAAATCCCGCCAGGCCTCAAGTTGCGGCCCTTCCCAACCGACATAATGACCGTAGAGCAATAGCTCGGAAAAAACTTTGGATCAGCCAGGCATCAGACGAAAACCCTTGTGTTTGATTGTCCCTTTGACTGACATCACAGGATTGCCAATACTCATGGCAACTTGACGCTACCCGCACGGAACAAGGAACCCCTCTTTGAAGCTGGAACTCAAGAACAGCTTGTCTGTGAAGTTGCTCCGGGTCGTGCTCCTCTCGGCATTGATCGTTGGCATGGTCTTGAGCTGTGCGCAGATCGTGTTCGATGCCTACAAAACCGACCGGGCCGTGGCCAGCGACGCCCAGCGGATTCTCGATATGTTCCGCGACCCTTCGACCCAAGCTGTCTACAGCCTGGACCGGGAAATGGGCATGCAAGTGATCGAGGGACTGTTCCAGGACGACGCCGTGCGCATGGCCTCCATCGGCCACCCTCGCGAAACCATGCTCGCCGAAAAGACCCGCCCCTTGCAGAAGTCCGAAAGCCGCTGGCTGACCGACCTGATCCTGGGCAAGGAACGCACGTTCACCACGCAATTGGTGGGACGCGGCCCCTACAGTGAATATTACGGCGACCTGAGCATTACCCTCGACACCGCCACCTACGGCCAGAGTTTCATCGTCAACTCCGTGATCATCTTCATATCCGGGATGCTACGAGCCCTGGCCATGGGCCTGGTCCTGTACCTGGTCTACCACTGGATGCTGACCAAACCGCTGTCGCGAATCATTGAACACCTGACCGAAATCAATCCCGACCGCCCCAGCGAGCACAAGATCCCGCAGCTCAAAGGGCACGAGAGAAACGAGCTGGGCCTGTGGATCAATACCGCCAACCAGCTGCTCGAATCCATCGAGCGCAACACGCACCTGCGCCACGAAGCGGAAAACAGCCTGCTGCGCATGGCTCAATACGACTTCCTCACCGGCCTGCCAAACCGTCAACAGTTGCAACAGCAACTGGACAAGATCCTGGTGGACGCCGGACGCCTGCAACGGCGGGTGGCGGTGCTGTGTGTAGGGCTGGATGATTTCAAGGGCATCAACGAACAGTTCAGCTATCAGACCGGCGACCAGTTGCTGCTGGCCCTGGCGGATCGGCTGCGGGCCCATAGCGGACGCCTCGGCGCCCTGGCGCGACTGGGAGGCGACCAGTTCGCCCTGGTCCAGGCCGACATCGAGCAGCCTTATGAAGCCGCCGAGCTGGCCCAAAGCATCCTGGATGACCTGGAGGCGCCGTTCGTCATCGACGATCAGCAAATCCGCCTGCGGGCCACCATTGGCATCACTCTCTTCCCTGAAGACGGCGACAGCACCGAGAAGCTGTTGCAGAAAGCCGAGCAGACCATGACCCTGGCCAAGGCCCGCTCGCGCAATCGCTACCAGTTCTACATTGCCAGCGTCGACAGTGAAATGCGCCGCCGTCGCGAATTGGAGAAAGACCTGCGCGAGGCCCTGGCCCGTGAACAGTTCACGCTGGTCTACCAACCGCAAATCAGCTACCGCGACCTGCGCGTGGTGGGCATCGAAGCCCTGATCCGCTGGCATCATCCCGAACACGGCCTCGTGCCGCCGGACCTGTTCATTCCCCTGGCCGAGCAGAACGGCACCATCATCGCCATCGGTGAATGGGTACTGGACCAGGCCTGCAAACAGTTACGCGAATGGCACGACCAGGGCTTCGTCGACCTGCGCATGGCGGTCAACCTGTCGACGGTGCAACTGCACCACGCCGAACTGCCGCGGGTGGTGAACAATCTCTTGCAGATGTACCGTTTGCCGCCGCGCAGCCTGGAGCTGGAAGTCACCGAAACCGGCCTGATGGAAGATATCACCACCGCCGCCCAGCACTTGCTGAGCCTGCGCCGCTCCGGCGCACTGATTGCCATCGATGACTTCGGGACCGGTTATTCGTCCCTGAGTTACCTCAAGAGCCTGCCGCTGGACAAGATCAAGATCGACAAGAGCTTCGTCCAGGACCTGCTAGATGACGAGGACGACGCGACCATCGTTCGGGCCATCATCCAGTTGGGCAAGAGCCTGGGAATGCAGGTGATCGCCGAAGGCGTCGAGACGGTCGAGCAAGAGGCCTACATCATCGCCGAGGGCTGTCACGAAGGTCAGGGCTATTACTACAGCAAACCGCTGCCGGCACGGGAGTTGGGCATTTATCTGAAGCAGGCGCAGCGCAGCAAGGTCTCCATCATCTGAGTTTCCCCCCTTGGTTTTCACGCCTCTGTAGGAGCTGGCAAAGCCTGCGATCCTTGGATTGTTCCCTTGAGACTCAAGCGCCTGGGGAAAGATCGCCGCCTCGCTTCGCGAGTCAGCTCCTACAGACGCCGCTCAAAGCGGTGATCTGAATTATTAAATAAGAAATATTTACAGCTACAACCCTTTACACATAATGCAAATCTTTCGCATTATGTCGCAGCTTTGCGCACCTCGCGCCTGTCCCATCCAATTACCGAAGCAGGATGTTCGCCATGATTCGTATGCCTCTGGCCACCGCCAGTCTGCTGGCCATTGCTATTTCCCTCGCCGGTTGCGGCGAAGGCAAAGACAAGGCCGCCGCGCCGCAGGCGCCAACGCCAGCCGCCAGCACTGCGGCGCCGGCCGCACCCGCTGCCAGCGGCAAAATTGACGAAACCGCTGCCAAGGCCGTTGTCGCGCACTACGCCGAAATCGTCTATGCCGTCTACAGCGATGCCGAATCCACCGCGAAAACCCTGCAAACCGCCGTCGACGCGTTCCTGGCCAAGCCGAACGCCGAGACCCTGAAAGCCGCCCGGGCTGCCTGGGTCGCCGCCCGCGTGCCTTACCTGCAGAGCGAAGTGTTCCGCTTCGGCAACACCATCATCGACGATTGGGAAGGCCAGGTGAACGCCTGGCCCCTGGACGAAGGCCTGATCGATTACGTCGACAAATCCTATGAGCACGCCCTGGGTAACCCGGGTGCCACCGCCAACATCATCGCCAACACCGAAGTCCAGGTTGGCGAAGACAAGGTCGACGTGAAAGACATCACCCCGGAAAAACTTGCCAGCCTCAACGAGCTGGGCGGTTCCGAGGCGAACGTCGCCACCGGCTACCACGCCATCGAATTCCTGCTGTGGGGCCAGGACCTCAACGGCACCGGCCCTGGCGCGGGCAACCGCCCGGCTTCGGACTACCTGCAAGGCGCTGGCGCCACGGGCGGCCACAACGACCGTCGTCGTGCCTACCTCAAGTCCGTGACCCAATTGCTGGTCAGCGACCTGGAAGAAATGGTCGGCAACTGGAAGCCGAACGTGGCTGACAACTACCGCGCCACCCTGGAAGCCGAACCGGCCGAAAGCGGCCTGCGCAAAATGCTGTTCGGCATGGGTAGCCTGTCCCTGGGTGAACTGGCGGGCGAACGCATGAAGGTGTCCCTGGAAGCCAACTCGCCAGAAGACGAGCAAGACTGCTTCAGCGACAACACCCACAACTCGCACTTCTACGATGCCAAGGGCGTGCGCAACGTCTACCTGGGTGAATACACTCGCGTCGACGGTACCAAGATGACCGGCGCCAGCCTGTCGTCCCTGGTGGCCAAGGCCGACCCTGCTGCCGATACCGCGCTCAAGGCCGATCTGGCCGACACCGAAGCCAAGATCCAGGTCATGGTCGATCACGCCAACAAGGGTGAGCACTACGACCAACTGATCGCCGCTGGCAACACTGCCGGTAACCAGATCGTACGCGATGCCATCGCCGCACTGGTCAAGCAGACCGGTTCGATCGAACAGGCTGCGGGCAAACTGGGCATCAGCGACCTGAACCCGGACAACGCTGATCACGAGTTCTGATCAACGTGGGCTGATTGGCGCGGATTAATCCAGTCAGTCAGCCACAAAAACCTGTGGGAGCGAGCCTGCTCGCGATAAGGGCATGTCAGCCAACATCGATGTTGGCTGATCCAGCGCTATCGCGAGCAAGCTCGCTCCCACAGTTGATTTCGGCTGTTCAAAAATGTGATGCCAACCATTATTCCCTGTGGGAGCGAGCCTGCTCGCGATGGAGGCATGTCAGCCAACATCGATGTGATTGATCCACCGCTATCGCGAGCAAGCCCGCTTCCATGGGAGTTCGTCGCTTGGTGGCTCATCACGCCAACCCCGCAAGTCGCCCCTCGATAAACCGCCGTTCCGGCAATTGCTGCGTCAGCTCAAGCGCGCGGCGATACGCCGACCTCGCTTCGTCCAATCGTCCCAACTGCCGACAGAATTCTGCCCGTGCCGCGTAGGCCAGGTGATAGTCGAGCAATTCACCACGCCCCAAGATCGCATCGACCAGGCGCAACCCTGCTTGCGGGCCATCGCGTTTGGCCATGGCAGCGGCACGATTGAGTTCGATCACCGGCGATGGCATGGCACGCAGCAGCACGTCATAGAGCCCGACGATCTGCGGCCAGTCGGTGTCCTGCGCCGTCGGCGCTTCGGCATGCACCGCGGCAATCGCCGCTTGCAGGCAATAAGGCCCGAACCGTCGGGTACTCAGAGCGGCTTCCACCAAGGCGCAACCTTCGGCAATCATTTCGGCGTCCCACAGGGAACGGTCCTGCTCATCCAGCAGAATCAGCTCACCGGTTGTGGAGGTTCGCGCTCGGCGCCGGGACTCGTGCAGCAGCATCAACGCCAGCAAGCCCATGACCTCGGCTTCGGGCAACAGCTCCATCAACAGTCGCCCAAGGCGGATCGCTTCGCGGGTCAGCTCTTCGCGGGTCAGCTCAATGCCCATGGACGCCGAATAACCTTCGTTGAATACCAGGTAAATCACCCGTAACACACTGTCCAGTCGATCAGGCAACTCCGCCCGGGAGGGCACTTGATAAGGAATCTTTGCATCACGAATTTTCGCCTTGGCCCGCACGATGCGCTGGGCGATGGCCGCCGGGGCGGCAAGGAACGCCCGGGCGATTTCCTCGGTGGTCAGATCGCACACTTCCCGCAGCGTCAGTGGCACCTGGGCATCGGCGGCCAGGGCCGGGTGGCAACAGGTGAAAATCAGCCGCAGACGATCGTCTTCCACGTCTTCGTCACTCCAATCGCTCTGCTCCAGCTCTTGCAGTTGGGCGATCAGCAGCGGCTGGGCCGCGTTGAATCGCGCCCGTCGACGCAAACTGTCGATGGCCTTGAAGCGCCCGGCAGACACCAGCCACGCCCGCGGGTTATCCGGCACACCGTCGCGTTGCCAGCGCTCGACCGCAATGAAGAACGCCTCGTGCAAGGCTTCCTCTGCCAGGTCGAAATCCCCCAGCAGACGAATCAGCGTCGCCAGGATCCGTCGCGAGTCTTGCCGATACACCTGCTCGACCCGCGCCTTGACCGCTTCGGCCGACATCAGTCGGGCATGCCTTGGGTCACCAGGGCTTCCAGCCGGTCCAGGCTTTGCCCCCAGCCATCATGGAAGCCCATGGCCTCGTGGGCCTGGCGGTCTTCTTCGTTCCAATGCAAGGCGCGAGCGATATAGAGGGTTTTACCGCCCTGCTCCTCAAGCAGCACTTCGGCGGTCATGAAGGCTTTGCCTGAAGGTATCCAGCCGGGCACGAACGTATCGGTAAATACCAGGCGCCGCGGGGCGACGATTTCCAGGAACACGCCCATGGTCGGGTATTCGCTACCGTCGGGAGCGCGCATCAGCGTGCGAAACTGGCCGCCGACCCAAAGATCCATTTCGCACTCCGGCGTGGTCATGCCGTGGGGCCCCCACCATTGGACCAGTAGGGTCGGCTCGGTCCAGGCACGGAAAATCTTCTGGCGCGGGGCATCGATCACCCGGCTGATGGATAACTCGAAAGGCGCAGGCTTGAGGTTCATGGATGGAATCCTGTTTGTGATTATTGTTCAGGGGTTCAGTTGGCGTACGGGACGGACTTCGACGCAGCCGACCCGGGCTGCCGGAATGTGGCCGGCGACCTGGATGGCTTCGTTCAAGTCCTTGGCGTCGATCAGGTAGAAGCCCGCCAGTTGCTCCTTGGTTTCGGCGAACGGACCGTCGGTGATGGACAACTTACCGCCGCGCATGCGCACCGTGGTGGCGGTCTGCACCGACTCCAATGCCTCGGCGGCAAGCATTCGCCCGCTGCCCTGGATCGACTCGGCATAGGCCATGCACTCGGCATCTTCCGGGCTGTCCGGTGAGCTGTGCAGCAGCTGTTCGTTGCTATAGACAAGGCATAAATACTTCATGGAAAGCTCCGTGATCGAACTGATCAACTATGGACGGCTGCAAGACGCTTGGCGAAAAAACCGACGATCAGGGTTGCAGGTCGAACAGTGTCGTACCGGCCATCGGGTCGAACGGTGCGGACCAGTGCTCATGAACGATCTTCCAGTGCCCGGCTACCCGTTGGTAGCAAGCCGTCACGCGCATCCAGCAGGCCTGCTCCTCGCCTTTGTCGTTGGTGCCGCCGCAATAAGCCAGCCAATGGGCGAAGGCGATGTTGTCGGCAGGGGTGATCTTGAGTTCATGGAAATCGAACTTGTGCGGGCCGGGGCACATTTGCATGCAGTCCTGCCAGTGTTTGCGGTAGGCGGTCTTGCCCTTGAATTGCAGGGCCTGGATGGCATCGAAGGAGACGATGTACTCATCGTAAAGCGCCATGACCTTTTCGATGTCCTTGGCCATGACCGCCTGGCGATAAGTGTCGATCAGGGTCCGGATTTCGGTTTCAGTGCTCATGATGATTCTCCGCGTTTTTTGTTGAAGACACCCTTGGTCGTTTGGAGAAACGGCGAATCGACAACCAAACAAAAATAATTCAAGCAAAGAAATTCGCTAGAATTCCAGGCCCATCCCGCCGACAGACACCGGACGTTTTTTGTGACCGCTCAGTTGGTACCTTACGAAGCGCTCACCACGCTTCAACGCAAGCAGGTCGAAGCCATCGAAATCACCCCCGAACAGGTCAGGTTCGCCGGCGATATCCATGGTGCGCTGCATATGCTGCTATCCAGGCCTGGCCCGGGGGTCAAGGGCTTCGCGCTGTTGGCTGACGACGTGCCAGTGGCGTTCCTGCTGCTCAAGCGCCCGCCAGTACTACCCGCCTGGGCCAATGAGCACAGCGCCACCCTGCACGCGCTGCAAGTCGACTATCGGGCCCAGGGCAAGGGGTACGGCAAGGCCTGCCTGCAGGCGCTGCCCGACGTGGCCCGCGCGATCTGGCCGGAAATCAAGGGGCTGGAGCTTTCGGTCGACGCCGATAATGATTCGGCCATTGGCTTGTACACCCGATCGGGCTGGGTCGACAGCGGCGAGGCGTACAAGGGGCGCGTTGCCTATGAGCGGCGAATGGGGTTGGTGTTCTAGAATCTCAATGGTCAACGCACCCCAATGCGGGAGCGAGCCTGCTCGCGAAAGGGTCGTTCGGCATGCACATTGCTGAATGTGCCGCAGCCATCGCGAGCAAGCTCGCTCCCACAGGGAATCTGCGTTGGTCAGCTCGGCTCGAGGGGTATCCAGATCTCCAAGGTGCCTTCGCCAGTCTTGGGATTGAAGTCTTCGCTATAGCGCTCGAATTCCGGCGCCTGCGCAGCGGTGTGGCCGGAACGCGGCAACCACACCTTCCAGATGTACTGGAACGTGTCCGGCAGGCTTTTCAACGGGCCTTTGTGTTCGAACACCGCGTAGTACCCAGGCTGGATTTCGATCCAGCGGTATCGTTCAGGCAGGTCGTCGAGCCGACTGATTTCCACCCCGGCGATGTAGTCGAACCCGCCCTTCCCGTCCGCATTGCAACACACACCGTAGGTCACCTCATCTTTCTGCCCTGGCACCTTGCCGAGCCAGGGCAAAAACTTTTCCCAGAGCAGCGGGATGTCCTGGGCGGTTTCCTGGGTAAAACTGGCGCCAAAACCGGCGATGAGCTGAAAGCGTCCGTGTTCAAAGCGTGGTTCGGCTGCGTTACCGCGTTCGTGCTTTTCCATGCGTCAACACTCCGGAAAACGTGAAGTCGGGCTTGGCAGTATAGAAGCCAAACCGTGATTGCCAGGCCGTTTCGCTTATCAGAATCCAGGCAGCGCCGTCGTAGCGGCTTTTCCGACAAACTCGTTGTACCCAGAAACAATCACATAGACAGCGAAATAACAGAAGATCGCCGCCGATGCCCAATAGGAATAACGCAGCAGCTTATCTCCCAGCAACTTGCCGCCCTGGGTTGCCGCCAGGCACAGGGCTGCGCACCACAGCAGCCCGGCGCAAAGAAAACCGCTGAGGAACAGTGCCGAGCTGAGCAAGGTTCCGCCGCCCGATCGAGCAATGAGTGTGCCGCCTACAGCGGCGAACCACAGAATGGCACTGGGCGATGACATGGCCAGGAAAATCCCGCGAAAGAACTCCTGCCGTGAAGAATTGCCCTGAATTTCACCCGCCTGCGCCAGCACCGCGCTGTGATAGATCGCCGAGTGGATCATTTTTGCCGCGAAATACAGCAGCAGCACCGAACCACCGATCCACAGCAACCAGCGCACCGCTTCGTATTGCAGCAGCACGGTCATGCCGGCCAAGGCCAGGACGGCGTAGATCAGATCCCCCACGCAAGTGCCCAGGCCCAGGGCGAACCCCTGGAAATAGCCGCGCTGCATCGCCAGGGTGATCATCGCGATATTGGCCACGCCAATGTCCAGGCACAGGGAGAGGCTCAGCAAGAAACCGCTGGAAAATTCCATCATCATTCCGTTCGAGTTTTGGCTATGGCGAATTGAGGCGCCCGCAGGCGTGGATAAGGTCGCACGTGCGCCTCGACAGTGTCATCGAAAATAGTTCAGCGCCGCTACTGGACAATTGGCTATTTGCCCCTTTATCTTGCGCCGCAGGCCACCGCAGTGGCCAACGTCGCTCGGACGGTTCCGGGCGCTCACGTATCTCGAGGCAACAATGGCCGAACAAGGTTCGCCGCGCCGCTTTGCGCGCATCGATAGACTCCCCCCGTATGTATTCAATATCACTGCCGAGCTGAAGATGGCTGCGCGTCGGCGCGGCGAAGACATCATCGACTTGAGCATGGGTAACCCCGACGGCGCCACCCCCCCGCACATCGTGGAAAAACTGGTTACCGTCGCCCAGCGTGAAGACACCCACGGCTATTCCACCTCCAAAGGCATCCCGCGCCTGCGCCGCGCCATTTCGCGCTGGTACAAGGATCGCTACGAAGTGGACATCGACCCGGAAACCGAGGCCATCGTCACCATCGGTTCCAAGGAAGGCCTGGCACACCTGATGCTGGCGACCCTGGACCAGGGTGACACGGTGCTGGTGCCCAACCCCAGCTACCCGATCCACATCTACGGCGCAGTAATCGCCGGCGCCCAGGTACGTTCGGTACCACTGGTGCCCGGTGTGGATTTCTTCGACGAACTGGAGCGGGCCATTCGCGGCTCGATTCCCAAGCCGAAAATGATGATTTTAGGCTTTCCGTCCAACCCGACCGCGCAGTGCGTGGAGCTGGACTTCTTCGAGCGGGTCATCGCCCTGGCCAAGCAGTACGACGTGCTGGTGATCCACGACCTGGCCTACGCCGACATCGTCTACGACGGCTGGAAAGCCCCGTCGATCATGCAGGTGCCCGGCGCGAAAGACATTGCCGTGGAGTTCTTCACCCTGTCCAAGAGCTACAACATGGCCGGCTGGCGCATCGGTTTCATGGTGGGCAACCCGGAACTGGTCAACGCCCTGGCGCGAATCAAGAGCTACCACGACTACGGCACCTTCACCCCGCTGCAGGTGGCCGCCATTGCCGCCCTTGAAGGCGACCAGCAATGCGTGCGTGACATCGCCGAGCAATACCGCCAGCGGCGCAATGTGCTGGTCAAGGGCCTGCATGAACTGGGCTGGATGGTGGAAAACCCCAAGGCGTCGATGTACGTCTGGGCCAAGATCCCCGAGGCCTATGCCCACCTGGGCTCACTGGAGTTCGCCAAGAAGCTGTTGGCCGAAGCCAAGGTCTGCGTCTCGCCGGGGGTGGGGTTCGGGGAATATGGGGATGATCACGTGCGCTTTGCGCTGATCGAAAACCAGGACCGGATCCGCCAGGCTGTCCGTGGGATCCGCGGGATGTTTCGGGCCGATGGGTTGATACAAAAACCTGGCGCCTGACACCAAACCAGGCTGATCGCCAGAAACCAATGTGGGAGCGAGCTTGCTCGCGATAGCGGTATAACAGTCAGCGAAGGTATCGACTGTCAGTCCGCCATCGCGAGCAAGCTCGCTCCCACAGTTGTTATGGGGTGTTTTTTAGACCACCAGCGACAGCAGCAGGATAAAGATCAAGCCCACCACGGACAGGATGGTTTCCATCGCGGTCCAGGTCTTGAAGGTTTCCGCCACGGTCATGTTGAAGTACTGCTTGACCAGCCAGAAGCCCGCATCGTTGACGTGAGACAGGATCAACGAACCGGCACCGGTCGCCAAGACCAGCAGCTCACGGTTCACACCCGGCATCATCCCCACCACCGGTACCACGATCCCGGCACCGGTAATGGTCGCCACCGTCGCCGAACCGGTAGCAATGCGGATCACCGCCGCCACCAGCCAGGCCAGCAGGATCGGGGAAATCTGTGCACTCACGGCCATGTGCCCGATCACGTCGCCCACGCCGCTGGTCACCAGCATCTGCTTGAAGCCACCACCGGCACCGATGATCAAGATGATCGCGGCGGTCGGCGCAAGGCTCGCATCCAGCCATTTGAGCATCTGGCTGGAACCAATGCCCTGCTTGTAGCCGAAGGTATACAGCGACAGCAGCAACGCCAACAGCAGCGCGGAAATCGGATGCCCGATCAAGTCCATGAGTGTGCGGAAGAAATTGCCGTCCGGCAGCACAACGTCAGCGAAGGTCTTGAGCAGCATCAGGAACACCGGCAGCAGCACGGTGATCAGGGTGATGGAGAAGCTCGGCAAAACGGCGGAATCGTTCTCACGCGCCAGTTGATCCACCAACTCCTGATTAGGATGACCAGGGATGTGCTTGGCGATGAACGTACCGAAAATCGGCCCGGCGATAATGGCCGTTGGCAGCGCCACAATCAGACCGTAAAGAATGGTTTTACCGATGTCGGCACCGAACACGCCAATCGCCAGCAACGGCCCCGGGTGCGGTGGCACCAGGCCGTGGACCGCGGAAAGCCCCGCCAGCAGCGGGATACCGATCTTGATAATCGAAACACCGGTGCGGCGCGCGACGATGAACACCAGCGGGATCAGCAGCACGAAGCCGATTTCGAAGAACAGCGGAATGCCCACCAGGAACGCGGCGAACATCATGGCCCACTGCACTTTATCTTTGCCGAAAGCACGGATCAGGGTCTGGGCGATCTGATCGGCCCCGCCCGATTCGGCCATCATTTTGCCGAGCATGGTGCCCAGCGCGAGGATGATGCCGACAAAGCCCAATACTCCACCGAAGCCGTCCTGGAACGCCTTGATGATGGTGCCGATCGGCATGCCCGACGTCAGGCCGAGAAAGGCGGCGGCGATAGTCAGCGCAATGAACGGGTGGAGCTTGAATTTGGTGATGAGGACGATGAGTCCAATCACCGTGACCACTGCATCGAGCAGTAGAAACGACTCGTGGGACATGCCAAACATGGGGGGTGTCTCCTGATTTGTTGTTGTTATTGAAGCAGTTATTTGTGAGCCATCGGGACAGCGCTATCTTTCTGGCGCAAATTTTTCAAACTCAACTCGCCAGCTTCAAACCATGGTCCAACCACCAGACGTAAGCCTGATGAGCCAATTCATCGACGCTGTGGCTGGAGGCGTCCAGAGCCAGGGTCAGGGGCTCGCCGACAGGGGATTGAAGGGTGGCAAACTGGCTGTCGATCAAGGTCGACGGCATGAAATGGCCGGGCCGATGGGAAACCCGGTCGGCGGCCACTTCGGGGGTCAATTCAAGAAACACGAAGCCCAGGCCAGGCAAGGCACTGCGCAGACGCTCGCGATAACTGTGCTTGAGGGCCGAGCAGGTCAGCACCGGGCGCTCGCCCAGGGCATCGACGCGGCGCAACTCATCGCACAGGCTGTCGAGCCAGCCGGCACGGTCGTCGTCGTTCAAGGGGATACCGGCGCTCATCTTCTGGATGTTGGCCGCAGGGTGGAAAGTGTCGCCTTCGATGGCGGTGGCGCCGCTCAACTGGCACAGGGCCTGGCTGACGCAAGTTTTGCCGCAACCGGCAACGCCCATGATGACCAGGGCGGTGATGGGATTATTCATGTAACACCTCAGCGCGCAGACAGCGCTACCTTTGCCAGTTATGACACCGCAGCAAAAGCAGAAGTTGCCGACGCCTTCTTGTCATTTTTGTGGTTGCAGCATGTTCGTTCACGACGACAACGGACGGGGCTCAGGCAAACCCCACTCACGCATTTGCAGACGCGTCGAGACAGCGCTACCTTAGTGCCTTGATTTTTGTTTGGCAAGCCGCCCTGATGACCCTCCCTAAAAACGATAAGAATACTCGCACCACCGGCCGCCCTACGCTCAACGAAGTCGCACGCTTGGCCGGTGTCAGCCCCATCACCGCCTCCCGTGCCCTGCGTGGCGTCAGCACCGTCGCCACCGAGCTGGTGGAAAAAGTCCGCCAGGCCGCCGTGGAGCTCAACTACGTCGTCAACCCCGCTGCCCGTGCCTTGGCTTCGGCCCAGAGCCATTCGGTGGTGGTACTGGTGCCGTCGTTGTCCAACCTGTTGTTCATCGACACCCTGGAAGCCATTCATCGGGTGCTGCGCCCCAAGGGCTTCGAAGTGGTGATCGGTAACTACCACTACTCCCGCGACGAAGAAGAAGACCTGCTGCGCAACTACATGGCCTATCAGCCCCGTGGTTTGTTGCTGACCGGTTTCGACCGCACCGAAAGCGCCCGACGCATGATCGAGGCCAGCAACATTCCCTGCGTATACATGATGGAACTGGACCCCGGCGCGGGCCTTAATTGCGTCGGGTTTTCCCAGCTCAAGGCTGGTGAGACGGCAGCCGAGCACTTGATTTCCAAGGGGCGCAAGCGCCTGGCCTACATCGGCGCGCAACTGGATCAGCGCACCTTGCTACGCGGCGAAGGCTTTCGTCGTGCCCTGCAGAACGTCGGGTTGTACGATCCGGACCTGGAAGTGCTGACGCCGCGTCCCTCATCGGTGGGCCTGGGCGGCGAACTGTTCCTGCAACTGCTGGCCAGCCATCCGGACGTCGATGCGATTTTCTTCGGCAACGATGACCTGGCCCACGGCGCCCTGCTCGAAGCGTTGCGCTGTGGCATCAAGATCCCCGAGCGCGTCTCGATCCTTGGCTTCAACGACCTGCCCGCCTCGGCCCACATGGTGCCGCGCCTGAGCAGTATCAGTACCCCACGGGAAGCCATCGGTCGTCGTGCCGCGGAACAGATGCTGACGTTGATGGCCGGTAACCGCATTGCGCAGCCGGTGGTGGACATGGGCTTTGAACTCAAGGTTCGCGAAAGTACCTGAGCCTCCACGCTCAAGCGGTCGATCCATGCCGTCCGACGGCAAGAGTTGGCCGCCAGGCTCGCCCTCCTCGGGCCCAGCCCCTTGGAATCCGTGGCCTGCGGCGACGGCATGGGAATTGCTCCTGCCCATCGCTCAGTCATTACCTACAGGTACCCATCATGTTGGTCAGTGCCAAACAACAATCGATGATCTTGCCGCTCAAACGCCCGGGCGAGGATCCCACCGCCGAAGCCGCCAGCGGCCTGCAAAGTGCTGCGTTGCAGGCATTGCGCGATAACGTCCAGGCCCAGGCCAGCCAAGGCAGCGCCAAAGTCGAGGATTCCTTCACCCGACGAGCCACGCAACAGGTCAATGCGAGCACCGCCATCAGCGACAATGTCGACGAGGCGTTCGCCAAGACCCGCGTGCAACTGCAGACCGTGGCATCGTCAGCGTCTGAAGACACCACGACGCTTGGCGGCTCCGCGACGGCAGAATTCAAGGACTACATGAGCAAGACGCCTGAAGAGCGCCTGCGCGACAGCATCCTTGAAGAGATGGGCATTACCGAGCAAGAGTTCGAGGCGATGCCACCCGAGAAGCAAATGGCGGTCAACCAGGAGATTGCCCAGCGCATGCAGGACAAGTCGGCGATGGCTCAGGTCGAGAAGGCCCAGCAAAGCCACACGAGCGACAAAGACCCGTCTGTGGACAAGTTCCTCGCCTCTCTCTGAGCTTGCCAGCGATAGAAGTGCAGCGGGTTTGAGCCGGGGTTACAGCCCCAGCTCAAACCCGGGGCCAACCAAGGCAGTACCGGTTCAATGACCGAACAGGTTCACCTTCTTGGTTTTTTTGTCGGCGCGCTTTTCATCAGCGGTCTTCGCCGGCTTTTTCTTTGCCGCTTTTTTTGAATCCATGCCTTTGGCCATGATACGTACTCCAGTCATACGGGATGTGAAGTCAGGTATACACCTATCGCCGTGCCTGCGTTCTTTTATAATCGCCCTCCCCTTGCCCCTCGCGACCCCTGCCATGGCCGAAATCCACTACTCACAGCTCGAAGCACCGCTGTGGCCGCTGATGAACAAGTTCTATCGCGCCCACCAATCCTCGATGAAAGCAGTGCGGGAGGCGCAGTTGTGGGTGGCGCGGCGGGATGAAATCGTCGCGGCGCTGTGTTTGCGACCGGTATCGGGCGGGCATTGGTTGACGGGGTTGTTCGTCGACCCGGCATGCCGCGCACAGGGCATCGCCGCGCGGTTGATCGCCGAAGCGGTGAAAGGCGTGAATGAGCCAGTCTGGCTGTTCTGCCACCCGGATTTGCGCGGCTTTTATGAGCGGCGCGGTTTCAGCTTCGACCCCGAATTGCCCTATGCGATGGCCGAGCGCCTGAGCCGGTATGCGCGTAGCAAGCCGATGATTGCGATGGGGTTATGAAGTGCAGCCCAGATCCCCGTGGGAGCGAGCTTGCTCGCGATAGCGGTGTGTCAGCCACCAGTGATGCGATTGAGCCGACGCCATCGCGAGCAAGCTCGCTCCCACAAGGGTTGAGTCAGCTAGGCGTTAGTCATCCGCAGTCGGATCCAGATCCGGAAACATCACCTCGGTAAACCCGAACTTGCTGAAATCGGTAATCCGCGACGGGTACAACCGCCCAATCAGGTGATCGCACTCATGCTGCACCACGCGAGCATGAAAACCTGAAGCGGTGCGCACGACCGGCTCGCCCTTTGGATCAAAACCTTCGTAGCGAATGTGCTGGTAGCGCTCGACCGCCCCGCGCAGGCCCGGCACCGACAGGCAGCCTTCGAAGCCCTCCTCCATCAGTGGGCTTAGCGGGGTAATCAGTGGATTGATCAGGATGGTCTGGGGCACGGCTTCGGCGTCGGGGTAACGCTCGCTGTGCTCGAAGCCAAAGATAACCAGCTGCAGGTCAACTCCGATCTGCGGCGCTGCCAGACCGACGCCGCCGACGCTTTCCATGGTCTGGAACATATCGTCGATCAACTGCCACAACTCTGGGCTGTCAAACATTTCCGTTGGCACCGGCGGGGCGATGCGCAGCAGGCGTTCGTCGCCCATTTTCAGGATTTCGCGAATCATGGTCGGGCTTCGTCAGGGTGGGGATGGGGAATGGAATGGTCGCGGCCCAGGCCCGACACATGTTGTTTTTCGTGCTCGCCCGCGCTCTTTTCGCCCGGGTTCTTGCCCTCGGCGGACATGTGCTCGATCACCGCGTTCATTTCCGCGCCGAGCAACAGCACCGCCGAAGAAATATAGAAGTACAGCAGCAACACAATGATCGCGCCGATACTGCCATACATGGCGTTGTAGTTGGCAAAGGTCTTGACGTAGAACGCAAAGCCCAGGGAAGCGACAATCCACACCACCACGGCCAGCACCGAGCCCGGCGTGATGAAGCGAAATTCCTGTTTCACGTCGGGCATCACGTAGTAGATCAACGCCACGGCCACCATCATCAAAATCACGATCACCGGCCAGCGCACAATCGTCCAGAGCGTGACGATAAACTCCTCCAGCCCGACCTGGGCCGCAATCCAACCCATCACTTGCGGCCCGAGCACCATCAACGCAGCAGCGGCCAGCAGCATGCCAGCGATGCCGATGGTGTAGAAAATCGACAGTGGAAAACGCTTCCAGGCCGGCCGGCCCTCGACCACATCGTAGGCGGCATTCATCGCGCTCATCATCAACCGGACACCAGCCGAAGCCGTCCATAACGCAATGACGATACCCACCGACAACAACCCGCCCTTGGATTGCTGGAGCTGGTCTATTACCGGATTGACCTGTTCCAGGGCCTGGGGCGGCAGCACCAGTTCCGATTGCAGGCGCAGCCAGGAAAAGAAGTCCGGCAGGTGCAGGAAACCAATCAGCGCGATCAGGAAAAGGATGAAGGGGAACAGCGAAAACAGCATCTGGTAAGCCAACGCCGAGGCGTAGGTCGACATCTCGTCGTCGAGAAACTCGGTCACGGTGCGCATCATCACACGATGCAAGGGCAAGCCTTTCAAGGCCGGGAACATCATGTGCGTCTCCTTTCACCGCAAAAAAGGAAGGTCGCCTGGCGACTCACGGGGTTGCTATCCAAGACAAAAGTAACCTGTTTGGCGACTTTGGAACAATTTCCCCGGTGCAAGTTCGAGCCGACATGAAAACGGCCATCCGCGGATGGCCGTTCCAATCGTTTTTTCAACAGGCCAGTTATGCCTCGTTAACGCCTTTCTTGACTGCATCCTTGACCTTGCCCACGGTTTGCTGGGCCTCACCTTTTTTCTCCTGGACCACGCCCTCGGCGCGCATGCGGTCATTGTCGGTGGCCTTGCCGACGCCTTGCTTGATGTTACCGACGGCTTCGTTGGCAACGCCCTTCACTTTATCGCTCGTGCTACCCATGATGTCTCTCCTGTGAACAACGGTACGAAAAGTCATTACATAAGGGTTGACCGAGGCCGTTTGCGGGGAGTTTCATTTTTTCAGCAGCGCATTTCATCGTCAGATGCAGGTTGCGCTTTATGTTTGCCGATCCACCCCCGAGAATGCCCCACGTATTCAGGCTGCGGCCTGAGGCTCCAATCCCGTAGGAACGTTATGAAACTCGATAAAAAGCAGGCCATCGCCCGCAGAAACCAGGAACTGGGCGGCGCCGTACTGGGCGTCAATAACTGCCACTTCAGCGAATTGAACCGCAACCGCAACATCTTCTGGTTCGATATCCCGGTGGCACGCCTGGCCATCGGTCAGTACGAATGGATTCATCTGTTGCTGCACACACCGGCCACCGATGAGTTGCTGCATTTGAAAGTGCCCACGGTGTTCCTGCGCGAGAAAATGGAAGGCCTGGAAGTACGCAACCAGGGCAAGCGCAAGGCCGCCCTGAGCCTGGAACTGAGCGCCGATAAAGACTCGTACCTGCAGGACATGCGGCCCGGCGGCACCAACCTGGATTTTGCACAGTTCAGGCTGTAACCCGATTTCCAAGGACCAAAACGCTCTCTGTAGCGAAGGGATTTGTCCCCGCTGGGTTGCGAAGCGGCCCCACGGTTCGTCAGCCACTGCGATGTGCCAGACAGGATGCAGGGGGTTGCTGCGCACCCAGCGGGGATAAATCTCCTCGCCACAGGTTTTGTGCTCGGCAAGACGATCCGCATAAAAAAGCCCCGCGTTCGCGGGGCTTTTGTTTGTTGCAGTCTTACTTCTTCAGGCCCAGCTTCCTGAGCTCTTCATCCCGCAACTCGCGCCGCAGGATCTTGCCCACGTTGGTGGTCGGCAACGCGTCGCGAAACTCTACGGCCTTGGGCACTTTGTAGCCGGTGACGTTGGCACGCATATGCTCCATCACTTGCTCCTTGGTGAGCGTGACACCCGGCCGGGCAACGATGAAGATCTTGATCGCCTCGCCGGATTTTTCGTCCGGTACGCCGATGGCCGCGCATTGCAGCACCCCTGGCAGGGTTGCCAGCACGTCTTCCAATTCGTTGGGGTACACGTTGAAACCAGAGATCAGGATCATGTCTTTCTTGCGATCGACGATGCGCATGTAGCCATCCGGCTGGATCACCGCGATATCACCGGTCTTGAGCCAGCCTTCGCTGTCGAGGATCTCGTCGGTGGCGTCCTGGCGCTGCCAGTAGCCCTTCATGACCTGCGGACCTTTCACACACAGTTCACCGATTTCGCCCAATGGCTGTTCGACGCCTGCGTCATCGATCACCTTGCACAGCGTCGATGGCACTGGAATGCCGATGGTGCCGATCTGGATATTCTGGATCGGGTTGACGGTGGCCACCGGGCTGGTTTCAGTCATGCCATAGCCTTCGCAGATCGGGCAGCCGGTCACTGCTTTCCAACGCTCAGCCGCAGCCAGTTGCAGGGCCATGCCGCCGGACAAGGTGACTTTCAGCGCCGAGAAATCCAGCTTACGGAAAGCTTCGTTGTTGCACAGGGCCACGAACAGGGTGTTGAGGCCAACGAAACCACTGAACTTCCACTTCGACAGCTCCTTGACCATCGCCGGCAGGTCACGCGGATTGCTGATCAGGATGTTGTGGTTGCCGATCAGCATCATCGCCATGCAATGGAAGGTGAAGGCGTAGATATGGTAAAGCGGCAGCGGCGTGATCAGAACTTCGCAACCTTCGTTGAGGTTGGAGCCCATCAGCGCCTTGCACTGCAACATGTTCGCCACCAGGTTGCGGTGGGTGAGCATCGCGCCCTTGGCCACGCCGGTGGTGCCGCCGGTGTACTGCAGCACCGCCACATCGTCACTGGTGGGGTTGGCTTCGCTCACGGGCTGGCCGTGCCCCTTGCTCAGCACATCGTTGAACTTGATGGCCTTGGGCAGGTGATAGGCCGGGACCATTTTCTTGACGTACTTGATCACGCTGTTGATCAACAGGCGCTTGAACGGCGACAGCAGGTCGGCGACTTCGGTGACGATGACATGCTTGACGCTCGTCTTGGGCACCACGCTCTCGGCCAGGTGCGCCATGTTCGCCAGGCAAACCAGTGCCTTGGCGCCGGAGTCGTTGAACTGGTGTTCCATTTCCCGCGCGGTGTACAGCGGGTTGGTGTTGACCACGATGAGGCCGGCGCGGATCGCCCCGAACACGGCCACCGGGTACTGCAGAACGTTGGGCAATTGCACGGCGATTCGATCGCCCGGCTGTAAATCGGTATGCTGTTGCAAATACGCGGCAAAGGCACCGGACAATTCGTACAGTTCACCGTAGGTGATTGTCTTGCCGAGGTTGCTGAATGCCGGCTTGTCGGCAAAGCATTGGCAGGACTGCTTCAACACCGCCTGAATATTCGGATACTCATCTGGATTGATGTCGGCAGCAATCCCAGCTGGGTACTTATCCTTCCAAAAGTCTTCAATCATGGAAGCCCACTCCTCAGCAACGCGAATTTCTCACCGCATTTGATGCGATTATTATTGGTGTGTTTATTGGTGAATCTGGCTTGAATCAAGGCCGAGAAGTCACAAAAGCGCGCCGAGAGTAGCAGCTTTGCCAAGGGTCGCCTAGAGCCAAAAGCAGCCCCTACAGTCACAAACATGACTTAAGAATATTTCATGGTCATTTTTAGAGTAAAAATTCTAAGCTCCTGCTAAATCCCCCCGAATACACAAAAAACTGTGGGAGCGAGCTTGCTCGCGATGGCGGTGTATCAGTCACATCTCTGGTCACTGACATACCGCCATCGCGAGCAAGCTCGCTCCCACAGAGTTTCCATGAGGCCAACGCCTCAAGCGATATCGCGCAACTCCCGCCGCAGAATCTTGCCTACCGGGGTCATCGGTAGCGTTTCGCGCAACACGATGTGCTTGGGTACCTTGTAGCCGGTGAAGTTTTCCTTGCAGTAGGCCTTGAGCTCCTCGAGGCTGATGCCCGCCTCGCGTGCCACCACAAACAGTTTCACCGCCTCCCCCGAACGTTCATCCGGCACACCGATTACCGCGCAGTTGGCGACTTTCGGGTGGGCCATCACCACGTCTTCGATCTCGTTGGGGTACACGTTGAAACCCGAGACGATGATCATGTCTTTCTTGCGATCGACAATGCGCACAAAACCATCCGGGTCGATCACCGCGATGTCTCCGGATTTGAACCAGCCCTCGCTGTCCAGGACTTCGGCCGTGGCTTCAGGCTTGTTCCAATAGCCTTTCATGATCTGCGGGCCCTTGATGCACAGTTCGCCGCGCTCGCCGAAGGGTTGCTCGACACCATCATCGCTGATCACTTTCATGAGCGTACCCGGCACCGGCAACCCCACTGTGCCCAGCCGGGACCTGCCACCGTAAGGATTGGCGCAGGCCACCGGCGAGGTTTCGGTCAGGCCATAACCTTCGGCGATGCTGCAACCGGTGATTTGCTCCCAGCGCTCGGCCGTGGCCTTGATCAGCGCAGTACCGCCGGAGTTGGTGACCTTGAGGTTAGAGAAATCCAGGGTCTTGAAATCCGGATGGTCCATCAACGCCACGAACAGTGTGTTGAGTCCCAGCAACACCGAGAAACGCCAGTTCTTCAGCTCCTTGATGAAGCCTGCGATGTCCCGCGGGTTGGTGATCAGCACATTGTGGTTGCCGGTGACCATCATGCACATGCAGTTCGCCGTAAACGCATAGATGTGGTACAGCGGCAGCGGCGCGATCATCACCTCCTGGCCTTCGCGCAGCAAGGGGTGGCCGTCGTCGCCGAGCTGGCCCAGGCATGCACGGGTCTGTTGCATGTTGGCCACCAGGTTGCCATGGGTCAGCATCGCCCCCTTCGCCAAGCCGGTGGTACCGCCGGTGTATTGCAGCACCGCAATGTCATCGAGGCTGACCTTCAGCGGCTTGATCCCATGGCCGCGCCCCAGGCGCAAGGCACTCTTGAAAGAAACGGCCTGGGGTAATGAATAGTCCGGGACCATCTTCTTGACCTTGCTGATCACCGTATTGACCAGCCAGCCCTTGGCGGTGGGCATCAAGTCGCCCATCCTGGCTTCGATCAGGTATTGCAGGTCCGTGTCGGGCAGCACCTCCTGGACCTTCTGCCCGAACAGGTTCATGTACACCAGCGCCCGGGCGCCGGAGTCCTTGAACTGGTGGCGCATTTCCCGAGGGGTGTACAACGGGTTGGTATTGACCACGATCAGCCCGGCGCGCAAGGCCCCGAACACGGCAATCGGATATTGCAGGACATTGGGCATCTGCACCGCGATACGGTCGCCGGGAACCAGGTCGGTGTGGGCTTGCAGGTAGCCGGCGAAGGCGGCGCTGTAGCGCTCGAGCTGGGCATATGTGAGGGTCACACCCATGTTGCTGAACGCCGGACGATCGGCAAATTTCTTACAGGAACGCTCGAACACCTCGATCACCGACTTATAGGCCCCCAGGTCTATCTCCGAGGGCACGCCGGCCGGGCGTTTGTCATTCCAGAAATCAGGCTGCATTGTTTTTGTCCTCTTTACCTGAGCGTATCCGGGCCGCTTCTGTGTCACTTGCAGAGGCGGAGCTCTTGGGACACTAGCAGCTATGGCCCATCAGGCAAATATGGCGACCTGCGTCATAGATTGTGTGAATCTTCCTGCCTCGGCGTAGCCTGATCAGACGAGACGCAACGGATGGGCTATACAATGCAGCAACACTGCGCACGCCTCTGTGATGCTCCTGGGTAAAGGAATCGACATGATCCACCAAACGTTCATGCTGACCGCGACCGACCACAGCCACCTGTTCGTCAATCAGTGGTTGCCCGAAACCGAGCCTGAAGCGCTGATCATGCTGGCCCACGGTATGGCCGAACACAGCGGGCGCTATGGGCGCCTGGCCCAGGCCCTGTGCGCTGAAGGCTACGGCGTCTATGCCCCAGACTTGCGCGGCCACGGCAAAACCGGTGAAAAAGCGATTCTCGGCCACTTTGCGGACGAAGACGGCTGGACCAAAGTGGTGGGCGATCTGGCCAGTCTTAACCAGCACATCGGCCAGCAACATCCTGAAATACCCATCGTGTTGCTGGGTCATAGCATGGGCAGCTACATCGCCCAGGGTTACCTGCTTCACCACAGTGCCAGCCTGCATGGGGCGATTCTCAGTGGTTCCAATTTCCAGCCGGTGGCGCTTTATCGCGCGGCTCGCCTGATCGCCCGCTTCGAACGCTGGCGCCAGGGTGCCACGGGGCGCAGCGCCTTGATCGAGTGGCTGTCGTTTGGCAGTTTCAACAAAAAATTCAAACCGACACGTACCGCCTTCGACTGGCTCAGCCGCGACCCGGCCGAAGTCGACAAATACGTCCGCGACCCGCTGTGCGGCTTTCGCTGCACCAATCAGTTGTGGATCGACCTGCTCGGCGGCTTGCAGCAAATCAGCAAAGCGTCCAATCTCGCCCAGATCGATCCAGGCCTGCCGCTGCTGGTAATCGGCGGCGAATGTGATCCGGTGAGCGAAGGCGAGCGTCTGAAGGATCTGGCCGACGCCCTGCGCGAGGCCGGCAGCCGGTACCTGCAATTGACGATTTATCCGCAGGCCCGGCACGAACTGTTCAATGAGACCAACCGCGACGAAGTGACGGCCGACGTACTCGCCTGGATTGCCCAGGCCCTGAGCCACAAGCGGCCGCCGCGCAGCGAGTAGATTTTCAGCGTTTTCCTTTATCCTCACAGGATTTGAGACAGATGACCCAGGTTACCAACATTCCTTACGAAGCCCTCGAAGTCGGCCAGACCGCCAGCTACAGCAAAACCGTCGAAGAGCGCGATATCCAGCTGTTCGCCGCCATGTCGGGCGACCACAACCCGGTGCACCTGGACGCCGAATTCGCGGCGGCGAGCATGTTCAAGGAGCGTATTGCCCACGGCATGTTCAGCGGTGCGCTGATCAGCGCGGCAGTGGCCTGCGAGTTGCCTGGGCCAGGAACCATCTACATCGGCCAGCAGATGAGCTTCCAGAAACCGGTGAAGATTGGCGACACCCTGACCGTGCGCCTGGAGATCCTGGAAAAACTGCCGAAGTTTCGTGTGCGTATCGCCACGCGTGTGTTCAACCAGCGCGATGAGTTGGTGGTGGATGGCGAGGCGGAAATCCTTGCGCCGCGCAAGCAACAGACCGTGACCTTGCCGACGTTGCCGGCGATTACTGTCGGCTGAAGATCGTTCCCACGCTCTGCGTGGGAATGCATCCTGTGACGCTCTGCGTCACCCTCCAAGAGCGGAACGCGGAGCGTCCCTGGCGACATTCCCACGCAGAGCGTGGGAACGATCGACAATCAAAAGATCGCAGCCCTCGGCAGCGCCTACAGGTCTTCACGCACCTGCACACTCGCCGTCATCCCCGCACTCAGGCTCACTCCTTGCGGCACCCCGTCCAGTTTGATTCGCACCGGAATCCGCTGGGCCAGGCGCACCCAGTTGAAGGTCGGCTCGACCTCTGCCAGTAATTGCGCATCTGGGTTGGTATTACGGTCGGTGATACCGCGGCTGATGCTTTCGACGTGGCCTTCCAGTGCATGGTCGGCGCTCATCAGCCAGACTTTGACCGGGTCGCCCACGCGAATCCTCGCGAGCTTGGTTTCTTCGAAATAGGCCTGCACATAAAACGTCGAATCGTCGATCAGCGCCATGACTGGCTGCCCGGCATTCACGTAGTTGCCTTCGGCCAGGCGCAGGTTGGTGATGTGACCGCTGCGTGGAGCCAGGACCTGGCTGCGAGCCAGGTTGAGCTCGGCGACCTTGGCCTCGGCCTGGGCCTCACGCAATTCGCCCCGGGCAATACCGGCGTTGATCTGCGCGTTTTCCCGTAGCTCGGCACTGATGGCCTGGGGCCCCAGGGCGGCGCGGCGACTCGCTTCATGTTCACGCAGGCTCAATTGCTGCTGACGGGTCTGGACCACCGCCCGGGCTTTCTCCAGCGCGGCCTCGAAACGCTCGCGGTCGATGCTGAGCAATAAGTCGCCAGCCTTGACCGCCTGGTTATCCACAGCCTTGAGCTCGCGCACCCAACCCGAGACGTCGGGTGCGATCACCACCACATCGGCGCGGATTCGCGCATCGCGGGTCCAGGGCGTGAGCATGTAGTACTGCCACAAATGAAACCCGGCGAAGATCGCCACGGCCACCACGCCCAGCGTAATGGCGACACGTACGGAGGTACGCATGTTCAACTCCTATAGCGGCCCGAGGACCACGGTAATAACAGTCAGGACACAGACATACAGGGCGCAGTCGAACAACGCTTCATGCCAGATCCAGCGCCCGGCCGGCACAAGGCTGAGCAACAGGCGCAGCGCACCGGTCACCAGCAACGCCAGCACCACGTAAATCAGGAACGGGCTGAGCAACACCCCGCCGATCGACCACTCACGCAAGCCCATGGCTGTGCTCCTGTCGTTCAGGTTCGTGCTGGCGACACCAGGCGTGCCAGCTGTTTTGCAATTGCAACACCGCGCCTTGGGCCAGTTTCAATGCATCACCGGGCGGCTGCGCCGACAACACCTGCAAAAATTCAGTGCTCGCTGGGGCCAGTGCATCAGCCTGGCTACCGACCGGGCCTTGCTCGAGCACCTGCTGCAGCGCTTCGAAATAGCGGCGTTGAGCCTGGCTATCGGGCAATTGGGCGACAGCCAGGCTCAGACGTAAATGCAGTAGCTCGTCGCCAACGTCCAGGCCTAACAATCCGTCGTCCCAACGGCTGCGAGCCGGTACCGGCAGCTCGGGATAGTGTCGTGCCAGTTGCAATAACCGGTCAGCCATGCGCCCGCCAAACCAGCTCTCGGCCCCGCGCAGATTGCGGTGGGTCAGCCGCACCAGGTCGTCGAGGGTCGCGGCCAGCAAACGACGACTGTGCCAAGCCGGATCGCGCAGAATCAGCAGATTGAACGCCAGCACCGCCGAACCGACACCAATCATCATCGCCTGGGCATTATTGAAGAATGCCGCGACGTCGTACTTCATGGCATTGAGCGGCGAGATCAGCACGACAAAATGCAGGCAGAACGACGTGGCCGTGGCGAATATCTGTGGCTTGGCCATGCCCAGTGCCCCGAAAAACAATGGCACGCCCATGGCCATGCAGAGCATCGCGAAGCTGCTCCACTGCGGCAGCACGATCTCACCGATCACAAACGCCGTCGGCACCGCCAAGAGAATGCCGCGCAGGAAGCTCATGCCAATTTGCGCACCGTTTTCGCGACTGGCAAACAGGCTGCACACCACGCAGGTAAGCACCAATGCGCCCGAGGCGGCGGGCCAGGCAGTCGCCAGCCAGAAACAGGCGACCGCCAGGAACGCCAAGGCGCTGCGGGCACCGAACACCATGGCCAGGGACAGATCACGGTGAGGCGTCAAGGTACGTGGCGGGTCCGCCGCCTCTGTACCCTCTTGCACAGCCGTCAGCGCAGCGCAGGCGGCCAGGGCGGTATCGAGCAATAAAGCGAAACGGGCCAGGCAATAACTTTGCGCCGAGCTGATCAGAGGATCGTGAGACGCATCCCATACCCGCGGGCGCAAGGCTTGCAGGGTCGTGCTGTCGGCGTCCAGGGCTAGCTGCACCTCGTTCATCCACGGCTGGAGGGCCTCGGCCTCTTCGGGGGCGAGCTGTTTCCACTGCCGACGCACCGAGCGGGAAATGCGCAGCAGCATCAGCAATTTCTGGCTCAAGCCACTGATGGCGCGGGCCCGCTGCCGGCCAAGGCTGCCTTCGAACCAGGCATGTTCACGCTGGGCATCCACCGCGACGATCTTGCCAAGGATTTCCAACAGCCCTTTACGGGCCTGGGCGTCGCCAGCCAGGGTGGCACGGGCTGCCTGCATGCCGCTCTGCCAGGCGGCACGGGCCTGACCGGCCAATTGCCGCTCGACCCGCAACGGCCAGAGCAAGGCGCTGGCAGCCGTGGCACAGACAATCCCCAGGCTGATCTCAGTACAACGCGCCACGGCCTGATCGAACACCCCCAGCGGATGAGAAATGGCCGGTAATGCGATGATCGCCACCGTGTAGCCGGCCAGCACAAATGAGTAGGACCAGGCGCTGCGCAACAGTGTGGAACAGGCCGTGCACAGGCCCAGCCACAGCGCCAGCGCCAGCAGGAACAACCAGGGCGCCTGGGCGAACAGGCCCATGAACACCACCGACATGACCGTACCCACCAACGTACCTAGCAGGCGCGCCAGCCCCTTCTGCACCACCATCCCGGACAGCGGCTGGGCCACGATGAACGCCGTCATCAGCGCCCATGACGGCTGCTCCAGCCCCCAGCGCAACGCCAGCCACAGCGCCAGTCCGCCGCCAAGCACGGTCTTGATGGCGAACTGCACAGCGAGGCGGTCGGGGGCGAACAAGGCCTGGAAGGTTATGGGCACGCGAGAAACTCTTATGGAGACGCTGTAACGATAGATGCAATAAAGACGGATGAACGGACGCAATTATTAGCTAGCTACCTAACTGAGTCCAGAGGTGATTTTTGATGGATTTCACAACACACTGTTGTGGCAACGGGATTTATCCCCTCGCCACAGCAGTGCTCAACTTCAATCTGATTTGCCTCCCACAAAAAAACGCCAGGCAAGCTGGCGTTTTTTTGCATCAGGACCCGTTGTTTAACTGGCTTTGCGCGCCTGGTTGCGCAGCGCCTTGACCTGGTCATGGTTGCGTTGCACGCCATGGTACTGACGCTCTACCAGGTCACGAATGCCCACCAGGTTGTGCTTGTTGATCTTCTCCAGGGCTTCCTTGTAGGCCTTCAGCGCATGGTCTTCACCGCGCTCGGCTTCGTTGAGCACCGCTTCTTCGCCCTTGCCGGTGAACATGGCTTTCACGTCCACCCAACGGCGGTGCAGGTCACCGGCTACGCTGGTAGAAGTTTCCGGATCACCACCCAGCGCGCGAACGGCCGCTTGCAGTTCGGTTGCGGCAGCGGCGCAATCAGCGGCGCGCTGGACGAACAGAGTCTTGAGCTCAGGGTGCTTGATGTCTTCAGCGCAAGTCTTGAAACCTTCCTGGCCATCTTTGCTGGTCTCGATCAGGTCGTTCAGGACGGAGATGGATTCTTTATTGATGTCGGTCATTTTTCAATTCCTTTGCTTGGTGAATAAAAAACCTGCAAGGAATATTGCATCGGCCGTGCCAGCCCCAACCAAAAAACAAAATCATTAAAAATCAACAAGTTACAAAAACATATAAAATCTGTATCCGCGTTATTTGCATGATCTGTCATTTGGCCTGCATGCAGAATGCCTGTATTTTCCAAGCTGTTTGAATCAAGACGATTGCCATGAACCCGGAAAAGCTCGAACTGCTGGTCACGCGCCAGATGCCCTTTGGTAAATACAAGGGGCGAATCCTCGCCGACCTCCCCGGCCAATACCTGAACTGGTTCGCCCGCGAAGGCTTTCCCCACGGAGAACTGGGCGGTCTGCTGGCACTTATGCAGGAAATCGACCACAACGGCCTGTCGGATCTGCTCGACCCTTTGCGCGCCAAACACGGCAAACCCAAGCCTCGCCACTAATTGATTGAGCCTGCGTCCATGCCCGAAAACACCCTGCGCGCCCACGATGAAGCTTTCTGGCAGACCTACGCCGGCCGCTATGAGGTCGACACCGAGGGACCGCTCAATCTGGAAAACGGCTATTTCGGCCGTATGTCACGGACCGTGGTCGAGGAATACCAGCGCAATATCGCATTCATCAACCGCAGCAACTCGGTGTACGTACGCCAGCATTTCGACCGGGAACATGACGATGCGATTCGCCGCCAAGTGGCGCAGCTGGTCCGCGTTCCCCCCAACAGCGTGGCGATGGCCACCAGTGCGGTGGACGCCCTGCAATCGCTGATTCGCAACTACAACAAGCTCAAGCCGGGCGATCAGGTGCTGATCTGTGATTTGGAATACGCGTCGGTCAAAAGCGCGATGCGCTGGCTGGCTCGACAGCGTGGTGCAGAGGTGATCGAACTGGTCCACTCGCACCCCGCCAGCCTTGAAAGCCTGGTGGGCAGCTACCGCAACGCGTTCATTCGCCACCCTCGCGTGAAGCTGATGGCGCTGACCTACGTCAACCACCTCACTGGGCTGGTGATGCCGGTCCAGGCCATTGCCGAGACCGCTGATGAGTTTGACGTCGATATCATTCTCGACGGCGCCCATGCCCTGGGCCAGATCGACTTCGACCTGAAAAAACTCGGCATCCAGTTCGCGGGGTTCAACCTACAGAAGTGGATCGGCGGGCCTCTGGCCCTCGGGTTCTTGTACATAGATCCGCAGCGGCTGGCCGACATCGACCCGGACATGGACGAAGGGCATTATCCCGCCACCGATATCCGCTCGCGCACGCCCCACAGCACGCCAAACATCCCGGCCTTACTGACACTGCCGCTGGTGTTCGAGGAACACTATGCGCTGGGCGGCGCTTCGGCCAAGGGCGCGCGACTCAACTATCTGCGGGACCTGTGGGTGAGCGCTGTGCGTGAAGTGCCGGGTATCGAAGTCATGACCCCGGACGATCCGAACCTGTACTGCGGCATCACGTCAATGCGCTTCACCGCCCATACCGACCAACAGGCGATGGCCGATCGATTGCTCGATGACTATGGGATCTTCACCGTGGTGCGCCATACGAGTGTCGGGCCATGCATTCGCATTACACCGGGGCTGACCACCCTGGCGAGCGATATTGAGCGGTTGACCGAAGCACTGATCGCCTTGAGCCGAACATAATTAGGCCCAGTGTTCGGACTAAAACCCGGGGCAAAAAAAAACGGCGCGCCGACCAAGCGCACCGTAAAGCCGTAGAACACCCAACGAGGTTTCGGTAAAGCAATCAGTCCAGCAGCGCCAGTGCCTCGGCGGTGCATTCCTGGATGCGGGCCCAGTCGCCGTTCTTGATCCACTCCGGATCAAGCATCCAGCTGCCACCCACGCACATCACGTTTTTCAACGCCATGTAGCTCTTGATGTTGGCCGGGCTCACGCCGCCGGTCGGGCAGAATTTCACTTCACCGAATGGGCCGCCCAGGGCCTTGATAGCCGCGACGCCGCCACTGACTTCCGCCGGGAACAATTTGAAGCGGCGATAGCCCAGGCCGTAGCCTTCCATGATGCCGGAGGCGTTGCTGATGCCCGGCAGCAATGGGATCGGGCTGCCAACGCTGGCCTCGAGCAGGTCACGGGTGATGCCTGGGGTGACGATGAACTGCGAACCCGCGGCTTCGGCGGCGGCCAGCATGTGGCGGTCGAGTATGGTGCCAGCACCGGTCACCAGTTCAGGACGCTGCTCGCGCAGGATCTGGATAGCCTTGAGGCCATACTGGGAACGCAAGGTCACTTCCAGCGCCGTCAGGCCACCGGCAGCCAGGGCATCGGCCAGCGGCAGGATGTCCTGTTCGCGGGCGATGGTGATCACCGGCAGGATCCGCGCCTTGGCGCAGAGGCTGTCGATCAGGGTAACTTTGTCCGCCATGGAAACGGTCGGGGATGGGTTTGTCATAGCGGCTGATCCTTGGTTCATGGGCACCAGTAAATCTCTAGCGTGGGTTGCAAAAACGCGCGGATCGGCATTTCGGCGACATCGTCACCCGCCACCGCAGCGTTCAGAGTGGTCAATTTCGACTGACCGGAAATCGACAGCACTTTGTGTTGCGCCGAAGCCAGCAAGGCGCGGCTCATGGTCAAGCGCTGGTGCGGCACGGTCGGCGCCAGCATCGGCCAGCAACGGCGAGCACCGTTGGCATCCAGGGCTTGGGCGAGGTTCGGGCTGTCGGGGAACAGCGAGGCGGTGTGCCCGTCATCGCCCATGCCCAATACCAATACGTCGATTGGCGGCAGCTCGGCCAGCAAGCGATCAGCCTGTTCGGCCGCCGCATCCAGGTTGGCGCTGGCGCTGTAAAGGCTGAGGAATTGAGCCTTGGCTGCTGCACCTTGCAGTAGATAGCGCTTGAGCAGGCCGGCGTTGCTGTCGGCATGTTCGACCGGCACCCAGCGTTCGTCGGCCAGGCTCACCACCACTTTCGACCAGTCCAGCGCCTGTTTTGCCAGGCTCTGGAAGAACGCCACTGGGCTACGCCCGCCGGACACCACCAGGACAGCCGTGCCACGCGCATCGAGCGCAGCACGCAGTTGCTCGGCCACTTTCAACGCCAAGCCTTCAGCCAGCAGCACTGGGCTTTTGAATTCCAGGGCACTGACGCCCTGCGGCAGTTTCAATTCAGATATCGCCATACCATGACCTCCCATCCCGCGTGATCAGTGCAATAGAGCTCATCGGCCCCCAGGACCCAGCCGCATACGGCTTGGGCGCATCGCCGGACTTCTTCCACCCGGCGATCAACTGGTCACACCACGTCCACGCGGCTTCAATTTCATCTTTACGGACAAACAGGTTCTGATTGCCGTTCATGACTTCCAGCAACAACCGCTCGTAGGCATCGGGAATCCGTGCGCTGCGATAGGTGTCGGAAAAGTTGAGTTGCAACGGACCGCTGCGCAATTGCATGCCCTTGTCCAGGCCTTGCTCCTTGGTCATCACCCGCAGGGAAATCCCTTCGTCCGGTTGCAGGCGGATGATCAGCTTGTTACTGATCTGCAGGCGCTGCTCTGGGGCGAAGATGTAGTGGGACGGTTCCTTGAAGTGAATGACGATCTGCGACAGCTTTTGCGGCATGCGCTTGCCGGTACGCAGGTAAAACGGCACCCCGGCCCAACGCCAGTTGCGAATGTCGGCGCGCAGGGCGACGAAGGTTTCGGTGTCGCTCTGGGTATTGGAGTTGGGCTCTTCGAGGTAGCCCGGTACCGCCTTGCCTTCACTGTGGCCGGCGATGTATTGGCCCCGCACCACCTGGGTGGTCAGGCCTTCCGGGCTGATCGGCGCCAGGGCCTTGAGCACCTTGACCTTCTCGTCCCGAATGCTGTCGGCGGACAAGTCGGCCGGCGGATCCATGGCGATCAGGCACAGCAACTGCAGCAAGTGGTTCTGGATCATGTCCCGCAGCTGGCCGGCCTTGTCGAAATAGCCCCAGCGGCCTTCGATGCCGACTTTCTCGGCCACGGTGATTTCCACGTGGGAAATGTAATTCTGGTTCCACTGGGTTTCGAACAGGCTGTTGGCGAACCGCAGTGCGATCAGGTTCTGTACCGTCTCTTTGCCCAAGTAGTGGTCGATGCGATAGGTGCGGTTTTCCGGGAAAAACTGCGCCACGGCGTCGTTGACCTTGCGCGAGGACTCCAGGTCCGAACCGATGGGTTTTTCCAGCACGACCCGGGTGTTTTCGCTCAAGCCGACCTTCGCCAGGTTCTCGCAAATCGCGCCGTAGACCGCCGCTGGAGTGGCAAAATAGGCAATGACCTGTTGCGCCGAACCGGCCAGTTCGGCCAGGGCGACGTAATCGTCGGCCTTGAGGAAATCCACGTGCAGGTAAGTCAGGCGCGCCAGGAAGCGCTCGACCACGGCTTCGTTCAGGTCCTTCTCACCCACGTAGCGGCGCAGTTCAGCGGCGATGAACGCCAGGTGCTGCTGCGCGCTGCCGGGTTCACGGGCCAGGGCGATGATCCGCGTATCCTCATGCAGCAGGTCCGCGCCATCGAGTTGATAAAGGGCAGGAAAAAGCTTGCGCAAGGCCAGATCGCCCAACGCACCGAACAAGGCAAATGTGCACGGTTCAACCGTAATCGAAGGCATGATGTTTGTTCTTTTATCAAGTTAAGCTACAAATACCTTTTTTCAAGGTATCACTCAAGGAAAAATGTAGTAATAACCACAACATTTTTCGAAAATTCCGATTCCGAGTGGTGGTCCGTCAGAGCCATCAGTAGGATAGGCCACCGCAAAGGGTCGTATCAAAGACCCGTCTTTCTAGGAATCTTGTATGGACCGCGTGCGAAATTTACTGGAGCAGATCCAGAGTCGCCTTGAAGACCTGAACAAGGCCGAACGCAAGGTGGCCGAGGTGATCCTGCTCAACCCACAGCAGGCTACCCGTTTCAGCATCGCCGCCCTCGCCCAGGCCGCGTCGGTCAGCGAGCCTACGGTCAACCGTTTCTGCCGTTCATTCGGCGTCAGCGGCTACCCGGAACTCAAGCTGCAACTGGCCCAGAGCCTGGCCAGCGGCGCCGCTTACGTCAGCCGTGCGGTAGAGGCCGATGACAATCCGGAAGCTTACACCCGGAAAATCTTTGGCAGTGCCATTGCCTCGTTGGACAGCGCCTGCCAGGCCCTTGATCCCAACCTGATCAGCCGCGCCGTCGATTTGCTGATCCAGGCCCGACAGATCCACTTCTTCGGCCTCGGTGCCTCGGCCCCGGTGGCGCTGGATGCCCAGCATAAATTTTTCCGTTTCAATCTCGCGGTGACGGCCCACGCCGATGTACTGATGCAACGCATGATCGCGTCGGTGGCCCATACCGGCGAGCTGTTCGTGATCATTTCCTACACCGGCCGTACCCGTGAGCTGGTGGAAGTGGCGCGCATCGCCCGAGAAAACGGCGCTTCAGTACTGGGACTGACCGCCGAAGGCTCGCCGCTCGCCAAAGCCAGCACCCTGAGCCTGAATATTCCACTGCCCGAAGACACCGATATCTATATGCCGATGACCTCGCGGATCATCCAGCTCACTGTGCTGGATGTGCTCGCCACCGGCATGACCCTGCGCCGGGGCGTGGACTTCCAACCGCATTTGCGCAAGATCAAGGAAAGCCTGAATGCCAGCCGGTATCCGGTGGGGGATGAGTTCAACTGACTCGACCTTGGTATCTTGTCGCCTGATAAACCGCTATCGCGAGCAAGCTCGCTCCCACATTGGTTTTGCATTGGATACACATGTTGTGTCTATCCAGATCCCACTGTGGGAGCGTGCTTGCTCGCGATGGGGCCAGCAGCAACACTCCCGATCCTGAACTAAGCCCCCATCCACGCCTGCAAACTCAAATGCGCCCGCTCCCCCGGCGCCAGGCACAAGCTGTCGGTGCCGCCACTGGCGGCTTCGACGCAGACGAACTCGCTGACCTCATCCCAACTCACCCCCAGCAATGGCCGGGCGCCGGGATGCCAGACCACGGTGTCGGCACTGTCGCCGGTATCGATGCGCAATTCGCGCTGCCAGGCATGGTCTTTGAGCTGCAATTCCCCTTCGTGCTGGAACACCCGCTGACAACCGCCCTCGAGCCGCAACTCGCCCTCCTGCTGGCAAGTCTCACGGCTGAGCTGATCGTAACCTTGCGCACCTTCAAGCCCAGACAGCGCTACCTCACCGATGTCACCGATACGCCAGTAGGCGTGCAAGGCCTGGCTCAACTGGCACGGCAAGCTGTCTTGATGCTCGGTGCTCAAGCGCAACTCCATGCGTTCGCCCAGGTCCGCATGCAGGTCGACCTGCCAGTCGCACAGTTGCAACTGCCAATGCAGGTGCACACCTTCGTCATCACTGCGGCTGTCGAGCAGCTTCCAATCGATCAACCGCGCCCAACCATGGGACGGCCAGGCGTTTTCGCTCGGATGGCGGCCATACCACGGCCAGCACACCGGCACCCCACCGCGTATTGCGCCGACATGCGGCCACTTGGCTGCACACCATAGCCAGGGCTTCTGGCCGCGCGGCTGAAAGTGCAGCAACTGCGCACCTTGGCGACTGAACACCGCCTGGCACAGCGGATGATCGATCACCAGCACATCGCGCTGTCGATAGCGCTCCCACGCAAACACCGGGCGCTCGCGCAAGGATCTGAAAAAGCGTTGTAGCGGATGCTCATGCATAGGCCGCGGTCCTGGAAATCATGGAACTCTCAATTGATGCGACAGTTTTGTGGCGAGGGGATTTATCCTCACAGGCCTGCGGGAGCAAAGCTTGCTCGCGATGCAGGCGGCTCGGTGCCCTGGAAGACTGCGTCATCTTCATCGCGGGCAAGCCTTGCTCCCACACCCCAAAAAAAAGCGGACAGCCTTGGCCATCCGCAAATATGCGCACATAGAGGGGAGCTTATCGCAACAGCGTTAGAACACCGACTGAATTTTCAGGCCGGCCACCAGCGCGTTGTCGACTTCATCCACACCGCCTGGGTGAGTGATGTATTGCAGGTTGGGACGTACGGTCAGCCAGTTGGTCACGTGAACACCATAGTTGAGCTCGTAGTTGTACTCAGTGGTACGCAGCGGCGCGAACAGTGGATCGTTGTAGTCGGTGACGCCATTGGCAGCGTTGGTCAGCTCAGCGTTTTTCTTCACGTCATCGTTGACATGGATACGGGAAAAACCGATGCCGATGTCATCTTTAGGACGTGCATCGAACGGCCCCTTGTACACGAACATCAACGACTGGTAGTTGTCGACGAAGTTGGTGTCCTTGTCATGGAAAGTGGCGTTCGCCGCAATGTTCAGACCGCGCGAAGCATCACCGTTGTGGGTGGTGAGTTGCTGCTGCGCGACGAACCAGTAACCGTGCTTGCTGTTGTGGCTGCGATAGGCATTACCGGTGGTCGCGGCATCATCGCCATTGTCATCTTCACGGACGTCATTGGCATCGGCCGTGCTCTTGTAGTAACCGACACGGTATTCGCCCGGCAGGCTATTGACCTTCGGCGACCAGACCAGCTCGACCGGGATGACGGTACCCTTGGTACCACTGCCGCTGAGCTTGAAGCCGTTGCCGTGCTCCAGTTGCGACGGGTTCTGGTTGTATGCACCGATCTGCGCATAGAACTCAGGGGTGATGTTGTATTTCACGCGAAGCGCGGCCTGCATGACCGGCCAGTTGTACCAGATGCCGGTCGCCCAGTTACCCGCCTGGGAGCCACAGAAGGCCAGGTTCTGGAACTCGCAAGGGAAGGTGTTGAAGTCTTCGCCTTCACCGAAGTAACCGGCCTTGACGTCCAGTTTGCCGTCGAGGAACTGGTGCTTGATCCACAATTGGGTCAGACGGACCATGTGGCCACGACCGTAGACTTCCTGGGAAGAACTCAAGGTGCCGGCACGCGGGTCGCCGACACGGTCGTTGGAGATGTTCTCGCCATTACGATTGGTGAGCTGGATCTTGGCCTGGGTGTTATCCCAACCCCACAGCTTTTCCAGGTCCAACGCCACGCCCAGACCAAACTGGTCGGAGTAACGCGCCGTCTTGTCGTTGTTGTAGCCGCCATGCAGGTTGGCGCCCATTTCGCCGACGTAGTCAGCCTTGATGTCGATACCTTGCTCGATCAGCTTGGTCCGTTCGCCACCCCAGTCACCCGTCATCCACTGCGAGTCGGCGCTGAACGCGTCGGCCGCGTGTGCACTACCGGCCAGCATCATCGCCGCAACGGCTGACAACTGGCAGATAAGCTGGGCATTGTTTTTCTTCTTCATCCCTACATCCTCGTCTTTATTGTTATTAACTGTTTTTATCTAACGCGGTTTACAACGATTGCGATGGATGTCCCCATCCACCGCATACTCCTTTTTTCTGGGGGCGGACTTGTGCGACTGACACTCCGCCATCGCGAGCAAGCTCGCTCCCACATTCGTTCTTCATCGACCCTTGAATTGCGCCACGTTGGCGCTCCGGGCGTCGACTTGCGGCTGGCCTGCCACACCCAGGCGCTCGCCGGACTTGGCGTCGAACAGCAGCACTTTCGACGGATCGAATTGCAGCGTCAGGGTTTCCCCCGGCTGTGGTGCCACGTCCGGCGCCAGGCGGCAGCAGACCTTGGTGTCATTGAGGTTGACGAACACCAAGGTGTCCGGACCGGTGGGCTCGGTAACCTGGACTTCGGCGCGAATGGTCGGCAAACCATTGGCCTCGTTGCCCGCCAGCGCAATCTGTTCCGGGCGCAGGCCAAGGATCACTTCGCGGTCTTCCAGGCCAGCGTCCTGCATGCCCATTGGCAGCTCGCAGCGGGCCTGGCCGCTGTCGAGTAGCGCCAGCAGGCGACCGTCCTTGCGTTGCAGGCGCAGAGGGATGAAGTTCATCGGCGGCGAACCGATGAAGCTCGCTACGAACAGGTTGGCCGGGTTGTTGTAGATCTCTTTCGGCGTACCGAACTGCTGGATGATCCCGTCCTTCATCACCGCCACTTTGTCACCCAGGGTCATGGCTTCGATCTGGTCGTGGGTCACGTACACCGTGGTGGTCTTCAAGCGCTGGTGCATCAGTTTCATTTCGGTGCGCATCTCGACCCGCAGCTTGGCGTCGAGGTTGGACAGCGGTTCGTCGAACAGGTAGATCTTCGGCCGCCGCGCCAGTGCCCGGCCCATGGCCACGCGCTGTTGCTGGCCGCCGGAGAGTTGGCCAGGCTTGCGGTTGAGCAGGTGCTCGATCTGCAACAGCTTGGCCACGCGGGTGACTTCTTCGTCGATGGCGGACTGGCTCATCTTGCGGATTTTCAGACCGAATTCGATGTTCTCGCGCACGCTCATGGTCGGGTACAGCGCGTAGGACTGGAACACCATGGCGATGTCGCGATCCTTCGGGCTCATGCCGCTGACGTCCTGGTCACCGATCATGATCGCGCCACCGGTGATGGTCTCGAGACCGGCGATGCAGTTCATCAGCGTCGACTTGCCGCAGCCCGAAGGGCCGACGAGGATCAGGAACTCACCGTCCTTGATCGACAACTCGATGTTCTTCAGGGTGTCCGGCAGGCCGGCACCATAGGTCTTGTTTACATTGCGAAGTTCGAGCGTTGCCATGATTACCCCTTGACTGCGCCGGCCGTGAGGCCGCGCACGAAATACTTGCCTGCGACCACATAGACCAGCAGGGTCGGCAGCCCGGCGATCATCGCCGCCGCCATATCAACGTTGTATTCCTTGGCCCCGGTACTGGTGTTGACCAAGTTGTTCAGCGCCACCGTGATGGGCTGCGAATCACCGCTGGAGAACACCACGCCGAACAGGAAGTCGTTCCAGATCTGCGTGAACTGCCAGATCAGGCAAACCATGATGATCGGGGTGGACATCGGCAGGATGATCCGCCGGAAGATGGTGAAGAAACCCGCACCGTCCAGCCGCGCAGCCTTGACCAGCGCATCGGGAATGCTGACGTAGTAGTTACGGAAGAACAGCGTGGTGAACGCCAGGCCATAGACCACGTGCACGAACACCAGGCCGGTGGTGGTACTGGCCAGGCCCATCTTGCCGAGGGTGAACGAAGCCGGCAGCAGGACGGTCTGGAACGGCAGGAAACAACCGAACAGCAACAGCCCGAAGAACAATTGCGAACCGCGGAAGCGCCACATCGACAACACGTAGCCGTTCAACGCACCGATAGCGGTAGAGATCACGACCGCTGGCACGGTGATCTTGATCGAGTTCCAGAAGTAGCCGTCGACCGTAGCCCAGGCCTTGACCCAGCCGATGCCGCTGACCACGGTCGGCCAGCTCAGCAGGTTGCCGGTGTTGATGTCTTCCGGTGTCTTGAAGCTGGTCAACAACATGACCACCAACGGCACCAGGTACAGCAATACAGCGAGGATCAGGACCGCGTAGATCGCGATTCGACTCAGGCTGATGGAAGGTTTGGCAGCGAGACTAGTCATGACGCTTGGTCCTCAGCTCGGAGTACAGGTAAGGCACGATGATTGCGAGAATCGCACCGAGCATCAGAATCGCACTGGCCGAGCCCATGCCCATCTGGCCACGACTGAAGGTGAAGGAATACATGAACATGGCTGGCAGGTCGGAGGAATAGCCCGGGCCGCCGGCCGTCATCGCCGCCACCAGGTCGAAACTCTTGATCGCGATGTGAGCCAGGATCATCACGGCACTGAAGAACACCGGACGCAGGCTCGGCAGCACCACTTTCCAGTAGATGCGCGGCATGCTCGCGCCATCGATCTGCGCGGCACGGATGATCGATTGATCAACCCCGCGCAGGCCGGCCAGGAACATCGCCATGATGAAACCCGAGGCCTGCCACACTGCCGCGATCACCAGGCAATACACCACACGATCCGGGTCGATCAGCCAGTCCAGACGGAAGCCTTCCCAGCCCCAGTCACGCAGTAATTTGTCCAGGCCCATGCCCGGGTTGAGCAACCATTTCCAGGCCGTACCGGTGACGATCATCGAAAGCGCCATCGGGTACAGGTAAATGGTGCGGATAAAACCTTCACGACGAATACGCTGGTCAAGAAACACCGCCAGCAGCACGCCGATCACCAGGGTGATGCCGATGAACATGCCGCCAAAGAGCGCCAGGTTCTTGCTCGCCACCCACCAACGGTCGTTCTCCATCAGTCGCGCGTATTGCGCCAGGCCTGCCCACTTGTAGGTCGGCAAAAAGGTCGAGGTGGTGAACGACAGGACGAACGTCCACAAGATATAGCCGTAGAAGCCCACCAGTACGATGAACATGCTCGGCGCCAGCACCAGTTTTGGTAGCCAGCGCTGCAATGCATCGAACGGCGAGGCCTTGCTGAACACAGCAACAGAACTCATGGGAAGATCCAGTACAAAGGGTAATGATTACAAGGGCATTCCCTTGTGGGAGCGAGCTTGCTCGCGATGACGGTATGCCAGTGACTCAACTGCTGCCTGACACTCCGCCATCGCGAGCGAATGCGCTCCCACACAAGGGACCACGGTGCTAATTACTTGGCTGACTGCACCGCTGCGCCAAGTTTCTTGGCAGCATCGGCAGGATCGGCTTTCGGGTCGTTGATGTAGTTGGTCACCACGTCAAAGAACGCACCCTGTACCGCCAGCGTGGTCGCCATGTTGTGCGCCATGCTCGGTTGCAGGCCGCCGGTCTTGGCGTCCGCCAGGAAGTCCTTGGCGGCGGTCTGGGCGCAGGAATCGAAGCCATACTTGGCCATGTCGCCGAGCATGTCGTTGCGCACCGGGATCGAGCCCTTGTTGATGCTGAAGACCTTCTGGAAGTTCTCGCCCAGCACGACCTTGGCGATATCCTGCTGGCCAGCGGCTGTGCCTTTGTCCTTCTGCTTGAACACCGCCAGGGAGTCGATGTTGTAGGTAAAGGCCTTGTCAGTGCCCGGGAAAGCTACGCACTCGTAGTCCTTGCCGGCGACTTTCTTCGCGGCAGTCCACTCGCTCTTGGCCCAGTCACCCATGATCTGCATGCCGGCCTTGCCGTTGATGACTTTGGCCGCTTCCAGGTTCCAGTCCTGGCCCTTGCCGTCGGCGTCCATATAGGTCGCGACTTTCTTCAGCTCGGTCAGCGCCTTGACCATTTCCGGACCGGTCAGGGCCTTGTTGTCGAGATCGACCAGAGCCTTTTTGTAGCCATCAGCGCCCATGACCGAGAGCACCACGGCTTCGAACACAGTGCTGTCCTGCCATGGCTGGCCACCGTGGGCGAGCGCAATGAAGCCCGCAGCCTTGAGTTTGTCGCCGGCGGCGTAGAATTCTTCGAGGGTGGTCGGGGCTTTTTCGATGCCGGCTTTCTTGAAGACTTCCGGGTTGATCCACAGCCAGTTGACGCGGTGAATGTTCACCGGCACGGCAACGTAGTCACCTTCGTACTTCACGGTATCGGAGACTTTCTTATCGAGCAGGCTGTCCCACTTCTCAGCTTTGGCAACGTCTTTCAAGACGTCGGTGTCGAGCAGCCCGGTGGACGCCCATTCCTGGATGTCCGGCCCCTTGATCTGGGCGACACCCGGTGGGTTGCCGGCCACGGCACGGCTCTTGAGCACGGTCATGGCAGTGGAACCGCCACCACCGGCGACAGCGCCGTCCTTCCAGGTAAAGCCGTCTTTCTCTACCTGGGCCTTGAGCACATCGACCGCGGCTTTTTCGCCACCCGACGTCCACCAGTGGACGACTTCCACGGAACCTTTGGATTCGGCGGCAAGAGCGCTGACAGGGAATGCTGCGACGGGAAGCAGGGAAGCAAGAGAAATGACAGTAGCGAGGCGAGAAATCGCATTCATCTAGAAGTACCTTTCTTGTTGTTATGCATGCAAGTCTGGTGCTTGCGCTGCATGGATTCTAAACAGGGGAAATCCCTTCGCAGGTAACGAAGGGACGCGTAAATGTCACGACATGGTTACACAGGCGCCGGACTGGAAAGTTTCGCCAGGGCCGTGGCCATGCTCGGTGCCAGTGGCAAGCGCGGAATCAGCACTGCCTGCCAGGCGTGATACAGGTCCGGCTTGCCCGGCCAGATGTCGGCGCTGGGGCGGTTTTGCGGGTCGAGTTCGTGATGCCAGCTGCCGTTGCAGCGGTCGATGAAGTGTTTGTCACAGAACTCCCAGAAGCGCCGGTACCAGGCTTCGTACTTCGCCTCGTCGGTGCGCTTGAGCAGGGCGCTGGCAGCCGCCGCCGCTTCAGCGTGGACCCAATGCAGGCGATGGCGAACCACGGCGCGGTTGTCCCAGTCCAGGGTGTAGACAATACCGGGCGCGCCATCGACGTCCCAGCCATGGCGACAGTTCTGGTCAAAGAGTTTTTGTGCATCCTGGGCCAGCCAGCCAGGGGTCAACATGCCGATCTGCACCCGCGCCGCTTCGAGATGCAGCAGCAGGCGCGCCCATTCGAAACCATGGCCGGGGGTGGTGCCGTAGGGGCGAAAACCGTCGGCGGGATTGTCGTGGTTGTACTCACGCAACGGCTGCCACTGGCGGTCGAAATGCTCCACCACCAGGTAGTCGTTGGCGGCGGCATGGCCGTGGATCACGCGCTCGACGATGTGCAGGGCGCGGGCCAGCCAGCGAGGATCGTCGGTGGCATCGGCCAGGGCCAGGAAGGCTTCGGTGGCGTGCATGTTGCTGTTGGCGCCGCGGTAGGCCTCTTCGACGCTCCAGTCGCGGTTGAAGGACTCGCGCAGGGCGCCCTCTTCTTCGCTCCAGAAATGCGTGTCGATGATCCGCACCGCTTCGTCCAGCAACGCCTGGGCGCCAGGACGCTGGGCCACCACCGCGGAACTCGCGGCCAGGGCAACGAACGCATGCAGGTAGGCAGCCTTGTCGGCGCCGTCCTCATCGGGCCGCGTGGTGGCAAACCAGCCACCGTACTCGGCGTCCCGCAGGGGGCCGTTGAGGGCCTGGATACCGTGGTCCACCAGCTCGGCGAACCCCGGCAAGCCCTGGATGTGGGCCATGGCGAAGCTATGGGTCATGCGCGCGGTGTTCATGGTTTCGGCCCGGGCAGCGGCCGGCAGGTGACCATGCTCGTCCAGGTTGCCAAAGCCATCCGGCAGCTTCGATGCCTTGGCGAACGCCAGCAGGCGCAAGCCTTCGGCGGCGAGCCACTGCTGGTGGGCAGGAGCGTTCAGCCAACTGCTGAAGGCCGGTTGAAAGGTGTCCATCGGGCTTACCTTTTTTGTTGTTTTGACGCAGGGAGTCTAAACAAGGGATGGCGAGGGGCAGGTAACGAAAGGGACGAGTTATGTCACCGAGTTGTGACATTCCCTAGAGAGATATGTTGCGGCTGATGGCGTCATCGCGAGCAGGCTCGCTCCCACATTGAGCGTCAGGGCGTACACAACTTTTGTGTCCGCCACCGCCCCCTGTGGGAGCGAGCTTGCTCGCGATGAACGATAACGCGGGTCCGGCTAATCCACACTGCGAGGCAACTGCAACGTCACCCGCAACCCACCCTCACGCAGGTTCTGCAGGCTCACCTCACCCCCATGGCTGTGGGCAATGTTGCGGGCGATGCCCAGGCCCAGGCCATAGCCCTGCTGTTGCCCGGCCAGGCGGAAGTGCGGTTCGAAGACTTGTTCCAGGCGCTGTTCCGGCACACCCGGCCCTTCGTCATCGACATGCAGGATGAACGCGGTTTCATCGTCGTCGATGTGCAGGTGGGCGTTTTGCCCATACTTCAAGGCGTTGTCGATCAGGTTGCCGATGCAGCGCTTGAGAGCCAGCGGTTTGCCGGGATACGGTGCCAGCGCCCGGCCATCCTGGGTCACCCGACCGTTGCCGTTGGGCGCCAGGTAGGGTTCGACCAGGCAATCGAGCACATGATTGAGATCCACTGGCTCGATGTTTTCATGAATGTCAGTGTCCTTGACGCATTGCAACGCGCCTTTGACCAACAACTCCAGTTCGTCCAGGTCGCGACCGAACTTGGCTTGCAGGTTTTCGTCCTCCAGCAGTTCGACCCGCAAGCGCAGCCGAGTGATCGGTGTGCGCAAGTCGTGGGAAATCGCGCTGAACAATTGGCTGCGTTCGGTCAGGTAGCGGCTGATGCGCTCACGCATGGCATTGAACGCCCGGCCCACCTCCACCACTTCGCTGCCGCCACCCTCGGCCACCGGTTCCACTTCGGCACCCAGGGACATGTCCCGCGCCGCCCGGGCCAAACGCTTGAGAGGCCGGCTCTGCCAGTGCACCAGCAAACCGATGAACAGCAACAACAGGCTACTGGTGAGCACGATGAAACCGACCTGTTGCTTGGGCAGGTCTTGCTCTTCGAGGCTGGTGTAGGGCTCGGGCAGCAACGAGGCGATGTACAGCCATTCGCCCGGCGCCATCTGAATCTGCGTGACCAGCACCGGCGGATTCACCGGTTCCAGGGTCAAGGCATAGTGGGCCCACGAACGCGGCAGTTCATCGAGCTTGAGCCCGGCGTTGAAAATCCGCAGGTCGTCGGGGCTGACAAAATTGACGGAGATATCGGCGTTGTTGCCCAGGGATCGGCGCAGCACATCGTCCACCGCCTTGAGGACCGCCAGCTTGCGCGGCGTGATCGGCAGCACGTCCATGCCCAGGGGCTTATCGTTGAGCGTCACGACAAACCGCGTACCGCCCATGCTGCGTAGTTGATCCAGCACCAATGGCCGGTAAGCCACCGGCAGCGAACGCAAATAGCTGACGCTGGCAGTCATCGAGTGGGCCAGGCTGCGGGCGCTGGTGACCAGGCCTTCGAGCTGGGTGGCGCGCAGTTGCGAGACCCAGATCAGGCTGGACAGGGTCTGGGCAAAGAGCACCACCAGCAAGGTCAGCAACAACATCCGTCCCAGCAGCGAACGCGGCACTGGCACCCGCCGAGCGACTTTCTTGATCCAGTCAATGACCATTGCTGGCAACCACACTGGCCGCCAGTTGATAGCCACTGCCGCGCACCGTTCGGATCAGCCGCGGTGGCTTGTCAGTGTCGCGCAGGCGCTGGCGCAGGCGACTGACCGCCATGTCGACGATCCGATCCAGGGGCATCAGATCACGACCACGGGTCGCATTGCCGATGGTGTCGCGGTCGAGGATTTCCTGGGGATGGTCGAGAAACAGCTTGAGCAGAGCGAAATCGGCACCGGAGAGAATCACCTCTTCGCCGTCGGTGTGGAACAGCCGATGGCTGACCATGTCCAGTCGCCACTCGTCGAAGGCCAACACCTCGCCGCCGGAGCGCTCCTGACCGAACTGCGCCCGGCGCAGCAGAGCCTTGATGCGCGCCTGCAACTCGCGGGGACTGAAGGGCTTGCCCAGGTAATCATCGGCGCCCAATTCAAGGCCGATGACCCGGTCGGCCTCGTCGGAACTGGCAGTGAGCATGATGATCGGCACATGGGCCTGGCGGGGGTGCTGGCGAACCCAGCGACAAAGGCTGAAACCGTCCTCGTCCGGCAGCATCACGTCGAGGATCACCAGGTCGCTCGGCGCCTCGTTCAGGGCCTGGCGAAAGCCGGCGCCATCGGGCGTGGTGCGCACCTGGAAACCCGCACGGCTGAGGTAAGTGTCCAGCAGTTCGCGAATCTCCTGGTCATCGTCGACCAACAAAATCGATTTGTTCACTGAACTCACGGGCCTCGTCCTTGTTGTTTGGATTGGGGCGATTATGCCTGATGGATGAGGACTACAAACACACGACAAAAAACCTGTGGGAGCGAGCCTGCTCGCGATAGCGGTGTATCAGTCAACATCAATGGCGACTGACACTCCGTCATCGCGAGCAAACTCGCTCCCACAGGGGATCACATTTCAAACTGGAGTCGATTGCTCCAACGCCACACCCGCGCCCATCAGGCCGGAGTATGGCGCGGTCACCAGCCAGACCGGAATGCCCTTGAAGTAACCGCTCATGCAGCCCTTGTCGGCGAAGCAGCGGGCGAAGCCACTTTCCAGGAAAAAATCGGCGAACCGCGGAACCACCCCGCCGACGATGTAGACACCGCCGCGGCCACCCAGCGTCAGCACATTGTTGCCGGCCACGCGCCCCAGCCAACAGCAGAACTGCTCAAGCACTTCCAAAGCGATGGGGTCGCCGGCAAGGCCAGCTGCGGTGATGGATTCCGGGGTATCGAGTACCGGCACATGGCCGTCCACCGCGCAGATGGCCCGGTACACCCGCGGCAAACCGCTGCCGCTCAGGGCGGTTTCGGCGCTGACGTGGCCGATTTCGTTGTAGATGTGCTGCCAGAGCTGGGTTTCCCGTGGGCTGCTCATGGGCAGGTCGACATGGCCGCCCTCCCCCGGCAACGCCGCGAAACGGCCCTCACCCAGGTCCAGCAACGTACCGACGCCCAACCCGGTGCCCGGGCCGATCACCACCGCCGGGCGCATTGGCTCCGGAGTGCCTTCGCAGACAACCCGGTATTCATCGGGACGCAAACACGTCATGCCCAGGGCCATGGCCGAGAAGTCATTGACCAGCAGCAGCTTCTCCACCTGCAGGGTCTCGCAGAACGCCAGGTTGCTCAGGCGCCAGTGATTGTTGGTGAAACGAAACTCATCGCCGCTCACCGGGCCGGCCACCGACAGGCACACCGAACCGATGGCGCCCGGTTTCATGCCCAAGCCGCTCAGATACACCTTGATGGCGTCTTCGGGGCAGGCGTAATCCGCCGTAGCCAGCACCTGGATGTTTTCCAGGTTGTGGTTCTTCCACAACGCGAAACGCGCGTTAGTCCCACCGATATCACCGACCAAAGCCAGTTTCAATTAAGCGTCTCCAGGGCAGAAGTGAAGGCGCTGGCGCCCTGCTCTGCCGAGCTGAAGGCCATGCGCATGAAACCGAACAGCTCACGACCGGTGCCAATGTTGTTGCCCAACAGGCCCTTGGCAGGTGTGCGCGCGGCGAACTCTTCGGCGTCCACCTTCAACTCCAAGGTGCCTTTGACGCCATCGACGCGGATGATATCGCCCTCCTGCACCCGGGCCAACGCACCGCCGACATAAGCTTCGGGGCTGACGTGAATAGCCGCCGGGATTTTCCCCGATGCGCCGGACATGCGCCCATCGGTCACCAGTGCCACTTTGAAGCCACGGTCCTGCAATACGCCGAGGAACGGCGTCATCTTGTGCAGCTCGGGCATGCCGTTGGAACGCGGCCCCTGGAAGCGCATCACCGCGACAAAATCCTTCTCCAGCAGGCCGGCCTTGAATGCATCGGCCAGGTCCTGCTGATCCTGGAACACCATCGCCGGCGCTTCGACGATCTGGTTTTCCAGGGCCACGGCGGAAACCTTCATCACCCCGCGCCCCAGGTTACCTTCCATCACTCGCAGGCCACCTTCGGAGGAGAACGCGCGGGCCACTGGACGCAGGATGTTTTCGTCGAGGCTTTCGATCGGGCCGTCGCGCCACACCAGCTCGCCATCCTCCAGGAACGGTTCCTGGGTGTAGCGGCTCAGGCCGTGACCGAGCACAGTGTTGACGTTTTCGTGGAGCAAACCGGCTTCCAGCAGTTCGCGGATCAGGAACGACATACCGCCGGCTGCCTGGAAGTGGTTGATGTCGGCCTTGCCGTTCGGGTAGACGTGACTCAAGGTCGGCACCACCTCGGAAAGGTCGGCCATGTCCTGCCAGGTCAACTGGATGCCTGCCGCCATGGCGATGGCCGGCATGTGCAGCGTGTGATTGGTGGAGCCGCCGGTGGCATGCAGCGCGACGATGGAGTTGACCAGCGACCGTTCGTCGACGATCTCACCGATGGGCATGAAGTTGCCGCTCTGCTTGGTCAGGCGCGTGACCTGGAATGCCGCCTCACGGGTCAGGGCGTCGCGCAGCGGGGTGTTCGGGTTGACGAACGAGGCGCCCGGCAAGTGCAGGCCCATCACTTCCATCAGCAACTGGTTGGTGTTGGCGGTGCCATAGAACGTGCAGGTGCCCGGGCTGTGGTAGGACTTCATCTCCGACTCCAGCAGCTCCTCGCGGGTCGCCTTGCCTTCGGCATAGCGCTGGCGCACGTCGGCTTTCTGCTTGTTGGAGATACCCGAGACCATCGGCCCACCGGGCACGAAGATCGTAGGCAAGTGACCGAAGCGCAGCGCGCCCATCATCAGGCCCGGCACGATCTTGTCGCAGATACCGAGCATCAGCGCGCCATCGAACATGTTGTGGGACAACGCCACTGCCGTGGACAACGCGATCACCTCACGGCTCGGCAAACTCAGTTCCATCCCCGCCTCGCCCTGGGTGACGCCGTCGCACATGGCCGGCGTGCCTCCGGCGAACTGGCCGACCGAACCGATCTCGCGCAGGGCTTTCTTGATCTGTTCGGGGAAGGTTTCGTAGGGCTGGTGGGCGGAGAGCATGTCGTTATAGGACGAGACAATGGCGATGTTGGCGGCGTTCATCATCCGCAGGTGATGTTTGTCTTCGGTGCCGCAACCGGCCACGCCGTGGGCGAAGTTGGCGCACTGCAGCTTACCGCGCATCGGGCCGTCGCTGGCCGCACCGCGAATCAATGCAAGGTAAGCCTCACGCGTGGCGCGGCTGCGGGCGATAAGCCGTTCGGTGACCTCAAGAACGCGGGGATGCATGTGTAGAACTCCAGGCTAACGGGTGTGGCGACCTGATTGTCTATGCTGGTCAAAAGCCCGATGTGCGTTGGGCGACAGACGGTTTCTTGACCACTCGGACCAGTTGATTCAGGTCACTCGTTGTAGATAAAACAAAATATTGCCACTAAAAAGGCTTGTTTTCTATTTTTATGCGAATAATCTTGTAATTCCAACAACAAATCGACGGCGGCGCAGTTAATGACTCTTCGAATCGCAATCAATGGTTTTGGCCGCATCGGCCGCAACGTCCTCCGAGCACTGTATACCCAAGGCTATCGTCGCGACCTGCAGATCGTCGCCATCAATGACCTGGGCGACAGTGCAATCAATGCTCATCTGCTCAAGTTCGACACCGTCCACGGCACCTTCGATGCCGAGGTACAGCATGACCACGAGAGCCTGACGGTCAATGGCGACCGCATCTCGGTCAGTGCCATCCGCAACCCGGCCGAACTGCCTTGGGCCGCTGAAAAAATCGACGTCGTGTTCGAATGCACCGGCCTGTTCACCGACCGCTCCAAAGCTGCGGCCCATATCAGCGCCGGCGCGCGCAAGGTGATCATTTCGGCCCCGGCCAAGGGTGCCGATGCCACCGTGGTGTATGGCGTGAACCACGACATCCTGCGCCAGTCCCACCAGATCATTTCCAACGCCTCGTGCACCACCAACTGCCTGGCCCCGGTGGCCCAGGTGCTGCACCGCGAGCTGGGCATCGAAAGTGGCTTGATGACCACCATCCACGCCTACACCAATGACCAGAACCTGACCGACGTCTACCACACCGACCCGTACCGCGCACGTTCGGCCACCCAGAACATGATCCCGAGCAAGACCGGCGCCGCCGAGGCGGTGGGCCTGGTGCTGCCGGAACTGGCGGGCAAGCTGACCGGCATGGCCGTACGTGTACCGGTGATCAACGTGTCCCTGGTTGACCTCACTGTGCAGCTCAAGCGCGAAGCGTCGGCCGAAGAAGTCAACGAACTGCTGCGCCAGGCCAGCCAGCACTCGAAGATCCTCGGCTACAACACCCTGCCGCTGGTCTCCAGTGATTTCAACCACAACCCGCTGTCGTCGATCTTCGACGCCAACCACACCAAGGCCAGCGGCAAGCTGCTCAAGGTACTGGCCTGGTATGACAACGAATGGGGCTTCTCCAACCGCATGCTCGATAACTGCCTGGCGTTGTGTAACGCCGAGTAACCCGCAGATCAATTGAGCTTTTTTGTGGGAGCGAGCTTGCTCGCGATAGCGTCCGGTCAGGCTGCATCATCGTTGACCAGTCCACCGCTATCGCGAGCAAGCGCGCTCCCACAGGGTTTACGCTCGTGAAATGAATGAAGGCTTGACCATCGAGCAAGATGACAATCATTATCATCTACTCACACCGGATCGGGCCCAACCGTGAGTCAATCGCGCTTCCATCACGTCTTCCTCGCGCAGCGCCTGCCGCTGCTGCGCACCCTCGAGCGAATGGTCAACAACCCCAGCACCGCTGAAGACCTGCTCCAGGAAACCTACCTGCGCGTCACCCGCGCACTGGGTGAACGCACGGTCGAGCACCTCGAACCTTTCGTCTTCCAGACCGCCCGCAACCTGGCGCTGGATCATTTGCGTGCGCGGCGCATCCAGTCCCGGACCCTAGTGGACGACGTACCGCTGGAGGTCGTCCAGAATGTGGTCGCCCCCCAGAGCAGTACCGAAGACGCCGCCCATGCCGAGCAGATGCTCGAACGGCTGAACATCAGCCTGCAGACGCTGAGCCCGCGCCAGCAACAGATCTTCATCCTCAACCGCTTGCATGGTCACAGTTACCAGGACATCGCCGAACGACTGGGCGTGTCACTGAGCACCGTGCAAAAGGAACTGAGGTTGATCATGGCGATCTGTGTGGGTGTGGCCGAACGCAACCACGAGGGTAAGTCATAAGCTTCACGCCGCTCGCTACGCACAGACTTGCCACCTACTGCTTGCGGCTTGTAGCTTGTTACCGCCGCCAATATCGAGAACCCACCGTGACGGACAATCACCGCGCCCCTGAGCCCGCTTCGGCGCAGGACACCGCCCATGCCATGGAGCAGGCGCTGGACTGGCTGATCCTGCTCGACAACCCCAGCCAGGAGCAGACCCACCAGTTCCAGGCCTGGCTGGCGGCCGACCCGCGCCATGGCGAAGCGTTCGCCCGGGCCAAGGCGATCTGGGACGGCCCACAGGTGATTGCAAGCGCCCGGCAGCTTGAAGCCCAACCGCCAATCACGGCACTGTCACGCCTGCGCGCCCACTGGAAACCCCTGGCCAGCGCCGCCGTGCTGTTGCTGAGCCTGTTCAACTTCAGCGACCTGCCTTTGCATTTCCAGGCCGATCACCTGACCGTGGTCGGTGAACGCCAGCGCCTGCAACTGGAGGATGGTTCCAAGGTCCTGCTCAACACCGATTCGGCGTTTTCCAGCACGTTCAACGAACAGCGGCATGTGGCCCGGCTGTACAAGGGCGAAGCGCTTTTTGAAGTGCCGGGCAATCGCAACCTGCCGCTGGAGATCGATGCCGGCCCGGTCACCGCCAGCGTCAGCGACACCACCTTGGCGGTGCGCTACCTCGACGGCGTGGCCCAGGTCCAGGTCCAGCGCGGCGACGTCGACCTGCGGGCCCACCGCAACGACACCCACGTACGGCTGTCGGCCGGGGAAAGCATCCGCATCGGCCCCAACGGCTTCGACCACCCGGTCCAGCTCGATGCCGACACGGACCTGGCCTGGGTCCAGGGTCGACTGGTGTTCAAGAACAGGCCGCTGAGCCAGGTATTGGCCGAACTGCAGCGCTACTACCCGGGCTGGATCATCAACAACAACCAGCAGTTGGCCAACGTCGCCGTGACCGGCAACTACCGCCTCGACCAACCGCTGGACGTGGTTCGTTCACTGGCACACATCACCTCGGCGCGCCTTCAGGAATTCCCGGCGCTGATGATCCTGAACTAAATGAGAATTATTTTTACTCGATAGCCTGTGCTGATTCGTCTCGTTATAGCCAATGCAATTGATTCGCATCTCCAGATGCCAATCTGCACCTATAACAGATGCGACACGGAGCGCTATCGATGTCCTCTCGCCTTACTTGCCGGTTCCTTGCCCCTTCTTGCACGCTGTCGTTACTGACTGCGGCCATCCTGATGGCCGGTACCGCGCCGTCCACCCTGGCCGCCACCGCCGAACAACCACCTGCGCGCAACATCGGCGACTACACCTTTGCCATCGCCCAGCAACCGCTGGTGTCGGCCTTGAACGCGTTCACTGCCATCACCGGTTGGCAGGTGGGCCTGCCGGCAGAGCTGGGCGAAGGCGTCACCTCGCCGGGCGTGAACGGCTCGCTGCCACCCGAGAAAGCCCTGGAGCACTTGCTGGCAGGAACTCAGTTGGGCTACCGCAAGCTCGGCAACAACAGCATCGTCCTGGAAAGGCGCAGCACTGCCGGGGTGTTGAACCTGTCGCAGGTGACCATCAGCGCCACCCGCCAGGAACAGGCCATCACCAGCGTGCCGAGCACCGTCACCGTCCATGACCGCCAGGAACTGGACCGCAACAACGTCAACACCCTCAAGGACCTGGTGCGTTATGAGCCCGGCGTTTCGGTGGGTGGCGCGGGCCAGCGCGGCGGCATCAGCGGCTATAACATTCGCGGGATCGACGGTAACCGGATCCTGACTCAGGTCGACGGCGTGGAAATCCCTGGTGGTTTCTTCAACGGCCCCTACGCCAAGACCCAGCGCAACTACGTCGACCCGGAAATCATCAAGCGTGTCGAGATTTTGCGCGGCCCGGCCTCGGTGCTCTACGGCAGCAACGCCATCGGCGGTGCCGTGAGCTATTTCACCCTGGATCCGGACGACATCATCAAGCCGGGCAAGGACGTCGGTGCTCGGCTGAAGACCGGCTACAGTTCCGCCGACGAAAGCTGGCTCAAGTCCGCCACGGTCGCCGGGCGCAGCGGGCAGTTCGACGGCCTGTTGCACTACAGCCAGCGCGACGGCCATGAAACCCAATCCTACGGCAACGACAACGGCACCGGTCTGGACCGCACCGCAGCCAACCCGGAGGATGTACGCGCCAACAATGTGCTGGCCAAGCTCGGCTGGAACTACAACGACGACGCGCGCCTGGGACTGGTCTACGAGAAATACAAGGACGACCGCGACACCGATCTGAAAAGCGCCTATGGCGGCCCCTACTCCAACGGCCAGCCGGCCATTCCCACCTCAGTGCTGCCCGGCGGCATGTACCAGTGGCGCACCGGCAACGACACCATCAGCCGCGAGCGCTTCGGCCTCGAACACAGCTTCGCCCTCGACAGCCTGCTGGCCGATCACATGAAGTGGAGCCTGAACCACCAGATCGCCAAGACCGATCAGAGCACCGCCGAGTTCTACTTCCCGATCACCCGCCAGGTGCTACGCACCCGGGAAACCCTCTACGAAGAAAAACAGTGGGTCTTCGACGCGCAACTGGACAAGGCCTTCAGCATCGCCGACACCGATCACGCGCTGACCTACGGCACCACGATCAAGCAACAGAAAGTCACCGGTTCGCGCAGCGGCAACGGCGTGTGCCTGGCGGTTGGCGTAGGTTGCTCCGCGGTTGGCGCCATCAGCACCCGAGACGTGCTGGCAAAGGTCAGTGATTTCCCGGACCCGACCATCAACACCTACAGCCTGTTCGCCCAGGACCAGATCAGTTGGGACCGCTGGACCTTCACGCCGGGCCTGCGCTACGACTACACCCGGCTCAAGCCGCACCTGACCGAGGAATTCCTCGACGCCGTGGACCCCACCGGCGATGGCGCAGTCAGCGGCAAGAACAAGACCTGGCATCGCGTCTCGCCCAAGTTCGGCCTGACCTATGCCCTGAGCGATGAGTACACCTGGTACGGCCAGTACGCCGAAGGCTTCCGCACGCCGACCGCCAAAGCTTTATACGGTCGTTTCGACAACCCCAGCGCCGGCTATAGCGTGGAGCCCAACCCAGATCTGGAACCGGAAAAAAGCAAAAGCTACGAGACCGGCCTGAAGGGCCGTTTCGATTCTGGTTCGTTCGATGTGGCGGTGTTCTACAACAAGTACCGCGATTTTATCAACGAGGACGCCATCACTCCCGGCGCCGACCAGTTGACCTTCCAGAGCAATAACATCAAGCACGCGACCATCAAGGGTGCCGAGGTCCGGGGCCGCCTGAACCTGGACCTGTTTGGCGCGCCTCAGGGCTTGTATACCCAAGGTTCGGTGGCCTACGCCTACGGCCGCAACGCCGACACCGGCGAGCCGCTCAACAGCGTCAACCCGCTGACCGGCGTGTTCGGCCTGGGATACGACCAGGACCACTACGGCACTTTACTCAGCTGGACACTGGTGAAGAAAAAGGATCGCGTCGACGACAGCAATTTCAACTCGCCGGACGGCGTCAGCAGCCAGTTCAAGACCCCGGGCTTCGGCATTCTCGACCTGACCGGGTTCTACAAGGTGACCGACGACATCACCGTCAGCGGCGGCCTCTACAACCTCACCGACAAGAAGTACTGGCTGTGGGATGACGTGCGCGGCTACGACAGCGTCGGCGAAGCGGCGGTGCTGAGCCCCGCCAACCTCGATCGCCTGACGGCGCCGGGACGTAACTTCGCGGTCAACCTGATCTGGGATATCTGACTCGACTGCTCAGCCAACACAAATACCTGTGGCGAGGGGATCCATCCCATCGCCACAATGCTTTCATCCTAAGGAATACCCCATGAATACTCAGCCTTGCGCTCTACGCTCCCAACGCCTGAACCAGATCACCCACGAGCCCCACAGCAGGCTCGACGCGCTGGTCAAGGCCCACGCTCCGTTCGAAACCCGGGCCAGCTTCGCCCGCTTCGTCGTGGCCCAATACCTGTTCCAATCGGAGCTGGTGGCGCTGTACAACGACGCCGAGTTGTCCACGCTGATCCCCGACCTGCCGGCCCGTTGCCGGGCAGAAGCGGCCAAGGCGGATTTGGCAGACCTGGACACCGAAGTCCCCGCGCCAGTGGCCGGTGCGGTGAAAAACCCGACCAAGGCCCAGGCGTTGGGCTGGCTGTTCGTCTCAGAGGGTTCCAAACTCGGCGCCGCGTTCCTGATCAAGCGCGCCGTGGGCCTGGGACTCAGCGAAACCTTCGGCGCCCGCCACCTGGCAGAACCGGCGGGCGGTCGCGCCGAAGGCTGGAAAACCTTCACCCGCACCCTCGACGGCCTGGCCTTCAGCGAACAGCAGGAAGCCGAAGCAGATAAAGGCGCGCTGGATGCGTTCAACCGGTTTACGGTGTTGCTAGAGCACGCCTATGCAGCGGAGTTGGCCTAACGGTCGCCACTGTCCCAGTGGGAGCGAGCTTGCTCGCGATAGCGGTACATCGGCCGACAATTATGGAGCCTGACACTCCGTCATCGCGAGCAAGTTCGCTCCCACAGGGGAAAGTACAGGCAGAACAAAAGACATGAGCCGCACGCCCACGAAACTCACCCAACTGCTCTTCGCCCTGCTCGCCTACACCAGCCTGGCCATCGGCCTGGTCGCCCTCATCGTGCCAGGCCTGCCGACGACCGAGTTCATTCTCCTGGCCGCCTGGGCCGCGACCCGCAGTTCGCCGCGCCTGAGCGCCTGGTTGGAGCGCCACTGGCTGTTCGGGCCAATGTTGTACAACTGGCGCAACGGCAAAGTCATCCCACGGCGAGCCAAGGTCGGTGCTACCGTCAGCATGCTGGTCTGTGCCGGGTTGATGCTGCTGATGCTCGACCACGGCTGGCCGGTTTACCTGGCGCTCACGGGCATGGCCCTGGGCAATCTGTGGATCTGGTCCCGCCCGGAACAGGTGCAGGCCGCTTGTGGCGCAAGCTTGCAGCCGCTGGACCGCTAAGCGGCCCCCACTCGATTTTTGAACTATGATCGCCCTCTCGTACTGGAGGGCTTTCGATGACAGATCTGCTCACGTCCATGCAAGCCACACTCAGCTTGCCCACGACTCCGATCCCCTTCACCGGCGAAGGTGCCCTGCCCTCGGCGTTCGCTGTCACGGAGCTGGCCTGCGCCAGTATCGCCGTGGCCGGCCAGGCTGCCGCTGAACTGATTCACCAGCAAACCGGTCGCTTGCCGCCTCTTGAGGTCGACCGGCGCCTGGCCTCGTTCTGGTTCTCCACCACCCTGCGCCCGCTCGGTTGGAGCGTGCCGCCCATGTGGGACCCGGTGGCCGGCGACTACGCCAGCGCCGATGGCTGGATTCGCCTGCACACCAACGCACCTCACCACCGCCAGGCCGCCGAAAAAGTCCTCGGCACGTGCATCGACCGCACCGACATGGCGAGCAAAGTGGCCCGCTGGAACAAGGCCGAACTGGAACAAGCGATAGTCGACGCCGGCGGTTGCGCCGCCCAGATGCGTTCCTGGCAGGCTTGGCAGGCGCACCCCCAAGGCCTGGCGGTGAATGCCGAGCCGCTGGTGCAGTTCAGAGAAAGCGCCGATGAACAGCACAAGCCCTGGCTCGGGTCCGTGGCCCAGCCGCTGGCCGGCCTCAAGGTACTGGACCTGACCCGCGTGCTGGCCGGTCCCATTGCCAGCCGCTTCCTGGCCGGCCTGGGGGCCGATGTCTTACGCATTGACCCACCGACGTGGAACGAACCCGGTGTGGTGCCGGAAGTCACGCTCGGCAAACGCTGCGCCCGTCTCGACTTGCATCAACCCAACGACCGCGCCGCGTTCGAAGCCTTGCTCAAGGACGCCGACATTCTCTTGCACGGCTATCGCGCAGACGCCCTGGAACGTCTGGGCTACAGCGCCGAGCAACGGCGGAAAATGGCCCCTGGGCTGATCGATATCAGCCTCAACGCCTATGGCTGGAGCGGCCCGTGGCAGAACCGACGCGGCTTCGACAGCCTGGTGCAGATGAGCAGCGGCATTGCCGAAGCCGGCATGGGCTGGAAACAGACCGACAAACCGACTCCGCTGCCGGTGCAGGCGCTGGACCATGGCACCGGGTACCTGATGGCGGCCAGCGCCCTCGTGCTCTTGTCCCGACGGCTGGTGAGCGGCCAGGGCGGCTCGGCACGCTTGTCACTGGCGCGCACGGCAAAGCTGTTGATCGAGCGTGGCGCGGGGGACACAACCCCATTGCGAGCCGAGGACGACGATGATCAGGGACTGGTGGTCGAGCAGACACCCTGGGGACCAGCCCATCGACTTCAGGTGCCCTTGAAAATTACCGGGACGCCGCTGCAATGGACCTTACCGGCGGCTGAACTGGGGGCACATCGCGCACGGTGGTGACGTTCAATCGTCCGCGCGGACAAAGTTCAATGCCAGCTAAGCACCGGCCCCTGCGGCGAGGGAGCAAGCTCCCTCGCCACAAAAAGATCGCCTCAACATCGCAGTAAGCCTCACAGCGCCAAAAACCCACCGTACAACCCATAAGCCGCCAAGCCCGCCCCGACCATCACGCACGCAAAAACGCCTTTTTCCACATGGGTGAACAACGGCTGCCGCTGCTCGCGCTTGGCCTGGGCAAACAGGATAACGCCCGGCGCATACAACAGCGCCGACAGCAGCAGGTATTTCACCCCACCGGCATACAGCAGCCACACCGCATAGCACAGCGCCACGCCGCCGATGCACAGGTCCTTCATGCGCCGGGCCGACGCCTGCCCATAGGTTTCGCCCCGCGCGCAGAGCAACACCGCGTAGGCTGCCGACCACAGGTACGGCACCAGGATCATCGATGACGCAAGGTAGATCAGGCTGGTGTAGGTGCCTGCGGAAAACAGGGTGATCAACAAAAACAGCTGGATCATTCCATTGGTCAGCCACAGCGCATTGACCGGCGCATGGTTGGCATTCTCCTTGGTCAGGAACGCGGGCATGGTCTTGTCCCGGGCGGTGGCGTAGAGAATTTCCGCGCATAGCAACGCCCAGGACAGCAGCGCGCCGAGCAGCGATACCGCCAATCCCACACTGATCAGCAACGCGCCCCACGGCCCGACAATATGCTCCAGGACGCCAGCCAAGGATGGGTTCTGCAGTTGTGCCAGTTCAGGCTGGCTCATGACCCCCAGGGACAACACATTCACCAGCACCAGCAGCGCCAACACCCCGAGGAATCCAATCACCGTTGCACGCCCTACGTCAGCACGCTTTTCTGCCCGCGCCGAATACACACTGGCGCCTTCGATACCGATGAACACGAACACCGTCACCAGCATCATGTGCCGCACCTGGTTCATCACGCTGCCCAGGTCCGGGCTCAGCGCACCCCAGATATCGCGGGTGAAAATCTCGGCCTCGAAGGCCACGGCGGCCATGACGACGAACATCAACAGCGGCACGACCTTGGCCACGGTGGTCACCAGGTTGATGAACGCCGCCTCCTTGATTCCACGCAGCACCAGGAAATGCACGGCCCACAGCAGCAACGACGCACATGCAATGGCCACTGGCGTGTTGCCCTGGCCGAACACCGGAAAGAAGTAACCCAGGGTGCTGAACAACAGGACGAAGTAACCAACGTTGCCCATCCAGGCGCTGATCCAGTAGCCCCAGGCCGATGAAAACCCTATGTAGTCGCCGAACCCGGCCTTGGCGTAGGCGTATACGCCCGAGTCCAGTTCCGGCTTGCGGTTGGCCAGGGTCTGGAACACGAAGGCCAGGGCCAGCATGCCCACCGCCGTGATTGCCCAACCGATCAGCACGGCACCGACATCGGCCCGGGCCGCCATGTTTTGCGGCAGGGAAAAGATCCCGCCGCCAATCATCGAACCCACCACCAACGCGATCAATGCGCCGAGTCGTAGTTTAAGCATCGGCTGCGCCATGTGTACTCGCTAAGAATTAAGTAGAGGAAGCGTCATAATTTTATTGAATAACGCCACTAAGCAAGGCCCGGATTACTGCCCGACATTTATCTGAAACACCGTTATGTTAAGGCCGCTATTTTTCTAGATGACCAATGCTTTCTAAATACTTGCCTATTGGTGGAAACCAACTAGGGTCAACTTCCCGCCCCCGAAAAACGGCCACTTCCTGGGGACAACCGTCCATGGGACGGTCCTGTTCGACCACGTTCAATATTTGAAGCTTGATCGACAACTCATTTATCAGCAACGAATTGTTGCCAGCAACTGATCCAGATCAGATGCCTAAGTTTCAAATGGACTTAGTCTGGCAACTCTCTTCTCCTGCATTGGAATCACACAATGTCTGATACCCCCGCAAAACTTCGATTGGGCGCGCTGGTCGCGCTGGTGGTCGGTTCGATGATCGGCGGTGGAATCTTTTCCCTGCCACAAAACATGGCGGCCAGTGCCGATGTCGGTGCCGTGCTGATCGGCTGGGCGATTACCGCCGTCGGCATGCTGACCCTGGCGTTCGTGTTTCAGACCCTGGCCAACCGCAAACCCGATCTGGACAGCGGTGTGTATGCCTATGCCAAGGCCGGTTTTGGCGACTACATGGGTTTCTCGTCGGCCTGGGGTTACTGGATCAGCGCCTGGCTGGGCAACGTCGGTTACTTCGTCCTGTTGTTCAGCACCCTGGGCTACTTCTTTCCGATCTTTGGTGAGGGCAATACCGTCGCAGCGGTGATCGGCTCCTCGGTGTTGCTATGGGCCGTGCACTTTCTGGTACTGCGGGGCATCAGGGAGGCAGCGTTCATCAACCTGGTGACGACCATCGCCAAGGTCGTGCCACTGGTGCTGTTTGTGCTGATCGCGGTGTTCGCCTTCAAACTCGATATTTTTACCGCCGACATCTGGGGCCTGAAGAACCCGGACCTGGGCAGCGTGCTGAATCAGGTGCGCAACATGATGCTGGTCACCGTGTGGGTATTCATCGGCATTGAAGGCGCGAGCATCTTTTCCGCCCGCGCTGAAAAACGCACGGACGTGGGCAAGGCCACCGTCATCGGCTTCATCACCGTGCTGCTGTTCCTGGTGCTGGTGAACGTGCTGTCGCTGGGGATCATGACCCAGCCGGAACTGGCGAAACTGCAAAACCCGTCGATGGCCGCCGTGCTCGAGCACGTGGTAGGCCACTGGGGCGCGGTGCTGGTCAGCGTCGGCCTGATCATCTCGCTGCTTGGCGCCCTGCTGTCCTGGGTGCTGCTGTGCGCCGAGATCATGTTCGTCGCCGCCAAGGACCACACCATGCCCGAGTTCCTGCGCCGGGAGAACGCCAATCACGTACCGGCCAACGCCCTGTGGCTGACCAACGCGATGGTCCAGCTGTTTCTGATCGTCACCCTGTTCTCGGCCAGCACTTATCTGTCGCTGATCTACCTCGCCACCTCGATGATCCTGGTGCCCTACCTGTGGTCGGCGGCCTACGCAGTGCTGTTGGCAGTACGCGGCGAGACCTATGAAAACGCCCTGGCCGAACGGCGCAAGGACCTGGTCATCGGCGCCATCGCCCTGATTTACGCGATGTGGTTGCTGTATGCCGGCGGGGTCAAGTACCTGCTGCTCTCCGCCCTGCTCTACGCCCCTGGCGCGATCCTGTTCGCCAAGGCCAAGCGCGAGTTGGGCAAACCGATTTTCACCTCTGTCGAGAAGCTGATTTTCGCCGCAGTGATCGCAGGCGCCCTGGTAGCGGCCTACGGGCTCTACGACGGCTTCCTGACCTTGTAACTGACTGATGGTTTTATCTGGAGGATCTTTGTAATGACCACGGAAAAAGTGAAATACGGCGTCCATTCCGAAGCCGGTAAATTACGTAAAGTCCTGGTGTGTTCCCCAGGCCTGGCCCATCAACGGTTGACGCCGAACAACTGCGACGAACTGCTGTTCGACGACGTGCTGTGGGTCAACCAGGCCAAGCGCGACCATTTCGATTTCGTCACCAAGATGCGCGAGCGTGGTGTCGATGTGCTGGAAATGCACAACCTGTTGACCGACATCGTTGCCATCCCCGAGGCCCTGGACTGGATCCTGCAACGCAAGATCACCGCCAATTCGGTGGGCATCGGCCTGGTGCATGAAGTCGACTCTTGGCTACGCAGCCTGGAGCCACGCCACATTGCCGAGTTCCTGATCGGCGGCGTCTCGGCCGATGACCTGCCGGACAGCTTCGGTGGCAAGACCATCCAGATGTTCCGCGACTTCCTCGGGCACTCCAGTTTCATCCTGCCGCCGCTGCCCAACACCCAGTTCACCCGTGACACCACCTGCTGGATCTACGGCGGCGTGACGCTGAACCCGATGTATTGGCCAGCGCGCCGCCAGGAAACCCTACTGGCCAGCGCCATCTACAAATTCCACCCCGAGTTCACCCAGGCTGACTTCCAGATCTGGTACGGCGACCCCGACCAGGATCACGGCAGCGCCACCCTCGAAGGCGGCGACGTGATGCCCATCGGCAACGGCGTGGTGCTGATCGGCATGGGCGAGCGTTCGTCGCGCCAGGCCATTGGTCAATTGGCGCTGAACCTGTTCAAGCACAACGCCGTGGAACGGGTGATCGTCGCTGGCCTGCCGAAGTCCCGGGCAGCCATGCATCTGGACACCGTGTTCAGCTTCTGCGACCGCGACCTGGTGACGATTTTCCCTGAAGTGGTGAGCCAGATCGTCGCGTTCTCCCTGCGCCCCGACGAGAGCAAGCCCGGCGGCATCGACGTGCGTCGCGAGGAAGGCAGCTTCCTCGATACCGTGGCCGCGGCCCTCAAGTTGCCGGCACTGCGGGTGGTGGAAACCGGCGGCAACAGCTTCGCCGCCGAACGCGAACAATGGGACGACGGCAACAACGTGGTGGCCCTGGAACCGGGCGTGGTGATCGGCTACGACCGTAATACCTACACCAATACCCTGCTGCGCAAGGCTGGGGTGGAAGTCATCACCATCAGCGCCGCCGAACTGGGCCGAGGCCGTGGCGGCGGCCATTGCATGACCTGCCCGATCGTTCGTGACCCGATCGACTACTGACCTTCAAGCCTGGGTCGTTGCCGCTTTGCATCCCAAGGCAGAAAACGACCCAGGGGATAACCGAAACCCAAGGAGATCCACATCATGGCTTTCAACATGCGCAACCGCAGCCTGCTGAGTTTGATGCACCACACCCCTCGCGAGCTGCACTACTTGCTGGACTTGTCCCGCGACCTCAAGCGCGCCAAATACACCGGCACCGAGCGTCCACACCTGCAAGGCAAGAACATCGCGCTGATCTTCGAGAAAACCTCGACCCGCACCCGCTGCGCCTTCGAAGTCGCGGCCCATGACCAGGGCGCCCACGTCACCTACATCGATCCGGTGTCGTCGCAGATCGGCCACAAGGAAAGCATGAAAGACACCGCCCGGGTGCTGGGGCGGATGTTCGACGCCATCGAATACCGTGGCTTCGAGCAAGAGATCGTCGAGGAACTCGCCCACTTCGCCGGGGTGCCAGTGTTCAACGGCCTGACCGCCGAATTCCACCCCACCCAAATGATCGCCGACACCCTGACCATGCGCGAGCACAGCGATAAGCCGCTGCACGACATCAGCTATGCCTACCTGGGCGACGCGCGCTACAACATGGGTAATTCACTGCTGATGATCGGCGCCAAGCTGGGCATGGACGTGCGCATCGGTGCACCGAAAGCACTCTGGCCGCATCAGGACTTCATCGACCAGTGCCAGGCTTTCGCCGCCGAAAGTGGCGCGCGCATCACCATCACCGAAGATCCGAAGGAAGCCGTCAAGGGCGTGGACTTCATCCACACTGACATCTGGGTGTCCATGGGCGAGCCAGTGGAAGCCTGGGACGAGCGCATCGAGCAACTGCTGCCGTACCAGGTCAACGCACAGATGATGAAGGCCTCGGGCAACCCCCGGGTGAAATTCATGCACTGTCTGCCGGCGTTCCATAACAGCGAAACCAAGGTCGGCAAGGACATCGCCGCGCGCTATCCGAACCTGGCCAATGGCGTGGAGGTGACCGAAGAGGTCTTTGAATCCCCGGCCAACATCGCCTTCGAGCAGGCGGAGAACCGCATGCATACCATCAAGGCGATCCTGGTATCGGCGCTGGCGGATATCTGAATACCGCCCGCTCCCATGCTGAAGTGCTCTTCACTGTGGGAGCGAGCTTGCTCGCGATGGCGGAATGTCCGCTTGCATTGATGTTGGATGTGCCGCCGTCATCGCGGGCAAGCTGGTTCCCACAGGAGACTGCGGAGTTTGCTCATTTTTTGAAAGGACAACACCATGCGCATCGTCGTTGCCTTGGGCGGTAACGCCCTCCTGCGTCGGGGTGAACCCATGACCGCAGACAACCAACGCATCAATATCCGCACCGCGACCGAACAGATCGCGAAAATCCACCCTGGCAACGAGCTGGTCATCGCCCACGGTAACGGCCCGCAAGTCGGCCTGCTCTCGCTGCAAGCGGCGGCCTACACCTCGGTCACGCCCTATCCGTTGGATGTGCTTGGCGCCGAAACCGAAGGCATGATCGGCTACATCATCGAACAAGAACTGGGCAACCTGCTGGACGTCGACGTGCCGTTCGCCACGCTGCTGACCCAGGTCGAAGTGGACGGCAACGACCCGGCCTTCCAGAAACCCAGCAAGCCCATCGGCCCGGTCTACAGTAAAGTGGAGGCGCAGAAACTCGCCGCCGAGAAAGGCTGGGCCATCGCGCCGGACGGTGACAAGTTTCGCCGAGTGGTCGCCAGCCCGCGGCCCAAACGCATCTTTGAAATCCGCCCGATCAAGTGGCTACTGGAAAAAGGCAGCATTGTGATCTGCGCCGGCGGTGGTGGTATCCCGACGATGTACGACGCCAACGGCAAGCTGCAAGGCGTGGAAGCGGTGATTGACAAGGACCTGTGCTCGGCACTGCTGGCCGAACAACTGGAGAGCGATCTGCTGGTGATCGCCACCGACGTCAATGCGGCCTTCATCGACTTCGGCAAACCGACCCAGAAAGCCATCGCCCAGGCCCACCCCGATGCCATGGAGAAACTCGGTTTCGCTGCCGGTTCCATGGGGCCGAAGGTACAGGCCGCCTGCGAATTCGCCCGCAACACTGGCAAGGTCGCGGTGATCGGCTCACTCTCGGACATCGACGCCATCGTCCAGGGCAGCGCCGGCACCCGCATCAGCACGGCGACACCGGGCATCGCTTATCGATAACAGGAAACTTGCGGGGTGGATTCAGGGTCTGCCCTACTCACATGTATTCGAAGGAGAGTCGTTTATGGCCATGTTCGAGCCCGGTCACCTGCACATGGAGCGCCACGCGCTGAACAAGGAAGACTTCAGCTACAACTTGTGCATTGACTACGAGGTTGCACAGGACCCCAAGGAAGGCACCGGCATGTCGTTCCGTGTGCATGGCTCGGTCGAAGACACAACCTTGGACGAGACCTTTTTCCTGGCCAAGGACCAAGCCTTCGACTTCGCCCGCCACGCCACACGCATTGCCCAGAAATACGGCCTGCCCAAAAGCGCCAGCATCGGTTCGATGCACAAGTACTACGACGAAATGTTCGAAGACGTGCGCCAGCAACTGGACGTCAAGCCGGGGGATCCGATGAAGCCTGAACACCTGGCGTAACCCGGTTAAAAGACCACCCCAATCCCCTGTGGGAGCGAGCTTGCTCGCGATAGCGGTAGATCAGTCGACACGCACGGTGACTGACCCGCCTTCATCGCGAGCAAGCTCGCTCCCACAGGGGTTATCAGCGTTCTGAATATCGGGTTACATCCCGTACCTGTTTGACTGGCAACTCATCTGCGCTGACCTATGCTCAATGTAGTACCCAAGGGTATTCGTTCAGAGGTCACCGCCATGAACATCAAAATAAAAAGACGCCTCGCCATCTTCGTCACCTGCGCCGCCACATTGGCGCTGTATGGCACCGCGGCCTATCGGGTCGAGCAGGCCAGGCAACTGCCCCGTGAATTCGCCAGTTGCAACTTCGAACGTTGCATCCCCCACAGCGCGACCCTGAACGCATTGCGCTAAAGCGTATTCAGTCGTCCTGTGGGTCGGTCTTGAGCCGGTCGCGGAAGGCCTTGGGCGAGATTCCAACACGTCGGCGAAATAACCGGGTGAAGTTGGTCGGGTCGGAAAACCCGAGCATTTCGGAAATCTCGTAAATGGTCAGGCCGGTATAGGTCAATAACCGCTTGGCTTCGAGCAACTGACGCTCATGCATGATCTGCAGAGCCGGTTGCCCCGCCAGTTCGCGGCAAGTGCCGTTGAGGTGCGACACGGAAATACCCAGGCGGTGGGCCAGGTCTTCGACCTTGACGTGCTGACGGTAGGTTTCCTCCACCAACTGAATGAAACCGTTGAGGTATTCCCGTGCCCGTTGCGGACGCTGGGTCGAGGTGCGCCGCTGCATCACCTGGCGGCTGACCCAGACCATGATCACGCTGACCAGAGCATGCATCAACATTTCCCGGGCCGGCTGATGGCCGACGTATTCGGCTTGCAAGGCACTGAACAGGCTGTTGAGGTAGACGGCGTTTTCACCCGCCGGGTAACTGCCGGCCTGGGCCAGGATGTTGACCGAATGCCCCAGCTGCGCCTGCAAGTGCGTCACCAACGGTGCCGCCAGGGTCACCACGTAACCTTCCACATCCTCGGAAAACCGAAAGCCATGCACCGACAGCGGCGGCAGGATCTGCACCGCCGGTTCAGTGAGTTGGGTGCGCTGACCCTCGATTTCCAGCTCTGCCTGGCCCTTGAAGACAAACAACAGCTGGCACAGGTCAGCATGCCGATGGGGTTTGATTTCCCACTGGTGCTCGCGGCTGCGCTTGGAAATGGTTTCGCAATGCAGCAGGTCTGGCGTCGGCCAATCCTGGCTCTCGCCATAAAGCTTGAACACCGGGATCGAAGGCAAGTCAGGTTTTTTCATAACAAAGATCGGCCTGGGGTTGCGGGCGATAATCGCACCGATTGGCAGAAAGTACAGGTATCGGCTCAGTTTTCCCCTTCAATTGACAGGCCAGCAAGCGAAAAATGCAAGCACCCCAATCAACACCGACCCTGGTCGTGTGCTTCGTGCGAGCCATAACAACAATGAAAACCCTCAAAACCCAAGTTGCCATTATCGGCGCCGGCCCTTCTGGCCTGCTACTCGGCCAGTTGCTACACAACGCCGGCATCGACACCGTCATCCTCGAACGCCAGACCCCGGACTATGTGCTGGGCCGCATCCGCGCCGGTGTGCTGGAGCAAGGCATGGTCGAACTGTTGCGCCAGGCCGGCGTCGGCCAGCGCATGGACGCCGAGGGCCTGCCCCATGACGGCTTTGAGCTGGTGCTCAATGATCGTCGGGTGCACATTGACCTCAAGGGGCTGAGCGGCGGCAAAAACGTCATGGTCTACGGTCAGACCGAAGTGACCCGTGACTTGATGGCCGCCCGAGAGGCGACCGGGGCCCGCACGTTGTATCAGGTCAATAGCGCCCAACCCCACGACATGCAAACCGACCAGCCTTTCGTGACCTTCGAGCACCAGGGCGAAACCTGGCGCCTGGACTGCGACTACATCGCCGGGTGTGACGGTTTCCATGGTGTGGCACGGCAATCGATTCCGGCGGAAAAACTGAAAGTCTTCGAGCGGGTCTACCCGTTTGGCTGGCTTGGCGTCCTGGCCGACACGCCGCCGGTGCACGACGAACTGGTCTACGCCCGTCACGAACGCGGTTTTGCCCTGTGCAGCATGCGCTCCAAGACCCGCACCCGTTATTACCTGCAAGTGCCCGTCGAGGAACAAGTGGCCGACTGGCCGGACGAGCGCTTCTGGGACGAACTGAAAAACCGCCTGCCCGCCGATCTGGCAAAAGCGCTGGTGACCGGTCCGTCCATCGAGAAAAGCATCGCGCCGCTGCGCAGCTTCGTGGTCGAGCCCATGCAATACGGGCGGATGTTCCTGGTAGGCGATGCGGCCCACATCGTCCCGCCTACCGGCGCCAAGGGCCTGAACCTGGCCGCCAGCGATGTCAGCACGCTGTTCAACATTCTGCTCAAGGTCTACCGCGAGGGCCGTGTGGATTTGCTGGAAAAATATTCCGCCATCTGCCTGCGGCGCGTCTGGAAAGCCGAACGTTTCTCCTGGTGGATGACCTCGATGCTACACCGCTTCGACGACGACGCCTTCAACCAGCGCATCAGCGAAGCGGAGCTGGAATATTTCGTCGACTCCGAGGCCGGTCGCAAAACCATTGCGGAAAATTACGTCGGACTTCCTTACGAGGCTATCGAATAGCCGCCTATCGACTTAAACTGCGGGCTCCGTCCCATTCGTCGCCCTGGCGTGATGCCCGCAGGTTCTGTCGTGACCCAGCTCAATACCCTCCAAGCCCCAAAACCGGCCATCCGCAGCGTGCTGGTGGCCCTGATGCTGGCGATTTTCCTAGGAGCCCTGGACCAGACCATCGTCGCCGTCTCGATGCCGGCCATCTCTGCACAATTCAAGGATGTCGGCCTGCTGGCCTGGGTGATTTCCGGCTACATGGTCGCCATGACCGTGGCCGTGCCGATCTACGGCAAGCTCGGCGACCTGTACGGCCGACGCCCGCTGATGCTGTTCGGCATGGGGCTGTTCACCCTGGCCTCGCTGTTTTGTGGCCTGGCACAAAACATGGAGCAACTGGTGCTGGCGCGGATTCTCCAGGGCATCGGTGCCGGCGGCATGATTTCCGTAAGCCAGGCAATCATCGGCGACATCGTGCCGCCACGCGAGCGTGGCCGCTATCAGGGGTATTTCAGCGGTATGTACGCACTGGCCAGCGTGGCCGGGCCGGTGCTGGGCGGCTACATGACCGAATACCTGTCATGGCGCTGGGTATTTCTGATCAACCTGCCGCTGGGCCTGGCGGCCTGGTGGGTGGCCCGCCGCGCCCTGGTCGGGCTGGCGGTGCCGCAACGCACGCCGCTCATCGATTACCTGGGCACCGTGTTGCTGATCATCGGCCTGACCGCCTTGCTGCTGGGCATCACCCAGGTCGGCCAGGGTCTTGCCTGGCACAGCCACGAAGTACTCGGGCTGCTGGGTTGCGCGGTGGTGGCGTTGGCAATGTTCGTCTGGCATGAGCGCCGCGCCGCGGAGCCACTGCTGCCGATGCACCTGTTCGTCAACCGTAGCGCGGTGTTGTGCTGGTGCACGGTATTCTTCACCAGTTTCCAGGCAATCTCCCTGACGGTGCTGGTGCCGTTGCGCTTCCAGAGCGTGACCGGCGCCGGGGCCGACAGCGCGGCGCTGCATTTGCTGCCGCTGGCGATGGGGTTGCCCATGGGGGCATATTTCGCGGGGCGCCGCACCTCGGTCACGGGACGCTACAAACCGATGATCCTGAGCGGCGCCCTGCTCTTTCCGTTCGCCATCCTCGGCCTGGCTCTCACCTCGCCCGCCACGTTCTGGCTCAGCAGCCTGTTCATGCTGCTCTGTGGCATTGCCTCGGGCATGCAGTTCCCCACTTCGCTGGTGGGTTCGCAGAATTCGGTGCAACAACGGGACATTGGCGTCGCCACCAGCACCACCAACCTGTTCCGCTCTCTCGGCGGGGCAGTGGGCGTGTCACTGATGTCAGCATTGCTGCTGGCCCTGCTGCAGGATTCAAGCTTCGCCCAACTTGCCGGTTCGTCGCTGATCGGCGAAGGACATTCCGGCAATGTGTTGCTCGATGGCCTGAACGCCGCTCCTGGGGAAGCACAGAACGTCTTGCGCCAGGCGCTGCAGACAACGTTCCGGCACTTGCTGCTGATCAGCGCGGCGGTGTCGCTGCTAGGGCTGGCAGCGGCTGTGGCGATGCCCAATCGCCTGTTGCGTGGGCGGGATGAGAAGGTTGGATAACCCCCCTCGCCCCAAAAGTGCTCACAGCAGCCTGATCTGGAGCGATCAGGCTGTCGCCACCACACCCTCCGGCTCCACCGCCGCACTCATCCCCTCCTTCATCCGCCTGGCATCACGCACGAAACAACGCGAGGCCAGGAACAGGAACACCATGGTCAGGAACAGCCCCACCGGGATCAGGTACATCGCATCGTGCAGGCCGATGGCCTTGAACGCTTCGGTCATCTGGTCGACGCCTGCCGCAGCCATGGCCGTGCGAGCGAAGTAATCGGACAAGCCACCCACCACCACCGGACCCAGGCCGCCGCCGAGCAAGTACAGCCCGGCAAAATACAACGCCATCGCCGTGGCGCGCAGGCGCGGCTCCACCACGTCCTGGATCGCGGTGTAGACGCTGGTGTAAAAGTTATAGGCAAACAGCCAACCGACGCTGAACACCGCCACGAACACGCCGATTTCAATGCGCCCGGCATGCAGGGCCCACGCCGTGGTGACCGTCGAAATCGCCAGGCTGAACGCTGCGAACAGCAGGCGGCCGTTGGGCACGCGCTGGTGGATTTTGTCCGCGACCCAGCCGCCAAGGGTGAGCCCGAACAACCCCGTTACACCCACCATGATCCCGGTCGCCACGGCCGCCTCATGCAGCGGCATCAGGAAGTAACGCTGCAACATTGGCACCAGGAACGAGTTGCAGGCATAGGTCGCGAAGTTGAAGCACAGCCCGGCCAGGACCAGCCACAGGAAGGTGGGAATCGCCAGCACCCGGCGGATCGGCCGGTCGACCTTCTCCTGTGACACCTGCACGGTTTCTGCCGCGCCGCGCTTGGGTTCCTTGATGAAGAACATGAACAACGCCAGCACCAACCCGGGCACCGCCGCGATAAAGAACGGCGCGCGCCAACTGTCGAACGCCTTGACCATCGCGCCGATGGTAAAGAATGCCAGCAGCAACCCGATCGGCAGGCCCAGCATGAAGATACCCATGGCCCGCGCCCGACGATGGGCCGGGAACAGATCGCCGATCAGCGAGTTGGCCGCCGGCGCATAACTGGCTTCACCGATCCCTATGCCCATGCGCACCAGCAGAAAAGCCCAGAAACTGCCCACCAGGCCATTGACCGCCGTCAGCGCGCTCCAGGTCGCCAGGCCCCAGCCCATCAACTTGCTGCGCGAACCGGTATCGGCCAGGCGCCCCAGCGGCAACCCGGCGATGGCGTAGACGATGGTGAAGGCGGTGCCGATGATGCCGATCTGGAAGTCGCTGAGGCTCCATTCCATACGGATCGGCTCGATGATGATCGCCGGAATGGTGCGGTCGAAGAAGTTGAACAGGTTGGCCAGAAACAGCAGGAACAGAATGCGCCAGGCATTCGCCGCTTGGGTCGAGTTCTGCATGGGTCCGTCTCTTTATTGTTATGGGGGCAACGGCGAGGCATCCGAGCCCGAAGTCTGCAATCTAGACAGCACCGCGCGGGCTGTCTCCAATCATTCGCAAGGCTGATACCCGACCATGGCGAGCGGCGTGTTTATTGATAGCGGTCAACTTCCTGTAACAATTGCCATCATTTCGCCCGTTCTTGATTAAAGATCGTCCCCCAGTGGCCGATTCAACCTATCAGGAAAGAATCTCTCGAGCGGCGCTCAGGCTATGGCCCTGGACGCTCGGACCGACCTTCGCGCCATCCAAGGACGCGAGCTCCCATCCGCGATGGTTCGATGACAGCGCTCGTCGAACCAACCAGTTCAGGCATATGGCGCACAATGACTTCCAAAAAAACAGCCACGGCGGTATCCGATCTGACCCTGAGCCCGGCCGCCAACGGCCCTGAAGTCTCGAAACCCTCGAGCAGCTCGCGTCCCCTCTCGACTCAGCAGTATCTGTACTTCACCGAAACCAACACCGACCGGATCCTCGACAACCTCGATGGCCTGCGCGACGCGGTGTTCCCGCGACCGCCCCATCTGGTGGAGGACGAGAGCGATCGCGCCCAGCAGGAATTCCCGTCGGTGTGCCTGATCGGCCTGGGGCGCTGCGGCTCCAACATCGCCCTTGACGTGGCGGAGCTGGTGTACAACGCCCGCAAGTTCTACCTCAACGAATTCAACGCCGAAGACAAGGCCTACAGCGACAGGGGCTACAGCCCCGCGCAGTGGATCCGCAACAACCTGCGCCTGGGCACCAGCAAGGCCAGCAAACCGGTATTCCTGGTGGAGCCGCTGGTGATGCTCGGCGACCTGGACAAGGACATTGCCGGGCGTATCCGTTTCTCGCGCAAGGGCGAGAAAAGCGGCTTTTTGCGTGACTACAGCAAGATGAAAATCATGGACCTCTCGGAAGTCCACGCCGGTGGCGCCGGTAACGCGCCGATCCTGGGCCAATACCTGGCCAAGATCATCCTGAACAAGGACACCCAACGGTTCTCCAGCCCCGACTGGAAAATGATCCACTCGTACCTGATCGACAGCTGCGGCATCAAGGCCAACCAGTCGCGCCTGTACTTCTCGATCTTCAGTGCCGGCGGCGGTACCGGTTCGGGCATGGCCTCGGAGTTCGGCCTGGCCCAGCAGTACTCGTACATGAACAAGACGTTCGACACCAAGCCCATGGACGAGCATGACAGCAAGAGCGGTCATTCCTTCGTCTTCGAACCGATCTTCACCAGCGGCATCTGCGTGTTGCCGAACATTTCCGACCACCGCAGCGAAATGTCCGAAGCGTTACACATCAACGCCGGACGCCTGCTGTGCAAATACCTGTCGGAAGAATGGGATTTCTCGTACAACTTCGCCAACGAAGACAGCAGCGAAGCCAGCGTGATGGGCCGTATCCGTCCATGGAACGCGATGATGCTGATTTCCAACGACATCATGCGCTACGCCGAAGAGAGCGATGACGGCAACATCCAGAACATTGATGTCAATGCTATGGAAAAGCACGCCAACCAGTACATCTCCCAGCAGATCTTCAACATCCTGACGGCCCAGGCCGTGACCACCGACTACGACCAGAACTACTTCCGGCGTGCCGGCATCGACATTGGCGAAACCATTCGCCTGGACGCCAACGACCTGTTCATGAGCCTGGCCGGCCCGGTGGCAATTGCCTACGCCGAATCCGTTGTCCCGGAAACCCCGGCCCCCAGCGGCGACAAGTTCAAGGTGTTCGAGAAAGAACCACCGCGCCTGAACATCGACGACCTGTTCTTCCGCTCCATCGACCTGCCGCACTTCAACAAAGTCACCCAGGCCATCGAAGGCATCAGCCTGTTGCCGATCGAATCCAAGCGCTACCGGGCCTCGCTGGAGCAGTACAAGAACTCCGGCTACGACGCGGCGGCCCTGCATGACCTGCACTTCTTCAAGAACTGCTCGTCGGTGGTGTCCATCGTTTCCTTGCCCAAGGACTACAAGCTGTCCTACATGGACCTGAACCGGCTCAAGACCCACCTCAACAGCCTGTTCCCCAACACCACCCTCAAGCGTTACGCATTGGTAATTGGCGCGTCGGCCAACCTGTCGCTGACCACCCTGATCGCCAAGAGCCCGTGCCTGTCGGATGACTTCCTGACTCTGATCGTCGCCTTCATCAAACGCTGCTTCGCCCGCACCCCGTATCGCTTCGACGACACCCTGGACAACTCGATCCTGGACTTCATTATCAATGAAGACTTCGACGAACAACGGATCGACGACCTGCTCAACGAATTCGAAAACCCGGCGAAGATCCTCGACACCAACTGGTACGCGATCAAGCCGATGTACGAGAAGAAATACCGCGAGCTGATCAACGATAAGGACAAGTTCGTCTCGATCAACGACATCCGCCTGTCCCGCGATTGCGTGAAGAAAGCCATCAAGTACCTGCGCGAGATCTACCGTCATCGCATTGGCAAGACCAAGGTCATTTCCTTGAATAACCATACTGGCAGGACTTACTGAGGGTAGGCGCGACACCGCGTCGCCCCAATCGCGAGCAAGCTCGCTCCCACAGCGGACCGCGTTCCTTCAGGCAAAACGCGATCAACTGTGGGAGCGAGCTTGCTCGCGATAGCGGTATTGAATACAGCACCGAGACAACATCCAGAAACAATTAACCAGCCCCATGGCCGGCCCAGAAACTGTTCCCGTTACGTATACGTCACCCATCCCTGTGGCGTTTCGCCACGGCAGGACGCCATCACGCTACTCGCCTACACACTTTCAGCGGATAAAAAACTCGAACCAAGTTGGTGCACCAATCAGTTCGACGCCCTTTCCTGGATCATAATCCATGGCGAAACCACCACTGCCCAAAGCAGCGGATCACGTTCCAGAAAATCCAGCGCCCGCGTTTCAGACAGCTTGGCGACCTGCTCGGCGGCCAGCCAGGCGGCGACTTTGGTACCTTCGTCCTGGGCCACGGCCTCGGCTGCGGCGATCAAATCCAGTGCTGGGTCGACCCACAATAGGGCACCCTTGGCAAAGAACGGCTCCAGCTCTTTCCAGGTGATGGATGCGGTTTCACCAAGCAGTTTGGCATAGAGGGTGCTAGGTTCTTGATTCATGGGACCTGTCCGGAAAAGAAATCGGCGCGAATGATAACGTCGGTGGTCTGGCAGAAAAACCCGGTAGCAATTGGAGTACCGATTGAAAAGCGCAGGAAAGCCAAGGATTGCCGATTTGACCGGACAACCCCCGCCGCCATTCTGTCTTTTTCTTTCAATTAAGCGACACCCTCAGGTTTTGCCCCCAAGCGCCAGCTTCCCTTGCCAACAATCGGCGCTCTACACTGTACCGGTACAGTTGCCGGGGGCATTTTCCGCGAGGGTATCCAAGATATCTGACCCGGTTCTGCTGCTACGGCGCCAGGACTATAAAAACTACAACAGCATGAGTGGAGCACTATGACTAAGGCTACTAAGCAGATTTCCAAACTGTTTGCCGCTATGGTTCTGGCCGGGGTTGCCAGCCATTCGTTCGCCGCCGACACCATCAAGATCGGCATCGCCGGCCCAAAAACCGGCCCTGTAGCCCAATACGGCGACATGCAGTTCAGTGGCGCCAAGATGGCCATCGAACAGATCAACGCCAAGGGCGGCGTCGACGGCAAGAAACTTGAAGCCGTTGAATACGATGACGCCTGTGATCCAAAACAAGCGGTCGCGGTCGCGAACAAAGTCGTCAACGACGGCGTCAAGTTCGTGGTTGGCCACCTGTGCTCCAGCTCCACCCAGCCGGCTTCGGACATCTATGAAGACGAAGGCGTGGTCATGATCACCCCGGCCGCTACCAGCCCGGACATCACCGCTCGCGGCTACAAGATGATCTTCCGCACCATCGGCCTGGACAGCGCCCAAGGCCCTGCGGCCGGCAACTACATCGCCGACCACGTCAAGCCGAAGATCGTTGCGGTCCTGCACGACAAGCAGCAGTACGGTGAAGGCATCGCCAGCGCCGTGAAGAAAACCCTCGAAGGCAAAGGCGTGAAAGTGGCCGTCTTCGAAGGCGTGAACGCCGGCGACAAAGATTTCTCCTCGATGATCGCCAAGCTCAAGCAAGCCAACGTCGACTTCGTCTACTACGGCGGCTACCACCCGGAGCTGGGCCTGATCCTGCGTCAATCCCAGGAAAAAGGCCTGAAGGCCAAGTTCATGGGTCCGGAAGGCGTGGGTAACGACTCGATCTCGCAAATCGCCAAGGATGCTTCCGAAGGCCTGCTGGTGACCCTGCCGAAATCTTTCGACCAGGACCCTGCCAACATTGCCCTGGCTGACGCCTTCAAGGCCAAGAAAGAAGACCCGAGCGGTCCGTTCGTGTTCCCGTCCTACTCCGCAGTGACCGTGATCGCCGACGCCATCAAGGCTGCCAAGAGCGAAGACGCAGGCAAAGTGGCCGAAGCCATCCACGCCGGCACCTTCAAGACCCCTACCGGTGACCTGAGCTTTGATGCGAAGGGCGACCTGAAGGACTTCAAGTTCGTGGTCTACGAGTGGCATTTCGGCAAACCTAAAACCGAAGCTTCGCCTCAGTAAGGCCTGGCCTGACTGACTGCCAATAAAGCCCACGGCGTGCCGTGGGCTTTGTTTTAAATGTATTGGGCCGCGCTGGCGTGATCCGCCAGTCTCCCCACCTGAAAATCTCAAAACCGTCATCAGCGGTTCGCTGGCAAACCTCGTGCTCGAAGTGGATGCAGATCCGCGGGGCCCGGGCGGGAAAATGACTCCACCAGTGAAATGCGTATCAGGTTTTTAGGAGCGCTGTAATGCCTGACATCTATCACTTCTTCCAGCAGCTGGTTAACGGCCTGACCGTTGGCAGCACGTATGCCCTGATCGCCATCGGCTATACGATGGTCTACGGCATCATTGGAATGATCAACTTCGCCCACGGCGAGGTATACATGATCGGCTCCTACGTGGCGTTCATCGCCATCGCCGGGCTGAGCATGATGGGACTCGACAGTGTCCCGTTGTTGATGACCGCGGCCTTCATCGCGAGCATCGTGGTCACCAGTTCGTATGGCTACAGCATCGAACGAATCGCGTACCGGCCCCTGCGCGGCAGCAACCGCCTGATCCCGTTGATTTCCGCCATCGGTATGTCGATCTTCCTGCAGAACACGGTACTGCTTTCGCAAGACTCCAAGGACAAATCCATTCCCAACCTGATTCCGGGCAACTTTTCCATCGGGCCAGGTGGGGCACATGAAGTGCTGATTTCCTACATGCAAATCGTGGTGTTCGTGGTGACCCTGGTCGCCATGCTCGGCCTGACGCTGTTCATCTCCCGTTCCCGCCTGGGCCGCGCCTGCCGCGCCTGCGCCGAGGACATCAAGATGGCCAACCTGCTGGGCATCAACACCAACAACATCATCGCCCTGACCTTCGTCATCGGTGCGGCCCTGGCGGCCGTCGCCGCGGTGCTGTTGAGCATGCAATACGGCGTGATCAACCCCAACGCCGGTTTCCTCGTGGGCCTGAAAGCCTTCACCGCCGCAGTTCTGGGCGGCATCGGCAGCATCCCCGGCGCGATGCTCGGCGGGCTGGTGCTGGGCGTGGCGGAAGCCTTTGGCGCCGACATCTTCGGCGACCAGTACAAGGACGTCGTGGCGTTCGGCTTGTTGGTTCTGGTTCTGTTATTCCGGCCGACCGGCATCCTGGGCCGTCCGGAGGTTGAGAAAGTATGACTAGGCATCTCAAATCGGCGCTCTTCAGCGCCCTGCTGGTCTGGGCCGTGGCCTACCCGGTACTCGGTCTGAAATTGACCATCGTCGGCATCAACCTGGAAGTGCACGGCACCAGCCCGGCCATCCTGGCGACCATCGCCGTGTGTTCGCTGCTGATGTTCCTGCGGGTGTTGTTCAGCACGCAGATCAGCGCCATGTGGAAGTCGTCGCCCGGCCTGCCGGTGATCCCGACCAAGGCCAGCAACTTCCTGACCCTGCCGAGCACCCAGCGCTGGATCGTGCTGGCACTGATCGTCGTGGCACTGATCTGGCCATTCTTCGGCTCCCGCGGCGCGGTGGACATCGCCACGCTGATCCTGATCTACGTGATGCTTGGCCTGGGCCTGAACATCGTGGTCGGCCTGGCCGGCCTGCTGGACCTGGGTTACGTCGGTTTCTACGCCGTCGGGGCCTACAGTTATGCGCTGCTGTCCCATTACTTCGGCCTGAGCTTCTGGATCTGCCTGCCCATCGCCGGGATGATGGCTGCCACCTTCGGTTTCCTGCTGGGCTTCCCAGTGCTGCGCTTGCGCGGTGACTACCTGGCAATCGTGACCCTGGGTTTTGGCGAGATCATTCGCCTGTTCCTGCGCAACCTGACCGATATCACCGGCGGCCCGAACGGCATCAGCAACATCGAGAAGCCGACGTTCTTCGGCCTGACCTTCGAGCGCAAAGCCGCTGAAGGCCTGCAGACCTTCCACGAGTACTTCGGCCTGGAATACAACTCGATCAACAAGGTGATTTTCCTCTATCTGGTTGCCCTGTTGCTGGCCCTGGCAGCGCTGTTTGTCATCAACCGCCTGCTGCGCATGCCCATTGGCCGCGCGTGGGAAGCGTTGCGTGAAGACGAAATTGCCTGCCGTGCCCTGGGGCTCAATCCTACCGTGATCAAGCTGTCGGCCTTCACCCTTGGTGCCGCGTTCGCCGGTTTTGCCGGCAGTTTCTTCGCCGCCCGCCAGGGCCTGGTGACGCCGGAGTCCTTCACCTTCATCGAGTCGGCCATCATCCTCGCCATCGTCGTGTTGGGCGGGATGGGCTCGCAGCTGGGCGTGATCCTGGCGGCGATCGTGATGATCCTGTTGCCGGAAATGATGCGTGAGTTCAGCGAATACCGCATGTTGATGTTCGGCGCCTTGATGGTGCTGATGATGATCTGGCGTCCTCAAGGTCTGCTGCCTATGCAACGCCCCCACATGGAGCTGCGCAAATGAGCCGCGAGATCCTGAAAGTCGAAAACTTGAGCATGCGCTTCGGCGGCTTGCTGGCGGTCAACGGCGTGGCCCTGACCGTGAAAGAGAAACAAGTGGTGGCATTGATCGGGCCGAACGGCGCGGGCAAGACCACCGTGTTCAACTGCCTGACCGGTTTCTACCAGCCCACCGGCGGCACCATCCTGCTGGACGGCGAGCCGATCCAAGGCCTGCCCGGCCACCACATCGCCCGCAAGGGTGTGGTACGGACCTTCCAGAACGTGCGGCTGTTCAAGGACATGACGGCGGTCGAGAACCTGCTGATCGCCCAGCATCGTCACCTGAACACCAACTTTTTTGCCGGCCTGTTCAAGACCCCGGCGTTCCGCAAAAGCGAACGCGAGGCGATGGAGTACGCCGAGTACTGGCTGGAGAAGGTCAACCTCAAGGAGTTCGCCAACCGAACCGCCGGTACCCTGGCCTACGGTCAGCAACGACGCCTGGAAATCGCCCGGTGCATGATGACCCGTCCGCGGATCCTCATGCTCGACGAACCGGCCGCCGGCCTGAACCCGAAGGAAACCGAAGACCTCAAAGCCCTGATCGGCGTGCTGCGTGAGGAGCACAACGTCACCGTGCTGCTGATTGAGCACGACATGAAGCTGGTCATGAGCATTTCCGACCACATCGTCGTGATCAACCAAGGCACACCGCTGGCCGATGGCTCGCCGGAACAGATCCGCGACAATCCTGAAGTGATCAAAGCCTACCTGGGGGAAGCGTAAATGCTGCAGTTCGAAAACGTTTCCACCTTCTACGGCAAGATCCAGGCCCTGCACAGCGTCAACGTCGAAGTCCGCCAGGGCGAGATCGTGACCCTGATCGGTGCCAACGGCGCCGGCAAATCCACCCTGCTGATGACGCTCTGCGGTTCGCCCCAGGCCCACAGTGGCAGCATCCGCTACATGGGTGAGGAACTGGTGGGCCAGGACTCGTCACACATCATGCGCAAGAGCATTGCCGTGGTGCCGGAAGGCCGTCGGGTATTTGCCCGACTGACCGTGGAAGAAAACCTCGCCATGGGCGGATTTTTCACCGACAAGGGCGACTATCAGGAACAAATGGACAAGGTGCTGCACCTTTTCCCACGCCTGAAAGAACGCTTTACCCAGCGCGGCGGCACCATGTCCGGCGGCGAACAGCAAATGCTCGCCATCGGCCGTGCGTTGATGAGCAAGCCCAAGCTGCTGCTGCTCGACGAACCTTCGTTGGGCCTGGCGCCGATCATCATCCAGCAGATCTTCGACATCATCGAACAGCTGCGCAAGGATGGTGTGACGGTGTTCCTGGTAGAGCAGAACGCCAACCAGGCGCTGAAAATCGCCGACCGCGCGTACGTACTGGAAAACGGTCGCGTGGTGATGCAAGGCACCGGTGAAGCCCTGCTGACCGACCCGAAAGTGCGCGAGGCGTACCTGGGCGGTTGAGTCTGTAGCAGTAAAAAAACGGCCTTCGGGCCGTTTTTTTTGCCTGGATTTCAAGCAAACACAACGGTGATGAGAGGACACATTTGTGGCGAGGGGATTATCCCCTCGCCACAATGAACTTGAGGGCAAAATAAAAAAATCGCCCCCCGCTGTAACACTTCCCCACACCCCTTCTCTAGTTCAGCAGACCGGCGCTAACGCCGGTTCATTTCCCTGAAGAACTGGAGAATCACCATGACTGCTTCGACCCGCACCCTGTCCGCCACCGCCCTGGTCCTGGCCCTGGGTTCTGCCCTGAGCATGACAGCCGTCTCGACCGCCCATGCAGCCGACGACAACATGGAAAAATGCTTCGGCGTCGCCCTCAAAGGCATGAACAACTGCGCCGCCGGTGCTGGTACCACCTGCGCAGGCACCGCAAAAATGGATTATCAGGGCAACGCTTGGAAATCGGTCCCTAAAGGCACCTGCACCACCCTCGAAAGCAAGACCTCCCCCACCGGTTTTGGCCAGCTCCAAGCGTTCAAAGCCAAGTCCTGATCGCACCTGCCCAAGGCCTGCCACCATGTCCAATGCGCTTTTTCTCGCCACTGATACCCGATTGCCGCCAAGGGCGGGGCTGGGACTCAAGGCCGAGCATTTCCATGAAGTACTCCAGACCCAACCGGACCTGGGCTTCTTCGAAGTGCACGCGGAAAACTACATGGTGGCCGGCGGGCCGTTTCATCACTACCTGGGGCGGATACGCGAACAGTACCCACTGTCGCTGCACGGCGTCGGCCTGTCGATCGGTGGCGAAGGGCCGCTGGATGTCGCGCATTTGCGACGCCTGGCCACACTGATCGAACGTTATCAGCCCCAATCCTTTTCCGAACACCTGGCTTGGTCCAGCCACGGCCCGGTGTTCCTCAATGACTTGCTGCCCCTGGCCTACGACCAGGCGAGCCTCGACCGCGTCTGCGAACACGTCGATCAGGTGCAGGCCAGCCTCAAATGCAGGCTGTTGCTGGAAAACCCGGCCACTTATCTGGCGTTCGAGGAATCGACCCTCGACGAGCCTCACTTTATTGGCGAAGTGATTCGTCGCACCGGCTGCGGTCTGTTATTGGATGTGAATAACGTCTACGTCTCTGCCATCAACCACAGCCGAGATCCGCAGGCCTACCTCGACGCCCTGCCCTTGCAGGCCACCGGTGAGATTCATCTGGCCGGGTTTGCCGAAGACACCGACAGCCTCGGCGAGCGCCTGCTGATAGACGATCACGGCGCGCCCATCGCCAATGAAGTCTGGCAGCTGTATCGCAAGGCACTGGAGCGGACCGGACCAGTAGCCACCCTGATCGAGCGAGACAACCACATTCCTGCATTGGCGGTGCTGCTGGCTGAAGCACGCCAGGCCGAGCGACTGTTAAGCACCGCCGGAGCTCGGCCATGAGCCGCCAGAGCGAATTCGCCGCAGCGCTGCTCGACCCGCACCTGGCCTGTCCGCCGGGCCTGATCAGCGCCAATGGCGCCGATCCCGAGAGCCGCTTCGCGGTGTACCGCAACAACGTGCTCAGCTCATTGATCAATGCCCTGGCCGACAACTATCCGGTGGTGGCGAAATTGGTGGGTGAGGAATTTTTCCGGGGCATGGCCGGTGTCTACGTTCAATCGGCGCCACCGCAAAGTCCGATCATGAGCGCCTACGGCGCCGATTTTGCCGGCTTCATCGAACGTTTCGAAGCCGCCGCCTGCGTGCCCTATCTCGCGGACGTGGCTCGCCTGGAGCGGCTGCAAGTCGAGGCCGGGCATGCAGCCGACGCCCAGCCCATGAGCGCGGAACGCGTCGTGAAGGTGCTGTCCTGCCCCACGCTTGCAGCGCAGTTGAAGATCGGCTTTCACCCATCGTTGCGCCTGCTGCAATCAACCTTCGCGGTGGTCACTATCTGGGCTGCCCATCAGCAGGAACCTCCCGTAGCGTTCGAGCCGTATTCCGCCCAGAACGCTCTGGTGCTGCGCAATGGCCTCGACCTGGAAGTGCTCGCGATCAGTCACGGTGCTCATGGCTTCATCACCTCCCTGCAACAGGGCCTACCCCTGACGGCGGCCATCGAGGCTGCAATCGAGCACTACCCCGACCTTGACCTGGAACACATTCTGGCGGGGCTCATCCGCCACCAGGCCATCACTGATCTCCTACCCGAACAGGCATCCCAATGACCGCCCTGATTGCTGGTTTCATTCAATGGCTGGAAAAAATCCCCCACAGCCTGATCGCCTTTATTGCGCGGTTCTCCATCGCCGCAGTGTTCTGGAAATCCGGCCAGACCAAAATCGAAGGCCTGGCCATTGACCTGGTCGAGGGTACCTTCCAGATCGGCCTGCCGCATCTGGCGGACTCGACCATCCCACTGTTCAAAAGCGAATACGCCCTGCCGCTGCTGTCGCCCGAGCTGGCGGCGCATCTGGCGGCCGCTGCCGAACATATGTTCCCGGTGTTGATACTGTTTGGCCTGGCAACACGCTTCTCGGCGATGGCCCTGCTGGGCATGACGTTGACCATTCAGCTGTTTGTCTATCCGGACGCCTATCCGACCCATGGCACCTGGGCGGCGGTATTGCTCTACCTGATGGCTCGCGGACCGGGGGTAGTGTCCATTGACCATCTGATCGCCAAACGCTACGCCCACTGATTGCAACTGGAATCTCCTGTGGGAGCGAGCTTGCTCGCGATAGCGGTGGGTCAGCTTGCACAAATGCCGGATGTGCCACCGCCTTCGCGAGCAAGCTCGCTCCCATAGAGATCTTGGGTGTTCATGAGTCTTGTGTTCAGCGCAGGCCCACTGTGGGAGCGAGCCGATCCAACGCCTCGCCACTGCGCTTGAACCAATCGATCAAGTAATCGGCCAGCACCTGGGTGCGCTTGGGCAATCCGCCCTGGTACGGATGCACCAGGTACATCGGCATACGCCGGGTCTGGTAATCGCGCAGCACCCAGCGCAGGCGTCCGTCAGCCAACTCTTCATGCAGCAGGTATGACGGCAACCGGGCGATTCCGGCACCGGCCAGGGCAGCTTTTTTCAACAGGCTGTAGTGGTTGCTGGCGAACGGCCCCGACACACGGACCCGCAACAGTTCGTGTTGCTGGTGATAAAGCCATTCTTCCCGCCCGCTGTAGTGGCTGTTGAGCAGGCAGCGGTGCTCGGCCAGGGCCTGAGGAGTTTCGGGCTCGCCATAGTGTTGAAGATAGGCCGGGCTGGCGCAGGTCATTTCGTGCCAGGCCAGCAGCGGGCGGGCCACCAATCGCTCATCGATGGCGGCGTCAGAACGAATCGCCAGGTCGAAGCCATCGCGAGTCAGATCGCGATAACCATTGTTGAGCTCCAGTTCGATTTGCACATCGGGATAGGTGCGTGCGAACTCCATCAACAAACCTTCAAAGAACGTTTCCCCCAGCGAAACCGGAACCGTCATCCGCACCGGCCCGGAAATGTCGTCCTTCAACCGAGCCAATGCCTGACGCGCCCTTTCCACCTGTACCAACAGCGCCTGGGCCTGAGGCAACAACGCCGCGCCAGCCGCCGTGAGGCTCAAGCGGCGTGTGGTGCGCTGCAGCAATACCACGCAGAACCGGCTCTCCAACAAGCTGATGCGTTTGGACAACTGCCCCTTGCTACAGCCCAACTGCTGGGCCGCCAGGGTGAAACTGCCGGCCTCCATCAACACCGCAAACGCCGCCAGGTCATCCATCTCGCTCATCGGATTGTTTCCAAATGAAAACCAAAGGTTGCCTATTAGCACGATTATTAATGAAAAGAACCCCTCTAGACTGAAAACTCATTCAACCCATTGAGGAACAGCCCATGAAAATCCTGTTGATCGGCGCCAACGGCACCATTGGTTCGGCCATTGCCGACGAACTGTCGCCGCGCCACGAAATCGTGCGGATTGGCCGCCACAGCGGTGAATTGCACGTGGATATCAGCGACAGCGCCTCGATCCGAGCCCTGTTCGAAAAGACTGGACGCTTCGATGCCCTGGTCTGCGCAGCGGGCAATGTCACCTTTGCGCCCCTGGGCGAGATGACCGAAGACAGCTTCGCCCTGGGCTTGAAAGACAAGCTGATGGGCCAGGTCAACCTGCTGCTGATCGGCCGCGAATTCGCCAACGACGGCGCATCCTTCACTTTTACCACTGGCGTGCTCAGCCACGACCCGATCAAGAGCGGTGCGTCGGCAGCCCTGGTCAACGGCGCCCTGGACAGTTTCGTGCGTGCCGCGGCAATCGAGTTGCCACGAGGCTTGCGCGTCAACTCGGTGAGCCCGAACGTGTTGCTCGAAGCCATGGACAAATACGCGCCTTACTTCCGCGGCTACAAACCGGTGCCCGCCGCCGATGTCGCATTGGCCTACGCCAAGAGTGTCGAAGGCCTACAAACCGGTCAGACCTTTCACGTGGGCTGACACCCCTTGTGATGCAGGATCAGTCTGAGTAACGTGGCGGCACTTGTCTGGAGACCCAATGATGCGTGCCGCCCGCTCCCTGCTGTTTGTCGCCCTCCTGCCGCTGTTCGCCGGCTGCCAATTGCTCGACGCCCCGCGTCAGAGCGCCTCCCACGCCGGTCAGACGCGCATGCAGGGCGAACTCACGGCGGCCGAGGGCAAGCTGGTGTTCCAGCCGTGCCAGGAACAGCGCCGCTACATCGTCAACGACAGCGGTGGCACCAGCGTGCTGCAGCAAGCCGCGAGCCTGGCCGACGAGCGGGGCAAGCTGTTTGCCGACGTGCGCGGCCGTATCGTCTCCAGCGCAGCGGCCGGTACCGACAGCCAGTTGGACGTGGAGCAGCTGTATCGCCTGGAACGCTCAGGCACCGCGTGCGACGACGGAAATTTCAGACTGTTGATCCTGCGCGCCGCCGGCCATGGCCCCGAGTGGAACCTCAAGGCCAGCGGCAAGGGCCTGGTGCTCGAACGCGAAGGCCAGCCGCCCCTGGCGGTGCCGTACATGGAGGAGCAGCTGGGTGACGGCCGCTTCAACCTCAGCACCGAAGCCAATGGCCAGAAGGTCGAGCTCTGGGTCACCCCCCAGCGCTGCGTCGACAACGTGAACGGCAGCGTGCAACACATGAGCGCCGAACTGCGGGTCAACGGTCAGGTCCAGCGCGGCTGCGCCTACTTTGGCGGTGCGCGCAACGACTGATTCGCAGGTTTTGGCTTATAATCGCCGGTTCACGCCCTGACGCAGTTGTGCGTCCCGCGAACCGGATCCCCTCATGTTACGAATCACCGAACTCAAGCTGCCAATCGACCATCCCGAAGAAGACCTACGCCCAGCCATCGTGCAGCGCCTGGGTATCGCCAGCGATGATCTGCTCGATTTCACCTTGTTCAAGCGCAGCTACGACGCGCGCAAAAAATCCTCCGAACTGTGCTTCATCTACACCATCGACCTGACGGTGCGCGATGAAGCCAGCGTGCTGCGCAAGTTCGCCGATGACCGTAACGTCAACGAAGCACCGGATGTCAGCTACAACGTGGTCGGCCAGGCTCCGGCCGACCTGAGCGAACGGCCGATCGTGGTCGGCTTCGGCCCGTGCGGAATCTTCGCCGCCATGTTGCTGGCACAGATGGGCTTCAAGCCGATCATCCTCGAACGCGGCCCGGAAGTGCGCCAGCGCACCAAGGACACCTGGGGCCTGTGGCGCAAAAGCGTGCTCAATCCCGAATCCAACGTGCAGTTCGGCGAAGGTGGCGCGGGGACGTTTTCCGACGGCAAGCTCTACAGCCAGATCAAGGATCCGAAGTTCCTCGGTCGCAAGGTCCTGCACGAGTTCGTCAAGGCCGGCGCACCGGAAGAAATCCTCTACGTCAGCAAACCGCACATCGGTACGTTCCGCCTGACAGGCGTAGTGGAAAACATGCGTGAGCAAATCCGCGCCCTGGGCGGTGAAGTGCGCTTCCAGCAGCGGGTCACCGATGTGCTGATCGAGGACGGCCAGTTGGTCGGCGTCGAACTGGCCAGCGGTGAACGGATTCATTCCAGGCATGTGATCCTGGCCCTGGGCCACAGCGCCCGGGACACCTTCCGCATGCTCCACAGCCGTGGCGTGTACATGGAAGCCAAGCCGTTCTCGGTAGGTTTCCGTATCGAACACCCGCAATCGCTGATCGACAGCGCGCGCTTGGGCAAGTACGCCGGCCACCCGAAGCTCGGCGCCGCCGACTACAAACTGGTGCACCACGCCAAGAACGGTCGCTCGGTGTACAGCTTCTGCATGTGCCCGGGCGGTACTGTGGTAGCCGCGACCTCCGAGCCGAACCGCGTCGTGACCAACGGCATGAGCCAATATTCGCGCAACGAGCGCAACGCCAACTCCGGCATCGTCGTTGGCATCACCCCGGAAGTCGATTATCCGGGCGGCCCGCTGGCGGGGATCGAGTTGCAGGAGCGCCTGGAGTCCCACGCGTTCGTGCTCGGCGGCAGCAACTACGAGGCCCCGGCGCAACTGGTGGGCGACTTCATCGCCGGCAAGCCGTCCACGGCACTGGGCAGCGTCGAACCGTCCTACAAGCCTGGCGTCTCCCTGGGCGACCTGGCCCAGGCCCTGCCGGACTTCGCCATCGAAGCCATCCGCGAAGCCCTGCCGGCGTTCGAGAAGCAGATTCGCGGTTATTCGCTGCACGACGCGGTGCTGACCGGGATCGAAACCCGTACCTCGTCGCCCCTGCGCATTACCCGCGACGAAACGCTGCAGAGCCTGAACGTCAAGGGCTTGTTCCCGGCCGGCGAAGGCGCCGGTTATGCGGGCGGTATCCTGTCGGCGGGCGTGGACGGGATCCGGATTGCCGAGGCGGTGGCGCGAGATATCCTCGGTCTCGAAGCCTGACAGAGCCCCCCTTCCGGGGCCAACGCTGTTCACTCAAGGCAGGATTTTCTTAAGTGAACAGCACGACCCTGTGGGAGCGAGCTTGCTCGCGATGGCGGCCTGGCATTCAACATATATGTTGACTGATCCACCGCTATCGCGAGCAAGCTCGCTCCCACAAGGGATCCAGGTGTTTTCAGATATTCGCTCGCAACACACTCTCCGGCAGCGCCTCGCCCCGCTCCACACTCGCCGCTACGATGTCCATCAACCCACTCAACTCATAGCCCTGGGCCTTGAGCCACGCCGGATCGTAATAAGTCGTGGCATAGCGCTCGCCGCCGTCGCACAAAATCGCGACGATCGACCCCGACTCCCCCACTTGCACCATCTGCCTGGCGGCAATCAGCGCGCCGACCAGGTTGGTACCGCTGGAACCACCGACCCGTCGTCCCAGGCGCCCGGCCAGGTAATGCATGGCCGCCAGTGACAGCGCGTCCGGAACCTTGACCATCGCATCGATGACTTTGGGCAAAAACGACGCCTCGACCCGTGGCCGGCCGATGCCTTCGATTCGCGAGCCGCAATCCAGGCGCAGGCTGGCATCGCCGCTGCGGTAGTAGTCGAAGAACACCGAACGCTCGGCGTCGGCACACAGCACACGGGTGCCGTGCTGGCGATAACGCACGTAGCGCCCCAGGGTGGCCGTGGTACCGCCGGTGCCGGGGCTGGAAATCAGCCAGCTTGGCTCCGGATGCCGCTCGAAGCGCATCTGCTGGAAGATCGATTCGGCAATGTTGTTATTGGCCCGCCAGTCCGTGGCGCGTTCGGCATAGGTGAACTGGTCGATGAAGTGACCGTCATGTTCATGGGCCAGGCGTTCAGACTCAGCGTAGATCTGTGTTGGATCGTCCACCAGATGACTCTGGCCACCATAGAACGCGATCTGTGCGATTTTTTCCCTGGAGGTGGTCGCCGGCATCACTGCAATGAACGGCAGGCCCAGCAGCCGGGCAAAGTACGCCTCCGAAATGGCTGTCGAACCGCTGGATGCCTCGATCACCGGCGCCCCGGGCTTGAGCCAACCGTTACACAACGCATAGAGAAACAGCGAGCGCGCCAACCGGTGCTTGAGGCTGCCAGTGGGATGACTGGACTCATCCTTGAAGTACAGCTCGATGCCCGGCAGGCCTGGCAGTGGCAATGGAATCAGGTGGGTATCGGCACTGCGCTGGAAGTCAGCCTCAATGATGCGAATCGCTTCGCGCGCCCACTGGCGGTGGTCGTTCATGGTGTGTTCTCACTGGATCGGTTCGACGCGGGAAACCTGGCGGTCATACAGGCGCGACGTTGGTCTCGGAAAAACCAGTCACAAGCTTAGGAAAAAACCGACATCGCGCACAGGTACAGCTAAGGTCCAATATGCGCCGTAACTGCCCGACCGCGCCTTACAGGCGCCGCAACGTCATATAACAAAAAAGAATATAACTTTTGTTTTAACAACTAACCGTACGGGTTAGGGTGTGCCATCTTTTTTGATTCGATGAATGGAGAGCGATCGTGGCTCTACGTAATTCTCTGACACGTTTTTTCCAGCTGGAGGCTGCCAGCGGCCTGCTACTGATCGCCGCTGCCGTGCTGGCCCTGGCCATCAATAATTCACCCCTTTCCTGGCTGTACAACGGCCTGCTGGATACGCCGGTGGTTGCTCAGGTCGGGGCACTGAAGATCGCCAAACCCCTGTTGCTGTGGATCAACGACGGCCTGATGGCGATGTTCTTCCTGCTCATCGGCCTCGAAGTCAAGCGGGAGGTCCTCGGCGGGCAACTGTCGAAACCGTCGCAAATCGTCTTGCCCGGCGCGGCAGCGATTGGCGGCATGGTGGTGCCGGCACTGATCTACTGGTTCCTCAACCGCGACAATCCCCCCGCCCTCGCCGGCTGGGCGATTCCGACGGCCACCGACATCGCCTTCGCCCTCGGCGTGCTGGCCCTGCTCGGCAAGCGGGTGCCGGTGTCGCTCAAGCTGTTCCTGATGACCCTGGCGATCATCGACGACCTGGGCGCCATTATCATCATCGCGATCTTTTACTCCGGCGCCCTGTCCAGTCTGTCGCTCATATTGGCGGCAGCCTGCATCGCCGCGCTGGTGGCGTTGAATCGGATGGGCGTGGTCAAGCTCGGCCCTTACATGGTCATAGGCCTGATTCTGTGGGTCTGCGTGCTCAAGAGCGGTGTCCATGCCACCCTGGCGGGGGTGACCCTGGCGTTCTGCATTCCGCTGCAGACGAAAAATGCCGAAACCTCACCGCTGCTGACCCTGGAACATGCCCTGCATCCCTGGGTGGCCTACGGCATCCTGCCGCTGTTCGCCTTCGCCAACGCCGGCCTGTCCCTGAGCGGCGTCACCGTCGAGAGCTTCACTCATCACGTACCGATGGGTATCGCTATCGGCCTGCTGCTGGGCAAGACCGTCGGCGTATTCGGCCTGACCTGGCTGGCCGTGAAGATCGGCATCGCCAGTCTGCCCACGGGTGCCAACTGGGGACAGGTACTGGGCGTGGCGATCCTGTGCGGTATCGGGTTCACCATGAGCCTGTTCGTCGGCTCCCTGGCGTTCGAGCCGGGTGTGAGTGACTACGCCGGCATGGACCGGATGGGGATCCTCACCGGTTCGATATTGGCGGCGTTGTTGGGTTACGCGGTGACAGCGGCGGCCAGTCGCAAGCAGCCTGCATTGCCGAGCTGATTCCTGGTTGCCTGAGGGGGGTGCATATCCATTGCTGCGGTAACGGATATACACACCAGTCTCCCAAAAAAAACGGCGCTTTCCATTCCCGGAAAAAGCGCCGCTCTCTCTTACCCACTCCCGCTTAGTGCGATACGCGACTCGTGCCACCCACAGTGGAAATACGAACCCGCTCACCCACACGGAACACCTCGTTTTCCTGAACCTGCTGCACATAGGCACGCATGCTGCCGTCGTCTTCGCGAACGGTGATTTCCACACCCTGGGTGCGAGTCAGGCCTTCTTCAGTAGCGGAGCCGATCAGGCCACCGGCCACAGCGCCGATCACCGCGGCGACGATGCTGCCACGACCGCCACCGATGGCGCTACCGCCCACACCACCGACCACTGCACCGGCCGCACCGCCGATTGGGGTCTTGGTGCCTTCGATCTTGACCGGACGCAGGGCTTCGATGGTCCCCATACGAATCGTCTGCACGCGACGCGCTTCGTCACGGGAGTAGGAGTCACCGGTCAGGCTCGACTGACAGCCAGTGAGCAACATCGCCATCGTGGAAAAAGAAGCAACCAGCAAAACAGACTTACGCATAGCATCAACTCCAAAAGACAGGTATTCATTAAACTCCGCAGCTTGACGCCTGTCACGGCCCCGCCGGGATAAAATTGGTTTCATTCAGGTGCAATACAGGCGCGCCCGAAAAATCCCTCTCACAGTAGCGCCAATTTCCGATATCTGCGTCACCGACCCAAGGATTTTTCATGGATTATTTCATCATAGTCGCCACCACCGTGGCCGGTTTGTACTTCCACTGGTGGCTGTATGTGCGCATCAAGCGCTGGGTGGACCGCGACCTGGCGCTGTCGTTGGCGGGGCAGGATGAGCAGAAAAAAACCTACATGCTGCAACAACTGGCCCGCGCCCGGGAGCAAGGCATCAAGCGCCGGGACCTGCAGCAATGGCTGCAAACCGCTGCTGCAGGTTATCGCGCTAAGGCGCCAGACGCTCGCGAACCCAGTCCGCCCCTTGCAGGCGGTAGTTGAGGCGATCGTGCAGGCGGCTCGGGCGACCTTGCCAGAATTCAATGCGCTCGGGCAGCAGACGATAACCGCCCCAATGCTCAGGGCAATGTGGTTGATTGTCGCTGAAGCGTTGTTCCGTGGCCTTGAGCAAGTCTTCCAGCTCACCGCGACCGGCAATCACCCGGCTCTGGGGCGAGGCCCAGGCACCGAGACGGCTGCCCAGTGGCCGCACTTGGTAATAGGCGTCCGACTCCTGCGCCGTGACCTTTACCACTTTGCCCTCGATGCGCACCTGGCGCTCCAGGGTCGGCCAGAAAAACGTCATGGCCGCGAAGGGATTGCCTGCCAGCTGCTGGCCCTTGGCGCTGTCGTAATTGGTGAAAAACGTGAAGCCCTGGGCGTCCAGTCCTTTGAGCAGCAGGATTCGGCAATGAGGGCGCCCTTCGGCATCCACTGTCGCCAGGGTCATGGCATTGGCCTCCACCGGGGCCTGCTCGGTTTTCACCGCATCGGCGAACCATTGGTGGAACAGCGCGAACGGCTCGGCCGGGGCTTGCGCCTCGGTCAGGCCATCGCGGGTGTAATCGCGGCGCATATCAGCCAGCGCTTGGGTCATGGCGCGTTCCTTGTGGTTAGCCCATCACTGCTTGGGAGTATCGGCGGCCGCGACTTTCTTGGTATCGGTGGCGGCTTTGGCCGGTTGAGGTTTCTTCGCCGCGGGCGCTTTGGTCGCAGCTTTCTTCGCAGGAGCCTTGGCGACGGTCTTTTTGGCTGGAGCTTTTTTGGTGGCCGTGGTCGCGGCTTTTTTAGCTACAGGCGCTGGAGCGGGGGCGACAGGTTTCACGTCTTGGGCCGCCACCAGCGTCACTGGCGCAGGGGCCGGCATGTTGTACTTGCTCAGCAGCGCAACCATGGTGTTTGCCGGTGTCACCAGCAATTCCACGCGACGGTTCAAGGCACGGCCTTCCACGCTATCGTTGGCCGCACGGGGTGCGACCGCGCCCATGCCGCGCAGCATCAGGCGATCACGTTGCAAGCCGCTGAGACGGAAAATCGCCGCCACGGACTGGGCACGCTCCTGGCTGAGTTTCAGGTTGGCTGGCGCAGCGCCGGAAGTGTCGGCGTGACCAAGAATCAGCACGGCGGTTTTCGGGTCGGCTTCGAGGACCTTGGCAACGCGAGTGAACGGGCCAAGGGTCACTGGGAGCAACATCGCAGGGCGGTCAGGGTTGAAAGAGCTATCCACTGGCGCGGTCACCACCAGCACATTGTCGCGGCGCTCAAGCTCAAGCTTGCTGTCCTTGATAGCGGTGCGCAATTTCGGCTCGTAATCGTCAAGCCAGGCCTGGGTGACTTTCGGGTCGGGCATTGGCACTGCCTTGGCGGTTTCCTGATCCTTGCCGCCGAACGGCCACCACCACTTGCCGTTGCTTTCGGCTTCAGCCTTGGCGACGTTCGCCGGTGCCTGGGCTTCAGGCTTGGCTTGAGGTTTGATTTCGTCTTTCTTGGCAACGTCGGCGGCGTCATCGGAGGAGAACGGCCACCACCAGTGGGTGGCACTCTCGGCCTTGACCTGTGGCGCGACGGCTGCCGGCTTCAGGGGCGCCGCTGGCGCCGCATCTTTAGTCGCAACCTTGTCGGAGGCCCCGAACGGCCACCAGCTACTGCCGTTCTCGGCATCATTTTGTGGGGTTTGTGCGCAACCGGTAATAGCGAAGCACAGCGCCAGAGCGAGGGTTTTATTCGATGACATTGGATATCCACAAAATAATGTAAATGAAAAAACAAAAGGCCATGTTCGGGCCGCATAAACAGACGCTTGGAAACTGAAAAGGACACGAGGTTCCTGTGCCCGCCGCCTTCAATGGCGTTTTACAGACAAGTGGCAAGCACCCTCGCAAGGTTCTGCGCGCGCGGATCCATCAACACATAAGGCCCGAGTGTGTTGGTCACGAAGCCAAAAGCCACATCCTGTTCCGGATCGGCAAACCCGGTAGAGCCTCCCGCCCCCGGATGACCGAATGCCCGTGGGCCAAGGCCGTAGGTCGCGTTCGGAACATCCGGCTGATCGAGCATGCAACCCAGGCCGAAACGGGTCCGGGTCAACAGTGTCTTGTCCTCGCCGAGGCTGTGCTGGCGAGTCAGTTCGTCGAGCATTTCGCCTTCCAGCAGGCTGCCGTCCAACAGACCGGCGTAGAACCCGGCCAGGCTCCGCGCATTGCCGTGGCCGTTGGCCGCCGGTTGCTGCATGCGTCGCCACTCCGGCTTGTTGGTGCTGGTCATGATCGATGGCGGGTTGGTGAAGGCCCGGGTGGTCATGGCCGTGGGTTCGCGCATCGTCACCTGCAGCAGGCGCTGGGCCGCCGCATCACCAACGTTGCCTTTGCCACGGGCAATGTGGGCCACGCGATGAAACTCCTCATCGGCCAGGCCTACGTGGAAATCCAGGCCCAATGGCTTGGCGACCCGGGCCACGATGGACTCCCCTGGGCCACGTCCATCGGCCCGACGCAGCAGCTCACCGATCAGCCAACCGTAGGTGATCGCGGCGTAGCCGTGGCCCTCGCCCGGCGTCCACCAAGGTGTTTCAGCGGCCAGGGCATCGACCATGGTTTGCCAGTCATACAGTGCTTCGGGCGGCAGCAATTCACGCAGCGCCGGCAATCCAGCCTGATGGCATAGCAGCTGGCGCAGGGTGATGGATTGCTTGCCGGCTGCGGCAAATTCCGGCCAATAGCGGGCGACCGGGGCATCCAGCTGCAACTTGCCCTCGGCCACCAATTGCAAGGCTGTGACAGCGGTAAACGTCTTGGTGCAGGAAAACAGATTGGCGATGGTGTCGCTGTGCCAGGCTTCGCTGCCATCCTTGTCAGCGGTACCGGCCCACAGGTCGACCACGGTCCGGCCAGCGACTTGAATGCACAACGCCGCGCCACGCTCCTGGGGATCATCGAACAGCGCCGCGAAGGCTTCACGCACCGCCTCGAACTGAAGCTCATAATGGCCTTGAATCTGCACCCGCAACTCCTTTGAAACAAACACTTTTTAAAGTGCTGGCATTGTTTCAGCCATTCAGGCTTTTGGGAACCGCCGCAAGACGGCTGACCGGACTGGTACTGGCCTTTGTGGCGAGGGAGCAAGCGCCCTCGCCACTGCAAGTCATGCACCTATCAGGAGATCTCCCGCCGAAACGGCGGCAGCGCGTTGAGGATCGCCTTGCCATAGCGTTGGGTCACCAGCCGCCGGTCGAGCAAGGTGATGGTGCCGCGGTCCTCTTCGGTCCGCAGCAATCGGCCACAGGCCTGGACCAGTTTCAGCGAAGCGTCCGGCACCGAGATTTCCATGAACGGGTTGCCGCCACGGGCTTCGATCCACTCAGCCAGCGCGGCTTCCACCGGATCGTCAGGGACGGAGAACGGGATCTTGGCGATCACCACGTGTTCACAATAGGCACCGGGCAAATCCACGCCTTCGGCAAAACTCGCCAGGCCGAACAGCACACTGGAATCCCCGCCGTCGACCCGCGCCTTGTGCTTGTTCAGGGTTTCCTGCTTCGACAGGTTGCCCTGGATGAACACCTGTTTGCGCCAGTCACGGTCGAGGCCGTCGAACACGTCCTGCATCTGTTTGCGCGAGGAAAACAGCACCAGGGTGCCCCGCGAGCCTTCTACCAGCTCCGGTAGGTCGCGGATGATCGCCGCAGTGTGGGCAGCAGCATCCCGTGGATCGGCCTTGAGATCCGGCACTCGCAGCACACCGGCGTCAGCATGGTGGAACGGGCTCGGAACCACGGCGGTCACGGCTTTCTTCGGCAAGCCGGCCCGCATGCGGAAGCGGTCGAACGTGCCCAGGGCAGTCAGCGTCGCGGACGTCACCAGCGCGCCATAGGCCACATTCCACAGGTTGCGACGCAGCATTTCCGCCGCCAGGATCGGGCTGGCATTGACCTCGATGTCGAACAGCGAACCGCTTTCGGCCAAGGTCAGCCAACGCGCCATCGGCGGGTTGTCTTCCGGATCCTCGGCGGTGAAGGCCGTCCACAGCTCCCAGTTGCCCTGGGAGCGGGACAACAGACTGCCGAACAGCGGATACCATTCCTCAGCCTGGTTGCTGGCGATGCCGATGTTGACCTCGCCATCCATGCCCTCCTTGAGCAGGTCGGTCAGGCGGGTGAAGAGATCGGTCAGGCGGGCGAAGCCTTTCTTGAGCTCAATGCCCATTTCGCGCATGTGCTCGGGGATCACCCCACCGACGAAACGATGGCGTGGCCGCTCGCGGCCTTCGACATCTTCGCCGGGCTTGAAATCGGCCACTTGTTCGCAAGCGGTGAACATGAACTGCTGGTTGGTCTTGATTTCCCGCGCCAGCTCCGGCACTTGCTCGATGAACTTGCCCAGGTCTCCCGGCAACGGATGCTGGGCCAACAGTTTGGTGAGGTTCTTGGCGGTGGTTTCCAGCCAGTCAGCGGTGGAACGCAGCCGGGTGTAATGGGCGAAATGGCCGATAGCCTTGTCCGGCAGGTGGTGACCTTCGTCGAACACGTAGATCGTGTCTCGCGGGTCCGGCAGCACCGCGCCTCCACCCAGGGCCAGGTCGGCCAGCACCATGTCGTGGTTGGTGACGATGACGTCGACCTTGCCCATGCCTTCGCGAGCCTTGTAGAAAGCACACTGGCCGAAGTTGGGGCAATGACGGTTGGTGCACTGGCTATGATCGGTGGTCAAGCGGGACCAGTCGGCGTCTTCCAGGGCCGTGGACCAGCTGTCGCGGTCGCCGTCCCACTTATTGCCGGCCAATTTCTCGATCATGCTGGTAAACAGCTTTTGGCTGGCCTCATCGACCTCGATCTTGAAGCCTTCTTCCTCGAACAGCTGGGCCGTGGCGGTCTGCGCCTGGCCTTCCTGCAGTAGCATGTCGAGCTTGGACAGGCACATGTAGCGCCCACGCCCCTTGGCCAGCGCAAAGCTGAAATTCAGCCCGCTGTTGCGCATCAGGTCGGGCAAGTCCTTGTAGACGATCTGTTCTTGCAGGGCGACGGTAGCGGTGGCAATCACCAAGCGCTTGCCAGCGGCCTTGGCGGTGGGAATCGCCGCCAGGCTGTAGGCCACGGTCTTGCCAGTACCGGTGCCGGCCTCCACCGCCACCACGGCGGGCTCGCCACTGCGCCGGCCTTCGTCGTCGGTGTCGATGTCACCCAGGACTTTTGCCACTTCGGCAATCATCAGGCGCTGGCCATATCGCGGCTTGAGGCTCTTGGCTTCGAGAAAACGCGAATAGGCGCCCTGGATCGTGGTTTTGAGTTCGGTGCTGATCATGAATGGTCGGGCGCTAAAAACGCTGGATAAATTTTCAGTGGTTCGGATCGGCGGCTATCATACCCCGCTAATGAATCCTGCGCAGAACGGAGTAACCCAATGACACCCTTTGCCCTCGTCTACACCCTGCACTTGCTGGCGGCCCTGGTTTGGGTCGGCGGCATGTTCTTCGCCTGGATGATCCTGCGCCCCGCCGCAATGACAGCCCTTGAAGGCCCTGCCCGACTCAAGTTGTGGCTAGAAGTGTTTCAGCGTTTTTTCGTTTGGGTCTGGGTGGCGGTAGTGCTTTTGCCGATCAGCGGTGTCGGCCTGATCCACGTGCGCTTTGCCGGTTTCGAAACCGCGCCGCGTTATGTGCAAGTCATGATGGGCTTGTATGTGGTGATGACCGCGCTGTTTATCCGTATCCAGGGGCTACAGTTGCCGGCCTTGCGTAGTGCGGTGACGGCCCAGGACTGGCCGGCGGGTGCGGCGGTGCTGGGGAAGATTCGCAAACTGGTGGGGATCAATCTGTTGATCGGCTTACTGGTGGTGGCCATTGGCGCGGCGCGGCCGATGTTCTAAAAGTTGCACAAGGCCCTGTGGCAGCGAGCTTGCTCGCGATAGCGGTGGATCAATTCAGCCTTTATATGACTGACAAACCGCAATCGCGAGCAAGCTCGCTCCCACATCAGGCTCCGTCAAACACTTAGAACCGCTGCACCGTCACCGCCCCCGCCGCGCCGGCAGGCCCCGGCTGGCCGGCGGCGCCAGGCCGACCGCTCTTGCCGCCGTCGGCCGTATAAACGAGACAACCCTTGGCCTTGCCCCCGGCCCCCGGCTTGCCACCGGGCCCCGCCGCACCACCCGCACCACCGTCCACCACCACCTTGATCTGTTCGGCGGGATACGCACGGGGTACTTCGAGGCGCACCAGCGCACCGGCGGCCCCAGGCTGCCCATCGCTGCCATTACTGCCGTCGGCACCGCGGCCGGCCGAACCCCAGGTGCAACCCGGAGCCTTGCCATTGGCGCCGTCCAGGCCGACGAAACCCGGCGCACCGGTACCGCCGCGGGCATCCACCGACAACAGCGGCGCGTTCAAGGCACTGAAACGCAGGTTGAGATTGCGCCCCGGCCGGGCCGCCTTGGTATAGGTGCCCGGCGCGCCCCGGGAAGTGATCTGGCTGCCGTCGGCCAATTCAGCCTGGGCGACTTTCATTTCCAGGGCCTGTTGCGCCGGCACGATGGCGATCCGCGCCTCGCGCCCCAGGTGCAGTTGGCCAATGGACAACTCAGTGACATTGGAAGGCACCAGCAAGGTGCCGTAATCGGCCACATCCAGCCGTTCCAGGGTCAAGGTACTGGTGGTATTGGGCAGGCGCATGAGCGAGTGGCTTTCTACCTGGAGCACTTGAGCCGAAGCCCATGGGCAGACGAATGCGACGAGCAGACACAATTTACGCATGAGAAGCCTCTGGCGCGGTCGGGATGGTTTGCAGATGGAAGATGCCAAACAGCAGCACTCGCAGGCGATCGCGGCCAGGCGAAGGGCGGCCACGAAAGCTGGCCCTGAACAACAACAGCTCCAGCAAATGCACCGCCAGTAGCAGCGCTGCGGCAAAGTTGACCAGCAGATGCAGTGGATGGACGAACGGTAGGATCAGGTTGACCAGCACCACCAACCAGAACAGTAGGGTCAGTAAACGCCCCAGCCCCCAAAACACCTTCATACGCCCCCCGATGAGTATTATTCTTTGGCCGCACAGTAACGGCTTGCGCGCAGGATAAGCCAGAGGGCGAGGAAAATTTAATTTAGCACCGGCCAGCGACCGTCGAACCGCCCTCCTCGCGCCCCGACGGCTCTGGCTCAGGGCTCAACGCTGGATATGCAGCTCGACCCGACGGTTCTGCGCCCGCCCTTCGTCAGTCTCATTATCGGCCACCGGCTCACCTTCACCCTTGCCTTCGCTGGTGAGCTTGTCCGGGGCCAGCCCCTGGGTCAGCAGATACTCTACGACGCTGCTGGCGCGCCGCTCGGACAACCCCTGATTATAGGCGTCGGTACCGACGCTGTCGGTGTGGCCTACCACGCGAATGCTGACGACATTGGCATGGCTCAATTTGCCCATTAGTCCATCGAGTTGGCTTCGCGCAGCGGCGGTGAGATCGGACTTGTCGAAATCGAACAGCACCTTGCCGGCATCGTTGAGGGTGATCACTTCAGTGGCCGGCGCTTCAGGTTCGACCGGCGGGGCGCTGGCCGGGTATTGCGGCAGCGGGCAACCGTGATGCTCGACCGGGGTATTGGCCGGCGTGTCGGGACACCGGTCACGGCGGTCGAACACACCGTCGTCGTCTTCATCGCCATCCTGGGCGTAACAGACCAAACCACCGCCCAAAAGCCCCAGAGCGGCGCCACCGGCAGCCCAGCCACCGCTTTCAATGGCTCCCAGCCCGCCGCCGACAAGGCCGCCAATCAGGCTGCAGATTGGCCAGGTGCGTTGATTGAGGGGAGCGCTGCCATCGCTGTGAGTGGCACAACCGGACAACAGACTGCTCGCGAGCAGTACCGGCAAGGCTGCCCTGATTAGAACGTTCATAGGGAATGCTCCTGTGTCACCGGCCCATACCGGTCACACAGGAGTAAAGACCCGCATCCGCGACTGTACAAGCCGCGGATGACAAGGGTTTCAGCGATTTATCTTGATTTCCGTGCGGCGGTTCAGCGCGCGACCATCGGCGGTTTTGTTGTCAGCCACCGGCTGGCTCTCACCGGCGCCGGACACCGAGACGAAGCTGGCGCTAGGCACACCTTGCTGGACCAGGTATTGCACCACCGAATTGGCCCGTTTTTCCGACAGTTTCTGGTTATAGGCATCGCTGCCGACGCTGTCGGTATGACCCGTGACCCGCAGTTGCGCAGTAGACGTTTCCTGCTTGAGCCGGGTCGCAACGCCGCTCAGAATCTCCTTGTCAGCCGGGGTCAGCGTGGCTTTGTTGAACTCAAAGTGCACGTCGCGGATCACGATGGTCTCTTCCTTGACCACTGCCGGTTCTTCAACCACCGGCGCCGGGGCGGGCGGCGGGCAGCCGTCGGCATCGACCTGCACACCCTTCGGTGTGCCTGGGCACTTGTCGCGACTGTCCGGCACACCATCGCCATCTTCGTCGCCGTCACCATGAGCCCAGCACCAACCCGCCGCCACAGTACCGGCCACCAACGCTCCGGGGCCGATCCAGGAACTGCTTTCGATGGCGCCCAACCCAGCGCCGACGACGCCACCGGTGGCCGCACAGATCGGCCAGTCGGTTTTCTGCAAACCTGCGCAACCAGTCAACACACTGGTTAGCAGAACCAGGGGTAACGCTGTCCGAACTATGCTCATTGGGTTTTCTCCTTGAGGGATCGGCTTTGCGCCGATTCAAGGGAGTAAAGACCCGAGTTCGGATCTGCGCCAGCCTCAAGCAATCCTGGATTTCGCCCCGTATTTGCGGCAGTTCGACACGTTTAGGCGCAAACCGCTCTAGGCCATGCTGTCCGGGCAGGCTATCGTGATGCTTCTGACTGAGGAACTTCGATGACCGTTGCCATTTCTTCGCGCACACCCCAGCAAGCCCTGGCTGCCGTGCTTGATCGCTATGCCCCGCAAAAACTGTTGTTGATCGGTGCCAGCAGCTTTCCCGCACTCGAAGCCTTCCAGCAGGCGCACCCTGACACCGAAGTGGTCCATGCCACCCCCGGCACGCTGCCGGCGGACGTCGCGGCGCGACGTTTTGACCTGGCCCTGGCGCTCGATTGCCTGGAGCATTTGCCCAAGCGCGACGGTCTGAACCTGTTGGGTGGCATCCGCAATCTCAATGCCAGCCGTATCGCGGTGCTGGCAGATCTCAACGCCTGCGGCTGGCAGGAGACGGACTTTTTCTCCCTGGCCCTGCAAGCGAGCGAGCGATTCCAGCGCGAGGAGCAGGTGCTGACCCTGTTTACCTACGATCTGCTTGAATACAAACAAGTCCCCGACTGGCTCAACTCACGCTTTTGGGCCAACCCGGAAAACTTTGGAAAATACTGGTGGTAGCCGTGAACACAAGTATGCACACAACCATTTGCCCCTGCGGCAGTGGCAACCCATTGGACGCCTGCTGCGGCCATTATCACGACGGTCACCCGGCACCTTGCGCCGAAGCCTTGATGCGCTCGCGCTATAGCGCCTACGTGCTGGGGTTGGTGGATTATCTAGTGGCCACTACCCTTCCCGCCCAACAGGCCGGCCTCGATCGCCTGTCCATCAGCGAGTGGAGTGCCAAAAGCACCTGGCTGGGACTGGAGGTAGAGAGCAGCGAAGTGTTCGGGGGCCAACCGGAACACGCCTTCGTGACCTTCACGGCGCGTTGGCACGACGGTCAGGGCGAACATAGCCACCGCGAACAGTCCTCGTTCGTGCAGAATGACGGGCGTTGGTACTTCATCGACCCGACCGTGCCGGTCAAGACCGGACGCAATGACAGCTGCCCGTGCGGCAGCGGGCATAAATTCAAGAAGTGCTGTGCAGGCTACTTCACGCGTTGATATCGGAATCGTCCGACGCTCGTCCGCTTGCCAGCGGGCTAGACTGGGGATAAACCAGAGGCACGGACATGACCCACTCCTCGTACCTGCTACGCATCACATGCCTGCTACTGCTCGTCGGGCTTGGCAGCTGTGCGTCCTGGCGAGGCGACGAGGCACCTGAACCGCAGGTGCATCTGGTCAAGGTCGAGGTGGTGCGGGCCCGGTTGCTGGAGCAGAAGTTCATGCTGCACTTTCGCGTCGACAACCCTGCCGACAACGACCTGACCGTGCGCGGCCTGACCTACCGCATCCACCTGGGCGACCTGCTGCTGACCGAAGGTGAGCACGAACACTGGTTTACCGTGCCCCCCAAACAAAGCGCCTATTTCAAGGTGCCTATCCGTACCAACCTGTGGCCGCAGGTACGGGAGGTGGTAAAACTGCTTGAGAAACCCCGCCAGCAGATTCCCTATCGTCTGGAAGGTGAGCTGGAAACCGGATTATTCATCGCTCACTACGTGCACCTGGAGCGCAATGGCGTGATAATCGCCGCCGATTTTATTGCGGAGTAACCCCGATGACCCAACAACCTCACGTTCACGGCCCTGATTGCAACCACGACCACGACCATCACCACGAGCATGATCACGGCCACGTCCATGGCCCGAACTGCGGCCACGCTCACCAGGAGCCAGTGCGCAACGCGCTGAAGGATGTCGGCCGCAACGACCCTTGCCCATGCGGCAATGGCAAGAAATTCAAGAAATGCCACGGGGCTTGAGGGTTCGGGCGGAAAATCTCTTCGCCCGCTAGACCGCCATCGCGAGCAAGCTCGCTCCCACATTGATCCGCGGCGATCACCCCATATCGTCTCGCCGCAAACCTCTGTGGGAGCGAGCTTGCTCGCGATGAGGCCGGCACTTTCTATCAGCCCGCCTCCAGAATCCGCCGCACACTGACCACCGTTGCATACTCCCCATGCAAGTTGCCCAGCGACATGGCATGCACCTCGGCAGCCGAGCGGGCATTGCCGAAATAATCGGCCTTGTCGAAGGTAAAGCAGGCGTCCTCGGCCACCCAGGTGTCGAATCCCAGATTGCCGGCTGTGCGCGCCGTGGACTCTACCGAGTTGTTCGTCGCCACACCGACGATCACCAATTGCCCGATCCCGGCCTTACGCAGGTTCTCTTCCAGACGGGTACCACTAAACGCATCAGGCACTTGCTTGTGAATCAGCCCTTCACCGGCCATCGGCTCGAATCGTTGTTGAACCTCCACGCCCGACTGCCCTGGCCAGAACACCGAGTCCGGTGAGCGGGACAGATGGTGGACGTGAATCACCGGTCGCGCCGAATGTCGCCAGAGCGCCAGCAATTCCAACATGCGCAGCTCCGCCTCGGGATTGTTGCGAGCGCCGAGCCTGGGATGAAGAATGCCTTTCTGTTGATCGATGAGAATCAGCGCAGCGTTTTTCTGTAGCTCCATGCCGGTTATTCCACAGCTCGTCATTAGGTTTTCGTACTTGAGCATCACCGCTTCCTACAGGCAAGCCCTATCCGGAACTGTGCCCCCAGGCTTTGATCGCCAAATCAACAAATAACCTCGTCCCCGCTTGCGCCGCCTCCTCCCGCTCACTAACGTAGCGCCTTTATTGCCGCTACCCCCTCCCGCAGGAGCTTTGCCATGGCCTCGCCAGCCTCTATTTCTTTCATTCCCCGGCTCGGCGTCGCCGCCGCAGTGGCCAGTGCGCTCGGTTTGAGCGGTTGCCAGGCCTGGAACACCCAGGACACTGTTGCGCCCACTTCCGGCGTGCAGCCACTCAAGGGGCTGGCCCAGAACGTGTCGGTTCGACGCAATGCCATGGGCATGCCGCTGATCGAGAGCAACAGCTTCCACGATGCCCTGTTCACCCTCGGCTACGTCCACGCCAGCGATCGCATCACCCAGATGGTGACCCTGCGCCTGCTGGCCCAGGGTCGGTTGGCGGAAATGTCCGGTGCCGAGCGCCTGGACGTCGACCGCTACATGCGCGCAGTCAACCTGAAGAAAAACGCCGATGAGCTGTACAAGGCATCCTCGCCACGGCTCAAGCGCTTCTTCGAAGTCTATGCCCGTGGCGTGAACGCCTACCTGTTCCGCTACCGCGACAAGTTGCCGTCGGACCTGGCTGCCACCGGCTACAAACCCGAATACTGGAAACCGGAAGACTCGGCGCTGATGTTCTGCCTGCTGAACTTCAGCCAGTCGGCCAACCTGCCGGAAGAAATCGCCAGCCTGGTGCTGGCCCAGACAGTCACCAACGACAAACTCGCCTGGCTGAGCCCGTCCTATCCGGACGAGCAACTGCCCATGGCCGAAGCCGACAAACTCCAGGGTATCCGGCTCAACGGTCAAGTCCCGGGCCTGAACGAGATCAGCAAGGCCACCGAGCAGTTGGCCGGACTGAACCTGTTGAGTGAGGCATCTTCGAGCAACTGGGCCATCGCTGCGCAACGCAGCCGCAGCGGCAAGAGCCTGCTGGCCAGCGACAGCCATGGACCATTGAATACCTCGTCGCTGTGGACGCCCGTACAGATCCGTGCGCCCAAGTACCAGGCGGCCGGGGTTTCCGTAGCGGGCATCCCAATGATTCTGGCGGGCTTCAACGGCAAAGTGGCTTGGAGCATGACCAGCGTACTGGGGGACAACCAGGACCTGTTCCTGGAAAAAATCCGCCGCCAGGGCAATGGCCTGTCCTACGAGGTCAACGGCAAATGGCAGCCGGTGACGGTGCGCAACGAAACCTACTTCATCAAGGGTCAACGGTCGATTCGTGAAGCGGTGTTTGAGACCCGCCACGGCCCGCTGCTCAACAGCGCCCAAGGCCCGGCCATGGCCAACGGTTTTGGTCTGGCGTTGCAGACCCCAAGCTTTACCGACGACAAGACCCTGGACGCGTTCTTCGACCTGTCCCGGGCGCAGAACGTCGAGAAAGCCTCTGATGCCAGCCGGGAAATCCGCGCCATGGCGGTGAACATGGTATTTGCCGACGCCAACCATATCGGCTGGCAAGTCACCGGTCGCTACCCCAACCGCCGCGAAGGCGAAGGCCTGTTGCCGTCACCGGGCTGGGACGGTCGCTACGATTGGGACGGTTACGCCGACCCGATGCTGCATCCCTACGACCAGGACCCGGCCCAGGGCTGGCTCGGCACCGCCAACCAAAGGGTCATTCCCCACGGCTACGGCATGCAGTTGTCCAACTCCTGGAGCGCACCGGAGCGTGGCGAGCGCCTGGCCGAACTGGCTGGCGCGGGCAAGCACGACACCCGCAGCCTGACCGCCATGCAATATGACCAGACCACGACATTCGCGGCCAAGCTCAAGAAAGTCTTTGAGGCCCCGGGCATGTCCCAACCGCTCAAACAGGCCATCGAAGCCCTGCCGGCGGCTGACCGGGCCAAGGCCCGCGAGGCTTATACCCGCTTGATGGCGTTCGATGGCCGGCTCAGCCCGACCTCTGCCGACGCAGCGATCTATGAGCTGTTCCTGCAGGAAAGCATGAAACAGATTTTCCTCGACGAGCTGGGCCCGCAGAGCAGCCCGGCGTGGAAAGCGCTGGTCGCCAACGGCCAATTGTCCTACTCGGCCCAGGCCGATCATCTGTTGGGTCGCGAAGACAGCCCGTTCTGGGATGACGTGCGTACACCGCAGAAGGAAGACAAGGCCGTCATCCTGGCCCGCAGCCTGGCCGCGACCATCAGCGCCGGTGATAGCCAGTTGGGCGCAGATCACAAGGCCTGGCAATGGGGCAAGCTGCACCACTACGCCTGGAAAAACAGCAGCGGCCAGATCGTGCGCGGCCCGGTGTCAGCCGGGGGCGACGCGACCACGCTGAACATCGCGGCGTTCGCCTGGGGCCAGGATTTCACCAGCACCCTGGCGCCTGCGACGCGCTTTATCGTGGACTTCGGCCAGCCCGAACCGTTGATGATCCAGGGAGGCAGCGGCCAGTCTGACAACCCGGCCAGCCCGAACTACATCAATGGCATCGATCCGTGGATCAAGGGGCAATATCAGAACCTGCCCTTGCAACCGCAGAACTTTGATCGGGCGTATGGCAAGACGCGCTTGACCCTGGTGCCGGGCAAATAGGCGGTCCCCTGTGGCGAGTGGATTTATTCCCTCGCCACAGGAGTCCATCCTGTCACCTGATTCTGCCCCACCAAAACCCGATAGAACTTCTCCCCTCGCCCTCGCCTCTACCTGACAAGCCCATCGCCCCGGTGACTGCATGGATCTTGTCATTGCCCGCCCCGAAGGCCTGTACTGTCCGCCTGGAGATTTCTACATCGACCCCTGGCGCCCGGTAGAACGCTCGGTTATCACCCACGCCCACGGCGACCATGCCCGAAGCGGCAACCAACACTACCTGGCAGCGGCACCCGGCGAAGGCATCCTGCGTTCACGGCTCGGCCAGGACATCGACCTGCAAACCCTGTCCTATGGCGAGCGCCTGCGGCATCACGGCGTGACCTTGAGTTTTCACCCCGCCGGCCATGTGCTGGGTTCGGCCCAGGTGCGCCTGGAATACCAGGGTGAAGTCTGGGTAGCGTCGGGGGATTGCAAAGTCGAGCCTGACGGTACCTGCACACCGTTCGAACCGGTGAAATGCCATACCTTCATCACCGAATCCACCTTCGGCCTGCCGATCTACCGTTGGCAGCCACAGGCGCAGATCTTCGACGAAATCAACCAGTGGTGGAGTGGCAACATCGCTGCCGGCCGGGCCAGCGTGCTGTTCTGTTATTCCTTCGGCAAGGCCCAGCGGATCCTCCACGGGATCGACGCAAGCCTTGGACCGATCCTGGCCCACGGCGCGGTAGAACCGTTGAATCGGGTCTATCGCGAGGCCGGGGTTGATCTGCCGCCGACGATCTATGCCGGCGATGTAAAAAAGAACGATCCGCTCATGAGCCAGGCGCTGGTGATCGCCCCACCCTCTGCCGGCGGCAGCTCCTGGATGCGTCGTTTCGGCGACTACAGCGATGCCTTTGCCAGCGGCTGGATGCGCTTGCGCGGCACACGGCGGCGGCGTGGCGTGGACCGCGGGTTCGTGCTGTCCGACCACGCCGACTGGCCGGGCCTGCTTTGGGCCATCGAACAGACGGGCGCCGAGCGAGTCATGGTCACCCACGGCTCCGTCGCCGTGCTGGTGCGCCACTTGTGCGAGCAAGGCCTCGACGCCCAGGGTTTCACCACCGAATACGGTGACGATGAAGAAGAACTCACCACCGACACCGGCCAGGAGGCGTCATGAAAGCCTTCGCCGAGTTGTACGCCGAACTGGACGCCACCACGTCCAGCAATGCAAAGCTGGCCGCCATGCAGGCCTACTTCACCAAGGCTATGCCCCAGGACGCAGCTTGGGCTGTGTATTTCCTGTCCGGCGGCCGCCCACGCCAGCTGGTACCGGTGAAAATCCTGCGGGAGCTGGCGGTGCAGGTGTCCGGGTTGTCATTGTGGTTGTTCGAAGAGAGCTATCAAGCCGTGGGCGACCTGGCCGAAACCATTTCGCTGGTATTGCCGCCGTCGCCCCACAGTTCCAACGAAGGCCTGGCAGTGTGGATCGAGGAGAAGCTGCTGCCCTTGCGCGGCGAGTCGCCCGAGGTGCTGGCGGTGCACTTGCCGGCGTTGTGGGCGCAACTCGACCGGCCAAGTCTGATGCTCTGTATCAAGCTCATCACCGGCAGCTTCCGCGTCGGAGTGTCCAAACTGCTGGTAACCCGGGCCCTGGCCGGGATGGCCGGACTGGACAGCAAGCGAGTGGCCCAGCGGCTGGTGGGCTACACCGACCTGTCCCATCGTCCAACCGCCGCCAGCTACCTCAAGCTGATCGCTGCCGAATCCACGGACGAACATGCCCAGCGCGGCGGCCAGCCGTACCCGTTCTTCCTGGCCCATGCATTAGCGCAACCGGTGGAGCAGTTTGGCGCGTTGCTGGGGCCTGCCAGTGACTGGCAAGTGGAATGGAAGTGGGACGGAATCCGGTCCCAGGTGGTCAAGCGCGATGGTCATTTATGGATCTGGTCCCGGGGCGAGGAACTGGTCACCGAACGCTTCCCCGAATTGCACTCACTGGCGCAAATCCTGCCCGACGGTACGGTGATCGACGGAGAAATCGTCGTGTGGAAAACCTCGCAACCCATCACCGAGGACGCCTTCGATCCGAATACGCCGCTGCAGCCGGCCGTGCAACCTTTCGCCCTGTTGCAGCAGCGCATCGGGCGCAAGACCCTGGGCAAGAAAATCCTCGAGGACGCGCCCGTGGTGGTGATGGCCTACGACCTGCTGGAATGGCAAGGCGAGGACTGGCGCAGCCGTCCCCAGGCCGAGCGCCGTGAACAACTGGAAGTGCTGATTGCCCGCGCCCATAGCCCGGTACTGTTGCGATCGCCGATCGTTACCGGCCCGGATTGGTTCGACCTTGCCCGGCAACGCGAAGCGTCTCGCAGCCTCGGTGTCGAAGGCATGATGCTCAAGGCCCGCGATGCCCTGTACGGTGTCGGTCGGACCAAGGACATGGGCGTGTGGTGGAAGTGGAAGATCGATCCGTTCAGTGTCGACGCAGTGTTGATCTACGCCCAACGCGGCCACGGCCGGCGCGCCAGCCTCTACAGCGACTACACCTTCGCCGTGTGGGACAACCCGCCGGGCAGTCGCGAACGCAGCCTGGTGCCATTCGCCAAGGCGTATTCGGGGCTGACCGATGAAGAAATGCGCCAGGTCGACAGCATCGTGCGCAAGACCACTGTGGAAAAATTCGGCCCGGTGAGCAGTGTCACGCCGACCCTGGTATTCGAGCTGGGCTTCGAGGGCATCGCCCTGTCCAAGCGCCACAAGAGTGGGATTGCGGTACGGTTTCCGCGGATGCTGCGCTGGCGCCAGGACAAAAACGTCGAAGAGGCCGACACATTGGCGACGCTCCAGGATCTACTGAAGTAAATACACGGTCATTACCACAGACACATCCCCTCCGCCTGAGAATGCCAACGCACAGCTCGCTCTATCCTGGTGCGTCTTTTGAGGTACGCTCGTACCCGCGCACCAACACGTTCCGTTGCCTGACGCCGAAGCTTTTAAAACACTTGTTCGGCACTCTGGTTCGGAAATTGCTACCTTTATGCCGTCATACCGTTCTCGCCTTCACCGGTAACAATACTTACGCGCCACAAGCGCTCATATTGGTTTTAGGGATTGAATAATGAAAAAAGCACTGCTGACCCTTTCTGCACTGGCGTTGTGCATGGCCGCCGGCGTCGCCACGGCCAAGGAATACAAGGAACTGCGTTTTGGTGTCGACCCCTCCTACGCCCCGTTTGAATCCAAGGCCGCCGACGGCAGCCTGGTCGGTTTCGACATTGACCTGGGCAATGCGATCTGCGCGGAACTGAAGGTCAAATGCAAATGGGTCGAAAGCGATTTCGACGGCATGATCCCGGGCCTGAAAGCCAATAAGTTCGACGGCGTGATCTCTTCCATGACCGTGACCCCGGCCCGCGAAAAAGTCATCGACTTCTCCAGCGAGCTGTTCTCCGGCCCGACGGCGTATGTGTTCAAGAAAGGTTCAGGCTTGAGCGAAGACGTTGCCTCGCTCAAAGGCAAAACCGTCGGCTACGAGCAAGGCACCATCCAGGAAGCCTACGCCAAAGCCGTGCTGGACAAGGCCGGCGTCAAGACCCAGGCCTACCAGAACCAGGACCAGGTCTATTCCGACCTGACCTCCGGCCGCCTCGACGCAGCGATCCAGGACATGCTGCAAGCCGAGCTGGGCTTCCTGAAATCGCCAAAAGGCGAAGGCTATGAAATCAGCAAGCCGGTGGACAGCGAATTGCTGCCGGCCAAGACCGCCGTTGGTATCAAGAAAGGTAACACCGAGCTGAAGGCTCTTTTGGACAAAGGTATCAAAGCGTTACACGATGACGGCACCTACGCCACCATCCAGAAAAAACACTTTGGCGATCTGAATCTGTACAGCGGCAAATAATGCGCTGCGCCCATCCGGTCTCGGATGGGCGCTTTTTTCCTGCCAAAGGCCTCTTCCATGTTCGAACAACTCCTACAAAATCTGGGGCTCTCCGCCTTCAGCCTGCAGGGCTTTGGCCCGTTGCTGATGCAAGGCACCTGGATGACCATCAAGCTATCGGCCCTGTCCTTGCTGCTGAGCGTCTTGCTCGGCCTGCTGGGCGCCAGCGCCAAGCTGTCCAGCGTCAAACTGCTGCGAATCCCTGCCCAGCTCTACACCACGCTGATTCGCGGCGTGCCGGACCTGGTGCTGATGCTGCTGATTTTCTACAGCCTGCAGACCTGGCTGACCTCTTTTACCGACTTCATGGAATGGGAATACATCGAAATCGACCCATTCGGTGCCGGGGTGATCACCCTGGGCTTCATCTATGGCGCGTACTTCACTGAAACCTTTCGCGGCGCGATCCTTGCGGTGCCCAGGGGCCAGGTCGAAGCCGCCACCGCGTATGGCCTCAAGCGTGGCCAGCGCTTTCGCTTCGTGGTATTTCCGCAAATGATGCGTTTTGCCCTACCAGGCATCGGCAACAACTGGATGGTGATGCTCAAGGCCACCGCGCTGGTGTCGATCATCGGCCTGGCCGACCTGGTCAAGGCGGCCCAGGATGCGGGCAAGAGCACCTACCAACTGTTTTATTTCCTGGTACTGGCGGCGCTGATCTACCTGCTGATCACCAGCGCGTCCAACTTCATCCTGCGCTGGCTTGAACGCCGCTACGCCGCCGGAGCCCGGGAGGCGGTGCGATGATCGAACTTCTGCAAGAATACTGGCGGCCGTTCCTTTACAGCGACGGCGTCAATGTCACGGGCCTGGCGATGACCCTATGGCTGCTCAGCGCCTCGCTGTTGATCGGCTTCCTGGTGTCGATCCCACTGTCCATCGCCCGGGTTTCGCCCAAGGTCTACGTACGCTGGCCGGTGCAGTTCTACACTTACCTGTTCCGCGGCACGCCGCTCTATATCCAGCTGCTGATCTGTTACACCGGCATCTACAGCATCGCGGCGGTGCGCGCCCAGCCATTGCTCGACAGTTTCTTTCGCGACGCGATGAACTGCACGATCCTGGCCTTTGCCCTGAACACCTGCGCCTACACCACGGAGATTTTCGCCGGGGCGATTCGCAGCATGAACCATGGCGAAGTCGAAGCGGCCAAGGCCTATGGCCTGACCGGCTGGAAGTTGTACACCTACGTGATCATGCCGTCGGCGCTGCGCCGCTCGCTGCCCTACTACAGCAACGAAGTGATCCTGATGTTGCACTCGACGACCGTGGCGTTCACCGCTACCGTTCCTGATGTGCTGAAAGTTGCCCGGGACGCCAACTCGGCGACATTCCTGACGTTCCAGTCGTTCGGCATCGCCGCGTTGATCTACCTGACCGTCACCTTTGCACTGGTGGGCCTCTTCCGCCTTGCCGAACGCCGTTGGCTGGCCTTTCTCGGGCCGAACCACTAGGGCTTCTGTTCCAGGACACACAAGCAAATGCGCCACCAGATTCATGACCTGCTGGCCCCGCTGCCGGGGACCGCACGCAAGATCCACAGCTTTCACTTCGGCCCGGAAAATGCCGTCGGCAAAATCTATATCCAATCGTCCCTGCACGCCGATGAACTGCCCGGCATGCTGGTGGCCTGGCACCTCAAGCAGCGCCTGGCCGAACTCGAGGCCTCGGGCCATCTGCGGTACGAGATCGTGCTGGTGCCTGTCGCCAACCCCATCGGCCTTGAACAAGTGCTGATGGATGTGCCCCTGGGCCGCTATGAAATGGAGAGCGGGCAGAATTTCAACCGGCGCTTCATCGACCTGAGCGAAGAGATCGGCAACGAGATCGAAGAGCTGCTCACCGACGATCCGCAGTGCAACCTGATGCTGATCCGCACCAGCCTACGCGACGCCCTCAACCGGCAGACCGCCAACACGCAACTGCAATCCCAACGCCTGGTCCTGCAACGCCTGGCCTGCGACGCCGACATGGTGCTGGACCTGCATTGCGACTTCGAAGCCGTGGCCCACCTCTACACCACGCCCGAAGCCTGGCCGCAGGTCGAGCCACTGGCGCGCTACATCGGTGCCGAGGCCTGCTTGCTGGCGACCGATTCAGGTGGCCAGTCGTTCGATGAATGCTTCACGCTGCTCTGGTGGCAACTTAAGGAACGTTTCGGCGAACGCTTCGAGATTCCCCTGGGCAGCTTTTCGGTCACGGTGGAATTACGTGGCCAGGGTGACGTCAATCACGGCTTGGCGAGCCTCGACTGCCAGGCACTGATCGAATACCTGATCCGCTTCGGCGCCATCGACGGCGAACCCATGCCCCTGCCCGACCTACCCTACCCGGCCACGCCGTTGGCCGGTGTAGAACCGGTGGCGACGCCCGTGGGTGGACTGCTGGTCTACAGCGCCCTGCCCGGCGAGTACCTGGAGGCGGGGCAGCTGGTGGCGCAGATCATTGACCCGATCAACGACACTGTCACCCCTGTTCATTGCCGTAATGCCGGGCTGATGTACGCCCGCTCGCTACGCCGCATGGCGACTGCCGGCATGGTGATCGCCCATGTCGCCGGCGCCGAAGCCTACCGCAGCGGCTACCTACTTTCGCCTTGAGGATGCATGTTCCATGTACAAACTGACCATCGAAGACCTGCATAAAAGCTATGGCGAACATCAGGTGCTCAAAGGCGTGTCGCTCAAGGCCAAGACCGGCGACGTCATCAGCCTGATCGGCGCCAGCGGCTCGGGCAAAAGTACTTTTTTACGCTGTATCAACTTTCTCGAACAACCCAACGACGGCGCCATGAGCCTGGATGGACAGTCGATCCGGATGATCAAGGACCGCCACGGCATGCGCGTGGCCGACGACGATGAGCTGCAACGCATCCGCACGCGCCTGGCCATGGTGTTCCAGCACTTCAACCTATGGAGCCACATGACCGTGCTGGAAAACATCACCATGGCGCCACGCCGGGTGTTGGGTATCAGCAAACAGGAAGCCGACGACCGTGCTCGTCGCTACCTCGACAAGGTCGGCCTGCCGGCGCGGGTCGCCGAGCAATACCCGGCGTTCCTTTCCGGCGGTCAGCAACAGCGCGTGGCCATTGCCCGCGCGCTGGCGATGGAGCCGGAGGTGATGCTGTTCGACGAACCCACCTCGGCCCTGGACCCGGAACTGGTGGGTGAGGTGTTGAAAGTGATCCAGGGCCTGGCCGAAGAAGGCCGGACCATGATCATGGTGACCCACGAAATGAGCTTCGCCCGCAAAGTCTCGAACCAGGTGCTGTTCCTGCACCAGGGCCTGGTGGAAGAAGAAGGTGCGCCAGAAGACGTACTGGGTAATCCCACGAGTGAGCGGCTCAAGCAGTTCCTCAGTGGCAACCTGAAATAAAGACAGACTGCTTTCTGTGACGAGGAGGCTCGCTCACGCGGGGGTCGATCGAAGAGTGTTCGACACAGAAATACCTGTGGGAGCGAGCTTGCTCGCGATAGCGGTAGACCAGCCGCCATCGACGTTGCCTGACCTGGCCCTATCGCGAGCAAGCTCGCTCCCACAGTGGTCTGTGCCCGGCCAGTCGATCAGATAAACCTTTCATCTCTCGCCGTGGTCACTGAAGAAGGACTTTCAGGACGCACGCGGCAGGCATGGCGACATCCAACAACTTCGCAAACCAGTGGTTCAGCGCCCGCGGCTGGAAGCCGTTCGCCTTTCAGAAGCAGGTGTGGACCGCGGTCAAGCGGGGGGAATCCGGGCTATTGCATGCCAGCACCGGGGCCGGCAAGACCTACGCGGTATGGTTCGCAGCCCTCAACCGTTTCGCCCGCCCCGCCACACCGCCGGATAAACCACGCAAACGCAAACCGCCGACCGAACCACTGACCATCCTGTGGATCACGCCAATGCGCGCACTGGCCGCCGACACCGGCAAGGCTCTTGAAGCGCCGCTGGAGGAGCTGCACCTGCCTTGGAGCGTCGGCCTGCGCACCGGCGATACCAGCGCCAGCGAACGCGCTCGCCAAGGCCGGCGCCTGCCCACCGCCCTGATCACCACCCCCGAAAGCCTGACCCTGATGCTTGCCCGGGCCGATGCGCAAACAGCCGTATCGACCCTGCGCATGGTCGTGGTGGATGAATGGCATGAGTTGCTCGGCAACAAGCGTGGTGTGCAATTGCAGTTGGCCCTGGCTCGCTTGCGGTACTGGCGCCCCGATCTCATCGTCTGGGGCGTGTCCGCCACGCTGGGGAACCAGGCCCACGCCGAGCAAGTATTGATTCCACAAGGCAACGGGATCAGCGTGCAAGGCGCCAATGCGAAGGCGCTGCGGGTCGATACGCTGCTGCCTCCCACCCTCGAGCGCTTTCCGTGGGCGGGGCATATCGGCCTGAAGATGCTGCCCCAGGTCGTGGCTGAAATCGACGCCAGCAGCAGTTGCCTGGTTTTCACCAACACCCGGGCACAATCGGAAATCTGGTACCAGGCCCTCCTCGAAGCGCGCCCGGACTGGGCCGGACTGATCGCGCTGCACCACAGCTCATTGTCCCGGGATACCCGCGACTGGGTGGAGCGTGCGCTCAAGGACGGACAACTCAAAGCGGTGGTCTGCACCTCCAGCCTCGACCTGGGGGTGGACTTTCTGCCGGTCGAGCGGGTGCTGCAAATTGGTTCGGCCAAGGGCGTGGCACGCCTGATGCAGCGCGCCGGGCGCTCAGGTCACGCGCCGGGGCGGACCTCGCGGGTGACTCTGGTGCCGACCCACAGCCTGGAATTGATCGAAGCCGCCGCCGCACAGGATGCCGTGGCCCAACGACGCATCGAACCCCGCGAATCGCCCCGCAAGCCCTTGGATGTATTGGTCCAGCATCTGGTCAGCATGGCCCTGGGCGGCGGCTTCGTGCCCGATGTACTGTTTCGGGAAGTGCGCGGCGCCTGGGCCTACCACGACCTCAACGACACCGAATGGGCCTGGGCCCTGGCTTTCGTACGTCATGGCGGCCTGTCCTTGACCGCCTACCCTGACTACCGACGGGTCGAGCCGGACGAACACGGGATCTGGCGCGTGCCCGACGCACGCCTGGCTCGCCGCCACCGCATGAGCATCGGCACCATCGTCAGCGATGCCAGCCTGCAATTGAAGTTCTGGAGCAAGGGCGGGGGCGGCAAGACCTTGGGCAGCGTGGAAGAAGGCTTCATCGCCCGCCTGCGACCTGGCGACGGTTTTCTGTTCGCCGGACGGCTGCTGGAATTGGTCCGGGTCGAAGACATGACCGCTTACGTGCGTCGCAGTCAGGCCAAAAAGGCCGCCGTACCGCGCTGGAACGGTGGACGCATGCCGCTTTCCAACGAACTGGCGGCCGCGATGATAACGCGCCTCAGCGAGGCCGCTGCAGGACGTTTCGAGGGCCCGGAGATGCAGGCCGTACAACCCTTGTTATTGACCCAACAACATTGGTCCGGCCTGCCCACGCAAAGCACGTTGTTGGCTGAGGCGCTCAAATCCCGGGAAGGCTGGCATCTGTTCCTGTATCCGTTCGCCGGGCGCCAGGTGCATCTGGGCTTGGCCAGCCTGCTGGCCTGGCGCGTCAGCCAGCAGCAACCGCTGACCTTTTCCATCGCAGTCAACGACTACGGCCTGGAATTGCTCAGCGCCACGCCGGTGGATTGGTCGCAACACCTGGGCCCGGCACTATTGAGCGCCGACCGCCTGCTGGCCGACGTGCTCGCGAGCCTGAATGCCGGGGAACTGGCCCTGCGACGCTTTCGCGAAATCGCCCGCATCGCCGGGCTGGTATTTGCCGGTTACCCCGGCGCACCGAAAAGTACCCGGCAAGTCCAGGCCTCCAGCGGGTTGTTCTTCCAGGTGTTCAAGCAATACGACGCCGACAATTTGCTGCTGGCCCAGGCAGCAGAGGAAGTCTTGCGTGAAGAATTGGATATTCGACGACTGGAGCAGACCTTGGAACGCCTTAGCACCTTGAAACTGGACCTGCATGTCATCAAACGCCCTACCCCGCTGGGGTTCCCCTTGCTGGTGGAGCGCTTCAGGGAAAGCATGAGTTCGGAAAAGCTCGCCGATCGCATCCGGCGGATGGTCACTGAACTGGAAAAAACTGCCGACCGGGGTGACGCCTGATGCCTGCGCCTTACCCCGTCAACCTGGCCGGCGAAGAACTCTGGCTGCTGCCGCAAAAAGCCGTGTACTGGCCAGCCCAGGAAACCCTGATGGTGGCGGATGTCCACTTTGGCAAGGCCGCCGCTTACCGTAGCCTCGGTCAACCAGTGCCCCATGGCACCACCGCCAGCAATATCGCGGTGCTGGACACGCTACTGGCAAACCTGGCCTGTCGACAGCTGATTTTTCTCGGGGACTTTCTCCACGGTCCCGGCTCTCACGCACCGGGCACCTTGCAGGCTCTTTCCGATTGGCGCGACCGACATCAGCACCTGGCCATGACGCTGATTCGCGGTAACCACGACAAGCGCGCCGGCGACCCACCACCAGAGCTGAATATCCGCGTTGTGCCGGAGCCTTTGCTACTGGGTCCGTTCGCCGTGCAGCACGAGCCCAACCCGCATCCAAGCCGCCATGTACTGGCCGGTCATGTGCATCCGGTTTATCACCTAAACGGCAAAGGTCGGCAACGCCTGCGCCTGGCGTGCTTCCGGCTGGGCAGCGAAGTAAGCCTGTTACCCGCCTTCGGTGCGTTCACAGGCGGCTATCGGGTCGATCAGGACAATCACTGCAGGATATTCGTCATTGGCGACAACGAAATATGGCCCGTCAACTGAAACCAGGCAACGGGCGAGCATTTCGTCAGGCAACAGGCGCAGGAGGCGGCTCGTCCGGCAGGGTCGGTTCGCCGGGCTCAGTGGGTTCGTTGGGTTGTTCGTTGGGGGTATCGGGATCAGGTTGGCCGGGGATGCCGCCCGCCGCTTCGGCAGGATGGGCCAGCAATGACCAAGCCATGACGCCGATCTGATTGGGCTCAAGCTTTGCCAGTTCGGCACTGATTCGCGGATCGATCTTCATAGAGCAACTCCTGGGCGAAGCCCGTCGCGCTGACGCAAAAACGGGCAGTACACGCAATAGAGTGTCTGCCCGCCCAGGAATTCCAACTGTTCGTCAGAATCAGGTACGCGGTAGCGTCACGCCGCGCTGACCCTGGTACTTGCCACCCCGATCCTTGTAGGACACTTCACACTCTTCGTCGGATTCAAGGAACAACATCTGTGCCACACCCTCGTTGGCATAGATTTTCGCCGGCAGGGTCGTGGTGTTGGAGAACTCCAGGGTCACGTGGCCTTCCCACTCGGGTTCCAGCGGCGTGACGTTGACGATGATGCCGCAGCGAGCGTAAGTGCTTTTGCCCAGGCAGATGGTCAGTACGTTGCGCGGAATCCGGAAGTACTCGACGGTGCGGGCCAGGGCGAATGAGTTCGGCGGGATGATGCACACGTCACTCTTGACGTCGACGAAGCTCTTCTCGTCGAAGTTCTTCGGGTCGACGGTAGCCGAGTTGATGTTGGTGAACACCTTGAATTCATCGGCGCAGCGCACGTCGTAGCCGTAGCTGGAGACACCGAAGGAAATCAGCCGGTCGGCGCCTTCGCCACGCATCTGACGCTCGACGAAGGGCTCGATCATGCCGTGCTCTTGCGCCATGCGGCGAATCCACTTGTCCGATTTGATGCTCATGGCGGTTTCCTGAAATAGCGAGGTGGAAAAAATACGTCCGGCATCTTACCGGGGCGCGAGGCCGGGTTCAAAGCGTGGGACGCAAATCTCGGCGATCCGCCTTGATTTCCGGTCCCTGACGGCAATACCCCACGCCGCCAGTCACTAAATCCGAGAAACCTTCGCAAAGACCATTGGCACGTTCCGGAAAAAGGGTTAAGGTGGCGCCACTGTGCTGCTTGTGTCACTGAGAATCTCTACACGATATGTTGAATTTCGATCCAACCATCTACAAGAATTTTTCCTGCTCTTTGCACTCAGTCTCGGCCAGGGTTCTTCCTGAGTCGCAGTTATCTTTGTTCAAGGAGTTACACCATGTCTAATCGCCAAACTGGTACCGTTAAGTGGTTCAACGATGAAAAAGGCTTCGGCTTCATCACCCCACAATCCGGTGACGACCTGTTTGTTCACTTCAAAGCTATCCAATCCGACGGCTTCAAAAGCCTGAAAGAAGGCCAACAGGTTTCTTTCATCGCTACCCGCGGTCAGAAAGGCATGCAAGCTGAAGAAGTTCAAGTTATCTAACTTGTCCTTGCTTTAGTAAAAAGCCCCGCCCTCAAAAGCGGGGCTTTTTTGTGCCTGTCAGTTTTTTGCGCGCACAAAAAAACTGTGGGAGCGAGCTTGCTCGCGATAGCGGTATGCCAGTCAACATTAATGTGACTGATTTACCGCTATCACGAGCCAGTCGCTCCCACAGATTTGTTACTGGCCCGGGATTACCAGGTCACGCCAAATCCAGCCGTGTAACGGGTCTTGCTCAAGTCGCTGTCTTCGGTGCCCTCAATGACGTCTTTCTCGGCCTTGAGGTTGAGTGACGCCCAATCGGTGACCTTGTAGCGCAGCCCGACCTCTGCGTCGTAGGCATAGTCCGCGACATCAGACAACGGCTTGCCCACTTCGCCATTGGTGAAGAACTCGACGCGCTTGCCAATCAGGTAGCGGTTGTAGTCCCACTTCATGGCCACGGAATAGAAGTTGTCCTTGCCGCCATCGCGATACTCGTAATCGGTGCGGTTGAGCAGCGAGCCCAGCGAGAACGCGCCCAATTCGTCATCCCAGAACTGGTAGCCCGGACCGGTCCCCACCACACGCTGGCGCGCCAGGTCTTCGACTTTGTCGCGCTTGTAGTTCAGACGACCTTGCCAAAACCATTTGTCAGTGAAAAACCGATCGAGGGAATACTCCAGCCGCCAGTTGTCGGCGGAAACCACATCGTCCTGGAATTCACGGTTGTATTCGCCTTCGGCGGTATGTCGCCATCTGCCATGGCGAGCAGAGGTCTTGAAGTCGATGTCGTAATCATCGGTATCGTTTTCCGCACGCTGGTAATCCAGCGCGGCATCGATATTGCCCTTCCAGACCAGATCCTCGACCACCGGCTTGGGCTTGAGGATTTGCTGGATACTGGCCAGTTCGACGGTCTTGGGCGCATCGCCGTTGGCCAGGGTGACCTTGCCATCCTCGGCGGCATGCAGGGCCTTGGCTTTCTCGCCGGTATAGGCATCCTGCTTGACCAAGAGCTGCTGATCGCTCTCCAGGGTCTTGACCTGTTTCCAATCAATGGGAACCGCACCGGCGTAATCGGTCTGGATCAGCAGCTTGCCGCCATCGAAAACGGTAATCTTGCCACTGAGTTTGTCCCCATTCTTCAACCAGACAGTGTCGGCAAGCAATGGCGTGGAAGCGCTGGCAACAGCCAGGCATAGCAGGGTTCTAGACAACATAAGCGATAAAGGGCTCAAGTTTGCGGTGAAAAGGCGGCATTATCCCCCAGGATGACACCTCAGCAAGGACTGACCCGCGTATGGATGATGAGTTCATTTCTCAATCAACCTTGTAGGAATTAATCTACAGACGGACACCCGAGGAAGCCCTAACGTGACTGACACCCCTGCGGATACCGAGAACGCCGCCCAAATCCACCGCACCACCCTTTACCTGACCCTGGCACAGGTGCCGGCGGGCAAGGTCGTCACCTATGGCCAACTCGCCGAAATGGCCGGCCTGGGCCGTGCGGCGCGCTGGGTCGGGCGGACCCTCAGTCAGTTACCGAATGACACCAAGCTGCCCTGGCACAGGGTACTGGCTGCCGGCGGTCGGATAAGCCTGCCCGCGGGCAGCGCCTCAGGGGACGAACAGCGCGCACGCCTGCGCATGGAAGGCATCAGTGTCCTGAACAATCGTGTTGATATTCAGCGCCATGGCTGGCGCCCGGTAGAGCACAGCGGTTAGAGTGCGCGCTTTGTTTTCGCAATTTTTGAGGCAGACTCCAGCCCATGCCCCGTAAAACCTGGCGCGCCGCCCTCGCCGCCTATGCCAGTCCCTCGACGCTCGTGCTGTTGCTGCTTGGCTTCGCCGCCGGCTTGCCCTACATGCTGGTGTTTTCCACGCTTTCGGTCTGGTTGCGCGAAGCCGGCGTGGCCCGTGAAACCATTGGCTACGCAAGCCTGATCGGCCTGGCGTATGCCTTTAAGTGGGTCTGGTCGCCACTGCTCGACCAATGGCGCCTGCCGCTGCTGGGCAAACTCGGGCGCCGTCGCTCATGGCTGGTGCTCTCCCAGGGCCTTGTGATCCTTGGTCTGATCGGCATGGGCTTCTGCGATCCGCAAAAACACCTGTCATGGTTGATCGCCATCGCGGTGATCGTGGCCTTCGCCTCGGCCACCCAGGACATCGCCGTCGACGCCTATCGCCTGGAGATCGCCGACGACACCCGCCAGGCAGCGCTCGCTGCCAGCTACATGTCCGGTTACCGCATCGCCGCCCTGCTGGCCACCGCCGGCGCCCTGTTCTTCGCCGAAGGCTTTGGCTCCACTGGCTTCAACTATAAACACTCCGCCTGGGCCGGTACTTACCTGCTGTTCGGCGTGTTGATGGTCCCGGCTCTGCTCACCTCGCTGTTCATGCGTGAACCGCCGGTGCCGCTGCGCACTCAATTACAGGCCGGACGCTACTCGTTCGCTCATCAGCTGGCATCGGTGTTTGTGCTGATCATCCTGTTGGTATCGGTACCGGCGATGTTCACCCAGCTCTACAACACCGATTTCGCCAGCGTGTTGTTCGAAGGCGTCAGCCTGCTCGACCTGTTGCTTCAGGATCGCGCCTTCCTGCGCGCCATTCTCTATATCCTCCTCACGGCCATGTGCCTGTCGGCCATGGGCCGCCGAGGGCTGGCGCCGGTGCTGACGCCAGTCAACGACTTCATCCTGCGCTACCGCTGGCAAGCCTTGCTGCTGCTCGGACTGATCGCGACCTACCGGATGTCGGACACGGTCATGGGCGTCATGGCCAACGTGTTCTACATCGACCAAGGCTTCACCAAGGACCAGATCGCCAGCGTCAGCAAGATTTTCGGGCTGATCATGACCCTCGTCGGCGCCGGCATGGGTGGCTTGCTGATCGTGCGCTTCGGCATCCTGCCGATCCTGTTCATCGGCGGCGTCGCCTCGGCCGGCACCAACATTCTCTTCCTGATGCTCACCGACATGGGCGCCAACGTGAAGATGCTGATTGTCACCATTTCCCTGGACAACTTCAGCTCCGGCCTGGCCACCTCGGCGTTCGTCGCCTACCTATCAAGCCTGACCAACCTGAAGTTCTCCGCCACCCAATACGCCCTGCTCAGCTCGATCATGCTGTTGCTGCCACGCTTGATCGGCGGCTATTCAGGGGTGATGGTGGAGAAGTTCGGCTACCACAACTTCTTCCTGATCACCGCCCTGCTTGGCGTTCCAACCCTGCTCCTGATTGCCCTGCACTGGTTCCAGGAGAACCGCCGCCAAGGCTCGACAGCGAACACGGAACCGACGCCGACCCGCCCCGCGGAAGAGTCGTAGGAAAATTCAGCAGGCGCCGACGAAACCGGCGCCTGCATCCGGCAACCGGCCACGCGCCTGTACGCCAGGGCATCTCGCCCGTACAATGCTCCGTCACTTCTCGTCATCAGCAACCGACAACGGCCAACCATGCGCACCAGTCAATATTTGCTCGCCACACAGAAAGAAACACCTTCCGACGCCGTCGTGATCAGCCATCAGTTGATGCTGCGTGCCGGCATGATCCGCAAACTCGCTTCGGGCCTGTACACCTGGCTGCCGATGGGTTTGCGAGTGATGCGCAAGGTGGAAGCCATCGTTCGCGAAGAGATGGACGCCGCGGGCTCCCTGGAAGTGTTGATGCCGGGCACCCAACCGGCCGAGCTGTGGCAGGAATCGGGGCGCTGGGAAGAATACGGTCCTGAATTGCTGCGCATCAAAGATCGCCACGGTCGCGACTTCTGTGCAGGCCCGACTCACGAAGAAGTGATCACCGACCTGATGCGCAACGAGTTGAGCAGCTACAAGCAGCTGCCGATCAACCTGTACCAGATCCAGACCAAATTCCGTGACGAGATCCGTCCACGCTTCGGCCTGATGCGCGGTCGCGAATTCATCATGAAGGACGCTTACTCGTTCCACACCGACCTGGCTTCGCTGCAAGTCACCTACGACCGCATGCACCAGGCGTACTGCAACGTGTTCACCCGCCTGGGCCTGAAATTCCGCCCAGTTGAAGCCGACAACGGCTCGATTGGCGGCGCCGGCTCCCACGAATTCCACGTACTGGCCGAGTCCGGCGAAGACGATATCGTGTTCAGCAACGGCTCCGATTACGCGGCAAACATCGAGAAGGCCGAAGCCGTGCCTCGGGAAACCTCCCGGGCCGCGCCGAGCGAAGAACTGCGCCTGGTGGATACACCGAACGCCAAGACCATCGCCCAACTGGTGGAAGGCTACAACCTGCCGATCGAGCGCACTATCAAGACCCTGATCGTGCGAGCCGAAGAGGAAGGCAAGCTGATTGCCCTGATCATCCGTGGCGATCACGAGCTGAACGAAATCAAGGCCGCCAACCAACCCGGCGTCGCCAGCCCACTGGTCATGGCCAGCGAAGCCGAACTGCGCGACGCCATCGGCGCCGGTGCCGGCTCCCTCGGCCCGCTGAACCTGCCATTGCCAATCATCATCGACCGTTCGGTGGAACTGATGAGCGACTTCGCCATCGGCGCCAACGTCGACGACAAGCACTATTTCGGCGTGAACTGGGAGCGCGACCTGCCGGTTCCAACCGTCGCGGACCTGCGCAACGTCGTGGCCGGCGATCCGAGCCCGGACGGCAAGGGCACCTTGGAAATCAAGCGCGGCATCGAAGTCGGGCACATCTTCCAGCTGGGCAACAAGTACAGCAAGGCGATGAAGTGCGAAGTGCTGGGCGAGAACGGCAAGCCGGTCACCCTGGAAATGGGTTGCTACGGCATCGGCGTTTCCCGCGTAGTGGCTGCCGCCATCGAGCAGAACAACGACGAAAAAGGCATCATCTGGAGTGACACGCTGGCGCCGTTCCAGGTTGCCCTGGTGCCGCTGCGCTACGAGACCGACCTGGTGCGTGAAGCCACCGACAAGCTCTACGCCGAACTGACGGCGGCCGGCTTCGAAGTGTTGCTGGACGACCGCGACAAGAAAACCAGCCCCGGCATCAAGTTCGCGGACATGGAACTGATCGGCATCCCGCACCGGATCGTCGTCAGTGACCGTGGCCTGGCCGAAGGCAACCTGGAATACAAGAGCCGCACCGAGGCCGAGCCGCAAGCACTGCCGGTCGCCGACGTGTTGTCTTTCCTCCAGGCCCGTATCCGCCGCTGACACCAGATAGAGACGTCATGTTCAAGCGAAACACCTTAGGCCTCGGTGGCGCCGCCTTGTGCGGCGCCCTGCTGGTCAGCGGCTGCGCCAACCAAATGTCGCAACGCAGCGAGCACGAAGAGCGGGTCGAGCGCAAACTGCTCGACCATAGCCTGCAGATCGATGTGGGCGAACCCAAGGTGCTCGACCTGCCGCAGCGCCGTATACGGATCAATGAACAAAAGACTTTCGAAGTCACTGAGTTCGAGGTCACTCGCCGTTACGATCGCTACACGCCGTATCAACCTTGGCGCGAGATTTACGAGATCCCCCTTGGCGCGGTGGCCGTGGTGGCCGGCGTCGGCGCGAACGTGGTCAATGTGTTCGCCCTTGGCAGCTTGCCAGACACGGTCACCCGCGACTGGATCAGCTACGGTTTCGCCGGGCTCAATCCGTTCATGAACGTACCGTCCCATGGCCGGGCCCAGCAGAACCTGGCGGGCATCGATGAAGTCCAGCGCGACAAGCGCACGGAACACTCGAGCCTGCCTTGGAGCGAACGCCCGGTGGAGGTCAAGGCCGCCCGACAGACCTTCGAACTGAGCACCGATCGCAATGGCGTGCTGCGCTTGAACCTGCTCGAAAGCCCGTTCGCCGAGCAGGACCTGAGCCAATTCGGCAAATTGCAGATCAGCGTGACGGACGCCCAGGATGAGGTCCACACCGACTCGTCCCTGAGCATCAGCAGCACCTTGCGCAGCAAGCTGTTGGAAGCCCATGCATTGATCTACGACGACCTGGAAGACGACGAAGTGAGCCAGTGGGTTCACCGGGTCAAGCGCCTGTCGGAGCTGGGGCTTGAAGAAGAGGCCAGCGAGCTGGAACAGAGCCTGATCGAACTGACCCGCAATGATCCAGAGTTGCAGAGCGAGTTCATGAAGGCGCTGACCAAGGATGGCGGTCGATTGGTGGCGGATCCTGGCGCGAACTAGCAGCAAAACCTTGTGGCGCGGGAGCTTGTTTCCTCGCCACAAGAACCGGGCAAATCCTTCATATATGTAGCGCCCTCACCGCTCAAACAACTCCAACTGCTCGAACCCACCGCGTAAATCTTCCAGCCGCACCCCAATTCCCAATAACCGTACCGGCTTGCCGCCACGGTTGAACGCCTGGGTCAACAACAACTGATAGCTGCCCAGGTCCCGCCCTGCCCCGGCCTGTTCCAGGGTGGTCTGGGTGAAATCGTGGAACTTCACTTTGACGAACGGCTTGCCTGGGCGATAGCTGCTGTCGATCCGCGCCATGCGCCCACTGAGGGTTTGCATCAGTTCCGGAAGTTTTTCGAGGCAACTCACCAGATCGGGCAGGTCAACGTCGTAGGTGTTTTCCACGCTGATGGACTGTCGCCGACTGTCGTTGTGCACCAGACGCTCATCGATCCCCCGAGCCAGGCTCCAGAGTCGCTCACCGAAACTGCCGAACTCGCGCACCAGCGCCAGCTTGTCCCACTGCCGCAACTGCTGGCAGTCAACAATACCGAGCCTGTTCAGCTTGTCGGCGGTGACCTTGCCCACACCGTGGAGCTTGTTCACCGGCAGGGCCGAGACGAAATCTTCCACCTGGTCCGGGGTGATGACGAACAGGCCATTGGGCTTTTTCCAGTCGCTGGCGATCTTGGCCAGGAACTTGTTCGGCGCGACGCCGGCAGACACAGTGATGTGCAACTGATTGGAAACCCGCCGGCGAATGTCCTGGGCGATGCGAGTGGCGCTGCCACCGAAATGCGCGCTGGCCGAGACATCCAGATAAGCCTCGTCCAAGGACAGCGGCTCGATCAAGTCGGTGTAATCGCTGAAAATCGTATGAATTTCCTTCGACGCTTCCCGGTAGGCATCCATCCGCGGCTTGACGATGGTCAGGTCCGGGCAAAGCTTCAAGGCGTGGCCGGAGGACATGGCCGAGCGCACGCCATAGGCCCGCGCCTCATAATTACAGGTCGCGATCACGCCGCGTCGATCCGCCGAACCACCCACCGCCAGGGGTTTGCCGGCCAGCCGAGGGTCATCGCGCATTTCGATAGCGGCATAGAAACAGTCACAGTCGACGTGGATGATTTTACGTTGCGTCATAAAGAAGCGGAGCGTGCGACGAATCGGGTCACCAGTATCGCACCCGAACCTGTATATAGCACCAGTAGTTTGAAAGATCCTTCGCTGACGCCAGAAGGTGCCTACATAAATTTATTTATTCAATCGCGATGAATCATCCGATAGAGCGCCAGCCCTTGCCAGGCCTGCGTCACAGCGTTGTCACAATGTCTTACACCGTGGCTAAGCACTTGAACCGGAACAGGTTTTTATGGCATCAGGGTTGACAGCCACGCGATTCTCTGTAGAATGCCGCCACACAGACGCGGGATGGAGCAGTCTGGTAGCTCGTCGGGCTCATAACCCGAAGGTCGTCGGTTCAAATCCGGCTCCCGCAACCAAACATCAAAAAAGGCTACTCGAAAGAGTGGCCTTTTTTGTGCGCGCCTGTTTTGCCACGAAGACGGTCGCAGCACTCGCCGAGGTGAAAGCTGTAGGACAATTTCCTTTTGATTTCGCGCATTTACACAGATTGGCCGTTTATTTGATCCCATTACCTTTTAACGGTTGACACTCATGCGTTCGCCTGTAGAATGCCGCCACACAGACGCGGGATGGAGCAGTCTGGTAGCTCGTCGGGCTCATAACCCGAAGGTCGTCGGTTCAAATCCGGCTCCCGCAACCAAATATCAAGAAAGGCTGCTCGAAAGAGTGGCCTTTTTTGTGTCTGGCAAAAAAGACTACATTACAAAGATTTTGTAATTATTTTCCTCCGCAGGGATTGGTAACTTGGCTGGATACCCCCATCCTGTCGCGCATAGCTCAAGAGGTGATTGATGCGCGCCCACTCGTCTGACCCGCAAGACCCTGTTACTGCGACACAACCGATCAAGGCCGAACGATTGCGCTGGCTGGATCGGATCAGTCAATACCGCCAGTCTATTGGGCTCGCGGTCACGTTGCTGCTGTTTGCGATTGCCTTGATTGCCTGCCGCCACTTACTGAGCGAGCTTGATCTTTACGCCCTGCACGATTCGATTCTGGAAGTGCCACGACCGGCCCTGCTCGGTGCGATAGCTGCCACAGTGGCCGGGTTCATCATTCTCCTGGGCTATGAATGGTCCGCCAGCCGTTATGCCGGGGTCACACTGCCGCCACAGACCATGGTCCTGGGTGGGTTCACCGCATTTGCCATCGGCAACGCCATCGGCCTGTCGCTGCTGTCGGGCGGTTCGGTTCGCTACCGTCTGTATGCCCGCCATGGCCTGGGGGCATCGGATGTAGCCCACATGACCTTGTTCGCCAGCCTGTCCCTGGGCTGCGCGCTGCCCCCCTTGGCTGCCTTGGCAACCCTCAGCAACTTGCCTGCCGCCTCTGCGGCACTGCATTTGCCGGCCACGTTGCTGGGGGCGATTGCCGTAGCAGTGTTGTTGCTGACTTGCGTGCTGGCCATCGGCATCTATCGTAGGCGCCTGCCAGAGCAGCCCTATCGCGATGCCCTTCTGGTCAAGGCCGGGCGCCGCACGCTGCGGATGCCGGGGCGACGCCTGACGTTCCTGCAATTGGTCATCACCGCACTGGACGTCGCAGCCGCCGCCACAGTGCTGTATCTGTTGCTGCCCGAAGCGCCGCCATTCGGTGCCTTCCTCCTGGTGTACCTATTGGCGCTGGCCGCCGGCGTACTCAGTCATGTGCCTGGCGGGGTCGGGGTGTTCGAAGCGATCCTGCTCGCCGCGTTTGCCGACAAGCTGGGGGCCGCACCACTGGCCGCCGCGCTGCTGTTGTATCGCTTGATCTACGTATTGCTGCCAATGCTGGTGGCTTGTGTACTGCTGCTGATCAACGAGGCGCAGCGGCTGTTCCAGACACGCCAGACCCTGCGGGTAGCGTCGGGTTTCGCAGCACCGATCCTGGCGGTGCTGGTATTCCTTTCGGGCGTGGTGCTGCTGTTTTCCGGTGTGACACCGGAAATCGACACCCGCCTGGAGCACATCGGCTTCCTGATCCCTCATCGACTGGTGGACGCTTCGCACTTCGGTGCCAGCCTGGTGGGCGTGCTGTGCCTGTTGCTCGCCCAAGGCCTGCGCCGTCGCCTCTCGGCCGCCTGGATGCTGACCACCATTTTGCTGCTGGTGGGCGCCCTGCTCTCGCTGCTCAAGGGTTTTGACTGGGAAGAAGCCACGCTGCTGACCCTGACGGCCGCCCTGCTGGCGGTGTTCCGGCGATCCTTCTATCGTCCAAGTCGCCTGACCGAACTGCCGTTTTCCCCGCTGTTCCTGATTGCCAGCCTTTGCGTGCTCGGCGCGTCGATCTGGCTGCTGCTGTTTGCTTATCAGGACGTGCCCTATAGCCATCAACTCTGGTGGCAGTTCACCCTCGACGCCGACGCCCCTCGTGGCTTGCGCTCGCTGCTGGGGGCTGCGGTGCTGCTGGTGGTGGTGTCCCTGACCTGGTTGCTGCGCACCGCGCGGCCGGTGATCCATTTGCCGACGGCAGAAGAGCTGGAACGGGCCAAGACGATCCTCATGGCGTCTTCGCAACCCGACGGCGGCCTGGCCCTGACCGGTGACAAGGCATTGCTGTTTCACCCCAATGACGAAGCCTTTCTGATGTATGCCCGCCGTGGTCGCAGCCTGGTGGCGTTGTACGACCCGATCGGCCCCACCCAGCAACGGGCTGAAATGATCTGGCAGTTCCGCGACCTGTGCGACATCCACCATGCCCGTCCGGTGTTCTATCAGGTGCGCGCGGAGAACCTGCCGTACTACATGGACATCGGTCTGACGGCGATCAAGCTGGGTGAAGAAGCACGGGTCGACCTCAAGCGCTTTGATCTCGAGGCCAAGGGCAAAGAGATGAAGGACTTGCGCTACACCTGGAACCGCGGCACCCGTGATGGCCTGTCGCTGGAGATCCACGAGCCGGGCCAGGCGCCGATGGATGAGCTCAAGGTCATTTCCGATGCCTGGCTGACCGGCAAGAACGTGCGCGAGAAAGGCTTCTCCCTGGGTCGTTTCAGCGATGACTACCTCAAGCACTTTCGTATCGCGGTGATCCGTTTCGAAGGCCGCCCGGTCGCATTCGCCAACCTGCTGGAAACCCACAGCCATGATCTGGCCAGCCTCGACCTGATGCGCGCCCACCCCGAAGCCCCGAAGCTGACCATGGAGTTCATGATGGTCGGCCTCATCCAACATTATAAGAACCATGACTACGCCCGTTTCAGCCTGGGCATGGTCCCACTGTCGGGCCTGCAGCCGCGGCGTGGCGCGCCGCTGACCCAGCGCCTAGGCTCGATGGTGTTCCGCCGTGGCGAGCAGCTCTACAACTTCCAGGGGCTGCGCCGCTTCAAAGATAAATTCCAGCCTGACTGGGAACCTCGTTACATGGCCGTGCCCGCCGGACTTGATCCGCTGGTGGCGCTGGCCGATACCGCCGCCCTGATTGCAGGCGGCCTGACTGGATTGGTGAAACGCTGATGATGCAACGCTCCTGGCGATACGTAGTGGCCGCCCTGCTGGTGCTGGCGGTGATTCTCGGTGGCGGCTATTGGTACTGGAACCGCCCGGCCCCGCAACCCGTCCTGGAACAACTGGCACCCGCCGATGGCGTAGCGATGACCCGGGTCATCCCTGGCACCAAGCCGCGTGCCCAGGTACTGGTGGCGGTCAATGAAGACCAGAAGCTCAGCGACACCCAGTTGACGACCCTCAGCCGCAGCGGCTCGGCGCAGATCGTCCAGGTGATCCTGCCCAAGGACTGCATGCTGCAAGGTCGCGCCCTGCAGGCCGGTCTGCGGCAGCTCCAGGGGCCGGCTACGCTGGTCAGCGGCATCGGCCCTGGCGCCGTGCTGGCCTGGCGCTGGTTGGCGGAGCAGAAAGATGACAAGGCCAAGGCCGTTTCGGTGGACCTGGCCCTGGAAAAACCCGGCTGTACCCACCTGCTGCCCAAAAGTGCCGCCCATGGCCACTGGCTGGTGGCGTGGAACGATAACCCTGACGACACCAGTGCCGGTTTCGTACGGGATCAGAAGAATGCCGAAACCAGCATCAGCGACTACGACATCAACCTGCCGCAGGTGCTGAACAACGAACTGCGCAAAATCCTGGTGGGTACCGACAAAGCCAAAGGCGGCCTGAGCATTCCGGTGGTGGAAGTCCCTGCCAGCCAGGCACGGGACACCGTGACCCTGTTCCTCTCCGGTGACGGTGGCTGGCGGGACCTGGACCGTGACGTGGCCGATGAAATGGCCAAGATCGGCTACCCGGTGGTCGGCATCGACACCCTGCGCTACTACTGGCAGCACAAGAGCCCGGAACAGAGTGCAGTGGACCTCGCCGAACTGATGCAGCACTACCGCCAGATCTGGGGCACCAAGCGCTTCATCCTGACCGGCTACTCCTTCGGCGCCGACGTACTGCCAGCCATCTACAACCGCTTGCCAGCCACGGAACAACAGCGGGTCGACGCGATCATCCTGCTGGCCTTTGCCCGCACCGGCAGCTTCGAGATCGAGGTTGAAGGCTGGCTCGGCAACGCTGGCACCGAAGCCGCCACCGGCCCGGAAATGGCCAAGCTGCCGGCCGACAAAGTGGTGTGCATCTACGGAGGCGAAGAAGCCGACGAAAGTGGCTGCACCGACAAGACCGCCGTGGGCGAAGCCATCAAACTGCCTGGCGGCCACCACTTCGACGAAAACTACCCGGCCCTGGCCAAGCGCTTGATCGATGAGATCAACAAGCGCCAGAACAAGCCTGCCGACCAGTGACCTGATGCAGGCATGACAAAAAGCCCCGGCAGCCTTGGTTGCCGGGGCTTTTTTATGCGGGCCTGGCTTCACATATGCCCCCTTTGTGGGAGCGAGCTTGCTCGCGATGACGGCAGCACCGTCAACATCACCGTCAACTGACCCACAGCTATCGCGAGCAAGCTCGCTCCCACAAGGGCTTCACTCTGGCATCAGTATTCGTACCACCCACAAAAAAGCCCCCGTCACCACCAGGCAACGAGGGCTTTTTGCCCAGACTTACATTTCGACCTGCGTTCCCAACTCAATCACCCGGTTCAGCGGCAGATTGAAGAAGCGCAAATTGCCATTGGCGTTCTTCAGCATGAAGGCGAACAGTATCTCGCGCCAGCGGGCCATGCCCTCAAGCTTGGAGGCAATGACGGTCTCGCGACTGAGGAAGTAGGTGGTGCGCATCGGACTGAAGTCCAGGTCATCCAGATGGCAGAGCTTGAGCGCCTGCGGAACGTCCGGCTCGTCGGTAAAACCGAAGTGCAGGATCACCCGGAAGAAACCTTCGCCGTAGGCATCCACCTCGAAACGCCGTTGCGGCGGTACCCGGGGGATGTCTTCGTATACCACCGTCAGCAGCACCACTTGCTCATGCAACACCTGGTTGTGCAGCAGGTTGTGCAATAGCGCATGGGGCACGGCGTCCGGACGTGCGGTCAGGAACACGGCGGTGCCCTGTACGCGATGGGGTGGTTGTACGCGAATACTGCTGATGAAGATCGGCAGCGGCAACGCGCCTTCGTCCAATCGATCCACCAGCAATTCCTTGCCACGCTTCCAGGTGGTCATCAGAACGAACAGCACGATTCCCGCCAGCACCGGAAACGCACCGCCCTGCACAATTTTCGGTACGTTGGCAGCGAAGAACAAGCCATCCACCAATAGAAACCCTACCAGCAGCGGCACCGTCAGCAGGGGCGGCCATTTCCACAGTAGCAACGCCACCGCCGACACCAGAATGCTGGTAATCAGCATGGTTCCGGTCACCGCCACCCCATAGGCCGACGCCAAGGCACCGGACGACTCGAAGCCGAGCACCAACAGAATCACACCCACCATCAACGCCCAGTTCACTGCACCAATGTAGATCTGCCCCTGCTCGGCGCTGGAGGTGTGCTGGATATGCATGCGCGGAATATAACCGAGCTGGATGGCCTGTCGTGTCAACGAGAACGCGCCGGAAATCACTGCTTGCGAGGCAATCACGGTGGCGAGGGTCGAGAGCACCACAAGGGGTATCAGTGCCCAGTCCGGCGCTAACAGATAGAACGGATTGCGCGCGGCCTCCGGATTCTCCAACAGCAAGGCGCCCTGGCCGAAGTAATTGAGCACCAGCCCTGGCAGTACGAGGGCGAACCAAGCCCGCGCAATCGGTTTGCGACCGAAGTGGCCCATGTCCGCATACAAGGCCTCAGCGCCGGTCAAAGCCAATACCACAGCGCCCAGAATGGCGACGCCTACCCCCGGATGGACAATAAAAAAGCGCACGCCCCAGGCCGGATTCAAGGCGTTGAGCACTTCTGGATGTTGAACAATGCCGTGGATGCCCAAGCCCCCAAGAACCACGAACCACAACACCATCACTGGCCCGAACAATTTACCGATCCGGTCGGTTCCGTGCTTCTGGATCAGAAAAAGCCCCACCAGAATCACCAGCGACATGGGCACGACCCAGTGCTCCAGACCATCAAAGGCCACCTCCAGCCCCTCTACCGCTGACAACACGGAAATTGCCGGGGTGATCATGCTGTCGCCATAAAACAGCGAGGCACCGATCAGTCCGAGAATCACCAGCACAGTGCGCAGCCTGGGATAGGAAGCTGACGCCCGCCGGGCCAGTGCCGTCAGCGACATGATGCCGCCCTCGCCCTGGTTGTCGGCCCGCAGGATGAACAGCACGTATTTGATCGAGACCACCCAGACCAGCGACCAGAAGATCAGCGCCAGGATTCCGAACACGCCGTCATGGTTGACTTGCACGCCATATTGGCCGGAAAACACTTCCTTGATGGTGTACAAGGGGCTGGTGCCAATGTCTCCATAAACCACCCCGGCCGCTGCCACCAACATGCTTATTGGCTTGGCCGCACCACGCGCAGCACCCGACGCCTGACTCTCTGCCTGCTCCATCCAACACTCCCGTTACCTGATCCGGCTTCTTGGAAAGAAGCACTACGCTTAACCTTGCACCTGTGCCGCCTAACTTCCTGTTACAGACGATTGATTGACTGTGAGTTTTCAGTTGGCCGCAAAGGCGCGAAGCATAACGCAGCACTCGTCGTATTTCCCGGTATAAAGCTGGTCAAGCAGCCCAGCCACAGATAGAATTGCGCACTTTTTGATCAGAGGCGCGCCAGGCGCCCTGTCTCGGCAAGAGACGATCCCCCTTACACCGAGGTTAGACATGTCCACCACTACCGCGCCAGCCAATCCGAAGGTTGGCTTCGTATCCCTGGGTTGCCCGAAGGCTCTGGTCGACTCCGAGCGCATCCTGACCCAACTGCGCATGGAAGGCTATGACGTTGTGTCCACCTATCAGGACGCCGACGTGGTGGTGGTCAACACCTGTGGCTTCATCGATTCGGCCAAGGCCGAGTCCCTGGAAGTGATCGGCGAAGCCATCAAGGAAAACGGCAAGGTCATCGTCACCGGCTGCATGGGTGTGGAAGAAGGCAACATCCGCAACGTGCACCCCAGCGTATTGTCCGTGACCGGTCCGCAGCAGTACGAACAGGTGGTCAACGCCGTGCACGAGGTGGTGCCACCGCGTCAGGACCACAACCCGCTGATCGACCTGGTGCCGCCACAAGGTATCAAGCTGACCCCGCGCCACTACGCCTACCTGAAGATTTCCGAAGGCTGCAACCACAGCTGCAGCTTCTGCATCATCCCGTCGATGCGCGGCAAACTGGTAAGCCGCCCGGTGGGCGATGTGCTCGACGAGGCCCAGCGCCTGGTCAAGGCCGGTGTCAAGGAACTGCTGGTGATCTCCCAGGACACCAGCGCCTATGGCGTCGACGTGAAATACCGCACCGGTTTCTGGAACGGCGCGCCGGTGAAAACCCGCATGACCGAACTGTGCGAGGCCCTCAGCACCCTCGGCGTCTGGGTCCGCCTGCATTACGTCTACCCGTACCCGCATGTCGACGAACTGATCCCACTGATGGCCGCTGGCAAGATCCTGCCGTACCTGGACATCCCGTTCCAGCACGCCAGCCCGAAGGTCCTCAAGGCCATGAAGCGCCCGGCGTTCGAAGACAAGACCCTGGCCCGCATCAAGAACTGGCGTGAAATCTGCCCGGACCTGATCATCCGTTCGACCTTCATCGTTGGCTTCCCCGGTGAAACCGAAGAAGACTTCCAGTACCTGTTGGATTGGCTGACCGAAGCCCAGCTCGACCGCGTCGGCTGCTTCCAGTACTCCCCTGTCGAAGGCGCACCGGCCAACGACCTGGACCTGGACGTGGTGCCGGACGACGTCAAGCAGGACCGTTGGGACCGCTTCATGGCGCACCAGCAAGCCATCAGCTCGGCTCGCCTGCAAATGCGCATCGGCCGCGAAATCGAAGTGCTGGTGGATGAAGTGGACGAGCAAGGCGCCGTGGGTCGTTGCTTCTTCGACGCCCCGGAAATCGACGGCAACGTGTTCATCGACAACGGCAGCAACCTCAAGCCGGGCGACAAGGTCTGGTGCAAAGTGACCGACGCCGACGAGTACGATTTGTGGGCTGAACAGATCGGTTGATCTGGACATGCCACAGCCGCTCTTTGTGGCGAGGGGATTTATCCCCTCGCCACAGTTCCGTGCTTACAGCCATTAACTCGCCCACCTCGAAAAATTAAAAAGCCCTGCCTTGCGACAAGATGCGGGGCTTTTTTACGGCTATCGTATGGAGATATTCAGCACAAGGAACAGGCGGACATGCGCCAGCATTCGGTCATCCACACACCGAAATCCAGCGATTACCAGGAACTGACCCGCGTCTGGGAGGCTTCGGTGCGGGCCACCCACGACTTTCTGCCGGACAGCTATATCGAGCTGCTGAAAAACCTCGTGCTCAACCGTTACCTTGATGCGGTGATGCTCATTTGCACCCGCGACACTCGCCAGCGGATCACCGGTTTCGCCGGCGTCGCGGCCGGCAAGATCGAGATGCTCTTCATTGACCCGCAACACCGTGGCCAGGGCCTGGGCAAGCAACTGCTGCGCTACGCCATGGAACACCTGAATGCCGATCAACTGGACGTCAACGAACAGAACCCACAGGCCCTGGGTTTCTACCTCAAGCAGGGGTTCGAAGTGGTTGGGCGTTCGGCGCGGGACGGCATGAACCAGCCTTACCCCCTGTTGCACATGCGCTACAAACAGCCCGACCTGAAGGCCCGACGCGGCTAAAAGCCACACGAGGCAAATGGACCCGCGATTAACCGGCGCCAGGCAGGTACAATGCCCACCCTCTTTTTGTTACGGCCCTGTCATGACTGACCCGATTCGTCTCTCCAAACGCCTCATCGAACTCGTCGGCTGTTCCCGTCGGGAGGCTGAGTTGTTCATTGAGGGCGGCTGGGTCACCGTGGATGGCGAAGTGATCGATGAACCGCAGTTCAAGGTCACTACCCAGAAAGTCGAACTCGACCCCGAGGCCAAGGCCACAGCACCGGAGCCGGTGACTCTCCTGCTGAACGTCCCGGCGGGCATGGATGTGGACACCGCGATGGCCTCCCTTGGGCCACAGACCCTGAGCGACGAACACCGCTTCGGCAAGCGACCGCTCAAGGGCCACTTCCTGCGCCTGACCGCCAGTGCCGACTTGCAGGCCAACGCCAGCGGGCTGCTGGTGTTCACCCAGGACTGGAAGATCTTGCGCAAGCTCACCGCCGACGCCGCCAAGATCGAGCAGGAATACGTGGTCGAAGTTGAAGGCGAAATGGTCGCCCATGGTCTCAACCGCCTGAACCATGGCCTGACCTACAAGGGCAAGGAGCTGCCAGCGGTCAAGGCCAGTTGGCAGAACGAGAACCGCTTGCGCTTTGCCATGAAAAACCCGCAACCGGGCGTAATCGCGCTGTTTTGCCAGGCGGTCGGCCTCAAGGTGGTCGCCATTCGCCGCATTCGCATCGGCGGCGTGTCCATCGGCAAGGTGCCGCTGGGCCAGTGGCGCTACCTGTCCACCAAAGAGAAATTCTAATTTTCCGGCGCCGCACCGAGCTGGGGCGCCCATTGCCGATTGATCAGGATTGCACACATGATTCACAACGACGTACTGCGCAGCGTGCGCTACATGCTCGACATCAGCGACAAGAAAGTCATCGAGATCATCAAGCTGGGTGGCCTGGACGTCTCTCTGGCGGACCTGACGGGCTACCTCAAGAAAGACGAGGAAGAAGGCTTCGTGTTCTGTCCTGACGAGGTCATGGCGCATTTTCTCGATGGCCTGGTGATCTTCAAGCGTGGCAAGGACGAAAGCCGTCCGCCGCAGCCAATCGAGGTGCCGGTGACCAACAACATCATCCTCAAGAAGCTGCGGGTGGCCTTCGAGTTGAAGGAAGACGACATGCACGCCATTCTCAAGGCCGCCGAATTCCCGGTGTCCAAGCCGGAACTGAGCGCGCTGTTCCGCAAATTCGGGCATACCAACTACCGCCCGTGTGGCGACCAGTTGCTGCGCAACTTCCTCAAGGGCCTGACGCTGCGCGTGCGCGGCTGACTTCCCCTGGTCGCCCTGATCGTTCCCACGCTCTGCGTGGGAACGCAGCCAGGGACGCTCCGCGTCCCCAAAAGCGTAACGCGGAGCGTCACTAGAGGCGCTCCCACGCAGAGCGTGGGGGACGATCGATCTACTATCATCCCATCTACCTCTTTTCGATCCCAACCCATGACCTACAACGTCTCCCCCATCGGCTTCGTTCGCTCCTGCTTCAAGGAGAAGTTCGCCATCCCCCGCCAACCGCAACTGGCCCCGGCCGCGCGCGGCGTGCTGGAACTGGTGGCGCCGTTCGACCAGGGTGATGCGGTACAGGGGTTGGAGCAGGTCAGTCACATCTGGCTGCTATTTCTGTTCCATCAGGCCCTGGAAGACAAGCCACGCTTGAAAGTCCGTCCGCCGCGCCTGGGCGGCAATAAGTCCATGGGGGTATTCGCCACCCGCGCCACCCACCGTCCCAACGGCATCGGCCAGTCGGTGGTGAAGCTGGAACGGGTCGAAGCCGCACGCCTGTGGATCTCGGGCATCGATTTGCTGGATGGCACGCCTGTGCTGGACATCAAACCCTACGTCCCCTACGCCGACATCATCGATTCGGCGTCCAACAACATCGCCAGTGCCGCGCCTGAGCTGATCCCTGTGCAATGGGCGGATACCGCCCTGCTGCAAGCCCAAGAGCACGCCTCGCGCCTGCAAGAGCCCTTGGTGGAGTTGATCGAACAGTGCCTGGCCCAAGACCCACGCCCGGCGTACCAGATTCCTACAGCCGAGCGGGAATACGGCGCGCAGTTCTGGGACCTGGACGTTCGCTGGCATTACCCGCAGCCGGGGTTGATCCGGGTGTTGGAAGTCGTTCCTGCGGTTAAATAAAACCCGGAAACGAAAAAGCCCGCGCGGCCTTCATCAGGCGGCGCGGGCTTTTTTGTGGGCTAACTGTTGGATCGAGTCGCTGCCATCGCGAGCACGCTCGCTCCCATACTTGATCTGGGTTGCTCACAAGATATGACTGAACACAAACCCTGTGGGAGCGAGCTTGCTCGCGATGGCGATCTACTATCAGTCGCCACAAATACAGCTTACTTCTCTACAAACGCCCGCTCGATCAGGTAGTCACCCGGCTCACGCATACGCGGCGAAACGGTCAGGCCGAAGCTGTTGAGCACTTCGCTGGTCTCGTCGAGCATGCTCGGGCTGCCGCACAACATGGCGCGGTCGTCCTGCGGGTTGATCGGCGGCAGGCCGATGTCGCGGAACAGCTTGCCGCTGCGCATCAGGTCGGTCAGGCGGCCTTCGTTCTCGAACGGTTCGCGTGTCACGGTCGGGTAGTAGATCAGCTTTTCACGCAGCGCTTCGCCGAAGAACTCGTTCTGCGGCAAGTGCTCGGTGATGAATTCGCGGTAGGCGACTTCGTTGACGTAACGCACGCCGTGGCACAGGATCACTTTTTCGAAACGCTCGTAGGTTTCCGGATCCTGGATAACGCTCATGAACGGCGCCAGGCCGGTGCCGGTGCTGAGCAGGTACAAATGCTTGCCAGGCTTGAGGTCGTCCAACACCAGCGTGCCTGTAGGCTTCTTGCTGATGATGATCTCGTCGCCTTCCTTCAGGTGTTGCAACTGGGAAGTCAGCGGACCGTCAGGTACCTTGATGCTGAAGAACTCCAGATGCTCTTCCCAGTTCGGGCTGGCAATCGAGTAAGCGCGCATGAGCGGGCGGCCGTTGGGCTGTTGCAGGCCGATCATCACGAACTGGCCGTTCTCAAAGCGCAGGCCCGGATCGCGGGTGCACTTGAAGCTGAACAGAGTGTCGTTCCAGTGATGAACACTGAGGACACGCTCGTGGTTCATGTTGCTCATGTACGGTGACTCCTGGGGAATGATGCCTGCGTCGTTAATTTGCGCAATTGCATCGCATTCTAATGGCGGCGACAATATCTGTTAAATGGATTATTAAGATAAGGGTTATCGGTTATATCGATATGCGATTTACTCTCCGTCAACTTCAAGTCTTCGTCGCCGTCGCTCAGCAAGAGAGTGTGTCCCGTGCTGCGGGTCTGCTCAATCTGTCACAGTCGGCCGCCAGCACCTCCATCACCGAACTGGAGCGCCAATCCAGTTGCCAGTTGTTCGACCGCGCCGGCAAACGCCTGAGCCTCAACGCCCTGGGCAAACAGCTGTTGCCCCAGGCCGTGGCGCTGCTGGACCAGGCCAAGGAGATCGAAGACCTGCTCAATGGCAAGTCCGGTTTCGGCTCACTGGCGGTCGGAGCCACGCTGACCATCGGCAATTACCTGGCGACCCTGTTGATCGGCGGCTTCATGCAGCGCCATCCGGAAAGCCAAGTGAAGCTGCACGTGCAGAACACTGCCAATATCGTGCACCAGGTTGCCCACTATGAAATTGATCTGGGTCTAATCGAAGGTGACTGCAGCCATCCGGACATCGAGGTGCAAAGCTGGGTCGAGGACGAACTGGTGGTGTTCTGCGCACCGCAACACCCGCTGGCCAAGCGCGGCCACGCGACCATGGAGGAACTGACTCATGAAGCGTGGATTCTCCGGGAACAAGGTTCCGGCACACGCCTGACCTTCGACCAAGCCATGCGCCACCATCGCAGCGCGCTGAACATCCGCCTGGAGCTGGAACACACCGAAGCCATCAAGCGAGCCGTGGAGTCGGGCTTGGGGATCGGCTGCATCTCACGCCTGGCCCTGCGCGACGCCTTCCGCCGCGGCAGCCTTGTCGCGGTGGAAACCCCGGACATGGACCTGGCGCGGCAGTTTTATTTCATCTGGCATAAACAGAAATATCAGACATCGGCCATGCGCGAATTCCTCGAACTGTGCCGAGCCTTCACCGCCGGGGTGCAGCGCAGCGACGAAATCGTGCTGCCGGCCATAGCCTGATGGGTTAAAGCAAAATCACGCCCCACACCAACGCAATCATCGTCAGGGCGACGAGTTGGGCAGCACTGCCCATGTCCTTGGCGTTTTTCGACAATGGGTGCAATTCCAGGGAGATGCGGTCGATAGCCGCCTCCACCGCCGAGTTGAGCAACTCCACGATCAGCGCCAGCAGGCAGACCGCAATCAGCAGCGCCTGCTCGACACGGCTGACATTCAGAAAGAACGACAACGGAACCAGGACAACGTTGAGCAGGACCAGCTGGCGGAACGCTGCTTCGCCGACAAAAGCGGCACGCAGCCCGTCCAAGGAATAGCCAGAGGCATTGAGGATGCGTTTCAGGCCGGTTTGGCCTTTAAAAGGTGACATAGAGTAGGCAACTGATCGAAAGGAGTGGAGAAGCTAATTCAAACCCAGTCAAAAAAGCGTGAACAAACGCACTAAGGCTGCGGTGAAATTGACTCAAGTTGTTGCAACAGCAAGGCCGCCTGGGTCCGGGTTCGCACATTCAGCTTACGAAAAATCGCCGTGACATGGGCCTTGATGGTGGCTTCCGAAACGTTCAGCTCGTAGGCGATCTGCTTGTTCAGCAAGCCTTCGCAGACCATGGTCAACACCCGGAACTGCTGCGGCGTGAGGCTGGCCAGGCCTTCGCTGGCGGCCTTGGCTTCCGCGGATACGCTGACCGCTTCGAACGCCTGGGGCGGCCAGGATACGTCGCCATTGAGCACGGTTTTCACCGCCTGCTGGATATTTTCCAAGGAGCTGGATTTAGGAATGAATCCACTGGCGCCAAATTCGCGGGCCTTGACCATCACCGAAGCTTCTTCCTGGGCCGAAACCATCACCACGGGGATCTGCGGATATTGGCCACGTAACAGCACCAATCCTGAAAAACCGTATGCACCCGGCATGTTCAAGTCCAGCAGTACCAGGTCCCAGTCGGCCTTTTCGGTCAAGCGGGCTTCCAGCTCCGCGATACTGGCCACCTCCGTCAGCCGGACATCCGGGCCCAGGCCCAGGGTCACTGCCTGACGCAACGCACTGCGAAAGAGCGGGTGGTCATCGGCAATCAGGATTTCGTATGTGGCCATTTTTAAAATGATCCTGTTTTTTAATGGCAGGCCCGATGCATTCGCGCCTCGCCAAAACAACTCAAGACACCGCCAAACAGCGATATCCACAGGGGCAGGTTCAACGCCAAACACAGCGTCTCAAACTTGGGCCGCACCCTGGTCGGCGCCAAGCATGCCCAGCGAAGCCGGGGTGGTCAAGCAGCACGGCCGGTACCGTGTGCAGTATGGGCCACTATTGGGCCAATACTGCGTGCGCCTTACGGATAAAGGGTTGCAACTCGGCGTGAGCCGGGGTCGATACATTCAGCTCCTGCTGGCATTTGGCGCCCAGGTAGTGCTGGCTGAACACATCGAAATAGGCATCCAGGGCCGAGGCCGCGTCGCTGTCCCCTGCCAGCTCCAGACACAACGCCGCCACTTCGGCGGTGCACAGGTGCTCACTGCGGGTAGAACGGCGCAAGCGATAGCGCGACAGCTTGTCGGGCAGCAGGCTGAGGATCGGCAAGCGATCAAAGTACGGGCTTTTGCGGAAAATCTTGCGCGCCTCCGTCCAGGTCGCGTCCAGTAGAATGAACAGCGGACGCTTGCCATGCTCGAGATCGACTGTGTGGGTGACCCGCGACGGCTCGACGTATTCACCGGGAAACACCAGATACGGCTGCCATTGCGGGTCATTGAGCAGCGCCAGCAGTTGCTCGTCGACTTCGGTACGCGACCAGATGAACGCGTGATTGTCGCGCACCACGTCGGCAATCAGCCAACCGGTGTTGCTCGGCTTGAACACTTCCTTGTTGGTCATGATCAGGCAAACCCCGGAACGGGTCTCGACGCTCGGTCGCCAGGCGCACAGGCAATGGCTCTCGATCACCCGGCAAGCGCTGCAACGGGGCGCACGCCAGCCACGGGCCTGGATCGGCTTGATACCTTCATCGATGCGCTGGTCGCGCAGGCGAGCTACGGCGTTAGGGGCATGTTTCATCGTGGGCGACGCCGACAGACAGGAAAACTCACAAACAACACTCGGGCAAGGCAATGAAGGCCGGCAGTCTACCAGAGCCTGCAAGCCTGTACCGCTCGCCCAGGCTCCCCTATAATTTCCCGCCACTGAACGCACAGTCATGTGATCGGTCGAACCACCAGTCACTGAACCAGGAGAGTTTCATGCTGCGCCTTATCGTCCCTACCGTTGCCGTTTTGCTGGCGACGTCCCTCAGCGCTCAGGCTGCCTCGCTGAAAGAACTCGAACTGAACAAGATGTTGCAGAACGTGGCCACGCAAAGCAGCATTGGTACGCCACGGGCGATCAATGAAGACATTCTCGACCAGGGTTATACCGTCGAAGGCACCGAGCTGATCAATCACCTGAGCGTACAAAGCAGCCATGCCCAGAAAATGCGCGCTGACCCCAAGGCCGTGTATTTTCAGTTGGGCTCCACGGTGTGCACCAATCCAGGCTTCCGCAAGCTGATGGCCAAGGGCGCAACCATGCGCTACGAGTTCACCGAAGTTAAAACCAACCGCCCGGTCGCGACCGAACGCTTCCAGGAATCGGACTGCCCGAAACCGGCCAAGACCAAGAAGTAATCAACCCGAGCGTGCGCGCCGCTGCTCATCGTCGGCGCGCAGTTCCGCCACCAGCGCCTGCAAATAACGCGAGCGCCAGGTCCGGCCTTCCAGCCGTCGGCAGCATTCCTCTTCAAGACTTACCTGATTGGCCTGAGCCGCTTCCAACAACGTCAGGTATAACTGCCTGTCGAGTTCCAGAGTTACCCTGTTCATCTCTCCCGCCTCCATGCCCTATCCACATCAGTCCATCGCGTGGCGCCCAGCCCTGAACGCCGAATTGCATTGGCACGCTTGTTATCAGTAAATCAGAGCGGCACGTAGCCAGTCGCTAATCTGACGAGCGGTGGGATGTTACAGCGGTTGCCAACGGTCACTTTTGAGCGCCATGATCAAGACTGCGAAGATCAGCTAGATTCAGAAGTATCTTTTGTCATCGGGCAGAACGAGGCTGCCCTGCCAGCACCTTGCCGTGTGGTTGTTTTTTATCCAAGGGAAAAACGGAACCTGTTGGATGGCTTGATCGCTTTGCTGCAGACCGCGTCGAGCCAAGTCGAACGTCCATGACAACGACACATGGAGTGTCGTGGCCCCGATGAATCTCTCGTTCGGGCCGGGGTTCTGTTAAGAAGGAGAAGTTGAATGCCTTATAAACCGAATGACCTGCTCAGTCGTCATTTTGAGAACCATGGCCACGACCTCACACGCAAGGTCGAAGAGCAACTCAACCTGGTCTCCCCCAACAGCCCCAACCTCCCCATCTACCGTGACATGATCCTGACCGTGCTGCGCATGGCCCAGGAAGACCACAATCGCTGGAATGCCAAGATCACCCTGCAGGCACTGCGGGAACTGGAACATGCGTTCCGCACGCTCGAACAGTTCAAGGGCCGACGCAAGGTCACAGTCTTCGGCTCGGCCCGCACCCCCATCGAACACCCACTGTATGGCTTGGCTCGAGAGCTGGGGGCGGCCCTGGCCCGTTCGGACATGATGGTCATCACCGGTGCCGGCGGTGGCATCATGGCTGCAGCTCATGAAGGTGCGGGACGGGAGCACAGCCTTGGGTTCAATATCACCCTACCCTTCGAACAGCACGCAAACCCGACCGTCGAAGGCACGTCGAACCTGCTGCCATTCCACTTCTTCTTCACCCGCAAACTGTTCTTCGTCAAGGAGGCCGACGCACTGGTGCTCTGCCCCGGTGGTTTTGGCACCCTTGACGAAGCGTTGGAAGTCCTGACGCTGGTGCAAACTGGCAAGAGCCCTCTGGTACCTGTGGTATTGCTGGACGTCCCTGGGGGCAAGTTCTGGCAAGGCGCCCTGAACTTCATCCGCGAGCAGTTGGAGGAAAACCGCTACATCCTGCCCACAGACATGAAACTGATGCGCCTGGTGTACAACGCCGAAGAGGCCGTGGAAGAGATCAACCAGTTCTACCGCAATTTCCACTCCAGCCGCTGGCTCAAGCACCAGTTCGTGATCCGTATGAATCACAAGCTCAATGAACAGGCGCTGCAGCAGATGCAGGTGGCATTTGCCGACCTCTGCCTGAGCGACTGTTTTCATCAACATGACTACAGTGGCGAGGAGCACGACGAAGCCCAGTTCAGTCATTTGACCCGACTGGCGTTTACCTTCAACGCCCGCGATCACGGTCGTCTGAGGGAACTGGTGGACTACATCAACCTGCCGGAAAACTGGGCCCAGCCCACACCCGAACCTCGCCCCCTCACCTGGGAGCCGATCAAGGTAACCTGAGACCATAAAAAAACGGCCCGCTATCGAAATAGCGGGCCGTTTTTGTTCAATCATCCATACTGCGGCCGCTGAACAAACGGTTGATCATTTCCATGGAGTACCCTCGATACGCCAGGAAACGCCCTTGCTTGGCACGCTCTCGTGCATCGATGGGCAAATGCCCTGAGAATTTGCGACGCCAGGTGTCTGCCAGTTGCTCCTGCCAATCGATACCACTTTCGCGCAGGGCCAGTTCGATATCCGGGCGTTGCAAGCCCCGTTGGCCGAGTTCCTCACGAATTCGTAACGGACCATAACCGGAGCGGGCCCGATAAGAGACAAAACTCTCAAGGTAGCGGGTTTCCGATAACAGGCCCTCTTCCGTCAAACGGTCAAGAGCCGTGTCGATCAACTCATCGGGAGCACCGCGCTGACGCAACTTACGCGTCAGCTCGACCCGACCGTGCTCGCGCCTGGCGAGCAGGTCCATCGCGGTTCGTCGCACCGCGACGAGGGTATCGAGTACGACGGTCATCGAATCAATCAGATGTCAGCGTCAGCCAGGTCATCTGCAGTCTCGCGGTTAGCCACTGACTTGACGTCTGCCACTGGGCTCAGCAGTTTGTCGCGCAATTGCTTCTCGAGGGCCGCAGCAACTTCCGGGTTGTCCGCCAGGAACTTGGCCGAGTTGGCCTTGCCCTGACCGATCTTGGTGCCGTTGTAGGCATACCAGGCGCCGGATTTTTCGACGAAACCGTGCAACACACCCAGGTCGATCATCTCGCCATTGAGGTAGATGCCCTTGCCATAAAGAATCTGGAACTCGGCCTGGCGGAACGGCGAAGCCACCTTGTTCTTCACGACCTTGACGCGGGTTTCGCTGCCGACAACCTCATCACCTTCTTTCACCGCGCCAGTACGGCGGATGTCCAGGCGGACCGAGGCGTAGAACTTCAGCGCGTTACCACCGGTGGTGGTTTCCGGGCTGCCGAACATCACGCCGATCTTCATACGGATCTGGTTGATGAAGATCACCAGGCAGTTGGCGTTCTTGATGTTACCGGTGATCTTGCGCAGGGCCTGGGACATCAGGCGAGCCTGGAGGCCCACGTGCATGTCGCCCATTTCACCTTCGATTTCAGCTTTGGGTACCAGCGCCGCCACGGAGTCGACGATGATCACGTCCACCGCATTGGAACGCACCAGCATGTCGGTGATTTCCAGGGCCTGCTCACCGGTGTCCGGCTGGGAAACCAGCAGGTCATCGACGTTGACCCCCAGTTTGCCGGCGTATTCCGGGTCCAGAGCGTGTTCGGCGTCGACGAAGGCGCAGGTCGCGCCGGCTTTTTGGGCCTGGGCGATCACGGACAAGGTCAATGTGGTTTTACCGGACGACTCAGGACCGTAGATTTCAACGATACGGCCTTTTGGCAGGCCGCCGATGCCGAGTGCGATGTCCAGGCCCAGGGAGCCGGTGGAGATGGAAGGAATAGCCTGACGGTCCTGATCGCCCATACGCATTACGGCACCCTTGCCGAATTGACGTTCGATCTGACCCAAGGCCGCAGCCAAGGCTTTCTTCTTGTTGTCGTCCATTAAAGTCCTCACGTAATCAATAAGGCCTGACGGCCAACACCTGTATAAGTAGCCAGTATTATTCCACAGCGATTGAGGATCGCCTACCCCTGATTTGAGATTTCTCCAGCGGCATGCTGCAACAGCCCCTCTAGCGCGGCCTTCACCGTTTGTCGGCGGACCTCGTCGCGGTTGCCCGGAAAGAATCGCTGCTCGCTGATGAGGGTTTCGCCAACGCCCCAGGCCAGCCACACCGTGCCCACCGGTTTGTTCGGCGAACCACCGTCCGGCCCCGCCACGCCGCTGACTGCCACGGCAAAACGCGCCAGGCTCTTGTGCTGGGCACCCCGCACCATGGCCTCGACCACCTCGCGGCTGACCGCCCCCACCGTCTCGAACAATTCGGCCGGCACGTTCAATTGCTGGGTTTTCTGGCGATTGGAATAGGTGACGAAACCGGCCTCGAACCAGGCCGAACTCCCGGGAATCCGGGTGATTGCCTCGGCAATCCCGCCGCCGGTGCAGGACTCGGCCGTGGTCACATGGGCATTGAGCACCTGCAGGCGCCTGCCCAGTTCAGCGGCCAGTTCGGTAATGTCGTCCATGATGCTCTCCTGATTCGACGCAATGGGGCCTACCGTACACGAGCAGCCGAAGCTTGCAAGGCTCGCCGGATCACCGACCCAGCGCTCTGATATAGGCCTGACAGGCCTGCAAGGCAATCAATCCGCGATCACCGGCGTCGGTGATGGCGATAATTCGTTGAGCATGCGCCGGGTCAAGTCGGGCTCTCGCGCCTCCATGAACCACGCCGCTGGCGCTGGTGGTGGCAGGCACTGCACAGCCGGCGGCAACATCATCGGCGTCGAGGAGGACTGACAGCCGGACATCGGCAGTAGCAAGGCGATCGCGCAGGCGATCCTGGTCACGTTGGGCATCGCTCAAGGCTCGGTAATGGGTTTGTTCGCTGGCGGCCAGTTGCTGTTCCAGGGCCAGGCGTTTGTCGTGCTCGGCCTTTTGTTGCAAGGCAGTCGCCTGGGTTATTTGATTCAGCGTTGTGGCCTGGGACTGCGCCAGTTGCGCCAGTTGTTGGCCATAACGCCAATCCTGGACCCGCCATGCCAGCGCCGCCGGGCCACCCGCCAACAGCGCCAGCAACATCAGGACAACGAGGGTGCGGGAAGAAAATGGCATCAGGTCGAAGGCTGACATAACACCGCCCTCGCCCGTTCCCAGAGTTGCAGGCGATCCTCCAACCCGTTCAAACCGCCGTTGATACGGCGGGTGATGGTGTTGAACTGATCGCGGTCGGCCAGTTCGTTCAAGCCGTTTTGCTCCCAGAACCATGCAGCGGACTCCGCGGCCCATTGCGGTTGCTCCAGCAGCTCCGGCAACGCCAGCAGACGTTCATCACCAAACAGGCCGAGACTGCAACGTAGATAGTTGTCGTGGCCGGTCATTTGAATCAGTCCGCGACCACGATACTTCTGACCGTCACCGTCGGCCTGGGGCGTATTGCCCAGGCGAGCGGCCAACGATCCTGTGTCGTATTTGCTGAGATATTGATCACTGCCGAGCTCGCGTACGTAGCGCAGTTGCCCGGATTCATGACCGACCTGTGCTAGAAATGCGGCGATGCGTTTAGGCGTGTCTATATGGTGGTGGGCCATAGCGTTGTTAAGCGCGGAAACAAAAACGCCCGCATGGGAGCGGGCGTTGGGCATGATTTTGATGAGTTGCTGTTGGGTAACATCCATACTCAGACCATCGAAAACAGGGTTATTGAAGGTGCTTGGCCAGCCAGGGCGGCGCGACTGGACGATGTCCAGCAGCAGGGAAAAACTCATCCTGCGGCCAGTCCCTGAGGTCACGGCGATAAGCCTGGAGTTCTGTGTATTGCGTCTGGTCCAGAGTTGTAGCGCCTCCGTCATCCATTTCGTCGCGATCCCGGATTACCAGGCGGTCCGTAATGGAGAGCTGCGCATCACGCCAACTTTTTTCGCTGGCCACTTGTAGCGCAGACCTATCAACCGGTAGATCCGAAAGCACCGGTCGCCCCCTAACGTCCGGCTCGATACATTTATTTAAAAAGGGCGCTGCAAACAACTCTCGGTAGACCTCCTCGGAGATTTCAATCGCATCCTCCGGAAAGTTTTTAAAATGGTCAACGGAGTTATAAAAGCCCCCCGTGGACGGAGCATAAAAAATCAACATATTCATTCCTCTATCAATAGCCGACCGCGCGCCACACCCCAGTCCAATTTGAATAGGCTCCGTTATAGTCCCGCCCATAAAGTCTGAACTGGCTCAGCGAACCGATGGACACTCCAAATGAAGCACAGGTGGGTCCCCCGTCCGTCACCACAATATTCCTCACCGCATTGGGGAACGACATCGGGAACGTTACGAGAACCCCGTTGGCATCGGCGCCACTGGAGGAAACTCCCCATTGCTCGATAACGTAGCCTGTTGGGCTCGTAGTATCGGGAATTCGTTTCCAACCATTGGGCTGCAACGATGACGAGGACATGGCCGAATACTTCAACGCCACGGTTCCGCCTATCAAACGCCATTGGCTATTGATTTTGATGAACTCCGCTGTCTCGCCAAATCCAATACTGATCGGCCCCTGCGCTCCATTCGACGCGCCTAGGACATCAGCAGCGGACACCGTCGAAACAGTTACAACTCCAGTCCCTGCATTGACAATCTTGAGTGTGGCGCCATGCAGGATTCCCGTCGTAACCGGCAGTTTGGCGGTGACCGGCGTATTGCTAGCAAAACTGACAACGCCCCCCACATCCGAGAGTGTCAGTGAGGCGCTGCTGCTATAAACATTGAACCCGGCATATTGCACTCCACTGCGAACCACAAACTCCGTGGTCGCAACGGCTTTATCATTATTGAATTGCGGGGCAGTCAGGAACAATCCACTACCCCTTAAAGCCATGAGCAATTGATTGTAAATGTCTTCCGACGGCGCTATTCCGGCGGCTTGAATAACATTAAGCAACTCTTGCGTGACGCCATTACCCCAACTGGCGGGGATCAGTGATCCCGGCGTACCTGTCAAGGGATCTTCATCTACGAACCGGCCATTCACCAGGCCTGCACTGGGCACACTTTTTGGATAATCCAACTTTTCGCTCCTGACTGACCTGCGATCAAAATGAAGGCGATACAAAGCCTCACCGTTAATGCGCAGTGGCACGATAAATTAAGGAAGTTTTGATGACTTACCCTAGGTGGCTTAAGTGGCAGGCTCAGGCATGGCAGGCCACTTGATATCGATTGGAAAACCGACCTGATGCTGGATACGATTCAATTCAACGCTATAGAGCTTCCATTCCATCAGCGCCAGTTGTTCCTGGTCGCTCGCATCGCCGATGTCTTCGGCGTATTGCAGGGGGGCTATACGCAGAACTGCTTCGCGAAGAAGAGCATCCCGCTGGACCAAAACCTGGGCCTTGAGGTCGCTCAACTGTGACTCAGCGTCGAACTGCCAGGTATCGTTTTTCCAGATATGGTAGTTGCCCGGCCAGGGTTCAATTGTGAATGCTGCCGGCAACTCTCCAAGTTCGTTCCAGCTCTGCTGACCGCCATCTTCCTTGCGATAAACCAAACCACGATGATCAACCACTTCTCGAGGAACGTTATTCACCAGTGCCCACGTACGGCCCTTTTCAGGCGAAGGTAGCTCAAAGGAAATTTCGACGGCATTGCTAGGGATCTGAACGCCAATACCCGGCGTTACGGAAAACTCCACGGGCCCGGACAATGCGCCGGCTCTATCGAATAGATAATAAAACACAGACACCTCAGATTAGTTTTATGCGCGCGGGAAAGGCGATGTTGCGCGGGCGGGACTTGAAGGAGTAGAGCAACGTATTGGCCGTATCCATCTGGTAAGAGGTCCCGACAGGAAATATCGGACCACCGTTTACCAAGTCTGCGACGACTTTGATTTCTTCGCGGGTATTGACACCGAATCCGGTAAGGCTATCGGACCATCTCGATCCCATCGCACCGGCGCCTTGTGCCCCAAACGCATAGGAGTGCACAGTGCCGGGTTGAAAGGTCCCCATCGTCCGTCCGGGATCCACAGAGCGCCCTTCGTCCAGGATTCGCAGGAACTCCCCCCGCCCTTCCGGCGCACGAAACGTGAGTGCGCCATCACCGGAACTCCATTTGCCTTCATTGCCTTCCCGAGTAGCCTCGGTACCGAGCATTCCGGACTGTTGAGCGTGATCCCAAAGCCAAGGCCATTCAGCACGCTTCATGACTGTGCCATTTAGCGCACCGTAACCTCCCGGACTCAGTTGGATAGTCGTTTCAAAAAACGGGCGCCCCAAAGGCGTGTTGTCAAACCGACCTATCGGCCACCAGCTTCCGGCACCGTCACTGCGCAAATGCCACCAGTCACCACTGCCCATCAATATGAGAAACGGATAACCAGCGGCCGAAAGATGGGTGTGGAACTTGATTCGATCCGTGCCGGCGGCCTGAACTACAAGACGATTACCACTGTTGTCCAGGCGCCGAATGAAGACATCTTGAACACCCAGTCCGACGTTGGACGAGGGCAATCCGATCGTAGTGGCGCCAGCAGTGGCGTCAATCAATACGAGACCAAGCTCATTTGCCGTCAGCGCTTTCGATAGGGCCAGTCGCGTGATGACCGAACGCACAGGGGTGGTCGTACCGATAATCTTCTGAACGGCCTTGAAAAGCTGATTGGTGTCCGCTTCGGATGGCGCCATGTCGGCGCCAGAAATCACCCCCAGAATCTCCTGTGTGACGCTGTTGCCCCACACAGCAGGGATCAGGGATCCCGGCGAGCCTTCAACGGGGTTTTCATCGACGAACTTCCCATTCACCAATCCGGCGCTGGGCACACTCTTCGGATAATCCATCTTTTACTCCTTAGTCATAATTGATATGCACCCGCGTATGCGCCGGTGCACTGCGATGAATCAGGCACTCCAGAGCCGACCCCGGATTGACGCCAAACCGCTCCCCCCAATAGCTCGCGCCAAACCGCCGCCCCAACAGCAGCCGGCCGCCGGTGTTGAGGGTCCACATGAATTGCGCCTGCCAGGTGCCGAAGTGAGCTTCGCCGAACCGTGAGCGGCCCATGCGCGGCGCCTTGAGTTCGGTGATGGTGGCGTTGGGGTAGCCCTGGCTCCTGGCGATTTCCACGTAATAGGCGATGGCCTGGCTGCCCACTGCCAACAACCGCCGACGCACCGCCAAACGGCGATCGTCATACAGCGGTGTAGCGCCGAGGCACGGATCAGGCAGGTTCATCACCCGCTCCCAGTCCGGCACCAGCTCACTCACTCCCGCCGGGTCCATTTCGTGGAGCAGGTCGGCGGCGCGGGCATCGAGGCGAGCCAGTTCCTGGGCGATGCCTTCCAGCACTTCGTCCAGTTCCGGCACGCGCTCCGGGTCCCACGCCGGGCCGCTGGGCAGCAAGCTGCGCAGTTGGGCCTGGTACTGTTCGGCGGTTCTTATTCCAGCCATACGCAGCCCCCGAAGGTCAGCAGTTGATTGCTGGCCGCAACCACATCGGCGCTCGGCGCAGTGAGTTTGTGATCGGTTTCACCGGTAGCACTGCTGATAGCTTCGGCGATGTGGGTCAGCAGCAAGGTTTCGCCGAGGCCGGCTTCGCGGTTATGCAAGTCGCGCAGTTGGGCTTCGATGGCCGCGCGCACGGCGCTGGTGTCCGGGGTGATGCGCAACCGGTAGGTCACGGGTACCTGGGTCGGCGCCAGCACATGCACCTCAGCAGTCACCGGGCGTAGCGGTTCGATATAGGCGCGGACTTCCTCCAGTTGCTCGGCATTGGGAATCGGCAGCGGGTCGTCGTCACGCATGACGAACAGGCCCACGGTGCCAGGGCCCAAATAGCTGCCGCGACACCAGGCGCGGGTGATACCGGGGCATTCCAAGGCCCAGGTTTCATAGTCCTGGGCCGAACCGCCGTGGGGGATGATGCGGTAGGAGCGGATCACCCTCGCTCGCAGGGATTCGAGGCTTTCCCGGGCGACACCGCCGGTCAGCCCTGGGGCCAGCACGGTGAAGCTGCTGCCGATGCCGAGGATCGGTTGAACGGGCGTCAGCACCAGGCCGGTGTCGGCGTTGCCCAGGCTGCCAGCGTCCAGCGCGGCAATAGTGGTGCTGTTCAGGCCGTTGCTGGTGGTGCGGGCGCTGGTCACCTTGTAGGTCCGGCCATCGCTGGATTGCAGCAGCGTGTCGACATCCAGCACCGCACCCGCTGAGGCAGTGAAGCTGACGCTGCCGCTGGCGACCTGGGCCGCTTTGCGCGCCTGGTTCAGGCGCAGGGCGGCAATGCGCTCCAGGGTCGATTCGTCGGCCTTGTCCGGCAGGATCTGCTCAGCGATCCAGTCCAGGTAGCCATACAGGCCATAGGCGGCGCCGCCAAGAGTGCGGGCCAACACTTGGGCATCGGACTGGCGCAGCGAATCGCTGGCCAGGTCGCTTTGGGCGCGTTTGATCAGCACCGGCAGCGAAGGGGTTTCAAACGGCATAGGTCACCTGCCAACTGTTATCGGGGTTGATGTCCAGGCGCTCGCCATCGGCCAGGGTCAGGACCGTGCGCAGGTTCAGACGCTGGGCATCGAGGCGTTCGCTGATGATGTCGATGGCGCGGCAGTGGCCGTCGTCGATCAGCCATTGCAGGGCTTCGCGAGCGTAGAACTCGGCGTCGAGTTGGGTCTGGCGGGTCAGCTTGACCCGGCGCAACAGCCACAGCCGCGAGCCGATGCGGTCGTCGGCGACGGTAGGGAAGGTGTCGCCCCACCAGCCGAAACGCTCCTCGTCATCAACCGCATCGTCGTCAGCAGCGCGGCGCCAGGTGAACAGGCTGATCAGCACCGAGCGGGTCAGCGCGGCATGCAGGTTCTGGCTGATGAACATCACTGGCCTCCTGCCGGCGCGGCGGTCTGAGCGTTGCCGGCCTGCACGCCACCATGCACGTGCTTGATCTGGCTGATGCCGGCGGCGATCTGGTCGCCCTGGGAAACGAGTTTGCCGGTGTGGTTGATGACCGGGCTGTCGATGTTCACCGCGCTGCTGGCACGAATGTTCAGGGTCGCGGTGTCGATGTCGATGACGCGGCCACGCTTGAAGTGGATCTTGTCGCCCTCGTCGGTGTAGATCGCCACTTCGCCAGGGGCCAGGGCCTTGAGGCGGAAACGACGGTCGGCGACCACCAGCACCACGGCATGGGAACGATCACCGCCCAGGAACGTGGCGATGCCCTCGGCGCCAGCCAGCGGGTTGCTGGTGAAGCCGTAGGGTTCGAAGTGCTCCATGTCGTCGTTCACTTCGCCAGCGGTGAGGCGCATTTGCAGCGATTGCAACTTGGTGGCCGAATTGGCGAGCACGACAGTGCCGCGCGCCAGGAGGCGGGTCAGTAGGCTCATTGGGTTTCCTTGAGAATCTGGGACTTGAACGCGGTGTTCGGATCAACCTCTCTATTGGCTGCGCTGCCGCCATCGCGAGCAAGCTCGCTCCCACAAGGATTTGCGGTGGGCAGGAACTTGGAGGTGGTCTCGAAATACTGTGGGAGCGAGCTTGCTCGCGATGGCGGCAGCACATCCAACATCGATACAAGCTGACCCACCGCTTTCGCGAGCAAGCTCGCTCCCACAGGGGTTGTGCAGTGGCCGAGGGGTTGGCGTTGGCCTCAGGTATTGGGTGGCGTCGGGTTGGCGTCGAAGGTATGGGGCGGGGCGACTTGCAAGGTGGTGATGGAGCCTTGGGCGGACAGCGAGTACGTCACTTTGGAAATCAGCATGTCGCTGTCAAACCCCAGCACCGGATCGATCACCCGCACCAGGGTGTTATGCCGCCACAAGTCGCCATTGGCCTGGCGCCAGCCTTGCACGCGGTAGGTGGTGGTCTGGGCCTTGCCGGTGCGGATCGCGCTTTCCCAGTCGGCCCGTTGCTGGGCCAGTTCGAAGGTCAATTGCGCGCTTTCGCTGATCACCGTCACCCGCTTGCGCTTGAAACTCAGGTCGGTGGCGGTGCCCGAGACTTCGCTCACCGCCGTCCCGCTCTGCTGGTCATTGCCCTTGTGCTGGCCGATGACCCGGTATTCGGAGAACACCTGGCTGTAATCCATCGGTGCATTGCCAGAGAGAATGTTCTTGCCCAGCTCCAACACATCACTGGCCCTCCCGCCGCTGCCGGGTTTGGCCAGTAGCACACGTCCTTGTGCGTCGTCAGTGGAAAACACCCGGAACAACGTCAGCAAACGGTCGATGGATTGAAAGACCGTTTCCCCCGGCACGATGCTGTGTTCACTCAAGCGCGCGGTTTCCGGAATTTCGCTGATCACCCCCACGCCATATTGAGAAGCCAGGGCCTGGACAATGCTCAGCACCGTCTGCCCGCGCCATTGGCTCGGGCGATTGATCGCCGCGCAATCCACCAGGTCCTGGGTCTTCGAACCGCCTTCGATGCTCAGGCTGATCTGGCGTGCGTCATAGCTGACCGGAGCCTTGAACACATAGCCGCTGAGCACCAGGTCGGCACCGATGCGCACCTGGCATTCATCGCCCGGCCGAATCGGAACCGATTGCGTCTGCCCCGGCCATTGCCAGGTGATGTCGAGTTTGAACGTGCGGAACTGGCGCTCCAGGTCCGCACTGATTTCCACGCTTTTCCAGCCGCCGTAATCCAGCCCGCCGACGGTGAGCGAGACGGCGTTATCGTGCTCATTCATGGCTTACTCCCCCGAGACTTTCAGGTCGTTGGGCGGCAGGAAACCCGGATGAGCCACGCCGTTGCGCTGGGTCACCTCGGTCACCCGGGTGGCATCGGCAAATTGCTGATACGCCACCACCAACGCCGGCAGGCTTTGCTTGAACGACAGGTTGATCAGCCTTACGCCCGACGACGCTACCGCCGTCAGGTGCGCGGCCATTTGCTGGCGCAGGTTGTTCAGGGCCTGGTAGTGATCCGGATCGGCCTTGAGCGAGGCTTGCCAGATGGCCTCGTTGAGGGCATCGCGCAACGCCAGCACATCATCGGCCACCGGCACGTCCCGACGCTGGACCGGTTGCACCGCCTGTTGCGCCACCGAGGGTGTAGCGCCCAACTTGACCACCGGTGTCGCCACCGGCATCGCCGCAATCCATTGCGCGGCCTGTACCAGCAGTGTGTCCTGCACCAGATCGGCCACAGCCTGGGCCGCCGCCGTGGTGTCCTTACCGGTGGTGAGCTTGGGTGCATCGGCCTTGCGAATCGCCTCGACCTGTTGCGACACGCTGGCAATTACGCCGCGATAACCGTCACGGGCAAAGTCCTTCAGTTCCCGGATGTCACCCAGCAACCCCTGGAACTCGGCCGCCACGTCCTTGGGTAGCTCTTTCACCGCCTTGACCAGATCGCTGAGTTGCCGATAGGTCTCGATCAACGGCTTGAGCTCCTGCTCGATCACACCGTAGACCTCCTTGAGGCTGTTGCGCAGATCAGCGATGCCGATTCGTGCGGCCTTGATCAGGGTCATGGCGTCCTCGAAGCGCCGCACCGCCGAACCGAGGAAGCTGTCGGCCGAGACCAGCAGCAGTTTCTGGCTGTTGATCGCGGCCGAGGGGAATTGCAGCGCCTGGTCGGGGTAGAACTTCAGGGCGAAGGTCACCAGCCCGCCGTCCTGGCGGGTGTGGGTCATGTCGCACTCGCCGACCTTGACCTGCAGGCGCCCCAACCACGGATGCACCAGTTCGCCGCTGCCCTGCTCCAAAGCCTTGAGCAGTTTGTCACGCTGCTCCAGGCAGTCGGGACCGACGATGAACGCGGTCAACTCATGAATCTTCGCCTGCTGGCCGAGCCCTTCGAAAAACGGCTGGTCGCGCTGTGGATATTCATGCAACTGGCCCTTGTGGCCGACCGGGGTTTTCGCCTGATCGACCCAGAACCCGACGCCGCGAAACGACGCCGGCAACAAACGATCACGCCAGCTCATTGGAACCTCCTGTGGACAGTGAGCGGTATCCGATGCGCGAACTTACCGCCAGGGCCGGCTGATTGGTCTGTGGTGGATCGGCGCGCAACCCGGCCGGCGCGTTTTCGAAGCGCACGGTCAGGCCGCCTTCGAGCTGCGTGCGATTGTTCGCGGCGCTTTGTTGCACCAGGGCACTGGAGGTTTGCGGCAATGCGCCCGGCGCCAATGCGGTCTTCGCCGGCAGGTTGCCCGGCGTTGGCGCAAGGTTGGAAGACAGGCCCGCAGGCGGTTCACTGGCCCCACCAAAAAACGCCGGCGCCAGCTCACCCTTGCCTTCGGCATTGGTCTGGCGCTGCGCCTCGGTCAGTCCTTCGACCTTACCGGTGAACGTGGTGATGATTTCACCGAAGCCGCCGTTAAAGAACGCCTTGATCGGCGCGATCACGCCCTGCAGCTCGTCCCACCATTGAGTGAACCACTCACCCACCGGCCCCCACTGTTTGATGAGGCCCTCGATGGGCGACCAGTCGAACAAACCACTGAACACCGCCAGCATGATCGACACTTGATTGCGAATGCCCTCCCAGATCCCGGCGAAGACTTCACCGATCGTGCCCCAGTTGGCCATGATCAGCCCCAGCGGCGTCCAGTCGAACAGGCCTTTCAAGGCGTCCATCACTGGCACGGTCAGGGCCGTGAGCAAGTCCCAGATCGCGGCGAACAGCCCGCTCAGGGGCGTCCAGTTGGCGATGATCAAACCCAAGGGTGACCAGGCGAACAATGTTTGCATGAAGCCAATGATGGGGGTTGCCGCCGCCACGATCACGTTCCAGAGTGCGCCAAAAAAGCTGCTGATCGGCCCCCAGTGGCTGATCACCTGCCCCAGCGGAGTGAAAGCGAACATCGTCTTGAAGAACTCGACCATCGGCAGGACGATCGGCGCGAGCCTCTGCCAGAGCCCGGCGAAGAACGCCGAGATCGGCGTCCAGTGGGCGATGATCATGCCTGCCGCCAAGGCGATGCCCATGGCAATCAAGCCGATAGGGTTCATCTTCAAGGCCAGGTTGACCACCTCCAGGGCTTGGCTCGCACCGCTGACTGCCGTCTGGATCGCGTTGAACGCCACCACACCAGTTGCCAGCCCCTGCACCAATTGCGGGTTGTCCTGCAGCACCTGGGCCACACCGCCGACCATCGGCTGCAAGCTGGCCGCTACCGCATTGACCGCCGGCCCCAGGGCCGAGCCGAACTGCACCGACACATTGCTGATGGAAGTCTTCAATCCATCCAGGCTCTGTGCCGCCACACGCGGCGCTTCAGGTGCCTTCAAGCTGCTGGCCGCCACGTTCGCCGCGCCCACTTCACCTTTGAAAGCCTCTGCTGACTGGAGCCCCTCCACGAATGGCTTGGCCAGGCCGCCGTCCGGGAGCAGCGCGGAAATATCCAGGCTGCCCAGGCCCGTGGCATCGAGGTTCTGCTTGAAGCTCGCGACCTTCGCTCGAAGGTTGGCGAGCTTGGGTGACAGCTCGTCGATGCCAGTCAGCAGCAGCGCTTTTTTCTCTACTTTCTGTGTGTCTGCCATCACTGCACCTGCTGCATCGCATTGATCCGTTGCGCGTGCTCCAGGGATTCGCGGAGCACATCCAGTGGCCTGGCCATCATCTGTTCGGGGTCAACCTTCCAGAACCAGGCCAGGTCATAGGCGGCGGCGATCAGGTCGCCGATGGCTGCGACGCCGCACTCATGAAAAAACTCGCGACGGCCCAGCTCAGTGCGTTGAGGTCTGCCAAATCCAACTGGTTGACCGACGACGGCGGGATGCCGGCGCAGACTGCGATGTATTTGGCCGCGACATCCATGTCCAGGCTCACCTCCTCGCTCTTGTCGATCTTGTACGGCAGCGCCTTGATCGCCCGCACCTCTTGCACCGTCGGACGGCGCAGGGTCAGTTCGCTCACAGGCTCGCCGTGGGCCTCGATGGCCACGCGCAGCGTCACGACATCACTCATTGCCAGGTCCCCTTGATGCCTTCGAACTTCAGTTCGATGGTGGCGTCGTCGCCCTTGGACACCGGCTCTTCCACCAGGTAGGCGCCGGCCAGCACGTAGACCTTGCCGTTGTTGAATTCGCAGGTAACGGTCATGTCGGTGCCGGCCACCAGTTGCTTGAGCGGAAAGTCCGCGGTGTGCAGCGCCGTTACCTTGAAGGACGGGGCGAGGTCGGTTTCCTTGTAGAAACCCGGTACGACGGTTTCGCGTTTGGTGAACATCAGTGGCGCTTCGCAGCCGCCGTTGATGGTCAATTGAGCGCCGTCCACTTTGACGTAGCAGGTGCCCGCAATCAGTTGACCCATGGTGTTTCTCCCTTCAATAAAAAGCCCACGCGAAGTGGGCTGAGTTCATACGATTGAGCGCGACCTTCAGGCGGCATCGTCGTACTGCAGGCGGAATTGGTTGAGCAGCGCGAACACCCGCAGGCCATTGATGTAGTCCGGCGGGAACAGCACGTTGACCCGGCTCGGGTCCTGGCTGTCGCGCTCGACGATCAAGTGCTCGGCGAACAGCTCGGCATTTTCCACGTGGCCTTCCAGCTCGAGCTTGGCGTACTGGGCGATCAGCTCACCGCGAATCGTGCTCGGGGTCACGATGGGTTGGCCGGCGCCAAACCGGGTCCCGTCGGAGGCCAGTTTGTGGCGACCGTACTTGCTGGTGATCACGCTTTGCAGGCGGCGCACGATGAACGCCGACTGGTGCATGGTTTCGCTGTCCAGGTAGGAGTTGTCAGCCTGGCCAAAGGCATTTTTCTGATAGGTCGTGATGGAACGCTGGATACGTACATAACCGCCTTCGTAGTAAGCGGTGGCGATACCGTAGTTGAGCAGCGACTGCCGCTCGGTCAGGGTGAAACGCTCGCTGGCCGGAGCCGGATCCAGGCCCGGCAGGCTGCCGCTCTGGGTCGGACGGCTGGCGTCGGCGGAGATGAACACCGCAGTGCGGGCGGCCAACGCGGCGGCCTGGACCCAGAACGGTTGCGGCACGCCCAGCTCCAAGGCCTGGATGGTCATGTGCTGGTCGTTGCGCGCCTGACCGGCCGCCACCAGGGTGCCGATGGTACCGCGCTTGGCGCTGTAGACATGGCCGAACAACTGCTTGGCCCAGGACCAGCGACCGGTGCTGTCATCCATGACCGCTTGCCAGGTGTTGAGGCTCGACAGGTCGGACCAGGGCATGGCGATGAACTCGAACGGCTCGTCGCCCAGGGCCGCAACAGCAGCAGTCTGGTCCGGCACACCGGCACCGCCGGCCATCGCAGTGATGGCCGTGGTCAGGCCTGCCGGGGTGTCTTCGCCGTTGCTTTTGCCCAGGCGATTGAACTGCAGGCTGATGTCGTTGCCGCTGGCGCCGGTCCATTTGGCGCTGAGAGTGACGACACCTTCGGCGGCCGCAGCGGTCACCGGGAGGTCGGCGGCGGCGTTGATTTTCAAGGCCAGCGCGGTGGCGGCTTGAGCTGCCGTCGCACCATTGACGATGGCCGCCTGGACACGCACGCCGCCCACGTAAAGGTTGAGCACGCCGCTTTCGGTGGCGGTACCGGTGAGGGTCAGCACGCCCTGTGTGATAGAGCCTTCAGTGTTGTGCAGTGGCAGGCACCAGATTTCACCGAGCGGGTCGGTCTTGCGCCAGGTCTCGTACATCGAGGCGAGCATCGAGCCCTGCCCGCCGATGTTCTTGGCCAGCGCGACGCTAGACACCAGCACCAGTTTGCCGACTTCGGCCGGGGCGATGTTGTCGTTGACCTGGGCGACGATCAACCGGCGCATGGCCGACGACGCGCTATTGGCGGCCGAGTTGTCCATTTCGGCGTAGAACAGCGGAACACGAATGTCCGCGGGAATGTTGCTGAATCCGATCGCCATTATTTGGCTCCCTGTGGTTTTGCCGCTTTCACGGTTTTGGTGGTGATATCGCCATCGGCCAGACGACGACGCCACCAGGCGTTGTCCGGCACTTCACGGCCTTCGAGGGGCAACAGATCGCCCGCTTCCGGGTCCGGTACGGCACGGCCCGGGGCCGGCAGCACGGTGATGCGTTTGCTCATGGGGTTACGTCTCCAGAGAAGGTCAGTTCCACGCGCCCATCAGGGCCGGGACGTTTCAGGTTGGGGTCCGCCGGGTCGATGGCATCGACCTGCACGGTGGCCCCGGTAAAGGACGACAAGCCGTCCAGTTCACGTTCGTGCCAGCTTTCGGCAGGCTGGCTCGCCAGGTTGCGGCCCAGCTGGAACTCGGCGAAAAAGCGCAGCCGGTACGACACACGGCTGCTGTTGATGGATACCAGCTCGCCACCGTCGTATTCGATGCCGGTGTAGTCGCCACCGGGTTTGAACCCCACCAGTGCACGCCACAGCTCGGCCCGCAGGTCGTGCAACTGATCCAGCGCTGTTGTCGCGTCGGTGGAGTCGAGTACCAGGGTCACTTCGAAGCGGTCGCGGATCGCTTGCCGGGTGGCGTTTTGCGCAGTGTTCGCAATGGCCAGATCGTTGATCGGCGCTACGTAGGCGCAGGGGGGTTGCAAGGTAGCGAGGTCAGCGCCCGCAGCCACGCGATTGGCGAGCGCAGGGCATTGCTCACGCAGCTGCGTGAGGATCGGCGTGATCTTCATGGAAGGCTCCAGTGGTATAAAAGGCGCATGCAGTCGGAAAACTGTGGGAGCGAGCTTGCTCGCGATAACGATCTGACATTCGAAATTGAAGTCGACTGACACGCCGCTATCGCGAGCAAGCTCGCTCCCACAGGGTTCGCGGTGTTTGGGGGAGTGGCGTCAGGCCCTGGCATCCAGGCAGGTTGCATCAATCTCGCAGCGGTAGCTTTTTTCCCGGTCGCCGCTGGCGGTGACTTTGTCGATCGACCAGCGACCGCGCATGAAGTCCGGCCAGGAAGGGTCCAACAGCACGATGCCTTCGGCGGACAATCCCGGGTTGCCAGGGCAGCCAATCTTTACCTTGAGGGCCTCGCGCATCATCCGGCGTACCTCGCCTTCACCGGCGGCGCGGGCATCGTCTGCGCTCTGGAAACGTTGGCGCAGGGTCTTGAACGGCGCGAGGCCGCTCTGCTCGACACGCACTTTGCCGGCCGCCGCGTCCCACCAACTGGTCTTGCAGCCCTGGTATTTCGCCCGGGCAGTTTCTTCCAGCTTGGCCGAGATAAAGGCGTTATCCCCCGGGCGATTATTGGTGGTCACCGACAGCTTTATTTCTGGAAGAACCTTGCCCGACAACGACTTCGCCTGACCGCGCCGAGCCAGCACATACAACTCGTTGATCGGCTTGGCGACGGCGTCATAACGGTGGGCCAGGCGCGTCAGGAAACCCATGTCGGTTTCGTTGGACTGGTCGATGTGCTCGATTTTGATCAGCGACAGGTCCGGCGCGACACGGGGGGAAAAGCCGTGCCTGCTGGTCAATTGCCGAAACAGCGCACCCAAGGTCGTCGGGCCATGGCTGACGGATCGGCGTTGCTTGAACCCGGTCTGGTCCGCCGCGCTGAACGGCGCGGCCATAGCCACCAGAACCAGTTGCAGGGGAAACAGCATCGGCGTGCGTCGGGTGATGACGAACTCGCCTTTATCCACCAGTCCCGACTCCAGATAACCGACCCGCAGACCGATTTTCCCACCCAGGCTAGGCAACCCTTCAAGCCCGTCCAGGCTGATCGTCAGCGTCAGTTGATCAGACTCGATCCCTGCCGCGTCGACGTGCGTCCACTTGAGCAAGCGTTCGTTGAGCAGTGCCGCGTTCGCACCGTAAATTTCCACCGCTGGTGTGAAACCCAGTGACATGTTGCCTCCTTAATCCCAGGCCGAAACCGGTGTGGGTGCGACAGGCTTGAGATCCACTTCCGGCAGGACCACCCACACCCCGGCCGGCAAGACCGGGCCCCATTCGGCTAGCGTCGGATTGAGCAGCCAGAGCGCCTCTTCGGTGGCATCGTCACAACGCTCCAACTCGCGGTACAGCAACAGATTCACCGAATCACCGGCGATGCTTCGAACCCTACGCATTGGCGAACTCCGTTAATTCAATCACCCAGCCGACCACCATCGCGGTGCCGTCATCAATGATCTCGGTCTGGGTTTCCGTCACTTTGTTGATCTGCCACAAGCCCCAGTTGCGACCAATGCCATCAACCAACGGCACCGGAACGCGTTGCGCCTGCAATGCCCGCAGTTCATCGAGGCGGTCCATGGCAATCGAGTACATCGACTTGCCTGTGATCGTCAGCCCTTGCAGGCCCTGGCCGACCTGACTGGACTTGGGTTTGCTGGTGAGGATGTCGATGCTCTTCCAGCCGCCGTCCGAGGTGCGTACCAGGGAGTGATAGGCGAAGTTTCTGGACAGGCCGAAAATGAAACTGCCCAGTGCCATTTGTTGACGCATCACGTACCTCCGTCGGTCAGGGCCGCATCACTGCGCATGGCGAGTGTGTTGGGCATGGTCGTTAAGCCGAATTGGCCCGAGAGCTGTTGCACCACCAGGTTGGCCAACTGACTGGCGCTGGCCTGGTCCTGGCCGTTGATGTAGATGTTTGCGGTCATGGTGTTCTGTTGTGTGGTGGTCTGGGCGCTGGCCAGGTCCTTGCTGATCTGGTCTGGAGCGGCGAGTCTGTCGACGGGGGCGACGAGCTTTTCGCCAAGAGACGCGCCGGCATCGCTCCCCAACCAGCCGCCCAGCAGTCCGCCAAGCACACCACCAATGGCAGTGCCGATCACCGGAACGACACTACCCAAAGCGGCACCGGCCGCAGACCCCGCAGCAGCACCTGCCCAGCCGCCACCGGCGGCTCCCAGGCCTGCGCCCATCATTCGCTTGTCGCCGGTAAGCACACCCTCGGCCACGTCAGCGACAGCGCCGACTACTTTTAATGGGCCGGGCGCACGGCGAGTCATCGCGCGTAATGACGCCGTTGGACCGAGTGAAAAACGCCCTGCGCTCCCCCGTGAGCCTCGTGTACTGACGCGTATTTTCGGCCTTCCCGTGGATTCGGGACGCTGGCTGGCATTGCTTGGATCCAGCTTGTCCCCACGAGGATTTTTTCTGAAGTCTTCGGAGATCACCTCACCCAATTGGCCGGGAAGGTACGGGGCAGCCTTACCCAGCACCCGCTTGGCCACCTGATTGGACACCTCATCCCCTACGGCTTTGAGCAACGCACTCACCAGCGGTTTGATCGCTGCGGCGACAAGCACAACTGCAGCGGAGGCTTTAGGTGAGGACTCAGCCAATTCACTCATGCCATCGGCCAGCGAACCCAACGCCTGAAGCGAGCTATCCGCCACGGGCGCCAGGGCATCGCCCGTAGCCACCGACAGACGCTCAGCACGTGCATCCAAGACATTCCACTGGCCTTGCTGGGTATTCGACAGCGCCAACGCGTCCTGCCTTACCGACCCCTTATCACCCAACTGCGACGTGGCGTATTGGGCCGGGTCTTTCACTTGTCCGAAGGCTTCATTCACATCGGCCAGTTTCTGCGCCATGCGCAGCACCGCTTCATCCCCACTGCCAAACAGCGAAGAAGCAAGGGCCGAGCGTTTTTCAGCCGGCTGCGCGTTCAAGGCCGCGAGCACCGTCATCACCGTGCCAGACGTCGTGTCCTTGTCACGCAAGCCGCTCGCCACCGCGTTCGGTTCCAGGCCCAGTTGCTTCCAGGCCGCGTGCTCGGTGGCAGAGGCCTGATCCCCCTTGCCCAGGGCAGTCGTGAAGTTATCAAGCGCCACGCCGGCTTCAGCCTGTTGCGTGCCGGTATTGAGCAATGCCGCCGTCAACGCTGCCGCTTGCGCAGGAGCCAGGCCCGCCGTCGTCGCAGCTGCACCGTCACGTTGCAAGACGGCGCCGATGTCTCCCGGTTTTGCTCCACCGGGGATCTTGCTCAACTGGTTGATGGCATCTGCCAGGTCAAAGGCTTGAGCGCCGCTGAGCTTCATGGAGGTGCGCCAGCCAACCATCATCTCGGCGACTTCCATGGCCGGTTTTCTGAACGCCGATGCAGTGACGCCAACATCACTGGCAAAGCGCAACAGTTCGAACTGTCGGTCCGATGCATTGGGCAGATCGCGACCGATGCCAGCACTGGCTGCCAGGCTTTCGATTCTCACCAGGTCAACCGCTTTGGTCCCACCGGCCGCCACCAGCGGTGCGCGGGCGATCTGCTGAGTCGGCTCAGCCATCTCTGCGATCTGACGAGGGGTAAACTGGGTGGCCAGCTTCAGATCGGCCATGGCCGAATCCATCGCTATCGCCGGCTTGAGCAGCGCCGGTGGTTCGACACCGCCACTGAGCTTGCCCTTGGGCTCATTGGCCGACTCACTCTTGGCGCTGGCGCCCATCGTTTGGGAGAACAATCGTTGTGCCGACAGCTTCACGGTCAGCGACTCTATCGCCGTGGTCAGCAGCCCGAGCTTGAGCCCGAGCGTTTCCAGCGCCAGATCGAGGCTCGACAGCTGATCCCTGGCGAACGCGCCTTGTGCCGACACGCCACTGGTGAGGTTGGTATTACCGAACGCCAACCCACTCTCATTGAAGGCTGCGTATTTGAGCGAATATCTATCGTCCGCCATCCCGCTCTACTCCTGTTTCACGCCAAGGCGAGTGATCGCGATGTCGTAACGGCGCAAGGCCTTGCCGGCGTCCCACTCCAGAATCTCCGCCTCACTTACCGGGTAAATGAGCGGCACCACATCGAGGATTACTTCGATGTCGCGCTCCGAAAGTAGTCCGCCGGTTTGTTTAAAAAATCGTCGATGCGCACCTGAAGTTGCGTCCAGTCGGGCACGCTCAGCAGGTCCAGATCGGGAATCATCAGGCCGGTGCAATGGGCGGTGATGAACTCGGCGCGTTCCTTGGCCGTCTTCAGTTTCTTCATCGCCTTGGTCGCACGCAGCACCGGCATTTCCAGGGTCAGCGACGTCAAGTTGCGGCCCGCTACGTTGAGCGGTTGCAGCAGTTGCACCTGGTCGGGATCGGCCTGTGGGTCATCCAAAAAGTAGGACGCCGGGCGCGTGGACATGTCGTGCACGTACTGGGCAATGCTGACGTAGTCCGGACGCTTGAGCTGATCCAGCTCCTTGGTCGACAGGCCGGTGGCCAGTTTGGCCAGTTCGAAAAACTGCTCGTCTTCATCATCGCCGGCACGGGCCAGGGCGTCTTTCTGCGCCGCGTAGAACAAGGGTTTGAGTGGGAGCTGCTCGATCTGCGACTCGTCGTCAGCGGTGATCGGCGACAGCAGGACGTGAACAGGAGGCGTCCAGGACATGAAGTGAATTCCTTGGTGGGTACTGGGAAGGTGTTGCGCAATGCCGGTCAGTCAAGATGTGCCCCCTGTGGGAGCGAGCTTGCTCGCGATAGCAGCGGATCAGTCAGCATTGATGTTGGCTGACTCACCGCTATCGCGAGCAAGCTCGCTCCCACAGGGTTTTGTTCAGCCGGCTGGCTGGCGTTTAAGGCAACAACACCGCACGACGCGCATCACCGAGGATGTCGACGCCGTTGAGCACGAACTTCTGGGTGCGCACGTCGATGTCGATCACCGGGACGCCGTTTTCCAGACGGTTGTAGGTGCGGCAGGACAGCTCAAGGTTGGTCTTGGGCTTCTCGGTCATTTTCAGCGGGGTTTCCTCGAGGGATTTCAACTTGCCACCGACCGTGTGGTAGGTGAACCAGGTGTTGCCATCCTGATCCTGGCCAGCTTCACGCACGTTCAGCAGAATGTCGTCGCCCACGCTCACGCCTAGCGCCAGCATGATTTCCGGGCCGAGACCTTGCAGCGTCAACTTGGCCGTCAGCACCTTACCGCCCTTGGCCATTTCCTCGCCAATGAAACGGCCGCCACGCATCTCTTCCATCTCGAACTCGATCTTCGGCGGAGTGAAATCTTCCACCGTCGCCGACAACGGCAGGCCTTGCAGGGTGGCCGCGATGGCCTGTCTTACGCGGTTGGTAAACATTAGAGAACGTCCTCCAGGAACTGCTCGATGATTTCATCGCGGGCATTGAGTTGATAAATCATGTGTTCGTTCGGCGCATAGCGGCCGTAGTCGATGACCACGTACCAGGTGCCGTTCTTGTACTTCTCGACGCTGTTCAATTCCGGGTGCAGGTACACGCTGCCGCCGGGGATGGTTTCGTCGGCGACCAGGGTTTGCAGCCAGTCGTTGATGCGCTTGACCTCCTGGTCCATGAACGACTTGGTCAGGTTCTTGGCCATGGCTTTCTGGCCGGCCTTCACCAGCTTGCGGCTGATGGCATCTTCCAGGCCGACGTAGCTGATGAACTTGCCGGTGATGGAGCGGTTACCCAACAGCGAGAAGCCGCCGAGGATGGTGCGGGCGTAGTAGCTGACGCCGTAGCGGTTGAGCAGATCGCCCTCGGTGGAGGTGTCGAGAATGTTGTATTCGACGGTGCGCGAGACATCTTCGGCGTAGGTGACCTGGTTGCCCGGGCTCTCCCATTGCTTGACCTTGGCCAGCGCGGCGATGGCCAGACTGGAAGGTGCCAGGAAGACGTTTTTCTTCGCCGCCTTGGAGTACACCGCCGGCATGTTGTGCACCACCAGGCAACGGTCGAAACCCAGGTCCGCGCCGCCCAGCTCCTGGCTGTAAGTCACTTGATCAGCGACCGAGGCATCCTTGCCGTCGAGCACCACACGCGCCTTGATGCGCTTGCCGAACGAGGCGAACTCGCTGGCCACGGCCTTGGTGCCGGTGAAGCCCGGCGCGCCGATGATGGTCAGGTCTTCGGCAACGCCACTCAACGCCGCCAGGCCCAGCTTGCGACCGGTCTGCGCCTCGATGCCGCCGATCACATTGTTCTGCGTGTCGGCCAGCGTCGCGCCTTCCTCGACGATGACCACGTAGACCGGCACCTTGACCACTTTGAGGATCTGGTAGACCGCCTGGAACAGCGTGCCCGCCTCGGCACCGGTCGGGTCCAACTGGGCCTGGGTGGTGAAGCTGTTGATGCGGAACGGGGTGTTTTTCGGAATCAGCGGGTTGGCGTTCGGCGCAGTGCCGACCAGCCCGATGACGTTGTCACCCAGGCCACCCATGGCCTCGGGAGATTCAGTGGCATTGACGGTAATGCCGTTGTGCTCGAAGTTCAAAACCTCAGCCATGGTTATTCAGCCTTCTTGGCAGCGGCCTTTTTGGCCGGGTTGGATGTAGAAGCCGATTCAGCGGCCTCGGTTTTTTTCAGCTCCAGACGACCAGCGCTGCGCAACGCGTTGGCCTCCACATCGAGCAGGTCGAGTTCCTGGCCGACGCTCGACCAATGGCCGCCGCCGGTGGGGAATGGGAGGAGTACGGTGTAGGTTTGGCGTAGTGCCATTTGGGGTTCTCCAGATACGAAAAAGCCCCTTTTTAGGAAGGGGCTGTTGGGTGTTGTGGATTGTTTGACGGATAAGAAAACGCCCCGTCGGTGCGGGGCGTTTATTGGGATTGCTCAGCTAGCCAAAGCGGAGCGAGCGGACGATGTTCATTCAGCGGAAACTCCCCAGCCTCAGGCCAGTTACGTAGATCCCGGCGATACGCTTGCAGCTCAGTATATTGCTCAACCGAAAGCGTGGTTTCGGCCCCTTCTTCCAGCTCATCTCGATGACGCGTTACCATTGCGTCAGTAAGTGAGAGCTGCCTATTGCGCCATGCGCGCTCAACGAGCGATAGCTCTGTTGGCGTCGGCAATGGTGGGTCTTGCAATTGCGGACAACCATCAGGCCCCCTGCCGATGATTTTTCCCCCCTGTCGCGGCTCAAAGAGCGCCGCATGATCTTCATCAGATATCTCAATGCCCCCGTTATCAGTTAACTCGAAGGCAAATCGACCGTCTTCTTCAATCCATTTTGCGAACATAGTCCCCTCAGTAGCCAATGGCTAGCCAGTTATAACCACCCACAGTGACAGCAGAGTTATTGCCAGCCACATTAGTGATGTAACCCGTAAAACCTGTACGGGTCGGTATTCCGGATTGACAAAGGGACGGATTCGTCGCGGAACTGCCTCCGGCATAGATCGCCCCCACATACATGCAGGCTGTAGGAAATGCGACGGGAAACGTTACCGGCACTGTTCCTGTCGCGACATCCGTTGATGCATGTCCGATTTTGAATATCCAGCCGCTTGGTAATACCTGATTGGCGGTGTTTCCAAAAGTTGCGGCAAACACATTGGAGAACCTCAACGCAGCGGTACCGCCAACCAATCGCCACTCGCCGCTCAATCTGGTCAACATCGCGAAATCACCCTGCCCCAAAACAGGTGTTATCGCACTTCCGCTCGAATTAGTAATCTGCTCGCCATTCGAAGCCAGCAGCGTGACAGCACCAGCCCCACCACTCAGAACCATGATCATGGCTCCTGGCCCTACTGGGACGGTGGACGGCAAAGTAACGTTGATTGCCGTCGCAGATGACGCACTGACGATGCTGCCAGCGCTTGAATTCCCCAGCACGGTACTGGCGCTCACCGAGGTGAAGTTCGACCACTCGACCCCCATTCGCTTCACAAACTCGGTAGTAGCCAACAACTTACTGCTGTCGAATTGCGCCGCAGTAGCACCAAATACCTTGGAGTATTGCAATTGCGCGGATCCAGCAGCCCACCAAGCGCTCGCACCATTACCGGTCAGTTCAAGAGTGGCACCTACTTGCAACTCAATACTCGTAATCTGACCGGCGCCTGAGTTTATGTTGTCAGTACCGGCACAAACGACAGTAACAATGCCGCTACCAATATTGCGGAAGTGGATCGCGCCACCGTAGGGTAAAGCGTTGACCGGCGGCAAGGTGAGTGTGAACGACCCGATGGCCGTAACCAGCGTGCCAGCGGCAGCCGCGGTCAACGTGGCTGCTGCCGTCGCATTGGTAAAACCGCGATAATTGCCACTGGCACGCATGACGTATTCAGTCGTCGCGATCGACTTGGTGTTGTCGAATAGCGCCGGTGTATTTGCCGTGGGGTTTACCAGCACCGGCGAATTAAGCGGCGCAAACCCTTGAGTGATGTTCTGAAACATCAACGCCGTAGTACCCAGCACAATCACGCCGTCGGTAATCAACTGCCAGATCGTATTGGCAAGCGTCGCGCCCTCCTCCACCGAAACGATCAATCCCGAGGTGACCTCGGCACTCGCATCGGCATCCTTCGCACGAACCCATGCGCTGTTTGCAGCGACATAGATGCCGTTGTCTTTCGCCAAGGTCTGAGCTTTAACAAGCACCCGATCCCCAGCAACCACGGCAACACCGTCAATCGCCTGCGCGCCACTCAAAACAATATTGGCCGTCGTCGCTACCCGCACAGACTGCTTCCTGTCGAGCTTGGCGAGTTCGTCGGCCACATAGCTGGCAACCCAGGCCCGCGTCGCCTTGACCACCGTATCGTCAATCAGCAACGTCACCAACTCAGCATTACTGGTCTCGAAAATCGACCGGATATAAAACTCTTTGCCCGAACCGGAAGTCGCCAACACTGGCTTGAACGACTCCGGATACTTGACGATCGCGTACAGAATCCCGGTATCGGTCCAGATCCCGGCCTCACGCACATACCAGCCGCCCACTTCAGGCGGGATGGTGACTTCAGCCAGCAACCAGCTCGGGTTTTTCTCATCCTGGAACAGCGCATTGAGCGGCCCGCGCCAGACCTCTCGTTTGAGCGCCGTAGCGGTTGCGGCCGGGTTGTATTGCGCACCACCACCGTCGCCGACAGAAATCTGCGACAGCTTGATTGGTGTGCCCGCCGCCTTGCAGGCGGTTTCGTAAGCGATCCCCGCATCAGTGAGCAGGGTGTAGTAGTCGGCCATTTAGGACCCCTGTGGATAAATAGTGGAGGTTTCGACGGTGTAGAGCCCGGCCGCCATGAAGGCCTGGCCCGAGGCTTCAAGCCCTTCGATGACGATTGGATAAACCGTGGTCAGCTCGCCGCACAGCGTCACGGCACCGATGACGTGACGGCCGAAGGCACTCAAGCCAACGGAAACCGTCAGGGTGTCACGCTCACTTTTGGCGTCGGCCAGGCGGCGGTCGAGACGGGCGTCGATGGCTTCGCTGTAGGGTTGCTCGGTAAATGCCCTGACGGAAAAACTGTAGGGCGGGCCGGGTGGTGTTTGCTCATACCAGGCGCGCACTTCAGGCATCAGTTGCAAACCCTTGGCGGCGTTTTCCAGCGCCTTTCGCGTTCCGGCCTGGCGGGCGGTGGGCCAGGCGAGCTCAACGGTCAGGCGCTTTTCCGCCTCGGGCGCCGTCGTGCTCCACTCGCTCACTCCGCGATCCGCCGCGAGATACGGCAGGAACGCCAAGGGCGTGGCCACCGGGTTCATCAACTCGGGAAACGGCGGATCAACGCGCTCGAGCAACCGGGCGAAACCCAGATCGAGGGCCCTTTCCAGCGGCGAGCTGTTGGCCGGCAGCAGGCTCGGGCGAAGTGTGTCGTCACTCATAACGTATCCACCTCGACCTCGACACCCGTGCAGTACGGGGCTTGGAAAGCCGTCGTCACAATCGGCGCCAGCGGTTCGAGAATCTGCAACTGAACCGCGCCCGCACTGTGCAGCGTGTAGTCGATCCAGCTCGGATCCACTCGCCCTTCCAGGCGATGACAGGCCTCGGCGTACGCCTGCAATTGCTGCTCGGCAGCGACCTTGGTCAAACCCGAATCCGGACCGGCATTGATCTTCGCCACGACGCGGATTTTGTAGGGTTTGATTTGCGCGGCCTGGACGATGACCAGATCGGTTTCCGGTCGCACATCAGGCCGGGCGAAATGCTGGCGAACCCCCTCGAGCAGCGCCTCGGACGGTGTGCCATCGCCCTCTCGGGACAGCACCGTGACCGTGACTTCACCCGGGGCGGTGCGGCGTCCGTTGCCGTCCTTGATCTGCGCCGCGTATCCATCCGGGTCGAAGGTATAGGTGACCGTCACCACGCCCGCTGCGGCGTTTTCCACCTTCACGGCAGGCCGTTCGCCAAGGGTGAAGATCTCCCGCCGATACTGCATGCGCGAGCCAGCCGCCGGGGCATGCGGCGCCAGGTAGTAACGCAAGCGGGCGTCGTCATCGCTCTCGTAGACCGGTGGAATGGGCGGGAACGCCGCCGGGTCGCCGGGATCGAGCAACTGCCGCTCAAGGCCCATGTCCGCGAGGCGCGCATCGAGGTTGGTGCCAGTGGCCCACCACGCCAGCATCTGCTTGATGCGAGCGTTGTATTTGCGTTCGTGGGTTTGCAACCGGACACAGAACGCCTCAAGGGCCAGGGTCAGCAATTCGCTCTCGTTTTCCAGGCTGTCCACCAGCTTCGCCGCGCTCTCGGGAGAGCGTGCGCCGACGTACTCGACCACGAAGGTCTTGAATTCGGCGAGCAGATCCTCGAACGCTTCGACGGTGACGATGGCCGGTTCGGCCAACTGGTTCTGGCCGGGTATCAACATGCTCATGTCACCACCTCGAAAGTCTGTTTGCGGTTTTTCCAGGTGCCGGCGAAGCGCAACAACAAGCCGGCGCCGTGTCGGCTGGCGACAATGACCTGCGGCTCGAAATCACCGATACCGTTTTCCTGGTTGTAAAAGGCCTGGGCCGCGTGGCTCTGGGCAAGAATCAGCAAGTCGTCGCCGAGGTTCTGCCCCAGCAACTGCGTGAGTGCGCAGCCATATAACGGGCGCTTCTGGCGAGTGCCCAACGGCGTGGTCAGTGCCCGGGTGGCGCGCTGCACGAACTGCAGCCAGTCGTCGACCGTGGCGCCGGTGTTTCTATCGATTCCGATCATGGGAAGGCCTTTATGCGGTACTGATGACGCGTCCTTGGTGATCCACCACCGGGCCGCTCAAATGCACACCGGAAGCGTCGAGCCGCAGGCCGACGGCGCCCAGGTGCAATTCAATGGCCTCGGGGGTCATCGCCAATCTCGACGGGCCAATGCTCAATTCGAGGGATTCACGGGAACCGGTGAATGTCGCTGGGCCGTTTTGCCAATGCAGGACATGGCTGGCGTGGTCGTAGCCGTTTTCCGTGCCGTCCTGATACAGGCGACGGGTCAGCGAGGCCTGGGTCGAAACGGGCGGGAATTGCCCACCGTTGAGGCCGAACAACGCCACCGACTGTCCACCGCCCTCGCCGCCGCCATGGTTCAGCAACAGGCACTGCTCGCCGACGGACGGAATCCGCGACTCGCTCTGGGCGCCGGCACTTGGGTTGAAAAAACGGATTGCCGGGGTCATCAGCCCACCATGACTGACCTTGCAGGTGTTGCTGGCCGCATCGACCTCCTGGCAGACGCCGATGCGACAAAAACTGTCGGCACGCCGATGCAAGTCTTCCAGCTCGGTTTCCATCTCGGCCAGACGCTCGATGATCGGCCCCAGATGCATCCGTAACAGCGCATCAAACATGGGTCATTCCTCGAGTGCGGTGTATTGAGCCGGGTCGTCGATGTTCGACACTTCCCAGGTACGAGCAAATTTCGGGATGCCCAGCGGGTCCTCCAGCAGCGTCGGGCCGAGGTACAGGGTTTGGGTAAATGAAAGGGTCCAGGCCGTATACGCCCGTGCTGGGTTGATGAACGTGGACGGGAGGCTATCGATCTCCGTGGGCAGATCGCATTGATCCCCCGACAGTCCCCAGCGGTTATCCACGACCAGGTGTTTCAGCTCTCCGGCCAGATCGCACGCCTCCCATCCCGCAACGGCCATGACCACTTGCAGGGAAACCGTCAGGACATGGGCGATACGCCCGTCGTTGGCGCGGTTGCCTGACGCATCACGCTCAATGGCAATCAGCACCCAGGGTTGGTCGTCGGTGCCATCGAAATCCCGGGGGCTGCCGATTTTCAAAGTGGGGTAAGTGGCGCGCAGCGTCTGGGCAATGGCGGCGAACAGCTGCGACGGTTTTTCGATAAGGACGGGCATTGATCGCCTCCTTGTGTATGGATCAACGATGGCGATTCATGGCTGGTCGGGAGGAACGTCCCGCGGTGGCACTTCGCAAACGCCAATCCGCTTGGCGACCCAGCGTTCGTAAAGACCGATCGCCACATCGGCACCGGCCATGGCGGTCAGGCAACCCAGGGCGCAAGCACTCCAGATCGACATACCGAGGGCATACAACAACATGGTTGCCGAAACTCCACAGACCACGCAGGCACCGGAGCGCAGCACCACGCGGCGCAGCAACGGCCAGCCGCGGGCGCCCTCTTTGTCAGCACGCCACATCTCGCCGGACACCCCACCCACCAGGGCGAGCACGATGACCAGCCAGATCGGCATGTCCAGCAACGCTTGTTGCTCGTTTGTCATGTCACGCCTCCTGGGGGGTGATGGATGAGTGTTTGAGGGCGGCGGGTCTTCGCAGGACAATCGTTGGTTTACAGTGGCTCAACGCTGACGTTGTCGATGAAGGCGAAGTTGGCGTAAGGGTTCTGCTCATTGGAGAACGCCAAAGTCGTTTGAGCCGAAGTGGCCGTGAAGTCATACGTGAGGGTGCTCCACTCCACGGAGGTACCTTTGGCCGACGGCGTGTTGAAGGTGACACTTTGCCCCGCCACCTTGACCTGAATGGTGCCGTCGCCGGAGCGGCTGGCGTAGCGCGAATTACCCGCGCTGAAGGTCAATCGGTACTTGGCCCCGACCGTGGTGGCGAAGTTCTGCTGGATACCACCGCCGTTGCCGTAGACATAATTGGCCAGGTCGACAATCACAACGCCATCCGCAGCCACGGAACCCCCGATCGAAGCGGGCATATTGAAGTACTCAGCACCGGACAGAAACGTCGTCCAACCGGTGATGAAATTGGCTTTCGCCGGGGTATCGAGGATGCAACTGCCGCTGCAGCCTGGCTGTTCGAAGCTGCCGTTGACCAGAAGGTTGGCGGCGCTAGCGTTGCTCCCAACACCGAGCAGCGCAATGGATAGCAACAGCGGGGCAACGTATTTCTTGAAACGATTCATGATTCACCTCTTGAGTTATAGATTGATCGCGCGGTTGATCAACAGCGCTCATCTCGCTCTCTGGCGATCACTCGAGGCTCAAGGGCCTTCACATGATTCAACGTCCCGCATCGGGAACATTTGATCTGGAGTTCGGTGTTCTCGCCCATGCGGGCCAGAAGCCTTTTGCAGCTACCGCATCTGAAATCCTTCAGCATTGAAAGCCCTCCCATTGGCGGCGGTTTGAAGTGCCTCACGGCACAGGCATTCCAAAAAGCCCGGTTGCCCAGGCTTTTCAGTAATGCGCTTGATCTTTCGGCGCGACTGGCGCGGTACGGATCCATTCAAATTGTTCCTCCGACCGCGGTCCCTGCCCGCCGGATAACTGCTTCTGGTGCTTTACGCTGCACACCCGGGTCAGTTGCCAACCCTCTGAACCGTTAAGGCCGGTTCATCGCTGCCTGTTGGTGGAACTAAAGAGCTTTGTTGCCAACCGCTTTGTCGAGCGGCTTGGACACAGAATATGCATGCATGCATATACAGTCAATGCGTAAATGCATTTATTTATGCGCTGCGGATGCACTGACGCATCGATAGCCAGTAAACACAGGGGGCAGAGGATTTTCAGAGGCGAAAAAAAACCCGCACGGCGGCGGGTTTTATCTGACAGCGGAGGGGTTAGCGGGCGTACATGCCCCACCAGAAGACGTGGCCGAGGATGACGATTTGCTCATCCTGCATTTCCTGGAAGGTGTAGTCCTCATCCGGATGCTCGTCGCGGTTGAAGCTACGCAGGCGGATGCCAGTGGGCAGGCGGTAAAGCTGCTTCACCCGCAGTTGGCCGTTGTGGTTGATGGCATAGAGGTCGCCGTCGACGATGTCGCCGATCCCGCACTTGCCTGCGTTCACCCCGACCGTGGCCCCATCGCGCAGCACCGGCAACATGCTGTTGCCGCGCACCGTCACGCATTTGGCCTGGTCGAACTGCACGCCGTTATGGCGCAGGCTACGCTTGCCGAAGCGCAGGCTAGAGCGCTCGCTTTCCTCGATGACGAATCTTCCTGATCCAGCAGCCAATTCAACCTCACGCAGAAAAGGGACCGACACCTCGTCTTCCTCGACGGGAGTATCGTCATCCCACAGGCTTATGTCCTTGAGTTCGGAATGCGGCTCGTCGCGGCGGGCGCTGCCAATAGGCACAACGTCCGCGCGCCCGCGCAACTGGTCGGTGCTCACGGCGAAGTATTCGGCGATCTTCGAGATGTGTTTATCCGAAGGATCGACAATCTTGCCGCTGAGGATCCGGGAGAGGGTGGACTGAGGCACGCCGGTACGACGGTGAAGCTCCGTAGGGGAGATCCCGTGCTGATCGAGCAATGCTCTTAATACGGTAGAAACGTTGCGTTTTTGCATAACGCGCATGATGCTTGTTCTTTTTGCAGAAGACAAATGCTGTTTTGCATAAGCATGCATATCGACGACGAACTGCTTCCCTCCAACATCAACGCAAGCTGAACCACCGCTATCGCGAGCAAGCTCGCTCCCACAGGGGATTTGGGGTGCATGCGATCTCTGTGAACACCTCGGTAAAACTGTGGGAGCGGGCTTGCTCGCGAAGACGGCGGTACATTCAACGCCGATGCAAGCTGTAAGCAGCACTCTCGCTGGCTGCGTAGGGCGGCCAACTTTGTGAGCGCTTCGCGCTCAAGCGGGAGCAAGCTCCCTCGCCACGGATTCAATTCAACGCTCAAGTGAACGGTGTTGCGACCAAGCGTCATGTCTTCCGACACTTGGGAAATTTCCCCTACAACCTCGTGAGAAACGGCCCAACCCTGCGCCCTTCAAATGTGCGACACGAGGCTACGTCGCCTTGCGCCTCTGCCTACAACTACGCCAGAATCCGCCGGCTTGTCCACCTTGGATCCCATCGGTACTTTTGATCCTGTCACTGCCCATCAGTGATCGGGTTTAGTAGCCCGGCATTCCAAGACGAACATTGCTCTATTCAGCCAGGTATTTCTTACCTACGCTCAATGGTAGCTGTGCGCAGGGCGCCCTCGGGCGCGCCGGTTTCTTGGATCCCCGGTCTACTAACCTGCGTACAGCTGCCGCCCATCTCGTTTAGTAGCGGATCGGTAGTGGCTCCAACTTAAGGATCCAAGACTATGACCAAACCAACTCCGAATCCCCCTGAAAAAGACCATACATCCCGCAGCCAATCGGCCAACGCCAAGAAACTCGACGACGCGGCCACTCGTGCCCTGGACTATTACCTCAAACCCAAAGCCGACAAAGAAACTGGCTACACACCCGACACCCTTTTCGTCATCGCCCCTAACATCGACGCCGAATGCCTGCTCGCCAACCTCAGCGAGACCCTGGCCTCGGCCAACGCCATGGTCAGTGATCTGGCGTTCGATATGGAGGGCTCGCGACGGCATATCGCGCTAGGGGTCCAGCAAATGATCGAGCTGAGCCAGTTGCTGGCGAATCGAGCATTGGATGTGGTTGAGGTGAGGCAGGTATTCATGATGCAAGCCGAGACCTAAGAGAAGCCCGAGCAATCACTGTGGGAGCGAGCTTGCTCGCGATAGCGGGAGTCCAGTGACAACTAAGTTGTATTGGCTGCCGTCATCGCGAGCAAGCTCGCTCCCACAATTGGATCGGCGTACAGCCAGAGAACCAGGCCGGCTGTCAGACCGCCTTCGCGAGCAGGCTCGCTCCCACAGAGGAAACGCGAACCCACCAAGAGCCAGGTCGGCTGTCAGGCCGCCTTCGCGAGCAGGCTCGCTCCCACAGGAGAAACGCGAACCCACCAAGAACCAGGTCGGCTATCAGGCCGCCTCGCGGTGGACGTTGATCTCGGCGCCCCATTAACCACGCTGGCTGAACGAAGGTATTGCGCAGTGGGCAACCCGGCATGGATGCCGGGTTAGCCGCGCTGGGCCATGGATGGCCCTTCGCGGCGGCCCACGGAGCGATGCCTTCGTTCAGGCATGCCGAGCCTAAGCGAGGCACCGAGTGGTGGGGCAAAAGCGCTTTGCTTACTTTCGCGCTCTTCGAAAGTGAGCCGCCGTAAGGGCGGAACCATAAGCCGCCGTTACCGCAGCAACGGATATGCACCCAATCCCATCGATACCCAATCCCAAAAACCACTCACGCCTGGGTCCCCCCCGACCACCCATGTTAACCTTGCGCCCATCGCGGAAAAGCCGGGCCAATGCCCCTCCTTTTGCCCCAAACCTTTCAACGAGCCTGCCTGACACCCATGAATACAGCCGTGAACGACCTCTCCAGCCACACGCCGATGATGCAGCAATACTGGCGCCTGAAGAACCAGCACCCCGATCAGCTGATGTTCTACCGCATGGGCGACTTCTACGAGATCTTCTACGAGGATGCGAAGAAGGCCGCCAAGCTGTTGGACATCACCCTGACGGCGCGTGGGCAATCGGCAGGCATGGCAATTCCGATGTGTGGGATTCCTTACCACGCGGCGGAAGGTTACCTGGCGAAGCTGGTCAAACTCGGCGAATCGGTGGTGATTTGCGAACAAGTCGGCGACCCGGCCACCAGTAAAGGGCCAGTGGAACGCCAAGTCGTCCGGATCATCACCCCGGGTACGGTCAGTGACGAAGCCTTGCTGGATGAACGCCGGGACAACCTGATCGCCGCAGTCCTGGGCGATGAGCGCCTGTTCGGCCTGGCGGTGCTGGACATCACTAGCGGCAATTTCTCGGTGCTGGAAATCAAGGGCTGGGAAAACCTGCTGGCGGAACTGGAGCGAGTCAACCCGGTAGAGCTGTTGATCCCGGATGACTGGCCCAAAGACCTGCCGGCAGAAAAACGCCGTGGCGTGCGGCGTCGGGCGCCGTGGGATTTTGAGCGCGACTCGGCGCTGAAAAGTCTCTGCCAACAGTTTTCCACCCAGGACCTCAAGGGCTTTGGCTGCGAAAACCTGACCCTGGCCATCGGCGCCGCCGGTTGCCTGCTGGCCTACGCCAAGGAAACCCAGCGCACCGCCCTGCCCCACTTGCGCAGCCTGCGCCACGAACGCCTGGATGACACGGTGGTGCTGGATGGTGCGAGCCGTCGCAACCTGGAACTGGACACCAACCTGGCCGGCGGCCGCGACAATACCCTGCAGTCGGTGGTCGATCGCTGCCAGACTGCCATGGGCAGCCGCCTGCTCACCCGCTGGCTGAACCGTCCGCTGCGGGACCTGACGGTACTGCTGGCACGTCAGTCCTCCATTACCTGCTTGCTGGATCGCTATCGCTTCGAGCAGTTGCAACCGCAGCTCAAGGAAATCGGTGACATCGAGCGGATCCTCGCCCGTATCGGCCTGCGCAACGCCCGTCCCCGCGACCTGGCGCGCCTGCGCGATGCCCTCGGTGCCCTGCCCGAGCTGCAAGTGGCAATGACCGACCTCGAAGCACCGCACCTGCAGCAACTGGCGCGCACCACCAGCACCTACCCGGAGCTGGCTGCGCTGCTGGAAAAAGCCATTATCGATAACCCACCGGCAGTGATCCGTGACGGTGGCGTGCTGAAAACCGGCTACGACGCCGAACTCGACGAGTTGCAATCGCTGAGCGAGAACGCCGGCCAGTTCCTGATCGACCTCGAAGCCCGGGAAAAAGCCCGCACCGGCCTGGCCAACCTCAAGGTCGGCTACAACCGCATCCACGGTTATTTCATCGAGTTGCCGAGCAAGCAGGCCGAACAGGCCCCGGCCGACTACGTTCGTCGCCAGACCCTCAAGGGTGCCGAGCGCTTCATCACCCCGGAGCTCAAGGCGTTCGAAGACAAGGCGCTGTCAGCCAAGAGCCGCGCCCTGGCCCGGGAAAAGATGCTCTATGAAGCACTGCTCGAGGATCTGATCAGCCAACTGCCGCCGTTGCAGGACACCGCCGGCGCCCTGGCGGAACTGGACGTGCTGAGCAACCTGGCCGAGCGTGCGCTGAACCTGGACCTCAACTGCCCACGCTTCGTCAGCGAGCCGTGCATGCGCATCAGCCAGGGTCGTCACCCGGTCGTCGAGCAGGTATTGACCACGCCTTTCGTGGCCAACGACCTGAGCCTGGACGACAACACCCGCATGCTGGTAATCACCGGTCCGAACATGGGCGGTAAATCCACCTACATGCGCCAGACTGCCTTGATCGTACTGCTGGCCCATATCGGCAGCTTCGTACCGGCGGCGAGCTGCGAATTGTCCCTGGTGGACCGGATCTTCACCCGGATCGGCTCCAGCGATGACCTGGCCGGTGGGCGCTCGACCTTCATGGTGGAGATGAGCGAAACCGCGAACATCCTGCACAACGCCACCGAACGCAGCCTGGTGCTGATGGACGAAGTCGGACGCGGTACCAGCACCTTCGACGGCCTGTCCCTGGCCTGGGCGGCGGCCGAACGGCTGGCGCACTTGCGAGCCTACACACTGTTCGCCACCCATTACTTCGAGCTGACGGTACTGCCGGAAAGCCAGCCGCTGGTCGCCAACGTGCATCTCAACGCCACCGAGCACAACGAACGCATCGTATTCCTGCACCATGTGCTGCCCGGCCCGGCCAGCCAGAGCTACGGCCTGGCGGTGGCGCAGCTGGCCGGCGTGCCGAGCGAAGTGATCAGCCGAGCCCGCGAGCATCTGAGCCGCCTGGAAACCACCAGCCTGCCCCACGAAGCGCCGCGCCCGACCAAGGGCAAACCGAGCGCCCCGCAGCAAAGCGACCTGTTCGCCAGCCTGCCGCATCCGGTGCTCGATGAACTGGCCAAGCTCGATCTGGACGACCTGACTCCACGTCGGGCGCTGGATTTACTCTATACATTGAAGACACGGATCTAACGCACAGGCTTTCAAGCTGTTAGAATCTCGCGCGGTTTGGGATGCTGCGGGCTATTAGCCTGGTTCGCAGACTATCCTCCCGAACCTGGCGACCCCACCGTGAAGGGGCTCCGCTGCCGCCGCCTGAGGAGAGAATTAGAAATGACCTTCGTCGTCACCGACAACTGCATCAAGTGCAAGTACACCGACTGCGTAGAAGTCTGTCCGGTGGACTGCTTTTACGAAGGCCCGAACTTCCTGGTCATTCACCCGGACGAGTGCATCGACTGCGCCCTGTGTGAACCGGAATGCCCGGCAAATGCCATTTTCTCGGAGGACGAAGTGCCGGCTGGCATGGAGAACTTCATCGAGCTGAACGCCGAGCTGGCGGACATCTGGCCGAACATCACCGAGAGGAAAGATGCCCTGCCGGACGCCGCAGAGTGGGATGGCAAGCCTGGCAAGATCGCAGACCTCGAACGCTGATCGTTCCTGCGCTCATCGAAAAGGCCCCTTGCGGGCCTTTTTGCTTTTCCGGATAAGAAATCGCGGGCAAAAAAAAGGGGCGGTTTGACCCGCCCACATTTTTTCCCTAATCCCTTTGATCCTTTTCATCGTCCTGATGAATCGCGTCCTGCGATGTCCTTCCTTCCCCATCGTCCTTGACGGGTGTGTCTGTCCGTCGACACAGGACTGATATTAGTATTTTCCCAGGCGAGTGCAACGCGGCTGATACAGGTGGCTTGTTCTGTCACGCTACGTTCATCAACAAATTTCCTTTATAAATCATATAAGTACAAAAATATCACGGCACTTATAGCTGTCTGTCCCGCCATTGGGAAACCGATCGCTTACGCAACACTAGGCAAAGGCTTACAAGCTGAATCTCAAATAGAGCAAGACTGGAAAGCAGCCGCCGCAGAAACGAAAAAGCCCCGAACCAGTCGGGGCTTTTCCTGCTGCGCTTACGTTCGAGTTACTGAAACAGCGACTCGCTCGACAAGCCATTTTTCTCCAGGATCTCCCGGAGACGCTTGAGACCTTCAACCTGAATCTGCCTGACCCGCTCACGGGTCAAACCAATCTCCAAGCCTACATCTTCAAGGGTACTGCTTTCATGACCGCGCAAGCCGAAGCGGCGAATGACCACTTCCCGTTGCTTGTCCGTGAGTTCCGAAAGCCACTGGTCGATGCTCTGGGACAAGTCATCGTCCTGGAGCAGCTCGCACGGGTCGGTGGGGCGATCATCGGTCAGGGTGTCCAGCAGGGTCTTGTCCGAATCCGGCCCCAGCGAGACGTCTACCGAAGAGACCCGCTCGTTGAGCCCAAGCATGCGCTTGACCTCACCTACCGGTTTTTCCAGCAGGTTGGCGATTTCTTCGGGTGAAGGTTCATGGTCGAGTTTTTGGGTCAACTCACGGGCGGCCCGCAGGTAGACGTTCAGCTCCTTGACCACATGAATCGGCAACCGGATGGTCCGGGTCTGATTCATGATCGCCCGTTCGATGGTCTGCCGGATCCACCAGGTGGCGTAGGTTGAAAAACGGAAGCCTCGCTCGGGGTCGAATTTCTCGACCGCGCGAATCAAGCCCAGGTTGCCCTCTTCGATCAGATCCAGCAGCGAAAGCCCGCGATTGACGTAGCGTCGGGCGATTTTCACCACCAGGCGCAGGTTACTTTCAATCATGCGTTTTCGACCGGCCGGGTCGCCACTTTGCGAAAGACGCGCAAAATGAACTTCTTCCTCGGGGGAGAGCAACGGCGAGAAACCGATTTCGTTAAGGTATAGCTGAGTGGCGTCGAGCGCCCGGGTGTAATCGATATACTTATGTTGTTTAAGTGAAGCGGAGTGTTTGGATTTGGCACGAACGGAAGGTGGAGTCGCCCCTTCATCATTCGACATCGAATCCATAGCGATGCCGGTCTCCATAAGGAGAACCTCATCGTCGATGTCAAACTCCGGCACTTCTTTACTGAGAGCCATTGTTATAGTCCTTTGGTGAGTTCGACCTCAAGCTCAAGCGACGCCTTTATCCTTGGCAACGCTGGAGCCTGTTCCCTCTACGTGACGGAACAGGCTGACAATCAAATCAACGACGTGGCAGGAATTGCAGCGGATCTACAGGCTTACCTTGTCGGCGAATCTCAAAGTGCAGTTTCACCCGGTCCGTTCCCGTTGATCCCATTTCGGCAATTGTCTGTCCGACCTTGACCTGCTGCCCCTCCCGAACCAACAGCCTGCGGTTGTGACCGTAGGCACTGACGTAGGTATCGCTGTGTTTGATGATCACGAGTTCGCCGTAGCCCCTCAAACCACTCCCGGCGTACACAACCGTGCCATCAGACGCGGCTAAAACAGGCTGTCCCAAATCCCCGGCGATATCAATTCCTTTATTCAAACTACCGTTTGAAGAGAATTTTCCAATGAGAACGCCATTAGAAGGCCATCCCCAGCCTGTCGGGGCGGGACCCGCTGGAGGCATCGGAGCAGGGGTCGGTTTGCTCGCGACGGACGGTACTGTCGCCGTTGCAGCCCCCGCCGGCCGGCGAATGACTGTGGTTTTACTCGACGACGACGCCGACGAATCCGACTGCGTGACGACGGCGGTGGGTGTTGAACCACTACGGCCATCAAAGCGAATTGTCTGACCTGGATGAATCGTATAAGGCGCAGGAATGTTGTTGCGCGCCGCGAGGGCCTTGTAGTCCCAGCCGTAGCGAAAAGCGATGGAAAACAGCGTATCGCCGCGACGGACTACATACTGACCGGTCGTTACTGTAGGACGTTGCGGCGCCGCATTGTTATTGCGATCGACTACCCGGACATTACCCGACGGTGTACTGGAACAACCGACCAGCAAGGTGCTCAAGACAAGGCCAGTCACCAGGCGCTGAAAGCTCGTGATACCCATACGCTGCGCAATGACTGTGAGACTCACCCGCCGCTCCCTTTGTGGTGGCTGAAAAATTGGAAACTGCCTGTCCAGGCAGAGGTATTACACATATAGCTGGCCATGACCGCGCCTCTATCCAGTACGCGCGAAAGGCTGCCGCACACGTTTGCTCGACACCGTTGAGCGCTGTTTAACAAATCAATGCTTAACCCATCGGTGCCGCTGTAAGACACAACCCATGCCACGGAATTCAGCGTCTGTTTATAAATGCTCAGGCCAACGGCCCGTTGAGCAATGGCACAAACCGCACGGCTCCGAGAACGTGTCGTGAAAACCCGTGTTCTTCCCGCACGATCAACATCAACTGCTGGACCTCGCCTGCGCCCACCGGAATCACCAGTCGCCCACCGGGGGCGAGCTGATCCAGCAAGGCCTGGGGTACATCGGTGGCCACGGCAGTCACAATGATGCCGTTATAAGGTGCCAAGGCCGGCCAGCCTTCCCACCCATCGCCCCAGCGAAACACCACGTTGCGCAGGTTCAGTTCGACCAGACGTTCCTTGGCGCGGTCTTGCAGCACCTTGATTCGTTCTACCGAGAACACCCGCTCCACCAGTTGCGACAACACCGCCGTCTGGTAACCCGACCCCGTGCCGATCTCCATGACCTTGTCCAGCGGCCCCGCCTCCAGTAGCAACTCACTCATGCGAGCCACCATATAAGGCTGGGAAATGGTCTGGTTGTGGCCGATCGGCAAGGCAGTGTCTTCATAGGCGCGATGAGCCAGGGCTTCATCGACGAACAAATGCCGTGGTGTGCGGCGAATCACCTCCAACACCTGGGCGTTGGACAGGCCTTCTTCATAAAGCCGCTGGATCAGGCGCTCGCGGGTGCGTTGGGAGGTCATGCCAATCCCGCGGCGCAGCATATCGTCTTGCTCACGAGCCATCAGCGCAGCCCCTCCAGCCAGCCATCGAGATTTCGAAAGGCATCGTTGAAGGTGCGATCGAGCTGCAAAGGCGTGATCGAGACATAACCTTGCATCACCGCATGGAAATCAGTGCCCGGCCCACCATCCTCGGCATCCCCGGCGGCGGCGATCCAATAACCGGCCTTGCCCCGCGGATCGACCACGTGCATGGGCTTGGCGGCGCGAGCGCGATGGCCCAGGCGCGTCAGTTGGATGCCACGGATATGATCGAGTGGCAGGTTCGGGATATTTACGTTCAGCACCGTACGCGGTGGCAGCTCCAGCTCGCCATGGGCTTGCACCAATTTACGGGCGAAGTAGGCGGCGGTAGGCAAGTTATCGACCTGGCGCGAAACAAACGAAAAGGCAAACGACGGTTGTGCCAGGAAGCGGCCTTCCAGGGCGGCGGCGACCGTACCGGAATACAGCACGTCATCCCCCAGGTTGGCGCCCAGGTTGATGCCCGACACCACCATGTCCGGCGCACGCTCCAGCAACCCGTTGATACCCAGGTGCACGCAATCGGTCGGTGTGCCGTTGAGGCTGATGAAACCGTTATCCAGATAGCAGGGGTGCAAAGGACGGTCGAGCGTCAGCGAGCTGCTGGCGCCGCTTTTGTCCTGGTCCGGGGCGATGACTACGCACTCGGCAAAATCCGCCAGCGCAGCATAAAGCGCGGCAAGACCGGGTGCAGTCACCCCGTCGTCGTTAGAAATCAGAATACGCATGGGCTGTCCGTCTGCCCCACCGGCACCAGATCGACGAGTTCGCGCACCAAGACAGTGGCGAAACATCCGGCCGGCAGGACGAATTCCAGTTGCAGAATGTCAGGCTCGGGATAATGCCACGACAGCCCGCCAATGGGCAGTCGCAGGATGCGACGTTCGTGACTCATTCCCGCGTTTATCAACCAGTCGCGCAAATCGGCTTCACCCTCGGCAACGGCCTGCTCCAGCTCAAAAGTCGCGCCGGCGGCAGGTGAAGGCCCCTCTCCCCACTGCGGCCCGGTCGGGTGCAAGTCGAGAATCGCCAGGCGCGGATCGCTGCATTCAGCCTCGCCGGCCGGGAAAAAGCTGCGGCTGTCGGTGAAGGCCAGCAAGTCACCCACCTGCGCCTGCTGCCAGGTACCGTCGGCCACTCGCGCCGCCAGCACCCGGTTGAACAGAAAACTGCGGGCCGTTGACAGCAAGCGCGAGCGCACGTTGCGCTGTTCCGGCAAGGCCTTGCGCACCGCCCAGGCCCGGGCATCGACGACGTTGCCGCCGTCATGCCCGAACCGCTGGGCGCCGAAATAGTTGGGGATACCCTGGCGAGCAATCTGTTGCAACCGCGCATCGATAGCTGCGGTGTCGCCCTTGAACTGGGTCAGGCGCAGGGTGAAGCCATTGGCCGAATGCGCGCCGCGCTGCAGTTTGCGTCTGTGGCGTCCGGTCTTGAGGATCTTCAGTGTGTCGTTCTCTGCCGCCGACAGGTCCGGGTCGGCCTTGCCTGGCAATTGGACGCTGAACCATTGGCGGGTAAGGGCCTGGCGGTCCTTGAGCCCGGCGTAGCTGACAGTGCGCAATGGCACGCCAGCGGCCTTGGCGATTCGTCGAGCGGCCTCTTCGGTGTTCAAGCCGCGTTTTTCAACCCAGATCCACAAGTGCTCGCCATCGCCGGTCAACGGGATATCCAGCACTTCATCGACCTGGAAATCCTCAGCGGTGGCCTTGAGTACCGCACTACCCAGCGGTTCACCGTAGGCGCGCGGGCCCAATAGTTCCAATTCAGTCATGGGCGCAGCAACAAGGCGACGGAGTGGACGGCAATGCCTTCTTCGCGACCGACGAAACCCAGTTTCTCGGTGGTGGTGGCTTTCACGTTCACTTGGTCCAACTCAACTTGAAGATCCTCGGCAATCAGCTGGCGCATCGCTTCGATGTGGGGGGCCATTTTGGGCGCCTGGGCCACGATGGTGTTATCGACGTTGCCCACCTTCCAGCCCTTGGCGTGGATCAGCGAGACAACATGCCGCAACAGAGCGCGGCTGTCAGCGCCCTTGAATTGCGGGTCGGTATCGGGAAAGTGCTTGCCGATGTCACCCAGGGCAGCCGCGCCGAGCAAGGCATCGCTCAAGGCGTGCAGCAGGACATCACCGTCAGAATGCGCGAGCAGCCCGAAGCCGTGTGCGATACGCACGCCGCCCAGAGTTATAAAGTCGCCTTCAGCGAAACGGTGAACATCGTAGCCGTGGCCAATACGCATAAAAAAACGCCCCGATTTTAGTCAGGGCGTGATTCTACCTGCATTAGGCGTTTAGAGCGCGTGCATGATGCTGCAAGTGGTCATCAATGAAGCTGGCGATGAAGAAGTAGCTGTGGTCGTAGCCCGGTTGCAGGCGCAACTCCAGCGGATGACCCGCGACCTTGGCAGCTTGCTGCAGGGCTTCGGGCTTGAGCTGGCTGGCCAGGAAATCATCGCGATCGCCCTGATCCACCAGCAGTGGCAGCTTCTCGCCGGCTTCGGCGATCAGGGCGCAGGCATCCCATTCGCGCCATTTCGAGCGGTCTTCCCCCAGGTAACGGGAGAAGGCTTTCTGGCCCCAAGGGCAATCCGTCGGATTGTTGATCGGCGAAAAGGCCGACACCGAACGATAGCGCCCCGGGTTGCGCAAGGCGCAAACCAACGCGCCATGGCCGCCCATGGAATGACCACTGATGCCGCGTTTATCCGAGGCGGGAAAATGCGCTTCGACCAACTGCGGCAGTTCCTGCACCACGTAGTCATGCATCCGATAGTGCCGGGCCCAAGGATCCTGCGTGGCGTTCAGATAAAAGCCCGCACCCAGGCCAAAGTCCCAGGCACCGTCTGGATCGCCCGGCACATCGGCGCCACGGGGGCTGGTGTCGGGCGCGACAATGATCAGTCCCAACTCGGCGGCCATGCGCTGGGCACCGGCCTTTTGCATGAAGTTTTCGTCGGTGCAGGTCAGCCCGGACAACCAATAAAGCACCGGCAACTTGCCGCCCTGCTCGGCTTGCGGCGGCAGGTACACGGCAAAGACCATGTCACACCCGAGCACTTCAGAACGGTGCCGGTAACGCTTGTGCCAGCCGCCGAAGCTTTTCTGGCAAGAAATGTTTTCAAGGCTCATGACCGACCTCAGAAATGGATGACGGTGCGGATGCTCTTGCCTTCATGCATCAGGTCGAACGCCTTGTTGATATCTTCCAGGCCCATGGTGTGGGTGATGAAGGTATCCAGCGGGATCTCGCCCTTCTCGGCCATTTCCACGTAGCTAGGCAACTCGCTGCGACCGCGCACGCCGCCAAATGCCGAACCGCGCCAGACGCGTCCGGTTACCAATTGGAATGGACGAGTGGAGATTTCCTGGCCGGCACCGGCGACGCCGATGATCACCGACTCGCCCCACCCCTTGTGGCAGCATTCCAGCGCAGCACGCATCAGTTGGACATTGCCGATGCATTCAAAGGAAAAGTCCACGCCGCCGTCAGTCATGTCGACGATGACTTCCTGGATCGGACGATCGAAGTCTTTCGGGTTGACGCAATCGGTGGCGCCCAGTTGCTTGGCGATTTCGAACTTGGCCGGGTTGATATCAATGGCAATGATGCGCGAGGCCTTGGCCTTCACCGCACCAATCACCGCCGACAGGCCGATGCCGCCCAGGCCGAAGATCGCCACGGTGTCACCCGGCTTGACCTTGGCCGTGTTGATCACCGCACCAATACCGGTGGTGACGCCACAACCCAGCAGGCAGACTTTTTCCAGTGGGGCTTCCTTTGGAATCTTCGCGACGGAGATTTCCGGCAGCACGGTGTATTCGGAGAACGTCGAGGTGCCCATGTAATGGAAAATCGTCTCGCCCTTGTAGGAAAAACGCGAAGTGCCGTCCGGCATCAGGCCTTTGCCTTGGGTAGCGCGAATCGCCTGGCACAGGTTGGTCTTGCCTGACTTACAGAATTTGCACTGACCGCATTCCGGCGTGTACAGCGGAATCACATGGTCACCCACCGCGACCGACGTCACGCCCTCACCGATGGCTTCGACAATCGCGCCGCCTTCATGGCCGAGGATCGACGGGAAGATCCCCTCTGGATCAGCGCCCGACAGGGTGTAGGCGTCGGTGTGGCAGACACCGGATGCCACCACGCGCAACAGCACTTCGCCCGCCTTGGGCATGGCGACGTCGACTTCAACGATTTCCAGGGGTTTCTTGGCCTCGAAGGCAACGGCAGCGCGCGACTTGATCATCCGGATTCTCCAGCAAATAAAAACAAGACCGGGAGTGTAATCCTCCGCCGGACGATGAATAATCCAACCAAAAGCAAAACATTATTGCTGTACAGGGATAATCACCTATGTCCGACAATCGCTGGGAAGGAATCGACGAGTTCGTCGCCGTGGCCGAATGCAGTCAATTCACCGCAGCTGCCGAACGCCTCGGAGTTTCGTCTTCCCATATCAGTCGACAAATCGTACGACTGGAAGAACGTCTACAGACACGCCTGCTCTATCGCAGCACCCGCCGGGTCACCCTGACCGAGGCCGGGCAGACCTTTTTGCAACATTGCCAACGCCTGCAGGATGGCCGCGAGGAAGCGTTGCGAGCGGTGGGTGATCTCACCAGCGAACCCAAGGGCATGCTGCGCATGACTTGTGCCGTAGCCTATGGCGAGCGCTTCATCGTGCCGCTGGTGACTCGGTTCATGGGGCTTTATCCACAGTTGCGAGTAGACATCGAGCTGAGCAACCGCCCTTTGGACCTAGTGCACGAGGGCCTGGACCTGGCGATTCGCCTGGGCCGCTTGCAGGACTCACGCCTGGTTGCCACCCGCCTCGCGCCGCGACGCATGTACCTGTGCGCCTCACCGTCCTATCTGGAACGCTACGGTCGACCCCATAGTCTGTCGGAATTGAGTCGTCACAATTGCCTGGTCGGCAGTTCCGATATCTGGCAACTGGAGCAGAACGGGCGGGAATTTTCCCAGCGGGTACAAGGAAACTGGCGCTGTAACAGTGGGCAAGCGGTATTGGATGCGGCGCTGCAAGGCGTGGGGTTGTGTCAGTTGCCGGATTATTACGTGCTGGAACATCTGCACAGCGGCGCGCTGATATCGCTGCTGGAGGCTCATCAGCCGCCGAATACGGCGGTGTGGGCGTTGTACCCGCAGCAGCGGCATCTATCGCCCAAGGTGCGCAAGTTGGTGGATTATTTGAAGGAAGGGTTGGCGCAGCGGCCGGAGTATCGGGGGTGACCGGGGTTCTTTGTTGCCTGGGCTGACGTTATCGCGAGCAAGCTCGCTCCCACAGGGGTTTATCGTCGAATGATGGGCAAGTGTTCACATCGGTCCTGTGTGGGAGCGAGCTTGCTCGCGATAGCGTCGGCCCAGACGATGACGATCTAACGAGGAAAAGATCCTGCTTAGTGCCGATTCGCCCAACGCTGGCGCAACCACTCCAGATCCTCCGGCCGAGTGATCTTGATGTTATCCGAGCGCCCTTCAATCAACCGTGGTGCCTGCCCCGCCCATTCCATGGCAGACGCTTCATCGGTAATCACCACGTCCGCCACCAAACTGTCAGCCAGGGCCCGATGCAAAGCACCGAGGCGAAACATCTGCGGCGTATAGGCCTGCCAGATCACGCTGCGATCAACGGTTTCCAGCACACGCCCCTGCTTGTCGGCACGTTTGAGGGTATCGCGCGCCGGGACGGCCAGCAGGCCGCCGACCGGATCGTTCGCCAACTCGCTGAGCAAGGTATCCAGGTCATCCCGGGCCAGGTTGGGCCGGGCGGCGTCATGTACCAACACCCAATCGTAATCGTCGGCCCCCTGCTCGTGCAGATGCAGCAAGGCATTGAGCACTGAATCGCAACGCTGCTGGCCGCCGTCCACGCGCAGGATGCGCGGGTCGCTGGCACAGGCCAGGGTCGGCCAGTAAGGATCATCGTGGGCAACGCTGACCACTACGCCTTTAACGGTCGGGTGATCGAGGAAACAGCCAAGGCTGTGTTCGAGAATTGTGCGCCCCCCCAGTTGCAAGTATTGCTTGGGACGGTCCGCGGCCATACGGGCACCGACGCCCGCGGCAGGAATCACGACCCAGAAGGCCGGCAAACGGATACTCATTGGGCCAACTGGTAGAGGGTTTCACCCTCTTTGACCATGCCCAGTTCATGGCGAGCCCGCTCTTCAACGGTCTCCATGCCTTTTTTCAACTCACTGACCTCGGCGTCCATCACCCGATTACGCTCCAGCAACGCTTCGTTTTCCGCATGCTGATCGGCTATTTGCTGAGTCAGGTCGGCCACTTGCGCCAGACTGCCATTGCCCACCCACAGGCGGTACTGCAGGCCAGCCAGCAACAGGAGCAAGACAAGAAACAACCAATTGGGACTGCGCATCGAATATCAGGTATCCAGTGAAAAAAGACAGCCATGCCAAACTTTGAAACGTCTGATAGCACGAAGCCTGGAAAAACCAGGCTTGTGCTTGATAAGGCATCAGATTAGAGGCAAAACCGTCGCCAGGGCGACCTTTTCGACATAATCCGCTGTCTTTTTACCATTTACTGCTTAACCGCGAAACTCGGCGCGACCGTTGTACTTGGCCTTGCCGTTCAACTGCTCTTCGATACGCAGCAGTTGGTTGTACTTGGAAACGCGGTCGGAACGGCACAGCGAACCGGTCTTGATCTGGCCCGCCGCAGTGCCCACGGCCAGGTCGGCAATGGTCGAGTCTTCGGTTTCGCCGGAGCGGTGGGAGATTACAGCCGTGTAGCCGGCGGCCTTGGCCATCTGGATGGCTTCCAGGGTTTCGGTCAGGGTGCCGATCTGGTTGAACTTGATCAGAATCGAGTTGGCGATCTTCTTGTCGATGCCTTCTTTCAGGATCTTGGTGTTGGTCACGAACAGGTCGTCGCCCACCAGCTGGGTCTTCTCGCCGATCTTGTCGGTAAGGATTTTCCAGCCAGCCCAGTCGGACTCGTCCAGGCCGTCTTCGATGGAGATGATCGGGTAACGCTCGGTCAGGCCCTTGAGGTAGTCGGCGAAACCTTCGGCGGTGAACACCTGGCCTTCGCCAGACAGGTTGTACTTGCCGTCTTCGAAGAACTCACTGGCAGCGCAGTCCAGGGCCAGGGTCACGTCGGTACCCAGCTTGTAGCCAGCGTTGGCCACAGCTTCGGAGATCACTTTCAGCGCGTCTTCGTTGGAGGCCAGGTTCGGTGCGAAACCGCCTTCGTCGCCAACGGCGGTGCTCAGGCCACGGGCCTTCAGCACGGCTTTGAGGTGATGGAAAATCTCGGTGCCCATGCGCAGGCCTTCGGAGAAGGTCTTGGCGCCAACCGGCTGAACCATGAATTCCTGGATGTCGACGTTGTTATCAGCATGCTCGCCACCGTTGATGATGTTCATCATCGGCACCGGCATCGAGTAGACACCCGGGGTACCGTTGAGGTTGGCGATGTGGGCGTACAACGGCAGGTCCTGGTCCTGGGCAGCAGCCTTGGCAGCGGCCAGGGATACGGCGAGGATCGCGTTGGCACCCAGGGTGGCTTTGTTCTCGGTACCGTCGAGCTTGATCATCGCGTGATCGAGGGCTTTCTGGTCGGCAGGATCCTTGCCCAGCAACAGGTCGCGGATCGGACCGTTGATGTTGGCGACGGCTTTGAGCACGCCCTTGCCCAGGTAACGACTCTTGTCGCCATCACGCAGCTCCAGCGCTTCGCGCGAGCCAGTGGAAGCACCGGACGGCGCGCAGGCGCTACCGATGATGCCGTTGTCGAGAAGCACGTCCGCTTCGACAGTGGGGTTGCCACGGGAGTCGAGAACTTCACGACCTTTGATGTCGACGATTTTTGCCATTGTTGTAAACACTCCAAAGTTGACGAAAACGACGCAGCGAGAGGAAATCTTTTACCGTCGGCGGGTATAGAGCAGCGGGCAGGCTCGCCGACGATAACGCCCGGCCCGCAGGCCAGAGCGTTTATCGAGCGGTACTTTACCGGAGAAAATCGCGTTACGCGGTTTCTATCGTCGGAAAACTCTTGACCAGTTCGTCCAATGCCTTGAGCTGAGACAGGAAAGGTTCCAGCTTGTTCAGGCGCAAGGCGCAAGGGCCGTCGCACTTGGCGTTGTCCGGGTCCGGGTGAGCTTCGAGGAACAGGCCGGCCAGGGATTGGCTGATACCAGCCTTGGCCAGATCGGTCACCTGGGCACGACGACCGCCGGCGGAATCGGAACGACCGCCAGGCATCTGCAGGGCGTGCGTCACGTCGAAGAACACCGGGTATTCGAACTGCTTCATGATGCCGAAGCCGAGCATGTCCACTACCAGGTTGTTGTAGCCGAAGCTCGAACCACGCTCGCAGAGGATCAACTGGTCATTGCCGGCCTCTTCACACTTGCTCAGGATGTGTTTCATTTCCTGGGGCGCGAGGAACTGGGCTTTCTTGATGTTGATCACCGCACCGGTCTTGGCCATCGCGACCACCAGGTCGGTCTGGCGCGACAGGAAGGCCGGCAGCTGGATGATGTCGCAGACCTCGGCCACGACTGCGGCCTGGGCCGGCTCGTGGACGTCGGTGATGATCGGCACGCCAAAGGCTTGCTTGATGTCCTGGAAGATCCGCATGCCTTCTTCCAGACCAGGGCCACGGTAGGAGGTCACGGACGAACGGTTGGCCTTGTCGAAGCTGGCCTTGAAGACGTAAGGGATACCCAGCTTCTGGGTGACCTTCACGTATTCCTCGCAGACCTGCATCGCCATGTCACGGCTTTCCAGCACGTTCATGCCACCGAACAGCACCATGGGCTTGTCGTTGGCAATCTCGATGTCGCCGACGCGAATGATCTTCTGGGCCATCGTTTTATGCCTTTTTCTGGTGTTGAGCCAAAGCGGCTTTCACGAAACCACTGAACAGTGGATGACCGTCCCGTGGCGTCGAGGTGAACTCGGGGTGGAACTGGCAGGCGACGAACCACGGATGATCCGGCGCCTCGACCACTTCCACCAGCGCGCCATCACCGGAGCGACCGGAGATTTTCAGGCCGGCCTCGATCAGTTGCGGCAGCAGGTTGTTGTTCACTTCGTAGCGATGACGGTGACGCTCGACGATCACGTCCTTGGCATAGCATTGATGCACCAGGGAACCGGCTTCGAGCAGGCAATCCTGGGCGCCGAGGCGCATGGTGCCGCCAAGGTCGGAGGCTTCGGTGCGGATTTCCACGGCGCCGGTGGCATCTTCCCACTCGGTGATCAGACCCACGACCGGATGGCCGCTGGCGCGATCGAATTCGGTGGAGTTGGCGTCTTTCCAGCCCAGCACGTTACGGGCGAACTCGATGACGGCCACTTGCATGCCCAGGCAGATACCCAGGTAAGGCACCTTGTTTTCGCGAGCGTATTGCACGGCAGTGATCTTGCCTTCCACGCCCCGCAGGCCGAAACCGCCAGGCACGAGGATCGCATCGGCACCCTCGAGCAGGCCGGTGCCCTGGTTCTCGATGTCTTCGGAATCGATGTAGCGCAGGTTGACCTTGGTGCGGTTGCTGATGCCGGCGTGACTCATCGCCTCGATCAGCGACTTGTAGGCGTCCAGCAGTTCCATGTACTTGCCGACCATGGCGATGGTGACTTCGTGTTCCGGGTTGAGCTTGGCATCGACCACCGCTTCCCACTCGGACAGATCGGCGCCAGCGCATTGCAGGCCGAAACGCTCGACGACGAAATCGTCCAGGCCCTGGGAGTGCAGGATGCCCGGGATCTTGTAGATGGTGTCGGCGTCTTCCAGGCCGATCACCGCACGCTCTTCAACGTTGGTGAACTGGGCGATCTTGCGACGCGAGGAGATGTCGATCGGGTGATCGGAGCGGCAGATCAGCACGTCCGGCTGCAGGCCGATGGAACGCAGTTCCTTGACCGAGTGCTGGGTTGGCTTGGTCTTGGTTTCGCCAGCAGTGGCGATGTACGGAACCAGCGTCAGGTGCATCAGCATCGCGCGCTTGGCGCCGATTTCGAAACGCAACTGGCGGATGGCTTCGAGGAACGGCTGGGACTCGATGTCGCCCACGGTACCGCCGATCTCGACCATCGCCACGTCGGCATCGCCGGCACCCTTGATGATGCGGCGCTTGATTTCGTCGGTGATGTGCGGGATGACCTGGATGGTCGCGCCCAGGTAGTCACCACGGCGCTCCTTGCGCAGCACGTGTTCGTAGACACGGCCGGTGGTGAAGTTGTTGTTCTGGGTCATGGTCGTGCGGATGAACCGCTCGTAGTGGCCCAGGTCCAGGTCGGTCTCGGCGCCGTCGTGGGTGACGAACACTTCACCGTGCTGGAACGGGCTCATGGTGCCCGGGTCGACGTTGATGTACGGGTCCAGCTTGAGCATGGTGACCTTAAGTCCCCGCGCCTCCAGGATGGCCGCCAATGAAGCCGAGGCAATGCCTTTCCCCAATGAAGAAACAACACCGCCCGTGACGAATATGTAGCGCGTCATGAAAAACCCTAGAAGTCTGCGTTAAAGCGGTCCGAGCCGCCGGGGAAAGCGAAGGAAGGCCGAAGCCCCCGATCACCTGCATTAATCACAGTGCACCTTTCAAAAAAACCGCCGCGTTGGGACAGACCGGAAGTGAAATCACCGGTACGTTGCTCGCTACACATTTTTTGGAATCGCCCAGCAAAGACTGCTTGGTAATCGGCAACTCCTGCAATTCAGGCGAATCCACAGAAGTTGTATCAAGAAGGGAGCGTAGTCTACCGGAAAGCCCCTTTCAGCTCAAACCCAGATCTTGGCTTCCTGGCTGCCAGTTCAATTGCCAACTGCCATCACCGGCTCCATCGAGCCCCGCCAGATTGGCCACGGCCAACAATTGCTCGCCCCGATACAGCAGCGGCAATCGACCGCGAACGAATGCCGGCACAGCGCTTTCGTTGAGCAAACGCTTGAGATCCCGATGACCGCGCCCCGACAATTCCATCACTTCACCGCCTTGACGATAGCGCACGCAAAGTGGCCCCGCCGGCGCCTTGCCGCTGAACATGACCTGGCCATTGCCCGGCAAGCACAACGGTAGCGCGGGATCGGTCCATTGGACGGTACCTGCAACCGAACGCAACCAGTGGTCGGATAACCACCAGACCCGCCCACCGGCCCGGTGCAACTCACCGCCGGCCAGCCGCCAGATCGGCCGGGCATCATTTCCCGCATCGCGCAACGAATCCCAGCCAACCCAGTGATCGCTGTCGGGCTGCTCCGTCAACGCGGCCAGCCAATGGCTCAATGCATTGCGCTGGCGGGCCGGCGACAATGCCCGCAAAGGTGCCAGCGCGAGAGATGGCAAGCCCAGCCAGTCGAACGCGCCCGGGGGCGTGGCGCCAGCCAGATCGATCCGCGCCAGGTCGTCCAGCAAGCCCTGGGCGTCGCCCATGTGCGCGGCGCTGCGCGCCAGGGTCACCGCTGCCTGGGGCCACTGCTCGGTCAATACCGGAAACACCCGCTGGCGCAGGTAATTGCGCGCGTACTGGTGATCGTCGTTGGAAGGGTCCTCAATCCAGCTCAAGCCTTGTTGCCTCGCATAGGCTTGCAGCTCCGCCCGGGACACATCGAGCAAGGGTCGCAGCAAGTGCCCCTGGCCCAAAGGACGCTGCCTGGGCATCGCCGACAAGCCCCTCACCCCTGCCCCACGCAACAAACGAAACAACAGGGTTTCAGCCTGATCGTCGCGGTGCTGGCCTGTGAGCAGCACTTCATTGCTGTGCAGTGCCGCCACGAAGGCACCATAACGCGCCTCCCGGGCGGCGCGCTCGACGCTGGCGCCGGGTTGGACTTGCACACTCACTACTTCAAGCGGCACCCCAAGGGCCTTACAGACCGAGCGACAATGGTCCGGCCATGCATCGGCCACAGCCTGGAGGCCATGATGGACGTGGATAGCACTCAGGGGCGGCAGGGTTTGGGTCTTTGCGAGGGACGCGAGCAGGTGCAGCAGGACGGTGGAATCGAGGCCGCCGGAGAAGGCGATGCGCCAGGTCGCGGCGTTGCGCCAGGGGGATAGCAGTATGAGGAGCCGGGTTGGTAGTTCAATCCTGGGCTGATTCATAGAAACTGGCCTCCACACAAATCAATGTGGGAGCGAGCTTGCTCGCGATGACGGAGTATCAGTCAACTTATCTGTTGAATGTTAAACCGTTATCGCGAGCAAGCTCGCTCCCACACAGGGGTACAGCGCTTGAATCAGAGGCCGTAGCTCATCAACCGCTCATAGCGGCGAGCCAGCAGCGCATCGTTGTCGAATTTCTTCAGCATCGACAACTGCGATGTCAGCTCGGCACGAATCAGCGCCGCAGCCGCAGCCGGGTCGCGGTGGGCGCCGCCGACTGGCTCGTTGATCACTTTATCCACAATGCCCAGGCCTTTGAGGCGCTCGGCGGTGATGCCCATGGCTTCCGCGGCATCCGGCGCCTTCTCGGCGGTTTTCCACAGGATCGACGCACAGCCTTCCGGCGAGATCACCGCATAAGTGGAATATTGCAGCATGTTCAGTTGGTCGCAGACGCCGATGGCCAATGCACCGCCAGAACCGCCTTCGCCGATCACGGTGGCGATGATCGGGGTTTTCAGGCGTGCCATGACGCGCAGGTTCCAGGCAATCGCTTCGCTCTGGTTGCGCTCTTCGGCATCGATGCCCGGATAAGCACCCGGTGTATCGATGAAAGTCAGGATCGGCATTTTGAAGCGCTCGGCCATTTCCATCAGGCGGCAAGCCTTGCGGTAGCCTTCCGGACGCGGCATGCCGAAGTTGCGGCGTACCTTCTCGCGCACTTCGCGGCCTTTCTGATGACCGATAACCATCACCGGCTGGTCGTCCAGACGGGCAACACCGCCAACGATGGCGGCGTCGTCGGAGAAGTGACGGTCGCCATGCAACTCATCGAACTCGGTAAAGATGTGCTCGATGTAGTCCAGGGTGTAGGGACGACGCGGGTGACGCGCCAGGCGGGCGATCTGCCAGCTGGTCAGCTTGCCGAAGATGTCTTCGGTCAGCGTGCGGCTTTTGTCTTGCAGACGAGAGATTTCATCGCCGATATTCAGCGAATTGTCATTACCGACCAAGCGCAACTCTTCGATCTTGGCTTGCAGGTCGGCGATCGGCTGTTCGAAATCTAGAAAATTCGGGTTCATAGGCGTCCGTCTTGGGTCGACGTCCAAGAGAGCTTGGGCCGGCCGGTTGTCTATTCGCGCCTACCTTAAGGGAGAGGCGCGTTCAGGTCGAGATTAAAAATTCGGGTCGAGATCAGGGGCATTCCGGTTTCAAGAGTGGCCCCTGGCCGTCAACGGTATTGGAGGAAGACGTTGTCTTTGCCGAACTGGTCACGCAAGGCTTGAATCAACGCATCCGCCGGATCGATTCGCCAGCCTTCGCCGAACTGCAGCACAGCCTTGGCGTCGGGGCGCACGTACTCCATGGTGATCGGGCAAGCACCGCGATGGCGCTTGAACAACTCGCCCAGCCAACGTAGCTGATCGCCCTTGAGGTCCTGGGTCTGCAACTTCAGGCGCAGGCTCTCGGCCAGGTTGGTACGGGCATCCTCCATGCTCATCACCCGCTTGACCCGCAGCCGCAGGCCACCGGAAAAGTCATCGTTGCTGACCTCGCCTTCCACCACCACCATCGCGTCGGTCTGCAACAGCGACTGCGCCGAGTGGAACGCATCGGCGAACAATGACGCCTCGATGCGCCCGGAGCGGTCGTCGAGGGTGATGAAGCCCATCTTGTCGCCCTTTTTATTCTTCATCACCCGCAGGGCAATGATCATACCGGCGACGGTTTGTGTGTCACGCGCCGGCTTGAGATCAATGATGCGCTGGCGAGCGAAGCGGCGGATCTCGCCTTCGTATTCGTCGATCGGGTGCCCGGTCAGGTACAGGCCCAAGGTGTCTTTCTCACCTTTGAGGCGCTCCTTGAGGGTCAGCTCCTTGGCCTTGCGATGATTGCCATAGACATCGGCGTCCTCCTCGACGAACAGCCCGCCAAACAGGTCGGCGTGGCCACTGTCGTGGGTGCGGGCAGTCTGTTCGGCGGCCTTGATCGCTTCTTCCATGGCCGCCAGCAACACCGCGCGGTTGCGGTCGATGTTGGCCTGGTAGGCCTTGGGCTCGTCCTGGAAGTACGGACCCAGACGGTCCAGCGCGCCACTGCGGATCAAGCCGTCGAGGGTGCGCTTGTTGATACGCTTGAGGTCGACCCGCGCACAGAAATCGAACAGGTCCTTGAACGGCCCGTCCTGGCGCGCCTCGGTGATAGCCTCCACCGGTCCTTCACCGACGCCTTTGATCGCACCCAGCCCATAGATGATGCGGCCTTCGTCGTTGACCGTGAACTTGAACTCCGAAGCGTTCACGTCCGGTGCGTCGAGGCGCAACTTCATGGTCCGCACTTCTTCGATCAAGGTCACGACCTTGTCGGTGTTGTGCATATCCGCCGACAGTACCGCGGCCATGAACGGCGCCGGGTAATGGGCCTTCAACCACGCAGTCTGGTACGACACCAGGCCATAGGCGGCGGAGTGGGACTTGTTGAAGCCGTAGCCGGCGAACTTTTCCACCAGGTCGAAAATGTTACCGGCCAGGTCCGCATCGATGCCGTTGTTCGCACAACCCTCGATGAAACCACCGCGCTGCTTGGCCATTTCCTCGGGCTTTTTCTTACCCATGGCCCGACGCAGCATGTCCGCACCGCCGAGGGTATAGCCAGCCATCACCTGGGCAATCTGCATCACCTGTTCTTGGTACAGGATGATGCCGTACGTGGGGGCCAGCACCGGCTTGAGGCCGTCGTACTGGTAGTCCGGATGCGGGTACGCCAGCTCGGCGCGACCGTGCTTACGGTTGATGAAGTCGTCCACCATGCCTGACTGCAGCGGGCCCGGACGGAACAGGGCCACGAGTGCGATCAGGTCTTCCAGGCAGTCGGGCTTGAGCTTTTTGATCAGCTCTTTCATGCCCCGGGATTCAAGCTGGAATACGGCCGTGGTTTCGGCTTTTTGCAACAGGCTATAGGTCGGTTTGTCATCCAGCGGGATGAAGGCGATGTCCAGCGGCTCTTCGCCGACCTTGGCCCGGTCACGGTTGATGGTTTTCAGCGCCCAGTCGATGATCGTCAGGGTCCGCAGACCGAGGAAGTCGAACTTCACCAGGCCCGCCGCCTCGACGTCATCCTTGTCGAACTGGGTAACCAGGCCGTCGCCCTCTTCGTCGCAATAGATCGGCGAGAAGTCCGTCAGCTTGGTCGGCGCGATGACCACGCCCCCGGCGTGCTTGCCGACGTTACGCACCACGCCTTCGAGCTTGCGCGCCATTTCCCAGATTTCCGCGGCTTCTTCATCGACCTTGATGAAGTCCCGCAGGATTTCTTCCTGTTCGTAGGCTTTTTCCAGGGTCATGCCGACTTCGAACGGAATCATCTTCGACAGACGATCCGCCAGGCCATAGGACTTACCCTGGACCCGCGCCACGTCGCGCACCACAGCCTTGGCGGCCATGGAACCGAAGGTGATGATCTGGCTCACCGCGTTGCGACCGTACTTCTCGGCCACGTAATCGATCACCCGGTCGCGGCCGTCCATGCAGAAGTCGACGTCGAAGTCGGGCATGGAAACCCGTTCCGGGTTGAGGAAACGTTCGAACAGCAGGTCATATTCCAGCGGGTCGAGGTCAGTGATCTTCTGCACGTAGGCCACCAGCGACCCGGCGCCCGACCCACGGCCAGGGCCCACCGGCACGCCGTTGTTCTTGGCCCACTGGATGAAGTCCATCACGATCAGGAAGTAACCGGGGAACCCCATCTGGATGATGATATCCAGCTCGAAATTCAACCGGTCGATATAAACCTGGCGCTTGGCTTCGTAATCTTCGGTGGTGTCCTTGGGTAGCAGGACGCTAAGGCGCTCGTCGAGGCCGTCGAAGGACACCTTGCGGAAATACTCGTCGATGGTCATGCCATCGGGAATCGGGAAGTTGGGCAGGAAGTGCTTGCCCAGCTTCACTTCGATGTTGCAGCGCTTGGCGATCTCGACGGTGTTTTCCAGCGCCTCGGGCAGGTCGCTGAACAACTCGGCCATTTCCTCGGCGCTCTTGAGGTATTGCTGGTCGCTGTAATTCTTCGGGCGACGCGGGTCGTCGAGGGCCCGGCCCTCGCCGATGCAGACACGGGTCTCGTGGGCTTCGAAATCTTCCTGCTTGATGAAGCGCACATCGTTGGTCGCCACCAGCGGCGCCCCAATCTTGTCGGCCAGGGCTACGGCGGCGTGCAGGTGCTCTTCGTCGTTGGGACGGTTGGTGCGCTGCACTTCGATATAGAAGCGATCCGGGAACACCGCCATCCAGTCGCGGGCCAGGGTCTCGGCTTCTTCCGGATTGCCGCTGAGCAGGGCCAGGCCGATCTCACCTTCCTTGGCCGCCGACAGCATGATCAAGCCTTCGCTCGCTTCGGCCACCCACTCACGCTCGATAATGATCGAACCGTTGCGTTGACCATCGATGAAGCCGCGGGAGATCAGCTCGGTGAGGTTGCGGTAACCCAGGGCATTCATCACCAACAGGCTGATGCGACTCAACGGTGCGTCCGGGTCCTTGTTCGACAGCCACAGGTCGGCACCGCAGATCGGCTTGATCCCGGCACCCATCGCAGCCTTGTAGAACTTGACCAGCGAGCACATGTTGTTCTGGTCAGTGACCGCCACGGCAGGCATGTTCATGCCCACCAGGGTCTTGACCAGGGGCTTGATCCGCACCAGGCCGTCGACCAGGGAGTATTCAGTGTGCAGGCGTAGATGAACGAATGAAGCCGGCATAGTGATCCTGCGTTAAGTCATGAAAACAACAAGGCCCGGATTGTACCGGGCCTTGGGTAAAACATCAGCCATGAGCATCCTGCCAAGCGAATGTGCACATTACTTTTGTGGCGAGAGGATTTATCCCCTCCCCACACAAGCCGACATCAAGAGACCGTAGCCTGATTACCTACGATCAAACCCTCACGCGCTTCATAAGCCAACCGCACCGGTGCGAACGAACGCCGATGGATCGGCGTTGGCCCCAGGCGCGCCAGGGCTTCCAGATGAACGGGGGTCGGGTAGCCCTTGTGGCCGCCGATGCCATAACCCGGGTAGATCAACTCGAAGGCGCTCATTTCCCGGTCGCGACTGACCTTGGCCAGGATCGAGGCCGCCGCAATGGCCGGCACCTTGCCATCGCCCTGGATGACCGCTTCGGCGCGCATCGACAATTTCGGGCAGCGGTTGCCGTCGATCATCGCCAGTTTCGGCGTGATGTGCAGGCCTTGTACGGCACGCTGCATGGCGAGCATGGTTGCATGCAGGATATTCAGTTCGTCGATTTCTTCGACTTCGGCCCGGGCGATGCACCAGCTCAGGGCCTTTTCGCAGATCTCGTCGTAGAGTTTTTCGCGACGGGCCTCGGTGAGCTTCTTGGAATCGTTGAGTCCCAGGATTGGCCGGTTCGGGTCGAGAATCACCGCCGCCGTCACCACCGCACCGCACAATGGGCCGCGACCCACCTCATCGACACCGGCCACCAACTCTTCGACTTCGGCGACCAGATTGAAGTCCAGGCCCATCTGCTGCTTCGAATGACTCATTGTTTTGCGCCAATCAGGTTCAGCACCGCGTCTGCTGCCTGGTTGGAGGCATCACGACGCAAAGTGCGGTGGATTTCGTCAAAGCCACGGGTCTGTTCCTGGCCGCCGTCGATCAACGGCGCAAGCGTGTTGGCCAGCGCATCAGCGGTCGCCTCGTCCTGCAGCAACTCCGGCACCAGCAAGCGCTGGGCCAACAGGTTCGGCAAAGAGATGTAAGGGCTCTTGACCATACGCTTGAGGATCCAGAACGTCAGCGGTGCCAGGCGATAGGCGACCACCATCGGGCGTTTATACAACAACGCCTCAAGGGTAGCAGTGCCGGAGGCAATCAACACCGCATCGCAAGCCGCCAACGCTTCATGGGAATGGCCATCGAGCAACGTCACCGGCAAATCGCGACCGACCAAAAGCGCTTCAAGCTGGGCCCGACGCGGCGCACTGGCACACGGCAGGACAAATCGAACATCGGGGCGCATAGCCCGCAGGCACTGCGCCGCGTCGAAAAACACCCCACCCAGACGGCTCACTTCGCCGCCCCGGCTGCCGGGCATCAAGGCCACCAGCGGCCCTTCGGGCAGGCCCAACGCCTGTCGAGCGGCTGCGCGGTCGGCTTCCAGGGGAATGGTATCGGCCAGGGTGTGCCCGACAAACCGCACCGGTACGCCCTTCTCTTCGTAGAACCGGGCCTCGAACGGCAGCAGCGTCAACATCAGGTCGCAGCCTTCGCGAATCTTCAGTACCCGCTTCTGCCGCCAGGCCCAGACCGACGGACTGACGTAGTGCACGGTCTTGATGCCGGCCTGACGCAACTTGAGTTCAATGTTGAGGGTGAAATCCGGCGCATCGATGCCGATGAACACATCTGGCTTTTCGTCGATCAGGGTCTGGATCAGCTTCTTGCGCCGGGCCAGCAACTCACGCAAGCGACCGAGCACTTCCACCAGCCCCATGACCGACAAACGTTCCATCGGGAAATAAGACGTCAGCCCCTCGGCCTCCATCAACGGCCCGCCGACTCCGATGAATTCGACCGCGGGATGCTGCGCCTTGAGCGCCCGCATCAGACCAGCGCCCAGAATGTCACCGGAAGCCTCTCCCGCCACCAGCGCAATACGCAAGTTAGCCATGATTAGCGAGTGATGCCGCGGGTCGAAGACTGGATGGAGTCACGGAATATCGCGACTTCCGGGAACTGCAGCGATGCCTCGGCCAATTCGGCGAGCGCTTGCTCGACCGTCAGGCCCTGGCGATACACCACCTTGTAGGCGCGACGCAACGCGGTAATCGCCTCTTCGCTGAAGCCACGACGGCGCATGCCCTCGAAGTTCATGCTGCGGGCTTCGGCCGGGTTACCGAACACGGTGACATAGGCCGGGACGTCCTTGCCGATGGCGGTGCCCATCCCGGAAAAACTGTGGGCGCCGATATGGCAATACTGGTGCACCAGGGTGAAACCCGAGAGGATCGCCCAGTCGTCCACGTGCACATGGCCCGCCAGGGCGGTGTTGTTGACCAGGATGCAATGGTTACCGATCACACTGTCATGGCCGATGTGGGCGTAGGCCATGATCAGGTTGTGGTCGCCCAAGGTCGTTTCGGAACGATCCTGAACGGTGCCACGGTGAATCGTCACGCCTTCGCGGATCACGTTGTGATCGCCAATGACCAGGCGGGTTTCTTCACCTTTGTACTTGAGATCGGGCGTGTCCTCGCCTACCGAAGAAAACTGGTAGATGCGATTGTGACGGCCGATCCGGGTCGGTCCCTTGAGCACTACGTGAGGACCGATCACCGTACCCTCGCCGATTTCCACACCTGCGCCGATGATCGACCACGGGCCGACCTCGACATCGGCGGCCAGGACGGCCGTCGGATCGATGATTGCGCGAGGGTCAATCAAACTCATAGTTTGCGTTCCGCACAGATGATTTCAGCGGAGCAGACCGGCTTGCCATCGACCGAAGCCTGGCATTCGAACTTCCAGATCTGGCGCTTGCAGCTGATGAACTTGGCCTCGAGGATCAATTGATCGCCCGGGGTGACCGGCTGGCGGAAACGCAATTTGTCGGAACCGACAAAGTAGTAAAGCGTGCCGTCGGCCGGCTTTACGTCGAGCATTTTGAAACCAAGGATCCCGGCAGCCTGAGCCATCGCTTCGATGATCAACACGCCCGGCATGATTGGATGCGCGGGGAAGTGACCATTGAAGAACGGTTCGTTGATGCTGACATTCTTGTAGGCGCGAATGCGCTTGCCTTCAACGTCCAGGTCCACTACCCGATCCACCAGCAGGAACGGGTAACGGTGAGGCAGGTATTCGCGAATCTCGTTGATGTCCATCATTTCGGAGGGAAGCCTATGTAAAGATTGGGAGCGCACGAGTGACGCGCACTCCGCTAGCAAATCAAGGAGCCCTAACGGCTGTGCACACTTGATATGGAAATGGTATCAGCCATCTGATGAAGCATTACCGTCAGGGGTCACGTCCCCTACACGCTTTTCCACCTGTCGTAGACGTCGCGCGATGTCATCGAGCTGACGAATACGGGCCGCGCTCTTGCGCCATTCGGCCGCCGGCTGCATCGCCGTACCGGAAGAATAGGCACCCGGCTCGGTAATCGAGTGGGTCACCATGGTCATCCCGGTCAGGAATACGTTGTCACAGATATCGATATGTCCCACCAACCCCACGCCACCGGCGAGCATGCAGTGCTTGCCGATTTTGGTGCTGCCGGAAATACCCACGCAGGCGGCCATGGCGGTGTGGTCACCGACCTGGACGTTGTGGGCGATCTGGATCTGGTTGTCGAGCTTGACGCCATTGCCAATGACCGTATCGGCCAGCGCACCACGGTCGATCGCCGTGTTGACGCCGATCTCCACATCGTCGCCAACAGTGACGCCACCAATCTGGGCGATCTTTTGCCAGATGCCTTTCTCGTTGGCAAAACCGAACCCTTCACCGCCCAGCACCGCGCCAGACTGGATCACCACCCGCTTGCCGATGCGCACATCGTGGTACAGGGTGACTCGCGGAGCCAGCCAGCCACCTTCGCCGATCTCGCTGCGCGCGCCGATAAAGCAATGGGCGCCCAGCGTGACACCGGCGCCGATGCGGGCCGCGCTTTCGATGACCACGAACGGGCCGATGCTGGCCGAGGGATCAACCACCGCATCCGCTGCGATCACGGCGCTGGGATGGATACCGGCCGCCGACTTGGGCTTGGGATCGAACAGATGGGAAATGCGGGCATACGCCAGGTACGGATCGGGCACGATCAGGGCATCGCCGGCAAACCCTTCGGCATCAGCGGCCTTGAGCAACAGCGCGGCAGCCCGGCTGTCGGCCAGGTACTTGCGGTATTGGGGATTTGCCAGAAAGCTCAACTGAGCTGGGCCAGCCTCTTGCAAAGTGGCTAGCCCAGTAATTGTCTTCTGTGGGTCACCACGCAGGGTGGCGCCCAGGAACTCGGCCAACTGGCCGAGCTTGATAGTCGCAGTCATGGATTACTTCAGCTGATTCATGCGCTCGATAACTTGGCGCGTGATGTCGTACTGAGGCTTGACATCAATCACTGCACCACGCTCGAACACCAGGTCAAAACCACCTTTCTTGATGACTTCTTCCACAGCACTGTCGAGTTTCGGCTTGAGCTGCTTGAGCATTTCACGGTCAGCAACGGCTTTGGCTTCATTCAGTTCCTTGGACTGGAACTGGAAGTCACGGGCCTTTTGCTTGAATTCCAGCTCCAGACGCTCGCGCTCACCCTGGGCCATCTTGTCACCACCGGCTACCAGGCGGTCCTGGATACCCTTGGCGCTGCTTTCCAGGCTCTTGAGCTTGGTCAGTTGCGGACCGAATTTTTTCTCGGCATCCACCGCGTATTTCTTTGCCGCATCGGATTCGAGCAGGGCCATCTGATAGTTCAGCACCGCGATCTTCATGTCGGCAAAAGCCGGACCTGCGACCAGTACGGTCGCCAGGAGAACCAATTGAGTCAACTTACGCACGATGTACTCCTACAAAATCCATTGTCGTTATCTTGGGTCAGACGCTTAGAACGTCTGGCCGAGGGAGAATTGGAACACTTGAGTTTCAGCGTCATCCGGTTTCTTGATCGGCATCGCCAACGCGAAGCTCAAAGGACCCAGCGCGGTGACCCAGGTCACGCCTACACCCACGGAACTGGCCATATTGCTCAGGCTGATATCGTTGCACTGAGTATTGGACTTGCTGCCGTTGGCGTTGGTGGTGTCACTGCACTTGGAGTCGAATACGTTACCTACGTCCCAGAATACCGAGGTACGCAGGGAGCGTTGATCCTTGACGAACGGCATCGGGAACAGGATTTCGGCGCCGCCCTGGATGAGCACGTTGCCGCCGAATGGAAGCGGATCCTGGTCCGGGTCGGCGATCGTGCCCGGGTTGGTGCCGCGGCTTGGGGTACTGCGCGGGCCCAGGGTGCTGTCCTTGAAGCCACGTACCGAGTTGAAGCCACCGGCATAGTAGTTCTCGTAGAACGGCAGGCCGTCGGTCGAACCGTAACCATCACCATACCCGAGTTCAGTGTGCAGGCGCATGGTGTAGGTGTCAGTCAGCGGTTGGAACAGCTGGCCACGGTAGTCGAGCTTGAAGAACGACAGGTCGCTGCCAGGGGTGGTGGTTTCGAGCACCAGGCTCTGGGAATGACCACGTGTCGCCAGTACGCCCTTGTTCAGGGTCGACTCGGACCAACCGGCAGACGCCTTGAAGTTCAGGTAGCTGTCGCCTTCCTTGTTAACGAAGTCAAAGATCTCGTCAACGGTATACCTACCCGTGTTGATCTTGTCCTGCTGGGCGGTAAGACCGAATGTCAGGCGCGAGGTCTCGCTGATTGGATAACCAACGTTGGCGCCGACACCGAAACTGTCCACCGCATAGCTGGAGATATCAGAATCGAGCTCGTCATAGTCGGTGGTGCGATAGAAGGCGTTGTAGCCCAGGCTCACACCGTCAGCGGTCCAGTAGGGGTCCACGTAACCGAAGTTGTAGCGAGTCTGGTATTCGCTGCGAGTCAAGCCGATGCTGACCTTGTTACCGGTACCCAGGAAGTTGTTCTGGGTGATCGAGCCACCGAGGATCAAGCCGGCACTCTGGGCGAAACCGACGCTGGCGGTGATCGAGCCGGAAGCCTGCTCTTCGACGCTGTAGTTCACATCCACCTGGTCATCGACGCCCGGTACGGCCGGGGTCTCGACGTTGACTTCCTTGAAGAAGCCCAGGCGTTCCAGGCGGGTCTTGGACTGGTCGATCAGGTAGGTCGACGCCCAGCCACCTTCCATCTGGCGCATTTCACGGCGCAGCACTTCGTCCTCGGACTTGGTGTTGCCACGGAAGTTGATGCGGTTGACGTAGGCGCGCTTGCCCGGGTCCACGGCGAAAGTGATGTCGACCGTATGGTCTTCATCGTGCGGCTGCGGCACACCATTGACGTTGGCGAAGGTGTAGCCCTCGTTACCCAGGCGACGGGTGATCAGTTCGGACGTGGTGGTCATCAGCTTGCGCGAGAACACCTGGCCCTTCTGCACCAGCAACAGCGACTTGACCTGGTCTTCAGGCACTTTCAGGTCACCGCTGAGCTTGACGTCACGAACGGTGTATTTTTCGCCTTCGTTGACGTTGACCGTGATGTAGACGTGCTTCTTGTCCGGGGTGATGGACACCTGGGTCGAAGCGATGTCCATGTTGATGTAGCCACGGTCCAGGTAGTAGGAACGCAGGCGCTCCAGGTCACCGGAGAGTTTTTCACGGGCGTACTTGTCGTCGTTCTTGAAGAACGACAGCCAGTTGGTGGTCTTGAGCTCGAAGAGGTCGATCAGGTCTTCATCAGGGAAAACCGTGTTGCCCACCACGTTGATGTGCTGGATGGCCGCAACAGTGCCTTCGTTGATGTTGACCTTGAGGCCTACGCGGTTGCGTGGCTGCGGCACCACTTCGGTGTCGACGGTGGCTGAGTAGCGGCCCTGGGCAACGTACTGGCGTTGCAGTTCGTTGCGCACACCTTCGAGGGTGGCGCGCTGGAAGATCTCGCCTTCGGCCAGGCCGGATTGCTTGAGGCCTTTCATCAGGTCTTCAGTGGAGATCGCCTTGTTGCCTTCGATCTCGATACTGGCAACCGACGGGCGCTCGACTACCGTGATGACCAGGACATTGCCGTCACGGCCCAGTTGGATATCTTGAAAGAAGCCGGTTTTGAACAGCGCACGAGTGGATTCCACCAGGCGCCGATCATCCGCCTGCTCGCCGACGTTCAACGGCAAGGCACCAAAGACGCTACCCGCGGAGACCCGCTGGAGGCCATTGACGCGAATATCAGAGATAGTGAAGGACTCGGCGTGAACTTCGGCGATCATCAATACGGTGAGAACCGCAGTTAGCAGCAGACGTTTCATGAAGTCCTTTCTTATTCCAACTGGCAATAAACAAACTGCCGCAAAATGCGGCAGATTCGCAATTCAGCGAAGCGTTACAGACGACCCAAATCGTTGACCAGGGCAAGCAACATGACCCCGACCACCAAGCTGATACCGATCTGTATCCCCCAACCTTGCACCCGATCCGACAAGGGACGACCACGCGCCCACTCGATCAGATAGAACAGCAAATGCCCCCCATCCAGTACTGGAATGGGTAGCAAATTCAGAACCCCCAGGCTAATGCTCAGATAAGCAAGGAAATTCAGGAAATCAGCAATGCCCGACTGGGCAGAAGCGCCCGCCACTTTAGCAATGGTTATCGGTCCACTCAAGTTTTTTACCGAGAGCTCGCCGAACAACATTTTCTTGAGCGAGTCGAGGGTCAGGACACTCATGGTCCAGGTACGACGCGCACCCTCGCCAATCGCCGCCACAGGGCCGAAGCTGACCTCGCGAATCATCTCTGGTGGCCAGTCGACAGCCTTGACCCCCGCCCCCAGGTATCCGGTAGGTGCCTTGCTCTCACCACGGGCCGCCAAGACCACCGGGACGTCGATTGGCGCACCGTCGCGCTCGATGCGCAGGACGATTTTGGCCTCAGGCCGCACACGGACCGAATCGACCACCTGCTGCCAGTCGCTGACCGGCTGGCCGTCGAGCGCCAGCAACCGGTCGCCGGTTTTCAGGCCCGCAGCCTGGGCTGGGCCTTTCGGATCGAGTTCGGCGAGTATCGGTGGCAACGCCGGACGCCATGGACGGATGCCCAGGGAGCGGATCGGGTCGGGCTCATCGGCGCCCTTGAGCCAGTTGTCGAGCATCAGTTCCCGGGGCGAATCCGTTGTCGAGCCCTGCTCGCGCACCATCAATTGCAACGAGCCGCTCTCGCCCAGGCGCCGTACCAGTTGCAGATTGACCGCCGCCCAACCCGAAGTTGGCTCACCATCGATCGCAACGATCTCCTGCCCCGCGCCCAGCCCGGCCCGAGCGGCAACGCTGCCAGCTTCCACCGCACCGATGACAGGTCGCACCTGCTCGCTGCCCAGCATGGCCAGCGCCCAGAAAAACACCATGGCCAGCAGGAAGTTGGCTATCGGCCCCGCCGCGACGATGGCGATACGCTGACGGACGGTCTTGCGATTGAAGGATTGATCGAGCTGATCGGCAGGCACTTCGCCCTCACGCTCGTCGAGCATCTTCACGTAGCCACCCAGCGGGATGGCTGCCACGACAAACTCAGTGCCTTTCTTGTCATGCCAGCGCAGCAACGGCATGCCAAAGCCCACGGAAAAACGCAGCACCTTGACGCCACAGCGCCGCGCGACCCAGAAATGACCGAATTCGTGAAATGTGACCAGCACCCCTAACGCAACCAGGGTGCCGACAATCATATAGAGCGCGCTCATCTGTTTTCTCCGCAATCCTGTCCAGGGCAACCCTGGCTAACGTCTCGCAGCCTCAACGCTCGTGGCGCCTCAGCCATTGGCTCGCCAACTCGCGAGCCCTGGCGTCCGCCGTGAATACCGCATCGAGGTCATCGACCGAAACCACGGCCTCGAGGTTCAAGACCTCCTCGATGATACTCGCGATCTCGGGGTAACGGACACGTCCCTCGAGAAACGCTGCAACCGCCACCTCATTGGCGGCGTTAAGCATGGCCGGCGCACTGTTACCTGCCTCGGCCGCCTGTCGCGCCAACCGCAGGCAGGGGAAGCGCTGTTCATCGGGCGCCTGGAAATCCAGACGAGCGATGGCAAACAGGTCCAGCGGCGCCACACCCGAATCGATCCGCTCCGGCCAGGCCAGGGCATTGGCGATTGGCGTGCGCATATCCGGATTGCCCAACTGGGCCAACACCGAGCCATCTATATAGTCCACCAGGGAGTGAATCACGCTCTGCGGGTGAATCACCACTTCGACCTGGGACGGCTTGGCGTCGAACAGCCAGCAGGCCTCGATCAGCTCCAGCCCTTTGTTCATCATGCTGGCCGAATCCACGGAAATCTTGCGCCCCATGGACCAGTTCGGATGAGCGCAGGCCTGCTCAGGGGAAACATGCACCAATTCTTCAAGCGGTGTCTGCCGGAACGGACCACCGGATGCTGTCAGCAGAATCCGTCGGACGCCCACCGCGCCCAAGCCACGGGAAAAATCCTGCGGCATGCACTGAAAAATCGCATTGTGCTCACTGTCGATGGGCAGCAACACAGAGCCACTTTTGCGCACAGCCTGCATGAACAGCGCGCCAGACATCACCAACGCTTCTTTGTTGGCCAACAGGATCTTCTTGCCTGCCTCCACCGCCGCCAGCGTCGGACGCAAGCCCGCCGCACCGACGATCGCCGCCATCACCGCGTCGACTTCCGGGGCGGAGGCCACCTGACACAGGCCCTCCTCCCCCACCAGTACACGCGTAGGCAGGCCAGCCGCGCGCAGATCATCCTGCAGCGCTCGCGCCACGCCGGCCTCGGGTACCACCGCAAAGCGCGGCGTATGGCGTATGCACAGCGCCAGCAGCTCACTCAGGCGCGTGAACCCACTAAGGGCAAACACCTGGTAGCGCTCTGGATGCCGAGCGATGACGTCAAGCGTACTGAGGCCGATCGAACCGGTCGCCCCCAGGACAGTGATCTGTTGAGGACGACTCACGACGCCGCCATCCACAGCAGCACGGCGAAGATCGGGATTGCCGCGGTCAGGCTATCGATGCGATCCAGCACGCCACCGTGACCCGGCAGCAGGTTACTGCTGTCCTTGATCCCGGACTGACGCTTGAACATGCTCTCGGTCAAATCGCCAACCACCGACACAAATACAATGAGGGCCGCGCCAAACAGGCCCATCAGCAGCTGCCCGGCAGTCCAGTCCCGCACCACGCCAACCACGGTGGTAATCACCAGGCTCAGGGCCAGGCCGCCGTAGACGCCTTCCCAGCTTTTGCCAGGACTGACCTTCGGCGCCAACTTGCGCTTGCCGAAGGCCTTGCCAGAGAAATAAGCCCCGACATCTGCGCCCCAGACCAGCACCATCACGGCCATGATCTGCCAGTTACCCAGCGCACCTTGCTTGATCCAGATCAGCCCTTGCCAGGCTGGCAGCAGGATCAACAGACCGATCACCAGTTTGGTCGCCGCGTTGGCCCAATGATGGGTGGTACGCGGGTAGGTCAGCACCAGGAAGGTCGCCGTCGCCCACCATAACACCGCTGCACCCAGCACCCAGGGCGCGATGCCCGGCAGCAAGTACATGACGAACAGCATGGCCGCCACAGCCGCCGCGTAGGTCACGCGGGCCGACTGCGCAGGAAAACCTGCCAGCCGCGCCCATTCCCACGCCCCCAGGGTCACGACCAGCCCGATGAACAAGGCAAAACTCGCCCCCTCGAGCAAGAAGAACCCGCCCAGGGCAATGGGCAACAGGATCAGAGCAGTGATGATTCGTTGTTTGAGCATTAAACCCGGGCTCCAGCTTCGATCTGCTCGCTGGTTTTACCAAAGCGACGCTGACGGGAAGCGAAATCGGCCAGCGCGGTACGCATGGCTTCGTGTTTGAAGTCCGGCCAGAACAGGTCGGAGAAGTACAGCTCGGCGTAAGCCAGCTGCCAGAGCAGGAAATTGCTGATGCGATGCTCGCCACCGGTGCGGATGCACAAGTCTGGCAATGGCAGGTCGCCGGTCGCCAGACAGGTTTGCAACAACTCAGGCGTGATGTCTTCAGGCCGCAGGTGCCCGGCCTGGACTTCCCGCGCCAGCCGCTGGGCTGCCTGGGCAATGTCCCACTGGCCGCCATAGTTGGCGGCGATCTGCAGGACAAACCGATCGGCGCCTGCGGTTGCAGCCTCGGCTTCACGCATCGCCGCCTGCAGCTCCGGGTGAAAACGCGAGCGATCACCAATGATGCGCAGGCTGATGCTGTTCTCGTTGAGACGCTTGGCCTCGCGGCGCAGGGCTTTGAGGAACAGGTCCATCAAGGCGCTGACCTCATCGGCCGGACGTTGCCAGTTTTCACTGGAGAACGCGAACAGGGTCAGCACCTCGACCCCGGCTTCGGCGCACACCTCGATAACCGCGCGAACCGCATCGACCCCCGCCTTGTGCCCGGCAACACCGGGCATGAAGCGTTTCTTGGCCCAGCGATTATTGCCGTCCATGATGATCGCCACGTGGCGCGGCACCGCAAACGGCACGGCCTGCTTGGTCTTATCCATGAAAACGAGACCCTTATACGGCCATCAGGTCTTTTTCTTTCTGCGCCAAATCCGCGTCGATCTTAGCCACGTACTTCTTGGTCAGATCATCGATTTCGCCAGTAGCGCGACGCTCTTCGTCTTCGCTGATTTCCTTTTCCTTGACCAGGTCCTTGAGCTGGCTATTGGCATCGCGACGAATGTTGCGCACGGCAACACGGGCGTCTTCAGCCACGTCACGAGCCTGCTTGGTGAAGCCCTTACGGGTCTCCTCGGTCAGGGCCGGCATGGAGATCAGCAACAACTCACCCAGGTTGGTCGGGTTCAGGTTCAGACCGGCACTGCCGATGGCCTTGTCGACCGCGCCCAGCATGTTGCGCTCAAAGGCGACGACTTGCAGGGTACGAGCATCTTTAACAGTGATGTTGGCCACTTGCTTGATCGGCGTGTCAGCGCCGTAGTACGGCACCATCACACCTTCCAGGATGCTCGGATGCGCCTGGCCGGTACGAATGCGACCAAAGTTGTGCGCCAGGGACTCCAGGGACTTCTGCATGCGCTGTTCAGCGTCTTTCTTGATTTCGTTGATCATTGTTGCGCTTCCTCGATCAGTGTTCCTTCGGCGCCGCCATGCACGATGTTCAGCAGGGCGCCAGGCTTGTTCATATTAAAGACACGTAGCGGCATCTTGTGGTCACGACACAGGCAGATAGCCGTCAGATCCATTACACCCAGCTTGCGATCCAGCACTTCATCGTAGGTCAGATGATCGAACTTCTCGGCATGCGGGTCTTTGAACGGGTCAGCGGTATAGACACCATCGACCTTGGTGGCCTTGAGCACGACATCGGCATCGATCTCGATCGCTCGCAGGCAGGCGGCCGAATCCGTGGTGAAAAACGGATTACCGGTACCGGCGGCAAAAATCACCACTTCCTTGGAGTTGAGGTGGCGCATGGCCTTGCGGCGGTCATAGTGATCGGTCACGCCAACCATGGAAATAGCCGACATGACGATGGCCGAGATATTGGCACGCTCCAGCGCATCGCGCATAGCCAGGGCGTTCATCACAGTGGCCAGCATGCCCATGTGGTCGCCCGTGACCCGATCCATGCCGGCCGCGCTCAGTGCCGCCCCGCGGAACAGGTTGCCGCCGCCGATGACCAGGCCGACCTGAACGCCGATCCCGACCAACTGGCCCACTTCCAGGGCCATGCGATCCAGCACCTTTGGATCGATCCCGAACTCTTCCGAGCCCATCAGGGCCTCGCCGCTAAGCTTGAGTAGAATGCGTTTATAGCGAGCCTGATAACCACTGCCCTGCTGAGCCATTGCGAATCTCTCCTGCGGCGTATTTTCGAAAATTCTTTGCAAGCTGTTTACAGCCTGCGTTCACTCTAGCTGACGCTGACACAGCGCCATCGGAACACGGCTTTGTAAGCCAGTTCCGAAAGGAAACCAATAAAAATCGGCATCCCCATCCAAAAAGAGGCTGCGCGCGTTAAGCGGGCAGCCTCTTCAGGGCGACAGTTATAAAAACTGTCTTATTGCTTGCTGGCAGCCAGCTGAGCAGCAACTTCTTCAGCGAAGTTGTCTACTGGCTTCTCGATGCCTTCGCCCACTTTGAAGTAGGTGAAGGAAACGATTTCAGCGCCGCCTTTCTTGGCCAGTTCACCGACCTTGATTTCAGGGTTCTTGACGAACGCCTGCTCAACCAGGCTGGCTTCAGCCAGGAACTTGGTGATACGACCGGCAACCATTTTTTCAACGATTTCGGCTGGTTTGCCTTTGATCTTGTCTTCGTTGAGCTGCATGAACACGGCTTTTTCGCGCTCGATGGCGTCAGCGGAAACTTCCGACGGCAGCAGGAACTCAGGGTTGCTGGCAGCGACGTGCATCGCGATGTCCTTGGCCAGCTCGACGTTGCCGCCTTTGAGGGCTACAACCACGCCGATCTTGTTGCCGTGCAGGTAAGAACCGACAACGTCACCTTCAACGCGAACCAGGCGACGGATGTTGACGTTTTCGCCTACTTTGGCAACCAGGGCTTCACGAGCCGATTCCTGAGCGGCGATCAGCGGAGCTGCGTCGGTCAGTTTGTCGGCGAATGCTTTTTCTACGCTGGCAGCAACGAAGGCCTTGAAGTCGTCTTGCAGAGCCAGGAAGTCAGTCTGCGAGTTGACTTCGATGATAACGGCAGCCTTGCCGTCTTCCTTGATGCCGATCGCGCCTTCAGCGGCAATGTTGCCGGCTTTCTTGGCAGCCTTGATGGCGCCCGAAGCACGCATGTCATCAATGGCTTTCTCGATGTCGCCGCCAGCCTTGGTCAAGGCTTTCTTGCAGTCCATCATGCCTTCGCCGGTACGCTCGCGCAGTTCTTTGACCAACGCTGCAGTAATCTCTGCCATTTCAAAATCCTCTTGGATAGGTTTTCAACCATTCCACCCGACCGAACGGGCGTTCAATTCTTCCCGAACCACCCTTGTTAGCCGCTGCACGTTACAGATGCTGTAGCTGCGCTGCCGACAAATGGTTTTCGAGGTGGCAAAAAGGGGGCCAAGCCCCCTTTTTGCTTACTGAGTCAACGCCAGGGCGTCAATTACTCAGCGGCTGCTGCCGGAGCTTCTTCAGCGAAGACTTCGGTGCCACCGTTAACATTGTTGCGACCACGGATAACAGCGTCAGCCATCGAACCCATGTACAGCTGGATGGCGCGGATGGCGTCATCGTTGCCTGGGATGATGTAGTCAACGCCTTCCGGGCTGCTGTTGGTATCGACAACGCCGATGACCGGGATGCCCAGCTTGTTGGCTTCGGTGATCGCGATGCGCTCGTGATCAACGTCGATCACGAACAGTGCGTCAGGCAGACCGCCCATGTCCTTGATACCGCCCAGGGAGCGGTCCAGCTTCTCAAGATCGCGAGTGCGCATCAGCGCTTCTTTCTTGGTCAGCTTGGCGAAAGTACCGTCTTCGGACTGGACTTCAAGGTCACGCAGACGCTTGATGGAAGCGCGAATGGTCTTGAAGTTGGTCAGCATGCCGCCCAACCAGCGGTGATCGACGTACGGCGAACCGCAACGTGCTGCTTCTTCAGCAACGATCTTGCCAGCGGAACGCTTGGTGCCGACGAACAGAATCTTGTTTTTGCCCTGGGCCAGACGCTCTACGAAGGTCAGTGCCTCGTTGAACATTGGCAGGGTTTTTTCAAGGTTGATGATGTGGATCTTGTTACGCGCGCCGAAAATGTACTTGCCCATTTTCGGGTTCCAGTAACGGGTCTGGTGACCGAAGTGCACACCGGCCTTCAGCATATCGCGCATGTTGACTTGGGACATGATAGTTCCTTGATAAGTCGGGTTTGGCCTCCACGTATCCCAATGACCAACCAGCGGCTTATATAAGCCGAGGCACCCAGGTCATCGTGTCGACACGTGTGTGGATTTAAGCTTGCGGGGTCATCCCCGGAAAGCGGCGCATTTTATACCACAGCAAGGGCGAAAACGGAACACGGATTCTGAAATCCTGGTGATGCCCCCCTCCCACAGCCCTTTGATGAGCTGCGGATGCACACCCTTATAGAGAGAAGCGATGCATGTGGACGCGGATTTGCGCTGATCGTCTGTTAGAATCGCCTCTTTCAGGGCCACGTGAATCACCCTCCGCCGCCCATTTCGCTTTGAACAGCGCCGTCGAGCGCAGAGAGAGCCTGTATGACCGTTACCCTCAAGACCCCCGAGGACATCGCCAAAATGCGTGTCGCCGGCAAACTCGCCGCCGATGTGCTGGAGATGATCGCCGACTACGTCAAACCTGGCGTGACCACCGAAGAGCTGGACCGCATCTGCCACGACTATATCGTCAACGAGCAGAAGGCCATCCCTGCGCCACTCAACTATAAAGGCTTCCCGAAGTCGATCTGCACTTCGATCAACCACGTGGTCTGCCACGGCATCCCCAACGAAAAGCCGTTGAAGGATGGCGACACCCTGAACATCGACGTCACCGTCATCAAGGACGGCTACCACGGCGATACCAGCCGCATGTTCCATGTCGGCAACGTCCCGGAGTGGGCCCAGCGCCTGTCGAAAGTCACCCAGGAATGCATGTACATGGCCATCGAACTGGTCAAACCGGGCTGCCGCCTGGGTGATATCGGCGAAGTGATCCAGAAGCACGCGCAGAAGAACGGCTTTTCGGTGGTGCGCGAGTTCTGCGGCCACGGTATCGGCAAGGTGTTCCATGAAGAGCCACAGATCCTGCACTACGGCCGTGCCGGCACCGGCATGGAGCTGCAAGCGGGCATGACCTTCACCATCGAGCCGATGATCAACCAGGGCCGCGCCGACACCAAGGTGCTGGGCGATGGCTGGACCGCCATCACCAAGGACCGCAAGCTGTCGGCCCAGTGGGAGCACACCTTGCTGGTGACCGAGACTGGTTACGAGATCTTTACCCTGCGCAGCGATGACACCATCCCTCGCGTTTCCGCCTGAGCCGAACACAGCCTATAGCTATAGATAGAAAGGAAAGCCATTCAATGCCGCAGGTGGATCCCGAACTCTTCGACCGTGGCCAGTTCCAGGCGGAACTGGCCCTGAAGGCAAGCCCCATCTCGGCGTTCAAGAAGGCAATCCGCCAGGCACACGAAGTGCTCGACCAGCGCTTTCGCAGCGGCCGGGATATTCGCCGACTGGTGGAGGATCGCGCCTGGTTCGTCGATAACATCCTGCAAAAGGCCTGGGAGCAGTTCGACTGGAGCGAAGATGCCGACATCGCCCTGGTGGCGGTGGGCGGTTATGGACGCGGCGAGTTGCACCCCTACTCCGACATCGATCTGCTGATCCTGCTGGACAGCGCCGACCATGAGGTTTTCCGCGACTCCATCGAGCGGTTCCTGACACTGCTGTGGGACATCGGCCTGGAAGTCGGCCAGAGCGTGCGCTCGGTGCAGGAATGCGCCGACGAGGCCCGCGCCGACCTGACGGTGATCACCAACCTGATGGAAAGCCGCACCATCGCTGGCCCCGAACGCCTGCGCCAGCGCATGCTCGATGTCACCAGCACAGAGCACATGTGGCCGAGCAAGGACTTTTTCCTGGCCAAGCACGCCGAGCAGAAGGCCCGTCACCACAAGTACAACGACACCGAGTACAACCTGGAGCCCAACGTCAAAGGCTCGCCCGGCGGGCTGCGGGATATCCAGACAATCCTGTGGGTTGCCCGCCGCCAGTACGGCACGCTGAACCTGCGGGCCCTGGCTGGCGAAGGTTTCCTGGTGGAAAGCGAAAACGCCTTGCTGGCCTCCTCCCAGGAATTCCTCTGGAAGGTTCGCTACGCCCTGCACATGCTGGCCGGACGCGCCGAAGACCGCCTGCTGTTCGATCACCAGCGCTCCATCGCGAGCCTGCTGGGTTTCGAAGGCCAGGACGCCAAGCAGTCCATCGAAAACTTCATGCAGCAGTACTACCGGGTGGTGATGAGCATCGCCCAGCTCAGCGAACTGATCATCCAGCACTTCGAGGAAGTCATCCTCGCCCCCGAAGACGAAGAACCGCCGCAGCCGATCAATTCACGCTTCCAGCTCCACGACGGCTACATCGAAGCGCGTCACGACTATGTGTTCCGCCGCACGCCGTTCGCCATGCTGGAAATCTTCGTGCTCATGGCCCAGCAGCCGGAAATCAAGGGGGTGCGCGCCGACACCATCCGCCTGCTGCGGGAAAACCGCCATCTGATCGATGAGGATTTCCGCCACGACATCCGCAACACAAGCCTGTTCATCGAGTTGTTCAAATGCCGGATCGGCGTGCACCGCAACCTGCGGCGCATGAATCGCTATGGGATCCTCGGGCGCTATCTGCCGGAGTTCGGTTTCATCGTCGGGCAAATGCAACACGACCTGTTCCATATCTATACGGTCGATGCCCACACCCTGAACCTGATCAAGCACCTGCGTAAGTTGCAATACACGCAAGTGTCGGAGAAATTCCCACTGGCCAGCAAGCTCATGGGCAAGCTGCCCAAGCCTGAGCTGATCTACATGGCGGGGCTGTACCACGACATCGGCAAGGGTCGCCAGGGCGATCACTCCGAGATCGGCGCGGTGGATGCCGAAGCGTTCTGCCAGCGCCATCAACTGCCAGTATGGGACAGCCGGCTGATCGTCTGGCTGGTGCAGAACCATCTGGTGATGTCGACCACGGCCCAGCGCAAGGATTTGTCCGACCCGCAGGTGATCCACGACTTCGCCCAGATCGTCGGCGATGAAACGCGCCTGGATTATCTCTACGTGCTGACCGTGGCGGACATCAATGCCACCAACCCGACCCTGTGGAACTCCTGGCGCGCCAGCCTGTTGCGCCAGTTGTACACCGAGACCAAGCGGGCCTTGCGCCGTGGCCTGGAAAACCCGGTGGACCGCGAAGAGCAGATCCGTCGCACCCAAAGCGCGGCCCTGGACATCCTGGTGCGCGGTGGCACCGACCCGGACGACGTCGAGCAGCTCTGGTCACAACTGGGCGATGACTATTTCCTGCGCCATACCGCCGGCGACGTGGCCTGGCACAGCGACGCGATCCTCCAGCAACCGGCCGATGGCGGGCCTTTGGTGTTGATCAAGGAAACCACCCAGCGCGAATTCGAGGGCGGCACGCAGATCTTCATCTATGCCCCGGACCAGCACGACTTCTTCGCCGTGACCGTGGCGGCGATGGACCAGCTCAACCTCAACATTCACGACGCCCGGGTCATCACCTCCAGCAGCCAGTTCACCCTCGACACCTACATCGTGCTCGACACCGACGGCGACTCGATTGGCGACAACCCAGCGCGGGTCAAACAGATTCGCGATGGCCTGACTGAAGCCCTGCGCAACCCGGCGGATTACCCGACCATCATCCAGCGCCGGGTGCCGCGCCAGCTCAAGCACTTTACATTCGCCCCCCAGGTGACGATCCACAACGACGCCCAACGCCAGGTCACCGTGCTGGAACTCAGCGCCCCGGACCGCCCGGGCCTGCTGGCGCGGATCGGTCATATATTCCTGGAGTTCGACTTGTCACTGCAAAACGCCAAGATCGCTACCCTCGGCGAACGGGTGGAAGACGTCTTCTTCATCACCGACGCCCATGGCCAGCCGCTGTCCGATCCACAGCTGTGCAGCCGCCTGCAGGAAGCGATCGTGCGGCATTTGAGCGTCAACCAGGAACCCGATATCAACCTGACGCGTATCAATATCTGAACGAATCCCCCCTGTGGGAGCGAGCCTGCTCGCGATGACGGCGGAATATCCAGCATCGATGTTTCCTGACGCACCGCTGTCGCGAGCAACCGCGCTCCCACATTGAACGAGGCCCCCGATGAACAACGCTCTGAACCAGTTGCAGCCCTACCCGTTCGAAAAGCTCCGCGCCTTGCTCGGCAGCGTCACGCCTAACCCGGACAAACGCCCGATCGCCCTGTCCATCGGCGAGCCCAAGCATCGTTCGCCGAGCTTCGTGGCTGAAGCCCTGGCCAGCAATCTGGAAAAAATGGCCGTATACCCGACCACCCTCGGTATCCCGGAATTGCGTGAAGCCATCACCGGCTGGTGCGAGCGCCGTTTCAACGTGCCAAACGGCTGGCTGGACCCGGCGCGCCACGTGTTGCCGGTCAACGGCACCCGCGAAGCCCTGTTCGCCTTCACCCAGACCGTGGTCAGCCGTGGCGACGATGCCCTGGTGGTCAGCCCCAACCCGTTCTATCAGATCTATGAAGGCGCGGCGTTCCTGGCCGGCGCCAAGCCGCACTACCTGCCGTGCCTGGACGAAAACGGCTTCAACCCGGATTTCGACGCGGTTTCGCCGGACATCTGGAAACGCTGCCAGATCCTGTTCCTGTGCTCCCCTGGCAACCCGACCGGCGCGCTGATTCCGGTGGATGTACTGAAGAAACTCATCGCCCTGGCTGACGAATATGACTTCGTCATCGCCGCGGATGAGTGCTACAGCGAACTGTACTTCGACGAACAAACCCCGCCACCAGGGCTGCTCAGCGCCTGCGTCGAACTGGGCCGCAAGGATTTCAAGCGCTGCGTGGTGTTCCACAGCCTGTCCAAACGCTCCAACCTGCCAGGCCTGCGCTCCGGTTTCGTGGCCGGCGATGCCGACATCCTCAAGGGTTTCCTGCTGTACCGCACCTACCACGGCTGCGCGATGCCGGTGCAGACCCAACTGGCGAGCATTGCCGCATGGAACGACGAAGTGCACGTACGCGCCAACCGCGCGCTGTACCGGGAGAAATTCGACGCAGTACTGGAGATCCTCAGCCCGGTACTGGACGTACAGCGTCCCGATGGCAGCTTCTACCTGTGGCCGAATGTGGCGGGCGATGATGCAGCCTTCTGCCGGGACCTGTTCGAACAGGAGCATGTGACCGTGGTACCGGGCTCGTACCTGTCCCGCGATGTGGATGGCGTCAACCCAGGCGCCGGACGCGTGCGTATGGCCCTGGTCGCGCCGCTGGCTGAATGTGTGGAAGCGGCCGAGCGGATTCGCGAGTTCATTCAGCGTCGGGGTTAATCACCCCATTGATCGTTCCCACGCTCTGCGTGGGAATGCATCCCGTGACGCTCTGCGTCACATCCCGAAGCGGAACGCGGAGCGTCCCTGGCGGCATTCCCACGCAGAGCGTGGGAACGATCCATATCCCCTGTGGGAGCAAAGCTTGCTCGCGATGAGGCCGGCACTTATTGCATCAAACCCGAAGCTCTACCCGATCCAAAGCCTTATTCGCCAACAACGTCCCCAACTCAATCATCTGCGCTACCCCCAACGCCACATGCCGTCGCGAACCTTCCAGGCCAAACGCCAGGTCGTTGAGCATCGCATTGGCCGAAGCCAGGGTTTCGCTGAGGTTGGCTAGCAGGGTGTCGATTGAAGCCGCCTTCGGGTGGCTTTGCTTTCTATGAGAACAAGGCACGCCGGGCTTTGTTGCGCCTGAAAATGCTGAAGATCCGCAAAGTGGTGGTGATCTATCCTGTGGCGAGGGGATTTATCCCCTCGCCACAATCGGCTTTGCGCCATGGCTGCTATTTCCCCAACCCCAAATTCGCCTCCGCCAGATCCAACTCCCCCAGCACCTCTCGCAGCACATCATCCCCAATCTGGTGGTGACGGCTGAGGCGATACAACTCCAGCCGCTGCGCCCGATAGGCCTTCAAGCGCAGCCGGCGTTCCAGCAGGTCCATTTCGAACGCCAGCGCCTGGGCTTCGGCGGAGTCGTTGAACACCTCCAACTGATGGCGATATTCAGACATCAACCGCGCCTTGACCTCGGTCGCCAACGCCGCCTGGGCCGCGTCTGGCGTGCTGGCTGTCTCGCTCGGTTCCTCCACCTCTAGCGCGTGGATCGCCGCTTCAGCGGTTTTGCGCCAGGCATCGCGGACTTCGGCGCGGCGCTGGTCATCCGGGCTTTTCTCGATACCTCGCAGCAGTAATGGCAGGGCGATGCAGGCGGCGATCAATGACAGCAGAATGACTCCGGCGGCAATGAAGATCAGCAAATCTCGCTCGGGAAACGGTTCGCCCGTCGCTAGCAATATCGGCACCGACAGCACGCCCGCCAGCGTCACCGCACCGCGCACCCCGCCGAAGGTCAGCAACCAGCAGGAGCGCGCGGTCGGCACGAAGGTCAGTTCACTCTCGCCACGCCCGCGACGCAACAGCCCGGACAGCCGCCAGGTGCTTTGCACCCAGACAAACCGCAGCACCAGCAACACCAGGGAAATCGCCACCACGTCCATGCAGAGGTAGAACAACGTCGGCCACAGGGTGGTTTCGTGGCGGGTCACTGCCTTGATGATGTCCGGCAATTGCAAGCCCAGCAGCAGGAAGATCAAGCCGTTGAAGGCGAATTCCAGCAGCGACCAGACACTGCGATTGAGCAACCGCGTGCCGGTCTGGCGCGGCAGCAGATCGAGCCAGCTCTGCATCATCCCCGCCGCCACCGCCGAGAGAATCCCAGAGGCACCCAAGCGTTCAGCCAGCACATAGGCCGCGAACGGCAGCAACAACATGAACACCACATGGGTGGCCGGGTCGTCCCAGCCGCGCGCCACCATCCAGGCTCGCAAGCGGCCCACCAGCCAACTCAGAGCCACTCCAACCAACAGCCCGCCAACTGCCACCAAGACAAAGGTCAGGCTCGCGCTGGCCAGGGAAAACACCCCGGTGATAGCTGCCGCGAGGGCGAACTTGAAGGTCACCAGGCCCGACGCATCGTTCATCAACGCCTCACCCTGAAGCACGTGCATCAGCGGCGCGGGCAAACGATCGCGGGCAATCGCCGACACCGCCACCGCGTCGGTCGGCGACAGCACCGCAGCCAGGGCGAAGGCCACCGGTAGCGGGATGCTCGGCAGCAGCCAATGAATGAAGTAACCGGCGCCCACCACCGTGAACAACACCAGCCCCACCGCCAGCGTCAGGATTGGCCCACGCAGGCGCCACAACTCGCGCTTGGGCATGCGCCAGCCGTCGGAGAACAGCAGCGGCGGCAAAAAGAGAAACAGGAACAGCTCAGGATCGAGAGCCACATGCAGGCCCAGGGACGGCCAGGCCAACACAGCACCGGCACCGATCTGCACCAGGGGCAACGGCAGCGGGATCAGCCGTCCGATCAGGCGCGAAACGCCCACCAGCATCAACAGGATCAGGACGGTATAGGCGCTTTGCATAAACGGGTTTCCAATTACAGCGACACACACATCCGGCAACAGCTTGCCGTTGAAGTGCCATATTAACCGCTTAGCATGAGCCTGGCCGTTACACCTATGTCGCAGCCTGCCTCCTGGGAGCGAACCTGCTCCGGGCGGCGATCCGACGATAGCGGTTTAGCAGTTGACATTGATGCTGGCTGATCCGACGCCATCGCGAGCAAGTTCGCTCCCACAGGTTTTGCCGCACATCAACCTGGGCCGTCGCGAAACCGTCCGGTCATGGCATAATCCTTCACCTTTTACTTTCAGCACCTGCAAAGGGGGCAATTCCTTGACCGATTCAAGCAAAACGTTGCACCTTTTCGGCATCAAAGCCTGTGACACCATGAAAAAGGCGCGCACCTGGCTCGATGAACACGCTGTACGCTACGACTTCCACGACTACAAGACCGCCGGCATCGACCGTGAGCACCTCTCCCAATGGTGCAACGAACATGGCTGGCAAGTGGTGTTGAACCGGGCCGGTACGACCTTTCGCAAACTCGACGACGAACGCAAAGCCGATCTCGACCAGACGAAAGCCATCGAACTGATGCTCGCACAACCCTCGATGATCAAGCGCCCGGTGCTCGATCTCGGTGACCGAACCCTGATTGGCTTCAAGCCAGATATTTATGCGGCAGAGATCAAGTAAGCCTGCCCAGTCCATTTTGTAGAGGTAATTTCATGTCCACTACCCTGTTCAGCCTGGCCTTCGGTGTCGGCACTCAAAACCGTCAAGGCGCCTGGCTGGAAGTGTTCTACGCACAGCCGCTGCTCAACCCGTCGGCTGACATCGTCGCAGCCATCGCACCGATTCTCGGCTACAGCGACGGCAACCAGGCCATCACCTTCACCACCGCCCAGGCTTCGCAACTGGCTGAAGCCCTCAAGGGCGTCGATGCCGGGCAAGCCGCGCTGCTGACCCGCCTGGCCGAAAGCCACAAGCCGCTGGTCGCCACCCTGCTGGCCGAAGATGCCCAACTGAGCTCCACCCCCGAGGCTTACCTCAAGCTGCACCTGCTGTCCCACCGCCTGGTCAAACCTCATGGCCTGAACCTGGCCGGCATCTTCCCGCTGCTGCCGAACGTGGCCTGGACCAGCCAGGGTGCGATCGACCTGAGCGAATTGGCCGAACACCAGCTCGAAGCCCGCCTGCGCGGCGAGTTGCTGGAAGTGTTCTCGGTGGACAAGTTCCCGAAAATGACTGACTACGTGGTTCCGGCCGGCGTGCGTATCGCCGATGCCGCGCGGATCCGCCTGGGCGCCTACGTGGGCGAAGGCACCACCGTGATGCACGAAGGTTTCGTCAACTTCAACGCCGGCACCGAAGGCCCGGGCATGATCGAAGGCCGTGTCTCGGCGGGCGTGTTCGTTGGCAAAGGCTCGGACCTGGGCGGCGGTTGCTCCACCATGGGCACCCTGTCGGGTGGCGGCAACATCGTGATCAAGGTTGGCGAAGGCTGCCTGATCGGCGCCAACGCTGGCATCGGTATCCCGCTGGGCGACCGCAACACCGTGGAGTCGGGCCTGTACGTGACCGCCGGCACCAAGGTCGCGCTGCTGGACGAGAACAACCAACTGGTCAAGGTGGTCAAGGCTCGCGATCTGGCCGGCCAGCCCGACCTGCTGTTCCGCCGCAACTCCGAGACTGGCGCAGTGGAATGCAAGACCCACAAATCGGCCATCGAGCTAAACGAAGCACTGCACGCCCACAACTAAGCCGCTTCACACCATCACCTGTGGGAGCGAGCTTGCTCCCACAGGGTCCGGCGTAACTCCAGCAGGGCCCGAAAGCATGTTGATTCCCTCCCCCTGGCGCGCCGACTTCCCGGCCATCGCCGCCCTGCAACGGCAAGGCCAGACTTACCTGGACAACGCCGCCACTACGCAAAAACCCCAAGCGCTGCTCGATGCCCTGGCGCATTACTACGCCAATGGCGCGGCCAACGTGCACCGGGCGCAGCACTTGCCGGGAGCCCACGCCACCCAGGCGTTCGAAGACAGTCGCCGCAAGGTCGCGCAATGGCTCAATGCCGAGGATTGCGGGCAGATCATCTTCACCCACGGCGCCACTTCGGCGCTGAACCTGCTCGCCTATGGCCTGGAGCATCTGTTCACCCCTGGCGATGAAATCGTTATCAGCGCCTTGGAACATCACGCCAACCTGCTGCCGTGGCAACAACTGGCCGAGCGCCGTTCGTTGACGCTGGTGGTGTTGCCGCTGGATGCCGATGGGCTGATCGATCTCAGTGCCGCCGCCGAACTGATTGGCCCGCGTACACGCTTGCTGGCGGTGAGCCAGTTATCCAATGTTCTGGGCGCCTGGCAGCCCTTGCCGGCGCTGCTGGCACTGGCCAAGGCCCAAGGCGCGTTGACGGTAATCGATGGCGCCCAAGGCGTGGTCCATGGTCGCCATGACGTACAGGCCCTGGAGTGCGATTTCTACGTATTTTCCAGCCACAAGCTCTACGGCCCCGATGGGCTAGGCGTGCTGTTCGGCCGCAACGCAGCGCTTGAGCAACTGCGCCATTGGCAGTTCGGCGGCGAAATGGTGCAACAGGCCGATTACCACAGCGCCACCTTCCGCCCGGCACCGCTGGGTTTCGAAGCGGGCACGCCGCCGATTGCCAGCGTGATCGGTCTGGGGGCGACCCTGGATTACCTGTCCGCTCTCGACTCGCAAGCACTCATCGACCATGAAGCCGGCTTGCATGACTACCTGCTCCACGGCCTGCTGGCGCGCAACGGCGTGCGCCTGGTGGGCAACCCGCGCCTGGCCCTGGTCAGTTTTGTGGTCGAAGGCGTGCACAACGCCGACCTGGCCCACCTGCTGACCGAGCAAGGCATCGCCGTGCGCGCCGGGCATCACTGCGCCATGCCACTGTTCAGGCATTTGCATCTGGCGGGAGCGATTCGGGTGTCGCTGGCGCTGTACAACGACTCCGCCGATATCGAACGCTTCTTCGAGGCTTTGGACCAGGCTTTGGAGCTGCTGCGATGAGCCTGCCGACCGAGGCCGCTGCGGCGCTGCAGATTTTCCAGGACGCATCGAGTTGGGAGCAACGCGCCCGGCTGTTGATGCAATGGGGAGAACGCTTGCCACCCTTGAACGATGCGGACAAGTGCGACGCCAACCTGGTCAGTGGCTGTGAAAGTCAGGTGTGGCTGGTGGGTCAGTTGCATGACGGACATTGGCAATTTGCCGCCAGCAGCGATGCGCGGTTGATCCGTGGGCTGGTGGCGTTGCTGCTGGCGCGGGTCAACGGGTTGTCCGCTGACGAGTTGCAGCAGGTGGATTTGCCGGATTGGTTCAATCAACTGGGATTGTCGCGGCAGCTGTCGCCGTCGCGTAGCAATGGCTTGAATGCGGTGTTGAAGCGGATGTTTGAGTTGACCCGCCAATGATCGTTCCCATGCTCCGCGTGGGAATGCCTCTACGGACGCTCCGCGTTCGGCTGTATTAGGGACGCAGAGCGTCCCGAGCTGCATTCCCACGCAGAGCGTGGGAACGATCTTCAGTCAGACCCTGTCCGCCGGCCGCCGCACACCCGCCACGATCTTATCCACAGCCTTGGTCGCCGCGACCATGCCGAACGTCGCCGTGACCATCATCACCGCGCCAAACCCACCGGCGCAGTCGAGCTTGACGCCGTCACCGACAAAACTCTTCTGCAAGCAAATGCTGCCGTCCGGTTTCGGGTAGCGCAGTTGTTCGGTGGAGAACACGCAGGGCACGCTGTAGTGGCGGGTCACGGTGCGGGAAAAGCCGTAGTCGCGGCGTAGGGTGGAGCGCACTTTCGACGCCAGGGGATCGTTGAACGTACGGTTCAAGTCGCAAACCTGGATCAGCGTCGGGTCGATCTGCCCACCCGCCCCGCCAGTGGTGATGATCTGGATCTTGCGGCGCTTGCACCAGGCGATCAACGCGGCCTTGGCGTTGACGCTGTCGATGCAGTCGATCACGCAATCGATGTTCGGCGTGATGTATTCGGCCATGGTCTCGCGGGTGACGAAATCCGCCACGGCGTGCACCGTGCAATCGGGGTTGATCCCCCGTAGCCGCTCGGCCATCACCTCGACCTTGGGTTTGCCGACGGTGCTGTCCAGGGCGTGCAACTGGCGGTTGGCGTTGCTGACACAGACATCGTCCAGGTCGAACAGCGAAATCTCGCCCACGCCACAACGGGCAATGGCTTCCGCCGCCCAGGAACCGACCCCACCCACGCCGACAATCGCCACATGGGCCGCCCGCAGGCGCTCCAGGCCTTCGATGCCATACAAACGGGCGATACCGGCAAACCGTGGATCTTCTGTACTCATGACCATTACCCCAAAAACCGGCGCGCATTATAGGGCTTTGCTGCGGCAATTCGAGCCGGTCGCGAAATGAATCCGACCAATTTCCCTTGTGGGAGCGAGCTTGCTCGCGATAGCGGTGTGTCAGTCAATATTGATGCGGCTGATCCGACGCCATCGCGAGCAAGCTCGTTCCCACAGGTTTTGTATTCCACCTGTCCCGCACCAGGGGACCATGATGGTCGTTTTGCTATAAGATAACCGCCATTTTGTGGGTGTCAGCCTGCCCCCACACTAGCCTTGCGTTCATACTAATATTCCCGGAGTTTTCATGACGGCCCACGCCGACCTCTCGCCGACCCTGCAACTCGCCTGCGACCTGATCCGCCGTCCGTCCGTGACACCGGTGGATGCCGATTGCCAGAAACTGATGATGCAGCGCCTGGGTAACGCCGGATTCAAGCTCGAACCCATGCGCATCGAGGATGTGGATAACTTCTGGGCCAGCCACGGCAAGCATGACGGTCCGGTGCTGTGTTTCGCCGGGCACACCGACGTGGTGCCGACCGGCCCGGTGCAGGCCTGGCAGCTCGATCCGTTCGACGCGGTCATCGACGAGCACGGCATGCTTTGTGGCCGTGGCGCGGCGGACATGAAGGGCAGCCTGGCGGCGATGGTGGTGGCGGCCGAACGGTTCGTCGCCGACTATCCGGACCACAAGGGCTCGGTGACCTTCCTGATCACCAGCGATGAAGAAGGCCCGGCCCACCACGGCACCAAGGCCGTGGTCGAACGCCTCAAGGCCCGTCAGGAGCGCTTGGATTGGTGCATCGTCGGCGAGCCGTCGAGCACCACCCTGGTGGGCGACGTGGTCAAGAACGGCCGGCGCGGCTCCCTCGGCGCGAAGCTGACCGTGCGCGGCAAGCAAGGCCACGTGGCCTACCCACACCTGGCGAAGAACCCGATTCACCTGGCTGCTCCGGCGCTGGCAGAATTGGCCGCCGAGCATTGGGACCACGGCAACGATTTCTTCCCGCCCACCAGTTTCCAGATCTCCAACCTCAACTCCGGTACCGGCGCGACCAACGTGATCCCCGGTGACCTGGTGGCGGTGTTCAACTTCCGCTTCTCCACCGAGTCCACCGTCGAAGGCCTGCAACAGCGTGTCGCCGACATTCTCGACAAGCATCAGTTGGACTGGCACATCGACTGGGCGCTGTCCGGCCTGCCGTTCCTCACCGAGCCGGGGGCATTGCTTGACGCGGTGTCGTCGAGCATCAAGGACGTCACCGGCCGCGAGACGAAGGCGTCCACCAGCGGCGGCACCTCCGATGGTCGCTTCATCGCCACCATGGGCACGCAAGTGGTGGAACTGGGTCCGGTCAACGCGACCATCCACCAGGTCAACGAACGGGTCCTGGCGGCCGATCTCGAGGTACTGACCGAGATCTACTACAAGACCCTGATCAAGTTGCTCGCCTGATGCTCGCCTGCCCGATCTGCAGTGAACCGCTGAACGCGGTGGACAACGGTGTGGTGTGCCCGGCCGGCCATCGGTTCGACCGTGCGCGGCAGGGTTACCTGAACCTGCTGCCGGTGCAGCACAAGAACAGCCGCGACCCCGGCGACAACCAGGCCATGGTTGAAGCCCGGCGCGACTTTCTCAACGCTGGGCATTACGCCCCCGTTGCCCGGCGCCTGGCGGAACTGGCTGCCGAACGCGCGCCCGGGCGCTGGCTGGACATCGGCTGTGGCGAGGGCTACTACACCGCGCAAATCGCAGAAGCGTTGCCCAATGCCGATGGCTATGCCCTGGACATCTCCCGCGAGGCGGTCAAGCGTGCCTGCAAACGCAACCCGCAACTGACCTGGTTGATCGCCAGCATGGCCAGGGTGCCGTTGGCGGATGGCTGCTGCCAGTTCCTGGCCAGCGTGTTCAGCCCGCTGGACTGGCAGGAGGCCAAACGCCTGCTCAGCCCCGGCGGCGGCTTGATGAAAGTCGGCCCGACCGCCGGCCACCTGATGCAATTGCGCGAGCGGCTGTACGACGAAGTGCGTGAGTACACCGATGACAAGCACCTGGCCCTGGTACCTTCGGGCATGGTGCTCGATCACAGCGAAACCCTCGAATTCAAGCTCACGCTCGACAGTGGCCAGGACCGTGCCAATCTGTTGGCCATGACACCCCATGGCTGGCGCGCCAGTGCCGAACGCCGTGCCAGCGTGATCGAGCAGGCCGAGCCGTTCGAAGTCACGGTATCGATGCGCTACGATTATTTCGTTCTTCAATAACCTTTGATTCCGGGCCTCGGGCAACCGCTCGGGGCCAGTTAAATCCGCGAATGGATTTTTCAAGACCGCAGTGAGGACATCCATGCGCCAACCCGATATCGAGATTTACCTCAAAGACGCCGACGTCGACCACAAGGCCATCGCCGCCTGGCTCGGCCAGGCCCTGGGCCCGTGCAGCGAATGGGTGCAGAAAGGCCAGACCTACAAGTGCAAGGCCGGCAACGTCCCGGTGACCTGGCTGCCCAAGGCCGTTGGCAAATGGAACAGCCTGTACCTGGAAAGCGACCAGACCCCGTGGGAAGACGACATCGCCTGCGCCCGCGCCGCCTTCGCCGCACTGAACGTCGAAGTGCGCTGCGCACCGGGGTCGTGGGTGGAAGAAGAAGGTGAAGAGTCGGCGGATCGCTGGATTCGCATCAGCGCCGATGGGGAAGAAGAGATTACCTGGAAGACGGCCTAACAGTCTGGAGGCATGTCGCAATTGCCATGCCCATGACAGATCCAACGTGAAAGAAGATCCCATGTGGGAGCGAGCTTGCTCGCGATAGCGGTGTGACAGCCAGTGAAAATATTGCCTGATACACCGCTATCGCGAGCAAGCTCGCTCCCACAATGGGTTTTGTCTCACCAGTGAATGCGGTTTACAACCCCACCACATCCTCAGCCTGCAAGCCCTTCTGCCCTTCCACCACCGCGTACTCGACCTGCTGGCCTTCGGTCAGTGAACGGTGGCCTTCACCGCGGATGGCGCGGTAATGCACGAACACATCCGCTCCACCTTGACGCTGGATGAAACCGTACCCCTTGGCGTCGTTGAACCACTTCACACTGCCGGTTTCCCGTGCTGCCATGATGCTCACTCCCATTTTTATTTTTTGAGTCGGCTTTTCGATGGAAAGCCGTACGAACGTTAGCTGCCGTCCAGCCATCTACAAGGGAGGCCGTGGCAGTCACTGGCCGAGTATATGACACACGTAAAAACTCTCAACTGACTTTACTTCGCCGCTTTTTTGCCGATTTTCGACGAATCCGGCACACTAGCGACCGCTTGATCTTATCCACTCATGCAGAAGCCGTATGACCCGCTCCCCGTTCCGCCGTCTTGTGTTTGGCACCCTGCGCCGACTGTTGTACCTCTGGGTTCGCTCCGAGACCATCAACCAGTCGTCCTTCACCCTCAACCTCGACCGCAGTCGCCCGGTGTTCTACGTCCTGCAAGATCCGTCGCTCACCGACCTGGCGGTGCTCGACACCGAGTGCACCAAGGCCGGCCTGCCCCGCCCGGTGCTGCCGGTATCGGTGGGCAACCTGTTGGAACCGGCGGCGTTTTTCTACCTGACGCCGGCGCCGGACTGGCTCGGACGCCAGGACAAACGCGGCGCGCCGCCGACCCTGACGCGGCTGGTCAACGTTCTGACCCACAACGCCGCCGAAGATGCACAGATCATCCCGGTCAGCGTGTTCTGGGGCCAGTCGCCCGACAGTGAGTCCAGCCCGTGGAAGCTGTTGTTCGCCGACAGTTGGGCCGTCACCGGACGCCTGCGCCGCTTGCTGAGCATCATGATCCTGGGACGCAAGACCCGCGTGCAGTTCTCGGCGCCGATCCATCTGCGCGAGCTGATCGAGCACGATAAGGGGCACGAGCGCACTGTGCGCATGGCCCAGCGGATCCTGCGGGTGCACTTTCGCAACCTGAAAGCGGCAGTCATCGGCCCGGACATTTCCCACCGCCGCAACCTGGTCAAGGGCCTGCTGAACCAGCCGCTGGTCAAGCAGGCGATTGCCGACGAGGCCGAGCGGGAAAAAATCTCCCCGGAAAAAGCCAAGGCCCAGGCCCTGCGCTATGGCAACGAAATCGCCTCGGACTACACCTACACCGCAATCCGTTTTCTGGAAGTGGTGCTGAGCTGGTTCTGGAACAAGATCTACGACGGTATCAAGGTCAATCATATCGAAGGCGTGCAAAACGTCGCCCAGGGCCACGAAGTCATCTACGTGCCGTGCCACCGCAGCCATATCGACTACCTGCTGCTGTCCTACCTGCTGTTTCGCAACGGCCTGACCCCGCCGCACATTGCCGCCGGCATCAACCTCAACATGCCAGTGATCGGCAGCTTGCTGCGCCGTGGCGGGGCGTTTTTCATGCGCCGCACCTTCAAGGGCAACCCGCTCTACACCGCGGTGTTCAACGAATACCTGCACACGCTGTTCACCAAAGGCTTCCCGGTGGAGTACTTCGTCGAGGGCGGTCGCTCGCGCACCGGGCGCATGCTGCAACCCAAGACCGGCATGCTCGCCATCACCTTGCGCAGCTTCCTGCGCTCATCGCGCATGCCCATCGTCTTCGTGCCGGTCTACATCGGCTATGAGCGGGTACTGGAAGGCCGCACTTACCTAGGCGAGCTGCGCGGCGCCAGCAAGAAGAAGGAATCGATCTTCGACATCTTCAAAGTCATCGGTGCCCTCAAGCAACGCTTTGGCCAGGTGGCGGTGAACTTCGGCGAACCGATCAAACTGGCGGAGTTCCTCGACAGCGAGCAACCCGACTGGCGCCAACAGGAGCTGGGGCCGCAATTCAAGCCGGCCTGGCTCAACGCGACCACCAACCGCCTCGGCGAGCGCGTGGCCCGGCACCTGAACGAAGCCGCAGCCATAAACCCGGTCAACCTCGTCGCCCTGGCGCTGCTCTCCACCAGTCGCCTGGCCCTGGACGACCGCGCCATGGCCCGGGTGCTGGACCTGTACCTGGCGCTGCTGCGCAAAGTCCCGTACTCGCCCCACACTACCCTGCCCGAAGGCGATGGCCGGGCGCTGATCGAGCACGTGAAGGGCATGGACCTGCTGTCGGAACAGAGCGATGCCCTGGGCAAGATTCTGTACCTGGATGAACAGAACGCGGTGTTGATGACCTACTACCGCAACAACGTCCTGCACATCTTCGCCTTGCCGGCGCTGCTGGCGAGTTTCTTCCAGAGCAGCTCGCGCATGAGCCGCGAGCAGATCCTGCGCTACACCCGAGCCTTGTACCCGTACCTGCAATCGGAGTTGTTCATTCGCTGGTCGCTGGAAGAACTCGACGCCGTGGTCGACCAGTGGCTCGAAGCGTTCGTCGAACAAGGCCTGCTGCGCTTCGAAAACGACCTGTACCTGCGCCCGGCGCCGAGTTCGCGGCACTTCGTGCTGCTGACCCTGCTGTCCAAAAGCATCGCCCAGACCTTGCAGCGCTTCTACATGACCGTCTCGCTGCTGCTCAACAGCGGCCAGAACAGCATCAGCGCCGAAGAACTGGAAGACCTCTGCACCGTCATGGCCCAGCGCCTGTCGATCCTGCACGGCCTGAATGCGCCGGAGTTCTTCGACAAGAGTCTGTTCCGCCACTTCATCCAGACGATGCTGGACCTCGATGTGTTGCGCCGCGACGAAGCCGGCAAACTCAGCTACCACGAGCTGCTGGGCGAGCTGGCCGAAGGCGCGGCCAAACGGGTGCTGCCGGCGGAAATCCGCCTGTCGATCCGCCAGGTGGCGCTGCATCGCAGTGAAGATGCGGCGGAGGTCGCCGTCAGTCCTGGCATGTGAAACCTTCGGACCACTCACCCAGAACCATGGAGCGGTTCCGGTGAGCCGATGGAGAAATCAGCGAACTTACTCCGACGCTGCGCAGCGGCTAAAGCGACGTCAAACGAAGAAAAGACCTACAGAGAACTTTGGAACAGGCTTCTAGGATGAGCCCACGTCAATGTCGACGTACTGAAAAGGAATTCAGCATGAATATCATCACGTTAACCATACAACTGCCCGAAGGCCAGCAACTCCCCGAAGACGCTCGCACCGAAGTCAGTGTCCAGAATGCGGCCGGTGCGCAGATCAGCGCCAGCGGCGGCCAGGGCTCCAACGTAGCGCCCAAGGAACCAGTGGCGCAGCAGCCTTGGCAATATCGCTTTCTTGTCGACCCCAAGACAACGCGCGTAGGAGAAGAGCTCCTGGTCAAGGCACGCGTGTACCGAGCCGACACCGCTCTTTTTCTTGAGGCCGAACAGGCCTTCACCTGGGATGGCAGCAATCAACACGTTGACATCCCCCTGAGCCTGGCGCCAGCATCGCTGGCTGAAACTGTTCAAGCGCCCGCGTTCGGTTCCTGAGCCGCGACGTCAAGAATGGGGGCTTGGACGCCAATCCGCTAAATGCCCATTGACGCCGGTGTGCTGCTGGCGTCAATGGGCAAGGTACTTCCAATGAAAAAATCAGCTCTGTTTGCATCCATGGCGCTACTGGCCGCTTGCCAATCGGCAACGCCCCCCACCACAACCGCTGCATCCCTCGATGGCGAAGTGTTCTACCTGCAACGCATCGCCCTGCCGCCCAACGCTACCTTGAGCGTGAGCCTGCAAGATGTGTCTCTGGCCGACGCCCCCGCCGTGGTGCTCGATGAACAGCGCGGTCCGATCAAAGGCCAGGTCCCGCTGCCGTTCCACCTCAGTTATGATCCCACCCAGGTCAAGCCCGGCCATCGTTATGCCGTGAACGCCCGCATCGAAGTGGACGGCCAGTTGATGTTCATCACCACCGAACAACACACCGTGCACCTCGATGGCAAAGATCCGCAGCCGTTGAAGATCCGCGTCAACGCCGCACGCTGATTCCTTTTTCAAAATCTCTTCAAGGAAGCTGTCATGCTCCGTCCTACCCTCCGTTTCACCGGCCTGTGCGCGGGCCTGCTGATCTGCGCCAACGCCATGGCCCTGTCCCTGAGCGACCTGTCGCAGAATGATGCCACTGGCGGTCTCAAGGACGCATTGACCCAAGGCGCCCAAGTGGCGGTCAAGCAACTGGGCACGCCCGGCGGTTTCAGCAACAACCCGGACGTGAAAATCGAGCTACCAGGCAAGCTCGGCAAAGTCGCCAGCAAGATGAAGGCCTTTGGCATGGGCGACCAGGTCGACCAACTGGAAACCAGCATGAACCAGGCCGCTGAAGCCGCCGTGGTCCAGGCCCAGCCGATCCTGGTCAATGCCGTGAAGAACATGAGCGTGAGCGATGCCAAGGGTATCCTCAGCGGTGGCCAAGACTCCGCCACGCAATACCTGAACAAGAGCAGTCGCGAGCAGATCCGCGCCAAGTTCCTGCCCATCGTCAAGCAAGCCACCGACAAGGTCGGCCTGGCGCAAAAATACAATGCCTTCGCCGGCCAGGCCGCGACCTTCGGCGTGTTGGACGCCAAGAGCGCCAATATCGAAAACTATGTGACCGAGCAAGCGCTGGACGGGTTGTTCGAGATGATCGGCAAGCAGGAAGCCACCATCCGCAAGAACCCGGCGGCTGCGGCGACCAGTTTGGCGAAGAAGGTTTTCGGTACGCTCTAAGCACCAACCCAAAACACCTGTGGGAGCGAGCTTGCTCGCGATGGCGGTGTAACAGCCAACAGAGATGTTGAAGCTGATACCGCTATCGCGAGCAAGCTCGCTCCCACATTGGTTTGCGGGGTCAGAGGATCAAGGTCAGGTTTTCTTGACCCTGAACCACGCCGCATACAACGCCGGCAAGAACAACAACGTCAACGCCGTCGCCACGATCAACCCGCCCATGATCGCCACCGCCATCGGCCCGAAGAACAGGCTGCGCGACAGCGGGATCATCGCCAGCACCGCCGCCAGTGCGGTGAGCACAATCGGACGGAAGCGTCGCACCGTCGCTTCGATGATCGCCTGCCAGGGCGTCAGCCCTGCCTTGATGTCCTGTTCGATCTGGTCCACCAGGATCACCGAGTTGCGCATGATCATGCCCGACAGCGCGATAGTACCGAGCATGGCGACGAAACCGAACGGTTGGCGGAACACCAGCAGAAACAACGTGACACCGATCAACCCCAGGGGCGCGGTGAGAAACACCATGGCCGTGCGTGAGAAGCTGCGCAGCTGCAGCATCAGCAACGTCAGCACCACCACGATGAACAGCGGCACACCGGCATTCACCGATTTCTGGCCACGGGCCGAATCCTCCACCGTACCGCCCACTTCCAACAGATAACCGTCCGGCAACTCTGCGCGAATCGGCTCCAGGGTCGGGAATATCTGCTGCACCAGGGTCGCCGGTTGCTCCTTGCCGTAAATATCGGCCCGCACGGTCACGCTCGGCAGACGGTTGCGGTGCCAGATCACGCCCTCTTCGAAACCGTATTCCAAGGTCGCGATCTGCGACAACGCAACACTTTTACCATTGTCGGTAGGCACCGCCAGGCTTGGCAGCAACGACAGTTCGGTGCGCTCATGCAGCGTGCCGCGCAGCATGATCTCGATCAGCTCATTGTCCTCCCGGTATTGGCTGACGCTGGCCCCGGTGAGGGAACGTTGCAGGAAGCTCGACAGATTGGCCGTGCTCACGCCCAAGGCCCGGGCACGGTCCTGATCAACATTCAGGTACACCACTTTGCTCGGTTCTTCCCAATCCAGATGCACGTTGGCCACGTAGGGATTTTCTCGAACCTTGGTCGCCACTTTCCGCGCCAGGGCCCGGACTTCTTCAATGTGCTCGCCGGTTACCCGGAACTGCACCGGGTACCCCACGGGTGGGCCGTTTTCCAGGCGCGTGACCCGCGAGCGCAGGGTCGGGAATTGTTCGTTCAAGGTGCTGATCAGCCAACTGCGTAACGGCTCGCGATCTTCGATGGTCTTGGCCAGCACCACGAACTGGGCAAAGCTCGACGCCGGCAGCTGTTGATCCAGCGGCAGGTAGAAACGCGGTGAACCGGTGCCGACGTAAGCCACATAGTTATCGATGCCCGGGTGGTCCTTGAGCAATGCTTCAAGGCGCTTGACCTGTTCGGCGGTGCTACTCAGGGAAGCGCCTTCCTCCAGCTTCAGGTCGACCATGAGTTCCAGCCGCCCCGAGGCCGGGAAGAACTGCTGCGGCACAAAACGGAACAGCACCACCGAGCCGACAAACAACAACACGGTCAGGGTGATGACGGTTTTGCGTCGACGCACGCACCACTCCACCAACCGGCGGACCCGCTGATAGAACGGTGTGCCATAAGGATCGGGCTGGCCGTCAGCAGTGCCGTGTTTAGCCGCGTGAATTTTCGCCAGGTCTGGCAGGAGCTTTTCCCCCAGGTACGGTACGAACACCACGGCGGCCACCCAGGACGCCAGCAATGCGAGGGTCACAACCTGGAAAATCGAACGGGTATATTCGCCCGTGCCCGATTGCGCGGTGGCGATCGGCAGGAACCCCGCCGCCGTGATCAGCGTACCGGTGAGCATCGGGAATGCCGTACTGGTCCAGGCGTAGCTGGCGGCCTTGATCCGGTCGAAGCCCTGCTCCATCTTGATCGCCATCATCTCCACCGCGATGATCGCGTCATCCACCAGCAGCCCCAGTGCCAATACCAGCGCACCGAGGGAGATCTTGTGCAGGCCGATTCCCAGGTAATACATGGCGGCGAAGGTCATCGCCAACACCAACGGAATCGCCAGGGCCACCACCATCCCGGTCCTCAGCCCCAGGGAGAAGAAGCTCACCAGCAACACGATGGTCAGCGCCTCCACCAACACCTGGACGAATTCGCCGACGCCAGTCTTCACCGCCGCCGGTTGGTCCGAAACCTTGCGCAGTTGCATGCCGGCCGGGAGGTTGTTCTGCAGACGGGCAAACTCGCTTTCCAGGGCCTTGCCCAAGATCAGGATATCGCCGCCCTGCTTCATCGCCACGGCCAGGCCGATGGCATCTTCGCCCATGAAACGCATGCGCGGTGCCGGCGGATCGTTGAAACCGCGACGCACCTCGGCCACATCGCCGATACGGAAGGTGCGATCGGCGACACGAATCGGAAAGTTGCGGATCTCTTCTACCGTCTGAAAATTCCCCGAAACCCGTAGCTGTAGTCGCTCGCTAGCGGTTTCGAAGAAGCCTGCAGTCGACACCGCGTTCTGTTCTTCAAGGGCTTGCTGAACGGCTGCCAAAGGCAAGCCAAGGGTCGCCAGCTTGACGTTCGACAGCTCGATCCAGATTTTTTCGTCCTGCAAACCGAGCAGCTCGACCTTGCCCACGTCCTTGACCCGTTGCAGTTGGATCTGGATGCGGTCGGCGTAGTCCTTGAGCACCGCATAGTCGAAGCCGTCACCGGTCAGCGCGTAGATATTGCCGAAGGTGGTGCCGAATTCATCATTGAAGAACGGCCCCTGGATGCCCGGCGGCAAGGTGTGGCGGATGTCACTGATCTTCTTGCGGATCTGGTACCAGAGCTCGGGAATCTGCGCCGAATGCATCGAATCGCGAGCCATGAAGGTCACCTGGGACTCGCCCGGGCGGGAAAACGAGACGATCCTTTCGTAATCGCCGGTTTCCATCAGCTTCTTTTCGATGCGCTCGGTGACCTGCCGCGAGACCTCCTCGGCCGTGGCGCCCGGCCAGACGGTGCGAATCACCATGGCCTTGAAGGTGAACGGCGGGTCTTCGCTCTGGCCGAGCTTGGTGTAGGAAAGTGCACCGACAATGGCCAGCAACAGCATCAGGAACAATACGATATGGCGATTACGCAGCGCCCATTCGGAAAGATTGAAACCCATCGGGGATTACTCCTTGGCCGCCAGATTGACCACGCGGTTGGAGCGATCCACCGGCCGTACCTGCTGGCCGTCGAGGAGCACATGCACACCGGCCGCCACGACCCAATCATCGGGGCCGAGGCCTTCGAGTACGGGAACGGTTTTTTCGCCGAAGGCGCCGACGCGCACCGGGACTTTTTTCAGGGTGTTATTGGCATTGACCACCCAGACATATGTCGCGCCGTTCTCGGCAGTCAGGGCAGACAAGGGTACCGACAGCGTCACCTTGTCGGCAGCCTGGATAAACACCCGGGCGCTCTGGCCCAGTTCCGCAGGAACGCTGCCGGCGGTGAAGGCGACACGGGCGGCAAACGTACGGGATTTCGGATCGGCAGACGGTGACAGCTCGCGGATATGCCCGCTGAAACGCTGGTCGGGCTGACTCCACAGCTCGACCGAAACCGGCTGGCCGATCTTGAACCGACCGAAACTTTGTTCCGGCAGGCTGATCAGCACCTCACGCTCGCCATCGGTGGCGAGGGTAAACACCGTTTGACCGGCCGATACCACCTGCCCCACTTCCACCGAACGCCGGGCCACTACGCCATCCTGGGGAGCACGCAGTACCGAGTAACTGGCCTGGTTATTGGCGACGTCGAACTCGGCCTTGATCTGCTTGAGCCGCGCGGCGCCGGAGCGATAAAGATTTTCAGCATTGTCGTATTGCGAGCGGCTGACCATCTGCCGCTCCATCAACGTCTTGTAGCGGTCACGCTCGGAGCGCACCAGGTTCAGGTTGGCCTCGGCGGCAGCGACCTGGGCGCGGGTCGCTTCCAGTTGCAGGCGCACATCCTCGGGATCGAGTTCGGCCAGCGGTTGATTGGCCTTGACCCGCTGGCCCTCTTCGACCAGTCGTCGGCTCACCTTGCCGCCAATGCGAAAGGCCAGGTCGGGTTCGAAACGCGCCCGCACTTCGCCGGGGTAACTGTCCATCGCCTGGGCCGAAGGCTGTGGTTTCACCACCATGGCCGGGCGCACGGCGACGGGCACCGGCTCGTCATGACCACACGCGGCCAACAATAAAGCCAGGCTGACTGGCACGACGAGGGGCAGGGCATAGCGGAACATGACAAGTGACCTTTCGCTAATGGTGCTTGGAATAATTATACTGGCGAGTATGTTATTAATAGCAAACTCACCAGTCCAGTATTAAAGCGAAGAAATGTCGAACAATCTTTCACCCCCCAGCGGCCCCGGTCGCCCGAAGGATCTGGCCAAGCGCCAGGCCATTCTCGACGCCGCGAAACGCCTGTTCGTGAGCATGGGTTACGCCAGCACCAGCATGGACGCCGTCGCCACCGAGGCGGGCGTGTCGAAGCTGACCGTCTATAGCCACTTCACCGACAAGGAAACGTTGTTTTCCGCCGCCGTGATGGCCAAGTGTGAAGAACAGCTGCCGACGCTTTTTTTCGAATGGCCGGACGGCGTTCCGATCGAAAAGGTGTTGTTGAACATCGCCCGCGGGTTCAACCAACTGATCAACAGCGACGAATCGCTGAACCTGCATCGGTTGATCATGGCCCTGGGCAGCCAGGACCCCAAGCTCTCGACGATTTTCTACGAAGCGGGCCCGCAGCGGATGCTCTCAGGCATGGAACGGCTGCTGACCAAGGTCCACCAGAGCGGCGCCCTGTGCATCGATAAACCGCGCAATGCCGCCGAGCATTTCTTTTGCCTGATCAAGGGCGCGGCGAATTTCCGCTTGCTGTCCGGCTGCGGCGCACGCCAGGAACCGGAAGCGGCCGAGGCCCATGTGCAGGAAGTGGTGGGGTTGTTTGTGCGGGCTTATCGACCGTAGGTCAGCCGTCGGGTATTCGCTGGCTGACAGGCCCTCTTCGCGAGCAAGCTCGCTCCCACAGTTTGATCGAGGGTGCCCACAAAACCTGCATTCACTGCTGATCCCTGTGGGAGCGAGCTTGCTCGCGATGCAGGCGACGCGGTCTCAGGGCTTGAGTGCTTTCTTGGGATAGATGTCATACCGACTGGATTTTCCATCCAGCCCATGGCTCGGCTTCGGCCCTTCGATGCACGGAGCCTTGCGCGGGCGTTTGACCACCACTCGGTGAGTCGCCAGGGCCAGAGCTGCGGCGAGCAGTGCCGGGGCATCCGGGTCATCGCCGACCAAGGGCCGAAACAGGCGCATTTCCTTCTTCACCAGGGCGGTTTTCTCACGATGAGGAAACATCGGGTCCAGGTAGATCACTTGGGGCGGCTCACCTTCCCAGTTGCGCATCACCTCGATGGAATTACCCTGGAGCAAGCGCATGCGGGCCACGATGGGCGCCACCTCGAAATCTTCCGCCCCGCGAGCCAGGCCATCTTCCAGCAATGCACCGATCAGCGGCTGGCGCTCGATCAGGCTCATTTCGCAACCCAGGCTGGCCAGCACGAACGCGTCCTTGCCCAACCCTGCCGTGGCATCCAGCACCCGCGGGCGTATGCCCTGGGCGATCCCGACCGCCTTGGCGATCATCTGACCACTGCCGCCACCGTACAACCGACGATGGGCCGCCCCGCCCTCGACGAAGTCCACCCGCACCGGGCCCGGCGCATCCGCGCCCAGTTGCTGCAGTTGCAGGCCCTGTTCGCCGACCTGCAAGGCAAACTCGCCAGCGTCCACCTGCAAAGGCAGGCCAAGCCGCTCGGCCCAGTGCTCGGCCTGCGACTGGAAGGCCGGGGCCAGGGCCTCGACGCGGATGCGACAAGGCGCAGGTTGCTCACTCATGGAAAACACGCTCAAAAAATTAATGATCGGCAAAAATGGCCGATAACAAGGGTGAACGGCATTTTGCCAGAGCTGAGCGTCGACCGAGAAAAATGTCAGACATTCAATCCACATCGATAGGCGTTATCTCCCCTTACGGCGATTACAGCCTGCGTAACACCCAAGCCCTGAGCGGCGTCAGTCACCTGTGGCAGGATTTTTTTGCCCGGGCGCTGGCCGATCAACTGGGGGATAACGCACCGGCGCCTGGCAGCTACCAGCCCGTCGCTCTCGATGAGGCGGTTGAACCGACCCTCGGCGCCGAACTGCTGGAGCACATCGTCAGCCAGCGCACCTGCGAAGTGATCGAAACCCCGGTCAAACCGCCTGAGCCGCTGTTCCTGCCCATCGCCGAATTCGAACTGGACCTGCTGGACAAGCCTTTCCCACCCTTCCCACCGGAAGAAATCGCCGCCCAGCAAAAACAGCAGACCTTCGAGAGCAACTGGGTTCGCCCACTCGTGCTCACCGCCGGTCAACCGCTGCCGGAGCCCGGCCCGGCGCCGCAACCGCGTCCACTGCACCTGCCGATTGCCGAGTTCGAGCTCGACCTGCTGGACAAGCCCTTCCCGCCCTTCCCGGAAGAGGAATTGGTGGTGCAACAGAAACAACTGGACTTCGACACCCGCTGGGCACGCCCGATCGTGCTGCAGAACCTGCGTATCGCCGCCTGACCCATTCAGGACGCTAGCGACAGATCCACCATGGCCCGACATCCAGATGAAAATGGTTGCGGTGCGCCGCGTTGTAATCCGGACTCAACACCACACTGAACATATCGCAAGCGCCGTCGCGGGCCTGGCGTAGAAACCGTGCATCGGCATTGTCCTTCGGCCAGTCCTTGAGCACGTTGATCGTACGGCCATCGGCCAGGCGAAACCCGGCGATGTCCAACGCACTGGCCGTAGCGTGCTGGCTGCGCGCGCCACTTTCACGACCGTACATGTTGCGGCAGGCGAAACTGCCAAGGTGATCGACCCGCGTGATTTTCTGCCCATAGACTGCCGTTGCTGCTGGCTGCAACGCATGACGCTCGAACAGCGCGAACGCCACCGCCAACGGGCAACTGGCGAGAAAACTGCTGCTCAGCGCCACCTCACCGCCCTGCACCCTCAGCACATTGGTCAGCGGGCACGTCGAGTTGGCGCCGCTGTCGGCCTGGCGGGCGGTGTGCAGTCCCGAGGTGGCGAGGGCCTGGTCACACAGCTGCGGGTCGTTGCGCAGGGCCATGAGCTTGTAGCGGGTCAACAGGTTGGGGGGAACGTTGACATCCAGGGGCGCCCAGGGATTCCATTGCGGCGGCAGCGACAGCCAGCCGCGCCATACCGCCAGCGCTGCGCAGGCAACGACCAGCGCCAATACCGCAAAGCCTTTCAAAAACCGCACGACAACGCCTCGGGCATCAACCCTTGAATAATTGGTTTGCCTGCTTGAACGGCATCGAGCGGCGAGTGAAGGTGAACGTGCCCTGCTGCTGGATTTCTTCAGCGGCGCGGAAGAACTCGCCATACGCGGCCAAGGCCAGGGCCGAGCCGACGCTGATGCGCTTGACCCCCAGCTCACTCAACTGCGCCACCGTCAGGTCCAGCGCCCCGGACATCAACACGTTTACCGGTTTTGGCGCCACGGCCTGCACCACCGCGAGCACTTGCTTGGCGGTGCTCAAGCCCGGGGCGTAGAGCACGTCGGCACCGGCGTCGGCGAAGGCCTTGAGGCGACGAATCGTGTCATCCAGGTCTGGATTGCCATGCAGGAAGTTTTCCGCCCGGGCGGTCAGCAGGAACGGGTACGGCAAACTGCGCACGGCGTCGGCGGCGGCCTTGACCCGCGCCACCGCATGTTCGAAGCAATAGATCGGGCTGTCTTCACGCCCCGTGGCATCTTCGATGGAGCCGCCCACCGCGCCGACCTCTGCGGCACGCAGCAAGTTGCGGGCGCACGCGTCGGGAGCATCGGCAAACCCGTTCTCCAGATCGACCGCTACCGGCAGGTCAGTGGCAGCGACAATCGCCCTGACGTTGGCCAAGGTGTCTTCCAGGCCCAACGCACCATCTGGCCGCCCCAGGGAGAAAGCGTGACCGGCGCTGGTCGTCGCCAAGGCCTCGAAGCCAAGACTGGCCAGCATCTTGGCGGAACCGGCATCCCATGGATTGGGAATGACAAAAGCCTCCTCGCGTTCGTGCAAGGCCTTGAATGCCTGGGCTCGACGGGTTTGCGCATCCATGTAGTTCGCTCCTGGGCAGAGAGAGTTTGGCCTCAGAGCAAACCCAGTTGCTCGGCGGCGGGCTCTCTATATAGCTCAGGCAGGGCCGGCAAGCCAGGCAAACGACTCATCAAGCGAGTGTGGAAGTGTTGCGCAAGTTTCGCCGCCAGCAGGTTGTCGGCGGTGTGCAGGAAGATATAGGGCGTGCGTCCCTCTTCGATCCAGCCAGCGATTTTCTCCACCCAGGGTGTCAGGAACGGCTCGTTGGCCTCCAACACCGGATGACCGATGAAGCGCACCTGCGGGCATTGGGTGAACGCCGTTGGCCGGGGCGGTACGCGAGGCTTTTTCGATTGCGCGTGGAGCACGGCAGGATCGGTCGAGGTACAACTGAACAAGGCCCGGGGATCGAGGCAGATGCGTTCGACGCCACGCTCGAGCAACAGGCGATTGAGGCGCCGTTCGGCATCGCCCTTGGCGAAGAATTCATCGTGCCGGACTTCCACGGCCAAGGGCCGCTCGAAGGCGTCGATGAACCCAGCCAACTCTGGCAATCGATTTGGGGTAAAGGCTTTGGATAACTGCAACCAGAATGGCGACACCCGCTCGCCCAAGGGGCTGAGCAGTTGCAGGAAGGTTTCGCAGGCCGTCAGGCGCTCGCGCAAATCGCCATTGTGGCTGATGTCACCGGGAAACTTGGCGGTGAAGCGAAAGTGCTCGGGCATGGTCTCGGCCCAACGTTGCACGACGGCCGCGGACGGGCTGGCGTAGAACGTCGTATTGCCTTCCACGGCATTGAACACTTGGGAGTAGAGATTCAGGAAGTCGGAGCTTTTCGCGCCCTGGGGATACAGGTAATCACGCCAGGCGTTTTCGCTCCAGGATGGGCAGCCCAGGTAGTAAGGCAACCGCATCAGATGTAGAGGTCGAGTCCCAGCACTTCCATATCCCAATCGACGAAACCGGCGGTGCTCAGGTAGCTGGCCAGGGCCGTGGCCACGCTGCGGCTCATGGAACGGTGATACAGCATGTCTTGCTGACGGGCGGGAAGATTGCTCAGGCGTTGTGCGGAAGCTTTGGCGGCGCGGGCGGCCAGTTGCTCTTCGGACGGGAACTCCAGTTCGCCATCGACATCATCGAAGGACTCAGGCTCAGCGGCTTTGCCTGCACGAGGCTTGCGCTTGAGGGGATAGGACTGGGATGAAACGCCGTCTATACGCATAACAGAATGCTCGGTATCAATGATGGCAATTTAGCGGCACTTTCGCGACCGCGCAAATGCGCAAGTGATAACTAGAACACATAAAGCCAAAAAGGTTTAAAAACCGGCGGAAAAAGTGACGACTGGCGATATTGGGTGTGACTTTTGGCGCAGGAAATGACTTTTGGCTGGGGACGTCGGATAGCGGGGCTGTGAAAGATCGTTCCTCACGCTCTGCGTGGGAACGATCGAATGGGGTGAGGTTATTTACCGTTCGGACTTGGGTGTTGCAACCTTGTCCCGCAGGTACACCGGCTGGGCATCGTCAGCCGGGATGGCTTCGCCGCGGGCCCAGGCAAAGCGGGCCAGGGCCAGCAGGTCTTCGGCGTGCGGCAGCATCGAGGCGTCCTGGCCGCTGAGGTTGACGGTAATTCGCTCGCCGTAGCCCCAACCGGTACCCGCGCCGAACCAGTCACCGTCGGCCCCGCTCGGCAAAGCCGCGGCTTCGGGTGGCAATACCGCCTCAGCACCGACCAGGCGCATCTCACCGTCGGTTTCGCGATAGCAGCCCCAGTACACCTCATCCATGCGCGCATCGATGGCCGCCGCGACTTGGCGCGCGCCCTGTTCGCGCAAGGCTCGCTGGGCCAGCACCGCCAGGTTCGACACCGGCAACACCGGTCGCTCCAGGGCGAACGCCAGCCCCTGCACCACGCCGATGGCGATGCGCACGCCGGTAAAAGCCCCCGGCCCACGGCCAAAGGCAATCGCATCCACCGCCTGCAAGGTGGTCCCGGCATCGCTGAGCAATTGCTGGATCATCGGCAACAGCTTTTGCGCATGCAGGCGCGGGATCACCTCGTAATGGCTCGTGACCTTGCCGTCGTGCAGCAAGGCGACGGAGCAAGCTTCAGTCGCGGTGTCCAGGGCCAGCAAGGTGCTCATCGATGTGTCCGTAAATCAGGTGGGAAAAAAGTGCGCCAGTATAAACAACTACGGCCCGCAAGCGGGCCGTAGTTAGTGCAACTGATCAGACTTTTCAGCTCAGCGCTTCAAGCACCTTGCCGGTGATCGCATCGACCGAACCAACGCCCGGGATATGGCTGTATTTCGGCTTGCCGTGAGTCTTGGCCGACAGCTCCTGGTAGAACGCTACCAGCGGCTTGGTCTGGGAATGGTAGACCGACAGGCGATGACGCACGGTTTCTTCGGTGTCGTCCTTGCGCTGCACCAGGTCTTCACCGGTGACGTCGTCCTTGCCGGCAATTTTCGGCGGGTTATAGACGGTGTGATAGACACGACCGGACGGTTCGTGGACGCGACGACCGGCAATGCGCTGGACGATCTCTTCGTCATCGACCGCGATCTCGACCACGTGATCGAGCTCCACGCCGGCCGTCACCAGGGCTTCGGCCTGGGGAATGGTGCGCGGGAAACCGTCGAACAGAAAACCGTTGGCGCAATCGGCTTGAGCGATACGATCCTTGACCAGGGCAATGATCAGGTCATCCGACACCAGGCCACCGGCATCCATGATGCTCTTGGCCTTGACGCCCAGCTCGGTGCCAGCCTTGACTGCGGCACGCAGCATGTCGCCAGTGGAAATTTGCGGGATACCGAATTTTTCGGTGATGAACTTTGCCTGAGTACCTTTACCGGCCCCGGGAGCTCCCAGCAGAATGACGCGCATCGATGTGCTCCTCAATTTTTTTATGTAAAACGCTCGGATTCGCCTCGTGGGGCCAATCGCGGAAAAACAGGATCGTGACCGCCCAAACGGCCAAAGGCTGATCAAGATACACAGCAGGCCCGACCCACACAAGCCGCCGAAAGTCGGAGGAACCCGCGCCCGATGCGACCTTCGGAGGAGGTAGCGAGAGGCGCAACCGGGCCTCGAACTGTCGCCTCGCCGCCCCGCTGGCGCCCCTCCCGGACCACGCCCGGGAACACCGGGCGAGCCGTTTCGGCGCGCTGGCTAACCTTAGCCGGTATTGCGCAAACCGGCGGCAATCCCCGCCACAGACACCAGCAACGCCTGTTCCACGGGGCTGCCCTGGGCAACCTCCTGCTGGCGCGAGCGTGCCAGCAGTTCGGCCTGCAACAGGTGCAGCGGATCGAGGTAGGTGTTGCGCAAGCGAATGAATTCCAGCGTGGCAGGGCTATGTGCCAGTAGTTGCGACTGACCGGTCAACCCCAAAACCACCGAGCACGCCTGCGACAATAGGTCGCGTAAATGCGCACCCAAAGGTCGCAGCCCAGGCTCCACCAAACGCTCATCGTAGGAGCGCGCAATGTCGGCGTCAGCCTTGGCCAGCACCATCTCCAGCATATCGATGCGGGTACGGAAGAACGGCCACTGTTCGCGCATCTGCCCCAGCAGCTCGCCTTCGCCGCGCTCCAGGGCCTTGCTCAGGGCGGTTTCCCAGCCGAGCCAGGCTGGCAGCATCAGGCGGGTCTGGGTCCAGCCGAAGATCCACGGGATCGCCCGCAGGCTTTCGATGCCGCCAGCGCGACGCTTGGCCGGGCGACTGCCCAGGGGCAGGCGTCCGAGTTCCTGTTCCGGCGTGGATTGACGGAAGTACTCGACGAATTGCGGATTCTCCCGCACTACGGCGCGGTAGGCGCTGACGCCGTCGGCGGCCAGTTCGTCCATCAGATGCCGCCACTGGGGCGTGGGTGGCGGCGGCGGCAGCAAGGTCGCCTCAAGCACAGCGGCGAGGTACAGGTTGAGGTTCTGTTCGGCGATGTCCGGCAGGCCGAATTTGAAACGAATCATTTCACCCTGTTCAGTGGTACGGAAACGCCCGGCCACCGAGCCCGGCGGCTGGGACAGGATCGCCGCATGGGCCGGGCCGCCGCCACGGCCCACGGTGCCACCGCGACCGTGGAACAACAGCAGTTCGACTTGCTGTTCGCGGCAGATGTCCACCAGCCGTTCCTGGGCACGATATTGCGCCCAGGCCGCCGCCGTGGTCCCAGCGTCCTTGGCCGAGTCGGAATAGCCGATCATCACTTCCTGGGGCCCTTGCAGCCGTGAGCGATAGCCAGGCAACAGCAGCAAGCGCTCGATCACCGGCCCAGCGTTGTCCAGGTCGGCCAGGGTTTCGAACAGCGGCACCACCCGCATCGGCCGCAACACGCCGGATTCTTTCAACAGCAGTTGCACCGCCAGTACATCGGAGGCCGCGCCGGCCATGGAGATTACGTACGAGCCCAGGGACGCCGCCGGTGCCGCCGCCACTTCCCGGCATGTAGCCAGGACTTCCGCCGTATCGGCCGACGGTTTGAAATGGGCGGGCAGCAGCGGGCGTCGGTTGTTCAACTCGTCCAGCAAGAAGCTGATGCGCTGCTCCTCGCTCCAATCCTCATAGCGACCCAAACCCAGGTAATCGGTGATTTCGGTCATGGCGGCGGTGTGGCGAGTCGAGTCCTGGCGCACATCGAGGCGCACCAGGAACAGCCCGAAGGTCACCGCCCGACGCAAGCAATCGAGCAGTGGTCCGTCGGCGATCACGCCCATGCCGCATTCGTGCAGGGAGTGGTAGCACAGCTCCAAGGGATCGAGCAGTTCGCGGTTGAATTGCAACACTTCGGCGCTGGCTGGCGTGGGCGCCTTCAAGGAGGCTTGGGCCCAGTTGCGGGTAGCACGCAGGCGCTCGCGCAATTGCTTGAGCACCGCACGATAGGGTTCGGCGCTGTCGCCCGCCTGGGCACGCAAGGCCTCGCTGGCGTGCTGCATGGACAGCTCGGCGGCCAGGTGATCGACGTCGCGCAGGTACAGGTCCGCCGCCATCCAGCGCGCCAGCAACAGCACCTCGCGGGTCACGGCGGCGGTGACATTCGGGTTGCCGTCACGGTCGCCGCCCATCCACGAAGCAAAGCGGATCGGCGCGGCCTCCAATGGCAGGCGCAGCCCGGTGGCGGTGTGCAACGCCTGGTCGGCCTTGCGCAGGTAATTGGGGATGGCTTGCCATAGCGAATGCTCGATCACCGCAAAGCCCCATTTGGCCTCGTCCACTGGGGTCGGGCGGGTACGGCGGATCTCTTCGGTGTGCCAGGCTTCGGCGATCAGTCGTTGCAGGCGTTCATGGATCTGCGCGCGCTCGGCACTGGTCAGGTCGCGATGATCCTGGGCCGCCAGTTGCGCGGCGATGGCGTCGTATTTCTGGATCAGCGTGCGACGGGCCACTTCCGTCGGGTGAGCCGTGAGGACCAGCTCGATCTCCAGCCGGCCCAATTGCCGCGCCAGGGACTCGGCACCATGGCCCTCGGCCCGCAACCGGGCGAGCAGCTCGGGCAACACCCGCGCCTCGAAGGGTTCGGGCTGCGACTCTTCGCGGCGATGGATAAGTTGGTATTGCTCCGCAATGTTGGCCAGGTTGAGGAACTGGTTGAACGCCCGCGCCACCGGCAGCAGTTCGTCTTCGCTCAATTGGTTGAGGCTGGCGCTGAGTTCGGCGTCCACGGAACCACGTCGGTCAGCCTTGGCACCCTTGCGGATCTGCTCGATCTTGTCGAGAAACGTGTCCCCGTACTGTTCGCGGATGGTGTTGCCCAGCAGCTCGCCGAGCAGGTGAACATCCTCGCGCAAGCGGGCATCGATATCGGTCATCAGCAGGTCTCCAGCAAAAAGGTCCGGACAGCGATCGGGTTAGACGCATGAGATAGATGCATTTGAGACAGATGCACTTGAGACAAAGAGTGCCGATGCCAGCCGTGTATGACAAGCGACGAAGGGACTTTAAACCTTGCAGGACAAAGCTAGTCTCATGAATAAGCCACACAACGGCTTGCCACTCACCGCGCCTGCCACGAGCAGGCTTATTGAGGCCATCATGAAAATCCGTGAGCTCGCCCAGCATTGGGAAGAAAACGCCAAGGGTCGCCTGACCCAGACCGGCTATACGATTCACCTGGACGTAGAGGCCGCCGCACGCCTGGCCGCGATCTGCGACATGTACCCCAAGCGCCACCCCGAAGAACTGCTGGGTGAGTTGATCGGCGCGGCGTTGGAGGAGTTGGAAGCGAGCTTTCCCTACATCAAGGGTTCGCAGGTGGTGGCCACCGATGAAGAAGGTGACCCGCTGTACGAAGACGTGGGCCCGACCCCGCGATTCCTCGCCTTGTCTCGCCGGCATCTGCACGAACTGTCCTCGCAGGACGACAAGCCCAAACACTGATTCTTCCACCCCAGAAAGCGACATCCCGGCGCTGCTCCCTGCTCCTGCAGCGCCGGGAATACCGCTGCGCGCCTGGAAAGTTCAGCTTTTCGCGCGCTGACCGTTCAGTCAGCAATTCTTTTGGCGATTGGCCATCTTCTCTGAACTTTTGAAAAACGCCTCGGGTCACACCGAGTAACCATACTGGAACGGGCGTTTAAATAAACGTGCCCTGGCGCCAGCGCCAAAAACAGACGTCACGGCTTCGGTACCAGCATGGATCAGTTGTTTTTCAGGAGTTTTCCAATGGAGTTGAAGCCTATGAATACCTGCACTGCCAAACCCTCATCCACTGGCCTGCGTGGCCTGAAGTTGGCTGCCCTGGCTATCGGTAGCAGCTTCATCCTCGCCGGTTGCGCCGGCAATCCACCTTCGGAGCAGTACGCGGTGACCCAATCGGCGGTCAACAGCGCCGTCAGCGCCGGCGGTACCGAATTCGCCGCGGTGGAAATGAAGTCGGCCCAGGACAAGCTCAAGCAGGCCGAGATCGCCATGCACGACAAGAAGTATGACGAAGCCAAGCGTCTGGCCGAACAGGCCGAGTGGGACGCCCGTGTCGCCGAGCGCAAGGCTCAGGCCGCCAAGGCCGAACAAGCCCTCAAGGACTCTCAGAAAGGGGTTCAGGAACTGCGTCAGGAAGGCATGAACAAGGTTCAGTAAACCGTTCACGCCACGACGTACTTCTCATTGATAAAAGGACGACAGATTATGATGCACAAACACTTGATGATGCCCGCCCTGCTCGCTGCCTGCGTAGCCCTGGCCGCTTGCTCCCACGACCCGAACGCGAACCTGGAACAGGCTCGCACCAACTACAACGGTCTGCAGGCTGACCCGGCGGCGACGAAAGTAGCTGCACTGGAAACCAAGGACGCCGCCGACTTCCTGGCCAAGGCTGACAAGGCCTATATGGACAAGGAAGACGAAGCCAAGGTCGACCAGTTGGCCTACCTGACCAACCAACGCGTCGAAGTGGCCAAGCAGACCATTGCCCTGCGCAACGCCGAAGCCGAGCTGAAAAACGCCGGTGACGAACGTGCCCGCGCCTTGCTCGACGCGCGTAATGCGCAGATTAAGCAATTGCAGGACAGCCTGAACGCCAAGCAGACCGAGCGCGGCACCCTGGTGACCTTCGGCGACGTGCTGTTCGCCACCAACAAATCCGACCTGCGCGCCAGCGGTATGACGAACGTGAGCAAACTGGCGCAGTTCCTCCAGGAAAACCCGGACCGTAAGGTGATCATCGAAGGCTACACCGACAGCACCGGTTCGGATTCCTACAACCAGTCGCTGTCCGAGCGTCGTGCCGGCTCCGTGCAACTCGCGCTGATGAAAATGGGCGTCGATCCGGCGCGCATCGTGACCCAGGGTTACGGCAAGGAATTTCCGGTGGCCGACAACACTAGCGTCTCGGGCCGTGCCATGAACCGTCGGGTGGAAGTGACCATCTCCAACGACAACCAGCCAGTAGCCCCGCGTTCGACCATGAGCGCCAACTGACTCGCTGACTGCAACTGAAAAGCCCCGCCTGAGTTAATCGGGCGGGGCTTTTTCATGCCCGCATAAGGTGGGCTGTACACATGCCCTGTGGGAGCGAGCTTGCTCGCGATAGCGGCAGGTCAGTCGACATCGGCGCTGACTGATCCACCGCTATCGCGAGCAAGCTCGCTCCCACAAGGGAATGGTGGCGTCCTTGGGATTTGGTTACGGCTGAAGCTTCTGTGGCGTTTCCTGGCCCATGCAACGCACCGCGCGCTTCTTCTCGTTGATCAGCACGCCGGTCAGGCCTTTCTGTTCGGTATCGAACAGCACCAGTACACCGTCGATGCACTGGGCCACCTGGGGCGCCGGTTCCAGGGCGACTTTGTAGTCTTCGCCCGGCACGGTCTTGAGCATGGTGAATTGGTTGAGCAGCAAGGCGTCCTCGGGTTTGGCGAAGTGCAGGTAACCGTAGTACCAGAGCACCCCGACGGTGCCGAGGATGCTGCAGATACCGGTGATGATCAGGGGGATGGCGTTACGTTCTTCGCTCATTGCGGGCTCTCTGGAGATTCAACAGGTGATTTCGGATAATTCGGCACTTCACCCAGGCGGCGCAGGCCGTCGAAGTGCTGGGGGTCGTCGAGGTAGCGCAGCATCACCGTGCGCCAGACCGGGTCGGCGAACGTTTGCACATGCCCGCCGCGGGTCAGCTGCAGGACCCGCGGCGGCGGCGCAGCTTGATACAGACGGATGCCATTGGAAAGAGGCACGATGGGGTCATCCAGGCTGTGGTAGATCAGCTTCGGTACGCCGGTCAGTTGCGCCACGGAGGCGATCGCGCTGTCACCGTCGGGCACCAGCCAGGACAGCGGCACCTGGAACGCCCAGGTCAACCACGAAGTGCTCAGGGCGAAACGCCCGACGTCGCGATAGCTGGCCGGCACGCCATCCAGTATCAGGGCCTTGAGTTGCTGTTGGCGTTGCGGATGCTCGACCAGATAGTGCACCGCCAGCGCGCCGCCCAGGCTCTGGCCGAGCAGCACCAGCGGCTTGCCTTGGACTTCGGGCGACTGGTCGAGCCATTTGAACGCCGCGTCGATGTCCTGGTAAATCGCCGGCAGGCTCGGCTCGCCTTCGGACAAGCCATAACCGCGGTAGTCAATCATCAAGACCTGATAGCCCTGCTCAGGCAACCACCAGCTCCCACCCAGGTGCCAGGCCAGGTTGCCGCCGTTGCCGTGCAAGTGCAGCACCGTGCCCTTGACCGCCAAGCCTTGTTTGACCGGCAGCCACCAGCCGTGGAGCTTGAGACCGTCGGCGGTGGTCAGGGTCACGTCGCGGTACTCGAGCTTGGCCCGCTGCGGGGTGAACGGCAGGCCGTGCTCGGGGTAGAACAGCAGGGAGCTGCAACCGCTCAGGGCCAGCAGCAGGCATAAGATGCCGAGGGTTCGCATCCGGTGAAACCTCGCGAGTCAGAAGTTAAACGCAGCCCCCCTGTGGGAGCGAGCTTGCTCGCGATAGCAGTAGGTCAGTCACAGCTATATTGGCTGAACTGGCGCTATCGGGAGCAAGCCCGCTCCCACAGGGGGTTGGTGTTGTGATTAAAGGATATTGGAATAATCCGCCTCGATCCGGTCCAGGCTCAGATGGTTCAGGAAGTTGGAGAAACACATCCAGGCCGACAGCGCGTTCATGTCGCGGAACTGCTCGGGCAGGTATTTGGGCGGCACGACCAGGCCTTCATCCACCAGTTGCCGCAGGGTACGCATGTCCTCGAGGGTGGTCTTGCCGCAGAACAACAGCGGTACCTGTTCCAGCTTGCCCTTGCGCACGGCCAACTGAATGTAGTTGTAAACCATGATGAAGCCCTTGAGGTAGGACAAGTCTTTGGTGAATGGCAGACCGGTCGGCACCGAGCCACGGAAAACCCGACTGGCGTTGCCGTAGCTTTCGGCCATTTCAAAACCCTGCTCGCGGAAGAACTCGAATATCTGCAGGAAATCGGCCCCCTCCTCCACCATATGAATGGCCCGGGTACGGTTGGTGAGTTTGCGCAGGCGACTCGGATAGGAAGCGAAGGTGATGATTTCCATCAGGATCGCCAGGCCTTCCTGGGTCACGGTGGACGACGGTGGCCCCTTGGACAGGAAGGTGCAGATCGGCTGGTTCAGGCCGTTGAGGGTGGTGCCGACGTGCACCAGCCCTTCGTGGACCTCCAGGGCCCGCACGTCACGCTCGTTGAACATCGCATCGGTGCGGATCTTGATGTAGTCGGCGCCCGCCGCGGCATCGGCCACGATCCCGTCGGACTCAAACACCCGGATGGTTTCCTCGGCTTCGCCGAATACCCGGTTGAGGCGATGTTGCAGCAGGCTGACGGCGTCCTTGGCGGTGAGGATCTTCGGTTCGTCCTTCAAATCGCCACGGCCATCGATGTTGTTCAGATAGTCGGACAACATCAGGCCCAAGTCGGCCAAAGTCGGGTCGCCGGCGTGAAAAGCGTCGGAGGCAGCGCCGTACAGCTCCTGGGAGATCAGCCCGAAATCCTCGGTGCCGCGTGCTTCGAGCATGCGCACCACCATGCGGTATTCCTTGCACATGCGGCGCATGATCTGGCCAACCGGGTTGAACTGCCCGAGTTGGCGGGTGATGTCGCGCTCGATGTTCTGGAACTCCAGCTTCACCTTGCTGGAGTCGAAGGACAGCGGCCGGTTGAGATAATAATCGCGGTCCACGGCGGGCATTTCCTTGCCCTTGGCCTTGAGAAATCCCTTGCGGATGCTGTCATCCCATTTCACCGCGTCGAGAATGCGAATCGGCGTTTGCGCCAGCACAATGCGATCGGACAAGGTGCGTATCGTCTGCTGGTAATCGTCCACCCGGAACTCCTGTGAAAAAACGTCCGCTTGTTGCAATTATTGGGATTTGTCCAGCCGCTGGTAGCGCACGGCCTCCGAGAACACATCGGAATTGGCCGGGTCATCGAGGTAACTGAAGACTTTGCTCATGTCGCTGTCCACCAGTACGCCATCACCCTCCTCGCTCTGGTTCGGCTGGCCGCTGAGGATCTTCTGGCCGATGGCCTGGTTGACCTGTTCCAGGTCCAGGTTGTAGACCACCAGCTCTTGCTTGTCGGTCAACTCGAAACCGGCGATCACATAATGCCCGCCAAACCGGGCCGGCACCTTGGCCGACAGGTACCAGCGGCTGCCATGGCGGGAAACGGTCAGCGGGATAGCTTCGCGCTCCTGGGGCCTGGCCCTGAAATAACTGATGGCCTGGTAGCGGTGCTTGCCGATTTCGGTCAGTTCCAGGTTCAACGGCTCGCCCCAGGCGTTGGTACTGGTCCAGTGCCCGAGCAGGCCCTTCGGTGCGGCATCGCTATCGGGCAATGGTGCCTTGAACGATACCAGACAGCCACTGAGCAGCAGCAACGACACGGCCATTACAACGGCACGCCAGGCTTTCATTTGAACTCCCTATGGTAGGCGGCGCCTTGTCCTTGATCGTTCCCACGCTCTGCGTGGGAACGCAGCCATGGACGCTCCGCGTCCACTGTGACGCAGAGCGTCACGGGATTCATTCCCGCGCAGAGCGTGGGAACGATCAGTTCGGGGTTACACCGACGCCAGTACCAGGTGCATGTAGCGGGTCAGGATGCCGAGCATTTCTTCTGCCGCTACCGGCTCGGCGCCATTGAGCAAGCCCTGATATTCCATCCGTCCGATAATCGCCGTCAACACTTTGGCATCCTGTTGCGGTTCGCGCGAGCCCAATACCTGGAAAAACTGACAGGTACCGTGCAACAGGATCTGCTGGTGGGAACGCACCAACTCCGCCAGGCGCGGGTTGAGCAGCGCCTCTTGGCGGAACGCCTGTTCGGCCATCAGGTACTCGCGACGACTGTCCAGTTGATGCTGCACGTAATCGGCGGTCAGCCGGGCAATGTCGTCGGCCAGTTGCGAACGGGATTCGGCGCTGCCGTCCCCGTAGGCAACCATTTCCCGCAGCAGGCCTTCATTGTTGGTCCACAGTTTGGCCATGAACGCCGCGCTGCGTTCCACGTACTGAGCGAAGGTATCGGTGAGCAGGTCATCGATGTCCTTGAAGTAGTAGGTGGTAGCCGACAGCGGCACACCCGCCTCGGCGGCCACGGCGCGGTGGCGCACTGCCCGCACGCCATCGCGCACGACAATGCGCATGGCCGCATCGAGAATCTCCTGGCGGCGCTGTTCACTGCCCTGTCGGCTGGCCTTGCGACCCTGGTACTGAACACTTTCAGCGACAGCAGTGGCGACGCCCGCTGCACCTTCTGGAGCCATTGCACGATTCACGACAGGTCTTTCCTCGCTATTTCGAAAGTAACCAATTGATACGTTTGTACCAGACAGGCAATAAAAAGCCGCCCTTCCAGGCGGCTTTTTATTTGAAACACTTACGCTTGAGGCCGCATGTGCGGGAAGAGGATCACATCTCGGATCGACGGTGAGTTGGTCAGCAACATCACCAGGCGATCGATGCCGATACCTTCGCCAGCGGTCGGCGGCATGCCGTATTCAAGGGCACGCACGAAGTCGGCATCGTAGTGCATGGCTTCATCATCACCAGCGTCCTTGTCGGCTACCTGGGCCATGAAACGCTCGGCCTGATCTTCGGCATCATTGAGCTCGGAGTAGGCGTTGGCGATCTCGCGGCCACCGATGAACAGCTCAAAACGGTCGGTAACGCTTGGGTTCTCGTCATTACGACGGGCCAGCGGCGAGACTTCGAACGGGTACTGGGTGATGAAGTGCGGTTGTTCCAGCTTGTGCTCCACCAGCTCTTCGAAAATCATCACTTGCAGCTTGCCCAGGCCTTCGAAGCCGAGCACCTTGGCACCGGCTTTCTTGGCGATGGCACGGGCCTTGTCGATGTCGTTCAGATCATCGGCGGTCAGTTCAGGGTTGTACTTGAGGATCGAATCGAACACCGACAGGCGCACGAACGGCTCGCCAAAGTGGAACACCTTGTCGCCGTACGGCACGTCGGTGCTGCCCAGGATCAACTGCGCCAGCTCGCGGAACAGTTCCTCGGTCAGGTCCATGTTGTCTTCGTAGTCGGCGTAGGCCTGGTAGAACTCGAGCATGGTGAACTCGGGGTTGTGCCGGGTCGAAACACCTTCGTTACGGAAGTTGCGGTTGATCTCGAAGACCTTCTCGAACCCACCGACGACAAGCCGCTTGAGGTACAGCTCCGGCGCAATGCGCAGGAACATTTCCATGTCCAGGGCGTTGTGGTGGGTTTCGAACGGCTTGGCCGCCGCACCACCGGGAATGGTCTGCAGCATCGGCGTCTCGACTTCCAGGAAGTCACGCTTCATCAGGAAGCTGCGGATGTGGGCGATGACTTGCGAGCGCACGCGGAACGTCTGGCGCACGTCTTCGTTGACGATCAGGTCGACGTAGCGCTGGCGATAGCGCTGCTCGGTGTCGGTCAGGCCGTGGTGCTTGTCCGGCAGCGGGCGCAGAGACTTGGTCAGCAGGCGCACGCTGGTCATTTCGACGTACAGGTCGCCCTTGCCGGAACGGGCCAGGGTGCCTTCGGCGGCGATGATGTCACCCAGGTCCCAGGTCTTGACGGCGGCCAGGGTTTCTTCCGGCAGGGTCTTGCGGTTGACGTAGACCTGGATGCGCCCGGTCATGTCCTGGATCACCATGAACGAACCACGGTCGAGCATGATGCGACCAGCCACCTTGACGGGAATCGCCGCCTCGGCCAGCTCTTCCTTGGTCTTGTCCGCGTACTTCTTCTGCAAGACGTCGCAGTACGCGTCGCGGCGGAAGTCGTTGGGGAAGGCCTGGCCCTTGGCGCGCTCGGCAGCAAGCTTTTCCTTGCGCAGGGCGATCAGGGAGTTTTCTTCCTGTTGCAGGGCTTGCGGGTCGAGTTCTAGGTCGCTCATGTCTTTAATGATTCCATCACAGGTTCGTTGCCCCCGGCCCCGGGGCCGGAGTTTGCGCACAAACCGCGCGCCTTAGAGCAAGCGTGCTTGTGCGCCGCATGGGTGTCGCGTTACAGCCCTTGTTTGAGGCTCGCCACCAGGTATTCGTCGATGTCACCGTCGAGCACCTTGTCGCAGTCGCTGCGTTCGATGCTGGTGCGCAGGTCTTTGATCCGCGAGGCGTCGAGTACGTACGAACGAATCTGGTGACCCCAACCGATATCGGATTTGGTGTCTTCCAACGCCTGGGACGCTGCGTTGCGCTTCTGCACTTCCTGCTCATACAAGCGGGCCCGCAACATTTTCATCGCGGTGTCTTTGTTGGCGTGCTGGGAGCGCTCGTTCTGGCAGCTGACCACGGTGTTGGTCGGTACGTGGGTAATCCGTACGGCCGAGTCGGTGGTGTTAACGTGCTGACCACCGGCCCCGGAGGAACGGTAGGTGTCGATGCGCAAGTCCGCCGGATTGATGTCGATTTCGATGTTGTCATCGATTTCCGGCGAAACGAACACCGCCGAGAACGACGTGTGGCGACGGTTGCCGGAATCGAACGGGCTCTTGCGCACCAGGCGGTGCACGCCAATCTCGGTACGCAGCCAGCCAAAGGCGTATTCGCCCTTGATGTGCACGGTGGCGCCCTTGATCCCGGCGACTTCACCGGCCGACAGTTCCATGATGGTCGCGTCGAAACCGCGTTTGTCGGCCCAGCGCAGGTACATGCGCAGCAGGATGTTGGCCCAGTCCTGGGCCTCGGTGCCACCGGAACCGGCCTGGATGTCCAGGTAGGCGTTGTTCATGTCCATCTCGCCGCTGAACATGCGACGGAATTCGAGTTTGGCCAAAGCCTCCTCGAGACGTGTCAGCTCGGCGACCACATCGCCGACCGCGCCTTCATCGTTTTCTTCGACGGCCATGTCCAACAGGTCGCGGCAGTCGGCCAGACCGCTGGACATTTCGTCCAGGGTCTCGACGATCTGCGCCAGCGCAGCGCGCTCGCGGCCCAGTTCCTGGGCATAGGACGGGTTGTTCCAGACATTCGGATCTTCAAGCTCGCGATTGACTTCGGTCAGACGCTCATGCTTTTGATCGTAGTCAAAGATACCCCCGAATAGTTTCGGAGCGCTCGGACAGGTCCTTGATGGTGTTAAGGATCGGGTTGATTTCCATGGCGGGCAGCACTCGTTGGCGAACTTTTGAAAGCCGGCGAGTATAACGTAATCAAACGCCAGCGGCAGCCCGCCTGGCGGCTTTAGGGGCAATGAGGTTCAAGACCGAGCCAAATACACAACCCTGTGGCGAGGGGATTTATCCCCGCGGGGCTGCGAAGCAGCCCTCAAACCCGACAACCCGGTGTATCAGGCCAATTGAGTTGACTGCATTGGGGCTGCTGCACAGCCCCGCGGGATAAATCCCCTCGCCACAGATACATTCCTTTGCCACAAATAGCTCTTCGCCCGGCAGGAGGTTTATTCGAAGCCCACCCGATTACGCCCATTGTGCTTGGCCATGTACAACCCCTTGTCCGCCGCCGAAATCAGCTGCCGGCAATCGCTACCCTGCTGGGGGGTGAGGGTCGAGACGCCGACGCTGACGGTCAGGTTTGCATCGTCATCGGGAGTGGTATGCGGGATTTTCAGGGCGACGACGCTCTGGCGCAGCTTTTCGGCCATCAGCCGGGCGCCGCCAGGCGAGGTGCTGGGCAAGACCAGAGCGAACTCCTCACCACCGTAGCGGGCCGGCAGGTCGGACGGACGACTGCAGGCATCACGAATCGCGGTGGCAACCTTGCGCAGGGCCTCGTCGCCCTCCAGGTGACCGAAATTGTCGTTGTAGGCCTTGAAGTAATCCACGTCGATCATCAACAGCGACAGTTGGGTCTGGTCGCGCATCGCCCTGCGCCACTCCAGCTCCAGGTACTCATCGAAATGCCGGCGATTCGACAGCCCGGTCAGCCCGTCGGAATTCATCAGCCGTTGCAGCACCAGGTTGGTATCGAGCAACTGCTGCTGGCTGACTCGCAGCGCGCGGTAGGCCGCGTCGCGCTGCAACAGCATCATGTAGGAGCGCGAGTGATAACGGATGCGCGCCACCAATTCGATGTTGTCCGGCAATTTGACCAGGTAGTCATTGGCGCCAGCGGCAAACGCGGCGCTCTTGATCAGCGGGTCTTCCTTGGTGGACAGGACAATGATCGGAATGTCGCGGGTGGCCGGATTGTTGCGATATTCGCGCACCAGGTTCAGGCCGTCGAGGCCGGGCATCACCAGATCCTGGAGAATCACCGTTGGCTTGATGCGAACGGCGTGAGCGATGGCCTGGTGAGGATCGGAGCAGAAGTGGAAGTCGATGTTGTCTTCATTCGACAGCCCGCGCCGCACCGCCTCGCCAATCATCGCCTGGTCGTCGACGAGCAGGACCATGGCGGCATTCTCATCACTCTTGAAATCGTCGAGCTGTAAATCATTCATGACGGCTTACCTGAGTAAGGCTTGGGGCAAAAGCACGAGGGTTCATCATTGGCTAAAAATCTCCACCAGCCGTGGTGCAATTTTGTCCAGCGCAAGAATCTGCGCGGCCGCATCGATGGCCGCCGCCGCTTTGGGCATGCCATACACGGCGCTACTGCGCTGGTCCTGGGCGATCGTCACATAGCCCTGCTGACGCATGAGTTTAAGCCCTTGTGCACCGTCGCGGCCCATTCCGGTGAGCAAAACGCCCACCGCATCACCGCTCCAGAACTGGGCGACACTCTCGAAAAACACATCGATGGAGGGTCGATATATCTCGTTGACCGGCTCCGCGGTGTAGGCCAGGGTGCCGTCCTTCAATAAACGTAGATGGTGGTTGGTCCCGGCCAACAACACCGTGCCGCTTTGCGGCGTCTCGCCGTGCAGCGCCAGGCGGACCTTGTGCCCCGATGCACTGCTCAGCCACTCGGCCATGCCGGCGGCAAAGACTTCGTCTACATGCTGGACCAGCACGATGGCCGGGGCAAAGTCCCGGGGCAGCGCCTTGAGCAACAACTCCAGCGCCGCTGGCCCGCCAGCCGACGAGCCGATGGCCACCAGGCTTTTGCGCGATACGGAGGAACGCTGGGCCGCCGGGGCGGAGTGCTCACGATTGCCGCGTTCGCCGATCAGCCAACCGATATTGGTGATCTTGCGCAACAACGGCGCCGCCGCGTCCGCGGGATTACCCACGCCCAGGGCCGGCGTATCGACCACATCCAGCGCACCATGCCCCATCGCTTCGAACACCCGGTGGACGTTCTGCTGGCTGTCACCGGTGACGATCACAATGGCGCATGGGGTTTGGGCCATGATGCGCCGGGTGGCCTCCACGCCATCCATGATCGGCATGAACAAGTCCATCAGGATCAGGTCCGGGGTGTATTCGGCGCAGCGCTGCACCGCCTCGGCCCCGTTGGCGGCCACCCAGACCAGTTGATGCGCCGGCTCGAACGCCAGTGCGCGGCGCAAGGCTTCGACCGCCAGGGGCATGTCATTGACGATGGCGATCTTCAAGCGCGGGCTCCTCCGATCAATTCGACCACGGCATCGAGCAAGGCGTCATCGTGGAAACTCGCCTTGGCCAAATAATAGTCGGCTCCTGCGTCCAAACCACGGCGGCGGTCTTCTTCGCGGTCCTTGTAGGACACCACCATCACCGGCAGCGATTGCAACCGATTGTCCCGCCGCAACAGCGACACCAGTTCGATGCCGTCCATGCGCGGCATGTCGATGTCAGTAATCAGCAGGTCGAAGTCTTCCGAACGCAAGGCGTTCCAGCCGTCCATCCCGTCCACCGCTACCGCCACATCGTAGCCGCGATTGAGCAACAGCTTGCGTTGCAACTCGCGCACGGTCAGGGAATCGTCCACCACCAGGACCCGCTTGCGCGCGACCTGGGCCTGGTTCTGCCGGGCAATGCGCTCCAGGCGTCCGGTGTCGAGCAGCTTGTCCACCGAGCGCAGCAAGTCTTCGACATCGACGATCAACACCACCGAGCCGTCGTCCAGCAAAGCCCCGGCGGAAATGTCCTGGACCTTGCCCAGGCGTTCGTCCAGGGGCAGCACTACCAGGGTCCGCTCGCCAATGAAGCGCTCCACCGCCACGCCGTAGACCGCCTCGCGCTCGCGAATCACCACCACCTTGAGGGTCTGGCCGCTGTTCTGCGCGGCCGGGCGATTGAGCAACTGGCTGGCGGCAACCAGCCCCACATGCCGGCCTTCATGCCAGAAATGCTGACGGCCTTCGACCTGTACGATGTCCTCCGGCGCCAGGTCGCACATGCGTTCAATGTGGGCCAGGGGAAAGGCATAGGCTTCATCGCCAACTTCCACCACCAGGCTGCGCACCACCGAGAGCGTCAACGGCACCTCGAGGTGAAAACGACTGCCCTCGCCCGCCGTCTGCTCCAGCACCACCGCGCCACGCAACTGCCGGACCATGTGCTGGACGGCGTCCAGGCCAACCCCGCGCCCGGACACTTCAGTGACTGTGTCGCGCAGGCTGAAACCGGGCAGGAACAGGAACGTCAGCAACTCTTCTTCGCTCAAACTGGCGGCGGTCTGCTCCAGGGAAAGCCCGCGCGCGACGATGCTGCGGCGCACCCGCTCCAGGTCCACGCCGGCGCCGTCGTCCGCCAGCTCCAGCACCAGCAGGCCAGCCTGATGGGACGCCCGCAAGCGGATCAGGCCTTCGGCGGGCTTACCGGCCAGCACCCGTTGCTCCGGGGTTTCGATACCATGGTCCACGGCGTTACGCAGCAGATGGGTCAGCGGCGCTTCGAGCTTTTCCAGTACGTCGCGGTCGACCTGGGTTTTCTCGCCTTCAATCTCCAGGCGCACCTGTTTGCCCAGGCTGCGGCCCAAGTCCCGCACCATCCGCGCCTGGCCCGAGAGCACATCGGCAAACGGGCGCATACGACAGGCCAGCGCCGTGTCGTACAACACCTGCGCCCGTTGGCTGGCCTGCCAGGCGAACTCGTCCAGTTCGGCGTGCTTTTGCGCCAGCAATTGCTGGGTTTCAGCCAGCAGGCGCCGGGCATCGCCCAAGGCCTCCTGGGCCTGCAAGCTCAGGGCGTGGTCCTTGAGGTGCAGATTTAACGCTTCCAGGGCGCGCAGGCCGTTGCTCTGCTGGCGCTTGAGCCGCTGCATTGTCGCCAGCCAGGGCTTGAGGCGCTGGGTTTCCACCAGGGATTTGCTCGACAGGTCCAACAGGCTGTTGAGGCGTTCGGCCGTGACCCGCAGGACCCGCTCGCCGCCTTCGGTGACCCGCTTGGTTTTCGGGGCCGGCTCCGTTGCTGCGGCCGGTTCGGGTTCGGGCAACTCGACGCGGGCGGGCTCGACAGCTCGTTCGATTGCTGGCGCCACTGCCGCCGGGGCCTGCGCGGCATTGGGGTCGAGTAAACGTCCCATCAGCGCCACGTAGACGTCAACGTCCGAGGCGCCGACGTCGTTGCCTGGCGTAGCGATACGCGTCAGCAGGTCAGTGCCTTGCAGCAAGGCGTCGATGTGTTCGGCGCTCAGAACCAAGCGGCGCTCCTGGGCGCTGACCAGGCAATCTTCCATCACATGGGCCACGCTGACCCCAGCGTCGACCCCGACAATCCGCGCCGCGCCCTTGAGGGAATGGGCCGCACGCATGCACGATTCCAGATGATCGGCCTGGGTCGGATCGCGCTCCAGGGCCAGCAGGCCGGCGCTCAGTACTTGGGTCTGGGCTTCGGCTTCCAGGCTGAACAGCTCCAGCAACGAGGCGTCGCGCATCTGATCGGGGGTCATGACAGGCTCCGGGTCACGGCGGACAGTAGCTGTTCTTCGTCCAGCCAGCGCAGGCTGCGGCCCTTGTACTGCAATACGCCACGGGTGAACTTGCCGGCCGATTGCGACGCACTCGCCAGAATGCGTTCGTCAATGGCATGAATGCCGTCCACCTCATCCACCGGCACCACCACTGGCCCGCCTGGGGCCGCGACTATCAACATGCGCGGCATGATTCGTCCGCCGGCAACCGCTGTCCCGCCGGGCTCCAGGTCCAACAGTTCCACCAGCGACAGACACGCCACCAGCGCGCCGCGCACGTTCGCCACGCCCAACAAGGCCCGCGAACGCTGGTGCGGCAACGAGTGGATCGCTTGCAACGGCGCCACTTCCACCAGGCTGCGAGTGGTCAGGGCCAGCCATTCTTCGCCCAGGCGGAACAGCAACAGCGAGCGCGTGACGACATCGCTGTCTACCGGCGCAAGGACCAGGTCCCGGTCGTCGCGGGGCAAGGCATAGCGGTCGAGCAAGCGGGTGGCGGCCGCCGAATACACCGGGCAATTGCGGCAGTGAATATGCTCGGGCAACAGTGCACAGGATTTGTCGCCATGCACCCCGATGCGATTCCAGCAGTCGTCGATGGCCTGGGCATCGTCATGGGTGACGCTGTAGAAAGCCGAACCGCTCATTGTTTACGCTCACTGTCCGCCGCGCGCCCGCTGCGGGCGGCGCGTTCCTGCAATCGACGGGCTCCGGCCTCGTCTCCCTGGGAAGCCAGCAGCGCCGCCAGATGCACCAGGGCCTCGGCGTGTTGCGGTTCAAGATAAAGCGCCTTGCGATAATAACCCAGGGCCTCAAGGGCGCTGCCAGCCATGTCGCTGAGCAAGCCCAGCCAATAGAACACCTGGGCCGCAGGTGCGTGGCTGCGCAGGTACTGCTCACAGGCTACGCGGGCTTCGGCGCTTTTGCCGCTGTTGGCCAGGGCAGCAATATGGGCCAGCAATGTCGCGGCGTCGCTGCTCTTCGGTTCGGCAATCGGCGTCACGCTGGTGGCAAACGGCCGAGGTCGGGGGGCCGGAGGGACAACCCGATGCGGCTGACGCACCGGCAATGGGGTCGGCAGCAAGACCGGCAACGGTTGTGGCTCGGGCGCGCCTTGGCGGCTGAAAGCGAACGACTGGGCAATACCGATCGAGCGCATGCCCAGGCGCCCGAGCAAACTGCCCTCGGCGGGGCCGATAAACAGCACGCCGTCCTGATGGGTCAGGCGCTTGAGCACCTCGAATACCTGCTGCTGGGTCGGTTGGTCGAAATAGATCAGCAAGTTGCGGCAGAACACAAAATCATAAGGTGCTTCGTTCACCAGCAAGGCCGGATCCAGCAGGTTGCCCACTTGCAAGCGCACCTGTTCGCGCACCCGTTCAGTGAGGCGATAGCCTTCACTGTCGGCGATAAAATGCCGCTCGCGAAAAGCCAGGTCGGCGCCACGAAAGGAGTTTTTGCCGTAGCAAGCGGCCCTGGCCCGCTCGACCGACAGCGGGCTGACGTCCAGCCCATCGACCTTGAATTGATGCGGACCAAGCCCGGCGTCCAGCAGGGCCATGGCAATGGAATAGGGCTCTTCGCCGGTGGAACACGGCAAGCTGAGGATACGCAGCGCCCGCAGGTGGCGGATCTCGGCCAGACGCTTGACGGCCAGCTTGGCCAGGGTCGCAAAGGATTCGGGATAGCGAAAGAACCACGTCTCGGGGACGATCACCGCCTCGATCAGCGCTTGTTGCTCCTGGGCCGATTGCTGCAGGCATTGCCAATACTCATCGGCGGTTCGCCCCGGTTGGGCGCTGGTACGCTGGCGCAGGGCGCGCTCGATGATGGCGGTGCCGACGGAGGTGACATCCAGGCCGATGCGTTCCTTGAGGAAATCGAAAAAGCGCTGGTCGTTGTTCATGACAGGGCCTCGAGATCATCGAGGTTCAGCGGCGGCGTCGGGAACAAAACGCCGCGGACCGACTCATCAAGCAGGTCATTGACGCGTACCCATTGCAGCAGCCCCTGGGCATCTTCGCGCACCGGGCCGAGGTACGGCGCCTGTCGATTATCCAAGCCATAGGGTCGAAAATCCGCCGGATCGCAGCGCAAGGTGTCCGTAGCCTGCTCCAGGATCAATCCCAGTACCTGCATCGACGACGATATTTCGTGCCGGTAGTGCACCAGTACCAGTCGTGTGCTGGTACGGGCCTCGGCGCTGTGGCCGAAGGTCAGGCTGCATAGGTCGATCACCGGCACCACCGCGCCGCGCCAGGCAAACACCCCCGCCACCCAGGCCGGCGCCCGGGCAATCGGCTTGAGCGGCAGGCGCGGCAGCACTTCCACCACATCGATGGCCTGCAGGGCGTAGCGCTCGTCACCGATGCGAAACACCAGGAACAGCATTTTCCGGGCCGCCGACGCGGCGCCATGTCTGGCCTCGAATTCGCTCATCAGACTTTGAAACGCGAGACGCCACTGCGCAGCCCGACGGCCACCTGGCTCAGTTCGTCGATGGCGGAACTGGCCTGGCGCAGGGACTCCACGGTCTGGCTGCTGGCATCGCCCAGTTGCACCAGGGCGTGGTTGATCTGCTCGGCACCGGTGGCCTGGGCCTGCATACCCTCGTTGACCATCAATACCCGCGGTGCCAGCGCCTGGACCTGATGAATGATCTGCGACAGCTGCTCGCCGATCTGTTGCACCTCGGCCATGCCACGGCGCACTTCTTCGGAGAACTTGTCCATGCCCATCACCCCTGCCGACACCGCAGACTGGATCTCACGCACCATCTGTTCGATGTCATACGTGGCCACGGCCGTCTGGTCGGCCAGGCGCCGCACTTCGGTGGCGACCACGGCGAAACCACGACCGTACTCGCCGGCTTTCTCGGCCTCGATGGCGGCGTTGAGGGACAGCAGGTTGGTCTGGTCGGCCACTTTGACGATGGTGACCACCACTTGGTTGATGTTGCCGGCCTTCTCGTTGAGGATCGCCAACTTGGCGTTCACAAGGTCAGCAGCGCCCATCACCGAATGCATGGTTTCTTCCATGCGCGCCAGGCCTTGCTGCCCAGATCCGGCGGCCACCGAAGCCTGGTCGGCAGCAGTAGAGACTTCAGTCATGGTGCGCACCAGGTCACGGGACGTGGCGGCAATCTCTCGCGACGTCGCACCGATTTCGGTGGTGGTGGCGGCGGTTTCGGTGGCCGTGGCCTGCTGCTGGCGGGAAGTCGCAGCGATCTCGGTCACCGAGGTGGTGACCTGCACCGAAGAGCGCTGGGCCTGGGCGACCAACGATGTCAGCTCGGCCATCATGTCGTTGAAACCGGTTTCCACCGCGCCGAACTCATCCTTGCGCGCCAGGTTCAAGCGTCCACTCAGGTCGCCGCTGCGCATGATCTCGAGGATTTCCACGATGCGGTTCATCGGCGCCATGATCGCGCGCATCAGCAACAGTCCACAGAGTAAGGCGACAATCAATGCGACGAGAAACGACAGCCCCATGGCTACTTTGGCCGCCGTCACAGCATCGCCAATGGTCCCAGTGGCTTGTTCCGCCAGCTCGCGATTGCGCTCGATGATGTGATTCAAGTGCCCCCGACCGTCGAGCCATGCCGGCGTCAGCTCTTTCTCCAGGGCCAGCCGTGCGCCTTCGTAATCCTTGCGCTGATACAGGTCCAGGACCTTTGCCAATGCCTGGTTGAACGCCTGGTGATTGGCTTCGAACTCGTCGAAAGAGGCTTGGTCGGCAGGATTCTGGATCAGCTTTTGATAGTTCTGGATTTCCTCGCGCAGATGTTGCTCGAAGCCCTGGTAGCGGGCCTTGTCCTCGGCCGTGACTTCTCGATGCCCCGAAAGGCCGACGATCTGCTGGGTCAGGACGTAGCTGTCGACCCAGCCGCCGCGAATCATGGAGCTGTAATACACCCCCGGCACCGCATCGGCACGCACCCGCTCTTCACTGTCCTGGATTTTCAACAACCGTGAATACGAGACGATCACCATCAGCAGCATGATGGCGATGATCACCGCAAAACTCGCCAGGATACGTTGGCGCAACGTCCAGTTCTTCACAGTAAAACCTCGGGCACTTGAAAATGCTGGGGAGTATAGCCGAGGGCAGCGTTGCGTCTGTATGGCGCTGTGGGGTGATTTTGGCGAGGCCGAAGTTCACCGTTTTCTCAAAATGAGCAATGCCCCCTTGTGGGAGCGAGCCTGCTCGCGATAGCGGTGCATCAGCCAACGATGCTGTGACTGACCGGGCGCCATCGCGAGCAAGCTCGCTCCCACGGGAAAATGCGTTGGATACAGGACTGTCAAACGACACAAAACCATTGCGGGAGCGAGCTTGCTCGCGATAGCGGTGCATCAGCCAACGATGCTGTGACTGACCGGACGCCATCGCGAGCAGGCTCGCTCCCACGGGAAAGTGCGTTGGATACAGGACTGTCAAACGACACAAAACCATTGTGGGAGCGAGCTTGCTCGCGATAGCGGTGTATCAGCCAACGATGCTGTGACTGACCGGGCGCCATCGCGAGCAGGCTCGCTCCCACAGGAAAATGCGTTGGATACAGGACTGTCAAACGACACAAAACCATTGTGGGAGCGAGCCTGCTCGCGATAGCGGTGTATCAGCCAACGATGCTGTGACTGACCGGGCGCCATCGCGAGCAGGCTCGCTCCCACAAGGACTGATGTTGGGATTGTTTTATAGAGCTGCCTGCCGAACCTGCTTCTCCAGCTCCACCTTCAACCCCGGTTCCAGCTTGAGTTGGCGTGCCAGTTCATCGAGGTAGGATTTCTCCATGAAGTTTTCCTCGTCCACCAACATGACGCTGGCGATGTACATCTCCGCGGCCATTTCCGGGGTGCTGGCAGCGCGGGCGACGTCGGTGGGGTCCAAGGGTTTGTTGAGTTCAGCGTGCAGCCAGTGTTGCAGTTCCTGGTCATTATCGAGCTTGGTGAATTCGCCTTCGATCAACTGGCGCTCACGCTCGTCCACGTGGCCATCGGCCTTGGCCGCTGCCACCAGCGCCTTGAGGATCGCCTGGCTGTGCTGCTCGACCTGTGCCGGGGGAACGCGATCCAGGGTCTGCGGTTCGGTTTTCGGTGCGTTGCCCTGCTGGGCCTGCCAGTTGCCATAGGCTTTGTAGGCGATCACGCCCAAGGCGGCCAGGCCACCATAGGCCAGGGCCTTGCCGCCGAAGTTGCGGGCTTTCTTGTTGCCCAGTAGCAGGCCCATGGCCCCGGCGGCCAACGCCCCGCCACCCGCGCCGGAAAGCATCCCGCCCAGCCCTCCGGAGCCGCCGAGCAAGCCGCCCAAACCGCCTGACGACTTGCCCTGGGCGCCGCCAGCCTTGTTCTGCAACATTTCCTGACCGGACTTGAGTAGCTGATCGAGCAATCCACGGGTGTTCATTTAAGACCTCCACACATTCGGGTTAACCGGATCATTAAGGCCCCCAGCCTAGAACGAAAGTGCCCGGTCTCCTCAGCGAGATTGCTTCGAAATGTTGCCTGAAGCGCTCACTGAGCCTCAAAAAAAACGATATACACTCAGATCATTCGATAAAAACCGCCTACCGGATATTCGTCCATGATGACCCTGCGCCAGATCCGTCATTTCATCGCCGTAGCCGAAACCGGTTCGATCTCCGCCGCCGCGCAAACCGCATTCATTTCCCAGTCCACCTTGACCCTGGCCATCCAGCAACTGGAACAGGAAATCGGTGTCAGCCTGTTCAATCGCCACGCCAAGGGCATGACTCTGACTCACCAGGGGCATCAATTCCTGCGCCAGGCCCACTTGATCCTGGCCACCGTCGACAACGCCAAACGCAGCCTGCAACAAAGCACCGACCAGGTGGCCGGCCAAGTCACCATCGGCGTCACCAGCCTGGTGGCCGGTTATTACCTGGCGGATCTGCTGACCCGCTTCCAGCGCGCCTACCCCAATGTGGCGATCCGCGTGATGGAAGACGAACGGCCGTACATCGAGCATCTGCTGGTCAGTGGCGAAATTGACGTCGGGGTACTGATCCTCTCCAACCTCGAAGACCGTCACGCCTTGCAAACCGAAGTATTGACCCATTCGCCCCACCGCTTGTGGCTGCCGGCCCAGCATCCGCTGCTGGAACATGACAGCATCAACCTGGCCGATGTCGCCCGCGAGCCGCTGATCCAACTCAATGTCGATGAGATGGACCGCAACGCCCAGCGCCTGTGGCGCGGTGCCGGCCTGCAACCGAAGATCACCCTGCGCACCGCCTCGACCGAAGCGGTGCGCAGCCTGGTGGCGGCCGGATTGGGGGTGTCGATACAGCCAGACATGACCTACCGCCCGTGGTCGCTGGAGGGCGACATCATCGAGGCGCGCCCGATTGCCGACCTCAGCCAGACCCTCGATGTGGGCCTGGCCTGGCGCCGGGGCACCGCGCGACCGGCGTTGGTCGATCCGTTTTTGACTGTCGCCCGGGAACAACCCCATGGTGGACGCAAGCCATCTATTTAATCGAATGCAGCCTTGAGTATTTAGAATTTGTCGGGTTTAAGGCTGAGCACTAGTCTTGCTGCATCACTGACAGCAGTAGCCACCCCTTTTATAGAGAACGCGAACATGGCTGGCACGCAAACTCCGTTGTGTACCGCGTTGCTGATCGACGGGGAATTGGTCCCCGGTGACGGGTTTGTCGAGCCGATCCTCAACCCGGCCACAGGCGAAGTCCTGACACACATCGCCGAGGCCGGCACCGAGCAGGTTGAGGCCGCCATCCTGGCCGCCCACCGTGCCTTCGCCGGATGGTCGCGTACCACGCCGCAACAGCGCTCGAACCTGCTGCTGGAGATTGCCAGTGCCATCGAGAAAAACGCCGACTACCTGGCCCGCCTCGAATCCCTGAACTGTGGCAAGCCGCTGCACCTGGCACGCCAGGATGACCTGAACGCCACAGTGGACGTGTTCCGTTTCTTTGCTGGCGCCGTACGCTGCCAGACCGGCCAGCTCAGTGGCGAATACCTGCCCGGCTACACCAGCATGGTGCGCCGCGACCCGATTGGCGTGGTGGCGTCCATCGCGCCGTGGAATTACCCGATCATGATGGCCGCGTGGAAGATCGCCCCGGCCCTGGCCGCCGGCAATACGCTGGTGTTCAAACCGTCGGAACACACGCCGCTGTCAGTCCTGGCCTTGGCGCCAACACTGGCCGAGATCCTGCCACGAGGTGTGATCAACATCATCTGCGGGGGTGGCGAAGGGGTCGGCAGCCATCTGGTCAGCCATCCCAAAGTGCGCATGGTTTCGCTGACCGGCGATATCGTCACCGGGCAGAAGATCCTCCAGGCGGCGGCGAAAACCCTCAAGCGCACGCACCTGGAGCTGGGCGGCAAGGCGCCGGTGATCGTGTGCAACGACGCCGACCTCCAGGCGGTGGTCGAAGGCGTGCGCACCTACGGTTATTACAACGCCGGGCAGGATTGCACCGCAGCGTGCCGGATCTACGCCCAAGGCGCGATTCATGACCGCCTGGTGGCCGAGCTCGGCGCGGCGGTCAGCAGCCTGCGCTTTGCCGGCAAGCGCGATGCCGACAATGAAATCGGCCCGCTCATCAGCACCCGCCAGCGCGACCGGGTCGCCAGTTTCGTTGAGCGCGCCCTCGGCCAACCGCACATCGAGCGAATCACTGGGGCGGCCGTGCATTCTGGCGCCGGTTTCTATTACCAACCCACGCTGCTGGCCGGCTGCAAGCAAAACGATGAAATCGTCCAGCGCGAAGTGTTCGGCCCAGTGGTCACCGTGACCCGCTTCGACGAACTCAGCCAGGCAGTGGACTGGGCCAACGACTCCGAGTACGGCCTGGCGTCCTCGGTGTGGACCCAGAACCTGGACAAGGCGATGCAGGTGGCGGCGCGACTGCAATACGGCTGCACTTGGATCAACAGCCACTTCATGCTGGTCAGCGAAATGCCCCACGGCGGCCTGAAACGTTCGGGTTATGGGAAAGATCTGTCCAGCGATTCGCTCCAGGACTACAGCGTGGTGCGCCACATCATGGCCCGCCACGGCCAGCATCTGTAGATAACAGCACTACTCTAATAACAGGCCTTCAATGGCGCTTCACCCCGTTGAAACACTGCCCCGACCATAATTAAAGCAAGAGGGATTTCCATGTACGCGCACAAGACCGTATTGCTCAGCGCAATTACCACCGCGCTGTTGACCAGTGTCAGCCTCCAGGCCGCCGAACCGCTCAAGGCCGTTGGCGCCGGCGAAGGCCAACTGGATATCGTCGCCTGGCCGGGTTACATCGAACGCGGTGAAAGCGACAAAGCCTACGACTGGGTGACCGGTTTCGAGAAGGAAACCGGCTGCAAGGTCAATGTGAAAACCGCCGCGACGTCCGACGAAATGGTCAGCCTGATGTCCAAGGGCGGCTACGACCTGGTCACTGCCTCGGGTGACGCCTCGCTGCGGCTGATTGCCGGCAAGCGGGTGCAGCCGATCAACACGGCATTGATCGCCAACTGGAAGAACCTCGACCCACGCCTCAAGGATGCACCGTGGTATGTGGTCAACCAGCAGACCTACGGCACCCCGTATCAGTGGGGCCCGAACGTACTGATGTACAACACCGAGGTATTCAAGCAGGCACCGACCAGTTGGGGCGTGCTGTTCAACGCCCAGAACCTGCCCGACGGCAAGCCGAACAAAGGTCGTGTGCAAGCCTACGATGGCCCGATCTACATCGCCGACGCGGCGCTGTACCTCAAGACCGCCAAGCCAGAACTGGGGATCAAGGACCCGTACCAACTCGACGAAGCGCAGTACAAGGCCGTGCTGGAATTACTGCGGGCCCAGCAACCGTTGATCCACCGCTACTGGCACGACACCACCGTGCAGATGAGCGACTTCAAGAACGAAGGTGTGGTGGCGTCCGGTGCCTGGCCGTATCAGGTCAACGGCCTGATGAACGAAAAACAACCGATCGCCTCGACCATTCCGAAAGAAGGCGCCACCGGTTGGGCCGACACCACGATGCTGCACGCCGAGGCCAAGCACCCTAATTGCGCCTACAAGTGGATGGACTGGTCGCTGCAACCCAAAGTCCAGGGTGACGTGGCCGCCTGGTTTGGCTCGTTGCCAGCGGTGCCGGCGGCGTGCAAGGGCAGCGAGCTGCTCGGTGCCGAAGGCTGCAAGACCAACGGCTTCGACCAGTTCGACAAGATCGCCTTCTGGAAAACCCCGCAGGCCGAGGGCGGCAAGTTCGTGCCGTACAGCCGCTGGACCCAGGACTACATTGCGATCATGGGTGGGCGGTAAGCCTCTGTCGGCTTAGGAAACCCAGCTGAACACCGCTCTTGTGTGGGAACAAGGCTTGCCCGCGATGAAGATGACGCGGTCTCTCGGGGAACCGAGGCGCCTGTATCGCGAGCAAGCATTGCTCCCACAGATCCGATGTCCGGCCCCCACCAACAATCCAATAGAAGTCGCGCTTTCTGGAGCCCCGCACCATGACGCTTGCAGTCCAATTCACCCAGGTATCCCGTCAGTTTGGCGAAGTGAAGGCCGTTGACCGGGTTTCCATCGACATTCAGGACGGCGAGTTCTTTTCCATGCTGGGCCCTTCCGGCTCAGGCAAGACCACCTGCCTGCGCTTGATCGCCGGGTTCGAACAACCCAGTGCCGGCTCGATCCGCATCCATGGCGAAGAAGCCGCCGGGCTGCCGCCCTATCAGCGGGACGTCAACACGGTGTTCCAGGATTACGCGCTCTTCCCGCATATGAATGTGCGCGACAACGTGGCCTACGGTTTGAAAGTCAAAGGCGTCGCCAATGCCGAGCGCATCAAGCGCGCCGACGAAGCACTGGAGATGGTGGCCCTGGGTGGCTATGGCGAGCGCAAGCCGGTGCAACTCTCAGGCGGCCAGCGTCAACGCGTGGCCCTGGCCCGTGCCCTGGTCAACCGCCCGCGGGTGTTGCTGCTGGACGAACCGCTGGGCGCCCTCGACCTGAAGCTGCGCGAACAGATGCAGGGCGAGTTGAAGAAACTGCAGCGCCAGTTGGGCATCACCTTCATTTTCGTCACCCACGACCAGACCGAAGCCTTGTCGATGTCCGACCGCGTGGCGGTGTTCAACAAGGGCCGCATCGAACAGGTCGATACACCGCGCAACCTGTACATGAAACCGGCAACCACTTTCGTCGCTGAATTCGTCGGTACTTCCAATGTGATTCGCGGTGAACTGGCCCGAGAACTGAGCGGTTCCCCACAGCCGTTCTCGATCCGTCCGGAACACGTGCGCTTCGCCGAGGGCCCATTGGCCGCTCATGAAATAGAAGTCCACGGTCTGCTTCACGATATCCAGTACCAGGGCAGCGCTACGCGTTATGAATTGACGCTTGCGAACGGCCAGACCCTGAACCTCAGCCAGGCCAATACCCAATGGTTCGATAACGGTGCCCAGTATCAGACCGGCCAACGCCTTAGCGTGCGCTGGGCCCGTGAAGCGATGATCGCGTTGCATGACACCGTCAGCGGTGAGGTGTGAGATGAGCGCCCTGGCCATCAACCAAACGCCTGCGCTCGGTTCGCCGTTGCGACGTTTTTCCAACCTGCTGTACCGCCGCCCCAACCTCTACCTGTCGATGTTGCTGGTGCCGCCGCTGATCTGGTTCGGCGCGATCTACCTGGGCTCGCTGCTGACCTTGCTCTGGCAGGGCTTCTACACTTTCGATGACTTCACCATGGCGGTCACCCCCGACCTGACCCTGGCGAACTTCACGGCACTGTTCCAACCGTCGAACTTCGACATCATCCTGCGCACCTTGAGCATGGCCATCGTCGTGTCCATCGCCAGCGCCATCGTCGCGTTCCCGATTGCCTATTACATGGCGCGCTACACCAGCGGCAAGACCAAGGCGTTTTTCTACATCGCGGTGATGCTGCCGATGTGGGCCAGCTACATCGTCAAGGCCTATGCCTGGACGCTGCTGCTGGCCAAGGGCGGCGTGGCGCAATGGTTCGTCCAGCACCTGGGGCTGGAACCGCTGTTGCAGTTCGTTCTGGGGATTCCCAGCGTGGGCGGCAGCACCTTGTCCACCTCACACCTGGGACGCTTCCTGGTGTTCGTCTACATCTGGCTGCCGTTCATGATCCTGCCGATCCAGGCGTCCCTGGAACGCTTGCCACCGTCGCTGCTGCAAGCCTCGGCAGACTTGGGCGCCAGACCGCGCCAGACGTTCATGCAGGTGATCTTGCCGCTGTCGATCCCGGGCATTGCCGCCGGCTCGATCTTCACCTTCTCGCTGACGTTGGGGGACTTCATCGTGCCGCAACTGGTGGGCCCGCCGGGTTACTTCGTCGGCAGCATGGTCTACGCCCAGCAAGGCGCCATCGGCAACATGCCCATGGCCGCGGCGTTCACGCTGGTGCCTATCGTGCTGATTGCCATCTACCTGTCTATCGTCAAGCGCCTGGGGGCTTTCGATGCACTCTGAAAAATCTTCCTGGGGGCTGAAGATCGCTGCGTGGGGCGGGCTGGTGTTCCTGCATTTCCCGATCCTGATCATCTTCCTCTACGCCTTCAACACCGAAGACGCCGCGTTCAGCTTTCCGCCCAAGGGCCTGACCCTGAAGTGGTTCAGCGTCGCCTTCGCGCGCCCGGATGTACTGGAGGCGATCAAGCTGTCGCTACAGATCGCGGCCATCGCCACGCTGATCGCCATGGTGCTCGGTACGCTGGCCTCGGCCGCACTGTACCGTCGCGACTTCTTCGGCAAGCAGGGCATTTCGCTGATGCTGATCCTGCCAATAGCCCTGCCAGGCATCATCACCGGCATTGCCCTGCTGGCGACCTTCAAGACCCTAGGGATCGAGCCTGGCATGTTCACCATCATCGTCGGTCACGCGACCTTCTGTGTGGTGATCGTCTACAACAACGTCATCGCCCGCCTGCGCCGCACGTCCCACAGCCTGATCGAGGCCTCGATGGACCTGGGTGCCGACGGCTGGCAGACCTTTCGCTACATCATCCTGCCCAATCTCGGCTCGGCGCTACTGGCTGGCGGGATGCTGGCGTTTGCGCTGTCGTTCGACGAAATCATCGTCACCACCTTCACCGCCGGCCACGAACGCACCCTGCCGCTGTGGTTGCTCAACCAGCTCAGCCGCCCCCGCGACGTGCCGGTGACCAATGTGGTGGCGATGCTGGTGATGATCGTGACGATGCTGCCGATACTGGGCGCTTATTACCTGACCCGGGGCGGTGAGAGCGTGGCGGGGAGTGGCGGGAAATGATCAACGGTGATCGCTCACTGTGGGACCGCAATCCTGTGGGAGCGAGCTTGCTCGCGAAGGCGTCGTGTCAATCGCTGTAAAGGGTGAATGATCCACCGCTATCGCGAGCAAGCTCGCTCCCCACAGGGGACTTGGAAACCTTCAAGAGGACATGAACATGCAAACCAAACTGCTGATCAACGGTCACCTGGTAAACGGCGAAGGCCCCGGCCAGGCGGTGTTCAACCCCGCGCTGGGTCGGGTGCTGGTGGAAATCAATGAGGCCAGCGAAGCCCAGGTCGATGCCGCTGTGCGTGCGGCCGACAGTGCCTTTGAAAACTGGTCCCAGGTCCCGCCCAAGGACCGTTCCCTGCTGTTACTCAAACTGGCCGATGCCATCGAAGCCCACGGCGAAGAACTGGCAAAACTGGAATCGGACAATTGCGGCAAACCCCTGAGCGCCGCGCTGAACGACGAGATCCCGGCGATCGCCGATGTGTTCCGCTTCTTTGCCGGCGCCAGCCGCTGCATGAGCGGCTCGGCGGGCGGCGAATACCTGCCGGGGCACACCTCGATGATCCGCCGCGACCCGGTGGGCGTGGTCGCCTCCATCGCACCGTGGAACTACCCGCTGATGATGGTCGCCTGGAAAATCGCCCCGGCCCTGGCCGCCGGTAATACCGTGGTGCTCAAGCCGTCGGAACAGACCCCGCTGACCGCGTTACGCCTGGCGGAACTGGCATCGGAAATTTTTCCAGCAGGTGTGCTCAACGTGGTGTTCGGTCGTGGGCAGACCGTCGGCCAGCCGCTGGTGACCCATCCAAAAGTGCGCATGGTGTCACTGACCGGCTCCATCGCCACCGGCGCAAACATCATTTCCAGCACTGCCGACAGCGTCAAGCGCACGCACATGGAGCTGGGCGGCAAGGCCCCGGTAATCATTTTCGACGACGCCGACATCGACGCGGCGGTGGAAGGCATCCGCACCTTCGGTTTCTACAATGCTGGCCAGGACTGCACCGCCGCGTGCCGCATCTATGCCCAGCAAGGCATCTACGAGCAGTTTGTCGAAAAGCTCGGCGCCGCAGTGAGCAGCATCATGTATGGCCTGCAAACGGCGCCAGACACCGAGATGGGGCCGCTGATCACCGCCCAGCACCGTGACCGCGTGGCAGGGTTCGTCGAACGGGCCATCGCCCAGCCGCATATCCGCCTGATCGCCGGTGGCAAAGCGGTGGAGGGCAACGGGTTCTTCTTCGAACCAACGGTATTGGCCGACGCCCAGCAGGACGACGAAATCGTCCGTCGGGAAGTTTTCGGCCCGGTGGTATCCGTCACCCCCTTCGTCGACGAAGCGCAGGTACTGGCCTGGGCCAACGATTCGGACTATGGCCTGGCCTCATCGGTGTGGACTGCCGACATCGGCCGCGCCCATCGCCTGTCGGCACGCCTGCAATACGGCTGCACCTGGGTCAACACCCACTTCATGCTCGTCAGCGAAATGCCCCATGGCGGTCAGAAACGTTCCGGCTATGGCAAGGACATGTCCATGTATGGGCTGGAGGACTACACGGTGGTGCGGCATGTGATGTTCAAGCATTGAAGCCAAGACAACGTTAGCAACACACGCTCGCGCTCGCCCTGCCTGCGCGCTGCCAAGGTTTTCGTCGACTGGTGCACGCTCGCCGGTTGACGGAAATCCTGGCAGGACCTAGCGCGTCGACAACGTATACACCTTGGAGATTAGCCATGGCCTCGCCCGTTTTGTCCTTTCGTGTGGAAGAAGGCCTGGCCATCATCACCGTGCTTGATCAGAATCTGGAAACACTGCGCATCGCATCCACCAGGTAGCGCATAGCGATCCGGTCGTTTTCCGACAGTTCCCGATAGCGCTCCACCAGCCTTAACTCTTCCAGGCTGAGCCGGCGCGTCCTGCGCGGGTTGATCAGGCCTGGAAAGATCCCCAGCATTTCGGTAATGCCCTGTATTTTTGTCATGAACGTTGTCCTTCTGTACGTCGAATGGCCTGATAGCGCCGTCTGCATCGCGGATCGAACCGTCTATCAAGCTAAAGAATAGGGAGGATTCATAGCGTGAAAAGGGAGTTTTAGAGTAATTAGTCAAAAAAAGCCGAAATCCTGATAAAAAAAGAAATATCTGTAAGAAAATTTAACTAAGCCGCGCTTTCCTTTCTCTATATGCCCGCATATCCCCTATGATTTTGCCCTTTGGTGAACCGATCCAGCTCTCAGGTATCTGTTCTAACGTCTGTTGCGTTTGGCCAAAGGCATGTCCGAACTCCTTCATCAATCTTCGCGGCCAGGAACGGCTCGGGATTTTTTCGAGAAAGGTTGTATTTATGCACCGCAGGAACCTGCTCAAGGCCTCCATGGCCTTCGCCGCCTACACCGGACTTTCGGCCTCCGGCCTCATGGCCGCACGCGCCTGGGCTGCCGATCAGACCGCCGATGGCGAAGCCCGTCCTTTCGATTTCAATGCCCTGAAAGACCAGGCCCGGAAACTGGCCGCGAGCCGCTACGTCGACACTAAGCAAGTCCTGCCGCAAACCCTGGCCCTGATGTCGCCCCTGCAGTTCAACGCGATCCAGTACGACGCCAACCACTCCTTGTGGAACCAACTGGACGGTCAGTTGGACGTGCAATTTTTCCATGTCGGCATGGGCTTCAAGCAGCCAGTGCGCATGTACAGCGTCGATCCCAAGACCCGCCAGGCCCGTGAAGTGCACTTCCGCCCGGAGCTGTTCAACTATGAGAAGACCACGGTCAACACCTCGCAGCTGACCGGTGACCTGGGCTTCTCCGGGTTTCGGGTGTTCAAGGCACCGGAGCTGGATCGTCACGACATCCTTTCGTTTCTGGGGGCCAGTTATTTCCGCGCCGTGGACGCCAGTGGCCAATACGGGCTGTCCGCGCGCGGATTGGCCATCGACACCTACGCCAAGAAACGTGAGGAGTTCCCGGACTTCACCAAGTTCTGGTTCGAAACCCCGGACAAGAACAGCACCCGTTTCGTGGTCTACGCCCTGCTCGATTCCCCCAGCGCCACCGGGGCCTATCGGTTTGACATCGATTGCCAGCCGACCCGCGTGGTGATGGAGGTCGATGCGCACATCAATGCCCGTACCGCCATCGAACAACTGGGTATCGCCCCCATGACCAGCATGTTCAGTTGCGGCACCGTCGAGCGGCGCATGTGCGACACCATTCACCCGCAAATCCACGACTCCGACCGCCTGGCCATGTGGCGCGGCAACGGCGAATGGGTGTGCCGCCCGTTGAACAACCCCGCCAACCTGCAATTCAATGCCTATGCCGACAAGGACCCGAAAGGCTTCGGCCTGGTGCAGACCGACCACGACTTTGCCAGCTACCAGGACACCGTGGACTGGTACAGCAAGCGCCCGAGCCTGTGGGTCGAGCCTACGACAGCCTGGGGCGAAGGCTCTGTCGATCTGCTGGAAATCCCTACCACCGGCGAAACCCTGGATAACATCGTTGCGTTCTGGACACCGAAAAAACCGGTGGCTGCCGGTGATTCACTGAATTATGGCTACAAGCTCTACTGGAGCGCCTTGCCACCGGTGAGCACGGACCTGGCGCATGTCGACGCGACTCGCTCAGGCATGGGCGGCTTCATCGAAGGCTGGGCACCGGGCGAGCATTACCCGACCGTCTGGGCACGGCGCTTTGCCGTGGACTTCAGCGGTGGCGGCCTCGACCAATTGCCCCCGGGCACTGGCATCGAACCGGTGGTGACCTGCTCCCATGGCGAGGTGAAGGACTTCAACGTACTGCTGCTGGATTCGGTCAAGGGCTACCGGATCACCTTCGACTGGTACCCGACCGACGATCGCGTGGACCCGGTGCAGATGCGCCTGTTCATTCGCACCAAAGACCGGACCTTGAGTGAGACCTGGCTGTACCAGTACTTCCCACCGGCGCCGGATAAGCGCAAGTATCCCTGATATTGATTCGGCGTCTGGACTGGCTCGCGATGAGGCCGGTACAGCCACCGAATACTCCTGTCCGATAAACAAAAGCCCCGGCCAAATCGACCGGGGCTTTTTGCGTTACCAAACACTCAATCGCGCAAATCCGACTCATGAATCGGCTGGTCCCGATGCGTGGCCCGCTGGTACTGCGCCGGCCACGTGGCCTTGCGTCCGCCCAGGTCATCATCGGCGTGCAGGGCCCAGTACGGATCACGCAACAATTCCCGGGCGAGGAAAATGATGTCGGCCTGGCAGGTACGCAGGATGTGCTCGGCCTGAGCCGGTTCGGTAATCATGCCGACGGTGCCGGTGGCAATTTCCGACTCCTTGCGCACCCGCTCAGCGAACCGCGTCTGGTAACCCGGGCCGGTGGGGATCTCCGCATTCGCGGCAGTGCCGCCCGATGACACATCGATCAAGTCCACTCCCACGGCCCTGAGTCGTCGTGCCAGCTCCACGGTTTCATCCGGGTTCCAACCGTCCTCGACCCAGTCGGTGGCAGAGACGCGCACGAACACTGGCAACTCTTCAGGCCAGACGGCCCGCACCGCTTCGGTCACTTGCAACACCAGGCGGATACGGTTCTCGAACGAGCCGCCATATTGATCACGCCGCTGATTGCTCAAGGGCGACAGGAATTGGTGCAACAGATAGCCATGGGCCGCGTGGACCTCGACCACTTTGAAGCCCGCCGTGAGGGCACGTCTGGCCGAATCGACGAATGCCTGGACAACACCGGCGATCTGCCCTTCGTCCAGTTGGGCCGGCGGAGTGTGTTGCGGGTCGAAGGCAATCGGGGACGGACCCACCGGCACCCAGCCGCCGTCTTCCGGTTTTACACTGCCGTGCTTGCCCAGCCACGGGCGCCAGGTGCTGGCCTTGCGCCCGGCGTGGGCCAGCTGAATACCCGGCACGGCGCCCTGAGCGGTGATGAAACGGGTGATGCGTTGCAGAGGCTCGATCTGTTCGTCGTTCCACAGCCCCAGGTCCTGGGCAGTGATGCGGCCATCTGCGGTGACCGCGGTGGCCTCGGTGAACACCAGGCCAGCACCGCCCACAGCACGGCTGCCGAGGTGCACCAGGTGCCAGTCGTTGGCCAAGCCATCGGCGCTTGAATACTGGCACATCGGCGACACCGCGATGCGATTGGGCAGGGTCAATTGGCGAACGGTATAGGGTTCCAGCAGCAGACTCATGGGGCACCTCTCGAATCAGTGGGCAGGCTCCAGGGTTCTGTTTGAAAAGTCGACGAGTGACAAAAGGTGCAACACCCGCCCCCGCGGGCAACGAAAAATCGACAAGACGTCACAACGGCTATCAAGCAGTGCTTAGAGCCTAGTCGACAACCCGGGATCAGGGTGGGTTCAGAATTAAAAACCGACAGTGTGGCGCAATGCTGTTCACGCAAGGCTTGCCTGAGTTCCTGTGGCAAGGGAGCAAGCTCCCTCGCTACAGGGCCCGGTGACGATAGACGGGGGTATGCCTACCGCGGCTCGATGTGGGCAATCATCAACTGCACCGTTTCCTGGCCGCGGAACTCGTTGAGGTCGAGTTTGTAGGCCAGTTCGACCCAGCGCACGGTGGGGTTTGGCCAAACCTCACGGTCGATACCAAAGGCGATGCCATCGAGTTTCACCGAACCGCACTCGCTCTTGAGCACCACCTTCAGGTGCCGTTCACCCACCACCCGCTGCTCCACCAATTGAAACAGGCCGTGGAACATCGGCTCCGGGAAATGCTGGCCCCAGGGGCCGGCGTGACGCAGCGCCCGGGCCAGTTCCAAGTGGAATTCCTCCACCGCCAGGGTGCCATCCGACAGCAGGCGTCCGGTCAGGTCTTCTTCGCGCAATTGCCGACGCACTTCAGCGTCGAATGCCTCGGCGAACAAAGGGAAATTCGCTTCCGGCAAGGTCAGGCCCGCCGCCATCGCGTGACCGCCGTACTTGCTGATCAGGGTCGGATGCTGCGCCGCCACGACACTCAGCGCATCGCGAATATGAAACCCTGGCACTGAGCGACCCGAGCCCTTGAGCAAACCGTCGCCGGCATCGGCAAAGGCGATGGTCGGACGGAAATAGCGCTCTTTCATACGCGAGGCGAGGATGCCGATAACCCCTTGGTGCCACTGCGGATCGAACAGGCACAAACCAAACGGCATCGACTCCACCGGCAGGTCCTTGAGCTGGGCCAGGGCTTCGCGCTGCATGCCTTGCTCGATGGATTTGCGATCCTGGTTCATGCCGTCCAGCTGCGCCGCCATCTCGCGCGCCAAGGCAGCATCGTCGGTGAGCAGGCACTCGATACCCAGGCTCATGTCGTCCAGGCGCCCCGCCGCATTCAGACGCGGACCGAGGATAAACCCGAGGTCCGTGGAGGTGATGCGCGAATGATCACGCTTGGCCACTTCGAGGAGGGCCTTGATACCGGGACGAGCACGCCCAGCGCGAATCCGCTCCAGCCCCTGGTGCACCAGAATGCGATTATTGGCGTCCAGGGGCACCACGTCGGCCACGCTGCCCAAGGCCACCAGGTCCAACAGTTCGCCAATGTTCGGCTGGGGTTTGCTGGCATACCAACCCAGGCCGCGCAGACGAGCCCGCAGCGCCATCAGCACATAAAAGATTACCCCGACACCCGCCAGCGCCTTGCTCGGGAACTCACAGCCCGGCTGGTTCGGGTTGACGATAGCATCGGCCATCGGCAGTTCGAGGCCCGGCAAGTGGTGGTCGGTGACCAGCACATTGAGCCCCGCCGCTTTCGCCGCCGCCACGCCTTCCACACTGGAAATGCCATTGTCCACGGTGATCAGCAACTGCGGCTCACGAGCCAGGGCGACTTCGACGATTTCCGGAGTCAGCCCATAGCCATACTCGAAGCGATTGGGCACCAGATAGTCGACATGGGCCGCGCCGAGCAAGCGTAGCCCGAGCATGCCCACGGTGCTGGCGGTCGCACCGTCGGCATCGAAATCGCCGACGATCAGGATCCGCTGGCGTTGCTCCAGCGCCACCACCAACAGATCCACCGCCGCGTCGATGCCCTTGAGTTGCTGATAAGGAATCAAACGCGCCAGGCTCTTGTCCAGTTCAGCCTCGGACTGCACGCCACGGGCCGCATACAGGCGGGTCAACAGCGGCGGCAGGTCACCGAGAAATGGCAGGGTGTCGGGTAGCTGGCGGGGTTCTATGCGCATGGGGTGACGGATATTTCTCTATGGATCGTAGGGATTGTGTCTATTGCACTGTCCAGCATTGCGGGATCAGCCGCGCTCACCCAGCAACCATTGCAACTGCACTTCATGCTGGCCACGGTCGTCGGTCACGAAAATCGTTCCTTCGCTGATCATTACATCCCACTTGATTACGCGAGGCATGTCCTGGGCCAGGGTTTCGAGCACTTCTTGAGGCACAGCGGCGATGTTGACGTTCTTCAGATTCTTGACGGCCGGGATCACCTTGCCCTCCCAGACCCGTAGGCTGCCGTAGGCCAGCAGGCTGGTGCGCTCGGTGCGACGCGAGCACCAGGTCAGGCGGTCGGCGTCGGGCTGGCCGACTTCGATCCAGTGCAACACACGGTCATCCAGGCTTTTTTCCCACAAGGCGGGTTCATCGACGTCTGACAGACCACGTCCGAATGCCAGCAATTCGTTGTACCAGAAAGCGTAAGCCAGCAGACGCACGGTCATGCGCTCCTCGGTTTCCGAGGGATGGCGGGCAATGGTCTGCTTCACGTTCTCGTACACATTGCGGTCGAGGTCAGTGAGGTTCAGTTCAAACTTATAGGTCGTGGACGGCTGGGCCATGAACGGGCTTCTTGATACGAGGAAAGGCGGCAAGTCTAACCGATGACACGGGCAATCCACGAATTGCCGACCATCAACCTGCGGCAACTGACACTGGCCTATGATAAAACGCTCTATTCGTTCTGCTTTTGTCCTACAGGATTTCTCATGTCGCTAACTGCCAAACCCCTTGCCGGCGTCAAAGTCATCGAACTGGGTACCTTGATCGCCGGGCCTTTTGCCTCGCGCATCTGCGGTGAGTTCGGTGCCGAGGTGATCAAGGTCGAATCGCCTGACGGCGGCGACCCGCTGCGCAAGTGGCGCAAGCTGTATGAAGGGACATCGTTGTGGTGGTTCGTCCAGGCACGCAACAAAAAATCCCTGACCCTGAACCTCAAGCACCCTGAAGGCCTGACGATTCTGAAAAAGTTGATCGGCGAAGCCGACATCCTGATCGAGAATTTTCGCCCCGGCGTGCTGGAAAAGCTCGGACTGGGCTGGGATGTGTTGCACGCACTGAATCCGAAACTGGTAATGGTCCGGCTTTCAGGCTTCGGCCAGACCGGACCGATGAAAGACCAGCCCGGGTTCGGCGCGGTGGGTGAGTCCATGGGTGGACTGCGCTACATCACTGGGTTCGAGGACCGCCCGCCGGTGCGCACCGGAATATCCATTGGCGACTCGATCGCGGCGCTCTGGGGCGTGATTGGCGCACTGATGGCCCTGCGTCACCGCGAGATCAATGGCGGGGCCGGACAAGTGGTCGATGTGGCGTTGTATGAAGCGATCTTCGCCATGATGGAAAGCATGGTGCCGGAATTCGACGTGTTCGGTTTCATCCGCGAGCGCACCGGCAATATCATGCCCGGCATCACCCCCTCATCCATCCACACCAGCGCCGACGGCAAGCATGTGCAGATTGGCGCCAATGGCGACGCGATCTTCAAGCGCTTCATGCAGATCATCGGCCGTGACGACCTGGCCAATGACCCGCAACTGGCCAGCAATGATGGCCGTGACAGCCGCCGCGACGAGTTGTATGGGGTCATCGATCGTTGGGTCAACTCACTGCCGCTCGATGCCGTTATCGAGCAACTGAACCAGGCCGGGGTCCCGGCCAGCCGGATCTTCAGCGCCGAGGATATGTTCAGCGACCCGCAGTTCCTTGCCCGGGAAATGTTCCTACAGGCCAAGCTGCCAGACGGCAAGGCGTTCAAGATGCCGGGCATCGTACCGAAACTCTCTGACACACCGGGCACCTGCGAATGGGTCGGGCCGGCGTTGGGGGAGCACAATGCGCAGGTACTCGGGGAGCTTGGCTATGATGCACAGCAGATCGCCAAATTGCGCGCCGACGGAGCCATTTAACGCACCATATGGGATCTGCCGTGAACGAAAATCTGTTCACTGAGGATCGACTGTGAGAGCGAGCTTGCTCGCGATAGCATCGGTTCAGTCGACTTGATGTTGACTGGCACACCGCTATCGCGAGCAAGCTCGCTCCCACACGGGTTCAGCGCTGCTCAGTTGGCTGAGCGAGCTGTAATCTTAAATGCCGGACAAAAAGAAACCCCGAGAAGTGGGGAGACGACTCGGGGTTAAACGTGACCATTCGAGGTCAGTACAACAAGCGACAAGCACCGGAGCACAATGCTCGCTCTTGTTGGTAAAAGATCTGACTCTCCAGAACGTAAGAAGGTTCCCACAAAATCTCGGTCAATTCGGGACAGTCATGACCTTGTCGCGCGCCAGATTGCGCAGCGCCGCGATCACGCAGGGCTCCAGGCGACCCTCGGCAATCAGTACATCGCGGTGCAGACCATCGACCACGTCCGTCAGTTGGCGCTTGTCGGTCAATTGAGCCTGGTTGAACACCCGCTCAACCATGATGCTCCCAGCGGTATTCGTCAGCGTCACCCGGCATTCGCCCTTGGCGCCGGAGGGAGTCAGCGTAACCTGATACGGGCTTAAAGCCTCACCTAGCAATAGGTTGATACTTTCCATTCGCTCACCCTTCAATAGTCCGAAAACAACTGCATGTACCCAGTAAGTGACCGTGGGCTGCAGCAGAAAGTTCGTCAGCGTACCGAGCCGGCACCCCAAACCTGTTCAATCGAGCATGCGCGTCCAATATGACAGGCAAACAACAACCTTCTTGGTAAGCCATTTATGTGGCGACCGGCCTCGCTCAAGCGAGGAATTTGTCGGAGCGGCTCCACCGCCGCCCGACATCCACCCAGCCGCCTAAAATGCCGCGCAGCTGCCCATCGGCCCCGTAGAAGGGCACCGACCAATGGTAAATCTCCCGCAGCCCGCTGTTGAACAGCAACTGCCGGTCGACAAATCGAGACTGGCCGGTGCGCAGTTGCTCCATCACTTCCCCATGCAGCAACTGCGCCGTGGCCGGGGGAAACGCTGCAGAGTCGGTCCAGCGCGTACCCCGCAGTTTTTCGAAGCGAGTCGCAAACTGCTCTTCGTAGCTTTTGTTGCACATGACCAGGCGCCCTTCCAGATCACGAATGAATATCGGATCGGGAATGGCATCCATCAAGGCTCTCTGGAGCATCAACTGGTCCTTGAGGACGGCCTCGGCCTTGAGGCGTTGATCGATCTGTGTCTGCAGGCGACGGTTCCACAACAGGGACAGGAAGCCGAACAAGACGACCACGATCACGCACCAGTAGCCCCAACGAGACATACGCAACCAGATCGATGGTGCCTGGGCTGGGGTAATGCCCGCCATCCACTTTGCGCGCAGGGCGCGCATGTCCTCGGCCGGGAAGATTTCCAGCGCTTTATTCAAGATACTCAGTAACGGAGCCAGGTCTTGGCGCACCGCCAGATAGTCCGGTTCCCACTTGCCCTCAAGGCCACTTCCTACCTGCAGCTGTCCGGCCGGATACAAATGCACCCCGGTTTCATTTTCGATGGTGGCATAGGCCTCCCGGCTCTCCACCAGCGCCCGTGCCTCCCCATACGTCTTGGTCGTGCGCAATTCGATGGCCGGGTAGTCGCGCCTGATTTCCGCCTCCAAGGCATGCCGTGCCGGCAACGCCAGGACCTTGCCCTCAAGCTGCTTCAGCGAATGGAGTACCGACTCCCCGTCGCGGCCGACGAACACCCAGCCGGAACCGCCAAATGCATGGCTGAAACTGAGGAAATCCCGACGCTCATCGTTCATTGCCAGGAGAGTCGTCATGTCAGCCTCGCCATTCTCCAGCATCGTCAGCAACTGACCGGGGGAAAACGATTCCCGATGTACGAACTCCAGCCCTGTCATTTGTGCAATACGCTGGAGAATTTCATGGTTCAGCCCGTCCCACTGCCCCAGTTCATTCTTGAACAGGTACAGCGGAAACTGCATCGAGGCCACGATGACGCGGGGGTTCTCCTTGATCCACTTCAACTCCTGCACGTCCAGAACCACCCGCTCGCCGGGCTCGAACGGTGGCGTTTCGAAGGCCGCCAGCTGTGCCGCACCACCCTTCGCCCCCCAGCACATCAAGGCCAGGCCCATCACCCAGCCCAGTGCTGGTTTGCCTTTGATAAAAAACAACATCTGCATTTCCTTCGAGATTACCCGCCCATCCCTCCAAGGGCGAAAACCCGGCCAGTTTGGCATGCAGAAACAAGAAAGCCCGTCAGGAGACGGGCTTCAAAATGTGACAGGTTTCAGCGGTCAGAGCGGCTTGCCGCGGTTGCCATGCTGACTGACAAAGGCCTGCACGGCTTTCAGATCGTTAGGCAACACGGTGCAACGCTCATCTCGCTCAAACAAATCAGAAAGATGAGCAGGTAGCTCAAGTGCTTTTCCTACGCCTGCTTTCTCCACAGCTTCTGGAAACTTGACCGGGTGCGCAGTACCCAGGATCACCATCGGGATATCCAGGCTACGACGGCACTCACGGGCGGCTCTCACGCCGATAGCAGTGTGCGGATCGAGCAATTCACCGCTCTGCTCGAACACCTCGGCAATGGTTTCGCAAGTTTGCGCATCGTCCACCGCCAGGGAATCGAACAGCTTGCGCGCTTCGGTCCAGCGTTCAGGCTCGACACTGAAACCACCGCCCTGGCGGAAACTGTCCATCAGGCCGGCAATGGCCGCGCCATTGCGCCCGTGCAGGTCGAACAGCAAGCGCTCGAAGTTCGACGAGACCATGATGTCCATCGAAGGCGACAACGTAGCGTGCAGGGTTTCCTTGACGTACTGGTTACCGCTCATGAAGCGATGCAGGATGTCGTTGCGATTGGTGGCGACGATCAATTGATTGATCGGCAGCCCCATGTTGCGCGCCAGGTAACCGGCGAAGATATCGCCGAAGTTGCCGGTAGGCACCGAGAACGACACCGAACGGGCCGGGCCACCCAGTTGCAGGGCCGCATGGAAGTAATAAACGATCTGGGCCATGATCCGCGCCCAGTTGATCGAGTTCACTGCCACCAGCCGCGTACCCTTGAGGAAGCTCTGGTCGGCGAAACTGGCCTTGACCATTTCCTGGCAGTCATCGAAGTTACCCTCGATGGCGATGTTGTGGATGTTATCGCCGAAAATCGTCGTCATCTGCCGACGCTGCACTTCCGAGACGCGGTTGTGCGGATGCAGGATGAAAATATCGACGTTTTCGCAATGCTTGCAACCTTCGATGGCCGCCGAACCGGTGTCGCCGGAGGTTGCACCGACAATGACTACCCGCTCGCCACGCTTTTGCAGCACGTAGTCAAGCAAGCGACCGAGCAGTTGCAGGGCGAAGTCCTTGAAGGCCAGGGTCGGGCCGTGGAACAGCTCCAGCACCCATTCGTTACCATTGAGCTGACGCAACGGTGCGATGGCGTTGTGGGAAAAGACACCATAGGTCTCTTCCAGAATCTTCTTGAAATCGGAGTCCGGAATGCTGCCGGCGACGAACGGACGCATCACCCGGAAGGCCAGCTCGTGATACGGCAGGCCAGCCCAGGAGGCAATTTCTTCCTGGGTGAAACGCGGCAGGTTTTCCGGCACATAGAGGCCGCCGTCGGTAGCCAGGCCAGCCAACAGGACATCTTCGAAATTCAGGGCCGGTGCCTGGCCGCGGGTGCTGATATAGCGCATGGGGCAAACCTTCGGTTTGGGCTTCAAGCTTCAGGCGACAAGCGGCAAGTGAGAAGCGGCTCGGCTTCTACTTGCAGCTTGCGGCTTGGCGCTTGCCGCTAAATTAATTCAAATGTTCAACGCGGATACGGACCACCGGGCCATCGACGCCCTGGAGCGCCTCCAGCGCCTTGATCGCATCGTTGATGCGCTGCTCGACCACACGGTGGGTCAGCAGGATCATCGGCACCAGGCCGTCGTGCTCCTCGACTTCCTTCTGCATGATCGACTCGATGTTGATGCCGCGCTCCGAAAGGATACTCGCCACTTGGGCCAGGACACCCGGATGGTCCTTGGCCTGGATACGCAGGTAGTAGGCACTTTCGCATGCTTCGATCGGAAGAATCGGATGATCCGACAACGAATCCGGCTGGAACGCCAGGTGCGGCACCCGGTTCTCCGGATCGGAGGTCATTGCGCGAACCACATCCACCAAGTCGGCCACCACCGAGGACGCCGTCGGTTCCATACCGGCACCGGCACCGTAGAACAGGGTCGAGCCGGCGGCATCACCATTGACCATCACCGCGTTCATCACGCCATTGACGTTGGCGATCAGGCGGTCAGCCGGGATCAGCGTCGGATGCACGCGCAGCTCGATGCCACTGGCGGTGCTGCGGGCCACGCCCAGGTGCTTGATGCGGTAGCCCAAGGCTTCGGCGTAGTTCACGTCAGCGGTGGTCAGCTGGGTGATGCCTTCGGTGTAGGCCTTGTCGAACTGCAATGGGATACCGAAGGCGATGGACGCCAGGATCGTCAGCTTGTGCGCTGCGTCGATACCTTCCACGTCGAAGGTCGGATCGGCCTCGGCATAACCCAGGGCCTGAGCTTCGGCGAGCACGTCCTCGAAGGTGCGACCTTTCTCGCGCATCTCGGTGAGGATGAAGTTGCCAGTACCGTTGATGATCCCGGCCACCCAGTTGATGCGGTTGGCCGACAGGCCCTCGCGGATCGCCTTGATCACTGGAATACCACCGGCCACGGCGGCTTCGAACGCAACGATCACGCCCTTCTCGCGAGCCTTGGCGAAAATCTCATTACCGTGAACGGCGATAAGCGCCTTGTTCGCGGTGACCACATGCTTGCCATTCTCGATGGCCTTGAGTACCAGCTCGCGGGCAACGGTATAGCCGCCCATCAGCTCTATGACGATGTCGATCTCAGGGTTCGTGGCCACTTCGAAAACATCGTTGGTAATCGCAATACCGGTCGTTTGGAACTGAGGCTTTGGCGTGCGCATGGCAATTTGTGCCACTTCGATTCCACGCCCGGCACGCCGAGAAATTTCCTCGGCGTTACGCTGAAGTACGTTGAAGGTGCCGCCACCGACGGTACCTAACCCACAGATGCCTACTTTGACCGGATTCACTCTTGACTCCCCATGAAACGGCCGACGCAAGGTCGGCCGTGAAATACAGCCGCGCAGTAACGCGACTCAGTGTTTAACGGCCCGACGAAGGTTTCGCCGAGCCGATATCTTCAGAAACGGACCACTCATGATCATTTCGCGCCAAGGGCCAGTTTGGCGACTTGTGGCGCCGGCTGGTAGCCCGGAATTACCTGACCATCGGCCAAAACAATCGCTGGCGTACCGTTCACACCTATTGACTGGCCAAGGGCAAACTGCTTGGAAACCGGGTTCTCGCACTTGGCGGCCTTGATTTCCTTGCCGTCGACCATCTTGTCCATCGCCGCTTTCTTGTCCTTGGAACACCAGACCGCCTGCAGCTGTTCGTCACCCGGCGAGCCCAGGCCCTGGCGCGGGAACGCAACGTAGCGCACTTCGATGCCGCGCTTGTTCAGCTCCGGCACTTCGGCGTGAAGCTTGTGGCAATACGGGCAGGTGGTATCAGTGAACACCGTGATGTGGGACTTGGTTTCACCGACCGCAGGGTAAACCACGGTTTCGGCAACCGGAATGCCGTTGATCAGTTTGGAAATGCCCTGGCGCTCGGTGATCTCGGTGAGATTGACCGGCTTGCCGTCCTTGAGCTCGAACAGGTTGCCCTGGACGATGTACTGCCCGTCGGCGCTGGCATACAACACGCGGCTGCCCTTGAGCTTGACTTCATACAGGCCGGCCATGGGGCTGGCAGAGATGGCTTCGATCGGCACTTCGAGCTGAAGGTTTTCCAGGCTCTTGCGGATAGCCTTGTCGGCCGCGTCGTCGGCAATGGCAAAGGTACTGGCCAACGCAATGGCGGCGGCGGTGAATAGCTGGATCAAACGCATGGGAACTCCTGAGGCGAACAAATGGGACGGGGAAACGCCGACCCGCAGATTCGGGTTCCAGCCGCCCACTGTGCAAACCGGCAAAGCCTACCACATAAGGCCCGCATGGCCGAATGCCGGTGATACAAGGCATAGGTAGATGCTTTTTCTATGGGGAGCGGCTTGCTCGCGAAAAGACCAGTACCTGCCGCATCAATGTCGGCTGACCCACCGCTATCGCGAGCAAGCTCGCTCCCACAAGGGATCTGTGGTGAATACTGGATCGGCGAACATTGCTCAACCCCGTGGGAGCGAGCTTGCCCGCGATGGCGGCGGCCCCGACAACAAGCTCGCGCTCATAATAAGTCGCCCTGGGGTTTACCCGCGCGGGTGATGCTTGGCGTGCAGGTCCTGCAACCGCGCCCGGGCCACGTGCGTATAGATCTGGGTAGTGGACAGGTCGCTGTGCCCCAGCAGCATCTGCACCACGCGCAAGTCGGCACCATGATTGAGCAGGTGCGTGGCGAAGGCATGGCGCAAGGTGTGGGGCGAGAGGGATTTGCTGATCCCGGCCACCTTGGCCTGGTGCTTGATGCGGTGCCAGAAGGTCTGGCGGGTCATCTGCTCGCCGCGCTGGCTTGGGAACAATACGTCACTGGGGCGCCCACCCAGCAGCTCATGGCGCGCATCGCGCATGTAGCGCTCGACCCAGACGATGGCCTCTTCACCCATCGGTACCAGGCGCTCCTTGCTGCCCTTGCCCATCACCCGCAGCACGCCCTGACGCAAGTTGACCTGCTCCAGCGTCAGGCTGATCAACTCGGTGACCCGCAGGCCACAGGCGTACAAGACCTCCAGCATCGCCCGGTCGCGCTGACCGATGGCCTCGCTGAGGTCCGGCGCCGCCAGCAATGCCTCGACATCGGCTTCCGACAAGGACTTGGGCAGGGGCCGCCCCAACTGCGGCATTTCCACTCGCAGGGTCGGATCTACCGAGATCAGTTTTTCTCGCAGCAAATAGCGATAAAACCCACGCAGACCAGAGAGAAACCGTGCCGTTGAGCGCGGTTTGTAGTTCTGCTCAAGACGCCAGGCCAGGTGATCGAGGATCAACTCCCGCCCGGCATTGGCCAGTTCCAGGCCTTTTTCCTGCAACCAACCATTGAACAGTGCCAGATCGCTGCGATAGGCATCACGGGTGTTATCCGACAGGCCCTTCTCCAACCACAGGGTGTCGAGAAACTGATCTATCAGCGGGTGATCGATGGCTGGCATAAAAACTCATGAAGGATGCGAGCACAGGCTGCATCGAAATGGAAAATGAAGACAGGCAGAGTGCGCAAAGAGCAAATCGCAGGCAACAAAAAAGCAGCCCGCAGGCTGCTTTTTTTGCATCGGAAGCTGGACTTAAGCCAGTTTTTCCTTGATGCGAGCTGCTTTACCGGACAGGTCACGCAGGTAGTACAGCTTGGCTTTACGCACGTCACCGCGACGTTTCACAGCCATGCTGTCGATTTGCGGGCTGTAGGTCTGGAAAGTACGCTCTACGCCAACACCGTTGGAGATTTTACGAACAGTGAAAGCACTGTTCACACCACGGTTACGCTTGGCGATAACGACACCTTCGAACGCTTGCAGACGCGAACGGTCGCCTTCCTTCACTTTCACCTGAACGACAATGGTGTCGCCCGGGGCAAAGGTAGGGATTTCTTTGGTCATCTGCTCTGCTTCGAGTGCAAGGATGATTTTGTTAGTCATGCTGTGCTCCTAAGGCAAGTCATCGGACTTACCATCGATACGTTGTTAACTATCGTCCCGCTCGCGGATGTATTCCTCGAGCAGCTTCTTCTCTTCTCCAGAAAGCGAGCGGCTTTCCAGAAGATCGGCGCGTCGTTCATAGGTCCGACCAAGGGACTGCTGTAAACGCCAACGCCGGATGTGCGCGTGATTGCCACTTAGCAACACGTCGGGAACACGCTGATCCGCATACACCTCCGGTCGGGTGTAGTGCGGGCAATCCAGCAGACCATCCGTAAAGGAATCTTCCTCAGCGGAATCTGCATGCCCTAAAGCTCCAGGCAGCAGTCGTGTAACCGCATCGATCAGGACCATCGCCGGCAGCTCGCCGCCAGACAGTACATAGTCGCCAATCGACCACTCTTCATCGACATGAGCTTCAATGAAACGCTCGTCAATGCCTTCATAACGGCCGGCAATCAGGATCAATGCATCCGAATTCGCCAGCTCGCGTACCGCCGACTGAGTCAGCTGGCGGCCTTGGGGCGACAGGTAAATCACCTTCGCACCCTCCCCGGCTGCGGTTCTGGCCTGAACCAGAGCGTCTTCCAGGGGCTTGATCTTCATCACCATGCCCGGACCACCGCCAAACGGGCGATCGTCCACAGTGTGATGTCGATCCGTGGTGTAGTCCCGCGGATTCCAACAGGTGAGCTGCAACAGCTCCTGTTTCACCGCGCGGCTGGTTATGCCGTACTCGCTGATGGCGGAAAACATCTCGGGAAACAATGTGATGACTTCAACGCGCAAATTAGCCACGTTTAGAAATCCGCATCCCATTCCACCTTCATCTCGCCTGCCGCAAGGTCGACGGCCAACACGCATTGCTCGGTATAGGGCAACAGGCGTTCGCGATCATCCAGGCTGCCGACGCAAGGCTTGACCACCATGACATCGTTCGAACCGGTCTCGAGCAGGTGATCGATTTTCCCGAGCAATTGCCCAAGGTGGTCGATGACCTTCAGACCCACCAGCTGGTACCAGTAGTACTCGCCGTCGGTCAGTTCAGGGAACAGGTTGCGTGGCACGCAGATCTCGTAACCGGCCAGAAGACGCGCTTCTTCACGATCATCGAGACCCTTGAGCTTCGCGACCAGGAACTTGTCGTTCCCGCGTCCGCTGACCAGCTCAACCTGTTTCACGCTACCTTCGCGCTTGAGCGTCCAGGTTTTGTAGTCCAACAGGTTTTTGATCGGATCAGTAAAGGAATACACCTTCACTTCGCCGCGAACGCCATGAACAGAATAGATCTTGCCGACAACGATCAAATCATCAGCATCTTTTGGCGTCGCGTTCATATTGCTCAGGCCGCAGCCTTAGCCGATTCCTTCAACAACTGAGCAACGCGCTCAGAAGGTTGTGCACCAACGCTCAGCCAGTAGGCTACGCGCTCTTGGTTCACGGACAGACGAACTTCCTGACCACGGGCAACAGGGTTGAAGAAACCAACCTGTTCCTTGTGGGAACCGTCACGCGGGTTGCGGCTGTCGGTTACGGTCAGGTGGTAAAACGGGCGCTTTTTGGAGCCGCCAAGGGCAAGACGGATTGTTAGCATGTGAACATCGTTCCTGTAGTCGGTGCTGCAAATCTAAATGCACAGCGGGCATAGGTGCCCGAAAGGCCGCATATTCTAAGGAATATCCGGACTTTTGCAAATGTCTTTTTCCGGCGCCTATCGGCATGCCTTTCAGATCTGCCATGAAGCCGTCGTTGAAAACGGCCGGTCAGCGCCCGCCGATGGCGGGTTGGCTGGAGATCCCACGTCCCCGTGGGCAGCACCGGCATGACTGCCGGCGCCTGGATTCTTTACATCTTGGGCATGCCGCCGCCGGGCAACATACCGCCCATGCCGCGCATCATCTTGGCCATCCCGCCTTTGGCGGAGAATTTCTTCATCATCTTCTGCATCTGCTTGTGTTGCTTGATCAAGCGACCGATGTCCTGCACCTGGGTGCCGGAACCCATGGCGATACGGCGCTTGCGCGAGCCGCTGATCAGCTCAGGGTCGCGGCGCTCGGCCGGGGTCATGGAGTTGATGATGGCTTCCATCTGCTTGAACTGCTTTTCAGCCGCGCCCTGGGCGTTGCCCATCTGCGCCAGGTTCACGCCACCGATGTTCGGCAGTTTGTCCATGAGCCCGCCGAGGCCGCCCATGTTCTTCATTTGTTGCAGCTGGTCGCGGAAGTCTTCGAGGTCGAAGCCCTTGCCCTTCTTCAGCTTCTTGGCCAGTTTGTCGGCCTTGTCCTTGTCGAGGGTCTGTTCGGCCTGCTCGATCAGGCTGAGCACGTCGCCCATGCCGAGGATGCGCGAAGCGATACGCTCGGGGTGGAACGGCTCGAGCGCTTCGCTCTTCTCGCCCATACCGATGAACTTGATCGGCTTGCCGGTGATGGCACGCACCGACAGCGCGGCACCGCCACGGGCATCACCGTCGACCTTGGTCAGGATCACACCAGTCAGCGGCAGGGCATCACCGAATGCCTTGGCGGTGTTGGCCGCATCCTGGCCGGTCATGGCGTCGACCACGAACAGGGTTTCCACCGGGTTGATCGCGGCATGCAGCGCCTTGATCTCGCCCATCATCTCTTCGTCGATGTGCAGGCGACCGGCGGTATCGACGATGACCACGTCGATGAATTTCAGTTTTGCTTCTTTAATAGCCGCCTGGGCGATGTCCACCGGCTTCTGGCTAAGGTCGGACGGGAAGAACGTCACGCCAATGTCGTTGGCCAGGGTTTCCAGCTGCTTGATGGCTGCCGGACGATAGATGTCCGCGGACACCACCATCACCGACTTTTTCTTGCGTTCTTTAAGGAAGCGCGCCAGCTTGCCGGCCGTCGTGGTCTTGCCCGCGCCTTGCAGGCCGGCCATCAGCACCACGGCAGGCGGCACAGCGCTCAGGTTGAGGTCTTCGTTGGCCGCACCCATCAGGCTTTCGAGTTCGGCCTGGACGATCTTCACGAACGCCTGGCCCGGCGTCAGGCTGCGCGACACCTCGGTGCCGACGGCACGTTCCTTGACCGAATTGACGAAGTCCTTGACCACCGGCAGGGCGACGTCGGCTTCGAGCAACGCCATGCGCACTTCGCGCAGGGTGTCTTTGATGTTGTCCTCGGTCAGTTTCGCCTTGCCGGTGACATGGCGCAGCGTCTGCGAGAGACGGTCGGTTAGGTTTTCAAACATGCGCGATCCTTTCAGGCCCAGATAAGACCGGGATAATGGCGGCCCAGACCGTGAAAAATGTGCTCGGCGAGCCTGCGGCGTGGGCAGGTCGCGGATTATAGCGAAGAAGCGTGCGACGTACACCTCGCTGTCGGTTGTGGTGGTCTTTCGTGCGGTGGGGGTTTATGCCAAACTCAGCGCCTTTCGGGCCTGCCTAACAGGATTTATGCTCCCCTTGTCACCCAGCTTGCTTGCCACTCTCGCCGCCGCTTGCCTTTATGCCGCTGCGACTTTCTATCAAGGCACCCGCCTGGCCACTGGAGCCAAGGCGAACAAACGCCTGCTGGTCACGCTTGGCGTGCTGGCGGTGCTCGGCCACGCGGCCAGCCTTTATACCCATTTGATGACGCCAATCGGCCTGGGCCTGGATTTTTTCAACGCCGCCAGCCTGATCGCCGTGGCCGTGATCGCCCTGACGCTGGTGGCCTGCTCGCGCATCCCGGTGGAAAACCTGCTGGTGCTGCTTTTCCCGCTGGGGCTGACCACGGTGCTGTTGGCGCAGTTCGCGCCTTCGGGCACGGTGCAGATCATCGACGAAGAGCCCGGCATCCTGGCCCACATCCTGCTGTCGATCCTTGCCTACGGCCTGTTCACCATCGCGGTATTCCAGGCCTTGCTGCTGCTGGTGCAGGACCACCAGCTCAAGCACAAGCACCCGTCCGGGCTGATCCGCAATTTCCCGCCGCTGCAAACCATGGAAAGCCTGCTGTTCGGCTTCCTCTGGGCTGGCTGGACCCTGCTGTCGCTGTCGCTGATCTCCGGCTGGCTGTTCGTCGAGAACCTGTTCGCCCAACACCTGGTGCACAAGACCCTGTTGGCCTGCCTGGCGTGGGTGGTGTTCAGCGTGTTGCTATGGGGCCGCAACCGGCTCGGCTGGCGTGGCCATAAAGCGATTCGCTGGACCCTGGCCGGTTTCTGCCTGCTGATGCTGGCTTACTTCGGCAGCAAGCTGGTCCGTGAATATATCCTGCATATCTGACGGACGGCCCTGATGGAAACGTTACCCGCGGGGCCGCTGCTTGCTGTGTTGGTCGTGCTGATCCTCTGGTCGGCCCTGTTCACCGCAATCGAAACCGCCCAACTGCACCTGCTGGCCCAACGAAAGGCCTCGCGCGCCAGCGACAAACCGCTGGTGACGTTGAGTTTCCCCCGGGACAGCCTGATTCTGTGCAATACCCTCTGCCGCACCCTGGCCGTGGTGATCGGCACATTGCTGGGGATTTTTACCTGGCTGGAAAACGGCCCCTGGGCGGCTTGGCTCGGCACCAGCGCGGCCCTGCTGATCTTCGCCGATTATTTGCCACGGACCCTGGCCATCCGCCAACCCGATGCGGTGCTGGCACTGGGCAATGCCCTGCTCGGCGTCCCCTTGAAGATTCTTTATCCGTTTGCCTGGCTATTGAACGGCATCAGTCAGTTGCTGCTGCGCCCATTTGCCCGCAGGCGCAGCGAAGTACAGCAAAGCGACGACGAAATGCCCGCGCCACCGCGCAACGAGCATGAACCGGAGCACCACGGCAGCCGGTTGCACACGATGTCCGGCATCCATGCCCTGGACAACATTACCGTCAACGACATCCTCCTGCCCCGCAGCGAGGTCGATGGCATCAACCTCGACGACCCCATTGGCGACATCATTGAACAGTTGCGCCTGAACCGTCGCACGCGCCTGCCGGTGTTCCACAGCGACATCAACCAGGTCGAAGCGGTGCTCAACACCCGCCAGATCCGCCATCTGCTGGCGGACGCGAGCCTGACCAAGGAAGCGCTGCTCGCTGCCTGCCACGAGCCTTACTTCGTGCCCGAAAGCACGCCATTGCAGCTGCAATTGTTGAATTTCCACAAGCAGCAACGGCGCCTGGGCATGGTGGTGGACGAATATGGCGAAGTACTGGGTATCGTTACCCTGGAAGACATCCTCGAAGAAATCGTCGGCGAATTCGAAAGCGAGCACAGCCTCGCCAACCCCCACGTCCATCCCCAGCCCGATGGGCGCTTGATCATCGATGGCGCCGCATCGATCCGCGAACTGAACAGAACGCTGGGCTGGCATCTGCCTTGCGACGGCCCCAAGACCCTCAACGGGCTGGTGACCGAAGCCCTGGAAACCATCCCGGAAAGCCCGGTATGCCTGAAGATCGGTCGTTATCGACTGGAAATCATCGAAACTGTAGACAACCGCGTCAGCCAGGTGCTGGTGTGGCATAACAGTTCGGTGCCTGCCGCTTCCTGATTCCCAACAGGCTCAAGGTGAAACACCGTTGTGGCGAGCGGATTTATCCCCGCAGGGCTGCGAAACAGTCCCACAAAGACAATGCGCTGAGCCTGATGCAGCTGGGCTAGCAGGTTGGGGCCCGCTGCGCGCCCCAACGGGAATAAATCCCCTCGCCATAAAAGCTCGTTCCGGCGTCAATACATATTGTCGATTCGTTAGCCCCCTTCCTATACTCAAGCCGCTTACCCAGCCCCGTCCGAACCCTGTGCTTACCCAGCACTCAGCCGGTTCCGGCCAACGCATCGGCAAAATCCGCGTCAGCCTTGCGACTGTTCCTACCTGAAACAGCGACAGGACACCCGCCCACATCCTTGGGTGTTCGACCATAATAATTCGCTCCAACGGAGCACATGACTGTCAGGGATAACTGCATGACGACCACCACCTGCAACGAGGCTGTGTCGGCCCAGCCGACGAACTCTGCCACCCGCGTGGCGACCGCGAGTTTTATCGGCACCGCCATCGAGTTCTACGATTTCTATGTCTACGCCACCGCCGCCGCCCTGGTGATCGGACCGGTGTTCTTCCCACAAACCTCAGGTACGGCACAAATGCTGTCGTCCTTCCTGACCTTTGGCATCGCCTTCCTCGCCCGCCCACTGGGCTCGGCGCTGTTCGGCCACTTCGGCGACCGAATCGGGCGCAAGTCCACGCTGGTGGCGTCCCTGTTGCTGATGGGCGTGTGCACCACCCTCATCGGCGTGCTGCCCGGTTACGCCAGCATTGGCGCCTGGGCACCGATCCTGCTGTGCCTGCTGCGTTTCGGCCAGGGCCTGGGGCTAGGCGGTGAATGGGGCGGCGCGGCACTGCTCGCCACCGAGAACGCGCCCAAAGGCAAACGCGCCTGGTTCGGCATGTTTCCCCAACTGGGGCCATCCATTGGCTTCCTGGCAGCCAACGGGTTGTTCCTGACCCTGGCCATGACCCTGGACGACGAGCAGTTCCGCTCCTGGGGCTGGCGGATTCCGTTCCTGCTCAGTGCCGTGCTGGTGATGGTTGGCCTCTATGTACGGCTCAAGCTCCATGAAACCCCGGTATTTGCCAACGCCATGGCCCGCCAGGAGCGAGTGAAGATCCCGTTGCTCGAGCTGTTCAGCCAGTACTGGGCGCCGACATTGCTGGGCGCGGCGGCAATGGTGGTGTGCTACGCACTGTTCTACATCTCGACGGTGTTTTCCCTGAGCTACGGTGTGTCGACCCTCGGCTACAGCCGCGAAACCTTCCTGGGCCTGCTATGTTTTGCCGTGCTGTTCATGGCCGCCGCTACACCGTTGTCCGCCTGGGCCAGCGACCGCTACGGCCGCAAACCGATATTGATCATCGGTGGCGTGCTGGCGATTGCCTCGGGTTTCCTCATGGAACCCTTGCTGACCCACGGCTCGACCGGCGGCGTCGCACTGTTCCTGTGCATCGAGCTGTTTCTGATGGGCGTGACCTTCGCCCCCATGGGCGCCTTGTTGCCGGAGTTGTTTCCGACCCACGTGCGCTATACCGGCGCGTCGGCGGCCTACAACCTGGGCGGCATCGTCGGCGCCTCGGCGGCGCCATTCTTCGCCCAGAAACTAGTGGCGATGGGCGGCTTGAGCTATGTGGGTGGCTATGTGTCGGGGGCTGCGGTGCTCAGCGTGATCGCGGTGCTGTGCCTGAAAGAAACACGCCATAACGATTTGAACAGGGTCGCCTGAACGAAAGACTGACGCGAACCCGCAGGAGTTACCGCTGGCTGCGATCTTTTGACCCTTCGCTGAGACTCAAGCGTCAGGGGAAAGATCGCAGCCTCGCTTCGCTCGGCAGCTCCTGCTGGGCAGAATCGGCCAATGAAATAACAGCTAACAAACGCCCACCATTGAAACCACCCCCCACCTGCCCCATCTAAGACCCATACTCCATTGCGCAGGTGCCCCATGAGCGACCAGCACTCTACTGAAGCCGCGAACGAATACGCTGACTCCGAACACATCGAACACACCGCTTCCGGCACCGGCCTGGCGCTGCCCGGCCAGAACCTGCCGGACAAGGTCTACATCATTCCGATCCACAATCGTCCGTTCTTCCCGGCCCAAGTGTTGCCGGTCATCGTCAATGAAGAACCGTGGGCCGAAACCCTGGAACTGGTGGCCAAGTCCGACCATCACTCCCTGGCGCTGTTTTTCATGGATTCGCCCCAGGAAGACCCACGCCATTTCGACACCTCGGCGTTGCCGCTGTATGGCACGCTGGTCAAGGTGCATCACGCCAGTCGCGAGGCGGGCAAGCTGCAGTTCGTTGCCCAGGGCCTGACCCGCGTGCGCATCCGTACCTGGCTCAAGCACCATCGGCCCCCCTACCTGGTGGAAGTCGAATACCCGCACCAGCCGAGCGAACCGACCGACGAGGTCAAGGCCTACGGCATGGCGCTGATCAATGCGATCAAGGAACTGCTGCCGCTCAATCCGCTGTACAGCGAAGAGCTGAAGAACTACCTCAACCGCTTCAGCCCCAACGACCCTTCACCGCTGACCGACTTCGCCGCGGCACTCACCTCCGCTACCGGCAGTGAATTGCAGGAAGTACTCGACTGCGTGCCCATGCTCAAGCGCATGGAAAAAGTGCTGCCGATGCTGCGCAAGGAAGTCGAGGTGGCGCGGCTGCAGAAAGAGATTTCCGCCGAGGTCAACAACAAGATCGGCGAACATCAGCGCGAGTTCTTCCTCAAGGAGCAGCTCAAGGTCATCCAGCAGGAGCTGGGGCTGACCAAGGACGACCGCAGCGCCGATATCGAACAGTTCGAGCAACGGCTGGAAGGCAAGGTGCTGTCGGCCCAGGCGCAGAAGCGTATCGAAGAGGAGATGAACAAACTCTCCATCCTGGAAACCGGCTCTCCGGAATACGCCGTTACCCGCAATTACCTGGATTGGGCGACCTCGCTGCCGTGGGGCGTGTACGGCCAGGACAAACTTGATCTCAAGCATGCGCGCAAGGTGCTCGACCAGCACCACGCCGGCCTGGACGACATCAAGGACCGTATCCTGGAATTCCTCGCCGTCGGCGCCTATAAAGGCGAGATCAGCGGCTCCATCGTGCTGCTGGTGGGCCCGCCGGGTGTGGGCAAGACCAGCGTCGGCAAGTCCATCGCCGAATCCCTGGGACGGCCGTTCTACCGTTTCAGCGTTGGCGGGATGCGCGACGAAGCCGAAATCAAGGGCCATCGGCGTACCTACATCGGTGCCCAGCCGGGCAAGCTGGTGCAGGCGCTAAAAGATGTCGAAGTGATGAACCCGGTGATCATGCTCGATGAGATCGACAAGATGGGCCAGAGCTACCAGGGCGACCCGGCGTCGGCCTTGCTGGAGACACTCGACCCGGAACAGAACGTCGAGTTTCTCGATCACTACCTGGACCTGCGCCTGGATCTGTCGAAAGTGCTCTTCATCTGCACCGCCAACACCCTGGACTCGATCCCCGGCCCATTGCTGGACCGGATGGAAGTGATCCGCCTGTCGGGCTATATCACCGAAGAAAAAGTCGCCATCGCCAAGCGCCACCTGTGGCCCAAGCAACTGGCCAAGGCTGGCGTGTCCAAGGCCAGCCTGAGCATCAACGACAGCGCCCTCAAGGCCCTGATCGACGGCTACGCCCGTGAAGCCGGGGTGCGGCAGTTGGAGAAACAACTGGGCAAACTGGTACGCAAAGCCGTGATGAAGCTGATCGACGACCCGCAAGCGGTGATCAAGCTCGGGCCGAAAGACCTGGAGGCCTCCCTGGGCAAACCGGTGTTCCGTAACGAGCAGGTGCTGTCCGGCGTCGGGGTGATTACCGGCCTGGCCTGGACCAGCATGGGCGGCGCGACCTTACCCATCGAAGCCACGCGCATCCACACCCTCAATCGCGGCTTCAAACTGACCGGGCAATTGGGGGACGTGATGAAAGAGTCGGCGGAAATCGCCCATAGCTACGTCAGTTCGCACCTGAAGCAATTCGGCGGCGATCCGAAATTCTTCGACGAGGCCTTCGTTCACCTGCACGTACCGGAAGGCGCCACACCCAAGGATGGCCCAAGTGCCGGGGTCACCATCGCCAGCGCCCTGCTGTCCCTGGCCCGTAACCAGCCACCGAAAAAAGGCGTGGCCATGACCGGTGAACTGACCCTTACCGGACATGTACTGCCCATCGGCGGTGTGCGCGAGAAAGTGATTGCGGCGCGGCGGCAGAAAATCAACGAGCTGATCCTGCCGGAAGCCAACCGGGGCAACTTCGAAGAGCTGCCGGACTACCTCAAGGAAGGCGTCACGGTGCACTTTGCCAAGCGGTTTGCGGATGTGGCCAAGGTGCTGTTCTGATAGTTATATAGCGGCTGTACCGGCCTCATCGCGAGCAAGCTCGCTCCCACAAAGGACTCTTGTGAACACCACAAGTCCCTGTGGGAGCGAGCTTGCTCGCGATGGGGCCCTGACAGACAACACATACTCCACCTGACACACCCAGTAGCATCTTCGGTTATGCTCGCCGTTCGTCGTGAATGCCGGAGCCATCACCCTTATGTCCATCACCCGCCTGCTCATCCCCTTGAGCCTCGCCCTGCTGAGCGCCTGCGCCACGCAAAGCGGACGCAACGTGACCGTGGAAAAACTGAGCCAGTGCCCGGTGCGGCTCAATAACGGGCAGAACCTGATTTTGAGCTTGCCGAGCAACCCCACCACCGGTTATCGCTGGGCGATCCAGGATTCGGCCGGCGGCGTGCTCAAAGGCCTGGGCCCCGAGGTTTATCGCAACCCGGAAGACGCCGGCATCGTCGGCGCCGCCGGGGTCTCGACCTGGCGCTTCCAGGCGTTCAACGCCGGCACTGGGCGTCTGCGCCTGACTTATCAACAGCCCTGGGCTCCGGAAGTACCACCCGTGGAAACCTTCGACTGCGCCATTGCGGTGAATTGACCGTGGGTTGGCTGATCCTTGCACTGATGGGCGCAGCCACTTACCTGTACGGCCTGGCCATGCACGCCACGCTGCTGTGTCTGCTGGTCAAGCCTATGCCGGTGCTGGCCCTGCTCGGTTGGCTGCACGATGCGCCGCCAGGCGAGTATCGGCGCTGGATCAGCCTCGGGCTGATTTTTTCGCTGGTGGGCGATGTGCTGCTGGCCTGGCCGGGGGATCTGTTCGTGTTCGGCCTTGGCGCGTTTCTGCTGGCGCACCTGGCTTACCTGAAAGCTTACCTGAGCGACTGTCACCGCCCGGCGCTGTTGCCATTGGCCCTGGCGTTGGGCATCGGCGCGGTGCTGCTGGGGATCCTGGCCTCGAACGGTCTTGGGCCGTTGCTGGTGCCGGTGATTGTCTACGGCCTGGCCATCAGCGCCATGCTCTGGCGAGCGTTGGCGCGGCTGGGCACCGATGTGCCCAAGCGTTCGGCCTGGCTGGCCGCCATCGGGGCGCTGGCGTTCGTTTTCTCCGACAGTCTGATCGGCATCAACCGCTTCGTGGCGCCCTTCCACGCCGCGCCTTACCTGATCATCGTCAGCTATTGGCTGGGGCAATGGGGGATTACGGCGTCGGCGTTCACCCGAAAGCCGCACTGAGCCAAATAATGTGGGAGCGAGCTTGCTCGCGATAATGGTCTGTCAGTCAACATTATGGCTGGCTGAACCATCGCTATCGCGAGCAAGCTCGCTCCCACCGGTTTTTTGGTTAAAATGCCGGCCTTTTCACCACCCATGCCGCTGGAACCGCCGTGAGCAAAGAACCCGATCGCCTATTCGCCCACCCCCTGGCCCAAGTGCCGGACTTCGCCTTCAACGAGGACGTGGTGCGGGTGTTTCCGGACATGATCAAGCGCTCGGTGCCGGGTTACCCGACCATTGTCGAAAACCTCGGTGTGCTCGCCGCCCAATTCGCCCAGCCGGGCAGCGTGCTCTACGACCTGGGTTCGTCCCTGGGTGCGGTGACCCAGGCACTACGCCGCCATGTGCGCACCGACGGTTGCCGTGTCATCGCTGTGGATAACTCGGCGGCCATGGTCGAGCGCTGCCGCGAATACCTCAACGGCCAGGACTCGATGTTCCAGGAGCTGCTGCCCGTTGAAGTGATCGAAGGCGACATCCTCGCCCTGACGTTCCAGCCGGCCTCGGTGGTGGCACTGAATTTCACCCTGCAATTCATCGCGCCGGACCAGCGCACCGCATTGTTGAGCCGCATTCGCCAGTCGCTGCTGCCCGGCGGCGCCCTGATCCTGTCGGAAAAACTGCGCTTCAACGATGCCCAGGAGCATGCGCTGCTCACCGACCTGCATGTGGCGTTCAAACGCGCCAACGGCTACAGCGAGCTGGAAATTGCCCAGAAACGCAGCGCCATCGAAAACGTCATGAAGCCCGACAGCCTTGAGGAACACCGCGAACGCCTATTGGCGGCCGGGTTCTCGAAAGTCGTGCCGTGGTTCCAGTGTCTTAACTTCGCCTCGTTGATTGCCCTGCCATGATTGATCTATCCCCCCTCGCCCGCCATCTGGCCGGCACGCCCCTGGCCGATTGGGCCACGACGCTGCAGACGCAACTCGACAGCAAAATGGAAAAGGGCCACGGCGACCTGGAGCGCTGGCAGAGCGCCCTCGATGCCTTGCCGGTGCTGCAACCCAGCGAAATCGACCTGCTGAACGGCCTGACCCTCGACACCGATTGCTCAGACGAAACCCGTGCCCAGATGCGTACCGCACTGATGGGCCTGTCGCCATGGCGCAAAGGGCCGTTCGACCTGTTTGGCGTGCACGTGGACACCGAATGGCGCTCGGACTGGAAGTGGTCGCGGGTGGCGCCGCACCTGGATCTCAAGGGCAAGCGCATCCTCGACGTGGGCTGCGGCAATGGTTACTACATGTGGCGCATGCTGGGTGCCGGGGCCGACACGGTGATCGGCGTCGACCCCAACTGGCTGTTCTTCTGCCAGTTCCAGGCCGTGCAGCGTTACCTCGCGCAGCCCAACGCCTGGCACCTGCCGTTTCCGTTCGAGGCCTTGCCGCCGGAGCTGGAAGGCTTCGACACGGTGTTTTCCATGGGCGTGTTCTACCATCGCCGCTCGCCGATCGAGCATCTGCTGGCCCTCAAGGACTGCCTGGTCAAGGGTGGCGAACTGGTGTTGGAAACCCTGGTGATCGAGGGCGATGAACATCAGGTGCTGGTCCCCGAGGACCGCTACGCGCAGATGCGCAACGTGTGGTTCCTGCCCTCGGTACCGGCCCTGGAACGCTGGCTGCGCCGCGCCGGGTTCAGCGACGTGCGTTGTGTGGACGTAAGCCTGACCACCGTGCAGGAGCAGCGCAGCACCGAGTGGATGAAGTATCAGTCGCTGAGTGACTTCCTCGACCCCGCCGACCATAGCAAAACCATCGAAGGGCTGCCGGCGCCGATGCGGGCGGTGATAGTGGCGCGGAAATAGCCCCAAGCCTTCCAGGCACTGAAAATCATTGTGGGGGCGAGCTTGCTCGCGATAGCGGTCTGTCAGGCAACATCTTTCTTGGATGTCAGGCCGTCATCGCGAGCAAGCTCGCTCCCACAACAGGTTCAGTCTGTAGGCTTGGCTCTGCGGGCCTTGAAGAACTCACTCAACACCGCACTGCACTCGTCAGCCAACACCCCGCCCTCGAACATCACCCGGTGATTCAGGAATCCCTGACTGAAAAACTGCCCCTGGCTCTGGACGATACCGGCCTTGGGCTCCAGGGCGCCGTAGACGACCCGGGCGATGCGCGAGTGGACGATGAGGCCGGCGCACATGCTGCACGGCTCCAGCGTCACGTAGAGGGTACTGCCGGGCAGGCGATAGTTGCTCACGGCCTGGGCAGCGGCGCGAATGGCGACCATTTCCGCATGGGCGCTGGGGTCGTGGCCGCTGATCGGGCAGTTGAAGCCGCGCCCAATGATCTCGCCGTCCTGCACCAGCACCGCGCCCACCGGTACTTCGCCCAGGGCCGCACCTTGGGCGGCGAGGGCCAGGGCTTCGCGCATGAAGTCCTGGTCACGGCTGCGGTCGATGATTCTGGCGGGACGAATCTGGCGCATCACGCCACCTCGATGGCGGCCATCAGGCCGGTTTCCATGTGGTCGATCACATGGCAATGGAACATCCACACCCCTGGGTTATCCGCTACCAGCGCCACCTGCGCCCGCTCGTTCTTGCCCAGCAGGTAGGTGTCGGTGAAATACGGGATGACCTTGTGCCGGTTGGACGCAATCACCTTGAAGCTCATGCCATGCAGGTGGATCGGATGCTGGTACTGAGTCATGTTCTTCAATTCGAAAATGTAGCTCTGGCCTTTTTTCAGCGTAGCGATTGGCCGGTCGGCGCAGGTCTTGTCGGTAATGTCCCAGGCCTTGCCGTTGATCTGCCACAGGCTCGGCGGCTTGCCGTTGTCGACATTGACCGATACTGAACCGACCCATTCGAAATTGAAGTTGAGTTTCTCGGCATTGGCCAGGTCCGGCTCGGACACCGGGTTGGCGGGCAGCGCCGGCGGCCATTGGCCCGGCGCATCCGTGTTGGCCACCGAACGCAGCGTTCCCAGGCGCACCGGGCCATTGCGCAACGACAGCTCTTCCCCGGCCGGCGGCGCCTTGATCGCCAGGCAAATGCGCATGCCCGGGCCAAGCCAGTATTCCTTGCCCAACGGGCGCGGTTCGATGGGGTTGCCGTCCAGCGCATAGATATGCGCTTCGACGCCCGGAATATTGATCCGGTAGGTCAGGGTGTTGTCCAGATTGAGCAAACGCACCCGGGTGATTTGCCCGGCCGGCAGGTCAATCACCGCTTCTGGTACGCCGTTGATGGTCGCCAAGCGCCCGGCCGTCCCGCCACGGGCCGCTTCACGGGGAATGCTGAAGGCCACGAACTGGCCCTGCTCATCCACGTGCCAGCTCTTGAGGCTCAGAGTCTGCTCGTATTTGAAGCCGGTGGGCTCGCGCTCCTCGATGATCAGCGGCCCCACCAACCCACGCCCGAGCTCTTCGCTGCTGTTGACGTGGGGGTGATACCAATAGCTGCCGGCGTCCGGCACACGGAATTTGTAATCGAAGTACTCACCCGGCAGCACCGGCAGTTGCGAGACATACGGCACGCCGTCCATCTCCAGCGGCAAACGGATCCCGTGCCAGTGAATGGTGGTGGCGACCGGCAGGTGATTGATGAAGCGCACCCGCAACCATTCGCCCTGGCGCACCCGCAATTCGGTACCCGGTGCCGACGGACCGAAGGCCCAGGCCTGGGTCTTGTGCCCGGCCACCAGTTCGACGTCCAGGGGTGCCGCGATCAATTCATAGTCGTGACCGGCCTCGGCATCGGCACGCTTGCCCAACCAGTAGCGCGACGCGCCTCCCGCACCCACGCCAACGACAACAAGACCGGTCAGGCCACCGAGTATTTGGCGACGGGTAAAGGACATGAACGCAAGCACCTCTTGAATCCGCGACGGACCGGTGGGCCCGCAAAAGGCGAATACGATACACCCGCAGATGAGAAACAGTAAGGGCTGCAAAAATGAAAAAAACCTTAGGGAACATATCCACAGGACTATCTCCCTCCGCATCCATCGGCAACGACAAGTAGGCGCTCAATTGATTGATAAAGATCAACGCCATGCCCCTCAGTTAATGGGCAACATCCAAAGGAACAGGCTGACTTGGTTATTCACAGGACGCCTTTGATGGAAGCGCGCGGTCCGATTTCCTTCTCGCCGTTCGACAGGTACATGCTCACAGCCCAATAAACGCTTGACGTGCTCACTCCGCGCCCAAGGATCTGATCGTGACGACCACCCCGAGTAACGATGCAAAACCTTCTTGGCGGCGTGTTGCCGCAAAGGTCCTTCTCGTTCTTGTCATAGTCCTGGCAGGCGGTGCTGGCGGCGCTTGGTACTGGTGGAAGGGCCAGCAGGGCAAACTGCCAGAGGGGCTGGTATCAGGGAATGGGCGCATCGAATCCGACCAAGTCGACATTGCCGCGAAGTCGGTCGGGCGCATTCAGGAGGTGCTCGTCCGGGAAGGTGACCTGGTCATGGCGGGACAAGTGCTGGCGCGCATCGATACCACGGAACTGCAGGCCCAACGCGCCAAATACGCTGCCGATGTGGCATCAGAGCAGGCCTCGATGCTCGAGGCGAAGGCGACTGTCACTCAACGGCAGGCAGAACTGGCGCTCAAGAAAGCCAAGCTTGGCCGGGCGCTCAAGCTCGTCGAGACCGGCGCGATCAGTCAGGACGACCGCGATCAGGCACAAAGTGAAAACGACTCCGCGCGCGCAGTCCTTGATGCCGCGCAGAGGGCCGTGACAGCCCGCGAACGGTCGGTCGCTGCCGCGCAAGCGCTGGTCGATCAGGTCGACGCCCAGATCGCCGATACCCTCCTGCGCGCACCGGTGCGGGGCCGCGTTCTTTATCGCCTGGCCAACCCCGGAGAAGTCCTTTCAGCGGGAGGCAAGGTCCTGACGCTGATCGATCTGTCGCAGATCTACATGGAAATCTATCTTCCCTCCGAGCAGGCCATGCGCGTGCCAATCGGGTCGCAAGGGCGAATTCAGTTCGACGGTGCCGATTTCGCCGTCCCGGCCAAAGTGAGCTTCGTATCGCCAGAGGCTCAGTTCACGCCCAAACAAGTCGAAACCCGCAGTGAACGCGACAAGCTGATGTTCCGGGTCAAATTGCGCATACCGACAAGCCTCATCGAGCGTCACATCGAACAGGTGAAAACGGGGGCTCGTGGCGTCGGCTATGTACGCCTCGATCCGAACCCACCCGATTGGCCGGCCTACCTGCAAAAGCGCATTCAGGATGATCCGGTCGATGCGGGGCCTTGACGATGCCAGCCCGCATACCCTTGATCGCCGATATCCGCGACGTAACCCATAGCTACGGCAAGGTTCGCGCGCTCGATGATGTGTCGCTCCAAGTGCCAGGCGGTCGGATGGCGGGGGTCATCGGCCCTGATGGCGCCGGTAAATCCACACTTCTGGGGCTGATCGCCGGGGCGCGAAAGCTGCAGGCCGGAACGGTCACCGTGCTCGACGGCAGCATGGGAAATGCACGACATCGGCGTTCCGTCTGCACGCGTATTGCCTATATGCCGCAAGGGCTGGGCAGGAATCTCTATCAGGAAATCAGCGTCCGCGAGAACCTGGCCTTCTTTGGTGCGCTTTTCGGTCTGGGCGCGGCGGAATGTGAGGCGCGTACTCGGCGCTTGGCGACCGCGACCGGCCTGCTGCCCTTTCTTGATCGACCGGCGGCAAAACTGTCGGGCGGCATGAAGCAGAAGCTCGGCCTGTGCTGTGCGCTTATTCACGATCCCGATCTTCTTATTCTCGACGAGCCGACGACCGGGGTCGACCCGCTGTCGCGCCGGCAGTTCTGGAATCTCATCGCAGACCTGCGGCGCGAGCGGCCGACAATGAGTGTCATCGTCTCCACCGCCTATATGGATGAAGCGAGCTACTGCGATTGGCTCATCGCGATGGACCACGCAAAAGTGCTCGCCTGCGGCACGGCCGATGAGTTGCGTGAGAAGACCGGTGAACAAGACCTCGAATCCGTCTTTATCGCCCTGCAACCGGGACGAAAGTCCACCTCTGGGCGCCTCGTCATTTCGCCGCGCAAACCGAGCACCGAGCCCCCGGTCATTGTCGCGACCAACCTGACTTGCCGTTTTGGCAGTTTCACGGCTGTCGATCACGTCAGCTTCTCCATCGAGCGCGGAGAAATCTTCGGGTTCCTCGGTTCGAACGGCTGCGGCAAGACCACGACCATGAAAATGCTGACCGGATTGCTGGCGCCGAGCGAAGGGCAGGCCCAGGTCTGTGGAAAGCCGGTCGACGCCAACGACCTGTCGATCCGCCAGCGCGTCGGCTTCATGTCGCAAGCGTTCTCACTCTATGGCGAACTCACCGTACAGCAGAACCTCCTTCTTCATGCCCGCCTTTTTCATCTGCCGGCCGAGCGCGCCAAGGAGCGTATCGCCAAACTCCTGATCGACGTCGGTCTTGTCGACTATGCCGACGCTGGAGCCCATTCGCTGCCGCTGGGGATGCGGCAACGTCTTTCCCTGGCCGTGGCGATCGTGCACGATCCCGAGTTGCTGATCCTCGATGAACCCACTTCGGGTGTCGACCCGCAGGCACGTGACGAGTTCTGGAGGCTGCTGGGCGATCTGTCGCGAAACCGCAATGTCACCATCTTCGTCTCCACGCATTTCATGAGCGAGGCGACGCGTTGCGACCGCATCTCATTGATGCATGCGGGGCGGGTCCTGGTCTGCGACACGCCGCAGAACGTCATCGCCCAAAAAGGCGGCGCCGATCTGGAGGAGGCGTTCATCGCCTATATCGAGGACGCCGAGAGCGCCTCCCACGCGCCCGAAACAGCGCCGGCCCAAGGGCAGATCCTCAAGACCGTCGCGACTTCGTCCCCCAGACGCTCGAACTTCATGCCGCTGCGACGCCTCCTCGCCTATGCCAAATGCGAGACACTGTCGCTGATGCGCGACCCGGTGCGGCTCGTCTTCGCGTTCCTGGGCTCCTTCATCATGCTGTTGATCTTCGGCTTCGGCGTCTCCAGCGACGTGACCAACCTCACCTACGCGGCGTTTGACCACGACAACACGCCGCAAAGCCGGGCCTATCTGGCGAACTTCTCAAGCTCGCCGTACTTCACCGAAAAGACGCCCATCCACAGCGCCGATGAGATGCAACAGCGCCTGAAATCAAACGACATTACCCTGGCCATCGAGATCGCACCGGACTTCGGGCGCCTGGTAAAACGCGGCTCGGACTGGCAGGTCGCAGCCTGGATCGATGGCGCCAACACCTCCCGCGCCGGCACCATCGAGGGTTATGTCGAGCAGGCACACAACCTGTTCACCCAACAGCGAGACCGAGAGTCCAACGCCCCACAGAGCGCAAGCCCGACCACCAGCATCGAGGTCCGCTACCGTTACAACCCGACCGCCGAGAGCATCTATTCAATCGGGCCGGCAGTGCCGGCAATGCTGCTTATGATGTTTCTCGCCATCCTGATGGCTGTCAGCGTCGCTCGCGAAAAGGAGATCGGCACGATTACGAACTTTTACGCCACGCCTACGACGCGACTGGAATTTCTCATCGGCAAGCAGTTGCCCTACATCGGCGTCGGCATGATCAACTTTTTCATCATGACGGCGACCGTGTTATTGCTCTTCAAGGTTCCGATCAAGGGTGACGCGCTCACCCTGGCCCTGGGCGCGTTTCTCTATGTAGCGGCGGCCACCGGCTACGGGCTGTTCATCTCGACCTTCACCTCGAGCCAGGTCGCCGCAGTATTCGCCGGCGCAATACTGTCGTTGCTGCCGACCATGCAGTTCTCCGGGATGATGCAGCCTGTCTCGACGCTGGAAGGCGGTGCACGCCTGATGGGGTCGCTGTGGCCCACCAGCTACTACATGCATATGAGCGTCGGCGCATTCACCAAGGGGCTTGGTTTCAGCGACATGACAACCGACCTGCTGACACTGACCCTGTTTTGTCCGGTCTTCCTGTTGCTATCCGCGCTGTTCTTGCGCAAACAGGAGAACTAACGTGCGTAGCCTCTCCAACCTATTCTGGCTCGGCACCAAGGAGCTGCGCATTCTCTCGAAGGACATGATGATGATCCTGTTCATCATCTGGTCCTTCGGCTTCAGCATCTATATGCAGTCGACCGGTGGCGGCGAGACCGTCAACAACGCCGCCGTCGCGGTCGTTGACGAAGACCATTCCAGCCTCTCGCGATCGATCGCCGGGCTGTTCTATCCGCCTTATTTCCAGGCGCCCAAGACGATAGGCACCGCCGATATCGACCGCGCAATGGACAAAGGTCTCTACACTTTTGTCGTGGTCATTGCTCCACGTTTTGAAGCGGACGTACGCAAGGGACGCGATGTCGAAGTTCAAGTTAACGTGGACGCCACCGCGGTCCAGCAGGCATCCCTGGGTGCCGGCTACATTCAGAGCATGGTGACCAACGAGGTCAACCGCTATCGGCAGGAAATAAAACATACCGGGGGGCTCTCCTCCGATCTGGTCATCCGCCGCGCCTTCAATCCAAACGGCACGCAATCCTGGTTCCGTGCGGTCGTCAGCCTTGCCGACCAACTGTCGATGCTGATCATTATCCTGACCGGCGCTGCACTCTTGCGCGAGCGCGAGCACGGCACGATCGAGCACTTGCTGGTGATGCCGCTCACGGCCTTCGAAATTGCGCTCGCCAAGGTCTGGGCGAACGGATTGGTGATCGTCATCGCCTTCATTTGCTCGCTTTTATTCGTGATCGAGGATCTGCTCGATGTGCCGATAGCTGGCTCACGCAGCCTGCTGGTGCTTGGAACGGTCATCTACGTCTTCGCCACGGCGGCGATCGGCATCTTCCTGGGCACGCTGGCCCGCACCATGGCGCAGTTCGCCCTTTTGATGATCATGACGGTGATGCCGATGATGATGCTGTCGGGGGGGATGTCGCCGATCGAGAGCCAGCCGCAGTGGGTCCAGTACGTGACGTGGTTTTTCCCTTCGCGGCACTATGTAGGTTTCACCCAGGCGATCGTTTTTCGAGGGGCGAATCTGGATATCGTCTGGAAAGAGTTCCTGACGGTCATGGTGATGGGGGTGACCTTTCTCACGATGAGCCTGATGCTGTTCCGTCGATCCGTCGCCACCTTGCACTAGGCGGGTCGGATCCGGAATGGAACACCATCACCCCGCTCGATGCGGCTAGCGTGCCTTGTCAGCGCGTGGCGTAAAAAACGCCAGCACCGCCGCGACGATGAACAGCGCCGGCACGTCGCCGAGTAAGTGCCCCATATGGCGGGTCCCATCCATCTCGACGTCGAAGGACTGCACGGCCATGATCGCGCCATGCACGATACTCGACCATACCGTGAACCAGATCAGGCTCAGGTGTTTCATCGGATCGCGCGACGCCATCAGCAGGAACACGCCGAGGGTCGCGTAGATTCCGACAATCATCAGCGGATAGTGGGAATGGCCGCTGTGCCACGCCCAGCCAGACGGCCACAGGTTCATCAGCGGCCAGATCGCGAATACGGCGATCAGGCCGACAACGATCAAAACCATGCGCAAGGCGGCGAGTCGTTGGATGTCATTCATGGCAGGCTCCTTATTGCGGCGGGTCTGTTGCCGTAACTGGATGCCCGTGAGTATAGGACGCCCCTCGGGCATGCCCCCCGTCAACCGGTACCGCCAGTCGCCTTGACGGTGACCGTGAAATCCACCCAGTGCAGAGCGTTCTATGACTCGCTGACTCGATCCAGCCAGGCCTTATGCTCGGGACTTGTATCAGCGGGTAATTCCCGAATATAGGCGTGTAACTCTGCTTGCATACCGAACACCTTCCATACCAGCGGCGCCAAGCGCAATGCCGGGCTGCGCGCCTGCTCCAACTCGCGCAGCATTTGCAGGCTGCGCTCTTTGTATTCGGCGAGTACGTCCGATTGGTAGTCGAGGGCTTTGCCCAATCCGCAGATGTACATCAACTTTGCCACTTCGAGCGTGGGCCAATGGAGGGCCATGTTAAGCGGCCAGTCGAGCATGGCACGCTCCCCCCACATCGAGGATTTGGGCACATGCCCGTTCGCCAGCAGCGTCAACATGAAGGATTGACCCAGCTCAGTCAGGTACACCGGCAGGACTTCGGCCGTAGGACGCAGGTAGAACGAATCCAGCGGCGCCTCGCGCCCCAGTCCAACGCCGGCCAGCAAGCGCGTCTCAAGATCGAGTACCAGCGCGCCGAGGTCTGCCTTCACCGCGCTGCCGCTTTCGGTGGCCGATTTCGTGCGGGTCGCGCAGTCCCAGAGACTCAGGGCAATCTGCCACTGGACTTGGTCATCCTCCCCCGAACAGCCGATTTCGCCGGTGACGAAGTACTTCATCATCGGCGGCACGATATCGAAGAGCGCCTGGCCGTCGGCTTCGGCCCCAGACAACACTGGTCCGCCACCTTCCACGATTTGGATATAGCAAGTGCCTACATGGTCGCTCCAGTAGTGCACGGCTTCGGCCAGGTAAAGAGGAATGGCGCGCGAGAGGCGCCCCAGTTCATCCTCGCGTTGCGATTCGGCGCGTTCTGCCCCGTCTGTGCTTTTGGAAAACGCGAAGAAACCGACCTGCGATGCGCCTTCCGGTTTCTGCGCGAAGAACCAATCGGCGTTGCGCAGACCGTAGTGCCAGATCGGCTGGTTTAACGCTAACGTCGTGAACTTCAGGCTTTCTGGATCGATCGGTACGCCCTGTACATCTTGCTTGCGCATTTGCTCGAAGACTTGCGCAAACTGATCGAGCTGGCTTTTGATCGGCATGAAGCCGAGCGCATACAAGCGGGCGAGCAGCGCCTGGCCTTCATCCGCGTTGCCGAGTTCCTGATAGGCGCGCAACAGGTTGATACCCGCCATCGCGTCGTGCTTGTGCTCGTCGTAGACAGGCCCGATCAGTTCAATGATCAGTGGAATCTGGCCGTTATTGCCCAAGTCGCCCGATATCATCATCAGCGCGCCGCCGTCGAACCGCCCCCCGGCCAGAACCTCGGCATAGAGGGCTCGCGCCGGTTCGACGTCGTTGTGCTCCAGATAATGCCGCGCCCGCCACAACTGCGCCCGCCAGCTGCCCGGTAACGCAGCCACAGTACGCAGTGCTTGCAGATAGCCCTCCTCACCTGCTCGCTCCCGCTGAATGGCCGCCCACCAGAGCATGCCATTCTCTAGATTCGGTTCGGTTTGTACCGCGCGCCAAAGCGTCTCATCGGCAAGCGCCTGCTCACCTCGTTCAGTGAATACCTTGGCCAGGTTGGTCAGCAGGGTGCCCGTTGCCCCGACTTTCGCCATCCCCGCACGCAGCGTGGTTTCGGCGGCATCGAGCTGGCCGTTCTCCAGCAGCACGATGCCCTGGATCACGTGGCTGCGCTCGGGATTGCTGTCGATTGCGACAAGTTGCGCAGCGGCCGGAATCAAATCGGCCACGAAACCGTCGTTCAATCCCGAGATAATCAGGCTGTAGAGCTCATCGGCATCGCTCCACTTCTGTTGCAGATTGGGCAGCAAGACGCTGTCGCGCCACTCGTTGCGGGTAATCTTCATCTCACGACCGTAGCTGTCGTAGACCGTGATCAGCTCACTCTCGTCCGACGGGGGCGACGCGTCAGCGTGCACAGAAGAAACAGGTGTCGACGTACGGGATTTCTTGCCGCTCAGCGCGGACAGGATGCGTTTGAACATAATGGCAGTGACACCGTTTCTGAGTATGTCGGCACGGTGTTCTTGGAATGGGAGTTTGCAGTCTTCTAGCGAGCGGCCGACAGCATTGCGCATTCACTTGCAGAGAGCGACGGACAAACGTGGACAAGCCAAGAGCAACGATGGGGAAGCCGGCATTTAAGCACAATTTCAAACACGACTTTACGCAGCTGCTGAGCACAGACACCTTGGCCAGAGCGGCCGGAATGAGTGAATACGCAGGATGTCACGCGCTTGCCCGGCCCATTAGCCATGGGCGCGGGCGGCCTCGACCGTACGGGCGATCAGGCCCCAAGACGCTCACCCAACTAAAGCTTCCAACTCTTTGAAAGCCACTCCAGGTAAACGTCGGCCTTCTTTCGCAACGTTGACCTGCATCCATGGCCCAGCCATCGTCAGCAAGCTGATATTTCAAGGTAAAGGTAAATTCCATTGTTCTATTCCCCAGCATCGCCATCAGCCCTCCAACGCTGTCACGGCATGTCATTGCAGTTGGAGGCTTGATGAAACTTGGAATGGGCCTGCAGAAATGAAAAAAGCCCTGTGGAAGTTATCCACAGGGCTTTTGATCAAGGCAGGTGCCGAAACCAATACAGGTACCTTCAGCGGTACCGGTATTTACGCCTGACTCATTCCCACTCAATCGTCGCCGGCGGCTTGCTCGACACGTCATACGTCACGCGAGAGATGCCTTCAATCTCATTGATGATCCGCCCGGAAACGGTCTCCAGCAGCTCGTACGGCAGGTGCGCCCAGCGCGCAGTCATGAAGTCGATGGTTTCCACGGCACGCAGGGCCACGACCCAGGCGTAACGACGGCCATCGCCAACCACACCAACGGATTTCACTGGTTGGAACACCACGAAGGCCTGGCTGACCTTGTGGTACCAGTCGGCCTTGCGCAGTTCTTCGATGAAGATGTGGTCGGCACGACGCAGCAGGTCGGCGTATTCCTTCTTCACTTCACCGAGGATCCGCACACCCAGGCCTGGGCCTGGGAATGGGTGGCGGTAGACCATGTCGTAAGGCAGGCCCAGCTCCAGGCCGAGGCGACGCACCTCGTCCTTGAACAGTTCGCGCAGCGGTTCGACCAGCTTGAGGTTCATCTCTTCCGGCAGGCCACCAACGTTGTGGTGGGACTTGATCACGTGGGCCTTGCCGCTCTTGGCGCCGGCGGACTCGATCACGTCGGGGTAGATGGTGCCCTGGGCCAGGTACTTGATGTTGTCCAGCTTGCAGGATTCGGCATCGAACACGTCGATGAAGGTGCGGCCGATGATCTTGCGCTTCTTCTCCGGGTCGGACTCGCCGGCCAGGTTGTTCAGGAACTGTTCTTCGGCGTTGGCGCGGATCACCTTGACGCCCATGTTCTCGGCGAACATGGCCATCACTTGCTCACCTTCGTGCAGACGCAGCAGGCCGTTGTCGACGAAGACGCAGGTCAACTGGTCGCCGATGGCCTTGTGCAGCAACGCGGCGACCACCGAGGAGTCCACGCCGCCCGACAGGCCGAGCAGCACGTTGTCGGTACCGACCTGGGCGCGCACTTGGGCGATGGCGTCTTCAGCGATCTTCGACGGGGTCCACAGGGCTTCGCACTCGCAGATGTCGAGGATGAAGCGCGACAGGATCCGGCCACCTTGCTTGGTGTGGGTCACTTCCGGGTGGAACTGCACACCGTAGTAACGGCGGTCATCGTTGAACATGCCGGCAATCGGGCAGCTCGGGGTGCTGGCCAGGATGTGGAAGTCTTCCGGCATCTTGGTGACCTTGTCACCGTGGCTCATCCACACATCGAGGCCGAACAGGCCGTCGGCGTCGATATGGTCCTCGATGCCGTCCAGCAGGCGGCTCTTGCCGACCACGTCAACGCGGGCGTAACCGAACTCACGCAGGTCGGAGCCTTCTACCTTGCCGCCCAGTTGTTCAGCCATGGTCTGCATGCCGTAGCAGATACCGAAGACCGGCACGCCCAGGTCGAACACCGCTTGCGGGCAGCGCGGGCTGTTGGCTTCGTGCACGGACTCGGGGCCGCCGGCGAGGATGACGCCTTTAGGCGCGAATTCGCGAATCGCTTCGTCATCCATGTCGAACGGATGCAATTCGCAGTACACGCCGATTTCACGCACGCGGCGGGCGATCAGTTGGGTGTACTGGGAACCGAAGTCGAGGATCAGGATGCGGTGAGCGTGAATGTCGAGGGCCATGACTCATTCTCATGTAGTGAATCAGAAACAACTCGGGGCTGAATGAACAGCCCCGGTGATTAACGTTTTACTGGAGGCCTTAACCTACTCGGTAGTTCGGCGCTTCCTTGGTGATCTGTACGTCGTGGACATGGGACTCGGCCATGCCGGCACCGGTGATACGCACGAATTCCGGCTTGGTGCGCATCTCTTCGATGTTGGCGCTGCCGGTGTAGCCCATGGAAGAACGCAGGCCACCCATCAGTTGATGGATGATGGCGCTCAGGGTGCCTTTGTACGGCACGCGACCTTCGATACCTTCCGGCACCAGCTTCTCGGCACCCGCGGAGGAGTCCTGGAAGTAACGGTCGGAAGAGCCCTGGGCCTGGGACATGGCGCCCAGCGAACCCATGCCGCGGTAGGCCTTGTAGCTACGGCCCTGGAACAGTTCGATCTCGCCCGGCGCCTCTTCAGTACCGGCGAACATCGACCCCATCATCACGCAGGAAGCACCGGCGACGATGGCCTTGGACAGGTCACCGGAGAACCGGATGCCGCCGTCGGCGATCAACGGCACGCCAGTGCCTTCAAGGGCCGCGGCGACGTTGGCGATGGCGCTGATCTGCGGCACGCCGACACCGGCAACGATACGGGTGGTGCAGATCGAGCCAGGGCCGATACCGACCTTGACTGCGTCGGCGCCAGCTTCGGCCAGGGCCTTGGCGGCAGCGCCGGTGGCGATGTTGCCGCCGATCACCTGCACTTCCGGGAAGTTCTGCTTGACCCAACGAACGCGGTCGATCACGCCTTTGGAATGGCCGTGAGCGGTGTCGACCACCACCACATCGACACCAGCCGTCACCAGGGCCGCGACACGATCACCGGTGTCCTTGCCGGTGCCGACCGCAGCGCCTACACGCAGACGCCCCTGGTCGTCCTTGCTGGCCAGCGGGTAAGCCTTGGCTTTTTCGATGTCGTTGACGGTCATCATGCCCTTGAGGGCGAATTTGTCGTCGACGATCAGCACGCGCTCGATGCGGTGCTTGTGCAGCAATTCGCGGACTTCGTCCTTGCTGGTGCCTTCCTTGACCGTGACCAGGCGCTCTTTAGGCGTCATCACTTGACGGACGGTGGCATCCAGGCGGTTCTCGAAGCGCACGTCGCGGGAGGTGACGATGCCGACCAGGTCGCCATCGTGCAGCACCGGAACGCCGGAGATGTTGTGCATGCGGGTCAGTTCGAACAGATCGCGAACCGTGGCGTCAGCCTCGATGGTGATCGGGTCCTTGACCACGCCAGCCTCGAACCGCTTGACCTTGCGCACTTCGGCGGCCTGCTGTTCGATGGTCATGTTCTTGTGGATGATACCGATACCGCCTTCCTGGGCCATGGCAATGGCCAGACGGGCTTCAGTCACGGTGTCCATGGCGGCGGAAACCAACGGTATATTCAGTTCGATGCCACGGGTGAGACGGGTTTTGAGACTGACTTCGTTAGGCAGTACTTCGGAATAACCGGGCACTAGGAGAATGTCGTCGAAGGTCAGAGCTTCTTGGCTGATACGCAGCATCGCGGGGGCTCCCGAGCGGGAAAATGGAAGCGCGCCATTATACTCATGGACCCTGTCTGGCTCAATGTAAAACTCTGTCTATTATTGCCGGGGTGATCGATGGGCTAAATCAATGCCTGACTGCCAACACATTTCCCTGTGGGAGCGAGCTTGCTCGCGAAAGCGATGGATCAGCTACAGATAGGTGAATGACACCCCGCCATCGCGAGCAAGCTCGCTCCCACACCGGTTACCGCGTCGCCTCTATAGCTCCACCTTCACCCAACTCACCGGCTGATCCAGCCAATCGGCGAACTCATCCAGAAATGCCTGCTTGAAACCCGCTTCCAGCCAATTATTGAAAATGAAACCCAAATTCGAGAAGCCGCAGGGCTGCAGGAACAGAAAGCCATTGATGTCGTCTTCGTGGCCACATTCGGGGCAGGTGAAGTTGTCGGTGCGGGCCGGCATCCAGTCTTCCAGGCTTTCGAACAACGCCTCGCCGATTTCCTTGCGGCACTCGGCGCAACCCGCTTCCTCCAGAAAGCCTTTGGCCGGGGTGTAGATGCAGCGCTTGGTGATGATTTCCAGGCCATTGATCGCTTCGCCAAACGGCAAGGCTTCGGGGTGCATGACCACGTCGCGGGCACCAGGGGCGATGGCGTGGGCCATGCGATTGCCGGTGCGCCCGCAGGTGGTCAGTTGTTCTTCGACGATATTCTTGCGCACCAGCCAGCGCACAATCGCCCGGGCCCGAGGCTCGTGGACTGGCAAGGTGGAAATTTTCGGGACGATGATGCTTTGCGAGTTCATGGCGAGGCCTGGCTATTCCCCTGGCAGGGTCTGATCAAAGGCCGGCAGCTTAATCCCTGGTGGGGCCAGGTCAAGCACTCAGGTAGCGCCCGATCAATGCGAGGCCGCTGGCAAGCACCAGCCAGGTGACCAACCGCACGAACGCCTCTCGCGACATCTTCATGGTCAAGCGACGCCCTACCCACAGCCCCAGCGCCATGGCCGGCAACAAACACAGCGCCAGTACCAGCAAGGGTAGCTCGGCATACACACCCGCGACGGCGAACAGACTCAGACGCACCACGGTACTGCAACTGATCAGCGCACTTTGGGTGGCACGGGCCGGTTCCTTGGGCAAGCGGCTGTTCAGGTAGATGGCATATAAAAAGCCGCCGCTGCCGAACAATGCGCCGAACATCCCGCCCACCGTGCCCATCGGGAACGCCCATAGCGCCGACAACTGCGCCGGCCGCCTTTTTATCAACAGGCTGTAGAGCGCATAGGCGCTGATGAATAGCCCCATCAACAACAGCAACAGGTCGGACTTGAGGCTGAGCAGGAAAATCACCCCCAGGGTGCAGCCTACTGCCATGCAAGGCAGCAACCGCAGCAACTCCGGCCGGGAGACGTCCCGACGCGACGGCAGCAGATTGCCAAAGGCGGCGACAAAATCCAGCAGCACTAAAAGCGGCACGATTTTCGACAACGGCATGAACAGCAGCAGAATCGGCCCGGCCACCAGCGCCGTGCCAAACCCGGCGATGCCGAACACGATGTAGGCCAGAGCGATGGCCAGGCCGATCACCAGCCATTGCGTTGGCGCGAATGCCCATTGGCCTAACCATGACAGAAGATCCATTGCCGACTTCCTTGGTGACAAAGCGGGCGACTTTAGCCAGATCCAGGGCGACACATCCAGCATTTGTGGTGACTGACCCATTGCAATCGCGAGCAGGCTCGCTCCCACAGGGGATCTGTGTCGCAGCGAAGATCCAGTGTGGGAGCGAGCCTGCTCGCGATGCAGACGACTCGGTCTAATTGTCTGCACACATGGAGATTCACCGGCGAATGCCCTTATCATGCCGCCCATGATTAAAGATCCCTTTGCCCGACTGGGCCTGGACCGCGAGGTCCTGACTGTCAGCCAGCTCAACGGCCGTGCTCGGGTGTTGCTCGAAGACGTATTCAGCAACATCTGGGTCGAAGGCGAGATCTCCAACCTCGCCCGTCCGGCTTCCGGCCACGTGTATTTCACCCTCAAGGACAGCGGCGCCCAGGTGCGTTGCGCGCTGTTCCGGCAGAACGCCGCACGGGTACGCCAGGCCTTGAAAGACGGGCTGGCGGTGAAGGTGCGCGGCAAGGTCTCGCTGTTCGAGGGCCGTGGCGACTACCAACTGATCCTCGACACCGTGGAGCCGGCCGGCGATGGCGCCCTGCGCCTGGCCTTCGATGCCCTGAAGGAAAAGCTCAGCGCCGAAGGCCTGTTCAGCGCCGAGCGCAAGGTGCCGCTACCGGCCCATCCGCAACGCATCGGCATCATCAGCTCGCCCACCGGCGCAGTGATCCGCGACATCATCAGCGTCTTCCGCCGCCGGGCGCCGCAGATCGCCCTGACCCTGATTCCTACTGCCGTGCAGGGCCGCGAAGCCACCGCGCAAATCGTCCGTGCCCTGAAACTGGCCGATGCCCGGGGTTTCGATGCGCTCATCCTGGCCCGCGGCGGCGGTTCGCTGGAGGACTTGTGGTGCTTCAACGAAGAGGCCGTGGCCCGCGCGGTGGATGCCTGCGTCACGCCGATCGTCAGCGCCGTCGGCCATGAGACCGACGTGTCCATCAGCGATTTCGTCGCCGACGTGCGCGCCCCTACCCCGTCCGCCGCCGCCGAGCTACTGGCCCCGGATGCGGGCGATCTGGTACGTCGGGTCGAAAGCCTGCATCGCCGGCTAGTGATGCGCATGCGCGACCGTCTGATGCGCGATCAACTACGCCTCGAAGGCCTCACCCGCCGCCTGCGTCATCCCGGTGAACGCCTGCGCCAGCAAGCCCAACGCCTCGACGACCTGGACATGCGCATGCGCCGGGCCTTCGAGCGCAGCCTCAATACCCGCCGCGAACGGCTGATCCGCCTGGAAACCCGCCTGGCCGGGCAACACCCGGGCCGGCAACTGGCATTGCTGCGCCAGCGCCTGGACAGCCTCGCTGAACGCCTGCCCCGGGCCATGCGCGAAGGCCTGAAGACGCGCCGGGTACAATTGCACAACCAAATGCAGACGTTGCACATCGTCAGCCCCCTGGCGACCCTTGGCCGGGGCTACAGCATTTTGCTCGACGAACGCGGCCAGGCGATCCGCAGCGCCGGGCAAACCCAGACCGGCCAACGCCTGACCGCCAAGCTTGGCGAAGGCGAACTGCTGGTGCGGGTCGAAGACAATCACCTGACGCCGGTCACCCTTTCTTTACTGGATTGATTCATGCCGCGATATCTCGCCCCATTGCTCCTGCTGTGCCTGACCTTCAACGCCCACGCCGACAGCTACATCAGCCGCCTGTTGAACAAACCGGTGCCCGGCGGCGTGGCCGTGGTGGACCTGGGCAGCGCGGCCAAGGCGCCGAAAGCCAGTTATCAGGGCAAACCGGTGCTGGTGGTCAAGGAGCAGGACAACTGGCTGGCGATTGTCGGCATCCCGCTGACAGTTCAACCCGGCACCCAGCAGATCAGCAGTGGCGGCAGCACCCAGCCGTTCGTGGTCGGCTATAAAAAGTACCCGGAACAACACATCACCCTGAAGAATAAACGCCAGGTCAACCCAAACCCGGCAGACCTCAAGCGCATCGACGCCGAACTGGCCGTGCAACTGAAGGCCTACCGCAGCTTCAGCCCGAACATCCCCAGCAACCTGCTGCTGGACAAACCGGTCAACGGCCCGCTGTCGAGCAAGTTCGGCGTGCGTCGGTTCTTCAACGGCGAAGAACGCAACCCCCACGCCGGCCTGGACTTCGCCGTGCCCGCCGGCACGCCGATCAAGACCCCGGCCGCCGGCAAAGTGATCCTCACCGGCAATTACTTCTTCAATGGCAACACGGTATTCGTCGATCACGGCCAAGGCTTCATCAGCATGTTCTGCCACATGTCGAAGATCGACGTGAAGGTCGGCCAGCAGCTGGCCCGCGGCACGGTGGTGGGCAAGGTCGGCGCCACCGGCCGGGCGACCGGGCCGCACATGCACTGGAACATCAGTCTGAACGATGCGCGGGTGGATCCGGCGATTTTTATTGGGGCGTTTCAGCCCTGAGCCTTGCGCAAGGCTACTGGCCTCTTCGCGAACAGGCTCGCTCCCCCATGGGTAATTCGGCGTTCTGAAAAACGCCGCTGTACCTGTGGGAGCGAGCTTGCTCGCGATGACGGGAGTAGCATCACCACCTCCCCATGGATTGCCGAGCTACAAACATCGACGCAATAAAACTACAAATCCCCCAATAACACGCGATTAAATCTCGCAAACCCTTCCAAAAACAGAACTTCTCTCAATTTTTCCCGACTGCTTGCGATCCGCCCCTCACGCGGTTAGGGTTGAGGGCATGAAAACCTCTCACACCCTCATCCAGCTTCGCCAGCATCGCAGCCTGTGCCTCGTCAGCGCACGACTGCCGGGCTGAATCGCGGCACCTCGCTCCGGCTCTGAAGCCAACCCCATTCGAACCACCGGCAGGCCGCCTCTTTCCGGCCACGACAATAAGGATTCCTCCGATGAGCATGCTCAAAGACCCGTCTTCCAAATACCGCGCCTTCCCGACCATCAACCTGCCGGATCGCACCTGGCCGTCGAAGACCATCACCGCCGCGCCGATCTGGTGCAGTTCCGACCTGCGCGACGGCAACCAGTCGCTGATCGAGCCAATGGACGCGGTGAAAAAACTGCGTTTCTGGAAAACCCTGGTGGCCGTGGGCGTCAAGGAAATCGAAGCATCGTTCCCGGCGGCTTCGCAGACCGATTTCGACTTCGTGCGCACCCTCATCGAAGAAGGCCACATCCCGGACGACACCACCATCCAGGTGTTGACCCAGGCTCGTGAAGACCTGATCGCCCGTACCTTCGAATCCCTGCGCGGGGCGAAAAAAGCCATCGTCCACCTGTACAACGCCACCAGCCCGTCGTTCCGCCGCATCGTGTTCAACCAGGACAAGGAAGGCGTGAAGGAAATCGCGGTGAACGCGGCCAAGCTGTTCGTCAAATACGCCGCGCAGCAGCCAGAAACCCAGTGGCAGTTCGAGTACTCGCCAGAAACCTTCAGCGCCACCGAGCTGGAGTTCGCCAAGGAAGTCTGCGACGCGGTGATCGAAGTGTGGAACCCGACGCCTGAGCGCAAGGTGATCCTCAACCTGCCGGCCACCGTGGAAGTCGCCACCCCGAACATCTACGCCGACCAGATTGAATGGTTCGGTCGCAACATCACCCGTCGTGACAGCGTGATCATCAGCCTGCACACCCACAACGACCGTGGCACTGGCGTCGCGGCCACCGAGCTGGGCCTGATGGCTGGCGCCGACCGTGTCGAAGGCTGCCTGTTCGGCAACGGCGAGCGCACCGGCAACGTCGACCTGGTGACCGTAGCACTGAACCTCTACACCCAGGGCATCGACCCTGAGCTGGATTTCTCCGACATCGACGGCGTGCGCAAAGTGGTCGAAGAGTGCAACCAGATCCCGGTGCACCCGCGTCATCCGTACGTGGGCGACCTGGTTCACACCGCGTTCTCCGGCTCGCACCAGGACGCCATCCGCAAAGGTTTCGCGCAGCAGAAATCCGATGGGCTGTGGGAAGTGCCGTACCTGCCGATCGACCCGGCCGACATTGGCCGCAGCTACGAGGCAGTGATTCGGGTCAACAGCCAGTCCGGCAAGGGCGGCATCGCCTACCTGCTGGAGCAGGAGTACGGCATCAGCCTGCCGCGCCGCATGCAGATCGAATTCAGCCAGGTGGTACAGCGCGAGACCGATCGCCTGGGCCTGGAAATGACCGCCCAGCAGATCCACAGCCTGCTGCAACGCGAATACCTGCAAGCCAACACTCCGTACGCGCTGGTCAGCCATCGCCTGCAGGAAGAAAACGGCAACAGCGCCGTGGAAGTGGAAGTGGCCAGCAAGGGCCAGGGCGAAACCAACCTGCACTGGCGCGGCAAGGGCAACGGCGCACTGGAGGCGCTGGTGGCCGGGTTGCCGATTCCAGTGGAGATCATGGACTACAACGAACACGCCATCGGCGCCGGCACCAATGCCAAGGCTGCGGCGTATATCGAACTGCGGGTCAACGGTGAGCGTGCGGTGCACGGCGTAGGCATTGACGAAAACATCACCACCGCCAGCTTCAAGGCCCTGTTCAGCGCGCTGAACCGCTCGCTGAGCCAGCCGGAAGCCAAGGCGGCCTGATCCTCTGATGAAATGCAAAAGGCCCCGGGGTGTGAACCCTGGGGCCTTTTTGTTTGGCTGGTGTTTTATGTTGTCAATTCTGGCCTCATCGCGAGCAAGCTCGCTCCCACACTGGATCTGCGGTGAACACAGATCAAATGTGGGAGCGAGCTTGCTCGCGATGGCGGCCTGTCAGGCAACCGAGATATCAGGCATGGGTATCAATCGAGACTGTCATCGCTTGCAACAGCGACGCCCGCAGGGTTTGCAGCGTCGCCTGGGTGCCCATGATCTGGGTCTGGAGAGCCATCGCCTGCTGGGCTTTCTGCTCTTCGCTGGCTTGGCTCTTCTGCACGCGGGCCAGTTGGGCTTGCTGCTGGGCCAGTAGTTTTTCGGCCTGCTCGATCTGCTTCTTCAACTGCTCGATGGTGCTGTCACCCGCCTCGGCACCCGCGCCGGCGACGTTTGCGCCACGAGTGTCGACCTGTAGTGTCTTGTCTTTGTCATCATCAGTTTCAGTCGCGGCGACAGGACTGACCGTTTTCTCTTCTTCCGCCCCCTTGATAGAAACTTTAGAGGCTGACATCGGGTACGGGTTGACGGTGGTTGCGCTGATACTGGTCATGAGCATTCTCCTTGGCTGACCGTTTATCGGCATCCAATCCCGTTCCTGAAGGGCTGAATCGTTTCAATCAGATGAATTCGAAGCGGTCGGCATCCAGGTTTGCCGGAAACCGCGCCCGATACGCTGCCAGGTCCACCGCGTTCAAGCACACCGTGAACACCCCGTCTGCCTCGCCGGCACTGAGCAGAGTCTCGCCCTGGAAATCCAGCACCTGACTATCACCGGTGTAGGCGAAACCCTTGCCGTCGGTGCCGATGCGGTTCACTGCCGCCACATAGCACAGGTTCTCGATTGCCCGGGCCGGCAGCAGCCGATTCCAATGCTGGCGCCGGGCGCCTGGCCAGTTGGCGGTGTACAGCAACAGGTCGGTGTCCTCGGCGTCACGGCTCCAGACCGGGAAGCGCAGGTCGTAGCAAATCAGCGGGCGAATGCGCCAGCCCTTGAGTTCGAACAGCACCTGGCGCTCGCCCGGCGTGTAATGGTTGTGCTCCCCGGCCATGCGAAACAGATGGCGCTTGTCGTAATGCAATACCTCGCCGTCCGGGCGCGCCCAGAGCAGACGATTGCGGTGGCTGCCGTCCGCCGCCTGAATGATCACACTACCGGTGATGACCGCGTCCAGCTTCGCCGCCTGGGCCTTGAGCCACTTGTGCGCAGGGCCGTGCTCCGGCTCCGCCAGGCGCTCGGACTCCATGGAAAAGCCCGTGGTGAACATTTCCGGCAGGATGATCAGGTCCGCGCCACGCGCCTGCTCCAGCAGACCTTCGAAATGCTCCAGGTTGGCCTGGCGGTCGTGCCAGGCCAGGGTGGTCTGGACCAGCGCCACATTCAGGTTGGGCAACGCAGTCAGATCACGCATAGTTTTTCCGCCGCTTCACGCAGCGTCTCCTCGCGCTTGGCAAAGCACAGGCGCACCAGGCGCTGGCCTTCGGGTGGGTTCTGGTAGAACACCGAGACTGGGATCGTCGCCACGCCGTGCTCACGGGTCATCCATACCGCCATGTCGACGTCATTCAGGTCCGGACGGATTTGCGAATAATCCACCAACTGGAAATAAGTACCGGTCACTCGCTTGAAGCTGAACCGCGACGGCGCCAGTAGATCGCAGAACAGGTCGCGCTTGGCCTGGTAGAAATCCGGCAATTCTTCGACATGCTCCGGATGCTCGGCCATGTAGTCGGCCAGGGCGTATTGCAACGGCGTCACGCCGCAGAAGCTGACGTATTGATGCACCTTGCGCAGCTCCGCCGTCAGGGCCGCTGGCGCCACCACGTAGCCGGTTTTCCAGCCGGTGACGTGGTAGGTCTTGCCGAACGAGCTGACCACGAAGGCCCGCCGATACAGCTCTTCATGGGCCAGGACGCTGGCGTGGGCGACGCCGTCGAACACCAGGTGTTCGTAGACCTCGTCGCTGATCAGGTAAATGTCGCGGTCGCGAATCAGTGCCGCCAGTTGATCCAGTTCGGCGCGACTGATCAGGGCGCCACTGGGGTTGTGGGGGCTATTGAGGATGATCATCCGCGTACGCGGGCTCAACGCTTCGCTGAGCCTCTGGAAATCGATGGCGAAGTCATCCAGGCCCAACTGCACATGCACGCAACGCCCGCCGGCCAACTGCACCGCCGGCTCGTAACTGTCATAGCAAGGGTCGAACACGATCACTTCGTCGCCGCTGTGAACCACCGCCGCAATGGCACAGAAAATCGCCTGGGTCGCGCCGGGAGTCACGGTCACTTCTTGATCGGCATCGACGCTGGCGCCGTAACTGCGGGCGATCTTCGCCGCGATCTGCTGGCGCAGCGCCGGCAAACCGGTCATGGGCGAGTATTGGTTATGGCCTTGGGCGATATGCCGGCCGACTGCATCGCGCAGGGCCTGCGGACCATCGAAATCGGGAAACCCCTGGGACAGATTGAGCGCGCCGGTCTGCGCGGCGAGCTGGGACATCTGGGTGAAAATAGTGATGCCGACATTCGGCAACTTGCTGGTGATCATCGAGGGTTCCCTGGGTCTGCACCCGGCTCAGGTGCGGCACGGGAGAAGTCGAGGATAGCCCAATCGCCGGGCATGAAAAAGGGTGCCACCAAGGACACCCTTCTTACGCTGACACAACTCATACCCTGTGAGAGCGAGCTTGCTCGCGATGGCGGTGAATCAGCGTGCATCCCTGTTGATGTACTGCCGCTATCGCGAGCAAGCTCGCTCCCACAGTGGAACTGCGGTGACTATCGATCAGCGCTTGTCACGACGCTTCTTGTCAGCCTTCTTGTGGTGCGACATCAAGCGGCGCTTCTTGTTGACCTGGCGGTCGGTGAGCGTATTCTTGTTGCCTTCGTACGGGTTTTCGCCGCCCTTGAACTCGATACGGATCGGCGTGCCGACCAGCTTCAGGACGCGACGATAGGTGTTTTCCAGGTAACGAACGTACGACTTGGGCACCTTCTCGATCTGGTTACCGTGAATCACGATGATCGGCGGGTTGGCACCGCCCAAGTGGGCGTAACGCAGCTTGATCCGGCGGTTGTTGACCATCGGTGGCGCGTGCTCGCCAACGGCGTCTTCGAGAATCTGGGTCAGGCGGTTGGTCGGCCAGCGGGTGACCGCCGACTTGAACGAGTTCTGCACAGAGGCGTAGAGGTTGCCCACGCCGGTACCGTGCAGGGCCGAGATGAAGTGGATATCGGCGAAGTCGACGAAGAACAGCCGACGCTGCAATTCGACCTTGACGAAATCCCGCTCGCTCGGCGTCATGCCGTCCCACTTGTTGATCGCGATAACCAAAGCACGACCAGCTTCCAGGGCAAAGCCCAGCAGGTTGAGGTCGTGATCGACCACACCCTCGCGGGCATCCATCACGAAGATCACCACGTTGGCGTCCTTGATCGCCTGCAAGGTTTTGACCACGGAGAATTTTTCGACTTCTTCGTGGATCTTGCCGCGCTTGCGCACACCGGCGGTGTCGATCAGCGTGTACTTCTCTTCGTTACGCTCGAAGGGGATGTAGATGCTGTCGCGGGTGGTGCCGGGTTGGTCGTACACGATCACCCGGTCTTCGCCGAGCATGCGGTTGACCAACGTCGACTTGCCGACGTTCGGGCGACCGATGATGGCGATCTTGATCCCGTCTTTTTCGCTCGGGCCGGGAATGCGCTTGGCTTCCTCGCCTTCGGCAACGACTTCTTCCTCGCCGTCTTCCGGCTCGTCTTCGTCGTCTTTCGGGAAATCAGCCAGGGCGATTTCCAGCATCTGGGTGATGCCACGACCGTGGGCACCGGCGATCGGGATCGCCTGGCCCATGCCCAGCGGGGCGAACTCGGCGCGGGCCATGTCCGGGTCGATGTTGTCGACCTTGTTGGCGACCACGTAGGAACGCTTGTTACGTTTGCGCAAATGCTCGGCGATCATCTGGTCGGCGGCGGTAAAACCGGCCTTGGCGTCTACCAGGAACAGCACCACATCGGCTTCTTCGATGGCGAGCAGCGATTGCTCGGCCATTTTTTCGTCCATGCCGTGTTCATCACCGGAGATGCCGCCGGTGTCGACCAGAATATAGGTACGCCCTTGCCACTTGGCCTCACCGTATTGGCGATCACGGGTCAGACCGGACAAGTCGCCGACAATGGCGTCGCGAGTCCTGGTCAGGCGGTTGAACAAGGTGGACTTGCCGACGTTCGGTCGGCCCACCAGGGCGATTACGGGAACCATGCGGCTCTCCACTTCGTTATTTCAGAAAATACAAAAGCCGCTGCTAGGCAGCGGCTGGTGCTCGGGGCAGCACTGTGGGAACAGGCTTGCTTGCTCCCACAGGTGAAGCCGCTTGGGGGATTAGCCCAAGCATAGTCTTACTTGATGGTCAGGGCTTCCAGTTTGCCGCTGTTGCCATACACATAAATCATGTTGCCCGCCACCAGCGGACGGGCACGCAGGCCGTCGCTGTCGATACGCTCACGGCCGACGAAACGGCCGTCCACCTGGCTGAGCAGGTGCAGGTAACCTTCCAGGTCACCCACTGCAACGTAGCTGGAGAACACTTCCGGAGCCGACAGTTGACGACGGGCCAGGGAGTCGTTGCTCCACAACGCAGTGGTGGAACGCTCGTCGACGCCTTCAACCGTGCCCGAGGACAGGCTTACGTAGACGCTGCCAAAGCCCTGGGCGACACCGGCGTAGCTGGACGCATCGCGCTGCCACAACGGACGACCGCTTTCCAGGTCCAGCGCCGCCACGCGACCCTGGTAGCTGGCGACATACAGCGTACCGCCGGACAGCAGCAGGCCGCCGTCGATGTCGACCACGCGCTCCAGTTCCGAACGGCCTTGCGGGATGGCTACGCGCTGTTCCCAGACCGGCACGCCGTTGGAAATATCCAGGGCGACCACTTTACCGGTCGACAACCCAGCCACCGCGAGGCGGTTGGTGACGACTGGCGCACTGGTGCCACGCAAGGTCAGTACTGCCGGGGTGCTGTCATACAACCAGCGCTGGTTACCGGTAGCGGCATCCAGGCCGATCAGACGGTCATCCTGGGTCTGGACCACGACCACGTCACCGTTGGTTGCAGGCGGTGCGAGCACTTCACTGGTCACGCGGGCGCGCCATTTTTCTTCACCGCTGCTCGCGTCCAAGGCAACGATCTCACCCTTGAGCGTGCCGATCATGACCAGCCCGTAACCCACGCCAACGGCGCCGGAAACGGGCAGTTCGAGATCTTTCTTCCACTTGACGTCGCCGTTGCTGCGATCCATCGCCATGACCACGCCAGTGACATCACCGGCATAGATGGTGTCGCCGTCGATGGCTGGCACCAGCATGTTGTAGGTTTCACCCTGGCCGTCACCGATGGAGCGGCTCCACTGCTTCTGCAACACGACTTCTTCTTTGAAGTCGGTCAACTCGGCCGGAGGCAGTTCTTTCTTGCTGTTGCTGCTGCAACCCGCGGCCAGAATGGCCAGAGCCAGCAATGCTGCATGTTTCCAACGGATCACGTCACGCATCCCCTTTGGCCAGGTCGTCCAGCTTGATTTGCAGGCCACCGACTGCGGCTTCATCCGACAGCGCAGCCTTGGCTTTTTGGTAGGCCGCATGGGCCTCATCAGCACGACCCAGCTGTACCAGCAGGTCGCCCTTGAGTTCTTCGCGGGTCGCCAGGAAGGCCTTGTCGGCATCGCCGTCGAGCAGCTTCAACGCGTCTTCGGCCTTGTTCTGTGCCGCCAGCACCTGCGCCAGGCGCTGACGGGCCACTTCGCCCAGGGTCGGGTTGGCCGGCTTGTCGACGATAGCTTTGAGTTCGGTGGCAGCGTCGTCCAGCTTGCCGCTGTCCACGGCAACCTTGGCCACGAACAGGCGACCGTATTGCGCGTAGGCAGTGCCGCCGAATTCGCTGTTGAGCTTGCCGGACAGGTCCGCCACACGGGCAGGGTCAGGCTTGCCGTCCGGGGTCAGGGTGGTTTCCAGCAATTGCTGGTAGAGCACCGAGGCGCCTTGCGACTGGTTGCTCTGGTATTTCTGGTAGGCCTGCCAGCCGAACACGATGACCAGCGCCAACAGGCCGCCAGTGACCAGCGGCTTGCCGTTGCGCGTCCACCAGTCCTTCAAATCCGCCAGCTGTTCATCTTCGGTACTCGACACCCCAATACTCCTTAATCGCTAAATCGGCTGTTTGACAGCTTCAACCCTGCACGACGCAGGTGGCCAGGTGTGCAGCAAGCGCATCCCAGGCAATACTTTGTTGTTCGCCCTGGCCACGCAGGGGTTTGAAACCTACCACTTGTTGGGCCAGTTCGTCGTCACCGAGGATCAGTGCATACAGCGCACCGCTCTTGTCGGCCTTCTTGAATTGGCTCTTGAAACTGCCGGCGCCGGCGTTGATCTGCAGGCGCAGGTTGGGCAACTGGTCGCGGACCCGTTCGCTCAACGTCAGGGCCGCCAGTTCGGCTGCCTCGCCGAAGGCGCACAGGTAAACGTCGACCTGACGGGCCAGTTCCTCCGGCACCTTGTCCAGGGCCTCAAGCATCAGCACCAGGCGCTCGATGCCCATGGCAAAACCCACGCCCGACGTCGGCTTGCCGCCCATCTGTTCCACCAGGCCATCGTAACGGCCGCCGGCACACACAGTGCCCTGGGCGCCGAGCTTGTCAGTGACCCATTCGAAAACGGTCTTGCTGTAGTAATCCAGACCACGAACCAGTTTCGGGTTGATCACGTAAGGAATACCGGCGGCGTCCAGGCGGGCCTTGAGCCCCTCGAAGTGCACGCGGGACTCTTCGTCGAGGTAGTCGGCCATTTTTGGCGCATCCACCAGTACGGCCTGCGTGTCCGGGTTCTTGGTGTCCAGCACCCGCAGCGGGTTGGTCTTCAACCGGCGCTGGTTGTCTTCGTCCAGGTGCTCGAGGCGGGCCGAGAGAAACTCCACCAGTGCGTCACGGTAGCGAGCGCGGGCTTGGGCGGTGCCGAGGCTGTTGAGCTCAAGCTTGACGGCATCACGAATGCCCAACTCGCCCCACAGGCGCCAGGTCAGCACGATCAGTTCGGCGTCGATGTCCGGGCCGTCGAGGTTGAACACCTCGCAACCGATCTGATGAAACTGGCGATAGCGGCCTTTCTGCGGACGCTCGTGACGGAACATCGGGCCGATATACCAGAGCTTCTGCACCTGGCCGCCGCCGGTGATGCCGTGCTCGAGCACCGCACGCACGCAGGCCGCCGTGCCTTCCGGGCGCAGGGTCAGGGAATCGCCGTTGCGGTCGTCGAAGGTGTACATCTCTTTTTCGACGATGTCGGTCACTTCACCGATGGAGCGCTTGAACAGCTCGGTGAACTCGACGATCGGCATGCGGATCTGCCGGTAACCGTAGTTATCCAGCAAACGCGCCACGGTGCCCTCGAAATAGCGCCACAGGGGCGTCTGCTCGGGCAGGATGTCGTTCATGCCACGAATGGCTTGCAGAGACTTGCTCACAGGTAATCCTTAAAAATTCGTTTGCTCAGCCGCGTGCAATGACCGCCGCGTCGGCTTCGACCTTTTCGGCCGCTTTCTGGCGGATCAGCCTTTCCAGCTCATCCACCAGATTGTCATTCGTCAGTTTCTGCGACGGCTTGCCGTCGATGTAAATCAGGTTCGGCGTACCGCCAGTCAGGCCGATATGGGCCTCCTTGGCTTCGCCCGGCCCGTTGACCACGCAACCGATCACCGCGACATCCAGCGGCACCAGCAGGTCTTCGAGGCGCCCTTCCAGCTCGTTCATGGTCTTGACCACATCGAAGTTCTGCCGCGAGCAGCTCGGGCAGGCGATGAAGTTGATCCCACGGGAACGCAGGTGCAGAGACTTGAGAATGTCGTAGCCGACTTTCACTTCCTCGACCGGATCAGCCGCCAACGAGATGCGGATGGTATCGCCAATCCCTTCGGCGAGCAGCATACCGAGGCCGACGGCGGATTTCACCGTGCCCGAACGCAACCCACCGGCTTCAGTGATGCCCAGGTGCAGTGGCTGGACGATTTCCTTGGCCAGCAAGCGGTAGGCTTCAACGGCCATGAACACGTCGGAAGCCTTCACGCTGACCTTGAAGTCCTGGAAATTCAGGCGTTCGAGGTGCTCGACATGGCGCAGGGCCGACTCCACCAGCGCAGCCGGGGTCGGTTCGCCGTATTTCTTTTGCAGGTCTTTTTCCAGGGAACCGGCGTTCACACCGATACGGATCGGAATGCCACGGTCGCGGGCAGCATCCACCACGGCGCGTACGCGGTCTTCGCGACCGATGTTGCCCGGGTTGATGCGCAGGCAGTCCACACCCAGCTCGGCCACGCGCAGGGCAATGCGGTAGTCGAAATGGATGTCGGCCACCAGCGGCACCTTGACCAACTGTTTGATCTTGCCGAACGCCTCGGCGGCGTCCATGTCCGGCACCGAAACCCGCACGATGTCGACACCGGCGGCTTCCAGGCGATTGATCTGCGCGACCGTGGCGGCCACGTCGTTGGTGTCGCTGTTGGTCATGCTCTGCACAGCGATAGGCGCATCGCCGCCGACAGGCACGTTACCCACCCAGATCTTGCGGGATTCGCGACGTTTGATTGGAGATTCGCCGTGCATGACTTATTGACCCAACTTCAGGCGAGCGGTCTCGCCACTGGTGAACGGAGCGATGTCGACCGGCTGGCCGTTGTAGCTGACCTGCGCGCCACGGGCATAACCCAGGCGCACGGCAAAGGGCGGCTTGCCGTTGATGGAGGTGCTATCGCCCTTGCGCTTGAGGCCACTGAACAGCACCTTGCCGTTGCCGTCGGTGACTTGCGTCCAGCAATCGGCGATAAATTGAATCTGTACCTGGCCTTCACCAGCGGCAGGCGCCACCGGAGCCACTGGCGCTGCCGGAACGACTGGAGCGGCGTGGGTCGCAGGCGCAGCCACGCTCGGCGCTGGCGCGGTCGGCGCGGCAGGTGCCGTGGCAATCGGCGCGCTGCCGATGATCGGGGCAGCCGGAGCAGGTGCAGGAGCAACCGGCTCGGCGCCAGCTTCGGCATCCGCGCCATCTTGGCCTTGAGGCAGCGCCAGAGCGGTTTCGCCTTCGGCCTGGCCTTCCATGACGGCCTGGTCTTCCGGCTCGTCCAACGGATGGATCTGGGTGGTGCCGTCGGCACCTTCGACTTCGACGTGCTCAGGGTTCATGGCTACCGGTTCCTTGTTGCGCAAGGAAGCCTGATCCTGCCACCAGACAAAACCGCCACCAATCACCGCGATCAGCAACAACAGGCTGACGATGCGCAAGATGGTGTGGGAAACGCGCACCGGCTCTTCGATGCGACCCAGGCTGTGCACGTTGCTGCCTTGGGCATCGGAACCGGTGTACTGATCGAATTGCTGGACCAGCACGGTCTGGTCCATGCCGAGCAATTTGGCATAGGCGCGGATGTACCCGCGGGCGAAGGTATGCCCTGGCAGCTTGTCGAACGCGCCGCTTTCCAGATTGCCCAGGGAAGCCACGGTGAGATTGAGCTTGAGGGCCACTTCGGCCAGCGACCAACCATTGCTTTCGCGGGCTTGACGCAGGGTCTCACCGGGATTTACGCGAGTCGCTGCTACAACTTCAGGATGCGCCGCTTTCATCATTGCTCCGACAGGTATTGCTGATATTCCGGCGTACCGGGATAGAGTCTTTTTAGTTGCAGGCCATAACTGGCAGCCTTGTCGCGATCTTCAAACACATGTGCCAGCCGAACGCCGAGCAATAGACTACGTGCATTTTGCTCGCTCAGCAGGCTAAAACGTTCGTAATAGTCGCGGGCGGGCACATATTGCCTGTCTTCGTAGGACAACTCAGCCATTTCCAGCAATGCGCGCGGTTGCTGATGGTTGAGCCGCAGCGCCTTTTCGAGCTGCTGGCGGGCCAGGTCACGCTGGCCGAGTTTCGATGCCGTCATGCCGAGGTTCTCGAAAACTCGCGAACGCTCGGGATAAAGGGTGTCGGCGGCGGCCTGCTCAAACCGCTCGTAGGCGTCCTTGTAACGCTTCTGTTCGAACAGGAAGCTGCCGTAGTTGTTCAGGATCCGGGCATCCTGCGGGCGGCCGGACAGCGCCTTGCGAAAATGCTCGTCGGCCAGTTCCGGTTCCATCTCGGCCTGGAATACCAGGGCCAGGGCCGCGTTGGCGTCAGGGTCTGAACTGTCCAGCTCCAGGGCTTTCTTGAGCGGGACCTTGGCCCGTTCGGTCATGCCCTGCTGCAAATAGCCGATGCCCAGTTGCACATAGGCCACACGTGCCTCGTCGCGTCCCTTGCTGGTTTTCATCGGGTTGTAGTCACCCGACAGAACACAACCGGTGCACAGCCCGGCCAACAGCAAGATGAGCGCGAAGCGCAGGGACATAGAGTTCCTCTCTTAGTGACTGTTCGCAGCGTTTTGCGCCACATCGTCGCTGGCGTTCAATTCACGCACGGCAATGTAGCGCTCGCTGCGACGGGTGCGATCCAGCACCTGTCCTACCAATTGGCCACACGCGGCATCGATGTCTTCGCCGCGGGTGGTGCGCACAGTGACGTTGAAGCCGGCATGATGAAGCTGATCCTGGAAGCGACGAATCGCATTGTTGCTCGGACGCTCGTAACCGGAGTGCGGGAACGGGTTGAACGGGATCAGGTTGATCTTGCACGGGATGTTCTTGAGCAACTCGATCATCTCGACCGCATGCTCGACCTTGTCGTTCACGTCCTTGAGCAAGGTGTATTCGATGGTCAGTACGCGCTTTTCGCCCAGGGACGACATGTAGCGCTGGCACGACTCCAGCAGCATCTTAAGCGGATACTTCTTGTTGATCGGCACCAATTGGTTACGCAATGCGTCATTGGGTGCGTGCAGCGACAACGCCAGGGAGACGTCGATGTGCTTGGCCAGCTCATCGATCATCGGCACCACGCCCGAGGTGGACAAGGTCACCCGGCGCTTGGAGATGCCATAGCCCAGGTCATCCATCATCAGGTGCATGGCGGCGATGACGTTGTCGAAGTTCAGCAGCGGCTCACCCATGCCCATCATCACCACGTTGGTGATGGCACGGTCGACGGTCGCCGGGACGCTGCCAAAGGATTTGTTGGCAATCCACACCTGGCCGATCACTTCGGCGGCGGTGAGGTTGCTGTTGAAGCCTTGCTTGCCGGTGGAGCAGAAACTGCAATCCAGGGCACAGCCTGCCTGGGACGAAACGCACAAGGTGCCGCGCTTGCCCTGGGGAATGTAGACGGTCTCGACGCAGCTGCCGGACGCCACGCGCACCACCCACTTACGGGTGCCGTCGCTGGAGATGTCCTCGCTGACCACTTCCGGACCGCGAATCTCAGCAACTGCCTTGAGCTTTTCGCGCAAGGCCTTGCTGACATTCGTCATGGCGTCGAAATCGTCGACGCCAAAGTGGTGAATCCACTTCATCACTTGGCCGGCACGGAAACGCTTCTCCCCGATCGAGTCGAAGAATTTCTCCATTTCCGGCTGGGTCAGGCCCAACAGGTTGGTTTTGCCGTTCGATGTAGTCATGGATTCACCTTCACTCAAAAGCCTGGGCTTAGCGAGTGGTTACTTCAGTAGCGGAGAAAAAGTAAGCGATTTCGCGAGCAGCAGCGGCTTCGGAGTCCGAACCGTGAACGGCGTTGGCGTCGATCGACTCGGCGAAGTCAGCGCGGATGGTACCGGCAGCAGCTTCTTTAGGGTTGGTAGCGCCCATCAGCTCACGGTTGCGAGCGATGGCGTTTTCGCCTTCCAGCACCTGAACGACAACCGGACCGGAAGTCATGAAGGCAACCAGCTCACCGAAGAAACCGCGCTCGCTGTGCTCAGCGTAGAAGCCTTCGGCTTCGGCTTTGGACAGTTGCTTCATTTTCGAAGCTACAACGCGCAGGCCAGCGTCTTCGAAACGGGTAACGATCTTGCCGATCACGTTTTTAGCAACGGCGTCAGGCTTGATGATGGAGAAAGTACGTTGAACAGCCATGGTGTAACTCCAGAAACGGTAATTTGCGAAAAATTAAACCCGCGAATTATACGCGGGTTCAGGGGTATTGCCTAACCTGCCAGGTGGATCAGTCGATTTCTTCGATCCAGAGCTGTTGGACGGCCTCCAAGACCTTCTCGCCACAACGGCCAGAGGTGTTGTCGAAATCGGGAAGCTCCATGATCCAGTGCTGCAACTCGACGAAATTGACAGCCATCGGGTTCACGTCCGGCTTGGCTTCGGCCAATTCTTCTGCGATGCGTTGTACATCATTCCAACCATAGCTCATGACAGTGTCACCATCAGTGCGGCGCTTCGGCCGCATGGTTAAGCGAATATTTCGGAATTTCGACCACCAGGTCCTCGGTGCCGACCTTGGCCTGGCACGTCAGGCGCGACGTCGGTTCCAGACCCCAGGCCCGATCAAGATAGTCCTCTTCCAGCTCATCGGCCTCATTCAGCGAGTCGAAACCTTCGCGAATGATGCAATGGCACGTGGTACAGGCACAGACGCCGCCGCAGGCGCTCTCGATCTCGATGTGGTTATCGTGGGCCACTTCAAGAATGGATTTGCCGGTTTCGGCCTCTACCACCATACCGTCCGGGCAATGCTCGGCGTGTGGCAGAAAAATGATCTGCGGCATCAGTTATTCCTCGATTTCATTCAGGTTGCGCCCCGCCAGGGCGGCTTTGACCGTCGAGTCCAGGCGGCGGGCAGCAAAGGCATCGGTGACTTGCGACAGACGCTTGGTCTGCAACTCGATGGCATAACCATCGGTACCTTTGATCAATTCGGACAGTTCCTGCATTTGCAGCTCGATGACCATGCGCTCTTCGGCGTCGAGCAAGCGCTCGCCGTCGGCTTCAAGGGCACCTTGCACGGCTTCGATCAGGCGTTGGGCGTCGACCTGCTGCTCGCGCAGCACGCGAGCCACCTTGTCGTCGCTGGCATGCTGGAACGAATCCTTGAGCATCTTGGCGATTTCGCCGTCGGTCAGGCCGTAGGACGGCTTGACCTGGATGCTCGCCTCGACGCCCGAACCCAGTTCGCGAGCGGAGACATTGAGCAAGCCATCGGCATCGACCTGGAAGGTCACGCGAATCTTCGCCGCACCGGCCACCATCGGCGGGATGCCGCGCAATTCGAAACGAGCCAGGGAGCGGCAGTCGCTGATCAGTTCACGCTCGCCTTGCAGCACGTGGACCATCATCGCCGACTGGCCGTCTTTATAGGTGGTGAAGTCTTGAGCGCGGGCAACGGGAATGGTGGTGTTGCGCGGAATCACCTTCTCCATCAGACCGCCCATGGTTTCCAGGCCCAGAGACAGCGGAATCACGTCGAGCAACAGCAGCTCGCCACCGTCTCGCTTGTTGCCGGCCAGGGTATCGGCCTGGATCGCGGCGCCGATGGCGACCACCTGGTCCGGGTCGATTTCGGTCAGCGGCTGGCGGCCAAAGGCCTCGGCAACGGCTTCGCGAACCCGAGGCACGCGGGTCGAACCACCGACCATGACCACGGCCTTGACGTCTTCGAACTCCACGCCGGAATCACGCACGGCACGGCGGCAGGCCTTGAGGCTGCGGGCGACCATGGGTTCGATCAACGCATCGAACGCTTCGCGGCTCAGGGAAGCTTTCCAGTCACCATAAGCGACTTCAACGGTGACAGCGTCGGTCAAGGCTTCCTTGGCGGCGCAGGCGGTTTGCAGCAGATGGCGCTGGGCACCCGGATCGAGATCAGCGGACAGGCCCGCTTGCTCGATGATCCAGCCGGCAATGGCGTGGTCGAAGTCATCGCCGCCCAGAGCGCTGTCGCCACCGGTGGCCAGGACTTCAAAGACGCCGCCGGTCAGGCGCAGGATCGAAATATCGAAGGTGCCGCCGCCCAGGTCGTAGATCGCTACCAGGCCTTCGGCGTGCTGGTCCAGGCCGTACGCCACGGCAGCGGCGGTCGGCTCGTTGAGCAGGCGCAACACGTTCAGGCCGGCCAGCTTGGCCGCGTCCTTGGTGGCTTGGCGCTGGGCGTCGTCGAAATAGGCCGGGACGGTGATGACCGCACCAACCAATTCCCCACCCAGTGCCGCTTCAGCGCGCTGGCGCAGCACCTTGAGGATATCGGCCGAGACTTCCACCGGGCTTTTCGGGCCCTGCACGGTTTCGATGAACGGCATGTGCGATTCGCCGCCAACAAAGCGGTACGGCAGTTGATCGCCCAATTGCTTGACGTCGGACAGACCACGACCCATCAAGCGCTTGACCGAGACAACGGTGTTCAGCGGATCGGTCGCGGCGGCCAGCTTGGCTGACTCGCCCACTTCAACGCGATCGGCGTGATAGCGCACGGCGGACGGCAGGATCACCTGCCCCTGCTCGTCGGCCAGCGGTTCGGAAAGACCGCTGCGCAAGGCAGCGACCAGGGAATTGGTAGTACCCAAGTCGATTCCCACAGCCAGGCGACGCTGGTGCGGTTGTGGACTTTGGCCGGGTTCGGCGATCTGCAGTAGGGCCATCGTAATCAGGACTTATCTGTAATCAGGCGTGCGACCGGAGCGGCACTGGGTTAATCGTCGAGGCGCTCTTCGAGCTGGCGCACTTCGTAGGTGAGCTTGTCGAGGAACTGCATGCGCCGCATCAGGCGTTCGGCCTGCTCACGTTGCGCGGCATCGTTCCAGCAGGCTGCGAAGCTTTCGTTCAATGTGTGCTGGGCATCTTTCAAGCGGCGCTTGAATACCGCGACACCGGCCAGGTCGGCGCTGTCCTGCAGGTCTTCGAGTTCTTCGCGCCATTGCATCTGCTGCAAAAGAAACTCGGGATCGTGGACGGTGACTTCCAGGGGCAGCTCATGACCGCTGATAGCGAGCAGGTAACGCGCGCGCTTGGCAGGGCTCTTGAGCGTCTGGTACGCCTCGTTGAGGTTCGCAGACTGCTCGAGCGCCCGCCGCTGCTCGGCTTCGGAGGCGTCAGCAAAACGGTCCGGGTGGACACCACGGGCCAATTCCAGATAACGCGCGGACAACTGGTCAAGATCCAGCTGGAACGCAGGCTGCATCTGGAACAACGCAAAATGACAAGGAGTACCCACAAGCCGCCTCAGATGTTGAAGCTTTCGCCGCAGCCACATTCACCGCGCACGTTGGGATTGTTGAACTTGAAGCCTTCGTTCAACCCTTCCTTGACGAAATCCAGTTCAGTGCCGTCCAGGTACGTCAGGCTTTTCGGGTCGATGATCACTTTCTGACCATGACTTTCGAACACCTGATCGTCTTCGCCCACTTCGTCGACGAATTCCAGCACGTAGGCAAGGCCAGAGCAGCCCGTGGTGCGAACACCCAGGCGGATACCCTCGCCCTTGCCGCGCCCCGCGAGGGAGCGCTGGACATGCTTAGCTGCCGCTTCTGTCATCTGGATAGCCATGGAAACTCCTTACCTGTGCACAGATCAGATCAAGCCTTTTTTCTGCTTGTAATCGCGAACAGCGGCCTTGATGGCGTCTTCGGCGAGTACCGAGCAGTGGATCTTCACGGGCGGCAAGGCCAGCTCTTCAGCCAGCTGGGTGTTCTTGATGGTTTCGGCTTCATCAAGGGTCTTGCCCTTCATCCACTCGGTGGCCAGGGAGCTGGACGCGATGGCGGAACCGCAGCCGTAGGTCTTGAACTTGGCATCTTCGATGATGCCTTGCTCGTTGACCTTGATCTGCAGGCGCATTACGTCGCCGCACGCCGGGGCGCCGACCATGCCGGTGCCGACATCAGGATCCTGCGCGTCCATCTTGCCGACGTTGCGCGGGTTCTCGTAGTGGTCGATGACCTTTTCGCTATATGCCATTTGCTTCAATCCTCATCAGTGAGTCGCTCTGGTGGCGACTTCTCAGTGCGCCGCCCACTCGATTTTCGAAATGTCGACGCCGTCTTTGTACATGTCCCACAGCGGCGACAGAGCGCGCAGCTTGGTAACGGCCTCGCAGACTTTCTGCGCGGCGTAATCGATTTCTTCTTCGGTGGTGAAGCGCCCGAAGGTGAAGCGGATCGAGCTGTGAGCCAGTTCGTCGTTGCGGCCCAGGGCGCGCAGCACGTACGAAGGCTCCAGCGATGCCGAGGTGCACGCCGAACCGGACGACACGGCCAGATCCTTGAGCGCCATGATCAGCGACTCACCTTCAACATAGTTGAAGCTCAGGTTCAGGTTGTGCGGTACGCGGGCGATCATGCTGCCGTTGACGTAAAGCTCTTCCAGGTGCTCGACCTGCTTGAAGAAGCGGTCGCTCAGGGCCTTGATGCGCACGTTCTCGGCAGCCATGTCTTCCTTGGCCACGCGGAATGCTTCACCCATGCCGACGATCTGGTGGGTCGCCAGGGTGCCGGAACGCATGCCACGCTCGTGACCGCCACCGTGCATGGTCGCTTCGAGGCGAACGCGCGGCTTGCGGCTCACGTACAGCGCGCCGATGCCTTTAGGGCCGTAGGTCTTGTGGGCAGAGAACGACATCAGGTCGACTTTCAACTGCGACAGGTCTATCGCGACCTTGCCGGTGGACTGCGCCGCGTCGACATGGAACAGAACGCCCTTGGAGCGCGTCAGTTCGCCGATGGCCGCGATGTCGTTGATGGTGCCGATTTCGTTGTTCACGTGCATGATCGAAACCAGGATGGTGTCGTCGCGCAGCGCGGCTTCCACCATGGCCGGGGTGATGATGCCGTCTTCACCCGGTTCGATGTAGGTGACTTCGAAACCTTCACGCTCCAGTTGGCGCATGGTGTCCAGGACAGCCTTGTGCTCGATCTTGGAGGTGATCAGGTGCTTGCCCTTGGTGTGATAGAAGTGCGCGACACCCTTGATTGCCAGGTTGTCGGACTCGGTGGCACCGGAGGTCCAGACGATTTCACGCGGGTCGGCATTGACCAGGTCAGCGACCTGGCGACGGGCGTTTTCGACCGACTCTTCGGCTTTCCAGCCAAACACGTGGGAGCGGGACGCCGGGTTACCGAAGTTTCCGTCGACCAGCAGGCATTCACTCATTTTTTGCGCGACACGCGGATCAACCGGGGTGGTCGCAGAGTAATCAAGGTAAATCGGCAATTTCATGGACTCTCTCCTAAATCAGGCTGGCTGGCGTTCCGCTTGCTCTGCGGCGGTCATTCGACGGCGGACGCTTCAATCTTGTCCAGGTGCGGCGCCTTGCTATTGCAACGGCGCTGGTCCTGACGCTGGGCTACTTCTTGCACCTCACGGCGAGTTACAAGGTCAGCCAAGCTGATACCGCTCAGAAATTCGTGGATCTGCAGGCTGAGGTCGCACCACAAGTGGTGGGTCAGGCAAGTATCGCCGCCATGGCAGTCGCCAAGGCCCTGGCATTTGGTCGCATCGACCGATTCGTTCACCGCATCGATCACCTGGGCGACCTGGATGCCCTGCATGTCGCGCGACAGCTGGTAGCCACCGCCCGGGCCGCGAACACTGGAAACCAGGTTGCTACGGCGCAGCTTGGCGAACAGCTGCTCAAGGTAAGACAGGGAAATGCCCTGGCGCTCGGAGATATCGGCCAGGGACACCGGCCCGTGCTGCGCGTGCAATGCCAGATCCAGCATCGCGGTCACGGCGTATCGGCCTTTTGTAGTCAGTCGCATGGACAATTACCACGGAGTTCGGAATGGGGGCGAGTATGCAATTCCCGAGTATTTAAGTCAAGTATAAGACCTAGTGGGTTACTCGGGTTTACCCGCGAAAGAGCGCGCGCATGATAGCAAAGGCTGGCCAGTGGCGACCAGCTATACCGCGTTATCGTTCATCGCGAGCAAGCTCGCTCCCACAGGGGGCTTGGGTGGCTGCACAATTTGTGTACACCACAAACCCAATTGTGGGAGCGAGCTTGCTCGCGATGAGGCCAGCAGGGTTTCAGCTGGCCTGGGTCTCATCCTTATCCTTCACACACGCAAAATCTTCCTCGCGCAGTTCAGGCAGGTCCTTGGCACAGTAATTACTGCCCAGCTCCTTCAGAGCCCCGCACATCCCCTCCAGGCGTCCATCGACGGCCTGCAGGTGATCGAGCAACTGGTTGATGGCGCGGGCGACCGGGTCGGGCATGTCTTCGCCGACACCGTAGGCGTCGAAGCCAATCTTCTCGGCCATGGCCTTGCGCCGGGCGTCCTGTTCGTCATCGGACTTGACGATGACTCGCCCCGGAATACCGACCACGGTCGCACCGGGCGGCACGGCCTTGGTGACCACGGCGTTGGAGCCGACTTTCGCCCCCGCCCCCACCGTGAACGGCCCAAGCACCTTGGCGCCCGCACCCACCACCACGCCGTCTTCCAGCGTTGGGTGGCGCTTGCCTTTGTTCCAACTGGTGCCGCCGAGGGTCACGCCCTGGTACAGGGTCACGTCGTCGCCAATCTCGGCAGTTTCGCCAATGACGATGCCCATGCCGTGGTCGATGAAGAAACGGCGACCGACCTTGGCCCCCGGATGGATCTCGATTCCGGTCAACCAGCGGCCGAAGTTCGAGACCAGGCGCGCCAGCCATTTCCAGCCCATGTTCCACAAGGCGCCGGACAGGCGATGGATCCAGATCGCGTGCATCCCCGGGTAGCAGGTCAGCACTTCAAAGGCATTGCGCGCCGCCGGGTCACGATGGAAAACACTTTGGATATCTTCACGCAAACGTTCGAACATTTTATTTCTTCCGCTTAATCAGCTCGCCACGGGCCGCCTTCTGGGTTTCCGTGAGGATGCCGCGCAATATATTCATCTCCGCCCGGCTGACCGAGCTTCGTCCGTACAACCGACGCAGGCGCGCCATCAAGTGCCGCGGCTTCTCCGGGTCGAGGAACTCGATGTCCACCAGGGTCTGCTCCAGGTGCTCATAGAATCGTTCCAACTCGTCCATGGTCGCCAGTGTCTCACTGCGTGGCGACGTGACCTCGGTTTTTTCCACTTTGCTTGGTTTGCCTTCAGCGGCGAGCCAGGCCATGCGCACTTCATAACTCAACACCTGCACCGCCGCCCCCAGGTTCAAGGAACTGAACTCGGGGTCGGAAGGGATATGCACGTGAAAGTGACATCGCTGCAGTTCGTCATTGGTCAGGCCGGAGTCTTCACGGCCGAACACCAGGGCGATTTCAAAGCCTTGCGCGACCTCCTCGACCACTTTGGTGCCGCATTCGCGGGGATCGAGCAGCGGCCAGGGAATACGGCGGTCGCGGGCGCTGGTGCCGAGCACCAGGTTGCACCCCACCAGGGCGTCTTCCAGGGTGGCGACGACCTGGGCATTGGCGAGAATGTCGCCGGCACCGGAGGCCCGCGCATCGGCTTCGTGGTGGGGAAACAAGCGCGGTTCGACCAGCACCAGCCGCGACAGGCCCATGTTCTTCATGGCCCGCGCAGCTCCGCCGATGTTACCCGGATGGCTGGCATTGACCAGGACGACACGAATGTTCTGCAACAAGGGAGGCGCTCTCGAACACGATAAAGGGAGCAAATCTTACATAAGCACCTACCGTTAAGCTATGAAAGCGAACACCAACCTTCTCCTGAGAAAACTTTCTGATAGAATGCGCGGCTTTCTTTAACAACCTTAGGTGACACATCCATGCAGCCCATGCTGAATATCGCGCTGCGCGCCGCCCGCAGCGCCAGTGAACTGATCTTCCGCTCCATCGAGCGCCTGGATACCATCAAGGTCGATGAAAAAGACGCCAAGGACTACGTGTCCGAGGTTGATCGCGCCGCCGAGCAAAAAATCGTCGACGCCCTGCGCAAGGCTTACCCGAACCACTCGATCCTGGGTGAAGAGACCGGCATGCACGCCGGCACCGGCATCGAAGGCGAAGAGTACCTGTGGATCATCGATCCGCTGGACGGCACCACCAACTTCCTGCGCGGCATTCCTCATTTCGCTGTCAGCATCGCCTGCAAATACCGTGGCCGTCTGGAACACGCCGTTGTGCTGGACCCGGTTCGCCAGGAAGAATTCACCGCCAGCCGTGGCCGTGGCGCCCAACTGAACGGTCGTCGCCTGCGCGTCAGCGGCCGCACCAGCCTGGACGGCGCCCTGCTGGGCACCGGCTTCCCGTTCCGTGACGACCAGATGGACAACCTGGACAACTACCTGGGCATGTTCCGCGCCCTGGTCGGCCAGACCGCCGGCATCCGCCGCGCCGGCGCTGCGAGCCTGGACCTGGCCTATGTCGCTGCTGGCCGTTTCGATGCATTCTGGGAATCGGGCTTGTCCGAATGGGACATGGCCGCAGGCGCCCTGTTGATCCAGGAAGCCGGCGGTTTGGTGAGCGACTTCACTGGCGGCCACGACTTCCTTGAAAAAGGCCACATCGTTGCCGGCAACACCAAATGCTTCAAGGCTGTGCTCACCGCCATCCAGCCACACCTGCCGGCTTCGCTGAAGCGCTAAGCAACCGGCTACAGAAAAAGCACCCTTCGGGGTGCTTTTTTTATGCCTGCTAGATGCGAACACGTCGTCGCTGATCGTTCCCACGCTCTGCGTGGGAACGCCGCCAGGGACGCTCCGCGTTCCGCTTCTGGAGGTGACGCAGAGCGTCACGGGATGCATTCCCACGCAGAGCGTGGGAACGATCAGTTATCCAGCTGACCTGGCGCTATCGCGAGCAAGCTCGCTCCCACAGGGGATGGGTGGTGGGGCATAAAATGCGGGCATAAAAAAGCACCCCGAAGGGTGCTTTTTTCATAGCGGCTGGATCACTGAGCCGGTTCGTTCTGCCCCAGGATCAGTTGACCTTCCTTGTTCACCGGGATCTGGTTGCCCGGGTCGCGATCCATGCGGACTTTGCCTTCTTTACCGTCGAGCATGTAGCGAACGTCGTAGCCCACAACCTTGTCGCTGATGTCATTGACCGTGTTGCAGCGAGTCTGGGTGGTGGTGTAGGTGTCGCGCTCCTGCATGCCTTCCTGAATCTTGTTACCGGCATAACCGCCGCCGGCTGCACCTGCCACGGTGGCGATTTTTTTACCGGTGCCGCCGCCGACCTGGTTACCCAACAGGCCACCGGCCAGGGCGCCGATCACGGTGCCAGCGATCTGGTGCTGGTCCTGGACTGGCTTCTGCCGAGTCACGGTGACGTCCTTGCACACTTCACGCGGGGTTTTGATCTGGGTCTTGACCGGCTCCACGGCCAATACTTGCGCATACTCAGGGCCACTTTTTACCAAGCTGTAGGTCGCGACCGCACCACCGGCAGTTACACCGACAGCACCCAATACCGCACCAACCAGCATCGATTTGTTCACTTGAACCTCCTGACCATCACAAGCGGATTAATCCGCGCTTCTCCCAGCCTTGGAGCATAAAAAAAGGCGCGAGTTCAACTCGCGCCTTTTCAGCTGTGACGGATGGAGCGCCGAGCCTTACGGGCGGTCGTCCACTTCCGTTTCGGCAGCGGCCGGAGGAATCAGATCCTCGGTACTCAGGTTCAACCAGATCAGCACCACGTTGGCGATGTAGATCGACGAGTAAGTACCCGCCAGTACGCCGATGAACAGTGCGATGGAGAAACCGAACAGGTTGTCGCCACCAAAGAACAGCAGCGCGGCAATCGCCAGCAAGGTGGAGATCGACGTCGCCATGGTCCGCAGCAGGGTCTGAGTGGTCGAGATGTTGATGTTCTCGATCAGCGAGGCCTTGCGCAGCACACGGAAGTTCTCACGTACCCGGTCGAACACCACGATGGTGTCGTTGAGCGAGTAACCGATGATCGCCAACACCGCCGCCAGCACCGTCAGGTCGAAGGTGATCTGGAAGAACGACAGGATGCCCACGGTCACGATCACGTCGTGGATCAGCGACACAATGGCGCCTACCGCGAACTTCCACTGAAAGCGGAAGGCCAGGTAGATCAGGATGCCGCCCAGCGCCATCAGCATGCCGAGGCCGCCCTGGTCGCGCAGCTCTTCACCCACCTGCGGGCCGACGAACTCGACGCGCTTGACCTTCGCCGGGTTGTCACCGCCGGCCTTCTGCAAGGCTTCGGCGACCTGATGACCCAGCTGCGGGTCTTCACCCGGCATGCGCACCAGCAGGTCGGTGGTAGCACCAAAGCTCTGCACGATGGCATCGCCGTAGCCCGAGGTCGCCAGTTGCTCACGCACCTTGGTGACATCGGCCGGACGCTCGTAGGTCAGCTCGATGAGCGTACCGCCGGTGAAGTCCAGGCCGTAGTTCAGACCCTTGTGGAACCAGCTGAACAACGCCAGCACGGTAAGGAACAATGTGACGCCGAACGCAATGTTGCGAACGCCCATGAAGTTGATAGTACGTAACATGGCAGCCCCTTAAATCCACAACTTCTTGAAGTCACGACCACCAAAGATCAGGTTGACCATTGCGCGGGTCACCATGATGGCTGTGAACATCGAGGTAAAGATCCCGAGGGACATGGTCACTGCGAAGCCCTTGACCGGGCCGGTGCCCATGGCGAAGAGAATCCCGCCCACCAGCAACGTGGTCAGGTTGGCGTCGAGAATCGCGGTGAATGCCCGGCCGAAGCCTTCGTTGATTGCACGTTGAATCGTCATGCCGGCGGCGATCTCTTCACGTATCCGCGAGAAGATCAGCACGTTGGCGTCCACCGCCATACCCATGGTCAACACGATACCGGCGATACCCGGCAGGGTCAGCGTAGCCCCCAGCAGCGACATCAAGGCCAGCAGCATCACCATGTTCACCGCCAGTGCGACGGTGGCGATGATGCCGAAGAAGCGGTAGATGGCGATGATGAACAGCGAGACAAACAGCATGCCCCACAGCGATGCATCGATACCCTTGGTGATGTTGTCGGCACCCAGGCTCGGGCCAATGGTGCGCTCTTCGGCGAAGTACATCGGCGCAGCCAGACCACCGGCACGCAGCAGCAGGGCCAATTCCGAAGCTTCGCCCTGACCGTTCAGGCCGGTGATGCGGAACTGGCTGCCCAGTGGCGACTGGATGGTCGCCAGGCTGATGATCTTCTTCTCTTCCTTGAAGGCCTGCACGGCGACGTCTTTCTCGACGCCGTCGACCACTTGCTTGGTGTAGGTGGTGATCGGCTTCTGCTCGATGAAGATCACCGCCATGCTGCGCCCGACGTTGCTGCGCGTGGCGCGGCTCATCAGTTCGCCGCCATGGCCGTCGAGGTGGATGTTCACCTGTGGGCGACCCTGCTCGTCGAAGCCAGCCTTGGCGTCGGTCACCTGGTCACCGGTGATGATCAGGCCACGCTCGATCTGCGCCGCCGGACGACCGCCCTCGCGGAACTCGAAGCTCTCGGTCGAGGCCTTGGACGCGCCCGGTTCAGCACCGAGGCGGAACTCCAGGTTGGCGGTCTTGCCGAGGATACGCTTGGCTTCGGCGGTGTCCTGCACGCCTGGCAGCTCAACCACGATGCGGTTGGCGCCCTGGCGCTGCACGATCGGCTCGGCCACACCCAGCTCGTTGACGCGGTTACGCACCGTGGTCAAGTTCTGCTTGATGGAGTATTCGCGGATTTCCGCCAGCTTGGCCGGGGTCATCGCCAGACGCAGCACCGCCTGACCATTGAGGTCGGCCGGCACAACATCGAAATCGTTGAAGTTCTTGCGAATCAGGCTACGGGCCTGCTCGCGGGTATCGGTATCACTGAAGCCCAGCTGAATGGCACCGTCGAGCTGCGGCAGGCTGCGATAACGCACGCGCTCTTTGCGCAGCAGGCTCTTGACGTCGCCTTCGTAGACTTTCATCCGCGCGTCGAGGGCTTTTTCCATGTCCACTTCCAGCAGGAAGTGCACACCACCGGACAAGTCCAGACCCAGCTTCATCGGGTGCGCGCCGAGCTTGCGCAGCCATTGCGGGGTGGTCTGGGCCAGGTTCAGGGCCACAACGTAATCGTCGCCCAACGCTTTGCGCACCACGTCCTTGGCCGGCAGCTGGTCTTCAGCCTTGGTCAGACGCAACAGGCCGCCACGGCCGTTTTCGGCAATGGAGGACGCCTTGACGTCGATCCCGGAAGTCTTGAGCGCTGCGCTCGCGCGGTCCAGATCCGCCTGGGTGACCTGCAGCGCAGTGCTTGCGCCACTGACCTGAATGGCCGGGTCATCCGGATAAAGATTGGGAGCGGAATAAATCAGACCGACCGCCAGCACCGCCAGGATCAGTACATATTTCCACAGAGGGTATTTGTTCAGCATCACGCCGCCCGCTTATGACGCGGGGCGCCTTGCGCGCCCCGTCGATTGAATAGAAGTTGAAACTTTTAGATCGCTTTCAGCGTGCCTTTTGGCAGCGTGGCCGCGATAGCGCCCTTCTGGAACTTCATTTCAACAGTGTCGGACACTTCCAGAACCACGAAGTCATCGGCCACTTTGGTGATCTTGCCAGCGATGCCGCCGGTGGTGACCACTTCATCGCCCTTTTGCAGGTTGCTGAGCAGGTTTTTCTGCTCTTTGGCGCGCTTGGCCTGTGGACGCCAGATCATCAGGTAGAAAATCACCAGGAAGCCGACCAGGAAAATCCACTCGAAACCGCCGCCCATAGGGCCGGCAGCAGCAGGTGCAGCCGCGTCAGCCATGGCATTAGAGATAAAAAAGCTCATTTAGCACTCCAGTTGCAAGTATTGAATCTTAGGATCGGAAAACTCAGTCCAAGGGCGGTACAGGCAACCCGCGCTTGGCATAGAAGGCCTCGACAAAGGCGGCCAATGTACCCTGTTGAATAGCCTCGCGCAAACCAGCCATAAGCACCTGGTAATGGCGCAAATTGTGGATGGTATTCAACATGCTACCCAGCATTTCGCCGCACTTGTCCAAATGATGCAGATAAGCGCGGGAGAAGTTCTGGCACGTGTAGCAGTCGCAGGTCGGATCCAGCGGCGAATCATCATGGCGATGGAACGCGTTGCGGATCTTCAGCACACCCGTGTCGATGAACAGATGCCCATTGCGGGCATTACGGGTTGGCATCACGCAATCGAACATGTCCACCCCGCGGCGCACACCCTCAACCAGATCTTCCGGTTTGCCAACGCCCATAAGGTAACGAGGTTTGTCAGCGGGCATCTGGCCCGGCAGGTAATCGAGCACCTTGATCATTTCGTGCTTGGGCTCGCCCACCGACAGACCGCCAATGGCCAGGCCATCGAAGCCGATCTTGTCGAGACCTTCCAGCGAACGCATGCGCAGATCCTGGTGCATGCCACCCTGCACGATGCCGAACAGCGCCGCCGTGTTATCGGCATGGGCATTCTTCGAGCGCTGGGCCCAGCGCAACGACAGCTCCATGGACACCCGCGCCACGTCTTCATCGGCCGGGTACGGCGTGCATTCGTCGAAGATCATCACGATGTCCGAGCCCAGGTCACGCTGGACCTGCATCGACTCCTCCGGCCCCATGAACACCTTGGCTCCGTCCACCGGCGAGGCGAAGGTCACGCCCTCCTCCTTGATCTTGCGCATGGCACCGAGGCTGAACACCTGGAAGCCGCCGGAGTCGGTCAGAATCGGCCCTTTCCACTGCATGAAATCGTGCAAGTCACCGTGGGCCTTGATCACTTCCATGCCCGGGCGCAGCCACAGGTGGAACGTGTTGCCGAGGATGATCTCCGCGCCCGTGGCAACGATGTCCCGTGGCAGCATGCCCTTGACCGTGCCGTAGGTGCCCACCGGCATGAACGCTGGGGTTTCCACGGTACCGCGGGGGAAGGTCAGACGACCGCGACGAGCCTTGCCATCGGTGGCGAGCAACTCGAAGGACATGCGACAGGTGCGACTCATACTGTTTCCTCGGGTCCGCGTGGCGCGGGGTTACGGGTGATGAACATCGCATCACCGTAGCTGAAAAAGCGGTATCCATGCTCGACGGCGGCCTTGTAGGCGGCCATGGCTTCGGGATAACCGGCGAACGCCGAAACCAGCATCAACAGCGTGGATTCGGGCAAATGAAAATTGGTGACCAGGGCATCGACCACATGAAACGGCCGCCCCGGGTAGATAAAGATATCGGTGTCGCCACTGAACGGCTTGAGCACGCCATCGCGCGCAGCGCTTTCCAGGGACCGCACGCTGGTGGTCCCCACCGCCACCACCCGACCACCGCGGGCGCGACAGGCCGCCACGGCATCGACCACTTCCTGGCTCACTTCCAGCCATTCGTTGTGCATGTGGTGGTCTTCGATACGCTCCACACGCACCGGCTGGAACGTACCGGCGCCAACGTGCAGCGTCACGAACGCCGTCTCCACGCCCTTGGCGGCAATCGCCTCCAGCAACGGCTGATCAAAATGCAGCCCCGCCGTCGGCGCCGCCACCGCCCCCAAGCGCTCGGCGTACACGGTCTGATAACGCTCGCGGTCCGAACCTTCGTCCGGGCGGTCTATATAAGGAGGCAACGGCATGTGTCCCACGCGGTCGAGCAGCGGCAACACCTCTTCGGCAAATGCCAGCTCGAACAACGCGTCATGCCGCGCCACCATCACCGCCTCACCGCCGCCGTCGATCAAAATCGACGAACCGGGCTTGGGCGACTTGCTCGACCGCACATGGGCCAGCACGCGATGACTGTCCAGCACCCGCTCCACCAGAATCTCCAGCTTGCCGCCGGAGGCTTTCTGGCCAAACAACCGCGCCGGAATCACCCGGGTATTGTTGAACACCATCAAATCGCCCGGGCGCAAATGCTCAAGCAAATCAGTGAATTGACGGTGAGCCATGGCACCGCTGACCCCATCCAGGGTCAACAGTCGACTGGCGCGACGCTCCGCCAGAGGGTGGCGAGCGATCAGCGAATCAGGGAGTTCGAAGGTAAAGTCAGCAACACGCATGATGGGGTTCGTCTAGCAGGGCCGGAAAGTCTAGCGGAAATATGAAAAATTCACCATGAAACGTGATTGACCAACGGTAGTCACCTCTCTATACTTCGCCGCCATTGAGCCCTGATGGCGGAATTGGTAGACGCGGCGGATTCAAAATCCGTTTTCGAAAGGAGTGGGAGTTCGAGTCTCCCTCGGGGCACCATCTTAAAAAAAGACCTTGAAATTCAAGGTCTTTTTTTTCGTCTGTAGGAAAGTGATTGGTCATGGCTAATTACTCCTTTGTAGCGAGGGAGCTTGCTCCCGCTTGAGCGCAAAGCGCTCATAAAAACGTCACAGGCCCCACCGATGCTCCGCCTTGCGACGCCCTGTTGATCCACCGCCCCTCCTCACCCGCTGACAAAGGATTCACCTCATGGAATTGCTGCTGGAAACGGTCGCTCTTTACTCGCTGAAGCTGGCTTATGAGACAGAGGGGCATAGTCCGATTTTGCGGGATGATCCGTTGATGGGCGGGTGTGATCGGGAGGTTTTTGGGTTGTTGGTGCGCAGAGAAGACATCCAAGCTATCCAGGCGAAAGTACAGCACTGCCTGGACTTGGCACTGGAGGCAATTGGGGGAAGTAACACAGCTTTGGGACGGGAACTCGGACGGTTAGCGACTAACTTCGGCGCATCCCGAACGGTAGAGGAGCTTCAGGATCCGCTTCTAATTCTTAGGGATTACCTGAAAGATATCCAGTAAACCTGCGGGACCTGGCGCAACCGAACATCTTGGAGAAATACGTTTTGCTGAAATGGATCTCTGCATTTTTTCTTAGAAGTCGCGAAAACGACACGCTGGGCGAGTTAGTGATGGAGAACCGGCGCTGGCGCATGTTCGCCAAGGTCGGCTTCACGGTACTGATCTTCATGCCCATCCTCACCTACTGCTCATGGATAGCCCCAAGGTTTGAGGACCCGGGACTTACCAATCCCGCAGTGCTTGAGGTAATCAATAGCGAAGAGTATCGACAGGCAACCCGGGAGGCCGTTGCTCTGCTCGACCTCTATAACCGAGGGGAGATTGGCCTGGATTCGCTGCATGGTATACAGGGGGTTCACCGAATTGGCGGGGTGACGGTCACTTTCAACCTGCAACTGGTTCCACGAGACGAGCCCAGGCAAGGAGGAGGCAACAAATACAAGCTTGACGGCCAGTACAAAGTGACAGTCGTCATAGGCTATCTGGTTATGTTTCTGACCATCGAATTGTTTCTGGTTGGGATAGCAACCTGCGTCATTTTCCAAAGACCACCAAAAGCGCAGCGCAGGTTTGAGGAACAGATACTACAAGAGCATTTCTCCTTTGATATGCCCGAGCTCCCCGCCCCCCAAGAGCGAGCCGACCAGATCATCGAGCGCATGCTGCTGCGTTTTCACCGTTTTGCGAAAGACCTGGAACACCGCCCGCGCGGCCGAAAGGGAGTTCAGCTCGACGATGAATACGACGTCCAGTTCCTGGTCAATGCGTTGCTAAGATTGCAGTTCGACAATGTAAAACCTGAAGAGCCGTCCCCAAGCATGGCAGCAGGCGCCACCCGCGCAGACTTCCTCCTGCCTGAACATGGGCTCTTTATTGAACTCAAGATGACGCGCGACGGTATGACCGCAAGATCGCTAGCCGACGAGCTGATCCTGGATATCGCACGCTATCGTGCCCATCCCGAATGCCATGCAATCATTTTCTTCGTTTACGACCCTCGCGGCCTTGTTAAGAACACCATGGCATTGCGAACGGAGTTATCGGAGATTGCGGGTGAGCTCCCTGTGAGCCTGATCGTTTCGCCTAGCCATTGAGGAAAGGGCGGCTCGTGAAGATTGCCCTAAATGCTCAAATACACAGGTACGGCGTCACCGCCAGCTCAAGCATGTCCACTAGCTCGGGATCCATGAAGCGATAGTCATCGGGAATATCCAGAACATGCAGCTGCTTGTGCTCAAGCAGCCGAGCGTACTCTGCCCGTAACCGATGCTCGTGCTTGTGCTCCATTACAAAAATGACATCGGCCCAACGGATATCCGCCGGGCCGATAGTCTTGCGCGCATTGGGGCTGGTACCCGCTGAACGAGCGTCGAAACCGGGACGCCGACGCCAGATCGCCTCTCCGGTTGGACTACGCCATTGGTTACGACTGCAAACGAACAGGAGATTGGTCACTCGTGATCCAACAGTTGACGGGTGGTGCGGATGGGATAACTCATACCGAGCTGACGCGCCCGGTGCAGCTTGTCGGCACGGGTGTACATCAGCTTCCAGTTCTTTTCTGGTTTGAAGTCCTGTGGGCCACTCGCTTCATGCCCTTTGTGCTTGCGGGACTGCGCACGTCTCCAGTTACGGGTTCTTTCCATGGTCATTTCCTCGTGAGTACCGGGTTCAGCAGCCGCGGTAATACGAGTTGGAGAGATGGTAAGCGTGAATTGGGGTTGTGGCTAGTGTGGGCGGTGTTGGATAGCTGCGACGAGGAGCCCTATGGGCTATCGATTCGGGATGCAGGCGTAAATGAAGGGACGGATTTATTTCCGGCCAAGGCTCATAAATAAATCTGTCCCCTTTTCCTTTTGCGGTTGGCGGTTGGCGGTTGGCGGTATCAATACAGTTTTAGGCCGCGAATTGCAGCGTTTGGCGGCAGATTTCACCGCTGCATGGACGGTTGAGCAGTTTGATGCTCCACTCATAGCACTTAAAGGTTACCTGAGAGATATTCAGTGAAAAGCACGTTGTAGTAAACAGCAAACGACACACATAAATAGACTGCCCTCGCTCCCTCGCTCGATTCAAAACACTCTAAAAATGAGAGTAATTCTCATAAATCGGTATACATACAAACACCCGCAGACCACATTTCGAAACACGTTTTTTTCCGTAGTGACCTCATCCGCCTTCAGGCCCCGATGCTCGCAGCTGCTATCCCTTTACGGCAGAAGGCCATCAGGTTATTGTCGAGGCATAGCAAAACGCCATATTTCTGCTATCCCTATAGGAAGTCGAGCATTCGCAAATTAAGGCGCTCTCTTAAAAATCAAAAACTTAGTAACTAGAGGCAATCGAAAAGTTTATGGAAAAACTTGATTTTAGTCGTTTCCTTTCTGTTGCCAAGTCTGATCTTGAATCATGCTTGGATGTCATAGAGCATAGCGAAAAGATAGGCGGTATTGCCGCAAACATGCGCGTGCATCATATGCGCTTTGATGGGAATGGTAGACCGGCGATTAAGCCTTTAGCTGAAGCACTCTATCAATACATTATTGAGTATTGTATTTCTTGTAAAAATAGACCAGAACAGTTAAATACCAGACAGGCAGCTAAGCTGACTAAAGAGGCTAGAGAGCTTTTCAGGCATCCGCCAAACTCTCCAAAAAATCCTGACATAAGCGGCGAAGCGGGTGAAGCCCTGCTCTTCTTCTTGAGTGAGGCCATTCTCGAAGCCCCCCAAGTTGTTGCAAAAATGGAACTTAAGACAAACCGTAAAGATGAGGTCAAAGGCTCCGATGGCATTCATATTAAATGGTGCACAGAAGACGCCATGATCGATTTTTACTTTGGCGAATCGAAGATGTATCAGGACGTTAACCGTGCAGTAAGTGCAGCACTTGATAGCGTAGACGGTTTCCACGATGGAAAAATGTATAAACACGAATTCAACATGGTCACCAAACATTTCAAATATGCGGACGAAAATATTCGCAACGCTGTAATGGACTTAATTAAATTTGGCGAACCTGGTCCTGGCGTGAGAATAAATCATGCGTGCTTGATAGGATATGACTGGGCTGAATATAACATTGATCCCACTGCAAGTTTGAAGAAGAACGTACAAGATTTTCGCTCACGACTCCTACAGGACAGCAATCGACTCTCACAAATACTTAACAACAAATTTTCCAAGTTTGAAAAAAAACACCTGAGATTCGAAGTGTTTTTTATACCCTTCCCATCAGTCCAAGAGTTTCGCGACGCTTTTAATGAGGCACTCAATTAATGGACCTTCTTGATAAGGAGTTTTCTATACCTTTAACAAAACTTTACCGCGAAAGCATTTTAAAACTTTTCTTTTCCAAAAAAGAACATAACGACATACTTTCCGACGCTGAGTGCAATCGCTTAATCGGATTAGCCTCGGCATTATCCATTTCTGAAAGTAGCGATGAAATAAATATTTCATATGAGATTATAACAAGACTTTTAGAGAACCACTCTGAGGACTTACCGAACATTAATGGAGCCGCCGATCTAATTTTTTCTCGAATAGGCAACTTTCCAGGCAGAACACTTTTAAGATCACGTTATACAGGCGGAGATAGTCCCGACATTCCTTTTACCCTCTCCTTGGAGCGACTTGCTAGAGAAGCCGAGAACTCCGTAAGCAATGACACCCTACTAACAAACTTTCAATATAAACTTTTCACATCTTTGTCTGGGGAACGCTCTTTAAGTGTCTCTGCGCCGACCTCGGCAGGAAAATCCTTCGTTTTAAACATGGACTTAATGAGAAGACTTACATCTCAAACAGATAAATGCATAATTTATATAGTTCCCACTCGAGCCTTAATATCCGAAGTCACGTCCAGAGTTCGCGCTACGGTCCGCCATCAAGGTTTGAATGACGTAATCATTAGATCAGCACCATTTCCGCTTGAAAGCCACCTCAAGTCCAAGAGCGTGGTTTATGTGTTAACGCAAGAGAGATTACTGAGTTTATTGAAGCCTGAGAATGAAGTAACTAGGATAGATTCAATATTCGTGGATGAGGCTCACGAGATCCACAAAGGTAAAAGAGGAATAGTACTACAAAACGCTGTAGACTTAACGCTAAAAAAACACCCATCCGCCTCAGTCTTTTTTGCAAGCCCATTAATTAAGAATCCCGGGTATTTTTTGCATTTATTTAACAGACTAGATAATGGATATTTTTTTACAGAGCAAATCTCCCCTGTATCTCAAAACATAATTCTAGTCTCTCAGATAGCGAGACAAACTAAATTTGCCAATTTCAAATTGCATACTCGGTTTGGCGTTATTGACGTTGGAAACTATGATCTTGGCATTTCGTTTAGGCCTCCAATTTTCCAACGAAGAGCTGCGTTCGCCAAACTCATCACAAAACAAAACGAGTCCACCATTATATTTTCGAATGGACCCGCTGAAGCCGAAGACCTAGCTAGATTCCTAGCTAAAACTCTCGAACCACAAGACATCTGTCAGGATGTCAAAGACTTTATTACGTTCATAAAAAATGAAATTCATGAGGAACATCCGCTAGTAGTGACTCTTCCCAAGGGAGTCGCTTTTCACTATGGAGATTTACCTTCAATTGTCAGGTCAGGTGTAGAATCATTATTTAAATCCGGGGAAATAAAATATATATGTAGCACTAGTACTCTATTACAAGGAGTGAACCTTCCAGCAAAGCACATCGTCATTGAGAACCCTAAAAGCGGGGCGTCACCGATGCATCGCCCAGACTTCTTAAACCTAGCAGGACGAGCAGGACGCCTGCTTAAAGAGTTTCATGGGAATGTATGGTGTCTGACGCCTGAGTCATGGGAAGAGCCGTCTTATACAGGTGACGGGCTGCAGGAAATCCAATCGTCAATGTCAAAAATTATGGAGGACGGAGGAACCTTAATCCAAAGCTTGATAAATGGTAAAGTTGAAGGCGAAAATCAAAAAGAGCTTGCCGAAGCCGGTCTTGGACGGCTTTTCCATGAAAGCCAACAAAGTACCATTGAAGATATTACAAAAAAATACGAGTCCAATTTAAATTCCGACGATTTAGCGCGAACACTAGAAATAATTGATTCTCTTGACGTTAGTCTTCCGACGCACATCTTGGACACCCACAGGGTGTTGAGACCAGACCATCTTCAAAACTTATACAACCGTTTCATGGAAGAGATCGATATAAATCAACTCACCCTAATCTCACCTTATGAAACTGGTGGGAAATCACGTATGGAAAAAGCTATTGAGCTTATTTGCGAAGCATTCGACTGGAAACTAACTGAACTGCAACGCCTCTGGTATGGAGGATTAGCTCACAAGTGGATTACAGGCGTCCCGATCAGCAAACTCATTCGCGAACGGATTGTTAGGTTGCGCAAAGACGACCCTATGGCGAAAGCCCCTCCAATAATTAGATCTATTTTGTCTGTTATTGAAAAGAAGATTCGATTTAGCTTTGTCAAATACTTTAGCGCCTACGAGGACTTACTACGTCAAGCAATGATCGACAGAAACCACATGAAAAAGACAATAAAAATTGCTCCGTACCACACATTTTTAGAGTTCGGCTCCTGTGATAAAGTGAATCTGAGTCTAATGGCTTTAGGATTCTCTAGATTTACCGCACTGCGGCTAAAAGAGAGGCTCAACTGGGCTGACTCTTCCGAGCCCGAGGACTATCTTGAAGTTTTGATGAGGCATGACGTCTCAAAATTGGGGCTTCCAAAGATGTGCCAATACGAGATCGAAGATATCTTAGGATTAAAGCCTAGTTAAACTAATACTAGAGCCAAGATGGGTAGCTAAAAGGGGAGGAATTATTCCTTGCAAAAAACACCCCCTTCTTTTGGAACCATTCAAAAGGACGAATCAGAAATGAAAATAGACATGAAGATTACGCACTGGGCGGCATTATTTCTTATAGCGTTAGGTTGCGTTATTTTATTAGTATTCTTGGCAAAGTCTCATACCGACGGGTTTAGCATATCCTTCGACAGCCCTACAAACTATACTGTCAGTGGTCAATTTGGAGACTTCTTTGGTGGCGTAGCGGGAACTTTTTTTGCGTTATCAGGAACACTACTTATCTATCTAAATTTCAATGCTCAACGAAAACAAAACGAATTGACAAGTTTCGAATCATCTTTTTTTGAAATGCTCCGACTCCATCGCGACAATATAAGCGAACTAAAATACACCAAACACAAACATCAGAAAGACTACACTTATGAAAACAGGCAAGTTTTTCGAGAAATATCTAAAGAATTCATCCAATGCTACCGAGAAGTAAAAAAATTTTCGAACTCCAAGAAAGTCGAAGATTACGTTTTACCAGCCCACCAGGTGAAATTTAACTCCATTGCCAACAAGGCCGGAATTAAAATCGATGCTATAGAGCTAGCCATTATTGACCTCGCCTACATGGTGGTATTCTTTGGCCTTGGGGAGGAAGGCGAACAGCTCATCAAGCAAGCAGCCAGAGCAAAATACAATCCAAAATATTATTTCAGACTGCTTCACTACATCAAACTAAAACCTAAAGGGAGTCACCCAAACTGGAGTAAATGGGAGTCCCTCAAAAATCTTCAGGAGAAAGACCTTCATGAAACTCTCGATATCTTGTATTCAAGCCGAAAAGACCTGACCAAACTCAGCACTGAGAATGCCACGGCAAAGCTATTCTTGGGGGCAGGGAAGTACGAAAAATACTATGGCGGCCATCAGCTCCGTCTTGGTCATTATTTCAGACACCTTTATCAATCATATAAATTCTTGGACTCAAGTGACTTTCTTAACGACGCGCAAAAACGACATTATGGAAAGATGCTCCGTGCTCAGCTTTCGACATACGAACAAGCGCTCCTATTCATTAATAGCCTCTCATGGCAAGGAATGAGATGGGGAATACGGGCAGAGATCATTCGCCCAAGTGGGAATGAGAACAAAAAAAAGAGCGACTATATCGCGCGGTATGAGCTTATTAAAAATCTGCCAGGCGCTCATATGTCTGGCATACGCTATAGACGTTATTACCCATCCATAATTTTTGAGACGGATGAGATCGGGCTAGATGAAAATATTTAATGGTCTAGTTTCTAGAGTGACGTCCTCGCTGAGTTTCAGTGAAAGCTAAAAAGGGAACGATTATTTGTATAGGAGCATAAAGGGCCTGCCCAAGCAGAACCCTTTATATATCTAGAGCGGCAGATTTTATTCTGCCTCCCTACTCTACCTCACCTCAACAATATCCAACGCCCGATTCGCCAACAGCTCACTCACCTCAATCACCTGCAAAATCCCCAATGCAACACGCCGCCGCGAGCCATCCAGATCAAACGCCAAATCACTGATCATCGCATTCGCCGAAGCCAAATTCTCACTCAGATTCGCCAGCAAACACTCAGAATCCACCCCCGGATCAATCCGTAAAATGGAGTCGGACTTGTCAGTCGTTTCTTTCTCAGGCTTGGGCTTCAGATAAAAATCCAACGCTCGAGTGGCAGCGTCGTCGATTTTCTTGTTGCGGGCGGATTGGGCGCGGGATACGGGGTCGTCTGCCGCAGGAGGATTTGGAGTAACTTTTGCCATTACCTTGTTTCCTGTAGTTGGAGCCATCACCCGCTCGCGACTAAACGATGGGAGGCAGCTGTACGCAGGTTAGTCGACCGGGGAAACAAGAAACCGGCGCGTCCGAGGACGCCCTGCGCACAGCCACCATCGAGTGCAGGATGGAATCCTGACTGGATGACGCCTTGCACAACCTGTTTCACCCTGGGCGACTAAACCCGATCACTGATGAGCAGTGACAGGTCCCAAACTACCGACGCAACCCAAGGCGAACAAGCCGGCGGATTCTGGCGTAGTTGTAGGCAAAGGCGCAAGGCGACGTCGGCTGGCGAGTTGCGGTTGCCCAATGGCTGACAGCCCCGGCTGGCGCTTCAGATATTCCAGCCCTCAATAGCCAGCCCTACCTGTATTGAGGAAACCGGAGCACCTACTTCAAGAAACCTCCTACATCGCGCGCCTCTCTTCCCGCGTTAGCGTCTGTCCTGCCTTTACCGGACGAGACTCACTACGTGGCGACACGCAAAAAGGACATCCCCCAGGTTCGAAACCCGCCCGGCGGCGACGGGCATTACGTCACCTATCGGGACATGACAGCCGCCGAACTGGCCGAGCGCGAAGCCCGACAGCAGGCTTATGAAGCCATGCTTGCCCGGCAGGCGGCCTATGAGCAAGAACGCTGGGCCAAAGTGGATAAAAAGCCTTTACCCATCGTGACCGGAAGTGTGTTTGCCAAAAGCTGCAAGCTGCCCAACGGCATCATCAATTACAGCAACCCCAACGGCTACGTCCCGGCAGATCTGGTCAAGCAGTACGGCGATCTCATGTGGCTCGGCGGCAGGAGCGTCGACTCATCCGGCACCATCCCCCTCAAGCGGATCGGCGCTGGTACGGTTCCCGCTACCTTGGGCAGGCTCGCGCTGGGCGGTTCGGCAACTTCCACGGCTGCAGTTGCCGGCGGCACCGTCGGCGCAGCCCTGCTGACAGGCGTCGTCGCCTTGCTCTGGCCCAGCAGCCTGGGTGACAGCGCGCTCTATAGCGAAGACCAGTTACGCAAACTCAAACAGGCCCGCAGCCGCATGCGCCTGAGCATCGAGCAACAGGCCGACGGCAGCCTCAAGGGCTACGGCTTCTACACCGGCCAGAATCGTGATTGGGAAATGGTCGACGTTGTCCAGTTCACCCCCCGAGCCGACCAGTTCATCGCCGACCTGGGGGATGGCATCGAACTGATCTGGACGCCGGCTACCAATCCGTCTGACACCTTCGGCATCCCCGCCCTGGAAGCCGCGCCACAGGCCCCGCACATCTGGATCTACCCCCCGACACCGATGGCCGACAGCATCATCGTCGACCCGATCTATCCGCCGGAGTACAGGGATTTCATTCTGGTGTTTCCGGCGGAATCGGGGGTTCGGCCGGTTTATGTGGTTTTAAGTGTTCCTCGGAAAGGCTTGGCCGAAACCGGCCACGACTATCATCCTGCTCCGAAAACCCATGAAATTATTGGCTTCCCTGGTTTGAAAAGAGGCAAGAAAAAAACACCTGTACAGGGAGGTGGAGGCCTGCGGGACCGCTGGCTTGATGCAAAGGGCAGAACAATTTACGAATGGGATTCTTCACATGGTGAATTGGAAGCCTATCGTTCGAGCGATGGAAGCCATCTAGGGGCATTTGATCATCTTACTGGCGAGCAGACAGACGGCCCCAAGAAAAACCGTAATATCAAAAAATATTTGTGAGGATCACATGGGACTCAAACTAAGACTTGAATGGTATAGCAAGCAAACCGAAGCCTACGAGGGGGAAGAGTATTCAGAAGACTTGGATGACGACGGCTCAGTTATTGAAGCCCTTGGGATTCCATTCGAAAACAATGTGAATAACGGTGGGTTTGATGTCCCGCAAGATTGGGTAAAAATCCTCCAACCTCATTTTCAGCATTCAATTGATTGGACCAGCTACGACTATCAGATTGCCTTCGACTATCGAGACAGTTGGTAACCACAGAACGTCGGAGGATGCCCTGCGCACAGCCACCATCAAGTACAGGATGGGAATCCTGACTGGATGACACCTTGCACAACCTGTTTCACCGCGAGCTGCTAAACCCGATCACTGATGAGCAGTGACAGGCCCCAAACTACCGACGCAACCCCGGGCGAACAAGCCGGCGGATTCTGGCGTAGTTGTAGGCAACGGCGCAAGGCGCTGTGGGCGGGCGAGCCTTCGTTGCCAGCGTCTGTCGGTCGTTACTGACAGGTCGCCAATTCGACTGGCCCAAGCAGATGCTCAATGGTGTTCACTTGAAGCCACCGGAAGGTCCACGGAGAAGGCATCCCGCTGACCGGGCTGGCGCTCCAGTGCGAGGCGCCCACAGAAAGGACTGCTGCACAGCCCTGCGGGAGCAAGCTCCCTCGCCACGGGTTCGTCGTTTTTACGCGAATGCATCGTGCTCAGATGCCGCTAAGCACTCCCGCCCTTCTCCGACGCGTCATCACTGTGCACCACCACCAACAACTGCGCCTGAACCTCGCCCACCGACCGCAAGCGATGGGGCTTCTGCGCATTGAAGTGCAAGGCATCGCCACGGTTCAGCAGCACCCGCTCGTTCATGAAGTCCACTTCCACCTGGCCCTCGTGCACGAACAGGAATTCCTCCCCGGTGTGTTCCTTGAACGCGTGGTGGGCGGTGAATTCGCTCGCCGGATAGAGGATGAAGGGCAGCAGGCTGCGCTCGGACACCTGGTGGGCCAGGACCGCGTATTCGGAGCTGCCGCTGCTCGCCGCCAGCGATTGACGGTCTTCGCTGCGCACCAGGCTGTAGCTGTCGAGGGCGACGTTTTCTTCGGAAAACAATTCCTCGACTTTCACGTGCAACGCCTTGGCGAGCTTGAGCGCCGTGGCGATGGAGGGCGTGCTCAAGCCCCGCTCCACCTTGGACAGGTAGCTCTTGGTCATCCCGGTTTTCTCGGCCAGGACGTCCAGTGTCACCCCGAGTTTTTTCCTGAGCAATTTCAAACGAATGGACATAGGGAACCATCATTTCCAAAGAAACGGACAATCTTCGATTGCAAATGACACTTTGTGTCATATAGTATTTTTTGTGTCACGAGCACACCTTTTCTCGAGCTTCCATGACGCGGATCAAGATCAACCAAAGAACGAATCGGGAGAGCTGATATGAGCAAGACCCTGGCGACACCCAAGGACCAGTTGGTCCAGCATGCCGTTAACCAGATGCAGAAAACCCTGCCGGATAATACGTGGACTGTACGACAAAAGCTGGCCCTGACCTGCCGCATCCTGTTCGAAAACGGCCACGACTCCGGCCTGGCCGGGCAGATTACCGCGCGCGGACCGCAGCCCGGCACTTACTACACCCAGCAATTGGGCTTGGGCTTCGACGAGATCACCGCCGGCAATCTGTTGTTGATCAACGAGGACCTGGAGGTGCTGGAGGGCCACGGCATCCCCAACCCGGCCAACCGCTTTCACACCTGGGTCTACCGCGCGCGGCCGGATGTGAATTGCATCATCCACACCCACCCCACCCATATCGCCGCGCTGTCAATGCTGGAGGTGCCGTTGCAGATTTCCCACATGGACCTCTGCCCGCTCTACGAGGACTGCGCGTTCCTGGAGGGCTGGCCGGGCGTGCCGGTGGGCAACGAGGAAGGCGAATTGATCGCCGGCGCCCTGGGTGACAAGCGCGCCATCCTGCTTTCCCACCACGGCCAGTTGTCGACCGGCGCCACCGTGGAAGAAGCCTGCAACATCGCCCAACTGATCGAACGCGCCGCCAAGCTGCAATTGCTGGCCATGGCCGCCGGCGAGGTGAAACCGATCCTGCCGCACCTGGGCCGCGAAGCCCACGACTGGATCGCCCGCCCCAAGCGTCACGCCGCCGCCTTCAACTACTACGCCCGGCAGAACCTGCGCCAACACGCCGATTGCCTGAACTGAACCCATTAGGAGCGAAGCCATGTCTACCCCCAACATCCACGGCATCATCGGTTACACCATCACGCCCTTTTCCGCCGACGGCCAAAGCTTGGACCTGGACGCACTGGGCCAATCCATCGACCGCCTGATCGACAGCGGCGTGCATGCCATCGCGCCCTTGGGCAGCACCGGCGAAGGCGCCTACTTGAGCGATGCGGAGTGGGACCAGGTCAGCGCGTTCAGCATTGCCCGCGTCGCCGGCCGCGTGCCGACGGTGGTCAGCGTGTCTGACCTGACCACCGCCAAGGCGGTACGCCGCGCGCGTTTTGCCCAGACCCATGGCGCCGATGTGGTGATGGTGCTGCCGGCCTCTTACTGGAAGCTGAGCGAGGCGGAAATCCTTGCGCACTACCAGACCATCGGCGCCAGCATCGACCTGCCCATCATGCTTTACAACAACCCTGCCACTAGCGGCATCGACATGTCGGTGGAGCTGATCCTGCGGATTTTCAACGCCGTGGATAACGTCACCATGGTCAAGGAAAGCACTGGCGACATTCAGCGCATGCACAAGCTGCAACTGCTCGGCGAAGGCCGGGTGCCGTTCTATAACGGCTGCAACCCACTGGCGCTGGAAGCCTTCGCGGCTGGAGCCAAGGGCTGGTGCACCGCCGCACCGAACCTTATCCCGCAGCTCAACCTCGACCTGTACGCAGCCGTATTGGCCAATGACCTGAGCCAGGCCCGGGCGTTGTTCTATCGTCAATTGCCGCTGTTGGATTTCATCCTCAAGGGAGGCTTGCCCGCCACCATCAAGGCCGGTTTGCGCACCCTCGGCCTGGAGGTCGGCGACCCGCGCCTGCCGGTTTTCCCACTCGACGAGGCGCGCAATAGCCAACTGCAGACGATGTTGAAGCAACTGCGCTGATCCGCCCACGGCGCCCCTTGCGACCGGACCTGGACCTCAACCTGTTCGGTCGCAATTGCCATGTGGGACCTGGCCGCGCCGTGGACGTCGGCCTATTCTGACGCTGCCCCCTCTTCCGCAGGCATGCCCCCATGATCCAATGCAAACGAGCCTATGAAGCAGCCAACGCTGAGGATGGCACGCGGGTTTTGGTGGACCGTCTATGGCCGCGTAATTGTCGCAAGGACGAACTCCCCATTGCGCAGTGGCTGCCGGAGGTGGCGCCGTCCCATGAGCTGCGCAAGGCGTTCAAGGCCGGGGCGGTTTCGTTCGAGCAGTTCAAAGTGGCCTATCGCAAGGAGTTGGCTGCGCGGCCGCAGTATTGGTGGCCGTTGGTGGACATTGCCCAGGGTGGCAATCTCACCTTGGTGTATGCGGCCAAATCCACGCTGGAAAACAATGCCGTGGTGTTGGCCGAATGGCTGGAGGATGAGGTGGAGAAGCGGGCGGAGGGGAGTTCGCCGGTTTGCTATCGATCTGAATTCCCCGACCACTGATGTGGGCTGAATTCAACGCTAATCAGAGGGGAGCGGCTCCTTGGAACTCACCGAATGCATCCTCGGAATCAAACTCCAACAAATAGCTCTCGGTCACATGCCCGCCGGGAGCGACGTAGCTCGCCAGCAGCGCGTGCAGGTCGTTGCATAGGTCGGTCCGCGATTGATAGGCGCCGACACCGTAGTTGGGATCGAAGAGCCTGCCCGTCTGGCCGTCGTCAAAAGACGCGGCGATGGCATGGCCGCCGCCACCCTGCGGCCCATCGACGTAGTAGAAGGAAATAATGAAGTGGCGGGCGCCGGGCCGCTGGAGGATGTCGAGAATGATGTGGCTGGCGACCCCATCGATATAGCTCGTGACTCCGGCCGAATCACGCCCGATGATCGCTTCGGCAGTGGCCTCCAGTGCCATGCTCACGCCGAGCATCATATTGGCAGTCAGCCCCTGCTGAGCGTCGGCGATCTCCTCCTTTCTGGCCTGCAACGCGTCGAAACAGTCATAGGGCGCACCGATCTCGACCCAGAGCGTACTGAAGCCGAAGCACACGCCCAGGCCATCCCCGCCAAACCAGGGAATCGCCCCGCCGAATAGAGTGCCTTGCCCTTCCCATCTTCTGCTCTGGTGTGCTCGGGGGAAGGTGAACATGGGGGCTTTCTCCTGGGGGGGTGATGGTTTCTGTCAACGGTAGACGAGGGGTCACCTGGGCGCCATTTTCCTGAGGTGTTGTGTCGGGGTGTTTTTGGGGTTGCCTGAGGTGGGTGGCTTGTGACGTGGGTGGCGTATTTTTTTGTGGGGTGCGGCTAAGATGGCGCGCAGGCGAGTTCACAAGGAAGGCTGGCGTGATGCAATCCCGTTTTGATCCGTTGGTTCATATCGATTGGAAAACACCCGGCGGCGAGCTGCTTGGGCTGCTGCAGCATTACTATCCCAATATCGGTGTGTTTTCCGGGCCGGAATTCGAGGCGCTGTTGGATGAGCTCTCCAACGAAATGCCCGAGGTCTGTTTCGAGGCGTTGGCGACTGTGTTGGCGCGTCACGGCTTCGACCTGTGGAATCTGGACGCTGGTGGCGATGATTACCGACCGGTGATTTTCCCGACCGATCAGCGCGAGGCGTTTGCACAACACTGGCGAGAGCAAAACCCAGAGCCAGGCTACACACCGACGTTGATCGAGCCGCCGAAGCCTGTCGCCGTCGAGCGCAAAAAAGCCAAAGCCAAAGCCAAACGCAGCAAGTTGAACTGGCTACAGGAAGTCCACGACTATCCCGGCCCTACTTATGTGCATGACTACAACTACCGCAATGGTTGGGCCGCTGTTACCGAGCAGGACGAGGACCAGTGGCTGTGCTTTCTGATTGACTACAACCCATGGCCGCCCGCGGAACAGGACATGCTCGAACACCGCACCGATGGTGTGGACGGCGCGGACTTGCAGCTTATCGACGCCAATGCCCAACGCAGCCTGTGGAAACGTCGGGTGAAAAGCGGCGCTTACAGTTCGGATGACCGCTACCAATACGAGATTCGCCAAGGCGATGACATTCGGGCTTTCGGACCTGCCGGGATGGAGTGGTCGGAGTTTGAAGATCCCTGTGTAGTGGTCGACTCGGAGATATTCGAACGTCAGCGTATTTACGAACCCGAGCATCTGACCCGGATCTGGCGGATCACCGCGGACTCCAGCGAGGTCATTTTCGAGCACTCGGATGAACTGACAATCCTGCCCATCGGCCCGCGCCGCTTGCTGTTCATGCAACATAACGGCCCGCGCTGCTGGGTCTGGAACCAAGACTCGCCGCACCCGGCCACTGCCGCCAAGCCGATGCCGGCTGACGCCTATAAACTACGAGCGGCGACCGCTTACCTGGGCGGTGACGAGATCCTGCTGTTCAGCGAAGGCGCGCGGCAGAACCTGGAGCACTCGGGTTATCAGGAGACGGTGCTGCTGGCGTGGCGCTTCAACTTCGTGACCGGCGCTACGACGAAGGCGTTGTTGGACGGCTTTGGCAGTGAGCTGCGCCAGGACACGCGTCTGCTGGTCACGCAGCCCAAGCAAGTCATCACGTTGCGCACGTTTCATGGGCAGTTGCATGTTGCCCGGGGACATGGGGATTGGTGGGTGTGGAATTACCGGACGAATACGTTCGGCACGCAGACCTTGGCCTGGTTTTGGAATCAGCGCAGTGATGAGGTGATGAAGCTGTCTTCCAAGGATATTGCGCGGGTCAAGCCAGAGATTCGTTACCTGGCGGCGCAGGATCGGTATCTGGCGTTTGAGACAGAGTTTGTGGCGCGGTTGCCGGGGTTTGCGCAGATGGTTGAGGCTAAGGGATGTGAGGTTTTGGTCTTTGAGTGAGGCGGCTTTGCTGCATTCGGGAACAAGAAAGGGCTCCTGAGAGCCCTTCCCAGCTGAAGTTACTCTATAACCGGATACCACGTTGCATAGTTATCGCTAAAGTCGTCCAGCAGAGGAAACTCCTCATTGCGGGGACCTTTCACGACAGCCTTTTTCCGTTCAAAGGCTTCTTTCATGTGCTCTTTGCAGAGCTCAGCGGAGATGTAACACAGCCCGTGCCAGCGATGGCGCCAAGCGATTAACTGGCGATCCGTTTCTACGATAAAGACGGTTTTATCAAGCGACTTGCGCAGACGGGGAGCCGACTCGCCATGCAACGACCTGGGAACCCTGACTTCCTGCCCAAATTTGTCCCAGCCCGCCCATTGGCTATAAAACCTTATCCGGGTGTCGTTGTTGACCGAGAGAAATTCATAGTAAGCGACGTTTGGCTTGGGTTGAGCCACCTCGCAATACCGGCGCATCAGCGTCGTGGAAATATTGCCGATCAGGTCTTCAGGGAGGCGCTCAACGACCTTACGGAAGTGATGGAAATTATTGAAACCGAACTCTTTGCAGAGATGGGTCAATCGCTGGCAATACGTGTATTCACCAATGACAGACACGCGGGCCAACCCTTTGAGGTCGTCGATACACTCAGCAGCACTTGAACGGGACATAGCTCACTCCTTTAGCCAAATCGAAGACGTGCTTCGACTAGCATGCTGCTTGCAGTGGCTAAATAAGTGGGTAAGTTCACTTAGATTTTTCGTATTTCCCATCGCAGCAGGGAGGCTACTTGTGCCTGTGCGTATAAAAACACAGGGCCACCTTCGGCGTAAACCACCTGGTGAACCATCCGACAACGCGTAACCATCGCCACAGGTTTGCTTAAATGCATAGCACGCCGCGAAACCCTCGCGCCGCGTAATACGACTGCACACCATTGTGGTAAACAAACACCCGCTCATAACGATAGTCACCGAACAGCGCACCGCCCAGAGCACGAAGTTCAGCGGGTGTGGCCAGCCAACTGGAGGTCTTCACATCAAACTCACCGAGCTGCTGCAGGGCTCGATACTGGTCTTCCGTCAGCAGGGCAATGCCCATTTCTTCGGCCATTTCGATGGCACTGCCTTTGGGCTTGTTCTCCTTGCGCGCGTCCAGGGCGGCGCGGTCGTAGCAGAGGCTTCGGCGACCGGTCGGGCTTTCTTTGGCGCAATCGCAGAAGGTGATAAGGCCGGTTCTTTCGTCGTGGCCAATCACGTCTGGCTCGCCTCCGGTGGCTTCCATTGCCTGGAGCGACTTCAGGGCGTTAGGGCTGCTTTCCAACTTGGCCTGGACGTCGGCCCAGAGGATGTCCGGGTGGCGATGTGGGTTCTGGTCGAAGCGGGCTTCCAGGGTTTGGAGAAGGTCTTGTCTTTTCATGGTTTTGGGTCCGTTGCTGGTCGGTTCCAAATTCTGGCAGTACCAGCGTAGCAACCCATTGAAGCATGAGGTCACGAACCATGATGCGCGGCGACGCTCAACCCGTTTTTCTCCTGCACTTGCGTCCGGTTAACCTCGACCAGAACAGCGACGTTTGCGTACGTTTCTTTGAAGACATGCTGCTCTGCGCGTTTGGTTCCGCACAAAAACTGCACGACCCGGATGGCACACAGCGTTACCTTCAATCCCTCCAAGAAAAAGCGACCGAGATTCCCGGCAGCATTGTCCATGCCTGGGATGAAACACAGATCGTGGGCCAGATAGAAATGTCACTGCTGAAGGCAGAACCTGCAGTGGGTTACATCCACTTTTTCTACCTCACCCCTGAGTGGCGATCACGCGGTGCCGGGAAGTTGCTGCTGGCCTACGCCACCGACTTTTTTGCAGGGCTGGGGTGCGAACGGATGAGGTTGTCGGTGAGTGAAACGAACCAGAGGGCGGCGCAATTTTATAGGCACCATGGTTGGATCGATATCGGGGCCAGGCAAGATAAGCCGGAGCTGCGCTTGCGGTTGATGGAAAAAGCAATTGGCCTCATGCGGGTATGATCAAGACTGTTCATGAGGCTTTCGGTTTCGCTTGCATCATGTTTTTCCCACGCTATCAGGTACGGTGATAGCGTGGGAAAAACATGATGAAGGCTAGTCGCAGCTGGATGAAAAAATCGGCGGGTCGTTTCCAAACCTTGCCCTGTTGATAAAAACCAATAACCCCCTACCCGGAGCAAAAAGGATGACGTCTCTCGACCGTGCAGTGCTTGAAGATTTGGCCCCAAAAGGCGTGCTGCGTGCCGCGATCAATCTCGGCAATCCCGTGTTGGCTCAACAGGGTCTGGACGGCTCTGCCCAAGGGGTGTCGGTAGCGTTGGCCAAGGCATTGGCCCAGGAGCTGGGTGCACAGCTGGAGATGGTCACTTTTGATGCCGCCGGCAAAGTGTTTGCGGCGCTGGAGGAGGACGTGTGGGACGTCGCGTTCCTGGCCATTGAGCCCGTGCGCGAAGAGCAGATTGCGTTCAGCGAACCTTACGTCCTTATCGAAGGGACTTATTTGGTGGCAGCTGATTCGCGCTATCAGAACGTCCAGGATCTTGACCAGCCAGGACTAAGACTCGCCGTTGGCAAAGGCGCCGCGTATGACCTTTTTCTTTCTCGCACATTGGAACATGCGCAACTCGAACGGGCTGCGACCTCTGCGGCTGCGGTAGACCTGTACATCGAAAAATTCCTGGATGCGGCAGCCGGCGTGAGGCAGCCACTGGAGAAAGTGGCGGCCAACAACCCGGCATACCGGGTGCTCGCCGGTGCTTTCACTTCCATCAGGCAAGCCATGGCGGTTCCAAGGGCCCATGAAGCCGGCGCGGCCTACGTCAGGGATTTCATCGAGCGAAAGAAAGCGGACGGTTTCGTGCGTGCGGCTTTGATCGACAGCGGCCAGGCGGACGTGACTGTCGCACCTTTAGCCTAGAAATGTAGCGCAGCCGTCCGGACCCACCGTCAATCAGCGTTGTCCACTATGGTGAAGTACCCCCTTGGCCCGGCCACTAGTGAACACAGGAGGCCTGCATGCAGAACTTCACGATCCAACGTATTGACCACATCGTCCTGCGCGTAAAAGACATCGAGCGCAGCCTCGCTTTCTATACGTCCGTGCTCGGTTGCGAGCTCAAGAAGCGCCGGGACGATCTGGGAATGATCCACCTCAGCACCGGTGTTTCGATGATCGATCTGGTGGCTGTCGACGGGCCGCTGGGTCGCGAGGGTGGGCCGGCGGCTGGCAAGCAAGGGCACAACGTCGACCACCTCTGCCTGCGTATCGAGCCGTTTGACGAACAAGCCCTCCTCGCTCATCTGGCCTCCGCCGGCCTGAGTGTTGAGAAAGCGCAGATGCGCTATGGCGCGGAGGGTAAAGGTTGGTCGATCTACTGCTTCGACCCGGATGGTAATCAGATCGAGCTGAAGGGACCCGCGCTGGAGCCCTGAGCTTTAACCTGGCGGGAACTGCAGGGCACAAAACCTGTAAACCCTGCGATCAAAAACTGTGGGAGCGAGCTTGCTCGCGATAGCGGTCTGTCTGGGACGGTGATGCCGGCTGTGCCACCGCCATCGCGAGCAGGCTCGCTCCCGCAGGGGGCTGTGGCAGATGCGAACTTGTGAACAACTGCGATCAAAACGGTGGGAGCGAGCTTGCTCGCGATAGCGGTCTGTCTGGGGACGGTGATGCTGGATGTGCCACCGCCATCGCGAGCCTGCTCGCTCCCGCAGGGGATTGGCGGTGGACTTGGACTTTTTGAATACCGCCAGGAAGCGGGTCAGGTCAGGAGATGTCTGGAGATCACCTTGGAGATTTCAACAATGCCCGTCTTGCCGGTGAATTCGAATTTCACCTTGCCCAGGGATGAGAAGTAAATCTCCAGTTCGGAGTCCAGGTCGAAGGTGCCGGAGGTTTCGACCGAGTAGGCGACGATGTTTTTGTAAGGCAGGGAGGTGAAGTCTTTTTTACTGCCGGTGATGCCTTGCACGTTCACCGCGATGATGCGCTTGTTGGTAAAGACCACGCCGTCGCGCATGGATTTGTAGGCGTCGATGACCTGCTCGCCGTCCAGCAGGAGGGCCGTGACGCGTTCGGCGTATTCGTCGTTTTGCTTGAGTTTGAAGAAGCCTTTGTTGTTGAAATCGATCATCGGTAAGTCCTTGTAGAGAAGATGATGGGGTTGCCTGCAGCTCAGCGGGAGGAGATGGACGCAGTAGTGGCACTTCAGTAGCATTCGCCAACTTTATCGATCCTTCAAGGATGACCCATGCTCACCCTGCCCAGCCGCCCTACCCCGTTGTTAGCATTGTCCGCGTTGTTTGTATTGCTCGGCGGTTGCAGCGTCAACGGCAGTTATCCCGACGCTATCGAACCGGACGCCGCCAAGTTGCGGTTCGTCGCCAATACCAGCAACGCCACGCTGGATTATTTCGATGCAGCCCATTGCGACGGGCAGACCACGGGCATTCTCAATAACCTGCTGTTGAGTGATACCGCGCGGCGGGTGGGAATGAGTGTTCCCGCGCCCACGGACGCCAAGGGCTATCTGGAGGTAAAGCTCAAGCCCGGCGAGCAGATTTACCTGCGCACCAACATGAACACCGGTTATGCCGTGTGCGGCAAGGGCTTCAACTTTACGCCCGAGGCCAATGCGGAGTACGAGGTGACCTTCAAGTCCGAGAAGAACTTTTGCCTGACTCAGTTGCAACGCTTGCAACGGATCGACGGCAAGGATGTGCGCACGCCGATTCCGGTCTTGAAAAAAGACTTCCCCGCCTGCGCCGGTCGCAGTCCGCTGTTTCCCAAGACCTACCCGGACACCCCCCATCGCCTGGAACTGATGAACCGGGTCATCGATAAAAGCCTGGTCGTCACCGTGAAGACTGATCCGGCCAAGGAAAAAGTCGAGAGTTATTCGCCAGAGAAACTGGACACGTTGATCAGCGAACGCAAGGCCAAGCTCGGCTTCGAGCTGCCGGCGGACTACTGGACGCTGTACCGGGAAAACCTGAAGACGTTTGGCGATGACATGGCGCAGAACAAAGCGCGCTCGATGGAACGCTTCAAGGACGAATACCAGACCCGCCTGCGCCAGTTGAAGGACGAGCAGTTGGAACTGTGGGCACTGCCCAAGACCGCCAATGCCAAGCCAGAGAAAGCCGAGATTGATCTGGACGTCGCGATGATGGTGGAGTACTTCCGGATCGGGAATGGGGTGACGGTCGAAGCAGTAGGTCATCACCTGGAGAGGATGGCGCAGATGGATGAGCGCTACGGGGTATGTGCGCGGTTTGCCGAGTGCTGGAAGCGCAACTAGCAAGAGGATGGGCCACCGTCATCGCGAGCAGGCTCGCTCCCACAGGAAGGCGGTGGCTGCGGAAGGTGAACGCCCTGTCAAAGGTTGTGTGCAGACTTTGGCTGCCTGGCTAGATCCGAGGTTTGCGCCGTCGTCTCCAGACAATGCCCACCGCCGCAGCCACGACCGCCACCCCGACATTGCCAAACAACCAGATCGCAAAGTTGCGGCTCTGGTCTGCTTCGCTCTCGTAGAACGGCCCGAAATAACTACCAACGGCCATGAACGCCAAATTGAATGCGCCAACCGCCAACACGATGATCAGGAGAACGAACAAAGTTTCCTTGATGACGTTCATATGACTTTCCAGAACCAGATGTCCTTGGAATCGTGAAAGTCCGAGAACGTGCCTTCGATCGAAAAACCCATTTGTATACGTGGGTAGCTCAGCCAATCCGTCAGGCGACGGCCATTCCACAGATCGATGTGATCGCCGCTGCGGTTGGCTGTGGTTTCGTTTGCCCGACGCCAGAAGTCCTTGAAGAAAATAACGCCCTGCTGCCCGCTCAGCGTCTCTTCGAATTCTTCGCTTTTAATGGTCTTCATGGCCTGCAAGCCAGGGATCTTGGCGCGACTCAAGGCCTTGGCGAGTTCTTCGGCGGCCAATATATGCCCGTCACTCTTGGGGTGCTGCCAGCAATGTCGCACGCTTTTGAGCTGGCTCATGTCTGCACCCGCGCGACGCAGGGCCACGCCGAGGTTGATCGCGCATTGGTCACTGAAGTTCTTGGCGCCATTGGTTCTGCAGGGCGCAGCATCACCAAATATCTGCGGATGGCTTTTCCACAACGTGTCGAATGTAAACATCTGCCCTCTCCATGAGGTTTTTATCCTGGACGCATAGCCTAGCAGACCTCCCTCGCCCCATGGATTCGATAAGCGCTGGCGTGAGATTGAGAGCCAGTAGCCATCATCGCCCCTTTACGGTTTCCTGCCCCAGGCACGGTTATTGACGGAAACCTTTCGAAATGCCCCGTTCTGGATGTTTCAGCCCGACGCAAGGAGGGCTCTAGCGCAACCAGTCGGGATGTACAGCCAAAGGACAGTTTTCCTGTTAACCGCACTCGACAAGTTGTTTTTCTGCCTAGACTCATCATTGTTCCGCCGTGCGCTGTGTTTTGAATGAGCCCGCACGAAAATACTAAAAACAAGAGGAAAACCCGTAATGTTCAAACCTATCTGGAAAGCGCTCGCTTGCACATTGGCCCTTAGTGCGATGAGCACGGCCATGGCGGCAGATCCGGTGGTGATCAAGTTCTCCCATGTGGTCGCCGAACAAACACCAAAAGGCCAAGGCGCGCTGCTGTTCAAGAAGCTGGTGGAAGAACGGCTGAAAGACAAAGTGAAGGTGGAGGTGTACCCCAACTCTTCGCTGTTTGGCGATGGCAAGGAGATGGAAGCCCTGTTGCTGGGGGATGTGCAGATCATCGCGCCGTCGTTGGCCAAGTTCGAGCAATACACCAAGACCGTACAGCTGTTCGACTTGCCGTTCCTGTTCGATGACATTTCCGCGGTGGACCGTTTCCAGCTGAGCCCCGAAGGCCAGAAACTGCTCAAGTCCATGGAAAGCAAGAACATCACTGGCCTGGCTTATTGGCACAACGGGATGAAACAGTTGTCGGCCAACAAACCACTGCGCGAACCCAAGGACGCCCGTGGCTTGAAGTTCCGGGTGCAGGCCTCGGCAGTACTGGAAGAACAATTCAAGGCGGTGAATGCCAACCCGCGCAAGATGAGTTTTGCCGAGGTGTATCAGGGTTTGCAGACCGGCGTGGTCAATGGTGCGGAAAACCCCTACTCGAACATCTACAGCCAGAAACTGCATGAAGTGCAGAAGTACATCACCGAATCCAACCACGGTGTACTGGACTACATGCTGATCACCAACACCACCTTCTGGAACGGTCTGCCGCCGGATATCCGCAGCGAACTGGAAAAGATCGTCGTGGAAGTCACCACCCACGTAAACCAGGAAGCGGCCCAACTGAACCAGCACGACAAGCAACGCATCCTCGATGCCAAGACCACCGAGATCATTACCCTCACGCCTGAAGAGCGCAACGCCTGGCGCGACAAGATGAAACCCGTATGGAGTAAGTTCGAAGGTGATATCGGCGCAGACCTGATCAAAGCCGCCGAAGCCTCCAACAAGGCCCAGTGATGGGTTGGCCGGCGCGACCTCCTGGTAGCGCCGGCCAGTCGTCCCCCTACAGGAGATGTCGTCCATGAACGCCTTTCGGCGCATTTGGGAACACTTCGAGGAAGGTTTCATTGCCTTCCTTCTGGCCGCCATGACGCTGGTCACCTTCGTCTACGTGGTGCTCAACAACCTCTACAGCGTGTTCTATAGCCTTGGCGACCATTGGTCCGCCGCCAGCGAGACGCTGTTCGCCGCGGGCGACAACATCATGGCCATGGCCCAAGCCATGACCTGGAGCAATTCGCTGACCAAGGCGCTGTTTGGCTGGCTGATTTTCTTCGGCCTGTCGTACGGGGTGCGCACAGCCGGGCATATCGGCGTCGATGCGCTGGTGAAACTGGCGAGCAAACCGGTGCAGCGCCTCATTGGCGTCATCGCTTGCCTGTGTTGCCTTGCCTACGCCGGGCTGTTGGCAGTGGCGAGTTTCGAATGGATCAACACCCTGATGATCGCCCAGATCGGTGCCGAGGATCTCGGCCATTTCGGCATCATGCAATGGCACATCGGCTTGATCGTACCGGTCGGTTTTGCCCTGGTGTTTATCCGCTTCGCGGAAATTCTCGTGCGAATCCTGCGCAATCGCCAGACAGGCCTGGGCCTGGCCGATGAAGCCGCCGAAGCCATCAAATTGACCGAACACGAGGAAGACAAGCCATGACCATTGCCTTCCTGTTCATCGCACTGTTCGTGCTGATGTTCATCGGCGTGCCCATCGCCATATCGCTGGGGTTGGCCGGTTCGCTGACCATCATTTTCTTCAGCCCCGACTCGGTACGTTCCCTGGCGATCAAGCTGTTCGAGACCTCCGAGCATTACACGTTGCTGGCGATTCCGTTCTTCCTGCTGGCCGGTGCGTTCATGACCACTGGCGGCGTGGCGCGACGGCTGATCGACTTCGCCAATGCTTGCGTCGGGCATATTCGTGGCGGCCTGGCGATTGCGGCAGTACTGGCGTGCATGCTGTTTGCCGCGCTGTCCGGCTCGAGTCCGGCGACGGTGGCGGCAGTTGGCTCCATCGCCATTGCCGGGATGGTGCGTTCGGGTTATCCACAGGCATTTGGCGCGGGCATCGTATGTAATGCCGGCACCCTGGGCATTCTGATCCCGCCGTCGATCGTGATGGTGGTCTACGCCGCAGCGACCGAAACGTCAGTGGGCAAGTTGTTCATGGCCGGCGTAGTGCCGGGCCTGCTGCTGGGGTGCTCACTGATGGTGGCGATTTACATCGTGGCCGTGAAGAAGAACCTGCCGGCGCTGCCCCGGGCGACATTCCGTGAATGGTTGACCACCGCGCGCAAGGCGATCTGGGGCCTGCTGCTGATGTTCATCATCCTTGGCGGGATCTACTCCGGAATGTTCACCCCCACCGAAGCGGCGGCGGTGGCAGCGGTGTATTCGGCCTTCATTGCGTTGTTCGTCTACAAGGACCTCACTTTCCGGGAGACACCGAAGGTGCTGCTGGAGTCGGCCAAGCTGAGCATCATGCTGATGTTCATCATCGCCAACGCCATGCTCTTTGCCCATGTATTGACCACCGAGCAATTGCCGCAGCAAATCACCGCATGGGTGATCGACGCCGGGTTGACGCCGGTGACCTTCCTGCTGGTGGTAAACATCGTGCTGCTGATCGCCGGCGCGTTCATGGAGCCTTCGGCGATCATCCTGATCCTGGCGCCAATCCTGTTCCCCATCGCCATGAAGCTGGGTATCGACCCGATCCACCTGGGCATCATCATGGTGGTGAACCTGGAGATTGGCCTGATCACACCACCGGTGGGGCTGAACCTGTTCGTCACCTCGGCGGTAACCGGTATGTCCCTCACCGCCACCATCCGCGCAGCCATGCCGTGGTTGATGATTCTGCTGGCGTTCCTGGTGCTGATTACCTATGTACCGTGGATCTCGCTGGTGCTACCGAACTGGCTGGGGATGAGTTAAACCCGACAAACGCATGCTCCGTGGTGCAGGCCCCATTTGCCTGGCCACGGAAGTGTTTGGCCAGGCACTGGCTTGGCGTCTTCGAATACTAAAGGGAAGTTCTGCAATGCTAAAACCTCTATGGAAAGCGCTCGCTTGTACCCTGAGCCTCAGCCTGTTCGCCACAGCCATGGCGGCTGAGCCGATCGTGATCAAGTTTTCCCATGTGGTGGGCGAGCAAACACCCAAAGGCCAGGGTGCGGTGATGTTCAAGAAGTTGGTGGACGAACGGCTACCGGGCAAGGTCCGCGTCGAGGTGTATCCCAATTCCACGTTGTATGGCGACGATAAGGAGATGGAAGCGCTGCTGTTGGGTGACGTGCAGATCATTGCGCGGTCACTGGCCAAGTTCGACCAGTACACCAAGTCGGTGCAGTTATTCGACTTGCCTTTCTTGTTTGACGACATCGCCGCCGTGGACCGTTTCCAGCAAAGCCCCGCGGGCCAGAAGCTGCTCAAGTCCATGGAAAGCAAGAACGTCACCGGCCTGGCTTATTGGCATAACGGCATGAAGCAATTGTCGGCCAACAAGCCACTGCGGATGCCCGAGGATGCTCAAGGCCTGACGTTCCGGGTGCAAACCTCCGCCGTATTGGAGGAGCAGTTCAAGGCAGTGGACGCCAAAGGGCAGAAGATGATTTTTTCGGTGGTGTATCAGGGGTTGCGCACCGGTCTGGTCGACGGTACGGAAAACACTTACTCGAACTTCTACAACCAGAAGTTGCACGAGGTGCAGAAGTACGTCACTGAATCCAACCACGGCATCCTCGACTACATGCTGATCACCACCTCCGATTTCTGGAACGGCCTGCCGCCGGATATCCGCACGGAGCTGGACAAGATCGTCGCCGAATCGACTATCTATGCAAATCAGCAAGCCGAGCAGTTGAACCAGGAAGACAGGCAGCATGTGCTCGACGCCAAGACCACCGAGATCATCGCCCTCACACCGCAGGAACGTGCTGCATGGCGCGACAAAATGAAGCCAGTGTGGGCGAAGTTTGAAAAGGAGATTGGCCCGGATTTGATCAAGGCGGCTGAGGCTTCCAACAAAACCCAGTGATGTGACAGGGGGGGATCAACGCCCCTTATTCCACCCTCCCCTGCGACAAAGCACATTGCGTTATGATCCCCGCCTCTCCCTGAACCGAGCTTTTCCCTGCGAATGCTGCCGTCCACTCCCGACACCACCACCCTCCCCTCTGTCCTGGTCGGCCCGATATTGCGGCGGCTGGAGCCCACCCGGCTGGTGATGTGGCTGGTGGGCACGCGAGCATTGGCGTTGACGTTGCGCCTGGACGGCGTGGGCGATCTTGAGCTCAATGCACAGCGCTGCACGGTAGTGCCGGTGGGGCAACAGGCGTTTGTGCATCTGATCGATGTGCGGCTCGACAGCCCCCTGCCCCAAGATGTCTCGATTGACTACGACTTGCTGGTGGACGGCGTCCCCATCGCTGAATGGGCACCACATCTGTTGTATGGCGAGGCGCGGTGTCCGAACTTCGTGCTGCATGCGCGCATCGATCAGTTAGTCCACGGTTCCTGCCGCAAACCTCATTACCCGGCCAACGACGGTTTGCTCTGCATCGATCGGCTGTTGGCCCAGGAGCCGACACAGCGGCCGGCGCTGTTGATGATGAGCGGCGACCAGGTCTATGCCGACGATGTTGCCGGGCCGATGTTGCGAGCCATTCACGCATTGATCGAGCACCTGGGGTTGTTCGAGGAATGCCTGGATGGCGCGGTGGTGGAGGACAGCGCCAAGCTGTATCGGCACCCCGCCAGTTATTATCACCGAGCCGATTTGTTACCCGCGCTTGAGAGCAACGAAACCCTGCGCGAGCGATTTTTCGGCGGCGCGCGTAAGCCGATTTTCACCAGCAGCAGCGCCGACAATCACCTGGTGACCTTCGCTGAAGTCATGGCGATGTACCTGCTGGTGTGGTCGCCGGTGCCGTGGACATTGATCGCCCCGCAACCGCCGGAACTGACCGCTGAGCGACGCCAGCGCTACGACCTGGAACAGCAACGCATCGAGGGCTTCAAGGCTGGGCTGGACGGCGTGGCGCGGGTGTTTGCGCACCTGTCGTGCCTGATGATTTTCGACGATCACGATATTACCGATGACTGGAATCTTTCCGCGCAGTGGGAGGAAACGGCCTACGGCCATCCGTTCTCCAAGCGCATCATCGGCAATGCATTGATTGCCTACATGCTCTGCCAGGGTTGGGGTAACAACCCGGATGTCTTTGCCGACGTGATCGAGCAAACCGTGGCCCTGAGCGACACCGCCCGGGACCGCTACCTCGACAGCGGCCCCCAGGACCAATTGATCGACACGCTGCTGGGTTTCCAGCAATGGCATTACGTGTTACCGAGCACCCCGGCCCTGGTGGTGCTCGACACCCGCACCCGCCGCTGGCGCAGTGAGAACAACCTCAAGCAACCTTCCGGCCTGTTGGACTGGGAAGCCCTGAGCGAGCTGCAACAGGAGCTGCTGGATCACCCTTCGGCGATCATCGTTTCACCGGCACCGATTTTCGGTGTGAAGCTGATCGAGACCGTGCAGCGCGTGTTCAGTTGGTGCGGTTATCCGTTGCTGGTGGATGCGGAAAACTGGATGGCCCATCGTGGCGCGGGCCAGGTGATCCTGAACATTTTCCGACACTCGCGTACACCGGGTAATTACGTGGTGCTGTCGGGCGATGTGCATTATTCCTTCGTCTACGAGGTATTGATCCCACACCGCAAGGGCGGCCCGCGCATCTGGCAGATCACTAGCAGCGGCATCAAAAATGAATTCCCTGCGGCGCTGCTGGAATGGTTCGACCGCCTGAACCGCTGGCTCTATTCGCCGCGCTCGCCCCTGAACTGGTTCACCAAGCGCCGGAGCATGCGCATCGTCCCGCACATCCCGGAACACGCCGAGGCTGGGGAACGCTTGTGGAACTCAGCGGGGATCGGCCAGGTGTTCTTCAATGAACAGGGGCAGCCTACGCAGATTTATCAGCACAACGCCGACGGCAAACCACCGACCCGCATGCTGCCAGCCAAATCGCCCCCAACCTGATCCAGAATCACCGCCTCAGACAGACCGCTATCGCGAGCAAGCTCGCTCCCACAGGGGATTTGGGTCGACCACAAATTTCCTGCTCACTGGAGAGCCAGGGTGGGAGCGAGCTTGCTCGCGATGACGCCGGCCCATTCAACATCACCGCCCCAGGCAGTCACTATCGCCAGCAAGCCCACACGGTTGATTGCGACTGGAACTAACAGCCAAAAAAAAGCGGGGGCCCTGTTTCGAGGCCCCCCGCTTCATTTGCCGCCCAGCGGTTATGGGTATTGCTGGTAAGTCTGGCCCTGCTGCTGCGGCGCCTGGTATTGCTGGCCGGGAATGGCCTTGAGGTTGACCTCGACGCGACGGTTTTGCGCACGACCATTGACGTCGGCGTTGCTGGCCACCGGATTGTCCGGACCGGCGCCACGGGCCGACAGGTTGGCGCCGCTCACGCCTTGGGACGTCAGGTAGGTCGCCACGCTCTGGGCACGACGCTGGGACAGGTCCATGTTGTGCTGACGGCTACCGGTGCTGTCGGTGTAACCGACGATTTCGATCTGGTTCTGGTTGAACTCCTTGAGGGAGTTGGCCAGGTTATTCAGCGGTTGGTAGAAGCTGGAGGCGATGTTCGCCGAATCAGTGGCGAAGGTGATGTTGCCCGGCATGATCAGTTTGATCTGGTCGCCCTGGCGCTGCACTTCAACGCCGGTATTGGCCATGCTTGCGCGCAGTTTCTTTTCCTGCTGATCGGCGTAGTAGCCGTAACCGGCTGCGGAAGCCCCCACCACCGCAGCACCGATCAATGCCCCTTTGCCACGGTTATCGTGACCGATGGCCGCACCGGCCAATGCACCGGCCAGGGCGCCGAGGCCGCCGTACTTGGCGGTTTTGCTCATGCCCGAAGACTCGGTAGAGGCCTGTCCCTGGTTGTCGTAGGGGTTAGGCGACGCACAGCCGGACAACAGGGCCACAGCAGTAGCGACAACGATCAAGCGACGCGAGGTGAACATGGAATGCTCCTGGTTTTTCAATTCTGGGTGCAAGGCCTTCTGACAATGGACCCTGGCTGGCGTTGGAACGCGACCAGCGGCAAAAATTCCGTGCCGCTGCGCTGCGTTTACTCAACCTTTACAAAGCAAAAAACCGCACCGTTCAGGGTTTGAGCACTGTACGACGATGACAGTCCCCCGGCTCCAGTTTTTTCCCCGTCGCCGAACGAACCTCAAGCATCGCCACCGGTTCATCACGCTCATTGTCCAGCAGTACCGAGTGAGTTTCTCCCGCGCTGAACAAATGCCGCTCGCCCCACTGGCGCAGCGAAACCACGATCGGAAACACCTCGCGCCCCTTCTGCGTCAAGGCGTACTCCTTGTAGGCGCTGCCATCGGAAGCGGGTCTCGTCTCGAGCACACCGACCTCCACCAGCGACTTGAGACGCGAAGCCAGGATGTTCTTCGCCAGCCCCAGGTTCTTCTGGAATTCGCTGAACCGCCGCACCTCATCGAACGCGTCCCGAATGATCAACAGCGACCAACGGTCGCCGATCACCTCGACGGCCCGGGCCACGGGGCACTCATGGCTGGCCGGGGATGTTTTTTCAGTCATGTGCTGGCCTCTTTGCGATGAAAAAACAGGTTGCATATTAAAACCAGAATAGCTAAAAAACAACTTTGTGGTTTCAAATCAAAACCTGATTTAACAAAGGAAGCACCCTATGCCCTGTGAAGCGCAAGCGATTGCGGCGCAATCCGATGAAGCTGTCCGGCAAGCGTCTGCCGCCCACCCAGCCAGGCTGTCTCGGTCGCTGACGTTGTTGTTTTCCCTGACCTGCGCGCTGGCGGTGGCAAATGTCTACTTCGTCCAGCCACTGCTCGATTCGATTGCCCACAGCCTGCACGTTGCGCCGCGGCTCATCGGCATCGTTGTGACCGCGACCCAGATCGGTTATGCCCTGGGCCTGGTGTTCATCGTTCCTCTGGGCGACTTGATCAATCGCAAGGGCCTGATGATCACCCAGACGCTGCTGTCGGCCTTGGCGCTCACCGCCGTAGGGTTTGCCACGCACTGGTCGATGCTGCTCGGCGCAATGGTCATGGTGGGTTTGATGGCTGTGTTGGTCCAGGTCATCGTGGCCTACGCCGCGGCCCTCGCCTCGCCGCAGCAGCGCGGGCAAACGGTCGGCACGGTGACCAGCGGCGTGGTGCTGGGGATCCTGCTGGCCCGGTTCACATCGGGGCTCATTGCAGACCTGGCCGGGTGGAGGGCGGTGTACTTTGTATCGGCCGGGCTGATGCTGGCGTTGGCGATGGTGCTGGCACGAACAGTCCCTTCGACCCGCCAACCCCGGCTCGACCATTCATACCCTGCGCTGCTGTGGTCGACGCTCACATTGTTCGCCACGGAGCGCACCTTGAGGGTCAGAGGTGTCCTGGCCTCGCTGATCTTCGCCGCGTTCAGCGTGTTATGGACCGCCATGGTGCTGCCCCTCAGCGCACCACCCCTGTCACTGTCCCATACCCAGATCGGCCTGTTTGGCCTGGCGGGCCTAGCCGGTGCCCTGGCCGCGTCGAAAGCCGGGCGCTGGGCCGACCGGGGTCTGGGCCGGCGCACCACCGGCATGGCCCTGACGTTATTGACATTGTCATGGCTGCCCACGGCGTTTACCCAAACCTCGTTGGTGGCCCTGGCAGTCGGCGTCATCGCTCTGGACTTCGCGGTACAGGCGGTCCATGTCACCAGCCAGAGCCTGATTTTCGCCGCCCGCCCCGATACCCAGAGCCGTCTGGTGGGTGCCTATATGTGTTTTTATTCCATCGGCAGCGCCTTGGGGGCCGCCGCCGCGACCCAGGTTTATGCGCAATGGGGCTGGGTCGCGGTATGCCTGTTGGGTGCGTCGATCAGTGCAAGCGCCTTGGCGTATTGGGTCTGGACCGATTTCAGGCCTGCGCCAGGCAGCGGCTCACGCCCCTGACAATCATCTCCACCTCCCGCCCATCAATCGTCAGCGGTGGTAGCAAACGAATGGTCTTGCCCCGGGTGACATTGATCAGCAAGCCATGATCCCGGGCGGCGCAGAGGGTCAGGTCGCGGACCGGCTGCTTGAGTTCAACGCCGATCATCAACCCGAGGCCGCGAATCGCCAGCACGTTCGGGTTGTCCGCCAGCTCGGCCCGCAACCGCTTGAGCAACTGTTCACCCTGCTGCCTAGCGTTGTCCAGCAAGCCTTGTGCCTCGATGATCTGCAACACTGTGCAACCGACCCGACAGGCCAGCGGATTACCACCAAACGTGCTGCCATGGCTGCCGGGCGTGAATAGCTCGGCAGCCTTGCCCCGGGCCAGGCAGGCACCGATGGGCACGCCATTGCCCAGGCCTTTGGCGAGGGTCATGACGTCCGGCACGATGCCTTCGTGCTGGAACGCGAACCATTGGCCGGTGCGGCCGATACCGGTCTGGATCTCGTCGAGCATCAGCAGCCAGGCGCGCCGGGTGCACAGTTCACGCAAAGCCTTGAGATAGCCCGGCGGTGCAAGTTGCACACCGCTTTCGCCCTGGATCGGTTCCATCAGTACCGCAACGATGCGTTCGCCGTGAGCTTGCTGGATCTTTTCCAATGCCGCGAGATCACCGAACGGCACCTTGACGAAATCCCCCGGCAACCGATTGAACCCCAACCGTACCGCCGGGCCGTCACTGGCAGACAACGTGCCCAAGGTGCGCCCGTGAAATGCATTCTCCATGACCACCACCAAAGGCTGTTCGATCCCCTTGTGCCAGCCGTAAAGACGCGCCAGTTTCAGCGCGGTTTCGTTGGCTTCGGCGCCGGAGTTATTGAAGAACACCCGCTCCAGCCCCGAGAGCTGCGTGAGTTTCTGCGCCAGCCGTTGTTGCCAGTCGATGCTGTACAGGTTGGAGGTGTGCAACAACAGGCCGGCCTGTTCGCTGATGGCGGCCACCAACCGGGGGTGGGAATGGCCGACATTGGTCACCGCCACGCCCGCCACCGCATCGAGGTATTCGCGGCCGTCCTGGTCCCACAGGCGCGTCCCCAGGCCATGAGTGAAATTCAGCGCCAGGGGTTGGTAAGTGGACATCAGGCAGGCAGCGGTCATGGCATCAAGCTCCATCGGGTGGTTTTTTCCAGTATGGTTGGCCACCCTTGCTGGATAAACGCTGCTTTACTTCAATCATTTAAAAGCCGAGCTTGATAATGGACCTGTTCCAGGCAATGACCGTTTATGTGAAGGTGGTTGAAACCGGCAGCCTGACGGCGGCGGCCCAGGCCTGCGAAATGTCCACGACCATGGTGGGTAATCATCTTCGCGCCCTGGAGCAACGCCTCGGCGTGCGCCTGATCAACCGTACGACCCGGCGCCAGCGCTTGACCGAGTTCGGCTCGGCCTACTACCAGCGCTGCCTGGAAGTCCTGGGGCTGGTGGCCGATTCCGAACGCTTGGCCGAACAGACCCAGGGCGAGCCCACTGGCACCTTGCGCATCACTGCGCCGCTGACCTTCGGCACCGAACGCCTGGCGCCGGCCCTGGCCGAATTCAGCCAACGTTACCCGCAGGTCAAGCTCGACGTGGTGCTGACCAACCAGCGCCTGGACCTGCTCGATCACGGCTTCGACGTTGCTATCCGCCTTGGTCATCCCGACCCGAAAATGATCGCCCGCCCCTTGATGAACTACACCCTGACCATTTGCGCCTCCCCTGCTTACCTGGCGCGGCGCGGCACACCGGAAAAACCCGCCGACCTGCAACAACACGACTGCCTGTCGTTCGCCTATTCCGCAGGCGACGAATGGCGCTTCGCCCAGGACCATTGGCCGATCAAGGGCCCGGACGGCGAAATCAAGGTCCCGGTGAATGGACCGATGCTGATCAACAGTTCCTCGGGCCTGCACCGCGCCGCCCTGGCCGGCATGGGCGTGGTGATGCTGCCCGATGCGCTGGTGGAACAGGACCTGAAGGACGGCCAACTGGTAGCGTTGCTGCAGGACTATCAACTGCCCCATCGCCCGATGAGCCTGATGTACGCCCAGGATCGTTACCGTTTGCCAAAGTTGCGCAGCTTTGTCGAGTTTGCACTGGGGAAATGGGGCAAAGCTCAATCCGTAGCCGAATGATGTTGTGGCGAGGAATAAATCCCCTCGCCACAACGGCGCCTTCGCTTGGGGGGCGCTGCCGACGCTAGTGACCCCGCGCGCCATCGGCTACTCTTGAGCCTTGGACGAGCATTTTGATATCAAGGTTGATTGGGGAAACGACGATGGGAGATGCCTCGGACATCGATATGCTGCGGTTCGATCTGTCCGATCTGGATGAAGACGTACTGCACACCATTCTGGAACTGGTCAGCGACGGCATCTGGGACTGGAACGCCAACACCGGGTTCGTCTACCGCAACCCCGGCTGGTACACGATGCTTGGCTACGCGCCCCATTCATTGAATAACACCGTGCTGACCTGGGAGAGCGTGATCCACCCCGAAGACTACCCACGGGTCATGACCTTGTTCGATGACTATCTGGAGCACCGATCCCCCAGCTACCTGGCCGAATACCGCTGCCGCACGCGCGACGGCTCCTACATCTGGATCGAGGATCGCGGCTACGTGATCGCACGCAATCCTGACGGCACGGTAGCCCGCATGATCGGTGCCCATCGCAGCATCGACGACAAGAAGCGCTTGTTCGAACAACTGGAGCGGCGCAACAAGTCCCTGGAAGCCGTCATCGAAGAACGCACCCGCGAACTGTCCCGGGTCAACCAGCAGCTCCAGATCCAACTCGACGAAAACCGCCGGCTCGCCGAAACCGACGCGCTGACGCTGGTCGCCAACCGCTATCGCCTGGAGCAAGCGCTGCCACTGGCCTGCGAGCGTGCCCAGCGCTTTCGCGAACCTTTGTCGCTGATCGCCATGGACGTCGATGATTTCAAAGACATCAACGATTGTTACGGCCATGCTTTCGGCGACGCGGCATTGGTGCAAGTGGTGCAGGCGGTCAAACGCTGCGAGCGTGACGGTGATTTGCTGGTTCGCTGGGGCGGCGACGAATTCATCATGATTCTGCCCAACACCTCCCTGGCCGATGCCTGCCTGATGGCCGAAACCATTCGCCGTGGATTGTCCGACCTGCTGCCCGTGGGCGATTTTCAGATCACCATGAGTTTTGGCGTAGTGCAGCGCTTGGACGATGAACAGCAAGCGGCGCTGCTGGACCGGGCGGACCAGGCGCTGTATCGCTCCAAGATGGCCGGCAAGAATGTGATCTGCAACTGAAGGCCGGCACAGGACCACCGGCAAAAATGAATGCATCTTTGCGGCGTTTGCAGCGGTCATAGGTTGTAACGCTTGCAATCAGGTCCAGGCACTTGTCGACTCGATCCCTCTCCCCTTCACGCCTTTACCTGGGCTGCGCCGGTTGGTCGTTGCCCCGGGAGCAATGGCCGGCCTTTCCCGTCGAGGGCACCCATTTGCAGCGCTATAGCGCACGGTTCCCGGCGGTGGAGATCAACAGTTCGTTCTACCGCCCACACCGCCCCGCCACCTACGCAAAGTGGGCCGACAGCGTCACCCCGGGCTTTCGGTTCTCGGTCAAAGTGCCGAAGCAGATCACCCATGAACGGCGGCTGCTCGATTGCGAAGGGCTGATGGATGAGTTTCTGGGGCAATGCTCGCAGTTGGGAGAGAAACTGGGCTGCCTGCTGATCCAATTGCCCCCGTCACTGGCCTTCGATGCCGCAGTGGCCGAAGCATTCTTCACAGCATTGCGCGACCATTATCAGGGGCATGCCGTGCTTGAACCCCGACACCCGAGCTGGCTCGCGCCCACGGTGGAGGCACTGCTGCAAGCCCAGCACATCGGTCGCGTCGCCGCCGATCCCTCGCCATTACCCGGTTGCGATCGACCAGCGGGCTGGCCTGGCGTTCGTTACTACCGGTTGCACGGCTCACCGCGAATTTACTATTCCCCCTACGACGACACCTGGCTGGAACGGCTGGCCGGGCAATTGAAGAGCGAGTCCGACACTGCAACCTGGTGCATCTTCGACAACACCGCAAGTGGTGCGGCGACACCCAATGCATTGCGCTTGATGGCGCTGATGGGCGATTGAAACCCACCCTCGGCAACAAATGCCAACCTGTCGCCGGTCCGACCGTGACAACACCGCCCGCGTCCAATAGATTAGGCGACCGGAAAAAAGCTCAGTGCCTTTCTCGCCTCATCCCGCTAACAGAAGTAGTGAAATTTCAATGTCCGATTCCAACACCGCTGAATCCGTAACCACCCTGTCGTCCAAAGCGGAATACGAAAACTCCATCAATCTTTCACAGCATCTGCCTCAGGCCAAAACCATCAGTGAGATGGTCCTCGATGCGTTCCAGTCGAACCGCGAAAGCGACCAGATCCGCGAACTGCGCAACGCCATCCGCCAAGCTCATGACGCCTTCGACGACGACAAGGCTTACGAACTGATGGGCCAACTCAAACAGCTCAAGGACGCCGAAGCCGCCGATTTCGCCGCACTGGAAGACCTGAGCAGCCGCTTCTCCATCAGCCGTATCCTCTCCAGCTACAAAGACGACCCGGCCTTCCAGGAACTGGTGTATGGCCTGGCCTTGAAAGTGCTGAACCAGACCCACCAGGCCATCAGCAACCCGAGCGGCAGCAAGGGCAAAGCCTCGCGGGCCAAGAAGGAAGCCGAAGTGTTTGTCATCAGCAAGGATGGCATCAGCGTCACCCTGCCCTTGCGCACACCACGCTCCAAGCTGAACGTCGACCGTGAAGCCTTCGAATTCCTGGGCTTCAACTTCGTAGGCGAAGGCGACGAAGCCGAGCTGGAAAACGAAACCTTCCTGGACAACGACGGCACCGAACAACCGGTGACCCGCAAAAGCATCGTCACCGCCCTGCAACAGCAGAAGGCCTTCGACGGCTACAGCATCGCCCAGCAATAAGCCCAAATCGAGCCCCTGTGGGAGCGAGCTTGCTCGCTCCCACAGACGTCCGAAGTAATACCCATGAAAAAGCCCCGCGCTTCTCTCGAAGGCGGGGCTTTTTTGTGCAACGTCTGAAGCTTAGGGCGCGTAAGTCAGCAGCAGCTCACTTGGCACCTTGAAGTCCAGGGACATCATGACGCTCAGGGCGGTGATGGTGAAGATCGAGAACACGAACAGCTTGCGCGCCCAGACCGTGTCATCCACAGCCTTGTAGCCGGTCCAGGCCATGTACAACCAGTACATGCCCATGGCGGCGGCGACGGCGAGGTAGCTCATGCCGGCGTAGCCGCTGAAGGTCAGCATCAAGGTCGCCACGAGGAAGGCCAGGATGTAGAGCAGGATGTGCTTCTTGGCCACCCGGATACCACGCTTGACCGGCAACACCGGAATCGAGGCCGCCAGGTAGTCGTTGAAACGGAAGATCGCGATGGCGTAAGAATGCGGCATCTGCCACAGGCTGAACATCACCAGCAGCGTCAGCGCCGCCATGTCGAAGCTATTGCTCACGGCGACGTAGCCGATCACCGGCGGCATCGCCCCCGACAGGCTGCCCACCAGCGTGCCGTGAACCGACTTGCGCTTGAGGTACAGGCTGTAGAAGCCGACATAGATGACAAAGCCGATGACAGCGAACAGCGCCGCCAACGGGTTGGCCACCCAGTACAACAGCGCCACGCCGGCCACGCCCAGCACCGTGGCGAACGCCAGGGCCAGTTGCACCGGGATCAGGCCCTGGACCAACGCGCGGTTCTTGGTGCGCTCCATCTTGATGTCGATGTCGCGGTCGATGCAGTTGTTGAACACGCAACCGGACGCCACCACCAGGGACGTGCCGATCATCGCCGCCAGGAAGATGGCCAGATCGACATGCCCCTTGGAGGCCAGGAAAAAACCGCCTGCCACAGAAAGCACGTTACCGAAAATGATCCCCGGCTTGGTGATTTGGATAAAGTGCTTCAGGGACATCCGGATTTTCCTCAGTGCGCCATCATGTTGGTGTGGATGCTGAACATGATCCACAACGACAGGCCTACCAGCAGGACGATCACGATCGCGGCAAAGACAAACGCGACCACGTTGTTACGCTGGGCGGCGGAGCGGTCCAGGTGCAGGAAGTACACCAGGTGCACCAGTACCTGGACCACGGCGAAGATCAGTACGATCCACAGGGTCAGGCTTTTGGGCAGCGATGGGTACATCACCAGGCCGAACGGAATGACGGTCAGGATCACCGACAGGATGAAACCGATGGCGTAGGACTTGACGCTGCCGTGGCCGGCGTCGTGGCCATCATGGGAATGTGCGTTAGCCATTTACAGGGTCCCCATCAGATAAACAACGGTGAATACGCAGATCCACACCACGTCCAGGAAGTGCCAGAACAGGCTCAGGCAGCTCAGGCGCGTCTTGTTGGTGGCGGTCAGGCCGTTTTTCTGGACCTGGTACATCATGATCGCCATCCAGATCAGGCCGCTGGTCACGTGCAGACCGTGGGTGCCGACCAGGGTGAAGAACCCGGACAGGAAGCCGCTGCGGTTAGGGCCGTAGCCCTCGGAGATCAACATGTGGAACTCGTTGATCTCCATGCCGATGAAGCCGGCACCGAACAGGAAGGTCATGGCCAGCCAGCCCAGTACCTGGGTTTTCTTGCCTTTGAACAACGCCAGCATGGCGAAGCCGTAGGTGATCGAGCTGAACAGCAGCAGCGCGGTTTCACCCAGTACGTACGGCAACTCGAAGATGTCGTGGCCCGATGGGCCACCGGCGACGTTGTTAACCAGCACCGCGTACGCTGCGAAGATCGACGCAAACAGAATGCAGTCGGTCATCAGGTAGAGCCAGAAACCGAATACGGTCATCTCGCCCGAGTCGTGGTGATGGTCATCGTGCCCATGGTCATGACCATGGGCGTGTCCAACAGTGGTCACTAAGTTCGACATGGTTTAAGCCTGTTCCAACGAGGTTTCAACACGGGTGGCGGTGGCTGGGACTTTCCCGGCCGCTACCAGACGTTTGTGCTGCTCGGCTTCGATGCGCTCGATGACATCCACCGGCACCATGTAGCCCTGATCGTCACGGGCGGCATGGATCGCGAAATACACCACGGTGCCGACCAGGCTGGCGATGGCCAGCCACCAGATGTGCCAGATCATCGCGAAACCGAACACGGTCAGCAGCGCGCCCATGACCACACCGGTGGCAGTGTTGTTGGGCATGTGGATCGGCTCGTACTTGGCCGGGACCGGGTACGCGGTCCCGTTTTCCTTGGCTTCGGTGAACGGGTCGATGACGTCCGCTTTTGGCAGCACGGCAAAGTTGTAGAACGGCGGTGGCGAAGAGGTCGACCATTCCAGGGTATGGGCATTCCACGGGTCACCGTGTTCGCACATGTTCTCTGGCTTGTTGCGATCGCGCACGCTGACATACAACTGGATCAGCTGGCAGGCGATACCGACGGCAATCATCACCGCACCGAACATGGCGACGTACAGGTACGGCACCCACTCAGGGTTGGTGGTGGTGTTCAGGCGACGGGTCATGCCCATGAAGCCCAGTACATACAGCGGCATGAACGCGACGAAGAAGCCGGTGATCCAGAACCAGAACGCTGCCTTGCCCCAGCCTTCGTGCAGCTTGAAGCCGAACGCTTTCGGGAAGTAGAAGGCGAAACCAGCGATGTAGCCAAACACGGCGCCACCGATGATCACGTTGTGGAAGTGCGCGATCACGAACAGGCTGTTGTGCAGCACGAAGTCAGCACCCGGGATGGCCAGCAGTACGCCGGTCATGCCGCCGATGGCGAAGGTCACCATGAAGCCCAGGGTCCACATCACGTGGCTGGTGAAACGCAGGCGGCCCTGATAGATGGTGAACAGCCAGTTGAACAGCTTCACCCCCGTCGGGATCGAAATCAGCATCGTCGCCAGGCCGAAGAAGGCGTTGACGCTGGCCCCCGAACCCATGGTGAAGAAGTGGTGCAGCCAGACCATGAAGCCCAGCACCGAGATCGCGCCGCTGGCGTAGATCATCGAGTGGTGGCCGAACAGTTTCTTGCCGGAGAAGGTCGAGATGACTTCGGAGAAAATCCCGAACGCCGGCAGGATCAGGATGTACACCTCGGGGTGACCCCAGGCCCAGAACAGGTTGACGTACATCATCGGATTTCCACCCAGTTCATTGGTGAAAATGTGGAAATCCATGTAACGGTCAAGCGTCAGCAGTGCCAGGGTAGCGGTCAGGATCGGGAAGGAAGCGACGATCAGTACGTTGGCCCAGGTGCAGGTCCAGGTGAAGATCGGCATGTCCATCAGCTTCATGCCCGGGGTACGCATTTTCACCACGGTGGCCAGGAAGTTGACCCCCGTCAGCGTCGTACCCAACCCGGAAAGCTGTAGCGCCCAGATGTAGTAATCCATCCCCACGCCCGGACTGTATTGCAGGCCCGACAGCGGCGGATAGGCAACCCAACCGGTCTTGGCGAATTCGCCAACGCCCAGGGACAGGTTGATCAGTACCACGCCCGATACCAGCAGCCAGAAGCTCAGGGAGTTCAGGAACGGGAAGGCCACGTCACGCGCGCCGATCTGCAGCGGCACTGCAAGGTTCATCAGGCCGGTGAAGAATGGCATCGCCATGAAGATGATCATGATCACACCGTGAGCGGTGAAGATCTGGTCATAGTGTTCAGGCGGCAGGTAGCCAGGCGAACCCTCGGTGGCCATGGCCAGCTGGGTACGCATCATGATGGCGTCGGCAAAACCGCGCAGCAGCATGACCATGGCGACGATGATGTACATCACGCCGATTTTCTTGTGGTCGACCGAAGTCAGCCACTCGGTCCACAGGTAGGTCCACTTCTTGAAGTAGGTGATCCCCGCGAACAACGCCAGGCCACCGAGCGCGATGATGGCGAGGGTCACCATGACAATCGGCTCGTGGAACGGGATCGCTTCCCAACTTAATTTACCAAACATCGTTTACTCCTCTGCCCCGGCAGCTGAATGCGAGCTCATGTCCATCCCTTCCATGTTGTGAGCCACTTCCTTTTCGTTCTTCTCGTGGTGCATCGGCTTGCCCGGATTCATCCCTTCATATTTGTCGATGATGGTCTGGAACAGGTTCGGCGTAACCGACGAGTAGAGTTCGACTGGGTTGTTCTGGCTCGGTTTGGAAAGGGCTTCGTATTCAGCTTTTTCAAGCTGTTTAGGTGCCTTCTTCACATCGTTGACCCAGGCGTCGAAATCTTCCTGGGTCGTGGCGATTGCTTTGAACTTCATGCCGGTGAAACCCGCGCCGCTGTAGTTGGCGGAGATACCGTCGAGTTCGGCGTTCTGGTTGGCGATCAGGTGCAGCTTGGTCTGCATGCCCGCCATCGCGTAGATCTGGCCGCCCAGGCCCGGGATGAAGAACGAGTTCATCACGGTGTCGGAGGTGACCTTGAAGTTGATCGGCGTGTGGGCCGGGAACACGATTTTGTTAACGGTGGCGATGCCTTGTTCCGGATAGATGAACAGCCACTTCCAGTCCATGGAGACCACTTCGATGGTGATCGGCTTGACGTCGGACTCCAGCGGACGATACGGGTCCAGGGCGTGGGTCGACTTGTAGGTGACGTAACCCAGGGCAATGATGATCAGCACCGGAATCGTCCACACCGCCACTTCGATCTTGGTCGAATGCGACCACTTCGGCGTGTACGTGGCATTGGTGTTGGATGCGCGGTATTTCCAGGCAAACAGGAAGGTCATGACGATAACCGGCACAACGACCAGCAACATCAGCAGTGTGGCGGTGATGATCAGGTTTCGTTCATCCAGGCCGACCTGGCCCTTGGGATCGAGCAAGGTCATGTTGCAGCCTCCCAGCAGCAACGTGCCGAGCAGCGGCAACAAGCCTAGTAATCGGGGGTACCTGTTTTTACTCATCTCACGACCTCTAAAGCAGCTTGCGCAATGCAGTTGGGTTTTGATCGCCAACACTTCACCCTGCCAAGGGTTGGCATTTTCTTGGATTGAATAAGGGCTGCCCATCGAACGTCAGTCAGACACCGTTCGACACATCCTGGGCCAGCAGTGAGTTCTTATTCGTTGGTCAAAGGCCTAGTTCAAGCCCAATTCCATTTGGTGCGGGTAGTTGGAGGCACCGACACCTGGGGTCGCATGGGGCGCTGGCGCCCTTCGACCACCTCGTGCTCAAGCCTGAGCCGGGTCGGAAAATCGGTGCGGGCGATTGTAGTGAGCTGAGGCGCTGTAGACCATGTCTCATCCCGAAATAATTTTTATCCGATCCGGCAACAATCTCAGGCCGTTCTCGCAACAGGACGGCATCTTATCGAAATTCATTCTCAACAAGAACCCCAAAAAACATAGGCCTACTACGCCCGATTTAGACAGCTCGAAGGGGGTACCCTGAGGTTATTTTCCTGGAAAGGGCCCATTTTTCGGGGGTTGGGCCGCCTGACGCTGCGCTGTTAAAAATGCCTGCTTCGCGCAGGGCAAGTTTGAACAATCGGAGCAGTTCGGGCGGTTTTTTTGTTACAGGATGAGGCGCCTATCAACGCTTGGCCGGCAGTTGAGAGGCAAAATGTGTGACAACATGTCGCACATTGTCGCAGGCTATTCTTGCCCCGGATCAAGGCCGATCCCACCCAACGCTGAAACGCAAAACGCCCCGGCGCTCAAGAAGAGAAACCGGGGCGCTTGCTTGCGTGTTTCAGCGAAGGTGTTTGCGGTTACGAGACACCAGCAACGGCACCAGCACCACGATCAGCACGAAGGCTACCAGCGCCCATTGCGCCAGGGACAGCCCGAGGATTGGCGGGTATGGGGTGGAGCAAAAGCCATCGACCTGGAAGCCCAGCGGGAAGATCTTCGCCAGAGGCAGGTCATCGACAATCGGTTGCAACACATCGATGCCGCAACTGACCGCCGGGAAGAACTGGGTGTACACGTGATGCCCTGCCACAGCGACGCCAGCCAAGGCGCAAAGCACCACGAGGCCTTCGAAAATCGTCAGGCTGCGACGGGTGCGCATGGCTGCGCCGATGAAGGCGAAAATCGCGATCAGCAACAGCGCATAGCGCTGCAAGATGCACAGCGGGCAAGGCGCCTCGCCGAGGGCGACCTGCATGTACAACGCACCGCCGATCAGCGCCAGGCAGATCAGCCCCAGCAACACCAGATAGCGCCGCTCACGGCCCAAGCGCAGCATTTCCTCACTCATTGCGTTTCCCTTTGTAGGCATGGATTGACGCGCAGCCTTGCGATACTCGGCGCGCTATCGGATGGCCGAAGTCTACACGCTGACCATGACAGTGAACGAGCCACTGTCGGCAACATTGGCTGGGAATAAACAGCAAGAGGGTTAAGTGCGGATTAATTTGCGCGCCAAGGGGAGTCGGTTAGAGAGGTATCGAGCCTGCCGGCGTCATCGCGAGCAAGCTCGCTCCCACAGGGGCTTTGTGCTGAACGCCAATCTTCCAAGCGCCCCGGAGCTAATGTGGGAGCGAGCTTGCTCGCGATGAAGGCGGCCCGGCTTCCGGGCGCGTCGCTGCTTTTATTCCAGCGCCGCCGCCGGGCCGAAGAACTCGTAGCGACTCTGCTGGTCCGGCACGCCCAAGGCCTTGAGGTGACGTTTGACGGCGCCCATGAAACCCTTTGGCCCAAGGAAGTAGGCATCCAGGTCACGCTGTTCCGGCAGCCATTGTGCCAGTTGCTCTTGGCTCAGCAGTCCCACCTTGTCGGCCGCCGGACTCAAGCCGTCGTCTTCGTCGTAGCAGTAGAAACGCTTGAGCTGCGGGTGCCGCTCGGCCAGCTGATCGATCCAGTCGCGGAAAGCATGGACACGGCCGTTGCGCGCGCAGTGTATGAAATGCACCGGCCGCTCGGTTTGTAGCGCCGCCTGCAACATGGCCAGGGTCGGAGTGATGCCGACACCGCCACTGATCAACACCAGCGGCTTGTCGCTGTCCGTCAGGTAGAAATCCCCGGACGGCGGGAACAGCTGGATGCTGCTGCCAACCTGGAAGTGATGATGCAGGTGGTTGGACACCCGTCCACCGGCCTCACGCTTGACGCTGATACGGTATTGACCGTTGTCCGCCAGGGCCGACAGCGAATAGTTGCGCCGCACTTCCTCGCCATCGAGCATCAACTTCATGCCAATGTATTGGCCCGGTTCGGCCACCAGAATCGGCCCTTTGTCCGCTGGTTCGAAGTAGAACGAGGTGATCTCCGAGCTTTCCTGCACCTTATCCACCAGGATGAACTCGCGCTCGCCCCGCCAGCCACCCGGCGCCTGAGCCTTCTTGTCGTACATGCCGGTTTCGGCACCGATCAGAATATCGGCCAACTGATTGTAGGCAGCGCCCCAGGCTGCAATCACTTCAGGCGTGGCGATTTCTTCGCCCAGCACTTCGGCAATCGCCCGCAACAGGCACGAGCCGACAATCGGGTAATGTTCTGGCAGGATCTGCAAGGCAACGTGCTTGTTGACGATTTTCGCCACCAGGTCGCCCAGTTGGTCGAGCTGGTCAATGTGCCGGGCATACATCAACACACCGTTGGCCAGCGCACGGGGCTGGTCGCCACTGGCCTGGTGAGCCTGGTTGAACAGCGGGCGCACCTGCGGGTATTCGGACAGCATCATGCGATAGAAGTGAGTAATCAGCGCTTCACCACCGCTTTCCAGCAATGGAACGGTGGAGCGAATGATGGCGCGTTCTTCTCGACTGAGCATAGAGTGACTCCTGACGTATTACAGCTAACAGTACGTAGCTCTTATCAGATTCCATGCCATAAATTTTCATGTTTAATATCAATAAGTTAAAAACATCGTAGTCATAAGGACACGACGGGGCTTATAGTCTTTACGACTACATGGAGTCATTATGACTGCAACTTCCCTGCTGACCTCGCTGCTGCCGCTGGTGGCCGATCTCTCCCGAGAACTGCCTGAAGGCGAGCGTTATCGGCGCCTGCTCGGTGCCTTGCGCGCCCTGCTGCCCTGTGACGCGGCGGCGTTGTTGCGCCTGGACGGCGATTGCCTGGTGCCGCTGGCAGTGGACGGCCTGAGCACCGATACCCTTGGGCGACGATTCCGGGTGAGCGAACACCCGCGCTTCGAAGCCCTGCTGGCCACCCCGCACCCCACCCGATTCGCGGCCGACAGCCACTTGCCCGATCCCTACGACGGGCTGGTTGAAGGTCTCGATGAGCATCTGGAGGTTCACGACTGCATGGGCTGCCCCTTGTTCGTCGATGAACGCCCTTGGGGCCTGCTCACGCTCGACTCGCTGGATCCGGGACGCTTCGAACCCATCGACCTGAGCGCCCTGCAAGCCTTCGCCAGCCTCGCCGCCGCGACCGTCAGCGCCGCCGAACGCATCGAACGCCTGGCCTTGAAAGCCGAGGACGAACACCAACGAGCCGAGATCTATCGCCAGGCCAGCGGCCAGCAACAGCGCGACATGGTCGGCCAGAGCAAGCCCCACAAGCGCCTGGTGGAAGAAATCAAACTCGTGGGTGGCAGTGACTTGACGGTGTTGATCACCGGCGAAACCGGCGTTGGCAAGGAGCTGGTCGCCCAAGCCATCCATGCGGCCTCCCTGCGCGCCGAACAGCCACTGATCAGCCTCAACTGCGCCGCACTGCCCGATACCCTGGTGGAAAGCGAACTCTTCGGCCACGTACGCGGCGCGTTCACTGGAGCCACGAGCGACCGACGCGGCAAGTTCGAACTGGCCGATGGCGGCACGTTGTTCCTCGATGAAGTGGGCGAACTGTCGCTGACCGTCCAGGCCAAGCTGTTGCGCGTATTGCAAAGCGGACAGTTGCAACGCCTGGGCTCGGACAGGGAACACCGGGTCGATGTACGGCTGATCGCGGCCACCAACCGCGACCTCGCCGAGGAAGTGCGCAACGGACGTTATCGGGCCGACTTCTACCATCGTTTAAGCGTGTACCCGTTGCAAGTGCCAGCGCTGCGTGAGCGCGGGCGGGACGTGCTGCTGCTCAGCGGCTTCTTCCTGGAACAGAACCGTTCGCGCATGGGCCTGGGCAGCCTGCGCCTGAGCAGCGACGCCCAGGCCGCGCTGCTGGCCTACGACTGGCCGGGCAACGTGCGCGAACTGGAGCACTTGATTGGCCGCAGCGCCTTGAAAGCCTTGGGCAGGTGCGCGGTGCGCCCGAAGATCCTCAGCCTCAGCGCCCAGGATCTGGACTTGCCTCAAGCCGCGCAGGAAAACCCAGCGTCTTCGCCCACCGGCCCTGCGCCTGTCACGCAAGGGCTCACGGGAGACTTGCGCGACGCGGTGGACGACTTCCAGCGCAGGCTGATCGGCGCCAGCCTGGAGCGTCACCAGCACAACTGGGCCAGCGCCGCCCGAGAATTGGGGCTGGATCGGGCGAATCTGGGGCGAATGGCCCGGCGGTTGGGGCTCAAGTAACAGCGCAGCGCTCTCCTGTGGCGAGGGAGCTTGCTCCCGCTCGGCCGCACAGCGGTCGTAAAATTCGATGCCCCGCCGCAAATCAAGAGAAGTGCTTCGCACTCCTGCGGGAGCAAGCTCCCTCGCCACAAAAGCCACCTCTTCATGAGGACCTTGTTACAACGATCCCGGCCGTCGACAGTTTTCGTCCTAAAGCCTGCCCCCGACAAGTCGATAACCCAATATCACAAGCTGTTTTGGCGATCCCAGCGCTCGCCCCACCTTTTTCCACAGAAGGTTTTTATGTCCTCCAACAAAGCCCGCGCAGATTCACTTTCGCTTCTGCTATTTACCTTGCGCAGCGGCAAGCTGATGGCGATCAACCTGCTCAAGGTCAGCGAAATCATCCCCTGTCCGCCACTGACCAAGCTGCCGGAGTCGCATCCGCACGTCAAAGGTATCGCGACCCTGCGCGGCACTTCGCTGTCGGTGATTGACCTGAGCCGCGCCATTGGCGAGCGACCACTGGAAGATCCGGACGGCGGTTGCCTGATTGTCACTGATGTCAGCCGCTCCAAGCAGGGTTTGCACGTGCAGGCAGTGAGCAAGATCGTGCATTGCCTGACCACCGACATCAAACCTCCACCTTATGGTTCCGGCGGTGTGCGCTCGTTCATCACGGGTGTGACCTCGGTGGATGGCACGCTGGTGCAGGTGCTGGACATCGAGAAAGTCATCCATGGTATCGCCCCGGCACAGATCGAAACCGCGCCCACCGAGTTGAGCATGGAAGACGCCGAGGTGCTGGGTAATGCCCGGATCCTGGTGGTCGATGATAGCCAGGTGGCGCTGCAACAATCGGTGTACACCCTGCGCAACCTGGGCCTGCAATGCCACACGGCCCGCAGCGCCAAGGAAGCCATCGAGTGCCTGCTCGACCTGCAAGGCACCGACCAACAGATCAACCTGATCGTCTCAGACATCGAAATGTCGGAAATGGACGGCTACGCCCTCACCCGGACCCTGCGCGAGACCCCGGACTTCGCTCACCTCTACGTATTGCTGCACACCTCGCTGGACAGCGCGATGAACAGCGAAAAGGCCCGCTTGGCCGGTGCCAACGGGGTGCTGACCAAGTTCTCCTCGCCGGAACTGACCAAGTGCCTGATCACGGCAGCCAAAGCCGTCGCCGAGCAAGGCCACTAAGGCGCACCCGATCGATCCCGGGCGACCTGGGATCGATCGTCGCCCGGCACAATTCAGGCATACTCCTGCCCTGGCTTCCCAGAATAAGGACATGGCTGATGAAACCCCAAATCCTGATCCTCCTTGGCCTCACTGCCCTGGCCTCCCAGGCCTACGCTTCCAGCCCCGACGCCTGGGCAGCCCACGATAGAGCCGTACTCGCCAGTTGCCTCAAGGCCAGCAGTTTGAAAGACGCCGAGCCGGTAGGCACTGCCGCGCAATTCGACGACCGTGTCGGTTACACCGCGTTGCTGCTGCAAGGCCGGTACCCGCAAAAACACATGAAAGGCGCAAGTGGCACCGAGCTGTGCCTCTATCGCAAGAAAACCAAGACCGCTTATGTCACCGAGTGGGACTCGATCCGCCCGACCGATAGTGCCCGGTGAATGGCGCATAACTTGCTTTGCAACAGCTGATCGGCGTGTTTCCGTCGCCGTCTTTCAGCCTTCCCATCGGTCGCTCAATGAACACAACGTTTTCCTGCGTAGGGTGCGGCAAGTGCTGCACCGATCACCACGTTCCCCTGACCCTCGACGAGGCCCGCATGTGGGCGGACGATGGCGGCCAGGTAATTGTCTTGGTGGAAGCCTTCCTGCCTAACGGCCTCGGCCTGCCAGCGGCGCAACGCGAACACGCCGAGCGCCGTTCGGCGGTGGTCCACAGCGGCAGCACTGACGCCCGCGTGGCGATCACTTTCGCCGCCTATAACACCGGTCGTTGCCGGAATCTTGACGATGAAAACCTGTGCCGCATCTACGAGCGCCGGCCATTGGTGTGCCGCATTTATCCGATGGAAATCAACCCCCACATCCCGCTCAATATCGCCGTGAAAGAATGCCCGCCAGAATCCTGGGAGACTGGGCCGCAACTGATCCTTGGCGGTGAGCTGGTCGATCAGGAGCTGGCACGGCTGATCGAGCGCTCGCGCCAGGCTGATCGTGAAGACATCCAGGTCAAGGAGCGCGTCTGCGCAGCGCTGGGTATTCACACCACTGCGCTGAAGGGCGACGGGTTTACCGCCTATCTGCCAGACATGAGTGCCTTCACCGCGGCCCTCGACCAGCTCCGTTCGCAGCCGTTGGCGCAACAAACCAGTGAATGGCAGTTCCATCTGTCCGGCGATGACATCGCCAGCCAGGTATTGGCCAGCGGCGCGCGCGTGGTCACTGAAGTACCGGTCAACTACGCCTTTATTTCACTGCGGGCGGCGTAGACATCCAAAGGTTGAAGTAGAGCCCCTGTGGGAGCGAGCTTGCTCGCGATAGCGGTCTGTCAGCTGCCGCTATGTGACCCATGCAACGCCATCGCGAGCAAGCTCGCTCCCACAGAGGAATTGCTGTAGCCACAAAATCGAAAACCATCACAGATCACGCCCCCTCTCGCCTAACCCTCGCCAGGAATGTTAGCGTGCTTGGTATTCCTTGCCCGATGAGCCTTCCGCGATGAAAAAAACCGTACTTGCCTTTAGCCGTATCACGCCCAAGATGGTCGAGCGCCTGCAACAGGATTTCGACGTGATCGTGCCGAACCCGTCGAACGGCGACATCAACGCGCAATTCAACGAAGCCTTGCCCCACGTCCACGGGCTGATCGGGGTCGGCCGCAAGCTTGGCCGTGAGCAACTACAAAGCGCCGTGAACCTGCAGGTGGTGTCCAGCGTGTCGGTGGGCTACGACAACTACGACCTGGCTTACTTCAATGAGCGCGGGATCATGCTCACCAATACCCCCGACGTGCTCACCGAAAGCACCGCCGACCTGGCCTTCGCCTTGCTGATGAGCAGCGCCCGGCGCGTTGCTGAACTGGACGCCTGGACCAAGGCCGGGCAATGGCAGGCGACGGTGGGCCCGCAACTGTTTGGCAGCGATGTACACGGCAAGACCCTGGGCATCGTTGGCATGGGCAATATCGGCGCGGCCATTGCCCGGCGTGGTCGGCTAGGGTTCAACATGCCGATTATCTACAGCGGTAACAGCCGCAAGACCGAATTGGAAAACCAGTTGGGCGCCCAATTTCGCGAGCTGGATCAGTTGCTGGCTGAAGCGGACTTTGTCTGCCTTGTGGTGCCATTGAGTGAGAAGACCCGTCACCTGATCAGCCAGCGAGAACTGGCCTTGATGAAACCCAGCGCTATTTTGGTCAACATTTCCCGGGGCCCGGTGGTGGATGAACCGGCGCTGATCGATGCCTTGCAGAACAACCGTATCCGCGGCGCCGGGCTGGATGTCTACGAGAAAGAGCCGTTGGCCGAATCACCGCTGTTCCAGCTGAAAAACGCCGTGACCCTGCCCCACATCGGCTCGGCGACCCACGAAACCCGCGAAGCCATGGCCAACCTTGCTGTGGATAACTTACGCAGCGCTTTGCTGGGCGAGCGACCGCAGAACCTGGTCAACCCGCAGGTCTGGAAATAACCCACCTGGCAGGCCCTGTCGGGCGGGCCTGCCATTGCTTTCGAGTCAGCGAGCGCCCAAGACCACATTGGCTGTCGCTGGTCGCGGCTTGCGAAACACCAGCACGTTACCCAGCATGACCAGGACCAATCCCACCAACGCCGGCGCGGTCCACTGATAGCCTTCGACAAATGCCGAGACGTTCAGCGCCACCACCGGAAACAGTACCGTGCAATACGCCGCCCGCTCCGGGCCCATGCGCCCCACCAGCGTCAGGTAAGCGGTAAAGCCGATCACCGAACCCGGAATCACCAGGTACAACAACGAGCCGAGGTAACGTGCGTTCCACTCCATGTCGAACGGGATGCCTTTGAACGCGCACCACACCGCCAACATCGTCGCGCCATAAGCCATGCCCCAGGCATTGGTGGTCAACGGCTTGAGGCCGGCCTTCTGTTGCAGGCTCGAGAGCATGTTGCCCGCCGAGAAACACAAGGTACCCAGCAGCGCCAAGGCCAACCCGAGCAGTGTCTGCGGACTCGCGCTATGGCCGGCCAGCTCCGGCCAGAACAGCAGCCCCAGCCCGAGCAGCCCCAGGGCACCGCCCAGCAGCACGTTACGCGCAATGCGCTGGCCAAAAAATACCCGGGCATTGAAGGCGTTCCAAAGCGTGGCGGTGGAAAACACCACAGCGACCAACCCGCTGGGAATCCATTGGCTGGCGGTGAGGAAACACATGAAGTTGATGCAAAACAGGCACAGGCCCTGGGCCACACAAATCAAATGGCCGCGCCGGTTCATCACCTGCAGGCGGCGGCTGAGCAAGAGCATCGCAAACAGAATCAGGGCCGCGAGGCCGAAGCGATAGACAATCGATACGGGGATGGCAACGACGCCCAATTGCAGTTTCAGCGCGATCCAGGTCGTGCCCCAGATGAGTACGGTAAGCAGGTACAACGAGAGGTTCATGGCGATGACTCCTGACAATGGCGTCCAGTGTCACGCCGCCGCCCCACCGGCGCTTGCGTAAACTTGCGGTTTTGTCGGCTTGCAGGCTGGCATAGGCTGATCGACGGAGTAGGATGCGAAGCGTTGGAGAGAACCGATCATGTCCACACTGCAGACCCTGCAAGTCTTCCAAGCCCTCAACAGCTCGCCCAATGCTCGTCTGGAGCACAGCGCCGAGCTCGGGGACGGCATGGCGGCCGCTTTGTGGAGCAATCATCACGATGCCCAGGACTACGAGGCGCCGACCCACCATACGCTGTCGTGCTACATCGCCGGCGGCACCGGCACGTTTCGCCGCGAACGGCCGGACACCACCGGGGCTCCGGACAAACTCTGCGTCCTGCCCGCCGGGCATGAATCGGCCTGGGTCATCAACGGCGACATTCGCCTCGCTCACCTGTACTTCAGCCCCGAACGATTCGCCCTCGGCTGCGTCACGTTGCTGGACCGCGAACCACGGCAGGCACAACTGCGCGAGGCGACGTTCCTCGACGACCCGCAACAGGCGCAGCGCTTTCGCCAGTTGATCGCGCTGAACTGGGACGAACCCGGCGAACGCCTGCTGACCACCAACCTGGCCCATGAGCTGCTCAACCATCTGCTGCTCAGCCAGGTTGGCCTACGCCAAGGTCTGCGCCTCAAGGGCGGCCTGGCCGCTCACCAGCGACGGCTGCTGGTGGACTACATCGACAGCCACCTGGCCGACGCCATCAGCCTCGGGCAATTGGCGGCGTTGTGCGCGCTGTCCGAATATCACTTCGCACGGATGTTCCGCGAAAGCTTCGGACTTCCGCCCCACCAGTATGTATTGGCAAGGCGCCTGGTCTACGCGCGGCACTTGTTGCGCAGCACGTCACAACCGCTGGGCAATGTGGCGTTGGCGTGTGGATTTGCCAGCGCCAGTCATTTTACCAATCGTTTCCGCCAAGCCCTGGGCGCGACGCCCGGGGAGTATCGGCAGGCGTTTTTGCGCTAGGACGGTACTGCCCCGGCGATCGCCATCGCGAGCAGGCTGGCCCCCACATTGATCGCCTGCTTCCAGGCACCGCTCACTTGCTCACCACACCGGATCGACAAAAACAAAACGGGCCTGCAGTTGCAGGCCCGTTTTCAGTCAGGAATTTATTAATGAATGAGGTTTCAGCCGTGAAGCGAAGCCCGTTCGTTCTCCAGGAATTCTTCTTCCAGCATCGCATCGGCCAAGGCTACAGAATCGCTCGGTGCCGCAACGACAGCACGTTTGCCACGCAACTTGCCGAACAAGTGCTCCAGGGCGTTTTCAAGTTTGGTGGCCGCCCCTTCGATCGCCAGTTCCAGCGTATCGGCCTTGTGCGTCACGGAAATCGGCTGATGGCCCTTTGGCCGAGCCTCGAGCTGGCAACGCAGGTCATGGGGACCAGGCTTGTCGCCGTTCTCATCGCGTAAATGAACCTCGACCCGTGTCAGGTCCTCTTCATAACGTTCGAGCGTGCTTTCGATGGTAGTACGTACCCACTCCTCCAGTCGGATGCTGCTTTGAATATGGTTATCGCTGTTGACTTGGATTTGCATAGTTCATCCCTTATTTCAGCTAGCTCGCCGGGGGCCATCGACGTTGATGCAACGGCCCCTTGAGTACAGAGTCGGGCTGGCGGAAGAACAATTCAACCCCTGCAAAAAGATAAATATTGATTTGCAAATAAAGCCGGACAACGAGCAAAAGCGCTGTTAAGGTCGGGAGTTGCCTCGCCTTGCTTATCCCCGCAAATCCCCTTCTCGCCCTGCACCGTCTACGAACATCTGTGCGTTCTTGCCCCGAAACGGGCAGCCGCGACAAGCGCATTCCAGAGCGTGCGCCGCTCAAACGCCGCGATCATTGTCCGACAGTTTTTCCGGCATGCCCCTTGCTAACACTCTGTAGGTGCTCGCGCAGGCAGCGGTCCTTGATCTGTCTGCCTGCCCGGCCCTGCAACCTTGAGATGGACACGATCATGGAATGGCCGATGGTCCGGTGTTGCGAACTAATCCCGATCATGGCCGGTCAACAACTGCACGTTCAATCAAGCGGTGACGCATCATGGACAACCCTTTTCAGATCATTACCGACGCTTTCGCGCCGCACTATCAAATCAACCTGAGCATCCAGGGCCTGGATGGCAGCATTATGCTGACCCTGTCCAAGACCGGACGCGTCGTCGCCAAGCGCATGATCAGTGCCCAGCAGCGCAACGATCCGGAACGGCTCAAACGCCTGGTGCAGAGCATTCAGTTCGGCATCGCCATCGAACAGGGTCACAGCGCCGTGGCAATCCTCGAAGCCATGACCGGCGGTGACAACATCAAGCTACCACCACCGCACTTACAGGGCTCGGCGTCCTCCGCTGCCGGCCTCTAGATTTCGCCCTTCTCCACCTCGGCATGCTCACTGGAGCCCGCGCCAACCTTACGGTGCGGGTGCTCGATCTTGACCGAGGGGAATTGCGACGAGGCGTAGCGCACCACCAGGATCGAAAACGCCAGCAGCAAGATGCCACCGCACAGGTAGATGATCCCCAGGTCCGGCGGGCTGTGGTGCGAGACGTTGGAAATCAGCAGGCGCGTCAGCGCCGTGATCGCCACGTAGATCAGAAACCGCACCGGCATATGGTTGGTCTTGAAGTAGATCCCGACCATAGCCCCTAATTCCAGGTAGATGAACAGCAAGAGGATGTCATCGATCTTGATGTGCCCCGCCTCGATCATCTGCAGGAATTCCATCACCGCCGCCCACGCGGTCACCGCGCCAATGGCGAACAACGCCAGGTAGTGGAACGTCTCGACGAACAGGTTGCCCAGGGATTCGGCAAGCTGATGCACGTTCTGACGCAGGGTCTCGGCCCAGTTGATTTTCACGATGTAGTTTCCTTAGGTCGACTTGACCAAATGATGCGGGTTGGACGTGACGGTTGTTCTGCATGCAGAAAAAAGGCCAGCGGCTAAAGTGAGATGGCAATGAGCTGGCATCCGACACTTTGCTCCTGCGACAAACCTCAAAACCGGTCTACATTAAAAAGCCACTATCCAAAGGCAGAGGATTCGCTTATTCTTTTGCCTGTATATAAATACAGTAGTCGCAAAGACAACCAACGTGAAGGCATGTGAGGTGGTGAATGGCCGTCGAAGTGGTATACCGCAGCAGCCGAGATCTGGAGCGCTTGTTCATGGATAAAGCCGAAGCTGACCGTCATGACAAAATGCTGGAACTCGCCGAATTACTGGCCGAGGTGTTGCAAAAAGCCGTTCCATCGCTGAGTGAGCAACAGGTGGAGGAAGCCGGGATCTACATGGCGAAGAATCGCGATGTGTTTGCCAAGGCATTCAAGAGCCAGCCGGACGCCTTGTCCGAATTGCTCAATCCGTCGGACGAATAACCAAAAGATCGCAGCCTCCGGCAGCTCCCACACGGTGTAATTCCCTGTGGGAGCTGCCGGAGGCTGCGATCTTTTTTAGTAATATCGGCGCGGGTCGGAATCGATCAGGCTGGCCAGTTTGGTCAGGGCAAAACGCAGTTCGTCCTGGCTGGTGGGCGACATCAATACCAACCGCACACAACGGGTGCTGCCGGAGCGTTCAGCCTGGAACTGAGTGCCGCTGAGCACCAACACACCGTTGGCCCGGGCGAGCATGGCGAACTCATCGCTGGTCCAGGGCTCGGGCAGCGTCAACCAGAGGTGATACGAATAGGGCTGGGCCTTGAGCTCGACATTGGCAAAGATTTCCCGAGCAATCGCTTGTCGCCCAGCGGCCTCGTTGCGCTGGATACGGACCAGTTTCTTGTCCAGGCCTTCGGTGATCACATTGCTGGCCAGTTGCGCGGTCAATGGCGACGGCATCCAGACGCTACTACGCACCATCGAGGTCAAGCGTGACAGCAATTTCGGCGGACTATAGAGATAGCCGATGCGAAGCGCCGGCATGATCGACTTCGACAAGCTGGTCAGGTACACCGAACGCTCCGGCGCAAATGCCGCGAGCGGCTTGATCGAAGGATCGGTGGCAAGGAAGCCGTAAATGTCATCGTCCAGGATGATGAAATCGAACTCTTCGGCCAGTGCCGCTATTTGGGCCCGACGCTTTTGCGACATGATCGCCGCCGTCGGGTTCTGGCAGGTCGCTACACAGACCAGCATCGCCGGCTTCTCTCGCAGGCACAGCTCACGCAGAGCTTCGGGAATGATGCCTTCATCATCCATTGGCACGCCACGCAAGCGCCGCTCAAGACCATGGGCCAGGGAAATGATGCCGGGGTAGCAAAGCTCCTCGCAAAGCACCAAGTCACCGGCGCTGGTCAAGGCGCTCATTGCGACCATCAAACCATGCTGGGCCCCGGCAGTGATCACCACTTGCTGCCATTGCGCATCTGGCAACCAATGACGCAACCACTGCGCGCCCGCTTCGCGATGCGCCGGATGACCGCCGTCCGGCGCGTAATCCAGGGCCCGAGCGAAATCAGTGCTCTTGGCCATGCCCACCAGCGCGTCGCGCAACCAGTGCTCCAAGGTTTCGCTGGACGGCTTGATGATGGAAAGGTCGAGCAATTCGGCCTGCCCCAGATTCAGCGGCACGACGCTGGCGCTTGCCGGTTGTTCCCGCAGCTTCTGGCCGAGGACATAAGTGCCGCGCCCCACCTCCCCTTGCACCAGCCGACGCCGATGGGCCTCGCTATAGGCCCGGCTGATGGTGCCTGGGGTGACATTCAGAGTGGTGGCCAGCTCCCGCAGAGTGGGCAGGCGATCACCTTCGTTCAACACACCGTCGCTGATATCGCGCGCCAACGCATCGGCAATCGACAAATACATCGGCTGGTTGAACTCGCTTAGCTGGGGAACCCACATGAATGCTCGCTGCCATCGTAGAAATGATGAATATCCGCAGCATATCACAGGGGGCAAGACGCTAAATAAATCGATCAGGCTTAAAAATTGAATCGATTGAGTCGATCTGCAATCACATGCATCGGGCACAATAAAAACAACTAAAAAATAATATTTATATAAATCATATAGTTAATAAAAAATAAACGGCCACCCAGACAAAACAACCCTTTCTCAGATTGAATCAACTCAATCCTTTCAAATACACTGATATAGAATCGAATCAATCGACTCAACTCATCCCTGATCACCGCGCGACCTGCCGCGCCAAGTCGAGACATCATGGACACACTCAGAAAGGATCTATCCCTGTCAGCCGTGATTGCGGGCCTTATCGCCGTGATCATTTCCTATGCCGGCCCGCTGATCATCGTGTTTCAGGCGGCCAAGCAAGCGCAACTGCCCAACGACGTGGTGTCTTCGTGGATCTGGGCCATTTCCATCGGCAGCGGGGTCACCGGCCTGCTCTTGAGCTGGCGCCTGCGGGTTCCGGTGATCACCGCATGGTCGACACCTGGCGCGGCGTTGCTGGTGTCGATGCTGCCCAGCGTCACCTTGCCCCAGGCCATCGGCGCCTATGTGGTGGCGTCGGTGATCATTGCCGTGGTCGGTTTGTCCGGAGCATTCGACAAGCTAATGAATCGCCTGCCCAAAGGCATCGCCGCCGCCATGCTCGCCGGCATTCTGTTTCGCTTTGGCGCCGAGCTGTTCACTTCGATCAAGCTGCAACCGGCGTTGGTGTTGGCGATGATCGCGGCGTACCTGATCTTCAAACGCTTTTCGCCACGCTACGCGATTCTGTCGGTACTGATTGTCGGCTGCGCGGTGGCCGCCGCGCTCGGTGAGCTCAACAGCAATTCGATCACCATCGCTGTAGCCCACCCGGTTTTCATCGCCCCTCAATGGAGCTGGCACGCGATCATCAACATTGGCCTGCCGTTGGCACTGGTGACCCTGACCGGCCAGTACGTACCGGGGATGGCGGTATTGCGCACCGCGGGCTATACCACGCCGGCGCGCTCAATCATTTCGGTTACTGCAATTGGCTCCGTCTTGATGGCACCCTTCGGCTCCCATGGCTTGAACCTGGCAGCTATTACCGCAGCGATCTGCACCGGTCGCGAAGCCCACGAAAACCGCGACAAACGCTACATCGCCGGGATTGCCTGCGGGGTGTTCTACATTCTGCTGGGCATCTTTGGTGCGACCCTGGCCTCGGTGTTTTCCGCACTGCCGAAGGAGCTGATCGCATCCCTCGCCGGCCTGGCCTTGGTCGGCGCGATCAGTGCCGGCCTGACCGGCGCCATGGCCGATGAGAAACAACGGGAAGCTGCGCTGTTCACATTCCTGGTAACCGCGTCGGGCATGAGTTTCCTCGGCCTGGCTGCCGCGTTCTGGGGGCTGATCTTCGGCCTCGCGGCGCATTTCGTGCTGACCTACACCCGGGAAGGCAAAGCCGCCATCGCTGAGGGTAGCCGACCATGACCGCTCGCCTTTGCCCGCGCCTACAGCCGTATGCAATTAACCTGTAGCGACTGGCGAAGGCGGCGACATGTCTTATCGATACAACAAACGCTCCGCCAACTCATCGGCCACTCGGGCCGGTGAGCGCTTCTCCGCCTGGGCATGGGCGAAGACTTCGGTGAGTCGAGCACCGATCTTGGACAGGTGCGCCGTGATGGTCGGCAGCTCTTCGCCGCGATGCTTGAGGGCCACGTAGATCAGGCCGCCGGAGTTGATCACATAGTCCGGTGCATACAGTATCCCGCGCCGCTCCAGTTGATCAGCCACTTGCAGGTTGCTCAACTGGTTATGGGCCGAGCCGGCAACGGCCGAGCAGCGCAGTTGCGCCACGCTTTGACTATTGAGCACACCGCCCAGGCCGCAGGGGGCCAGGATGTCGCACGGAGTGCTGAGCAAGGCATCGTTGGCGATTGGGTGCGCGCCCAGTTGCTCCATCGCCAGTTGCACCTTGCCAGGGTCAATGTCGCTGACCAGCAGTTCGGCGCCCGCCGCGTGCAACTGTTCGGCCAGGGCATACCCGACATTGCCCAAGCCCTGGATCGCCACCCGCAGGCTTTCCAGGTTATCGCTGCCCAAACGGGCCATGGCCGTGGCTCGAATGCCGGCAAATACGCCCATCGCCGCGTGGGGCGCCGGGTCCCCCGAGGCCGTGGTGCTGGTGACATGACGGGTTTGCTGGGCGATGCAATCCATGTCGGCCACCGAAGTGCCGCTGTCGATGGCGGTGATGTAGCGACCATCCAATTGCTCGATGCAGCGCCCAAAGGCTTCGAACAGCGCGGCCCGGCTTTCGACATGGGCCGGACGCATGATCACCGCCACCCCGCCACCCACCGGCAGGCCAGCCAGGGCGGCCTTGTAGCTCATGCCCTGGGCCAGGCGCACGGCGTCGACCACGGCACTTTCGTCGTCGGGGTAGGCAAGGTAACGACAACCTCCCAGGGCGGGCCCCGGACGGCTGCAATGAATGGCAATCACCGCCTTCAACCCGGTCGCCGGGTCTACGCTTAGGTGCAGCGATTCAAGGCGGGAGCTTTGCATGAGAGCAAACATCGTAAGGCTCCCGAATCACTTTTGTTTGTTTCGCCAGTATAGGCGTGCAGTCGAAATTTGCTGGAGCACGCCGGAATAAGTCGCCGGGGCTGTCAGTCTATTTCGGCATAACCTGTAACAGCGTCTGTCCGAGACTGGACGAAAATCCAAGGCAGAGCTAAAACGAGGCATAGCCCGGAGAGTTTGATGAAACCGCGCCAAGCCTTTTTTGACTGTTTACACCGTTCGCCACCGGCGCTGTTCGAAGCGGCGTTGTGGATCGCTGCCGAACATGATCGCGACGTGGACGTACCGGCCTTGCTGAAGGATTTCAAGGAGCTGCAGCAGCGGGTCAGCCATGACCTGCCGATGCTGCCGGTCAGCGAGCTGGGCCAGCCCTTGTTACGACGGCTCAATGACCTGGGGTTCGCCCAGGACGATTTCACGCCACTGCGCCCTCGTGCGGCGTTGCTGAACCAAGTGCTCACCCGCAAGCGCGGACAGCCCCTGGCGCTGGGCCTGATAGCCCTGGAGTTGGCCCGAGGCCTGGAAATTCCGATGGTCGGTGTCAATTTCCCCGGCCACTTCCTGCTGAAAGTACCCGGGGCCGACCATCTACTCGACCCGTGCGGTGGCCGGCGGCTGTACCCCAATGACTGTCGGGAATTGCTGCAACGCCAATATGGCGCGAACATGCCGCTCAAGGCCGAGCACCTGGTCACCGCCGAACCGATGCAGATGCTCCAGCGCCTGTCGCGCAACCTTCGGCAACTGCATCTGGCGAACGATGATTACATCGCGGCGCTGATCGACGCCGAGCGGGTGCTGGAACTGGGCAACGCCAGCGCCGCCGATTACCTGGCCCGCGCCAGCCTGTACCAGCGGCTCGATTGCCCGAATGCCGAACGCTTTGATCTTGAACACGCCCTGATGCTCAGCGACGACCCGATCCAGCGGATCCGGCTGACGGAGCGGCTGGGGCATCTGCCGCCGAATTCGATTGTGCATTGACCTGTTGTAAGGGGCCCACATTTTTGTCGGCTGTAGAATCGCTATCGCGAGCAAGCTCGCCCCACATTTGATCTGCGTACACCTGGATCAATGTGGGAGCGAGCTTGCTCGCGATAGCAGTGGATCGGCCAACCTCGATATCAAGCAGGAGTATCCGGCTGATTGGCCGGATGCGCCTGCTGGAACGCCGGATGCGCAGCCGCCAACGCCGCAACGCGACGGATCCGCGGATACGCCTGCAAAGACACATTGAACCGCTCGGCGGCGTACAACTGTGGAATCAGGTAAACATCCGCCACCCCTGGCGCGGCGCCGAAGCAATAACCTTGGTCGCCAATCAACTGCTCTACCGCCGCCAACCCCTGGCTGATCCACTGCCCGATCCACTCCGTCACCTGGGTTTCATCGTGCCCCCACTGCCGTAGCTTGTTGAGCACACTGACGTTGTGCAGCGGATGAATATCGCAACCGATCAACGCCGCGACGCCTCGCTCATGAGCCCGAACAGCCAGGTCTGTGCTGAGCAGCGGCACTTGGGGATAACGCTCTTCCAAGTATTCGATGATGGCGGGCGACTGCACCAGCAACGCCCCTTCGTCAGTACGCAGCGCCGGTACCCGTCCCTGAGGATTGATCGCCAGGTAGGCCGGCTGGCGATGCTCGCCCCCAGGCACAGCGATCAGGTTGACCGGCAGGGCCTGGTAATCCAGGCCCTTGAGCGCCAGGGCGATGCGCACCCGATAGGACGAGGTGGAACGGTAGTAGGTATAGAGTTCCATGCCCTGCCCCTCAACGCGCCGGCAGGATCTTGCCGCGGCATTCGCCAAAGCCGATGGAGGCCGCTCCGTCACCCCGGCAACGGGCTCGCAGGATGACTTCGTCACCGTCCTCGAGGAATTTACGCACTTCGCCAGAAGCCAGCTCGATCGGTTTTTTACCCCCCTCGGTGATTTCCAGCAGGCTGCCGAACTGACCGCTTTCAGGTCCCGACAAGGTGCCCGAACCAAACAGATCACCGGCCTGCAACTGGCAGCCGTTGACGCTGTGGTGAGCGACCATCTGGGCCACGGTCCAGTACATGTAGCGGGTATTGCTCAGGGTCAGGCGATGGGCCGGCAGGTTCTGCTCGCGCATGGTTTCGGTCAGCAGCAAAACCTCCAACTCGATATCGAATGCCCCAGTAGCCTGGTCACGCTTGTCCAGCAGATACGGCAGTGGCTGCGGATCGCCCTCCGGACGCGCCGGTTGCGGGCGACGGAACGGCTCAAGGGCTTCGGCCGTCACGACCCATGGCGAAATACTGGTCAGGAAACTCTTCGACAGAAACGGCCCCAGCGGCTGGTATTCCCAGGCCTGGATGTCCCGGGCCGACCAGTCGTTGAGCAGACAGAAACCACCAATGTGCTCGGCGGCATCGCCGATAGCGATGGGTTCGCCCAAGGCGTTGCCCTTGCCGATCCAGATGCCCAGCTCCAGCTCATAGTCCAGTCGCGCACACGGGCCGAAGGTCGGCTCGGTCTGGCCGGCCGGCAGGGTCTGGCCCTTGGGGCGGCGCACATCGGTGCCGGACGGGCGAATGGTCGAGGCGCGACCGTGGTAACCGATGGGGACGTATTTGTAATTGGGCAGCAGCGGGTTGTCGGGACGGAACAGTTTGCCGACATTTTGCGCGTGCTCGATACCGACGTAGAAGTCGGTGTAATCATTGATCTTGGCCGGCAAGTGCATCTGGCAGTCGGCTGCGCGGACCAGCAGCTTCGCGCCCTGGGCTTCGACCTTGCCCCGCAGCGAGCTGTCTTCGCGCAGCAGTTCCAGCAAGCGTTCACGCAAGGCCACCCGGGCGCTGCGGCCCAGGTCGAAGAACGCATTCAACTGGCCGTCCTTCATCGCCTCGACGGCTTCGCGCGCCGCGCCGTCAAACAGGCCCGCCTGCAAAGCGGCCTGCAAATCGAAAATCTGCTCGCCAATGGCCACGCCGCTACGGGGCGCGCCGCCGTCGGTGCTGAAGATGCCCAGCGGCAGGTTCTGCAGGGGGAAGTCGGCATGGCCGTTGGCGGAGGCGACCCAGCTACGGGCAGGGGAACGTTGAGTCATGGGTTATCTCCGGGTCGGGTCGAACGTGACAGGCAGCGACGCCCAACAAGCATCGTAGTCGGTTTGCAGTTGCGGGCAGTCCAGGGCGAAACGGCTCGGGCGCAGGACCTGGCTGGTTTCGAACATGAAGGCCATGGTGTTGTCGATTTTCGCAGGTGCCAATTCGGCATTGATCGCCTTGGTGCAGGTCTCACCGTCCGGGCCATGAGCACTCATGCAACTGTGCAAGGAAGCGCCGCCCGGCAAGAAACCTTCGGCCTTGGCATCGTAGGCGCCCTGGATCAGGCCCATGAATTCATTCATCAGGTTGCGATGGAACCACGGCGGACGAAAGGTGTTTTCCGCCACCATCCAGCGTGGCGGGAAGATCACGAAATCGAGGTTGGCCAGGCCGGGGACGCTGGTGGGCGAGGTCAATACGGTGAAAATCGACGGGTCCGGGTGGTCGAAGCTGACCGTACCGATGGTGTTGAAGCGGCGCAGGTCGTATTTGTACGGTACGTTGGTGCCGTGCCAGGCCACCACATCGAGGGGTGAATGATCCAGTTCACAGGCCCACAACTCACCGAGGAACTTCTGCACCAGCGTGGTCGGCTGGGCGAGGTTTTCGTAGTGAGCGACCGGGCTCAGAAAATCCCGCGGGTTGGCCAGGCCATTGCTGCCGATTGGCCCCAGGTCCGGCAGGCGCAGCGGTGCGCCATGGTTCTCGGCCAGGTAACCACGGGCCTGCGCATCGAGCAGTTCGACGCGAAACTTCAGGCCCCGGGGCAGCACTGCAATTTCCAGCGGCGCCAGTTCCAGCACGCCCAGTTCGGTGGCGATCCGCAGCCGGCCCAGCTGCGGCACGATCAGCCATTCTCCGTCAGCGTTGAAGAACACCCGCTTCATGGAACGGTTGGCACAGTAGTGATAAAGGCTGATGCCAGCCGGTTTGTCGGCGCCAGCATTGGCTGCCATACGTACCAACCCATCGACGAAATCAGTGGGTTCGGCGGGAAGTTCCAGAGGGTTCCAGCGCAGGCGATTGGGCGTGACCTCACCCAACGGGCCGCCCGCTATCTGTTGGTCAAGCTTGACGAAGGCCGGGTGATTGGCCGAAGGCCGAATACGATACATCCAGGTACGCCGCGCTTCGCTGCGGGTCATGGTGAACGCGGTGCCGGAGAACAATTCGGCGTAGAGACCGTATGGGGCTTTTTGCGGGGAGTTCTGGCCGACAGGCAGTGCGCCGGGTAGCGCTTCGCTGGCAAATTCGTTGCCGAAGCCTGATTGGTAAGCCAGGTCCGACGCTGGGGAATCGAGGTGCATGGGGCCTCCTGAATACAGGACTGAGTGCGGCCCGTAGCTCCATGAAGAAGCTTGAGGCGCACCGGGTTATTTTTATCGTAATTCAATTACGCATAACGTAATTTGCTAGGCAGCGACCGTCAAGCTATAAAGACGCCCACTCGCCTCTGGACCCAGCGCTTCCATGGAAAACCCGCCCAACAACGGTAAACAGAAAGTTCGCTCGGCCGAAGTCGGCACCGACATTCTCAAGGCCCTGGCCGAACTCTCCCCTTCCACGTCACTGTCGCGCCTGGCCGAACACGTGCAGATGCCGGCGAGCAAGGTCCATCGGTACCTACAGGCCTTGATCGCCAGCGGGTTTGCCGAGCAGAACACCGCCACCAACCACTACGGCCTGGGCCGTGAGGCCTTGCGCGTGGGCCTGGCCGCGTTGAACGGCATGGACGTGCTGCAAGTGGCCGCCCTGCCCTTGGCCGAGCTGCGCGACGACTTGAACGAAACCTGCTTTTTGGCGGTGTGGGGCAACCACGGCGCGACCGTGGTGCGGATCGAGCCCGCCGTGCGGGCTGTAACCGTGGTCACCCAACTGGGCTCGGTATTACCACTGCTCAGCTCGTCCACAGGGTTGGTCTTCAGCGCCTATCTGCCGGAGCGCGAGACCGTCGGATTGCGTGAGCAGGAAGTGAGCGGCACCAGCAGCCATGCCCTGGCCGACGACAAGATTTATGCCGCCCTGTGCGAACAGATCCGCCATCGCGGTCTGCATCACGTACACGGCTTGCTGATGCCCGGTGTGGATGCCTTGTCCGCCCCGGTCTTCAATGCCGTTGGCCAGGTGACCGCAGTGATGACCATCGTCGGTCCGACCTCACTGTTCCACGCCGATGAAAACGGCCCGGCGGCGCAGCGATTGCTGGCGGCGAGCCGGGCCGTGAGTTGGCGGATGGGGTATGAGGCAGGTCCAGGATCAGATCAGCAAATCCGGGACAATCCTGATCAATAAATCATTGAGGTGAGCGGGCGCCAGCCGTGGATGGAGATCACGTTCTTCACCGCTGAAGGCGACCATATAAATAGCCTGGTGATCACCTTTGCAGTGATAGGGAATGTCGTTATTGCTGAAATGCTCCAGTAGATAGTCGATCAGTGCTTGAGAAGATGACACCACTCGCTCACCGGTGTCATGGGTTACAAAACCGGTGACGTAGACTTTATCCAGATCGACCCCGGGCAAGTGCACTTTCAATGCGCCATGAAGTTCCTCGACGGACAAAGTCCTGATGGAACGCCGGGATAAATCCATTGCCGGTTTTGCCGTCAGGCTGGTGACGATATCCGCTACGATTTTTTCAAACATGATTAAATCCAGCGACTTGATACGGTCTTGCGCGGCAAAGGAATAACGCTTGCTGAAAACGTTACTGATGCCTTGCGCATAATTGGGCACCTGCTGTTTCTCAACCCAGGCCAGCGCCTCATCGAACAGGGTTTCGGATGCGCCCACTTGAGGATTTGGAAAGTCCGCCAATGTATTCAGATAACTCCTGAACGGGTCGACGCCCAGCGCTTCCAGATAGCGACCCAACAGTACCTGCACGGCAAAATCCACGCGAGTTTTCTTCAATGCGAGCAGTTTTTCAGAGTAAGAAGAAAATAACTGAGTATTCATAAACATCCTTTTCATGTCATGGTCGAACTTCCTGCTCGATCCGTCGGCTCAGTTATACATCAGCCAATCCCGTTACTGTAAAGAGACAAATGTAAGAGCGCGTAAAGACCGCCACTCGTTATTCTCGATCTAACTCATCACCCCCATGACTTTAGCCTTCGCCACCGCTTGAGTACGCCGCTGCACCCCCAACTTGCTGTGTATCCGACGCGCATGGGTTTTTACCGTGTGCAACGATATGAACAGTTGTTCGGCAATTTGTTGGTTTGAATGACCTTGAGCAATCAATTCCAACACTTCAAGTTCCCGGTGACTGAGCAACGTCTCTTCAGCGCTTGGCGCCAGCGGCTCGATGGGCGCGGCCGACTGGGTCCAATGCAACAGGTCGGGTTGGCGCAAACGCAACTCACACAACGCTTGCTGCGCCCGATAACAAGCGACTCGTTTGAGGCCCTCCTGCATGAGCGTGTGAACCTGGGCACGGTCGGCAGACAACCAGACCACTTCAGCCAGCGCCAACTGCAATTCAGTTTCCAGGCCATGCATTTCCAGCTGCCGCGCCTGGGCGATCATAGTCTCCAGGCGAGCTTGCGGGTCCCGCTCCCGATGCAAGTAGACCTCGGTCAGCACCAGCAGGTATTCCAGGCGCGGAATCAACTCCAGTGTCGCAGGAGGCGCATGCTTGGCCTGCGGTCCGTGAAAATGCCGCAACACGCGGGTCAAGGCCTCATGGGCCAGTTCCGGGCGCCCTTGCTGCAACCAGAACTGGCAGCTGGTTTGCAGCAACACGCCGCGGTACACCGTGTCGGGGATGTGCCGCTGCTGCATGATCCGCTCAGCATCGCGCAGTTGCATGAACGCTTCGCCGTAGTCGCCTTGGTTGGCGGCCAGGGTCGCTTTACCGAGAAAGCCATAGAGCACTTGCTTGTCCTGGCTGTGCAGGCCGGTTTCCAGGCCGGCTTGAAACTGCTCGGCGGCCAACTCTTCAAACCCCATGCGCAATGCCAGGCGCCCGCGTCGCAGGGCAATACGCCCCGACAACGCGGAAAAATCCTGGCCTGGCCTATCGAGCAATGCCTGGACTGCGTCCAGCAGATGATCGGCCCGATGGGGAGCGCCGCGCTGTTCCAGCACCTGGGCGTGATCCAACTCCAGCAACCCTTCAAATACCAGCGAGCCATGGGCCCGTGCCAGGCATAACGCCTGCCGGTTGATCCATTGGGCAGAAGCCAATTCACCTTTGAGCAGCGCTTGCTGCGTCAGCCCTGACAGGCAAAGCAGCCGTAGGGCCCAGGCTTCGGGATCCAGGCTGGTCTGGGCCTGGAGGAAATGCTCGCGTGCCGGCTCGCCATCACCCGCGAGGTGCAACAGCCACCCCCGCAACACCTGCCAGCGCGCCAGCACCTGTCGCTGCTGGCAAGCCTGGGGTTGCGGCACGAACCTGGCCAGTTGTTCGATGCACGCCGAGGCCTGATCGAAGCGCCCGGCGAACAGCAGGGCGGCGGTCACCAACCCGACCGACTGCGGCGTGCCGAGCATCAACGCTTCGCCTTGTTGGTCATGCAGGTTCAGCAACAGCACGACGTTGTTGCGCTGCAATACGTGCTCGAAGCTCAGGTGCTGCAAAAAGCTGACGGCGGTCTCAAACTCCTCAGCCAACATGGCTTGCTCGAATGCCATTTGCCAGTCCTGCTCGGCAGCAAACCACTGACAGGCCCGTCGATGCCAGGAGCGCCCCTGCGGCCAAGGCTCGTCACGGACCAGGCGGGCCAGGGGTGGAAAAATGTGCAGCCAGTCGCAAGACTGCTCCCACGGCTCGATAAAACACCCCAGGTCCAGCAACAAAGGCAGGCATTCGGCGCCCACCGTGTCGCCGAACAGGTGCTCGCAAAGTCGGGCATTGAAGCGCGGTAAATGGGCCAGCACGCGCCAGGCCTGCGCGAGGTCCGGGGTCAACGTGCTGAACAGCTCGTACTCAAGGTAATCATGCAAGGTCCCTGGCCGCCCCGGCGATGCGTGACGGCGCGCCCATTCACAGCGTTCAAGCAGGGCGATGCGTACCCCGGCGCACCAGCCACCACTGCGCTGTATCACTTCGCGGGCCGTGCGGGCTGCCTGGGGAGTGGGCAGATGACGGAGCAATTGCTGGACATCGTCGAGGGTGAAAACCAGGGCCTGGGTGTCGAACTCGTGCAGCTCGTCGTCGAGCAACAAACGCGGCCAATTGCAGTGCGGACGGCGACGGCTATTGATCCACAAGTGCAGCGCCGGACTGCTGACGTTCAACAGACGGTCCAGGAACTGGTCCAGTTCGGGATTCGGTACCCGGCAATAATCATCCAGGAACAGCCAGGTCGGCGTCTGCAAGCGCGCCAGATGCGCCAACAGCCCGGTTTCATCCAGCGTGGGCAAGCCAAGGGTATGCGCCAAGCGCTCGCACATCTGCGGCGTGTCCAGCGCCGCGCCGCCCAGGGGCAGCCAGTGCAGCCGACATCCGGCGGGGGCCTGGAGGAAACATTCGGCGAACAACGCACTCTTGCCACTGCCCGCCGGCGCGCAAAGCAGTTTTACCCGCGCCTCGGAGGTCAGCAAAGGCTCGCTCAAGGACCGCCGTGGTACATGCGTCGAGGACAGGCGAGGCAACAATCCAGGACGATCCGGACACGGAGTCATGGCGGTCATGTGCGAGGATCCTGTTTATTATTGTTTCATCACCCTAGTCCTGTGTTGCTCACCTTTGGAGAAGTATTCAGCGCGTTGATTGGCGCCCATAAAAAATGACCGGCAGGTTCACTGCCGGTCATCATGATTTCCTTCAGCCAGGCACCACTCTGTGGCGGGGATTTCACCCCCTCGCCACAGTTGTCATTCCAACCGCCAGTCCTTAACGCACCCCCTCCGAACGCAGCGCCGCCGGCGTGTAGTCCGCCGCCCTGGCTTCGAAACCGTACTCGTAGCTGTGCTTCTCTTCGTTCTTCATCCCCAGCGCGATGTAGCGACCGGCGATGATGTCGTAGAGTGCTTCGAGGGTGTAGCCCGGGTTCTGGTGGTCGTAGTAGAACTGCGCATGACCTTCGGCCACCCGCCACAATTGGCCGCGACCGTCGTAGTGGTCCACCAGCGCCGCCTGCCAACTGTCTTCGTCGAAGTACATGTGGCGCTTGGCGTAGATGTGCCGTTCGCTGGGCTTGACCGTGCCAACCACTTCCCAGACCCGGTGCAATTCATAGCGGGTCAGGTCCTGGTTGATGTGGCCGGCCTTGATCACATCGTCGTACTTGAGGTTTGGCGAATCGAGCTTGTAGCTGTTGTACGGGATGTACATTTCCTTTTTGCCGATCAGCTTCCAGTCGTAGCGGTCCGGCGCGCCGGAAAACAGGTCGAAGTTGTCCGAGGTGCGCAAGCCGTCGGCGGCGGTACCCGGGCCGTCGTAGGCCACTTGCGGAGCGCGACGCACACGGCGCTGGCCGGCGTTGTAGATCCAGGCCAGGCGCGGCTCCTTCACCTGGTCGAGAGTCTCGTGCACCAGCAATACGTTACCGGCCAGACGCGCCGGGGCGGTGACCGACTGCTTGAAATAGGTCAGCACGTTACTGGCCTTTTCCGGATCGGCGTCCTTGATCAGAAATGGCACGGCGATTTCTTCTTCGAAGCGGATCGGCGTGAAGCTGCCATTGGTTTGCGGGGTGGCCTGGGTAATGACCCGCCGCAAGTTGCCGCCGTGATAGCGGGTAACGTGGTTCCACAGCACTTCCACGCCGTTCTTGGGAATCGGGAACGCGTAGTAGCGGTTGCCAGTGAAATTGGCCAGGCCGTTACCATCGTTGATCGCGTTCACATTAAGCGCACTGCGCTTGGCCGCTTCGTAGATTTCCGGCGGCAGGCCCACGCTGCGGTGCGTCGGATAGACCGGGATCTTGTAGGTTTCCGGGTAGCGCTTGAACATCGCGACCTGGCCTTCGGACAGCTTGTCCTTGTACTTGTCCACGGTCGCAGCGGTGATGGTGAACAGTGGTTTTTCATTGGCGAACGGATCCGCGAGGAAGCCTTTGCTGTCCACCGCACCGGCGTTTTTGGGAATACCGCCGGTCCAGGCCGGGATCGAACCATCGGCGTTGCCGGCCTTTTCCGCACCGATTGGCGTGAGCGTGGTGCCCAGCTTGTTCGCTTCATCCGGCGAGACTGCCGCCATCACGTTCGCGGCCAGCAGGCTCAGGGCCAGGGCACCGCATTGCAGAATCATCTTGCGCATAGGGTTTTCCTTGTCAGCCAGATCAGAAGTTCACGCCAAAGCTCAACGCGAGGAAATCGCGGTCTTTGAGAACGTTGTAATCGCCGCCGAAAAAGTCGGTGTAGCTGAGGCTGGCGGTGTAGGTATTGCGGTAATCGGCATCGACGCCGAGGCTGACGGCCTTGGCGCCTTCGTTGAACAAGCCATTGGGGCCGTAGCCGGCCACGTCATGGGACCAGGACACGTTAGGCTTGAAGTTCACACCACCGATCACGTTGGAGTAGTCGAGAATCGCCCGGGCGCGGTAACCCCAGGAGGTCGAAGTGACAAAGCCGTCGGTGTCGCCATTGAAGCCGTACTGGCCGTAGACCGAATCGCGGCCGTAACGCAGCTTGTCCTTGGACTCCAGCCCGCCGACGTGCACCACCGCGGCCTCGCCCACCAAGGTCAGGCGATCGGCGCCCAGTACCTGGTCGAAGAAGTGCGTCATGGTGCTTTGGACCTGGGTAATTTCCTTGCGGCGGTAGCCGGTGTTGTCCGCACCTGCCGAGGTGGCAATAGGTGAGGCCGCGCCACCGGCAATCGGGTTGAGCAGGGCCAGGGTCAGGTCATTGGTGTTGAGCTGTACCGGTGCGTTGGGGCGATAGCTGATTTCCCCGGTCCACGCGGTGCCGGTAGGCAGCGTGGTGGAGAAGCTGGCGCCGTACAGGTGGATGTCCTCGGGGTACTCGAGGTAGTACTGACCGCGTCCCAGCATCACGCTTTGCGCCAGGCCCGCACCGCTGCCGGGAGAGATACCGTTGGCAACCGCGATCATCCCTGGCAGGGCCGCCAGCGTAGAGAGCCCGGCAGTGGTAGTACCAACAGTGGGCGTGCGACTGTGGTAATTCATGAAGTACAGGCCATATTCGGTGTCATCGCCGAGCCAGCGCAACGCCGTGCCCCACTGGCCGGAATCCCGTGCATCGCGGTCACCGCCGCGGGGAATAACGACCCCTTCGCTGGACACCTCAATGCCCTGGCCGAACGCCTGGGTCAGTGGTACGAATGGCGCAATCGCCGGGCTGCCCACGGTGTAGCCGCTGGTGCAACCATCGGCCACCACGTCATTGCCGAAGAACGTGCCGCAGTTGTCGACAACCGTCTGGTCCCACTCCAGTTGGTAGAACCCTTCAATGGTGAGCTTGTCGGTCAGGCCCTGGGAGGCGAACAACATGTTCACCGGAATCAGGCCTTCCTTGATCTCTGCACCCGGACGACGGAACGCAGACACGTCCACCGGGTTGATGCTGTTGATGGAGTTGCCGATGAAGGTACTCTCACCCCAGCTGACCACCTGCTTGCCGGCGCGCACCGTGCCCGGCAGATCGGCGATGGAATAGTTGTGGTAGACGAAGGCATCGAGGATCTGCGCCCCTGACGATTTGGCGCCTTCCTTGCGATTGCTGTCGCTGATGTCCTTGAACGGACGGCTCTCGTCCTTGAGTTCGAAGTCGTACCAGTACTTGCCGCGCACGAACACACCGGTGTCGCCGTACTTGAGTTCGAGGTCGTGCAGGCCCTTGAAGATTTTGGAAAAGGTCTCGCCCTTCTTGAAGTTCAGTCGCCCATCGTCACCGGTGGAGGACTGGCCCCTACCGCCGTTGACCGTGCCGATCAGGTCCTTGTCCGCATCGCGCATGCCCCAGCTCGCGCCCACGGACAGCGAGGAGTCGAACTGCCCCTCGATCTCGCCAATGTTGAATGAAACGGCCTGCGCCTGGGCACAGCAACCCAAGGCCACCGCGACGGCCAGCGCCTGCGGCTTGAAGATGGCGCGCATTGTTATTGTTGTCATGCGTCTTCCCCGGTGAGTGACAGAGGCTTCACCCTACTGCCGCCCGCCATGGGCGATAAGCGCACCAAGGAGGTATTCGTGCTGTACCTCGAAAGGATGACAGGCCTTGCGGTACGGGCCTTTGCGCCGGGCATGAACGGACTGGATGATGGACTATCAGCGCCGCGCATATTCATCGCGTTTTTTTGACTGTTGCACGCCCTGCAAAGGTGCATGTCCGGATCCGGGCTGTTTCCCAGCGGGCTCGATCCCTATGCTGGCCGGGCTTGCAGAGCAACGGGCCTGCAAGCACAAGTCGTCATGGCTCCCCTCGTGCCTGACGCACCGTCCTTCGGATGGATTGGCGTATCGATCCATCATCCCGTGTACACCGACGTTGATTTGTAGCTCCTTTGCAACGTCATGTTTAGGCCGCTGCTTTTGCAGCGGCCTTTTTTATGTGTGGTTATTTGCTGGCGCACATCAAGGATTCGTTAAACGAACCTCGATACACCGCATGAATTCTGACGCGAGTCAGCCTCTGTAATGTCGTGCTAAAACTGCAGTTTTAGTATGCCGACTTATCCGCAACTAAAGTTTCTCACTCCCTACATCACCGCCAGAGTTCGCCATAAGAAATGGCGTACACACCCTGCTTCCATTAATGATCAATTCCCAGATATCCAAACGCCTGTTCCTACAACAAAGCGAGAAACCCACTACGTGCCCGTTAAAAATTCACTGATAGGCTGAAAGTCAGTCGCCGCATTCTGCTTCGACTTTAAACTTCAGTGAGTTCTCTATGACGCCAATCGACTACAGCAGCTATCGATCAATAAAAGGTTATAACAGCCGAGTTCGTTTCCTGGTCTTTCATTACACCGCCGCTAACTTTTCATCCTCTATCAACGCATTGACCGGTGCTTCGGTCAGCGCCCATTACCTTATTCCGGACATCAGCGATCCGAGCTATGTGAAAGCAGGTTTCAAGGAACAGCAGATTTTCAATCTGGTGGACGAGAACCAGCGTGCCTGGCACGCGGGGGTGAGCAGTTGGGGCGGTCGCAATAACTTGAATGACACCTCGATCGGCGTAGAAATCGTCAACCTTGCCACCGACAACCAAGGGCAATTTACTTTCCCGCCTTATCAACCCGAGCAAATCGAGGCAATCCAATACCTGGCGTTGAACATCCTCGAGCGCTATCCCGACATCAGCCCGGTCAACGTGGTGGGGCATTCGGACATTGCTGCCGGCAGAAAAAGCGACCCCGGTCCGATGTTTCCCTGGCAGGCGTTGTACGCCAAAGGCATTGGCGCCTGGTTCGATGAGCCGACGCAAAGGGCCTACACGCAGGCCTACCAATGCAACGGATTGCCGACCCGCGAGCAACTGCTCGGGCTGTTCAGGAAATATGGCTATGACACCTCGGCAGCCACCACCGCTGCGGGTTTCCAGCGCCTGGTGCGGGCCTTCCAGCTGCACTTTCGGCAGGCGAAATATGACGGTGTGATGGATATCGAGACTGCCGCCAACCTGGCGGCGCTGGTGAAAAAATACTTCCCCTGACCACCGTTGCCGCGCCTGACGGCAACGGGGCGAGGTAGCGAAGTCAGATGCTGTAGCGCTGCAGGTTCGCCATCATTTCCTTCAACGCTTCCAGGTTGTCATTGGGGTGTACCGCATCTTCGAAATCACAGATCTGCTGCCAATGGGCGGCGACGTCTTCGGGCGAGAAACCTTTGCGCGGGTCAAAGCCGGCCCCCAGGCTGCGCTCCCAGCGCACCTTGCCCATCCAGCCGCCGCCCACTTCGAACAACCCAGAAGTTTCCTGGCAGGCTTCGCTGGCCAGGTACACCACCAACGGGCTGACCAGTTCTGGCTTGAGCTGTTCGAATACCTGTGGCGGGATCAGGCCTTCGGTCATGCGGGTGCCGCCGGTGGGGGCGATGGCATTGACCAGGATATTGTTCTTGCGGCCTTCGATGGCCAGGGTGCGGGTCAGGCCATACAGGCCGAGCTTGGCCATGCCGTAGTTGGATTGGCCAAAGTTGCCGTAGATACCGGACGTGGAAGCCGTGAAGATCACCCGTCCATAGTTTTGCTCACGCAGGTGCGGCCAGGCGGCGCGGGTGACTTTGTAGGCCCCTTCGACGTGGACGCGGTAGACCAGGTCCCAGTCGGCGTCGTCCATTTTGTGAAAGGTCTTGTCCCGCAGGATCCCGGCGTTGTTGACCACCACATCGACCCGGCCAAACACGTCGAGCGCATTCTGAACGAGTTTGTCGCCATCGGTCACCGAGTCGTGATTGGCCTCGGCAATGCCGCCGGCTTCGCGAATTTCGGCCACGACCCGGTCCGCGGCCGAAGCATTGGCCCCTTCCCCTTGCGCCGAACCGCCCAGGTCGTTGACCAGTACTTTCGCGCCCTGCCTGGCGAACAGCAGCGCATGGGCGCGCCCCAGGCCACCGCCCGCTCCGGTGACGATCACGACTTTATCTTCGAAGCGCACAGACTCATTCATGGCAGAACTCCAGCAGGCCGACAGGACATTGACCACGAGTGTCCGGCACAAGTCGGCCGGTCACAATCAACACGATTGAGAGTGAATGGTGGCCGATAAGGTGGGGGGATGATGCAGGCCCAGGCCACAGCGGCATATTCGATTTTCCTGCTGGCAGCAGCACCGCTATCGCAAGCCGGCTCCACATAGTTTTTGGGGGAGCGCAAGAGGAAGGCCTGTTGTCATCCTGTGGGAGCGAGCTTGCTCGCGAAAGCGGTCTTTCAGTCAACCCATGTGATGGATGCCGACGCCTTCGCGAGCATGCCCGTTCCCACAAGTCTGCTCCTGCAGTGCTAAATCGTCATGAACAAGCCATTTGCCTGCTCGGCATGGCGATAGCTTCGCGAAATTCCAGGTAATGCTTGAGCACTTGCACCGGCGCTTCGGTGTGCGGGTAGTGACCGATGTCGGGCAGCAGCACGGTGTCCGGGTTTGGAATCAAGGCCTCGTAGCGCGCCACCATGTGCTCACCGGAAATCGGATCGAACGCTCCGTCGATCACCCGCATCGGCACTTCGCCGCGCTGCATCGCTTGCACCCAGCGATCACGCTGCACCCGCCGCTCGGGGATATAGGCGATGAGTTTGTGCATGATCCGCGGACCGCGATGGGTTTGCACCAGGCTCCAGAAATCATCCAGCTCACTTTCGGTGGGGGCGGTGTTGGGGCCGAAAATCTGCTGAAAACTTTTAACCAGGCTTTGCCGGGAGAACGCCCGCCCCAGCAGCCAACCCAGGGGACTGAGCAACAGTTTTTGCGCCAGGACCGGGCGATGGGTTTCCGGGAACAGACCGCCATTGAGAAATACACAGCTGGCGATTTGCACGCGCGCCTCGCCATGTCGGGCGATCAGTTCCTGGGCCACGCTGTCGCCATAATCATGGGCCAGCACATGCACGGCTTGCTTCACCTTCAGATGCGCCAGCAAGGCTTGCTGCAGATCGGCCTGTTTCAGCAGGCTGTAGACATGATCCGTAGGCTTGGCGGAGTCGCCGAAACCGAGCATGTCACACGCGATCACCTGATAACGCTGCGCCAACGGCTGCCACAGGTAATGCCAATCCCAACTGGCGGTAGGGAAACCGTGGATCAGCAGCAGCGGCTCGCCCTGCCCCGCCACCCAGTAATGGATGGCATGGCCTTGGAACATGAAGGTCTGGCCGCGCTGGCGCCAGATACGCAGGGGAATCTGGGTCATTTGGCATCAGCTCCTGTAGCCCGAATCTTGCTGATCGAGCTTGCGCAGCAGTGCCGGCCAGGCAAGTGCGCCGCCCATGCCTTGGGCGCTTCTGGTCACCCCGGCGATCATCGCCCGGGCGCCAGCCAGGATCTGCGGCTCGATGGCAATCAGTTCGGCCCCACCGTTCTGAGCCAGGACCTGGATGTCACAGGCGCGCTGGAAGGTGAACATCATCAGGAAGGTATCGGCGATGGTGCCGCCGCACGTCAGCAGGCCATGGTTGCGCAGCATCAGGAAGTTGCAGTCGCCCAGATCCGCTTGCAAACGGGCTTTTTCTTCATGATTCAGGGCCACCCCTTCATACGCGTGATAAGCCAGGCTCGATAGCACGAACAGCGATTGTTGACTGATCGGCAGCACCCCTTGTTTCTGTGCCGAAACCGCGACGCCGGCAGCGGTGTGGGTGTGCAACACGCAAGCCACATCATGACGCACCTCATGCACCGCACTGTGGATGGTGTAGCCGGCCGGATTGATCTCGTAGGGACTGTCCATCAGCTTATTGCCGGCCTGATCGACCTTGACCAGGCTCGATGCGGTCACCTCATGGAACATCAACCCGAATGGGTTGATCAGGAAGTCTTCGGTTCCGGGGACCTTGGCGGAAATATGGGTGAAGATCAGGTCATCCCAGCCGTGCAGGGCGACAAGCCGATAACAGGCGGCAAGGTCCACCCGGGCTTGCCATTCGGCTGCACTGACCTGGTCTTTGATGCTGAGTGTCGATTGGATGGGTGCTACGCTCACGGCTCGGCCCCTCTTGGTTTCTTATTATTTATATGAGTTTCGTCATAGAAACTTGATACACAAGAAATCCAGTCTAGTCAGCTCCAGCGGGGCCGGTAGTTGCATTGGCAGCCAGCTTACTGGCCGAGCGGGTCAGCGCAGCGGTAGCCCAGATGCCCGGCCAACGGCGTCAACCACGCCAGGCATCGATCAACTGGCCGAGCCATGGCTCTGCATCGGCTTCCGGGGTGACGCTTTCGCTGGCGTCCAGGCGCAGCATCGGCAGCACCTCGTCCACGCCCAGCTCGGCGAATAGCTCGCGCATCTGCTCGCCCCCTGCGCAGAAGGTGTCGCCATAGCTGGCGTCACCCAGGCCGATCACCGCGCCGGGCAGGCCGCGAAACAACGCCGGCAACTGGTCGCGCAGGGTCGAATACAACGGCATCACATTGTCCGGCAACTCGCCCATGCCGGTCGTAGAGGTCACCGCCAGCAAAGCCTGTGGGCCGAATGCCTGGATATCCGCCAGGGTGGCGCGAGGGTCGTGCCAGGCTTCGAGGCCCGCATCGCGAAACAGCTTGGCAGCGTGCCGGGCGACTTCTTCGGCGGTGCCGTATACCGAGCCGGAAAGGATGGCGACTTTCATCAATCGGGTCCTGAACTTGAATAAAAGAACCGAGATGGTAACAGTTACGCCTTCAGGGAGCGCGAATCGCTCTTAATCCGCGCCCCATAATGGCCAGTGGACAGCCAGACGGTTTCTTCTAGAATGCTGCTTCAACAAGGACGTTCAAAGGACTCTCTCCATGATCAACGCGCAACTGATGCAACTGGTCATCAATGCTTCGAACGATGGGATTGTCGTCGCCGAAAAAGAAGGCGATGAAGACAATATCCTGATTTATGTGAACCCGGCTTTCGAACGGCTGACCGGCTATAGCCGCGATGAGATCCTTTATCAGGATTGCCGGTTCCTGCAGTCGGGTGATCGCGACCAACCTCCCCTCGAACACATTCGCAAGACCTTGAAGGACGGCGGCGCCTGCCGCGAGGTACTGCGCAATTATCGAAAGGACGGCACGCCATTCTGGAATGAGTTGTCTCTGTCCACGGTAAAAAACGAGGCGGATGGGCACACCTACTTCGTCGGTGTACAGAAAGACGTCACGACCCAGGTCAAGGCTCAACAGCGCGTCGCCCAGTTGGAAAAGGAACTGGCCGAAGCGCGGGAGACGATTGCCCGGCTCGAGGCGACGAACGGCGCAAACAAAACCACGAATTAACGGTCAGTCACTACAATCACCAGTGAAAATGTAAATCATCATTTCGAGCAGACCATGCAGCGCGATGCCCTACTGACCCAGGATGAACTGGATTTCATCCGGACCATGCAGCACAACCCGCAGTTGAATGAGCGGGATGTCACGTCGAGCTTGTTGGTAAACGGTGGATCGCAGATCCGTGACTTGCTGACACGCCTGGCGGCAAATGAGCAGGTCACGCTGCAAGCCAATTTCGAAAACCAGCAGATGACCTTCCCGTTGCATCTGGTGGAAGACGAATTCCATGCGATGCACTTGCGCCTGGGTGTGCCGAGTATCTATGAGGACGGACCGAAGGTACGCCCATGGCGCTTGGTGCTTGAGGAGCCAGTGGCGCTGGAAGATGCCAGGAACCAGCCAGGACCTCTCTGGGTTCATGAGGTGTCCTGTAAAGGCGTGTTGCTGGAAAGCCGCAGCCGTACCAGGCCACCGAAGCAATTCGCCTTGTGGTTCAGCCCGTCAGGCTACGAGAGAATTTCGTTGCGAGGCACCTTCGAGCGGGAAACGGCCCAAGGGTTATTTGCCTACCATCTGAGTCAGAATGATCAGGACGAGACTGAACGCTTGCGCCAATACATCCTGCAACAACATCGCTTGACCCATCCGAGCATGCATCTCTAGCTCAGGTGTCCAGGTTGCCTGACAGAAATTGACGCAGGCGCTTGGGCATCACGGTCCCCTCATTGCCCAGACATGCGATCGACGATCCAGCCAGGCAGTCCTGCGCCAGGTCGGACGCATCGCCGGCCAACATCAACGGACAATCCAGGCTCAGGGCCAGTTTTTCCAGGCGCTTGGGCAGCTCGGGAACCGGTGCATGATTGGACACCAGCACCAGCGCCAAAGGCTGGACCTTCTGGCACACCAGGGTCAGCTCGTCGAACGGTAGGCCGATCGTCAGTACCCTGACGCCGATTTCCGCCTTGGACAAGAACAGCGCCGTGAGCAGCAACTCGAGTTCGCGACATTGACCAGAGATGGCGCTGACCAGGACTCGTCGGGAATGGCCCTCGCGCTTGAACAAGAGTCGTTGGATGATGCGCGAACGCAGGAAACCATCAAAGAACACCCATTCGCTGGTTTGCCCGAACTCCTGCTGGCGTTGCAGCAGTTGTCGCCAGAGCGGCATCAGGATGTCCTGGAAGATGATCGGGACCGCGTAGGTGGAAAAAATCTGTCCGTAGATGCGATCCAGCTCTATATCGTCAAAGTTGCCAACCGCGTTCGCCACCTGTTGTTGCCACTGGGCGTAGTCGGCTCTTATCAGCTCCGATGAAATCAATACAGAGACCGGCTGCACCGACTCGGTCTTCGCCAGGATCTTTCCCACTTTGCTGACAGCCACCCCGCGCTCGATCCAGGCCAGGATGCTACGTACCTTTTCGATATCGCCCAAGGAATACAGGCGATGCCCGCTTTCGGTGCGGGTGGGCTGGATCAGACCGTAGCGACGCTCCCATGCGCGCAGGGTCACCGGGTTAACACCGGTCAAGCGCGCCACTTCGCGGATGGGGAACAAATCCTCCCGCTTGAAGGCACCCGACGCCTGGAAAACGAAGTTATCTTCTGTGATTACGCTCATTTTGGCAGACAAGTCCGGCTGGCAAATTGGATCCCAGTTTACTCCCTCCGAGTCATATGATGACAACAAGAAACATTACCGATATGCAGTTTTGTTGTATTTCGTTCGATCAGGAATAATCCTTGCCTGTTTTTTGGTGACCAGACGCTACCCACCACCCCGGGGCGTCCCCCGCGAACCTCCTACCCGGAGTGCCGCGCCTGTCTTACGGAGATGCATGATGTCTACCTCACCCGTCACCCTGATGGTTGCCCGCCGCGTCGCCAATGGACGCTATCAGGACCTGATCGCCTGGTTGCGTGAAGGCGAACGATTGGCCACTGACTTTCCTGGCTACCTGGGCTCCGGTGTACTTGCACCACCGCCTCAGGACGATGAGTTCCAGATCATTTTCCGCTTCGCCGACGAGCAGACCCTGCACACCTGGGAACATTCCGCCTCACGCACGGCCTGGCTGGGACGTGGCAGCGATCTGTTCGCCCACCCCTCCGAACACCGGGTGCGTGGTATCGATGGTTGGTTTGGCACCGTTGGCCAGCGTCCGCCGCGCTGGAAACAAGCCGTGGCCATATGGCTCGCGTTTTTTCCCGTGTCGCTGTTGTTCAATTTCCTGTTGGGGCCACTGCTGGGCGAACTGGGCTTGTTGAGCCGCGTGTTCATCAGCACGCTGATCCTGACGCCGCTGATGGTCTACCTGTTTATCCCGATGTCGACCCATCTGCTGGCGAACTGGCTCAACGGCGCGCCACAGCGGACGTTGCCGGCGGCTCAGAATCACTGATGCCGCCACTGTGGAAGCGAGCTTGCTCACGATAGCGGCCTGACCTTCAATATCTTCGCTGACGGTCACACAGCTATCGCGAGCAAGCTCGCTCCCACAAGACAGCACTGGATTCACCTTTGTACATAGGACCCGCCCCGCGTCGCTGTTATAGTTTCGCTCTTGCCGTGAACCGAGCCGCCCTATGTCCAGCGCCACCGCTCCGATCCTGATCACTGGCGCCGCCCAGCGCGTCGGCCTGCATTGCGCCCGGCGATTGCTCGAAGACGGCCAACCGGTGATCGCCACTTACCGCACCGAACGCCCGGGCGTGCAGACGCTGCGTGACATGGGGGCGACCGTGCTGTTCGCCGAGTTATCCAGCGAAGCCGGGATCCTGAGTTTTATCGAACAGCTCAAGCAGCACACCCAACGCCTGCGGGCCATCGTGCACAACGCCTCGGCGTGGCTGGCCGAAGCCCCGGGCGACGAAGCGGACGCTTTCAATGCCATGTTCGGCGTGCATATGCTCGCGCCTTACCTGATCAACCTGCATTGCGCCGAGCTGCTGCAACGTTCAACCCCGGCGGATATCGTGCACATCAGCGATGATGTGACACGCAAAGGCAGCAGCAAACACATCGCCTATTGCGCCACCAAGGCCGGTCTCGAAAGCCTGACCCTGTCGTTTGCGGCGAAGTACGCGCCGGCCATCAAGGTCAACGGTATCGCCCCGGCCCTGCTACTGTTCAATCCCGAAGACGACGCGGCTTACCGTGCCAAGGCCCTGGCCAAGTCGGCGCTGGGTATCGAACCCGGCAGCGAAGTGATCTACCAGAGCCTGCGTTATCTGCTGGACAATCCCTATGTCACCGGCACGACCCTGACCGTCAACGGCGGGCGGCACGTCAAATAGCCTTGTTTCGAGGATGCCCCATGGCGTTATCCCTGCCCCAGAACTATCGCGAGATCCTCATCGGCCTGGGCGAAGACCCGGAACGCGAAGGCTTGCTGGACACCCCGGTGCGCGCGGCCAAGGCCATGCAGTACCTTTGCCACGGCTATGAACAGAGCGTCGAGCAGATCGTCAATGGCGCCCTGTTCGCCTCGGACAGCGATGAAATGGTGATTGTCGCCGACATCGAACTTTATTCCCTGTGCGAACATCACCTGCTGCCCTTCATCGGCAAGGCCCATGTGGCTTATATTCCTACGGGCAAGGTCCTGGGGTTGTCGAAAATTGCCCGGTTGGTGGACATGTTCGCCCGCCGCCTGCAAATCCAGGAAAACCTCACCCGGCAAATCGCCGACGCGGTGCAGCAGGTCACCCAGGCCGCTGGCGTGGCGGTGGTGATCGAAGCCCAGCACATGTGCATGATGATGCGCGGTGTCGAAAAACAGAACTCGACCATGAACACCTCGGTGATGCTCGGCGCCTTTCGCGAGTCCAGCACCACCCGCCAGGAGTTCCTGCAATTGATTCGACGGAGCCAATAAATGCCACAACTTCAGCCCGCCATGGCGCGCATCAAGGTCAAGGACCTGCGCCTGCGCACCTTCATCGGTATCAACGAGGATGAAATCCTCAACAAGCAGGATGTGCTGATCAACCTGACTATCCTCTACGCCGCCCAGGAAGCGGTGCGTGACAACGACATCGACCACGCGCTGAACTATCGCACTATCACCAAGGCGATCATCGCCCATGTGGAAGGTAACCGTTTCGCGCTGCTCGAACGCCTGACCCAGGAATTGCTCGACCTGGTCATGGCCAACGAGTCGGTGCTGTATGCCGAGGTCGAAGTCGACAAGCCCCACGCACTGCGATTTGCCGAGTCGGTGTCGATCACCCTTGCGGCGAGCCGCTGAGCTGCACGTTTTCAGCCGCAGGCCTCAAGCGGTAAGCTTGTCACCACAGCAATCCATCCCGCAGCTTGAAGCACGCCGCTTGAAGCTGTTCGCCAGAGAACACCATGAACGATCAACAACGCCTCGAGCTTGAAGCCGCCGCTTTCCGCCGATTGGTTGCCCACCTGGACAGCCGCAAGGATGTACAGAACATCGACCTGATGAACCTCGCCGGTTTCTGCCGCAACTGCCTGTCCAAGTGGTACAAGGCCGCCGCCGATGAACGCCAGATCGAGGTCAGCCTCGACGACGCTCGCGAAGTGGTCTACGGCATGCCGTACGCCGAGTGGAAAGCCCAATACCAAAAAGAAGCCAGCGCCGAACAGCAAGCGGCGTTCGCCAAAGGAAAACCCGATGCCTGACCTGAACACCCTGCGCGCCAGTCTCAAGAGTGGCGAACACGTCTTCGCCGACACCCTGGCCTTTATCACCGCCGGTTACGACTACCAGCCCCAAGCATTCGACAACGGTGGCGTGCACAACGCCGCCGGGCAGAACGAAGGCTCCTGCAAGACCCTGGGCCTGGCCCTGCTCGAGGGCTTGAGCGATGAAGAGGCGCTGCTGGCGTTTGGCGAACACTATCGTTCGGTACTGGCCACGCCCGAGGGCAGTGATCACGGCAATATCCGGGCGTTGATGGGCCATGGGTTGGCGGGTGTGAAGTTCGACGCGCAGCCATTGCAACGGCGCTGATCTGAGCCCGGCTTTTTGTGGTGAGGGGGTTTATGCCCGCGCCACAAGGGCCGCATTCATCCTTGCTGACCAACACCTACCCACATCCCGACTTTTAAGATTGACCCGGCAACTTTATTTCGTTTGCCGGGCCCCTCTGCTCGCGGCTTAGATACAGGAAATCTTTCCTTCCTCCGAGCCGTCATCCATGAGCAGCGAAACCATCAGCCAATCGATTTCCATCGTGCATCCCGTCAGCCTCAGCCACGGCAAAAACGCCGAGGTCTGGGACACCGACGGCAAGCGCTACATCGATTTCGTCGGCGGCATCGGCGTGTTGAACCTCGGCCATTGCCATCCACGCATCGTCGAGGCGATCCGCGCACAAGCCACCCGACTGACCCACTACGCGTTCAATGCCGCGCCCCACGCCCCCTACATTGAACTGATGGAGCGCCTGACGGCGTTTGTCCCGGTGGATTACCCGGTCAGTGGCATGCTCACCAACAGCGGCGCCGAGGCGGCGGAGAACGCCTTGAAGATCGTACGCGGCGCCACGGGCCGCACCGCCGTCATCGCGTTTGATGGAGGGTTCCACGGCCGCACCCTGGCCACTCTCAATCTCAACGGCAAGGTCGCGCCCTACAAGCAGAAAGTCGGCGTACTGCCTGGACCGGTGTATCACCTGCCCTACCCTAGCCAGGACAACGGCGTCACCTGCGCAGAGGCCTTGAAGGCCATGGAGCGGCTGTTCAGCGTCGAGATCGACGTGAACGACGTCGCTTGTTTCATCGTCGAGCCGGTGCAGGGCGAAGCCGGTTTCCTGGCGATGGATGTGCCTTTCGCCCAAGCCCTGCGGCAGTTTTGCGATGACAAAGGCATTGTGCTGATCATCGATGAAATCCAGTCCGGCTTCGGCCGCACCGGCAAGCGTTTTGCGTTCTCGCGACTGGGCATTGAGCCCGACCTGATTCTGCTGGGCAAAAGCATCGCCGGCGGTGTGCCCCTCGGCGCAGTAGTGGGGCGCAAGGCGCTGCTGGACAACCTGCCCAAGGGTGGACTGGGCGGCACCTATTCCGGCAACCCCATCGCCTGCGCCGCCGCACTGGCAACCCTGGACGAAATGAGCGACGCGAACCTGCAAGCCTGGGGCACGCAACAGGAAGAAGCGATCGTCAGCCGCTACGAATCCTGGCGCAGCCGTGGCCTGACGCCATACCTGGGCCGCCTGACCGGCGTCGGCGCCATGCGCGGCCTCGAACTGGCCCACGCCGACGGCAGCCCGGCATCGGCGCAACTGACGCAACTGCTGGCCCTGGCGCGAGAGTCGGGCTTGCTGCTGATGCCCAGCGGTAAATCGCGGCACATCATCCGGCTGCTGGCACCGTTGACGACCGAGGCGGTGGTGTTGGAGGAAGGGTTGGATATTCTGGAAACATGCCTGGCGAAGCTCGCCTGAAATGCGGTGTTTCTGACCACACAAAAAACCTGAGGGAGCGAGCTTGCTCGCGATGACGGTGTATCAGTCAACATCGATGTCGACTGACCTGGCGCCATCGCGAGCAAGCTCGCTCCCACAGGGGGCACCGACAGAATCCAGGCATGAAAAAACCGGCCGAAGCCGGTTTTTTCATGCCTGACGGATCAGAACGAAGCGTTCTGCAGGCCGTCCAGGTAACGCTCGGTATCCAGGGCTGCCATGCAACCGGCGCCGGCGGAGGTGATGGCTTGGCGGTAGACGTGGTCGGCCACGTCACCAGCAGCGAAGATGCCTTCGACGCTGGTGGCGGTGGCGTTACCGTCGCGGCCGCCCTTGACCACCAGGTAGCCGTCCTTGAGCTCCAGCTGGCCTTCGAACAACGAGGTGTTCGGGGTGTGGCCGATGGCGATGAATACGCCGTCGACCTTGATCTCATCGAAGCTGCCGTCGTTGTTTTTCAGGCGGGCACCGGTCACGCCCATGTTATCGCCCAGCACTTCGTCCAGGGTCGCGTTGAGCTTGAGGATGATCTTGCCTTCGGCGACACGGGCATTGAGCTTGTCGATCAGGATCTTCTCGGCGCGGAAGGTTTCGCGGCGGTGGATCAGGGTGACCGTGCTGGCGATGTTGGCCAGGTACAGGGCTTCCTCGACGGCGGTGTTACCACCACCAACCACGGCCACTGGCTTGTTGCGGTAGAAGAAACCGTCGCAGGTGGCGCAGGCGGAAACGCCTTTACCCATGAAGGTTTCTTCCGACGGCAGGCCCAGGTAACGAGCGCTGGCGCCGGTGGCGATGATCAGGGCATCGCAGGTGTAGGTCGCGCTGTCGCCAGTCAGGGTGTACGGCTTGGCGGCGAAATCCACGGCATTGATGTGGTCGAAAACGATTTCGGTCTCGAAGCGCTCGGCGTGTTCTTTCATACGCTCCATCAACGCCGGGCCGGTCAGGCCGTGAACGTCGCCCGGCCAGTTGTCGACTTCAGTGGTGGTGGTCAATTGACCGCCGGCCTGCATGCCGGTGATCAGCAGTGGCTTGAGGTTGGCACGGGCCGCATACACCGCAGCGCTGTAACCGGCAGGGCCGGAACCGAGAATAATCACTCGCGAATGACGCACTTCAGACATGACCTGCTCCTGTTGACCGGACCTTGCGGGCCGGAACGCCGGGGTGAGCGGCGCAAATAAAAAAGGACCGTTGATGCACTTGGGGAAGGCTTGGGTTCGACAGTCCTGAAAAAGAATGGGTGCAGCGTATCGAGGGTGGGAAGATTAAGGAAATACGGATTAACAATCCAGCTCATAGGTGAGCTCTATCCGCAGACGACCGTTCAATAGGGCACCCCTTTCCATAAACCTTTGTTACACGCCATGTCGCCGCTTTCCCACACAGGGCAAAGCCGGTAAGGTCGGCGCGTTCACCTTCGCTTGGAGCTTGTCATGCCCGCCCCCGTCCTGTCCGGCCCGCAATATTTGCGCGAGGGCCTCAAGCTGGTCCTGAGCCCGGGCCTGCGTTTGTTCGTACTCTTGCCGCTGGCAATCAACCTGGTGCTGTTCGTCGGGTTGATCTACCTGGCCGGCCATCAATTCAGCCTGTGGGTCGACACACTGATGCCGTCACTGCCGGATTGGCTGAGCTTCCTCAGCTACGTCCTCTGGCCGCTGTTCGTGGTGCTCGTGGTACTGATGGTGTTTTTCACCTTCACCATGCTCGCCAACATCATCGCCGCGCCATTCAACGGCTTTCTCGCGGAGAAAGTCGAAGTGGTCATCCGTGGCACCGACGACTTTCCGGACTTCAGTTGGGGCGAACTGGTCGCCATGATCCCCCGTACATTGTCCCGGGAGGCGCGCAAGCTCGGCTATTTCCTGCCCCGTGCCTTGGGGCTTTTCGTGCTGTCATTCATCCCCGTGATCAATATCGTCGCCGCACCGCTGTGGTTGTTGTTCGGCGTGTGGATGATGGCGATCCAGTACATCGACTATCCGGCGGACAACCACAAGCTGGGCTGGAACGAAATGCTCGCCTGGCTGCGGGAGAAACGCTGGCAGAGCCTGGGCTTTGGCGGCAGCGTGTACCTGGTGCTGCTGATCCCGGTGGTCAACATCCTGATGATGCCGGCGGCAGTGGCCGGGGCGACCTTGTTCTGGGTGCGCGAGCAAGGCGCCGAGACCGCGTTGGCCCGTCAGGGCTGAAGCGGTCACAAATCCATCATCCTCGCGTCACAATGACGAAATGGCCCCGGTCGACACTGGGGTCATGACCACACACCTGCACATCACGCTCGTCACCGAGACCTTCGCGCCCGAAATCAACGGTGTGGCCAATACCCTGGGCCGCCTGTACGACGGCCTGCGCGCACGCGGACACCAAGTGGAACTGATACGTCCGCGCCAGGCCGGCGATCCACGCCAGGCCAGCGACGATCAGTTGTTGTGCCGGGGCTGGCCGCTGCCGGGGTATCCGGGCTTGCAGTGGGGCCAGGCTTCGGTGCACAAACTGTTGCGGCGCTGGAAACGTCATCGTCCAGATGTGCTGTACATCGCCACGGAAGGCCCGCTGGGTTTATCGGCGTTGCGCGCGGCACGGCGCCTGGGCATCTCGGTGGTCAGCGGCTTCCACACCAATTTCCAGCAATACACCCAGCAATACGGCTTTGGATTGTTAAGTCGTGTGCTCACCCATTACCTGCGCTGGTTTCACAACCGCTCCACCCTGACCCTGGTACCCAGCCTCAGCCAGCGCCTGGAACTGGAACGGCGCCATTTCGAACGCGTAGCGCTGTTGTCGCGCGGCGTGGACAGTCAGCTGTTTCATCCGGTCAAACGCTCGGCAAGCCTGCGTGAGGCCTGGGGCCTGGGCGATGACGACATCGCGGTAATCCATGTCGGGCGTCTGGCCCAGGAGAAAAACCTCGGGCTACTCAAGCGCAGTTTCGACACGCTGTGCAGCGCTTTCCCACAGCGGCGGATGAAATTGGTGGTGGTCGGTGACGGCCCGCAACGCGTCGTGCTGGAACAGCAACTGCCCGGTGCGATCTTTTGTGGGGCCCAGCGCGGCGAAGCGCTGGCCAGCCACTATGCGTCAGGGGATGTGTTTGTCTTTCCGAGCCTGACCGAGACCTTCGGCAATGTCGTATTGGAGGCGCTGGCATCCGGACTGGCCGTGGTGGCCTACGATCAAGCCGCGGCGGCGCAGCACATCCGCCATGGTTACAACGGCGTGCTGGCGATGCCAGGGGACGAGGAAGCGTTCTGCGATGCAGCCCGTTGGCTGCTGGAGGAGCGCGAGGCGTTGCGTTGCGTGCGGCTCAACGCCCGCCAACATGCCAGCCGCCAGGGCTGGGCGTCAGTGATCGAGCAATTCGAGGCGCAGTTGCGCGGGGTTTGTGTGGGTGAACAGGTGATGCCTGCTGCGCCGACCGTGCCCTGAGTTGTTCAGTGTTTTTTAGATCGCCATCGCGAGCAGGCTCGCTCCCACATTCGATCTCCGGCGGACACATATCTTGTGTTCAACCCAGAACCACTGTGGGAGCGAGCCTGCTCGCGATAGCGTCCGTTCAGGTATCGCTTAGACCAACGTCATCAACGCCTCACGACTGAACGGCAAGATCTCCTGTTCCCGGCCTTCACGCACTTTTTGCGCCCAGTCCGGATCCACCAGCAGTGCACGCCCCACCGCCACCAGGTCGAACTCATCATTGTTCAGGCGCTCCAGCAGTTTCTCCAGGCTGGCCGGTTGCGCGACTTTATCAGTGTTGACCATGAACTGCAGGAACTCGCCATCCAGGCCGACGCTGCCGACGGTGATGGTGGGCTTGCCGGTGAGTTTGCGGGTCCAGCCGGCCAGGTTCAGCTCGGAGCCTTCGAACTCCGGCTCCCAGAAGCGCCGTGTCGAGCAGTGGAAAATATCCACGCCGGCTTCGGACAGCGGCTTGAGAAACTCGCCCAAGGCTTCAGGGGTTTGCACCAGGCGCGCAGTGTAATCCTGCTGCTTCCATTGAGAGAAACGGAAAATGATTGGAAAGCCCTCGCCTACTGCTGCGCGCACGGCACGGATCAGTTCGATCGCGAAGCGCGAACGGTTGGCCAGACTACCGCCGTAGCCGTCGGTGCGCTGGTTGCTGCCTTCCCAGAAGAATTGGTCCACCAGGTAACCGTGGGCGCCATGAATTTCCACACCGTCCATGCCGATGCTCTGGGCATCTTTCGCTGCCTGGGCGAACGCGGCGATGACCTCGTCGATATCGGCCTGAGTCATGCCGTGGACCACCACCTGACCGTCCTTGAGCTTTTCGGTCGGACCATAGCCCGGCACGCTGGCATCCGGCTCGGTGCCGAGGCGTCGCACGTTGCCCACATGCCACAACTGCGGAACGATCTTGCCGCCTTCGGCGTGCACGGCATCCACCACTTTTTTCCAACCGGCCAGCGCAGCATCGCCATAGAAATGCGGGACGTTCGGATAACCATTGGAGGCCTTGTGCCCAACGGTCGTGCCCTCGGTGATGATCAAGCCGACCCCGGCCGCCGCGCGACGACGGTAATACTCGACGACCTTGGCATTGGGCACGCCGCCGGGCGAAAACGAACGAGTCATTGGCGCCATCACCACCCGGGTCGGCAGCTCGAATGTGCCGAGGTGGAAGGGTTTGAACAAGGCTTTTGCAGGCATGGGGGCACTCCACGGGACAAGGTCGCAGGTCGATATGACGGCGATAATATGTGGCATGCCCAGTGCTGGGTAGCACTATTGATTTGGGTGATCAAGGATCAGAAGGTAGCCAAGATGATCGACATTCGGTGGGCTGAATCCAACGTAAGCCAGGCGCATGACCTGTGGCGAGGTGATTCATCCCCTCGCTACAGGGTTTGCTGCCTGGCTTTCAGACCAACGCTTTTTCGATCGCCTGGATCACGGCCGGATCATCAGGCGCCGTGCGTGGCGAAAAACGCGCCAACACCCGACCGTCCTTGCCGAGCAGGAATTTTTCGAAGTTCCAGGTAATGTCCCCGGGAAACTCGGCGCCCTCACCCGCCAGCAGGCGGTACAACTGATGACGGCCATGACCGTTCACTTCCAGCTTGCTGGACAGCGGAAATGACACGCCGTAGTTGAGGCTGCAGAACGCTTGGATATCCTGCTCCGTCCCCGGTTCTTGCCCGGCGAACTGATTGCAGGGCAGGCCCAGCACGGTGAAGCCTTTGGCCTTGTATTGCTGGTAGAGATTTTCCAACGCAGCGTACTGCGGCGTCAGGCCACATTTGGAGGCGACGTTGACCACCAGCACGACTTGCCCCTTGAAAGGCGCCAGAGGAAGGTCCTGACCATCCAGGGCTTTCAGATTAAGGTCGTGAAAAGCACTCATGACGAACTCCAGGTTTGCATATCTTTTCGAAACAGCCTTGGGACGATGCTAACAGCAACCGACTAAAAAGGCGCCGTATGGCGCCTCTCCAGTTCACTTGAGCGTAGCGCAGAAATCAGTGGTGATGGCCACCTTCGCCATGGACGTGACCATGAGCGATTTCTTCCTGGCTGGCGTCGCGGATGTCAACGATCTTGACTTTGAAGTTCAAGCGCTGGCCGGCCAGTGGGTGGTTACCGTCAACGGTAACGTCATCGCCTTCCAGATCGCGGATGGTGACGATCTGCATCTGGCCATCGGGTGCCGACGCGTGGAACTGCATGCCCACTTCCAGTTCATCCACGCCTTCGAACATGCTGCGGCTCAGGGTGCTGACCAGTTCGGCGGAGTACTCGCCATAAGCGTCTTCGGGTTCAACGGTCACGTTCAAGTCGTCACCGACAGTTTTACCTTCCAAGGCTTTTTCCAAGCCCTGGATGATGTTGCCTGCGCCATGCAGGTAGACCAGCGGAGCGCCGCCGGCAGAGCTGTCGATGACCTCACCAGCGTCGTTGGTCAGGGTATAGTCGATGGAGACAGCCTTATTGGCGGCGATCAGCATGGGGCGAGACCTTTTGCATAAGAATGAAGAACGGACAAGTCTAAACAAGGATTTGCCCGAAAGCGAACGGAACCCGGACAAACGGGCTTGCTCGAACAGACCGACGGTCACGGGTTTGCATCAGGACGAAGACGGACACTGGGTGGCCGAGCTGTCCTGTGGCCACACCCAGCATCTGCGCCACCAGCCACCGTGGCAGTCCCGTGCCTGGGTGCTGGACCCCGCGCAACGCATTGAAAAAATAGGCCAGCCCTTTGACTGTGGCTGGTGCGCACAGGCCCCGGTTAGCGATAACCTTGGCGACTGAATTGACGGTAGACGGCAGTTATAGCCTCGCCCTTGCCATGCACCCTTAGAGAATCCGCATGCAAACTTTTTTTATCGCGCCCACCGATTTTGGTGTGGGTCTGACCTCCATCAGCCTCGGGCTGGTGCGTACCCTCGAACGGGCCGGGCTGAAAGTCGGCTTTTTCAAACCCATCGCCCAACCCCACCCCGGCGATACCGGGCCGGAGCGCTCCACTGAGCTGGTGGCCCGGACCCACGGCCTCAAGCCGCCACAACCCCTGGGCCTGGCTCACGTCGAGCGCATGCTGGGCGACGGCCAGCTCGACGAACTGCTGGAAGAAATCATCACCCTTTACCAACAGGCCGCCATTGGCAAGGACGTGCTGGTCGTCGAGGGCATGGTCCCGACCCGCAACGCCAGTTACGCCGCCCGGGTCAACCTGCACCTGGCCAAGAGCCTGGACGCCGAGGTCATCCTGGTGTCGGCCCCGGAAAACGAAGTGCTGACCGAGCTGTCCGGCCGGGTGGAATTGCAGGCCCAGTTGTTCGGTGGACCGAAGGACCCGAAGGTCCTCGGGGTGATCCTGAACAAGGTCCGTACCGACGAAAGCATGGAAGCGTTTTCCGCACGCCTCAAGGAACACTCGCCGCTGTTGCGCAGCGGCGATTTCCGCCTGCTCGGTTGCATCCCTTTCCGCCCCGAACTCAACGCCCCGCGCACCCGCGACGTGGCCGACCTGATGGGCGCGCAGGTGCTCAACGCCGGGGATTACGAAACCCGGCGCATGAGCAACATCATCATTTGCGCGCGCACCATGCGCAACACCGTGGAATTGCTAAAACCCGGCGTACTGGTGGTGACCCCCGGCGATCGCGACGACATCATCCTCGCGGTGAGCCTGGCCGCGATCAATGGCGTGCCGCTGGCCGGCCTGTTGCTGACCAGCGACACCCTGCCCGACCCACGTATCATGGACCTGTGCCGAGGCGCCTTGCAGGCCGGGTTGCCGGTGCTGTCGGTGAGCACCGGTTCTTATGACACCGCCAACCTGCTCAACAGCCTGAACAAGGAAATCCCGATCGACGACCGCGAGCGCGCGGAGATCATCACCGACTTTGTCGCCAGCCACCTGGACGCCAAGTGGCTGCACCAGCGCTGTGGCACACCCCGGGAAATGCGCCTGTCGCCGGCGGTGTTCCGCTATCAGTTGATCCAGCGAGCCCAGGCCGCCAACAAACGCATCGTGCTGCCTGAAGGCAGCGAACCGCTGACCGTACAGGCCGCCGCGATTTGCCAGGCCCGAGGCATCGCCCGCTGTGTGCTGCTGGCCAAACCGGCCGACGTCGAAGCAGTGGCCCGTGCCCAAGGCATCGAACTGCCGCCGGGGCTGGAGATTCTCGACCCGGACTCGATTCGCGAGCGTTACGTCGAGCCCATGGTGCGGTTGCGCAAGAGCAAGAGCCTGAACGCGCCGATGGCTGAGCAGCAACTGGAAGACACCGTGGTGATCGGCACCATGATGCTGGCGCTCGACGAGGTCGACGGCCTCGTGTCCGGAGTCATCCACTCCACCGCCAACACCATCCGCCCCGCCTTGCAACTGATCAAGACCGCGCCGGGTTGCTCCCTGGTGTCCTCGGTGTTTTTCATGCTGTTCCCCGAAGAAGTGCTGGTGTACGGCGACTGCGTGATGAACCCGCACCCCAGTGCGGCGGAACTGGCGGAGATCGCCCTGCAAAGCGCCGACTCGGCCGCCGCGTTCGGCATCACCCCACGGGTGGCGATGCTCAGCTATTCCAGCGGCGAATCGGCCAGTGGCGAGGAAGTGGAGAAAGTCCGCGAAGCCACCTTGCTGGCCCACGAGGCGCAACACGGCTTGCTGATCGACGGCCCGCTGCAGTACGACGCCGCCGCCAATGAAACCGTGGCGCGGCAACTGGCGCCCAACAGTCAGGTGGCTGGCCGGGCGACGGTATTCATCTTCCCGGACCTGAACACCGGCAACACCACCCACAAGGCTGTGCAACGCAGCGCCGATTGCGTCAGCCTCGGGCCGATGCTGCAAGGCCTGCGCAAACCGGTGAACGACTTGCCGCGCGGCGCCCAGGTCGACGACATCGTGTACACCATCGCCCTGACCGCGATCCAAGCCGCCAACCGACCCCTGGATATTTAAATGCTGGATTTCCTGCCTGCCCCACTGCGCGGCGTGATTGCCTCGCTGCTGTTGGCACTGAACACTATCGCCTGCTGCACGCCGCTGTTCATCGTGGCGATTTTCAAACTGTTGCTGCCCTTCCCCGCCGCCCAGCGCTGCACCGACTGGCTGATGGGCCACATCCACGAAACCTGGATCAGCAACAACAAAGCCTGGATGAACCTGCTGCGCCATACCCGCTGGCACCTCAGCGGCCTGGAAGGCCTGGACTACCAGCACTCGTACCTGGTCACCAGCAACCACCAGAGCTGGGTCGACATCATGGTGTTGCAGTACGTGCTGAACCGGCGCGTCCGGCCATTGAAGTTTTTCCTCAAGCAGGAGTTGATCTGGGTGCCGGTGATCGGCCTGGCCTGGTGGGCGCTGGGGTTCCCGTTCATGAAACGTTATTCCAAGGCGTACCTGGAAAAGCACCCGGAAAAGAAAGGCAAGGACCTGGAAACCACCCGCAAGACCTGCGCGAAGTTTCGCGACAACCCGGTGGGCATCTTCAACTTCGTCGAAGGCACGCGTTTCACCGAAGACAAGCATGCCCAGCAGCAGTCACCGTTTCGCTACCTGCTCAAGCCCAAGGCCGGCGGCATCGCGTTTGTACTCGATGCCATGGGTGAGCAACTGGAGTCGATCATCAACGTGACGATCCATTATCCGGGCGGACGTCCGGGGTATTGGGATTTGCTCTGCGGCAAGGTGGACGAGGTGGTGGTGCATTTCCAGGAACTGCAGATCCCGCCGCAGTTCATCGGCAAGAACTACGATCAGGATGGTGTGTATCGCCTGGAGTTCCAGGGCTGGATCAATCAGTTGTGGCAGGACAAGGATGCGTTGCTTGGGCAGATGCATCGCGAGTATCCCGCCAAGTCTTGAGGTGGTTGCCCTGGCCTCATCGCGAGCAAGCTCGCTCCCGCACAGGATTGGTGTGAACGCCAATCTTGTGTTCACTGACAATCCCCTGTGGGAGCGAGCTTGCCCGCGATCGCGTCCCTCCAGACACCAAAAAGCCCGCAGATGATCACTCATCTGCGGGCTTTCAGTTACAGCGGCGTTACTTAGATCGCCCCACGCTTGCGCAGCAGATCCAGCACTTGCTTGACGCTCTCTTCCAGCGTCAGCGACTGGGTGTCGATCACCAGGTCGGCATCCAGCGGCACGTCGTACGGGAAGGATTCGCCTGGAATGTTGTCGCCAGCAGCGGCATACAGCCCTTGCGGATCACGCTGGGCACACACCGTCGGCGAGGCCTGGACGTAGACCGTCAACAGACGCTCCCGACCGATCAGGTCCTTGGCCTGCTCACGTCCTTCGGCATTCGGCGCAACGAACGCGGCGAGGGTCAGCAGGCCGGCTTCGTTGAACTGACGGGCAACGTGGGCCGCACGGCGCCAGTTCTCGGTACGCCCGGCACGGTCCTGCGGCAGGCCTTTGTTCAAGTCATGGCGCAGGTTCTGGCCATCGAGGACGAAGACCGCACGGCCCATGTCGAACAACTTGCGTTCCACCGCATAGGCCAGCGTGCTTTTGCCCGCGCCCGACAGGCCACTGAACAGCACCGTGGCCGGTTGCTGGCCGAAGCGCTGGGCGCGTTCTTCTACCGACACATGGGCCAGTTTTCCGTGGTGCGTGCTGCTGCCATGGGCCAACGGCTGGGCCACGATCATGCCGGCGCCGACCGTACCGTTGGTCAGCCGATCGATGATGATGAACGCGCCAGTGGTGCGGTTGCTCTCGTAACCGTCCAGGGCGATCGGTGCATCGAGGGCGATCTTCACCTTGCCGATTTCGTTGAGCTGCAACGCGCTGGCAGGACCTTCTTCCAGGGTGTTCACATCGACCTTGTTGACGATGCTGGCAATCGAGCCCGGCACATAGCTGGTGGCGCGCTTGATGTCGTATTTCTTGCCCGGCAGCATCGGCTCTTCGGCCATCCACACCAGCATCGCTTCGAAGCTGTCGGTCACCGGCGGCACGTTGTCGGCATGCACCAGCAAGTCGCCACGGGAGATGTCGATTTCGTCTTCCATGGTCAGCGTCACCGCTTGGCCAGGGCCGGCGTGCTCCAGCTCGCCTTCGAAGGTGACGATGGATTTCACGCGGCTGCTCTTGCCCGACGGCAACACCACCACTTCGTCGCCCTTGTGCACGATGCCGCTGGCGAGGGTGCCGGCGAAACCGCGGAAGTTCAGGTTCGGACGGTTGACGTACTGCACCGGGAAGCGCAGGTCGGTGAAGTTACGGTCGCCCGCCACTTCCACGGTCTCGAGGATTTCCATCAGCGACTGGCCGGTGTACCACGGCGAGCGCTCGGACTTGTTCACCACGTTGTCGCCCTTGAGGGCAGACATCGGCACGAAGTGCATGCTGGTGGGCTTCATCTTCAAGCCTTCGGCGAACTTCAGGTAGTCGGCCTTGATCGACTCGAACACGCCCTGGTCGAAGTCCTTGAGGTCCATCTTGTTGATGGCCACGACGATGTGCTTGATGCCCAGCAACGAGGCAATGAAGCTGTGGCGACGGGTCTGGGTCTGCACGCCGTAGCGGGCATCTACCAGGATGATCGCCAGGTCACAGGTGGACGCACCGGTGGCCATGTTGCGGGTGTACTGCTCATGGCCGGGCGTATCGGCAATGATGAATTTGCGCTTGGCGGTGGAGAAGTAGCGGTACGCAACATCGATGGTGATGCCTTGCTCGCGCTCGGCCTGCAGGCCATCGACCAGCAACGCCAGGTCGATGTCGTCACCGGTGGTGCCGACTTTTTTCGAATCGCGGGTGATAGCTTCCAAGTGATCTTCATAGATCATCTTGGAGTCGTGCAGCAGGCGCCCGATCAGGGTGCTCTTGCCGTCGTCGACGTTACCGCAGGTCAGGAAACGCAGCAGCTCTTTGCGCTCGTGCTGGCCCAGGTAGGCGAGGATGTCCTCGCTGATCAAATCAGATTGGTGCGACATGACAACCCCTTAGAAATAACCCTGACGTTTCTTATCTTCCATCGAGCCTGCGCCATCGTGGTCGATGACCCGGCCCTGGCGCTCGGAAGTTCGCGTCAGGAGCATTTCCTGAATGATGTCCGTCAGGCTTTCAGCCTCGGACTCCACCGCGCCCGTCAACGGGTAGCAGCCAAGGGTACGGAAACGCACTTTCTTTTTGACGATGCGAGCTTTTTCTTCGTCGGACAGGTGCTCGAGGATGCGCTCGTCGTCGATCATGATCAGCGTGCCGTTTTTCTCGATCACTTCACGCTCGGCGGCGAAGTACAGCGGCACGATCGGGATGCCTTCGAGGTAGATGTACTGCCAGATGTCCAGCTCGGTCCAGTTCGACAGCGGGAACACGCGAATCGACTCGCCTTTGTTGACCTTGCCGTTGTAGACGTTCCACAGCTCCGGGCGCTGGTTCTTCGGGTCCCAGCGGTGCTTGCTGTCGCGGAACGAGTACACGCGCTCCTTGGCACGGGACTTTTCTTCATCGCGACGGGCACCGCCGAACGCAGCGTCGAAACCATATTTGTCCAAGGCCTGCTTGAGGCCTTCGGTCTTCATGATGTCGGTGTGCTTGGCACTGCCGTGGGTGAACGGGTTGATGCCCTGGGCCACGCCATCCGGGTTAACGTGAGTGATCAGGTCCAGGCCCAGCTCCTCGACCATGCGGTCGCGGAATTTGTACATTTCCTGGAATTTCCAGCGGGTGTCGACGTGCATCACCGGAAACGGCAGCTTGCCGGGGAAGAACGCCTTGCGTGCCAGGTGCAGCATCACGGCGGAGTCTTTACCGATGGAGTACAGCATCACCGGGTTATCGAACTCGGCGGCCACCTCGCGGATGATGTGGATGCTTTCCGCCTCCAGCTGTTTCAGATGCGTCAGTTTGTCGACCATGGCTACTCACGAAAACTTTCTTATGAACGGCCAGCGGGCCGTGTTCGAGCGGGGAATCCTAGCACAGCGACCTCTTCTAATCAGGGCGCCAACTAGATCGAAACAGCATATGGATATGCCTGGTGGTTCGGGCGTTGCAACAGACTTTTGTGGGAGCGAGCTTGCTCGCGATAGCAGTGTATCAGTCGGCATTGAAGTTGACTGACCCTCCGCTATCGCGAGCAAGCTCGCTCCCACAGGGGATTACACGTGATCAAATGGGATTCGGGCAATCGATAAAGATGTGTTCCAAAGCAAAGCGTCGCGCCAGGTACTCGCCCAGCGCCTGCACACCATAGCGTTCGGTCGCATGGTGCCCGGCGGCGATGAAGCTGATGCCGTTTTCCCGGGCGCTGTGGAAGGTCTGCTCCGACGCCTCGCCGCTGAGGTACAGGTCAACCCCGGCCAGCACCGCCTGATCGATATAACCCTGGCCACCGCCGGTGCACCAGCCGACCCGGCGGATCATCTGCTCGCCTTCGATCAACAACGGCTCGCGGCCCATGACCTCCTGGACCTTGCGGGCGAAATCCCGGGGCGTCATCGGTTCGGACAGGGAACCGACCAGGCCGACGACCTTGGGATTTTCCGGATCCAGCGGCCCCTCGACGGTGATGTCCAACTGACGGGCCAATTGCACGTTGTTACCTACCTCAGCGTGCAAATCCAGCGGCAAGTGATACGCCAGCAGGCTGATGTCATGCTTGAGTAACGTTTTCAGGCGACGCTGCTTCATGCCCGTGACACAGGGGTTCTCGCCTTTCCAGAAGTAGCCGTGATGCACCAGGATCAGGTCGGCACCGGCCTCCACGGCGGCATCGAGCAACGCCTGGCTGGCGGTGACGCCGCTGACGATGCGCGTCACCTGGGGCGCGCCTTCGACCTGCAGGCCATTGGGGCAATAATCTGCAATCCGGCTGCTTGCCAGGTAGCGGTCCGCTTCTTCGACCAGGGTGTTCAGGGCTACGGCCATGAAAAGACTCCTAAATATCCCGTTCAGAGGCACGCGCGGCCTCGTATAATGCGCGTCATTATGGGCGGTCTCATACCGCCTGCAACCTTTGTAGGACGTGCTTAATGCTCAAGGCGCTGCGTTTTTCCGGCTGGCCGCTGTTGGCTGGCGTGCTTGTCGCTCTACTGATTATCCAGCGCTACCCGGAATGGGTCGGCCTGCCGAGCCTGGACGTCAACCTGCAGCAGGCGCCGCAAACCAAGGCGGTGCAACAGGGGCCGGTGTCCTATGCCGACGCCGTGACCACCGCAGCACCGGCGGTGGTCAACCTGTACACCACCAAAGTCATCAACAAACCCAGCCACCCGCTGTTCGAAGATCCGCAATTCCGGCGTTTCTTCGGCGACAACTCGCCCAAGCAGAAACGCATGGAGTCGAGCCTGGGTTCGGGCGTGATCATGAGCCCCGAAGGTTATTTGTTGACCAACAACCACGTCACCGCCGGTGCCGACCAGATCGTGGTCGCCCTCAAGGATGGCCGTGAAACCCTGGCCCGCGTGATCGGCAGCGACCCGGAAACCGACCTCGCGGTGCTGAAGATCGACCTCAAGAACCTGCCGGCCATCACCATCGGCCGCTCCGACAGTATCCGCATCGGCGACGTCGCCCTGGCCATCGGCAACCCGTTCGGCGTCGGCCAGACCGTGACCATGGGCATCATCAGCGCCACCGGGCGCAACCAGCTGGGCCTGAACAACTACGAAGACTTCATCCAGACCGATGCCGCGATCAACCCTGGCAACTCCGGCGGTGCGCTGGTGGATGCCAACGGCAACCTCACCGGGATCAACACGGCGATCTTCTCCAAGTCCGGTGGCAGCCAGGGCATCGGTTTCGCCATTCCAGTGAAACTGGCCATGGAAGTGATGAAGTCCATCATTGAGCACGGTCAGGTGATTCGTGGCTGGTTGGGCATTGAGGTCCAGCCGCTGACCCAGGAACTGGCCGAATCCTTCGGCTTGTCCGGGCGGCCCGGGATCGTCGTAGCGGGGATTTTCCGCGACGGCCCGGCGCAGAAGGCCGGCCTGCAACTGGGTGACGTGATCCTGAGCATCGACGGCGAACCGGCCGGCGATGGCCGCCGCTCGATGAACCAGGTGGCGCGGATCAAGCCCACCGACAAAGTCACCATCCAGGTGATGCGCAATGGCAAGGAGCTCAAGCTCACCGCTGAAATCGGCCTGCGCCCACCGCCAGCACCGGTGGCGGTCAAGGAAGAACAGTAACTGCGGCTACTTCTTGGGCGGCCTTGCGCCCGTCTTTGATCGTTCCCACGCTCTGCGTGGGAATGCATCCCGTGACGCTCTGCGTCACCTTTCAGAAGCGGAACGCGGAGCGCCCCTGGCGACATTCCCACGCAGGAGCGTGGGAACGATCGATTTCCAGCCTTAAAAATCACAGGGTTGTGATTTGTTCCATGAGCGCTTGCTCCCCTCGCCACAAAAACAGCGCCTGGCTCTACTTTTTCTGCAAATCAGAAATAGCATAAATTCTCATTAGTAGTGTTATATTGTTTCAAATATAAGATTTGGAACAACATAACATGTCATCTCTGAAACGGATGTCACTCGCCAGCCTGGCCCTCGGCCTGCTGGGCGATCCCGTCTACGCCGAAGAATCCCAACCACTGGAGCTGGACGCCATCAGCGTCACGTCCGAGTACGAATCGCCCACCGGCCCCGTAATGGGCTACCGCGCTATCCGCTCGGCCAGCGCCACCAAAACCGACACCGCCCTGCGCGATATCCCGCAATCGATCAGCGTGATTCCCGCCAGCGTCCTCAAGGACCTGGGCAGCACCAACGTCGAACGGGCGCTGGAATACGCCGGTGGCGTGTCGAAACAAAACAACTTCGGCGGCCTGACGCTCTACGAATACAGCGTGCGCGGCTTCACGACTTCGGAGTTCTACAAGGACGGTTTCAGTGCCAACCGCGGCTATCCGAGCACGCCGGACGCGGCCAACATCGAACGCATTGAAGTGCTGAAGGGGCCGGCCGCCAGCCTGTATGGACGCGGCGATCCGGGCGGCACGGTGAACATTGTCACCAAGAAACCCCAGCCCGAAGCCTTCACCACCCTGCAAACCAGCGCCGGCAGCTGGGATCGCTACCGCACCGCGCTGGACGTCAACACGCCACTGGACACCGAAGGCAACCTGTTGTCGCGGGTCAACCTGGCGGTCGAGGACAATCACAGCTTTCGCGATCACGTCGACAGCAAGCGCTTATTCGTAGCCCCGTCCATCAGTTGGCAACTGAGCCCTGACACGCGTCTGTTGGTGGAAAGCGAAATCGTGCGCCACAGCTCGACGTTCGACCGCGGCATCGTCGCACCGAACAACCGCTGGAGCGGCGTTTCCCGCTCGACCTTTTTGGGCGAACCCAACGACGGCGACATCGACAATCACAACAACATGCTCCAGGCGGCCCTCGAACATCAGCTCGACGATACCTGGCAACTGCGCCTGGCCAGCCATTACAAGCAGGGCGAACTCTGGGGCTTCGCTTCCGAGGCGCGCCCACTGAACGCCGACGGCCACACGGTGAACCGCCGTTACCGCGAGCGCGACAACAATTGGCACGACAGCATCACCCAACTGGAGTTGCGTGGGCTGTTTGACCTCGGCCCCTGGCAGCATGAGTTGTTGATCGGCACTGAATACGAGGATTACCGCAAGAACGAGCGCGTGACCACCATCGCCGGCGCTTATCCCATCGATATCTATCAGCCGGTCTACGGCCAGCCGAAACCCAACGGCACGCGCTCCGGCACAGACTTTTTCGAGCGTGTGCAAAGCCGTGCCCTGAACCTCCAGGACCAGATCGTCTTCACCGACAAACTGCGGGGGATGATCGGCGTGCGTTATGAGCATTTCGAGCAGAGCATCGACGACCACACCACGCCGCTCACCAGCCGCCAGCGTCATGACGCCGTCACACAACGGGCCGGCCTGCTGTATCAACTGACACCCACGCTCGGACTGTTCGCCAACGCCTCCACCTCGTTCAAGCCCAACAACGGCTTGGATGCCGGCGGTAAATCCTTCGACCCGGAAGAAGGCGTCGGCTATGAAGTCGGAATCAAAAGCGAGCTGTTCGACGATCGCTTGAGTACCACCCTGGCAGCGTTCCATATCGAGAAGGAAAACGTCCTGGCGCTGGACCCGGCCACCAATACCAACCGCGCCATGGGCAAGGCACGCAGCCAGGGTTTCGATTGGCAAGTGACTGGGCAACTGACCGACGCCATTCGGGTGATCGGCGCCTTCGCCTACATCAACGCAGAAGTGACCGAGGGTGACGAAACCATTCCCACAGGCAGCCGGATCCTCGGCGTCGCCAAGCACAGCGGCAGCCTGCTCGGCGTCTACGAATTCCAGGACGGACACCTGCGCGGCTCGGATGTCGGCGCGGCGTTCACGTATGTCGGAGATCGCTCGGGCGAAGCCGGCAAGGATTTCGAACTGCCGGCCTACCACACCGTGGATCTGCTGGCCCATTACAAGGCCAGCGACAACGTCACCGTAGGCCTGAACCTGAACAACGTCCTCGACGAAAAATACTACGAGCGCTCCTACAGCAACTACTGGGTTGCCCCCGGCGAGCCGCGCAACTTTACCGTCAGCCTCACCCTCGATCTGTAAAAGGAAAATCTGCATGAAATACCCCAAGACCTTCGCCCTGCTTGGCCTGCTCCTGGCCACACAAGCTTCGGCCCATGGCCTGTGGACCGAACAACGGCGCGGCAACATCGAAGTGATCTACGGCCACGGTGCCGAGGACAATGCGTTCAAGGCGCAGAAAATCAATGGCGCCTGGGCCTATGACTTAGACGGCAAAATGATCCCGGTGACCGTGGAGCGCCTGCCCGACCACGCACGCCTGCACCCCCTCAAGCCGCCGGCAGTCATGGCGGTGGCATTGGACAACGGCATGTGGTCGCAGACCGCCGACAAAAAGTGGATCAACGAAGGCCGCAGCAAGGTGCCCGGCGCGATTGAATCGACCCATACCTTCAAATACAGCCTGGCGATCTATGAGCCGGGGGCGAAGCTGCCGAAACTCGATCAGGTCAAGTTCCTGATCCTGCCGGAAGTCGACCCACTGACCATAGGCCCAGGCCAATCATTGCCGGTACGGGTGCTGCTCGACGGTAAACCGGCGGCTGGGGTGAAGTTGGTGGGCGACTACCGCAGCGCGCCGAACACCGTGTCGACTGAAACCGACGCTGAAGGGCGGGCCAAGGTGCTGGTACGTAATGAGGGTTTGAATGTAATTGCCGCACAGATGGAAATGGCGCTCAAGGACAATAAGGACGTGGCGACGCGGGGGGTGTTTACTTCGCTGACATTCCTGGGTGAGCCGCATCACGAGTAAGGCACAAAACCTGTGGGAGCGAGCTTGCTCGCGATTGCGGTGGATCAGCCAGCACTGAAGTCGACTGAAAGTATGCCATCGCGAGCAAGCTCGCTCCCACAAGGGATTTGCGGTGAAACGCCAATCTCGTGAACGCCCCAAAACAAATGTGGGAGCGGGCTTGCTCGCGAAGACGTCAGATCAGCCAACATAAAAGTGACTGACACTTCGCTTTCGCGAGCAAGCCCGCGCCCACAGGTTCAGCGGTGGTTTCAGAGCTCGCCGAGGGCTTCGATCAGCGCCTGGTTCTGCTCCGGCGTGCCAATACTGATTCGCAGGAACTGGGCGATCCGCTCCTGCTTGAAGTGCCGCACGATGACTCCTTGCTCGCGCAATTTGGCCGCCAACCCTGCCGCATCGTGCCGGGGGTGGAGGGCGAAGATGAAGTTGGCGGCCGAGGGCAGCACTTCGAAGCCCTTGGCCTGCAACTGCGCCACGACCCATTCACGGTGCTCGATGACCAACCGGCAGGTCCGGTCGAAGTGCTCGCGGTCGTCGAACGCAGCGGCACCGCCGACATTCGCCAGGCGATCCAGCGGGTAGGAGTTGAAGCTGTTCTTGATCCGCTCCAGCGCTTCGATCAGGTCCGGGTGCCCCACCGCCAGGCCCACCCGCAGCCCCGCCAGTGAGCGGGACTTGGACAACGTCTGGGTCACCAGCAGGTTCGGATAACGGTCCACCAGGCTGATGGCTGTCTCGCCGCCGAAGTCGATATAGGCTTCATCGACCACCACCACCGAATCCGGGTTGGCCTTGAGTATCTGCTCCACCGCCTCCAGCGCCAGCAGGCAGCCGGTGGGGGCGTTCGGGTTGGGGAAGATGATCCCGCCGTTCGGCTTGGCGTAGTCCGCCGGGTCGATCCGGAACTGCGCGTCCAACGGCACCGCATCGAACTCAATGCCGTACAGCCCGCAATACACCGGATAAAAGCTGTAGCTGATGTCCGGGAACAGCAACGGCTGGTCGTGTTGCAACAAGCCGTGAAAAATGTGCGCCAACACTTCATCCGAACCGTTGCCCAGGAACACCTGGTTGTTCTGCACGCCGTAATAGCGGGCCACGGCGTTTTTCAGCAGGTCGCTGTTGGGGTCCGGGTACAGGCGCAGGTTGTCATTCAGCTCGGTCTGCATCGCCGCCAACGCCTTGGGCGATGGCCCGTAGGGGTTCTCGTTGGTATTGAGCTTGACCAGGCGGGTCAACTTCGGCTGTTCACCTGGCACGTAGGGCACCAGGTTCTTGACGAACGGGCTCCAGAATTTACTCATTTCAATTTCCCCTGCTCGTCAATGAAGCGCTCATCAAGAATGCGGTATTCGGCGCTGCGAGCGTGGGCGCTCAGCGATTCGCCACGGGCCAGCACCGAAGCGGTCTTGCCCAGTTCGGACGCGCCCTGCTCGGAGCAGAAGATGATCGACGAACGTTTCTGGAAGTCATACACCCCCAGCGGCGACGAGAAACGCGCGGTGCCGGACGTCGGCAACACGTGATTCGGGCCGGCACAGTAGTCGCCCAAGGCTTCGCTGGTGTGGCGGCCCATGAAGATCGCACCGGCGTGGCGGATCTGCGGCAACCAGGCCTGTGGGTCGGCAACCGACAGTTCCAAGTGTTCCGGCGCAATGCGGTTGGCAACCTCGATGGCCTGCTCCATGTTCTCGACCTTGATCAACGCACCACGGCCGTTGATCGAGGTGTTGATGATCTCGGCGCGATCCATGGTCGGCAGCAGCTTATCGATGCTGGCGGCCACCTTGTCGAGGAACTCGGCGTCCGGGCTGACCAGGATCGCCTGGGCATCTTCGTCGTGCTCGGCCTGGGAAAACAGGTCCATGGCGATCCAGTCCGGATCGGTCTGCCCGTCACACACCACAAGGATTTCCGACGGGCCGGCAATCATGTCGATGCCTACCTGGCCGAACACGTGGCGCTTGGCGGTGGCGACATAGATGTTGCCCGGCCCGACCACTTTGTCGACCCTCGGCACGCTCTCGGTGCCATAGGCCAGCGCGGCAACGGCCTGGGCGCCGCCGATGGTGAACACCCGGTCCACACCAGCGATGCAGGCGGCGGCCAGCACCAGTTCGTTGATTTCACCGCGCGGAGTCGGAACGACCATGACCACTTCGGTCACGCCAGCGACCTTGGCCGGGATCGCGTTCATCAGCACCGAGGACGGATAGGACGCCTTGCCACCTGGCACGTACAAGCCGGCGCGATCCAGCGGCGTGACCTTCTGGCCCAGCACCGTGCCGTCGGCTTCGGTGTAGCTCCAGGAGTCCTGTTTCTGTCTTTCGTGATAGTCGCGTACCCGCGATGCGGCTTTTTCCAGGGCTTCGCGTTGGGCTACGGTGATCCGGGTCAGAGCCAGTTCCAGGCGCTCGCGCGGCAGGATCAGGTCGGCCATGGACGCCACTTGCAGGCCGTCGAATTTCTGGGTGAACTCCACCAATGCTTCATCGCCACGCTCGCGCACGGCCTTGATGATGTCCAGCACCCGCTGATTGACCGAGTCGTCAGACACACTTTCCCAGCTCAGCAGATGATCCAGATGATGTGCAAAATCCGGGTCGGCAGCGTTGAGTCGGCGAATCGAAGTGGGAGCGGTCATAGCGAGGGCCTCATTAATGGCAAATGCTCAGGCGCCCTAAGCTACCAGTCCATTCGCGTGGGCACCTGAGAAAATTGGCTATGACACGGATAGACGGGCGCGACTCAAGGTCGCGCAGGTGAATCAGCCGCGGTGTCGCGATTCCACTGCCTTGCGCAGGGTATCGATCAGAGCCTGGATACGGGCGTGCTGCATTTTCATCGATGCCTTGTTGACGATCAGCCGGGAGGTGATGTCGGCGATGAAGTCCTGGGGTTCCAGGCCATTGGCCCGCAGGGTGTTGCCGGTGTCGACCACGTCGATGATCTTGTCTGCCAGGCCGATCAGCGGCGCCAGCTCCATCGAACCGTACAACTTGATGATATCGACCTGACGACCCTGCTCGGCGTAATAACGCTTGGCAATGTTGACGAACTTGGTCGCCACGCGCAAACGGCCCTTGGGCTCTGGCGCGCCGACTTTACCGGCGGTCATCAGCTTGCAGCGGGCGATTTTCAGGTCCAGGGGCTCGTACAGGCCCTGGCCGCCGTATTCCATCAGCACGTCTTTACCGGCAACGCCCAGGTCGGCGGCACCATGTTCCACGTAAGTCGGCACATCGGTGGCACGCACGATCAACAAGCGCACATCGGCCTGGGTCGTGGGGATGATCAGCTTGCGGCTCTTGTCCGGATTCTCGGTCGGCACGATGCCCGCTTCAGCCAGAAGCGGCAGGGTGTCGTCAAGGATGCGGCCCTTGGACAGTGCGATGGTCAACATGGGAAACGTCAGTCCTTATCAAGGTACTCATGCCCGGTCGCAAACGGCGCCGGACACACATCGAGGGTGCAAACACCCTCGATTTGAAACTATTCAACCGGCACATCCTTGTGCCATGCAGCCGGGACTAGCCCGGTACGCGGCGGATCTTGGCGCCGAGCATCTGCAGTTTTTCTTCGATGCACTCGTAGCCACGGTCGATGTGGTAGATGCGGTCGATCAGCGTATCGCCTTCGGCCACCAGGGCCGAGATCACCAGGCTGGCCGAAGCCCGCAGGTCGGTGGCCATCACTGGCGCGCCCTTGAGCTTCTCGGTGCCAGTGACGATGGCGGTGTTGCCTTCAACCTGGATCTTGGCGCCCATGCGGTGCAGTTCGTACACGTGCATGAAACGGTTTTCGAAGATCGTCTCGATCACCGCACCGGTGCCTTCGGCAATGGCGTTGAGGGAGATGAACTGTGCCTGCATATCGGTTGGGAACGCCGGGTACGGAGCGGTCCGCACGTTGACGGCTTTTGGCCGCTTGCCGTGCATGTTCACTTCGATCCAGTCTTCGCCGCAGGTGACTTCAGCGCCGGCTTCCTTGAGTTTTTCCAGAACGGCCTCGAGGATGGTCGGATCGGTGTCCTTGACCTTGACGCGGCCACCGGTAACCGCAGCAGCCACCAGGTAGGTGCCGGTTTCGATCCGGTCCGGCATCACTTTGTAGGTGGCCGAATGCAGGCGCTCGACACCGTCGATGGTGATGGTATCGGTGCCGGCACCGCTGATCTTGGCGCCCATGGCGATCAGGAAGTTCGCCAGGTCGACCACTTCAGGCTCACGCGCGGCGTTTTGCAGCACGCTGCGGCCCTTGGCCAGGGCGGCGGCCATCATGATGTTCTCGGTACCGGTCACGCTGACGGTGTCGAAGAAGAAGTTCGCGCCGCGCAGGCCACCTTCAGGGGCCTTGGCCTTGATGTAGCCGCCTTCGACGTCGATCACCGCGCCCATGGCTTCCAGGCCACGAATGTGCAGGTCCACCGGACGCGAACCAATGGCGCAACCGCCAGGCAGCGCAACTTCCGCTTCACCGAAACGGGCAACCATCGGGCCCAGCACCAGGATCGACGCACGCATGGTTTTCACCAACTCGTACGGGGCGATCAGGGTCTTGATGGTGCGTGGGTCGATCTCGACGCTGAGCTTCTCGTCGATCACCGGCTCGATGCCCATGCGGCCGAACAGCTCGATCATCGTGGTGATGTCGTGCAGGTGCGGCAGGTTGGCCACGGTCACCGGGCCATCGCACAGCAGGGTCGCGGCCAGGATCGGCAGGGCGGAGTTCTTTGCCCCGGAGATGCGGATTTCGCCATCAAGACGAACGCCGCCGGTAATAATCAGTTTATCCATAAGAATCTCGACGCCCTTGGGCTCAGGTGCGCTCGGCCCAGGCCGCGCTGCTGAAAAATTTCATAGTGACCGCATGGATGCTGCCATCGGCGATCCACGGGTTCAAATGGGCATAGATGCTCTGCTGACGCTTGACTGGGCTCAATGCCGCCAGTTCATCGCTAATCACGTTCAGCTGAAAGTTGCAGCCTTCGCCCTCAACTTCAATGACAGTTCCGGGCAGCTTTCCTTCAAGGAAGCTCTTCACTTCTACGGCCTGCATGCTCAACCTCTATCGGCGCCCTGTGCGCACGGGTCGCACATCATACAAAAAAGCCCCGCGCCTGCGAACCCCGCGAAGCAGGACTCTGACGGGGGGCTTTTTCAATGATGTGGGTCAGGGGTGCGCCAGCAGCTCGGTCAGTTCACTGACCTGGGCTATCTCGCGCATGTCTTCGGGCATCCCTCGGATGCTCCACGTTTTACCGGCAGCCTTGGCGTCACGCATGAAGCACAGCAGCAGCGACAAGCCGACACTACTGGACTTTTCTACGCCCGAGCAATCAATGACCAGCTCGGCACTCCTGGAGGACTTGATCAGCGCCTGGCCCTGCTTGCGCAAGGCCGGGCCGGTGCGGTAGTCCAGCACGCCACTGAGCATCAGCTCACCGGCCTCACTCAGACGAACGGCCGACTCACTCACCGACTCAATCATTGTGCCTGCTTCTCTTTGGCTTCTTCGGTCACTTCCTTGGCCTTGGCGACTTCACCGGCCCAACCGTCGATGGTCTTGTTCAGGTCGTTGCCATTGCGCTGCATCGCGTCAGCGAACTGATCACGGAACAACTTGCCGATGTTGATGCCGTTGATGATCACGTTGCGCACTTTCCACTCGTCGTTGATTTTCTCGAGTGTGTAGGACACAGGGTAGACCGCGCCATTGCTGCCCTTGACCTGCATGTCGACGCTGGTGCGGTTGCCACTTTCGTCCTTGGCTGGCGAAACGGTGATGCCCTGGTTGTTGTATTCGAGCAAGGCATTGCCATAGAACTGCATCAGGCTGCGCTTGAAGTTTTCCTGGAAGCGAGTCATCTGCTCAGGGCTCGCCTTGCGCGAGTACTTGACAGTCATGATGCTCTTGGAGATGCCGTCGGCGTCCACCACCGGGCCGACGATACCGTTCAGTGCGTCATAGAAGGCACCCGGGTCCTGCTTGTACTTCTCTTTGTTGGCGGCAAGATCGGCCAGCAACCGGCTCGTGGTGTCCTGGATGATTTCGTGGGCCGAAGGCGCAGCCACGGCGTTCGCCATCAGCGGCAGCGCTGCAAGCAACACCAACAGGCCACGTCGCAAGATAGAGATCATTCAAAAGCTCCTCATTTGGCGTCTTTGCTAACGGTATTGAGCAGGAATTTACCGATCAGGTCCTCGAGCACCAGCGACGACTGCGTGTCGTGGATGGTCCCGCCATCCTTGAGCAGGGTGTCTTCCCCGCCCACGCTGATACCGATGTATTTCTCGCCCAGCAACCCAGCGGTGAGGATAGATGCAGTGGAGTCAGTCGGCAGGTTATCCACGCGCTTCTCCAACTGCAGCGTCACTCGGCCAGTGAAACTGTCACGGTCCAGATCGATTGCCGTGACCTTGCCGATGGTGACACCGGCCATGGTCACCTTGGCTCTGACCGTCAAACCGGCGATATTGTCAAAATAAGCATAAAGTTTATAAGTATCGGTGTTTGCCGTCGGCGCCAGGCCACTGACTCGCAGGGCCAGCAGCAGCAAAGCCAGGATGCCAGCCAGCAAGAAAAGGCCGACACCGATTTCCAGGGTGCGGTTTTGCATCAGAAATCTCCAAACATCAAGGCGGTCAGAATAAAGTCAAGGCCCAGGACTGCCAGCGAGGCGTACACCACGGTCTTGGTTGTGGCACGGCTGATCCCCTCTGACGTGGGCTCACAGTCATAGCCTTGAAAGACGGCGATCCAGGTCACCACGAAAGCGAATACGGCACTTTTGATAACACCGTTGAGCACATCGTCGACAAAATCGACGCTGTTCTGCATGTTGGACCAGTAGGAACCGTCATAGACCCCCAGCCAGTCGACGGCCACCCATGAGCCCCCCCAGATCCCCACGACGCTGAAAATGATCGCCAGCACCGGCAGGGAAATGAAGCCAGCCCACAAACGCGGGGCAATAATGTATTTGAGCGGGTCGACGCCAATCATTTCCAGGCTGGACAACTGCTCGGTGGACTTCATGTTACCGATTTCGGCCGTCAGCGCCGAGCCAGCGCGCCCGGCGAACAGCAGCGCAGTCACCACGGGCCCGAGTTCGCGCAGCAATGTCAGGGCAACCATCTGCCCGACCGCCTGCTCCGAACCGTAGCTGGACAAGATATTGAAGCCCTGCAGCGCCAGCACCATGCCGATGAAGATCCCCGAGACCACGATGATCACCAGGGACATCACCCCAACCGAATGCAACTGCTTGACCAGCAGGCCGAAACTGCCGCCCGTCGAGTTGCGCCCCAGCAAGGCATGCATCAGGAACAGCGAGGAACGCCCCAGTATCGCTACCACGTCGATGCCGGAACGGCCGAACAGGCGAATTCTTTCTATCAGTGATTTCTTGCGCATCAGCGCTTCCCCAGCAGATCGGTACGGTAATCCGTGGCCGGAAAATGGAACGCCACCGGCCCGTCCGGATCACCTTTCATGAATTGGCGAATGCGCGGGTTGCCCGAATCCTTCAGCTCCTGGGGCGTGCCCTGCCCCAGCACCTGGCCGTCGCCGATCACATAGATGTAGTCGGCGATGCTGGCCGTTTCGGCCAGGTCGTGGGAGACCACGATGCTGGTGATGCCCAGCGCATCGTTGAGCAGACGGATCAGCCGCACCAGTACGCCCATGGCGATCGGGTCTTGCCCGACGAAAGGCTCGTCATACATGAGGATTTTCGGATCGAGGGCAATCGCCCGCGCCAGGGCGACGCGGCGCTTCATGCCACCGGAAAGCTCGTCCGGCATCAAATCGAGGGCGCCACGCAGCCCGACCGCCTGCAACTTGAGCAGGACGATGTCACGGATCATTTCTTCCGGCAGGTCGGTATGGACCCGCAAGGGGAACGCCACGTTCTCGAACACATCGAGATCGGTAAACAAGGCGCCGCTCTGGAACAGCACCCCCATGTGCTTGCGCGCATCGAACAGGTCACTGCGCGAGAGCTTTGGAATGTTCAGGCCATTGACCCAGACTTCCCCGGCACTGGGCCGCAATTGCGCGCCCATCAGCCGCAGCAGCGTGGTCTTGCCGCACCCGGAAGGTCCCATGATACCGGTCACCTTGCCGCGCGGAATGCGAATATCGATGTCATTGAAAATGCTGCGCGTCCCTCGCTTGAAGGACAGTCCCTTCAGCTCGACCGCGTAGGCGTTGTCGGCACTCATCTAAACTCCTTGCGATGCAGCCTCACATCCGAATGCCCTGGCCAACCGATAAACGCCGGTACCGCCGGGCATGCGAACCGGCGGCGAACTATATCACTGCAACAGCCAAGCGCCCAAGGCCCAAGCCCGCGCCTGTTCAGTCTGAACAAGGTAAAACGCGTCACTTTGTGTCAGGACTTGCGGATCGTTCGAACAAAGCATGACGAACTAACGTGAGGGAATTGTTCATTGCCGCTATAATCGCCGCCTTTTCATCGGGCTATACGATTTCTGACATGAGCCAATCCAGCGACCTGATTCAATCGGCACAACGTACCATCCGCCTCGAGCTCGAAGCCGTACAAGGCTTGCTGCCTCATATCGACGCTGATTTCGTACGCGCCTGCGAGATGATTCTGGCCAGCAAGGGCCGCGTGGTCGTGGTCGGCATGGGCAAGTCCGGGCACATCGGCAACAAGATCGCCGCCACCCTGGCCAGCACTGGCACCACGGCCTTTTTCGTCCATCCGGCCGAAGCCAGCCACGGTGACATGGGCATGATCACCCGCGACGACGTCATCCTGGCCCTGTCCAATTCCGGTTCCACCAATGAGATCATCACCCTGTTGCCCCTGATCAAACGCCTGGGCATCCAGTTGATCAGCATCACCGGCAATCCGGATTCGCCGCTGGCCAAGGCCGCTGAAGTGAACCTCAATGTCCATGTCGAGCACGAAGCCTGCCCGTTGAACCTGGCGCCGACCTCCTCCACCACCGCCGCCCTGGTCATGGGCGATGCCCTGGCCGTCGCCCTGCTGGAAGCCCGAGGGTTCACCGCTGAGGATTTCGCCTTTTCCCATCCCGGCGGCGCCCTTGGCCGGCGCCTGCTGCTGAAAGTCGAAAACGTGATGCACGCCGGCCAGGAGTTGCCGCAGGTACAGCGCGGCACGCTGCTCAAGGACGCGCTCATGGAAATGACGCGCAAGGGGCTGGGCATGACGGTGGTGCTTGAAGCCGACGGCAAGCTCGCCGGGATCTTCACCGACGGCGACCTGCGCCGCACCCTGGACCGTACCATCGACATCCACAGTGCGACCATCGAGCAAGTCATGACACCCCATGGCAAGACCGCTCGCGCCGAGATGCTCGCCGCCGAGGCCTTGAAAATCATGGAAGACCATAAGATCAGCGCCCTGGTGGTGGTCGACGACGAAGACCGCCCGGTAGGCGCCCTGAATATGCACGACTTGCTGCGTGCGGGAGTCATGTAAATGAGCACAGACCTGCTGCAACGTGGCAAAGCGATCAAACTGGCCGTATTCGACGTCGACGGCGTACTGACCGATGGTCGGCTGTATTTCCTCGAAGACGGCAGCGAGTTCAAGACTTTCAATACCCTCGACGGCCAGGGCATCAAGATGCTGATGGCCGCCGGGGTCCAGACCGCCATCATCAGCGGCCGCAAGACGCCAGTGGTCGAGCGGCGCGCGAAAAACCTCGGCATTCCACACCTTTACCAGGGTCGCGAAGACAAACTGGTGGTACTGGACGAACTTTTGGGCCAACTCAACCTAAGCTATGAACAGGTCGCCTACCTCGGCGATGATTTGCCGGACCTGCCGGTGATTCGCCGGGTCGGCCTGGGCATGGCGGTCGCCAACGCGGCGGCCTTCGTACGCGAGCACGCCCACGGCATTACCACAGCACGCGGCGGCGAAGGCGCGGCCCGTGAATTCTGCGAATTGATCCTGCGCGCCCAGGGCCGCCTCGAAGCGGCCAACGCCGCATACCTGTGAGCCAATTATGCTGAGCAAGAAGATTCGCACCATTGTGGTGTTCGGCAGTATCGCGGCGATCTTTGCCGCGGTGGGCTACTGGAACATCAGCCCGGAACGCTTCCTCGATCAACCGGCAGCCACGGTCGAAGAAAATATCGACTGGTACGCGACCAACACGCATACCCTGCAATACCTGCCCGATGGCAAGGTGCAGTATGAGATGACGTCCGACAAGGTCGACCATGTAAAGGCCACCGATATTACGCTGGTGACCAAACCGGACCTGAACATGTTCCGCGGCACCGAGTTCCCCTGGCATGTGCAGAGCCTGCGCGCCGAAGTCAACTCCGGGGGCACCGAAGTGGAACTGATCGATTCGGTACGCGTGGCCCGAACCGATGAAAAAAACCGTACGACCATCATCACCAGCAGTCGTATGACCGTGTTCCCACAGCAAGAATATGCGCAGACCGAGCAACCCGTTAGAATCGACGGCGCCGGGGGTGTATCGACCGGCACGGGAATGAAAGCGTATTTGAAGGAAAGCAGGATACACCTGCTATCGAACGTAAGAGGACAGTATGAAGCTCGCTAAAACCCTCCCTATTTTGCTCAGTCTGGGCGCAGCACTGGGAAGCGCGAGCGCCTGGGCTCTTCCCAACGATCGCGACCAACCTATCCGCATCCAGGCCGACGACGCGCAACTGGATGACAAGAACGGTGTCGCCACCTACAAGGGTGACGTGATCATCACTCAGGGCTCGATGAAGGTCACCGGCAACACCGTGACCATCACCCGCACCCAGTCCGGTGATATCGACGTAGTGACCTCGGTGGGCAACCTGGCCTACTTCGAACAGATCCAGACCGCGGGCGACACCAAGCCGGTGCAAGGCTACGGGGTGACCATCCAGTATCACGCCTCCCAGGATCGCGTCGTGCTGATCGACCGCGCCAAGGTCGTGGACAAGGACGGCAACGTTACCCAAGGCGAGAAAATCGTCTATGACACGAACAAAAAGCTGGCCAGCGCCGGTCGCGCTACGGGCAGCAAAATCACTGAATCCCGTCCTCGCATCGACATGGTGATCCAGCCGAAAAAGAAAACCGACGAGCAGAAGGCCCAGTAATGGCAACTCTGAAAGCTCAGCATCTGGCCAAGAGCTACAAGAGCCGTCAAGTCGTGCGTGATGTCAGCCTGTCCATCGACAGCGGCCAGATCGTCGGCCTGCTCGGCCCTAACGGCGCGGGCAAGACCACCTGCTTCTACATGATCGTCGGCCTGGTCCAGGCCGACCAGGGGCGCGTGCTGATCGACGACCTGGACGTCAGCCACCAGCCCATGCACGGCCGGGCAAAGGCCGGTATCGGCTATCTGCCCCAGGAAGCATCGATCTTCCGCAAGCTGTCGGTTGCCGACAACATCATGGCCATCCTCGAGACCCGCAAGGAGCTCGACAAGGCCGGTCGCCGTCAGGAACTGGAAAGCCTGCTGCAGGAATTCCACATCAGCCACATTCGCGACAACCTGGGCATGAGCCTGTCCGGTGGCGAACGGCGCCGCGTGGAAATCGCCCGCGCCCTGGCCACTGCACCGAAATTCATCCTGCTCGACGAACCGTTCGCCGGCGTGGATCCGATTTCAGTGAGCGACATCAAGCAGATCATCCACCACCTCAAGGCCAAGGGGATCGGCGTGCTGATCACCGACCACAACGTGCGCGAGACGCTGGATATCTGCGAAACCGCCTACATCGTCAATGATGGCCAGTTGATCGCCGAAGGCGACTCCGCCACCATCCTGGCCAATGAGCTGGTCAAGGAAGTGTATCTGGGCCACGAGTTCCGCCTGTAAGCGCAAAGTGTCTGGCGAATCGCCCTGGCGCCGCTAATTTATTATGGCGGCGCTCTAGGCAAACACTTCAGTTTCAGGCATATAATTTGCTTAAGTTTGGCGCTTCGGCGCCCTGTAGTGGATGGCGCATGTGCGCCGGCGAATAAGGTGTTAAGCCCCTGCCATGAAACCATCGCTAGTCTTGAGAATGGGCCAGCAGCTGACGATGACACCGCAGCTGCAACAGGCCATCCGCCTGCTCCAATTGTCGACCCTGGACCTGCAACAGGAAATCCAGGAGGCCCTGGAGTCCAATCCGATGCTCGAACGCCAGGAAGAAGGCGACGACTTCGACAATACCGATCCGCTGGCCGACAACGTCGAGCAAAAGACCAACACCGAAATCCCGGAACCGTCCTACCAGGAAGCCGCCCCGACGGTGGACAACCTCGAGGATGGCGAATGGAACGAACGCATCCCCAACGACCTGCCGGTGGACACGGCCTGGGAGGACGTCTACCAGACCAGCGCCAGCAACCTGCCGAGCAGTGACGACGACGAGTGGGACTTCACCACCCGCACCTCTGCCGGCGAGAGCCTGCAAAGCCACCTGCTGTGGCAACTGAACCTGGCGCCGATGTCCGATACCGATCGCCTGATCGCCGTGACCCTGATCGACTGCATCAACAACCAGGGCTACCTGGACGAGACCCTCGAAGAAATCCTCGAAGCCTTCGACCCCGAGCTGGACATCGAGCTGGACGAGATCGAAGCCGTCCTGCATCGCATCCAGCAATTCGAACCGGCCGGCATCGGCGCCCGCAACCTGGGCGAATGCCTGCTGCTGCAACTGCGCCAGCTGCCCGCCAAGACACCTTGGCTGGCCGAAGCCAAGCGCCTGGTCACCGACTACATCGACCTGCTGGGCGGTCGCGACTACAGCCAGCTGATGCGCCGCATGAAGCTCAAGGAAGATGAGCTGCGCCAGGTCATCGAACTGGTCCAGAGCCTCAACCCGCGCCCAGGCTCGCAAATCGAATCCACCGAACCCGAATACGTGGTCCCCGACGTGATCGTGCGCAAGCACAACGATCGCTGGCTGGTGGAGCTCAACCAGGAGTCGGTGCCCAAGCTACGGGTCAATGCCCAATACGCCGGTTTCGTCCGGCGCGCCGACACCAGCGCCGACAACACCTTCATGCGCAACCAGTTGCAGGAAGCGCGCTGGTTCATCAAGAGCCTGCAAAGCCGCAACGAAACCCTGATGAAAGTCGCCACCCAGATCGTCGAGCATCAGCGCGGCTTCCTGGAGTATGGCGACGAAGCGATGAAACCGTTGGTCCTGCATGACATCGCCGAGGCGGTGGGCATGCACGAGTCGACGATTTCCCGGGTAACCACCCAGAAATTCATGCATACCCCCCGAGGTATCTATGAACTGAAATACTTTTTCTCCAGCCACGTCAGCACCTCCGAAGGCGGCGAATGCTCGTCCACAGCCATCCGCGCGATCATCAAAAAACTGGTGGCGGCGGAAAATCAGAAAAAGCCGTTGAGTGACAGCAAGATCGCTGGTTTACTGGAGGCACAAGGCATTCAGGTGGCCCGCCGTACCGTCGCCAAATACCGCGAATCCCTCGGGATCGCACCTTCGAGCGAACGCAAGCGGTTGATGTAACGGGCCACGCCACAGCGTTCCAGTGGCAGGCATTTCTGCCTGCCGCTTTATGCACTGGCAACGAAGGAGAAGCTGTATGCAAGTCAACATCAGTGGACACCAACTGGAAGTGACCGAACCCCTGCGCACCTACGTCGGCGAAAAACTCGACCGATTGGAAAGGCATTTCGACAAGATCACCAACGTGCAAGTGACGATGACCGTCGAGAAGCTGCTGCAGAAAATCGAAGCCACGTTGCATATCCCCGGCGGAGAAGTGGTTGCCAACGCGGAGCATTCAGACATGTATGCCGCAATTGACCTGCTGACCGACAAGCTGGATCGCCAACTTAAAAAGCATAAGGAAAAGACCCAGAGCCTCCTCCAGGGCGCGACCGGTCGTTAACCCCCCCAATCCATGATCCGACTAGAATCCATCCTGACCCCCGGCCGTTCCCAAGTGAACGCGCCGGGCGGCAGTAAAAAGAAAGCCCTCGAACAAATTGCCAACCTGATCCACCGCGAAGTGCCGGATCTGGAAATGCAGGACGTCTTCGAGGCCCTGGTTGCCCGTGAAAAACTCGGTTCCACCGGTTTTGGCAACGGCATTGCCATTCCCCACTGCCGCCTCAAGGGTTGTAGCGCGCCCATCAGCGCACTGTTGCACCTTGAAGCCCCCATAGATTTCGACGCCATCGACGGCGCCCCGGTCGACCTGCTGTTTGTACTGCTGGTCCCGGAAGCGGCAACCGATGCGCATCTTGAGCTGCTGCGCCAGATCGCCAGCATGCTGGACCGCAAGGAAGTTCGCGAAAAACTGCGCAGCGCACCGAGCAACGAAGCCTTGTATCAGGTTGTCCTGGACGAGCAGAACGGTCATTAAACATGCGCATGATCATCGTCAGTGGCCGCTCCGGCTCCGGTAAAAGCACGGCGCTCAATGTGCTTGAGGACAGCGGCTACTATTGCATCGACAACCTGCCGGCCGGCCTGCTGCCGGAACTGGCCGAACGAGCCCTGATCCACACCGAACTGGCACAGCCGCTAGTAGCGGTGTCCATAGATGCACGTAACCTGCCGAGCCATCTGTCGCGCTTTCCCGAACTGCTAGAGGAAGTACGCAGCCGGCATATCCAGTGCGATGTGCTGTACCTGGATGCCGATGAAGAGACGCTGCTCAAGCGTTTTTCCGAAACCCGTCGGCGCCACCCCTTGAGCAACGCCAGCCGTTCCCTGGCCGAAGCCATTCATGACGAAAGCCAACTGCTGAGTCCGATTGCCGACCTGGCGGACCTGAAGGTCAATACCACGAACCTGAACCTGTATCAGCTACGCGACACTATCAAGTTGCGCCTGCTGAACCAGCCGGAGCCAGGCACTGCGTTCCTGGTGGAATCTTTTGGCTTCAAGCGTGGCATGCCGGTAGACGCCGACCTGGTGTTCGATGTGCGCTGCCTGCCCAACCCTTATTGGAAACCGGAATTGCGCGAGCAGTCCGGGCTTGACCAGCCAGTGATCGACTACTTGGCGGCCCAGCCGGACGTCGAGGAAATGTTTCAGGATATCTCCACCTACCTGCTCAAATGGCTGCCCCGCTTTGCCGCGAGCAACCGCGCCTATGTCACGATCGCCATCGGCTGCACCGGCGGTCATCACCGCTCTGTCTACCTGACCGAACGCCTGGGTCAGCTCCTGCAACAATCCCTGAAGAACGTCCAGGTTCGCCACCGCGACCTCAGCTAAAGGATTCACATCGCGATGCCTGCTCTGGAAATCGAAATCATCAACAAGCTGGGATTGCATGCCCGTGCGTCGGCCAAGTTCGTCGGGATTGCCGGCCAATTCAAGGACACCACCATCCGGGTCGGGCGCACGCCTGAGTCCATGATCGACGGTAAAAGCATTATGGCGATGATGATGCTCGCCGCTGGCAAGGGCACCAGGATCCACCTACAGACTGAAGGCGAACAGGCACAGGAAGCGTTGGATGCGTTGGTGGCGCTGATCAACAACTATTTCGACGAAGGCGAATAACTGCCCCAGGCTCAGGGCGGATTTTTTGTGGCGAGGGAGCTTGCTCCCTCGCCACAAAAGCCAAAGCTCATAGCCCGTCGATTGCGTCACGCCAACGCCGTATCCATCACCATCATCAGGCAAAACCCCACCAACAACCCCAGGCTCGCCAGCTTGTCGTGACCATTGCGGCGCGATTCGGGGATGACCTCATGAGTCACCACCAACAGCATCGCCCCGGCCGCCAGCGCCAACCCCAGGGGCAACAACATCTCCGCCAGGCTGACCAGCCACGCGCACAGCAGCGCAAACAGCGGTTCGACCAACCCTGACGCGGCGCCAATCATAAAGGCCTTGATTCGCGACATCCCCGCGGTGGCCAGCACCAGTGCGATCACCAGCCCCTCAGGTACATCCTGCAAGGCGATGCCCATCGCCAGACTGTCGGCATCGGGCATGCCGCCGCCCGCTGACACGCCGACGGCCATCCCTTCGGGAATGTTGTGGGCCACGATGGCAAATACAAACAACCAGATCCGCGGGGCAATGATCGGACGTCCCGGTGCCTCCACCAGCCGCTCAGGACTGGCGGACACCTTGCGATCCACCAGATACAGCCCGAACGCCCCCAGCAGGATGCCGAAACTGATCAGCCCGCTGGCCGCCCAAGGTGTGAGCCCCAGCTGTTCAGCGGCGGCAATGCCCGGCACGATCAGCGAAAATGCCGTGGCGGCCAGCATCACCCCAGCACCGAAGCCCAGCAGCGAATCGCTCACGGCCTCGGGCATGCGCCGGATGACCAACACCGGCACGGCGCCCAACGCCGTACCCAAGGCGCAAAGGCCACCGCCCTGCAACGCACGCAGCAGTTTCGGCTCCAGATCCAGCCACGCCAGGCCCTGGGCCACCAGCAATGTCAGCCCGGCCAACATCAACAGCGACCCCAAGGCGTAGCGGAACATCCGTGCGCTTCCAACCGCCAGGGTTTGAGTATCCATAGTCAGCCTTGGATTGTTTTCATGAAGATTCAGACCAGCGCAGACTGATAGCGACGCGCCACTTCAGGCCAATTGATCACGTTGTAGAAAGCGTTGATGTATTCGGGCCGACGGTTCTGGTACAGCAGGTAATAAGCGTGTTCCCAGACGTCCAGGCCAAGAATCGGCGTATGACCATGCATCAATGGGCTGTCCTGGTTGCCACTGCTTTGCACCACCAGCGTTTTTTGCGCGGTCACGCACAACCAGGCCCAGCCGCTGCCGAAACGGGTCAGTGCCGCTTTGGTGAAGGCTTCCTTGAACTGTTCCAGACCACCCAGTTGCGCCTCGATCGCCGCCGCCAGGGCACCGTCAGGTTGACCACCGCCCTGGGGTGACATGACTTCCCAGAACAACGAGTGGTTGGCATGCCCACCACCTTGGTTGATGACGGCGGCCCTCAGGCCTTGCGGCAATTGCTCCACGCTGGACAGCAGTTTTTCGACCGGCCATTGGGCGTATTCAGTGTCTTGCACTGCGGCGTTGAGGTTGTTGATGTAAGTCTGGTGATGCTTGGTGTAGTGGATCTCCATGGTTTGCGCATCGATGTGCGGCTCCAGGGCGTCGTAGGCGTAGGGCAATGCAGGCAAAGTGAAAGCCATGTTCAATGAACTCCATAATGAAGAGGGGCAGTACGCGGCCGAGCCGAAGCCGTATTGCCGTGCAGCAGGCGCTGGGTGCGTGGGTATTCACCATGCTCGCTGATGAAATTCAGCAGCTCGACATAGGTCTTGTGACTCTGGCGCATCGCCGCCGCACGCAACGCTGGCGCCTGGCGCTCGTCCTGCATCGTCTGCAGCAACCGCTGATGGATGGCGCACAGGTACTCGGCGCTCTCCTCCGGCTGGTTCAGGCGCAGGTGCAGATCCGCCAGGTTGTGGTGGGAGACGACGCAAGCAGCCACGGCTTCGTCGGCGTCGGCCCAACGCCCGAATAACACTTGGGCCAGGGCCAGCGCTTGCAGATAGCCCTCACGGGCATCCACCAGCTCGCCAAGCATGAAACAGCGATTGGCCCGTTCGATCGTGCGTTTCCAATGTTCCATGATGAGTCCTCCATAGAGGTGTCGGGTTACACGCCGCCAGCCGTGAGCTTTTCCGGGTCCAGCAGGACCTCCAGTTCGCTGCGCGTCAGGTCGGTGTGTTCCAGGGCGACATCGATGACCGGCCGGCCCTGCTGATAAGCCTTCTTGGCGATTTCAGCGGCCTTCTGGTAACCGATGATCGGGTTCAACGCGGTGACCAGGATCGGGTTGCGTGACAACGCCTCCTTGAGCCTGGCCTCGTTGACCTTGAATGTGGCGATGGCCTTGTCGGCCAGCAAACGGCTGGCGGTGGACATCAGGGCGATGCTGCTCAGCAGGTTCTGGGCGATGATCGGCAGCATCACGTTCAATTCGAAATTGCCCGATTGACCGGCGATGGTGATCACCGTGTCATTGCCAATCACCTGGGCCGCCACCATCGCAGTGGCTTCGGGAATGACCGGGTTGACCTTGCCGGGCATGATCGAGGAGCCCGGCTGCAGGCCTTCGAGTTCGATCTCCCCCAGGCCGGCCAACGGTCCGGAATTCATCCAGCGCAGATCGTTGGCGATTTTCATCAGCGACACTGCCGTGGTCTTGAGCTGCCCGGAGACCGCTACGGCGGTGTCCTGGGAACCGATCAGCGCAAACAGATTCTTGCCCGGGGTAAATTGCACTTGCGTCAGTTGCGTCAGTTGCTGACTGAACAGCTCGGCGAATCGAGGATGAGCGTTGACCCCGGTGCCGACTGCCGTACCGCCCTGGGCCAAGGCTTGCAGGCTCGGCAGCAAGTCCTGCAAGTGGCCGATATTGGCTTTGAGTTGCTGCGCCCAACCATTGAGCACCTGGCTCAAGCGAACCGGCATGGCATCCATCAAATGAGTACGACCGGTCTTGATGAACGGATGGACCTCCACGGCCTTGCGCTCGATCACCTGCACCAGGTGCAACAGCGCCGGCAGCAATTGCTCATGCAAGGCCAGTGCAGCGCTGACATGAATGCAGGTTGGAATGATGTCGTTGCTGCTCTGGCCGCAGTTGACGTGATCGTTCGGGTTGACCGTCTCCCCCAGCAGACGACTGGCCAGGGTGGCGATCACTTCGTTGGCATTCATGTTGGAGCTGGTGCCGGAGCCGGTCTGGAAGATATCCACCGGGAAATGCTCCATGAACTGGCCTTCGAGCAACCCCTGGGCCGCGTCGACGATGGCTTTGCCCTGAGCCACGCTGATTTGTTCCAGTTCGACGTTGGCCCGGGCGGCGGCGGCCTTGGCCAGGATCAGGGCACGAATGAACTGCGCCGGCATGCGCTGACCGCTGACCGGGAAGTTGCCCACGGCACGCTGGGTCTGCGCGCCATAGAGTGCGTCCGCCGGGACTTGCAGTTCGCCCATGCTGTCGCGTTCGATACGGGTATTACTCATCGGGAGTTCCTTGCACCAGTTCAATAAGAGGAATCGACGGTTCCAGGACGCAGGTCGCCAGCGCCCAGGCATGGCTCTGCCAGCGCTTGAGGCGGCAGCGGCAAAGTGATTGTCGTTCGAGGTCACGCAGTGGGCGCCAGGCCTGGTCGAGACAGAGAGAGCGCCAGTGCCAGGGCAACGCGACATCGGCGGCGGTATCGAGCAACAAGCGGAACTCGGTTTCGCAAATCATCCACGGCGAAGTGCCAGTGCAGCAGGCCAGATAGCGCCCTTCGGCCAGGTAGTGCTCGATCAACCGCGGTTCATCCGGGCTCAGCGCACAACGGATCTGGCGACTCATCCAGCGCCAGCTTTCAAGGTAGGGTTGCTCGTGCAGGGCAGAACTCATGACCGCGGCTCATTCGGCAAATGAGATTCATTATTAGATGATAATAAGAACCAACACAAGTCCGTGAGCTCACGTTGTGGCGAGGGGATTTATCCCCGCTGGGTTGCGAAGCAGCCCCGAGTTTCAGCCAGACACAACGCAGTATCCGATGTCTTGGGGAGCGCTACGCACCCCAGCGGGGATAAATCCCCTCGCCACAAGGGTTCTGCGGGGCACAAAAAAAGGCGCGTCATCCAAGCGAATGACGCGCCTTTTTTACGCAATGTGCGTTAGCTACCCGCCACCGTCATCCGCTCGATCAGCACCGAGCCGGTGCGGATGTTGCTGCGCAGTTCCAGGTCGTTGCCCACGGCCACGATCTGCTTGAACATGTCGCGCATGTTACCGGCGATGGTCACTTCCTGGACCGCAAATTGAATCTCGCCGTTCTCGACCCAGAACCCCGCCGCGCCGCGCGAGTAATCCCCGGTGACCATGTTCAGGCCATGGCCCATCAGCTCGGTCACCAGCAGGCCACGCCCCATCCGCCGCAGCAAGGCAGCCTGGTCTTCGTCACCATGGGTCACGAACAGGTTGTGCACGCCACCGGCATTGGCGGTGCTCGGCATGCCGAGCTTGCGGCCCGAATAGGTGCCGAGGATGTAGGACACCAGTTCACCGTTTTCCACGAACGGCTTGGCGTAGGTCGCCAGGCCATCGCCGTCGAATGCCGAGCTGCCCATGGCTTGCATCAGGTGCGGACGTTCGTCGATGGTCATCCATTCCGGGAACAGTTTCTGGCCCAGCGCGCCTTCGAGGAACGACGACTTGCGGTACAGGTTGCCGCCGGACACCGCCGAGAGGAAGCTGCCGAACAAGCCACCGGCCAGCTCGGCAGAAAACAGCACCGGCACCTCACAGGTCGGCACCGGTCGCGCGCCCAGACGGCTGGCCGCTCGTTGCGCGGCTTTCTGGCCAATGCTCACCGGGTCCGCCAGCAAGGTGCCCTGGCGGTTCACGTCGTACCAGTAATCGCGCTGCATCTGGCCGTTGGCTTCGGCGATCATCACGCAACTGAGGCTGTGGCGGGTCGATGCATAACCGCCGATGAAACCGTGACTGTTACCGTAGACCCGGCAGCCCTGGTGGGTATTGAGCGTCGTGCCGTCGGCGTTCTTGATGCGCGGGTCGGCATCGAACGCCGCTGCTTCGCAACGCAGTGCCTGTTCGATGGCCTGTTCAGGTGTGATGTCCCAAGCGTGGAACAGGTCGAAGTCCCGCAACTCCTTGCACATCAGTGCGGCATCGGCCAGGCCCGAGGCTTCGTCCTCGGAGGTGTGCTTGGCAATCGCCAGTGCAGCAGCGACGGTTTCGCGAATGGCCTCCGGGCCGCTGGCCGAGGTGCTGGCCGACCCCTTGCGCTGGCCTGCGTACAAGGTAATGCCAAAGCCCTGGTCGCGATTGAACTCGACGGTTTCCACCTCGCGCTGGCGCACCGAGGTCGACAGGCCCTGCTCCAGCGATACCGCCACCTCACAGGCACTGGCGCCCTGGCGCTTGGCTTCGGCAAGGATCTGCTCGACTTGTTCCTGCAGTGCCGGCAATGCTTGCGGGCCGACGCTCTGAACTGCACTCATGGTGTTCTCCACTCAAATTCTGCTTTCGGTGATGGCCTTCGAGCGACCGGGCCGGACAAGCGGCCCCCGACTGGTTATCATGGCGGCGTTTCTTTGCGGACTGCCACCATGGTTGATTCTTACGACGACTCCCTCTACGAGGGTGAAAAAAGCAAATCCCAGGTCAAACGCGAGCTGCATGCTCTGGTTGACCTCGGCGAGCGCCTGACAACACTCAAGCCTGACTTGCTGGCCAAACTGCCCCTGACCGACGCCTTGCGCCGGGCCCTGGCCGATGCGCCCAAGCACACCGCGAATATCGCGCGTAAACGGCACCTGCAATTCATCGGCAAACTGATGCGCGATCAGGACACTGACGCCATTCTGGTTCTGCTCGATCAACTCGATGCCTCCACCCGGCAGTACAACGAACGCTTCCATAACCTGGAACGCTGGCGCGATCGCTTGATCGCAGGCGATGACGGCGTGCTGGAAAAATTCGTCATCGACTACCCGGAGGCTGATCGCCAGCAACTGCGCTCCCTGATCCGTCAGGCCCAGCACGAGTTGGCGCAAAACAAGCCACCGGCCTCGAGCCGTAAAATCTTCAAGTACATCCGTGAGCTGGACGAGACTCAACGCGGCCTGCGCTGAGTAACGACCCCGGGTGGAGGCCTCGCACTCCACCCAGCGCTCCCGTCATGCGCCCGTGCCACCCACGGTAATCGCATCGATCTTCAGGGTCGGTTGACCGACGCCTACCGGCACCGATTGCCCATCCTTGCCACACGTCCCCACGCCACTGTCCAGCGCCAGGTCGTTACCGACCATCGACACCTTGCTCATTGCCTCCGGCCCGTTGCCGATCAGCGTCGCGCCCTTGACCGGGGCGGTGATCTTGCCGTCTTCGATCAGGTAGGCCTCGCTGGTGGAGAACACGAATTTGCCGCTGGTGATATCCACCTGGCCGCCACCGAGGTTGGCGCAGTAAATGCCCTTTTTCACCGAGGCAATGATTTCCGCCGGATCGCTTTGGCCACCCAGCATGTAGGTGTTGGTCATGCGCGGCATCGGCAGGTGCGCATAAGACTCGCGACGACCGTTGCCGGTGCGGGCCACGCCCATCAGCCGGGCGTTGAGTTTGTCCTGCATGTAGCCCTTGAGTACGCCGTTCTCGATCAGCGTGGTGCACTCGGTCGGCGTACCTTCATCGTCGACGCTCAGGGAACCGCGACGCCCGGCCAGGGTGCCGTCATCGACGATGGTGCAGAGTTTCGAGGCAACCATTTCACCCATGCGCCCGCTGTAGGCTGAACTGCCCTTGCGGTTGAAGTCGCCTTCCAGGCCGTGGCCCACCGCTTCGTGCAGCAGCACACCGGACCAACCGGAACCCAACACCACCGGCAACGTGCCGGCCGGGGCCGGAATCGCCTCAAGGTTGACCAGCGCCTGGCGCAACGCTTCGCGGGCGTAACCCATGGCGCGGTCTTCGCTGAGGAAATAACGGTAGTCGGTACGCCCGCCGCCGCCATGGCCGCCACGCTCGCGTCGTCCATTCTGCTCGACGATCACGCTGACATTGAACCGCACCAGCGGCCGGACGTCCGCCGCCAGGCCGCCGTCGGTGGAAGCCACCAGAATCCGCTCCCAGACCCCGGCCATGCTTACCGTCACTTGCTGGATACGCGGGTCCAGGGCGCGGGTGGCAACGTCAATGCGCTTGAGCAACTCGACTTTTTCGGCGCGGCTCATGACTTCCAGCGGGTTGTCCGGCGCATACAGTTGCGCCACATCCTGGCTGCTGAAGGCCTGGACCGTGCCATTCTGCCCGGCCCGGGAGATCGAGCGAGCAGCACGGGCAGCGGCGCCAAGCGCCTCGAGGGTAATGGCATTACTGTAGGCAAAGCCGGTTTTTTCCCCGGACTGGGCCCGCACACCCACGCCTTGGTCAAGGTTGAAACTACCTTCCTTGACGATGCCATCTTCCAGCGACCAGGACTCGGAGATCTGCCCCTGGAAATACAGGTCGGCCGCATCGATGCCCGGGCCGGCCAAGTCGCCCAGCACGCCTTGCAGGCTGTCCAGGGTAACGCCGCCGGGGGCTAAAAGGTGTTCACTGACTGAGGACAACAACCCGCTCATATGTTTTACGCCTTGAATTCGTCGTCTTGAACAGGCCGCTGTCGTGCGCCCTGCGAGAAAAAGCGCCGGTGGCTACCCACCGGCATGCGCGCCCGGATGGACGCCTGTTCGCTGCTGTCGCGCTCGGCCAGCAGCACGGCCTCGCCTTGATCCTGTTGCGCCAGCACACGCCCCCACGGGTCGACAATCGCGGCATGACCAAAAGTTTCCCTTGGCCCCGGATGCAAGCCCCCTTGGGCGGCCGCCAGCACATAGCACTGGGTCTCGATGGCCCGGGCGCGAATCAGTACCTCCCAATGGGCGGCACCGGTCACTGCGGTGAACGCCGAGGGCGCCGTGATCAGCTCAGCGCCGGCCGCGCGCAACTCGCTGTACAGCTCAGGGAATCGCAAGTCATAACAAACCGTCAGGCCAACCCTTCCTACGGGGGTATCAGCGACCACTACCTGGCTGCCATAAGCATAGTCATCAGACTCGCGGTAGCGCCCGCGATTGTCCGCCACGTCCACATCGAACAGGTGCAGCTTGTCGTAGCGCGCCACGATCTCGCCCTGATCATCGACCAGCAACGAACAGGCATGGGCCTTGGCCTCGGGCTGATCCACCGGCGGCAACGGCAACGTACCGGCCACAATCCATAACTTGAGGTCGCGGGCGACCTGTTTCAACCAGGGCAGGATCGGGCCCTGACCAAAGGCTTCGGCGCGACCGATGTCGGCGATGTCCCGTCGGCCCATGGCCGCGAAGTTTTCAGGCAACACCGCCAGCCTTGCACCGGCGGCGGCAGCCTGCTCCAGCAGCTCCCGGGCACGTGCCAGGTTGGCGAGCACATCGCTCTGGCTGACCATTTGAATCACTGCGACTGGCATGGCAGTTCCCCGTTGTTTGGTAGTGCCCCTGTGGGAGCCAGCTTGCTCGCGATTGCGGTGGATCAGTCAACATAAATGTTGGATGCACCGGCCTCATCGCGAGCAAGCTCGCTCCCACAGGGGTTTGTCATCGCCTGTCAGAACGGCTTGTCGAAGGTGATCTTCGGCTCTTTCCACGGGCCCTTGACGTCGTATCTTACGCTGGCAAAACGCGCCACGCGGTCGCCGATCAGTTTGTCGATCAAAAACAGCGCCCCTCCCACGGCCGGTGCGCCAACGATCAGCGCGGCGATCGGCAGGTTGTTGGTCACCGGCAACGTCACCAACAACTTGGCATCGACCCGGTCGGCCACCATGTCCAGCGTTCCGTTGAGCTCCAGGTTGCTGGAAGGCCCTGTCAGGGTAATAGGTTCACGGGTCACGTACACACCGTTGCTCGCCACCAGCAGCCCCTTGACCCGGTCATAGCTCAGGCCCTTGCCGAACAGGTCGGAGAAGTCCAGGCGCAGACGTCGACCGATGGAGTTGAAGTTCAGCAAACCGAATACCCGCAAAGCCTGGGCGCTGCCTTCGACCTCGACGAACTGCCCTTTACTCAGCGACGCATCGAGACTGCCGGAGAAACGCTTGGTCGCGACCCACGCCGGCGAACCCGGCCAGCGCCCATCGACGTCCATGTGGAACTCCTGGCTGGTCACGCTCGGAGCGAAGCCCCAGCCCTTGAGTACATCAGCCAGGTTCTTGCCGCCGATGCGGCCCTTGTACCAACTGCTGGTGGCACCGGGTGCACCTTCCCAGGCGCCGTTGCCCTGCAAGACCATGCCCTTGAGCCCCATGTCCAGGTTGTTCAGTGCGATGCCCTTACCGGTCGGACGTACCTTCAACGACCAGGCACCGATCAGGTCCGGGCCTTGGAACAACTGACCGATGGCGATATCCATCGCCGGAATTGCAGAGGGATCGACCGAAGCCAGAGGATCCGGTGCGTTTTCGTCGGACTGCACCGTTGGGTCCACGGCTGGCAGGCGCACATAGTCAAGCTTGATACCAATCGGGGCGGCTTTGGCGTCTGGCAGGCTGACGCTGCCCTTGGCCTGCTGGCTGTCGAGCCGCAGGCCCCAGGCGTCGGGCTTACGATCAAGCAGTACCGAAGCCTGGTCCAGGGTCGTTCCCATGGCGGTGAGCTTGTCGATTTTCAGATCGGCGCTGCTGAGCAACTGCTTGGCGCTGCTGCCAGGGTCCTGGCCGGCGTACTTGCTCACCAGGGTCTGCCAAGGGTTGACGTCCAGTTCCGATAGCGTTCCCCGCAGTCGCAAGCCCTTGGCGCCAGGCAGGACGGCGTCGCCTTGCCCCAGCAACAACTCGCCACGACCGTCGGCGAGCTTCCCGCTCGGCGCCGCATAGGTGAAGCTGGCCAGATCGCCATAATTGACCCAGTAACGCCGTTCCGGCCCTTGCAGGGTCATGCGAAACACCGTGTCGCGCCCGACATCGGCGGCCATGCCAAAGGGTGCCGGCAAGTCCACTGCCACGCCCTTGAGGCTGGAGTTGACCGACAACTGGCTGTCGGCGCCGTTGAGAACCACTTGCAGCTGGTAAGGCACCACCCCGGAGACCGGCAACGGCTGGGTGACGTTCAGCCAACTGCTGAGTTTCTTGATCTCCACCTGCCCGGACGCGGCGACTCGCGTGTTGAGCGCACCGGCACGGCCCTCGGCGAAAATCTGCGCCGTCACCGGGCGATCGAAGGCCCGGGCGCTGATACCCTTGCCGCTCAGCCCTTTGCTGCTGTCGAAACGGAAGTCGCCCTTGAGTTGGGTCAGCTCCAGTGCCGGCTCACTGAGTTTGAGCCGGGCCTGGTCGGTGGCGAAGTCCACCAGGATCTTCGGCTGCTCGCCCTTGACCAGCGGGATATCGAGCTTCACGCTGCCTTGCAGGGCGCCCTCGCCTTCCCAACCAGCGAAGGTTTCGGCGGTACCGATCGGTGCCGTCTGGAGGATTTTCAGACCGTCGCCCAGCCCACCGGCAAACCCGCCGTCCAGCAACAGATGGGAACTCTGCCCGCTGGGTACGTGGGGGATGTTCACCGAAACATCCTTGACCTGGGTCTCCAGCAATTGCCCCTGGCTGGCATAGATGCGCACACCGCTGTCTTCGACGAACACGTCACCACTGACCTTGCTGACCGAAGGCCAGCCCGGCTGGAACGCCAGTTCGGCATCGTGCACCTTGAAAAACAGGCTGATACTGCGAGCTGCGTCTTCGGCACCATGGTTCAGCGAGCCTTGGTACTGGAAAAAGCCCTCATCCACGGCGCCTTTGACGATTGCCGTGCGCAGCCACTCATCCAGCGCCGGGCTCAAGACCGCGGGCAGGTACTTGGCGGTGTAACGCCCGTCGCCGTCCACCAGGCCGACCCGCAGGTCCATGTAGTCTTCCTGGCTATGGTCGAAATGCAGGCGGATCAGGAAATCGCCGGCAATCCGGCCCTCCTCCCCCAGCACCTTCAGGTACGGGGCGATCAGGGTGAAGCCTTGTTTGTCCAGCTTCCAGGTCAGCCGGGCATTGGCCTGCAGGTATTGCCAGGGCTTGGCGAAGATCGGGTCCAGGTGCAGGGAGAAATCCTTGCTGTCCATGCGCAGCTCGCCGCCACCGAGGTCGCCGCTCAGGCTCCCCGATACATTGCGCGCCGCTGGGGCACCGCGGTAGGCATCGAAACCTACCGTGTCCAGATTCGTGGCGAAGCTGATTTTTTGATCACCGGTGTTCTGCGGTCGGTAATCCACCAGCACATTACGCAAGCCACCGGTGACCTTGAGCCGGTCGATGGTCGTCGCGACGCCTTCGGGCAACGGCGCCAGGGCATGCAGCAATGGGGTCAGCGGCGCGAGGTCAAGGCGATCGGCTTGCAGGTGCCAAAGCTCTTCGGTCTTTTCAGTGGCGCTGCTCTGTTGCAGTTGCAGGCGTGACTCCCAGCGGGTTTCGCCCAGGTTCATCGCCAGGGAGTCGAAGGTCGCGGTAAACCCCTGGTTACCACGCTGGAAATAGCCATTGAGGGCCAGGTTATGGATCTGCACCGGCTTGCGTTCGGCGTAGGCACCCTGGATGTCAGGGGCGTCCAAGCGCATGGCCGCGCTTTGCAGCGTACCGTCCCCCCAACTCAGCCAGAACTCGCCACCGGCCTTGATCCGGGAAAAATTCCATTGCTGGGTCAGGCGTTTCGGCAGCCATTTGGACCAGTCGCTTTGCGGCAGGCTCAGGTAGGCATCGGCCTGGCCATTCTTCCAATCGCTGGCGCGGATGCGGGTGCGCAGGTTGATCGCCACGGGCTGGCCGTCGGGCAGGGTCAAGCGGGCGTCCAGGCGCTGACGGGTGGCGCCGGTGCGCAGGCTCAAACCGACGTAGGTCAGGGTCAACGGTGATTGTTCAAGGGGCTGCAAGGTCACTTGGCTATCGAGCAGCGACAGCTTGGAAATCACCTGCATGCGATCGAGCAATTGTTGCGGATCGAGGGGCTGATCGTCTTGCACCGGCAGACCTTCCAAGGCCCACTTACCGTCGGCGCCCTCCTTGAGGCTGATCTTCAGGCCACTGAGCTCCAGGTGCGCAATGCGCACCTGACGTGCCAGCAGGCTACCCCACAAGTCCGGCACGGCCCGCACCTGATCCAGGTGCAGGGCATTGGCGCCCTCGCCGACCACCACGTCGCGCGCTGCCAGGATCGGCGCCAGGGCGCTCCAGCTGCCCTCGAGGCTACCAATGTGCACCGGCATGCCCAGCGCTTGGCTGGCCCGAGTCTGGACCTCGGCGCGATATTCGGCCACCAGCGGGACCAATTCCCGGCCGAGGCTGACGTATAAGGCCAGCAGCACCAAAAGAAGAGCACACAGGCCCAGCCCCCAGCGGGTCAGCGCAGCCAAAATGCGTGTCAAGCGCTCCATGTCAGTGGGCTCCCTGGGCAAAGCCGGTCAAATCCGCATGCCCGCCGCTTCCCAAGCCCTTCAGAGCAACACCACGTCGTATTGTTCCTGGGAATACATGGTTTCCACCTGAAAACGAATCGTACGGCCGATAAAAGCTTCCAGTTCGGCGACATTGCCCGACTCTTCATCGAGCAGGCGATCCACCACTTTCTGGTTGGCCAACACTCTATAGCCGGTAGCCTGGTAAGCGCGCGCCTCCCGGAGAATTTCCCGGAAGATTTCGTAACACACGGTTTCGGGAGTCTTGAGCTTGCCTCGGCCCTGGCAACTGCTGCACGGCTCGCACAACACTTGCTCGAGGCTTTCGCGGGTGCGCTTGCGGGTCATCTGCACCAGGCCCAGCTCGGTGATGCCGATGATGTTGGTCTTGGCGTGGTCGCGCTCGAGCTGTTTTTCCAGGGTCCGCAACACCTGGCGTTGGTGCTCTTCATGCTCCATGTCGATGAAGTCGATGATGATGATCCCGCCCAGGTTACGCAGGCGCAGTTGGCGAGCGATGGCCGTGGCCGCCTCCAGGTTGGTCTTGAAGATGGTTTCTTCGAGGTTGCGATGGCCGACGAACGCCCCGGTATTGACGTCGATGGTACTCATGGCCTCGGCCGGGTCCACCACCAGATAGCCGCCGGACTTGAGCGGCACCTTGCGCTCAAGGGCTTTCTGGATTTCGTCCTCGACCCCGTACAGGTCAAAAATTGGTCGCTCGCCAGGGTAATGCTCAAGGCGATCAGCGATTTCCGGCATCAGCTCGGCGACGAACTGGGTGGTCTTCTGAAAGGTTTCCCGGGAGTCGATGCGGATTTTCTCGATCTTGGGGCTGACCAGATCCCGCAGCGTGCGCAGGGCCAGGCCGAGGTCTTCGTAGATCACGCTGGGGGTGGCGATGGTCTTGATCTGCGCGGCGATCTGGTCCCAGAGCCTTCGCAGGTAGCGGATGTCCATGAGGATTTCATCGGCCCCGGCCCCTTCGGCGGCGGTGCGCAGGATGAAACCACCGGCTTCCTTGATGCCCTCTTTTTCCACGCAGTCGCTGACCACCTGCTTGAGGCGCTCGCGCTCGGCTTCGTCTTCGATCTTCAGAGAGATGCCGACATGGGCGGTGCGCGGCATGTACACCAGGTAGCGCGACGGAATCGACAGTTGGGTGGTCAGGCGCGCGCCCTTGGAGCCGATGGGGTCCTTGGTGACCTGCACCACCAGGCTCTGGCCTTCATGGACCAGCGCGCTGATGCTCTCCACGGCGGGCCCTTCGCGCATGGAAATTTCCGAGGCATGAATGAACGCCGCCCGATCCAGACCGATGTCGACGAAGGCTGCCTGCATACCCGGCAACACCCGCACCACCTTGCCTTTGTAGATGTTTCCGACAATGCCACGCTTTTGCGTGCGCTCAACGTGGACCTCTTGCAGCACACCGTTTTCAACCACCGCCACGCGCGATTCCATCGGCGTGATGTTGATCAGGATCTCTTCACTCATGGCAGGGTCTCGTTCAGGCATATTCACGATTATGGCCGCATCAGTCAGACGGCGCTCAGCGCGCGCTCAAAGTTTGCCAACAGGGTATGCCGAAATGGCCCAGTAGTTCTGCGGTTTCGCACAGCGGCAGGCCGACCACGGCCGAATAACTGCCCTCAAGCCCGGCGACAAACACCGCCCCCAAGCCCTGGATGCCATAGCCGCCGGCCTTGTCCCGGGGTTCACCGCTGGCCCAGTAGGCCGCCGCTTCCTGCTCCGTGATCGAACGAAAGCGCACCAGGCTGCGCACAACGCGGGACTCGCAACGCCGCCCATCCCGTATGGCAATGGCAGTCAATACTTCATGTTCGCGACCGGACAGGCTCAAGAGCATCGTCATGGAGTCAGCCTGGTCCAGTGGTTTGCCGAGAATGCGCCCGTCCAGCACCACAGCGGTGTCGGCGCCCAGCACGCAGCCATCCACATCGGCGTGCAGGGCGCATCGCCCGGCCTCGGCCTTGCCGCGCGCCAGGCGCTCGACATAGGCCGAAGGGCTTTCGTGATCCAAGGGAGTTTCGTCGATGTCCGCACTGACGGCGGTAAACGGCACGCCGATCTGCGTAAGCAGTTCACGCCGACGCGGCGAGCCTGAGGCGAGGTAAAGCGGTTTCATCAAGACATCTCCCTATCAAGGCCAATGCCTGACCAAATCAGTTGATTTTGAAACGCAGGCGCAGACCACGCAAACCGAAGCTGACCCAAGGCCAGAGCAAGGCGCTGACCAGAGCCGGCAGCACCAGGGCCAGGGTCGGCTGACGATTGCCGGTCAGTGCGCTGAGCCACAGTTGCACCAGTTGCGCCAGGCCGAAGATCACCAGGATCACTAGGCACTGTTGCCACATGGGGAACATCCGCAAGCGTTGTTGCAGCGACAGCACCAGGAACGTAATCAGCGTCAGGATCAGCGCGTTCTGCCCCAGCAACGTGCCATAAAGCACGTCCTCGGCCAGCCCCAGGCACCAGGCGGTGACCATGCCGACCTTGTGCGGCAGCGCCAGCGCCCAGAATGCCAGTAGTAAAGCCAGCCACAGCGGCCGCAGGATTTCCATGAACTGCGGCAGTGGCGAAACGCTGAGCAACAGGCCGATGGCGAAGGTCAGCCAGACCATCCAACCGTTACCGGATTGAGTACTGCTCATTCTTCTCGTGCTCCCCTGGTGGCTGGCGCGGTGGCCGGCGTGGAGACAGGTGGTTTGGCTGCGGGCCGGGCAGGCTGGGACGCCGGCGCATGAGTGGTCGAGCGGGTCGGTTTCGCAGCAGGCGTAGCCGGTGCAGCGGCCGGCGCGGGGGCCGGTGTCGGGGCAGCCGGTGCAGGCACTTGTGGTTTAGGCACGATGGCAGGGACTGGCGCCGGGTTGGTCGTGGCCGGGGCAGCCGACTCGCCGCCCTGCCGGTCCTGGGCTTCCTGAGCCACGGCGGCGTCGTTTGCGCGTTCTTCGGGTGTGCGGTTGTCGCTGAAGACCAGCAACAGGTAACGGCTGCGATTCAATGCGGCCGTCGGCACCGCGCGAACGATGGCAAACGGCTGGCCGGAATCATGGATGACTTCCTTGACCGTCGCCACCGGATAACCGGCCGGGAACCGCTGGCCAAGACCGGAGCTGACCAGCAGGTCGCCTTCCTTGATGTCGGCGGTATCGGCCACGTGCCGCAGTTCCAGGCGCTCCGGGTTACCGGTGCCGCTGGCAATCGCGCGCAAGCCGTTGCGATTGACCTGCACGGGAATGCTGTGGGTGGTATCGGTCAGCAGCAGCACCCGGGAGGTATAGGGCATCAACTCCACCACCTGGCCCATCAGGCCGCGGGCGTCGAGCACCGGTTGGCCGAGGACCACGCCGTCGCGCTCACCCTTGTTGATGATGATGCGGTGGGTGAAGGGGTTGGGGTCCATGCCGATCAATTCGGCCACTTCGACCTTCTCGTTGACCAACGCAGAAGAGTTGAGCAACTCACGCAGCCGCACGTTCTGCTCGGTAAGGGCCGCCAGCTTCTGCATGCGCCCCTGCAACAGCAGGTTTTCGGTCTTGAGTTTTTCGTTTTCGGCGACCAGCTCGGTCCGGCTGCCAAACTGGCTGGCCACACCTTGCCACAACCGCTGCGGCAGGTCGGTAATCCAGTAGGACTCCATCAACACCAGCGACATCTGGCTGCGCACGGGCTTGAGCAGCGTGAAACGGGCATCGACCACCATCAGCGCAACCGATAGCACGGTCAGCACCAACAGGCGCACACCCAATGAGGGGCCTTTGGCGAAAAGCGGTTTAATAGGCCGCTCCTCCCAGGCAAATGTTCTCTTTATTCATACGGCATCAAACCGGCCTGGATACGAATGACAGAAGATAAACGCCAACGGGCAGCACTGCAAAGTGCTGCCCGGGAGCGAACAACATAGACTACTGCGGCAACATTTATTCGCTGGAGAGCAGGTCCATGGTGTGCTTGTCCATCATTTCCAATGCACGGCCACCGCCGCGGGCAACGCACGTCAACGGGTCTTCGGCCACGATCACCGGCAGGCCGGTTTCCTGGGCCAGCAGCTTGTCGAGGTCACGCAGCAACGCACCACCACCGGTCAGCACCAGGCCGCGCTCGGCGATGTCCGACGCCAGTTCCGGCGGCGACTGCTCCAAGGCGCTCTTGACCGCCTGGACGATGGTCGCCAGCGACTCTTGCAGCGCTTCGAGCACTTCGTTGGAGTTGAGGGTGAAGGCCCGTGGAACGCCCTCGGCCAAGTTGCGACCGCGTACGTCGACTTCACGCACTTCGCCCCCCGGGTAAGCCGTGCCGATTTCCTGCTTGATGCGCTCGGCGGTGGACTCGCCGATCAGGCTGCCGTAGTTGCGACGCACGTAGGTGATGATCGCTTCGTCGAAACGGTCGCCGCCCACACGTACGGATTCGGCATAGACCACACCATTGAGGGAGATCAGGGCGATTTCAGTGGTACCGCCGCCGATGTCGACGACCATCGAGCCGCGTGCCTCTTCGACCGGCAGGCCGGCACCGATGGCAGCAGCCATCGGCTCTTCGATCAGGAACACTTCACGGGCACCGGCACCGAGGGCCGATTCACGGATGGCACGACGCTCCACCTGGGTGGACTTGCATGGAACGCAGATCAGCACACGAGGGCTGGGCTGCAGGAAACTGTTTTCGTGAACCTTGTTGATGAAGTACTGCAGCATCTTTTCGCAGACGCTGAAGTCGGCGATCACGCCATCCTTCATCGGACGAATGGCGGCAATATTGCCCGGTGTACGGCCCAGCATGCGCTTGGCTTCGGTACCGACAGCCACGACGCTCTTCTGGTTACCGTGGGTACGGATAGCCACGACCGAGGGTTCATTCAGGACGATACCGCGCTCGCGCACGTAAATAAGGGTGTTGGCAGTGCCCAGGTCAATGGAGAGATCGCTGGAAAACATGCCACGCAGTTTCTTGAACATGGGAAAGGGACCCTAGGCAACGCGTGGGTAAAAAAGTGCGGCAAACTCTAACAACGACAGGGATTTTGGGCAAGGCGCCAATATGTTAAATTGGCCGCTTTTCTGTGCACCAAACCCCACAATCGCGGCCGTAAGGCCGTAGAAATGCGGTAGTGTTCCGACAATCTAACACACGGACAGACTGCGTCCGTTTTGTTTTCCACTGGAGAATCCCATGGCGCTTGAACGCTCCGACGTGGAAAAAATCGCTCATCTGGCCTGTCTGGGCCTCAATGAAGCCGATCTTCCACACATTACTTCTGCCCTGAACAGCATTCTGGGGCTGGTCGACGAGATGCAGGCGGTCAATACCGACGGTATCGAACCACTGGCTCACCCACTGGAAGCCAGCCAGCGCCTGCGCGCCGACGTCGTGACCGAGTCCAATCACCGCGAGGCCTACCAGTCCATCGCACCAGCGGTCGAAAACGGCCTGTACCTGGTTCCGAAAGTCATCGACTAAAGGGAAAGAGCCTCTCATGCATCACATGACCCTGGCCGAGATCGCCCGCGGACTCGCCGATAAAAAGTTTTCCTCCGAAGAGCTGACCAAGGTTTTGCTGGCGCGTATCGCCCAGCTCAACCCGCAGATAAACAGCTTCATCAGCGTCACCGAAGAACTGGCCCTGAGCCAGGCCAAGGCCGCCGACGCCCGTCGCGCCAACGGTGAGAGCGGCGCCCTGCTCGGTGCGCCGATTGCCCATAAGGACCTGTTCTGCACCCAGGGCATCCGCACCAGCTGCGGCTCGAAGATGCTCGACAACTTCAAGGCGCCGTACGACGCCACCGTGGTTGCCAAGCTGGCCGCCGCCGGGGCCGTGACCCTGGGCAAGACCAACATGGACGAATTCGCCATGGGGTCGGCCAACGAATCGAGCTACTACGGCCCGGTGAAAAACCCGTGGAACCTGGAACATGTACCAGGCGGTTCGTCCGGTGGTTCCGCCGCCGCCGTGGCCGCGCGCCTGCTGCCGGCCGCCACTGCCACCGACACCGGCGGCTCGATTCGCCAGCCGGCGGCGTTCACCAACCTCACCGGTCTGAAGCCGACCTACGGCCGCGTCTCGCGCTGGGGCATGATTGCCTACGCCTCCAGCCTCGACCAGGGCGGCCCGCTGGCCCGCACCGCCGAAGACTGCGCGATCCTGCTGCAAGGCATGGCCGGCTTCGACCCGAACGACTCCACCAGTATCGATGAACCGGTACCGGACTACAGCGCCAGCCTCAGCGGTTCGCTGCAGGGCCTGCGCATCGGCGTGCCGAAGGAATACTTCAGCGCCGGTCTCGACCCGCGCATCGCCGAGCTGGTCCACAACAGCGTCAAGGAGCTGGAGAAGCTCGGCGCGGTGGTCAAGCAAATCAGCCTGCCGAACATGCAGCATGCGATTCCCGCGTACTACGTGATCGCCCCGGCAGAAGCGTCTTCTAACCTGTCGCGCTTCGACGGCGTGCGCTTCGGCTATCGCTGCGAGAACCCGGAAAACCTGATCGACCTGTACAAACGCTCCCGCGGCGAAGGCTTCGGTGCCGAAGTACAGCGCCGGATCATGGTCGGTGCCTACGCGCTGTCCGCCGGCTACTACGATGCCTACTACCTCAAGGCGCAAAAAATCCGCCGCCTGGTGAAGAACGACTTCATGGCCGCCTTCAACGAGGTCGACATCATCCTCGGCCCGACCACGCCAAACCCGGCCTGGAAACTCGGCGCCAAGAACAGCGATCCGGTCGCCGAGTACCTGGAAGACGTCTACACCATCACCGCCAACCTCGCGGGGCTGCCGGGCCTGTCCATGCCGGCCGGCTTCATCGATGGCCTGCCAGTGGGCGTACAATTGCTCGCACCGTATTTCCAGGAAGGTCGTCTGCTCAATGTGGCCCACCAGTATCAGTTGAACACTGACTGGCACACTCGCACCCCAACCGGCTTCTGAGGAGAAACACATGCAATGGGAAGTCGTGATCGGGCTGGAGATTCATACTCAGCTCACCACCCGGTCGAAAATTTTTTCCGGTAGCTCCACCACGTTCGGCTCCGAGCCCAACACCCAGGCCAGCCTGATCGACCTGGGCATGCCCGGTGTGCTGCCGGTGCTCAACGCTGAAGCGGTGCGCATGGCGGTGATGTTCGGCCTGGCGATCGACGCCGAGATCGGCCAACACAACGTATTCGCCCGCAAGAACTACTTCTACCCGGACCTGCCCAAGGGCTACCAGATCAGCCAGATGGAGTTGCCGATCGTTGGCAAGGGCCACCTGGACATCGCCCTGGAAGACGGTACGGTCAAGCGCGTCGGCATCACTCGGGCGCACCTGGAAGAAGACGCCGGCAAGAGCCTGCACGAAGAATTCAACGGTGCCACCGGTATCGACCTGAACCGTGCCGGTACGCCGCTGCTGGAAATCGTCTCCGAGCCGGACATGCGCAGCGCCAAGGAAGCCGTGGCCTACGTCAAGGCGATCCATGCGCTGGTGCGCTACCTGGGCATCTGCGACGGCAACATGGCCGAAGGCTCGCTGCGCTGTGACTGCAACGTATCGATCCGGCCCAAGGGCCAGGTCGAGTTCGGCACCCGCTGCGAGATCAAGAACGTCAACTCGTTCCGCTTCATCGAGAAGGCGATCAACAGCGAGATCCAGCGCCAGATCGAACTGATCGAGGACGGCGGCAAGGTCATCCAGCAGACCCGCCTGTACGACCCGAACAAGGACGAAACCCGTCCGATGCGCAGCAAGGAAGAAGCCAACGACTACCGTTACTTCCCTGATCCGGACCTGCTGCCAGTGGTCATCGAGGACTCGTTCCTCAATGACGTACGCGCAACCCTGCCGGAACTGCCGCCGCAAAAGCGCGAGCGCTTCCAGGCGCAGTTCGGGCTGTCGAGCTATGACGCCAACGTCCTGGCCACCAGCCGCGAACAAGCCGATTACTTCGAAAAAGTCGTGAGCATCAGCGGCGACGCCAAACTGGCGGCCAACTGGGTGATGGTGGAGTTGGGCAGCCTGTTGAACAAACAGGGCCTGGAAATCGACCAGTCGCCGGTCTCGGCCGAGCAACTGGGCGGCATGCTGCTGCGGATCAAGGACAACACCATTTCCGGCAAGATCGCCAAGATGGTCTTCGAAGCCATGGCCAATGGTGAAGGCAGCGCCGACGAGATCATCGAAAAGCGCGGCTTGAAGCAGGTCACCGATACCGGCGCCATTTCCGCCGTGCTCGATGAAATGCTCGCGGCCAACGCCGAGCAGGTCGAACAGTACCGCGCCGCAGACGAAGCCAAGCGCGGCAAGATGTTCGGCTTCTTCGTCGGCCAGGCCATGAAAGCCTCCAAAGGCAAGGCCAACCCGCAACAGGTCAACGAACTGCTTAAAAGCAAGCTCGAGGGCTGATTGCCATGGAGCCAGTCTTGCTGTCTGGCTCAATTCCCTGTGGGAGCGAGCTTGCTCGCGATAGCGGTGGTTCAGCTTGCATTGATGCTGAATGTGACGCCGTCATCGCGAGCAAGCTCGCTCCCACATTTGGATCTGGAAAACCCACCATGAAGCGTCTGCTTGGCGCCTGCGCCCTGCTGTCCCTGCTGGCCGGTTGCGCCAGCCAGAGCGGGACGGTCGATCCACACGGCTACGACCAGACCGGCGTCGCCTCCTATTACGGTGCAAAACACCACGGCAAACGCACCGCCAGCGGCGAGCGTTTCGACCAGCACAGCCTGACCGCCGCCCATCGCCAGTTGCCGTTCGGTACACGGGTGAAAATCACCAACCTGGGTAACAATGACAGCGTGGTGGTGCGCATCAACGACCGTGGCCCATACTCCCGAGGCCGTCTGATCGATGTATCCCGCGAAGCAGCCGAGCAATTGGGCATGCTACGCAGCGGCACCGCACGTGTACGCGTGCAAGCCCTCGACGATTGATAGACGGAGCCTGGCCATTTCCCTGATTACCGCCCTACCGTTGCTCAGCCTGCTCGAATTGCTCGGCGGCCTGCTGTTGCTGATCGCTGGCGCCGAGCTGCTGGTGCGGGCCGCCATCGGCCTGGCGATACGCTTGCAAGTGCGGCCGCTGATCATCGGCCTGAGCGTCGTCGCCTTCGGCAGCAGCGCACCACAAATGGCCGTCAGCCTGCAGGCGACCCTGGCGCAGAACGCTGACATCGCCGTGGGCAGCGTGATCGGCAGCAGCATCTTCAATATCCTCGTCACCCTCGGGTTGTCGGCGCTGATCATTCCGTTACGCGTCTCGCGCCAGTTGGTGCGCCTGGACATCCCATTGATGATCGGCGCAAGCCTGCTGGTGTTCGTGCTGGCCTGGAACGAGGAACTGACGCAACTGGACGGCGTGCTGCTACTGATGGCCCTGGCGGTGTACCTGGGCCTCTTGCTGCGCCAGTCGCGACACTCAGGACGACCGCATCCGGTGGGTGTCGATGTGGCGCAAGGGTCTTGGCCCAAGAGCCTGGCGATGATTGTACTGGGCCTGGCGATGCTGATTTTCGCCGGGCATCTGCTACTGGGCGCGGCGGTGGAAGTGGCGACGGACCTGGGGTTGTCGGAACGCGTCATAGGCCTGACCATCGTCGCCGTCAGCACCTCGTTGCCGGAACTCGCCACCTCGCTGATCGCCGCCCTGCGCGGCCAGCGCGACATCGCGGTGGGCAACGTCATCGGCAGCAACCTGTTCAACCTGCTGGGCGTGCTCGGGGTAACCGCCCTGGCCGCGCCGACACCACTTTCGGTCTCGCCCAACGCCCTGGATTTCGACCTGCCGGTGATGCTCGGCGTAGCTGTACTGTGCCTGCCAGTGTTCTATTCCGGCTACCGCGTCACCCGCGCCGAAGGCCTGTTGTTTCTGGGCTTGTACCTGGCCTATGGGCTGCACGTGGTGTCGTTCACCACCGGCATGCCCTTGGCCGGCCAACTGGAACGCTTGATGCTGTTCTATGTGCTGCCGGCCTTGCTCGCGTTTTTGCTGTTCACCTCCCTGCGCGCCTGGCGCCGCCAACATCACAAGAGGGATTTGCCATGACCGACACTCCGAAGACCGGCCTGGACATGCGCCGCCAAGTCATGGGCGACGCGTTCGTCGATCGCGCCTTGGGCAATGCCACGGACTTCACCCAGCCGCTGCAGGACTTCGTCAACGAACATGCCTGGGGCAGCGTCTGGAGCCGCGAAGGTTTGCCGTTGAAAACCCGTAGCCTGATCACCCTCGCCGCCCTCACCGCCCTCAAATGCCCGCAGGAATTGAAAGGCCACGTACGTGGCGCGCTGAACAATGGCTGCACGGTGGAAGAGATTCGCGAGGCGTTGCTGCATTGCGCGGTGTACGCAGGCGTGCCGGCGGCGATCGATGCGTTTCGGGCGGCGCAGGAAGTGATCGACAGTTATCAGAAATCTGAGTGACTGGAAGATCGCTATCGCGAGCAAGCTCGCTCCCACAGGTGATCGCGGGTGTACCGGAAACTTGTATACACCGCAGATCCACTGTGGGAGCGAGCTTGCTCGCGATTGGCCCTAAAGCACACTACAACCCCAGAACCTAGATCCACCCACCCCACTGCAACACAAAGATCCCCAGGTTGGTGGTAACCGCCGCCATCAACGTGGTGATGACGATGATCGCCGCCGCCAGTTCATGGTTGCCCTCGGCTGCCCGGGCCATGACGTAACTGGCGGCTGCGGTCGGGCTGCCGAAGTACAGGAACAGAATCCCCAGCTCCGCTCCGCGAAAGCCCCAGAGCCAGGCCCCAAGGGTGGTCAGCAGCGGCAGCCCGACCATCTTCACCAGGCTCGAACTCAGGGCCATCTTGCCGCTCTTGCGCAAGGCCGCCAGCGACAGCGTGCCACCGATGCAGATCAGTGCCAGGGGCAAGGTCATTTGCGACAGGTATTTGGCCGAAGTCTCGAACCAGTTCGGCAGGCCGATCTGCCAATAAGCGAATGGCGCGGCGACGATCACGCTGATGATCAACGGGTTGCTGATCACACTTTTGCAGATGCTCCACGGGTCGGACTTGATCACCGGGCTGTAGACCGCCAACACGATGGTCGACAAGGTGTTGTAGAACAGGATCACCAGCGCCGCGAGAATCGCCCCCAAGGAAATCCCGTAGTCGCCATACATGCTCGCCGCCAGCGCCAGGCCGATCACCCCGTTGTTGCCGCGGAACGCACCTTGGGTATAGATGCCGCGATCTTCGCGCGGGCATCGCCAGATCGCCCAGCCCCAGGCCATCGCAAAACTCACCAGGGTAGCCACGGAGAAATAGATCAACAGGTCCGCCTGCAATGCCGCGTGCAGGTCGGCATGGAGGATGCCGAGGAACAACAGCGCCGGCATGGTGACGTTGAACACCAGGGACGAGGCGATGTGGATGAAGTTGTCGTTGATCCAGTAGATGCGCTTGAGCAACACCCCCAGAAACAGCATGGCAAACACCGGCGCGGTGATGTTCAGGGTTTCGAGGAAAATTGCCAGCATGCCGGGTGACCTTCAGAGGGTGTCGTTAGGTGGCTAATAATAAGCCACTCACGGCACTGGCGTCTGGTAGAGCACTATCGCGAGCAGGCTCGCTCCCACATTTTTTTTGGGGTGCTCACAGAAACTGAATTCACTCCAGTCCCTGTGGGAGCGAGCTTGCTCGCGATAGCGGTGCGTCAGCCTGCATTAATGCTGAATGTACCGTGGCCATCGCGAGCAAGCTCGCTCCCACATTGGATCTTTGACGATCGCAAAATCTGCGTTCGCCGCAGGATCAGGTAATCGGCGCCGGGTTGAACAACGTGATGTCGTTGTACAGCTTGTGCCGTTCGGCCCAGGTCTGTTTCTTGCCGCTGGCCACATCCAGGTAATAGTGGAACAGCTCCCAACCGAGCTCTTCGATCGTCGCCCGTCCGGTGGCGATCCGGCCGGCGTCGATGTCGATCAGGTCCGGCCAGCGCTGGGCCAGTTCGGTGCGGGTCGAGACCTTCACCACTGGGGCCATGGCCAAGCCGTACGGCGTGCCACGGCCGGTGGTGAAGACGTGCAGGTTCATTCCCGCCGCCAGTTGCAGCGTGCCGCAGACGAAATCGCTGGCCGGTGTGGCGCAGAAGATCAGGCCCTTTTGCTTGAACCGCTCGCCCGGGCCGAGCACGCCATTGATCGCGCTGCTGCCGGACTTGACGATCGAACCCAGGGATTTTTCGACAATGTTCGACAGCCCGCCCTTCTTGTTGCCCGGCGTGGTATTGGCACTGCGATCCGCCTCGCCTTTGGCCAGGTAACGGTCGTACCAGTCCATTTCGCGCACCAGCTCCTGGGCGACTTCCCTGGTTTGCGCCCGGGAAGTCAGCAGGTAGATCGCATCACGCACTTCGGTGACTTCGGAAAACATCACTGTCGCCCCCGCCCGCAACAGCAGATCCGAGGCATAGCCCAGCGCCGGGTTGGCGGTGATGCCGGAAAACGCATCGCTGCCGCCGCACTGCATGCCCAGGATAAGCTCCGAAGCCGGCACGGTTTCGCGGCGGCGCTGGTCGAGTTTCTTCAAGCGGGTCTCGGCCAGTTCCATGATCTGCTCGATCATTTCAGTAAAGCCGTGGCTGGAATCCTGCAAGCGATACAACCACGGTTCGCTGAGGTCCACCGAGCTGTCGTTCTCATGCATCACCTGCCCGGCCTGCAATTTCTCGCAGCCCAGGCTGATCACCAGCGCTTCGCCCCCCAAATTCGGGTTGCGTGCCAGATTGCGCACGGTACGAATCGGGATGTACGCGTCGGTGGCAGTGATCGCCACGCCGCAGCCGTAGCTGTGGGTCAGCGCCACCACGTCATCGACGTTCGGGTACTTGGGCAGCAATTCGTCCTTGATACGCTTGACCGCGTGGTCCAACACCCCGGTCACGCACTGCACCGTGGTGGTGATGCCAAGAATGTTGCGCGTACCGACGGTCCCGTCGGCGTTGCGATAGCCCTCGAAGGTGTAGCCCTCCAGCGGCGCATCGGCCGCCGGCACATCGGTGGACAGCGGCAGGCTGTCCAGCGGCGGCGCGGTGGGCATGCGCAGTTGGTCTTCCTTGACCCAGCTGCCACGGGGGATCGGTTGCAGCGCGTAGCCAATGACCTGGCCGTAGCGGATCACCTCGCCACCCTCGGGAATGTCTTCCAAGGTGACCTTGTGGCTCTGCGGTACGAAGTCCACGGTGACCAGGCCATCCGGGAACTCGGTCCCGGCCGGCACGCCCTGGTCATTGACGACGATCACCACGTTGTCCCGCTCGTGCAGGCGGATGTAACGGGGCGAATCGGCATGTTCAATCAGTTGCATTGACGCCGCTCCTTCAGGATTTGACTTCAGACAGGCTGGAGATGTCGGCATCCTTGGCCGTTGGTTCTTTGAGCACGACACGCTTGATCGGCCCCACGATGACCAGGTAGCTGAACACCGCCACCAGCGCGTTGCAACCAACGAACACCAGTGCCCACTTGAACGAGCCGGTGGCGCTGATGATGTAGCCGATGACGATCGGCGTCGTGATCGACGCCAGGTTGCCGAAGGTATTGAACAGGCCACCGCTCAAGCCGGCGATCTGTTTTGGCGAAGTATCGGAAACCACGGCCCAGCCCAATGCACCCACACCTTTACCGAAGAAAGCCAGGGCCATGAAGCCCACCACCATCCATTCGATGTCGACGTAGTTGCACGCCACGATGCTGCTGGACACCAGCAGGCCGGCGATGATCGGCGCCTTGCGGGCGAAGGTCAGCGAGTGGCCCTTGCGCAGCAGGTAGTCGGAAATCACCCCGCCCAGCACGCCACCGATGAAACCGCAGATCGCCGGCAAGGACGCGATGAAACCGGCCTTGAGGATGGTCATGCCGCGTTCTTGCACCAGGTACACCGGGAACCAGGTCAGGAAGAAGTAAGTGATGCCGTTGATGCAGTATTGGCCCAGGTACACGCCGAGCATCATGCGGTTGGTCAGCAATTGGCGAATGTAATCCCACTTCGGACCGTCGGTTTTCTTATCCTTGCCCTTGTCCTGGTCCATGTCGACCATCGCGCCGTTGGCGGCGATGTGATTGAACTCGGCTTCATTGATCATCGGATGCTGGCGCGGGCTGTGGATCACTTTCAGCCAGATCAGCGAAAACACGATGCCAATCACGCCCATCACGATGAACACATGCTGCCAACCGAAGCGGTAGACGATCCAGCCCATCAGTGGCGCGAACAGCACCGTGGCGAAGTATTGCGCCGAGTTGAAAATCGCCGAGGCGGTGCCGCGCTCTGCGGTTGGGAACCAGGCCGCGACGATACGTGCGTTGCCTGGGAAGGATGGCGCTTCGGCCAACCCAACCATAAAGCGCAGCATGAACAGGGCAACCACGGCCGTGGACAGGCCGAATTCACCGACATAGCCTTGCAGCACGGTGAACAGCGACCAGGTGAAAATGCTCAAGGCATAGATTTTTTTCGACCCGAAACGGTCCAGCAGCCAGCCGCCGGGGATCTGCCCGGCCACGTAGGCCCAACCGAAAGCGGAGAAGATATAACCGAGGGTGACGGCGTCGATGCCGAGGTCTTTTTGCAGGCTGGAGCCTGCGATGGCGATGGTGGCACGGTCGGCATAGTTGATCGTCGTCACCAAAAACAGCATGAGCAGGATCAAATAGCGGACGTGAGTCGGCTTGGTCGCTTGCATGTAAAAGTACTCCCACTATTTATTTTTATGCGGGTCAGCAGATTGTACGGCCGGGACTGGATGACCAGCCCGGCCGGTGTTGCATTTACGATCCGATGTAAGAGGTCTTTACCACGGTGTAGAACTCTTGCGCGTAGCGACCTTGCTCACGCGAACCATAGGACGAACCTTTGCGCCCGCCGAACGGCACGTGGTAATCCACGCCGGCAGTCGGCAGGTTGACCATCACCATTCCCGCCTGGGAATGGCGCTTGAAGTGGTTGGCATACTTCAACGAGGTGGTGGCGATACCGGCAGACAGACCGAACTCGGTGTCGTTGGCCATTGCCAACGCCGCCTCGTAGTCAGCCACACGCACGACGTTGGCCACCGGGCCGAAGATCTCTTCACGGCTGATGCGCATCGAGGCTTCGCTGTCGGCGAACAGGGTTGGCGCCAGGAAATAACCTTCGGTGTCGCACGTCACCAGGCCACCACCGCTGACCAGCCGTGCACCTTCGCTCTGGCCGATGTCGATGTACTTCAAGTCCTGGTTGAGCTGGGCTTCGGAAACCACCGGCCCGATGTCAGTGCCGGCCTTCAAGGCATGACCGACCTTGATCGATTGCATGCGCTCGGCCATGGCCGCGACGAACTTGTCGTGAATGCCAGCGGTGACGATCAAACGGCTCGAGGCCGTGCAACGTTGGCCGGTGGAGTAGAACGCGCTCTGTACCGCCAGCTCGACGGCCTGCTTGAGGTCGGCGTCGTCGAGGATGATCTGCGGGTTTTTGCCGCCCATCTCCAACTGCACCTTGGCCTGGCGCGACACGCAGTTGACAGCGATCTGCCGCCCCACGCCTACGGATCCGGTGAAGCTGATACCGTCGACTTTCGGGCTGTTGACCAGGACTTCGCCGACCACACGGCCGCTGCCCATCACCAGGTTGAACGCACCGGCCGGGAAACCGGCGCGGGAAATGATTTCCGCCAGGGCCCAGGCGCAACCCGGTACCAGCTCGGCGGGCTTGATCACCACGCAGTTGCCGTAGGCCAGGGCTGGGGCGATTTTCCAGGCGGGGATGGCGATCGGGAAGTTCCACGGGGTAATCAGGCCAACCACACCCAAGGCTTCACGAGTGACTTCAACGTTGACGCCCGGACGCACCGACGGCACGTAATCGCCGGACAGGCGCAGACACTCGCCGGCGAAGAATTTGAAAATGTTACCGGCGCGGGTCACTTCGCCGATGGCTTCGGGCAGGGTCTTGCCCTCTTCCCGGGCCAGCAATTGGCCGAGTTCTTCACGGCGAGCGAGGATCTCGCTGCCGACTTTGTCCAACGCATCGTGACGGGCCTGAATGCCCGAGGTCGACCAGGCCGGGAACGCGGCGCGGGCGGCTTCGATGGCGGCATTGACTTGCGCTGCGTCAGCCTTGGCGTATTCACCGATGACATCGGACAAGTCGGACGGGTTGACGTTAGTGCAATAGTCAGCACCGGCCACCCATTGACCGTTGATGTAGTTATCGAAACGCTTTGAATCTGCCACGGAGCTACTCCTTTTACAAAAGCTGTCTAGGAACGCAGAGCGTCCCTGGCTGCGTTCCCACGCCGAGCGTGGGAACGATCAAGCCTTGCAAAAAGCCGCTGATTGCTCAGCGGCCTTGTCGGGTCGGTTACTGCTTGCCTTGCTTGTCGATCAGCGCGGCGAGGGCTTCGTATTCTTCCGGCAACAGGTCGGTCAGCGGCGTGCGCACAGGGCCTGCGTCATAGCCGACGATCTTCGCGCCTGCCTTGACGATGCTCACCGCGTAACCGGCCTTGCGGTTACGGATGTCCAGGTACGGCAAGAAGAAGTCGTCGATGATCTTGCCGACGGTCTCGTGATCGTCACGAGCAATGGCGTGGTAGAAGTCCATCGCGGTTTTCGGGATGAAGTTGAACACCGCCGAGGAGTAGACCGGTACGCCCAGGGCCTTGTAGGCCGCGGCGTAGACCTCGGCGGTCGGCAGGCCGCCCAGGTAGCTGAAGCGATCGCCAAGGCGACGACGGATCGACACCATCAATTCGATATCGCCCAGACCATCCTTGTAGCCGATCAGGTTCGGGCAGCGTTCGGCCAGGCGTTCCAGTTGCGTGGCGTTCAGGCGGCAGACGTTGCGGTTGTACACCACCACGCCGATCTTCACCGATTTGCACACGGCTTCAACGTGGGCGGCAACACCGTCCTGGCTGGCTTCGGTCAAGTAGTGTGGCAGCAGCAACAAACCCTTGGCACCCAGACGCTCGGCTTCTTGGGCGTATTCGATGGCCTGGCGAGTCGCACCACCGACACCGGCGAGGATTGGCACGCTGGTGGCGCAGGTATCGACAGCGGTCTTGATGACTTGGGAATACTCGCTGGCGGCCAGGGAGAAGAATTCACCGGTGCCGCCCGCTGCGAACAGTGCAGAGGCGCCATACGGGGCCAGCCACTCGAGGCGCTTGATATAGCTGGCGCGATTGAAATCGCCTTGTGCTGTGAAATCGGTGACCGGGAACGACAGCAGGCCAGACGAGAGGATGGACTTCAGTTCTTGTGGATTCATTATTCGAACACCCTGGACGCAATGATGTGTTGTAGGAAACGGTTCAGCTTCAAGTGAAGTTGTAGGTCATCGTACAACTTAAAATACGAACGTCAACTGCATTTCGTCTTTTGTCGGGTGTGGAACGCGAGGATTTTTTCTTGAGGCCTTGCAGGTCGGCCGTTGAACATCGCTGGAAGACTGATGGATCTTGCGGCTCGAGGACGCCCGAACCGCTCTGGGCGTCGGCTCGAATCCCCCTACTCGGGTAGGCGCTTTTGCCCCACTGACTGAGTTCGAGGAGGCTAGCCACGCAAGAATGTGACATTGACTGTAACCAACGCCGACTTGAAAGCGTTCAGCGGCAAATTGGTTGAGCTTCGTTACGAGGTTAGCTACGAGAGTTGGGATCCCGATAAATCCGAGCCGCAAATGTTGCGGATTGAGACGTAGGGCTGCGCGCCTACTATCAGACAGGCACCCAATACAAAGCCGGCCACCATTTCCCCGCTGGGCTGCGAAGCAGCCCCTGAAACTGAAACCTCTGTGTGCCAGGTTGGATTGAGTCACCGCCTTTGGGGGTTGCTGCGCAACCCAGCGGGGATAAATCCCCTAGCCACAGGAACAGTGACTTCATCTCAACTGACAGAAACTAACCCTGCGCTTGCGCCTCTTCATGAGCCTGGCGCAGCCGCTCGCGGCTGTTGGTCAGGTGCAAACGCATGGCCGCACGGGCCGCCTCGGAGTCCTGGCGGGCGATGGCGTCGTAGATTTCTTCGTGCTCCCGGCTCAGGCGGTTCATGTAGCGTTGCTGGTCATCGTGGGCCAGGCGCGCCGAGTTCACCCGGGTACGCGGAATGATGCTGGTGCCCAGGTGGGTCATGATGTCGGTGAAGTAGCGGTTGCCGGTGGACAGGGCGATTTCCAGGTGGAAGGCGAAGTCCGAGGCGACTGCATCGCTGGCGTGGGCGGCGCTTTCGTTCAAGGCGTCGAGGGCGGCGCGCATCGCCGCCAACTGCTCGTCGCTGCGGCGCTGTGCCGCCAGCCCGGCTGATTCCACTTCCAGGCTGATGCGCAATTCGAGGATCGCCAGCACGTCACGCAAGGTGACCACCGTGGCCGGGTCGATGCGAAAACCGCTCGGGCTCGGCGTGTCCAGCACGAAGGTGCCGATGCCATGGCGGGTTTCCACCTGGCCGGCGGCCTGCAAGCGGGAAATCGCCTCGCGCACCACGGTACGGCTGACGCCATGGGCTTCCATGATCGCCGACTCGGTGGGCAATTTATCGCCACGCTTGAGCAGGCCGTCGCGAATCTGCTCGGTCAACACCGTCACCAGCTCCTGCGCCAGGCTGCGGCGCTTGCGGGGAAAGCGTGGTACTTCGATCGGGTTTTCCATGGGTCTGTGTCTCGGCAAACGGCTGAATGGCGTCATCATAGCGCAACGTGGTTGTATGATCACCGTGGGTGCAATGGCGAGTCTGGAGCTGACACCGAGTCGCCTTCATCGCGAGCAGGCTCGCTCCCACATTGGATCGGTTGTAGGCATGAACATCCGATTCACCACAAACCCGTGTGGGAGCGAGCTTGCTCGCGATGGCGGCGGGTCAGCCACAGCAACATCAACTGACCTACTGCTATCGCGAGCAAGCTCGCTCCCACAGGTTTTGAGGTGTTCAGGCGGTTACGGTGCGCTCCACCAGTTGGCCATTTTCAATACGCACATGTCGCGGGTGGAAACGTTTCAAACTGCTTCGGTGACCAACGCTGACGATGCTCAGGCCTGGCAATTGGTCGATCAGCGCCTGGTACAGCGTCGCTTCGTCTTCTTCATCCATCGCCGACGTGGCTTCGTCCATGTACAACCATTGCGGTGCATAAAGCAATGCACGGGCAAAGGCCAGGCGTTGTTGTTCGCCAGGCGAGAGCATGCGCTGCCAGTGGTTGCTTTCGTCCAACCGCGCAACCAGGTGCGGCAGGCGACAGGTTTCCAGCACCTGTGCATAACGCTCGTTGGGATAGACGTCGCCAGCCTGTGGATAACTCAACACTTCACGCAGGCTGCCAATCGGCAGATAAGGCTTTTGCGGCAGGAACAGATAACGCGCCGCTGGCAGAAGAATATGGCCATGCCCGGCGGGCCACAAATGCCCCATTGCGCGGAACAGCGTGGATTTACCACTGCCCGAGCGACCACTGAGCATCACCCGCTCACCCGGTTCAACGGTCATGTCGGTGTTGCTGAGCAGATGACGACCGTCAGCCAGGTCCAGCCCCAGGTTACGCACCTTCAATGCGTCGCCCTGGTTTTGCACATCAATGGCCGGCACACGGTCTTCGTTCTCGCTCATGGCCTGGCGGAAGCTCAGCAAACGATCACAGGTGGCACGCCACGCGGCGAGGTCGGCGTAGGCGCTGATGAACCAGCTGAAGTTCTCCTGCACATTGCCGAACGCCGAGTTGATCTGCATGAGCTCGCCCAACTGGATCTTGCCGGCGAAGTAGCGCGGCGCCGCAACGATGAACGGGAAGATGATCGCGATCTGGCCGTAGCCAGAGGTGAAGAACGTCAAGCGCTTGGACACCCGCATGATGTCCCAGAAGTTATGCCAGACCAGGCCAAAACGCCCGCTCAGGCGGCGGTTCTCGTTCGGTTCGCCGTTGTACAGCGCAATGCTTTCGGCGTTCTCGCGCACCCGCACCATGGAGAAACGCAGGTCGGCTTCGAAGCGTTGCTGGTTGTTGTTCAGGGTGATCAAGCGACGGCCGATCAGATGCGTCAACCAACTGCCCACCGCCGCATACACCAGTGCGCACCAGAACATATAGCCCGGGATGGTGTAGCCGAACACTTCGATGCTGCCCGACACCCCCCACAAAATGATCGAGAACGACACCAGGCTGACCACAGTGCGCAGCAGCCCCAAGCCCAGGCTCAGGGTATTGGTGGTGAAGCTGTTGAGGTCTTCGGAAATCCGCTGGTCCGGGTTATCGGTATAACCGCCCTGCTCCAGTCGGTAATAGTTCTTGTCATTGAGCCAACGGGCAAAGTGTTGCTCCGTCAGCCAGGCCCGCCAGCGAATGGTGAGCATCTGCGTCAGGTACAAACGGTAGACCGCGCCCAGGATCGCCACCGCGGCGATGCCGCAGAAATACAGGATCAACTGCCAGAACGCCGCGCTGTCCTTCTCTTGCAGGGCGTTGTAGAAATCCTTGTACCAACTGTTGATCCACACCGAAATCGCCACGCTGAACAGCGACAGCGCGATGACAGCGATCAACAACGTCCAGGCCTTGCCCTTCTCCTCACTGCGCCAGTACGGCGTGGTCATTTGCCAGACACGGCGGAAAAACTGCCCGCGCACCGCGTCATTGACCGCGGAATATTCAGCGTTCTGATTCATGGTTAAGGCTCAAATAAAGAAAAGACTCGGGCCGATCATAGAACAACGGCCCGATGTGTCGCGAGGGTGGACAACACCTGTTCAGCGCAGGTTCAGCGACGCACGGGACGCTTTTGCAATTTGCGCTGCAAAGTCCGCCGGTGCATGCCCAAGGCGCGGGCGGTGGCGGAGATATTGCCTTCGTGCTCGGTCAGCACCCGCTGGATGTGCTCCCATTGCAGGCGATCCACCGACATGGGGTTTTCCGGCACCAGGGTGTCGAGGTCGGCATGCTCGGACAACAGCGCCGCCAGCACATCATCGGCGTCAGCCGGTTTGCACAGGTAATTGCAGGCACCGCGCTTGATGGCTTCGACCGCGGTGGCAATGCTCGAATAACCGGTGAGGATCACCACACGCATTTCCGGGTCCAGCTCCAGCAGCTTGGGCAGTAGCACCAGGCCCGAGTCACCGTCCATTTTCAAGTCCAGGGCGGCGTAGTCCGGCAGGTCAGCCTGGGCGATGCTCAGGCCTTCCTCGGCGGAACCGGCAGTGCTCACGCGAAAGCCGCGACGGGACATGGCCCGGGCCATCACGCGGGTAAAAGTAGCGTCGTCATCCACCAGCAACAGGTGCGGCAGTTCTTCGCCGTCGACTTGGATCTCGTCACTCATGTTCGTCTCCTCGGTCGGCATGGGGCAGGCGCAGCTCGGTGAGCGTGCCGCCTTCCTCATGGGGGTAGAGTTTCACCGAGCCGCCGGCGCGTGTCACGCTGGCTTTGCTCAAAAACAGGCCGAGGCCGAAACCTTTGCCCTTGGTGGTGTAGAACGGCTTGCCAATCTGCTCGGCAATCGCCAGCGGCACACCAGCGCCATGGTCGCGAATGCTGATGGTCAGCTCATAGGCGTTCCAGTCCAGCGCCACTTCCAGGCCTTCGGGGCAGGCGTCGGCAGCGTTGTTCAACAGGTTCAGCAACGCCTGGGTCAGGTCCGGCGGCGGCGCCATGCGCGGCACCGGGCCCTGGCCCATGCGCTGGAAGCGATAACTGGCCTCCGGGCGCATCAGGTGCCAGCGGTTCAGCGCCTCGTCGAGCCAGTCAGTGACATCCTGCATGTCGATGGCCAGCCGGCGATTGGCCTCGGCGGCACGCACCAGGTACTGCAGGGTTTCCTTGCAGAGCTTGACCTGATCCTGCAACACGCTGAGGTCCTCTTGCAGTGCCGGGTCGTGGTGATCCTGGCGCATCTCCTTGAGCAGCACGCTCATGGTCGCCAGCGGGGTACCCAATTCATGGGCGGCGCCAGCGGCCTGGGTCGCCACGGCCAGCAATTGCTCATCCCGCAGGCCCTCTTCACGGCGGATGGCCCGCAGTTCTTCCTGGCGACGCAGTTCCTCGGCCATGCGCGCGGCAAAAAACGTGATCACCGCCGCCGCCAGCGCGAAACTCAGCCACATGCCGTAGATCTGCAGGTTCTCCCGGGCGATGGGGAAGGTCTCCAGCGGGTAGAAGCGTGCCAGCAGCAAGGTGTACAGCGCCAGGGCTATACCGGAAAGGATCAGCGAAAACCGCCATGGCAACGTCACGGCGGCGATGGTCAGCGGCACCAAGTAATAGGAGACGAAGGGGTTGGTGGAGCCGCCGGAGAAATACAGCAGCGCGCTGTGGATAAACAGGTCACAGGCCAGCTGCACGGCGTATTCGAGCTCAGTCACCGGCCACGAGGTGCGCAGACGGATGGCCGTCAGCGCACAGAGCACGCTGGAACAGGCCAGGGTGATCGCCAGCTGCAGCCAAGGCAGCGGCAGCAGGTCGAACCAATAGGCGAGCCCCACCGAGCCGGCCTGGGCAGCCAGGACCAGAATGCGGATAAACGTCAGGCGCCAGAGGTTCTGGCGAGAGGCGGAAGTCAGTTGCAAAGGGGCGAGCATGAGCTCTCCTGATGAGCGCTCCAGGCGGATCGCACGGAGTATAACCAAGGCGTGGGTTGCACAGACAACTGTGCGGCAAAGCGCCACAGCCTCGAAATGACACACTTCGCCACAAAAGCTCCACGCCCCCTCGTATCTGTATAGAAGTTGTAACTGTGCGAACCCGCTCATAAAAGCTAGAGTCTTACCGTTCACGCAGGCCCGGACCTTACCCCTGCGCCTCATCCCAAGGAGCTTTCATGCACACGTTCAGTCGCCCCGCTGCCCTGCTCGCCCTCAGCCTCGGCACTCTCGCCAGCCTGCCGGCCCTGGCCGCCGATGAGCTGCACTACAACCAGATTTCCCTGCGTGCCGAAGTCAACAAGGACGTGGCGCGCGACCTGATGATCGTCACCCTCTACACCGAGGAACAGAACACCGACCCGGCCAAACTCGCCGCCACCGTCAGCACCACGCTGAACAAAGCCATCGGCCAGGCCAAACAGGTCAAGGACATTACCCTGCGCCAGGGCAGCCGCAGCAGCTACCCGATCTACGACAACAAAGGCGGGAAAATCACCGGCTGGCGCGAACGCGCCGAACTGCGCCTGGAAAGCGCCGACTTCGCCGCCCTGTCCAAGCTCACCGGCGAATTGCTCACCGATATGAAAATGGGCGGCATGGACTTCGCCATCTCCACCGCCGTGCGCCAAAGCAGCGAAGACGCCCTGCTCAAGGACGCCGTCAACGCCTTCAAAGCCCGCGCCCAACTGGCCACCGACGCCCTGGGCGGCAAGGGCTACAAAATCGTCAACCTGAACTTCAACACCAACGGTTACCCACAACCGTTCATGCGCCCGCAGATGATGATGAAAGCCGCGTCCATGGATGCTGAGTCGGTCACGCCGGAAGTGGAAGCGGGTACCAGCCAAGTGACGATGACGGCGGATGGGGTGATTGAGGTATCGATACCGTAATGATGGGCTGACAGAGACGCCAGCCCAGTGCCCCTCGCCACAGGTATGTCCGACTTGAGTTGACCGGTCGGACGCATCCCTCCTCTCGCTACACTTCGGCCGGGCTGGCCGGTGCCTCAAGCTGATCCAACGCCTTGTCCACCAGCAACTGGCACAACTCCACCAACTGATGAATCCCCAGCGCCACACTGCGCCGCGTGCCCTCCACTTCAAAGGCCAGGTCTTCGGCCATGGCTTTTACCGAGGCCAGGGTTTCGGAGGTGCTGGTCAGCAGCGTGTCGGTGTCGGCTTTGGCCGTGACTGAAAACAGACTGTCGATGCGCGGGTCGGTGCTTGACTCTGGTTTTTTTGGATTGAGGTAATGGTTGAGTGCGCGCTCGGTGGCGTCGCGGTCTTTGAGCAGGTCTTCGATGGAATCGAAGCCGTAAAGGGGGTTGGTTTTGTTGAAGGGTGGGTCGGGGACTGACTTATCCATTTATTTGTACCTATTTAGTGATGAGGACCATCACTTGCCGTTTCTCACTCGGCAAAGTGGTGGCAGCTATGTGCAGGGGTGAGAAATCCGAGAATAGGTACTCGGCCAGACCGAAGCCTGCCCGCACACAGCCGCCATAACGCATCTACAGGCAGCGGATAAGCTGGCGGCAATTATGCAGGTACAGAGGCTGGATGCCTATTATTCGGGTTTCTCACGCCCGGCCGCTCAATGGCAGCGACAGGAAAAAGGTTAGAGAGCGTATTTCCGAGCGGCAACCCTAAAAAGCTGTGGGATGTTTCGTTTCGGGGCCGGTGATCCTTCCGATACAAATGAATGACTCATGCCGCCTCTCAGGCCGCTGCAAAACCCGTGGCAAGGGAGCTTGCTCCCGCTGGGCTGCGGCAGCGGCCCTTTTCAAAGTTGTGTGTATATCCGTTTTTTTGGTAACGACGACTAATGGTTCCGCCCTTACGGCGGCTCACTTTTGAAAAGCGCAAAAGTAAGCAAAACGCTTTTGCCCCACCACTCGGCACCTCGCTTAGGCTCGGTGTGCCCTCACTCCGGCATTGCTCCGTGGGCCCGCCGCGAAGGGCCATCCATGGCCCAGCGCGGCTATCCCGGCATCCATGCCGGGATGCCCACTCCACAATGCCTGCGTTCGGCCAGCGTGGTTAACGGGGCGCCAAAATCTACGTCCGCCGCGAGGCGGCCTTATAGCCGACCTGGCTCTTGGTGAGACCGCGTTTCCCCTGTGGGAGCGGCTTTCTCGCGAAGGCGGTGTCACAGTCGATGAAGATGTTGAATTTGTCGGCCTCTTCGCGAGCAAGCTCGCTCCCACAATTGGGTCGGAGTACAGCCATAAGAAATAGGTCGGCTGTCAGGCCGCCTCGCGGCGGACGTAGATTTTGGCGCCCCGTTAACCACGCTGGCTGAACGAAGGTGTTGCGCAGTGGGCACCTCGGCATGGATGCCGAGGTAGCCGCGCTGGGCCATGGATGGCCCTTCGCGGCGGCCCACGGAGCAATGCCTTCGTTCAGGCATGCCGAGCCTAAGCGAGGCACCGAGTGGTGGGGCAAAAGCGTTTTGCTTACTTTTGCGCTTCTCAAAAGTGAGTCGCTGTAAAAGCGAAACCATAAGTGGCCGTTACCGCAGGAATGGATATGTACCCGGTCAACAACATCCTGGCCGGCTACCAGGCCGCCATCGCGAGCAAGCTCACTCCCACAGTTTGATCGAAGTACAACCGGGAGAAACAGGTCGGCTATAAGGCCGCCTCGTCCAGAGCGCTATGCCCAAACCCAACAGTCCCCCTCACTTTTCGATATTTCCAACACCCCCACCCGCAACGCTACTCTCCTGAAAACCTCACCACCCCCCAAGGGATTTCATGGACAGAACCACCTTCAAACCACTCCTACTCACCCTCGCCCTGATCAGCAGCGCCCCAATGGCCCAAGCCGCCACCACCCTGGTCTACTGCTCCGAAGCCAGCCCCGCCGGGTTCGACCCCAGCCAATACACCAGCGGCACCGACTTCGATGCCTCAGCCGAAACCGTGTTCAACCGCATCACCCAATTCAAGCGCGGCGGCACCGAGGTCGAACCCGGGCTGGCCACCAGTTGGGACGTGTCACCCGACGGCCTGGTCTACACCTTCCACCTGCGCAACGGCGTGAAATTCCACACCACCGACTATTTCACCCCCAGCCGCAACTTCAACGCCGACGACGTATTGTTCACCTTCCAGCGCCTGCTCGACCCGCAACACCCATTTCGCCAGGCCTACCCCACCGAGTCGCCGTATTTCACCGACATGGGCCTGAACACCACGATCAAAAGCGTCGAGAAAGTCGACGAGCACACCGTGCGCTTCAACCTGAACAACGTCGATGCCGCTTTCGTGCAGAACCTGGCGATGAGTTTCGCCTCCGTGCAGTCCGCCGAATACGCCGAGCAGTTGTTGAAGGAAGGCAAGGCCGGGGACATTAACCAAAAACCCGTCGGCACCGGTCCGTTCGTGTTCAAGCGCTACCAGAAGGACTCGCAGATCCGCTACGCCGCCAACACCGCGTACTGGAAACCCGAGGACGTGAAGCTCGACAACCTGATTTTCTCCATCACCCCGGACGCCGCCGTGCGCTTGCAGAAGCTCAAGCGCGGCGAATGTCAGGTCAGCGGCTACCCGCGTCCGGCTGACATCGAGGTGATCGAGCAAGACCCGAACTTGCAAGTGCTCAAGCAGCCAGGCTTCAACCTGGGCTTCCTGGCCTACAACGTCACGCACCCGCCCCTGGACCAGCTTAAAGTGCGCCAGGCGCTGGACATGGCCATCGACAAACCGGCGATCATCAAGGCCGTGTACCAGAGCGCCGGCCAACTGGCGCAGAACGCCTTGCCGCCAGCCCAATGGTCGTTCGACCCGGCCATCCAGGACGCGCCCCATGACGTGACCAAGGCCAAGGCGCTCCTCAAGGAAGCCGGAGTTGCGCCCGGTACAACCATCAATTTATGGGCAATGACAGTGCAACGCGCCTCCAACCCCAATGCGCGAATGTCTGCGCAGATGATCCAGCAGGATTGGGCCAAGATCGGCATCAAAGCCAACATCGTCAGCTATGAATGGGGCGAGTACATCAAGCGCGCAAAAAATGGCGAGCACGATGCAATGATTTACGGCTGGACCGGCGACAACGGCGACCCGGACAACTGGCTAGGTGTGCTGTACAGCTGCGCGGCGGTCAAGGGCAGCAACTACGCCAAGTGGTGCGACCCGACCTATGACCGACTGATCCAGCAGGCCAAGGTCTCCACCGACCGCCAGCAGCGGATCGATTTGTATCGACAAGCGCAGCAAATCCTCAAGCAACAGGTGCCCATCACGCCCATCGCCAACTCCACGGTCTTCCAACCGATAAACAGGCAAGTGGTGGACTTCAAACTCAGCCCGTTCGGCCTTACACCCTTCTACGGCGTGGGTTTGAAGAGGTAGAACCTGCTCCAAACCGGTGCGTAGAGACCCCCGCGACGCACCGGCGCGGAGCGTGATTTGCTCCAAAAAACCCTGCGCAAACGGTCAACTGCGTCAGAAGTTATACAGATGCGACATTAAGGTACGTTCGTGCCACTGAATCGGACTTGTGACCGCTCTGGATCTTGCATTGGGTATGGGGCCTGCATAAGTATCCGCAGGACGACTCACGAGGTCGCCCTCAAATCCAAAAATGACAACAAATCATGAGGCCAACATGCTTAAACAAGCGGTCATTCCGTTTTTAGTCGGCGCGAGCTTATTAGCCAGCGCATCTTTCGCCCAAGCCGCGACTAACCTGGTGTTCTGCTCCGAAGGGAGCCCGGCCGGTTTTGACCCTGGTCAGTACACCACCGGAACCGACTTCGACGCCTCCGCAGAAACCGTATTCAACCGTCTGACCCAGTTCGAACGTGGCGGCACCGCTGTGATTCCTGGCCTGGCGACCAAGTGGGACATTTCCGAAGACGGCCTGACCTACACCTTCCACCTGCGTGAAGGCGTCAAGTTCCACACCACCCCGTACTTCAAGCCAACCCGCGAGTTCAACGCCGACGACGTGCTGTTCACCTTCAATCGCATGATCAGCAAGGATGACCCGTTCCGTAAGGCGTACCCGACCGAATTCCCGTACTTCACCGACATGGGCATGGACACCAACATCGCCAAGGTCGAGAAGCTCGACGACAAGACCGTCAAGTTCACCCTCAACGCCGTTGACGCCGCGTTCATCCAGAACATGGCCATGCACTTTGCCTCCATCCAGTCCGCCGAGTACGCCAGCCAGTTGCTCAAGGCTGGCAAGGCCCCCGATATCAACCAGAAGCCCATCGGCACCGGTCCGTTCGTCTTCAAGAGCTACCAGAAAGACTCGAACATCCGCTTCACGGGCAACAAGGAATACTGGAAGCCGGATGACGTGAAGATCGACAACCTGATCTTCGCCATCACCACCGACCCATCGGTGCGCATCCAGAAGCTGAAAAAGAACGAATGCCAGGTCACCCTCTTCCCACGTCCGGCCGATCTCAAGGCGATCAAGGAAGACAAGAACCTGAAGATGCCGGACCAACCGGGCTTCAACCTGGGCTACATCGCCTACAACGTGATGGACAAGATCAAGGGCAGCGACCAGCCCAACCCGATGGCCCAGCTGAAAGTGCGCCAGGCACTGGACATGGCCGTCAACAAGCAGCAGATCATCGATTCGGTGTACCAGGGCGCCGGCCAACTGGCCGTCAATGCCATGCCACCCACCCAATGGTCCTACGACACCACCATCAAGGACGCACCATACAACCCGGAGAAAGCCAAGGAGCTGCTCAAGGAAGCGGGCGTCAAGGAAGGCACCGAGATCACCCTGTGGGCGATGCCGGTCCAGCGTCCGTATAACCCGAACGCCAAGCTGATGGCCGAAATGCTGCAATCGGACTGGGCCAAGATCGGGATCAAGGCCAAGATCGTCACCTACGAGTGGGGCGAGTACATCAAGCGTTCCAAGGGTGGTGAAAACGGCGCCATGCTGATCGGCTGGAGCGGCGACAACGGTGACCCGGACAACTGGCTCAACGTGTTGTTTGGCTGCGACTCGCTGCAGGGCAACAACTTCTCGAAATGGTGCGACAAGAAGTTCGACGACATCGTCAAGCAAGCCAAGCGCACTTCGGATCAATCCAAACGCACCGAGCTGTATAAGCAAGCACAACACATCCTCAAAGATGCTGTCCCAATGACACCCATCGCTCACTCGACGGTGTTCCAACCCATGCGCACCAACGTGCAGGACTTCAAGATCAGCCCCTTTGGCTTGAACTCCTTCTACGGCGTCAGCGTCAGCAACTAAGGTGACCTGTGGCGAGGGAGCTTGCTCCCGCTGGGCCGGTCCGAATCTTCGGGCGTAACGGCCCCTCTTGTGAGCGCGATGGCGGTGTACCAACAACGCCATCGCGAGCAGGGCTCGCTCCCACGGCATACCGTTGCTTTAGGCCAAGACTCAGGAAATCGCCCGCATCCAAAAGCACTGCGTACCACAGCAGTTGGTTTAGGACGTATCGCCTTTTCCCACAAGTCTTTCAGGCATTACGCATTTACTGTCTGGCCCACGGCTCATACCGTCAGGGCCTGATCGGTTTGCTGGCCCTGCGGCATCACTGCGCAATGGATTGAACTCAGTGCCCCGGAAATGTCCCCGGAAGGACGCCGGTTCACTGTTACAACACCCCGAACGAGAGAGGGAGCGTCATGCGCCATACCTTGGTTTTATCCACCTTGCTGGGCACTGGCATGCTGGCCGCGGCGTCCATGGCCCAGGCCGCCGGCAGCAACCTGGTGTTCTGTTCCGAAGGCAGCCCGGCCGGTTTCGACACCGCGCAATACACCACGGCTACCGACAACGACGCCGCCGAGCCGCTGTACAACCGCCTGGCCGAGTTCGAAAAAGGCGCGACCAATGTCGTCCCGGGCCTTGCAACAAGCTGGGACATCTCCGAAGACGGGCTGAAGTACACCTTTCACCTGCGCGAAGGGGTGAAGTTTCATACCACCGATTACTTCACACCGACCCGGGACTTCAACGCCGACGACGTGCTGTTCACCTTCAACCGCATGCTTGACCCGCAGCATCCGTTCCGCAAGGCCTACCCCACTGAGTTTCCGTACTTCAACGGCATGAGCCTGAACAAGAACATCGCCAAGGTGGAAGCGACCGGGCCGCTGACCGTGGTCATGACCCTCAACAGCGTGGACGCCGCCTTCATCCAGAACATCGCCATGAGTTTTGCCGCGATCCTGTCGGCCGAATACGCCGAGCAGTTGCTCAAGAACGGCAAACCCAGCGACATCAACCAGAAGCCGATCGGCACCGGGCCGTTCGAGTTCAAGAGCTACCAGAAAGACTCCAACATCCGCTACGTCGCCAATAAGCAGTACTGGGCGCCGGAGCGGGTCAAGCTGGACAACCTGATTTTCTCCATCAACACCGATGCCTCGGTACGGGTGCAAAAGCTCAAGGCCAACGAATGCCAGATCACCTTGCATCCGCGTCCGGCCGACGTACCGGCCCTGAAGAACGACCCTAAGCTGCAACTGATCGAGAAGCCCGGTTTCAACCTTGGCTACATCGCCTATAACACCCGCCACAAACCGTTCGACCAGGTCGAAGTACGCCGGGCGCTGGACATGGCGGTGAACAAGCAAAGCATCCTCAACGCCGTGTACCAGGGCGCGGGGCAACTGGCGGTCAACGCCATGCCGCCGACCCAGTGGTCCTACGACGACACGATCAAGGACACCACCTACAACCCGGAAAAAGCCAAGGAGTTGCTCAAGGCCGCCGGGGTCAAGGACGGCACCGAAATCACCCTCTGGGCCATGCCCGTGCAACGCCCGTACAACCCCAACGCCAAGCTGATGGCCGAGATGCTCCAGGCCGACTGGGCCAAGATCGGCCTGAAAGTGAAGATCGTCAGCTACGAATGGGGCGAGTACATCAAGCGCACCAAGAACGGCGAGCACGACATCAGCCTGATCGGCTGGACCGGCGACAATGGCGACCCGGACAACTGGCTGGGCACGCTGTACAGCTGCGACGCCATCGGCGGCAACAACTACTCCATGTGGTGTGACCAGGATTACGACAAGCTGATCAAGCAGGCCAAGGTCGTTACCGACCGAGACCAGCGCACCGTGCTCTACAAACAGGCCCAGCAGTTGCTCAAGCAGCAAGTGCCGATCACCCCTGTTGCCCACTCGACGGTCAACCAGCCGCTGAGTGCCAAAGTCGAAGGGTTCAAAGTCAGCCCCTTCGGTCGCAACGTGTTCTCAGGCGTCAGCCTGACCCCATAACCGATAGCCATACAGTCTGGGGGCCCACGTGGGCCCTCACGCAGACGTCTTGCCTGAATTCGTCGATTAGGCGCCATGCAAACGTTTGCGATCTGTAAATGAGTTGTAAAAACCCATAGCCGTATCACCAAAAAAGACCGGCATTAAAAAAGAAAGAAAGGAGCGTTACCCATGAAACTGAGCAGTACCGCGATATTGGCCCTGGCCATCAGCAGCATCACCGCGACGGCGTATGCCGAATCCCAGAGCCAGGCGGTCACTCCGGTGGCCCTCAAGACCACCAGTGAGCAAAGCGAAGCCAAAGGTTTCGTCGAAGGCCAGTCAGTGACGGGTTCGACCCGCAACTGGTACGCCAATGAGCAGTTCAAGCGCGGCGCGAAGCTCACTTACCGCAAGAACGGCGAAGCCCGTGAGACCGACCGCCGTATCAACTGGTTGCAAGGCACCATCATCAAGTACAACTCGGGCTTCACTGAAGGCACCGTGGGTTTCAGCACCGAAGTGGCCGCCTACAACGCCATTGCCCTGGATCAGGATCGCAAGGACCTGGCGTCCAACAACGGCGGCGCGCCGACCACCCGTCCTGGCGCTGGTAACAACCGGACCCTGACCCGCGAAGGCGGCGACGCCGTCGGCCAATGGAGCAAACTGGGTCTGGCCAACGTCAAGGCTCGCGTGTCGAACACCACCCTGACTGCCGGCCGCCAGAACTTCAGCAGCCCGATGGTCGACGTCATCGGTAACCGTGCCCTGCCTTCGAGCTTCCAGGGTGTGAGCCTGCACAGCGAAGAATTCGAGAACCTGGGTTTCGACATCGCCACCTTCGACCGCAACTCGCCACGTACCGAAGAGAGCCAGCGCAAGTTCCGTTCCGAATACGGCGACAGCACCGTTGAAACCGATCACGTCAACACCGCCGGTATCACCTACCAGCCACTGGCCAGCCTGAAAACCAGCCTTTGGGCGACCCAGGCCGAAGACCTCTGGAACCAGTACTACTTCGGCGCCACCCATGAACTGGGCGACAGTTCGGTGCTGAGCCTGACCACCGGCCTGAACTACTACAAGACCGTGGATTCGGGCAAAAGCAAGCTGGGCGAGATCGACAACGACACCTACTCCCTGTCGTTCGGCCTGACGCACCAGGCTCACAGCCTGACCTTCTCGTACCAGGAAGTGAACGGTAACGAGTACTTCGACTACCTGCACGAAACCAACGGCATCTACCTGGCCAACTCCCTGCTTTCGGACTTCAACGGCCCGAACGAAAAATCCTTCCAGATCGCCTACGGCCTGAACATGGCCGAATACGGCGTGCCTGGCTTGAAATTCAACGTGTACCAGGCTCGCGGTTGGGGCATCGACGGTACTCACTACAACAGCACCGGTTATAGCGATGTGAAGGCCATGGACGGTGAACACCACTACGAATACGGCATCGGCGCATCCTATGCCGTACAGAGCGGTCCACTGAAAGCCACTGCGATCCGTGCGACCTACACCGCTCACCGCGCCAGCGAAAACCAGGCCGACGGCAGCCTCAACGAGTTCCGCCTGGTCACCACCATCCCGTTCAACATTCTCTAAACTCCCACCGGGCGGTCGACTCACAAGGTCGGCCGTCCGGTCTTTTGCCATTTACCCGATTGCAGAGGATTGACGATGAACATGATCCCCCTACGCGCCGCCATCGCTGCCGCGCTGCTGAGTGTCGCTGTTGGCGCCACGGCCAAACCCCTGGTGGTTTGTACAGAAGCCAGCCCGGAAGGCTTCGACATGGTCCAGTACACGACTGCAGTCACTGCCGACGCCGTGGCAGAAACCATTTTCAACCGCCTGGCCGACTTCAAGCCCGGCACCACGGAAGTGATTCCGGCCCTGGCCGAATCCTGGGACATCAGTAATGACGGCCTGACGTACACCTTCCACCTGCGCAAGGGCGTCAAGTTCCACACCACCGACTACTTCAAGCCGACCCGCGACATGAACGCCGACGACGTGGTCTGGAGCTTCCAGCGTCAGTTGGACCCGAATCACCCCTGGCACAAACTGTCGAGCGTGGGCTTCCCCTACTTTGAAAGCATGGGCTTCAAAGAACTGCTCAAGAGCGTCGAGAAAGTCGACGAACACACGGTCAAGTTCAGCCTGACCCGTCGCGAAGCGCCATTCCTGGCCGACATCGCCATGGCCTTCTCCTCGATCTACCCGGCCGAATACGCCGACCAGTTGCTCAAGGCCAATAAGGCCGGCGATCTCAACAGCAAACCGGTCGGCACCGGGCCGTTCATCTTCCAGCGCTACAACAAGGACGCCCAGGTGCGCTTCAAGGCCAACCCGGACTACTTCCGTGGCAAGCCGCCGGCCGATACCCTGGTACTGGCCATCGCCACCGACAACAACGTGCGCATGCAAAAGCTCAAGACCAACGAGTGCCAGATCGCGCTGTATCCAAAACCGGATGACATCCCCAGCATCAAGAAAGACCCTAACCTGAAGGTCGCCGAGCTGGACGCGATGACCGTCTCCTACACCGCCCTGAACACCAGCCACAAATACATGAGCGACGTGCGGGTGCGCAAAGCCATCGACCTGGCCTTCGACAAGGAAGCCTACGTCAGCGCGCTGTTCGGCAAGGGCAACGCCACCGTCGCGGTCAACCCGTATCCGCCAACCCTGCTGGGCTTCAACCATGACCTGAAGAACCCACCTCGCAACCTGGACAAGGCCCGCGAGTTGCTCAAGGAAGCCGGCGTGCCGGAAGGCACCGTGTTCACCCTGTTCACCCGCAACGGCGGCGGTCCGACCAACCCCAACCCGATGCTCGGCGCGCAGATGATGCAGGCCGACCTGGCCAAGGTCGGGATCAAGGTCGACATCCGCGTGATGGAATGGGGCGAAATGCTCAAGCGCGCGAAAAACGGCGAGCACGACATGGTCTCCGCCGGATGGGCGGGCGATAACGGCGACCCGGATAACTTCCTGACGCCTATGCTCAGTTGCGAGGCCGCCAAGAACGGCGAAAACTACGCGCGCTGGTGCAACGAGAAATTCCAGGCACTGATCGACCAGGCTCGCGCCACAGTGAACCCTGAGGAGCGCATCAAGCTCTATGAGCAGGCCCAGGTGATTTTCAACCAGGACCAACCATGGATCAGCATGGCCCACACCCGGATGTTCACGGCAATGCGCAACAACGTAGAGGGTTATGTGATTAGCCCGCTCACCACCAACAACTTCGCCACCACCCAGGTGAAGTAGATAAGAAGACGCCCGGCATCCCTTATCCGAGGGTTGCCGGGCACGCCTAACCGGCTGATGAGGTACACCTGAAGATGTTTAGTTTTATTGCCCGCCGACTGGGATTACTGATCCCCACGTTCTTCGGCATCACCTTGCTGACTTTCGCGTTGATTCGCATGATTCCCGGCGACCCCGTGGAAGTGATGATGGGCGAACGTCGGGTCGATCCCGAAATGCATGCTCAGGCAATGGAACGCCTTGGCCTGAATAAACCGCTGTATGCCCAGTACCTGGACTACATCGGCAAACTGGCCCACGGCGACCTCGGCGAATCGCTGCGTACCCGTGAAAGCGTATGGACCGAGTTCAGCTCCCTGTTTCCCGCGACCCTGGAACTGTCCATGGCCGCCCTGTTGTTCGCCGGTATCCTGGGCCTTTTGGCCGGGGTGATCGCGGCACTCAAGCGAGGGTCCCTGTTCGACCATGGGGTGATGGGCATCTCCCTGGCGGGATACTCGATGCCGATCTTCTGGTGGGGCCTGATCCTGATCATGTTCTTCTCGGTGTCCCTGGGTTGGACCCCGGTGTCCGGGCGGATCGACCTGCTCTACGACATCGAGCCCAAAACCGGTTTCATGCTGATCGACAGCCTGTTGGCCGATGAGCCTGGGGCATTTCTCGACGCGCTGCACCACCTGATCCTGCCGGCCATCGTGCTGGGCACCATTCCGCTGGCGGTGATCGCCCGCATGACCCGCTCTTCAATGCTCGAAGTACTGCGCGAAGACTACATCCGTACCGCCCGCGCCAAAGGCCTGTCGCCGTCGCGCGTGGTGTTCGTGCACGGCCTGCGCAACGCGTTGATCCCGGTGCTGACCGTGGTCGGCCTGCAAGTTGGCACGCTGCTGGCCGGTGCGGTCCTGACCGAAACGATCTTCTCCTGGCCGGGCATCGGCAAGTGGCTGATCGAAGCCATCGGCGCCCGGGACTATCCCGTGGTGCAGAACGGCATCCTGTTAATCGCCTGCCTGGTGATTCTGGTCAACTTCGTCGTGGACATCCTCTACGGCTTTGCCAACCCACGCATTCGTCACCAGCGCTGAGATCAAAACAATGAGTACTCCAACTACCTCGGTAGCAGTCGATCAAAGCCTGCTGTACCCGTCCCCGTACAAAGAATTCTGGCACGCGTTTTCCCGCAACAAGGGTGCCGTGGCCGGATTGATGTTCATGATCCTGGTGGTGTTCTGTGCGCTCTTCGCACCCTGGGTCGCCCCCCATGACCCGAGCGAGCAGTACCGCGACTTCCTGCTGACCCCGCCGGCCTGGCTCGAAGGCGGGCAAATCCAGTTCCTGCTGGGCACCGACGAACTGGGCCGCGATTTGCTCTCGCGCCTGATCCAGGGTTCGCGCCTGTCGCTGCTGATCGGTTTATCGTCGGTGGTCATGTCGCTGATCCCGGGCATCCTGCTGGGGCTGTTCGCCGGGTTCTTCCCGCGCATCCTCGGCCCGACCATCATGCGTCTGATGGACATCATGCTCGCCCTGCCCTCGCTGCTGCTGGCCGTGGCGATCGTCGCCATCCTCGGCCCTGGCCTGATCAACACCGTGATCGCCATCGCCATCGTCTCGTTGCCGTCCTACGTGCGCCTGACCCGCGCTGCCGTGATGGGCGAGCTGAACCGCGACTACGTGACCGCCGCCCGCCTGGCCGGTGCCGGCCTGCCGCGCCTGATGTTCATCACTGTGCTGCCCAACTGCATGGCGCCGCTGATCGTCCAGGCGACCCTGAGCTTTTCCTCGGCGATCCTCGACGCCGCCGCCCTGGGCTTCCTCGGCCTGGGCGTGCAGCCGCCTACCCCGGAGTGGGGCACCATGCTGGCCTCGGCCCGCGACTACATCGAACGCGCCTGGTGGGTGGTGAGCCTGCCTGGCCTGACCATTTTGCTCAGCGTGCTGGCAATCAACCTGATGGGCGACGGTTTGCGCGATGCGCTGGACCCGAAACTCAAGAATGCCGCCTGAGGAGATTCCCATGTCACTGCTAGAAATCAAGAATCTCAACGTTCGCTTCGGCGACGCCACTGCCGTGCCGGTGGTCGACGGCCTGGACCTGACCGTGGAAAAAGGCGAAGTCCTGGCCATCGTTGGCGAATCGGGCTCGGGTAAGTCGGTGACCATGATGGCGCTGATGGGTCTGATCGAGCACCCTGGCATCATCACCGCCGACGCCGTGAACTTCGACGGCAAAAACATGCTCAAGCTGAGCAACCGCCAGCGCCGGCAGATCGTCGGCAAAGACCTGGCGATGGTCTTCCAGGACCCGATGACAGCGCTCAACCCCAGCTACACCGTAGGTTTCCAGATCGAAGAAGTGCTGCGCCTGCACCTGAAGATGTCCAGCAAGGCCGCCCGCAAGCGCGCCATCGAGCTGCTGGAAAAAGTCGAGATCCCGGGTGCCGCCAGCCGCATGGACGCCTACCCGCACCAACTGTCCGGCGGCATGAGCCAGCGCGTGGCGATTGCCATGGCCATTGCCGGCGAGCCAAAATTGTTGATCGCCGACGAACCGACCACCGCCCTGGACGTGACCATCCAGGCGCAGATCATGGACCTGCTGCTGGCTTTGCAAAAAGAGCAGGACATGGGCCTGGTGCTGATCACCCACGACTTGGCCGTGGTCGCTGAAACCGCCCAGCGCGTGTGCGTGATGTACGCCGGCCAAGCGGTGGAAGTGGGCAAGGTGCCCGAACTGTTCGACATCCCCGCCCACCCGTACAGCGAAGCACTGTTGGCGGCGATTCCGGAACACAGCATGGGTGCCGAGCGCCTGGCGACCTTGCCCGGTATCGTCCCCGGTCGCTACGACCGTCCGCAAGGTTGCCTGCTGTCGCCGCGCTGCCCGTACGTGCAGGATAACTGCCGCCAGCAACGCCCTGCTCTTGACCCGAAATCCAACAGCCTCGCCCGCTGCTTCTACCCGTTGAACCAGGAGGTGGCGTGATGGCCGTCGTACTTACCGCCCGTGACCTGACCCGTCATTACGAAGTGTCCCGTGGCATGTTCAAGGGCCATGCGACCGTGCGTGCCCTCAACGGTGTGTCGTTCGAACTGGAAGCCGGCAAGACCCTCGCCGTGGTTGGTGAATCCGGTTGCGGCAAATCCACCCTCGCCCGGGCCCTGACGCTGATCGAAGAACCGTCCTCCGGCTCCTTGAAAATTGCCGGCCAGGAAGTGACCGGCGCCAACAAGGCCGAACGCAAGCAATTGCGCAAAGACGTGCAGATGGTGTTCCAGAGCCCGTACGCGTCCCTCAACCCACGACAGAAGATCGGTGATCAACTGGCCGAGCCATTGCTGATCAACACCAAGCTCTCGGCCACCGAGCGGCGGGAAAAAGTCCAGGCGATGATGAAGCAGGTGGGCCTGCGCCCCGAGCATTACCAGCGTTACCCGCACATGTTTTCCGGCGGCCAGCGCCAGCGCATCGCCCTGGCCCGCGCCATGATGCTGCAACCCAAGGTGCTGGTGGCGGACGAACCGACGTCGGCGCTGGACGTGTCGATCCAGGCCCAGGTGCTGAACCTGTTCATGGATTTGCAAGAGGAATTCAACACCGCCTACGTGTTCATTTCCCACAACTTGGCAGTGGTGCAACACGTCGCCGACGACGTAATGGTGATGTACCTCGGCCGCCCGGTGGAAATGGGCCCTAACGAGTCGATCTACAGCCGCCCGCTGCATCCGTACACCCAGGCGCTGCTGTCGGCCACCCCGACCATCCACCCGGACCCGAACAAGCCGAAGATCAAGATCGTCGGCGAACTGCCCAACCCGCTCAACCCACCGTCTGGCTGCGCCTTCCACAAGCGCTGCCCCTACGCCACCGAGCGCTGCAAAACCGAAGAACCGGCCCTGCGCTTGCTGGATAACCGGCAGGTGGCGTGTCACTACGCTGAGCAATTCCTCGAAGGCGCGGCGTAGCCATTCACCCCATCACCTGATCGTTCCCACGCTCTGCGTGGGAACGCCTCAACGGACGCTCCGCGTTCGGCTCTTGGGACGCGGAGCGTCCCTGGCTGCATTCCCACGCAGGAGCGTGGGAACGATCAGCAAAGTCTTCGCCTGGGGTTATGCACCCTGCATAAAAAACCCCTCCCGCGCCAACTGAGTATCCGTTGGCGCTGGAGGGGTTTTTCTTTAGGTCAGAACCTACGTCTGGCTATCGCCTTCGTCGGCATCTTCGCCCTCACCACCATCACCGCTATCGCCACCGTCGTCGGTGTCAGGATCGTCTATGGTGGAGTCATCATTATCCTGATCGCCTGGTTCCTCTGTGGTGGTCGCGGCAAGCATCAACCCGCCCTGCGTCACTTGCCCACTCGACGCGTGCTGCTCGTGCTCATCGCATTCCGCCCACACGGCCGTGGAGCCCAGGGACAGCATTACCAAAACCTTCAGCAAAAACATCATGCGTAGAAGCTTGTTCATAGCCAATTCCTTCTTTTCCGGATAAAGCCGGGGGCCTGATGGCGCTCAAGAAAATCTAGTTCTGAACAGGCCGGGTCACCAGATAGGACGCTTCAGAACAGACAGAAATGCCGCAACGCGACAGATTGGTTTCGAATAAGTGTTATTTCCAAACCAACTAACACCCAACATTCAATGTGGGAGCGGGCTTGCCCGCGAAGAGGCCGACACATCCAACATCCAGGCAAGCTGGCCCACCGCCATCGCGAGCAAGCTCGCTTCCACGAGGGGATCTGTGCCAAACACAAGTTTTTCGCCCACTGAAGATCCAGTGTGGGAGCGAGCTTGCTCGCGATAGCGGTGGGTCAGCCAGCGCTGAATTGCCTGACAGTCTGCTATCGCGAGCAAGCTCGCTCCCACAGGGGATGGGTGGCGCCCAGGTGGAAATAAAAAACCCCGCAGCTTTCGGTGCGGGGTTCTGGGTGTATAGCTCAGCGCTTAATGATGCTCACGCGTCGCGCGGAATTTCACATCCGGCCAGCGCTCTTCCATCAGCGCCAGGTTGACCCGGGTTGGCGCCAGGTAAGTCAGGTGACCGCCGCCGTCCAAGGCAAGGTTTTCCACGGCTTTGTTGGAAAACTCTTCGAATTTCTTCTTGTCGCCACATTCCACCCAACGAGCGGAGTACACGGTGATCGGCTCGTAGGAGCACTCGACCTTGTATTCCTCTTTCAAGCGGCTGGCGACCACGTCGAACTGCAGCACACCCACTGCGCCGAGGATGATGTCGTTGCTGCGTTCCGGGAAGAACACCTGGGTGGCGCCTTCTTCGGCCAGTTGCTGAAGGCCCTGGCGCAGTTGCTTGGACTTGAGCGGGTCTTTCAGGCGCACGCGGCGGAACAGTTCTGGAGCGAAGTGCGGGATGCCGGTGAAGCTCAGGGTCTCGCCTTCGGTAAAGGTGTCGCCGATCTGGATGGTGCCGTGGTTGTGCAAACCGATGATGTCGCCGGCGAAGGCCTCTTCCAGTTGCTCGCGTTCCGAGGAGAAGAAGGTCAGGGCGTCGCCGATGCGCACGTCCTTGCCGGTGCGCACGTGGCGCATCTTCATGCCTTTTTCGTATTTGCCCGAGCAGATGCGCATGAAGGCGATGCGGTCGCGGTGCTTGGGGTCCATGTTCGCCTGGATCTTGAACACGAAGCCTGCGAACTTCTCTTCCACCGGCTCCACGGTGCGCTCATTGGCGACGCGGGCCAGCGGGCGCGGGGCCCAGTCGACCACGGCATCGAGCACATGGTCGACACCGAAGTTGCCCAACGCGGTACCGAAGAACACTGGGGTCAGTTGGCCGTCGAGAAATTCCTGCTGGTCGAACTCATGGCAGGCGCCCTGCACCAGTTCCAGTTGTTCGACGAAGCGCTCGTACTCGTCGCCCAGGTGCGCGCGGGCCTCGTCGGAGTCGAGCTTCTCGATGATTTTGACGTCGGTGCGCTCATGGCCGTGACCGGCGGTGTAGACGATGATGTAGTCGTCGGCCAGGTGGTACACGCCCTTGAAGTCGCGGTAGCAGCCGATCGGCCAGGTGATCGGCGCCGCCTTGATCTTCAGGACCGCTTCGATCTCGTCGAGCAGTTCGATCGGGTCGCGGATGTCGCGGTCGAGTTTGTTGATGAAACTGACAATCGGCGTGTCCCGCAGACGGCAGACGTCCATCAGCGCGATGGTGCGTGGCTCGACGCCTTTACCGCCGTCGAGGACCATCAGCGCCGAGTCCACCGCCGTGAGGGTGCGATAGGTGTCTTCGGAGAAGTCTTCGTGGCCCGGGGTATCGAGCAGGTTGATCATATGATCGCGATACGGGAACTGCATGACCGACGTGGTAATGGAAATACCCCGTTGTTTTTCCATTTCCATCCAGTCGGAGGTGGCATGGCGGTCGGACTTGCGAGATTTCACCGTGCCGGCGACCGCAATCGCCTTGCCCATCAGCAAGAGCTTCTCGGTGATGGTGGTCTTACCGGCATCGGGGTGGGAAATAATGGCGAAAGTGCGGCGTTTCGCGACTTCGGCGGCCTGTTTGGTCATGGGAAATCGCCTGGCAGGTGATTCAAAAAAGGGCGGCGATTATAGCTCAACTTGTGCCAGGAACCGAACCGTTGAGCACATCCAGGGTGGCCAGATCTTCCCCGACATGGGAACCTTTTGCAGCGTGGAGGCGTCCACCACCCTGCTACGGCTATTCGTCAGGGTCTGAAAAATCAGCAAGTTAGCCTGACGAGGCTGCGCTCATGGCTCGAATGACAGGCCGTTTACCGGCATTGAAAAGAGCTGCTTCTCGCGAACGTTTTCCCGGCAACCAGTGATGGTTCGCCGCCCGGGAAGGCGTGCGCCGACTGAAAGACAAAGGAGTCCGCCTGTGGCTATCCGCTATGGCAAAGGGCTTATCGGAGGTGCGGTCGTCGTCGCTCTCCTGGCCCTGTTGGTCCACTGGATCGGCATCGATACGATCCAACGCTACCACGACGATCTGCTGTTTTACCTGCAAGCGCACCTGATGCTTGTCCTGGCATCCATGCTGGCTGCCCTGCTCGTGGGCATCCCGGCCGGCATCGCCTTGAGCCGCCCCAGCCTGGTCGGGCGCGCCGAGCGCTTCATGCAAGTGTTCAACATCGGTAACACCGTACCGCCCCTGGCCGTACTGGCCATCGCCCTGGGTATCCTGGGCATCGGCAGCGGGCCCGCCATCTTCGCCCTGTTCCTCGCCTCGTTGCTGCCCATCGTGCGCAACACCTATGAAGGCCTGAAAAACGTCCAGGGTTCGCTCAAGGAAGCCGCCGTCGGCATCGGCATGACCCCGCGCCAGGTGCTGTGGAAAGTCGAATTGCCCAATGCCGTGCCGATCATCATCGGTGGCGTGCGGGTGGCGCTGGCGATCAACGTCGGTACCGCGCCTCTGGCGTTCCTGATCGGCGCCAACAGCCTCGGCAGCCTGATCTTCCCCGGCATCGCCTTGAACAACCAGCCGCAGCTGCTGCTCGGCGCGGCCTGCACCGCCCTGCTGGCGTTGCTGCTCGACGGTCTGGTGACACTGGCCAGCCGCCTCTGGCTGGAGCGCGGTCTGCGCCCGTCATAAGCCTGACCGGATTAAAGGAATCGTTTATGAAGAAGTTGAGCTTGATACTGGGCTGCGTCCTGCTGTTCGCAGGATTCGCCCACGCTGCTGAAAAACCCCTGATCCGCCTCGGCGCCCGGGTGTTCACCGAACAGACGCTGCTGGCGGAAATCACCGCGCAATACCTGCGCAACAGGGGCTACGACGCGCAGATCACCGGTGGCCTGGGCAGTAACCTGGCCCGCAGTGCCCATGAAACCGGGCAACTGGACATGCTGTGGGAATACACCGGCGTGTCGCTGGTGGCCTACAACCACGTCACCGAGAAACTCGACAGCGCCCAGTCCTACGCCCGAGTGAAGGAATTGGACGCGAAAAAAGGCCTGGTCTGGCTGACCCCGTCGAAATTCAGCAATACCTACGCCCTGGCCCTGCCGGAAAAAATCGCCCGCCAATACCCGCAGATCAACAGCATCAGCCAGTTGAACACGGTGCTGCAGGCCGAAGCCGACGATAACCACCTGGTGGCCCTGGACACTGAGTTCGCCAACCGCTCCGATGGTTTGGCGGGCATGGTCGAGCAGTACGGCATGAACCTGACTCGCAAGAACATCCGGCAGATGGATGCGGGGCTGGTCTACACCGCCCTGCGCAACGGCCAGGTATTTGCCGGCCTGGTGTACACCACCGACGGCCGTCTGAACGCGTTCAAGCTGAAGTTGCTGGAAGACGACAAGCATTACTTCCCCGACTACACCGCCGCGCCAGTGGTGCGCCAGGCGTTCCTCGACGCGCATCCGCAACTGGCCGAACAGCTCAAGCCCCTGGCCGAGCTGTTCGACGACGCAACCATGCGCCAGCTCAACGCCCGCGTGGACGTCAACCACGAAAGCCCTTCCACCGTTGCCGCCGATTTCCTGCGCCAGCATTCCCTGCTCTCAACCCAATGACCTGGAGGAAAAGCCATGGATTTTCTTGACGCCTTTTCCCATCTGGACTGGCCGCTGGTACTGAACCTGACCTGGCAGCACATCACCCTGGTGGGCATCGCCGTAACCCTGGCGATTGTGGTCGGCGTGCCGCTGGGCATCTTCATGACCCGCTTCCCGGCGCTCGCCGGCCCGTTACAGGCCAGCGCCACGGTGCTGCTGACGATTCCGTCGATTGCACTGTTCGGCCTGCTGCTGCCGTTCTATTCCAAATTCGGCCAGGGCCTGGGCCCGATGCCGGCGATCACCGCCGTGTTCCTCTATTCCCTGCTGCCGATCATGCGCAACACCTACCTGGCCTTGACCGGCGTGGAACCGGGCATCCGTGAGGCCGCCCGCGGCATCGGCATGACCTTCGGCCAGCGCCTGCGCATGGTCGAACTGCCCATCGCCGTGCCGGTGATCCTGGCCGGCGTGCGCACTGCCGTGGTCATGAACATCGGTGTCATGACCATCGCCGCCACCATCGGTGCCGGTGGCCTGGGCGTGCTCATCCTCGCTTCCATCAGCCGCAGCGACATGTCGATGCTGATCGTCGGCGCCGTGCTGGTCAGTCTCCTGGCCATCTTCGCCGACCTGCTTCTGCAATGGCTGCAACGCTCGCTGACCCCAAAAGGATTACTGAAATGATCGAACTTCAAAACCTCAGCAAAACCTTCAAGAGCAACGGCAAGGACGTCAAGGCCGTGGACTCGGTGAACCTGATCGTCAACGAAGGCGAGATCTGTGTGTTCCTCGGGCCGTCGGGCTGTGGCAAAAGCACCACGCTGAAGATGATCAATCGCCTGATCCCGCCCACCTCGGGCAAGGTGTTGATCAATGGCGAGGACACCACCGGCCTGGACGAAGTGACCCTGCGCCGCAACATCGGCTATGTGATCCAGCAGATCGGCCTGTTCCCGAACATGACCATCGAGGAAAACATCACTGTGGTTCCGCGCCTGCTCGGCTGGGACAAGCAGAAATGCCACGACCGTGCTCGCGAGCTGATGAGCATGATCAAGCTCGAACCCAAGCAATACCTGCATCGCTACCCCCGTGAACTGTCGGGCGGCCAGCAGCAACGAATTGGCGTGATCCGCGCCCTGGCGGCCGATGCGCCGCTGCTGTTGATGGACGAACCCTTCGGCGCGGTGGACCCGATCAACCGCGAGATGATCCAGAACGAGTTTTTCGAGATGCAACGGGCGCTGAACAAGACCGTGATCATGGTCAGCCACGACATCGACGAAGCCATCAAGCTGGGCGACAAGATCGCGATCTTCCGCGCCGGCAAGCTGGTCCAGTTCGATCACCCGGACACCTTGCTCGCGCATCCGGCCGATGAGTTCGTCAGCAGTTTCGTCGGCCAGGACAGCACGCTCAAGCGCCTGTTGCTGGTCAAGGCCGAAGACGCGGCGGACAACGCCCCGTCGGTCAGCCCGGAGACGCCTGTAGCTGAAGCACTGGAGCTGATGGACGAACATGACCGCCGCTATGTGGTGGTCACCTGCGCCGAGAACAAGGCCCTGGGGTACGTCCGCCGTCGCGACCTGTACCGCCAGACCGGCACCTGCGCGCAGTTCCTGCGCGAGTTCAACTCCACGGCGGCCTACGACGAGCATTTGCGGATCCTGCTGTCGCGCATGTACGAATTCAACCGTTCGTGGCTGCCGGTGATGGATGCCGAGCGGGTGTTCCTTGGCGAAGTGACCCAGGAATCGATCGCCGAGTACCTGAGCTCCGGCAAGTCCCGTGGCGGCAAGACCAGCATTGTTTCGCCGGCCGAGACAGCGTTGGCCTGATCGGGCACAGCAGCCTTCGACTGATCGTTCCCACGCTCTGCGTGGGGATGCCTCCACGGACGCTCCGCGTTCGGCTTTGGGGACGCGGAGCGTCCCGGGCTGCGTGCTCACGCAGAGCGTGGGCACGATCATCAGCCTCCTTGAAAAACCGATCCAAGGGAACATCAATCTGTCACGCAGGTCGGTTACATCATGAGCTGTCGCGGGCCGCACGACGGATGTGTGCAAAAACGCGACATTTTTAGTTGATCTCAGGCCCCTCACGCCCTAAAGTTCGCGCCGAACGTCCATGCTGGAAACGATCCATCCGGCTCAAGTACTGACGACGAGACAGCAAGGCCAAGGGCATCATGCATCCCATGGCCTTTTTGCTTTCGGCGACATGCCTTGGGAAGTAGGCGAACCAAAGTGGGGATACGGAGGACGTTCACGAGGGCTGCTTGCCCTCACACCCATTGATCCTGATGTTTGCCAGTAGGAGTCCCAAGTATGTCGATCCAGGTCGAAGATTATTTCGCGCGCGAAACCTTCCAGAAAATGAAAGCGTTCGCCGACAAGCAGGAAACCCCGTTCGTGGTGATCGACACCGCGATGATCTCCAAGGCCTATGACGACCTGCGCGCTGGTTTCGAATTCGCCAAGGTCTACTACGCCGTCAAGGCCAACCCGGCGGTGGAAATCATCGACCTGCTCAAGGATAAAGGCTCGAACTTCGACATCGCCTCGATCTATGAGCTGGACAAGGTCATGAGCCGCGGCGTCGGCCCGGACCAGATCAGCTACGGCAACACCATCAAGAAATCCCGCGACATCCGCTACTTCTACGAGAAGGGCGTGCGCCTGTATGCCACCGACTCCGAAGCCGACCTGCGCAACATCGCCAAGGCCGCGCCGGGCTCGAAAGTCTATGTGCGTATTCTCACCGAAGGTTCGACCACCGCTGACTGGCCGTTGTCGCGCAAGTTCGGCTGCCAGACCGACATGGCCATGGACCTGCTGATCCTGGCTCGTGACCTGGGCCTGGTGCCGTATGGCATTTCGTTCCACGTCGGCTCGCAACAGCGCGACATCAGCGTCTGGGATGCGGCCATCGCCAAGGTCAAGGTGATCTTCGAACGCCTGAAAGAAGAAGACGGCATCGTCCTGAAGCTGATCAACATGGGCGGCGGCTTTCCGGCCAACTACATCACCCGCACCAACAGCCTGGAAACCTACGCCGAAGAAATCATCCGCTTCCTCAAGGAAGACTTCGGCGACGACCTGCCGGAAATCATCCTGGAGCCGGGCCGTTCGTTGATCGCCAACGCCGGCATCCTGGTCAGTGAAGTGGTGCTGGTGGCGCGCAAGTCCCGTACCGCTGTCGAGCGTTGGGTGTACACCGATGTGGGCAAGTTCTCCGGCCTGATCGAAACCATGGACGAAGCCATAAAGTTCCCGATCTGGACCGAGAAGAAAGGCGAGATGGAAGAAGTGGTTATCGCCGGCCCAACCTGCGACAGTGCCGACATCATGTACGAAAACTACAAGTATGGCTTGCCGCTGAACCTGGCCATCGGTGACCGCCTGTACTGGCTCTCGACCGGTGCCTACACCACCAGTTACAGCGCCGTGGAATTCAATGGCTTCCCGCCGCTGAAGTCGTTCTACGTATAACGCGCTGTTCGCCGGACCCGAAAGCCCGTGACTGTGTCACGGGCTTTTTTGTGGGCGCAAGGCTTGTTCGCGATGCAGGCAATGCGGTTTTTCAGAAGTCGAGGCGCCTGTTTCGCGAGCAAGCTTTGTTCCCACAGCCCGGCGGGGTGATGCGACGTTTCGATAAATCCTCTCGCCACAAGGAGGTGCTCGATACATCATCCACTTGGCTATCGGGCACAAAAAGCCTCGCTCATCCCCATAAAACATAGCTTTTATGTGTGTTTATGAATGATTCTCGATAACATGCGCGCCGTGATGAACAGTAATGACTCAAAGGCGAGTGACGTGTTGAAGAAAACCCTGTTCCAGTTGCACTGGTTTTTTGGCATCAGTGCCGGGCTGGTCCTGGCATTGATGGGCATTACCGGGGCGGCCGTATCGTTCCAGGACGAGATCCTGCGGGCGTTGAACCCGCAGGTGTTGATGGTCGAGAAACAACCGGCCGGCGTCCTGCCGCCTGCAGAACTGGTGGAACAGATCGAGGCCGCTTCCGGTAAAACCGTCGCCATGCTCTGGGTCGAGACCGACAGCGGCAACGCCGCCCGGGCGATCTTCGCCGCCCCACCCGGGGAGAAACGCGGCCCAATGCGCTATTTCAACCCCTACAACGGCCGGTTCATGGGCGATGTGGTGGGCCAGGACTTCTTCGGCCTGATGCTCAAGTTGCACCGCATCCTCGCCCTGGACGACGTGGGCCGGCAGATCACCGGGGCCTGCACGCTGATCCTGGTGTTTTTCTGCCTGTCCGGGCTGTACCTGCGCTGGCCGCGCCAGTGGCAAAGCTGGCGCGCCTGGCTGACCCTCGATTGGGCAAAAAAAGGCCGCAGCTTCAACTGGGACCTGCATTCGGTGGCCGGTACCTGGTGCCTGGTGTTTTATCTGCTGGCGGCACTGACCGGGCTGACCTGGTCTTACGAGTGGTACAACAAAGGCGTGACCCGCCTGCTTTCGGATTCACCCAAGGAGGAACGGGTGCGCAACCGCGGCCCGGCTCCTGAGGGCCCAGCGCCGGTCGCCGATTACCGGGCGATGTGGAGCAGCATCTATAGCGCCGCCGGTCCGGACCTGTCCGCCTATAACGTGCGCATGCCACCTGTGGCCGGGCAACCGGCCACGGTGTTCTACCTGCTGAAAAACTCCCCCCACGACCGGGCACTGAACCAACTCATCCTCGACCCGGTCACCGGTGTCGTCAGCCGACACAGCCGCTACAGTGACAAGAGCCTCAAGGCGCAGTTGCTGACCAGCATCTATGCCTTGCATGTCGGCAGTTATTTTGGCCTGCTCGGGCGGATCCTGGTGACCGTCGCCGCGCTGACCATGCCGCTGTTCTTCATCACCGGCTGGTTGCTGTACCTGGACCGTCGCCGCAAGAAGCGCCAGGTCAAGCAGGCACGCCAGGCACTCGCCGCCAACCCGAGCGATGCGCCGGCGTGGCTGATCGGTTTCGCCAGCCAGAGCGGTTTCGCCGAACAATTGGCCTGGCAGACCGCCGGCCAGCTCCAGGCCGCCGGGTTGCCGGTGAAGGTCCAGCCGCTGGCGGGTGTCAGCGAGCAAGACCTGAGCAGTTCCACCCACGCTTTGTTCGTTGTCAGCACCTTTGGTGACGGTGAGGGGCCGGACAGCGCCCGGGGTTTCGAGCGCAAGGTGCTGGGCCAGGCCCTGAGCCTGGAGCGCTTGCAATATTCCGTACTGGGCCTGGGCGACCGACAATACGAAAACTTCTGCGGTTTTGCCCGGCGCCTGCACGCCTGGCTGGCGGAGCAAGGTGGCAAAACCCTGTTCGCACCGGTGGAAGTCGACAGCGGCGACCCTTACGCCTTGCGTCACTGGCAACAACAATTGGCTGAGCTGACCGGCCAAGCTCCGCTGGACACCTGGCAGGCACCAAGCTTCGATAACTGGACACTCAGCCAACGCACCTTGCTCAACCCTGACAGCAGTGGCTCGGGCGTCTACCTGCTGGGCCTCACGCCCCCCAGCCCGAGCAGTTGGCTGGCCGGCGACCTGGTGGAGATCCTGCCGCGCAATGACCTGGGGGCCATCGAACACTTCCTCGACGGCCTGGGTATCTCCGGTAACGCGCGCGTGCAGGTCGACGGCTTGCCACAAAGCCTCGACCAGGCCTTGGCGACCCGCCACCTGCCGGAAAACCGCGCCCATCTGGTCGGCCTGCATGCCCAGGCATTGGTGGATGCACTGGCGCCGCTGGCGCTGCGCGAATACTCCATTGCCTCGATCCCGGCCGACGGCGTACTGGAGCTGATCGTGCGTCAGGAATGCCACGCCGACGGCAGCCTGGGCGTCGGTTCCGGTTGGCTCACCGAACACGCGCCGTTGGGCTGCGCCATCAGCCTGCGGGTGCGCCGCAACAGCGGCTTCCACCTGCCGCCCCAAGGCGTACCGATGATCCTGCTGGGCAATGGCACGGGCCTGGCCGGTCTGCGCAGCCTGCTCAAGGGCCGCGTCGCCGAAGGCATGCAACGCAACTGGCTGCTGTTTGGCGAGCGCAACCGCGAACACGACTTCCACTGCCGCGACGAACTGCAGGAATGGGTGACCTCCGGCGACCTGGAACGCCTGGACCTGGCGTTTTCCCGGGACCAGCAAGAAAAAATCTACGTCCAGGATCGCCTGCTGGAATCGGCGGCACTGCTCAAGCAATGGCTCGCCGACGGCGCAGTGATCTATGTCTGCGGCAGCCTGCAGGGTATGGCGTCAGGGGTGGATCACGTGCTCAACATGGTACTGGGACGCGAGGAAGTGGAACGGCTGATCGAGCAAGGGCGATATCGGCGGGATGTCTACTGACGGCCCCCAATTGCAAGTAACACCTCATCCCCCTGTGGGAACGAGCTTGCTCGCGATAGCAGAGTGTCAGCCGACCATGATGTCGACTGACCCGCCCTCATCGCGAGCAAGCTCGCTCCCACATGGGTCTTGTGCTGGGCTCCGGATCAAACCGGCTGCAACTTCTTCTCGAACACCGCCACGCCTTCCAAGTCCCGTAACACCACACTCATCTCCCCGCTCTGTCCGTCAATATTCACCTCGCCAAAGAACTGATACCCGGCAAACGGCGAGGTGTTCTGGGCCGGTGGTGCCTTCTGGAATACCACTTCGGGGCCGAAGGTCTTGTCCAGGGCATTGGGGCCGAAGCTGCCGGCGTTCAACGGCCCAGCGACGAACTCCCAGAACGGTTCAAAATCCTGGAACGCGGCCTGTTCCGGGTGGTAGTGGTGGGCGGCGCAATAGTGGACATCGGCGGTGAGCCAGACGTAGTTGCGCACTTGGTGCTTGCGCAAGTAACCGAGCAACTCGGCGATCTCCAGTTCGCGCCCCTGGGCCGGGCCCGGGTCACCGTTGGCGACCGCCTCCCAGCGCGGCACGCCGGGGCTGACCTCGCCATCCGGCACGCCCAGACCGATGGGCATGTCGGCGGCGATGACCTTCCATTGGGCGCGCGAGTGCTTCAATCCGCGCTTGAGCCAATCCAACTGTTCGCGCCCCAGGAAGGGCTTGGCCGCGCCGAGGTTGGCGTCATTGGCTGCGCGATAACTGCGCATGTCCAGCACGAACACATCCAGCATCGGCCCGTAACCGAGCTTGCGATAAATTCGCCCGCCGTGGTCGGCCTTCTGCAAGCGCATCGGCGCGTACTCCAGCCAGGCCTGCCGCGCCCGGCCAACGAGGCTGTGGATATCCTTGTTCTGGTAGCGCTCGTCCAGTTGCTTGCCTGGCGACCAGTTGTTGACCACTTCATGGTCGTCCCATTGCCAGATCTGCGGCACCTCGGCATTGAAGCGGCGCACGTTTTCATCCATCAGGTTATAGCGGTAGTTGCCGCGATACTCATCCAGGGTCTCGGCAACCTTGCTCTTGGCGTCGGTGGTGAGGTTGCGCCAGACGCGACCGCCCTCCGTGGGGATCTGCGCCGGTACCGGGCCGTCGGCGTAGATGGTGTCGCCGCTGTGGATAAAAAAGTCCGGCAGGCGCAGGCGCATGGCTTCATAGATGCGCATGCCGCCGATGTCCGGGTTGATCCCGAAACCCTGGCCGACGGTGTCGCCGCTCCAGACAAAGCGGATGTTGCGCTTGAACTGCGGCACGCTGCGCAAATGACCGAGCCAGGGCTCGCTGGCAACGCCACTCCGGGCGTCTTCGAAATGCACGCGGTAGAAAATCGCCTGGTCCGGTGGCAGCCCCGTGAGTTCGACCCGGGCGGTGAAATCGCTGCGCGAGTCGACCAGTGGCGAGACGATGCGGCGCGGATTACTGAATTTGCTGCGGGTGTCCCACTCCACCACCATCCGTGCCGGGCGGTCGCTGCGACTCCAGATCATCGCCCGGTCGCCCTGCAAATCGCCCGATTGCACACCATCGGTGAGCACCGGACGATCCTTGACCGAAGCCATCACCGCCGGCGCCAGCCCCGGCAACAACAACCCCGCCCCCACAGCCTGCATCACACGGCGACGGCCCAGGTCGAATTCGCTCATGGTGCTCTCCCTTAAATGGGGAGACTTAAGCATGGCAGTGTTAATCGGGTGTGACAGGGATCTTGTGAACACCCCAAAACCATTGTGGGAGCGAGCTTGCTCGCGATAGCGGTGTATCAGCCGACAAAAATGTGGTCTGACACTCCGCTATCGCGAGCAAGCTCGCTCCCACAGGGGATTTCATTGCTTCAAGGGAGGGGTCAGGCCTTTGCCGGCTCCAACGCCATCTCCACCACCTCAGGCCGTTTGAGCAGTGCATACGCCACGGCCGTCAGCAGGCTCCCCGCCACGATCGCCAGCAAGTACAACAGCGCATGGTTGATGGCATTAGGGATCAGCATCACGAACAGGCCTCCATGGGGGGCCATGAGTTTGCAGCCGAAGTACATCGACAGCGCACCGGTCAGCGCGCCACCGGCAATGCTGGCCGGGATCACCCGCAGCGGGTCCTTGGCGGCGAACGGAATCGCCCCTTCGGAGATGAAGCACAGCCCCAATACCAGCGCGGCTTTACCGGCCTCGCGCTCGGTCTGGGCGAACTTGCGCCGGGCGATGAAGGTGGCGATGCCCAGGCCAATCGGCGGCACCATCCCGGCGGCCATGGTCGCGGCCATCGGGGCATAACTTTGCGAAGCCAACAGCCCCACCGAAAACGCATAGGCGGCCTTGTTGATCGGCCCGCCAAGATCGACGCACATCATCGCCCCCAGCAATACGCCCAGCAGAATCGCGTTGGTGGTGCCCATGCTGTCGAGGAAGTGGGTCAGCGCCTCGAGCATGCCCGCCACCGGTTTGCCAACGATGTAAATCATCACCAGCCCGGTGACCAGGCTCGCCAGCAGCGGGATGATCAGGATCGGCTTGAGCGCTTCCAGGCTCTGGGGCAGACGTGCGTAGCGGTTGATCGCCTTGGCCACGTAACCGGCCAGGAAACCGGCGATGATCCCGCCGATGAAACCGGCGCCCAAGGTGCTCGCGAGCATCCCGCCGATCATCCCCGGCGCCAGGCCCGGGCGGTCGGCGATGGAATAGGCGATGTAACCGGCCAGCAGCGGCACCATCAATTTGAACGCGGTGTCGCCGCCGATCTGCATCAGCGCCGCCGCCAGCGTGCCAGGTTCCTTGAACGCGGTGATGCCGAACACGAACGACAAGGCAATCAACAGACCACCGGCCACCACCATCGGCAGCATGAACGACACGCCGGTCAGCAAGTGTTTATAGACGCCGGTCTTTTCCGACTTGGCCGGGCCTGAGGCACCGCTCGCGGCGCTTTCCTGACGGCCTTCGACCAACGCCTTGTTCAGCGTCGCTTCGGCTTGTTTCAAGGCGATGCCGGTGCTGCAGCGGAAGATCTTCTTGCCGGCAAAACGCTCGGTGGCGACTTCGATGTCGGTGGCCAGCAGCACCACATCGGCCTCGGCGATGGCCTCGGGGCTCAACGGATTGCGTGCGCCCACCGAGCCCTGGGTTTCCACTTGCAGGTCGTAGCCAAGTTTCTTCGCCGCCTGCTGCAACGCCTCGGCGGCCATGAAGGTGTGGGCAACGCCGGTTGGGCAAGCGGTGATGGCAACCAGACGCGGAGCGCGGTCAGCCGATACCGGTGCAACCTCTTCCAGTACATCCGACTCGACAAAAACCTTGGCTTCTTCGGCGCCGCGACGCAGCACCGAATCGACATCTTGCAGGGCTTGCGCCGGGGTGCTGCGGAACAGGCGCTTGCCGACGAAGCGCGACATATCCACCGGGCCGCTGGCGACCAGCAACACCCACTCGGCCGCTTCAAGGGTCGCGGCCGACAACTGGCGTTCCGGGTGAGCCGCATCATGTACTTCGACACTGGTGCTCCAACCCTGGCGCTGAGCCGCCGCGTCCAGCAGGCGGGCGCACAACACACTGGTGACCATGCCGTTGGGGCAGGCCGTCACAATGGCTAATTTCATCTTGCGAACCCTCTTATTGTTCTGTCAGGGGGCGCACGCGCACGCCCTGTTCAAGCGACGCCAGCAACGCGGTGTCGTGGATACCAAAACCGATCTGCGTGACTGCCATGGCCGCAATGGCCGTGGCGGTGCGCAGGGTCTGCTCCGGCGTGTCGGCGCTGAGCAGGCCGTGCAGCATGCCGGCCAGCAGCGAATCCCCGGCGCCCACGGTGCTGGCGACGCTGACCTTGGGTGGCGAGGCATGCAGGGCCGAACCGACGCTGAACCAATTCACGCCATCAGCACCGTGGGAAATCACCACATGCTCGATGCCCTGGGCATGCAGACGCTGCGCCGCTTGGGCCTGGGCCAATTCGCTCACCACTTCGCAACCCAGCGCATCGGCCAGCTCTTCGGTGTTCGGCTTGATCAACCACGGCCCCGCTGCCAGTGCAACGCGCAACGCTTCACCACTGGTGTCGAGGGCCACGTTCAGGCCGAGTTTTTTCAAGCGTGTGATCAACGCCTGCAACCATTGCGGGCTGACACCACGGGGCAAGCTACCGGCCACCACCACGACGTCGTGGCCGGGAGCGATCTGCTCCAGGCGCTCCAGCAACGCCTGCTGCGCGGCTTCGTCGACTACTGGGCCCGGACCGTTGAGATCAGTGATGCGGCCATCCCGCTCGGCCAGCTTGATGTTGCTGCGGGTTTCGCCGGGCACGCGGATAAAAGCGTCGACAAACCCGCGTTGGATGAACAGCGCCTCGAACATCTGGGCGTTGTCTTCGCCAAGAAAACCACTGACCGTCAGTGTATGGCCGAGGTCGGCCAACACCTGGGCCACGTTCACGCCCTTGCCGGCGGCGTGGGCGTGCATGGCGTCGCTGCGGTTGACCTGGCCCGGTTCCAGGCGCGCCAACTCCACCGTGAGGTCAAGCGCCGGGTTCAGGGTCAGGGTAAGAATCTTCGCCATTACAGCGCCTCCACTAATGCGCGCACGTCATCGGCGCTGCCCACGGCCAAGGCCTCTTGGGCCAGGGTTTGTACCTGCGCGAGGCTCAGTTCGCGGACCCGCGCCTTGACCTCGGCAATGCTGCGGGCCGAAACGCTCAACTCGTCCACACCCAGGCCCACCAATACCGGCACCGCCAACGGGTCGGCCGCCAATTCGCCGCACACGCCGACCCATTTGCCATGGGCATGGGCGGCACGCACGGTGATGTCGATCAGTTGCAGCACCGCCGGATGCAAGCCATCGGCCTGGGCCGAAAGGGTTGGGTGACCACGGTCGATGGCCAGGGTGTATTGCGTCAGGTCGTTGGTGCCGACGCTGAAAAAGTCGACTTCCTTGGCCAGCACCGGCGCCAGCAACGCGGCGGACGGGATTTCGATCATGATCCCCAGTTGCAGGTCCGCCACGGGGATTTCCAGGCGCAGGCGCTCGGTCATGGCCCGGGCCTGGCGCCACTCATCGACGCTGCCGACCATCGGGAACATGATCCGCAATGGACGGTTGTCGGCCGAGCGCAGCAACGCGCGCAATTGTGCTTCCATGATCAGCGGACGTTGCAGTGTCAGGCGAATGCCACGCACGCCGAGGAACGGGTTTTCTTCTTTCGCGATCGGCCAATATGGCAGCGGTTTGTCACCGCCCACGTCCAGGGTGCGCACCACCAATGGCCGCCCGCCCAAGCCATCGAGGACCTTGCGATATTCGGCTTCCTGGGTCGCTTCGTCTGGCGCCTGGTTGTGGGCCATGAAAATCAGTTCGGTACGCAACAAGCCGATGCCCTCGGCACCCTGCTCCACCGCGCTGGCGACGCCGGCGCTCTCACCGATGTTGGCAAACACTTCCACGGCGTGGCCGTCACGGGTCAGCGCCGGTTGATGGCGCTGCTCGGCGGCGACCTTGAGGCGCTGCTCGCGGGTGTCGCGCTCCTCAGCGGCCCGTTGCAGAGTGGACGCATCCGGGTCGACGTGCAGGCGCCCGCGCTGGCCGTCCAGCAACAACGACGTGCCCGGCGCCAGCAGCAACACGGCCGCACCGGCACCTACCAGCGCCGGAATACCCAAGGCCCGGGCAACGATGGCGCTGTGGGCGGTGGCGCCGCCGCGCGCGGTAAGAATCCCTGCCACCCGGGTCGGGTCCAGACGGGCCACGTCAGACGGACCGACTTCATCCATCACCAGGATGTAGGGTTGATCGGGTTCGTTCGGGGTCTGGACACCGCACAATTGCGCCAGCACCCGACGGCCAACGTCCCGCAGATCGGCGGCTCGTTCAGCGAGCAGCGCGTCCTGCAAGGCCTCCTGCTCTTTCGCGGCGGCTTCGATCACGCCCATCCACGCCGCTTGCGCGCTTTCACCCAGCTTCAAACGGGTGTCAACTTCGTCGGTCAGCTCCGGGTCGTCGAGCATTTCCTGGTGGGTGATGAAAATTTCGCGAATAGCCTTGGCCTTGGCGCGTTCGACCAGGCCTTGGATATCGCGGCGCACCTGGTTCAAGGCGTTTTGCAGGCGCTCGCGTTCGATGGCCGCCGACTCACCGCGCAACGGATAATCGATGGCTTGCAGCACTTGGATGTGGGCCGGGCCGATGGCAATGCCCGGGGCGGCGGCGACGGCCTGGATCAGGCTGCCGGATTCGGGCGCGAGCATGACGGTGGCGACTTCGGCCATCGCGGGCTCTCGCGGCGCACTCGGTGGCGGCAGCGGTTCGACTTCTTCGCCAAGACCTTCCTCGATGGCCGCCAGCAGCGCCGGCAACGCGTCGTTGGCAATGCTCGGTTCGGCAATGAACTCCAGGACCTGACCACGACGAGCGCCCAGACTCAGCAGTTTGCTCAGGCTCTTGACCGACACGGCACTGTCCTGGCCGTCAACGATGCGCACGCGGATTTCGCCTTCGAAACTTTTCGCCAACTGCGCGAGGATCTTCGCCGGGCGTGCATGTAAACCATGGGCATTGGCCAGGCCGATGCGCGCGCTGGGCCAGTCGGCGGGTAGTTCACCGCCGAGCACTTCCAATACTTTGCGGCTGCTGGTGGCGCGGCCCAGCTCGTGGCCACGGCCTTCGATCAGCAACGCGCAGAGCCGCTCCAGCAAGGCCTGGTGGGCTTCGCCGAGGCTGGCGAGGCAGAACAGCCCGCTCAACGGCTGGCCGAGGTAGCGGATCGGTTTGTCCGGGGTCACGAAGGCCAGGCCCGGGCGCTTGACGGTCTGTTCGCTATGCAACCACCACAGGCCATCGCCCAGGGGCAGCGCTTCGACTTGCTGCAGCACGCCAGCAAAGCCGTTACTGACACAGTCAGCCTGGCGCAGCAGCCGAGCGCCGCGCCACACCAACTCTTCGAAATCGTCAGCCGATACACCGAGGCCGATCATCTGCGCGTCCAGGGCCAGTTCCTGCGGCGCGCCTTGCAACAGTTTCAACAAGGCCTCGGCGGAACCGGCACGGCGCAGGGCTTGGCCGACGTCGGTCTCACCCAGGGCACGGGTCAGCAGTTGCAACAGGCGCAGGTGTTCGTCGGACTTGGCCGCAATGCCGATGGCCAGGTAAACGATCTGGCCATCGCCCCAGTCCACGCCTTCGGGGAATTGCAGCAGGCGCACGCCGGTCGAATTAACCAGACTGCGGGTTTGCGGAGTACCGTGGGGAATGGCAATACCTTGGCCAAGAAAGGTCGAGCCCTGGGCTTCGCGGGCCTGCAAGCCGGCGAGGTAGCCCTCAGCCACCAGGCCATCGGCCACCAGTTTGTCAGCGAGCAGTTGCAGCGCAGCGTCTTTATCCACAGCCGTCTGAGCCATGGATATCTGCTCTAGAGTGAGCTCGAGCATGCTTTCTCCTTTTTGGCGTCCGGTTGGCGCCAGGTATTGTTTTGAATGAATCAGCTTAGCGTTACAGGATGGCTTTTGGCGGTATCGCGGCAGCACGGCCAAAAAATCCTGCTAACCTTGAAAATACGCTTGCTGAAACGTTTAATCTAGAAAGATTGGCACGTTACTCGATAATCTCTCATCCTTGAAGTGCAACTTGTCGTAAGCGCTTGGACGGTGACCGTCATCTCGAATCGGGTAGGATGGCCCTTATTGTCGGGGCAAACTCGAAAAAATAAGGAAAACCGGGTTGAAACTCAGTGATATTGCCCAGTTGGCCGGTGTGTCCGTGACCACCGCCAGCTATGTCATCAATGGCAAGGCCGAACAACAACGCATCAGCAGCGCCACCGTCGAACGGGTGCGGGCGGTGGTCGAAGAACATGGTTTCACCCCCAACCCCCAGGCCGCCGGGCTGCGCAGCCGGCACACCCGTACCCTGGGTTTCATCCTGCCGGACCTGGAAAACCCCAGTTACGCGCGTATCGCCAAGCTGCTGGAACAGGGCGCACGGGCACGGGGCTATCAATTGCTGATCGCCAGCTCCGACGACGCTCCCGACAGCGAGCGGCAATTGCTGCAGCTGTTCCGCGCCCGGCGCTGCGATGCGCTGATCGTTGCCAGTTGTTTGCCAAGCGGTGACGACAGTTACCGTCAATTGCAGGCCAAGGGCATTCCGATCATCGCCATCGACCGGGTGATGGAGCCTGCGCACTTCTGCTCGGTCATCAGCGACGACCGCCAGGCCAGCCTGCAACTGACCCGCAGCCTGCTGGAGACCCATCCTCGGCAAATCGCGCTGATCAGCGCCCGCCCCGAGCTGAGCATCAGCCAGGAACGGACCGCTGGCTTTCGCGAGGCTTTGGCCGGGTTCGAAGGCCAGGTGCTGATCGAGCACGGCGAGTCGTTCAGCCGTGAGTGCGGTCGCCAGTTGATGAATGAAATGCTCGCGCGTCTGGGGCACCTGCCCGATGCGCTGATCACCACTTCCTATGTGCTGCTGCAAGGGGTGTTCGACGCCCTGCACGATTTCCCGCTCAAGTCGCGCCCGCTGCGCCTGGGCACCTTTGGCGACACGCAATTGCTGGACTTCCTGCCGCTGCCGGTCAACGCCATGTCCCAACAACATCAACTGATCGCCGACAAGGCGTTGGAGTTGGCACTGGCGGCCATCGAAAACGATGACTACCGCCCCGGTGTGCAGGCCATTGCGCGGACCTTCAAGCAGCGCATTCATCAGGGCTGAGCATTTTTTAGGATTGAAGCGTGGAGCTGATCGACACCCACACCCACCTGGATTTCCCGGACTTCGACGCGGACCGCCCGGCGCTGCTGGCCGCAAGCCGCGCCTTGGGCGTCCGGCAAATGGTGGTGTTGGGGGTGTATCGGGACAACTGGCAGCGGGTCTGGGACCTGGTGCAAGGCGACCCCGACCTGCACGCCGCCCTGGGCCTGCACCCGGTTTATCTGGACCAGCATCGCCCCGAAGACCTGACGCAATTGCGCGAGTGGCTGACCCGCCTGGCTGGGCATCGACAGCTGTGTGCGGTGGGGGAAATCGGCCTGGATTACTACATCGAAGCCCTGGACCGTGAGCGCCAGCAGGCGTTGTTCGAAGCGCAACTGCAACTGGCGGCGGAATTCGAACTGCCGGCGCTGATCCACGTGCGCCGCAGCCATGCCGCGGTGATCGCCACCCTCAAGCGCATTGGCCTCAAGCGTGCGGGGATTATCCACGCCTTCGCCGGCAGTTTTGAAGAGGCCCGCGAGTACATCAAGCTTGGCTTCAAGCTCGGCCTCGGCGGTGCCGCCACTTGGCCCCAGGCCTTGCGCATGCACCGGGTGCTGGCGAAATTGCCGCTGCAAGCGGTGGTGCTGGAAACCGACTCACCGGACATGGCCCCGGCGATGTTTCCCGGACAGCGCAACAGCCCGGCGCATTTGCCAGCGATTTGCGCGGCGCTGGCGGGGGTCATGGCGGTGACGCCTGAGCGTCTGGCCGAGGCCAGTACCGCCAACGCCCGCGAACTGTTCAACTGGTGAAACACCTGTGGGAGCGAGCTTGCTCGCGATGGCGGAGTGTCAGGCAACTATTTGTCGACTGATGCTCCGCCATCGCGAGCAAGCTCGCTCCCACAATGGTGCTGTGACAGGCCTAAAAATTACACCCGAAACGCATTGATCAACTGCTTGAGCTGCACCACCTGCGCGGACAACTCTCGGCTGGCGTCTTCGGTCTGGTGCGCGCCTTGCGCGGTACGTTCGCCGGCACGGTTGATTTCGACAATGTTCTGGTCGATGTCGTGGGCCACTGCTGTCTGCTGCTCCACGGCAGCAGCGATCTGCTGGTTCTGGTCAACGATCATGCCGACAGCACCGAGGATATTTTCCAGGGCCTGCTGGACCTTTTCCGACTGACCGACCGTGCCGCTGGCCATCTCATGACTGGTACCCATGGCCTTGACGGCGGCCCCCACGCCGCCATGCAGACGGCTGATCATCGCTTCGATTTCTTCGGTCGATTGCTGGGTTCGCTTGGCCAGGGTCCGCACTTCATCGGCCACCACCGCAAAGCCGCGCCCCTGTTCTCCAGCCCGAGCCGCCTCGATGGCGGCGTTGAGGGCCAGCAGGTTGGTCTGCTCGGCGATGCTCTTGATCACGTCCAGTACCCGGCTGATGGCCTGGCTGTCAGTCGCCAGTTGATTGATCACCTGCACCGACTGATCGATCTCGCTGGCCAACCGGGCGATGCTGCCCTGTTGGGACTCCACCAGCCCACGCCCGCTGAGGGTTTCGTCGTTCACACTATGGGCGCTGCTCACCGCTGCGGCGGCACTGCGCGCCACTTCCTGGGCCGTGGCCGACATCTGGTTCATCGCCGTGGCCACCAGTTCGATCTGGCTGCGCTGCCCGGCGACGGCCTGGTTACTCTGGGCCGATACCGTTTCCACCTGCCCGGCCTGGCGTTCGACTTCAGCAACGGTGCGGCCGACCTGCTCGATCAAGTCATGGATCTTCGCCACCGTGCCGTTGAACACTTCGCCCAACTCGCCCAGCTCATCCTTGCTGCGAGCCACGAAATTGACCGTCATGTCCCCTGCGGCGACCTTGTCCATCATCTGGCCGAGGTCTTGGAGCGTGGTGCGGGTCGAAGCGTAGAAGCCGGCATACAGATAAAAAATCAATAGAAACACCAACGCCAACGCGGCGGCTTGCAACACCATATGGCTGCGATTCTGTTCCAGACGCTGCTGCAACTGGACACCGAGAAAGCCCTGGGTCGCCTCATTCAGCCGGTAAGTCTGCTCCATCAGGCTGCTGACCTGCTCATAAAATGCCGGCCATGGCGCATCGAGGGTGTCGGCCATCACCACCTGCTCTTCGATCAGCTCACTGGCCTTTTTAAGGGTGCTCTTGCTGCCGCTGGCCTGATCGGCAAGAGCCTGCCCGGCGGCCTTGCTGGAGCCCAGGGCATCCTGCAGCTTCAAGTCATATTCACCCTGGAGTTTTTCGATCTGTGCCAGCAACTCGTCGAACCGGGTGCTCGACGCCGAATTGAGAAACCCCAATCCCAGCGAGGAAGCCCCCAGCGCCCGGCCATCGCCGAGGAGCTGGGTGACCTTGGGGGTAATGCCGATAATCAGTTCGGTGACCTGACGAATATCGCTCTGGTTGTCGCGGCTCAGACCCGCCTGGCTGGCGATGATCTGGTTGAACACCTGCGCACTGTTGAGCAGCTTGCCAATCGACGCGCTTTTGCTTTGCAGGGAGCTTTCGGCCTGCTGGGTCTTGAACGCGGCAATCATTTCGTCGCGTTTGGCATCGAAGGCGCTGACCTGCTCAGGCTCGACCGCCATGGCCGTCATGCCTTGCAGGCGCGCAAGCACGTGTTGCTCGAGGGTGCCAATCTGCGCTTCCACATCACCGGCCTTGCCGGACTGGCCCAGGCTGGCGTTGATTTGCACCAGGTTGTTCAGGGTTTCCAGGTCCCGCCGCAGGGTCAGGCTACTGCCCAGCAGGTCGAGGCTTTGCAGCTCCACTTGGGTACCTTGGAACTCCCGATAGGAATCACGCACCAGAAAGAAATTGGTCACCAGCATCGGCAGCAAAAACAACACGCTGATCAGGCTGAACTTCATGCCGAAGCTCAGGCGGTTCATCAGCGCGACGGCGGGCCAGAGCAAACTCTTCACTAGGAAGTCTCCCGGTAGGTTTTTTATTTTTATGGGCAGGCGCGCAGGGACAGCAGAAAGCCACTATTCGGGCGCTGTCTCTGTATAGCTTAAATCGATGGGGAGATTTGTAACTTAAGGTTAACGAGAAAGGCCTGACATGATTTTGTGGCGAGGCCGTTTATCTGTGGGAGCAGGGCTTGCTCCCACAGAACTCCCTCGCCACCAGAGAACGTGCTTGCCTAAGCCAACACCGTCCACAACGCAAACCCGGCATACCAGAGCACCGCCGAACGCAGCAGCAACTCCCAGAGCCGATCCAGGCTGTTGATGCCATCCGGCCCGGCGACGGGCGCGGGAATCTCGCCGGCCACCAGGCCAACCTTGTCGATGAGGTCGGCGGCGCTGATGTTCCAGTTCAACAGCTCATGGAGCATGACCCGGCTGACCGCCACGAAGTTGCCCACCAGGGCGAAGCTCGCCGCCAGCAGCCGCACCGGCACCCAGTCGAAGGCATGGCGCATCTGCGCGGCCCGCTCGGCCACGCCGGCGTTCTGGCTGTGCTCGGCGGCCAGGGCCAGCAGGCGATAGCTCAGGGCCGCGACCGGGCCCAACAGGAAGTACCAGAAAATCACCGCAAAAAAGCTCTGGTAGGCCTGCCACAACAAATGCCCCTGGACCCGCTCCAGCAACCGCTCGCCGTCATCGGCTTCAATACCCAGGTCGCGCTTGGCCACATGGGCCGCCGCTTGCAGGTCTTCGCGACGCCACGCATCGCGAAACGGCCCCAGGTCTGCCAATAGATCGCCGCGCCCCAGGCTGTAAATCACCACTAGCAAATGCACCGGCAACGCCAGCAGCCCATAGGCCACCGGCTCCAGCACCCACAGCAGCAGCGCCAGCACTGCCACGGGCAGCAGAACCATCACCACCAGCACCAACCAGGGCCGGTTAGCCCAACGCGGGCTCGCCTCCAGCTTGTTCAGTTCACGCAACCAACCGCCGTCGCGCTGGATCCGCTGGCGCAAGGCCGAGAACTTCTCGATCCAGACCGCCAGCAGCAACACCAGAAAACTCATTGTCCTTCCCCTTCTGTCAGGGCCACGCGATAGCGCGCCCAGTCAAATGCCGGCCCCGGATCGGTCTTGCGCCCAGGGGCAATGTCGCTGTGCCCGCAGATACGCTGCACCGTGATCGCCGTGAACGCTGCCTGCAACTGCCGGGTCAGGTCCACCAGTACGGCATATTGTGCGTCGGTGAAAGGCAGATCATCGGTGCCTTCAAGCTCGATGCCTATGGAAAAATCGTTACACGTCTCCCGCCCCTCAAAGCACGAGACGCCTGCATGCCACGCACGATCCAGACAGGAGACAAACTGGGTCACGTTGCCGTCACGCTCGATCAGGAAATGCGCAGACACGCGCAGGTCGGCAATACCGGCAAAGTAGGGATGTTCCGTGACATCCAGACGATTCTGGAAGAATTCCTGCACCTTGCCCGTGGCGAACTGTGCCGGCGGCAGGCTGATGTTGTGGATCACCAGCAGAGAGATCTCACCCTCGGGGCGCGCATTGAAGTTGGGTGATGGGCAATGACGCACGCCATCGCACCAACCGCTCGCGGGGTCCAGCTGCATACAGGTTCCTTCGAAGACGACCGTGATGCCACCAGTATGCCGTGATCGGACCTGATCGCGCGATCACTTGCCGCGATTGAGCTGACGCAGATTGCCCAGCACCGACTCCAACGCCCGATCGAACAGCAGGGTATCGTCCAACAGGCGCACTGCGCCCCGGCGAAACTCCAGGGCCAGGCTGGTGCGGCTATGCTCCTGCACTTTCAGGCCGGTGCGGTTGACGAAGATGTACTTGCCGGTGGCCTCGATGATCGCCGCCAATTTGCACCGCAGGCTGTTTTCATCGTCCTCCTGGAACTCAACCCAGCTGCCCAGGCGCAATTGATCCACCTGCATCAGGCCAACGTCATCGGCCGGCAAACGTACCTCGGCGTTGTCCGCCGGAGCATTGTGAGCGGGACGCAGGACAATTTTCTCCTGCACCTGGACCATGACCGGCGAATCGAACGACTGGGCCTGCTCCGTTGCCTGCCCCATGCGCTCCAGGGCCTGCACGTGCAGAGCCTCCAGTTCGCTGAAAAATTCGCTGGTGGCAAACGGGTCGAACGCCGATCGGTTCAGGCCTTCGCGCAAGGCCTTGAGCAGCTCTGGCACTATCGCCAGCAAACGCAGCCCAGCATCGGGTTCATCATGCGGCTGGACGCTCCAGACCAACTGTTCCAGGGTCGATACATCGGCCTGCCACTCGGCCGAATACTTGCCGTGCTTGAAACAGGTCAGCAACAACACCTGGCTCCAGGCGTGTTGCACGAACTCCACCACCGCTTGCGGCAACACCTTGCCCAGCATGACCTGATTCAGCGCCCCCTCGACTCGCTGGCGCGCCAGCTCGGCCTTGGCCCGCCCCTCTTCAGCATCACGAATGCGCTGTTCAAGCAGTTCACTGCGACGCCGCTCATCGCTGGTGAAGGCCAGGAAGTCGGCCAGCAGTTCGGAGAAAATCGCCGGATCGTCGACGAAATCATTCAATAAGCGCTGCACCACCTGCTCGATGCGCAGGTACAGGCTATCGCGCTGATGATCGTCGCAAGCGCCCCAGCCCATGGCCGCGGCGGCAATTTCATTGAGCAGGCGCCGGGCCGGATGATTGCCGCGGCTGAAGAAGCTCTTGTCTTGCACCGCCACCTTGAGCATCGGGATCTGCAGGCGACCGATCAGGGCCTTGAGGGAGTCCGGCAGGTTATGGTCGTCGAGGATGAACTCGAACATCATCGAAATCAGGTTGATCACGTCCTCGTCGGCGCCTTCGACCACCCGAGACTTGCCACTCCTGACACTGACCCGGGTCAGCAGTTGTTCGAGCTGGCTACGCAGATCAAATTCGTCCTGAAGGGTTGGCGCCGGAACATATTGCTGCAAATGAGAGAGCAGTCGCAGCAGGTCACGGGTCGAGATCGGCTGGGCCGCAGCGCTGGCCTCCAGCGTCGGCGCCACACTGCCACGCACTTGCCGTAGCAGCTTCTGCAACGCGGCGAATACCTCGTGCACGCTGTCATCCACCTCCGCAGCCCTGGGCTTGGCAGCGTTGTCGACCGGGGGCAGGGGGCTATCGTCGACACGATCCGAAGCACGGCGGGACGGCAAGACCTTGAGATCCGGCAAGACCCCAGTGGCAGCAAGCAACTGATTGGCCTCGGTATAGAGCTGGTCGCACTCGCTAAGCACATAGCGTTCGAACAGTTTGAGCAGGATCAGCTTGACCTTGATCCCCACCCCTAGGTTGCGTCCGGCCTGGAGAAAGCTCTCACATAACAACGCCGGACTGAGGGGATTCTGCTGAGTCGTCAACGGCCGGTCCAGCAATGCGCCAAGGCGGGCCGTCAATTGATCGAGCGACACACCATCGCGCCCGAGCACCCGCGTGACCATGGTCTCGACCGCCAGATGGCGCTCCAGGTCGTCATGCGTCGGCTGAGCCTGGAGGCCCGGGGCCAGAACGGGGGCCAAGGTGGCTTGAGTCAGATCGTATTGGGCCAGGCCAACAAAAGCCTCGAAAAACTGCTCGATAAACCCGCGCTCAATACTTTTGCGTTTCAGGCGCAAGTCGCGCATGGCTTCGAAGAACAGGTTCTGTTCGACATCGTTGCGCGCCCGGTCTGCCATTTCGAACAGTGTATCGTCGGCATTATCGAACAGCCCCTGCAAACCGAAGCGCAACTGCTGCGCAGCCTTGTCGCGAACCTGCAGCAGAATCACAGGCAGGCGGGCGAGCGGCGAATGATTCGCCTGATCGGTAGAAACCTTGTGCAAAGGCACTACATTCCCGTCGTTATGCATCCAAGCCTCCTGAAACGGCATTCTTCGGCTCGCAACGTCAAAGCTATGACGTCAATCGAAAGGCGGATTATCTGGCAAAAGAACCCCGTCGTACCAGCAGACTCTGTGACCCAGCTCGAAATACTTCGCAATAAGTGACCGGGGAATCGGGTAAATGTTGCGTGCATGCGACCAAATGCAGGTTTCGGTACCCGCACTTGGGTCCGCTCACTTTTGGCTTGGTGACCGGCAATAGACGCGCTCAAAAAAGCAACAATGTTTGTGAGACTGGCCTGCAGGCCTATAATCGGGCCACTTTGTTTGTGGAGCCCGTTATGCCGAACCTACGCCTCGCCGATCTGACCGCCGAAATCGAAGCCAACGTGCGCCGTGCGTTGCTCGAAGACATCGGCAGCGGCGACATCACTGCGCAACTGATCCCCGCCGAACGCTTGGCCAAGGCCACCATCATTACCCGCGAAACCGCGATCATCAGCGGCACTGCCTGGGTCGATGCGGTGTTCCGGCAATTGGACCCGCGCGTCGCAGTGCATTGGCAAGTGCGCGATGGCGAGCGGGTGAATCCCAACCAGGCGCTGTTCCACCTCGAAGGCCCGGCCCGCTCGCTGCTGACCGGCGAACGCAGTGCGCTGAACTTCCTGCAAATGCTCTCGGGGGTCGCCACTCGGGCCCGCTACCTGGCCGATTTCGTCGCCGACACTCAGGTCAAGCTGCTGGACACCCGCAAGACCCTGCCCGGGCTGCGCCTGGCCCAGAAATACGCCGTCACCTGCGGCGGCTGCCATAACCACCGCATCGGGCTCTACGATGCGTTCCTGATCAAGGAAAACCACATTGCTGCCTGCGGCGGCATCGCCCAGGCCATCACCGCCGCCCACAAGATTGCGCCGGGCAAGCCGGTGGAAATAGAAGTGGAAAGCCTGGCGGAATTGAAAGAAGCGCTGGCGGCCAATGCCGACATCATCATGCTCGACGAACTGAGCCTGGACGACATGCGTGAAGCCGTGCGCCTGAATGGCGGCAAGGCGAAACTGGAGGCCAGCGGCGGGATCAACGAAAGCACGTTGCGCCCGATTGCCGAGACCGGGGTGGACTACATCTCGATCGGGGCGATGACCAAGGATGTGAAGGCGGTGGACCTGTCGATGCGACTGAGCCTCTGACAACAAAAAACGCCAGCCTCGAAAAGGCTGGCGTTTTTTTCAGACCACCAGATTATTCATCTCGCAGTATTCATCCCATTCCACACCCAACACCTCGGCCGCTTCCTTGTGCAACGCAAGGCGCTGCGCCTCGAACTCTTCAGGCGTGCTGGTGTACTTGAGCGTCAACTCCCAAGGCTGCAGCCCCTGGGCTTCAGCCTCATCCTCGAATGCCCACTGGATCTGGTCTTTTTGATCGTCGGCGGACAAGTCCTTGATCTCTTCCAGCAGTTGGGGCGCGTCCAGCACGTACTTCTTCAGCGCTTCTTCGTGTCTGGCTTCCTGGCTCAATTCTTTAACAGTCATGGCGTTCTCGTTGATCTGGGGAATGGAAGATGGATCTGGATCATCAAGGATCTCTCTGACGCAAAAAACCGTGTGAAGCCCGGTTTATCTGGCCTTCAGAACCATTCGGGGATCATCTGAAAACTGCTGGGCGATGCACATGCAGGCAACGAATATAGGACGTTTTGCTGACGATTTACACGGTTCTTTACATCTATCCCACAAAAAACCATGCGCATGAGAAACCAGGGGAGCCTGGGAACATCTGTCAAAATAACCAGTCATAGCCATGTGCCATGCCGGCACTTCACAAGGACCCCAGTGATGCGCAGCTTTTCGAAACGTTCGTCGACCCGGCTTGCTACCGCGGCTTTGCTACTCGGCAGCCTGACCTTGGCTGGTGCTGCTCAAGCGGCTGTCGAAGTCTCCTCCGCTACGCCGTCTTACGACGACGCCATTCCTGCCCTTCATCATGACCAATTTGATAAGTACAAGCTCGTCAAGACCAACGTCAGCGCCAGCGCCTTGGAAAGCCTGCCAAAAACCGTGAAAAACAATACTGACGAACTGGAAAACCAGAAGCGCGTCCTTGGCGAACAGGCCCGTCAGATCGAAGAGCTCAAGCGCAACAGTGGATCCAGCTCCAACTCCAGCAGCAAGGAGATTGACGAGCTCAAGCGTACGATCAAGGAACAGGAAGACGATCTGAAGGACCTTGGCAAGCAGGTGGAAGAACTCAAGCGCAATAGCGGCTCCAGTTCGAGTTCGAGCAACAGCGAGATTTCGTCCCTGAAACGGGAGCTCAGCGATCAGGACAGTCAGATGGACCAGCTCAAACGCACGGTCGAGGAACTGAGCAGGAAGGTGAAATAATGAGGGGGGATGGTGCCCGAGACAGGAATCGAACCTGCGACCTTCGCGTTACGAGTGCGCTGCTCTACCGGCTGAGCTACACGGGCGGTGGCTAAAACTAGCACCGTCCCCCGTAGCCAGGCAACCTGCGACACAGGGATTTTCACCACACAGCAAAACGCCCCGAACCAGTCGGGGCGTTTGCTTGTTCAGCGGCTAAGCGAAGGGCTGATTAAACGCCCGATGCCTTGGCTGCTGCCACGTCTTTGATGGACAGCTTGATACGGCCGCGGTTGTCCACGTCCAGTACCAGCACTTCCACTTCCTGACCTTCTTTCAAGATGTCAGTCACTTTCTCGACGCGAGCATCGCTCAGCATGGAGATGTGAACCAGGCCGTCCTTGCCCGGCAGGATGTTGACGAAGGCGCCGAAGTCGACGATGCGTTCAACCTTGCCGACGTAGATCTTGCCGATCTCGGCTTCTGCGGTGATGCCCAGGACGCGCTGGCGTGCTGCTTCTGCCGCTTCCTTGGTTTCGCCGAAGATCTTGATCGAGCCGTCGTCTTCGATGTCGATCGAAGCCTTGGTTTCTTCACAGATCGCACGGATGGTCGCGCCGCCTTTACCGATGACATCACGGATTTTGTCGGTGTCGATTTTCATCGCGATCATGGTCGGAGCGTTTTCCGACAGCTCGGTACGGGACTGACCGATGATCTGGTTCATCTGGCCGAGGATGTTCAGGCGCGCTTCCAGGGCCTGGCCCAGGGCGATTTCCATGATCTCTTCGGTGATGCCCTTGATCTTGATGTCCATCTGCAGTGCGGTGACGCCTTTGGCGGTACCAGCCACTTTGAAGTCCATGTCGCCCAGGTGGTCTTCGTCACCCAGGATGTCGGTCAGGACGGCGAATTTCTCGCCTTCCTTCACCAGGCCCATGGCGATACCGGCAACCGGCGCCTTCATCGGCACACCAGCGTCCATCAGGGCCAGGGAAGCGCCGCAGACCGAAGCCATGGAGCTAGAACCGTTGGACTCGGTGATTTCCGATACCACGCGAATGGTGTACGGGAACACGTCAGCGGCTGGCAGCATGGCCTGGACCGAACGACGGGCCAGACGGCCGTGACCGATTTCGCGGCGACCGGCGCCACCCATGCGGCCACACTCGCCTACCGAGAACGGAGGGAAGTTGTAGTGCAGCATGAACGGGTCTTTCTTTTCGCCTTCCAGGGTGTCCAGCAGTTGCGCGTCACGGGCGGTACCCAGTGTGGCAACGACCAGGGCCTGGGTTTCGCCACGGGTGAACAATGCCGAACCGTGGGTCTTTGGCAGGACGCCAACTTCGATGTTCAGCGGACGTACGGTGCGGGTGTCGCGACCGTCGATACGCGGCTTGCCGTTGACGATGTTTTCGCGAACGGTGCGGTATTCGATTTCACCGAAAGCGGCTTTGACGTCGCTGGCCGATGGCTGGCCTTCTTCACCCGACAACTTGGCGACCACCTGGTCTTTCAGCTCGCCCAGACGTGCATAACGGTCGGCTTTGACGGTGATGGTGTAGGCCTGGGAGATCGCTTCGCCGAACTCGGCACGGATCGCGCCCAGCAGTTCGGTGGCTTCGGCTTGTGGAGCCCAGGCCCAGGTTGGCTTGGCTGCTTCGGCGGCCAGTTCCTTGACAGCGTTGATCACCACCTGGAACTCGTCGTGGGCGAACAGTACGGCGCCCAGCATCTGGTCTTCGGTCAGCTCCTTGGCTTCGGATTCAACCATCAGCACCGCTTCGGAAGTACCGGCCACGACCATGTCCAGGCTCGACGCCTTCAGTTGCTCGTAGGTCGGGTTCAGCAGGTAGCCGGTGCTTTCGTGGAACGCGACGCGGGCAGCGCCGATCGGGCCATCGAAAGGAATGCCGGAGATGGCCAGGGCAGCCGAGGTACCGATCATCGCAGCGATGTCCGGATCGGTTTTCTTGCTGGTGGAAACGACGGTGCAGACAACCTGCACTTCGTTCATGAAACCTTCTGGGAACAGCGGACGGATCGGACGGTCGATCAGTCGGGAAGTCAGGGTTTCTTTCTCGGAAGGACGGCCTTCACGCTTGAAGAAACCGCCAGGGATCTTACCGGCAGCGTAAGTCTTTTCCTGGTAGTGAACAGACAGAGGGAAGAAGCCTTTGCCTGGATCGGCTTGCTTGGCACCGACAACGGTCACCAATACGCTGACGTCGTCGTCAACGGTGACCAGCACTGCGCCGGAGGCCTGACGGGCGATACGGCCAGTCTCGAGGGTAACGGTCGACTGACCGAATTGGAATTTTTTGATTACCGGGTTCACGGTGTCCTACCTTCTTTGTGGCTCTTGGGGAACTTGTCTTCTTGCGAAATTCTTGGGCAATGGCGGGAATCGGCCCGACGTCTGTCCAGGGTAAAACGTGTATCCAGATAAAACTTGAGGCTGGGAGCCTGCCATACGCCAGCGGGAACCCCCTGACGCACGACAGACAACCAACCTCTAGCGCAATCGCTGATTAGCGACGCAGACCCAGGCGAGCGATCAGAGCGCTGTAACGGCTCACGTCCTTGCCTTTCAGGTAGTCCAGCAGCTTACGACGCTGGTTTACCATGCGGATCAGACCACGACGGGAGTGGTGATCTTTACCGTTGGCCTTGAAGTGACCTTGCAGTTTGTTGATGTTGTGGGTCAGCAGTGCAACTTGCACTTCTGGCGAACCAGTGTCACCAACAGCTTGCTGGTAGTCAGCTACGATTTGAGCTTTTTCTTGAACGTCGAGAGCCATGAGGCAATCCTTTTAGTCAGGAAGCTGTTTCAAAGAAACAGCTTCAACAGGCCAGGGACAAATCCCTGTATCTATAAATGAGTAGTGACCGTGCCTGTTAACAGCCACACTCGCCAGCCTGCTGTTACGCAGACTGGTTCCGGTCATTCCGACCGAATCAGTCGACGCGGCGCAATACGCCCGTCTTCGCTCACTTCACCGATACCGATGAAGCGACCATTGTGATCCTGCACCCGAACCATGCCGAACTTCGGCGCGTCCGGGGCACGTACCGGCTGGCCGTTGAGCCAGTAGAACGCGCTGTGTTCCGAGAACTGCAACAGCGGCCAGTCCAGCAGCCCGCTGTCCGATGGCATCAGGAAACGGTCGACCGCTTCGTTGCCGCCTTCGGCATGTACCGCTTCGAGCTCTTCGAGCGTGACCGTCTGGGCCAACGTGAAAGGCCCGGCCTGGGTCCGTCGCAATTCTGCCACGTATGCGCCACAACCGAGCTGCTCGCCGATATCCTCCACCAGGGTACGGATATAGGTGCCTTTGCTGCAATCCACGGCCAGCCGCGCAGTGTTACCGTCAAAGGCCAGCAATTCCAAGCGCGCAATAGTAACAGAACGCGGTTCGCGCTCCACTACTTCGCCTGCACGAGCCAGCTTGTACAACGGCTGGCCATCACGCTTGAGGGCCGAGTACATCGGCGGTATCTGACTGATTTGCCCGCGAAATCCTGGCAGCACAGCTTCGATATCAGCCTGACCAACGGTCACCGGGCGCTCCAGCAAAACCTCACCCTCGGCGTCCGCCGTGGTGGTGGTCTTGCCCAGTTGCGCCAGGGTTTCATAACCCTTGTCGGAATCGAGCAGGTACTGGGAGAACTTGGTCGCCTCACCGAAGCACAGCGGCAATACGCCGGTGGCCAACGGATCGAGGCTACCGGTGTGCCCGGCCTTCTCGGCATTGAGCAGCCAGCGAACCTTCTGCAACGCCGCGTTGGAAGTGAACCCCAACGGCTTGTCGAGCAGGATGATGCCGCTGACGTTACGACGGATACGTTTGACCTGAGCCACCGATTACTCCTTGGTGTCTTCGGGTTCAGCCGCAACCGGGTGCTGACTGTCTTCAGCCACGGCACGTTCGATCAACGCCGACAGGTGCGCCCCCCGCACGACGCTTTCGTCGTAATGGAAGTGCAGCTGTGGAACGCTGCGCAACTTCATCTCCCGGGCCAACTGCATACGCAGGAAACCGGCTGCCGAGTTGAGCACCTTGATGCTTTGGGCGATTTCTTCGGCGCTGTCCTGCCCCATCACCGTGATGAAAATCTTGGCATGACCGACGTCACGGCTGACTTCCACAGCGGTAATGGTGACCAGGCCGACGCGCGGGTCTTTGACTTCGCGGCGGATCAGTTGGGCCAGCTCACGCTGCATCTGATCGCCGATTCGTTGGGTACGGCTATATTCTTTTGCCATGTCTTGTTACCTGTTACTGCCCCACGGTCAAACCCGTGAGGTCTGAAAGCGGCAAACGCCCGGCCTGACAAAAGCCAGACCGGGCGTTGCGTTTAGAGCCCGCCAGCGAGGCAGCGCATGTTCATGCGGCTGCCCGGTGCGGCTCTTGAAGTACGCGAGTCAGAGGCTGCGAGCAACCTGGACCTTCTCGAAGACTTCGATCTTGTCGCCGACCTTGACGTCGTTGTAGCTCTTGACGCCAATACCGCATTCCATGCCGGCACGAACTTCGGAAGCGTCATCCTTGAAGCGGCGCAGGGATTCCAGCTCGCCTTCGAAGATAACGATGTCTTCACGCAGTACGCGGATTGGACGGTTACGGTGAACGACACCTTCGATCACCATGCAACCGGCGATCGCGCCGAACTTCGGCGAACGGAACACGTCACGTACTTCAGCCACGCCCAGGATGTTCTCCCGCACGTCGCTGCCCAACATACCGGTCAGGGCTTTCTTGACGTCTTCGATGATGTCGTAGATCACGTTGTAGTAACGCATATCCAGGCCTTCCTGCTCGACGATCTTGCGAGCGCCGGCATCGGCACGCACGTTGAAGCCGAACAGTACAGCGTTGGAGGCCAGTGCCAGGTTGGCATCGGATTCGGTGATACCACCGACACCGCCACCGACCACACGCACTTGCACTTCGTCGTTACCCAGGCCATTCAAGGCGCCGTTCAACGCTTCGAGGGAACCACGGACGTCGGATTTGAGGACGATGTTGAGCGTCTTCTTCTCTTCCTGACCCATGTTCTCGAAGATGTTTTCCAGCTTGCCTGCGTGAGCACGAGCCAGTTTGACTTCGCGGAACTTGCCTTGACGGAACAGAGCCACTTCACGGGCTTTCTTCTCGTCAGCCACAACGCTCATCTCGTCGCCAGCGTCCGGGGTGCCGTCCAGGCCGAGGATCTCGACCGGGATAGCCGGACCGGCTTCCTTGATGGACTTGCCGTTCTCGTCGAGCATGGCACGTACACGGCCGTAGTTCGAACCGACCAGTACCATGTCGCCTTGGCGCAGGGTACCGTCTTGAACCAGGACGGTCGCAACCGGACCACGGCCCTTGTCGAGACGCGATTCAACGACCACACCACGGCCAGGAGCCGAAGGTGTCGCAGTCAGTTCCAGGACTTCGGCTTGCAACAGAACAGCTTCGAGCAGTTCGTCAACACCGGTACCCATCTTCGCCGAGACCGGTACGAATGGAGTGTCGCCACCCCACTCTTCGGAGGTCACGCCGTGAACCGACAGTTCGCTACGGATGCGATCGAGATCGGCGCCCGGCTTGTCGATCTTGTTCACCGCAACCACCAGCGGTACGCCAGCAGCCTTGGCATGCTGAACGGCTTCGATGGTTTGCGGCATCACGCCGTCGTCCGCCGCAACCACCAGGATCACGATGTCAGTCGCCTTGGCACCACGGGCACGCATCGCGGTAAACGCGGCGTGACCCGGGGTGTCGAGGAACGTCACCATGCCGCGGTCGGTTTCAACGTGGTAGGCACCGATGTGCTGGGTAATACCGCCAGCCTCACCTGCCGCAACCTTCGCACGACGAATGTAGTCGAGCAGGGAAGTTTTACCGTGGTCAACGTGGCCCATTACGGTCACGACCGGCGCACGGGAAACCGCCTCACCTTCAAACTTCAGGGACTCGGCCAGGGAGTCTTCCAGGGCAGTGTCGCTGACCAGGGTCACTTTGTGGCCCAGCTCTTCAGCAACCAGTTGGGCAGTTTCCTGATCCAGTACCTGATTGATGGTGGCCGGCGTACCCAGCTTGAACATGAACTTGATGATTTCAGCAGCCTTGACCGACATCTGCTGGGCCAGATCGCCCACAGTGATGGTCTCGCCGATCTTCACTTCACGCACGACAGGGCCGGTAGGGCTCTGGAAACCGTGGGCGTTGCGTTTCTTCAGCTTGGCCTTGCCGCGACCGCCGCGACGGAAGCCATCGCTTTCTTCGTCGGTGGTACGTGGCGCAACGCGTGGTGCCGGCGCCTTTTCCTTGACCGAAGCACGATGAGGAGCATTTTTGCGCTCGCCATCACCACTGCCACGACGGTTGTCGTCGGCACGTGGTTTGTCCGGACGACGCTGTTCGTCGCGCTTGCGAGTATCAGCCGCAGGTGCAGGCGCTGGCGCCACGACCGGTGCGCTTTCACGCACAGGCTCGGCGACTGCGGCAGGTGCCGCAACAGCTTCGACCGGAGCCGATTGCGCAGCAGCAGGCTGGCGACGCGCTTCTTCTTCGGCGCGACGCTTGGCTTCTTCTTCAGCCTTCTGACGTGCAGCATTTTCTACTGCGCGACGTTCTTCCAGTTCGCGTTTGCGCTCGGCTTCGATTTCTTCCGGGCTGCGCTGTACGAAGACTTTCTTCTTGCGTACTTCAACGCTGATGCTTTTGCTACCGGCAACACGCAGGGTGCTGGTGGTTTTACGCTGCAGAGTGATCTTGCGCGGTTCTTCCACTTTCGCCTTGTGACTGCTCTTCAAGTGAGTCAGCAGGGACTGCTTCTCACTGTCGGTCACATGTTCCTCGGCGGCGGTGTGCGGCAGACCTGCCTCACGCATCTGCTGCAACAGGCGCTCTACCGGTGTTTTGACCTCATCGGCCAGTTGTTTCACCGTGACTTGCGTCATGCACTTCTCTCCTCAGGCCGCGCCTAATTACTCGAACCAGTGGGCTCGGGCGGCCATGATCAACTTGCCGGCACGATCATCGTCAATGCCGTCGATGTCGAGCAGATCGTCAATAGACTGCTCGGCCAGGTCTTCGCGGGTAATTACGCCGCGCACCGCCAGTTCCATCGCCAAATCCTTGTCCATGCCCTCAAGCGAGAGCAGGTCTTCGGCCGGATGGGCGTCTGCCAGCTTTTCCTCAGTAGCGATAGCTTTGGTCAACAAACGATCCTTGGCCCGAGCGCGAAGCTCGTTGACGATCTCCTCGTCAAAGCCGTCGATGTTGAGCATTTCTTCCACCGGTACGTAGGCAATCTCTTCCAGGCTGGTAAAGCCTTCATCCACCAGCACCTGTGCCAACTCTTCATCGACTTCCAGCTCGTCGATGAAATTGCGCAGGATGTCGCCGGTTTCAGCTTGTTGCTTAGCCTGGATGTCCGATTCGGTCATCACGTTCAGGGTCCAGCCGGTCAGTTGGCTAGCCAGACGCACGTTCTGACCACCACGACCGATGGCCTGAGCGAGATTGTCTGCGCCAACGGCGATGTCCATGGCATGGGCATCTTCGTCGACGATAATTGCCGCCACTTCAGCAGGCGACATGGCGTTGATCACAAACTGAGCCGGGTTATCGTCCCACAGGACGATGTCCACACGCTCGCCGCCCAACTCGCCGGATACGGCCTGGACACGCGAACCACGCATGCCGATGCAAGCACCCTGCGGGTCGATGCGCTTGTCCTTGGAGCGGACCGCGATCTTGGCACGCGAACCCGGATCACGGGAGGCAGCCATTACTTCGATCAGGCCTTCAGCAATTTCCGGCACTTCGATGCGGAACAACTCGATCAGCATTTCCGGCGCGGTACGCGACAGGATCAGCTGCGGGCCGCGGTTCTCGGTGCGGATTTCCTTGAGCAACGCGCGCAGGCGCACGCCAACTCGGAAAGTTTCGCGAGAAATAATGTCTTCACGGGCCAGCAACGCTTCGGCGTTGTTGCCCAGGTCGACGATCACGTTGTCGCGGGTAACTTTTTTCACGGTGCCGGAGATGATTTCCCCCAGGCGCTCGCGATAGGCGTCGACAACTTGTGCACGCTCTGCTTCGCGAACTTTTTGCACAATGACTTGCTTGGCAGTCTGTGCAGCAATGCGACCGAACTCGATGGATTCGATTTTTTCTTCGACGACATCACCAACCTTGGCGCCAGGATGCGTTTCTGCAACCTTGCTCGGCCAGGTTTCGATAGCCGGATCGTCCAGGTCGGCTTCCTCGACTACCGTCCAGCGACGGAAAGTCTCATAGGCACCGGTGTGGCGATTGATTTCCACACGCAAATCAACTTCGTCTTCAAATCGCTTTTTAGTGGCAGTGGCCAGAGCCAACTCCAGCGCTTCAAAAATAACGTTAGCCGGTACGCCCTTTTCATTGGATACCGACTCAACAACCAGCAGTACTTCTTTGCTCATCGTACGCCTCGCCTTTCGCAAGCCATTGGATCCGCGGGATCCGCAGTATCTGGCACGTATCAGTCAAAACTGGGAATAATGTTGGCCTTGTCGATCATATCGATCGGCAACAGGAACTCATGGTCATCTACCTGCACCACGACGTCCTGCTCTTCTACACCGCGCAGAAGGCCTTGAAAGTTGCGTCGACCTTCGAAAGGCGAGCGCAGCTTGATCTTCACTTGTTCACCGGCAAACGAAGCAAACTGTTCAAGGGTGAACAGAGGGCGTTCCATGCCAGGCGAGGAAACTTCAAGGGTGTATTCGGAGGTGATTGGATCTTCGACATCCAGTACACCGCTGATCTGACGGCTGACGATGGCGCAATCATCCACCAACACGCCGCCTTCCTTATCGATATAAACGCGCAACAGTGAGTGGCGACCTTGAGCCGAAAACTCAATACCCCAGCATTCATAGCCAAGGGCCACGACCACCGGGGCCAACAAGGCCTGCAACTGTTCTAGCTTGCTCGACACCTGAACCCCCTCGTGCATGTTTGTGCATGCTGTGCAAATAAAAAAAAATGGGCGAATCGCCCATCCCTGAAACGCCGTCGAATAGCGGCGTTGTAAAGTGTCCAGCTAACAAAAAGCCCCTTGGAAGGGGCCCCTGAAACTGGTTGCGGGAGCCGGATTTGAACCGACGACCTTCGGGTTATGAGCCCGACGAGCTACCAGACTGCTCCATCCCGCGACAAAGCTGGGGCGGAAGTATACGACCGATCCCTTACAGGGTCAATGTAACCCTTCCACCTACAAGAAAGCCCGCAATCGCGGGCTCTCCTGATAATTGGTACCGAGAAGGGGACTCGAACCCCTACACCCTATGGGCACAACCACCTCAAGGTTGCGTGTCTACCAATTCCACCACCTCGGCAATACAGCGTTTGAAACCTTCTTACTTCTGCTCTTGAGCTGGAGGTACGTCAGTCGCCGGGTTGGCCGACTTTTGCTCTTGAAGCACCGGGACATCATCAGAAGCCGGTTGTTGCTTTGGCGCTTCCAGCACTGCTGGGTTTGGCAAACCTACTTGAGTCAGCTCATGAGCCTTCTCTTTAGCAAAGTAACCTAACCCCAAGCTGGTCATGAAGAAAGCGGCGGCAAGTATAGCAGTAAACTTACTAAGAAAGGTAGAGGAACCTTGGCTTCCGAACACAGTATTTGAAGCACCTGCACCGAAAGACGCACCAGCATCCGCACCTTTACCCTGCTGCAGCAATACGAGAGCAACTACGCCCAGTGCACCCAGCAGATGAAAAACGACTACGACTGTTTCCAGCATTTTTTCAGTTTCCCGCGGCGCGACAAATCGCACCGAACTCATCTGCATTCAGGGACGCTCCACCAATGAGCCCCCCATCGATATCCGGCATGCCGAACAGTTCGACCGCATTGGCCGCCTTCACGCTGCCGCCGTATAGAAGCCGCACACCTCGTGCCACTTCAGAATTCTCTGCCGCCAACTGCGCGCGAATGGCGGCGTGCACATCCTGCGCCTGTTGCGGCGAAGCAGTCAGCCCGGTGCCAATGGCCCAGACCGGCTCGTAAGCAATGACTGCCTTTGCAAAAGCACCGACACCCAAGTCTTCTATGATGCTGCCCAGCTGACGCCCGACAACTTCAAGGGTCTTCCCAGCTTCACGCTGCTCGAGGGTTTCCCCTACACACAACACCGGAATCAGACCACAGGCCTGAGCCGCAGCAAATTTGCGAATCAAGGTGCTGTCCTGCTCGCGCATGATCAGGCGACGCTCTGAATGCCCGACCAAGACCAGGGAACAACCTGCATCCACCAACTGACTCGGCGCAATTTCACCGGTCAACGCGCCTTGCATGGGCTCCACCGCAGAATTCTGCGCGCCGACCGAAATCGACTTACCCTTCAAGCCATCAATCACTTGATTGATATACAAGCAGGGCGGGAATACCGCGACATCAACACCGCTTGGCAAGGCCAGATGACGAAGGCCATTGATCAGCTCAGCGACGCTGGCGCGGGTACCGTGCATCTTCCAGTTACCAGCTACCATAGGGCGACGCATGCTGTACCTCGTCGGTCAAAGTGGGCGCAGATGTTACCCAACCGATTCATGACTGGCAAGCCGAATTCAGGCAGAAACTTCAGTAACAAGTTTTGCCAGCTCTTCGGCATAACCGCGAACCTGTGCCTCATCCTCGCCCTCGACCATGACACGCACCAATGGCTCAGTGCCGGACTTGCGCAACAACACACGCCCGCGCCCGCCCATCGCCTGCGTTACACGCTCGCTGGCCTGCTTGACCGTCTCATGCTCGATCGGGTTCTCACCACCACCGAAACGCACGTTGATCAGCACCTGAGGACATTTACGCAAAGCCTGGCGCGACTGTGCGAGCCCTTCATTGCGCGCCTTGAGCGCCATCAGTACCTGCAAGGCAGCGATGATCGCATCACCCGTGGTGGTATGGTCGAAGCACACGATGTGACCGGAGTTCTCGCCCCCAATCACCCAACTGCGCTCCAGCAACTCCGAGATCACGTAGCGGTCACCCACATTGGCCCGCACGAAGGGGATATCCAGGTCCGCCAAGGCCAACTCGAGCCCGAGGTTGCTCATCAACGTACCGACCACTCCGCCCTGCAGCTTGCCGCGCGCGTGCAGATCGCGAGCAATGATGAACAGCAACTCATCACCATCGACAACCGTACCGGTGTGATCGACCATCAGGACTCGATCACCGTCGCCATCGAAGGCAATCCCCAGATCTGCCTGTTCGGCCAGCACCGCTGCCTGCAACGCCTCGGTATGGGTGGAGCCACAGTTGTGATTGATGTTCAGCCCGTTTGGCTGGGCAGAGAGCACAGCCACCTCGGCACCCAACTCGCGAAATACACTCGGCGCGACTTTATAGGTTGCACCATGAGCGCAATCGACCACGATTTTCAGGCCCGAAAAGCTGGTACCGGTCGGTACGCTGCCTTTGCAGAACTCGATGTAGCGCCCCGACGCATCGTTGATCCGCGACACTTTGCCGATCTTGCTCGACTCAACCACCGTCATCGGCGTGTCCAGCAGCTCTTCGATCATCAGCTCGATATCATCCGGCAGCTTGGTACCCTGGCCGGAGAAGAACTTGATGCCGTTGTCATCATGCGGGTTGTGCGAAGCACTGATCACGATGCCAGCCTGGGCCTGGAATGTACGCGTCAGGTAGGCAATGGCCGGCGTCGGCATCGGGCCCAACAGCATCACATCGGCGCCCGCCGACGTCAGGCCGGCCTCGAGCGCCGATTCGAACATGTAGCCGGAAATTCGGGTGTCCTTGCCGACCAGCACCTTGCAGGCTCCCATTTTGCGGAATGCCATGCCGGCCGCCCAGCCGAGCTTGAGCATGAAATCAGGGGTAATAGGGTATTCGCCGACCCGACCACGAATACCGTCGGTGCCAAAGTATTTCTTGCTCATAAGTGCTCCGTCATTCTTATTCGGCTGAATCCACTGCTGCGATCATCCGCACAACGTCCATCGTTTCGGCCACATCGTGCACCCGCAATATGCGCGCACCTTTTGTAATGGCCAAGGCAGCGAGCGCGAGACCACCATACAGGCGCTCTCCCACCGGACGACCCAGGGCATTGCCTATCATGCTCTTTCGCGAAACCCCGACCAACAGGGGCCGCCCCAGCGCATGCAAGGCATCCATATGTTTGAAAAGGCTCAGATTATGAGCCAGCGTCTTGGCAAAGCCGAACCCTGGATCAAGAATGACCCGCTCGGCCGGAATGCCCACAGCAGCACACTGATCCAGACGCTCCGCCAGGAACTCACCGACTTCCCTGGTCACATTCTGATAGTGCGGGTCGTTCTGCATGGTCCCGGGCTCGCCGAGCATATGCATCAGGCAAACCGGCAAACCAGTGGCGGCGGCAGCATCCAGGGCGCCATCGCGCTGCAAGGATCGTACATCGTTGATCAAGCCCGCGCCCAGTCGCGCAGTTTCGCGCATGACCGCCGGCGTGGAGGTATCGACCGATATAATGACATCGAGTTCGCGGTGTATACGCTCGACAATTGGCGCAACTCGCTCCAGCTCTTCGGTAGGCGAGACTGCCCGTGCGCCCGGCCGGGTCGATTCGCCACCAACGTCGATCAGCGTCGCACCGGCGGCCACCATCGCCTCGGCATGCCGCAACGCAGCGTCGAGCTGGCTGAATCGACCACCATCGGAAAAGGAATCGGGAGTGACATTGAGAATGCCCATGACATGCACATGGGCCAAATCAAGAACCCGGTTGCCGCAAGGCAACCGGGTCGAGGACTGAACAGAAGTCATTTCAAGCCTTAGACGTCAGCAGCCGGACCGCCGATCGGCGTTTCAGGACGCTCGCCCTGTACCGCAGGAGGCGTACCCGAGGTACCGGTACCACCAGACCAGTCCCGCGGTTCACGGGGTACACGACCGGCCATGATGTCGTCGATCTGGTCGGCATCAATGGTTTCGTACTTCATCAGGGCGTCAGCCATGGCATCGAGCTTGTCACGGTTGTCCGTGAGAATCTGCCTGGCAGTGCCATAGCATTGGTCAATGATGCTACGAACTTCGGAGTCGATCAGCTTGGCCGTCTCGCCAGAGAAACTGGCGTGCTGGCCGCTACCGCCACGACCGAGGAACACCTCGCCCTCCTCCTCGGCATACATCAACGGCCCCAGCTTCTCGGACAGCCCCCACTTGGTGACCATGTTTCGAGCAATCTGGCTGGCACGCATGATGTCATTGGAGGCACCAGTGGTCACACCGTCGAAGCCCAGGGTCATCTCCTCGGCAATACGACCGCCATACAACGAGCAGATCTGGCTGATCAGCGCTCGCTTGGACAGGCTGTAGCGATCTTCTTCCGGCAGGAACATGGTCACACCCAGGGCACGACCGCGCGGAATGATCGAGACCTTGTAGACCGGATCATGCTCGGGCACCACACGACCGACGATTGCATGACCCGCCTCGTGGTAAGCCGTGTTCTGCTTTTCTTTCTCCGACATGACCATGGATTTGCGCTCCGCGCCCATCATGATCTTGTCCTTGGCCAGTTCGAATTCCTTCATTTCCACGATGCGCTTGCCGGTACGAGCGGCGAACAGCGACGCTTCGTTGACCAGGTTCGCAAGGTCGGCACCGGAAAAGCCCGGCGTACCGCGAGCGATCACTGCCGGAGCAACATCGTCACCCATCGGCACTTTGCGCATGTGGACCTTGAGGATCTGCTCACGACCACGAATGTCCGGCAGCCCCACCACAACCTGACGGTCGAAACGGCCAGGACGCAGCAGCGCAGGGTCGAGTACGTCCGGACGGTTGGTGGCGGCGATCACGATGATGCCGTCATTCATTTCGAAACCGTCCATCTCGACCAACAACTGGTTGAGGGTCTGCTCGCGCTCGTCGTGACCGCCACCCATGCCGGCGCCACGATGGCGACCAACGGCGTCGATTTCATCGATGAAAATGATGCAAGGGGCGTGTTTCTTGGCCTGCTCGAACATGTCACGAACACGGCTGGCACCCACGCCAACGAACATTTCAACGAAATCGGAACCGGAAATGGTGAAGAACGGCACCTTGGCTTCGCCGGCAATAGCCTTGGCCAGCAAGGTTTTACCGGTACCCGGCGGGCCGACCATCAGAACGCCGCGTGGAATGCGGCCGCCCAATCGCTGGAACTTGCCCGGATCGCGCAGGAATTCGACCAGTTCACCGACCTCTTCCTTGGCTTCGTCGCAACCTGCAACGTCGGCCAGGGTAGTCTTTACCTGATCTTCCGAGAGCAGCCGGGCCTTGCTTTTACCAAAGCTCATCGGCCCGCCCTTGCCGCCGGCACCGCCCTGCATCTGGCGCATGAAGAACATGAACACCGCGATGATCACCAGGATCGGGAAGCTGGCCACCAGGAGTTGGGTCCAGATGCTTTGCTGCTCAGGCTGCTTGCCTTCGACCACGACATGATTGTCCACCAGGTCGCCGATCAGACCATTGTCCTGGATTGCCGGACGAATGGTCTTGAAGTTGTCGCCATCGGTGCGCTTGCCGGTAATCACATAGCCATCGACGGCCACGCGCTCGACCTTGCCATCCTTGACCTGCTGGATGAAGTCGGAATAGTTGAGGGTCTGCGGCTCGTTAGGGCTGGAGAAGTTGTTCATCACGGTCACAAGGACAGCGGCGATGATCAACCACAGGATCAGATTCTTTGCCATATCGTTCAATTAACTACCCTCTGAAGCAAGCTCCGCTACTGGCGCGCGCTTCGCATGATATTCACCGGCCTAACTTACTACATTACCTACGACTCTGGCAGGCGCCGTCTGTAACCCTTTGTGAAACTTTGGTCGCGTAATTTTCGTTACGCAACTTTCGCAACGCGAGACAAAAAAAACTATCGCCCCGTATCAAAGACGCTCATCGCTGGCTGCGCCTTCAATCCCGCGGAAGCCTCGCGCCAGCAGATACTGCTCGCGAGAGCGGTCGCGGGACGACAATGGCTTGCGCATTTGCACCTTGTCGAACAGTTTGCGCATGCCCTTGTGGTACTCGTCGAAGCCTTCACCTTGGAAGACCTTGATCAAAAAATCACCGCCCGGACGCAAAACCCGCCCGGCAAGATCCAGGGCCAGCTCGCTGAGGAACATTGCACGAGGCATGTCGACAGCCGCTAATCCACTCATATTGGGGGCCATATCGGAAATCACAAGGTCAACCTGCGTATTTCCGACGGCCTCCAGAATTTTTGCCAGGACGGCGTCTTCCGTGAAATCCCCCTGGATGAAGGTCACATCGGGGATGCTGTCCATTTCCAGGATATCGGAAGCGATCAAGCGGCCCTGACCGCCGATCAGACGACTGGTCACCTGGGACCACCCACCTGGCGCCGCGCCGAGGTCGATCACAGTCATGCCTGGACGGATCAAACGATCCTTTTCCTGAATCTCCAACAATTTATAGCTGGCACGCGAGCGATAGCCGTCTTTTTGCGCCATTTTGACGTATGGATCGTTGAAATGCTCTCTGAGCCAGTTCTGGCTAGTCTTGGAACGGGCCACGGGCCACCTCTAAAAATAAAACGGGTCGTGATTAAGTGGGCGGTCCCGGACTTGCTCGGGTAAACTGGCCGCCGCTTTTTACAAGATCAGACGCAGGGGTCAGATTATGCCGCTCACTCAAGAGCAGAAGAAACAATACAAATCCATTGGCCACCATCTGAAACCGGTTTTGACTGTGGCTGACAACGGTTTGACTGAAGGCGTACTCGCCGAACTGGAACGCGCGCTGAGCGATCACGAGCTGATCAAGATCAAGCTCAACATCCTCGATCGCGAAGCCCGCCTGGCTGCCGTTGCTGAACTGTGCAAGACCGGCAAGGCAGACCTGGTACAGGTCATCGGCAAAATGGCACTGATTTATCGCAAGAATTTCAGCGTCAACAAGCAACTGTCGAACGTTCACCGCTTCAAGTGATACCAAGGGTCAAGGGTGTGCTTCGCACACCCTGCCACTCCATCCGGGAACCGGCTGCAACACCAGCACCAATCCGGAAAACCCCAGCACCAGGTAACTGAATACCTGCCACTGGCTCGCTTGCGGCCAGCCAAGACGCACCGCAAAAAACATCCCGCACGCGTACAACGCCATGAGCAGCAATTGCCCACGAATGTCGCGCCATAGACTGGCAAGGCCCTCGGCCTGAACCAGCACCAAAGCCTGGAACACCACACACACCGCGCAGAATCCCACCAACAGCGCCGTCAGCATGCCGGCAATTTCATCGATAAGCAGCGGCGCCAGGCCGATTCGGCCCAGCACCGGCAGCAAACCGACGTGCAACAACCAGACGCCGCCCACCCATAACATCTGGGTGAGCTGCCAGATCATGGCGCCAGCACGCAGCGGGCGCCTTCGCTCAGATATGACGGACTTCGACAATCTCATACTCGATGACGCCACTTGGCGTCTTCACAGCCACCACATCTCCCTCTTCCTTGGCAATCAAGGCGCGAGCGATAGGCGAACCAACAGAGATCTTGCCAAGCTTGATGTCTGCCTCGTCCTCACCAACGATCTGGTAAGTGACGCTTTCATCAGTCTCGACGTTGGCGATTTCCACGGTAGTACCAAAGATTACCTTGCCGGTGTGCGGGATCGTCGTGACATCGATGACGACCGCATTCTGCATGCGGCCTTCGATGTCGCGGATACGCGCCTCGACCATACCCTGCTGCTCGCGAGCAGCATGGTATTCGGCGTTTTCCTTCAGGTCACCCAGCTCCCGGGCGGTGCCAATGTCCTGGCTGAGCTTCGGACGAATGACCTTGGTCAGGTGAGCGTGTTCTTCTTCCAGGGCCTTCGCGCCCTGAACAGTCATCGGGTACTTGGTTATGCTCATGCCTTCAATCCTGCATGTAGATCCTGCAAGCGACGCACGGTCTTCTCGGGACCGAACTTGAGCGCTTCGCAGATCGCTTCGCCGGCAGCAATGGTCGTGGTGCAGTAGATCTTGTGCTGCAGCGCATTGCGACGAATGGAGTAGGAGTCAGCGATCGACTGACGACCTTCGGTGGTGTTGATGATCAGCGTGACTTCGTCATTCTTGATCATGTCGACCACGTGCGGACGCCCTTCGGTCACCTTGTTCACGCGGCGCACTTTCAGGCCTGCCGCTTCGATCAGCTTGGCAGTGCCGGCCGTGGCGACCACTTCAAAGCCCAAGTTGATCAGATCACGGGCCACGCCTGCAACCAGTGGCTTGTCGTCATCACGCACGCTGATGAACGCCGTACCGCCAGTCGGCAGCACTTCGCTGGCGCCCATCTGGGCCTTGGCAAAGGCTTCGCCGAAGGTATCGCCCACGCCCATCACTTCACCGGTGGACTTCATTTCCGGGCCGAGGATCGGGTCCACGCCAGGGAACTTGGCGAATGGGAATACCGCCTCTTTCACGCTGTAGAAGTTCGGGATGATTTCCTTGGTGAAGTTCAGCTCTTTCAGGGTCTTACCGGCCATGACCCGTGCAGCGATCATCGCCAGGGAAACACCGATGCACTTGGAGACGAACGGTACGGTCCGGGAAGCGCGCGGGTTGACTTCGATGACGTAGATATCCTCACCCTGCAGGGCGAGCTGCACGTTCATCAGGCCGATGACACCCAGCTCCAGGGCCATTTTCTTGACCTGCTCGCGCATCTCATCCTGGATGTGGGCCGGCAACGAGTAAGGCGGCAGCGAACAGGCAGAGTCACCGGAGTGAACACCGGCCTGCTCGATGTGCTGCATGATCGCGCCAATCACCACGTCCTTGCCGTCGCTGACCGCATCCACGTCCATTTCGATGGCGCAGTTGAGGAAGTGGTCCAGCAGCACCGGGCTGTCGTTGGACACCTGGACCGCTTCACGCAGGTAACGCTTGAGTTCGTCTTCCTGGTACACAATTTCCATCGCACGACCGCCCAATACATAGGACGGACGCACCACCAGCGGGTAACCGATCTTGGCTGCGGCACGAATCGCTTCGTCCTCGCTGCGCACGGTGGCGTTCGGCGGCTGACGCAGGTTCAGGCGCTCGACCATCTGCTGGAAGCGCTCACGGTCTTCGGCGCGGTCGATCGCATCCGGGCTGGTACCAATGATCGGCACACCGGCAGCTTCGAGGGCGCGAGCCAGTTTCAGCGGGGTCTGGCCGCCGTACTGGACGATCACACCTTTAGGTTTCTCGACGCGGACGATTTCCAGCACGTCTTCCAGGGTCACTGGTTCGAAATACAGGCGATCGGAGGTGTCGTAGTCGGTGGATACGGTTTCCGGGTTGCAGTTGACCATGATGGTCTCGTACCCGTCATCGCGCAGGGCCAGTGCCGCGTGCACACAGCAGTAGTCAAACTCGATACCCTGACCGATCCGGTTAGGACCGCCACCCAGGATCATGATCTTGTCGCGGGTCGACGGCGCGGCTTCGCATTCTTCTTCGTACGTGGAGTACAGGTAAGCAGTGTCGGTGGCGAACTCGGCCGCGCAGGTGTCGACGCGCTTGTAGACCGGGAACACTTCCAGCTTGTGGCGATGAGCACGCAGGCTCTTCTCGGTCACACCCAGCAGCTTGGCCAGGCGCATGTCGGAGAAACCCTTGCGCTTGAGGCGGAACATCGTGTCGTGGTCGATGCTGGACATGCCCAGGGTCTTGACCTTCTCTTCTTCCTTGATCAGATCTTCGATCTGTACCAGGAACCAAGGGTCGATCATGTTCATGCCGAAGATCTGCTCGACAGTCATGCCGGCACGGAAGGCATCAGCCACGTACCAGATGCGCTCGGCGCCCGGCACGGTCAGCTCGCGCTTGAGCACGCTCATGCTTTCCGGATCATTCAGGTCCAGCTTCGGATCGAGACCGCAGACACCCACTTCCAGGCCGCGAAGGGCTTTCTGCAGGGATTCCTGGAAGGTCCGGCCGATGGCCATGACTTCACCGACCGACTTCATCTGAGTGGTCAGGCGGGCGTCAGCCTTGGCGAACTTCTCGAAGGCGAAACGTGGCAGCTTGGTGACGACGTAGTCGATGGACGGCTCGAAGGACGCCGGGGTCTTGCCGCCGGTGATGTCGTTCGACAGCTCGTCCAGGGTGTAGCCCACGGCCAGCTTGGCAGCGACCTTGGCAATCGGGAAACCGGTGGCTTTCGAGGCCAGGGCCGAGGAACGGGACACCCGCGGGTTCATCTCGATGACCACCATGCGGCCGGTATTCGGGCAGATGCCGAACTGGACGTTGGAGCCGCCGGTTTCCACGCCGATCTCACGCAATACCGCCAGGGAGGCGTTACGCAGGATCTGGTATTCCTTGTCGGTCAGGGTCTGGGCCGGTGCGACGGTGATCGAGTCACCGGTGTGCACACCCATCGGGTCGAAGTTTTCGATGGAGCAGACGATGATGCAGTTGTCCTTTTTGTCGCGGACAACTTCCATTTCGTATTCTTTCCAGCCGATCAGGGATTCGTCGATCAGCAGCTCTTTGGTCGGCGACAGGTCCAGGCCACGGGCGCAGATTTCTTCGAATTCTTCACGGTTGTAAGCAATGCCGCCACCGGTGCCACCCATGGTGAAGGATGGACGGATGATGCATGGGAAGCCCAGGCGTTCCAGGACCGCATTGGCCTCTTCCATGCTGTGGGCGATACCCGAGCGCGGGCAGTCCAGGCCGATGGATTTCATCGCCTTGTCGAAACGCGAACGGTCTTCGGCCTTGTCGATGGTGTCGGCGTTGGCGCCGATCATTTCCACACCGAATTTCTCCAGGACGCCTTCGCGCTCCAGGTCCAGGGCGCAGTTCAGCGCGGTCTGGCCACCCATGGTCGGCAGCAGTGCGTCCGGGCGTTCTTTCTCGATGATCTTGGCAACGGTCTGCCACTTGATCGGCTCGATGTAGGTGGCGTCGGCCATGGCCGGGTCGGTCATGATGGTGGCCGGGTTGGAGTTCACCAGGATGACGCGGTAACCCTCTTCGCGCAGGGCCTTACAGGCCTGGGCGCCGGAGTAGTCGAATTCGCAGGCCTGGCCGATCACGATCGGGCCAGCGCCGAGAATCAGGATGCTTTTTATGTCTGTACGTTTTGGCATGGGTTTGTCACTCAAATCCGCAGGTCAGTCGGCTAGGCCGTCGAACAATCTTTGTAGCGCCCGAAGGGGCCGCCGCACTCGGGGCCGCCTTCGGGCTTCACGCCGTCAGCGTCGCTTGGCCATCTCATTGATGAAGCGATCGAACAGCGGCGCCACATCGTTCGGGCCCGGGCTGGCTTCAGGGTGGCCCTGGAAGCTGAACGCGCTCTTGTCGGTACGCTCGATGCCTTGCAGCGTGCCATCGAACAGCGACTTATGGATCGCTCGCACGTTGGCTGGCAGGGTCGCTTCATCCACCGCAAAACCGTGGTTCTGGCTGGTGATCATGACCACGCCAGTGTCCAGGTCCTGCACCGGGTGGTTTGCACCGTGGTGGCCGTGCCCCATCTTCAAGGTCTTGGCGCCCGAAGCCAGGGCCAGCAACTGGTGGCCGAGGCAGATACCGAATACCGGGATCTCGGTTTCCAGCACGTCTTTGATCGCTTGGATCGCGTAGTCGCAAGGCTCGGGGTCACCCGGGCCATTGGACAGGAACACGCCATCGGGCTTGAGGGCCAGGACGTCCGCCGCTGGGGTTTGCGCCGGCACCACGGTCACGCGGCAACCACGCTCTACCAGCATGCGCAGGATATTCAGCTTGACGCCGTAGTCATACGCAACCACGTGATACGGCAGCTCGGACGCTTCGATCGTCGCGTGACTGTCGGTTTTCAGATCCCAGACCGTGGAGCGCCACTCGTACTGCTTCTTGGTACTGACGACTTTCGCCAGGTCCATGCCTTTGAGACCCGGGAAACCCTGGGCGGCAGCGATGGCGGCTGCTTCGGAAACGTTGTCACCGGCCATGATGCAGCCGTTCTGCGCGCCTTTTTCCCGCAGGATGCGGGTCAGGCGACGGGTGTCGATACCGGCGATCGCCACAACATTGTTGGCTTTCAGGTAATCGGACAGGGACATCGTGTTACGCCAGTTGCTCGCTACCAGCGGCAAGTCACGAATGACCAGGCCGGCGGACCAGACACGATCAGACTCGGCGTCTTCTGGCGTGGTGCCAGTGTTGCCGATGTGTGGGTAAGTCAGGGTAACGATTTGCTGGGCGTAGGAAGGATCGGTAAGAATTTCCTGATAGCCGGTCATTGCGGTGTTAAACACCACCTCACCAACGGTCTGACCGTCGGCTCCAATGGCTTCGCCGCGAAAAATGCTGCCATCAGCAAGGGCGAGTATGGCTGGCTTAGTCAAGAAGACCTCCCGTAAATAAAGCCTGAAAGGGCGATCGCAGGTTGTAAAAAAGCGGAGTGACGTATGGACACGTCACCCCGCTTCTTCACTGAATTATTCTGCGCGCTTTTAGTGGACACACTAAAGCTGTAGCTTACAGAAAAAGGCTTTTTTGGTCCACCGCTAATGAGCCTTAAAGGCAGGGGAATGCGACAGGTCGTCGCGAAGCGGTGTAAAACGGGGGGCTCAGTATAACTGAACCCCCTGCCAATGGCATCAACGCAGGTCGAGAACGTCCTGCATGTCGTACAAGCCAGGCTCGCGACCATCCAGCCACAACGCGGCACGCACGGCCCCCTTGGCGAAGGTCATCCGGCTGGAAGCCTTGTGCGTAATCTCCAGGCGCTCGCCTTCTGTGGCGAACAGCACGGTGTGGTCGCCCACCACGTCACCACCGCGCACAGTAGCGAAACCAATGGTGTCGCGCTCTCGAGCACCGGTATACCCCTGGCGCCCATACACAGCCACTTTCTGCAGATCACGACCCAGCGCATCGGCAATCACCTCACCCATGCGCAAGGCTGTTCCCGAAGGCGCGTCAATCTTGTGCCGGTGATGCGCCTCGATGATCTCGATATCCGCATCGTCACCCAAGACCCGAGCCGCCATGTCCAGCAGCTTCAGCGACAGGTTCACGCCCACGCTGAAGTTCGCCGCGAACACGATCGGAATGTCTTTACCCGCCTCGGCCAGCAGTTGCTTTTGTGCAGCGTCCAACCCGGTGGTGCCGATGACCATGGCCTTGCCATGCTTGCGGCAAATGGCGAGGTTTTTCAGCATCACTTCCGGCAGCGTGAAGTCGATCAGAACATCAAACTCATCGAGCACACGCTCCAGACCACCGGACATCGGCACGCCGATACGCCCCAGCGATGCCAGCTCGCCAGCATCGGCGCCGACCAGCGTACTGTCAGGCCGAACGATGGCAGCCGTCAGGCCAGAAAGCGGCGAGCGCTGCTGCACCGCCTCGACCAACGCCTTACCCATGCGCCCCGCAGCGCCCATCACAGCTATACGTCGCATGGCGACCTCCTTACAGATCGCCGAAGAAGCGCTTCACGCCTTCGAACCAACCGGTGGTTTTCGGAGAGTGACTGTTGTCATCCGCCAGCGAGCTGCGGAACTCCTCCAGCAATTCACGCTGGCGCCGGCTCAGGTTGACCGGAGTCTCCACCGCCACACGACACATCAGGTCACCCGCACCGCCACCACGCACTGGCGCAACGCCCTTGCCACGAATCCGGAACTGCTTGCCGGTTTGCGTACCCTCAGGGATCTTCAGCTTGACGCGACCGTCAAGGGTCGGGATCTCAAGCTCGCCGCCCAAGGCTGCATCGACAAAACTGATCGGCACTTCGCAGAACAGATGCTTGCCATCGCGCTGGAAAATCGCGTGCTCACGCACATTGATGACAACGTACAGGTCGCCGGTCGGGCCACCCTGGGCGCCCGCCTCGCCTTCGCCGGACAGACGAATGCGGTCACCGGTATCGACACCGGCCGGCACTTTCACCGACAGCGTCTTGTACTCTTCGACACGCCCTTCGCCGTGGCAGGAGTCGCACGGGTCGGAAATGATCTTGCCCTGGCCATGGCAACGCGGGCAGGTCTGCTGCACCGAGAAGAAGCCCTGCTGCATGCGGACCTGACCGATGCCACCGCAGGTTGGGCACGTCACAGGCGAGGAGCCCTTCTTGGCGCCCGAACCATCGCACGGCTTGCAATTGACCAGCGTTGGAACGCGGATATTGACGGTAGTACCGCGCACCGCCTCTTCCAGGTTCAACTCCAACGTGTAGCGTAAATCGCTGCCACGCTGCGCGCCGCCTCGAGCACCGCCGCGACCACCGCCGAAGAAGTCGCTGAACACATCGCCGAAAATATCGGAGAAATTCTGACCGCCAAAACCGGCGCCGCCGCCACCCATGCTTGGGTCGACGCCGGCATGACCGTACTGGTCGTAAGCCGCGCGCTTGCTCGAATCGGACAGTACTTCGTAGGCCTCGTTGGCCTCCTTGAACATCTCTTCCGACGCTTTGTCGCCGGGATTACGGTCCGGGTGGTGCTTCATCGCCAAGCGACGATAGGCCTTTTTCAGGTCTGCCTCGCTGGCCCCCCGCTCGACACCCAATACTTCGTAAAAGTCACGCTTTGCCATTAGTCTTTGCACTCTTATAGGACGTCCGGCAAACCTCTCCTGAACCTTGCCAAACTCGTTGAGCCCCAATACAGGCCCGGACCCAACTCACGTCGATTCAACGATCCTGGTCTTTAATCTTTCAGCCAGGTACCCGGCCAAAACGCGGTGTATGTCGTTCGGAAAGCAGGAGCATTCCCGATCACACCACCAGCATCCGAGCGCTGTCGCATGCTGTAAAAATTCACTGACTCCAGACACGCCAACGCGGGAGCAAGCTCCCGCGCGGCGACATCCTACCAGCCACCGCACAAATGCAGTCAACCGGCCGACCAACAAGCGATTACTTGTGGTCTTTCACTTCTTCGAACTCGGCATCGACGACGTCGTCAGCCTTTTCAGCCGACTCGCCTTGCTGCGCAGCGCCTTCCGCGGGCTGGGCCTGCTCGGCGTACATCTTCTGAGCCACTGGAGCAGAGACCTTGGACAACTCTTCGATCTTCGCCTCGATGGCAGCCTTGTCGTCGCCTTTGACGGCAGCTTCCAGGGCAACCACGGCCGCTTCGATGGCGGTTTTCTCTTCCGCAGTCACTTTTTCGCCAGCATCAGCGATCATTTTGCGAGTCGAGTGCACCAGGGCATCGCCTTGGTTGCGAGCGCTGGCCAGCTCTTCGAACTTGCGGTCTTCCTCGGCGTTGACTTCAGCATCGCGAACCATCTGCTGAATTTCTTCCTCGGACAGACCGGAGTTGGCCTTGATCACGATCGACTGGGTCTTGCCAGTGGCCTTGTCTTTCGCGCCGACGTGCAGGATGCCGTTGGCGTCGATGTCGAAGGTCACTTCGATCTGTGGCACACCACGTGGAGCCGGTGGAATCTCGGCCAGGTCGAACTTGCCCAGGGATTTGTTCTGGGCAGCCTGCTTGCGCTCGCCTTGCAGCACGTGGATGGTCACGGCGCCCTGGTTGTCGTCGGCGGTCGAGAACACTTGGGATTTCTTGGTAGGAATCGTGGTGTTTTTCTCGATCAGCGCAGTCATCACGCCACCCATGGTTTCGATACCCAGGGTCAGCGGGCTGACGTCGAGCAGCAGAACGTCCTTCACATCACCAGCCAGAACGGCGCCCTGGATGGCAGCACCCATGGCAACGGCTTCGTCCGGGTTAACGTCTTTACGCGCTTCTTTACCGAAGAAATCGGTCACCAGCTTTTGAACCAGTGGCATACGGGTCTGACCGCCCACCAGGATCACGTCGTTGATTGCGCCAACGTCGATACCGGCGTCTTTCATCGCAATGCGGCAAGGTTCGATGGTGCGCTGAACCAGGTCTTCCACCAGCGCTTCGAGCTTGGCGCGGGAGATTTTCACGTTCAGGTGCTTCGGACCGGTGGCATCTGCAGTGATGTACGGCAGGTTCACGTCGGTCGACTGGCTCGAGGACAGTTCGATCTTGGCTTTTTCAGCAGCTTCTTTCAGGCGCTGCATGGCCAGCGGGTCACCCTTGAGGTTCATGCCGCTTTCTTTCTTGAACTCGTCGACGAGGTAGTCGATCAGGCGGATGTCAAAGTCTTCACCACCGAGGAAGGTGTCACCGTTGGTGGCCAACACTTCGAACTGGTGCTCGCCATCGACTTCAGCGATCTCGATTACCGAGACGTCGAAGGTACCGCCACCGAGGTCATAAACGATCACGGTGTGATCGCCCTTGGCCTTGTCCATGCCGTAGGCCAGAGCGGCCGCGGTCGGTTCGTTGATGATACGTTTTACGTCCAGGCCCGCAATGCGGCCGGCGTCTTTGGTTGCCTGGCGCTGGCTGTCGTTGAAGTAGGCAGGAACAGTGATGACCGCTTCAGTCACCGCCTCGCCGAGATAGTCTTCGGCGGTCTTCTTCATTTTCTTCAGGATTTCAGCCGAGATCTGTGGCGGCGCCATTTTCTGGCCGTTCACTTCAACCCAGGCGTCGCCATTGTCAGCCTTGGCGATTTTGTAAGGCACCATCTTGATGTCTTTCTGAACGACTTCTTCGTCGAACTTGCGACCGATCAGACGCTTCACCGCGTACAGGGTGTTATGCGGATTGGTCACTGCCTGACGCTTGGCCGACTGGCCAACCAGAATCTCGCCATCGTTGGCGTACGCAATGATCGACGGCGTGGTACGCGCGCCTTCAGCGTTTTCGATCACTTTGGCCTTGCCGTTTTCCAGCACGGAGACGCACGAGTTGGTGGTCCCCAGGTCGATACCGATAATCTTGCCCATGTTAACTCTCCCGGAACTTGGATTTTGTTGCCGCAGCAGTGGTGGCTAACTGCGGTAGCACTTAAACGCTTGACTTCTTAATGGGGCCGTTATGGCCGATTTCAAGCCTGCTCATCAATAGAAGGCGAAACCGGTGCCGGCGTCTTGCTGACCACCACCATGGCCGGGCGCAACAGACGACCGTTGAGCAGGTAACCTTTCTGGAAAACCTTCAGGACGCTGTTAGGCTCGACGTCTGCGCTTTCCTGCATCGCCATGGCCTGGTGGTGCTCGGCGTTGAAAGGCTCGCCGTGTGGATCAAGGGCCTCGAGCTGGTAGCGCTTGAGGGTGTCCTGGAACATTTTCAGGGTCAGTTCGATGCCTTCGCGCATCGGACGAATGTTCTCGTCGTCCGGATTGGACAGTTCCAGACCGCGCTCCAGGCTGTCGATGATCGGCAGCAGGTCGCTTGCGAAACGTTCCAGGGCGAATTTATGAGCCTTCTCTACATCCTGCTCGGCGCGACGGCGGACATTCTGCAGGTCGGCTGCTACACGCAACGCCTGATCCTGCGCACCGGCCAGTTGCTCCTCGAGCACTTGTACACGCGCCGCCAGGTCGTCACCCGAACCCTGGGGAGCCTGATTGGCGTCTAGATTTTGCGTGTCCTGCGTCTGTTCGTCAGCCATAGATTTCTCCTTTCAACTTCGTCCGCGAGCTCGACTCGCGCTTCTGCCCCGGTATATGGGGCCGGGTTTTTAAGCTTCAAGGGCCGTCCGACGAATTAACCTTACAAAAAACAGCTGCTTTTCATTCCTCGCCGCGCTAAGAAACTCATTGCCTCAAGCAAATCGAGCTAAGCGAAGGCATTGTCAGCCCGAAACAAAACACTGTATAAATAACCAGACCTAAAGCCTGGGAGCGGCCTTATGCTGGTGCACCTGTCCGTACATAACTACGCCATCGTCGAACACCTCGACCTCGAGCTCGATCGAGGCATGAGCGTGATCACCGGTGAAACCGGTGCCGGCAAATCGATCATGCTCGACGCCCTGGGCCTTACGCTGGGCGATCGCGCCGACAGTGGCGTGGTGCGCCCCGGTGCGGACAAAGCCGACATCCTGGCGACATTCGACCTGGTCGACATCCCCGAGGCCAGCACCTGGCTGGCCGAACGCGATCTGGACACCGATGGCCTGTGCATCTTGCGCCGGGTCATTACTGCCGAAGGCCGCTCCCGGGGCTACATCAACGGCACGCCCTGCCCCTTGGGCGACCTCAAGGCCCTCGGCGAACTGTTGATCGATATCCATAGCCAGCATGAACACCAGTCCCTGCTCAAGACGGATACTCATCGCCGCCTGCTGGATGAATATGCCGGCGCCACCGATCTGGCGCGCCAGGTGCAACTGGCCGCCCAGCGCTGGCGCCAGACCCGACAGGAATTGGACCGCCTCTCCAACTCCGGCGACGAACAGCGGGCACGGCACCAGCTGTTGAGCTATCAGCTCGAAGAGCTGGAAAACCTGGCCCTGGGCGAAAATGAACTGGAAGAACTGGAGCAGGAACACAAGAACCTGACCAACGCCGAAACCCTGCTGGGCATCTGTCGCCAAGTGGTCGAGCAATGCAGCGAGAGCGATTCGGGCAATGTGCTCAATGCGCTGACGGCGAGCCTGAACCGCCTCTCCAGCGTAAACAATTCGGTGGGCGCCCTGAGCGAAGCGACCAACCTGCTGACGAGCGCGCAGATCCAGGTCGAAGAAGCCGTCGGGGAACTGAACCGGTTTCTTGATCATTTCGACGCCGACCCGGCGCGCCTCCAGTATCTGGAAGAGCGTCTGGACACTATTTATACGCTGGCACGCAAACACCGAGTCCAGCCAACCGACGTTGCCGAACTCCAGCAGCGGTTACTGGAAGAGCTGGAAACCCTGAACGCCAACGATGAATCCATCGAGCGCCTGGGAGACGAACTGGCCTCCTATGCCCGTCATTATCAGGAAAGGGCAAACGAGCTCAGCGCACTGCGCCACCAAGCCGCAACCGGCCTGGCCAGTGCCGTGGAACAGGAAATCCAGCGCTTGGGCATGCCGGGCGGGCGTTTTACCATCGAGCTGCGCCGCAACGCTGGCGACGAGCTTCAACCCAATGGGCTGGAGCAGGTGGAGCTACTGGTCAGTGCCAACCCCGGGCAACCGCTCAAGGCCCTGGCCAAGGTCGCATCCGGTGGCGAACTGTCACGGATCAGCCTGGCCATCCAGGTCATCACGGCGCAGACCTCGCGCGTACCGACGCTGGTATTCGACGAAGTGGACGTGGGCATTGGCGGCCCCACGGCGGAGATTGTCGGCCAGTTGCTGCGCCGGCTGGGTGAGCGTGGCCAAGTGCTGACGGTGACTCACCTGCCCCAGGTCGCCGCCCAGGGACACCAACATTTATTCGTGCACAAAGTGCGCGGCGAAGACGCCACGCGCACAGCAGTGTCCAAACTCAACAAAAACGAGCGTGTGGAAGAAGTGGCCCGAATGCTCGGGGGGATCGATCTCACCAAGGAATCCCTGGCTCACGCGAAAAAAATGGTCGTCGCCGCAAAAATCTAATAAAAGCCGCACAGCAAGAAGGCGACCCTAGGGTCGCCTTCTTTCGTTTTGGGAGCTGTGGGCTCACGCAACGAGCTTACTTCCTCTTGCGTACATGCAAGACGAGATGGTGATCGATCAGCTCGAAGCCATACTCTTCAGCAATTTCTTTTTGCAGCGCTTCGATTTCCGGACTGATGAATTCGATAACCTCACGGGTATCCACGTTCACCATGTGATCGTGGTGTTCCCCGTCAGCCAATTCAAAGACCGCATGACCGCCATCGAAATTATGACGAGCCACAAGACCCGCAGCCTCAAACTGAGTCAGAACACGGTAAACCGTGGCCAGACCAACGTCCTCGCCAGCCTCCATAAGCGCCTTGTAGACGTCTTCGGCACTCATGTGACGCTGCTCTGCGGAATCGAGCATTTGTAGAATCTTGACCCGTGGCAGGGTCACTTTGAGGCCGGCTTTGCGTAGTTCGCTATTTTCAACCATGGTCAGCTTTCTCGCGATGCTGCTTCGCAGCTTCTCTTAATGCGGGTATGATCGGCGTTTACGTTGTCCCAGCCAAGATAGTGGAAGTCGCCCACCGATGCAAAACACCAAGCTCTTGCTAACCAGTTTCACCTTTGTGGGACTGCTCGCACTCGCCGGTTGTTCATTCCCCGGGGTTTACAAAATCGACATCCAGCAGGGCAATGTCGTCACGCAGGACATGATAGACCAGTTACGCCCGGGAATGACCCGCCGGCAAGTACGGTTTATCATGGGCAACCCTCTGCTGACCGACACGTTCCATGCCGATCGCTGGGATTACCTGTACAGCTTGCAGCCTGGCGGCGGCGAGCGCCAACAGGAACGCATCAGCGTTATCTTCAGCCCCAATGACCAACTCGTCAGCCTGTCGGGCGATTTCATGCCTGGCGTGAGCCGCGACGAGGCCATCATGGGCAAGGACAGCGGCACCACCGTGACCGATCCGACCCAGAAGGCCGAACAGCCAAAACCGGAAAAACCGGCCAAGCCAGGTTCGTTGCTGGACCAGATCCAGAAGGATGTGGACAAAGTCGAAACCGTACCGGTCCCGACTCCAGAACCTCTGGATACCTCGCCGCAATAAAACGCGACGTAAAAAAACCCGGCATGCCGGGTTTTTTATTGCCCGCGATTCAGGCTTGGCTATTGATCAGATTGGCGTGCTTGAGCAGCCTTGGCCGCACGCAAGCGACGAATTTCTTTCGGATCGGCCAGCAAAGGTCGATAAATCTCCAGCCGATCAGCCGCCTGCACCACCCGCCGATCAGGATCGGCGATCACTTTGCCAAAAATCCCCACCGGGCAAGTCGCCAGATCCAGCTCCGGGAACGCATCAGTAATGCCCGATGCCTTCAGCGCTGCGCGAACACTCGTGCCTTGCGGCACTGCAAATGTGCGCAAGACTTGGCGGTCGACGCTGGCATATACCACTTCTACTTCGATCAACGCTTGAGCTCGGCATTCTGCTTGGCACGCTGGCAGAACGCGTCGACCAGGGTATTGGCCGCCTGATTGAACAGCGGCCCCAATGTGGCTCGTACCAACGGCCCCGCATAATCGAACGACAGATCGAGGCTGATCTTGCAGGCCTTCTCACCCAGCGGCTTGAACACCCAGACACCGTGGAGCTGATTGAAAGGCCCCTCTTCCAGATTCATCTCGATGGACTGCCCAGGCACCAGGGTATTGCGCGTGACAAAGCGCTGGCTCAACCCGCCCTTGGCGATGTTGAGGCCGGCGCGCATATGGATTTCGGAGCTCTCAAGCACCTCGGCGGAGGAACACCAAGGCAAGAACTCCGGGTAACTCGCCACATCATTGACCAAGTCATACAGGGCCTGTGCCGGATAGGGCAGCAAGGCTGAGCGTTGAATGTGTGTCGTCATGTAAGCGTCACTTCCACAGCTGGGCGGCAAACACTACGAGAATGCCGATGGGCGCCACATAGCGCATCAAGAACAGGCTCAAGGCGAACAAGACAGGGCTGCGCAGCGACAACTCATCACGCACCGCCTCACGCCCCATGATCCATCCTGCAAACACCACGAAACACAAACCACCCAGTGGCAGCATGATCCGTGATGTGAAGAAATCAATCACGCCGAAGAAGTCCAGCCCTCCGGTTGCTCCCCACTGGTAGAGGTGGAACAGCCCGTCTTCGTTCACGAAAAACTTGGCCTGCTTCCATATATTGAAGGAAAACACCGTACCCAGACCCACGAACCAGCAGGTAAACGCCAGCCAGAACGTTACCCAGGCGCGGCTGAGCCGGGTCCGTTCAACCAGGTAGGCCACCATCGGCTCCAGCAGGGAAATGGCCGAACTCCATGCCGCAATAGCCACCAGGACAAAAAACACCACGCCCATCACCTGACCGAACGCCATGCTGCCAAAGGCAAAGGGCAGACTGACAAACATCAGTCCTGGCCCTTCGCTGGGGTTCAGGCCGGCGGCGAACACAATTGGAAACAAAGCCACACCCGCCAGCAGCGACACGAAGGTATCCAACAGTGCGACGCCGACAACGGTCCGGGTCAGGGACGCCCCCTTGGGCATGTAGGCGCCGTAGATCATGATCGAGCCGACCCCAACGCTCAGGGAGAAGAAGGCATGCCCCATGGCGGGCAACAGACCGTCCAGCACTTTCTGCGGCTGGAAATCGAACATGAAGTGCAGGCCCTCCATGAAATGCCCGGTGGTCATGCTGTACCCCAGCAGCACCAGGATCATCACGAACAGCAGCGGCATCATGATCCGCAGGCTGCGCTCAAGCCCCGCGACGACGCCTCGGGCAATCACCACCGCAGAGAGCACCATGAAGATCGTATGCCAGAGGGTCAGTCTCCAGGGATCGGCAATCACGTTGCCAAAGTAGGCACCGACCTGATCAGGCGTCACACCTTGAAAGTCCCCACGCCCCATGTCGATGATGTAGTCCAGCGACCAGCCACCCACCACACTATAGAAAGACAGGATCAGCAGCGCCGTGATCATCCCGGCGAACGCGCCCCACGACCATTTGGGCGAATGCCCCGCTGCCACCGCCAGCACCTTCAAGGCATTGGCCGGGCTTTGCCGGGCACGACGGCCGATCAGGGTTTCGGCCAGCATCACTGGCGCCCCGATCAGCGCAATGCAGGCCAGAAACATCAGTACGAAGGCGCCACCACCGTAGACGCCGACCATGTAGGGGAATTTCCAGATACTGCCCAGCCCCACCGCCGAACCGGTTGCAGCGAATATAAAGACCCAGCGGCTAGCCCAACTGCCGTGGACAGAAACCTTGTCTGTCGACATCGTGATCACGCCCAGCGTTCGAAAAAGAGGCCGCATTGTCCGGGATTCACTCAACGTGCTCAAGCACGCAGCTTCACCGTAGCCGACACGCACGCAACTGCCTATAATGCCGCCCCTATGGCTAAACAGAAGAAACACCCCACAGGGACCATCGCGCAAAATAAAAAGGCGCGACACGATTACTTCATCGAACAACGTTTCGAGGCTGGCATGGTCCTGGCCGGCTGGGAAGTAAAGAGCTTGCGTGCCGGCAAGGCGCAACTGGTCGACAGTTATGTCCTGCTCAAGGACGGCGAAGCCTGGCTGCTGGGCAGCCATATCACGCCGTTGACCACCGCCAGCACCCACGTGATTGCCGACCCGACGCGATCGCGCAAACTGCTGCTCAACAAACGCGAGCTGGAAAAACTCTTCGCGTCTGTGCAGCAGAAGGGTTACGCCTGCGTCTGTACGTCGTTGTACTGGAGCAAGCACTTGATCAAGTGCGAGATTGCGCTGGGCAAGGGCAAGAAGGAATACGACAAGCGCGATACCGAACGCGAACGCGACGCCGGTCGCGAGTTGCAGCGCGCGGTGCGCAACAAGGGCAAGGAAGACTGATTCTTTCGCCTTGAGACCATTGTGGGAGCGAGCCTGCTCGCGATGACGGCGACACATCCAGCATTGATGTGCCAGACAGGCCGCTTTCGCGAGCAAGCTCAGTCCCGCAGGGTCCGAGCACTACATCCCCTTGCGCCGCTCCGCCCGCGCCACCCGCTGCACTTCCTGCCGTACCTCTTCCAAGACTTCCAGCACATACAAAATATGCCGGCTGGACACTTCCCGCGCCTGCTCGGCCTGCCCGTCCATAATGGCTTGATACAATTCTCGGTGCTGACTGATCAGCATGTCGCGGGTTTCGCTGCGCTGCTTGTACATACCGCCGATGTTGGTCACCACGTTGCGCTTGAGCAAGTCGAACAACCCCCGAATCGTGTGTAGCAGCACCGCGTTATGACTGGCCTCGGCGATCGCCAGATGGAACCGGGCATCGGCCGCACCCTCCTCTGCCCGGCTCACTTCATCGTGGCGGGAATAGCAATCCTGCAATTCTTCGAATGCTGCCTTGAGCCGCTCGCGGTCCACATCCGTAGCTCGCAGCGCAGCGTAATAAGCACAAGAAGCTTCCAGCGTATGGCGAAACTCCAACAGGTCACGCTGCGCTTCGGGATTGCTTTCCAACAGTTGCAACAGCGGATCACTGAATGTCGAACCCAGCGACTCCACTACATAATTGCCGCCGCCCTGGCGGCTGACCAACAGGCCCTTGGCCGCCAGCTTCTGGATCGCCTCGCGCAACGAAGGGCGTGACACACCGAACTGTTCGGCCAGGGTCCGCTCAGCCGGCAGCCGCTCACCGGATTTCAGCGTGCCCTCAAGGATCATTCCTTCAAGCCGCTCGACAATATCGTCAGACAAACGGCGCTGACGAATCTGATCAAACCCCATAACTCGATTCTCCACAGTCCCGACGGCTCGCCGGGCTCTCTATTCTGGCCCATCCGGGCCCAGTCCACACCCACCAAAAGCCGCTTTCACTCACGGATCAGATGCTCTCTGCACCGCTTATTCGACGAAAGTTTCAGGGCGGCAAATTGACACACGACAACCAAGGCTTTTACCCTAGCCAACAGCGATTGTAAATTGGTATTACCAATTAACCAAAGCGCTGGCAGTGCCTGACCAACAACAATTAGGGGCCCACCCACTATGCAAACCTGGCAACAGCTCTACAGCCCGCTCGGCAGCCTCGGCTTGTCCGCACTCGCGGCCGTCATTCCCATCGTATTTTTCTTCCTGGCCCTGGCGGTGTTTCGCCTCAAGGGGCATGTGGCCGGCAGCATCACCCTGGCCCTGGCGATTGCCGTCGCAATCTTTGCGTTCCAGATGCCCGCCGACATGGCCTTCGCTGCCGCCGGCTACGGCTTTGCCTACGGCCTGTGGCCCATCGCCTGGATCATCGTCGCCGCCGTGTTTCTCTACAAACTGACGGTCAAGAGCGGCCAGTTCGAGGTGATCCGCAGCTCGGTGCTGTCGATTACCGATGACCAACGCCTGCAAGTGTTGCTGATCGGCTTTTGCTTTGGCGCATTCCTTGAAGGTGCCGCAGGCTTCGGGGCGCCGGTGGCGATCACTGCTGCGTTGTTGGTCGGCCTGGGCTTCAACCCCCTATATGCCGCAGGCCTGTGCCTGATCGCCAACACCGCCCCAGTGGCGTTCGGCGCGCTGGGTATTCCGATCATCGTGGCCGGCCAGGTCACTGGGATCGATGCGTTCAAGATCGGCGCCATGACCGGTCGCCAGTTGCCGCTGCTGTCGCTGTTCGTGCCGTTCTGGCTGGTGTTCATGATGGACGGCCTGCGCGGCGTGCGGGAAACCTGGCCGGCGGCGCTGGTTGCCGGCTTGAGCTTCGCCGTCACCCAGTACTTCACCTCCAACTTCATCGGCCCGGAACTGCCAGACATCACCTCGGCCCTGGCGGCGTTGATTTCCCTGACGCTGTTCCTGAAAGTCTGGCAGCCCAAGCGCACCGCAGGCGCGCAGATTGCCGGCGCCACCTCGAGCGCAACGGTCACCGCCAGCGTCGGAGGTTTCGGCCAACCGCGCAGCACCGTGGCTTCACCCTACAGCCTGGGGGAAATCATCAAGGCCTGGTCGCCCTTCCTGATCCTAACCGTGCTGGTGACGATCTGGACCCTGAAACCGTTCAAGGCGATGTTTGCCGCCGGCGGCTCCATGTATGGCTGGGTGTTCAACTTCGCCATCCCGCACCTGGACCAGATGGTGATCAAGGTCGCGCCAATCGTGGTCAATCCGACAGCCATCCCGGCGGTCTTCAAGCTTGATCCGATTTCCGCTACCGGCACGGCAATTTTTTTCTCGGCATTGATCTCGATGCTGGTGTTGAAGATCAACCTTAAAACTGGTCTTACCACTTTAAAAGAGACCTTCTACGAACTGCGCTGGCCGATCCTGTCCATCGGTATGGTGCTGGCGTTCGCCTTCGTTACCAACTTCTCGGGCATGTCGTCGACCATGGCCTTGGTGCTGGCCGGCACCGGCGCGGCGTTCCCGTTCTTCTCGCCCTTCCTGGGATGGCTGGGGGTATTCCTGACCGGTTCCGATACCTCGTCCAACGCTCTGTTCAGCTCCTTGCAAGCCACTACTGCGCACCAGATCGGCGTCAACGACACCTTGCTCGTAGCTGCGAACACCAGTGGCGGCGTGACTGGCAAGATGATTTCGCCACAATCGATTGCGGTGGCGTGCGCGGCGACCGGGCTGGTGGGCAAGGAATCGGATCTGTTCCGTTTCACCCTCAAACACAGCCTATTCTTTGCAACGATCGTCGGCCTGATCACGTTGGCCCAGGCCTACTGGTTCACCGGCATGTTGGTGCACTGAGTACTACAGGCAATACCGAAAAAACCGACGCCGAACTTCGATTCGGCGTCTGCTATTGATCACCGGGTCTGCAAGGCTGCTGAAAGATTTCCTGTCTATATTTCAGCAGCCTCAGCGGACGGATAACCGGGACCACCCGGAGACACGCCTGATGAGCGAGCTTTTTTACAACGCCGTGCCGAACGCGACCCGTGTCGCCCCGCCATTGCCCGAGCCTCGGCAGTACCCTAGCGAAAAACCGCAACGGGTCTACCTGTTCGGCACTTGCGTGGTGGACCTGTTCTATCCCGAAGCCGGGATGGATGCGATTCACCTGCTGGAGCGCGAAGGAATCCGGGTGGACTACCCGCAAGGGCAAAGTTGCTGCGGCCAACCGGCCTACACCTCGGGATACACCGAACAGGCACGGACGGTAGCGCGAGCGCAACTTGCCCTGTTTGCTGGCGATTATCCGGTGGTGGTGCCCTCGGGCTCCTGCGCTGGCATGCTGCGCGAGCATTACGCCGACTTGTTCAAGGACGAGCCCGACACGCTTGAACAGGTTCGGGCCCTGGCGGCCCGAACCTATGAACTGGCCGAGTTCCTGCTGTTTGTCTGCAAGGTGCAGCTGCAGGACAGCGGCGAGCCGGTGAAAATCGCGCTGCATACGTCCTGCTCGGCCCGACGTGAAATGAACACCCACCTGCATGGTCGTGCGTTATTGGCGCAGTTGGGCAACGTGGAGCGCGTCGAGCACAGCCATGAAAGTGAATGCTGTGGTTTTGGTGGCACGTTCAGCGTGCGCATGCCGGATATTTCCGGCGCGATGGTGGCCGACAAGACCCGCGCGCTGAAGGAATCCGGCGCGCATCAGGTCGTCAGCGCCGACTGCGGCTGTTTGATGAACATCAACGGCGCGCTGGAAAAACAGCAGGAGGCGTTACGCGGTCAACACCTGGCGAGCTTCCTCTGGCAGCGTACCGGAGGTGCCGCATGAGCACGCCGACGCTGATTCCGACCATTGAGGTGCAGGAAGATTTTCGCGCCCGGGCCCACAAGGCTTTGGACGACACGCAACTGCGAAACAACTTTCGCAGCGCGATGGATTCACTGATGACCAAGCGGGCAACGTCCTTCAGCGATGCCCACGAAAGAGAACACCTGCGAGTGCTCGGCAATGCCGTCCGCGCCCGCGCGTTATCCAAGCTGCCCGACCTGCTCGAGCAACTTGAAACCAACCTGACCCGCAACGGTGTGAACGTGCACTGGGCGGAGACGGTGGACGAGGCCAATGGCATCGTCCTCTCGATCATCCGGGCTCACGAGGCGCGGCAAGTGATCAAGGGCAAATCGATGGTCAGCGAAGAGATGGAGATGAACCATTTCCTCGAGGCTCGGGACATTGAATGTCTCGAATCCGACATGGGGGAGTACATCGTCCAGCTCGATCACGAGAAGCCTTCACACATCATTATGCCGGCGATCCACAAGAACGCCGGTCAGGTCGCGTCCTTGTTCCACGACAAACTCGGTGTGGAGTACACCAAGGACGTCGACCAACTCATTCAGATCGGTCGCAAGGTATTGCGGCAGAAATTCTTCGAAGCTGATATCGGCGTCTCGGGCGTCAACTTCGCCGTGGCCGAAACCGGCACGCTGCTGCTGGTGGAAAACGAAGGCAATGGGCGGATGTCCACCACCGTACCGCCGGTGCACATCGCCGTAACCGGCATCGAAAAAGTCGTGGAAAACCTGCGCGATGTCGTGCCGCTGCTCTCGCTGCTGACCCGCTCGGCCCTCGGCCAGCCGATCACCACCTACGTCAACATGATCTCCGGCCCGCGCAAGCCTGACGAACTGGACGGTCCCCAGGAGGTTCACCTGGTGCTGCTGGACAACGGTCGCAGCCAGGCGTTTGCCGACAGCGAATTGCGCCAGACCCTGAACTGCATCCGCTGCGGCGCCTGTATGAATCATTGCCCGGTCTATACCCGAATCGGCGGTCATGCCTACGGCGAGGTGTACCCGGGACCTATCGGAAAAATCATCACGCCGCACATGGTCGGCCTCGCCAAAGTCCCGGACCACCCGAGCGCGTCTTCGCTGTGTGGCGCCTGCGGTGAGGTGTGTCCGGTGAAAATCCCGATTCCCGCGCTACTGCGGCGGCTGCGAGAAGAAAACGTCAAGGCGCCGGACAGCCCGAACCAAGTGATGCGCGGCCAGGGCAGCAAATACTCGCCCAAGGAACGGTTCATCTGGAATGCCTGGGCCCGGCTCAACAGTTCGCCGCGACTGTATCGGCTGTTCGGTTTCCTCGCCACGCGCCTGCGCGCCCTGACACCCCAAAACATCGGCCCATGGACCCAGAACCACAGCGCCCCCAAACCCGCCGCCCGCTCATTGCATGACCTGGCTCGCGAACACCTGAACCAGCAGGGAGACCGCCGATGAGCGCCAAAAACAATATCCTCGCCAAGCTGCGCAAAAGTCTGACGGGCGCCACGCCGGTTGCCGACAACTTCGATGTCGAGCTGGTGACGCAAACCTACCGCTACGCGCCCGAGCAGCGCATTCCACAATTGCGCAAATTGATGGAAGCGGTGCACACCGAAATCCATCTGACGTCCGGTGAAGGCTGGCCGGCGCTGCTGGCGCAGTTGCTGCGTGACCGCCAGTTGCCGAGTTTGCTCATCGCCCCGACTACTGCGCACGGGCAAAAAATCACACAGTTTTGGGCGAACAATCCCGACCTGCCACCTCTCAAGGCCTACGACCGCCCGGTAGAGGAATGGAAAGCCGAACTGTTCAACGACACGCCTGCCAGCCTGACCGGAACCCTCGGCGCCATCGCCGCCACCGGTAGCCTGATTCTTTGGCCAACGCGGGAAGAGCCGCGGCTGATGAGCCTGGTGCCACCGGTGCATTTCGCCCTGCTCAAGGCCAGCGAAATCCGCGACAACTTCTATGAAGTGCAACAGGAATTCGAATGGGCCCAAGGCATGCCCACCAACGCCCTGTTGGTGTCAGGCCCGTCGAAGACCGCCGACATCGAGCAAGTCCTGGCCTATGGCGCCCATGGTCCGAAGGATCTGGTGGTTTTGATTCTGGAGGACCAATGACTCTTCCGGCTCCTTTCCTGCGTGATGTCCAGCAACTGATTCCGCCAAAACGACGTTTCGACGATCCGCTGTCGACCTTGGCCTTCGGCACAGACGCCAGTTTCTATCGGCTGATTCCGAAACTGGTGGTACGCGTCGAATCCGAAGATGAAGTGATCGCCCTGCTGAAACTGGCCCAACGGGACCAAGTCCCGGTCACCTTCCGCGCCGCCGGCACCAGCCTGTCCGGGCAAGCCATCAGCGACTCGGTGCTGATTGTGCTTGGGGACAACTGGAACGGCCGCGAGATTCGCGAACACGGCACACAGATTCGCTTGCAGCCCGGCGTGATCGGCGCCCAGGCCAATGCCTGGCTGGCACCGTTCGGGCGCAAGATCGGCCCTGATCCAGCCTCGATCAACGCCTGCAAGATCGGCGGTATCGTCGCCAACAACGCCAGCGGCATGTGCTGCGGCACCGCGCAGAACACCTATCACACCCTGGCCGGTATCCGCCTGGTGCTGGCCGATGGCACGCGTCTGGATACCGAAAACGAAGCCAGCGTGGCGGCTTTTCGTACAAGCCATGGCGAACTGCTGGACCGCCTCGCGACTCTGGGCCGCGAAACCCGCGCCAATACCGAACTGGCTGCGCGAATTCGCCACAAATACCGTCTGAAAAACACCACCGGCCTGTCACTCAATGCCCTGGTGGATTTCGACGAGCCTGTGGATATCTTGAGCCATCTGCTGGTGGGCTCCGAAGGCACCTTGGGCTTCATCAGTGCGGTGACCTACAACACAGTCATCGACCACCCGAACAAAGCCTCGGCACTGATCGTCTTCCCGGATGTGGAAACCTGCTGCAACGCCGTCACCGTGCTGAAAAGCCAGCCAGTCTCGGCCGTGGAACTGCTGGACCGGCGCAGCCTGCGCTCGGTGCAGGACAAGCCGGGCATGCCGGATTTCGTACAGCATCTGTCGATCAATGCCTGCGCCCTGCTGATCGAATCCCGCGCCGCGTCCTCCTCGTTGCTACAAGAACAACTGACCCGAATCATGGCATCGCTGGCCGGCTTCCCAGTGGAAAAACAGGTCGACTTTACCGAAGACCCACGGGAAAACGCCCGGCTCTGGGCGATCCGTAAAGACACCTTTCCAGCCGTGGGCGCGGTACGCAAAACCGGCACCACGGTAATCATCGAAGACGTGACCTTTCCGGTGGAACAACTGGCCATCGGGGTGAACCGCCTGATCGAGCTGTTCGACAAACATCACTACGACGAAGCGATCCTTTTCGGACACGCGCTGGAAGGCAATCTGCACTTCGTCTTCACCCAAGGCTTCAACAACCCAGAAGAAGTCGCACGTTACCAGGCGTTCATGGATGACGTGGCGCAGTTGGTGGCGGTGGAATTCGGCGGTTCGCTGAAAGCCGAACACGGCACCGGGCGCAACATGGCGCCGTTCGTCGAGCTGGAATGGGGTAGCGATGCCTATCAATTGATGTGGCAGCTCAAACGCCTGCTCGATCCCAACGGCATCCTCAACCCGGACGTGGTGCTCAGCGAAGATCCGCAGATCCACCTCAAACACCTCAAACCGCTGCCGGCCGCCGACGAGATTGTGGACAAGTGCATCGAGTGCGGTTTCTGCGAACCGGTGTGTCCATCCAAGGACCTGACCTTGAGCCCGCGCCAGCGCATCGTGATCTGGCGGGATATCCAAGCGAAGAAACGCGCCGGCACCGACACCACCGAACTGGAACGCGCCTACCAATACCAGGGCATCGACACCTGCGCCGCCACAGGTTTGTGCGCACAACGTTGCCCGGTTGGCATCAATACCGGCGAGCTGGTGAAAAAGCTGCGCAGCCGTGAGGCGACAAATACGAAAACCGCCAACTGGATTGAAGGAAATTTCGCCACCACCCTGCAAGGCGTGCGCTTCACCCTGCACGTCGCCAACGGCGCACGCATGCTGCTGGGCGCGCCACGCCTGGCAAAGCTTTCGGCCTCGTTGACGCGTCTGTCCAAAGGCCAGGTTCCGCAGTGGACCAGCGCCATGCCCCAGCCGGAAAAGGCCATCCGCTTCAGCCCTGCCGTATCGGATGAACGCCCCAGAGTGGTCTACCTGGCGGCCTGCGTGTCGCGGGTGATGGGCCCGGCGGCAGGGGATAAGGAGCAGATGTCGTTGTACGAAAAAACCCAACGGCTGCTGGAAAAGGCCGGCTACCAGGTCGTCTTTCCCGACAATGTGGACAGCCTCTGTTGCGGCCAGCCCTTCGCCTCCAAAGGCTACGCGGAACAGGCCGAGCACAAGCGCCAGGAACTGATCGGCGCACTGCTGCATGCCAGTCGCGGCGGGCTCGATCCTATCTACTGCGACACCAGCCCCTGCACGCTGCGGTTGGTTCAGGACCTTGGCGACGTGCGCCTCGATCTATACGACCCGGTGCGTTTCATCCGCACTCATCTGATGGATCGTCTCGACTTCACCCCCCAAGAGGCGCCCATCGCAGTACACGTCACCTGCAGCACGCAGCACCTTGGCGAAAGCCAGGCGCTGATCGACCTGGCGCGCAAGTGCAGCAAGAACGTGGTCATCCCCGAAGGCATTCACTGCTGCGGTTTCGCTGGCGACAAGGGCTTCACCACGCCGGAGCTGAATGCCCATTCGCTGCGTACGCTCAAGGACGCGGTGCAGCATTGCAGCGAAGGGATTTCCACCAGCCGCACCTGCGAGATCGGTCTTACGCAGCACGCCGCCATTGACTACCACGGGCTGGTCTACCTGATCGATCGGGTGACCCAGGCCAGGGCGACCTGAAGAAAAATAGAACCCTGGCGTAGGGTCGCAGTCCACTGATCAAGTCCCGCAAATGCGGGACCGTCCCTAAATTGGTAGCCGTACTGATGGCCGGCGATGCCTGCGCCCTCAGTTCAAGGAGAGACACATGAAACGCTCTGTACTGCTAGGTCTGTTCGTTACTGCCTCCATGCTGGCGTCGTCTTCGTTTGCCGCCGATCTCTGTGATACCAACCTGAAAACCCTTGAGAACGCGAAGACCCAATATCAGGGCTCGGATATCGAGGCTAAAGTCGAGGCCAGCATCCAGCAGGCCAAGGCCCAGCAAGCCCTGAACACCAAGGAAGGCACCGAAAAATGCATCTCCGAGACCACCCAGACCATCCAGGAGATCCAGAAGGTCAGCAAAGACGGTAAAAGCTCCTGACCACCGCGGGCCAACCTTCGGGTTGGCCTCGGACGCGGATTGGCGTACACTGCAGCTGCTTGCCGCTTCAACAGCTTCAAGAAGCGCCAGGCTCGGGGCCGTTTAGGATTCGACGCCGGTTGCGAAACTTTAGGTGCATGCCGAGTTGGTAACAGAACTCGTAAATCCACTGTTGCAACTTCCTATAGTTGCCAATGACGAAACCTACGGTGTTGAAGCTTCGAACGACCAAATGGCGTTTGCTGCCTAAAACACTTCTGGCGCCTTCGGGCCCAGCAATCACCAGGGGATGTCTGTAAACCCAAAGTGATTGTCATATAGAACAGAATCGCCGTGCAGTACGTTGTGGACGAAGCGGCTAAAACTTACACAACTCGCCCAAAGCACCCTGCCCGTCGGGTCGCTGAGGGTTAACTTAATAGACACGGCTACGCATGTAGTACCGACAGCGGAGTACTGGCGGACGGGGGTTCAAATCCCCCCGGCTCCACCATTTCATCATCTAAAGACGTCCACGGACGTCTTTTTTTGTGCCTGAAATCCAGTAAATACGGGGGTTTCAGGGCCATTGAGCTCCACAGCGCTTCAGGCAGATCCATTTTGAAATGTATTCCAAGGCGTATTCCAAGCCCGTGACTGGTAAATTTTGGAATACACAAACAGCGTTGGAGTACCCATGGGAGCCCGAGCCACACGCCTTTCAGACCTGAAAATCAAAGCCGCCAAGCCCAAGGACAAGGACTACACATTGACCGACGGCGACGGCCTTCAGTTACGAGTCCGAACCAACGGTTCGAGGCTTTGGAATTTCAACTACATCCATCCCGTGACCAAGAAACGGATCAACATGGGACTGGGGACGTTCCCGGAACTCAGCCTGGCTCATGCGCGAAAACGCACGGTTGAGGCCAGGGAGCTGGTTGCCCAAGGACTGGACCCGAAAGAGCAACGCGATGCAGATCGCCAAGCGAAAAAAGCTGCGACAGAGCACACCTTTCAAAACGTGGCGACGGCATGGTTTGAACTGAAGAAAGACTCCGTGACAACCGCCTACGCTGAAGACATTTGGCGATCGCTCACGCTTCACGTCTTCCCCGATTTGCACGCGACTCCAATTTCTGAAATCAGCGCTCCTCAGGTCATCAAATTGCTTAAGCCACTTGAGACCAAAGGCAGCTTGGAAACGGTCAAGCGCCTGACCCAACGCCTCAACGAAATCATGACTTACGGGGTGAACTACGGACTCATTCATGCCAACCCCCTGAGCGGAATTCGATCGGTCTTCAAAAAGCCCAAGAAGAAAAACATGGCGGCCTTGCCCCCCGATGAGCTCAATGAACTCATGGTGGCGATTGCCAACGCCAGCATCAAAAGAACCACCCGGTGCCTCATCGAGTGGCAGCTACACACGATGACTCGGCCATCCGAAGCTGCGACCACCCGATGGGCTGACATCGACTTCAAGAAGAAGATCTGGACGATTCCACCGGAGCGAATGAAGAAACGCCGCACACACATCATCCCGCTCACGGAGCACGCTTTGGCGCTCCTGGAGACCATCAAGCCCTATAGCGGACACAGGGAGTACGTGTTTCCCTCCGACCGTAATCCGCGCACCCATTGCAACAGCCAGACCGCCAACATGGCGCTGAAACGGATGGGCTTTGAGGGGCGCCTGGTCAGTCATGGAATGCGCTCGATGGCGAGCACCATCCTCAATGAAAAGGGTTGGGACCCTGAGCTGATCGAAGTTGCGCTTGCCCACGTTGATAAGGACGAGGTTCGTAGCGCCTATAACCGAGCGGACTATATTGAGCGCAGACGCCCGATGATGAAGTGGTGGAGTGAACACATACAGGGAGCAGCTACCGGCAATCTCTCGGTATCAGCAACCATCGAAAGCAGCGATCGGAAAGTGGTTGCCATACGCTGATGAAGGAGTGCCATCGGCTGATACGGAACAGCTTTTCACAATCGAACTGTCAGCCCCCGAACAATACGGTGGTGATGCAAATCGCATTGTCGACTTACACGCAGGGTGATCCGCGATGAGATGCAGGGGAACGGGCCGTCGTGGTCCATACCTCGGAGTCATCTCATGGCAGACCTACGCACTCACCAGAACTCGCAAGACCAAGATGCTCTGTGCACCACCCTGACCGCGCTAATGCTCGACGTACGCCTCACCCCCTTGGAGCGCAATGGCTGGCAGGTCTTGCGCATGCTCCGCACCGCAGATGGCCTAAGCCCGCTCGTGAACATGGGGCAACTGCGCCGCTACCTCACTTGTACTCCCTGTGGACAGCGCGCTGGCGCTGCAACGGCTAGGCGCGCTTTAGCGGTGCTACGACTTACAGGATGGATCAGCTTTGTGGGGCAGCATTGCGATCTCCTGACTGGCAATGTTCAAAGCGTGTTGTATCGGGTCAATGAGCGCGCTCTAAGCTTCCATGAAGCTTGTGCTCTCGACGACAGCCTGGAGGAGCTGATGGCTACCTGCATCGGCCACGAGAACAAGCAGATCAAGCACCTTGCCGAGTACATTCTGGCGACCTCTGAGGACACGCCTGAACATCTCTCCATTGCCATCCGGGAGCAACGGAACAAAGACGATGAACCACCGCCCTCGGCGCCATCGCGGAAGCGTCCAACGGTCAATCGAACATCCGCAAACAGATCGACCGTTACGCAGCAGACCAAACAGACCCGCCAGATACCTCAAGAGCAAGACCCTACGTATAAGCCGTATTTGTATAAAAAAGAACGTACGTACCGCGCGCATACGCGTGAGGAAAGCGATTCACCATCAGCGCCCCTAGCATTGCCGCCATGCCTGGCCAGCGCCAAAGCAGATCAGCAAAGAGACGTGCTGGCGGCCTTGAAACGGTTGCCGTCACACCATCGCCAGGACGTGCTGGACGAACTACAGGCACGCAGCCAAAGCGGCACAGTACGCAATGTCGTCGCCTACTTCTTCGCCCTGGTGAAGCGTGTTTTGGTCGGCGAGTTTCGCTTGTGGGCTGGCCGCAAAAAACAGCGCCCGGCTGACGAGCCAGTCGCGATTCAGTCCGCACCTCGCGTTTGCACAGAAGTCTGCAAGAAGTCCCCACAGCGCTCGGCATGGCGCGAAATTGGCCGGCCACATATTGCCAACATGCGCAAAATCCTGGCCGGTCCAAGGGTCGCTGGAGACTTGGTTGCACAGGTGATGGAAGGCAAAGGGTGGCAGCCGTGTCCCGCCTAGGGACGCGTACACAACGCCTGTAACTCATGAATGTCCGGTGCTCTTACCTAACATCAGGTAACACTCGATAGCCGGTTTGTGGATTGACAGCAAAACGTCCGTGGATGCAATTTTACAAGTGCATACCAGCCGTCAGGATCATCAAGACGGCACTGCGGTTTTCCGCAGGATCCTGCCAATGACCGTATCGCTTCCGGCAGCGCGGACAGTCGACTTGAGTGTCGATGGAAGCACGCTATTCCCACCCCACCCACGACGGGCCTTTCCCCGTCCTGGGGCAGGCCTTTCTTTGTTTTTGGAGGCCTTAATGAAAATTCGACTGGCAATGTATGAAGCACTGAAAGCGATTAACGTGCCCGAGCCGAAAATCGAAGCAGTAATCCAAGCCATGGAGCCTGCTCTGCACCCATCTCCTGCAGTTAAGTCCGATTCCGACATAGCACAGTTTCGGGCAGCGTTATCTCAGCTTGAGGTGAGTCTTACTATGAATATTGGCGTGATGATTTTCCTCGCGGTGGCGATTCTGTTCGCCGCAGTCGCGTTTATTCGTTAACGAGATCACCTTTTCCGTTGGTACCAGGAGCCACCTGTTCTAGGGCAGGTGGTTTTTTTCTCGCGTACCTGTCGCTGGATTGCGTAGGCCATGTTTTCTAGGTGCTGGCGTTAGACCAGGTACAGACCTTCGGCAAGGGCGGCTATCGGCCAAAAGCGGACTCGCAGTAGAACCCCCATCAAACTAATGATATTCCTACATTCTTGTTATTCTTGATCAGCTTGAACGTAGCGCGGGCCGTGTGAGCGCTCGCATGATGTTGTCATCGAGGTAGGCCTTGAACGCAGCCGCCGTCCCGATTAGGAAGACGGAGAACATATTAGGTGGACACTATGGATGGTCAAAACCAGGAGCGAGTTTCAAGTCCAGCTGCCACCGGGGGCGCAGGCGTTTACTTCGAGCAACATGTTCAGGCGTATTGGCTGGCGCAACTGCTCGTCCGCAGCATCCCACCAATACTGACTGATAGAGGTGTTGCAGAGGTCCACTTTCAGACAGAGCATCTCGGGTTCAATACAGATGATTTCCTCGTCGTCTGCGAGCGGGAAGGTGAAGCACCGGCACAACTTGTTGGGCAAGTGAAGCGCAGCCTCACGATCAGTGCTGCCGACGATGAGTGCAAGAAAGCTGTTGGGGATTTCTGGAAAGACTTCAAGAAAGCCGACCCTTTCAACCCCCAGTACGATCGCTTTGTCCTCGTCACTCTACGCGGCACGAACACGCTCCTCGAAAACTTCTCTGGGCTGCTCGACTGCGCCAGGGGGGCCGCCGATGGCAAAGAATTCCAGCGGCGACTGTCTCTAAACGGATTCATCTCCAAGAAGTCAGTCTTCCACTGTAACGAACTCTGCACGATTGTCAGCGCACTGGAAGACACGCCTGTCACTGCCGAAGATCTGTGGCCCTTCCTGTGCGTGTTACACGTCTTGAGCCTCGATCTGCACACATCGACCCGTCAGACCGAAGCACATATCAAGACACTGCTCGCTCTCAAGTCCACTGACTCAGATCCGCTCGCAAGCGCGACTGCAGCCTGGAACAGGCTTCTGTCCTTTACCAGCGACGCCAATCCAGCCGCTCGAAGCCTGAAACGCACTGACCTTCCAGATGCTCTTGTCCTTTCATACAGCGAGGTGGGAGCGCACGAGAAAAACGTACTGATAGCTCTGCGAAACCATACGGATTTCGTCCTGAGGAAAATCCGCAAAACGATTGGACCGACCTTACACCTGCAGCGCGCTGGGATTATCCAGAAAGTTCTTGAAGCCCTCGAAGCGAAGCAAGTTGTCCTGATCACGGGGCCAGCCGGTAGTGGCAAGTCGGTCATTGGCGAGGAAGCAGTGTCTTTTCTTTCTCGCGAATTCTTCGCCTTTGGCTTTCGGGTTGAAGAGTTCGCCGTCGCCCACATTGATGAAACCCTGCACAACAGTCAAATTCCTGCACGCGCTACAGAGTTACAGGCCATTCTCGGAGCGCAGGACCGCAAGGTACTCGTCATCGAGAGCGTCGAACGCCTGCTCGAAAAACCCACACGCGACGCCTTCAGTGATCTGATGACGCTTGCCCAGAGAGACAACGGTCTCGGCATCGTCATGACCTGTCGCGACTATTCCGTGGAGCAAGTACAGGCCAGCTTCCTTCTACCTGCAGGAATTGATCACGCTGTCATCGAGGTCCCAGCACTCGACGACTCCGAACTAGAAGAGATCCAGACAGCGTTTCCATCAATGGCGATCCCGCTGGGCAATCCAGCTCTGCGCAAGATCCTGCGCAACCCGTACTTTATCGACAAGGCACGCCAGATTCCCTGGGATGCAGGACGTCCACTTCCAGAGAGCGAGCGGGATTTCCGGGCTGTTTTTTGGCGGCAGATCGTACGTGCGGATCACAACCCCGCCAACGGCATGCCGCGTCTGCGCGAAGAGGCTTTGCAGGAGCTGGCTGTACGCCGGGCGCGTGCCCTTTCAGATCATGTATCCGCTTCTGGACTCGACCCTGTAGCCATCACTCTGTTGAAACAGGACTCCCTCGTTGTTTCTCCGGACGGGAAGCCACTGCTCGTTGCGACGGCGCACGACGTACTTGAAGACTGGGCCATCCTGCAATGGATTGAGGAGCAGCACCTCACGGATGAAATGGCATTCAAGGCGCTCTCCTCCGCGATTGGTCCGCATCCCGCACTGCGCCGCTCTTACCGAAAGTGGGTTGCCGAACTGGTCGACCGCGATGAGCCTGCTGCAGATCGGATCTTCCGAGCAGCCATCACGCAAGCAGATGCTCCCGCTCAATTCCGCGACGACACGCTGGTTTCGCTGTTGAAGGCACCGTCTGCCCCCGAATTTCTGGCGCGACACGAGGCTGATTTGCTCGCCAATGACCGCGCTGTACTCAAGCGAGTAATCCATCTACTGCGGGTTGCCTGCATGACATCGCCTGCCTGGCTTGTCGGCGTGCGCGGCCATAATTCGATCCTGAACGTGCCGGACGGCGTGGTCTGGGCGACCGTTGCAGGGCTTGTTCATCGCAACATTGGCAGTTTTGGTTCGGAAGATTCTCCACTGCTACTTGCATTGATCGAGGATGCCGTACGCGGCGTCAGTTGGTGGGCACCGGACATCGAAGGAGCCGAACAGATCGCCGGGATTGCTCATTGGCTCCTCCCGCGCGTTGACAGCTACAGAAGGGGCGATGCACGTAAACGCGTTCTCAAGGTCATTGCCAAGATTCCGAAGGCCAACCCTGTTCGCTTCGAAGCTGTTATGCGCGGACAGATCAGGGACGGCTGGAATCACGACCCCGTCGCCGAAGAGTTCCGCGACATTCTTCTTGCGGGTCTCGACGGCGCACCTGCGGCCCGCGACCTGCCGGATCTTTTGATCTCCATCGCACTAGATAACTTTCTCGCCACGGAGGAGTACCTGAGCGAGGAGCCCTTCGGCCGTTCATCCCTCGACATTGAGCTTTACTTTGGCATCAAGGAACACCTGAGCCGCCATTCTCTCCCTGCCAGTGCGTTCCGAGGACCATGGGTCAACCTGCTCACGCGCCATCCGGGAAAGGGCCTCGATTTCCTGGTACAAGTATTCAATCACAGTGCCGAGTGGTACGCGCATCCACGCCTTGGTGACCGACTGGAACCTGCTTGGGAAGTCGAGCTGACGCTCGCAGATGGGCTAGTGCGGAAACAATGGGTAAACCCGCGGCTCTGGGGTATGTACCGAGGCTTGGGTGTCAGCCCTTATGTGCTTCAGTCGCTGCTGATGGCTCTCGAGAAATGGCTGCTCGACTATGCCAAGTCCTATCCCGAAAGGTTAGATGCGGTGTTGCTCGAAATCCTGCAGCGCAGTGATTCGGCAGCACTCGCAGCAGTCGTTGCAAGCGTGGCAACCGCCCATCCTCACCAGTCCGGAGAGGCCCTTCTGATACTGCTTTCAGTGCAAGACTACATCCTTATCGACCGCAGTCGCATGGCCAGCGAGCACCAGACTTCCATGCTTGCGGGAATGTTCCCGATCCTGAACGCCGAGAACAAAATCTACGAAGAGGAAAGGAAGCAGTCGAACGAGCTACCGCATCGTCAACATGACCTCGAAGTAGCTATCGCAAACCTGCAATTCGGCTCTCTTGCCCCAAGGGTTCACGCGGTCATCGACAGGCACCTGGCTGAACTGCCTGCATTGGACAAGCGCAAAGAAGATGACCTCATATGGCAACTCGCCCTTCATCGGATGGACTTGCGCCAGTATGTCGTATCTGAAGCCCAACCAGCATTGGGCGCGACATCCATAGTGGACAGCGAAAAGCCAACGAAGAGTTACATCAGTCTGGAACCCAAACCAGCGGCCCCGGAAGTGCAGCAATTCATTGAGGAGAGCGCAAAAGGCACGGAAGAAACGAATGCCCTACTAGGCATCTACAACTGGGGACTCCAGATCTTCCAATATAAACTAGGCTCTGTCGAACCGGCACAATGGAGGGAGATACTGGCAGGTGCGCTGGAGATGGACCGCACCAATGAACACCCGGACGGCAGCCGAAATGCCCCCGGCTTCGTCGCTGCGGTCTGCGTCCGCGATCACTGGGAGGAGATGTCACCGCAAGAGCAGGACTGGTGCATTGATGTCATCTGCTCGGAAATCTCCAGGCACGCGGACGCATGGGGAACCATAAACCGGATGCAGAGGTTCTCGATGCAGGCAGATCGTCCGTGTGCTTTTGTGGTGCCGCTGCTTCTATCCAAGCCCCTGACCCAAAGCCAAACACCGCGCGTGCGCCTGGCCTTTATCACTGCAATAACCCACCCGATTGACGAAGTCCGTTGGTATGCCACCAGGGGCATTGACGACCATTTCTGGACAGCAAATCCAGCTCTCGCCCTCCTCACTGTCAATGCTATTTCTACAGAGGCCTCTATTTCCAATTGTCATTGGACAGCCGAAGAGAAGAAGCGTTACGACAAACGGAATCCGCTGGAAGCAATCGTCGCTGCCGCAGCCTCAGAGGTTCGCGAGCGTTTCTGGACTGACGGAGCCATCGCCGAAGATGCGCACATCCGGCTCGAAATCACCGAGACATTTGGTGCTAAGGCGTTCGCAAAAGTCCTCGTGATTCTCGGCCAGGCCCCCAACGACCTCGCTGTGGCTGTGTACAGACGCGCCAGTGAATACTTGGTCGACTGCTGGAGCCGCGAGTACGGCCGCTCTAACGGTCGGCGTGACCGAAACTTCGAAAGTGAACAGTCGATATCCGACTGCGTGCAAGAATTTGTCATGCGTGTGGCAGATATCGATGCGGCACAAGTCCTGCAGCCCATCCTGGATGCGGTTGACAGGCATCCACGCGAAATCCATAGCGTCGTCCAAGGATTGACCAGCAGCGAGGATCGCAACCCCAACACCAAGCAGTACTGGTTTTTGTGGAACCTGTTTGCCGAGAGGGTTAAGCACGCCAAGTGGCTTGCCCATCTGGAAAATGAGCATCCATACGGCAGTGAGGTACTCTCGACGATCTTCCTGACCGCGTATTGGAAGGACGATGTCCGGCACTGGCGGAGCCTGGAAGGCTACGCCCATAACGTCGACTTGCTGTTCAATGCTCTGCCGCCGGTCTCGATCGTACTGGACAGCTACGCCCGTTTTCTCTACCACATAGGCGAGCGCTCCATGCCAACAGCTTTTGTACACATCGCAAATGCGCTCAGACTGGGAAACAACGCCGACATGCTGCGCGAGTCCAACACCGTTTTCATACTCGAAAGCCTGCTCCAGCGGCATGTCTACTCACGCCCGCTAGAACTCAAGCGTGATCCCACCCTGCGCGAGGCGATTCTGTATGTGCTCGATGTGCTTGTAGAAAGCGGCTCTTCTGCAGCGTTCAGAATGCGGGACGACTTCGTAACACCGGCTACCTGACGCTCACTATTTTTTGCCTAGGAACTGGCTGAGAGGTGAATCGCCGCGGATTCCCTAGACAGCCGATGACCGATTCTGGCCGACTACTGCCGGTAGCGAACGGCAGCATCGGGTCGATTTCAGCCAGTTGCGACAGGCAGAAACAATACAAGGCAGACGTTGATGCTTTACCGCTTTGGTCCTCAGAGATTTTCTGACCAGACCACACCGCCGATGAGCATTGTGGTGATGGAGCTGCGACTGGGAGAAAAAATCATCGGTGAGCTGGCCTGACTGCCGCAGATCCATAAAAAACCGTTTTGATGAATCTTTTCTTTCTGCGGCGGGTATAGCTTCAGCGCAGCAGCGAAAACCATCGATTTGCCATTAGTCTCTCCATCTGCCTTTCAGGCGTCACCACGGTGCTGTAGAGGCAACTTGGCCAGGCCTTGTTTGATGTGCCCAGCGTTCTCGCCGATTAGGTCCAGCGAACTGCGCATGTTCTCGCCAACGTCACTTGATCCGCGCTGCTCGACCCAAAGCACAACCTCCATCAACGCCGCTTCAAGTGCGAGCTGATTTTCATACATACGTTCTAGGGTGTCAGGCAGCGAGTATTCGGTGGGAATGGCTTCGACTCCATTCGAGAAAACCGAAAGCGTAGCAGCGAAGAAACGGAAAGTCAGACTAATAGATATCGCGAAAGCGCTTTGCCACTCCCGCTAGTCGCTTGATTATTTTTTCGGTGCGGGCTTTGTCGTGGGCGCCGGGGTGAAGCATGGCGATGAGAACGTATCTATCTTCATCGTAGAGCCCTTGTGCGTATACCAACGCAGCATCTTTGGTGGGGTCACCTAGGGGACACTTTCGGTCAAACTGCGGTTTACTCGTTGGGAACACTGACGGCGGGATGGCGATGTGAATGTGCATCAAGCCCACGACATAAGCTTCATGTGGATGAGTGTATGGCACGTCGCAACCGAAATATGACGGGAGCGTCATTCTGTTGGACGCGATGTAGGTATAAAAGTCGTCGCGCAAAGAGTTCAAGATTGTAGGGTGATTGGACAAAACATCTTTGAAAAGGTCATCGTATGTGTCGGGGCTATACTCGACAATTATTGTCATACGCCATCAGCTCACAAGTTGATGGAGGCGCTCTGTCGAAACGGAAGCCAAGGCTTCCAGCCCTTTCATATCTATTGAGCTCTCGTAGCTTTTGGGCGCGTGAAACATCTGTTTAAGAATCATGGCGTTCTGTGCTGTCCGCGAACGCGTAGTAGCCAGATTGCGCCGAAGCGCATTGTATTCGTCGCTCATAGTTGGCAAGTTCGAATACAGCTCAGCCTTAGTGGATAACACTAATTCCAACTCGCGCAATGTGCTCGCTACCTCGGAGAACCGTTCATCTTCTATCACGTGTCGTGGGGGCATGTTTGTGAGCATGGAGCGACCTGCGTCAAACACAAAGTCATTGAGCTCATTCAAACTAACAATAGCTTCTTTGATCGCGGTACGAATTTTTGCGTCTTCAACAACATTTCTCTCACGTGCGACTTCCAGGCGAGCGCTCGACTCAGCACTGGGGGCAGCCGCAACCTGTGCGCAATACAGCGACACATGCAAAGTAAGGGAAAGCATGACCTCTTTAGAATAAGGGTCTTGACGGTGATGATGTTGGTCGCGCTTCATGGCCTTTGCCCTCTTGGGCGTGCTTTGGTCTGTTGTTGCTTGCGTTTCAGGTCGGTGTTCAAAAGTGACTCTATATCGTCTGACCAAATGTGCCACCGTTATGTCACCACATTTTTGTAACGGCCAGACATATCAGACAGGCGGCAACAGCCCTGCAAAAACAGGGCCAACTCCGCATTTCAAGCTGTGCCGCCGTAGCGTAACAAGTCCACGATCGATGCAGGAATGTCGGCAGCTGTGATGCTCTTGGGTTCACGAGGATGGCTTTGATCGACCCAAGGCGGATGCTCTTGAAGGAGCCAGCAACCTAAGGAAAGGACATGAGCGAGAACACATTAGCAATAATAGAATTACGTGCCGTCATTGAAGAGCAGCAGGAACTTTTGCGCTTGATTTTGTGGGTAATGTCGCAGGGGCCTATCGTTTTTCAGGGGCAGAAGCTGAAATCCGTCCTCGAATGGGATCAGGTGCGGGCAGTGAGCGCCACATCGCTTGGCGCTGGTCAGTCGCTCAACACAATCCTAAAAGGATCAAGCTCCGTCGGTATCCCCATTCGTGATCTCTACCCAATTGCCCGCGGTGTGATAGAGGGGTTTATCAATGCTGCTTTCTTCGTAACTCAGCCGGTCGAAGTATCGCAACGCGCTTTGAAGCATAAAGATTATGCCGCCTGGAAGCATATGAACCGCGTGATTGGCACCGGCGAGTTCGCATTCACATTGAGCACAAGCCCTGATTCGAAGGCATGGGCAGCGCTGATGTTTCCTGAGTTTGCTGGTAAAGGACAGGGCTCATGGAGCATGCTGGATGCGCCATCGAAGATTGATCGCATAGGGAAAGTAGTCCGGTCAGCTGGAGGGGCCTTGCTCGGCGCTTATGGACTGATATACGCCATCTCTTCTGAGATCATCCACGGGTCAGTGTACGGAATGAGCTACTTCATGAGCGCACACAACCCCGGCGAAATGAACGTCGAGGGCTTTCTTGCCAATACAGAGAGCCAAGTGGTCGATATTCTCTCTGCTGTCAGCCATGCGGCCAGTGGCTTTCTCGCCGCGTTCGCGCAGATTCACAACTGCCAGCCACTGATCGACGTTGAACGTAAGCTGTTCAAGCGTTTGTATAAAGCAGCCCAAAGTGAAGACTTCGACCGGGGCAGTTCATCGTCAGCTAAAGAGCAGGATTGAGCCGGAGTGGGCGTATCCCAGCAAAGATTTTGAGTGGGCTGTCTCTGCTCGGACAATGACCGCTTTTGGCCGTTTTCTGCCCTTGGCAAACTGCAGGTACAGATCGATCGTTGCCCAACGCAATGGATCGTAGCCGCCCCATTGCGGCTGCTAATTGTCCCGACATAGTCGATACAGCTTGATGACGAGCGACATACAGCCACTCGCATGGGCGTGCATGGACGACGTAGTTCCCAGCTCCGCTTTTCACACAAGCTCCCAGCGCAGGCGTGGCATGGGAACCATGCCGCTCCTGCGCTGGGAGCCGACAAGGCCGAAGGCCGCGTCAGCACCACAAGCAATGAATAAATATGCACCTGCCGCAGAGCCCGTCTTTGCCCGGCATCGCGCAAGTCATGAGCCGGGCCGTCACTGCAATCCGCAGTGACGGCCCAGCCGACGCCCCAACATCACGGGCAAATCCTGAACCCTAAAGAGTGCGGCATACATGATGATGCCCCCATACACTGGCCCAGCAAAACCTAAGACGACAGGTTCGAACGTCGTCATCCCAACAGCGCAAGACTCCTGCAAGCGCTGATCCAGCTGGATGGAGTTAGCCAGGTAAGCAAGGCTCCAAAAGCATACCGACCCATACCCGATGAGGCGGAGCCACTTTTGTTCTATCGGATTTATTCCGCGATGTACCGCTACTGCACCGTCCTAGGCAGCGATCCTTTGTGCAACGCCAACTGCTCCCATTTAACTATCCCACCCATTTCTTTGGAGTTCTCATCGACGCTAAAAACTCGTTCATCCCGCTCCATCTCCGTCCGGCCTTCCAGCAGGAAGAAAGACGGACGTCTCAGTCGAGACACCGGTGTTTCCTGAACACCATGCCCCTGCCCTTCGGGGATCTCGCCTAGCGAGTTGGCACCAACACTTACCAATGATTTTCAGGATTGAACAACAACACAAATCAAAGCCCGTGAGCGTAGATGGGATATGGACGATTTGACCTACACCCTGCGGCAACTTTGCCGACGCAATCGCGATGGCAGTCACAACACTCAGGCCGACCGTATCCGCTCACTGGGGCTGATCGCACGCCAACTGCGCGAGTCTGGTTTCCGGCAGATGAAAGCGCCCTCGCTCAAGGGCAAACACGTACTGGCACTGCTGGATCGCTGGCAAGGCGAAGGCCTGTCACCTGGCACCATCAAAAATCGGCTTGCGCACCTTCGATGGTGGGCTGAAAAAATCGGCAAGGCTGGCATTCTCCCCGCGGACAACATGCAACTGGGAGTGGCCGACCGGCGCTTCGTCACTAACGTCAGCAAAGCCCAGGAACTGGGAACAGGCCTTGGCAAGATCACTGACGCTCATGTGCACATGAGCCTCCAGCTTCAGTCGGCGTTTGGACTACGCCGTGAGGAAGCGATCAAGTTTCAGCCCAAGTATGCGGATCAAGGAGATCACATTCTCCTCAAGGGCTCGTGGACGAAGGGTGGACGTGATCGCTCTGTGCCGGTCACCACTTCGCTACAGCGCGAGGTATTGAACGCGGCGCATCGTCTAGCGGGAGCCGGCTCATTAATCCCGGCTCAGAAAACGTATATCCAGCAGAGAAACACTTACGACGGTCAGTGCAAGGCAGCAGGCCTGAGCCACATGCATGGGCTACGTCATCATTATGCACAAAGCCGTTACGCAGCTTTGACAGGGTGGAAAGCTCCGGCGGCAGGAGGAATCTCTTCCAGGGAATTGAGTCCAGTGCAGCGCTCTCAAGACAGTGTCGCTCGACAAATTATCAGCCGTGAACTTGGCCATGAGAGAACACAAATTACTGCGACATACCTTGGCCGATAACTCAGGGCGTTCGACGTCGATCCTCAACAATCCGAATCTGAAGGTGTGGTGGCCACAGGCAGTGAGAAGCCTCACACAACATTAGGAAACAGTCGAAAACCGATTACCAGATTGACAGCAAAAGGCCTCAGGGGCATTTTTGCTATGCATCTAGCTGATTCGTTCAGCACCCCAGCCGCCAGGATCTTCGAGACGGCGCTGCGGTTCTCCGCAGGATCCATCATATGACCGCATAGCTTCCGGCAGCGCGGACAGTCGACTTGAATGTCGATGGAAGCATGACTTTCCCACCCACGACGGGCCTTTCCCGTCGTGGGGAAGGCCTTTTTTGTTTTAGGAGGCCTTAATGAAAATGGAACTGGCGATGTATCAGGCACTGCGCGCAATCGACGTACCTGAGCTCAAAGCCGAAGCTGTTATCCAAGCATTGGAATCTGACATGCTCACACTACTCGCGACGAAAAGTGATCTCACAAACCTTGACCAGCGGTTGACGGCAGAGATTGGTAGAGCAACTGCTGAAATCGGCAAGGCGAGCGCTGAGATTGCTAATACTAATCATCGGCTGACTGCAGAGATCGCTAAATCCGATCTCAAGTTGTCCATTCGTATGGCTTCCATGCTCGCCGTGACGATCGGCATCTTGATCGGGGCGATGAAAGTCTTCTTATAGTTTTCTTAGAGATTACTGAAACCACGAAAATCACCTGTCCTTCGACAGGTGATTTTTTTCGCGGTTCTTGGCAACGGGCAAGACAGCGAGCTTGCCCCTCCCACAGCGGACATCAACCCAGCAAATTTTCCGCCCCCTTCCCTGCCTTTGATCGGACGCCGCTTTTTTTATGTACGTCCCACCTCTTCTGCATCCTCATCCCATGCGTTATCTACCAACTCTTTAAGAGCTTCTCCTGCCGTTGAGTAATTTGGGCTGGGCAACGTTCCCGGTCGGGAGTCAACCTGAAAACTTGCTTGCTGCACCGCGCATTCCATCATGGAAGGTTGTCGGCCCGAGTACGTCAACGATTTGCACGAATGGCTGTTTCAGCTCATTCTAGCCAGGGATGGCCTAATAATGGCTCACCCCACAAGGAAAGAAGTCTCTGCATTTTCGCCTTCCTTCCTGACGAGCCCCACCCCGACCCGATGCATATCAACGCTGAAAGCGATTGAATCACTACGCAGCCAGCCTTCACGCTTTGCGCTGTAAAGGCGCCTGCGTTGGTTTGGAACTGAACGACCATTTGATTCAGAACGAGGAAGGAACCCGTGTCCCTTAGCGACTATTGGAAAGGCCCCGCCCACCGGCAACGCGCGGATGATTTGGAAGCCCAGCTTACGAATCTCCAAACGCAATATGCTCAGCTCCAAGCGCTCACTACGAAGATCGGTGCCATGGACGTTTTGGAGGTTCAGAGGCTAATCGAACAAGAGAAAGAGAAGCTTACTGCCGTCCGCCAAGAAACTCAGCGCGCTGAGCGGGAGGTGGCTGCGCTAGCGCAACGCTCCTCTGATTTGCAGGGGCAGATACTCGTGTGGGAGGAGACGTTACTGCTGGAAAGCTTTGCGCTCTATGAGCCCAAGTTCAAGCTAACCACCAGCCAAGAATACAAATCCCGACTGGAAAGCGTCCGCGAGCGTCAGAAAGCGATGATTAAGGGCGGGGAGGCAGCGACCGGGAACATGGAGTGGACGGTCAATGACAGCAAGGCCCAAGGTCGGAAGCTCGTTAACGACATGATCAAGCTCGTGATTCGCTCGTTCAACAACGAAGCCGATGTCTGCGTGGACAACGTTAAATTTGACAACATCGAACTGGGCGAGAAACGAATTCTCAAATCGTTCGAAACCTGCAACCGCCTTGGCAAGATTATGAGCGTAGAGATATCGCGCACTTATCTGAGCCTCAAGCTCGATGAACTGCACCTTGCCCAAGAGTTTCAGATCAAGAAGCAAGAGGAAAAGGAAGAAGCGAAGCGCGCCCGAGAAGAGTTGCGGGAACAACAGAAGCTGGAGCAGGAGATTCGCGCAGCCCGCGAGAAGATAGCCAAGGAGCGCAAACACTTTACGACCGCGATGCGCGACCTCCAGGCTCGCCTGGACAAAGTAGAATCTGAAGAAGAGCGTGCCGCCTTGCTGGCGAAGCTAGCCGAGGTCGAAGCGGGCCGAGCCGAGCTAGAGAGCGAAGAAAAGCTCATTGACTATCGCGAACAGAATGCCAAGGCAGGCTATGTGTACGTGATCTCGAACCTAGGGGCGTTCGGAGAAGGAATTTACAAGATCGGTATGACGCGCCGCTTGGAGCCCATGGATCGGGTTGATGAGCTGGGTGATGCGTCGGTACCGTTTTGGTTTGACGTGCATGCGATGATCTTCTCGAATAACGCTCCCGCATTGGAAGCAAAACTGCACGAACGCTTTGCCGTAGGTCGCCTCAACAAGGTTAACGGGCGCAAGGAGTTCTTCCGCGCGGATATTGCTGAGATTGAGTCGGTCATTCGAGAAAACTACGATGCTGTTGTCGAGGTTATCCATGAAGCACCGGCGGAACAGTATCGCGAAAGCCTGCGCATGGCATTGCCAAAACCCACAATCCAGCAATCGGAACGACTTGCTGCACAAAGCTGAAATTACCGATTGGAAGCACGTTTGTTGGGCTCGTATTGCGACGGGCCCATCCAACAAGCACAAAGACGGAAATATCCCCTTTTGGCCGATTCTGTTGAAAAAGTCGGCCATGGTTTACGCGTCAGAAAAGTACGCGTCCGCGATTGAAAACTTCACTTTTTGCAGGGGATTTCGGACTCGGATTTCACGTAGCAGCGTGCAAAAAAGGCGTTTTCACCACTCAATGATCAGGCAGTTTGGGCAGACCGACTTTTTCAACAGAATCGGCCAAAAGCGGTCTTCGGGAACGACGCTTTAACATGTTGAAATCGCACCCGGTTAATGATTACGTTGTTCATTTTCAGGAAGCATTGTGAATGCCTGTTTTCGAAATTTTGCCGCTGGAAGCAATCGGCCCCGCACGGCTTGGCGCTTCACGCGCAGCAGCAAGGGAAGCAATGTCTGTGAATGGATTCCCGCTTGAACGACCCGATGGCCGCGTCGATTATTTCTGCGAAGCTTCCATCCAGCTTGAGTACGGCCCTGGCGATGAAGTCCAGTTTATAGGCGTCTCTGGGAACTCTCAGCTCAACTTCACGTTTAGAGGGGTTGATGTTTTTGCTATATCAGCGACTGAATTGTTTTCACTAATGGCTGCCTCGGACGATTCCGGCCCTCATGAGTTCGACCGGTATGAGTACTGCTTTCCGAATCAGATTCTCACGCTTTGGGATGCTGATGAACAATATGACCGTCAAGGCGGAGAAGAGCGTGAGGTGTGGGGCCAAGTCGGGATCGGCAATGATGCTTATGTGGCAGCTATCGAAGCTATTAAGAAAAAGCTATAACTGGCTAGACGGTACTCGCGCAGGAGCAGGAGTGGGTATTGAAAGGCTGCGACGGCCACCGCAGATCTGAAATTACCTTGAGTGACCGGTAGCTATGAGTCGGTATAAGCCTGTTATGACCGGCGGAATTCGGCCTATTACTGCCGTTCATGAACGACAATTTTCAGCAAAAAGGAGCCAGTCGAAGGCGTCTAGGAAGTCAGAGGCGATTCAGTTTGTTGCTTCGAATACCACGCAGGCGACCGCTATTTAATTTAATGGAAGTCTGGATCGTAGCCGTCTTCATTGTATTCCTGAATGAGTGACTGAGACGGCCTCACACCAACCTCAACGTTAGCCCAATCTCTTACGCTTTTTGCCACACCATGGAAGCCGGGAAAGAGCGTTGAGCCATCAACGCCAAGTCGCGAACAAAGGTCTAGTAAAGCGGGGGCCTCCTCAATCGGCAAGGTCATTTTGACAAGTGGTGTGTGGCTCCCTGTCATGCTGTAAATCTCTTCAACATCCTCTAGCGCTTCTACCTGATACAAGTCGTCTGGATTATATCCTTTAACCTCATGCGTGGTGAATAAACCAGACTGAGCCGCCTGATTTTTGCTCGTTCCCCCTGGAGTCCTAATCACCTTCACTGTTTTCCAGTGCATCGCATAAGTGGTGTCCAGAGCCCAGATAGCCAGCCTCGGCATCTCCCTGCTATCAATCTCAAGGTTTGCCGATGAGGCAGCGAAGTAGCAGGCGACAAAGCTTCTCTCAGTCCAGTCTAGGAGGCGAGTGGGCACATCGTAATGTTGAGCTACGGCCATGATTTCGTATAGTTGAGTAGACGGCCAAGGGATATGCGGACTTTGGAACGCCCCCCAACCATCGGCTAGTGATCCGCTCAACTGTTCGGTGTAACCCGGAACATTTAGCCCTGACCGATCACAGCCAATCAGGAATTTCCTCAATATCTCCAGCTCAAAGGCCACTTGCCCAGCCGTTGAGGCATCAAACATCCTCCTTGGCGAGCCATAAGCGAATGAGCCTATTCCACGCCTGCACACTGATGGTGTCAGCTTGTACTCATCACTTGGCTGACCTCTAAAGATGAATCTTCCAGCATCCCAAATAGGGTTTAGAGGGGACAAGTGGTCCAGCAACTGGCGTGCAGTGTGGAAAGGTATCTCTGTTGGATTTGCCATCGTTCCTTGACTCCGCTCCGTTTGGCGATTTCCAGTGTAATGGCCTTTTGATAGGCAGGCTATTGCAGTTCACTCTGGCCTATGGCCGCCCTTGAACGGACGGAGGTACAGCACGTATGCCTATCCGTCCAGAGTCGATTGCGGCCAATAGCCGACCTACATTCCTGCCTAAGAAACCAGAAGCGATCTGCGAAGCATTTGCTTGGAAGTAGACCCATATTTACAAAATGATATACTCTGCGAAAAAACATAAATCAAATTTATTTTTACGCCAACTTCACAGAGAAAAGCCCTTGATCAACGAAGCAATTAATAATGAGATATGCAAGCTAAACTTTCAAGGCAAAAGCGATAAAGAGCTGAAAAGCTTATATATAAAAAGAAACTCACTCAATGTCGATCCCGAATCCTTCATATACAGGATCTGTCGAGCGGATTATTTACTGGAGGATATACAAAATTCTGAGATAACTCTTGTTAGAGTCGATCCGGACTCTTTCGCGGACCCTTTAGAAAACCCACTGCTAAACAAACAGTTTACAGAGGGAAATGAGACCTTTACCCTCGGCTTTCTAGAAAATTACTATGCCTCATGCTGGACAAATGACCCTGTTAATAAAAAGTGGCGGTGGACAGAATTCCTTAAGGGGCGAACGGGAGTACGCATAAAGGTATCTCTTCAGAAACTCATGAACAGGCTGATGGACACAAGAGATAATTATTTCATGCTGCATTATTTTGCAGTTAAGGTCATCTATGAAGACGACCAGATATTGGATGCTTTAAGAGCGAGCAACGACTACACCAAATTTCTCGATTCATTAGGACAAAGAGGCGCGCTATTAGCTGCAACCCTAAGTGACAGCCTAGAGCATGAAAGAGAGATAAGAATTATATATTCGCATACGCCGGAAACTCAATTCGTAATTGATAGAGTAAAAGTTAAAAACAATCTCTGCAAACTGCCATTCAACTGGTCAAATCTAATAGAAGAGATCCTGATAGCAGATTATGTGCCCATTGAAATATATACTGTCATGGAGTCAAAATTTAGACGGCTTGGCATCTGTTGCACTATAGAAAATGGTAAATCTGTAAATTAACCACCTATATATAACTACCAGATTTCAGTCGACTCCTATCAGCCACGATCAGAAATCACAAGTTTGTCGGTAATGGATTGGAGCTTCTAAAGCTCAACATCTCTAAAGCCAAGGCTTCCAGAGGCGCGGGGTTTCGTGTGTACTAGTTATGCACCATTGAAATTCTCTCGGCGGCCCACATCGCTATGGGTTAATTGTCTTTTTTGGAAAGGCAGATAGAGGCTCATGATTCAGCCAGTGGATGCACAGCAAAAAGCGGGCGTCCAGCCCAGCAGTGGTATCCCATAATCAGCCATGCAAACACGCCTACGCAATCAGGGCGTCAGTTTTGGACCGGCGGCATCGCTGGTTTCGTCACACAAGCAGGTCTGCTAGCGAGTATCCTTTGCACTGCTGAAGACGGTAGCGTTTTCTAGAGCTTTACTGCGGCAGACAGCCATCGCTCTATATAAGCGATCGCAGGTTTCGCCGAAAGCCGCCATCGAACTGCCGCTGGACAAAAAAACACACCCTATCCGAGCGAGCCATTTTCGAGCGGGGACGCTATAGTGATCGTAGCGAGTGCATTCGTCGATCATGCATACCCGTCGTTCAGAAATCTTGCGGCGGATATGGGTTGCCTCCAAACCTAAGGATAAATTGCGCAATAAGGAATTTCTAAGTTATGTACCAATCACGCAGGCCAGATATTCCTGAAAATATTAGACGAGAGATAGAGGTAGAAGCAGGGCATGAATGCTCTATAACAACTTGTTCAGAGCATACCTATTTAGAAATTCATCACATCAATCATGATAGAGAAGATAATCGCAAAGAGAATTTGATTCTCCTGTGCGACAAGCATCATAAAATGGCGCACGCTCAAGTAATTGATAGAAAGTCACTGCGTAGCTACAAAGAGATCCTCAATATCAACCTGAGTAAAAATGGATATATTAGAGGACAGGAGGGCGATAGGGTTTATCGATTCCTAAATATTGTGAACAATGTACTTTCATATGATGACGAAGGTAAAACCTCCTGGGCTGGTTCGGAAACAGGCTATTGGTTTGAGCAAGAAATTTATTTAAAGCTCTCAAATTTTTGCCAAAACATACAAGTATATAATCTAGAGCTGAGGTCTTATGACTTAAGTGCGAGAAACAGACAAGATAGAATAGTCGATCTATTGCAAAAAATTCTTATTACTCGAGATGAGGGAAATTACGTATATAACGGAGGGTATTGCGCAACATTTGTGCCGACAAATACTCCAGGCGCGTCGAAGTACGACAATGAAATTAAACTGCAAAAAGAAAATGTATCTCAGAAATTGCTAGAAATTCAAAAGCTGGTATTAGAGCTTTGGGATTATGTTGAAAGGAGACCTGTTTAGGGTGGTTCATAACAGTGAACTTGGACCAAGAACTTGCTTCCGTCACCCGTACTACTCCGGCAAAGGAAGAATCTCGGATAGAATTTTAAGCTCACTGTCTGCTTTTGGCCGATTCTGTTGAAAAAATCGGCCCTGGTTTACGCGTCAGAAAAGTACGCGTCCGCGATTGAAAACTTCACTTTTTGCAGGGGCTTTCGGACTCGGATTTCACGTAGCGGCGTGCAAAAAAGGCGTTTTCACCACTCAATGACCAGGCAGTTTGGGCGGACCGATTTTTTCAACAGAATCGGCCGATTTCTGCCTGTCGCGAAGGGCTGAAAACGGCCATAAAAGGACGCTCACAAGCGACCACTACCGGCCCAGAGTGTGTAAAAACACTAAATAGGGTTTTCTACAGCGACGCTAGTAGACGGTGCTCAGGTTTTGCAACCGATAAAGGCCACGACGTTTCCAAGAACAGTTGAAACGGCTCAGCAGCCTCTTGGAGTCCTTTTGGATGGTAAAAATACCGGTTTTTACGCCGTTAAAGCCTTCATCAAGCTAGTGGTGCCGATGATTTTCATGACCCGTTTCATGTTGTAGGCGAGCACGTTCAAGCTCATCTCGGCGCTCACCCCTGCCAACTTTCGTGTTAGGAAATGCGTCGCACCCATCCATTGTTTGAGCGTCCCGAAGGGATGCTCAACCGTTCGTTTTCGGACTCGCATCATCTCTGGCGCGTTGCGCAACCGGTTCTGCATTTCCTCTAGTACAGCTTCATGTTCCCAGCGCCGAACTCGTCGCTCCGTGCTCGGTGTGCACTGCGATTTCAAGGCGCAGCCTTGGCATTTCGAACTCCAGTAACGGTGCAGTTTCAGGCCTTTTTCAACGTTGGTATAGCGCCAAATGAGCGCTTCTCCAGCCGGGCAAATGTATTCGTTTTTTGCCGCGTCATAGATGAAGGCATCGTTATTGAAACGCCCGTCAGCCTTGGCTCCAGAGGTCATCGGCTTGGGCACATAGGCGGTGATGCCTGCATCGTGACAAGCTAGGATTTGTTCACTTTTGAAGTAACCTCGGTCAGCCACTACCGACAACGTATCTGACGCCATCGCCTCGCGGGCCTGCTTGGCCATCGAGCTGAGTTGATCACGGTCGGAACCGACGTTGCTCACCTCATGCGCAACGATCAAATGGTGCTGCATATCGACCGCTGTCTGCACGTTGTAGCCAACGATTCCCGTGCCGCGCGTCATCATGGAGCGGCTGTCTGGATCGGTCAGTGAGACCTGTTTGTCCGGCGATACATTGAGCTGGATTTCGATCGCCTGAAGCTCTTTCATTTGAGTTTTGAGCTTGGCGATCTTCTCTTCCAGCCGCACGGCACTGGGCTCGGAAGCGGTTGGTTCTTGCCGATCGGCAGCATCGAGTGCCGTCAGGTAGCGGTTGATACTCGATTCAATTTCTTCCATTCGCCGCTTCAGTTTGGCGCTGGTGAAATTGCGGTCGCGGTTGTTGACTGCCTTGAATTTACTGCCATCGATGGCGACTAGATGTTCTCCGAACAGTCCCAACTGCTGACACAACACAACGAACTGGCGACAGACGCCTCGGATAGCCTTGCTGTTGTCTTTTCGGAAGTTGGCAATGGTCTTGAAGTCCGGCATCAAACGCCCGGTCAACCACATCAGTTCGACATTGCGCTGGGCTTCTCGCTCCAAACGTCGGCTCGATTGAATGCGGTTGAGATAACCGTAGATGTAGATCTTCAGCAAGATCGCGGGGTGGTAAGCAGGCCGGCCAGTATCGGCTGGAATGGCACCTTCAAAACCCAAATTGACCAGGTCGAGTTCGTCGACGAAGACGTCGACTACGCGCACCGGATTGGTATCGCTGACGTAGTCGTCGAGGCTCTCGGGAAGTAAGGTGCCTTGGCCTCGATGCTCACCTTGGATGAAGCGCTTCATGGGTAGCCCTGCTGAAGTATCATTATCCTATCCTATCGTAACGCTACGAGCCATGTGGGAGACCTCCGACTGATCAGGGCGGCACCCCACATTTCAAAAATTTCAGGGAAGATATACGTCAAATGCGTGAGCGAAAGGCTGCACGATTACTAGTTATAAGCCCCTCTCGAGATGTCCTCCTTTTCAGATTTATCCATAAAGATGGGGCTTTGGCCGGTAGAAATTACTGGGCCACCCCTGGCGGTGGTCTTGAAGATGGAGAAACATTCCACGCCGCTGCAATACGTGAACTGCGTGAGGAGACCGGTATTCAGGTCAACACAGTTGTAGGGCCTGTGGCAGATCGGAGGTTTTCAATGCTCCTGCCCAGCGGCGAGACGGTGTTCGCAGTTGAGCAGTATTTCGTTGTGCATGCGCAAAGCCAGACCCTTTCTAGCTCCGAATGGACCTTACACGAGACTCAGGTCATGGCAGATCATCACTGGTGGTCCGCTCAGGAGCTGAGAGCTACTGGGGAAAAGGTATGGCCTGAGGCGTTAGTTGAGATGCTCGTGGATGCAGGTGTCTTCGAACCGGCTGCGTAACCGTCACCGCGAATCCATATGCGTTTTTACACACTCTGGGCCAGACGCTGTCGTTTGCGCACTTAACCTTCGACCCCGGGCGGCCCTACCGTTTGGCTAAGGAGCAAACTTTGGCTGGTTCCTCAAGCGAAACGAACGGCTCAAACTCCGTTAGCTACTTCAGTTCGATACTCACCCCTTAATTATCATGCTGGGCGGTTGCAAAAGATCAGAAAGAAGCGCGTCGTCACTAGGTAGTTCTTTGCGTATAAGGATAGCCTTGCCAGCTTCGATAAGAAGATTCCAGGCTTCTTCCCACTCTTCGTGGGTAATATCATTACGAGACCCGTGCGCTATTTTGCTTCTGATGTCATACGATTTTTTGAAGCGAGCATGGTAGCTTCGCCTGTCCCCGGCGGCATCTACAAGCTGAGCAAGATAAATAGATAGCCGGAACGACAGTTCGCTCCCAACTTTCGGAAAGAGCGCTTCTAAGCCACACCAAATGTGTAGATATGATTGAGAGGCTGACATCAGCATCGGCGCAGATTCTGCTGCATCACGAAATGCCACAAGTTCCTTCTGTCTGCCCTCCATAATTTTCCATGTTTTAGCGCTTTCGGCTGCTTGTTCAAATGCCGATTCAGATATCTGTGCCTTTTCTTCGAGATAGATGAAGGAAAATGAAAGCTCGTGCGGCCACATCTCAACCTGAATGTCTTCTGACTTTGGGCCGGACTGAAGTTCTGGTGGCAACCTAGCGGCCAGCGAGGGGCGGTCGCGAGAGCTTATGCCCGCGTATTCGTCTGACGAATGACTGGCGGCAAATGGGACAATAAATGGCGTTATACCATTCAGGTATAGGCCTACCCGAAGCTGACTGACATGTCGCTTTGCGACATCTAATGAGGGAGCATCTACGCAAAGCTCCAAGAGGCATCCCGTCAGAAGGGCATCGGCAAGCTGAAATGGAAGATGCAGTTTGTGTTTCGCGCCCAAAGTAGAGAGGTCAGGGAGATTGGCCTTCCGTAGGCGGCGGGATAGCGTGAATGGTGCACTTACTAAGCACTCGCTTGTGAATGAAGGCGTGAGGCCTAGCAGCGGGAAGTAGTAGTTCATGTGATCCCATTGGCAATGCCAGCTAGCGATTATGCTAAGGGCCGGCCTTGGTCGGCCCCACCGAACGAAGTTAGCTATTTGAGCGTATTGTTATATTTTATTCGGCCTGTTTTGCTGTGTATTTTACGACGTAGGTTCCGACCTCTAATAAGCCAGACCTCCCTATTAGATGAACGTTAAAATCACTTGTTCTCCCAACTCCTGAGGAAAGGAATAGTCTGCTTAAGTCGGAGGTTGGGGCACCGATTAGCTCAACTTTCAAGTCGGGCAAGCTTGTAAAGGGAGGGGTAAACTTACCTGTTGCAGTTGCATTCTTTGCTGGCCTTAGAACGTTTATTATCAATTCACCTGATTTTTCTATATCAGTATTCGTTTGTATGCTCTGAGTAATCTGGGCAGCAGGGCCTCTATCTATTGATGGGAATATTGCCTTTACCTTTGCCTCAACCATGGACGAGGTTAAATTTGCAACTTGATCTCTTTGAAGTTGGATTAGTTCGGTGATTTTTGAATCGAGACCTTCTTTTTCTCCGTTAGCCCCGGCCAGCTCTTTTATTTGAGAGGATAACTCATCGACTCTATTGTTTAGTACTGCACTGAGATCAATGGCTTCTTGATTGGAGTCGCCGCCCGTCCAGTATCCAACAGCCCTACGAACGATTTCAGTTATCTCTGACTGAATACTGAGAACCGCTGTTTCAATTTTTGTTACAGCTTGCTGTGTTTGATCCGATGACTCTTTTGACTTTTTATAAAACTCCCATGAAAGCCACCCCATGAATATGGAAACAGCAAAAGCAGCAATAGCTAGCCCAAAGGATATTAGTGAGAACAAATCTAGTTGGTAAATTCTCGGTGCCTCTGACGCCATATCGGCTGCAAGACAGTTTCCTGACAGCAAGGCAAACGCCATTATTGATTTATTTTTCATTGACTAGATTGCTCCAAAATATAACAATTAAGCTAAATGACCAACTTCGCCCTCCACCGAGTAAAGCAAGTGATTTGAGCGCATTGTGATAAGAACGCAATAAGTAACTATAAGTAGACGGTACAAGCGGGGGGGGGGAGGGGGGATAATATTTTCCGCCATGTGTGTCTGGGAACGTTCCTTGTACATGGATGACTCCTTCAGCAGCTTGATAGTCGCGATGGAAGCGCGACATGTGGCGGGAGAAAAAGCGACATGGCCTGCACGGAGATTACAAAATCGCTAGCAGCGTGTCCATGGCCTGTTTTTGGCCGGTTACTACCCCTCTTGACGAGGTATTAGCTGCGTTCACCGAGAGGCCGCTTCTGACCGTTTTCTACCTTTGGCAAACGTCAGATACGGATCGGTTGCTACCGACAATGGGTCCTTCTAGGCGACGTAGCTTGGGAGATAATGGTGCCCTCTTGCGAGCATGCCATCGTAGCCATTATTGGTTACACAACCACAGCGCGCTCAGTGGTATTCCATAACGTATTCCATCAGAAAAATATTACCCAATTTATTACTAAAAATCAGATAGATATACGATCAGTTCAGATTACCCCGGCTCAAAAGACGTCCACGGACGTCTTTTTTTGTGCCTGAGACCCAGTGAGCTCGAGGCTTCAACAGTACTTGCGTGGATATGCCCACCAACCCAAACCCTCAAGCACCCCCACCTTTTCAACGCCCCTTCGCTTTCCCCAGATCAGCAATCAGAAAATCCCTGAACGCAGAAACCGCTGCCGGTAAATTGCGGCCAGCCATGCTTTGCAGTTCGATGCGTCGTGCCTGCATGCCTTCGTCGAGGATCGGCACGCATCGCAGGGCCTTGTCCGCCACCTGCTTTTGCAAGGTCATCTCGCTGGCCAGGCTGATGACGCCTTCTTCGCGGACGAAGCTATAGAGCGCTGCAACGTAGTTGGTGGTCAACACCGGGTCGAACAACAACCCCTGTACACCGCAACAGATGTCGAACAGTTGCCGTATCGTGGTGTCGGCCTTGGGTAACGCAATGGGCCAGGGTTGTAGCTCAGCGAGGCTGACCGCTTCACGCCCGGCCAAGGGATGGGAATTGGCGATCACGGCAAAAATCGCCCCGCTCAGGACATGTTCGACCTTGATTTCCTTTTGCGGCGTCAGGCTGAAGGTCATCGCCAGATCGGCTTCACCGGAACGAACCTTTTCGGTCGCTTCCGCCGGTGCACAGACCTCCAATGTGAAATGAATGCCCTGGTACTCACGCCTGAACGCGCTGATGGTCCTGGGCATGTATTCCAGTGCAAATCCTTCCGAGCAGGCAACGTGCACATGACCTCGTTGCAAGCCATGCAGCTCGGTAATTTCCAGCACCACCTGCTCGGCCTCAAGCTGCGACTTGCGCGCATAAGCCGCCAGTCGCGTCCCCGCCTCGCTGAGCACCATGCCGCGGGCACGACGCTCAAACAGGCTGGCGTCCAGAGCCAACTCAAGCTTGGAAATTTGCCGGCTCACCGCTGACGCTGCGACATTCAAGCGCACGGAAGCTTCGCTGATCGATCCGCATCGCGCTACTTCCAGAAAATAACGCAGTGCCGTGGACTGCACACCATACAACTGCATCGGCACCCCCAAGGTTTGCCTTTTTGGCAATGCAAGTATCGAAATATTATTCTTGTGGCATTGATAGCCTTTCCCTACATTCGTGTCTAGACCAAAAACATTACTTGAGCTTCTCATCCTCCTTTACGCATTTGCGATTCGCTGCCCTTTGATTCAACCACTCTCGCCAACGGAGACGACGGCATGGGCATCAAAGGTTTCGCCTGCAGCATTGCGCTGTTGGGCCTCATCAGCAGTTTCCCGGCTCATGCCGGTAAAGCCAACGACACCCTGGTTTACGCTTCCGACAGCGAACCTGAAAACATCAGCCCCTACCACAATGATTTACGCGAAGGTGTAATTCTCGGCCGGCTGATCTGGGACAACCTGATCTACCGCGATCCCAGCAGCGGCGAATACAAACCCATGCTGGCCACCAGCTGGAAACAGGTCGACGACACCACCATCGATTTTGAGCTGCGCAAAGGCGTCAAATTTCACAACGGCGACGCCTTCACCGCTGACGATGTGGTGTTCACCCTCAACTACGTGGTGTCGCCCGAAGCGAAAGTCGTTACCGTGCAAAACGTAGACTGGATCAAGGGCGCCGAAAAAACCGGTGACTACAGCGTCCGCCTGTATTTGAAGAAGCCTTTCCCTCCGGCACTGGAATACCTGTCCAACGCCGTCCCGATGTTCCCCAAGCAGTACTTCGAGAAAGTCGGCCTGGCCGAATTCAGCCGCAAGCCAGTGGGTACCGGGCCGTATAAAGCGACGTCGGTGGTGGCTGGCGAAGGCGTGACCATGGAGATCAATAAGGACTACTTTCCGGACAGCCCTCAAGGCAAGCCCCATATCGGCCACCTCAAGTTCCGGGTGATTCCGGATGCAGAAACCCGCCTGGCCGAGTTGATGACCGACGGTGTCGACTGGACTTGGCGTGTGACTTCGGATCAGGCAGTCGACCTTAGAGGTATGCCGAACCTGACCGTGACCAGCGGCGAAACCATGCGCATCGGCTTCCTGATTCTCGATGCCCGGGGCACCTCCACTGAAAACTCGCCGATGAAGAACCTCAAGGTGCGTCAGGCCATCAACCATGCGATCAACCGCAATGCACTGGCCACGCAAATGGTGGGGGGTGAAGCCAAACCCTTGCAGGTTGCCTGTTATCCAGGCCAGTTCGGCTGCGATACCTCCGCGGCCACGGTCTACAACTACGACCCGGCCAAGGCCAGGGCGCTGCTCGCCGAAGCCGGTTACCCAAATGGCTTCGAGACAGAAATCTTCGCTTATCGCGACCGTGATTACGTTGAAGCCATCATCGGCAACCTGCGTGCCGTGGGCATCAACGCCAAGCTGCGCTTCTTGAAGTACGCCGCACTGCGCGATCAGCAACGTGGCGGCAAGGTGCCCATGTCGTTTCAGGCCTGGGGCTCGTTCTCGATCCTCGACACCTCGGCGTCGGCCGGCACCTGGTTCAAGGGCAATCCGGACGACAACATCAAAGACCCGCAAGTCCAGAGCTGGTTGCAGACCGCTGACAACGCCCTCGACCCGCAATTGCGCAAGGACAACTACCGCAAGGCGCTGCAGCGCATCAGCGAACAGGCGTACTGGGCGCCGCTGTTCAACTACTCGATGAACTACGCCTACACCTCCGAACTCGCGTTCACGTCGTACCCGGATGAGCTGCCGCGTTTCGTTCAGTCCAGCTGGAAGTAATCCGCAACCGAGCGGATCGATCGAGAGGTGCCGTGGTGCGGACTAAACCGCACCACGGACACGTCCTCACACCTGTCATCCATTGGATATGAGGAAACTTGCCATGCTTGGATTCCTTCTGCGCCGTCTGGGCATCGCCATTTGCGTTGCCATTACCGTGTCGGTGATCAGCTTTTCTCTTTTGCACCTGTCCGGCGACCTGGCCACTGCCATTGGCGGACCGGAAGCCACCAGCGAACAGATCGAACAGATCCGCGTGCAGTACGGTTTGAACAAACCGCTGCCGACCCAGTACTTCAACTGGCTGGGAGACTTGTTGCAGCTGGACCTGGGCAACTCTTTTTTCTTTCAGGAATCGGTCTACAACCTCGTCGCCAGCCGCTTGCCGATTACCCTCGGGTTAGGGGCCATGGCGCTGGGTATCGCCTTGCTGGTGGCGATTCCGCTGGGCGTGCTGGCCGCGGTCAAACGCGACACCTGGGTTGACCGACTGGCCTTGAGCATTGCGGTGCTGGGCCAGGCAATGCCCAGTTTCTGGTTTGCGCTGATGTTGATCGTGGTGTTTGCGGTGACGCTCAAGTGGCTGCCAGTGTCCGGTAACTCGACCATGCTGCACTTCGTCATGCCGGCCATTGCCTTGGGCTACTACGCGACTCCGGCAATCATGCGTCTGACGCGCGCAGGCATGCTTGATGTGCTCAGTTCCGATTACATCCGCACCGCCCGCGCCAAGGGCCTGCGCCCTGCCCGCGTGTTGTTCAAGCATGCCCTGCGCAATGCCTTGATTCCGGTCGTCGCACTGGCGGCGGTGGAGTTTGGCTTCATGCTCGGCGGCTCGGTGGTGATCGAAACCGTGTTCTCCCTGCAAGGCATCGGACAGCTTGCCTGGGACGCCATCGCCCGTGACGACTTTCCGGTGGTACAGGCCGTGGTCCTGCTGATTGCGGTGATCTACATCATCCTCACCTTGCTGGCCGATGTGCTCAACGCACTGCTCGACCCGCGCATTCGCGTGCGCTAGGAGGTTTACATGAGCACCCCCACGACCCTCGCGATCAATGACTACCTGCCACCACCGAGCAGCCTGAGCCGAGTACTTGGCAAGAGCTTTCGTCATCGTGGTTTCGCCATTGGCGCGGTGCTGTTGCTGATCATCTTCGCGGGTGCACTGTTCGCGCCGTGGCTGGCACCTTACGACCCTTATGCGCAAGACGTGATGCTGCGCATGAAACCACCGGTATGGATGGCCAACGGCACCTGGGAGTACCCCCTGGGAACCGACAAGCTGGGCCGTGATTACCTGTCGCGATTGCTCTACGGCGCACGTATTTCGCTGTTCATCGGCATTGCGGCGGCGCTGATTTCCGGCTTTATCGGCACCGTCATGGGGCTGTTGGCCGGTTACTACGGCGGCAAGGTCGATGCGCTTATCAGCTACCTGATCACCACCCGGCTGGCGATGCCGGTCGTGATGGTCGCGCTCGCCTCGGCCTCGCTGATGGGCGGCTCACTGAAAGTGGTGATCGTGCTGCTCGGCTGCCTGTTATGGGACCGTTTCGCGGTGGTGGTCAGGGCTTCGGTGCAACAGATTCGCGATGCTGAATATGTGGCCTCGGCCCAGGCGCTTGGCTGCTCGACCCTGCGCATTCTGGTCAGCGAAATCCTGCCCAATCTGGTCGGCGCGCTGATCGTCGTCGCGACGCTGGAAATGGCCCACGCGATCCTACTGGAGTCGGCACTGTCATTCCTCGGCGTGGGTGTGCAGCCGCCGACACCGTCCTGGGGTTTGATGATCGCCGAAGGCAAACCCTACATGTTCTTTTCCCCGTGGGTCATCGCCATTCCCGGTGTCGCCCTGATGATTCTGGTACTGGGCATCAACCTGGTCGGCGACGGCCTGCGCGATCTGATCCTGCCCGACGGCCGTAACTGATAGAGGGTACCGAACATGGCACTACTCCATGTAGAAAACCTGCGCGTGGATATCCCCATGGGCAACAGCCCGACGCCGGATGACATGCTGCATGCAGTGCGCGGTCTGAACTTTGAAGTCGAGCGCGGTGAAATGTTGTGCATCGTCGGTGAGTCCGGCTGCGGCAAATCCTTGACCTCGCTGGCGCTGATGGACCTGTTACCACGCAAGGCCCAACGCACTGCGTCCCGGCTGACGCTGGACGGTATCGACATGCTGGGCCAGAGCGAGCGGCGCATGTGCGACCTGCGCGGCAACCGCCTGGCGATGATCTTCCAGGAACCGATGACCTCGCTGAACCCGGCCTACAGCATTGGCGATCAGCTCAGCGAAGTGTTGATTCAGCATCGTAAGGTGTCCCGCAAGGATGCCCTGGCTCGCGCCGCGCAGATGCTGGAGAAAGTCGGTATCAGCAATGCCACCGAACGCTTGCGTCAGTATCCGCATCAGCTTTCGGGCGGCTTGCGTCAGCGGGTGATCATTGCCATGGCGCTGATGTGCGAACCGGACCTGATCATCGCCGATGAGCCCACCACTGCATTGGACGTGACCATTCAAGCGCAGATCCTGCGCTTGATCCGCGACATCCAGAAAGAACTCGGCCTGGCGGTGATCTTCATCACCCACGACCTTGGGCTGGTGGCACGGATCGCCGATCGGGTCGCCGTGATGTATGCCGGGGAAATCGTCGAGACGGCCCCTGCCCTGCAACTGTTCGAGAACCCGCAGCACCCCTACACCCGTGGTCTGCTGGCCAGTATTCCCATCCCTGGCCGGACCAAACCGGGTGAGGCGCTGGGTTCTATTCCGGGCCTGGTGCCGAGCCTGGTAGGCGAACAGCACGGTTGTGCGTTCCGCAATCGTTGCGCTCAGGCGATACCGGCCTGCGCGCAAGACATCCCCGAAGTCGAGCAGGACGGACACATGGCGCGCTGCCTGTTCGCCGCTCCGGACCCAGCACCGATCCGCCATCAGAAGAGTGCATGGTCATGAAAAAAGACATCGCTTTGGAGCTGTGTGACATCCGTCGCGAGTTTCGGATCAACAAGGGCTTTTTCAAACCCGCCGCCACCCTGAAGGCCGTGGATGGCGTTTCCCTGCGCCTGATGCGTGGCGAGACCCTCGGCCTGGTAGGTGAGTCCGGTTGCGGAAAAAGTACCCTGGCAAAGCTCCTGCTCGGCCTGCTGCCGCCTACCAGCGGCGATGTGCTGGTCAATGGCAAACATCTGGCGGCGACTGATCGCAAGGAAATGTCCCGGCACATTCAGCCGATATTCCAGGACCCGTACTCATCACTGAACCCACGCAAGACCCTGCGCGAAATCATTACCCTACCGCTGATCGTGCATGACATCGGCAGCCCTGCCGAGCGCCGCAAGAAGACCCAAGAGATGCTTGATGTGGTCGGCCTGCCCAAACGGGTGATCGACAGTTACCCGAGTCAGCTGTCCGGCGGACAACGCCAGCGGGTCGCGATCGCACGGGCGCTGATCATGCGCCCCGATGTATTGATTTGCGACGAGCCCACATCAGCACTGGATGTGTCGGTGCAGGCGCAGATTCTCAACCTGCTGCAAGACCTCAAGCGCGAATTCGGCCTGACTTATCTGCTGATCAGCCACAACCTCGCGGTCATCGAACACCTCGCCGACCGGGTAGCGGTGATGTACCTGGGGCGCATCGTCGAAGAACGCACTCGCGAATCGTTGTTCGCCAAACCCGGCCACCCTTATACCCGCGCCTTGCTGGACTCGGTGCTCACGCCCGATCCGCGCCTGGGCATTCCCGAAATCGGCCTGCACGGCAGCTTCCCCAATCCGATGTCACCGCCGTCCGGTTGCGCCTTCCATCCGCGCTGCCCGAGCTGCTTCGCACCGTGCAAAACGGCCTACCCGGCCAATGATTCGATTATCGGGGGCAACGTGCGTTGCCACCTTCACGACAATCCTGCCCAAACACTGGAGCTTGTCCACTCATGAGTCGTTCACTGGCCATCAGCAACACCACAGAGCAATTTAACAACGGCGAATTTTTCAATCTGCTTGAACGCAGCGTCGCCTTGCCCACCGAAAGCCAGGCAGCGGACAGCCAGCCCGAGTTGTATCGCTACCTCAATGACTTCATCACCCCCCACGTCGAAGCGATGGGCTTCAGCGTCAAAATCTATGACAACCCGGTGGCAGAGCGCGGCCCTTTCATGATCGCCACACGCATTGAACATCCAGAACTGCCGACCGTGCTCAGCTACGGCCACGGTGATGTGGTGCGCGGCTATGAAGCGCAATGGCGTGAAGGCCTGTCGCCGTGGCAAGTCACGGTGGAAGGCGATCGCTGGTACGGCCGCGGCACAGCGGATAACAAAGGCCAGCACCTGATCAACCTGACCGCGCTTGAACAAACGCTCAAGGCTCGCGACGGCAAGCTGGGTTTCAACGTCAAGCTGCTGCTGGAAATGGGCGAAGAAGAAGGCTCGCCGGGCTTGAATGCGTTCTGCGCCGCGCACAGCAAAGAGCTCGCGGCGGATATTTTCATCGCCTCGGACGGCCCACGCCTGGCGGCATCACGACCGACGATTTTTCTGGGTTCACGTGGAGTGTTCAACTTCGAGCTGGTGGTCAATTTGCGCGAGGGCGCCCATCACTCTGGCAACTGGGGCGGGTTGCTGGCCAACCCTGGCATCATTCTGGCCAATGCCATCGCGAGCATGGTCGATGAACACGGTCGGGTGAAAGTAGCAGGCCTGCAGCCCGAAACACTGCCGGAGCCGGTTCGGCAGGCATTGGCTGATATTGATGTTGGTGGCGGGCCGGGCGATCCGGAAATCGACGCCAACTGGGGTAACCCGCAGCTGTCGCTGAGCGAAAAGGTGTTCGGTTGGAACACCCTCGATGTCATCGCCTTCAAGACCGGCAACCCGGACGCCCCCGTGCACGCGATCCCAGGTAAAGCCAATGCCCACTGCCACATCCGCTTCGTGGTGAACAGCGACTACACGACCTTTATCCCGGCTGTTCGTGCCCACCTGGACGCTCATGGCTTCAGCAATGTCGAGGTCAAGCAAAGCCGCATCGATGTGATGCATGCCACTCGGCTGGACCCGCAAAGCCCATGGGTCAATTGGGCACTCGGCTCCTTGGCACAGACCACCGGCAAAAAGCCTGCGCTGCTGCCAAACCTCGGTGGCTCGCTGCCCAACGATGTGTTCGCGGACGTGCTCGGCCTGCCAACCTTGTGGGTGCCGCACTCGTACCCGGCCTGCTCACAACATGCGCCGAACGAGCACTTGCTGGCACCGGTGGTCAAGGAAAGCCTGCAAATCATGGCAGGGCTATTCTGGGACCTGGGCAACGACGCGGCACGCCTGACCCAGGAACATCAGTTACGGGAGCAGGCGCAATGAGTGCCAATCCACAACAGGCGCTGGACTGGCTCGCCGACCAGCGCCCAGCCATGGAAGCGCTGCTGCAGCGTATCGTCGACACCGACTCCAACAGCTATGACAAGGCCGGCGTCGACGCTGTGGGCGCGCTGCTGGCGGCTGAATTGGAAGCCGACGGCATCCTGCTCAAGCGCATGCCGGTCGATGGTTTTGGCGACGTGATGCTCGCCGAAGTGCCGGGCGCAGCAGGAAAGCCGGTGCTGTTGCTCGGCCACCGCGACACGGTGTTTCCCAAAGGCACCACCACGACTCGCGGCTACAGCCGCGACGCCAACCTCGCCTACGGCCCCGGCGTCGCCGACATGAAAGGCGGCCTGGTGCTCAATTGCTTCGCGCTCAAGGCTCTCAAACGCGCCGGTCAGTTGCCCTATCCGGTACAGGTTCTGTACACCGGTGACGAAGAAATCGGTTCCGGCAGCGCCAGAACCCATATCGAAAAAGCCGCCCGTGGCGCGCGTGCGGTGCTCAATACCGAACCCGGCCGGGCCAGCGGCAACGTGGTCAGCGCACGCAAAGGCGGTGCCACGCTGATCATCGAAGTCAGCGGCCGCGCGGCGCATGCCGGGGTCAATCATGCCGACGGAGCCAGCGCCATCGAGGCCCTGGCACGCAAGATCGTCAAGCTCCATGCCTTGACCGACTACCCGGCAGGCATCACCACTAACGTCGGCCTGATATCCGGTGGCACGTCCAGCAACACCGTCGCGCCCAGCGCCTGCGCGCGGCTGGACGTGCGCTTCATCGAACTCAAGCACTGGGACCGGATCCTTACCGCAATCCTGGCCATCGTCGCAGAAGAAGAACTGATCGGCACCAGCGCCATCCTCAAGGAAGCGACAACCTTTCTACCGATGGAAGCCCATCACAGCGAACGGCTGCTGCACATCTATCAACAACAAGCGCTGGCGCTGGGTTTCAGCGTCGAAGGCGAATTCACCGGCGGCTGCGCCGACTCCGGATTCACCGCCAGCCTGGGCATTCCCACCCTGTGTGGCCTCGGGCCGGTGGGTGGCAAGGTCCATACCGATCGTGAATACCTGGAGCTGGACACGCTGGTGCCCCGTGCTCAGGCCTTGGTGGCAACCATTCTGGCTGTCGGCGAGAACCGTTAGGTCATTGCCCGGTTTCAAGCCTCCCAAGGGACTACGGCGTCAACGTCAATGGCGTAGCGTTCAATGGCCTGGGCACAGACACTGGCGTCCAGGCGCCCCTCATGCACCAGTGAGGTCAGCGCACTCAAGACAATCTGGTGGCGGTCCACTTCGAAGAACCTGCGCAGTTGGTTGCGGGTATCGCTGCGGCCAAACCCGTCAGTGCCGAGCACGGTGTAACGAGCATCGAGGTAACTGGCGATCAACTGGGGCAAGGCGCGCACGTAATCGGTACAGGCAATGATCGGCGCCGAATCGTCGAGGCATTCTTGAACATGACTGCATTTCGCAGGTTGTCCGGGGTGCAGGCGATTCCAGCGCTCCACTTCCCGCGCATCTCGAGCCAGTTCGGTGAAACTGGTGACGCTCCAGACTTCGCTGCCGATGTTCCAATCGCCGGCCAACAACTCGGCCGCCGCGATCACCTCCAGCAGGATCGCGCCGGAACCCAACAACCGGACGCTGCCGCGCGCGTCTTTGCCTTCATGCCGGGCGAACCGGTACATGCCCTTGATGATCGCCTGCTCGACACCTTTGGCAAGACTCGGCTGCGGGTAGTTCTCGTTCATCAACGTGACGTAGTAAAACTCGTCGACCTGACGCTCCAGCATCTGGCGCATGCCGTGATCCAGAATCACCGCAAACTCACTGGCGAACGCCGGATCGTAAGCACGGCAATTGGGCACCATCGACGCCATCAAGTGGCTGTTGCCATCCTGATGTTGCAAACCTTCGCCGCCCAGCGTGGTACGCCCCGCGGTGGCGCCGAGCAGGAACCCGCGAGCGCGCTGGTCGGCCGCTGCCCAGATCAGGTCGCCGATGCGCTGGAAGCCGAACATCGAGTAGTAGATGTAGAACGGCAACATCGGTAGGCCATGCACCGAGTAGCTGGTCGCGGCAGCCACCCAGGAACTGATGGCGCCGGCCTCGCTGATGCCCTCTTCGAGAATCTGCCCGTCCAGGGCTTCTCGATAACTCAGGATCGAACCAATGTCTTCCGGCTCATAACGTTGCCCCACGCTGGAGTAGATGCCGATCTGCTTGAACAGGCTGGCCATGCCGAAGGTACGGGCTTCATCCGCCACGATCGGTACGATTCGCGGCCCCAGTTGCTTGTCCCGCAGCAAACCGCTGAGCATGCGCACGAAAGCCATGGTGGTGGACATTTCCTTGCCTTCGGCGGTGAGGGCAAACCCGGCGTAGCTGTTGACGTCAGGTACAGCCAACGATGCCGAAGTGGTGGGCCGCGACGGCATGTACCCGCCCAATGCCCGGCGACGTTCATGCAGGTAACGCATTTCGGCACTGTCGTCGCTGGGTTTGAAGAAGCTCAGCGAGGCGGCCTGTTCATCGGTCAACGGCAAATTGAAACGGTTACGGAAAGCGATCAAGGCGTCCTTGTCGAGTTTCTTCTGCTGGTGCACGGTCATCTTGCCCTGCCCGGCGTCGCCCATGCCGAAGCCCTTCTTGGTCTGGGCCAGGATCACCGTAGGTTTCTTGCCCTCGAGCATCGCGCTTTGGTACGCGGCAAAGATTTTCACCAGGTCATGACCACCCCGTTTGAGGCGATCGATCTGTTCATCGGTCAAGCCTTGGGCCAAATGCGCCAGGGCTTCGTCCTGGCCGAAGAAGTGCTCGCGGTTGAAGCGCCCATCCTTGGCCGCGAACGTCTGGAACTGGCCGTCGACCGTGGCCGACAATGCACGGACCAGCGCGCCGTCTTTATCCCGGGCAAACAATCCGTCCCAGTCGGAGCCCCAGACCAGTTTGATGACGTTCCAGCCGGCCCCGCCGAACAGCGCCTCCAACTCATCGATGATGCGACCGTTGCCACGCACCGGACCGTCCAGGCGCTGAAGGTTGCAGTTGACCACCCACACCAGATTATCCAGCCCTTCACGCGCCGCCAGGGTCAGTGCCGACATGCTTTCCGGCTCATCCATTTCACCGTCGCCGAATACCCCCCACACAGTGCGCCCGGTGGTGTCCTGTAAACCACGGTGCTGCAGGTAACGCATGAACCGCGCCTGGTAGATCGAGCTGATCGGACCGATGCCCATCGAGCCGGTCGGGAACTGCCAGAAGTCCGGCATCAGCCACGGATGCGGGTAACTCGACAAACCCCGGGCGCCATTGGTACGTGCGCTGATCTCTTGCCGATAATGTTGCAGGTCCTGCTCCTCGAGGCGCCCTTCCAGAAAGGCTCGTGCATAGACGCCTGGCGCCGAGTGCGGTTGATAGAACACCAGGTCGGCGCCACGGGTGTCGGTGCGCGCCTTGAAGAAGTGGTTGAAACCCACCTCGAACAAATCCGCAGCGCTGGCATAACTGGCGATGTGGCCACCCAGTTCCCCATAGGCCTGGTTGGCCCTGGCGACCATGACCAGCGCGTTCCAGCGCATGATCGAAGCCAGTCGCTCTTCCAGCGCCAGGTCGCCCGGAAACACCGGCTGCTGCTCGACGCTGATCGTATTGATATACGGCGTGCCATGGCTGGGCCGCCAACCGATCCTGGAAGTGCTGGCCACGGTCACCAGCATGTCGAGGATCTGTTTTGCCCGGGCCGTGCCGCCGTGGGCGATGACGGACAGCAGCGCCTCCTGCCACTCAGTCATTTCCTGTACATCTTCAGCTATCTGGCCCAGCAATTGGGTCTGGCTATCGGACCGGCTCATGAGCAACTCCTGCAGGTGTCGGGCAACACTTCAAGGTGGTGCGAACGGTTCACTCGGGCGAGGCTTTTCACCTGTTCTACCGCGGCAATGACCGAACGTTCGGTCGCTCCGTCTGAAGCAATCGGGTAGATGCAGGGCGGACTAATGGAAAGGTCGTGCAATAAACGCTCATCCAGTTCACCGAGCACGACAAAACAGTAGTCCCCCTTGGCCACTCCCACTTCAGCGAGCTGGCCAGGCACCGGGTTCACAGCATCGACACGGATCAGTGCCACATTGTCAAAACAGCTGAAACCCTGATGGATCAAATCAATATGGTCGCTATCAAGCCCGCACGCGATGACCACGATACGTGTGCAATTCGAAGGCTCGCGCATCCACTTCAGGGCATTGGTACGACAGCCGGCAGCTTGGCTCATAGGCGTTGCCTTTGTTGTTTGGAGCGGTTGATTCAACAGGCGAATCGGCGCCGACACTGGCTAAATGACGCCGTGCGCCTGCAGCACGCTTTTCGCCAGACTGCGGGTCGCCGAAAGCACTTGCTCTACCTGTTGATCCATCGCTGCGGTGGACGAGGCTATCGTTCCCAGTTCGACGACGCGCAACGGGTGGCCGTGCACGGACCCCAGCCAGGTCAAGCCGGGCACCGTGCCGACTTCGACATCCAGTAAAAAACTGCCGTGGGAGACGGCGCGCAACAGCTGGCTGGCATAACACGCGTCCCCACCAGCCGATTGCTCAGGGGCAGACCCGCCCCGCAACCAGTCGACCATCAACGCCTCGGATTGCTGGACGGCCAGATAAGCCACCTGATCCCAGTCATCTATCGCTACGTGCAGCTTGTCGATCATGTATTTGGGCAACGCGGCGCTGGTAACGATGACCACTCCGGCATCCGCCGAAGGTTCCTTGATCCAGACTGCGGATTGCGATATCGCATGCATGGCGGTACTCCCGGCGGCTTGGTAGGAGCAGCTTGCTCCGGATGGCGATGAGGCTTAGACATTCAACATTGATGCCGACTAACCCACCGTTTCATGAGCAAGCTCGCTGCTACAGGTTGTTGGCGCTGATCAGCCGTTGCGGAACAGGAAACTGTAGGCGTTCAGCGCAGGTGCGCCACCCAGGTGTGCGTAAAGCACTTTCGAGCCTTCGGGGAATTCGCCACGGCGGACCATTTCGATCATCCCGTGCATGGATTTGCCTTCATACACAGGGTCGGTCAACACACCTTCAAGGCTGCCGCACAGACGAATGGCTTCCAGCGTACCTTCGTTGGGCAAACCATATTCGGGGTAGGCGAAGCGTGTATCGAGCACCACGTCGTCTTCGGTGATCTCACGCCCCAGTTCCACCAGCTCAGCGGTGTGCCGGGCGATGCGCAGGATCTGTGCCTTGGTTTTCTCTGGCTTGGCCGAGGCATCGATGCCGATAACGTTCTTCGAACGGCCGTCCGCGGCGAAACCGACGACCATGCCGGCCTGGGTACTGCCGGTCACGGAGCAGACCACGATGTAGTCGAACTTGAACCCCAGTTGTTTTTCCTGCTCCCGCACTTCCTCGGCAAAGCCGACGAACCCGAGGCCGCCGTAGGGATGTTCGGAACAACCCGCCGGTATCGGGAACGGCTTGCCACCGCGCTCCAGCACATCGTTCATGGCCTTCTCCCAACTGGGCCGGATGCCGATGTCGAACCCTGCAGCGTCCAGTCGTACATCCGCGCCCATGATGCGAGACATCTCGATATTGCCTACGCGGTCATACACCGCATCGGAGTAGTTCACCCAGTTTTCCTGGACCAGCACGCACTTCATGCCCAGGTGTGCGGCGACGGCAGCGACCTGGCGGGTCTGGTTCGACTGGATCCCACCGATAGACACCAGGGTGTCGCAGCCCTGTTCGAGTGCCTCGGGAACCAGGTATTCAAGCTTGCGCGTCTTGTTGCCGCCAAAGGCCAGGCCACTGTTGCAGTCTTCACGTTTGGCATACAACTCGACCTTGCCGCCCAGGTGTTCGCTGAGGCGTTTCAAGGGCGTGATGGGAGAAGGACCGAAGGTCAGCGGATAACGTTTAAAACGATTCAGGTTCATGATCTCTGCTCCTTGTTTATTGAATATCCAAGCGCCAGACCGAAAGGCAAAAAAGGCTGCGTTCCAGGTTCTTTCAGAGGGGCTTCGATGAGTTCAATATTAAGAACAAAGCCAAAAATATGTGTTGCAAGTTTCAATCAACTAAAGAAACATAAATCATCGAGTTTCATTTAAAACATATTTTTATTGTGCAGAATCCAATATGAACGCAACAAACAACCACAAGAAACCCGGCAGCCCAGGCACAGAGCCGCACCCGCTGGATCGAACCGACCGAGCCATTCTCAAGACCCTGCAGCGAGACGCCTCCATCTCCAATGTGGCGCTCGCCGAGAAGGTGAAACTGAGCGCGCCGGCCTGCCTGCGACGCGTCGAACGCCTCAAGCAGGCGGGCCTGATCAAGGACATTGTCGCGTTACTGGACAATCAAGCGCTCGATGCAGGGATGGTGGTGTTGATTGGCGTGGTGCTGGACCGCTCGACGCCGGAATCCTTCGCAGCCTTCGAAGCCGCGGCGCAAAAGGTGTCCGGCTGCATGGAATGCCATGTGGTGACAGGGGAGTTCGACTACTTCATGTTGATACGAACCAAGGACAGCAACAGCTTCAACCGGCTCCACGCCGAGCAATTGCTTTACCTGCCCGGGGTTCGCCAGATTCGCTCGTTCATGGGGTTGCGCCAGGTCTTGTCGACCACCCAAATCCCCCTTTGAAGCCTGAAAGAGAGAGTCGGCTCTGCCCTCTCAAACACCAGCAGCAGGTTTCACGGCTATAACCATGATCTCGACCAGCACATCAGGCCGCGCCAGATTTGCCTGAACAGTGGCCCGTGCCGGAGCACTGCCGGTTGGCAACCAGGCGTCCCACACCGAATTCATCAACGCGAAATCACGATCAATGTCTTTGAGCCAGATCTGCGCGCTCAAAAGCTGCCCCTTGTCGCTGCCCGCCAGCGACAACAAGGCTTCGATCTTGGCCAGCACCTGCTGTGTCTGCTCTTCGATGCCAACCTGTAGATCAGTGGGCACCTGGCCGGAGAGGTAGAGCAGATCGCCGTAACTGACCACGCCGGACATCCGCGCACTGCTCTGAAAACGTTGAATCGTTGCCATCGGGTTTAATCCATGAAATGAGAAAGTTAAGGGGTTGTGCTGCCGATCAACCGGACCAGACGCTGGGCACTACCAAATGCCAAGGTCATGCCCAGCGCACCCTGGCCGCAATTGACGTACAGATTGTCACAACCACTGACGGCCAGAATCGGCCGCCCGGTGGGGGTCGCCGGACGCCAACCGGTCCAGGGCTGACAATCCTCGGCGTTCCATCCCTGGCCGAACAATGCCTGCGTCGAGGCTTTCAGTTGTTCGATACGCTTGACGGGAATCGACGCATCCAGCCCACACAACTCGACCATCCCCGCGACGCGTAAGCGATCACCGATCCGGGCGAACACCGTTTTGCGCCGCATGTCAGTAACGCTGACCGTCGGCGCATTCATCGAATCAGTGATCGGCAACGTAATGCTGTATCCCTTGAGCGGGTAGACCGGCATACGCACACCGAATGCTGATAACAACCGTGCACTGTAAGCGCCAGCCGCCAGCACCACTGCCTGCGTCCCTAAGAGACCAGGGCCGTCGATGGCGTCGTGGATCTCCAACGCGGTAATTCGCCCGCGTTCACGTCGGAAAGCGGCAACCTCGCTGTCGAACAGAAAACGCACACCCTGCTTGCTCAGTAACCTTGCAAGCTCCTGACAAAGCTTGCGCCCATCGACCGCGCATTCGCTGTCGGTATGGATCGCACCATGAAACGCCTTCTTATAGCCCTCAAGCGCAGGCTCGATCGACACGGCTTCGGCCGGGCTCACTATTTTTTGTGGCCTGGAGCCTTGGGCGGCCTGGAATTTCACCTGCTCGCCGGCCTTGCGCAGGCTTTCAGCATCCGGGTACAGAACCAGTTTGCCGGTACGGGCGAAATCGCAGTGCACCTTTTCCTGACTGATGAAGGCGTCCAGCGCCAGCCGACTTTCATGCGCCAGTTCCAGCAACTCGACAGTGGTCTGACGCGAAATGGATGTACGGCAGGCTGCGAGAAATTCCATACACCAGCGCCATTGTTCCAAGCTCCATTGCGGCGAAAACTTCAGCGGGCCGTTGCGCTCCAGCAGCATCTTTGGAATGCCCGGCAACAGCGAGGGATCCGCCAACGGTTGCACGTAGCTGTAGCTCAGTTGCGCCCCATTGGCCGCACTGGCCCCCATGCCCGCCTCCCCCGCACGATCGATAACCGTGACGTTATGACCCGCCTTGTGTAAAAACCAGGCACTGCTCAAGCCGACAATTCCAGCGCCGACGACACAGATTTCCATTACGCCACCACTCTGTCCGACAGGTCCCAACCCACAGGCCGCAATTGGTGCCAATCACTGACTTGCTGATAGGCGTGGGCGATCCGCAGGACCAATGGTTCGGCAAAAGCACGACCGACAATCTGCATCGAGACCGGCATGCGTTGCTCGTCGAAGCCCACCGGCAGCGCCACGGAGCAGAGATTGAGCAGGTTGGCGAAACGGCCGAGCAGGGCCAGCGGCGTCCCGTACTCATCGACCTGACTCAACGGCACACTGCCAATGGCGTTGGTCGGAAACGCACAGGCATCGACATTGGACATGGCCTCGTCCATGGCTCGACGGGCAACACGTCGCTGGTTGTGCAAATGGATATAGGCCGCCGCGTCGACGGCGCGTCCGCTCAGCACCCGACGCTGCACATGAGGATCGAAGCGCAGATCATCGCGCTCGAACAAACTGCCAAGGCTGGCGTAGCCTTCGGCGCTCATAAGGCCACCGGCGACGCGCATGCACTGATCCAGCGACGTCGGTAGCGGCTGTTCGACCAGGTGCGTGCCCAGTGCGGCCAATTGCTCCAGCCCCCGGTCATAGGCTGCCAATACGCCAGGCGCGATGTGTACGCGTTCGGCCTGTGGCAGCACCCAGATGCGCAGACCGGCCACCGGAAGATTCAAGCCTGCTGCGGCGCTGAAAACTGGCGATTTGGCCGAGACCGGGTCCAGCGGGTCCGGCCCCAGCAGCGCGTCAAGCATCCACGCAGCGTCTTCGACGGTGTGCGTAATCGGCCCCACCGAATCCAGCGATGGGCACAACTCAATCAAACCGTGACGGCTGACCAACCCACGCGTGGTTTTCAACCCAACCAGACCACACATGCCCGCAGGAATCCGCACCGAGCCGCCGGTGTCGGTGCCCAATGCCGCGCTTGCCAACCCGCCGGCCACGGCCACCGCTGAACCACTGCTGGAACCCCCTGGAGCACGATGCACGTCGCGGTCCCATGGGTTCCACGGCGTGCCCATCACGGCATTGGTGCCCCACCCGCCGAAAGCGAATTCAACGGTGTGGGTCTTGCCCATGATGATCGCCCCGGCGCGTTCCAGTCGCTGGACCGCCGTGGCGGTGAGCCGCGAGATACGCGGCGTCTGCGCCAGCGAACCACCGGTTATGGCCTTGCCGTCGATCTCGAACAAATCCTTGATCGCGATCGGAATGCCATGCAACGGGCCCAGGTTGATACCTGCGGCCCGCTGCCGATCGGCAGCGATGGCGGCACCGAGCGCGCGCTGAGGATAGGCCTCGACATAAGCATTGAGTTGCCCGTTGAAGCGCTCGATCCGCTCCAGTTGCGCGCAAACCAGGGACTCGCTCGTGAGTGTTCCGGACTCCAGTGCTTGCCGCAACTGGCCAATGTTGTGGGAAGCGGTTCGATCCATGATGCTCATGTGTTCAACCTCGAATGGTTTTGCGTCCGCGAGAAAATCGTGCTTCCAACGCTCGCGACAACAGAGAAAGAGGGAAAGCGATGACGAAATAGAACAGCCCCACCAACAGGAAAATATGCATGGGCAAAAAGGACTCGGAGGCGATGGCCCTGGCCGCCAGCATCAACTCATCGGTGGCAATCAGGGCGCACAGAGAGCTGTCCTTCAGGATCGACACGTAGGCATTGAGCAACGGCGGCAACATGCCGCGAATGGCTTGCGGAAAGATCACGGCGGTGAAGGCTTGCAATGGCGTCAGGCCGGTGGCGATGGCCGCCTCACGTTGGCCTCGGTGCAAGGAGTCCAGTCCACCGCGCAGGATTTCCGCAACGTAGGCGCTGCCCTGCAACCCCAAACCGATGGCTCCGGCCCAGTAACCCGACAACGTCAGCCCGAGGCTGGGCAAGGTGAAATACAGCGCCAGCAGCAACGCCAGAAGCGGCACCGCGCGCATACCTTGAATAAAAAACACGGCCAGACGCTTGAGCAATACGCTGGGACTCTTCATCGCCCAGGCCAGTAACGCGCCCAACAGCGCCGCCAGGGCGAAGCCTGTCAGGGACAACTCGGCGCTGACCCGTGCGCCGAGTAGCAGGCGAGCGATCCAGTCGCTCCAGTATTCCGGGTATTGCTGGAAAAAACTGATCATCGCGCCGCCCCCAGATGACGTTCAAGTCGGATGAATCCCACGCCAATTGGCAGGATCATCGCCGCATAGATGCACATCACCGCCAGATAAATCAGCGAGGTCTGGAACGTGGAGGTCACCAGATTGCGGGCCAGGAACATGATTTCCGGCACGGCAATGGCCGAGGCGATGGACGTATCCTTGATCAGTTGCGTGACATAGTTGGCATACGCCGGCAACGCAACGCGCAGGGCCTGGGGCAAGAGGATGTAGCGCAGAATCTGCATACGGTTCAGGCCGACGGCCTGCCCGGCTTCATGCTGGCCGACGTGCAGCGATTGCAGGCCGGCGCGGAAAGTGTCGGCCAGCACTGCGCTGCCTACCAGGCTCAAACCGACGATGGCCGCCAGCCACGCGGGCAAATTGATGCCCAGGTAGGACAGCCCAAAGTAGATCAGAAACAGGTGCGCCAGTGCAGGCACGTTGCGCATCCATTCGATGAAACAGGCAATGGCGCCGTGCACCAGTCGCGATCGGCTGAACGTCAGTAAAACCGCCAGCACCAGGCCACCGGCGCTGGCCAGCGCCAAGGTGCAGAGGGCGATTTCCAGCGCGCTGATTGCGCCTTTCAACAGCAAGGGCAATAGCCCGAGGAAAGCTTCCAGATTCGCCATCAAGCGCTCTCCACAGCCATACGCCCGAGAAAGCTGCGGGTACGTTCGTGACGAGGGCTGTCGATGACTTGCGCCGACGGCCCTTGTTCGACAATGCGCCCGCCGTCCATGAAGATCACCCGATCCGCCACATCGCGGGCAAACCGCACTTCGTGGGTGACCATGATCATGCTGCGACCCTCTTCCGCCAGCTCGCGAATCACCGCCAACACTTCGCCCACCAACTCGGGATCCAACGCCGAGGTCGGTTCGTCGAACAGAATCACTTTCGGTTGCTGAGCCAAGGCCCGGGCGATGGCGACCCGCTGTTGCTGACCACCGGACAATTGCTCGGGATAAGACTCGGCCTTGTGCCGCAAATGGACTTTTTCCAACATCGCGTCGGCCAACTCATACGCCTGCTTGCGCGGCATACCCTGGGCCTTGATGGGACCGAGGGCGACGTTATCGCGCACGCTCAAGTGCGGCCAGAGGTAGAACAACTGGAACACCATGGCGATCTCGCGGCGCTGCGGAGCCATCTCCCGGTCACTCATCAGACGCAAACGCCTGCCGTCCTTGACCTGCCCGATCAACTCGTCCCCCAGCCAGATCTCGCCACGGGTAGGTTTCTCCAGGTAATTGATGCAACGCAGGCAGGTGGACTTTCCAGATCCGCTCGGGCCAATCAGCGACAGGGTCTCACCGGGCTTCAACTCCAGGCTGATGCCCTTGAGCACTTCCAGGTCGCCATAGTTCTTGTGTAATTCGTGCACGCGCAGCAACGCGGCGTCAGACGGGTTCGACATTTCGGCTAACCTCTTTTTGTTGTAGGCATGGCGATGAGTCGGTGCATCTGCATGAGCCCGGCCCATCGCCGCACACACTTATTTGCAGCCAGGTAGCGTCCAGTCCGCTGGGCGATCGACGCCGAGCCGCAGGTCCTTGCCTTCGGGCATGAACCAGACATCCTGAGTCAGGCCGTAGCGAGCGCCGATCTTGCGCATCTCACAGTTTTTCCAGAGCGTCTGAATCTGTGCGTTGACCGCCGTCACCAGTTCCGGGCTGGCCTTGTTGAAGCCGAACACCACCTGACCCAAGCCCGTCAGCAGCGGGAAATTCGGATCGTTGTCGACAAAAGCGTTGAAGTGCAGGTGCCATTGCTCATTGCGGGAAATGGCGTATTGCATGACCGGTGGATCGCCGATCACCGCATCGATGCGTCCGGCGAGCAGATCGCGAACGGCCGCGTCGGACGTGTCGTACAGGGCGACTTGCAGGCCATCGATTTTGCGCATCTCAGGGATGAACGAAAAGCCGGTGATGGTCCCGACTTTCTTGCCTTGCAAATCCTTGAGGCTGTTCCAATTGGTCTTGTCTGTCTGGGTGATGCCGTTTTTGAAGTAGTGAATAGGATCGCTCAAGGCCATGATTTTCGAGCGTTGTTCGGTCCAGCCCATGGTGCCTGCCATGACATCCACTCGTTTGGACTGCACCGACGCAATCGTCCCCGACCACTCCATCAATGCCGGCTTGACCTTAAGCCCCAGCTTTTCGGAAATTTGTTGAAGGATTTCACCGTCATAGCCGACCATCCGACTATCTTGATACCCTGTTCCTGGCATATCACCACTGAAGGCGATGGTCAGGCTTCCCGGCTCTACTGTCTCCAATGCGAACACCGGTGCCGCAGCCAGCACAGACACCAGAAAACCGGCACAAATACCGGAAAAACGCTGAACCTTGGACGTCTTCATCGGATGCTCCTCGATAGTTTTTATTGTGGCAGCAGAACGTTTCGCATGGCCCCATCGTAGTGGGACCGGCGCTATAACTGGTTGGATGCTTTGCACGAATGATTGAATATTTGCGACATTCTGGCGGTGCAGAGAACGGGACATCCCAGGCAAGCCTCGTGGACGGGCTCGATCATGGGCAGGCGCGTCACCCGCCCATCCGCCGCGGCACCGCCGAGCTGTCTATTGGCATCATGTTGTGGCCACGCTTCCCCTTGCTGTCACTGTCAGGACTGACCGATGCCTTGCGGCACGCCGCCGATACCGGTGATCAAAGCCGCCCCATACGCTGCCAATGGAAAGTACTCGGCACGCCCGGGCAAAGAGTCATTTCCAGTAGCGGACTGGACGTGCCGATCGACAGCGAACTCGCTGACCCGGATCGTTTCGACTACATCGTGGTGATTGGTGGATTGCTCGACTCCATCGAGGCGGTGCCGAAAACCTATCCCGCGTTCCTCCACCAGGCCGCGGCGGCACAGGTGCCGTTGATCGGCCTGTGCACCGGCAGCTTCGTGCTCGCGCGACATGGCCTGATGGAGGGGCGAACGGCGTGTGTCCACGCCTACCATGGCGACGACTGGAAGCGGCTGTTTCCCTCGTTGCGCTTTGTCATCAACAGGGACTTTCTGATCGACCAGGACCGGATCACCTGCGCAGGCGGTGTGTCAGTGATCGAATTGGCCCTTCATCTGATCGGCCTGCATTGCGGACCGGATCGTGCGGGCAAAGTCGTGCATCAAATGACGGTGGCGAAGAACACGTCCAACAGTTTCGTCGACCGACGCAAGGCGCTCGGCTACGCCAGCTCCTCCAACCGTCGGCTGCACGAAGCCGTGATGTTGATGGAAAAACACATGGCCCAACCCCTGGATATCGAGGCCATTGCGCATCTGGTCGGCACCAGCAAGCGGCAATTGGAACGCCTGTTCGTCGCTGAAACCAACAACAGCCCGGCCCAGTTCTACCGCCAGGTCCGACTCAGGTTCGGCAGATGGTTGCTCGTGAGTTCCGATCGCCAGATCGGCGAGATCGCCTTTGAATGTGGCTTCGCTGATGCGCCGCATTTTATTCGACACTTCCAGAGCATGTTTGGCCTGTCGCCAGGGAAGTTACGCAAGGCCTTGATGCAACAAGAGGGGAAGTAGCGCTGCACAGGGTTCCAACACTTCGCCACATCGCTAATGCGACGAAACATAGACCGACGGCGTGGCAGGCGCCGGCAACGCATAGGTCGCCTTCATCCACTCAATCTCGGCCTGAGGCGTGCGGCCAAAGAAGCGTTTGAACTCGCGACTGAATTGCGAGGCGCTTTCGTAACCCACGCTGAACGCCGCCGCCGAAGCGCTCATGGCGTTACGCAGCATCAGCAGGCGTGCCTGGTGCAGGCGCGTCGATTTCAAGTACTGCATGGGCGAAGAGTCGGTCACGCCGCGAAAGTGCCGGTGAAAGTTGGGCACGCTCATGCCGGCTTCGTGAGCCAGCGACTCGACGTCCAGGCGCTGCTGGTAACAGCTGTGGATTTTGCGGATCACGCGAGTGATCTTGCCGAAGTGCCCCTGGCGATTGAGTGCGGCACGCAGTGAGCCGCCCTGCTCGCCGGAGAGGATGCGGTAGTAGATTTCTCGTATCAGCGATGGCCCGAGTATTTGCGCTTCGCCCGGGCGGCTCATGGCTTCAAGAAAACGCAGGGTCGAGGCGCGCAGCAAATCGTCCATGGGGGAGGCATACATGCCCTTGGGCAGCGCATCACTTGGGCCCAGCACCTCATCGACTTGCAGTACCAACTCGCTGGCCAGTTGAAAGTCGAGCCGCATGTAGATCGCCAGCATCGGCTCGGCAGCGCTGGCGTCGGTCTCCATGGTGAAGGGCACGGGGACGGACACCACCAGGTAGTGCTGGGCGTCATACACGTAGACGTCATCCCCCAGATAACCGCGCTTGCGCCCCTGGCAAAGGATGACGATGCCAGGGTCGTACAAGACCGGCGTGCGCGTCAGTGGCCGGTTCGAACGCAGAAAACGAATGTCGTCCAGCGCGCTGAGGTTGTAGCCCTCCACCGGCGCGAGCTGCTCCATCAGCTGCACCATGGACGAGGTGTTTGAGGCCTGAGTCATTGATGCCCCTTTGCTGATCGTTCAACCGTCAGTCGAACGGGTCAGCGCTTCCCATTGATCGATCTCACTGGCGGCACGACTGAGTTTGTCGCGTACCAGGTTCAGTGCATCACTGCCCAGCAGCAAGTGTGCAGGTGGCGTCGGGCTGGCGATGACCTGCAACATTGCTTGCGCCGCTTTCCGCGGGTCGCCCAGTTGCTTGCCGCTTTTCTCTTCCCGCGCTTTACGCACCGGGTCGAAACTGGCGTCGTAGTCGGCAATGCTGCGCGCCGTGCGCTGCATCGAACGCCCCGCCCAGTCAGTACGAAACGAGCCAGGCGCCACGGCGGTGACGAAGATGTTGAACGGTCGCAGTTCCTGGCTCAGCGTATCGGAGATCCCTTCGAGCGCAAACTTGCTCGCGCAGTAGTACGCGATACCCGGCATCGTGATGGTGCCGCCCATGGAAGTGATATTGAGAATATGCCCAGCACGACGCTCGCGAAAATAAGGCAGGAAAGCCTTGGTCACTGCGACCGCACCGAACACGTTGACGTCGAACTGACGACGCATCTCCTCCAGCGGCGACTCTTCGAAGATGCCCTCATGACCGTAACCGGCATTGTTGACCAGCACATCGACCGGACCGTGAGTGGCTTGTGTCGCCGCCACGACGCTGTCGATCCGGTCGAACTCGGTGACATCCAGGATCACGCCACAGGCACGCTCCTTGGAGAGCGCTTCGAAGGCTTGCAACGCCGCCTCACTGCGCACGGTACCGATGACACGGTGGCCCGCTGCGAGTGCTTCTTGCGCCAGGGCGTTGCCCAAGCCACTGCTCACGCCCGTGATGAATAAGGTTTTTCTGCTGTGCATGGCGAGGTTCCCATCTGTAGGTACAAGGCCATGGTAGCTATCGAAAACGGGCTCACCTATGCCGGTTCGCCTTGGAGCATTGCCTATTCCTATCAACGCATCAGATACCGGGCCCCGTTACTTGAGCTGGCAACCTGGCCAAACGATCCCAACCGCCTGCATCGATTCCGGCGCAGTTAGGCAACCACAATGTGCGCAACGGCAATTGCTCCAGCATCGGCACCACGGCCGAGGTGATCCGCGACTCCCCTGGGTCAGCGCCAAGCGTCAGGTCTCGCAACGGCATACGCACGAGGTGGGCCACGCCGGCGTCTGTGAGCCATGGGCTGTCATACAAGCCCAAGCGCTGCAACGGCAGATCCCGCAAGCAAGCGAGGTCACTATCGCGCAGGTCCAGACCACTTATTTCAAGTTGTTCCAACGGCAATCCCAACTCGGTGAGCTTACGCAAAACCTTGCCGTCGACGCCTCGGCAAAAACTCAGATTGAGCCGCTTCAGTGGTAGCCCGGCCAGTTGTTTCAGTTCCTTCCAGGTGATGTCGTTCAAGGACAGGTCCAGGGACTCCAAGTCCAAACCGCGAAGGTCGCTCAACGTATCTGCGCAGACACCTTGCACATCGGAAAGTCCCAGCCGCTTAAGTGGAAACCCGTGCAGCACGTCGAGCCGCTCGATCACCTGTCGTAGGCACTTGAGGTCCAGGTCCGCAAGCGGCATGCCTTCCAGTATTTCCAGATCGTCTTCGCAGATGAACGCAGATTGGAGCGAGAGCCTTTCAAGAGGCAGCTCCCGAATCGCCTGCAACACGCTCTCACTTGCGTAACAGTCATCCAGACTCAACGAGCGCAACCCCGTCAGGTCGCGAAGCCAGCACGAATCGTCGAGGATCGCGCCGCTGCCACTAAGGGACAACTGTTCGAGGGGATGACTTGCCAGGTGCGCCATGCCACGGGACGTCAATTCACCCACCCGTTGCAACGTCAGTGATCGCAGCTTGGGGCGTGACAGTGCGCGAAGGCCGTCGTCGGTCATCTCATCGCAACGGTTCAACGACAATTCCTGCAACGGGCTGTCGCTCAGTTGACGGAGAAAACCGTCGTCGAAGTCCTCACCGTAGGTTTGCAACTTCAGCCGGCGCAAGCGTGTGGGCGACGGGAGGCAGTTGGCGTTGTCGTCGCGGGAAAAGTTGCTGACCTCCAAGGTTTCGAGGGCATTGGCGGGCAAACGCTGCCACATCTCCGGGTCGCAGATAAACCTCGGGCTGTTGAGCACCAACGTGCGCAAGGGCAGCCCGGCCAGGGCGTCACACCACTGCGGCTCGGCGTTGTTCAACTCCAGATGGTCTACCGGCAGGCCACGCAGTTGCGAGAGCATTGGCCCGGGGCGATTTGTATGGGCCGTGGTGTTCAGTTGAGCCATCACCACGTTTGCGGCCGGATCGCCCAGGCCCGCCGCGACGCGTAAACCTTCCAGTGACGCCTCCCCGGTGTCGAGTAGATCGCGATAGAGCGATGCGCGTGCGGTGATGTCATCGGGGTTGGTGGTGAGTTGGGTGATTAGAGCGTTGCGGTTGGGGGTCTGCACGGTCTAGGAGTCTGCGAAAAGAGAATATGACCGGTAGGGAAGCATAAAAAAGGGTCTTGCTGAAGAGGCTGCCAAGACTGGGTTGCGCCATTGCGACTCAGCTATCGTTTTCACCCTTTGTGGCGAGGGAGCTTCAACTGAATGAGGTCCTACCGATGAACCGATACATGCCTATCACCGGCGTCGACTGCGTCCCCGCTACCCTGCTGATCGACACCGAAGCCCCGCTTGATGTCCTCTTCGAAACCGCTGACTACCGCATCCGCACGGTGACCCAACTGCTGGAAAACATCGCGTTCCGCTCGGAGATCAGTTCCGACACGCTGGTGCTTTCCGACTTCTGCAAAATGCTGACGATCGCGCTGCGCGATGGGTGTGATGTGATGGATGTGATTGGCAGGCGGTTGCGGTCGCAGGCGGCGGAGTAATTGAAAACGGGCGACGATAAGGTCGCCCGTTTCACGCTCCAATAGCGGCCCTTGTCGACAGCCCCCTGCCAATTCGCTCGCATCGCCCCAGCCAATGGTTCTCTCGGTATACTTGGCCCGCTTCACAAGCCCAAATATCCAACCCATTCAGTTCATGGATCGAATGAAAACATATCTCGCTCTTCCGTTAGCAATGACCCTCGCCTTTGTAATGACCGGCTGTGGCAGCCGTCAGGCAAGCGTTGAGCCCTCCTCCAAGCCTGTTATCCCACTGGCATCTGATCAGCATCATGCAAGCCTTACCTTCCGCACCCTCGGCGGCGCAGGCGATCATCCGGTCAGCTATTCCCTGGGGCCTGCCAACGCGAGTGAGTACGCCATGTCTTCCGCTGGCGAACCTGTCTACGATGCAAACTACTTCAAACGCATCCCGGGTTACCTGAAGAAAATGGCAGGTGGCACGGACAGTATCGATAAGTTGGTAGAGGCCGAAAAACCTCTGAAAGTGAATGCGGCGGTGAAGAGGCAGATAGCTACCCTCAATGGCATTCCCATGCATTCCTTATTCGGCTACGCCATAACGCCGCAGCCTGCCCCACAGGTATTCACACCTGAACCGCAAAAAAACTACCTCATTGAAACGGTGATCGCGGACAACTACATCATGAAGGTTTATGAGATATCCGCGACGGGTGAACGTAAAGAGGTGAGTGTTACTGTTGGCGCCGGTTGAAAAGCAACTTAGAGGAAAGGGCATATAGAACAAACGAAGACAGGTCATATTTTATCAAAGAAGCAATGCTACTTACTTAGAAACCTGACCTACCCCAAAAAATATTAAAAAGGGGACACCCATTAGCCGGTCTCAAGTCAAGTCTAATGGGTGTCCCCTTTTCCGTCATTGGACCGCCTGCCCAGCTGATCCAGAAGGCGTAGTTGTGACGGCCGGCTCTACAACTTTCGCAGAACGCCCTGTCTCGGTATCGCGAATTTCGTAATACCACCATTTCATCGAAGAAATGCCATAAAGCCCATAGGTACGGCCACCGACCAAATCCACGGTCATTTCAATTGGACGTGAGTATTCGGTTCCAATAGCGTATTTAACGGAAAGCTTATGCCTTCCTGCTCCGAGTCGATACTCGGTTTGGCGGGCTAGCCAATATAGCGATGTATCGTCATCGATCTTGTCTATCGATAAATGCTTGTCGAACTGCCGAATGGTCGCGACCTCGGTCCAGGGTTTTCCTTCGGCGCTTTTATGCTCGTAATGGATGCATCCTGTCAGAGTGAAGCAGAGCAAAATCATCGCTATAAAGCGTAAAACAACATCGTGTTGCATCAATGGCCCTCCAAGGCACGTTTTATCTAGAAAAACTATTACAACCCCAGAAAACAACCTCCATTCCTCTAGGCCTTACAATAGTCTGCCCCGCTTACAGATATCTCGATTAAAGAAGGGGGCAAGAACAGGAACCAGTTTTACTTACATGCTTAGAAAAACAGAATATTAGTCCCGCTTACGTCTCAAAAAGACCCCCTCTTTAATCTCTCCGACATTTACCCCTCTACACTCTCCACACAAATTCCGTATGCGCTTTTCATATAATGACAATATTCGCCCCCTGCGCGAATTAAAACACCTTGCTCCCACCAATATCTCCCTTCAAGTACAGATACGCCTGACTGCAATAAACACTTAAATTTCTCGTCAAGGCAGAATACCTCCGAAAAAAGAGGTCCCAACTCATCAGCATTGGAAATCCTTGGATCGTTCAGCAATTCCTCTATTAACCCCCTTACCCGAAGCTCATTTTTATATTCAGAATAGTCCCAACTATATCCCTCCTGACACTCCTCAATAAAAAACTGCCACTTCTGAACCAAAGACATCAAGGTTTCATTACCAAAATCAAGCTTGTTCAAAACTGCTGAGCAAAGCTCAAAAATATTTTCATTTTTCACAACTGTTCCTTGAAATATTTTAGCCGTGCGGCGGCGTCGTCATCAGGCCTAAAGAAAGTATTAATCTTTCCATTTCGCATGACACCAAAATATCCAGTTGAGGCTCAAATCTAAAGCAAAAAAGGGGACAGTTTTATTTACTTAGGAAGCAGAACATCAGCCCGCTTACGCTTAAAAATAAATCTGTCCCCTTTTTCCATGGGGGATCCCCTCCCCCTTTTGCTGCCCTCTTGTCGCTTGTAAATCCACAGAGCTTTTTAATGCAACAACACCCTTATCAGCTCCGACGAGCCAACAGTTATGAACCCCCGTTCACCGTCATCAAACTCACCCACCTTTTTAAACAGTAAACCTTGTTTTTCAGATAGTAAATAATGAAAACTCAAATCTTCCTCTACATCCCCCGACCACCCCTTATCAAGAGCAACTTGAACATTAAAACCCTTAGGGAGCGCGATCACATATGAGCAACGCTCTGCCTCAAGCACATTGGCGACGGTTCCAATAGACATTTTCGACAGGCGTAATGCACCAAAGAACTTAATTTTCCCTTCCTCCTCGACAATGTACTCTTGCGAATTACTGCCGCCTACAATCTCATACCCCCTAGACTTCAATGCCCCCCACAACTTTCGATGGCGGACAATCCGTGTATCTGGCTGCCATGCCGAACTACCTATAAAAAGCCACAAATCGTAATCAGGAAGTTTTTTTTCAATCAGCTCATACAAATAATTTAACACTGAGGATACGAGTTCGCATGATGCCCCCGCAGTCAAGAAACTTGCCACCGAGAGCACCTCGCCTTCCCGCTTTCTAGCACAGCGAATATTAAAAACCTCATTATTTACTAATAAATCAGGTGCGCTTTCAACTTTAATGTCAGTAGTCATAATGATTTCCGATTTCATCATTAAAGTGGGAGCCTCGATTTTGGGGATTTCCAACACCAAAATCATGTCCTCCCGCATCATCTCGGATCCTTACCGTTTTGGTACCGCCACCTGACGCAGGAACCTCGAACTCATAAATTGTTCCCGGCTGGGAGTTACCTCGCTTATCGACATTCGGTAAAACCCTGCTTGGTTGCTGGCTGGTGGGAATACCTGATTGACGCTTAGCCTCATTAAATGCACCGCTTCGCCCCGCTCCTATAGGAGCCATATTTTCAGGAGCCGTGCCCTTTGCTTTATCCCCTACAACCCCAACCTTAACCCCGGTTGTACCACCCTTACCCCCAGCCGTCGACGCGAACAAGTCCCGATCAGGATTCAATCCCTCCGACGCAAGCTCCGCCAGTAATGCAGCGCCATTGCCATTTTCGGTGCGCGTCGTCTCGACGATGCCGGTATTGATGGCCCGTTCGTTACTTCGAGTAATCTCCCAAAGTGTCGCCGAGCGGGTGAACCCGGAGCTTCTGCCGTCATGCAGCAATTTCTCGTTGGCCGGAATCTCATCTGCCAGTTGCTTGGTGACCTGCGCACAGCTCGCCGGGCTCTGCTGGCAATACCGTCCGAACTCTTTGTTCCGAGCCGTATCGAGGTTGTTGTAGTAGTCCCTGACGGATTGGCAATCCGCTGGGGAGGCGCAGGTGTTGAGCTTCTGTTCTCTTTCGACCAGCTCGGCATGGAACAGGTAGTTGAACGTCGTTGCTTTCTCGGCGATCTTCGAGCCTGTATTCAGGTCGCCATCGACTGCGGCCGCCGCCAGTAACCCCGTAAGCTGCGACAGCATCAGTTGCAGTTGTTCGTTTCCATCCGCAACTTTGGCCATGCCGGGAATCAGCGCTTCGTTCAAACCGGCGGCGACCGCGCCGGTCTTGAAGTCGCTGCCCGTCAGCTCAGCCAGCAGGCCACCCATGATCGCGTGGGCAACAATTTTCTGTGGGCCGCCATCCGGGAACTTGATGGTATCGCCCACCCAGTTGAAGCCGGTCGCCATCGCCACATTGCCGGCCTCTCCCAGCAGGGCAGCATTGAAGTTGCTGCCCAAGCTGCCACCACCGATAGCGGTGGAGATACTGCTGGAGATCACCGCTCGCCCAGTGGTGCGGATTGCCGTGTCAGTCGCGTTACTCCAACGGAAGATATCCTTGGAGGAATTACTGGCGCTCGATGCCGAACCCGCTGAACCCGCCGACGGCTCGACACCTTGAGTGGTAGTACTGGCGCTGTCGGCACTGGTAAACCATTCTTTGTCCGCGTATTCGAATGCATAGGCGGTAAAACCGGCAATCGCCGCACTTTTCAGGCTATCGGCGCTGACTGTTTCCTTCAACGCACGTCCCAGGTTGCCTTTGTTCTCAATGGTGCTGGTGACCGCCGTGGTGCTCAGGCTGGTGGCGACCGCAAGATTGGTGCCCGACAGCCCGAAACCTGCCGGCCCCATGATGAACGACATCAAAATCGCGATGGCGATCTTGGCCCCGGCTCCCAGACCGGAGTTCTCATACTTGAAGCTGTCGTGGATTTCCTTCACCTGGCGCCAGTCAATGTCGCCACGCGCCTGAGCCTCTTTCATCCAGGCCAGGTCCGGTTCAGCCTTCACCATTGCATCGATGGTCTGGCTGACGCTCTGCTGATCGACTTGTTTGACATCGATGCGCAGCCCATCGACGGCCTTGATCACCAACTTTCCTTGGGCAACCAGAGCGCTCTGGCGCAAGGTTTCGTCGGTTCGCCCCTCGCCTTTCATCTTGTACCAGGCCAGGTCGCTTTTGCTCTTGGTATGGCTCTCGTCGTGGAAGTCCTTGACCCCTTCGAAGGTGATGCGTCCACCGCTGTCGATGATCAGGTCGTTGCCGCTTTGCAGCTTCGCCACTTGATAGGTCTGATCGCCACCGCTGACCAACATCAGGTCGCCCCCGGTGTTGATCTCGCTTCCGATATGGGTGAGCTGCGTCACCTCATCGCGCCGCGCGGCTTTACTGCCCCAGCTGCCCTTTTTCTTCATGTCATACAGCGAGTAATCACGATTCTGCTCAGCCAGCAGACTTAGCTGCTTACCCGCCACCAGATACGCCTCGTTACCCGCCGCAATCTTGCTCGCGACCATCAACAGATCATTGCGCGCAGCAACCCTTACATCCCCCCCGGCATCGAGGGTGGTCGCCTGCTGCGAGACATGGTCTTCTTCCTTGTTGATCTTCTTGCCACTGCGCTTGTAGCGGTACTCGCTCGAGTTCTCGTTCGCCGCCGAGATCAGGGCGACATCGTTACCGCTCAGGTTGATATCGCCTTTGGCTTGGAGATGGCTGGCGACTACGGTCAGGTTGTTGCCGGCGGTGACGTTCAGGTTGCCGCCCGCCTTGACTTCACTGGCGTGCTGAACAGTCTGGCTCTGCTCCCAGAAGTGGCGTTTGTCCTGACGCATCGAGCCGCTTTCTTCGCGAGCCGCGGAGATGACGACGTCTTTGCCCGCACTCAAGTCCGCGTTGTTGCCCGCAGTGATCGCGCCGCCCACGTTGAGCAAATCGCCCGCTGCACGCATGGTGAGGTTGTTACCGGCCTCGATGCGCGCGGCATTGTCGACAACGGAGGTTTTCGAACTGAAGCCCTTGCCGCTGTTCTCGAGGGTGGTGATGGTCCGGTCGTTGCGGATATCGCCAGTCAAAGTCGACAGGTCGACGTCCTTGCCCTTGAGGATGCCGCCTTGCATGTTGACCAGGTCTTTGCCCGCGACCAACTTGAGCCGCTCGCCAGCCTCGGCCAGGCGCGTGTTGATCAGGTTGTTCCCGGCTGCCGCCGAGAGGTTCTCGCTGGCACGCAGCGTCCCGGCGTTCTTCAGGTCGGTGCCCGCAATCAGGGTGAGGTTTTTGCCCTGGATCAACGCGCCATCGGCCATCAGCCGGTTGTTGGCCTGTGCCAGGTAAAGCACCGGCACCAGGACATGTTGGCCATTGACGACCTGGTCTTCCATCCAGACGATGTCGTGGGTCAGCGCGGCGACTTGTTGCGAAGTCAGGGTCACGCCAAGGGCCAGGTTCAGTTGTTCCTTGCTGGCGATGGCATTGTTCATCAGGTACTTGAACATGCCTTCGTCGCTGGTCTGTCCGGCAATGAAACGCTGCCCAGTGCGGGCCAGCACCGCCTGTTGGATCAGGCGTTGTTCGTACAAACCATCGCCCAGGCGCTTCCAGCTGGTATCGGGGTCATAACCCAGGTTATCCAGCAAGTAGTCCGAGCTCATGAACTTCCTGAGGTCGGTCAGCGCGGGGTTGGTTTCAATCAGGTATTTGGGGCCGGTGATGACCCGGCTGGCGTCCGAGCCCTGGACAGTGGCCCGACTCTGGTCGTGGCTGTCTTGCGCTGCGGCCGCGCTGTCGACGACACGGAACAAGCCATTCTCGCCAGTCGGCAAGGTGAACCCGGGCATGGTGGTCGGGTTGACTTGTTGTTGGGCCAGGTCCGGCGGCAACTGCGGGTTGAGCACCACGACCGCTGGCTGCGCGGAGTTGGCCACATCGGTGGCCGCTGACCGGGTTGCGCCTGCCAGCGGTGCCTGGAACTTCACGACAGTGTTGTTCTCCAGGCGCTGCGTAGCCTGGATGCTGATGTTACCGCCCGATTGAACGACCGCCGGAGCCAGCGATTCCCCTGGCGTCACAATCGTGATGTCACCCACCTGACGGAAGTTGTTGAGCGCATCGACGGGCACTTGTTTCGGATTGGCCTGGGCGTTGTAGGGGACAATGAACCTGGCGCGGAAACGCTCGTCGGTGCCGTCGGTGACCCTGCCGGTGTTCCAGGTCCGCGTCCTGACGCTGGTACCGGAAGCGGCGCCAACGTTGGCGAAGTTGTCCGCTGTGATCAACAGGTCGGCGGCCGAGGCCATCACGCTGTATTGGTTGGTCACCGCAGAGCCATCAACGGTCAGCTTCGCCCCACTCATCAGAGTGGCGCTGGCAGAATCTTCAAGCACTGTGCTTTGGTAGGTTTCCCTGGCCACATAGTCGACGTTGTGATGATCGCCGCCGCAGTCATAGCATGTGACGCTGATGGAGCCCGACACCAGCTCATCGACGGTGGAGAAGACGTCCTTGCGATTGATCAGGGTGTCGCTGCGCAGCGACATGTCCTTTGCCGACTCAAGGGTGCCGGAGATGTTCTCCAGCAACACGCTGCGAGCGACGCCATCGCGTGCCGCGACATTCAGTGCCCCCAGGCTATAGACGTCCGCACGATAGTTGGTGAAGCGATTGAAACGCAGGGCCATGTCCGCGCCGCTGAAGATCAGGCCGCGATCGTTACGGGCTTCGTTGGCAACCAGTTCGACGGTGTCGGCTCCACCCAGCGTGCCCGTATTGACCAGGCTCGTGGCGGCCAGGGAGAACTTGCCGCCGCCAGTGATCCGTCCGGCATTATTCAGCGCACCGAGACTGGTGATGGTGGTCATGCCACCGCCAGCCAGGCGTGAGCCGCTGGAGAGATCGAGGCTCGCGGCGCTTAGATCGAATTGATCGACACTGCTGAGGCGGCTGTTTTCGGTGCCAACGTAAGCGCCGGTCAGCTTCAGATCAAAATCAACGTCGCTGCTGATGGTGCCCGCGTTGTTCCAGGTACCGCCCGTGGCCGAGAGGCTTTGCACCGCGACCAACTTGCCGCTACTGGTCTGATTGAGCTGGCCCACCTTCAGGTTCAGGACATTGGCTTGGATATCCGAGCTGTTGTCCCAACGCGCCGCGTCGACGGTCAGGGTGCCAGAGGTCATCAGGCTGCCGCCGATGTTGCTGAACCTGGCGAGGTCCACACCTAAAGTGCCGGTGCCCACATGACGAACATTGCCGCCAGCATTCTTGAAGTCGGCCATCTGCAGGGACAGGTCCTGGGTGGCTGCTTCAACGATGCCACCCTGGTTGTCCAGCAGTTGATCAACCGTTAGCGTCGCGGTCCCCAGCTTGCCCACCGAGCGCAACTTACCGCCCTGGTTATCAACCGACGCAGCACGGATCAGCAGGCCATTGGAGCCTTCCACCAGACCACGCTGGTTGATCAGCGCCCCGGTCAAACCGAAATCAATGGCGTTTGCCGCTGCGCGTCCGTCGCTGTTGTCCAGATTCTGAGCGCGTACAGTCAAGACCTGTTTGGCGAGCACTGCACCGTTGCGGTTCTCAAGCGTGGCGGTGGTGATATCCACGTCATCGGACAAAGCCGAAACCTGCCCGCCATTGTTGAGCACCGCTTGTTTCGCATCGAGATCGACGGACTGTGCCTGGATCAACCCATCTGCGTCGGCCGAGGTGAGCGACTCGCCGTTATCCAACACCGTGTCCAGCGTGGCTTTCAGCCAACCGCCGACACTGGCAAGGACACCGCCACGGTTATCGAGACTGCTCGCCTCGATATCCACGTTCCCAGCCTGGGTGATGGCGCTGCCATTCTGGTTGAGGAAATCCCCGGTGATATCGACCTTCAGATCACCTTGGCTGAGCAGGCTGCCTTTGGTGTTATCGAGACCGCCGCCACTGATCGTCAGCCCCTGCTCAGTGCTGATGATCGCCTCGCCGTTATTGAGCAGTTGCTGGTAAGCGGTCAGGCTCATCGCCTTGACCGAGGCGATATAGCCGTCGGCGCTGTTGTTGATGTGGTCTGCGGTCAGGGTCAGTTTCCCCTGGCTGACCAACTTGCCGTCCTGCTGGTTGAAGCTTTTCAGCGTGACAACGAGATCACCCTGGCTGGTGATTTGTCCTCCGCTATTTTCAGCATTGCCGCCACCAAGGGTCAGTGCGGCGTCGGACGCAATTTTGCCGCCGCTGTTATCCAGGGTTTTCGCTTCGAGCGTCAGGAGATTGTTGCTGCTGATAACGCCTGCGCTGTTCTTTAGCGTCCCGGCGACCAGGGTCTGCTCGCCGTCACTGGCGATGATCCCTTTATCACGGTTATCCAACGCGCCAGTGACCTGTGCCTGAATGCCGCCTTGGCTGACCAGCGTGCCGGCGCGGTTATCGATGTCCTTACTGTCCAGCGTCAGGGTCTTGCCAGCGGAAAAAGTGCCGCCGCGATTGTCGAGGGTCTGCGTGGCCGTGGCTTTCAAGTCGCGACTGGCGATGACGCTCTGCCCGCGGTTGTCGATATTCGCCGCGGTCAGCACGACATCGCCAATCTGGTTGCGGGTGTTATCGACGTTGACGCCCGCTTCGATGATGCCGAGGTTGTTGAGCTGGCCGTCGGTGGTCAGCGTGACCTTCTCGCGCGCCGCGATGGCGCGCTGGTTTCTGAGAGCGCCCTTGGTCGTCGCTTGGACATGGCTGCCGGCATAGATCGTCCCTTTGGCTTCCAGGCTTTGAGCCTTGATATCGACGGCACCCGCCGCCGTGGTTTGCGCCATGCTCAAATGCCCATTGGCATCAAGCTGAATATCCCCCCCACTGGCGACCATCTTGCCGTCCAGCTTCACCCCAACCCCAGCTTCAGTCCCCACCAGCTTGATCGCGCCGGCGTACATGCCACCCAACGCCGAAGAATCGATAGCCAGTTCCGGCTTGGCGCTGCCGTCGTCGACGCGGGCGGTGGCATTCAGGGTGCCAGCGTTAACGTCGTTGCGCCCGGCGACGATGGTCAGGTTCTTGGCCTGAATCTCGGCGTTGATCTTGGCGCTGCGGGTGATGATTTCGAAGCGGTCGACGTTGTTGGCGTTAAGGCCCGCGCCCTCAATGGTGACGCTGCCTTGATCCACTTGATAGCGGTTCACCTGGCCGTTTTCGATGATCGGCTTACCCGTGGTCAGGGTCGCCTTCGGGGTGTTGATGAACCCGCAGCCATTGCAGGTGATGCCATAAGGGTTGGCGACGATGACATGGGCCGACTGCCCCGCCACTTCGGTGTAGCCGCGCAGCTGGCTCGGGTTGCCGCCGTTGACTTCGTTGAGGATGACCCTGGCGGCCGTGCCCTTGAGGTTCGGGTTGCCAAGGATGATCCCGCCCAGTTGTGTGGATTGGGCGGGGTTGGTGGCGTTGTTGAGGATCACGCCGTTGCTGCCGACGTTGTAGTCCTTGAACTGGTTGTGGGACAGACCGTTGCCGTTGGGCTTGGCGATGTTGACCACCGGTACGCCATTGCCGGCCTTACCGAGACTGGTGCCCGGCGCGCTGACCACGATCCCGTCCGCCTGGGCCCACAGCGGTTGCCAGAACATGACGTTGGCCAGCAGGAATGCCAGGCCGCGCTTGGGCATGCCCCAGAAGGCGTCGCGGGTTTTCAGGGCAGCAGAAGGCTGGCGGGCCAGGAAGGCGTATTGGCGGTCGTCCATGATCAGGTCTCGTTACAGCAAAAATTAGATAGATACATCCACGCGGAAGTAGATCGGCGCTTCGCGCTCGGTCAGGGCATCCGGACGTTCCAGGGAGTGGGCGAAGGTCACGCTGGCGCTCAGGTGCTCGCCGCGGGCGAACAACTCCAGCGAGTTGCTCGACATGCGCCCGTGCTCGTCGCCGTTGTAGCGATTGCCACGAATCACGCCCTGGTCATAACCGAGGCTGGTGCCGTACTCGGCGAACACTGGGCGCAGCCACTCCAGTGTCACCGGGCGGCTCCAGCGCAGGTCGTTGCGCCAGTAGCCGCCGCTGTCGCCAGACAGCGTCTGGTCTTTGTAGCCGCGAATCGACGACAGGCCGCCCAGGCTCATGCGCTGCGGGGCGAACAACGCATCCTCGCTGCGCTGGCCGGTCATCAGGCTGCTGAAGCTGAAGGACTCGCCGCCCAGCATGAAGGGCTGCAAGTAGCTGAGGGTGGCGGTGTATTTGCGATAGCGCGCATCCGGTAGCCCAGGCCCCGGGTCGTGATCGCCCTGAGCATCCAGGGCTCCGATACCCTCTTGCATGCCCAGATCAAGGTTGACGAAGGCATTGCCGACTCGCCGCCCATGGTTGATGCCGAACTGCGCCTCGCTGATGCGATTGCTGCTCTCAGCGAGTTTGCTGTCTTCGATGAAGTTGTTGGTGCGCAGGTACGCAAGGCCGGTATTGAGCGAGGTCTTGCTCACGGCGTCGCGATGGATCACCCGTTCCAGGCGCACCTGATGGTTCTGGCTGTCGCCGCTCTGCTTGAAATTGAAGCCGTTGGCCTGGCCCAGGGCGCGGTACTCGCTCTGGCTGTAGGTGTAGCTCAGGTTCCACCAACCAAAGGGCAGGTTGTAATAGAGCATGGCGTTGCGCGAGGTTTTCTGGTGATCGCTGACGGCATCGTGGCCGCCGCGCAAGGCCAGTTGATCGGCCAGGCCCAGGGGGCTGTCCCAGTCCAGGGAAGCGCCCCATTGCTGCTCGCCGGTACTCTTCTGGCCATCATTATGCCGCGACAGGCCGGCGCGCCAAGGTTTCTGCGGGGTGTTCTTGACCAGCACTTCACTGCCGCCGATGTTCTGCCCGGGGGTCAGCTCCATCGTCGCCTGGTTCGATGGCAAACGATTGAGCTGATCGACCATCTGCTCGATCTCCCGCAGGTTGACCAGGTCGCCGGTCTTGCCGGGAAAGGCCATCGCCAACTCGCGGTCCGACAACTTGCTGCCCTCGGCGCCCTTGAGCCCCTCCAGCCGCCCCTCGACCACCAGCACTTGCAAGTGACCGCTGGACAGATCCTGCTGCGGCAGATAAGCGCGGCTGGTGATCAGGCCTTTTTCCAGGTAGTGGTCGGTGATGACCTTGAGCAGCTGGTTAAGCTGTGGCACGCCCAGGCACTGGTTGACGTAGGGCTTGAGCAGCCGCTCGCGCTCACTGGCCGAAAGGCTGTCGGCGCCCTTGAGTTCGATGGTCTTGATCGGGAAGCAGCGGGTATCGACAGGCGCTGTCGGCTGAGTCGGCTTAGCTTCCTTGCCGGGCAGGTCCTTGAGTTCTTCCAGGCGTCGACGCTGCTCTTCGAGCAAGCGATTCTGGCGCTCGCGGATCAGGTCTGTATCGCCAGGGGTGGGTGCAGCGTAAGCGAGCGTTAGCGGAGAAAGGCACAGCAGAGCCAGGCATAACCTCGCCCAATGGGCGGGTAAGAACATGTTCGATCCCTCGATACAGATATGACAGCAAGCTCGTAAGCGGACGAAGAGCCGAATGCCGGCTTACCCCTACGAAACACTCACATTGCTGATGCGTAAAACCACGCGCATACCAGACCTTGCATATCGCTTTCGGTTCAAGAGAGCGGAATTTTCCTTTCAAAAAAAGAGACGCGTCTCACAGGACGCGTCGAAAAAAACAACAAAAACGACGGCTCGGATTGCGCAGACGGCCTACAAACACTCATCCAGGAAACTCACCACAGTTCCCATGCAAGCCATCCGCTCCTCGATATGGGGCATATGGCTGGAGTGCTCGAACAACGCCCAGCGAATGTCGGGAACATGATCCACATAGGGTTTGACCACCAACGGCGTCGCTTCATCGTATCGGCCTGAAATCAACAGGGTTGGCACCCTGACGCGAGACAAACGATCGGTGATGGACCAGTCCTTCATGCTGCCGATGACATGGAACTCGGTGGGGCCATTCATGGCGTGATAAACGGTAGGATCGGCATCGATCTGGGCAAAGGTACGGGCGACTTCGTCGGGCCAGGGCGTGACACGGCAGACATGACGGTCGTAGAAAACCCGAGCGGCCTCAAAGTACTCGGTAGACGTCAAGGTTCCAGCCCGCTCGTGCTTGAGCAGTGTTTGCTGCACCTCAATGGGTAGAAGCTGGCGCAAGCGATTGACTTCAAGGAGCCAGGTGGACATGTCCGCCGGGGAGTTGGCGATGATCAGCGCGCGCAAGCCCGCAGGCTGGAGCACCGCGTGTTCGCTGGCCAGCATGCCGCCCCAGGATTGCCCCAAAAGTGCGTAATTGTCGCGAATGCCCAGATGATCCAGCAGGTTCCCCAACTCATCGAGAAAGAGCGCCACGTTCCAGAACGAGGGGTCTTTTTCCGGAAGATGGGTGGAACGCCCATTACCCAGTTGGTCGTAATGAATCACCGGATAGCCACTGTTGGCAATATCCTTGAAAGCATCGACATAATCGTGTGTACAGCCCGGGCCGCCATGCAGGATCAGCAGCGGCGTACGGCCACTGCTGAAATCGCCAGTGATGCGATACCAGGTCTGATACGGACCAAAAGGTGCAAAGCCTTCGTGTGTTACGGGAAGATCCATTTCGTGCCGCCCCCTAGAAATCCTGCGGCACACGATACCGGGGACTGGCCGGCGGAATAACTAGAGAAACAGATAGGTTTTTGCCCGACTTCAGCTATCGAGCAACCGATAATGCACTGCCCTGACCACGGCCTGGACCCGATTCCTGGCGCCGAGCTTGTGCATTGCAGAAGTCAGGTGGAGGGTGATGGTGGCCAAGGAGCGATTGAGTTGCCTGGCAATGTCCGCCGCCGTCAACCCCTCAGCGGCTAATCTCAAGCACTCACGCTCGCGTTTGGTCAGGCGAACCGGGCATGTGCGGGCTTCCTTGACGAGCAGCGGAAAAGCCGCCTCTTGCAGGGCATGGGAAATCAGGCTGAAGTCGCCCAGCGTCTGCCGGACATCCTGCAGGGTGCTGCCCTTCGTATCGGCGCGCAGCCCGGTCAATGTCGCAAAGCCGCCCTTGGGCAAATGCATCGGCACCGTCACGCCACAGGTCATGCGCGAATCCTGCAGATAGCTCACGACCGGTGCATGACTCTGGCCGATGAACGGCTGCAGCACCGTGTCGGCCTCCGGTCGATAGGACCAGACAAAAGGAGAAATGGCATTGATTGCCAGATGCTGGACGGGGTCGATCTGGTAATAACCTTCTTCACACCAGAGCGAGTGCCAATCACGGGGGGTATTGCGCAACTTCAGCACAGTCGGGGTGATCAGTGCCCCATCATGATCCAGCGGCACCGGACTGTAGTCGTACACCAAGGCTTCAAAGCCTAACGCCTGGGCCATCCCCAGGGCGTTATCCATCTGCTCGTCCAGGCTCCTGCCAGACAAAAGACGGGTATTGAAGTCAGACAGCTTGGCCTGCATCCATTCAGCTCCCTTATTAATTTCAATCCTGAAATCGTGCAAGTAGAATGCCACGCCTGAGCGAGGGAATGCCAGATCAAACCTATAAGAATTGCTAGCTTATGGGCACGTAGCTTCCTCGGTAAGGTTTAGCCAAAGAGCGGCACCTGGGCAGGAGAGCAATGATGTGGCGTGAGATCGAGCCGGACCAGCGATACGACCTGGAAGTCGACGGTCATCATCTGGTGGCCTATGGCTTTGGCGACGGCGACGAGGTGCTGTTGTGCCTCAATGGCGGCCCGGGATTGCCTTGCGATTATCTGCGTGACAGCCACGGCTGGCTCAAGGAAAAGGGCTTGCGGGTCATCGCTTTCGATCAGTTGGGTACCGGTGCCTCGGCCAGGCCTACTGACGAATCCCTGTGGGACATCACCCGTTATGTGGCGGAGGTAGAGACCGTCCGCCAAGCCCTCGACCTGGGCAAAGTGCACCTGCTAGGGCACTCCTGGGGTGGCTGGCTGGCGATCGAGTACGCCATTCATCATCCCCAATCGCTGAAAACCCTGATCCTGGAAAATACCGCCGGCGATATCCCTCACCTGTCCCGGGAGCTCGAGCGTCTACGGGCGGCCCTGGGCAGTGAGACCGTCGCGATGATGCAGCGCCATGAAGCCTTGGGCACCCTGGATCATCCGCAATACCAGGCGGCCATCACCCTGCTCAACTATCGCCATGTCTGCCGTCTGGACGAGTGGCCAGCACCGGTGACACGTTCCCTGGGCGACTGGAACATGGGGCCCTACATGACCATGCAAGGCCCCAACGAATTTCTCTATACCGGCAATCTCAAGGACTGGAATCGCATCGAGCAGATGGCCGGCTTCGAAATGCCCGTGCTGATCACCACCGGTCAACATGATGAACTGACGCCAGCCTGCGCAATGCGCATGAAAATGGCGCTCAAGGATGTACAACTGAATGTGTTCCCCAACAGCAGCCACATGCCCTTCTACGAAGAGCCCCAAGCCTATTTTCCAGTCCTGCTGGATTTTCTGCACCGCCATCGGAACTAACCCATGAACCTGGCGCGCTACCGTTTCATACTGTCGCGCCCGCTACAGCTATTGCCGGTGCTGTTTGGCATCAGCATGATCACCTTTGTGCTTGTGCGCTCAATTCCCGGGGATCCCGCCCGGGCACTGCTGGGCTCGCGCAGCACACCGGAGGCGCTGATCAGGATTCGTGCCCAGTACGGTCTCGACCAGCCGCTGTGGATGCAGTACTTCTACTTTCTCAAGAACCTGCTCAAAGGCGATCTCGGCCAATCGCTGCTCTACAAAGTCGATGCCTTGAAGTTGATCAGTACCCGCATTGAGCCAACCCTGTTCCTGGTGCTCGGCAGCGTACTGCTGGCGCTGCTGATTGCCGTGCCGCTGGCAACGGTGGCGGCGCGCAACAAGGGCGGCTGGCAGGATCACCTGATTCGTCTGTTCACCACGGCAGGGCTCGGCATGCCGGCGTTTTGGCTAGGCATCATGTTGATCCTGCTGCTCAGCGTGCAGTTGGGGCTGTTCCCGGTCTCAGGCTATGGACGTACAGGGTGGGACAAACTGCATCACATGATTTTGCCGTGCCTGACCATTGCCTTGGCACTCTCCGCCGTTCTGGTGCGCAATCTGCGCGCCAGCATGCTCATGGAGCTACAAGCCGATCATGCCACCGCCGCACGGGCCCGGGGCCTGTCCGAGCGGGCGATATTTCATCGGCATGTGCTGCCCAACTCCCTGGTGCCGGCGGTCAACCTGCTGGCGGTGAACATCGGCTGGTTGATCAGCGGCACGGTGGTCATCGAAAGTCTGTTTGCCATTCCCGGCATCGGCCAATTGCTGGTACGCGGCATCTTTACCCGTGACTACATGGTGGTCCAGGGCGTGGCCATGGTGCTGGCCCTCGCCACCGTCACGGTCAATTTTCTCGCCGATGTGCTGACCGTGATGATTGATCCGCGGGTGAACATGCGATGAGCGGCCAGACCCTCAGTCCCGCCTGGCGTCTTGCGCTGCGTTTCGGCTTGCGCAACGGTCGCCCGGCCACCGTGCTGGGTCTGGCGATTCTGTTTGGCTGGCTGTTGCTCGCTCTCTTGGCCCCCTGGGTCGCGCCCTTCGATCCGATTGCCCAGAACACCGATATCCGCCTGCTGGGGCCGAGCCTGACCCATCCTTTCGGCACGGATAATTTCGGTCGCGACGTTCTTTCCCGAGTGATCTGGGGCGCGCGCATCGACTTGCAGATTTCCGTGATCGGGGTGATTTTCCCGTTCTTGATCGGCACTTGCGTCGGCGCCTTGGCCGGCTATATCGGTGGCCGGTTCGACACGATCTGCATGCGCCTGATCGATATTATTCTGGCCTTCCCCTTCCTGGTGCTGATGTTGGCAATCATGGCCATCCTCGGCCCCGGCCTGAGCAGTTTTTATATTGCGATGGCTTTGGTGGGTTGGGTGTCCTATGCACGGCTGATCCGCTCGCAGATTCTGGTGCTCAAGGAAAGCGATTTCGCCTTGGCAGCAAAAAGCCTGGGCTTCGGTCATGGACGCATTCTGTTTCGGCACCTGTTGCCCAATGCCATGTTCGGTTCGATCGTGTTCTCCATGTCCGACGCGGTGCTGGTACTGCTCAATGGGGCGGCGGTCAGCTACCTCGGCCTGGGGGTTCAGCCCCCCACCGCCGAGTGGGGCACGATGGTCGCCGAGGGCCAGAGTTTTATCACCAACGCCTGGTGGATCTGCACCTTCCCGGGACTGGCGATCGTCACCCTGGCCATGGGCTTCAGTCTGCTGGCCGACGGTGTCGCCGAGCACCTCGGAGAGCGTCCATGAGTACACCGGTGTTGCACGTCGAGGACCTCAGCGTAATCGCCGGCCACGGTGAGGGCGAAGTCACGCTGGTGGATCGTGTGTCATTTGACCTGGCCGAAGGCGAAATCCTCGGTCTGGTGGGTGAAAGCGGCTCAGGCAAGACGATGGCCTGCCGGGCCTTGATGCGCTTGCTACCCTCTTCAAACCTCCGGGTCCAGGGCAAGGCCGTACGCCTTGCCGGTGAGGACCTGCTGTCGCTGGATGAAGCCGGCATGCGGGGCATACGAGGTCGGCGGCTGGGGATGATTTTTCAGAATCCCGGCAGTCATCTTGACCCGTTGATGCGTATCGGCGAACAGATCGGCGAGGGCATACGCCTGCATCAGGGGGCGTCCAAACGTGAAGCTCGGGCGAAGGCCATTGATGTGTTACGCCAGGTGGGCATTCCCGATCCGCTACGGCGGGTCGACAGTTATCCCCATGAGTTTTCCGGTGGCATGCGTCAACGCGCCATGATCGCCGTGGCATTAGGTTGCAACCCTCAGGTGCTGATCGCCGATGAGCCGACCACAGCCCTGGATGTCACGGTACAGGCACAGATCCTGCGCCTGCTCCTGGATTTGCGCGACCAACGTGGCCTGTCAATCATCATGATCACCCACGACCTGGGGGTCGTCGCCCAGACCTGTGACTCGATCGCGGTGATGTACGCCGGTCGGCTCTGCGAGCACGGCACCAAGCTTGATCTGCTGGCTCATCCCCGACATCCCTATACGGCGGCCCTGATCGACTGCCAACCGGCTACCAGCACCGGCCATGCCATGCTCAAAACCATCGCCGGCCAGCCGCCTCTGCTGGATGCGCTGCCCACCGGTTGCCGCTTCAATCCACGCTGCCTTCAGCAGGGCAGCCAGTGCACGCGGCTGTTGCCACAGATGCAAGTCACGACCGAGACACACCGAATCGCCTGCCATTACCCGCTGCCTGAGGGGGCCTCGTCATGACCCTGTTGCAAGTGAAGGATCTACAGGTGCGCTTCGCCGCCCCTGGCAGTGGTCCGTTCGGGATCAACAGGCAATGGGTGAAAGCCGTCAACGGTGTATCGCTGAGTCTGGCCACCGGGGAAGTGCTTGGGTTGGTGGGTGAGTCGGGCAGCGGCAAGAGTACCCTGGGTCGGGCCATCTTGCGCCTCACTGACGTCAGCGCCGGACAAATCCTGTTCGATGGCGTGGATATGGCTCAAGGCAAGCGGATCGACATCGAGCGATTGCGCCACGAAACCGCGATGATTTTCCAGGATCCTTATACCGCCCTCAATCCGCGATTGAGCATTGGCGACACCCTGGCTGAAGTGCTGCGAGTGCGATGTGCGATCCCTGCATCGCTGATTCGCCATCGGGTCGATGAATTGCTGACCCTGGTCGGCCTGCGGCCGGAGCTGGCCAACCGCAAACCGGGTTCGTTGAGTGGCGGTCAATGCCAACGTGTGGGAATCGCTCGGGCACTGGCCATCGAGCCACGGTTGATCATCGCCGATGAATGCGTGGCCGCGCTGGACGTTTCCATCCAGGGACAGATCATCAACCTGCTGCTGGAGCTGCGGCAGCGCATGAACCTGGCGATTCTGTTCATTGCCCATGACCTGGCGATCGTTCGGCGGCTATGTGATCGGGTCGCCGTGATGTACCTCGGCGAGATCGTCGAGCAAGGGCCCACGGAGGCCGTGTTCAGCAGCCCGCGGCATCCCTATACCGTCGCGCTGATCCAGTCCATTCCACACATCGACCCGACTCGATCGTTGCTGAGCGCCCCCCTGCCTGGCGAGCCCCCCAGCCCCCTGAACCTTCCATCCGGCTGCGCTTTTCACCCGCGCTGCCGGTATGCACAACCCATCTGCGCAAAAACGCCGCCCCCCATCCATGACATCAATGGACATCGTTATAGCTGTGTGCTCGGAGAGCCATTGCTCTAAAAAAACATTCATCAATAGGGAGTTTGACCATGCGATCGAAACATTTGAAGTTGCTGACCGCCGCGACGTTGACCGTTTGTACCCTGGCGGCCGGTGTCGCCCAGGCTGCGGGCGTGCTGACCATCGGTTGCCGTGAAGAAAGTACGACGTTCGACCCGATCAAAAGCGCGCAGAACCGTGATAACTGGGTGTTCTCCAATGTTTACGACGTATTGGTGCGCGTCGACAACACCGGCACCAAGCTGGTACCGGGGCTGGCCGAAAGCTGGCACGTTTCCGACGATGGCCTGACTTATACCTTCAAACTACGCTCGGCCAAGTTCTCCGACGGCTCACCGATTACCGCCAGCGATGCAGCGTTCAGTCTGTTGCGCATTCGCGACAACAAAGGGTCGCTGTGGAGCGACTCCTACAAGATTATCGACAAGGCCCAAGCAACCGACCCGCAGACACTGGTGGTGACACTCACGGGCCCTTCAGTACCCTTCCTCGCGCAGCTGGCATTGCCCAACGTCTCCATCCTGTCGCAAAAGGCCATGGAAAAAATGGGTGAGGAAGCCTACGCCCAGGACCCCGTTGCCTCTGGCGCCTTTATCGTCAAGGAGTGGCTACGCGGTGATCGCGTGATGCTGGAGAAAAACCCCAACTTCTGGCAGGCCGACAAGGTGAGCCTGGATGGCGTGGAATGGATCTCCATCCCGGATGACAATACGCGGATGCTGAAGGTACAGGCCGGTGAACTGGATTCGGCGATCTTCGTGCCCTTCTCGCGCGTCGAAACCCTGAAGAAAGATCCCAACCTGGTCGTGCACATGGATCCCTCCACCCGCGAGGACCATCTGCTGATCAACCATGAGCACGGACTGCTGGGCAAGCCTGAAGTACGTCAGGCCCTGGACCTTGCGATCAACAAAAAATCCCTGGTCGATACCGTGACCTTCGGCCATGGCCAAGTGGCTTATTCCTACATCCCTAAAGGCGCGCTTTATCACAATGCCGATAATCTGCAGCGCCCGTACGACCCGGAAAAAGCCAGGAAAATGCTGGCGGATGCAGGCGCCTCAGGCCTGAAGCTCAATTATGTGGTCAATGCGGGCAATGAAGCCGACGAGCAGATCGCTGTGCTGGTCCAGCAACAGCTCGCAGCGGTCGGCGTGACAGCCACGTTACAGAAAGTCGACCCGACCCAGAGTTGGCAAATGCTGATCGACGGCGATTACGATCTGTCCGTGATGTACTGGACCAACGACATCCTCGACCCGGACCAGAAGACCACCTTCGTGCTGGGGCATGACACCAACATGAATTACATGACCCGCTACAAGAACGACAAGGTCAAGGATCTGGTCGCGGCCGCGCGGGTAGAAGTGGACCCGACCAAGCGCAAGCAGATGTATACCGACCTTCAGGCGATCGCCAAGCAGGACGTCAACTGGATCGATCTCTACTACAGCCCGTACATCAATATTTCGCGCAAGAACATCGAGCACTTCCAGCAAAACCCACTGGGGCGTTTCTCTCTTGAGGAAACGGTGAAGCGCTAGCGAGCAGTGGCTTTCATCCGTGTCGGATAGGGCCAGTGGCAACGCCTTGATCACGAGTCGAGGCTTGCCACTTGATGGCCAAGCAACATCGGTCGCTCCCCGGTCATCTCGCACAGCAGCGCTGTGACGGCGCTCCCCTCAACCGTGCCGTGCTCTTGCAGAAAGCCCGCCACGGCGCTGACAGCCGGCCAGTAGCGATGCACCAGACAGCTGCAGCGGGCAATGGCCTGGGATTCGGCATCAAGTAGCTTGCGCGGCGGCAGCAGGCTGATCAATTCGAGCCCCCGGTCCAGGTCTCCCCGGCCGCTGCCCCTGATCAACCGGTCGGACCTGCGGTGCCGGTAGACCGCCTCGGCCACGGGCCCCGCGAAGCAATGGAGCAGGTCGCGTTCAATGGCATCGACCATCGAGGGCAGGTATTCAGCGATTCCCGGAGCGTTGAAGGCCGGGCGCGGGACAAGGTAATCCGCTTCCACCATCCCTTCTGCGTACAGGGGGTTACCACACAGGTCGAACAGAGGCCCCGTGCAGGCTTGGGCCTTGGTACGCACGGTGATGCGTTTTATCGGTTGGCCGTTCCACCAGAAGGCCAGGGCATGACCCGCTTCATGGAAGGCCGTGCTGCGCGGGCATTTATTCATTATTGGGTCCGTCACGGCAGGCGCCACTCATATCATCTGCCTCACCTCTGGGGCCCGATAAAAGATTGTCCCTATCGACCGTTAATACTGCGCCTATTAGCTATCTGGCAGAGGGGGGCTAGCCTTAATTCAGGCTGGTGTAATCCGGCCCATTGAGACCTGAACCTGACAAGAGATACGAAACGTTCAGAAACGTACTGGGCTTGCCGTGGGCCACCGTACTGGCAACTAGACCGCTCTCACGTTGCGCGTGGTCATGACGATCAGTTGAGCGAACAGTGAGCCCTGCCCTACGTCCTTGATTTCACCTACCGCTAAAAAAGCCCGACCGGGCCGGATAGCTGGATGAACACGACCAAAGGTAGCTCCTCATGGCAAACGAATCGAAATGTCCGTTCAATCACGCCGCCGGCGGTGGCACGACCAACCGCGACTGGTGGCCGAACCAACTGAATCTGAAGATCCTGCACCAGCACTCGTCGCTGTCCGACCCCATGGGCGAGGACTTCAACTACACCCAAGCCTTCAAAAGCCTGGATTTTCAAGCACTGAAGGAAGATCTGCGGGCGCTGATGACCGACTCCCAGGACTGGTGGCCGGCGGACTTCGGCCACTATGGGCCGCTCTTTGTGCGCATGGCATGGCACAGTGCCGGCACCTACCGCACCGGTGACGGGCGCGGTGGGGCAGGTTCCGGCCAGCAGCGTTTTGCCCCGCTCAACAGCTGGCCGGACAACGTCAGCCTCGACAAGGCCCGTCGGCTGCTCTGGCCGATCAAGCAGAAGTATGGCCGCAACATCTCCTGGGCCGACCTGATCGTCCTCACCGGCAACGTCGCGCTGGAGTCCATGGGCTTCAAGACGTTCGGTTTTTCCGGTGGTCGTGCGGACGTCTGGGAACCGGATGAAGACGTCTATTGGGGTTCCGAAAACAAATGGCTGGGCGGCGATGTCCGCTACGGCAAACCGGATAAAGCCGCCATGCAGGATCCCGGTGAAGGACAACTGGTGGCCGAACCGGGCAACGAAGAAAGCCGTACCGACCAGGGACGCAACCTGGAGAACCCGCTGGCAGCGGTGCAGATGGGGCTGATCTACGTTAACCCGGAAGGCCCCGAGGGCCAGCCGGACCCGGTCGCTGCCGGGCTGGATATCCGCGAAACCTTCGCCCGCATGGCCATGAACGATGAAGAAACCGTGGCGCTGATTGCCGGTGGCCACGCCTTCGGCAAGACCCACGGCGCCGGGCCCGCGGACAATGTCGGTGCCGAACCCGAAGCCGCAGGCCTGGAACAGCAAGGCCTGGGGTGGAAGAACAGTTTCGGCACCGGCAAAGGCGCCGACACCATCACCAGCGGCCTGGAGGTGACCTGGACCACCACGCCCACCCGCTGGAGCAATAATTACCTGGAAAACCTGTTTGGCTTTGAGTGGGAATTGACCAAAAGTCCGGCCGGTGCGCACCAATGGACACCAAAAAATGGCGCAGGCGCCGGCATCATCCCCGATGCCCACGACCCGTCCAAACGGCGTAACCCAACGATGCTGACCACCGACCTGGCGCTGCGCTTCGACCCGATCTACGAGAAGATCTCGCGGCGTTTCCTGGAGAACCCAGATCAGTTGGCCGACGCCTTCGCCCGCGCCTGGTTCAAGCTGATCCACCGCGACATGGGCCCGCTCTCGCGCTATTTGGGCCCGGAACTGCCCAATGAAGAACTGCTGTGGCAAGACCCTATCCCGGCGGTTGACCATGCCCTGGTCAACGACGGCGACGTCAGCGCCCTCAAGGGCAAGCTGCTGGCCTCTGGCCTGTCGGTTTCACAGCTGGTGTCCACTGCCTGGGCCGCGGCATCCACCTTCCGCGGTTCCGACAAACGCGGCGGCGCCAACGGTGGACGCCTGCGCCTGGCCCCGCAGAAAGATTGGCCCGCCAACCAGCCGGAACAACTGGCTCAGGTGCTGGCGACCTTGGAAAAGGTCCGGAACGAGTTCAACGCCGCCCAGTCCGGCGGCAAGAAGATCTCGTTGGCGGATCTGATCGTGCTCGGCGGCAGCGCTGGCATTGAACAGGCGGCGAAAAATGCCGGGCTCAGCGTGACGGTACCGTTCTCGCCGGGGCGCATGGACGCGAGCCAGGAGCAGACGGATGTCGAGTCGTTCGGTTTTCTGGAGCCCATCGCCGATGGCTTTCGCAACTACCTCAAGGGCAGGTACCGCGTATCCGCCGAGGCGCTGCTGATCGACAAGGCACAGCTGCTGACCCTTAGCGCACCGCAGATGACAGCATTGATCGGCGGTCTGCGAGTACTTGATACCAATGTCGGCCACACCGCGCACGGCGTCTTTACGCAACGGCCAGGGGCGTTGACCAACGACTTCTTCGTCAATCTGCTCGACATGGGCGTGGAATGGAAACCGCTCTCCGATACCCAGGAAACCTTCGAAGCCCGTGACCGCAAGACCGGCCAAGTCAAATGGACCGGCACTCGCGTCGACCTGGTCTTCGGCTCCAACGCGCAGCTACGGGCCTTGGCCGAAGTCTATGCCAGCTCGGATGCCCAGGAGCAGTTCGTCAAAGACTTCATCGCCGCGTGGGTCAAGGTGATGAACCTGGATCGGTTTGAGCTTCGGTGAACAGAGTCCGAGGGCATGAGGCCTGGCAAGGAGGCGGCCTCATGAACTTTTCTTCACCCCACACCCCCGTGTGATTGGGTAAAGTCCCCTCGCTCATTCAAGAAACTAAGGTTTTAGCCCGCCCTCCCGCGGGCTTTTTTTTGCCTGCCATTCAAGCCGGCGATTGCGCGTTACCCAACTCGGGTACGGCTGGCCCGATAGTGACCGGACGTCGCGTCAACACCGGCTGCGCCAGGACCACCCGTCCATAAAACATCAGCGCCATCAGCCAACAGCTCAACCAGACGAAAATCCCCGCCCAGAACGTGTGCGACATGTAGTGCCAACCCTGCAAGACCCGCGTCGTGCCGTAGACGAACCCCAGGGCCAGCGCCCCATACATCACCGCTTTGGAATGACGCCAACGGTAACGGCGGGCCACGAAATACAACGCCAGCATCGTGAAGCCGCCAGACGCGTGGCCGCCTGGCCAGCAGCGCCCATCACCGGCGACTTTCAACAGATTGAAGTTCTGGAACCATTCCTTGTGCTCGATCTTGCCAGCGTACTGGGTGGTTTCCACCGGGCAATACACGCTGGTGTGACCTTTGAGGTAATGAATGACCCCGGTGCTGAGGGAAAATGCAAAGACCACATAGAGAAAATCGCGCCGATGCTTGTGGGCAAAACGCAACGGCGTGGCCAAACGGGTCTTCTCCAGCAAGCGAAGTAATCCCGGGCGCTTTTCTGGCTTGAAGATCGGCCAGACAAACGACAACAGCGCCCCGATAATCGCCGCCTCGCCGGTCCAGTTCGGGATGATCCTGGCCCACTTATGGGTGATTTTCTCGAACAGCCGCACGTGCTCCAACGGAAAGACCTGGTGCAGCGGGTCGTAGAATAAATCGCTGAAGGCGATATCGATGCGAGTCATGTCGAACAGCAAGAACACCACTGCCGCGCAGACCAGGGGAATTCCAAGATTGAGCCCGTAGAAACGGGCGCGAGCAGACGTCAGCATGGGCGGTCCTAAACGTGGGGAAAATCACTTAAACGCCATCGATCGCCAGTCAGATGCTTCGATAAAACCGAGCAACTGCGGCGCATGTGGCTGGGCGGTGGAGACGAACAGCGATGCGCCGTAGCCAAACGTCGAGGTTGGCCGCTGGAGCGCGGTTTCCAACGCCTGCATGCATTCGCTGTGGGTAACCAGAATCAGGTTGCGCCCGGCGACTTTATGGGCCAGGGCATTACGTAGAAGGTCGTGGCGGCAATTGATCAGCCAGTCGTCACCCGCACTCACCTTGTTGAACATGTAGCCCGCTGTCTGGGCCGCACGGACCAGCGGGCTGTTGTAGAGGTCGGCGTTGTCCAGGCCCAGTTGCTCGAACCGCGAGCCCAGGTCCACCGCAACGGCACGGGCTCGGTCAGTGATGCCTTCGCGATCATTCAGGCACGCGGCCTTGGCGTGGTCGCAGCGTTCGACATGGCGCACCAGCACGATCATCTCGCCCTTGGCCCAACCATCGGCCAACGCCCGGGCGCCGGCGACGTTGCCGTGGGCCAGATCCGGTATCGCTGCCGGGCTCAGCAGCCAGAGGGTCAACGGGATCACCAACAGTGCCGCCGCCAAGGCCACCACAGTGTTTCGGTGACGGGCAAACCGGCGCGTATCGATCGAACGCGTCAGGCCGAAAAGGCTCAGTCTCAGTTCCACATCAAGCCGCCCCGACGGCATCCACCCAGTCATTCGATGGCGCGACAGTAGAGAGACCGACGTTGGCAGGCAGTGAAACGAATGTGAAAAAAAGCTTGGCATGCACCTCAATACCCAGCAATCCCGATAGCCGGAAAAAAATTTACAGATCCAGGTTTGGTGGCCGATATAGCCCTGTTACAGGTTTTTGCTGGCTCTTAACAACAACAATCTTCCAGCCAATCGATGATCAAGCAGCACAACGTTCCTGGAGGAATTTGATGAATAGCTGGTTTGGCAACATTAGCGTCAACATGAAATTAGGCCTTGGCTTTGGCCTGGTGCTGGTACTGACCTGCCTGCTGGCCCTGACCAGCTGGACCAGCCTTGGCGGTCTGATCGACCGTAGCAACTGGATGAGCGACATCACCCAGCTCAACGCCAGCCTGACCAAGCTGCGGGTTACGCGCCTGCAATACATGCTGACCAATGGCGACGAGACTGCCGCACAAAATGTGCAGACCACCCTCGACGGTTTCGTGGCGCAACAGAACGCGCTGCTCAGCAGTTTCAAGAGCCCGGAAAACGTCAAACTGCTCAAGGAGCAGAGCGCAGTCATCAGCGCCTATCAGGTTTCCCTGAACAAAATGCGCGGTGCCTATCGCACCGGCAACACCGCCCGTGACGCCATGGGCGCGAACGCCGAGATCGCCTACAAGCTGATCGAGACCATCGATACCGACGTGCGGCAGATGGCTCTGAGCGATGAACGCTTCGCCCAGTTCCAGGCCATCACCCAAGCCAAGCAGGCGTTCATGCTGGCCCGCTATGAAGTGCGCGGCTACACCGCCAACAGCAACGCCGATACCGAACGCAAGGCCGTTACCCAACTGGACGCCGCCATTGCTTCGCTCAAACCGTTGAATGAGCATTTCTCCAGCACCCGCCAAGATGAACTGCGCCAGCTGGAAAACGCCCTGGGCCAATACCGCAGCGCCTTGCAGGCCTTCAAGCTGGCCACCGCCGATGTGGTCCAGGCGCGCAAGGAAATGACTGACCAGGGCGCGAGCATCGTTTCCCTGAGCGAGCAGCTGTACCAGATCCAACTCGACCGCCGCGACGCCGAAAGCGCCCAGGCGCGCACCCTGCAACTGACCAGCACCTTGCTGGCGTTACTGATGGGCATCATTGCGGCCGTGATCATCACGCGCCAGATTACCCGTCCGCTGCGCGAAACCCTGGCCGTGGTTGAACGCATCGCCAGTGGCGACCTGTCGCACACGGTCATCGTCACCCGTCGCGATGAACTGGGCGTGCTGCAACAAGGCATCGCCCGTATGGGCGTGACCCTGCGCGACCTGATCAGCGGCATCCGCGATGGTGTGACCCAGATCGCCAGCGCCGCCGAAGAACTGTCCGCCGTGACCGAGCAGACCAGTGCCGGGGTCAACAGCCAGAAAGTCGAGACCGACCAGGTTGCGACCGCCATGCACGAAATGACCGCCACGGTCCAGGAAGTGGCGCGCAATGCCGAAGAAGCCTCCCAAGCAGCCGCCGCCGCAGACGGCGAAGCCCGTGCCGGCGACCAGGTGGTCAGCGAAGCCATCGCCCAGATCGAACGCCTGGCCAGCGAAGTGGTGCGTTCCACCGACGCCATGACCGTGCTGCAACAGGAAAGCGACAAGATCGGCAGCGTCATGGACGTGATCAAGGCCGTGGCCGAACAGACCAACCTGCTGGCCCTCAACGCCGCCATCGAAGCGGCACGCGCCGGTGAAGCGGGCCGTGGTTTCGCCGTGGTGGCGGACGAAGTTCGTGGCCTGGCCCAGCGCACGCAGAAGTCCACCGAGGAAATCGAAGGCCTGGTGGCCGGCCTGCAAAATGGCACCCAACAAGTGGCCGCTGTGATGAACAACAGCCGCAACCTGACCGACAGCAGCGTGGCCCTGACCCGCAAGGCCGGCGTGTCACTGGGGAACATCACCCGCACGGTGTCGAACATCCAGTCGATGAACCAGCAGATCGCCGCAGCCGCCGAACAGCAAAGCGCCGTGGCCGAGGAAATCAGCCGCAGCATCATCAACGTGCGCGACGTCTCCGAACAGACCGCCGCCGCCAGCGAAGAAACCGCTGCGTCCAGTGTTGAACTGGCGCGGTTGGGCAATCAGTTGCAGATGATGGTGAGTCACTTCAGGGTTTGAGCCTGACAAGCGCTCGTTTCCGGCGGGGGAATGGGCGCTTGCCGTGAAGCCATGACTCAAGCGTTCCAGGGATTGATAACTTCAACACCTGGAAACTCGAAATCCTTGGTATTGCGAGTTGCAATCAGAGCGCCGTGAGTACGGCAAATAGCTGCAATTTGCGCATCGGCCATGCCTGCCGAGCGAATCCAGCCCACGCATCGCCCTTTCGTACAAATCCTCCGCCCTCGTCCTACCGCCTTTTATTGCGCGCTCCTGTACGGTTTCCTGAACCCGAATATTTCGTTCGAACAGGAGATGGACAACACATGGACGTAAGCGACGACTCTCTGTTGCACAGGCTCATCGAAGCCCCCACCGGCAAGGACTACACCAACACCGACTTCAGAACCGCCCTGCAGCGGATGGGGCTGAACTCGGTTTTCGACGTCATGCGCATGGGCAAGACACAGTTCGCCCTTGAGCTTGGCAAGCACACGGACGTGGATGCCGGGCAGGTTTATGACAACGCGGCGTGCTATGCCGGCCAGATCAGTCGCCTGTATCAAGAGCAGCTAATATCCTCCAGCGACACCAGCCAGCGCGTGCGCCGCAGTCTGGGCTCGAACACGATATCGGAGTCCACCCGCTATCAGGCGCTGTTCAACGAGAATTGGGATCAGTTCTGCAAGGAAGGTGATATCGCAGCATTCGACTCGCCCGTGGCCTATCTGCGGGCGCTGTATCTGTTTGCCGGGCAGTTGGAAAAGGCCTCCCCGTCCACCGACAAAATCACCTTGGAACAACGGCGCCCGGATCTCAAGAATCTGGGGCTCAATCGGCAGAGCACCTTCGTTGCCCAACCGATGCTAGGCATCGTCAATGAAACCTTGCGCACCCAGATCGAGGCGCACCTGGCAGCCACCGGCAAGACCGTTCACGAAGTACTGGCCAGCGAACACTACCCCTTCTCCCTGCCCTACGACCTGCATCATCACCAGTGCCTGCTTGGGCTGGGCGCAAACAAACCCACGCTCGGCGCGTTGAATTATCGGGTGAGCCTGAAGTTGCCGTTTGCCCCAGGCGACACCGTTTACGGGGTCGTTTCACAATCCCGTATCGAGGCACAAAAGCTGCTGTCCGGGCTCAGTCCAGAGCAGCAGAAACTCCTGATCGAGCCGCCCGGTCCGGATGCCAACATCGGCGTCCTGAGGAAAAGCTATGGCATTGAAAATATCAATCTGCTGGATGATCCCGAGTTCTTCAAGACACGCACCGGGCTGACGACCGACCAGCTGGAGCAACTGCTGGCGCAAGGCACCTACCGCTCTCGTCCTTCAACCAACGGCCCATCCTCCAATCATTCCAATTATGGGGCCGCCTACATCAACTGGCCGGCCTCGACACCAGCCCTGGCGTTTCTCAATTCAGCGAAGACCTTTACCAACGTATCCCATGAACGTCTGGCCCGCTTGCAGCGAATGATCCGACTGCACCGCTGGACCGGTATCCCCGTTGCCGAACTGGATACGCTGATCGTCAATGCCCTGCGTGCCGAAGGCAGCACAACGATGGCGCTCAACACCAATACCTTGCGCACGCTGGGGGTCTATCGGTACCTGAATCAGCGCCATGGCATCGCGCCTGAAGAATTTGCTTCGCTACTGCATGACATGCCGACCCATGCTTGTGGTGAGCGGGTTCCGTTGTTCGACCAAGTGTTCAATCGCACCCAACTGCTTGAACACCCTCAGGTAGAAGACCTTGCCACGACGGACCTGAAAACCTTCAGCTATCTCAGTGCCGGCCTTGGACTTCCCATCACGCAGGACTCGCTGCTATTGCTTGCGAAGCAGACCGAGAAACACCTTTCATCGTTGAAACATGATTTATCCACTGTCTCGTCACTCTATCGCCAGGCCCGCATCGCGCGGATGTTCGGGCTCACGCCCCTGGAATGCACAGAACTGGCCCATTTATTGGGCGGGGAACATTTCTGCAAAACCTTGGTGACCGGGTCACTGCGCACGTATAAATCCCCGAGCCCCGACATGCTCGATGTGCTGATGGCATTGGATTGGGCCGTCGACTGGCTCAGGCAAAACAACCGTGATGTGCTGCAATGGTGTCGCCTGTTCGATACCACGAAAAATAACTTGCCGCTGAATCAGAACCTGGAAAAGCGACTGGCGATGCTGCTGGCCGATACCCACGCTCTCGATGACCAACGCCTGGTGGAAACCCTGCTGCATGACATGGCTGACGTGTCTGCGGAATATGTACCCTGCCTGCTGCAAATGGCCGGCACCAGCGCCATGGCGATTGTCGAGGCCATCAAGGCGTCACCGGGGAAAATGCCCCTTCCTCTGGCGACAGTGCTTCGTACAGCCCAGGCCTGCCATGGGTTGCACCTGGGCAGCAGCACGCTCCAGCAGTTGATGAATAATCTAAAGTGGCTGACCTCCCACAACCCCGGAACGCTGAGGCCGTACACGCTGTATCTGCTCGAACGCTTCAGTCATTGGGCTCGGCACCAGGCGCAGTCGGAAGAAAACCTGCTGCATTACCTACAGCTTGCCAATCAGCGCACGGCACAAGACTCGGAGGAGGATGCCAATAGCCTGCTGGCCAAGCTGTTGAACTGGAGCACCGACGAAGTGAGTTGCCTGACCGCGCAGCTGCCGCACAAGCGCGCCCGATCCATGGAAACCGTCGATTGGGTCATGCGTTGCCAGGCGTGCTGCGAGAGCACAGGACTATCAGCAAGCCTCTTGCTCAAGGCAACCGCACTGAACGCCGACAGCGCGAGCTCGGACTGGAAGACCGTCGGTGAAGCACTGATCGCGGCCTGCCACTGACACCCGCCCCCTCTTCGACATTCAAGGATTGAATATGACCGTTGCCATAAAAAAGCAGCTTGATGAAAGCCTGCGCGATGCACAGTTGGCGTTCTACCTGAACAAGGTCGTGCCCAATAACGCCACGACAAGGAACCTGAAGCTCAAGACGGCCCAGGACCTCTACGAATACTGGTTGCTCGACGTGCTGGTCAGCCAGGATGTGCCCACCACGCCCGTGGCGTGCGCCATCGCCAGCCTGCAGCAATACATCCATCGCATCCTGTTGAACCTGGAACCCGGTTACGACTCGACCGACCTGACCGCCGAACACCTGCGCACGTGGCGCAACGAGATGCATCAGTACCCCACCTGGGCCGCCCATCAAAAACTGCTCTACTTTCCCGCCGCCTATCTGGCCCCATCGCTCAGGACCAACAAGAGCGACAACTTCCGGCAACTGGAAAACGACCTCAACCAGCACCGGATCCAACCCGATGCGGTTCAGTCGGCAGTCATGGCCTACCTGAGCCGACTCGAAGAAGTCGCCAACCTGAATATTCTCAATGGCTACGTCGACGGCGAGGACTTCGCCAACAGCACCTATTACTTCATTGCCAAATCAAGGTCCGAAAACACCTACTTCTGGCGTTCTCTGGACATGGCTCAACGCCCCCTCGACGGCACGCCGCCGCAACCGCCCGCCACCGCGCCCAAACTCGACCAGCCGGATCCATACGCCTGGTCGGACTGGGAAAAAGCCGACGTGCCCATCCCCGACAGCGCGGCCGAACACTCGATACGTCCGGTCTGGTTCAATAATCGCTTGTTCGTCATATGGGCCGAATGCATCCATCAGGATCCGGCCACCCGCATTGCCCAAACGGACGCCAGCGTTACCCAGCCAGGCCCGAGCCATCCACTGTTGCGCTTGAGCTTGTGTTACAGAAAACAGGATGGCAGTTGGAGCACCCCGCGTGTTTGCCTGCAAGGTTATTGCCAGGACAAAGTGCTGCGCGACAAGGACATACAAGCCATCAAGCCGTTGTTGAGTACCGTTGCAACACATCAGCGCAAAGGTTCGTACCACTTACTCTTTCTCGCGTTGTGCGTCAGAAGCTCCCAAACCGACTCGACCAGCCACTTCGTTTTCATTGAAACGACTTGCATCGATAAAAACCTCAACCACGACCCCGACCGTTCAGACACAGCAAAAGCACCAGGGTCCAAAAAATACCTTCAGTACCCAAGCGTCGAGCAAGCGCTCCTGGACAGCTGTGCCCATCGCATTCAAGCAAAGGTGCCCCTCCAAACGACGGAGGAGACTCCGGCCACTGATGTTTACGCCGGTGCGCAAGGCAATCTCCCTGCCACCGATGTTTACTACAGCACGCAAACCGAGGCCGCAGCCACTGACGCTCACCGGAACATCAAAGAAGCGAGCGTTGAAACAGCAACGGAAACGGGTATCCGCTTGGACCAGGATCCACCTGCCAAGCGCCTCACACCCGACATCACCTATGTGACATCAAGCCTGGGCACCAGCCAATTGCTGGATTTTTCCAACTCCGCGATCAATGACAGCGACGCCAAAGACCAACCACGCCAGCCGATCAGGTTGAACACCGTGTTCGCCGCAGAACTGATCCGGCGAACCGAAAACAGCCTGGATGAACTGTTCGATTGTTGCCATTGCTGTTGGAGTCCATCAGCTATCAGTACGAAGGCCTGAGCGACGACCCGCAATGCCAGCACACCTTCAATCTGCAGCACGACCTGTTTGGCGCGCTGACTCACAGCGTCAACGTTCATTACGCCCGCCGCAAAACCGCCAGCGACACCCCGCCGTTCAGCGATGCCGACCAACAGCAATGGTGGCGCGACGCCCATGATCCGGCGCAACAGGTCTACTACCTGAACGAAACCCGCGCCGAATTCATCCATCTGCAAGCCCCTCAGGGTTGGCGCCTGGGCTTGCCCTATCGCCAGCGGACCAATGCGCAGGAACGCCCCAAGGCCCCTGAAGCCGGCGGGTTGGCCATGCAAGATATGACGTATGAGACACTCATCGAACTCACCCGGGAAAGCACCTGGGCAACCCAAAGCGTGCTTACGGGTCTGTCCGTGCAACGCTACAAGGACGCCACAACCGCAGAAACCCTGCCGGACGGCATCGCTCACTTCGAAGCCCTGGCCGACCATCTGGAGAGCGCCGAGCTGGACGAAACCGCCCTCAAAGCCTTTCATCTGTTGCCGCAGGACGCCCGCCCCAAGGGCAGACTGCTGGAAAGACTCGGCTACCATCGCATGGACAGCTTCCTGCCGGCGGCCCCATCGCTGAAAAAACTCTGGTCCGTCAAAAGTGGCTTCGCGACCTACGCCCCCTTGCAGGGTTTCTACAAAATCCAGACCCTGCAAGCGAGTGAAAGCCATGGCGTGACCGAGTGCAGCTACGACAACTGCCATTGTTTTATCACCGCGTTCAAGCGACCCGATGGTTGTGTCACCCGGGCGATCCACGATTACCGCTCACTGCTGCCACGGCGCATTAGCGATCCCAACGGCAACGTACAGGAAGGCCTCGTCGATGCTTTCGGCCAAGTCCTGGCCACGACGTTTTACGGTAACGAGAACAACGCGCCGGTCGGTTTCAAACCCATCGAGCAGTTCAAGCGGTCGTTATTCGACAGTCCGACGCAAGCGATCAATCAGAGCAAGGAAGCCCTGCAGCACGCCGCCAGCGCCTTCTATTACGCGCCCTTCAGCTGGATGGGTTGCGTATCGGACGCCGCATTGGCCGACACCGACTGGCTGGCACGGTGCGTGGCCAACCGTGACCTGCTGCCCAGCGGGCATATCCGCGCGTCGGCTCGAACCCGGTTGTCGGCTCTGCAAGTACCGCCTGCCGACGATGTAAAACTGAAGAACCAGATCGAGGCTTCAACCCGTGAGCCGGTGCACCTCGCCGTACTGGTCGCCGACCGTTATCCCGACGACGAGCAGCAACAAATCCGCATCGCCATGACCTGCTTCGATGGTTTCGGTCGAACACTGCAAAGCAAGCAGCAGGTCGAACCGGGCATGGCCTACGTCGTCAACGCGCAGGGAGCACTGACACTCAAGGACGGCAAGCCACTGGAGCAGACCGCCGCTAAACGCTGGCGTGTCAGCGAACGGGTGGAATACAACAACAAGGGTTTGCCGATCCGCCGCTACCGCCCTTACTTCGCCGATCAGCCTCACCGCATCAACGACGAGTCCCTGCGCCAGTTCGGTCATTGCGACCGGCAGTTCTACGATGCGCTGGGCCGCCCCACCCGCACGCGCCTTGCCGCACAGGAGGGTCGCAGCCCTATGCGGCGGTGTACCCGCCATGCCTGGTACACCCTGGACGAGGACGAGAACGACACACTGGAAGAAGTCATGTCCGAACAAACCACGGCCACCGGAGGTGAAGCATGAACCCACGCCTTCATCGCAAGACGCCGACGATCAGCGTTGTCGACAGCCGAGGCCGGCCCGTGCGACAGGTCGCTTATTGCCAGCGTAGCGCAGACGAAACTGCCCAAGCGCGCATTACTCGCCAACGCCACGACACGAGCGGCAGGCAAGTTGCGCAGTGGGATCCTCGGCAGTCCGGCAACACATCTGAGGCCAATCTGACCACGGTCTACAGCTTTTCCGGCAAACCACTGCTGGTGAACAGTGTCGACGCCGGCTGGCGCCTGACCCTGCCTGGCGCTGCGGGACAGATCCGGCGCAGCTGGGATCAGCGCGGCACCCAATGGCGGACCACCTACGATGATCAACTGAGGCCGACCGTCATCCACGAGCAAGTGCCTGGTCAAGATCCGCGTCGAGTCGAATGCCTGCGCTACGGCGACAGTTCGCCAGAGTCGGCAGCGCGAAACCTGTGTGGTGTACTGATCCGTCACGATGACAGCGCAGGTAGCCTGCTCATCAATGGGTATGCGCTCTGCGGCAAACCGCTAGAGCAAACCCGGCACTTCCTCGTCGATGTCACCCAGCCGGACTGGCCCGTCGATGAGAAAGCTCGCGATGCCTTGCTGGAACAGGGGCTGGGCTACACGACGCGCTGGCGCTACGACGCCCTCGCAGAGCCTATCGTGCAACTCGACGCCGCCCAGCACCAGCAACGTTATTCATTTGATGTCGCAGGCCAGCTCAAGTCCGTGAGCCTGAAATTAAAAGACGCGGCGACCGAGAAAGTCATCGTGAAGGACCTGGTCTACAACGCCTTTGGCCAGGTCGAATCCCAGGTGGCCGGCAATGGCGTGGTCAGTCGCGCCGTGTTCGATCCAGCCAATGGTCGACTGACCTCGCTCAACGCAACAGTGTCTGCCAGCACCTTGCAAGACCTGCACTACACCTACGACGCAGTGGGGAACGTGACGCAAATCGAGGACCGCGCCCAACCGGTGCAGTTCGGCAGTAACCAGCGGGTCGAAGCCATCAGCACACTCACCTACGACAGCCTCTATCAGTTGATCAGCGCGACGGGCCGCGAAGCGGCGGGACTGACCAGCAACCCCGATATTCCCGCCTTCAGCCGAACACCGTTCGACGCTCGGCAACTGTTCAAGTTTACCGAGCACTACGAGTACGACGCGGGGGGTAACCTGATCGAACTGCGCCACGTTCGTGACCGGAACCACTACACCCGGACACTGAACATTGCCGCGACCAGCAATCGCCTCCTGTCCTGGAACAAAGGCCACTCAATGCCCGACGTGCCCACGAACTTCGATGTCCACGGCAATCAGCAAATGCTGTCTCCAGGCCAGGCGCTGCAATGGAACACCCGCAACCAACTTGCCAGCGTGATCTTGGTTCACCGCGAAGATGGCCGCGATGACATTGAGTGCTATGGCTATGACAGCGCGGGTCAACGGGTACGCAAGATACAAACGACCTATGCGTCGGCAGTGACTCACACCCGGGAAGTCCGCTATCTGCCAGGCCTCGAAATCCGCACCCGGCATAACGAGCGCCTGGAAGTCATTACCCTGCAAGCCGGTCGCTGCAACGTCCGCTACCTGAACTGGACTGAAGGCCGACCCTCCGGCATCGCCGCCAACCCGCTGCGCTACAGCCTCGAAGATCATCTGGGTTCCAGTTCAATGGAACTCGACGACCAGGCGTGGCTGATCAGCCAGGAAAGTTATTTACCTTATGGCGGAACCGCCTGGGCGGCCTCCCGTTCAGCCGAGGAGGCCGACTACCGGACCATTCGCTACTCCGGCAAGGAACGCGACGCCAGCGGCCTGTATTACTACGGGCACCGCTACTACGCGCCGTGGTTGCAGCGCTGGATCAGCCCTGATCCGGCGGGGGCGGTCGACGGCTTGAACTTGTATCGCATGGTGGGGAACAACCCGTTGCGCTACACCGATCCAAACGGCCACGACAAAGAAGAATTCAATGACCTCAAGGCCGAAATAGCCGCCTACCCGGGTATTCTGGCCGAGGTGAACAACCGGGTCGGCACGCTGAACTATCAGCTCTACAACAGCATGCGCACAAAGGACATCACCAAAAGGGTTTTTCAAACCTACGCCTACAACGCACTCAATAACCTGATCTCGCTCGGGGCCGGCGTGCTGGCAGCGCCTGGCGGATGGATCGCCTCATTGACCGCCATGGGCGGCAGCTCTCAAGCGATTCACGCAGTCGCCAGCAAAATAGAGGCAACACGGCACCTGACCGAGTCGATCTATCCACAGGTCAGCCGACTGGACCCCGAGGAGATAGAGCATGACGGCAGGACCGCCTCCTATGACCTGATCAGGAAGTCCCATAAGGCCATGAAGGATCTGAACCCACGCACCACCAAAGGACAAAAAAAATTATCGTTGTTGGTGACCAGTTTTATCCTGACAAAGGGCCTTCGGGTCCCGGGCGCGTGGATTCCGAACTTCGAAGCGTCTACCCAGGCGACCAAAAACTCGAACGGTGTCCCGGGACAGAAAATCGAACGGTTGAACGACGCGTTACTTAAGCTCGATGACAATCTGGAGCATGACTCCAACGCCATAAACACGGCATTCGATACCCTTGGTGTGGAGCAATTCTATGCCCCCGGTGCAAAAGGATCCCTGGATCGAACCCTGGACCGGATGACCAACAAGGCCGGGGGCCGCACACTACGCCGCTCGGAAATACAACGCGAGATCCACGCCACCCGGGCGACGATACAACGTGGACGGGAACTGCTGTTCCGACTTAACAAATACAACCAATCGTTAGGCCGATACTCCATCCCCTAGGCTTCATGAGCGCTCCAATCAAGAGATGATCAATCCATCACTCAAGCGTTCCACGGATTGATCATCTCGCCCCCGAACAGCCGCCGCTACACACAGATCCCATTGGTAAACACCAACCGGTTGCCAAACGGATCGACCACCGTCATGTCCTGGCTACCCCAGGGCATGGCTTGGATTTGCGGGCGGGCGAAGGGGTATTGTTTGGCGAGCAGTTGCGCCTGGAAGGCTTCCAGTTCATCGGTTTCGATCCGCAGCGCCGAGCCCGGCGTGCAATCGCCATGGTGTTCGGACAAGTGCAGCACGCAGTCACCACGGGAGACTTGCAGGTACAGCGGGAAGTCGTCGCCGAAACGATGTTGCCAGTCGACGGTAAACCCCAGGAAGTCGACATAGAATGTCAACGCCTTGGCTTCATCGAAGATCCGCAGGATCGGAGTGGTTTTACCGAAGCTCATGGGTTGCTCCCTGGCTGAAAAGACCCAGTGTAGATAGGTTGACCCTAGTGCTTCGGCCTAGGACCCGGCTTCTTTAGTATCGAAGCGCCATTATTGTGGCGCCAATTAAAATATTTTCAGCCACCTGGCCCTTCCTCAAACGCTATCCGATGAGCTGAATCCCTGGCGCAGATCACCTTCGCGCGCCAGAAACCGTCCTTCCCTGCGCCCGTTTGCACGGCCATCGCTATAGCTCAGGATGCCATTGACCCACACCCCATCGATGCCTTCGGCGGCCCGTTGCGGGTCGTTGAAATCGGCGACATCGCGAATGGTCTGTGGATTGAACAACACCAGGTCCGCCCAGTGCCCTTCACGAATTTCGCCACGCTCCTTCAGGCCGAAGCGTGCCGCCGACAGGCCGGTCATTTTGTGCACGGCGGTGTGCAACGGAAAAAGCCCGACGTCGCGACTGAAATGTCCCAGCACTCGTGGGAAAGCGCCCCACAAGCGTGGATGGGGAAACGGGTCCTCGGGCAAACCGTCGGAACCGACCATGGATAACGGATGGGCAAGGATCCGTCGTACGTCGCTTTCATCCATGCCGTAGTACACCGCGCCGGCCGGTTGCAGGCGCCGCGCCGCGTCCAGCAGCGATATGTCCCATTCGCTGGCAATGTCGGCGAGGTCGCGCCCCCCCATGTGCGGATGGGGCGTCGACCAGGTGATGGTGATGCGATGGGCATCGGTCACTTGCTTGAGATCCAGCGTCGAGGAACTGGCCGCGTAGGGATAACAATCGCACCCGACAGGATGGTTTTTTGCAGCGTTTTCCAACGCCGCGAGCACCTGCGGACTCCGCCCCCAGTTACCGGCGCCTGCACATTTGAGGTGGGAAATGATCACCGGGCTTTGGGCGTGACGGCCGATCTGGAACGCTTCGTCCATGGCCTCGAGCACCGGTTCGAATTCGCTGCGCAGATGGGTGGTATAGACCGCACCGAATACCCCCAACTCTTCGGTCAGTTGCATGACTTCCTCGGTGGAGGCCGAAAACGCGTTGGCGTAGGCCAGGCCGGTGGACAAGCCAAGCGCACCGGCCTCCAGGCTTTCGCGCAATTGCCGGCGCATGGCGGTGATTTCTCCGACGCTGGCCGTGCGCAACAAATCGTCCATGTGGTTGCTGCGCAGGGCCGTATGGCCCACCAGCGCCGCCACGTTTACCGCCGGCGTGGCCGCCTCCACCGCCCCGCGATAATCGGCGAAGCGTGGGTAAACGAACGCCTGGGCGCTGCCAAGCAGGTTCATCGGGTCCGGTGGATCGCCGCGCAGGCTGACCGGTGAAGCGCTGATGCCGCAATTGCCGACAATGACCGTGGTCACGCCCTGGCTGAGCTTGGGCAACATCTGTGGTTGGCGAATGACCACCGTATCGTCGTGGGTATGAACGTCGATGAACCCCGGCGCCAGCACCCGTCCGGCGGCGTCGATGTCCTCAACGGCCCGGGCATCGCGCAGGTCGCCGATGCGCTCGATGCGACCGGCACGAATCGCTACGTCGGCGCGGTAGCCGGGCGTGTCGCGACCATTGATGACCAGTGCGTTGCGGATAAGCGTGTCGTACAACATGTCAGTCTCCCAGCGGCAGGTCATCGTCGCCGCCACGGTAATCGTCCAAGGCGAGTTTGACCCGCCGCAGGCGCTCTTGATTGTCTTCGGGATGGGTCAGCGCAAGCTCGGTGGCGAGCACATCGATGGCCAGCAGCATGCCGTAGCGTGCCGCCGTGGGTTTGTAGATGAACGAGGTTTCCGCGCCTTGCAGGGGCAACACCACGTCGGCCAATCGGGCCAGCGGCGAGTCGGCGCGGGTGATCGCCAGGATGGCCGCTCCGTAACTGCGGGCCAGCTCAACCGCGCCTAGCAGTTCCGGGGTGATGCCGGTGAGTGAGCAAGCGATGACCAGGTGCTCGTCGCTCAGGGATGTGGCGGTAATGCGCATCATCACCGGGTCGCGGCAAGCGGCAATCGGGTAGCCGAAACGCACCAGCCGCACCTGCAACTCCTCGCCACACAGCGCCGACCAACCACCGAGGCCGAACGCATGAATCATCCGCGCCTTGCCGAGCAGGCGCACGGCATCGGCGAACCGCGACTCTTCGAATGCCGACAGATGCTGACGCAGGGTCGCTTCGATATCGCCGACGATCTGCCCATAGAACGCCGACTGCTCGGGCGCGCCGGCCGGGTCGAGAAAGCGGCTGCCGACGCCGCTGGCCTGAGCCAATTGCAGGCGCAGGTCGCGCAGGTCGCGGCAACCGACAGTACGGGCGAAGCGCGACAGCGTGGCGCTGCTGACGTCGGCCCGTTGGGCCAGTTCATCGAGGCTGGCGGAGGCGGCAAAGCCTACGTCGTCGAGCATCAGCCGGGCGATTCTTCCTTCGCCGGCGCTGAAGGAATCCTGGCGGGAGCGGATCTGGTAGAGGATGTCCATGGCGGCTCCGGTGTGGTTGCGTTCAGAGCAAACGCGCAAGCCCGAGGGTCAGGCCGAACGCGACCACCGAGATCAGCGTTTCCAGTACCGTCCAGGTCTTGAAGGTTTGAGCAACGGTCATATTGAAGTATTCCTTGATCAGCCAGAAGCCGCCGTCGTTGACGTGGGAAAAGATAACCGACCCGGCCCCTGTGGCCAGCACCAGCAGTTCGGGATGGGGATAACCCAAGCCGATCGCCACGGGCGCGACAATGCCCGAGGCCGTGGTCATCGCCACCGTGGCCGAGCCCGTGGCAACGCGCATCAAGGCAGCGAACAACCAGCCCATGACCAGCGGCGACAACTGGAATTCCTGGGCCAGCCCAACAATCTGTTGGGTGACCCCAGCATCCACCAGGATCCGGTTCAAACCGCCGCCCGCTCCCACCAGCAAAGTGATGCTGGCCGTCGGGGCCAGGCATTCGTTGGTGAACTTGAGGATCGATTCACGGTTGAAGCCCTGGGCCAGGCCGAGGGTCCAGAAGCTCAGGATGGTCGCCAGCAGCAAGGCGATCACCGAGTTACCGATGAACAGCAAGAACTGGTTGAAACCGCTGCCCGGTGTGGAGATCAGGTTGGCCCAGCCACCGATCAGCATCAGGATCACCGGCAACAGGATAGTCCCCAGGGTCACGCCGAAACCCGGCAGGTTGGCGCGCGGCTCGCGGTCGAGAAACTGCCGCTCCAGCGGATTGTCGGCCGGCAATTGGATTCGCGGCACGATGAATTTGGCATACAGGGGCCCGGCGATGATCGCGGTGGGGATGCCAATCAGAATCGCGTAGAGCAAGGTCTGCCCCACCGAAGCCTGGAACGCCTGTACTGCCAGCATCGCCGCTGGATGCGGAGGAACAAGCGCATGGACCACCGAAAGCCCGGCGACCATCGGCAGCCCGACCATGAGGATCGACACGCCAACGCGGCGGGCGATGGTGAATGCGATGGGTACCAGCAGCACAAAACCGACTTCGAAGAACAACGGCAGCCCGACCAGGAACGCGATGCACACCATCGCCCAATGGGCGTTGCGCTCGCCGAAACGCTCGATCAGCGTCTGCGCCATTCGCTCCGCCCCGCCGGACTCGGCCATCATCTTGCCGAGCATCGTACCCAGGGCCACCACCAGCGCGATGTGCCCCAGGGTCTTGCCGACACCCGCCTCGTATGCGCCCACCACACCCGACGGCGGCATCCCGGCCAGCAACGCCAGGCCGATGGACACCAGGGTAATCACGATGAATGGGTTGAGCCGATAACGGGCGATCAGAACGATCAGTGCAATGATCGCGATGGCCGCGTAGACCAACAGCCAATAACCGAAAGCAGGTGCCATGCGTTACTCCTCGAATGGGGTCACGTCGATGTGTTGTGAAACTCATAAATCATTTCGAGGAGAAATCTTCAAACCCACTGAAAGTAATTTTCGTGCACAGACAAGGAATGTCGCTGACGGACATCGCGAAGTAGCGCTGATGAAAATTCAGCGCAAGACTTTCATTGGTCCCACGGCGTTCAATTCCGTACCATCCCCCCCTTTTTTGCACCACTCCCCGGCAGCCGACTCTCCACCGGCGCTCAGTCAGGAAAACCATGAAACCAGCACGCCTTCGCGCCGACGCCCTCGCCGGCCTCACCACTTCTTTCGCTTTGCTCCCCGAGTGCATCGCCTTCGCCCTGGTGGCCCACCTCAACCCGCTGATGGGGCTGTACGGCGCGTTCATCCTCTGCACGCTGACCGCGCTGTTTGGCGGCAGGCCCGGGATGGTGTCGGGGGCGGCGGGGTCGATGGCCGTGGTGATCGTCGCACTGGTGGTGCAGCACGGCGTGCAGTATCTGCTGGCCACCGTGCTGCTCGGCGGGTTGATCATGATGGGCTTCGGGCTGCTGCGGTTGGGCAAGCTGGTGCGCATGGTCCCGCACCCGGTGATGCTCGGCTTCGTCAACGGCCTGGCGATTGTCATTGCGCTGGCCCAACTGGAGCATTTCAAGCAGGGTGAAACCTGGCTCCGCGGCGAACCGCTGTATCTGATGGCAGGCCTGGTCGCGCTGACCATGGCCATCGTCTACCTGCTGCCGCGCCTGACCCGCAGCGTGCCGCCGGCCCTGGTGGCGATCCTCGGTGTCGGCCTGGCGGTCTACCTGCTTGGCCTGCCGACCCGAACATTGGGCGACATGGCCCACATCGCCGGCGGCTTGCCAACCTTTGCGCTGCCGGACATCCCCTGGAACCTGGAAACCCTGCAGATCGTCGTACCCTACGCGGTAATCATGGCCATGGTCGGCCTGCTGGAAACCTTGCTGACCCTGAACCTGACCGATGAAATCACCGAGAGCCGCGGTTATCCGGACCGTGAATGCGTGGCGTTGGGCGCGGCCAACATCGCCTCCGGGCTGTTCGGCGGCATGGGTGGTTGCGCCATGATCGGCCAGACGGTGATCAACCTCAGCTCCGGCGGGCGCGGGCGGCTGTCGGGTGTGGTGGCCGGGGTGATGGTGTTGCTGTTCGTGTTGTTCCTGTCCCCGTTGATCGAGCGCATCCCGCTGGCCGCGCTGGTGGGCGTGATGTTCGTGGTCGCGCAGCAGACGTTTGCCTGGGCCTCGCTACGGGTGATCAACAAGGTACCGAAGAATGATGTGTTGGTGATCATCGCGGTGACTGTCATTACGGTATTCACCGACCTGGCCGTCGCGGTGCTCTGCGGCATCGTCATCGCGGCGCTCAACTTCGCCTGGCAACAGGCACGGGAGCTGTACGCCGACACGCACCTGGAGGCCGACGGCAGCAAACTCTATCGCCTGCATGGCACGCTGTTCTTCGCCTCGACGACGCGGTTCCTCAACCAGTTCGAGCCGGCCAGCGACCCGACCCAGGTAACCCTGGACTGCCGGCATTTGAGCTTCGTCGACTACTCGGCCATTGCCGCACTCAAGACCCTGCGCGAGCGCTACGCTAAGGCCGGCAAGCACCTGCGCGTGTTCCACCTGTCCGAGCGCTGCAAGCAGATGCTCAAGCGGGCGGGCATGCATCACGACTGACGGAGCGTCAAACAAAAACCTGTGGGAGCGAGCTTGCTCGCGATAGCGGTGAGTCAGCCAACCTGACTACTGACTGACCCGGCGCCATCGCGAGCAAGCTCGCTCCCACAAGGGTGCTTATTCTGCTGGCATTATCGGCGTCGCTCACACCATCTCATCAAGAATCCACTCCACCACCGAAGTCCGCTTGGGCACCCAACCGAGCAACTCACGGGCATTGTTGCCCCGTACCCGGCTGTTGGAGCCCAGGCCGTAGTTGGCCATCTCGTAGCCCCACTCGGCTTCGGCATCGGCCAATGGCCAATCCTGCGGTTCGCCAAGTTTCAAGGCGCGGGCCATGGCGGTGGTCATGTCGACGAACGAAGCCTCGCCACTTTCGACGAAGTAGAACGTGCCAGGCTGGTTGCGGGTCAGGGCCAGTTTGTACAGCTCGACCACGTCCTCGATGTGCACGTTGGACCAGATGTTCTGCCCCGCCCCCACATGCCGCACCACCCCACTTTTACGCGCCTGCTTGAGCAGCCGTGGCAGTTGCACGCTGTCACGCTTGACGCCCAGGCTGTGGCCGTAGATCAAGGTGTTGCAGATCACTGCCGAGTTCACGCCTTGCTTGGCGGCGTCCAGGACCAGGTTGTCGATCGCGACACGGGCAGCCTTGTCGGCGGTGGGTTGCGGCAGCTTGTTTTCGTAGTAGATGGTCTCGCTGGAGCGACCGCCCGAAGCGTCACCGACGATGCTCGAACCGCTGGTGTGCAACAGCACTTTGTTCGAACCTTTGAGCCCTTCGATCAAGGCTTCGACCGCACCGCGATGGTCGCTGCTGGCGGCATTGATCACAGCGTCGGCGGCACGCGCTTGGGCGGTGAGCAGCGCGCTGTCATCCAGGTTGCCAATGATCGGTTGGATGCCCAGCGCGGTCAGTTCGCTCGCCTGTTCGGCGTTGCGCACCAGACCGGTGACGTGATGCCCGGCGCGTACCAGGCCGGTGGCGATGGAACCGCCGATAAAACCGGCAGCGCCGGTGACGAATACGTTCATGGACAAACTCCTTGGGCAGGTAAGTGATGGAACGAGTATCGAGGACTGTTTCCTGACGAAACAGTCCACATTGCCCAAATCACTCTTGCCTTGAAGTCACGAATCAGCCCTTGAATTCCCGCGAGGCGTATTCGGCAAGCTTGCCCTGGATGAAGTCCAGGAAGCACTGGATCCGCAGCGCCAGTTGGGAGTTGCGGTAGTACACCGCATTGATCGGCTGGCGATATCCACTGTTGGCGTCGGCCAGCAGCGCCTTCAGCCGACCGGCACGAATGTCTTCGCGGGTCATGAAGTCCGACAGGCAGGCAATGCCCTGCCCTTGCAGCGCCAGGTGGCGCACGGTTTCGCCGCTGGAGGCGCTGATGGCCGGCTGGATCGGCCAGCGATCGCCGTGCACATGACGCAGCGGCCACTGGTTGAGCCCTTCGTTCTGGGCAAAGCCCAGCAGCGCATGACCTGCCAGCTCGGCGACGCTCAAAGGCGTGCCGTGCTGCTTCAGGTAAGCGGGACTGGCCAGAATGTGCAACGGGCTGCAACCCAGGGAGCGGGCATGCAGCGTCGAGTCGCTGAGGGTGCCGATACGGATGGCGATGTCGGTGCTTTGCTCCAGCAAATCGATGATCAGGTCGTTGCTGTTGAGTTCGAGCTGGATGTCCGGGTAGAGCCTGCGAAACTCTTCGATGTGCGGGACGATGGCGTGCAGCATGAACGGCGACGCGGCATTGATCCGTAAGCGCCCGGCGGGGTTTTTCTGGCGGGACGACAAGCGCTCTTCCAGCTCATCCATCTGGTCAAGGATGCCCTTGGCCTGTTCAAAGAAATACTTGCCCTCCTCGGTCAGGTCCATGCGCCGCGTGGTGCGGTTGATCAGCGTGGTCTCGAGCTTGGCCTCCAGGCGCGACAAGGTCCGGCTGACCGCCGACGGCGTCTGCCCGACCTGCTCGGCGGCGGCGGAGATGGATCCGCACTCGATCACGCAGACGAAAATCTGCAATTCGTCGGATCTGGCTTTCACGTATCCCCCTGTCGACTGAGTTTTGTGGCGAGGGAATTTATCCCCGCTTTGCTCCCACAGCGCAGGTTTCCCCACCCGCCACAGGATAGTATCGGGATACGTAGCAAAAGACAGGTCACGCCTTCAGGCCGAACACCTCAATCAAATGCTGCTCATACCGCGCCACATCCGCCTCGATGTTCGGGCGCTTCATCACGTCCACGCACAGGAACGTCGGCAGGCCGGTCATGCCGAGGAATTGGTTGGCCTTGTGGAACGGGAAGTACACCGCGTCCACGCCCTTGGCTTCGAAGAAGTCGGTCGGGTCGTCGAAGGCTTGCTGCGGGGCGTTCCAGGTCAGCGACAACATGTATTGCTTACCCTGTACCAAGCCACCGCTGCCGTACTTCTGCGAGGCATCGGAGCGGGTGCGACCATCGCTGGCATAGAGGCTGCCGTGGCCCTCGGTGAAGACTTCGTCGATGTACTTCTTGACGGTCCAAGGTGCGCCCATCCACCAGCCAGGCATCTGATAAATGATCACGTCGGCCCAGAGGAACTTGGCGACTTCTTCCTTGATGTCGTAGCCGCCATCGATGAAGGTGGTTTTCACGTCGAAACCACCGCGGTCCAGGACACTGACGGCCGTGTCGTGAAGGGTCGCGTTGTAGCGACCGTCGGAATGGGCGAATTGTTTGCCGCCATTGAGCAACAGGACTTTTTTCATGGGGAGCCTCATCGGGTTCCACGGCGCGGTGCTTTGAGTGGCCGCCGAATGGAAAGGTTGAAAACGATGGCGGCAGCGTACCGATGAGCTTCGCGCGGAATAAGCACCGCAACGGCAAAACTGATTTGACCTATACGCACGAATGGATGGCTGATTATTGCCGTAGGCTCTTAGGCACTTTTTATATCAGGAGCCAGCCCAATGAGTGAACTGCACGGTTTCATCCTGCACGCCAAGACCCGTCCGGAAAAAGCCGAAGCCTTCCAAGCGCTGTTCCAAGCCTATGTCGAACCGAGCCGCGCTGAGCCTGGCTGCATCGAGTACCACATGCTGCGGGACCAGCAAGACCCGACGCTGTTTATCTTTTACGAGATTTGGGCATCCCAGGCGCACCTGGATGTGCATTCGAACCTGCCGCACATGAAGCAGTTCTTCGAGCAACGCATGGACTACCTGGAGCGCGACTTTGAAATCCGCCGCGTCGACATGCTCAGCCCGTCCTCGGCTAACCGCTGATCAGCAAATGGCCGCCGAGCACGCCGAGGCCAAGGAAAAACACTCGCTTGAACAGCACGGCGCTGATGCGCTGCCGCAGCCATTGACCCAGCCACATCCCCAGCAGCGCCGGCACCAGCGTCAGCATCGAAGCGCTCAATTCGCCAGCCCCCAAGGCGCCGCGCCACAGCAGGCCGGCGGCCAGGGCCAGTGTCGAAACGGTGAATGACAGCCCCAGGGCTTGCACCAGTTCATCCTTGCTCAAGCCCAGCGCTTGCAGATAGGGCACCGCCGGAATGACGAACACCCCCGTGGCGGAGGTAATGATGCCAGTGAGCAAGCCGCAGAACGGGGCGAGCCAGCGCTCAGCATCCGTGGCGACCCGCAGCGTTGGCAGCAACAAACCACACAATGCATACAGCACCAACGCCGCACCCAAGGCCCGCACCACCCAAGCGCCTCCCGTCATGCCGATCCACAACGTACCGAGACCGGTGCCGAGAAAAATCGCCAGCAGCAACGGCCACAGGCGTCGGATCAGGCTTTGCAGATGGCCGCCGAAAGCCAGTTGCCAGACGTTGGTCAGGGTGGCTGGAATGATCAACAGCGCCGCAGCCTGCGCCGGCGCCATAGCCAGCCCGAGCAAGCCCATGGAGATGGTCGGCAGGCCGAGACCGATCACACCCTTGATGGTGCCGGCCAGCAGGAAGGTGCCGATGACCAGCAGGGAAAGGGCCAGACCGAGGTTTTGATAGAAGGCGATGAGTGTGTCCATGGGGCTATCGTGGGCCCTGGGCTTTGGCTTGAAAAGCTGTCATATACTGAGGGTGCCTCTCTTTCAGCAAGAGGCTGGACCCTTGCTGATGCTACTGGCGTCATCGCGAGCAAGCTCGCTCCCACAGTGGATCGGGCTTTTCCGGAAAGAATGCAATCCCTCTGTGGGAGCGAGCTTGCTGGCGATAGCGATGTTCCAGACACCACACAAACCCGGCACAGGATCTCCTCATGCACTTCGACCTCACCGACCTGCGCCTCTACCTGAACATCCTCGACACCGGCAACATCACCGCCGGTGCGGCCCGTAGCCATTTATCCCTGGCAGCGGCCAGTGCGCGAGTGCGTGCCATGGAGGCGTCCCTGGGCATTGACTTGCTCGAACGCGGCCGACGCGGCGTCACCCCGACGCCGGCCGGCAAAGCCTTGGCCCAGCATGCCCGGGTTATGCTGCAGTACGCCGACCATCTGCAACAGGATCTGGCCGAGTACGCCCGAGGCGTCAAAGGCCAGGTGCGGCTGTTGTGCAACACCAGCGCCATGACCGAATACCTGCCCGAGCTGCTGGCCGGTTTCCTCAAGGACCATCCCAACCTCGATATCGACCTGCAGGAATTGCCCAGTTCGCGGATCACCCACGCGCTGCGCCAGGGCGCGGCGGACCTGGGTATCGTGTCCGACGCAGTGGACACCACCGGCCTTCAGACCTGGCCCTTTCGCGACGATCCACTGGTCTTGGTCCTACCGTCCGGGCACCCCTTGGCTGACGGTCGGGCGCTGAGTTTCAGCGAAACCCTCAGCCACGATTATGTCGGCCTGAACGCTTCCAGCGCCTTGGCCATCTATCTCGAGGAACAGGCATTGCACACCGGAATGCGCATGCCAATCCGCATTCGCGCCGACGGTTTCGATGGGGTGATTCGCATGGTGGCCCATGGCGCAGGCATCGCCATCGTGCCGAAGGCGGCCATCGCCCGGCGCCCGCCGGAGGCTGCGTATCAATACGTGCAGTTGCAAGAGGCCTGGGCACACCGGGCATTGTTGCTGTGCGCCCGCAACTTCGAAGGTTTGCCGGCATACGCCAGGGCCCTGGCTCGGCACCTGGCCAACTGATGCGCGCTTCTGGATAGCCCAGTGTCGAACACAGACATCTACCCGTTCATGTCGCGCGTTAGGGTGCTTGCTCTCTTCTGCCCTCTTTCGGAGCTCACATGACCGCACCCATCACCGTCCTGCGCGATACCCACCCGCTGCCCGTACTCGATGCCTGCAAATGGGAAAAACTCGAAGGCGATCCGCACACCGTCAACCTCAACGCCTACACCAGCGAAGACGGCAGCAAGATCATGGGCACCTGGATCTGCACACCCGGCAAATGGTATGTGGAATATGTGAAGTGGGAATACTGCCATTTCCAGGAAGGCTACTGCATCATCACCCCGCAAGGCATGGAGCCGATCCATCTGCGCGCCGGCGACATTTTTGTCATCGAGCCGGGTATGAAAGGCACTTGGGAAGTGGTCGAGACTGTGCGTAAGTACTTCGTCTTCGCCTGACAATATCTCGTACGTTTTTGGCCGACACGCTGTGCTCAAGGCAAGCTTGGAGCACAGCGCGATAGGACCTTGCGCTACATCGCCACGTCAACGGTGCTGATTTTACCGCTTCGATACGCATCGAATATTTGATGGAGGCTGGATCGAGCATCCCCTTTGGCCGTGAAAATGCCGCCACAGCCACGATTGGCTGCTGCGTAGCTGTCGTCCTCCATCAATATCTGGTGCGTCTGCTTCAGGTTCCAGAACGGCACACCGGCAAACAAGTGATGCGTCAGATGATAGTTGTCGCCATGCATGCCGATAAACAATCGCTCGAGCAGGTTGGGGAAGCGATTGCGCGTCAACTGCACCTCATCCTTGTACACGCCGAACATACCGAAGTGCTCGGAAATCTCCGAGAGCCAGCCAATCACCTGGAATACCGTGAAGTACGGGACCAACCAGAACAGAACATAGGCCCATGGCCCGACGAAGTAGCTGAACAGCAGCAGCATCGCGCCATGAACCACCAGGAGTTTCACACCCTGTAACGGACTGGCCAAGATATCACCGGCCCGGTTCTTGACCAGGTAGAGGAAATACTTGTAGGTATTGACCAGCGTTACGCTCCTGAACAGGTGACGGAACAGGAAGTCCAGACGATCCTGAGCCTTGTACAGGCCCGACTCGATATAGAAACGATGGTCGGGGTCCTTATCCTTGTCGCCCAGATGGTGATGGTGCATCTGCACATGGGACCGACGATAGGCTTCATAGTCCTGGAAGATGGGATAGGCCAGCAGGTACTCACCGACCCATTTGTTAAGCGCCTTGCTTTGCGCCAGGGTCATGTGCGCCGCTTCGTGCAGAAGCGAAGCAAGTGCCCGCTGCCGAGAGCCAATGAACAACAGTGCCAGTGGATACAGAACGTTATAGCGATTGGCCAGAAATATTGCCGAGGCAATGACCAGTAGATCCGCGCCCAGGGCAACCAGCCAGTGCCAGTTGTCTTTTTTATACAGGGGACGCAAGCGCTGCCTGAGTTCAGCAGAAGGATTAAACCTGTTTACATCGTTCATCGGAATTCCCTTTCATGACTCGAAGTAATGAATACAAGCGCGAACGCCTGCACAGCCTTAATTATTTTTCCAAACAATTAGTGCAGTACCACTGCCGCAGACGGTTACCTGCCAACACACTGCGCACATTCCATTGCGACAAACCGCACGACATAGACTTTTTATTTATATGCTATTTGTTGCCTCACCCATCATTTACAACTCGGCGAGCAACGCGACGAACTGATCCACCTCTTGAGCGCTGTTCTTCGCGTTGATGGACACTCGCACAAAGCGCTCATGCCCGTGCTTCAACATGAAGTACGGCGTGTGCGCAGCATATCCCGGCCAAGCGTTGACACCGCGGGCGCGCAGATAACTGACCACGTCTGTCGCCGAACAACGCTCGTGGGTGAAAGCGATAATGCCCTGATGCTCGGTACCCGGGGCGATCAAGTTGACGCCGGGGGTTTCAGCCAGACGCTGGAACAACGCCCGATAGAGTCCCGACTCGGCCCCGTAGGCGCTCGACAAACGCTCTTTGACCGCCTGATTCAACCCCAGCACAGCCGCATTGTTACGCTCGGCGTATTCAAAACAGCGAGCATCTCCAACCCCTCGCGTGACGACTCCGGATGCATCGACCGTGGCCCGGCCCAGATCGGTGAAACGAGGCTGCGCGGTGGCCAGGAAACGCTCGGACAAGTAGGCAAACCCCGTTCCTCTGGGCCCGCACAGGAACTTCCTGCCGGCAGCCGTCAACACATCACAGCCGGCGGCGCGAACATCCAGCGCCAGCATGCCCGCCGATTGACAGGCATCGACAAAGTACCAGGCAGGGTAGTCGCGCAGGATCTGTCCCACCGCCTCGATATCGTTCACGATGCCGCAGCAGGAAGGAACATGGACGATCGAGACCAACTTGACCTCGGCGCTCATGTGCCCGGCCAGCCATTGCAGGTCGAGGTTGCCGTCGGCCAGCAGCGGCATCACTTCAACCACTACGCCGTACAAGCGCTGCAATGTTGCCAGTGCAATCAGGTTGCCCGCGTATTCATAGGGCGTGACCAGCACGCGCGCGCCTTCGCACCAGGTCAATGCCTCCAGCGCGGTCACCCAAGCCTTGGTCGCGCCATCGAAAAGTGCCACGTTACGTGCATCGGTACCCAACAGCCGGGCAATGTTTTCATAGACCTCAACGTCCAGGACCGGCGAGTAATTCAATTCGGTTTCATAGGCTCCCGACTCAAACTCGTCCTGTAAATAACGTTGCATCAACTTCAGCGTCTCGCCGGACATAAGCCCCGAGCCCGCCGTATTGAAGTGAATCATCAATCACCTCTCGCGCCTTGAACCCAGGAAATAGAACAGACTGGCCACGACCACGCACATGGACAACATGTAGAACACCGCCTGGGGGGCATAGAGCGATAGGACAACGCCGCATAATACCGGCCCCAACGCGGCCCCCAGGTTCGACAGGTTCTGCGCACCGTAGTACACGCCGCGCATATCCTCCGGGGCGATGTAGTCGATGAACAGGTATTCCACCGGGATAATAATGATCTCGCCCACGGTAAAGACGATCATGGCCAATACCCAGGCAACCGGAGCCTGCGCGTAACAAAAACCCATCAGGCCGACCACGAAGAACAGCATCCCCAGCATTAACATCCGGAACAGGTTAGTTTGGTTGATCCTGGAGCCGACCAGATATTGCAAACCAATGACCACGCAAGCATTGGTGGTCACCAAATAGTTGATGATGTTGTAGGTGTTCTCCGGGGTGCTGGTCACGATCAAGTATTGCGACAAATAGGCCGTGAACTGACCAAACACAATGGCACTGAGAATGCCGCCGATCGTAAAACACACCAGCCTGTAGTTACGCACCAAATGGACCAGTACGCCGACAAAATCATTATTTGGCCGCGCTACGCCTTCGCCGCGAGGAAGTCGCTCGCCCATCCAGCTGTACAACACAACAAAAGCCACACCGATCAGAGCCGAGACAGCAAACGGCAGGCCGGGACTGATTTTCGCGCACAGCACCCCCAGGAACGGGCCAATGGCATAACCGACATTGGTCAGCGTGTACTTCATGGAAAACACGCTTGCCCGCTTGTCCACCGTCACCAGGAAACCGATGCCTGATTTCACCGCGATATCGATCACCGCATAGGAAAGGTTGACCACCACGATGGCGATGATGAACGGCACCAGGCTGGCAACCTGATAAGCCACGGCAAACGCCAAGGCAAACAACGTGGCGGCACCGAGCAGGATCCGGTAGTTGGAAAACCTGTCCACCAGAAAGCCACCGTAGACACCCAGGATGGAGCTGACTATCAACGCGCCACCCACCACCAGACCGATATCGGTGACTCCCAGGCCAAAGGCCTGGGAGAAATAAACCACCAGGTAAGGCAAGGCCAGCGCCCGGGCGACAGTCAGGATAAACGTCGCCGACAGCAGCAGGACCACGGGCCTGGTATACACCTTGAGCCCGCCTTGCACGGCCAGCTCACCCGACACGTCTTTCATGCCAGCATTTCCCTGTAGACGCCGGGCTCGTCCTCGCGCAGCAACTCGATGCTTTTCTGGATGGCGGCACGGTCGCTGTCAAGAATGAACACATGACCTGGGCAGTTCTCCAGGGAAACGGTCTCCTTGAGCGTCCCTTCATCCTGGATCTTGATGCTGTGCACCCCAGGGATCGCTTTCCACCGAGCCAGATTTGGCGCTCGCTTGATCGGCCCGGCCTGGCGAGCAATCAGAAACACACAGCTGGAATGGAAATAGAGCCTGGTTCTGGGTCGTTGCCGGTAATCGAGAAAGGCTTGGGGGTTGATCAGCGAGTCGATCCACAGGCTCAGCTGGTTATGCCCCAGGGCCCGTGTATACGCCGACAGATCAATACCCCCCGGCATGCGGGCCGCCGTTTCAAGTAACACCGGCTCGTCGTCGACAATCATCAGTTCGCTGTGGCCCACGCCCTGCTGGATACCCAGTGCGTCGAGCACGGAAAAAATGTACTGCGACAGACGACGGTAGACATCGGCATTGTCCACCGGACACATCAGTTGGTTGTAGTCGTGTACGGGCGAATCACCGATGCGGGTGCGGTACACCCGGATGATTTCACTGACATAGTGCTGGCCGTCGACGCTTACCGTGTTGACACAATATTCAATGTCCACATCAGTGGATTTGCTCGCCGACAACTCGGACTGAAAATCCGAGTTATCCAGATACTGCTGGACCAGGATTTCCTCGTTGCTTTCGAGAAACAGATTCCGGCTCGACTTGATGACCTCGAAGGCCTGTTCAACTTCGCTTTCCTGCGTGCAGATATGAATATTGTCCGACCCGGCGCTTTTGATCGGTTTCAACACCACCGGCAGGATTCTTTGCTCTTTGATCCAGTCGAGAATGGCGGCCAGCGAATCCGATTTGAAATGCTTGATCGAGCGCACGCCAGCGCGCTGCAAGGCTTCGTGCATTTCGAACTTGTCGCGCCAGCGAATGGCGTGGGCCGGATCATTACGGCGTGGAATATCAAAGACCCCGGCCAAATGAGCGGCCAGTTCGACGCCAAACTCACAACCGGCCAACACAAACTGTACCGAGTATTCGGATAACGCCTGGCGCAGCTCGGAATCCGAACGATAGAGAATGTCTTGGATAAAGTCGGCCGGACGGAACCACGACTTGTAGAATTCGTTGACGTTGGCGGTGGAACGCACGTGCACGCATTCCAAGCCACGAGAAATGAAGGCGGGCGCGATCAGGCTGCCGATCGAATAGGCATCCACGATCAGCACAATGTTTTTCTTATAGATCACTTGACCGTCTCCCCGGCCCGGCTGAGCGCTCGGACGGTGTCCTTGATAATACCGGCGGCTTTATGAATATCGTCGCGGCTAATGTTGATATGCGGCATGAAGCGCATTTCCCTGGCGTTATAAGGCAAGCCCCCAACCCCGTTCTGGCGCAAAGCACCGGCGAATTGCACCGGGGTAATCCCCAACGAGGCAACATCCAGGGTCACCATGTTGGTGCCCTTATAACGCGCGGGGGCGTCGTCGATGTCGTTGAGTAACTGGTGCAGCAAGGCCGCGTGCTCATGGTCCTCAACCAACCGTTCAACGTGGTTTTGCATCGCATAAAGCCCGGCAGCCGCCATCATGCCGGCCTGGTGCAGATCGCCCCCGAACCATTTGCGGTATTTCTTGGCGCGCAGTATCAGGTCCTGCGACCCCACCATGATCGACCCGATCGGTGCGCCCAGGCCCTTTGACAGGCACATGGACAGCAGATCAGCGTTGTCGGTGTATGAAGTGACATCGATGCCGGAGGCGATAGACGCATGGAGGATGCGTGCGCCATCGAGATAACGATAGGCACCGATATCCTTGGCATAAGCAAAGACATTGTTCATCTGTTGCAAAGGAAAGATCGCCCCACCTTTACAGCCGAGGGTGTTTTCAATCACCACCACCCGTGGCAAGGCGTAGTTCTGGCTCCAGCGGCATTTGGAAGCATGGAGCTTTTCCAGGTCACTGACATCGAACAGGCCGCTGTCATGGTTGGTCAGCGAAAAATTGACCCCTGAAAAGGCCGATGTCGAGGCGGACTCATAGAAATTGATGTGGTACGAGGCGTCCAGGAAGATTTCGTCACCCGGATTCGTCATGGCCTTGACCGCCAACTGGTTACTCAAGGTGCCGCCCGAGGTAAAAAGCGCCGCTTCCTTTTGGAAGTAAGTGGCGCAGTATTCCTCCAGCGCACGCACGCTCGGGTCTTCACCGAAACAGTCATCACCCACTTCGGCCTGGTAAATCGCCTTGCGCATGCCTTCCGTTGGCTTGGTTACCGTATCGCTTCTAAGATCGATAAACATAAATTGCTCCGTTAATAACCTGCGCCAAAGACGATGCGGGAGGGGTCGTAGAAGTCAGCCAGGGCTTGCAGAACGTTTTCAGGCGATTCTGCGAGCCGGTGCAGAAAATGCAGATACCAACTGTCGCCATAAACCGCCGCGATACGACACGCCAACCCTGCTTCTTTGGCTTTGCGCAACGTCTCGGGTTGAACACCGTGAAGCATTTCCAGTTCCTGGATCTGCGAATGGTAACCCTGGTCAAAAATGCGCTTGATCAGATTGGGATCCTGCGTTGCGCAGCTCACCGCAATCCCGGCCTCGAGGATTTCGCCGAGCAACTTCAAATAACGCTCATCCAATTCCGCACCCCGTGGGAGGGCTATTTCCTGCGCTTCGTTATAAACGCCTTTGACCAATCTGATCTTACGGCCATAACCAATGATTTCAGATAGATCATCAACTGTTCTATGCAAGTGTGCTTGGACAGTAAGGCCAATATTGGAATGATCAGGGGCCAACTGGGAATACACTTCGAGGATCTTATCGACCGCCGAAGAATGTTCCATGCTGATCATCACGGGAATATTATGTTCTGCGGCAGCAGACAAGATAGTAGCGGCGTTGCGGTAGGCAGTTTCCTGGGAAATGAGCATGCCGACTGCGCTTAGATCGAACCCTAACTGCGGAGTTAAGCCAGCCTTGGAGAAAGTCTGGATAGACTTCAGATATTCATCGACGAAGGCCTGGACCACGCGCGGATCGTGGTTCTCCTCGCCGACATACTCTACGCCGAGTCGATAGCCTTTGCCGTGGAGCAATTGCAGCTTATCAGCGAGTGCGTCACGATCCGAGGCGACAATATAGCGCTGAGCCGCTTGCTCAAATAACCTGAAGAATAGTGAGTCTTTATTGAATGCGTCCCGACACTCTTGATTCAACGCCAACTTTTTAAGGCCGGCAGATGTAAGTACGCACGTATCCTGCGAAGGCATGGTTATCACTCCTTGATAATAATTGCTCGTCCTGAGCGCCGAGTATTGTGCAACGATTTTTTTCTGTCAAGACTCCATAACTATAACAACTCGTTATCATCCACAACGTTTCATACATATGAAACCCGGGACTACTCAGGACAAATTCATATTAGATATCGTTTATTACAGCTTCGCGGCAATCTCGCCCAACCGACTTATTTCCAGCGCCCGCAACGCGGCCTTGAACTGCTGCGCCCATAGAAAAAGATACACCCGTGGCCAGGGAGCTTGCGCCCTGGCCACGGGTTTGCCAACGGCCTTAAGTGACCCGCATTGCGCGCTTATTGCGGCTTGCGATAGCTGTTAACAATCGCCGAAAAATCCTTGCCGCCCTCACCCCGCTGGCTCATCGCCTGGTACAACTGCTGCGCCACCGCCCCCAGCACCACCGGCTGATGGGCCTGCCGCGCGGCTTCGGTCGCCAGGCCCAGGTCCTTGAGCATCAGGTCGGCGCCAAAACCGCCGGTGTAACCGCGAGACGCAGGTGCCGTTTCAATCACGCCTGGCCATGGGTTGTACGTGTCCGAACTCCAGCAACGGCCCGTCGAACTGTTGATGATCCCGGCCAGCACCTGGGTGTCTATCCCCAGAGCGTCGCCCAGGGCCATGGCTTCGCTGACGCCCACCATGGAAATCCCCAGCAGCAGGTTGTTGCAGATCTTGGCGATTTGCCCGGTGCCGACTTCGCCGCAACGCACGATGTTACGGCCCATTTGCGCCAGCACCGGTTGCAAAGTGGCGAACAGCTCAGCGCTGGCGCCGACCATGAAGGTCAACGTGCCGGCCGCCGCACCGCCGGTGCCACCCGAGACAGGCGCGTCGGCCATCGCCACGCCCTGTTTGGCGGCAGCGGCGGCGACATCGCGGGCGGTCTGCGGGTCGATGGTACTGCAATCCACCGCTGGGGTACCGGCGGCGATGCCGGCCAACACGCCGTCTTCACCCAGCCAGACACTGCGCACGTGGGCGGCGGCCGGCAACATGGTAATCACCAGCGCCGCGCCTTGGGCCGCATCACGCGGCGAGGCGCTGATGGTGCCGCCTAATGTTGCCAGCTCGGCCAATACTGTCTGGTTCAAGTCGAACAGGTTCAGCGAATGGCCGGCCTTGAGCAGGTTGCGCGCCATGGGGGCGCCCATGTTGCCGAGGCCGATAAAGGCAATGTTCATGTCCGGCTCCTTAACGCAGGTTGATGGTGGTGTTCACCCCGTCATTGACGCTGTCATCATCGAACCAGCGCGCGGTGACGGTCTTGGTTTGAGTGTAGAACTGCACCACCTGTTTGCCGTACGGGCCGAGGTCGCCGAGTTTCGAACCGCGAGAACCGGTGAAGCTGAAAAACGGCACAGGCACTGGAATCGGGATGTTGATCCCCACCTGGCCGACGTCGATTTCACTCTGGAATTTGCGTGCCGCCGCACCGCTCTGGGTGAACAGGCCCGTGCCATTGCCAAACGGGTTGGCGTTGACCAGGGCAATCGCCTGATCGAGGGTGTCGACTTCCAGCACCACCAACACCGGGCCGAAGATTTCTTCGGTGTAGATGCGCATGTCGGTCTTCACGCCGGAAAACAGGGTCGGGCCGACGAAGTTGCCCTGTTCGAAGCCCTGCACGCTGATGTCACGGCCATCGAGTTCCAGCTTCGCCCCTTGCTGCACACCGCTCTCGATCAACTCGAGGATCCGCGCCTTGGCCCGCTTGGAAATCACTGGGCCAACGTCAGTGCCTGGTTCGCTGCCAGCGTTGACCTTGAGCTTCTGTGCCAGAGCCTTGAGTTCCGGCAGCCACTGCTTGGCCGCGCCCACCATCACGACCACGGAGGTGGCCATGCAACGCTGACCCGCCGCGCCGAAACCGGCGCCGACCAGGGCGTTGAGGGTTTGCTCGCGATTGGCGTCAGGCAGCACCACCGCATGGTTCTTGGCGCCCATCATCGATTGCACGCGCTTGCCATGGCGACCCGCCAACTCATACACGTGGGTACCAACAGCCGTCGAGCCCACAAAGGAAACCGCCTTGATGTCCTTGTGCGTGCAAAGTGCATCCACCACTTCCTTGCCGCCATGTACCACATTGAGCACACCGGCCGGCACGCCCGCCTCGATGGCCAGCTCCACTAAGAGCATGGTCGACAGCGGATCCTGTTCCGAGGGCTTGAGTACAAAGGTGTTGCCGCAGGCGATGGCCATCGGGAACATCCACAACGGAATCATCGCCGGGAAGTTGAACGGCGTAATGCCCGCACACACCCCAATCGGCTGGCGCAACGTGTAGGTATCAACGCCGCCGGCAACGTTCTCGGCAAACTCCCCCATTTGCAGGGTGCCAATGGAGCAGGCGTGTTCGACCACTTCCAAGCCCCGGAAAATATCGCCCTCGGCGTCAGCGATGGTCTTGCCCTGCTCGGCGCTCAGTACGACGGCGATGCGTTTGGAGTGCTCGCGGATCAACGCCTGGAGCTTGAGCATGATGCGCATCCGCGCGCCGATAGGGGTCAGCTTCCAGGTCTGGAAAGCACGCTGGGCAGCAGCAATGGCGGCATCGACTTCCGCCGTCGTGGCGAACGGGACTTTCGCCAGCACCTGCTGAGTGGCCGGGTTGACGATGTCGTGCCATTCGCTGGACCGGGATTCAACCCACTCGCCATCGATCAGCAGTTTGACGGTTTGCAGGGCAGTGTCGTTGGGCGTAAGGGAAACATTCATGCTGGCCTCCGGGATTGTTCTTATAGAGCGCGCTGGTTCAGCAAAGGCCAAGGCGCATAGACACCTTGGTGATGAGACGGTTTTTGGAGTATAGATGTGCAAACTTCTAATAAGAACGCACATAAAAACCGGTCCAACATGCAAAAAAACATCACCTCCCTGGGGTCGCTGAATTGGGACGACCTCAAGTTTTTCCTCGAAGTGGCCCGCACCCGCAAGGCCAGCACGGCGGCCAAGCGCCTGGCCGTCGACTACACCACGGTGTCGCGACGCATCAGTTCGCTGGAAACGTCATTGGGCACGCTGCTATTCGAAAAATCCCGGACCAACGGTTTTGTCCTGACCGCCGAAGGCCAGCGCCTGCTGGGTTACGCCGAGTCGATCGAAAGTACCCTGCATATGGCCTGCGAACAGGTTTCAGGATCGGGGGTCGCCCTGTCCGGCCACGTGCGCATGGGCTGCACCGAAGGCTTCGGCAGCTTCTTCATCACCCCGCAATTGAGCCACTTCGTCGACGCCTATCCGGCCATTTCGGTGGACATCCTGCCGCTGCCGCACTTCATCAGCCTCTCCAAGCGCGAGGCCGACATCGTCATTGCCCTCGAACGTCCCGAGCACGGCCCATACGTGTGTTGCAAACTGTGCGACTACCGGCTGCAGCTCTACGCCACCCAGCCATACCTGGACAGTCACCCGCCCATCCAGCGCCCGGCGGACCTGAGCAAGCATTCGTTCATCAGCTACGTGGATGACCTGGCGTTCAGTTCCGAGCTGCTCTACCTGGCCAACGTGCTGCCCGGCGCCAATGCTCACCTGCGTAGCACCAGCGTAATCGCGCAATTCGTGGCGGCGCAGCAAGGCCGTTCACTGGCCATCCTGCCATGCTTCCTTGCCGCCCAGGACCCACGGCTTTTGCCGGTGCTGCCGGGGGAAATCAACGTCACCCGGCAGTTCTGGATGTACTGCCGGGAGGACTTGAGGAAGCTGAAGAGGATTACATTATTGTGGGATTACATCCGCGAAGTGACTGAACGGAACCAGCCACTGTTGATGGGTGACAGCCGGAATATGGTGTTCGCCGACTAGTCGGCGATGACCACGATGGCGACACGACGGTTTTCGGTACGCCCATCGACCGTGTCATTGGATGCGACCGGTTTGCTGCTGCCCAGACCGCGCAGCTGTACGTTCTCTTCCCGCATTCCGACACTTGTGAGCACCCTGCCCACGCTGCTGGCGCGACGCATCGACAGTTGTTCGTTATAGGATTGGGAGCCCGACGCATCGGTGTGGCCATCGACGCGTACCCGCTCGATCCCGGCCCCCAGCAGCGCCTTGCCAATTCGCTCGACGATCTCGGTGCTGGCCGGGTTGAGACTTTCCACATCGCTGCCAAACAGCACCTTGCCCGACAGACCGAAGGCCCAGCCATCGTCAGTCAGCTCGAACCCTTGCTGCTTGAGTACGGCCACTTGCGCCGGGGTAAGCCCTTTCTGCGGTGCCGTCTGGCAGCCGCTCAGAGCCAGGACGGCGATAAACAAAAATGCGGCGAAGTGCCGCAAGGAAAGTTGAGGATATGGATGCACGATCAGCTCCTGGTTTGAAGATCCGCGACGGAATGCTCCGATCCCGTCGTGTGTTGGCCGCCTCGGGCGAGGCGTTTGGCCTGGTACATCGCCGCATCGGCGGCGTTGAGCAAGGCGCCTGGAGTGGCGCCATGATCAGGGTAAACGGCAATACCGATACTGAGGGACGTCAGGACAGAGGCATTGCCGGGCAATTGAATCGGCATCTCCATGCTGGCGATGATTTTTTCAGCGATCAGCTCGGCGTCCTCAGCGTTGTGCAGCGGTGCCAGCAGCACGGCGAACTCATCGCCACCCAGACGCGCCACCAGGTCATCCTCACGCAACTGCGCCCGGACCCGCGTCGCCACCGCCGTCAGCACCGCATCACCGGCCGCGTGGCCGAAGTTATCATTGATGCCCTTGAAGCGGTCGCTGTCCAGATACAGCACAGCCACTTGCTCGTCGAGCTTGCTGGCATTGCGCAAGGCACGGATCAATCGCCCTTCGAAAAACGCGCGGTTCGGCAACCCGGTCAGGCTGTCGTGGCTGGCCTGGTGCGCCAGGGTTTCGTTCTCGCTCTGCAAATGGGTCTGCCAGGACTCCAGTTCATCGAGCAGAGCGTTGAAGTCATTGCCCAGGTTATCCAGTTCGGCAATGGCAGCCGGTGGCACGCGCCGGTCCAGGGCCCGCTCACTGCGTGCCGCGTGGGCCACTTCGGCCAGGCTGCGCAGCGGTCCGGTGATCGCCCGCAACTGCCGTCGCGCCAGGTACAACGCCACCCAGGCGCTCACCGCCGTGCACAAAATGATCCCTGCCAGACCGCTGAGCAGAAAGCGCAACAGGCTGCCGCCATGCCCCGCCAATAGAATGCTGCCAATGTTCTGCCCTTGATGAACGATCGGCAGACTGATGGGCTTTTCCAAAAACGCCTTGGCAATGTGCATTTCCAGTTCCGACAATAACCCGGTTTCCGGACGTTTCCAGTGCGCCAACAGGCGGCCATGCTCATTGAACACCTGGGCATCGGCGACTTCCTCGGTGGAGGCAATCAAGGCCAGCGCCTCGGTGGCCGCCGCCGCGTCATCGAACACCACGGCCGCTTCCACGGTGTAGTTGATCGAGCGGGCGATCAGGTGCAGGTTGTGATCGGCGTAGACCCGCAACGCAAGCACGCCTAGCAAAGTCAGGGAAACACTGGCCATGGTAATTGCCACCAACGCGACGATCAGGTGACCGCGCCCGATGACCGAGCCCAGGGTGGGACGGATCCGTGATTTGGCCAGGCTCATGGCGCTGCCGACCTGCGACGGGAAAGCTGCAGAACGCTCGGATGGATACGCACGCCACTGCGCGCGACCGAGTCGAGGTTGACCTCGAACGATACCTGCTCATCACCGACCCGCAGGCAGAACAGGCTACCCACGGTGCACTGGTCACCGCCTTCGCTGATGCTCAACACAGGTTTGCCGATCAGGGAGGCGAACAGACGGGTGCGCTCGTCGCTGGTCAGCTTGCCGATGTAGACGGCGTTGCAATCCGTGGCGATGCTGGGGTGATCGGCCAGCAATCGCTGCACGGTCACGGGCCGACCGGTGGCCTGGGTGGTGCCTTTGACCAGGTCGTCGGTGTATTGGGTCGGACCGACAATGCACAGTTGTAACTGCGCGGGCTCTACTGGCCAGCGAGCGTAGCTGAGAATGCCCAAGACGACTTGAGTGACCGACTCGGCCCGCTGTTCAGCCCGGCTCGTGGAGGGCGGGTCTTCGGCAGCCACCACAGACGACAGCAACCACAGAAGACCGGCAAGCAGATAATGCCCCCAGTCCTTGCTGCGCACTGCCTCCCGAACCGCCACTTTCATGGAAAATCTCTTGGCCATATGATAAGTGCCGGAACGATAGCACAGTGCCAAAAAGCCAGCGAGCGGGCGCCCTACGGACATATCCGACAGAAAACAGTCAGAATCGTGACCCAGACATGGAATCACGAAGGCTGATCAGTCAGTCATCTCGCTCCAACTCCAGCATCAGCCCGCTCAAGCGCTTGACCTTGCGTCGCACCGCTTCCTCGAATACCCCCACTCGCGGCTCTATCAGGCTGAACCATTGCTTGCCTCGGGTAATGGCGGTGTAGACCAGCTCCTTGGTCAATACGGGGTTCAACGCATCCGGAAGTATCAAAGCCGTGTGGGTGAATTCCGAGCCCTGGGACTTGTGCACCGTCATGGCATACACGGTTTCCACATCGTTCAGGCGACTGGGCAGGACGAAACGCACGCCACCCTGGCCGTCGTTGCGGGGAAAGGCGACTCGCAGCACCTGTTTGCCGGCATCCGGCCCTTCACGCTCGGGCAACTTGAGAGCAATACCGATATCGCCATTCATCAACCCTAACCCATAGTCGTTGCGGGTCATCAACACCGGGCGGCCTTCGTACCACTGGTGATCGCTGTCAATCAAACGGGCCTTGAGCAACGCGGCAGTGATGCGCTGGTTCAGCCCTTCGACACCCCATGGACCCTTGCGTACAGCGCAGAGCAATTGGAACTCGTCGAATGCCGACAGGACCTCTCGGGCCCAATCGGCCCAGCAGGAGTCTTCCAACGGACGGGAAATGGCCGGGCGGCGCTGTCGTAGCAAGCTCAGGTAATGCCGATACCCTTGCGGCCCTTCTGGCGCGCCTTCGAGCAACCATCGCTCCAGCGCCCCGTCATGCTCGCCCTTCAATGCCAGGCAAAACAGGTCGGCATGTTGGCCTTCCACCAGTAACTGACGGGCCTTTTCAGGCTGTTGCTGGTTGACCCAACGGGCCAACTGGCCGATACCACTGCCCTCGCCGAAGCGTCGGGAATGCCTGAGCATGACCACTTGCTGTGCCAAGGGGTGGGTGCCGTCGAGGTCTTGCTGCAGATCGCTGGCCGCCAGGTTTTCGCCGCTGACTGACTCGAGCCAGGCGCGGGTCGGCGGACTGTACCAGCCCTCCTCAGCGTCTCGACACAAGTCACCCAGCACCGCACCGGCCTCCACCGAGGCCAACTGGTCTTTATCTCCCAGCAGCACCAGTCGCGCATGAGCCGGCAGCGCATCCAGCAAATTGGCCATCATCTCCAGATCGATCATGGACGCTTCATCGACCACCAGCACATCCAGCGGCAACCGATTGCCCCCATGGTGGCGAAAATGGCGGGTCCCCGGCCGACTGCCCAGCAAACGATGGACCGTGGTCACCTCACAGGGAATGCGTTCGCGCACAGCGCCGTCCACATCCAGGGTGCGGACCTGCTGGCTGATGGACTCGGTCAGGCGCGCCGCCGCCTTGCCCGTGGGCGCGGCCAGACGAATCCGCAGTGGCTTGCCGGCCTCGACGGCAGGCGCCTGAAGCAAGGCCAGCAGGCGTACCACGGTGGTGGTCTTGCCGGTGCCAGGGCCACCGGTGACGATGCTCAAGCCTCCCCGTGTCGCCAGCGCACAGGCAAGCTTTTGCCAATCGATGGGGCCGTCGATGCTGGCCGGCCCGAACAGCCCGTCCAAGCGCTCGCGCAAGTCGCCGGGTGAAGCGTCATGTCCGGCAAGCCGTTGCCGCAATGCCTCGTCGATCCGCCGTTCATAAGCCCAATAACGGCGTAGATAAAGACGTTTGCCGGACAGCACCAACGGCCGCTGCCGGGCCTGTTCACTTCCATCGGCAGCCAAGGCCACCAGACGGCTGCAAGCCAGGGCCTTGCACCAATGAGCGCCGTCCAGGGTCCGCAGTATTTGCGACGGCAGCACGCCGACCTGCAAGTCACCCTCCGGGGGCAACGACAGGGCGAAGTCAGGTTCCTTGAGGGTTTCAAACAGGTCCAGGCAGACGTGCCCGTGGCCCAACTGATGACTGGTAAGTGCGGCGGCGAGCAGGACCAATGGATCATCGTCAGGCGCCAGTTCATGGAGGAAGGCGACGAATGCCTTGTCCAGGGCGCGCAACCATCCGCGCTCGACCCAACGCGTCAGCAGCAACAGCAGATCATTCGTACTGCTCAAAGGCGCCAGGTCAGCCAGGCGCTCATCATCGGACGATGTGGGCAGCAGGTCGGCAAAGGAACGACTCATAGCAACTCTCCCTGTACCCACGCCGGCTCGGCCTTGGGTGTGGGCGCCCCCTGGAACAGACGATCCAGCTGCTCGATCAGCGTCCGTGGCGGTTTGGTGAAATACACGCCCTGGCTGGCTGAACGGGTACCACGAAGGAACAGATACAACGCGCCGCCGACATGCCGGTCATAGTCATAGTCGGGCAGGCGTGCCTTGAGCTGGCGGTGCAGGGCCAACAGATACAACACGTATTGCAGGTCGTAGCGACTATCCAGGATCGACTGCTCCATAGCCTGCGCGGTATAGGCCATGTCATCGACACCCAGCCAGTTGGATTTGTAATCGGCCACGTAGTAACGGCCGTCATGCTCGAACGTCAGGTCGATGAACCCCTTGAACATGCCGTTGAGCAACACCGGTTCGGCGGCGACACGAGCCACACCGCCGTGGGTGAACTGGCAAACCAGTTGATCGAGCTTGAGCACATCGACCTTATGGCTGGCGAACCAGAACTCCATTTCGACCTGAAACTGCGTCAGGTGCTCGAGCACCACCGGCGCCTGGCCGTTACCGATCGGCAAAGGCATTTTGATCAGGTGTTGCAACCAGTCGCTCAGCGTGGTGATCCAGCCTTTCCAGCCTCGGCGATTGCAGCGTCGGGCAATGGCATCCTCGATGGCCGCCGGAACAACTGCGAAGCCTTCACCGGCGACCCATTCCAGAAGACCATGAAGGAAAGTCCCCGGGTTGGGGCCGCGGGGAAAGCGATGGATATCACCGCCAACGGCAATGGCTTCCCTGGGGGCATCCGGGTCTAGTCGCTCATCGTCGAACAGTTTCTGGGCCTGCGGATTTTCCGGCGCCGCATCGCTGCCTTCACTCAGGCTTTCCCCGATGCGCAACGCACTGTAGGAAGCAATCCACCAGTTTTCGCTGGCTTTTCGGACGGGGACCAAGGGTTCGAGCAACACGGCTTCATTGCGTGGTGGGAAGTAGCGCTCGTCGGTGGCCTGGGGCATTTCCTGGCAACTCATCGCGTCGCAGCCTTGTTGCAGGTCCTTGAGCCAGTGCCCCAACGCTACCGAGTCAACCAATGGCTCACCGCCACCCAAGAGGTACCCCAGCGCAGACAAATGCAGGATCGAGCTGTTGTTGCTGCCTCGCTTGAGATCAGCGACACCCAGCCAGCAGGCATGTTGCGCACGGGTCAATGCCACATAGAGCAGTCGCAGATCCTCGGCCAGACGCTCGTCATCGGCCTTGGCGATCAACTCGGCGGTGGGCTTGAGACTGATCTGCGCCTTACCGGCCTCATCGTGGTAATGCAAAGGCAACCGGCTGCCATCCACGGGTTTGGTCGAACAGATGAAAGGCAGGAACACCAACGGATATTCAAGCCCCTTGGACTTGTGAATCGTGACCACCTTGACCAGTTGCTCATCGCTTTCCAGTCGCAGGATTTGCTCTTCTCCCGCCTGCCCGGACAACGCCAGGTGCTCGGACAAATGCCGAATCAAGGCTTGCTCACCATCGAGCTCACCGGCGGCCTGCTGCAACAGTTCGCACAAATGCAACAAGTTGGTCAGCATCCGCTCGCCATCACTGCGCGCCATCAAGGCCTGGGGCAATTCGAAATCGTGCAACAGACGGCGCAACATGGGCAGCACCCCCTGGGTGCGCCAGACTGTGCGATAACCTCGGAACTGCATGACCCGGGCTTCCCAGGCCAGTTCATCCTGGTTGAGACGCTCCAGTTCCGTAAGCGGCAGATTCAAAGTAATGCTGGCCAGTGCCGCCCGTAGCGGTCGCTCGACATCCGGCTCGGCGCAAGCCCTGAGCCAGGTCAGCAAGTCCCGCGCCTCCTGCGAGGCAAAGACCGAATCCTTATCGGACAGATAGACACTGCGCACTCCCCGCGCAGACAACTCGTCTCGCACGGCCTGCGCCTCTTTACCGTCGCGCACCAGGATGGCAATGTCCGCCGGGCGTAATCCCCGGAACGTTTTTTCATCGTCCGTAAAGCCATCGCGTCCCGACTGGCCACCGTTGAGCAACGCCGTGATCTCACTGGCACAGGCCGCAGCCATGTGCTTGCGATACACCGCTCCGGAGAGGGGCTGATCCGAGGGCAGATGCCAGATATTCAAGGCAGCAACGGCTTGCCCAGCGATCTGCAAGGACTCCTTGCGACCTTGGGAGTCAACGGGCAAGAACGGTACTGGGTTCGCCCCCGATGGCTCCCGGAACAGGAAGGCCCCGCGCCCCAGCGGGCGAGCTTCGGCATTCTGGAAAATATGGTTCACGGCGCCAACCATGGCGTGGCTGGAACGGAAATTCCTCCCCAGCGTATGCAGTCGGCCAACGGTGGCTTCGCGGGCTCGCAGGTAGGTATAGATGTCGGCACCACGAAACGCGTAGATCGCCTGTTTCGGATCACCAATCAGGAACAGCCCGGTTTCAGGGTTGTTGTCTTCAATGCGGTAGATGCTTTCGAAGATTCGGTACTGAACCGGGTCGGTGTCCTGGAACTCATCGATCAACGCAACCGGAAACTGCTCGCGGATCAGGCTCGCCAGACGCTCTCCCCCCTCGACCTGCAGAGCAGCGTCAAGACGCAGCAGCATGTCGTCGAAGCCCATCTCCGCGCGGCGACGTTTCTCCGCCTCGAAGCGAGCCCCGACCCATTGCGCGGCGTGTTGCAGCACTGCGGCATCCGGGGTGGGCAAGGCATCCAGGCTGGCCTTGAGACCGGCCATGGCATCAAGCCCGGGATGGTCGGGCACTTCGCCTTTCCAGGCTTCGGCCATGCCCTCGGGCGTCAACCGCGTGAACCCGGTGCCAATGTCCAGCAGCTCGAGGCTTTCGTCATCCACCCAAGCCGTGATTTTCTGAAACCACGGCTCGAAGTAGCGTGCCTGCATCTTGCGACCATCGACACTCTTGCTCGCGACACCTTGCTGGCAGATCTCCAGCAGCTCCACCGCCCATTGCCGCCACGGCGCCTTGAGATCGAGCAAGGCGGCACTGCGCTCCTGCAGGGAGGCAGCGATGAGCTCGGCAGGCTCAAGCCCGTCAACATTGGTGCGCTCGCTCGAAAACAAGCCTCTCACACGAGGCAACAGTGCAGCAGGTCCTCCCCAATGAGCACGAACCCAGCTCAGTGCCTCGCCTTGCATCGAGTAGCAGAACAGCCGCCAATAGTCGCGCAGCACCTCGCCAAGCAGTTCGCTGTGGTCGGTCTCCAGGGTCTGGGTAAACAGACTACCGCTGTCGAACGCATGCTCGCGCAGCATCCGCTGACACCAGCTATGGATGGTCGAGACCGCCGCTTCGTCCATCCATTGCGCGGCGATGTCCAGCCGGTTCGCGCAGCCAGCCCATTGCTCTGTGTCGAACTCATCACGCAACTGTGCTATCAGCAAATCCGGGGGGGGGATTTCGTCACGAAAGAAACGCGCAGCTTCGGCCAGGCGCGTGCGGATACGTTCACGCAACTCTTTGGTGGCGGCGTCGGTAAAGGTCACCACCAGGATTTGCGGGGGAAGCAGCTCACGACCGAACCCGGTTTCCGAGCCGCCATGCCCCAGCACCAGACGCAGGTACAGCGCGGAAATGGTAAAGGTCTTGCCGGTACCGGCACTGGCCTCGATCAATTGGCTGCCACGTAGGGGGAAAGCCAGGGCCAAAGGTGTCTGCCGACTCATGAGCGTGTCTCCTCTCCGGCAGCTGAACACCATGGCGCTTCGAGCAATGGCCGATAAAGCGCATCGCACCAATCAGGGAATGTTTCGTCAGCCATCAAGGCATCGAAATCCGCAAACTGTCGGGCCAAGGCCGGACTTTCCCTTCGCTCGCCGTCAGAGGTCTGTCCATCGCCTTCGTAGGCTTTTCGAGCAGCTGCATCGGCCTTGGCCGGATCGCTCTGGCCAAGCCAGGCAAAGGCCGTCTTCACCGCGACCGGCAACGGCTGGCGCATGCCAGCCTGCCAGGCTTGCAACAGATCGCCGAGCAGTCTTTGCGCCACCGGCTGTTCAAAAGGTGCCAGCAGCAAACTGTCATCACTGGCCACCAGCGCCGTCGTCATAGACAGACCGTTAGCACAGGCCACCAGGTGGTTGACCCAGGGACGTATCAGGCGATGCCATTTGCGAGTCTTGGTGGAGCCAATGCTGTTGGGAATCGCGGTGATGGCAAGAACCGCACCATCGGACCGCTGGTGCAGGCCACTGAGCCACCCTTCGACGCTCACCCCATGCAATTGCAGGCTGACCGGCACAGCACTGGTCAGCGGCGCGGGCCATAACGCCAGGAGCTGTTGGTAACGCCGGAGCAGATCGGGCAAGGGCTCGATCAACTCGCGCTGCATGCACTCTCCGAACCCGGCCATCGGTAACAGCCCGCTGTTCTGGAGCCTCTGAGCGTGGGCGGCCAGGGCAAGATCGGGCTGGTCCAGGCGAACCAGGGCCGCTTCGAGCAAGCTGTCGCTCAGGCTGTAGCGTTGCAACGCATCGAGAACGAAGGGTTCGTCATCGGCCAGGGGCGCTTCGATAGCTTCGAAAAATACTTTGAGTCGTTGGCTGAAGAAATGACGGACGGGATTGCGCAGAAAATCCTGCAACTGCCCCAGGCCCAAGGGTTCTTCCTGGACGTAGGGCTCCAGCACCTGGGTCTTGTCGGTGTGATCGTGAGCGCCGTGAAGCATCCGCCATTCACTGGCGTAACTGAACAACTCATCGCCTTGATGAAAATATCGAGCGCTGAACGGCTGCAGAGGGTGTTCCTGGGTCAGTGCCTCGAGCAGATTCCTACTGTCATCTGCCAACCGCCAACCACTGGCCAGGTGATCGCGCAGTTGGCCGATCAACACCGACGCGGGTCGGTCACTGTTGTCGCGAATGCTGCGTCCTACCCAACTGATATAGAGTTTCTCCCGTGCCGACAGCAGTGCTTCCAAGAGCAGGTATCGATCATCTTCCCGCCGTGAACGATCGCCTGGACGATAGTCGCTGCCCATGAGATCGAAATCCAAAGGTGGCTGGGCTCGCGGGTAATCGCCATCGTTCATCCCCAACAGGCACACCAGCTTGAAGGGGATCGCGCGCATCGGCATCAAGGTACAGAAATTCACCGCTCCGGCCAGGAAACGTTGGGACAGTCGACCTTGATCCAGCCCGGCCAACCACGCTTCCCGTACAACCGTCAGCGGCAACTCGTCGTGCAGCCCCACCGACTCGCAGGTTTCCAACCAGGTTTCGCGCAGGTCCTCGAGTTGGGCCAACAGGTAGTCGTCATGCTCGTTGCTCGCCAGGAAAAACAATTGCATCAGGTCGTGCAGACGCGAACCCCATTCCTGTGGTGATGCGGGCTGGGTGAATTCCTGATGGGCGACTTCCAGCGCATCCAGCAAGGCCACCAAAGGACCAATCAACGCCGCATCAAGGCCGCCGATTTCATCATAGGGTTCAATGCCCTCATAAGCGCCTGAACTGCCGACGGCATACCCCAGCAACATGCGCCGAAGGCCGAAGCGCCAACTGTTCTGTTCAAGCTCCGCAGGCAACCCCAACCCGGCACGGTGTTCGGCGCTCATTCCCCAGCGAATGCCAGCCCCCTCGATCCAGCGATGCAGTGTAGGCAAGTCGGCCTCGTCAATGCCGAAACGCTCACGCAACGCCGGGACATCCAGCAAATCGAGGATTTCACTGACCGGGAAGCGGCTGTCAGGCAACTTGAGCAGGTGTTCGACCGCAATCAGCAGCGGATCACGCCCACGCTGGCCCTGGTCGGTGAGGGTGAATGGAATAAAACGGGGATCGGTTCTATCCAATTGGCCGAACACAGCACGGATATGCGGGGCATAACTGTCGATATCCGGGACCATGACAATGATGTCCCGGGGGCGTAGCGTCAGGTCGGCACTAAAGTGGGCTAGCAACTGGTCATGGAGAATTTCGACTTCGCGCTGAGCGCTGTGGGCAATATGAAAACGGAGTGACCCGTCTTGTGCCGTATCGACGGCTGGCCAGTGTTCCCGGGTTTCATTCAGGGGACGCAGCTCAAGGATGTCATCTTGCAACTGACTGAGGAGGGTCGTCGGATTCCCGTCACTGAACAGGTCGATTCGCCCATCGCGAAATACCGAGCGATAGCTGTTGGGGTCATCGTAGCTGTCGAGCAGGTTGATGTAATCGCGTCCCTGCTTGCCCCAGGCAGCCAGCAACGGATGAGCATGCTGATGCAGGGTCTGCGGGTCGAGGACGACGGGCATGCCGGTCTTGCGTGCTTGACGCTTGTATTGATGACGCAGCAAGTCCTTGTCGGCCACGATGTCCGCCCAATGGTGACGACACGGATTGTGGACGCATAGCAGGACCTGGCTGAACCGGGACAGACCTGCGAGCGCTTCGAGCACTTGGGCTGGCAACGAAGAAATGCCGAACACGATCACCCGCGCGGGCAGACCTTTCGGCGCGACTTCCAGGCTGTTGATACGCTCGATGTAGCGCTGGTGAACGCCAGCACGGCTTTGGGCCATGCCTTTCTCTCCGACGTCCAGCAACAAGGCTCGCCACAGTTGCGCTTGCCAACAATTGGCTGGCGCGAGCGGCTTGATTTCGCCCCGCACGCTTCTTGTCTGGTGTCGACCTTCCGCCCAGTCTTCAAGCCAGTCGGCCCGATACACCTGGTATTGGTCGAATAGATCGGCAAGACGTTCGGATAACTGATAGCGCTTGCGTAAGTCGGTGTCGTGGGTAAGGAATCGCCGCAGCGGCTCGAAATGAGGCTGCTCGATCAATTGCGGCAGCAGGCGCATCAGTCGCCAGGTTAGGGGCGCCTTATCCAGCAGGGACTTGGCCGGAATCTCGTCACGCCCCAGAACCGTACGATAGAGTTGCCACATGAAGCTGCCTGGCAACTGCACATCAATGGCGGCCGCAATACCGCAGCCACCCGTATCGTCATCTTCCGGGTCTTCAGCCAGTGCCAGCTTGAGCCATTGGGCAATGCCGTTGCTTTGTACCAGCGCGATTTCATTTTCAAGAGGGGCCAGCGGGTAACGCCGCATCAAGCTGATCACCAGGCTGCGCAACTCATCAAGGCGATTCCCGTGAACCACCATGAAAGCAGGGCTAAGGGACGTCGCGTCCGGCATGAAAGGCATCCTTGAAAATGCAAAAGCTAGGGCCGAACCTTAGCACTGTCGGGGGGCTGTGACAGCCGGGAGCTGTCCGCGCTTGTCGTAAGAACTTTCCTGCGGGCAAAACAAAACCCCTACCTGCATCAGCAGATAGGGGTTTCGGAATTTAATCTTGACGATGACCTACTCTCACATGGGGAAACCCCACACTACCATCGGCGATGCATCGTTTCACTGCTGAGTTCGGGATGGGATCAGGTGGTTCCAATGCTCTATGGTCGTCAAGAAATTCGGTAGCCAGCGCGTGCCTTGCGGTCACGTTCCAGCGAATGGGTATGTGATAGTTTGTGTGTTTGCTGCGAACTTTCGGTTCATGTCGTCTTCACACACCGCAATCTGGTGCCCTTTCGGGTCAGCAAATTGCTTGGGTGTTATATGGTCAAGCCTCACGGGCAATTAGTACAGGTTAGCTCAACGCCTCACAGCGCTTACACACCCTGCCTATCAACGTCGTAGTCTTCGACGGCCCTTCAGGGGACTCAAGGTCCCAGTGAGATCTCATCTTGAGGCAAGTTTCCCGCTTAGATGCTTTCAGCGGTTATCTTTCCCGAACATAGCTACCCGGCAATGCCACTGGCGTGACAACCGGAACACCAGAGGTTCGTCCACTCCGGTCCTCTCGTACTAGGAGCAGCCCCTCTCAAATCTCAAACGTCCACGGCAGATAGGGACCGAACTGTCTCACGACGTTCTAAACCCAGCTCGCGTACCACTTTAAATGGCGAACAGCCATACCCTTGGGACCGGCTTCAGCCCCAGGATGTGATGAGCCGACATCGAGGTGCCAAACACCGCCGTCGATATGAACTCTTGGGCGGTATCAGCCTGTTATCCCCGGAGTACCTTTTATCCGTTGAGCGATGGCCCTTCCATACAGAACCACCGGATCACTAAGACCTACTTTCGTACCTGCTCGACGTGTCTGTCTCGCAGTCAAGCGCGCTTTTGCCTTTATACTCTACGACCGATTTCCGACCGGTCTGAGCGCACCTTCGTACTCCTCCGTTACTCTTTAGGAGGAGACCGCCCCAGTCAAACTACCCACCATACACTGTCCTCGATCCGGATAACGGACCTGAGTTAGAACCTCAAAGTTGCCAGGGTGGTATTTCAAGGATGGCTCCACGCGAACTGGCGTCCACGCTTCAAAGCCTCCCACCTATCCTACACAAGCAAATTCAAAGTCCAGTGCAAAGCTATAGTAAAGGTTCACGGGGTCTTTCCGTCTAGCCGCGGATACACTGCATCTTCACAGCGATTTCAATTTCACTGAGTCTCGGGTGGAGACAGCGCCGCCATCGTTACGCCATTCGTGCAGGTCGGAACTTACCCGACAAGGAATTTCGCTACCTTAGGACCGTTATAGTTACGGCCGCCGTTTACCGGGGCTTCGATCAAGAGCTTCGCGTTAGCTAACCCCATCAATTAACCTTCCGGCACCGGGCAGGCGTCACACCCTATACGTCCACTTTCGTGTTTGCAGAGTGCTGTGTTTTTAATAAACAGTCGCAGCGGCCTGGTATCTTCGACCGGCGTGGGCTTACGCAGCAAGTGCTTCACCCTCACCGGCGCACCTTCTCCCGAAGTTACGGTGCCATTTTGCCTAGTTCCTTCACCCGAGTTCTCTCAAGCGCCTTGGTATTCTCTACCCAACCACCTGTGTCGGTTTGGGGTACGGTTCCTGGTTACCTGAAGCTTAGAAGCTTTTCTTGGAAGCATGGCATCAACCCCACTTCGTCACCCAAAGGGTAACTCGTCATCAGCTCTCGGCCTTAAGATCCCGGATTTACCTAAGATCTCAGCCTACCACCTTAAACTTGGACAACCAACGCCAAGCTGGCCTAGCCTTCTCCGTCCCTCCATCGCAATAACCAGAAGTACAGGAATATTAACCTGTTTTCCATCGACTACGCTTTTCAGCCTCGCCTTAGGGACCGACTAACCCTGCGTCGATTAACGTTGCGCAGGAAACCTTGGTCTTTCGGCGTGGGTGTTTTTCACACCCATTGTCGTTACTCATGTCAGCATTCGCACTTCTGATACCTCCAGCAAGCTTCTCAACTCACCTTCACAGGCTTACAGAACGCTCCTCTACCGCATCACTTACGTGATACCCGTAGCTTCGGTGTATGGTTTGAGCCCCGTTACATCTTCCGCGCAGGCCGACTCGACTAGTGAGCTATTACGCTTTCTTTAAAGGGTGGCTGCTTCTAAGCCAACCTCCTAGCTGTCTAAGCCTTCCCACATCGTTTCCCACTTAACCATAACTTTGGGACCTTAGCTGACGGTCTGGGTTGTTTCCCTTTTCACGACGGACGTTAGCACCCGCCGTGTGTCTCCCATGCTCGGCACTTGTAGGTATTCGGAGTTTGCATCGGTTTGGTAAGTCGGGATGACCCCCTAGCCGAAACAGTGCTCTACCCCCTACAGTGATACATGAGGCGCTACCTAAATAGCTTTCGAGGAGAACCAGCTATCTCCGAGCTTGATTAGCCTTTCACTCCGATCCACAGGTCATCCGCTAACTTTTCAACGGTAGTCGGTTCGGTCCTCCAGTTAGTGTTACCCAACCTTCAACCTGCCCATGGATAGATCGCCCGGTTTCGGGTCTATTCCCAGCGACTAGACGCCCTATTAAGACTCGCTTTCGCTACGCCTCCCCTATTCGGTTAAGCTCGCCACTGAAAATAAGTCGCTGACCCATTATACAAAAGGTACGCAGTCACCCAACAAAGTGGGCTCCCACTGCTTGTACGCATACGGTTTCAGGATCTATTTCACTCCCCTCTCCGGGGTTCTTTTCGCCTTTCCCTCACGGTACTAGTTCACTATCGGTCAGTCAGTAGTATTTAGCCTTGGAGGATGGTCCCCCCATATTCAGACAAAGTTTCTCGTGCTCCGTCCTACTCGATTTCACTTCTAAGATCCTTTCGCGTACAGGGCTATCACCCACTATGGCCGCACTTTCCAGAGCGTTCCGCTAAAATCAAAGAAGCTTAAGGGCTAGTCCCCGTTCGCTCGCCACTACTAAGGGAATCTCGGTTGATTTCTTTTCCTCAGGGTACTTAGATGTTTCAGTTCCCCTGGTTCGCCTCTTGCACCTATGTATTCAGTACAAGATAACCATCTTATGATGGCTGGGTTCCCCCATTCAGACATCTCCGGATCAAAGTCTGTTTGCCGACTCCCCGAAGCTTTTCGCAGGCTACCACGTCTTTCATCGCCTCTGACTGCCAAGGCATCCACCGTATGCGCTTCTTCACTTGACCATATAACCCCAAGCAATCTGGTTATACTGTGAAGACGACATTCGCCGAAAATTCGCATGCATGCTCAAAGAGCAACTCACAAATTTTACCTTAGCCTGATCCGTTACCAGTGAAAGTAACGTTCAGTCTATCTTTCTATCACATACCCAAATTTTTAAAGAACGAACTAGTCAAAGACTAGAAATCAACATTCACCATCGAACCGATGGAATGCTCATTTCTAAGCTTTATACAATCGAAGCAGTAGTGGTGGAGCCAAGCGGGATCGAACCGCTGACCTCCTGCGTGCAAGGCAGGCGCTCTCCCAGCTGAGCTATGGCCCCGTATTTCTACAGGCGTTTCCCACACAAAATTGGTGGGTCTGGGCAGATTCGAACTGCCGACCTCACCCTTATCAGGGGTGCGCTCTAACCAACTGAGCTACAGACCCAATTTCGGGCTGCTTCTTTCGTCTTCTTCAATGAATCAAGCAATTCGTGTGGGAGCTCATGAAGCAGCTGCGGTCGTCGATTAAGGAGGTGATCCAGCCGCAGGTTCCCCTACGGCTACCTTGTTACGACTTCACCCCAGTCATGAATCACACCGTGGTAACCGTCCCCCCGAAGGTTAGACTAGCTACTTCTGGTGCAACCCACTCCCATGGTGTGACGGGCGGTGTGTACAAGGCCCGGGAACGTATTCACCGCGACATTCTGATTCGCGATTACTAGCGATTCCGACTTCACGCAGTCGAGTTGCAGACTGCGATCCGGACTACGATCGGTTTTGTGGGATTAGCTCCACCTCGCGGCTTGGCAACCCTCTGTACCGACCATTGTAGCACGTGTGTAGCCCAGGCCGTAAGGGCCATGATGACTTGACGTCATCCCCACCTTCCTCCGGTTTGTCACCGGCAGTCTCCTTAGAGTGCCCACCATAACGTGCTGGTAACTAAGGACAAGGGTTGCGCTCGTTACGGGACTTAACCCAACATCTCACGACACGAGCTGACGACAGCCATGCAGCACCTGTCTCAATGTTCCCGAAGGCACCAATCCATCTCTGGAAAGTTCATTGGATGTCAAGGCCTGGTAAGGTTCTTCGCGTTGCTTCGAATTAAACCACATGCTCCACCGCTTGTGCGGGCCCCCGTCAATTCATTTGAGTTTTAACCTTGCGGCCGTACTCCCCAGGCGGTCAACTTAATGCGTTAGCTGCGCCACTAAGAGCTCAAGGCTCCCAACGGCTAGTTGACATCGTTTACGGCGTGGACTACCAGGGTATCTAATCCTGTTTGCTCCCCACGCTTTCGCACCTCAGTGTCAGTATCAGTCCAGGTGGTCGCCTTCGCCACTGGTGTTCCTTCCTATATCTACGCATTTCACCGCTACACAGGAAATTCCACCACCCTCTACCATACTCTAGCTCGACAGTTTTGAATGCAGTTCCCAGGTTGAGCCCGGGGATTTCACATCCAACTTAACGAACCACCTACGCGCGCTTTACGCCCAGTAATTCCGATTAACGCTTGCACCCTCTGTATTACCGCGGCTGCTGGCACAGAGTTAGCCGGTGCTTATTCTGTCGGTAACGTCAAGACAATCACGTATTAAGTAACTGCCCTTCCTCCCAACTTAAAGTGCTTTACAATCCGAAGACCTTCTTCACACACGCGGCATGGCTGGATCAGGCTTTCGCCCATTGTCCAATATTCCCCACTGCTGCCTCCCGTAGGAGTCTGGACCGTGTCTCAGTTCCAGTGTGACTGATCATCCTCTCAGACCAGTTACGGATCGTCGCCTTGGTGAGCCATTACCCCACCAACTAGCTAATCCGACCTAGGCTCATCTGATAGCGCAAGGCCCGAAGGTCCCCTGCTTTCTCCCGTAGGACGTATGCGGTATTAGCGTCCGTTTCCGAGCGTTATCCCCCACTACCAGGCAGATTCCTAGGCATTACTCACCCGTCCGCCGCTCTCAAGAGGTGCAAGCACCTCTCTACCGCTCGACTTGCATGTGTTAGGCCTGCCGCCAGCGTTCAATCTGAGCCATGATCAAACTCTTCAGTTCAAACATCTTTGGGTTTTGAGAAAACCCTAAACTTGGCTCAGCAATCGTTGGTTACATCTTTGATTTCTCGCGGAGTAACTTGTGATGCTGATAATCTGTTGACTAGCAGTCTGACTCCACAAGCACCCACACGAATTGCTTGATTCAGTTGTTAAAGAGCGGTTGGTTAAGAGCTTTCGCCTCAACCGAGGCGCGCATTCTACAGCGCCCGGTGTATCTGTCAAGCGGTTATTTTAAGAAGTTTTCAAAGTTTCGTTTGGGAAACATCAACAACTTCAACCACTTGCGCTTCCGATCTCTCGTTAGCGGGAGGCGAATTCTACAGCGTTACTCGCTGCTGTCAACACCTCTTTTTCTCCGCTTCCGACCGAGAAGATCGAACCGCTGACAAGGCCAAACAAACACTGCCTTATCAACTGCTTCCTGGCTTCGATGAACTGAAGCCCGGCACCTTCAAAACATGGTTAACTCATTGAAACTCAAGGAGTTTTCCGTTTCGACTGCGCCGGAAGTGGGGCGAATTATAGACGTCCAGAATTTGCCGTCAACACCTATTTTCACAATTCTGTCATATCAGTCGAAAAGCCCCGCAAAAGCAGAGACCGGCGCCCTGGGGCGCCGGCCTCTGCTATTGCCCGTTACAAGCTCGGGAACGCAAACTGCGAAGCCTCGTGGCTGGCACGCTGCGGCCAGCGCTGGGTAATGGCCTTGCGACGGGTATAGAAACGCACCCCATCCGGACCATAGGCGTGCAGGTCGCCGAACAGCGAACGCTTCCAGCCGCCAAAGCTGTGATAAGCAACAGGCACAGGCAGTGGAACATTGACGCCCACCATGCCGACTTCGATCTCATCGCAGAACAACCGCGCCGCCTCGCCATCACGGGTAAAGATGCAGGTACCGTTGCCATACTCGTGATCGTTGATCAGTTGCATCGCCTCTTCCAGGCTATTGACCCGGACGATGCACAGTACCGGCCCGAAGATCTCTTCCTTATAGATACGCATCTCAGGTGTCACGCGATCAAACAGGCAACCACCCAGGAAGAAGCCTTCCTCATGCCCGGCCACGCTCAAGCCACGACCATCGACGATCAACGAAGCCCCCGCCGCCACACCATCTTCTATATAGCCACTGACCTTGTCCCGATGCGGCCCTGTCACCAGCGGCCCCATGTCCAACCCGCAAGATGTGCCTGCGCCAATCTTCAGCGCCTTGATCTGCGGCACCAGCTTGGCCACCAGCGCATCCGCGACCTGGTCGCCGACACACACCGCCACCGAAATCGCCATGCAACGTTCGCCACACGAACCGTACGCCGCCCCCATCAGTGCGCTGACGGCGTTGTCCAGGTCGGCATCCGGCATCAGCACCGCATGGTTCTTTGCCCCACCCAGCGCTTGGACGCGTTTGCCGCGGCGAGTGCCCTCGGCATAGATGTATTCGGCAATCGGCGTCGAACCGACAAAACTCAGCGCCTTCACTTCCGGCGCTTCGATCAGTGCATCCACGGCGGTCTTGTCGCCATGCACCACGCTCAACACACCTTTAGGCAGACCAGCCTCCAATAGCAACTGGGCGATCAGCAACGTCGAGCTCGGATCACGCTCGGACGGTTTGAGGATGAAGCAGTTCCCGCAAACAATTGCCAGCGGATACATCCACAGCGGCACCATCGCCGGGAAGTTGAACGGCGTGATGCCCGCCACTACACCCAGAGGTTGGAAGTCTGACCATGCATCGATGTTCGGTCCGACGTTACGGCTGTATTCGCCCTTCAGAATTTCCGGTGCCGCGCAGGCGAACTCGACGTTCTCGATCCCACGCTTGAGTTCACCAGCAGCGTCTTCCAATGTCTTGCCATGTTCTTCGCTGATCAACTGGGCAATACGCGACTCGTTCTGCTCAAGCAACTGCTTGAAACGAAACATCACCTGCGCACGCTTGGCTGCCGGCGTGTTGCGCCAAGCCGGGAAAGCCGTCTTGGCGGCGTCGATAGCCTGTTGGATGGTCGCGCGATCGGCCAATGGCACCTTATGAATCGCCTGGCCAGTGGACGGGTTGAACACGTCAGCCGTACGAGCGCTGTCGCTCAACAGTTCGCCATTGATCAAATGCGGAATGAGGCTCATGGGGACTCCAGAATTTATCCACAGGCGCCCGTCATCGGACGCCCGTTATGAAAGCTATATAGAAGGATCCGTCAGTCGAGCTTGTTCAGCACCTCGCCCACTGCGTCAAACAGACGATCCAGGTCCTGCGGCTTGCTGTTGAACGTTGGCCCGAACTGCAGGGTGTCGCCGCCGAACCGCACATAGAACCCAGCTTTCCAGAGCGCCATGCCTGCCTCGAACGGGCGTACGATCGCGTCGCCATCGCGCGGCGCGATCTGGATCGCGCCGGCCAGGCCATAGTTGCGAATGTCGATGACGTTCTTCGAGCCCTTCAAACCGTGCAAGGCATTCTCGAAGTGCGGGGCGACCTCGGCCACGCTCTGCACCAGGTTTTCCTTTTGCAACAGGTCCAATGCCGCCAAGCCTGCCGCACAGGCCACCGGGTGCGCCGAGTAGGTGTAGCCATGGGGGAATTCCACCGCGTACTCGGGGGTCGGCTGATTCATGAAGGTCTGATAGATCTCCGAGCTGGCAATCACCGCGCCCATGGGGATCGCGCCATTGGTGACTTGCTTGGCAATGCACATCAGATCCGGGGTCACGCCAAAACTATCGGCGCCGAACATCGAACCGGTGCGACCGAAACCGGTGATCACTTCATCGAACACCAGCAGAATACTGTGCTGGTCGCAGATTTCCCGCAGGCGCTTGAGGTACCCCTCAGGCGGCACCAGCACGCCCGCCGACCCAGCCATTGGCTCGACGAATACTGCAGCGATGTTGGAGGCATCGTGCAGTTCGATCAGCTTCAACAGCTCATCGGCCAAGGCGATGCCACCCTCCTTCGGCATGCCCCGGGAATACGCATTGCTCGCCAGCAAGGTATGAGGCAAATGGTCGACATCCATCATCGCCTGGCCGAACAGCTTGCGATTACCGTTGACGCCACCAAGACTGGTCCCGGCAATGTTCACGCCGTGATAGCCACGGGCACGGCCGATCATCTTGGTCTTGGTCGCCTGGCCTTTGAGACGCCAGTAGGCGCGGACCATTTTCACCGCGGTATCGGCGCACTCGGAGCCCGAGTCGGTGAAGAACACATGATTGAGATTGCCCGGGGTCAGGCTGGTGATTTTTTCCGCCAGTTGGAACGACAACGGATGACCGTATTGGAAGCCCGGCGAGTAATCGAGGGTGCCCAACTGCTTGGCGACCGCCTCCTGGATTTCCTTGCGGGTGTGCCCGGCGCCGCATGTCCACAGGCCCGACAGCGAGTCATAGACCTTGCGCCCCTTGTCATCCTGCAGCCAACTGCCTTCGGCGGCGACGATCAAACGCGGATCGCGCTGGAAATTGCGGTTGGCGGTGTAAGGCATCCAGTGGGCATCGAGCTTGAGCTGGCTGGCCAGAGAACCGGCAGCGTGTTCGGGCATGTTCATCGACAAAACCTCGCAGGGCATAAGCGACAGGGGATCGAAAGGTGTTCTTGCGACTAAGTTGCCACGGCGATAAAGTCGGTGAAATCCAACTTTTCTAACCTTCAGTCAGTGGATCACTAAACTATGAGCGTTCGTCGTCCCGATCCGCTGGCCCAGGTCAGCGACTTCGATATCCGCTTGCTGCGCATTTTCCGCAGCGTGGTGGAATGCGGCGGATTCTCCGCGGCCGAAACGGTGCTCGGCATCGGTCGGTCGGCCATCAGCCAGCAAATGAGCGACCTTGAACAACGCCTTGGCCTGCGTCTGTGCCAGCGTGGACGCGCAGGGTTTTCGTTGACCGAGGAAGGCCGCGAGGTTTATCAATCGGCGTTGCAATTGTTGAGTGCGCTGGAAAGCTTTCGCACCGAGGTCAACGGCCTGCACCAGCATTTGCGCGGCGAGTTGATCATCGGCCTGACCGACAATCTGGTCACCCTGCCCCACATGCGCATCACCCACGCCTTGGCTCAGCTGAAGGAACGTGGGCCCGACGTGCAGATCCAGATTCGCATGATCGCCCCCAACGAAGTCGAGCAAGGCGTGCTCGATGGGCGCTTGCATGTCGGCGTGGTGCCGCAGGCCAGTGCGCTGTCCGGCCTGGAGTATCAACCGTTGTACAGCGAACGGTCGTTGCTCTATTGCGCGGTCGGGCATCCGTTGTTTTATGTGGATGACCAGCAACTCGACGACGCGCGTCTCAATAGCCAGGACGCTATCGCGCCGACCTTCCGCCTACCGGCCGAAATACAGGCCCATTACCAGGCGCTCAATTGCACCGCCAGTGCATCGGACCGCGAAGGCATGGCGTTCCTGATTCTTACCGGGCGCTACATCGGTTACTTGCCGGATCATTACGCCAACCTCTGGGTCCAGCAAGGCCGGTTGCGTGCGCTAAAACCCACCGTGCGTTTCTACGACCTGAGCCTGGCGTCGGTTACGCGCAAAGGGCGCCGTCCGCATCTGGTGCTGGAGAGTTTTCTCGAGAGCCTGGCGGCGACTCGCTAATACCCTTTGTGGGGTTGGTCTGACCATCAGCGAAAGGCTTTTAGTGTGATGGCACTTGTCGGATCGCCGCCGGTGCGCTATCAACGCAGTTGCTTGCCCCCAACAGCCCCAGCCCCGGAAACGTCCATGACCTTTGAAGTCCCTGCCCACGGTGGCAAGCCCACCAGTCGCATTCGTCAGAAGAACGAAGAGACCATCCTCAAGGCCGCCGAAGATGAATTCGCCCGTCACGGATTCAAAGGCACCAGCATGAACACCATCGCCCTGAAGGCCGGACTGCCCAAGGCGAACCTGCATTATTACTTCACCAATAAACTCGGGTTGTACGTCGCGGTGCTGAGCAACATCATCGAATTGTGGGACAGCACCTTCAATACCCTCACCGCCGAGGACGATCCAGCCGAAGCCCTGACCCGCTACATCCGCGCCAAGATGGAGTTCTCCCGGCGCCAGCCCCAGGCATCTCGCCTGTTTGCCATGGAGGTGATCAGCGGTGGCGAATGCCTGACCGAGTATTTCAACCAGGATTATCGTGCCTGGTTCAACGGTCGTGCCGCCGTGTTCCAAGCCTGGATCGACGCCGGCAAGATGGACCCGATCGATCCGGTGAACCTCATCTTCCTGTTGTGGGGCAGCACCCAGCATTACGCCGACTTCGCCACCCAGATCTGTCGCGTGACCGGTCGCAGCAAGTTGACCAAACAAGACATGCTCGATGCCGGCGACAACCTGATCCGCATCATTCTCAAGGGCTGCGGCCTGAAACCTGCACTCTAAGGTACCCATGCCCTTCACCCTTGCCGGCTTTTGCGAATACCGCGAAGAGATTCGCAAAAGCCGCTTCATCACTTACGCCGCCCCCATCACCGGCCCCGCCGATGCCCAGGCCTTTATCGAACAGCGCAGCGACTTGAACGCTTCACACAATTGCTGGGCCTGGAAACTTGGCGACCAATACCGCAGCAATGACGATGGCGAGCCAGGTGGTACCGCAGGGCGGCCGATCCTGGCGGCCATCGAAGCCCAGGATTGTGACCAGGTCGTGGTGTTGGTGATCCGCTGGTATGGCGGGATTCAGTTGGGCACGGGCGGACTGGCCCGTGCATACGGCGGCGGGGCGAACAAATGCCTGCAGAACGCCGAGAAAATCGCCCTGATCAGTCGCGTGACGCTGCATTGCAGCTGCGAGTTCGCGCAACTGCCCCTGGTGAAGCTGCGAGTGGCCGAATGCGGCGGGCTGCTGAATGAAGAACGCTTTACGGCCAATGGCGTGGAACTGCAGCTCGCCGTAGGTGAGGCACAAATCCAGACACTGCAAAAACACCTCGCCGACCTGAGCCGTGGACGGATTCTGTTAACACGCTGCGATTGAATGCCTGCGACTTTTCAGGGCACCTCACAGTCGTTCAACTTGCCCACATCCACTGTGCACCCAGCTGTGGATAACCTGAGCACACCCCTCTGTAACCCTTCTGTCATGCGGGTTTGAGGAGGTTGCTCATTTTTTATTCAAAGTCTCGTCCAGCTAACAATTCTTTCAGTAAAACAGATGCTTGCATCGGTTTATCACCTTTAGAAGAAAGCCCCCCAGTGCTTATGCCCAAGCGTCTGGCTTGCGCACAATAACTGTGGAGCAACCTGTGGATAACCCGTTCATGGCTCCCCCGACCCCAAGGAGGGCATGGCTTGCACGCGCTTGTTCATTTTTTAACCACCTGTTAGCGGGCAAAACCGGGCTCACTGCAATCCATATGCCCCAATACAGTGCCAAATGATGTCCATGAATCCCGAACGGTAACGCGCTGGAGGCCTGAGCCCCGGGGTCACGGCAATTTCCTGACCTGATGGCCAGGAAATTGCTTTATCCACAGGCATTCATGCCCATCGACCCGAGCCTGTCATGTCCGACCCTGACTCCATACCACGCCTGCAATTGCGCAAGATCAGCAAACGCTACCCAGGTTGCCTGGCCAACGATGCCATCGACCTGAGCATTCAGCCCGGCGAAATCCATGCCCTGCTTGGCGAAAATGGCGCGGGTAAAAGCACCCTGATGAAGATTATCTACGGCGTTACCCATGCCGATTCAGGTGAAGTGATCTGGCAGGGCCAGCGGGTCACCCTGAGCAACCCGGCCCAGGCCCGCAGCCTGGGGATCGGTATGGTGTTCCAGCATTTTTCACTGTTCGAAACCCTCACCGTGGCTCAAAACATCGCCCTGGCCATGGGTGCATCAGCCGGTACACCGGCGCAACTGGAACCCAGGATCCGCGAAGTCTCCCGGCGCTATGGCATGGCGCTGGAGCCGCAACGACTGGTCCACAGCCTGTCGATTGGCGAGCGACAAAGGGTGGAGATCATTCGCTGTTTGATGCAGGACATTCGCTTGCTGATTCTTGATGAACCGACCTCGGTGCTCACCCCCCAGGAAGCCGAAGAACTGTTCGTGACCCTGCGCCGACTGGCGAGCGAGGGCTGCAGTATTTTGTTTATCAGCCACAAGCTGGGTGAGGTGCGTGCGTTGTGCCACAGCGCCACGGTGCTGCGCAGCGGACGGGTGGCGGGGCATTGCGCACCGGCGCAATGCTCGGACCGGGAACTGGCGCAGTTGATGGTTGGCGAGGCGGCAGGGCTGATCGCGGACTACCCCAAGGTCAACGCAGACAAAGCCTTTCTACAGATCAACAAGCTGTCCTGGCACAATCCGGACCCGTTCGGCTGTTCCTTGCGCGACATCGACCTGGAGGTGCGCAGCGGCGAAATCGTTGGTATTGCCGGGGTGGCAGGTAACGGTCAGGACGAGTGGCTGGCGTTGCTCAGCGGAGAAACGCCGCTTCCCCGCCAGCAAGGCGAAACAATCCGATTCGACGGGCAACCCGTGGCGCATTTGCGCCCCGATGCCCGTCGCCGCCTCGGCCTGGCGTTTGTCCCGGCCGAACGCCTGGGCCACGGCGCAGTGCCGCAACTGAGCCTGGCGGATAACGCCTTGCTCAGTGCATTTCAGCAGGGGCTGGTCAGCCATGGCCTGATTAGACGAAACAAGGTCGAACGCCTGGCCGAGGAAATCATCCGCCGCTTTGGCGTGAAGACTCCCGACACCAAAACTCCAGCACGCAGCCTTTCGGGGGGCAACTTGCAGAAATTCATTCTCGGCCGAGAAATTCTTCAACAACCCAAACTGCTGGTGGCCGCTCACCCGACCTGGGGTGTGGACGTCGGCGCGGCGGCGACCATTCATCGCGCGCTGATTGCCCTGCGCGATGCCGGCGCGGCGATTCTGGTGATCTCCGAAGACCTCGACGAGCTATTCCAGATCAGCGACCGCCTTGGCGCCTTGTGCGGCGGGCGTCTGTCGACCTTGCGCCCTACGGTCGAGACTCGGCTCAGCGACGTCGGCGGTTGGATGGCCGGTCAGTTCGACGCCCCCCAATCCCCTGTCCCCGTGCCGGTTTAACGGAGTTTTACATGCTGCTTTCTCTCGAACCTCGCGGCCAGCAATCGCGCCTGATGCTCTGGTGTTCACCGTTGCTGGCCGCCGTGTTGACCCTGGGCAGTGGCTCGCTGCTGTTCATCGCCCTGGGGCATGACCCATTGCAAACCTTGTACACCTTGTTGGTCGCGCCGATCAGTGACCTGTACGGCGTGTCCGAGTGGCTGGTCAAGACCTTGCCGATCCTGCTGTGTGCTCTCGGCTTGGCGGTGGCGTATCAGGCGCGCATCTGGAACATCGGCGCCGAAGGCCAACTGCTGCTGGGCGCCCTGGCCGGCAGTGCCTTGGCAGTGAACATCATCGGCATGCAAAGTCGCTGGGCACTGGTATTGATCCTGCTGACCGGCACCCTGGCCGGCGCGGCTTGGGCCGGGCTGACGGCGTGGCTGCGCACGCGCTTCAATGCCAATGAAATCCTGACCAGCATCATGCTCAATTACATCGCGCTGAACCTGCTGCTGTTTTGCGTTCACGGGCCGTTGAAAGACCCGGCGGGGTTCAACTTTCCGGAGTCGGCGATGTTCGGCGACGCCAGTCGCCTGCCGTTGCTGCTGGAGGATGGCCGGGTCCATGCCGGGTTGTATTTCGCCCTGCTGGCGCTGGTGGCTGTGTGGGTCTTGCTGCAGAAAAGTTTTGTCGGCTTTCAGATCAAGGTGCTAGGCCTGGACGCACGCGCCGCCGGTTTTGCCGGTTTTCGCCAGAAGCCGCTGGTGTGGCTGGCGCTGTTGATCAGCGGTGCACTGGCCGGACTGGCCGGCGTCTGCGAAGTCACCGGGCCCATCGGTCAACTGGTGCCGCAAGTGTCGCCGGGCTACGGCTATGCGGCGATTACCGTGGCCTTTCTGGGGCGACTCAATCCCATCGGCATTCTGTTCTCCAGCCTGCTGATGGCGTTGCTGTACATCGGCGGCGAGAGCGCGCAAATGTCGCTCAACCTGCCCCAGGCGATCACCCAACTGTTCCAGGGGATGATGCTGTTTTTCCTGTTGGCCTGCGACGTACTGATCCTGTACCGACCACGCCTGAATCTGCGCTGGGCCCGGCGCACCCAGACCACCGCCGTACAGGCAGGAGCGCTGTGATGGATATCGACCTGTTGAGCAATATCTTCTACGCCATGGTCCGCTGCGGCACGCCGTTGTTGCTGGTGGCCCTGGGAGAATTGGTCTGCGAAAAAAGCGGCGTCCTCAACCTGGGCCAGGAAGGCATGATGCTGTTCGGCGCGGTGATCGGTTTTATCGTCGCGTTCAACAGCGGCAACCTGTGGCTCGGCGTACTGCTGGCGATGGCCGCCGGGATGCTGTTGTCGGCTCTGTTCGCCTTGGTGGCGCTGGTGTTCAACGCCAATCAAGTGGCCACCGGGTTGGCCCTGACGATTTTCGGTGTGGGCCTGTCGAGCTTTGTCGGCGCGGCCTGGGTCGGCAAGCCGCTGGCGGGCTTCGAGCCTTTGGCTATTCCCTACCTGAGTGACATCCCGTTGATCGGGCGGATGCTGTTTGCCCAGGATCTACTGGTTTACCTGTCCTTCGCGCTGTTTGCCCTGGTGGCCTGGGTTATCGTGAAAAGTCGCACGGGGTTAATCATCCAGGCCGTCGGCGAGAATCCCGATGCTGCCAGCGCCATGGGCCTGCCGGTGTTGCGGGTGCGAACCCTGGCGGTGCTGTTCGGCGGCGCCATGGCCGGGTTGGCCGGCGCCTACCTGTCGTTGGCCTATACGCCGATGTGGGCCGAGAACATGAGCGCCGGGCGCGGTTGGATCGCCCTGGCGCTGGTGGTGTTCGCCAGTTGGCGAGTGTGGCGCCTTCTGCTGGGCGCCTACCTGTTCGGTCTCGCCAGCATCCTGCACCTGGTAGCCCAGGGGTTGGGGCTGGCGATTCCATCGAGCTTGCTGGCGATGCTGCCGTATGTCGCGACCATCGTGGTGCTGGTGTTGCTGTCCCGGGATGCCGTGCGTACCCGGCTGTATGCGCCGGTGTCGCTAGGGCAGCCTTGGCAGGCAGGGCACTGAGGCAGACCGCGGCGCGCCTATCGCGAGCAAGCTCGCTCCCACATTTGATCGAGGTGAACCGTCAATTCAGGCTCGCCCCATCTCTCCTTGTGGGAGCGAGCCTGCTCGCGATGAGGCCCGAACAGGCAATACCTGAACCAAGCCCCACGCCAACTCGAGAAACAGGAAAACCCACAACACCGCATTGGCCCCATGAAGCAATGCATACAGCATCCAGGTCGAAAACAAAAACCGCCCCACCGCGTCATAACGCCCATACAGCGGCTGCGGATCCCGAATCCGCAGCACCGACCACACGCAGACAATCGAGCCCAGCAGATTCACCATCAGCAGATGCGCCGGCGCAAACGGCGGCAGTTCTCCAGGCAGGTCAAATAGCTGAGCCATGCTCGTCAATACACTATGCAACGCCGCAAAGCTCCACGGCGTGGCCAGCACGGCCGACACGATAAGGTCGTACCAGGCGCTGCCGCGCACCACCCGGCGATATTGCATCAAAGTCCACATACACTTTGCTCCAGATAATTGGGAAGCAAAGAGGCTAAAGCCTGGGGTATGCTCCAAGGTCAAGCCCTCTGGAGACCCTCCATGCGCATCGGTGAACTCGCTCAAGCCTGCGCCGTCAGTCGTGACACGCTGCGCTTCTACGAACAGCGCGGCCTGATCGCGGCGCAGCGCAGCGCCAATGGCTATCGCCACTACCCCGCCGATATGGTGCAACTGGTGCTCTACATCAAGACGGCCCAGCGCCTGGGCTTTACCCTGAGCGAAATCGGCAACAGCGTCGCCGCCCTGTGGCAGGCGCAGGACCCTGACTGCGCCGTAGCGCAATTGCTGCAAGACAAGTTGAACCTGATCGAAACCCGCATAACCGAACTCGACGCGTTGCGTCACGAGCTGAAACAACGGCTCGGGCAACGTTGTCCATTAAATCCGTGACCTTTCACTCAAGGATGCCTTCATGAATTCGGCAAAAAACGCATTGATCATCGGCGCCTCCCGGGGCTTGGGCCTCGGTCTGGTGAAGACCCTGCTCAGCGATGGCTGGAACGTGACCGCTACCGTGCGCAACCCGCAGAACGCAGAGGCGTTGAAGGCTCTGGGCCCGGTGCGGATCGAAAAGCTCGACATGGACGACCAGCAAGCCGTCATCGCCCTGAGCCAACAGCTCAAGGGTGAAACCTTCGACCTGCTGTTCGTCAATGCCGGCGTCAAAGGCCCGGACAACCAGAGCCCCGGCGGCGCGACGCTGGCCGAAGTTGGCCAGTTGTTCTTCACCAACGCCGTGGCGCCGATCAACCTGGCCCAGCGTTTCGTCGGCCAGATCCGCGACGGCAGCGGCGTGCTGGCATTCATGAGCTCGGTGCTGGGCAGCGTGACCATGCCCGACGCCCCGGAACTGGCGCTATACAAAGCCAGCAAAGCGGCGCTCAACTCCATGACCAACAGCTTTGTCAGCCAGCTGGGCGAGCAGGCATTGACCGTGCTATCGCTGCACCCAGGTTGGGTGAAAACCGACATGGGCGGTGAAGGGGCGGACATCGATGTCGAGACCAGTACCCGCGGGTTGATTGACCAGGTCAATGCCTTCGCCGGCAAGGGCGGGCATCATTTCGTCAACTACAGGGGCGAGACGATTCCCTGGTAAACACCCCGATACCCTGTGGGACACCGATGATCCTGTGGGAGCGAGCTTGCTCGCGATAGCGGCGGGTCAGTCGACATCAATGTTGAATGTAAGGCCGCAATCGCGAGCAAGCTCGCTCCCACATTTGGATCTCGGTTAGGCACTGGAAATGTGTCCGACATCCTGAGTAAACTCCGTACCTCGCCTGTCCCCACCGGCGACCCTGGATCAGCAGACAGGGCATCACTGAGCTGGCTAACCTGAACCCACTTTCAGAGGAGCCGGCCACCATGCCTGCGACCCGTACCTGGTTAAAAAATCCCCTCGCCATTTTCACTGCCAACAACCTCGATGCCCGTGGCGGCCTCGTCCTGCAGGACGGTGTGATCGTCGAGCTGCTGAGTGCCGGCCAGCAACCGGCCCAACCATGTGACAACATTTTCGATGCTCGCGAGCAGGTGATCCTGCCGGGGCTGATCAACACCCATCATCACTTCTATCAAACCCTGACGCGCGCCTGGGCACCGGTGGTGAACCAGCCGCTGTTTCCGTGGTTGAAAACCCTCTACCCGGTATGGGCGCGACTGACCCCGGAAAAACTTGCCCTGGCGAGCAAAGTGGCACTCGCTGAGCTGCTGCTTTCCGGTTGCACCACGGCGGCCGATCATCACTACCTGTTTCCCGAAGGCCTGGAAAATGCCATCGACGTGCAGGTGCAAAGTGCTCGTGAGCTGGGAGTGCGCGCGATGCTGACCCGCGGTTCCATGAGCCTGGGCGAGGACGACGGGGGCTTGCCGCCGCAGCAGACCGTGCAGCAGGGCCAGGTGATTCTCGACGACAGCCAGCGTTTGATCACCCAGTACCACGAACGCGGCGACGGCGCGCAGATCCAGATTGCCCTGGCACCCTGCTCGCCGTTTTCAGTCACGCCCGAGATCATGCGTGCCAGCGCCGAGCTGGCGGAAAAGCTCGACGTACGCCTGCACACACACCTGGCCGAGACCCTTGATGAAGAAGACTTCTGCCTGCAACGCTTCGGCCTGCGCACCGTGGACTACCTGGACAGCGTCGGCTGGCTCGGCCCGCGCACCTGGCTGGCCCACGGCATTCATTTCAACCCTGACGAAATCTCCCGTCTCGGCGCCGCCGGCACTGGCATCTGCCATTGCCCGAGTTCCAACATGCGCCTGGCCTCGGGCATTTGCCCGACCCTGGAACTGACCGCCGCCGGTGCTCCACTGGGCCTGGGTGTGGACGGCTCGGCCTCCAATGACGCCTCGAACATGATCCTTGAAACCCGCCAGGCGCTCTACATCCAGCGCCTGCGTTATGGCGCGCAAGCAATTACCCCGGAACGCGTGCTGGGCTGGGCGACCCGGGGGTCGGCGCAACTGCTCGGGCGCAGCGATATCGGCGAATTGGCGGTGGGCAAGCAAGCGGACCTGGCGCTGTTCAAGCTCGATGAGCTGCGGTTCTCCGGCAGCCATGATCCGATCTCGGCCCTGCTGCTGTGCGGCGCGGACCGGGCCGATCGGGTGATGGTCGGCGGGCAATGGCGGGTGATCGACGGGCAGGTCGAAGGCTTGGACTTGAAGGGGTTGATCGCTGATCACAGCCAGGCGGCACGGGAATTGATCGCCGGCATCTGACCGCCCCCAAATCCCCTGTGGGAGCGAGCTTGCTCGCGATGACGCCAAACCAGTAAGACCGCTATCGCGAGCACGCTCGCTCCCACAGTGGGGATTGTGTTGGGCCTAGAGTCCCAGCAACGACAACATGATAAACGTCGAAAACAGCACAAAGTGGGTCATGCCTTCGATGGCGTTGGTTTCGCCATCGTTGAGATTGATCGCGCTGACGATCAAGGTGATGAAGATCATCACCGTCTGCACCGGGGTCATGGCCATCTGGAACGGTTGGCCGGTATAGAGCGCCATGGCTTCCATCACCGGCACTGTGAGGATCACGGTCGATAGCGAAGCGCCCAGCGCGATATTCACCACCGATTGCATGCGGTTTGCCAGGGCAGCGCGCAGGGCGGTGAGGATTTCCGGTGCCGCAGAGATAGCCGCCACCAGGATCGCCGTGACCACCGGCGGCGCCCCCGAGCCTTCCAGGCCCAGGTCGATGGCCTTGGACATGACTTCGGCCAGCGCACCGATCACCACCACGCCAAACACCAGCGCACTGATGGAGAATGTCAGGCTGATGGGTTTCGGCTCGTTTTCCACCGGGTCTTTCTTGCGGCGTTTCTCAGGATAGCTGTAGCTGAAAAAATAACTGTGAGGCCCGACCTGCATGCGTAGGAACAGGGTGTACAACACGATCATCGCGCCGATGGTAAATGCCGAATACATTTTCCAGCTCTCGCGGGGAATGAACTCTGGCACCACCATCGACACGCCCATGGCGGTGAGGATCATCACGCTGTAGGTACGCGCCGAATCGTCGTTGTAAGCCTGTTCGCCATGCTTGATCCCGCCCATCAGCGCCGCGAGCCCGAGAATGCCGTTGATGTCGAGCATCACCGCCGAGTAGATCGTGTCCCGCACCAGGGTCGGCGACGCTTCGTTACTCATCATGATCGCCAGGATTACCACTTCGACCAGTACCGCCGACAAGGTCAGGATCATGGTGCCGTAAGGATCACCAACTTTTTCCGCGAGCAGTTCGGCGTGATGGGCCACGCGCATGGAGGCCGCGACGATGAAGCCGATCAGGACCAAACCACCAAGCAGCGCGACTATCTGCCCGCTGCCCAGTAGCCAGTGTTCCAGCGGGTAGGCGATCAATGCGGCGATCAACGCCAGCAACAGCAGTTTTTCTTGCTTGAGCAGAGTGAGCATCGCGGGCCTATCACCGTGGGCGGGGTCATGAGCTACTGACTATAGGGGGCGGCGAACGTTCGGGCGAAGTGACGCACCAGGGAGTGGCGAGTGGGTGGCAGGTGCACCTTTATCGATCTCAAGGACCTCATCGCGAGCAAGCTCGCTCCCACAGGTATTGCGTTGTCCTTGTGGGAGCGAGCTTGCTCGCGATGGCTGCCTCGAAAAGATCACAGATTTTGTTGTCCTATTGGTCAGCATTTTGCATTGAAGCCGTACAGCCAACCTCACAACAACACGGAGTTCGAGTTCATGCACAAACGCCCCTTGAAGAAGTTGCTTTGCGCCGTCATCGCAGCCGTCGGCCTGAGCGCCGGCTTGAGTGCCAGTGCCGCCGACCCGCTGAAGGTCGGCTTCGTCTACATCGGCCCGATCGGCGACCACGGCTGGACCTATCAGCATGAACAAGGGCGCAAGGAGCTGGCGGCGAAGTTCGGCGAGCAGATCACCACCAACTACGTGGAAAACGTGCCGGAAGGCGCCGACGCCGAACGGGTGATCCGCAACATGGCCAAGGACAACTATGACCTGATCTTCACCACATCCTTCGGCTACATGAACCCGACGCTCAAAGTCGCCAAGCAATTTCCAAAAGTGATCTTCGAACACGCCACTGGCTACAAACAGGACAAGAACCTGGGCACCTACCTGGCTCGCACTTACGAGGGCCGCTACGTCGGCGGCTTCCTCGCGGCCAAGATGACCAAGACCAAGAAGATCGGCTACGTCGCTTCCTTCCCGATCCCGGAAGTCATTCGCGACATCAACGCCATCCAACTGGCCTTGAACAAATACAACCCCGGCAGCGAGATCAAAGTGGTGTGGGTCAATTCCTGGTTCGACCCGGGCAAGGAAGCCGACGCCGCCAACGCGCTGATCGACCAGGGCGTGGATGTGGTGTTCCAGCACACTGACAGCCCGGCACCGATCCAGGCCGCCGAGCGGCGCGGCGTCTATGCGGTCGGCTACGCTTCGGACATGGCCCACTTTGGTCCCAAGGCGGTGCTGACGTCCATCGTCAACGACTGGGGCCCGCATTACATCCAGGCGACCCAGAGCGTGCTCGACCACAGCTGGAAGTCTCAGGATTACTGGGGCGGCCTGAAGGAAGGCACGGTAAAACTGCCGATCAGCGACCTGGTGCCCGCAGCGGTCAAGAGCGAGGCCGAGCAGATCATCGCCGACATCGAGAGCGGCACTTTCCACCCGTTCACCGGGCCGATCAAGGATCAGGCCGGCGTCGAGAAAATCCCGGCGGGCGTGAGCGCCACCAACGCGGAACTGGCTTCGATGAACTATTACGTCGAAGGCATGAAGGCTGAGATTCCGAAATAATCCCGGCCTCAACACATGATCCAATGTGGGAGCGAGCCTGCTCGCGATAGCGGACCGACATTCAACAGGCATGTTGACTGACAGATCGCTATCGCGAGCAGGCTCGCTCCCACAGGGATCTTCATTCTTAAGTCAGGAAAGCCGCATGAACAGCCTGCCCATCATCGACATCAGCCCTCTCTACGGCGATGAGCCCAGCGCCTGGCAAACCGTCGCCGAGCAGATCGACAACGCCTGCCGCCAGTGGGGCTTTTTCTATATCAAGGGTCACCCCATCAGCCCGGCGCGCATCGCCCAGGTACTCGACAATGCCCAACGTTTCTTCGCCCTGCCCGTCGACGAAAAGCTCAAGATCGACATCACCCAGACCCGCCACCATCGCGGCTACGGCGCCATCGCCACGGAACAACTGGACCCGGCCAAGCCCAGCGACCTGAAGGAAACCTTCGACATGGGCCTGCACCTGCCAGCCGATCATCCCGACGTGCTGGCGCAAAAGCCCCTGCGTGGTCCCAACCGACACCCGGACCTGAGCGGTTGGCAAACCTTGATGGAGCAGCATTACCGCGACATGCAGGCCCTTGCCCAAACCCTGCTACGGGCCATGACCCTGGCCCTTGGCATCGAGCGGGACTTTTTCGACACACGCTTCAACGAGCCGGTGAGCGTGCTGCGCCTGATCCATTACCCGCCACGCCAGACTGCCAGTAGCGCCGAGCAGCAAGGTGCCGGTGCCCATACCGACTACGGGTGCATCACCCTGCTCTACCAGGACGCCGCCGGTGGCCTGCAGGTGCGCAACGTCAACGGCCAATGGATCGACGCGCCCCCCATCGACGGCACGTTCGTGGTCAACCTTGGCGACATGATGGCGCGCTGGAGCAACGACCGTTACCTGTCCACTCCGCATCGAGTGATCAGCCCGCTGGGGGTGGACCGTTATTCGATGCCGTTCTTTGCCGAGCCGCACCCCGACACGCTGATCCAGTGCTTGCCCGGTTGCCAGGACGAGGCCCATCCGCCGAAGTACCCAACCACCACCTGCGCGCAATTCCTGCTGTCACGCTTCGCCGACACCTATGCTTACCGACGGGAGCAGCAGGCAGGTTAGTGGATCAGCCGGTCAGGTTTTACCAGACATTGCTGTCAGCCCCTGTAGAATGCCCACCATCGATTCGCTGATGAGAAAAGAACATGTACGACTGGCTGAACGCCCTGCCCAAGGCTGAACTGCACCTGCACCTGGAAGGCTCTCTGGAGCCTGAGCTGCTGTTCGCCCTGGCTGAACGCAACAAGATCGCCCTGCCATGGAGCGACGTCGACACCTTGCGCAAGGCCTATGCCTTCAACAATCTGCAGGAGTTTCTCGACCTGTACTACCAGGGCGCCGATGTGCTGCGCACCTCCCAGGACTTCTACGACCTGACCTGGGCCTACCTGTTGCGCTGCAAGGCGCAGAACGTGATCCACACCGAACCGTTCTTCGACCCGCAGACCCACACCGACCGTGGCGTGCCGTTCGAAGTGGTGCTCAACGGCATCGCCGCCGCCCTCAAGGACGGTGAGCAGCAACTGGGTATCACCAGCGGTTTGATCCTGAGCTTCCTGCGTCACCTGAGCGAAGAGCAAGCCGAGAAAACCCTCGACCAGGCGCTGCCATTTCGCGATGCCTTCGTGGCCGTGGGCCTGGACAGCTCGGAGATGGGCTATCCACCGAGCAAGTTCCAGCGCGTATTCGACCGGGCGCGCAACGAAGGCTTCCTGACCGTCGCCCACGCCGGAGAAGAAGGCCCACCCGAGTACATCTGGGAAGCCTTGGACCTGCTGAAGATCCAGCGCATCGACCATGGCGTGCGGGCCATCGAAGATGAGCGACTGATGCAGCGGATCATCGACGAGCAGATTCCGTTGACCGTGTGCCCGTTGTCCAACACCAAGCTGTGCGTGTTCGACGATATGTCGCAGCACAACATCCTCGACATGCTCGAGCGCGGTGTGAAGGTGACGGTGAACTCCGACGACCCGGCGTACTTCGGCGGCTACGTCACGGAAAACTTCCATGCCCTGTACACCCATCTGGGCATGACCCAGGACCAAGCCAAGCGCCTGGCGCAGAACAGCCTGGATGCGCGGCTGGTAAAACCTTAAGCCTCACCGAAATTCCTGTGGGAGCGAGCTTGCTCGCGATGGCGACGTATCAGTCGACATCGATGTTGGATGTCGGACCGCTATCGCGAGCAAGCTCGCTCCCACAGGGGATAGCGAGCGTTCAATCGGCGACTGTCGCTTCGCTCAACTCCTCCAACGTCCTCCCCCGCGTCTCCATACCGAACAACCACACCACCCCCGCCGCGACGGCGAAACACAGCGCGCCCAGGGCGAACACACCGCCCTGCCCGGTGATGGGAAAGACCAGCCCGGTCACCAGCGGGCCGAGTAGCGAACCGACGCGCCCGACCGCCGAAGCAAAGCCAGAGCCTGTGGCCCGGGCCGAGGTGGGATAGAGTTCTGGTGTGTAGGTGTAGAGCACCGCCCACATGCCGAACAGGAAGAACTGCATCAGCAGGCCGGTGCCGATCAGCAGGCCAACGTTGCCGCCAAACACCGCGCTCTGACCATAAAGAAACGCCATCGCCCCGCCGCCCAACAGCGTGATGACGCACACCGGCTTGCGTCCCCAACGCTCCACCAGCCAGGCCGCCATCAGGAAGCCGGGAATCCCACCCAAAGAAATCAGCACGGTGTAATACACCGACTGAGTCACGGCGAACCCCGACTGCTGCAACAACGCACTGAGCCAGGATGTCAGGCCGTAGAAGCCGAGCAAGGCAAAGAACCAGACGCTCCAGATCATCATCGTGCGCTGGCGATACAACGGTGACCAGATCTGCGCCAGGGCCGAAAAGAAATTGCCCGGCGTGCTCGCAATCCTCGGCAGGCGGATCGGTTCCGGCAGGTCCCCCCGCCCCAGTGAGGCACGGACCTTGTCTTCGATTCGCGTGAGCACGGCATCGGCTTCATCACCCCGTCCGGCTTGCTCCAGCCAGCGCGGTGACTCGGGGATGAAGAAACGAATGACCAGGACAAACACCGCCGGTACCGCCAGCACCAGAAAGATGTCGCGCCAGCCGATCACCGGCAACAGGAAATATGACAGCACACCCGCCGCCACGAAGCCCAGCGGCCAGAAGCCGTCCATCAATGCGATGTAGCGCCCCCGACGCTTGGCCGGGATCAGTTCCGAGAGCATCGACTGGGCAATCGGAAATTCCATGCCCATGCCGACGCCCAACAAGATACGAAACAGCGTCAGTGTCTCGATGTCCTGGGCTGTGGAGCACAGGTAACTGGCGACACCCCACAATACGATGCTCCACTGGAACACCGGTTTACGCCCGAAGCGATCGGCCAGCATGCCCGACAGCGACGCCCCCAGCACCATGCCGAAAAAGCTCGAACTGGCCAGCAAACCGGCCTGGGCGCTGCTCAGGCCGAACTCGGTTTTGATCGACCCCAGCAGGAACGTCATCATCGCCAGGTCCATGGAGTCGAAGAAAAACGCCAGGGCAATAATGATGAAAATAACCCGGTGATAGCCGCTGATGGGCAGCCGCTCCAGGCGTTCCGCCGCGCTGTAACCTTGAGTGTCCATGTGCATCCCCCAATCCGATAGTTCCCCGGACCGAGTGTGCGCGAACCTTGCCGATGGTTATTGCTGGATACGACCTGCCGACAGCCCTGAGCGACGTGTTACAGCGCCATCTCCAGAGTCTCCTGCCGGGCGAACCGGTGAATTTCCTGCTGGCCGACCACCGTCACCTGCAACGCCCGCGAATCATTGGGCAGGCTCAGCCAGCCGGACTGCATGAACAGCTGCAACAGCGCCGCCCCCAGCGCTCCTCCCAGGTGCGGGCGACGCTCGCTCCAGTCCGGGCAGGGGCAAGCGATGCGGGCGTTGCGGTGGGCCAGCGCCTGGATGAACAGGCCGTGGCCGGCCAACTGATTGGCGCCTTTATGGGTGACGATCACCCGCTGGTCAAACTGTTCGATCCACCCGGCATCCAGCAGTCGCTGATACAGGTCAGCCGCCAGAGTACCGCCCAGATGATCATCGCAGAGCCTGGCCCGCATCAATGAGGCAGGTGCCGACGGTGCCTTGCTGGGCATGATGCCGCGCTTGAAGACGTCCGGAATCTGTCGCGGCGTGCTGACCAGAGTCGCGCTGGCCAACGCCTCGACAGCAGCACCGATCTCGGGCGCTGCCAGACGGAAAAAACGCTTGCGGCCCCGGGCTTCGACTTTCAACAGGCCTCCAGCGGACAGACGTCCCAGATGAGCATTGGCCGAGGACGGCGACAGCCCGGCCAGTAAAGCCAACTCTTCAGCCTGTCGGGCCGTGCCGTCCATCAAGGCCCACATCATTGCGCTGCGCTTGGGGTCGGCCAGCAGCGTGGCGATCTGGCTGATGCAAGGTGCATGTTCCATGTATTCACTCCCTGTTGAATCATTCGTCTACGGCTCTGGCGCTGCAAATCGCGCGACGCCGCACTCAATGCCGCGCCGACTCAGGCGGCCGCTAGTATAAGCGTGACGATCAAGCTTTCCTGTCCTCCGGAAACCTTTGGAGGCGATTGTTCGTGAGGGAAAAGTCTCTATTTGCACGCGACTAATAGTCATCCCCCGTCGAGAGTGGAAATTGTGCCGTCAACCGACCGCAACGGACCTTGAGCATTTCCCGCAGCAGCTTGATGGGTTTGCTCAATTGCGCCCGATGGGCACACAGCAGATTGAGCGGCGCGCGCTCGCATCGCAGCTGCGGTAAAAGGATCTTCAGACGCCCGGCCAGCACATCGGTGGAGACATCCAGCCATGACTTGTAGGCGATCCCCGCCCCCGCCACCGCCCAGCGTCGCACCACATCGGCATCGTCGCTGAAACGATCCCCGCTGACGGTGAGGCTCATTTCCCGTTTGCCGTCATGAAAGCACCAACGGTCATGCACCCGGGTTCCGAGCATGTACAGCAGGCAGTTGTGCTGGGCCAGTTGCTCCAACTGTTGGGGCTCACCATGGCGTGCCAGGTAATCCGGTGACGCACACAGCACCCGGTAATTGTCTGGTGCGACAGGCAAGGCCACCAGGCTCGAATCTTCCGGCTCGCCATAACGCAGTGCGATGTCCACCGGTTGCTTGAACAGGTCGGCAATGCGATCGCCCAGCAGCAGCCGCACAGTCAGCCCGGGGTGCTCGCGCTGGAATGCGTCGAGCCAGGGCAGCAGCAGGTTGCGCCCCAGGTCCGAGGGCGCGGACAACTGCAACACCCCGCTGACCTGATCCTGGCCGCTGGTCAACAATCGTCGCCCCTCTTCGAGACTGCCCAGCGCGGCGCGGGCATATTCAAGGAAACCTTCCCCCTCGGCAGTCAGACGCAGGCTACGGGTTGAGCGGGCCAACAGCCGCGCGCCCAGGTGCAGCTCAATCCGCTTCAATGCGGCACTGGCCACCGCCGCCGACAGGTCCATGACCCTGGCCGCAGCCGAGAGACTGCCCAGATCTGCCGCCCGGACGAATAGCTGCAAGTCATCGAATCGAAGCATGACGACTCCATTATCAAAAAAATATTGAAAGACCCTGTTCTTTTAGCCGGTTTTATCTCGCTGATAAATAGCTAACCATGGCTTCATTGAACTCATCTCACGGAGCCGCTTCATGAAAGCCATCGCCTACTACCATTCGCTGCCCATCACCGACGTGCAATCGCTGCAAGACATCGAACTGCCGGAACCCGTCGCAGGCCCCAGGGACTTGTTGGTGGAGGTCAAGGCTATCTCGGTCAACCCGGTGGACACCAAGGTCCGCCAGAACGTCCAGCCCGAAGGCGGCGTTGCCAAAGTGTTGGGTTGGGACGTGGCTGGCGTGGTGAAGGCGGTGGGCAGTGAAGTCTCGCTGTTCAAGGCTGGCGACAAGGTGTTCTACGCCGGCTCCATCGCCCGGGCCGGTGGCAACAGCGAATTGCATGTGGTGGATGAGCGCATCGTCGGCCACATGCCCAAGACCCTCGGTTTCGCCGAAGCGGCGGCGCTGCCACTGACGGCCATTACGGCCTGGGAGTTGTTGTTCGAGCGGCTGCAGATCCAGGAAGGCCAGAGCGACCAGGGCCAGAGCCTGTTGATCGTCGGCGCTGCAGGAGGCGTGGGTTCGATCCTGACGCAACTGGCCAGCCAGCTCACCGGACTGAAAGTCATAGGCACCGCTTCCCGGGCACAGACCCACGATTGGGTGCGTGACTTGGGCGCCGACCTGGTGATCGACCACAGCCAGCCGTTGAGCGAAGTACTGAAGCAAGCCGGCCAGCCTCAGGTGACTCACGTCGCCAGCCTGACCCAGACCGACCAGCACCTGGATCAATTGGTCGAAGCCTTGGCGCCCCAGGGCAAACTGGCATTGATCGATGATCCCAAGGCATTGGACGTGACCAAGCTCAAGCGCAAGAGCCTGTCGTTGCATTGGGAGTTCATGTACACCCGCTCGCTGTTCGAAACGGCCGACATGATCGAACAACATAAACTGCTCAACCGCGTGGCCGCACTGATCGACGCCGGCACGCTGAGAACCACCGTCGGCGAGCATTTCGGCACCATCAACGCCGAGAACCTGCGCCGGGCCCATGCGCTGCTGGAGAGCGGGAAGTCCAAGGGCAAGATTGTGCTTGAGGGCTTCTGACTATTTTGTGGCAGCCAGAACTCTTGGCTTGTTAACTCAATGTGGCGAGGGAGCTTGCTCCCGCTGGGCTGCGCAGCGGCTCCAATATGGTTGCTGCGTCCCCAAGCGCGAGCAAGCTCCCTCGCCACGGTGCTTGCGTCACTGGTAGGCGATTCAACCGTCAGTCCGACAATTGACCCTTGTCACAATTACGATCGCATTCCGGTCTACACTCGAGGCCTTTGCAACGCAATCTTTTACGTGAGGAGGTCAGCAATGAAGATCCTGATAAAAGAAGTGGCAAAATCCCAATGGCAGGTGCGCCTCGACCAGCACGTCGTGACCTTCCGCACCGAGGCCGAAGCCCAGGCCTTCACCAATACCCTGCAAGCGCGACTTCACGCGCCCCATCATTTCCCCGAACAGCAGCAGCGCGCGGCCAGCTGAATCAGCCCTGGCGACTGGCCTGGGCCAGCGTCCGGGCATTTTGCAGGCGGCGGGTCAGCATCGCAGCACTCACCACCAACAGTCCGCAAAGGCTGATGACCAGCGCCATCGGTACGGCGCTGCCGTCGTGCAGCGCCGCCACCAATGCGGCAGCCCCGGCGGCCACGGAAAACTGCAGGCAACCCAGCATCGCCGAAGCGCTGCCGGCGCGGGCGCCCTGCCCGTTCATCGCGCAGGCTGACGCGTTGGGAAGGATGCAACCCAGGCTGGAGATACAGATAAACAGCGGAATCAGCAATGGCCACAAATGCACCGGCTGCAAGGCGCTGACAGCCAGCAGCGTCAGTCCGGCGGCCAGGTAGATCCATACCGCGCGGCCCAGCAGGAACGCCGGACCTCGTCGGGACAACAACCGGGCATTGACCTGTGCCACCAGGATGAAGCCCGCCGCGTTGGTGCCGAACAGCCAACCGAAATGCTCGGCCGGTACACCATAGAGCTTGATGAAGACAAAAGGCGAACCGGCGATGTAGGCAAACATCCCAGCGATAGCGATGCCCCCCGTTAGCGCATGGCCGAAGTAGACGGCGTCGGTCAATAACCGGCCATATTGGCGCAACGCCCCCGACAACGGTTGCCTAGGCACATAGTCCGGCAAGCTTTCCGGCAGCCACAAGGCCACCGCCGTCGACGCCAATGCGCTGAACACGGTCAGGGCAATGAAGATTGACTGCCAGCCATGCAGGTTCACCAGCAACCCACCCAGCATCGGCGCGAGAATCGGCGCCAGCCCCATCACCAGCATCAACTGCGAAAACACCTTGGCCGAACCCACCGCGTCGCATTTATCGCTGACCACCGCCCGGGAAATCACCATCCCGGCGCACCCACCCAGGGCCTGGACGAAGCGGGCACCGATCAGCCATTCGAGACTCGGCGCGTAGGCGCAGGCCAGGGACGCCAAGGTGAACAAGCCGACACCGGTCAGTAGCGGAATGCGCCGCCCGAACCGATCCGCCACCGGCCCGTAGGCCAGTTGCCCAATGGATAAGCCGAGAAAATAAGCCGCCAGGGTTAATTGGATGTGCTTTTCGTCGGTACCGAAGGCCGTGGCCATCGCCGGAAAAGCGGGCAAATAGAAATCGATCGCCAAGGGACCGAAAGCGCTCAGGGCGCCAAGAATCAGAATGGTACGGAGGTTCATCGGGCGTCCAGTTCAGGCGTCAGTCGGCAGCCCGACAGTCTAGCTGTGCCGGGCGCTTTTGAACATTCCGATAGGTCGCTAACGATTAAAATTCTTCAGGCGGGGCTTACCTCATACCCCTCCTCCTGAATGGCCTTGAGCACGGCATCGACCGGCAATGCGCTCTGGACCTGAACGGTCTTGGCGCTCAGGTCGACTTGCACGTCGGCCGCCGGATCCTTGGCCTGGACAGCCTGGGTGATCGCCTTGACGCAGTGACCACAGGACATTCCCTGAACATTGAAAGTTTGCATGAGATGACTCCTTTGGATGACGTTGCCAATAGCTTCAAGCTTGCCATCATGGCAAGGTCAAGTTCTGGCGAAAACTGCCGGGCTGGCAATCGGCACCGCGCTCAGCCAAGCTGCACATATCAAGGATTTCACACCGGAGGTTCAGCCATGCGCTGGTCAGCGTTCAGCCTGTTTTGCATGCTCGGTTTTTCAGCGGTAGCCCCCCAGGCATCGGCCACTGGCGAAGATTACGGCGTGCTGATCATTTCCCGCGAGCGCCTGGAAGTGGCGACTTCCTGCGAAATCGGCATTTACATTCAGGATCAGCTCTCGGCCCGGCTGTTCCAGGAGCAAAGCACCTCGTTCAACTTGCCACCGGGTCAATTCTCCTTGCGTCTGAAGTTGCTGCCGGGCCAGGTACCGGGTTGCAACCCGGGCATGCTCGCGCCCGGGTCGCAGGAGATCACGGTCAGGGCCGGCGATATCCTCAAGTTCCGCATCGCCCTGAACGGGCAAGGCATGTACCTCAAGTCAACCGGGCTCGGTTACTGAAACGCCAGCTCCGCATTAGAGATGTGTGCGAGCTTTTCGATTGGCGCTTGACCTTGCCAGCATGGCAAGGTTGATCCTGTAGTCATTCACTACAGGGAGCCTGACCGATGTCTGAATCCACCACGTTCGATCTACCCATTGCCGGCATGACCTGCGCCAGCTGCACCGGGCGGGTCGAGCGGGCCTTGAGTAAAGTTGCCGGCGCCAGCGCCGTCAGCGTCAACCTGGCGACCGAACAGGCGCGGGTCCAGGCGCCCGAGGGCAGCCTGCCAGCCTTGAGGCAGGCCGTCGAACAGGCCGGTTACAGCGTCCCTGCTCAAACCCTGGAGTTGAACATTGAGGGCATGACCTGCGCCTCCTGCGTCGGCCGAGTGGAACGGGCCTTAAGCAAAATCGCCGGCGTGAGCAGCGTCAGCGTCAACCTCGCCAACGAGCGAGCCCACCTTGAATTGCTCGGCCAGGTTGATCCGCAGCGCCTGATCGATGCGGTCAAGCACGCCGGGTATGACGCCAGCGTCTGGCAGGCCGAGCAGCCCCGAGACGGGCAGGCCAACCGTTTGAACCGTGAGCGCCTGGCCCTGGTGCTGGCGATTCTGCTGGCCGTGCCGTTGGTCCTGCCGATGGTGCTGCAACCATTTGGCGTGTACTGGATGCTGCCGGCCTGGGTGCAGTTCGCCCTGGCGACGCCGGTGCAATTCATCTTCGGCGCGCGTTTTTATGTCGCCGCCTTCAAAGCCGTGCGCGCCGGGGCCGGGAATATGGACCTGTTGGTGGCCTTGGGCACCAGCGCCGGCTACGGCTTGAGCCTGTATGAGTGGATCATCGCCGGTCCTGGCAGCATGCCGCACCTGTATTTCGAGGCCTCGGCCGTGGTGATTGCCCTGGTCTTGCTGGGCAAATACCTGGAAAGCCGCGCCAAACGCCAGACCGCCAGCGCCATTCGCGCCCTCGAAGCATTGCGGCCAGAGCGGGCGATCCAGGTGATCGATGGCCAGGAACGGGACGTGGCGATCAGCGCCTTGCGCTTGAATGACCTGGTTTTGGTCAAGCCCGGCGAGCGCTTCCCGGTGGACGGTGAAGTGCTGGAGGGCCAGAGCCATGCCGACGAAGCGTTGATCAGCGGCGAGAGCCTGCCGGTGCCCAAACAACCTGGCGACAAGGTTACCGGTGGTGCCATCAATGGCGAAGGCCGGCTGCTGGTGCGCACCCAGGCCTTGGGCACGGAAACCGTCCTGGCGCGCATCATTCGCCTCGTGGAGGACGCCCAGGCGGCCAAGGCCCCGATTCAGAAACTGGTGGATAAAGTCAGCCAGGTCTTCGTGCCGGTGGTATTGGTGCTGGCCCTGGCGACGCTGATCGGCTGGTGGCTGTACGGTGCGCCGCTGGAAACCGCGCTGATCAACGCCGTCGCCGTGCTGGTGATTGCCTGCCCCTGCGCCCTGGGTCTGGCAACACCCACGGCGATCATGGCCGGCACGGGCGTGGCCGCACGCCACGGCATTCTGATCAAGGACGCCGAGGCCCTGGAGCGCGCCCATGAAGTCGATACCGTGGTGTTCGACAAGACTGGCACCCTGACCTCCGGCACACCGCGCATCGCCCACTTGAGCGCTCTTGACGGTGATGAAGACACGCTGCTGAAAATGGCCGGGGCGCTGCAACGCGGCAGCGAACACCCTCTCGCCAAAGCGGTACTGGACGCTTGCACCGAACGCAGCCTGGACGTGCCGGATGTCAGCGACAGCCAGTCCCTGGCCGGGCGCGGCATTGCCGGCAGCCTCGACGGTCGCCGCCTGGCCCTGGGCAATCGGCGCCTGTTGGAAGAATTGGGCCTGAGCCCTGCATCGCTGGCCGAGTCGGCACAGGCGTGGGAGGCTGAAGGCCGGACCCTGTCCTGGCTGATCGAACAAACCGCAACGCCGCGGGTACTGGGCCTGTTCGCCTTCGGTGACACGCTCAAGCCCGGCGCCCTCGCGGCCGTACAGGCGTTGAATGAACGCCACATCGCCAGCCACTTGCTCACTGGCGACAACCGTGGCAGCGCCAAGGTGGTGGCCCAGGCACTGGGGATCACCCAGGTCCATGCCGAAGTATTGCCGGCGGACAAGTCCGCTATCGTCCAACAATTGAAGAGCCATTCGGTGGTGGCGATGGTCGGCGACGGCATCAACGATGCGCCGGCCCTCGCTGCGGCCGACATCGGCATCGCCATGGGCGGCGGCACTGACGTGGCGATGCACGCCGCCGGTATCACCCTGATGCGCGGTGATCCTCGGCTGGTGCCGGCGGCCCTGGACATCAGCCGCAAGACCTACGCCAAGATCCGCCAGAACCTGTTCTGGGCGTTCGTCTATAACCTGATCGGCATTCCCCTGGCGGCATTCGGCTTACTCAACCCAGTGCTGGCTGGCGCGGCCATGGCGTTGTCGAGCGTCAGCGTGGTGAGCAATGCGTTACTGTTGAAATTCTGGACACCCAAGCACCTGGAGGACAAGCGATGAACATCGGCCAAGCGGCCCGCCAGAGCGGCCTGAGCGCGAAGATGATCCGTTATTACGAATCCATCGGCCTGCTCAAGGCCGCCCATCGCACCGACAGCGGCTATCGGATCTACGGCGCCGAGGACCTGCACACCCTGGCCTTTATCAAGCGCTCCCGGGACCTTGGGTTTTCCCTGGAAGAGGTCGGCAAACTGCTGACCCTCTGGCAGGACCGCCAACGGGCCAGCGCCGACGTCAAGGCCCTGGCCAGGCAGCACATCGATGAACTGAACCAGAAGATCCGCGAACTGGCCGAACTGCGCGACACGCTCCAGGACCTGGTGGAACACTGCCATGGTGACCACCGCCCGGATTGTCCGATCCTCAAGGAACTGGCGTCGGGGTGTTGCCAGGAAACCGCGCCCGCCTGACAGCCCCTGGAACACTCCCCCCCTGTGGGAGCGAGCTTGCTCACGATGACGGCAGTCCATTCAACATCGATGCAGGCTGATCCACCGCTATAGCGAGCAAGCTCGCTCCCACAATGGATCTGCGGTGAGGCTGATTTTTTGGCAGCCATAAAAAAACCCGGCCTTGGCCGGGTTTGTGGTCAACCGATCACTGCATCCAGGGCGGAGGCGGTTCTTCGGTTTTGCCGGGTGGGGCATCGTCGGCGGCGCGCACGGCTTGGCGACGTTCCTCGTCCAGGCGGGCGGCCTCGATCTCGCGCATGATCCCACCGACGTCCGCCAGTTCTTCCGGCTCGTCGAACTCGCCAGTCAACACGCTGGCCGGGTGCAAGGTACCGGCTTCGTACAACGCCCACATCTCCTTCGCGTACTTGGTACGCTTGAGCTCCGGCGCAAACCGGCCGAAGTAGGAGGCCATGTTGCCCACGTCCCGCTCCAGCATGCTGAAGGCGTGGTTATTACCCGCAGCATCCACGGCTTGCGGCAGATCGATGATCACCGGGCCGGTCGGCGTGAGCAGTACGTTGAACTCCGACAGGTCACCGTGCACCAGGCCAGTACACAGCATCAGCACGATCTGGGAAATCAGGAACGCGTGGTATTCACGGGCCTGGTCCGGCTCCAGCACCACATCGTTCAGACGCGGCGCCGCATCGCCGTACTCGTCGGCCACCAGTTCCATCAGCAGCACGCCTTCAAGGAAGTCGTACGGCTTGGGCACGCGCACACCGGCGCTTGCCAAGCGGAACAGCGCCGCCACTTCGGCATTCTGCCAGGCGTCTTCGGTTTCCTTGCGACCAAACTTGGAGCCTTTGGCCATGGCACGAGCCTGACGGCTATTGCGGACCTTGCGGCCTTCCTGATACTCGGCCGCCTGACGAAAACTTCGCTTGTTCGCCTCCTTGTAGACCTTGGCGCAACGTAGCTCGTTGCCGCAGCGCACCACATAAACAGCTGCTTCTTTACCACTCATGAGTGGGCGCAGCACCTCGTCGACCAGACCGTCCTCGATCAGGGGTTCAATGCGTTTTGGAGTCTTCATCAGCTTTTATTGTGGGTCCTTTATTACCAAACACGCGAATGACAGTCGTTATACGGCAATCCTTGCTCCACGGGGAGGGGTTGCCGACCTATGAACCAGCGATGCACACAATGTGCCGGATCGGATCGACCGAGCCGAATCATAGCCGAGACCGGGTGTGGCATTGGCAACTGAATGCGAAGGTATTTGCGACAAGAGCTGACAGTCATGTCGGCTGCACGGTTTCAGGACTTGAACAACTCCCCCGGGGTAAACCCGAACATCCCCTTGAACGCCGCGATAAAAGCGGACGTTGAATCGTACCCACAGGAGAGCGCCGCGCTGGTCACGCTATCGCCCTTCTCCAGCGACCCCAGGGACGACAATAAGCGCATGCGCTGGCGCCAGGCGCGAAAGCTCAGGCCGGTCTCACGCTGGAACAGGCGCATCAGGGTCTTTTCCGATGTGCCCAAGCGTTCGGCCCAGGCGTGCAGGGTGACGTTCTGCTCCGGCTGTTCGATCAGTTCGTTGCACAGCCCCAGCAGGCGAGTATGTCGAGGCAGCGGCAGGGAAAAACCCACTTCCGGCAGGGTTGCCAGTTGGTCGAGCAATACCTGCACCAAGCGTTCTTCCCGGCTATCGTCCTGCGGATAATCGGCCGGCAGCTGACAAAAAACCTTGATCAACTCCCGAGCCAGGGGGGTGACTTCCAATACCCTGCAACGCTCATCCGCCCATGGACAGGCTTGGCGATGGACATACAGGCTGCGCATTTCCGCCCGGGTGGAGGTGACGACATGATGTTCCAGGTCGGCCGGGATCCAGATGCCCCGTTGTGGCGGAGCGAAGAAGCTGCCTGCGGCGGTGTGCACGCCGAGAACGCCGCTGATGGCGTAGGAAAACTGCACCCAATCATGACGGTGGGCCTGGGTCCAGGAACCGGCGCTCAAGCTTTCGACACGGGCATACAGCGGCCTAGGCAACTCCGTCAGGTCGGGGATGCGTCTTTCCAACTGCTGGTGTCCGTTAGTCGGCATTGATTGGCCTTATGTCGCAAGACGGTTGTAGAGGCCGACGTTAGGCTAAGTCGACTTTTCTTACAACTTGCGGTGCCCTATGCATATCCTCCGACACCTCAAACGCATGGTGACCGACTGGTTCCTCTGCGGCATGTTGATCGCCACGTTGCTGGCGTACTTCTTTCCAACCTTTGGTGCCAGCGGCGGCGCCATGCACGCCGAATGGGTGGTCAATATCGGCATCTTCGTGGTGTTCTTCCTGCACGGGGTCAACCTGTCCGGCGAGCAGATCCGCCACGGTCTGAAAAACACCCGTCTGCACCTGATGGTGCAGGGCTTTACCTTTGGCGTGTTTCCGTTGCTCTGGCTGCTCAGCAACTGGCTATTGGGCAGTCACGTACCGTCACTGCTGATGCTGGGGTTCTTTTACCTGTGCGCCCTGCCCTCGACCATTTCCTCCTCGGTGGCCCTGACCGGCAGCGCCGGCGGCAATGTACCGGCAGCGATTCTCAACGCGAGCCTGTCCAGCGTGCTGGGGGTGGTCCTGACGCCGTTGCTGGTCAGTTTCGTGGTCGGCAGCGGCGCCGGCGGCATCGACTTGGGTTCGACCTTGCTCGACCTGTGCATGATGTTGTTGCTGCCGCTGGTGCTGGGGCAGTTTCTGCGGCGTTGGCTGGCCGGTTTTTTCGGTCGGTACAAACGCTATACCAGCGTCATCGACAAACTGGTGATCCTGCTGCTGGTCTATGCGGCATTCTGCAATTCGATGGTGTCGGGGATCTGGCAACAGCAGGGCCACGGCGTGTTGCTCAGCGCGGTGATCGGCAGCGCCGTGCTGCTGGCAATCATTTTGTGGATGACCACCCGCACCGCCCGGACCCTGCGGTTCAGCAACGCCGATGAAATCGCGGCGGTGTTCTGTGCCAGCAAGAAGTCCCTCGCCGCCGGGGTACCGATGGCGGCGTTGATTTTCGGCAACAACCCTGGCTTGGGCCTGATCCTGTTGCCGATCATGATTTATCACCCGATGCAGTTGATCGTCTGCTCGATCCTGGCCGAGCGCTACGCCAGCCGACAGCGGGAACTGGCGTCCCAACAGAACGGCGCGATCCTCAGCGCTCGATAATCGCCGTCACGCCCTGGCCGGCGGCGGCGCAAATGGAGATCAGCCCTCGGCCGCGCCCCGCCGCATCCAGCAACTTGGCCAGGTTGGCGACAATTCGCCCGCCCGTGGCGGCAAACGGGTGCCCGGCGGCCAGGGAACTGCCCTTCACGTTCAACCGGCTGCGGTCTATGGCCCCCAGCGGCGCGGCGAGGCCCAGGCGGGTCTTGCAATAATCGGGGTCTTCCCAAGCCTTCAACGTGCATAGCACTTGGGCGGCGAACGCTTCGTGGATCTCGTAGTAATCGAAGTCCTGCAACGTCAGGCCGTTGCGCGCCAGCAGTCGCGGCACTGCGTAGACCGGCGCCATCAGCAGCCCTTCGGCGCCGTGGACGAAATCCACCGCGGCCGTTTCGCCGTCGCGCAGGTACGCCAGGATCGGCAGGCCACGGGCCTGGGCCCACTCTTCGCTGCCCAGCAACACCAACGAGGCGCCATCGGTCAGTGGCGTGGAGTTGCCCGCTGTCATCGTGCCCTTGGCGCTTTTTTCGAAGGCCGGCTTGAGGGAAGCGAGCTTTTCCAGGGTCAGGTCCGGGCGCAGGTTGTTGTCCCGGGTCAGGCCGAGAAACGGCGTCATCAGATCGTTCTGCCAGCCTTCGGAGTAGGACGCAGCCAATTTCTGATGGCTTTCCAAGGCCAACTGATCTTGTTCCTCCCGGGGAATCTGCCAGGTTTGCGCCATCAATTCGCAGTGTTGCCCCATGTTCAGGCCGGTACGCGGTTCGTTGATACGCGGCAGGTCAGGAACCAGGTGCTGAGGGCGCAGTTGCAGGAAGGTCTTGATCTTGTCGGCAGTGGTCTTGGCGCGATTGGCTTGCAGCAGAATCCTGCGCAGCCCTTCATTGACCGCAATCGGTGCGTCCGAGGTGGTGTCGACCCCACCAGCAATGCCGCTGTCGATCTGGCCCAGGGCGATCTTGTTGGCGACCAGCAGCACCGTCTCCAACCCCGTGCCACAGGCCTGTTGTACGTCATAGGCCGGCGTCATCGGTGACAACCGCGAACCGAGCACACATTCGCGGGTCATGTTCATGTCCCGGGAGTGCTTGAGCACCGCACCGGCGGCGACCTCGCCGATGTGCAGGCCATGCAGGTTGTAGCGCTCGATCAGCCCCTCGAGGGCGGCAGTCAGCATCGCCTGGTTGCTGGCGGTGGCATAGGGCCCGTTGGAGCGGGCGAAGGGAATGCGGTTACCACCGATGATCGCGACGCGGCGTAGCTGTGTCATGAAGAACTCCCCGTGTAGGTCTGAATGTGCCCATCACCTTATGAAACTCAACCGAATCACCCATGGGAGTCGAGCTTGCTCGCGATAAACGATGACGCCATCGCCCTGGAAAAACCGAGGCGTCTGCATCGCGAGCAAGCTTGCTACCACAGGAATTCGGGGCTCTGGAAAGAGCGCTCCAGCTCAAGCTTAGGCTTTATCTCGCCGATCGAACGACTGATTGCCAATCATGGTCCACACTTTGAACCTCATCAGCCGGAGTGTGTTCCATGTCAGACCGTTATATCGACTTCGCCAATTCGGCCATTGGCCTGCGTCTGGTCGGAGCCCTGGGCCTGCCCTCACCGGTACGTCTGGAGCGCTGGCAGGCCGGGCGGCTGCGGCCGATCGAGGGGGCATTGCTGCTGGGCGGCGGGCCGTTGACCGAGCAGGTCGGCACATTCGCCAAGCGCCTGACCGACGCCATTTTCGTCTACGGCGGCGAGCCGACTCTGGCCACCGAATGGATCCCCGGCCACGGCCCGAAAATCAAGGCCGTGGTGTACGACGCCAGCCATTTGGTGCAGGTCGATCAGCTCAAGCAGCTGCGAGAGTTCTTTCAACCCCTGATGAAAAACCTCGACCGCAGCGCCCATGTCGTCATCCTTGGTCGTGCGCCGGAAAGCCTGGGCGATCCATTCGCCGCCAGTGCCCAGCGGGCGCTGGAGGGTTTCAGCCGTTCCCTGGCCAAAGAATTGCGCCACGGCGGGACGCTGCAACTGCTGTATGTCGGTGACGGCGCCGAAACGCAGTTGGAAGGCGCACTGCGGTTTTTCCTGTCGCCCAAAAGTGCCTTCGTTTCCGGGCAGGTCATTCGCCTCAACGCCTGCGACACCCAGGTCCAGGACTGGACCCGGCCGCTCACCGGGCTCAAGGCACTGGTCACCGGTGCCGCCCGGGGGATCGGCGCAGCCATCGCCGAAACCCTGGCCCGGGACGGCGCCGACGTGATCCTGCTGGACGTTCCCCAGGCCAAAGCCGACCTCGACGCCCTGGCGGCACGCTTGAGCGGGCGCAGCGTGACGCTGGACATCTGCGCCGAAGAGGCGGCCACACAGTTGATCGAGCACCTGCCCGACGGCGTCGACATCGTGGTGCACAACGCCGGCATCACTCGGGACAAGACCCTCGCCAACATGACCCCGGAGTTTTGGGACGCGGTGCTGGCGGTCAACCTCAACGCGCCTCAGGTCCTGACCAAGGCCCTGCTTGACAGCGGCACCCTGCGGGACAATGGCCGTGTCGTGTTGCTGGCGTCCATCAGTGGCATCGCCGGCAACCGCGGGCAAACCAACTATGCCGCGAGCAAGGCCGGGCTGATCGGCCTGGCCCAGGCCTGGGCACCGGCGTTACAGGCGCGCGGAATCAGTATCAACGCCGTGGCACCGGGCTTCATTGAAACGCGCATGACCGCCGAAATTCCCTTCGCCCTGCGCGAAGCCGGGCGACGCATGAGTTCCTTGGGCCAGGGCGGCCTGCCTCAGGACGTCGCCGAGGCCGTGGCCTGGCTGGCGCAACCGGGCACGGGCGCGGTGACCGGGCAGGCGTTGCGGGTCTGTGGGCAAAGCCTCCTGGGAGCATGACCATGACGATCCAATGGCAAGAGGTAAGTGCCGCGCCGAGCATGTCCGGGCTGTATGCGAAAGCCGCGACACGGCGCAAGGTCACCGGCAAGACGTTGCCCGAGGAAGGGTTGCGCCAAATGCTCCAGGTCGACCCACAACGCCTGGCGGCCTATCGCAAGGTCTGCGGTTTCGCCGAGAACGGCTTGCTGCCACCGACCTATCCCCACGTACTGGCGTTCGCCCTGCAAATGCAATTGCTCACCGCGCGGGACTTTCCGTTCCCGCTGCTGGGATTGATTCACTTGAGCAATCGCATCCGCGTGCTGCGACCCATGGGCGGCGTCAGCCAGGTGCGGGCCAGCGTCAATGTCGAGAACCTGCAAGCCCACCCCAAGGGCGCGGTGTTCGACCTTGTGACCCGCATCGATGATCAATTGGGACCACTGTGGGAAGCCACGAGCCAGATGCTCTGCAAAGGCGTGCAGTTGGATGGTGCCCTGGTGGAAGACTCGTCGCAGGAAAGCCTGCCGTTGACTGAAGTGGCACGCTGGACGGCACCGGCGGACATTGGTCGGCAGTACGCCAAGGTGTCTGGCGACTATAACCCGATCCACCTGAGCGGTCTCAGCGCCCGCCTGTTCGGCTTCCCCACCGCCATCGCCCACGGCCTGTGGAACAAGGCCAGGACCCTGGCGGCCCTGGACGACCACCTGCCCGATGCCAACATCGAGATCGAGGTGACCTTCAAGAAACCCGTGCGCCTGCCCAGTGAGGTGACGCTGTTGGCGAGTGCGGCAGGGTCCAGTGGCGATTTACGCCTGGTCGGGGCTGGGGAGTTGGAGCATATGGTGGGCGGATGGCGGCCGGTTGGCTGAGATGGGCGATGCAGCGACAGTTTCTATCGGCTACATACGGGATGAATAGGTCGGCTGCAAAGCCGCTATCGCGAGCAAGCTCGCTCCCACAGGGATGGTGGTGGATGCAATTTCCGTGGACACCCCGAAGCCCATGTGGGAGCGAGCTTGCTCGCGATAGCGGTGGGTCAGCCTGCATGGATGTTGGATAGGCTGCCGTCATCGAGAGCAAGCTCCCACAATTTTTCTCGAGCTACCGCGGAGGGTAGTTGGCCAGGATCCGCGCCACGGTCTCACGCACCGCGGTGTCGCGGTCAGTCGGGTTGGGTGAGCTGCTGAGCATTCGTTCATCGCTGCCTCGCCACACCAGCTTGCCGTCCTTGCCATCGAGCAGGTCGATCTGCACGGTGGCGACTTTGTAGCTGATGTTGCGAGTTTCGTTGTACATCGGCCCGCCCCAATAGCCATTCCAGGGGCTGCCCCAACCGCCACCGTAGTTGGTGGTCACTTGTTGCTGGCGATCCTCGACGATCAGATAAGCCTGGACCAATACGTCGCCTCGTCCGCCAGCCGCAGCCGGGCGCAGGCCGCGTTGGTCAAGTTGGTCGGTAACGGCTTGACGGATCCGCTGCTCCGTCAGGTCGCTCTTGATCCGCGGATCATCGGGGCGGTATTGCAGCGCCGGTTCCTTCCAGCTCCAACTGCGGTAAGCGGAAAAATCGCGACTGGGGTCAAAGTCGTGGTTCACCTGGTTGGTAGCGCAGGCGCTAAGCAGTACAGCAAACGCCAGTAGAGCAAGACGGCGAAACATGGTTTTTCTCCGTTGCGTAATCAACTTGGAGGATAAGACGACAGCGCCTTTTCCACCGCTTCGCGAATGGCATCGGTGCGTTCACTCTGATTGCCGCGCTGGCTGGTCTCGGCACTGGCACTCCACACCGGCTGACCGTTGCGGGCATCGAACAGATCCACTCGCACCACCACAACCTGCTCCTGATAAGTGCGCACCACCGGCACCGTGTTGTACATGCCGTAGCCGGGACCGTAACGGTTATAGCCGCCGTAGTAACCCGCGTCGTAATCATCGCGAACCTGGCGCACGCGAGTCTCCAGGCGCAGATCGGCGCTGACGAACAGATCGGCCGGCCGGTTATCGTGCAATGGGCGCAAGCCGCGCTGGTCCAGGGCATTGCTTACCGCTTCAGCCACCTGGGCCGAGTCTGCCCAAGCAGTGCCCGGCGGTAGACGCCCGTTGAGCCAGGCCCAACTGCGATAATGCCCGTAGTCACGCGGCGGTGCCGGGTAGGCACTGCGGTCCAATACCGTGGCAGCCTCGGGCGGCGCCGGTGGCAGCGGATTAGACGTGGCGACATACGGGTTGCTGCCCTGGCAAGCCACCAGCCCCAGGCACAGCATCAACAACCCTGAACGACCTTTCATTTAGCTCTCCGATTGTTCTTTCAGATCAGAGGGGACGGCAGATCCAGTGCAGGTAGCGTCCCAGCCCGGCAAAGGCCGGATGGCGACGGTGGGCCAGCTCCATTTCCAGCAACTGCGCCAACTCGACGCGGCCCTGGAACTCCACCGGCATGTAGTCATGGAAAACCCGCACGCCACTCTGGTTTTCGACCTGCCACAGGCCTTCAAGTTGCGCCGCCAACTCCCGCGGATCAAGCGGTTGTTGCGGCGTCAGGCTCTGTTTTTCACCGGCCATGTCGTTCTTGCGCAATTTGCGGAAATGCCCCTTTAGCAGGTTGCGATAGACCAGCGCGTCGCGGTTGTAGAACGCCAGGGACAGCCAGCCACCCGGGACGGTGAGTTGATGCAGCACCGGCAGGATCGCGTGGGGCTCGGCCAGCCACTCCAACACCGCGTGACACAGCACCAGGTCATAGGGCTCGGTGAGCTGGCCAAGCAGGTCCTGCCACGGCGCCTGGATGAACGTGGCGCTCTGGCCGGCATCGGCAAACCGCTGACGAGCGCCTTCGAGCATCGGCTCGGCCGGCTCGGCCAGGGTCACCTGATGGCCGCGCTCGGCCAGCCACAACGACATGTGGCCCAGGCCGGCGCCGATGTCCAGCACGCGCAACGGACGCTGCGGCAAGGTTTCAAGCAGATCGGCCTGCAGCACCGCCAGACGAATCGCGCCCTTGGCCCCACCATAGATCTTCTCAGCAAAGCGCGTGGCGAGCTGGTCGAAATGCCGGTCGCTCATTGTCCGAACCGCCGCTCGCTGTCAGCCAGTTTGCTGCGCACCACCGCGTCCATGTCCAACCCCAGTTCACTGCACAACAGCAACAGGTACAACACGATGTCACCGACCTCCTGCCCCGCGTGGGCCAGTTTGTCTGCCGGCATCTGGCGCGACTGATCCTCGGTCAGCCATTGGAAAATTTCCACCAGCTCGGCCATTTCCACGCTGGCGGCCATGGCGAGGTTTTTCGGGCTGTGGAATGGCCGCCAATCGTTATGGTCGCGAATGGCGTGCAGGCGTTCGGTCAGTTCAACAAGGTTCATCGGGCTCTCCTGAATGCGCATAGCTTCGGGGGGATAACGGGCGAAGGCAAGCGTCTCGGTACGAAGCAACGATTTACCCCATAATCGAACGATCGCAGCCTGCGCAGCTCCTACAATCAGAAGCCAAAGGCTCGACTTCACCCCCCTCTCATCAGGAAGCACACATGCAGGTAGAAAGTTTTTTCGAATGGCTCGGCCAGGCACTCGGTTCGGTGATCCGTTTTATCGTCGACCTGCTCAGCGGCCTGTTCAACACGCTGGCCAATGCCGGCGGCAACTTCGTCGATGGCCTGTCGCGCACCCTGGGCATGGACGCCTCAATCATCAGCATCCTCGCGCTGATCCTCGGCCTGATGCTGCTGTACTCGGCGATCCGCGCGTTCATGCGGGCGTCGATCGTCATGGGCATCATCTGGCTGGTGCTGGGGTTGTGGGTATTGAGTTGGATTATTCACTAGGGCCGAGGGCGCAGTGTGAGGGCAAAGCTCCCACAGAGTTGAGATCGTTCCCACGCTCCGCGTGGGAATGCAGCCCGGGACGCTCCGCGTCCTAAAGCCGAACGCAGAGCGTCCGTAGAGGCATTCCCACGCAGGAGCGTGGGAACGATCGGTACGAGAACCCGCTACAATCGCGCTCCATCAAGGAGCCCCCATGCCCAACCTGATCACCGACTGGCGCGACCGCCTCACCCATCGCCGGGTCTGGGCGCTGGCTGCGCCGATGATTCTCTCGAACATTTCCGTGCCGCTGGTGGCATTGGTGGACAGCACCGTCATCGGCCATTTGCCCCATGCCCATCAGTTGGGCGCGGTGGCGGTCGGGGCGAGTTTGTACACGGTGTTGGCCTGGGCCATGGGTTTCTTGCGCATGGGCTCCACCGGGTTCGCCGCCCAGGCTGCCGGGCGCGGAGATGGGGCAGCGTTGCGCCAGGTGTTGCTGCAAGGCCTGTTGCTGGCGATGGGGTTGGCGGTGGTGCTCGGGGCGGTCGGCGTGCCGCTGAGTGGGCTGGCTTTGCATTTCATGCAGCCGTCCGTCGAACTCAATCAGTTGACCCAGGATTTTTTCCACACCCGGCTCTTCGGCCTGCCGGCGGCGCTGGCCAGTTATGCGCTGGTGGGCTGGTTCCTCGGCGCCCAGAATGCCCGGGCGCCGTTGGCGATCCTGCTGGTGACCAACCTGGTGAACATCGCCCTGAACCTGTGGTTCGTGATTGGCCTGGAATGGGGCGTGACCGGCTCGGCCCGGGCATCGGTAGTCGCCGAATGGACGGGGGCGTTGCTCGGTCTGGTCCTGGCCCGCAACACATTACGCGCCTGGCCGGGGCAGATCGCCTGGGCCGCGTTGGGGATGTGGCAGAGCTGGCGCCCGCTGCTGGCGGTGAACCGGGACATTTTCATTCGCAGCCTGGCGCTGCAAGCGGTGTTTTTCCTGATCACCGTGCAAGGTGCCCGCCTGGGCGATGCGACTGTGGCGGCCAACGCCCTGCTGCTCAACGGCCTGCTGCTGACAGCCCATGCCTTGGACGGCCTGGCTCATGCCGTCGAAGCGCTGTGTGGCCACGCCATCGGCGCCCATGACCGACTGGCCCTGCGCCGCTCGCTGGTGGTGGCCTGCGGATGGTCATTGATCGCAAGCGTCGGCTTTGCACTGCTGTTTCTGCTCGCCGGACACCTGTTCATCGATATGCAGACCAATATTCCCGACGTACGCGACACTGCCTATCGCTATTTGCCCTACCTGGCCGCCCTGCCGCTGATCGCAGTCTGGAGCTATCTGCTTGACGGCTTGTTCATCGGCGCCACCCGCGCCCGGGAAATGCGCAACGGCATGCTGCTGACCCTGTTGCTGGTGGTGCCGTTCGCCTGGGCGCTGCAAGGGCTGGGCAATCATGGGTTGTGGATTACGTTCCTGCTGTTCATGGCATTGCGCAGCCTGACCCTTGGGGCTATCGCCTGGCACTTGCAGCGGCGCGACAGCTGGCTCGGCGCCCAGGCCCAATAACGCGTCAAGCTTGGTCGTCCTGCCACAGCCGCCGCAGTTGCTCGAGCCGCTCGCGTTGCGAGCCGCCCGTCAGCTCCGACATTGGCCTGGCGTTAGGGTATTGCAGACGCAGCCACAGCCAATCGTCGAGCACCGGGCGCTCGGTGAACCCCAGCGCCAGGCCCTGCTGCAAGTCTCCCCAGAGCAAGCGGTAATCCCGCCCGGTGGAGCGAGACCATTGCCAGGCATGACGCTCCAGCAGGCATTGCTGCAACTGACGCTGCTGGCGGTCGCTGAGGCCGTGTTCGTTTTCCAGCGCCGCCACCGGCAGCCCAGGGTTGGACAACTGCTGCCAACCCTGGCTGCCAATCGCCCGGTCCGCCCAAGAACCACCGAACCAGCGCAACAGGTTGATCGGGCCCAGCCAGCAACTGAGTTCCTGAGGGTCACAGCCGTCGAAGAAATAGCTGGCGGTGTGCGGGTTGTAGTAGTTCAACAAGGCTTTGTGATGCAGGCCCAGGGTCACCGTGAGCATACGGCGCAAATGCGCCAGCAATGGCGCGGCTGCCGACGCGCTTACCAATAGCAGCCCCGGCCAGGCATGTGGATCCAGATGACACAGGCTGATCAGCGCTGGCGATTGCCGTACATCCACCAGCAGCGGGCCGTGTTCCCTCAGGCCGTGCAACTCGGTGCCTTCGAACAACGCAAAGCGTCGAGTTTCTGGGAACTGCTCCTGCAGAAACCGCGTGGCCCTGGGAGCGCCCGGCACGTCGAGCAGCAGCCATTGAGGCGAGGCTCCCGGGATGGCGGCGGCGCTCATGGCGCAACGTCCGAGCCACGTCGTGTGAGCATGCGGCAGGTACATACCGCCTGAGCGCAGGGGCTGAAGCTGCCGCCGCCGGGCAACAGGCACAACAAGACCAACGGCTCGGCATTCTGGATCGCGGACAACAGCGCTGGATCGACAACAGACTGCCAGAGCGTTTCGCTCGAAGATGGCTCATCCACTGTCTCTGCCGATGCAGGCTGGTCGAGGAACGCACTGATCAATGGGCGATCAGGGTCGCCTTCGATAAAACTCACCAGCACCTCGGTGCCGTCACGAATGGTGCCGGGCCCGCCAGCGGCCAATTCGGGTGCCAATGGCAGCCAGCAATGGCTGGGACTGGCGCCCTCCCCCTGATAGACCCAGTCGAACTGCACCGCCACCCGTCCTGTCATCTGCAGCGCCGGCTCATCCACCGCGACCACCCAGCCACGTTGCCGGCTCACCATGCGCGGCTTTGCAGGGACCCTGGATGCCACGAACGGGACGCCCCAGGGGATGGCCTTGAAGTGATTGCCATACACGCCGCTCTGGCCGCGATGCTCGACCTTCGTCAACAACCAGCGCTGGTTCCAGCCTTCAAAAGGATGGGCCGTCAACAACACTACCTGACCGCAATGCAAGTGCCTCAGATCACTGCGACCCTGGGCGACCTGCTCCCCCGACACATCGGTCTGCACACTGAAAGTGCGCACCGCAGCGGCCTGCTCATCGCCCCCGTATACCGCCTCGCCGAGAGGAGGAAAACTGCCCGCACTGTCCGCGAATACCAGGCAATGCCCGTCCCCGCCCTGCTCGAAATGGAAATGGATGCCCGCCTGGGCGCACACCCGCTGAAGAAACTGCAGGTCCGACTCGCGATACTGGGTACAGAAGTCCTGCGGTGGATAATCGCCACTCAAATCCAGACACAGGCTGCGACCGCTGATGCCATGGGCCTTGAGCACCTGGCGGATGATCTGCGGTACCGAGCGGGCACTGAACACCCGTTGATTGAAACGTTGCGCCAGACAAGCCAGCTTCGGCCCGATACGCACCCGGCAGCCGGCGCCGTGACGGAGCTGCACAAGCTCGTGGAGCTGCCCATGGATCCCCGCGCCCGAGGCCCCGAAACTTAACCAGACGTTGCGGTACAACAGCCCCGCCAGGTCCAGGCGGGTGTCGCTGACCAGCAGCTCCACCTCATAGACGAAGGGTTCACTGATGGCTTCGCTACCCGTGAAGGCCACGACGACAAAGGGTTCGGGCAGACCGGCTATCTCCAGACGAAATGATGGCTCGCTGGCTGGATCGGACATCGGCGTTTCTCTACAGGAGGGGCGGCCAGGGATTCTCGCTGAGAGCCATGGCCGAGTAGAGGGCCCAAGTACAAGTTAGGAAAGGGACTACACGAAATAAGGACACTGCCGGTTAAACGCAGCGGTATGCGGAAATAACGGTGGCACAAATGAAAACGCCCTCCGGGACTATCCGAAAAAACCCGCAGCACACGGAGTATTTTCTGACAGTCCCGGCGGGCGTTCAGTTGCCTATCAGGAAGACAGGTAGGACGAGCGAGTCAGCCCCAGGCGCAGCGCATCCAGGAACTGGGTGCGTTCAGCGGCGCTGATACGGGCGCTGGCGCACTTGTCGCGGTAGTGCGTCATCAATTCCTCCGGCGACAGGTGCACGTAGCGCAGCATGTCTTCGATGGTGTCGTGGGTTTCGATACCGGCGTGGTACACGCTGCCGTCGGCATTCTGGTAGATGTTCACCGAATCGGTGTCACCGAACAGGTTGTGCATGTCGCCGAGAATTTCCTGATAGGCACCCACCAGGAAGATGCCCAGCAGATAATCTTCACCCGGGTTGAGGGAGTGGACCGGCAAGCTGGTCTCGATGCTTTGCTCGTCGACGTACTGCTTGATCTTGCCGTCGGAGTCGCAGGTCAGGTCTTGCAGCACGGCACGGCGCAGCGGCTCTTCGTCGAGACGATGCAGCGGCAGGATCGGCAGCACCTGGCCGATGGCCCAGGTGTCCGGCAGGCTCTGGAACACCGAGAAGTTGCAGATGTACTTGTCGGCGAGCTTGTCGTTGAGTTCATCCAATACCTGGCGATGGGAACGCTGACGGGCTTTCAACGAGTTGTGCAAGCGACGGCACACGGCGAAGTAGCACTGCTCGGCCAGAGCTTTTTCGGCCAGGGTCAGCTTGCCGTCGGCGTACTGGGCAGCCACGTCGCTCATGTAGTGGGTAGCGCGCCAGTAGGTTTCGGTGACCATTTCGATGTCGGTCGGGCCCAGCAGGTCCACCAGCCATTGCACGGTTTCCGGCAGTTCCTGCTTGTTGTCGATCACAGGCACGTCGTCGTGGTGTTTCTCGACGTCGGTCACCTGCACCACCAGCATTGCGTGGTGGGCGGTCAGGGAGCGACCGCTTTCGGAGAAGATGTGCGGATGCGGCAGGCTCTGGGCATCGCAGAACTCCTTGAGCATGCCGACCACGACACCGGCGTAATCGTCCATGTCGTAGTTGATCGAGCTGGCGTTGCGCGAATGCGTACCGTCGTAGTCCACGCCCAGGCCACCGCCGACGTCGATGTGATCCACCGGCAGGCCGAGGTTGCGCAGTTCACCGTAGTAACGGATCGCTTCCTTGAAACCGTGCTGGTAGTCCGCCAGGTTGGCGATTTGCGAACCCATGTGGAAGTGCAGCAGGCGAATGCCCTGGTCCAGGCCCGCGCTGCGGAAACGCTCGACCACCGAGAGCAGTTGCGCGGCAGACAAACCGAACTTGGACTTCTCGCCACCGGTGTCGGCCCACTTGCTCGACGCCAGGGATGACAGGCGTACTCGCAGGCCAACCTGTGGCTTGACCTTGAGCGCAGCGGCCTCTTCGATCACCAGGCCGACTTCGGACTCCTTCTCGATGACGATGAAAACGTTGTGCCCCAGCTTCTGGCCCATCAGCGCCAGGCGGATGAACTCACGGTCCTTGTAGCCGTTGCAGACGATGGTCCCGCCCTTCGGCGCCAGGGCCAATACGGCCAGCAACTCCGGCTTGGAACCGGCTTCCAGGCCAATGGAGACGTTCTGGGTGGCGATGATGTTCTCGATCACCGCTTCCTGCTGGTTGACCTTGATCGGATAGAGCGCGGTGTACTGGCTCTGGTACTCCAGGCGCGCGATGTTGCTGTCGAACGCGCCGGTGAGCTGGCGCACACGGTCTTGCAGGATGTCAGGGAAGCGCACCAGCAACGGCAGCGAAAGGCCGCTCTGGCGCAACTGATCGACTTGCTCGAACAGGTCGATGGGCGAGCTGTCGGGGCCATTCGGACGAACTTCGACGCGACCGGCGTCATTGATCGCGAAATACCCGGCCCCCCAATGGCGAATCCCGTAAACACTGCGGCTGTCCGCAACTGTCCATTGGCTGCCATCGTCTTTGCGTGTGCGTCGTACGGACATCGAAGTCCCCTATAAAGAAGTCAAAATGCACCATCCGGTCGGAGGCTGGCGCAGTCTAAAGAGTGAAAATGACGGATTGTCTGTCAGCAAGGTAGACCCTGCTCGCAGCGCTGAGTTTAGAAGCCCGTTCAGAACAGGCTCTGTGAAAACCATGTGGGCGATCTCGAACATCGGGTTCGGATCGGGCCGAGGGTGGTTTTCACAGAGGCTGCTAGCCGCCGGATTTTTTTGCCTTGAAACCGTGTTTGGTCAGTTCCGCCAGCAACAGCTCGACGTGATCGCCCTGGATCTCGATGATGCCGTCTTTCAACGCGCCACCGGTGCCACAGCGTTTCTTCAACGTGGTGGCCAGTTCCTTGAGCGCGTCTTCGGCCAACGGCACGCCGGTGATCGTCGTCACCGTCTTGCCACCGCGGCCTTTGCTTTCGCGGCGCACGCGAGCGATGCCATCACCTTCAGGGATGGCGGTCTGTTTGCAGATGCAGGCATCCACCGGTTGACGGCAATCAGGGCAATGACGACCGGCGTCGGTAGAAAATACCAGGCCGCCCAGGGCGGCGAAGGATGCGGCTTTTTTGGCCACCGGCAATCCTCTCGGGAGGACAAAGACTGGTCGAGGGGAGACAGTACCTCGACCGCGAAGCCCCACTCAGGCAGGGGCAGCGCTACTGGACCGCAGAGGCGATTCAGCTTGGAAAAGTCGCGCAGTGTAACGGCAAAAAGCCGACTTGCTAAGGGCCAATCGGCGCCAATTTATAGCTTCTTTGCGACGCCATCGCCATGGGCGCGCAAATAGCGCTCAAGCGCCGCCAGGGAGTCCGGGCAGTATGGCTTGTGCTGGATTTCATCGAGCACTTGATCGACGGGCAGGAAACGCGCCTCGAGCACTTCTTCAGGTTGCAGGATCAGCGGACCATCCCACACGGCCGAGAACGCCGAACACCACAGGCGGCTGCCGGTGTCTTCGAAGTAGAAATGGTCATGGGCGATAAGTTCGACACCACTCACGCCCAGCTCCTCCGCCAGCTCACGGGCGGCCGACTCGGCGTAGGTCTCGTCCGCCTGGACCATGCCACCCGCCGCCACGTCCCAGAAACCCGGGTAGATCGCCTTGCTCAAGGTCCGCCGATGAACGCACAGCTCACCGGCCGAGTTGAACAGCAGGATGTAGGTACCGCGTCCGATCAGGCCACGCTCACGCAGATCGGCACGCACCAGGCTGCCGAGCGGGTTGTCGTGTTCGTCGACCCAAGCGATCAGCTCGGCATCCGAGGCCGCCCGATGAGCGACCTCGCGGCTGCTTTCGTCCATCGAATCAGCCCTGGTTCAGCAATTGCCGCAAGTCGATCACCGCCGCGTTCGCGCGGGAGATGTAGTTGGCCATCACCAGCGAGTGATTCGCCAATACGCCGAAGCCGCTGCCGTTGAGGATCATCGGGCTCCAGACGGGCTCCTGGGAGGCCTCCAGTTCACGAATGATCTGCCGCACGCTGACCGTGGCGTTCTTTTTCGCCAGTACATCGGCGAAGTCCACCTCGATGGCGCGCAGCAAGTGCGACAGCGCCCAGGCCTGGCCACGCGCTTCGTAGAACACGTTATCGATTTGCATCCATGGGGTTTCGACCACCTCTTCATCCACCTGCGGCACCTGACCCGGAACCGGAACTTCGGTTTTCAGCGAGGTGTTGAGCTTGACCCGGCCGACACTGGCCGACAGGCGCTGGGACAGCGAGCCCAGGCGGGTACCGACGTCCCCCAGCCAGTTGTTCAGGTTGTCGGCGCGAGCGTAGAACAAGGCGTTTTTCTGGGTTGGGTCGGACAGACGCGCCTGATAGCGGCTCAGGGAGTTGATGCCTTCCTGGTATTCCGACTCGCTGGAAGGCAGCACCCAGCTGCGGTTATCGAAGTTGAAACGCGGCTCGGCCTTAGCCAGGTCAGCATCCTCGGCGGACTGGGACTGGGAACGGGCAAAGTCCTTGCGCAAGGCGCGGCTCAGGTCGCGGACCTGCACCAGTACGCCGTATTCCCAGCTCGGCATGTTGTCCATCCACAGGCCTGGCGGGAAGCGGTCATTGGAAATGTAGCCGCCCGGCTTGGTCAGCAAGGTCCCGGCCACGGTCTTGAGGGTTTCGACGGTGGTATAGCCCACCACCATTTGCCGACCGTCCTTCTCGGCCGCCGCCTGGGCATTTTGCTGCACGGGGAACAGCGCCGGTTCCTGGCTCCAGTACCAGCCGACAGCAATGGTCACCAGCAGGTAAAGGCCGACCAGCGTGGCCAGTGCCCGACTGAAAAACAGCCCACCCAGGTAGCTGCGGGTGGCCGATTTCGGTTCGGCGGCACGTTCAGGCGCGCTGCCCGCGCGGTTTTTCCAGTCCAGCATGGCGATGTCCCTTCAATCACTTGAGTTCACGGTTCGACCACAACCCTACGCCATCGTGCCTGATTTGAAACGCGATAATGCGGCGCAAACCATACCGGCCACGACAGGGCAATCGATCTGCCACTATAAAGGAAGCGTCGTCATCGGCCTATGAGACTGACGGGTCATAAACTGAATTTCGCGCCCAGACATAATATTGACGTATGACACTCATGACTGGGGAAAGAGGTGCTAGCATAGAGCCACCAGTCGATCTCAGCATGCACCCTAACTAGTAGTCAGGATATGACCGAGCCAGAAGACCCCAGCCGTGAGCGCCTCAAGCACCACTTTGCCCAGCGGGTAATTCATCAGGCTCGCCAGATCCTGGAAATTTGGCAGCGCCTGCAACGCACAGAATGGTCAAGCACCGATCTGTCCGAACTCAGCGAAGCCAATCTGCGCCTGCTGCGCTTTGCCGAGCGCTTCGAACAGCCGGAGCATTCCCAGCTTGCCGAGGGCATCCACCAATCACTGCAAGCGGTGGACGCCAATCGCGGGCGCCTGAGCAGCCAGCTGATCACCGAAATCAATCGCCTGATGCAGCGCCTGTCCCGCACCGGCCTGCGTCATGGCGACCAGCTCGAACAAACCTTCCTGCCGCCGCTGCGCAAACCTATCTACGTGCTGCTGCAGGACCACGACCGCGCCGAGCGGCTGGCCAAGCAGTTGGAGTTCTTCGGCCTCAGCGCCCAGGCCCTGGACAGTGTCGCGGCGTTCCGCGCCTCAATGGTCGAGCGCCTGCCGGCAGCGATTGTCATGGATGTGGACTTCAGCGGCCCCGGCATCGGCCTGAAACTGGCGGCCGAAGCCCAGGAAGGCCTGGAACAGCCACTGCCGCTGTTGTTCTTCAGCCTGCTGGAGACCGACACCCCGACACGCCTGGCGGCGGTGCGCGCTGGTGGCCAGGAATTTCTCACGGGCACCCTCGAAGCCTCGAGCCTGCTGGAAAAGATCGAAGTGCTGACCTGCGTCGCCCAGTACGAACCCTACAAAGTGTTGATCATCGATGACTCCCGCGCCCAGGCCCTGCACACCGAACGCCTGCTCAACAGCGCCGGCATCGTCACCCGCACATTGATCGAGCCGATCCAGGCCATGGCCGAACTGGCGGATTTCCAGCCCGACCTGATCATCCTCGACATGTACATGCCCGCCTGCACAGGCACGGAACTGGCGAAGGTCATCCGCCACAACGACCGCTACGTCAGTGTGCCGATCATTTACCTGTCCGCCGAAGACGACCTGGACAAGCAGCTCGACGCCATGAGTGAAGGCGGCGATGACTTCCTGACCAAACCGATCAAGCCCCGACACCTGATCACCACAGTGCGCAACCGGGCGGCCCGGGCGCGCAACCTCAAGGCGCGAATGGTGCGTGACAGCCTTACCGGGCTGTATAACCACACCCACATCCTGCAATTGCTCGAAGATTGCAGCTTCCGCGCTCGTCGCGAAGGCAAACCCCTGAGCTTCGCCATGCTCGACATCGACCATTTCAAGCGGGTCAACGACAGCCATGGCCACCCCATGGGTGACAGGGTGATCAAGAGCCTGGCGCTGTTTCTCAAGCAGCGTCTGCGCAAGACCGACTTCATTGGCCGCTATGGCGGTGAAGAGTTCGCCATCGTCATGCCCGACACCGACATCGATGCCGCCTGCAAGGTGCTCGATGAAATCCGCCAGCGCTTTGCCGAAATCCATTACCCGGCCCAGCCCCAGGACTTGTGGTGCACCTTCAGCGCCGGTGTGGTGGAAATGAGCGACGACTCCGACAGCCTGATGATGGCCAGCCAGGCAGACGAAGCGCTGTACCGTGCCAAGCACGCCGGACGCAACCGGGTGCAGAGCGCCCGGCAATCAAAGCAAAGTGCCACCTTTTCATCAGAATCGACCGATTCGGTCATAAACCTGTAACGCAAACGCAATAACTTCAGGCACTTACGATTCTGCCCCTGGTAGACCTTTGATGCGCCTGAAGCTGCTGACCAATCTCAACACCCTCCTTTTAGTCGCTGTGTGTCTTGGCCTGGGCGCCACGCTGTGGTGGTCGCAAATCGCCCTGGAGCGCCCCTATCTTCTGATGGAGCGCTACCTGGGCCTGTCGCGGCAGTTCCAAGGCGAAGTGGCGCGCAACATCGAGGAATACCTGGCCAGCGGCGATGCCTTGCGCCTGAGCGCTGCCACCCAGGCCTTGGAAACGCTGCAAAAAGGCCTGGATCAATTCCCCCCGGAATTGGCCAAGACCCTGCGCCCGAGCCTGTCGAACCTCGACGGCTTCAGCAAGACCGATCTGCTGGCCGCCGGCAAACTGGCGGGCGACCCACAGGCATTGCTGCTACAAGCCGAACGTGAGCTGAGCGCCAGCCTGGAGCAACTCGCCCAATATGCCAATGGCGCCCCAGCTTACTTGCCACCCCTGTTCGCCGCGTCGCAGCATCTGGGCCGGTTGTCCCTCACTCGGGACAAACTGGTCAGCAGCGGTCGCAGTGAACTGGCCGCCGATGTCGAGCGAGAGTTGGCCAGTATCCGTACCCAAGCCGAACGCCTGGATAACCTGCCGCTGCTTGGCGTAACAACCAACAACGAATCCGGTGGTGATGACTTCGCCGCATTGATGGGCTTGGAAACCCAGGAAAAAGCCGTCGCCGAAGATGCCGGCATCGCCCTCAAGCGCGAACTCAATAGCCTGCTTGGCCGCTACCCCGCAGAACTGGAGCGCACCCGCGAACTGATCCAGAAACGCACCGAGCTGAGCAACGCTACCCACCTGAAAACCGCTGATGTGCAACGAGCGATCGATGCCATGGAGCCTGCGGTTCGCGCCCAACACGGGCAGATCCAGGGCGAGGTACGGATGATCCAGGGGCTGATGATCGGCCTGATCCTGTTGATCGCGCTGCTGATCGACACCTTGCAGCGGCGCCTGGCCCGGACCTTGACGCACCTGGCACCGGCCCTGTCGACCTGGGCCGAAGGGGATTTCAGCCACGACATCCATGTAGGCGCCAGCAATCGCGAGCTGCAAGACATCGAAGCGTCGCTCAATCGCCTGCGCGCTTACCTGGTGGACCTGGTGGGCACCATCCGCGTCAATGCCGAACAGGTCGCTGGCAGCAGCCGGGCCCTGGCGGAACTGAGCGGCGAACTGCACAGCGGCGCAGAGGATCAGGCCGATGACACGGCACTGATCCGTGATTCCCTCAGCGAACTGGAAGCGACGATCCAGCAGGTAGCCGGCGATGCCAGCCAAGCCGCCGACGCCAGTCGCAGCGCCGGACATGCCGTGGAGCAAGGACAGAAAGTCATCGGCCTGAGCCTCACCGGCCTGCACGCGTTGGTGGGGGAAGTGCAAGGCAACGCGCAAATGATCGAACAACTGGCGGAGGAGTCCGCCACCATCGGCGGCGTCTTGACGGTCATTCGCTCGATTGCCGACCAGACCAACCTGCTGGCTCTGAACGCCGCCATCGAAGCCGCACGCGCGGGGGAAATGGGCCGCGGCTTTGCGGTAGTGGCCGAAGAAGTCCGCTCCCTGGCCCAACGTACTGCTGGGGCCACGGCCGAGATCCAGACACTGATCGCCCGCCTGCAACTGGCCGCGCGCCAGTCGGTGGACGGTATGCGCGCTCAGGTCGAGCACGCCGAAGCCACCGCCAGCCAGGCACAAGCGGCTGACGGCGCGCTGGATGAAATCGTCGGCGCCATCCAGACCATTTCCGATACCGCAGTGCGCATCGCCGATGTCACCGCCCAACAAAGCGGCGCCGTCAGCGAAATCCGCGATCACAGCGAGCGGATTCATCAGTTGGGTGGAGATAACCTGCTGCGTATCGGCCAGGGGCGGGAACAGGGCGACAATCTGCTGGTACTGGGTGGACGGTTGCACACGGCGGTGCAGGCGTTTCGGGTTTAAGCACCACCGGCCCATTTTGCTCGCGAAAAGCGATGGGGCTGCTTGCATCAATGTCGAATGTGCCGCCGTCTTCGCGAGCGAGCTCGCTCCCACAGGGTTCAGTACAGGCTGGCGAAACCGTGGATGACCGGATCCAGGAGCATGGTCACAAATTTCGCGCAAACATCGGTCATCGTGCTGGCTATTGCAGAGAACTGGACAGTCACAAAGGCTTTGCGGCATAGTCTCCGGGTTCTGACACCTGCTCACAGACAACAAGGAACAGCAGATGGCGACCCTATTGGTCCTGCATGGACCCAACCTGAACCTGCTGGGCACCCGCGAACCGGGCGTCTACGGGGCCGTGACACTGGCCCAGATCAATCAGGACCTGGAGCAGCGAGCCCGCACCGCCGGCCACCATTTGCTCTACCTGCAAAGCAACGCCGAATATGAATTGATCGACCGCATCCATGCCGCGCGCGGCGAAGGCGTGGACTTCATTTTGATCAATCCCGCAGCTTTTACGCACACAAGTGTCGCATTACGTGACGCGCTGCTGGCGGTGAGCATCCCATTCATCGAAGTGCATTTGTCTAACGTGCACAAACGCGAACCTTTCCGCCATCACTCTTACTTCTCCGATGTAGCGGTGGGAGTGATCTGCGGCCTTGGCGCCAGCGGTTACCGACTGGCTCTGGAGGCCGCCCTAGAGCAGCTTGAAAGACCGGCAACAGCTTGAACAACAAGCGTTAAACGCCCCTGACCGACCCTTGGGAGTTGATGATTCATGGATATCCGTAAAGTTAAGAAACTGATCGAGTTGCTGGAAGAGTCCGGCATCGACGAGCTCGAGATCAAGGAAGGCGAAGAGTCCGTACGTATCAGCCGTCACAGCAAGACTCCGGCCCAGCAGTTCTACGCACCGGCGCCGATGCATGCTCCGGCCGCCGCGCCTGCTCCGGCAGCAGCGCCCGTTGCCGCCGCCGCTCCAGCAGCACCTGCCGCGCCAACGCTCAACGGCACTGTTGCCCGCTCGCCAATGGTGGGTACGTTCTATCGCAAGTCCTCGCCGTCCTCGCCGTCCTTCGTTGAAGTCGGCCAGACCGTGAAGAAAGGCGACACCCTGTGCATCGTCGAAGCCATGAAGATGATGAACCACATCGAAGCTGAAACCAGCGGTGTGATCGAATCCATCCTCGTTGAAGACGGCCAGCCGGTTGAGTACGACCAACCGCTGTTCACCATCGTTTGAACCGCGGAGAGCTTTCGATGTTGAAACCTGCGAAGTTGGAAAAAGTACTGATCGCCAACCGCGGTGAAATTGCCCTGCGGATCCTGCGTGCCTGCAAAGAGATGGGCATCAAGACCGTCGCCGTTTACTCCAAGGCTGACAAGGAACTGATGCACCTGGGCCTGGCCGACGAATCCGTCTGCATCGGTCCGGCGTCGGCTGCGCACTCCTACCTGCACATTCCGGCGATCATCGCCGCTGCCGAAGTGACCGGCGCCACCGCCATTCACCCAGGCTACGGTTTCCTGGCGGAAAACGCCGACTTCGCCGAACAGGTCGAAAACTCCGGTTTTGCCTTCATTGGTCCGAAAGCCGACACCATTCGCCTGATGGGCGACAAGGTTTCGGCCAAGCACGCCATGATCGCTGCCGGTGTGCCTACCGTTCCGGGTTCCGACGGCCCGCTGCCGGAAGACGAAGAAACCGCTTTGCGCATTGGTCGCGAAGTCGGTTATCCGGTGATCATCAAGGCCGCTGGCGGCGGCGGTGGTCGCGGCATGCGCGTGGTGCACAAGGAGGAAGACCTGATTTCCTCGGCGAAACTGACCCGCTCCGAAGCTGGCGCGGCGTTCGGCAACCCGATGGTCTACCTGGAAAAATTCCTGACCAACCCACGCCACGTCGAAGTCCAGGTGCTGTCCGACGGCCAGGGCCATGCGATCCATCTGGGCGACCGCGATTGCTCGCTGCAACGCCGTCACCAGAAGGTTCTCGAAGAAGCGCCGGCACCGGGCATCGATGAGAAGGCTCGCGAGGAAGTCCTGGCACGCTGCGTCAAGGCCTGCATCGACATCGGCTACCGCGGTGCCGGTACGTTCGAGTTCCTGTACGAGAACGGTCGTTTCTACTTCATCGAAATGAACACCCGTGTTCAGGTGGAGCACCCGGTTTCGGAAATGGTCACCGGTATCGACATCGTCAAGGAGATGCTCAGCATCGCCGCCGGCAACAAGCTGTCGTTCACCCAGGATGACGTGGTCATCCGCGGTCACGCGCTGGAATGCCGGATCAATGCCGAAGACCCGAAAACCTTCATGCCAAGCCCAGGCACGGTCAAGCATTTCCATGCCCCGGGCGGCAATGGCGTACGGGTCGACTCGCACCTGTACAGCGGTTATGCCGTTCCACCGAACTACGATTCGTTGATCGGCAAGCTGATCACCTACGGGGCGACCCGTGACGAGGCCATGGCGCGCATGCGCAATGCCCTGGACGAAATCGTGGTGGACGGGATCAAGACCAACATCCCGCTGCACCGCGACCTGGTCCGTGACGAAGGCTTCTGCAAAGGTGGCGTCAACATCCATTACCTGGAACACAAGCTGGGCAACCAGCACTGATGTTTCAAGTGATGTAAAAAGACCCCGGTCATTGGCCGGGGTCTTTTTTTGCCGGTTTTCAGCCCTGCGAATGGATCAACTCAGCGCCACGGTAGAGAACCCGTGCGCTTCGATCTGCGCCGCCGTCGCCGGCCTGCCCTGCAGGGTGCGAACCGCACCATTGGCATCGGCCACCAGCGGTTCGCTACGCAAGCGTGTCATGAACTCATGAGCACGCACCGACACCGGATCGGAACTCTTTTTCGCCCTCGCCAGCACCGGGATGTAGTAGCGCTCGACCTGGCTTTGTGAGGTCTTGAATACCGAGGTGACCCCGCTGCGCAGATCCAGTGACACGCCGTAGGTATTGCCGAAGCAGGAAGAATACGACCAATGATCCCAGATGGGCTGCAGCCCCTTGCGCCTCATCGCCGACCTCACCCGCCCGCCAATATCGGCCCCCGTCAACCAGTCTCCACCCACCAAAGTGGCGCGGATATCCTTGGCGGCCCCTCCCAGACGCTGCATCACATCACGAACACTGCGTTCGATCAGAGCGCGGATATTGTGATCGAAATGAATGACCGCCCCCACCCTGGTGGTCGGGTTGTACAACGAAGCAATCACGCAGGTCTGCGCGTTCAGCGAGAACAGATAATTGTCCGCCGCCGCTTCGCTGAATCTCGCCACCACGGCCTCACCTTGCAACGCGCCCCGCGCCACATCCGGGAAAACATGCCCGGGAAACGCCTCCCGCAGATCGCTCACTCGCCCAAGGTTGCGTACGTCATCATTGCCGCCACTCAGGCCGACGGTTTTACGCCCCCACTTGCCATTCGCCATTCTGAATACGGGCGGCTTGTAGAACGCGCCGGGACGACGGGCATCCACCAGGCACAAACCATCGAAATAGATACTTCCCTGTACCTGGTAGTACCTGCCTTTATGCCGTATGTAGAAGGCATTTCGCGGCCGTGTTGCGCTGGACGGGCTGAGATAGGTGCCCTGGAAAGCCCCCTCGGTCACCCGCTGCAAATCCTTGGGCGGTTTCCTGACCGCCTGTTTCGGATTGAAACGAATAGGCTGGATCAGCGGCCCGATCTCCTTGGCGGCGACCGATGGCACATGCCTCAAGCGCTGGGCGGCCAGTGACATCGGCCTTACGGCGAGCTTCAGGCTCCTGACAGCCCGCCCCAGCAGTGTGGCCATGCTCATGACCCCAAGCATGCCGAACAGTGCCCCCCAAGTCGCTTGCAGCCAATGGCCGAGCGCCCGATCCGTGTCGCCCTGCACATGCGCCTCGACCGCCTGCCTGGAACTGAGGGCAATGAGGCCGGCATCCAGCAACAGGGCAAAGGGCGGATAAACCATGCACACGGGAGCAGAGGCAAAAAGCAGCCCCTTGAACACCTGATGCCTGATCATCTCGCCGCGACTTTTGGTGACGTCTTCCACGTCAGTGACAGCGCGCTCGATGTAGGCATCGAACTGCGACGAGATATCCATCACTCGATTGAGCTCGCGCACCGCATCGACACCGGTGCTCGTTACCGCCAAACCCACCAGCGAGCGCCTGACGTCGGCACGGGCGCCGACTGCCACGCGCTCCAGCACGTAATCACGCAGGCGTGCAGCGACCGCCCCAGGGAAGTCCTGGTATTTGCGAAACATGACGTCATCCGGAGCATCGGGGGTGTACAGCCAGTAGGCACCCTTCGGATCAAAGTAGGCGAAGACATATACGCCCAATACGACGTGACCGCCGACGGTAAACCTGAACACCCCTTCGCGCTGTGCGACAGCCTCTGAACTCACTGAGCCGTCCACAGACATCGACTCACTCAGCAGCGTGATTTGCCGGGTGAGCCACCAGAACTCACGAGCGTTCACCAAGGACTTGCCCGTCGCGACGCGCAGGTCGCGGTCCATCCTGGTCAGCAACAGGTTACGGTAAGCATTGCGCCGCTGGGTGTATTCGGGAGCACCGGCATCGAGGAACCGGGCGCGAATCTGGCGCGCATACTGCTCGCCCACGTAAGCCCGTCGAATGTAGGTCGCCAGATCTGCACTGCGGACCTGCCCAAGGTCCTGCCCAACCGATGAACGCACGCCTTTGCCGGGGTTGTCGATGCCCCAATTGTCGTCATAGCCATGGACGGCAAGGTCCAACAGGCTAGCAACCTTCGCGTTGCCATCCGCCAACCCCGGACGGTAGTCGATGAGCACCGTTGCCGGGTCGACCGCTTCTAGCACACCCTTGCTGCGCATGTACGGCGCGATGGCTTGGCTGACAGTACGCTTGGCGAAGTCCACAAAGACTTCATAGCCCGCAAGCTGTGCGTTGAAGACCTGCTGATGAATCCGAAACTCCTGGCTCAAACTGCTGATGATTCGCCGGGATTCAAGCGGCAGGGAGGCGTACCACCGAGGCGATTCGTCCTGCTCCACCTGCGCCAGGTTATTGGCCAAGCCCATTGCAACAGACGCTTGGAGGCAGGCCTTGAAGGCAGTCGTCGCGCCCCTGAGGTCTTTGTTCAAATCCCATGTCGTCGGCTTGTCCGTCACGACGGCAAAGTACTCCCGGGCCACATCACGCTCGGCCACAGAGAGTTGCTGCAGCAGGTATTGGCGACCCGCTTCGCTTTCAATCCATGCACCTATTTGCGCACTCACGGCCCGAAGCGAGGGCAACTCGATCCACTCCTGGCCATCAGGCTTGCCGGGGGCGTGCAACAACAGGTCACTGACCTCCCCCTGCCCGTCTTCGCGGTAAAACAACAGCAGATCGGAACACCTCAGTGCGTTTGGGAGGGCAAGGCAGGTCACCCGCCAATCGTTGGCCGATTGCGCCGAAGCGTCGTCTTCCCACAGGGTTTTGAGAGCATCGTTGTGGGCTGCCTGCAAATGACCGGCACAACGTGCGATAAACGCGCTTTGCTCCAGTCGCGCAACGAGCCAATCGAGCATGGCGTCTTTCAGATCCGCGCGGTCATATTGGCTGCGCAATGCTGACAAGTACCCGGCAGGGGCATCCACATCCGCCAACAGTTGGGTAATGAAGGCTGGCGAAAGTGGCTGGTTACGCAACATGCTGCCGTTTTCCACCAGGAATACCGACACGCTGTCCGGCCTTATCGGCCCTGCTGCCAGCAACTCGCTCAGGCTGTGGGTTTGCACCGGCTGGTCAATGATGGAGCGCCACTGCAACTGCACGCGAATGCTGTCGGGCTCGACCTCCATGTCCAGTTCGCGCCTGACATAGTCCTTGGCCAGATGCCGGGCGAACGCGTGCAGCGAACCCAGGCCATCGAGCAATTCATCCACCAGCGCCTGCGCTTGCGAGGTCTGGTCCTGAAAAGCCCTCAACTGTTTACGCTCGGCTTTGCTCAGGCTCCGCAGCCAATCCGGCAATTGCAACCGGGTTAGCGCCTTGAGACTCTGGCGCTCCCGAGCGGTTGCCAAGGCGGTCAACCGATTCGTCCGACGCCAGGAGTCCTGGAGTTTTTCAATGTTTTCCCGTAGCCCCTCGACATCCATGCCGACCAACTGGTCAGGCTGGAACAGCGTGTCGATCGCGACGCTATGCTCGCCGAGCTTTTGCCTGATCAGCCCCTCAAGCGCAGCGTCGCCCTCGGCCATTCGCCAATGGCGGCGTAGATAGTCCTTATAGTGCTGGGTAACACCTGCGGCAGTTCCCTCCACCGCCTGGGCGATGACCTCCCGGCGCTCTACCGGAAAACCCAGGTCAGCCCCGTCCGGCCAGCGGTAGGGCGCATCCCGCTCGTCGTCAGCGACCACAGGCTTGTGGTCGATCATGCATTGCAACACCGTGTCGAGCAGGGTGCCGATGAAGTGTGGGTCAATGTTGCCCTGGTAGTAGTGAGTGCGCAGCTCGACCAACAAATACTCTTCTAGCACCTCCAGCAAGGTCATCTGGCTTTGCAGTCGCGCGTCGATAGCCGCCTGCCACCGGGACAATTTCTCCAAAGTTGCCTGTGCCGTTGCCACCTGCGGGGAAGCTACCGGCCCCGCGCCGTTCACATTTGTTTGCCGCTCGGCCGTGTTGTCCATCACATTGCTCCCTGTTGTGTGGACCCGCACCTTATCCGCCGTTCAACACGCCCATGTCATACATATATATATCGAAACACCAACCCCGCCGGCACAGACTCACTTATCCACTTTGACCGCGACCTGGCGTACACTGCGCGCCTTTGCAGCCCAGCGCTGCCCCCTGTAGATTTTTTCCAAAGGTGCCCGCCATGCCTTGGCTGCAAGTACGTCTGGCCATCAGCCCGGAACAAGCCGAAACCTACGAAGACGCGTTTCTTGAAGTAGGCGCGGTATCGGTGACCTTCATGGACGCCGAAGACCAGCCGATCTTCGAGCCGGAACTCAATACCACGCCGCTGTGGTCCCACACCCACCTGCTGGCCCTGTTCGAAGGCGGCACCGAGGCCGCCAGCGTGCTGGCCCATCTTGAGCTGCTGACCGGCAGCCCGCTGCCCGAGCATCACAGCGAAGTGATCGAAGACCAGGACTGGGAGCGCAGCTGGATGGACAACTTCCAGCCAATGCGCTTCGGCCGACGCCTGTGGATCGTCCCCAGCTGGCACGCCGCGCCGGAACCGGATGCGGTGAACCTGCTGCTGGACCCGGGCCTGGCGTTCGGCACCGGCACGCATCCGACCACCGCGCTGTGCCTGGAATGGCTCGACGGCCAGGACCTGGCGGGCTGCAACGTCCTCGATTTCGGCTGCGGCTCGGGGATCCTGGCAATTGCCGCACTCCTGTTGGGCGCCAGGGAAGCCGTTGGCACCGACATCGACGTCCAGGCCCTGGAAGCATCCCGCGACAACGCCGGGCGCAACAACATTGCCGAAGCACTGTTCCCGCTGTACCTGCCGCAGGACTTGCCACAGGTCCAGGCCGACGTATTGGTGGCCAATATCCTGGCCGGGCCGCTGGTGTCCCTGGCGCCACAGCTGTCGAGCCTGGTCAAGCCGGGCGGGCGCCTGGCATTGTCGGGCATCCTCGCCGAACAGGGCGAAGAAGTCGCCGCCGCTTATGCCGCGGACTTTGACCTGGATCCGATTGCCAATCGCGATGGCTGGGTGCGCATCACCGGACGTCGGCGCTAGAATGGCCGCCTGTATCGACCGGATTGCCGCATGACTGACAGTTTCGTCACCCAGTGTCCGCATTGCCACACCAGTTTTCGCGTCAGCCATGGCCAATTGAGCGTGGCTCGCGGAGTGGTTCGTTGCGGCTCATGCCTGCAAGTATTCAATGCCGCGCGGCAATTGCTGGAGCAACATGCCAGCAAGGAAACCGTCACGCCCCTGGCGCCGCCGATCAAGAGTCCCACCGCAGAAGCACCACCCCGAGCGATCAGCCAGAAGCAGTGGACCGCCGCCGAGCTGGACCTCGATGACCTGGACAAGGAACTGGCTCGCCTGGAACGGCGCGACAAGCGGGCACCGGACACCTTCGGCCGCCGCCGTGAAGACAACCTGAGCGCGCAACGCGACCCTCTCCCCGACGAGCAGGAGCCCTGGTCCGACAGCCTGTACAGCGAATCCCCTGCCGAGCGCGCCGAAGCCGTCATCCAGCCCACCGTCGAGTCGTTCGCGCCCCATGAGCCGGCCCGACCACCTCGCACCGAGCCATCCTTGTCCCTGGCGCTGGAACCGCTGGAGCCGGACGAAGAACCTGTCACCCTGCGCCTGGAACCAGACGACGAGCCCCTCGAACATCTCGAACGCCTGTCCGCCACGGATGATCACGACGATCACGACGAAGAGCCGATCCAACCGGTATCGCCGCGCAAGACACGCGAACGCCACGAGCCCGGGATACGCGCCGAAGCCCTCCACGACCTGGACGACGACCCGCTGCAACTGGACTGGCGCAAGCGCCGCTCGCCCTGGGGCCGACGCTTGTTGTGGGGCCTGTTGATACTGCTCGCCAGCGCAGGCCTGGCCGGCCAGTACATTGCCTACCATTTTGACGAGTTGGCCCGCCAGGACCAGTATCGCCCGTGGTTCCTGCAAATCTGCCCGAGTATTGGCTGCGACGTTCCATCCAAGGTCGACATCGCCAAGATCAAGAGCAGCAACCTGGTGGTACGCAGCCATCCGGAATTCAGCGGCGCCCTGGTGGTGGACGCGATCATCTACAACCGTGCGCCCTTCTCCCAGCCTTTTCCGTTGCTGGAGCTGCGTTTCGCCGATCTGAACGGGCACCTGATCGCCAGCCGCCGCTTCAAGCCCGGGGAATACCTGGGAGGCGATCTGGAAGGCCGCGGCGAAATGCCGCCGCAGACACCCATCCACATCGCACTGGACATCCTCGACCCAGGACCTAAAGCGGTGAACTACAGCCTGAGCTTCCATTCGCCCGAGTGAAACCGGCCAGGGTCGGCCGATTGACGACAGCTTTCTGACTTGGCCTACCCAGACCAAACCGCTGGCGATAACAAAATAGCTGTTCAGATTTTATCCAATCCGACCTTTATCCAGTCATCGAGAGCGGGTATCATGCCAACCCTTTTTCGAAGTCTCATGATCCGGCCCCACTTCAGGGAAGTCCTATGTCGGCGGTACGCATCGGCCCATATACATTGCAGAACGGCCTGGTTCTCGCCCCTATGGCGGGCGTCACCGACCAGCCCTTTCGTCAGCTGTGCAAGCGACTGGGCGCAGGTCTGGTGGTTTCGGAAATGGTCACCAGCGACATGAGTTTGTGGAACACCCGCAAATCGCGTCTGCGCATGATCCACGAAGGCGATCCCGAGCCCCGCTCGGTACAGATCGCCGGTGGCGACGCACAGATGCTGGCGGAGGCGGCCCGGGCCAATGTGGCGCTGGGTGCGCAGATCATCGACATCAACATGGGTTGCCCGGCGAAGAAGGTCTGCAACAAGGCCGCCGGCTCGGCACTGTTGAAAGATGAAGCCCTGGTCACCGAGATCCTGCAGGCCGTCGTCGCCGCAGTCGATGTGCCGGTGACCCTGAAGATCCGCACCGGGTGGGACCGGGAGAACAAGAACGGCCTGACGGTGGCGAAGATCGCCGAACAGGCAGGTATCACGGCGCTGGCGGTCCACGGCCGCACCCGTGCCGACCTGTACACCGGTGAAGCCGAGTACGACACCATCGCCGCGATCAAGCAGGCGGTGTCGATTCCGGTCTTTGCCAACGGCGACGTCGATTCGCCCGAGAAGGCCCGGTACGTGTTGGATGCGACCGGTGCCGACGGCCTGTTGATCGGCCGGGCCGCCCAAGGGCGGCCATGGATTTTTCGTGAGATCGAACACTTCCTGCGCACCGGCGAAAAGCTCGCTGCGCCGCAGTTGTCCGAGGTGGAACGTATTCTGCTAGAGCATCTGGCCGCGCTGCATGCCTTCTATGGAGAAGTCATGGGTGTACGCATCGCACGCAAGCATGTGGGCTGGTATCTCGCAACCCTGCCGGGCGCCAGGGAGTTTCGCGCCCGTTTCAATCGTTTGGATGGTACGCAAGCACAATGCGCCGACGTTCAGGCGTTCTTCGCTGAGCGTTACAAGAGCCTGACAGGGGACGAAGGGGTGGCCGCATGACGATGATGACCGAGACTTTAGTGAGTGGAATAACACCCGTGAGCGACAACGTGAATTTGAAACAGCACCTCAACACGCCCAGCGAAGAAGGTCAGACCCTTCGCGGAAGTGTCGAGAAGGCGCTGCACAATTATTTCGCCCACCTTGAGGGCGCTGCCGTCACGGATGTGTACAACCTGGTGCTTTCCGAAGTCGAGGCGCCTCTGCTCGAAAGCGTGATGAACTATGTCAAGGGTAACCAGACCAAGGCCAGTGAGCTGCTGGGCCTGAACCGCGGCACCCTGCGCAAGAAACTCAAGCAGTACGATCTGCTGTAAGCATTCAATCAAACCAGAAAGGCGCCCGCATAAAAAACGGTCGCCTTTTTTGCTGACTTCCCTTGCTTTTGATGGAAATTGAAATGACCGACCAGACCACCCGCCTGCCGATCCGCCGCGCCTTGATCAGCGTCTCTGACAAGACCGGGATCCTCGAATTCGCCCGCGAGCTGCAACAGCTGGGCGTCGAGATTCTCTCCACCGGCGGGACCTTCAAACTGCTGCAGGATAACGGCGTCGCCGCAGTGGAAGTCGCGGACTACACCGGTTTTGCGGAAATGATGGACGGTCGGGTCAAGACCCTGCACCCGAAAATCCACGGCGGGATCCTCGGCCGTCGCGGCATCGACGACGCCATCATGAACGAACACGGCATCAAGCCGATCGACCTGGTGGCCGTCAACCTGTACCCGTTCGAAGCCACCATCAACAAGCCAGGCTGCGACCTGCCGACCGCCATCGAAAATATCGACATCGGTGGCCCGACCATGGTCCGCTCGGCGGCCAAGAACCACAAAGACGTGGCCATCGTCGTCAACGCCAGCGACTACGCCAACGTACTGGAGAACCTCAAGGCCGGTGGCCTGACCTACGCCCAGCGTTTCGACCTGATGCTCAAGGCCTTCGAACACACCGCCGCCTACGACGGCATGATCGCCAACTACATGGGCACCGTTAACCAGGCCGCGCAAACCCTGAGCACAGAAGATCGCAGCGAATTCCCGCGCACCTTCAACACCCAGTTCATCAAGGCCCAGGAAATGCGCTACGGCGAGAACCCGCACCAGAGCGCGGCGTTCTACGTGGAGGCCAAGCCTGCCGAGGTCGGCATCGCCACCGCCACCCAGCTGCAAGGCAAGGAACTGTCGTTCAACAACGTGGCCGATACCGACGCCGCGCTGGAGTGCGTGAAAAGTTTCGTCAAGCCCGCCTGCGTGATCGTCAAGCACGCCAACCCATGCGGCGTGGCCGTCAGCCCGGACGCCGAGGGCGGCATCCGCCAGGCCTACGAACTGGCCTATGCCACCGACACCGAATCGGCATTTGGCGGCATCATCGCCTTCAACCGTGAATTGGACGCCGAGACCGCCAAGGCCATCGTCGAGCGTCAGTTCGTCGAAGTGATCATCGCGCCTTCGGTCAGCGAAGAAGCCCGCGCCATCGTCGCCGCCAAAGCCAACGTACGCTTGCTGGCTTGCGGCCAATGGTCGGCCGACCGTGCGCCGGCCTGGGACTACAAGCGGGTCAACGGTGGCCTGCTGGTACAGAGCCGTGACATCGGCATGATCGGCAGCGAAGACCTCAAAGTGGTGACCAAGCGCGCCCCGAGCGAGCAGGAAATCAACGACCTGATCTTCGCCTGGAAAGTCGCCAAGTACGTCAAGTCCAACGCTATCGTCTACGCCAAGAACCGTCAGACCATCGGCGTCGGCGCTGGCCAGATGAGCCGCGTGAACTCGGCCCGCATCGCCGCAATCAAGGCCGAACACGCCGGTTTGCAAGTACAGGGCGCGGTCATGGCCTCCGATGCGTTCTTCCCGTTCCGCGACGGTATCGACAACGCGGCCAAGGTCGGCATCACCGCGGTGATCCAGCCGGGTGGCTCGATGCGTGACGCAGAAGTGATTGCTGCGGCCGACGAGGCTGGCATCGCCATGGTATTCACCGGCATGCGCCACTTCCGTCACTAACAAGACGACGGCCGCACTGAAGCCGGTATCTGCTGCGTTGGAGCCGACCTCGATGATGCTCATTGCCAAAAGGCAACTCCGCTCATCGAGGTCGACTCCGCCTTGCATCTACCGACTTCATTGCGACCTCCTACGGCACAAAATGCCCTAGGCTCCAAACAGAATCAGCGTCATCCGAGGTTTTTGAAATGAATGTTTTGATCATTGGCAGCGGTGGCCGCGAACACGCCCTGGCCTGGAAAGTGGCTCAGGATCCGCGTGTACAGAAAGTCTTCGTGGCACCGGGCAATGCCGGCACCGCCATCGAAGCCAAGTGCGAAAACATCGCCATAGACGTGCTGGCCCTGGAACAACTGGCCGACTTCGCCGAGAAGAACGTCTCGCTGACCATCGTCGGTCCGGAAGTGCCGCTGGTTGCCGGTGTGGTCGACCTGTTCCGCTCCCGTGGCCTGGATTGCTTTGGTCCGACCGCAGGTGCCGCGCAACTGGAAGGCTCGAAAGCCTTCACCAAGGACTTCCTGGCGCGCCACAAGATCCCGACCGCCGATTACCAGAACTTCACCGAAATCGAACCGGCCCTGGCCTACCTGCGCGAGAAAGGCGCACCGATCGTGATCAAGGCCGACGGCCTGGCCGCCGGTAAAGGCGTGATCGTTGCCATGACCCTGGCCGAAGCCGAAGACGCCGTGCGCGACATGCTGGCCGGCAATGCCTTCGGTGACGCCGGTTCCCGGGTGGTGATCGAGGAATTCCTCGACGGCGAGGAGGCCAGCTTCATCGTCATGGTCGATGGCAAGAACGTCTTGCCAATGGCCACCAGCCAGGACCACAAACGTGTCGGCGACGGCGACAGCGGCCCGAACACCGGCGGCATGGGCGCCTACTCCCCGGCCCCGGTGGTCACTGCCCAAGTGCACCAACGGGTCATGGACCAGGTGATCTGGCCGACCGTGCGCGGCATGGCCGAAGAAGGCAACGTCTACACTGGTTTCCTGTACGCAGGGCTGATGATCGACAAGGCTGGTAACCCAAAAGTCATCGAATTCAACTGCCGTTTCGGCGATCCTGAGACCCAGCCGGTAATGCTGCGCCTGCAATCGAGCCTGGTGTTGCTTGTCGAAGCCGCCCTGGCCCAGGCGCTGGACAAGGTCGAAGCCCAGTGGGATCCGCGTCCAAGCGTCGGTGTGGTATTGGCGGCTGGCGGTTATCCGGGCGACTACGCCAAGGGTAGCGTGATCCGGGGTCTGGACGCAGCGGCCCAGCTCGAAGGCAAGGTGTTCCACGCAGGAACTGCATTGAAGGACGGCCAAGTGGTCACCGCTGGTGGTCGCGTGCTGTGCGCCACCGCCATGGGTACCAGTGTGGACGCCGCCCAGCAGCAGGCCTACAAGCTTGCCACTGAGCTCGATTGGGAAGGCTGTTTCTACCGTAAGGACATTGGCTATCGCGCCATTGCCCGCGAGCGCGGCGAAAGTCTGGAATAATCCGGTCATTCAGACAGGCAAGGGTCGGTGACCCTTGCCTGTCTACTCGGGCGCCGCGCATAGTTATAATCTGGCATCAACCTACGAAGGGATTTCGCCGTGCGCTGGCTCAGGATTGCCATAGGCTTAACCGTCACCCTGCTGACGCTGCTCTGCATGCTCCCGGCACAGGCCGCGCCAGGCAGTGGCTGGGCGGTATTGCTCGACGAACAGGGCGACCTGACGCTCAGCGACATCCGCTCTGCCCGCTACACCAATCAATTCAGCCCCATCGACCTGGACCGGCTCAAAGCAGCCGAACCTGGCGGGGCACTGTGGTTGCGTTTTCGGCTGGCCCCCGACAAGCATGAACAAATCCTGCGCATCTTCGCACCCGACCTGTCTCGCCTGAATCTCTATGTGCTGGACGGTGATGCCGTGGTTGACCAACAAATCAGCGGCGATACCCTGCCACGCACCGAACTCCCCGTGCCCACCAGCGATTTCATGCTGGCGCTGCCGCGTAGCGATAAACCGCTGGACGTCTACCTGCGACTGGCATCGCGACACGAACTGCGCCCCTACGTCACCCTGCAACCGGCGGTACTGGCGGCGGCCAATCAGAACCAGACGCTGATCTATGGCTTGCTGTTCGGCTGCATCGCCATGCTGATCCTGCACAACCTCACCCGCTACGCCTATACCCGTTCACGCAGTTGCTTGTGGCTGGCGGCCTGTGAAGGCCTGCTGATGCTGAGCCTGGTACTGCTGCTGAATCTGGCGGGGCCGTGGTTACCTGACTGGCCTGCGATCCAGACACCCGGGGCCTACCTGGCGCTGCTGTTCACCGCGCCCTGTGGCTTGATGTTCGCCTACCGTTTTTTCGCGCCCTTGGGGCCGCATCCGTTGAACCGGCTGCTGCTGGGGGACATTGTGCTGGTCATGCTGTGCAGCCTGTTGCTGTTGTTCGTCAACACCCTGCCGCTCAATATCATGACCTATGCACTGGTGGCCCTGGCCGGCCTGAGCATGTTGTTCGTCAGTGCCTGGCACTGGCAAAAAGGTTACCGCCCGGCCCGGCTGTTCGTCGCGGCGATGGTGGTTTTCAACCTCGGCACACTGATCATCCTGCCGGCCCTGCAAGGGCTCACGGAAGTCCCGCCACAGGGCCTGATCGTCACCTTGCTGGTATTCATCTGCATCAGCGGCCTGCTGATGAGCGTTGCCCTGGGTGAACGCCAGCGCTCCATCAACGAGAGCCGTTTCAGCATCAGCCGCGACCTGGCGGCGAGCAATGCAGAAATCAATGCCAAGGCCGAATTCCTGGCCAAGATCAGCCACGAAATCCGTACCCCGATGAACGGCGTACTGGGCATGACCGAGCTGCTGCTGGGCACGCCGCTGTCGGTCAAGCAGCGTGACTACGTGCAGACGATCCACAGCGCCGGCAATGAGCTGCTGACCCTGATCAACGAGATCCTCGACATTTCCCGACTCGAATCCGGGCAGATCGAACTGGACGATGTGCAGTTCGACCTCAATGCCCTGATCGAGGATTGCCTGAGCATCTTCCGCGCCAAGGCGGAGCAGCAAAACGTCGAGTTGATCAGCTTCATCCAACCCCAGGTACCACGGGTCATCAGCGGCGACCCGACGCGGCTGCGCCAGGCGCTGCTGAGCCTGCTGGAAAACGCCTTGAAAAAAACCGACGAAGGCGAGGTGTTGATCGTCGTGGCCCTCGACGAGCGCAGCAATCAGCCGCGCCTGCGCATTGCCGTGCAGGACAGCGGATCGCCGATGGACGCCGAAGAGCGCGACACGCTGATGCATGCCGAGCTGCACAGCAAGAACTTCCTCTCGGCCACGCGCCTGGGCGGTAACCTGGGCCTGGTCATTGCCCGCCAGCTGATCATCCTGATGCACGGGGAATTCGGCATCAAAAGCGGCAGCAGCCAGGGCAGCACCTTATGGCTGACCTTGCCACTGGACCCGGACCGCCTCGAACATCCGACCTCCGACCTCGACAGCCCGCTGCAAGGGGCCCGCGTGCTGATCGTCGACGACAACGACACCTGTCGCAAGGTATTGGTGCAGCAGTGCAGTGCCTGGGGCCTGAATGTCAGTGCGGTGCCGTCGGGCAAGGAAGCCCTGGCGCTGCTGCGCACCAAGGCACACCTGCGGGACTATTTCGACGTGGTGTTGCTGGACCAGAACATGCCCGGCATGACCGGCATGCAACTGGCGGCCAAGATCAAGGAAGACCCGAGCCTGAACCACGACATCCTGTTGATCATGCTCACCGGCATCAGCAACGCGCCGAGCAAGATCGTTGCACGCAACAGCGGGGTCAAGCGCATCCTTGCCAAACCAGTGGCCGGCTATACCCTCAAGACCACCCTGGCGGACGAACTGAACCAACGCAACAAGGGCCAGGCGCCGAACATGCCAGCGAACGCGGGGCCGGTCATCCCGGTGAAAGTGCCCAGCGATTTCCGCATCCTGGTGGCCGAGGACAACAGCATTTCCACCAAGGTCATCCGCGGCATGCTCGGCAAGCTCAACCTGCAACCCGACACCGCCAGCAATGGCGAAGAAGCCCTCAAGGCCATGAAGGAGCAGCGCTACGACCTGGTCTTGATGGACTGCGAGATGCCGATCCTCGACGGCTTTTCCGCCACCCAGCAATTGCGCGCCTGGGAGATGGGCAACCAGCGGACCCGCACCCCCGTAGTGGCGCTCACCGCGCACATCCTGGCCGAACACAAGGAGCGCGCCCGTCAGGCCGGGATGGACGGGCACATGGCCAAGCCGGTGGAGCTGTCGCAATTGCGCGAGCTGATCGAGCACTGGGTGGCCCAGCGTGATCAGCAGAACAGGTCGGCGGCGCACACATCCTAGGCGGCGACATGGCGGTCAGCGGGCCCCGCCGCTCTGTTCAAAGTTCCAACGCATGCAGATGGCGGACTGTCTCGCTCATCACCGCGGCGGCGACTTTTTCTCTGAACGTTGCGTAGTGCAGCGTGTTGAATGTAATAACCGCCATTTCTTCCTGGCTGCTTTCCACCACGTCCTCTATCGGCCAGAACAGAAATCTCGAAACCGTTCTGCGGGTGCGGAACTGCTTGTGGTAGAGCCCTATCTCTATTCTCCCGGAAGACTTGGGCGTGCAGGGAATCACCTGGAAGCATCCCGTGTCACGCATCAGGCTCGTCCTTTCGAATACCTCGAGCGCATCGGGATTACGCCTCAGGGTTCCTAACGCCTGGCTCGCCTGCCGGGAAAAACGTTCATCAAATGACCGGGATATTTGCCGCGAAACGCTATCGGCCATCAATCCCTGCCCCGCCCACCCGGCACTGACAGGACGCGCCGAATCCCATCCCAGATACCTGAGTTTATTTTTGTAATAGTCAAACCAGTTGCCGACCAAACCGTCCTTGTAGGCCGAACGTGTTGCCAATTGCGCGTACAGGTTGCTCAGGTAGATATCTTCTCGATCCTGGAGGGACAGTCCCTCATCGAATGACACGATACTGCCGCCCACCACGGCTGCTGCCGGAGTGTCACTGCGCAGAAGCACCTGCCCATTGGCCGGTCGAATCCCCATGTCATTCATAAAGACACAGCCCCCGTCACTCCATGCTCGACTGCGTCGGAAATATCAAAGATGTTCCTGGCGGCCTTATCCCCGAGTTTCTTGATAATTGCATCGCGAACAGGCGCATAGAGCGCTTCGGACAAGTTCGCCTGAAAGCACCGCAGTTGAATTGTGCCTGGTACCGGATCGGTGGAGAAAAGTGGCCCAAGAGGATTAGCGGTACTGTGCCTGGTGTCAAACTCCAAGCAGACAACGTTCAGCACAGGCCCTCGCTGGGCCAGAATGACTTGCAGCCTGACCCTGCACGAAAGCTCCGGGGATTTGGGGCCCTGAACCCACTCGCGCAATCCTTCAATGGCCGGCAAGGCGCAAGGCAATTGAGCGACACGATTCAACAGGCGCGTGAATTCAGTCATTTTTGTTTGACCAACATACGCCCCCAGTCGTTTTTCCACCCAAGACATCATGGTGTATTTTGATGGAGTATCGAGTGTAAAGTTGTCCCACGTTACCGCCTTTTGCACCCAACCGTTCTGTAATACTTCCCGGTATGCCCCATACCATTCACCCGACGAAGAAAGAGCTGGATACTTCTTGCTGGCTACCAACTGCGCAAACAACACCGAATTCATTACATCGCACTTCTCCTGCTCCAGCATATCGGCTGACAGCAAGACAACAGCTCCGGCATTGATAAAAACCGAACAATCATCACTCATTATAATCACCTGATTCGCTAAGGGATGGCGACCACTGCGTAGTCGCCAAGAGATCACATGAGGTTAAATCTCATACTCTTCGATCTTTTTCTGCGCACGATCACCCAACCTTGCAATGATGGTGGCTCGGGTCCGATTAATAATTGACGGCACCATGGTCATATGACATTCACCGCGATACAGATCGACCGAACTGCTGTCCCAATTCACAAAAAGGACTTTGGTCTGATTCGTCCGATTAATGAAACGCACGGCCCCCAATGCCATGATGACTTCGCCGTGTGGGGTTTCGTGGCAGGTCGCCACACCAAAACCACCCGCACCGGTCTCTCTGATATTTTGATCAAAGAGTTGAAGTGGCTTGTCACGGCCTTGCAGCGCAGCTATTGCGTCACCTGCCACTTTAAGCATCAGTGCCGACGTTGGACCAGGAACAGCGGCGGCAGCCACGGCCGAACCCAGGATCCTCAACACCAGTTGATCCATCTTGAAGCTCCTGCCCGACGCCGCGACTGTGTCGTAATAGCGTTGCAGGATCGTCCAGCCGCAGTCTTGCATGACTTGCAGAAAGAATTGATACCACTCTCTACCTTGATCTTCCCGTGGATACGCCCTGTTCGCCGCCAGCGATGCATACAGATAGGAATGCTGGATATCCGCCTGATTTTGCTCAGTCATTCCCGAGACGAATGCCAGGATACTTTCCCCGACAATCGAAGCGCGGTCCGGCTTTTCCACAGCCGCTTTATACCCGACAGGATTGATTGCAACAGTGCGCGAAGAAACAACAACATTTTCCGGCATGATTTCATAACTATTCAGCCGATCAAGACGATCAGCCAAGGTTAAAACCGAATCAAACTTAACACTCATAGATATATTCCTTATTTAATTAAGGCCCTCCATGGACCCCGAGAACAACATGACTCAAACCCACCCCAAGCAACAACTGCAAAACTGTAACCACACATAATACCTGCGGCACTGACTATTCAATGGCACTTCGCTTTTCCACAATAAAGCGAAGTTTTCGGCACTTGAAAATTTCATGTTCACGGCGAGCCGACAGACACCCCCGGCGCCTGATAAACTCCACGCCAATTTCATTCGTCGTGAGCCTCGACCATGCTCCATGTGCTGTTCAGCGTTTACTTGAAGATGTTGGTGCTCTACAGCCCCTTCTTCGTGTTGTCGTGTTTCATCGGCCTGACTCGCGGCTACTCACGCAAGGAACAACGCCGCCTGGCCTGGAAGGTCGCGACCGCGACGCTGGTGTCCAGCGTATTGCTGTACCTGTTCGGGCGGGTGATTTTCAGCGTGTTCGGCATCACCGTGGACGCGTTTCGCATTGGCGCCGGCAGCGTGCTGTTCATTTCGGCACTGGGCATGGCCCAAGGCAAGTCGGCCGTCCAGACGGACAACGTGCAGCAGGACGTGGCCATCGTCCCGCTGACCATTCCGTTGACCGTCGGCCCCGGCACCATCGGCGCCCTGCTGGTGATGGGCGTGAGCCAACCGCACTGGGACGACAAACTCATGGCTATCATCAGCATCGCCCTGGCCAGCTTCACCGTTGGCGTGGTGCTGTACCTGTCCAGCCGCATCGAGCGGATTCTGGGCGACCAGGGCTTGCAGATCGTCAGCCGCCTGATGGGGCTATTTGTCTGCGCGCTGGCGGCGCAGATCATCTTTACCGGGGTCAGGGGCTATCTGGTGCCGTAATCAACCCACCTCATTGGTTTCCACCACAGACGACACGCTCGACAACGCCTTGAGCGTGACGCCGCCCTGGGCGTCCGGCAAGGCATCCAACCGCTCTATCAGGGTCGAAACGGCATAATGCCGATTGCTGCCAAAACTGAGCAGGACTTCCCCGCGCAAGTTGATATCTGCCGCATACACCTCGCGAACGATCACACTGTGCCCACTGTCCGGATCAATGATCACCAGGTGTTCATCGACCCGACTGAGCAACAACTGATCAGGCTCATCCAGGTCCCAGATCAATTTACCGGGGATTGTCACCGCGCTGCCCAGGGAATGGCGGCAGTCGAGGATGACCGACTTGACCCGCAACCAGGCCGCTTTTGACAGCCGGTAACTCACCGCGCCTTGCCCCATGCGCAGGATCAGGGTCGTGACACCGTCCGGCATCAGCGCCAGGAGATCATCGATCTTCACCTCCTGGCCCTCGACAACCAGCACCTCACCTTCACGCTGGACATAACTGAGTGGTCCCATTTGCCCCGTACCGGGCAAGGTCAACAGCTGTCCATTCTTGCTTTCATGAAGTAATACCTGGGTCTGCCGCTGGGTTCCCAATAACTCGAAGGATTCCGGAATGGCGGCCCTGGGAACCCGGATCACACGCCCGGTCCTGGCGACGAACCACTTCAGGCTCTCAGGCTCTTCCACCGACAGCAGTGCGCTATGGAACGGCTGGGCCGCCAATTGCCTGAGCCCCTCTTGCTCCCGTCCATCCTGTGCGACCACCCATTGACGAGTGACACCGGTAATCAACGCCGGCTCCTGGTCGCGTAACGCGACCACCACCCCCTCGAATGTCACGCCACGCAGCCCCACACCTTCAGCCTTCAGCTCGACAAACTGGCAGGGCGCCCATTCACGTTCCCCGCGGGGCAACGCATCAGCCTGCAGCAAACGTGAACCCTGGCCAAAAGCCGCCTCCAGTTTCTGCGGATCGATAAAGGCCTGACGATAGACCTCGCCGCTCGACACATCGAATAACCACGCTGCCTCGCCGTCCGGGGTGGCGCCAAGCAGGCGGACTTCCTTTGCATGTCCCAGGTCAGCCAGCAACAGCCGGTTGCCGACATACCAGGCACATAACTTGGCATCGTCGTTGAAGTTGCTCAAGCCGATGAGGGCAAAGCGCTCGCTCGCGTATTGCCGGGCCAGCGACTCCAACGCCGACCACCAATGCTCCCGATCCTTGAACCATGCCTCGTTCACGCCGCCCAGCACGAGGTCGCCCTGGCTCGTCAGGTTGAAGAACCGGCCATCGGATGTCAGCGCCACGTATCCACTCTCGACAGCGATTACATTCTTCAGTTTGTCGGACTGCAACCATCTGTTGGACCACTGCCCTTTGCCCGCGACCAAGGTTCGCTGCCTGCGGCATAGCTCCTTTCTGAGCCGGTCATAAACCACGAACATATCGCGGTCGTCCGCCAGCGTGAGCAGCGTCAAATCAGTCATATTCTTGATCGAGTCGGGCCAGCCACGGTCCTGGTTGCGTCTGGACGAAGGACGAACGATCAAGCCGTCCCTGTGGCGAACCCAGGCCATGTCCCGTAACTGCGCCTCACTCTTCCAGCAGACCGAAACGAAGGGCGCCGGTTGCCAATTGACGGTGGCAAAGCTGTCCTCGGTGCCCACAGTCGGGACAAAGGGGTACTCGCCGCCCAAGACCTGCGACCAGTCGGCCAATGTCTCGCTGGCACTGAAAATGGATTCCAGCGCCGGATCCAGATCGCGCGTGACTGAACTGAGCAGCAATTGCCCCTCATGAATCACATACACCAGTACATCGCAGGTCTGATCCGCGCGAGTGATTTGCTGTACGACATGAATCACCCCCTGCGCATCCGCCTCGACACGCTGGATGGTGGCAGTCACATTCCTTGTACTGCGCAACCAATAGCGATGGCTCAGCAGCCCGGTGACCGCGTCGGCTTGCCAGATGATCAGGTTCTGTGGGTCGTAGAAATAACAGGCGCCACCCGCCACCGCTCCCAGCACCGCTTCATCGACGCCCGGCAACTCGTCACGCATGAACAGGAAACGGTCGTCCTTCGCGTCATACCAGGCCGTGACGTAGCGAGGTTCGTCCGGCTTCTCGAACGGCACCAGGTAACGATGAACCGGTGTATACGGCATCACCAGGCGGCGCTGCCTGGCCAGGGTCTGGAAGTGCTCCTGCAACGCCTGCCGATCCATGCTCGCAGGCACCTCCTGCTCGACAACCACGAGTTTGCCCGCCTCCATCTTGAATACTTGGTTCTGGCTGATCCGCAGCAGCACGTCATGACGCCCCGATCCACTGAACGTCACCTGGACGTCACCGATGAACAGTCTTGCGTAACGCTCGATCCGGATATCACTCTCCTGGGCCCAAGGGGCGTCCAACACCCAACTCGAGTTCAACGGACGCGTCGTATCGAGGGTCAGGCTCACACCGGGATGGAGCACCAATGCACAGCGCTTGCCGGCGCCCTGGATCTCATAGGTGATTTTTCCGTGCCAATCCGGTGGCAGCACGGGCACCACCAGAGAGCGATCGATGCCATCGAGCAACACCTTGATCGCTGTCGGTCGATAATCCGGGACCAGGCGATAGAGGATGTAGTCACTGGGGAACGAGTAGAAGGAAAACAGAAACAGCCATCCTCCCTGCGCTGTCTTTTTCTCCAGGCGCCGCGCCGTGTCGAACCCGGTGTCATGGCGCAGTCTGGCGAAGGGTAATGCCTTGTATTCGTAGCGGTAACAGGTTTGCGGTGTGCAGGGCAGGACGATGACTGAACCTGCGGGCGGCGCGAATTTGGCTCGACCCGGTAGATTCAGATGACGACGGATATCGATCGCCCGCTCGTAATCGTCATCAAAGGTAGGCACCCCGAAATGATCGCGCAGCGGATACAACTTGGGGCTGTCCAGCATCAGCTCGGCGCGGGTCAGGTCCAGCGTATGAACGATCAGCGATGAACGCGGCAACCACGCACCACCGCTGGCATCAGAGCGATAGGGCTGGAGATGGGCGGTTGCCACCTCATCGAAAAACAGCCCGACCTGCTTGGCTTCTTCGGCAATGGTGGCAAAACCCTGGGCCAACGCCGCCACCCCCACTGCCAACCCGCCCAGCATCACGGCAGCACCGCCCAGCACTGCTCCAGCGGTGGTGGCTCCGGCGGCGTAGGCGCCCACCGACAACATCAGGCTGGCCGAGTCGAACGCCAGTTGGGTACCGAACTGAGCGCGCTCGACTTCGTTTTGGGTGGTCGACAGCTGGTAGATGTCGAACCCGACATTCGCCAATTGCAGCAACCCCCCGGTCGCTTCGCTCACACTGCTTCCCACTGCCGCCTTGACCACTGGCGCGACGGTATGGGCAATCAGCTTCTCCTGGGCCAGTGCCTGCCGAACCAGGCCGACCAGGCCGGCGATATCGGCCACGTTGCCATGCATCAATTGCGCGTAATTGACATAGGCATGCAAGCGGACCGCCAGGCTCAATGGCCGCTCAGGCCCCTCTCGGCCCCGCAAGGCGTTCATCAGCGCTTGTATGGCGAACCCGGCGTTCAGGGTGTGGACGCTGCCCACCTCGGTCGGATCGCTCGGCACGGAAGGTCTGTTGGCCAGGACCGAAAAGCGTTCCGAGAGGTAGTTCTTTATCCGCAGGAGTCGATGGTCGTCGGTCACGATCCGTACCAACTGCTCAGGCTTTTGCGGATCGATCAGGTTCATCCGGTACGACCCGTTCGACATGACCTCCAGGGTTTCGAACAACGGCACAAGGTGCGGCGCCAGCTGATTGGCTTGCTGAAGATGGGTCGTCACTTGCTCGATCTGCTGGCCCCACCAATGGCCATCCAGCGCCAGCAGACAGCTACCCAGTCGAGGATTGCTTTGCAGCGATTGCCCACGTGCGTTGGCCACCCGCTGCCTGATGGGGCGTTGCGACGGTCCGGACAAAGCCCCGGGTTGCAGCAGGTGCTTGACCGTGAACCCATCGGAGAGTTGCCAGGCCGCGACCTTTTCACTTTGCAGGTCGATCAGATCGAATTCAGGCCGAGCTTCGCTGCCATAGGCGGCGTAATAACGAGCCATGCCCTCTTTCTGGAAAAAATGCTCCAGACCACGTCGGAACGCATCCGGCTGCTCGAATTTACACAAACCAAAATTGGGGTCGAAAAAATGATAGGTGGCGCGTTCCGCACTGACGGTCTTGGCCACCAGCATCGAATGATTGTCAGAGTTGAGCATCAGCGTACGCGGGCCGGCGTGTTTCTCCAGAGCGGCGGTGACCTGATCGAGGCTAGCCTGTCCAAGCGTGCGACCAACGTCACTCATCGGTACGTCTCGCAGCTCTTCCAACGCTTGTAGAAAGCCTTGGGAATCGTCTTGCCCTGGCTCCAGCACCGCCAGAAAGAAGCGCTCGCGCAAGTGCCCGGAGGCGGCATCACCCTGCGCAAGTGCCGCACTCATCACCAGCGCCAGGGGATAGCAACGCCCACCAATCGTTTCGCCATCGCGGTTGAGCAGCAAATCCTGGGGAACCATCTGCACACCGTTATGCCCGAACCCATCAAGCAATTGCCCTGACCGCTCGATGACCTGGATACGGTGCTCAAGGGTGGCCACCTTCTGGATCCGCCCGACATGCCGCCCCCATTGATACAGGGTCCGCGCCTCCTTCAAGGCGGTTCTTTTCAGTTCCAGAGCGCTGTCGGATGGCATCGACGCGTACGTCGGATCACTCCCCAGGCCACTCATGAACCTCGCGGCCTTGCGCTTGTACAACTGGCGCTCGATGACCGCGTAACGCCCGGAAACGCCCTGCTCGGCGACGCCATTGGCCAGGTTCTCCAGCTCACTGGTGGCCGCATTGAAATGTGGGTTGTCCAGGGAATCCAGCCCCAACAACACGCCCAGTGCCAGTCTTTGCAAAGGACTCGCTTCAATGAAACGACGAGAGCCATTGGCGATGTCACTCAGCACCTCATCGATCCCCTGGTCGCGCATTTTTTTGTCACTCAGGAAGACCGGAACAAGCGCGTCGGGCGCCTGACTCTTGATGAGCTCGCGATCATCGAAACTCAGCGGCAGCGGCTTTTCGAAGCGGATCTCACCGTCATGCCCCTGCCTCATCGCCTCGATGAATGGCTCGCCGAGCCCCTCGACCAGTCGCTCAAGCACATCGGTCAGCAGCACCGCGCGCCCTTCGATCAGCGGCCATCCCTGCTGAAACTCAATCGTCGAATGCTTGAGCAACTGCGCGATATCGCCCTTGTAGCGGGCCTTGTACTGACCTTCGCGCCAACGCGCCTGCTCGTTGCTGACCCATTTCTCGGGATCGTTTCCATTCTCTTTCCAGGAGTGATCCTGCTCCTCTTCCGTGGCGCCATTGACCGTCAGATAGGGGGCAACGCCAGCCTCCTCGTGCAAAGTCTTGGCAACTGCCGCGCTCAAGTGCGCGTTCGCGTAGTCAGCCATGCCGTCGCGCATGGCGCCGGGGCCCGTCAGATGGACGGTTCCTTCGCTTTCGAAGCGAATGCCGTCGCCGAAGTGGGTCGCGACGCCCGATATCCGCGCTATCACCCTGAGCACTTCGCCCATCGGCAGGCGGCTCAGCGGCCCATGGTTTTTTTCGAATACTTCTTCCACCAGGGTCAACATGCCGGCAACGTCGCTCAATGCGACATCGCGCTGGGCAGCCAACTGGACCGACGCGTCAACCAACTCATAGTTGGAGCGCAGACGGTCGATCACGCTTTGAAGAATCTCGGCGCCCGGATGGGCCATCAGAAATGCATTGGATAACGACAGTTCCATGCTCAGGGCACGCAACGCGAAAGGTCGGGCCGACCGCTGCGCCGGCAACTCGAAGACCTCACTCAAGCTTGGCCGGCTTCGCGCGAACGCTTCCAGTGTTGGCAGATGTTCGGCGGGAATATGCGCGCGATAACGGGAGGAAGCCTGGCGGCCGGGCATCCATTCGGGATTCTCGTTCAGCAGCAATTGCAGGGTCCCCAGACGGGCATCATGGCCAAAACCGCTGATGTCGACTCCGCCCAGGGTTGCCGATAACGGCGGAAGGTGGTCGATATCGGTATACCCGCCACCTTCGGCAAACAGGACTTCCGCGCGCACGACATCCGACGCCGACGCCATATTGCCCAGCAACCGCATCTCTCGGTCATAGACATCCTGCAACTGCAACGAAACTGCACCGGCAGCAAGGTCACGCAACTTGAAGCCGTCCATGCCCAGGATACTGCGACGATTGCGTTCCAACTGTTGGCGCAGCACTTGCGCATCCTGACCATAGGCGCGGGTCAGTAAATCCAGCCGGGCTTCGTCGGCTGATCCGCCCTTCGCCACGGCGGCATTGATATGGGCTTGCATCTGTTGTTTCAGGACAATGGCCCGTTCGTTATACAGGGCACCCAGATCAACTTCGGCAATACGCTCATCTACATCATGTAAAAAGACATCGGCCTTGGCGGCTTCGACAATAAGCTTATTGGTTTGCCACGCCAGTAACGCATCACTGTCATACCAAAGATTCAGGGCATAGCCGTGCCGGGCCAATACCTGTCGCCATACATTGAGATAATCGCGCTGGATGTCGCCAAGTCCGCCACCGAGCCAGACGAAGTGCAACGTCTTGGGCACCTCCGCTGGCAACTTTCTCATTTGCTCGCTACTGAATTGAAGGCGTGCTTCGTGATGCTCGATTTTGTCGTATATCTGCGCCAGATCCACACCAGCCCCGGCGGGACCAGACACACGCCCGTCCTGGCTACGCTTGACCCTGCGGTTGCCCAATAGCTGGGCCAGCGTCTGTTTCAAAAGCCCCAATGGTTCGAGCAGCCTGTGGGATTCCGGCGTAACGATACAGGCAAAGTAATAACGGAGGACCGCCTCGTATTGTTCGCTTTTTTTATACGGCGACAACGCCTGTTCAAGATCCGACAACTTGAAAAGACTGATGAACTTTACCAGGCCGTCGCTGTTTTTAACTTCTGCATCCTGCATAAAAACACTCCTCGTCCAACTTGACTAATAGCAAGACTAAAATAAATAAAGATCCACCGCCGCACCAGGCAGAACTAAGAAACGATAGAAGGCAGACAAACTAGCGCCTAAAACCCAACAACTCAAACAGGAAGGCTTTCAATGCATTTCAAAGATTTAAGATTCAATGACGAGAATCGAGAGTTGCAATCGAACAGGGCGGCCAGGCAGGCCGCCCTCATTCAGGAGGCTGGCTTGGATCCATACCAGCGAGGCGTATAGACCCAGCTGGCGCCGGACGCGCGCGGGAACACGCAGGTAGTGGAGGAACCGATCAGCACCATGGTGCGCATGTCCACTTGATCCGGGGTCAATGCCCCCAGCGTGGTGACACGCAACGTCTGCCCCGGACGACCGATATCGCGCCCCAGCACCACAGGCGTTTGCGCCGTGCGATGTTGCCCGACGATCTCCAGCGCCCGACCCAACTGCCATGGCCGGGAACGGGAGATCGGGTTGTAGAAGGCCAGGGCCAGGTCGGCTTCGGCCGCCAGGTCGAGGCGCTTCTCGATGATCGACCAGGGCTTGAGGTTGTCCGACAGCGACATCACGCAGAAGTCATGGCCCAGCGGCGCACCCGCCTGGGCGGCGGTCGCCAGGGAGGCCGAGACACCCGGCAGGATCTGCAAATCGACGTTGTGCCAATGAGCATCCGTCGACTCATGCAATGCTTCCAGTACGGCGGCAGCCATGGCGAACACGCCCGGGTCGCCGGACGACACCACCACCACCGACCGCCCCTGGGCCGCCAGTTCAAAGGCATGCCGGGCACGCTGCATTTCTTCGCGGTTGTCAGTGCAGTGCTGCACCTGATCGGCCCGGAAGGGCCCGGCCATGCGCACATAGGTTTCGTAGCCCAGCACATCGGTGGCACGGTCGAGTTCGGCGCGCACCGCCGGCACCATCAACTCGGCAGCGCCCGGGCCGAGGCCGATCACCGCCAGGCGCCCGCGCGGGCGACCGATCTGCCGCGGATCGAGGGGCTGCTCGGCCACGGCGATGGCATGACTGCCCATGACCTGTAGCGATGCGGGTTGGCCGAGGGCATCGCTCAACCACGTTTCGAGGTTGCTATTGGCCGCCGCAAAACGCAGCGGCACACCCAAGGCCGACGCCATTTCGTGTAACTCAGCACGGGCCATGTCGCTGTCCGCCGCCAACAGGCACGCCAGCGACTGCGGCGCGAGGCCGGCCTCCTCCAGGATCGCGCCGATGTCCGCCGACGCCCCTGCACTCAACGCCACCAGCACATTGCGCGGATAAATCCGCAGCTCATCCACCGCAGGTGTTCCCGCAGCACTGTCGATACGGATCGCCAGCCGTGCCTGTATATCCTCAGGCAACTGCGCCTGATCCAGCCACGGCGCGGCGCCTTCGATGCGCACCGATTCACCGGCCAGCAGATCGGAGACAAACCGCTTGCCTTGCTCCAGGTCGCCGAGGCTGTAGCCACTCGGCGGATTGAGCAGGCAAGTGCCAAAACGCAATTCACCGCTGGTGGTGATCGCCGGCGCGACTTGCAACGCGGCGGCGATTTCCCGGGCCATGACATTCACTCCGCCCAGGCCGCCCAGCAGCGGGACCACGGCGCTGCCATCCTCGGCCACCGCCAGCACCGGCGGCTCGAGGCCTTTTTCCAGCAGCAGCGGCGCCAGGGTGCGGATGACGATGCCGGCCGCGCACAAGGCGATGATCGGCGTGTCCTGTTGGTAGAGCTCGCGCAACGTCGCGCCGAATTCGAGGTATGAACGATCCGCGCCCTCGACCCGTCCGCTCAGGCCGTGAATCAGGGCATCAGGGTAGCGCTGCTGGATCCGCCGAGCGGTGGCGAGGCTGCCCGGGCCGAGGATGACGATGGCCGCTGTCTTGGATGTCATCAGCCTTGCCACCGTTCGCCCGGCACAATGATCAGCGAGAAGTACGGCGAGGACATCGGTTCGACGTCATCCAGCGGTACGATTTTCTGGTTGGCCATGGTCGCCCGTTCGACGTACAGCGCGCGCCCATCCAGGCCCAGTTCCTGGAGCACCTGGCGAACCTTGGGGAAGTTGCGCCCCAGTTTCATGATCACCGCCGCATCGGCATCGGCCAAACGCCGCTTGAGTTCTTCATGGGGTAGAACGCCGGAGAGCACCGACAGGCTCTGGTTGCGATAGACCAGCGGCGCACCGAGCACCGAGGCACCACCGAGCATCGAGCACACGCCGGGAATGACTTCGGCGTCATAGCGCTCGGCCAGGCGATCGTGCAGGTACATGTAGGAGCCGTAGAAGAACGGATCGCCCTCGCAGATCACCGCCACGTCGCGCCCGGCATCCAAGTGCACGGCCAACTGTTCGGCGGCGGTGTCGTAGAAATCGGCGATCACTTGTTCATAGGACAACGGCGCCGGCAGGGCTTCGGTGGTGACCGGGTAGACCAGCGGCAGCAAGGTCTGCGCGTCCTGCAAATGCGCCTCGATGATGCCGAAGGCATTGCCCTTCTTGCCCTTGGCGACGAAGTACGCCACCACGGGCGACTCGCGCAGCAGGCGCAGGGCCTTGACGGTAATCAGTTCCGGGTCACCGGGGCCCACGCCGAGGCCGATCAGACGTCCAGGCTGCTGCATCATTCAATCTCCGTAGCGAGGGCATTGACGGCCGCGGCGGCCATGGCGCTGCCGCCCAGGCGGCCTTGCATGATCACGAACGGCACGCCACGGCTGTTGGCCGCCAGCATCGCCTTGGATTCGGCGGCGCCGACGAAGCCCACCGGAAAGCCGAGGATCAGCGCCGGTTTCGGCGCGCCAGCGTCGAGCATTTCCAACAGATAAAAAAGCGCGGTCGGCGCGTTGCCGATGACCACGACGCTGCCTTCCAGGTGCGGACGCCACAGTTCCAGGGCGGCGGCCGAACGGGTATTGCCCAGCTCAAGGGCCAACGCCGGCACGCTCTCGTCGCGCAAAGTGCAGATCACCGGGTTGTTCGCCGGCAGCCGAGCCCGGGTCACGCCTTCGGACACCATCCGCGCATCGCACAGGATCGGCGCACCCGCGGCCAACGCCTGGCGCCCCGCCGTGCCCGCGCCTTCGGAAAACTGCAGGCCATCGACGGCCTCGACCATGCCGCAAGCGTGGATCACTCGCACCGCGAGTTTTTCCAGGTCGGCCGGAATGCGCGCCAGGTTGGCCTCGGCGCGAATGATCGCGAAGGAGTTGCGATAGATCTCCTGACCGTCGCGGATGTAATCAAGCATCAAGGGGGCTCCGGGGGCGAGCGTCGAGCCAGTGGCCGAGCGCTTCAATAGTCAGATTGTGTGCCTGCAACGCGCCGAAACCCGGCAGCGTGGCATCGCGAAAATACAGGTCGTAACGACCAGGAGCGACCGCCAGCAAGGTGACGGGCGCGATATGGGCCGCCGCGCAGGAACGCTGGCAGCCTGATAGATGGACCTTCAGGACCCGGCCCTGGCCTTGCAGCAGCTCGGCCAGTTGGCGGGCGTCGGCCTTGGTGTCGGCCAGGGCCTTGGCGCAGCCACTGGAGCCGGTGCAGGCAATGAGTTGCGCCAGGGGTTGGTCGACCGTGCAAAAAAAGCCCAATCCCCCAAGCCGCGCCAGAACTCCTTCGGCCTCCTCGCGGCGCACGTTGGGCAACATCAGGCTTTGCCAAGGGGTAAAACGAAGGCTGCCGTCGCCCTTCTCCCGTGCCAACTGCGCCGCCCCGCGCAGCATGCCGGCGTCGAGCCGGCCAAGAGGTGCGGCGGCGCCGACGTAGACACGCTCGTCGTGCTGGGGATGGCTGCCGATGTGCAGTCCGTCGTTGGACATGTCCCGCTGCCAATCCAGGCAAGCTTGCAGCGGCACGCGACGGGCCAACCGGGCCATGAATTCATCCATGGGGATTTCAGCCAGCAGGTGGCGCATGCGGATCTGGTCCGGGCGAGCCAGGTCGAGAAACAATTCCAGCACCGCTACCACCAGGGCATGCCCCAAGGCCAGGGGCACCCTGCCCGCCGGTTTATCCAACGGGACACCAGCCAAGCCGAAGGCCAGCCAGGGCTCGCCGTCGCGGACCAGGGCCGACAGCCACAGGTCGTGGTGATGTTCGAGCATCGCCAACGCTTCGCCACCGTCCAGTTGCACGGCGAACTTGGCCGACAACTCATGGAAGCGTGCATGGGTTTGCAGGGTGACGAGGATCTGCGCGGCCAATGGGCCGGTGTCGAACAGCATCTGCCGGTCGATCCCGGCCGAGGGGCTGAGCATCAGGTTGCGCACGTCGTCGCCAGCCGGGGTTCGGGGCCCAAGCCCGGCGGCCAGCAATGGCTCGATCAGCGCGTCGTGCCCTGGACCGATGCCGCGAATTTGTAGGTTGCCACGGTTGGTCGCCTCGATCACGCCCCCGGCAAACCGCTCGGCCACCGACGCCACGGCGTCAGCCTGATCCGCCAGGATGGAACCGCCATCGAGCTTGATCCGGCAGATCCCACCGTCCAACGCCTGGACAACCCGCAGCAACCCCGGGCAACCGGAGGGGCGTATGACGTTGGAGGATGGACGTTCGTTCAAGGGCAGACCGGAAGATAAGGCACGCCATGACGGCGAAGGACCGACATTATGCCTGCTTTGCCGGGGGTCATGAAAAGCTTGCCGGTCGGATTGAAGCGAGATTGCTCAAGAACACGGGTTGCCTGATCCGGTGATGTTGTCTGGACCGCCGCCATCGCGAGCAAGCTCGCTCCCACAGTTTTGATCAGGTTGCTCCCAAACTCTATGTTCACCACCAATCCCCTGTGGGAGCGAGCTTGCTCGCGATAGCGGTCTGCAGGCGCCTGATCCGCCGGGGCACGGTATGATAGCGGCCCGGTGCGCGGGTGAGACAGCGCCGCCGATCAAACAGATCTATTCGAGGAACACAGATGACACCCTGGCTGACCGTAGTGGGCATCGGCGAAGAGGGCTTCAAGGGCCTGGGCAAGGTTGCTCGCCGCGCGCTGCTCGGTGCCTCGCGAATCGTTGGAGCACAGCGTCAGCTGGATCTGTTGCCAGTGTGTATCCGCGGTGAACGGGAGCTGTGGCCCAGCCCGTTCTCCCTGGAACCGCTGCTGGCGCGACGGGGCGAGTCGGTGTGCGTACTGGCCAGCGGCGATCCAATGTTCTACGGCGTAGGCGCCAGCCTGGCCAAGCAGGTGCCAAGCGATCAGATGTTGATCATCCCCGCGCCATCCTCTTGTTCGCTGGCGGCGGCGCGCATGGGTTGGCCACTGCAGGACGTGGTCACGCTGTCGCTGGTGGCACGCCCGCTGGCGGCGCTCAATGTGCATTTATCCACTGGCGTCAGGCTGTTGCTGCTGAGCAATGACCGCCAGAGTCCGGCGGCGGTCGCGGCACTGCTGCGCGAACGTGGGTTCGGCCCCAGCCCCATGACCGTGCTGGAACACCTCGGCGGTGTGGCAGAACGACGGCTCGACAACAGTGCGGCACACTGGTCCGATCCCACCGTCGCCGACCTGAACCTGATCGCCATCGAATGCCGCGCCGAACCCTCGGCGTTGCGCCTGTCGCGCCTGGCCGGTTTGCCGGACGCGGCCTTTGAACATGACGGCCAGTTGACCAAGCGCGACGTACGCGCCATCACCCTCGCCCGCCTCGCCCCGACGCCCGGTGAACTGCTCTGGGATGTCGGCGCCGGCAGCGGCTCCATCGGCATCGAATGGATGCGCGCCCACCCCAGCTGCCGCGCGCTGGCCATCGAGGCCGACGAAGGTCGTCAAGCGCTGATCGAACGTAACCGCGACACCCTCGGCGTGCCCGGCCTGCAACTGATTCGCGGGAAAGCCCCCCAGGCGCTGAAAAACCTGGAGCGGCCAGACGCAGTATTCATCGGTGGCGGCGTCACTCGCGAAGGCGTGCTCGACGCCTGCTGGGAGCAGCTCAAGCCCGGCGGCCGGCTCGTGGCCAACGCCGTGACCCTGCAAAGCGAGATGACGCTCATGAACTGGCGCGAACGTCACGGCGGCGAACTGACCCGGATCCACATCGCCCAAGCCCAGCCATTGGGCGAGTTCGATACCTGGCGCCAGGCATTGCCAATCACCTTGCTCGACCTGGTCAAACCCCTCGATGCGTGACGAAACCGCCGAACAACCCGCGCCCCTGCGCAGCGGCCTGACCACCGGCAGTTGCGCCACCGCCACCAGCCTGGCGGCGGCCCGCTTGCTGCTGTGCGGCATCCACGCCGATGCCGTGGAGATCGTGCTGCCCAAGGGCAAGCAGGTGCAGATGCGCCTGGAGTTCTGTCGGCTGACCGAACAGGGCGCCGAGGCTGGGACGATCAAGGACGCTGGCGACGACCCGGACGTGACCCACGGCGCCCTGTTGTTTTCCCAGGTGCGCTTGATCGACGAACCCGGTGTGCGCTTCATCGCCGGTCGCGGCGTCGGCACGGTGACGCGACCAGGACTGGTGCTGGATGTCGGTGAACCGGCGATCAACCCGGTGCCGCGCAAAATGATCAACGACCACCTCGGTCGGCTGGCCGAGGAAAGCGGTTACGCCGGCGGTTTCGAAGTCACGGTCAATGTCGAGGGCGGCGAAGCCCTGGCACTGAAAACCATGAATCCACGCCTGGGGATTCTCGGCGGCCTGTCGATTCTCGGCACCAGCGGCATCGTCCGGCCGTTCTCCTGCGCGGCCTACATTGCCTCGATCCACCAGGGCATCGACGTGGCGAAAACCAACGGCTACCTGCACATCGCCGCCTGCACCGGCAATGCCAGCGAAGACACCATGCGCCGGGTCTACAACCTGCCGGAAATCGCCCTGATCGAAATGGGCGACTTCGTCGGCGCCGTGCTCAAACATGTGCGCAAGGTGCCGGTGGAAAAACTCAGCCTCTGCGGCGGCTTCGGCAAAATCAGCAAACTCGCCGCCGGCCACATGGACCTGCACAGCCGACACTCGAGCATCGACCTGCCACAACTGGCCGAATGGGCGGCTGCAATCGGTGCCGATGAGGCGTTGCAGCAAGGCATTCGCCAGGCCAATACCAGCCAGCAAGCCCTGGCAATGGCCAGCGCCGCCGGCATCGCCCTCGGCGACGCGGTGTGTGAGCATGCGCTGGCCTTCGCTCGCAGTGTGGTGCCGGCCCAGGTCCAGGTCGAAGTCTTCGCCATCGACCGCCAGGGCGGTATCGTTGGACACGCCGGAGCCTTGCAATGAAACGTATCTTGCTATTGGGCGGCGTCACCGAAGCCCTGGCCATCGCCCGCACACTCGGGCCCCAGCATATCTACAGCCTGGCAGGTATCGGTCGCGTTCCCACCGACCTGACCTGCCAGGTACGCGTCGGCGGTTACGGCGGCGCCGAAGGCTTGGCGCAGTTCATTCGCGACCAGGGTATAGACCTGTTGCTGGACGCCACCCACCCCTACGCCGCGCAAATCAGCCACAACGCCGCCCAGTCAGCGCGCGCCTGCAGCATTCCCTGCTGGGGCCTGCGCCGTCCAGCATGGCAACCCCAGGCCGGCGATGACTGGCGCGAAGTGGCTGACTGGAGCGAACTGATCCAGGCCCTGCAACCCTTCCACCACCCCCTGTTCACCCTCGGCCGCGAACCGCTGCAACACCTGCACGAAATTCCGCCAGAGCAATTCTGGACCCTGCGCGCCCTGGACGTTTACCCCGGAAATGAGCGCTGCGAAGTCATTGGTGCCCGTGGACCGTTTCACATCGAGGGTGAGCGTGAGCTGTTCGAACGGCGGCGGATCGATGTACTGGTCAGCAAGAACAGTGGCAGCACGGCTACTGAGCCGAAACTGGAGGTGGCGCGGGAGCGAGGCGTGCCGGTACTGGTGTTGAAGCGGCCGGTGTTGCCGGGGGTGGATCGGGAGTTTGGGACGGTGGATGAGGTGTTGCAGGGGCTACGGCAGTTGGCCTGACTGTCTGTTCTGTTGCCACGCCAAAAACAGCAGATGCCACTCCCTGTCAAACGCTGTATCAGGATTGAGGACCGCTTCGTCGCCGAGCGAGGGTAAGCTTCCCCGCGACAACAGCACTCACTCGACGATCTGTTGCTACTGTTAACACCAGCCCTGCGACCCTACACCGCACGCGGCCTTTTTACTTCTCAACCCCGATCAGGCTAAATACCGCCACCTGATCGCCCAACCGAGCGGATTGCCCCATGTCCCGACAACGGCTTGCATTTGCCTGGATCGCCTGCTTCGCAGTGCTGTTCAACATGCTTGCCATGCCCCTTTCCGGCAACGGTGGCACGGTGGCGAGTGCACCGACCGAACAAGTGCTGTGGGGCAGCTTCTGTTCCTCCAGCGGCACGAAAATGCTGGCGATTTCCCTGGGCAAGCTCGAGCAAGGCACGCCGCAGCAGGACAATCATTCGACGATGCAGCATTGTTGGTGCTGCTCAGGTTCCGCGCCGTTGGTGGCGCTTGCCGGGCACGCGCCGCGGTTGTATCTGGATCTACGGCCGGCCCATCGCGGTGTCGCCCACTCAACACTCGACAGCCCCACACCGCGCCAGCAATGGCCGAGCCTCAATCCCCGCGCCTCTCCTCTGGTCTGATTCCCGCATTAAACCCGCGTCCTGAATCGTTCTGGAGAATCACCCATGTTGAACAGACTCGTCCTGCTGGCTGCCCTGTTGCTTCCAGTGAGCTTCGCCCACGCCCATCAATACAAAGTTGGCGACCTCGAAATCGCTCACCCCTGGTCCCAGGAATTGCCGCCCAATGCACCGACCGTGGCCGCGTATTTCGTGATTCACAACAAGGGCACCACCGCCGACAAACTGCTCAGCGTCGACTCGCCGATTGCCGGCAAAGCCGAGCTCCACGAGCATGTGATGCAAGGCGGCCTGATGAAAATGCAACCGGTGCCCGCTGTGGATATTGCCCCCGGAGCGACGGCTACCTTCGCGCCGATGGCCTACCACGTGATGCTGTTGGAGCTGAAAGACCGCAGCCTGCTCAGTGATGGCAAACGCTTTGCCATGACCCTGCATTTCGAAAAAGCCGGCGACGTGACCGTTGACGTCGCGGTGCAGAAAAAAGCGCCTGACGGCGACAAAAACCAAATGCACATGCACTAAGCGCGTCTACCCGTGGCTCTTCCCCGCAACAGGTCCACCATGCCCCGCCGTCAGCCGATGAGCCTGACACGCGGCAGCTGGCTCAGCCTGTTCGCCATGCTGATGATCTTTATCGGTCCACTGATTTCTCAGTCGATGCCGATGGATCAGCGCATGTCTTCGTCCATGCCTGTGTCTATAAGCATGAGCATGGAGATGGACATGTCGGCGGGTACCCACGCCGAGCATGCGGCACCGGCAGCCGAGCACTGCCGGCCCAAGAGCGAGCATCACGCGCTGTGGGAAAAGTGTGGCTATTGCAGCCTGCTGTTCAACTGTCCCGCGTTGCCGGGCGGCCATACCTTCGCTGCCTTCGATGCACCGTCGGCCAGTACCTACACCAGCCCTTCCCCGCGCCTGGGCCATGCCCGGCAACCGTTCTTTCCGGGTGCCCGCACCCGCGCACCACCCCTCGACGCGTAAGCCCGACACTTACCTCACTCGGTCGCACAAGACAGCCCCAGGCTGCCCGACCGCGTCCTCTACGTCTGTTCGATGGAATCATCATGTCCAGGTTTTCTGCTGGCATCGCTTTGGGCACTGCCCAGGTTCGCTGCCCCCCGAACGAACCACCGGTTCGTTTACGTCATACGGTCGCCGCACTGTGCGGCCTGCTGCTCACGCCCTATGTATTTGCCGATGAGCACGAGCATCACGAGGCTCAGATCGAAGAGCTAAGCCCGACGGTCATCACCGCCATCGCGCCCAGCTCACCCTTGACTGTCGTCACCAACCCCAAGGATCCGCGTCAGCCGGTGCCGGCCAGTGACGGCGGCGACTACCTCAAGACCATCCCCGGCTTTGCCCTGGTGCGCAACGGTGGCACCAATGGCGACCCGGTGCTGCGCGGCATGTTCGGCTCGCGGTTGAACATCCTCACCAACGGCAGCATGTTGCTGGGCGCCTGCCCGGGCCGGATGGACGCGCCGACGTCCTACATCTCGCCGGAAACCTACGACAAGCTCACCGTGATCAAAGGCCCGCAAACCGTACTCTGGGGCCCAGGAGCATCGGCCGGGACCGTCCTGTTCGAGCGCGAGCCGGAACAGTTCGGCGAGCTCGGCACGCGGGTCAACGCCAGTGTGTTGGCCGGTTCCAACGGACGCTTCGACAAGGTCGTGGATGCGGCGGCCGGCGGGCCACTGGGCTACGTACGAGTGATCGGCAACACCGCCCATTCGGACGATTACCGCGACGGCAACAACGACACGGTGCCGTCGCGCTACGACAAGTGGAACGGCGACGTGACGCTGGGCTGGACGCCGGACGCCGACACCCTGTTGGAGCTGACCGCCGGCAAGGGCGACGGCCAAGCGCGCTATGCCGGGCGCAGCATGGACGGCTCGCAGTTCAAGCGCGAAAGCCTCGGGCTGCGTTTCGAGCGCTCGAACATCGGCGAGGTGCTGGATAAGATCGAGGCACAGGTCTATTACAACTACGCCGACCATGTGATGGACAACTACACGCTGCGCACGCCATCCGGCACCGGGATGATGGCCGGGCCCATGGCTTCCAACGTCGACCGTCGCACCCTTGGCGCGCGCATCAAGGCCACCTGGCGCTGGGCCGATGTGCAACTGATCAGCGGCCTGGACGCCCAGACCAACGAGCATCGCCAGCGCAGCAGCATGGGTGTCGACACCTACAAGGACCTGCCGTACACCAAGGACGCCGACTTCCACAATTACGGCGTGTTCAGCGAATTGACCTGGTACGCCGCCGACCGCGACAGAGTGATCACCGGCGCCCGGCTCGACCGCGCCTCGGCCAAGGACTATCGCCAGAGCATCGGCTCCGGCATGTCGGCCCGGCCCAATCCGACTGCCGACGAGACCCGCGCCGACACCCTGCCCAGCGGTTTCGTCCGCTATGAGCACGACCTCGACGACAGCCCCACCACCCTCTACGCAGGCGTGGGTCACGCACAACGCTTCCCCGACTACTGGGAGCTGTTCTCGCCGAACGCCGGCCCCAGCGGTTCGCTGAATGCCTTCGACTCGATCAAGCCAGAGAAAACCACCCAACTCGACTTCGGCCTGCAGTACAAGACCGAAACCCTCGAGGCCTGGGCATCGGGCTATGTCGGGCAGGTGCGCGACTACATCCTGTTCGACTACACCCCCGGGATGATGGGCACCACCTCCCGGGCCGAGAACATCGATGCGCGGATCATGGGCGGTGAACTGGGTGCGGCCTACAAGCTGACCGAACACTGGAAAGCCGACGCGACCCTGGCCTACGCCTGGGGCAAGAACAGCAGCGACGGCAGCGCCCTGGCACAAATGCCGCCGCTGGACGCACGCCTGGGCCTGACCTACAGCGAAGACCGCTGGAGTGCCGGCGCCCTGTGGCGTGTGGTGGCGGCGCAGCACCGGGTCGACGAGAACAAGGGCAACGTGGTGGGCAAGGACTATGGCAAGAGCTCGGGCTTCGGCGTGTTCTCACTCAACGGCGCCTACCGCATCAACCAGCACTGGAAGGTCAGCAGCGGCGTCGACAACCTGTTTGGCAAAGCCTACGCCGAGCACTTGAACCTGGCCGGTAACGCCGGGTTCGGCTACCCGGCGAGCGACCCGCAAGCCATCAACGAACCGGGGCGCACGCTCTGGACCAAGGTGGATATGAGTTTCTAAAAACTTGCCCGAAGCAAACATAAAACCTGTGGGAGCGAGCCTGCTCGCGATGCGATCTATCAGACACATTGGTGCTGAATGTACCGCCGTTATCGCGAGCAGGCTCGCTCCCACAAAGGGTTCCATCGTTCAACCCAATTTGCCCTGCGGAGCGCTTTTCAATGAGCCAACCGAAACCCAACTTCTACAACCTGGCCTGGCGTTGGCATTTTTACGCCGGGCTGTTCGTGGCGCCTTTCATGGTGATGCTGGCCCTGACCGGCATCATTTACCTGTTCAAGCCGCAACTCGACCCACTGATGTACGGCAGCCTGCTGAACGTACCCGCCGGGCATCACACCCTGGCGGCGGACGACTTGCTCAAACAGGTCCGCCAGGCCTATCCCGAAGGCCAGGTCAAACAGTACCTGCCGCCAGTCAACGCCGAGCGCAGCGCGCAATTCGTCGTCATCGACAAAGGCCGGGAACTGAACGTGTTCATCGACCCGTACCATGGCGATGTTCTCGGCGAGCAGGATGCGAAAAACAACCTGCAAGCCATGGCCCGGGCCATCCACGGCGAGTTGCTGATCGGCACGGTCGGTGATCGCCTGGTGGAAATGGCCGCTGGCTGGGGCGTGGTGCTGGTGGTGTCCGGACTGTTCCTGTGGTGGCCGCGCGGGCAATCCTCGGCTGGCGTGCTGTGGCCCCGCTGGAGCAGCCGCGGTCGTTTGTTCTGGCGCGACCTGCACGTGGTCATCGGTTTCTGGGGCGCGGCGTTGCTGCTGGTGATGCTGCTCAGTGGCATGACCTGGACCGGCTTCTGGGGCAAGCAATACGCCAACCTCTGGAACCGCTTTCCGGCGGCGATGTGGAACGACGTGCCCAAGTCCGACGTCGAGGCCGGCAGCCTCAACAACGCCCACCGCCAGACTGTGCCCTGGGCCATGGAAAATACGCCGATGCCGATGTCCGGCGACCATGCCGAACACATGGCCCACGGCGGTATGCACCAAGGCCCCGCCGCTCCGACCGTCAGCCTGCAAGCGGTGCAGGACATCGCCAGCGAACGCCAGGTCACGCCCGGCTACAGCATCACCCTGCCGACCACGTCCACCGGCGTGTTCACCGTCTCGGTGTTCGCCGACGACCCGCGCAACGACGCCACCCTGCACGTGGACCAGTACACCGGCAAGGTCCTGGCCGATGTGCGCTGGGCGCATTACAGCGTCGTGGCCCGCGCCACCGAAACCGGGGTGATGCTCCATGAGGGCAAGATGTTTGGCCCGCTGAACCAGATCATCGTGCTGCTGATTTGCCTGATGATCCTGCTCAGCGCCGTGAGTGGCGTAGTGATCTGGTGGAAGCGCCGGCCAGAGGGCAAGTTCGGCGTACCGCCGCTGCGTCACGATCTGCCAACCTGGAAGACCGGGGTCTTCATCATGCTGGCACTGGCGGTGGTGTTCCCGTTGGTGGGGGCTTCACTGGTGGTGGTCTGGTTGCTGGACCGGCTCGTCACCCGGTTCAATCGCCAGCCTGAGGTCGTCTCATCTTCAAGCTGAAGACGGTGCATTAACGGAAGGCGGCGCGAAACCTCTACAATCGCGCCCGTCTTTCGAACTGTGAACACCATCCCCTGTGGGAGCGAGCTGGCTCGCGATGGCGGCAGTACTTCAACAAAGATGCATGCTGAACCACCGCTATCGCGAGCAAGCTCGCTCCCACAAGGGTTGCGCGCGCCACCCATGATTTGAGTAGATCCATGACCTCGCTAACCCTCTCCCAGCTCGCCTGGACGCCCCTGGGCCATGGCCACTGCCATCACCAGTTCCAGCTGCGTGACGTGACGCTGCAGGTGGCGGCCGGGGAGTTCGTCGGGTTGATCGGGCCCAACGGCAGCGGCAAGACCAGCCTGCTGCGCTGCGCCTACCGTTTCAGCCGACCGGAACGGGGGGAGGTCAAGTTCGAGCATCACAACGTCTGGAAACAGTCCTCGCGCTGGTGCGCCCAACGCATCGCCGTGGTGCTGCAAGAGTTCCCCGACGCCTTCGGCCTGACGGTAGAGGAAGTGGTCGCCATGGGCCGCACACCCCACAAAGGCCTGTTCGATGGCGACAACCTCGAGGACCGCCGCCTGGTCCTCCAGGCACTGCAATCGGCCGGGCTTGAAGGCTTCGGTGACCACGAGTTCGCCACACTTTCGGGCGGTGAAAAGCAACGGGTGATCCTCGCCCGGGCCCTGGCCCAGCAGCCGCAGTTGCTGATCCTCGACGAACCGACCAATCACCTCGACCCCCACTATCAACTGCAATTGCTGCAACTGATCAAAGGGCTGGGCATCGGCACCCTCGCCAGCCTCCACGACCTGAACCTGGCCGCCGCCTTCTGTGACCGCCTGTACGTGATCGACCACGGCCATATCGTCGCCAGCGGCGCCCCGGCAGAAGTCCTGACCGCCGCGCTGCTACGCGAAGTGTTCGGCATCGACGCCCTGGTGGACGAACATCCCCTGGCCGGCTACCCACGAATCACCTGGATAACCCAACCATGACCCTGCGTTCCCTGCTGTCGCTTGCCCTGCTGCTGGGCAGTACTCACGCTCTGGCCGAGGCCACCCGCTACCCGTTGACGGTCCAGAGCTGCAACCGCCAGGTGGTGTTCAACGAAGCCCCGCGCCATGCCGTCAGCCACGACATCAACATGACCCAGATGATGCTCGCCCTGGGCCTCAAGCCGCGTATGGTCGGCTACAGCGGCATCAGTGGCTGGAAGTCGGTGACGCCCGAGATGGCGAAGATTCTCGATGGCCTGCCGGAACTGGCGGCCAAGTACCCGTCGGTGGAAACCCTGCTCAGTGCCAACGTCGATTTCTTTTTCGCCGGGTGGGACTACGGCATGCGGGTGGGCGGCGACCTGACGCCTCAGACCCTGCAACCGCTGGGCATCAACGTGTACGAGCTGACCGAGTCCTGCGCGTTCGTGATGAAACGTCCGGCGGCCTCGCTGGAAGACACCTACAACGACCTGCGCAACCTCGGCAGGATTTTCGACGTCCAGGATCGCGCCAACGCACTGATCGCCACGATGCAGGCCCAGGTGGCCGAAGTGCGCAAACACCTGCCAACCGACCAGCCCCGGGTGTTCCTGTATGACAGCGGCGAAGATCGCGCCATGACTTCCGGCCGCCTCGGCATGCCCCAGGCCCTGATCGACGCAGCGGGCGGGCGCAACATTCTGGATGACGTGGAGACCAGTTGGACCCGGGTGAACTGGGAGAACGTGGTCGAGCGCAACCCGCAGGTGATCGTGATCGTCGACTACGGCGAAGTCAGCGCCGAGCAGAAGCAGCAATTCCTGCTGGACAACCCGGCCCTGCAATCGGTGGAGGCGATCAAGCAGCGACGCTTCATCGTGATCCCTTACGTGCAGGCCACGCCGGGCATCGATAACGTGCTGGCGGTGCAAACCCTGGCGCAGGGTTTCCACGGCCAATGAACGGTCGTCGCTATGGCGCCCTGCTGGCATTCCTCGGCGCGCTGATGCTGGTGTCGTGTGTGGTGTCCCTGGGCTTCGGTCCGGCGCGGGTGCCGGTGGCGGTGGTCTGGGACATTTTGCTGAACAAGGCTTTCGGTGTAGGTGACGTCCATTGGACGCCGGGCCAGGAACACATCGTCTGGCTGATCCGCGTACCACGCTTGCTGCTCGGTGCCCTGGTGGGCTCCGGGTTGGCGTTGATCGGTGCGGTGCTGCAAGCGGTCACGCGTAACCCGCTGGCCGATCCGCACTTGCTGGGCGTGACGTCCGGCGCGACCTTGGGCGCGGTCATCGTGGTGCTGCATGTCGGCGAGATCGTCGGCCTGCTGACCCTGCCACTGGCGGCGTTTATCGGTGCATTGCTGAGCATGCTGCTGGTGCTGGCCATCGCCAGCCGTCAGGGTCGCCTGGAAAGTGATCGGCTGCTGCTCTGCGGCGTGGCGGTGTCGTTCGTGATGATGGCGGCGGCCAATCTGCTGTTGTTCCTGGGTGATCATCGCGCCAGTTCCGCGGTGATGTTCTGGATGCTCGGTGGCCTGGGCCTGGCGCGCTGGGAGCTGCTGGCGGTGCCGGCCGCCAGTGTGTTGCTGGGGCTGGTATTGCTGCTGGGCATGGCCCGCCCGCTGAATGCTCTGATGGCCGGCGAACAGACCGCCGTGACCTTGGGCTTGAACGCGGCGAAGGTGCGCTTGTGGATCTTCTTGATCGCGTCGTTGATGACCGGCGTGCTGGTGTCCATCAGCGGCTCGATTGGTTTTGTCGGGCTGATGGTGCCGCACATTGCCCGGCGGCTGGTGGGTGCCGAGCATCGGCGGCTGTTGCCGGCCTGCGTGCTGCTGGGCAGCCTGTTCCTGGTGTGGGTGGACGTGGCGGCGCGGACGCTGATCGCGCCGGAAGACTTGCCCATTGGGGTCGCCACCGCCGCTATCGGCGGGCTGTTCTTCATCGGCCTGATGCGCCGCCGCTGAGCTCTACCTGACGTGCAAAACAACCTGTGGGAGCGAGCTTGCTCGCGATGGCGGTAGATCAGTCAGATTAGAAGTGACTGACACACTGCTATCGCGAGCCAGCTCGCTCCCACAGGGGACTTGCAACTCTCTCGCCCCAATGTGGCGCATCCCTTCGCACCAACGCCCGCAACGCGATCGCTTATGGTGCATCGCCCGTTTCCCTGCGCCACACCCATCCCGCATTTCCAAGCCTTTTGCCAACCGGGCACACCCCTTGCAAAAGCGCCTTCAGCGTTTGCATCTGCCCTCGAAAAAAACTCAAAAGACCACGGAGATCGCACAATGAAGCGTCGTAGCTTGATCAAGGCTTTTACACTCTCGGCAAGCATTGCCGCGATGGGCATGGCCTGGACCGTCCAGGCTGCCGAGACCATCAAGGTTGGCATCTTGCATTCGCTGTCCGGGACCATGGCGATCTCCGAAACGTCCCTCAAGGACATGGCGCTGATGACCATCGATGAGATCAACGCCAAGGGTGGTGTGAACGGCAAGAAGCTCGAAGCGGTGGTCGTGGACCCGGCGTCGAACTGGCCGCTGTTCGCGGAAAAGGGCCGTCAGTTGCTGACCCAGGACAAAGTCGCGGTGGTGTTCGGCTGCTGGACGTCGGTGTCGCGTAAATCCGTGTTGCCGGTGTTCGAAGAACTCAACGGCCTGCTGTTCTACCCGGTGCAATACGAAGGCGAAGAGATGTCGCCAAACGTGTTCTACACCGGCGCAGCGCCGAACCAGCAGGCGATTCCTGCGGTGGAATACCTGATGAGCGAGGAAGGCGGCAGTGCCAAGCGCTACTTCCTGCTGGGCACCGACTACGTCTACCCGCGCACCACCAACAAGATCCTGCGTTCGTTCCTGCACTCCAAAGGTGTGGCGGACAAAGACATCGAAGAGGTCTACACCCCGTTCGGCCACAGCGATTACCAGACCATCGTGGCCAACATCAAAAAATTCTCGGCTGGCGGCAAGACCGCAGTCATTTCCACAGTCAACGGCGACTCCAACGTGCCCTTCTATAAGGAACTGGCGAACCAGGGCCTGAAGGCCACCGACGTACCGGTCGTGGCCTTCTCGGTGGGCGAAGAAGAACTGCGCGGCATCGACACCAAACCGCTGGTAGGCAACCTGGCGGCGTGGAACTACTTCGAGTCCGTGGATAACCCGGCGAACAAGAAATTCGTTGATTCCTGGAAGGCCTATGCCAAGGCCAAGAACCTGCCAGGCGCCGACAAGGCCGTGACCAACGACCCGATGGAAGCCACTTATGTCGGTATCCATATGTGGGCGCAAGCGGTGGAAAAAGCCAAGTCCACCGACGTCGACAAAGTCCGCGAAGCCCTGGCCGGCCAGACCTTCGCCGCACCGTCGGGCTACACCCTGACCATGGACAAGACCAACCACCACCTGCACAAGCCGGTGATGATCGGCGAAATCCAGGCCGACGGTCAGTTCAACGTGGTCTGGCAGACCGAAGGCCCGATCCGCGCCCAACCGTGGAGCCCCTTCATCGCCGGCAACGACAAGAAACCTGACTATGCGGTGAAGAGCAACTGAGCCCATGGGTGTCGGTCCGAGCATGACGCTCTGACCGACACAAACCCCTGTGGGAACGAGCTTGCTCGCGATAGCGGCCCCATGTTCAACACTGATGTGACTGACCCACCGCCATCGCGAGCAAGCTCGCTCCCACATTGTCCGCGCAAGGCGACTCTCTATGCCCACCGCCCTTTACCGCCTCATCCTCGCCCTGGTGCTGCTGTTGCCACTGGAGGCCCACGCCGGTGACGCCGAAGACTTCGTCGCCGCCAACCCGACCCAGCAGGCCAAGCTCCTGGAAACCTGGGCCGCGCAGCCCGAGCCGGAGCGTGTCGAACTGATCAATGCCTTGCAGCAAGGCCAGTTGACCGTCGACGGCCAGCCCAAGATCCTGCGCCTGAACAACCGCTTGCGCGGGCTTATCGAAACCGCCCTGGCCAGCCATCAATTACTTGCCGTCGATGCCCGCGTACGCCTGGCTGCCGCGCAGCAATTGCAAAAAAGTGCCCGCCCGGCCCAACTGGCCTTTCTCGATCGGCAACTGGCCGGCGAGCAGGACGAAGACGTGCACGCCGCCCTGAGCCTGGCCCTGGCGAACCTGCAACTGGTGGACGCTAACCCCACCGTGCGCCTGGCTGCTGTGCGATTGCTGGGGGAAACCGGCGACCCACTGGCCCGTACCCGCCTCGAAGGCCTGCTCGAACCCGGCGTCGAAACCGATGCCAACGTACGCACCGCCGCTGAAACCAGCCTCAGCCAGGTCAAGCGCAAACTGCTGGTGGGCGAGTTGTTGGGCCAGGCCTTCAGCGGCATGTCCCTGGGCTCGATCCTGCTGCTCGCCGCCCTCGGCCTGGCAATCACCTTCGGCTTGCTGGGGGTGATCAATATGGCTCATGGCGAGATGCTCATGTTGGGGGCCTATTCCACCTACGTGGTGCAGATGCTGTTCCAGCGCTTCGCCCCGAATGCCATCGAGTTCTACCCGCTGATCGCCCTGCCGGTGGCGTTTTTCATCACCGCCGCCATCGGCATGGCTCTGGAGCGCACGGTGATTCGCCACCTCTACGGACGTCCGTTGGAAACCCTGCTCGCCACCTGGGGCATCAGCCTGATGCTGATCCAACTGGTGCGCCTGGTGTTCGGTGCGCAGAACGTCGAAGTCGCCAACCCGGCCTGGCTGTCGGGCGGGATCCAGGTGTTGCCGAATCTGGTGTTGCCGTACAACCGCATCGTGATCATTGCCTTCGCGCTGTTCGTGGTGGTGCTGACCTGGCTGCTGCTGAACAAGACCCGCCTGGGCCTGAACGTGCGCGCCGTCACCCAGAACCGCAACATGGCCGCCTGCTGCGGCGTGCCCACCGGTCGCGTGGACATGCTCGCCTTCGGCCTCGGCTCGGGTATCGCCGGGCTCGGTGGCGTGGCCCTGAGCCAGATCGGCAATGTCGGCCCGGACCTGGGCCAGAGCTACATCATCGACTCGTTTCTGGTGGTGGTGCTCGGTGGCGTCGGCCAGTTGGCCGGTAGCGTGTTCGCCGCGTTCGGCCTGGGCATTGCCAACAAGATTCTCGAACCACAGATCGGCGCCGTACTCGGCAAGATCCTGATCCTGGCGTTGATCATTCTGTTCATCCAGAAGCGTCCGCAAGGTCTCTTCGCGCTCAAAGGACGGGTAATCGACTGATGAACCAGCCCCTGATGCTCACGGCCACGCAAAAGGCCGGCCCCAAAGTCACTCTCGCCGTCGGTGTGCTGATCCTGGCCGTGCTGCTGAGCCTGCCACTGTTGTCGCTGTTGGCGGCGGACAACCCGCTGCATGTTTCGGCATATACCCTGACCCTGGTGGGCAAGATTCTCTGCTACGCCATCGTCGCCCTGGCCCTGGACCTGGTCTGGGGTTATGCCGGCTTGCTCTCCCTCGGTCATGGCCTGTTCTTCGCCCTGGGCGGCTACGCCATGGGTATGTACCTGATGCGCCAGGCCGCCGGTGATGGCTTGCCGGCGTTCATGACCTTCTTGTCGTGGACCGAGTTGCCCTGGTACTGGGCCGGTACCAACAGTTTCCTCTGGGCAATGTGCCTGGTGGTGCTGGCGCCGGGCATGTTGGCGTTGGTGTTCGGTTTCTTCGCCTTCCGCTCGCGGATCAAGGGCGTGTATTTCTCGATCATGACCCAGGCCCTGACCTTCGCCGGGATGCTGCTGTTTTTCCGCAACGAAACCGGATTTGGCGGCAACAACGGCTTCACCAACTTCCGCTCGATCCTGGGCTTTGGCATCACCGAGCCGGGCACCCGGGCGGTGCTGTTCCTGGCAACGGTACTGCTCTTGGTGGCGAGCCTGTTCATCGGCTGGCGCCTGGCCCGCAGTAAATTCGGTCGAGTGTTGACCGCCCTGCGCGACGCGGAAAACCGCCTGATGTTCTGCGGCTACGATCCCCGTGGCTTCAAGCTGTTCGTCTGGGTGTTGAGCGCGGTGTTGTGCGGCCTGGCCGGGGCGTTGTACGTACCGCAGGTGGGCATCATCAACCCCAGCGAAATGTCACCGACCAACTCCATCGAAGCTGCCGTGTGGGTCGCCCTCGGCGGGCGCGGAACGCTGATCGGACCACTGCTGGGCGCCGGTGTAGTCAACGGCATGAAGAGCTGGTTCACCGTGGCGTTTCCCGAGTATTGGCTGTTCTTCCTTGGCGCGCTGTTCATCGTCGTGACGCTGTATCTGCCTAAAGGCGTGATCGGCTTGCTGAAGAAGAGAGGCGAACAATGAGAATCACACCGACGGCCGATTTCATGCTCGAACCCATCCTCGAACCCAACAAAGACCAGGGCAGCAGCCGCGACGCCATCGGCCTCGGCCAGGCGGCCGGCGTTGGCCTGAACACCCGTCACGGCACGATCCTGACCCTGGAAGACATCAGCGTCAGCTTCGACGGCTTCAAGGCCCTGAACGATCTGAACCTGTACATCGGCGTCGGCGAATTGCGCTGCATCATCGGCCCCAACGGTGCGGGCAAGACCACACTGATGGACGTGATCACCGGCAAGACCCGGCCCAGCCATGGCAAGGCCTGGTTCGGCGAAACCCTGGACCTGACCAGCATGAGCGAGGTGCAAATCGCCCAGGCCGGCATCGGTCGCAAGTTCCAGAAACCCACGGTATTCGAAGCCTTGAGCGTGTTCGAAAACCTGGAACTGGCGCTCAAGACCGACAAATCGGTATGGGCCAGCCTGCGGGCCAAACTCACCGGCGAACAACACACGCGCATCAGCGAAGTGCTGGAGACCATTCGCCTCACGTCGTCGGTCAATCGCGCCGCCGGGTTGCTGTCCCATGGGCAGAAGCAGTTCCTGGAGATCGGCATGCTGCTGGTGCAGGACCCACAACTGTTGCTGCTCGACGAACCGGTGGCAGGCATGACCGACGCCGAAACCGAGTTCACCGCCGAGCTGTTCAAATCCCTGGCGGGCAAGCACTCGCTGATGGTGGTGGAACACGACATGGGTTTCGTCGGCGCGATTGCCGACCACGTCACCGTGCTGCATCAGGGCAGTGTGCTGGCTGAAGGCTCGCTGGAACAGGTGCAGGACAATGAGCGGGTGATCGAGGTGTATCTCGGTCGGTAGCCCGGCAAACACTGCTCTCTGTGGGAGCGAGCTTGCTCGCGATGGCGGCGACACATTCAACAAATAAGCAAGCTGACCCACCGCTATCGCGAGCAAGCTCGCTCCCACAAGGGGTTCGAGGAGATCTGAAGATGCTGCAAGTCGACAAGCTGCACCAGTACTACGGCGGTAGCCACATCCTGCGCGGCCTGTCGTTCGACGTGAAGGTCGGCGAGGTGACGTGCCTGTTGGGACGTAACGGCGTGGGCAAGACCACCTTGCTCAAATGCCTGATGGGCCTGTTGCCGGCCAAGGAAGGCGCAGTGAGTTGGGAAGGCAAGGCCATCACCACCTTCAAGCCCCATCAGCGCGTGCATGCCGGCATCGCCTACGTGCCCCAGGGCCGGGAAATTTTCGGGCGGCTGACGGTGGAAGAAAACCTGCTGATGGGCCTGTCGCGGTTTCCTGGCTCTGAGGCCAAGGAGGTGCCGGCGTTTATCTACGAACTGTTCCCAGTGCTGCTGCAAATGAAACAGCGCCGTGGTGGCGACCTGTCCGGCGGCCAGCAACAACAGCTCGCCATTGGCCGGGCCCTGGCCAGCCGTCCACGCCTGCTGATCCTCGATGAGCCCACCGAAGGCATCCAACCGTCGGTGATCAAGGAGATCGGCGTGGTCATCAAGAAACTGGCGGCACGGGGCGACATGGCGATTTTGCTGGTGGAACAATTCTACGACTTCGCCGCCGAGCTGGCCGATCAATACCTGGTGATGTCCCGGGGCGAGATCGTGCAGCAGGGGCGCGGAGAAAATATGGAAGCCGAGGGTGTGCGCGGGCTGGTTACGATCTAGTCTGTAGCGTCCTGACGATAATCAGAAATCATGAATCTACCTGTTTCTTTAATGGCGCCTTCAGCCCTCTTCACCCCCAGCTGGCATGCCGAGCTGGAACTGGGTTACGCCCGCTTTGGCGACTGCACACGCCCGGTCCAACGTCGCCATAAAGGCCCGCTGCGGGTGCAGAAGCACCTGTACGCCGAAGGCCCCGAGGTGTGCCAGCACATCATCGTCCACCCGCCTGGCGGGATTGCCGGGGGTGACCGCTTGGACATCTCGGCCCACGTCGGCCCCGGCGCCTGGGCGCAGCTGACCAGCCCCGGCGCGGCCAAGTGGTATCGCGCCGCCGGCCCGGCGTACCAGCAACTTAGCCTCAGCGTGGCCGCCGGTGCGACCCTGGAGTGGCTGCCCCAGGAAACCATCGTCTTCAGCGCGGCCCAGGCGCAACTCAGTACGAGCATCGACCTGCAGGGCGATGGGCGGCTGTTCTACTGGGACATGGTTGCCCTGGGCCGACCGGCCAGCGGCGAGCGGTTCGACCTGGGGCATTTCCAGTCGCGCCTGGACATCCGCCGCGACGGCCAGTTGCTGTGGCATGAGCGCCAGCGCATTGTGGGTGGTGATGGCTTGCTCGACTCGCCCATCGGCCTGGGCGGCGATCCGGTGTTTGCCACGCTGCTGGTGACCGGCGAAATCGACAGTGCGCTGCTGGAGCAGTGCCGATCCCTGGGCCATGACGTGCGCGGCGACCTGACCCAATTGCCCGGCCTGGTTGTGGCCCGGTGCCTGGCGAGCGAGGCGTTGCTGGCGCGGGGTTGGTTGATTGAATTGTGGCGGCTTTTGCGCCCGGCGTTGCTCGGTCGGGAGGCGGTCCCTCCCAGAATCTGGAGTACATGAATTTGCTTTTCTGTGGGAGCGAGCTTGCTCGCGATAGCGGAGTGTCAGTCGCCATTCATGTTGAATGTTCTACCCCTATCGCGAGCAAGCTCGCTCCCACAGTGGAATGTGTTTGCCGCGAAGAATTTTTATCTGCCCTTATGGATTGCACATGGACCTGACCCCACGCGAAAAAGACAAGCTGCTGATTTTCACCGCAGGCCTCGTCGCCGAACGGCGGTTGGCCCGTGGCTTGAAGCTCAACTACCCGGAGGCCATGGCCTATATTTCCGCAGCGTTGCTCGAAGGTGCCCGTGACGGCCAGACGGTGGCTGAGCTGATGCATTACGGCACCACGCTGCTGACCCGCGAGCAAGTGATGGAAGGCATCCCGGAAATGATTCCGGAGATCCAGGTCGAGGCGACGTTTCCCGATGGCACCAAACTGGTCACCGTCCACCAGCCCATCGCCTGAGGCCATGCCATGACTTACCTCGTACGCGACGCCCAAGCCCCCGACCTGGCGGCGATCCGCGATATCTACAACGACGCAGTGCTCAATACCACGGCGATCTGGAATGAACAGCCCGTCGACCTGGGCAATCGCCAAGCGTGGTTCAGCGCCCGGCAAGCCCAGGGTTATCCGGTGCTGGTCATCGTCGATACCGAGGAGACCGTACTCGGCTACGCTTCATTCGGCGACTGGCGGCCGTTCGACGGCTTCCGGCACACCGTGGAACACTCGGTGTACGTGCGCAGCGACCAGCGTGGCCATGGTCTTGGCCCGCGGTTGATGACAGCGTTGATCGAACGCGCCAAGGCCTGCGACAAACACGTCATGGTGGCCGCCATCGAAAGCGGTAATGCCGCCTCGATCCGCCTGCACGAGCGAGCCGGCTTCGTCACCACCGGGCAGATGCCGCAGGTGGGTACCAAGTTCGGCCGCTGGCTTGACCTGACTTTCATGCAGTTGGTCCTCAATCCCGGGGCGCAACCGCCCGTCTTCGACAAGGAGTGATGCCTATGAACCCCGCCCAGTTGCGTCGAGTCCACGCTGAGAGCTTTGCGCATTATCGCCAGGGCCTGATCGATCTGTTGCTCGACGCCGTCGGCTATGGCGCCAGCGTGGGGTTCATGGCTGATCTCAATGCTGCGCAAGCGCGCGCCTATTTCGACGAGGTCCAGGCCAGTCTTGACCAGGGCAACCTGCTGCTGTGGGTGGTGGTCAAGGATGAGCAAGTGCAGGCCAGCGTCCAGCTTGCCCTGTGCCAGAAGCCCAACGGCCTCAACCGCGCCGAAGTGCAGAAATTACTGGTGCGCGGCGAGGCCCGCCGCCGTGGCCTGGGCCAGCAATTGATGAGTGCCCTGGAACTCGGCGCACGCCAGCACAAGCGCGGCCTGCTGTACCTCGACACCCAGGCTGGCTCCGAGGCCGAGGCCTTCTACCGCGCCATGGGCTACACCCGCGTCGGTGAACTGCCCGACTACTGCCAGAGCCCGGACGGCACCTACACCCCGACCGCCATTTACTACAAGATTTTGGGACAACCGCAATGATTCCAGGCCAATACCAGGTCCAGCCCGGCGACATCGAACTCAACGTCGGCCGCCGCACCCTGACGCTGAACGTCGCCAACAGTGGTGACCGGCCGATCCAGGTCGGCTCGCACTATCACTTTTTCGAAACCAACGACGCCCTGACCTTCGACCGTGCCGCCAGTCGTGGCATGCGCCTGAACATCCCGGCCGGCACCGCCGTGCGCTTCGAACCGGGCCAGAGCCGCGAAGTGGAACTGGTGGACCTGGCCGGGCATCGCCGGGTGTTCGGGTTTGCCGGGCGCGTCATGGGCGACCTGTAAGTCATAGGGTGCCAGCACCGGCCCCATCGCGAGCAGGCTCGCTCCCACAGGGGAATGCGATCAACTGTGGGAGCGAGCCTGCTCGCGATGAGTGAGCGCAGCGAACGGTTTCAACATTCAATTGAATCTCAAGGCAAGCACATGAAAATCTCCCGCCAAGCCTACGCCGACATGTTCGGCCCCACCGTTGGTGACAAGGTCCGCCTGGCCGACACCGAGCTGTGGATCGAAGTAGAGAAAGACTTCACCACCTACGGCGAAGAAGTGAAATTCGGCGGTGGCAAGGTGATTCGCGACGGTATGGGCCAGAGCCAACTGCTGGCCGCCGAGGTCGTCGATACCTTGATCACCAACGCGCTGATCATCGACCACTGGGGCATCGTCAAGGCCGATGTCGGCCTCAAGGACGGGCGCATTGCAGCCATCGGCAAGGCCGGTAACCCGGACATCCAGCCCGACGTGACCATCGCCATCGGTGCCAGTACCGAAGTGATCGCCGGCGAAGGCATGATCCTCACGGCGGGCGGCATCGACACCCACATCCACTTCATCTGCCCACAGCAGATCGAAGAAGCATTGATGAGCGGCGTCACCACCATGATCGGCGGCGGCACCGGCCCGGCCACCGGGACCAACGCCACCACTTGCACTTCCGGGCCGTGGCACCTGGCGCGCATGCTCCAGGCCGCCGATGCCTTCCCCATGAACATCGGCTTCACCGGCAAGGGCAACGCCAGCCTGCCGGAGCCGTTGATCGAACAGGTCAAGGCCGGCGCCATCGGCCTGAAGCTGCACGAAGACTGGGGCACCACGCCGGCGGCCATCGACAACTGCCTGAGCGTGGCCGACCAGTACGACGTGCAGGTGGCAATCCACACCGACACCCTCAACGAATCCGGTTTCGTTGAAACCACCCTCGCCGCGTTCAAAGGCCGGACCATCCACACCTACCACACCGAAGGCGCCGGTGGCGGCCACGCGCCGGACATCATCAAGGCCTGCGGCTTCGCCAACGTGTTGCCCAGTTCCACCAACCCGACCCGACCGTTCACCCGCAATACCATCGACGAACACCTGGACATGCTGATGGTCTGTCATCACCTGGACCCGAGCATCGCCGAAGACGTGGCCTTCGCCGAGAGCCGCATTCGTCGCGAAACCATCGCCGCCGAAGACATTCTCCACGACCTCGGCGCGTTCTCGATGATCAGCTCCGACAGCCAGGCCATGGGCCGCGTCGGCGAAGTCATCACGCGCACCTGGCAGACCGCCGACAAGATGAAGAAGCAACGCGGTGCCCTGCCCGGCGATGGCGAAGGCAACGACAACTTCCGCATCAAGCGCTACATCGCCAAGTACACCATCAACCCGGCGATCACCCACGGCATCAGCCATGAAGTGGGCTCCATCGAAGTGGGCAAGTGGGCCGACCTGGTGCTGTGGCGCCCGGCGTTCTTTGGCGTCAAGCCGACGCTTATCCTCAAGGGCGGGGCCATCGCCGCCAGCCTGATGGGCGACGCCAACGCCTCGATCCCGACACCGCAGCCAGTGCACTACCGACCGATGTTCGCCAGCTACGGCGGCTCAAGACACGCCACCAGCCTGACCTTCATCAGCCAGGCCGCCGCCGAGGCCGGGTTGCCGCAACAGCTTGGGCTGAAAAAGAGAATCGCCGTGGTCAAGGGCTGCCGCGATGTGCAGAAGACCGACCTGATCCACAACGATTACCTGCCGAGCATCGACGTTGATCCGCAGACGTATCAGGTCAAGGCCGACGGGGTGTTGCTGTGGTGCGAACCAGCTGACGTGCTGCCGATGGCGCAACGCTATTTTCTGTTTTGAATCGGTGTTCGCAAAGGAAATGGCTGCCATGCCGAAAGCGGCAGCCACTAACAGTTCTGCTAGTTACCAGGGTTACACAATAAGGGTAAAACGGAAGACGTTGATTAACGACAAGGGAGGCCCGCCATGACCCGCTCTCGCTCTGACGATGATGAACATTCGCGCCAATCCCAAACCATTCTGCTGGCCGCGGATGACAAACACTCCATCCTCGCTGAAGTTTCGGAGAGTCAGACCTGTTCTATCGCATATTCCGCTTACGGACACCAATCCACGCAACAGGTAATTGCGACGAGGCTAGGCTTTAATGGTGAACTGCAGGAGGCGCGGCTTGGTTGGTATTTTTTGGGCAAGGGCTATCGCGTTTACAACCCGGTGTTAATGCGCTTTCATAGCCCGGACAGTTGGAGTCCATTTGGGAAGGGTGGGTTGAATGCATATATGTATTGCATGGGAGATCCGGTGAACTCTTCGGATCCGACGGGGCATATTGGGTTCTTAAAAAAGCTCTTAACTCCGTTTAGACCCTTAACCAATGCATCTAGTACATCTAGCTTAGCCCCCCTCGTCCCCGAGGTTGATCGACAGGGTGTAATCAATCCTCACTTCATTGACACCGCGCCTATACCAAGGTACGAAAATATACCGACAATCACCGGGCAAACTCGTACAACCGTAACCATTAAAAAAACTAATGTTCCTCGACTTCACAGTGAAGTCCCTCCGCCGATTCCACCAAAACAAAAGCTTCTCCCTCGCTTTAATGACTCGGGTGGGCAGGCAGGTATCATCAGTCCTAATTGGAAACCAGGCGAGCCTCCGCGTTACCGTATCATCTTGAAGAGGAGACCCTTTCAATCTACTCCCGCTCCTCTTCCCCCTACAAGAGTGATAGGAAAGAATTCTATACGTCAGTATTCTGTGAGCTATGACAAGTTAGGCAACCCCAAACAGTCCAGTCTTGACTTGACCCTTTTGCCTCTAGCAAACGAAACTATCAGGAACACAAATTAACTATCAATTCATCCATGATGGCGGCGCAATGGTCGCCATCGCAGGTACGCTTGGATCGATGTACCAGAACACCTACTCCAGTACAAACCGTCCCAGCCGCTGTTTGAGCATTTTATTTTCCGCCCGCAATTGCTGCACCTCTTCCAACAGATCCAGCGCCAGGGCGACGCCTTCCCATTCCAGTTCCAGCTCGCGGCGCAGCTTGGCCGCACGGCGGGCCAGGACCAGTTCGTAATCGGTGAAACGCCAATCGGTCGGCGCCGCGCCGTGGGGTTCGAGGATGCCATGGGCGACGATTTCGATCACATGGATATCTTGCAAGGCGGCGGCCTCGCAAAACTCCATCAGGTTCAGTTCAATGATCGGGTTGTTCATGGTCTGCTTCTCCCAATGCTTTAACTGTGTAGGAGCTGTCCAAAGACCGCTGTCCTCAGAAATTCTCCCGCGGATCGAACGCCGCTTTCTTTGCCAGCTCTGCCCACAACGCCTTGACCGCCTCGTCGCTGGCCTTGGGCATCACGGCCTTGAGCTGTACGAACAGGTAGCCGCGCTCGCCGGCCTTGTTGCGCAGGCCGTGGCCCTTGGCGCGCATGCGCTGGCCATTCTGGCTGCCGGCCGGGACCTTGAGGTTGATCTTACCGGTAAGGGTCGGCACTGCCACCTCGGTGCCCAGTGCCAACTCCCACGGTGCCAGGGGCAAGGTGATGATCAGGTCCTGGCCTTCGACATCGAACTTGGGGTGCGGCGCGAAACGAATGGTCAAATACAGATCGCCATTGGCACCGCCACCGATACCCGGCGCGCCCTGGCCCTTGAGGCGGATGCGTTCACCGTCGGTCACACCCAGCGGGATCTTCACGTTCAGGCTTTTGCTGGTGTTGCTCACGTGCTGGCCGGCCGCGTTGTACTGCGGCACCTGGAAGCTGACTTTTTTCGACTCGCTCGACAGGGTTTCTTCCAGGAAGATCGGTAATTCCATTTCCACGTCTTGCCCTCGACGGCCGGCGCTGCGACCTGACTGTCCGCCACCGAAGCCCGGCCCGCGATTACCGAAAATCGAACTGAAGAAGTCCGAGAAATCCCCGGTGTCCTGGCCACCAAAACCACCACGGCTCTGCCAGCCAGGCGGGCCCTGGAACGGCTGGCCGTGCTGACCGTAGCGGCGCAGCTCGTCGTACTCGGCGCGCTTGTCGGCGCTTTTCAGCGCTTCATAGGCTTCGGAGACATCCTTGAACTTGGTCTCGGCGTCCTTTTCTTTACTCACATCCGGGTGGTATTTGCGCGCCAGTTTGCGATAGGCAGCCTTGATCGTGGCGTCATCAGCCGTCGGCTCCACACCCAGAATCTTGTAATAGTCTTTGAAGTCCATCGAAGGATCACCATCCGTTATCGATATCGCACCGCCACCCGCAGCATGCTCGTGATACAAGTCCTGGGGTTTGACCGATCTCAAGGTTTGTGACCGGGCGGCGCTTCAGAAGTTTATCGGCAGCCTGCGGCGGTTCTTGTACTCGCCCTGTGGCTGCCAGGCCCATGCCAGCAAGTTTGGGGGTAAAGGGGAGTCTTTCAAGGCCAGAGTTTGCGAATTAGCGGATAACTGGCCTTCGAATCCGCGCCGCACTGACATACACTGCGCGGCCGTTTTTTCAACTGGAACCCGAAACACATGAAAAACGCATCCCCGGCCCGTGCCTGCGGCATCGACTTCGGCACGTCCAACTCCACTGTCGGCTGGCTGCGCCCCGGCATGGAAACGTTGATCGCGCTGGAGGACGACAAGATCACCCTGCCTTCGGTGGTTTTTTTCAATCTCGAGGAACGCCGCCCGGTGTATGGCCGCCTGGCCCTGCACGAATACCTCGAAGGCTACGAAGGCCGGCTGATGCGCTCGCTCAAGAGCCTGCTGGGTTCCAAGCTGATCAAGCACGACACCAGCGTGTTGGGCACGGCCATGCCGTTCAAGGATTTGCTGGGGCTGTTCATCGGCCAACTGAAGAAACGCGCCGAGGCCACCGCCGGTCGGGAATTCGAAGAAGTGGTACTGGGGCGCCCGGTGTTTTTCGTCGACGACGATGAACTGGCCGACCAGGAGGCGGAAAACACTTTGGTGGACGTCGCCCGCGCCATCGGTTTCAAGGAAGTGTCGTTCCAGTACGAACCCATCGCGGCGGCCTTCGACTATGAATCGACCATCGAGAAAGAAGAGCTGGTGCTGATCGTCGACATCGGCGGTGGTACCTCGGACTTCTCCCTGGTGCGCCTGTCCCCCGAGCGTCGTACCCACGACAACCGTCACGCCGACATCCTCGCCACCGGTGGCGTGCACATCGGCGGTACAGACTTTGACAAACAACTCTCGCTGGCCGGCCTGATGCCGTTGTTCGGCTACGGCAGCCGCATGAAGAGTGGCGCCTACATGCCCACCAGCCACCACATGAACCTGGCGACCTGGCACACCATCAACGCGGTGTATTCGCAGAAATCCACCCTGGCCCTGGGCAGCATGCGCTACGACATCGAGGACACCGGCGGCATCGACCGGCTGTTCAAATTGATCGAACAGCGCGCCGGGCACTGGCTGGCGATGGAAGTGGAAGAAACCAAGATCCAGCTGACCCACAGCGACCAGCGCCATTTGCTCCTGGACCGGATCGAGCCGGGCCTGAGCGTGGACCTGAGCCGGGCGCTGTTTGAATCGGCCATCGACGGCTTGCTGGAGCGGGTGCGCGGCAGCGTCACGCAACTGCTCAATGATGCCAACGTGCGCGTCGACCAAGTGGATACGGTGTTTTTTACCGGCGGCTCCAGCGGCATCCCAGCCCTGCGCAACAGCGTCTCGGCGATGCTGCCCCAAGCCCGGCATGTGGAAGGCAACATCTTCGGCAGCATCGGCAGCGGGCTGGCGATCGAGGCGATGAAGCGCTACGGCACTCAGGTCTGACCTGACACCGAGACGCCTGCTTCGCGAGCAAGCTCGCCCCCACGGTGACCGAGTTCCTTCAGAGGGAATGCGGTTGACTGTGGGAGCGAGCTTGCTTGCGATGGCGCCAGATCAGGCGCCCCCCACCGGATCAAACCATCCCCACCTGCTTCAACTCACTCTTCAAGTAAGCATAGTAAATCGGTCCCGCCACCACCCCCGGCAAGCCGAACGCAGCCTCGAACACCAGCATGGCCATGAGCAGTTCCCAGGACTTGGCGCTGATCTGCCCGCCGACGATGCGGGCGTTGAGGAAGTATTCGAGCTTGTGGATCAGGATCAGGTAGACCAGCGCCGCCACTGCTACCCAGATCGATAACGACAGGCCGACGATGGTGATCAGGGTATTGGAGATCAGGTTGCCGATGACCGGCAGCAACCCCAGCAGGAAGGTCATCACGATCAGGGTCTTGGTCAGCGGTAGCTTGATGCCGAACAGTGGCAGCACCACTGCCAGGAAAATCCCGGTGAAGAAGGTATTGAGCAGGGAAATCTTGATCTGGGCGAAGACGATGTTGCGGAACGCCTTGACCAGCAGGCTCAAGCGATCGAACAACGCGGCGGCCAGGGGTTTGCGCTTGGTCAGGTCGGGGATGCGCTGCAAGGCGACGATCGCCCCCAGCACCATGCCGATCAGCAACGTCACGAACATATGCGCCGCGTCCTTGCCCACCAGTTGCAAGTCACTCAGGTGCTTGCTGATCCAGTCACCGATGGCCACTCGGAACTCGGCGGCGCTGGCCGGCAGGTAGGCGTCGATGAACGGCGGCAGTTGCCCGCGGGCGCGATCGACCACACCCATGAATTTATCCAGGGACGCGCCAGGGTTTTCCGCTTCGTGCAGCAGGAAACTGAAGGCGCCGGCGAAAATCAACGTCAGCACACTGACCACCAGCGTGCCCAGCAACGCCACCGCCAGCCAGCGAGCACGCCGACCTTCGATCAGTCGTTGCAACTGCGGGGTGAGCATGTTGACCAGCTCGAACACCAGCAACCCGGCCAGCAGGCTGGGCAACAGGCGCAGCGGCAGCACCAGCAGCAGCCCACCAAAAATGATCACCCAACTGATCACCAACAACACATGACGCTGAGAAAACGTTGGCATACAGCCTCAGGACGAAACCAGGTAAAAGGATTGGCAGTCTGCCAGCCTTCCACCAGCAGCACTAGAGATTGTATCGGCCGACCTTGGTCGCAGTTCAGAAGTTTCTGGATGCGCCTGCAAGGGCTTCATCGCGAGCAAGCTCGCTCCCATAACAAACCGTGCAACACAAATCTACTGTGGGGGCGAGCCTGCTCGCGATGGGGCCCCCACAGGCACCAGTTATTTTTTCTTCAGGCAATCACTCATGAACGCCTTGCGGGCATCGCCCTTCAATGCCTGCTCAGTCGCCGTGGCGTTGCAGGTTTTCATGCGTTCCTGGGGCGTACTCGGCGCAGCAGGGGCGGCCTTGAGGCAGTTGCTCATGAAGGCTTTACGCTCGTCACCCTTGAGGGCCTTGGCGGTGGCGTCGGCGTTGCAGGTGGTCATCTTGGTTTGCTGCGCTGTGGCGGCGAAGCCTTGGGAACACATCAGCAAACCGATCATCAACAAAGGGACACGCAGCATCTTCATGGTATTTCTCCTGGTTGCCGCACGATGGGTGGGGCGATGAGGTGCAGTGTAGACAAAGCCTGTTACACCTTCATCCGAGTTCAGTCGGACCTGCGGTGCCTTGGCTGACGTCATCGCGAGCAAGCTCGCTCCCACATTGATGGCGTTCACCCACCTCCCTGTGGCAGCGAGCTTGCTCGCGATGAACGATAACGCAGTCCAACTGGCTACACCCCAGCCGCCTTCAACCGCTCGGCATGCTCGACAAACAACCGGACCGGCTCGGCCCCTTTGCCCACCAGCCCCAGCGATTGGTTGACGATGTCGAAGTGGTCCAGCGGGTAGTCGTCGCGGATGACCGTGCCCAGGTGCGAGCTGTAGCGTCCGACCATGCCATCGCATTGCCCCGCCTCGCGTACGAAGGTGCGGGCGAACAGCCGGCAGGTGCGATTGGTGCCGTCGAACAAGTTGCGCCCCTTATCGGTCTTGCCCGGCTGCAAAGTCCCGGACCAGGAGTAATAACGCACCCCGTTGACCTCTTCCGGCCCCTGCCCGCCCCAGGCTTCAGGCAGCCCTTGAGGATAATGCTGGTTGAACAGGGCCGCGCCCGCTGTGGTGAGAGAGGCATGGGATGCATGGATATCCACCGGCAGCTTCGGCCCGCGATAGCCGGTTTCCATCAGGCTCATCAAGGCGTTGATCAGGCGCAGTAAACTGCTAAGCAGGCGGCCCCTGGTACTGTTGGCCGGATAGTGGGTTTGCAGGTAATCGGCCAGTTCGGAGCCGTGGTTGGTACCGGCCACCGAAGTCACCGACGCCACCAGGTCCGGGCGTTTGGCGGCAGCGTAGCGGGCGGTGAGACTCCCCTGGCTGTGGCCGATCAGGTTGACCTTTTGCGCACCGGTTTGCCGCAGGATCTCGTCGATTCGCATGAGCAATTGCTCGCCACGCACTTCGGAGGAATGCAGCGGCGAAACCTTCACCGCAACCACCACGGCCCCGCCCCGACGCAACGCCGAGACAATCCCGTACCAGTATGGATACAGCACCAGGCGAATGAACCCGAACATGCCCGGGACCAGTACCAACGGATAGCGAGTGGCGCAGCGTTGCGACATGGTGACATCCTTGTGAGCAAGAGGTGGTCAGCATCGGTATCGATGATGACCAGTCTATGACAGTCGTGTCACTTCAGCCCGCCGCCCAAACCATCAGAAGGTCTGCGCCAGCGCCAGCAAGCGCTGCTCGGCCTCGGCGCAGGACAAAGCAAAACTGCGCTCGGCCGACTCTTCGCCTTCGGCGGCAACCACCGTCACATCGGTGATGCCGATAAACCCCAGCACCGTACGCAGCAACGTATCGGCGTGGTTCATGCCCTCCAACTGACCTCCGGGGCCAAAGCCGAAATCACCACGACTGGTCACGATCAGGGCTTTCTTGCCCAATACCAACGGCTCGTAGTGGGACACGCCGTTGTCCAGACTGTGGTTGAACGTCAGCCCGATGCGCACGATCTGGTCGATCCAGGCCTTTACACCGCTGGGTACGCTGAAGTTGTGCATGGGCGCGGAAATCACCAGCCGGTCATGGGCCTGCAGTTCTGCGACCAATGCATCGCTCAGCGCCAGGTCCGCCTGCATAGTCAATGGTCGGGCCTGGGGTTCGGGGTGGAACGCCGCTGCGATGAAGGCTTCATTGACCGGAGGAATCACCGTCCGTCCCACTTCGCGACGAGTGGGTTGGGACTGCGGATGGACCGTCTGCCAGGCAGATAAAAATGTTTCCGCCAGACGCCGGGAATGCGAACGCTCGCCACGGGGACTGCCATGTACTACAAGAATCTTGCTCATCTGTATCTCCTTTGCTGCGATTACAATCAACACTGCTTGTGGCTTTCAGCTTGATGCTTGGCGCCGCCTGCATTCAAATGAGCGTTAGTTCACCAGGATGAGTTAATTTCATCCATCGTAGCTCCGGAGATTGCCATGTTCGCCAACCTGCCCCTCAACGCCTTGCGCGCCTTCGAGTCCGCCGCGCGGCTGCTCAGTTTCAAGGCGGCCGCCGCGGAGCTGTCGGTGACGCCCACGGCGGTCTCCCACCAGATTCGCTCGCTGGAAACCTGGCTCGGCTTGAGTCTGTTCGAACGCCTGCCACGCCAGGTCCGGCTCACGGAAGGCGGGCAGCGCTTGTTTCACAGCCTGCACGGGGCCTTGCTGGAGGTGGCGCAAAGCGTCGACACCCTGCGCCCGCAACGCAGCACCAGCCACCTGACACTCTCCACCACTGCAGCGTTTGCCGCCTTGTGGCTGGTGCCACGCCTGGGCCGGTTTTATGCCCGCCATCCGAACATCAACGTGCGCCTGGACACCCATTGCGAAGTGATCGACCTGCACCAGGACGCCAGCATCGACCTGGTGGTGCGCTATAGCCTCGATAGCTACCCGAACTTGTACGGTCTGTGCCTGTTCGACGAAAGCTTCGGCGTCTATGGCTCACCCGAGCAGGTGGCCCTGGCGGCCTGCCGGCCGCCGACCTTGATCAGCGTGCACTGGCACAACTCCAAGCTGTATGCCCACGGCTGGGATGCCTGGTGCGCCCAGGCCGGAGAAAACTGGCTCGCTTCGCAGCCCTGCGTGCGCGAGTACGACGAGGAACATTACGCCCTGCAAGCGGCGATTGCCGGACAGGGCCTGGTGTTGGCGAGCAATATCCTGGCTTCCGAAAGCGTCGCCAGCGGTTTGCTGGTGGGGTATCGCCCGCAGATCCAGGTCAACGGCGCCGGCTACAGCGCCCTGTGCGTACCAGGCCGCGAACGCCATCCGCCAGTGCGGGCGTTCTTCCAGTGGCTGGGGGAAGAGGCGCGGCTGTCCGGCTACCCACTGAAAAACCCGGTAAAACTTTTTCAGGACCGTGTCACTCAGATTTAGAGTGATCGCGCCTGCAGAGCGTGACGCCTCAACCGGATCAGCCTCCAGGAGAACGAGATGAGCGACATGCACTTATCCGATGTAACCACCCTGCGCGAGCGCGCGCGGCAGAACGTACAGAACGGCGCAGTAACCGAGGGCTACAGCGCCGATCGGCAGGAAGTCATTCGCCTGCTCAACGAATCATTGGCCACCGAACTGGTGTGCGTGCTGCGCTACAAGCGCCACTACTTCATGGCCACCGGCCTCAAGGCCAGCGTGGCCGCCAGTGAGTTCCTCGAACACGCGACCCAGGAAGCCGAACACGCCGACAAACTCGCCGAACGCATCGTGCAACTGGGTGGCGAGCCAGAGTTCAACCCCGACCTGCTGAGCCGTAACTCCCATGCTCAATACGTGGCGGGCAGTACGCTCAAGGAAATGGTCTACGAAGACCTGGTCGCGGAACGGATCGCCATCGACAGCTATCGGGAAATCATCCAGTACATCGGCGACAGAGACCCTACCACCCGGCGTATCTTCGAAGACATCCTGGCCCAGGAAGAAGAGCACGCTGATGATATGGCCGACATTCTGGCTGACTTGTAATCTCCAGGGCGCCCATCGCGAGCAAGCTCGCTCCCACATTTTGATTCAGCATGCGGTCCCCTGTGGGAGCGAGCTTGCTCGCGATAGGGCCAGTAGCCTCACCGCAAACCCGCCTATCGAGTGGGCTTCACCGTCACCGGCGCCTTGCCCGCCTTCATCTGCTCCAACAACGGCGCACACTGGTTCGGTTCGCCACCACTGGGGGCAACCAGTGCCAGCAACCCGGCCGCCGGCGCCGCGATCACACCCAGCGCTACCATCCCGGCACCGCGCAGCATCAATGGCACAGCCTTGACGCCCGCGGCGGGCTTGGCGAACGAGCCCCGCACGTACAACGGCGAGCGCAGGGAAATCAGCCGCCAGCCTTTCGACTCGGGGGTAACGGTCAAGTCCAGTTGCTCAGTGGCCATGTTGGCCGTGCCGTCGATGTAGATGATCGCGTTCTCGGTATCGAACACGAACAGGCGAGTGGTCGCCAGGCCGCTCTTGATGTCGAAATCCGCCGCGGCGCAGTTGATCTTCACCTCCTTGTCACCAAAGATTTTCCCCACCACGTAGTTACCGACGTTCAGCCCGGCCAACTCCATCAACTCACGACTGATAGCGCCATCGTTGATGAGCATTTTCAGGGTGCCGTTGGACGTGCCCAGCAACGCTGCCACCGAATTGCCACGCCCGGCGATATCGGCATCGCCGTTCAGTTCACCGAAGCTGGTTTTCATCGGTTCGAAGCCCGGGAACAGTTGTTTGAGCTTGAAACCGCGCGCGGTCAGTTTCGCCTGGCCTTCCAGAGGTTGCGTGTGCCCGTTGAGGCGAATCTGCGCATCGAGACGACCACCGGCCACGCCGAAGCGCAAGGGTTCAAGACTTAGCTGGCCATCGTTGAGCACCAAGTGAGTGTAGAGATCCGTGAATGGCAATTGCTCGCTGTGGACGATGCGTTTGCCGGTGAACTCCACATCAGCGTCCATCGCGCTCCAGCGCTCGGTGCGAAACTCTTCCACGGGCAAGACCTTGTCGGACGGCTGCTTGCTGGCGCCGCCACGGGCCTTTTGCTCGGCGTTGGAATCGGCACCGATCAACGGTGCGAGGTCACTGAACAACAGTTGATTGGAGACCAGCGCGCCGCTGAGCTTCGGCCGCGGCTGGCTGGCAACATAGGCCAGGTCGCCATGGATATCGCTGTCGCCGATCTTGCCGTTGAAACCCTCATAGCGAAAGCGCGCCCCATCAGGCTCATGGAGCTTGGCGCTCAGGCGCCCGTCGGTGGAATAAGGCGGCGAATCCGGCAGGGTCACGCCGGTCAGGGGATAGAGATGGGCCAGGCTGTTGCCGGCCAACTTCAAGCTCAGATCCAGGGCACCCAGGTTCTTCGGGTCGGTGAGGGTCCCGGCCAGTTCAACACGGGTGTCACCGATTTTCGCCTGGGCCTGCAAGGGAAAGGGTTGTGACGCGTCCTGCAATGCCAGCAAGCCGCCAACCTTGCCAGAGCCAGTGAGGTTCTGCCCGTGGTACTGCCCGTTGACCTTGAAGGCAAACGCATAGTCCTGAGGCACCGCGCCTTGGTCCCGAGCTTTCTTCGCGGCTTTGTCACCGACGATATCGCTGAACGGAATGGGTTTGCCCAATGGGTCGATCAGCAAGTCGAGGCGAGTCTTCAGTGTTTGGTCGTCAAGGGTGACGTGCCCCTTGTCGAAGCCGATGGCGCCGATGTCCACCACCCAGCTGGATGGCTCGGCGTCCGGGTCTTTCGGGTCGAACTGGAAGGTCCAGTTGGCGCGCCCGTCGGCCAGGCGTTGCAGGTTGGCGTCGGGCTCGGTCAGGTCGATACGGGGAATCGCGACTCGCCGGGCCAGCAAGGCCAAGGGTGAGATACGCAGCTCGACACGCTTGAGCGTGGCCATCTGCGGGGTTTTCGACCACTCCGGGTTACCCAGGCTCAAGTCCTCGGCCACCACATGGGGCCACGGTAACCAGGCCCGCCAGCCTCCCTCCTCTGGCTCACGCCGCCAGACCACCGCCAGGTTGCCGTTGATGGCGAACGGGCGGTGCAACTCCTCGGAAACCTTGGCGTTGAGTGGGGGCTTGATCCGGTTCCAATCGAAGAAGGCGATGACCACTACCAGCAGCGCCAGCAGGACAGCGAGGCTGGCAAAGCACCAGGCGAGGATTTTTGAGGTGCGCGTCATGCACAAGGCTCCAGATGACAAGTCAGCGTCCAAGATCGCGACGTCTGAGAAACACGAACCTGTAATCGGTTCGTTGTGAAGGGTTGGACTGGCTAAACGGCCAACAGGTGCCGATGAACGGCACAAAAAAATGCCGAAATCCTGACCAATCAGCCAACAACCCGTTACCGCAGCCGCACTTTTGCGAGGCGCCAGTGGGTACAAAATACCCACCTCAGTGCAAAACAGCACCTCGGAAACGCCTGATTTAGAGCCTTCGCCCAGAACAATCAATTCCGTTGATTATTACCATTGCGTTTATGAACTTTTATATCGACTTATCGAGAGTAGCATTGCCCTCGTACCCACTTTATCGCCCTCCCAAGGAGCAACGATCATGAAACGCCAATTACTGATGAGTCTGTCTCTATCGCTGCTGGCCTCCACTGCCTTCGCGCTGCCAGCTTCCGAACAAGCCACGCCGCAGGTCAAGGACAGCCATTCTGTCTACAGCCAGACTGTCGCTGAAGGTGGTCGTAACCGCCTGGAAGAAAAAGGCCTGGTCGAGGGTGGTTCCGACCGTACCCCACAAGGCCAGACCCTGGCAGCTGACGGTTCCGAGCGCACTCCACAAGGCCAGACCCTGGCAGCTGACGGCTCCGAGCGCACTCCACAAGGCCAGACCCTGGCAGCTGACGGCTCCGAGCGCACTCCACAAGGCCAGACCCTGGCAGCTGACGGTTCCGAGCGCACTCCACAAGGCCAAACCCTGGCAGCTGACGGTTCCGAGCGCACTCCACAAGGCCAGACCCTCGCCGAAGGCGGTGGTGACCGTGTGATCGAACGCAACAGCGCAGTGAGCTGAGCCCATGGTGGCCCTGAAAAAAGCCCGATTCCGCCAATCGGGCTTTTGACTTTTAAAAGCCTGGTTTTCCCCGCTTGATCACCTTCTACCGTTCGACGCCGGCAAAGCCGATTTGCTAGAGTGCGTCGCTCCCGTGAACCAGAAGCCAGCCCTGCGATGCTGCCCCGCGCCGAACAGAAGCAACAGACCCGAATTGCCCTGATGGATGCTGCCCGTCATTTGATGGAATGCGGCCGAGGGTTCGGTAGCCTGAGCCTGCGGGAAGTCGCCAGGACAGCGGGTATCGTGCCCACCGGCTTCTATCGACACTTCGACGACATGGACCAACTGGGCCTGGCACTGGTCAGCGAAGTCGGCCAGACCTTCCGTGAAACCATCCGCCTGGTGCGTCACAACGAATTCGTCATGGGCGGCATTATCGATGCCTCAGTGCGGATCTTTCTCGATGTGGTGCAAGCCAATCGCTCGCAGTTCCTGTTCCTGGCGCGCGAGCAATATGGCGGCTCCCTGCCGGTACGCCAAGCCATCGGCCAACTGCGCGAAGGCATCAGCTCGGACCTGGCTGCCGACCTGGCCTTGATGCCCAAGCTGCAGCACCTGGACCTGGCCGGGTTAAGCGTGATGGCCGACCTCATCGTCAAGAGTGTGTTCGCCACCCTGCCGGACATCATCGACCCACCCGCCGAAGCCTTGCCCGAGCACCTCACCCCGCAGGTGAAAATCACCCAACAACTGCGGTTTATCTTTATTGGCCTCAAGCATTGGCAAGGGTTAGGCAGCACCGAGTAACTGGCACCCTACTTCACTGTGGGAGCGAGCTTGCTCGCGAAGGCGATGTGTCAGCCGACACTGATATTGGCTGTTCCACCGCTATCGCGAGCAAGCTCGCCCCCACAGTTTTCTCATGCGCCACAAGATGGTGCGCGCAATCAGAGTACGCACCAATACGGAACACAACCTAACGTCTCCTGAAACACCATCCCAGCATTCCTAGCGCTATTTCCTACACTCCCTTCGATTGGCAAGCCCCTTGCTCTAAACACAGCACCGTTCATTGCTGGAAGCACTCCGATGCTGGTGATTCACCGCAGAATCGATACTCAACCGCGCTGGGACGCCGAGCTGCACCTGACCTTCGATGCCCGCAGCAAAAGCCGCCTGCGCTGTTTCAGTGCCGAGGGTGAGGATGTGGGGTTGTTTCTGGAGCGAGGCCAGCCGCCGCTGTATGACGGCGAATGCCTGCAGGCCGAAGACGGTCGTATCGTGCGTGTCTGCGCCCGCCCCGAACAACTGCTGCACGTCACCTGCGCCAATGCGTTCGAACTGACTCGCGCGGCCTATCACCTGGGTAACCGTCATGTCGCCTTGCAAGTGGGCGCTGGCTGGTTGCGCCTGCTGGACGATTACGTGCTCAAGGCGATGCTCGAACAACTGGGCGCCAGCGCCGAACCCATCGAAGCCCCATTCCAGCCAGAACATGGCGCCTATGGCGGCGGCCATCATCATTCACGCCACGGTGACGAAGATTTCAACTACGCGCCACGCCTGCATCAATTCGGCGTGCGCACATGAACCCGGCCTGGGCGCTGCTGCGTCTGGCCAGCCCGCAATTGCCGATTGGCGGCTACAGCTATTCCCAGGGGCTGGAAATGGCAGTGGATAACGGCCAGGTCAAAAATCCCGACGATGCGCGCCGCTGGATCAGCGATCAATTGCTGCTGAACCTGGCACGTTTCGAAGCGCCCTTGCTGCTGGCCCACTGCAGCGCAGCCGCCGCCGACGACTGGGATGCCCTGCTGCGACACTGCGAAGAACACCGCGCCAGCCGGGAAACCCGCGAGCTGCACCAGGAGAGCCGGCAGATGGGCTATTCGTTGCAGCAGTTGCTGGGCGGCTTGCCGGAACTGGATGTCGCCGCGCGGCGCTTTCTCGAACAACGCTGCGAACCGCACCTGGCCCTGGGCTGGGCCCTGGCTGCCCGCGCCTGGCGTATCAGCCCTCAGGACGCCCTCGCCGCCTGGTTGTGGAGCTGGCTGGAAAACCAACTGGCGGTGCTGATGAAAACCCTGCCCCTGGGCCAGCAAGCCGCCCAACGCCTGACCAGCGAACTGCTGCCGCTGCTGCAACAGGCCCAGCACAACGCTTCGAACCTCGACCCCGATCATTACGGCAGCGCCGCGTTTGGCCTGTCCCTGGCGTGCATGGCCCATGAGCGCCAGTACAGCCGTCTGTTCCGTTCCTAGGAGACACTCATGAATACACAACCTCTGCGCGTCGGTATCGGCGGCCCGGTGGGCTCCGGCAAAACCGCCCTGACGCTAGCCCTGTGCCTGGCTCTACGTGAACGCTACAACCTGGCGGTCGTCACCAACGACATCTACACCCGCGAAGACGCCGACTTCCTGGTACGCAACGAGGCCCTGGCGCCGGAGCGGATCATCGGCGTGGAGACCGGCGGCTGCCCGCACACCGCCATTCGCGAAGACGCCTCGATCAATCTCGAAGCGGTGGACCAGTTGAACCGGCGCTTCCCGGGCCTGGATCTGATCCTGGTGGAATCGGGCGGCGACAACCTGTCGGCGACCTTCAGCCCGGAGCTGTCGGACCTGACCATCTATGTGATCGACGTCTCGGCCGGCGACAAGCTGCCACGCAAGGGCGGACCGGGCATCTGCAAGTCTGACCTGCTGGTGATCAACAAAATCGACCTGGCACCGCTGGTGGGCGCGTCCCTGGAAATGATGGACAGCGACACCCAGCGGATGCGCAACGGCAAGCCTTTCGTGTTCAGCAACCAGAAGACCGGCCAGGGCCTGGACGCCATCATTGCGTTCATCGAGCGCCAGGGCCTGCTGACCGCTGCCTGATTTTTTCGACCTTCAACAAGGAAAGCTATCCATGACATTCAAACGCATCCTCGGCGCCCTCGCCCTGCTGCTGACGCCGGCCCTGGCCTTCGCCCACCCCGGCCATGGCGACAATGGCCTGATCGCCGGCCTCGGCCATCCCATCGGCGGGCTCGATCATTTGCTGGCAATGCTGGCAGTTGGTTTGTGGGCCGCGCAGCAACAAGGTGCCGCGCGCTGGGCGCTGCCATGCACCTTCGTTGCCGCCATGCTGATCGGCGGTTCGCTGGGCTTTGAAGGCATGAACCTGCCGGCGCTGGAAAGTGGGATTGCCGCTTCGGTGCTGGCCCTCGGCCTGGCGGTGGCATTGGCGGTACGTCCGCCGTTGAGCCTGGCGGTTGCTGCAACGGCCGTGTTTGCGCTGTTCCATGGCGTGGCCCACGGTTTGGAGCTGCCAGCCATGTCGAGCCCGTGGGCCTATGCGGCAGGGTTCGTCGCGGCCACGGCGGCGCTGCATGGAGCAGGTTTCGCCCTGGTTCGCGTGTTGCCGCGCGCGGCTGCACCTCTGGTGCGGCTGGCCGGGGCGGCTTCGGCGGCGACTGGGGTTTGGTTGTTGGCGGGCTGATTCTTTAGCGCCTGCCCGGCCGCTATCGCGAGCAAGCTCGCTCCCACAGTTTGGTCGGTGTACACCGGCCCTTGTAGAAGCCAGCCTGCTTCCACAGCTTGATCGGGGTACACCGGCCCTGGTAGAAGCCAGCCTGCTTCCACAGTTTGGTCGGGGTACACCGGCCCCTGTGGGAGCGAGCTTGCTCGCGATGACGGACTTACAGGCACCACCTCTCTGGAGTCGGTCACTCTGCTACCATGTCGCGCAATCGCCCCCTGCCGTGACGACGTCCGCCAATGCCTGATGCTTCCCGCCCCGCCCCTCAGCCTGAATTGACCGCCCTGTTCGCCACGGTGCGTCAGCATTTTCACGACGTGATCGTACCAATGTGGCTAGGCCCGGGCTGGAATGCCGAATTGGCATTGCCCTATGAATCCCTGGACGCCGAACACACGCCGCTGCCCCCCCAGCGTTACCGCGCCATGGCCTGTGCGCGACAGTTGTATGTGTTCGCCAGCCTGATCGGCGAAGTGCCCCAGGCCGAGGAACGAGCTGGCGCCCTGTTCCGCTCGCTGCAACGGCATTTCCACGATGCCGAGCACGGCGGCTGGTTCTACAGCATCGACCCGCAAGGCACGCCGCTGGACACCGGCAAAGACCTCTACACCCACGCCTTCATCCTGTTCGCCTGCGCCCATTACTGGGGCAAAGTCCGCGAGCCGCTGGTGGAATCGGTACTCAACGCCGCCCTGAAAGTCATCGCCCGACGCTTTGCCAGCGCAGACGGCCTCTACGAAGCCAGCCTCAAGCGCGATTGGTCGACGCTCGGATCCGGCCCGTTGCAAAACCCTTTGATGCACTTGGCCGAAGCCTTCCTCGCCACCCTCTCGGTTCGCGAAGACGCCAACGTCCGCCAGGCGCTGCTGAGCCTGTGCGACGGCATGTTCAAGCGTTTCATCGACCCGCAACAGCGCGTCATGATGGAGAAACCGCTCAAGGCTGTGGATAACTGGTTCGAGCCGGGGCACCAGTTCGAGTGGTATTTCCTGTTGGCCTCCTCGCCCCTGCTGCGCGACGGCAAGTTGCACACCGCCCTGGAGCGCAGCTTCGGCCTCACCGAGCAACAAGGCGTGAACCCACAGTCCGGCGCTGTCTGCGCCATGCTGAGCCTGGTGTCGCCCGCTGCCCCTCGAGACGCAACCCAGCGCATCTGGGCCCAGGCCGAGTACCTGCGCGCACTCACATTGCGCCCGGGTAGCCAAGCGGTGTTGCTGCATCAATTGCAGGCGCTGCAGCAACATTTCCTGCACGCCAAGGGCTGGAACGAATGCCTGGACGCCGATGGCATCGTCAGCCGTCGGGACATGCCGTCCACCACGCCGTATCACCTGCTGACCTGCTACCGCGGGTTGGCCGATTATCTGGCGTAACGCCTCTATGCCTTGTTGCGCTCGATGGCAAACCCGGCCCAGGTCTGGCTTACCGGCATCAGCTCCAGGCTATTGATATTGATGTGCGCTGGTGTGTTGAGCACCCAGAAGATGGTGTCGGCAATGTCCTGCGGCTGGATCGGCTCGGCCCCGGCGTAGGTGGCGTTGTAGCGCTCCTGATCGCCGCCGAAACGCACCAGAGAGAATTCGCTCTCGCACAGGCCCGGCTCGATATTACTCACCCGCACCCCGGTACCTTGCAGGTCGCAGCGCAGGTTCAGGGAGAACTGTTTGACGAACGCCTTGCTCGCGCCATACACATGGCTGCCCGGGTACGGGTAGCTGCCGGCGATGGAGCCTAGGTTGATGATCCCGGCGCCACGACCGTGGGCGATCAACCGTGGTAGCAACAGGCGAGTGCTATAGATCAGGCCTTTGACGTTGGTGTCGACCATCGTGTCCCAATCATCGAGGTCACACTTGGGCGCCGGGTCAACGCCCAGGGCCAGGCCGGCGTTGTTGATCAGCCCGCGCAACGTGGCGAAAGACGGCGGCAGGTTGGCAATGGCTTCTTCCATGGCCTTGCGATCACGCACATCCAGCACCAGGCCATGGACCTCAGTCTGCTTCGACAGCTCGGCGCACAGGGCATTGAGGCGTTCTTCACGACGACCGGTCAGCACCAGCTTCCAGCCAGCCTCGGCAAAACGACGGGCACAGGCTTCACCAAAACCGGACGTCGCACCGGTGATAAACAGGGTGTTGGACATCGTGTTCTCCTTGCTTCGGGCTTAAGGCAGCCATTTGAATGGAAATCGGCCAACAGCATGCCCGGCCTGACACGCTACCGGCAAGGCTTGCGGGAACAAGCTTTTGGCCCAGTAGCTGTTCATAAAACAATCAATTGCCGCCAAGCCTTATCAGACAAGGCTTGCAGCCAATTGCCCGCACCTTATCCACAGGCACGTCCACAGTAATCGGGGGCAAGTGCAAACGCTGCAAGCCGCTGTGCACAAGGCTTTGCGGGGCATTTGAAATTTATTTTCCCTTGACCGCACAACGCGGGTTGTGCAGCTAAAGTTTTCTGCTATAAGCCACAGCTCAGGGAGCGATGGCTCCAAGCCAGTAACGGCGGCCCTCAGCGCGGTCTTTCCAGAGTTTAGTCACAGACTTATCCACAGGCTTGCCGACAAATTTTCGCGCCCTTGGCGCTGTGCATAAAAGGGTTGACAAGCCTCGCTCCAGCCCGATCAAAAACCACTGTTCAAAAAACAACCACAGGCCTGGAGGCCACGGTTTGAAAGGCTTTCAGCCAGATACTCCCACGTTACCCACAGTCGGCTCCACAGCAAACGGGGACAAGTCAAAACTGTGACAAAACAACTATTTGCGGCGACTTTATGTCGCGGTTTGGCAAGGGTTCAGGATTGTTGTCCACAATTCTTCACTACAAAGAAAATCCCTGCGGGAGCGAGCATGCTCGCGAAGGCGGTGGGTCAGCGCCCCATCAAGTGACTGACGCTCCGCTATCGCGAGCAAGCTCGCTCCCACAGGGATTTAGCGGTGGATTCCGGAAATAAAAAACCCGGCGATCACTCGCCGGGCTTTGTCATTGCTGCACCCGCCTCAATGCCCGCCCAGATACGCGTTGCGCACCTCTTCGTTGGCGAGCAGCTCCTTGCCGGTGCCGGTCAGACGGATTTCACCGTTGACCATCACATAGGCTCGGTCCGACAGCCTGAGGGCGTGGTTGGCGTTCTGCTCCACCAGGAAGATGGTCATGCCGGTGGCCGCCAATTCACGCAGGGTAGCGAAGATCTGTTTCACCACGATCGGTGCCAGCCCCAGGCTCGGCTCGTCGAGCAGCAACAACTTCGGCCGGCTCATCAACGCCCGGGCGATGGCGAGCATTTGCTGCTCGCCGCCAGACATGGTCATGGCCCGCTGGTTGCGCCGCTCCTTGAGTCGCGGAAACAGTTCGAACATACGCTGCATATCTTCACTGGCGTACTTGTCACCGATGGGGATGGTGCCCATCAGCAGGTTTTCCTCGACGGTCATGTCAGGGAATACCCGCCGCCCTTCCGGCGACTGCGCGATGCCGTGGGACGCGATGTAGTGGGACGATTTGTGGGTGATGTCCACGCCCTGGTAGATGATCTGCCCGCTCGCCGCTCGCGGCTGGCCGAAAATCGACATCAGCAGCGTGGACTTGCCGGCACCGTTGGAGCCGATAAGGCTCACGGTCTCGCCTTCGCCGATGTGCAGCGAGACTTTTTTCAAGGCCTGGATCGGCCCGTAGAACACGTCCAGTTCCTTGAGTTCGAGGATAGGTCCACTCATACCAGCTCCTCTTCGTCGGCACCCAGGTAGGCCGCAATCACTTTCGGGTCGTTGCGAATCGCCTCGGGACCGCCCTCGGCGATCACCGTGCCGTGGTCCAGCACCACGATGTGGTCGGAAATACTCATTACCATGCCCATGTCGTGTTCGATCAGCACCACGGTCAGATCGTGCTCGTCGCGCAGCAGCCGGATCATTGCGCTCAGCGCTTCGGTTTCCTGAGGGTTGAGGCCTGCGGCCGGTTCGTCGAGGCAGATGATCTGCGGACGGGTGCACATGGCCCGGGCAATTTCCAGACGGCGCTGCTGACCGTAGGAAAGCTCCCCGGCGAGGCGGTTGGCACAATCCACCAAGTCCACCACCTCCAGCCAGTAGAAGGCATGGTCCAGGGCATCGCTTTCAGCCTTGCGGTAGCCCTTGGTGTTGAGGATGCCCGCCACCAGACTGCGGTTGACCCACATGTGCTGGGCCACCAGCAGGTTTTCCAGCACCGACATTTCCTTGAACAGGCGAATGTTCTGGAAAGTGCGCGCCAGGCCGGCGCGGTTCACCAGATGGGTGCCGCCGAACATTTTGTAGTACATCCGGCTGGCGAAGGATTTCGGCGATACAAAGTCCGTCGGACGAAACGCCTCGCCCAACAACTTGATGACATCGGTCTGCTCACCACGCACATTGAGTTCGATTTTGCCGCCCGTGGCCTTGTAGAACCCGGTCAGGCAGTTGAACACCGTGGTCTTGCCCGCGCCGTTGGGGCCGATCAGGGCGAAGATCGAGTTGCGTTTGACTTGCAGGCTGACGTCATTGAGGGCCTTGATCCCACCAAATTGCATCATCAGGTTTTCGACAGAGAGTACGACTTCGCTCATGGCGCTACTCCTTTACGCGGCGTCACACCCGTGCGACTGATGCGGATCAGGCCGCGAGGGCGCCAGATCATCATCAACACCATCAGTATTCCGAACAGCAGCACACGGTACTCCGCGAAGCCGCGCAGCAGTTCCGGGGCGACGGTCAGCACGAAGGCCGCAATCACCACGCCAATGGTCGAGCCCATGCCGCCCAGCACCACGATGGCGAGGATCAGCGCCGATTCGAAGAAGGTGAACGATGTCGGGTTGACGAAACCTTGGTAAGTGGCGAAGAACACCCCGGCCAGGCCGGCCGTCGAGGCACCGATGGTGAATGCCGAGAGTTTGACCAGGACGTGGTTCAGGCCCATTGAGCGGCAGGCGATCTCATCTTCACGCAAGGCCTCCCAGGCACGACCGACCGGCATGCGGGTCAGGCGATGCTTGATGTACAACACGGCCAGTACGACAAGGAACAACACCGCGTAGATGAAGTAGTACTTCACGTCCGGGTTGTAGGCGATGCCGAAAAACTCATGGAACGGGACACCGCCGTCCTTGGCTCTTTTACCGAACTCCAGACCGAAAAAGGTTGGCAACGGTGCCGGCATGCCGTTCGGGCCACCGGTCAGGCTCAGCCAGTTATTGAGGATCAACCGGATGATTTCACCGAAGCCCAGAGTCACGATCGCCAGATAGTCACCATGCAAGCGCAACACCGGAAAACCGAGGATGCAACCGGCCAGCCCCGCCGTGATCGCAGCCAGTGGCAGCACCGTCCAGAACCCCAGCCCCAGGTACTGATAGCCGAGCGCCAGTCCATAGGCACCAATGGCGTAGAACGCCACGTAGCCCAGGTCGAGCAGACCGGCCAGGCCGACCACAATGTTCAAGCCCAACCCCAGCAGCACGTAGATCAACCCAAGGATGACCACGCCCAGCAGGTATGAATTGGAGAAGAACGGGAACACCACGGCGATGACGATCACCAGCGGGATGATCCAGCGCAACCGGGTTTTATAATCAGGCGGCAGTACATGAACCCCGGAACCGGTGCTTTCGAAGCCTTCCAGAATTTTCAGGCCCTTGGGCGTTTGCAGGAACAGGCCCAGGGCAAAGCGACCAGCCATGACGATGGCGACAATCCATGCCACACGGGTCGGTTGCAGGTTGAAGCCGTAGCCGTCCAGGACCACGCCGACAATCGGGCCGAACACAATCAAGGCGACAAGACCGGCAAGAATCGCGTCAACCAGGCTTCTTTTGAGATCAATGGTTTTTTTAGTGGTTGATGACATCGCTTACACCTTCGACACAAGAGGACGGCCGAGCAGACCTTGAGGCCGAAAGACCAGAACGAGAACGAGCAGCGAGAAGCTGAAGACGTCTTTGTAGTCCGAGTTGACCAGGCCGGAGAACAGCGACTCGGAGATCCCGAGAATGATCCCGCCGAGCATCGCACCAGGCAGTGAGCCGATCCCGCCGAGTACCGCTGCGGTGAATGCCTTGATGCCGATGATGAATCCGGCATAAAAGTCGAACGTGCCGTAGTTCATGGTGATCAGCACGCCGGCCAGGGCCGCCATCGCGGCACCGATGATGAACACGTAGGAAATCACCCGGTCGGTATTGATCCCCAGGATCGAGGCCATCTTGCGGTCTTGCTGGGTCGCGCGGCACATGCGGCCGAGCTTGGTGTACTTGATGACGTAGGTCAGCAGGGCCATCCCGGCAAACGCTGCGACCAGGATGAAGACCTTGGTGTAAGTCAGTTGTACGAAGCCCGTGCCGACTTCGACGCGCCAGGCCCCCGTCAGCAGGGTGGGGACGCCTTGCTGCTTCGCGCCCTGGGCGATCTGTGCGTAGTTTTGCAGGATCAGCGAAATACCGATGGCGCTGATCAGCGGTGCCAGTCGGGTGGAGTTACGCAAGGGTTTGTAGGCGACACGCTCGATGACCCAGCCATACACCGCCGTGACGACGATGGTGAAGACCAGTGTGCCGAGCATCAGTAGAGGGAAGGATTCAATACCGAAGTATGCCAGCAGAGCCAGACTGATCGCCGCGAGGTACGCAGAGATCATGTAAACCTCGCCATGGGCGAAGTTGATCATGCCGATGATGCCATAGACCATTGTGTAGCCGATGGCGATCAGGCCATAGACCGACCCGAGGGTCAGGCCGTTGACCAGTTGCTGCAGGAAAATACCATCCATAACGCAATCTCACGCAATTGGAGAGACTGCACAACCTCGGAGGGCGCGACGACGAGCCCGAGGCTCCGCGCCCCCGAAGATGTGCGGCTCGTAGAGAAAAAACAGACGGGCCTTTTGGCTAATGCCAATCCGCAAAGGGTGAACACAGTCTCTGCGGCAAGGAAGCGGGCTCCCTTGCCGCAGGCCGGTCATCCCTTCAAATCACTTCTGTTTTTCCAATTGGTGATATTTGCCTTCCTTGTCCCACTCGTAAACCACGTAGTCGGAGACTTTCAGGTCGCCCTTGGCGTCCCACTCCTTCTTGCCCATTACCGTCTGGACCGAGTTGGCCTTGAGCCACTTGGCTGCGGCTTCACCGTCGTTTTTCTTGGCGCCATTGAAGGCAGCCGCGAGGGTCTGGACCGAAGCGTAGGCGTACAGGGTGTAACCTTCCGGCTCAGTGCCCTTGGCACGGAATGCGTCCACCACGGCCTTGCTGTCTGGCAGCAGGCGCGGGTCGGCACCGAAGGTCATCAGCACGCCGTCGACAAATTGCGGGCCGCCAGCGGTAGTGACCAGTTCGTCGGTCACGATACCGTCGTCGGACATGAACTTGACGTCCTTGAGGCCTTGCTCACGCAGTTGACGAACCAGGGGCCCGGCTTCCGGGTGCAGGCCACCGAAGTACACGACATCGGCACCGGCGCCGCGGATCTTGGTGACAATGGTGCTGAAGTCTTTTTCACCACGGGTCAGGCCTTCATACAGCACCGGCTTCACGCCACGTTTTTCCAACTGCGCCTTGGTCGCATCCGCCAGGCCCTGGCCGTAGGTGTCCTTGTCGTGCAGCACGACGACTTTCTTGCCCTTGAGCACGTCGACGATGTAGTCGCCGGCGACGATGCCTTGCTGGTCGTCACGCCCGCACATACGGAACATGGCGCTCAGGCCGCGCTCGGTAACAGCCGGGTTGGTAGAACCCGGGGTGATGGCGATGATGCCTGCTTCGTCGTAGATCTCGGAGGCCGGGATGGTCGACGAAGAGCAGAAGTGACCGACCACACCCGCCACTTTCTGGTTGGTCAGGTCCTTGGCTACCGTAACGGCCTGCTTCGGTTCGCAAGCGTCATCGCCCTTGACCAGCACGATCTTCTCGCCGTTCACGCCGCCCTTGGCATTGACCTCGTCTGCCGCGGCCTGTGCACCCTTCATGTACTGCTCGCCAAATGCCGCGTTGGCGCCTGTCATGGGACCCGCTACGCCGATCTTGATGTCGGCCTGTGCAAACGCAGAAACACCCAGCGCAGTTGCCACTGCGAGGGCCAGAAAGCCTTTCTTGTAAAACGTCTGGGACATGAGGTGGTGCTCCAAGGTTTTTTTTAGTTGGCACTGCGACTTCATTTCACTGAGAAGCTAAGAGCAAGGGCCGTGCCATCGGTTTTTTATTCTGAAAAAAGTCGCTGCTTTATTGTTATTTCGACTGTTTCGGGCCCTTTTTCATGGGGCGTGCAACCGTCTAAACCGCACGAGGTGCAACCTTTCATCTAATTAGGTAAAACCCTCCATGAGCCATCATTGCAACCATCGCATGAAACGACGTGCAACCACTGTGTAACAACCTACGTCACCGAACTGCACACTGTCGGTGCGCGACTGCTACAACCCGCACCATAACAGGCTAGACGCTGCGCCGGAAAACGTCGGTTCCGGCAACATTTTTCAACACTCAAATCACGATCCGCAGGCACTGGCCCGCGTGATACAACGAAAAACCCGCCTCATACAAACAACTGCGCAAGCCCACCCCGGCCAATGGCTGCATGGGCGCGAAGGGAATCGGCAGCGCCTTGGTGTCACCGTGGCACAGGTAATCGGCGAAGGCCTTGCCCACCACCGTACCGGTGGTCACGCCCCTACCGTTATAGCCAGTCACGGCCACCAGGCCCGGCGCAGGTTCGAACAGGCGCATCAGATGATCGGGCGTGAAGGCGATGCAACCGGTCCAGGTGCATTCCCACTCCACCGGCTTGAGGTAGGGGAAATAGTGCTGTTGCACCCGGTCGGCCCAGGCCTTGAGGAACCAGGTCGGCTTGCGATTGCCATTGCCCAGGCTTCCCAGCAGTAACCGACCGTCCTTGTCCCGACGGATGCTGCTCAACACCTGGCGCGTATCCCACGAACCTTGCCCACCCGGCAGAATGCGTCGGGCCGCCTCATCGGTCAGCGGGACGGAGGCCACCTGGTAGTAATAACCGGGGAAGAAATTACGCCGCAGCTCGGTCCAGTCGCCTTCGGTATAGGCGTTGGAGGCGATCACCACCTGCTCGGCCAGCACCGAACCCTGGGCGGTCTGCACCGACCAGCGCTGGCCCTGACGCTCCAGGCGTGTCACAGGTGAATGGTCGAACAACTGGCCACCCAGGTCCTTCGCCGCCTTGGCCAACCCGCTGGTATAGGCCATCGGGTTGAGTGTACCGGCGCGCCGATCGAGCAAAGCCGCGGCGATTTTCGATGTGCCAGTGGCCTCGGCACAGACCTGGCCGGTGAGCAATTCCACCGGGGCTCCGCGGCGTTTCCATTGTTCTTCGCGACTGCGCAGGTCCGCCTCGCCCCTGGCGTTATGGGCCATGTGCAAGGTGCCTTCGCGGCGCAGTTGGCAATCGATGTTGTATTTGTCGACGAGGCTGAACACCAATGCTGGCGCGGCGCCCAGCATGCGGTTGAGCTGGCTGCCCACCGCTTCGCCGAAGCCGGCCTCGATGTCGTCCGGCGGAATCCACAGGCCGGCGTTCACCAGGCCGACGTTACGTCCCGATCCACCGTGCCCGGCCCGATGGGCCTCCAACACGGCAACACGCTTGCCCTGTTCCAGCAAGTGCACCGCTGCCGACAGGCCGGTGAAACCGGCACCGATCACACAGACATCGACGGTGATTTCGCCCGTCAGCGCAGTGTTTTCGGGCCTTTGCGGCGTCAGCTTTTCCCACAGACATTCTTCGCGTAACGGCATTGCCAGACTCCGGAAATGAAACCCAACCATCACACTATTCAGTGTGGGAGCGAGCTTGCTCGCGATAGCGGTCCTTCAGTCACTTCCCTATTGGATGTGCCGCCGTCATCGCGAGCAAGCTCGCTCCCACCGGGGATCTTCATGAGTTGAAGAGCCGGCCCAAACGACCTCAGTCGAAGGTAATCCCCTGCGCCAACGGCAACTCCAGCGAGTAGTTCACGGTGTTGGTCTGGCGGCGCATGTAGCCGCGCCAGGCGTCGGAGCCGGATTCGCGGCCGCCGCCGGTCTCTTTCTCACCGCCAAAGGCGCCGCCGATTTCCGCGCCGCTCGGGCCGATGTTGACGTTGGCGATGCCGCAGTCGCTGCCCACCGCCGACATGAACTGTTCGGCCTCACGCACGTCGGTGGTGAAGATGCATGACGACAGGCCCTGGGGCACGGAATTGTTCAACTGCAGGGCCTGGGCGAAGTCCTTGTAGCCGACCACATACAGGATCGGTGCGAAGGTTTCGCTGCGCACGACGTCACTCTGCTCCGGCATCTCGACGATGGCCGGAGACACGTAGTAGGCATTCGGGAACTGATCCTCGAGTTGACGCTTGCCGCCGAACACCCGCCCGCCTTCGCTCAAGGCCTGCTCCAAGGCATCCTGCATGTTGTCGAAGCTGTGCTTGTCGATCAGCGGCCCGACCAGGTTGCCTTCCAGCGGATGGCCGATGCGCACTTTCGAATAGGCGGCCTTGAGACGGGTGACGATCTCTTCTTTCACCGATTCATGGGCAATCAGCCGGCGCAGGGTGGTGCAACGCTGGCCGGCGGTGCCGACGGCGCTGAACAGGATGGCGCGCACGGCCATGTCCAGGTCGGCGCTCGGGGCCAGGATCATCGCATTGTTGCCGCCCAACTCCAGAATGCTGCGGGCAAAGCGCGCGGCGACTTTCGGCGCCACTTCACGGCCCATGCGGGTGCTGCCGGTGGCGCTGATCAACGCCACGCGCGGATCGTCCACCAACGCTTCACCGGCATCACGCCCACCAATGATCACCTGGCTCAGGTAGGGTGGCGCATCGCTGAAGTTTTTCAGCACACGCTCGAACAGCGCCTGGCACGCCAGGGCGGTGAGCGGCGTTTTTTCCGACGGTTTCCAGATCACCGCGTTGCCGCACACCAGGGCCAGCGTGGTATTCCAAGCCCAGACCGCGACGGGGAAGTTGAAGGCGCTGATCACCCCGACCACGCCCAGCGGGTGCCAGGACTCACGCATATGGTGGCCTGGACGCTCGGAGGCGATGGTCAGGCCGTACAACTGACGGGACAGGCCGACGGCGAAATCGCAGATGTCGATCATCTCTTGCACTTCACCCAGGCCTTCCTGGGTGATCTTGCCGGCTTCCCACGACACCAACTCACCGAGATCGGCCTTGTACTCGCGCAGCAGATCGCCGAACTGACGGACCAACTCGCCACGACGCGGGGCCGGCACTTGGCGCCATAGATCGAAGGCATGTTCGGCGCGACTGACTTGTTGCTCGACCTCGGCGGCACCTTCCCAGTTCACGGCACCGATGCGGCTGCCATCGATGGGCGAATGCACCGGTTGTGCGCCGTTCTGGTACAGGGCCGGGCTAACGCCCAGACGATCAAGCAATGCAGCAACCATGGGGATTTCCTCAAACGAAAGACAAAGGATTGGCAGCCGGACGATCACGGCTGATCAGACCTGTAGTTGTAGCTGGCCTGAGTCTTGCCAACAAACGACCTTTAAGCGAGATATCATTCCGTTTATTCATGCTGCCCCTCCCCAGATAAGCAGAGCGACAAGAAATAAGGCCTCATCATGCTCAATAAACGCTACCTGCCGTCGATCACGGCGCTGCAGTGCTTTGAAGCGGTGACCCGTCACCTGAGCTTCACCCGCGCCGCCGAAGAGCTGAACCTGACCCAGAGCGCTGTCAGCAAACAGGTCGCGCAACTGGAAGAATTGCTGCAGCACCTGCTGTTCCGGCGCGTGCGCCGCCGTTTGCAGCTGACACCAGCAGGGGATTTGTACTTGGCAGAGGTGCGAAAAATCCTCACACAGGTAGAAATGTCCACTCACTACCTGCGTTCCTACGGTGGCGACACCGAAGTCCTGCGAGTATCTACACCACCAACCTTCGGTGCGCGCTGGCTGGTCCCGCGCCTGAAGGGCTGGCGCCTGCGGCATCCGACGATTCATCTGGATCTGTGCAGCGAGCAGGAAGCCGACGACTTGCTGCAAGGGCGCAGCGACCTGGCGTTCTACTTCGGCCAAGGCTCGCGGGCCGGCACCGAATCGCTGAAGCTGTTCGGCGAAGAGCTGGTGCCGGTCTGCGCGCCGGGCAGCCTGCCGGACCAGCCCTTCACCGACCCGACCCAACTGGCCGACCTGGTGCTGTTGCAAAATGCCTCGCGCCCCCAAGCCTGGCACGATTGGTTCGACAGCCAGGGCTACCACACCGAACACAGCTACCACGGGCCACGCTTCGAGACCTTCTACATGTGCATCCGTGCCGCCCAGGTCGGCTGCGGCGTCGCCCTGCTGCCGAAGTTCCTGGTGGAAGAAGAACTGGCCGACGGCAAACTGATCATCCCCTGGCAGCATGCGATGCCAAGCACCAATGCTTATTACCTGGCCTACCCCGAGCACTCGGCGGAAGTGCCCAAGGTGCGGCTTTTCGTGGAGTGGATGTTGGAGCAGATCGAGAGCGCGGATACACCGCAGCAATAAGCCACAGATAACTCTCTTTGCCAAAAAAGCCCCAGTGACCAAAAAAAACTGGCAATCATCATGAGTGATATGCGCCACTAACCCCCTCAACACAACCGCTGCACCCCGCTGCCCACCGCAGCGGCCTGTCTGGAGATTCCCGTTATGAGCGAGAGTGTGTTTGCCGATCGTATCGTGCAGAACCTGCTCGACACCGACTTCTACAAACTGACGATGATGCAGGCGGTGCTGCACAACTACCCCAACGTCGAAGTCGAATGGGAGTTTCGCTGCCGCAACAGCGAGGACTTGCGACCGTATCTGGCGGAGATCCGCTTCCAGATCGAACGCCTGGCCGAGCTGAGCCTGAGCGCCGACCAGTTGGGCTTCCTGGAACGCATCAGCTTTCTGAAGCCGGACTTCCTGCGTTTCCTAGGCCTGTTTCGCTTCAACCTGCGCTACGTCCACACCGGCATCGACAATGGCGAGCTGTTTATCCGCCTGCGCGGGCCGTGGTTGCATGTGATTCTGTTCGAAGTGCCGTTGCTGGCCATTGTCAGCGAAGTACGCAACCGCTATCGCTACCGTGAAGTTGTCCTGGAGCAGGCGCGGGAACAGTTGTATCGCAAGTTCGACTGGCTGACGGCCAACGCCAGTACCGACGAATTGGCCGAACTGCAAGTCGCCGACTTCGGCACCCGCCGCCGGTTTTCTTACCGCGTCCAGGAAGAAGTCGTGAATGTGCTCAAGCACGACTTCCCCGGACGTTTCGTCGGCACCAGCAACGTGCACCTGTCCCGAGAGCTGGATATGAAACCCCTGGGCACCATGGCCCATGAATGGATCATGGCCCACCAACAACTGGGCCCGCGGCTGATCGACAGCCAGATCGCCGCCCTCGATTGCTGGGTGCGCGAGTATCGTGGCCTGCTGGGGATCGCGCTGACCGACTGCATCACCATGGACGCGTTCCTGAAGGACTTCGATCTGTTCTTCGCCAAGCTGTTCGACGGCTTGCGCCATGACTCCGGTGATCCGGTGATCTGGGCCGAAAAAGCCATCGCTCACTATCACAAGCTCGGCATCGACCCGATGAGCAAGACCCTGGTGTTCTCCGATAGCCTGACATTGCCCAAATGCCTGGAGATTTTTCGGGCGTTGCGTGGTCGCATTAATGTCAGCTTCGGTATTGGTACCAACCTGACTTGTGACATTCCAGGTGTAGAGCCGATGAGCATCGTGCTTAAAATGATCAGCTGTGACGGGCAACCCGTGGCCAAGATTTCAGACGAGCCCGGCAAGACCCACTGCAAAGACCCGAATTTCGTCGCCTACATGCGACACGTTTTCCAAGTACCTGCCGCCCTTTCTGACACATCAAGCAAGGAGTGAATTCATGCAAGCCGTACAGCGTGAGATTGCTGAACAGCTCAAGGTCCAGCCACCGTTCACCGATGACGCCGCCCTCAAGGCCGAAATCGCCCGCCGGGTGAGCTTTATTCAGGATTGCCTGGTCAACTCCGGGCTCAAGTCCCTCGTCCTGGGCATCAGTGGCGGGGTCGACTCGTTGACCGCCGGTCTGCTTGCCCAGCGTGCCATGCGCGAGCTGCGGGAGAAAACCGGTAACGCGGCCTACAAGTTCATCGCCGTGCGCCTGCCGTACGAAACCCAGTTCGACGAGCATGAGGCACAAGCCTGTGTGGACTTCATCGACCCCGACGAGCGCCATACCGTCAACATCGGTCCGGCGGTCAAGGCCTTGGCCGAGCAAGTCGCGGCATTCGAAGGCAAGGCGGCGGTCTCGCGGGACTTCGTGCTGGGCAACACCAAGGCGCGGATGCGCATGGTGGCGCAATACACCATCGCGGGGACCGAGCAGGGCCTGGTGATCGGCACCGACCACGCAGCCGAAGCGGTGATGGGCTTCTTCACCAAGTTCGGCGACGGCGCCTGCGACCTGGCGCCGTTGAGCGGCCTGGTGAAAAACCAGGTCCGGGCCATCGCCCGTGACTTTGGCGCGCCGGAATCGCTGGTGGAAAAAATCCCGACCGCCGATCTCGAAGACCTGTCGCCAGGCAAGCCGGACGAAGCCTCCCACGGCGTGACCTATGCCGAGATCGACGCGTTCCTGCACGGCAAGCCGGTGCGGGACGAGGCGTTCAAGATCATTTGCGAAACCTATCGCAAGACCGAGCACAAGCGGGTGATGCCCTACGCGCCGTAACTTCGAAGGTGCCTGAGCTGACGCCATCGCGAGCAAGCTCGCTCCCACAGGGGTCTTCATCAAACACAGAATTTGTGTCAGATGAAGCTCGCTCCCACAGGAGGTGCGGTTATTGCCGGACACAAAAAAAGCGCCCTGCACGGGGGCGCTTTTTTGTGCCTGAAGCGGATTACTTCAGGGTAACGGTGCCTTTCATCATCGAGATGTGGCCTGGGAACGAGCAGAAGAAACCGTATTTTTCAGCGGCATCGAGTTTCGATACGTCGAAAGTCACCGAGTCTTTCTCCCCGGCACCAATGATTTTGGTGTGGGCGATGATGCGAGCATCACCTTCTTTCAGGTAGTTCTTGTCGACGCCAGCGGCCAAACCATCGGTGGCGATCGGCTGCATGTCAGCCTCTTTGCTCAGCACCCAGTTATGGCCCATGACGTTTTTCGGCAGGCTGCCCGAATGCGTCAGCTCAACGGTGAAGGTCTTGCAGCTCTTGTCGATCTCGATGGCCTTGGTGTTGAAGGACATCTGGTCGGTCGAGTCGATGGTGGTCTTGCACTCCGCTGCCATCAGTTGGCTGCTGGCCAGCGTCAACAGGGATACTGCAACAAGTTTGGCAAACATCGTGAATCTCCAAGGCATGGTTAACAAAATTCCGTCAAAGGGGAAGACTGCCTGAATTTGAGACAAGTTCCTATGACCTGAATCAAAGATTGTATACAACTTAAGGCTATCAGCCTGATGGACACAATCAACCAGCCAGAGGTATGACACCTCTCTATGATTGGCCCCATCACCTCTCTGGAGCGTCCATCATGAACCTCAACAGCCTGTTGTGCAGCTTGCTTGCCGCCTATGCCTGCGGCGCCAGTGGCACCTACGAAAAACCCCAACGCGAGGTTTAATCGCTTTGCGCAACCCAGGCCAGGCTTTACTCTGGATCGGTTACCGATCATGGAGTAAAGCATGTCCATAGCGTCTGTTTGTGTATTTTGCGGCGCCAGCACCGGCAGCCACCCCGCCTATCGTGAAGCGGCGCAGGCCTTGGGGCGAGCGCTGGCGGAGCGAAATCTTACCCTGGTCTACGGCGGTGGTGCCGTGGGCCTGATGGGCATCGTCGCCGACGCGGCCCTGGCGGCCGGCGGCGAAGTCATCGGCATCATCCCGCAAAGCCTCAAAGACAAGGAAATCGGCCACAGCGGCCTGACCCGCCTGGAAGTGGTGGACGGCATGCATGCCCGCAAGGCGCGCATGGCCGAACTGAGCGATGCCTTCATCGCCCTGCCCGGTGGCCTCGGCACGCTGGAGGAGTTGTTCGAAGTCTGGACCTGGGGGCAGCTCGGCTACCACGGCAAGCCACTGGGGTTGCTGGAGGTGAACGGGTTCTACAGCAAACTCACCGGTTTTCTCGATCATATCGTCGGTGAAGGCTTCGTCCGTGCGCCACATCGTGACATGCTGCAAGTGAGCGAATCACCGCAAAACCTGCTCGATGCACTGGACGAATGGCAGCCCTCGGTGCAGCCAAAGTGGGCCGAGCAAAAACCCAGCTAACGGCTCGCCCCCGATACAGGGCAGAATACGCGCCGCTCAACCTCACCTTCGACCCCAGAGGATCGCCCATGGCTAAACCCAATTATTCCTTCGCCAAACGTCAGAGAGACTTGGCCAAGGAGCAGAAGAAAGAGGAAAAGCTTCAGCGCAAGAAAGCTACAGCTGAAGAGGAAGCAGCAGCACTGACCCCGGATACCGAAGGCGAAGTGACGCCAGAAGAGCACGTTGACGCACCGAAAGACCAGGCGCCCGACGCCTGAGCCCCTCCGGGCCCGGTGATGCAATCCGGCCCTACGGTTTGTGTCCAGGGTCGGCAGCCCCGCTGCCGGCCCTCACAACCCCAACGCCTTGATAATCGACGCGCGATAACCCAATGGCAGATTGGCCGGCAATTGGCCCGGCTCGAACAGCCCGATTTCCTTATGCTCTTGACTGACCGTCGGCACGAACCCGCCCAGTAATTGGCAGCGGTAAGTGGAAATAAAGACATGCTTGCCGGGAATGACCTCGAACAAGTACGAATCCAACGGCTCCCCCACGCTTACTTCAACGGCCAGTTCCTCGTCGATCTCCCGTGCCAGGCACTGCGACGCCGTTTCGCCCAGCTCGATCCGTCCGCCGGGCAACTCCCATTCATCCCGCTCGTTGAGCATCAGCACGACCAGGCCCTCGGGGGATTGCAGCACGCCTTTGATGGACACCGGGAACATGGGGAAACCTCATTATCAATACGACACACAACCTGTGGGAACGAGCTTGCTCGCGATGGCGTTAGTTCAGCCAGCTTCAATGCGACTGTTCATCCCCTATCGCGAGCAGGCTCGCTCCCACAAGGAATCGGTTCATGACTCCAACGGCATCACCGTCACCCGCACCTCGGGATCATGGCTGCCGCCCCCCAGGATCACCCCCCGTAGCGGCGACACATCGGAAAAATCCCGGCCCCAGGCCAGGGTGATGTGCTCCAGGGCTGGCTGTACGTTGTTGGTCGGATCGAAGTCCACCCAACCCAACAGTGGGCAAAACACCGAGACCCAGGCGTGGGACGCATCGGCGCCAATCAGCCGGGGTTGGCCGGGCGGTGGCTGGGTCAGCAGGTATCCACTCACGTAGCGTGCCGCCAGCCCACGCGAGCGCACGCAGGCCAGCATCAGGTGGGCGAAGTCCTGGCACACGCCCCGTCGCCGCTCCAGCACCTCCACCAGCGGCGTCGCCACCTGGGTCGCCTCGGCATCGAAGGTGAACTCCTCGAAAATCTTTTCCATCAGCGCCCGGACACCCAGCATCAACGGGCGCCCCGGCGGGAAGCAACTTTCGGAAAACTCGACGAAGCTACGCTTGAGGTGAACATAGGGCGACTCGAAACGGTAGCGGCATGCATCCAGCAGCGGCGCCGCAAGAGGGCGGCCGCTGTAGGTCAAGGCGTTGCAGGTCGACTCCCAGGTGGGGGACAGGTTGAAATCCAGTGCAGGGCGAGCCAGCACCTCGACGCTCAGGCGGGCATTGACCAGCAACTCGTCATGGGGTCGTTCAAAGGCCAGGCGCGTCAGCGGATTGCCAAACACATCCTGCTCATCGCGACGGGTGGTCGGCTCCGGACTGATCAACAACTGCTGCTCGGTGCAACGCTGCCAGTCACAGGGCCGCGGCCACAGGTGGGCAAGCTGCTGGGCCAGGGATACCGGGCTGTCGTAGTGATAATGCGTGTCGTGGAGGATCTGGTAGCGAGCGTTCATCAGACGGACACCGTGCGCTGGCTGACGTCATCGACGTGGGCAAAATGACGCAAGGCCAGGCGATCGGAAACCTGGCCACTGACATCGGCCACTTCCTGTAACAGATCGGCCAGCCCGTCGAGGGCTGCGCGCAGGCTGGCCTCGCCGAACAACGGATTTTCCAGGCAGCGCAGGTCAAAGCGTGAAAGACGCGCCACCAATTCCGGCAACGCAATGTCCTTCGGCGCGCCAAAATCATCGTTCAGGCGCTTGAGGGTGCGGGTCACCAGTTTCAACTGGAAGAGCACTGCGTGGGGGTTCTGTTCGTCCAGCAGCAACAGGTCGAGCACCGGGATCAATTGCGCGACTGCCAGGTAACGCGAGCGGTAGGTGATGCTGCTATTGCCCAGCTCCAGCAGCCATTCCAGCCCGGCCTGATCGAACACCGCTTCGCCCCGCAGAAACGCGGCCAGGCTGCTGCTGAGAAACTGCAGGCGCTCCAGGCGCCGACCGATCATCAAGAAACGCCAGCCCTCGTCGCGAGTCATGTCATCCAGGGCAAACCCGGACAACGCCGCCAGGGACATCACCAATCGGTTGAGGAAATCCAGCAGCTCGCCGAAATCCGGCTCCTCGGTTTCCAATTCCATGGCTTCGCGCTGCAATTCCACCAGCGCCTGCCAGTTTTCCCGGGACAGCTTGCCGCGAACCTGCGAGGCCGCCCACTGCAAGCGTTGCAGGTTGGAGCGCAGGCTGAAGGACCAGTCCTCGCCCAGCAACGCCGCCAGCAGACGCTCGGGCAGTTCGCCCTCATCGGGCAGCAGCATCAGGCTTTCGCCCAGGGACACCGCCGATTCCAGGGCCTGAGGGTCATCGCCATCGACATAGCGCGCCAGCATGATCCGCAGCAGCCGCGCGCTGTCGTCGCAGCGTTCACAGTAGCGACCGAACCAGAACAGGTTTTCCACCACCCGCGAAGGCAGGTACGGATCGCGCCGAACCAGATCGTGGACACCTACGGTTCGCTGGGCCGTCCATTGCTCACTGCCGGGCGCTTGCTCCCCCAGCACCCAAGTGTCCTTGCTGGCGCCACCGCGCTGCATCGACACCACTTCAGCGTCGGCCTCGGCGGCCACGCGGGTCAAGCCCCCCGACAGCACCCGATAGTCATCCTTCCCGGACACGGCATACACGCGCATGCCAATGGCCCGAGGCTGGATGTGACCGTCTTCGGCCTGCCAGACCGGAGCCTGGGACAGTTGCGCCAGCTCCTGGGCGACATAGGCATAGGGCCTTGCCTGTATCCGCGCCGCCAACTGACCGCGCTGCGCCTCGTTCAGGTCACGACCCAACACCGGGCTGAAGCTTTGGGAAGGAAACGCCGGCTTGATCAACAACTGCGGCAGTTTCTCCAAGGCCTGGGCCAGCACCGGTGGTTCACCGCACCACCAGGTGGCGATGGACGGCAGCAGCAGTTCCTCACCGAACAGAAATTGGTTGATCTTCGGCAGAAACCCCAAGAGGCCCGGCGATTCCAGCACGCCGCTGCCCAAGGCATTGGCCACCAGCACCCGGCCCTGGCGCACCGCCTCCAGCAAGCCCGGCACGCCCAAGGCCGAATCGGTGCGCAACTCCAGGGGGTCGCAGAAATCGTCGTCGAGCCGACGCATGATCGCGTGGACCCGCCGCAGCCCGCTGAGGGTCTTGAGATAGACCGTAGCGTCCCGAACCGTCAGGTCACCGCCTTCCACCAGTGGATAGCCCAGCTGGCGCGCCAGGTAAAGATGTTCGAAATAACTTTCGTTGAACCGCCCTGGCGTCAGCAGCACCACCAGCGGCGGCTCGCCATCGCTGGGCGCCTGTCGTGCAAGGGTTTCCTGCAAGGTGCGGAAGAAACCGGAGAGGTGCCGTACATTCAGGTCGCGGTACAGGTCGGGGAAGGCCCGCGAGACGATCATGCGATTTTCCAACGCATAACCGGCCCCAGAAGGCGCCTGGGTCCGATCTGCGGTGACCCACCAGCGACCATCGGGCGTACGCGCCAGATCCACGGCATACAAATGCAGGAAGATCCCGTCCGGCGGCGCGATGCCCTGGCACGGCCAAAGGAAATTGTTGTGACCGAACACCAGCTCCGCCGGCAACAGCCCTTCGCTGATCAGCCGCTGCGGCCCGTACAGGTCGGCCAACACGGCATTGAGCAAGCGAGCGCGCTGGGCGATCCCGGCCGACAGCTGCTTCCACTCCTGCGCGTCGATCACGTGGGGCAGCAGGTCCAGTTCCCACGGCCGATCCGCCCCTTTCGGGTCCGCATAGACGTTATAGGTGACGCCGTTTTCCTGGATCTGCCGGGCCAGCAGCGCCTGGCGCTGGGCCAACTGGGCCGGCGTGCTGCGCTGCAACTGGTCGAACAGCCGCCGCCAATGCGTACGCACGGCGCCGCTGTCGTCCAGCAGTTCATGATAGGTGCCCGTTGTCAGCGGGTAACGGTCAAGCAGGTCAGGCATGGAAAGCTCGGCAGACGGCAATGAAAGGTGAGACTAGCGCAAGCGCATGACGCCCGGATAGTTGAAATATCCGGGCGTCGCGTAAGACTCAGAACCGTCGCAGATCGAGCGTGAGAGGAAACTCGTCATCCATTGCCAGGCTGGGAATCGGAAGTTTCCCCGGCGTGTGTCCGAGACGGAAGAAACGCGCCATCCGCCGGCTCTCGGCTTCGTTGGCATTCACCGGCAGGCTGTCGTAGTTGCGCCCGCCCGGATGGGCCACGTGATACTGGCAACCGCCCACGGAACGTTGCATCCAGGTGTCGAGCAGATCGAAGACCAGCGGTGCGTGCACCGGGATGGTCGGCTGCAGGCAGTTGGCCGGTTGCCAGGCACGGAAACGCACCCCGGCGACGAACTCGCCGACCCGCCCGGTGGGTTGCAACGGCACGGGCACGCCATTGCACGTCAGCAGGTAGCGTTGCGGCGCCAGGCCGCTGAGCTTGACCTGCAGGCGCTCCAGGGACGAGTCCACATAACGCACGGTACCGCCCACCGCGCCCTCCTCCCCCAACACATGCCAGGGCTCGAGGGCCTGGCGCAATTGCAGCTCGATACCGCCGACTGCGTAGTCGCCTACCTTGGGGAAGCGGAACTCCAGATGGGCGGCGAACCATTCAGCCCGCAGGGGGTAGCCAGCGGCGTTCAGTTCAGCGATGACGTCGGCAAAATCCTGTTCGATGAAGTGTGGCAACAGGAAGCGATCATGCAGTTCGGTGCCCCAGCGCGCCAGTTTCGCTGGCGCATAGGGTTCACGCCAGAACCGCGCCACCAACGCCCGCAGCAGTAATTGCTGGGCCAGGCTCATGCGCGCGTGAGGCGGCATCTCGAATGCCCGCAATTCCAAAAGGCCGAGACGCCCGGTGGCGCCGTCCGGCGAATAGAGCTTGTCGATGCAGAATTCGGCGCGATGGGTGTTGCCGGTCACGTCGATCAACAGGTTGCGCAACAGCCGATCGACCAACCAGGGCGGGCATTGCTCGCCGGGCTGGGGCATTTGCGCGAAAGCGATTTCCAACTCGTACAAGGCGTCGTTGCGCGCCTCGTCCACCCGAGGCGCCTGGGAGGTCGGGCCGATGAACAATCCGGAAAACAGGTAGGACAGCGACGGGTGGTTATGCCAGTAACTGATCAGGCTGCGCAGCAGGTCGGGACGCCTTAGGAACGGTGAGTCAGCGGGTGTCGCCCCACCCAGTACGAAATGGTTACCGCCGCCGGTGCCGGTGTGCCGGCCATCGATCATGAATTTCTCGGTGGTCAGCCGGGTCTGTCGCGCCTCCTCATATAGAAACTCAGTGCGCTCGACCAACTCATCCCACGTCGCCGATGGCTGCACGTTGACCTCGATCACCCCTGGATCGGGAGTGATGCGGAAGTTGCTCAGGCGCGGATCGCTCGGTGGCTCATAGCCTTCCAGCAGCACCGGACATTGCAGCTCCTCGGCCGTCGCCTCAATGGCGCTGACCAGCTCCAGGTAATCCTCGACCCGCTCCAGCGGTGGCATGAACAGGTACAACCGACCTTCCCGGGCCTCGGCACAGAAGGCGGTGCGGGTCAGCCAATCGGCGGACTTGTCGATCTCCGGGACTCGATCCTGCTCGGTCGCCGGCTCGCCGTGGCGGCCCAGTCGCTCGGTGTCGGGCAACTCGGGCAAATCCTGGTTCGGGTCGGTGGGATGGATGAATGGGTACTCGGCCGCCGTGACCCAAGGTTGGGATGCCAATGGCAGGCGATAGCCCAGGGGCGAATCCCCCGGCACCAATCGGCAGTGGTTGTCCCGCAGGTACCAGCGACCGCTTTGCCATTGATCACCCTTGGCGGTGCGGGCCAGCGGCAGGACCTGGCCGATCACTTTGTCCAGGCCCTGGCTGAAGACCTTGCGCAGGCGTGCCCGCTCCAGCGCGTCCTCCAGACGCGGATCCTCGGCCGTGACATTCGACGGCAATGCGCCTTCGCGCCAGAGGTAATAGAAATTGTCTTCGTAGGCCGGGAACACGAATCGCGCAGGAATTTTCAGGCGTTCGGCGACACTCGTCAGAAAACGCCCGGCCAGCTCACCATCGGCGCCGTAGTCCTGCTGCTCGTCGGCGATCAATGCGCTGTTGTGCCAGATCGGCACCCCATCACGCCGCCAATAGCAGTTGAGCGACCAGCGCGGCAATTGCTCGCCCGGGTACCACTTGCCCTGGCCGAAATGCACCAGCCCCTTGGGTGCATAGTGCTTGCGCATGCGTTGGAACAGCTCGGCCGAGAGCCGGCGCTTGTCCGGTCCGAGGGCGGCGGTGTTCCACTCGGCGCCATCCGGGTCATCGATGGACACAAAGGTCGGTTCGCCGCCCATGGTCAGGCGCACGTCGCCCTCCAGCAGGTCGGCATCGATCTGGTGACCCAGTGCCTGAATCGCCTGCCATTGCTCTTCGGTGTAGGGCTTGGTTACTCGCGGCGCTTCCCAGATCCGCTCCACCGACATTTCGTGGCTGAACTCGCACTCGCAAGGTTCCACCAAACCACTGATAGGCGCCGCCGAAGATGGATCGGGACTGCAAGCCAATGGGATGTGCCCTTCGCCAGCGAACAACCCGGACGTCGCATCCAGGCCGATCCAGCCGGCACCGGGCAGGTACACCTCGCACCAGGCATGCAGGTCGGTAAAGTCGACCTCGGTTCCGGACGGGCCATCGAGGCTTTTCACATCGGCGGTCAGCTGGATCAGGTAACCGGACACGAAACGCGCCGCCAGGCCAAGGTTGCGCAACAACTGCACCAGCAACCAGGCCGAATCGCGGCAGGAACCGGACGCGTGCTCAAGGGTATGCTCCGGTGTCTGGACGCCGGGCTCCATGCGGATCAGGTAGTTGATGTCTTCGCTCAGGCGCTGGTTGAGCGCCACCAGAAAATCCACCGCCGGCAGCGGCGTGCGATCGATGCCGTCCAGATAAGCCTGGAACCTGGGCGTCAGCGGCAGGGTTTCCAGGTACGGCGCCAGCTCCTTGCGCTCATCGGCGGCGTAGGAAAACGGGATTTTCTCGGCGTAAGGCTCAAGGAAGAAATCGAACGGGTTGAACACCGCCATTTCCGCCAGCAGATCGACTTCGATCCGCAGCTCCCGGGTTTTCTCGGGGAACACCAGCCGCGCCAGATAGTTGCCCTGGGGATCCTGCTGCCAATTGATGAAGTGCTGATCCGGCGAGACCTTCAGCGCATACGACAGAATCCGCGTACGGCTGTGGGCTGCCGGGCGCAGGCGAACGATCTGCGGGCCGAGCTCGACAGCGCGGTCGTAGCGGTAATGCGTGACATGATGCAATGCGACATGGATCGACACAGCGTGCCTCCTGCGAGCCTGGGCGTTATCGAAAGCGGCGCAAGACTTATGCCATGCAGGCAGGCCGGACACTTTCTTGGTCTACTCAAGGCAGTAGAGCACTAAAAACGCGCGATGCTCGCATTCGGGTGCAAAGAGGCGCACATAAATGTGGCGCCGTGGTATCGAATCGACTCAGCGGCGTGTGCGTGCGGCCTTGGCAGCCTGGATGATGAGTTCGCGTTGGCGGCGGATTTCTACCAGTTTGCTGCGCATCTCGCGGTGGCGTTTGCTATTGAGCAACAACAACCCCAACAGCGGCAGCAGCACAGCGAAAAGGTAAACGCCTTGATGTGGCCGGTAGGCAAACATCGGCAACACCGCTACCAGACATGCCAGGAAATAACCCGCCACCCACCAGATCGCCCAAGTGCGCCCGCGCGCAATCATGAGGTTGCCCAAGACCAGCACGAGCACCAGAGCCAGGGTACCGAGGCCAACATAGTCAACCCTGACTGAAGGCTCCAGGTCACGCCAGTAGGTCGTCCCGGCCAGAACGAGCAACGTTGATCCTGAAAAGCACCCCAGTAGAATGGTGCCCATGAACACCGGAAAATACCGGGCAAGGAAGCTCTTCAGCGATCCGCCACCGATCATTCCGTGAATTCCTCATACAGGCCGACGGCAACAGTCTTCACCGCGCCATCGCCGGTATAACTGCCTATGACACCCAACGCACCGCCGAGGGAGTCCTTTATCTGGGTCAGCGTCGCGTGCCTGATTTCAGCTGAAGAATAACGCTTGGGCACGGCCCCGGCGCGTTGCTGCAACTTGAGTAGCTTGGCGGTCAGGCTCGGGTCCTTGAGCGTCAAAAGCTCCTTGGTCAGCTTGCTTCGCTCTTGCCGATTCAGGCCCTTGAGCAACTGATACCAACTCTTCCCAGTGCCGGCCGCTTTGTTGGCCTTGAGCAGCCGGACAGTGGTCAGGGCCGAGCCACCGACACCCACCAGGGAAACGCCGTCAAGGATCGGCGACACGATGTTGTACCAGTCAGCATCATTCATCTCATCGTTGCCAGTCGGATTGGTCAGCTCGTTGGCCACCCGCATCCCGCCAATGACGCATTGCGCGGTGCTGGCCGTCGCGGCAGCGGCGCCCAGGGCAACGACAAAGGCACTGGCCCCCGCCGTAAAGGGCACCGCAACGCTGCCACTGAACACCACCACCCAACCAATCACCGCAGCGACACAGGACAAGCCGGCATTGGTGGCTTCAAGGCCAAGCTTGGACTCGCGCGGACTGCTTTTTACCTGATCGATGAATTGCTGCGGGGCGATGTATTTTTTCGCCTCGCGCAGAATGATGCGCTTGGGCGCGATGCTGCAAATGGGCTTGAATTCGCGCAGGGTCACGACGTTGTAATCGGAATCGACATACACCACACCCGCCCCGGCGATGCCAGGATCGGCGTCGATGGCAGCAAACAGGCGCGGCAGGTTGATCTGGCTTTCGATGCGTTTGCGGGCCATGAACTGAGAGAAGCTCAGGTCCATGCCGATGCCCGTTGAAGCGCTGCTCATATGAATCGTCCTTGAGAATCGGAGGGTGAAATCTTTATCAGCACAGGAGCTGTGGCGGGCGCCACGATAACAAACGGCCAGCACCGTCGCTAGAAAGCAAAACGCCAGCACTCAGGCTGGCGTTTTACGTTGTCGCTCAAGGATCAGCGCGGCACGACAGGCTTGCGCGCTGGCTTCGGACCTTTGCCCTTGGCGGCGTCCTTGCGTTCCTTGGCGGCCTGCTGGTTGCGGGCGAATGCCGCGGCCTTGGCTTGCTCGCGCTTGTCCCACGGGTTGCCGCCATCGCTGGCGCGTGGTGGCAGGCCGGTGTGCTGGGTCAGGATCTTGGTGGTTTCCTTGCCCACCTTGTGGCTGCCAGCCGGCGTCGAGTTCTTGCGCCGGGCGCTCTGGTAGCTGTCGGTGGCCGGCTGGTGCAGCGGGATCAACTGATTCTTGCCCGGCCCGATCAGGTCGGCGCGGCCCATGCGGGTCAGTGCTTCGCGCAGCATCGGCCAGCCCTTGGGGTCGTGATAACGCAGGAAGGCCTTGTGCAGGCGGCGCTGTTCCTCGCTCTTGACGATGGTTACCGCGTCGCTCTTGTAGGTGACCTTGCGCAGCGGGTTCTTGCCCGAGTGATACATGGCGGTGGCCGTGGCCATCGGCGACGGATAGAACGCCTGCACCTGGTCAGCGCGGAAACCATTGCCCTTGAGCCACAGGGCCAGGTTCATCATGTCTTCGTCGGTGGTGCCCGGGTGAGCGGCGATGAAGTACGGAATCAGGTACTGCTCTTTCCCGGCTTCCTTGGTGTACTTCTCGAACATCCGCTTGAACTTGTCATAGCTGCCGATGCCCGGCTTCATCATCTGGTTGAGCGGACCTTCCTCGGTGTGCTCCGGGGCGATCTTCAGGTAACCGCCGACGTGGTGGGTCACCAGTTCCTTGACGTATTCCGGCGACTCGACCGCCAGGTCGTAACGCAGGCCGGAAGCAATCAGGATCTTCTTCACCCCAGGCAAGGCCCGGGCGCTGCGGTACAGCTGGATCAGCGAAGAATGGTCGGTATTGAGGTTCGGGCAGATGCCGGGGAACACGCAGGACGGCTTGCGGCACGCGGATTCGATTTCCGGGCTCTTGCAGGCGATGCGGTACATGTTCGCGGTAGGGCCGCCGAGGTCGGAAATGACGCCGGTGAACCCCGGGACCTTGTCGCGGATCTCTTCGATCTCGCGAATGATCGACTCTTCGGAGCGGTTCTGGATGATCCGGCCTTCGTGCTCGGTGATCGAGCAGAAGGTGCAACCGCCGAAGCAGCCACGCATGATATTCACCGAGAAACGGATCATCTCGTAGGCCGGGATCTTTTCCTTGCCGTAAGCCGGGTGCGGAACACGTGCGTAAGGCATGCCAAACACGTAGTCCATTTCCTCGGTGGTCATCGGAATGGGCGGCGGGTTGAACCAGACATCGACCTCGCCGTGCTTCTGCACCAGGGCACGGGCGTTGCCCGGGTTGGTTTCCAGGTGAAGTACCCGGTTGGCGTGGGCGTACAGCACCGCGTCGCCACGAACCTTTTCCACCGACGGCAGACGAATCACGGTTTTGTCGCGGGTCATTTTCGGGCTCGCCAGGATCTGTACGACCTTGGCTTCGCTCGGATCCTCAACCGGCCCCTTCTCCTGCTCGATGGCGCAAGCAGCGGTGTCCTGGGTGTTCACATACGGGTTGATGATCTTGTCGATCTTGCCCGGCCGGTCGATGCGCGTGGAATCGACTTCGTACCAGCCTTGCGGCGTGTCGCGACGGATGAACGCGGTGCCGCGCACATCGGTGATGTCTTCGATCTTGTGGCCGTAGGACAGGCGCTGGGCGACTTCGACGATCGCCCGCTCGGCGTTGCCGTAGAGCAGGATGTCGGCGCAGGCGTCGATCAGGATCGAGTTGCGCACCCGGTCCTGCCAGTAATCGTAATGGGCGATACGGCGCAGCGACGCTTCGATACCGCCAAGCACGATCGGCACATGCTTGTAGGCTTCCTTGCAGCGCTGGCTGTAGACCAGGCTCGCACGGTCCGGTCGCTTGCCCGCCAGGCCGCCGGGGGTGTAGGCGTCGTCGGAGCGAATTTTCTTGTCGGCGGTGTAGCGGTTGATCATCGAGTCCATGTTGCCGGCCGCGACACCGAAAAACAGGTTGGGCTCGCCGAGCTTCATGAAGTCGTCTTTGGACTGCCAGTTCGGCTGGGCAATGATCCCGACGCGAAAGCCCTGGGCTTCCAGCAACCGGCCGATGATCGCCATGCCGAACGACGGGTGATCGACGTAGGCATCACCGGTCACGATGATGATGTCGCACGAATCCCAGCCGAGCTGATCCATTTCCTCCCTGCTCATGGGCAGGAACGGCGCTGGGCCGAAACATTCGGCCCAGTACTTGGGATAGTCAAATAACGGCTTGGCTGCTTGCATGTCGATGACCGGTATGAAGATGAAAAATCGCGGGCGCGGAATATAGCACAAAATTTGACCAATTCCGACGGCTATGGTCGGAAATCGGTGGCGCACCGCACATCAAATGTGGGAGCGAGCTTGCTCGCGAAAGGGCCAGCACATTCAATGCATGTGCTAACTGTTACGCCGCTATCGCGAGCAAGCTCGCTCCCACAGGGGAAGTGCAACCTCCTGGAGAAGGGGCTCGCTCCCACAGGAGCCAAACAGGTTACTCATCATCATCAAAATTGTAGCTACCCGGCGCCAGGTTCTCGAATCGGGTGTATTTACCGATGAACGCCAGGCGAATGAAGCCGATCGGGCCGTTCCGCTGCTTACCGATGATGATTTCGGCGATGCCCTTGTGCTCCGTCTCCGGGTGATACACCTCGTCGCGGTACACGAACATGATGACGTCGGCGTCCTGCTCGATCGCTCCGGATTCCCGCAAGTCGGAGTTCACCGGGCGCTTGTTGGGGCGCTGTTCCAGGGAACGGTTCAACTGGGAAAGTGCCACCACCGGGCAGTTGAATTCCTTGGCCAGGGCCTTGAGGGAGCGGGAGATTTCAGAAATCTCGTTGGTCCGGTTATCGCCGCTGGAACCGGGGATCTGCATCAATTGCAGGTAGTCGATCATGATCAGCGCGATGTCACCGTGCTCTCGCACCAGACGACGGGTCCGGGCGCGCATTTCCGACGGACTGATACCGGCGGTGTCGTCGATGAACAGCTTGCGGTCGTTGAGCAGGTTGACCGCTGACGTCAGGCGCGGCCAGTCGTCGTCTTCCAATTGACCGGAACGGACCTTGGTCTGGTCGATACGCCCCAGGGACGAAAGCATACGCATGATCAGCGACTCGCCTGGCATCTCGAGGGAGTACACCAGCACCGCCTTGTCGCTGCGCAGCACGGCGTTTTCCACCAGGTTCATCGCAAAGGTGGTCTTACCCATGGACGGACGACCGGCGACGATGATCAAGTCGGACGGCTGCAGGCCGCTGGTCTTCTCGTCGAGGTCGGTGTAGCCAGTGGACAGGCCGGTGATGGCATTGTCAGTGTTGAACAAGGTATCGATGCGGTCGATGGCCTTGGTCAACAGGTCGTTGACGCTGACCGGGCCGCCGGTCTTCGGCCGGGCCTCGGCGATCTGGAAGATCTGCCGCTCGGCTTCGTCGAGGATCTCGGCGGCGGTGCGGCCTTCCGGATTGAAGGCGCTGTCGGCGATTTCGGTGCTGATGCCGATCAACTGGCGCAAGGTGGCCCGCTCGCGCACGATCTGCGCATAGGCCTTGATGTTGGCGACCGACGGCGTATTTTTTGCCAACTCACCCAGGTAACCGAGGCCGCCGACCTGGGACGTCTGGCCCTCCTTGTCCAATTGCTCGGCCAGGGTCACGACATCGATCGGCATGTTCTGATCGGCCAGCCTGGCGATCGCACGGAAAATCAGACGGTGGTCATGTCGATAGAAATCGCCATCGGAGACTTGATCGAGCACGCGTTCCCAGGCGTTGTTGTCCAGCATCAGGCCACCGAGCACGGCCTGTTCGGCCTCGATGGAATGCGGAGGCACCTTCAGGGCAGCGGTTTGCAGATCGTATTGCTCGGGAGCGGTGATTTCGTTCATGGCCACTTGGGTTCTGGTGGTGAGAATCAGGAATTGCAGAAAGACAAAGGGCACGACCTGTAAACAGGATCGTGCCCGATGTTACCGGCTAGCACCCGAGGGTGCCAGCCGACAGGTGTTGCTTAGGCTGCTACCACGACAACGCGTACGGTGGCTTCAACTTCGGCGTGCAGGTGCACGGCCACGTCGAATTCACCTACGTTGCGGATGGTGCCGTTCGGCAGACGAACTTCGCTCTTGGCAACTTCAACGCCGGAGGCGGTCAGTGCGTCAGCGATGTCGTGAGTACCGATCGAACCGAACAGTTTGCCTTCGTCGCCAGCGGTGGCAGTGATGGTCACTTCCAGCTCGGCCAGTTGGGCAGCACGGTTTTCAGCCGAAGTTTTACGGTCGGCAGCGGCTTTTTCCAGCTCAGCGCGACGCTCTTCGAACGCAGCCAGGTTGGCAGCGGTCGCAGCGGTGGCTTTGCCGTAAGGCAGCAGGTAGTTACGACCGTAGCCGGCCTTAACGTTTACTTTGTCACCCAGGTTGCCCAGGTTGGTGACTTTTTCCAGAAGGATCAGTTGCATGTGAAAATCCTCTAACTTTTAACCTTCACCGTTCGCGTTGTCGGCGTCTTTCGGCGCCATACGACCGCGAAAATCAATCAGGCTGTCGACGATGGCCAAGACCACCAGCAACGGATAGATCAGTTGCATGAACAGCAACAACGTGACGTACAACCCCACCAGCCAGAATCTGGCCAGTCGCTTTTGCGCCACCAGCCCGTGAATCAGGGCCAGTGCGGCAAATACCAGCGGTACGCTGCACAACGGCGTGAGCATGGCCATCTGTGGACCGAAGTTCGGCCCCAGAAGCATGCCCGCCAGCAGCAACATCGCCAGCCCAAGCGGGAATCGGATGGCGCGAAATTCACGACCAAAACCACCCGGGTTGTACAACAACGCCTGCCAGTAGCGCCCGATAATCAGGCTCAGCACACTGACGATTTGCAACAAGGCCGCAATCAGGCCGGTCAGGACCGGTGCAATCAGGGACGCGAAACGCGCCTGCTCCTCTACCGACATCTGCTGGTAGAGATCACCGAGGGCCTCGGGCAGGATTTTTATCAAAGCCTGCGAGAGCATCTCGATCTGGGGTTCGAAAGCCACCCCGAGCACCACTGAAAACACCACGCCCAACGCTATGCTGACCAGCAGCACGCGGTTCCAGGATTCGCTGGCGCGCAATACCAACGCCAGCGCCGAAGACCCCAGCAGCACCATGAGTGCCCGCGGGTCAGCGGAATACCACCACCAGAACAAAGCCGGCAGCAGTCCCAGAGCAAGAACGCCCAGGGCGTCCCTCAATCCGCGCCGCAGGAGCACAAGACTCACCGCGGCAGCACCCAACCAATACAACAACGGCAATGCCGCGCATCCAGCCACTACCAGAGTGGCCTGCATACGACCGCGCATGATGAACTCAGCTATGGCGCGCATGCATTCAATCCTTTGCTACGTGTCGACTGCCCGGTCTCAGCGGCCGTGGCTGTCGGTGTAGGCCAGCAGGGCCAGGAAGCGGGCGCGCTTGATAGCGGTGGCCAGCTGACGCTGATAACGAGCTTTGGTACCGGTGATACGGCTTGGAACGATTTTGCCGGTCTCGGATACGTAGGCTTTCAGAGTGTTGAGATCTTTGTAATCGATCTCTTTCACGTCTTCAGCGGTGAAGCGGCAGAATTTACGACGACGGAAGAAACGTGCCATGTGATTGGCTCCTTAAAAGGTCCGTGGATTACTCGTCAGCGTTATCGCTGTTGTCGCTGTCGCTATCGCTGTCATCGCCTTCGGCGCTGTCAGAGTGCTCAGGACGGTCGCGACGCTCACGGCGCTCACTGCGGTTTTCTTCAGCCTTGAGCATCTCGGATTGGCCGGTGACGGCTTCTTCGCGACGGATGACCAGGTTACGGATCACTGCATCGTTGTAGCGGAAGTTGTCTTCCAGCTCGGCCAGGGCCTTGCCAGTGCACTCAACGTTCAGCATCACGTAGTGAGCCTTGTGAACATTGTTGATTGCGTAGGCCAGTTGACGACGGCCCCAATCTTCCAGACGGTGGATTTTGCCGCCGTCTTCTTCGATCAGCTTGGTGTAACGCTCAACCATGCCGCCGACTTGCTCGCTTTGATCCGGGTGGACCAAAAAGATGATTTCGTAATGACGCATGAATGCTCCTTACGGGTTGTAGCCTGCCGCTCAAAAACGGTCAGACAAGGAGTGAATGACACTTATGGACTTGTGGACGCTAGACACATAAGTGCCTGCCATCACAGCAAGGGGCGCAATTGTAGAGAAGGGTCGAGGGAGGCGCAAGGTGATTGGTGATTATTTGAACAACCGCCAATCTATGCTCCCCACACAAAACATTGTGGGAGCGAGCTTGGTCGCGATAGTGGTGTGCCAGTCAACATTTCTGTCACTGATACGCCGTCATCGCGAGCAAGCTCGCTCCCACATGGGTACTGTGCGTGGCTCAAGGCCTTTTGGCAGCAACCTTCACGCTACGCTGGCGCAACGCCTCGAACAGGCACACGCCGGTCGCGACCGAGACGTTGAGACTGCTGACGCTGCCAGCCATCGGCAGCTTGACCAGGTAGTCGCAATGCTCGCGGGTCAAGCGGCGCATACCTTTGCCTTCGGCGCCCATGATCAGGATCGTCGGGCCGGTCAGGTCCTGGTCATAGATGCTGACCTCGGCCTCGCCCGCCGTGCCCACGACCCACAGGCCGCGCTGCTGGAGTTTTTCCAGGGTGCGCGCCAAGTTGGTCACCGCCACCAGCGGAATCACCTCCGCCGCGCCGCAGGCAACTTTACGCACCACCGGCGTCAAGGTTGCCGACTTGTCTTTAGGCACGATCACCGCCAACGCACCGGCCGCATCCGCCGAACGCAGGCAGGCGCCGAGGTTGTGCGGATCGGTCACACCATCGAGCACCAACAACAAAGGCGCGCCTTCGGTGCGATCGAGCAGTTCGTCGAGCATTGCCTCGCCCCAGACCTGGCTCGGGCTGACCTCGGCCACAACGCCCTGGTGCACGCCCTCAACCCAGGCGTCCATCTCCCGCCGTTCGGCCTGGCCCACCGCAACGCGGCTTTCGTTGGCCAGCTCGACCAAGGTCTGGACCCGCGGATCGCTACGGCCTTCGGCCAGCCAGATCTGCTTGACCCGCTTGGGATGATGACGCAGCAATGCTTCCACGGCATGCACGCCGTAGATTTTTTCCAACTGACTCATGACTTGGCCTTGGGTTTACGCGCCCCGCCGCTTTTGGCTGGGGCCGAGCCCGCTTTCGGCGGGCCTTTACGGTGTTTGCTTGGCTTGCTCGACGACTTTTCCGCCCCGTGGGACTTTCCCCCAGACGCCGCTTTACCACCGCTTTTGGCTTCGTTGAGCAACTGCTGCTTTAACTCGCGGCTCTTGCGAAGCTCGGCATTCTTCGCTGCTGCGTCGCTGGGGCGGTAGGCTTCGGGAGCCTTGTCCTTGACGGACGAACGACGACCGGCCTTGGCTGGCTCAGGCTCTGCGGTTTTGGCAGGCGCGCCTTTACCTTTCCCCTTGGTCGCAGGCGCTGCGGTCTCGCCGCCACGCTTTTTACGGCCAGTCGGCGCTTCGGCGGGCTTGTCAGACATCCCGAAGTCGATCTTGCGCTCATCGAGGTCGACGCGCATGACCTGCACCTCCACGGTGTCGCCCAGACGGAAGCTGCGACCGGTGCGCTCGCCCGCCAGGCGGTGGTGCACAGGATCAAAGTGGTAATAATCACCCGGCAAGGCGGTAACGTGCACCAGGCCCTCGACGTAGATGTCGGTCAGTTCGACAAACAAACCAAAGCCGGTCACCGCTGTGATCACGCCTGGGAACGACTCGCCCACGCGGTCTTTCATGAACTCGCACTTGAGCCAGTTCACCACGTCACGCGTGGCTTCGTCGGCGCGGCGTTCGCTCATGGAGCATTGCTCGCCCAACTGCTCAAGGGCCGCTTCGTCGTACGGATAGATCCGTGCCTTCGGAATGGTCATGGCACCAGCACGCTTGACGTGCGGGGTGTTCTGCTTGGAATGGATCACGCTGCGGATCGCGCGGTGCGTGAGCAGGTCCGGATAACGGCGGATCGGCGAGGTGAAGTGGGTGTACGCCTCGTAATTCAGACCAAAGTGGCCCTGGTTGTCGGCGCTGTACACCGCCTGGCTCAGAGAGCGCAGCATCACCGTCTGGATCACATGGTAATCCGGGCGGTCCTTGATGCTGGCCAGCAATGCCTGGTAGTCCTTCGGCGTCGGGCCGTCCTTGCCTTTGTGCAGGGACAGGCCGAGCTCACCGAGGAAAGCGCGCAGTTTTTCCAGGCGCTCCGGCGGCGGGCCGTCGTGCACGCGGTACAACGCAGGAATCTCGTGCTTCTTGAGGAATTGCGCAGTGGCCACGTTGGCCGCCAGCATGCACTCTTCGATCAGCTTGTGCGCATCGTTACGGGTCGTCGGGGTGATTGCGGCGATCTTGCGCTCGGAACCGAAGACAATCCGGGTTTCCTGGGTCTCAAAATCGATCGCGCCACGCACGTGACGAGCACCCAGCAGCACCTTGTACAGCGAGTACAGCTGCTTGAGGTGCGGCACCACGCCAGCGTATTCGGTACGCAGCGCCTTGGCTTCACTGGTCTTCGGCGTTTCCAGGATGGTGCTGACCTTGTTGTAGGTCAGACGCGCCTGGGAGTGGATCACCGCTTCGTAGAACTGGTAGTCGGTCATTTCGCCGGTTTTGGAGATGGTCATCTCGCACACCATGGCCAAACGGTCGACTTTCGGGTTCAGCGAACACAAGCCGTTGGACAACTGCTCAGGCAGCATCGGGATCACGCGCTCAGGGAAATACACGGAGTTGCCGCGCACCTGGGCTTCGTTATCCAGTGCCGAACCGATCTTCACGTAGCTGGACACGTCGGCAATCGCGACGAACAGCTTCCAGCCGCCGGAGAACAGGCGCAGCTTGCCGGGCTTGGCTTCGCAGTAGACCGCATCGTCGAAGTCACGGGCATCTTCGCCGTCGATGGTGACGAACGGTAGATGGCGCAGGTCGATGCGTTTTTCTTTATCTTTCTCTTCAACTTCCGGCTTGAGCTTGGCGGCTTCCTTGAGCACAGCCTCGGGCCAGACATGAGGAATGTCGTAGGTGCGCAGCGCAACGTCGATTTCCATGCCCGGCGCCATGTAGTTGCCGACCACTTCAACGATATCGCCCTGTGGCTGGAAGCGCGCAGTTGGCCAGTGGGTGATTTTCACCTCGACGAACTGACCAACCTTGGCCGCGCCATTACGACCCGGGGTAATCAGCACTTCCTGCTGAACCTTCGGGTTATCCGGCACAACAAAACCGATGCCGCCCTCTTCGAAGTAACGGCCGACAATGCTTTCGTGGGCACGGGACACCACTTCGACGATCACGCCTTCACGACGACCACGGCGGTCCAGGCCGGACACGCGGGCCAAGGCCCGGTCACCGTCGAACACCAGGCGCATCTGCGCCGGGCTCATGAACAGGTCATCGCTGCCGTCGTCCGGGATCAGGAAGCCGAAGCCATCGCGGTGACCGGCGATGCGACCCAGGATCAGGTCGAGCTTGTCCACTGGGGCATAGGTGCCGCGCCGGGTGTAGATCAGTTGTGCGTCGCGCTCCATGGCGCGCAGACGGCGGCGCAGGGCTTCGAGTTGGTCTTCGGTGGTCAGACCGAACTCTTCGACCAACTGCTCGCGGCTAGCAGGCGAACCCCGATCGGCGAGATGCGCCAGGATCAGTTCGCGACTAGGAATAGGGTTTTCATATTTTTCCGCTTCACGAGCGGCCTCGGGATCGAGGGACTGCCAATCGGCCATTAGAGAGTTTTCACCTTGTCTATATGCGGGTTAGTTTGGCATAGGCTTAATGAAACGGGAAATTTCAAGCATTCAATGCCTTTTCCAGAGCCTTTAGAACCACCCTTTGACGCTTGGAAAAGCACCACTGGTGAAATTTAGCGGTTTTTTTGCCGCGAGGGGTTTACAGTTAAAAACACGCTCCGTATAGTGCGCGCCATCGACGACGCACACACGTTGCCGATACTGCCCAGATGGTGAAATTGGTAGACACGCCAGCTTCAGGTGCTGGTGACCGCAAGGTCGTGGAAGTTCGAGTCTTCTTCTGGGCACCAATTTCAAGCAGCAGATCAACGGTCTGCAAGCTTCACAAAAACCCGCGAAAGCGGGTTTTTGCATTTCCGGCCCCTGCAATTTCGTTTAGCAATTACTAAAACAAAAACAGGGGTTTACAGATCAAAACGCGCTCCGTATAGTGCGCGACATCAACAGCGGCAACGCTGAAGATGCTGCCCAGATGGTGAAATTGGTAGACACGCCAGCTTCAGGTGCTGGTGACCGCAAGGTCGTGGAAGTTCGAGTCTTCTTCTGGGCACCAATTCAAGCTTCAAGGTTACGACCTTGAACCTCACAGAAACCCGCGAAAGCGGGTTTTTGCGTTTCTGCCATCTGAAAACTGCAAACACACCTTTGTGATGGGGGGCTGACTCCCACTGGAGGGCAAAGCCCTCCCCAGCAATTAACCAGGCAAACCACCACCTCAAGGCCTGGGTTCCTTCGCAACCCAGCGGGAGCAAGCTCCCTCACCACGAAGCCGGCTCAATTCCTCAGCAAGCCGTACATGAGAAACAATATCGTTTATCATTGTTACAAGTTTTTGCTACACGACAGTGAGGAACCCCGCGAATGATGTTTCGAACCACCCTGCGCCGCGCCCTGACCTGCACCCTGCTCGGCCTGACACTCGCAACGCCCCTCACCCACGCCGCCGACAAGGTGGAACTGACCCTCTACAACGGCCAACACAAGGAAGTCGGCGACGAACTGGCCAAAGCCTTCGAAGCCAAGACCGGCATTCACGTCAACGTGCGCAAGGGCAGCAGCAATCAGCTCGCCAGCCAGGTGGTCGAAGAAGGCGACCGCTCCCCGGCCGATGTGATCTACACCGAAGAATCGCCGCCCTTGAACAAACTCGGCGAACAAGGCCTGCTGGCCAAAATCGACGACACCACCCTGAACGTGCTGCCCAAAGACTACGTCGCTGGCAACGGCACCTGGATGGGCGTCACCGCCCGCGTCCGCGTAGTGGCCTATAACCCCAAGCTGATCGACGAAAAAGACCTGCCGAAAACCGTCCTCGATTTTGCCCAACCACAATGGCAAGGCAAGGTTGGCTTTGTACCGACCAGCGGCGCATTCCAGGAACAAGCCGTTGCCATTATCAAACTGCATGGAATGGAAGCCGCCGAAGAATGGCTGACCGGCCTGCGCGCCTTCGGTAAGGTTTACAGCAACAACATGGTTGCCCTCAAGGCAGTGGAAAACGGCGAAGTAGCCAGCGTCCTGGTCAACAACTACTACTGGTTTGCCCTGCAGCGGGAGAAAGGCCAGCTCGACTCCAAACTGCACTACTTCACTGGCGGCGATGCCGGCGGCCTGGTGACCGTGTCCAGCGCAGCTGCGCTGAAATCCAGCAAACACCCGCAGCAAGCCCAGCAATTGCTCGCCTACATGGCCAGCGAAGAAGGCCAACGGGTGATTACCCAGACGTCCGCCGAGTATCCGCTGCATAAAGGCATGGCCTCGGATCGCGGCCTCAAACCCTTCAGCGAGCTGGAGCCGCCGAAAGTCACCCCGGCCGACCTCGGCAACGCCGAAGAAGCGCTGGAGCTGGAACGTGAAGTCGGCCTGAATTGATGACCCCATCGCTGAGCGCCCCACATCCGGCCGGGAGCTACGCACCCCGGCGCAAGCGCCCGCCAGTCGGCGTGCTGCTGCCGGTGCTGTTGTTGGTGTTCCTGAGCGCATTGCCGCTGCTGTACGTCCTCGTGAAGGCTTGGCAAGCCGGCTGGGCCGAGGCCTTGCACTTGCTGTGGCGACCCTATGTATTCGGCCTGTTGCGCAACACCTTGGCGTTGATGGTCGGCGTTACGCTGGCCTGCGGGATCATCGGCTTGTCCCTGGCCTGGTTGCTGGAGCGCAGCAATCTGCCAGGGCGGCGGCTATGGGGCGTCATCCTCTGCCTGCCGTTCGCGGTGCCGGCATTTGTCAGTAGCTTCACCTGGGTGTCCCTCAGCGCTCAGTTCGAGGGGCTGGGTGGCGCGATCCTGGTAATGACCCTGTCCAAGTACCCGCTGATATTTCTTCCGGTGGCGGCAACGTTGCGCAACCTGGACCCCTCCCTCGAAGAGTCCGCCCGCACCCTGGGGCAAAATCGCTGGGGGGTATTCTTTCGTGTCACCTTGCCACTGCTCTGGCCCTCGCTGCTGGCCGGCTCACTGCTGATTGCGTTGCACATGCTGGTGGAATTCGGTGCGCTGTCGATCATCGGCCTGCAAACCTTCACCACGGCGATTTATCAGCAATTCGAGCTGGAGTTCAGTAACGCCAATGCCGCCATGCTCTCGGCGGTGTTGCTAGCGCTGTGCCTGATGCTGCTGTGGCTGGAACTGCGGGTACGCGGCAAGGGTCGCCATGTGCGTACCGGCCAAGGCGCGGCGCGCCAGGCCGAACAAGTGCGACTGGGGCCCTGGGCGCTGCTCGGGCAGGTGTATTGCCTGGTATTGACGATCATCGGCAGCGGCATCCCCCTGGGGATGCTGGCGTATTGGCTGGCGGTGGGCACGTCCGCCGCATTCCCGATCGGCGAGATCAGCGAGGCACTGTTGTCATCACTGGCGCTTTCACTCGGCGGCGCCGCGCTCTGCCTGGTGCTGGCGGTACCGGTCGGCCTGCTGGTGGTGCGTCACAAGGGGCGCTTGGCGCTGTGGGCCGAACGCCTGCCGTACTTGCTCCATGCACTGCCAGGGCTGGTGATCGCCCTGAGCCTGGTCTATTTCGCGCTGCACTACGTACCTGCGCTGTATCAGACTTCGGCCCTGCTGCTGATTGCCTACGCGCTGCTGTTCCTGCCACTGGCCCAGGCACCGGTGCGTACCGCCCTGAACAAGGCCGCGCCGCAACTGGAAGAGGCCGCACGCACCCTGGGGGCTTCATCGTTCAGCGCTTTTTGCCGGGTGACCCTGCCGATCATCTTCCCCGCACTGGGCGCCGCGTTCGCGCTGGTGTTCCTGGATGCGATGAAGGAGCTGACGGCCACGCTGCTGCTGAGCCCCACCGGCCTGAATACTTTGGCGACAGCGGTCTGGGCTCATACGTCGAATGTGGAATTCGCGGCAGCGGCGCCTTATGCGGCGCTGTTGATTGTGGTGTCGGGGTTGCCGGTCTATTTGCTGACGACGCGGATGTATCTGAGTCGCTGAAATCGCTATCGCGAGCAGGCTCGCTCCCACAATGGGATCGGGGTACACCCCGGGAGAGATAGGTGTCGGCTGTAAGGCCGCCTTCGCGAGCAAGCCCGCTCCCACAATGGGATCGGGATACACCCGGGAGAGACAGGTCGGCTGTCAGGCCGCCTCGCGACGGACGTTGATCTCGGGCGCCCGTTAACCACGATGGCCGAACGCAGGCATTGCGCAGTGGGCATCCCGGCATGGATGCCGGGATAGCCGCGCTGGGCCATGAATGGCCCTTCGCGGCGGGCCCACGGAGCAATGCCTTCGTTCGGGCACACCGAGCCTAGGCGAGGTGCCGAGTGGTGGGGCAAAAGCGTTTTGCTTACTTTTGACTGGGCCGGCTTCCGGGCTTTTCAAAAGTGAGCCGCCGTAAGGGCGGAACCCTAAGTAGCCGTTACCGCAGTAATGGATATGTACCCAGCCAACAAAATCCCGGCCAGCCCAGCGACTACGCCCTGAACTGCCCCAAACTCGCCTTCAACTGCGCCGCCAACCCATCCAGCACCTTACCGCTGGCCGTAGTCTCGACCACAGCCTGGGCCGCTTTCTCGGCCTGGGCGTGAATGGTTTCCACCCGCCCGCGCACCGCTTGTGCACCCTGGGCCTGATGAGCCGCCGCCTGAGTCGCCAGGCCAATGGCCGCATGCACCTGCTCCACGGACGCCTGCACCGACTGCTGCAAGCGTGCGCTGTCACGCAACACTACCAAGCCCTCGTTGGCCTGGCGCCCAGCCTGGCCGATAGCAGCCACCGCCTCCCGGGCGCCTTGCTGCAAGGCCACGATATGCGCCTGGATATCGCCCGTCGAACTCTGGGTCTTGCTTGCCAACGCCCGCACCTCGTCCGCCACCACCGCAAACCCGCGCCCGGTCTCCCCAGCCCGCGCCGCTTCGATGGCCGCGTTCAAGGCCAACAGGTTGGTCTGCTCGGCAATACCGTGAATCACGGTCAGTACCACTTCGATCTGCTCACTCTGCTGGGCCAGCCGCTCGATGACTTTTGCCCCAGTGTCGACCTGTCCGGCCAATGCTTCGATCAAACCGCCGACTTTGGCCGAGGTACGGGTGTTTTCGTCGGTGGCCTTACGAATTTCCACCACTTGCTGCAAGGCCGCCTGCATCGCCTGGCTTTCCGACTGCGCTTCATCAGCCATTTGCGACAGCGCCCGCAGGCTCTCGGCCACTTCATCACGCTGCATGCCAGCCGCCGCATCGGCACCGGAGTTACGCAAGGTCATCGCACCTATTTCCAGGCCAGTGCGCTGGGCTACGTCACCCGCCTCCCGCACGATTGGTTGCAACTTATCCACAAAGCGATTGACCGCCGAGGCCATGTCGCCAATTTCATCCTTGCTGCTGATCTGCACTCGCTTGGTCAAATCACCTTCGCCCGCCGCCAGGTCGTTCATCGCAGCTATCAGCAACTTCAAGCGATTGACCACCCGACGTCCCAGCACCACAGCCAGCAGCGCCAGCACGCCAAAGCCCACCAGGGCCAAGCCCATGCCGATGCGCCAGCGCAAGGTGCCAGCCGCTTCCTGCACGGTACTGGCGGTGTTGGCCTGCATTTTCGTGGCGGTGGCCTGGGCCGACTCCAGGCGACCACGCATGGCGGTGGCACTGTCGGCCGCCGCCCCCTTGAGACTGTCGCCAACCAACTGGTCGCTGCTGGCGATCAAGGCCGAGAAGCGCTGATCCAGCGCCTTCAGGTCGGTTTCAACGGAAGCCGTGGAAACCCCCATCAGTACTTTGCCGATCTCCACGCCGTTGGGGTTGATCGAGGCTTCGAGGTAATACACCGACGGATCGTTCTTCGCCGCATCCAATACCTTGTCCAACGCCCGCTCGCCCTTGCCTTTTTCCAGCAGAGCCTTGTTGACCGGGTTTTCCCGGTTCAGGTAGCGGGTCAGGTGCTCACCGTTAGCGTCGTCATAGATGACGAATAGCACATTGGGATTGCGCTGGGCCCGACGGGCGAATTCGGAGAGCGTGGGCACGTCGTTGTCCCACATGGCACGAGGGGCGACGGAAGCCAGGAGTTGCGCCATATCATTGGCGGAATCCTTGAGCGCTTTCTCGAGGGTCGTACGCAACTGTGCCTGCTCGTCCTTTAGCCGCGTCGATAATCCGACGGTGAGGCGCTGCCGAGTGCTGGCAGACAAACTGTCCAGGCTGGAGGTAACCTCCCGCCCGGCCTGCTCCAGTTCGCCAGACAATTTCTGACTATCATCCCCCAGCCGGGCCCCTAGTTCGGCCTCCAGCGCGGTGACCGTGCTTCGAGTCAGCGCGACGGCCACCAGCACCTGCACCAAAAGGGCGATACCCAGGGTAACGAACACGGGCCGCAACAGACGGCTTTGTAACAGTGAGAGAACGGCCGACACAGGGGAATCCCTCTACTAAACGCCATTAAATTGATGGCACTTCAAAGAAGCACTTATTGTTAACGATGCGTAGCAAAGGTCGTGCCGTCCGGCCGGCAGAAACGACAAAGGCCCCAAACGAGGGGCCTTTGTGTTTTACATCAACGACTTATCAGGCAAACGGGTGACGCAGAACGATGGTTTCGTTGCGATCTGGCCCCGTCGAAATAATGTCGATCGGCGCACCGACCAACTCTTCAACGCGCTTGATGTAGTTGCGGGCCGCCACTGGCAGCTCTTCCAGGGTCTTGGCGCCCACGGTCGATTCGGTCCAGCCAGGCATCTGCTCGTACACCGGCTCCAGGCCGATGTAGCTGTCCGCGTCGGTCGGTGCGTCGATGACGGCGCCGTCCTGGTTCTTGTAGCCCACGCAGATATTGATGGTTTCCAGGCCGTCCAACACGTCCAGCTTGGTCAGGCACAGGCCCGAGATGCTGTTGACGTCGATGGCACGACGCAGGATGACGGCATCGAACCAACCACAACGACGGGCACGACCGGTGGTAGCACCGAACTCGTGACCGCGCTTGGCCAGGAAGGCACCCACGTCGTCGAACAGCTCAGTCGGGAACGGGCCCGAACCGACGCGGGTGGTGTAGGCCTTGGTGATACCCAGGATGTAATCCAGGTACATCGGACCAAACCCCGAACCCGTGGCGATACCGCCGGCGGTGGTGTTGGAGCTGGTAACGTACGGATAGGTACCGTGGTCGATGTCCAGCAACGAACCCTGGGCACCTTCGAACATGATGTCCTTGCCGGCGCGACGCAGCTCGTGTAGCTCGGCAGTGACGTCGAGCATCATCGGCTTGAGCAGCTCGGCATACTCCATGCACTCGTCCAGGGTTTTCTGGAAGTCGATGGCCGGCTCTTTGTAATAATTGACCAGGACAAAGTTGTGGTAGTCCAGCAACTCACCCAGCTTGGCGGCGAAACGCTCGCGATGGAACAAGTCGCCGATGCGCAGGCCACGACGAGCCACTTTGTCTTCGTAGGCCGGGCCGATGCCACGACCGGTGGTGCCGATCTTCAGCTCGCCACGGGCCTTTTCACGGGCCTGGTCCAGCGCAACGTGGTAGGACAGGATCAGCGGGCAGGACGGGCTGATACGCAGGCGCTCGCGCACCGGTACGCCTTTCTCTTCCAGCTTGATGATTTCCCGCAGCAAGGCGTCGGGAGCCACCACCACACCGTTGCCGATCAGGCACTGCACGCCTTCGCGCAGCACGCCCGACGGAATCAGGTGCAGAACGGTCTTTTCACCGTCGATCACCAAGGTGTGACCTGCGTTGTGGCCACCCTGGTAGCGCACTACGGCGGCAGCATGTTCGGTCAGCAGATCAACGATCTTGCCTTTGCCCTCATCACCCCACTGGGTGCCCAGGACTACGACATTCTTACCCATAACACTTGTCCTCATTCGCGCAAACTTGGTGCCGGCCGCAGCCGGCAGGAAAACTCAAGAAGCCAGCGGCAATACTTGCCAAAGCCCGTTCTGCTGAATCAATTGCCGGTCGCAGTCCGCTTCACGGGCGGCGGCCAAAGGTTGCCCAGGCAAAGCCTGGACGACGCGCTGACCCTCACTGCGCAACTGGCAGACCGTCTGCCAGAGTGCCGCATCCGTACTGTCAGGCATCCAGATACCGCCAGACGGTAGCTCGATTTCAGCACGCCCCAGGGTCACCAGGGTTTTCAAATCGGTAGAGAAGCCAGTCGCCGGACGGGCCCGACCGAAGTCGGCGCCGATATCGTCATAACGACCGCCCTGGGCAATGGACTGGCCTACGCCCGGTACGAACACCGCAAACACGACGCCGGTGTGGTAGTGATAACCGCGCAACTCGCCCAGGTCGAAATACAGCGGCAGCTCGGGGAAACGCACCGACAGGCGCTCGGCAATCGCCAGCAAATCATCCAGCGCCGCCAATACTGGCGCTGGCGCATGGGCCAGGCGTTCGCGGGCCGCCGCCAATACTTCACGACCACCGCACAGGTCCACCAACGCCCGCAGCATGCCCGACAGATCGGCCGGCAAGCCTTCGGTCAGGCTGATGACTTCGTCGATAGCCTTGCGTTGCAGGGCATCGAACAACTGTTGCTCCACTTCCCCGGACAGACCGGCCGCACGGGCCAGGCCGCGATAGATGCCGACATGACCCAGGTCCATGTGGACATCCGGTACGTCAGCCAGTTGCAACATGGCCAACATCAGGCTGATGACTTCCACGTCGCTGCTGGGACTGGCGTCGCCATACAGCTCGGCACCCAATTGGATCGGGCTGCGCGAAGACGACAAGGCGCGCGGTTGGGCATGCAGCACACTGCCGGCGTAACACAGGCGGCTCGGGCCTTCACGGCGCAGGGTGTGGGCGTCGATGCGCGCCACTTGTGGCGTGATGTCGGCACGAAAGCCCATCTGCCGGCCCGACTGCGGATCGATAACCTTGAAGGTGCGCAAATCCAGGTCCTGGCCCGCGCCGGTCAGCAGCGATTCCAGGTACTCGATATGCGGGGTGACGACGAACTCGTAACCCCAGCTCTGGAACAGATCCAACACCTGGCGACGCGCTACTTCGATACGCGCAGCTTCCGGTGGCAGTACTTCTTCGATGCCATCTGGCAGCAGCCAGCGGTCTACCGTTGCCATTACGCCATTCCCCTATGGTCCGGGCGGCCAGCTTTCGGGCTGGCCTTGAGTGAAGCAGAAAATACCTGTGCCGTACGCAAAACACGCGCAAGGGCGACGTGACGAATGGCCAGCAATCGGCCTCGCCCAGCACTTTCCTCGAGAAACCTGTCGAGTCGTTCAACTCGACGCCTGCAACTACAAAACGCAATCAAACGTGCAGACGCAAAAAAGCCGGGAATTTCCCGGCTGCCGCATCATACACACGTTTTCCCAAAGGATCACCCCGCCCGACGCTTTAGCCGCCGGGCGGAGCACCTCAGGTCAACGCCGCATCAAGGCTTGGCCTTTTCCAGGTAACGGAAGAAGTCGCTGCTTGGGTCCAGGACCATGACGTCGGATTTGTTCGCAAAACTTTCACGATAAGCGCGCAGGCTACGGTAGAACCCATAGAACTCCTGGTCCTGACCATAGGCCTTGGCGTAGATCGAAGCGGCCTGGGCGTCACCATCACCGCGGACCTCTTCCGATTCACGATAGGCTTCGGCCAGCAGCACGCGACGTTGGCGATCGGCGTCGGCACGGATGCCTTCGGCCAGCTCGTTACCCTTGGCGCGGTGCTCGCGGGCTTCACGCTCACGCTCGGTGCTCATGCGCTCGAATACGCTGCGGTTCACTTCCTTCGGCAGGTCGATGGCCTTGACCCGGACATCGACCACTTCGATGCCCAACTCTTTTTCCGCCATCGTATTCAGCGAACGGGTGATGTCGGCCATGAGCGCATCACGCTCACCGGACACGACTTCATGCAGCGTACGCTTACCGAACTGGTCACGCAGGCCCGACTCCAGACGACGGGACAAACGCTCGTCGGCGATCTGCTTGAGACCGGAGGTCGCGGTGTAGAAGCGCTCGGCATCCTTCACCCGCCACTTGGCGTAGGCGTCCACCATCACGGCTTTCTTTTCCAGCGTCAGGAAGCGCTGCGTCGGTGCATCCAGCGTCATCAGGCGACCGTCGAACTTGCGCACCTTGTTGACGTACGGCACCTTCACATGCAGCCCCGGCTGGACATCAGCCTGGACCACGCGACCAAACTGCAGCAACACCGCACGCTCGGTCTGAGCCACGATGTAGAAGCAGTTCCAGGCAGCGATCGCCACGACGACACCGACAATAAGGGCGATCAGCGATTTATTGCTCATCAGCGACTCTCCCTGGTACGTGCTTGCTGTTGCTGCAGATCCGCCGCACGGGCGTTGCCGTCATTGTTGATAGCTGCCGCGCCAGTCGACGGCGCGCTGGTGTTGCGACCGCTTTCGACCATCTTGTCCAGCGGCAGGTACAGCAGATTGCTCTGGCCGTTCTTGTTGCCGGTCACGAGGACCTTGCTGGTGTTGCTGAAGACTTCCTGCATGGTGTCCAGGTACAGACGCTCGCGGGTAACTTCTGGAGCCTTGCGATACTCGGCCACCAGCTTGGTGAAGCGATCCGCCTCACCCTTGGCCCGGGAAACCACTTCATCGCGGTAGCCGTTGGCATCTTCGATAATGCGCTGGGCCTGGCCACGCGCTTCCGGCACGACGCCGTTGGCATAGGTCTCGGCCTGGTTGCGCGAACGCTGTTCGTCTTCTCGAGCACGAATCACGTCGTCGAAGGCTTCCTGGACTTCACGCGGCGCCGCGGCGCTCTGGACGTTGACCTGGGTCACGGTGATACCGGTGCGATAGGTATCGAGGAACCGTTGCAGGCGCTCCTTGATCTCGCTGGCCATCAGCTCACGCCCTTCGGTCAGCACCTGGTCCATGGCGGTGGAACCCACCACATGGCGCAAGGCACTCTCGGTCGCATGCTGCAGGCTGGTTTCCGGCTGGTCGACGTTCAGTACAAAGTCTTGCAGGTTGGTGATCTTGTATTGCACGGTCAGCGGCACTTCGACGATGTTCTCGTCTTCGGTCAGCATCTGGCCCTGCTTGGTATAGGCACGCTCACGCGTGACGTTTTCCATGTACTTCTGATCGATCGGCGGGAAATAGATGTTCAAGCCCGGGCCAACCGTCTCGTAGTACTTACCGAAGCGCAGCACCACGGCCTGCTCCTGCTCGTCCACGACATAGACCGCGCTGTACAGCCAAATAGCCGCGAGCACGACAAGGCCGATGCCGAGCAGGCCGAAACCGCCGCCCTTGCCCGGACGACCGCCACCATCGTCACCGCGTTTTTTACCACCACCGAACAAACCGTTCAGGCTTTCCTGCAGCTTTCGGAAGGCCTCGTCGAGATCTGGCGGCCCCTTGCGGTCGCCGTTGTTACGACGCTTGCCACCCCAAGGATCCTGATTATTCGAGTTGCCACCCGGCTCATTCCAAGCCATAGCGCTCTCCATCTGATAAAGCAAAGACGCACCCACGGCGCGCCGACCAATGCTACAGAATGCCTGACACAGCTTTCTCAGGCTTTTATTGCAAAGTGTGTTGCTCGATGAATTCCATCGGTTGCAGCCCTTCACGGCTGACCAGCCGGTTAAGCTCCGACCGAGGCAGGCGAACAGCCAGCAGGCAGACGCCTTCTTCGTCGTGTTCTTCTTTTTGCACCGCCCCCAGCTCAAAGAACTGGGCACGCAGCCGGGCGAAACGTTGCGGCAATTTCAGCGTGCCGACGAACAGATCATTGCCCAACAACTCCGCCACAGCCTGCTTGAGCAGGTCCAAGCCGGTGCCGTCACGGGCCGATAACCAGACCCGTTGCGGCTTGCCATCGGCATCGCGCTGGATCTGCGGCTCCACGCCTTCGAGCAAATCGAGTTTGTTGTATACCTCAAGGATCGGCAAGTCCTGGGCCCCGATCTCGCCCAGCACCACCATCACTTGCTCGATCTGCAGCATCCGGTCCGGCTCTGCGGCATCGATCACGTGCAGCAGCAGGTCGGAGTTGCTCGACTCTTCGAGCGTAGCTCGGAAAGCCTCGACCAGCTTATGCGGCAGGTGACGGATGAAACCTACGGTGTCGGCCAGCACGATGGGCCCGAGGTCGTCCAGGTCGAGCCGGCGCAGGGTCGGGTCGAGCGTGGCGAACAACTGGTCGGCGGCATAGACGTCGGATTGGGTGACGTTATTGAACAGGGTCGATTTGCCGGCGTTGGTATAACCCACCAGTGAAACCGTCGGGATGTCCGCGCGCTTGCGACCGCGCCGCGACTGCTCACGCTGGCTGCGGACCTTCTCCAGGCGCCCCTTGATCTGGCGCAGGCGAACCCGCAGCAGACGCCGGTCGGTTTCCAACTGGGTTTCACCCGGACCGCGCAGGCCGATACCGCCCTTCTGCCGCTCAAGGTGAGTCCAGCCACGAACCAGCCGCGTACTCATGTGCTCAAGCTGGGCCAGTTCGACCTGGAGCTTGCCTTCATGGGTACGGGCGCGTTGGGCGAAAATGTCGAGAATCAGCCCCGTACGGTCGATCACGCGGCACTCGAAAACACGTTCGAGGTTGCGTTCCTGACTGGGCGTGAGGATGTGATTGAAAATCACCAGGTCGACCTGCTCGGCCTTGACCAGGTCGCGCAACTCCTCGACCTTGCCACTGCCGATCAGGAATTTGGCGGTTGGCCGATGACGCGGCACGTTGAAAAACGCGACGGTCTCGGCGCCGGCCGAAATTGCCAATTCCTGAAACTCCTGCGGATCTTCGCGCGCCTCAGGGTCCTGTCCATCCAAGTGAACGAGAATGGCCCGTTCACCACCACCGTGGCGCTCAAAGAACAAAGGAGACTCCTATCAGGCGTTACCCGGCTCAGCGTCACCGCCTTCGGATTCGGTTGCGCTAGGCAGACGAATTGGACGGACTGGCACGACTGTCGAGATCGCGTGCTTGTAGACCATCTGGCTGACGGTGTTTTTCAGAAGGATGACGAACTGGTCGAAAGACTCGATCGTGCCTTGTAGTTTGATCCCGTTGACCAGATAGATGGACACCCCAACTTTCTCTTTACGTAAAGTGTTCAAGTAAGGGTCTTGTAGCGAATGCCCTTTTGACATGTGCCGCACTCCTTTAAGGATCAATTATAAAAATCGGAATCAGATGGCTTGGGCCGTCACACCCCCAAGGATAGACGGCAATTGCAAGGACTCAGCTCAATATGGAGATGGTCCCGAGGTATTTCAAGGCGCGTGGCAGATTGTCGCAATCGAGACTGTCAAGCCAATGCAAGTCAGTCCAGCTGCGCAGCCAGGTGAACTGGCGTTTCGCCAATTGGCGCGTGGCAATGATCCCACGCTCCTGCATCTCGGCTGACGTCAGCTTGCCGTCCAGGTAATCCCAGACTTGTCGATAACCCACCGCACGTATAGACGGCAACCCGGCATGCAGGTCACTTCGCTCACGCAGGGCTACGACCTCGTCGACGAATCCCTGTTCCAACATTAAAGTGAATCTTTGTTCAATTCGCCGATGCAGCACTTGCCGGTTCGCCGGAGCGATAGCCAGATTCGCGACAGTATAGGGCAATTGTTGCAGTCCCGAAGCGGCTGCTTCAGTACTTTGCGCAGATTGTCGCTGGCGCAGGGCTGTCATGCTCTGGCCGCTGACCCGATAAACCTCCAGGGCCCGACTGAGCCGCTGCGGGTCGTTGGGGTGAATACGCGCCGCCGACTCCGGGTCAATGGCCGCCAATTGCTCATGCAGCGCTTGCCAGCCAAGGCGTGCAGCCTCTTCTTCGATCTGCGCGCGCACCTCGGGGTCGGCTGCCGGCATATCCGCCAAGCCATCGACCAAGGCCTTGTAATACAGCATCGTGCCGCCCACCAGCAGCGGAATCTTGCCCCGCGCGGTGATCTCGGCCATGGCCTGGAGGGCATCGCGACGAAAATCCGCGGCCGAGTAGGCCTCGGCCGGGTCGAGGATGTCGATCAGTCGGTGCGGATACTCGGCCAGCAGCTCTTTAGACGGCTTGGCCGTGCCAATGTCCATGCCTCGGTAAACCAGGGCCGAATCGACGCTGATCAGCTCGCAGGGCAACACCTTGGTCAATTCGATAGCCAGGTCGGTCTTGCCGGCGGCAGTCGGCCCCATCAGGAAAATCGCCGGTGGCAACTGGTTCATCAACGACCGCGCAGGAACAGTTTGTCCAGGTCGTCCAGGCCCAATTGGGTCCAGGTCGGCCGGCCATGGTTGCATTGACCGCTGCGTTCGGTGTTTTCCATGTCCCGCAGCAGGCCGTTCATTTCCGGCAGGGCCAGGCGCCGGTTGGCGCGGATCGCGCCGTGGCAGGCCATGGTGCCGAGCAGTTCGTTCAGGTGTGCCTGAATCCGGTCGCTGGTGCCGTACTCCATCAGGTCCGCCAGCACGTCGCTGACCAGGCGATTGGCCTCGGCCTGTTTCAACAACGCCGGGATCTGGCGAATCGCCAGGGTTTCCGGGCCCAGGCGTTGCAATTCAAAGCCCAGGCGCTGGAACCAACTCACATGCTCTTCGGCGCAATCGGCTTCGCGCTGGCTGACTGCCAGGGATTCGGGCACCAACAGCGGCTGGCCGCTCAGGCCTTCGCTGGCCATGGCGATTTTCAACCGCTCGTACATGATCCGCTCGTGGGCGGCGTGCATGTCCACCAGCACCAGGCCCTGGGCATTTTCCGAAAGGATATAAATACCTTTGAGTTGCGCCAGGGCATAACCCAACGGCGGGATGTCGCCCTGGCCGTCGGGCAATGCCGCCGCACCGGGTTCAGGCAAGGGTTTGAAGAACTCGCGATACGCCGCCTGGGCCTCGGCCACTGGCACGTTGGATTGCGGGCGCGGGGTGTATTGATACTGATAGCCGCTGCCAGCCCCGCTACCGGCCGTGTTGTAGCTCGGTTGCGCTTGCGGCTGTTCCAGCAACGCGTTGGCCGCCAGGCGCATTTCGCCCTGGGGCCCGAATTCGCCCGCTTCCAACCCGCTAGGCCGGACCATGCCGCCGACCGCCGCCGGGGCCGCCAGTTGATCTTCCGGGCGTACATCGCCCAAGGCGCGGTGCAAGGTGCCGTAGAGGAAATCGTGGACCATGCGCCCGTCACGAAAACGCACCTCATGCTTGGTCGGGTGCACGTTGACGTCCACCACCGCCGGGTCGACTTCAAAAAACAGCACAAAAGTCGGATGCCGACCGTTGAACAGCACGTCGCGATAAGCCTGGCGCACGGCGTGGGCCACCAGTTTGTCGCGCACCGCCCGGCCGTTCACATAAAAATATTGCAAGTCCGCCTGGCTACGGGAGAAGGTCGGCAAGCCAACCCACCCCCACAGATGCAGGCCATTGCGCTCCACCTCGATGGGCAACGCCTGTTCCAGGAACCCGGCACCGCACACCGCACCCACCCGCCGGGCGCGGGCCGCATCGTCGTGGGCCTCGTGCAGGCTGAGGATGGTCTTGCCGTTGTGGCGCAAATGGAACGCCACGTCAAAACGCGCCAGGGCCAGGCGCTTGATGACTTCCTGCAAGTGATCGAATTCGGTCTTCTCGGCCTTGAGAAACTTGCGCCGGGCCGGGGTGTTGAAGAACAGGTCGCGCACCTCCACCGAGGTCCCCACCGGATGAGCCGCCGGCTGCACGCGAGAGGCCATGTCCCGGCCTTCGGTCTCGACTTGCCAGGCCTGCTCGGCGTCGCGGGTGCGGGAGGTAAGTGTCAGGCGCGACACCGAACTGATGGACGCCAGCGCCTCGCCACGAAAGCCCAGGCTCATGACCCGCTCGAGGTCTTCCAGATCGCGAATCTTGCTGGTGGCGTGGCGCGCCAGGGCCAGCGGCAGGTCGTCGGAAGAAATACCGCCACCGTCATCGCGTACCCGCAGCAGCTTGACGCCGCCTTGCTCGACATCCACATCGATGCGCTTGGCCCCGGAGTCGAGGCTGTTTTCCAGCAACTCCTTGATGACCGACGCCGGCCGCTCGACCACTTCGCCGGCGGCGATCTGGTTCGCCAGCCGTGGGCTGAGCAGTTCGATACGGGCGTTGCTGCCGATCACTTCGTCACTCATTGCTGAACCGCCACGTCATTGCCGGGAATGGTCAGGGTCTGGCCGATCTTGAGCTCGTCGCTCTTGAGGTTGTTGGCACTGCGCAAGGTGGCAGGCGACACCTGATAGCGCACAGCGATCATCGCCAGGGTTTCACCAGGACTGACCCGATGGTCCCGCGGGCCCTGGACAATCTTGCCGGAGTCGCGCAACCAGGCAATGTAGGTGCCCGGCGGTGGGTTCTGCTGGAAGAACTGCCGCACGCCGCTGCTGATCGAGCGGGCCAGCGCCTGCTGATGATTGGCGGAGGACAGCTTGGACGCTTCATTGGCGTTGGAGATGAAGCCGGTTTCCACCAGGATCGACGGAATGTCCGGCGACTTGAGCACCATGAACCCGGCCTGTTCGACGCGCTGTTTATGCAGCGGCGTAACGCGACCGATGTTGCTCAAGACCTTCTGGCCGACGTTCAGGCTGGAGGTCAACGAGGCGGTCATCGACAAATCGAGCAACACACCGGCAAGCATCCGGTCCTTGTCGTCGAGACTGACGTTACCGGCACCACCGATCAGGTCGGAACGGTTTTCGCTGTCGGCCAGCCAACGGGCAGTTTCCGAGGTGGCGCCACGATCGGACAAGGCAAATACCGAGGCCCCGAACGCAGCGGCCGAAGGCGCGGCGTCGGCGTGGATGGAGACGAACAGGTCGGCGCCTTTCTTGCGAGCGATTTCGGTACGCCCACGCAACGGAATGAAGTAGTCGCCGGTACGGGTCAGCTCGGCACGGAAGCCTTTCATGCCGTTGACCTGGCGCTGCAGCTCGCGGGCGATGGACAGCACCACGTCTTTTTCACGCTGCCCACGCGAGCCCGAGGCCCCCGGGTCTTCGCCACCGTGACCGGCGTCGATCACCACGATGATGTCGCGCTTGCCGGCCGGGGCCGGTGGCAGCTTGATCGCCGGTTCGGTCGGCGTCACCGGCACCGCCGGTATCGTGGCGACATTGGTCGGCGGCGGCGAAGGTGGCGCGGCGTCGGCCGGGTTATCGAACAGATCCACCACCAGTCGGTTGCCGTACTGAGCGTTCGGGGCCAGGGTGAAGCTTTTCGGGGTCACGGCTTTTTTCAGGTCGATGACCACCCGCAGGTCGGTCGGCGTCCGTTGGGCCGAACGCATCGCGGTAATCGGTGTATTGGCGGTGGCCACGTTCAATGGCGCGCCCAGGGACGCGCCATTGATGTCGATCACCAGGCGATCCGGGGCGGTCAGGGTGAATACGCTGTGTTGCACCGGGCCCGTCAGGTCGAAGACCAGCCGCGTGTTGTCCGGCGCTCGCCAGAGGCGAACGCTGTTGACCTTTGTCTCGGCCACAGCATCGACGGCCAGTGCCGTAAGCAACAGTCCTACGACAGCAACCACCGCGCGAAAGCGCATACCAAACCCCATCATTAATTAGTTTCCAATGCCAAAGCGGCACACCACGACTCGCCACGCGAGCCTTGCGGCGTCAATTTCAGCAAACGCCCGCCGTTCTGCGCGCCAATGGTAATGGTCAGGTCAGGCTTTGGCAAAAAGCCTGCACCTTTCTGGGGCCATTCGATCAGGCACAGAGCGTCATCTTCGAAATAATCGCGAATACCAAGGAATTCCAGCTCTTCAGGATCCACCAGTCGATACAGGTCGAAATGGAAGGCACGGATGTCGCCAATCTCGTAGGGCTCGACCAAGGTGAACGTGGGGCTTTTGACTGAGCCGACGTGTCCGAGGCCGCGAATAATGCCACGGGACAAGGTGGTTTTCCCCGCTCCGAGGTCACCTTCGAGAAAAATCAGGCCATGGCCCGCCGTGATGCGTGCAACGCGCGCCCCGAATGCCGTCATGGCTTGTTCGTCCGCCACGTACAGGGTTACTTCAGACACGGTGAATGCTCCTCCAACAACTGACGAATGGCCGGGATCAGATCGGTCGCCGCCAGCCCCCGGCCCGATCGACCGGCTTGCGCACCGGCATTGGCGTGCAGCCAGACCGCCAGGCACGCCGCATCAAAACTATCCATGCCCTGAGCGAGCAACGCGCCGACCACCCCGGCCAACACATCCCCCAGGCCGGCGCTGGCCATGGCTGGATGGCCCTGGCTGCAAACCGCCAGGCGACCGTCCGGACTGGCGATCAGGCTGCCGGCGCCCTTGAGGATCACCGTGGCGGTATATTTCTGGCTCAAGGCGTGGGCCGCTGCTGGACGATCGGCCTGCACCTGGGCCGTGGACAAGTCCAGAAGCCGCGCCGCCTCGCCCGGATGCGGGGTGATGACACAGTGTTCAGGCAGACTGACAGCGCCGCTGCTCAGCAGGTTCAGCGCATCGGCATCCCACACTTGCGGCAATAGCGCATTGGCGGCCGCCGACAACAGGCTACGCCCCCACGCGGCCTGGCCCAGCCCTGGCCCGACCACCAGCACACTGGCCTGCTTGAGCAACCCCATCAATTGATTGGCCGAATGAGTGCCCTGCACCATGACCTCAGGCAAACGCGTCAGCGCAGCCGAGACATGCTCGCTGCGGGTCGCCATCGAAACCATGCCCGCGCCGCAACGCAGTGCGCTTTCGGCGCTCATCTGGATCGCGCCGCCAAAGCCCCGGTCGCCACCAATCAACAGCACATGACCCAACCGGCCTTTGTGAGTGGTGGGTACACGGGGCGCCAGACGCGGCAGATTATGGGATGAGAGCAGTCGGGCACTGACCGCTGCCGATTCAACGATGTCAGGATCGGCGTGGAGATCGTTGAACACCAGTTCGCCAACCCGATCCGCCGCATCGCCCGTGAACAGGCCCAGCTTCAGGCCAATGAACGTCACGGTCAGGTCGGCCGTCACCGCCGTGCCCAGCACTCGCCCGGTATCAGCGCACAGCCCCGAGGGAATATCCACCGCCGCGACCGGCAGGCCGCTGACGTTGATCGTGTCGATGGCCCGCACATAAGGCTCGCGTACGTCGCCACTCAACCCGGTGCCGAGCAAGGCGTCGAGCAGCACGCCACGCAATTCGATCTCATCCGACCACGGTTCTACCTGCACCCCCACCGCCACGGCCTCGGCATGGGCATTGGCGGCGTCACCCTGCAATCGCCGGGGCTCGCCCACTGCCACCACCCGCGCCGACCACCCGGCCCGCCGGGCCAAGGTTGCCACCAGATAACCGTCGCCGGCGTTGTTACCGTGACCGGCCAGCACGGTCAGCTCGCCGGCCTCAGGCCAATGCCGGACGATCGCTCGCCAGGTGGCACGGGCCGCGCGCTGCATCAATTCGAAGCCGCTGGTACCTGCCGCGATCAGTTGTGCGTCGAGGGCCCGGACCTGCGCGGCACTGTACAGCGCGTCGGGAAAATCATCTTTAGTGTGCGGCATGCGTCTTCGGGCTCCGATGTCTGGCAGAATTATACGCATCTCAGCTCCGGTTTCTCTCGCCTCATGCCTGCCATTTCCACAGACCTCCCTGCCCTCGCCCTCTCCATCAAGGACTGGGGCCGCGAGCTGGGCTTCCAGCAAGTCGGCATCAGCGGCCTGGACCTTGCCGAGCACGAGCAGCATTTGCAGCGCTGGCTCGACGCGGGTTATCACGGCGAGATGGAATACATGGGCGCCCATGGCAGCAAACGCTCGCACCCCGAAGAGCTGGTGCCGGGCACATTGCGGGTGGTTTCCCTGCGCATGGACTACCTGCCGGGCGACACACAAATGGCGCAATTGCTTGGCCAACCGGAAAAAGCCTATGTCTCGCGCTATGCATTGGGCCGCGATTACCACAAATTGATCCGTAAACGTGTGCAGCAACTGGCAGAAAAAATTCAGGCGGTCATCGGCCCCTTCGGTTATCGCGCCTTCGTCGACAGCGCCCCGGTGCTGGAAAAAGCCATCGCCGAACAGGCCGGCCTGGGTTGGATCGGCAAGAACACCCTGGTGTTGAACCGCAAGGCTGGCAGCTATTTCTTCTTGAGCGAGCTGTTTGTCGACCTGCCCCTGCCGGTGGACCCACCCCACGCCAGCGAACACTGCGGAAAATGCACTGCGTGCCTGGACATCTGCCCGACGAATGCCTTCGTCGGCCCCTACGTGCTGGATGCCCGACGCTGCATTTCCTACCTGACCATCGAACTGAAAAGCGCCATCCCCGAAGAACTGCGGCCGTTGATCGGCAATCGGGTGTTCGGTTGTGATGACTGCCAGATCGTCTGCCCGTGGAACCGCTTCGCCCGGCCTTCCGGGGAAAGCGACTTCAAGCCGCGGCACAACCTGGACAATGCCGGGCTGGCCGAGCTGTTCATGTGGGACGAGGATCGGTTTCTGAGCAGCACCGAAGGTTCGCCGCTGCGCCGCGCCGGTTACGAACGCTGGCTACGCAACCTGGCGGTAGGCCTGGGGAACGCACCGTCAACGATTCCGGTGCTACAGGCACTGCAAGCGCGGCGCGATTATCCGTCAGAACTGGTGCGCGAACATGTGGAATGGGCGTTGCGCCAACACGCCGAGCGTCAGACCTCGTCGTTATAAACGAACTTGGGCATTTCCCAGTGAAAGCGGATAGCCAGGAGCCGCAACAAAAAGCCACCGAACAAAGTGATGAGGATCGCCTGCTCGCTCGGCAGTTGCAGGAAGACACACAATAGATAACACCATGCTGCGGCAAACGAGACGCTGGCGTAGAGTTCGCGGCGGAAGATCAGCGGGATGTCGTTGCAGAATATGTCCCGCAGGATGCCGCCGAACACGCCCGTGATGACACCGCTGACCGACGCCACCAGCATGCCGTGGCCCATTTCCAGGGCGGTCATACAGCCGATCAGGGTAAACGCCACCAGGCCCACGGCGTCGAGCACCAGGAACAGCGAGCGCAGATGGCGCATCCAGCGCGCGAGGAAAACCGTGAGCATCGCCGCTGCGGTGGTCAGTACCAGGTATTCCGGGTGCTTGACCCAAGTGAGCGGGTAATGCCCGAGCAGCACATCACGCACCGAACCGCCACCCAATGCCGTGACGCAGGCGATCAGCACCACGCCGAACCAGTCCATGCCACGGCGCCCGGCGGACAAGGCGCCGGTCATGGCTTCGGCGGTGATGGCGATCAGATAAAGCATCAGCAACATGAGGGGCGGTCCTTACTGGAAGGCGCGCAGTCTAGCCATTTCGGGCAGGCACCAAAAGGGGGCAAGGCAACGGCCCCAGCCTAAACATCACGCCCCCCAGCCCAAACTGCTCCCTCGCCACCACAGCTTCCCCGCCTGCCGCCTCGCTGCAATAGCCTGGGAGCCGACTTAGAACTTGATGAAGTGCTTACGGTAATGCTGCAACTCGGCGATGGACTCGCGAATGTCGTCCAGGGCCAGGTGGCTGCCGCCCTTCTGGAAACTGTCACGCACTTCTGGAGCCCAGCGAGCAGCCAGCTCCTTGAGGGTGGAGACGTCCAGGTTGCGGTAGTGGAAGTAGCTTTCCAGGGATTTCATGTGGGTATAGAGGAAGCGACGATCCTGGCAGATGCTGTTGCCACAGATCGGCGACTTGCCCTTTGGCACCCACTGCTCCAGGAAGGCGATGGTCTGGGCCTCGGCCTCGGCCATGCTGATTTTGCTCTCGCGTACCCGCTGGGTAAGGCCAGAGCCGCCGTGCTGGCGAGTGTTCCATTCGTCCATGCCAGCCAGGATCTCGTCGCGGTGATGGATCGCGATCACCGGGCCTTCGGCCAAGGTGTTGAGGTCACTGTCGGTGACGATGGTGGCCATTTCGATGATGACATCGGTGTCAGGGTTCAGACCGGTCATTTCCAGGTCGATCCAGATCAGGTTCTGCGGGTTTTGCATAGGGGAGCTCCTCGGCGTAGCCACGCAGTTTAGCCTAGGCAGGCCCTTGGGCGTGCTAAACTCGCGGCCGTTTTACCCTATTCGCTGCATTTCTTCATACGGAACACCCATGGCCAAACGCCAACTCAATCGTCGTCAAAACTGGCGCATCGAAAAGATCCAGGGCGAGCGCGCCGCCCGCGCCGCCAAACGCGAATCCAGTGCTGTCGAAGCCCTGGAGGGTGGCGACCTGGGCCCTGAACAGACGGGCCTGGTGATCGCCCACTTCGGCGTGCAAGTCGAGGTCGAGGCCCGGGAAGGCGAACTGGCCGGCCAGGTGTTCCGCTGCCACTTGCGGGCCAACCTGCCGGCACTGGTGACGGGCGACCAGGTCGTCTGGCGCGCCGGCAACCAGGGCATCGGCGTAATCGTGGCGCAATTACCGCGTCACACCGAGCTGTGCCGCCCGGACAGCCGAGGCCAGCTCAAGCCGGTGGCCGCCAACGTTGACATGATCGTCATCGTCTTTGCGCCGCTGCCCGAGCCTCACGCCAACCTGATCGACCGTTACCTGGTAGCCGCCGAGCACGCCGGCATCCGCCCGTTGCTGCTGCTCAACAAGTTCGACCTGATCGACGAACACAACGCTCCTGCGCTGAACGCTTTGCTGTCGGTCTATCGGGACTTGGGTTACCCGGTGCTGGAAGTCTCGGCTCATCACGGCGACGGGATGGAAAAATTGCAGGAACAACTGGACGGACGCATCAGTGTGTTCGTCGGCCAGTCCGGTGTCGGCAAGTCGTCGCTGGTCAACAGCCTGCTGCCGGACGTCGAGACCCGTGTCGGGCCGTTGTCCGAACTGTCTGGCCAAGGCACCCACACCACCACCACCGCGCGGCTGTTCCACTTCCCCGGCGGCGGTGAACTGATCGACTCGCCGGGCATCCGCGAGTTTGGCTTGGGTCACGTCAGCCGGGCCGATGTCGAAGCCGGATTCATCGAGTTCAACGAGCTGATCGGCACCTGCCGCTTCCGCGACTGCAAGCACGATCGCGAACCCGGTTGTGCCCTGCTCAAGGCCTTGGAAGAAGGTCGCGTGCATCAGCAACGGATGAACAGCTACCGCTCGATCATCGCCAGCCTGCCGGAAAGCAGTTACTGATCCCGGTTATAGAATCGTTCCCACACTCTGCGTGGTAACGCATCTGGTGACGCTCAGCGTCCCACGCAGAGCGTGGGAACGATCAGAAAACAATGATTCACAAAAAAGCCGACAATGATGTCGGCTTTTTTGTGGGTTACTGCGCAGGCGTCTCGGCAGGCTTGGGCGCAGCGTCCTCGAACAGGTTCAGACGCTCGCGCAGCTCGTGGGCCGGCACCGGCTGCTTATCCGCCGGCAAGGCGTTCGGATCAGCCGCCGCCCCAGGCGTTGCCGGTACTTCACCCGGTGCGCCCTGGCCCTGGGCCGGATCCGGCGCCGGGTCATCGGTTTGCGAACCTTCGATGGCCTGCTGGGCCTTCTTGGTCAACACCACGATATCGATACGCCGGTTGACCGGGTTGAACGGATCCTTGCGGTCGAACAACGCCGAGGATGCGTAACCGACCACCCGCGCCACCTGTTCGTCCGGATAACTGCCGGCCACCAGGGCACGACGTGCCGCGTTGGCGCGGTTAGCGGACAGTTCCCAGTTACCGAAATCACCTTTGCCGACATAGGGCTTGGCATCGGTATGACCGCTGATGCTGATTTTGTTCGGCACCGCTTTGATGGTGTCAGCCATGGCCAGCAGAATGTCTTCGAAGTAAGGCTTCAGGCGCGCACTGCCGGAATCGAACATCGGCCGGTTCTCGGCGTCCATGATCTGGATGCGCAAGCCGTTCGGCGTGATTTCGAACAGGATCTGGTCCTTGAATTTCTGCAGCTGCGGGTTCTCCTCGACCTTGTTCTGCAACTCCTGCAGCAACAATTCCAGGCGCTCGCGCTCGATCTGCTCGGCCATGCCTTCGACCTGCTCGGAATCCACCGTCACTTTGTCGGGCTGGGGCTCGGACTTGACTTCAGGGTTGAGGGTCGTTTCCGGCGCCAGGGTCGGTGAACCACCCAGGTCGATGATGTACGGCGTGCCGCTTTCAGTAAAACCGACCGGGTCCTTGAAGTAACCGGCGATGGCGATCTTCTGTTCCGGGGTCGCGGTGGACAGCAGCCACAGCACCAGGAAGAACGCCATCATCGCCGTCGCAAAGTCGGCGAAGGCGATTTTCCAGGCGCCCCCGTGATGCCCCGCGGCTATGCGCTTGACGCGCTTGATAATGATCGGCTGGTTATTTTCCATGACTTAGCGACCGCGAACCGCTTGTTCCAGCTCGGCGAAGCTTGGACGGTGCGCCGGGTACAGGACCTTGCGGCCGAACTCCACCGCCAGCGATGGCGGCATGCCCGAGGCCGAGGCCACCAGGGAAGCCTTGATGGCTTCGTAGACGTTGAGCTCTTCCTTGGCGTCGTGGGCCAGGGAGTGGGCCAGAGGGCCGAAGAAACCATACGCGGCCAAAATACCGAAGAAGGTCCCCACCAGTGCCGCACCCACGTGCAGACCGATGGATTTCTGGTCACCGTCGCCCAGGGAAGCCATGGTCACCACGATGCCCAATACCGCCGCGACGATACCAAAGCCCGGCATGGCGTCGGCGATACCGGTGACCGCGTGGGACGGGTGCTCCAGGTCTTCCTTGAGGCTGTAGAGTTCCATGTCGAACAGCCCTTCGAGCTCATGGGGGGCCATGTTGCCAGACGACATGATGCGCAGGTAATCACAGATGAACGCCGTCATCCGGGCATCTTTGAGCACCGCGGGGTACTTGGCGAATATCGGGCTGGCGGCGGCATCTTCGATATCCCCTTCGATCGCCATCATGCCTTCGCGGCGGCTCTTGTTGAGGATCTCGTAGATCAGCCCCAACACCTCGAGGTAGAAGGTGTGGCTGAAACGCGAACTGAACATGCCCAAGGACTTCTTGAGCACGTGCATTGTCATGTAGCCGGGGTTGGCCTGCAGGAATGCGCCAAGGGCCGCGCCACCGATGATCATCACCTCGAAAGGCTGGATCAGGGCTGCAATCTTGCCATGGGAGAGCACGTATCCGCCGAGTACGCTCGCGAACACGACAATGATGCCGATAATTTTAGCCATAGATAGAAAGTACTTATTTAAGTCGGGTTCAAGGTCATATTCGGAAGCTGAAAAATCTCTTCTTCTACTTATCGGCAAAACTGCGCCAGACTATAGCCAGTTCTGGCGAAAAGCCAGTTTGCCCCGTTCCGGGCGTAGATACTCTATGCGATGATCGCGTCCAACCATGGCTAACGAAACGAAGGTTCCAACTCCACGGCCGACCACGCTCGAAGGCTGGGTAAAGCTGCTCGAAGGCGTACACCTGCCGGTGCCCCAGGCCAGTCACGACTTGGTCTGCAAGGCTGTTGCCGACAGCCGCCGGTCATTGCGAGACATCGCCGAACTGATCCAGGACAGCCCCGCCCTGGCGTTGAGTGTCATCCGCGAAGCCAACCATCACACCCACGGCAGCCTTGCAGAACCTGCGGAAAATCTCGAAGTAGCGATCAACCGCCTCGGCCTCAAGCGCACCGAAGAACTGCTTGCACGCCTGCCCTCGCTGCCGGAACAGCAGATACCCGTCGCCCTGCGCCAGGTGCAATTGATCAGCCAGCACGCAACGCAACAGGCCAATGGTTTTTTTGCCAGCCGCCTGGCGCGGCTGTGGCAAGACATCCACTGGGGCAGCCTGCTGTTTCTGTCGCCGCTCTGGCCACTGGCCCTGACCCACCCACGCTTGCTGGGAGAGTGGGAGTTGCGGGTCATCCATAAAGGCGAGCCAGCCAGCAAGGTGGAGCGCGAACTGTTCGGCGTCGGCCTGCTGAAAATTTGCCTGGCCCTGGTAGAAGCCTGGCGCCTGCCGATCTGGGTGATGCAAGGCTATCGCCTGTTGCTCAGCGAACGCCGCGAGCTGGTAAAAGTGCTACGCATTGCCCGGGACAGCGAACACCCGCTGCGCCAACAGAATCGCCTGGACGATGACCCAACCCTGCGGCGCTGGCTCAATCAGCCGGCCAATACCGTGCTACTGGCCAACGGCCTGGCCCTTTCGGCACAACAGGCGTGGGATTGCCCCCATAGCCAGCGCTGGCAATACCTGACCAGCTTGTATCTGCAAATGCCGATGGATGAAGTCCAGCAGCAACTGCATCAACAAGCCGTCATCAGCGCCCGCCACCACGCCATGCCAGATCTCTGGCATCCAGCCGTGGCGCTGATCTGGCCCTGGGACAGCCACCGCATCCACCCTGGGTTGCTGCCGCCCGCCCCACCCAGCGCCGAAGACCTGACCCGGTGGCGCAAGCAATGCTCTGCCCTGCTGGTGGAACCGAGCCCCTTCAGCAATGCCATGCACCTGACCACCTCGGCCCGGGATGCGTTGGCGGCCTGCGGCATGCGCCGGGTGATGATCCTGATGGCCGACCGCAGCCAGACCAGCGTGCGCGTGCATCAAACCGCTGGCCTGCCTGCAGAAGCTGCGGCCATGAGTTTCTCCATCAGCCAGAGCAAGGTCCTGCAACGGTTGCTGGCCCAGCAGGCCCAGGTTCGCCTGACCCCGGACAACAATGCCCAGTTTTCCGCGCTGCTGCCGCCGGGCCTGCGCAGCCTGTTCCGGGGTGAGCACCTGCTGTTGCGTTCGCTGACGTGCAACGGCCGGGTGATCATGCTGGTGGTGGTCGATCAGGGCGGCGGACCGTTTTCGGATGTGACCGTACAGGCCTTCGGCAAAACCGTGCAATGCATCGAAAGGGCCTTGCATACCTTCACCAACCGCGGCCGCTGAACTTGATACAATCGTTTCCCTTTGCGCCCCTGGAGACCTCACATGCCTGACTTCTCTGGCTTGCCGCTGGTGATCGAGCCGAGCGAGCTGCTGCCGCGCCTCGACGCCCGCGAACTGATTCTGGTGGACCTGACCAGCGCCGCCCGCTACAGCACCGGCCACATCCCCGGCGCACGTTTCGTCGACCCCAAGCGTACGCAACTGGGCCAGCCCCCAGCGCCAGGCCTGTTGCCGGCCAAAGCCGATCTGCAAGCACTGTTCGGCGAACTCGGGCACAACCCGGATGCGGTCTACGTGGTCTATGACGATGAAGGCGGCGGCTGGGCCGGGCGTTTTATCTGGCTGCTGGACGTGATCGGCCACTCGAACTACCACTACCTCGACGGCGGCCTGCTGTCGTGGCTGGACGAGGGTTTGCCGGTCTCCACTGAAGTGCCCGCACCCGTCGCCGGCCCGGTAAGCCTGACACTGCACGACGAACCCACTGCCACCCGCGAATACCTGCAAAGCCGTCTCGGCGCCGCCGACCTGGCGATCTGGGACGCACGCGGTCCGCTGGAATACTCCGGCGAGAAAGTCGTCGCCGCCAGGGGCGGACACATCCCCGGCGCGGTCAACTTCGAATGGACTGCCGGCATGGACCAGGCGCGCAACCTGCGCATTCGCAAGGATATGCCACAGATCCTTGAACAATTGGGCATCACGCCGGACAAAGAAATCATCACTCACTGCCAGACCCACCACCGCTCTGGCTTCACCTATCTGGTGGCCAAGGCGCTCGGTTATCCACGAGTCAAAGGCTATGCCGGTTCCTGGGGCGAATGGGGCAATCACCCCGACACCCCTATCGAGCTCTGAAGTTCTTAAGGACAGTTAATGAAAAACCGCTTGTTCATCCTCTCTCAATACCTGCTGCCCCATCATCTGCTGTCGCGGCTGGCCGGCTGCATTGCCGAATGCCGTGTGCGCTGGTTCAAGAATGCCTTCACCGCGTGGTTCGCCAAGCGTTATCAAGTGGACATGTCCCAGGCCCTGGTGGAAGACCTGACGGCCTACGAGCACTTCAACGCTTTCTTCACCCGCGCCTTGAAAGACGGCGCCCGCCCGCTGGACCCAACCCCGGGGGCGATCCTCAGCCCCGCCGACGGTGCCGTCAGCCAGCTCGGCCCGATCGAGCATGGCCGGGTATTCCAGGCCAAGGGGCACAGCTTCAGCGTGCTGGAACTGCTCGGTGGTGACGCGGCCAACGCGGCGCCATTCATGGGCGGTGACTTCGCCACCATTTACCTCTCGCCCAAGGATTACCACCGGGTGCACATGCCACTGGCCGGCACGCTGCGGGAGATGGTCTACATTCCCGGGCGAATTTTCTCGGTCAACCAGACCACTGCTGAAAACGTTCCTGAGCTGTTTGCTCGTAACGAGCGCGTGGCGTGCATTTTCGACACCGAGCGTGGGCCGATGGCCGTGGTCCTGGTGGGCGCGATGATCGTGGCATCCATCGAAACCGTCTGGGCCGGCCTGGTGACACCGCCCAAGCGTGAACTCAAGACTTTCCGCTATGACGAAGCCGCTCGCGCACCGATCCACCTGGAAAAAGGCGCCGAACTGGGCCGCTTCAAACTGGGCTCGACCGCCATTGTGCTGTTCGGGCCGGACCAGGTGAAATGGGCTGAAGAACTGGTGGCCGGCTCGCCGGTGCAGATGGGCCAGGGGCTGGCGCTGCCAAAGGCCTGAGTAAAAGATCAAATGTGGGAGCGAGCTTGCTCGCTCCCACAGGGTATCCAGCATAGATAGCGCACGTCTTTTGGCTACAACTGCTAGAGTTGGAAACATCCCTTTCATTTCCCGCCGGAGCCCGTCCACGGCATGAATGAGACCAGCCCTCTCCAGCTATTGCGTGTCCTGACCCCGACGCAATCACGCCTGTCGTTCTGCGACGCCACGCCACGCGACCTCAAGCGCTGGATCGCCAACCTGCCCAAGGCCAACATCGGCGAAACCGCCCGCTTGCTGTACCAGGCCCTTGGCGAACTCAACCAATTGCTCACGCCCAGCGACAATCGCCTGCAACTGCTCGAACTGCTGCGGCCCGAGGTGTATTACGTCTGCAAGCACCTGGAGCGGCATTTCCTGCAACAAGCCATTGTGCTGGATGAGCGCTCGCGCAAGATCGTCAACCTGTGCCAGGCCCTGCAAAGTCATCTGGCGATGGGCTACAAACAGATCGTGGCACGCATCGCCTCGAAGTACACCAAGGACCAGGCCCGCCTGCTGAGCACTGCATTGCAACGGGCCATGCATGCCCTCGACGGCACCCTGCTGCGTGTCACCCAGCTATATAGCCCTGTGCCCGAAGGGCTGTGGCTCGACTTGCATCAGTTGTATCGGATTGCCTGCCAGCACCGCTTGCAACACCTCAACGTAGGCGATGAACTGGCCAGCCAGGTTCATCAGTTGAATGCCGAGCAAACCTATGTGGTCGCCCTGCTGCTGGGCGCTTCACGCAGCAATCAACTGCGCCAGGGTCAGATCGCCCGGCTGGCCGAGGTGCTGGAATCCTGGAGCCAGTGGGTCAAGATGGATCCGGCCGCCGTCACCGCCAGCTTGTTTGCCGTTGCACCGGAACTGGACATCGGGCCGCGTTATCGCTCCAAGTTCAGGGCCGAGCAGCAGCCGACCTTGCAGGGCTTTGATCCACAGCCACTGGTGTGCGCGATCACCACTCACCTGGCACAACCGGCCGATCACACCCTGCCAGTTCCTGGCGGCATGAGTGCCGACACCTTGCATCACCTGCAAGCCGCCTGGGGCGAAGCGGCCGAACGCAGCTTCCAGCGTACCGAGGGCAACGGCACGCTGACCCTGTGCGTGGGCATGAGTGCGCTGCACTATTACCTTGGCGGCGAGCGCTCTTTCAGCGAAATACTGAAAAACCCCAACACACGCAAGGCCCGTTTCGAAGCCTTGCCAACCAGGACCAACGACACCTGGAGGCAAGCCTTCGACGCCGCCCCGGCCGGCGACAACGAGCTGTTGCCCTATGAAGAAATCGAGTATCCGGTCAATCCGGCCGATGACGACGGCACCAGTTCTGACAACCAGCATCACTTCCCCACCTACGACTTGCCGATCATCAATCACAGCCCTGGCGGTTACTGCCTTGGTTGGCCGAAAGAGGTGCCGGAACAACTGCAAGCGGGGGAAATGGTCGGTATCCGGGACACCAGTGATCAAGCCTGGAGCATCGCCGTGGTGCGCTGGATCCGCCAGGTGCGCAATGGCGCCATGCAAATGGGCATCGAGCTTGTCGCCCCCCATGCCCAGCCGTGCGGGTTGCAACTGGTCCGCCAAGAGAATGAGCACGGTCACTACCTGCGCGGGCTGTTACTCCCCGAGATCAGCGCCATTGACCTTCCCCCCACCATGATCGCCCCGCGCCTGCCCTTCCAGGAGGGACAGCAGGTGCTGATCAATACCAACGGCCAGGAACGCCGCGCCGGGCTGGACCGACGGGTCACCAGCACCCACAGCTTCAACCAGTTTGCCTATCACCAGGAGGATTCAGCCGCCACCGAGGATGGCAACGAGCAAGAAGGGAATTTTGATTCGTTGTGGAAGTCGCTTTAAGCAGCGCTGCACCCTCTGTTTTGATCGTTCCCACGCTCCGCGTCACCTTCCAGAAGCGGAACGCGGAGCATCCCCGGCGATGCTCCCACGCAGGAGCGTGGGAACGATCAAAATCGAAATATTACTCAGAGCTGCCCGTCACGATCCCTGAAGCCCAGCAGATACAACACTCCATCCAGGCCCAGCGTAGAGATCGCCTGCCTGGCCGACTGCTTGACCAGCGGCTTGGCCCGGAACGCTACGCCCAAGCCGGCGATCGCCAGCATCGGCAGGTCGTTGGCGCCGTCCCCCACGGCGATGGTCTGCTCCAGGCGCAGGCCTTCTTTTTCGGCCAGTTCACGCAGCAAGTCCGCCTTGCGCTGGGCATCGACGATCGGCTCGACGGCGACGCCGGTCACCTTGCCGTCCACCACTTCCAGTTCGTTGGCGAACACGTAGTCGATGCCGAGCTTGGCCTGCAACTGCTTGGCGAAATAGGTGAAGCCGCCGGACAGGATGGCAGTCTTGTAGCCCAGACGCTTGAGTTCGGCGAACAGGGTCTCGGCACCTTCGGTCAGGCGCAGGGAGGCTCCGATGGAATCCAGCACGCTGACATCCAGCCCCTTGAGCAGTGCCAGGCGCTCCTTGAAGCTGGCACGAAAATCCAGCTCGCCAGCCATGGCTCGCTCAGTGATGGCCGAGACCTTGTCGCCGACGCCGGCAGCCTTGGCCAGTTCGTCGATGACTTCAGCTTCGATCAGCGTCGAATCCATATCGAACACCGCCAGGCGACGGTTACGACGGAACAGTGAGTCTTCCTGGAACGCGATGTCGACGTTCAGCTCCTGGGCCACGCTCAGGAACTCGGCACGCAACGCCTGGGGGTCAGCCGGTTCGCCGCGCACGGAGAATTCGATGCAGCCCTTGCCTTTGTCGTCCGGAGTGTCCAGCGGCATGCGCCCGGACAGACGGTCGATGTGATCGATATTCAGGTCATATTTGGCGGTGATCGAACTGACGCGCTGCAATTGTTCGGCAGTGACCTTGCGGGTCAATAGCGTAACGATGTGGCGCTTCTTGCCCTGGCCGCTCACCCAATGCTGGTAGTCGGCTTCGGAGACCGGAGTGAACCGCACCTGCTGGTCGAGTTTGTACGCGGTGAACAGGATGTCCTTGAGCACCGACTTGCTCTGTTCGGCGTCCGGGATTTCAACCAGGATGCCGAACGACAGCGTGTCATGAATCACCGCCTGACCGATGTCGAGAATGTTCACACCACCCTGGGCCAGAACGCCAGTAATGGCCGCAGTCAGACCCGGACGGTCGCTGCCAGTGATGTTTATCAGGACGATTTCGCGCAAGGCGCACCCCCGCAGGTGGAAAAAAACCGCATTCTACCCACATTCAGTGACCATCGGGCACCGCCAGTGCTTTGCCGGTCATGGGGCTGTCGCTATACTGCGCGTCAATTTCACGGACAAAGAGCCGAGCTCAGTGAACCGGCCCACGCCAGTCAAAACCGACAATTTCTTCCTGCTGATCTTCCGTGCACTGCGCCACCGTCGTGTGCCGATTGCATTGCGCATTGCCAGCCATAACGTGATCCTGGTCGCCTTGGCCCTGGTCATCTATGCCTGCGTGATGGGCCTGCAGTTCAAGCAGGCCATGCATGAGCAGGCCGATGCCCTGGGTGAGAGCCTGACCACCCAGACCGCCACGTCCGCCACTGAGCTGCTGGTGTCCAACGACATCCTCAGCCTCAATGTACTGCTCAACAACCTGACCAAGAACAAACTGGTGGCCCACGCTGCCATCTACAGCGTGGACAACCGCATCCTCGCCGAGGCCGGGCAGCGGCCCAAGCCTGGCCTGCTGGGCGAATCCGGCGGCATGTACCAGAGCAAGATCACCTTTCAGGACGTGACCGCCGGACAACTGCGCATCAGCCTGGACATGGATCAGTTCCAGCAACCGATGACCATCAGCCTGCAAAGCATGGGCATCCTCAGCGCGATACTGCTGGCGCTGGCACTGGCCTTGAGCCTGCGCCTGGGTCGCCACATCTCCACGCCGCTGCTGCAATTGCGGGTCTGGCTGCGGGACATCGACGAACACACCCCGGCCACCCAGCGCCAGGACGAAATCGGCGACCTGGCCCGGCAACTGCACGCCAGCTTCGCCCCGGAACCTGAGCCTGTACCAGAGCCCGAGGACATCGACTACGTGGATGACGACGATGCCGAGCCAGGCTTCGAAGTGCGCAACCTGCGCGATCCGGGCTTCGATGAAAGCCAGCCGATGCCTGCCGCCAAAGCGGCTCCACGCCATGTGGTGCGTACGGTTGAAGACGATGAGGACGACGACGCCTTTGCCGATCTGCGGGACGAATCGATCGCCGGCGGGCCGCAGCCAGTCGTTCGGCCTGTCGCCTCGAACCAGCCACAGCACAGTGCCGTGCTGGCCGTGCAATTGGGTGCCCAGGAACAACTACGGCGCCTGCCCCAGGCGCGTCTGAAGGAACTGCTCGAACGCTACCGCGACTGCCTCGACCAGGCCGCCTCGCTGTATCAGGGCGAAGTGCACACCCTGAACGACGGCAGCACGCTGATGCTGTTCCATACCGAAGACAGCGGTGACGACTACCTGACCAACGCCATCTGCTGCGGTGAATTGCTGCGAGCCCTGGGCCACCAGTTGCAGATCGAGGTCGCCGACAGCGGCATCACCCTGCAATTGCAACTGGGCCTGACCTTGGGTGACGAGCTGTTCGGCCTGAGCCAGATCGACCTGCTGCTGACCGAAACCGCCCAGGACGCCCTGGCCCTGTCGCAGCACAGCCGCAACCTGCTGCTGGTGGAGCGCAAGATCAACGACAATGCGCTGATCCGCCAACGCGCGCGTATCCGCCCCATCGCCAGCCCGGAAGGCGCGTGCTGCGTGGAGCGTCTGATGGAGCCCTATCCATCGATGCTGGAACGGCAACTGGCACGGATGCATGAACGCCAGGGTTGAGCCTCAGCACTTGAAATGACGGAGCCCGCAGATGAGTGATTGTCTGCGGGCTTTTTTGTGGCTGCGCCGCCGACATCGCGAGCAAGCTCGCTCACACACTGGGTCTGCGGCTTGCAGAGATCCCTTGTGGGAGCGAGCTTGCTCGCGATGAGGCCAGGACAAACAGCGCAATCCAGGCTACAGAGTCGCGCCCACCCAGCAAAATCTTAGCTGTCGGACTCAAACGAATACTCAAAGGACACTTGTGCCGGCTCACCATGGCCAGCCACATAGCTGCCATTGCCACGCAGACTGACCAGTTCTCCGGTGCCGGCACCTTCCACGACACTCCAGGTACTGCGCGCTTTACCGTCGGAAAATGATCCCGAATGCCGGGCTACGAATGTTCCACGTTGACCTGCCACCACCGCACAAATCCGCTCAAACCCTACGAAGCACGCGGTGCCGTCGGCACTATAGGACATCAGGTATTCGACACTGCTGGTTCCCTCGATAGCGCCGCTATAGGACTGCGTGATTTTGGCATGTGAGAGTTTGGGAGCGCCCTCAAGAATTTGGGAGGGATTTTCATCCCAGCCCGTTATCTGAAATGTGCAACTGGCAGTCGTTTTCATAGGGATTCAACTCTTCCTTGTCGTTATTCGGGGGAGGCCTGATGTGCCGGGCACTCATCTTGCCTGACGTCGTTGAGAAATAAGAGTGCAGAAACAACAAAGCCCGCTATCAAGGCGGGCTTCGTTTTGCATCCTTTCCAACCATCAGAACCTGAACACTTCCATGTCCGTGCGAATTGGCAAGGCCATGGGAATCTTGTCTTTTTCCTTCTCAACCGGCTTGGCTGGGGCAGGAGCGGGCTTGCGTGGAACTTCTGCGACAGGAGGCTGGTTGGCCAAAGGCTTGAGCGAGACGGACAACTGCTCGGCCAGGCGCTGCAGAAGCACGCCTTGGGCCTGGACTTGCGCAGCGGTGGTGCCGGCATGTTGTTCTTGCAAGTGCACAATGCGGTTCTCCCGCACCTTGCCTCGACGGTCGATCAAGCGCCATTGAGCATCGAGCACCGCCGGTTGCGATTTGCCCGAATCCAGGCGGGTAATCGACAGCAACACCTGGACATCCGGCGTAAAGCCTTGAGTGGCCGGCGCCAACACCACGCGCTGGCTGTCCAGATGCCCGGCCACCTGGCGCAGCAGCAACTGGTCGATGTCCGAAGACAGGCTGCCGGCCCAGCGACCGTCAGTGGCGGCCTGCAGGCTACCGTCCGGTTGGCGTTGCAATAAGGTTTCGCGTTGCAGGTAGTCCGCGATCAACACCGGCCCCAGCAAGACCGCCATGCCTGCGCTTTGCGCAGGCTGAGCCGGGGTTCCACTGTCGAGTTGATACAGCGACACAGGCTGGTTGACGCTGCAACCCGCCAGGCCAAGCAGGCCAGCGAGCCACAAAATAGGAAGGCGCAGAGCAGTCATCGTCCCGTCCAGGTGGCGGCCACAAGGCTTACCACAGTGAAAAAAAACTCGGTCAATATGAAGAACGCTCGGCCACGCCGGCGCTTGAAAGGGCCTATCATCCGTGAATATGCGTTCCGACTCCAGCGCGAAAGCGTCGGCCTGCGGCTTTTAATCGCAGACCGAGCCCTCTAGGACGCTTAATTCAGGTTTTCGACGAGCAGTGCATCGACCCGTTGAAATCCCCTTGGAAGCTTGTTGCCCCGCCGACCGCGTTCACCTTTGTAATGTTCAAGATCGTCTGCCTTCAACGAAAGCGTACGCTTTCCAGCCTGTAGCACAAGCGTGGCGCCTTCCGGTAACACTGCAATATCCGTGACATATTCCTCGCGGCTGGCCACCCGTTCGCCGGAAATACCGATGATCTTGTTGCCCTTGCCTTTACCCAACTGAGGCAAGTCGCTGATCTTGAAGACCAGCAAGCGACCTTCGGTCGTTACCGATGCCAGCCAATTGCTCTCACGGTCGCTGACCGGGCGCGGCGCAATGACCTTGGCGTTGTTCGGCAGGCTCAACAACGCCTTGCCCGCCTTGTTCTTGGCTTGCAGATCCTCACCCTTGACCACGAACCCGTAACCCGCATCCGATGCAATAACGTACAGCCCATCATCATCAGGCATCAGCACGCATTCAAAAGTTGCACCCGGTGGCGGAGTTAATCGTCCAGTCAGCGGCTCGCCCTGGCCGCGAGCCGAAGGCAGGGTGTGGGCCGGCACCGAATAGCTGCGCCCGGTAGAGTCGACGAAAACCGCAAACTGGTTGGAACGCCCGGCCGCCAGCGCCTTGAAACCGTCCCCGGCCTTGTAGGAAAGCCCCGCCGCGTCAATATCATGACCCTTGGCGGAACGCACCCAGCCTTTTTCCGACAGTACGACGGTCACTTTCTCGTTTGGCAGCAGGTCGTGCTCGGTCAGCGCTTTGGCTTCGGCACGCTCGACAATTGGCGAACGACGGTCGTCGCCATAGGTCTCGGCGTCCTTGAGCAGTTCGGTGCGCACCAGCTTTTTCAGCTTGGCTTCGCTGCCCAGCAGCGCTTGCAGCTTGGCCTGTTCCTTGAGCAGTTCATCCTGCTCGGCGCGCAACTTCATCTCTTCCAGCCGCGCCAATTGCCGCAGACGGGTATCGAGGATGTAGTCGGCCTGGATTTCACTCAGGGCGAAGCGCGTGATCAAGCTGGCCTTGGGGTGTTCCTCGGTGCGGATGATGTGGATCACTTCATCCAGGTTGAGGTAGGCGATCAGCAAACCGTCCAACAGGTGCAGGCGGCGTTCGACCTTGTCCAGGCGGAATTGCAGGCGCCGGCGCACCGTTTTGACCCGAAACTCCAGCCACTCCACCAGCAGCGCTCGCAGGTTCTTCAACTGCGGCTTGCCGTCCAGGCCGATGATGTTGATGTTGACCCGGTAACTGGATTCCAGATCGGTGCTGGCGAACAGGTGCTGCATCAGTGCGTCGTGATCGACCCGGCTATTGACCGGAATGATCACGATACGGCATGGGTTTTCGTGGTCGGACTCATCGCGCAGGTCGGCAACTTGCGGCGCTTTCGATGGTTTTGCCTGCATCATCGCCGCAATTTGTTCCAGGACCTTGGCCCCGGATACTTGATGCGGCAATGCGGTGACGATGATGTCGCCATCTTCAATGTGGTACACGGCGCGCATGCGCACCGAACCGCGACCGGTCTCGTAGATTTTCAGCAGGTCGGCGCGCGGGGTGATGATCTCCGCTTCGGTTGGGTAGTCCGGGCCCTGGATGTGCTCGCAGAGTTGCTCCACCGTGGCTTTGGGCTCGTCCAGCAGACGCACGCACGCCGTGGCCACTTCCCGCAGGTTGTGAGGCGGTACGTCAGTGGCCATGCCCACGGCGATGCCGGTGGTGCCATTGAGCAGGATATTCGGCAAACGTGCCGGCAACACCAAGGGTTCATCCAGGGTGCCGTCGAAGTTCGGGCCCCAGTCCGCCGTGCCCTGGCCCAGTTCGCTGAGCAGCACTTCGGAATAACGCGACAGCCGCGCCTCGGTGTAACGCATGGCGGCGAAGGACTTGGGATCGTCCGGCGCACCCCAGTTGCCCTGCCCGTCCACCAGGGTGTAGCGATAGCTGAACGGCTGGGCCATCAGCACCATGGCTTCATAGCAGGCCGAGTCACCGTGGGGGTGGAACTTACCAAGCACGTCACCGACGGTACGCGCCGACTTCTTGTGCTTGGAATCGGCATCCAGCCCCAGCTCACTCATGGCATAGATGATTCGCCGCTGGACCGGCTTCAAACCGTCGCCAATGTGCGGCAAGGCACGGTCCATGATCACGTACATGGAGTAATTGAGGTAGGCATTTTCGGTGAAGTCAGCCAGCGATCGGCGCTCTACGCCGTCTAAGCTGTCTGCAAGAATGTCGCTCATGCGGGCCTCATCAGTTCGTTGTCTGGCGCAGCAGCATGGTGCCGTCGCGCTGGGTAAATTCAAGTTTGTTCAGGGCGCTCATGCCCAGCAGCACTTGCGTGCCACCCAGGCCTGGCGCCACCAGGGCACGGACATCGCGCAAAACGATGTCACCCAATTGCAGCCGGTCGATGCGGGTGCGATAGCCCTCGCTCAAACCGTTGGCGGTACTCAACGTCACGCCAAAACCTTTTTCCAGCTTGAGGCGCTCGGCCAACTCCACCGGAATCGCCACGTCGGTGGCGCCCGTGTCGAGCATGAAATCCACCGGCTGGCCGTTTATCTGACCGCTGGCGACGAAATGCCCCTGCACATTGCCGACCAACTTCACCTCGATAAACCCTTCGCCTCTTTGCGAATACACCTGGGCATTGGGGTTTTGCTGGCGCTGCTCCCATTGAGCAAAAAACCGCGTTGCCAGGAACAGCGCCGCGCACCAGGCCAAGATCATCAACACCCGGCCAGCACGCTTGCCCGGCGGCGGCTGACTCATGGCGCAGCGCCCCAGCCACCGTCCGGCGCGGCGAAGCGCCAGATGATCGGCCGAGTTTCGCCGTCAACCCGCGCACCGTCGTTGTTGTCCAGGCCGATCCAGGCACCCTCGGCGTCCACGACCAGCGCTTCGGCCAAACCATAGGCCTGTGGGTAACGCCGATTATCCTGCAACGCCTCGGCGGCGAACGACCAGCAGCGCTCCACCTTGGCAGTCAGCGGGTCACGCCGGCAGATCTGGAAGGCGTTGCGCTCCAGGGTAAACAGCTTGCCGTTGAACAATGACAGATCGGCGAAATCCCGTGAGACCGCCTTCGCATTGGCGAACTGCGCAGGCTGCATCTCCAGCCCCGCTTCGCTCAGCAGCACGCAATTGCCGTCGCAGTCCCACACTGTTTGCTGGCGCTTGATCAGCAACAGGCCGCGACGTTCGCGCTCGGCCGCCAGCCATAATTGATCGCCAGCCGGGTTGATCGCCAGGCCTTCGAACAGGGCATTGAAATGCAACAACATGCCACTGGCACGGGCCTGACGGATCAGTGTCGGGGCGATTTTCAACCAGGACGCAGGTCCCGACGGCGGCACCTGCAACACCGCGGCATGGGACTCGCTGACCACATAGCGATTGCCAGCACTGTCGCAACTGATGCCTTCGAAATCCAGCTCGCCACCGCGCAGGAACGACGCCGCCCAGGTTCGGGATTTCAAGCCCCAGGGGAAACCGCTGTCCGGAACCTCAGGCACCTCGATATCGACCACTTGCGCCTGCCAGACAGGAGCCTCGGACGGCGCGAGACGGTAGATCCGATCATCGTCACGATCAGACACCGTCCACATTTCGCCGCCGCACAGGGCCAGCCCGGACAGATTACCGCCGCGCATGCCATCGACGGCGTGCTCGGACAGCAACTTCAGTTCGGGTGCAGGTTCGGCAACGACAACCCCCGCCCACAGCAATAACGCCAGGGCGAAACCGTTGCGCATCAGGCCAGCACCTCGGCCAGGTCCCCTTTGGATTCGAGCCAGGACTTGCGATCACCGGCGCGCTTCTTCGCCAGCAGCATATCCATCATCTCCGACGTCGCCTCGAAATCATCCAGGGTCAACTGCACCAGACGGCGAGTGTTCGGATCCATGGTGGTTTCGCGCAGTTGCGGCGGGTTCATTTCGCCCAGGCCTTTGAATCGAGTGACCTGCGGCTTGCCGCGCTTCTTCTCGGCCACCAGACGGTCAAGAATGCCGTCGCGCTCGGCTTCGTCGAGGGCGTAGTAGATTTCCTTGCCCAGGTCGATCCGGTACAGCGGCGGCATCGCGACGTAGACGTGGCCGGCGTCCACCAGCGGACGGAAATGCTGGACGAACAACGCGCAGAGCAACGTGGCGATGTGCAGGCCGTCGGAGTCGGCGTCGGCGAGGATGCAGATCTTGCCGTAGCGCAACTGGCTCATGTCCTCGGCGCCTGGATCGACACCGATGGCCACCGCGATGTTATGCACCTCCTGACTGGCCAGCACTTCGCTGCCGTCCACTTCCCAGGTGTTGAGGATCTTGCCCCGCAGCGGCAGGATTGCCTGGAACTCTTTGTCCCGCGCTTGCTTGGCCGACCCACCGGCGGAGTCACCTTCCACCAGGAACAGCTCGGAACGCATCGGGTCCTGCCCGGCGCAATCGGCGAGCTTGCCCGGCAACGCCGGCCCTTGGGTGATGCGCTTGCGCTCGACCTTCTTGCTGGCCTTGAGGCGACGGCCGGCGTTGTTGATTGCCAGTTCCGCCAGGGCCAAACCGGTTTCCGGGTTGGCGTTGAGCCACAGGCTGAACGCGTCCTTGACCACACCGGAAACAAACGCCGCCGCTTCACGGGACGACAGGCGCTCCTTGGTCTGGCCGGAGAACTGTGGTTCCTGCATCTTCATCGACAACACGAAGGCAATCCGTTCCCAGACGTCCTCCGGCGCCAGCTTCACGCCACGGGGCAGCAGATTGCGGAACTCGCAGAACTCGCGCATCGCATCGAGCAAACCCTGGCGCAACCCGTTGACGTGGGTGCCGCCCTGGGCCGTGGGAATCAGGTTGACGTAGCTTTCCTGGACGCTTTCGCCACCTTCGGGCAGCCACAACAGCGCCCAGTCCACCGCTTCCTTGTTGCCGGCCAGGCTACCGCAGAACGGCTCGTTGGGCAGGCGTTCGAAATCGTTGACCGCGTCCACCAGATAAGAACGCAGGCCGTCTTCGTAATGCCACTCGACTTTCTCGCCGGTGGCCTTGTCCTCGAAACTGACCAACAGCCCCGGGCACAGCACCGCCTTGGCCTTGAGCACGTGCTTGAGGCGGGTGACGGAGAATTTCGGCGAGTCGAAATACTTCGGGTCCGGGGCGAAATACACGCTGGTGCCGGTGTTGCGCTTGCCGACGGTCCCGATCACTTCCAGCTCAGTGGCCTTGTAGCCATCGGCGAAAGTCATCTGGTATTCGTTGCCGTCACGCTTGACCCGCACCCGCACCTGGGTCGACAAGGCGTTGACCACAGAAATACCCACCCCGTGCAGACCGCCGGAGAACTGGTAGTTCTTGTTGGAAAACTTGCCGCCCGCGTGGAGCTTGGTGAGGATGAGCTCGACACCGGACACACCCTCTTCAGGGTGAATGTCCACCGGCATGCCGCGACCGTCGTCGCTGACTTCCAGCGAATGGTCGGCGTGCAGGATGACCTGCACCGACTTCGCATGCCCGGCCAAGGCTTCGTCGACACTGTTGTCGATGACTTCCTGGGCAAGGTGGTTCGGCCGACTGGTATCGGTGTACATGCCGGGGCGCTTGCGCACCGGGTCGAGGCCCGAGAGGACTTCGATGGCGTCTGCGTTATAAGAGCTAGCGCTGGGAGTGGCCATGGGGTCTCGTCGTCAGTGTTCAATGAAAAAGGGGCGATGGGCTCACAGCGACGTGAAGTCGATCGCCTGGTACAAATCGGCGCCAATGCCGGCAAAACTCAACAGCGCCGGCAACTGCTGGGCAAACCCTTGGTAACTGTGGTCGCCGCCGGCCTGGATGCGCAAGGCACAGGCGCGGTAATACTGCTGGGCGTGGCGATAATCCAGCGTTTCGTCACCGGTTTGCAACCATACCTGAAACCGCTGCGGATCCTGGGGCGCCGGCACTTCCAGTTCGGCCAGGGCCGTGACGTGGTCGTGGGTCAACTCCCAGGTTTCGTCGGTGTACAAATTCTTCTGCGTGCCCAGGTAACCGTCAAACATCCGATGCGGGCTGACGGCAGGGTTGATCAGCAGGGCCTTGAGGCCGTGGCGCTCGGCCAAGTGAGTCGCATAGTAGCCGCCGAGCGAGCTGCCGACCAGCAGCGGCCGTCCCAGTTGTGTAATCGCTTGCTCCAGCTGACCGATGGCTTCGCGGGGGTGGTGATGCAAGGCTGGCACCAGCAGTTGGTCGCTCAGGCCGAGGCGGGCCATCACCTCGGTCAACTGGCAGGCCTTGGTCGATGCTGGGGCGCTGTTGAAGCCATGGATATAAAGGATAGAACCCGACATTGCCGACTCCCTGGGTGTTGGGCAAAGGCCGGAGTTTACAGGGAGTTTGTGGGGGTTTGGGGGATTTGACCGTCTTGTTGTCGCCGATGATCAGTTGATCACGGTGCCTGTGGGAGCAAAGCTTGCTCGCGATGGCGGCCTGACAGCCGGCCGGGATGTTGTTGACCGGGTACATATCCATTGCTGCGGTAACGGCGACTTATGGTTCTGCCCTTACGGCGGGTCACTTTCGAAAAGCGCGAAAGTAACCAAAGCGCTCCTGCCCCACCACTCGGCACCTCGCCTAGGCTCGGCATGCCCGCACTCCGGCATTGCTCCATGGGCCGCCGCGAAGGGCCATCCATGGCCCAGCGCGGCTAACCCGGCATCCATACCGGGTTGCCCACTGCGCAATGCCTGCGTGCGGCCATCGTGGTTAACGGGGCGCCGAGATCAACGTCCGCCATGAGGCGGCCTAGTAGCCGACCTGGTTCTTGGTGGGACCGCGTTCCCCCTGTGGGAGCGAGCTTGCTCGCGATGGCGTTGGATCAGCCTGCATCAGCGTTGGATGTGCCACCGTCTTCGCGAGCAAGCTCCCACAGTTGGATTGAAGTACTGCCACCGGAGACAGGTCGGCAATAAGTGCTCCCCCCACAATGCTCCCGCTCGCCGTTAGCGCGGATCGACGATATCCAACGCCCGATTCGCCAACAACTCACTGAGCTCGATCATCTGCTGGACTCCCAGGGCGAAATGCCGACGCGAGCCTTCCAGGTCGAAGGTCAGGTCGCCGAGCATGGCGTTGGCGGAGGCCAGGGTTTCGCTGAGGTTGGCTAGGAGGGTTTCGGTGTCTGCGCTCTCCGCGACGGAGAACAATTGGCTTGAGGGTTGTTTCTTCTTGGGTTGGGGCTTGGGGTCGAGATAATGGTCGATGGCACGCTTGGCGGCTTCATCAAGCATTGGGGGAATCTGGCTGGCTTCGGGAGAAATGAAATCGTTTTTTGTTGGCCCAGAGTTACTTTCAGACATGTTGAGCGCTCCATTAGGATTGAAATAACGCCCCCTACTTTCGGGTTTCCAGACCCGGCCGCTGAGTTTTCAGCGACGGAAAAAGGTTAGCGACAGCCCTTCCCACCCGGCAACCGCCAGAGCTCGTCGGAAAAATCTAATGCAGCCCGGAGGGGTGTCCGACCATTCCCACAAACCCTGGTCGGCTGTCAGGCCGCCATCGCGAGCAAGCTCGCTCCCACACAGGTTTTTGGTCGTTTATAAGATGAGCGTCCATCGCCGATCCCTGTGGGAGCGGGCTTGCTCGCGAAAGCGGTGGGTCTGCTTGCATCAATGCTGAATGTACCGTCGCCTTCGCGAGCAAGCCCGCTCCCACAGGAGAAACGCGGTCCCACCAAGAACCAGGTCGGCTATCAGGCCGCCTCGTGGTGGGGTGGACGTTGATCTCAGCGCCCCGTTAACCACGATGGCCGAACGCAGGTATTGCGGAGTGGGCATCCCGGCATGGATGCCGGGATAGCCGCGCTGGGCCATGGATGGCCCTTCGCGGCGGGCCCACGGAGCAATGCCGGAGTGAGGGCACACCGAGCCTAGGCGAGGTGCCGAGTGGTGGGGCAAAAGCGCTTTGGTTACTTTCGCGCTTTTCGAAAGTGACCCGCCGTAAGGGCGGAACCATAAGCGGCCGTTACCGCAGAAATGGATATGTACTCAGTCAAGCCGCCATCGCGAGCAAGCTCGCTCCCACAATTGGATCGGAGTACAGCAGTGAGAAACAGGCCGGCTGTAAGGCCGCCTCGCCCTCAATACCCGTTGGACTCGTAATCCGGAGTGAACTCAAACCCAACCACCCGCTCAACCCCCGTCTCCAACCGCCCATCCGGCCAAAGCCGCAACCACCGATACCCCGGCGCCTGCGAGCCCACCGCAAAATCCTCACTCCCCGGCTCAAACTGAATACAGGTCGAAGGCGAAGCCAACAAACGAACCCCCTCCCGCACCCGATCAACCTCCTGATGCACATGCCCCCACAGAACAGCACGCACCTGAGGAAACCGATCCAACACCGCAAACAGCGCCTCAGGATTACGCAACCCAATCGGCTCCATCCACGCACACCCAATCGAAACAGGATGATGATGCAGACAAACAAGGTGATGCCGCTCCGGCGCCTCGCTCAAGGCATTGGCCAACAGAATCAACTGTTCCTCAGCCAAAAAACCCGGCACCGACCCCGGCACGGCGGAGTCCAGCATCGTCACGCGCCAATTGCCGATGTCCACCACAGGATCGAGCAACACGCTCTTGACCGCGGCCTTGAGCATCACCTGCGGCTCATCATGGTTACCAGGAATCCACCGCGCCGGCGCATCAAGACACGCCGTCAGTTGCCGAAACGCCTCATAGGACTCCAGCGTGCCGTCCTGGGACAGATCCCCCGTGGCAAGCATCAGATCGATATTGGGTTGCTGCTTGAGCACCAGGTCAATGACCGCCCGCAGGCTGTCACGGGTGTTCATGCCCAGCAACGAACCCTCGGCCTCGGCGAACAGATGACTGTCGGACAGTTGGACCAGCAACGCCGTATCGGCAGTGGTCAAGGTGGATACGCTCGGCAAATCGCTCTCTCCCAGGCGTACTCACGCCGTTGGATGAAGCCGCAATTATGCTGGGGAAGATCGAAAGGGGAAACCCGCGAACCGGAACCGGTTCACAACCAGTGTCCAGTATTTGAAAAACAACTACCGAACGACTTCGAACTCGTGACCCAGCGCCAGGCAATGACTCAGCCACTCACCCAAAAACAGATTCAACTGGGCCTTCTCGTCCGGCTGGTGCATTGACGCATTGGGGTAAGGATAGATGCCGCGAAAACGTCGTGCATGTTCAGCGCTCACGACTTCGGCCATGCGCGCATCGTGATAGACCTGAACCTCCAGTTGCGGCACCGGCAACCAGGGCAGGCTGTGTTCCTGGCGTACTTGCAACGTGGTGGTGTACGGGCAGGCTTGCAACACCTCGAGGGCCAGCACGCCAAGCATCTGGTCGCCGTGGGTCACGGCGATGCGCCGTGGCGCCGGATCGTTGCGCATGTCCGGCAACAACCGCATCAGGCGGGCGTAGTTGGCCTCACAGGCCGCCTGCAACCCCACCAGATCGACGCGATAGCGATCGCGCAGCTTGTTCAGGACCATAGCCCCCTCACTTCCTCGCGGTTCAAGGCCAGCCATTGCAGGGCGATGATGCTCGGTGCATTGCAGATTTTTCCGTCGCGCACAGCTTGCAGGGCATCGTCGAAGGACCAGACCTTGACGCGGATATCCTCGGCTTCTTCCTCCAGGCCATGCAGTCCGCCCGCCCCCGTGCTGTCGCAACGCCCCAAGTACAAATGGACGAATTCATCACTGCCGCCCGGCGACGGAAAATACTTGGTCATCGGCCAGAGCGCAGCGAAGATCAGCCCAGCTTCCTCCTGCGCTTCGCGATGAGCAACTTCTTCCGGTTGCTCGTCCTTGTCGATCAGGCCGGCCACCAATTCCACCAGCCACGGGTTGGCAGCCTTGTCCATGGCGCCGACGCGAAACTGCTCGATCAACACCACTTCATCGCGCTGCGGGTCGTAGGGCAGCACGCACACCGCGTCGTGCCGCACGAACAGCTCGCGGCTGATTTCACGGCTCATGCCGCCGGCAAACAGTTCGTGACGCAAGTGCACACGGTCGAGTTTGTAGAAACCCTGGAAGCAGCTCTCGCGCTTGACGATATCCACGGTGCTCGGTGCGGCGTTGGCGAAGTCGGTCATGACAATCCTCGTGTGCAGTGAATCAATACGAGGTTCCAACCTCGGCTTCGCGCCATCCTAACGCGCCCATACCCTTTGATGCAGCCCCTTTCCATTCATCGAGATGGACGGCAGAAGGTGAAAGAACTCTAATGAGCTTAGTGGCGAACTGATTGTCCTGCTGACAGTCGAAGCGGGTAACTTTTCGCCTTTCCCCTGTTCCATGAAGGACGCCCATGTCGCTTTTCAAAACTGCCTCCGTGGCCGCCATTGCCCTGACCCTGGGCGCTTGCCAAAGTCTGTTCCAACCCAACTACCGCGCCCCGCTGGAAACCACCCGCGACGCCTCTGAACAACTGCAGCCCGGTTGCGCCAGCGCCGATTGCCCATTGGTGAACATCGATACCTTGCACTTCCCCGCCGAACCGGCCCTGGACGGCATTATTGAAAAACGCTTGCTGGAACTGACCCGCACCACCCCCGACGCCCCCGTGGCACCGACGCTGGCCGCCTATCGCGAGCAGTTTTTGCGCAGCGCCGCCCCGCGTAACAGCAGCTATTTGCAAGCCAAGGTACGTGAGCAGCATGACGGCTTGGTGATCATCGAGCTGTCCAGCTACCTGGACACCGGCGGTGCCCACGGTACGCCGGGGCGCGGTTTCATCAACTATTCGCGCCCGCAACACAAGGTGCTGAGCTTGTCGGACATGCTGCTGCCGGGCCAGGAAGAGGCATTCTGGAAAGCCGCCCAGGTCGCCCACAACAGCTGGCTGATCAGCACCAAGCTGGATCAGGAACCCGACTTCATGAAGCAGTGGGCGTTCCAGAAAACCCCGAACGTGGCGCTGACCTACGGCGGGGTGATCCTCAAGTACGAAGTGAGCACCATTGCACCGTATGCCCTGGGCCATATCGAACTGAAGATCGCTTACCCGCGCCTCAATGGCATTCTCAGGCCCGAGCTGTTTCCCGGCCGTAGCTGAAGGCCCGGCCCAGCAACAGTTGCAGCAACCCTGCCAGGATCAACGACGGCAGGGTTGCGCCGATGTCCGGGTAAAAATTGGCCAGTAGATGATAAGTGCTCACCCCACCCAGCCAGGCCAACAGTGCCGGCCAGCGCAACGCGGCTGACAACACCTGGCTGCTGCGTTTGCGCAGGATGAAGTGGTCCACCAGCACCACGCCGAACAGCGGCGCGAACACCGAACCGATCAGCAACAGGAAGTTCTGGTACTGCGCCAACGGTGCGAAGCAGGCGATCAACGTGCAGATGACGCCAATCGCCAAGGCCAGGTGTTCGACCTTCAGCCCCGACAACATGCCGCTGGAGACCGCTGCCGAGTGAATGTCGGCGAAGGCATTTTCCGACTCGTCCAGCAGAATCAGCAGCAGCGGAATCCCCAACCCGGCGCCAGCCAGGGCCAGCAGCAGCGCATTGACCTCACCGCTTGGCGCGAACGCCAGGGTGTAGGCAACGCCCAGGCTCATCAACCAGACGTTACCGATAAAGAACCCCAGCGCGGTGCCGCCAAATACATTTTTGGCGCGCTTGCCGAAGCGTGAATAGTCGGCAATCAGCGGCAGCCAGGACAACGGCATGGCAATCGCGATATCGAAACCCACCGCCAGTGGCATCGAGCCGTCGCCCGCCTCGGCCCACAACGTGGCCAGGTCAGCCTTGGCGAACAGGTTCCAGGTCAGCCAGATGCACGCCGCCAGCAGCAACCAGATACCCCACTTACGCAGGACCTTGCGCACGAACGTCAGCGGCCCGCTCACCGCAAGCAGGGTCGCCAGGGCGCCGAAGAACAGCGTCCACAACAGCGGACTCGCTCCCAGGCTGCCTTCACTGAAAGCCCGGGCGCCGAGCAGGCTGGCGGCGTCACGCATGACGATGATTTCGAATGAACCCCAGCCGATCAACTGCAGCAAGTTCAACACCGCCGGCACGCTCGCGCCCTTGCCGCCGAGGCTGAGCTTGAGGGCGGCCATGGCCGACAGGCCAGTATCGCTGCCGATCACCCCGACGGCCGCCAACAGTAGGACGCCCACCAGCGTGCCGAGGAAAATCGCCAGCAGCGAACCACTCAGGCCCAGGCCCGGCGCCAACAAGGCGCCGACCTGCAAGACCATCAGGCCGATGCCGAGGGAAAACCACAGGGAAAACAGATCGCGGGCGCCGAAGACGCGTTTGTCCAGGGGGACGGCGGTGTCTGGAGAGTAGGTGCTGGGTTGGATGTTCAAGAGTGTTATCTCAGAGGAATATCTGTTGTTTTTTTGGCCGCTATCGCGAGCAAGCTCGCTCCCACAGGGGACTTGCGGTGAGCACAAGATTTGTGAACGACCGAGATCCACTGTGGGAGCGAGCTTGCTCGCGATGACGGCGGTGAAGTCACCGCCGCCTTCGGCTCACATCACACTTTCTTGTAAAGCTGACTACCTTCCTTCTTGAACCGCTCAGCCTGTTCCGCCAAGCCCTGGGCGACATCGACATCCACCGCTTCGATGCGCTGATTGGCCGCGTACTCGCGCACTTCCTGGGTGATTTTCATCGAGCAGAACTTCGGCCCGCACATCGAGCAGAAATGCGCGACCTTGGCCGAGTCCTTCGGCAGGGTTTCGTCGTGGTACGAGCGAGCGGTGTCCGGGTCGAGGCCGAGGTTGAACTGGTCTTCCCAACGGAACTCGAAGCGCGCCTTGCTCAAGGCGTTGTCGCGGATCTGCGCGCCCGGGTGACCTTTGGCCAGATCGGCCGCGTGGGCGGCGATCTTGTAGGTGATGATCCCGGTCTTCACGTCATCCTTGTTCGGCAAGCCGAGGTGTTCCTTCGGCGTGACGTAGCAGAGCATCGCGCAGCCGAACCAGCCGATCATCGCCGCACCGATACCGGAGGTGATGTGGTCGTAGCCCGGGGCGATGTCGGTGGTCAGTGGGCCGAGGGTGTAGAACGGCGCCTCGTCGCAGCACTCGAGCTGCTTGTCCATGTTCTCTTTGATCAGTTGCATCGGCACGTGGCCCGGGCCTTCGATCATGCACTGCACATCGTGCTTCCAGGCGATCTTGGTCAGCTCGCCGAGGGTTTCCAGCTCACCGAACTGCGCTTCGTCGTTGGCATCGGCAATCGAGCCTGGACGCAGGCCATCGCCCAGCGAGAAGCTGACGTCGTAGGCCTTCATGATTTCGCAGATGTCTTCGAAGTGGGTGTAGAGGAAGTTCTCTTTATGGTGCGCCAGGCACCACTTGGCCATGATCGAACCACCACGGCTGACGATACCGGTGACGCGCTTGGCGGTCATCGGCACGTAGCGCAGCAGCACGCCAGCGTGGATGGTGAAGTAGTCCACGCCCTGTTCAGCCTGCTCGATCAATGTGTCGCGGAACAGCTCCCAGGTCAGGTCTTCGGCCACGCCGCCGACTTTTTCCAAAGCCTGGTAGATCGGCACGGTGCCGATCGGTACCGGCGAGTTGCGGATGATCCACTCGCGGGTTTCATGGATGTGCTTGCCGGTGGACAGGTCCATGACCGTGTCCGAACCCCAGCGAATGCCCCAGGTCAGTTTCGCCACTTCTTCTTCGATGGACGAACCCAGCGCACTGTTGCCGATGTTGCCGTTGATCTTCACCAGGAAGTTACGGCCGATGATCATCGGTTCCAGTTCGGTGTGGTTGATGTTGGCCGGGATGATCGCACGACCACGGGCGATTTCATCACGCACGAATTCCGGGGTGATGACTTTCGGCACGCTGGCGCCGAAGCTGTGGCCGGCGTGTTGCTGCTCCAGCAGGCCGGCGGCGCGGGCCACTTCCAGCTTCATGTTTTCGCGGATGGCGACGTATTCCATCTCGGCGGTGATGATGCCTTTGCGCGCGTAGTGCATCTGGCTGACGTTGGCGCCCGGTTTGGCACGACGCGGGTTGTTCACGTGGGCGAAACGCAGTTTGGTCAGCTCGGGGTCGGCCAGGCGTTCCTGGCCGAAGTTGGAGCTCAGGCCGGCCAGGCGCTCGGTGTCGCCACGGGCTTCGATCCACGAAGAGCGCACGTCGGCCAGCCCCTTGCGCACGTCAATGATCACATTCGGGTCGGTGTAAGGGCCCGAAGTGTCGTACACCACCACCGGCGCGTTGATTTCGCCGCCGAAGTCGGTGGGGGTCACGTCGAGGCTGATTTCGCGCATGGGCACGCGGATATCCGGGCGGCTGCCCTGGACATAGATTTTTTGCGAGCGGGTAAAGGGCTGGACCGATTGCTCATCGACCTTGGCCGAATCACTGAGGTTGGTCGCGTTTTTTGCTTTTGTCGTCATCACGGGCTCTCCAGACACACATCCAGGCAGTGGATTTTTGTCGGAGCGAACCTGTAACGAATGGACGCATCCCTGCACGACAGTGCGGACGCTGTGCTTGCTGCTCGAGCATGCTCGAAAATCGAAAATCGATGGTCGAACAACATCCCGGACGAAGCACAAGAGGACTCGCCGGGTGACGAGAAATCTTGTTCCCTACGCAGGCGCTAACCTGATCAGGTTCAACGGGATCCGAAATTATTCGATCTCAGCCTCATAGCAAGGCACCCCGACAAGAACCCGGCCAGTCTAGACACAACCACGCCAGAACGCCATCGCCAGGGCAAAAGGCGTGATGAATGGCGCATATACAGGATTGTTGCCGTGCGCGGGCGCAACTACACTCGCTACGCCGCGCCTCTTGTGCGCAATCATTTGAGAAGTAGGGAACGCCTCATGCTGCGCAAACTCTCACTGGCCCTCGCCGTGTCTTGTGCGTCCAATGGAATGGCCTGGGCTGCCGAAGCGCCCTTGACCACCAAAACCGATCTGGTGAGCGTGTACCAGGAAGCGGTGGACAACAACGCCGATCTGGCCGCGGCCCGTGCCCAGTACGGCGCCCAGAAGGAAGTGGTGCCCCAGGCGCGTGCCGGGTTGCTGCCGAACCTTTCCGGGGGTGCCGAAGTCGCCAACGTGCGCACCGATATTGACCAGCCCGCCGCTGTTGCAACCCGTAGCGCTCGCTCCTACCAGGCCACGCTCTCCCAGCCGCTGTTTCGTGCCGACCGCTGGTTCCAGTTCCAGGCCGCCAAGTCGGTGAACGAACAAGCGTCGCTGCAGCTATCGGCCACCGAACAGAACATGATCCTGCAAAGCGCCGAGAGCTATTTCAATGTGCTGCGCAGCCAGGACAACCTGGCCTCGACCAAAGCCGAGGAAGCCGCGTTCAAGCGTCAGCTCGACCAGTCCAACGAACGCTTCGACGTGGGCCTGTCGGACAAGACCGATGTGCTGCAATCCCAGGCCAGCTACGACACCGCTCGCGCCAACCGGATTCTCGCCCAGCGCCAGGTCGACGATGCCTTCGAAGCGTTGATCACCCTGACCAACCGCCAGTACAACTCGCTCCAGGGCATCGTCCATACCCTGCCGATCCTGCCGCCGACACCCAACGATGCCAAGGCCTGGGTCGACACCGCCGCCAAACAGAACCTTAACCTGCTGGCCAGCAACTACGCTGTTACCGCCGCCGAAGACACCTTGCGCCAGCGCAAGGCCGGGCATGCGCCGACGCTGGATGCCGTGGCGAAGTACGAAAAAGGCGACAACGACGCCCTGGGCTTCAGCAACCCGAACGCATTTGGCCGCGCCTACAGTGGCGACGTCGATCAGCGCACGCTGGCCTTGCAACTGAATATTCCGATTTTCAGTGGCGGGCTGACCAGCTCCCAGGTGCGCGAGTCCTACTCGCAGCTCACCCAGACCGAACAACAACGCGAAGGCCTGCGTCGGCAGGTGGTGGAAAACACCCGCAACCTGCACCGCGCGGTGAACACCGACGTGGAACAGGTCCAGGCCCGGCGCCAGTCGATCATCTCCAACCAGAGCGCGGTGGAAGCCACGGAGATCGGCTATCAGGTCGGCACCCGCAACATCGTCGATGTGCTCGATGCCCAGCGTCAGCTGTACACCTCGGTGCGCAACTACAACAATGCCCGCTACGACTACATCCTCGACAACCTGCGTCTCAAGCAGGCCGCCGGCACGTTGAGCCCGGCGGATCTGCAGGATCTGTCACGCTATCTCAAGCCTGACTACAACCCGGACAGGGACTTCCTGCCGCCGGATTTGGCGCAGGCGGCGGCGCAGCAGTTGCGTTCGCGACCGGCGCAGTAGTGCACCGACCTCACCAGCAACAATCGTTCCCACGCTCTGCGTGGGAATGATCACTGCCTGGCGATCAACCGCCCCAACCCCTCCAGCAATCGCTGCAACGCGCCCTGATTGGTGCGCATCACCTTCAACCCCGCCTCGGCCATGCGCTGGGCATCGCGCGGCAGTTCGAACAGGCGCTGTACCGCCAAGGCCAGGCTTTGGGCATCGTCCACTTCCGCCAACGCTCCGGCGGCGCGCAATTGCGCGGCGATTTCGAGGAAGTTGAACAGGTGTGGCCCGCTGAGCACCGGCTTCGCCAGCGCCGCTGGCTCCAGCAGGTTGTGTCCGCCATTGGGCACCAGACTGCCACCGACAAAAGCACTGTCGGCCAAAGCGTAGAGAAACAGCAGTTCGCCCATGGTGTCACCCAACAACACTGACGTCTGGGCGGTGACCGGTTGAGCGCTGGAGCGCCGGGCCGTGGCGAAGCCTTGGTTCTCACAGAGCTGATGCACGGCATCAAAACGCTCGGGATGCCGCGGCACCAGGATCAGCAACCCATCGGGATAACTGTCGAGCAGCCGACGGTGGGCGGCGAGCACCACTTCGTCTTCGCCTTCATGGGTGCTGGCAGCAATCCACACCGGGCGCTCCGTCGCTTGCCACTGGCGGCGCAAGGCACTGGCGCTTTCCAGCAGTTGCGGGTCGATGGTCAGGTCGAATTTGATGGAGCCGGTGACCTCGACGGTTTCCGCCCGGGCACCCAACTGGCGGAAACGCTCGGCTTCGGCTTCGGTCTGGACGGCAAACAGGCTCATCTCGGCGAGCATCGGCCGGGTCAACTGGGGAAAACGCGCATAACCGCGTGCCGAACGTTCCGATAGCCGCGCGTTGGCCAAGGCCACGGGAATACCGCGCCTGGCACATTGATGGATGTGGTTGGGCCACAGCTCGGTTTCCATGATCACCGCCAGGCACGGCCGAACCCGGTCGAGAAAACGTTTGGCCGCGCAGGGCAAGTCGTAAGGCAGGTAGCAATGCTGGATGCGTGGTTCGTTGGCGAACATCGCCTGGATCCGCTCCGAACCGGTGGGCGTCATGCAAGTGACCGTGATCGGCAGCTGTGGATAGCGTTGCAGCAAGGCGCGGATCATCGGCGCAGCGGCAATACTTTCGCCTACCGACACGGCGTGGACCCAAATGCCCCCCGGCACCATGGCCGGCAAGCCCCAGGAAAAACGCTCACCGATACGCCGGGCATACGCCGGCGCCTTGCGCGCCCGCAGCCACAGCCGAATCGCTACCAGTGGCAGCCCCAGATAAAACAACGCGCTATAGAGAGTTCTGTTCATGGCGGCGGAGTTTATCGGTTTTTCAGCCGATCGCCTGCAACTGCACGGCAAAACGTTCCGCCAGCCAGCGCGCGGCCGGGCCCAGGGGTTCGTCGCGGCGCCAGACCAGTTCCACCACCAGGGCCGGCGGGGTCCATTCGCTGCTGAGTTCGACCATGTCGCCCAGGTACGCGGGGTATTGCACCACATGCCGAGGCAGCCAGGCCCAGCCCAGGCCACTCCTCAGCCATTCGGCCAACACATAGAAACTGTCGGCTCGCCAGACTTGCGGGCTGGCCTGCTCGCTGCCGGGGTAGACGCTGGACTGGGTCGCCATCAACAACTGGCGATGCCGGGCCATTTCCCGGCAGGTCACATAATCATGGTTCGCCAGGGGATGGTCCCGGCCGCATACCGTGACCATTTCGACGCTGCCCAGTACCCGGCGCTCCAGCGCCTCGGGGATCTGGTCGTGATAGAACAGCAAGCCGAGGTCGGCGCGCCGCTCCACCAGTTTGCGCGCCACATCGCCCTGGGCGGCGCTGGCCAGTTGCACTTCGAGGGTGGGAAATTGCTCGGCCAAGGCCGCCAGACTGTCGATGACCGGCTGATAGGGCATGGCTTCATCCTGGGCCAGGCGCAACGACGCTTCCTGCCCACGCATCAAGGCCAGGGCCCGACCGTTGAGGCGCTCGCACTGACGCAGCACTTCCCTGGCTTCTTCGAGCAAGGCTTCGCCGACGTCGGTGAGCCTGGGCTGCCGGCCACTGCTGCGCTCGAACAGACTCACCCCCAAGTCGTCTTCCAGCAAGGCAATCGCACTGCTGATGGCTGATTGAGCCTTGCGCTGGTCCCGAGCCACCGCAGAAAACGAGCGCTTTTCGGCAACACCGACAAACAGCCGCAATTGTTCCAGATTCCATTGCACGTTCATGGCTCAACCTATCTCTTATACAGATAGGTAATGACTTTACCCCATCTGACGCAACCCTAAAATGGCGACATCGAAAGACGCAACATACACAGAGGAATCGTCCATGAACGCCTACTACTACCTGGCCATCGCCATCTGCGCCGAAGTGATCGCCACCGTTTCGATGAAAGCGATCAAAGGCTTGAGCACTCCGCTGCCCCTGTTGCTGGTCATCGTCGGCTATGCCACCGCATTCGGGATGCTCACCCTGGTGGTGCGCACCGTCCCGGTGGGCGTGGCGTATGCGGTATGGGCCGGATTGGGGATCGTCATGGTCAGCGTGGCAGCGCTGTTCATCTACGGTCAGAAGCTGGACGTGCCGGCAATGCTGGGGATGGCGTTGATTGTGCTTGGGGTTGTCGTGATCCAACTCTTTTCCAAGACTGCCGGGCACTGAAACCCGCTGATCATTCGAGCTCGAATACTCCGTGGCGAGGGAGCAATCTCCCTCGCCACGGGTTTATCCATGCCGCGATTGATCGTCAACAAATTCCCTCTGCACCGAGTCTGTATACTGCGCCCTCGTCTTGAACACTGAGGTCGCTGCATGCCATCCGTTATTTCCACCGACGTTCTGATTGTCGGCGCCGGAGTCGCCGGCCTCTGGCTGAACGCGCGCCTGCGTCGCCAGGGTTTTTCGACCGTGTTGGTGGAAAGCGCCAGCCTCGGCGGCGGGCAGAGCGTCAAATCCCAGGGCATCATCCATGGCGGCGCCAAGTACGCCTTGCACGGCGCCTTGACCGGTGCCTCGGAAGCCATCGCCGACATGCCGCGGCGTTGGCGTGAAGCCCTGAAGGGCGAGGGTGAACTGGACCTGTCCGGCGTGCGCCTGCTGTCCGATGCCCATTACCTCTGGTCCCCCGGCACCCTGGCCGGCAACCTCACCAGTTTCTTCGCCAGCAAGGCCGTGCGCGGGCGGGTCGATCAGGTCAAGGGCGAGCAACTGCCACCGGCCCTGCAAGACAAGCGTTTCAAAGGCAAGGTCTATCGCCTGGCCGAGCTGGTGGTGGACGTGCCCAGCCTGATCTCACGGCTGGCCGAACTGGCCGGCGACGGCTTGCTGGCAGGGCAACACATCGAGCCGCTGCGCGAAGGCGACGCACTGGTGGGACTGAAGGTGGATGGTCGCCAGATCCGCGCCCAGCGCATTGTCCTCAGCGCCGGAGGTGGCACCGCCGACGTGCTCGCCGCCTTGGGCCTGGACCAACCGGCCATGCAGCGCCGGCCGCTGCACATGGTCCTGGTCAAGGGCCCGAGCCTCAAGCCGCTCTACGCCCATTGCCTGGGCGGCGGACCGAAGCCGCGCGTCACCGTGACCACCCATCCGGCCGCTGATGGCCAATGGGTCTGGTACTTGGGTGGCGACCTCGCCGAAGGTGACGGCGTGGCCCGCGAGCCCGCTGCGCAGATCGCCGCCGCCCAGAAGGAACTCGGCCAATTGCTGCCATGGGTCGACCTCAGTACCGCACAATGGGCCACGCTGCGGGTAGACCGCGCCGAGCCCCTGCAATCGGGCCTGACCCGCCCGGACAATGCCTTCCTCGCCGAGCAGGATCGCTTGCTGGTGGGCTGGCCGACCAAACTGGCCCTGGCCCCGGACTTCGCCGACAGGGTGATCAGTGCGCTGCAGCGCGATGGCGTCCAGCCCAGTCACCCGGCCCCGTTGCCGGACCTGCCGAAACCGCCCATGGGCGTCCCGGCCTGGGAGCAACTGTTGCCATGAGCCAACCGACCCTGCACGACTTCTATCGCCCGCTGGGCCATAACGGCCCCAGGGTCTCCCCCCTGGGCCTGGGTACCGTCAAGCTCGGTCGCGATCAGGGCGTCAAGTATCCCAACGGGTTCCGGATTCCCGACGACGACGAAGCGCGCATGCTGCTCAAACTGGCGCGCGAGCTAGGCATCAACCTGATCGACACCGCGCCGGCCTATGGCCGCAGCGAAGAGCGCCTCGGCCCGCTGTTGCGTGGCCAGCGCCAGGACTGGGTGATTGTCAGCAAGGTCGGGGAAGAATTCAGCGACGGCCAGTCACGCCACGACTTCAGCGCCACCCATACTCGTTTCTCGGTGGAACGCAGCCTCAAGCGCCTGGAAACCGACTATATCGACCTGGTACTGGTGCACTCCGACGGCAATGACCTGGCGATCCTCAACGACAGTGAGGTCTACCCGACCCTGGCGGCGCTCAAGCGCGAGGGCAAGATCGGCGGCTTCGGCTTTTCCGGGAAAACCGTCGACGGCGGTTTGAAAGCCCTGGAGCAAGGCGATTGCGCCATGGTCACCTACAATCTGAACGAACGAAACGAGAAGGTTGTCATTGACTACGCGGCCGAGCACGGCAAAGCGATCCTGGTGAAGAAGGCCCTGGCCAGCGGTCATGTCTGCCTGAGCCCGGGCGTGGACCCGGTCCGTGCCAGTTTCGAACTGTTGTTTGAGCATCCCGGGGTCGCCAGTGCTATTGTCGGCACCATCAATCCGCTGCACCTCGCCCATAACGTCGCGACCGTAGCCAAGGTCCTACGTAAAAACTGACGCCGCCTCGCGCGGCCTTAAGGAAGGAGCCGACATGCCGCGTACGCTTATCAGAAAGAACCCGAGCAACTTCAAGACCCTGCCCCTTTTCGTTGAAGCGACACCCGAAGGCCTGAGTTACCAGAGCGTCGGGATGCCGTTGAACTTCTCCCAGACCTTGCAGCGTCGCCGTCCGGTGACGGTGGACAATGCCGAACGCTTTTCCCTGGAGCTGGCGAACCTGGGCGTCTCGGTGCGGCTGACCCTGCATTGGCAGAACCGCGACTATTGGGTGCTGGTACGCCAAAGGCGACAGGATCGCGGTGATGTGGTGCTCAAGCTGATTTCTGGCTACGTCCCGGCCCATGAGCTGAACCTGCCACTGCTCACCGCCATCAATGAAATTGCCGAAGAATGCCTGCTGGAAACCCCGGAAGGCTGGCTCGGCGGGCGTTTCAACGACACCTGGCTACCCGCCCCCTACGCCACGGCGCTGCATTACCGCGAAGCCTTGCCGTTTCGCCTGACGCCGCTGTCCGGCTCGGCCCGCCCGGTACGCAGTGCCAATCTGCAGTTGATCGAGCGACCACGGGCCTACGTGCATCTGCCGACGGCATCGCTGCAACTGATTTACGATTTGCGCCTGGATGTGCCCAAGGAAGCCAAATCCCTGAGCCTGTTTCACGTTGATGAACGACTTGAGGGCGATCAACTGGTGGCGCGCCTGGATCGCAAACGGCCGGATTTGTACCTGATGCCCCTTGAAGACGGCAAGCCGGTCGGTGAGTTGTATACGCTCAAGCGCGATCAATTGGTGGCGGCCAGTACACGAGGCCTGCACCTGGCTGAAAGCTTCGCCAGCCAGGAGGGCTGGGTGGTTCGCGACGAGCGTATCCGCTGGAAGGATTGGCTTGTGAAACAAGGCCTGGAGGTGCACCCCCCTCGTCGCCAAGGCTTGACCAGTTTGCACAAGAAGGCCATGGGCCTGATGCGCATGGTTCGCGGAACGCTGCACAAATAGCCTCAGGTGGAGCGCCGCTTATCCAGATAGGTGCGCCACTGCGCGAACAGATGGAAATAACGATTCTCGCGCTTACCCATGTTGCGTTTGGGCGAGAACGACTCTTCGGCGAGGGTGCCGTTGATCCTCACCCGTGATGCAGCAGTCGGCAGGGTGCAAACCCTGACCCGCGCCTGCTGCAATGCGTATTTGAGCAGACGTTCCGAATGCAGCTTTCTACCTGTCGCCGCGCAAAAATCGAAAATACGTTCGATACGCTTGCCATAGGCCTGGTAGGCGTCCCGCCCGCAAATCGCAAAACGATCGTTCAAGCCGCCCCACCATTGCCAATCCGGAACGTAGGCATTCAACCGGCGGGCGTCGGGGAGAGCAAATACATAGGCTGGAAGGGCTGAGTGGTAAAAAATGTCGGGACGCACGAACACGACGAAATCCGGATCAAAAGGCTCCATCATGGCCGTCACGGTGTGTAGGGAGTTGAGCTGATAGATCAGGTTTCTGAGGGAGATGTGCTCGTCCGCCCAAGCATCGCCGAAAGCCTTGACCCGCTCGAAATCCCAGCGCTCCAGAATCCCGGTGGTCGACTCGAGGCGGCCAGTCATGGTGCTGAACGGCGCATAGTTGTCCGCTTTCAGCTCGCCTTGCTCACCTGAGCGCGGATTGTGGATCTCGTCGATTTTGTACAGGTGGTAAAAACACTGCACTTCGCTGCCAGGCGGGATTTGCGCCAGGACGTTTTCCCGAATAGAAGGGAAGCAGATCGCCGAGTTTCTCGGGATACCAAAAAATGCCACCGCGACTTTCAACACACGTCCTGCCCCTGTCGTAAAAAACCTTGCCCCCGACGACATCTCATCGGGCTACCCACCTGGCCAATATTACTCAGCGACGAAACCATCCTTGCCACCAACGGCGACGCTGCAATGGCACGACGATCACATCGGCCTCGAGCAGCCACTGCCGCTCATAATCCCAGGCGTGTCCACCCCAGAATTTTCCCGCCTCGTTGGAAAAGCCCAGGGTCATTATCTGGTAGGTATAACCCACGTGAGCGCGCAGCCAATCGAACAGCACCAAGGCATTGAAACCCGTCGAAGGGCCGACATAGCGCTTGCCACCCGGCCTGTCGACCGGATAGTGCCACAAAGGAGGTAACGGCATGCGCTCCCAATACAGGGCCACACCCGGCAGCGGCGACATAGCCCCGGTGCACCCCACCAGCATGGTGAAACAGCGCGCACCGGGCTGGTCGATCAATCGCTGCACCTCGGGCTTATAAGGGAGGCCGAAGAAATAGGCGTCGGGTGCATTGAAACCATGCACGAACACATTGACGCTCTGCGGGTTGAGCAGCGCCGACTTCACGCAGGTGTTGAACGTCACGACCACGTCGTCGCTACCGATATCGAGCGCCTGGAAGTCGGCCGCAGTGATCGCCGGATTATTCGCCACCAGCACCACCCGCGCGGCCCCGGCCAAGCAATCCTTCAACGCCTGGGGCAGCGCAGCGAGTACCGATTGATGACCACCAGGCAGCTCGTCGAGCGCCATTTCGTCACTGGTTTGAGCCCCTCGATCATCCATGTCGTTTATTCCGGCACCTTCATGCCATAGCGCAGCTTGACCCACCAACGGGTGAACGCCGAAGGGGCTTGCCAGGGACGCATGTCACGTTGAATTTCATCGGCCAGGGCACGCCCGACGCGCGCAAAAGAATACCGGCTTTCGGCGAAGGCCTGGCCGTTATGAGCGATCCGCGCAGCCAGTTCCGGGTCTCGCTGCAGCAGCTCAAGCTTCTGTAGCGCCTCGTCCTCGGAGCGGTAGAAGACCACGTTAATCATGTCCTCAAAGCCTAGTAATCGATCTTCCTCGCCCTGACTCCAGGCCAATAGCACGCAGCCACAGGCCATGGCCTCGAAGTTCTTGATCATGAACTCCCCCATGCCCAGGTCGGCGCTGACAAAGATCTTGATGCGGTTGAGCGTTTCCAGATATTCATTACCAGACTGAGTTCGGGTCACGAGCATGCCGGTGCGCCGAACCAGGGATTCAAGCAATGCTTTGCGCTGGGCGTATTCGGTGCTCTTGAGGCTTCCGAGAAATCCCACGGGAATATCGCGGACGCTGCCGGTGTTGCGCAGCATCTGTTCGTCATAGCCCTTGGAAACGAACACCGCATCGATGTTCTCGGCTTGCATTCGCCGGGCCACCACCGCCCCCGACACCAAGACACGACAACTGGGCAGACGCCGATACAAGCGCGAGTAGACACCTTTGTATTTACTTTCGCGCATGTAGTTCTGATAAGCGTCGTGCTCAAGGAAGATCAGCCCCGGAATGCACTTCAATACGCTCAGTTGTGGGACGAGGCGTTTAACTCGCGAAAAAATCACCACCCGATCGAAATCCACCCACTTGATCGACGCCAGGAACCGACCGAGGTTCATCTGTTGTTGCTTACTCAAGCGATAGATCGTGCAATCGTCGCAGCTCTCTCGCACGACGTCGTACAGGCGATCAAGGATCACACGCTGCTCATCCATAACCAGGAGCATGACCTTCATAAGAAAATTAACCGTAACTCAAAGAAAGTAGCACCGATGCCCGGCCTCCATTATCCGGGGGACAGGCGCTTGCCACGCGAGGCCTCCCCCGGAGTGTAGGGTAAGTCCGTCAACGACTGCGGATCTTCTCGACAATCGCCGTCGTCGAGCTGTTTTCCACCAGTCCCAACACCTTCACCGTGCCGCCGTAGGCCGTGACGATGTCAGCTCCGACGACCTGATCGATCCCATAATCGCCACCCTTGACCAGCACATCCGGCTTGACCTGGCGCAGCAGGTTTTCCGGCGTGCCTTCACTGAAGCTTATCACCCAATCCACCGCACCAAGACCGGCCAGGACCGCCATACGCCGGTCGACGCTGTTGATCGGGCGGCCCGGCCCTTTGAGACGACTCACGGAGGCGTCGTCATTGACCGCGACGATCAGACGATCCCCCTGGGCCCTGGCCTGCTCGAGGTACGTCACGTGGCCGGCATGCAGAATGTCGAAGCAACCGTTGGTAAAAACGATTCTCTCGTTGTGGGCCCGAGCATCATCGACAGCCAGCAACAATTGCTCCAAGCCCAGGACGCCTCGCTCGGAACCCTCCTCGCGTTGGATGGCGCGCCGCAGTTCCGGGGCGCTGATCGCCGCCGTACCCAGCTTGCCGACGACGATGCCCGCCGCCAGGTTCGCCAGCGCCACCGCATGGGGCAGTTCCTCACCTGCGGCGAGCGCGGCGGCCAGGGTGGAGATCACGGTGTCACCGGCCCCCGTCACGTCGAACACCTCTCGGGCACGGGCCGGCAGGTGCAGCGCAGGGTGATCGGGACGCAGCAGGGTCATGCCATGCTCGCCGCGGGTCACCAGCAAGGCGCCAAGCTCCAGGTCCTGCATCAACTGCGCGCCTTTGCTCACCAAGTCGTGCTCATCGACGCAACCGCCGACGATGGCTTCGAACTCGCTGAGGTTCGGTGTGATCAGGCTCGCGCCACGGTAGATGGAAAAATCCTTGCCCTTGGGGTCGGCCACTACCGGAATGCCACGGGCACGGGCGGCCTGGATCAGCGCCTGATGGTTTTTCAACGCCCCTTTGCCGTAGTCCGACAACACCAGCACCTTGACGCCTTCGAGCAAGCGGTCGACCTCGGCTCCAAGGGCCAGGGGATCGGTGGCGAACGGTTCTTCGAAATCGATCCGCAGCAGTTGCTGGTGACGGCTCATGACCCGCAGCTTGACGATGGTCGGCTGGTGCGCAATGCGCTGGAATACGGCCCGCACCCCCGCGCCCTTGAGGCTGTTGGTCAGGCTTTCGGCCGCTTCATCGTCACCGGTCACACCCACCAAGGAGGCCGGCGCGCCGAGGGCCGCGATGTTCAGGGCAACGTTGGCGGCACCACCGGGGCGATCCTCGATGTGCTCGACCTTGACCACCGGTACCGGCGCCTCAGGGGAAATCCGTGAGGTACCGCCATGCCAATAGCGGTCGAGCATGACATCGCCGACCACCAATACAGGGGCTTGATCGAATCGCGGCATGGACAACTTCATGGAGCATCCCACATACAAAATGAACAGGGCGGGGATATTAGCACAGGGTTGGCGCAAGGCTCGCCCATGGCTACATCGGGATGCTGGAGGGCGTTTTCAATCAGTTCTTCAGGAGTACCGACAGTCGCTCACAGGCCAGGGCCAGCTCCACCTCGCAAGTATTGATCTCGCAGTCCGGCGCAAACGGCGCCTCGTAAGGGCTGTCGAGGCCAGTGAAATTCTTGATCCGCCCGGCGCGGGCCTCACGGTACAAGCCCTTGGGATCGCGCTGGGCACAGACGTCGAAAGGCGTGCTGACATAAACCTCGATAAAGGTGCCCTCGGGGAATAACTGTCGGGCCGCGTCCCGGTCGGCGCGAAACGGTGAGATAGCCGCAACGATGACGATCAGGCCAGCATCGACCATCAGACGCGCCACTTCGGCGATACGTCGGATATTTTCCTTGCGGGCTTCGGCATCCATTCCCAAGCCTCGGCACAACCCCTGGCGCAAGTTGTCGCCGTCGAGCAAGGCCGTATGCAAGCCTTGCTGGTTGAGCCGCACCTCCAAGGCATTGGCCAGCGTCGACTTGCCGGCCCCCGATAGCCCGGTCAGCCAGATGCAGCGTGGTCGCTGGGCTTTGATGGCGGCCCGATCCTGCGGCGTGAGCGCCGGCGCATAAGGGCGAATCCGCGCCTGTTGCATCGATACCTTTGACGTCTCATTCATAACCGAGCATCTCGTAGTCACGTTGGTACACCCGGCGCACCAGCCGACGGGTGCGCACCGAACAGATTTCCCGCACCGGCACCGAAGCACGCTGCCGGGAGAAATTCACATGGGGCAACGTCGCGCTCAGCCCCAGATGTTCACACACCCGCTGATAATCGCGCTCCAGATACTCCTGATAACCGATGAAGTCCATTGCCAGATGGCCAAGGGAGTCAGTAAGGAAGTCCGTCTGGGCGGCGAAGTGCATTTGCCGTGCAATGTTCTCTGGGTGCAGCCACCGGAGGACGAAATCATCGAAGTCGCGGTATTGGCTCACCAGTTTCTGCGCCGCATGGTCGCGCGCGCCCAATTTATTGCCCCGCAGAAAAGCATAGGCCGAATACGCACGTTCCAGCGGATCGCGAACAAAAGCAAACTTGAAACTGGCCGCATACTGCACTGGAAATTGCTGTTCATACCAATACAGCGGCAGGTGCCCGGGGCTGTAGCCATCGAACATGCCTACGCAAACGCTGCTGCCGGCGCATTTGGGCACATGGATGAACAAACAGGCGCGTTGGGCGAAGGCTTCGGGGAAACGGCAGTTGGCCGACATCGACTTGTTGACCACCTGTCGATCGACAACCGACAGGCGTCCCAATAAAAAGGAGCGCTGCGACTTGGGCAGCAGCTTCCAGAGATAACGTTGCAGCATTGCAGTACCCGCGCGAAGGGATGGCTCCCTCGATCACTAAAGTTCGTTCAGGAAAGTCCTGTGGCCAGAACCTTACCAAGCGCGAGTCGCAGATTTATTGTGGATTGGTCAATGCGGGTATCTGTATCGATACAAATGCCTGTGGGCGCTTATCTTGCCCCCACAGGCATCAGCCGCGTTCAGGCGATGTCCTGGGCAGGAGCATCCAACCCCATGGCGTGAAGGCGCGCGTAGTAGCCGTTTTGCGCCAGGAGTTCGCTGTGAGAACCACGCTCGACGATACGACCTTGATCCATCACCAGAATCATATCGGCCTTTTCGATGGTCGACAGGCGGTGGGCAATGACCAACGTCGTTCGGCCTTTCATCACCTGGTCCAGCGCAGCCTGGATATGCCTTTCGGACTCGGTGTCCAGCGCCGAGGTGGCCTCGTCGAGAATCAGCAGCGGTGCGTTCTTCAGCAGTGCCCGGGCGATCGCCAGGCGCTGGCGCTGGCCACCGGACAGCAGGACTCCGTTTTCGCCCACCTCGGTGTCCAGCCCCTTGGGTAACTGTTCGATAAAGTCCATGGCGTAGGCGTCTCGAGCGGCCTTTTCAATGTCGGCTCGTGGCGCTCCGGCCAAGTCCCCATAGGCGATATTGTTGGCGACCGTATCGTTGAACAGCGTGACGTGCTGGGTCACCTGGGCAACGTGACGACGCAAGTTGCGCAAGCGGTAGTCCTCGATTTCCACGTCGTCGAGCAATATCTGGCCGACATCATGGTGATAGAAGCGCGGGATGAGGCTCGCCAGGGTCGACTTGCCGCTGCCCGAGCGCCCTACCAGCGCAATCATCTGCCCGGGGGCCGCGGTGAAATTGATGTCCTTGAGCACCTCACGGTCAGCACCAGGATAGGTGAAGCTCAGGTTGCGCACCTCGAGACGGCCGCTCACGCGCGGCAACTCGACAGTGCCCCTGTCGACTTCCGGCTCGACGTCCAGTTGCTCGAAGATGCTCTCGGCACCGGCCACGCCCTTCTGGATGGTCGAGCTGACTTCCGAGAGTTGGCGAATGGGCTTGGGCAACAGGCCGGCCGCGGTGATGTAGGCCACCAGGTCACCAGCCGTCGCATCACCGCGCAGGAAGAGCACGAGGAACATCAGGGCCGCCATGGCGGTGTAGATCACCAATTGCAACATCGGCGTATAGACAGCGCCAGTGCGAGTCATACGCAGCTGTTTATCGGTATTGCCCTGGCTCGCGCGGTTGAAACGCTGCTGCTCGTAAGCCTCGCCGCCGAAGCTGCGCACAACGCGGTAACCCTGGATGGTCTCGGACGCCACATGAGTGACATCGCCCATGGCCACTTGGATCTTTTTGCTCTGCTTGCGAAATTTCTTGCTGGCATTGCCGACCATCATCGCGATCAGCGGGAGGATCGCCAGCATCACCAACGTCAGTTTCCAGTTCATCCATATCAGGTAAGCGAAGAGAAACACCACGGAGAGCCCTTCGCGGATCACCACTTTGATGGCATCGGTGGCGGCGCCGGTGACCATCGTCACGTTAAACGTAATACGGGAAATCAGGTGCCCGGAGTTGTGAGTGTCGAAATAGCGGTTGGGCAGCACGAGCAACTTGTTGAATAACTCGACCCGCAGGTCATGCACCAACCCCAGGGAAACCCTGGCCAGGTAATAATTGCCCAGGAACGACCCAATGCCCTGCCAAGCAGCGATCAGAACGATCAGCAACGGCACGGCCATCAGCAGCTTCACGTCCTTGAGGTACGGTACGTTGGGAAAGAGCACCGCATCGGGGTTGCTCAAGCCGTCGACAAAGTACTTGAGGATCCCGGCCAGCATGGGCTGGGTGGAAGCAAATATTATGAAACCTACGATACTCAGCAGGAAAATGCCCGCGTAGGGTTTGACGTATCCCAGCAACCGAAAATAGATCTTCAGGCTGGAATCCTGTTCCGCTTTGGGCGGTGCGTCACTCATCGTCGGGCTCACTGGTTAGGAAGAACGCGGAATTTTATCACAGCCATTGGACTTGGCCTGCGCCCAGGTCAAAACGCTAGCCAGGCCTATCGGCAACCAACTGATGAACCATTCGGCACGCGGGGTTCCGGTCAGGCTCGCGGCGTCGAACTGCATCGCCAGGAAGGAAAACACCCACATACCGAGTACGCCGCGGCCCAGCAGGGTATCCCGGGCCCGCCAAGCTTCACGCAGCACGGCGAACCAGACGATGCACCAGAGCAACAGGCCCGGCAACCCGAGCAGAATGGCGACGTGATTGAACAAATTGTGGGCATGATCGAAAGAGTGACCGACCGTGGCAACCCTGTAGTCGCTCGCCAGCCCCAGACCTCCCCATGGGTGCTCGGCAATCATGCGCAGGCTCGACATGAAAATTTCGGGGCGATAGGACGCACCACGTGCCATGACCAGCGGTTCGAGCAGCCAGAAGGTCAGCATGGCCAGTACCAGGGCTGCGGCGGCGATCACTCGGGTGCGCTGGTCCCGGCAGTAAAGTGGCATAACCAGCACACTGAGCAACAAGGCCAGCGCCGCACCACGACTCTGGCACAGCACCACAAATACCCCCAGCAGGGCCAAGGCAATCGCCCAAACTGCTTGCAGCCCAATACGCCGCGGCACCCAGTGCAGCATCCAAATCGCCGCCAACCCAATCACATAACCGCCAAGAATAGGATGGGACAGCTCACCCAAGCCCTCCAGACGTGCCATCCAGGGATGGTTTGCAATACCGTAGAAGTGGACGATGGCTATCAAAGCGGTCAGTGCAAGACCCACCCCGCCCCATTGCATGAGACGAATCACGCGCTCAGGCTGGCCGTCGGCAAAGATAGGGAAAAACAACAGGAACACCAGGATATAGAGCAACCGCTTGGCCTCTCGGGCGGGCTCCGGCGCCTCGGCCCAGAACAAGGTAATCAAGGCCCAGACCGCCAGCGCCAGCAATGCCGTGTAGATCAAGCGTTGTGCACGCCACAGCTCCAGCAGTCGATGACGCGCCGGCCAGGCGAATAGAATCGCCGGTAACCAGACAAATGCAACCAACCCCTGTTGATAAACTTTATTGGTCGGTGCCAAGGCTATCGCCAGCAAAAACCATAAAAAGCCAAAAGCCATCCATACCTGCGCCCAACGTGTTGCTTGCATCTATCGCTCCTAAACGGTCTACCAGCCGAACCGGCATGGTTAAAACAAAAACTTTTGGGCATCATGGCCCGCCACGGCACCGGTTCTTTCAACAAGGTTTCCCTACGATGCAATCCTCACGGCTTCCCCAAGCCGCTTTGAATCAATTGATTGAAGGCGCCAGCATTCTGGAGGCCGACAGCTACGGCCCAAAAGTCTATCTGTTGCAGGATGGGAACATCCTCAAATTGTTTCGCCGCAAGCGGCTTTTTTCTTCGGCTCTTTTACGGCCTTACTCAACGCGATTCATCAATAATGCGGCCCGCTTGCAAACGCTCGGCGTACCGACGCTCGACGTCCTGGCCTCCTACAAATTGCAAAAGTCCGGCATGACCGCCGTACTGTATCGGCCGCTTCCAGGAAAAACCCTGCGTCAATTATCGAATCAGGAAAACTTCAACTGGCAGCAGACCCTTCCGGCACTCGTCGAGCTGATCCGCAACCTGCACGCCAGCGGTATCTATTTCCGCTCGCTGCACTTGGGCAATATCGTCGTTACGCCTGAGAACAAACTGGGCTTGATCGATGTGGCCGACATGCGCTTCCTGCGCGCGCCATTGCCACGTTACCTGGCTCACCGCAACTTGCAGCACTTTGCTCGTTATATTGCCCGGGAGAACCTGAACGAGAGCTTTCCGATGCAGGCGCTGGAAAACGCTCTATTGGCTGCCTGAGATCAATTGCCTGGAGGTCTGGCTGAAATTCAGCCAGGCCTCGTCAGGCGCCAGCGCCTGGTACTGGAGCGCTGCGACCGCGTCGGCTGAGGCCAGTGAAGCCCGTACGATTGCCTCGCTCCAGGCTGCTTCGTCATTTACCGGTGCATACCAGCCAGCATCGCCCAACTGTTCACGGAATACGGCAAGCTCGCTGGCCAACACCGGGATACCAGCCAGGACCGCCTCCTGGAGGATCAGGCCAAGCCCCTCGTCGAGGGACGGAATCAACACCCAGTCGAATGCCCTGTAAAGCTTCGCGACATCCTCCAGATGCCCTGTCAGCACCACCTTGTCGATCAGATCCGGCTGGGCAATTCGCGCCTGCAAGGCCTCACGCGCAGGCCCTTCGCCGACGATCACCAAGCGCCAGTCGGGCTGGCTGGCTGCCGCTCGCGCAAACGCTTCCAACAGGCAGGCGAACCCCTTGTTGTCCACCAATCGTCCTACGGCGCCAAATATCCGCGTGCCCGTCGGAGGCAAACCCAGTCGGGTGCGCGCTTCTTCGCGAGACATGAGTAAAGACTGAAAAACACCTGGATCGAATGCGCTGCGCAGGACAGTGACCTGAAGGTCCAGTTTGTCCTGGAGCGACTTTGCCAGGGTCTCGGAGACCGCCACTATTCTCAGACGCGAGGCTGGGAACCCACGCAGCAGTTCACGGCCTGCGGCATTGAGCCGCGTCACGCCATGGAAAATCACGACCACGCGTATCTGCGGCATGCCCTCGAGAACCGGCAACAGGAGGCGAGCGACACCAAGGCCATCGAGCAGCACCACACGGGCATCGCTATCGAGCAAAGCCTGACGGAAACGGCTACGCATCCAGGGTTTGAACAGGCGCCAGAGATGTCGGCCCTTGAGCCGTGCGGAGGTTAGATTCCATTCCAGCACTGACCCCACATCGACCTGGCAGACGGACTTGGAGCCCTGCAAGAGCCATGTCTTGACGGGCGTTGCAGGCTCGGCCTGCGAAAGTATCTGATGATGGACCTTGTGTACCGAAGCGAACGGTAAACCGCCCGCCCACATGACATTAATAATGCTCATCGAGCAGCAAACCTTTTATCGCGAAACAAGACTCGTGCGTCGAAGCATTGAGCAGTTGATAAGCCAGCCAACGCAGGCGCCGAACAGAGAACCAGGGACAATTTGATTTGCTCGCAGCGCCTGCCGCCCGCCAAGTGCTGACACTCAACGGGCACGTTCTCACATCGAAGCAGCATCCCTTCCAATATCACCACCGTCAAGTCAGATGCACATAACAAAAAGCGTCAAGGCTTCTTCACAAGCGAAGCCGGCGTGGGTATGAGCCGATCGCAATTGACTATTAACGGGGTAATGCTCCTGTTACCAAAAGGCTGATCAGAAATACCATTGAGCCAAACGTTGCCTGAACATCAATTGACCAAACGGCTCCTGATCAAACACCCAGCTTCTGGCGCAACTTTTCCAGCAGACTCAACGGCGCACGCGGACGCAGAGGTGCTCCCAACGCCTCAACGATTTTCTGCCCGATGCGCGCGAAAGTGAACTGCTCCAGCGCCAGCTCCTGACCGTTGCGCGCCACATTGCGCGCCAGCTCGGGGTCAGCACGCAGGCGGGAAAGCTTTTCCTGCAGCTGCGGGATGTCGCGGTACAACACCACGTTATGCATGTCCTGCAGACCCAGGGCACGAGCCTCCTCGGCCCCTTGATCGAACGCCAGCAATACGCAGCCGCAGGCCATGGCTTCGAAATTCTTGATCATGAATTCGCCCATGCCTACGTCGGCGCTGACGAAAAACCGAATACGGTTGAGGGTTTCGCAATATTCCTCACCGGACTTGGTTCGGGTCACTACCAGCGGTTCAACACGACCCAGTTCATCCAGCAGCGCCTTGCGGCCGCTGTAAGCGACGCTGTTGGTGCTGCCGACGAAGGCCAACTCGATATCCCGTTCACGACCCCGATCCTGCAATAGCGACTGGTCGTAGCCCTTGGGTACGAAAACCGCATCGAAACCTTCACTGCGCAGACGCTCGGTCACCATGAAGCCGGAACTGATCACCCGTACCCACGGCAGACGACGATAATGCGCACTGAACTTGCCGGTGTATTTGCAGGGGATGTAATTCTGGTAGGCGTCGTGCTCGAGGATCACCAGGTTGGGGATCGTGCGGATGAAGCCGACCTGACGGATCTCCTGCTTGAAGCGCAGGAAAAACACGATCCGGTCATAACGCGATACGTCCACATGGCGGCGGAAATATCCCCGCAGGTTGCGTTGCTCCTGGCTGTCGAGCCAACGCAGGTCGCACTCGCAATGAGCGGCCACACCTTCGTAGAGCCGATCCAGGATGGCCCGCTGTTCTTTCTGCACCAGAAATAGAACTTTCATCGTCTTCCTTGCAGCACCGAACCACTTGATAAATAACCGGAGGCCTTTTTGTGCTGCAGCGCAAAAAGGCCCCGCCTTGGGCCCTTACAGCCACCAGAACAGTTCATGGCGCCGCACAGCCTTACGAAAAAACTCGTTCTCGCCATACGCGGAACCGGTGCGCCCGGCCAGCAGGCGCTGGATCTTGCGGCGAAGGCGCCGCTTGAACGGCGCTTGCGGCTGCAGATCGTGCATCATGCCCAACGCCATGGCCTTGTCGCGCTGGGCTGCCAATGTCAGTGGCAGGCTGACGGGATGCATCGGCCGGGCCGGGTCGAAGAACGGCGGCAACGCAATGCCCGTGCCCGCATCGCCCATGGGCCAGCGGTCATTGTCGTGCAGGTGATTGGCGTAACCGAGCAGTATGCCGGGCTGCCATTCCAGGCCTTCGAGGGCTTGCATGACAGCGTGATGCGCGCAGAGGTGATCGGGGTGCGGGTCGAGCGTCGGGTGCGGCAGCACTAGCACCTCGGGACGCGCCTTGAGCAACAGTTCGCGCAGGTCTGCCAGCAGGTTGTTCCAGGTCGGTGCGCCGTCGGCATCGCCTGGCAGCACAAACGGGTTCAACTGGCGAAACAGCCGGGTATCGCTCAGGTCCGCCTCGCGAGAGCCTTGGGGCAGGCTTGGTGCCGCTTGCATGGCCGCCAGTTGCAGGCAGAAGTATCCCAGCTGCACACAACGGGATTCGGGCACCCCGGCCCAACGGGGCACGGCAATGCTGTCCCAGGCGCGCAAACGGCCCTTGAGCCGCGCGGCTTCGACGCGGTCCAGGCCCATCTGCTGATAATGTTCGGCTTCGATTTCACCCGCGGTCAGGGTCACGATCCAGGCTTCATCAGCCTGGCTGTACAACCCATAGGCGGCCAGCTCCGCATCGTCGGCGTGGGGGGCGATGACCATCGTCCGCTGACGCTGCACATCCGCAGGGGCGAAAGACCAGAGCTTCGGCTCGCCCAGCAAGCGACAGAAGCGCCCGCGCAGACGCAGATCGCCTCGGGACAGCACGTCTCCCTGCTCGCTGAGGTTGAGATAACGCAGGCCGTTGACCCCACGTTCGAAGGTTTGTCGATCCGGATGTTCGCCGCCCGACAACTCGACGACCGGGTCGAGGAAGCGCCCCAGCCAGGTACTCTTGACCCGCAGCGCGAGGACCAGCGTCGCGCCATCGTCCAGGATCACACCCTCGTCCAACCGTAGCCGCCCAGCATTCAAATGCACCTTGGGTTGCTGGGTGAAGGGCGGGAAGCTGTACTGGTAATCGTCCTTGGGCGAATAGAACAGATGATCGGCGAACCACGCCTCGTGGGCGATCCAGCCGAGCACCGCGAGCACCAGCGGCAGCCACCAGGCCAGCGCGACACCCAGCAAGACCAGCACGATGAGGGCGAGCAACAACCCCACGCGCTTATTGCGACGATGGCGCTTGAGTAACTGTTGCTTGCGGCTCAGGGGGGCGGTCATACGGTAAACACCGGCACGGGGTTGCACCAACGGTCCTTGTACTCCCGGTCCGCCCGGCCGAATGAAAAGCGCAACGGCTTGCCGGCGGCACGGGCGTGTTCCCACGCGCTTTGGGTGTTGAGGAAGCTCAACACGCTGCCAGGGCTGAATTCGCGGGTCTGCGGGTCGACGCCACCGTTGATGTACTCGACACTGATCCACTGCGGTGCTTCGACGCGATACACCAGTTGAATGGCAATCGGCGCATCGTTGAGAAAGATCACCGAGCCGATCAGCCATTCGCGCAGCAGCTCGATCACCTCGCCCATGCGTTCGGCACCGGTGGCCGCAAAGCCCCAGCGACGCAGGAACAGGTCGCAGTAGATCGACGCCAGTTCTGCGCTGGAAAACTCGCTGACCGGCCTCACCACCCCGCCCGCTTCTTCCAGCAAGCGCAGCTCACGGCGCTGGTTGTAGCGAAACTTCTTGGACAGCTCCTCCGGCGTGCGGGCCATGGCCAACTGTTCCTGCTGCAGCTTCAAGCCACTGAAGCGCCCCTCGTTGAGGGCCGACAGGTAACGGCCTCGATGGCGCAACGGCGCCAGTGCATCGGGTGCCGCCGGCAGAATCAGTTCGGCATTGCCCAGGTCGAACAAGCCTTTTTTACCGCTGCGTTTGAGCACATCCTTGGACAGCGCCAGGTCGCGCCCCCAGGTTGGAATCGCCGCCTTGAGTTCGCCGCCCTGCTCGAATGCCAGATAACGCACGGGAATCCCGGCCAGGGCCGCCAGACGCTCGACCACCAGGGGGTGGGTGGCCACGCTGCCGCCAAAACGCTGCCAGGCCTGGGCATAAATCGATGCGTCTACGGCTGTCCAGCCGCGCTCGCGCCAGCCTTGGAATCGGTTGAGCATCAGCCCCTCGGCGCCAGTTCGGTAACTTGAGGCAAACGCCAGAATGCCTCGCGCACGGCGCGATCCGAGAAGCGCTCGCGCAAGCGATCGAGCATCAGCTCGGCGCATTGGCGACGCTGCAAATCATCCATCACCGCCAGGTGTTGCAGTGCCTGGGCCATGTGGTCGGCGTCGCCCATTGGAAACAGGATGCCCACGCCTTCGACCACTTCCTTCGCCCCGCCACAGGCCGTCGCCAACAGGGGCACGCCAGCGGCCATGGCTTCGAGCAGCACCATGCCGAACGGTTCATGATCGGAACTCAAGGCAAATACATCAAAGGCACGGAAATAGCGGCGCGCCTCGGGTACTTGGCCAAGGAGCAGCACGCGGTCGGCAATGCCCAACTCCAGCGCCAACTCCCTGAGATCCTGCTCCAGACGGCCCTTGCCGAGAATCGCCAGCTGGCTGTTCGCCGGCAGGTACGCCAGCGCCGCAGCAAAGGCGCGCAACAGCGTGGCCTGGTCCTTGTCAGGATGCAGGCGGCCGACGTTGCCGACGATCCATGCGTCCATGTCCAGCCCCAAGGTCTGCCGTGCCTCCTCGCGGGAGACCTGGCTGGCCTGCACGGCATCGAGGTCGATGCGGTTGTAGAGGGTCTGGATCCGGGTGGCCGGCCATTTCGGCAGGCAGCGGCGCATATCGTCACGCACCGCATCGGAAACCCCGAGCAAGCTCAGGCGCTTGTGAAAGAACTGGGCGAACATCCGACGAGGGCGCCGTTGGTAGTCACCAAAGGCATGATGCACACCAATCACCGGCAAACCCGTGCCGAGCAGAGCGATGTAGATCGGCTTGAAGCGATGGGCAATGCAAAAACTGAAATTGCGCGAAGCAGCGATCTTGCGCAGATCGCTGATGGCGCCCAGCTTCAGGCCGCGAATGGCGCTGGAGCTGTATTCCATGAACAGCACCTCGTCCGAGGCACAACCAGCGGCGACTTGCGCATCCGCCACCCCGGTCAGAAACACTGTGGTGACACGATAGCCAGTGCCAGCGAACAGGCTGGCGTACTGACGGGCGCAGTCCAGGAACGGCCCGTCATAACCGTGACAGAACTGCAGCACATGTCGCTCAGCCGAACGTGTCATAAGCATCCACGCCGTCTTTGACCACCAGGATATCTTCCATGATCAAGTACTGCAGGTCGGAGCCAAAAAACATGTTCAACGCGTCGGTCGGCGAGCAGATCATCGGTTCGCCACGACGATTGAGCGAGGTGTTCAGGGATACGCCGTTGCCGGTCAGGACTTCCAGCGCCTTCATCATGTCGTAGTAGCGCGGGTTGTATTCGCGCTTGAGCACCTGGGCCCGGGACGTACCGTCCTCATGGACGACTTCCGGCACACGGGTCTTCCACTCTTCAGCCACTTCAAAGGTGAAGGTCATGAACGGCGCCGGGTGATCGACCTTGATCATCTGAGGTGCGACGGTGTCCAGCATCGACGGGCAGAAAGGCCTCCAGCGCTCGCGGAACTTGATCTGTTCGTTGATGCGATCGGCTACACCGCTGGCGCTCGGGCAACCAATGATCGAGCGACCGCCCAAGGCACGCGGGCCAAACTCCATGCGCCCCTGGAACCAGGCCACCGGGTTGCCATCGACCATGATCTTGGCGATGCGCTCAGGGGGGTTGTCGATCTTGCGCCATGCAGGCTTGCTCGGATGACGAGCGCAGGCGGCGATCACGTCTTCGTTGCTGTAGGCCGGGCCGAGATAGACGTGCTCCATCTTCTCCACCGGCACGCCACGGGCGTGGGACACATAAGCTGCCGCACCCACTGCGGTACCGGCGTCACCGGAAGCCGGTTGCACGAACAGTTCCTTGACGTCGTCGCGGGCGATGATTTTCTGGTTAAGCTTGACGTTCAACGCGCAGCCGCCAGCGAAAGCCAGCTTGCCGGTTTCCTTGAGTACGTCGCCCAGATAATGGTCGATCATTTGCAGCGCGAGCTTCTCGAACAGCGCCTGCATGCTGGCCGCGTAGTGAATGTACGGCTCGTCGGCGATGTCGCCTTCACGTTTCGGGCCGAGCCATTCGATCAGCTTCGGCGAGAAGTAGAAACCCTTGCCCTTCTCTTTATAGCGACGCAGGCCGATCACGTTGGCGTAGTCGGTGTTGATCACCAGCTCGCCGTTTTCGAACGAAGCCAGGCGCGAGAAGTCGTACTTGCTGGCATCGCCGTAGGGGGCCATGCCCATGACCTTGAACTCACCGTCGAGCATTTCAAAGCCCAGGAACTCGGTGATCGCGCCGTACAGGCCGCCAAGGGAGTCTGGATCGAAGAATTCCTTGATCTTGTGGATCTTGCCGTTTTCACCGTAGCCAAAGAAGGTCGTGGCGTATTCGCCTTTGCCGTCGATGCCCAGGATCGCGGTTTTCTCCTGGAAGCCCGAGCAGTGATAGGCACTGGAAGCGTGGGCCAAGTGGTGCTCGACCGGCTCGATCTTGATCTTTTTCGGATCGAAGCCCAGTTGCTCCAGGCACCAGACGATCTTGCGGCGATAGCGCTTGTAGCGACGGTTACCCATCAGGATCGCATCGAGGGCGCGGTCCGGGGCGTACCAGTAACGCTTGGCGTAGTGCCAACGGGCTTCGCCGAACAGGCTGATCGGGGCGAACGGGATCGCTACCACGTCAACATCGGAAGGCTTGATGCCGGCCTGCTCCAGGCAGAACTTCGCCGACTCGTAGGGCATGCGGTTCTTTGCATGTTTATCGCGTACGAAGCGCTCTTCCTCAGCCGCCGCGATCAGCTTGCCGTCAATGTACAGCGCTGCGGAAGGATCATGGCTAAGGGCGCCGGACAGGCCAAGAATCGTCAATGCCACAGGGGTCTAGCCTCTTATGTCTGCAAACGGGCGACAAGCGCCGCGAAAAATTGATGTGCCGCTCGCCAGGGCGCGGGGCAGAAAGGGCGGGATTATAGCTTAAAAGCGGCCTTAAGCCTCTAGGGACACGCGGCAAGCTTGGGGAGTACCGTTTTGAGGAACCACGGCAAGTCGGCCCCAGGATTTTGATCGCTCCCATGCTCCGAGTGGGAATGCATCCCGTGACGCTCTGCGTCACCTCCCAAAAGCGGAACGCGGAGCGTCTCTGGCAGCGTTCCCACGCGGGAGCGTGGCAACGATCTCATGGCGCGCTTTCGACATCCTTGGGCAACCGCCCATCAATCACCCGATACAACGCACTACTCTCCGGCCAATTGCGCATGAACCGTGCGCGATCCCGGGCGTAGGCCGGGGCGAAGCTGGCGTGGGTGCGGTGTTGGCACATGGAATCCAGGTCGATCAGCGCCCAGCGGTCCTGCTGCCAGAACAGGTTGTGGCCCTTCAAATCGCCGTGGCTGATGCGCTCGCGTATCAGGTCGGCGAACAGCCGGTCCAGCGCCAGCAGTTCAGGCTCTGGCGCGTCACCACTTTCCACGTAGGGGGCGAAACGCTCGATGATGTCAGGGCCCGACAGATGCTCGGTCACCAGATAGGCGCCGCGGCGCAGCCACAGGAAACGCTTCTCCAGCAAGGCCAGCGGCTTGGGCGTGGCGATGCCGAGGAACGCCAGGCGATGGCCTTCGCGCCAGGAATGCCAGGCGCGGCTCGGACGCCAGAAGCGCTTGAGCCAATGGGCGAAGTTCTTGATGTTGTAGCGTTTGATCACCAACGTGCGGCCATTCACATTGACTTTGCCGACACTCGCCGCGCCACCGGTCTTGTACAGGTGACCCTGGTCGAGCAAGGCATCAGCCTGTTCCAGCACCGGCATCATGGCCGCTTCTTCATCGCGCCGGATCGCCCGTAGGCCGAAAGGCCCGCGCCGTACACTGAACAGGCTGCATTCGCGCCCAACCTTCGCCAGGAAGTCCTTCAGGCGCCAGGCGTGGACCTTGTCGATCTGTTTTTGCAACGCTTCCATGGGCAGCGCGTGTTCGGCGTTGCCCAGCAGGTAATACACCAAGAGTTCTTCATTGAACGGCTCGATGGATTTGGGAAGCTGGGCAAAAAACACCCCCAGGTTCTCCAGGACTTTGTGCCGTGACAACGGTTGCCCTGGGGTTTCAGCGCGGATGCCAGCACCGTCGATCAAATAGAGCTTGCCGTCGTGGCGCAGCAGATTGTCCAGGTGCAAGTCTTCTTGCCACAGGCCCTTGCCGTGCAGTTGTGCAATGGCCCCCAGAGCTTCGGCCAATACCGCTGTTTGTTCATCAGCCAGCAACGGCAGGTGCTCGACCTGTTTCCAGGCATCCCCCAGGCTCTCGGCACCTTCGAGCAACTCGAACAACAACCAGCCGCCCTCGCCCTCTTTCAGGCCATCGGCCAACAACAACGGGGTTGTCAGCCCTTGCTCCGCCAGCAGGCGCACGCCTTGCAATTCCCGTTGAAAATGCCGGGCAGCCTTGCTGCCCACCAGCAACTTGGCCAGCACCGGTCGCCCGCGCCAGACGCCCGCACCGACATAACGCTGCCCCGGCAACACCCGCAACAGCGTAAGCAGCTGCAACTTCGCCGGGCCGGCTGCATCGGCCAGCTCCAGGCTCAGAGGCAGGCCGGGGTTGCGGCCGGCGCTCTTCAATTCGGACAAGTGCATCAACGGGCTTCCTTATGGTTGCGCCGGGCGCTCAGGCGGGTCATCCAGCTGTCGACCAGATCACTGTCGAGCGGCTGGTCCAAGTAGGTCGCCAGCAGCTGGCGCACATCGTCCTGATTCCAGATCGAGGCGCGACGCAGCAAGGGCTCCAGATCCTTGACCCGATCCCGCTGGCCGAACAACAGCGGCCGGGTCTTTTCCAGGTCGATCAGTTGCGCCTGATAGCCGCTGGCAGTGGTTTGCAGAAAGATGTGCTTGGGATAGAAGCAACCGTGAACCTGATGCATGCCGTGCAGGCGCCGCGCCAACTGGCCGCAGGCTTTCAAGATGGTGGCGCGTTGCGCCGCCGTCAGGGTCGGCCAGCGCTGTAGCAGCGAGTCCAGGTCATCCCAGCCGTCCAGGGCACGGGTCAGCAGGATCGCCCGCACCTCGCCGTCGACCTTGCGCTGGCCATAGAACACCGCTTGCAGCGCCGGAATGCCCAACCGCCGATAACGGCTGATGTTACGAAACTCCCGGGAAAAACTCGGCTCGCCAAACGGGTGGGACAAGGTCCGGGTCAGGTAATTGCTCTGGCGCTTGAGGTAATAGCCTTGCCCTTCCAGGTCCAGCCGGAACACGCTGCTCCAGCCACCACCCGAGGTATTGGGCTCATCCACCGCGTCCAGTTGCCGCGCCCACAGGGCCTCGAAGCTGTCCAGGCCATGACGTTGCAGCAACGCCCGGTCTTCAGCGGCCAGGAAATCAGTCATTCACGCCCCTCGAAAAATCTCACCACGTGACGGATGCGCTTCTTGTCGCACGCATCGAGCCGCTCACGCTGGCGATATTGCAGGTAAAAACGCAGGCGCTGGGTGGCCGACAAGTGGTATTTGGCTACTTTATCCAGGCACGCCAAGTCCTTGGTGATGCGGTACTTGAGCCAGAAACCGCGCCAGAAATCGCCATTTGGGCAGTCAATCAGGAACAGCTTGGCTCGGTCATCGATCAGCAGGTTGCGCCACTTCAGATCGTTATGGGTGAAACGGTGGTCGTGCATGGTCCGCGTGTAGCCAGCCAATTGCCGACTCACCTCGTCGACCCAGGCTCGATCGGCCAGGCGCGAATCTTGACGATCGGCCAGGGCCGAGAGGTCTTCGGTATGAGGCAGTTCGCGGGTGATCATCGCGCCACGGGCATAGGCTGCACCGTTTCGCTCCAAGCCCCAGGCGACGATTTCGGCGGTGGGGATGCCCCATTTGGCGAAGCGCTTGAGGTTCTGCCATTCGGACTTGACCCTTGGCTTGCCCAGATAACGGCGCAAGCCCTTGCCGGCCCCAACGTAGCGCTTGACGTAGTAATTCACGCCGTTGCGCTGCACCCGAATCACCTCTGAGAGCGGGTCGCGCGTCAGACGCTCGCCCTGGAGGGCAAACACGGCCTCCAGGCTACCGAAATCCTGCGCCAGCTCGGCATAGGCCGGTTCCAGTTTCCAACCCGACATCAGAGCGCGTCCCCGTACCGCTGTTTTCGGGCGTAAAGCTTGTTGGCCTTGCCTTCGAGCCAGGCCAGCAACGCAGCCTCTTCGGCGAGGATCCGGCGCAGCGGCTGCTGGAAATAGCCCTTGAGGAAACGCAGCTTGTCGCGGCGGGTCAGACCGATGTCCAGCGCCGAGAAATACAGCGCCGCCAGATCCTTGTTGCGCCAACGGGTCGTAATGGCCGCACGGGTCTGGGCGCGGTGCAGGTCGATCACCGAGAGTTTGAAATCCCCCGGAGTCACCGGTTTGTCGGTATGCAGCAAAAAGTGGCAGATATAGCAGTCACGATGGTTGACCCCGGCACGGTGCATCATGCCGGTCATGCGTGCGACCTCGGCGATCAGCGCATGCTTGAGTGCCGGCTGCGGCGGCTGCTTGAGCCAATCGATGCTGAAGTCTTCAAGGCTGACGGTCGGCGCCAGTTCCTCGGTGACAATGAACGAATGCTGGTCCGCCGGGTTGCTGCCCTTCTCGCCATAGGCGACAGCGGTCATGGTCGGCACGCCGACTTCCTGCAAGCGCTGGATCGCCTTCCATTCCTGGCCCGCACCGAGTACCGGCAGCTTGGCGGTGAACAGATTCTTGAAAATTTCGCCCCAACCGATGCCGCGGTGAATCTTCACGAAAAAGCCGCGACCGTCCACCTCCGTGCGCAAGGTGCGCCGGGCTTCCAGTTCACGATAGACCTCGCCCTTGAGCGCCTCGACTTCGGCGAACGCATCGCGCCCGGCCCAAAGGCTCTTGAACGGTTCGGCCAGCATCAATTTCATTGCGCGTGCTCCGCCAATATCACGTCCGCCGCGTGCTGCGGCATGCTGTAGAGGTCGGCCGTCTCGGCGAAGGCCAGACCGTTGCGGCTCCAGGTCGCCCGTGCGTCGGCGTCGCTCAACATACGGCCCAGGTATTCGGTGAGCTGGGCCTGTTCGAATGGCTCGTCGAGCACCAGGCCGCTGTCGGCCTCGGCGATGTAATGGGCATACCCGCACACCGCGCTGACCAGCACCGGCAAACCGGCCACCAGCGCTTCGAGCAGTACGGTGCCGGTGTTCTCGTTGTACGCCGGATGGATCAACAGGTCGGCGCCCAGCAGGAAACGCGGAATATCACTGCGACCCTTGAGGAACCGCACGTTGTCACCGAGCCCCAGCGCGGCGCTCTGCAGTTGGAATACTTTGGGGTCGTCCTGGCCAATTACAAACAGCCGGGTGCGTTTTCTCAACTCGGTGGGCAACGCGGCCAGGGCCTTGAGACTACGATCCACGCCCTTGGTCTTGAACCCGGAACCGATTTGCACCAACAACAGGTCATCGTCGGCCAGCTCGAATTCGGCACGGAACGCGGCGCGGATCTCGTCGGCATCGGCGGGGCGGCGCCGGTCCTGGGCGATGCCCGGCGGCAGCAGGTGAAAGCGTTCCAGCGGCGTGCCGTAGTGCTTGATGAACAGCGGCTGCTGGACTTCGGAAATCATCAGCACGTCGGTCTTGGCATCCTTGGCGAACACCGCCCGCTCGTACTCAGCGAAGTGCCGGTAGCGGCCCCAACGCCGGTACAGCGAGTTACGCAGGTTCTGCGCCTTGTCTTCGAAGCAGCCGTCGGCGGCGTAATACACATCCAGGCCGGGCATCTTGTTGAAGCCAATCAAACGGTCCACCGGGCGCTTGGCCAGGTCGGCTTCCATCCACGCGCTGAGTTTTTCGTTGCGACGGTGGTTGAACAGCGCCTTGACCGGCGCCACCAGCACCTCGAAGCCCGGCGGGACGTCACCTTCCCAGATCAGCGTATAGACGCGGATCTGGTGACCGCGTCGCTGGCATTCCAGGGCGATGCGCATGAAATCACGCTGCAAGCCTCCGAAGGGGAAGTACTTGTAAAGGACAAAAGCCAATTGCATCAGCGCGGCTCCTCAGCCAATAACGTGCTCAGGTGGCTGGCAACACGCTCGGGGTTCAGACGCGTGAAGCACAGGGGCTGCTCGCGTTTCAGGTCAAACCGACGGGCATCTTCGGCGGTCGGCGGGTAGGTGCATTGTTTCTGCATGCAGGGCGCGCAAGGGAAATCGCTGGCGAGGTGAACCTGGCTCTTGCCATAGGCGCCAGTCAGCCTCGGGTTGGTGGGGCCGAGCAGCGAGATGGTCGGTACGTCGAGGGCCGCGGCCAGATGACCGAGACCGGTGTCCACCGCCACGCAGGCCTGGGCACCGGCGAGTACCTTGCCGACGCCGCCCAGGTTCAGTTTCGGCAAGACCTCGACATTGCGCAGGCCCTTGGCGATGCGTTCGGCCCGGGCCTTTTCCAACGGGTTGCCCCACGGCAGCTTCACCACCACGCCGAGCAGCCCCATGCGTTCGGTGAGCTGACGCCAGTAGAGCTCGGGCCAATGCTTGGATTCCCACGTCGTGCCATGCAGGAATACGACATAAGGGTATCTGCGCGGCAATTCCACCAGGCGATCGACGTTCAGGCCGTAGCTGCCCTGGGTCTTGGGCAGGTCATACCCCAGCGCCAAGGCGAACAGTTGCCGCACGCGCTCCACCGCATGCTGACCACGGGCCACTGCCAGGCGGCGCGAATAAAAACGCGCGGCCAAGGGTTCGCGGGCCGAGTGCTGATCCAGGCCCGCGACCGGCGCCTTGACGTAACGGGTCAGCCAGGCGCTTTTCAGCAGGCCTTGGGCGTCGATGACCAAGTCGTACCTTTCGGCCCGCACGCTCTGCTTGAAGCGGCGCCACTCGCCGCTCTTGATGGTTTGCCAGAGGTTCTTGCGCCAGCGACGAATCGCCACCGGGATGACCTTGCCCACGGCCGGGTGCCAGGTGGGGATTTCGGCGAAGCCTTCCTCCACCACCCAATCGAATTTAATGCCAGGAATCGCCCGCGCCGCGTCAGTCAGCGCCGGCAGCGCGTGAATCACATCCCCCAGCGAAGAGGTCTTGATCAGCAATACCCGCAAGTTACTGAACCTCCACGGGTGTGCCCTGCAAACGCTCCAAGGCCTCGTTCACCGACAATGGCATGAGCTGGCGCAGGCAGTTGTAATGACCGAAGCGGCAGGTGCGGTCGAAGCACGGGCTGCATTCGATGCCCAGGCGCACGATTTCGACCTTGTCGGCCAGCGGTGGCGTGAAGCCTGGCGACGTGGAGCCGTAGACCGCCACCAATGGGCGGTTCAGGGCAGCGGCCACGTGCATCAGGCCGGAGTCGTTGGACACCACGCAATCGGCGCAGGACAACAAATCAATGGCCTCGGCCAGGGACGTATCGCCGCTGAGGTTCACTGACTCTTCCCGAAGGCCTGGAATCAGCCGCGAGCGGATGTCTTCGCCCACCGGGTGATCCTTTTTCGAGCCGAACAGCCAGACTTGCCAACCGTCGCGAATCTTCGCTTCGGCGACCTGGGCGTAATGCTCCGCCGGCCAGCGCTTGGATTCACCAAACTCGGCACCTGGGCACAGGGCCAGCACCGGGCGATCCAGGCTCAGGCCGAACTTGGTCAACGCCGCCTCACGGCTGACCGGGTCGATCGCAAGGCTGGGGCGCGGGTACGGTTTGGGTAGCTCAACACCCGGTTCGTAGGCCAGGGCCATGAAGCGCTCGATCATCAGCGGGTAGCGGTCTTTGTCCAGCGTACGCACATCGTTGAGCAGACCGTAGCGAAACTCGCCACGCCAGCCGGTGCGTTTGGGGATGCCGGCGAAGAACGGCACCAGCGCCGACTTCAAGGAGTTGGGCAACAGGATCGCCTGGTCGTACTGACCGGCCAGGGATTTGCCGATGCGTCGACGGGTTGCCAGCTCCAATACGCCATGGCCAAGCGGGAAGCTCAAGGCCTTGCGTACCTCGGGCATACGCTCAAGAATCGGTCGGCTCCACTCTGGAGCCAGGACATCGATTTCGCACTGTGGATGGCGCTGCTTCAGGCACTGGAACAGTGTCTGCGCCATCACCATGTCACCGACCCAACTGGGCCCAACGATCAGAATATTCATGTGGTTTCCAAAAACGATACGGGGAGGCCTACGCCTCCCCGCCTCGAGAATCACTGTGGCTTAGGTCGTTGCCTGTTGCCTTCAATCTACAACTGTGGGAGCGGGCTTGCTTGCGAAGGGGCCAACTCACCCAACATCAAGGTTGCCTGACAGTCCGCCTTAGCGAGCATGCCCGCCCCCACATTCAAACCTTCAGCTCAGGCCCAGCTCTCGCCAGATCCGCACTACCTGCCTGCGCTCATCCATGAACTGGTCGCCTGCAATCACCCCGGCTTCTTTCTGCAAGGCCTGGCGGTGAGCGGCGGAGCGGTAGGCTTTATAGGCCTCGCGCAACAGGGTGGCGTCTTCAACCGGCATCAGCCCGACCTCCTGCAACCCTTCCAGGATGCGGATGTTGTCGGTGTAGCGCAGCAGTGACGGGTGTTCCTCGGACCACGCCAGGGCCGCGTATTGCACCATAAATTCAATATCGACGATACCTCCGGCATCCTGCTTGAGGTCGAAGGGTGCCGTGGCCTCGAAGGCATTTGCCGCAGTCCCGGCGGCGGTGGCCTTGCTGCCCAGATTATCGCGCATCTTGGCGCGCATCTCGCTGACCTCCTGGCGCAGCGTCGGCAAATCACGCTTGCGTCCCAACACCTGGGCGCGGACTTTCTCGAACGCCTGCCCCACGTCCTGGCTGCCCACCAACACTCGGGCCCGCACCAACGCCTGGTGTTCCCAGGTCCAGGCTTCGTTCTCCTGATAACGAGCAAACGCCCCGAGGGAACTGACCAACAAGCCCGACGCCCCGGACGGTCGCAGACGCATGTCCACTTCATACAGCTGCCCGGAGTTGGTCTGGGCGGTCAGCAAGTGAATGATCCGCTGGCCGAGCCGAGTAAAGAACTGCGCGCCGTCGATAGGTTTCGGGCCATCGGTTTCCGCCTGTGGGTCGCCATCGTGGATGAACACCAGGTCCAGGTCGGAACCATGCCCCAATTCCAGGCCGCCGACTTTCCCATAACCGACAATAATGAAGCCCGGATCGCACAGGCCGCCATTGGTGCGCAACGGCACGCCATGCTTGGCCACCGTCTGGCGCCAGGCCAGGGCCAGTACCTGCTCGAGGATCGCCTCGGCCAGCCAGGTCAGGTAATCGCTGACTTTCATCAATGGCAGGCTACCGGCGATTTCCGAGGCGGCCACCCGCAGACGGTGCGCCAACTTGAAATGCCGCAGCGCCTCCATTTGCTGCTCGAGGTCATCCTCGGGAATTCGCGTCAGACGCTCACGCAACTCTGCCGCCAGTTCCGGCGCCAACGGCGGCTTGAACAAGCGGCCCTCATTGAGCAACTCATCGAGCAGCAACGGAAAACGAGTGATCTGCTCGGCGATCCACGGGCTCGCCGCGCACAGCGTCAGCAAACGCCGCAGGGCACCGGGGTTTTCCGTGAGCAGGACCAGATAGGCCGAACGGCGGGCCACGGCTTCCACCAGCGGCAGCACCCGTTCCAGCACCAGATCCGGATTGGCATGCTCCACCGCCTGGGCCAGCAGCCGCGGAATGAACGCATCCAGACGCTCACGCCCCAGGCGCTGCATGGCACGCAATTGCGGGCTGGCGCGCAGGGCAGCCAGGGCCTTGAGGGCTTTGGGCCCATCGACAAACCCACCCTCCTGCAGTTGACGACACGCAGCCCCTTCGTCCTGGCTGTCTTCCCACAATGGCAACCATTCGCCACCCACCACCACTTCACTTTCGCTGCCCTCGTCTTCATCCGGGTCAGCGATGACCTGGCCGAAATGCCAGGCCACACGTGTGCGCCAGTACATCAATTGTTCATGGAACGCTGCCCAGTCGGCAAAGCCCAGCATGAACGCAATGCGCGCCTGGTCCTGCGGGTTGTCCGGCAACATCTGGGTCTGACGGTCGGCAATGGCCTGGATCGCATGTTCGGTATAACGCAGGAATTCGTAACCCTGGCGCAGCTCATCGACCACCTTGGCCGGCAGATAGCCCTGGCCTTCCAGGGTACCCAGCACTTTGAGCAACGGGCGTTGCTGCAAGCTCAAGTCGCGACCGCCATGGATCAACTGGAACGCCTGGGCGATGAACTCCACCTCGCGAATGCCGCCCGAGCCCAGCTTGATGTTGTCGGCCATGCCTTTGCGCCGCACTTCCTGCTGGATCAGCTGCTTCATGGTGCGCAACGCTTCAATGGCGGAAAAATCCAGGTAACGGCGATAAACGAATGGACGCAGCATGTCGAGCAACTGCGCACCCGCCACCTGATCGCCGGCCACCACCCGCGCCTTGATCATCGCGTAGCGTTCCCAGTCGCGGCCCTGGTCCTGGTAATACTGTTCCAAGGCATTGAAGCTCAGCACCAGCGCACCGGCCGAACCGTAGGGGCGCAGGCGCATGTCGACGCGAAATACGAAACCGTCGACGGTCATCGGGTCCAGGGCCTTGATCAGGCGCTGGCCAACGCGAATGAAAAACTCCTGGTTATCCAGCGGACGCTTCGCACCGACGGTTTCGCCACCCTCGGGGTAGGCGAAAATCAGGTCGATGTCCGACGACAGGTTCAGCTCCACCGCACCGAGCTTGCCCATGCCCAGGATGACCATCTGCTGCGGCTCACCGCTACGCCGGCCAGTGGGCGTGCCGAATTGCTGGCTGAGGCGCTGGTATAGCCATTGATAAGCCTGGTCGATGCAAGTGTCGGCCATATCCGAAAGGTCGCGACAGGTCTGGACCAGGTCGGCCTGGCGGGTCAGGTCACGCCAGATGATCCGCACCTGCTGACGGGTGCGTTGGCGGCGCAGGACGCGCCCCAACTCATCCTCGGTCTCGGCGGCCCGCACTGCGGCGCCGATCTGTGCGCACATTTCACCGGGGCTGAGGCTGCGATCCAGCTCGCCGCTGCGCACCAGATCCAACAGCATCGCAGGGTCACGGAGACTCTGCTCGATGACAAAATCACTGGCAGCGGCAACACGCTTGAACGCGTCCCAACGCTCGGGCGTCCAGGCAGATAACCCGTGGTCGTCGTTGAACAAGGCGACCGCCGCACGGAACGACTGCTCGGCACGACTGACCAATGACTGGAGAATGGCCGGTACTTCGGCAAGCGTGGGCAGGCTCATGGTCTATCCTTGATCGGCGCGGGGAAGACTGGATGTAGTGTTTTTTCAAAAGACACTACCTGATTGACTGTCGAACAAAGATGATAAATAGCTGAAAATCTGATTTTATTGGCAGCCGGCATCAAGTTTTTACCTGTTCGTGTTGGCTAAAGACCAACAGTAACGATTATTCTCACAACGAAACGAGGGGCCACGAGCCGCTCATGTGTAGTTTTACTACTCGTCTATACATTCGAAAGGCTGAAACGGCCGACGATTTGTAGTAAAACTACACGCCGCCGAGCCAACCTTCGGCAATCCAAGAATTTATAATCGTCTGCCCACAAGGCCAGTCGCAAACTCAGGCAACCGATTCTGGTAGCCTTTCCGCCCTGGAGCAAGCCATGCAAGACCTCGATCCCGTCGAAACCCAGGAATGGCTGGACGCCCTGGAATCGGTTCTCGACAAAGAAGGCGAAGACCGTGCTCATTATCTGATGACCCGTATGGGCGAACTCGCAACCCGCAGCGGTTCGCAACTGCCCTACGCCATCACCACGCCATACCGCAACACGATCCCCGTAACCCACGAAGCACGCATGCCTGGCGACCTGTTCATGGAACGCCGCATTCGCTCGCTGGTACGTTGGAACGCGTTGGCCATGGTCATGCGTACCAACCTGAAAGATTCTGACCTGGGCGGTCACATCTCCAGCTTCGCCTCCAGCGCGACGCTGTATGACATCGGCTTCAACTACTTCTTCCAGGCCCCGACCGACGAACACGGCGGCGACCTGATCTACTTCCAAGGGCACGCATCGCCAGGCGTCTACGCCCGTGCGTTCATGGAAGGCCGCATCAGCGAAGACCAGATGAACAACTTCCGTCAGGAAGTGGACGGCAACGGCCTGTCTTCGTATCCACACCCTTGGCTGATGCCTGATTTCTGGCAGTTCCCCACCGTTTCCATGGGTCTGGGCCCGATCCAGGCGATTTACCAGGCACGCTTCATGAAGTACCTGGAAGCCCGTGGTTTCATCCAGCCAGGCAAGCAGAAAGTCTGGTGCTTCATGGGCGACGGCGAGTGCGACGAGCCGGAATCCCTGGGCGCGATCTCCCTGGCTGGCCGCGAGAAACTGGATAACCTGATCTTCGTCATCAACTGCAACCTGCAGCGCCTCGACGGCCCGGTTCGCGGCAACGGCAAGATCATCCAGGAACTCGAAGGCGTGTTCCGTGGCGCTCAGTGGAACGTCAACAAAGTCATCTGGGGCCGTTTCTGGGACCCGCTGCTGGCCAAGGACGTCGACGGCATCCTGCAACGCCGCATGGACGAAGTCATCGACGGCGAATACCAGAACTACAAGGCCAAGGACGGCGCGTTCGTCCGTGAGCACTTCTTCAACACGCCTGAACTCAAGGCAATGGTTGCAGACTTGTCCGATGACGAGATCTGGAAACTCAACCGTGGCGGCCACGACCCGTACAAGGTCTATGCGGCGTACCACGAAGCGGTCAACCACAAAGAACAACCAACCGTCATCCTGGCCAAGACCATCAAGGGTTATGGCACCGGTGCCGGCGAAGCGAAGAACACCGCGCACAACACCAAGAAGGTCGATGTCGACAGCCTGAAGTTGTTCCGTGACCGCTTCGACATCCCGGTCAAGGACAGCGAGCTGGAAAACCTGCCGTTCTTCAAACCCGAAGAAGGCAGCGCCGAAGCCCGTTACCTGGCCGAGCGCCGTGCCGCGCTGGGCGGTTTCGTACCACAGCGCCGCGCCAAGAGCTTCAGCGTCCCGACCCCACCCCTGGAAACCCTCAAGGCGATCCTGGACGGCTCGGGCGACCGTGAAATCTCCACCACCATGGCCTTCGTGCGGATCCTCGCGCAACTGGTCAAGGACAAGGAAATCGGCCAGCGCATCGTCCCGATCATCCCGGACGAAGCCCGTACCTTCGGTATGGAAGGCATGTTCCGCCAGTTGGGCATCTACTCCTCCGTCGGCCAGCTCTACGAGCCAGTCGATAAAGACCAGGTGATGTTCTACCGCGAAGACAAGAAGGGCCAGATCCTCGAAGAAGGCATCAACGAAGCGGGCGCCATGAGCTCCTTCATTGCCGCCGGCACTTCGTACTCCAGCCACAACCAGCCGATGCTGCCGTTCTACATCTTCTACTCGATGTTCGGCTTCCAGCGTATCGGTGACCTGGCCTGGGCCGCCGGCGACAGCCGTACCCGTGGCTTCCTGATCGGCGGTACCGCCGGCCGGACCACGCTGAACGGCGAAGGCCTGCAACACGAAGATGGCCACAGCCACATGCTGGCCGGGACCATCCCGAACTGCCGCACCTATGATCCAACCTATGGCTATGAGCTGGCGGTGATCATCCAGGACGGCATGAAGAAGATGACCGAAGAGCAACAGGACGTCTTCTACTACATCACCGTGATGAACGAGTCCTACCAGCAGCCAGCCATGCCGGCCGGCGTCGAGGCGGGCATCGTCAAGGGCATGTACCTGCTCGAGGAAGACACCCGCGAAGCGGCGCACCACGTCCAGCTGATGGGCTCCGGCACCATCCTGCGCGAAGTGCGTGAAGCAGCGAAGATCCTGCGTGAAGAGTTCAACGTCGGCGCCGACGTGTGGAGCGTTACCAGCTTCAACGAACTGCGTCGCGACGGTCTGGCCGTAGAGCGCAGCAACCGCCTGCACCCTGGCCAGAAGCCTAAGCTGAGCTACGTCGAAGAATGCCTGAACGGCCGTAAAGGTCCGGTCATCGCCTCTACCGACTACATGAAGCTGTTCGCCGAGCAGATCCGCCAGTGGGTTCCTTCCAAGGAATTCAAAGTGCTGGGCACCGACGGCTTCGGCCGTAGCGACAGCCGCAAGAAGCTGCGTCACTTCTTCGAAGTCGACCGTAAGTTCGTTGTGTTGGCAGCCCTGGAAGCCTTGGCTGACCGTGGCGATATCGAACCCAAGGTGGTGGCCGAGGCCATCGTCAAGTTCGGCATCGATCCAGAAAAACGCAACCCACTGGACTGCTGAGGAGAATTTTCGTGAGCGAACTCATTCGCGTACCTGACATCGGCAGCGGTGAAGGTGAAGTAATTGAACTGTTTGTGAAGGTCGGCGACCGTATCGAAGCCGACCAGAGCATCCTGACGCTTGAATCGGACAAGGCCAGCATGGAAGTGCCTGCGCCGAAGGCCGGTATCATCAAGAGCCTGAAAGTGAAGCTGGGCGACCGCCTGAAAGAAGGCGACGAACTGCTGGAGCTGGAAGTCGAGGGCGCCGCTGCGGCGCCTGAAGCGACGGCTCCTGCTGCCGCCCCGGCGGCGGCTGAAAAGCCTGCCGCTGCTGCACCGGCTGCCGCGGCAGCTCCCGCTCCGGCCGCTGCGCCTGCCGCTGCCACGGTCCAGGACATTCATGTTCCGGACATCGGCTCGTCGGGCAAGGCCAAGATCATCGAAGTACTGGTCAAGGTCGGCGATACCGTCGAAGCCGACCAGTCGCTGATCACCCTGGAATCCGACAAGGCCAGCATGGAAATCCCGTCGCCAGCCGCCGGTGTGGTGGAAAGCGTCGAGATCAAGCTGGAAGACGAAGTGGGCACCGGTGATCTGATCCTGAAGCTGAAAGTGGCCGGTGCTGCCGCACCTGTCGCACCAGTCCAGACCGATGCACCGGCTGCCAAGACCGAAGCTGCTCCGGCACCGGCCGCTGCCGCGCCTGCTGCCAAGGCTGAGGCGGCTCCAGCCCCTGCCGCCGCACCTGCGCCAAGTGGTGCCAAGGTGCACGCCGGTCCTGCGGTACGTCAGCTGGCCCGTGAATTCGGCGTCGAGCTGTCTGCCGTCGGCCCGAGCGGCCCACACGGCCGCGTGTTGAAAGAAGACGTGCAGGCTTACGTCAAGGCCATGATGCAGAAGGCCAAGAACGCACCGGCCGAAGGCGCCACCGGCGGCGCAGGTATCCCGCCGATCCCGGCGGTGGATTTCAGCCGCTTCGGCGAAACCGAAGAAGTGGCCATGACTCGCCTGATGCAAATCGGCGCGTCGAGCCTGCATCGCAGCTGGCTGAACATTCCGCATGTGACTCAGTTCGATCAGGCCGACATCACCGAGCTGGAAGCTTTCCGCGTGGCACAGAAAGCCGTGGCGGAAAAGGCCGGCGTGAAGCTGACCGTACTGCCGCTGCTGCTCAAGGCGTGCGCACATCTGCTCAAGGAACTGCCGGACTTCAACGCCTCCCTGGCCCCAAGTGGCAAGGCTGTGATCCGCAAGAAATACGTACACATCGGCTTTGCCGTCGACACCCCGGAAGGCCTGCTGGTACCGGTCATCCGCAACGTCGACCAGAAGAGCCTGCTGCAACTGGCTGGCGAAGCCGCTGCCCTGGCTGAAAAGGCCCGGAACAAGAAGCTCACCGCCGACGACATGCAGGGCGCCTGCTTCACCATCTCCAGCCTCGGCCACATTGGCGGCACCGGCTTCACGCCGATCGTCAACGCGCCGGAAGTGGCGATCCTGGGTGTCTCCAAGGCCACCATCCAGCCGGTCTGGGACGGTAAAGCTTTCCAGCCGAAGCTGATGTTGCCGTTGTCGCTGTCCTACGATCACCGTGTGATCAACGGCGCCGCCGCCGCACGCTTCACCAAGCGTCTGAGCGACCTGTTGGGCGACATCCGCACCATCCTGCTGTAACACCGGGCGGCCCTCCCTTGCGGAGGGCCATTCGGACCACCGTTTTCCGAGCGCCACGCTCGTACCTCAACCCCGCCCGTTTGGCGGGGCTTTTTTTGCCTGAAATTCAAGTCGAACATCATGGAGGTGTGGGCATGCCGGCCTCATCGCGAGCAAGCTCGCTCCCACAGGGGCCTCATTCATTGCAAGTACGATGTGCAGCACCGCAAATCCATTGTGGGAGCGAGCTTGCTCGCGATAGCGGAAGGTCAGGCAACGCGGCACTTTTCCTACCACACAAGTTTTAAATGACTACGCCTTCTATTAGCCATTACCCACAACTTGCGCCCCCTTCCCTATCAATATTTATGGATCACCGGGCTTTAGCATCAAACCGCCGAGGCAACTTGATACTTGCATCCAATAAAAACTTCGAATGGATTCGAATATGTTCACACCTACCGTCGGCCCTATTGTCGGCCACACAACAACTGATCACGCACGGATATTCCTGCGCGGCGACCATGACAACAATCTGGCATTCGCCGGCATTCGTTATAGACGCCAGGGTGATACTGCCTGGTCGAAAGGGCACTTCGTGCAACTCAAGGCCTACCGCGACATGACCGATGTCATCGTCTTGCAAGGCCTTCAACCCGACACCACCTATGAATACCAGGCAGGCTGGCTCAGCCCCTTAAGCCCAACCCATACCGTGGAAACGGTTCAGGAACTGCCGCTGCAATGGCCCAGGAAAACCTACCATCTACGCACGCAGCCCCATGAAACCAGTACGCCACGCGCTTATATCGTGGGCTCTTGCCGTTACTTGCGAATCACTCGCGGCGTCCCGCTGCTTCCCGGACTGGGAGACCGCACTTTTGCCGGTATCAACCGTGTCGTGGAGCAGGCCGACCCGCCGATCAATGCTGTCTTGATGACCGGCGACCAGGTTTATCTGGACGATTTGAATGTCATTGCTCCGGACCGAAACTATAAAAACATTCTCTTTAAATACCGTACCGCCTTTACCCAGCCGCACATCAGAAAGTTAATGTCCTCGGTACCGACTTACATGATCCTCGACGACCATGAAATCGAAGACAACTGGCCAGCCTATAAAACCGGCAATGACGAAGTATTGTATGCAAATGCCATGAGTGCTTATTCGCTTTACCAGGCCAGCCATAGTCCCGCCCATGAACTTTCAAGCGCGGGTACATTCAATAAGTCATTGAAACGCTACTGGTATCTCGTTGCCCACGGCGATATTGAATGGTTCGTCACCGACAGCCGGACGCAACGCAACCTGGCGGCGGATGATCGACGCATCCTGGACGATGAACAGGAACAGACCCTGCTCAAATGGCTTATCCACAGCCCCGCCCGGGTCAAATTCGTCGTGACCAGCGTCATGTTCTTCCCTGACAGCAAACGCAATGACGGGGACGCCTGGCAGGCCTTCGCGAAACAACGTCTTCGCCTGCTGGAAACCATTCGCAACCAGGGGATCAAAAACGTGATTTTCGTATCCGGCGACGTCCATGGCTCCATGACCAGTCGCCTGTACCACAGCCAGGATCCTGATTTCGAGGTCAACACCGTCGTTTCCTCGCCGTTTTACAACAGCAAATTGCTGCCGTTTGCAAAAGCCTCGGATTTTATTTTTGACCTACCCCTGGCCCGGACTGAGCACGGTGAATATCACTATGCGCTCACCAGCCCGGTGGTCAGCCAGGACAACTTCGCTCGCCTGCATGTCGCGGCGCAGAGCGTTCAAGTCACCTTCCACGACCGCGACGGCCACCCATTGCAAACGGTCGATATCCCATTGCGCTGACGGGTGGTATAACCCCCCATGCCCTCTGATCGGCTGGCAACTGCAGAAATCCCCCTGTCGGCCGATATAAGGTTTATAGCACTTGGCCTTCATCTCTCTTGTCAGCCAGTGCCGCAATGATGCAACCTTGCCGCAGTCCGTAATAACAAGGGCGTCAGCCCGGCGCGATCAGCATTTTCGAAGCGAGTTTCCTCATGAAAAGCCAACCCGATGCCGCCAGCCGTATGGCGGCCGAGGTAGTGACGCAGTTACCGGTGCCCTCGCGGCTCGGCATGCTGCGTTTCGAACGGCTGAATGAAGCAAGCTGGGCGCTATTGTTCCTCGACCCCAACTGCGAACGTTACTTCGGCCTGCCGGCAGTAGAGCTGTGCTCGCTGGTCAGCGCCCCCTATGCCAGCCTGATGGAGCCCGAAGCGCGCTATCAACTGCACGACGCGATCCAGCAACAACTGGCCCAGTCCTCGCATTACCAGATCCGCTATACGCTTCATACCACCAAGGGCCCCATGAACCTGCTGGAAACGGGTGAAGCCTACAAGCAGCACACCCGCCATCTGTTGCGCGGTTACCTGCTGGTGGTGGACGGCTTGCTGCAAAGCGGACCGTCGATGCCGTCCCTGGACCTGGAAACCCAGAACTCGCGCCTGCAGATCGCCCTGGAATTGAACCAGCGAGCCCAGCAAGAGCAGCTCCAGCATCTGGACCGGGTGCGCGCCCAACAAGACCTGATCCTGCTGCTGACCCGTCAGCGCTACAGCGCTAACAATTCGCTGCACGAAGCCGCCGAACTCATTACTCGCAGCGCCTGTGATATCTACCAGATCGACTGCGCCAGCATCTGGGACTTGGTAGACGGCAAGCTGGTGCCGATTTCGGCCTTCAGCCGCGGCTCCCAGGAATACTTCCTGCCGGACGTGATCGACGTCACCCAGTATCCCGATTACATGGAGGCGCTGCAGACCTGTCGCGCCATCGACGCCCACAATGCGATGCGCGACCCACGCACCCGGGAACTGGCCGAGAACCTGCGCGCCCGCGACGTCAACGCCATTCTCGACGCCAGCATTCGTATCGACGGCCAGGTGGTCGGCGTATTGTGCCTGGAACAGGTGGGCGTCACCCGCGCCTGGCAATCGGACGAAATCGCCTTTGCCGGTGAACTGGCCGACCAGTTCGCCCAGGTCATCAACAACCACAACCGACGAACCGCGACCAGCGCCCTGCACTTGTTCCAGCGCGCCGTGGAGCAGAGTGCCAACGCATTCCTGCTGGTCAATTGCGACGGCGTGGTGGAGTACGTCAACCCGAGCTTCACCGCCATCACCCAATACTCCACCGAAGAAGTCCACGGCCAGCGTCTGTCGGAACTGCCAGCCCTGGAGAACCTCAGCGAGCTGCTGTTCGACGCACCGTCGGCCCTGGCCCAGAGCAATAGCTGGCAGGGGGAGTTCAAAAGCCGGCGCAAGAACCTGGAACCTTACTGGGGCCAATTGTCGATTTCCAAGGTCTACGGCGATAACCGCGAACTGACCCATTACATCGGCATCTACGAAGACATCACCCAGACCAAACTGGCCCAGCAGCGCATCGAGCGCCTGGCCTACACCGACAACCTGACCAACCTGGGCAACCGCCCAGCGTTCATCCGCAACCTCGATGAACGCTTCGCCCGGGACAGCAATTCGCCCATCAGCCTGCTGCTGGTGGACATCGACAACTTCAAGCGCATCAACGACAGCCTCGGCCACCAGACCGGTGACAAGCTGCTGATCAGCCTGGCCCGACGCTTGCGCAACAGCCTGAGCCCAAGCGGCAGCCTCGCACGGTTCGCCAGTAACGAATTCGCCGTGTTGCTCGATGACACCGACCTGGAGACCGGGCAACAGGTCGCCAGCCAGTTGCTGATGACGCTCGACAAACCGATGTTCGTCGATAACCAGTTGATCAGCGTGACAGGCTCCGTGGGCCTGGCCTGCGCGCCGCTGCACGGCCGTGATCCTCAGACGCTGATGCGCAACGCCGGGCTTGCCCTGCACAAGGCCAAGGCCAATGGCAAGCATCAGGTCCAGGTCTTCACCGAGGCGCTGAATGCCGAGGCCAGCTACAAGCTGTTTGTGGAAAACAACCTGCGCCGCGCCCTGACTCAGAACGAACTGGACGTGTTCTACCAGCCCAAGCTGTGCCTGCGCAGCGGCCGCCTGCTGGGCATGGAAGCGCTGTTGCGCTGGAACCATCCGGAGAAGGGCATGATCCGCCCGGATCAGTTCATCAGCGTGGCCGAAGAAACCGGCCTGATTATTCCCATCGGTAAATGGATCGCCCGTCAGGCCTGCCGCATGAGCAAGCAATTGACCGCCGCCGGCCTGGGTAACCTGCAAGTGGCCATCAACCTGTCGCCCAAGCAGTTCTCCGACCCGGACCTGGTCGCTTCCATCGCCAGCATCCTCAAGGAAGAGCAACTGCCAGCCCGCCTGCTGGAATTGGAGCTGACCGAAGGCTTGCTGCTGGAAGCCACCGAAGACACCCACTTGCAGCTCGATCAGCTAAAGCGACTGGGCCTGACCCTGGCCATGGACGACTTCGGCACCGGTTATTCATCCCTGAGTTACCTGAAAAAATTCCCGATCGACATCATCAAGATCGATCGTAGCTTCATCCATGAGATCCCGGACAATCAGGACGACATGGAAATCACCTCCGCCGTGATCGCCATGGCCCACAACCTGAAACTCAAGGTCGTGGCCGAAGGCATCGAAACTGCCCAGCAACTGGCCTTTCTGCGCCGTCACCGCTGCGACGTCGGCCAGGGCTACCTGTTCGACCGCCCGATTCCCGGCGCGGAGCTGGTCGAGAAGCTCAAGCGTTACCCCCGCGGGCCGCTCGTCTGACGGCAACTTATAGCTCGAACCGGCGTTTCTAAGGCACACTGACGGTCTTATTCACTCAACTCAATCTGACTGAGAGGACTGATGATGGTCTTGCGCTCGGAAATTCTGGTGAACAAAAACGTGCTCCCTACTCAAGAACAAGCTTTGCCTGGCCGCGAAACTCCAATGACCGTGCCGGAAAAACACTTCGTCCACGACGCACCACTGCTCGGCCCATTTGCCATGGACGTGGATTTCGCGATCTTCGGCCTGGGCTGTTTCTGGGGTGCCGAGCGCAAGTTCTGGCAGCGCGAAGGCGTGGTCAGTACCGCGGTGGGTTACGCCGGAGGTTTTACGCCGAACCCGACGTATGAAGAGGTCTGCTCAGGCCTTACCGGCCACAGCGAAGTGGTACTGGTGGTCTACGAACCGGCAAAGGTCAGCTACGAGGAGCTTCTGAAGATGTTCTGGGAACTGCACAACCCGACCCAGGGTATGCGCCAGGGCAATGACATCGGCACCCAATACCGTTCGGTCATTTATGCCACCAACCCGGCTCAACTGGCGGCGGCCAAGCACAGCAAGCAAGTGTTCCAGGCCGAGTTGACCAAGGCTGGCAAAGGCACCATCACCACCGAAATCGAAGAGGCACCGACGTTCTACTTCGCCGAGGCCTATCACCAGCAATACCTGGCGAAGAACCCCGAAGGTTATTGCGGGATTGGCGGGACAGGCGTGACTTGCCCGATCTGACTTTTGCCGCTGAAAAGCTTCGCGAGCAAGCTCGCTCCCACAGGTCCGGTGGCGAACACAAATATTGCTGATGCCTCAAAACCAATGTGGGAGCGAGCTTGCTCGCGATGGCGTCCTTCCAGACGCCATCCAATGCTGATCAGCCTTCAGCAATCAACCAATCCATCTGCCAGCCACCCTGGGTCTGCCCAAGTTTTTTCGACAGCCACGGCAACAGCTCACGCAACTCTTCCTCCAGCCCCCATGGCGGATTGGCAATCGCCAGGCCGGAGCCGTTCAGGCTGTTGGGCGTCGCCAGCGGGTGCACCAGCAGCTCCACCCGCAACAATTTCGGCGCCCCCGTGCCGGCCAGGTCCTGGTAGAAGCGGCGCAACATCCGTTGGTCCTTCACCGGGTACCAGATGGCAGCCACTGTCTGGCGCATCCGGCCAATGGCCTCCTTGAGCGAAGCGGCGCAGCGCTGCATTTCGTCAAGCTGCTCGAAGGGCGGATCGATCAGCATCAGGGCTCGCTTCTCCGCCACCGGCAGCAGCGCCCGCGACACATGCCAACCTTCACCCAGGTGCACCGCCACGCGACGGTCACCTTTCATGTTGTCCTTGAGCAACACACCGTCTTCAGGGTGTTTCTCATTGAGCAGCACCCGGTCCTGCGGCCGGGTCAGGCGCCGCGCCAGCTCCGGCGAACCCGGGTAGTAGCGCAACTGCCCGTCCGGGTTCATCTCGTGCAGCACCTTCATGTAATCGGCGGTCAACGGCGGCAGATTGCCCTCGCCCCACAATCGTGCGATGCCTTCCAGATACTCACCGGTACGGTTGGCCTGGTCACCCTGCAAGTCGTACAACCCGATGCCCGCATGGGTATCGAGGTAGGCGAAGGGTTGCTCCTTGCGCGACATCAAGGCGATGAGGCGGGTCAAGGTCAGGTGTTTGAATACATCGGCGTGATTGCCGGCGTGGAAGGCGTGGCGATAATTCATGGCGGCTCCTGCGAAGGGCGACGAGTTTACCTCGAAGCGCGTCGGACGTCAGGCGTTCGCAGCCCGGCGGACAGGCCACAATCAGCCCAGCTCTCGCGCCAGATACGCCAGCAATGGCGCCTTTGATGCCTCAACCGGCTCCGATCGCTCAAGAAAGTAGGCAATCTTGCAACGCAGGACGCTGTCGTCGACCCGCTCGAACAAATACGGATGCTCTTCGCCCAGCCAAGTGAGCAAGTTATCCAACAGACAGTCCGTCGGAACCTCGGCCATTGTCTCCAACAGCGCGACAGGTACTTGCCACCACGGAAAAGCCCGGGCCGCCCGCTGGGCATTCCCCACGATCTCAAGGGATTGCCCGTTGATCAGGCAGCGCGTGATGACCGGCAAGAGTTGCCCGGCCTCCACCTCCGTCGACTGCAGGATCGACCGCATAAAGCGTCCATCCCAAAACCGCAGGAAGACCGGCTTGCCGCCCGGCAACAACACTTGCGTGAGCCCCCGCAAATGTTCGGCAAGGGTCTGCTGGCTCACACACGAAACCGCCAGCCAGCCCCAATCGAGCGAGTCGGTGGCGGCTATCCAATCAAGAAATCCGCTGTCCACGCTAACAAGCCCTACATAGGGCATGACCGATTCCCACTCGGCGTACGGCGTGTCGGCCCAGATCGGGCTCGCCTCCGAGTTCATCGAGCGCTTCCAGGCCGACAACACCCCGGCGCTACTGGCATTGCTGAAGATGACGAAAAGTTGCTCGCCGGCCTGCAAAGGATGGTCCTCAAGCCAGGCGCGGGGAGATTGACCGCTGTTCATGGTCGCTCCTGGATATCGACAGGTTTGCGAAAGACCGATGGCGCTACGCAGACGCCGCTTCTGCAACGTTCACACTCCTCGCAGAACGGCGCCGAGCCCTGGAAACTGAGGATTTGCGCGAGGGAAAGCGCAGGCAGCGCAGCGACCCGCTTCTCGACACTGTCTGGAACGCCGGATGCCGCACTCATGACCGCCATCGGCGCCCCACCGACCTCGATCGGCACGCTGCTGGAGATCCCGCCAGCCCCGATGTTGATCCAATGACCGCCAGCCTGGAGGGTCACACTGGCACCCGCCTCCAATACCACGTGTTGGCCGGCGCTGACATGAAACTGTTGGCTGGCACTCAGCACCTGGCTGCCTACACGAATATGCCGCTCGCCACTCACCAGCAGATGATCATCCTGCCGGACTTCAGCCCGACGCCGACCATGGGTAAGGCGCTGTTCATCGGCCTTGAGCTCGTGTCGCGCCGTACCGGTGACGACAATGCTGCGCTCATGGTCGACCTGCACCCGCTGGTCGTGCAGCACATGCTGGGTCCAGTTTCGCTGGGCCCTCAGGTAGATCTCCTCGGCCCCCTTGCGATCCTCGATGCGCAGTTCGTTGTAACCTCCCCCGCCAGGGCTGCTCCGGCTGCGCAACAGGCTGCGGGTCTTGTCCGCCGGTAAGTCCAGCGGCACCGGGTTGGCGCCATTGGGCAGGCAACCCACCACCATCGGCTTGTCCACGTCACCGTCGATGAACCCGACCAGGACTTCCATGCCAACCCGGGGGATCATCACCGCGCCATAGTGATCGTGGGCCCAACCGGAGGCCACACGCAGCCAGCAGCTGGAATGTTCGTCGTGTTTACCGTCGCGATCCCAGGCCAACTGCACCTTGACCCGCCCGAACTCATCGCAATGGATCTCGCTGTCGACCGGCCCGGTCACCACCGCCGACTGATAACCATGGGCCCGAGGCTTTTCGTGATACAGGGGTGGCCGAAAGAACACGTCCCAAGGCGTGGCGAGAAAGGTATTTTTGTAACCCTGGAATTCATCCGGGACGGCACTGGCGACTTCTTCCAGCACCTGCGGTCGACGGCCATGATGGTCGACACGCGTCAGGAGCCAGAGATCATTCCATTGCTCCCGAGGATGTTCCCTGATGCACATGAAATGTCCGCTGACGAAGGCGCGTTCATCGCTACTGCCCTCTGCCACGCGGTAGTCGGCGCCATGGCGCTCAAGGGCGCGCCGAGTCAGATACATGCCGTCGTCACGGGCAGAGAAACCGCCGGGATAGCGATAGTCCTCAAGGGCAGGACGCTGCCGATTATCCAGGTGCGTTTCCAATAACAAGCCGGGCTTGCGGAAGTCGTAATCGCGCAACGTCACGGCAGTGCTGCGGGTCTGGAGCCGCACCGCCAGGCGCTTGATTGCCGGCTCGTCGGCGACCATGCCGCTGTCCGGCAGGTACAGCGTCGATTCGGGCAGGCGGGGAAACACCGTCTGGTCGTCACCGAACACCAGCAGATGGCCGTCAGGGCGGTGCCTGAAGTGGTAATGGATACCGACTTCGGCGCAAATCCGCTCGATGAAGGCCAGGTCGCTTTCGCCATACTGCACACAATATTGGCGCTCGGGGTACTGCCCGCCAAGCGTGAACTGGCAGGCATCCGCCAGGATCCCGTGTTCCTTCAACACCCGGGCGACAATATCGGGCACGCTCAGGTGCTGGAAAATCCGCTGATTGATGCGATGGCGCAGGTAGGCCAGGCGGGGCACCAGGCTTATCTGGTAACGGGTCAGGCGCTTGCCCGAATCCCCCTGGGTTGCGCTATAGACCTGACCGTGTATGCCACCTTCCCCTTCACCGAAACCCAGAAATGACTGGCGATGCAGAAGTTCTTCCAGTGCCAGGTCAGACCGCTCACTGACCAGCTCCAGGTCAAAACGATAGGGTTGACTGATGGCTTCCGTACCCTTGAACTCAAGCACCTTGAGCTCATTCGGTCCGCTGTCGAGCGTCAACGTGAAACGCGGTTGGTTGGCAGGCGGGAACATCCGATGTGCCTCTGCAAAATGGAGGCGGGGGATTGTGCATGAGCCCCATGGAAAGCTGATCAACCGTCATGAAAAACAGATTTGCCTTACACCCAAGAAGATAAAGGCATGCGGTATCCGCTGTGTTTTCCGACAGACATTCCTTGCGTGACGGCAAACTGAAGTCGCCGCACGAACAATCAGCAACTTCCTACACATTGACGGGCTCGGGACTGCAACTGGCCGTGCTAACGTTCTTTCGCCGCAAAAAGCAAAGGACGCACCGATGACGATCCGTTACGCAAAAATCACAATGATTCTGGCGCTCGCAGCGTTCGCCTTCCTGACCGTGTTCAACAACGTCACGGACTACAGCTCCAACTTCAATTTCGTCCATCACGTGCTGAGCATGGACACCACATTCCCCGACAATGCCGCCCGATACCGGGCCATCGATCAACCCTGGATGTGGCATGGCGCCTATTGGCTGATCATCTTCGGCGAAGCGCTGACAGCGGGGCTTTTGGGTTACGGCGCAGTGAAACTGTGGCAGGCACGCCGGGCCGAGGCCTCGGTGTTCGCCCGCGCCAAGGGGTGGACTGTTGCCGGTCTGACAGTGGGCTTCTTCGTCTGGTTTTTCGGCTTCATGGTCGTCGGTGGGGAATGGTTCCTGATGTGGCAATCAGAAATCTGGAACGGCCAGGATGCCGCGTTCAGGTTCTATATGGCAATTTTGGGCGTGTTGATCTTTCTCAACCAGCCTGACACCCACACGAAGTGACATTAGGAATGACGGAGAGGATCGCAAGTACCAGCAGATCCTTTCCAGCAAAACCAAAAAAATTCTTACCAACTTCATATAAAAAAACAACGTTAAAAACTGTCAGGACTGACAGCTTCAAAAAAAGCAAAAAAAGAAATGATCGACAGCACGATTCACTGGCTGCCAAGCCTATCCACATTCAAAAAAAGCTAAAAAGATCACAACACTTAGGAGCGCACCATGAAGCCCTCTTTGTTCGCCGCTACATGTCTGATGATTTTGTTTGATCTTTGCCCCCTCGCAGAAGCCCAATTGATTTGGGATGGAGACGCCGCCAATCCTATTGGTAAAGAAAAAATATTTGGAAATGCTGTGAGCGAATGTCCGGCTCCCTCCAGCATCACCGTGATAGACGATACGGTCCGAGGCAAGTCCTGGTTATTCCATAAGAGTTCCGGCGAACCCCGCTGCGAAGCGCGCAATATCAGGACCGGTGCCAATCATACCCTCTATAGATTCGAAAAAAATAAAACCTACTTCATTGGCTGGTCTTTCAAACTGAATGACACCCAGAGCAATCATCACCCGTTCCAGTGGAAGTCCTATGAAACGGGGCATCAACAAAACTATCCATTCCTGATGAGCGCCAAGGACGGCAACCTGAGGCTTTTCTATTACGGCACACCAGCCGAGACATCCGGCATTATCTGGAGCAAACCCATTGAGCCGTTCAAATGGTATTGCCTTGTCTTGGCCATACATACCTCCAATCAATCGAGCAGCGGCTGGGCGGAGCTATGGTTCGATGGTCAAGCACAGGTATTCAGCAATGGCCAGGAACGTTTCTTCGGAAGAACCTGGGACGGCACGAACATAGGCGCGAACGAACCTAAATGGGGCGCTTATAACAAACATCAGCCAGGCGTCATGGAGGATGTAAAAAACTATATTTCCGGCCTGAAGATAGGCACCACGTACGACGATGTCGGACAGGCATGCAACTGATATGTGCTGCGAAGGGCGGACTGCGGAACCAGACGCTTTACCCCAGCCAAGCCCCCGACTGATATCCCATAAAAAACGGCCCGCCTCCAGTGGAGACGGGCCGTTTTTATTGACACCTTCAAGCGAGCCATCCAGGCCTCGCGGAAGATCTTACTGGTTCAGGCGAAAATCTTTCTCGGCCGCATCGAAGCGCTGCAGCATACCGGCGGTAGGCGAACCCATCTTGCTGACGAGGTAGATGGCCAGGCTGGCGAAGATGAAACCCGGGATGATTTCGTACAGACCCAGCAACGAGAAGTGCTTCCAGACGATCACGGTGATCGCACCCACCAGGATGCCGGCCAGCGCGCCGTTACGAGTCATGTTCTTCCAGATCACGGAAATCAGGACAACCGGGCCGAAGGCGGCACCGAAACCAGCCCAGGCGTAGCTCACCAGGCCCAGTACGCGGTTTTCCGGGTTGGCAGCCAGGGCGATGGCAACCAAGGCCACCAGCAGCACCATGGCGCGACCGACCCAGACCAGTTCCAGCTGTGAAGCGCTCTTGCGCAGGAAGGTCTTGTAGAAGTCTTCAGTCAGGGCGCTGGAGCACACCAGCAACTGGCAGCTCAGGGTGCTCATCACCGCCGCCAGGATGGCCGACAGCAACACACCGGCAACCCATGGGTTGAACAGGATTTTCGCCAGCTCGATGAACACTCGCTCAGGGTTATCGGTCACGGGACCGGCCACGTCGGGGTGTGCCGAGAAGTAAGCGATACCGAAGAAGCCAACGGCCACGGTGCCACCCAGGCAGAGGATCATCCAGGTCATGGAGATGCGACGGGCGTTGGCGATGGACTTGACCGAATCAGCCGCCATGAAACGCGCCAGGATGTGCGGTTGGCCGAAGTAGCCCAGGCCCCAGCCCATCAGCGAGATCACGCCGATGAAGGTGGTGTTTTTCAGCATATCGAACGACGTAGGATCTTTTGCTTCGATCGCCAGGAACGTGGTGTCCACGCCGCCAGTGGCCAGCAACACGATGATTGGCGTAAGGATCAACGCGAAGATCATCAGGGTGGCTTGTACGGTGTCGGTCCAGCTCACGGCCAGGAAACCACCGACGAAGGTGTAGGCAATGGTCGCTGCTGCACCGGCCCACAGCGCTGTCTCGTAGGACATGCCGAAGGTGCTTTCGAACAGACGGGCACCGGCCACGATGCCGGAAGCGCAGTAGATGGTGAAGAACACCAGGATCACCACTGCCGAGATGATCCGCAGCACACCGCTCTTATCTTCGAAACGGCTGGAGAAGTAGTCCGGCAGCGTCAGTGCATCGCCGTTGTGCTCGGTCTGTACCCGCAGGCGACCGGCCACGAACAACCAGTTCAGGTAGGCACCGGCGATCAGGCCGATGGCAATCCAGCTTTCCGACAGGCCGGACATGTAGATCGCGCCGGGCAACCCCATCAACAACCAACCGCTCATGTCGGAAGCACCAGCAGACAGTGCCGTCACGACGCTACCCAGGCTGCGACCGCCCAGGATGTAATCGGAAAGGTTATTGGTGGAGCGATAAGCCATCAGCCCGATCAGGACCATGGCTGCGATGTAGATCACAAAAGTGATCAAGGTGGGATTACTTACACTCATGAGTTACGCCCTGGCTTTGTTTTTATGTAGCGGTGGCAGTTGAAAGCGCCGACAACACAGAGGCTGTAGCGACGATTTGCAGTCCCGCGAATTTATGACTGATGTTTCCCCAGGAAAGCCATCAGCCGATGCCCCTCGGCGGATAGCCGGTTGCACCTTGGCCGCGAATGCTATTCAACAAATCAAATAAGGTGCAACCAGTTTCGCTCGAATAAGTTGCACCTGATCGGTTTTATCGCAAAACCTGTGTTTCTTGCCCCCTTTTAGCGCAGTTTCCAGCACTCAGCTGGCAGCCAAAGCACTAAGCCGGTGCAGGATCAACCGAACAGCATTCGCTTCCGGATGAGCTGCCTGTCATTTCGAGAAAAAAAGGGTTGCACCCGGTTGCACCTCAATCATCCCACAGCTAATCTTGCCGCCAGCTGATGCCACGCGATACGTGGTAAACATGAGGATAAAAATATGGCTACCACCACCCTTGGGGTCAAACTCGACGACCCGACCCGCGAACGCCTCAAGGCGGCCGCGACCTCGATTGATCGCACACCGCACTGGCTGATCAAACAGGCAATTTTCAATTACCTGGAAAAACTCGAGGGTGGTGCAACCCTGACCGAGCTGAACGGTTCGCCCCGCGTCGACAGCGATGACGCCGGCGACGTCCAGGTCGACCACGCCCACCAATGCTTCCTGGAATTTGCCGAGAGCATCCTGCCGCAGTCGGTTCTGCGCGCCTCCATCACCGCCGCTTACCGCCGCCCAGAGCCGGAAGTGGTGCCGATGCTGATCGAACAGGCACGCCTGCCAGCCGAAATGGCCGAAGCCACTAACAAGCTGGCCGCCTCGATTGCAGAAAAGCTGCGTAACCAGAAAAATGCCGGTGGCCGTGCCGGTATTGTTCAGGGCCTGTTGCAGGAATTTTCCCTGTCGTCCCAGGAAGGCGTGGCACTGATGTGCCTGGCCGAAGCGCTGCTGCGCATCCCGGACAAAGGCACCCGCGACGCACTGATCCGCGACAAGATCAGCACCGGCAACTGGCAACCGCACTTGGGCAACAGCCCATCGCTGTTCGTCAACGCCGCCACCTGGGGCCTGTTGCTGACCGGTAAGTTGGTCGCTACCCATAACGAAGCCGGCCTGACCTCCTCCCTGAGCCGCATCATCGGCAAGAGCGGCGAGCCGATGATCCGCAAGGGCGTCGACATGGCCATGCGCCTGATGGGCGAGCAGTTCGTCACCGGCGAAACCATCGCCGAAGCCCTGGCCAACGCCAGCAAGTTCGAAGCCAAAGGCTTCCGCTATTCCTACGACATGCTGGGTGAAGCCGCACTCACCGAACATGACGCCCAGAAGTACCTGGCCTCGTACGAACAAGCCATCCATTCGATCGGCAAAGCGTCCCACGGCCGTGGGATTTATGAAGGTCCGGGCATTTCCATCAAGCTCTCGGCTCTGCACCCGCGTTACAGTCGTGCCCAGTACGAGCGTGTGATGGAAGAGCTGTACCCGCGCCTGCTGTCGCTGACCCTGCTGGCCAAGCAATACGACATCGGCCTGAACATCGACGCCGAAGAGGCGGACCGCCTCGAACTGTCCCTGGACCTGCTGGAGCGCCTGTGCTTCGAGCCGCAACTGACCGGCTGGAACGGCATCGGCTTCGTGATCCAGGCGTACCAGAAGCGTTGCCCATACGTGATCGACTACGTCATCGACCTGGCGCGCCGCAGCCGTCATCGCCTGATGATCCGCCTGGTGAAAGGCGCGTACTGGGACAGCGAAATCAAGCGCGCCCAGGTCGAAGGCCTGGAAGGCTACCCGGTCTATACCCGCAAGGTGTACACCGATGTTTCCTACATCGCCTGCGCGCGCAAATTGCTGTCGGTGCCGGAAGTCATCTACCCGCAGTTCGCTACGCACAACGCCCATACCCTGGCAGCCATCTACCATATCGCCGGCCAGAACTATTACCCGGGCCAGTACGAGTTCCAATGCCTGCACGGCATGGGCGAACCGTTGTATGAACAAGTTGTAGGCAAGGTTTCCGAAGGCAAGCTGAACCGTCCGTGCCGCGTGTACGCACCAGTCGGCACCCACGAAACATTGCTGGCTTACCTGGTACGTCGCCTGCTGGAAAACGGCGCGAACACCTCGTTCGTCAACCGTATCGCCGACCAGTCCATCTCGATTCAGGAGCTGGTGGCCGATCCAGTGGCCAGCATCGAGCAGATGGCGACGCTGGAAGGCGGCTTCGGCCTGCCACACCCACGTATTCCGCTACCTCGCGACTTGTACGGCAGCGACCGAGCCAACTCCAGCGGCATCGACCTGGCCAACGAACATCGTTTGGCTTCGCTGTCCTGCGCCTTGCTGGCCACTGCCCATAACGATTGGAAAGCCGTGCCGATGCTCGGCTGTGCCGCCAGCGAAGAAACTCCGGCAGCGGTGTTGAACCCGTCCGATCATCGTGACGTGGTCGGCCATGTGCAGGAAGCCACGATCACCGACGTCGACAACGCCATTCAGTGCGCCCTCAACGCCGCGCCGATCTGGCAGGCCACCCCGCCAGCCGAACGCGCCGCGATCCTCGAGCGTGCCGCCGACCTGATGGAAGGCGAGATCCAGCCACTGATGGGCCTGTTGGCCCGCGAAGCCGGCAAGACCTTCGCCAACGCCATCGCCGAAGTACGTGAAGCCGTGGATTTCCTGCGCTACTACGCGGTGCAGGCCCGCAACGACTTCACCAACGACGCCCACCGCCCACTGGGCCCGGTGGTCTGCATCAGTCCGTGGAACTTCCCGTTGGCGATCTTCAGCGGCCAGGTGGCCGCTGCCCTGGCCGCCGGTAACCCGGTATTGGCCAAGCCTGCCGAACAGACGCCATTGGTTGCCGCACAAGCAGTGCGCCTGATGCTCGAAGCCGGCATTCCGGAAGGAGTGCTGCAACTGCTGCCGGGCCGTGGCGAAACCGTCGGCGCCCGCCTGGTGGGTGACGACCGGGTTAAAGGCGTGATGTTTACCGGTTCCACCGAAGTCGCTCGCCTGTTGCAGCGCAACATCGCCGGTCGCCTGGACAACCAGGGCCGTCCGATCCCGCTGATTGCCGAAACCGGCGGCCAGAACGCAATGATCGTCGACTCCTCGGCGCTGACCGAGCAAGTGGTCATCGATGTGGTGTCCTCGGCCTTCGACAGTGCCGGCCAACGCTGCTCGGCCCTGCGGGTGCTGTGCCTGCAGGAAGATTCCGCCGACCGCGTCATCGAAATGCTCAAGGGCGCCATGGCTGAATCACGCCTCGGCAACCCCGAGCGCTTGTCGGTAGACATCGGCCCGGTGATCGACGCTGAAGCCAAGGCCGGCATCGAGAAACACATCCAAGCCATGCGTGACAAAGGTCGCACCGTGTACCAGATGGCCATCGCCGACAGCGACGAGTGCAAGCGGGGCACCTTTGTGATGCCGACCCTGATCGAACTGGAAAGCTTCGACGAGCTGCAACGCGAGATCTTTGGCCCGGTGCTGCACGTGGTGCGTTACAAGCGCAAGGAGCTGGATCAGTTGATCAGCCAGATCAACGCCTCCGGCTATGGCCTGACCCTCGGCGTGCACACCCGTATCGACGAGACCATCGCCAAAGTGGTCGACAACGTCCATGCCGGCAACGTCTACGTGAACCGCAACATTGTCGGGGCCGTGGTCGGTGTACAGCCGTTCGGTGGTGAAGGCCTGTCGGGCACCGGCCCCAAGGCGGGCGGTCCGCTGTACCTGTACCGCCTGCTGTCGACCCGTCCAACCGATGCCATCCAGCAATCCTTCGTGCGTGGCGACGCCCTGACTGCGCCGGACCTGCGTTTGCGCGATGCCATGAGCAAGCCGCTGACGGCCCTGCAAGCCTGGGCCGACAGCCAGAAGCTGGCCGAACTGAGCGCCCTGTGCGTGCAGTTCGCCGCCCAATCGCAAAGCGGTATCACCCGGACCCTGACCGGCCCGACCGGCGAGCGCAACAGCTACGCCATCCTGCCCCGCGAGCACGTGCTGTGCCTGGCGGACGTGGAAGGCGATCTGCTGACGCAACTGGCGGCCGTGCTGGCTGTAGGTGGCTCGGCCGTGTGGCCGGAAACCGACACCAGCAAAGCCTTGTTCGCACGCTTGCCGAAGGAGATTCAGGCACGCATCCAGCGGGTGGCCGACTGGGCCAAGGACGACGTGCTGTTCGACGCCGTCCTGCACCACGGCGACTCGGACCAACTGCGCAGCGTTTGCCAGCAGGTGGCCAAGCGCGCCGGCGCCATCGTTGGAGTGCACGGTTTGTCCCAGGGCGAAACCAACATTGCGCTGGAGCGCTTGGTGATCGAGCGGGCGTTGAGCGTCAACACCGCTGCGGCGGGTGGTAACGCCAGCCTGATGACCATCGGCTAAGCGAGGGATTAGCTGAGCATCTGCAATAGATGCTCAGCCCCCTATCCTGTGGGAGCGAACTTGCTCGCGATAGCGGTGGTTCAGTCAGGAATGTTGTCGACTGATCCACCGCTATCGCGAGCAAGTTCGCTCCCACATTCGATTAGCAGCGCCCTCACTCCTCCATCACCCAAATCAATCATCCTGTTCAGCCTCTATTCCCACGCCTAGACTCGGCCCATTCCAAAAAAAGGTAGGCCGCCATGTCCGAGACGTTGCTCAGTTCCCGCAATCTGGCTTTCGAGCTGTATGAAGTCCTTGATGCCGAGGGCCTGACCCAGCGCGAGCGGTTTGCCGAACACAATCGCGAAACCTTCGACGCGGCCCTCGGCACGGCCCGCAGCATCGCCGAGAAATTTTTCGCCCCGCACAACCGTAAGAACGATGAAAACGAACCGCGCTACGAGAACGGCCAGGCGATTCTGATTCCAGAAGTGAAGCCGGCAGTGGATGCTTTCCTCGAGGCCGGTTTTCTCAACGCCGCGCGCAGCTTCGACGCCGGCGGCATGCAACTGCCGACGTTGCTGTCCCAGGCCTGCTTCGCGCATTTCCAGGCGGCCAACGCCGCTTCCACCTCTTACCCGTTCCTGACCATGGGCGCGGCGAACCTGATCGAAAGCTTCGGCAGCGAGGAACAGAAGCAACGCTTCCTGCAACCGATGATCGACGGGCGTTTCTTCGGCACCATGGCCCTGACCGAGCCTCACGCGGGCTCTTCGCTGTCGGATATTCGCACCCGTGCAGAGCCGGCGCCTGACGGCAGCTATCGGCTCAAAGGCAACAAGATCTTCATCTCTGGCGGCGATCATCCGTTGTCGGAAAATATCGTGCACATGGTCCTGGCGAAACTGCCGGACGCGCCGCCTGGCGTTAAGGGTATTTCGCTGTTTATCGTGCCCAAGTTCCTGGTCAATGACGACGGCAGCCTCGGCCAACGCAACGATGTGCTGTTGGCCGGGTTGTTCCACAAGATGGGCTGGCGCGGCACCACCTCCACGGCGCTGAATTTCGGTGACAACGGCGAATGCGTCGGTTACCTGGTAGGAAAACCGCACCACGGCCTGAGCTACATGTTCCAGATGATGAACGAGGCACGGATCGGTGTCGGCATGGGCGCGGTAATGCTGGGTTACGCCGGCTACCTGTATTCCCTGGAATACGCCCGCGAGCGTCCCCAAGGACGGGTGCCCGACAGTAAGGACCCGACCACCGCCCCCGTGGCGATCATCCAGCACGCCGACGTACGCCGCATGCTGCTGACCCAGAAGGCCTACGTCGAGGGTTCGTTTGACCTGGGCCTGTACGCCGCGCGGCTGTTCGACGACACCACCACCCTTGAGAGCGAAGTCGAGCGCCGGCGCGCCCATGAGCTGCTGGACTTGCTGACCCCCATCGTCAAATCCTGGCCCTCGGAGTTCTGCCTGAAGGCCAACGAGCTGGCGATCCAGATTCTCGGCGGCCACGGCTACACCCGCGAATACCCGGTGGAGCAGTATTACCGCGACAACCGCCTGAACCCGATCCACGAAGGCACCCACGGCATCCAGTCCCTGGACCTGCTAGGGCGCAAACTGGCACAAAACGGCGGCGCCGGGCTCAAGCAACTGATCCGCCTGGTGGCCGACACCAGCGAACGCGCCCAGGCCCATGAATCACTGACGTCGTTGCGCCAGCCGCTGGAAGCCCTGGTAGCGCGCCTGCAAACGGTCACCCTCGGCCTGCTGACGGACCTGGGCCAGGGCAAGGTCAACAGCAGCCTCGCCAACTCGGCGCTGTACTTGAAGGTGTTTGGGCACATGGTGATTGGCTGGCGCTGGCTGGAACAGGCGATTCGCGCCGAGGAAGGCTTGGCCAGGGGGAATGCGGCGGACAGCGACTTCTATAAAGGCAAGCTGCAAGCGGCGCGCTACTTCCTGACCTGGGAAGTACCGGGTTGCCACCATGAGTTGGACCTGCTTGAGGCGCGGGATGATACGTGCCTCGGGATGCGGGATGAGTGGTTCTGATCCAGCTTTGGTGGCGCGGCTGCAACCCAATCGCGAGCAAGCTCGCTCCCACAGGGGATTCCCAGTGAACACAAAACCTGCGTTCACCACCGATCCACTGTGGGAGCGAGCTTGCTCGCGATAGCGGTGTTTCAGCCAACACACAGGTAGCCGTGCTGACGCCATCGCGAGCAAGCTCGCTCCCACATAAGCCACACAGTCAACATTCGCTAACGGTTTCAGGCCTGCTGGATCGTCTTGGCAATCACCTCGACCGTGGCGCTGACTTGCTCTTGATAACGGTCGAGTTCCGCTTGATGAACCTTTTGCATTTCGATCTGTTGCGAGCACAGGTTCATCGCTGCCAGTACCAGCAGGCGATCACCGATCAGCGTCGGGTATTTCCTCTTGGTGTCGGCCAGGGCGGCCTTGAGCATCGATGCGGCGTCCAGCAGGGCCTGTTCCTGCCCGGCCGGTGCCTTGATTGAATAGTCCTCTCCCAGGATCGAGATGACTGTCACCCCATCAGCACCGTGCTTCATGCGCTGACAGGACCGGTGCTGGCGCGCTCGATCAGGGCCTGGATACGGGCGGCGGTGGCGCCGTGCAGTTCTTCCTGCTCCATCAGGCTCAGTTGCAGGCTTTCGTTTTCATCCTTGGCCCTGGCAAGTTCCGCGCTCAGGGTTTCGTTCTGGCCAGTGAGATGACGGTTCTGTTGCACCAGGTCGTTGACCAGTTGCTCCAGCTGGCTGAGGGATGCTTCCAACATATTGATTTCCAGGCTTTTTCAAGGGGCGCGTACGATAAAGAAAAGTCACTGCCAATACCACGCTTTACCGGGCGGCAGTGCTTTTGCGGCGAGTTTTAGAGACTGCGTATGGGGAATCTGGTTCCGACCCTTCGTCGCACCGCGGTCTTTGCTCAGTGACAAAAGCACAGGGTGCCCTCAAGACTTTAGTCGTATGACCGATAAGTCAGGGAACAGTAGTCAAGCCCAGCACGGACGCGTCTCTTCCCGGTACTTTCCATGTCTCTACGTAATATGAATATCGCGCCGCGGGCGTTCCTCGGGTTTGCCCTGATCGGCGCCCTGATGCTGGCCCTGGGGGTGTTTGCCCTGACCCAGATGAGCAACATTCGATCGTCCGGCCAAAACATCGCCGAGAACAGCGTGCCCAGCATCAAGGCCCTGGATGAATTCACCCAGCTCACTCTGCGCCTGCGGGTGCTGTCCTATCGTTTGCTGACCAACCGCGAACCGGACATCCAGCAGAAAACCTATGAGCTGTTCGAGCAACGCAACCAACAGATCCGCGCCGCCCAGACGGCCTACGAAAAACTCATCAGCGCCCCGGAAGAACGGGCCGCCTACGATCAATATGTGCAACTGCTGGGTCAGTACCGTCAGCTCGAAGAGCGGATGAAAACCCTGTCGCGGGGTAATCAGATCGAGGAACTGCGGGCATTGCTCAACACCGAACTGCTGAGCAACTCCGAAGCCGTCAACGCAGTCCTTGGCCGCCTGTTGGACATCAATAACCGCCAAGCCGAGGCTTTCAACCAGAACGCGGAGCAACAATATTCGAAAGCGTTCAATCTGGTCGTCGCGCTGCTGGTCATCGCCACCGGCCTGACCCTGCTGTTCGCCTGGCTGCTGACCAACAGCATTACCAAACCGATTGCCAACGCCCTGGACGCCGCCGAGGAAATCGCCAAGGGCAACCTGACCCGGCCGATTACCGTCGACGGCAGCGACGAGGCTGGTCGCCTGCTGCGGGCAATGTCGACCATGCAGGAAAAACTGCGCGACACCCTGCAGCGGATCTCCGGTTCAGCCACTCAACTGGCTTCCGCCGCCGAAGAACTCAACAGTGTCACCGATGAAAGCGCCCGCGGCCTGACCCAGCAGAACAACGAAATCGAACAGGCCGCCACCGCAGTCAACGAAATGACCAGCGCCGTGGAAGAAGTGGCGCGCAATGCGGTCAGCACCTCCGAAGCGTCGAAAAACGCCACCACTTCCGCTGGTGACGGTCGTGATTTGGTGCAGGAAACCGTCAGCGCCATCGAACGCATGAGCGCCGACGTGCAAAGCACCGCAGCATTGATCGGCAACCTGGCCGATGAGTCCCGTGACATTGGCAAGGTGCTGGACGTGATTCGCGGCCTGGCCGACCAGACCAACCTGCTGGCGCTGAACGCCGCCATCGAAGCGGCCCGTGCTGGTGAAGCCGGTCGCGGTTTTGCCGTGGTGGCGGACGAAGTACGCGCCCTGGCTCACCGCACCCAGCAGTCGACCAGCGAGATCGAGCGCATGATCGGCAGCATCCAGAGCGGCACCGAACACGCCGTGGATTCGATGCGCAACAGCACCGAACGTGCCGAGTCGACCCTGAATATCGCTCGCGGTGCAGGTATGTCCCTGGACACGATCAACAGCGCCATCGTCGAGATCAACGAGCGCAACCTGGTGATCGCCAGCGCCGCCGAAGAACAAGCCCAGGTAGCCCGTGAAGTGGACCGCAACCTGGTGAACATCCGCGACCTTTCAGTGCAATCGGCCACCGGTGCCAACCAGACCAGCGCCGCCAGCGCCGAGCTGTCGCGCCTGGCTGTGGACCTGAACAGCATGGTTGGGCGGTTCAGCCTTTAAGCCCCATCTCTGATCTGATCGTTCCCACGCTCTGCGTGGAACGATCAGCTACCCACTCTCCCAACCTTTTTTGACAGCATCACATTTCAACAGGTTAGAATCGCTGGCACGCAGACTGCATGGTCAGTCTGTGCCCGCCCTTCAGTTTTCCCGGAGTAACGCCTTTGACTGCAACGACCATCAACAGCCTGTTCTTGATCGGCGCGTTGCTGGTAGGTGCGAGCATTCTGGTCAGTTCTCTTTCGTCCCGCCTGGGCATCCCGATTCTGGTGATTATCCTGGCCGTGGGCATGGTGGCCGGTGTCGACGGCGCCGGTATTCTTTTCGATAACTACGCCACGGCCTACCTGGTGGGCAACCTTGCACTGGCGGTCATCCTGCTGGACGGCGGCTTGCGCACGCGGGTCTCGAGTTTTCGCGTGGCTTTGTGGCCGGCGCTGTCGCTGGCCACGATCGGGGTATTGATCACCACCGGGCTGACCGGATTGGCGGCGGCATGGCTGTTCAACCTGAACCTGATCCAGGGCCTGCTGATCGGCGCGATCGTCGGCTCGACGGATGCCGCGGCAGTGTTCTCGCTGCTGGGCGGCAAGGGCTTGAATGAACGGGTCAGCGCCACTCTCGAGATCGAGTCCGGCAGCAACGACCCCATGGCGGTGTTCCTCACCGTGACCCTGATCGGCATGCTTGCCAGTGGCGAAACCGGCCTGCACTGGAGCCTGCTGGGCCATCTGGTGCGCGAGTTCGGCATCGGCGCGGTGATCGGCCTGGGCGGTGGCTGGCTGATGCTGCAACTGGTCAATCGCATCAACCTGGCCAACGGCCTGTACCCGATCCTCGTCATCAGCGGCGGCCTGGCCGTGTTCGCCTTGACCAACGCCCTGCACGGCAGCGGCTTCCTCGCGGTGTACCTGTGCGGCCTGGTGATCGGCAACCGTCCGGTGCGCAGCCGCCACGGCATCCTGCACATGCTCGACGGCATGGCCTGGCTGGCGCAGATCGGCATGTTCCTGGTGCTGGGGCTGCTGGTCACGCCCCATGACCTGCTGCCCATCGCCCTGCCCGCCCTGGGCCTGGCATTGTGGATGATTCTGTTTGCCCGCCCGCTGTCGGTCATGGTCGGCCTGTTGCCGTTCAAGGCTTTCCACGGTCGCGAAAAGGCGTTCATTTCCTGGGTCGGCCTGCGCGGCGCTGTACCGATCATCCTGGCGGTGTTCCCGTTGATGGCCGGCCTGCCCCATGCCCAGCTCTATTTCAACCTGGCGTTCTTTATCGTGCTGGTTTCGCTGCTGGTGCAGGGCACAAGCCTGCCATGGGTCGCCAAGTTGCTGCACGTGACCGTCCCGCCCGAGCCCCTGCCGATTTCCCGGGCCGCGCTGGAAGTCCACGTCACCAGTGAGTGGGAGCTGTTCATCTATCGCCTCGGTGCGGAAAAATGGTGCATCGGCTCGCCCTTGCGAGACCTGAAAATGCCCGACGGCACGCGCATCGCGGCGCTGTTTCGTGGCCAGCAATTGCTCCATCCGTCGGGTAGTACCGTGCTGGAAGTCGATGATTTGCTGTGTGTTATCGGCCATGAACACGATTTACCGGCCCTGGGAAAACTGTTCAGCCAAGCGCCGCAACGGGGCCTGGATCTGCGCTTCTTCGGCGACTTCGTACTCGAAGGAGACGCCCAGCTGGCCGCGGTTGCGGCGCTGTACGGGCTGCAACTGGACGGTATCGATCCCGACATGTCCCTGGGCCGCTTCATCGCCCAGAAAGTCGGTGGCGCACCGGTAGTCGGTGACCAGGTGGAATGGAACAACACCCTGTGGACCGTCGCGGTCATGGACGGGAACAAGATCGGCAAAGTGGGCGTCAGATTCCCCGAAGGAAGTCGCCCGGGTCCCGGCTTGTTCCTCTAAACTGCTCCCACTCTCACTTGCTTGACCGGTCTCTATGCCTACCCTGCGCTCCTTTTTCGCCATCGCCCTGCTGGGCCTGAGTCTTTCCATCTGCTCGCTGCAAGCCGCTGAACCGCTCACCAGCGCCTCGGTAGAGGCCAGCCTGGACAAGATTGCCGACCGCAAACTGCCGGAAGCCGAGCAGAAGGCCTTGCAGGCAGTGCTGCAAAACACCCTGACGCAGCTCAACAACAAGGCCGACTACGAACAGAAGCTGCTCGCGCTCAAGCAGCAGTTGGCAACCGCTCCCAAGCAGAACATCGAAAACCAGCGCGAGCTGGCGCGGCTCAAGGGCAGCACGGTGGTGCCGGTTGCGCAACGTTACGCCAACCTGCCGATTCCCCAGCTCGAGCAGATGCTGACGGATCGCTCCACCCAGCAGGGTGATCTGCAAAAAGCCCTGGCCGATGCCAACAGCCTGGTCATCACCGCCCAAACCCGCCCCGAGCGCGCCCAGGCGGAAATTTCCAACAGCCAGACCCGCATCCAACAGATCAACGCCACACTCAAGGCCGGCAGGGACGCCGGCAAGACCCTGAGCAGCGAACAACGCGACCAGCTCACCGCCGAACTGGCAGCACTCAATGCGCTGATTCCACTACGCCGCCAGGAACTGGCCGGCAACAGCCAGTTGCAAGACCTGGGCAACGGCCAGCACGACTTGCTGATGGAAAAAATCGCCCGCACGGAGCAGGAAATCCAGGACCTGCAAAACCTGATCAACCAGAAGCGCCTGGCCCAGTCCCAGGAGACGGTGACCCAGCAGTCCATCGAAGCCCAGAAGGCTGGCGGCAGCAGCCTGCTGGCGACCGAAAGCGCGGCCAACCTGAAGCTCTCCGATTACCTGCTCAAGAGCACCGACCGTCTCAACGAGGTCACCCAGCAGAACCTGCAGACCAAGCAACTGCTGGACAGCGTCACCCAGACCGACGCCGCCCTGGACGAGCAGATCAGCGTGCTAAAGGGCAGCCTGCTGCTCTCCAAGATTCTCTACAAGCAACGCCAGACCCTGCCACGCTTGAAGCTGGACCAGAACCTGGCCGACCAGATCGCCGACATCCGCCTGTACCAGTTCGAAGTCAGCCAACAGCGCGAGTTGCTGAACAATCCAAGCGCCTATGTCGACAACCTGCTGGCCTCCCAGCCGTCGGAGCAAGCCACACCGCAACTGCGCAAGACCCTGCTGGACCTGGCACTGACCCGCGTCGACCTGCTGGAACGCCTGAACCGCGAATTGAGCGCAGTGCTCAACGAATCCATCACCTTGCAGCTCAACCAGAAACAACTGCTCAGCACCGCCCAAAACCTGCGCGAAACCCTTGAAGAACAGATGTTCTGGATCCCCAGCAACAAACCGCTGGATTTCGAATGGATGCGCAGCGTGCCGGTGCGCCTGGAGAAACAGGTCGACTCACTGCCCTGGGCTTCGAGCCTCAGTGAACTGGCCGATGGCCTGACCCAACGGCCGCTGCTGTTCCTGCCCTTGGCACTGCTGATCGGGGCGCTGCTGTGGCGGCGCAAGAGTCTCTATGCCCGGCTGAACAAGGTTCACCAGGACGTTGGCCACTTCAAGCGCGACAGCCAGTGGCACACGCCCCAGGCAATCCTGATCAATATCCTTTTGGCGATGCCGTTGGCGTTGGCCCTGGCGCTGTGCGGCTACGCCTTGCAGATCGACGCCCGTGGCCAGAACGCCAACCTCGGCGCGGCGCTGCTGCAAATCGGCCAGGCCTGGCTGGTGTTCTACACCGCCTATCGCGTACTGGCCCCAGGCGGCGTGGCCGAATTGCATTTCCGTTGGGAGAAACCCCAAGTCGAATTCCTGCAGGGATGGATCCGTCGCCTCGGGCTGGTGGTACTGGCGCTCGTGGCCGTGGTGGCCGTGGCCGAACTGCAACCCTCGGCCCTGGCCGATGACGTGCTCGGCATGCCGGTGGTGCTGACCTGCTACGCCCTGATGGCGTGGCTGCTCAGTCGCCTGCTGCTCAGCAGCCCGACGCACCAGAACACCTCGCTGTTTCGCAAGGCCGTCGGGGTGATGTTCACGGCCCTGCCGATCGCGCTGTTCGTGGCCGTGTGCTTTGGCTACTACTACACCGCGCTGAAACTCAGCGACCGGCTGATCAACACTTTGTACCTGCTGATGTTCTGGCTGGTGATCGAAGCTACCTTCGTGCGCGGTCTGTCGGTCGCGGCACGGCGCCTGGCCTACCAGCGCGCCCTGGCCAAGCGTCAGGCGGCCAAGGAAGCCGGCGACGGCGAAGCGGTGATCGAAGAACCGACGCTGGACATCGAGAAGGTCAACGAACAGTCCCTGCGCCTGATCCGCCTGGCCCTGCTCGGCGGCTTCATCGCCGCGCTGTATTGGGTCTGGTCGGACCTGATCAGCGTGTTCTCGTACCTGGACAACATCACCCTCTACGAATACACCAGCGGTACCGGCGCCAACATGAGCATGGTGCCCATCAGCATCGGTGACATGCTCGGCGCGCTGATCATCATCGGCATCACCTTCGCCCTGGCGCGCAACCTGCCGGGCCTGCTGGAAGTGTTCGTACTGTCGAAACTGAACCTGGCCCAGGGCAGCGCCTATGCCACCACCACATTGCTGTCTTATGTGATTGCTGGCGTCGGCTTCGTCACCACCCTGTCCACCCTCGGCGTGAGCTGGGACAAACTGCAATGGTTGGTGGCCGCGCTGTCGGTGGGCCTGGGCTTCGGCATGCAGGAGATCTTCGCCAACTTCATCTCCGGGATCATGATCCTGTTCGAGCGCCCGGTGCGGATCGGCGACACCATCACCATCGGCAACCTGTCGGGCACGGTCAGCAAGATCCGCATTCGCGCGACCACCATCACCGACTTCGACCGCAAGGACATCATTGTCCCGAACAAGACCTTCATCACCGGGCAGTTGATCAACTGGTCGCTGACCGACACCGTGACCCGGGTGACCCTGAAACTGGGCGTGGACTACGGCTCGGACCTGGATCGGGTGCGCGAACTGCTGCTCAAGGCCGCCCGCGAGAACCCGCGGGTGTTGAAGGAACCGGAACCGATCGTGTATTTCCTGAATTTCGGTGAAAGCACCCTGGACCATGAGCTGCGCATGCACGTACGCGACCTCGGTGACCGCAACCCGGTGCTGGATGAGATCAACCGCTTCATCAACCGTGAATTCAAGAAGGAGCACATCAACATCTCCTTCCGACAGATGGAAATCTATCTGAAGAACCTGCAGGGCCAGGAATACAAACTGGTGCCCGCCGAGCCTGATAAAAAAACCGTCACGCCCGTGCCCTCGACCGTAGCCAACATCAAACCGGTGCCCGAGCCGCCGCAAGACACACTCGACTGATCGCGGGATGCCTTGCAGGCATCGCGCCGGAGACGGCCATGAAAACGCTGGAAACGTTGACCTTCGATAACCGCTTCGCCCGCCTGGGCGACGGTTTATCGACCCACGTGCTGCCCGAGCCCATCGACAATCCACGACTGGTCGTCGCCAGCCCGGCCGCGATGGCTTTGCTGGACCTGGACCCAAGCGAAGCCCAGGCACCGCTGTTTGCCGAGATCTTTGGCGGCCACAAGTTGTGGGCCGAAACCGAGCCGCGGGCGATGGTGTATTCGGGGCACCAGTTCGGTCACTACAACCCGCAACTGGGCGATGGCCGCGGGTTACTGTTGGGCGAGGTGTACAACGAGGCCGGCGAGCACTGGGACTTGCACCTCAAGGGTGCCGGCCAGACACCGTTTTCACGGATGGGCGACGGGCGGGCGGTTCTGCGCTCTTCGATTCGCGAATTCCTCGCTTCTGAAGCGCTGCACGCCCTGGGCATCCCCACCACTCGCGCGTTGTGCGTAATCGGTTCGGACACCCCGGTATGGCGCGAAAAGCAGGAGCGCGCCGCCATGGTGCTGCGCCTGGCGCCCAGCCATGTGCGCTTCGGGCATTTTGAATATTTCTACTACACCAAGAAACCCGAGCTGCATGCCGCCCTCGCCGAGCACGTGTTGAACCTGCACTTCGCCGAGTGCCGTGAACAACCGGAACCGTACCTGGCGATGTTCCGCGAAATCGTCGAGCGCAACGCCGAGCTGATTGCCAAATGGCAAGCCTACGGTTTCTGTCACGGCGTGATGAACACCGACAACATGTCGATCCTGGGCATCACCTTCGACTTCGGGCCGTTCGCCTTCCTCGACGATTTTGACGCCAACTTCATCTGCAACCACTCCGATGACCAGGGCCGCTACTCGTTCAGCAACCAGGTGCCCATCGGCCAGTGGAACCTCAGCGCCCTGGCCCAGGCCTTGACGCCGTTCATCAGCGTCGAAGCCCTGCGCGAAACCCTTGGCCTGTACCTGCCGCTGTTCCAGGCCCACTACCTGGACCTGATGCGCCGCCGCCTCGGCCTGACCCGCGCCGAAGAAGATGACCAGAAACTGGTGGAGCGCCTGCTGCAACTGATGCAGAACAGCGGCGTCGACTACAGCCTGTTCTTCCGCCGGCTGGGCGATCAATCCCCCGAACAAGCCATCGCCATCCTTCGCGATGACTTCGTCGACCTCAAGGGTTTCGACGCCTGGGGCGAGCTGTACATTGCCCGCGTCAGCCGCGAGGGCGTTGTCGATCAGGACCAGCGCCGCACCCGCATGCACGCCGTCAACCCGCTGTACGTGCTGCGCAACTACCTCGCACAGAAAGCCATCGACGCTGCCGAGTCAGGCGACTACGAAGAAGTCCGTCGCTTGCACACGGTGCTGAGCAACCCCTTCGAAGAACAACCGGGCATGGACAGCTACGCGCAACGTCCGCCGGAGTGGGGCAAGCATCTGGAGATCAGTTGTTCGTCGTAACGTTCAGGTTTGCCTGAACGACAGTCATCGCGAGCAAGCTCGCTCCCACAGGGATTGGGTGTTGTCGCAAATATCGCGGCCATACAGTTCCCCAATGTGGGAGCGAGCTTGCTCGCGATGGCGATCTTCAATTCACCACAGACTTCTCAGTCCAACGCTTGAACATCAAGCCAACCCACTCCCTGTAACAGTCAGCGTGTTTATTCCGATGTAGGACCATTCAGGACCAGGCTACGCCGCCTTGCGCCGTTACCTACAACTGCGCCAGAATCCGCCGGTTTGTGCGCCTTGGGGTCGGGCTTTATCGTTTCCTGGTCGCTGAAAATCAGCGATCGGGTTTAGCGATCCGACTCAACACAGACGCAACAATGCCCAGTCTCGATTGCAGTCTTTTACGTCTGCACCTCGCGTAATGGTGGCTGTGCGTGGGAGACCTTCTGGTCTACCCGGGGGTTCTGTGACCCGGATCGCTAACCTGCGTACAGCCGCCACCTTTACTTGTTTAGCGATAGGTCGTGGCGGCTCAACCAATCACGGAGATTCGCCATGTTCAAAGCAACCCCCAACCCGCCAGATACCGATCCAGCCCACCCAAACTCAAAAGAATTCGACGAAACGGCCGAGCGCGTCCTCGACTGCTACCTCAACCCCAAACCCAGCAAACCCGAGGCTGATCCCAGCCAACTGTTCACCGTCGTCAATGGCATCGACACCGAAACCCTGCTCGCCAACCTCAGCGAAAACCTGGCCTCGGCCAACGCCATGGTCAGTGACCTGGCATTCGATCTGAAAGGCTCCAGGCGACACATTGCCATGGGCATTCAGCAACTGATCGAACTGAGTAGCTTGTTGGCGAACCGGGTACTGGACAACGTCGAGCCCCGCCAGTCGACATAGCGCCTCCCCCTGTGGCGCGGGAGCAAGCTCCCTCGCCGCAGTTAGTGCGCCGCGCCAAGCCATCAAATAAAGGTCTCAACCGATACGCCGAAGCGCTCCGCCAACCAGCGGATCTGCCTTAAATTGAGCTGGCGCTTGCCGCTCAATATCTCCGATACCACCGACTGGGCGCCTATGCCCGGCAAATCGCTCTGGCTCAAACCGTGTTCGCGCATCAGATAACGAAGCGCCTCAACGCCAGTGGCCTTGGGCATTGGCCGGTGTTGATGATCCCAGGCCTCGATCCATTCACCGATGATGTCCACCAGGCTCATCAAGGGATGGGCTTCGTCTTCGCCAACCCGCTCCAACAATTCATCGAGCGCTGCAACCAACCGGTCGTAGTCCTCCTCGTTCCTGGGTTTGCGCAGCAAGGGCGACACAAACTCCCAATGGGCGGCGACTTGTTCGATCAGTGCACTCATCCCCGTTCCTCCTTCCACTTGCCTCTGTCGTATTCCTGATGATCCAGCAAACATTTGATGTACAAGCGCTGAGGTCGGTAGCGAACCACAGCGATCAGTCGCAACTTATTGCCACCAATATCGAACACATGTAGCGGGCCGACCTTGTCGGTTGCGGGAAAAATAGATTTCATCGCAGCGAAGTCAGACGGGCTGTTGCGTTTGATAAGCCGATACCATTGATCCAGCGAATTGGCGCAGTGAGGCCATTTTTCCTTGGCCTCCCAAATGCGTTTCTCGGTAATCACATGCATGCAACATCCTTATCGCATTTTGCTATGGAGGAGTTAAACACAGATCCAGCCCATCGCAAATTGCGATATAGCCGAATAAGACAGATGGTCGCCCAAGTGCTTTTTTAGCCTAGTGACTCAAGGCTTCAGGCTTCGGCAAAGAATGTGAGCGGATGTGAGCCCTGCTCAACCTACCTTATCGTTCCCCTGCTCAGGCGTCTCGATGCCCGGTTCTGTCTCGGTCCCCTCTTCGCCAGCCGGTTTGCTCGGCGGCTTTTCCTCGGGATAACCAGGCAGGCCACGGGCGTCTTCGGGGGTCAGCTCATCCCGTTCGTGGCGACGATCAATGGCGTAGGGCGGGGCGGCATTGGGGTCTTCATCGCGGCCGGCGGTGCCGAGGACGAAGCCGTCGTCATTAGGGTTGTCCACTGCCTGGGGAGTGGTTGGGTCTTGAGGATGGCTCATGGGACCTCCTGAGGTTGCAAACAGGTACGTGGTGTCTTTTTTGAGGCCATGACACCTTTTCAGTGCGGCGCACCTGATGAATGGCAGCCTTGAGTGCAAGCTCCACAATGGGATTGGAGTACGAGTGGGAGAGCCTGGCCAGCTGTCAGGCCGCCTTCGCGAGCAAGCTTTGCTCCCACAGGTCCAGCTCAAACAGCTCTGATTGGTGTACACCGCCCGCAAGAACCAGGCCGGCTGTCAGGCCGCCTCGCGTTGGACGTAGATTTTGGCGCCCCGTTAACCACGATGGCCGAACGCAGGCATTGTGGAGTGGGCATCCCGGCATGGATGCCGGGATAGCCGCGCTGGGCCATGGATGGCCCTTCGCGGCGGGCCCACGGAGCAATGCCGGAGTGAGGGCACACCGAGCCTAGGCGAGGTGCCGAGTGGTGGGGCAAAAGCGTTTTGCTTACTTTTGCGCTTCTCAAAAGTGAGCCGCCGTCAGGGCGGAACCCTAAGTGGCCGTTACCGCAGAAATGGATATGTACCCGGTCCCCCCCCGACCAACTATCAGGCCACCATCGCAAGCAAGCCCACACAAGGGAAATACGCTGGCATAGCTGCCTCCACGCTACGCCATATCACTCTGGCTGAATTCTTCGGCGAGAAAATCAATCAACGTGCGCACCGAAGGCAGCAACCCGCGCCGCGAGGCGAAGATCGCATGGACGATCCCGCACTTGGGCGTCCAGCCAGGTACCAGTTCCACCAGCCGCCCAGCGGCCAGGTCTTCGCGCACCACCACGGCGGGCAAGTGGGCGATACCGATGCCCGCCAGCACGGCGTGACGCAGGGCCAGCAGGTCATCGGTGACCATGCGCGGTTCATGGCGGATCAGCGCGCGGGTGCCGTCCGGGCCGAACAATTCCCACTGATATTCGCGCTGCGCCGCGCCCCAGTGCACGCTCGGCAAACCGTTGAGGTCCGCCGGGGAGGCGGGTGAAGACAAGCGCTCGCGGTAAACCGGGCTGCCCACCAGGCATTGGGTGCTGTTGCCCAGGACTTTCATGACCATGTCGGTGTTTTCCAGTGGCGGAAAGCGCACCCGCAACGCGATATCGAAACCCTCATGGATCAGGTCGACCCGGCGGTTGGTGCTCTCGATGAACAACTCCACCCGCGGGAACTTGAGCATGTAGCGGGTCAGCATCGGCCCGACCCAGCTGTTGAGCAACGCTGTCGGGCAACTGATGCGCACCAGCCCCTGGGGTTCGGAGCGGTTGCGTTCGATCACTTCGGCCGCGCTCTCAGCCTCGACCCGCATCGCCAGGCAGCGCTGGTAGTAGGCCTGGCCGATCTCCGTCAACGAGCAATGACGACTGGTGCGATGGATCAACCGCACCCCAAGGCGCTCTTCCAGTTGGGCGATCCGCCGGCTGAGCTTCGACTTGGGCATGTCTAGCGCCCGGCCGGCAGCGGCGAAACCGCCGTGCTCGACCACCTGGGTGAAGTAGTAAAGCGTGTTGAGGTCTTCGATGATCGTTCTCCAAATAGAACGCTAAGGCTGATTTTCGCAGTCTAGCGCATCAAAGGTGCCAGTTTTAATCTACACCCATCGAAACGCAACACGGATTGACGCCGGAGCGCTTCGACCGGATGAGTCACCGATCAATCGCTACACCGACATTAAAAACCTTAACCACGCCGAAACCTTCGGCAACCAAAACTTAATGAGGGCTAAGCCATGACTACTTCCTACAACCGTCTCGACAAAGATAACGCCGCCGTTCTGCTGGTAGACCACCAGGCTGGCCTGCTGTCCCTGGTGCGTGACATCGACCCGGACCGCTTCAAGAACAACGTGCTGGCCCTGGCCGACCTGGCCAAATACTTCAAGTTGCCAACCATCCTCACCACCAGCTTCGAAACAGGCCCCAACGGCCCGCTGATGCCAGAACTCAAGACCCTGTTCCCGGATGCGCCGTACATCGCCCGTCCCGGCCAGATCAACGCCTGGGACAACGAAGATTTCGTCAAGGCGATCAAGGCCACCGGCAAGAAGCAACTGATCATCGCCGGCGTCGTCACTGAGGTCTGCGTGGCCTTCCCGGCCCTGTCGGCCCTGGCCGAAGGTTTCGAGGTGTTCGTGGTCACCGATGCCTCCGGTACCTTCAACGAGCTGACCCGTCAATCGGCCTGGGACCGCATGTCTTCCTCGGGTGCGCAACTGATGACCTGGTTCGGCCTGGCTTGCGAACTGCACCGCGACTGGCGCAACGATGTGGAAGGGCTGGCGACCTTGTTCTCCAACCACATCCCGGACTACCGCAACCTGATGACCAGCTACAACACGCTGACCAACGCTAAATAAGCGGCAGCAATAAGCGACCCTGTGGGAGCGAGCTTGCTCGCGATAGCAGTCTGATAGTCGATGCATCATTGACTGGTAGACCGCAATCGCGAGCAAGCTCGCTCCCACAGGTTTTTGCGGTGGTTTCTATATAGTGTTCAATCTATATCGATGATTTTTTTCTGGAGACTGACCTGATGCTGATCCCCTGCCCCCACTGCAACGGGCTCAACCGCATCCCCGCCGAACGCCTGGGCGACCAGCCCAAGTGCGGGCGCTGCAAGGCCCAGGTGCTATTGAACAAGCCGTTCGAACTCAAGCAAGGCGACTACGCCAGCCAGATCAAGGGCGACCTGCCGCTGCTGGTGGATGTCTGGGCCGATTGGTGCGGGCCCTGCAAGGCCTTCGCGCCCGTGTTCGAACAGGCCGCCGCGCAACTGACGGGCAAATGCCGGATGGCCAAGCTCGACAGCGAGGCCAATCAACAGTTATCGGCGCAGTTGGGGATCCGCTCGATTCCCAGCCTGATTCTGTTCAAGGACGGTCGGGAAGTCGCGCGCCAGAGCGGGGCGTTGCCGTTGCCGCAGTTGATGGGTTGGTTGCGTAGCCAGGGGATTTGAATCAAAGCACTCATGTGGGAGCGAGCTTGCTCGCGATAGCGGACTGACAAACAACCTTCATGTTGAATGTGCCGCCGTCATCGCGAGCAAGCTCGCTCCCACAGTAGATCTCGATCAATCAGGCGCCTTCGAGCAACCCATGCAACTCCACGAACTGCAGGGTCAGCTTGTGCCGCGGGTCCAGGTGAATCAACGGCAGGCTGGCCTGGTGGGATTCGCGCATGCGCACCGAGCTGCTCAGGTACACCGGCAATACCGGCAAGCCTTCGGCAATCAATTCGTCGAGGATCTGCTGCGGCAGGCTGGCGCGGGCCTGGAACTGGTTGACCACGATGCCTTCGACTTCCAAGCCTTCGTTATGGTCGTCCTTGAGCTCTTCGATTTCCGCCAGCAACCCATACAGCGCCTGTCGGGAGAAGCTGTCACAGTCGAAGGGGATCAGCACCCGGTCGGCGGCGATCAACGCTGAAACCGCATAGAAATTCAGCGCTGGCGGGGTATCCAGATAGATCCGATCGTAATCCTCTTCCAGCTCTTCAAGCAGTTTGCGCAGCTTGTTGATCTTGTGCTTGGCCTCAAGCTTGGGCTGCAGATCCGTCAGTTCAGCGGTGGCGGTAATGACGTGCAGGTTGTCGAACGGCGTTTCGTAGATATCCACCTTGTTCTTTTTCGAAAAGGGCCCGGATGACAGGGTTTGCTTGAAGAAGTCGGCAATCCCCATGGGAATGTCATCGCCGGTCAGGCCCGTCAGGTATTGCGTGGAGTTGGCCTGGGCATCCAGGTCCACCAACAGCGTGCGATACCCCTCGCTGGCGCTGACCGCCGCCAGATTGCAGGCGATGCTGGATTTGCCCACGCCACCTTTCTGATTGAACACCACACGCCGCATGTCAAAACCTCCGTGTATCAAAGATTCCCGAGTGTAGTTGGCCGCGATGCCGCTTAGCTACCTTCTGCGTAGAAGGACTACGGCAACAGTGGCTTTTCCAACAATCGAAACGTCAATTCGCCCGGAAAAGACAGAAAGAACCGACAGACAGGCCGGCAATGATCGCGACAATAATTCGCGACTGGACCAAGCCGTACATTTCGTTGGGCAAAATGTAACCAGTATTTGCTACAAGCCAATCGCACCGGGATAATGCGCGCCACTTGGGTCGCAAGACCATGCAGGGTTGGACGCGGGTCAAACCACTGAGCCGTGACAATAAAAGCCCGCAGGGGTGGGATGAATTTTGTGATCAATTTCAATATCGCCCAATGGCGCGCGTGGGCCCCTGGGCTCGAAAGCGTGGACGACTGGCAGGCCTGGAGCCGACAGCCGGTCGTGTTGCCGCTCAGCGATGCCGCCCCTGACGTATCGTTCCTGCCGGCCATGCAACGCCGACGCCTCAGCCGCCTGGCGCGGATGGCCTTCAGTGTTGGCTGGCCACTGGCCGAGGGCCTGCCAGATCTACCGTTGGTCTTTATTTCCCGCCATGGCGAAACCCCGCGCACTTTCGAGATTCTCAAGGACCTGGCGGCCGACCAACCCTTGTCGCCTACCCAATTCAGCCTGTCGGTGCATAACGCGGTAATCGGCCTATGGTCGATCATGCGCGGCGAAACCAGCGAGATGACCGCCCTGGCCGCCACTGGCGACGGGCTGGAGCACGGCGTGCTGGAAGCTGCCGCACTGTTGAACGAAGGCGCACCGGCCGTGCTGCTGGTGATCACCGAAGAACAACCACCACACGTGTATGCCCCCTGGGTCAACGACGTCCCCTTTCCCTATGCGGTAGGCCTGCTGCTGACCCCGGGCAATGACTGGCAATTGGACCTGTGCGCGGCGGCTGGCCAAATGCCTGGTAGCGACTGGCCCCATGCCCTGGATCTGTTGCGTACGCTGCTGGACAACGCAACCACCTGCCAACATGCCTGGAAGAATCGTGTATGGACCTGGCAACGCAGCCGATGACCGGTAAACATCGCGACGCCTATTACTGGCGCCTGTTCGCGACCGCCGCAAGCTTTGCCCTGTTCGGGCTCGGCGGGCTGTGCCTGCGCTTGCTGGTGTTTCCGTTGCTGGCCTGGCTGCCCGGCGATGCCCAAGCCCATCGACAACGGGCCCGTCGTACGGTCGGACGGCTGTTCTGGTTTTTTATCCGGTTCATGGCCCGCACCGGTGTGCTCACCTATCAGATCGACGGTGCCGAAAAACTCGGCCGCCCCGGGCAGATGATCATCGCCAACCACCCGTCGCTGATCGACGTGGTGTTCCTGATCGGGCTGGTGCCCGACGCCAACTGTGTGGTCAAGCAAAGCCTGTGGGACAACCCCTTTACCCGCGGGCCGCTGCGCTCGACCCAATACATCAGCAACGACGGCAGCATGGACATGCTCGATGCCGCCAGCGATGCCCTGCAAGACGGCCAGAGCCTGATCGTGTTTCCCGAAGGTACGCGCACCCAACCCGGCCATGCACCAGCCTTTCATCGGGGCGCGGCGGCCATTGCCCTGCGCGGTGCGAAAATCCTCACCCCCGTCACCATCAAGGTCTGCCCCACCACCCTGACCAAGGCCGAACCCTGGTATCGCATCCCCCATCGCCGCGTGCACTTCAGTTTTCATGTGGGGGCCGATATAGATCCACAGGCCTTTGCCGCGCTTGGCCCGCCACCTCAGGCTTCGCGCCGGCTCAACGATTTTTTGCATCACTATTTCATCAAGGAGCTCGCCGAAGATGAGCGATCTGCACCGTGACACCAAACAGCTGATCATCGATATCAAACAGTTGATCATCGATGCCCTAGGCCTGGAGGACATCGACATCGACGACATCGGCGACCACCAGACCCTGTTCGGCGAAGGCCTGGGCCTGGACTCGGTGGATGCCCTGGAGCTAGGCCTGGCCATCCAGAAGGAGTACGGCATCAAGATAGATGCCGACGCCAAGGACACCCGTAACCATTTCAGCAATGTGGCAAGCCTTGCGGCCTTCGTCACTGCAAAACGCCCCTGAGACCGGACCATGCAAACTCGTGACGACATTTTCAATACCCTGCGCGATGCTCTGGTCGAGCTTTTCGAACTGGCCCCTGAACGCGTAACGCTGGAATCGAACCTGTACCAGGACCTGGAAATCGACAGCATCGACGCGGTCGACCTGATCGACCACATCAAGCGTCAGACCGGCAAGAAAATCGCCGCTGAAGAATTCAAGTCAGTGCGTACCGTCAATGACGTGGTCGAGGCGGTCTATCGACTGGTCCAACCGGCCGCATGAGCCGGCTGATTGGCCTGGGCCTGCTGCTGGCGGGCCTGCTGTACCCCTTTGCGGTGTATTTCGGCATGGAGCATTTCGCCCCGTGGCAGTTCGGCCTGCTACTGGGTAGCCTGTGGCTGGCCCGGGCATTGCTCGGCAAGGGCGGGCCCGGCAGCCGCTGGATGGCGGCCACGGCCATCGTGTTTTGCCTGCTGCTGGCGCTGTTCGACAGCCCGCTCCTGCTGCGCTGGTATCCGGTGCTGATCAGCGCCTTCATGCTCGGGCTGTTCGTCCTGAGCCTGAAGTATGGCCCGCCGATGATCGAACGCCTGGCCCGCCTGCGCGAACCGCAACTGCCAGCCAAGGCGGTGGTGTACACCCGCCAGGTCACAGTGGCCTGGAGTGTATTTTTCCTGTGTAACGGTTTGCTCGCCGCCGCCCTGACCCTGTGGGCGCCGCTGAGCTGGTGGATGTTGTACACCGGCCTGATTTCCTACGGATTGATGGGGCTGCTGTTTGCCATTGAATGGCTCATACGACAACGGGTAAGAGGCCGCCCATGAATTGGATAACACTTGAGCAGATGTTGCTCGGGGCTGAGCCGGAGCGCGCTATTACCGTCGATCCGGCGCTGGACCATTCGCAGTTGCGCGACGATGCGTTGCGCCTGGCCGCCGGCCTGCAAGCCCGGGGCGTACGGCGGGTGGCCGTGCACCTGGAAGACGCGGCCGAATTGGCCGCAGCCCTGCTGGGCGCCTGGCGCGCCGGGGCCAGCGTGCTACTGCCGGCCGATTTGCAAGCGCAAACCCGCCAGCGCTGGTCGGCGGAGGTCGACCTGTGGCTGACCGACCAGCCCGCAGACACGCAGCCTGGCGACTTGCGCCTGGCCCCACTGGACGCCGCCGAACTGGACCTCGACCACTGCTGGCTGAGCCTGTGCACCTCCGGCTCCAGCGGCGAGCCCAAGCGCATCGAGAAAAACCTGCGCCAGTTGAGTAACGAAGTCCACGCCTTGGAGCAGTTGTGGGGCGCCGACCTGGGCCCGGCCTGCATGATCGGCAGCGTCGCCACCCAGCACATCTACGGCCTGCTGTTCCGAGTGCTGTGGCCACTGTGCGCCGGGCGGGCGTTCGTGCGGCGGCAGTTGGCCTTCCCGGAGGACCTGCAGCGCGCCAGCCGCGAGTACCCGGCCTTCGCCTGGGTCGCCAGCCCGGCGCTGCTCAAGCGCATGGGTGACAACCTCGATTGGCCGGCCTTGAGCAGCGTGCGCCGGGTGTTTTCCTCCGGTGGCGCCTTGCCGGCCGAGGCCGCCCAAAGCCTGCAACAGCGCTTGGGGCAATGGCCGACGGAGATTTTCGGCAGTTCGGAAACCGGCGGCATTGCCTGGCGCCAAGGCACCGAACCGTGGCAACCGTTTACCGGTGTCGAGTTGAGCCAGGACCGCGACGGTGCCTTGCTGATCGCTTCACCTTACTTGCCGGCCGGCCATGTGGAACACACCGCCGACGCAGCGCGAATCGCCGCGGACGGACGTTTCGAGTTACTCGGACGCTTGGACCGTATCGTCAAGCTCGAAGAAAAACGCATTTCCCTGCCGATGTTGGAACAGGCGCTGGTGGCTCATGACTGGGTCAGCGAAGCGCGGCTGGGGGTAGTGCAGGAGAAGCGCGCCTCCCTTGGCGCACTGCTGGTGCTGAGCGAAAACGGCTTGCACGCCTTGCGCAACCTGGGCCGGCGCGCTGTTACCGAAGGCCTGCGCAAGCACCTGAGCGAGCATTGCGAAACCCTCGCCCTGCCTCGACGCTGGCGCTGGCTGCGGCAGTTACCGCTCAATGCCCAAGGCAAGTTGCCCCAGGCCGAAGTCGAAGCCCTGCTGATGTCGCCGCGTCCCAAGGCCCCCGAAGTGCTGGACCAAGTCGAAACCAACGGTGAATGGAGCTTGCAACTGGTCGTGCCGCCTGACCTGGCGTACTTCAGCGGCCATTTCCCCACCGCACCGGTGCTGCCCGGCGTGGTGCAAGTCGATTGGGCCATGAGCCTGGGCCGACAACTGCTGGACTTGCCGCCCCGGTTCGTCGGCATGGAAGTGCTGAAGTTCCAGCAACTGGTTCGCCCCGGCGATGAAATCCAACTGCACCTGCGCTTCGACCGTGAGCGCGGCAAGCTGTATTTCGCCTATCGCAATGACACGGCGGCCTGTTCCAGTGGGCGAATTGTGTTGGGGGTGGCCGATGACTAACCGCACCGCTGCACTCCTGTGGCGAAGGGATTTATCCCCGCTGGGTTGCGCAGCAACCCCAAATTCTGTGCAACGACACAGACCGATGGTGAGCGCTTCGCACTCGAGTGGGACGATGCGACGTTTCGCTAAATCCCCTCGCCACAATAAATGGGCGGCAGGTGAAAAATATGCATAACCCCTGCGCCGTCATCCCGGTCTACAACCACGAAACCGCCATCACGGCGGTGGTCCAGGCGTTGCTCACCAACGGCCTGCCCTGTGTGCTGGTGGACGACGCCAGCAGCCCCGCCTGCGCGTCCGTGCTGGAGCAATTGGCCGAAGACGAGCAGGTTCATCTGATCAGGCTGGCCGTCAACCAGGGCAAGGGCGGCGCGGTGATGACCGGCTTAAGGGAGGCTTCGCGCCTGGGTTTCAGCCACGCCTTGCAGGTGGACGCCGACGGGCAGCACGACCTTGGCGACGTGAAAACCTTCATCGAGCAATCCCGTGCCCACCCGGACGCGGTGATCTGTGGTTATCCGCACTACGACGCCAGCGTGCCGAAAGGCCGTCTGTACGCGCGCTACCTGACGCACGTCATGGTCTGGATCAACAGCCTGTCCCTGCAAATCCGCGACTCCATGTGTGGCTTTCGGGTCTATCCCTTGCCACCGACCCTGGCGCTGATCGACTCGGCGAACATCGGCAAACGCATGGACTTCGACTCCGACATCCTCGTACGCCTGGCTTGGCGCAATCAACCGATGCGCTGGCTACACACCCGGGTTCATTACCCCCAGGACGGTGTCTCGCACTTTCGCCTGTTCCACGACAACGTGCTGATTTCCAGCATGCACACCCGGTTGTTCTTCGGCATGCTGGTGCGTTCTCCCATGATTCTCTGGCGACGGTGGCGGGCATGAGCCTTCAGGCAGATAAGCAACACTGGGCCGACCGCCAGGAACGCGGCAGTTTCTGGCTGATGAAATTCACCGCGTTCGCCGCCAAGGTGCTGGGCCGCCGTTTACTCAGCCCACTGCTGTACGGCATCGTCCTGTATTTCTTCGTTTTCGGTCGCAGTGCCCGGCAGGCCGCCTGGCAATACCAGCAACGCCTGGCCGACTGGAGCGAGCGCCCCGAGCTGCGTCCGACCCACCGGAGGGTGTTCGGCCAGTTCATGGCGTTTGCCGACTCCCTGCTGGACAAGCTCGATGTCTGGAACGGCAAGCTGAGCATCGAACAGATCGAAATCGTCGACAAGGCGCTGCTGCGCAATCACTTGCGTGACACCCGCGGGCAGATGCTGGTGGGCGCACACCTGGGCAACCTGGAGATGTGCCGGGCCCTGGCCGAGCTGGGCGAGAAAGTGACCATGAACGTGCTGGTGCACACCAAGCACGCCGAGCAGTTCAATCGCCTGCTGGGCGAAGCCGGTGCCACGCACCTGCGGCTGATCCAGGTCAGCGAGCTGGACCCGCTGATCATGTTGCAACTGAGCGAACGCCTGGAGCGCGGCGAGTGGCTGGCAATCGCCGGCGACCGCGTGCCGCTGCACGGCGGGCGCAGTGTGACCGTGGACTTCATGGGCCATCGCGCCGCATTTCCCCAAGGGCCGTGGCTGCTGGCCGGCCTGCTGAAATGCCCGGTCAACCTGCTGATGTGCCTCAAGCACGAGGGACGCTATCGAGTCACCCTCGAGCCCTTCGCCGATGCCGTGGCGTGGAAACGCACCGACCGCGAGCAAGTGATCGCCCTCTGGGCCGGCCGCTACGCCGAACGCCTGGCGCAGTATTGCCTCCAGGCGCCGCAACAGTGGTTCAACTTTTACCCTTTCTGGAAGACCGATGACGAAGCCCACTCTTGAGCCGGTAACCTTCGGCGAACGCCCCTTGCGCATCGAAGATGTCTTGGCCCTGGCCAACCGTCAGACGCCGACACAGTTGCAGGATGACCCGGCGTTCCGCCAGCGCATCGCCAAGGGTGCGCAATTCCTCGACTCTTTGCTGGACAAGGAAGGCGTGATCTACGGCGTAACCACCGGTTACGGCGATTCCTGCGTGGTGGCCGTGCCATTGCACCACGTCGAAGCCCTGCCACGTCACTTGTATACGTTCCACGGCTGCGGCCTGGGCAAGCTGCTGGACGCCCAGGCCACCCGTGCAGTGCTGGCGGCGCGTTTGCAGTCGCTGTGCCACGGCGTGTCCGGGGTACGGGTGGAGTTGCTGGAACGCCTGCAGGCCTTTCTCGAACACGACATCCTGCCGCTGATCCCGGAAGAAGGTTCGGTGGGTGCCAGCGGCGACCTGACGCCGCTGTCCTACGTCGCCGCGACCCTGTCCGGCGAACGGGACGTGATGTTCCGTGGCGAACGCCGTCTGGCCGCCGATGTGCACCGCGAGCTGGGCTGGACCCCGTTGGTGCTGCGACCCAAGGAAGCCCTGGCGCTGATGAACGGCACCGCCGTGATGACCGGCCTGGCCTGCCTGGCCTTCGCCCGCGCGGACTACCTGCTGCAGCTGGCGACCCGCATCACCGCGCTCAACGTCGTCGCCCTGCAAGGCAATCCGGAACACTTCGACGAACGCTTGTTCGCCGCCAAGCCACACCCAGGGCAGATGCAAGTTGCCGCGTGGCTGCGCCAGGACCTGGCGATCGACGCCCCGACCGCGCCGCTGCATCGCCTGCAGGATCGCTATTCCCTGCGCTGCGCACCCCATGTGCTCGGCGTGCTGGCCGACAGCCTGAACTGGCTGCGTTCGTTCATCGAAACCGAACTCAACAGCGCCAACGACAACCCGATCATCGACGCCGAAGCCGAGCGGGTCCTGCACGGTGGGCATTTCTACGGCGGGCATATCGCCTTCGCCATGGACAGCCTGAAGAACCTGGTGGCCAACGTCGCCGACTTGCTGGATCGGCAACTCGCGCTGCTGGTGGACGAGCGTTACAACCATGGCCTGCCGAGCAACCTGTCCGGCGCCAGCGCCGACCGGGCAATGCTCAACCATGGTTTCAAGGCCGTGCAGATCGGCACCAGCGCCTGGACCGCCGAAGCCCTGAAAAACACCATGCCGGCCAGCGTGTTCTCACGCTCCACCGAATGCCACAACCAGGACAAGGTGAGCATGGGCACCATCGCCGCCCGGGATGCGATCCGCGTGCTGGAGCTGACCGAACAAGTGGCCGCCGCGACGCTACTGGCCGCCAACCAGGGCGTGTGGCTGCGCAGCCGTGCTGAAGACGCGCGACCACTGCCGCCGGCCCTGGCCGCCATGCGCGAACAACTGGCCGAGGACTTCCCACCGGTGATCGAAGACCGTGCCCTGGAAGGCGAACTGCGCCTGTGCCTGCAGCGCATCGCCGCACAACACTGGAGGCTGCATGCGCAGTAAGGGAGTCCTGCACGTCGACACCCGGATCGAGGTGCCGTTTTTCGACGTCGATTCGATGAACGTGGTCTGGCACGGTCATTACGTCAAATACCTGGAAGTGGCCCGCTGCGCCTTGCTCGACCTGATCGGCCACAACTACAACGACATGCTCGAGTCCGGCCATGCGTGGCCAATCATCGACCTGCAACTGCGCTACGTACGCAGCGCCGTGTTCGGCCAGACCCTGACCGTGCGCGCCAGCCTGGTGGAATGGGAAAACCGGCTGAAGATCAACTACCTGATCAGCGACGCGGCAACCGGCGAACGCCTGACCCGTGCCAGCTCCGTGCAGGTGGCCGTGGACATGACCAGCCGGGAAATGCTGCTGGCCTCGCCCCGGGTGTTTGTCGATGCCGTCGAAAGGAAGCTGCCATGAAGCGCCTGTCAGCCTGGCTGCTGTTGTGCTGCCTGTCGCCCCTGGCCCAGGCCTTCGACCTGCAACAGCTGAGTGAGCAACTGGCCCGCCCGGACGTGATCCACGGGCAGTTCATTCAGGAAAAACACCTGCGCGCCCTGCCCCAGCCCCTCACCAGCAAGGGCCGTTTTGTCCTGGCAAAAAACCACGGCCTGCTCTGGCTGCTGCAAACCCCGCTGCAACAGGACTACCGCATCACCGCGCAAGGCATCGCCCGGCGCGATGGCAACGCCTGGCAAATGCTGCCGAACAAGAGCGCTGGCGCCGAACAGAACCGTCTGTTCCTGGCGGTGTTACAAGGCGACAGCAGTGGCTTGCAACGGGATTTCGAGCTGAGCCTGTCCGGTGAGCCGCAACAATGGAAGCTCACCCTGACACCGCGCTCGGTGCTGCTCAAACAGGTCTTCAACCAGATCAACATCGACGGCGGCGAACTGGTGCAGCGCATCGAACTGCTGGAAACCCAGGGCGACAGCACCGTGCTGCGCATGCAGGACGCTACCAGCACGCAACCCTTGAGCGAAGCGGAGCAACATGATTTTGCCGAGTGAGCGGATGTTGCCACGCCTGTTCCTGATCCTGCTGCTGGCAGTGCTGGCACTCGCCGGTTGGCAATGGCGCAACGGTGCGCCACTGTCGGTCAACCTCATGGAACTGGTGCCGGGTACGTCTCCCGATGCCCTGGAACTGATCGCCGAACAACGCATGCAGGAGCCGCTCAATCGCGAGGTGCTCGTGCTGGTCGGTCACACGGATCGCCAGCAAGCCATTGCCCTGGCACAGAACCTGGGCGAGCAGTGGCAGGCCAGCGGCCTGTTCGACAAAGTCCAGTGGACGTTGCAGGCTGACCTGCCAGCCCTGCGCAGGCAATTGCTTGACGGTCGGCTGGCGATGCTCTCGACGGCAGACCGGCAGCAATTGATCGACCAGCCCGAGGCGTTCATCCAACAACGGGTACAGGCCCTGTTCGATCCGTTCAGCGGCTTCAGCCTGGTGCCGAGCCAGGACGACTGGCTGGGGCTGACCGGACGCATCCAGAACAGCCAGCCGCAACGCGGCGCGATACAACTGGACGTGGGCAGCGGGGCGTTGATCGCCGAAGCCGACGGCAAACATTGGGTGATGCTGCGGGCCCGCACCCATGGCAACGCTTTCGACATGAACCTGCCACTGCAAGTGGCCGAGTTGCTGCAACACAGCCGTGATCAGGCCGGCCAGGCCCAAGGTCAACTGCTGGCGGCCAGTGGCCTGCTGTACGCCGCCAGCGGCCAGCAACAGGCATCGCGGGAAATCACCTGGGTCGGCGGTGGGGCGACAGTCGGTATTCTGTTGCTGTTGTTACTGGCCTTCCGACGCCTGCGGGTGTGGCTGGCGTTCGTGCCCGTGTTGGTGGGCATGCTGTTCGGCGCGGTGGCCTGCGTGGCCCTGTTTGGCCGCATGCATGTCATGACCCTGGTGTTGGGTTCCAGCCTGATCGGCGTGGCCGTGGATTACCCGCTGCACTACCTGTCCAAGAGCTGGAGCCTCAAGCCGTGGCGCAGTTGGCCGGCCTTGCGCCTGACCCTGCCGGGGCTGAGCCTGAGCCTTGTGACCACCTGCATCGGTTACCTGGCCCTGGCTTGGACGCCTTTCCCGGCCCTGACCCAGATCGCGATATTTTCCGCTGCCGGCCTGCTCGGCGCCTACCTGAGCGCGGTCTGCCTGCTGCCGGCGCTGCTCAAGGGCGCAGAGCTGCGTCCGGCGCAATGGCCGCTCAAGGTCTGCCAATACCTGCTCAAGGCCCGCGAAGCTCTGCTCAAACGAGTGCGCACGCCGGTCCTGCTGGCGTTGCTGCTGACGTTCTGCGCGGGCGGGCTCTGGCACCTGACCACGAAAAACGACATCCGCCAGTGGATCGGCACGCCCCAGCACCTGACCGATGAAGCCCGCGATGTCGCCCGCATCACCGGTTTCCAGCCCACCAGCCAGTTCTTCCTGATCCGTGCCGATAACCAGCCACAGCTGCTGGAGCGCCAGACCGCCCTCAACGAACGCCTGGATCAGTTGATCGGCCTGGAAAAACTCCAGGGCTACCTGTCGCTGAACCAATTGGTCAGCCCGCCGGCCGAACAGCAGAAAGTGCGCGAGGCCCTGGCCCGGCTGCCAACGTTCTGGCAGCCGCTGCTGGACCTGGGCGTCCCGGTCGCAGCCCTGCAAGGGGAACTGGCGCAGTTACAGGCCCTGCCGGTGACCGACATTGACGCCGCGCTGAGCGGTCCGTTGGCCGAGCCGTATCGCACACTCTGGCTCGGCCCGACGGCGCAAGGCGTGGCGGCGGTGATCAGCTTGCAAGGTTTGAACGATGCTGCGCTGCTGCGGGTGCAGGCGGTGGATCTGCCCGGTGTCCAACTGGTGGATCGCCTGGGGGACTTGAACCGGGTGTTTGCCGCTACGCAGATCAGCGCCGCCGAGTTGAAACTGGCGTCCTGCGCGCTGATCGTGCTGGTGTTGATCTGGCCATTCGGCGTCGGCGGTGCCTTGCGCATCGTCGCCCTGCCGCTGCTGGCCGCGCTGTGCAGCCTGGCGAGCCTCGGCTGGCTGGGGCAGCCGTTGACGCTGTTCAGCCTGTTCGGCCTGTTGTTGGTGACGGCCATCGGCGTCGACTACGCGATCCTGATGCGTGAGCAGATCGGCGGCGCGGCGGTGAGCCTGCTGGGCACGTTGCTGGCGGCGATCACCACCTGGCTGTCGTTCGGCCTGCTGGCGCTGTCCAGCACACCGGCGGTGAGTAATTTCGGCCTGGCGGTGAGCCTGGGGCTGGCGTTCAGCTTCATGCTGGCGCCGTGGGCCGGGCACCAGGAACACCCCATATCCGCTCAAGGACAAGACCCACGATGACTATGGATATTCGAGGAATTCCAATGCCTGTTACTGAAACGGAATATCGCCAGGTCGTCATCATCGGCGCCGGCCCTTCCGGCGCTATCGCGGCCGCACTGCTCAAGCGCAAGGGCCACGATGTACTGGTCATCGAGCGTCAGCATTTCCCACGGTTCTCTATCGGCGAAAGCCTGTTGTCCCATTGCCTGGACTTCGTCGAAGAGGCCGGCATGCTCGACGCGGTGAACGCCGCCGGATTCCAGCGCAAGAACGGTGCGGCGTTCGCCTGGGGCGAGCGCTACAGCGCCTTCGACTTCGGCGACACCTTCAGCAACGGCAAGCCCACGACCTTCCAGGTGCAGCGCGCGGACTTCGACAAGTTGCTGGCCGATCAGGCGGCGCTGCAAGGTGTGGAGATCCGCTATGGCCAAGCCATTGCCAGCGTCGATTTCGATGCACCGAAACCCCGACTGGGCGTGCAACGCGAGGACGGCAGCGAGTACCGGGTCGAGGCCGATTTCGTGCTCGACGCCAGCGGCTACGGGCGAGTCTTGCCGCGCCTGCTGGACCTTGAGGCACCGTCCAATTTTCCGGTACGCCAAGCGGTGTTCACCCACATTGAAGATCGCATCGACGCTGCGACCTTCGACCGCGAAAAGATCCTCATCACCACCCACCCGAGCAAGCGCGACGTGTGGTTCTGGACCATTCCGTTCAGCGACGGACGTTGCTCGGTGGGCGTGGTCGCCGCCGCGGAACATTTCGCCGGCCGCACCGACGACCTAGACGCCTGCCTGCGCGGTTTCATCGACGAAACCCCAAGCCTGGCCGGAGTGCTGCAGAACGCGGTGTGGGATACCCCGGCGCGGACCATTGGCGGCTACTCGGCCAACGTCAAGACCCTGCACGGCCCTGGCTTCGCCCTGCTGGGCAACGCCGCGGAATTCCTCGACCCGGTGTTCTCCTCCGGTGTGACCATCGCCATGCGCTCGGCGAGCATGGCCGCCGACGTGCTGCATCGCCAGCTGCAAGGCGAGAGCGTGGACTGGCAGAGCGAGTTCGCCGAACCGCTCAAGCGCGGCGTCGATACCTTCCGCTGCTACGTCGAGGGCTGGTACGCCGGCACGTTCCAGGACGTGATTTTCTACACCGAAGGCTCGGACGACATTCGGCGCATGATCAGCTCGATCCTGGCCGGCTATGCCTGGGATCAGCGCAACCCGTTCGTCAGCGAACCCAAGCGGCGCCTGCGCATGCTCTCGGAAATCTGCGCGAGCCCGGCACCATGAGTCTGCAGCCATGAGCTACCTGAGCGACAACTACGTCGAAGAGACCCGCTTCGGTTTCTGGTTCCTGCGCAGCCACACCTGGCAGCACCATGTGTTGCGGGTAGCGATCAACGACCTGCGCAACCTGTTCAGTACCCCGCTGCCGGCCAACCCGGTGCTGCTGGACGCCGGCTGCGGCCAGGGCAAATCGTTCCAGTACCTGCGCCAGGTGTTCACGCCGCAGCGCCTGATCGGGGTCGACGCCGACCCCCATAGTCTCGACCTGAGCTTGGAGGAAGCGACGCGCCAGGGCATGACCGTGGAACTGATCGGCAGCGATTGCGCGACGTTGGCGGTGCCGGATGCCAGCGTCGACCTGTTGTTCTGCCACCAGACCTTCCATCATCTGGTGGAGCAGGAAAAAGCCCTCGCCGAGTTCTATCGCGTACTCAAGCCCGGTGGCTACCTGATGTTCGCCGAATCCACCGAGGCCTACATCGATACCTGGGTGATCCGCTGGCTGTTCCGTCACCCCATGCACGTGCAGAAAAGTGCCGCCCAGTACCTGGACATGATCCGCAGCCAAGGCTTCCAATTCGAAGCCCGCAACGTGTCCTACCCATATCTGTGGTGGAGTCGCGCCAAGGACTTCGGCTTGCTGGAGCGTTTTGGCCTGCGCCGCCCCAAGCCGTTCGGCGAGCGGGAGGAAACCCTGGTCAATGTGGTGGCTCGCAAGCCCGTCGAAGGAGCCAGCGGATGATTCGTGCCCTGCTTATCGGCTGCCTGTTGCTGCTCAGCGCCTGCGCCAGCCATGCGCCGCTGCCCGCGCGCGCGCCGACCCTGGCGCTGCCACTGCAATTGCACATCGAGCGGCAACTGGCCGGTCAACGTCTGGATTGGCTGTTGGTGATACAGCGTGAAGCCGCTGGCATCCGCTGGTCGATGATGGACCCGCTGGGCATTCCCGTAGCCCGCCAACGCCTGGTCGATGGCAAGTGGCAGGCCGACGGTCTGCTGCCACCCAATGCCGAGGCCCGGGAATTGTTCGCCGCGCTGTTGTTCGCCCTGACACCCGAAGCCGAACTGCCCGGCAACTACCCGACCGCGCGACAACAGGATGGGCAGCGAACCCTCGATGCCCGCTGGCAGGTTCGCTACCAGCGGCCGCTGGATTTCGCACTGAGCCTGCCCCAAGGCCCGCACTACCGCATCACACCGTTGACCGAGAGCGCCCCATGACTGCCTATTTGAATGCCCTCGGGGTGATCTGCGCCCTCGGCCGCAACAAACATGACGTGGCGCGCAACCTGTTTGCCGGCGACTGCTCAGGCGTGCGGGTCGAGGCGGGCTGGGTGGCCGAACGTGCCTTGCCGGTGGCCTCGGTGTCGGGTGAACTCGCGGCCATCCCCGACGCTCTGGCGGCGCAACGCAGCCGCAACAACCAGTTGTTGCTGGAAGCCGGCTTGCAGATCCGGCCCGAGATCGACCGGGCCATCCAGGCCTACGGGCGCGCCCGGATCGGCATCGTGCTGGGCACCAGCACCTCGGGCATCGACGAAGCCAGTAGCGGCATTGCCCATTACCTGCGCGAACAGCGCTTCCCCGACGGCTACGATTACCAGCAACAGGAACTCAGCGCGCCGGCCAACTTTCTCGCCGACTGGCTCGACCTGAGCGGTCCGTCCTACGTGATTTCCACCGCCTGCACCTCCAGCGCCCGCGCCTTGATGAGCGCCCGTCGCCTGCTGGACCTGGGCCTGTGCGATGCCGTGCTCTGCGGTGGCGTGGACAGCCTGTGCAAGCTGACCCTCAATGGCTTTTCGGCGCTCGAAGCAGTATCGAGTGAACGCTGCAATCCGTTTTCGGTGAACCGCAGTGGTATCAACATTGGCGAAGCGGCAGTGCTGTTTCTCATGAGCAAGACACCAGGAGACGGTGCACCGATTGCCTTGCTGGGCGACGGCGCCAGTTCCGATGCCCACCATATTTCCGCTCCGGAACCCACCGGGCGCGGCGCCCGCCAGGCCATGGAAAAGGCCCTGCACTGCGCGGGCCTCGAGGCCAGCCAGATCGACTACTTGAACCTGCACGGCACCGCAACGCAGCACAATGACGCCATGGAAAGCCTGGCAGTGGCCGGGCTGTTTCCGGCGGGGGTGCCATGTTCGTCCACCAAGCCGATGACCGGCCATACCCTCGGCGCAGCCGGGGCGCTGGAAGCGGCGTTTTGCTGGTTGAGCCTGAGCACACAAAATACCGCCCAGGCCCTGCCACCGCATATCTGGGATGGCCAGGCCGATCCCGGGCTGCCTGCACTGGACTGGGTCAACGCCAACACCCGCCTGAACCCGACCTCACCGCGCCGACTGATGAGCAACTCGTTCGCCTTCGGCGGCAACAACGTCAGCCTGATTATCGGAGACGCCCCATGATTGACTGGCCACTCGCCGAACTGCTGCCCCATGCCGGCGACATGATTCTCATCGACCGGATCCTGGCCTTCGATGACGAGCAGATCCATACCCACGCCACCGTCAAACCCGGCGGCCTCTTCAGCCGCGATGACGGCGGGTTGCCGGCCTGGGTCGGCATCGAACTGATGGCCCAGAGTGTCGCGGCGTTCGCTGGTTGTCACGCACGCCAACGCGGCGATGCGGTGGAGCTGGGGTTCCTGCTCGGCACCCGCAAGTTCGAATGCAACGTCGAATATTTTCCCGCCGGCGCCGAGCTGGCCATCCACGGCGTGCGCTCCCTGGAAGACGACAACGGCATGGGCGTGTTCGAATGCCACATCCACGCCCCTGGCATCCACGCTACGGCCCGGCTGAACGTGTTCCGTCCGCCCCATGGCGCCCAATACCTTCATGAACCGTCCGCAACAGGAAACCAGCCATGACTGAATCCGTACTGGTCACCGGCTCCAGCCGTGGTATCGGCCGTGCCATCGCCCTGCGCCTGGCCCAGGCCGGGCACGACATCGTGCTGCATTGCCGCAGTGGCCGCACCGAGGCCGAAGCCGTCCAGGCGCAAATCCAGGCCCTGGGCCGCAATGCCCGGGTGCTGCAATTCGACGTGTCCGACCGCGCCGCGTGCAAAGCCATCCTCGAAGCCGATGTCGAAACCCACGGAGCCTATTACGGCGTGGTGCTCAACGCCGGCCTGACCCGCGATGGCGCCTTCCCGGCCCTGAGCGAGGATGACTGGGACACCGTGATGCGCACCAACCTCGACGGTTTCTACAACGTGTTGCATCCGGTGATGATGCCGATGATCCGTCGTCGCGCCGCCGGGCGAATCGTCTGCATCACCTCGGTTTCGGGGCTGATCGGCAACCGCGGCCAGGTCAACTACAGTGCCTCGAAGGCCGGTTTGATCGGCGCGGCCAAGGCGTTGGCAATCGAGTTGGGCAAGCGCAAGATCACCGTCAATTGCGTCGCGCCCGGCCTGATCGATACCGCCATGCTCGATGAAAACGTGCCCGTGGAAGAACTGATGAAAATGATCCCCGCCCAACGCATGGGCACTCCAGAAGAGGTGGCGGGCGCGGTGAATTTCCTGATGTCCGCCGAAGCCGGCTACATCACCCGCCAGGTCCTGGCCGTCAACGGAGGCCTGTGCTGATGAAGCGCGTCGTCGTCACCGGCATGGCCGGCATCACTTCCCTGGGTAGCGACTGGGACACCATCGCCGCCAACTTCGCCGCCAACCGCAGCGGCATCCGTCGCATGGATGAGTGGGATCGCTTCACCGAACTCAATACTCGCCTGGCAGGACCTATCGATGATTTCCAGGTCCCGGCCCACTGGACACGCAAGCAACTGCGCAGCATGGGCCGGGTCTCGCGCCTGGCGGTGGGCGCGGCGGAACAGGCCCTGGCCGACGCCGGCCTCTTGGGCGACGAGTCGATCAAGGACGGGCGCATGGGCGTGTCCTGCGGTTCGTCCACCGGCAGCACCGACGAGATCAAGGCCTTTGGCAACATGCTGCTCAACAGCGTGGCCGAAGGGCTGAACGCCAATTCCTATGTGCGGATGATGCCCCACACCACGGCGGCCAACATCAGCATCTTCTTCGGGCTGACCGGGCGCCTGATCCCCACCTCCAGCGCCTGCACCAGCGGCAGCCACGGCATCGGCTACGCCTACGAGGCGATCAAGTTCGGCCGCCTGCCGCTGATGCTGGCCGGTGGCGCGGAAGAGCTGTGCCCGACCGAAGCGATGGTCTTCGACGCGCTCTACGCCACCAGCCTGAAAAACGATGCCCCACAGACCAGCCCACGCCCCTACGACAAGGGCCGTGATGGCCTGGTGATCGGTGAAGGCGCCGGCATGCTCGTACTCGAAGAACTGGAACACGCCCTGGCCCGTGGCGCAAAAATCCATGCCGAAATCGTCGGCTTTGGCAGCAACGCCGACGGCCAACACGCCACCCGTCCCGAACTGAGCACCATGCGCCGGGCCATGGAACTGGCCCTGGAAGACGCCGGCCTCGCCCCGTCTGCCATCGGCTACGTCAACGGCCACGGCACCGCCACCGAACAGGGCGACATCGCCGAAACCCTGGCCACCAGCAGCCTGTTTGGCGAACACATGCCCATCAGTTCGCAAAAGAGTTTCCTCGGCCACACCCTGGGGGCCTGCGGCGCACTGGAATCCTGGTTCAGCATCGAAATGATGAACCGCGACCTGTACGTGCACACCTTCAACCTCGACGAGGTCGACCCCCAGTGCGGCAAGCTCGATTACCTGCGCAACGAATTCCGGGCGATGAGTCACGAATACGTGATGAACAACAACTTCGCCTTTGGTGGGGTCAACACCTCGCTGATCTTCCGTCGCTGGCACTGAATTGGATTTCGAATCCCTGTAACCCTGGTCAGGAGACCATCATGTCGTTGAAGAAAATCGCCGTTACCGCCGCCCTGTTGCTCAGCACCCTGCCGACCCTCAGCCAGGCCCGTGATACCGCGCTGTTCCTGCCTTTCGACAAAGTCGTCGCCGAAGCCATCCGCACCGGCAAAATCGACGGCAGCGTGAAGTTCTACCTGGCCGGCAACAAACCGGCCGGCAATGTCACCGTGGTCAGCCCAGGCGCGGTGACCAACAAGAAAACCAACGCCTTCAACAAATCCGATGAAGTCGCCTGCGAATGGGTCCTGCAATCGGCCCTGATCAGCCTGCACCAGGCCGCCAAGAATGCCGGTGCCAACGCCGTCACCAACATCGTCAGCTTCTACAAGAGCAACGAACGCAAGGACCCGACCACCTACGAATGCCACGCTGGCGCGATCATGGCGGGCGTTGCGTTGAAAGGGGATTTGGCGAAGGTGCAGTAAAGCGCTAAAGAAACCCCCCGACGCTTTCCTGGTGGCGAGGGAGCTTGCTCCCGCTGGGCTGCGTAGCAGCCCTTTTTCTGGAGTGCTCGCGCCCCGTCACCACAAGTTTTCAGTATCGAAAGGATCGTGTTCCAAGGACTGGCACAGCCTCCCGCCGGCAAAAAAACTCGGAAAGCAGACCACTCAACTTCCGAAAATATTTAAAGACCAAACTGAAGCCATAACACTCAATAAATGAGTGCCACCCAGAAAGTGCTCTTTGGACGATCAATTGTTATCTCCGGAGAAAGACCTGAAGTTCCCAGCTTAGCGCAGGGCCTAACCGACTGCTGAGTCAGCAACGGGATATCTTATATGTAAGCGCAAACATGCAAGCCATCTTACCGCTTGTCGGAACTGTCATCTTCGACAGTATCGGTGAGATCAGGAATGGCTTCAGGCTTTAAACATCTGCAAAAAAGGCCTCTCCATTTTCAAATATCTTGCAGGTTAACGCTCGACAACCCAGCTCGCCTTATGAGCTGTAACTCGCGTTTTGTAAATTAAATCCGGTTTCCAAAATGGATAAGAAACTGATGGATACAATAGCTTGGTCGGGCGTCCCACCCGTGTCGTCTCGACAGCAGGCCACATCATCTTCTGCGGAACAAAACAACATTGTTGTCGACGGAGCAACATTTACACGTGCCTATGCCTATGTGAACGGCATTCGCCTTCACTATCTTATAAGCGGTGATGGCGAAAACCCGGTGTTGCTGGTGCATGGGTTCCCGGGAAGCTGGCGCAATTGGGAAGCATTGATGGGCACATTGGTGCGTGCCGGTCATACGCCTATCGTTCCTGATTATCGCGGCGCGGGGGAAACTGATATCTCAGAAAGCGGCTATGACAAAAAGAGCATGGCGCATGACTTGCACGAGCTGGTCAGCAGCCTGAACATCAAGCGGGTCGACGTTGTCGGACATGACATGGGTTTAATTATTGCCTACGCCTACGGGGCACTTTATCCGGAGGAAACCAAACGTATTGTCTTGATGGACGGATTCATTCCTGGCATCCCGGGATGGGAAACGGCCTACAACGGCGATCCGGCAGGCGGCATTGCAAGCAAATGGCATTTTCGCTTCTTTGGCGAGGCAGCCTTGAACATGGTCCAAGGACGGGAAGAAACTTACCTGAACATGTTTTTTGATAACTTTGTATTTTCCCGCAACAACCCAGTGTCGGATAGCGTGCGGACTGCGTTGGTGAAAGATTATTCTCGGCCTGGACGCATGGAGGCGGCCTTCAAGCTTTATTCGGCCTGGCTAGAGAATGATGTGAATGACAACCAAGCGTTCGCCCACCATAAATTGACGCTGCCTGTGCTCACCATCGGTGGCGACCATTCGAGAGGAAAGACCTTGGCCGAACAAGTCAAATACATCACTACGCAACCGTACTCTTTCATATTGCACAATACCGGGCATTGGGTACTGGAAGAAAAAACCCAGGCTACCTGCGAGGCGATCCTGACATTTTTGCGTGATAAAAAATAACCGTCGGCATGACCCGGCAGAATTTATCGCGAGCAAGCTCGCTCCCACCTGAATGATGTGTCCTTAATCCCTGTACACCGCCTGACGCCGCTCCATGCGGTATCTATATACCGCCCCGTCTTCGCGCTTCTTCAATAGGTTGTTCCTTCCGAAAACTTCTCAGGAAGAGAACATGCTGGAGAAAACCCCATTACAGACCGCTAGCGCCCTGCTGGTAAACCAACTCAATGCCTCGCAGCAACAGATGATCCGTCTGAACGACGCCGTTCCGCGCGCCTCGAAGGTGGCTGCGCGGCACTTGAATGACTGGTTCAGCAAAGCCTTCCCCACCCTGACGAACAAGCTGGCAGTCAACGAAATACTCGTGTGCCGGCTGCAGGACGAAGCCGCCCCCCAAGCTGAGGGCACAACCGACGCGCCGGCATTTAAACGCAAGGTGGCGGAAACGGTCCCCCTCGACAGGCTTTTCTGGCGTGCGGTGGCAGGAAAGATCAACGCGCACGAGTTCTTCGACGAATTGGGCAATATCGACATCGTCACCGATCTGATCGGCGTCACGGATATGCCGGCAGCCCTGAATAGCCGTGACGCCAAGCAAACAATCAAGCAGCTGATAAGCATCACTCCCGCGTCGTATGAACGACTGCTGGCGCGGGCATTGGACAACTTCTGGGACAACCCACCCGACCCTAGCCAGGACCGCAGTGTCAGCGAATGGCTGGCCGATGAATTCGGTAGGCAACTCAAGGCACAGGCCGATCTGCACCAACTGGACGGAACACTCAGCCTGCCGCTGCACAAGGCCGTGACGAAACAGGCGCTGTCGGCACCGGACGCGACAGATCGCGACAGGCTGGCGGAGCGTGACCGGCCCGGGGTCTATGGGCTGAGTATCACCCCCGAAGGATGGGGGTTCAGCGTGCCGGTATCGGGCGCCGTTGCGTTGACCCAGCGTGACAATGTCGACTACCCGGGAAGCGCGCTGTTGTACAGCCCGGGTAAGCCGCTGGAGGTATACGTCGACCTGGCAGCGCTGAAAGCCAGTCTGGAGATGGACGATGACGTTCAGTATGAAGTGACCACCGCCCCCATCGCCGGGGACTTCCTTGCCCACCTGGTTACGGACCTGCGAGCGGCGCAAAAAACCGCCGTCAGCGATGCGCTGCTGAACGGGCCGGGAGAAGATGAGAAGATCAATACCTGGATAGACAGGATCGATGCCGCGGCGAACGTCAAGGATAGGCTGGACCTGGCGGGCGCCATGGACGAGCGCGCGTTACGGCTGTACCAGAAAAAACTGGACGACTGGCTGCACGCCAACCCGCACGTGATCGGCAGCGACCGCGTGGCCTGGTGGAACGCGCTGCAGGACTTGCAGACATCCCTGGCGGATACCCCTCCCCCGCCAGATCCCGTGACACTGGCTTCCCTTGACGCCCTCCGGGACCGGACCCGCGCGCTGCTCGCCGGGTTCATCAAAGACAAATACGCCCCGGTCGATCCTGAGCAGGTATCCCTGTGTATCCGCAGGCAGACCCTCGACCCGCACGCACCGACGGGCGAGTCGCCGTTCGGGTCTGGTGTATCCCGAGGCAACGTGGAGGCGATATTCGATGACTGCCGGTCCATGACGGAATGGGCGATGGCCAACCTGACGCCGGACGAACGCAATGCTGCGCACCACACCGAAGAGGGACCGCTGAGCTTTGCGCAGATCGTAGAGGTCATTGAAAGGACAAACGTGGGTACCCGTATCCCACCCGCGTTGCGGCTTGCGGCCCGGGAGCGCCAGGCCGAATGGATGTCCCTCAAAGCCAAACAAATGCGGGCGCAAGCCTGGGCCGCGCATATCTCGGGCGACTTTACCCACGACAAGGACAACACCGGCCTGAACCTGGTGCTGGCAGCGTTGGACAGCCCGACGCCCGAGGCACGCCGCAAGGTCAACGGGCACGAGGTGGCGGTCCGGCAGATCCAGTGGGGCGACAGCGTGCTGAAAGAGCTGCTGGTCTTCGGCGTCAGGAAACTCTCCAGCCGGCCTTCATTGACGCTGTACACGCCGGGCGCGCCGGACGCAAAAGTGTTCAGGGACATCCACGCAGGAAGCGAAAGGGAGTTGGAAGCGGTCCTGGTCCAGACACTCATCAGTACGCTGGAAATGACCCGCTGGCTGATTTCACAACTGCCGCTGATGGAACAAGCCGATCAACTCGCCAGCCTGGTGCCAGCAGCGGAAAACCTGACGCTCAACGAGAAGATAAAGAAAGTCACGCAGTCCACCTTCTCATGGATAAAGCATCGGGTTCAGGATGATTTCGCGTTGAAGGTCGCCTCCCCCGTGGTGAAAGGCGACTTGCTCAAGGCACTGCACGAAACCCAGGTCACCCACGCGCTCAAGACGGCTGACGCGCTAACGGTGACGAACGCCGAGCGCAACAGCGCAGCGGCCCAGGAGGGACGCAGGAATGGCATCACGTTGCTGACGGGGGCGATGGCCATGTTCTACGCGGGCCGCCTGGGCGGGGTATTGGGTCGCGCGATTCTGCCGGTGATGGCTGGAGGCGCCGCAGTGTCGGCAATAAAGGACGAGGGTGGCAGCTTCAGCCAGTGGACCAGTGACTTCATCAGCGGGTTGGGAGAGGTCATGGCTGAGGCCGGGCAGGATCTGATCATGGCCCGCGCAGCTCGACGCCGAAGCAAGGACCGACCAGAACTGTCGTCCCTGCCACGCATGCCTGACCCGGAGCTGGGACCGTTCCTTCTGAAAGGCTTTGACGGCAAAGGGCTGATACCCGAGGGTCGTAACCTGTTCAGGGACGCGGGTGGACAAGGCTATTTAAAGCTAGGGAGTGGCTACAGTAAAACCGCGATACAAGCGGGTGAACGGATTATCTATGCGTCGAACAACCGTACTCATCAACTGCCCGTGACTTGGAAAAATAACCGATGGCAGATCGAAGAGCCAAAACGGCTGCTCGGTGGCGGAATCATACAAAGTCTATTCGGCCGGACGCCGGAAACCCCGCAACAGAAAACCTACAACGCATTGGTAGAAGGCTTACTGGTGGACCATCGCTGGCCGCCTCGGGAAGTGGTGGATCAGGTAAAGAAGATCATCCACTCAATGCCCGAAGAGCTGGCCGAGCGCATCCTGCGTGAGAGCATGAATGACATCCACGTGCGCGACATCGACACTTATCTCTCCCGAATAAACCAGATAAAGATAAACAAAAGACTCCACGGCCTCGCGCAACATAAAAACCCCCACGAAAGCCTGATGTACAAATTCAACGTATGGCAGGCCGTCGACTACTGCACCCGGGACATCAGCGCAGAGGAAAGAGGGATCGTGCTTACGCCCCCGCAAAAAATAAAAATATTCGACATGACCCTGCCGCTCAAGAAAGAGCTTTTCGACAGCGAAGGCGACTTGAAGATGATGATGTCCTCCTTGACAGACAACCTCACCGGCGCCTTATTCATCACCATCACCCCTCAACAGGGGCGAAAGAAAGCCGCCATGGATAAGATCCAGGGCGATATTCATGACGTGATCGAAGTCGCGGAAAAACGCTTCTGGGCCGAGCTGGGCGACCTGTACTCAGGGGAGGGACCCGAAGTAGAAGCCGCCAGGGAGAAATACAAAGGAAATCCGGAAAACCTCCTGGAATATAAAAATAAAAAGTACAGCGCCTTCAGGGACGAGATGAAAAAAAGACGCATACCCGGACTCCTGACGGAAATCCGGAATAATAAGATTCCTTATGTCATCGCCAACAAAGGCAAGTCGCAGCGAAAGACCTTATTAGTCACCGGTGAGGACATCACCAACTTCACGAAAAACCTCTCGAACTACGACACGTTCGATATCGAAGTCGTGACCCAGGTCCCGACGAAAAAGGTCCCTGGCAAGTCACCGACCACCAGCACTGCGCCGGTACTGGCAGAAGCATCCACCGCAACGGAAAAATTTACGGTGAGCCTCAGCACACTGGCAGAAACCCAGATGTCATATGACAACTTTCCCGAAGCGGCCAGAGCCAAGGTGACAGAAATCATGGATGACATTCGAGCCGGCAGAGCCACGACAAAACGAATCAACAAATATTACTGGTACGACATGGCCCAGCTATCCCCCGGCAGTGGCAGAGGCGCATGGCGCGCGGCGTTTGAACGCAAGGGCGATACCTGGACCCTCCAAGGGTTTTATGATTATCACGCCAATAAGCCTGCGACGGTTTGGGAGGGCTAAGGAATACGGTAAATAGTTCGAAGAAGGGCGCCTCACGGCGCCCTTCACAAACAGGCTGACTTGTCGCACATCATGTCCAATTGACTCGGCACCAGCTCAAACATCAGCCGTACTTTTAGTCAGCAACTCCACAAACGCCTTCGCCATCGGCGAACGCTGGTCCTTGCGCTGTACCAGCCACACCGCCGACACCGCCGCCGGGTCGAGCAGCGCTCGATAGACCACGCCGTCGATACGCATGCGCTGGTAAGACGCCGGCAGGACCGAGACGCCCAGCCCCGCCGCGACCAGGCCGATGATGGTCATGGCTTCGCCGGCTTCCTGGGCGAAGTGCGGGCTGAAGCCGGCATCGCGGGCCAGGCTCAGGAGTTGCGCGTAGAGACCGCTGCCGTAGCTGCGGGGGAAGAATACGAAGGGTTCCTGGGCCAGCGCTGAGAGAAACAGGCCCGCTTCGCTGCCCTGGGCCAGGGGATGCTTGGAGCTGAGCACGGCCACCAACGGTTCGCGGCTGAGTTCGATTTCCTGCAAGGAGTCGGGCAGTGGAAGCGGGCGCATGATGCCCACCTCGATCGCTTCGTCCACCAATGCATCCGCGACCTGGGTGCTGCTCATTTCCCGCAGGTTCAGGTGCACGGCTGGAAAACGTTGGCGGAACGTGAAAATCGCTTGGGGAATGGTCGAGTTGAACGGCGCCGAGGAAGTGAAGCCGATTTTCAGCTCGCCCAATTCCCCCAGTTGGGCACGGCGAGCCACGTCGGCGGCCTTGTCGACCTGGACCAGCACCCGCCGCGCCTCTTCAAGAAACAGCCTCCCGGCCTCGCTCAGTTCGACCCGACGATTGGTGCGCTCGAACAGCCGCGCACCGATCTCCTGCTCCAGCGCCTGGATCTGCTGGCTCAAGGGCGGTTGGGAGATGCCCAGGGCCAGGGCCGCGCGGCCAAAATGCAGCTCTTCGGCCACGGCGATGAAGTAACGCAGATGACGCAATTCCATGGGCAATCCAATAGGTCGCAGAACGTCTTAAACAGGTCGAACAATATATTGGATAGAAACATTAGCCGGCTATATGCTTTTTTCATTGCCTGCCTGCCTGGCCGTGCTCGTTCGAGGTCCACCGTGAAAACAGCTGTCGCTCCACTGGCCCATGAAATCCCACCTCGTGTGCAGGATGATGTCGTCGCCGAATTGAAGGACATCTACATCGAGAAAGGCACGCCGATGTTCATGCGCACGGTGCTGGCGCTGTTCAGCGGTGGCTTTGCGACATTCGCCTTGCTGTATTGCGTGCAACCGATGATGCCGCTCCTGTCCAAGGAGTTTTCCATCAACGCGGCGCAGAGCAGCCTGATCCTGTCGGTGGCGACCGGCCTGCTCGCCATCGGCCTGTTGATCACTGGCCCGATTTCCGACCGCATCGGCCGCAAGCCGGTGATGGTCGCGGCACTGTTCGCGGCCTCGGTGTGCACGATTGCCAGTGCCATGATGCCGACCTGGCAAGGCGTATTGGTGATGCGCGCGTTGGTGGGCCTGTCGTTGAGCGGGTTGGCAGCGGTCGCGATGACCTACTTGAGCGAGGAGATCCACCCTAGGCACATCGGCCTGGCGATGGGACTGTATATCGCCGGCAACGCCATTGGCGGGATGTGCGGGCGCCTGATCACCGGGGTTTTGATCGATTTTGTCAGCTGGCACACCGCAATGCTGGTGATCGGCGGCCTGGCCCTGATCGCCGCCGCGGTGTTCTGGAGGATTCTGCCCGAGTCACGCAACTTCCGGCCGCGCTCGCTGCACCCGCGCAGCCTGCTGGACGGTTTCACCATGCACTTTCGCGATGCCGGCCTGCCGTTGCTGTTTCTCGAAGCCTTCGTGTTGATGGGCGCGTTCGTGACGCTGTTCAACTACATCGGCTACCGCCTGCTGGCCGAGCCTTATCATCTGGATCAGGCCTTTGTCGGGTTGCTGTCAGTGGTGTACCTGTCGGGTATCTACAGCTCGGCGAAAGTCGGTGCGCTGGCAGACAAACTCGGTCGGCGCAAAATGCTCTGGGCAACCATCGCGCTGATGCTGGCCGGCCTCGCGCTGACCATGGCCACGCCACTGTGGCTGGTGGTCCTGGGCATGCTGGTGTTCACCTTCGGCTTCTTCGGCGCGCATTCGGTCGCCAGCAGCTGGATCGGCCGCCGCGCCCTCAAGGCCAAGGGCCAGGCATCGTCGCTGTACCTGTTCAGCTATTACGCCGGGTCGAGTGTTGCGGGTACGGCGGGCGGCGTGGCGTGGCACCTGGGTGGGTGGAACGGTGTCGGTCTGTTCATCGGCACGTTGCTGGTGGTGGCGTTGCTGGTGGCGGTGAAACTGGCGAAGTTGCCGTTGTTGCCGGGGAATGTGCAGGTTTAGCCATCACCCATTCACCGGTCGATCATTGACGCAACATCACCCGTGCCTCCAACACACGATTACGTGCCTCCAAGGTCAGCGACTGCAGCGCCGCGCCCTCCTGTTCACGTTGATTCAACCAATGGAGCAACTGATTGGCATCGCCACTGACGGCCAGTCGCAACGAATCGCCGTCGACCTCCATCTCGGCGATGTCCAACCCCGCCGCAGTCGCACTGTCATTGACGCGCACCGACAAAGGCTGTGTCGTGGCAGCCGTATCCCGGGCGGGCTCGGCGCGTTGGATCCGGGCGTGCAGCTCGGCCTGTTGGCGATACTGGCGCTCGGCAACCTCCAGCCGTTGCCGTGTGGGTTGCCAGATCGAGGTGTAGGCCACGACTATCAGCAACAGCACGGCGAGGCCCAGCAACAATCCTTGCTCGCGGCGTGACACCCTTCCCCAGGCCCGTTTCAGGCTATTGAAGTTCATCAACTGTTCTCCAGCGTGAGGGTGGCCTGCACTCGGTTGTTTTGTTTGCTGGCGCTGCCCAGGGAAACGGGCAGTCCGTTTTGCTGGCCGCGCTCACGCAGTTGCTCAAGCTCGACGAAGCTGTTGGCCGTCAGCTGGACTTTCCAACCTTCGTTTTCCCGAAAGTCGATGCGCTGCACTTCGACGTTGGTCGCGCCAATGACCTGTTCTGTCAGACGGACCAGACGCGCGACCTGGGTGTCCTGGCTTTGCCCACGGCGACTGTGCAACGCCTGGAACTGCGCTGCCAGATCGACGATCCGGGTTTGCTCGGGATACAGCGACCTGAAGCGCTGCTCACTCTGAACGTACAGGCGCCGGGTTTCGCTTTCCAGAAAGCGTACACGGGCTTCGCTCAATGCCCAGGTGAGCAATAACAATCCCAACGCGGTAACCGCTACGCCACGCCACGGCAATGGCTGGCGACGTCGACGAAACTCGCCCTGCAGCAGGTCGATAGGGTGTCCGCCAACGCTGAGCAACCACTCATCGATGCCTTCGCGATCACGTCCCTCGTCCAGCCAGTGGATGTCCTCGGGCAACTCAGGCTTGAGCGTTGCCATGGCCCGGGCCGACAACGACACCCGTGCCGCCAGCGCTCCGCCCAACAGCCAGCGACCGAACCAGCGCACGGCGAAAGCCTTGTCATCGGGCAGCAGGTCGGCGTCGACATGCATCGCGCGTACATCGAGGCCTAGCTCGGCCAATAGCGCCAGCATCGCCTGGAACCGAGAGCGCCCGGTCACCATCAGCGGATAGCACTGCTGACGGTCCCGTTCGCCGACGCTGATGTGCAACGTCTCCAGGTTTTCACTCAACTGTTCTTCGATGGCGAACGCCAGGGCCTGGGGTCGCGGCTGGCGTCGAGAGGGCCACGGATCGCTGCGCAGCCAACTGCACATTTCCATCGGCAACAGCACGTCGACGACTCGCCCGTGCAACTCGCGGGCGGCTTCATGCAAGGGCAGGTAACGCCGTTCGCCCGTGGGCGACCACACGCAACACGGCCAGTTGGCGCAAGGCGCCTCCATGCCGTCGGGCGTCAGGTAAAGCCAGGTTTTCATCTAAGGGCGCTCACTGGGGCTGATGGGTAAAAAACGACGCTGATTCACCGTCCAGCGTCCGCTAACGGGGTCGCGCTCAATGTCCGAGACCAGGCGCAGACGGCTGCCGGCGCGGGTCACGCTCACGGTGATTCGGAACCAGCGGCTGCTCACGCCCAAGCCATGGCTGCCGACGCCCACCCCGGACAACAGCGGGTCATTGGTAAAGGCCTGCACGCTGGCGTAGGGCGTGTGGGAACGCTGGTTGACCAACGCCTTGGCCGGCCCCTCTTCCATGCCGTACAGGGTCATCAGTAATAGTTGCGGGGCGGTGTTGATATTCAGCTTCGCGTCCTTGGGCAGCAACACCACCCAAGGTTCCAGGCGCCGCAGCGTCTGGCCGTCGAAGCCCGGCAAAAGGCGCAGTTGACTCAACTCCTGCACCACTCCGACCTGGGGCAACGACAGCGCGGGCAAATCCAGCAACGCCAACAATCGCGTCCAACGGCCGAGCGTGATTTGATCGGTTTGGCCCTGGACCAGTAACGCGTTGAGGTTCAGACGCCCGGACAAATCCTGGATATCGATGTGAATCTCGGCGTCTTCCCTCTCGAATGCAGGCTTGAGCCGGGCCCAATCCTGGCTCAGGTCTACCGGCCCGGACGAGGTTATCGCGCTGCCTTCCAACACCGCCTGCGCCCAGGCTTCAGCGGCCAGCCCCATTTGACGTAGCTGGACGTACTGCAACTGCTGGGCGCTGCTCTGCAACAACAGGCGATGGCTGCGCAGCATGCCGGCAGTGAGCAGCAGCGCCAGGCTCAGGACCAACAACACACTGATCAGCGCCACGCCCCGTTGTCGGTTCACGGCAACGCTCCAGGCAACAGCAGCACACGGCGGATCTGCCGGAAACGCCCCGTGGAAATCACCAGTTCCAACGCCAGCGGCGCATTGCCGCGCACGGTTTCGCCGTGCCAGCCCCGTTGCACATCGAATACACGCCAGCTCAGGCTACGTACGTCCTCGAGCAATTTATGCGGTTGCACGATGACCGGCCCTTCACCGCGACTGTCGCGCCACAACACCGCGCCCTCGAGTCGATAGCTCACCGTTTGCCGCTCGCTGCGTGGCTGGTCCAGTGGATTGGGCCAATGGCTACGCTGCAATTGCAGGCGCCCTGACGCGAGCACGATGGAATCGGCAACGACCTGCCACGCATCCCGCTCGATGACTCCCACGGCGCGCTGCAAGGCCCTGACTTCACGCTCATGTTGACCGGCGCCCTGCTGGGTACGCACGACACTGTCGAACAGGCGCCAACTGGCCAGGCCAAGCAGGGCAAAAATGGCGATGGCGATGACCAGTTCCAACAAGGTGAAGCCTGACTGCCTATTCATGATGGTTGCGGATCCATCCGGTAGTGCGGTGCACGACAGTTGGGCCTCCGGCCCGGCTGACCTGGATCTCGACCTGAAGCAGGCGCGGGTCGCGGGCCGGGGCGACACGCTGTTGCAAGATCCAGTCGCGCTGATCCAGGTGCCGAGCCAGGCGCTGTTGACCAAGCGGCGTAGCGGCTTGCAGACGCAGCTCGCTGAGCTGGTTGTCCGCCAGCCAGGCACCGAACAGACGGTCCTCAAGCCCGGCGCTTTGCTTGAGCACGAACTGGCTGGCCGACAGCACCGCAGCCGCCAACGTGGCGAAAATCGCCAGCGCGATCATCACCTCCAACAACGTGAACCCCTGGCAATCGGCGGCCAGCTTGCGAGCGTCATTCATCGATCAGCGGCTCCGCCAAGCCATCACTCACGACCTGGGAAATAGTCTGGCCTGCGACTTTGATGAACAACCTGAACGCACTGATCTCGTCACTGCTGAGCATCAACAACTGTGGCGGGCCTTGGGCATCGTCAAGCGTCAGGAGATGGCCATCCTGCTCCAGCCCAAGCGTCAGGCTTTCAGGCAGCCGATGCACTGCCGACACCGCTGTCCAGCCCAGAGACTCAAGTCGCAATGCCTGATAGCCACGTGGCTGTAGGCGCACCCCGTACTCCTGCCCATCCAGTACCGCGCGTTCGCGCAGTTGCTGCACCACACGGATGAAGTCCTGGGCTTGCTGTCGGGCCTCACGCGTCGGGCTCGGGCCGATAGCCAGACTGACCATGCCCACCACCACCCCGATCAACACAATGACAACCATCAGTTCCAGCAAGGTGAACCCCCGAGAATGACGGCCCATGTTCACTCGGCCCAATTGCCGATGTCGGCAGCAAAGCCCTCGCCGCCTGGCACGCCGTCGGCGCCCAGCGAGTACAGGTCATAGCCGCCATCGAGTGACCTGAGGCCGGGGTTGAGGAACTGGTACGGCGTGCCCCAGGGATCGATCGGCAAGCTTTTCAGGTAACCCTGGGGGTTCCAGTTCTTTGCCACCGGCGTACCGGACGGACGCTTGCTCAGCGCCTCCAGGCCTTGCTGGGTCGAAGGGTAATGAGCGTTGTCGAGACGGTACATTTCCAGAGCCGTGGCAATCGCCTGGATGTCGGTGCGAGCGGCGGTGACCTTGGCTTGATCGGGCCGGCTCATGAACTGCGGCACGACAATGGCGCCGAGGACACCGATGATGACCACCACCACCATGATTTCGATCAGGGTGAAGCCGCGCTGAGGACGGGCCGGTCGATTGTTTTCAAGTTTCATGGGTCAATTCACCAATTGGTTGAGGCTCAAGATAGGAAGCAGAATGGCCATGACGATCAGCAGCACGACGCCGCCCATCAGCACCAACATGGCCGGTTCGAAAAGGCTCACCACCAGCGCGATGCGCGCCGCGAGGCTGGCCTCCTGTTGTTCGGCGGCCCGGGCCAACATGCTGTCGAGTTCGCCGGCGCGTTCGCCGCTGGCAATCATGTGCAGCATCAGCGGCGGGATATCCCCGCCGAGCTCCAGGGCACGGGTCAGGGTCCCGCCCTCGCGCACCGAACGGGCGACGTCGGCCATGCGCGCGCGAATGGCCAGGTTGCCGATTACCTGGGCGGCGATGTGCAGGGCCTCCACCAACGGCACTGCGCTTTTGCTCAGGATCGCCAGGGTGCTGGCGAAGCGAGCAGCTTCCATCGCCCGCAGCACCTCGCCCAACAACGGCAACCTGAGCAGCAGGCGATGCCAACGCAGGCGCCACACCGGTTGGCGCAGGCTCCAGCGCCATAGGCCAAGCAGCCCAGCCAACGCGCCGAGCAGCAGCAGGCCATAGCGGCGCAAGCCATCGCTCACCGCGATCAGCGCCTGGGTCAGCCAAGGCAACGATTGGCCGCTGTCGACGAAAATCTTCACCACATCCGGCACCACGTAGCCCAGCAGGAACGCGACAATCGCGACGCAGGCCAGCATCAGAATCAGCGGATACACCAACGCCAGTTGAATGCGCTGGCGCGACGCCTGGCGCGCCTGGGTGTAGTTCGCCAATTGCTCCAGCACCTGACCCAAGTGGCCGGATTGCTCGCCGGCCGCAACGGTGGCGCAGAACAGCTCGGGAAACGCCTGGGGAAAGGCCCTCAGCGCAGTCGCCAACGCGTGGCCTTCCATTACACGACTGCGCACCGCCGACAACAGATGGGCAACGCGGCGTTTCTGGCTCTGTTGCGCCACCGCACCGAGTGCTTCCTCGAGGGGCAGGCCGGCCTGGATCAGGGTGGAAAGCTGCAGTGTCAGCAACGCCAGATCAGCCGGACTCAGACGCCCCCCAGCAGGCCGGATGCCGATGGTTCGCGACTCCCCGGCTTCGCGCAGCTCGCTGGGCAGCAAGCCGCGCTCGCGCAACAACTGACGAGCATGCCGGGGGCTGTCGCCTTCCACCCGGCCCTTGCAGCGTCGGCCCTGGGCATCTTCGGCCCGGTAGTCGAAGGTCGGCATGACGCTAATCCTCCTGGGTGATGCGCAGCAGTTCATCGACGCTGGTCAGGCCTTCGAGCACCCGCTGGCGCCCGTCCTGGAACAGACTGCGCGAGGTCTTGCGTGCCTCAGAAGCCAACGCCTGCTCGGTGGCCCCCTGATGAATCAGCTGCGACAACCCAGCGCCGACATTCACCAGTTCATAGATACCCAAGCGCCCGCGATAACCTTTCTGGCATTGATCGCAGCCTTGGGCCTTGAACAGCCGTGGCGCGGCTCCGGCTTCAAGGCCCAGGCGCAGACAAGTGGCGGCGTCGGCCACATAGGGCGTCTTGCAGGACGGGCACAAGGTCCGCAACAAGCGCTGGGCGACGATGCCGGCCAGGGACGAGGCCAGCAGATACGCATCCACGCCCATGTCCACCAGCCGCGTGACCGCGCCGACGGCGGTATTGGTGTGCAGGGTCGAGAGCACCAGGTGCCCGGTCAGGGACGCCTGGACGGCGATTTCGGCGGTCTCGCGGTCGCGGATTTCACCGACCATCACCACGTCCGGATCCTGGCGCAAAATGGCCCGCAGGCCGCGGGCAAAGGTCATGTCGACTTTCGGATTGACCGGCATCTGGCCGATCCCCGGCAGGTGATATTCGATCGGGTCTTCGACGGTGAGGATGTTGCGGCTCTGGTCGTTGATGCTGCTGAGCGCCGCGTACAGGCTGGTGGTTTTCCCCGAGCCGGTGGGCCCGGTGACCAACACAATGCCATGGGGCTTACCGAGCAACTGGCGCAGCCCCGCCAGGGTGTCGTCGGGCAGGCCCAGGCGTTGCAGGTCCAGGCGCCCGGCCTGCTTGTCGAGCAGACGCAACACCACGCGCTCACCATGGGCCGACGGCAAGGTCGAGACCCGCACATCGACTTCGTGCCCGGCCAGCCGCAAGGCCATTCGCCCGTCCTGGGGCACGCGCTTTTCGGCGATGTCCAAACGGGCCATGACCTTGATCCGCGACACCAGCAGGTTCGCCAGCTCACGGCGCGGGCGCAGCATTTCCTGCAACTGACCGTCGATGCGCATGCGCACCGACAAATAGTGCTCGAACGTTTCCAGATGCACGTCGGATGCGTGTTCGCGAACCGCTTCGCTGAGCAGGGCATTGATCAGCCGAATGATCGGCGCATCGCCCTGCTGCTCCAGCAGGTCGGTGGTCTGCGGTACTTGATCGGCCAGGCTGAGCAGGTCCAGTTCCTCGTCCAGGCCTTGAGCAACCTGCTCGGCGGCGCGCTGGCCCTGGCGATAGACACTGGCCAGGCGTGTGGCGAACTGTGCCGCGTCCAGGACCTGGATCGGCAAGTCCCGACCACACAAGCGCCGCACTTCTGCCACGGCGGTTAGTGGTGTATCACCGCGCATCACCAGGCTCGAGGCCGGCCCCTCACCTTCGAGCAGCACCCCAAAACGCTTGGCAAAACCAAAGGGCAGCAAAGCCTGCGAATCACTCACGAGTCACCCGGAGACTGTTGGCGCGAGTCGCTCGCCGCTGCCTCGGTAGACGACTCGAACAACTGGCGGGCATCGCGGGGCAGCAACAGCGAATTGTTTTTCCGCGAGCCCGGCTTGCTCAGTTCCCGTAGCGCGTCGTAGCGCTGGCGGCTGACCTCGGCCAAGTCTTCATTGCTGCGTACGATGGTGGGACGCAGGAACACCATCAGGTTGCTTTTGGTCTGGGTGTCGCGATTCCAGCGAAACAGCGCCCCCAGGTACGGGATACTGCGCAGCAGCGGCACCCCGCTTTCCTGGGTGCGGACACTGTCGCGAATCAGGCCGCCGATCACGATGATCTCGCCGTCGTCCGCCAGGATCGTGCTTTTCAAGGCCCGCTTGTTGGTAATCAGGTCCGAGGAGTCCACGCCGGAGACAGACGGCGCAATGTCCGAGACTTCCTGCTGGACTTCAAGGCGCAAGGTAGACCCCTCGTTGATGTAGGGCTTGACCTTGAGGCTGATGCCAACATCCTTGCGCTCCACGGTGGTGAACGGGTTGTCCGCACCGCTGCTGTTGGTGGCGTAGGAGCCGGTCTTGAACGGGACGTTCTGGCCAACGATGATTTCCGCTTCCTGGTTATCCAGGGTCAGCAGGCTGGGGGTGGACAGCAGGTTGCTGCGGGTATTGCTCGCCAGCGCCGACACCAGCGCACTGAAGCGATCACCGCCCAGGCGCAGAAGCCCGCCTTCGGTCGACTTATCCAGCTTGTTGACGTCCATGCCGCCGATGATCGGGATGTCGGTTCCCGGAAAATTGATGAACCCGGTCGCGTCGCCGCGGTTGAGGCCCCACTGCACCCCCAGTGCTTCGGCAATGTCCCCGGAAATCTCGACGATGGCCGCGTGGATAAGCACTTGGGCGCGGGGTTGGTCCAACTCGCGAACGATGTTTTCGATGGTCCGTACCTGGGCCGGTTCGGCGATCAGCACCAGGGCATTCTGGCTTTCGTCGGCCTTGATCATGAATGAGCTGGCGGGGGCACTTTCCCGCAGGCCAGTCGGCGCTGGTGCATTCCTCTTATCCTGCCCGACGACTTCCAGCACCTCGGCCAATTGCTTGGCATCGCTGTGGCGCAGGCGAATGACCCGCGCGTTGTCCTGGGAAGCGGTGGCGGGGACATCGAGGGTCCGGGCCAGGTCGACCAGGCGCTGACGCACCGCTGGCGCGCCAATGATCACCAGGCGATTGCTGCGGGCGTCGGCGATCACCAGGCCCGCCGTATCGCCCTCGCGCTTGCCCCCGGAGGCCTCCATGACCGGCGCGATATCCACAGCCTGGGCATGGCGCAAGCGCACCACCACATGATTGCGGTTGCGCCCCGAGTCCAGCTGCCGCACCACTGCAGTGATGCGCTGCACATTGGCGGCCGTATCGGTGACCACCAACGCATTGGACGATACCGATGGCCCGAGGTAACCATTGGCCGACACCAGCGGCCGGACCAGCCCGGCGATATCGGCGGCAATGCTCGATTGCAGCTCGATGACGCGGGTGACGAACTGCGACGGCGTGGCGCTTTTCGGGTCGCTGACACCAGCGCGGGTCTTGGCCTCGCTGACCGGCGTGATCAGGATTCGCTCGCCTTCATCGATCACGGTGAAGTTGTGCGCATCGAGTACCGAATAGAACAATCGACGCACACCTTCGCGGTCCAGCGCCTGGCGGGACATGACGCTAATGCGCCCCGACACCTTGGGATCAAGCACCACCGTCTTGCCCAGAATCGCCGAGATTTCCTCGACCACGTCGCGCAGTTCGGCATTGTTCATCGCCAGTTGCCATTTGGCCTCCTCGGCCCGCAGCGAACCAGGTAGTGTCAGCGGGCAAGACACGGCGAGACAGAACAGGACGCGCGATACGCGGCCCCGGATGAAGCTGTTCATGATTCGATCACTCTGATTGCCCGGCCACCGGGCGTAGGTATTGCGCGGCCTGAAGCGGTGCAGGCCCCTGGCCTTCGCGGTCCAATCGGCGCAGCAAGGGTTTTGTTTCCTGTTGCAGGGCCAGTCGCTCTTCACGTCCGTTGCGCCACAACATCACATGGCTGGCCTCGACCCGGCGCAACACACTGCCGCCAGGCAAACGCTCCCCCACCTGATAGATACGCGGGCCTGTGGCGTCGGCCAGCAATGCCCGCGACAAACCCTGGTCGGCGACAAAACTGGCCTGTAAGGTCAGCGGTTCGGCGCTGGGTGAGTGGGCACCTTCAGGCGTCAGGCCGAGTACCGTCGCCACGGCTTGCACGTTGGGGAGTGCACGAACCGGAACAGCCTGCGACTCATCCACCACTGGCACATCACGCGCCAATGCCTGGCGAAAACGCCACTCCTGTCCGGCCAGCAATAAGCCGTACAGCAGCGGCACGAGCACCAGCAACGCCTTCGGCAGACGGCTGCCAACCCAAACGGAAACACTCACCTTTGCGCTCGCTCAATAGTCGCGCCTGCACGCTTGGCGAACGACATTCGCCGCACCACCCGGCGTCCGGATAACTCATGCCAGAGCACGGCGCACAAATGCAGCGCGATGAGTGTCGAAAGCACCACGCAAGACTGGGTATGGACGGTGTTGGCCAGCTGGATCAGCGATGGATCGTCCAGCGGCTGGGGGATTCGAACGAGCCCGAAAACACTGATGGCGCTTTTCATCATCAGCACGCCCGTCACCAGCACGACGCCGATGCTCAGGTAGATCAGCGTGTGTATCGCCAAGGCCAGCCTTTTGGTCAGTGACAACACCGTTCCACAGGTTTTCGACGCGCAGATAAACAGCCAGGACCGCCACACAAACAGCGGAATGAACACGGTCGTCAGCGACACATTGAGTGACCCGACCCAGTGTTCGGTGGCGGCTGATACCGGTTTGTAAGCGACATAAAACCCGGACACCAACGCCCATAAAATAATGCCGGCCGACAGCCAGTGCAGCAGGACCCGCCGCCGGGAATAATTGGAATGGGAATGCATCAGCGCGTTCTCGTGTGAAGGCTTCAGGCAGACCGTGGGGACCGCCTGAAGCCATGCCTGTCAGGACTTACAGCTTGTCCCAGGCGCTTTGCCAGGACGCACCGACACCCGGTTCGAAACCGTTCGCCGACTGGCTGTACTGGTTGCAGAAGCCGGACGCAGGGAACGGCTTGCACTCGAAGACTTCGTCAGTCTTGGACTGCAGCACTTTCGTGCCGGCGGTGTAGTCGCCGAGGCCGTCAGGGAACACGAAATCGTATTCGATGCCGACGCCCTCACCGGTCAGGGTGACCGTCTGGGTCTCCTGGCGCGTGGTGCGGCCGTCTTCGGTGGTGCCCACCAGCGTCAGGGTGTGCGTGCCAGGGGCGGCGCCGCGCAAGTCCAGGCTCAAGCCTGTATTGCCTTCACCTACGGTCTGCACGATACCCACCTGCTTGTTCTTCTCATCGAACAACGTGGCTTCAAGGTTCATCCTGCGGTTTGTCTGCGCGATGAGCGCCATGCTGACCCGACCTTTGTCGAGTACGTACTCTGGCTGCAGGGGGGACAGTTCCATGCTGGCGTTGGCGTCTTCCTGCATGTCCAGTTGCACTTGATAGCCGGTCACACCGCTTTCTTTCTGGGCATACAGCCTGTTGGTACCTTTGACCGGCGCGATATTGCCGTCTTCGTCACGAATACCGGCACGAATCAGGGCATGGGCGTTGTTGATGGCTTCGGCCAGTTTGAACGACCAATTCTCAGGCTTGCCTTCTTCAGCGTTGTCGATACTGATTTCTACGCTGTACTCGGCATTTTCGCCGGTGGCGGAGAAGGCCCGGGCCTTGACCTTGTCACCCGCCAGCAACGGGGTCGATGGCGTAATGCTGCCCACCGGCAACCAGCCGCCCGGCAATGCGGCTTCAGCGAGAATGTTCACATCCACCGGGTTGTAGAATGCGTTATCCGTGTCGCCCACTGTCCAGACGGCCAGGATGACGTGATGACCCGATTTACTGTCAGGAATGACGCAGTTGTGCGGGGCACCGCCTACCGGAACTTGATGACCGCCATCCACCGTACAGAACGGCGTGCTGTCGAACGAGGAGCGCTTGAGCGCTTGGTTCGGGTTCCAACCGTCGCGGGTAATGAAGTATTCGTGTTTGCTCGTCCGGTGCGGCGCGATATATTGCCATTGAAAGGTAATGTTGCGGTCCCTGATTTCGGTCAGGTGCCAGCGCGAAGCCGATTGCGCATCAAGGGCAGAAAAGTTGGCGTTGCCGCCGCTGGCGATTTTGCCGTCGATAGGGCCTTGCAGCGGCCCGCCACCTGCACCATTCGGGAAACCCTTGAAGGTCTCGCCGGTACTATGCGGCTCGTATTGCGCGCCACCGCAGTTTAGGTTGACACCTTTCTGGCACAACAGTGCGCGAGAAGGTGGCACGTCGACGAAACCATGTGCATGCACACCTTGGGACGCCACCATGGCCGACAACAGAACTAACGACGAAGCACACCCCGTTAATACATTGCCCCTATTGAAGTTGTTTTTCATATAAGTTCCAGACTACTCATCGAGATTGAAAGACGAATTACCGTCATCTTGAAAGGCCCGCCGGATCGTTCAGCGCCAGACCTCACAAGCGCCGAACCTTATAGAAAGTTGAACAGTTCCTATGTAGGAAAAATCTCTCAAAATAGAAGGAATGATCTCTGAAGCTTTTTCTCTTACATAGTTTGAGAAACTTCTTACGAACGGAAATAACTATCAAACAAACCAAACAGACACATCAGACAAAACAACTGACGCTTTACATTTAACAAATAAAAAACAGGCAAAAAAAAGCCTGTCCGGCACGGGTCCGGACAGGCGGGGTGACGCTGGACAGCGATTACTGGTGGTATTGCGCCGACAACTCGTGCACCGCCCTCAGGAAAGCACCGGCGTGTTCCGGATCGACTTCCGGGGTGATGCCGTGGCCGAGGTTGAACACGTGGCCGCTGCCACTGCCGTAGCTGGCGAGGATGCGTCCAACTTCGGCGCGGATGGCTTCCGGCTTGGCGTAAAGCACGGTCGGGTCCATGTTGCCTTGCAAGGCGACTTTATGCCCTACGCGCTCGCGGGCGTTGCCAATGTCGCAGGTCCAGTCCAGGCCCAGGGCGTCGGCGCCGGCATCGGCGATACTTTCCAGCCATAGGCCGCCGTTCTTGGTGAACAGGATCACCGGCACTTTACGACCTTCATGCTCGCGGATCAGGCCGCTGACGATCTTGCGCATGTAGGCCAGGGAAAACTCCTGGTACGCCGCCGCCGACAGGTTGCCGCCCCAGGTATCGAAGATCTGCACCGCTTGCGCACCGGCCAGGATCTGGCCGTTGAGGTAAGAGGTGACCGACTGCGCCAACTTGTCCAGCAACAGGTGCATGGCTTGCGGGTTGTCGTAGAGCATCGCCTTGGTCTTGCGGAAGTCCTTCGACGAGCCACCTTCGACCATGTAGGTGGCCAGGGTCCATGGGCTACCGGAGAAGCCGATCAGCGGCACACGACCGTTGAGCTCGCGGCGGATGGTGCTGACCGCGTCCATGACGTAGCCCAGGTCCTTCTGCGGATCGGGAATCGGCAGCGCTTCGATGTCGGCCAGGGTACTGACGACTTTCTTGAAGCGCGGGCCTTCGCCGGTCTCGAAGTACAGGCCCTGACCCATGGCGTCGGGGATGGTGAGGATGTCGGAGAACAGGATCGCCGCGTCCAGCTGCGGATAGCGATCCAGCGGTTGCATGGTCACTTCGCAAGCGAACTGGGGGTTCATGCACAGGCTCATGAAGTCACCGGCCTTGGCGCGACTGGCGCGGTACTCCGGCAGGTAGCGACCGGCCTGGCGCATCATCCACACCGGGGTGACGTCTACGGGTTGCTTGAGCAGGGCGCGAAGGAAACGGTCGTTCTTCAGGGCAGTCATGTCGGCATCCGGAAAAAAAGTGCGGGCATTTTCTCAGAGCGCGAGGCAAAAGGCACGGCAAGAGCCGTGCCTTTTATCTATCGGGGCAATTTGTCGCGGTATCAGGCAACACCAAAAACCACTGTGGGAGCGAGCTTGCTCGCGATGAGGGCATCACAGTCAACATTTTCGTCGACTGATTCGCCGCTATCGCGAGCAAGCTCGCTCCCACATTTGATCGCATTCCAATTCAGGAAATGATCAGACCCCCAGGTAATCCAGGATCCCTTCCGCCGCATTACGGCCTTCGAAGATCGCTGTCACCACCAGGTCGGAACCGCGGACCATGTCGCCACCGGCGAAGATCTTCGGGTTGCTGGTCTGGTGCTTGTACTGGCCTTGTTCCGGGGCCACGACGCGGCCCTGACTGTCGGTCTGGATGCTGAACTGCTCGAACCACGGTGCCGGGCTCGGGCGGAAGCCGAAGGCGATGACCACGGCGTCGGCCGGGATGATCTCTTCGGAACCGGGGATCGGCTCGGGGCTGCGGCGGCCACGGGCGTCCGGCTCGCCGAGACGGGTCTCGACCACCTTCACGCCTTCGACCTTGTCTTCACCGACAATGGCGATCGGCTGGCGGTTGTAGAGGAATTTCACGCCTTCTTCCTTGGCGTTCTTCACCTCTTTGCGCGAGCCGGGCATGTTGGCTTCGTCACGACGGTAGGCGCAGGTCACCGACTTGGCGCCCTGGCGAATCGAAGTACGGTTGCAGTCCATCGCCGTGTCACCGCCGCCCAGTACCACGACCTTCTTGCCTTTCATATCGACGAAATCTTCCGGCGACTTTTCAAAGCCCAGGTTGCGGTTGACGTTGGCGATCAGGAAATCCAGTGCGTCGTAGACGCCCGGCAGGTCCTCACCGGCAAAGCCGCCCTTCATGTAGGTGTAGGTGCCCATGCCCATGAATACCGCATCATATTCTTCGAGCAGTTGCTCCATGGTCACGTCCTTGCCCACCTCGGTGTTCAGGCGGAACTCGATGCCCATGCCGGTGAAGACTTCGCGGCGATTGCTCAGCACGGTCTTTTCCAGCTTGAACTCGGGGATACCGAAGGTCAGCAGGCCACCGATTTCCGGGTTCTTGTCGAACACCACCGGGGTCACGCCGCCGCGCACCAGCACGTCGGCACAGCCCAGGCCCGCCGGGCCGGCACCGATGATCGCCACACGCTTGCCGGTCGGCTTGACCTTGGACATGTCCGGGCGCCAGCCCATGGCGAACGCGGTGTCGGTGATGTACTTCTCCACCGAACCGATGGTCACCGCGCCAAAACCGTCGTTGAGGGTGCACGCACCTTCGCACAGGCGATCCTGCGGGCACACCCGACCGCAGACTTCCGGCAGGGTGTTGGTCTGGTGGGACAGCTCGGCGGCCTGGAGGATGTTGCCCTCGGCCACCAGCTTCAACCAGTTTGGAATGAAGTTGTGCACCGGGCACTTCCATTCGCAGTACGGGTTACCGCAACCCAGGCAGCGGTGGGCCTGATCGGCCGACTGCTGGGGTTTGAAAGGCTCGTAGATTTCCACGAACTCTTTCTTGCGTTGACGCAACAGTTTCTTCTTCGGATCCTTGCGCCCGACATCGATGAACTGGAAGTCGTTATTCAGACGTTCAGCCATTGTTAAAACCTCATCAAACTCTTCAGGCGCATATCACTGCGGGTTGGCACGAGTGCTGGAAAGCAACGATTTCAGGTTGGCAGCCTTGGGCTTGACCAGCCAGAAACGACGCAGATAGTCATCGAGGTTTTCGGCGAGGTTACGTCCCCACTCGCTGTTGGTTTCCTCGACGTATTCATCCAGCACACGTTGCAGGTGGCTGCGGTAGGCTTCCATCGCCTCGCCGCTGATCCGCTGGATTTCCACCAGTTCGTGGTTGACCCGGTCAACGAAGGTGTTGTCCTGGTCGAGCACATAGGCGAAACCGCCAGTCATGCCAGAGCCGAAGTTGTAACCGGTCTTGCCCAACACGCAGACAAAACCACCGGTCATGTACTCGCAGCAGTGATCGCCGGTGCCTTCTACCACAGTGTGGGCGCCGGAGTTACGCACGGCAAAACGCTCGCCTGCGGTGCCGGCGGCGAACAGCTTGCCGCCCGTAGCACCGTAGAGGCAGGTGTTGCCGATGATGGCACTGTCCTGAGTCTTGTAGATGCTGCCCTTGGGTGGAACGATGACCAGTTTGCCGCCGGTCATGCCCTTGCCCACGTAGTCGTTCGCGTCGCCTTCCAGGTACATGTCCAGGCCACCGGCGTTCCAGACGCCGAAGCTCTGGCCGGCCGTGCCCTTGAAACGGAAGGTGATCGGCGCCTTGGCCATGCCCTGGTTGCCGTGCTTGCGCGCGATTTCGCCGGAGATCCGTGCGCCGATGGAGCGGTCGCAGTTGCAGATATCCAAGGCGAACTCGGCACCGCTCAGGTCGTTGATCGCCGCAGCGGCCATGTCGACCATCTTCTCGGCCAGCTCACCCTTGTCGAACGGCGGGTTGCGGTCTACCTGGCAGAACTGTGGCTTGTCTGCCGGAATGTGATCGCTGCCCAACAACGGGGTCAGGTCCAGGTGATGCTGCTTGGCGGTCTGGCCCTCGAGCACTTCCAGCAGGTCAGTACGGCCGATCAGTTCTTCGAGCGAGCGCACGCCCAACTTCGCCAGCCATTCGCGGGTCTCTTCGGCCACGTAGGTGAAGAAATTCACCACCATGTCGACGGTACCGATGTAGTGGTCCTTGCGCAGCTTTTCGTTCTGGGTTGCCACGCCGGTGGCGCAGTTGTTCAGGTGACAGATGCGCAGGTACTTGCAGCCCAGGGCGATCATCGGCGCGGTGCCAAAGCCGAAGCTCTCAGCGCCGAGAATGGCCGCCTTGATCACGTCCAGGCCGGTTTTCAGGCCACCGTCGGTCTGCACCCGGACCTTGCCGCGCAAATCGTTGCCGCGCAGGGTCTGGTGGGTTTCAGCCAGGCCCAGTTCCCACGGCGCACCGGCGTACTTGATCGAGGTCAGCGGCGATGCGCCGGTGCCTCCGTCGTAGCCGGAAATGGTGATCAGGTCGGCATAGGCCTTGGCCACACCGGCAGCGATGGTGCCGACGCCCGCTTCCGCCACCAGTTTCACCGAGACCAGCGCCTTCGGGTTCACCTGCTTGAGGTCGAAGATCAGTTGCGACAAGTCTTCGATCGAGTAGATGTCGTGATGCGGCGGCGGCGAGATCAGGGTCACGCCAGGCACGGCATAACGCAGCTTGGCGATCAGGCCGTTGACCTTGCCACCGGGCAGTTGGCCGCCCTCACCAGGCTTGGCGCCCTGGGCCACCTTGATTTGCAGCACTTCAGCGTTGACTAGGTATTCCGGCGTCACACCGAAGCGGCCAGTGGCAACCTGCTTGATTTTCGAACTCTTGATGGTGCCATAGCGCGCCGGGTCTTCGCCGCCTTCACCGGAGTTGGAACGCGCACCAAGGCGGTTCATGGCTTCGGCCAGGGCTTCGTGGGCTTCCGGGGACAGGGCGCCGAGGGAGATACCGGCGGAATCGAAGCGTTTGAGCACCGATTCCAGCGGTTCCACTTCACTGATGTCCAGCGGCGTGTCGAGGGTCTTGACCTTGAGCAGGTCGCGGATCATCGACACCGGACGGTTGTCCACCAGCGAGGTGTATTCCTTGAACTTGCTGTAGTCGCCCTGCTGCACGGCCGCTTGCAAGGTGTTGACCACGTCCGGGTTGTAGGCGTGGTATTCGCCGCCATGGACGAACTTCAACAGGCCACCCTGCTGGATCGGCTTGCGCGGGCTCCAGGCTTCGGCCGCCAGGGCTTTCTGCTCGGCTTCGATGTCGACGAAGCGCGCACCCTTGATGCGGCTCGGCACGCCACGGAAGCTCAGCTCGCAGACCTCTTCCGACAGGCCGATGGCCTCGAACAGTTGCGCGCCACGGTACGAGGCGATGGTCGAGATGCCCATCTTCGACAGGATCTTGAGCAGGCCCTTGGTGATGCCCTTGCGGTAGTTCTTGAACACCTCATAGAGGTCGCCCAGCACTTCACCGGTGCGGATCAGATCGCCCAGCACTTCGTAGGCCAGGAACGGATACACCGCCGAGGCGCCGAAACCGATCAGCACCGCGAAGTGATGCGGATCGCGGGCAGTAGCGGTTTCCACCAGGATGTTGGAGTCGCAGCGCAGGCCTTTTTCGGTCAGGCGGTGGTGCACCGCACCGGTGGCCAGCGAGGCGTGGATCGGCAGTTTGCCCGGCGCAATGTGGCGGTCGCTCAGCACGATCTGGGTGCGCCCGGCGCGCGCGGCTTCTTCAGCCTGATCGGCGACGTTGCGGATCGCCGCTTCCAGGCCGACGCTTTCGTCGTAGTTCAGGTCGATGACCTGGCGCGCGAAGCCCGGACGGTCGAGGTTGGTCAGCGAGCGCCACTTGGCCGGAGAAATGACCGGCGAGCTGAGGATCACGCGCGAGGCGTGCTCCGGCGATTCCTGGAAAATGTTGCGCTCGGCACCGAGGCAGATTTCCAGGGACATGACGATCGCTTCGCGCAGCGGGTCGATCGGCGGGTTGGTCACCTGGGCGAACTGCTGGCGGAAATAGTCGTACGGCGTGCGCACGCGCTGCGACAGCACGGCCATCGGCGTGTCGTCACCCATGGAGCCGACCGCTTCGTAGCCCTGCTCGCCGAGCGGACGCAGCACCTGGTCACGCTCTTCGAACGTCACCTGGTACATCTTCATGTACTGCTTGAGCTGATCGACGTCGTAGAAAGCCGAACCGTGGTCATTGTCTTCCATGGTTGCCTGGATGCGCAGGGCATTCTTGCGCAGCCATTGCTTGTACGGATGACGGGACTTGAGGCGGTTGTCGATCGCGTCGGTGTCGAGGATCTGGCCGGTTTCGGTGTCCACGGCAAAGATCTGGCCAGGGCCTACGCGGCCCTTGGCGATGACGTCCTCGGGCTGGTAGTTCCAGACACCGATTTCCGAAGCCAGGGTGATGAACCCGTTGGTGGTGGTGACCCAGCGCGCCGGGCGCAGACCGTTACGGTCCAGCAGGCACACGGCGTAGCGACCGTCGGTCATGACGATACCGGCCGGGCCATCCCACGGCTCCATGTGCATGGAGTTGTATTCGTAGAAGGCCCGCAGGTCCGGGTCCATGGTCTCGACGTTCTGCCAGGCCGGCGGCACCAGCATGCGCACGCCACGGAACAGGTCGATGCCACCGGTCACCATCAGTTCCAGCATGTTGTCCATGCTCGAGGAGTCCGAGCCCACGCGGTTGACCAGCGGGCCGAGTTCTTCGAGGTCCGGCATCAGGTCATTGGCGAACTTGGTGCGACGGGCCACGGCCCAGTTGCGGTTGCCAGTAATGGTGTTGATCTCGCCGTTGTGGGCAAGGAAGCGGAATGGCTGGGCCAGCGGCCATTTCGGCAGGGTATTGGTGGAGAAGCGCTGGTGGAACACGCAAATCGCGGTTTTCAGGCGCTCGTCGCTCAGGTCCGGATAGAAGGCGGTGAGGTCCGCCGGCATCATCAGGCCTTTATAGATGATGGTCTTGTGGGAAAAGCTGCAGATGTAGTGGTCGGTGTCAGCGGCGTTGGCCACCGACGAGCGACGACGGGAGCTGAACAGCTTGATCGACATGTCCTGGTCGCTCAGGCCATCGCCAGCGATGAACACCTGCTCGATCTGCGGCAGGCGCTCGAGGGCAAGGCGGCCGAGGACGCTGGTGTCGATCGGCACTTTGCGCCAACCCACCAGTTGCAGGCCGGCGGCCAGGATCTCGCGGTTCATGTTCTCGCGAGCCGCTTGCGCCTTCACCGGGTCCTGGTTGAAGAACACCATGCCCACGGCGTACTGCTTGGGCAGGGTCACGCCAAACGTTTCCTGGGCAATGGCACGCAGGAACTCGTCAGGCTTTTGAATCAGCAAGCCGCAACCGTCACCGGTCTTGCCGTCGGCGTTGATCCCACCGCGGTGGGTCATGCAGGTCAGGGCCTCAATGGCCGTTTGCAAAAGGGTGTGGCTCGCCTCGCCCTGCATATGGGCTATCAGGCCGAAACCACAGTTATCCTTGAATTCATCTGGTTGGTACAGACCTGCTTTCATAGACACTTTCTCACCAGGCTGCCCCTTATCGAGGCAAATTTCTTTTCAATTCAACCAGTTGCATGCCGCGCCGAACGTACGCCAGCTTTGCGGGGGCAAAAGGGAGGTCATTGTACACACCGACACAGAGGCTCACAAATTTGACGACGAACTGTCGCAAATCCATGTCGCATTTGTGAAAGGTTTAAAGCTATATGCTGTGCTAGTCAAAACTTTTTTGGGTTCGACCGCTACGACTCAAACGCTACTGTGACGCAGACACCACAAGGCGCGCGGCCTGAAAGGTCGCTCGCCCCTGCGGAAATTTTGAGGTTGCCGGGAGAGGCGGCCTGGGTAAGGCCACCGAATCTTCAGCGAGTTGCAGCCAGTTCCTGTTGGACGCTGGCGACAGTGCGAGGCCAAGGTTTACCAGCCTGAACCTTCGCTGGCAAGGCCTTGATGGCGGAAACGGCTGCATCACGACTGGCAAAGCTGCCATAGGTGATGACGTACAGCGGCTTGCCGTTGAGCACTTTCTTGAAATACCGGTACTCGCCGCCCTGTTCCTTGACGAAGTTCTGCGCCGTGGCTTCGGAGCTGGTGCCGAGGATCTGCACCACGTAGTTGCTCGGAGCCTGGCCGGCGTACCAGCTACCGCCCGTGGCCTTGGCCGGGGTAGCGGCAGGCTTGGTCGCTGGAGCTGGCGCTGGCGTCGGTTTCGCGGCCGGCGCAGGAGCAGGCTTGGCGCTAGCCAACTGGGTCGGGGCTGGAGTCGGCTTGGCGGTCGGGGCAGGCGATGGCGCCGGGCCAGCCGGCACGCCTGCGGGCGGTGCAGTGGTGGTCACGGTCGGCGGCACATCGCTGCTGTCGTCGATCGGCGGCGCTGCGCCGTCGTCGCCTTCGGTGATGCCACCCGCGGCTTCGGCCAGGGGACCACGCATGACCGGTTGCGACTGGCCGACCAACGGCAGCGGCATCGGCTGGGTGTTACCGGCAAATTCCACTGCCGGCGCACCACCGTTGGGTTGTGGCGTGCCCTGACCGAGGGGCAGTTGTGCCTGTTCGTTGGCAGGTGCGCCCGTGGTCGGTGCCTTGTTGCGACCCGGCATCAGCCAGGCGGCGGCGACCGCGACCACGACCACGGCGGAAATCGCCAATACGTGTTTCTTCGGCATGTTGAACCCCATACTTGGACGCTTCACCGCAGAGCGGCTGGCAATCATGACTTCGATCAGAGCATCTCGGGCAACCTGGTTGATGGTGCCAGGCCAGCCATCGGAGCTCTCGTGAATCTCAGAGATCTGATCGGCGGTGAAAAGTTCGATACCCCGACCCGCGCCCTCAAGACGCTGGGCCAGGTATTCACGGGTTTCCTCTTCGGTGTAGGGCGCCAGCTCGATGACGTGGAAGCGCTCTTCCTCAAGGTTCAGTTGATCCAGATCGGCGATCAGCGACGACTCTCCGAACAGGAACACATGGGGACGACCTTCCGGCGCCCCGGCGGCCAGGGCCAGCAGGGCTTCCAGGGCCGACTCGTCGAGCTGCTCGGCGTCGTCCACCAGCAGATAGACTTCCTGCCCGGTCAGCGCCAGTTGCACGATCTGATCGAGAATCGCGCCGATCTCGGCCTGGGCGACGTTCAGCGCCTGGGCCACCTGGCGCAATATACCGGCGGCGTCACCGGCACCACGGGCCGAGACCACCACGCTTTGCACCGACTGCTTGTTGGTGCTGGCCACCAGGGCCTGGCGCAGCAAGGTCTTGCCGCTGCCCTGGGGGCCGGTAACCACCAGGAGCAGTTGGCTGTAGCGGGCCAGGTGATGCAACTGGCCCAGCACCGGCTTGCGCTGGGCGGGAAAGAATTTGAAGCCCGGGACCCGTGGAGCGAAAGGGTCATGACTCAACTGGAAATGGCCGAGGAAAGCCTCGTCGGCATGCAAACTAGTCATCGGAATCTTATTAACCTTTAAGCTGAGCCAGGGCGCGGTAGTCCGCTCCCAGCGTGGCCTGTAGAACCTCTTTCGGATAATCGTCGGTCACCACCGCTTCGCCCATGTGGCGCAGCAGCACCAGGCGCAGACGACCGTCGATCACTTTTTTGTCGATTGCCATGTGTTCAAGGAAATCCGCCTCAGTCATTTCCTCGGGCGGAACCACCGGCAGGCCGGCGCGCTGGAATAGACGGATACCGCGATCGCGTTCCTGCTCACTGATCCAGCCCAGACGCGCAGACATCTCCAGGGCCATGACCGTGCCGGCCGCAACTGCCTCGCCATGCAGCCAGACACCATAGCCCATGTGGGTTTCGATGGCATGGCCGAAGGTGTGGCCCAGGTTGAGCGTGGCGCGAACCCCCGACTCACGCTCATCGGCACCCACCACGGCGGCCTTGGCGGCGCAGGAGCGCTCGATGGCGTAGGTCAGGGTCGTTTGATCCAGCGCACGCAAGCGATCGACGTTATCTTCGAGCCAGCCCAGGAACGGCTCGTCGCAGATCAGCCCGTACTTGATGACTTCCGCCAGCCCGGCAGAGAGTTCGCGGGCCGGCAAGGTATTGAGGGTGGCGGTATCGATCAGCACCACGTTGGGCTGATAGAAAGCACCGACCATGTTCTTGCCCAGCGGATGGTTGATCCCGGTCTTGCCGCCTACCGACGAGTCGACCTGGGACAGCAGCGTGGTGGGAATCTGGATGAAATCGACGCCGCGCTGATAGCAGGCGGCGGCAAAACCGGCCATGTCGCCAATCACCCCGCCACCCAGGGCGACCACCGTGGTACGACGGTCATGCCGCGCAGTCAGCAGGCCATCGAAAATCAGCTGCAAGGTTTCCCAGGTCTTGAACGCCTCACCGTCGGGCAACACCACGGAAATGACCGAGAAGGCCGACAGGCTGCGGGCCAGGCGCTCCAGATACAGAGGCGCGACGGTCTCGTTGGAGATGATCGCCACTTGCCGCCCGGCAATATGCGGCGCCAGCAGTTCGGGCTGGTCCAGCAAACCTTCGCCAATGTGAATCGGGTAGCTGCGCTCGCCCAGGTCGACCTTAAGTGTCTGCATGTGTCCCCACAGTGAAGATGGAATCAGGCGTCCTGCCTGCAATTAACGAAAGCCCCGGGTGCTTGCCCTGGCGCCTTGAGATGGCTATCCGCCACGCTCCAGGCGGGCCCCGACGGGACGTCGAGGATAGCGCATTTCGCGAGGCGCATTAACGGGGAGGCAGCTGCTGCAGGCGCTCGAGAATGTCCAGCACCACCATCCGCGGCGGCCGCTCGTCGGTCTCCACCACCAGATCGGCGATTTCCCGGTACAGCGGATCGCGCAGTTCCAGCAGGTCCCGCAGGGTCTTGGCCGGGTCGGCGGTGCGCAACAACGGTCGGTTGCGGTCCCGGGCGGTGCGTCCGACCTGCTGTTCGACGGAGGCGTGCAGGTAGACCACTCGTCCGCCGGCATGCAGCGCCCGACGATTGGCTTCGCGCATGACCGCGCCGCCGCCCGTGGCCAGCACCACGCCATCGAACGCGCACAGCTCGGCGATCATCGCCTGCTCACGGTCACGAAAGCCCGGTTCGCCTTCCTTGTCGAAAATCCATGGGATATTGGCGCCCGTGCGCAATTCAATTTCCTTGTCGGAATCTTTGAATGGCAGGCGCAGCTCTTTGGCCAGCAAACGGCCGATGGTGCTTTTTCCAGCGCCCATCGGCCCAACAAGAATCAAATTTCGCACAGAATCAACGACTCACAGCAATCGCCTGGTTGTTCATGATACGCGGAGTGAGGAACACCAGCAGCTCGGATTTTGTCTCCGAAACCACATCACGCCGGAAAAGGCGGCCAAGATACGGCACATCGCCAAGAAATGGCACCTTATCTACAACCTTGCTCTGAGTATTTGAGAAAACCCCGCCAATCACAATGGTCTCGCCATCATTGACCAGGACCTTGGCGTTGACCTCGTTTTTCTTGATCGGTGGCACATCATTTACCTTGTTCAGGTAGTCCGGCTCATCCTTGGTGACCTTGACCTCCATGATGATGCGGTTGTCCGGGGTGATCTGCGGGGTCACCTCCAGCGACAGCGAGGCCTCCTTGAACGACACCGAGGTAGCACCGCTGGAGCTGGCTTCCTGATAAGGAATCTCCGTGCCCTTGAGGATTTTGGCCGTCTCCTTGTCGGACGTCACCACCTTGGGCTGGGAGACGATTTCGCCGTTGCCGGTTTTCTCCATGGCCGTCAGCTCCAGATCCAGCAGCACGTTGTCGGTAATGAACGCAATGCCGATTCCAGAGGTGTTACCCGACGCGCCCAGATCGACAAATGGCTGGTTGGTGCTGGTGCTGCCCGGCGTGCCAATGGTGGTGGAGTCGCCGGTGGTGACCCCGGAGGAACTCCAGTTGCCCTTGTTCTGGATCGAACCGCCCCAACGCACACCCAGGCTTTTGTCGTAATCGACGTTGGCCTCGACGATCCGCGCCTCGATCATCACCTGGCGCACCGGAATATCCAGCTGCGCCACGATCCGGCGTAGCTCGTCGAGGCGGTCCTGGGTCTGGTAGGCAATGATGTTGTTGGTACGCTCATCCACCGTGATCGTGCCGCGCTCATCGGCTTTCGCTTCGGCACTGGTCACCGACTGGAACAGCTTGGCGATGTCCGCGGCCTTCGCGTAATTGACCTGCAGCAACTCACGCCGCAGCGGCGCCAGGTCGGCAATCTGCTTCTGGGACTCCAACTCCTGGCGCTCGCGCGCCGCGATTTCATCGGCCGGGGCCACCAGCAGCACGTTGCCGACCTTGCGCTTATCCAGCCCTTTGGTCTTGAGCACCAAGTCCAGCGCCTGATCCCAAGGCACGTTCTGTAGCCGCAGGGTAATGCCGCCCTGCACCGTGTCACTTGCCACCAGGTTCAAATTGGTGAAATCGGCGATCAGTTGCAGGACCGAACGCACTTCGATGTCCTGGAAGTTCAGCGAGAGTTTCTCACCGCTGTAGGCGGCGCGATCGGAATTGCGTTTTTGCAGGTCCTCTACCGTCATCGGCCGGACGCTGACGGTCAGCTTGTTGTCGGTCTGGTAGGTGGAATAATCGAAGGTGCCGCTGGGTTCGATGCTGATGGTCGCCCGGTCGCCGCCGGCAATGGCATTGACGAACTGCACCGGGGTGGCGAAGTCCTTGACGTCCAGGCGCACCCGCAGCGGCTCGGGCAACTGGGTCCTGGCGAAATTGAGGATGATCTTGCCTTCACGCTCCTGGATGTCCGGAGCGATGGAAGGGTCCGACAGATCGATCACCACATTGCCTTCACCCTGGGTTCCGCGCTGGAAATCCACGCCACGGATAGCCTTGCCCACCGGCGCGCTGGCCCTGGCAGGCGCGGCACTGGCAACCGCCGGACGCGCAGCCTGGGTCGTGGCCTTGGGCGCGATGCCTTTGCCAACCACCACGAACAGGTTGTTGCCTTCGATCCGGGTGTCATACGGCGCCAGTTGGGTAAGGCCGATGATCAGCCGCGTACGGTCGCCCGCCTCGACCACGGTGGCACTGCGTGCGTTGCCACCGCCCAGGTCACGGCGCTTACTGGCCAGTTGATTACTCACGCCGGGCAGGTCCAGCGCGATCCGGGCCGGCTGATCGGTGGTGTAGCCCCGAGGCGTCGGCGGCGGCCCATCGAAGGCGAGTTTCAACTCGATGCGGTCACCCGGCAACGCCGCCACATCCAGCGTCTTCAGGTTGGCCGCATGAACCATCGGCGACAACAGCGCTATCCATAGCGAAATACCGAGGGCAGAAAAAATCCTGTTCATTGTTCGAGTTCCACTATGAATGCTCTTTCAAAGGAATGGTCCGTGGTCGCTCCAGCCAGGCACCTTCGCCATCTGGAACGATTTCGACCACATCGACCTGGGTGGCGCTGATGGCGACAATTCGCCCGTCGTTGCGTCCCAGATAGTCACCGACCTTGAGCCGATGCACCCCGCCTGCGCCGCGTAACAGCGCGAAGGAGCCGCTGACATTGGAGATCGTACCGACCATTTCAAATTGCTCGATGTTGAAGCCTTCCAGGTATTGCTTGACTCGGTTGGGGTCGGGCCGGACGTTGCGTGAGCCCTGCTGCCGATTGGCCTGGTCCACCCGGACCTGCCGGGTGAACGGGCTGCGCAGGTTGGCGGCGCTGTAGGTGAAGGTTTCGTAGGGCCTGAACGTCGGCGTCGGCTCGATCTTGCCGGGTGGGCGCAGGCGCACTTCGTTCATGTAGGCGTCCAGGTCGTCGAAACCGCTGTCATTGTTGCAACCAGCCAACGCGACCAGTCCTGCCAGCAGGCAAATGCGGCAGGCCGGCTTCATGGCTGAGCCTCCTGCTCGTTATACCGGTAGGTCTTGGCCTGGATGCTCATGCGCAGCTTCGCGCCTGCCTCGGGCTCCATCGGCGCGATCTCGAAATCGTGCAGCGTGACGATCCGGGGCAACCCGGCCACACCGCTGACGAACGTTGCCAGGTCGTGGTAGCCGCCGGTCACGGTGATCTGGATCGGCAGCTCGATGTAGAACGGCTGGGCGACTTCGGGCAGCAGTTTGATTTCCTCGAACTCCAGGCCGCTGCCCAGGCCGGTGCGGGTAATGTCTTCGAGCAGCCCCGGGACCTCGGTGTCACTGGGCAATTGTCGCAACAGCACACCAAAGGATGTTTCCATCTGCTTCATCTGCTCGATGTAGCGCTCCAGGTTCGCAGCCATGTGGGCCTTGCCCGCGAACTGCGCCTTGAGGGTATCTTCTTCCTGGCGCACTTGCTGCAACTGGTTCTGCAGGTCACTCAAGGCAAAGTTATAGCCCAGGCCCAGCACCAGGACCACCAGCAAGGCACCGGCCAGCCATTTGATTGGGGCCGGCCAGGCGCCGATGTTGTTGGTATCCAGGTCACTGATGTCGATCTTGCGCAGCGCGGCGAACCACTCCCCCGGCTTCATTGAGCGTCCTCCCCATCGGCCGGACGAGTCTGGCGGACCGTCAGCTGGAACACATTGGCCTGGTCGAGCTGCCCAGCCGTGGTGGCCTTAACCTCCGTCAGGCTGGGCGCATCGAACAGGTCCGACGCGTCCAGGTTGCGCATGAGGTCCGAAACCCGGTTGTTCGATTCCGCAGCGCCTTTGATCGAGAGCGTCTTGTCTTCCATTTTCACTTCGGTGAAATACACTCCGTCCGGCAGGGTCCGCGCCAGTTGGTCGAAGATGCGTCCGCTGACCGGTCGGTTACCCTGCAGATCCTGGATGATGCGCATGCGCTCCAGCAGTTGCTGGCGCCGGGCTTTGAGTTCGCTGATTTGCTTGATGCGTTCGTCGAGCACGGCGATCTGCTCGGAGAGATGACTGTTACGCGCCACTTGCTGGTCGATGGCACTGTTGAGGTACTGGACTGCGATCAGGGTCAAGCCCACTGCCCCCACCAGCGCCCCCACCAATGCCAGCAAAAAGCGTTTGCGACGTTCTTCGCGCAACGCTTCGCGCCAGGGGAGAAGGTTGATCCGCGCCATCAGTCGAAACTCCTGAGGGCCAGCCCGCAGGCAATCATCAGCGCCGGCGCATCACTGGCCAAGGCGCCCGCATTCACCTTGCTGCTCAGGGCCATGTTGGTAAACGGGTTGGCCACCTGGGTCGGTGTGCCCAGGCGTTGTTCGATCAACCGATCCAGGCCTGCGACCGACGCCGAGCCCCCGGCCAACAAAATATGGTCAACCGCGCTGTACTGGCCCGAAGCGAAGAAAAACTGCAAGGACCGCGAAACCTGTTGCACCAAGGCCTCGCGAAAAGGTTGCAGCACCTCACTGAGGTAATCGTCCGGCAGGCCACCCTGCTTCTTTGCCAGGCCCGCCTGTTCGGCCGTCAGGCCATAGCGACGCTGGATTTCCTCGGTGAGCTGGCGTCCACCGAACAATTGCTCGCGGGTATAGATGATCCGCCCGTTGTGCAGCACGCTGAGGGTGGTCATGGTGGCGCCGATGTCGATGACCGCCACCGTCAGCCGTTCCTGGGACGCGGCCAGCTGCGTGGCGAGCAGGCCAAAGGCGCGCTCCAGCGCATAGGCTTCCACATCGACCACCCGGGCCGTCAGCCCGGCCAGCGCCAGCGCAGCCTCGCGGACCTCGACGTTTTCCTTGCGACAGGCCGCCAGCAGCACCTCGACTCGCTCGGTGCTACGCGGTGACGGGCCGAGGACTTCGAAATCGATGGCCACCTCATCCAGCGGATAAGGTATGTACTGGTCGGCCTCGATCTTGAGCTGGTTTTCCATGTCATCGTCGGACAACCCGGCGTCCATCTCGATGGTCTTGGTGATTACCGCTGAACCGGCCACGGCGACGGCCACGTTGCGCGAGGGTGTCTTGGCCTTGGCCAGCACCCGAGACAATGCCTGCCCCACCCCTTCGAGCTCGGCGATATTCTTTTCAACCACGGCGTTGGCCGGCAATGGTTCGACCGCGTAAGACTCGACGCGGTACCGGTCGCCCTGGCGGCTCAACTCAAGCAGCTTCACCGACGTGGAGCTGATGTCTATCCCCAGAAGCGTATGGGCTTTTTTATTGAAGAGTCGTAGCACTACCAATTCCCTATGACTATCCGTGAGTTACGGACTCTCTAATATGCATTGCGTTCAATCACCCCGGCCCGACGGACGTCCGGATGGCGTTTTCGACGAAAAAAAATGCTTATAATGCCCAGCGTTTTTTTTCGCTTTGCTGCACGCACGGGTCCTTCCCTGCACCTGGCGTCTTTTTCATTCTTTGCCTGGATATCCAAAAGCCTTGATTCGTCTGCTGAAATTTTTCGGATGGTCCATCGTCGCCGTTTTCTGCGGACTGCTCTTGGGTCTGAGCGGTGCGTTTCTTTACCTTAGTCCGGGTTTGCCGTCCGTGGAGGCGCTGAGAAGTATTCAGTTGCAGATTCCTCTGCGGGTGTACAGCAGCGACAACAAGTTGATCGCCGAATTTGGCGAAATGCGCCGTACACCCATCCGTTTCGCCGACATTCCCCCCAACTTCATCAATGCGTTACTAAGTGCTGAAGACGACAACTTCGCCAATCACTACGGCGTCGATCCGGGCAGCCTGATGCGCGCCGCCAGCCAGTTGGTCAAGAGCGGACACATCCAGTCCGGCGGCAGCACCATCACCATGCAGGTGGCCAAGAACTTCTTCCTGACCAGTGAGCGCAGCTTCTCGCGCAAGACCACCGAGATCCTTCTGGCCCTGCAAATAGAGCGGCAGTTGACCAAGGATGAAATCCTCGAGCTGTACGTGAACAAGATTTACCTGGGTAACCGCGCCTACGGCATCGAGGCGGCGGCGCAGGTGTACTACGGCAAGTCGATCCGTGATGTAAGCCTGGCGCAGATGGCGATGATCGCCGGCCTGCCCAAGGCACCGTCGCGCTTCAACCCGCTGGCCAACCCGGCGCGCAGCAAAGAACGGCGCGACTGGATCCTGGGGCGCATGTACAAGCTCGGCAAGATCAGCGAAGCCGACTACACCGCGGCGATCAACGAGCCATTGAACGCCAGCTATCACGTACCAACCCCGGAAGTGAACGCCCCGTACATCGCCGAGATGGCCCGCGCCGAGATGGTCGGCCGCTATGGCAGCGATGCCTATACCGAAGGTTTCCGCGTGACCACCACGGTACCGAGCAACTTGCAGGAAATGGCCAACACCGCCCTGCACGAAGGCCTGATGACCTACGACCAGCGCCACGGTTACCGTGGACCTGAATCGCGCCTGCCGGGCAAGACCAAGGAAGCCTGGGCCCTTGAGCTGACCAAACAGCGCCCCATCAGCGGCCTGGAACCGGCCATCGTCACTTCGGTGGACAAGGATGGCATCAAGGTGCTGACCCGCAACGGCGAGCTGGAAGAGCATGTGGCCTGGGACAGCATGAAATGGGCGCGTCCGTTCCTCAATACCAACAGCATGGGCGCCAACCCCCGGCAGCCGTCTGACGTGGCCCAGGTTGGCGATCTGATCCGGGTACAGCGCCAGGCGGACAACACCCTCAAGTTCAGCCAAGTCCCCGCTGCCCAAGGCGCGCTGGTGTCCCTCGACCCGCAGGACGGCGCCATCCGCTCGCTGGTGGGCGGCTTCGCCTTCGAGCAAAGCAACTACAACCGCGCATTGCAGGCCAAGCGCCAGCCGGGCTCGAGCTTCAAGCCATTCGTCTACAGCGCCGCTCTGGACAACGGCTACACCGCCGCCAGCCTGGTGAACGATGCGCCGATCGTGTTCGTCGATGAATACCTGGACAAGGTCTGGCGGCCGAAGAACGACACCAATACGTTCCTGGGCCCGATCCGCCTGCGCGAAGCGCTGTACAAGTCCCGCAACCTTGTGTCGATCCGCCTGCTGCAGGCGCTGGGCGTGGACCGCACCATCGACTACATCAGCAAGTTCGGCTTCAACAAGCAGGATCTGCCGCGCAACCTGTCCCTGGCACTGGGCACCGCGACCCTGACACCGATGGAAATCGCCACCGGCTGGAGTACGTTCGCCAACGGCGGATACAAGATCACTCCGTACATCATCGACAAGATCGAAAGCCGCAACGGCGAGACGCTGTTCGTCGCCAACCCGCCACGGGTGCCCACCGGTGAGCAGGCCAGCGACGGCGTAGCCGCGCCGGCCACCCAGACGTTCACGGTCAATGCGACACCGGGCGAAGCCACGACAGCCCCGGGCCTGCCGCAAGCACCCGCCGTCGCCGAGCGCATTGTCGATGGGCGCACCACCTACATTCTCAACAGCATGCTGCAGGACGTGATCAAGCTCGGCACCGGCCGCCGTGCCCTGGCCCTGGGTCGCACCGACCTGGCGGGCAAGACCGGTACCACCAACGAATCCAAGGACGCCTGGTTCTCGGGCTATAACGCCGACTACGTGACCACCGTCTGGACCGGCTTCGACCAACCCGAGAGCCTGGGCCGTCGCGAGTTCGGTGGCACGGTCGCACTGCCGATCTGGATGAGCTACATGGGCGCCGCACTCAAGGACAAACCGCCTCACACCCAGCCGGAGCCCGAAGGCATCCTCAGCCTGCGCGTCGACCCGGTCAGCGGTCGCGCCGCCACCCCTGGCACCCCGGGCGCGTACTTCGAACTGTTCAAGAGTGAAGACACTCCGCCGTCGGTCAATGAGCTGGGCAATGGTGTTGCGCCGGGCAGCCCATTGCCGGCGGACGAAGCGGCGCCGATCGATTTGTTCTGAGCAGACCTCATCCAAAAGCCCCACCTTCGAAAGAAGTGTGGGGCTTTTGATTGTTCCCACGCAGAACGTGGGAACGATCAATGATCAACACACAACCCTGTGGGAGCGAGCTTGCTCGCGATTGCGGCCTGGCATTCAACATCAATACAAGCTGACCCGCCGTCATCGCGAGCAAGCTCCCACAGGGGATTGCCGGCGGTTACACGAATCGGCAGGCAATAAAAAACCCCGACTCACAGGAGCCGGGGTTTTTCGTTGAAGCGCTACAACGACTTAGCCGTTGAACACGTCATCCACGCTCTTGAGCGGGTAGTTCTTCGGATACGGCAGGGTGGCTACGCCAGTCTCGATTGCAGCCTTGGCCACAGCGTCGGAGATCAGGGTGATCAGGCGGGCGTCCATTGGTTTCGGAATGATGTACTCACGACCGAATTCCAGCTTGATGCCGCCATAGGCGTCGCACACTTCCTGGGGCACCGGCAGCTTGGCCAGTTCGCGCAGAGCGTTGGCAGCCGCGACCTTCATTTCTTCGTTGATGCGTTTGGCGCGAACGTCCAGGGCACCACGGAAGATGAACGGGAAGCCCAGTACGTTGTTGACCTGGTTCGGGTAGTCCGAACGGCCGGTAGCCATGATCACGTCGTTGCGGGTAGCGTGAGCCAGCTCCGGGGAGATTTCCGGGTCTGGGTTCGAGCACGCGAACACGATCGGGTTCGGCGCCATGCGCAGCAGGTTTTCCGCGCTCAGCAGGTTCGGGCCCGACAGGCCGACGAACACGTCGGCACCGTCCAGCGCGTCGGCCAGGGAGCGCTTGTCGGTCGCGTGGGCAAACACGGCCTTGTACTGGTTCAGGTCGTCACGGCCGGAGTGGATCACACCGGTACGGTCAACCATGAAGATATTTTCGATTTTCGCGCCCATGCTCACCAGCAACTTCATGCAGGAGATGGCCGCAGCGCCGGCACCGAGGCAGACGATCTTGGCTTCAGGCAGGGTTTTGCCAGCGATTTCCAGGGCGTTGATCATACCGGCCGCGGTCACGATCGCGGTGCCGTGCTGGTCATCGTGGAACACCGGAATGTCGCACTGTTCGATCAGGGCACGTTCGATCTCGAAGCACTCAGGCGCCTTGATGTCTTCCAGGTTGATGCCGCCGAAGGTGATGGAGATACGCTTGACGGTGTCGATGAAGGCTTGCGGGCTTTCGGAGTCGACTTCGATGTCGAACACATCGATGCCTGCGAAGCGCTTGAACAGCACACCCTTGCCTTCCATGACCGGCTTGGAAGCCAATGGGCCAAGGTTACCCAGACCGAGAATCGCGGTGCCATCGGAAATGACTGCAACCAGGTTGCCCTTACCGGTGTATTTGTAGGCCAGCTCAGGGTCGCGAGCGATTTCGCGTACTGGTTCGGCTACGCCGGGGCTGTAGGCCAGCGACAGATCGCGGGCAGTAGCGGTGGCCTTGGTGAGCTCGACACTCAGCTTCCCTGGACGAGGATTAGCGTGATATTCGAGAGCGGCAGTTTTCAGATCAGACATGTGGGCATTCCGCTTTTTACTGTGTTGGACAGACGGACCGCCGAGGATACGCGCCTCGCAAAGTCCCTACAAGACTGACCAGTCACCCGTGTCAAGCGCCCCGTCCTACGACTTTGGGCCAAGAGCCGCGAAACACAAGGGCTATATGCATACAATCAGACTGTAAAATGTCTACAATTTTTATTGCGGTACCGTACTCAGCATGGCCGGATCGGTCAACGGCAGCAGCCAGCGCGCCTGACCTGATTCAAGCCCGCCCCGCCGCGAACGATCAACGACCCAGCCTCGCGCCTCAATTCGCCTGCCTTTGAGGCGTTCAAGCGAGGCCATATCAAAGCGGCCAAGCAGATTGGATTCGACGCGCAATACAACCGAATCCGGCAATTGAAGCCAAACACCGCCTCGATTGCGCCTGACCTCACTCACCCGCCCACTGAGCACGGCGAAGCCCGAAGCCTTGACCTGACGCGTCTTGAGTACCGGCGAGCGTTTCCACAACCCCAGGCCCGCTTCACGCGCCTGACGTTCGGCGGCACGCTGGCAGTCCACCAGATCGACATTTGGCGCTACCGCCACGTGAAAACCCAACCCCTCGGCGAGCAATTGCGCTTCGAGATTATTGCCATCGACGCTGTAGACATGGGCCAAGGTGCGGCCGTAACGGTCCTTGCCCTCCTTGCCAAGCAGCAACCCCACGCGCCCACCACCGGCAGCCACCAGCGTCTCGAGGCGCCGGCGAGCCACCACGGCAAAAGGCTCGTCGGAACGCCCCCGCCGACCGAGTTCAGGACTATTGAGGCCAATCATGCGCACACTGCGACCATCCGTCAGGCGCAGGGTGTCGCCATCCACCACCCGCTGGACCGTCACCTGGATAAGGCCCGAGGGTGCCGGACAGAAAGCCTGGGCGCCCGCCAGCCAAATCGCAGACACAAAAAAGGCGCCCACAAGGGACGCCTTCTTTATCAGTCTGGAGCAGTCGAGACGACCATCCAAAATGATTAGCCTCAGGCCTTTTTGGTAGCGCCGAAAGCACCGAAACGATCGGCGAACTTCTGAACGCGGCCGCCGGTATCCAGAGTCTTTTGCTTACCGGTGTAGAACGGGTGGCATTCGTTGCAAACGTCGATCGCCAGGGCTTTGCCGAAGGTCGAACGCGTTTCGAATTTGTTGCCGCAGCTGCAAGTCACGGCAATTACTGGGTATTCCGGATGGATATCGGTTTTCATGCTGTTTTCCTCAGGCTAGCGTGCCGCCACCCAACACTATTGTTGAATACCGCACGTAATTAGGCCGCGGATTCTACCAGACAACATCAATCACGCAAGCTATGACTTGTACCAACCGTCTGCTAGGCTCGCGCCCTCAAGCACAATCCCTGTGGGAGCGAGCTTGCTCGCGATAGCGGTGAATCAGCCGCATGGATGTTGCCGGACACGCCGCCATCGCGAGCAAGCTCGCTCCCACATTCGATCGCGCTCAGCCTTGCGAACTTGTCCGCCTACCGAGATCCCCGCGTGCCCGACGCCATTCTGCGCCTCGCCCTACCTTCGCCACTGCGCCGCCTGTTCGACTACCGCGCCCCGGCCGGAGTCCTGCGCGCCCAGTTGCACCCGGGCATGCGTCTGCGGGTGCCGTTTGGCCGGCGGGAAATGATCGGGATTCTGGTGGAGGTCACCGACCACAGCGAAGTGCCAGCCGACAAGCTCAAGCCGGCCCTGGCCCTGCTCGATGCCACGCCCCCCTTGCCGGCGTCGCTGTTCAAGCTGTGCCTGTGGACCTCCCAGTATTATCAGCACAGCCTCGGCGACACCTTGAGCTGGGCGCTGCCGGTGCTGCTGCGCCAGGGCGAACTGGCCGAGGCGCGTCAGGAACGGTTCTGGTCGGTGACACCCGGCGCCTCGCTGGACGACCCGCGCATTGCCCGCGCGCCGCGCCAGCGCGAGGCCCTGGCGACCCTGGCCCAGCACCCCCACGGGGTAGCCCATCAACTGTTGAGCAAACTGATGCTCAGCAAGGACAGCCTCGATCTACTACTGGCCAAGGACCTGGTCCAAGTGGAAGTTCGCAGGCACGCCCCCGGCGCGCGCCATGAACATTGGCTGGCCCAACCGGAACTGCCGCTCAATACCGAACAGCGGGCTGCTTGCGAGGCGATTCGCGCCGGCTTCGACAGTTATCACGCCTTTCTTCTGGCGGGCGTCACCGGCAGCGGCAAGACCGAAGTTTATCTACAGCTGATCCGCCAGACCCTGGAAGCCGGCAAGCAGGCCTTGGTACTGATTCCAGAAATCAACCTCGGCCCGCAAACCCTGGCGCGCTTCGAACAGCGCTTCAACGCCCGGATTGCCCTGGTGCATTCGGCGGTCAACGACCGCGAACGCCTGGAAGCCTGGCTCGCCGCCCGGGACGGTGAGGCCGACATCATCATCGGCACCCGTTCGGCCCTGTTCACACCGATGAAGAACCCAGGCCTGATCATCATCGACGAAGAACACGACGGCTCCTATAAGCAGCAGGAAGGTCTGCGCTACCACGCCCGCGACCTGGCACTGGTGCGCGCGCGCCAGGAAAACATCCCCATTGTCCTCGGCTCGGCGACGCCGTCCCTGGAGAGCCTGCACAACGCCTATACCGGCCGTTATGGCCTGCTGCGCCTGAACGAACGGGCCGGCGGCGCCAAGCAACCGCGGTTCCTGCGCCTGGACGTGAAAAGCCGTCCGCTGGACAGCGGCATTTCCGGGCCGATGCAGCAAGCCATCGGCCAGACCCTGGCCGCCGGGCAACAGGTCTTGGTATTCCTTAACCGCCGGGGTTTTGCCCCGACGCTGTTGTGCCATGACTGTGGCTGGATGTCCGGTTGCGAACGCTGCGATGCGCGGATGACCGTACATCAACGCCATGGCGAGCTGCGCTGCCACCATTGCGGCCACGTCGAGCGAGTGCCAAGGCACTGTCCGCAGTGCGGCAAAGTGGATTTGCGCCCAGTCGGCGCCGGCACCGAACGCGCCGAAGAACGACTCGGCATCCTGTTTCCCGATTACCCGGTGCTGCGGGTGGACCGCGACAGCACCTCGCGCAAGGACGCGATGAACCAGCTGTTCGCCACGATCCAGAAAGGCCAGCCATGTATCCTGGTGGGCACGCAAATGCTCGCCAAAGGCCACCACTTCCCCCGGGTCACGCTGGTGTCGATCCTCGACGCCGACGGCGGGCTGTTCTCCGGCGACTTCCGCGCCAGCGAGCGCATGGCGCAGTTGATCGTCCAGGTCGCGGGCCGCGCCGGGCGGGCCGAGGAGCCGGGCAAGGTGATTATCCAGACCCACCTGGCCGACCACCCGCTGCTGATACAGCTGACTGAACAAGGCTACTTCGCCTTCGCCGAACAGGCCTTGAGCGAACGGCGCAGCGCCGGTCTGCCACCGTTTGCGCACCTGGCGCTGTTGCGGGCCGAAGCACATAAGCCGGGGCAGGCCGAAGCGTTCCTCGACGAAGCTTGTAGCGAGGCCGAGCGTTTGCTGGCGCAGCAGAACCTCACCGGCATAGAACTATTGGGCCCGGTTCCGGCTCCGATGGAGCGCCGGGCCGGGCGCTATCGGGCGCAACTTTTATTACAAGCCAATGCCCGGGCACCGCTGCATCGGCTATTGAGTGCCTGGCTGTTGCTGTTGGAACAAATGCCCAGCGGGCGAGCGGTACGCTGGTCGCTGGATGTGGATCCGGTGGATTTGTATTGATTGAGCAGATCGCAAGCTTTGCCCCCACAGGTAGGCTGAGTGCATCCAGGCCATCAAGAATAGTCCCCACATATCCCCACCCGACCCGCTACAGTTGGCAAGCCCGCCTTCGCCACGGATAATGCCCAGTTTTTCCACCAGCGCATCGAAGCGCCGCCGCGCCTGCGGTTGAAAGAGAAGACCATGAAAGACACCATTCGCCAGCTCATCCAGCAAGCCATCGCCCAACTCGTCACTGAAGGTGTGCTGCCAGAAGGCCTGTCGCCGGCGATTCAGGTCGAAAACACCCGCGACAAGACCCACGGTGACTTCGCCAGCAACATCGCGATGATGCTCGCCAAACCGGCCGGCATGAAACCGCGGGACCTGGCGGAGAAAATCATCGCCGCGTTGCCCGCCGATGAGAACGTCAGCAAGGCTGACATTGCCGGCCCCGGCTTCATCAACTTTTTCCAGAACACCCAGGCCCTGGCCTCCCGCCTGGACGCGGCCCTGGCCGACGCACGCCTCGGCGTGCGCAAGGCCGGCCCGTTGCAGCGCACCGTGGTCGACCTCTCGGCCCCCAACCTGGCCAAGGAAATGCACGTCGGCCACCTGCGCTCTACCATCATCGGCGACGGCGTGGCCCGGGTCCTGGAGTTTCTCGGCGACACGGTGATCCGCCAGAACCACGTCGGCGACTGGGGCACCCAGTTCGGCATGCTGATGGCCTACCTGCAGGAAAACCCCATCACCAGCGACGAGCTGTCGGACCTGGAGAACTTCTACCGCGCCGCCAAGCAACGCTTCGACGAGTCGCCCGAATTCGCCGACCGCGCCCGTGGCCTGGTGGTCAAGCTGCAGGCCGGCGATGCCGAATGCCTGGCGCTGTGGAGCAAGTTCAAGGACATCTCCCTGTCCCACTGCCAGAAAATCTACGAACTGCTGAACGTCAAATTGACCATGGCCGACGTGATGGGCGAAAGCGCCTACAACGACGACCTGATCAATGTGGTCAACGACCTCAAGGCCAAGGGCATGCTGGTGGAAAGCAACGGCGCCCAGTGCGTGTTCCTCGACCAGTTCAAGACCGCGGATGGCGAGCCGTTGCCAGTGATCATCGTCAAGGCCGACGGTGGCTATCTCTATGCCACCACTGACCTGGCAGCCGTGCGCTACCGCAACGGCGTGCTCAAGGCCGATCGGGTCCTGTACTTCGTCGACCAGCGGCAGGCCCTGCACTTCCAGCAGGTGTTCGAAGTCGCGCGCCAGGCCGGTTTCGTAACCCGCCCAATGGAAATGGAGCACATGGGCTTCGGTACCATGAATGGCGCCGACGGTCGTCCGTTCAAGACCCGCGATGGCGGCACGGTGAAGCTGATCGACCTGCTGACCGAAGCTCAGGAGCGCGCCTACACCCTGGTCAAGGGCAAGAACCCGGACCTGGCCGAAGACGAACTGCGCAAGATCGCCAAGGTCGTGGGCATCGACGCGGTGAAATACGCCGACCTGTCCAAGCACCGCACCAGTGACTACAGCTTCAACTTCGACCTGATGCTCAATTTCGAAGGCAACACCGCGCCGTACCTGCTGTATGCCTACACCCGCGTGGCAGGAGTGTTCCGCAAGCTCGGCAAGAGCTTCAGTGAAGTGGACGGCCAGATCGTGCTTGAAGCTGCTCAGGAACAGGAACTGGCCGCCAAACTGGCGCAGTTCGGTGAAGTGCTGAACAACGTTGCCGACAAGGGCACACCGCACACTCTGTGCGCATACCTGTACGATGTGGCCGGCCTGTTCTCCAGCTTCTACGAGAACTGCCCGATCCTCAGCGCACAAACCCCAGAGCAAATGCAGAGCCGCCTGCGCCTCGCCGCGCTGACCGGACGTACGCTCAAGCAAGGCCTGGAACTGCTGGGCCTGGAAACCCTGGAGCGCATGTAAGTTGGCCGCCAAGAAAAAACCTGCACCCAAGCGCGGCGCCAGTCGTTACCAAGCCCCGGCCAAAAAGCCGATTCCGGGCTGGTTGTGGATGGCCATCGGCCTGACCGTCGGCGCTTTCATTGTGTTTCTGATGAAGCTGGAGCCGGGCCAGGGCGATGACGTCAAGCGCGTACGGCAAGAGCAACAGAAAGCCACGCGCATCGCCGAGGCCAACAAGACTCCGCCGAGCCCGACGCAACCGGTGAAGCCCAAATACGACTTCTACACCCTGCTGCCGGAATCGGAAGTCATCGTGCCGCCCGATGCCGTGCCGGAGAAAACCCTGCCGACGCCGCAAGTGCCCACTACCCCAGTGACCCCGGCCGAAGCAGCAAAAATCGATACCGCCCGCGCCCAGGCGGCCCTGGCCGGCATCACACCGCCACCGGCCCCGCCTGTGCAGAAGGCAGCGCCGGTGACGAAGTTCTTCCTCCAGGCCGGCTCGTTTCGCAAGGAGGCCGACGCCGACAAAGTGCGGGCGCAGATCATTCTGCTGGGGCAGTCCGTGTCTGTGGAGTCCGGGACTGTGAAGGACGAAACCTGGTACCGGGTACTGGTCGGTCCGTTCAGCAACCGCGAAGACCTGACCAAGGCCCAGAAACAACTGGCCAGCAGCGGTTTCAGCAACCTGTTGTTACAACAACGCCAGAGCCGCTAGATGCATTGATCGCTCCCACGCTCTGCGTGGGAGCGATCATCCGCAGACCGCTCATCCCCTCTGCGCCCCCACAGTTGAAAAAACCCACGCCACCCCCATATGAGTTCCATCCGGGCATTTTCGCCCCGCTGCGTGGAGACTCTCCCTTGACCACCATCGTTTCAGTCCGCCGTCATGGCAAAGTCGTCATGGGCGGCGACGGCCAGGTTTCACTGGGTAACACCGTGATGAAAGGCAATGCGAAGAAAGTCCGCCGCCTGTATCACGGCCAGGTCATCGCCGGTTTCGCCGGCGCCACCGCCGACGCGTTCACCCTGTTCGAACGTTTCGAAGGCCAGCTTGAGAAACATCAGGGCCACCTGGTTCGCGCCGCCGTGGAACTGGCCAAGGAATGGCGTACCGACCGCTCCCTGAGCCGCCTCGAAGCCATGCTCGCGGTCGCCAACAAGGACGCCTCGCTGATCATCACCGGCAACGGTGACGTCGTTGAGCCCGAGGATGGCCTGATCGCCATGGGTTCCGGCGGCGCCTACGCCCAGGCTGCGGCCAGTGCCCTGCTAAAAAAGACTGACCTGTCGGCCCGCGAGATCGTCGAGACTGCCCTGGGCATTGCCGGCGACATCTGTGTCTTCACCAACCACACTCAAACCATTGAGGAGCAGGATCTCGCGGAATAAGCCCGTCCAGGCCACCACGCCACGGCTCATTCTTGCTTGAGGACCGCCAATTATTATGTCCATGACTCCCCGCGAAATCGTCCACGAACTCAACCGCCACATCATCGGCCAGGACGATGCCAAGCGCGCCGTCGCCATCGCCCTGCGTAACCGCTGGCGGCGGATGCAGCTGCCCGAAGAGCTGCGCGTCGAAGTAACCCCCAAGAACATCCTGATGATCGGCCCGACCGGTGTCGGTAAAACCGAGATCGCCCGTCGCCTGGCCAAACTCGCCAACGCGCCGTTCATCAAGGTCGAAGCCACCAAGTTCACCGAAGTCGGCTATGTGGGGCGCGACGTCGAGTCGATCATCCGTGACCTGGCCGATGCCGCCATCAAGTTGCTGCGCGAACAGGAAATCACCAAGGTTCGCCACCGCGCCGAAGATGCCGCCGAAGAACGCATTCTCGACGCCCTGCTGCCACCGGCGCGCATGGGCTTCAACGCCGAGTCCGCCGCGACCCAGGACTCCAACACCCGCCAGCTGTTCCGCAAGCGCCTGCGCGAAGGTCAACTGGACGACAAGGAAATCGAGATCGAAGTGGCTGAAATGGCCGGCGTCGATATTTCCGCGCCGCCGGGCATGGAAGAAATGACCAACCAGTTGCAAAGCCTGTTCGCCAACATGGGCAAGGGCAAGCGCAAGAACCGTAAGCTCAAGGTCAAGGAAGCGCTCAAGCTGGTGCGCGATGAAGAAGCCAGCCGCCTGGTCAACGAAGAAGAGTTGAAGGCCAAGGCGCTGGAAGCGGTCGAGCAACACGGCATCGTATTCATCGACGAAATCGACAAGGTCGCCAAGCGTGGCAATGTCGGCGGCGCCGATGTCTCCCGCGAAGGCGTACAGCGCGACTTGCTGCCGCTGATCGAAGGCTGCACGGTCAACACCAAGCTGGGCATGGTCAAGACCGACCACATTCTGTTCATCGCCTCCGGTGCGTTCCACCTGAGCAAGCCGAGCGACCTGGTGCCGGAACTGCAGGGTCGCCTGCCGATCCGGGTCGAACTCAAGGCACTGACACCGGAAGACTTCGAACGCATCCTCAGCGAGCCCCATGCTTCTCTCACCGAACAGTATTGCGCGCTGCTCAAGACGGAAGGCCTGACCATCGAGTTCACCCCGGAAGGCATCAAGCGCCTGGCGCAGATCGCCTGGCAGGTCAACGAGAAGACCGAGAACATCGGTGCCCGTCGCCTGCATACGCTGCTCGAACGCCTGCTTGAGGAAGTGTCGTTCAGCGCCGGCGATCTGGCCAGCGCCCACAACGAAGCGCCGATCCTCATCGACGCCGAGTACGTCAACAGCCACCTGGGTGAATTGGCGCAGAACGAAGATCTGTCACGGTATATCCTGTAAGTCACCGACAGGTTTGCTCGGACCTGTGGGAGCGAGCTTGCTCGCGATGGCGGCGTATCATTCAACCAATGCGTTGACTGTCAAACCGCTATCGCGAGCAAGCTCGCTCCCACATGGACCTTTGTCGTTTTTGCAGATCAAGGCTCCCTTCAGAGACGGATCAGAGGCCATGACCAAACTCCCCACCGCCATCAACCTGCACAAAGCCTCCAAGACCCTGACGCTCAAATACGCGCCGGACGAGGAATATCACCTGCCCGCCGAGTTCCTGCGGGTGCATTCGCCTTCCGCCGAGGTCCAGGGCCATGGCAAACCCATCCTGCAATACGGCAAGCTCAACGTCGGCCTGAGCAAGGTCGAGCCGGCCGGCCAGTACGCACTGAAACTGACCTTCGACGACGGCCACGACAGCGGACTGTTCACCTGGGACTACCTCTACCAGTTGGCGGTACGCCAGCAAGACTTGTGGAACGATTATCTTGCTGAGCTCAAGGCAGCCGGAAAAACCCGTGACCCGAGCGAGTCCGTCGTCAAGCTGATGCTCTAACTCACGGGCTGGCGCTTTAGGGCGAATTTTCTAGACTCATCTGCTTGAATGCCCGCGCGGCAACGTCAATGACTGGCCTGCTTGCGAAAAAAATTAAACTCGGGTAACCAATGGAGCTGGCAAGTTCCCTGCAAAGGAACCTGCGGGTTCCCTGCACAAGTTTCCTCATTGGCCTCGATGCGGAATTAACGGTCACCCGAGCAGCGTATCCGGTATTGGCTGTGTGGCTTTACGGCACGGTCCGGGTACTCGTCTGAAGGACAATGGAGCGTCGTAGATGAGCAACAAGAACAACGATGACCTGAAGTACCAGGCCTCGGAAAATACCCTGGGGTTGAATCCTGTCGTCGGCTTGCGCAGAAAAGATCTGCTGGCCTCTGCCCGAATGGTGCTGACCCAGGCCATCAAGCAACCGCTGCACAGCGTCAAGCATGTCGCCCATTTCGGTGTAGAACTCAAGAACGTCCTGTTCGGCAAATCCGCGCTGCAACCTTCGAGCGATGACCGTCGCTTCGCCGACCCGGCGTGGAGCCAGAACCCGCTCTACAAACGTTATCTGCAAACCTACCTGGCGTGGCGCAAGGAGCTGCACGCCTGGATCGACGACAGCAGCCTTTCGCCCCAAGACATCAGCCGCGGGCATTTCGTGATCAACCTGATGACCGAAGCCATGGCCCCGACCAACTCGGCGGCCAACCCGGCGGCGGTCAAACGCTTCTTCGAAACCGGCGGCAAGAGCCTGCTGGACGGCCTGTCCCACCTGGCCAAAGACCTGGTGCACAACGGTGGGATGCCGAGCCAGGTCGACATGGGCGCCTTCGAAGTCGGCAAGAGCCTGGGCGTGACTGAAGGCGCCGTGGTGTTTCGCAACGACGTGCTGGAACTGATCCAGTACCGCCCCATCACCGAGCAGGTCCACGAGCGTCCGCTGTTGGTGGTACCGCCGCAGATCAACAAGTTCTACGTCTTCGACCTCAGCCCGGACAAGAGCCTGGCGCGCTTCTGCCTGCGCAGCAATGTGCAGACCTTCATCGTCAGTTGGCGCAACCCCACCAAGGAACAACGCGAGTGGGGCCTGTCGACCTACATCGAGGCGCTCAAGGAAGCGGTGGACGTGGTCACGGCCATCACTGGCAGCAAGGACGTGAACATGCTGGGTGCCTGCTCGGGCGGCATCACCTGCACCGCGCTGCTGGGTCACTACGCCGCCCTCGGTGAGAAGAAGGTCAACGCCCTGACCCTGCTGGTCAGCGTGCTCGATACCACCCTGGACACCGACGTAGCGCTGTTCGTCGACGAGCAGACCCTGGAGGCGGCCAAGCGCCACTCCTACCAGGCTGGCGTGCTCGAGGGCCGCGACATGGCCAAGGTCTTCGCCTGGATGCGCCCCAACGACCTGATCTGGAACTACTGGGTCAACAACTACCTGCTGGGCAACGAGCCGCCGGTATTCGACATCCTGTTCTGGAACAACGACACCACGCGGCTACCGGCGGCGTTTCACGGCGACCTCATCGAGATGTTCAAAAACAACCCGTTGATCCGGCCCAATGCACTGGAAGTGTGCGGCACGCCGATCGACCTCAAGCAGGTCACTGCCGACATCTTTTCCCTGGCGGGTACCAACGACCACATCACCCCATGGAAGTCCTGCTACAAGTCGGCACAGCTGTTTGGTGGAAAAGTGGAATTCGTGCTGTCGAGCAGCGGTCATATCCAGAGCATCCTCAACCCGCCGGGCAACCCCAAGTCGCGCTACATGACCAGCGAGGATATGCCGGCCAAGGCCGAGGATTGGCAGGAGAACTCCACCAAGCACACTGACTCCTGGTGGCTGCACTGGCAGGCCTGGCAGGCCGAGCGCTCGGGCAAACTGAAAAAAGCCCCCACCGTGTTGGGCAACAAGACCTACCCGGCCGGTGAAGCGGCGCCCGGCACTTATGTGCATGAGCGGTAAGGGATGCAACTCGTCTGCTGCGGGAGTGGGCTTGCTCACGAATACATCCCGCCAGCCGACACTGAATGCAAGGCCCACAGCGCTGGTGAACATAAAACTCATGTTCACGGCAGATCCCCTGTGGGAGCGAGCCTGCTCGCGATTGCGGTGTGTCAGCCAACATTGATATTGGATGTACCGCCGTCATCGCGAGCAAGCTCGCTCCCACAGGGGGTCGGGGGAAAAATGAAAGACAGCGACCCAACCCACAGGGCTTGAAGCATGCCGCAACCGTACATTTTCCGTACCGTCGATCTGGATGGCCAGACCTTGCGCACCGCGGTACGCCCCGGCAAGCCTCACTTGACGCCCCTGCTGATTTTCAACGGCATCGGTGCCAACCTGGAGCTGGTATTCCCGTTCATCGAGGCCCTTGACCCGGACCTGGAAGTCATCGCCTTCGATGTGCCCGGTGTCGGCGGCTCGTCGACGCCCAGCCGACCGTATCGCTTTCCCGGCCTGGCAAAACTTACCGCGCGCATGCTCGACTACCTCGACTATGGGCAGGTCAACGTGATTGGTGTGTCCTGGGGCGGCGCCCTGGCCCAGCAGTTCGCCCATGACTACCCGGAGCGCTGCAAGAAGCTGGTCCTGGCAGCCACCGCCGCCGGAGCAGTGATGGTGCCGGGCAAGCCCAAAGTCCTATGGATGATGGCCAGCCCCCGGCGCTACGTTCAGCCGTCCCATGTGATGCGTATCGCTCCGCTGATTTATGGCGGCTCGTTCCGCCGTGACCCGAGCCTGGCAGCCAGCCACGCGGCCAAGGTTCGCTCGGCGGGCAAGCTCGGTTACTACTGGCAACTGTTCGCCGGCCTGGGCTGGACCAGCATCCATTGGTTGCACAAGATCCACCAGCCAACCCTGGTGCTGGCCGGTGACGATGACCCACTGATCCCGTTGATCAACATGCGCATGCTGGCCTGGCGCATTCCCAACGCCCAACTGCACATCATCGATGACGGCCATCTGTTCCTGATTACCCGGGCCGAGGCCGTGGCACCGATCATCATGAAATTTCTGGAGGAAGAACGTCAGCGCGCGATCATGCACCCGCATCCCGCGCCCCTGGGCGGTGGCTGACACCGTCCATAGCGCCTGGCAGGACGCCGGATCGCGCAGCAACCCGAAACAGCGACTATGTTGTCTGGTTCGGTGTGTTTGTTTTTAGCCTGATGACGAAGGAGTTGACTCATGCGCGACAAACCGGCGAAGGGCTCCATGCCCGCCCCTGCCAGTTTCATCAATGCACAAAGTGCGATCACCGGACTGCGCGGCAGGGACCTGCTGTCCACCTTGCGCAGCGTAGCCGTACACGGCTTGCGCAACCCGGTCCACAGTGCCCGCCATGCATTGCGCCTGGGCAGTCAGTTGGGCCGTGTGTTGCTAGGTGAAACCCTGCATCCCGCGCCCACCGACCAGCGCTTCGCCGACCCGACCTGGCAGCTCAATCCGTTCTATCGCCGCAGTCTGCAGGCCTACCTGAGCTGGCAGAAACAGATCAGGAGCTGGATCGACGAAAGCGACATGAACCCGGACGATCGTGCTCGTGCACACTTCGCCTTCTCTCTGCTCAATGACGCCGTGTCGCCCTCCAACACCTTGCTCAACCCGCTGGCGGTCAAGGAACTGTTCAACTCCGGTGGCTCCAGCCTGGTCCGTGGCCTCAGCCACCTGGTGGACGATCTGTTGCACAACGACGGGTTGCCACGGCAAACCACGCCCAATGCCTTCGAAGTCGGCAAGACCCTGGCCACCACTCCCGGCGCGGTGGTGTTTCGCAATGAGATGCTGGAGCTGATCCAGTACAAGTCCATGAGCGAAAAGCAGTACGCCAAGCCCCTGCTGATCGTGCCGCCGCAGATCAACAAGTTCTACATCTTCGACCTGAGCCCTTCCAACAGCTTCGTCCAGTACGCCCTGAAAAACGGCCTGCAGGTGTTCATCATCAGCTGGCGCAACCCAGATGTGCGCCATCGCGAATGGGGCCTGTCCAGCTACGTCCAGGCGACGGAAGAAGCCATGAACGTGTGCCGGGCGATCACCGGTGCCCGCGAGGTCAACCTGATGGGCGCCTGCGCCGGCGGGATGACCATTGCCGCGCTGCAAGGCCACCTGCAAGCCAAGCGTCAGCTGCGCCGGGTGGCGAGCGCCACCTACCTGGTGAGCCTGCTCGACAGCCAGATCGACAGCCCGGCCACGTTGTTCATCGACGAGCAGACCCTCGAAGCCGCCAAGCGTCGCTCCTACCAGAAAGGCATCCTCGATGGCCGCGACCTGGCCCGGGTGTTTGCCTGGATGCGCCCCAACGACCTGATCTGGACGTACTTCATCAACAACTACCTGCTGGGCAAGGAGCCACCGGCCTTCGACATCCTCTACTGGAACAACGACTGCACCCGCTTGCCGGCGGCCCTGCACGGCGACTTGCTGGACTTCTTCAAGCACAATCCCCTGACCCATGTCGGCGGCCTGGAGGTGTGCGGCACGCCGATAGACCTGCAGAAAGTGACGGTAGACAGCTTTAGCGTGGCCGGCATCAACGATCACATCACGCCGTGGGATGCGGTGTATCGCTCCACGCTGCTGCTCGGTGGCGAACGGCGCTTCGTGTTGTCCAACAGCGGTCACGTCCAGAGCATCCTCAACCCGCCGAGCAACCCCAAGGCCAATTACGTCGAAAGCCCGAAACTGAGCAGCGACCCACGGGCCTGGTACTTCGACGCCAAGCACGTCGACGGCAGTTGGTGGCCACAATGGCTGGGCTGGATCCAGGAGCGTTCCGGTGCCCAGCATGAAACCCTGATGACCCTGGGCAACGCCAACTACCCGCCTCTGGAAGCGGCGCCCGGGACCTATGTGCGCGTGCGCTGAACGCCCCACTCCACGGCCAGGTTGGTGGCCGTGGCACGACTCCATCACTAAGAAGACCGGATGAAAACCCGCGACCGCATCCTTGAATGTGCCCTGCAATTATTCAATGAAAAGGGCGAACCGAACGTTTCCACCATGGAAATTGCCAACGAAATGGGCATCAGCCCCGGCAACCTCTATTACCACTTTCATGGCAAGGAACCGCTGGTCCTCGGGCTGTTCGAACGATTCCAGGCCCAATTGGCACCACTGCTGGACCCACCCGCCGATGTCCAACTGGCGCCGGAAGACTACTGGTTGTTCCTGCACCTGATCGTCGAACGCCTGGCCCAATACCGTTTTCTGTTCCAGGACCTGTCGAACCTGGCGGGGCGCCTGCCAAAGCTGGCCAAGGGCATCCGCCAGTTGCTCAATGCCCTCAAACGCACGCTGGCATCGCTGCTGGCACAGCTCAAGGCCCAGGGCATGTTGGTCAGCGACACCCAGGCCCTGGGACAGTTGGTCGAGCAGATCACCATGACCTTGCTGTTCTCGCTGGACTATCAGCGGATCCTGGATCGCGACGGCGAAGTACGGCTGGTGGTCTATCAGATCATGATGCTGGTGGCCCCGCACCTGCCGCCGGCAACCAAGGTGGCGACCGAGCGACTGGCGTTGCGGTACTTGGAAGAGCACGAATAAGCAACCTGTGGGAGCGAGCTTGCTCGCGATAGCGGTGGGTCGGCAGTATTGATCTTGACTGATACACCGCAATCGCGAGCAAGCTCGCTCCCACATTTTGATCTGCGTACAAACAAAAACGCCCGGCCTTCACAGGCCGGGCGTTTTTGCGTGTCCTTAAAAATCAGGACTGGGTGGTAGGCGTCGATGGAGCCGGCGCGGCTGGGGTGGCGACCGGGGTTGGCGCTGCGGCGGAGTTCGCCGTGCTCGCCGTGCTCGCCGGGGTAGCCGGTTTGGCGGCCGCAGTCGGCGCCTTCGGTGCGGCTGCTTTTGGCGCGGTCGGTTTTTTCACGGCCGGCTTTTTCGCCGCCGCAGGTTTAGCGGCTGCTTTGGCCACAGGCTTGGCGGCAGGTTTGGCTGCCGTTTTGGCCGCGGCTGGTTTGGCCGCTGCGGTTTTAGCCGCGGGTTTGGCAGCAGGCTTGGCTGCTGCTTTGGCCGCAACCGGCTTGGCCGCTGCCTTGGCAGCAGGTTTGGCTGCAGCGGTTTTAGCCGCTGGCTTGGCCGCTGCCTTTGCCGCCGGCTTGGCGACGGTTTTTGCCGCTGCCTTGGCCAGTGGCTTGGCCGCCGTTTTCGCAGCCGGCTTGGCCGCGGCTGTCTTGGCCGCTACCGGTGTGACCTTGGCCCCAGTGAGTTTTTCGATCTGCTTGGTCAACGTATCGACCTTGCTGTGCAGCGCCTTCACTTCATTGCGGCTCGGCACGCCCAGACGCGAGATCGCACTGTTCAGGCGCTTATCGAAAGCCCCTTCCAGTTCGTCCCACTTGCCCAGTGCCCGATCCTTCACACCACCGATTCGCGATTTGGCGGACTCGGCAGTGTCCTTGGCCGCATCGACTTGTTTGCCGACCGCCGTCTTGGTGAGTTTTTCGGCTTTCTCGCCGTCCTTAACCAGGGACTCGAAGAGCTTGCTGCCGTCAGTGTCGATCTTCGAGTACACGCCTAAACCAGCAAGCCAGATTTTGCGGGAATACTTTTCAATCTTCCCGGCCCACGAGCTGCCTTCTTTTTCTGTGATTTTTTTGCCAGCCATCCCGTTCTCCTTAATGTTTACGCGCGACACGTTCGAGCAATGCTGTCAGCTCATCGAGCTTAGCAGAGAGTGTCTCAACGTCATGTTTAGACGGAATGCCGATACGATTCAAGGCACTTGCAACGCGAGCATCAAATACCTTCTCGACTTTATCGAGTTGCACTTCAACCCGGGCCTTGAAAGAACTGACCTCAGTCTTGGCTTCAATCAATTCGCTGTTGGCCGCTTCAAGTTTTCCGGCAATGTTCTTTTTGCCTTTTTTTTCAATAACTTCGCCAGCCTTTACCAACTCCTGGAAGTACTCGCCGCCCTCTTGTCCGACCTTGGTATAGGCGCCCAGGCCAGCCAGCCAGATCTTGCGCGCGTACGTTTTCACGTCGCTGAGCGTGGAAGATTCAACGTCGGTTTTTTTCTTCAGAACAACTTTGGCCATGGTGCACCTCACTCGAAAACAGGTTTGAGGAACTGCCCGCACACGGACGGGCTCAGGCACAAAATAGTGACAATAATTAGAAAGGGCACCCTAACAACCGATACAGAACCTGAGGGCAATGACTTCCCCTGTGGGAGCGAGCTTGCTCGCAATAGCGATGGATCAGCAACATTGTTGTTGAATGACACACTGCAATCGCGAGCAAGCTCGCACACATTTGGATCGTGGTGAACTTGAGTGCTGCGCCTCCCTTCGATCAATCAGGCCAACGCTTTATCCAACGCCTTTTCGATTTCCGTCTTGATCGTGCTGCTCATTGCCGACATCAACATACCCAGTTCCACGTCGACGCGGATCGAGTCCTCGCCCACATGCACTTCGCCCTTGACCCCGGAACGCTTGAGTTTCAGGGTGTCGCCGGCCCACTGCGGCTCCAGGCCATAGCTATCGGACAACTTCTGCGCCAACTGGTCAGCCTTTGCGCGGGCCGCTTCCTTACCCAGGCCGTGGGCACGCTCAACTGTTATACGGGCCATCTGATGACTCCTGTGTTATCGGGACCTGCCTGAACGTTTCAGACCCTGGCTGCGTCAAAACGTCCCGGCGATGGCGCATCTTACCTGCAGCCTTGCCAAGACAAAGCCCTCCACCGGGATTAGAATGTCCCGCATTCTTTTTTGGTGACAGCGATATGACTGATCAGCGCAAAGGCAGCGATGCCGAACCCACCACTCACTTCGGCTTCAAGAACGTGCCGGAAAGCCAGAAGGCGGAAAAAGTCGCTGAGGTTTTCCACTCGGTAGCCGCCAAATATGACTTGATGAACGACCTGCTCTCCGGCGGCATGCACCGCCTGTGGAAGCGTTTCGCGATCGAACTGTCAGGCGTGCGCAGCGGCAATCGGGTGCTGGACATCGCTGGCGGCACCGGTGACCTGACGAAAAAGTTCTCCCACATCGTCGGGCCGACCGGCCAAGTGGTGCTCGCCGACATCAACGAGTCCATGCTCAAGGTCGGTCGCGACCGCCTGCTGGACCTGGGTGTGGCCGGCAATGTCGAGTTCGTCCAGGCCGACGCCGAGAAGCTGCCATTCCCCGACAACCATTTCGACTGCGTGACCATCGCCTTCGGCCTGCGCAACGTCACCCACAAGGAAGATGCCCTGCGCTCGATGCTGCGCGTGCTCAAGCCCGGTGGCCGCCTGCTGGTGCTGGAGTTCTCCAAGCCGACCAACGCGCTGATGTCCAAGGCCTACGATGCCTACTCGTTCGCCTTCATGCCGCTGATGGGCAAGCTGATCACCAACGACGCGGAAAGCTATCGCTACCTGGCCGAATCGATCCGCATGCACCCGAACCAGGAAACCCTGAAGTCGATGATGGTCGAGGCCGGTTTCGACCGCGTGACCTACCACAACATGACCGCCGGCATCGTCGCCTTGCACCGCGGTATCAAGCCCTGATGCTGCTCACCGGCCTGCTTGCCAGCGTCGAACTCGGTATCAACCGCGTACTGCGCCTGGACAGCACGGCGCTGACGCGCCTGACGCACTTGAGCGGCAAGGTGATCGCCGTGGACTGCCGCAGCCCGGCCTTGCAGTTGTTCATCCTGCCAAGCGACGAGGGCCTGATGCTCGCCGCGCACTGGGAAGCCGAAGCGGACTGTACCTTGCGCGCCCCGGCATCGAGCCTGCTGAACCTGGCCCTGGGCAAGGACAAGACCGCCGTGCTGCACAGCCCCGACGTGGAGCTCGACGGCGACAGCGGCGTACTGCTGGAGTTGGCGCAGATCCTCCAGGACCTGGAGCTGGACTGGGAATACGAAGTGTCCCGCTGGCTCGGTCCGGTGGCCACCCAGTTGCTCAGTGGTCATTTGCGTAGCCGCAGCCGCTGGTATCGCCAGGGCTTCGCCAGCCTGGGGCAGAATCTGGGTGAATACCTGGCCGAAGAATCGCGTACTCTCGTAGGCCAACGCGAAGCGCAAGCCCGTTTTGATGAACTGGACCAGATCAAGCTTGACCTGGAACGTCTCGAGGCGCGTTTCGAGCGCCTTTCCCGAACCCTTGAAACCAAGCGATAACGCATGAAGCTGCTTGCCGTCCGCCGTTTGTTGCGCATCCAGCGCGTCGTGATCCGCTACCGCCTCGATGACCTGCTGTTCGCCCTGCCGCTGCCCTGGTTTCTGTTGGCATTGCGCTTCGTGCTGCCGTGGCGTTGGTTCCCTCGCCGCACGCTGGAGCTGACGCGCGGTGCACGCCTGCGCCTGGCCTTGCAGGACCTGGGGCCGATCTTCATCAAGTTCGGGCAAATCCTCTCGACCCGTCGCGATCTGTTGCCCGAAGACATCGCCGATGAACTGATGAAGTTGCAAGACCGCGTGCCGCCGTTCGATTCCAAGGTATCGGTGGCGTTGATCGAAGAGCAGTTGGGCAAAAAGATCAGCGAAGTCTTCAGCCGTTTCGACGTCGAGCCACTGGCCTCGGCCTCCGTGGCCCAGGTTCATGCTGCGCAACTCAAGAGCGGCGAAGAAGTGGTGGTCAAGGTCATCCGCCCGGGCCTCAAGCCGATCATTGCCCAGGACCTGGCGTGGCTGTTCATCCTCGCCCGCGCCGCCGAACGGCTGTCGGCCGATGCGCGCCTGCTGCACCCGGTGGACGTGGTCCAGGACTACGAAAAAACCATCTACGACGAACTCGACCTGCTGCGCGAAGCCGCCAACGCCAGCCAACTGCGCCGCAACTTCGAAGGCTCGCCGCTGCTCTATGTGCCGCAAGTCTATTGGGACTGGTGCCGCCCGAAAGTGTTGGTGATGGAGCGCATCTACGGCATCCAGGTCACCGACCTGGCGACCCTGGCCGACCAGCGCACCGACATGAAACTGCTGGCCGAGCGCGGCGTGGAAATCTTTTTCACCCAGGTGTTTCGCGACAGTTTCTTCCACGCCGACATGCACCCGGGCAACATCTTCGTCAGCACCGTACAGCCGTGGAGCCCGCAATACATTGCCATCGACTGTGGCATCGTCGGCAGCCTGACTCCCGAAGACCAGGATTACCTGGCCCGCAACCTGTTCGCCTTCTTCAAGCGTGATTACCGTCGCGTGGCACAACTGCACATCGATTCGGGCTGGGTGCCGGCCGAGACCAAGCTCAACGAGTTCGAAGCGGCAATCCGTACCGTGTGCGAACCGATCTTCGAAAAACCGTTAAAAGATATTTCCTTCGGCCAGGTGCTGATGCGCCTGTTCCAGACCGCGCGCCGCTTCAACATGGAAGTCCAGCCACAGCTGGTGTTGTTGCAGAAAACCCTGTTGAACATCGAAGGGCTCGGTCGCCAGCTGTACCCAGAGCTGGACCTGTGGAACACCGCCCAGCCCTTCCTTGAACGCTGGATGCGCGAGCGCGTCAGCCCCAAGACCTTGCTGGGCAACGTCCAGAGCCAGTTCGAGCAGATCCCGCACTTGGCCAACATGACCCGCGACCTGCTCGAACGCATGTCCCAGCCGCATGCCCACGATCCTGCGCCCCCCTGGCACAAGCGCCGGGACGACTGGTTCCTGCGCCTGCTGGGAGCGGCCCACTTGGGCGGCGGCGCGGTACTGGCGACCGGTGGGCCGTTGAGCCAACTGGGTCACTGGCCGGCCGGTATCATGATAATCGTCGGTTTGTATCTGGTCGTTCGCCGATAGCCAGCACCGGTTCGCGCTGGCACACTGTTTCAACGCTGGGCCCGCCGACTTCAGGTGCGCGGTCCATTGTCGGAGTCAAAGATGAAAAACTGGCAGGACGAGATCAAATGGGACGCTGACGGCCTGGTGCCGGCCATCGCCCAGGATCACAAGACCGGGCGCGTATTGATGATGGCCTGGATGAACCGCGAAGCACTGGCCCTGACCGCCGCCGAGAACCGCGCCATCTATTGGTCACGTTCCCGTGGCAAGCTGTGGCGCAAAGGTGAAGAATCCGGGCATGTGCAGCACCTGCATGAGATGCGCCTGGACTGCGACGGCGACGTCATCATCCTGATGGTCGAGCAAGTCGGTGAGATTGCCTGCCACACCGGCCGTCAAAGCTGCTTCTATCGCGTCTTCGAGAACGGCGACTGGAAAACCGTCGACCCCGTGCTCAAGGACCCGCATGCCATTTATTCAGGACATACCCATGAGTGACACCCTGACCCGCCTGGCCCAGGTGCTGGAAGAGCGCAAAGGCGCCGCGGCCGACAGTTCCTATGTCGCCAGCCTGTACCACAAGGGTTTGAACAAGATTCTGGAAAAAGTCGGCGAAGAATCGGTCGAGACCATCATCGCCGCCAAGGACGCCGCCATCAGCGGCGATTGCAGCGACGTGATCTACGAGACCGCCGACCTGTGGTTCCACAGCCTGGTCATGCTTGCCCAACTGGGGCAGCACCCACAGGCTGTACTGGATGAACTGGACCGTCGTTTCGGTCTGTCCGGGCACGTCGAGAAAGCCTCGCGTCCGTCCACCTGATCAACTGTTGAGAGGAATAGCCACATGGGTATTTTTGACTGGAAACACTGGATCGTCATTCTGGTAGTTGTCGTCCTGGTGTTCGGTACCAAGAAACTGAAAAACCTCGGCACCGATGTCGGCGAGTCGATCAAGGGCTTTCGCAAGGCCATGAACGATGACGAAAAGCCCACCGATCCTACGGCGGCCCCCGGCCAACCGGCGCAGCCGACCCAACCGGTACACCCCCAGGCTGCCCAGCCTGTGAATGCGCCGCACACCATCGACGTGCAGGCCCAGAAAGTCGAAGAGCCCGTCCGTAAAGACTCGTGAGCACTGACTAATGTTTGGGATCAGCTTCACTGAACTGCTGCTCGTCGGCCTCGTCGCCCTGCTGGTGCTGGGCCCCGAGCGTCTGCCGGGGGCTGCGCGCACCGCCGGTCTCTGGATCGGGCGACTGAAGCGCAGCTTCAACGCGATCAAACAGGAAGTTGAACGTGAAATCGGGGCCGACGAGATTCGTCGGCAACTTCACAACGAACACATTCTGTCCCTGGAGCAGGAGGCGCGGAAAATCTTCACGCCGACCCAGCAGGAACCGACGCCGGTACAACCTGTGGCCGAACCGACAATTGCGCCACAGGCCTCGGTGGATGACTCGGCGCCCGTGGTGACCGAGCCTGCCAAACCGGTGCAACCCGCCCCGACGGCGACAACGCCGGAAGTGCCTAACGACCCTACTTTGCCGCCGCGAGCCCCATGAGCGATATCCCCGAGAACGACCAGCCGATGCCGCTGGTATCGCACCTGACCGAGTTGCGCACCCGCCTGTTGCGTTGCGTCGCGGCGGTTTTCATCATCTTCGCCGGGCTGTTTTCCTTCACCCAGCAGATCTACACCTTCGTCTCCACACCGCTGCGCCAGTACCTGCCGGTGGGTGCGACGATGATCGCCACCGACGTGTCATCGCCGTTCCTGACGCCTCTGAAGCTGACCATGATGGTCTCGCTGTTCCTGGCGATCCCGGTGATCCTGCACCAGATCTGGGGCTTCATCGCACCGGGCCTGTACAAGCATGAAAAACGCATCGCCGTGCCGCTACTGGTGTCCAGCATCCTGCTGTTCTACACCGGCATGGCCTTCGCCTATTTCTTCGTATTCCCGCTGATCTTCAAGTTCTTCGCCGCCGCTACGCCGGCAGGCGTGGAGATGATGACCGACATCACCAGTTACCTGGATTTCGTCATGACGCTGTTCTTCGCCTTCGGCGTGGCGTTCGAAATCCCCGTGGCGGTGGTGCTGCTGGTGTGGATCGGCGTGGTTGACGTTGCCTACCTGAAGAAGATCCGCCCCTACGTGATCATCGGCTGCTTCGTGGTCGGCATGATCCTGACACCGCCAGACATCTTCTCCCAGACCCTGCTGGCCGTGCCGATGTGGCTATTGTTCGAGATCGGCATCCTGTTCGGCGCCCTGGTACGCAAACGCAGTGAAGAGCCGCACGAACAGCCGGCCGACGACCATAACGACCAGCCGCCAGCGACCCAAGCGTGAACCTGCTGCTGCTCGAAGAGGCCGATTTCATCGGGCCGGACCGCGTGATCCTGAGCGATCGTCGGTTGACCCACATGCAGGAAGTCCATCGCAGCGCCGTCGGTGACAGTCTGCGGGTCGGGCGCATCGGCGGGTTGATGGGCACGGCCCAGGTGCTGCGCCTGGAAGCCCGCGAGGCGGAACTGCAAGTGACCCTCGACCAGCCTGCACCGGCCAAGTTGCCGCTGACCCTGGTGCTGGCCCTGCCGCGTCCGAAAATGCTCCGGCGGGTGTTCCAGACCATCGCCACCATGGGCGTGCCGCGCGTAGTGCTGGTCAACAGCTATCGCGTGGAAAAGAGCTTCTGGCAGACGCCGTTCCTCGAGCCCGAGGCCATTCGCGAGCAACTGATCCTGGGCCTGGAACAAGCCCGGGACAGCGTGCTGCCGGAAATCATCATCGAAAAACGCTTCAAACCCTTCGTTGAAGACCGCCTGCCGGCCATTACCGACGGCACCTTGGGCCTGGTCGGTCATCCCGGCAACTACCCGCCCTGCCCGCGTGCGCTGGCAGAGCCGGTGACCTTGGCGATCGGCCCGGAGGGCGGCTGGATTCCCTACGAGATCGACCTGCTGGCCAAGGCCGGCCTGCAACCGGTGCAATTGGGCGAGCGGATCCTGCGGGTCGAGACCGCGGTCACCGCCCTGCTCGCACGGTTGTTCTGATCCCCGTGGCTTGCCACAGTGTCCAAGCTCATTTAGCTCATTTCTCCAGTTCCCCCCTGATGGGCCGATAGTGCTTTATACAAAGCAGTTTCGCCCTCCAAGGGAGTATCAGCATGTTCCAATGGCTAGGTAACGTAGGCGTCAATCGCAAACTCGGCTTCGGTTTCGGTCTGGTACTGCTCTTAACCTTGATGATCGCCTTCACCGGATGGACCGGCCTGGGTAGCGTGATTGCCCGCGGCGATACGCTGGGGCTCATCGCCAGCCTGAACGACCTGACCAAGGACCTGCGCTCTGCACGCATGGACTATTACTCGACCCGCGGTGAAAAAGGTCCGGGGGAAATCAACGATCTGATCGGCAAATTGGAGCCCGGGCTCCAGACCGCCCGTCAACCGGTCGAGCAGCCCGCCGATGTAGCACTCATCGACAAACAACTGGCCGCTGTCGCCGACTACAAGGTTGCCTTCGCCGAGTTGACCCGTGCCATTGCCAGTCGTGAGGGTGCGCGCGGAAAATTGGGCGCCAGCGCGGATAATGCCGTGGCCCGCGTCGCCAGCGTTGAAAACGCCATACGGCAAGGCGGCGACGCTACTCAACTCGACAGTGTGGTAAGCCTGGGCAAGGCAATCCAGCAAGCCCGCTATCAGGTTCGCGGCTATACCTACAGCGGTCAGGCCGACGCCGAACAACCGGCCCTGGATGCCATCGATAACGCGTTGAAAATCCTCGGCAGCCTGCCGGCCCAACTGCCCGATGAACACGCCGTCAATCTGCAACAGGCCAGCGAGTCGTTCAAAACCTATCGTGCTGCAGTCAGCCAGTTCCGTGAAGCCCAGACCGCCAGCGCTGCCGCTATCCAGCGCATGTCCGACTTGGGGGTTGTGCTACGCGGGGCCAGTAGAGACCTCACCCTGTCTCAAACAGTCGTGCGCGACCATGATGCCGACAAAGCCAAAATGCTCCTGGTTTCAGCCGCCGCGCTGGCCCTGTTGCTCGGGGTGATCGCAGCCATGGCCATTACTCGGCAGATCGTCAGCCCGCTGGAGCAGACCCTAAAAGTCGCCGAGCGCGTGGCGGCAGGTGACTTGACCCACGACCTCAGCTCCGAGCGCCGCGACGAACTGGGCCAACTGCAACGTGCCATGCAGAGCATGACCGTGGGCCTGCGCCAATTGATCGGCGGTATCAGCGACAGCGTCACGCAAATCGCCAGCGCCGCCGAACAGCTCTCGGCCGTTACCGAACAGACCAGCGCCGGGGTCAACAGCCAGAAAGTGGAAACCGACCAGGTCGCCACCGCCATGCACGAAATGACCGCCACGGTGCAGGAAGTGGCGCGCAATGCCGAGCAAGCCTCCGAAGCAGCGGTCGCCGCGGACCAGCAGGCTCGCGAAGGCGAAAAAGTGGTGGGTGAAGCCATCGCCCAGATCGAACGCCTGTCCAAGGAAGTGGGTAACTCCACCGAAGCCATGGGTCATCTCAAACGCGAGAGTGACAAGATCGGCAGTGTGCTGGACGTGATCAAATCCGTCGCCCAGCAAACCAACCTGCTGGCTCTCAACGCCGCCATCGAGGCGGCTCGGGCCGGTGACGCCGGACGTGGTTTTGCGGTGGTGGCCGACGAGGTTCGTGGCCTGGCCCAGCGAACCCAGAAGTCCACCGAAGAAATCGAAGCGCTGATCGGCAGCCTGCAATCGGGCACCGAACAGGTCGCGACCACCCTGGACAACAGCCGCAACCTGACCGACAGCAGCGTCGAACTGACCCGGCGCGCCGGCGGCTCACTGGAAAACATCACCCGTACTGTCTCGGCAATCCAATCGATGAATCAGCAGATCGCCGCCGCGGCCGAGCAGCAGAGCGCCGTGGCCGAAGAGATCAACCGCAGCGTCGTGAACGTGCGCGATGTGTCCGAACAGACCGCCGCTTCCAGCGAGGAAACCGCCGCCTCCAGTGCCGAACTGGCGCGGCTGGGCGTTCACTTGCAGACACTGGTAGGACGCTTCAAGGTCTAACCTCAAGAGCAGGCATACAACCCATGGAGAGGGCTCTGCGCCCGCTTGGGCGCGAGCGGCCACCCACCTCGCTTGGACTGACGAGCGCTTCGCAGCCGAGCGCCCTCACCGCGGCAATGCCCCCACCTATTTTCTACAGATCCCCGTGACATGGTCGATACTCTTCTCATAAGACCTATAAAAGGTTCGAAGGAGTATCGGCATGTTCAGTTGGCTAACCGAAAAGCTGGGAAACGTAAGTGTCAACCGCAAGCTAGGTTTCGGCTTTGGCCTGGTCCTGCTTATGACCCTCCTGAGCACCTTCGCAGGTTGGAACAGCCTGAGCAGCGTAATCAGCCGTGCCGATAAACAGGCTTCCATCGCCAGCCTCAATGAGTTGGCCAAGGATTTGCGCGTCGCCAGCCTCGACTATGAGATGCGCCGCGGCGAACAAGGGCCAGCTGCCGTCAGCGAGGTCCTGGACAAGCTCCAGGAGAGCATAAAAGCTGCCCTCAAACGGTTTGTGCGCCCGGCAGACCAGGAGTTGCTCAACCAACAACTGACTATTCTCGATGAGTTCAAGCGTGCCTTTGCCGACTTGACCCAGGCGACGCAGAACCGCGAATCGGCCCGCTCCAAGCTTGGCGCCAACGCCGACAACGCCGTGGCCAAGGTGACAGAAGTCGAAAATGCCCTGCGCCAAGGCGACAGTGTCACGCAGTTCAATGGTGTGGTTGAGCAGAGCAAACTGCTCCAGCAAGCGCGCTACCAGGTCCGCGGCTACACCTACAGCGGCAAGGCGGAAGCTGAGCAACCAGCGTTGGCTGCCATCGAAAACGTCTTGAAAAACCTTGAAAGCCTACCGGGCAAACTGCCGGAACAACACACCGCCAACCTGCAACAAGCCAGTGAATCGATGAAAGCCTATCGCGCAGCCGTCAGCCAATTCCGTGATTCGCAGGTGACCAGCGCCTCAGCCTTCAAAAGAATGGTGGAGCAAGACAACCGTTTGCATGAGCTGAACAATCAATTGACTACCTCGCAAACCGAGAAGCGCGACCAGGAGACGGCTCAAGCAAAAGAAACGCTGATCATCGTCACCATCCTGGCGTTAGCGTTTGGCCTGCTGGCCGCATGGATCATTACCCGGCAGATCGTCGCTCCACTGCAGCAAACCCTGGTCGCCCTCGAACGTGTCGCCTCCGGCGACTTGAGTCAAAACCTGGTGGTCACCCGCCGTGACGACATGGGCCAGCTGCAAGGCAGCCTGCAGCGGATGGTGATCAGCCTGCGGCAACTGATCAGCGGCATCAGCGACGGCGTCACGCAAATCGCCAGCGCCGCCGAACAGCTCTCGACCGTTACCGAACAGACCAGCGCCGGGGTCAACAGCCAGAAAGTGGAAACCGATCAGGTCGCCACAGCCATGCACGAAATGACCGCCACAGTGCAGGAAGTGGCGCGCAATGCCGAGGAGGCCTCCGAAGCAGCCGTTGCCGCCGACCAACAAGCTCGCGAAGGCGAAAAAGTGGTCGGCGAAGCCATCGCCCAGATCGAACGCCTGTCCAAGGAAGTGGGCAACTCCACCGAAGCCATGGGTCATCTCAAACGCGAGAGCGACAAAATCGGTAGCGTGCTGGACGTGATCAAATCCGTGGCCCAGCAAACCAACCTGCTGGCCCTCAACGCCGCCATCGAAGCGGCCCGGGCCGGTGAGGCCGGGCGTGGTTTTGCGGTGGTGGCCGACGAGGTGCGCAGCCTGGCCCAGCGCACCCAGAAGTCCACTGAAGAGATCGAGGAACTGATCCTGGGCCTGCAATCGGGCACCGAGCAGGTCGCGACCACCCTGGACAACAGCCGCAACCTGACCGACAGCAGCGTCGAACTGACCCGACGCGCCGGCGGCTCACTGGAAAACATCACCCGCACGGTCTCGGCAATCCAATCGATGAATCAGCAGATCGCCGCCGCGGCCGAGCAGCAGAGCGCCGTGGCCGAAGAGATCAACCGCAGCGTCGTGAACGTGCGCGATGTGTCCGAACAAACCGCCGCTTCCAGCGAGGAAACCGCCGCCTCCAGTGCCGAACTGGCACGGCTGGGCGTTCATTTGCAGACACTGGTGGGACGCTTCAAGGTCTAACCAACGGGGCAGGCATAGAACCCAAGGCGAGGGAGCTAGCTCCCGCCGGACGCGACGCGTCCATGCACCGCGCTCGAACTGACGACCGTTTTGCAGCCGAACGCAAGCAAGCACTCTCATTCAGAGAAGTAACTGACTCCTGTTCTCTACAGAACCCTTCCTACCGGTCGATATAGCTCCCAGCATATAAAATCAACGCTGCAGGGAGTAACGGCATGTTCCGATGGCTGGGTAACGTAAGCGTCAATCGCAAATTGGGTTTCGGCTTCGGCCTGGTGCTGTTCCTGACCGTGATGATCGCCTTCACCGGCTGGAGCAGCCTGGGTAACGTGATCAGCCGTGGCGACAAACTGGGGTTCATTGCCAGCCTGAACGATCTGACCAAGGACTTGCGCCTGGCACGCATGGACTACGACACCTCACGGGGCGAGAAGGGTCCGCAGCAAGTCAACGACCTGATCGGAAAACTCGAAGCCGGGCTGAAGACCGCCCGCCAACTGATCGAGCAACCGGCCGATGTAGCCCTGATCGATAAACAACTGGCCGCCGTTGCCGAGTACAAAAACGCCTTCGCCGAGATGACCCGCGCTACCGCCAGCCGCGAAGATGCCCGTAGCAAGCTCGGCGCCAGTGCAGACAACGCTGTGGCCCGCGTCGCTGAAGTGGAGAAATCGTTGCTGCAAGGCGACAGCGTCGCCCAGTTCAACAGCGTTGTGACACTGAGCAAGGCGGTCCAGCAAGCGCGCTATCAAGTTCGCGGCTACACCTATAGCGGCAAGAGCGAAGCCCAGCAACCGGCCCTTGAGGCCATCGACAATGTCCTCAAACTTCTCGCACGCTTGCCGGAGCAATTGCCCGAGGAACATGCCGCCAACCTGCAACAGGCCAACGACTCGATCAATGTCTATCGCGCAGCGGTCAGCCAGTTCCGCGACTCCCAGATCGACAACGCCGCTGCACTCCAGCGCATGGCAGCGCAAGGCGACGTATTGATCGACGCCAGCCAAAAACTGACCGTCTCCCAAACCGCCGTTCGCGACCGCGACGCAGCCGAGGCCAAGACCGTGCTGGTAGTGGCCGCTGTTCTCGCGCTGCTGTTTGGCGTCATCGCAGCCCTGGTCATCACCCGACAGATCGTCGGCCCTCTGGGCCAGACCCTCACGATCGCCGAACGCGTGGCGGCGGGCGACTTGACCCACAACCTGACCTCTGACCGCCGCGACGAACTGGGCCAGCTACAGCGCGCCATGCAGAGCATGACCGTGGGCCTGCGGCAATTGATCGGCGGCATCAGCGAAGGCGTCACGCAAATCGCCAGCGCCGCCGAGCAGCTCTCGGCCGTTACCGAACAGACCAGTGCCGGGGTCAACAGCCAGAAAGTGGAAACCGACCAGGTCGCCACCGCCATGCACGAAATGACCGCCACGGTGCAGGAAGTGGCCCGCAATGCCGAAGAAGCCTCCGAGGCCGCAGCCGCTGCCGATTCCCAGGCGCGCGAAGGCGACAAGGTGGTCGGAGAAGCGATTGCCCAGATCGAACGCCTGGCACTCGAAGTCGGTAACTCCACCACCGCCATGGGCGATCTGAAGCGAGAAAGCGACAAGATCGGCAGTGTGCTGGACGTGATCAAATCCGTCGCCCAGCAAACCAACCTGCTGGCCCTCAACGCCGCCATCGAGGCCGCCCGGGCCGGTGAAGCCGGACGTGGTTTTGCGGTGGTGGCCGACGAGGTTCGCAGCCTGGCCCAACGTACCCAGAAGTCCACCGAAGAAATCGAAGAGCTGATCCTGGGTCTGCAATCGGGCACGGAACAGGTCGCCACCACCCTGGACAACAGCCGCAACCTGACCGACAGCAGCGTCGAGCTGACCCGCCGCGCCGGTGGCTCGCTGGAAAACATCACCCGCACGGTCTCGTCGATCCAGTCGATGAACCAGCAGATCGCCGCCGCCGCCGAGCAGCAGAGTGCGGTGGCCGAAGAGATCAACCGCAGTGTGCTGAATGTACGTGATGTGTCGGAGCAAACGGCGTCGTCCAGCGAAGAGACTGCCGCTTCGAGCGCTGAACTGGCGCGGTTGGGGGTGCATTTGCAGACGTTGGTGGGGCGGTTCCGGGTCTAGTGGGCCTACGCAAAACCCGTGGCGAGGGAGCTTGCTCCCGCTGGGTGGCGCAGCCGCCCTTTGTGTGTATATCCGTTATTTAGGTAACGGCTACTTAGGGTTCCGCCCTGACGGCGGCTCACTTTTGAGAAGCGCTTTGGTTACTTTCGACTGGGCCGACGGCATCGACACCGAAAGCCTGCTGGTCAACCTCAGCGAAAACCTGGCCTCAGCCGACGCCATGATCAGCGACCTTGCGTTCGACCTGAAAGGCTCGCGGCGCCACGTTGCCCTTGGCATCCTGCAACTGATCGAGCTGAGTGGCATGTTGGCAAACCGAGCCCTGGACAACGTCAATACACAATCCTGACCTTGCCACGGGCGCTGTTCAAAACTCAAATTGCACCCAACAAAAAGCCCGCTTCCTTTCAGAAGCGGGGCTTTTTGCGTATCAGGCCACTTGAGGCTGTGCGCTCACCGGCTGAAGCGGTAGCAACGGTGCATGGGGATCGGCCTTGACCGATTCGCGCCACGCCGCCAGCCACTCGGGATGAGCCTCGCTCCAGACCTGCTCATGCAGACGGGACAAAGCCACCGGGTCGCTCAACAGCGCCAGTCGCTCGCTGTTGCTGAGCCCGGACGGGCCAGCCTTCAGGGCGTGACGAACACGCTCGACCCGCAGCCATTCAATCGGCTCGGCCTGGCCATGACGCGAGGTAGCCAGCGCGTAGGCCAAGGCGTTCTGTTGCGGATCGACCACCGCCCGGATGAAACCGTCTTTCAGCGCGTGCCAACGGTTTTCATGGGTGTACTGGTCCGTCGACAACAGTTCCTGTGGCGGTGCGTATTCCTCAGGAATCAGGAACAGGCTTTCATCACGGGACTTCAAGCCCAAGCCAACACGGCTGGAAATCACCGATACCGGGATCGACAGCATCAGCGAACCGACAATCGGCACCAACCACCACAGGAAGCTCGGGTTCAGCCAGATCACCAGCAGGGCCCAGAAGAAGCCCAGCAGGGTTTGCGGGCCGTGGCGCTTGACCGCTTCGCTCCATGGCGTGGAGTCGTCGTCACGTTGTGGCGAGTTCCAGGTCGCAGCCCAGCCCAGGAACGCGGCGAGCACGAAACGGGTGTGGAAAATCATCCGTACCGGCGCCAGCAGCATGGAGAACAGCATCTCCAGCAGCATCGACAACGTCACCTTGAACTTGCCACCGAACTCCTTCGCACCCTTGGCCCAGATCAGCACGATGCTCAGCAACTTGGGCAGGAACAGCAGCACGATGGTGGTCGAGAACAGCGCGATGGCTTTTTCAGGGTGCCATTGTGGCCACAACGGATAGAGCTGGCGCGGTTCGAGGAAGTACTGCGGCTCCATCAGCGTGTTCACCGCCAACAACGCAGTGGACAGTACCAGGAAGAAGAACCACAGGGGTGCCGACAGGTAGGACATCACACCGGTCAGGAACACCGCACGGTGCACCGGGTGCATGCCCTTGACCAGGAATAGCCGGAAGTTCATCAGGTTACCGTGGCACCAGCGACGGTCACGCTTGAGTTCGTCCAGCAGGTTCGGCGGCAGTTCTTCGTAGCTGCCCGGAAGGTCATAGGCAATCCACACGCCCCAGCCGGCACGACGCATCAGCGCGGCTTCGACGAAGTCGTGGGACAGGATGGCACCGGCGAACGCGCCTTTACCGGGCAACGGCGCCAGGGCGCAGTGCTCGATGAACGGCTTCATGCGGATGATCGCGTTGTGGCCCCAGTAGTGGGATTCACCCAACTGCCAGAAGTGCAGGCCGGCGGTGAACAGCGGACCGTACACCCGCGTAGCGAACTGCTGCATGCGCGCATACAGCGTGTCCATGCCTGACGCGCGCGGCGCAGTCTGGATGATGCCGGCGTCCGGCGTGGCTTCCATCAAGCGCACCAGGCTGGTCAGGCACGTCCCGCTCATGACGCTGTCAGCGTCGAGCACGACCATGTACTTGTAATCGCTGCCCCAACGACGGCAGAAGTCGTCGAGGTTGCCGCTCTTGCGCTTCACGCGGCGGCGACGACGGCGATAGAAGATCTTGCCGAACCCCCCGGCTTCACGGCAGACATCCAACCAGGCCTGTTGTTCGGCCACGCAGATATCGCTTTCGTTACTGTCGCTGAGCACGAAGAAGTCGAAACGATCCAGGTCACCGGTGGCGGCCACCGACTCGAAGGTCGCGCGCAAACCGGCGAACACCCGCGGCACGTCCTCGTTGCAGATCGGCATCACCAGCGCGGTGCGGGCGTCCTTGGGAATCGGCTCGTTGCCGGCGCTGGCGCCGGAGATCCGGTACTTGTCGTGACCGGTGAGCAATTCGAGGAAGCCCATCAGCGCCGTCCAGAAACCTGCCGACACCCAGCAGAACAGGATCCCGAACAGAATCAGGATGCTGGTTTGCAGCGCATACGGCAGCACTTGCGTGGCGGTCTGCAACAGCGGTTGGTGCAGGACTTCTTCCAGGTCCACGAACGACCAGCCCTGGTAGGGCATGATGCCTTTCATGTACCAGCCAGCCACGATGGTCTGGCCGAGCATCAATATCAGCAGGATGTAGCGGCGGGTCGACCCCACGGTACGCCAGCGCGCATGGGGCAGCACACGCTCATCCTTGGGCGGCTTCGGCGGGTTGGTGCGGCCGGTCAGGCGGCGCCAGCCACGCACCAGGATATTGGTACGCCACGGTTCCGGCACGACCTTGGTCCGACGAATCGGTGGCGTAGCCTTCAGGCACACGCGACCGCTGGCGTCGACCGACAGCATCTCGGCGTCCTCGAGCTCCTCGGCGGTGCTCAGAGTCAGGCGACGGCCCACCGAGGCTTGTGCCGCCTCGGCAGGTGCATCGAAGGTCGAAGACGACAAGCGTTCGTGCAACTCGCTGAAAGACGTGCAGCCCGCCAGCTCGGCGCGCTGCTCGTCGGTCATGGGCAAATGTGCCAGATACTCGCTGAGAGACTCTGGCTGTACTGAAGTATTACTCATCGGCAGGCAACTGATAGCTCCAGGTCTCGGTCAGGACTTGCTCAGTCTGTTCCGGTTCCTGCGGGGTTGGGGTCGCCTCAACAGCGGCGGACGCCGCCTTGACGGCCTTGGCTTCTTTTTCCTTCTCTGTTCCTTGCTCTTTTTCTTTCTCTTTCTCGTTCTGTTGCTTGGCGATCTTGTCGGCCTTGGCCAGGGTGGTCACCGAATGCGACGCGGCAGGTTCCTCGACCGGAACAAGCGGCCGGACCAGCGCAGCGCGCATCTCGGTCGCCTTGCCCGGGTCTTTGATCTTCATGCGCAACGTCAAGCGCCAGCCCTTGGTTTCAGGGTTGTAGCGCACGCTGTTCTCGACGATCTCGGCGTTGTCGCCGACGCTCACCTGGCTACGCACGTCGGCGTTTTCCGGCAGGGCTTGCAGGGACGGACCTTCGAAATCCACCAGGTAGGCGACGCTACCGTCCGGTTGACGGATCAGGTTGGATTGCTTCACGTCCCCGGTGGAACGCAGGGTCTGCTTGACCCAGGCGCTGTCCGGCGAATGCAGGTTGGCTTCGTCGAGGGTCCAGTGCAGACGGTAGGAGAAGTCCAGCGGCTGGCCTGGCTCCGGCAGTTTTTCCGGGCTCCAGAACGCTACGATGTTGTCGTTGGTCTCGTCGGCGGTCGGAATTTCCACCAGGTCGACAGAGCCCTTGCCCCAATCGCCCTTCGGTTCGATCCAGGCGCTTGGACGTTTTTCGTAGCGGTCGTCCAGGTCTTCGTAGTGGCTGAAGTCACGACCCCGTTGCAGCAGGCCGAAACCACGCGGGTTTTCTACCGAGAAGTTGCTCACGGCCAGGTGTTTCGGGTTGTTCAGCGGGCGCCAGATCCACTCGCCGTTACCGGCGTGGATCGACAGGCCACTGGAATCGTGCAGTTCGCGACGGTAGTTCAGCACTTTGGACGGTTGGTTGGCGCCGAACAGGAACATGCTTGTAAGCGGGGCAACGCCCAGCTTGGTCACGCGGTCACGCAGGAACATGCGCGATTTCACGTCTACGATGGTGTCGGTGCCCGGGCGCAAGGTCAGGCGATAGGCGCCAGTTGCCCGCGGCGAATCCAGCAGGGCGAAGATCACCAGGTGCTTGTCGGTCGGTTTCGGGCGCTGGATCCAGAATTCGCGAAAGCGCGGGAATTCCTCACCGGATGGCAAGGCGGTGTCGATGGCCATGCCGCGGGCGGACAAGCCGTAAGTCTGACCCTTGCCAATGACGCGGAAGTAGCTCGCGCCCAGCATGGTCATGATTTCGTCTTGCTTGTCGGCCTTGTTGATCGGGTACAGCACACGGAAACCCGCGTAGCCCAACTGTTCGGTGGCCTTGGGGTCGAACTTCACGTCACCGAAATCGAAGCGCGACGGGTCGTACTTGATCTCTTCGACGGTGGTCGCGGTGATTTCGTTGATTTTCACCGGGGTGTCGAAATGCATCCCCTGGTGATAGAAGGACAGCCTGAACGGGGTCTTCTGGTCGGCCCATTCGGCTTTTTCGGTGCGGAAACGGATTTTTTGATAGTCAGCGAATTTCATTTCGCGGAATTCGTTCGGCAGATTACTGCGCGGGGCTTCGAATTTTTGCCCGGCCAGTTCTTGAGCCTTCGCCGATACATCATCCAGGCTGAATGCCCACAGTTGGCCCGCGCCGAACAGGCACAACAGGGCCGAGCCCGCTACCAGAGCGTTTCTAAACCGTTTGGCAGACATCTTTTGTGCATTACAGGGACTAACAATCACGAGCAACCCTCGCCGAAAACAGATCAAAAAACCAACGGCCAGATAAAGTATCTGCAGGGTATCGGCATTGAAAAACCACCCCCGCGGACCACTCTTGCCAAGTTGGCGAGCATTGTTCCGACTCCGGTGGGAGAAAATGATTCCCCAAACGGACCAGGACAAGTCTCTACCTAAGTCAAATGGACCAGCGAACGCTGATCCCCCGTAGCGCGCGATTATCTAGTAGGCCGCGTGACAACGCATCAGGGATAGCAAAGTATTTATCGAGAAAACTCCCCGTTTAGCCTCGAAACAGACCCGAAAAGATGTTTCAGACACTTTCAGACCTGTAACAGAAAGGTTACCGGACCATCGTTGACCAGATGCACTTGCATGTCGGCGCCGAATCTACCTGATGCCACAGTGCCATGCACCTGTTTCGCTTGGCTGAGCAAATAGTTGAACAATTCTTCTCCCAGCAACGGAGGCGCGGCCGTCGAAAAGCTCGGGCGCAAGCCACTTTTGGTGTCCGCTGCCAGGGTGAACTGCGACACCAGCAACAAACCGCCGCCGACGTCTGCCAAGGACAGGTTCATCTTGCCGTCGGCGTCACTGAATACCCGATAGTTAAGCAGCTTATGCAGGAGTTTGTCGGCGCTGGCCCGGGTATCCCCGGGCTCGACGGCCACCAGCACCAGCAAGCCCTGGTCTACGGCGCCAACGATCTCGCCTGCAACTTCGACCCGGGCGCCGCGAACCCGTTGCAACAACCCCTTCATGCTTCTTCGGGCGGCAGGTCGAGCAAGCGTCGGGCCATTTGCGCAGCGGCACGCACCAGCGCATCGGTGATGCCCGGCTCGGAAGCTGCGTGACCGGCGTCGCGGATCACCTGCAATTCGCTGTTGGGCCAGTTCTGGTGCAGTTCCCAGGCATTGTCCAGCGGGCAGATCACGTCGTAACGGCCATGCACGATGACGCCCGGCAAATGGGCGATCTTGCCCATATCCCGAATCAGCTGGTTGGGTTCGAGGAAGGCGTTGTTGGTGAAGTAATGGCATTCGATCCGGGCGATCGACAGCGCACGCTGCGGCTCGGAGAAGCGATCGACCACCAGCGGATTCGGGCGCAGGGTCGCGGTACGCCCCTCCCAGGTGGACCAGGCCTTGGCCGCGTGCATCTGGGCGATCTGGTCATTGCCGGTCAGGCGCTTGTGGAAGGCGCTGAGCAGGTCGTCGCGTTCGTCCAGCGGGATCGGTGCGATGTAGTCCTGCCAGTAGTCGGGAAACAGGCGGCTGGCGCCGGCCTGATAGAACCACTCGATTTCCTGCGGACGGCAGAGAAAGATCCCACGCAGAATCATCCCGTGTACCCGCTCCGGATGGGTCTGGGCGTAGGCCAGGGCCAGGGTCGAGCCCCAGGAGCCACCAAACAGCACCCACTTTTCGATGCCCAGGTGCTTGCGAATGCGCTCCAGGTCTTCGACCAGATCCCAGGTGGTGTTGTTCTCGAGGCTGGCATGAGGCGTGGAACGACCACAACCCCGCTGATCGAAGGTGACGATGCGATAGAGGTTCGGATCGAAGTAGCGACGGCTCTGCGCATCGCAACCCGCTCCCGGGCCGCCGTGGATGAACACCACCGGCAGGCCTTCGGGGGAGCCGCTTTCATCGACGTAGAGCGTGTGGGTGTCATCGACAGCCAGATCGTGCCGGGCATGGGGTTTGATCTGCGGGTACAAAGTCTGCATTGAGCGCTCCGTAAGGGGTCGAGTCATCCCTGTAGGGACTTCTATTTAGTCTGCCGTCCGGCATCATAAACCCGAATTACCTTAATGAGCATGCCCCCTGCGCAGTCAAAGCGTGTCAGCCAGGTACGCCAGCAGAGTGCGATACATCTGATCGACCTCTGGCACCTGGCCCCGGCCACGTAGACAACCGTGAACCAGTCCTCCGCCGACATACAGCACAGCGTCCACCCCTGCGGCGTTCAGCCGCTCGCTATAAAGGACGCCGTCGTCGCGCAGCGGATCCCATTGCGCCACGATGATCAGCGCCGGCGGCAGGCCGCTCAGGTCATCGGCGAGCAACGGCATGGCCTGGGCAGACGGTTGAGCGTCGTTCAGGTAGAGAGCGTGATAACTCTCCAGATCACGGCGGCTCAGCAACGGTGCATCGGCACACTCGTGCCGCGAAGGCAGATGCGCCGGGCCACCGAGGGCCGGATAAATCAGCACCTGGGCCTGGGGCAACGCATGCCCGGCATCGCGCAAGGCCAGGCATAACGCAGCGGCAAGGTTACCCCCGGCGCTGTCACCGGCCACCAGCCGACGGTGAGGGTCGATGGCAAAGGGGGCGCTCGTCAGATCGCGCCACACCGCGAGGCAATCTTCGAACCCCGCAGGAAACGGATGCTCCGGGGCCAGCCGATAATCCACCGCCACGACCAGCACGCCAAGGGTGGTGGCCAGCTCCATGCAGATGAAGTCATGGGAGTCCAGGTCCCCCACCACCCAACCGCCTCCGTGCAGGTAGAGCATGCACGGCCAGCCTTCGGCCGGCGCAGCGATCTTGGGGTGATAGGCCCGTACGGCCACGCCAGCCAACTCGAAATCCTCGACCGCCAACGCCTCCGGGCGCGGCGGGGTGAACGCCCGGCACATTTGAGCGTAGGCCTGACGCGAGCCGGCAAGGCTGTTGTCCGAGGTGTTGAAGCTCAGGGTTTTGTCGATGAAGGCTGACATCGCCTGGGAGAGTGGGTAAGCCATAGGAGTGACAACCAGATATGTCCTTGGGCGAAGTGCAACCTGTGGCGTGGCGAGGGGATTTATCCCCTCGCCACAGGAGTTATCAGTGTCCAGAAAATTGTGTCAGTTCTTTAGACTGGCCTGCACCGCCGCCACGCCATCCTTGCCGTCGAAGCTGGTGACTCCGGCCAGCCAGCGCTGAAGATCCTCAGGATGATCACGCAACCATTGCCGGGCCACGTCCTGTGGGGTCTTGCGCTCCATGATCGGCACCATCAACTGGCTTTCCTGGGCGGCAGTGAAGCTCAGGTTCTCCAGCAAACGGTTCACGTTCGGACACCGCTGGGCGTAGTCCGGCGCGGTCACGGTGGAGACAGTTGCGGCGCCCTCGTTCGGGCCGTAGACGTCTTCACTGCCGGTCAGGTAGGTGATGTTCATGTTGATATTCATCGGGTGCGGGGTCCAGCCAACGAACACCACGAACTCCTTGCGATTCACCGCCCGTTGCACCGCGGCGAGCATGCCCGCCTCGCCGGATTCGATCAGCTTGAAGTCCTTGAGGCCGAAGTGGTTGGTTTCGATCATGGTCTTGATGGTGGTGTTGGCACCACTGCCCGGCTCGATGCCGTAGATCTTGCCGCCCAGTTGATCCTTGAATCGGGCGATGTCGGCGAAAGTCTTGAGCCCTGCGGCGGCCACATAGTCCGGCACCGCCAGCGTGGCCTGGGCATCAGACAGACTCGGCTTATCCAACACCTTCACCTGGTTGGCCGCCAGGAACGGGGCGATGTTCTTGTCCATCGCCGGTTTCCAGTAGCCCAGGAAGATATCGAGGCGCTTGTCGCGGATGCCGGCGAAGATGATCTGTTGCACGGCACTGGTCTGCTTGCTTTCGTAGCCCAGGCCCGTGAGCAGTACATCGGCCATGCCGCTGGTGGCTATCACGTCGGTCCAGTTGACCACGCCCATGCGCACGGCCTGGCAGGACGCCGGCTCGGCAGCCATCGCCCCGCTGCTCAAAATGGCGGTACCGCAGAGGATCGACAGACAGCGTTTGAACAGTCTTTTCATCGGGAAGGTCTCGTGCGGCAGCGGATTATTGTAGGTCGGTGTCTTGCTGCACCGTGACCGGAACATTACGCAGCGCCGAGGGGCTGAAGGTGAACTGTGGCGACTCGGTTTTGCACAGTGGCGACCGTTCCCGCCCGAGGCTCAAGAACAAAACAAACCTGTAGCGAGAGGATCTGTGGGAGCAAGGCATGCCCGCGATGAAGACACCGCCGTTTCCCTGAAACCGAGGCGCCTGTATCGCGAGCAAGCTTTGCTCCCACAGATGACTCCCCTCGCCACAGAAGAATCGCGTAAGCCTTTATTTCTTGTACGTCTGCCGCCCCCACGCCAGCAAACCTTCCAGCAATTGCATGAGCACGACCTGGGTCGGTTCCGCCAAATCCGCACGGTAGTTGAACGGTTCGAACTCTTCCATGTAGGTGCTCTGGCACAGCTCCAGTTGCACCGCGTGGATGTGCTCGGCCGGGTTGCCGTAGTGTCGGGTGATGTGTCCACCCTTGAAACGCCCGTTGAGCACATGGGTGAATTCGCTATGGCGGGCGCAGATGGCTTCGAGCTGGCTGGCCAGCGCCGGGTCGCAGCTGGCGCCGTTGAAGGTACCCAGGTTGAAATCCGGCAGCTTGCCGTCGAACAGGTGCGGGATCACCGAACGGATCGAATGAGCATCGAACAACAAGGCATAGCCGAACTCAGCCTTGAGCCGCGCCAGTTCCTGTTGCAAGGCCTGATGGTACGGCGTCCAGACCTGCTGCAAATAAGCCGCCCGTTCCTCGGCCGACGGCTCCAGCCCTTGGCGAAACAACGGCACGCCATCGAACAGCGTCGCCGGGTACAAGCCAGTGGTGGCGCCGACGTACATCGGCTTGTCGTCGGAAGGACGATTCAGGTCGATGACGAACCGAGAGTACTCAGCGGCCAGGGTGCTGGCGCCCAATTCGGCAGCGAACTCGTAGAGCCGGGGAATATGCCAGTCGGTGTCCGGCAGGCTCTGGGCCTCGGGGATCAACCCGGCCTCTACCGCCGGGGTCAGACGCAGGCCGGCATGGGGCATGCTGATCAACAGCGGCACGCGCCCTTGCTTGAAATTCAGGACCTTCTCCACAGCCGTTCTCCTCAATCGATTTCAACGCCGTGACGCACGACGCGTTTTTCCAGTTCGCCACCGAGCCAGTACGCCAGGTCAGCCGGACGGTCGATGTGCCAGGCGACAAAATCCGCCACTTTGCCGGCTTCCAGCGAACCGTGGGTGTCCGCCATACCCAAGGCCTGGGCGGCATGAATAGTCGCCCCGGCCAGGGCTTCTTCGGGGGTCATCCGAAAGCACGTGCAGGCCATGTTCAACATCAAGCGCAGCGACAGCGCCGGCGAGGTGCCAGGGTTGAGATCGCTGGCCACGGCGATCTTCACGCCGTGCTTGCGCAGGGCGTCCATGGGCGGCAGTTGGGTTTCGCGCAGGAAATAAAACGCCCCTGGCAGCAGCACCGCCACCGTGCCGGACTCGGCCATGGCCCTGGCATCGTCCTCGGTCATGAATTCCAGGTGATCGGCCGACAGCGCCTGGTAACGCGCCGCCAGGCTTGAACCGTGCAGGGACGACAATTGCTCGGCGTGCAGCTTCACTGGCAGCCCCAGTTGTTGAGCAGTGATAAACACCCGCTCGACTTGTGCCGGGGAAAACGCCAGGTATTCGCAAAAGGCATCCACCGCATCCACCAGCCCTTCGGCCGCCAGCGCTGGCAGCATCTCGGTGCAGATGTGCTCGATGTAATCATCGGCCTGATCTTTGAATTCCGGTGGCAAGGCGTGGGCCGCCAGACAGGTGCTGCGAACGCTGACCGGCAGTTCGGCGCCAAGGCGACGGATGACGCGCAGGATTTTGCGTTCGCTGGCCAGGTCCAGGCCGTAGCCGGACTTGATTTCCACCGTGGTCACGCCGTCGCGCATCAGGCTTTGCAGGCGTTTGGCGGCGCTGGCGAACAGCTCGTCTTCACTGGCGGCGCGAGTGGCACGCACGGTGCTGGCGATGCCTCCGCCGGCCGCCGCGATCTCGGCGTAGCTGACGCCTTGCAGACGCTGTTCGAACTCACCGCTGCGGTTGCCACCAAACACCGTGTGGGTGTGGCAGTCGATCAGCCCCGGGGTGACCCAGGCGCCCTTGAGGTCCGTAACCGCCGGGTAGTCTCCGGCGGGCAGCTCCGCGCGCGGGCCGATCCATTGAATGTGCTCGCCCAGGGTAACGATGGCGGCGTCTTCGATGATCGAGTAGACGCCCTGGGCCATGGTGGCGGCGTGGCAGTTTTGCCAGAGGGTTTTCATCCCGAGTCTCCTCGTCTCATTCAAAATCGATTCGCGAGCAGGCTCGCTCCCACAGGGATCAGGGGCATACCCCAAATGGGGTTCGACACCGATCCCCTGTGGGAGCGAGCTTGCTCACGATGAGGCCCTTACAGGCTCGGCAGCAATTGCGCTGTGACCAGCTCGTTCAAGCAACGACTGGCCAACAGTTCACTGGCCGCATTGATGTCCGGCGCAAAGAACCGGTCCTTCTCATAAAACGGTACGTCTGCACGCAAGAGCGCGCGGGCCTGTTCCAGCTTCGCGGAGGTCTTCAAACCGCCACGCAGGTCCAGCCCCTGGCATGCCGCCAGCCATTCCACCGCCAGAATTCCACGGGTGTTCTCGGCCATTTCCCACAAACGCTTGCCGGCGGCCGGGGCCATGGAAACGTGGTCTTCCTGGTTGGCCGAGGTCGGCAGGCTGTCCACCGAATGGGGATGGGACAGGGCCTTGTTTTCGCTGGCCAGGGCGGCCGCGGTAACCTGGGCAATCATGAAGCCGGAGTTCACCCCGCCGTTGGCCACCAGGAACGGCGGCAGTTGCGACATGTGCTTGTCCATCATCAACGAAATACGGCGCTCGCTCAGGGAGCCGATTTCGGCAATCGCCAAGGCCATGTTGTCGGCCGCCATCGCCACCGGTTCGGCGTGGAAGTTGCCACCGGAAATCACGTCGCCCTCGGCGGCGAACACCAGCGGGTTATCCGACACCGCATTGGCCTCGATCACCAGCACTTCGGCGGCCTGGCGGAACTGGGTCAGGCAGGCGCCCATCACTTGCGGCTGGCAGCGCAGGGAGTAGGGGTCCTGGACCTTGTCGCAGTTCTGGTGTGAATCGGAAACTTCACTGCGCTCGCCCAGCAGATCACGGTACGCCGCCGCGACATCGATCTGGCCCCTCTGGCCGCGAGCGGCATGGATGCGCGCATCGAACGGCGAGCGCGAGCCGAGCACCGCTTCCACTGTCAGGCTGCCCAGGGCCAGGGCACCGGCGAACAGGTCTTCGCCCTCGAACAGGCCACGCAGGGCAAACGCGGTGGACACCTGGGTGCCGTTGAGCAGTGCCAGGCCTTCTTTCGCCGCCAGCGTCAGCGGCGCCAGGCCGGCGACTTTCAGCGCCTCGACAGCCGGCAGCCATTCGCCCTTGTAACGAGCCTTACCCTCGCCCAGCAGCACCAGGGACATGTGCGCCAGCGGTGCCAGGTCACCAGAAGCACCGACCGAACCTTTGAGCGGAATATGCGGATAGACCTCGGCATTGATCAGCGCGATCAGCGCATCGATCACCTGCCGGCGGATCCCGGAAAAACCCCGGCTCAGGCTGTTGACCTTGAGCACCATGACCAGCCGGACCAACGCATCACTGATCGGCTCGCCCACCCCGGCGGCATGGGACAGCACCAGGGAGCGTTGCAGGTTTTCCAGGTCTTCGCTGGCGATGCGGGTCGAGGCCAACAAGCCAAAACCGGTGTTGATGCCGTAGGCAGTGCGGTTCTCGGCAAGGATCTGCTCAACGCAGGCGACACTGGCCTCGATCTGCGCCGAGGCGCTGGCGTCGAGGCTCAGGGTCACGGGTTGCTGATAGATGTCACGCAATTGAGCCAGGCTCAGTTGGCCGGGAATCAGGTTTAAGGCAGTCATGTATTGCTCCTTTTGAGAGTTTTGTTTTCACCCGCCGGTCGCTCCGGAATGTTCCGTTATCCGTCACCCTCGCCTTTTGGGCGATGGATGCCTTGGCACGCTGGCGGTTTTCGATCAATTCAAATTCGGTAAAGCGTTGTGCAACACGGTTGGGTCTTTAAGCAGCGCGGCGGCGCTGGCGATATCCGGCGCCAGCCAGCGGTCCTGGTCGTAGGCCGGAACGCGCTCACGCAGCAGTTTCCAGGCGATATCGGTGCCAGCACCGAAGTGCTGCGCCTTGAGAAATTCAAAGGCCTGGGCCGCCAGCAAGTATTCAATGGCGAGGATCTGCGTGCAGTTTTCCAGCGCTCGATGCAGCTTCAGGGCGGCGTTGGTGCCCATGCTCAAGTGATCTTCCTGCAGCCCTGAAGTGACGAAATTGTCGAGCACCGCCGGTTGCGCCAGTTGGCGATTTTCCGCGCACAGCGAAGCGGCGACATACTGCACGATCATCATCCCCGAATTCACGCCAGGGTTGGCCACCAGAAAGGCCGGCAGGCCACTGACGTGGGGGTTGATCAAGCGGTCGAGGCGGCGCTCGGCGATGGAGCCGATCTCGGCCATGGCAATCGCCAGCAGGTCAGCCGCCAACGCCACCGATTGGCCGTGAGGGTTGGCCTGGGACATGACCCGGAAGTTTTCCGGCGTACCCAGTAACAGCGGGTTATCGGTGGTGGCGTTGAGTTCGGTTTCGATCTGTTTACGGGCATGCTCCAACTGATCGCGAGCGGCACCGTGCACTTGGGGGATCGAGCGGATGCTCAGGGCATCCTGAGTGCGAATGCCCAGGCTCGAGGCGATGACTTCACTGCCGTCGAGCAAGGCCCGCAAATTGACCCCAACCTGCTGCATGCCCGGGTGCGGCTTGAGGGCGATAATCTCGGCATCGAACGCGGCGATCTGTCCGCGCTGGGCCTCGAAGCTCATGGCACCGATCACATCGGCCCATTGCACCAGCCGCGTTGCATCGGCCAGGGCCAGGCAACTGAGGCCGGTCATGCACGGCGTGCCGTTGACCAGGCACAGACCGTCCTTGGCCCCCAGTTGCACCGGTTGCAAGCCCTCTGCGGCCAGGGCCTGTTGCGCCGGGACTATTTGCCCGCGATAGCTGACATTGCCAACGCCCAGCAGCGCGATGCTGATATGGGCCATGTGGGTCAGGTAACCCACCGAACCCTGGGACGGCACTTGCGGCGTGATCCCGCGATTGAGCAGCGCCAGCAAAGCTTCGACCACCCGGCGGTGAATGCCGGATTTTCCGTGGCTGTAATTGAGGATCGCGGCGCAGAGAATCGCCCGGGTTTGCTCATCGGAAAGCGGCGTGCCCACGCCACAGGCATGGCTGAGCAGGGTGTTGCGTGACAGTTGGCTGAGTTGTTCGTCCTTGAGCGAGACATTGCACAAGGCCCCCAGGCCGGTGTTGACGCCGTAGGCCCGCTCGCCACTTTCGACGATGCGCTGGACGATGGCCTGGGCATTGTCGATCCGCGCCCAAGCCTGGGCCGACAGCTCAAGCACAGCACCGAAGCGGGCGACAGCGACCACATCCTGCCAACGCAACGGGGCATCGGCGATTACGATTTTTTCAGCCTGGGACATCTTCAACCTCGTGCTTACAACTTGAACATTGATGCAGCTTTGCCGGCCCTATCGCGAGCAAGCTCGCTCCCACAGGGATTTCCTTTGGACACAGAATTTGTGAACAGGAGAGATCCCATTGTGGGAGCGAGCTTGCTCGCGATGGGGCCAGCCCAGCCACCACAAATTCCTCAAACCACCGCCGCACGCCGCTGCACAAACCGATCGACATACTCATCCGCCGGCGAGTGCAGGATCTCCCGGGGCGTGCCGACCTGGATCAGCTTGCCGTCCTTGAGAATCGCAATGCGGTTGCCGATACGCACGGCCTCGTCGAGGTCGTGGGTGATGAACACGATGGTCTTGTGCAGGGTCTTTTGCAGCTCCAGCAACTGGTCCTGCATTTCCGCGCGGATCAGCGGGTCGAGGGCGCTGAAGGCCTCGTCCATCAGGATGATGTCGGTGTCCGCCGCCAAGGCGCGGGCCAGGCCCACGCGCTGGCGCATGCCACCGGAGAGCTGGTGCGGGTATTTGTTCTCGTAGCCCTTCAGGCCCACGGTGTTGATCCAGTGCAGCGCCCGCTCGGCGCACACCTGCTTGCTCTCGCCGCGCACTTTCAAGCCATAGGCGACGTTGTCCAGCACGCTCTTGTGGGGCAACAGGCCGAAGCTCTGGAACACCATGCTGATCTTGTGCCGGCGAAATTCGCGCAGGGCGTCCATGTCCAGTTGCAGAATGTCTTCACCGTCCACCAGGATCGCGCCGCTGGTGGGGTCGATCAGCCGGTTGAAGTGCCGCACCAGGGTGGACTTGCCGGAGCCGGACAGGCCCATGATCACGAAGATCTCGCCAGTGCCGATACTCAGCGACAGGTCGTTCACGCCGACCACGCAACCGGTTTCGGCCAGTACCTGGTCCTTGGTCTTGTTCTGACGGATCAGCTCCAGGGCTTCCTTGGAGCGATTGCCGAAAATCTTGAAGACGTTCTTGACTTCGATCTTGCTGATGGCTGCGTTGCTCATTTGCTCACCTCATGCCGAGGACGACCATAGGCCTGGGTAATGCGGTCGATGACCACGGCGAGAATCACGATTGCCAGCCCCGCTTCGAGGCCGCGTCCGACGTTGAGGGTCTGGATGCCAACCAGCACATCTTCACCCAGGCCTCGGGCGCCGATCATCGAAGCGATGACGACCATCGACAGGGCCATCATGGTGGTCTGGTTGATCCCGGCCATGATGCTTGGCAGGGCCAGGGGCAGTTGCACGCCGAACAGCTGTTGCCAACGGTTGGCGCCGAAGGCGTTGATGGCTTCCATGACTTCGCCGTCCACCTGGCGGATGCCCAGGTCGGTCAAGCGAATCAGTGGCGGCGCAGCGTAGATCACCGTGGCGAAAATCGCTGGGACCTTGCCCAGGCCAAACAGCATCAACACCGGAATCAGGTACACGAAACTCGGCATGGTCTGCATGATGTCCAGCAATGGCATCAGCACCGAACGCAGGCGATTGCTGCGCGCCGAAAGAATGCCCAGCGGAATGCCGATCAATACCGAGATCAGCGTCGCCACCAGCATCAGGGCGAGGGTCTGCATCAGTTTGTCCCACAGGCCCACCGCGCCCACCAGAAACAGCAGGCCGACGATCACTGCCGTGGCCACGACCTTGCGGGTGGCATGCCAGGCAATGCCGCCAACGATGGCCAGCATCAGCCACCAGGGCGCCATGCGCAGCAGGCCTTCGAGGTTGACGATGGCCCACAGCAAGGTGTCGGAGATGTGCCGGAACACATCGCCATAGTTGGTCACCAGGGAGTCGACCCAACCGTTGACCCAGTCGGCGATGGAGAAGGTAAAGCTTTCGGGAAACATAAGAGACTCTCGATCAAGTGGATGCAGTGAACGTCCCGGCCAGCCCTAGGGTTGGCCGGGGGTATTCGACCTACAGAGCCGCGTCGATTTTCTTGGCAGCGTCTTCACTGACCCAGGCGTGCCAGACTTCAGGATGTTCCTTCAGGAAGATCTTCGCCAGTTTCGGCGACTCGATCCGCTCCTTGGCCATACGGCCGAGGTTCTGGTTCAGGATGTCGATCGGCAGGTTGACCTTTTCCAGCACCGCCACCAGTTCCGGGGCTTCGTCGTGGAAGGTCTTGGACAGGCCGACCTTGATGCTCACGCTTTTATCCACACCGGGTTTTTCTTCCAGTTTCACCAGGTCCACCTGGCCCATCAGCGGCGTCGGCGACCAGTAGTAGAACAGGATCGGCTCGCCACGCTTGTAGCTCGACAGCACCGCCGCATCCAAGGCCGGGCCGGTGCCAGGGCGGAAGTTGGTGTAGGTTTTTTCCAGGCCATAGCTTTTCAGCATTTCGCTGTTGTCCAGCTCACAGGTCCAACCGGCCGGGCAGTTGTAGAAACGGCCCTTGGATGGTTCTTCCGGGTCCTTGAACACGGCGGCGTACTGGCCCAGGTCAGCGATGTTCTTCAGGCCTGGAGCCTTGGCTTGGAGCTTGCGCTTGGCGTCGCCTTCAATCACGTAGCGCGGCACATACCAACCTTCGATGGCGCCCACCACCGGCGCACCTACGCCGACCACCTTGCCGGCCTTCTCGGCCTTGTTCCAGACTTCGCTGCGGCCGACCCACTCCTCGGCAAACACCTGGATGTCGTTGCTGCTCAGGGCGTTCTCCATGGTGATGGAGTTGCCTGGCAGGCTGTCGGTCTTGCAGTCGTAGCCTTTTTCCAGCACCACTTGCAGGACGTCGGTCAGCAGCATGGCGCTTTCCCAGTTCAGGCCGGCGAACTTCACCGGTTTGCCCGACTCGCACCAACCCGCCGCTTGTGTGGCGCCAGCGCTGGCCAGCAGGCCCATGGAAAGCAACGTGGTCAGCAGGGTCTTGTTCGATTTCATTGTGTGACGCTCCTAATCAGTGAATTGGCTTACGGCAGTCAAGAGGCATCCAGCCCTGTCAACGTCCCATCAGACCGCTTGGAGGCGGCCCGCCCTGCTCGGTTGTGCGTCAACCGCGTCCTGCTCGATCGGCAGGATCAATTGATCGGGTACAGCGCTGTGCCACTTCTTGGCGGCGACGTAATACAGCCCCGCCGGGACCACCAGACCGATGATCCAGGAAATATCCACACCCCCCATCGCTTCCACCAGCGGACCGGTATAGAACTTGGTGGCAATGAACGGCAGTTGAACCAGCACACCGAAGACATAGACGCTGATACCAAGGGCATTCCAACGACCGTAGCGACCGTTCGGGTCCGCCAGTGCCGGCACGTCATAGCGCTCGCGAGTGATGCAGTAGTAGTCCACCAGGTTGATCGCGCTCCAAGGCGTAAAGAACGCCAGCAAGAACAGGATGAAGGACTTGAACGCACCGAGGAACGAGTGCTGGCCGAGCAGCGCGATCAGGGTCGCGGCGCCGACGATGGCCAGCACGAAGACCAGACGCTGCAAGCGCGTGACGTTCAGGTGACCACGAAAACCGCTGATGATGGTCGCAATGCACATGAAGCTGCCGTAGGAGTTCAGCGTGGAAATGGTGACCTTGCCGAACGCGATGCTGAAGTACAGCAGCGCGGCGGTGGCACCGGTACCACCCAGGCCAACGATGTAGGCCACTTCGTGACCCGCAAACTGCCCATTGGCCGAGGCGGCAGCAAACACGCCGAGGATCATCGCCACCTGCGCGCCGATGACTGAGCCGGCGCCTGCGGCAAAAAAGGTTTTCACCGAGGAAGTCTTGCTCGGCAGGTAACGCGAATAGTCAGCCACGTAGGGGCCGAAGGCGATCTGCCAGGATGCCGCGAGCGACACCGCCAGCAGGAAACTGCTCCAGCTGAAATGGCGGATGTTCAGGAGTACGCCAACGTCCGTCTGGCTCATCAGGCGGGCGAACAGGTAAACAAAGGCAATCACACCAATGACGCTGGCGACACGGCCAATGAAGTGAATTACCCGATAACCGAGCACCGTGACCAGCACAATGACACTGGCGAAAATGAGGATGCCGACACTGTCGCTGACGCCAAACAACTGGCCCAGCGCCTGGCCGGAAAGCACGGTTCCGGTTGCGGTGAAACCCAGGTACATCAGGCACACCAGCACGATCGGAATGGCCGCGCCATATACACCAAACTGCACCCGGCTGGAGATCATCTGCGGCAGGCCGAGCTTGGGCCCTTGCGCGGCATGCAACGCCATGACACCACCGCCGAGCAGTTGACCGATCAGCAAACCGATCAACGACCAGAACACATCACCACCCAGCACCACCGCCAATGCGCCGGTGACAATGGCCGTGATTTGCAGGTTGGCCCCCATCCAGAGGGTGAACTGGCTCAACAATCGGCCGTGTCTCTCCACTTCCGGGATGTAGTCGATCGAGCGTTTCTCGATCAACGGCTTGCTGCTTGCGCGTGTGCTACTGACAGCCATGGTTCAACCTCTGTGGATTGCTCTGGAATTCATCCCTGTGGGAGCGAGCTTGCTCGCGATGGCGGTGGGTCGGTACCTGTTGCATCGACTGACACGCCCTCATCGCGAGCAAGCTCGCTCCCACATGGGCTCCGGGGTTACTTGCCGGTGATCATCGGCAGGTTAAGCCCCTGTTCCTTGGCGCAGTCGATAGCGATCTGGTAACCGGCATCGGCATGGCGCATCACGCCAGTGGCCGGGTCGTTGTGCAGCACGCGGGCAATGCGCTCGGCCGCTTCATCGGTACCGTCGCAGACAATCACCATGCCCGAATGCTGGGAGAAGCCCATGCCGACGCCGCCACCGTGGTGCAGCGAAACCCAGGTCGCGCCACTGGCGGTGTTGAGCAAGGCATTGAGCAGCGGCCAGTCGGAGACGGCATCGGAACCGTCCTGCATGGATTCGGTTTCACGGTTGGGGCTGGCCACGGAGCCGGAGTCCAGGTGATCGCGGCCAATCACGATCGGGGCCGACAATTCGCCGCTGCGCACCATTTCGTTGAACGCCAGGCCCAACTTGGCCCGCAGGCCCAGGCCGACCCAGCAGATACGCGCTGGCAGACCCTGGAAGCTGATGCGCTCACGCGCCATGTCCAGCCAGTTGTGCAGATGAGCGTCGTCGGGAATCAACTCCTTGACCTTGGCATCGGTCTTGTAGATGTCCTGCGGATCACCCGACAGCGCGGCCCAACGGAACGGGCCGATACCGCGGCAGAACAGCGGACGGATGTAGGCCGGTACGAAGCCTGGGAAATCGAAGGCATTCTCGACGCCCTCTTCCTGGGCCATCTGGCGGATGTTGTTGCCGTAGTCGAAGGTCGGCACGCCCATTTTCTGGAAGGCCAGCATGGCTTTTACGTGCACGGCCATCGACTGCTTGGCGGCCTTCACCACGGCGGCGGGTTCGGTCTTGGCGCGGGCACGGTATTGGTCCCAGGTCCAGCCGGCCGGCAGGTAACCGTTGAGGGGGTCGTGGGCACTGGTCTGGTCGGTAACCATGTCCGGGCGAACGCCACGACGGACCATTTCCGGCAGGATTTCGGCAGCGTTCCCACACAGCGCGATGGAAATCGCCTTGCCTTCTGCGGTGTATTTCGCAATACGCGCCAAGGCGTCATCCAGGTCAGTGGCCTGCTCGTCGACGTAGCGGGTCTTGAGGCGGAAATCGATACTCACCTGCTGGCACTCGATGTTCAGCGAGCAAGCACCGGCCAGGGTCGCGGCCAACGGTTGCGCACCGCCCATGCCACCCAGGCCGGCGGTCAGGACCCACTTGCCTTTCAGGTCATCGTTGTAATGCTGGCGACCGGCTTCGACGAAGGTTTCGTAGGTGCCCTGCACGATGCCCTGGCTGCCGATGTAGATCCAGCTGCCGGCGGTCATCTGGCCGTACATGGCCAGGCCCTTGGCGTCGAGTTCGTTGAAGTGTTCCCAACTGGCCCAATGTGGAACCAGGTTGGAGTTGGCGATCAGGACGCGAGGTGCATTGCTGTGGGTCTTGAACACGCCGACCGGCTTGCCGGATTGCACCAGCAAAGTTTCGTCGTCATTGAGGTTGGTGAGGCTTTCGACGATCTTGTCATAGCACTCCCAGTTACGCGCCGCGCGGCCAATGCCACCGTAAACCACCAGCTCCTTGGGGTTCTCGGCGACTTCCGGGTCGAGGTTGTTCATCAACATGCGCAGCGGCGCTTCAGTCAGCCAGCTCTTGGCGGTCAGCGTGTTACCGCGAGGGGCGCGAATTTCAACGTCACGGTATTTTTCAGGTTTTTGGGTAGCGTCGGTCACAGCAAAAACTCCTCAGCGATCAATCCATACCAGCCCGGGCAGTGGGCAGCGATTTAGCGAACGTTGCGTTGAATATCGGCGACTCATACGCATACGTCTTTACTTGTATGTACAAGCATATGCAATCAAGCGGCCAACTTCTGAAAGGACGGATCAAGAACGCTTTTGGATTTGGCCTGAAGGCCTTTAGTTGAAGGGTTTGGCAGGCAGATGAAATTTCTGCGGGGTATTTTTGAGATGAGGGAATACCGTCATGAACGCGTGGTATTGCGCCACAGTGGGGCATTCGGTAACAAGTTGGTGCGCGAGGGAAACGGCGAAGGACTTATCTGACGAGGGAATTATCTGTGGTGAGGGAATTTATCCCCTCACCACAGGGGGACAGGGCTGAAGTCAGTGGGCAGTCAGCTCGATCACGCAGCATTGGCCGTGGCTGGAGATGTCCAGCAGCCCGGTGTTACCGCTCAATTGCAAGCAGTCGTAGAGGCCCAGGTTGACGGCGGACTCGCCAATCTCGATCGCCAATCCCGGGGCCGCGCTGAACACCAGCACCGTCCCCGCCTCGCTGAAAAACCGCTGTCGACCTCCCAACCACTGCAATCGCACGCGGTAACGCTGCGGCGCATAGATCAGGTTGAAGTCACGGATAGGTCCGCCCAGCAACGTGCAATAGACATGGCTCTCGCCGCTGAACGCAAAGGGGTCCATCGGGTGCAATGGCCGCGTGACTTGACCGTCGACGTTCAGTGTCATGCCATCACCCTGCAAGACGCTGATGATCCGCTCGTAACCGGTGAATGTAGAAAAACCGCCCGACTCAGCGATATCGGCAATCGACAGACGCCAGCCAAAGCCCTCCAGGCCGGTTCCGGCATCGCGAGTGATTTCCTCGGTGCTGCCGCCGCCATTTTTCCACGGCATGCGTGGATAATCCGCAGCGCGTAAAACCTTCAAGTCACTCATTTATGAAATCGTCCTTCCAGGCGATGACGGGAGCCGGGATGAATCAGGCGCGCGGCCGTCACCGGCTGGCGCCCGGACCAGGTCCGGCGACGGATCAACAGGCACGGCTCGCCCCGCTCGATCTGCAGCAGCTTGCACTCGCTCGGTTCGGCCAGGATCGCTTCGACCACATGTTCGCCTTCAGTCAACGGCGCGACCTGGTTCAGATAGGCGTAGGGGGTTTGCAGGGTAAAGTCCTGCTTGAGATAGTCCGGCGCCACCAGTGCATTAACGAAACGGTCCTCGATTTGCACGGGGATGTCGTTTTCAAAATGCACGATCAACGAGTGGAACACCTTCTGCCCTTCACGCATGTCCAGGGCCAAGGCCCGTTCGGAACCGGCGGCTTCTTCTTCCAGAGTGATGACCTGGCATGTGTGACGATGGCCGCGGGAAGCGATTTCGTCGGCGATGTTATGCACTTCGAACAACGCGGACTGGCTTTTGGGTTCAGCCACAAAGGTGCCGACCCCCTGCATGCGCACCAACAGGCCATCAGCGGTCATCTCCCGCAGGGCCCGGTTGATGGTCATGCGGCTGAAGCCCAACTGGCTGACCAGTTCGCTTTCCGATGGCACGCGGTAATGCGGCGGCCAGTTTCCACTGTCGATCTGCTGGGTGATCATCTGTTTGACGCGGGCGTACAAGGGCGCCGGACTTTCACCCATGTTTGCGGCCAGCGGCGGTTTGGCAGGCGGAGTCGGCACGGCGGTTCCTTGTTCTGCAAATAAGAATGCTAGCTTGCCGGAGTTTACCGGCCAGGCAAACGTCTGTATATGTATATACAAATTACGCACGATGAGGTTGAACCATGTCCGCCTTCTTTGCTGAACGCGCGCTGCTGCCTAGTGGATGGGCCAATGCTGTACGTCTTGAGGTCAGCGCCGAGGGCGTCCTGACTCATGTCCAGGCCGACTCCCACGCAGATGGCGCCGAGCGGCTGGGCGGTCCACTGTTGCCGGGCATGCCGAACCTGCACTCCCACGCCTTCCAACGCGCCATGGCCGGGTTGGCGGAAGTGGCGGGCAATCCCAATGACAGTTTCTGGACCTGGCGCGACTTGATGTACCGCCTTGTCGGAAAAATCAGTCCCGATCAGCTCGGCATCATCGCCCGGCAGCTGTACATCGAAATGCTCAAGGCCGGCTACACCTCGGTCGCCGAATTCCACTATGTGCACCACGACACCGACGGGGCGCCCTATGCCGACCCGGCGGAACTGGCGTTGCGCATCAGCCACGCCGCCACCGCCGCCGGCATCGGCCTGACGCTGCTGCCGGTGCTCTACAGTCATTCCGGTTTTGGCGGCCAGGCGCCCAATGACGGACAGCGTCGTTTCATCAACAGCAGCGAGAACTACCTGAAACTTCAAGCACGCCTGCAGCCGGTCTTGGCCAAACAACCGGCGCAGGCGCTGGGTTTGTGCTTTCACTCCCTGCGCGCCGTAACACCTGGACAAATCCAGGAAGTGCTGGCTGCGAGCGACCGTCAGTGCCCGGTACATATCCACATCGCCGAGCAGCAGAAAGAGGTGGACGATTGCCTGAGCTGGAGCGGCGCTCGTCCGTTGCAATGGCTGTACGAAAACACCGAGGTGGATCAGCGCTGGTGCCTGGTCCACGCGACCCACGCCAACGCTGATGAAGTCAGCCTCATGGCCAAGAGCCGGGCCATCGCCGGCCTGTGCCTGACCACCGAAGCCAACCTGGGCGACGGAATTTTTCCAGCCGTGGACTTCCTCGCCCAAGGCGGGCGCCTGGGCATCGGTTCCGACAGTCATGTGTCGCTCAGTGTGGTCGAAGAGTTGCGCTGGTTGGAATATGGCCAGCGCCTGCGGGACCAACGCCGCAACCGCTTGTATCGGGCGGATCAGCCAATGGTCGGTCGTACCTTGTTCGATGCGGCGCTGGAAGGTGGCGCCCAGGCCTTGGGGCAACCGGTCGGTGCCCTCGAAATCGGCAAGCGCGCCGACTGGCTGGTACTCGATGGCAACGATCCGTACCTGGCCACGGCCCATGGTGACGGGATTCTCAATCGCTGGCTGTTTGCCGGCGGGGATCGCCAGGTGCGCGATGTGATGGTTGGCGGACAATGGGTGGTGCGCGACGGACGCCATGCCGGCGAAGAAGAAAGCGCCCAGGCGTTTACCCAGGTCCTGCGCGAACTTTTAGGCTGACACGGATAAAAAATGTGGGAGCGAGCTTGCTCGCGATGAGGCCTTCTCATTCAACACTGAGGTTGATTGAAAGTCCGTCATCGCGAGCAAGCTCGCTCCCACATTGGTTCTCGGGAGGCAATTAGTCCGAAGTCTTGGCCATCTGTCGATCCGACGCGCGCCAGATCAAGCGTGTCGTATCGTAGCCCTGCTGACGCGCCGTGCTCAGCAGCTCTTCGCGCACAACGCTATTGACGGTCGGCGTACGGGACAGCAGCCACATATAGCGGCGGCTCGGGTCGCCGACGATGGCGGTCTTGTAGTCGTCGCTGACGTACAACACCCAGTACTGCCCTTTCGCCACGCCCGGCACGATCCGTGAAAACCAGTTGTCGAACTCGACCCAGAGCTTGTCGGTCTTGCCCGGCACCTGTGGCGTCGCAGTGCCCTTGGCCTCTTCCCACTGCCAGTCCGAAGTCAGGCAGCGATTGAGCACACCCATATTGCCGTCAGGCTTGAGGGTGTAGTGAGCTTCCGATTGGGCGCAATTGCGCTGGAAATACATGGGCAGGCGGGCCAACTCGTACCAGGTCCCTTGGTAACGCTTGAGGTTGACGCTGTTGACAGTCTTGGGTGCCAACGGGTCTTCGCCAGAAGTGGCACAGCCAGCCAAAACCAGGCCAGCTAAAAACACTAACACTAACCGCATCATTATTTTTCTCCCGCGGGCACTGAGTGACCTGCGTGGTGAGTTCGTCGGCTCAAATTCGAAGGCGAACTTGACTGGCAGAACCGATCACACAGGACACTATCCCCGGTTTACTTCAGGCCTTGGCCGGAAAACATCAACACTTTGTCACCAGCGTACTGCACGCTGATAAAGCTTTTCTGATCGCCCCAGGTGCAACTGGACATGCCGAGCGCGCCTGAACAATCAGTCGGTTTCCCCAGTAACGTTTCGACTTCGGACTTGGGCATGCCAGCCGACAGCTTCGAATAGTTTTCCTGGTTGACCTTGCTGCACGCAGTCAGTACGACGCATACAAACAACAAGGCGATAGATCGCAGCGACATGGTGTAACTCCTGGAACGGAAGGGGGTGGCAGGGTGCCAACCAGAAGCTTAGAAGAGAAAACCCCCATCTGGTTCCCCGACGGCCCCAGTATTTATTGGGCTTCGCCAGGTGTTTCATAGGTGAAACACTCAGTTTGTGACAGCATCGTGCATTTCGTCGGAATGGAATCGCAGACGGCTGATGGGACGGGTTCCTGCGCCGATAAAAAGAAACAGCGCAATCTACTGCGTTATGGCAAATTGACGCCCCGTCCTGACCCGTCTCTCCGCGGTAGTGTTCTTAATGACCAGAAACATGAAATTCAGCCACAAAATACTGCTGGCTGCTGCTCTCGTGGTAGCCGTTGCATTCGCCTGTTTCATCCTGTTCAACGACTATCGGCAGCGCCAAAGCCTGCACGCCAGCACCGAAACCTCCATGCAGGAACTCGGCAACCTGACCAGTCGTAACATCCAGACGTGGGTCGAAGGCCGTATCCAATTGCTGCAATCGCTGGCCCAGCAGATCGCCGTAGACGGCAGCAGCGCCGACAGCCTCAAACGCGCCGTGGGCCTGCCGGCATACACCAGCAATTTTCAGCTCAGCTATTTCGGTGGCACCGACGGCGTGATGTTCTCGGTACCGGCCGGCAATCGCGCCGCCGATTACGACCCCCGCGCCCGTGGCTGGTACAAGGCCGCCAGTAGCGCACAGCAAACCATCGTGACCGAGCCCTACATTGCCGCCTCGTCGGGCAAACTGGTGATCACCGTCGCCACCCCCGTGCAGCACCAGAACCAGATGATCGGCGTGGCCGGTGCAGACATCGACCTGTCCAGCGTCAGCGCCATCATCAACTCGCTGAATTTCGGCGGCCACGGCCATGCGTTCATCGTCAGCGCCGACGGCAAGATCCTCATCCACCCTGACAGCAAGCGCGTACTCAAGACCCTGGCCGAGGCCTACCCCAACGGTGCACCGCAAATCAGCCCGGGCGTCAAAGAGGTCGAGCTCGACGGCAAGACCCAGTTCATCTCCTTCACCCACGTCAATGGTTTGCCGGGGGCCGATTGGTATGTGGCACTGGTGCTCGACAAGGACACCGCCCTGGCGATGCTCAGCGAGTTCCGGACCTCGGCACTGATCGCCATGACCATTGCCGTGGTGTTCATCATCGCCCTACTGGGCATGTTGATCCGCGTGCTGATGCAACCGCTGCTGACCATGGGCCGCGCCATGCATGACATCGCCGAAGGCGAAGGCGACCTGACCCGACGCCTGGTCATCCATGGCCACGATGAGTTCGGCGCCCTGGGTACATCGTTCAACCGTTTTGTCGAGCGCATCCATACCTCGATCCGTGAGGTAGCCTCGGCCACCGGCCAGGTCAATGAAGTCGCCCTGCGCGTGGTCAGTGCGTCCAACTCGTCGATGTTCAACTCCGACCAGCAGGCGTCGCGCACCAGCAGCGTAGCCGCGGCCATCAACCAACTCGGCGCCGCCGCCCAGGAAATCGCCCAGAACGCCGCCCTCGCTTCACAGCACTCCAGCGATGCCCGCAGCCTGGCTGAAGACGGCCAGCACGTGGTGGATAAAACCATCGCCGCCATGCAGCAGTTGTCAGCCAAGATCAGCGATTCGTGCGGCAACATCGAAACCCTGAACAGCAACACAGTGAACATCGGCCAGATCCTGGAGGTGATCACCAGCATTTCCCAGCAGACCAACCTGCTCGCCCTGAATGCCGCCATCGAAGCCGCCCGGGCCGGTGAAGCCGGACGCGGCTTCGCGGTGGTGGCCGATGAAGTGCGCAACCTCGCCCACCGCACCCAGGATTCGGCGCAGCAAGTGCAGAAGATGATCGAAGAACTGCAAGTCGGCGCCCGGGAAGCGGTGCTGACCATGACCGACAGCCAGCGCCAGAGCGAAAGCAGCGTCGGCATCGCCAACCAGGCCGGCGAACGCCTGGGCAGCGTGACCCAGCGCATCGGTGAAATCGACGGCATGAACCAGTCCGTGGCCACCGCCACCGAAGAACAGACCGCCGTGGTGGAATCGATCAATGTCGACATCACCGAGATCAACACGCTGAACCAGGAAGGCGTGGAAAACCTGCAGGCTACCTTGCGCGCCTGTGCTGACCTGGAACAGCAGGCGGCGCGGTTGAAGCAGTTGGTAGGCAGCTTCCGAATCTAGCGCCTGGACTGGCCCCATCGCGAGCAAGCTCGCTCCCACATTGAACCGAGCCTACTGTTAGCACGCGGTCGAATGTGGGAGCGGGCTTGCTCGCGATAGCGGCATCAGCCTCACAGCAAAAATCAGAACCTGGACCCAGGCCTGTTCAAGAACTCGATTTCCTCAGCCGTAGACTCGCGCCCCAACACCGCATTGCGATGGGGAAACCGCCCAAACCGCGCGATGATCTTCTGATGCCGCTCGGCATAATCCAGGTTGTCTTCAAACACCGCCCGATCCGCTTCGGGTTGCTCTCGGACCAGGTCGATAAACCGTGACACGGCTTCGTTCTGCACCGCCAGGTTTTCGCAGTGTTCGAGTACCAGGTAGATGAACACCCGCTGGATCGGCTTGAGTTGCCGGTCGAAACCCGCCGCCAGGCCCTGGGCCACCAGCGCTTGGGCACGCAGGTCACCGGAAAAAGCCTTGGGGGTGTCGCGAAAAATCATTCGCGGGAGTTGGTCGAGTGAGAGCACCAAGGCCAGCCAACCTTCCGGGCGTTGCGCCCAGTCGGTCAATCCGCCGGCCAGTACCTGCTCGACCAGATCGCCGAAGCGCTCGCGCGCCTGGCGATCATGGCGTTTGCCGAACCACAGCTTGCCCTTGTCAGCGGCGATTTCGTCCGGTGTGCCGGCTGAGCCGAACCACCAATCGAGCAACGGCTGCCAGGGCTCGGCCATGCCTTATTCCTTGTGGTAGGCCGTGGCGCGGGCGACTTCTTCCTTGGAACCAAGGAACACCGCCACACGCTGGTGCAGGCCTTCAGGCTGGATGTCGAGGATACGCTGGTGACCGTCGGTGGAAGCACCACCCGCCTGCTCCACCAGGAACGACATCGGGTTGGCTTCATACATCAGGCGCAGTTTGCCCGGCTTGGACGGTTCGCGGCTGTCGCGTGGGTACATGAACAGACCGCCACGGGTGAGGATCCGGTGCACATCGGCAACCATCGCGGCGACCCAACGCATGTTGTAGTTCTTCTTCAGCGGACCTTCTTCGCCCGCCAGCAATTCTTCGACGTAGCGTTTTACCGGGGCTTCCCAATGACGCTGGTTGGACATGTTGATGGCGAATTCCTGGGTGGTTTCAGGAATGGTGATGTCTTCGTGGGTCAGGACGAAGCTGCCCATCTCGCGGTCCAGGGTGAAGCCTTTGACGCCGTCGCCCAAGGTCAGCACCAGCATGGTCTGCGGGCCGTAGATGGCATAACCGGCGGCAACCTGCTGGGTGCCTGGCTGCAGGAACGCCTTTTCATTCAGGGCTTCGTTCTGGCTCAGGTATTCGTTCGGGCAACGCAGCACCGAGAAAATGGTGCCGACTGGCGCGTTGATGTCGATGTTCGACGAACCGTCCAGGGGGTCGAATACCAGCAGGTAGGCACCCTTGGGGTATTTGCCCGGGATCTGGTAGGCATTGTCCATTTCCTCGGACGCCATGCCGGCCAGGTGGCCGCCCCATTCGTTGGCTTCAAGCAGGATTTCGTTGGAAAGCACGTCGAGCTTCTTCTGCACTTCGCCCTGCACGTTTTCAGTGCCCATGCTGCCCAGGACACCACCCAGTGCGCCTTTGGAGACGGCGTGGCTGATCTCCTTGCACGCACGCGCCACCACTTCGATCAAAAAGCGCAGATCGGCAGGGGTGTTGTTGCTACGGGTCTGCTCAATCAAATAGCGACTCAAGGTAACGCGGGACATGGACGGCTCCGAAGAATAGGGGGCGGAAAAACCAGCGCAGTTTAGCGCGAGTCGGGACTTAATTCCTCCTATGAGACGGGGAATGGAGGATTGAGTTCACGGGGTAGCGGCTCGCTTGGGTATTTCTGTTGATTGAGAGGACGCCATCGCGAGCAAGCCCGCTCCCACAATAGACCGCGTTTGTCGAAACAACTCGGTCAACTGTGGGAGCGAGCTTGCTCGCGATGAATGCACCTCAACTCTTGACCGGCGGCTTGCGCAACAAGCTGAACGCCATCGCCGCGAGGAACAGCACACTGATCAACAACACCGCCCACAAGCCGATTTTCTTCCAGTTGGTCTCGACCGTTGCAGGCGTGGTTGCAGCGGCCGCCTCCGGTGTCGAGGTTGCCAGCCCACTCACCGTCGCCGTACCCAGGGCCGCCAGGCGTGACGGTTTGTAATCGGGCACCAGCGTCGTCAATGGCAAGCTGGCGGCTTTCACCGTCGCGCTGCCCAGCGCCAGGCTGTAGGGCCCTTCGCCGCGCGCCAGGAACACCACCTGGGTCGGCCGTACGGCAAAGCGCAGGGCCGGGGCTTCACTACCCAGGCCACCGCCACGCTCGTCCACCGTCAGTTTCAATTGCTGGACCGTCTGGCCGGACAGTTGCAGTTGGTTCTGCAACACATCCTGGCCGTTCTGAGTCAGGCGATACAGCAAGCCACTGCCCATCGGCTGCCATGGCAGACTGCTTTCCCGGCGCCCGGCCAGGGTCACCGGCGCCAGGCTGTTGGCTTGGCTCAGGTCGACCTGCACCTGCTCGATATTCAGCCCCATGGGCAGTTGCCAGGTGTATTCACCGGCCTTCGTGGTGGCGCCAGTCAAAGGTTTCGACCAGACCAACGGCAACGGCAGGCTTTCGCGGCTGGCGCTTTGCAACTGGGCCGAGGTCAGCACCGGCGCGGAGGACGGCGAATCCCACAACAACCGCAGATAGCGCGCCGGTTGCCCCGGCAGGTTCACCTCATGCTGCTCGACCCGCTCATCGGCAAAGGTCAGGCGCGCCACCTGGCCTTCACCCCATGACTTCCAGTATTGCAAGTCGTCACTGGCCTCGATGGTGAAGCGCTGGAAGCCGTCGCGCTCGCTGGTCCAGTCGAGAATCAACTGCTGCAGCGGTGCCTTGATCGCGCTGGCATCCAACAGCCAGCCACGCAGCTCTTCCTCCCCCGCCTCGAGCCGACTCGATGGCTGGACTTCCACCAGCGTGCCATTGGCGTTCGATTGCACTCGCACACTGGGCGCGCGCTCGTTGTCATCGGCGGCGTTGTACAGCGGGAACCACTTCACATCGGTAAGGATGCGGTTTTCCCGGCTCTGGGCCGACTCGTGAACCAATGCATAGGCCTGGGCTTGCCCGGCCGCGTTGAAAACCCGCAGATCGCTCAGGTCGGTCTGTCGCGCCTGCAACTGAACATCCAACGGCAATGGGAGGCGATACCAAGGCCCTTCGCCACTCAAGACCAGCGGCACCTGATGGGCAAAGTCCGCCGGTTGCTCCTGGGCCGTAGCCGACAATGCCATCCATAACCCGACCACACCCAGCCCGATCCGACTCAACTTGCGACTCAAGACGACACTCCCTCATTGACAGGCATCGGCGGTTCGGCCGGCGAGGCCGCTTCCGGACGCTTTGGCGGCAGTGGCGCGAAGTAGCCGACCACCAGCAGCAAGACACCCACACCGATAAACGACACGATCCGCGCCAGACCGCCACGGTTACTCAATTCAACAAAGAACAGCTTGGCCACGACCACGGCAATCAACGCCGCGCCGATCAGCCACACTTCACGCCGATGCCGCAGATGCCCACCAATCATCAAGCCCAGGGCGATCAGGGTCCAGACGATGGAAAGCCCGGCCTGTACGAACATGGACTCCAGCAACGCATCCAGCTCGAACGGCACCCCCATCCACTGGTGGGCGCTGCGCATCACCAGGGCGGTGAAGAAGGCGAACAGCGACACGCCGGCGACCAACTGGGCGATGTGTCCGACGCGACTCCAACGGTTCGTCGATTGCGCCACGGCGTTGCGGGCCCACACATAGACACCGAACAAGGCGAACAGCAGGCCCAGCTCCAAGGGATTGAGCAGCGGCACATAAGGCAATGGCTCCGCGGTGCCATCGCTGAAGGTGTTGGTCAGCCAGAACCAACCGAGCATCAACAGCGCCATGGGTGCCGCGGCGTAAATACGATATTCGCGCGGCTGGGCCGAGACCGGCCACGGCCAGGCACGCGGCGCGGCCATCAACACCAGGTACAGGCTCGGCAAGATCGCCCAACCCAACCAGCGCCAGGCGTTGTACTGCTCGGACAGCAACAGCAGGCCGTAACGCAACTCCAGCATCAACACCGCCATCAGCAACCAGCAACCGAGCACATGGGCGGTACTGCGCGCCTGGGCCGGCAGCATCGGCGCCAGGCGCTTGAGCGAGAGGAAGTGCACGCCAAATACCGCCAGCCAGGCCAGCCAACCGAAATCCGCGGCCGGGTGATAGTAGCTGTGCCCCATTGCCACCAGCACACAGCCCGCCGCCGGAATCAACAAGGTGCACAGCAGCCCCAGCGCCGGCCAGTTCAAACGCAGCGCCAAGACGGTCCACAGCGCCACACTGATCGCCGCGACGAACAGCAGCAAACTGCCCTGCAGGTTCACCGGGGCAAAGCGCAGCACTTCGCTGACCCACGCCAACGCCCACCAACCGGCTCCCCAGATCAACAACATCTCGGACAGGCGCTGCAAGCTCATGGCTTCGAATTCCGCTGCCGCATGGCCACGCTGCAGTCGCCACGCCCCCACCAACGCCGCCAGGCCCAACACCAGCGGTGTCCAGAACCCGCTATGGGCCAGAGGTCGCAAATCCTCGGTATTGAGCGGCCCCAGTAGCGCCGGCCCCGCCGTCAGGAACGCCGCACCGCCGAGCAGTTGCAACAGCAGGCCGAACACAAAGCTCACTCGCTGCTTCAAGTACAGGCTCAGCCAGATGATCAGCAGACCGCTGGCCGCCCACACCCCGCTCGCGGTTTGCCAAGGCAGGACGAACAGCACCGCGAGATTGATCAGCACCAGCCCCGCCAGCAACACCACTGACAACCCGCGCAGCAACCGGACATCGTTGCGCACCATGTCATCGCGCGCCGCCAGCAACATGCCGCCAATCAACGCCAGGCCGATCAGGGAGGCGCTGAGCAAACCGCTCCAGCCGGCACTGAACACCGCCGCCGAGTCGCCCTCGGCCCCCTGCAGGCGCAACAGGAACAGCGCACCACCGAGCAGTTGCACCGCAAACGCGGTGAACAGGAAGCTGCGCGATTGCAGGCGCAGGCCCACAAACAGCGTCACCAAACCGGCCACGGCCCAGGCGATAGCGGTGCCATGGGTGAAGAAAAACAGCGGCGCCAGCAAATACAGGAAGCTGAGCCCCAGGACAGCCAACACCGGTAAACCCTGGCGCTCCCAATTCGAGGTGAGCTCCGGCGCAGCCTTGCGCAGTTGGTAGAAGGTGAACAGCAAGGCGCCGCCAAGCATCAATGCGCCCAACGGGGCGCCATCCAGCAGGCTGCCTTCGCCGGGACGCAGTTCGCTGATGAAGGCCAGCGCCGAGCCCAGTTGCAGTAACAAGGCAAAGGCCCGGGCCAAGGGGCGTTGCTGGCGCAGGCCCAGCCAGAAGATCCCCGCGCCCTCCACGGCCCAGGCCGCCGAGGTCCAGCGGGCGTCGAGCCCCAATGGAATCGCCAGGCTGGCAAAAATCACCCCCAAGGCCAGGCAGGTTTCAGCCAGCAGCAAGGCGCGTCCACCCATCAGCACCCGAGCCAGGCCCATGTAGATCATGCCCAGGGCCAGGGCGCTGAACGCAGCGGCAAATTCCAAATGCTGCACCAACGCGAACTGCAGGCCGAAGCCCACCAGCGGGGGCGCGAACAACATCGTACCGTCCACGTAATCGCCCTTGCGCGCTGACCAGCGCAACACCGCGTCCCGACTGCCATCCTCGGGAGCATCGTTCATTTCCAACAGTTTGCGGCGGGTGAACAACAAGCCAATCGCCAGGTACATCAGGAAGAACAGAATCAGGAACGGCTCGGTGCTCCAGAGCAGCTCCGGCGCGTACGAGCGCAGGCCCCAAGCGAAACCGATACCGAAGGTGCCGACAAAGCCAATCAGGTTGAGCAGGCGCCAGGCCTTGAACCAGGCAATCGCAAGGATGCCGGCATTGAGCAGGATGAAATAGCTGAACAGGGCAACGTGGTTGCCGCTGCCGGTGGAAGTCAGGATGGGCGCGGCAAACCCGCCCAGCGCCGCGGCTGCGGCCAGGCCCAAGGCATTCTGGGTCACCGCCAGGATCGCTGAGAACACCGTGACCGCCACCAGCAAGCCCAGGGCCGCCTTGGAGTCGAGCAACGGATGCAGGCGCATGGCGGCGAACACCGTCAGGTACAGCACCGCGATCCCGGTGCCCTGGAGCATCAATGCATAATTGTTGTTGCGTTGGCGCAGCCACCAACCCAGGCCCAGCAGGCCCAAGGCGCTGGCCGCAACACCGGCGTACCGCAGCTCGATCGGTACCACCATGCCTTCGGTGGCATAGCGCAGCAGAAACGCCAGACCGAGGAACAACAGCACCACGCCGACCCGCAGCACGGTGTTGCCGCCAAACAACCAGTTGCGTGCACCCATCATGGCGCGGTCGAACAGACTCGGGCCACGAGGGGCCGCGGGCTCCGCAACCATCGGTTCCAGGGGCAACGGTGCAAAGTCGCGGTCGGCACGCCTGCTGGAAGTCGCTGGCGCAGGGGTCCAGATATCATCGGGCAACGGCTGGCTGGCCTGGGTAGCCATCGCGGCAGCCGGCTCGAGGTCTGGCGGCAATTCCCGACGAGTTCTGGCTCAGTGCGCGTCTCGGGCTTCGCGGCCTGGGGTACGACAACCTCGGGCGCCGACGCCGGCTCACTCGATTCGGCCACCTTACCGCGTTCGAGAACCGCCAGGCGTGCGTCCAGCGTGAGCACGTTCTGCTGGGCCTCTTGCAACAGAACCTGTTGCTTGGCGGCCTGGGCTGCGAGGCGGCTCAGGCCAAAGGTCTGGGCGATGCCAAGTCCCACCAGCGCACCTATCAGCGCATCGGCGAACGACTCATCCACCACCCAGCCCAGTGCCAGGCCCAACAGCGTCAATATCCATTGCATGGTCGATATCCCTAAGCGGCCCGTTGCGGGCGTAACCGGGGCAATGCGGTGCCTGGATCAGTCCAGTGGAAACCACCCAAACCCTGTGGGAGCGAGCTTGCTCGCGATAGCGGCGTGTCAGGCGCATTGATATTGCCTGACCCACGGCTATCGCGAGCAAGCTCGCTCCCACATAGGATTGTTGGCATCCCCAGTACTGAGTCCAGCCACACAGCCCGGCGAAACTGGCGCTTAGTATATCGACGAAGCCCAACCACCGTTGGGCTTCGCTCACATTTCTTACAGCAAACGCTACTCCAGGGCTTTCCAGATGTCGGTGGCGTACTCGCGGATGGTCCGGTCCGAGGAGAACCAGCCCATGCGCGCGGTGTTGAGCACCGCTGAACGCCACCACTGCTTGGAGTCGTGCCAACGCTCTTCGACCTTGGCCTGGGCGCTCCAGTACGAGTCGAAATCGGCGCAGACCAGGAAGCGGTCATAGTCCACCAGCGAGTCCACCAGCCCGGTGTAGCGCATCGGATCATCCGGCGAGAACACCCCGCCACGAATCGCCTGTAGCACATCATTGAGGCGATGGGACGCGGCGATGTCCGGTGCGGCACTGAATTCACCGTTCTGCTTGCGAGCTTCTACCTGTTCGGCGGTCAGGCCGAAGATGAACATGTGCTCACCGCCGACGCGCTCGTGCATCTCCACGTTAGCGCCGTCCATGGTGCCGATGGTCAGCGCACCGTTGAGGCCGAACTTCATGTTACTGGTGCCCGAGGCTTCGAAACCGGCCGTGGAGATCTGCTCCGACAGGTCCGCCGCCGGGATGATGCTTTCGGCCAGGCTGACGTTGTAGTTGGGCAGGAACACCACTTTGAGCAGGCCGCGCACGGTCGGGTCGTTGTTCACCACCCGAGCGATGTCGTTGGTCAGCTTGATGATCAGCTTGGCCTGGTGGTAACTGGCGGCGGCCTTGCCGGCAAAAATTTTCACCCGCGGCACCCAATCCACTTCTGGTTCAGCACGGATCGCCTGGTACAGCGCCACGGTGTGCATCAGGTTGAGCAACTGGCGTTTGTATTCGTGGATCCGCTTGACCTGCACGTCAAACATCGCCGCCGGGTTCACGGCAATGCCCAACCGCTCGTGAATCAGGTACGCGAGGGCTTTTTTGCTATGCAGGCGCTGCTCGGCGAACTGTTTGCGAAATGCCGGTTTATCGGCGAACGGCTCCAGCTCGATCAGGCGCTCCTCGGGGTTGTCGAGCACGCTCGGGCCAAGGGCATCGACCATCATCGAGGTCAGTTCGGAGTTGGCCTGGAACAACCAGCGGCGGAAGGTGATGCCGTTGGTCTTGTTATTGATCCGATCCGGATAGAGCTTGTGCAGCTCGGAGAACACCGTGCTGCGCATCAATTGCGTGTGCAACCCGGACACACCATTGACGCTGTGGGAGCCGAGGAATGCCAGGTTCCCCATGCGCACCCGGCGACCGTTGTCTTCTTCGATCAGCGAAACCGAGCGCAGCACGTCGAAATCATGCACGCCCTTGGCCCGCAGCGAATCGATGTGCTGGGCGTTGATCAGGTAGATGATCTGCATGTGCCGGGGCAGCATGCGCTCCATCAGCCCAACCGGCCAGGTTTCCAGGGCCTCGGGCAGCAACGTGTGGTTGGTGTAGGACAGCGTGTCCTGGGTGATCTGCCAGGCCGCATCCCAGGCCACGTCGTAGACGTCCACCAATTGCCGCATCAGCTCGGCCACGGCGATCGATGGGTGGGTGTCGTTGAGCTGGATCGCCGCATGGTCGCCCAAGGTCAGCACCGAGGTGTGCATGTTGCGGTGACGGCGCAGCAAATCCTGCAGTGAGGCGGCAACGAAGAAGTATTCCTGGCGCAGGCGCAGTTCCTGGCCGGCTTCAGTGCTGTCGGCCGGGTACAACACGCGGGAAATGCTTTCGGCCCGGGCCACTTCCGCCACTGCGCCCAAGTGGTCGCCAGCATTGAAGCGTTCCAAGTGCAGGTCTTCCACCGCCCGGGCGCGCCACAGGCGCAGGGTGTTGACGCTGGCACCACGCCAACCCACCACCGGGGTGTCATAGGCAATAGCACGCACGGTTTCACCCGGCGTCCAGACTTGCCGGGTCTTGCCGGCCTCATCGGTCACCGTCTCGACGCCGCCACCGAAGCCGATCGGGTAGACCACCTCCGGCCGCTCGAACTCCCACGGGTTGCCGAAATCCAACCAATGCTCGGTCTGCTCCTGCTGCCAGCCGTCGACGATGGCCTGGCGGAACAGACCGTGTTCATAACGAATGCCGTAGCCATGGCCGGCGATACCCAGGGTGGACATGCTTTCCATGAAACACGCCGCCAAGCGGCCAAGACCGCCGTTGCCCAGTGCCGCATCGGGCTCGAGCAGGCGGATGCGTTCCAGGTCCACGCCCAGCTCGGTCAAGGCTTCACGAGCGGTATCCAGCAAGCCAAGGTTGCTCAGGCTGTCGTAGAGCAAACGACCGATGAGGAACTCCAGGGAGAGGTAATAGACGCGCTTCTGGCCCTTGCGGTAGATCTGCCGCGTGTGGTCCATCCAGTGGTCGACCATGTGGTCGCGGGCGGCCAGGGCAATGGCTTCGAACCAGTCGTGATCAAACGCATGATCCGGGTCCTTGCCGACGGCATAAGTGAGTTTGGTCAACACAGCATCGCGAAAAGCAGCGACTTCGGCTTCGCGAACAAGTGGTTCTTGAGTCATTGATGAGACCTCGAACGAGCATGGAATTGTCTGAGCCTAGTCGGTCTGACAGGCGGCACAGGCTCTGGTTCGGTGGTTTTTCCAAGGTGTCGGAGAATCGCCGCCAGGGAACTGCCATATGAACGAATGAATGCAGGGGGCGTGCCGCTCCTGGAGCGTTTTAGCGGGGATTAAAAAAAACCGGCAGATGGTCGTTCAAAATTTCACCAGTCCCGGTATCATCGCGCGCCCTGATGCATGCTGGTAAACCTTGATGATGAAGCCCAACCTGATCGCCGCCGCGGAACTCGACCGACTCGATACCTGGGCCAAGTACTCCGCCCCGATGTGCGGTTCCTGCGTGTCGAGCTGCTGCACGCTGCCGGTGGAGGTCAAGATCAAGGACCTGATCCGGATTGGCATCGTCGATGAATTCGAGCTGGGCGACCCGCCGAAAAACATCGCCAAGCGCCTGCAAAAGGAAGGGATCGTCGAGCGTTACAACCAGAAGTCCGAGATCTTCACGCTCCAGCGCATGAGCAACAACGATTGCCTTTATCTGGACCGCAAGAGCCGGTTGTGCACCATTTACGAGAAGCGCCCGGACACCTGCCGCAACCATCCGCGGGTCGGGCCACGGCCGGGGTATTGTGCCTACAAGCCCAAGGAAGTAGAGCGCGAGCGCAATCCGCGGACGTTGGACAAGTTCTGATCTGCTGACGGCTCAGTGGTGTCTGAACCATAGTCATCGCGAGCAAGCTCGCTCCCACAGTGGATTTATGTCGGACACAAAATCTGTATCCGCTGAAAATCAACTGTGGGAGCGAGCTTGCTCGCGATAGGGCCCTGACAGACACCACATAACTTCCAGGCATAAAAAAACGCCCCCGATCTCACAATCAGGGGCGTTTTTTTTCAGCCATTAACTAAGTCGAAACTCAGTTACCGCTTTTCTTGGCAGCGCGGGTACGCTCGCTTTCGCCCAGGATCTTCTTGCGAAGACGGATGGACTTAGGAGTGACTTCACACAGCTCGTCTTCTTGCACGAACTCCAGAGCCTGCTCCAGGGTGAACTTGACCGGCGGAACCAGGGCGATGGTTTCGTCTTTGCCCGAAGCACGCATGTTGTCGAGCTTCTTGCCTTTGGTCGGGTTCACGCCCAGGTCGTTGTCGCGGCTGTTCAGGCCGACGATTTGACCTTCGTAGATGTCCTGGCCGTGTTCAACGAACAGCTTGCCACGAGCCTGCAGGGTTTCCAGCGAGTAGGTCAGTGCCTTGCCGGTCGCAACCGATACCAGCACGCCGTTCTGACGGCCGGACATGTCACCGGACTTCATCACGTCGTAACGATCGAAGATCGAAGTCAGGATGCCGCCACCGGAGGTCAGGGTCAGGAACTCGTTACGGAAACCGATCAGGCCACGGGCCGGGATGTTGTACTCAAGGCGCACACGGCCCTTGCCATCCGGAACCATGTTGGTCAGGTCGCCTTTACGCAGGCCCATTTGCTCCATGATCGCGCCCTGGGATTCTTCCGGCAGGTCGATGGTCACGTTTTCGTACGGTTCGTGCTTGACGCCGTCAACCATACGGATGATCACTTCAGGACGACCCACGCCCATTTCGAAGCCTTCGCGACGCATGGTTTCGATCAGTACCGAGAGGTGCAGCTCACCACGGCCGGAAACCTTGAACTTGTCGGCCGAGTCGCCTTCTTCAACGCGCAGTGCAACGTTGTAGAGCAGCTCTTTGTCCAGGCGTTCCTTGATGTTACGGCTGGTCACGAACTTGCCTTCTTTACCGCAGAATGGCGAGTCGTTGACCTGGAAGGTCATGGAAACGGTTGGCTCGTCGACGGTCAACGGCTTCATCGCTTCGACGTTCATCGGGTCGCACAGGGTGTCGGAGATGAACAGTTGCTCGAAGCCGCTGATGCAGACGATGTCGCCGGCTGCCGCTTCTTCAACGTCGATGCGGTGCAGACCGTGGTGACCCATCAGCTTGAGGATACGACCGTTACGCTTCTTGCCGTCGGCATCGATCGCCACGACCGGGGTGTTCGGCTTGATGCGACCACGGGCGATACGGCCAACACCGATAACACCCAGGAAGCTGTTGTAGTCCAGTGCCGAGATTTGCATCTGGAACGGACCGTCACGGTCGACTTTCGGCGCCGGTACGTTGTCGACGATCGACTGGTACAGCGGGGTCATGTCTTCGGCCATGTCGGTGTGGTCCAGACCGGCAATACCGTTCAGGGCCGAGGCGTAGACGACTTTGAAGTCCAGCTGTTCTTCGGTGGCACCGAGGTTGTCGAACAGGTCGAAGATCTGGTCCAGAACCCAGTCCGGACGCGCGCCTGGACGGTCAACCTTGTTGATGACCACGATCGGACGCAGGCCGGCTTCGAAAGCCTTCTTGGTCACGAAACGGGTTTGCGGCATAGGGCCGTCCTGGGCGTCAACCAGCAGCAGCACGGAGTCGACCATCGACATCACGCGCTCTACTTCACCACCGAAGTCGGCGTGGCCCGGGGTGTCCACGATGTTGATGTGGTAGCCGTTCCAGTTGATGGCGGTGTTTTTCGCCAGGATGGTAATACCGCGCTCTTTCTCCTGGTCGTTGGAGTCCATCACGCGCTCGTCGTTGAGCTCGTTGCGCTCCAGGGTGCCGGATTGACGCAAGAGTTTGTCTACCAGGGTGGTCTTACCATGGTCAACGTGAGCAATGATGGCGATGTTGCGTAGATTTTCGATCACTTGTGTATCTCGATCAGAGGATTCGGTGTGCTGACAGGTCGTGGCAGCGATTTACGTTGAGTCCGACAAAGCCGTTACAGCCTGTCGGCGGCGTCGGGGGGCCGGTGACGCAGGCCACAGGCAAACAGCCCCGGGCACTTAGCTCGGTCGATAAACGCGCACATTGGCATGCCCCTCACTGAGCAAATGGTGGGCATGCAGGCGACTCATCACGCCTTTGTCGCAATACAGCAGGTACTGGCGAGTAGGGTCCAGTTCCTTGAAACGCGCGTTCACTGCATAGAACGGCATCGTTTTTACCTCGATGCCGGCGACACTCAGCGGGTCGTCTTCAGCGTCGTCCGGATGACGGATGTCGATGATGATCTGACCGGCCAGCGCTTCGCCGACTTCTTCAATCTGGATGTCCTGGCCCAATTCATCGATGACTCGATCGATTGGTACCAGCCTGGCGTTTTCGAGCGCACGCTCGAGCACCGCCATGTCGAATTCTTTCTCTTCGTGCTCCACCCGCCCGCGCTTGGCGTGGGTCTTGGGGTTCACCGAAATGACCCCGCAGTATTCGGGCATGTGCCTGGCGAAGTCGGCGGTGCCGATTTCATTGGCCTGGTCGATGATGTCCTGCTTGTGGCTGGCGATCAGCGGACGCAAGACCAGCTTCTCGGTCACGCAGTCGATCACCGACAGGTTCGGCAGCGTCTGGCTGGATACCTGGGAGATCGCCTCGCCCGTCACCAGCGCATCGATTTGCAGGCGGTCGGCAATTCGTGAAGCGGCGCGCAACATCATACGCTTCAAAATGACGCCCATATGACTGTTATCGACTTTGCCGAGAATCTCACCCAGGACTTCTTCGAACGGCACACTCACAAATAACACGCGTTGGGAGCTGCCGTACTTCTTCCAGATGAAGTGCGCGACTTCCATCACGCCCAGTTCATGGGCGCGCCCGCCGAGGTTGAAGAAGCAGAAATGGCTCATCAAGCCGCGACGCATGATCTGATAGGCAGCGACCGTGGAGTCGAAACCGCCGGACATCAGCACCAGGGTCTGCTCCAGCGAACCCAGCGGATAACCGCCGATGCTGTTGTGCTGGCTGTGGATCACGAACAGGCGCTGGTCGCGAATCTCGATACGTACTTCGATCTGTGGGTCTTTCAACGAAATACCGGCCGCACCACACTGCCGGCGCAGCTGGCTGCCGACGTACTTTTCCACATCCATCGAACTGAACGGGTGCTTGCCGGCACGCTTGCAACGCACCGAAAAAATCTTGCCGGCCAGGGCATCACCATAATGAAGCATGCACTTGGCAAGGATGTCGTCGAAATCCCCCAGCGGGTATTCATCGACCTGCAGGAAGTGCGCGATACCCGGCATGCAGCTCAGGCGCTCGGTCATTTCCTTGAGGATCCTGGGTTCGCTGACGCGGGTTTCCAATTCGAGATTGTCCCACACGCCGCTCACCACCACGACCGGGTCCAGATCACGGAGCACAGTGCGGATGTTCTTGGCCAACTGGCGGATGAAACGCATCCGTACCGGGCGGCTCTTGATGGTGATCTCGGGGAAGACTTTTACGATTAGTTTCATGAAAACAGCGCGCGAACGGCCAGCCGAAAAAGGGGGGCGCGGATTATAGCGGAAATTGCTCAAGGTTTAACCAGTTAATGTGCAGATGGTTTTGCATGCACCAAAACAGGTCATTATCGATTGACGGCGCCACATTGCAGTGCGTTATTGTCTGACAATCTGCGATTTACGCCTTCAAAAGCGTGGATTTGGTGCAAAAAACCCATGCTGGGGCACTGGCATGCAATTTGCTCCCTTGTGAGGCAGGTTGCCTTGGCAGAGTATTCGCGCCGGCATCACCCATATCTAAGGGCACTCCACTACCCGCCCGAAGCCACCCGGAGGACATATGTCGAAGTCGGTTCAACTCATCAAAGATCATGACGTCAAGTGGATTGATCTGCGCTTCACTGACACCAAAGGTACTCAACATCACGTGACCATGCCGGCCCGTGATGCGCTGGACGACGAATTCTTTGAAATCGGGAAAATGTTCGACGGCTCCTCCATCTCTGGCTGGAAAGGCATCGAAGCCTCCGACATGATCCTGATGCCGGACGACGAAACCGCCGTCCTGGACCCGTTCACCGAAGAGCCGACCCTGATCCTGGTCTGCGACATCATCGAACCTTCGACCATGCAAGGCTATGACCGCGACCCACGCGCCATCGCCCACCGCGCCGAGGAATACTTGAAGTCCACCGGTATCGGCGACACCGCTTTCTTCGGTCCTGAGCCTGAATTCTTCATCTTCGACTCGGTCAAGTTCAAGTCCGACATCTCCGGCTCCATGTTCAAGATCTTCTCCGAACAAGGTTCGTGGATGTCCGACCAGGACGTGGAAGGCGGTAACAAAGGCCACCGTCCAGGTATCAAAGGCGGTTACTTCCCGGTTCCACCGTTCGACCACGACCACGAAATCCGTACCTCCATGTGCAACGCACTGGAAGAGATGGGTCAGACCGTCGAAGTTCACCACCACGAAGTGGCGACTGCCGGCCAGAACGAAATCGGCGTGAAATTCAACACGCTGGTCAAGAAGGCTGACGAAGTCCAGACCCTGAAGTACTGCGTACACAACGTTGCTGATGCATACGGCCGCACCGCGACCTTCATGCCTAAGCCTCTGTACGGCGACAACGGTTCGGGCATGCACGTTCACATGTCGATCTCCAAAGACGGCAAGAACACCTTCGCAGGCGAAGGTTATGCCGGCCTGTCGGACACCGCCCTGTACTTCATCGGCGGCATCATCAAGCACGGCAAGGCCCTGAACGGCTTCACCAACCCGTCGACCAACTCCTACAAGCGTCTGGTACCAGGCTTCGAAGCCCCGGTCATGCTGGCCTACTCGGCTCGCAACCGTTCCGCCTCGATCCGTATTCCTTACGTGAACAGCCCTAAAGCCCGCCGTATCGAAGCTCGCTTCCCGGATCCGGCTGCCAACCCGTACCTGGCCTTCGCTGCACTGATGATGGCCGGTCTGGACGGTATCCAGAACAAGATCCACCCTGGCGATGCCGCTGACAAAAACCTGTATGACCTGCCGCCTGAAGAGGCCAAGGAAATCCCACAGGTTTGCGGCAGCCTGAAAGAAGCCCTGGAAGAGCTGGACAAGGGCCGTGCGTTCCTGACCAAGGGCGGCGTATTCAGCGATGACTTCATCGATGCTTACATCGCACTGAAAAGCGAAGAAGAAATCAAGGTTCGCACCTTCGTACACCCACTGGAATATGAGCTGTACTACAGCTGCTGATCCAGTAAACGCCGCCACGCACGGCGTGAATAAAGAGAGGCCTCCTTCGGGAGGCCTTTTTTATGGACGCAGGTTACGTGCATGATGACTCGTCGCCCCCTCATAGAAGACGAGACTGCCCATGACTTTGCGCTTCAAACTCTGCCTTGCCCTGTCTGCCGCGCTGCTGGCCTCCACCGCCGAGGCCGCCTCTGCTCCTGCCCCGGACGCCCTTACCCCACTGCTCAACGCCATTGGCGAACGCCTGGCCCTCGCCGATCAAGTGGCGCTGAGTAAATGGGACAGCCACAAACCGGTAGAAGACCGTCAGCGCGAGCGCGAAGTCATTGCCGCCGCCGTCGCCCAGGCACCGGTCTACAAGCTGAGCAGCGAAACCGTGGAAGCATTCTTCGCCGCCCAGATAGAAGCCAACAAACTGGTGCAGTACATCAATTTGTCCGACTGGGCCCTGGAAGGTAAGGCCCCGGACCTCCCACGCCCGGACCTGGTGGGACAGATCCGCCCGCAACTCGACCGACTGCAAAAACGCCTGCTGCAACAACTGGCTGACTTCGCCCCCTACCGCACCGACCCGCAGTGCCCGCAATGGCTGGCCCAAGCCACCCACCACAACAAGCAGCACCCGGTGCACCGGCTCGCCCTGATCCGGGCGACTGCTGAGCTGTGTGTCTTCACAAAATCCTAAAGACAACAATCCACCCTGTGGGAGCGAGCTTGCTCGCGATGAGGCCAGCACATCCAACATCCTGGCGACTGACACACCGCCATCGCGAGCAAGCTCGCTCCCACAGGGGATTGAGGGCAACAACTTGGGCCAACCGCTTCACCTGACCTATGCTGCAACCCATCACTTTTCGTTTCGGTCAATTTTCCATGGGTCGTGGTTTTTCAATCATTCTGTTGCTGCTGTTGGCGCTGCCTGCCGCCGCGCAGATCTACAAGTACACCGACGCCGACGGCAACACCGCCTACAGCAACCAGCCGCCCCAAGGTGTACCGGCCCAGACGGTGGAACTGCCGCCGCTCAACAGTATCGAACGCCAGCCCTCAACCAGCTCGGACGCACCCACGGGCCCCATCGCCAAGGACGAGCCGCGCAATGCCTATGAGGTGCTGGAGCTGACAAATATCCCCACCGAGGAGGCCTTGCGCGCCAATAACGGTACTTTCACCGTTGGCGTCCGCGCCCAACCGCGCCTGCAAAGCCCTCAGCTGTTCCGCCTGCTGCTGGACGGCCAACCCTACGGCCAGCCAACCAATGTACCGCGCCTGCAATTGGTGAATATCGATCGGGGCGAGCATAGCCTGGCGGTTCAAGTCATCGACGGGGACACGCTCGTGCAACAGAGCGAAACCGTGACCTTCACCGTGCAGCGGGTGCACCAGCCATGATCCGCTGGCTGCTCGCGCTGGGCCTCGCGCTGGCCGCGCAGCCGGGCTTGGCGCAGGTCTATACCTACATAGATGCCCAAGGCAATCGCGTCTTCACCGATCAGCCGCGACCCGGCAATGCCCGAAAAGTTGAGCTACCACCTGGCAATCGGATGCCGCCGCCTCCCGCCAGCGCAGCACCGACGCCAACAGCGAAGAACCTGCCCGAGCCGCTTTTTCGTTATGAAATGCTCCGGCTATTGATCCCGGAGCCGGACGCCACGATTCGCAGTACCGCCGGGGAATTGATCGTCAGTGTCACCAGCGAACCCGGATTGCAAAAGGGCCACCGCTACCGTCTGCTACTCGATGGCCAACCTACCGGCGCACCGGGACCCAGCCCAGTGTTTGCCTTGAGTAACATTGACCGAGGCAGCCATCATCTGGCGGTGGAAATCCTCGATGAGCAAGACCGCATCGTCGAACGTACCGCCAACCAGCCGTTCCACATGCAACGTACGTCCTTGGCGCAGAAGCGCCGTATCAAGCCCTGCGCCACCGCCGATTATGGCCAACGCCCCGAATGCCCCCTCGCCGATAAACCCGAAGAAGAGAAAAGCAGCATCCTGCCGTTCTTCTAACACCGTTCAGGTTGGCGCACTATATTGGTGCATGTGTTTGCACCCTTCCCAGATTTCAACCCAATTTGGTTCGAAAGTACCCGCAAAAACTGGCAGAACGCCACGTAAACGGGCGAATAAAGCCCTTTTGAGGCTCTAAACGCTTCTTTTCGGAGCCTTGGTTTGGTTTTTGCATTTTCCTTGTACCAGCGCGTCATACGCGTGCTTGCTACGCTCCAAAAGAGGTCCTGATGACCATTAGCGACGCACTACACCGCTTGCTACTCGACAACCTCACCACCGCGACCATCCTGCTCGACGCCGAACTGCGCCTCGAGTACATGAACCCGGCGGCGGAAATGCTCCTGGCCGTTAGCGGCCAGCGCAGCCATGGGCAGTTCATCAGTGAGTTGTTCACCGAGTCTGCCGAAGCGCTCAACTCCCTTCGCCAAGCGGTGGAGCAGGCTCATCCATTCACCAAGCGCGAAGCCATGCTCACCGCACTGACCGGCCAGACCCTGACGGTGGATTACGCGGTCACACCGATCCTGAACAACGGCGCCACCTTGCTGCTGCTGGAAGTGCACCCGCGTGATCGCCTGCTGCGCATCACCAAGGAGGAGGCCCAGTTGTCCAAGCAGGAAACCAGCAAGATGCTGGTGCGCGGCCTGGCCCATGAAATCAAGAACCCCCTCGGCGGAATTCGCGGCGCCGCGCAGTTGCTCGCCCGTGAACTGCCGGAAGAAAGCCTCAAGGACTACACCAACGTCATCATCGAGGAAGCCGACCGCTTGCGAAACCTGGTGGACCGCATGCTCGGCTCGAACAAGCTACCGTCCCTGGCGATGTGCAACGTCCACGAAGTGCTGGAGCGTGTCGGCAGCCTGGTGGAAGCCGAAAGCCAAGGTTGCATCACCTTGGTGCGCGACTACGATCCGAGCATTCCAGACGTCTTGATCGACCGCGAGCAGATGATCCAGGCGGTACTGAACATCGTGCGCAACGCGATGCAGGCCATCAGCAGCCAGAACGAGCTGCGCCTGGGCCGCATCAGCCTGCGCACCCGGGCCATGCGCCAGTTCACCATCGGCCACGTGCGCCATCGCCTGGTGACCAAGATCGAAATCATCGACAACGGCCCGGGCATCCCTGCGGAACTGCAGGAAACCATTTTCTTTCCCATGGTCAGCGGTCGTCCGGACGGTACCGGACTGGGCCTGGCCATCACCCAGAACATCATCAGTCAGCATCAGGGCTTGATCGAATGTGAAAGCCACCCCGGCCACACCACTTTCTCGATCTTCCTGCCACTGGAACAAGGAGCCACATCGACATGAGCCGTAGTGAAACCGTGTGGATCGTCGATGACGACCGTTCTATCCGTTGGGTCCTGGAAAAAGCCTTGCAACAGGAAGGCATGACCACCCAGAGCTTCGACAGCGCCGATGGGGTGATGAGTCGCCTGGCGCGTCAGCAGCCGGACGTCATCATCTCCGACATCCGCATGCCTGGCGCCAGCGGCCTGGACCTGTTGGCGCGGATTCGCGAGCAGCATCCGCGGCTACCGGTGATCATCATGACCGCCCATTCCGACCTGGACAGCGCCGTGGCGTCCTACCAGGGCGGGGCCTTCGAATACTTGCCCAAGCCATTCGACGTTGATGAAGCAGTGTCGCTGGTCAAGCGCGCCAATCAACACGCCCAGGAACAACAAGGCATGGAAGAGGTGCCGGCCCTGGCCCGCACCCCGGAAATCATCGGCGAAGCGCCGGCGATGCAGGAAGTGTTTCGCGCCATCGGGCGCCTGAGCCACTCCAACATCACCGTGCTGATCAACGGCGAATCCGGCACTGGTAAAGAACTGGTGGCCCACGCCCTGCACCGCCACAGCCCACGGGCGGCATCGCCGTTCATCGCACTGAACATGGCGGCAATTCCCAAGGACCTGATGGAATCCGAGTTGTTCGGCCACGAAAAAGGCGCGTTCACCGGCGCGGCCAACCTACGGCGCGGACGCTTCGAACAAGCCGACGGCGGCACGTTGTTCCTCGATGAAATCGGCGACATGCCGGCCGACACCCAGACTCGCTTGTTGCGCGTACTGGCGGACGGTGAGTTCTATCGGGTGGGCGGGCATACGCCGGTCAAGGTCGATGTGCGCATCATCGCCGCGACCCACCAGAACCTGGAAACCCTGGTTCACGCTGGCAAGTTCCGCGAAGACCTGTTCCACCGCCTGAACGTGATCCGCATTCATATCCCGCGCCTGGCGGATCGTCGCGAAGACATCCCGACCCTGGCCCGCCACTTCCTCAGCCGCGCGGCCCAGGAACTGGCGGTGGAGCCCAAGCTGCTCAAGGGCGAAACCGAGGAATACCTCAAGAACCTGCCGTGGCCGGGCAACGTGCGCCAGCTGGAGAATACCTGCCGCTGGATTACGGTGATGGCGTCGGGTCGTGAAGTGCACATCAGCGACCTGCCTCCGGAACTGCTGAGCCTGCCGCAGGACTCGGCCCCAGTGACCAACTGGGAGCAAGCCTTGCGCCAGTGGGCCGACCAGGCCCTGTCCCGCGGCCAATCGAGCCTGCTGGACAGCGCCGTGCCGAGTTTCGAGCGGATCATGATCGAAACCGCCCTCAAGCACACCGCCGGTCGCCGTCGCGACGCCGCCGTATTGCTGGGCTGGGGGCGCAATACCTTGACCCGCAAGATCAAGGAATTGGGGATGAAGGTCGATGGTGGGGATGATGATGATGGGGATGAAGGCTGATCGCTCTGTAACCCTTCGCTGCATTTGAAGACCCAATCGCGAGCAAGCTCGCTCCCACAGGGTTCAGTGGTGTTCACGCGCTCGCGAACACCGAAAATCCATTGTGGGAGCGAGCTTGCTCGCGATGCTTTTAAAGGCTTCATGCACCGCATCAATGCACGGCGAACCGCAATTGCGCATGCCGCGCGAGCCTCAGCCAACCGGTAAACGCGGAAAAAAACAGCCCATACAAAAGAAAAAGCCCCGGAATACGGGGCTTTTCGCACCATCAGCAGATTTTTTGTGACAAGCCATTAAAAACTGGCACGCCCCCTGCAATAACTCAATCACTACCCAGTTTCGGGGACCTTGGTACAGGCAGGCCGGGGATTCCCCATTTTATACCGGGCTCATCGAGCCCACTGTTTTGGGGGCCTTGATACAGGCAGGTCAAGGTTTCCCTTCTTTACACCAAGGGCTATGCGCCGAGCGCGAGCCCTCCCGTTTTGGGGACCTTGGTACAGGCAGGCCGGGGATTCCCTCTTTTATTGCTCCTGGAGATGGATCTCCAGCCGCCAGCGATCATCGACTTCGCTGCCGGCCCACTCCCCCCGCAACGGACGCGCCGCTACCAGCGTCAGCAACAACCCCTTGTCACTCAAACGCACCCGCCAGTTCACGTCCTTGCCGTTGAGCTTGAGTTGGCCTTTCTCCGGTCGACCTTCTGCTTCGAACAACAGAGCCACCGAGCCGTCAATGACTTCCCCGTGCAGCTTGGGTTCGTTGTTGAACCAAGCCACCAAGGCCCCGTCAGTCACTTCGATCCGTTGCAGCTCGCTCGGGTCGGGCGTGGTCAGGCGGCCAATCATCAGCCCGACCATCACGCCGAAGATCGCCAGGGAGCCCATCACCCGAGGCATTAGCTTCGAACGTTCATCAGTTTGCAGCGTAGAATGCCGCTCATCTTTATCTGCGGAGCCGTGCATGTTTCACGTCATCCTTTTTCAACCGGAAATTCCGCCGAACACCGGCAATGTCATCAGGCTGTGCGCCAACAGCGGCTGCCACCTGCATTTGATCGAACCACTGGGTTTCGAGATGGACGACAAGCGCCTGCGCCGAGCCGGCCTCGACTACCATGAGTATGCCACCTTGCAGCGTCACGCCGACCTCGCCAGTTGTCTGGAAAGTCTAGGGCATCCGCGCCTGTTCGCCTTTACCACCAAGGGTTCGCGGCCATTCCATGACGCCAGTTTCGTCGCTGGCGACGCATTCCTGTTCGGCCCGGAAAGCCGTGGCCTGCCGGCCGAGGTGCTGGACGCCCTGCCCGCCGACCAACGCCTGCGCCTACCGATGCGCGAAGGCTGCCGCAGCCTGAACCTGTCCAACACCGTGGCGGTGGCTGTCTACGAGGCGTGGCGGCAGAACGGTTTCGCTTGAATTTCAGCCTGCCAGAAACACCTGTGGGAGCGAGCTTGCTCGCGATGGTGGCCAGTCAGTCAACATCAATGCTGATTGATCAACCGCTATCGCGAGCAAGCTCGCTCCCACAGGTCTTGTGCCTGGCTGACAGCGCCGCTTACTGAACGGTCGCGCCGCCTTCTTGCTGCATGCGTTGCAGCTCTTGGGCGTACAGGGCGTCGAAGTTCACCGGGGCCAGCATCAGGGCCGGGAACGAACCGCGGGTCACCAGGCTGTCCAGGGTTTCGCGAGCGTATGGGAACAGGATGTTCGGGCAGAACGCACCCAGGGTGTGGCTCATCGAAGCGGCATCCAGGTTCTTGATCAGGAAGATCCCGGCCTGCTGCACTTCGGCGATGAACGCCACTTCGTCACCATTCTTCACGGTCACCGACAGGGTCAGCACCACTTCGTGGAAGTCATCTTCCAGAGCTTTCTGGCGGGTGTTCAGGTCCAGGCCTACGCTCGGCTCCCACTGCTGGCGAAAGATCGCCGGGCTTTTCGGGGCCTCGAAGGACAGGTCACGGACATAAATGCGCTGCAAGGAGAATTGCGGTGCGGTTTCTTCTTCGCTGGCAGCTGTGTTCTGTTGGTCAGTCATCGCAGATCCTTCTTACTTTCAGGTTCTATTAATAGGAAATTCAGGCCTTGAGCATCGCGTCGAGCTTGCCGGCGCGCTCCAGGGCGAACAGATCATCACAACCGCCCACGTGGGTGCTGCCGATCCAGATCTGCGGCACGGAGGTGCGCCCGGCCTTCTGGGTCATTTCGGCGCGCAGCTGCGGCTTGCCGTCGACCTTGATCTCTTCGAAAGCCACGCCTTTGTTCTGGAGCAGGAACTTGGCCCGGGAGCAATAGGGGCAGTAATCGCTGGAATAGACAACGACGTGGGTCATCTCACTTCACCAGAGGCAGATTGTCGGCTTTCCAGCTCGCAACGCCACCGGACAGCTTGGCGGCGGTGAAGCCGGACTTCATCAGCTCGCGGGCGTGAGTACCAGCGTGCTGGCCCTGGGCGTCCACCAGAATCAGCGTCTTGGCCTTGTGTTTTTCCAATTCACCGATGCGCGCGATCAATTTGTCCTGGGGGATGTTCACCGCCCCGACAATGTGACCAGCGGCGTAATCCTTGCTCGGGCGGATGTCCACCACCACGCCGGCATCCTTGTTGACCAGCGCAGTCAGCTCGCCGGTACTCAGGCTACGACCGCCGCCCTGCATCGTATGGGCTACCAGCAATGCCAGCAGTACGACGAAGATACCGACGAGAATGTAGTGGTTAGTGGCAAATTCAATCAGGTGAGCAACCATCGAAGGAGGTTCCAGGGCGTTAAAATGTCGGCCAGTATACACAGCACACAAGGCCGGCCAAACCCCGCCCGGCGGTGACGCCGTCGGAACTTACCTTTAAACTGCCCGTCCCTTTTCCATCGTCTTCTTTTAACCAGCCACGAGTGGATTCCATGACTACCACGCCTAAACCTTTGGTCCTGATGATTCTCGACGGCTTCGGTCACAGTGACAGCCACGAATCCAACGCCGTGTATTCGGCCAAGAAGCCTGTGCTGGACCGCTTGTGGGCCACCGTGCCGAACGGCCTGATCTCCGGCAGCGGCATGGACGTCGGCCTGCCGGACGGGCAGATGGGCAACTCCGAAGTCGGCCACATGAACCTCGGCGCCGGCCGCGTGGTGTATCAAGACTTCACCCGCGTGACCAAAGCGATCCGCGACGGCGAATTCTTCGAGAACCCGACCATCTGCGCCGCCGTGGATAAAGCCGTGGCCGCCGGCAAGGCCGTGCATTTCATGGGCCTGCTGTCCGACGGTGGGGTGCACAGCCACCAGGATCACCTGATCGCCATGGCCGAACTGGCGTTCAAGCGCGGTGCCGAGAAAATCTATCTGCACGCCTTCCTCGATGGCCGCGACACGCCGCCGAAAAGCGCCACCTCGTCGATCGAACTGCTGGACGCCACCTTCCAGGCGCTTGGCAAGGGCCGCATCGCCAGCATCATCGGCCGCTACTACGCCATGGACCGCGACAACCGTTGGGACCGTGTGGCCCAGGCCTACAACCTGATCGTCGACGCCAGCGCCGAATTCAACGCCGCCACGGCCCAGGAAGGCCTGCAAGCCGCCTATGAACGCGGCGAAAGCGACGAGTTCGTCAAGGCCACCAGCATCGGCGAGCCCGTCAAAGTCGAAGACGGCGACGCCGTGGTGTTCATGAACTTCCGTGCCGACCGCGCCCGCGAGCTGACCCGCGTGTTTGTCGAAGACGACTTCAAGGAATTCGAACGCGCCCGCCAGCCGAAAACTGGCCGGCTTCGTGATGCTGACTCAATACGCCGCCAGTATCCCCGCACCGTCGGCCTTCGCCGCCGGCAGCCTGGAAAACGTATTGGGCGATTATCTGGCGAAAAACGGCAAGACCCAGCTGCGCATCGCCGAAACCGAGAAATACGCCCACGTGACGTTCTTTTTCTCGGTGGCCGTGAAGAACCGTTCCCAGGCGAAGAGCGCATCCTGAATCCCATCGCCGAAAGTCGCGACCTACGACCTGCAACCGGAGATGAGCGCACCGGAAGTGACCGATCAGCATCGTCGAGGCCATCTGAGAACCAGACGTTACGGACAGCTGATCGTTGGTCAACTACGCCAACGGCGACTTGGTCGGCCACAGCGGTGTGTTCGACGCGGCGGTCAAGGCTGTGGAATGCCTGGACACCTGCGTTGGCCGCATCGTCGAGGCGCTGGAGAAAGTCGGCGGCGAAGCACTGATCACGGCCGACCACGGCAACGTCGAGCAGATGTCCGACGAATCCACCGGCCAGGCCCATACCGCCCACACCACCGAGCCGGTGCCGTTCATCTATGTCGGCAAGCGCAACTTCAAGGTCCGCGACGGTGGCGTGCTGGCTGACGTGGCACCGACCATGCTCATGTTGCTGGGCATGGAGAAGCCAGCGGAGATGACCGGGACGTCGATCCTGGTCTGATTCACCGCAAACCCTGTGGGAGCGAGCTTGCTCGCGATAGTGATCTTTCAATCGACATATTTGTTGAATGTACTGACGCCATCGCGAGCAAGCTCGCTCCCACATTGGTTTTGGTGTTTTTTGGGCCAGTTATCACACAGCCCCAAATGGGCGTTTTTTTTGCAGCGTGGGGCGGGCATACTAGGCCGTCCCTTTCCCTGGTGTCGCCCGCCTCTATGCTTCGCGTCCTGATAGCCCTCGTTCTGACCTGCCTGCTCCAACCGGCCTTTGCCGACGAGCGCGCGCAAACCCAACAGCAGTTGGAAGCCACGCGTCAGGACATTGCCGAGCTGAAAAAACTGCTGGGCAAGCTGCAGGAAGAGAAATCCAGCGTGCAGAAAGACCTGCGCGGCACCGAGACCGAGATGGGCAAGCTGGAGAAACAGGTCGACGCCCTGCAAAAAGAGCTGAAAAAAAGCGAATCCGAGTTGCAGCGGCTCGATGGAGAGAAAAAAAAACTCCAGAGCGCGCGCACTGAACAGCAAAAGCTGATCGCCATCCAGGCCCGAGCCGCCTACCAGAACGGTCGCCAGGAGTATCTCAAGCTGCTGCTCAACCAGCAGAACCCCGAGAAATTCGCCCGCACCCTCACTTATTACGATTACCTGAGTCAGGCCCGCCTGGAGCAACTCAAGAGCTTCAACGAAACCCTGCGCCAACTGGCCAACGTCGAAAAAGACATCGAGATGCAGCAGGCTCAGTTGCTGGTGCAGAAGAGCAGCCTCGACACCCAGCGCGACGAACTGGAAAAGGTGCGCAAGGAGCGTCAGGTGGCGCTGGCCAAACTCAACGACGACGTGAAAGCCCGCGACAGCAAGCTCAAGGCCCGCGAGCAAGACCAGGCCGAACTGGCAAACGTATTGAAAACCATCGAGGAAACCCTGGCCCGCCAGGCTCGAGAGGCCGAAGAGGCGCGCCAGAAAGCGCTGATCGCCCAGCAGGAAGCCGAAAAAAAGCGTTTGCGTGAAGCCCAGGCCGAAGCTGACTCCGGCGATGCACCGCGCAAGCCGGTCAAATCCAGCCCTGGTGCCCTGGTTTCCAGCGATGGCGAGACCTTCGGCGGTGCTTTTGCGTCGGCCCGGGGCAAACTTCCATGGCCGGTCAATGGTCGATTACTGGCGCGCTTCGGTGAAACCCGCGGTGACGATACCCGCACCAAGTGGGACGGCGTGATGATCAGCGCTTCGGCCGGCAGCCAAGTGCATGCCGTGCATGGCGGGCGCGTGGTATTCGCCGACTGGCTGCGCGGTGCCGGCCTGCTGGTGATCCTCGATCACGGCAACGGTTATTTGAGTCTGTATGGCCACAACCAGACGCTGCTCAAGTCGGCGGGAGATGTGGTCAAGGCCGGCGAGTCCATCTCCACGGTCGGTAACAGTGGCGGGCAGGATACGCCAGCACTGTATTTCGCTATTCGTCAGCAGGGTCGCCCCAGTGACCCGGCCCAATGGTGTCGTGCGCAAGGATAAGCGCGCCCATCCTATTAAGGAGTTCGTTCGACATGCTGCATTTGTCCCGCCTTACCTCGCTGGCCCTGGCGATCGCCCTTGTGATCGGTGCTCCCCTGGCTTTTGCCGCTGAACCGGCTCCGTTGCCGCCAGCCACCACGGCCGCGACCACCAAGGCCCCGCTGCCGCTGGACGAACTGCGCACCTTTGCCGAAGTCATGGACCGGATCAAGGCCGCCTATGTCGAACCGGTGGATGACAAGATGCTGCTGGAGAACGCCATCAAAGGCATGCTCAGCAACCTTGACCCACATTCGGCCTACCTGGGCCCGGACGATTTTGCCGAATTGCAGGAAAGCACCAGCGGCGAGTTCGGTGGCCTGGGCATCGAGGTCGGCAGCGAAGACGGTTTCGTCAAAGTGGTCTCGCCAATCGATGACACCCCCGCCTCCAAGGCCGGCATCCAGGCCGGCGACTTCATCGTCAAGATCAATGGCCAGCCTACCCGCGGCCAGAGCATGACCGAAGCCGTGGACAAAATGCGCGGCAAGATCGGTCAGAAGATCACCCTGACCCTGGTGCGCGATGGCGGCACACCGTTCGACGTGACCCTGACCCGTGCGGTCATCCAGGTCAAGAGCGTGAAGAGCCAACTGCTGGAGTCGGGCTACGGTTACATCCGCATCACCCAGTTCCAGGTCAAGACCGGCGAAGAAGTCGCCAAGGCCCTGGCCAAGATGCGCAAGGACAACGGCAAGAAACTCAACGGCCTGGTCCTGGACCTGCGCAACAACCCTGGCGGCGTGTTGCAGTCGGCGGTGGAAGTGGTCGATCACTTCATCACCAAGGGCCTGATCGTCTACACCAAAGGCCGTATCGCCAATTCCGAGCTGCGCTTCTCGGCCACCGGCAACGACCTGAGCGAAGCCGTGCCATTGGTGGTGCTGATCAACGGCGGCAGTGCTTCGGCGTCGGAAATCGTCGCTGGTGCCCTGCAGGACCAGAAGCGGGGCGTGGTCATGGGCACCACCAGCTTCGGCAAGGGCTCGGTGCAGACCGTATTGCCACTGAACAACGACCGTGCGCTGAAGATCACCACCGCGCTGTACTTCACGCCCAACGGCCGCTCCATCCAGGCCCAGGGCATCGTCCCGGACATCGAGGTGCGCAAGGCCAAGATCACCAACGAGCAGGACAGCGAGTACTTCAAGGAAGCCGACCTGCAAGGCCACCTGGGCAATGGCAACGGCGGCGCCGACAAACCGACCGGTTCCGGCGCCAAGGCCAAGCCTATGCCGCAGGATGACGACTACCAGTTGGCCCAGGCCCTGAGCCTGCTCAAAGGACTGAACATCACCTCCGGCCGCTGAGATGGGCCGGCGCTTCATCCTCGTCCTGTTGTGCCTGCTGGCGGGAGCCGTTAACGCGGCTCCCGCCAGCCCTTCCTCGCCGCACAAGGCGTACCTGAGCCTGATCATCGACGACCTGGGGCAAAACCTGCCCCGGGATCGCCGAGTATTGGCCCTCCCCGGCCCGGTCACTGCGGCGATCATGCCCGACACACCCCACGCCGCCGAATTCGCCCGAGAAGCCCATCGCGCCGGCAAGCTGGTCATGCTGCACATGCCCATGGACCCGGCCACCGGGCCGTTCGCCTGGCACCCGGAGCTGCCCATCGAAGAACTGGGCAAACGCCTGGACGCCGCATTCGCGGCCGTGCCCTACACCAGCGGGATCAACAACCACATGGGCAGCCGCATGACCGCCCAACCCCAGGCCATGGCGTGGCTGATGGCGAATTTGCAGCAGCGCCACAAGTTCTTTGTCGACAGCCGCACCAGCGCCCAGACCGTCGCCGCCGCCGAGGCGCAGAAGATCGGCCTCGCCAGCGTCTCGCGGGATGTGTTCCTGGACGACGAGCGCACCGAAGCCGCCATTGCCCATCAACTGCAGAGCGCCATTGACCTGGCCCGCCGACAGGGCTCAGCGGTGATGATCGGCCACCCCTACCCGCAAACCCTGGCGGTGCTCGAACGCGAACTACCCAGGCTCAAGGCCCAAGGCATCGAATGGATCGACATCAAGTCGATGATCAGCCTGCGCAGCAATCAGGCGATGGCTGGGCATGGGAAAGATGGGGTTTATCGGTAGCGGCGACAGCGTAGGCCCTGTCTCAAACCGAGTCGCCGCCATCGCGAGCAGGCTCGCTCCCACATTAATCCACGGTGAACACATTATTTGCAGGCAACCCACAATACCTGTGGGAGCGAGCTTGCTCGCGATGACGGCTGTGCATTCAACATCTCTACAAGCTGACCCACCGCTTTGGCGAGCAAGCTCTCTCCCACAGATTTGCGCATCCGGAACCGAATCGGCGGTCAGAGATACCGCGCCATGATCGCCTCCACCGCACCTTCCTTGCGCAGCTCATCCAGCGCCGCTTGCAGTCGGGCGACCACGTCGTCAGGCACGTCTTTGTTCAACGCCAGGTACAACTCGGCGCTATTGAATCGCAGTACGGTCTTGAGATCGTCCACCCCTTCCTGACGCGCCAGGTAACGCCCGGCCGGGTCACCGGTGGCCCACAGGTCGATTTGGCCGCTGAGCAGTTTTTTAGCGTTGTCCTGATCGCGCAATACGACAATCGGGTTCAGCCCTTGCTTGGTCAGCGTCTCGGCAATCGCGTCGCCCTTGTAGGCGCCGATCTTGTATTTACGCGCCTGCTCCAGCGAGTCGAGGGCTATCTTGCTGTCAGCCTTGGCGAGCATGATCCAGTCGTCCGGGCCGATAGGGCCGACCCATTTGAAAAGCTTTTCACGCTCTGGCAACCGCGCCATGACAAACACACCGTAACCAGGATTTTCCAAGGCGAGCTTGTAGATTCGCTCCCAAGGAAAACGCAGAGTCAGGCTGTAGGAGATATCGGCGCGTTTGAACATCTCGCGGACGATGTCCACGGCGATGCCATTGATATTTTCGCCCTGGGCGAAGTTCTTGCCATTTTTCGCCATGTTGTATGGCGGGAAGTTTTCCGTCAGCAACACCAATGAGGTATCGGCGGCGCGGGTGGTGCCTGCGAGCAGCAACGTGACGCCGGCAAAGGCAAGAACGAGACGTTTGAGCATGTCGGGCTACCGCAATCCATGGTGTGCCCAAGAGTGCCTTGGGCCCGCCATGGTGTCCAGCGATCAGCGAATGCAGATACCGCGATGCGCCATATAGGCCTTGGCTTCCGGCACGGTGTATTCGCCAAAGTGGAAGATGCTCGCCGCCAGTACCGCGCTGGCATGGCCCTCGATAATCCCGTCGGCCAGGTGCTGCAGGTTGCCGACACCACCGGAGGCGATGACCGGAATGCCCAGGGCATCGCTGATGGCGCGGGTGACACCGAGGTCGAAGCCGTTTTTCATGCCGTCCTGGTCCATGCTGGTCAGCAGGATCTCACCGGCGCCCAGGCCTTCCATCTTCTTCGCCCATTCAACGGCGTCGAGCCCCGTAGGTTTGCGGCCACCGTGGGTGAAGATTTCCCAACGCGGGGTTTCGCCCGGGCCGGAGACCTTCTTGGCATCGATGGCGACGACAATGCATTGCGAGCCGAAGTGCTGGGCCGCTTCGCCAACGAATTCCGGGTTGAACACCGCCGCCGTGTTGATGGACACCTTGTCTGCACCGGCGTTGAGCAGGTTGCGGATGTCCTGCACGGTACGCACGCCGCCGCCCACGGTCAGCGGGATGAACACCTGGCTGGCCATGCGCTCGACGGTATGCAAGGTGGTATCACGGCCGTCGACGCTGGCGGTGATGTCGAGGAAGGTAATCTCGTCGGCACCCTGCTCGTCGTAGCGACGGGCGATTTCCACCGGGTCGCCGGCGTCACGGATGTTCTCGAACTTCACGCCCTTGACCACTCGACCGTTGTCCACGTCCAGGCAAGGGATGATGCGTTTGGCCAGCGCCATGGTGAGTCCTCAGCCTTTGTAGGAATCGCAGAAGGCCTGGGCCTCGGCGACGTCCAGGGTGCCTTCGTAGATCGCGCGACCGGTGATCGCGCCGATGATGCCGGGCGCCTTGGCGTCGAGCAGCGCCTTGATGTCGCCCAGGTTATGGATACCGCCGGAGGCGATCACCGGGATCTTCGTCGCGGCGGCCAGGGCGGCGGTGAACGGGACGTTGCAGCCCTGCATCATGCCGTCTTTGGCGATGTCGGTGTAGACAATGGCAGACACGCCGTCAGCCTCGAAACGCTTGGCCAGGTCGATCACCTGCACGGTACTGACTTCAGCCCAACCGTCGGTGGCGACGAAGCCGTCTTTTGCGTCCAGGCCAACGATCACCTTGCCCGGGAAGGCGCGGCAGGCTTCGGCGACAAACTCAGGCTCCTTGACGGCCTTGGTGCCGATGATCACGTAGCTCACGCCAGCCTTGACGTAGTGTTCGATGGTTTCCAGCGAACGAATGCCGCCGCCGATCTGGATCGGCAGGTTCGGATAGCGCTTGGCGATGGCCGTGACCACCTCACCGTTCACCGGCTGGCCTTCGAAAGCGCCGTTCAGATCGACCAGATGCAGGCGACGGCAACCACCTTCCACCCACTTGGCGGCCATGCTCACCGGGTCATCGGAGAACACCGTGGAATCTTCCATCCGGCCCTGACGCAGACGTACGCAAGCGCCGTCCTTGAGATCGATAGCGGGGATAATCAGCATCTGGCAAACCTTCAAAGACGAATATTCAGCTTGGCTCGAAAATCAGTTTTTCTCGAGCGCCCACAGGTCGCTTTCAATGCTTTCGAACCTTTCTTTAAGGTGCGTCTGCACATCGAAAATCGCCCTGTTGTAATAGTGCGGCGCAATCTCGCGGGTAAACAGATCAAGAATTTCCGCCGCTTCGAACGAGCCCAGGTCCAGCTCGAAACGTTCCTCCATGAACCGCTGGATCTTGCGGTTCGCCTCGCTCTCCTGCTCGGGCGTGAGGGTGAGGATCGGCGGTTTCTTGCGGGCCATTACCAGCGACCGTCCCACGCCGCGAAGTTCTGCAGCAACTGCAAGCCATGGGTGTGGCTCTTCTCCGGATGGAACTGCACGGCGAATCGCGAACCGTCGGCCAGGGCCGCAGCGAAATCGACGCCATAGTGACCGCTGCCCACCACCTGCCGCGCATTGCCAGCGGCGATGTAGTAGCTGTGCACGAAATAGAAGCGCGCCAGGTCCGGGATGTTGTGCCACAGCGGGTGATCCACCGTCTGTTTCACTTCGTTCCAGCCCATGTGCGGGACCTTCAGGTGCTCGCCGTCTTCATGCAGGCCCTTGCCGAAGAACTTCACCTGGCCTGGGAACATGTTGATGCAATCGACACCGTCGTTCTCTTCGCTGCGTTCAAGCAAGGCTTGCATGCCCACGCAAATGCCAAGGAACGGACGGTCCTGGCTGACTTCATGCACCAGCGAATCAAAGCCCAGGCGACGAATCTCGGCCATGCAATCGCGAATCGCCCCGACGCCGGGGAAAACCACCCGGTCGGCTTCGCGAATCACGGCGGCATCACTGGTGATCAGCACCTTGCCAGCACCCACGTGCTCGAGGGCCTTGGCCACCGAGTGCAGGTTACCCATGCCGTAGTCGATAACCGCGACCGTCTGCATTACAGCACGCCCTTGGTGGAAGGCATTTGCCCAGCCATGCGGTCATCGAGCTCGACGGCCATGCGCAGGGCGCGGCCGAATGCCTTGAACACGGTTTCGATCTGGTGGTGAGTGTTGTGCCCGCGCAGGTTGTCGATGTGCAGGGTCACGTTGGCGTGGTTGACGAAGCCCTGGAAGAACTCCTGGAACAGATCGACATCGAAGCCACCGACGGTGGCACGGGTGTACGGCACGTGCATCTGCAGGCCCGGACGACCGGAGAAGTCGATGACCACTCGCGACAGCGCTTCATCGAGCGGCACATAGGCATGGCCGTAGCGACGGATGCCCTTCTTGTCGCCGATGGCCTTGGTAAAGGCCTGGCCCAAGGTGATACCGACGTCTTCCACCGTGTGGTGGTCGTCGATGTGCAAGTCGCCTTTGCTGACGATGTCCAGGTCGATCAGCCCGTGACGGGCGATCTGGTCCAGCATGTGCTCAAGAAAAGGCACGCCGATATCAAACCGGGCCTTTCCGGTGCCATCCAGGTTGATCGAGGCTTTGATCTGGGTTTCCAGAGTGTCGCGCTCGACAGACGCCTTACGTTCGGCCATCACCAGCTCCGCAAAATCATTGGGCGAAAAAGGTAGCCATTATAGGGGCGCGAGCGGCAAACAGAAACACGGGAGGTGATATCCCTGACGGGTTGTCGGCGATAGACATGTCCATACAAGCTTTTGTGATCACCCAAAACAACTGTGGGAGCGAGCTTGCTCACGATGGGGGTGGGCCAGCCAACAGAAATGTCGACTGACACGCCCCCATCGCGAGCAAGCTCGCTCCCACATGGGTTGCCCTGACCCAATGGGTCAGGGCAACGGTCTTAGTGGAACAACACCGCCGTCTTCTGCAGGGTTACCCAAACGCCCCACGCCAACGGAATGCCCACCACCAGCCAGGCAGCGACTGCCAGGGGCTTGGTGCCCGGCGCGGCTTTCCACTCCAGGGAAGTGGTGCTGTCTGCACCCTTGTCATGGCCCAGCGCCTGCTCGGCAGCCAGCTCGGCGTCGGTCATGAAGTACTTGTCGGCGACCGGGCGAACCAGCAGGTTGCACAGGAAGCCCAGTACCAGCAGGCCGGCGAGGATATACAAGGTGATGTCATAGGCTGCGGCACGTTCAACGCCGATGCTCAGTTGATATTCACGCAGGTAGTTCACCAGTACCGGACCCAGCACGCCCGCCGCAGCCCATGCGGTCAACAGGCGACCGTGGATCGCGCCAACCATTTGCGTACCGAACAGGTCCGCCAGGTAGGCCGGCACCGTGGCGAAACCGCCGCCGTACATCGACAGGATGATGCAGAACGCCGCCACGAACAGCGCGACGCTGCCCAGGTGACCGAGGTTCGGAATCAGCGCGTACAAGGCAAAGCCCAGGGCGAAGAACACGAAATAGGTGTTCTTGCGACCCAGGTAATCCGAGAAGGATGCCCAGAAGAACCGTCCACCGATGTTGAACAGGCTCAGCAGACCGGTGAAACCGGCGGCGATGGCGGCGATCTGGCCCAGTTGCGTAGCGTCCAACTGGCCGAACGGCAGGTCATTGCCGAGCAACTTGCCACCGAACACTTCCTGCAGCAGTGGCGAAGCCATGCCCAGGATGCCGATACCAGCGGATACGTTCAGGCACAGCACCAGCCAAACCAGGCGGAACTGCGGGGTTTTCCAGGCGACGTTCACGTGAACGTGGCGATGGGTGATCATCGCGTTCGCGGCTTTCTTCGGTGCCGGGGTCCAGCCTTCAGGCTTCCAGCCTGTCGGCGGGACGCGGTACGACAAGGCCCCACCGATCATGAACACGAAGTAGATCGCGGCCATGACCAGGAAGCTTTGCCACACACCCACGCCAGTCGGCGAAGCGAAGTGGCTCATCAGCGCTGCAGCCAACGGAGCACCTACCATCGCGCCGCCGCCAAAGCCCATGATCGCCATGCCGGTGGCCATGCCACGCTTGTCCGGGAACCACTTGATCAGGGTCGAGACCGGGGAGATGTAGCCCAGGCCCAGGCCAATACCGCCGATCACGCCGGAACCGATCCACATCAGCCATATCTGGTGGGTATAGATACCCAGCGCGGAAATCAGCAGGCCACCGCACCAGCACAATGCCGATACAACACCAGCCTTGCGTGGCCCGGCGTGTTCCAGCCAGCCACCCCAGATGGCTGCCGAGCAACCCAGGAAGATGAAGAACAGGGTGTAGATCCAGCCGAGCATCGAGATCGGCCAGTCACATTGGGACGAAAAGACTTGCGAGATGAAGCTCATGTCCGGCGCACAGGCCACAGGCTTGGTGACACCCAAGGCTTTGGACAGTGGCAACCAGAACACCGAGAAGCCGTAGGCCATGCCGATGCACAGGTGAATGGCCAGTGCGGCCGGTGGAACCAGCCACCGGTTGAAACCGGGCTTGGCGATGATGCGTTCCTTGGAGAGGAACGCAGGCTGGTCGGCGATGCCGCCGGCCGTGATGCTCGTGCTCATTGGTGTATCCCCCAGTTATTAGAATGGTTCGCCAGCCACGCATCACCGTCAGCCTTCATTGCACGCAGGCATGACTGTATTTTCTGGTGAAGCTCCATTTTAGTGCGACATTACGCCGCAACAGGACGGGCGAACGGGCAAAGGTTACCATTTGATCGTTACAGAAGAATCAAAGTGATATCACCTTTTTCGTGTCATCTGTCATATCGCGCCATTGCTGACTTTCTGTAGGGCGTGAACCGTTTATTTTTCAGGAATGTGTATGCCCATCGTCGTCGAGCACCTGAACGAAGCCACCGGCCAAGACCAGCAGGACCTGCACAAAATCTACCGAGACGCCCCAACTTGGCTGTTCGAGCCTTTTGTCGACGCCGCACAACTCATACAGGGCAGCCTGGAAGACGGCTCGCTGATCGCGGCACGCTTCAATGACCGGCTACTCGGTGCCGCACGCCTGCAACGGCACCAGGACACCTGGCACTTGTCCCATATGTGCGTACGAAACATTACCCGCCGTCGGGGCGTGGCTGAACGGCTGGTGAGCGAAGCGCGGAGAATCGCCGCGGAGAACGGCGCAGAACTGCGGCTGTTGGCCCCGGCCGGGCATCTGGAAGCCCAGGCACTGGCGGCCAAATTGAAGATCACGCTGGATGAACGCTAATCAAGGCCTACATAAATCCCGTGGCGAGGGAGCGAGAGACGATCACCCAACGCACCAGCAATTCAGGGCGTTATACTCCCAGGCTAAATTTTGAACTCAACCTATAAGGACTCGCCCATGAAAGCGTTCGGCAAAATCCTGGGTCTGGTACTTCTCGGGCTGTTGCTGATCATTGTGGCCCTGGGCTTTGCCCTGACCCACCTCTTCGATCCCAACGACTACAAGGAAGAGATCCGCCAGATAGCCCGCGATAAGGCCCACATTGAGTTGACCCTCAATGGCGACATCGGCTGGAGCCTGTTCCCATGGTTGGGTCTGGAGTTGCATGACGCCAGCGTCGCGACACTGGCCAACCCGAAACAACCTTTCGCCGACCTGCAGATGCTCGGCCTGTCAGTGCGGGTGATACCGTTGCTGCGCCGGGAAGTGCAGATGAGCGACGTCCGGGTCGAAGGCCTGAACCTGCGACTCAATCGTGACAAAAATGGCCACGGCAACTGGGAAGACATCGGCAAGACACCCGCCTCGGCAACGACGGCGAATGCCCCGGCCCCTGCCGAACAGCCAGCCCCCACCACCGGCACTGCGGCAGAAAAGCCAGCCCAGCCGACCCGCCTGGACATCGACAGCCTGACCGTGAACAACGCCCGGGTCGAATACACCGACGAGCAGACCGGCAAGCTGTTCACCGCCGAAAGCATCCAATTGAGTACCGGCCCGGTACATGACTCCACCAATATCCCGGTCACCCTTACCGCATTCCTGTCCAGCAACCAGCCGGCCGTGCGCGTGCGCACCGAAGTCACTGGCGAACTGCGCTTCGAACGCGCCTTGCAGCGCTACAAGTTCGAAGACCTGAAGCTGTCGGGTGAAGCCACAGGCGATCCGCTGCAGGGCAAGAGCCTGAATTTCGCTGCCCAGGGCCAGTTATTTGTGGATAAAGCGGCAAACGTCGCCGAATGGACTGGCATCAAGCTGTCTCTCAACCAGCTGCGCGCCTTGGGTGAACTGAAGGTCAACGACCTCGACAAAACGCCAAAGTTGAGCGGCGGTGTGTCGATCGCCCAATTCGACCTGGCAAACTTTGTCGACAGTATCGGCCAGAAACTGCCGGCCATGGCCGAAGGCAGCCTGAGCAAGGTCGAACTGGTCAGTCGCATTGCCGGCACACCGACCAGCGCCGAATTCAATGACATCAACCTGAAAATCGACGACAGCAGCTTCAATGGTCGTATCGTCGTGGAAGACTTCGCCAAGCAATCCTTGCGTGCGCAGCTCAAGGCCGACACGTTCAACGTCGACCGCTACCTGCCACCCAAATCCGCCGAAGCCGACAGTAGCAAGGCGGCTCGCGAGGCCGAGGTCAACAACACCGAAGCCAGCGCCATGGCCGGTGCCGGCAGCACGCCACTGCCAAGCGCTCCGACCCAGGGCGCCTGGAGTAACGACCGACTGTTTCCGGTGGAGCGCCTGAGCAAACTGGACCTGGAAGCCGACCTGACCTTCGGCCAACTGACCCTCGATAAACTGCCCATCCAGAACGCCGCGCTCAAGGCCACGGGCCTTGGCGGCCTGCTGACCCTGGAGAACCTGCGGGGCGATTTGTACAACGGCAACTTCGAAGCCAAAGGCACCCTGGACGTGCGCCAGCCCACGCCGCAGTTGAACCTGCAAACCCGCATCAACCGGGTGCCGGCCGAGAAAATCATCGAGAGCCAGGGTAAGAATCCACCGGTCAAAGGCCTGGTGACGCTCAACAGCACCATCACCGCCAGCGGCAACAGCCAGAAAGCCCTGATCGACAGCCTCAACGGCAACGCCGGTTTCGTCATCAATGATGGCGTGCTGCTCAATGCCAACCTTGAACAGCAGCTGTGCAAAGGCATCGCCACCCTCAATCGCAAGACCCTCAGCGGTGAACCCCGGGGCAAGGACACGCCGTTCCAGCAACTCAACGGCAACCTCACCTTCAATAATGGCGTGGCCAGCAACCCGGACCTGAAAGTCCGCGTTCCCGGCATGACCGTCAACGGCAACGGCGACATCGACCTGCGGGTGCTGGGCATGGACTACCGTGTGGGCATCATCGTCGAAGGCGACAAGAGCGACATGCCCGATCCGGCCTGCCAGGTCAACGAACGCTACGTCGACATCGAATGGCCGTTGCGCTGCCGCGGGCCACTGGAACTGGGCGCCAAGGCCTGCCGCCTGGACAACGAAGGAATGGGCAAGGTTGCGGCGAAACTGGCCGGCGACCGCCTCGGTGACAAGATCGAAGAGAAGCTGGGCGACAAGGTCAGTCCCGAGCTGAAAGATGCGCTCAAGGGGCTGTTCAAGCGATGAGAGCCGAGCAGTTTTCCAGCGCCGTACTGGACTGGTTCGACCGCCACGGGCGCCACGATTTGCCCTGGCAACAAGGCATCACGCCGTATCGGGTGTGGGTTTCGGAAATCATGCTGCAGCAAACCCAGGTCAGCACCGTACTCAATTACTTCGATCGGTTCATGGCCTCGCTGCCCACCGTCGAAGCCCTGGCTGCCGCGCCAGAGGACGAAGTGCTGCACCTGTGGACCGGGTTGGGCTACTACACCCGCGCCCGCAACCTGCAGAAAACCGCGAAGATCGTCGTCGACCTGTACGGCGGTGAATTCCCCCGTGACGTGGAAAAACTCACTGAACTGCCGGGTATCGGCCTGTCCACAGCCGGCGCCATCGCCAGCATCAGCATGGGCCTGCGGGCACCGATCCTCGATGGCAACGTCAAGCGCGTACTGGCGCGCTTCACGGCCCAGGAAGGCTACCCGGGCGAACCAAAAATCGCCAAACAGCTGTGGGCCACCGCCGAGCGTTTCACACCCCAGGACCGGGTCAATGCCTACACCCAGGCGATGATGGACCTGGGCGCCACACTCTGCACCCGCAGCAAACCCAGTTGCCTGCTCTGCCCGCTGAAAAACGGCTGTGAGGCGCACATGCTCGGCCTGGAGACTCGCTATCCGATCCCCAAGCCGCGCAAGGAAGTGCCGAAAAAACGCACGCTGATGCCGATGCTGGCCAACCGTGAAGGCGCGATCCTGCTTTACCGTCGCCCCTCCACCGGGTTGTGGGGTGGTTTGTGGAGCCTGCCGGAACTCGACGACCTCGACGACCTGCAGCACCTGGCCCTGCAACACTCGCTGGAACTGGGCAAACACCAGGAGATGCCAAGCCTGGTGCACACCTTCAGCCACTTCCAGTTGGCGATCGAACCCTGGCTGGTCCGGGTCCGGGAAACCGGCCATCACGTGGCCGAGGCCGACTGGCTCTGGTATAACCTCGCCACCCCGCCGCGCCTGGGCCTCGCCGCCCCGGTCAAAACATTGCTCGAACGCGCGGCCGCCGTATTGAACGCAGGAGAGTTGCAATGACCCGCACCATCATGTGCCGCAAGTACAAAGAAGAACTCGAAGGCCTGGAGCGCGCTCCGTTCCCAGGCGCCAAAGGCCAGGATATTTACGACCATGTCTCGGCCAAGGCCTGGGGCGACTGGCAGAAACACCAGACCCTGCTGATCAACGAAAAACGCCTGAACATGATGAACGCCGAAGACCGCAAATACCTTCAAGGCGAGATGGACAAGTTCTTTTCCGGCGAAGAATACGCCAAGGCCGAAGGCTACGTGCCGCCGTCCGAATAAGCTGCTCAGAATCGGGGCGGATCGTAAGCGACGGTAATAATTAAATATTTTTTGAAAACTTGCTTGACGACCCCCTGAAAAACCCGTTTAATGCGCCCCGTTGCCCAGATAGCTCAGTCGGTAGAGCAGGGGATTGAAAATCCCCGTGTCGGCGGTTCGATTCCGTCTCTGGGCACCAAATACCGAAAACCCCTGATTCCGAAAGGTCTCGGGGGTTTTTACTTTTTGGAGTGCTGTAACCCGTCACGCATGAGTACACATGGCGGGTACACGATGGGATTTATGGCACAACCTTGGAAAGATCCCCGCACCGGGACCTACTACATTCGCCGCCGTATCCCGAAGGACATCAAGCCGCTCCTTCCTGAGGCAGGCGAGACCTACAAGCGCACCTTGGGCACGAAAGATACCCGCGAGGCAAAGACCCGTTTTGCAGCTGCATGGGGTCAATCGGAAGAGTTCTTCCTGAACATCCGCCTCCAGCTTTCCGGCGCTCACACCCCCACCCTTCAAGATGCTATTCAGCTCGCCGCGAGATGGGCGAAGGCTGAGCTTGACCATATGGAATCAACCGGACGATTTGAGGGATACCTCATCGGCTCGAAGGATGTAGGCCACGAAACGCTACGCGATCATTTCAGCGTCAGAAGCCCAAAAGCCCTACTGGGCCCCGACGGTCTGGAGTCACGCGCTCGACAACATCTCGATCAAACGATAGCCGACGAGCTGGCGAAGGTTTCACTGCCAATACCCTTGCCCGGCACACCTTTCCATAAATATCTGTACGAAGCATTCTTGGCGCAGCATTTGGAGTTGTCCGAGATTGCCTACAAGCGCCACTACGGCAATTACTCTGCTGTCTTTGAGCTACCCCACGAAGCTCCCTTGAGCATCGACAAGGCGAAGGCAAAGAGCCCAGCCGAGACCCTTTCCGTGGTCTTCGAGCACTGGGCCCGTAATCACCGTCACATGGGCGATGGAAAGCGTGACGTTGAGAAGACCGCCGGGGAATATCAGACCACTATCGTCCGATTCGTAGAGCTATTGGGCGACCTCCCGGTTAAACAAATCAAACGCAAGACAATTGAAGAGTTCTACAACCTGCTTCGTCAGTTGCCGTCTAAAGGTGAAGGTCTCAAAGGACTCAACGCTCACGAGCAAATTGCCCGAGCGAAACAACTTGATCTGCCTTTGCTGAGTAGCGCAACGATCAAGAACAAGCTGATGGGTCTTTCTTCGGTCTTGGCCTACGCAGTGCAGATGGAATACATCACAGAGAACCCAGTGGTCGCCTCGGGCATCACGAAGTCCCTGCGTAAAGCGAGCGCCAAGCAATCACGCACAGCCACTCGGAAAGGCTACACCCAAGCGGAACTCATTCAGGTCTTCTCAAGCCCACTGTTTAAGGGCGAGTGGATTGCTCCTCGGGCATCGTTTGGAGAAGCTTGGAAATGGCTGCCTCTCTTGCTCTGCTACACGGGCGCTCGACGGGAAGAGATTGCCCAGATGAAAGCCAATGAGGTGCGCAAATCCGAAGACGGCATCTGGTACTTGGACCTCCTTGGGATCTCTGAGGACGGGGCGGATGACGACAGAACCCTGAAGACCAAGGGCAGTCACCGCTTGGTTGCTATCCATCAGGACCTAATCGATCTTGGCTTCTTGGACTACGTTGATGGCCTTCCCGCCTCGGGCCAACTCTTCCCGGCTCTCAAGCCCAACCCTACAGGCTGGTACGGACATAACTTTGGAAAACGATGGGGCGCTTACCTGCGTGACGTCGCCGAGCTTGAGACGCCTGTGAGCCCCTCCCATGGATTCCGTCATAGCTTCAAGACCATGTGTCGAGAGGTGGGAATCCCAGAGGAAATACATGACGCAATCACCGGCCACGATGATGGCTCTGTAAGTAGAAGCTATGGCGAGCGTCATCTTCTGAAAACTCAGCAAGACTGCTTGACGCGCCTTCCGAGCATCGCACGGCTTTCGGGTCTGCTCCTTTAGTATCTCATCCTATGGGCGTCTCACAGACATCGTCACCGACCTCAGTACATTCAAAGCCCATGAGACATTGACAAAGTCGCACAGCCCGTAGAGGCTCTGGGAATCCCCCCTGAGTACGCAAGGAATGCCAAATGCGCGAAGTAAATGTCCAAGCATTGAAGCTGACGAAACGCGCAGAGAACAACAAGATAAATCTTGTTGAATCTTTCGTGGATCTTGGGCCAGTTATACCCATTCTAAGCAACGCCGAAAGCCAAGTGATTTTCGGAAGGCGGGGGACAGGGAAGACTCATATTCTTTCCTACCTTACCGAGGTCATCGAGAAAAACAAAGAGTGCGCGGTCTTCTTGGACATGCGCCTTATAGGTTCTACCGGAGGCATCTACTCCGACCCATCGCTTACAATATACGAACGGGCCACACGCTTACTGTCAGATACACTGGGCGCCATCCATGACGCTGTCCTCGAAAAAGTAATCTATAACGACACCGACTACAATTTATCAGCTATTGCACCTTGTCTTGACGGTTTCGCAGAAGCGGCAACGGAGGTAGTTGTTGAGGGAATTGTGGAGGAAGAAGCCAGCACGCAGTCATCAAGCGACACAAAAACCGGCCTTTCACTCGACGCGAATATCTCAGCTACACCCTCCATAAAAATGACAACGTCTGACGCCCAATCCGCCTCATCCACCGACGCCATCAAACAGAAGGTGACAGGTAAGCGCCGTTTAAGGGTCCACTTCGGCTCCTTAAGCCAGTCTGCTAAAAAATTGATTGATCAATTGCCGGGAAAACGCCTCTGGGTAATTCTCGATGAATGGAGCGAGATTCCTCTGGATCTTCAGCCTTACCTGGCCGACTTACTTCGAAGGACTCTTTTCCCTATCCCTGGGGTAGCGGTGAAAATCGCAGCTATCGCTCAAAGGTGCAATTTCAGAATTAATACCGAGTCATCAGGATATATTGGTATCGAAATTGGGTCGGACGCTGCGGCCAGCATAAATCTGGATGAATACCTTGTATTCGATAACGAACCACAGCGTGCGCGAAAATTTTTTGAAGAGCTACTTTTTCGACATATGAAATCCGGCTCGGATGACACATTTACTACTGAGTACCCCTCTGCGGCAAAGCTCTCCTTGGAACTTTTCACACAGTCTAACGCATTTGATGAATATGTCAGATCAGCAGAAGGCGTGCCGAGAGATGCTATCAATATCCTATCGCTTGCAGCTCAACGTGCGGATGAGTCAAAAATATCTATCCCTGATGTTAGAGCGGCTGGCAAAAGTTGGTATGCTCGAGGAAAGCAAAGTGTTCTATTGTCAAAGCCTGAAGCTGCCGATTTATTGAACTGGATCATTGACGAAGTTATTCAGCACCGGCAGGCAAAGGCATTTTTAGTGCCGGTAGAGCTGAAAGATGAGCTCATAGATTTTTTGTATGACGCAAGAGTTCTTCACATTCTTAGAGAAGGCGTATCAGCACAAGATATTCCGGGACGAAGGTTCGACGTATTTGCGATTGACTACGGGTGCTATGTTGACTTAATCAATACGCACAAAGCACCCAAAGGTTTGTTTCAAGTGGATGAGGGGGAGAACTTCGTCGATGTGCCCCAAACCGACTACCGCTCAATCAGGCGCGCCATTTTGAACATTGACGACTTCTACAAAACACGGAAATCTACCGCATAGCGACCTAAAAGAAGAACAAATAACCATGTCCAAACCTACCTATCTAATATTACAGATAGGTGGACGAGTTGGTTCGGTACGTATATCAGCACGTACACATCCTGATGGACAGCTCGTTAATCACGGGAAACACTCATATCAGACTTCCGCAAAGCAGGTCTTTAACACTACGATTATCAATACTTGGCGAGACTCGACCACTGGCCGCAAAACTTATTTTGGCGTCTTCATTGCCCGCTGCACAGTAGCGGTGCTGACTCCTGTCGCCCTTGCTGTTTCACGTATACCCATCCCCTTGCCCAGACACTCCAGAATGCGCTGACGCTTGTCCTGATCGACCCCACGACCCTTGTAAGCGCCTTGCTCCTTCGCCTTCTTAATGCCATCCATTTGGCGACGGCGACGGTCCTCGTAGTCCTTCCGAGCGACCGCTGCGAGCATATCCAATAGCATATCGTTGATGGCCCCAAGCATCCGTGATGTGAAAGTGTCCAACGCCCCCCTTCCCTGCGCCATGAACTGGTGCGAGGTAGGCAAATCAAGCGAGACCACTCGGACCTCCTTGTCCTTAATGATCCCCCGGAGCTTCTGCCAGTCAGCATCCGTGAGGCGCGAAAGCCGGTCCACCTGTTCGACCAAGAGAACATCACCGGGATGCGCATCGGACAATAGGCGGAACAGCTCAGGCCGCTTTAGGGTCGCCCCACTTTCGGTCTCAGTGTAGTAGGTCGCTACCCGCTGCCCATGATCCTGTGCGAAGGCTGTGAGCTGGTCCTTGGCTCGAGTAGCGTCTTGGTCAGTAGTGGAAGCCCGAAGGTAAGCACGGATGAACATCGAGTAGCGTCCTGTAGTCGTTTAGGTGTGGTCACTGTATTTGTGGTCGTTTGAATAGTCAACACCCTCTAAACAACTACACTCATCCAACCACCAGCCGTAGTCGCTGATGCACACCCCAAGGACCACGAACAATTAGGCCTTTCAAACACCTATCAGAGGAGGGAACGCCTATGAACGACCATCGAACCGTGACCAATCCTTGGTACTCTCTTGGGCTCTCATCCAGAAGCGCGCAAGGGCACGCGAAAAGGACCCCACGCGGCGCGATTAGGACCACGCGAGGGCACCCACGGGGGGTATGTGCGGACGTACCCGGATTGAGGTGGTCATTCAGATTTTTGTCCCAAATCCTCATAGCCTCTCTCGGAGGCCTACACGATTCAGACATACTCGGGATTTATACCAAAAGGAGGCTAATCGTGAGTTGGGAAGACATATTCAAGCTTTTCACCGCCACAATCGTATCAGTGGGATCCGGCGGGGTGATCGTTTTTGCCCTCTCCTCTTGGTTAGGAAAGATATGGGCAAGTAGGATACTGGCGAACGAAACACATCAGCTTGCTGCTCAGCTTGAGGCAACCAAGCGAGACCTCGACGTCATCAAGGAAAACACCCTCCGATTCCAGAATGACAAAATAATTGCCTATCGGGAAGTAATTGAAATAGTCGCACGTCTCCTTGCGAAACTCGATTCGAAGGAGAGCGGGAGGTTAACTGAAGAGGACGCCGAGGCCTATTTTGATGAATTCAACGAGCAGCGAATTCGGCTGTATGGTTATCTCGCAATACTGGCGCCACAGACCGTTATGGATGCTCAAGATAGCCTTATCGACCATCTGCTAAAAATAGCCGGTGACCATGTTGAGTACGAATGGACCGAAATTCGTAATAAGTCCCTTACGCTTCTCAACGCCGTCCGGGAAGACATCGGTATCGGGAAAGGTTCTGTAGCTTACAACGGCGAGCTTTGACGACCGCGAGAATTCCTCACGAGGCCATGGCACAGCCACCAAGTAAAACGCAGACGACATCCCCAAAGGCTTCGCCCAGAGGACCACCCTGACTAACTCCAAGAGCGACAAGGAGTAAACCAAGGAATCGGTAAGTGACACGTGGGTAGCCAGAGTGCGGATTACAACTAAACAGGTCTTCCGCCGAGTAGTCATCACTTAGGCCCTCCTTTAGGTGAGGTGGTTATTGGTCGTTGATATTCATCACCAGAAGGAAGCCTGAGAGGGGCCTTAAAGAGAAAGACTATCTAAATAACTTTAAGTCCCCCTCTGCTTATAGTGGGTACTTTTAAATCAGCGCTAAATGTGACCAAAGTTTCGCAACCAGTCACACGCCTAACTACCCGAGCGACCGCCTGTTGGTGCCCTGTTAGCCTTTCGAGAAGCGGCAAGGCTTTCGCCCTGTGCGTAACCGCCAGCACCTGCCGAAATAATGTTCAGGGCATTGGCGATCTGGTTGATCTTGTATTTATTGCCACCGAGACCACGGACGGCAGCCTTGGCGCTCTCCGAGCTACCCACGCGATTCGCGAAGATGGCTTGGTAGTCGCGTGTGTAGTTGTCGGTGATGTTCATGCGTTGGGCACTGGCATCGTTTGACACCGAGTTCTTGAGCCTGTCCATGGTGTGGCCTGACAGGCCGGACTCACCAATGGCCGCGTTGATGGTCCCTTCGTTGCGGATGGCTTGAAGGTTCACCTCAGTGAGCTGCCTACGGGCTTCATCCTGCTTATCCACGGTGGCAAGCTTTTGGTCGTTCTCTGCGAAGTTGGCTTGCTTGACCACTTCGTTCTGCTGCCTGCGCTCGTTATCGGTCATTTGGCCTTTGGCCTTGGCGTTTTCCGATGCGCTCATAGCGGCGCTTGTTGCTGCGAGGATAGCCATGGTAGCCACCCCTCCTGTTGGGTCACACATAGAGAACCTCCTATAACCAGAATTGTTTGAAAGGGAAGCCAGCGGGACTCATCACACAGTCGGCCTGGAAGGTCGCCCCAAGGGTTTCCAAGAGTCGCATGTGAGCCTTGTTATCGATTGACACCAAATTTGTGAACGGCACATCGACAGGCGATTCGCGCTTTATGAACGCCAGATGATCTTTGAGAATCCGGTAGAACCGAAACCGTTGTCCGGGCGATAGCGTCGTAATGACGTTTGTTGTCACGAACCAAATGCCTCCGTTGGTATGACCCCCTACGGCCAAAACTTGATGACCAAGCTTGATTGCGTAAGTGGTCTCATCGTGAGCAGCCGTGATCACATCTACGGGATTACGACCAGCTTGCATTGCATGGAAATCTGCGAGGTCGTTCGAGGAAAGATTGCTTGAAGCTTTTATGAGATCGGCGATAGTTGCCTTAGTTTTTTGCATGCTGTGAGCGCTCCTTTCAGGTGAGTGAAAGCTGGACCGTTGGCGGCATCCTGCTGATAGTGGGTGTTTTTAATTGGGGCTATTCCGGACGCCCTTAGACCTGAGCGAACCTGTGTGGAAATAAGGCGCACGGGCGGTTGGATAGCTCCGCCAACAGTGAGGGGTTTTAAAAGGTGCCTTAGCTTGCCGGTCTTAGCGGTGCGTGGCCCTTCACGCCCGCTACTAACAGCGCTTTAAGGTCCGCAACGTCCTGTCACAGCATCTTCAGTTCACCCATAACGCTTTGCGCGATTGGATTGGCTGACTGGTCGGCGTCGTAACGGCCAGTCTTGCGGATGGTCGGTAGGACCTCCTCAGTGACCCACTTGCGGAACGTCTCAGAGGCTGGGGCTTTCCCACGGAGGAGCAGGGCATACACACGGGACTCATCAAAGAGCCACGAGTTGATCGGGATCAGTCGCCCATCCCTCTCTAATTTAGAAAGGGATACCTCAACCTCTCTAACCTGTACCTTCACGCCCCGTTTGATGGCGTGGAACTGACCGACTGCATGACTCGGGTTCTTCAAGCCAGCCGCACGGGCTACCCGAGTCGCTACGAACAGAAGGTCGTATTCTGGCGGCCGGTCAGTACGTCCAGCTCGACGCCCATAAAGTCCAGTTCGGCTACTTATTTTTCCAGTTTGCAACCGACAGTTTCTTTTTGTCAGATTCAGGGAAGTAGACATAGAGCCCAATGGGCCCAGTGATTTCGATGATTCGGAAAATGGTGATCCGCTCAGAAATGCTCTCAGCATGACCCAGCATGGTTCTTAAAATTTCGTCCAATACAGCGATTTCACCTTCAGTATCGGTCCGATTCGCCTTATTGCGTCTACTACCGGGCGATTTGATGGGCTGCTCAGGCTGACTTTTTTTTATGACCGAGATGAGCTCATCCACTGAACCAGACATACCTGCGGCATGGCCCTTAGGTGTCACCATCATGGTAATCGTAAGAAAATCAGAGGAGATATCACACCACATACTCTCGATTCGCTCACCGGAATCGATTGGTCCGATCGTGTAAGTAACGCGCTCTCCCTGCTCTCGATCACGCACAGCGAGTGTAAAACTGACCCGTGTGACGCGCTTCCCGGCTGGTTTTTCAGCTGCTTTCATCTGAAGCTCCATAGTTGTGCCACGCCCAAACATCTAAGGGGAGGAAGGGCACGATCAAACCGCCACGCGAACTGCTTGGGCTACACTGGGACCCGTAAACGATCAAATCGCTGTTAGGCTGAAAGCTGCGGACAGGGCCTCATGCAGGGCCGTCGCAGAAAGCCGTTGAGACCCCGCATAAAGATCGTAGGTGACGGCCCCCCAAGCTGTGGCCTGCAATGCTCTGAGTGATTACCTCAGGAATCGCAGCGGCCTTAAGCAGCCCTGACAGAGAATGTCTCAACGAATGGCAAGACTGACCACTACCTGACTCAACCCTCAGCGGCTCTCTCAGCGCCTCATTGAGCGGCTTGCTGGTGTCCGTCGGCATGGGACAACCCCGGCCTGGCGGGAAAACCCATAGGCCCCGTTGGGGGTCATCTTCGAGTATGCTCGGTCCTTGGCGTTATCGGTAGAACCGTGTCCGAAGGAGAAATAATCGTCTGGACCGCTATATCGGTGCCTGCATATTTCTTGTGCAAGATCGAGGCGATACTCCTTCCAGTGGCCTTGGACTCCTGTATGGCGGCGTAGATGTCCTCGCCTTTCATCGGTTTGTCATGAGCCATGACCATTGTTGAAAGCCCGAATGCCGCATCTTCTTCATCATTAGTGGGCGAAAGACTGTCTACCAAATCGTTTGGATCAAACTGCATCGCTGCCTGCATGCCAGCACCATGGGTTCCATAATCCATATTAATTCCCTGCTGCTTCTCAAGCTCGAAAAAGAACAGATCGCTGTCACTAAAAGGCAGATGGTAATCATTGAAATTAATAAACTGCCGACCATCGATTCGCATTTGAAAGTGATAGTGCGGGAAATTCGTGTGAGCGCCATTGTGTCCTGCAAAGTCATTTGTTGAACAATCAAAGGACCACTCAATGTTTTTCCAACGAATCGTAGAGCTCAGCACCTTGCCTTCGGGCGCCTCCTCTACGAGATCGTTGATGTTGGCCAACACCCGTTCACAATTTGCACACCACCTTAGGTAAGCGGAAATCTGCCGATAGCCGTATTTTGAAGCTATCAACAGGATGTCCTTGTTCTTGAATTTCCCCCGCCTCAAAAGCCAATGCAGGCATGGCTCATCCCGGCTCAGCGTTTTGAAATCTTTTTGGCACAGGTAACACTGGTCGAGTGCGTATGCGGCTTCGAAGTGTTCATGCTGCTCGTGGTGAGCCCGATCATTTTCCGCCTGCCATTCTTCTCGCTCTGCATCTGTAAACCTCGCAAAGTCGGCACTTGCTCTTGCCGCAGCAGCCTTGAAATCAGTAGCCATGTTTGTCTCCTTACAAAATGGTCCAACGGAAATCCACTCTGTTGCCCGCATCTGTGTAGATATCACACCCCAGGGGCCGCCTGTAATTATCCTCCCGATACCGAGCAAAGAGAGCCCGGAACCTTGTGACGAAACTTGAAGCTTTGTTTGCGCATGCCTGCTAAGCAAGCTTGACTGATGCGCAGGATCAAGCACCAGTACGCGGCAGTGCACCTTGTTTCAGGTACACAGGATGAGTACACTTCGCATCAAGCAAGGGGCCTGAACTCCTTGACTTTACTGGGTTTACGGCACTCATGCCCGTGTCGGCGGTTCGATTCCGTCTCTGGGCACCAAATACCGAAAACCCCGATCAAGAAATTGATCGGGGTTTTTTATTGCCCGGGATTTCCTTCCTCAGCCTTATCGACTCGGCTACATTCCTCCGCTTCCCTCTAGTAGCGAGCGAGTCGACATGGACATCACCAACATCCCCTTTGGCACCACCGACTGGGCAACCATCGAGCCCACCGAACACAAAGGCGTCACCGGAACCGCTTACTGGCGCACTCGGCAATTCGGGAATATCCGGGTGCGGATGGTGGAATACACGGCGGGGTATCTGGCCGACCACTGGTGCAGCAAGGGCCATATCCTGTTTTGCCTGAAGGGTGAGTTGAACACCGAACTGGAGGACGGGCGACAGTTCGTGCTCAAGCCAGGCATGAGCTACCAGGTAGCCGACCAGGCCGAGCCCCATCGCTCTTCAACCTCACTGGGTGCCACGTTGTTTGTAGTGGATTGAATTCGAAGCGCCCGCCATGACGCTGTAGGATAGATCGCCTTATTTTCATGTCAGGAATCTGACCCATGTCATCGGCAAACAAACAGCAGAAGCGTAACCAGCGCGCCAAGGCAAAAGCCAAGAAGAACCGGATTCAACGTGCCGCCGCGCCGAACGACTTCCTGGACCCGAACGACGAGCGCATCGACCTGGAAACCGTGGATTTATCGGAGTTGTTCCAAGCCATGCGTGCGGCAGAAAAGATCAGTCAGCAGGCCATGTGCGCAGTTTTCCTGGGACATCCATTGCTCGCACTCGTGCTGGAACAGGAAGGCGAAGAAGAAGCCACTGACTTCATCATCACCGCCCTGATCGAATATCGGCGCATGACAACGGACGTCGACGAGCAGACCGCACTGGACTGGGTCGAGAGCGAGCAGTTCCAAGCCGATTACGTCGCTGCGTCCAACGCGCTGGCGCAAGACCCGAGCTGACCATCACCCCGCCAAGCGCCTTTGTCATGAGGGCGCTCGCGATGGATGACACCCTCTTGGGATAGCTCCTACAAACAGAGGGCAACCGACATAAGGTGGCGTCATCCCCGTCTTGCACGAATCAGCTGTTTTTCCTCCCGAGCAATCAGCCTCGTCCGGCATCATCGACACTTTGTCTGGAGCATCCTTTTGGTCCGCCCACCATCACGGTTGCCCTTTCGATGACTTCCCTCCTGCCTCAAGATGACCCAAAGCTCGCACCGCTGATTAACGAGCTTGGCGAACTGATCCGCCAAGCACGCCAGAAGGTGCTGCGCGCGGTCGGAAGAAGAACTGCGCAATGAGCTGGATCGCGAACGGGCGCGACTTGAAGACGTGACCGTCGACCTCCGAAAACCGCATGTTCAGTAAACCCATGTAGGATTACGCGCTTTTTCAGCAACAGCGACCTCAAGAACGCTATCCTGCATATCACCGGTCGCAGCCCATCCTTCTCTAATCCAGGCCTTGCGGGCCGCCCCTAACGAATTGGAAACCGAAGCCCAATGGCCTCACTGAACAAACAGCAAAAACGCGCCAAGCGCGCCAAAGACAAAGCCAAGCAGATCCGCATGACCGGGCGCAAATCCATCCCAATGTATGGGGACCCGGCCCACGCGACCGCCCAACCGCCAGTCTACGTACTGGAGCTGTTCGTCAAACTGCGCGAAGCTGAGGCCATCAGTCGCAGCGAAATGCTCGACACACTGCTCGCGTCCCTGAGCGTGATGATCAGCGAACGCCCGAGCCTGCTGGACCTGAAAAACGCCGAAAACAAAAGCATGGCAGCCACTAACCTGGCCGCCGACATGCTGGTGGATTACCGCATGTGGGTCGATGATATGGACCGCGATACCGCCCAGCGCTGGCTCAGCACGCCGGAATTCATCAAGGACTTCAGCGAGGCGCTGGATCGGTATCGCCAGTCGATGGAAGAGCCCGCTAGCGAATAAGTCGACCGGCTATTCGTCACCGTTCCAATGGAAGACCAAATTGCGTGCGGCACCGCTGCCAACCTGAGCAGTGTCGCGGCGCACCTCACCGTTGCGGGTCGCCATTACGGTGTACTTGCCTGGCGGCAGTTGCACGTAAACCAGCGGCCCTGCGTCATTCAGTGTCAGCAGCGTTTGTCCCGACGCGTTCTGGACGGTGACATCCACATCCGGGATGTATTTGTTTTCCACGCCAATCGCAAATGTCATGTGCAGGTTATAACCCTGGGCCTGTCCGATCGCCCGGGCTTCATCCTCGCCGATACCGCCGGACAGATAGGTGATGCCGTTCTGTTGCAACGGCTGGACCTGAACGCCTGTGTTGTCGATAGGGGTAAGGTCTGTGGCGTTGAGCGTAAGAGGGAATAGCAGTGCGCCGATGGCGATAAGACAGTAGATAGACTTCATGGCGGCAATTCCTGATTCAGGGAAATCCACCTTATTTGATCGATTCATGGACGTTGCGGTTTAGATCGATTGGAAGTTGAGTCGACTGCGGATTGGAATGACACGCTCATCCGATTAACCCTTCCAACCCCCGCCCAAAGCTGGCACCATCGCGCCTTTTTTTACGCTACTCCCCCGGAATCTTCACCGGCAGACAGGGTTCAAACGGCTGTTCGGTTGTTGATGGCGCGACAGTCTGCTGCGCCTATGCGACAACCTGCCGCACATCACCGGTTTACCACCCGTAGCGCTGTTGGCGGCCTTTCGGACGCATGCTAGCTTGGCCGCCTCGCCAAGGAAGGCCGCTAACAGCAAGGGAGCACACACCATGAGGACCGCACATGGCTCAGGCCACGCCCGCGCTTGAAATCCGCAACCTGCACAAACGCTACGGAAAGCTGGAGGTGCTCAAAGGCGTCTCGCTGACCGCCCGCGACGGCGATGTGATCTCGATCCTGGGCTCCTCCGGGTCCGGCAAGTCCACGTTCCTGCGCTGCATCAACCTGCTGGAAAACCCCAACCAGGGGCAGATTCTGGTGGCCGGCGAAGAGCTCAAGTTAAAGGCGGCAAAAAACGGTGAGCTGGTGGCCGCCGACGGCAAACAGATCAACCGCCTGCGCAGCGAGATCGGTTTTGTATTTCAAAACTTTAACCTCTGGCCGCACATGAGCGTGCTCGACAACATCATCGAAGCGCCGCGCCGAGTGCTCGGCCAGAGCAAGGCCGAAGCCGTCGAAGTGGCCGAAGCCCTGCTGGCCAAGGTCGGCATCGCCGACAAGCGTCACGCCTACCCTGCCGAGCTGTCTGGCGGCCAGCAACAGCGCGCCGCCATCGCCCGCACCCTGGCGATGCAGCCCAAAGTAATCCTGTTCGACGAACCCACCTCCGCCCTTGACCCGGAAATGGTCCAGGAAGTACTTAGTGTGATCCGCGCCTTGGCCGAAGAAGGTCGCACCATGCTGTTGGTAACCCACGAAATGGGATTTGCCCGTCAGGTTTCCAGCGAAGTGGTGTTCCTCCATCAGGGCCTGGTCGAGGAACAAGGATCGCCCCAGCAGGTCTTCGAGAACCCGCTTTCGGCACGCTGCAAACAATTTATGTCTAGCAACCGCTAACGGAGCAGTACACATGCAGACCTACAAGAAATTCTTCCTGGCCGCAGCCGCCAGCCTGGTCTTCTCAACCAGCGCCATGGCAGCCGACAAACTGAAGATGGGCATCGAAGCCGCCTATCCGCCGTTCAACAACAAGGACGCCAGCGGTCAGGTCGTGGGTTTTGACAAAGACATCGGCGATGCCCTGTGCGCCAAGATGAAAGTCGAATGCGAAGTGGTCACCTCCGATTGGGACGGCATCATCCCGGCCCTGAACGCCAAGAAGTTCGACTTCCTGATCTCTTCGCTGTCAATCATCGAAGAGCGTAAGCAGGCCGTGGATTTCACCGACCCGTACTACTCCAACAAACTGCAGTTCATCGCACCGAAAAACGTCGATTTCAAAACCGATAAAGACTCGCTCCAAGGCAAGGTCATCGGTGCACAGCGCTCCACCTTGGCTGGCACCTACCTTGAAGACCATTATGAGGGTGTCACCACCAAGCTCTACGACACCCAGGAAAACGCCTACCTGGACCTGACCTCCGGCCGCGTCGACGCGATCCTGGCGGATAAATACGCGAACTACGATTGGCTGAAAACCGACGCTGGCCGTGCTTACGAATTCAAGGGCGACCCACTGGTGGAAAGCGACAAGATCGGCATCGCCGTACGCAAGGGTGACCCGCTGCGCGAGAAATTGAACGCCGCGCTGAAAGAAATCGTCGCCGACGGCACCTATAAAAAGATCAACGACAAGTACTTCCCGTTCAGCATCTACTGATCCTGACGTGCCTGGCCGGTGCCGCTCTTGCAGCACCGGTCCTTAGCAAAGCCTGCCGCGATATGAACACACACCCATGATGATCGATCTCTACGGATTCGGCCCGGCGCTCGCCGCCGGCGCGCTGATGACCGTCAAATTGGCGCTCTCGGCCCTGTGCCTTGGGCTGCTGCTCGGCCTGCTCGGCGCCTTGGCCAAGACCTCCCCGTACAAGCCGCTGCAATGGCTTGGCGGCACGTATTCGACACTGGTGCGCGGTATTCCGGAATTGCTCTGGGTGCTGCTGATCTACTTCGGTACCGTCAACCTGATGCGCGCCTTGGGCGAGTACTTCGGCAACCCTGAGCTGGCCCTTGACGCATTCGCCGCCGGCGTCATCGCCCTGGGCCTGTGCTTTGGCGCCTACGCCACGGAAGTGTTTCGCGGCGCGATCCTGGCGATTCCCAAGGGCCATCGCGAAGCCGGCGTAGCCTTGGGCCTGTCGAAGTGGCGGATCTTCACCCGGTTGATCCTGCCGCAGATGTGGCGCATCGCGCTGCCCGGCCTGGGCAACCTGTTCATGATTCTGATGAAAGACACAGCGCTGGTCTCGGTGATCGGCCTGGAAGAAATCATGCGCCACGCGCAAATCGGCGTGACCGTGTCCAAGCAACCGTTCACCTTCTATACGGTGGCCGCGTTCATGTACCTGGGGCTGACGGTGCTCGCCATGATCGGCATGCACCTGCTGGAACGACGCGCCGCCCGTGGATTTACCAGGAGCACCCAATGAACTGGGACGTCATCATCAAGTGGCTGCCGAAGCTGGCCCAGGGCGCCACACTGACCCTGGAGCTGGTGGCCATCGCCGTGATCGCCGGCCTGCTGCTGGCGATTCCACTGGGCATCGCCCGTTCTTCACGCCTGTGGTACGTGCGGGCGCTGCCCTACGCCTACATCTTCTTTTTCCGTGGCACGCCGTTATTGGTTCAACTGTTCCTGGTCTACTACGGCCTGGCGCAATTCGATGCCGTGCGCAGCAGCGTGTTGTGGCCATACCTGCGCGATCCATTCTGGTGTGCCACCGCCACCATGACTCTGCACACCGCCGCATACATCGCCGAAATCCTGCGCGGCGCAATCCAGGCCATCCCACGGGGCGAGATCGAAGCCGCGCGAGCCCTGGGCATGTCGCGGCCCAAGGCGCTGCTCTACATCATGCTACCCCGCGCCGCGCGCATCGGCCTGCCGGCCTACAGCAACGAAGTGATCCTGATGCTCAAGGCCAGCGCCCTGGCGAGCACAGTGACCTTGCTGGAACTCACCGGCATGGCCCGCACCATCATTGCCCGGACTTACCTGCCGGTGGAGATCTTCTTCGCGGCTGGCATGTTCTACCTGGTGATGTCGTTCCTGTTGGTGCAAGGCTTCAAGCAACTGGAGCGCTGGTTGCGCGTCGATGCCTGCCAAGGACGCTGACAGCGGCGTGCTGACGGGCGAGGCGCTGCTCGCTCGTTTCACCGCGTTGGACGCTTTTCTCACGGAGCACCAGGCACTGTGGAAACCGCGTCCGTTCACCCATCTACAGCTGCCCTGGGAAAAGTCCCACCCGGAACTGGCCCAATGGCTACGCCAGCGTTCGCTGGAGGCTGCGGAAAACGACCATCATCAGCCGTGGTTGATTGAAGACGCGCCAGCGCCATTTCCAGAACTGGCAGCGCTTTCCCGCGCATTGAGTGCCGTCGCACAATTACCGGCCAAAGTGCTTGAAGCGCCGGCCCACCGCCTCAACGTCGACGTACCCGGTCGCAAGTGGCAGCAAATCGAGGCATTCGCCAGCCGCCTGCGCTTCGCCATAGAACCGACTCATTGGCTGGACTGGTGCGCCGGCAAAGGCCATCTCGGCCGACGCCTGCTGCACGGCGAACAACAACTGACCTGCCTGGAATACGACCCGGCCCTGGTCGCCAGCGGCCAGCAACTGAGCCAACGTCACCATCTGCTCGCCACACACCTGCGGCAGGATGTACTGGCGGCGGACGCCTCGAATGTCATCTACCCCGAACACACACCCGTGGCCCTGCACGCCTGTGGCGACCTGCATGTGCGCCTGATGCACTTGGCGAGCGCCACCGGTTGTGGACAACTGGCTATCGCTCCGTGCTGCTACAACCGCATCGGCACCGAGCAATATCAACCGCTGTCCGACGCAGCCTTTGGCTCCGCCCTACACCTGTCGCTCGACGATCTGGGCCTGCCAATGAGCGAAACCGTCACCGCTGGCGCACGCGTCCGACGGCAACGGGACCAGTCCATGGCCTGGCGCCTGGGCTTCGACCTGCTGCAACGGCAGATCAGAGAAAGCGACGACTACCTGCCTACCCCCTCATTACCCAGTGCCTGGCTGGAAAAATCCTTCGCCCAGTACTGCATTGATCTGGCAGCCCTGAAGGACTTATCCACAGTCGGCTCACCGAATTGGGCCGCATTGGAAGCGGCGGGCCACCAACGCCTGGCCGAGGTGCGCAATCTGGAATTGGTGCGAGGGCTTTTCCGACGCCCGTTGGAACTGTGGCTGGTACTGGATCGAGCGCTTTTGCTCACTCAAAAAGGTTACGACGTTCGCCTCGGCACCTTCTGCGAAATGCCCCTGACGCCACGAAACCTGATGTTGCTGGCAGAGCGTTACTGAGGCGAAACAGCCTGTGGATAACTCTGTTGATGGAATCTGCCTGGATCCAAGAAATTCGCGATTTCCTGACCGATTCAGGGCTGGTCGTTTTTTGTTCACATGGATAAAAAACCATGAAAACAGGTATTTGCGAGCAAACGAGAAAGCTGTCACAAAATCGCAAGGTGCCACGCGCTTCGTCCTTCCCATTGTGCATAAGCATCTGAGCGAAACGACATAACCGTCGAATTCGGTACGGCCCGGGGCCTGTCGTTACGTCTGGAATCCTGCGTAGTACAACAGCCCACGGTATCGCGCAGTATGGACTTCACCCACCTGCCCCCTTGGATATCACCGCCACTCTGCAACGCCTCGAGCCCCATGCAAAAATAGTCAGAATTCAGGGGTTTACAGAACGCCCCCAATCGCTATAATCGTCGCCCACACGCCGGTATAGCTCAGTTGGTAGAGCAACTGACTTGTAATCAGTAGGTCCCGGGTTCGACTCCTGGTGCCGGCACCATACAAAACAAAGCCCTCGCAGAAATGCGAGGGCTTTGTTGTTTCTGAAGCAGTGATTGCCCAGTTATCCCTGCACAACACTGCCTCCTACATAGCCAGCTCACTGCGTGCTCCGAGCACTTCGTCTTTCAGACCCTCTTCTCAGAGCGGAAAAACCTTCTTGCTTTGGCTTGGACATACACGCGGCCAGTCATGCGGCCAGCCGATAAGTGGACTGTACCAACCCAGAAGGAAAGCAGCGGCTGGATACCAGTTTCAATTCAACGTCCTGCTGAAGGGCCCCGAACAATGGCCTTCCCGACCCGATCAGCACAGGAACAGTGGTAATCACCATGTCGGCGACTAATCCATCGCGCAGGAATGATTGCACCACCTGCCCGCCATCGACATAGACCCGACGCACGTCTTGCCTCTTCAAGTCCTCCATCAGTTCCATGGGTGCAAGGTTGGAGAAACGTACCTTGCCCTTCAACGCCTCGGGCACTGGCGAATCCGCCAGCCGTTCAGACAGCACCACCACGGGTCGTTCATAGAACCAAGTGTCGAAGGTCAGCACCTTCTCATAGCTTCCCCGCCCCATCACAATCACATCCTTGTCAGCGATGAAGTCTGAATAGCCATGGTCCTCAGTTGGATCGTCGCGCTGCAAAAGCCAGTCAATGTCACCATCGGGCCTGGCGATGAAGCCATCCAGACTGGTGGCGATGAAAACATGGGCAGTGGTCATCAGGACTACCTTATGACGTATGTCGATGCATGATCATAAGCCGAATAAACGTTTCTCTTCGCTCTCGCACGCCTCGTGGTTTTAGCTGCCTTCTATCGGAGAAGGGGCTCAGGCAATAGAGAGCCTGCTCCAGCCCAGCGGGATCAAGCTCCCTCGCCAAGAGGCGTAGCGCAACATTCACCTAATCATTTCTCCCGCCGATACCCTCGATAACAGCATCGCCCATCCCAAGCGCTGCGCTGACGCTCAACTACACTTCCCCAAATCCCCGCTCCAGGAGCACGAAGCGATGAAGATCCGCAGCAAGATCATAGGCTCGGGGTTGATCAGCCTCTTCTTTGCCCTTTTGCTCGGTGGCATCGGGTTGTGGGGGTATCACTCCATGACCGAAGCCCTGGTGCAGAATGAGACCAGTATTTCGGCCATGCGCAAGCACATGGAGGCCGACATGATGCACGACGCCATCCGTGCCGATGTGCTGGCGGCGTTGCTGGTGGCGCCGGGGGATGCTCAAGCGGCCAAGGACGTAACGGAGGCGTTCGATGAACATACGCAGCGGATGCGCAAAGTTATCGCCGAGAATGCTGAGGCGAAGCTGCCAAAGGATGTCGCCCAGGCAATTGTCGAGTTGAAGCCCCAGGTCGAGACCTACATCGATAAAGCCAAACAGGTGATCGGCAAGGCGCTGAGCGGCGCTCAGGATGGGCATGCGTTGCGTACCGAATTCGACGCGGCGTTTTCGGCACTGGAAGAGCGCAACGAGGCGGTGAGTGAGCTGATCGAAAACCAGGCGCAGTCGTCGCGCGAGCATCAGGACAACAGTATTCAAGCGTCGCAAAGTTGGCTGATCGTCACGTTGCTGGCCACGTGCGTGGCGCTGGCGCTGGTGTCGTGGACTCTGCTCAAGGCTGTGCTTACGCCGCTGAACAAAATCATCCTCAACACCCAGGCGATTTCCCAAGGGGATTTGCAGCGGTCGATGGGCGCGCATGGCAAAGATGAACTCGGTCAGTTGCAGAGCGTGATCGAGCAGATGCAGGCCAATTTGCGGCAGATGATCGCCACGATCCGCAACCAGAGCGACGAGTTGCATGGTACGTCCCGGACCTTGGGCGATACGGCGCGGCACATTGTGTCCAGCGCCGATCAGCAGGCCCATAGCGCCACCAGCATGGCGGCGAGCATGGAGCAGATGATAGCGAACATCAGCCAGATCCATCAGCACGCCGACAGCGCACGGACGATTTCGGCACAATCCGAACAGTTGGCAAGCAGCGGCGGCCAGGTGATTCTCGGGGTCGTGGAAGGCATGAACCGGATCGCCGAAGTGGTTAACCAATCGTCCGGCAAAATCACGGCTCTGGACGCTTCGTCCGAAGACATTCACTCCATCATTCAGGTGATCAAGAGCATCGCCGAACAAACCAACCTGCTGGCCCTCAACGCCGCCATCGAAGCGGCCCGTGCTGGCGAGGCAGGGCGCGGCTTTGCGGTGGTGGCCGATGAAGTGCGTAACCTGGCGGCACGCACTACCCAGTCGACCCAGGAAATTACCGCGATGATCGAGCGCATCCAGACCAGCGCCCGAGATGCGGTGGCGAACATGCAGGCTTGTGTCAGCCGCGTGGACGAAGGTGTGAACCTGGCCCAGCAGGCCGGGGTTTCCATCAGCGAAATCCGTACTGGCGCCCGACATGCCGCCGAAGTGGTGGAGGAAATTTCCCAGACCATTGCCGAACAATCGAAGGCCAGCGATGAAATGGCCAGGCGAGTGGAGTCGATTGCCGAGCAATCTCGAGAAAACACTCGCTCGATTCACAACCTGACGCAAACGGCGGATCAATTGAACAATGCGGCGGGGTCGATGCAGGCTTCGGTGCAGCAGTTCAAGATCTGATCAAGCAGGGCTGCGCAGCAGCCCTTTTTATGAGTGCTGCGCACTCAAGCGGGAGCAAGCTCCCTCGCCACGGATCTATTCATTCCTCTAAATAGGTTCCGTTGCCGATTCGTCAGAGGCTTTTTATAGTCCGGCTCACACCTGACTCACCTCAAACACAAACGATATCTCCCGCTTCTGCGCACTCCAGACATACCGAAGATGTTTACCCTGCACCGGAATCGAAACCGCTGGCGGACGAAACGCGGCAGCGCATTCGTGGCCAGGCAGGCGGACGCTGTTGTAGAGCAGGCCCCAGGACAAGGTTTCGCGCAGCTGCCGGGCGAACACCTGGGACGGGCCGTAGGCGCTAGGGTCCGGGTCGTGGAGGTGGGGATAGTCGTGGCGGATGTCGTGCAGGGGCTTGATGACCTTGTTGACGTATGTGCGCATGGTCAATTCCAGATCAGGCTCGTTGGTCGCACCGAGAAATCTGGCTTGGTGATAGCAGGTTTCGGCAATGGCAGCTTCCTGACTACTGGCGGCGTAATAGACGCCGAAGGTGCCATCGCTGAAGCGACTGGTTTTGCCTATGTGGGTAAACGCCGCCATCACCGGCGAGGAACCAGGCCCGGAAACACGGTCCTCGGGGCGCACCCGGGACAACACGCCGGCCTGCGCCATGAGCCGGTCGTTGGTCAGCGCTTCCAGGGCATAAGCGGTTGGCAGGTCGTCGGGATCGAGTACATCTTCGAACAGCGTGATCGGCGGGAAACTGCTGTTGACGATCCGATAGGCCCGTTTCCATTGCGGATCCGTCACTGGTGGTGTCATCAACCGCGCACTCCATCGAGATAGCGGCGCACGTCGGCAATGTCCACCACCCGCCCGGCCAGCATGTAGGCCAATGCCGACTGACCGTTGAACGGCGCCGCGGTATTGGGGCTGCTGACCCATTGATAGGCGCGGTCCCGGTTGTTGCTGAAGATGATGCTCAGCGCCTTGTGAATACCCATGAGGTAGGAAATACGCTCGAGGGTGTCACGAGGCAGTCTTACGTTTTCTGGTAACTGTTTGTATTTGTAGAAGGTCGTGTTGCCGACCTTGCCCAGTAACGTGCGCTGCTGCTCGACGCTGCAGCCCCACAACGCCATGAGGTTGAAGAAAAACTTCAACGCGACTCGACCCGCGTCCGGGGAGTCCAATTGTTGCTGTGCGTTGAGGGTGATGGAGGAAGTAGCCATGGGTCTGGGCTCCATTGTCACGGGGTGGTACTGGGAGAATAGTACATATATGGATATAAATTGAAATTTAATTCGCAGGCGAACAAAAAATGCCGGATTTGAATTCGTAGGACATTTCCTTGTGACCTTTTGCCCCTGACAAATTACACAATCCCATACACGCCAAACCGGCAAAAACCGCAAATCCCACATAAGCTCCAACCATCGCTTGTCGGAGCATTTCGGCACAAAATCGCGACAACCGTGGCAAGTTGCATGATGATAGCGACCATGCACTGCCTGGCCCGACCAAGTGCACAACAATAGCGAGCCCACTTATGCAGAGGGCATTACCCCATGGATAGCAGAACTCTACGCAACCTCATGCGCATCGTGCAGACCGGCTCGTTGTCGGCCGCAGCCGAACATTCGTGTCTCACGGTGCAAGCATTGGCGGCGCAGTTGAACAAGGTCGAAGAGCAGTTCGGTTTCCGGCTGTTCCGACGTTCGAACAAAGGCCTGACGTTGACAAGCCAAGGCTCGGAACTGACCCCTTTTATGGATCAAGTACTGGTGGCCACGCGACAGTTGGAGGAGAAAGTCGCGGCACTCAAGAGCCCTCGACAGCGCACGCTTAAAGTGGCGCTCAATACCACCCTGCCGGCGGAGTTCAACCGGCGGATGATCGATCGGTTGATTGCCGTATTCCCCCAGTACCAGCTGGAGTTCAGTTACGCCGAGTCGATGGAGAACTTGAGCAAGCTCAAGAACGAAGATTTTGACCTGGCGATCCTGATCGGGGCCCAGCAAAGTGGCTTTTCAAGCATCACGATGCCTGACGTCCAAGTGCAGGTGGTCGGCGCCCATTGTGGCGACGAGGACGATTCCCTCGGTTTGCTCGGCGATAAATTTCAGGTGCGTCCGGCAGAAGAATGTCCGTACTCCCACAGCTTTCTTCGTTTTCTCGATGCGGGCCTGGGCGAATACGGGTCAAGCCAGCGGATGGTGTATTCCTGCAGTGAAACGCTGACGTTGTCGTTGATCACTCAACTCGACGGCCTGGGGCTGGTGTCCAGGGAAGCGGCGCTGCGCAATGGCTTGGCGATTTTCCCGGACTTCGAGGATTTCCTTGAGGTTCGCCTGGCGGTGAACAATCCAGAGTTGTCCGGCCAGGCGCTGAACGATGTGGTGGACCTGACGCTACAGGAACGAACCGAGCGCGATGTACGACGCCGTGCCCACCGCCACACTGAGAAACAGGTTGCGGCTGAAATACGCACATAACAGCGTTGGAATCGCGGCATAGAATTCCGGGCGATCGAGCTGTATCCGCTGATCCTTGATCAACAACGGGGTGAGGCTGATGGCCGCTACGATCGCCACCGGCAGGTATTCCAAGGCGCGCGCGACAAACGGTGGCCAGTGTTCAGTGTTGACCTGCAACGGCAGGGCGCGAGGCAGGAAAGTCACGGCCATCATCAGCACGACAACCAGGATCAGGAACGTTTGGTCAGGCATACGCCCACCCCGCAGCCAACGAATGTGGCGATGAAGACATTGAACGGCGAACTGCCAAGCAGGCTCAGCCCGCCCATACAGACCACAGCCGCCAGGGCCGCGATCAACTTGTTACGGGTGTCGCACAACGAAACCAGCACGTAGAGCATCATCGCGGTCAGGGCGTAATCGAGCTGATACTTGATCAGGTGCGCCGCGTATTGCGCGCACACGGCCCCCAACAACCCACCCAGCACCCAGGACGTGTGGCAAAACAGGTTGAAGCCGATCAGGTAACGCACACTCACAGGCGCCCCGCTGCCGAGCTTGACGCTGTGGAAAGCGAACGACTCGTCCGTGAGCCCCACCGCATAGCACCAGCGCTCGAAACGACTGAGCCCCAGCGCTCGCAAAGCCTTGGCCATATAGACCGACATCAGCATATGCCGCGCATTGATCAAGAACGTGGTGAGCACGATGGTGGTCAACGAGGCGCCGCTGGAAATCAACGCCAATGCCGCGAATTGCGAAGCGCCCGCGTAGACGAACAAGCACATCGCCACGGGCAACCATAGCGGCAGCCCGGCGTTGACCGCCATCAGACCGAACACAAACGAAACCGTGAAATAACCCGCTACCACCGGACTGGCTTCAGCAAAGGTACGCGAGGCTTGTGGTTCGACCACCAGCGGCTGGCTGGAAGTCTTGTTCATAAATCCCTCTCGAATGTGATTTCACCCCGGGGCTCACAGAACCCCTGGGCAGCCCAGAAACGCTTGCCGGCCAGATTAGCATCGTCGACGAACAGGAACATGCGCAGCACGCCCACCCGTTTCATGTCGGCCGAAGCGGCCTCCACCAGACGCTGGCCCAAGCCTCGGGTGCGATGTGCCGGGCTGACGGCCAGGTGATTGATCGTGCCGCGGGTGCCGAGCATGCCACCGATCACTGCGCCGACCACATCCCCGCTGGCATCGACCGCCAGGTACGCGGTGGTGGTGTCCTGCAACAACACCCCCCGCAAAAATCGGGCGTCCTGCCAGTCGCAGAACGACACTTCGTCGAATCCGCGAAAAAACCGCTCCAGTCGTTCGGCGTCCCTGACCTGGGCCCGGCGCAGCAGAACCTGCTGCACCGGATCATCCATGGGTTCGATCCGTTCAGCGAACAATGTCGAAAGCGGTCCCGGGCCGCGAGAAGGAAATGGCGAGGATCTGCCGGAAGGCCATTTCATGGGCGTGAACGTTGCGGGCCGGTGTCACGTAATGGCGCATGTCGCGATCGAGGAAGAACGTGGTGTCGAGGATGTCCTCGTAGGTGGTCGCCGCCAGTTGCTCTTCCTGAGCAGAGTACAGACGACTTTCCGCGCCAGCTACGTTATGGCGCCCCCAGAAATGCACGCCGCTGAATGGATAGCCGTCGCAGTGAATCCCTTCGGGGGTGATTTCCAGCTGCTTGCCGGGCTTGATCTCGATGCGGATCTGATGGATCTGGCATTGCCAGATTTCATCGTGCAGTTCCTGCGGCAGGACGTTCTTGTAAACCTCGAAGTCCGTGTCGATCAGGCTGCGCATCACGGGTGAGTTGATCACTTCGTTGGAGAAGTCCTGGAAGTGCCGCTCCAGCCCGCCGACATAGCTGTTGTTGGTCTTGGACTGAATGTAGGCCCGGTGTTCGAGCTGCTTGAGCTCACGGGTCGTGGGGTTGTATTCGAAATCGCTGTAGCGGCGAAAACGCATGCCTGACTCGGCCTGGCCGTAGTAACTGTCGGGCTCCATGTTTTCCCAGCTTTTGGTCAGCCGGACAAAATCACCGAAATGACCGTAGAGGTTGAAGTCCCCACCGCGAACGTTGACGTATTTGTCACGTCTTAGCGCTTCGCCCACTTCCCTGTTCAGAACGATCATTTTTCATAGGTCTCCACTGCGTTGAGCGGCCTAATCTAGTAGGTGCAGGATTTACGTCCATGAGAAAGAATTTGAGGCACTTCAAGTCGTGTTTGAAACGGCGGTTGAAGTTTCATTAGTGCGATTTTTTCTCAAGAAAACAGGCGTTTTTTGCGATATTTCTGGCGTCAAAAGGCAAAAACCCCCGATTTGGTGTCGGGGGTTTCATCACGCGCTTGTCACACAATCAGGCATCAGAAGACGTTGATCGGGTAATCCACGAACACCCGCAGCTCGTTGCCGCTGACGTTGTACTCGCTGGACTTCTGCGACACACGCAGGACGGAGCTGCGCAACCTTACGCTCAAGTCCTTGGCCGGGCCACTCTGGACCACGTATTTGAACTGGTTGAAGATCTCGCGCTCGGTGCCACCTTCGCTGGTGGACGTGGTGATGTTATCGCCACGCACATAAGCCACGTTATAGGTCAGGCCCGGTACGCCGAAGGAGGTGAAATCCAGGCCATAGCCTAACTGCCAGCTGCGTTCGTCTTCAGCGTTGAAGTCGGACCAGTAGGAGTTGGCCAGGTAGATCGTGTTACCGCCGTCGCCCACGCGATTCTGCTCGCGTTGATAGCCGCCGTAGGCGTAGCCCAGGTTGCTGTCGCCAGTGCTGCGCTGGTGGGCGAGCGTAAAGCTGTGCGGCCCTGTGACAAAGGTGGCGGCCAGGCTCCAGATCTTGTTGTCGTCGCCGGTGACGTTGTTTTCGCGAACGTAGCTGTTGTCCAGCTTGGTGCGATAACCGTTGAAGTCCAGGGTCAGGGATTGATCCTTGGCCAACGGGAACACATAGTTGGCGTTCACGTATTGCTTCTTCAACACGTCTTCGACGTCCGAGGCGTAGAGCGCAGCCTTGAACTGCTCGGTGAACTGATAGCTACCACCCAATACGTTGATCGACTTCAGGCCACCGCTGTCACGGCCTTCGGCGCTCTTGCGCGACTCGGCGGTGAAACGACCGGCGTTCAACTCCAGGCCCTTGATCTCTTTGGAAGTGATCAGCGTGCCGGTGTAGCTTTCCGGTAGCAGGCGCGAGTTGTCATAGCTCAATACCGGCAGGGCCGGCATCTGGTCACCGTAGGCCAGCACGGTATTGGAGACCCGGAACTTGACCGCTGCACCAAACCTGGACAAATCATCGGCCGCGTTGCCGCTGTCGCCTTGCTTGAAGAAGTCGATGCCGCCCGCCCCGCTACGTCCCTTGCCGCCATCAAGGCGCAATGCGTACAGGCCGAAAGCGTCCACACCCACACCCACGGTGCCTTGGGTGAAACCGGACGAGAATGTACCGATAGCTGCCTGGCCCCATTCGGCCTTGTCCTGGTTGCCGTCTTTGTAGTCGCGATTGATGTAAGCGTTGCGCAACAGCACCTTCAGGCTGCTGTCTTCAACGACCCCCTTGGACTCAGCCTGGTCGTTGGCCATGGCGTGCGTCGTGCTCAAAATCCCCAGTGCGATCAAACCAATGCGCTTGTTCAACATGTTTATTTTCCTTGTACGGGTTGATACGCACTGCGACTGGCAGCCGAAATGGCGCTTTTGCGCTCTTTTTCGGACTCTTGCTCCTGAAATAATGAAAAGGCCCGCCCACGAGTGATCGTGTCGGGCCTTTTTATTATTTAAGAGTCATGGCTGTTAGCCACAGGCGTGGGCGAATCCTAGTCGCGCCCTCAACAATGTGTCAATTTCGTGAATCGTCGGTAATTAGGCGAAAAACATCTAAGAACCGTTCAAGGAGAACAGCCGTCCAGACCACAGGCAGGGGCCGGCGTAGAGGCCTGCACCGGCAGGGTTTGCCTCAACCATTGGGCGAATGCCTCGGGTTTGCCGAGCCAGGGACCGACGTCGATCAACGTGAACTGGCCGGCCCGCTCCAAGGCAAACGTCGGGAAGCCCTGGCCACCGAGCTTGGCCAGCAGGGCGCGACTGGCCTTGATATGGCCTTGCACATCAGCCGTATCGAACGCCGGCTGGAACACTTGGGCTGTAAGACCAATGGATTGAGCCAGTTCCAGTAGCACGGCGTTGTCAGCAATACGTCGACCTTCGACGTAATGCGCAGTCTGCAGGCGCCCGAGCAGCTCCAGGCCGAGGCCGCCGAGTTGTTCGGCAGCAAGGATGGCGGCGGTCGGCGGTGCCGAATCGAACACCGCACCGGTATCACGCAGCAGGCCTTCGTAGTAGGCCTCACCAAACGTCTGCCCGGTGTATTCGGCGATGCGCCGGTCGTGGGGCATCACGTAATTGCGCAACTGCGGCGAGACCTGCTGCCGATTGGTACCCGTCATCATGCCACCGCCATGGGCGATCACTGGCAGCACTCGCCGGGCGGCCTGCACCAATGGTTTGGCCCCGTAGCACCAGCCACACAGCGGATCGTAGATGTAATGAAGGATGGTCATGAGAACTCCGCTGGCCGTGAGGATTCGATGGCAGCAGGGTAGCCTCGTGGGTGTTGCGGAAAAACGCTGGAATGACTTTCAATCTATTTCGAAAAGCGGTCGAATGATCCATTTATCTAAAACCACTATCCAGTGTGGGAGCTCGCTCCCGCAGGGATTTGTGTGCACTTTAAATCCTGGGGGCATAAAAAAAGCGCTGCCATCCCGGCCAGCGCCTTTTATCAATCCGTCGAATTCTATCCTTGCATCACATCCCACAACGCTTCCAGCTCCGCCTCGCTGAAAAGACCAGCGGGGTAGCGTTCAACGATCACCCGGCGCGGATCAGGTTCTCTGATCTGACGCGTTCCGTTGGACTTCAACCACTGAGCCAAAGCTTGCAGCGACTCACCATTAACGGCCAAGGGATGGCATGTGCGCTCGCTTATCATATTCATTCCAGCGCCCTCTCCTGGTTGATGAGCGGCCAATTTATCCAAGGTTTATGACAAAACAACTCAGCTCCGCTCCCCAGAACTGCCTAAATATAGATACAAGAGCTATGCCAATGTATCGGCGACGCCAATAAACAGGCACAAAAAAGCCCGCGCCCCCAATCGGGCCGCGGGCTTGCCAGAATGGATCCAAAAACGCCGACACAGGGCCGCCGCAATCGCTATCCCCAGGCTGTTACATCACCACTCATTTTACGTGTGGCGCGGGTTGCTGCTGGGTAAGGCAATGGATATTCCCGCCCCCCAGTAACAGTTCACGCCCTGGCACCATGACCACTTCGTGCTGGGGAAACAGGTTCTGCAGAATTTCCCTGGCCTGGGTATCCAACGGATCGTCAAAACTCGGCGCGATGATGCCACCGTTGACGATCAGGAAGTTCACGTAGGAACCGGCCAGCCGCACGCTCGGATTGCGCTCCTGGGAACCTTGCACCGCATCCACGCCTGCACATTCCTCTTCGGTGGCATACAGCGGCCCTGGAATCGGCATTTTATGCACTGTGAACGGGCGCCCCTTGGCGTCAGTGCTGTTTTGCAGCACGTTCATCGCAGCGTGGCAGCGGGCGTAGTTCGGATCCTGCGGGTCGTCGGTCCAGGCGAGCAGCACTTCGCCAGGACGCACGTAGCAACAGAAATTATCCACATGGCCATCGGTTTCGTCATTGAACAGACCGTCCGGCAGCCAGATGATCTTGTCCACCGCCAACTGCGCGCTGAGCATCGCCTCGATATCTTCGCGGCTCAGGTGTGGATTGCGATTGCGGTTGAGCAGGCACTCTTCGGTGGTGATCAGGGTGCCTTCGCCATCGACATGGATCGAGCCGCCCTCGAGTACAAAACCTTCGGTGCGATAACGCGGGCTGCGCTCGATCTCGAGAATCTTGCTGGCCACTTGCGAATCACGATTCCACGGCGCATACAGGCCGCCGTCGAAACCGCCCCAAGCGTTGAAATCCCAGTCGACACCACGGACCTCGCCGTCGTCATTGATGACAAAAGTCGGGCCCGTATCTCGGACCCAGGCGTCGTCACTGGACATCTCCACCAAGCGGATATTCGGCACGTCGAGGCGCGCCAGGGCGTTTTCGTACTGGGCCGCGGACACTGCCACAGTCACCGGTTCGAAACGAGCGATGGCCTTGGCCACCGCCACGTGGGCAGCCTGGGCAGGCTTACCGCCCAGGCGCCAGTTGTCCGGGCGCTCGGGCCAGATCATCCAGACCTGGGTCTGGGGTGCCCACTCGGCAGGCATGTGGAAACCATCCGCGCGGGGAGTGCTGTGCAAAGTTGTCATGAGTCAGGACTCCGTGAGCGATACAAAAGGGTAACGGCACGCGAGGGAGGGAATGCGTCGCGCAATGCCGACTTTATAATCGATAAAAATCTGCTTTTAAAGTATAAAAAACACATCGCCATGGAAAAATAGCGAGAAACACCGACAAAAATCGAGTTGTGGATATTGATACTGCGAGGGTGCAGCTTGCTCGCGATAGCGGTAGGTCAGTCAACAAAATGTCGACATGGAAAACGCCATCGCGAGCAAGCTCGCTCCCACGGGGGCAAGACCCGCCTTAAAGCCCCTCGTCCAGCACCTTCGCCAACATATCGACGAAGAAATCCACGCTCTGACGCGTGGTGACCATCGGTGGCTTGATTTTGAGGATGTTCAGGTAGTCGCCAGTCGGTTGCATGAAGATACCCAACTCCCGAAGACGACTGCACAGCGCCGTGGTTTCTTCGGTGGCCGGCTCCAGGGTGTCGCGGTTACGGATCAATTCCACACCCAGGTAGAACCCGGAGCCATGCACCGCACCGACCAATGGATACTGGTCAATCAAGGCTTGCAGCCGTGCCTTGAAATGCGCGCCCACCACTTGGGCGTTTTCCCAGAGTTTTTCTTCTTCCATGACGTCCAACACGGCCATGCCGATCCGGCAACTGACCGGGCTGCCGCCGGCGGACGAGAAGAAATAGCCCTCGGCTTCCAACGCCTCGGCGATCTCCCGTCGAGTGATGACCGCTCCCAGCGGCTGGCCGTTGCCCATACCCTTGGCCATGGTGATGATGTCCGGCACCACACCCTGCTCCTCAAAGCCCCAGAAAAACTCGCCCATGCGCCCATAACCGACCTGCACCTCGTCGGCGATGCAGACACCACCGCGCTCGCGCACCATCGCGTAGACCTGTTTCAAGTACCCTGGCGGCAGGGCGATCCCACCGGCATTGCCGTATACCGGTTCGCAGATGAAGCCGGCGAGTTGGCGTTTTTTCTCGGCAATTTTTGCCAGATTGTGCTCTACGCTGCGCACGTAGTCCGGCGCGCTGTTGGGGCCACGGAATTCACCCCGATAGGTGTTTGGCGCGGTCACCGGATGCACCCAGTCCGGGCGGCTGCTCAGGGCCTGAGGGTTGTCGGCGATGGACGTCGATACCGCATCGGCCGCCACCGACCAGCCGTGATAGGCCTCCAAGACACTGAGCATGTCCCGTCCACCGCTGTAGGCCCAGGCCAGGCGGATTGCCAGGTCGTTGGCCTCGGTGCCGCTGTTGACCAGGAACACCCGGTCCATGCTGGACGGCGCCAGCGACAACAGGCGCTCGGAAAACTCGGCGATCGCCGCATAATGGAAACGTGAGTTGGTGTTGAGTAGCGACCACTGCCGGGCAGCCACCGCCGCCATGCGTGGATGGCCGTGCCCAAGCACCGCGACGTTGTTGAGCATGTCCAGGTAGGAGCGGCCCTGCATGTCGATCAAATGGTTGCGCCAGCCGCGCTCGATGCGTGGCGGATCGACGTAGTAGTGCTTCTGCGAGCGGGCAAAGCTTGCGTCGCGGCGGGCCAGCAACGCCTGGGGATCGATCTCCGGCTCGGCATCGCAAGCCAGCCCCAAAAGCACCGCTGGCGAAGGGCAAAGCGCCTGCCAGGCCGGGGCCCGGGATGGCGTGCAGAACAGCGGCGGATTCAACTGCGCGCCCCGGCACAACTGGACCCGCAACGGCCCTTCCACTTCGCCCAGCACTTGCCCCTTGACCAGCGCCGCCCCCGAATGCAACGGCGATGTGACGCCCCACAGCCGCACGCTCGACTGAACGCTGTCCAGTTGCAGCATGCCGTCGGCGGTCTTGTGCACGACCCCGGCGAACGGTGCCTCCAGTGGCGTGCCCCGAGGCACACTCAACTCCACGTGCAATGGATAAGTCTCAGGTTCGACGGCGCTGTCCGGTCGGGTGCGAGACAACCGGTACTGCCCATAACGGCTGGCGGCCAGCCCGTGAACAGCAGCGGCCTCGCTCAACAGACGCTGGTCGATTCCCGGCTGCTCCCAGTTACCGGCTTCGAAATGCGGGCTCAGCACGCCCAGGTCGATCAGGGCAAATTCACGCCCCACCAGGGTTGGCAACAGCGGCGCGAAACCTTCACTGGCAATGGCCGGCAAACTTTGGCCGACGGCGGTGAAAATCGCCGCTTCCATCAGTTCGAGGGGCACCGAGTGGGCAACCCGGAAAATTTCCCATTCATGTTCCAGGTTGTCGCGACTGTACTGGTTATCCGGGTCGATAGAGACCTGCTGCTCACCACTGAGCACCAGCACAGCGGCACGCGCCATGATCAGCGGCCACAGCGCCAGCAGCTCTTCGTGTTGCAACGGATTGACCGCGTGGTACGCCTTGATCGCCGGCAAGATAAAGAACGGATCACCGTCGGCGTGGTGCAACAGGGCCGCACACGTCACCGACAGATCGGTGATGCGCCAGGTACGGACCAGGTCGCCAAAATCGATCACACCCTGCAATTGCCACTGGCGCTGGGCATCGCGCTGCCAGACCGCGTTGTCATCGGTGATGTCCATATGAATCGCCTGCACCGGCAGGCTGGCCTTGAGCGGCTGCAAACGCCACTCGGCCTGTTGCGCGACCTCGGCGATCAGATTGCGCCGTTGGTCATCCTGGATTACCGGCAGCAGATGGCCGATCAGCGTATTGGCGTGACGGGCGTCCCATTGCAGCGTGCGCTCCAGGCCTGGATGCTCGAACGTCGCCAGGGCCAGGTCGATTTCCGCGCACAAGCGACCCAGACCGGTCACCAGCTCCGGCCCCAGGTGTTTGAGTTGGGTGAGGGATTGGCCGTCGATGTACTCCAGCAGCCGGACATGGACTGCTTGCCCGTCGACTTCCAGGGTCAGCAGGTCCTGGCCGTTATTGGCAGTCATCACCCGTGGCACTTTCACTGCGCTGTGCCCGGCCAGTTGCTTGAGGGCCGCATGTTGGGCCTGGAGCTCACGGACGGCGTAGTCGCCGTGGCAAATCTTCAATACAAACCGCCCGCGCTCGCTGTCGACGCGGTAGTTGAGGTCCTGCTGGCTGCCAAGGGGTCGCAGGTCACCGCTGAGTCCGTAATTCGAGCGCAGCAGTACCAACGCCTGTGCGGCGCTGATCTGTGGGCTTGGCAAACTGGCACGGTGAACCAACGTGGCGAGCGGCATACAACGACCCCTGAGGTGGTTTTATCGGATGTCTATCTCGCCACTGAGTCGAGGGATAAGCAACCCCTCTGTATTGAGATGTGGGCGCGGACGCATTTTTGACAGGCCGACAGAGCGCTGTAGTGGCGAGGGCGCTTGCTCCCGCTCGGTTGCACAGCAACTGCCAAAACCGGAGCTGCTTTGCAGCCCAGCGGGAGCAGGCTCCCCGCTACAGGTGGATTACCAGGCCCATGGAAAGCGCCCAAAACATCTCGCTTGCACCGTCCCCGACATGCCGACAAGCTATGCTCCTATGCTTTGGCTCTCACGGAAAAGGCTTAACCGGATGCGCATTCTTATCACTGGCGGTGCCGGCTTCATCGGCTCAGCTCTCATACGGCACTTGATCCTGGATACCGAACACCAGGTCTTGAACCTCGACAAGCTGACGTATGCCGGCAATCTCGAATCGCTGAGCAGTATCGATCACGACAGCCGCTACGAATTCGTGCAGGCCGATATCGTCGATCAACCGACCGTCAGCGCGGTGCTCGCGCGGTTCAAGCCCGACGCCATCATGCACCTGGCGGCGGAGTCCCACGTCGATCGTTCCATTGACGGGCCGGCGGACTTCATCCAGACCAACATCGTCGGCACCTACAGCCTGCTGGAAGCCTCCAGGGCCTATTGGCAGAGCCTGCCCGAGGCGCAGAAACGCGCGTTTCGCTTCCATCACATTTCCACCGACGAAGTGTATGGCGACCTGCACGGGGTGGACGATCTGTTCACCGAAACCACGGCTTATGCGCCAAGTTCCCCCTATTCGGCCAGCAAAGCCGCGTCCGATCACTTGGTCCGTGCCTGGCAGCGCACCTACGGCTTGCCGGTGCTGCTGACCAATTGCTCGAACAACTACGGGCCGTTCCACTTCCCCGAGAAACTGATTCCCCTGGTGATCCTCAACGCGCTGGCCGGTAAACCGCTGCCCGTGTATGGCGATGGCCAGCAAGTGCGCGACTGGCTGTACGTCGAAGACCATGCCCGGGCGCTGCTCAAGGTTGTCACCGAAGGCGTGGTCGGCGAGACCTACAACATCGGCGGCCACAATGAACAAAAAAACATCGAAGTGGTGCGCAACATCTGCGCGTTACTCGAAGAGCTGGCGCCCCACAAACCCGAAGGGGTCGCGGGCTATGCCGACCTGATCACTTTCGTCAAAGATCGCCCCGGCCACGATCTGCGCTACGCCATCGATGCCGGCAAGATCGAACGGGAATTGGGCTGGACGCCCCGGGAAACCTTCGAGACCGGCCTGCGCAAAACCGTGCAGTGGTACCTCGAAAACCTGCTGTGGTGCCGGCGTGTCCAGGACGGCAGCTATCAAGGCGAGCGCCTGGGCTCGCTCGACAACAAGGATGCGATTGCATGATGAAAGGTATTGTTCTGGCCGGCGGCTCCGGCACACGCCTGCACCCGATAACCCTCGGGGTTTCCAAGCAGTTATTGCCGGTTTACGACAAACCGATGATCTATTACCCGATTTCGGTACTGATGCTCGCCGGCATCAAGGACATCCTGGTGATCTCCACCCCACAGGACCTACCGCAATACCAAAGCCTGTTGGGCGACGGCAGCCAGTTCGGCGTGCACTTCAGCTACGCCGAACAGCCGTCACCTGATGGCCTGGCCCAGGCGTTCCTGATCGGCGAGCAATTTATTGGCAGCGATCCGGTCTGCCTGATCCTGGGCGACAACATTTTCCACGGCCAGCATTTCGGCGAACAATTGCAGACCGCCACCAATCGGCAGAGCGGTGCGACGGTGTTTGGTTATTGGGTCAAGGATCCCGAGCGTTTTGGCGTGATTGACTTCGACCCTGAAGGGCGAGCCATTTCCATCGAAGAAAAACCCAGCGTGCCCAAGTCCAGTTATGCCGTGACGGGCTTGTACTTCTACGATAACGACGTGATCCAGATCGCCAAGACCATCAAGCCCTCGTCACGCGGCGAACTGGAGATCACCGACGTCAACAACGCCTACCTGCAACGCGGCGACCTGCATGTCGAGCGTTTTGGCCGCGGTTTCGCCTGGCTCGACACCGGCACCCACGACAGCCTGCTGGAAGCCTCGCAATACGTGCAAACCATCGAGCACCGCCAAGGCTTGAAAGTCGCCTGCCTTGAAGAAATTGCCTACCAACAGGGCTGGGTCAGCCGCGAGCACGTTCTTGAACGTGCCAAGTACTTCGGCAAGACCGGTTACGGCCAGTACCTGTTCAAGATCGCCGGAGAAACCCATTGAACGTCATCGCCACCCGCTTGCCGGAAGTCCTGATCATCGAGCCGAAGGTCTTCGGTGACGATCGTGGCTTTTTCTATGAAAGCTTCAATGCCCGGGCATTTGCCGAAGCCACAGGGTGTGCGCTGCAATTCGTCCAGGACAACCATTCGCGCTCGGCCAAAGGCGTTCTGCGCGGCCTGCACTATCAGATCGAGCAGGCCCAAGGGAAACTGGTACGCGTCACGGCGGGGGAAGTCCTGGACGTGGCGGTGGATATTCGCCGCAGTTCAGCGACTTTCGGTCAATGGGTAGGCGTGCACCTGTCGGCGCAGAATCACCAACAAATGTGGATTCCGCCGGGGTTTGCCCACGGTTTCGTGGTGCTGAGCGAATCAGCGGATTTTCTCTACAAAACCACGGACTACTACGCCCCCTCGGCTGAACGTTGCATTCGCTGGGACGATCCGCAGTTGGCGATCGATTGGGCACTGCAAGGCGCACCGATCCTGTCGCCCAAGGATCAGGCCGGCAAAACCCTGAGCGAGGCGGACCTGTTCCCATGAGTGTTGCCTTGCGTATTCTGATCATCGGCCAGAACGGCCAGGTATCCCGAGCACTCCAGTCGCGCCTGGCCGGCATGGGCGAGTTGATCGTATGCGGCAGCGACCAGCTCGACCTGGCGCGCCCGGATCTCATTGGCTCGCCCATCGGCGCCCTGCGTCCCGACTTGATCATCAACGCCGCCGCCCACACGGCCGTCGACCAGGCCGAGAGTGAACCGCAGCTGGCGTTCGCCATCAACGCCAGCGCACCGGGCGTCCTGGCCCAGGTGGCGCTTGAGCTGGGTATCCCGCTGATCCACTACTCCACCGACTACGTCTTCGATGGCCGCAAGCCCGCCCCCTACACCGAAGACGACACCACTAACCCGTTGAGCGTCTATGGGCGCAGCAAACTGGCTGGCGAAGACGCCATTCGCCAGGCCGGCGGCCAGCACCTGATTCTGCGCACCAGTTGGGTGTATTCCACGGCAGGTCGTAACTTCCTGCTGACCATGCAACGCCTGCTCCAGGAAAAACCACAGTTGCGCGTGGTGGCCGACCAGATCGGTGCACCGACCTGGGCTGGCACCATCGCCGACAGCACCGCGAAGCTCATCGAGCGTTGGCGTACCGGTCAGTGCGGCGCCTGGGGTACCTATCACCTGACGGCCCGGGGCGAGACATCCTGGTTCGGTTTCGCCCAGGCCATCGGCGAACACCTGATCGAGCAACACAAGACCTGTGCCGTGCTCGAACCCATCCCGTCCAGCGCTTACCCGACCCCGGCCCCCCGCCCACTGAATTCGCGCCTCGACTGCACGCGTCTGCTCCGTGAATGGGGGGTGAGCCAACCAGACTGGCGAAGCGCGTTGCACCAGTGTCTTGCCGAGCAAGCCTAGGCATAATGCGCCTGTCCCCACAGGCGCCTGATGCTCATGAACTCCACTCTTCCCCGCAGACCCCGTTGGCGCAGCCTGGCCTTGCTTGCGCTATGCCTGGCACCATTGCTGTGGCCGCTGGAGCACCTCGCCGAGCGTTACTACCGTAGCGAACTGGCCGGGCAGAATCGCCAGACCCTGGACCTCTACGTCGCCAACCTGCTGGGTACGTTGCACCGTTATGAAGTACTGCCGCAGATTCTCGGCGAGCTACCGGCCTTGCGCGCGGCGCTGTCGACACCGGACGATGGCATCATCCAAGGCAACGCCAACCGGCTGCTGAAAAACATAAGCGCCCAGACCGGCGCCGAAGTCATGTACTTGATGGACGCCACCGGCAAGACCCTGGCCGCGTCGAACTGGGACAAGCACGACAGTTTCGTCGGGCGCAATTTCGCCTTCCGGCCGTACTACATAGAAGCCATGGCCGGACGCCTGGGGCGCTTTTTCGGCCTGGGCACTACATCGGCCAAACGTGGCTATTTCTTCGCCGCCGCCGTGCGCGACCGGGAAAAAGTCATCGGCGTACTGGTGGTCAAGGTTGACCTGGACCACACCGAAAGCCTGTGGGGCAAAACCCCGGAGCAGCTGCTGGTGACCGATCACAACGGCGTGGTCATTCTCACTTCACGGCAGGAATGGCGATTCCGCGCGACCCGCCCCTTGAGTGACGAAGAAGGAAAGGCCATCAGTGCCGTACAACCCTATCCGACCCGCGACCCCAAGCCGTTGAACCTGGATGCCAACGCCTGGCTGACCCAGACCCAGTCCATCGAAGAAACTGGCTGGAGCGTGAGCATCCTCGCCCCCCGTACGCTGATCGACCGGCCGGTGCGCACCGTGGTGGCCATCGGCGGCGCGGCGTTGCTGGTGTTGATGCTGTTGCTCGGGTTGATGATGCAGCGCAGGCGCCATTACCTGGATCGGATCGCCTTCGAAGCCAAGGCTCGCCACGAACTCGAAGGCCGGGTCGCCGAGCGTACCAGTGATCTGGAGGGCCTGAATCGGCGCCTGAGGCAGGAAGTGTTGGAGCGCGAGCAGGCCCAGCAGGAACTGGTTCGCGCCCAGGATGACCTGGTGCAGGCCGGCAAACTGTCAGCCTTGGGCACCATGTCGGCCAGCATCAGCCACGAACTCAACCAGCCGCTGGCGGCGATTCGAAGTTATGCGGAAAACGCCGAGATTCTGCTCGACCACCAGCGTACCGAGGACGCCCGGGGCAACCTCAAGCTGATCAGCGAACTGACCGGGCGCATGGCCTCGATCATCGCCCATTTGCGCGCTTTTGCCCGGCGCGACCGGCATGCCCCGGAAAGCGTTGCCCTGCAACCGGCCTTGGACGATGCCTTGGCGCTGCTCGCCAAGCGCCGACGCAGCATGGAGGTAGAGCTGGTCCGCGACCTGCCGGCCGCAACACTGTGGGTCGAGGCCGGGGAAACCCGTTTGCGCCAGGTACTCGGCAACTTGCTGGCCAACGCCCTCGATGCCCTCACAGAGAAAGGCCCGCCGCGCAAACTCTGGATCAGTGCCCAGGCCACCGAAACCGGCGTCAACCTGTATATCCGCGATAATGGCCCCGGGTTTTGCATGGAAGCCCTTGGCCGCGCCGGCGAACCCTTCTACACCACCAAGACCCGCACCCAGGGCCTTGGCCTGGGGCTGGCGATCTGCGACACCCTGATGCGCGCCTTCGGCGGCGAACTGTCGTTCGCCAACCATAAGGAAGGCGGTGCCCTGATCACCCTGAAGCTGCGCGCCGGCGCCCCCGGAGTGAGCCTGCAACCGTCCGAGGACCGTAGCGTATGACCATCGATAACCGGATTGAGGTGGTGCTGATCGACGACGATCCCCACTTGCGTCAGGCCTTGAGCCAGACCCTCGACCTGGCCGGCCTGAAGATCCTGCCCCTGGCCGAGGCCAAGGGCCTGGCGGGGCAACTGCCACGTGACTGGCCGGGTGTGGTGGTCAGTGATATCCGCATGCCCGGCATGGACGGCCTCGAATTGTTGAGCGAACTCCACGCCCAGGATCCGGAGCTGCCTGTGCTGCTGATCACCGGCCACGGTGATGTGCCGCTGGCCGTGCAGGCGATGCGCGCCGGGGCCTATGACTTCCTGGAAAAACCCTTCGCCAGCGATCATCTGCTCGACAGCGTGCGCCGGGCCCTGGCCTTGCGCCGACTGGTGCTGGACAACCGCAGCCTGCGCCTGGCCCTGAGCGATCGTCATGAACTCAGCGCCCGACTGGTCGGCCAATCGACGCCAATGTTGCGCCTGCGCGAGCAGATCGGGGCCCTGGCGGCGACCCGCGCCGACGTGCTGATCCTCGGGGAAACCGGTGCAGGAAAGGAAGTGGTTGCCCGTGCCTTGCACGACCTTTCGGGCCGGCGCAACGGGCCGTTCGTGGCGATCAACGCCGGGGCCCTGGCCGAGTCGGTGGTGGAGAGCGAGCTGTTCGGTCACGAGCCGGGCGCGTTCACCGGTGCGCAGAAACGCCGCATCGGCAAATTCGAGTTCGCCAATGGCGGCACGCTGTTTCTCGATGAAATCGAAAGCATGAGCCTGGATGTACAGGTCAAGTTGCTGCGTCTGCTGCAAGAGCGCGTGGTGGAACGACTGGGGGGCAATCAACAGATCCCGTTGGACATCCGCGTCATCGCCGCCACCAAGGAAGACCTGCGCCAGGCCGCCGATCAAGGGCGCTTTCGCGCCGACCTGTATTACCGCCTGAACGTCGCGCCGTTGCGCATACCGCCATTGCGCGAACGGGGTGAGGATGCGTTGATGTTGTTCCAGTACTTCGCCGACGAAGCCAGCACCCGCCACGGCCTGCCGCCCCATGAGTTGCAACCGGCGCAACGGGCGCTGCTACTGCGCCATACCTGGCCGGGCAACGTGCGAGAACTGCAGAACGCTGCCGAACGCTTCGCCCTGGGCCTGGAACTGGCCCTGGACAACAGCGCGCCGGACGGCAGCCCCGGCGTACCGGTGGAAGTGGTCAGTGGCGGCCTGAGCGAACAAGTGGAAAACTTCGAGAAGACCCTGATCGCCGCCGAACTGGCCCGACCTCACAGCTCGGTACGCAGCCTCGCGGAAGCCTTGGGCATCCCGCGCAAGACCTTGCACGACAAACTGCGCAAGCATGGGCTGAACTTCGGCGACAGCAGCCACGGCCCGACCGATGAGTCCGATTGAGTTATTGTCATTTCCTTTCAAGCAAAAGGCCCCACAATGAACCGCGACAGTCGTTACCTGGAATCGATCCTGCACCACGACATCCCCCTGACGCGGGACATGGGCCTCAAGGTGCTCGATTGGCAGGCCCGGCAACTGCGCCTGTTCTTGCCGCTTGCGGCCAACGTCAATCACAAGAGCACCATGTTCGGCGGCAGCCTGTACTGCGGCGCGGTGCTGGGGGGCTGGGGTTGGTTGCACCTGGCCTTGCGTGAAGAAGGCATCGAAGACGGGCACATCGTGATTCAGGAAGGGCAGATCAGCTACCCGTTGCCGGTCACCCGCGACGCCACAGTCATCTGCGACTCACCAGAGGAGAAGGTATGGAAGCGCTTCCTGGCCACCTACCGGCGCTACGGACGGGCGCGGCTGGCCTTGCAGACCCAGGTGTTGAATACCGGGAGCGATGAGCCAGCGGTGGAGTTTGAGGGGCAGTACGTGTTGCACCGCTGACTTTGGAAACGCCACGAAACCTCTGTGGCGAGCCGGGCTCAAGAGCGAGCAAGCTCCAACAGCTTTGCACGCCACACCACTTTTGCCGGCAACGCCAGGAACGACGTATTCAACAGCGATTCACGAGCCGGATAACAAAACGGCTCGCCATTGAGATCCAGCACCTCGCCACCCGCCCCTTCCAGCACACCCTGGGCGGCGGCGGTGTCCCACTGGGACGTCGGCGCCAACCGTGGGTAACAGTCGGCCGCCCCTTCGGCTACCAGGCAAAACTTCAACGAACTGCCGATACTGGTCAGTTGCAATTCGCCCAGGCTCTCGCTCAGGCCGCCCAGAAGACGTTCCTGCTCTGGACTGGTATGGCGGCGGCTGGCGACCACAGTGAAGGTTTCTCCCGGCGCCAGTACATTACGCACCGTAATAGGCAAAGGCTCACTACCCTGGTCGGCGCGCCAGGCCCCCAGCCCCGCGCCGCCAACGTAGAAGCGACCGTTGGTGGGCATCGACACCACGCCAAACACCACCCGGCCTTGCTCGACCAATGCAATGTTGACCGTGAACTCCTCACTGCCGGAAATGAACTCCTTGGTCCCGTCCAACGGGTCCACCAGCCACCAACGCTGCCAACCGGCACGTACGCTTTGCGCAATATTGGCGTCCTCTTCGGAGAGGATCGGAATGTCCGGCGCCAGCGCCGTCAGCCCGGCGACAATCACATCGTGAGCCGCCATGTCTGCGGCAGTCACCGGCGACTCATCGGCCTTGTGGTTGACCTGCACATTGGCGCGCCAGAACGGCAGGATCGCCTCGCCAGCCTTGAGCGCCAGTTCGACCACAGGGGCCATCAGCGAATGGGGGAAATTCATGGCAGGAACACTCCGCGCTGAGTCAGCAGGTCACGGGCCAGATACAGTGCCGCCAGGGCGCGACCCTCGGTGAATTGAGGGTTTTGCGCCAGGCCAGACAACTCGCGCAGATTGACCTTGTCCACCCCCATCGGCTCGGGCTCGTCGCCCTCCAGCCGCTCCTCATACAGATCAGTCGCCAGCACCACTTGGATTTTCTGGCTCATATAACCGGGGGACAGCGACAGCTCGGTCAGGTGCTCCAACTGACGTGCGCCAAAACCGGCCTCCTCCTTGAGCTCCCGCTCGGCCGCCGCCAACACATCTTCACCCGGCTCGATCAAGCCCTTGGGCAGGGACAGTTCGTAGGCGTCGGTGCCTCCGCAATACTCCTCCACCAGCACCGCGTGGTCGGCATCGAGCATCGCCACGATCATCACCGCGCCGTAACCTGCGCCCTTGCTCGCCAGGCGTTCATAAGTGCGCTCTACACCGTTGGAAAAACGCAGTTTCAGTTCTTCCACACAAAACAGGCGGCTGGTGGCAACGATCCGGCGATCGAGTATGGTGGGTTTCTGGCGCATGAACGGCTCCCTGGGCGATAGCGGGCTACTATACCCGGCCTATTCTGATTGTTTGTGTCGGATATCCGATTACCGCTGGAGAAGTTTTATGGCCTCGCTGCCCTGGCATGAGATCGATACGGTTCTGCTGGACATGGACGGCACCTTGCTGGACCTGCATTACGACAACCATTTCTGGATGGAACACCTGCCCCAGCGCTACGCCGAACTGCACGGTGTGAGCCGGGCGATGGCCGAGATGGAGTTGCAACCGTTGTTCGAACGCAACGCTGGCCAGTTGCAATGGTATTGCCTGGATTTCTGGAGCACCGAACTGAAGCTGCCGGTGCGCGAACTGAAGCTGGAGACCGCGCACCTGATTGCCTTGCGACCGGACGCAGACACCTTCCTGGCGGCGATCCAGCGGGCCGGTAAACGCGTGGTGATGATCACCAATGCCCACCGCGATTCGCTGTCGCTGAAGCTGGAGCGCATCGAACTGGCCCCCTACTTCGACCGTTTGATCAGCTCCCACGACTACGGCTTCCCCAAGGAGAATCGGCAATTCTGGGATGCTCTGCAAGCTGACCTGAACTTCGACCCGGCCCGCAGCCTGTTTATCGACGACACTTTGCCGGTGTTGCGCAGCGCCCGGGAATTCGGCGTGGCCCACCTGCTGGCAGTCAGCGAGCCGGACAGCCGCAAAGGGCCGAAGGACACGGGGGAGTTTGAAGCATTGGGGGATTACCGGGCTTTGATTGCCGGGCTTTGATTGCCGGGCTTTGAAACCGCGTCGCCTTCATCGCGAGCAGGCTCGCGATGAACACGACTCGGGGCCTGAGGTTTACTCAGGGATACGCAACACCTGTCCTGGATAGATCTTGTCCGGGTGCGACAGCATCGGCTTGTTGGCTTCGAAAATCTTGTTGTACTTGTTCGCGTCGCCATACTCGGCCTTGGAGATGGCGCTGAGTGTATCGCCCTTCTTCACAGTCACGAAACGCGCGGCCTTTGCCACCGGACCGGTCACCGTAATCTGATCGTCAACACTGCCTACGCCTGCAATGTTGCCCACCGCCAGCAGGATTTTTTCCTTCTCCTCCTGGCTTGCAACTTCACCGGTAACGGTGACCTTATCGCCCTCGATGGTCGCTTGAACATTCGGATTACCCAGGCCCACCTTGCTGATGTGTTCCTTCAACTGCTCACTGGCATTGGCGTTACCGGGGGTTAGCAGGTCGATAATTTTTTCGCCTGCTTCCTTCACAAAGCTAAAAAGACTCATGGTGCACGCTCCTTGGGTTAAATGTCCTGACGCAAAAGACTAGACCAGGCCGGGTGTAGCCGGTTCCCGACCGACCAATGACCCCGCCGCGCGCAAGCGCTAGAATCCGAACCTTCCCGCGCCTTGGAGCGAAGATGGACATCAAGCAGCTGAAATTTCTCATCGCGCTCGACGAAACCCGTCACTTCGGCCAGGCCGCCGCACGCTGCCATATTACCCAGCCGACCCTGTCGATGCGCCTGCGTAGCCTTGAGGAGGAACTCGACCTGCCGCTGGTCAACCGTGGCCAACGCTTTGAAGGCTTTACCGCGCCGGGGGAACGGGTGCTGGCCTGGGCGCGCACAGTATTGGCGGCTTATGACGGTCTGCAGGCCGAAGCGGCGGCCTGTCGTGGCAACCTGGTGGGTACGCTGCGCCTGGGCGTGGTGCCCTTGTCGGACTTCGACCCGCTGTCGATGATGCAACGCTTGCACACCGAGCACCCTCGCCTGCGTTTTGAACTGTCGTCCTTGAGCTCCGAGCACATCCTCGAACAATTGGCGAACAACCGTATCGACCTGGGCATTTCCTACCTAGAACGCCTGGACAACGAGCGTTTCGAGGCCCTGCCTTTCAGCCACACGCGCATGGGCCTGCTTTACGACCAGCGTTTTTTCTTTTTCGGTGAACAACCACTGAGCTGGGAAGCGCTGATCGAACTGCCCCTGGGCATGCTCACCAGCGGCATGCATTTTCGTCAATCCATCGACCACAACTTCCACAGCAGGGGGCTCACACCTCAACCGTTGTTGCAAACCGACGCGGTGCACCAGTTGCTACAAGCCGTGCACGGCGGCTTGTGCTGTGCGGTGATGCCTCTGGACAGCGGTCTGAATGTCCTGACCGAAGACCTGCGCATCCAGCCCATCGAAAGCGCGCAGACATTAGTCCCGCTGGGGCTGATCATGCGGCGCGGCGCCCCGCGCTCGGCCTTGGCGGAGGCTTGTTTTGCCCTTTATCAGAAATCAGCGACAGTATCTTGATCGACGTCATCTATTGAGAGATCAGTAATAGCGATTAGACGTGGCAGATTGCCGCATTTAGTCTTAACACTATTCCTACTTTCAGTGATGCCTATGAACGACAAGCCTCCGGTCTGTCCAGCGCCTGCAGTGGAAACATCCGCGCCGGCCGCCAGCCAGAGCTATCGCTACTGCAATCTGGACCGCTCCCAATCGGACAGCACCGCGCTGGCCGAGGAAGTGGCGCTGGCGATTGCCTATAACGGCATCAGCCAGGCCGTCATGTTGGTCACGCCCACAGACCTTGAAGACTTCATCGTCGGCTTCAGCCTCGGCAGCGGCATCATCGAAGACTCATCGGACATCTATGACCTGCAGCTGAGCGGCGCAGGTTCTGCGCACTATGCCCAGGTGACCATCGCCAACCGCGCCTTCTGGAACCTCAAGCAGCAACGCCGACAGTTGGCCGGCACCAGCGGCTGTGGGCTCTGTGGGGTGGAAGCGGTGGAGCAGGCGCTGCCAGATCTCAAGGTGCTACCCGGCGCACCGCTGCCACCGGCGCAATGGCTCGATGGCCTGCGCCAACGCATCGGCCAATTCCAACCGCTGGGCCAGCACTGCGGCGCGGTACACGCGGCATTGTTCATGGACGCCCAGGGCCAATTGCTGTTGGGCCGCGAAGACATTGGCCGGCACAACGCCCTCGACAAGCTGATCGGCGCGCTGATCCGGCAACAGATCCCGGTGGCCGGTGGCGCGGCGATCGTCACCAGTCGCTGCAGTCTCGAGCTGATCCAGAAAGTGTTGCGCGCCGGTATCCAAACCCTCGTCAGCCTGTCCTCGCCCACGGGCCTTGCCGTGCAGTGGGCCCGCCAACACAACCTCAATCTCATCCACCTGCCGCAAAAAAGTGCGCCGCGGGTCTACAGCCCTGCGATGGAGAATCAAGCGTGAGCAATCATCAACAAGCCGACCAGAAACCCGTACCGCGCTACAAGCCCTACAAGGGCCCGGCCGGTGGTTGGGGCGCACTGATCAGCGTCGCCCAGGCCTGGCTGACCAGCGACAATGCGCTGAAAAACATCCGCATGATGCTCAAGACCAACCAGAACGGTGGCTTCGACTGCCCAGGCTGCGCCTGGGGTGACTCGCCGGAAAGCGGCATGGTCAAGTTCTGCGAGAACGGCGCCAAGGCAGTGAACTGGGAAGCGACCAAGCGCCGCGTCGATGGTGCGTTTTTCGCCAAACATAGCGTGACCTCGCTGCTGGAGCAGAGCGACTATTGGCTCGAATACCAAGGTCGCCTGACCGAACCGATGAGCTACGACGCCGAAACCGACCGCTACAAACCCATCAGTTGGGAAGCGGCGTTTGCCTTGATCGGCAAGCACCTGCAGGGGCTCTCCAGCCCGAACCAGGCCGAGTTCTACACCTCGGGCCGGGCCAGCAACGAAGCCGCCTACCTGTATCAACTGTTCGTGCGCGCCTACGGCACCAACAACTTCCCCGACTGCTCGAACATGTGCCACGAAGCCAGTGGCGTCGCGCTGTCCCAGAGCGTTGGCGTGGGCAAGGGCACGGTGACCTTCGACGACTTCGAACACGCCGACGCGATTTTCGTCTGGGGCCAGAACCCTGGCACCAACCATCCCCGGATGCTCGAACCGCTGCGCGAGGCGGTCAAGCGCGGCGCCCAAGTGGTGTGCATCAACCCGCTCAAGGAGCGTGGCCTGGAGCGTTTCCAGCACCCGCAGCACCCGCTCGAAATGCTCACCAACGGTGATAAACCAACCAACACCGCGTATTTCCGCCCGGCCTTGGGTGGCGACATGGCGATATTGCGTGGCATGGCGAAGTTCCTGCTGCAATGGGAACGTGAAGCGCAGAACACCGGCGCTGCGGCAGTCTTCGACCACGCATTCCTCAACGAACACAGCACCAATGTGCTGGATTACCTGGCCGTGGTCGACGACACCCCTTGGGAGCAGATCGTCGAGCAATCGGGGCTGCCCCTGGTCGAGATCGAGCAAGCGGCGCGCATGTACGCCAAAAGCAAGAACGTGATCATGTGTTGGGCGATGGGCATCACCCAGCATCGCCATTCAGTGGCGACCATCCAGGAAATCGCCAACCTGATGATGCTGCGCGGCAACATCGGCCGCCCAGGCGCAGGCCTGTGCCCGGTACGTGGCCACAGCAACGTGCAGGGCGACCGGACCATGGGCATCAACGAGCGCCCGCCGGCGGTGTTTCTCGATGCGCTGGAACGACGCTTCCAGTTCAAGGTGCCACGCGAGAACGGCCACAACGTGGTCGAGGCGATCCACGCCATGGCCGACGGCCAGGCGAAGGTCTTCATTGGCCTGGGCGGCAACTTCGCCCAAGCCACACCAGACAGCCAGCGGACCTTCCAGGCCCTGGCCAATTGCGACCTGACCGTGCAGATCAGCACCAAGCTCAACCGTAGCCACCTGGCCCACGGTAAGGAGGCACTGATCCTGCCGTGCCTGGGGCGTACCGACATCGACTTGCAAACCGAAGGCGCGCAAGCGGTGACCGTCGAAGACTCCTTCAGCATGGTCCACGCCTCCATGGGCCAGTTGCAACCGCTGTCCAACCAGATGCGCTCCGAGCCATGGATCATCGCCGGCATCGCCGCCGCCACGCTGGGCAGTCGCCCGGTGGACTGGAACTGGCTGGTGGCCGACTACAGCCGCATCCGCGACCTGATCGCCGACACGGTCCCGGGATTCAAGGACTTCAACGAAAAGCTCCAGAACCCCGGCGGTTTCTACCTAGGCAACAGCGCCGGTGCGCGGCGCTGGGCCACCGCGTCGGGTCGCGCCAACTTCAAACCCAACCTGTTGCCGACAGACCTGGTGCATGAGCGCACTCGCGCCACCGGCCAATTGCCCGACCTGATCATGCAGTCCATGCGCTCCCATGATCAGTACAACACCACTATCTATGGCCTCGATGACCGCTATCGCGGTGTGAAGGGCCAACGTGATGTGTTGTTCGTCAATGAAGCGGACATCATTCGCCTGGGCTTCAAGCCGGGCCAGAAGGCCGACATCGTCTCGCTCTGGGATGACGGCCGCGAGCGGCGGGTCAAAGGCTTTACCCTGCTGGCGTTCGACATTCCAGCGGGGCAGGCTGCCGCCTACTACCCTGAAGTGAACCCTTTGGTGCCACTGGAAAGCACCGGCGACGGCAGTCACACGCCAACGTCGAAATTCGTGGCGATCCGCCTGGAAGCAGCGAGCGAGAACGGGTTGATCCTGGCCAAGTCGGCCTGACACGACCTTGCCTGGATCATGGTTGACCTGTGGCGAGGGGATTTATCCCCTCCCCACAAAGTATTTTCTAGCGCCCACAAAAAAGGCCGTTTTCCATAGAAAACGGCCTGTCCGAAGTAGCTACAGACCGGTCAATTTGTCTTAAGTTCCACCCAAAAAACAATAACTTAGAGAATTGTGCACAAGTCGTGTTACTCGTCGGATTTCGATTGTAACCAAGCGAAGCCAGCCTCAGGATCGCGCCGTCATCCCTTTGAGGCTCCTCTATGAAGTTCTCCTCCATTCTCTTGTTGTCCCTTGGCCTGATCAGTGGCGTCGCTTCTGCTGGCGGCACTGCCGAAGCAGGTGTTGGCGGCGCATTGGGCGGGGTTTTGGGTTCGGTCGTCGGCCAGTCCCTGGGCGGCAACACCGGCTCCACCATCGGCGCAGCCCTGGGCGGCGCGGGTGGTAGCGCAGTTGGTGCAGACAAACATAGCCGCGGTGAAGCCGCGATCGGCGGTGCGCTGGGCGCAGCCGGCGGTAACGTGGTTGGCCGCAGCGTGGGCGGCAGCACGGGTAGCCTGATCGGTGCAGCAGCCGGCGGTGGTGCTGGTGGCGCGCTGGGTAACTACATGGGCAAGGACGATGACGACGACCGTTATGAAGGTCGCCGTGGTGATCGTCGCTACTATCGCGACGGCCACCCAGGTCGCGGCCATGCCTATGGGCATCGCAAGCATAAACATCGCTATCGCGACTAATCGCTGGTTTTAACTATCAGCGATTAAAAGATCGCAGCGTGCGGCAGCTCTTCCCAGAGCCTGACCGCAGGCTGCGATTTTTCGTTTCAGACCACCAACCGCTCCAGGGCCCCACGTAGCCGGTCCGGAATCGCCACTGGTCGATTCGACGCCCGCTCCACGAATACATGGACAAAGCGCCCCGCGGCACAAGCCTCCTCCTCCCCGGCCTTGAATACCGCCAGTTCGTATTGCACCGAGCTGCTGCCCAGCTTGGCGACTCGCAGACCGATTTCAATCCGGTCAGGAAAGGCAATCGACGCAAAATAGTCGCAGGCCGAACTCACCACGAACCCCACCACGTCTCCATCATGGATATCCAGGCCACCGACCTCGATCAGGTAGGTGTTCACCGCCGTATCGAAAAAGCTGTAATAGGTGACGTTGTTGACGTGACCGTACACATCGTTGTCATGCCAGCGCGTGGTGATGGGTTGCAAGTGGGGGTATTCGGTACGTTGGGGCATCAGAAGTCCTTTACGGTCGCTCTATGGTCTTGATGTGGCGAGGGCCTAGGCCTGTGCGAAGCCCTTACCCTGCGCGGCCAACTCGCCGATCAGGCGCGCGGGTTTCCATTGGTCACCCTGCTTCGTTTCGAGCTCCAGCAGGCGTGCGTGGATGTCTTCGAGCCCCTGCCCGTCGGCCCAGGCCATCGGGCCGCCCTTGTCCGCAGGAAACCCGTAGCCATTGAGGTAGACCAGGTCGATATCGTGAGCCGACTCGGCAATGCCTTCCTGCAGGATCTTCGCGCCTTCGTTGACCAGCGCCAGCAAGCAACGTTCGAGAATTTCCTCAGGCCCGATCTCGCGGCGCTGAAAGCCCAGCGCTTCGCTGACCTGCTGCACCAGCGCATCGACCTCGACATCATGCTCCGCTTGCCGGCTGCCGGGCGCGTAATGATAGTAGCCGTTGCCGCTTTTCTGACCGAACCGCCCCAGTGCGCACAACCGGTTATCCACTTGCACCTCTGGCGCATCCTGGCCTTTGCCCGCCAGCTCACGGGCGCGCCACTCCAGGTCGATCCCGACCACGTCATACATGCGAAACGGCCCCATGGCAAAACCGAAGCCCTGCAAGGCCGTATCCACCTGATGGGGAAATGCCCCCTCCAGCAACATCTTGCGAGCCTCCAGCACATAAGGGTGGAGCATTCGGTTGCCGATAAAGCCATGGCAATTGCCCGACACCACGCTGACCTTGCCCATGCGCTTGCCCAATACCAGGGCCGCATCCAGCACCGCTTTGGAAGTTTGCGCGCCGCGAACGATTTCCAGCAGTTTCATGATGTGCGCTGGGCTGAAGAAATGCAGGCCCAACACCTGGGTTGGCCGGCGGGTGGCGGCGGCGATGGCATCGATGTCCAGCGCCGAAGTGTTGCTCGCCAGGATGGCCTCGGGCTTGAGCAGACCGTCCAACTCGCGAAAGATTCTTTGCTTGAGCTCCAGGTTTTCGTAGACCGCTTCGATCACCAGGTCCACATTGCGGATCGCCGCGTAATCGTCTGCCCGCGTCACCCGTGCAATCCGGGCGTCGGCTTCACCCTGATCGATTCGCCCTTGGCGCACGTTGTGGGCATAGGTCTCGGCCACGGCCACCAGTGCCTGTTCGAGCATCTGCGGGTTGTTGTCGACCCACTGCACTGTCACTCCCGCATTGGCCAGGCACATCACGATGCCCCGCCCCATGGTGCCTGCACCGACCACGGCGGCGCGCTGAATATCGAAGGGTGTCTGGCTCATGTTTGCTCTCTTGTTGGCGATCCAAAGACAGCCTTCACCTTAGTCAGCAGCCGGTTATTTTTGAAATTTATTCGTGTGATGCAGGGCATTCATCGGATGGATGCAGCTCACAAATGCGCCTGAGTCCACTGGCGCACTTCAGCGTACGGATACTCCTCCAGCGCGGCATATCCCCTGATCGTCCGCGCTTTCAGTTTGGTAAACAGCGGCACACTGATCCCGCACAGAAATCGGGTCAGCCGCTCTGCGGAGGGCACGCTGCCGGTATGCTGCTCATGCCTGTGGATAAAGTCGCCGCTCAATGCCTCGAAGCTTTTATCCACAAGCGCGGGCAAAGAAGGTGGCTCCGGCAGGTGTGTGACATGTCCATGGCACACCGAGCAATGACCGCACTGCCTGGGCGCATTCTCATCCCCGAAATACTGCGCCAAGCGATAACCGAGGCAACGGTCAGTGGCGAACAACTCAAGCATGGCGTGAATGCGCGCGATTTCAGCGCGCTCGTGGCGGGTGAAATGAGCATATAGCTCGGCCCCCAGGACCTGCGCATCAAGGTCTGTCTCCAGCACGCTGTACACTTCGGTCATCTGCTTGCTCTCCAGCTCGATCCAGCCCTTTTCCTGGAAATAGTCCAGCGCCTTGACCACCCGATCACGCTCGGCGTGATACTGCTGGTACATCCCGTCGAAATTCACCGTGGCCCAGCTCCGGGCGCGACTGGAGGTCTGGATGATGGCCGAAACGAAATCCCGGCGCTCACCTTCGAAGCGCTCCAGCAGCGTGTGCGGCTCGGCCAGGAACTTGAAGCGGTACTCGGCGAAATAGGCATAACGCGGTGCGATCAGCCGACGCAGCTCCAACTGGACCAGCAGCGTCTTGAGCGGCAGTTGCCGGATATTGCTCTGGTCTGCCAGCGGGCCCAACAAAAACTCCCATTGCCCATCGGGGGCGGCGACCTTCAGCTCATCGAGTACGCAACGAATGCCCTCCAGCTCCGGGGTATCGCCATACACAAAGTTTTCCAGCACGTTGAGGCTGTCGCGGTTAGCCAATACCAGGCAATCGGACGGCTGCCCGTCTCGCCCGGCCCGACCGATCTCCTGACTGTAGTTTTCAATGGACTTGGGTAGGTCGAAATGCACCACGTTGCGGATATCGCTCTTGTCGATGCCCATGCCAAAGGCAATGGTCGCGACGATGCAATTGGACTGCCCGCCCATGAAACGTCGCTGGATGGCTTCGCGCTGCTCATGGGGCAAACCGGCGTGATAGGCCTCGGCCTCGATACCGTGCCGGTCCAGATGCTCGGCAATCTGCTCGGCGGTTCTCTGCTGGGTGACGTAGACGATGCTCGGTTGCCCAGCACGCTCACCCAGCCATTGCACCAGTCGCCCGCGCTTGTCCGTACCCAGCACCGGCTCGACCAGCAAATTGAGGTTGGGCCGGTAGAAACCGGTTGTCACGACATCGGCGGCGGCGATGGCGAACTTCGCCTGCATGTCGGCGATGACCTTGGGAGTCGCGGTGGCCGTCAGCAGCAACACCTGGGGGATGTTGAACTGATGTTGATAATCGGGAAGCTTGAGGTAGTCGGGTCGGAAGTTATGCCCCCATTCGGAGATACAGTGAGCTTCGTCCACCACCAGCAGCGAGATCTGCACCTGCTGCAGGAAATTGCGAAAGCGCTCGTTCTTCAGCCGCTCCACCGAAATCATCAGGATCTTCAACTCGCCCGAACGGGCTCGGGCCATGGCATCGTTGGCTTCGTCACTGCTCTGGGCCGAATCGATACTGGCCGACGCGATGCCGTGGCGCTGCAGAAACGCCAACTGGTCCTGCATCAGCGCCAGCAGTGGCGAGACCACCAGGGTCAGGTGCGGCAATAGCAAAGCCGGTAATTGATAGCACAGGGACTTGCCGGACCCGGTGGGAAAAATGGCCGCCGCCGACCGACCGGCCAATACGGCGCCGATGGCCGCTTCCTGGCCGGGACGAAACTGTGGATAACCGAAAACCTGTTCCAGGGTGCTGTGCATGTGCGGTCGCTCCTTTGACTGCTGCGCAGCCCAAAGCCTAGCGGGGCAGCGCAGCGAGTCGAGAAAAGGTCGGGGTAAAAAACGCTACCGGATGATACAGCCTCAGCCCCCTTTGGCTTTGCCATGAGGTGATACAAATCCAGGCACTTTGATGCCTCGTTCCCACTTCGTTTGCCGGGTAAGGTGCGCCGTCGATTCATGCGTTACACCGAGGCTTAGGAAGCCGGGGCCTAATACTTTGTTCAAGGAACGAACCATGCCACACCCATTTTCCGTACTACGCGCCCTGACGATAACGTCAGCCTCTCTATTGGCCGGTTGTTTGACCGTGCCTGAACAACCCGACATTGAAGCAGCCTCGTTCGAAACCCCGGAGTACCACGCCCAGCAAGGCTTCGCCGTCGTCAAGGCGTCGGCGTTATACGCGCGTGGCGGCACTGGTCAGGACGTGACCGTGGCGCTGATCGATTCTGGGCTCAACGCCAATCTGAAGGAGTTCGAAGGCAGGCTGGGTGACCCCGGATTCGACTACGTCGAAAACCGCCCGGGAACGCTGGACCGTGTCGGCCATGGCACGCAAATGGCCGGCATACTCGCCGCCAACAAGGACGATCAGGGCATGCATGGCATCGCGTTCAACGCGCGGTTGCTCCCCTTTCGTTTTGGTGACGACAACGAGCCGTTTTTCTTCGACAGCGAAATCGCCAACTCCTGGCAAAGCGCTTTCGACAAGGGCGCGCGCCTGCTCAACAACTCATGGGCCAACGCCATCCCCGCCACCGAAATCAACGAGGCGCGTTACAACCAGGTGATGCCCAACGCCTTGGCCGTTGCTCGAAAACTGGTGTCGGATGGCGCGGTGTTTATCTTCCCCACCGGCAACGAACTCAGACGCGAGCCCTTGGCCGAACCTGGATTGCCAGCGGCAATGCCTGAATTGGAGAAAGGCTGGATCGCTGTGGTTGCATTGAAAAACGACGGCAGCGCCATCAATGGAAAATCCAACTATTGCGGCATAGCAGCCGCCTGGTGCATGGCCGTTCCCGGCGGCGATGGCGGTGCCCAGGCAGGCCTGCTCACGGTGGGCAAGGATGGCCGTTACGTGCAAACCGCCGGCACCTCTCCCGCCGCAGCCTTGGTCAGTGGTGCACTGGCGGCGCTGCAAAGCCTTTACCCACAATTCAGCCCGCAGCAAGTGCGTGAACACTTACTGGCGACAACCAACCGCACGGGTATCTACGCCAATAGCGAAGCCTACGGCAGAGGGCTGATGGACCTTGAGGCAGCCTCACGACGCGCTCCTGGGCAAATGACTGACTGATGGTTCATGTGCAGGATTTCGTGGCAGCCTAATAAGCTGCCATCTACTACTCAATTGTGGGAAGTGACCTACCGTTTCTGAAGCAGCCTTTACCGCGTACTTGTAGGACCCACCTGATAGTTGCTCGGAGAATGGGGATAGGTAACAACATCCAAGAGAGATCATTAATCCACGCGTCAGACATCGGTAAATGCCCTACATAACCTGTCCCTCCAGATCATATTGCGGCGCCTGGAAAGAGCTCTTTATAGTCCGCGGTGCGATTCGAAAAATCGTACTGAAGAGGCTCAAATGCACACAGAGAATCCGTCCACCGACCGATACCAGCGGCTCAACAGCACACCGATCCTGGCCATCGACACCGAAGCCGACCTCCACGACCTTTGCGACGCCGCCGCCCAACGCATCCGCGCCTCCAGCGACCTGCTCGAAACGCTTCACTGCTTATGCTTCAAGCACGCTGATGTGAAAGACATCCCCAGCATTGTCCATGCGCTTTATCTGTTGACTCAGGATGGTAGCGAGCTGTTGGAGGTAGTGCGGCAGCGGTTGCGTTGAGGGTCGGAGCTGAATGTTGAGGTCAGTCGTAAGACGTTAAATAAAGATCCAGTCCTTGATTGAACTCGCCTAGATGTTTTCCGCGTTTGTTGTACTTTTTCCATAGTGGCAGTTTTTGATCGAGCACGAACAAGGTCAGGAAAAGCCCGCAGAACGCCTTTGGGAGTTGGGTGATATCTTTGCTTTTTCCAATGAACAACGCTTTCACCCTAGACTTCCCACCGCTACAGCCCCCCTTTTACTCCGGACATTTCACCATGCACCTCGCGCCCGACTTCCCCGACGACCATGCCATGCGCCAGCTCATGGAACTGCTTCACGAAGAAATCGGCCTGCCGGAGCGCAAGACCATTCGCCTGGACACGGCGATCAATCTCGATCTTGGCTGCGATGGCGCGGACGCTCGACATCTGATGGAAGCATTGGAGGAGCGGTTCGCCATCGACCTCATCGACTACGACGCCTACCGCTACTTTCAACCGGAAGGATTTGATGTGTTTCAAAAGCGCAGGGCCAAGGGCCGTGGGAACAAGATGCCGCTGACCATCGGCATGCTCTACAAGGCCATCAAGGCACAACGATGGGATACGCGGGAAGTGGAAGAGGCCTAGTTGATCGAGGCGTCTTAAGTGGCATTATTCTGGCTGTTTGGCTTTATTTCAGCTGGAATAATGGCAGTTTTCACGTTTTAGGTCATTAGGTCATATCGCAAGAATCACCTTTCCTTTCGCCACGTCAGCGCAGCAAGCCATCAACCTAAGTGCTAATATTTTGGCAGTAGATGCTGAAAAATGAAGGAATATTGCCACATGGCTAAGAAGACAGCCGGACAACACGTCACCCAATGGCCGAGAGTGGCTGAAAATGCTGATCGCGCCAGGTGGCTCACTCGGGGGCGCCAGGCCGAAGGCCAGTGTGGCAGATGAACACGGGCACTTATGGATAGCCAAGTTCCCAAGCACTCGCGATGACTATGATGTTGGCGGCTGGGAAATAGTGGTGAATGCCCTGGCCAATCATTGTGGCTTACGAGTCGCCAGCGCTCTCGCTCGACGCTACGCGAGCGATCATCACTGCTTCATGGTCAAGCGCTTCGATCGCACAGAGAGAGGTGGCCGGTTGCACTTTGCCTCAGCAATGACCATGACCGACCGCGTGGACGGCGACGATGCGTCAACAGGTGCCAGTTATCTAGAGCTGGCAGAGGTCCTGATCAAACATGGCTCCGAAGCCAAGGCGGATTTGCGTGAGCTATGGTCTCGAATCGTGTTCAACATCCTGGTTTCCAACACCGACGATCATCTGCGCAACCACGGATTTATCCTGGATCCTGGCCGAGGATGGCGCCTGTCCGCTGCCTACGACATGAACCCGGTGCCACACGCCGATGGACTGAAACTCAACATTACCGACGCGGACAACGCCCTGGACTTGGAACTCGCGCTAGAAGTAGCCGAGTATTTCCGGGTCAGCCAAGCAGATGCACAGGACATCGTTGCGCAGTTCCAAGAGACCGTTAGCCAATGGTCCACCCTGGCAGAGGCATTGGGACTCTCAAGGCGCGAACAGGACAATATGGCGTCCGCGTTTCGTCTTTCATACAAATAACCACCCAATAAAAAACCGCCCACAAAAGGCGGTTTTTTATTCGCTAACCGAGCCTTACAGCTGCGGACCAGCGGCCTTGATTGCATCGCTCACGTCGAACTTCTTGAAGTTCTCGGTGAACAAGCCGGCCAAAGCCTTGGCCGCTTCGTCGTATGCCGCTTTGTCGGCCCAGGTGTTGCGTGGGTTCAACAAGCCAGTCTCGACACCTGGAACAGCCAATGGCACGTCCAGGTTGATGATGTCCAGGTGTTCGGTTTGCGCACCGATCAGCGCGCCGCTCTGGATCGCCGCGATCACCGCACGGGTGGTCGGGATGTTGAAGCGTTTGCCGACGCCATAGCCGCCACCGGTCCAGCCAGTGTTGACCAGGTAGACCTTGGAGCCGAAGCCACGGATACGCTTGATCAGCAGTTCCGCGTATTCACCGGCAGGGCGCGGGAAGAACGGGGCGCCGAAGCAAGTGGAGAATGTCGACTTGATGCCGCTGCCCGAACCCATTTCGGTCGAGCCCACCAGTGCGGTGTAGCCGGACAGGAAGTGGTAGGCGGCTTGCTCTTCGCTGAGAATCGACACTGGCGGCAGTACGCCGGTCAGGTCGCAGGTCAGGAAGATCACCGCATTGGGCTCGCCACCGAGGTTTTTCGGCGCGCGTTTTTCGATCAACTCACGCGGGTAAGCGGCGCGGCTGTTCTGGGTCAGGCTGTCGTCGGCGTAGTCGGCTTTCTTGGTGACCGGATCCAGGACGACGTTTTCCAGTACGGCGCCGTGCTGGATGGCTTTCCAGATCACCGGCTCGTTCTTCTCGGACAGGTCGATGCACTTGGCATAGCAACCGCCTTCGATGTTGAAGACCACGCCCACGCCCCAGCCGTGCTCGTCGTCGCCGATCAGGTAGCGGCTTTCATCGGCGGACAGGGTGGTCTTGCCAGTACCCGACAGGCCGAAGAACAGGGTCACGTCGCCCTCTTCGCCCATGTTGGCAGCGCAGTGCATCGGCAACACGTCAACGGCTGGCAGCAAGAAGTTCTGGACGGAGAACAGGGCTTTCTTCATTTCACCGGCGTAACGCATGCCGGCGATCAGCACTTTCTTGGCCGCAAAGTTGATGATCACGGTGCCGTCGGAGTTGGTGCCGTCGCGCTCAGGCTCGCAGACGAAATTCGGCGCGTTGAGGATCTGCCATTCATCCTTGCCGCCGGCGTTGTACTGCTCGGGGTTGATGAACAGGCAACGGCCGAACAGGTTGTGCCAGGCAGTCTCGGTGGTCATCTTGACCGGCAGGTAGTGCGCAGGATCGGACCCTACATGCACGTGGGAGACGAAACGCTCGCGCTCACCCAGGTAGGCTTCCACGCGGTTCCACAGGGCATCGAACTTGTCGGCCGGGAACTTGCGGTTGATCGGGCCCCAGGCGATGGCGTCCTGGGTGGTCGGCTCTTCTACGATGAAACGGTCAACCGGCGAGCGACCGGTACGATGACCGGTACGGACAACCAGCGCGCCAGTATCGGCAAGCTCGCCTTCACCGCGACTCAGGGCTTCTTTAACCAGATCATCGACACTCAGATCGATGTACACGGCGTTATTGGCTTGCGTCATGAGGTTCCCCGTCGGCCCGTGGCCGAGTGCTCCAAACGTTTTGTAGTAGGAAGTCGCGCACTACTACCCGAAAAAAGTGGGCCGGATTATGCCAGAAAAGCCCAAAAAAAGTAGGGCCCTCCCGTCAGTACGGCGTAAATCCGGCGTTTGCCAGGAGATTTACCTGCGCTGAACCGTTTTAGTGACGAGTATCTGACGGTGTGTCGACACCCGCACCGGCGAACAATTGAGCAATATCCGCCGCGTCAAACAGGTAGCGCTCATTGCAAAACTGGCAATCGACCTCGATGGCACCGCCATGCTCGATCACCAGTTGCTGCGCATCTTCCAGACCCAGACTGACAAGCGCATTGCCGGAACGTTCACGGGAGCAACTGCATTGGAAGCGCAACGGCTGGCCATCGAACAGGCGCACCGTCTCTTCGTGGTAGAGGCGATGCAGCACGGTTTCATTGTCCAGGCTCAACAGTTCATCGGCGCTCAAGGTGCCGGCCAGAGCGGTGATGTGCTGCCAGCTGGCGTCACGCTCTTCCGGGTCGCGAAGGCGGTCGGCAGGCAATTGTTGCAGCAGCAGACCGCGAGCGCGCCGCCCGTCGGCATAGAGCCAGAAGCGGGTGTTGGTCTGCTGGGACATGACGAAGTAGTTGGTGAAGCAATCGGCCAGGGTCGCTCCGTCGAGATCGACAATGCCCTGGTAGCGCTGGCCTTGGGTCGGATCGACCGTCAGGGCCAGCACGCCGTTGGGCATCATGTCGGCCAGCGTCGCGTCGGGCGCGATCTGCTGCGCATCATAGCGGGCCAGGCCACGGATCTCGCGCTCACTGGAGCACTCGATCATCAGCAACGGCACCGGGCCATCGGAGCGGGCCTGGAGGATCAGCAAGCCATCGAACTTCAAGGTGCCGACCAGCAGTGCCGCAGCCGCCATCAGCTCACCGAGCATTTGTGCGACCGGCTCCGGATAGGGATGTTTGGCAAGGACTTCGGCGTAACTACGCTCCAACGCCACCAGCTCGCCGCGGGCGTCGCTGTCATCAAAGATGAAACGCTGGGTGTAGTCGGTATCCGGTAAATCAGTCATAGGGTCTGGTATCTGAGGTGATGACAATTGTTGGCGGGCATTTTATGGCCATTCGGGGTGGGTTCCAAGCAAGGCTTGGGCTTGCCTGACGGGAAGATCCACACGATTCACCCCTGTGGACAGATACCCTCGCCACAATCGCCTGACTGACAGGCATCCAGGCCTGCGCGCCTATTCGCTATTACTGCCATGAAACCTGAACAGATCCCGGCGCTGCTTCTTGCTCGGCTTGCCATCGGTGCTGACACCCAGGGCGCCGGCCTTGCGTTGGGCCGCTGCGGTTTCGCGCTTGGCGATGCTGGCTGCGGTTTCGCGATACAGCGCCTGCGCTTCAGGCGCGCCGCGGCGCACGATCGAAAGGGCTTCGACAACCACGGTTTTTTCATCGAACCCGGTGCGAATGACAAATTCGTCGCCGATGCGCGGCTCCTTGCCCGGTTTGCAGCGTTCGCCCCGATGATGGACCTTGCCGCTTTCGATGGCGGCCTTGGCGAGGGCCCGCGTCTTATAGAATCGCGCTGCCCACAACCACTTATCGAGACGGACCTTGTCGTCCTCTTCCTGTTTTTGTGCCACTGCAATTCCTCTTTCTGCCAATAATCAGAACTGTACTACCGTTTTTGTCGGACACACGAATCCGGCACGACAGATAGAATGCCCGCCGAGCCGACTTCACCGGCCCGAGCCGTGTGGAAAGTTACGCGCGGAAACAGGTGAGTAGATAACTGTCGCCATTTTGTGATTATTCTGCGTGAATACCGCGATTCGCGGGTTCAACGATCCGATGTACTGATCGCAGGTTGTTTTTATTGAAGACTTTTGACCATTTGACCGTTGTCGGTCTGCGCGAGTGGGTGGCGCTCCCGGATCTGGGAGTCGCGGGCCTACGGGCAAAAATCGACACCGGTGCCAGCACCTCCAGCCTGCACGCCACCGACATCGAGCCGTTCGAGCGCGACGGTGAAAAATGGGTGCGTTTCACCGCGCACCTGGGCACGGTGGTGCAGTTGCGCCATCGTCGCTGCGAAGCCCCGCTGGTGGCACGTAAAACGATAAAAAGCTCCAACGGCCACGCCCAGGTCCGCTACGTGATCAGCACCACGCTGGCATTGGGTGATCGGATCTGGCGGGTCGAGTTCACGCTGGCCTGCCGCAAATCCATGCGCTATCGCCTCCTATTGGGTTCCAAAGCCTTGATCGACGGCCAGTTGGTGGTCAATCCGGGCATCAAATACGTTCAAGACAAGCCGGTGTTCCCGGTGTCCACTACCTCTGCCACAGGTGTTGCATGAAGATCGCTGTGCTGTCGCGTAACCCGCGTCTGTATTCCACTCGTCGCCTGGTTGAAGCCGGCACCGAACGTGGCCATGAAATGGTGGTGATCGATACCCTGCGCGCCTATATGAACATTGCCAGCCACAAGCCGCAGATCCACTATCGTGGCAAGCCACTGGAAGGGTTCGATGCAGTGATCCCGCGCATCGGCGCATCAGTGACGTTCTATGGCTGCGCGGTGTTGCGTCAGTTCGAAATGATGGGCGTTTTTCCCCTCAACGAATCCGTAGCCATTGCCCGATCCCGGGACAAACTGCGCTCGCTGCAATTGCTGTCGCGGCGCGGGATTGGCTTGCCGGTAACCGGTTTTGCCCACTCACCCGACGACATTCCCGACCTGATCGCAATGGTCAATGGCGCGCCACTGGTGATCAAGGTGCTGGAAGGCACTCAAGGCATCGGCGTCGTGCTGTGTGAAACCGCGACAGCGGCGGAGTCGGTGATCGAGGCCTTCATGGGCCTGAAACAGAACATCATGGTCCAGGAATACATCAAGGAAGCCGGCGGCGCGGACATTCGTTGCTTCGTAGTCGGCGACAAGGTGATCGCCTCGATGAAACGCCAGGCCAAGCCGGGTGAGTTTCGCTCCAACCTGCATCGCGGCGGCAGTGCCAGCCTGATCAAGATCACCCCAGAAGAACGCATGACCGCTCTGCGCGCCGCAAAAGTCATGGGCCTGGCCGTGGCCGGCGTGGACATCCTGCGCTCCAATCACGGGCCACTGGTGATGGAAGTCAACTCTTCGCCGGGCCTGGAAGGGATCGAGACCACTACCAGCAAGAATGTGGCGGGGATCATCATCGAGCACTTGGAAAAGAATGGCGGGCCGAACATGACTCGGACAAAAGGCAAGGGTTAACCCGACACAAAACCCTGTGGGAGCGAGCTTGCTCGCGATGGCGGTGGATCAGCAAAGTTGATCTTGACTGATACACCGCTATCGCGAGCAAGCTCGCTCCCACAGGTTATCTGCCTTACTCGAGAGAGATGGCTACACCGCATCCCGAGGCAGCATCAACCCCAACGGCAAGCGCACTCGCGCTTCCAGCCCACCGCCGACGCGGTTGCGCAGCTCGACGTTGCCGCCATGCATCGAGGCGATGCGCTTGACGATGGCCAGGCCCAGCCCCGTACCCTTCCCGCCCCGGGCACGGTCGCCTCGGGTGAAAGGGTTGAAAATGGCTTCCAACTCCGAAGGATCGATGCCGGCGCCACGGTCCATGACGCTCAACACCACATAGGGCGCGCTGGTGTCGCCGGAGACGTAGGCCGCCACCTCGACGCCCGTGCCAGCATGGTTCAGGGCATTGCCAATCAGGTTGTTCAGCAGACGCTTCATCGACACCCGGCGCAGCGGGAACGGTTGAATCGGCTCCAGGCGCAGGTGCACCTTTTCTTCGCCCTGGTTATAGGGCGCGACCACTTCGCGCACCAGTTCGCTGAGGTCCACCTCTTCCACCGACTCGTCACGACCGTCGCGAATGAACGCCAGGAACTGATCGAGAATCGCGTCCATATCTTCGATGTCGCGGACCATTTCATCGGTCAGGTCAGTGTGCTCGCCCATCAACTCCAGCGACAGCCGTAGCCGGGTCAGCGGAGTGCGCAGGTCGTGGGAGACACCAGCGAGCATCAGTTCGCGCTCGCGCCCGGCCTGTTCGACGTCTTCGGCCATCTGATTGAAGGCACGGTAGACCTCGGTCATCTCGCTCGGCGTGTCGCTGATGGGCAGCCGCACGCTACGGCCCTGGCCCAGTTGGCGGGCAGCGTAGACCAGGCGCTTGAGCGGTTGGTTGAGCTGGCTGACGAAGATCCACGCCGAAGCCGTCGACAGCAGGCCGATGGCCAGGAACCAGCCGAGCACGTTCCAGATTTTCTGGCCGCGCAACGGATGAGGGTACAGCGGCACTTTCAGCCAGCCATCCCCCAGGCTCGGGGCACGCACCCACAGCGCCGGCGGCGAGTGCATACGCAGTCGCACCTCGGTGTCGGCGCCGAGTTCGGCCTGCATCTGTCGTTGATAAATCTCGCTGTAAGGCCAGTGTTGCTCGCCCTCCGGCACACCGGCACCGACCACCCGGATCAAGGTCGCCGCTTCAGCGATTTTCGCTCGGTTGGTTTCGTCGGCAGCCCAATAGGCCCGCAGGGTCAAGGCAACGCCGTGGCTGTACTGCCGATCCACCAGCACGTCTTCGTTCATCAGCAGATAGACCAGGGTCAACGCCTTGGAGAAGAGCACGACGATCAGCACCAGCCAGAGGGTGCGAGAGAAGAAACTCTGGGGGAACCACACGGGGGTTTTCATGAATAACCGCTACACACTTGCAGGAGCGAGCGATGCTCGCACAATGACGGACCGCGAGTCGCCTGGAAGAACACACTCAACCAGCCAGGCTACCCGCTCCTACAAATCGCCGATCACTTGCTGGCGGCGCCATCCGGCACGAATACATAACCTACGCCCCAGACGGTCTGGATATACCGCGGTTTGGAAGGATCGGGCTCGATCATCCGGCGCAGACGGGAGATCTGCACGTCGATGGAGCGCTCCAATGCATCCCACTCACGCCCACGGGCCAGGTTCATCAGCTTGTCGCGGGTCAGCGGCTGGCGGGCGTTCATCACCAGGGCCTTGAGCACGGCGAACTCGCCGGTGGTGAGCATGTGGATCTCATTGCCGCGCTTGAGCTCGCGAGTGGCCAGGGACAGTTCATAGTCGCCGAAGGTCACGCTCTCGTCTTCGCTGCCCGGCGCACCTGGGACCGGAGCCGATTGACGACGCAGTACCGCCTTGACCCGCGCCATCAGCTCGTCGGGGTTGAACGGCTTGGCCAGGTAGTCGTCGGCACCCAGTTCCAGGCCCTTGATACGACTCAGTTCGTCACCTTTGGCGGTGAGCATGATGATTGGAATCTGGTTATTGGCGCCGCGCAGGCGACGGCAAGCCGTCAGGCCGTCTTCACCGGGCAACATCAGGTCCAGCACCACGAGGTTGAAAACCTCACGGGCCAGCAGGCGATCCATTTGCTCGGTGTTCGGTACGGTGCGGGCACGGTAGCCCTTGCTGACGAAAAAACGCTCCAGCAGGCTGCTCAGCCCGGGATCGTCGTCAACGATAAGAATTTTTTCGCCTTCAGCAGTTTGTGCAGTGCTGCTCATAGGAAGCTCCTTTGATCTTGGCGCGCATTATGGCCTAGCTGCCGTTATACGCACCGTGTGCATTGTTAGCAGATTTTTCCTCTACCTCCACGAATCCGGGTATCAAGCCTACAGACCACGACGCCCCCCCGAAGGACAGAACGCTGGTTATAATGCGCGGCCCTTTGTGCCAGGGAATGTCGGATCATTATCCCGGCGTATCGTTTTTTTCCCTTGGCCCGGCAGCACTTTTTGAATTTCGCGGGTCAACAGGCAGCCTTTTGACCCAGGCAGCGGCGCACGCCAGGCCGCTCAACCAGTCTCGCCGAGCCCCGTTTGCGCGGTGGCGAGCCTGATTTCACAATTTGTCAGGTGGTTTTATGGACAGCATCAACAGCCGCATCGCCGAGGAACTCGGCGTACGCCCACAACAGGTCGAAGCGGCCGTCGCGCTACTCGATGAAGGCTCCACGGTACCTTTTATCGCCCGTTACCGGAAAGAAGTCACCGGTAGCCTCGATGACACCCAATTGCGTCATCTGGAAGAGCGCCTGCGCTACCTGCGAGAACTCGACGAACGGCGCATCAGCATCCTGGCCAGCATTCAGGAGCAGGGCAAGTTGACCCCGCAACTTGAACGCGACATCAAGCTGGCCGACACCAAGACCCGCCTCGAAGACTTGTACCTGCCCTACAAGCAAAAGCGCCGCACCAAGGGCCAGATCGCCCTGGAAGCTGGCCTTGGCGAGCTGGCCGACGGCCTGTTCAACGACCCGACCCTGGCCCCGGAAACCGAAGCCGCACGCTTCGTCGACGCCGAAAAAGGTGTGGCGGACGTGAAAGCGGCGCTGGAAGGCGCCAAGTACATCCTCATGGAACGCTTCGCCGAAGACGCCAACCTGCTGGAAAAACTGCGCAACTACCTCAAGCAGGAAGCCACCCTCAGCGCCCGCGTGATCGCTGGCAAGGAGGAAGAAGGCGCCAAGTTCCGCGATTATTTCGAACACGACGAACCGCTCAAGAGCATGCCGTCCCACCGTGCACTGGCGATTTTCCGTGGCCGCAACGAAGGCATCCTCAGTTCCGCGCTGAAAGTCGGCGATGAACTGCCCGGCACCATGCACCCGTGCGAAGGCATGATCGGCCAGCAATTCGGCATCCAGAACCAGAACCGCGCCGCCGACAAATGGCTGGCCGAGGTGGTCCGCTGGACTTGGAAGGTCAAGCTCTACACCCACCTGGAAACCGACCTGCTGGGAGAGTTGCGCGACAACGCCGAGACCGAGGCGATCAACGTCTTCGCCCACAACCTGCATGACCTGTTGCTGGCCGCGCCGGCCGGCCCGCGTGCCACCCTCGGCCTGGACCCGGGCCTGCGCACCGGTTGCAAGGTCGCGGTGGTGGACTCCACCGGCAAGCTGCTGGACCACGCCACGGTCTACCCGCACGTGCCACACAACAAGTGGGACCAGACCCTCGCCGTACTCGCCGCCCTGTGCGCCAAGCATTCGGTGGACCTGATCGCCATCGGCAACGGCACCGCCAGCCGCGAGACCGACAAACTGGCCGCCGAGCTGATCAAGAAATACCCGGCCATGAAGATGACCAAAGTCATGGTCTCCGAAGCCGGCGCTTCGGTTTATTCGGCATCGGAACTGGCCTCCAAGGAATTCCCGGACCTGGACGTGTCGATCCGTGGGGCGGTGTCCATCGCCCGGCGCCTGCAGGACCCACTGGCGGAGCTGGTGAAGATCGACCCGAAATCCATCGGTGTCGGCCAGTACCAGCACGACGTTTCCCAGTTGAAACTGGCCCGTGGCCTGGACGCCGTGGTGGAGGATTGCGTGAACGCCGTGGGCGTGGACGTGAACACCGCCTCGGTGGCGCTGTTGGCGCGTATCTCCGGCCTCAACGCCACGCTGGCGCAGAACATCGTCACCCACCGTGACGAACACGGCGCGTTCAAGACCCGCGCCGCGTTGAAGAAAGTCCCGCGCCTGGGCGAGAAAACCTTCGAACAGGCCGCCGGTTTCCTACGCGTCATGAACGGCGACAATCCGCTCGACTCGTCGGCCGTCCACCCCGAAGCCTACCCGCTGGTGCAACGCATCGCCGCCCAGACCGACCGCGACATCCGTTCGCTGATCGGCGACGCCGCATTCCTCAAGCGTCTGGACCCGAAAAAATTCACCGACGAAACCTTCGGCCTGCCGACTGTGACCGACATCCTCCAGGAACTGGAGAAACCCGGCCGCGACCCGCGCCCCGAGTTCAAGACCGCCGAGTTCCAGGACGGCGTCGAAGACCTCAAGGACCTGCAACCGGGCATGATCCTCGAAGGCGTGGTGACCAACGTCACCAACTTCGGAGCCTTCGTCGACATCGGCGTGCACCAGGACGGTCTGGTGCACATCTCGGCCCTGTCGGAAAAATTCATCAAGGATCCGCGCGAAGCCGTGAAGGCCGGTGATGTGGTGAAAGTGAAAGTCATGGAAGTCGACATCCCACGCAAACGCGTCGGCCTGTCGATGCGCATGAGCGACACGCCGGGCGAGAAAGTCGACGGTGCCCGTGGGGCTCGTCCGGGCTCGACGCCGCGCCAGTCGCAGAACACCGCGCCGCGCAAGGAAACCACCAGCGCGGCCCCGACGAACAACGCCATGGCCTCGTTGTTCGCCAACGCCAAGCAGTTGAAGAAGCGCTGATGGACGCGCCGGCCGGGTTGGTGGAAAGTGCGTTTTTCAAGCTGCTCGGCTGCCGTTTGCAGAGCCTTGGGGACGGGGTGGCGCAAGTCGCCCTGGGCCTTGAGCCGCCGTTGCGCAATCGTGGCGGCAAGCTGCACGGCGGCGCGCTGTTCAGCCTGGTGGACATCGCCATGGGCCTGGCCTGCTCCAGTGTCCACGGCTTTGACCAGCAGAGCGCGACCATTGAATGCAAGATCAACTACATTCGCGCCGTTTCCGACGGCGAAGTGTTGTGCACCGCCCGGGTCATCCACCCGGGCCGGCGCACACTGGTGGTCGAGGCCGAGGTGATGCAAGGCGACAAACTGGTCGCAAAAGCGCAAGGCACGTTCGCTGTCCTATAGCTCCCCATCATCGATTTGGGGTAATTTCGACGCCACGAATGCGGTGTCGGGCTTTTCTGTGGGAGCGAGCTTGCTCGCGATAGCGGTGGTTCAGCAACGTTCATGCTGACTGACCTTGCGCCATCGCGGGCAAGCTCGCTCCCACAGGGGGTTGCGACGATTAGCCTTAAGCCACACAAAAACCAGGCGAAAACGCCAGTTTTAACTTCACCCTTGTAGACCGTCTTGCCCACCCCCATATTGGGGCGACTGACGCGTGAAGGAATTCAACTTGAGCGACCTTTTAAACCGCCGCCTGGCCCTGCTCGGCGAGCGCGCCAACCTCTCCCTGCTCGAACAGTGCCTGCACGGCATCGAGCGTGAATGCCTGCGTGTCACGGACCATGGGCGCCTGGCACAGACCCCGCATCCCCGGGCGCTGGGTTCGGCGTTGACCAACGAACAGATCACCACGGACTATTCCGAGTCGTTGCTGGAGTTCATCACCCCGGCCCTGGCCGACCCAGCCGATACCCTGCGTAGCCTCGACAAAATCCATCGGTTTGCCTACAGCAAGCTCGGTGACGAGTACCTGTGGAGTCCTTCGATGCCGTGCCCGCTGCCGGAAGAAGAAGACATCCCGATCGCCTACTACGGCACCTCGAATATCGGTCGGCTCAAGTACGTCTACCGTAAGGGCCTGGCCCTGCGCTACGGCAAGACCATGCAGTGCATCGCCGGGATCCACTACAACTTTTCCCTGCCGGAAAAGCTCTGGCCCTTGCTCCGGCAGGCCGAAGGCGTCGAGGTCAGCGACCGTGACTTCCAGTCGTCGGCCTACATCGCACTGATCCGCAATTTCCGCCGCTACAGCTGGTTGTTGATGTACCTGTTCGGCGCCTCGCCGGCCCTGGACGCCGGTTTCCTGCGCGGTCGCCCGCACCAGTTGGAACAACTGGATCCGGACACCTTGTACCTGCCCTACGCCACCAGCCTGCGCATGAGCGACCTGGGCTACCAGAGCAACGCCCAAGCCGGCCTGACACCGTGCTACAACGACCTGACGAGCTACACCGATAGCCTGCGCAAAGCGGTGGCAACGCCCTACGCGCCCTACGTTGAAGTCGGCACTCACCAGAACGGCGAGTGGGTGCAGCTCAATACCAACATCTTGCAGATCGAAAACGAGTACTACTCCAACATCCGGCCCAAACGTGTGACCTACACCGGCGAGCGGCCGATCCAGGCCTTGATGGCCCGGGGCATCCAGTACGTCGAAGTGCGTTGCCTGGACATCAACCCGTTTCTGCCGATGGGCATCGACCTCACCGAATCGCGGTTTCTCGATGCGTTCCTGCTGTATTGCGGCCTCAACGACAGCCCGCAGCTGGAAAACAATGAGTGCAGCAACGCCACGAGCAACTTCCTGACGGTGGTCAAGGAAGGTCGCAAGCCTGGCCTGCAATTGCAGCGGCAAGGCCAAGCGGTGGACATGCAGGCCTGGGCCATCGAATTGCTGGAAAAAATCGCGCCGCTGGCCTCGCTGCTCGACCAGAGTCACGGTGGCGACGCCCACCGCCAGGCATTGGACGCGCAACTGGCGAAGGTCCGTGATCCCTCCCTGACGCCCTCCGCCCAAGTGCTGGCGGCCATGGCCGAGCATCAGGAAAGCTTTGCCCAGTTCTCCCTGCGCCAAAGCAAAGCCCACGCCGAATACTTCCGCGCCGAGCCATTGCCAACCCAGGAGCAGACAGCCTTCGAAGACGCCGCCCGTGAATCCCTGGTTCAGCAAACTGAGCTGGAGCAGAACGAGGTGGGGGATTTCGATGTGTTCGTGGGTTCGTATCAGGCGAGCATTCTGGCGATCAGTAACTGACCAAACATTTCCATGGCTCCTGCGTGAAAGTGCAGCTTTTGTGGCGAGGGGATTTATCCCTCGCCACAAAAGCTGCAGGCAAGCCCTACTTCTGCCCGATGCATAGAATTTTTCGCAAATAAGCTCATTCGAAAAAGTTATTTATTTTTGAATTCTTAGATCATTTAGTCTCTTCGAACGCCGAATCTCCGGCGACCTGTCGAGGAGCTTTCCCATGACGTTGCGTTCCCCCCTTCGCCTTCTCGCGGTCGCCTCCCTGGCCGCAGCGAGCCTTTTTGCCCAGGCGGCCGACCTGACCGTCGCTTACCAGACCACCGTCGACCCGGCCAAAGTCGCCCAGGCCGATGGCGCCTACGAAAAAGCCACCCAAGCCAAGATCGACTGGCGCAAATTCGACAACGGCGCCGATGTCATCACCGCCATCGCCTCGGGCGACGTGCAGATCGGCTACCTCGGTTCCAGTCCGTTGACCGCGGCCATCACCCGCAAGGTCCCGGTGGAAACCTTCCTCATCGCCACCCAGATCGGCGCCGCCGAAGCCCTGGTAGCCCGCGACGGTTCCGGGATCAAGACCCCTCAAGACCTGATCGGCAAAAAGATCGCCGTACCCTTCGTGTCCACCGGGCACTACAGCCTGCTCGCCGCGCTGAAGCACTGGAACATCGACCCGTCGAAAGTCACCGTACTCAACCTCGCGCCACCGGCCATCATTGCGGCCTGGAAGCGCGGCGACATCGACGCCACCTACGTCTGGGACCCGGCCCTGGGCGTGGCCAAGGAAAACGGCAAGGTACTGATCAGCTCCGCAGAACTGGCCCAGTTCGGCGCACCGACCTTCGACGCCTGGATCGTGCGCAAGGACTTCGCTCAGAAGCATCCGGAAATTGTCACAGCCTTCGCCAAAGTCACCCTGGATGCCTATGCCCGGTATCGCAAGGACCCACAAGCCTGGCTGGCCGATGCGTCCAATATCGACAAACTGGTGAAACTCTCCGGCGCCAAGGCCAGCGACATCCCGCTGTTGCTGCAAGGCAACGTGTTTCCCCTGGCAGCCGATCAGGTCGTGAGCCTCGGTGCTCCGACCACCAAAGCCATCACCGACACCGCAGCCTTCCTCAAAGAGCAGGGTAAGGTCGAAGCCGTGCTGCCGGACTACGCGCCTTTTGTCAGCGCCAAATACATCACCCAGTGATCGAACAATAGAAGGAGTCACGGCGATGGCTTTGCTACAGCTGGAGCGCATCAGCGCACAGTACCCCGGCGCAGCGGAACCTGTGCTGGCGGATATTTCCCTGACCCTGGGGCCCCGGCAATTGCTGGTTGCCCTCGGCCCGTCCGGCAGCGGCAAGACATCGTTGTTGAACCTGATTGCCGGATTCGTCGAGCCCAGCGCCGGGCAGATCACCCTCGACGGTGTACCCGTCAAGGGCCCGGGTGCCGAACGCGGCGTAGTGTTCCAGGACGATGCGTTGCTGCCCTGGCAGGACGTGCTGGCAAACGTCGGCTTCGGCCTGGAACTGGCCGGGGTCGCCAAGGAAAAGCGTGAGGCCCGAGCCCGGGAAATGCTCGCCCTGGTGGACCTGGCCGGTTTCGACCAACGCCGCGTCTGGCAGCTCTCCGGTGGCCAGAAGCAGCGTGTGGGCCTGGCCCGGGCGTTGGCAGCCGAGCCGCGCGTGCTGCTGATGGACGAGCCTTTCGGCGCACTGGACGCCTTCACCCGCGAGCAGATGCAGGAACTGCTGCTGCAAGTCTGGCAGCGCACCGACAAACCGGTGTTTCTCATTACCCATGACATCGAAGAAGCCGTGTTCCTGGCCACCGACCTGATTCTGCTGGCGCCCAACCCAGGGCAGATCGTCGAGCGCCTGAGCCTGGACTTCGGCCAGCGCTACGCGGCCGGGGAATCGGCGCGGTCGATCAAGTCCGACCCACGTTTTATCGAAACCCGCGAGCATGTACTCGCCAAGGTGTTCGCCCAACGCAGCGCCACTCGGCCACAGGAGCGCGCATGAGCAGCTACGAAGTTCCAGCCGTGGTCAGTGAAGCGGCAACCAAGCGCACGGCCATCGACCCGAGGTCCAACCTGAGTACGCGCTGGATCAGCGGCTTGACCCTGATCGCGCTGCTGGCGATCTGGTGGGCCGTCACCGCCAGTGGCCTGATCGAACCGCTGTTCCTGCCCTCGCCCTCTGCCGTACTGCAAAAGGGCTGGCTGCTGGCGACCAGCGGCTACATGGACTCCACCCTCTGGCAGCATTTGGCAGCCAGCCTTCAGCGAATCGGCGTGGGCCTGCTGTTCGCCGTGCTGACCGCGGTGCCGGTGGGTATCGCCATCGGCGCCAACCGTGTCGCTCGCGGCGTGCTCGATCCATTGATCGAGTTCTACCGGCCAATTCCACCGTTGGCATACCTGCCGTTGATCGTCATCTGGTGCGGCATCGGTGAGTTGTCGAAAGTGCTACTGATTTACCTGGCGATCTTCGCGCCGATTGCCATCGCCACCGCCACGGGTGTGCGCACCGTCGACCCGGCCAAGTTGCGGGCCGCGCAATCGTTGGGCGCCACGCGAGCCCAGTTGATTCGCCACGTGATCGTGCCCAGTGCGTTACCGGACATCCTCACCGGCATTCGCATTGGCCTGGGCGTCGGTTGGTCGACGCTGGTGGCCGCCGAGCTGATTGCCGCCACCAGTGGCCTGGGGTTCATGGTTCAGTCAGCAGCGCAGTTCCTGGTCACAGACGTGGTGGTGCTGGGGATTCTGGTGATCGCACTGATCGCCTTCGCCATGGAGATGGGTTTGCGCGCCCTGCAACGCAAATGGGTGCCGTGGCACGGCCAGGCCCATTGATAGCGAATGACCACGCCGACCATTCGGCGCCCCACTGCGAGAACACGACAATGAACCGCCCGACCATTACCCCTTTGAGCATCGCCCTTGGTGCGCAGATCAGCGGGATCGACATCAGCCAGCCCCTGAGCCAGGAACATCGCGATATCATCGAGCAGGCCCTGCTTGAGCATCAGGTGCTGTTCTTTCGCGACCAGCCAATCGAGCCGACGCAGCAAGCGCGCTTCGCCGGGTATTTTGGCGACCTGCACATTCACCCGATCTACCCCAACGTGCCGGAGCAGCCCGAGGTGCTGGTGCTCGACACCGCCGTCACCGATGTTCGCGACAACGCGGTGTGGCACACCGACGTGACCTTTTTACCGACCCCCGCCCTGGGCGCGGTGCTCAGCGCCAAGCTGCTGCCGGCGTTCGGTGGCGATACCTTGTGGGCCAGTGGCATTGCAGCTTACGAGGCCTTGTCGGCACCGTTGAAGCGCTTGCTGGAAGGTCTGACCGCAACCCACGATTTCACCCGCTCGTTTCCCTTGGAACGCTTTGGCAACACCGCCGAGGACCTGGCGCGCTGGGAACAAGCGCGGCGGAAAAACCCACCGTTGTCCCATCCAGTGATCCGCACCCATCCGGTGAGCGGACGTCGCTCGCTGTTCGTCAACGAAGGCTTCACCACACGCATAAACGAACTGTCGGAAAGCGAAAGCGAGGCGATCCTGAAGCTGCTGTTCGCCCACGCCACCCGCCCGGAGTTCACCCTGCGCTGGCGCTGGCAAGTCAACGACGTGGCGTTCTGGGACAACCGCGTCACCCAGCATTTCGCCGTGGACGACTATCGCCCGGCCCGGCGCGTGATGCACCGGGCGACGGTGTTGGGGGATGTGCCATTTTTCAGGTGAACGGCAAAAAGAGTCTGAGAGCCTGGGTCACCTTTGTGGCGAGGGGATTTATCCCCTCGCCACAAGGTTTTGTGTTCGCCGTGCTTGCAGAGGTGTTATTCCGCCGACGAAGGCTTTTCCCAGAGATTGATGCCACCCTCCTGGGCAAAGCGGTCGATCTGCGCCAGTTCTTCAGCGCTGAAGCTCAGGTTCTGCAACGCTCCGACGTTCTCGATAATCTGCTCCGGCCGGCTGGCGCCAATCAGCGCGCTAGTCACGCGTGGATCGCGCAGGGTCCAGGCCAGGGCCATCTGCGCCAGGCTCTGGCCGCGCCGCTGAGCGATTTCATTGAGGGCGCGCACATGGGCGATGTTCTCCTGCGACAGGTGCGAAGCCTGCAATGAGCCGCCCCCCGGGCGGTTGACCCGTGCATCGGCCGGAATGCCCTTGAGGTACTTGTCGGTCAGCAGGCCCTGGGCCAACGGGGTGAAGGCAATCACACCAGTACCCAGTTCATCGGTGGCGTCCAGCAGGTCTTTTTCCACCCAGCGGTTGAGCAGGTTGTAGGCCGGCTGGTGGATCAGCAGCGGGACTTTCCACTCTTTGAGCAGCGCGGCCATTTCCCGGGTCTTCACACCGGAATACGAAGAGATGCCGATGTACAACGCCTTGCCCTGCTGCACGGCGGTGGCCAGTGCGCTGGCGGTTTCTTCCAGTGGGGTATCGGGGTCGAAGCGATGGGAATAGAAGATATCCACATAGTCCAAGCCCAGGCGTTGCAGGCTCTGGTCAAGGCTGGCCAACACGTATTTGCGCGAGCCACCGCCCTGGCCGTATGGGCCCGGCCACATGTCCCAACCGGCCTTGCTGGAGATGATCAACTCATCGCGGTACTGCTTGAAATCTTCGCGCAGCAAACGGCCAAAATTGATCTCGGCGCTGCCGTAGGGCGGGCCGTAATTGTTCGCCAGGTCGAAGTGGTTGATACCCAGGTCAAACGCCGTACGCAGCAGGGCGCGCTGGGTGTCGATCGGCGTGCTGTCACCAAAGTTGTGCCACAACCCCAGCGACAGCGCCGGCAGCACCAACCCGCTGCGACCGACGCGGCGGTAAGGAATGGACTCGTAGCGGTTTTCGGCAGCGGTGTAGGTCATCGAAAGGCTCTCTGTTCGGACGCTGGTGGCAGAAGCTAACATTTCACAGACGCCTCGGTCAGGCGGAAAGTTCGCATATCAGGTGTGGGAGCGGGCTTGCAGTGCCCGGAAATCGGAGACCGCGTCAACGCGCCTGCGCAAACACCTCCGCCAACCAATCCACAAACACCCGCACCCGCGGCGACATGAGTCGATTGTGTGGATAAAGCACCGACACCGGCATGGATGGCGGCGGGGTGTCGGTGAGGACTTCCTGGATCAAACCCTGCCGGATCTGCTCATGCATTCGGTAATACGGGCATTGGATCAGGCCCAGGCCGGCGATGGCCGAGGCGGCGTAGATTTCCGCGCCAGACACTGACAACGTGCCCCCGATCGGTACCTCCTTGAGTTCGCCATCGACCATGAACTGAAACGGATACAGTTTGGCGGTGGACCGCGAGACGTAATTCACCGCCTTGTGATGTTTCAAGTCATCGAGGCTTTTCGGTTCGCCGTACTGGCGCAAGTAACCGGGGCTGGCACAGGTGATCTGCCGAAGATTGGCGACACGCCGGCCGATCAATGACGAATCCGTCAGCGTACCGGAGCGCAGTACACAATCGACGCCTTCGGCAATCAGGTCGACGAAACGGTCCGCCTCGCTGATGAACAGTTCTATTTCGGGGTAGCGGGCCATGAACTGCGGCAGCGCCGGAATCACGAAATACCTGGCCTGGGTTCCGTGCAGGTCCACCCTTAGCTTGCCTTTGGGCGCCACACCGCGAAACGCCAGTTCGGCTTCTTCAAGCTCTGCCAGCAGTTGCACGCAACGTGGGTAATAGGCCTCGCCGTCGAGGGTCGGACGCACCTTGCGGGTGCTACGCTCCAGCAAGCGCACACCGAGCCAGGCTTCGAACTGATTGAGGGTGTAGGTCAGCGTCGCCCGGGGCAGGTTCAGGTCTTCGGCAGCCAGCGTGAAGCTGCTGCGCTCGTAGATGCGCACGAAGACCTTCATTGCTTTGACTTGATCCATCGGAGTCCAGCGCCCTTATTGTTGGCAATTATTGAACAGTCAAGGCAACTGTCGGGGATTTATCGCCAGGAGTAAACATGTGAACCTGGCTTCACCCACTTTAAAAGGACACCGCCATGACGACTCAAACAGCCAAAGTAGCCATCGTAACCGGCGCCTCTCGCGGCATCGGCGCCGAAATCGCCAAGCATTTGGCCAGCGAAGGTTTTGCCGTCGCGATCAACTACGCCAACAGCGCCACCGAAGCCTCGAAACTGGTAGTGCAATTGCGCCAGGCAGGTCACCAAGCCATAGCGATCAAGGCAGACGTATCCTCTGCCGCCGATGTCCGTCGTCTGTTCGATGAAACCGAAGCGCAACTGGGCAAGGTCGATGTGTTGATCAACAACGCTGGCATTCTCCAGGTGATGCCCCTGGCGCAGCACAGTGACGAGCTGTTCGACCAGACGTTCGCCATCAACACCCGTGGCACGTTCAACACCCTGCGCGAAGCCGCGACCCGCCTGAACGAGGGTGGCCGGATCGTGAATTTTTCCAGCAGCACCGTGGGCCTGAACCTGCCCGGCTACTCGGTTTACATCGCCAGCAAGGCTGCGGTGGAATCCCTGACCCAGGTGTTCGCCAAGGAACTGCGCGGCCGCCAGATCACCGTCAATGCCGTGGCTCCCGGCCCGGTCGCGACCGAATTGTTCATGCACGGAAAGAGTGAAGAACAGGTCCAGAACTACGCCAAGATGCCGCCATTGGAACGCCTTGGTCAGCCGCAGGACATCGCCAACATTGTTTCTTTCCTGGTGAGCCCTGCCGCCGGCTGGGTGAACGGGCAGATCCTGCGGGCCAACGGCGGGCTGGTCTGAAGTTTTTTTCCGCGCCGCCAGCCATACCGCCATCGTCGGATCGCCGCCCGGAGCAAGCTCGCTCCCACAGGGTTAAGTGATGCCCTTGTGGGAGCGAGCTTGCTCGCGATGAAGCCGGCGCAGATGAAAATCGGTGTGCTGGGTTTGGGCCTCGATCAGCGCACCAGATGCAGGAACTGCATGTGTCGCTCGTACTGGTCGAGGATGTCGTTGATCACCTGCTCCTTGGTATAGCCCACCAGGTCGTAATCCTGGCTGCCTTCGCTCAAGTGCACTTCGGCACGGTAATAACGACGGTTGTTGAGCTCCTTGGAGCCCATGCCGCCCCGGGCGAAGGATGGCGTGAAGTAGCCGCGCATCTGCACCTGATAGATGAACGGATGCTGCTCTCCGTGGCCGATTTCCAGACTGACGCTGTCGTTGGCCGGGTCTGGCTGGGTCACCACCGTCAGGCCCTTCTCGACGAACACCGCCTTCACTTCTTCAATGGCCGGACGAACCGTGGTGTCGAGGAACCGGTACACCTCGTCGCGGGATGGGAAATGCACCGCCTGGCTCAAGCGCTGGCGCCAACCGCCCGTGCCCCGGCGGGAACCCGACACCGGCGCCAGGGAATGCAATTGCGCGATCTGTTTCTGGGATTCCAGGTAGAACGCTTTGTGCAGGCCCCACATCATCAGCAACAGAATCAGCGAGAACGGCAACGAGGTCAGCACCACCGCCGACTTCAAGGCATCGATGCTGCCGGAGAACAGCAACGCGCTGGTCACCAGCGCCGTCATCGCGCCCCAGAACACCCGCAGCCATTTCGGCCCGTCTTCATCGGGATTGCCGCCCTTGGCCGACAGTGTCGAAAGCACCACAGTGCCGGAGTCGGCGGACGTGACAAAGAACACAAAGCTGATGAACACCGTGACCGCGATGACAGTCTTGCTCCACGGGTAGGTTTCCAGCAGCAGGTAAAGGCTCATCGACGGGTTTTCCAGGGCCGACATGCCCAGGGCACTCATGCCGTGGTTCAGCACCTGGTCGATGGCACTGTTACCGAAAATCGACATCCACGCCAGGGTGAAGCCCAGAGGAATCAGCAACACGCCAAACACGAACTCACGGATGGTGCGACCACGGGAAATCCGCGCGATGAACAGCCCCACGAATGGCGACCAGGCGATCCACCAGGCCCAGTAGAACACCGTCCAACCGCCGAGCCAGTCGCTGGGTTCGTTATAGGCGTACAGGTCGAAACTCTTCATCGGCAGGGCGCCGAGATAATCGCCGATGTTCTGGATCAAGGTGTTGAGCAAATGCTGGGTGGGTCCGGCGAACAACACGAACAGCAGCAACGCACAGGCCAGCAGCATGTTGATGTCGGACATGACCCGTACGCCTTTGTCGACACCGGCCACCGCGACGATGATCGCCGCGCCCATCATCAGCACGATCAGGCCGACTTGAATCCATTGGGTGTGGGCGACACCGAACAGGTAATCGAGGCCCGAGTTAAGGTGCAACACCCCAAAGCCCATGTCCGCGCCGAGGCCGAACACCGTGGCGATGATGCCGAAACCGTCCACCGCATAGCCGATGGGGCCATTGATGCGCTTGCCGATCAGCGGGTACAACGCCGAACGCAGGGCCAGCGGCAAATTGTGCCGATAGGCAAAGTACGCCAGGGCCATGCCGACGAAAGCGAACACGCCCCAACCATGCAGGCCCCAGTGCAAAAACAGAATCTGCATGGCCTGACGCGCCGCGTCAGCGGTACCGGCCTCGCCCTGGGGCGGCTGCACCAAGTGCGTCAGCGGCTCGGAGACGCAGAAGAAAAACAGCGTGATGCTGATGCCGGCGGCGAACAACATGCCAGCCCAGGACAGGTAACTGAATTCGGGTTCGTCGTGGTCGGCACCGAGCTTGATCTTGCCGTAGCCGGACAAGGCGGTGACCACCACGAAGACCAGATACAGGGTCATCGCCAGCATGTAATACCAGCCAACCGTATTGGCCGCCCAGTTCTGCGCCGCCAGTAGCCAGGCACCGGCCTGCTCCGGCACGGCAATGACCACCAGGCCGAACAACAGGATGAAAGTCGCCGCGAAATAAAACACTGGCGGATTCATGCGGACCAGGCCGCTGGATGGAAGGGACGAGGCACTCATGAGTGAGGCTCCGCGGAAAAGGAAAGAGTGACGATCGAAAACGGACTCGGCAAAGGCAAGCCTCCTGTTGTGAGCGGGCAGCAAACCGACGGTTTAACTTGAATGAACGTTCAAGTTAAACATAGATAGGCAGCTAAGGACTAATCGCAGGGTTCGACGGTACGTTTCCTACGCGAGCCCGTGGGAGGGTAGACGCTGCTTGATGTGCATTCGTTCAGTGTTCAACAGACACCACACGCCCCTGTGGGAGCGAGCCTGCTCGCGATTGCAGTGTGTCAGTAAATAGATAGGCCAACTGAACCACCGCTATCGCGAGCAAGCTCGCTCCCACAGGTTTTTCGGTGCTCACAAATCATGCGTCCCCCTCCGACAAACGATTGCCGGTTGCCCATGAATATCGCCGTGCCTATAGTCCAGACATCTCCTACAACCAGTACGGCCCCATGATCAAACAACAGTTGGCCCGCTTTAATCGTCTCGACCTGCTCGGCCACCCGACACCGCTGGAAAAACTCGACCGCCTCTCCACCTGGCTCGGGCGCGACATCTATATCAAGCGCGATGACCTGACGCCCTTGGCGCTGGGCGGCAACAAGCTGCGCAAACTCGAATACCTGGCAGCCGATGCCCTGGCTCAAGGCGCCGATACCCTCATCACTGCCGGCGCGATCCAGTCCAACCATGTTCGCCAGACCGCTGCCCTGGCGGCGAAGCTGGGCCTGGGTTGCGTGGCGTTGCTGGAAAACCCCATAGGCACCGAGGACAGCAATTACCTGGGCAACGGCAACCGACTGTTGCTGGAGCTGTTCGACGCCAAGGTCGAATTGGTCGAAAACCTGGACAACGCCGATGAGCAGCTCCAGGCCCTCGCCGGTCGCCTGCGCAGCAATGGGAAAAAGCCGTATCTGGTGCCAATCGGCGGCTCCAACGCTCTGGGCGCGCTGGGCTATGTGCGCGCGGGCCTGGAACTGGCCGAGCAAATCAAAGACACCCGGCTTGATTTCGCCGCAGTGGTATTGGCCTCGGGCAGTGCCGGAACCCACAGCGGCCTGGCGCTGGCCCTCAGTGAAACACTGCCGGAGCTTCCCGTCATCGGCGTCACCGTTTCGCGCAGCGAGGAAGACCAGTTTCCGAAGGTCCAGGGTTTGGCCGAACGCACTGCCCAATTGCTGGATGTTGCCGTTCCAGCAGCCTTCAAGGTGAACCTGTGGGACGAATACTTCGCCCCGCGCTACGGCGAACCGAACGCCGGTACGCTGGCAGCGGTCAAGTTGCTGGCTAGCCAGGAAGGCCTGCTGCTGGACCCGGTCTATACCGGCAAGGCCATGGCCGGCCTGCTCGATGGGATTGGCCGCGACCGCTTCGACGAAGGCCCGATCCTCTTCCTGCATACCGGTGGCGCGCCGGCGTTGTTTGCCTATAACGCGGCGTTCCAGCCTTAGTGGAGACGTCTGTGGGAGCGAGCTTGCTCGCGATGACGGAGTGTCAGCTGAATAAATTTCGGCTGATCCACCGCCATCGCGAGCAAGCTCGCTCCCACAGGCATTCATTCCAAACAGGCATATACCATTGATTTAATATTATTTTCCAATCTATAAACGCCACCCTATAGTCTGGCCACAGGCGCATTTGCCGCGAGACGCCCGGGTTGCTTTAAGGCAGGATGTGGCAATCTTTTCGGATCGCGGCTACGCCTTTTCTCATCCAAAATAACGTCTTCATAAGAAAACACAGGGGCTTGTCATGAATTTCTCTGCATTACGTCGCAACCTGTTGGTGGGTTCGCTGGGCCTGGCACTGAGCGCCGGCCTGTTGGGGCAAGCGGTTGCCGGTGAGCAACTGCAAAAAATCAAAGACGCCGGCGTGATCAACGTTGGCCTGGAAGGCACTTACCCACCGTTCAGTTTCGTCGACGCCGACGGCAAGTTGGCCGGTTTCGAAGTGGAGTTTTCCGAAGCCCTGGCCAAGGAACTGGGCGTAAAGGTCAAGCTGCAACCGACCAAATGGGACGGCATCCTCGCGGCGCTGGAATCCAAGCGCCTGGACGCCGTGGTCAACCAAGTGACCATCTCCGAAGAGCGCAAGAAAAAATATGACTTCTCCACGCCATATACCGTTTCCGGGATTCAGGCGCTGACCCTGACCAAGAATAAAGACACCATCAAGACCGCCGCTGACCTGGCAGGCAAGAAAGTCGGCGTAGGCCTGGGCACCAACTACGAACAATGGGTGAAAACCAATGTTCCCGGCGCTGACGTACGTACCTACGAAGATGACCCGACCAAATTCCAGGACCTGCGCGTTGGCCGTATCGACGCCATCCTGATCGACCGCCTCGCCGCGCTCGAATATGCCAAGAAAGCCAAGGACACTGCCGCCGCCGGCGAAGCGTTCTCCCGCCAGGAGTCCGGTATTGCCCTGCGCAAAGGCGAGCCTGAACTGCTGGACGCGGTGAACAAGGCCATCGACAAACTTCGCGCCGACGGCACGCTGAAAAAGCTCTCGGAAAAATACTTCAGCGCTGACGTCACTCAATAATGGAAGAGGCTTTTCAACTCGCGCTGGACTCCGCGCCCTTCCTGCTCAAGGGCGCGTATTACACGGTCATCCTCAGCCTGGGCGGGATGTTTTTCGGCCTGCTGCTGGGGTTCGGCCTGGCGTTGATGCGCTTGTCGCGCTTCAAACTGGTGAGCTGGATCGCCCGCATCTACGTGTCGTTCTTTCGCGGCACGCCGCTGCTGGTGCAGTTGTTCGTGATCTATTACGGCTTACCGCAACTGGGTGTCGAGCTGGACCCGCTGCCGGCTGCCCTGATCGGCTTCTCGCTGAACATGGCCGCCTATGCCTGTGAAATCCTGCGGGCCGCCATCAGCTCCATCGAGCGCGGCCAGTGGGAAGCGGCGGCGAGTATCGGCATGACCCGCGCCCAGACCCTGCGCCGGGCCATCCTGCCGCAAGCCGCACGCACGGCCCTGCCGCCACTGGGCAACAGCTTCATTTCCCTGGTCAAGGACACCGCGTTGGCGGCGACCATCCAGGTACCCGAGCTGTTCCGCCAGGCACAGTTGATCACTGCGCGGACCTTCGAAATCTTCACCATGTACCTTGCCGCCGCGCTGATCTATTGGATTCTGGCGAGCGTGCTCTCGCACCTGCAGAACGTCCTGGAAGCCCGGGTCAATCGGCATGACCAGGAGTCCTGACCCATGATTGTCGTGGAAAAACTGACAAAGCAGTTCAAGGGTCAGGTGGTGCTCAACGGCATCGACCTGAAGATCGAAGAAGGCGAAGTGGTGGCGATCATCGGCCCCAGTGGCTCGGGCAAGACCACTTTCCTGCGCTGCCTGAACTTCCTCGAAGAACCCAGCAGCGGCCGGATCAAGGTCGGCGACATCGAAATCGATGGCAGCCGTCCGTTGAACCAGCAGCAGAATCTGGTGCGTCGCTTGCGCCAGCAGGTGGGTTTTGTGTTCCAGAACTTCAATCTGTTTCCCCATCGCACTGCGCTGGAGAACGTGATCGAGGGTCCGCTGGTGGTGAAAAAGACCCCGCGCGCAGAAGCCGAAGCACTGGGCCGCAAACTGTTGGCCAAGGTAGGCCTGTCTGGCAAGGAAGACGCCTACCCTCGGCGCCTCTCCGGCGGCCAGCAACAACGTGTGGCGATCGCCCGAGCCTTGGCGATGGAGCCCGCGGTGATCCTGTTCGACGAGCCGACCTCGGCCTTGGACCCGGAACTGGTGGGCGAAGTCCTGGCAACCATTCGCGGCTTGGCCGAAGAAAAACGCACCATGGTCATCGTGACCCACGAAATGGGCTTCGCCCGGGACGTGGCCAACCGCGTGGTGTTTTTCGACAAGGGTGTGATCGTCGAACAAGGCGAAGCCAAGGCGTTGTTTGCAGCCCCCAAGGAAGAACGCACTCGACAGTTTCTCAGCAAGTTCCTCTCGGCCGGACACGGCGCCCAGTAAGTTATTACAGCTGCCTCACTTCCAGGGACGGAAGTGAAACAACTGCAACAGAGCCAACATCGAACGGCCTGCAACTTATCAATAGCGAGACAACTTGCAACGCGCACGGCGTTCAACAAGCGTGCCGACATTTAAGATGTGCAACATGCGCATACCCACCGTAACACTTCCTTCGATCTGGGCAGCGATCCAATTTAGTCCCCAGGGCGCCTTCAAGCGCTTTACGCAAAAAAGGCAAGCCTAGGAAAAGGGCCTTCGACGCCAGGCATTATTGGCACCGGTGCGTAGGACATTTCTGAAGCCTTATACAATCAATTATTAAGCAAGGGCCTCTATTGACACTGAAACTACGGACCCCTTATCTAGTGGCCAACAGGCGACGCGCATTATTTGATTCTGCGCAGTGATTAACTACAGTCAGCCATCACGACTGCGCACATAAAAATATGTCGCGATTATCAAAGCGCCTTTGATCTTCCCGAAACGGACTTCGTTTTCAAGCATCAAGGAGAGCACCATGACATGTACGTCGAATATTCCTGAACTGGCCGCCCCCAACCTGGCCAATACCCGCCACAACGGCATCAACCGCACCAGCGCCGCTCACCTGGAGATTGCCATTGCCCCCTACCCCGGCATGGACGCGGGAGATCTGATCGAACTGTTCTGGGACAACTGCTACGTGGGTTCCCGCCTGCTCTCGCAGGCGGACTTGCAAGGCAGCGTTACGCTGCGGGTACCGGAGAGTTTCATCGTCAGCGGGACCTCGTGCATCCACTACCGCGTGATGCAGGTCGGGCGTGGACCGGCACTGTCCGCAGCGCGACGGGTGTACGTCAAGCTCGACTCCCCGGGCGGCCACCCGTCAGCCCTGAGCGGCGACGAAAACCAAGGGCTGGCGCCGGTGCGTATTCCCGAAGCCATCCGGCGTCAGGGCGTGAACCCGAGCCAGATCAAACGCGGCGTACCGCTGACTATCGAACCCTACCTGAACATGGCCGCCGACGATGCGGTCACCCTGCGCTGGGGCGATGTACGCATGGACCTGCCCCGGATCAAACCGTGCGAGGTAGGCCAGCCGATCAACATCTGGGTGCCGCCACAGATCATTCTCGAAGCCGGGGAAGACCTGCGCCTGGAAGTGACCTATTGCATCCTCGACCGCGTGGGCAACAACTCCCACTGGGCGCCGCCGCGGACACTGAAGATCGGCTGTATCAATCCCTACCTGAAAACCCCGCCCAAAGAAGCCCTCATGGCGGCTGAGCCGCGCCGCAAAAAAACTTGATACGGGACTTTTGCGAGGAACGCTTTTGTAGCGAGGGGGCTTGCTCGCTCGCTACAAAAGCCGCTTCGCCCCAGTGCGCGTATAGCCCCAATTTAAATCCAGCCTATACATATTCCTAAAAGTTAGTTCAAAAATAATTTACACACGCTTAGGGTATATAAACCGGACCACCGGACATTCTTGATTTTCGCTCGTCGCCTTCATCGCGGCGTTTTCTTGAGATGTGAGGTGGGTATGGAACGCAACGCAATCACCCCAGTGCAGAGCGCCACGGCACTGCTTGCAGCCACGGAGTGGCTGTGATGTCTGATCTGGCGCAAGCAAAGGTCCAGAGCGACCTGGACATCGCACCACTGCTGCTGCCCGCACAGGTGCTGCGCAACGATGCCGAGGCCATCAAAGCGGCCCAAGATCTGGCACAGGTCGCCCGTCGGCAGGCCGCGCGGCGCGATCAACAACGCAAGCTGCCATGGTCGGAGATCGAGCAATTCACCCGCAGTGGGCTGGGCAGCATCGCCATCCCTCGGGAATACGGTGGCCCACAAGTTTCGTTCGCCACCCTTGCCGACGTGTTCGCGATCATTTCCGCTGCCGACCCGGCCCTTGGGCAAATTCCGCAGAACCAGTTCGGCGTACTCCACCTGATCCTCGGCACAGGCACCGAACGGCAGAAAAAAATCCTGTTGCAGAGCGTGCTCGAAGGCTGGCGCATCGGTAATGCCGGGCCGGAGCGTGGTACCCGCAATACCCTTGAACTCAAGGCACGGATCACCGCTGACGGTGACGGTTTTGTCATCAGCGGTCAGAAGTTCTATTCCACCGGCGCGCTGTTCGCCCACTGGGTGGCGGTCAAGGCGCTGAATGACGAAGGCCGGCAAGTGTTGGCGTTCGTGCGCCGTGGCACTCCGGGCCTGCGGATCGTCGACGATTGGTCGGGTTTCGGCCAACGCACCACGGCCAGCGGCACTGTGCTGCTGAACAATGTGCGGGTCGACGCCGAACTGGTGCTGGATAACTGGCGTATCAACGAAACGCCGAATGTCCAAGGCGCGATTTCGCAACTGATCCAGGCCGCCATTGACGCGGGCATTGCCCGTGGCGCCATCGACGACGCCATCGCCTTCGTGCGTGAACGGGCCCGACCCTGGATCGACGCCAAGGTCGAGCGGGCCAGCGATGACCTGTACGTGATCGCCGACATCGGCAAGCTGAAAATCGAGCTGCACGCCGCTGAAGCTCTGTTACGCAAAGCCGGACACGTGTTGGACCAGGTCAGCGCCGCCCCGATCACCGCGCTGTCTGCTGCCCGCGCCTCGATTGCCGTGGCCGAGGCCAAGGTGCTCACCACCGAGATCGCCCTGTTAGCCAGTGAAAAGCTGTTCGAGTTGGCCGGCAGCCGCGCCACCCTCGCCGAATTCAACCTCGATCGCCACTGGCGCAACGCCCGGGTGCACACCCTGCACGACCCGGTGCGCTGGAAGTATCACGCCGTAGGCGCCTATCACCTGAACGGCACCTTGCCGGCCCGGCATTCCTGGATCTGACGACCCGACCTCTGGAGCAGTACATGACGCTTTCTCAACACGTCGCGGTGATCACCAGCGATGAACAAGCCCTGATCGTAGCCAGCGACCTGGCCGATGACTTCAAGCGCGACAGTGCCCTGCGCGACCGCGAGCGCCGCCTGCCGCACCCGGAGCTGGAGGCGTTTTCCCGCTCCGGCCTGTGGGGTATCAGCGTGCCCCAGGCCTATGGTGGCGCCGGGGTTTCCAACGTCACGCTGGCCAAAGTCATCGCGCTGATTGCCCAGGCCGACAGCTCGCTGGGGCAGATTCCGCAAAATCATTTCTACGCCCTGGAAGTGCTGCGGGTAAACGGCACTCAAGCACAAAAACAACGCCTGTACGCCGAAGTGCTGGCCGGCCAGCGTTTTGGTAACGCCCTGGCCGAACTCGGCACCAAGACCGCCCACGACCGCACCACCCAACTGCGCCGCGACGGCGAGGGCTATCGCATCAACGGCCGCAAGTTCTACGCCACCGGAGCGATCTACGCCCAGCGTATTCCCACCTCGGTGGTGGATGAAAATGGCGTGCAGCAGTTGGCATTCGTCCCTGGCCAAAGCAAAGGCCTGACGGTCATCGACGACTGGAGCGGCTTCGGCCAGCGCACCACCGGCAGTGGCTCAGTGGTGTTCGAAGACGTCTACGTCGCCGCCGAAGATATCGTGCCCTTCCAGAGCGCCTTCGAGCGCCCGACGCCGGTGGGACCACTGGCGCAGATTCTCCATGCGGCCATCGACACCGGCATCGCCCGCGCCGCCTATGAAGACGCCCTGCACTTTGTCCGCAGCAAGACCCGGCCATGGATCGACGCCACCAGCGACGTCGCCACCGAAGACCCGCACACCCTCAAGAGTTTCGGCCAACTGAGCATCCGCCTGCACGCCGCCGAAGCCCTGCTGGAGCGCGCCGGCAAGTTTCTCGACCGGGCCCAGGCCGACACCCAAGCCGAAACGGTCGCCGCCGCCTCGATTGCCGTGGCCGAAGCCCGCGCCATCAGCACCGAAATTTCCCTGGCCGCCAGCAGCACGCTATTCGAATTGGCTGGCAGCCAGGCGACCCTGGCCGAATATGGGCTGGATCGCCACTGGCGCAACGCCCGGGTGCACACCCTGCACGACCCGGTGCGCTGGAAATATCACGCGGTGGGTAACTTCTACCTCAACGATGAAAAGCCGCCGCTGCGGGGGACCATTTAATGGCCCACGGCAAGAAAAAAATCCTGCTCAACGCGTTCAACATGAACTGCATCGGGCACATCAATCACGGCTTGTGGACCCATCCCCAGGACACCTCGACCCAGTACAACACCCTGGAATACTGGACCGGGTTGGCACAACTGCTCGAGCGTGGGCTGTTCGACGGGCTGTTCATCGCCGACATCGTCGGGGTCTACGACGTGTACCAGCAGTCGGTGGACGTCACGCTCAAAGAGTCGATCCAGCTGCCGGTCAACGACCCATTGATGCTGGTGTCTGCGATGGCGGCCGTGACAAAAAATCTCGGTTTCGGCCTCACTGCCAACCTGAGCTACGAACCGCCGTACCTGTTCGCCCGCCGCATGAGCACCCTCGATCACCTGAGTCGCGGCCGGGTCGGCTGGAACATCGTCACCGGCTATCTGGACAGCGCCGCCAAAGCCATGGGCCTGACTGCGCAGGTCGAACATGACCGCCGCTACGACCAGGCCGACGAGTACCTGCAAGTGCTCTACAAGCTCTGGGAGGGCAGTTGGGAGAACGACGCCGTGCTCAATGATCGTGAGCAGCGGATCTATGCCCAGCCGGAGAAAGTGCACAAGGTCCGGCACCAGGGCGAGTTCTATCAGGTCGAGGGCTATCACCTTTGTGAACCATCGCCCCAACGCACGCCGGTGTTGTTCCAGGCCGGCAGTTCGGAGCGCGGCCTGCTGTTTGCCGGGCGGCATGCCGAGTGCGTGTTCATCAGCGGCCAGAACAAGCCGGCGACCAAGGTCCAGGTGGACAAGGTCCGCGCCAGCGCCGTCGAGGCTGGGCGCAACGCCGAAGACATCAAGGTGTTCATGGGCCTGAACGTGATCGTCGGCCAGACCGAAGCGGCCGCCTGGGCCAAGCATGCCGAGTACCTGGACCATGCCAGCGCCGAGGCCGGGGTGGCACATTTTTCCGCGTCGACGGGCATCGACTTTTCCCAGTACGAACTGGACGAACCGATCCAGTACGTCAAGAGCAACGCCATCCAGTCCGCCACCAAGACCCTGCAGAACAACGATTGGACCCGGCGCAAATTATTGGAGCAACACGCCCTCGGCGGTCGCTACATCACCGTGGTGGGGTCGCCCGAGCAGGTGGCCGACGAACTGGAGTCATGGATCGCCGAAACCGGCCTGGATGGCTTCAACCTGACCCGCATCGTCACACCGCAAAGCTATGTGGACTTCATCGACCTGGTGATTCCCGAGCTGCAACGACGCGGCGCGTACAAGACCGAATACGACGACGGCAGCCTGCGCGAAAAGCTGTTTCAGGCAGGGGCCCATCTACCTGGACGACACACCGGCTCCACCTACCGACACTGATCCCCTCGCCAAAAAAAACCGCACCTGACTATAAATGACTGGAAAAACCATGACCAAACACGCGCTCTCCCTACCAGTCAAAGCACTGGCCCTGGCCCTCGGCCTGTTCAGCTCGGCGCTGTTCGCTGCCGATGCACCGTTGAAAATCGGTACTACCGCCGCGTTCGCCATTCCCCTGGAGGCCGCCGTGGAAGAAGCCGGCAAGCAAGGCCTGAAAGTCGAGCTGGTGGAGTTCAGCGACTGGATCGCGCCGAACGTCAGCCTGGCTTCCGGTGATATCGACGTGAATTATTTCCAGCACATTCCGTTCCTGGAAAATGCCAAGGCCGCCGCCGGGTTCGACCTGGTGCCCTTTGCGCCGGGAATCATCAACAACGTCGGCCTCTATTCAAAGAAATACAAAAGCTTCGACGAACTGCCCGAGGGCGCGAGCGTGGCCATCGCCAACGATCCGATCAACAGCGGTCGCGGCCTGCAACTGCTAGCCAAAGCCGGGTTGATCACCCTCAAGCCAGGCGTAGGCTACAAGGCCACTGAAGACGACATCGTTGCCAACCCGAAGAAACTCAAGATCCTCCAGGTCGAAGCCGTGCAACTGGTGCGGGCCTATGAAGATGCCGACCTGGTGCAGGGCTACCCGGCCTACATCCGCCTGGCCAAGACCTTCGATGCCTCGTCGGCCTTGCTGTTCGATGGCCTGGATCACAAGGAATACGTCATTCAGTTCGTGATCCAGCCCAAGAGCAAGAACGACCCGCGCCTGGCCAAGTTCGTCGACATCTACCAGCACTCGCCAGCGGTGCGTGCCGCCCTGGACAAGGCCCACGGCAAGCTCTACCAGGCCGGCTGGGAAGGTTGACCATGAACGCCGTCAACGCTCGACTCCGACACGAAGCCCCCACGCTCCAGAGCGCGGAACAGACTGAACTGCACCCGGAGCTGAACCGTGCCCATGTGCGTTTCATCGGTCTGGGCAAGACCTACGACGGCAGCCAAGGTCCGGTGGCTGCATTGCACGGCATCGACCTGGCGATCCAACGCGGCGAGGTGTTCGGCATCATCGGCCGCAGCGGCGCCGGCAAGTCGTCACTGATTCGCACCATCAACCGTCTGGAACAACCCAGCAGCGGGCGGGTGCTGATCGATCAGGTGGACATCGGCGAGTTCGATGAGGACCGCCTGGTGGAACTGCGCCGACGCATCGGCATGATCTTCCAGCACTTCAACCTGATGTCAGCCAAGACCGTGTGGCAGAACGTCGAGCTGCCGCTGAAGGTCGCCGGCGTCCCCAAGGAACAGCGCCAGCGCAAAGTCCGCGAGCTGCTGGAACTGGTCGGTTTGCAAGGCAAGCACAAGGCCTACCCGGCGCAGCTCTCCGGCGGGCAGAAGCAACGGGTCGGGATTGCCCGGGCGCTGGTGCATGACCCGCAGATTCTGCTGTGCGACGAGGCCACATCAGCCCTGGATCCGGAGACCACCCAATCGATCCTCGGTCTGCTGCGCCAGATCAATCAGCGACTGGGCCTGACCATCGTGCTGATCACCCATGAAATGGCGGTGATTCGCGAAGTCTGCGACCGGGTGGTGGTGCTCGAACAAGGGCGAATCGTCGAGCAGGGCCCGGTTTGGGAAGTGTTCGGCAACCCGCAACATGAGGTCAGCCGGACGCTGTTGGCGCCATTGCAACACGCCGTGCCAGACGAGCTGCAAAGCCGCCTGCAAGCGCAGCCGGCATCGGCGGATGCAGCGACCGTGCTGCGCGTGCAATTCACCGGGGTTGGCCGTGACGAGCCAGACCTCGCGGCGTTGTTCAGCGCCCTCGGCGGACGGGTACGGCTGTTGCACGGCGGCATCGAACGGATTCAGGGCCACGGGCTGGGGCAATTGCTGCTCGCGGTGAGCGGCTCGTCATGGGGCGCCGAGGAATTGCGTCAACGTGCCGGCAACTGGGCGCAACGGGTGGAGGTGCTGGGTTATGTGGTTTGATCGTTTATTGCAGGGTTTCATCGACACGTTCCTGATGGTTGGCGTGTCGTCGCTGATCGCGCTGCTGGCGGGCATTCCGCTGGCGGTGATCCTGGTCACCAGCGGCAAGGGCGGGATCTATGAAGCGCCAGCCTTGAATCGCGCCTTGGGCGCGTTCGTGAATCTGTTTCGCTCGATACCGTTCCTGATTCTGATGGTGGCGTTGATTCCGTTCACCCGGCTGATCGTCGGCACTACTTACGGCGTCTGGGCTGCGGTGGTTCCATTGACTATCGCCGCCACGCCGTTCTTCGCCCGCATCGCCGAAGTCAGCCTGCGGGAGGTCGACCATGGCCTGATCGAAGCCGCCCAAGCCATGGGTTGCCGCCGTTGGCACATCGTCTGGCATGTACTGCTGCCCGAAGCCCTGCCCGGGATCGTCGGCGGCTTTACCATCACCCTGGTGACCATGATCAACTCCTCGGCCATGGCCGGAGCGATTGGCGCCGGCGGCCTGGGCGACATCGCTTATCGCTACGGCTACCAACGCTTCGACAGCCAGATCATGCTCACGGTGATCGTGTTGCTGGTGGCCTTGGTGGCGGTGATTCAGCTGGGCGGAGACCGCTTGGCGCGGGGCCTGAACAAACGCTGACGCGGGGTTTTTCATGTGGGAGCGAGCTTGCTCGCGATTGGCTGCGAAGCCGCCAGTGTCCTTGCGGTATAGTCGGCTGACGCTCCCAACCCAGTCATGACTCATGAAACATACCGCCGAAGACCTGCAAGCCATCACGGCTACCACCCTGGGCCATTACAACGCGGTCGCCGATAGCTTTCGCGAAGGCACCCGTGACCACGATGTCAGTCAGAATATCGACGCGTTGCTGCGCCATATCCAGGGCCAGGCACCGCTGCATATCCTGGATTTCGGCTGTGGCCCGGGGCGCGATTTGCGCACGTTCACCGGCATGGGCCATGTCGCGGTCGGCCTCGACGGCTCAGCGGAATTTGCCCGGATGGCGCGCCAGGACAGCGGCTGTGAAGTGTGGCAACAGGACTTCTTGAAACTCGACCTGCCGGCCGAACGCTTCGACGGGATCTTCGCCAACGCCGTGCTGTTTCACATTCCGCTGCAGGAACTGCCGCGGGTGCTCAAACAACTGCACGCCACGCTCAAGCCCGGTGGCGTGCTGTTCAGCTCCAACCCTCGGGGCGAGAACCAGGAAGGCTGGAACGGCCAGCGCTTCGGCGCCTATCACGACCTGGCGGCGTGGCGCACGCTGCTCAGCGAAGCAGGTTTTGTGGAGCTGGAGCATTACTACCGGCCGGCGGGGCTGCCACGCGAGCAGCAGCCTTGGCTGGCGAGTGTCTGGCGTAAAGCTTGAGATCCAACCCCCCTGAGGCGAGGGGATTTATCCCCTCGCCTCAAAGTATCGCGTTGAATCCGGGTATCAATTGTTTTCCGCAGGCTGCTTGCCCAACCACTTCTGCGACAACTGCTCCAACCGCCCATCCTCCTTGATCCGTGCCAGGGCATTGTCCAGGCTGGCCTTGAACGCCGGGTTGCCCTTCTGGAACGGAATCACCAGGTCCGGTGCCGGCTCGCTCTTTTCCTGCGGCTGGAACGACTGCGCCATGACCAGCGGACGTGGCGACTCCTCCTTGCTCGCCAACAGTTGTGCATCCGGATGGCTGTAAACGGCGCTGGTGTCGAAACGTTCCGCCAGTTCCGGGGTCATTGCTATGTGGTTGATGGCGACGTCGTACTTGCCGCTTTCCACACCACTGAGCAAGTCCCCGGCATCAGTGACTACGAAATCGGGCTGTACGTCGAGCTCACCCGCCAACATCTGGCCCAGCTCCACTTCGAAGCCAGTGAGCTTGCCGTCTTCCTTGAAGTTGAAAGGAGCGGTATTGGCCTCGAGGGCAATGCGCAGTTCGCCACGGTCATTGATATCGTCGATCAGTTCGGCATGGGCCAGAGGGCTCAAAAGGGGAAGCAGGCAGATCAGGCCAGGCAGGAAACGCATGGTCACTCCTTTGTAATTTATACAAGCGACGCTCGTTTCAGGCGCGCTTTGCTATGGTTGTTGCAGGCTTCGACAACGATTGGTCATGAAGTTGTCATGGCCAGGCGGATTTCATGGAAAAACTGGAGAAAAAAATGAAAAGCTTTATGTCTCGTGCGGCATTGGCCGGCCTGTTACTGGGTGCTTCCGTGCTGGCAACCGCCGCAACTCCAGCGCCGAAAGGCGCAGAAGTGTTCATCGTATCCCCGGAAGACGGCGCCACCGTCGGCCAGGCATTCACCGTCAAGTTCGGCGTCAAGGAAATCGCCCTGGCACCGGCGGGCGACGTGACTAAAAATACAGGCCATCACCATTTGCTGATCGATGTGGACAAATTGCCTGCCGAAGGTGCGCCGATTCCAAACGACGCCAACCACATGCACTTTGGCAAGGCACAAACCCAGGCCGACATCAAACTGGCCCCGGGCAAGCATACCTTGCAGCTGGAACTGGGTGACAGCGGCCATATGCCGTTCGACCCACCGATCGTTTCCAAGAAGATCACGGTGAACGTGAAGTAACAGCACCGACCGACACACTGCAGGCCTTTTGTGGGAGCGAGCTTGCTCGCGATAGCGGTGGTTCAGTTGATAGATCTGCTTCTGACACACCGCAATCGCGAGCAAGCTCGCTCCCACCGGTTATGTGTTCGACAGAAAAAAACGGGAGCCCCCTGCGGGGCTCCCGTTTTTTTATTGCAAGCCAGGCCTGCTTAGAACAACACGCGGCAACGAATCGTGCCGTTGATGTGCTGCAGCTTCTCTTGCGCCAGGTCCGAGTATTCGGCGTCGACGTCGATCACGACATAGCCGACTTTCTCGTTGGTCTGCAGGAACTGACCGGAAATGTTGATGCCGTTTTCGGCGAAGACCTTGTTGATCTCGCTCATCACACCCGGGATGTTCTCGTGGATGTGCAACAGGCGGTGCTTGCCAGGGTGAGCCGGCAAGGCCACTTCCGGGAAGTTCACCGACGATACCGAAGTACCGTTGTCGCTGTACTTGACCAGTTTTTCCGCCACTTCCAGGCCGATGTTGGCCTGGGCTTCAGCGGTGGAGCCGCCGATGTGCGGGGTCAGGATCACGTTGTCCAGGCCACGCAGCGGGCTTTCGAAGATATCGTCGTTGGAGCGTGGCTCCACCGGGAACACGTCGATGGCGGCGCCGATCAGGTGCTTGTCCTTGATCGCTTCGGCCAGGGCGTCGAGCTCGACCACGGTGCCACGAGCGGCGTTGATCAGGATCCCGCCCTTCTTGATGGCACGGATTTCCTTCTCGCCGATCATCCACTGGGTGGCAGCGGTTTCCGGCACGTGCAGGGTCACGATGTCGGACATGCCCAACAACTCGTGCAAGTTGTTGACCTGGGTGGCGTTGCCCAGCGGCAGCTTGGTCACGGTGTCGTAGAAAAACACCTGCATGCCCAGGCCTTCAGCCAGTACCGACAGCTGGGTGCCGATCGAGCCGTAGCCGACGATCCCCAGTTTCTTGCCGCGGATTTCGAAAGAGTTGGCCGCGCTCTTGATCCAGCCGCCACGGTGGCAGGACGCGTTTTTCTCAGGGATGCCGCGCAGCAGCAGGATCGCTTCGGCCAATACCAGCTCGGCAACGGAACGGGTGTTGGAGTACGGCGCGTTGAACACCGCGATACCGCGCTCGCGCGCCGCGTTGAGGTCAACCTGGTTGGTGCCGATGCAGAAGCAGCCGACCGCGACCAGTTTCTTGGCGTGGTCGAAGATCTCTTCGGTCAATTGCGTACGGGAGCGAATGCCGATGAAGTGAGCATCAGCGATCTTTTCCTTGAGCTGGGCTTCCGGCAGAGAACTGGTGATGTACTCGATGCTGGTGTAGCCCGCCGACTTGAGGACGTCGACAGCCGATTGGTGGACGCCTTCGAGAAGAAGGAACTTGATCTTGCTCTTATCGAGAGAAGTCTTGCTCATCTGCGTAAACCTGTGTCCCGGAGAAAAATGGCAGGGAATCGGACAGCGCATGCTGACCCGACCGGCGTGACAGCCGTCGCCGCAGAACAGCCGTTGGGCACTACGCTGCGGGGTCGGTATGCTAGCATATGCACCCCGCTAAACACTCATTCCTGCGACGTGAAGCGTTCTCAGGATGACCATGAATTGTTCGAGAGTTCTGTCGATGACCAATCCTGCCCTGATAGATGAGCTGAAGACCCTGGTTGAGCCTGGCAAGGTCCTGACCGATGCCGACTCCCTGAACGCTTACGGCAAGGATTGGACCAAGCACTTCGCCCCGGCGCCAAGCGCCATTGTCTTCCCCAAGACCACCGAGCAGGTCCAGGCCATCGTGCGCTGGGCCAATGCGCACAAGGTTGCGCTGGTGCCATCGGGCGGACGCACCGGGCTTTCCGCCGCAGCTGTGGCGGCCAACGGCGAGGTGGTCGTGTCATTCGACTACATGAACCAGATTCTCGACGTGAACCTCACAGACCGCACCGCCGTCTGCCAGCCGGGCGTAGTCACCGAACAATTGCAGAACAAGGCGGAAGAACACGGCCTGTACTATCCGGTAGACTTCGCCTCGGCCGGTTCCAGCCAGATTGGCGGCAATATCGGCACCAATGCCGGCGGGATCAAGGTCATTCGTTACGGCATGACCCGTAACTGGGTTGCCGGCATGAAAGTCGTCACCGGCAAGGGTGACTTGCTGGAGTTGAACAAGGACCTGATCAAGAACGCCACCGGTTACGACTTGCGGCAGCTGTTCATCGGCGCCGAGGGCACCCTCGGCTTCGTGGTCGAGGCCACCATGCGCCTGGACCGCACCCCGAAAAACCTCACGGCGATGGTGCTCGGCACCTCGGACTTCGACTCGATCATGCCCGTGCTGCACGCCTTCCAGGGCAAGCTCGACCTGACCGCCTTCGAATTCTTCTCCGACAAAGCCCTGGCCAAGGTGCTGGGCCGTGGCGACGTGCCAGCACCGTTCGAAACCGAGTGCCCGTTCTACGCCCTGCTGGAATTCGAAGCCACCACCGAGGAAGTCGCCAACCACGCCCTGGAAACCTTCGAACATTGTGTGGAGCAAGGCTGGGTGCTGGACGGTGTGATGAGCCAGAGCGAAACCCAGTTGCAGAACCTGTGGAAGCTGCGCGAATACATCTCCGAAACCATTTCCCACTGGACGCCGTACAAGAACGACATCTCGGTTACCGTCTCGAAAGTCCCAGCGTTTTTGCGGGAAATCGATGCGATCGTCGGCGAACACTATCCGGATTTCGAAATCGTCTGGTTCGGCCACATTGGCGACGGCAACCTGCACTTGAACATCCTCAAGCCGGAAAACCTGAGCAAGGATGAGTTCTTCGCCAAGTGCGCGACCGTGAACAAATGGGTCTTCGAAACCGTCGAGAAGTACAACGGCTCGATTTCCGCCGAGCACGGCGTGGGCATGACCAAGCGTGACTACCTGACCTACAGTCGTTCGCCAGTGGAAATCGAATACATGAAAGCCGTGAAGGCCGTATTCGACCCGAACGGCATCATGAACCCGGGCAAGATTTTCGCGGTTTAAAAAACACCTGATGAATCCCAGAAGCAGGAGTCGGTAATGAGCTATCAGCACCAGTATGTCGACGGTACCCGTATTCATTTCCCGGTAGGGAAAGTGGTGTGCATTGGCCGTAACTACGCCGAACATGCCAAGGAACTGGATAATCCGGTGCCCACCGAACCGTTGCTGTTCATCAAGCCCGGCAGTTGCGTGGTGCCACTGGAAGGCGGCTTCAGCATTCCGACCGAGCGCGGCTCGGTGCACTACGAGGCGGAAATCGCCGTGCTGATCGGCAAGCCATTGTCGACCCGCCCGAGTGTCGAAGAAGTGCTGGACGCCATCTCCGGCTTCGCTCCGGCCCTGGACCTGACCCTGCGGGACAAGCAGGCCGAACTCAAGGCCAAGGGCCTGCCCTGGGAAGTGGCCAAGTCCTTCGACGGCGCGGCAGTGCTCGCACCGTTCGTGTCGAGCGGCACCTTTGCCGACCTGACCGATATCCCCGTTCGCCTGACCATCAACGGTGAAGTGCGCCAGGACGGCAACAGCAGCCTGATGCTCAACCCTATCGTGCCGATGATCCAATACATGGCCGGCTGCTTCTCGCTGCAGGCCGGCGACGTGATCCTCACCGGTACCCCGGCGGGCGTCGGGCCGCTGAATGTGGGCGATGAACTGGTATTGGAACTGCCAGGGGCGAGCCGCTTCGAAAGCAGCGTTCGCTAACCGCTGCCCTGTGTACGTCCTGCGGAAGCGAGCTTGCTCGCGATTGCGGTGTGCCAGCCAACATCAATATTGGCTGCGATGACCTCATCGCGAGCAAGCTCGATCCCACAGGGTACGGTTGGTCTCCCACCATTTACCGTTTTTTTCACATGCCATCCGGATAATTCCGAGGAATGCGGCATCTGAGCCAGCCATTCCCGTAACCGAATTATCTGGAACGCATTCCCCGATGGCCAAGACCCAAGCACTGCCCCCCGTCAAACCCATCCGCTCTCGCTTCGCCCTACCCTGGTACGCCTGGTTGCTGCTGGTGCTGGGTGCCGCCTACAGCTTGGCGTTTGCGATGCATTGGGATGATCGGGCCCTGCTTTGGCTGTCGGAACATTTTCAAAGCCCCGCCCAACGCCAGGAAAGCACTTGGCTACCGGACTACCGCGCGGTGATCGACGCCAAGCCACTGCCAGGCATGGAGAAGGATGAGGCGTCCGATGTGACCTACAATCCGCAGACCAAGACCCTGTTCGCGGTCATGGGCAAAAACCCGTTCCTGGTGGAGCTGAGCCTGCAAGGTGACGTACTGCGCAAAATCCCATTGGTGGGTTGGAGCAATCCCGAAGGCGTGGCCTATATGGAAAACGGCCTGCTGGCCATTACCGATGAGCGCAATCACGCGCTGACCATCGTCCACGTCGATGCCGACACCCGCGAACTGAACAATACAGACTTCCCTCACTATGACCTCGGCCCGTCAAAGAACCAGAACAAGGGGTTCGAGGCGGTCGTCTGGGATCCGCGTAACCAGCAATTGGTGCTCGGGGAAGAACGCCCGCCAGCGCTGTTCACCTGGAAAAGCGACGGCAGCCGCTTGCTCCAGGGCGACAAGCAGATCCACACCAGCAATGAATTGGACCTGCGTAACCTCTCCGCCCTGGCAATCGACCCGCGTACCGGACACCTGCTAGTGCTTTCGGCCGACTCCCATCTGCTGCTGGAGCTGGACGAAAAAGGTGAGCAGGTCAGCTTCATGACGCTACTGGGTGGTTTCAATGGCCTGAAAGACACGATCCCCCGTGCCGAAGGCGTGACTGTCGATGAGGCAGGCAACCTCTATATGGTCAGTGAGCCGAACCTCTTCTATCGTTTCGAGAAACAACGCTGACAGGGCTGACTCTGTAGGACCATTCCTCATTCGTTGTAGGGTGTGGCACACAGCCATTAAGCTTCAGTTCAGGCAACCGTGGTATTTCCAACCGCCTGTTCTTATCCGAGCCCACCCAGATGCGCCGACTCACCCGCCCCAAACCCTTGATTCTGATGGCACTGACGATCGCACTGACCCTCTCGATCGCTGTGGGGCAGTACCTGCGCCTGTTCGAACGCGCCTGGTTCAATCTCAATACCCTCTGGCACCCCCTTAGCGAACAGGCCATCGGCCTGGATCAATATCGGGTTGCGGTGGAGGCGCAGGCGATCGAAGGCCTGGACGACGACGTTTCGGCGCTGACATTCGACCCGGTACGCGAGAGTCTCTTCACCGTTACCAACAAGAACGCCGAGCTGATCGAGCTGTCACTGGACGGCAAGATCCTGCGGCGCGTGGCGCTGATCGGCTTCGGTGATCCGGAGGCGGTGGAGTTCATCAGCGAAAACACTTACGTCATCACTGACGAGCGCCAACAACGACTGATCAAGATTCACCTCGAGGACGACACCCAATTCCTCGACGCGGCCGACGCCGAGCAAATGACCCTTGGCGTGCACATGAGCGGTAACAAAGGGTTCGAAGGGCTGGCTTACGACTCGGTGGGCAAACGGCTGTTTGTGGCCAAGGAACGCGACCCGATGCTGATTTATGAAGTGCACGGATTTCCCCACCAAAATCCAGAAAAATCCTACGCAGTTCACGTGATCAACAACCCCAAGCGCGATGCCGGGCTGTTCGTGCGCGACCTCTCGAGCTTGCAGTACGATGAGCGCAGCGGCCATTTGCTGGCGCTGTCCGATGAGTCGCGGTTGATCATCGAGCTGGATATCGACGGCCGCCCCTTGAGCACGCTGTCATTGAGCAAGGGCCGCCAAGGCTTGCAGAAAACCGTACCCCAGGCCGAAGGCCTCGCCATGGATGACGACGGCAACCTGTATGTGGTGAGCGAGCCGAATCTGTTCTACGTATTCAAGAAGCCGTAGCCTTGATGCTCGCCTGGCGCAGCCCTGTGGGAGCGAGCAAGCTCGCTCCCACAGGGTCAGGTGTCAGCCACAGTCACCTGATTATTCAGCCCGCAGGGTTTTCACCCCTTCAGGAGTCCCCAGCAACAGCACATCCGCTGGCCGAGCCGCGAACAAACCGTTGGTGACCACGCCAACGATAGCGTTGATCTGGCTTTCCAGTTCCACCGGGTTGGTGATCTGCAGGTTGTGCACATCGAGGATGATATTGCCGTTATCGGTCAGCACGCCTTCGCGGTACACCGGGTCGCCGCCCAGCTTCACCAGTTCGCGGGCTACATGACTGCGGGCCATCGGGATGACTTCCACTGGCAACGGGAATGCACCGAGCACCGGCACCAGCTTGCTGGCATCAGCGATGCAGATGAAAGTCTTGGCCACAGCGGCGACGATCTTCTCGCGTGTCAGGGCCGCGCCGCCCCCCTTGATCAGGTTCAGGTGGGCGTCGCTTTCGTCGGCGCCGTCGATGTAGAACTCCAGGTCGCTCACGGTATTGAGCTCATACACCGGGATCCCGTGGCCTTTGAGGCGCGCGGCAGTGGCTTCGGAGCTGGCGACCGCGCCGTCGAACGCGCCTTTGTGTCGAGCCAGCGCGTCGATGAAGCAGTTAGCCGTTGAGCCGGTGCCGACCCCGACGATGCTCTTGTCATCCAGCTTCGGGAGGATGAGGTCGACAGCGGCCTGGGCCACGGCCTGTTTGAGTTGATCCTGGGTCATGCGGGCTCCGAGGGTGCCGAGAGGGAACGAAAGGCCGGCATTATAGGCGTAGAAACCGTGGTGGGGGAGCAAGCTCGCGCTTGAGTGCGAAGCGCTCATCGCTTTTTCTGGGGCCGCTGCGCGACCCAGCGGGCGCAAGCGCCCTCGCCACAGGGCGTTCGACGCCTTCAAACCACTTAATTCGTGTGGTCGTCCAGCCAAAAGCCGGGTTAGACTCCTTGGCCCTGCCCAACCCGCTCAGTGATGCTTTCCGATGCTTGAACAGTACGTCAAAAAGATCCTCACCTCGCGCGTTTACGACGTTGCCGTAGAAACCCCACTACAGACCGCTCGCCAGCTTTCCGAGCGGCTGGGCAACAGTATTTTGCTCAAGCGCGAAGACTTGCAGCCGGTGTTCTCGTTCAAGATTCGCGGGGCCTACAACAAGCTGACACAACTCAGCGACGAAGAGCGTGCACGCGGCGTGGTCACCGCATCGGCAGGCAACCATGCCCAGGGCCTGGCCCTGGCGGCCAAAGTGCTGGGCGTCAAAGCCACCATCGTGATGCCCAAGACCACCCCGGAAATCAAGGTCGAAGGCGTGCGCTCACGGGGCGGCAAAGTGGTGCTGCACGGCGACTCGTTCCCCGAAGCCCTGGCCTATTCGCTGAAGCTGGTGGACGAAAAGGGCTATGTCTACATTCACCCGTATGACGATCCCCACACCATTGCCGGGCAGGGCACAGTGGCGATGGAAATCCTGCGCCAGCACCCGGGGCGCCTGGATGCGATTTTCGTCCCGGTGGGCGGCGGCGGGCTGATCGCCGGGATCGCGGCCTACGTGAAGTACCTGCGGCCGGAGATCAAGATCATCGGCGTCGAACCGGACGACTCCAACTGCCTGCAAGCCGCCATGGCCGCCGGTGAGCGTGTGGTGCTGCCCACCGTGGGGCTGTTTGCCGACGGCGTGGCCGTGGCCCAGATCGGCCAGCACACCTTTGATATCTGCAAGCACTACGTGGATGAAGTGATCACTGTCAGCACTGACGAGATCTGCGCCGCCATCAAGGATATCTACGACGATACCCGCTCGATCACCGAACCTGCCGGCGCGTTGGGCGTGGCCGGGATCAAGAAATACGTCGAGTCGCGGGGCGTCAGCGGCCAGACGCTGGTGGCTATCGACTCCGGCGCCAACGTCAACTTCGACCGCTTGCGCCACGTCGCCGAACGCGCCGAGCTGGGCGAAGGCCGCGAAGCGATCATCGCGGTGACCATCCCCGAGAAACCGGGCAGTTTCAAGGCGTTCTGCGAAGCCATTGGCAAGCGCCAGATCACCGAATTCAACTACCGCTACAACACCGGCAGCGAAGCGCACATCTTCGTTGGCGTACAAACGCACCCGGAAAACGACCCGCGCAGCGCGCTGATCGCCAGCCTGACCGAGCAAGGCTTCCCGGTACTGGACCTGACCGACAACGAACTGGCCAAGCTGCACATCCGCCACATGGTGGGTGGGCACGCGGCGCACGTTATCGACGAAGTAGTGCTGCGCTTCGAATTCCCGGAACGCCCGGGGGCGCTGTTCAATTTCCTCAACAAGCTGGGTGGTCGCTGGAATATCTCGATGTTCCACTACCGCAACCATGGTGCGGCGGATGGCCGTGTTGTCGCTGGGTTGCAGGTGCCCCACGATGAACGCCACCTGGTCCCGGCCGCGCTGGAAGAAATCGGCTATCCGTATTGGGATGAGAGCGATAACCCGGCGTATCAGCTGTTCCTGGGGTGACCCCGCACCACTGGGGCTAAGCTGTTGAGCAAGTCATAAGGAAATCGAACGATGGAAACGTTAACCGTGCTGAAAGTCGCCCACGTCGTGGCCACGGGGTTGCTGTTGGCAGGCGCCCTGGGGTTGGCGATCTGGGTCTGGCGCACGCGCCGCAATGGCGATGCCACCGCGGCGGCTCGTACGCTGCAACGCCCGCGGCTGTTCATCTGGTTGGTGATGATCCTTGCGCTGGCGAGCCTGCCCTTCACGGGGTGGTGGATGGTCCATCAGGTCGGCTGGCCGCTGGGACAGACCTGGCTGTTGGCTTCCAGCGTGCTCTACACCGTGGCGGCGCTGGCAGGGTTCTGGCTCCTGGTGCGGCTGAACAAACTGCGCAAGGCGCCGGGAGGTAGCGGGAAGTTTACCTTTGCCTTGGCGCTGTTCAGCGTTGTCTGCTTTATCGCCATTGCGGGGTTGATGGGCGCCAAGCCGGTTTAAGGCGTTAGACCGCGCCGCCCCCATCGCGAGCAAGCTCGCTCCCACAGGAGTTGTGTGATCGCCGCAAATCTCTTGTGGGAGCGAGCTTGCTCGCGATGACGATTTCAGCCGCGCAACGAAATCACCGGCCAACCCCGCTTCTGGGCCTCGGCCCGAAGATTCGGATCCGGATCCACCGCCACCGGATGCGTCACCACTTCCAGCAACGCCAGATCGTTCATCGAATCACTGTAGAAATAGCTGCCGTCGAGCGAATGCCCGGTCTCTTCCAGCCAGCGGTTCAGCCGGGTCACCTTGCCCTCGCGAAAGCACGGGACATCGGTACTGCGCCCGCTGTAGCGACCATCGATCATTTCACACTCGGTGGCAATCAGGGTCTCGACCCCCAGGCGCTCGGCAATCGGCCCGGTGACAAAGCGGTTGGTGGCGGTGATGATCACCAGCTTGTCGCCGGCGTCACGGTGCTTTTCCAACAATTCGATGGCCTGGGGCAACACAATCGGTTCGATACAATCGCGCATGTAGTCCAGATGCCACTGTGCCAGTACATCCATTTCCGTACGACCGAGGATTTCCAGGCAAAAATTCAGGTACTCGGCGTTGTCGAGCTTGCCGGCCAGGTAATCCTGGTAAAACTCATCGTTACGCGCTTTATAGGTAACGGCATCGAGGAAACCACGCTCACACAGGTAATCGCCCCAGGCGTGATCGCTGTCGCCACCCAACAGCGTGTTGTCCAAGTCGAATAAAGCCAGCCGCATTGCAGTTACTCGCTGAAAATTCTGAAGAAAGGTGTCCAGAATACGGACTTTTCACAAGAGTGCACATAAGGTAGGTGACGTGTGTGGTTAGTTCGTTGCTGCTTTCACAACCTTTGTGGAACAATGCGGCGACATGCGTTTGCGAGGTTCTTGCCGTGATCGATCCCGATGGTTTCCGCCCCAATGTGGGGATCATTCTTACGAATGATGCAGGGCAGGTGCTATGGGCTCGCCGTATCAATCAAGACGCCTGGCAGTTTCCCCAGGGCGGGATCAACCCCCAGGAGACGCCGGAAGAGGCCTTGTACCGCGAGTTGAACGAAGAAGTGGGGCTTGAGCGAGAAGATGTCGAAATACTCGCCTGCACCCGAGGCTGGTTGCGCTATCGTTTGCCGCAACGCCTGGTTCGCACGCACAGCCAACCGCTGTGCATCGGCCAGAAGCAGAAATGGTTTCTCCTGCGCCTGATCTCCAACGAGCAGCGGGTGCGGATGGATTTGACCGGTAAACCGGAGTTCGATGGCTGGCGCTGGGTCAGCTATTGGTATCCGTTGGGCCAGGTGGTGACATTCAAGCGCGAAGTGTATCGACGCGCTCTCAAAGAGCTTGCCCCGCGCCTGCTGACGCGCGACTGACGACGGAGTTCGACCCCGAGCCATGCTCAATACGCTGCGCAAGATCGTCCAGGAAGTTAACTCCGCCAAGGATCTCAAGGCGGCGTTGGGGATTATTGTATTGCGCGTCAAAGAGGCCATGGGCAGCCAGGTCTGCTCGGTCTACCTGCTGGACCCCGAGACCAACCGTTTCGTGCTGATGGCCACCGAGGGCTTGAACAAGCGCTCGATCGGCAAGGTCAGCATGGCGCCCAATGAAGGTCTGGTCGGCCTGGTCGGCACGCGCGAAGAACCCCTGAACCTTGAGAACGCTGCGGATCACCCCCGCTATCGTTACTTCGCCGAAACGGGGGAAGAACGCTACGCCTCGTTCCTCGGGGCGCCGATCATCCACCACCGCCGCGTTGTCGGCGTGTTGGTCATCCAGCAAAAAGAGCGCCGCCAGTTCGACGAGGGCGAAGAAGCCTTCCTCGTGACCATGAGCGCGCAACTGGCCGGGGTTATTGCCCATGCCGAGGCCACCGGCTCGATCAGCGGCCTGGGACGCCAGGGCAAGGGCATCCAGGAAGCCAAGTTCGTCGGCGTGCCTGGCTCACCGGGCGCGGCCGTGGGTACGGCGGTGGTCATGTTGCCGCCCGCCGACCTCGACGTGGTGCCGGACAAGACCATCACCGACATCGATGCCGAACTGGGCTTGTTCAAGACCGCCATTGAAGGTGTGCGCGCCGACATGCGCGCCCTGTCGGCCAAGCTGGCGACGCAACTGCGCCCTGAAGAGCGCGCGCTGTTCGACGTCTACCTGATGATGCTCGACGACGCCTCCCTGGGCAGCGAAGTGACCACGGTCATCAAGACCGGCCAATGGGCCCAGGGCGCGTTGCGCCAGGTGGTGACCGACCACGTCAACCGTTTCGAGCTGATGGACGACGCCTACCTGCGCGAACGCGCCTCCGACGTCAAGGACCTGGGCCGCCGGTTGCTGGCCTACTTGCAGCAGGAACGCCAGCAGACCCTGGTCTACCCGGACAACACCATCCTGGTCAGCGAAGAGCTGACCCCGGCCATGCTCGGCGAAGTGCCCGAAGGCAAACTGGCGGGGCTGGTCTCGGTATTGGGTTCGGGTAACTCCCACGTGGCGATCCTGGCCCGGGCCATGGGCATCCCGACGGTGATGGGCCTGGTGGACCTGCCGTATTCCAAGGTCGACGGCATCCAGATGATCGTCGACGGCTACCACGGCGAGGTCTACACCAACCCCAGCGAAGTACTGCGCAAGCAGTTTGCCGATGTGGTGGAGGAAGAAAAACAACTGTCCCTGGGACTGGACGCGCTGCGGGACCTGCCGTGCGTGACCCTCGACGGCCACCGCATGCCGCTGTGGGTCAACACCGGCCTGCTGGCCGACGTGGCCCGGGCGCAAAAACGTGGCGCCGAGGGTGTGGGCCTGTACCGCACCGAAGTGCCGTTCATGATCAACCAGCGCTTCCCCAGCGAAAAGGAACAGCTGGCGATCTACCGCGAACAACTGGCCGCGTTCCACCCGCAGCCGGTGACCATGCGCAGCCTGGACATCGGTGGCGACAAGTCGCTGTCCTACTTCCCGATCAAGGAAGACAACCCGTTCCTCGGCTGGCGCGGCATTCGCGTAACGCTCGACCACCCGGAAATCTTCCTGGTCCAGGCCCGCGCCATGCTCAAGGCCAGCGAAGGCTTGAACAACCTGCGCATCCTGTTGCCAATGATCTCCGGCACCCATGAACTGGAAGAAGCCCTGCACCTGATCCACAGGGCCTGGGGCGAAGTACGCGACGAAGGCACCGACGTGCCGATGCCGCCGGTGGGCGTGATGATCGAGATTCCGGCAGCGGTGTACCAGACCAAGGAACTGGCGCGCCAGGTGGACTTCCTGTCGGTGGGCTCCAACGACCTGACCCAGTACCTGCTGGCCGTGGACCGCAACAACCCACGGGTGGCCGACCTGTACGACTACCTGCACCCGGCGGTGCTGCAAGCCTTGCAGAACGTGGTGCGCGACGCCCATGCCGAAGGCAAGCCGGTGAGCATCTGCGGCGAAATGGCCGGCGACCCGGCAGCGGCGGTGCTGCTGATGGCGATGGGTTTCGACAGCCTGTCGATGAACGCCACCAACCTGCCGAAAGTGAAGTGGATGCTGCGTCAGATCAACCTCAGCAAGGCCCAGGAGTTGCTGGCCGAGGTGATGACCATCGACAACCCGCAGGTGATCCACAGCTCCTTGCAACTGGCGCTGAAGAACCTAGGGTTGGCGCGGATGATCAATCCGGCTTCGAACAAGACGCTCTGAATCTGTAGCGCACCTATCGCGAGCAGGCTCGCTCCCACAGGAGATCTCGGTTGTTCACACAATATGTGTTCACCGCAGATCCACTGTGGGAGCGAGCCTGCTCGCGATAGGGCCAGACCTGACACCACAAAGCTAGACCCGGACCTCCACCTCTCCCAAATGCCCCCCATGCGGCCCGAAACTGCGCTCGACCATATGCCGTGTCCCATCGGCATGGACAATCAACGCCGTGCTTGCCCGCGTTCCATAAGCCGGACTGGCAATGAACACGCTCGACAGCAGCATCTCGGTCGCCAGCCCCACGCCCGTATCCGGCAGTTCAGCCACCGGGGCGGGTTGCGGGTCGTTCAGCAGCGCCAATAGGGCCTGGGGCTGCGGATCGTCCAGCACCTCGGCCAGCGCCGCGCGGGCCTTGAGCACCTTGGGCCATGGCGTATTCAGCCCGGCATTGGACAGGCCATAAACGCCTTCTGCCAGCCGCTGTGGCTGGGTATCGCGGGCGTTGAAATGCCATAGCTCGGTACCATCGCCAAGCAGCAGGTTGAACCCGCCAAACTCGCTGGCGCGGGGCACCACTTCGCTCAAGTACTCGACAATCGAAAGATTTCCGGTCAGGAACCGAGCCACCAGCTCACCGCGCGACTTGAATGCCGGCAACTGACCCGGGTCACGGATGTTGGTCAGGGCGGCAAAGCGACCCTCGGCACCAACGCCGAGCCAGGTACCGCCGGCCTCCAGGTCACGACCGGCATGGACATGGGGCGCATCAGGCCACTGCGCCAGAGGCAAGGTCGGCCGGGCGTAGAACTCGTCGCGGTTGGCCGCCACGATCAGTGGCTGGGCGTGGCCGGGGCGCCAGGCAAATATGATCAGGCACATCAGGAAGTCCCGTTAGCAATGCCAGTCAGTTGAAAGAATAAGTCACTCTACCCAGACATCGCTCCCACATCCATCGCCTTCAGTAGAGCCAAAGGCCCTGGATCCGTTACCATGCCGCTCTTATTTCGGGGGATGGGCGGGGAGACGCTGGTGGAATTTTTGCTCTATCTGCTGCTCGGCGCCTGCGCCGGCGTGCTGGCCGGGCTGTTCGGCGTGGGCGGCGGGATCATCATCGTCCCGGTGCTGGTGTTCAGTTTCACGTTGCAGGGTTTCGACCCGCAGGTCTTGACGCACCTGGCCGTCGGCACCTCGCTGGCGTCGATCATCTTCACCTCGGTCAATGCCGTACGCGAGCATCAGCGCAAAGGCGCGGTACGCTGGCCGGTGTTCGCCTGGATGACCGTTGGCATCCTGATCGGTGCCGGTTTTGGCGCGATCACCGCTGAAGCGATTTCCGGTCCGCACCTGCAGAGGATCATCGGCGTGTTCGCCCTGGTCGTCGCCGCGCAATTGGCCCTGGATCTCAAGCCCAAGGCCAGCCGTACGGTGCCAGGCAAGGGCGGCCTGACCTTGGCCGGCACGGTGATCGGCTGGGCCTCGGCGATCTTCGGCATCGGCGGCGGTTCGCTGACCGTGCCGTTCCTGACCTGGCGCAGCGTGCCGATGCAGCAAGCGGTCGCGACGTCATCGGCCTGCGGGCTGCCCATCGCCGTGGTCAGCGCATTGAGTTTCATGATTCTGGGCTGGCACGATCCGTTGCTGCCGGCCCATAGTCTCGGTTTTGTGTATTTGCCGGCGTTGCTGGGCATCGCCCTGACCAGTATGGTCTTCGCCCGTTTCGGTGCGCGGCTGGCCCACCGCCTGTCGCCACGCTTGCTCAAACGGCTGTTCGCCGCTTTGCTGTTCTGCGTCGGCTTGAGTTTCCTGTTCTGACGCAATCCTGGCTTAATCCCGAGGTGGCAGCGTCGCCCGGGTATTTTTGACGTTTACGAGGAATATCAATGCTGCCTTACCCGCAGATCGATCCGGTGGCCCTGGCCATCGGCCCGCTGAAAATCCACTGGTACGGCCTGATGTACCTGGTCGGCATCGGCGGCGCCTGGCTGCTGGCGTCGCGCCGGCTCAACCGTTTCGACCCGACCTGGAACAAGGAAAAGCTCTCCGACCTGGTGTTCTGGCTGTCCATGGGCGTGATCGTCGGCGGGCGCCTGGGCTACGTGCTGTTCTACGACCTGAGCGCCTACCTGGCCAACCCGACGCTGATCTTCGAGGTCTGGAAGGGCGGCATGTCGTTCCACGGTGGGTTCATCGGCGTGATGCTGGCAGCCCTGTGGTTCGGCAAGCGCAACAACAAGTCGTTTTTCGAGCTGATGGACTTCGTCGCGCCGATGGTGCCGATCGGCCTGGGCGCCGGGCGCATCGGCAACTTCATCAATGCCGAATTGTGGGGCAAGCCGACCGACGTGCCGTGGGCGATGATCTTCCCGCCGTTCAGCGACCCGGCACAGTTGCCGCGCCATCCGTCGCAGTTGTACCAGTTCGCCTTGGAAGGCGTGGCACTATTCCTGATCCTCTGGCTGTTTTCGCGTAAGCCGCGTCCGACCATGGCGGTATCGGGCATGTTTGCCCTTTTTTACGGCATCTTCCGCTTCATCGTTGAGTTCGTCCGCGTCCCGGACGCGCAGCTCGGCTATCTGGCGTGGAACTGGCTGACCATGGGCCAGGTGCTGTGCCTGCCGATGATCGTCGGCGGCCTGGCCCTGATCTGGCTGGCCTATCATCGCGCGCCAGCTACGACGGCCAAGGTTTAAATTCGAACCCCGGGGCGCTGGCCCCGGGTTCAAGGACACAGGTAATCCATGAAGCAATATCTCGATCTGGTGGCCGACGTCATCGAGCACGGTACCCGACAAGCCAACCGTACGGGCGTAGACACCATAAGCCTCCCCGGCGCCATGCTGCGCTATGACCTGAAGAAAGGCTTTCCGGCCATTACCACCCGCAAAATGGCCTTCAAGTCGGCCATCGGCGAGATGTGCGGTTTTCTCCGTGGGGTCAACAACGCCGCCGAATTCCGCGCCCTGGGCTGCAAGGTCTGGGACCAGAACGCCAACGAAAATGCCCAGTGGCTGGCCAACCCCTTCCGCCAGGGCGAAGACGACCTGGGCGAGATCTACGGCGTACAGTGGCGCAAATGGCCGGCCTACAAACAGGTCCCTTTGAGCAACCCGGCGGCCATCGAGCAGACTCTGGCCCAGGGTTACCGGCAGATCGCCGAAGGCGAAGAAAACGGTCAGGCCTACGTGGTGCTGTACAAGGCAATCGACCAGGTTCGCCAGTGCGTCGACACCATCATCAAGGACCCGGGCAGCCGCCGTATCCTGTTCCACGGCTGGAACTGCGCCCAGCTCGATGAAATGGCCCTGCCGCCGTGCCATCTGCTCTACCAGTTCCACCCGAATGTCGAGACCAAGGAAATTTCCCTGACCCTCTACATCCGCTCCAACGACCTGGGCCTGGGCACGCCGTTCAACCTCACCGAAGGCGCCGCGCTGCTGAGCCTGATCGGCCGCCTGACCGGCTACACGCCGCGCTGGTTCACCTATTTCATCGGCGATGCCCACGTCTACGAAAACCACTTGGACATGCTCAAGGAACAGCTCAAGCGCGAGCCATTCCCTATGCCGAAACTGGTGATTTCCGAGCGTGTGCCGGAGTTCGCCAAGACCGGTGTGTACCAGCCTGAGTGGCTGGAGCTCGTGGAGCCCAGCGACTTCTCCCTCGAAGGCTACCAGCACCACGCACCGATGACGGCGCCGATGGCGGTCTAAGCCACACCACCATGCCCTGTGGAAGCGAGCTTGCTCGCGATAGCGGCTTCACATGCACCATTGATGTGACTGAAACTCCGCTATCGCGAGCAAGCTCGCTCCCACAAAAGGCTCAGTGTGTTCGAGATTGACGACAGGGGCTCAATGCCCATGACTCCTGCCCACATGTGAATGCTCCACTTCCGGCGCCACCGCCCCGCTCACCTCCAGGCGCTGCAAGATCCCGCATTGATCCAGGTCCGGCCCTTCGCCGCAGCGATGGCGCAGGTCGATCAGTTGTGCCTGCAAGGCCAACAGCCCATCGATGCGGGCCTTGACGTGCTGGATGTGTTCGTCGATCAGCGCGTTGACGTTTTCGCACTGGTCCTGGGGGCTGTCGCGCAGGGCCAGGAGACTGCGGATCTCTTCCAGGGTCATGTCCAGGGTGCGGCAGTTACGGATGAACGTCAGGCGCTCGGCATGGGCCTGGGTATAGACGCGGTAATTGCCATCGCTGCGGGCCGGTTCCGGCAGCAGGCCTTCGCGTTCGTAATAACGGATGGTTTCAACCTGGCAGTCGGTGATTTTCGCCAGTTCTCCGATCTTCATGGTGGACCTCCCAAATAGGTGCTTGACCCTATAGTGGCTACAGGGTCTTTACTGTGCAACAGGCACTTTTCACGGACGTAACCCGATGAGCGATTCCCTCCACATCCACAAGCCCGCCCACGGCCATGACCACGGACACTCCTGCTGCGCGTCGAAAGCGGCACCGGCGGTGGTCAACCTCGGCAAGACGCCGACGGACGGTGCACGGCTGAGCAGTTTTCGCATCGAAGCCATGGACTGCCCCACCGAACAGACGCTGATCCAGAACAAGCTCGGCAAGCTCGAAGGCGTGCAGCAACTGGAATTCAACCTGATCAACCGCGTGCTGGGCGTGACCCACGATTTGCCCAGCGACGCGCCGATCATCAAGGCCATCGAGTCCCTGGGGATGCAGGCCGACCCACTGACCCCGGGCCAGAAACCAGAAACCAACCACCTGCCCGCCCCGGCCAAGCCTTGGTGGCCGCTGGCGCTGTCCGGCGTGACGGCCCTGGGCGCCGAGGTGATCCATTTCACCAGCGCCGCGCCAAACTGGGTGGTCGCGCTGGTGGCATTGGTATCGATCCTCAGCGGTGGCCTGGGTACGTACAAGAAGGGCTGGATCGCCCTGAAGAACCGCAACCTGAACATCAATGCCCTGATGAGCATCGCCGTGACCGGTGCGGTGTTGATCGGCCAATGGCCGGAAGCGGCGATGGTGATGTTCCTGTTCACCGTGGCCGAACTGATCGAAGCCAAATCCCTGGATCGGGCGCGCAATGCTATCGGCGGCCTGATGCAAATGGCCCCGGAGCAAGCCACCGTGCAACAGGCCGATGGCAGTTGGCAGGTGCAGGCGGTCAAGGCCATCGCACTCGGCGCGCGCGTGCGAGTGCGCCCCGGCGAACGCGTGGGCCTGGACGGTGACGTGGTCGCCGGCCGCTCCACCGTCGACCAGGCACCGATCACCGGCGAAAGCCTGCCGGTGGAAAAAACCGTTGGCGACAAAGTATTCGCCGGTACCATCAACCAGGCCGGCGAACTGGAATACACCGTGACCGCAGCGGCCGATCACTCTACCCTGGCGCGGATCATCCACGCCGTGGAACAGGCCCAGGGCTCTCGCGCGCCGACCCAGCGCTTCGTCGATCAGTTCTCGAAAATCTACACCCCGGCGGTGTTCGCCCTGGCCTTGGCCGTAGCCGTCATCCCACCGCTGTTCATGGGCGCGGCATGGTTCGACTGGATCTACCGGGCGCTGGTGCTGCTGGTGGTGGCCTGCCCTTGCGCACTGGTGATTTCCACTCCCGTGACCATCGTCAGTGGCCTCGCCGCCGCGGCACGCAAAGGCATCCTCGTCAAAGGCGGCGTGTACCTGGAGGGCGGCTACAAGCTCGACTACCTGGCCTTGGACAAGACCGGCACGCTCACCCACGGCAAGCCGGTGCAAACCGACTATGTGGCGCTGGACCCCACCGTGGAAAGCACCGCTCCAGCCCTGGCCGCCAGCCTCGCCGCCCGCTCCGACCACCCGGTTTCCCGAGCGATTGCCCATGCAGCTGTGGATAAGCAACCGGCACAGCAGGTTGTGGATAACTTCGAGGCGCTTGCCGGGCGCGGCGTCCGCGGCGACATCGGCGGCAAGACCTATCACCTGGGCAACCATCGCCTGGTGGAGGACCTGGGCCTGTGCTCCCCCGAGCTGGAAGAAAAACTCTTCGCCCTGGAAAAACAAGGCAAGTCCGTGGTGCTGCTGCTCGACGGTACAGGCCCCTTGGCGCTGTTTGCCGTGGCCGACACCGTGAAGGACTCCAGCCGCGAAGCGATCCGGCAACTGCATGAGCTGGGCATCAAGACCCTGATGCTCACCGGCGACAATGCCCATACCGCCGAAGCGATTGCTGCACAGGTGGGCATGGATCAGGCCCGCGGTGATTTGTTGCCGGAGGACAAGCTGCAAGCCATCGAAGATTTGTACACCCTGGGTCACCGCGTCGGCATGGTGGGCGACGGCATCAACGACGCCCCGGCCCTGGCCCGCTCGGAAATCGGCTTCGCCATGGCGGCGGCCGGTACCGACACGGCTATCGAGACTGCCGATGTCGCCTTGATGGACGATGATTTGCGCAAGATTCCGGCCTTCGTTCGCCTGTCGCGGCAGACCTCAAACATCCTGAAGCAGAACATTGCCCTGGCGCTGGTCATCAAGGCGATCTTCCTTGGGGTGACCTTTGCCGGCTTCGCCACCATGTGGATGGCGGTGTTTGCCGACATGGGGGTGAGTTTGTTGGTGGTGTTCAACGGGTTGCGGCTGTTGCGTCAATAAGAAGTCCTGGGTGGCTGGATGGGCCCTATCGCGAGCAAGCTCGCTCCCACAGCGGTTCTCTGTTGCTCACAGAATATGTGCTCACCAAAGATCCCTGTGGGAGCTTGCTCGCGATGGGCTGCGCAGCAGGCCTTGTCGGGGGCGCTTCGCGCCCAGCGGGAGCAAGCTCCCTCGCCACAGGGCTAAACTTCGGCCCTTCAATCGCGTTTCGGCTCGCGAATCTTGTACCAGGCCACATACAGCGCCGGCAGGAACAGCAACGTCAGCAGGGTGGCGATGATGATCCCGCCGATCATCGCGTAGGCCATCGGCCCCCAGAACACTTCCCGCGCAATCGGGATCATCCCCAGGCTCGCCGCGGCTGCGGTGAGCAGGATCGGCCGACGCCGATGCTGGGTCGCTTCCACCACGGCATCCCAAGGTTCGTAGCCGTCCCGTTCATACTCATCGATCTGGGTCACCAGGATCACCGAGTTGCGGATGATGATGCCGATCAACGCGAGAATCCCAAGGATCGCCACGAAGCCCATGGGCGTGCCCGTCGGTACCAGCGCCAATACCACGCCGATCAATCCGAGAGGGGCGACGCTGGCCACCAGGAACAGCTTCTGCACGCTGTGCAGCTGGATCATCAGGAAGGTCGCCATCAAGAACAGCATCAGCGGCACCACACTGGCGATCGGCCCCTGGGCCTTGCTGCTCTCTTCCACCGTACCGCCGGTGGCGACCTTGTAGCCAACCGGCAGGCCGGCGGCGAATTTGTCGATGTCCGGTTGCAGCTGCTTCACCAGATCCGTGGGTTGGATCTCGTCGCGCACCGCCGCCTTGATAGTAATGGTCGGTTTGCGGTCGCGGCGCCATACCAGCGGCTGCTCCAGCTCATAGCGCACGGTGGCGAACGCCAGCAGCGGAATCGAGGTGCCACTCGGGGTGACGATCTGCAGGTTCTGCAGGGTTTCCGGCGAACCGCGCTCGGCATCTTCAGCGCGGCCAATCACATCGATCAGGTAAATATTGTCGTTGACCTGGGTCACCGGCGAACCACTGACAATGCTGTTCATCAGCTTGGCCACATCATCCGACGACAAGCCCAATTGCCGCGCCTTGTCCTGGGCGATGTCGATACGCAGGACCTTGCCCGGCTCGTTCCAGTCGTAAATGATCTCGCCGATGTGCGAGTTCTTGTCCAGCTCGGTAGCCAGTTCGATGGCGTGCTTGCGCACCTGGTCGACGTCCTTGCCGCTGACCCGGTACTGGATCGGCCGGCCCACCGGCGGGCCCATTTCCAAGGCCTGCACGTAGCTGCCAATGCCGACGAAGTCTTCACGCAGACGCTTTTGCAGGCGTTCGGTGAGGGCCGTGCGTGACTCCAGGCCTTTGCTGACGATCACCAGTTGCGCGTAGTACGGGTTCTGCAGTTGCTGGTCCAGCGGCAGGTAGAAACGAATCGCGCCTTCGCCGATGTAGGTGCTCCAGCGCTCGATGTCCGGGTCACCCTTGAGCGTGGCTTCCAGGCGGTCGACGGCTTTGCGGGTCTCATCCATCGAGGCGTTTTGCGGCAGGTTGAGGTCCACCAGGATTTCCGGCCGATCCGAGGACGGGAAGAACTGGTTCTGTACAAAACGCATGGAAAACACCGCCAGCACGAACAGCAGCACAGTGATGCCAATGGCCCACCAGCGATTGCGCATCGCCCACAGCAGGCCACCGTTGAAGGCCCGGCCAATGCGCCCCGGCTCGGCGCTGTGAGGTTTCACGTTGGTGCTGAGGATGTGCACGCCGATCACTGGGGCGAACAATACAGCGACGATCCACGACACCAGCATCGCCACCGCGATCACCGCAAAAAGAGTAAAGGTGTACTCGCCGGCGGAACTGGCGTTCAGGCCGATGGGCACGAAACCGGCCACGGTCACCAGGGTCCCGGTGAGCATCGGGAACGCCGTCGAGGTATAGGCAAAGGTAGCGGCCTGCTCCTTGGTTTCGCCTTTTTCCAGGCGTGTGACCATCATCTCCACGGTGATCATTGCGTCGTCCACCAGCAGGCCAAGGGCAATGATCAGGGCGCCGAGGGAGATCCGCTGCATAGTGATGCCGCTGTACTCCATGAACAAAAAGACCATCGCCAGCACCAGCGGAATCGAACAGGCCACCACCAGTCCAGCCCGTATGCCAAGGCTGATGAAGCTCACCACCAGGACGATGATCACCGCCTCGAACAACGCGCTGGTGAAGCCGCCGACCGCCTCCTCCACCACTTCGGCCTGGTCCGACACGGTGTGCACGCCGACCCCCACCGGCAGGTCGGCGGTCAATTCGTTCATGCGCGCATGCAGCGCCTTGCCGAAATCCTGGATGTTGCCGCCCTTCTTCATCGCGATGGCAAGGCCAATGGCCGGCGTGCCATTGAAGCGGAACATCGGTGTCGCGGGATCAACGTAACCGCGGCTGATATCCGCGATGTCGGCCAATCGATAGAAGCGATCGTTGAGTCGCAGATTGACGTTGGCCAGGTCCTTTTCCGATTGGAACTGCCCGGACGTACGCACGGAAATCCGCTCCGGCCCGGCGTCGATCACCCCAGCCGGCGTCACGGCATTCTGCGACTGCAGACTCTGCACCACTTGGCGCTGGTCGATGCCCAGGGCGGCGAGTTTGCGCGTGGAGAAGTTCAGGTACAGCACTTCATCCTGCTCGCCGATCATTTCCACCTTGCCCAACCCGGGCACTTCGCGGATCTCGGCGCGCACCTGCTCCACGTAATCGCGCAACTGGCGCATCGACAGGCCGTCGCCGGTGAAGGCGTAGACCGAACCGTACACGTCACCGAACTCGTCGTTGAAGCCCGGCCCTTGCAGGCCTTGGGGGAAGTCGCCGCGAATGTCGTCGATCTTCTTGCGTACCTGGTACCAGATCTCGGGAATTTCCTTGGCGCCGGTGGTATCGAGCAGGTACACGAACACCGTCGACTCCCCCGGTCGGGTGTAGCTTTTCACGTAATCGAGGGAATCGAGCTCTTCGAGTTTTTTCTCGATGCGATCTGTCACCTGCTTGAGGGTTTCTTCCTGGGTCGCGCCCGGCCAGCGGGTTTGGATGATCATGGTTTTGATGGTGAACGACGGGTCTTCTTCGCGACCCAGGTTCATGTACGAAAATACGCCCATCAACAACGCGACGAACATCAGGTACCAGACGAACGACTGATGCCGCAGGGCCCATTCGGATAAATTGAAAGGCCCTTTCATCGTGCGTCCTCGTCGAGTTTCACTTTCTGTCCTGGCTGAAGACTGTTCACGCCGGCGCTGACCACCCGGTCGCCGGCCTTGATACCGTTGGCCACCAGCACCGAATCGGCCGAACGTTCGAGAATCCGCACGTCGTGGGGAGATACCGTCTGGCTCTGCGGGTCGATCAGCCAGATCCGCGCCTTGCCGTTTACCTCTTGCAGCGCGCTGAGCGGCAGCTCGATGCGCGGCTCGATGGTCGAGCTCAGGGTGACGCTGATGGCCGTGCCCAGGCGAAAACCTGGCGGGGTGTCGTTCAACGTCAGCCGCGCGCGGCGGGTGCGGGTGGCGCTCTGCGCCTGGGGTTCGATCTCGCGCAGGGAGGCGGTGGTGTGGATGCTCGGGTCCAATTGCGCGGCGACCTCGAACACCACGTCCTCGGGCAGGCGCTCGGCCAGGCCGGCCGGCAGGTCGATCACCGCTTCCTTGATGTCGGGACGGGCCAGGGTGACAACTTGCTGGCCGGCAGTGACCACCTGCCCGGCTTCGGCACTCCAGGCCGTGACGACCGCGTCGTGATCGGTGCGCAGTTCGCTGTAATTGAGCTGATCGCGGGCCTGTTCCATCGTGGCACGGGCCTGTTCGAGTGACGCCCCGGTGGTTTTCAGGTCCGTCTGGGCGATGTCCAATTGCGCCTGGGCACCAACGCCACGGTCAAACAACTGCTGTTGTCGACGGGCATTGGCCTGGGCGTTGATGTACTGCGCCTCGATCCGCGCCAGATCACTCTGGGCCGCGCGCAACTGGTTCTGTTGATCGGTGGGGTCGAGGGTGGCGAGCAGGTCGCCCTTCTTCACCTCGGCACCGACATCGACGTAGCGGCGGGCGATCCGCCCCGGCACGCGAAATCCCACGTTGCTCTCGTAACGGGCCTGGATGTTCCCGGCGAACCGCCCGAGGGCCTGTTGGTCGAGCGACTGGACCTCGATGGACAACACCGGACGCACCGGCGCAGGGGGCGCTTCTTCCTTCGAACAGGCTGCCAGCAACAGGGCGGCCGAGACCATCCACCAACGCTTCATGGCTGGGCTCCTGTCGGGGATGGCTCATGGGTATTTTCAGCAATCTCGACGCGCACGCCGGGGTGTAGCAATTGCCCGCCGGCAGTGACCACTTTCTCACCGCCCTTGAGACCGTCGCTGATGATGACCTTGCCGGTCAGGTATCGGCCAACCGTCACCGTTTGCAGTTGCGCCTTGCCCTCGCCGTCCACCAGCCACACGGCCGGGTCGCTGAGGTTCTTGGTCAGCGCCGACCAAGGCAATTGCACCGCGGTCTTGGCGGCGGACTTGGCGGTCGCGCTGACTACCGACCCCAGGTGCATACCTTCGGGTAAATCGTCGAGGGTGACCTTGACCTGCACCGTACCCGTGTCGGCGGACACCGCCGGGGTGATCTCGCGCACCGTACCGGTGGTCTTGATAGCCGGGTTGTCCAGCAAGCTGATGACGATGGAGGGATCCGACGGTGGTTCGTGCAGCAAGGATTCGTAGATGTTGAACACCGCGTCGCGCTCGCCGTCCCGGGCCAGGCTGAAGATCGGCTCTGTCGCCTGTACCACCTGGCCGACTTCCGCCTGGCGCGCCGTGACGATCCCCGGCGCCTCGGCGATCAGCGCCGTGTAGCTCAGTTGTTCACGGGCGTTGGCCAGTTGGGCCTGGGCAGCGCTCAATGCGCTCTGGCTGCTGCGCAGTTGCGCCTGGGCCGCGTCGTATTCGCTCTGGCTGGTGTACCCCTTGGGCAAGAGCTTCTGCTGACGCACGAAAGCCGCCGCGCTCTGCTTGACCCGCGCCTGCTCGGCGGCCACCTGGGCCTCGGCGGAGTCGACGCTGGTCTGCAAGTCCCGGGGGTCAAGCCGCGCCAACACTTGCCTCGCCGAGACCCGGTCACCGACATCCACCTTACGCTCGATGATCTTGCCGCCCACGCGAAACGACAGATCGGTTTGCACACGAGCCTGGACATCGCCGGTCAGGGTCACCGAAGCCGCATACTCGGAGGGCACGGCTTGCTGCACGAAGACCCGTGGCAGGGCTTTTTCCGCAGGCTTTTCATCACCGCATCCGGTCAGTAGTGCGCAGAGGCCCAGGCCAACTACCAGTTTGATTCGGGGACCAGCCATGCAGACTCCTTTGCGTTGTACGGGCGTACCAGTGACGATACGACTGTGAGCTTAGAACAGGGTTCAACGAATACAATGGACGCAGCAGATCAGGCAAACTGATCGCCTCCCCGTAGGAGCCTGCCCATGCTCAAGACCCTGGCGGTGGCCAATTACCGCTCGATCAACAAACTGGTCATCCCCCTGGCCCGGCTGAACCTGATCACCGGCCCCAACGGCAGCGGCAAGTCCAATCTGTATCGCGCCCTGCGTCTGTTGGCCGAGACGGCCCAGGGTGGAGTGGTCAACGCCCTGGCCCGCGAAGGCGGACTGGACTCGACTTTCTGGGCCGGGCCGGAGGAAATCAGCCGACGCATGCGCAACGGCGAGGTGCCGGTCCAGGCAGTTGTGCGCCAGCGCACCAAGCGCCTGCGTCTGGGATTCGCCGGTGAAGACTTCAGCTATTCGATTGCCTTGGGCCTGCCGGAACCCAGTCTTTCCGCGTTTTCACTGGACCCGGAAATCAAGCGCGAATGCATCTGGGCCGGTCCGGTGTTTCGGCCAGCCAGCCTGCTGGTGGATCGCAATGGGCCGATGATCCGTGCCCGCGAAGGCCGTTCATGGGATGTGCTGGCCCAGCACACGCCGACCTTTGACAGCCTGTTCGACCAGGTCGGCAGCCTGCGCACTTCGCCGGAGGTCCTGCAGATGCGCGAGTTCATTCGTCGCTGGCGCTTCTACGACCATTTCCGCAGCGATGCCGACGCCCCGGTGCGCCAACCGCAACTGGGCACCCGCACGCCGGTGCTGCACCACGACGGACGCGACCTGGCTGCCGCGCTGCAGACCATCCTTGAAATCGGTGACGTCGAGGCCTTGCATGCCGCCATTGGCGACGCGTTCCCCGGTGCTCACCTGCGCATAGAGAAACTGCAAGGCGGACGTTTCGCCATCGCGTTCCAACAGCACGGCTTGCTGCGGCCGCTGTCCGCCGCCGAACTGTCCGACGGAACCCTGCGCTATCTGTTGCTGGTGGCAGCCCTGCTTACCCCGCGTCCACCCTCGTTGATGGTGCTCAACGAACCGGAAACCAGCCTGCACCCGGACCTGTTGCCCGCCTTGGCGCGGCTGATCATCCGCGCTTCGGCCAATTGCCAGGTCTGGGTGGTGTCCCATGCCACGCGCCTGATCGCCGCCCTGGAACAAGATGAGGACTGCAATTGCATCGTGCTGGAAAAGGAGCTTGGGCAAACCGGAATCGTCGGACAGCGAGCGTTGGATGAGCCGGCTTGGCATTGGCCGGATTGAGCGGCGCCTGATCAACCGAATCGCGAGCAAGCTCGCTCCCACAGTGAACCGGTCTAATGTGGGAGCGATCTAGCTCGCGATGGCGATCAAAAGATCAACCCATCACCCCTGCCACTTACCACCCTCGACAATCACACTCTCAGGCTTGGTGTCATCGCTCAATTCCTTGCGCACGTACTGGTCGTACAGCTTGAGCAGGTATTTCTCTTCACCCAGCTTCGCCAACTCGGCGTTGACCCAATCACGCAGCTCGACATTGCCTTTCTTCACCGCCGGTGCAATCGGCGCTTCGGCGCCCAGTGTCTGCGCTAGCACGCGATAGCCGGGGTTCTGCTTGGCCCAGCTGAACAGCACCAGATTGTCCTGGGCATAGGCATCGCCACGACCGTTGGCCAGTGCTTGCAGGGACTCGGAGTTCTTCTCGAACTTGAGCAGTTTCCAGTCCGGATGATTTTTGGTCAGCCAGATATCCGCCGTGGTGCCGGTGGTGACGATGGTGGTGCGGGTCGCCAGGTCATCAAGGCTTTTCACGGTGCTGGCTTGCGGCACCAGCGCCTGCACGGCGACTTTCAGATTAGGGTTGGTGAACTCCACCGCTTCCTTGCGCTCCGGAGTCACGGTCATGTTGGCCAGGATCAGGTCGACCTTGTCACTTTGCAGGAACGGAATCCGGCTCGCCGGCTCGACCGCGACGAACTCGACCTTGTTCTCATCGCCGAGCAGGTCCTTGGCGAATCGCCGGCCGATGTCGGTATCGAAGCCGACATACCGCCCCGCCTCATCGACGAAACCAAACGGTGGCTTGTCGGTGAAAACCCCGACGATCAACTTGTCCCGCGCCTTGATCTTGTCCAGGTAGCCGGCCGGCGCGGTGCTTTCGCTGGCGGTTTTTGGCTTTGGCGGTTCTTCGGTTTTATTGCAGCCGGCCAGCAGTGCGAGACCGAGCAGCGGCAGTAGCAGCAGAGAAGACTTGGCAGTTTTCATGACAGTTCCAGTTCCTTTGTTTGAGTCGTTTTGGGTAGTGCGGCGACGTAGGAGAACTTCTCCAGGAACTGCTGCGCTCGTGCGGTCTGCGGGTTCGTAAAGAACATCTCGGGAGGGTTTTGTTCAAGGATTCGCCCGCCATCCATGAACACAATGCGGTCAGCCACGGCTCGGGCGAAGGCCATTTCGTGGGTGACGATCAACAGCGTCATGCCTTCGCGGGCCAAGCCCTGAATAACCTCCAGCACTTCCTTGACCATTTCCGGGTCGAGGGCGGCGGTGACTTCATCGAACAGCATGACCTTGGGGTTCATGCACAGTGAGCGAACGATGGCGATGCGTTGCTGCTGGCCGCCAGAGAGCTGGCGTGGAAAGGCATCGCGCTTGTCCAGCAGGCCCACCCGCGCCAGCAAGGCTTCGGCCTGGTCGCGCGCTTCGCGGCGCTCGCGTTTTTGCACTTTGACCGGGCCGAGCAGCAGGTTATCGAGCACGCTCATGTGCGGGAACAAGTGGTAGCTCTGGAACACCATGCCGATCCGCTGTCGCACTTCGCGCCAGTCGGTGCCTTTGTCCAGCAACTCGCGACCGGCGAATGTCAGGCTGCCGCTATGGGCCACTTCCAGCCCATTGAGGCAGCGCAGCAAGGTACTTTTGCCACAACCGCTGGGGCCGAGGATGACGATCACTTCACCTGGCTGCACGTGCAGGTCGATGCCGTCCAGCACCTGCTGTTCACCAAAAAACTTGTTGAAACCCTTGAACTCGATCAATGCGCTCATGCTTGCGTCCAGCGCCGCTCCAGCACGCGCGAGGCGGCCGAGAGCGGGTAGCAGATGAAAAAGAAAAACAGGAACAGCGCGCCGTAGATCAGCACGGATTCGTAGGTACGCTCGATGATCTGCTGGCCGACCTTGATCACATCCACCACGCCAATCAGCACGGCCAGGGAGCTGGTCTTGATAATCCGTGTGTAGACGTTGATGGTTGGCGGCGTCATGCGTTTGAGCGCTTGCGGCAGCAGTACATGGCCGTAGAGTTGCGGACCGCTCAGGCCAATCGACAAACCCGCCTCCCGCTGGCCGCGCGGCAACGAATGCACTGCGCCGCGCACCACTTCACCGACTTCACTGGCGCCCCACAGCGACAACACCAGGACAGCGCACCAAAAGCTGGGAATACTCAGGCCGAAAAAAATCGGCAGGCCGAAGAACAGCAGATACAACCAGACCAGCACCGGAATCGCCCGGAACAACTCCAGGTAGACCCGCAGGACAACGTCCAGCCACTTCACACCCAACGTACGCAACACGCCGTAAAGCACACCGCCAACGGTGCTGATGGCGATGCTCAGAAAGGAAATAGACAGGGTGTGCGCAGCGCCCTTGCCCAGTTGCGGCAACGACACCCACAGCAATTCAAGACCCGAACTGGCCATGCTGGAGCCTCCTTTCCAGACGGCTGAGCAGCAGCGACAACGGCAAAAACAGCAGCACGCATATCAGCGTCAGCACGGCGAGCATTTCGTAGGTCTTGTAATAGAGCGCGATGTAGCTTTTGGTGGTGTAGAGAATCTCCGGCACCGCCACGGCCGAGACCACGGTGGTCTCCTTCAGCAAAAAAATGAAGTTGGCGAACAGCGACGGCAGGCTGAGGATCCCGGCCTGCGGCAGGATCACGTAACGCAACAACTGCCCGCGGGACAGCCCGATGGAGCGACCGGATTCCAGTTGCGCCGCCGGCACCGCGTCCACACCGGCACGCAGCACTTCGGTGAGATAAGCCCCGCCCAGGAACGTCATGGTGATGATCGCTGCCGCAAATCCCGAGACCTTGATACCCAGGGCCGGTAACGCGAAGTAAACGAAGAACAGCTGGATAAGCAGGGGCGTGTTGCGCGCCAGCTCCACGTAGAGCCCGACCAGGCGTTGCAGGTAAGGCGTGCGAAACACCAGAATCGTCGCGTTGAGCAGTGCCACCAGCAGCGAGCTGGCGATGGCGATAAGGCCAACCTGCAGCGTCACACCCACCGCCTTGAGAAATGCCGGGAGCGTGCTGAGGATAAAAGCGTAATCGAAAGTCATTGAACATCCTGGACGCCGCTCGGTAAGCGGCGGTGGTGCGGTCCATGGGCAGCGGATAGCTACTCGGCAGGAACTGACTTTAAAGGCATAAGAAGCGCAATTTAAATACTGTTAAAGCATATCGATATCACGCAAAAAACTATCCTTCGAATTTGCCGCGGGGAAAGAAGACGACTATTTTTCTTTTCGCCGTAGGACGGATCTTTTTTTCGAAATCCCCCTTCAAGGACGCACAGCTTTTGGCCAGACTCCCGGCCAAACCATCACAAGGAAGAGAACATGGCTGACGTAAAAGTGCCGCAGCGACTGGATCCGCAAGACATCGTGAAGTTGTTGGTGGCGTTGCGCAGGGCGTTGAAGACCAGGGTGGTTTGATCGGCCCCTGTGTGGGAGCGAGCTTGCCCACTCCCACAGTTAAAATGCGGGCACAAAAAAACGCCGACGCTGTATCAGCCGTCGGCGCTTGAAACCGTGAGAAGGTTTACTGCGTAAATCAGAACGCCGGCAGTACCGCGCCGCTGTATTTCTTCTCGATGAACGCCTTCACTTCCGGGCTGGTCAGGGCCTTGGCCAGTTTCTGGATCGCGTCGCTGTCCTTGTTGTCCGGACGGGCTACCAGAAAGTTGACGTAAGGCGAATCCGCCCCCTCGATCACCAGCGCATCCTTGGCCGGGTTAAGACCCGCCTCCAGGGCATAGTTGGTGTTGATCATGTCCAGGTCGACCTGATCCAGCACACGCGGCAACATGGCCGACTCCAGTTCCTTGAACTTGAAGTTGTGCGGGTTCTTGGCGATGTCTTTCGGCGTTGCCAAGGCGTTTTTCGGGTCCTTGAGTTCGATCAGGCCAGCTTTCTGCAACAGGATCAGCGCGCGACCGCTGTTACTGCCTTCGTTGGGGATGGCGATAGTGGCGCCGTCTTTGAGCTCGGCCAGGCTTTTGACTTTCTTCGAGTAACCACCGAACGGTTCGACATGAACGCCGATCACGGTCACCAGGTTAGTGCCTTTACCTTCGTTGAAGCTCTTGAGGTATGGCAGGGTCTGGAAGTAGTTGGCATCCAGGCGCTTCTGGTCAACCTGCACGTTGGGTTGGACGTAGTCGGTGAAGACCTTGATCTGCAGGTCCACGCCTTCTTTGGCCAGGGCCGGCTTGATCAGCTCGAGGATTTCAGCGTGGGGCACCGGAGTGGCCGCGACGACCAGTTTCTCCGCCGCCTGGGCCAGGCCCGAAGCCAGGGCTGCCGCCAATGCGGTGAACAACAGAACCTTTTTCATGCAGTGTCCTTATCGAAAATCACTGTCGTCTTGGACGACGGCCAAATGTGGGAGTGCCAGCGAAGTGCTATCGCTGACGTGAAGTGGAAGATACCGACATTTTTTATTCCTTAACAATACCTTTTATTCAAGTTCATATTCATTTTACTCATATAGAAAAAGCCGCGCTTTGTGACGAGAGGATTTATCCCATTGGAGCGCGAAGCGGCCCTGAATGCCGCCCCCCGGTGTGTCAGGCAGATTGAGTTTTATCGCTCAGGGGGCTGCTTCGCAGCCCAGCGGGGATAAATCCCCTCGCCACAATTGCGGTGTCTTCTACAGCGTTTGGCTCAATTGATTGAGCAGCGCCTTGAGGGCTGTGCGCTCGGCGTCCGTGCCTTGTGCAACGACCTGCGCCACCTGGCGGTCGATCAATTCCAGGGCCGATGACTGGGACGGCAAGTTCAGGTGCTCCGGCAAAATCTCCTCCCCCGTGCTCACCAGCAACGCGAAATGAATGACGTTTTCCAGTTCACGGGTATTGCCCGGCCAGCTGTGCTGTTCGAGCGCGTGCTGTGCCGCCTCGCTGATCAGCGGCACGCTCAGGCCGAGGCGCTGGGTGTAAATGCCCAGGAAGTATTCGGCCAGAGACAGAATATCGCCCGAGCGCTCGCGCAGGGCCGGCAGCTCGAGTCGACCTTCGCTGAGGTAGTGGTAGAGCCGCTCGTGGAATTTCCCGGCGGCTACCGCTTGCCCCAGGTCAATGCTGGTGGCCGCTACCAACCGCACATCCACGGGGCTGGGCTGATGGGCGCCGACGCGGGTGACTTCATGGTTTTCCAGGGCCGCCAGCAGTTTGATCTGGATCGGTAGCGGCAAATCGCCGATCTCGTCCAGATAAAGGGTGCCGCCATTGGCCGAGCCGAACCAACCGGCCCGGCTACTGGCCGAGCCGCTGTAGCTGCCAGCGGCATAGCCGAACAGTTCGGCGTCAGCATAGGTCGGGCTGATGGCACCGCAATTGACCGACACAAACAACCCGGCGCGATCACTTTCGCGATGGATGTGCCGGGCAAGCAGTTCCTTGCCAGTACCGGTCTCGCCGCGTATCAGCACCGAGACTGAGCGCGGCGCCAGTTGCTCCAGCTCCTGGCGCAACTGCCGCGAACGTGGGTCGACGAACACCAGCGCCTTGGCGCGAATGCTCAGGGGGCTTTTTTCCGCATCGGGAAAGGTCAGCAATGGCTGACCGAAGGTTTCATGCAAGCTCATGGCAGGCTCCCGCCCCAAACCGCCGGGAGACGGGGGGCGCTAAAAATTCAGGCGCGACGCAAGGCGTGATGCTCCATGCGATTTTGCAGACGATAGAGGTAAGCGAAACCCTGCTCCCAACGCTGGTGACCGGACTTCACGTTGATATGCCCCGCCCCCGCCAGGATGCCGGCCTCGGCTCCCCAGTTGCGCGCCAGCTCCAGGGCGCGCGGGGCGCTCACGGCGGCGTCGTTGTCGGAGCTCACCACTTGGCTTGGGAACGGCAACAGATCGCTGGGGATCGGCGCAAAATTGCGCAGCGCCGGGGCGCAGGCTGGCCGCTCGACATCCGCCGGCGCCACCAGCAACGCCCCGCGGACCTGCCGCAAAAACTGCACCGGCGCGGTGGCGGCCCAATGGGCAACCGTGATGCAGCCCAGGCTATGGGCAATCAGGATCACCGGCGTACTGTCGACAGCGATGGCTTCGGCCAGCGCCGCCACCCAATCTTCACGCCGGGGCGTCAACCAGTCCGCCTGCTCGACCCTGGCGCTGTTGGGCAGGCTGTTTTGCCAGTGGGTTTGCCAATGATTTTCCGGCGATCCTTGCCAGCCCGGCACAATCAGGTAGCGAATCGATTCGTTGCGCATGGGTTGCTCTCCTGCGTGTCTGTTCCCGGACGAGTATAGGCAGGAGAGTTATATTGTTTAAGGAATAAGAAGATATTTATTAATTCAATTATGGAATAAACAATTAAACCTGTGGTTTTTGGTTCACCTTCCAAATGGTGCGTGCCTCACTCGCTACGTCCCTTCCTCAGCAATACGTCCAACTGGTCCACCACTTCCGCCCAATCCGCATCTTCGAGGATTTCTTCACGCAGCAACTGCTGCTGGCTTTCGCTCCAGAAAAACGCATCAGCCAAGTGAAGTTCAGGCTTGAGGGGTGAATGGGCGGCAATGAATTTGTCGATATCAACGGCGTCGTCAGACAGGCCCAATTGTTTGAACAGCGCGGGCAGGCTGTGGATCGGCGATTCCATGCGGGGCTCCTGAGCATAAGACGGATGGCTGGGTACATCCCTCAGTCTAGCCCCTTGGCGACCGTCAGACTGATCAAAATTCAATCAACCCTAGGCTCGACTAGACTTTGAATAACATCACGCCGAATGCGTTGCGGAGGTCCCGTGAACATTCACTACTTAATAATCGCGCTGCTGGCCATGAGCGGGCCAGCATTGGCAGCCGATGGCCTCGCATTGCTGGTGGCCAACCCCGTGGGGTTCTGGTTGATTGCCGTGGGCGTGGCTTTGCTGATCGCCGAGGCAGCGCTGCCCAACTACGGCGTTGCCGGTTTGGGCGGGATTATTTTGTGCGTGATCGGCTCGGTCATCCTGACCGACGCCGATGTACCGGTCCCCCTGATGATCGGCCTGGGGCTGGTCAGTGCCTTGCTGCTGATTGTCCTGCTGATCCGCGCGTTGAAAACCCGACCACGCCGCCCCGTCACAGGCGATGCCGCGCTGTTGGGCAACATCACGACGGTGACCGCGTTGCAGGGCGGGAACAATCATCATGGCTGGGTCCAGTTGGAAGGCGAACGCTGGCAGGTGGCAAGCACGACGCCGTTGCGGCCTGGGCAGGCGGTGCGGGTCATCGCCCGCAAGGGGTTGCTGCTGGAAGTGGCCCCGGCTGACTCACAAGGAGTCTGAGATGGGTATGCAAATCGGTTTTACGATGCTGTTGTTGCTATTGATCGCGCTGGCGGCTTCGACGTTTCGGATCCTGCGTGAATACGAACGTGCCGTGGTCTTCCAGCTCGGCCGGTTCTGGCAAGTCAAGGGCCCGGGGTTGATCCTGCTGATTCCGGTGGTGCAGCAGATGATCCGCGTCGACCTGCGCACCATTGTGCTCGACGTACCGCCGCAAGACGTGATCACCCGCGACAACGTCTCGGTAAAGGTCAACGCGGTGCTGTATTTCCGCGTGCTCGACCCGCAGAAGGCGATCATCCAGGTCGAGAACTTTCTCATGGCCACCAGTCAACTGGCCCAGACCACCTTGCGTGCGGTCCTCGGCAAGCATGACCTGGACCAGTTGCTGGCCGAACGCGAGCAATTGAACAGCGACATCCAGCAAGTGCTCGACGCCCAGACCGATGCCTGGGGCATCAAAGTGGCGAACGTCGAGATCAAGCACGTGGACCTCAACGAATCGATGATCCGCGCCATCGCCCGCCAAGCCGAGGCCGAGCGCGAGCGCCGGGCCAAGGTGATCCATGCCGAAGGCGAGCTGCAGGCCTCGGAAAAACTCATGCAAGCCGCTGAAATGCTCGGGCGCCAGCCGGGTGCCATGCAACTGCGCTACATGCAGACACTGGGGGCGATTGCCGGGGATAAAAGCTCCACCATCGTTTTCCCGTTGCCGATCGAATTGCTCAAGGGGATGGCGGAGTTGTCGCCCAACAAGTCTTGATGCATTGATGATGGACTGAGGGTGGGTCTTTGCGGCGCAATGCTTCGAGTGCTTCATAGGGCCCCTGCACCCACCGCGTGACCTGCCCACGCAATAGCGCCGAAGCCTCCCGGCGCTTGCCCTCGCTGTCACTGGCAAACACCTGCTCCGGCTGCTTGGCATGCTGCCCCACCGACGCAAACGCGCGTCCGCGCTGCGCGTCATCCAGCTCGAAGAACGCTGCCAGCCTGCCGGCCATCGCCCCCGGCAGCTCGTTGTAATTGACCGCCAGCCCGGTAAAAGCCCGGCATTGTTCCAGCCCTACCTGCAACAGCCGCCCCAACCGGCGGGCGATGAAATCTTCCTGATTGCTGAAAGGCGCCCCATCGTCCAGCACACTCGCACCAATCATCCCCGGCACCATGTGCATGCCCGGACGACGCAGATGAGAGACGGCTATTTCCAAGGGGTCGCGGTACAGGAACAGCCAGGGTGTGTCGGGAAAACATTCACGCAGCAGTGGCAGCTCACCGATGTTCCAGGCGTCCAGCTTGATCACCAGGCGTTGCTCCACACCTCGACGGCGCTGCCCATAGGCCGACATCAAACCCTTGAGTGCCACGCACCGCTCGGCAGACGGTAAATCGCAGCGCAGCAACGTATCCAGGGGCGGAGGCTCGGAGATGACGATGTGATCGTCCAGTTGCGCCAGCATCTGGCTGATCAGGGTCGAGCCACAACGCGAGGCATGAAAAATGAACGCACCGGGCGCAAGGCCCGGGCTTTGTTGTTGCCACTGACTGAGAACGTCCAAGGAGGTCTGGCGGCGAAACGCCTGGTTGAAGGGCAGGCGCAGAGCGTCATCCACGGCATCGCCAAAAAAAGGCTGCGACAATGGCGTGTCGCCAAACCAGCACCAATCGACCTGCCATTGCCCTGCTTCTTGCCAGAGGCGGATCGGCAGCCAACCATGCAGATTCAGGTTTTCCATTGGCCTCTCCACCGTTGGCGACCGTTGCGCATCGCAGCCCGCAATTCTTCCCGGGTAAAATGAAGCCCTTGCTCGGCCCCCAGCGCCAGCGCGCACTCAACGAAAGCGTCCAGGTCATGCAGGCTCTGCAAAGTCCGAGCGAGGTCAGGGTCGGTCTCTACGCACCGCTGAAATCGTGCAAAATCGCTTTGCCCAACACCAGCGGCGGGTGTGCTGGGCAGCCCCTCGGCGATCTGCTGTTCCAACCATGGCCCTGGGCGGCAATCGAGCACCAGGTGAATCCTGGATTCTGCACTGCGGTTATCGACCCGATGAGGTCGCGACAAGTCGAGAAACCAGCACTCACCCGCGGCCATAGGAATACGCAGGTTATCCAGCCAGAAATCCACTTGCGGCGGACTGAGCAGCGGAATATGCAGGCGCAGGTCAGCGTTAGGCCCGCCCAGGTCATAGTCACGATGCTCGTGAATGCACCCACCTGGCCCGAGCCGCAGCAGCCGGGCCGAGACGATCTCCAGGGAGCAATCACGCAACGCTTCGCGCCAACGCCGATCGTCTGACCAGGGCGCGCGCGTCACAGGCTGACCACGCCCGGGAGACAATTCGGTCAAGGCATCGGCCGCCGAAATCAGCGCCACGCCGCTCCAGTCGCCACTGTAGAAGGCGCTGTTGAAATGCCCCTGCCAACGCTCGTCTTCAATGGCTGCCAGCGCCTGCAACAGCACCGGCAGGTCCACCGTCACCGGCAACCGGGAATACGCCGGGCGCGTCATGCTCGCGCCCCGTTATTGAGTGACTGCGGCTGTCGGCACCTCGATATTGCCCTGGGCCCAGGCCGCTTCACGATTGGCCAGCGCTGTGGCGATCGACTGTACTTTGGTCGATTGCACTTCGTTTGGCAGTGGATCGAGGCCGGCGCTGGCGAAGATCTGCCCGTAGGCATTGCGCAGGTCGGCGTAAGCCAGGTCTCGGCGCAGATCGGCCTGCAGGGTGTTCAGTTCACCCTGGATCAGATCCAGCTCGCCGATGCCGGCAGCCTGGTGACGGCTGCGCAACTGACCGACAATCTGCCCGTCGATGTCCGACAGTTGCTGGCTGGTCTTGAACTGGCGCAGCGCTTCGCGATAGTTGGCATTGGCCACGTACAACTGTGCCAGCACGGCAATCGACATCGCCTGACGCCGCGCCGATGCCACTTCCTCACCAGCCTTGGCTACGTCGATGGCCGCCGGAGCGGAGATCACGTTGAACAGGTTCCAGGTGACTTTCACGCCATAGTCGGCCCAGCCCTGCTCCACCAGGAACGAGTTGCTGTCGTAATGCCCGCCGGCGGAAAACTCCAGCCCCGGCAACAGGCGCAGCATGGCTTTGCGGGTTTCGGCGGCGGTGATGCGGGTCTGGTAGTCCTGCTCGCGCAGTTCCGGACGGCTGGCCAGGGCTTCCTGTTCGAGACGGGCCAGGTCGACCTTGAGTTCCGGGATGTCATATTCATCCTGGGTCGCCAGGGTCAGCTCGGTGCCCAAGGGCAAGTTGATCAAGGTCGCCAGTTCGGTCTTGGCCAGGGACAGCGCCCGGCGCTGCTCTTCGAGCTGGCGGGTGGCCTGGATCAGCGAGCGCTGGTAACCCAAGGCTTGCACCGGGTCGCCTATGCGCTGTTCGCTCATGCTCTGGCTGTTGCCACGCGCAGTCTCGACCCGTGCCATCAGGCTGTCGATCTGCTTGAGCAGGCGCTCGGCGGCCATGGCCCGCCAGTAGGCCGAACGCACGTCCTGGACGATGGTGTTGATCACCTTGCGCCGGCGCTCCTGCACGATCAGGCGCTGGTCCCCGGCCTGCTTGGCGCTGATGTAGCTGACGCCGAAATCGAGCACGTTCCAGACCATGGTCAGGTCCGCCACCTCGCGGTCGCGGTCCTGGGAGGTCGACGGTTCCAGGGACTGGGTGCCGGTTTCGACACTCTGGCTGCTGGAGGCATTGACGTTGTTACGCCCCACATAACCGGCGTCCAGGGCCATGCGCGGCAGCATGTCGAAACTGGCCAGGTCCAACTGACGCTTGGCCAGGGCTTCCTCCATGATCTTCAAGCGACCTTCGAGGTTGTACTTCACTGCCCGGGCCATGGCCTGGTGCAGGGTCAGGGGACCACTGAGGGGCTCCTGGTCCTTGTACATGTTCTGCAGGTCGGTTCGGGCGCGCTGTTCGCTGACGCTGCGATCGATCGGCTCGCTGGTGACCGCACATCCACTGACCACCAACGCCAGCAAACTCACACCGAATAACTTCTGACTTCTATTCATTCCCTGGATTGCCCCTGGCTGCCCACTATATTTTTAGAGTTCTCAGGCCTGCACTTGGCTGATGCCGACCTGCTGTAAAGCCATTGCCAAGCCGTCGACCTGACGTTGCTCCATGTTCTTGAGGTGCTCCAGCTGCTGGCCCAGGGTCGGCGCGCCGAACAGCCCGCGCGCGCCTTGGGAACCATCGCCGCCCTGCATCGACTGGCTGCCAAAGGCGTCCATCGATTCACTTTCGGAACCGGTGTCGCGATTGAACAGGCCCGAGATGGTGCTGCTGCCAAACACCCCGCCATCGCCACCCCCAAAGCCCAGGAAGCCTTGGCCGGAGCCATCACCCGCGGCGTCGCTGCTGAAAACCTGGGCGATATAGCTCGGCGCCAATTCGCCACGGTTGATGAAAATATCCCCTATCGGCCGAAGGCCACCGCCCACGTCCCGTTGTTCGAACAGTGGCGGGAAGCCCAGCGGCGTGCCAAGGTCGCCCGTCGGTGGCGTGAAGACGATTGGCTGCAATGGCACCTCGGACGGTGGAATGACCGTCACAGGGTCCGATGTCAGGAACTCCGGCGGCGGCTTCACATCGTTGGGCACCACGGTATCGATCGCATAATTGTTCGACACCGCCACGCTGGCCCCGGCGTTGCCCGACAGGTCGCTGACGTTGCTGGTGTCCAGGGCGATGAAGTTGCTCGGGTCGGTGAGATTCACCGTTGGGGTGAATGTCGCCGTCCAGGTCCTGCCGCCGTCGCTGGTGGTCAGGTTGGTCAGTTCACCGTTGGTGACGCTGAGGTCCGACAAGTCAAAATCCGTCACTGCTTCGCTGAAGGTGAAGGTCACCTGGGTCGTCTCGCCCACCGTCAGGTTCGGGTCGGCGACCACGATGGTCGCGGTCGGCCGGGTGGCGTCGAGGGCGTAGTTGGCAGAGATCGCGATACCCACGCCGGCGTTGCCGGCGATGTCCTGCACAGTGCTGGCGTCGAGCAGGATCAGGTTGGTGGCATCGTTGACGCCGGCAGTTGGCGTCAAGGTCGCGGTCCAGGTCAGGCCGCCATCATTGCTGGCAAGATTGGACAATACGCCATTGGCGACACTCAGATCCGACAAGTCGAAACCGGACACCGCCTCGGTGAAGCTGATAGTCACCGTCGTGCTCTGGCCGATGCCCAGAGTGGTGTCACCCACAGTGATGGTGGCGCCAGGGCGAACCGTGTCGATCGCGTAGTTGTTGGAGTCCACCACGCCGACACCGCTGTTCCCCGAGACATTGACCACCCCGCTGGTGTCCAGGCTGATCAGGTTGCTGGTGTCGGTGATGTTGCTTGCCGGGGTAAACGTGGCCGTCCAGGTCACACCGCCATCGGTGGACGAGACGTTGCTCAACGTGCCATTGCTGACACTCAGGTCGGCATTGTCGAACCCGCTGACCGCTTCCGAGAAGGTGATGGTCACCAGTGAGGTTTCCCCCACCTTGAGTGCGTTGTCGGCGACCACGATCGTAGCCGTCGGTACCTGCGTCTCGACCACATAGTTGGCCGAGTCGGTCGTGCCTGTCCCGGTATTGCCAGCCGCGTCGCTCACGCCGGTATTGTCCAGGGTGATCAGGTTACTGGCGTCGGTCACGCCCAGGGTCGGCGTGAAGGTCGCGGTCCAGGTCAGGCCGCCATCGCTGCTGCTGACTGCGCTCAACGTGCCGTTGGCGACGCTCAGGTCAGCGTTGCTGAAACCGGTCACCGCCTCGCTGAACGTGATGGTCACCTGGGCGGTTTCACCCGGTTTCAACACCGAATCGCTCAGCACGATGGTGGCGGTCGGACGCTGGCTGTCGAGCGCATAGTTGTTGGAGCTGGCAGAGTCGGTGTTGATGTTGCCCGCCAGGTCGACGACGCTTCCGGAATTAAGCGTGATGACATTGCTGGTATCGAAGACGCCATTGGTCGGCGTGAAGGTTGCGGTCCAGGTGATGCCGCCGTCGCTGCTGCTCAGCCCCGAGATCACACCGTTGGCGACCGTCAGGTCGGCACTGGTGAACGCCGTCACCGCCTCGCTGAAGGTGATGGTCACCAGCGAGGTTTCGCCCGCGGCAATGGCCGTGTCGGCGACGACAATGGTCGCCGTTGGACGTACGGTGTCGACGACGTAGTTGTTCGAATCGGTGGTGCCCACGCCCGCGTTGCCCGCGCCGTTGATCAAGCCGGTATTGTCCAGGGTGATCACGTTGCTGGTATCGGAAATGCTCGCGCTCGGCGTGAACGTGGCTGTCCAGGTCACGCCGCCGTCGGTGCTGCTCATGGTGCTGAGTGTGCCGTTACTGACGGTCAGGTCCGAATTGTCGAAGCCGCTGACCGCCGAGTTGAACGTCACGGTGACCAGTGAGGTCTCGCCGATACTCAGCGTGCTATCGGCAATCACGATGGTCGCCGTCGGAACGTTGGTGTCGACCTGGTAGTTGTTGGAGTTGGTGGTGCCGGAACCGCTGTTGCCCGCCGCATCGCTGACCCCGGTGTTGTTCAGGGTGATGACGTTGGACGTGTCGCTGACCCCGAGGGCCGGGGTGAAGGTGGCCGTCCAGGTGATGCCACCATCACTGCTGCTGACCGCACTCAGCGTACCGTTGGCGACGCTCAGGTCGGAATTGTCGAAACCCGTCACCGCTTCGGAGAAAGTGATGGTGACCAGCGAGGTTTCACCGACACTCAGTGCCGTATCGGCGACCACGATGGTCGCGGTCGGGCGCAGCGTGTCGACGACGTAGTTGTTGGAGTCGGTGGTACCGCTGCCGGTATTGCCCGCGCCATCCACCACGCCCATGTTATTGAGCGTGATCAGGTTGGTGGCATCGCTGATGCCAGCGCTGGGCGTGAAGGTCGCGGTGTAGGTGATGTTGTCGCTGGTGCTCAGCCCGCTCAGGCTGCCGTTGGCCACGGTCAGGTCGGCCAGGGTAAAGCCGGTCACCGCCTCGTTGAAGGTGATGGTCACCAGCGAGGTTTCGCCTACGGCAATGGCCGTATCGGCGACCACGATGGTGGCGGTCGGGCGCGCGGTATCGATGGCGTAGTTGTTCGAGTCGGTGGTCCCGCTGCCAGCGTTGCCCGCCGAGTCCACAACCCCGGTGTTATCCAGGGTGATCAGGTTGGTGGTGTCGCTGACGCTGGCACTTGGCGTAAGCGTGCCGGTCCAGGTAATGCCGCCATCGCCGGTGCTCAATCCGGTGATTGTACCGTTGGCGACCGTCAGGTCGGCGGTGGTAAAGCCTGTCACCGCTTCGTTGAAGGTGATGGTTACCTGGGAGGTTTCGCCAACGCTCAAGGCATTGTCGGCCACGACGATAGTCGCGGTCGGACGCTGGGTGTCGACGGCATAGTTGTTGGAGCTGGTGGTACCGGTGCCGGTGTTGCCGGCCGCGTCCACAATGCCGGTATTGGCCAGAACGATCAGGTTGGTGGCATCGGTGATACTGGCGCTCGGGGTGAGCGTCGCGGTCCAGGTGATCCCGCCGTCGCTGCTGCTCAGCCCACTCAGGCTGCCGTTGGCCACGGTCATGTCGGCCAGAGTGAAACCGGTCACGGCCTCGCTGAAGGTGATCGTCACCAGCGAGGTTTCGCCGATCCTCAGCGCGGTATCGGCCACCACGATGGTGGCGGTGGGGCGTAGCGTGTCGATCGCGTAGTTGTTCGAGTCGGTGGTACCGCTGCCGGTGTTTCCAGACAAGTCGGCAATGCCGGTGTTATCCAGGGTGATCAGGTTGGTGGTGTCGCTGACGCTGGCACTTGGCGTGAGCGTGCCGGTCCAGGTAATACCGCCGTCGCCGCTGCTCAGGCCGGTAACCGTGCCATTGGCGACCGTCAGGTCGGCAGTGGTGAAACCACTCACCGCCTCGTTGAAGGTGATGGTCACCAGCGAAGTTTCGCCGACACTCAACGCGGTGTCAGCTACCACGATCGTCGCGGTCGGACGCTGGGTGTCGATAGCGTAGTTGTTGGAGTTGGTGGTACCCACGCCAGCGTTGCCACTCAAGTCCGCAACGCCGGTGTTGTTGAGGATCACCAGATTGGTGGTGTCAGTAATGGCCGCGTCCGGGGTCAGGGTTGCCGTCCAGGTGATACCGCCGTCGCTGCTGCTCAAGCCGCTGAGCGAGCCGTTGGCCACCGTCAAGTCAGCGGTGGTAAACCCACTGACGGCCTCGGAGAAAGTGATGGTCACCAGCGAGGTTTCACCAACCTTGAGAGCGGTATCGGCCACCACGATGGACGCCGTGGGCGCCACGGTGTCGTTGACCACGTAATTGTTCGAGTCGGTGGTGCCCACGCCAGCGTTGCCGGCCAGGTCGGCAACGCCCGTGTTATTGAGGGTGATGACGTTGGTGGTATCGGCGATGTTGCTGGCCGCGGTCAGCGTACCGATCCAGGTAATGCCGCCGTCGCCACTGGTGAAGGTGCCGACGCTACCGTTCTGCACCGTCAGGTCTGCTGCGGTGAGGCCAGTCACGGCCTCGGAGAAGGTGATGGTCACCGTCGACGTAGCGCCGGAGTTCAGGCTGGTATTGGCCACCACGACGGTCGCGGTGGGCGGCGTCTCGTCCGGCACATAGTTGGTGTTGATGGTGCCGCCATCGCCGTAGACGTTGGACACCGACGCCGGCGAAACACCAGCGGTACCCGCACTCGTGCCACCCACGCCACTGCCACCGACGTTGCCGGCCAGGGCCGCGAAGTTGGCTGCGGTGATCAGGATCGAGCCTTTGTTCCAGATGGCGCCGACACCAACGCCGCCGGCACCGCCCGTGTGGTTGTAGCCGCCACCGGCGCCACCGCCACCACCGCCGCCGCCCGCGCCGATGTTGTTGGAAATCACCGAGTTACCGATGATCCGCAGGGTCGCGCCGGTATCGTTATAAATACCACCGACCGCTCCGCCACCAGCACCGCCGATGTCGTTATAGCCATCGCCACCACCACCGCCGCCGATAGACAGCGCACCGCTGACGGCCGTACCGCCCGCGGAGCCGGTGCTATAGCCCGGATAGGCGGAACCGCCAGCCCCACCGGTGGAGGAACCGCCACGCCCGCCCATGTTGAAGAAACCACCACCGGCACCGCCCTGCCCAGTCGAGCCGTTAGAGCCCGTGGCATTGAGGGTATCGCCGCCCTTGCCGCCGGTACCGCCAGAGATCGCGCCACCCCCGCCACCGCCACCACCGGCGTATTGCGGGGTCACGCCCCCGCCGCCGCCACCACCAGAAGCGGCGTTCGAGGTGACCGTAACGTTGCGCAGGGTCAAGGTACCGGCATTGTAGATACCACCACCCTTGGCGACGAGCGCATCGTCGCCACCGTTACCACCGTTGCCCGCCACCATGCCCCGGGTAATCACCAGGCCATCGAGGGTGGCCGTGGTGCCGGCCGTCACGTTGAGGACCTGGGTCCGGAACTGGCCATCGAGGGTGACATCGGCGACGTTATCGTTGTTGAGATCACCATCGATGGTGATGTTTCTATTGACGTCCAACACCTGGGTCAGCGCGACGGTCATGCCGGCATTGAAGGTGACGATGTCGCCGTTCTGCGCCGAGGCCAGGGCAGCGCGCAAAGAACCGACACCCGAATTGAGGTTGTTGGTGGCGGTCCAGGTGGCCAGGCCCCATTGGTATTCGCTCATGGCGTTGGCCGAGAGCACATTGGCGCTTTCGATGTTGCCGGTGGCGATTTCCAGGTCCCAGTCGCCGCCGAGGCCGGTGCGGTCGTTGGACGCCGCCACATCGCGGCCGGTCAACTGCGCCAATGAATCGACCAGACTGAGGCCACGTTCCCCTTCAGCGGTGTAGCAACCGTAGATCAGGATATCGCCACCGGCGTTCATGTCCTGGCCGATCTGCGCCAGCACGTCGCTGCGGGCCTGGACGTTGTCCGCCGACAAGTAGCTGTTGCCCAGCCACAGATCACCAGCGTTGCCGTGGGCGATGATCTGCACCGAGCTGATGCCTTGGTGGGTGTCCAGGTAATCGGCGATCTGCTGCAAGCCGTCCTTGGTAGCATCCAGCTGCACGACCTGGGTACCGGGCGCGACGCCTTCGAGCAGACTGGCGGAATCCTTGACCCGGGAATCGACAAATACCACGGTCTTGCCCGGCACGGCGGCCTGGGTAGCGTCGACCTGCCCCTGCGGTGCATGGGTGTCGGAAGCCTGGTCAGCCGTGGGTGTCTTGCCTGCATCGGCAGTGGGATGGGCGTCCGGTTGCGCGGCCTCGGCCACGGTAGCGGCCACCGCGCCGTCGAACAGCATTCGCGGCTCCAGGGACATGATCATTGGCGATGCCAGGGCCTGTGTGCCCTCGGTTACCCGCGACTTAGCTTTGCTCCACCACATGACGATCACCTGGACTCGAACTTCTTGAACACGCAAATGAAAAAAACCGCGATCAGCTGGTCGCGGCGTCGGTTTTCATACGAATGACATTGGCAGCGCTGGCGGAACCATCGCGCCAGAACGACAACTCGGCATACTTTTCAAACAGATCCGGCGGCAGCAAGGTCCGCCGAGCCTGCGGCGCGACCTTGGGCTTGACCTTGTGCAGGCCGGCAACGCCCAGGGCCTGATCGAAGGCCGGGGCGTCGTAGGTCAAATGATTGAAATCGTGCTCGAACCAGGGCTCACCGATGAATTCGTACACCAGTCGCATCACCCGCTCAGGCGCCTGGCTCAGCAGGTCGTAATCAACGATCAACAGGGACTCGGCGTTCTCGCCGTAATAGGCCTCTTTGAGCGCCGTCCAGGCGAATCCCACCAGGCGGTTGCGCTGGGCGAGGGTTTCGCAGCGGCTGTAGACGGTGTTGCGCTCATCATCGTCGTTGAACAGCTTGGTGTTCTCGAACGGATTGGCGCGGTAGAGCCGCTCCAGGCTGTCGAGTACCCAGGCGACGTTGCGCACACAAGCGATGGTCTTGGCTTGAGGAAACAGGTCGTGCAAGGCCGGCAGGCGCGCGCACCACTGACGGTTTGTATCGAAGATGACCGGTTTATCGGCTTTGTCGGCGTAGTAGGAATCGAAGAGTCCGCGCAATAGGCGGCGACGCAGGTCGGTGTCGATCACCGAGCCGAACTCACTGCCGGCACTGCATTGCTGCAGGACGCTGCTGAACAGCGAACCGACGGGGCTGGTCATGCCGGCATGGAAGCGCGGATTCTGCAGCAAAATGGCAGAAAGCAGGGTTGACCCCGACCGCGGTAAACCGGAAATAAAGTGAAACTGCGACAATCCCTTCACCGTATGTAGTCCCTTTGTAGCGCAAAGCGTAGCCGAGGAAACAATCGCCGCCTAGTAGTACTTTGATATCAAATTCATCCGAATCTGTAAAAAAGATGGACGGTATAGGCGCAATACGAACCTGAATCGATTAAGCAGATCGGCAGCATTTTTCCTCCCTTCCAACCTGCAGAATCAAACATCCCGGTCTACGCTCAGCCGTGCGTGACCAGGCCAGGGAGTGAAGAAGTCGGGCTGATCGCAATCCTCTCCCTTGGACCCTGTCGGCATTGCCAACTAAACAATCTGAAGGGATGAGGAATCTATGGAAGTCTTTATGGGCACCATCCAGCCGTTCGCCTTTAACTTCGCCCCCAATGGGTGGGCACTGTGCAACGGGCAGACACTCGGCATTTCCCAGTACCAGGCGTTGTTCTCCTTGCTCGGCACATACTACGGAGGCAACGGCACCACCAACTTCATGCTCCCCAATCTGCAAGGCCGCATGCTCTTGGGGCAAGGCAGCGGCCTGGGCCTGACGCAGCGGGTCATCGGCGAAGTCGCCGGCACCGAAAACGTCACCCCGACGCTCAACAACCTGCCCACCCACACTCACACTATGGCGGGACTCACCGCCTCCACCACCCTGCAACTGGCGAACCCGGCCAGCAACCCGGTGAATACGCCAACGGCCACCAACTCGTTCATCGGCACCTCGGGCACCGGACCGGGCGCGGCGAATATCTATTCCGACCAGATAGGCGCCTCGCCGGTACCGGTCAAGGGCGTGAGCACTACCATCGACGGCACGATTTCCCCGGCGGGCAACGGCTTGCCGCTGGCGATCATGAACCCGTTCCTGGCGATCAACTTCAGTGTCGCCTTGAATGGTCTCTTCCCGTCTCGTAACTGATGAACAGCCGGAGGGCTGCGGCCCTCCGTTTTTTGGAGTGTCGACATGCTGGAACAGGTTCATAGCCGCCATTTTCAACCGCTGCTGGGCCAGACCAGCAGCCTGACCCTGCCCGACGGCAGCTCTTTGCCGGTGCGAATCGAAAGCCTCGAAGAAACACCACGATCGAAGATGCCCAACACCGAACGCATACCGTTCAGTGTGGAGTTCAATAGCCTGGAAAGCACCGATTTCGTCGATGGCTTGTGCGCGCTGCAAGTGCCTGAACTTGGCAGGCTAGAAGGGGTGTTCGTGTCGCGGATACCGCCCATGGGACGGGATCCGGCGCTGGGGTATTTCTACATCGCATTTAACTAAAGACTGATGATCCTTTTGTGGGAGCGAGCTTGCTCGCGATGGCGGCGGCACAGCTAACATCACTTCAAACTGACCCACCGCTATCGCGAGCAAGCTCGCTCCCACAATGGATAACGGGCGAGCCAGAAACTGCTCAGTTCCCCTTCGGATACCAAACCAACCGCTCCGCCGCCGGGTTGCGTTCCTGCACTTCAAAACCCAGCGCCAGATAGTGCTGGCGAGCATGAGGGTTGCTGCTCCAGACCACGGTCGCCACCGGGCAGCGGATCTGTTGCGCGGCTTTCTGCACCCCTTGCAGCACCGCCCGACCATAACCTTTCCCACGGGCCTGGGGGATGAAGGCCAGGTACAGCACGCGGATTTCATTGGGACCAAAATCAGTGCTCAAGGCGCCAATAGCGGTGCCGAGTTTTTCCACGACGTAATGCATGGCGTTGGGGAAATTCTCGCCCAACCCTTGCTCCTGCACTTGGAATTGCTGGGCAACCACTTGCTGGACTTGCTCGTGCTCGCCGTCGATCCATTGCAGGTCTGGCCGCGCCGCCTGGTAAAGACTCTGCAAAAATGGCCCATCGCTGACCTGCGATGGCCGCACCACCAACCCCTCTGCCGCCACTGAATTCATACTCGCTCCTTAAAACCCGCTTTCCCTGACGCCCAACGCCGCCAACCGACGCCAGGCCGCTCCCAGCACCGACTCACCCTGCCCCTGCAACACCACCACACCTCGCAGCGGTTGCACCGGAGCGGACGTGTCGTCAACAGCACTCAAACGCACGCCATACTGCGCCTGCACAGGCTCGGCCCGTTGTTGCGAATCGCGACGTACAGCAATCGGCCCGTGGTGGTCGGACGTCAACGCCTGCTGTTCGACCCAGGCCACGCCGTTGGTGTCGATCTCATTCAGTTGCACGGCAATGGAGGTGTGCATCGGATCGTCAGCGATGAAACGTCCTGTGGCACCCGGCCCGACCCGCCAGAGCTCGGCTTCGGTCAAGTACCCGCGCAACCGCGAATCAGCCTGCACCACCCGCGCCAACGACTGCGTGGGCGACAACCAGCGCCCCACCGACAACTGCGGCAGCAAGTCACGTACCTGGCCGGCATGGGGCGCACGCAGCAACAGGCGTTCACGCTGGGCAACCAGCCCCCGGTATTCGGCCACCGCCTCGGCCAATTGCTGCTCGACGATGCCGGCATCGGCGGCGGTTTCGCTGCGCCCGGCCTGACGGCGCATCTGCAACTGCTGGATCTCGATTTCCCGGCGCACGATGGTCAGGCGCGAGGCCATGTCCGGCGACTCCAGCTCAATCAGCACATCGCCCTGGGCCACGGTTTGACCGTCGTGCACATTCACCTGCTTGACCCGTGCCGCCACTGGCGCATGCAAGGCACTGGCACGCCCGGCCTCGAGCATGGCCGGCACTTCCACGGCGCTGCGCCAGGGCAGTAACAACGCCAACACCAATGCCAGCAATACCAGCCCGGTCAGCATCACTCGCGGACCATGGGCCTGCTCGCGCCGGCTCCACCATTGCCGCCACTCATTCACAATGGGCATAAAGATAAACCACACCAATTCCACCAACATCAGGAAAATGCCCAGCACCTTGAAGAACAAGTGATAGACCGCCAGGGCAATGCCGAAAAACAACGCCGCGCGCCACAACCAGGACCCGTACCCCCACACCAGCAAGCGGCGGCGCATCTTCGGTGACCAGGGTTCCGGCGCTGCCGCGCCGTAGCCGAACAAGGCTTCGCGCAAACGCCAGCGACACAAGGCGAACGCGCGGCCCTGGAGGTTATCCACACCCCAGAAATCGCTGAGCAGGAAGTAGCCATCAAAGCGCATGAACGGGTTCAAATTGATGATCAGCGTGGTGATCCACGTGGCGCTGGCGAGCATGAACGCCGCCGTGCGCGCCGGCCCGTCGGGCAGCAGCGACCAGGCCAGCAACGCGATGCACGCCAGCAGCAGCTCGGCCAAGACCCCACCGGCGCCAATCAGCAAGCGCGCGCGACGATCATTGATCCTCCAGGCATCGCTGACGTCGGTATAGAACATCGGCAACAGCACCATGAACGCCACGCCCATGCTTTGCACACGACACCCGGCGCGCTTGGCCATGAAGGCATGGCCGAATTCGTGGCACAGCTTGGCGAAGAACAACGCCACCCCGAACGCCAGCGCCCCGCCCAAGCTGAACAGGTGCGGAAAGGTCGCGACGAAGCGCTGCCAATCCCGTGACACCAGGAAAATACCCAGGCCCAGGGTCAGCGGCAGGCCATAGCGCAGGATCCCCGGGCCAAACCGCGCCAACCAGGGCCAGGCGCGGTTGAGAAAAGCGTCCGGGCGCCACAATGGAATGCGAAAGAACAGGTATTGGTGCAGCAGGATCTGCCACAGGCTCTGGCGCAGGGCAGCGGTCTTGAATTGATAGCTGTCGCGCTGTTGCGGGTCCATCGCGCTGATCAGATCGTGACCGCGCAAAAAGCCCAGCAACTGCTCCAGCGATTCGCCATTGAGCGGCAGGCCCGGCTCGCGGTTCGCGGCTTGCAGCACCTGTTCCGGGTCGCCAAGGGACCAGTGCCGCAACATGCGCATCGCCGCCGCGCCAAGCTTGAAATAACGCCCGCGCACCGGGTCGGCCAGGGTCCACTGGGGCGAACCGTCCGGGTCCGACGCCGCCGGGGACAATTGCAGGTCCGGCCGCAGGCTCGGCAAGTCCATGCTACAGGCCTACGCTCTGGCGCAGCCCGGCCAGTGGCCGACGCAACAGATACAGCGCCAGCGGGGCGCGGTCACCGAAAATTTTCGCCGTGCCTCGCAAGCCGATGCGTGGCGCCGTCGCATCGAAACGTGCATCCAACCGATACGCCAGCTGCCCGGCGGCGGTGGGTTGCGCCTCGTAGGCCGAACGCTCGAGCCAGGCCAGGTGCCGTTGCAACGGGTCGCTGTCGAGAAACAGCGCCACTTGCGCTCCGGGCGCCAGGGCAATCGCATCGCCCACCGCCAGCTCGATACGCAACTCGGCCTGGTTCGGGTCGGCGATTTCCATTAACCGCTCGCCGGTCTGCACCGGTTTACCGAGCCAGCGTTCGGCATCGGCGAACACCGCAATGCCGTCGCGCTCGGCACGCACTTCGCTGCGCTTGAGCAATTCAAGCGCGTAGTTGCGCTCGGCGCGTTTCTGTTCGACACGGGCAGCCAGCAGATCGATCTTCGAACTCGACTCCGCATCGGCAAAGGAGCGTTGGGAATTGGCCTTGAGTTCCGCCTCAGCCACACCAAGCGCACGTTCGGCGACATCGGCCTGGGCCTTGAGGCTAGTGCTTTCGAAGCGCAGCAGCAGGTCACCGTTCTTGACGGCCTGGTTGGGCTTGACCAGGAACTCGGCGATCACCCCGTCCAGTGGTGCCGCCACCACCTGTCCGCCCAACGGCACCACCTCGGCCGGGGCCAGCACCGACTGGCGCACCGGAATCAACAAACCCAGCAACAGCACCGCCACCAGGGCCACCTGGCGCTTACGTGTCCAACGCAGGCGCCACGGCTTGCGCGGTTGCAGCGCCAGCCAGGCATGGCTGTAGGTGTCGCCCAGTTGCGATAGCAGTACTTGCTCGGGCGGAGTCCACGGCAGGTCGCGGGCCAGCCACAAACCGCCGAACACCTGGCCCTGATGATCGATCAATGGCAGCCAGAATACTTGGCCGGCTGACAGGCTTCGCCAGTCTGCCCGGATGGATTCGCTGACCAGATCGGCGCTAATCACCCGGGCCTGGTTCAACACTCCCTGCTTGAACAACTGCGCCACCGCCTGCTCGACGAACGCCACGAACGGCGCATTCGGTTCCACGGCACTGATGCCGGTCACGGCCTGGACCTTACCGGCGATCAATAACGCAGCGTGGCGAAACCCGAACAAGGCCTGGCCGTCGTTGACCAGGCTGTAGCTCAACTGCGCCGGCGTACGCGCGGCCCGCGTCTGGCGTTCCAGGTCGAGGAAGCGGGCAAACACCTGCTCGGCATTGCCCGTTATCGGCGCGTTCACTTGGACTCCGCGAAACGCGCGGTACCACTCATGCCGGACAGCAAGCCGCTGGCATCCGGCACGGTCGCCACCAGCAGCAGGGTTTGGCTACCCTCATCGATGCGCGCCCCCAGGCGCTTGACCGTTGCCTGCAATGGCTTGCCGGTTTCATCGGGGATAAACGTGAACGGCTGGCCGGGCTTGAGCCTGCTCATCCAGCGCGACGGCACCAGCAGATGGATCTCCAAGGTGCGGTTGTCGACCACATCCAGCAACGGCGCGCCGGCCGCCACGCTCTCATAACGCTGGACCTTGCGCGCCACCACTTGCCCGTCGAACGGAGCGATCACGCTGCAGCGCTTGACCTGAACCTGATACACCTGGGACTGCGCCTGAGTCTCGTTGAGCCGGGCCTCGGCCCGCGACACTTCAAACCGCCCGACTGATTTCAATTCCGCCAATTGCCGGTTATGCGCCAACTCTTCACCGGCACCACGGCTGGCCGCCTGGGCCGCATTGAGCTGGGCCTGATACGCCGAGCAATCGAACCGCGCCAGGGTGTCACCCTTCTTGAACGATTCGCCCTCACTGAACGGCAACTCGACGATACGCCCGGCCAACTCGCTGGCCAGCACCGCCTGATCCCGCGCCCGAAGCACCCCTCGCGCCTCGTTGCCCGACGCACTGGCCGAGACGTTGCTCTCAAGCAACGGATCGTCTGCTACAGGCGTTTGCGCCTGGGTACCGCTCGCTACAAAAGCCAATCCCACAACCCAACTACTCAAACGCCGCATGACCGTTACTCCCTGACGGATGGGCGGAGTCTACGACAGCGGTGGGGGGCGTCAAGGGAGAGGTCGTGAGAGGTGAGAAATCTGGTGGTCATACTCGACCTGTGGCGAGGGGATTTATCCCCGCTGGGCTGCGCAGCAGACCCAAAGCGATTTATTCAATTTCCCTGGCTCAACGAGGTTGTCAGGTTTCGGGACTGCTGCGCAGTCCAGCGGGGATAAATCCCCTCGCCACAGGTCGATTAACATCAGCACTTATAGCGTTGCCCCCACGGCCTCTTCCACTTAAGATGACCCCACTCAACCCCGTACGCAGAGATTAAGTTCTCTGGCCGTTGGGGTGAAAAAACCGGCCTCGGCCGGTTTTTTCGTTTCTGAGGATTGAGAACAGCCCCTGAGCTGAACGCACTCCCTCGCCACAGGTTCTGTGATCGACAGACATCGCGCAGGCCTACTCCACCAACCTCAACTCACCATCGCAATACACCACCTCACGCCCCAACCAAGCTACATCAACCTGAGGCAATACCGCCGAAGGTTTGCGCAGTTCACGCAGTAGCGTCGAGCCATGGGACAAGCGCCCGCCCATGCGCGCAATCACTGCCCGGGCGCTTTGATAGTGGGCATGACGGCCAGGGTCGAGGGTGTCTTCCAGCAGAATGTCTTCACCCAAAATGCCTTGAGCCTGACCCGGGTAGATCAAAAAGCCGCTTGCCTGCTCGGTGCCTTCACGACCGTCCTGCCAGAAGCTGCCGTCGCGGCTGCGAATGTCCGGGTGCGGCGCGAACCACTGTGCCCGGTCCCCCGTCGGCATGGCGTGGTGCAGGCGAAAGAAGATTCGCATCAGGTTGTCGCGATACCATTCGCGCACTTGCAGGTAGTAACCGCGCAAACCCGGCAGGCCGGTCGAATGGGCAACACGAATCGCCAGGGACCATTGGGGGAAGGCCTGCAATGGCAGTTCGGTCGGTGCTGGGCGTGGCGTCGCCGGGTCGGTTTCCCAGGGCAGCCGATGGGGGCTGTGTTCAAGGTCGTCATAGGCAGTCGGCGGTCGCCCCAGCAGATCGCCGCCGCTGCTGGCCAACGCCGTCGCGATGCACAGGTTGCCCTGCACCACGAACACGTAGAAGCGGGTAAACCAGTCGGCCAGTTGCTGACCGTCCGCGCCTTGTCCGGTCAGTTCGTACAGCTCTCGGTCGAAGCGTTGCAAGCCGTTTTCCAGCGTCAGCAAATGACCACGCGCAATGTGCTGCATACGCAGGAACAACGGCAACGAACGCAGCAGGCGCAGGGGCCGCCAAGGTAGATGTGGGGTGGCACCACCGACCTCACCGGCGTAGTTGCTGGCGCTGATGCCCCAGTCGGCCAAGCGGGCGAGAAACAGGTCGTTGTTGATATACGAAGCACCGCCAAACACCGCCGTGAAGGGCTCGTTGTCCTGCAACACCCGTGAATCCCAACGCGCCATGATCGCCGGGATGCTCGCCGCCGCACGACGCTGGGCGTACTCCACCAACACGCTGGGCTGCGGCGGCAGGATCTCTGCGATGTTGGCGGCGGTCAGGTGGCGGCGCCAACCGTAGTCGCTGATCGGCCGGTACTGCAGCAGCCACAGTTGCGTGCCGTCCCAGGCCCATTCAACGTCGCCGGGCACGTAGTGAAAGACCCGCAACACGCCCTGGAGAAACCGCCATAACGCCTCGGCGGTGAGGCCATGGGCTGGCTTGAATGCACCGCTGTTCCATGACTCGCCGAGACGGGAAATGATCGCCCGCTCCGGGCTCACCATGCCATCGGCCAACGACTCCAGGTGACCTTCGACCCATTCCAATTCAACTGACAGGTGACGCACGAATGCAATCCCGGACAGCCGTGGCGTGATGAAACGCTGCACCACCACTTCCTCGACACCTGCCGCACTCAACTCGGCGATGCGCGCCATCACGTTGTCCGTCGGCTCACGCAGGTAGGTGGTGCTCAAGCCGGCATTGGCTGCATCGGCCTGATCCTCCCCATAACTGGAGGAGCGTACTGCCCAGGTTGCGTTCGGCTGGCTGTCCAGGAAGCTCGGCAAGCGCGGGTCGTTGCAATCGTTGAGCGACAGCGCCGCCGGCACCGGCTGCCCAGCCAGTGCCGCCAGACGCAAGCGACCGCCTTTGGTGTGCGCAACGAACCCACGTTCGCCGGACTCCAACCACGCGGCGAATTCAGCGGGTGAGTCGATCCACGGGTAATGGCCCCAACCGGGTTTCAGGTTGATGGTCAAATCGGCACGGGCAAGAATGGCCGACCATGCCGCCGCCTGCTCGACGCCCAGCACCTTGTCCTGATCGCCCCACACCAGTTCGACCGGGTCGGTGATCCACTCCAGTAACGGCAACGCGGTGTCGGCACGCACCAAGTCCCAGTGCGGCACAAAGGCACGGCAGCGGGCATATCCAGCGCCCATGCGTTGGTAGTGCGCGGGCGTCCAGGTCTGGCGGGAAAACTTGTGGGCAAACAGCGTCGGCTTGTTCGCGAGCAACCAGTGAATGGTCTTGCGAATCGGCAACGGCGACATCAACGCCGGCAGTCGCCGCTGCCACAAAAACGCGCCCACCGGCGCCAGCAACACACTGCGGCAAAAGTGCCCCGGCCGGCGTTGCAGCGCATGCAGCACCAGCAAGGCGTTCACGCCAACCGCCATGATCGCGCTGCCCTTGTCCGTCGCCGCCAGCAACGCCTGGGCGTAGGCCGACAAGTCTTCGCAAGGGACCTGTGGGTTATTGCCAAAGCCTGGTAACTCCAATGGCACCACGTCGTAGCGTTCAAAGTGCGGCAACGCGTCATCCCACCAATCGGCGGCGCTACCGTTGCCGGCCAGCAGGTACATCCGCGGCTTGCTCATGGATGCTCCTCAGGCCAGGTCGCGCAAGGCTGCGTCGAGTGTCGGGTAGCGGAACGTATAGCCCGCCTCGACAAGACGGTTTGGCAGCACACGTTGGCCGTCGAAGAACAACTGGGCCATTTCGCCGGCCAGGGCGCGCACCGGCGCGGCGGGGATGTGGAACCACACCGGGCGCTTGAGCACCTTGCCGACGCTTTCGGCGAACAGCGCCTGGCTGACCGTTTCTGGCGCCACCAGGTTGTAGGTACCGTTCAGGCTTTCGTCATCGAAGGTGCGGGCGATGACGGCAATCACATCGTCGCGGTGCACCCAACTCATGATTTGCCGACCATCGCCCATCCGCCCGCCGAACCCCAGGCGAAACGGAATCAGCAGCGGCAGCAATGCGCCGCCCGGCCCGAACACCACGCCCAGGCGCATCACCACCTGACGCACACCCAACTCGGTGGCGGGCAACGCTGAGGCTTCCCAGCGCGCACAGAGCTCGGCCATGAAGCCATCGCCTCGGGTGGCGCTTTCATCGAGGCTTTCGCTGGCGTCACGCACGCCGTAAAACCCGATGGCAGAGGCCTGGACCCACAACGCAGGCTTGTGCCGGGCGTTCTTCAGCCAAGCCATCAACGCCTCGGTGGTATTGACCCGGCTGGCGATGAGTTGCGCCTGACGCGCAAGGCTCCAGCGTGGGCCGGCAACCGGTGCGCCCGCCAGGTTGATCACCACATCGAAGGTTTCGTCATGGCCCAGTTTGCCTAGCGAACGCAGGCAACGGGCGCGGCCGTCGAACAGATAGGCCGCTTTCAAGGGATCGCGAGCCAATACGCTGACCGTGTGCCCGGCGTCGAGCAGTTGGTTGACCAGGGTTTCACCGATAAACCCGGTGCCACCCGTGACCAGCACGCGCTTGTAGGCGCCACCGGCAAACGGGTTGGCGGGCTTGCCCGCGCGTTGCATGCGCAAGGCCGCCAACCCGTCACGAATCCCCGAAGCCGTGACGCCGATGGCGAACAAGGTCAGCAGCCAACCGCGCCAGCCCAGGTCGATCGCACTCAGGCCGGTGGGCAAACTCGACCACTGCGCCAGTTGCACACCATACAGCGCGAAGAAGGCACCGCCGTTGACCGCCAGCACCGTGTGCATGATGCGTTCGATGGGCGGCAGCTTGCGGCTCCGGTCTTCGACCACGAAGTCCCAGAGCGTCAGGCCGATCTCCAAGGCGAACAGCAAGGCGATGACAATCGCCCACGTGCCTTCAAAGGCCAAATGCGCAATGCCCAGGAACAGGATCCCGTAGAAACACGAGCGCAGGGCATGGATGGACAATTCCAACCGGGCACTGTGGCGATAGGGCAATGCAACGGTGAGTTCGTGGTGATACAGGGTATCCAGCGCACCCAGGATCGCCTGGGCGATCAGCAGGGTGATGGCCCAGTCCAGCAGTGAAAAGTCAGGCATGGTTTGAATCACTCGACGCGTTGTCAGTCAGGGATATGCGGCGGTCGTGGCGATAGAGCCAGAGCAGCGGCGGCAGTAATACGAGCAGTGCGAAGCCGTCAAACCACAGGTGCGACCAGACCCGGGCCTGGGCAGAAATCAACATGTCCTGGGGCGCCCAGAGCACGATGCCGGCGATCAACCAGCCCCAAGGCATGGCGCTCTTCAATCGATTACCGATATGGACGAGGGCGAGCATGTACAGCCCGTAGCTTTGCAACGTGGCGCCGAACAAGGCCAGCCACCAGACTTGCTGCATGCGGGCCGTTGCGGGCACCACCACGTCGGCGCCCCAGAAAGCCTGTTCGATGTTCTGCAGATAACCATCGAACAGGCCCGAATGACCGGCCCAGGTCAGCGTAGCGCCGGCGAGCAGATGCATCAGGGCGGCGGCATATAACCAAACGACCAGGGCTTTGCGAAGGGTGCTGGGAGGGGTTGGCATTCCATGTCCTGAAGGCTTGCTTGAGGGCGGCCAGTCTAAAGGAAATGCAGGGAGCTTTACTTGGCTAATAGGCTGGGCAGCGATAAATAAAATCCGCTCAAAGAGAGGCCTGCTTCTCAAGCCAGCGGGAGCAATTCCTCGCCACGGGGATCGGATTGAGGTTCAAGTGTCAGGTTGAGAGACCTGGGTGGATTGAAGATCGCTTTCGCGAGCAAGCTCGCGATGACGTCAGCCCAGACACCTCGAACTGCGGCGAGGAGTACTGATCAGCGCTGCATCCCCCAACGCTTCACCGTCACCCGCTCCAGCGAATCAAACACCAGGTTCTCCACCAGCAACCCAATCAAAATCACCACCGCCAACCCGGCAAACACCTTGTCGGTGTACAGCTCATTACGGTTCTGGAAGATGTACCAACCCAAGCCACCCTTGCCACTGGTGGCGCCGAACACCAGCTCGGCGGCGATCAGGGTACGCCAGGCAAACGCCCAGCCGATCTTCAACCCGGCGAGGATCGACGGCAGCGCGGCCGGGATCAGGATGAACAACACAAAGCGCAAACCTTTGAGCCCGTAGTTGCGCCCAGCCATGCGCAGCGTTTCCGACACGCCGAGAAAACCCGCGTACATATTCAACGCCAACGCCCACAGTACCGAATGCACCAGCACGAAAATCAGGCTGTTCTGCCCCAGGCCGAACCACAGCAGCGCCAGCGGTAGCAGGGCGATGGCCGGCAACGGATTGAACATCGACGTCAGGGTGCTGAGCACGTCGCGACCGAACTGGGTCGACACGGCCAGTGTGGTCAGGCCAAACGCCAGGACGATGCCCAGCAGGTAGCCCTTGATCAGCACCACCAGGGAAATCCACACCTTGCCCAGCAACTCGCCGCTGAGCAAACCGTCGTACAAGGCGCTGGCGGTTTGCAGGAAGCCCGGCAGCAGCAGGTCATTGTTCTGATACCGCGCCACACTCTCCCACAGCACCGCCAGCAGCAACAGGATCAGGCTTTTACGCAGCCAGCCCTGTTGCCAGAGGCGCTGGCCGAGGGGTAGCTCTCGCTCCAGCGGTACATGGGTCAACGGTTGCAGGTCGACTTCGTATTCTTCGCGAGCAGGTGATAATTGGCTCATGAAACGTTCCCCTTAGTACGCGATACGAATATCGGTGAAATCCAGCTCGCGCTCGGCTTCAAGCGGCTGGCCTTCATTGAATAGCAGCCCGTGGATGCGCCGCGCCGTATGCTGGAACCCCACGCCGCCGAGGCTGTGCAAGTCGTATTGATGGCTGTGGATTTCCGCCCGAACTCGTCCCGGGTGCGGTGACAGCAATAGGATGCGATTACCTACCACCAATGCCTCTTCGATGGAGTGAGTGACGAACAGCAAGGTGAAGCGCACCTCCTCCCAGAGCAGCAGCAATTCTTCCTGCATCTTGCGCCGGGTCAGGGCATCGAGGGCGGCGAAGGGTTCGTCCATCAGCAGGATTTTCGGTTGCATCGCCAACGCCCGGGCAATCGCGACGCGGGCCTTCATGCCTCCAGACAAAGTGTGGGGATAGGCATCGGCAAACGCCGCCAGGCCGACCTTGTCCAGATAATGCAGTGCCCGCTCCTCGGCCTCGCGACGCTTGAGCGTGCCCGACGCCAACAGTGCGAACATCACGTTCTGCTTGACGGTTTTCCACGGCGGCAGTTGGTCGAATTCCTGGAACACCACGATCCGGTCCGGCCCCGGCGCGCTGACGGTTTGCCCCTGCAAGCGAATCTCGCCTTCGCAAGGGGCGATGAAACCACCAATCGCCTTGAGCAAGGTGGACTTGCCGCAACCGGACGGGCCGAGCAGTACAAAACGATCCGCCGGGTCGACTTCGAAACTCACTTGATGGGTGGCCCGCACCACCCGCTGCGGGGTGCGGTATTCCAGGCTGACGTTATCCACCGACAACAACGCAGTGCCGGTGCGAGTGGGGTTGCTGGCCGCGAGGCCTTGCAAACGCGCGTTCATGACGATCAGCTCCCCTGCAACGGTTTGGCGTCCAGGAAGAAATAGTCTTCCCATGACGCAGGTTTGTTCTTGATCGCGCCAACGCGGAAAAGGAATTCGGCCAGCGGGTAGGTGTTTTTCGGGGTGACGGTGAATTCGATCTGCGGGTTATCGATGATCTTCAGCAAGGTCGCCCGGTCGATCTTGGCTTTGGTCACTCGCAGGTAGGTGTCCGCCGCCGCGCCCTTGTCCTTCTGGGCGAACTCGGCCGCTTCGGTCAGCGCCTCGACGAACGCCTTGTAGGTTTTCGGGTTTTCATCGCGGAATTTCTCGGTGGCGAACAGCACCGTCGGCGAATTCGGCCCAAGCACGTCGTAGGAGTTGAGCACCACGTGAACGCTGGGATTTTGCAGGGCCTGATCCTGGAAAGGCGGGTTGGAGAAATGCCCGGTCAACTCGGTGCCACCGGCAATCAACGCCGCCGTGGCGTCCGGGTGCGGAACCGCCAGGGTGTACTTGTCCAGGCGATTGAAATCCTTGTCGCCCCACTGCTTCGCGGCAGCGTATTGCAGGAACCGCGACTGCACCGAAACGCCCACCGCCGGCACCGCGATGCGGTCCTGCTCGGTGAAGTCGGCGATGGTCTTGACCTTGGGGTTGTTGCTCAACAGGTAATAGGGAAAGTTGCCCAGGGAAGCCACCGCCTTGACGTTCTGCTTGCCACGGGTGCGGTCCCAGATGGTCAGCAACGGCCCGACACCGGCCCCGGCAATGTCGATGGAGCCCGACAGCAACGCATCGTTGACGGCCGCGCCGCCGGACAACTGGGTCCAGTCGACCTTGATGTCGATGCCTTCCTGCTTGCCATGTTTTTCGATCAACTGTTGATCGCGAACCACGTTGAGCAGCAAGTAAACGATGCCGAATTGTTCGGCGATACGAATCTCACCCTCGGCGTGGGCACTGGCGGGCGCGACCAGGCTGCCGGCCAGCAAACTCAACCCCAGGCCGATGGCTGCGGCCAGCGGTGCAAAAGCAATGCGTTTGGACATGGTGATTCTCCGGACTCTGTGCACGAGGCGCAGCCGATCAGAAAGGGGCGTCGCCCTGGATGGTGGTGCGATACAGCTTGCGGCGCAGATGGCTCGGGCAACCGGCGGCCAAGTGGATCAACGAGCGGTTGTCCCAGAACACCAAGTCATGGGGCTGCCATTGATGGCGATAGATGTTCTGGGGCAGCACGCTGTGGGCATACAACTGGGCCAGCAGTGCGTTGCTCTCATCCTCCGGCAGCCCGACGATGCGGGTGGTGAACCCCTCGCTGACGAACAACGCCTTGCGCCCGGTTTCCGGGTGGGTGCGCACGATCGGATGCACCACTTCGGCGACTTGGGCCAGTTGCTCCGGCGTCAGCGTCGGGCGCCAGTTGCCTTCGAATTTGGTCTCGCTGTAGCGCGCCGTGTAGGAATGCGCCGCCGAACGGCCCTCAACCGCTTTACGCAAGGCTTCGGGCAGACCGTCCCAGGCCTTGTGCATGTCGGCGAACAGTGTGTCGCCGCCTTCGCTCGGCAGCTCTTGGGCGTGAAGCATTGAGCCGAGGCTGGGCAGTTCTTTATAGGAAAGGTCGGAGTGCCAGAACTTGCCCGCATCCCCCAGGCCGATGGATTGGCCGTTTTCGATGATGTTGGAGACGATGAGGATCTCCGGATGCCCAGCCAGCAGGAACTGCTTGAGCACATGGATTTGCAGCACGCCGAAACGGCGGCTGAAGGCGATCTGTTGTTCAGGGGTGATGCGCTGCTCGCGGAACACCACGACGTGATAGTCGAGGTGCGCACGGTGGATGCGGGCGAAGTCCTGGTCATTGACCGGTCGGGACAAGTCCAAGCCAACAATCTCGGCGCCTACGGCATCGCGGAACGGGCGGATTTCGAACGACTGCGGCGCAATGTTCGCGGTAGGTGAATCTGGAGAATAAGAGACGGCTGGCATACATCACTCCCACGCACAGCGCGCTCTACAGGCGCGCGTCGATCAAAAACTCACGGAGGTCCCGTGTCGGTTTGTGTCGTGCGGCGCGCCGATTGGTCGGCAGGTACGCAGGGGGATGACTTTAAAGGTATAAGAAAGTTAATTTAAATATTAAAAATGCATATCCATATGGCAGAACCTGTGGGAGCGAGTTTGCTCGCGATGACGGTGCGCCGGACTTTGATCGTTCCCACGCTCCGCGTGGGAATGCAGCCAGGGACGCTCTGCGTTCCAAAAGCGTGACGCGGAGCGCCACAGGAGGCATTCCCACGCGGAGCGTGGGAACGAGCGCTAGCGCTCGTGCAACGCCTCGGCCCGGGCCTTGATGATGGGCTTGAGCAGGTAGCTGAGCACGGTTTTCTTGCCGGTGATGATGTCCACCGACGCGACCATGCCGGGGATGATCAGCAGCGGCTTTTCATCGGTGCCCAGGTGGCTGCGTTCGGTGCGCAGCTTGATGATGTAGTAGGTGGTTTTCTTGTCTTCATCGGTGATGGTATCGGCACCGATCTGTTCCAGCTTGGCTTTCAGCCCGCCGTAGATGGTGTAGTCGTACGCCGTGAATTTCACCGTGGCGCTCTGGCCGGGGTGCAGGAAGGCAATGTCCTGGGGACGGATTTTCGCTTCCACCAGAATGGTGTCGTCCAGCGGCACGATTTCCACCAGGTCGCTACCGGGCTGGATCACCCCGCCGATGGTGTTCACCAGTAACTTGTTGACGATGCCGCGTACCGGCGATGTCACCAGGGTCCGGCTCACCCGATCTTCCAGGGCTTTGCCAGTGGCCTGGGCCTTGTTCAGGTCGGTGCGGGCCTCGTTGAGCTGGGTCAGAGCTTCGCTGCGGAATTTACCGCGGGTCTCGTCGATCTTGCGCTGCACTTCCTTGATCGCCGATTCGGCGCGGGGGATTGCCAGCGTCGTGGCGTCCAGTTGCCCGCGGGTTTCGACTTCGGCGCGCTTGAGCCGCAGCACTTCCACTGGCGATACCGCGCCCTGGGCCACCAGCGGCTCGGACATGTTGATTTCCTGGCGTTGCAGCGCCAGGCCGGAACGGTACTGCGCCTGCTTGGACACGAACTCGCGCAGCTCTTGCTGACGTTGGATCAACTGTTCCTGCAAGCCGCCGATTTCATCGTGCAGCTGCTGACGGCGGCTGATGTACAGCGACTCTTCGCTGGCCGCCTGGCCCGGCACCGCCTTGAGCACATCGGCCGGGAAATTCAGCGGTCGATCATCGACCTCGGCGCTCAGGCGTTCGACCCGCAACAGCATGGACAGGCGGTCAGCCTCGGTTTCGCCGACGTTGGAGACAAACCGTGTGTCATCCAAACGAATCAACGGCGCGCCGGCCTCGACAATCTGCCCTTCCTTGACGAACAGCTCGGCGACGATCCCGCCTTCCAGGTTCTGGATTTTCTGGATCTTGGACGATGGAATCGCCTTGCCGTCGCCCTTGGTCACTTCGTCGATCACAGCGAAGTTAGCCCACAGCCCGAGGAATACAAAGAAGCCGATGATTCCCCAGATGGTCAGGCGCACCACCCGTGGGGCGTCTTCGATCAAGGCCTTGTTGACTTCGGGCAGCGGTTGCCCGTGCAGCGAATCGGAGCCTTTGAAATAGCGGCCCACGGCCCCCTTCAAACCGGATTTAAGCAACACTGATCTGCCCCTTCTTCAACGCTTCCATGACAGCGGCTTTCGGGCCGTCGGCGAGAATCTGTCCACGGTCGATCACCAGCAGGCGATCCACCAGCGACAGTAAGGACGCTCGGTGCGTCACCAGCAGTACCGTCTTGTTCTCCACCACGGCGGCCAGGCGCTGTTTCAAGCGTTCTTCACCGGTGTTGTCCATGGCGCTGGTGGGCTCGTCCAGCAACAGGATGGGTGGGTTGAGCAGCAATGCGCGGGCCAGGGCGACGTTCTGGCGCTGGCCGCCGGACAGGTTCTGTCCGCGCTCGCCGACCTGCAGTTCATAGCCTTGCGGATGCAGGCGCGCGAACTCATGCACGCCCGCCAGTTCCGCGGCCTGGAGCACCAGCTCGTCTTCGACGTAACGGGCGCCGGAGGTCAGGTTGTCCCGCAGGGTACCGGCCAGCAGTTGGATGTCCTGGGGTACGTAGCCAATGTTGTAGCGCAGCTCGCTGACGTCGATCTGGCGGATGTCCACGCCGTCCACCAGCAACGCGCCGTCGTCCGGCTGGTACAAGCCCACCAGCAACTTGGCCAGGGAGCTCTTGCCCGAACCGCTGCGGCCGATGATGCCGATTTTCTCGCCCGGCTTGATCACCAGGTTGATGTTCTTCAGCGCGGCGTTCTGCTGGTTCGGGTAGGTGAAATTCAACTGACGGCATTCGACGGCGCCTTGCAAGACCTTACGGCTCAGCGGACGCTCGTCGAAATTGCGCTCCTGAGGCAGCTCCATCATCTGGTCGACCGAGGTCATGGTCACCCGCGCCTGCTGGTAGCGGGTCAGCAGGCCCGACAGCGAAGCCAATGGGCTGAGGGCGCGGCCGCTGAGCATGTAGCAGGCAACCAGCCCCCCCATGCTCAGGTTGCCAGCGATGATCAGGTACACGCCAAAGACGATCATGACCACGCCGGCCAGTTGCTGGATCAGCAAGGTGATGTTCATCGCCAGGCCGGACAGCATCTTCACCCGCAGTTCGAGGCGGCTGAGGGTGCCGATGGTCTGTTCCCACTGGTACTGGCGCTCGCTCTCGGCGTTGTTGACCTTCACTGCGTCCAGGCCAGCCAAGGTTTCGATCAGGCTGGATTGACGCTCGGCGCCCAAGGCCATGGTGCGCTCCATGGTTGCCACCAGGGGCTTCTGCAAGGCATAGCCAATCAATAGGGCAATCGGGAACGCCAGCACCGGAATCCACACCAGATGCCCGCCGATAATCGCGATGACCATGAAGATCAGCAAGGTGAACGGCAGATCGATCAGGCTGGTGAGGGTCAGCGAGGCCAGGAAGTCCCGCAGGCTCTGGAACTCATGGATGTTCTGGGCAAAGCTGCCGACCCGCGCCGGACGGTATTTCATGGACATGCCGACGATGCGCTCGAACAGCGTCGCCGAAATGATCAGGTCGGTTTTCTTGCCGGCCAGGTCCAGGCACAGGCTGCGCAGCATCTTGAGGATCAGGTCGAACACATAGGCGCCGGTGATACCGACGGCCAGCACCCACAGGGTCGATTCGGCCTGGTTCGGCACCACGCGGTCGTAGACGTTCATCACGAACAGCGGCGCGGCCATGGCGATGATGTTGATCAGCAGGCTGGCGGCGATGGCGTCGGCGTACAGCCAGCGGGATCGCTTGAGGGTGTCGCGAAACCACGAGCGCGCCCGAGGAATCAGCGTGCCGTGGTTCACGTCAAATTTATGCTGCGGCTGGGCAAAGAAGACCTTGCCAATGTAGTCATCGGCCAGCAGCTCGCGACTGACGGTAACCTCCCCACCATCGCTTTCACTGAGCAGCAGCCGCGCCTGATCGTCGCCGCTCCAGCCCAGCAGCACGGCGCTGCGACCGTCCTTGAGCAGCAACAGCGCCGGCATGGCGATGGTCGGAATTTGCTCGAGCTTGCGTTGCAGCACCCGGCCTTGCAAACCGGCACGGGCCGCCGCACGCGACAATAATTCGACGCTCAGCCGTTGCTTGGGTAGCGGCAGGCCGGTGGTGAGCATCGCCGCGCTGGCCGGCTTCTGATGCAGCATGCAGAGCGCCAGCAGACCGTCCAGCAACGGGTCGTCGTGCAGCGTGCGCGGGTCATGAACGAGTTCGACTGGACTGACTTCTGATTCCACGCTCTGCACTCTGACTGATTAAAACGGGGTTGTAGACTCAATTCATCCCAGGCAACTGAACCTTGGGTTTCACGTCGTTCTGCACAACCGATGCCAACGGTGCGACCACACCCTGGCTTTTCAACAACTGACCCATGGTTGCCTTGATCCGGTACTGCGTGAACAGCTGCACATTCTTGATTTCCGCCAGGCGCCGGGATGCGCTGAACAGTTCGTTTTCGCTGTCGAGCAAGTCGAGCAAGGTTCGCTCGCCGAGGCTGAATTGCCTCTGGTAGGCGGTGCGCACGCTGGTGCTGTGATCGACATATTGCTGGGCGATCGGCACCTGGGCGTTGGCGTTGTTCAAGGCGTTCCAGGCCAGGCCCAGCTCTTCATTGAGCTGACGCAGCGCATTGTTGCGAATATCCAGGGCCTGGTTGGACAGGTACGACTTGGATTCCAGGTCCGCCTTGTTGCTGCCGCCGGCATACAGGTTGAAACGCATGCGCAGCATGGCCTGCCATTCATTATTGTGGCCGTTCTGGCCATCCAGGTCGTTGTCGGCGGTACGGCCCAGCTCGGCGTCGAAACGTGGGTAGAAGCTCGACTTGGCGGCTTCGTACTGTTGCTCGGCAGCGGCGATGTCAGCTTCGGCCGAACGCAGCACCGGGCTGTTTTCCAGCATCTGGGCACGGGCTTCGGTCAGGTTGGCCGGCAACAGCGCCATAAAGTCGGCGGGGCGCTCCAACTGGTCCGGCAGTTGGCCGACGGCGCTGAGGTAGTTGGTCTGGGCGTCGGCCAGGTTGGTTTGTTCGGTGATCAGGTTGTTGCGGGCCTGGGCCATGCGCGCCTCGGCCTGGTCCAGGTCGGCACCGCTGCCCACGCCACGGGAAGTGCGCAGCTTGATCTGGTCGAAGATGCGCTCATGACTCTTGAGGTTTTCCTCGGCCAGGCGCACGAACTCGCGACGGGTCAGCACGTCCAGGTAGACCTGGGCCACCGTCAACCCGGTGCGCTCGGAAGCGTCCAGCAACGAATAGGCACGGGCGTTGACGGTGGCTTGTTGACGCCCGACTTCGCTTGACGTCGCAAAACCGTCAAAAACCATCTGCGACAGGCGCAGGCTCGACTCGCTGCGGTTCAGGGTTTCCCAATGATTGTTACCGCCCGAGCGGGTGGTGACGCTGTCAGTGCCTTCACGACCGTACCCGGCGGCAAGGTCCACCCTAGGCAGATAGCCGCCCTTGGCCGCCTTGAGCTGGTAGTCCGCCGCGAGGCGACTGTTCACGCCGGCCTGAATTTCAGGATGGACATCCAGCGCCTGTTGCATGGCCTGCGGCAAGGTTTGTGCTTGTACGAAACTGGCGGCGAGGGCAAAGGGTAAAGCCATGAACAAGGGCGAACGCATGGTGGATTTCTTCCTGAAACACTTGTCTTGGATCACAGCGAAACGTGGCGCTGCATCGGATGATGGCAACCGGAATGACCGTATGTCGGAAAGTTCAAAACAGGAGCTGGAACACGCACCGAAAGAACAGGTCGCCGCTTAAATATCAATGTGACATTACGAAAGCAATTGTTTAGGATGGCCAGCAGAAGGTCAATAGTTTGGCACAAACAAAATATGTGGAAATCTACAGCCAAATTATTGACACACAAAAGCGTCAAAACAACCTTATTTAGTGAGCAAGAACGTCCAGACCGCTGCCGCCTGCAGGCTGCCGGGTCCATGGAAGTCTACTGAGCGTGGCACCCGGAGAATCTTCAATGAGCAGTGTTGTTGCCGTTGTCAAAAGCATTGTTGGTCAGGTTTTCGCCGTATCCCCCGAGGGCATTCGGCGCGTACTCATTGAAGGGGATCGCCTGTACACGGGCGAGCAGCTGGACACCGGCCCTGCCGGTGCCGTCACACTGGAGCTGGCCGACGGTCGCTCCCTGGACCTGGGCCGCGACACTCAGTGGAGCGCCAATGCTCCGGACTCTTCCACTGACCTGGCACAAGCCACTGCCCAGGCCGCACCGTCGGTAGAAGAGCTGCAGCAAGCCATCGCCGCTGGCGTCGACCCGACGACCGACCTGGAAGCCACCGCCGCCGGCGCTACCGCTGCGGGGACTGGTGGTGCCGCCGGTGGCGGCCACAGCTTTGTGGTGCTGGATGCCACTGCGGGCAGCGTCGACCCAACCGTCGGTTTCCCAACGGAAGGTCTCGCTGCGGCTGCCGCCACCGATAACAACATCCTCGGTGGCGATACCACGGATACGACCGCCAACGCCGTGCTCAATGCAACGATGACCCTGAGCGCCACGCCAACCCTGACCGAGGCCGGCGGTGTGCTGGTCTACACTGCGACCGTGACCCAGGCCCCGCAGACCAACCTGACCGTGACCTTGTCCAACGGCGCGGTCATCGTGATCCCGGCGGGTCAACTCACCGGTAGCGTCAACGTCCCACTCGCGCCGAACGACACGGTCTACAACGACCCAAGCCAGATCAGTGTGACCGTCACGGGCACCACCGGCGGTACCGGCATTGCCGTGACCTTGCCCACCACGCCGGCCGTGACCCAGATCACCGACACCATCGACACCACCACCGTCGCCCTGACGGCGGGCAACACCGTGACCGAAGGCGGCCAGATCACCTACACCGCCACGCTGACTAACCCGGCCCAGACGCCGGTGACCGTGACCTTGAGCAACGGCTCGGTCATTACCATCGCCGCCGGCCAGACTACCGGCACCGTCAATGTCGAGACGCCAGCCAATGACGTCTACAACAACGGCAGCACCGTCAGCACCACCATTACCGGTGCGACTGGCGGCAACTTTGAGAATTTGGTGCCGAGCACCGCGCCTGCGGTGACTACGATTACCGATTCGATAGACACCACTACTGTGACGCTGACCGCGACACCAACCGTGAACGAAAACGGCACCATCACCTACACCGCCACGCTGACCGATGCCAACGGCAACCCGGTCACCGCGCAGAACGGTCCGGTGACCGTGACCTTGGACAGCGGCAAAACCATCACCATCGCCGCGGGCGCAAGCTCGGGCGTACTGGACGTGGCCGTCGGCAACGACGTCTACCAAGGCCCAACCACCGTCAGCGAAAGCATCAGTACTGCCACTGGCGGTAATCTGGAAGCTATCGCACCAAACACGGCTCCGGTCAGCACTGTGGTCAGCGACGTCAACGACACCACTACCGTGACGCTGACCGCGACACCAACCGTGAACGAAAACGGCACCATCACCTACACCGCCACGCTGACCGATGCCAACGGCAACCCAGTCACCGCGCAGAACGGTCCGGTGACCGTGACCTTGGACAGCGGCAAAACCATCACCATCGCCGCGGGCGCAAGCTCGGGCGTACTGGACGTGGCCGTCGGCAACGACGTCTACCAAGGCCCAACCACCGTCAGCGAAAGCATCAGTACTGCCACTGGCGGTAATCTGGAAGCTATCGCACCAAACACGGCTCCGGTCAGCACTGTGGTCAGCGACGTCAACGACACCACTACCGTGACGTTGACCGCTACGCCAACCGTGAACGAAAACGGCACGATCACCTACACCGCGACCCTGACCGACGCCAATGGCAACCCGGTCACCGCGCAGAACGGCCCTGTGACCGTGACCTTGGACAGCGGCAAAACCATCACCATCGCCGCGGGCGCAAGCTCGGGCGTATTGGACGTGGCCGTCGGCAACGACGTTTACCAAGGTCCGACCACTGTCACCGAGTCGATTGCCTCGGCATCGGGCGGTAACTTGGAAGCCATTGCTCCGAATACCGCGCCAGTCAGCACCGTGGTCAGCGATGTCAACGACACCACCACGGTGACGCTGACCGCAACACCAACCGTGAACGAAAACGGTACGATCACTTACACCGCGACCTTGACCGACGCCAATGGCAACCCGGTCACCGCACAAAACGGTCCTGTGACGGTCACCTTGGACAGCGGCAAAACCATCACCATCGCGGCGGGTGCAAGCTCCGGTGTGTTGGATGTCGCGGTTGGTAATGACGTATACCAAGGTCCGACCACTGTCACCGAGTCGATTGCCTCGGCATCGGGCGGTAACTTGGAAGCCATTGCTCCGAATACCGCGCCAGTCAGCACCGTGGTCAGCGACGTCAACGACACCACCACGGTGACCTTGACCGCTACGCCCACCGTGAACGAAAACGGCACCATCACCTACACCGCGACCCTGACCGATGCCAACGGCAACCCGGTCACGGCGCAGAACGGTCCGGTCACCGTGACCTTGGACAGCGGCAAAACCATCACCATCGCCGCGGGCGCAAGCTCGGGCGTATTGGACGTGGCCGTCGGCAACGACGTCTACCAAGGCCCAACCACCGTCACCGAAAGCATCAGTACTGCCACCGGCGGTAATCTGGAAGCTATCGCGCCGAACACGACTCCGGTCAGCACTGTGGTCAGCGACGTCAACGACACCACCACGGTGACCTTGACCGCCACGCCGACCGTAAACGAAAACGGCACCATCACCTACACCGCGACCCTGACCGATGCCAACGGCAACCCGGTCACGGCGCAGAACGGTCCGGTCACCGTCACACTCGACAGCGGCAAAACGATCACCATCGCCGCTGGCGCTAGCTCGGGCGTGTTGGATGTGGCCGTCGGCAACGACGTCTACCAAGGTCCGACCACCGTGACGGAGTCGATTGCCTCGGCATCCGGTGGCAATCTGGAAGCCATTGCTCCGAACACTGCCCCGGTCAGCACCGTGGTCAGCGATGTCAACGACACCACCACGGTGACGCTGACCGCAACACCAACCGTGAACGAAAACGGTACGATCACTTACACCGCGACCTTGACCGACGCCAATGGCAACCCGGTCACCGCGCAAAATGGTCCGGTCACTGTCACGCTCGATAGCGGCAAAACGATCACCATTGCAACCGGTTCAAGCTCGGGCGTGTTGGATGTCGCGGTTGGTAATGACGTATACCAAGGCCCAACGACAGTTACTGAGTCGATCAAAGAAGCGACTGGCGGCAACCTCGAAGCCATTGCTCCGAATACCGCGCCAGTCAGCACCGTGGTCAGCGACGTCAACGACACCACCACCGTGACGCTGACCGCCACGCCAACCGTGAACGAAAACGGCACGATCACTTACACCGCGACCTTGACCGATGCCAATGGCAACCCAGTCACCGCGCAAAATGGTCCGGTGACCGTGACCTTGGACAGCGGCAAAACGATCACCATCGCCGCCGGCGCAAGCTCGGGTGTGCTGGATGTTGCCGTTGGCAACGACGTGTACCAAGGTCCGACCACTGTCACCGAGTCGATTGCCTCGGCCTCCGGCGGTAATCTCGAAGCCATCGCGCCAAACACCGCGCCAGTCAGCACTGTGGTCAGCGATGTCAACGACACCACCACGGTGACGCTGACCGCAACACCGACCGTGAACGAAAACGGCACGATCACCTACACCGCCACGCTGACCGATGCCAATGGCAACCCGGTCACCGCGCAGAACGGCCCTGTGACCGTCACGCTCGACAGCGGCAAAACGATCACCATCGCCGCAGGCGCAAGCTCGGGCGTGTTGGATGTGGCTGTTGGCAACGACGTGTACCAAGGCCCAACCACGGTGACTGAGTCGATTGCCTCGGCCTCCGGCGGTAACCTGGAAGCCATCGCCCCGAACACCGCTCCTGCCACAACCATCGTTAGCGATGTCAACGACACCACTACCGTGACGTTGACCGCGACACCGACCGTGAATGAAAACGGCACCATCACCTACACCGCGACCTTGACCGACGCCAATGGCAACCCGGTCACCGCGCAAAATGGCCCGGTGACGGTCACCTTGGACAGCGGCAAAACCATCACCATCGCCGCTGGTTCAAGCTCGGGCGTATTGGACGTAGCCGTCGGCAACGACGTGTACCAAGGCCCAACCACGGTGACTGAGTCGATTGCCTCGGCCTCCGGTGGCAACCTGGAAGCCATCGCCCCGAACACTGCTCCGGTCAGCACCGTTGTCAGCGATGTCAACGACACCACTACCGTGACGTTGACCGCGACACCGACCGTAAACGAAAACGGCACCATCACTTACACCGCGACCTTGACCGACGCCAATGGCAACCCAGTCACCGCGCAAAATGGTCCGGTGACCGTGACCCTGGACAGCGGCAAAACCATCACCATCGCCGCCGGCGCAAGCTCGGGTGTGCTGGATGTTGCCGTTGGCAACGACGTGTACCAAGGTCCAACCACTGTCACCGAGTCGATTGCCTCGGCATCGGGCGGTAACTTGGAAGCCATTGCTCCGAACACTGCCCCGGTCAGCACCGTGGTCAGCGATGTCAACGACACCACCACCGTGACCCTGACCGCCACGCCAACCGTGAACGAAAACGGGACGATCACTTACACCGCCACATTGACCGATGCCAATGGCAACCCGGTCACCGCGCAGAACGGTCCTGTGACCGTCACGCTCGACAGCGGCAAAACGATCACCATCGCCGCAGGCGCAAGCTCGGGCGTGTTGGATGTGGCTGTTGGCAACGACGTGTACCAAGGCCCAACCACGGTGACTGAGTCGATTGCCTCGGCCTCCGGCGGTAACCTGGAAGCCATCGCCCCGAACACCGCTCCTGCCACAACCATCGTTAGCGATGTCAACGACACCACTACCGTGACGTTGACCGCGACACCGACCGTGAATGAAAACGGCACCATCACCTACACCGCGACCTTGACCGACGCCAATGGCAACCCGGTCACCGCACAAAACGGTCCTGTGACGGTCACCTTGGACAGCGGCAAAACCATCACCATCGCGGCGGGTGCAAGCTCCGGTGTGTTGGATGTCGCGGTTGGTAATGACGTATACCAAGGCCCAACGACAGTTACTGAGTCGATCAAAGAAGCGACTGGCGGCAACCTCGAAGCCATTGCTCCGAATACCGCGCCAGTCAGCACCGTGGTCAGCGACGTCAACGACACCACCACCGTGACGCTGACCGCCACGCCAACCGTGAACGAAAACGGCACGATCACTTACACCGCGACCTTGACCGATGCCAATGGCAACCCGGTCACCGCACAAAACGGTCCTGTGACGGTCACCTTGGACAGCGGCAAAACCATCACCATCGCGGCGGGTGCAAGTTCCGGCGTATTGGACGTCGCTGTCGGCAACGACGTCTACCAAGGCCCAACGACCATTAGCGAAAGCATCAGTACTGCCACTGGCGGTAATCTGGAAGCCATCGCACCAAACACGACTCCAGCCAGCACCGTCGTTAGCGATGTCAACGACACCACCACGGTGACGCTGACTGCCACGCCAACCGTGAACGAAAACGGCACCATCACTTACACCGCGACCTTGACCGACGCCAATGGCAACCCGGTCACCGCGCAAAATGGCCCGGTCACCGTGACCTTGGACAGCGGCAAAACCATCACCATCGCCGCGGGCGCAAGCTCGGGCGTATTGGATGTGGCCGTCGGCAACGACGTGTACCAAGGCCCAACGACAGTTACTGAGTCGATCAAAGAAGCGACTGGCGGCAACCTCGAAGCCATTGCTCCGAACACGACTCCAGCCAGCACCGTCGTCAGCGATGTCAACGACACCACTACCGTGACGTTGACCGCCACGCCAACCGTGAACGAAAACGGCACCATCACCTACACCGCGACCCTGACTAATGCCAATGGCAACCCGGTCACTGCGCAGAATGGCCCAGTAACCGTCACACTCGACAGCGGCAAAACCATCACCATCGCTGCCGGCGCAAGCTCGGGCGTATTGGACGTCGCTGTTGGTAATGACGTTTATCAAGGCCCAACCACCGTCACCGAAAGCATCAGTACTGCCACCGGCGGTAATCTGGAAGCCATCGCGCCAAACACGGCTCCGGTCAACACCGTGGTCAGCGACGTCAACGACACCACTACCGTGACGTTGACCGCGACACCGACCGTAAACGAAAACGGTACGATCACTTACACCGCGACCTTGACCGACGCCAATGGCAACCCGGTCACCGCACAAAACGGTCCTGTGACGGTCACCTTGGACAGCGGCAAAACCATCACCATCGCGGCGGGTGCAAGCTCCGGTGTGTTGGATGTCGCGGTTGGTAATGACGTCTACCAAGGTCCGACCACCGTGACGGAGTCGATTGCCTCGGCCTCCGGTGGCAACCTGGAAGCCATCGCCCCGAATACTGCTCCGGTCAGCACCGTTGTCAGCGATGTCAACGACACCACTACCGTGACGTTGAGCGCTACGCCAACCGTGAACGAAAACGGCACGATCACTTACACAGCCACATTGACCGATGCCAACGGCAACCCGGTCACCGCACAAAACGGTCCTGTGACGGTCACCTTGGACAGCGGCAAAACCATCACCATCGCGGCGGGTGCAAGCTCCGGTGTGTTGGATGTCGCGGTTGGTAATGACGTCTACCAAGGTCCGACCACCGTGACGGAGTCGATTGCCTCGGCCTCCGGTGGCAACCTGGAAGCCATCGCCCCGAATACTGCTCCGGTCAGCACCGTGGTCAGCGATGTCAACGACACCACTACCGTGACGTTGAGCGCTACGCCGACCGTAAACGAAAACGGCACCATCACCTACACCGCGACCCTGACCGATGCCAACGGCAACCCGGTCACCGCGCAAAATGGTCCGGTCACTGTCACGCTCGATAGCGGCAAAACGATCACCATTGCAACCGGTTCAAGCTCAGGCGTACTGGACGTCGCTGTTGGTAATGACGTTTACCAAGGGCCAACGACGGTGACTGAGTCGATCAAGGAAGCGACTGGCGGCAACCTCGAAGCCATTGCTCCGAACACGACTCCAGCCAGCACCGTCGTTAGCGATGTCAACGACACCACTACCGTGACGTTGACCGCCACGCCGACCGTGAACGAAAACGGCACGATCACTTACACCGCGACCTTGACCGATGCCAACGGCAACCCGGTCACCGCGCAGAACGGTCCGGTCACCGTGACCTTGGACAGCGGCAAAACCATCACCATCGCTGCCGGTGCAAGCTCGGGCGTATTGGACGTCGCGGTTGGTAATGACGTTTACCAAGGCCCAACGACGGTGACTGAGTCGATCAAAGAAGCGACTGGCGGCAACCTTGAGGCCATCGCACCAAACACGACTCCAGCCAGCACCGTCGTTAGCGATGTCAACGACACCACCACCGTGACGTTGACCGCCACGCCGACCGTGAATGAAAACGGCACCATCACTTACACCGCGACCTTGACCGACGCCAATGGCAACCCGGTCACCGCACAAAACGGTCCTGTGACGGTCACCTTGGACAGCGGCAAAACGATCACCATCGCCGCGGGCGCAAGCTCGGGCGTATTGGACGTGGCCGTCGGCAACGACGTTTACCAAGGTCCGACCACTGTCACCGAGTCGATTGCCTCGGCATCGGGCGGTAACTTGGAAGCCATTGCTCCAAACACCGCGCCAGTCAGCACCGTGGTCAGCGATGTCAACGACACCACTACCGTGACGTTGAGCGCTACGCCGACCGTGAACGAAAACGGCACCATCACCTACACCGCCACCCTGACCGACGCCAATGGCAACCCGGTCACCGCGCAAAACGGTCCTGTGACGGTCACCTTGGACAGCGGCAAAACCATCACCATCGCTGCCGGCGCAAGCTCGGGCGTATTGGATGTGGCTGTTGGCAACGACGTCTACCAAGGTCCGACCACCGTGACCGAGTCGATTGCCTCGGCCTCCGGCGGTAACCTGGAAGCTATCGCGCCAAACACGGCTCCGGTCAGCACTGTGGTCAGCGACGTCAACGACACCACCACGGTGACCTTGACTGCGACACCAACCGTGAACGAAAACGGCACCATCACCTACACCGCGACCCTGACCGATGCCAACGGCAACCCGGTCACCGCGCAGAACGGTCCGGTCACCGTGACCTTGGACAGCGGCAAAACCATCACCATCGCCGCGGGCGCAAGCTCGGGCGTATTGGATGTGGCTGTTGGCAACGACGTCTACCAAGGTCCGACCACCGTGACCGAGTCGATTGCCTCGGCCTCTGGCGGTAACCTGGAAGCCATCGCCCCGAACACTGCTCCGGTCAGCACCGTGGTCAGCGATGTCAACGACACCACCACCGTGTCGCTGACCGCCACGCCAACCGTGAACGAAAACGGGACGATCACTTACACCGCCACATTGACCGATGCCAATGGCAACCCGGTCACTGCGCAAAATGGTCCGGTGACCGTCACGCTCGATAGCGGCAAGACCATCACCATCGCCGCCGGCGCAAGCTCGGGCGTGTTGGATGTCGCGGTTGGTAATGACGTGTACCAAGGTCCGACCACTGTCACCGAGTCGATCAAAGATGCATCCGGCGGCAATCTGGAAGCCATCGCCCCGAACACCGCTCCTGCCACAACCATCGTTAGCGACGTCAACGACACCACCACCGTGACGCTGACCGCCACGCCGACCGTGAACGAAAACGGCACCATCACCTACACCGCCACGCTGACCGATGCCAACGGCAAACCGGTCACCGCGCAGAACGGTCCTGTGACCGTCACGCTCGACAGCGGCAAGACCATCACCATCGCCGCCGGCGCAAGCTCGGGCGCTCTGGATGTAGCCGTCGGCAACGATGTCTACACCGGTGCACCGTCCATCACCGAGACGATCAAATCGGCCTCCGGCGGCAACCTCGAAGCCATCGCGGTCGATAAGACCGGCGCGTCGACGGCCGTGGGCGACACCGTCGACAACACCACCGTCAGTATCACCGGCAGCACGTCGGTCACCGAAGGCCAGGCTGCCACGTACACCGTCAGCCTGACGAACCCGGCGCAAACCGAGGTGACACTCAAGATCGTCTACAGCGGCACCGCCGCCGACGGCACGGACTTCACTGGTGTCTACACCGTGAAAATCCCGGCCAACGCCACCAGCGCGACCTTCAATGTGGCAACGCTGGACGACAAGATCACCGAAGGCACGGAAAACTTCGTGGTCAAGATCGACTCGGCCACTGGTGGCAACTTCGAGCACCTGGCGGTCAGCGGCACCAACGGCAGCGTCAGCACCTCGATCATCGACAACGATGCGCCTCCGGCTCTCGACCTGGACGCCAACAACTCAAGTGGCAAGACCGGTGCCGATTACCAGGTAACGTTCACCGAAGGCACCACCGGGCCGGGCGTGTCCATCGCCGACACCGATCTGAGCATCACTGACCCGGACAGCACCATGCTGACCGGTGCCACCATCGTGCTGACCAACCGTCAGCCCGGCGATGCGCTGAACCTGGGTAACAGCGTCAACGGCATCAGCATCAACGCCAACAGCACCGATGGCAAAGTCACGCTGACTCTGTCGGGCAACGCGACGCTGGCCGACTATATGCAGCAGATCAAGAACATCAGCTTCATTAACAACAGTGACGATCCAAGCACCGTGCCGCGCATCATCACCGTGACGGTGACCGATGGCAGCAGCTACTCCAATACCGCCACCACCACGGTGAACGTGGTCGGGGTCAACGATGCGCCGGTTGCCACCGGCGGCGCCGTGACCGGTACCGAAGACACTTCGCTGGTGCTCGGCTGGTCGACCTTCGGCGTCAGCGACGTGGACAGTTCCGCCGCCAACCTGGGTGTGAAAATCACCGAGCTGCCGGCCGATGGCAAGTTGCAGTACCTGGACGGTGCAACCTGGAAGGACGTGGCCAACAACCAGACCTTCACCAAGGCTGACATCGACGCCGGCAAGCTGCGCTTCACTCCGGACGCCAACGAGTCCGGCGCCAATGGTTATGTTGGCAGCAGCACGGGCAACAACCAGGCCGACTACGCACAGGTCAAATTCCAGCCAACCGACGGCCAGGCGCTGGGCAATACCAGCACAGTGAAAATCGACATCACCCCAGTCGCCGACGCACCGACCCTCGACGTGGCCGGCAACGCCGTGACTTCCACCGGTTTGATCAAGGAAGTCTGGACCGGCCTGTCGGGCCTGGGCACCGATGGCAGCGGTGCGCCGTCCGGCACCCTTAAATCGGTGATCGATGCCGCCGGCACACCGAACAGCACCAGCACCGTGACCAACGTGCAGTCTGACAGCAACGTCAACCCGGGCACCGCCTCGAAAACCTCGGGCCTGATCTTCCTCGAGGCCGGCAAGACCTACACCTTCAGCGGTACCGGCGACGACAGCCTGCTGGTGACCATCGGCGGCAAAGACGTGGCGGCCATTACCTGGGGCGCGGGCGGCAAGTTGAACGGTTCGTTCACCCCGACCTCCAGCGGCTACTACACCCTGGACATCTACCACCACAACCAGACCGGCCCGGGCAGCTATGACGTGAACCTGTCGGTCAACGGCAGCACGCCGGTCGACCTGAGCAGCGCGGGCGTGCCGCTGTACACCGGCGTGACCGACCTGGCGAACGCTGGCGTGACCGTCTCCGATCTGCACGGCACCAACGGCGAAGGTTATTACGACGGCTTCAAACTCAACGAAGGCGCCGAAGGCACCAGCGTGCACCTGTCGAAAATCACCACCGCCCTGACTGACACCGACGGCTCCGAAAGCCTGAGCGTGAAGATTGGTGGCATGCCGGAAGGCAGTGTGCTGAGCGATGGCGCGGGCCACTTTGCGACCGTGGGCAGCAATGGTGAAGCGTCGGTCAGTGGCTGGAACCTGGGCAGCCTGACCCTGACCCCGCCGACCTATTACAACGGCCAGCTCAACCTGACCGTGACCTCCACCTCCACCGAAGCCCTCGGCGGTTCGGCGACCACCACGGCGCAGATCCCAGTCACCGTGTACCCAGCGACCTATAACGCGGTCACCGCCACGTCGGGCAGTGACAACGTCACCGGCACCGACGGCAACGATATCGTGGTCGCCGACATCGGCGGGCTGACCGTGGTACCGGGGGTCAACTACAACATCGCCTTCATGGTCGACAGCTCCGGCAGCATGAGCGACTCGTCCATCGCCGCGGCCAAGACCTCGCTGACCTCGGTGTTCAACACCCTCAAGCAGAGCATGGGCAGCAATGCCGGGACGGTGAACATCTTCCTGGCGGACTTCGACAGCCAGGTGAACAAGTCGATCTCGGTCAACCTCAACGATCCGAATGCCTTGACCCTGCTCAAAGGGGTGCTCGACTCGATGGTGTCCGGTGGCGGTACCAACTACGAAGACGTGTTCAAGACCACGGCGAACTTCTTCAACAGTACCGAAGCCCTGAGCAATACCGGGGCGAAGAACCTGACGTACTTCATTACCGACGGCAAGCCGACTTACTACCAGACCGGCGAACAGACCAACCCGACGCTTTACGGCACCGTCAAGCTCGACGACGTCTTGAGCGCGGCCAATTACAGCGTCGGCAAGTACTACACCCAGACGATCGACAGCACGCACAAGTACACCATCTACGAAAACGGCGAGATGTACCTGTCGACCAAAAGCGGCAAGAAATGGACCGATAGCTATGTGGGCACGGTACATGCCGAGGGCAATGGCACCTTTGAACTGTCGAACCAGGGCGGTACCGGTTATGGCGAGTATTGGAACTATGTCGATTCGGCAGCGGGCTCGACCGACAGCTTCACGCTGCTCAAGGGCCTGAGCACCGTCGAGGCCATCGGCCTGAACAACGACGTGACCTTGAACGACCTCAAACCCTACGATTCGGACTCGACACCGCAGACCAACATCGACCCGAACAACCTGGCCAACTCGATCATCGGCCACACCGAAGCGACCTTGCCGGGCTCCGACACGGTCAACGGCGGCGAGGGCAACGACATCCTGTTCGGCGACCTGGTGAGCTTCAACGGCATCGCCGGCGAGGGTTACCAGGCCATCCAGGCGTTCGTGGCCCAGCAAAGCGGCGTGGACGTCAGCAAGGTCACCACCAGCAACGTGCACCAGTACATCACCGAACACTACACCGCGTTCGATGTGTCCGGCGCCCACGATGGCAATGACACCCTGTTGGGCGGTGGCGGCAATGACATCCTCTTCGGCCAGGGCGGCAACGACACGCTCAATGGCGGCAAGGGCAATGACATCCTGCTCGGTGGCTCTGGCAACGACACGCTGACCGGTGGCCCGGGCAATGACACCCTGATCGGTGGCCTGGGAGGCGATACCTTTGTCTGGAAGTCCGGCGATACCGGCACTGACGTGATCAAGGACTTCAAGGCCAGCGACGGCGACCGGATCGACCTGCGAGATCTGCTGCAGGGCGAAACCGGCAGCACCATCGACCACTTCCTGAAAATCAGCACAGTCGATGGCGTGACTTCGCTGCAGGTCAGCACCACCGGCCAGTTCAACGCGGCCAACGGCGCAGCGGCCACACCGGACGTGACGATCAAACTCGAAGGCAACAACTGGTCGAACGTCAACCTGAACTCGTTGATCGCCGGCAGTGACCCGACCATCAAGGTCGATCACAACAACAGCTGACCGGGCCCTCACGGCCGCCCTTCACAGGGCGGTCGTGCACGGCTGCTCCCAGGATGACGATTTCGTCTTCACCCTCCATACTCCCCCACAGTTGGCCTATGCTGCCCAGCATGACGCCGCTTCATACATGAGGGATGCCCGATGTTTTATGTGCAACGCGATGCACAAGGCCTGCTGGTGCGCGTAGAAGCCACCGCCTACGCCGAAGCCACCGAGACCTTGCCGGCCGACAACCACGAGATCCAGGACTGGTTCGCCAACCAGGCGGTAGAAAACAGCCTCAAACAGCTCAAGCAGAGCGACCTGGAGATGATCCGGGTACTCGACGACTTGATCCAGGTGCTGACCAGCAAAGGCGTCATCCGCGTCACCGACCTGCCACCGGCGGCCCAGGCCAAGCTGATGGACCGCACCCAGGCCCGGGAAGCATTGGGTGGGTTGAGCCGGTTGATCGATGATGATGAGAAGGGGTTGATCTAGCCTGCCGCCTGGATTGACGCGTTCCGGGCAGAGCACAAATCCCTGTGGCGAGTTGTCTGGGCGAAAGTCATCGCGAGCAAGCTCGCTCCCACAGTTGATCGGTTTTGATCTCGATCTGTCGGTTCGACGCAGATCCAGTGTGGGAGCGAGCTTGCTCGCGATGGCGTTCGTCAATCCACCGCAGGCCTGTCAGCTCGACGCTTGCACTTCAAGCCGATCCATCGCCCGCTCCACCAACAGATGCACCCCATCGGCCATTCGGCTGATTGCCAGGATCACGCTGCGGCTCGAGCCGTCGACGTCATCCGCCAGGTCGGCGGCGATGGCGCTGATGGACAGCAGGTCTTCGGAGGCATTGGCCAGGAGGGTTTCGGTGTCGATGTCCGGGGAGACCATGAAGAGCTGGGCGGTTTGGGGTTTTCCCGAGGCTTCATCGGTTGGTTTGGGATTGAGGTAGTAGTCGAGGGCGCGTTCGGCGGCTTCGTCGAGTTTTTTGGATTTCGAGGATTTTTCGGAGATATTGCCAGGGTTTCCTGGCGGATTCGGAGTGACCTTGAACATAGAGACTTCCTAAACAGTTAAGTGGAAACCGTCACCGTTCGCTTGCACGCGAATAAGGTGGCGGCCGTACGCAGGTGTGCAAGACCGGGCCTGTTTAGGACACCCAGCAGATCCAAGGATCTCCTACGTGCAGCCGCCATAAAGCCAGTAGGCAGAAGAAAGCCCCTGAGCGATGTAGCGTCGCATCCTAAACAGTTTGTTCGGACTTGCACGTCCGTGTCACCGTTTTTTCAGTGACAAACCCAGACTAGTCACGGGGCAGACGCCGGACAAGTTCACCAAGTTCGCCACAACTCGAAGGAAATCTCCTAGGACCTTACTTTCAGAGGGGGTGTATATCCGTTTCTGCGGTAACGGCTACTGGCGGTTCCGCTCTTACAGCGGGTCACTTTTGGAAAAGCGCCAAAAGTAACCAAAAACGCTTTGCCCCACCACTCGGCACCTCGCCTAGGCTCGGTGTGCCCGAGATCAACGTCCACCACGAGGCGGCCTTAGAGCCGACCTGATTCTGAGTGATCGCGTTTCTCCTGTGGGAGCGAGCCTGCTCGCGATGACGCCAGCACATCCAACACCACCGCAAACTGACCCTTCGCTATCGCGAGCAAGCTCGCTCCCACATAGGTTTGCGGGTGTTCACAACATTCGCACACGATACAAAAACCTGTGGGAGCGAACTTGCTCGCGATGACGCCAGCACATCCAACATCACCGCAAACTGACCCTTCGCTATCGCGAGCAGGCTCGCTCCCACATAGGTTTGCGGGTGTTCACAACATTCGCACACGATACAAAAACCTGTGGGAGCGAGCTTGCTCGCGATGACGCCAGCACATCCAACATCACCGCAAACTGACCCTCCGCCATCGCGAGCAGGCTCGCTCCCACATAGGTTTGCGGGTGTTCACAACATTCGCACACGATACAAAAACCTGTGGGAGCGAGCTTGCTCGCGATGACGCCAGCACATCCAACACCACCGCAAACTGACCCTCCGCCATCGCGAGCAGGCTCGCTCTCACATAGGTTTGCGGGTGTTCACAACATTCGCACACGATACAAAAACCTGTGGGAGCGAGCTTGCTCGCGATGACGCCAGCACATCCAACATCACCGCAAACTGACCCACCGCCATCGCGAGCAAGCTCGCTCCTACAATGGGATCGGAGTACGACCGGGAGAACCAGGTCGGCTCTAAGGCCGCCTCGCGGTAGACGTTGATCTCGGCGCCCCGTTAACCACGCTGGCCGAACGCAGGCATTGTGGAGTGGGCATCCCGGCATGGATGCCGGGATAGCCGCGCTGGGCCATGGATGGCCCTTCGCGGCGGGCCCACGGAGCAATGCCTGCGTTCGGGCACACCGAGCCTAGGCGAGGTGCCGAGTGGTGGGGCAAGACCTTTTGGTTACTTTTGGGGCGTTTGCCAAAAGTGACCCGCCGTAAGGGCGGAACCGCCAGTGGCCGTTACCGCAGGAATGGATATGTACACGGTCAGAAGGGCACAGGCCGCCTCACCAGCCAGCCTCACTCCCAACGCTTAGGCTCACCCACCAACTGCCCCTGCACCCCAAACAACCCCATCTCCCGAATCACCGCCAACTCCCCTTCCGTCTCAACCCGCTCGGCAATCAACGGCAGGTCAATACTGTGAGCAGCACGCTGGATCGCTTCAATGAACAGGCGCTTGTCACTCTCCTGATCAATGGCACGGATATAACTGCCATCGATTTTCAGATAGGCCAACCCCAACCGCGACAAGTTGCCGATCATGCTGAACCGTCCACCGAAACGCTGCAGGCTCAGGGAAAAACCAAGCTCGCGCAGGCGCCGGGTCAATTGCTCCAGGACGGCTTGCTCCGGCAATTGCTCTTCACCGATCTCCAACGTCAGGCGCGGCCCGAGGTTGGAATGGGCGCGCAGGATTTCAAAGATCCCGTTCAGTGCCTGAGGATCGGCCAGGGTCGCCGAGGACAGGTTCAGCGCCAGGGATTGTTCGTGCCCGGTCATTTGCTTGAGCACCTGTTCGAGCATCAAGCGATCCAGCCGCGCGGTCCAGCCGAAACGCTCCAGCCACGGCAGGAAGCGCCCGGCAGGGATGGTCTGGCCCTGCTCGTCCAGCAACCGCGACAGCACTTTGTAATGCAGTACTACTTGGGTGTCCCGGGCCGCCACCACCGGCTGGAAGTACAGCTCGAAACGCTGATGATTCAAGGCCTGGTCGAGCAAAGTGTGCCAGGCATGGTGATCATCACCTACGCTGGCCACCGCACTGTGTTCCAGGCAGGCCCAACCCGGTTCGCCCTGGCTTTCGGCCTGGGCCAAGGCCTGGTCGCCGAGCTGGAGCACCGCTTGCGGCGAATCACCATGGACGAACGGCGCCAGCCCGATGGAAGCCACTGACGCCACGTCAGTCGCGCCGGTGGCGTGCAGGCTCGCCAATGCGGCTTCGAGGTTCTGCGCCAGTTGCAGCGCTTCCTCGCGCACCAGCCCAGGTGCCAGCACCGCGAACTCACCACCGCGAATACGCGTGACCAGGTTATGGGTTTCCGGATACCGCGCGCATTCGCGCAGCAATTGCTCGCCCACCGCCTGGAGCAACTGGTCGGTGCGCTGCCCGCCCAGCCGCTGGTTCAAACCGGCCAGGTCCTTGACCCGCAGCAACAGCAGATAACCGGAGCTGGCCTGCTCCGGGTTGCTCACCCGGGCATTGAGCTGCATTTCGAAATAACGCCGGTTAGCCAAGCCCGTGAGGTTGTCCTGATAGGACTCGACCCGCAGCTTCTCACTGCGCTCGGCCTGTTCCTGGAACAGAGCCTTGAGCTTCTCGACCATCTGGTTCATCGCCTGCACCACGCGACGCAATTCAGGCGTACGCGGCAGTTCCGGCAGGCTCAAGAACTCACGACGGGCGATGGCGTGGGACTGATGCACCATGTAGTCCAGCGGCTTGAGCTGGCGCCGTAGCAACAAGGCCCCCAGCACCGCGCTCACGGCGCCGCACAGCAGCAACCAACCCAGGCTGCCCAAGGCGCTCTGCCACAGCTTGGCGAGGGCGAACATCGGGTGGCTGACCACTTCGACCCGCGCCGCCTGCTCCCAACCGCGGCTGACGATGGCATCGCCGCCCGCTGGCTCCAGGCCAATGAGTTTGACGAACCATTGCGGCACGCTGCCGGCATCCGGAACACCAGTGCGCTCGACGAGGGTCTTGTCGGTCGCCACATCGACCACGCGGATGCTGGCGTAGTAACCGCTGTCGAAAATCGAGCTGACCATCAGTTCCACCATCGCCGGGTCGTCGATGTTCGGCGTCAGCGACAACGCCAGCGCCGTAGCCGCGTCCTGGGCGTGGGAGCGCAACTGGTTGACGTACTGGGCCCGCGAACTTTCGAGGCTGACCATGAAGCTGCCGCTGAAGGCAACCACCAGGAACAGACAGATAGCGATCAACAGCTGTTTGAACAAGGACATCTGAGCGCGCGCTCCTAGTTAGTCGTCTCGACCGGGAAACCTTCGGCCTGCATTTTCTTCAACACATCCTGCCACCGGGACAGGCGCTTGGTATCACCCACTTTCTTGTTGCCCTTGGCGCCCGGCAGCCACAGCCCTTCGGCATTGAAAGAGTAGACCGGCAGCAGGTCAGTTCGCTGGCTGGCCGGCTGGATGCCGTCGATCAGGCTGTCGAGCACCAGCGGCATAGCCTCGGGCGTGGCGTAATAAGTGAGCACCATGTGCGCACGGTTCTGCCGCAGGGCCTTGACGTAGGTGATACGCAGTTTGTCACTGGAGACCCCGAGATGGCGCAGGCTGAAGTACTTGGCGATGGCATAGTCTTCACAGTCGCCAGCGCCCTTCCATAAGGCCTGGATTGGCGTTTCCCAATAATCGACCTCATGCCACAGGTCAATGTCTTCCACGTAGCGCACCTGCTTGTTGAAGAACAGGTTCACCACCTTGAGCTGCTCGAGCTCTGGAACTTGCTTCTGGGTCGCCAACAGTTGCTGCCAGGCGTCGATCCGTTGTTGCCCTTCGCCCAGTGGCCCATATAAGGCTTGCGCCCGCCTGCTGATCTGCGCAAAGTCCCAGTCGGCCTGCAGGCCGCCCAGCATGAGGCCGGCCAGCAACAATGCCGAACACAGCCAGCGCAAGGACCTGAGAGCAGGGGAAGGTGCAGCCAAGGGAGTGCGTCCGAAAGGGGCCGTTGGAATTTCGTTGGATGGTGAAGCCTGGCCCACTAAAAGACAATGGCAGGGTGCAATCACCGCAGGCAGACTAAACTTTAGTTCAGAAGCCGGGGCCGAGAGACTTTGACGGTTGGGGAATCTGTAACTAACGTTCGCGTGGATCCAATTTTCGTTACTACCAGTCAGGATGCGTTGTCGTGACACAAAAGCCCAAACCACTCAGCACCATCCAGGTCAACGGGCCCATCCCCGCTTCCCAGGCTCGCTCGATCATCGAAGAGTCTCTGCGTGAGGCTATTCTCGACGGACGCCTGCCCTGCGGCACGGCCCTGCGTCAGCAGGAACTGGCCGATCTGTTCGGCGTGAGCCGCATGCCGGTGCGCGAAGCCTTGCGCCAGCTTGAGGCGCAGTCACTGCTCAACGTGGTCCAGCACAAGGGTGCCGTGGTGGCCCCGCTGATCACCAATGATGCTGTCGAAACCTACGCCTTGCGTTCAGTGCTGGAGTCTTTCGCCTTGCGCCTGTCCATTCCACTGCTCGATGACAGCGACCTGACACTGGCAGCCCAGTACATCGAGCAGTTGGAAACAGAAACCGATCACGCCCAGATCGCCAAGCTCAATCGGCTGTTTCACATGTCGCTTTATCACAAGGCACCCAATAGCAAGCTGCTGGACCTGGTGGAGCGCGAGCTCAATGAAGAAGAGCGCTTCTTGCGCTTTCATCTGTCGTCCATGGGACTGGGCAAGCTGACTCAGGACGATCATCACGCGCTGCTTGAAGCCGCGCGCGCCAAAGACGTCGATAACGCCATTACCTTGCTGGAACGCCACCTGGAAAAGGCCTGTGTCACCATGCGTCGGTATCTGGAACAACAATCGGGCCGATGATCCTGCGCCGGCGGTCCCGCCGGCGTAAAAACTTCTTACATATCCTTGCGACCCACTTCTCGCCTACCTGACGCGACCAAACCGTGGCGGCGATGCGGCGCCCCATCAGTTCAATGGCACTGCCATCGATTTGGGCTCACTCTTGCGCTTGTCGATTCAAAAAAAGACCTGAAGAAGTCAGCGCCTGGCGATAGACCAGGCGAATCGAAGCCAATACGCAAGGAGCGTCGCCCACTGGCGGGATGATCGGATGTCCGACCGGTGTCCCTCCCTTAAATCACAAACTTCTTAATCCCCTGATCTCTGAAGTGCTCCGAGTGAGGCATTCACTCGAACTATTCGATTCTGATACCCCTAAATCGGAAGGAGCTTCTTCGCCTGAATAAAACTTATATTAAAAGTTTTAACAGGCCACTTCGCGCCCAATAAATTCACCACTTTAAATAATAAAAAAACTTCTTGCCGCTTACTTGTTTTGTGTATTAGTTTTTTATTCGCCGGGTTGTTATCGACCGTTTCCGTTTTCGGCCAACGCTTCAGAATCAAGCACTACAGGCTGGCGACGCGTACTAAAGGCAAACACTTAAGCTACTTGGGTAATTCATGGATTCCGGTTCAGGCGCCCGCTCGCCTTGATAAATAACGGGCAACTTTCCGGACACAACATCATTGATGAGGACGTTCCAATGCAGCCAACCAAAGAACAACTATCTCTGAAAAAACACGAACTTGGCCAACACCCGGTTTTTTCCGAAATAACATCAATCGATCTGTTACGCCGCTTTATGGAAAGCCATGTGTTTGCCGTGTGGGACTTCATGTCACTGACCAAACGGCTGCAACGGGAACTGACCTGTGTGCACCTGCCCTGGCTGCCGCCGGCAGACCCGCACGCGGCACGCCTGATCAACGAAATTGTCTTGGGCGAGGAATCGGATGACCGCCCTGGAGCAGGCTACTGCAGCCATTTCGAACTGTACCTGGATGCCATGCGCGAGGTCGGTGCCGATACCCGCGCCATCGAGCAATTCATCACCCTGCAAAAGGAAGGCGTCAGCCCCGAGACAGCGCTGGAGAGTGTCGAAGTAGAACCGGCGGCGGCACGCTTCGTCCGCCAGACCCTGCACACCGCCCTGCACGCCCCGGCCCACAGTGTAGCCGCCGCGTTCGTGCACGGTCGCGAGAGTGTCATCCCGCAAATGTTCCAGCGCATGCTGGACGCCTGGGGCATTGGCCTGGACCAGGCGCCGACCTTTCGTTACTACCTGCAGCGGCACATCGAAGTCGATTCCGAGGACCATGGCCCGGCAGCGGAAAAACTGTTGGCCCGACTGATCGATGGCGACCCGCAGCGCGAAACCGAGGTATTGGCCGCCGCCCTCGCCGCCGTCCACAGCCGCGCGGCCCTGTGGGATGGCTTGCGCCAGAGCATGGCCCAACCGGTTGCGCAGGTGACGCCATGAACGCCGTCGAATACCAATCCTTCGCCGACGCCTGGGAAAGCCGCGCCACCATCCGCACCCGACCACGGCGCCGGGTTGAGGACGACGACAAGCTGATCTTCCCCATGAGCCGTCAGCCACTGGTGCACAGCCAGACCTTTCTCAGCCACTGCCCGCAGCTGCGCGACTTTGTGCTGGTGCAGAGCCTCTACAAGTTCATCAACGATGTGGTGATTTTCGAGACGGAACTGGTGGACCACACCGCCCGCCGCATCGCCAAGAACAGCTTCGGCATCGAGTTCCCCTTCGCCTGCCGCTATGACGCGATGACCGTGGTGGTCGACGAGGATTATCACGCGCTGGTGGCGATGGATTTCATGCAGCAGACCATCGACATGACCGGCATCGCCCCGATCCCATTGCCTACGCAGATCGAGCTCAGCCGCGCGATACCCGCGACCCTGGCCCAGGCGCCGGAGCATTTGCTCAGCGCCGTGGAGCTGATCTGCATCGCCATCGCCGAGAACACCGTGACCAACGAAGTGGCGGCTTTCGCCCGGGACGATTCGGTCAAGGCCTCGATCAAGGGACTGATGGCCGACCACTTGCTCGATGAGGGACGACACTCCGGTTTCTGGACCCGGCTGGTGCAGATTTACTGGCGCACCGCGCCCGAAACAGACCGTCAAGTGCTCGCGCAATTGATGCCCGGTTTCATCGCCCAGTACCTGGCGAGCGATCTGCAACAGGCGTTCGATTTCGAGTTGATCGCGCACCTGCCCGTCGACGAATCGGTGCGTCAGTCGTTGCGTGAAGACGCCAGTGCGCTGGCCTATCCCATCAATCGTTTCCATCCGTTGGTGGGCAATATCACGCGCTTTTTGCGCGGCAGCTCAATGCTCGCGTCCCCCTGCGTGCGCGACGCCCTCGCCGATTACTTGACCCCATGAGGACACTTCGATGAGACGCCTCGAAATTGCAGTGTCTGGCGTAAGCCAGGCCATGGTCGAACTGGCTCGGGAACTGGAACTGCACGGCCACGGGGTCGTGGTTCCTGGATCGTCGGCCAGCCACGGTGCCTTGGATTTATTGATTGAAGACGGTACGGTGCCGAACACCCTCCCGGCCCGGATGCACCTTCAGGTGCGCGTGGCCTTGCAGGTTGTGCCCGGCCAGGCATTGCCACAACCGGTGCTGGTTTTTCGCGACGCCGTGCAGCAGCTGTTAAGCCAGGAAGTCATCGCGCCGCAACCCTGCGGCAATGGTCAGTCCTTGCGCCTGCGTACGTTGGCGGCGGTGGTCGAGAACGGCGCACGCCTGGTCAGTCAGTTCTCCCGGGATGAAACCTGCTTCGATCACTGGCCGACGATACAGGCGCAGATGACCGAGCAGCCTTGGCTCGGCCTTGATGCGCTGGAGCCGCTGGCCTTCGAGCACCGCTTCAACCGGCCAGCGGTGCCCTGGCTCTTGGCCGCGGCCGAGGTGCCGGTGATGCATAGCATCGAACAGCGCATGCTCGATGAGGCGACACAAGCGGCCCTATGGGTCGATGGGCAACTCACCGACTACAAAGCCTTGCGCAGCCTGGCGCTGAGGTTGCAGCAGTCGGTGCAGGCCATGCTGCGGGAAGCCTCCGACCACCCGCTGGTGATCGGCGTGTGCCTGCCCAAGTCCGCGCCGCTGTATGCGGCAATCCTGGCAGTACTGGGTTGTGGGGCTGTGTACCTGCCGCTCGACCCGCAGCACCCGGCACAGCGCCGGCGCTTTATCCTGGAGAACGCCAAGGCGGACCTGTTGCTGCATGACGGCAACACCGACCTGGGCGACCTCGTGCTGCCGACGCTGGATGTGCATCGGCTGCCGACGCCCCAGCCCGGCATCCCGGTCTCGCTGATCCGTCGCGTGGTGGACATCGACGAACCGGCCGTGGCGATCTACACCTCCGGCACCACTGGCCAGCCCAAAGGCGTGTTGCTCAGCCATCGCAACCTCAGCCATTTCTGTGCCTGGTACGGCGATTACGTCGGGTTGCAGCGCGACAGTCGGGCGCTGCAGTTTTCCACCATCAACTTTGACGCCTCACTGCTGGATATCCTGCCGACCTTCATCCAGGGCGCGTTGCTGGTGGTCCCCAGCGAAGACCAGCGGCGCGATCCGCAACAACTGGTGGAGCTGATGGGCGCGCAGCAGGTGACCCACGCGTTCCTGCCGCCGGCGCTGCTGAGCGTCATGCCACTGGACGCGCCGATCGGCCTGGCACACCTGATCACCGGTGGTGATGTCTGTGAGCCGTTCGTGATTGAACGGCTGGCACCGCAATGCAAGTTCCACAACATCTACGGGCCGACCGAAACCACGGTATTGGCCACCACCCGGCAGTTCAGCGTCGGCGACAATAACCGCAACCTCGGCGTGCCCATCGCCAATGGCCGGGTACTGATCCTGGACGAACAACTGCAACCCGTACCGCAAGGCACGCCGGGTGAGCTGTACATCGCCGGGCCGGGTGTCGGCCTGGGTTATCTGAACGATCCGGGGCTGACCGCGAACCGCTATCTCAACCTGACGCTGCCCGCCGGGCAAACGCTGCGGGTCTATCGCACCGGCGATATCGGCCAGTGGACCGACAGTGGCATTGAACTGAGCGGACGGCGTGATAACCAGGTGAAGATCCGCGGCTTTCGGGTCGAACCCGAAGAGATCGAGCATTGCCTGCGCGACAGCCAGTTATTTCGCCAAGTCGCGGTGGGCATCGATGAACGGCGGCGGATCCTGGCGTTCCTGGTTCACCCCCGGGAAGACCGGCCGGGCACCGCCCTCCAGGCCCTGCGCGAGCACGTGCAAAACACGCTGCCCAGCTACATGCACCCGGCGGCCTACGTCGAGTTGCCCAGTCTGCCTTACACCAGCAATGGCAAGGTCGACCGTCGAGCCCTGCTCGCCACGGCGGTGCAAGTACAAGTCGGCAGCCAGCGACGCCAGCCGCAGAACGCCCTGGAAAAGCAGTTGCAGCAACTGTGGGCCGAGCTGCTGGAGCTGCCAGTCGAAGACATCGCCACCGACGAGAGCTTCTTCAACCTCGGCGGGCATTCGATCCTGCTGTCGCAATTGCTGCTGGGCATCCGCGAGGCCTTCGGGCGCAGCTTGTCGATCAATCGGTTCATCGAAGCACCCACGCTGATGACCTTGGCGAAGTTGCTGGACGGACCAGAGCAAAGCAGCACCTCGGCCCTCAGCCCCCAGGCCTTCATCGACGCCGAAGCCGAGCTCAACCTCGATCCGCTGCCCATCAGCCAGTGTGGTGATGTACACAAGGTGGTGGTGACCGGCGCCAACAGCTTTCTCGGGGTGCATATCGTCGAGGCGTTGCTGGATTGGGGCGCCACCGAAGTTGCGTGCCTGGTGCGTGCATCCGCGGGGCAAAGCGCGGCCGAGCGCTTTGCCCAGGCCTTGCAGGACAATCGCCTGACCCACCTGGATCTGAGCCGCGTCAGTGTCTACGCCGCCGACATCACCCAGCCGCAATTGGGTTTGCCGGATGACGTCTACACCCGCATCGATCGCACCTTCGGCGCACTGGTGCACAACGCTGCCCACGTCAATCATGTGCTCGACTACGAGTCTTTGGCGCGGGACAACGTTGAGCCGATCTTTGAATGCCTGCGCCTGTGTGAAGGGCGCAGCAAGAAAATCTTCAACTTCGTCTCCACGCTTTCGGCGTCCAGTGCCCTGGATGCCGACGGCCAGGTGCTCGAACAGCCCGCCGCCAAGACACCGCCGATCTACATCAAGAACGGCTACAACCTGTCCAAATGGGTGGGCGAACGAATCCTGCAGCGGGCCCGCGAGCGCGGGGTGTGGGTCAATCTGTTCCGCCCCGGCAACATCAGCTTCAACAGCCTGACCGGGGTTTGCCAGCCCCACAAGAACCGCTTGATGCTGATGCTCAAGGGCTCGATCCAGTTGGGGCAGGTGCCAGACCTGTCCCTCAATTTCGACCTGATGCCGGTGGATTTCCTGGCGCGCTTCATCGCCTTCCACGCCAGCCGCTACCAGCCAACGCAGGCGGTATTCAACCTGCACAACCCCGAGCCGTTGAGCTGGGATGCTTATGTGGCGTCGTTCCGCGACAGCGGCCGGGAGTTTTCCCTGGTGAGCGTCGCCGACTGGCAACAGCAATTGGGCCGGGTAGACGCCGACAACGCGCTGTTCGGCGTGCTGGGCTTCTACCTCAACGGCTTCGAGGAAGACATCGGTGATATCTCGCTGATCAGCCACGACAACGCCCGTGCCGGCGTGCGGCAGATGGGTGCCCGCTACCCGGAGAAATCCCCGGCCCTGCTACGTCGCGGCGCCGACTACCTCAAAGCCATCGATTTCATTTGAACCACCCAACCCAAAGCAAGGAGCAAGACCATGAATGCATTTCAACCCGATACCCTGATCAAGAACCCCCACATCTGCCAGGTCGAAACCTCGGTGGAAGTAGCACGCGATGCGGCGAGCGTCTGGGAAGTGGTGGGTAACTTTGGTGGATTCGATCGATTCATCCCGGCACTGGAGCGTATTGAGATGACCGGCAATGGCGTGAGATCCCTGCGCAAGAAGTTCTTCCGCGATGGCCAGAACCTGGTGGTGGAACAGCTCAATAGCCATGACGATCAGGCCATGCACATGACCTGGACGCTGATCTACAACACTTTGGGCATCGACAACCTCTGGGCAGCGATGCGCGTCGAGCCCCTGACGGACAACCGCTGCCGCGCCACCTGGACCATCATCGCCGACCACACCGACGCCCATACACCGTCGGGGTTCAGGGACTTCCTGCAAGGGTTTGCCGATGAAGCGATGGCGAATGTGCAAGTGATGTTCAAGTAAGCGCCAATGTCCTGTGGGAACGGGCTTGCTCGCGAAAGCGGTGGGTCAGTTGGCAGTGATGTTGGCTGTGCCACCGCCATCGCGAGCAAGCTCGCTCCCACACTGAGCTGAAGTGAACCCAAGATCCAGGCTCACCACCCATCCCCTGTGGAGACAGAGGTGGGCGCGAACCCAGGTCCACCGCCAATCCCCTCTGGAGGCAGAGGTGGACGCCACCGCCAATCCCCTGTGGGAGCGAGCTTGCTCGCGATGGCGGTGGCTCAGCTTGCGGTGATGTCGACTGAGGCCTCAGATCTTGAAGCTGTCCACCAACTGCTTCAACCGATTGGCCTGCTGCGACAACGCATCGCAATCCTTCAGGGTTTCATTGAGGTTGGCCACGCTTTGCTGGTTCAACAGGTTGATGTGGCTGACGTCCATGTTGAGGGTTTCCACCACAGCGGTCTGTTCTTCGGTCGCGGCGGCCACCGACTGGTTCATGCCGTCGATCTCACCGATTCGCTGCGTCACGCTGACCAGCCGCAGACCGGCCTGGTTGGCCACCTCCACACTTTCTTCACTGGAGGCCTGACTCGCGTTCATCGTGGTCACCGCTTCACGGGAACCGACCTGCAGCGAGGTGATCATCTTGTGGATTTCTTCCGCCGACTCCTGGGTGCGATGCGCCAGGTTGCGCACTTCGTCGGCCACCACCGCAAAACCACGTCCGGCTTCACCGGCCCGGGCCGCTTCGATAGCCGCGTTCAAGGCCAACAGGTTGGTTTGCTGGGAAATGCCCTTGATCACATCCAGGATGTGCCCGATGTTGTCGGTGCTGGCGTTCAGGGTTTCGATCTGAGTGCACGAGAGGCTGATTTTCTGCGACAACTCGGTCATCGCGTGAATGGTTTTTTCCACCACCTGACGACCATCATCGGCCTGCTCGCTGGCACCGCTGGCATGTTGCGAGGCATCGGCGGCATTGCGGGCGATTTCCTGGGTCGCGGCGCCCAACTGGTTGATGGCCGCAGCCACGCTATTGGTGCGAGCACTCTGTTCATCCGAGCCGATGAGCGAGGCGTTCGACGACGTCATCACCCGCTGGGACAAATCATGCACCTGTCGTGTGGCGGAAGACACTTCGGAGATCGAAGCGTGAATCCGCTCCACGAACTGGTTGAACGAACCACCCAACACCGCGAATTCATCCTTGCCCTGCACGACCAGACGCCGGGTCAGGTCGCCTTCGCCCTGGGCGATGTCCTGCATGGCGCGCCCCATGGTGGTCAATGGACGCATCAATACTTGGATCAACATGCTCAGCAGTAACGCGATGGCCGCTACCGCGACAAACATCGCAATCAACGCAGACGTACGGAACTGGCTCAACGGTGCGTAGGCTTTTTCCTTGTCGATCGACAGGCCGATGTACCACTCGGCGTTCGGCAAGCCAGTGACCGGGGTAAACGAAAGAATACGGTCCTTCCCGTTCAGCTCAACTTCCTGAGTCCCTTTGCCGATGCGCACCGGCGTACCAGGGTAGATGTCCTTGAGGTTCTTCATCACCTGGTCCTTGTCCGGGCTGACGATCACCTGCCCGTCGCCGCTGATCAGGAACGCATGACCGATACCGCCGAAATCCACCGAGTTGATGATTTTCACCAGGGTTTCCAGGCTCAGGTCGCCGCCCACCACGCCGAGCAGTTCGCCGTTGTGCTTCACCGGCAAAGCGATAGTCACCACCAGGCCGCCGACCGCCGCCAGGTAGGGCGGGGTCAGCATGGTTTTGTCGACGCTGACGGCCTGTTTGTACCAAGGACGTTGGCGCGGATCGTAGCCGTCGGGCATTTTTGCGTCAGGGCGTTGGGTGAAGACGCCGTTGGTCTGGCCCACGTAAGTGAACTGGAAATTCGACGTCAGTGCCGGCTGATCGACAAGCCCCGGCAAGTCGGCACCGGCACCTTGATGCGCGATGTTCTGCGCCAGGTTTTCCAGCACCAGGATCCGGCCACTCATCCAGTTCTGGACGCTGCTGGCCGTCAAGTCACCGGATTGCTCGATGGATGACTCGAGGCTGCGGCCGATGGTATTGCGCTGCAAATAGTCGTTGTAGAGCGTAAAGAGGGCAAAAGCCAGAACCACGACACCGGAGGCGGCAAGAAGGATTTTGTGGCTGAACTTTAGATTCATTTAGTTAGGCTTCTTATGCAGGGAGTGGGGGTGCATTCCGGTTGCAACATTTCATGTAAAAGCGCGAGCAGGCTTTTGACCCGCTCCACTTTGGTGCACGCATACCAATCTGTCGGCACGCCGTTGGAAAAAATTAGGGCTTTATGATGTTGGCCGACGAGAGGAGAAGATTAGACGCTTCCATGGGATGCGTTGGAATGCAGCCGGGAGGCCTGAGGGACTGCCCCAAGGGCGAACGAAGCGTGGCCGCCGAGGTGAGCGGCCGGTTGCAACAATCTGTGGCGAGGGCTTGCTCCCTCGCCACAGGATTCAGATTTGGTTGAAATATCGGGGCTTGCCGAAGAGCTTTTTCAATAGCCGTCTCAAACCCGTACCGTATTCACCTCTTCCGTCACCGGCCCTTTCTCGCCCACAAACCGATTGGCCCGCCCAAACGTCCCAAAATCATTGAACCGCACGCCCATCTCGCGCATCACTTTGTGGGCCACCGGCACCGTGAGTTGGCGGATGTAGAACGGTTCCTTCACCACGAAATGATGGACCCCGTGGCTGCTGCCGAAGTTGAAGCAGAACGCCTGCAACGGCCACAGCCACCACGGGTTGAGCACCTGGGTCTGCTGGATGACGTTGCCCGGCTCGATGTCGCCGTAGTAGTGCATGTTCGAACTGATGAAGTGCAGGCAAAAAGTCCGCAGCACGTTCGGGCCGATGATCACCACTGCGGCGATGTCGATCACCTGCATCGTCGCCAGCGTAGTCGTCGACCAGTCAATCGACGTGCCCAGCAGGCTGGCGACACCGTTGGCCCCATGAAAACCGAGGAACACATACCAGGCGCCCCAGTGCAGCAGCGCCAGCGGGAAGTACACCTTCAGCGTGCGCTTGAGGATGCTGCGCTTGTGCGCCCAGGTCTTGGCCCGCAGCAGGCGGATGAAAGCCGACATCACGTTGTCGCCGACCATCAGCAACCGCGCCAGCCCCCAAGGCTCGCCGTTTGTGATGGCGCGCTCCTCCATGTCGGCCTCGCTGCCGGAGACCTTGTGATGGTTGAGGTGCAGGTGGCGGCGGATCCATGGGTTGATGGTGCTGGGTCGTGCCAGCCACACCAGCCCCATCATCAGGTTGTGAGGCAGGCGCTGCTTGCGAAAGTACATGCTGTGGATCAGGTCATGCTCCAGCTCGTGGGTCAGTGAGGCGAAAAAAGCGTTGAGCAGCAGGCACGCCCACCCGGCCAGATGGCCATTGATGTAGAGCAGCGCCGAACCGATCATCCCGGCCAGGGCGAACGCCAGGATGCCCGCACCCAGTGCATCCTGGTGGCGCAAAATCGGGTAGCGCTGACGCAATTGCTCGCCCCGGGCCAGGACCACTTGGCGAATATGGGCGGCTCGCTGTTGTGCATTCAATCGCTCGGGGCTTGCGCAAGTGCCTTGCATGGCTTACATCCTCTGTTATCGATGTGCTCATCCTGCCGGGCGTTGTCCCCTCGGGTGGTAGCCGTAAACGCCAACCTGTTGACCGCAAGCGCCAATCGTCATGACTGAACCGACCTCCCTCGCCAGCTGGACCCGTGCGCTGCGCAAACAGCTCGATGCGTTGGGCCTGGACAGCCATGCCCTGTGCCTGGAGGCCGGCCTCGACCCGCAGTGGATGGACGATCCGAACGCCCGCTACCCGCTCTCGGGAACCACGCGCCTGTGGGCGTTGGCGGTACAGGCCAGCGGCGACCCGGCGATTGGCTTGCGAGTATCGCGCTTCGTCAGCCCCACCACGTTTCACGCACTGGGCTATGCCCTGGTGGCCAGCGGCAGCCTGCGGGAAGTGTTCGAGCGGATCGTGCGCTATCACCCGGTGGTCAGCGATGCGCTGACGCTGCAACTGAGCCGCGGCGAAGACCGCTACCGCTTCAGTCTCGATGTGCCCCAGGGCCGTCCGGCGCCGGCCTTTGAAGCCATCGATGCGTTCGCCGCGATTTACGTGCGCACCTGTCGCAACCGCCTCGGCCGCGATTACGCGCCGCTGGCGGTGTACCTGCGGCGTCCGGAACCGGCGGACCCCGGCCCCTGGCACAAAGTGTTCCGCTCGCCGGTGTATTTCGGCGCGGCCCAGGATTGCCTGGAGTTCAACCTCACGGATTTCGACAGCCACTTGGACGACGCCAATCCGGAGCTGGCCGAACACAACGAAACGGTGCTCGAGCGCACCCTCGCCCAGCTCAAACCGTTGACCTGGGAACGCAAGGTGCGTGCCGCCATCGAGGCCCAATTGCCCGAAGGCGAACCCAGTGCCGAGCGCATCGCTCAGGCCATGCACCTGAGCCTGCGCAGCCTGCAACGGCACCTGGCCGACGAAGGCTGCCGCTTCGACGCCCTGCTCAACGAGTGCCGGGAAAACCTCGCGCTGCTGCACCTGCGGGATCCACATTGCTCGCTGAGCGAGGTCAGTTATCTGTTGGGGTTTGCCGACACCAGCAGCTTCAGCCGCGCATTCAAGCGCTGGACCGGGATGACGCCGGGGCAGTTTCGGGATGGGTTGCGCTAGGGATTTGCGTTGGTTCGGCCGGCCTTATCGCGAGCAGGCTCGCTCCCACATAGTTCAGGTCGGCTTCAGATCGCAGTCAACGCCCGCAACCGCTCGATGTCGAGGATTTCGATCTCGCCATAACCCAGGTGGAGAATGCCTTGGGCCTGCAGGTCCTTGAGGATCTGGTTGGTGGTCTGGCGCGACAGCGAGAGCATCAACGCCAGTTGTTCCTGGGGCAGTTGCAAGAGCCGGCGCGCCGGTTCGATTTCGCCGTAGCCTTCGGCGATCAGCAACAGGCGGTGGGCCAGGCGCGCCGGGGCGGGCATCAGGCTCAGGTGTTCGAGGTTGATGAAGGTCAGGCGCAGTTTGTGGCTCATCAGCAACGCCAGATGCCGCCAGTAGATCGGTTGTTCTTGCAGGAACGCCAGCAATGGCGCCTGGGGCACGTGCAGCAGCGTACATTGGCCTGCCACAACCGCGTCATGGGTCCGCGGCTGGCCATCGAACAGGCAGATTTCGCCGAACCAGTGGGGGGCTTCCACCACGCTCAACAGCGCTTCCTTGCCCTGCTCGTTCACCGCGCCGATCCGCACCGCACCCTCCAGCACGGCGTACATCCCGCAAGGCGGATCACCGCGCTGAAACAGCCGATGCCCCGGCGGCAGGCGGCGCACCCGCGACAGCCCCAGCAGACTATTCTGTAACTCAACAGGCAAATGGCTGTACCAGTGCCCAGCCATCAGGTGCGCGTGCCAGGGATGCGAACTCATGAAAACTCCGGACAAGTGTCGGCTAACTGACAGAGCGCCTTATAGATCCTGGGCATCATGCAGGCATCACCTCAGGAGGAACAACAATGAAAAGCCTCGTCGATCATCTCAGTCAATACGCCGCCTATCACCGTGACCCACGCAACATCGCCAGCCACTTCATTGGCATTCCGTTGATTTTCGTCGCCGTCGCCGTGTTGTTGTCACGGCCAGGCTGGCAGGTGGGTGCGCTCCTGGTGTCGCCGGCGCTGCTGGTAGCGGTGGCCAGTGCCTGGTTCTATCTGCGCCTGGAGTTGCGCCTGGGGGTGTTGATGACGGTGCTACTGGGCCTGGCAGTATGGCTGGGCCAGATGCTCGCCGCGCAAAGCACCTCGGTGTGGCTGGGCTGTGGCCTGGGGATGTTCGTGGTGGGTTGGGTGATCCAGTTTGTCGGTCACTATTACGAAGGCCGCAAACCGGCGTTTGTCGATGACCTCACCGGGCTGATTGTCGGGCCGTTGTTCGTGGTGGTTGAAGCGGGTTTCCTGCTGGGGCTTCGCGGCGAACTGAAGCGAGCCATTGAAGAACGTGTCGGGCCAGTGGCGTTGCGCAACCAGCGTTCGGCCGCCTGAACACAACGCAATACCCCGCCGCCCCTGTGGGAGCGAGCAAGCTCGCTCCCACAAGAGTTGCATCGTTACCGCTCAAGCGTTACAGCGCACCAAACTCGACCCGTATCGTCAGCGCGCCGGTGTTATCTTTCAAGCCAGACCCGTATTGCCCGGTCAGGTCATCGTTGATGCACAGTTGCAACTCCCCTTGCTCGCTGGCAGGAACCTGCGCCAGATCGCCAACCAGGAACGGCGTCCCACTGTCGCCCACACGACCGATCAAAGCGCCTTCGGCCGCACCGGGCAACGCATAGCTGGCGTAGTCGATGTGCCGCGAACCGCCGTTTCCATCGACGTTGCCGCCCTGCGGACTGGCACACCATAACCCGCTGACGTAGCGCACCAGGCGCGGCACCAGCCCGTTGACCTGCACACCGGTGCCTTGCCAGGCTTTATTGGCCTGGACCTGCATTGTCACCGCCTTCAGGTCATTGGCCACAGTGTCGCCGGCCTGGAACGACAGCGCCGCAATCGTCAGGCTCGGGTTCGAGGTGCCGGTGCTGGGGAAGACGCCATCGCCCACCAGGAACAGGTTCTTGTGGTCCCAACTGCGCTGGTATTTGTCCACCACCGATTTGGTGGGGTCGTCGCCCATGCGATAGGTCCCCATCAGGTGCCCGGCGCCCTGGAAGCTGTAATCGTCGCCTTTGTAGCTGAACGTCCCTTTGCCAATGGGGGCCGTCAGCTCCACGGCACCGAGCAGGTCCTTGATGATGTGGCTCGCCAATATCTTCGCCTGTCTGAAACCTTCCTTGGTGTAATCGGAAAGGTTGTAGTGGATTTCCGGCCGAAGAATGCCGAGCCCGTCCGTGTAGTTATCCGTCGAGGGCACGATGTAGCTGTCGGACTGGTCGGGATGGTCCTCCACCTGTTCCACCAGGAAGCCGATCCGAAACTGGCGAATGAACAGCTCGTTGAGTTTTTTGATCAGTGCCGTGCCGTAAAGCGCTTGAGTGGGTGGCGGCGGTGTCTCTTTCGATGGCAATGGGTTGGTGCGGCTTGTGTTCGCCCCGTCGATAAAATCGGCTACGGTGACGTAAGGATCGCCAACCGGCCAGTTCCAGCCCTCGTTGCCGATTTCAATGCGCCATGCCGCTCGCTGGCTGCGAAAGGCACCGTCACGCAGGCTCTCGATACCGGCGGTGGACACCGGGCCACGGTACGGGAAAACTGTCTTGCCTTCCGGCATCAGCCCCCACGCCAGGTAGATCGGATGGTCGGACAGACTGCGGCCCACCTGCCCGCTACTGTTGGCCACACCTTTAGGCCAGGCCGGGCTCTTGGAGTTGAGTAATAATTTAGGGGTTTCGATGGCATGGGCGGCGATCACATAACGCTGCCCGATGGCCACGCCGTTTCCTGTCTTGGGCCCCTCGCCAAGCTGATATTGAATGAATTCGATGCCATTGATGTTCTTGTCCGGGCCCACAGTCACTTTGCTGGCCACGGTCCGGTACATGACCCGGACCTTACCGGTGGCCAAAGCCTTGTTCATGGTCACGGTCGCGTCGTACTTGGCCTGGATCGGGCAGATCGGTGTGCAGTTGGTATTGCCGGCACACACCCGCCGCCCGGCGTAGGGCTGGGAATTGCGCCCCGCCGGGGTCGGGCTGACCACCAGCGGCAAACCGTCGAACGTCTGCCCGGTCACAGCGCTGACAAAACTGCCGTCAACCAGCGACAGTGGAATGCTGTGCATCGGGAAGGAATAACCTTCGGGAAAGGTCATGCCCAGATAAGCCTGGTCGGCGACATTGGCCGACACACCGATTTCCGCCTCGGCCCGGCAATAGGCACTTTGCAGATCGTCGTAGCCGATCGGCCAGTCCACCCCAACGCCGTACTTGCTCTTCAGGCGAAAATCGTTCGGCACCATGCGCAGGCACGTCCCGACCCAATGCCAGGTCGTCCCGCCGCCCACCCGTTCATAGGTGCTGTTGAAGGGCAACGGGCCTTTCTGCACCAAGTAACTGACCTCTGGTTTGTTCCAACCCAGGATCAGATCGGCGATGGTTGCCCGCGGGGCGTTTTCCCTGGTCGGATCACGCGGCGTATCCAGGGTCGATACCGGAGGATAAGGCGATTCCGGTGTTTTCAGGGTGGCGGTGTAGAAGCGCTCCAGATATTGCGTACGATTGGCCGGGATCTCCGGACCCGATTCGAGCACCAGTACATCCACGCCGGCCATGCCCAACTGATAAGCGATGATGCTGCCGGCCAGTCCTGCACCAACGATGACCACCTCTGCTTGTTCGGTACTCATGACGAAGCTCCTTGCTGCGCGTTGGCGGGTACCCCGGTGTAATCCTCAAGGCTGGGCGGCGTCGTGTTCCAGTAGCCAAAGAACATCTCGCTGTAGCCCATGGGATGAGCCTGGGCGGCTTTCCAGGCCCAGCCATTGATATAGGCCTGGTCGGACACCACGGTCTGCTCATCCTTTTTGAAACTCGCTGCGTCATAGGGTTGGTACCAAACGCCCAACAACCACAGCTTCATGATCGAACGCGCGGCCTTGGCGGTCTGCGTGCCGGCCGGCAGCGCTCCGTCCATCAACACCGCTTGGGCGATCTGATCCGGGGATTGATTATCCCCCGCCAGGTTGGCGTATTGGGTCAGCAATGCACTGAGCACATCAGGCGTGATTCTTGGCGTGATGAATTCAAGAAACAGCGGCGGCAAACCCACCTGGTCGATCTCCGGCGCCAGTCGCTCAGTGGAGATACCGGTCAGGACCGATGAAAGACCTACGAAATTTTCCAGATCACTGCTCATGCTTGACTCCTTGTCCAGCCGTGGACTGCGCGCGTTCGAGCAAATAGGTGAAATCCGCGAAGCTGGTGCGCGGGGATTCGGTGACATGGGTGGCCGCATTGCCATGACACGCCATGCAACTGGAAGACGCCTGGGGCACGGTGCCCTGGATGTAGGTTTCCAGCGTGGCGTTGGCCAGGAACAACGGGGCGGGACTGCCCAGCGGGTTGGCGGCTGATATCTGGCAGTTCGGCTGTGGTGCCGACGGCCACTGGGTACTGATCAATTGATAGTTCGCCCAGACGCTCTGCGGGTTGACCGTGCGCAACAGGGCTTGATAGGTCGCGTTCAGGGTTTTAGTGGCTTCGGTCAGCGGCACTTCGCGCACGATTTGCGAGGGGGTAGCCTTGACCGCCGGGTTCCATGGCCGTGGCGGAGGCTGGTTGATGTCGCTTTTGCTGGCCGCGTTGTAGAACAGATACGGGCCCGTACGCTGGGCAACGGGCGTGGTTTTTTCTGGCACGTTTTTCACATGCTCAAAGGTTGACCAGACCCACTGTGCCGCGCTGGTTGTCTTATGGACCATGTGCAACCCCACCAACCCGACCGGCTCGGACACACACGACTCCTCGACGATCGGTCCATGGCTCGGATCGCTGTTTCCTGGGGTATAGACCAGCGCATCGACGGTGTGAAAATCCTGCCGATTGTCGTTGGGGCCCAGCACTTTCCACGACGCCTTCACCATCAGCGCACCGACCTGTTTTGTCTCGTTGGCGCCGCAGCTGAACGCCACGGTGTTGGTCGGGTTCGCCGCAAAAAACTTCTGCTGGCCTTCGATGCTGTACAGGCCGTTGTCGACGATCCCGTTGAACATCGATTGATTGACCACGATTTCGTTGCGCGTGTAGGTGCCGTTCTGATCCACCAACGGGCCGCTCTCGAAGGGCTGGATAAACTCATCCAGGACATCGGGAACCTTGCCCATCTGCTGCAAGAGGCGACCTGGCTTGAGCGACTTGCAAGCCTCGGGCAGGGTCGCCGGGGCATTCCAGGGCAGCGGTGCCTGGCCCTTGGCCCGGAAGATCTGGTAACTCTCTTTCCAGCTTTCCCACACCGTAGCGCCATCCTGCTTGCCGATGGAGGTGCCGGTATTGGGATCGCCGTTGTCCAGCGCCGGCCAGTTCAAGGCAATGAACGTCTGCCATGACAGGTCATCGAAATTGGCTTGCAGGCTGGGCAGGGAAACCGGTTTGGTAACCGTGACATCGAAGGGTATCTGCGGTGACAACGAGGGGGCGGCGCTGGCAGAGGAGCCCAGCAAGACACTTAACAATGCACAGCCAAACGGGCCATGCCGACTGACTTCCATTCTCATGCTCATCTCCTTGGCATCAGGGCGCCAGGAGATAACATCGGTCCGTCATTGGACTCTCACTTGCCTCCTGGCAAGTCAGAGTCTAGGTAGGGTTTGATTCAAGAACAGGTGCAAAAGTAGAACAGATCGAAGCAAGGCCAAGCGGGGTTATTCAGATTCGGGCCGGGGTGCTGTCGAGGACGCCATCGCGAGCAAGCTCGCTCCCACAAGGATTTTGGGGTGCCCACAAACTTTCAGGTCAACCCCTATCCCCTGTGGGAGCGAGCTTGCTCGCGACGCTTCTGATCTTAGAGGTTGGCGACTTTCTGCCAGACCTTCGGCTTGAAGAACAGCGTCTCGCCCTTCGCCAGGCCCACCAGGCTGTCGTGATCCTTCACCACTTCAGCTTCGATCAGCTCGCTCTGGCCTTCCACCTTCAAGGTCACTCGGGTCGTCGCACCCAATGGGCGGATGTCGCGCACTTCGGCGGCATGGTGATCTTCCAGCTCCGAACGCGACAGCGAGACTTCATGGGGGCGGAACAGCACATGCCGATCCTCGCCCAGGTGCAGGCGGTTCGAGTCGCCGAGGAAGTGATAGACAAAGTCGCTGGCCGGGTTTTCGTAGACGTCGCCCGGTGAGCCGATCTGCTCGATCACTCCCTTGTTCATCACCACGATCCGGTCGGCGACTTCCATGGCTTCTTCCTGGTCGTGGGTCACGAACACGGAAGTCAGGTTGATGTCTTCGTGCAACCGCGCCAACCAGCGGCGCAGTTCCTTGCGGACCTTGGCGTCGAGGGCACCGAAGGGTTCGTCCAGCAACAATACCTTGGGCTCCACCGCCAATGCGCGGGCCAGGGCAATGCGCTGGCGCTGGCCGCCGGAAAGCTGCTCGGGGTAACGGTCGGCGAGCCAGTCCAGTTGCACCATGTTCAACAACTCGTGGACCTTGGTCGCGATCTGGCTTTCGTTCGGGCGCTGGTTCTTGGGCTTCATGCGCAAGCCGAAGGCGACGTTGTCGAACACCGTCATGTGGCGGAACAGGGCGTAGTGCTGGAACACAAAGCCGACGTTGCGATCACGCACGTCGTGGCCGGAAACGTCCTCGCCGTGGAACACGATGTTGCCCTGGTCCGGGGTTTCGAGGCCGGCGATGATCCGCAGCAGAGTGGTCTTGCCGCAGCCCGACGGGCCCAGCAGCGCCACCAGCTCGCCGCTCTGGATGTCCAGGCTGATGTTGTCCAGGGCCTGGAAGGCGTGGAAATTCTTGCTGACGTTACGGACTTCGATCGACATGACTTATTCCTCCGCGGCGCTGGCGCGCAGGCGGTTGATTCGGTTTTCGCTCCACTGCTTGAGCAGCAGGATCAAGAGCGCCAGGATCAGCAACAGGCTCGCCACAGCGAACGCGGCCACGTGGTTGTATTCGTTGTAGAGGATCTCGACGTGCAGCGGCAAGGTGTTGGTCACCCCGCGAATGTGCCCGGACACCACCGACACCGCCCCGAATTCACCCATGGCCCGAGCGGTACACAGCACCACGCCATAGATCAGCCCCCACTTGATGTTCGGCACGGTGATATGCCAGAACATCTGCCAGCCATTGGCCCCCAACAGGCGCGCGGCCTCTTCTTCCTGAGTGCCCTGCTCCTGCATCAGCGGGATCAGCTCCCGGGCCACGAACGGCACGGTGACGAAAATCGTTGCCAGCACGATGCCCGGCAGCGCGAAGACGATCTGGATGTCGTGATCCGACAGCCACGGCCCGAACAGGCCCTGGGCGCCGAACATCAGCACATAGACCAGGCCGGCGATCACTGGCGACACCGAGAACGGCAGGTCGATCAGGGTCACCAGCATGCTCTTGCCACGGAATGAATATTTGCTCACGCACCACGCGGCGCTGACACCGAACACCAGATTCAACGGCACCGAGATCAGCACGGCTATCACCGTGAGCTTCAACGCCGACAGCGCGTCGGGCTCGAAGATCGCGGTAAAGAACGCCCCCAGGCCGAGTTTCAGGCCCTGGGACACCACGATGAACAGCGGTAGCAGCAGGAACAGCGCAAAAATCAGCCAGCCGAGGCCGATCAGGACGCCCCGCGAAGTTGCACTGCCACGGCGAGCGGCGTTGGTGGAGGCCGCGGAAATAGACGATTGGGACATGTTCGCGCCTCCTTATGGGGTTTCGATGCGCCGTTGCAACAGGTTGATCAGCAGCAACAGGACGAAGGACACCACCAGCATCAGCACGCCAATGGAGGTGGCGCCGGTGTAGTCGTATTGGTCGAGCTTGACCATGATCAGCAGCGGCAGGATCTCGGTTTTCATCGGCATGTTGCCGGCGATGAAAATCACCGAGCCGTACTCGCCCACACCACGGGCAAACGCCAGGGCGAAGCCGGTCAACCAGGCCGGCAACAGCGCCGGCACAAGGATGTGGCGGAACACCTGCCACGGCTTGGCGCCGAGGCAAGCGGCGGCCTCTTCGACTTCACGGGGAATATCGGCCAGCACCGGCTGCACCGTGCGCACCACGAAGGGTAGCGTCACGAAGGTCAACGCCAAGGTAATACCCAGCGGTGTATAGGCGATCTTGAATCCCAGGTCGGTGGCGAACTGGCCGACCAGGCCGGTCGGCGCATACAACGCCGTCAGCGCAATACCGGCCACGGCGGTGGGCAGGGCAAACGGCAGGTCGATCATCGCGTCGATGATCTTGCGACCGGGGAAGGTGTAGCGCACCAGCACCCAGGCCAACAGCGTACCGATCACGCCATTGATGATCGCGGCGTACAGCGCGGTGCCGAAACTGAGCTTCAAGGCAGCCAGCACCCGCGGCGCCGAGATGATCGCCCAGAACTGTTCCCAGGTGAGTTGAGCGGCATGCACGAACATCGCCGCCAGCGGTATGAGCACAATCAGACTGAGGTACACCAGGGTGTAGCCCAGCGTCAGCCCGAAGCCGGGTATGACGGGGGATATGCGACGCGACATAAAGGTCCTTGGTTGACTGTGGGAGCGAGCTTGCTCGCGATAGCGGTGCATCAGTCAACATCAATGCAAACTGAACCGACGCCATCGCGAGCAAGCTCGCTCCCACAGGTTTGTGGCTTAACTGACTGGCCCGAAGACAAATCCCAGCTTACTGCGCCTGGTAGATCTGGTCGAACACGCCGCCATCATTGAAGAATTTCGGCTGGGCCGTTTTCCAGCCACCGAAGTCCTTGTCGATGGTTACCAGGTCCAGTTTCGGGAACTGCCGGGAGTACTTGGCGGCCACGTCTTTGTCACGTGGACGATAGAAGTTCTTCGCGGCGATTTCCTGGCCGGCCGGGCTGTACAGGTGCTTGAGGTAGGCTTGGGCGATCTCAAGGTTGCCCTTTTTCTCGGCATTCTTGTCCACCACCGCCACCGGCGGTTCGGCGAGGATCGACAGCGACGGCACGACAATGTCGAACTTGTCCGCGCCGCCGTCTTCTTTCAACGCCAGGAACGCTTCGTTTTCCCAGGCCAGCAACACATCACCCTGACCATTGTTGACGAAGGTAATGGTCGAACCACGGGCGCCGGTGTCGAGGACCGGCACATGCTTGAACAGCGCTTGCACATATTCCTTGGCCTTGGCTTCGTCACCACCGTTGGCCTTGAGGCCATAAGCCCACGCCGCGAGGAAGTTCCAGCGAGCACCGCCGGAGGTCTTCGGGTTCGGGGTGATGACCGACACGTCATTCTTGATCAGATCGCCCCAGTCCTTGATGCCCTTGGGATTGCCCTTACGCACCAGGAACACGATGGTCGAGGTGTACGGTGTGCTGGCGTCCGGCAGGCGTGTTTGCCAGTCCACCGGCAGGGACTTGCCCAGCTTGGCGATTTCGTCGATGTCACCGGCCAGGGCCAGGGTCACTACGTCGGCCCGCAGACCATCGATCACCGCCCGACCTTGTTTGCCCGAGCCGCCATGGGACTGTTGGATCTTCACGTTATCGTCCGGGTGCGCCTTCTTCCAGAAACTGGCGAATTCGGCGTTGTAATCCTGATACAGCTCGCGGGTCGGGTCGTAGGACACGTTGAGCAACTCGTAATCCTTGGCAACCGCGGAACCTGCAAAAACAGCACTGGCCAGGGCGGCCAAGGCATAACGGCGAATTGACGACATGGTGAAAGCTCCTGGAATTCTGGTTTTCTTATGGCTTCTGGAAATCGGGTGGCCGGTAAAAAGATCACAGCCTTCGGCAGCTCCTACGCCAAGCCCCCCTGTAGGAGCTGCCGAAGGCTGCGATCTTTCAGGTTTTTCAAGACGGCTTATGGCTCGGCTGCTGCAACCGGAATTTTTCCTTGCGTTCGATCTGGACCACTTGCGCGTTGTGCACAGTGATTTCCACCGCGCCAAAACGCAGATCGCGCAATGCGCTCTGGATCTCGCGCAAGATGGTTGCTTCGTCCTGGCCGTCAACGCTACGTAGGGATGCGCTCATGCTGCTGCTCCTTGAATGAATGCCTGGCAGTGGGCGGCACTGCTTGCGGCGTGGGAGCAATATTAGATAAGCGCAGATATTCTTAAAAAGACTATTTAAGAATTTTTATATAACCAAAACAACATAAAGTAGCAAACGCCCTCAAAGCGACCACAAATCCCGCGTTCAAGCGCAGGAAGAAAAAAGCTCGATGACGCCGCCACCCGCGCCCTCGACTACTACCTCAACCCCAAGCCCGCCTCACCACCCGAACCCGACAAAAACCAACTCTTCATCGTCTCACCCCACATCGACACCGAAACCCTGCTCGCCAACGCCTCCGAAGACCTCCATCAGCACCATCGCCGCCGACCTGGCTGACGACGTGGACGACTCACGCCGCTGCGTCGCTCTGGCGATCAGTCGCATGGCCGATGGGGGGCAGTTGTTGGTTGAGCGGGCGTTGGATCATTTGGAAACCAAGGAGATGGCGGCCCACAGCGCCAAGGGATAGCGGTTACATTGAGGCAAGCTGAGCCGACGCTATCGCGAGCAAGCTCGCTCCCCCAGTTGGATTGAGGCACGGCCGGAGAGACAGGTCGGCTGTCAGGCCGCCTCGCGGTGGACGTTGGTCTCGGGGCCCCATTAACCACGATGGCCGAACGCAGGCATTGTGGAGTGGGCATCCCGGCATGAATGCCGGGATAGCCGCGCTGGGCCATGGAGGGCCCTTCGCGGCGGGCCCACGGACGATCAAGCAATGAGCGGCGCCCGATCCCAATCCAACTGCGCCGCCGCGACGGGCCGGCCAAACCAGTAGCCCTGCCCCAGCTCACACGCCTGTCCAAGCAGGAAGGCCGCTTGCTCGCGCTGCTCGATGCCCTCGGCCTGCACCTGCATGCCCATGCTATGGGCCAGGGCGACGATCACCCGGACGATCGTCGCGTCATCCTCATCCCACGGCAGCCCCGCGACAAAACCCTGATCGATCTTGAGCTTCTGCACCGGCAAGCGCTTGAGCCGCAGCAAGGACGAATAACCCGTGCCGAAATCGTCGATCGCCAGCCGCACGCCCAACTCCCGCAGGCGATGCATCTGTTCCAGCGCCACCTCCGGGTCTTCCATCACCGCGCTTTCGGTCACTTCCAGCTCCAGGCAAGCCGGGTCCAGGCCTGTGTCGTGCAGCACTCGGGCGACTTGCTCATACAACTCGCGATGGGCGAACAGCCGGCTGGAGACGTTGACCGCGACAAACGACAGCATCACGCCGGCCTGCTGCCACTGGCACATCTGCCGACAGGCCTGGTCCATGACCCAGGCATCGATCTGGGCAATCAGCCCGGTGCGCTCGGCAATAGGAATGAACTCGGCTGGCGAAACCAACCCGCGCTTGGGATGCTCCCAACGCACCAACGCCTCCACACCAATCAGCCGGCTGGTCGCCAGGTCGTGCACCGGCTGGTAATGAACCCGCAGTTCCTGGTGCTGAAGGGCCCGGCGCAGTTCGGAGGCAATCTCGACCCGTTGCTGAGCGTGGGCGGTGAGTTCTTCGGTGTACAAGGCATAGCCGTCGCGCCCGGCGCTCTTGGCCTTGAACAGCGCCGAATCAGCATTGCGCAGCAATTGTCCGGCGCTGAGGGCATCGCCGGGAAACAGACTGATGCCAATGCTGGCGTTGATGAACAGGGTCTGGTGGTCAAGCCGCAATGGCTCCTTGAGGGCGTCGAGGATGCGCCGCGCCAACACAGCTGCCTGCCCGGGCTGCGAACAGTTTTCCACCAGCACGGCAAATTCGTCACCCCCCAAACGGGCCAGGGTCACACCCGGCGCGAAGAGGCCACGAAACCGCTCGGCCACGCCTTTGAGCAGTTCATCGCCGACGTTGTGCCCCAGGCTGTCGTTGATGTTTTTAAAGTGATCCAGGTCCACCAGCAGCAGAGCGCAGCCACGCTTGTGAAGCTGCGCCGACGCCAGGGCCTGTTCCGTGCGATCGGAAAACAGCAAGCGGTTGGGCAGGCCGGTCAACGGATCGTGGTGGGCCAGGTGCGCCAGCTCGTGCTCGGAATCCTTGATTGCGCTGATATCCGAAAACACCGCGACGTAATGGCTGATCTGGTCGTTGTCGTCGCGAATGACACGAATCGTCTGCCACTGAGGGTAGATCTCGCCGCTTTTACGCCGGTTCCAGATCTCGCCGCTCCACTCGCCCAGGCTGTCCAGGGCGGCAAACATGTCACGATAGAAATCCGGCCCATGACGACCGGACTTGAACAGATTGGGTCGCTGGCCCAGCACTTCGTCCCGTCCGTAACCGGTAATTGCAATGAAGGCACGGTTAACGTGCACGATCAGGCCGTTGCGGTCCGTCACCAGCACTCCTTCGCGGGTGCAATCGAAGACGGCGGCGGCCTGGCGCAGGCGCTCACGATCGGCGCTGTGCTCGCCCGGCCCGAAAAACCGGGACATCCGCACTCGGACCAGGAAGATCAACGCGGCGCTGACCAGCACCCAGGCATAACCGTTGATCAGCAACCAGCGAAGTCGATCGGCGGATTGATCGAAGAAACTGCTCAATAAATAACCAACCAGTTGCAGCCAGACGACTGACAGCAAGAGATAAACCAGCGCTGTGCGCAGAGCGATGCGGCGGTAGACAGTCATTCGGCCATCCATGTCCCTATAAAGAGGCGGGAATTATAGAGGAAGAAACATCCTGCCACTCTTATCTGAAAGGCCGACTGGTTTTATCTGTCGGGCCGGTGATAATGCAACGGCAGTTTCTATCTTTATCGAGGGCCCTACAGCCTATGTGGTACGAAGGTTTTCTTGGCTTGTCGCCTTGGTCACTGGTGGCAGTCACCCTGCTGATGACCCATGTCACGATCATTGGCGTCACGGTGTACTTGCACCGTTATTCGGCCCATCGCTCCCTTGAGCTCAATGCCGGCCTCAAACACTTCTTCCGCTTCTGGCTGTGGCTGACCACGGCACAGAACACCCGTGAGTGGACTGCCATCCACCGCAAGCACCACGCCAAATGCGAAACCATTGACGACCCCCACAGCCCGGTCATCAAGGGCTTGTCCACTGTGCTGCGCAAAGGCGCCGAGTTGTATCGCGCCGAGGCGGAAAATCCGGAAACCTTGCGCATCTACGGCAAGAACTGCCCTGAGGATTGGATCGAGCGCAACCTCTACAGCCGCTTCCCACTGTTGGGCGTGGCGATCATGGGGGGCATCGACCTGCTGCTGTTCGGCACCATCGGTATCACCATCTGGGCCATCCAGATGATGTGGATTCCAGTCTGGGCCGCCGGCGTGGTCAATGGCCTGGGCCATGCCGTGGGCTACCGCAACTTCGAATGCCGCGACGCGGCGACCAACCTGGTGCCCTGGGGCATCCTGATCGGTGGCGAAGAACTGCACAATAACCACCACACCTACCCCAACTCGGCCAAGCTGTCGGTACGCAAATGGGAGTTTGACCTGGGCTGGGCCTGGATCAAGGTGTTCAGTTTCCTGCGCCTGGCCAAGGTCCAGCGGGTCGCGCCAATCGCACACCGAGTCGAAGGCAAGGGTCACCTGGACATGGACACCGCCATGGCGATCCTCAATAACCGTTTCCAGATCATGGCCCAGTACCGCCGGCTGGTCATCGCGCCGCTGGTCAAACAGGAACTGGAGAAGGTCGATCACTCGGTGCGCCATCAGTTCCACCGAGCCAAACGCCTGCTATCGCGGGAGACCAGCCTGCTGGATGACCGTCACCACGTTCGCATCCAGAACATGCTGGAACACAGCCAGGCGCTGAAGGTGATCTACGAAAAACGCCTGGCGTTGCAGCAGATCTGGGTCAAGACCAGCAGCAACGGCCATGACATGCTCGCCGCCATCAAGGAATGGGTCCACGAAGCCGAGGCCAGTGGCATCCAGTCCCTGCGGGACTTCGCCGACCAGCTCAAGACCTACTCGCTGCGACCGGCTACAGCCTGATAATCAAAACCCCGCCTCCGGCGGGGTTTTTCTTTGCTGCGCGGCCCCGCCCTTCGTCGCCTGAAAAGGAACTTCGCCTCAAATCCCCTATCTCAATGAGCACTTCGCCATCCAGGCGGGCTTTGGAGTGAGCGCGTGCAAATCCACAGCAGTGCACGTTCTTTGAGATTTGTGCCGATGGTCGACAAGAACCTACAGGATTCATCCCAACCTCATTGGCCCGAAGCGGCCCAGACCCTCATGGCGCTGATGCACGCCCAGGGCGAAGTAGCGCGCCTGAGCGAGCGTGAGCAACTGTTCAGCTCATTGCTGGTCAGCGTCAATGCGGTGCTTTGGGCATTCAACTGGGAAACCCGGCAAGTGCTGTACGTCAGCCCCGCCTACGAACGGATCTTCGGCCGTCCTGCCGGCCTGGTCATGGCCGATTTCAACGAATGGCGCGACGCAATCTACCCCGATGACCAGGACTACGCCGAACGCAGCCTGGCTGAAGTGCTGGTCAAAGGTGCCGTCGAAGATCGCGAATACCGCATCATCGCCGCCGATGGCCAGATCCGCTGGCTGAGCGACAAATGCTTCATCAACCGCAAGGCTGAGCCAGGGCAACCGGTGATTGTGGTGGGCATTGCCGAAGACATCACCGAAAAGAAGCTGCTGGAAAGCGAACTGCAGCGGCTGGCAACCACCGATGTGCTGACCCAGAGCAGCAATCGTCGACACTTCTTCGAGTGCGCCCACCGTGAATTCGAGCAGGCACGGCTACAAGGGATGCCTATGGCGTTCCTGTTGCTGGACATCGATGACTTCAAGGTAATCAACGACACTTACGGCCATCAGGAAGGCGATACCGTGCTGCAGAAAATCGCCGAAAGCGGACGTTCCGTGCTCAGGCGCGGTGATCTGTTTGGGCGGATCGGCGGCGAAGAGTTCGCCGCCGTGTTCCCCGGTTGTGCCCCGGACATGGCGCTGCAAGTGGCCGAGCGCCTGCAACGGGAGATCCAGCGCTTGAATTTTCGCTGTGGCGAGCAGAACTTCGGCATTACCGTGAGCCAGGGCCTGACCAGCATCACCGCCGAAGACCAGTCCCTCGACAACCTGTTCGCCCGGGCCGACGCGGCCATGTACGAAGCCAAGCGCCAGGGGAAGAATCGCATCATTGCGGCTTGAGCAATCTCGTCGCCAAGGAGTCAGCAAAACTCCAGTCATACCCAAATTCCTGTGGGAGCGAGCCTGCTCGCTCCCGCAAAGAGTCGCTTTATTTTCTGCGCAATCGCATCAACTCCGGCAATCCGATCTTCAGCAAACGCGCTGTACGCCCCCGGGCCAGCTCTTCAAGCCCTTCATGCTCGGTCAGGTGGGCCATCTGCGCCGCCATGTTCATCACCAGTGCCTCGCGGGAATAAACCCCACCACCCAGGCTATAGGCTGCCGCGATCAGCTCACGCAGCTCCAGCGGCAGACGCCAACGGGTGCGCAGCGCCGAGCCGAAACTGGCGCCGTATTGATCGAGGGAATTCCCTACTTCCTCCCACTCATCCAGCTCGCCCCCCGCCTGCGTCCATTCCTCCAGGCAACGCAGCAGCGCCAGGTCGCCCAGGCGGTGTAACAGCCCGGCGCAATAACAGCGTTCCGGTTCCAGATCCAACAGCCGCGCCAGGATCCGAGCGTACTCGGCGGTGTGCAGCGACAATTCCCAATAGCGCTTGGCATAGTCGGCCAGGCACGGGACGCTGAGCCGGGCGCAGCGCTTGAGGGTCAGGCCGAGGATCAGGTTCATGCTCTGCCCCGTGCCGAGCTGGTGCAGCGCCTGGGCCACGGTCTGCACCGGCGCGCCACCCTGATGCTGGGCAGCACTGTTGGCCGCCGCAATCAGCACCCCGGTGATTTGCGGGTCGGTTCGGATCTCTTCTTCCAGCAGCTTCAGATCCAGGCCCGTGGGGTTGAGGCAGCGCTTGACCGCCACCTGCACATCGGTCATCAGCGGCGCGCCTTCGGACAGCTCGCGCCGACGCTCCAGAAAAGCTATCAGGGTCAGCCCCGGGACCGGTACGTCGCTGGAGGTCTCTTCAGCGCCACTCAACAGCAACCCCTGCAAACGCTGGGTCAGGCTTTCGCGGTTCAAGGGTTTGGTCAAATACGCCATCGGCGCCAGTGGCACGACCTCCCGCACACTGGCGCTGTCGTTACGCCGACTCATCAGAATGAACGGCAACGGCACAGTTCGATGCTGTTGGCGAAGGCCGCGCAGGATAGTCAGGCCATCGACACCCGGCAGCTCCCAGTCGGCGATGACCAGGTCGTACGAGTTATGCGCCAGCAAATCCAGGGCCTGGTGTCCCTCGCCGCAGGTGTCCACTCGGGCATCGCAGCGCACGCCCGACAATACTTGCTCAAGCAGCTCCCGGGACGCCGGGTCGGCCTCGGCGATCAGCACACGGGGTACAGCGGGTAAAACCACAGCAGTCATGCAGCATCGCTCCCTTGCCATACATGCACCTTAGTCAATGAAGGCCGATGCAGACAGTTCAAAACCTGAGGGATGTGTTCCCGAATATGAAAAAACCCGCCGAAGCGGGTTTTTTTGTGAATCAGTGCACAGTCAGGGCTCGTAACATCAGAGCTCGGAGAAGCACTCTTCGAGAATTGCCAAGCCTTTGTCCAACTGCTCGTCTGGCGCAGTCAGCGGCACCAGCACACGCAGAACGTTACCGTAGGTGCCGCAGGACAGCAGGATCAAGCCCTTGTCGCGCGCCTTGGCCACGATCTGAGCCACGGCTGCGGCGTTCGGCTTGTGGGAGTCGCCATTTTCGAACAGCTCCACCGCAATCATCGCACCCAGAGCGCGGACTTCGCCGATTACCGGGTACTTCTTCTGAATGGCCTTGAGGCCAGTGACCAAGCGCTCGCCCACGGCCTTGCAGCGGTCCAGCAGGTGCTCTTCCTCGAAGACTTCCATCACCGCCAGCGCAGCCGCGCAAGCGATCGGGCTACCGGCGTAGGTGCCGCCCAGGCCACCCGGAGCGATCGCATCCATGTACTCGGCCTTGCCGCAAACACCGGCCAACGGGAAACCGCCAGCGATGGATTTGGCGAAGGTGGTCAGGTCAGCGGCAACGCCCATCTGCTCCATGGCAAAGAAGGTGCCGGTACGGCCGGCGCCAGTCTGCACTTCGTCAGCGATCAGCAGGATACCGTGCTGGTCGCACAGGGCGCGCAGACGCTTCATGAACTCCTTCGGCGCCACATAGAAACCACCCTCGCCCTGCACTGGCTCGATGATGATTGCCGCGATGTCACGGGGCTCTGCGTCGTTCTTGAAAATGCGCTCGATGCTGGCGATGGAATCGTCGATGCTCACGCCGTGCAGTTCGTTCGGGTACAGCGCGCGGAAGATGCCACCGGGCATCAGCCCCATGCCGGCCGAGTACGGCACGACTTTACCGGTCAGGCCCAGGGTCATCATGGTGCGACCGTGGTAAGCGCCGGTGAAGGCGATTACACCGGCACGGCCCGTGGCGGCACGGGCGATTTTCACGGCGTTTTCCACCGCTTCGGAACCGGTGGTCACCAGCAGGGTTTTCTTGGCGAAGTCACCTGGGACCTTGGCGTTGATTTTTTCGCACAGCTCCACGTAGGGCTCGTAGGCCAGGACCTGGAAGCAGGTGTGGGTCAGTTTGTTCAACTGCTCGGTCACGGCGGCGATGATTTTCGGGTGCACATGGCCGGTGTTCAGCACGGCGATACCGCCGGCGAAGTCGATGAATTCACGGCCTTCGACGTCGGTTACCGTGGCGTTCTTCGCCGATTCAGCGAAGATCGGGTGAATCTGGCCGACACCACGTGGAACAGCAGCGGTACGGCGGGCCATCAAGTCAGCGTTAGTCTTGCTCATTACAGTCCTCATTCGCCGCTCATCGGTCGGCGTGGTTCAAGGAATACATGGCCGGGAGGCAACTGCGACAGCATGCGATGATCGACTGCCACAGCGTTCCGGCCACAAGAAACAGAACAGGTGAAACACGCAAAGGGACAGCGCTCTCGTGCCCTTTGCGCTTGAAGCGGATCAGATACCCAGGCAGAGGTATTTGATTTCCAGGTAGTCCTCGATGCCGTACTTGGAGCCTTCACGGCCCAGGCCCGAGGCCTTGATGCCGCCAAACGGCGCGACTTCGTTGGAGATCAAACCGGTGTTGACGCCGACCATGCCGTATTCCAGGGCTTCGGCCACACGGAACACACGGCCCAGGTCGCGGGCATAGAAGTACGAGGCCAGGCCGAACTCGGTGTCGTTGGACATCGCGATCACTTCGGCTTCGTCTTTGAAGCGGAACAGCGGCGCCAGCGGGCCGAAGGTTTCTTCCTTCGCCACGGCGGCATTCTTCGGTACGTTGGTCAGGATGGTGGGTTCGAAGAAGTTGCCTTCCATCGCCTTGCCACCCGCCAGTACGGTCGCGCCTTTGCTGACTGCATCGGCAATGTGCTCTTGCACCTTGGCAACCGCTTTGCCGTCGATCAACGGACCGGTGGTGGTGCCGTCTTCCAGACCGTTGCCAATCTTGAGCTTGGCTACCGCCACTTTCAGTTTCTCAGCGAAAGCGTCGTACACCGAGTCCTGAATGTACAGGCGGTTGGCGCAGACGCAGGTCTGGCCGTTGTTGCGGTACTTGGAAATGATCGCGCCTTCGACAGCCTTATCCAGGTCGGCGTCGTCGAACACGATGAACGGCGCGTTGCCGCCCAGTTCCAGGGAGACTTTCTTGATGTCCTTGGCACATTCGGCCATCAACTGACGACCGATCTCGGTCGAGCCGGTGAACGACAGCTTACGCACGATTGGGTTGCTGGTCAGCTCGCCGCCGATGTCGCCGGCACTGCCAGTGACCACGCTCAGCACGCCTTGCGGGATGCCGGCACGGTGCGCCAGCTCAACCAGGGCCAGGGCCGAGAACGGCGTCTGCGAAGCCGGTTTGATGACCATGGTGCAACCAGCGGCCAGGGCAGGGCCGGCCTTGCGGGTGATCATCGCGGCCGGGAAGTTCCACGGGGTAATGGCAGCGGTCACGCCGATTGGCTGCTTGATCACGATCAGGCGTTTGTCCGGTTGGTGGCCGGGAATCACATCACCGTAGATACGCTTGGCTTCTTCGGCGAACCATTCGATGAAGGAGGCTGCGTAGACGATTTCGCCCTTGGCCTCAGCCAGCGGCTTGCCTTGTTCCAGGGTCATCAGGCGACCGAGGTCGTCCTGGTTTTCGATCAGTAATTCATACCAGCGGCGCAGCTTGTTGGCGCGCTCCTTGGCCGTCAGCGCACGCCAGGCCGGCAGCGCCTTGTCGGCGGCTTCAATCGCCCGACGGGTTTCGGCGGCGCCCATTTTCGGCACAGTGCCCAGCACTTCGCCCGTTGCCGGGTTGGTGACCTTGATTGTCTGACCATTGTCCGCATCGACCCAAGCGCCATCGATAAAGGCTTGTTGGCGGAACAACTGGGTGTCTTTAAGCTGCATGTCGGCTTTCCTTAACAGCACCGCGCGCACGCGGAGCGAATTAGATTTGTAGAAAGGCGCCTCAGGGGCTGCCGTCAGGGAAATCATCCACCGGGCTGAAGCACAGAAATAACGCACATAAGCACAGACGTGCGGTTCAGCACCCAGACAAGAGCGTTTGAAATCTCAAACGAATCCTAGGGCCGATGGGGGTGAAGGACAATAGGCTGTTCGAAAAAAAGAACGAAAAATCCGGATTTGCCCGCTTTTTCTGATCAGCGTAGCCGATGCCCGCCCAGGCTTATGAAAACACCGGCAAATCAGCAGCATGGACGCCCGCGATGCATATGAGTATCATGGCGCCCGCGTCGCACCAGTAGCTCAGCTGGATAGAGTACTGCCCTCCGAAGGCAGGGGTCGTGGGTTCGAATCCCGCCTGGTGCACCATTTACAGAATCAAAAGCCCCTGGTCGCAAGACCTGGGGCTTTTTTTGTGGGCGCGGAGCTCAGTCAACGCTTTTGCAGCGCCTCCAACCGCGCCGGCAAGTCTTCCTTGGGAAAGCGCTTGTGCAGCGCCAGCAGCTTCTCATCGGCAGCCTTGGCATCACCGGCCTGGCGCAAACGCAGGATTTCCAGCAGTTCCTGCTCCAACGATGGCAGGGCAACGGGCGCGCTTTTGCTCATTTTCGCCGCAGGCTTTTCCGCGAAGGCCTGATCAGCGCTTGCCGGGGCCTGGGCGAGTTCGCCCTGGGGGGCTGCCATCCGGGCTATAGGGGCGGGAGCGGGCATGGCCGGCGGCGGTGCAGCGGCAACGGCGGGTTCTTGCCGATCGGCGGAAAACTCCATCGAGGCGGGCGAGGCCAGCTCGTCGTGGGGCACGGGTGAACGCACTACCAGACCAATCATCAGCGCCACACCGGCGACCGTGGCGAATGCCATTTGCCAACGCGGCCGTTGGCAGGCTTGCAGCCAGCGCGTCCACAAGCTTGGGGCGGGCGTTGGCGCTTCACGATGGGCGGCAGCCAGGATAAAAGCGTCCAGGGACGCGGGCGGCTCGCCGCTGGCGTGTTGGCGGAAATGCTTGATGAGCATTTCGTCGTCGGGATCCGGGGTGTGTTTGGTATCAATCATGCGGGTACCTCCTCGGCCAGCAGGCGATGCAACTTCTGCTGGGCGTAACGCAAGCGGCTTTTGACCGTTTCCAACGGGACGCCGGTCAAGGCGGCGATCTGCGGCAGCTCCAGGTCGCCGTGCAGGCGCAGCAGGAAGACCTCCCGCTGATCCTCGGGCAAGGCCTGCAACGCGGCGTCGAGACGAGCCTGGTCGCGGCTAAGGCTCAACTGTTGCTCAGGGCTGCCGGTGTCGTCGGGCTGGACGTGAAGCTGCTCGTCGTAACTGTCGTGCAACGGGTTGTGGACCCCGTGTTTGCGCCAGTGATCGATCAAGCGGTTGCGGGCGATCTGGAACAGCCAGGTACGAAAACTCGCCCGGCCTTGTGGCTGGGTAGCGCTGCGAATCAGGCTGAGCCAGGTCTCCTGGAAGACTTCCTCGGCCAGTTCGGCTTTGTTGCTCAAGGACACGAGGAAACGGTAAAGCCCTAGCCGATGGCGGGCGTAGAGGACTTCAAAAGAAGCCTTGTCGCCGTTGCGGTAGCGGGCCAGCAGCGATTCGTCGCTGGGAGGATCAAGCGCAGCGGGCATGTGGGTGGCGAACTCCTTTCCGGTCATTGCAACACAGTCCTGGCAGATAACAAGGGAACACTGTGGGAGCGAGCTTGCTCGCGATGGCGTCAGGACAGTCAATAAGAATGATGACTGGTCCACCGCAATCGCGAGCAAGCTCGCTCCCACATTTGATCCTCGTTGTGCGCAGGATCAGCGCTTGGCCTCAGGCTCGAGGCTCTGGGCCAGTTCCACCAACTGCACAAACTCGGCACGCAGCCCAAACGGGTCATCACCTCGGGCCGAGCGCGCCAATTGCGCGGTGTCCTTCAAGGTCATCGTCCCAGTGTAGCGTCCATCGCCCTTGAGCTGTTGGGCGAAGGCCGCCACGGCGGCCGAGAAACGCAAGTCATCGCTGGCCTTGGCATCGTTTGGCGCGCTGTCGATAGGATGCTCGATCAATCGGCTACTGCCACCCTCGGCGGGTTTGTAGCGTACGCGCAACATCGCCAGCTCTCCTGACTTGCCGTCCAGCTTGGGCGTGTTGGCATAACGCAGCGGCTCCAACCAGCCTTGCTCGCCTTTCGGGACAATTTCATACAACGCTGTCACCGTATGCCCGGCACCAATCTCACCCGCATCGACCTTATCGTTGTTGAAATCCTCACGCTTGAGCGCGCGGTTCTCATAACCCAGCAGGCGATATTCGCTGACCTGGGCAGGGTTGAACTCCACCTGCAACTTTACATCCCGCGCCACCACCGCCAGGGTTGAGCTGAGCTGGTCCACCAGCACCTTGCGCGCTTCGAGCAGGTTGTCGATGTAGGCGTAGTTGCCGTCGCCGGCGTCAGCCAGTTGCTCCATCAGGTGTTCATTGTAGTTATCCACACCGAAGCCCAGCGTCGTCAGGGAGACGCCGCTTTTGCGTTGGTCCACCGCCATTTGCTTGAGGCTGTCGAAATCACTGACACCGACGTTGAAGTCGCCATCGGTGGCCAGCAGGATGCGATTGATGCCCTTGTCGATAAAGCTCTCCCGAGCCATTTGATAAGCCAGCTCGATACCCGACGCCCCTGCGGTAGAACCTCCGGCATCGAGTTGATCAATGGCGTTGCGGATCTTCACCTTGTCGCGGCCCGAAGTGGGCTTGAGCACCACCCGGGATTCGCCGGCATACACCACCAGGGACACCCGGTCCTGGTCACGCAATTGATCCACCAGCAGTTTCAGGGTGCTCTTGACCAGCGGCAGGCCTTCGCGGCGGTCCATGGAGCCGGACACATCCACCAGGAATACCAGGTTGGCCGGCGCCAGGTCCGCCACGGCGCGGTCGCTGGCCTTGATGCCGACGCGCAGCAAGCGAGTGTGGGGGTTCCACGGCGTTGGGGCCACCTCGGTGGTCACGCCAAAGGGCGAACCATCGGTAGGCAGCGCGTAGTGGTAAGGGAAGTAGTTGACCATTTCCTCCAGTCGCACGGCACCTTCGGGCGGCAGGCTGCCTTGGTTGAGGAAACGTCGCACATTGGCATAGCTGCCGGTATCGACATCCACGCTGAAGGTCGAGACCGGCGTTTCGGCCACGCTATGGATGGGGTTGTCCGGCAGTTTTTCGTACTGTTCGCGCGGCTCGGAGCGGTAGTCCCCGGCAATGGCATCGTTCGCCACACTTGGGGCGGGCATCGATGCCGGGGCGGCCATGCGCTTGCTCATGGGCTCGCGCACGTAGGCGATCTCGCCTAGCGGTACAACGCTGGGCGCCACGGCTACCGGTTCGGTCGGCTTGGCAGCCTCGCGGGACGAAGACAACCCACAACCGGCCAACGCCACCAGCAAAGTCACGGCGAAGCCCTGGGCAGCAGGACGTATAAAGGGGAGTGGACGGGACATGGGCTGAACCTCGTGAATGAATGATCCGTTCACAGGGTCAGACGCAAGGCACATGCGGTTCGGGTTAACGACCAAGAAGTTTTTTTGCTGCACTGAAAAGACAGACCTGGCCACCCCAAAGTGGCCAGGCTATTACCGCCGTTGCAGCAGGCATTGCTAACGAGACGGAATGCCCTGCAGGTCATCGGCGATGAAGCGGCTCAACTGGCCGGTGTAATAGTCTTCGACATCGGAGTTGCCTCTGTTCGTCAGGGCGCCCGCCATGCCTCTCATGACCTCGAGTTGCCCGATCGCCCCACCCGGCATCAGCCCCTGGCGGGCCTGGGCGAAGTGCAATACCTCGTCACCGGCCTTCTTCACCTTGACCTGATAACTGAAATCGACACTGGCCAGGTACGTACCGTCGGCAACAATCTTGTTCATGAAGCCACCTTGGGTGTCTTGAATCCGGCGCGCATAAACGGCGTTGACGTCCAGCAGATAGTCAGCGGTTTCCTTGCTGGAGGCATAGCGATTGCCGTCGAGCAGGCGGACGATCAGGTCGGTGTGCAGCCGGTCACGGACTTTTTCGTCGGGCAGAAAGCGTTCGTTTTTGCCTACGACTTCGACGTTGAACGTGTCAATCCAATAGGTGGCGGTCTCGGGGATCGCCACCGGTGCAGGGGAAATGTAGTAATCGGGCTTGGAAGCGCAACCGGCCATGAGGCAGAGGGTCAGCAAGAGGGTAAAAACTCGCATGTTTGAATTCGTCCTTGAGATGCAGCGGCATAATGGCGGCTGCATTCTACGGGGTTTGAACGCGCGCTCAAGTTGTTTGGCCTTACGCAGAGCGGTCCCGTCTTACTCAACCCCAATGTCCACCACCGTTTTCCCCGCCCCGCGTCCCTCGGCTACCTGGGCAAACGCCTCATTGACTTTCCCAAGGCCGTACCGGCGCTGATCCACGTTGATCCGCAGTTGCCCTGACTCAACCAGAGCGGCGCCCTCCCGCAAGATCTGGCCATGATGCTCGCGCCCCTTGCCGGTCAGCAGCGGCATCAAGGTGAATACCCCGGAATAACTCGCACCGCGAAACGACAATGGCGCCAAACTGTGTTGCCCCCAGCCGAGGCAACTGAGGACATGGCCGGTGTAGGTTTTCACCATATTGAACGACGCATCCAGCGTGGGGCCGCCTACGGTGTCGTAGACGATATCGAAGCCCTCGCCGTCGGTGTGCAGGCGCACGTAGCTGTCGGCGTCCTGCCTCCGGTAGTCGATCGGTGTCGCGCCCAGGCCGCGGATGAAATCCAGGCGAGTGGCCGAGCCGGTGGCATAGACCTCGGCACCTCGGGCCTTGGCAATTTGCACGGCCATTTGGCCGACACCGCCTGCACCACCGTGGATCAGCACCTGCTGGCCGGCCCGGACGTTAGCGCGGTCAACCAACCCTTCCCACGCGGTAATGAACACCAGCGGCAACGCGGCGGCTTCACGCATGCTCAATGAACGAGGCTTGAGCGCAACCAAGCGGGCATCGACGGCGATGTATTCGGCCAGGGCACCCTGGGCACCGCCGATCCCGCCGGCCATGCCGAACACCTCATCGCCAGGCACGAAGCCGCTCGCGCCTTCACCCAGTTCAACCACCGTCCCGGCCAGATCGATGCCCAGTACGGCGGGCAGCGGTTGGCGGGCATGGGCACCGCCTCCCGCCGCGATCTTGGTATCCAGTGGGTTGATCCCTGCGGCATGAACCTTGATCAATACCTGTCCTCTGCCGGGAACTGGCCGGGGAATGTGACGCACGACCAGCGCCGCCTGAGCGGTTTCGGCGATAGCGGCAAACATGGTGTTGTTCATGACGGTAAACCTCCAATGAGTGGGTAGGTTCATGTTGCTGGCGAAGATGCATTCCGATAAGTAAGTAAAAATGGATAGGATTTATTCCAGATAGAGGCCAAATCCCTATGGATCTGTTCGAGGCAATACAAGTGTTCGTACGCGTGGTGGAGCGTGGCTCGTTCTCGGCCGTCGCCAGGGAGCTGAACCTGGGCCAACCGGCGGTGAGCAAACAGATCCGCGCGCTGGAACGCCATCTTGGCGGCGCATTGTTTGCCCGCAGCACTCGTCATCTTGCGCTGACCGACCAGGGGCAGCGCTTCTACGCCGAGAGCAAGGACATACTCGCCAGCCTGGCCGCCGCCCGGCTCAAGTTCGTCAGTGGGCAGGAACAGATCGCCGGGCCGCTGCGCGTGGCGGCACCTGTGAGTTTCGGTCGGTTGTGCATTGCGCCCTTGGTGGGCGAGTTTTTGGCACGCCATCCACAGGTTCGGATCGACCTGCGGCTGAGCGATCAAAACGAAGATGTGCTGAAGGAAAACATCGACGTCGCCATTCGCATTGGCGTGGTGAAAAACGAGGGGCTGGTAGCGGTCTCCCTCGGCGCCAGCCCACGCCGGGTGTACGCCTCCCCGGCGTATCTGCAACAGCACGGCACGCCGCTCGAGCCGGCGGACTTAGCCGGCCATAACTGCCTGGGTTTCACACTGCTGGAACACTACGACGTCTGGCGATTCGACCAGGAGGGCAAGCAACACTGCGTGACGATAAAGGGCAACGTCACCAGCAACAGCAGCGAAGCGATCCGGGAGATGGTGCTGTCCGGGCTGGGCGTTTCGCTTTCCCCGCAATGGTTGTTTGCGGCGGATGTTCGCCAGGGAACCGTGTCGGCCCTGCTCGACGATTACCAACCGACGGCGCTGCCCATCAGCGCCGTGTTCAGCCAAGACCGGCGCCGCTCGGCAAGGACTCGTGCCTTTGTGGAGTTTTTTCGTGAACGTCTTTGAAGGACCGGATCAGGATTCACACGCCAACGAAGGCTGCGAGGCCTTCGTATGCCGTCCTGGAAAATAAACCGCCGCCCCCACACCCACCGCCCCCATCACCACGCAATACCCCACGCACACCCACGGGCTCCACGGCACCAGCGCAATCAGCATCAACGGCGTCATGCTCGCCCACAACGCATAGGCGATGTTGTAGGTGAACGAGATGCCGGACACGCGGATTTTCGGCGGGAACAGGCTGACCATTACCGAAGGCACGGCGCCGACCACCCCGCACCCCAGGCCGGCCACCACGTAGGCCAGCCCCAGCCAGGCGCCGCCACTGATCAGGCTGGCGTAGAGCACGGCGATGCCCACGGGCAACAGCAGGCTGTAGAGCATGACGGTGCGCCAGGCACCGATACGGTCGACGATGAGGCCGGCCAAGACGCAGCCGATATTCAGGAAGACGATACCCAGGCTGCTCAGGGCGAAGGTGTGGCTGGGGGTCATGCCGAAGCTTTTTTGCATCACGGTCGGGGTGATGACGACGAACACCACCACCGCGGAGGTCAGCACGCAGGTGAGGATGGCGGCGGGCAGCAAGGCGTGCCGATGCTCGCGTAGGACCGTGCGCAGCGGCAGTTCCGTGGCCTCTTCGCGGTTGGCTTGCAGGGCCATGAAGATCGGCGTTTCGCTCAGCCAACGGCGCAGCCAGACACCAATCACACCGAAGACTCCGCCCAGCAGGAATGGCAAGCGCCAGGCGTAATCGAGAATCTCCGTCGGCGTGTAGATCCGCGCCAACGCCGTGGCGGTCAAGGCGCCCAGCAAGTAGCCGAAGGTCAGGCCGGCCTGCAGGAAGCCGAGGGCGTAGCCGCGATGATGCAGCGGCGCATGCTCGGCCACGAACACCCAGGCGCTGGGCACCTCCCCGCCCACCGCCGCGCCCTGCAGGATGCGCAATGCCAGCAACAGCAACGGTGCGAAATAGCCGATTTGCGCGTAGGTCGGCATCACACCAATGAGCAGGCAAGGCAAGGCCATCATCAGGATGCTCAGGCTGAACACCCGCTTGCGTCCCAGGCGATCGGCAAAATGCGCCATGAGAATGCCGCCCAAGGGCCGAGCCAGGTAGCCGGTGGCGAAGATCCCGAAGCTTTGCAGCAAGCGCAGCCAATCGGGCATTTCCGGCGGGAAGAACAACTGGCTGAGGGTCAGGGCGAAGAAGACGAAGATGATGAAATCGTAAATCTCCAGCGCGCCTCCCAAGGCCGCGAGGCCCAGGGTTTTGTAATCGGAGCGACTGAATCGGTCGCCTGGCAGATGGGTCGTGGCAGTCATAGGCAGATTTGAAAAGTGGGATTGAGAGAGGGCGACAGCTCAGTCGTCGCGACCGTTGTCCACGGGCTCAGCCGGTGGTTGGCCTGGCTCGGCGTCTTCGGCCTCGTCAGCAGGCAGGAAATCCTTGCGGCTCTGGGCGATAGCCCGGCGCATCTCATCGCCCTTGGTGGGGCAGTTCAGCAAGCGGGCGATGCCGTCGGGTTTCTGCGTCATCGCCATCCTCCGGCATGAGTGAACAGGGGCTCGATAGTGCTCGCTTTTGGCACGTGATGCCAATTTTGTGGTTGGAGGGTTGCTGCGCAACCCAACGGGAGCAAGCTCCCTCGCCACAGGGTGTAGACCATATCCCCAAGTCCAAACAGGTGTTTTTGGTGCCTGGGCTAGCGGTGGTAGCGCCGCACGACGCTGCTGTTGCGCAGCACGTGGCCGTTGATTTTTTCCATCAATTGGGCGCGCGTAAGGCCAGCGGGCAGGGCTTCCGGGGGCAGGTCCAGGGCGAAGAGCTGAATCAGGTAATGATGCGCGCTGTCGCCAATGGGCGGGCAAGGGCCGATATAGCCACGCGTGTTCTTGCTGTTGATACCGCTCATGCCTTCCAGCGCCGGCTTGGTACCCGCGCCCGCCGGAATCTGCCGTGTGGTGGCCTTGATACCGTAGTGGACCCAGTGGTCGACACCCTGCCCTCTTTGGCCGTCCGGGTCCAACATGACTATGGCATAGCTCAGGGTGCCGGGTGGGCCGGCGTTCCAGCTCAGCGCCGGGGAAATGTTCTTGCCACCACACGTGTTGGCGTCACTGGCCGCCGCAGCGGTGAAGAGGCGGTCGTCCGACACGCCGGGAATGCTGAGGGTGAAACGCTCCTCGGCCTGGACAGCCCCTTGCGCGCACAGCACCAGGGCGACGGCCGCCAGCCAAGGGGAGAGAGAGTTCAATCGGGTCATACCGGGCACCTTATGCGTATCAGGCCATGGACGGCCTGCGAACTATAGCCGCAGCGCCCATCCGGTTGCAGTGACAATTATGATGAACTTCGCCGCACTTTCCCCGACAGCCCCACATGTGCCCCCAATTTGTCCAACAACCCCAATCCACTGTAGGAGCGAGCTTGCTCGCGATGGCGTCGGTTCAACCGGCATCTATGCTGGCTGACACTCCGCCATCGCGAGCAAGCTCGCTCCCACGATCCGCCGGCAGGTGAATCACCCGGGGGCGCTCCAGTGGAGCGAGAGGCGGCGGTTGCAACTCCGGGCTCAGCAGATGGAAATGCGCCACGACGTGGCTGATGTCGCCATCCTGGTTGTTGTGGATGATCTTCGAGCCAGGCTGGCGCAACGTGTCCAGGCGTTCGTCGGTCAATTTGAAACTGTCGCTCAAACCTTGATCGTCCACCACCGGCGCCGGCAGCCGCCGCTGGGCGAAACTGCGGCTTTTACGCTGCTGATAACGCGCCCAAGTAATCAAGAGCACCGCGTTGACCAATGCGATCCAACCGTAGACCTGCAAGGTCCCCAGGGTGTCGAACAGCGATCCACCCAGGCGCGGGCCTGCCTGGCTGTCGAACAGCGGCCAGAGCCCATTGACCAGCAAATACACCAACCCGACCCACGCCAGCACAGTGAAGAGAACGTCAATGACCATCAGAAAAGGTCTTTGCCGGGTCCTGATAATTTTCATCGGATCACTTCCTCTTCTTCATCATCGAACGGTTTGATACCGCGATCCGGGCTGACCCAGCGCGCACGCTGCTGGTGCTGTCCGAACAACACTTTTGGAAAGCTCACCAGGGTGGTGAACAGGCTGATCAACCAGAACACCAACGGGTACCAGACCACCCAGAACATGATGTGCCACAGGCCTTTTTCGTAGCGGCGATCGATCAGGATGCTCACCGCGAACTGCAACAGGCACACCACTGCCAGCAACAACCCGGTGAAGGCCGGCGGCATGAGGTGGTCGACGGCGATGGCCGGCGGCATTTCCACGAATTTGCCGGCGCCCCAGAAAATCACCGACAGCAGGAACGTGAATGCCCAACCGGTGGACAGGCAATATTCGAACAGCAGCGGCCACAGGTAACGATGGCGGTATTGCCAGATGCCACGGATGTTCTTGAACAACACCTCGGCGCCGCCTTGGGCCCAGCGCAGACGTTGCCGCCACAGGCCGCGCAGGGTTTCGGGCATGAGGATCCAGCACAGTGCGCGGGGTTCGTAAAAGATGCTCCAGTGGTCCAGTTGCAGCTTCCAACTGATGTCGATGTCTTCGGTGATCATGTCCGGGCTCCAGTAGCCGACCCGGTGCAGGGCGGTACGACGGAACGCGACGATCACCCCGGAAACGGTGAAGATCCGTCCGAAGACCCGCTGGGTACGCTTGATCAGGCCGATGATCGAGGAGAACTCGCCGACCTGGACTCGGCCCACCAGGGTAGAACGGGTACGAATACGCGGGTTGCCGGTTACCGCGCCGAGGCGGGCGTTATCGAGCATCGGCGCTACCAGGTAGGCGCAGGTGTTGGGCGCCAGCAGCGCGTCACCGTCGATACACACCAGGTATTCACTGCGCGCCGCGATGGCGCCCATGCGCAGGGCCACAGCCTTGCCCTGGTTTTCCGCCAGGTGCAGCACGCGCAGGCGTGGGTCTTCAGCCGCCAATTGGTCGAGCATCTGGGCGGTGTTGTCTTTGGAGCCGTCGTTGATGGCGATGACTTCGATGTTCGGATAATGCTGGCCCAGCGCCGCGTGAATGGTGTCGGCGACGTTGTCGCCCTCGTTGAAGCACGGAATCAGGATGCTGATCAGCGGCTCGCCAGCCAAGGGCGGCGGCAACGTATCGTCCTTCCACGGCCAGTGGCGCTCCCAATGCAGCCAGAAATACAGGCCGCCGGCGATCCACAGCCCAGACATGAACAACGGGTAAAAGAACACGAAGTCCATCAGGAATTGCCCAGTGACCAGGAAGATCAGGCCCAGGGGCACGCCAAGGACAATCGCCAGCACCAGCAGGGCGAGCAGTCTGTCGAACATGTCAAGGATTCCACTTGTTGGAGAGCGCCGGCCGCACGGTTTTCACGGAGGGCAGGTCTTCGATGAAGTTGTCCGGGTAGTAGCCGAAACTGGTCACGCCCTGGCGCTTGAGACGCCCCATCCAGTCAGCCAATTGTTTGCCGTCGATGTCACGGGCCGGTTGGCTGTGCCAATCACGGGCCTGCAATTCGAACACCGTGCGCTTGAGGGCACCGGGGCGAGCCTTGACCGTGGCGACCAGGCGCTCAAGCCAGGGACCGGATTGCTCGAGGGTTTGGTTTTCCATCAACGGCATGGCCATCGGTGCCGTCCAATCGTAGGCGCCGAGGAAGTCATCGAGATTCTGGGCGAACCAGGCTTCGCTTTCAGGATTGAGCATCGGCTCGGCAAAGATATTGCGCGCCGTTTGCACCTGCGGACCGCGAATCGCCCGGACCTTGGCGGTGAGCTCACGAGTGAAGTCGATCAGGTAGCGGCTCTTGAAGCGAGTCCAGCGTTGCATTACTGCCGGATCGTCGCGCAAGGCGGCGATGGACGTCGGCAAGCCGTTGGCGGCATAGACTTTCAACGCGGCGGGGCCGGCATCTTCGAAGTCGGAGAACACCGCATCGTCATGGTACAGGACGCCGTCAATCGAACTCATCCGCGCCAGGTCTTCATAAACTTCACCGACAATCCGCCGCACGTTCGGGTCGAAGGGCGACAGGCGCACATATTGATCAGGGGCGACACCAGTCTTGCCGGTTTCCGGATCCCAGCGCTGTACGCGTGGCAGCTTCGAATCGAGGGCAAAACTGAGCACGGGCATCCAGGCGAAAACCTTGGCGTTGGCCCGGGTTTTCAACTGCCACGCGACCCGGTCGAACAGATCGGCTCGTACCGGCAGGTGACGGTTGGGGAAGTACAGCGAGCGTACCAGGCCGTCGCCTTTCGGGTCGGCGAACGCCTGCAGGAACACGGTGTTCGCGCCCAGGTCGTAGATGCGCTGGACCAGCTTGCCGACGTTGGCTTCTTGTTGCACTGGGTCCGGGTCGTAGACGTAATCCAGGTCGACATGCACCACGCGCATCGGCTCAAGCGCCTGCACGGAGACCACGCTTTCGGCGAAGTGAGCACCGTCCGGATCGGAGGCCACCAGAAAGCGTGGGCCACTCATCAAGTTATCGAGGCTGTCGAGGCCGTCCTCCAGGGTCAGGGCCATTTGATAGCCTTCACTGCCGATCACCTGCAGCGCTGTGCCATCGGCTTCCCCGTAAGGCCAGACCCACACGCGCGGGCTGTAACCGGCGACCTTGCGGATTTTCTCGGAAATAGCCGCCACGTCCTTGCGCAGGCGCGCCTGGAAATCCGCCTCGGTTTCATAGCGCCCGGTAGCGGGATCGTAGCGTCGGGTGGTCGCCGCCGGTTGCTGGTTGCCTTGCGGGTTGGCGAGGATGCCTTTGTGATTGGCGTCGGTGTGGGCGGCAATTTCCACCAGACCCGATTTGGCAACCTCGCGAATCTGCTCCCAGGTCAAGAACTCGGAACGCTTGCGCGGCACCCCGGCGAAATCCACCGTTTGGTTCAACGGCGTATCGACCCAGCTGCCCACCGGAGCCAATATCGCCGGCCAGTTATAGGCGCGCAGAATCGGCATGACGCGGGTGTAGAAGCTTGAGTAACCGTCGTCGAAACTCAGCAATACCGCACGCGGCGGCAGTTCCGGGCCGCCGTTGCGAGCGCTGATGATCTGGTCCACGGTGACCGGCTGGTAATTGTTTTCCCGCAGCCACGCCAGTTGCTCGATCAAACGCTCGGTACGCACGGCCACCAGCGCCTGGTCCGGGTCACGGTCCTCGACGTCGTGGTAGGCAATGCCAAGCACATGGTTCTTCGGCCAAGGGGCGTCGTTGGCCGCCAGCGGTCTTTGCGAAGGCGGTGTGAACGCCGGGGCTTGCTGGGCACAAGCGCTGATCAGCAAGACCCCCAGCAGGAGGATGAATCGCGAAATGACAGGCATCTTCAAACTCTTCTAGAAGCGGTAGGTGAGGTCGACAAGCAGGCGCAGATCGCTTTCGCGGTCGCCGTCGTAAGGGCGGTTGAGCCAGCTCAGTGCGGCGCCTGCCTCCAGCACGTCGTTCCAGATGAAACGCTGGCCGTAGCCGAGCAACCCCATGGCGCCGGTACTGTGATCGCGCTGGCTGTAAGTACCGGCGCCCACTTGGAACTGCTGGCTCCAGGTGGTTTCGTAGCGGCGGTACAGCACGTGGTTGGCGCTCACGGTCGGCATGAAGGTGAAGTCGGCTTTGGGGTTGAAGTACGGCACTTCATTGGAACCACTGTTGCGACTGGCCGCGACCTCCAGGCCCATTTCCACTTGCAGCCGCGGTGCGCTGTAGAGGCCTTCACGACCGGTAAGCACAGTCTCGAGGCGGTTATTGCCATCGCTGAAATGGGACGGGCTGACAGCCAGTCGCCACTCTCGACTTTCATTGGCGCGCCAGCGAACAAAGCCGCTGCCGCCATTGGCACGGATGCCGCTGTTGAGCGCCCGCAACGGGGTTTCGGCTGAGAGGTAATCCAGGCTACCGCCGTATTGCCAGTGGTCATTGATGTCTCGGGCCACGGCCAGGCGCGCGCCCTGTTTGTCACCGGAACCATACGAGTGGTTGGAGACCTCGGCTTCCAGAGTCATGTCTCGGGTACGGCGCTCTACGCCAAGGCGCTGCCAGCGGTGATGGCCAGTGCCTTCCTCGAAATCACCGGTGGCGTAACCGGCACCGCCGAACAGCCGCCAGTCTTCGTCGATGGGTGGGCTGTAGAGCAGCGTTTCGATACCAAAATCCCGACTGCCGGTGACCGCACCAGCGTCGCCGCTGCCGCCGCCATAGCTCTTGCCGGTGTAGGCCTCGATGCGCAACTCCGCCATGTCATGCACTTCACGCTGGCGTTGCAGGCGTTTGACATGGGCGTTTTCCGGGTAGCGGGCGACCACGTCATCGACCAGCGCATCCATCTGCCGCCACTCCTGCAAATCCATGGCGGCACGGGCCTGGGCGACTTCCAGTCCACGGTCGCGCGGCGTCGTCGTCTCGACCTCCTTGAGCAGGCTTTCCGAACGACGCGGCCAGTCACGGGCCTGGTACAGATCGGCCTGGGCCAAGCGCAGGCCGATGTTACCGGGGCCTTGATTGACCAGGGTTTCCAGACGCGCTTCGGCGGAGGGCAGGTCGGCGCCGTATGTGCCGGCCTGGGCGGCCAGTTGCTGAGCGTCCATCCAGTCGTCATTGGGGTTGCCGATCGGCAAGCCCTTAAGCTCGACACGCGAAGGCTCGGATTTCGCCAAGTCCTCGGCCAGCATACGGGCGTCTTCGGACTTTTCACTTTCCAGCAGCGCGTAATAGAGCGCGGTACTGTCCTCGAAACGGTCCGCAGGGTCGGCATCAGGCGCGCTCAATACCCGGCGGTACAGATCGACGGCGATCTCCGGCTCGCGCTGCTCCAGATAGGAAGAAGCCACCCAGCGCAGGGCATAAGTCGGAATGCTCACGCCCTCGGCGATCAGCTTTTGGTATTCGGCTATCACTTCAGCCCGACGGGCGCGAGCGTTGAGGGCACCCAAGCGATCGATGCGCCAACGGAGCACGTCGTCATGGGCCTCGGCCACCGGGCTCCAGGTCGCCAGTAGTTTGTCGTAATCGGCCAAGGCGCGGTCTGCAATGATGAAGCGTTCCGTTTCGCTGCGACTCGCCATATCCGTCAGGCGTACCCGTTCGGCCGCCACATCACCTTCGAGCCGCCGTTGCATGCCACGGTCGATCAGACCTGGCTGTAGACGGGCCAGGCGCAGGGCCGGCTCCGGCAGTTGAGCGCGTTGCAGGGCGTTGATGTATTCCCGGGCGACCTCCGGCTTGTTGCCGGCGCGGGTAAAGGCTTGGTCGTACTCGAACAGTGCTTCATGGGGATTGTTCGCACGGGTCAGGGCATAGCCCAGGGCCAGTCGGCGCATTGGATCTTCAGGTTTGGCAGCGACCAAGGCCCTGGCACGGCTGACCGCTTCGTCGGGCTTGCCGGCATCGGCTTGGGTCAAGGCCAGGCCGAGTTGCAGGTCGGGGTTGCGCGGGTCGATTGCCAACGCCTGGCGATACAGCTCGGCAGCCGCATCCCAGCGCTTGAGGTTGCGATAAGCGCGAGCCGTTGCGGTCAGCGCCTGAACCGGCAAGTCACGATAGCGGCCCTGGCTTTCATAGACCTGCACCACCTCGGCGTCGAAACCGGCCCAACTGGCGATCTGCAGATGGTCGCTGATCTGCGCGGCACTGGCCTGGCTGGCCGGCACTTGGCGCAAGGCGGTCAAAGCGGGCGTGTAATGGCCGGCACGAGCGTCGAGCACCATTTGGTCATAGGCAGTGTCGGCAAACGCCAACATCGGCCAGCACAATTGGCTGCACAGTGCGACGCGAAACAACGGGCGCAAACCACGTTGAATAAAAGGACCCACAGTACGCGGCATTCGTCAGCATCCTTACATGGCCAGCCGGGTCGCAGTGCCCCCTTGCCCATCAAACAGGAAGCCGGATCAAAGGAATCCAGCCAAGCTCTAATGGGCCTAGTTTTGCACTCCCGAACGGGTCATTTTTCAGAACGCCACAATTCTTCAGAATCGATGAATATTTCGGTGGTGGATTATCGATAGGCAAAAAAAAGCCCGGCCCGTGCGCAATGCACGGGCCGGGCTTCAGCTGGTACTTGAGCGGTTACTGGATGGCGACGCCGCCGCCCAGCTTACTCATGACGAAGGCGGTGAATTGCTCAACGGTCATTTTCTTGCCGTTGAAATCGACCTGATTGTTGGCGTAGTGCAGCTTAGTGACCACATCACTGCCTTCAAGCGTCGCCAGTTCTGTACCGACGGCCATGGCGCTGAACATATCGCTGGTGGCGGTGGCTTGGTCGGCGATCAGTTTGGCGTCAGTTTGACCTTCCATCTGCGCCTGCACGGTCATCAGATCCACCAGCATCGGCTTGGATACTTTCAGGTTGAATTCCAACAGCGCGAGCAACTGACGGCCCAACTCATCGGGTGGCAGGTCCATCGATTGCGGCTTGGCCAGATCGACGACCAGGCTCGCACGGCTTTCCCCGTTGGCGGTATTGAACGACAGGTTTTCCAGCGCCACTTGTGGGCCGCCAGCCAGGAGTTTTTCCAGATCGGCTTTGACCTGCGCTTCTTCAGCCTCGGTCAGGTTCAACTCTGGAGCCGGTTCGCCAGCTGCAGCGGCCTCGGCAGCAGCTTTTTCGTAGGGCTGCAATTTGGTCTGATAGACCTGCATCAGCGACATCGTGGCGGGAATGTCCAGGTTCTTCAGGCTGACCGCCATTTGTGCCGAGCCGATGGTCTTATCGTTGAACGACAATTCCCCGATCTTGTAATCCGCACGCCCCGATGCGCTGGTCCCGCTCTCGGTGCTGTTGTTCTTCATCTCGAAGTTCTTCAGGCCAAGCACCGATTTCGGCTCACCAAAAGTGCTCCTGACGCTGCTCAGCAGCAGGGTGTTATCACCCATGTAGTAGCCGTAAGAGCTTTTGCTCAGGTTGCTGGCCAACGTAAGACCGTTCACCTCGACCTGCACTGGAGTCTGGTCCTCTGCGACGGTGGTCAGCTTGAAGCTATCCATGTAACCGTCGGCCTTGATCTTCTGTGCCTGGGCGCTGGCGGCCAAATCGATCTTCAGACCGGAGAAGGTGAGCTGCGATTGCTCATCCAGCTTGGTATCCAATGGCAGCAACTCGTAGCTGCCATTGATGGACTTGTCATAGCCCAGGTTGAGCACACCTTTGAGCGGTGACTGGTCCTTGGCGGCGGCGAACCACTTTTCAGTCAATGGATTACGCTCAAGCTCGCTGTGGCTGGTCGCCATGACCGGCAGCCACTTGAGCGTCACCAGACGCGAGAATGGCAGGGGGCCGTGTTCGATCTTGTCGACGAAGAGCAACTCGATCGGCTCTGCGCCAAATATCTCGCCTTCGCCCTTGAGACGATAGTGGGCGGTGCTGCTAAACGTCCCACGGTCGAGGGAAACCAACTCGATCGAAGAGGTGCTATTGGACCCGGCCAAAGCCGTTTGCATTTGTTTATTACTATCGGCAATAGCGGTTTGCAGCACTCCTTCAAGCTTCGTACCGGTGTACCAGGCGCCACCTGCACTGACAGCCCCGATAACCACAACGATTCCAAGAAGTACGCTTGCTGATTTATTCATGTGTGACCTGATCGATATCCATAGTTGAAGAAAGTCGTCTTCCCTGACCCGTAAGGGGTGTGGCTCGACGCCGTAAAGTGGAGGGAGATTACCATCAGGCACCCCAGCGGGCCCAATGTTTAAAGGGGGAAAAGAATATTCTTGCGAGGTGGTCTACGAATATTGGACTTCAATCTCATCGAGTTGATGGTCGAAAGTCTTCAACCGTGCCGTCCAGGTGTACACCAGCACTTCAAAATCGCGGTTGATCACCGCCGCGCCTGATGACTCTGCCCGCGAATCGCAGAAGTCCAGTTGGTAGCGTTCTCGAGCCATGGCGTTAGCGACGTCGCACAGCTCACGGGCGTTATTGAGCCAATGCCAACCGTCCTGGGTAACTTGCTTGTCCAAGGCAGCGCATTGGGCCTTGAGGGCTTCTAGGCTTTTTTCCAACGGCGTACCGGTGAGCTCCCCCATGACTTCCTGGAACGTGCGACCAGGCTGCCAGTAACTGCCCCAGAAATAACGATCAAACACCGTTTCGACACGCCGCAGCGCCACCTTGGTGTCCCAGATCAGCACCAGTGTCTTGCCTTGCTCAAGGTGTTTTTTCTTGATGCGTTGGCCCTGAAGCGAAGCCCAAGCCACGATTGCGATAGAGATCACGCCGATCAACGCAGCCGCGCTATCCAGGAACAGCAGCGCCTTGTCGATCTGGTGAGTGAGCATGACGCCGTAGAAATAAGTGGCCGACAGCAGCGTCAACGCCGCAATAGCGCACCAGAAGCCGGGAGCATAAGGGTTTTTCATTATTGGAATCCCCATGACCAGTGACGTCGCGGGCCCTTTTTCGCCAGTGCCCGACTATCACAGCATAGCAACGGCCTCGGGGTTTGCCGGGCGTCGACAGCAATCAGAGGCGCCGATCCGATTACCGGCCCAAAACGACAAAACCCCTGTCTGCAGCAGCAGACAGGGGTTTTGGGAATTCAATCTTGACGATGACCTACTCTCACATGGGGAAACCCCACACTACCATCGGCGATGCATCGTTTCACTGCTGAGTTCGGGATGGGATCAGGTGGTTCCAATGCTCTATGGTCGTCAAGAAATTCTGTGACCAGCCCGTTCAACGACAACGAGCCAGTGAAAATCTATAACTTCTACTTAAAACAAAACCCCTACCTGCGTCAGCAGATAGGGGTTTTGGAATTTAATCTTGACGATGACCTACTCTCACATGGGGAAACCCCACACTACCATCGGCGATGCATCGTTTCACTGCTGAGTTCGGGATGGGATCAGGTGGTTCCAATGCTCTATGGTCGTCAAGAAATTCGGTAGCCAGCGCGTGCCTTGCGGTCACGTTCCAGCGAATGGGTATGCGATAGTTTGTGTGTTTGCTGCGAACTTTCGGTTCATGTCGTCTTCACACACCGCAATCTGGTGCCCTTTCGGGTCAGCAAATTGCTTGGGTGTTATATGGTCAAGCCTCACGGGCAATTAGTACAGGTTAGCTCAACGCCCACAGCGCTTACACACCCTGCCTATCAACGTCGTAGTCTTCGACGGCCCTTCAGGGGACTCAAGGTCCCAGTGAGATCTCATCTTGAGGCAAGTTTCCCGCTTAGATGCTTTCAGCGGTTATCTTTCCCGAACATAGCTACCCGGCAATGCCACTGGCGTGACAACCGGAACACCAGAGGTTCGTCCACTCCGGTCCTCTCGTACTAGGAGCAGCCCCTCTCAAATCTCAAACGTCCACGGCAGATAGGGACCGAACTGTCTCACGACGTTCTAAACCCAGCTCGCGTACCACTTTAAATGGCGAACAGCCATACCCTTGGGACCGGCTTCAGCCCCAGGATGTGATGAGCCGACATCGAGGTGCCAAACACCGCCGTCGATATGAACTCTTGGGCGGTATCAGCCTGTTATCCCCGGAGTACCTTTTATCCGTTGAGCGATGGCCCTTCCATACAGAACCACCGGATCACTAAGACCTACTTTCGTACCTGCTCGACGTCTGTCTCGCAGTCAAGCGCGCTTTTGCCTTTATACTCTACGACCGATTTCCGACCGGTCTGAGCGCACCTTCGTACTCCTCCGTTACTCTTTAGGAGGAGACCGCCCCAGTCAAACTACCCACCATACACTGTCCTCGATCCGGATAACGGACCTGAGTTAGAACCTCAAAGTTGCCAGGGTGGTATTTCAAGGATGGCTCCACGCGAACTGGCGTCCACGCTTCAAAGCCTCCCACCTATCCTACACAAGCAAATTCAAAGTCCAGTGCAAAGCTATAGTAAAGGTTCACGGGGTCTTTCCGTCTAGCCGCGGATACACTGCATCTTCACAGCGATTTCAATTTCACTGAGTCTCGGGTGGAGACAGCGCCGCCATCGTTACGCCATTCGTGCAGGTCGGAACTTACCCGACAAGGAATTTCGCTACCTTAGGACCGTTATAGTTACGGCCGCCGTTTACCGGGGCTTCGATCAAGAGCTTCGCGTTAGCTAACCATCAATTAACCTTCCGGCACCGGGCAGGCGTCACACCCTATACGTCCACTTTCGTGTTTGCAGAGTGCTGTGTTTTTAATAAACAGTCGCAGCGGCCTGGTATCTTCGACCGGCGTGGGCTTACGCAGCAAGTGCTTCACCCTCACCGGCGCACCTTCTCCCGAAGTTACGGTGCCATTTTGCCTAGTTCCTTCACCCGAGTTCTCTCAAGCGCCTTGGTATTCTCTACCCAACCACCTGTGTCGGTTTGGGGTACGGTTCCTGGTTACCTGAAGCTTAGAAGCTTTTCTTGGAAGCATGGCATCAACCACTTCGTCACCCAAAGGGTAACTCGTCATCAGCTCTCGGCCTTAAGATCCCGGATTTACCTAAGATCTCAGCCTACCACCTTAAACTTGGACAACCAACGCCAAGCTGGCCTAGCCTTCTCCGTCCCTCCATCGCAATAACCAGAAGTACAGGAATATTAACCTGTTTTCCATCGACTACGCTTTTCAGCCTCGCCTTAGGGACCGACTAACCCTGCGTCGATTAACGTTGCGCAGGAAACCTTGGTCTTTCGGCGTGGGTGTTTTTCACACCCATTGTCGTTACTCATGTCAGCATTCGCACTTCTGATACCTCCAGCAAGCTTCTCAACTCACCTTCACAGGCTTACAGAACGCTCCTCTACCGCATCACTTGCGTGATACCCGTAGCTTCGGTGTATGGTTTGAGCCCCGTTACATCTTCCGCGCAGGCCGACTCGACTAGTGAGCTATTACGCTTTCTTTAAAGGGTGGCTGCTTCTAAGCCAACCTCCTAGCTGTCTAAGCCTTCCCACATCGTTTCCCACTTAACCATAACTTTGGGACCTTAGCTGACGGTCTGGGTTGTTTCCCTTTTCACGACGGACGTTAGCACCCGCCGTGTGTCTCCCATGCTCGGCACTTGTAGGTATTCGGAGTTTGCATCGGTTTGGTAAGTCGGGATGACCCCCTAGCCGAAACAGTGCTCTACCCCCCTACAGTGATACATGAGGCGCTACCTAAATAGCTTTCGAGGAGAACCAGCTATCTCCGAGCTTGATTAGCCTTTCACTCCGATCCACAGGTCATCCGCTAACTTTTCAACGGTAGTCGGTTCGGTCCTCCAGTTAGTGTTACCCAACCTTCAACCTGCCCATGGATAGATCGCCCGGTTTCGGGTCTATTCCCAGCGACTAGACGCCCTATTAAGACTCGCTTTCGCTACGCCTCCCCTATTCGGTTAAGCTCGCCACTGAAAATAAGTCGCTGACCCATTATACAAAAGGTACGCAGTCACCCAACAAAGTGGGCTCCCACTGCTTGTACGCATACGGTTTCAGGATCTATTTCACTCCCCTCTCCGGGGTTCTTTTCGCCTTTCCCTCACGGTACTAGTTCACTATCGGTCAGTCAGTAGTATTTAGCCTTGGAGGATGGTCCCCCCATATTCAGACAAAGTTTCTCGTGCTCCGTCCTACTCGATTTCACTTCTAAGATCCTTTCGCGTACAGGGCTATCACCCACTATGGCCGCACTTTCCAGAGCGTTCCGCTAAAATCAAAGAAGCTTAAGGGCTAGTCCCCGTTCGCTCGCCACTACTAAGGGAATCTCGGTTGATTTCTTTTCCTCAGGGTACTTAGATGTTTCAGTTCCCCTGGTTCGCCTCTTGCACCTATGTATTCAGTACAAGATAACCATCTTATGATGGCTGGGTTCCCCCATTCAGACATCTCCGGATCAAAGTCTGTTTGCCGACTCCCCGAAGCTTTTCGCAGGCTACCACGTCTTTCATCGCCTCTGACTGCCAAGGCATCCACCGTATGCGCTTCTTCACTTGACCATATAACCCCAAGCAATCTGGTTATACTGTGAAGACGACATTCGCCGAAAATTCGCATGCATGCTCAAAGAGCAACTCACAAATTTTACCTTAGCCTGATCCGTTACCAGTGAAAGTAACGTTCAGTCTATCTTTCTATCACATACCCAAAATTTTTAAAGAACGATCTAATCAAAAGACTAGAAATCAACATTCACCATCACCTTGATGGAATGCTCATTTCTAAGCTTTCAGAAGCAGTTTATGGTGGAGCCAAGCGGGATCGAACCGCTGACCTCCTGCGTGCAAGGCAGGCGCTCTCCCAGCTGAGCTATGGCCCCATAACAAAATTGGTGGGTCTGGGCAGATTCGAACTGCCGACCTCACCCTTATCAGGGGTGCGCTCTAACCAACTGAGCTACAGACCCAATTTCGAGCTTGTAACTGTTAGCGTGAGCTATCAGCTTGGAGCTTAAAGCTGCTTCTATCGTCTTCTTCAATGAATCAAGCAATTCGTGTGGGAGCTCATGAAGCAGCTGCGGTCGTCGATTAAGGAGGTGATCCAGCCGCAGGTTCCCCTACGGCTACCTTGTTACGACTTCACCCCAGTCATGAATCACACCGTGGTAACCGTCCCCCCGAAGGTTAGACTAGCTACTTCTGGTGCAACCCACTCCCATGGTGTGACGGGCGGTGTGTACAAGGCCCGGGAACGTATTCACCGCGACATTCTGATTCGCGATTACTAGCGATTCCGACTTCACGCAGTCGAGTTGCAGACTGCGATCCGGACTACGATCGGTTTTGTGGGATTAGCTCCACCTCGCGGCTTGGCAACCCTCTGTACCGACCATTGTAGCACGTGTGTAGCCCAGGCCGTAAGGGCCATGATGACTTGACGTCATCCCCACCTTCCTCCGGTTTGTCACCGGCAGTCTCCTTAGAGTGCCCACCATAACGTGCTGGTAACTAAGGACAAGGGTTGCGCTCGTTACGGGACTTAACCCAACATCTCACGACACGAGCTGACGACAGCCATGCAGCACCTGTCTCAATGTTCCCGAAGGCACCAATCCATCTCTGGAAAGTTCATTGGATGTCAAGGCCTGGTAAGGTTCTTCGCGTTGCTTCGAATTAAACCACATGCTCCACCGCTTGTGCGGGCCCCCGTCAATTCATTTGAGTTTTAACCTTGCGGCCGTACTCCCCAGGCGGTCAACTTAATGCGTTAGCTGCGCCACTAAGAGCTCAAGGCTCCCAACGGCTAGTTGACATCGTTTACGGCGTGGACTACCAGGGTATCTAATCCTGTTTGCTCCCCACGCTTTCGCACCTCAGTGTCAGTATCAGTCCAGGTGGTCGCCTTCGCCACTGGTGTTCCTTCCTATATCTACGCATTTCACCGCTACACAGGAAATTCCACCACCCTCTACCATACTCTAGCTCGACAGTTTTGAATGCAGTTCCCAGGTTGAGCCCGGGGATTTCACATCCAACTTAACGAACCACCTACGCGCGCTTTACGCCCAGTAATTCCGATTAACGCTTGCACCCTCTGTATTACCGCGGCTGCTGGCACAGAGTTAGCCGGTGCTTATTCTGTCGGTAACGTCAAGACAATCACGTATTAAGTAACTGCCCTTCCTCCCAACTTAAAGTGCTTTACAATCCGAAGACCTTCTTCACACACGCGGCATGGCTGGATCAGGCTTTCGCCCATTGTCCAATATTCCCCACTGCTGCCTCCCGTAGGAGTCTGGACCGTGTCTCAGTTCCAGTGTGACTGATCATCCTCTCAGACCAGTTACGGATCGTCGCCTTGGTGAGCCATTACCCCACCAACTAGCTAATCCGACCTAGGCTCATCTGATAGCGCAAGGCCCGAAGGTCCCCTGCTTTCTCCCGTAGGACGTATGCGGTATTAGCGTCCGTTTCCGAGCGTTATCCCCCACTACCAGGCAGATTCCTAGGCATTACTCACCCGTCCGCCGCTCTCAAGAGGTGCAAGCACCTCTCTACCGCTCGACTTGCATGTGTTAGGCCTGCCGCCAGCGTTCAATCTGAGCCATGATCAAACTCTTCAGTTCAAACATCTTTGGGTTTTGAGAAAACCCTAAACTTGGCTCAGCAATCGTTGGTTACATCTTTGATTTCTCGCGGAGTAACTTGCGATGCTGATAATCTGTTGACTAGCAGTCTGACTCCACAAGCACCCACACGAATTGCTTGATTCAGTTGTTAAAGAGCGGTTGGTTAAGAGCTTTCGTCTCAACCGAGGCGCGCATTCTACAGCGCCCGATGTATCTGTCAAGCGGTTATTTTAAGAAGTTTTCAAAGTTTCGCTTGGGAAACATCAACAACTTCAACCACTTGCGCTTCCGATCTCTCGTTAGCGGGAGGCGAATTCTACAGCGTTACTCGCTGCTGTCAACACCTCTTTTTCTCCGCTTTCGACCGAGAAGATCGAATCGCTGACAAGACCAAACAAACACCGCCTTATCAACTGCTTCCTGGCTTCGATGAACTGAAGCCCGGCGCCTTCAAAACATGGTTAACTCATTGAAACTCAAGGAGTTTTCCGTTTCGACTGCGCCGGAAGTGGGGCGAATTATAGACGTCCAGAATTTGCCGTCAACCCTTAATTACGCTTTTCTATCAATAAGTTGCGAGAACACCAGAAAACCGCCCCCCCCACCTTCTAAACGACTTCATCTATATAGAAGGAAGACTCAAAGGACCCCGGCCTCCCTCAAAGCCTTCACCGTGGCCTCATCCACCCCTAATACCCGCTGCAGCACCTCCAGCGTGTGCTCTCCTAATAAAGGAGGCGCGCTACGATACTCCACCGGCGTCTCGGACAAACGAATCGGGCTGGCCACCTGCGGTACTTTACCCGCCAGCGCGTGAGGCAATTCCATCGCCAACCCGCGAGCCTGCACCTGGGGGTCAGCAAACACCTGCGCCAGATCATTGATTGGTCCACAAGGCACACCGGCCTGCTCTAACTGAGCCACCCATTCAGCAGTAGTCTTGAAGACCGTCGCCTGACGAATCAACGGAATCAGGATCGCCCGATTCGCCACCCGCAGTTTGTTTGTCGCGAAACGAGGATCATCAGCCCACTGCGGCTGACCGGCCACCTCGGCAAACTTTCGGAACTGACCGTCATTCCCCACAGTAAGGATGAAGTCACCGTCAGCCGTAGGAAAGTCCTGGTAGGGCACGATGTTCGGATGAGCGTTACCGAGTCGTTTCGGCGCAGCACCTGTGGCCAGGTAGTTCATTGCCTGGTTGGCCAGGCAAGCCACCTGAACATCCAGCAAGGCCATATCGATATGCTGCCCACCGCCTGCGTGCTCGCGGTGAGCCAGCGCCGCCAGAATGGCAACAGTCGAATAAACACCTGTCAGAATATCCGTGAGCGCGACCCCGACTTTCACCGGCCCCGCCCCCTCATCTCCTTCAGGGCGCCCCGTAAGGCTCATCAGGCCTCCCAACCCCTGAATCATAAAGTCATACCCGGCGCGCTTGGCATAAGGACCAGTCTGGCCGAACCCGGTAATCGAGCAATAGATCAATTGCGGGTTGGCCGCCTTCAGCGAGTCGTAGTCCAGACCATAAGCCGCCAACCCGCCCACCTTGAAGTTCTCGATCAGGATGTCGGACTTGGTCGCCAGTTCCCGCACCAGCTTCTGCCCCTCGGGACGAGTGAAATCGATAGTCACCGATTGCTTGTTGCGATTGGCCGACAAGTAATACGCCGCCTCGGTCGTATTCTCGCCATAGGCATCCTTCAGGAAAGGCGGCCCCCAGGCGCGCGTATCGTCACCGCTGCCAGGACGCTCGACCTTGATAACCTCGGCCCCCAGGTCAGCCAGGATCTGTCCGGCCCAGGGCCCAGCCAGCACCCTCGATAAATCCAATACCCGCAGATGCGAAAGCGCGCCCATGCCGTCCTCCTATTAATAGAACGCCTGGATGCCGGTTTGCGCACGCCCAAGAATCAGCGCATGAACGTCGTGCGTGCCTTCGTAGGTATTCACTACTTCAAGGTTCACTAGATGGCGGGCGATGCCGAACTCATCGGATATACCGTTGCCGCCCAACATGTCCCGCGCCATGCGAGCAATATCCAGAGACTTGCCGCAGGAGTTGCGCTTCATGATCGAAGTGATTTCAACCGCAGCCGTACCCTCATCTTTCATGCGCCCCAGACGCAGACATCCTTGCAGGGCGAGGGTGATTTCGGTCTGCATGTCAGCCAGCTTCTTCTGGATCAACTGATTGGCGGCCAGAGGACGACCAAACTGCTGCCGGTCCAGCGTGTATTGGCGAGCGGTATGCCAGCAGAATTCAGCAGCACCCAAGGCCCCCCAGGAGATGCCGTAGCGCGCCGAATTCAGACAGGTGAACGGCCCCTTCAGGCCACGGACATCCGGGAAGATATTTTCTTCCGGAACGAACACGTTATCCATGACGATCTCACCAGTGATCGAAGCTCGCAGGCCGACCTTGCCATGAATGGCCGGCGCACTCAGGCCTTTCCAACCCTTCTCGAGCACGAAGCCACGGATATCCCCCGCATCGTCCTTGCCCCAGACAACAAATACGTCGGCAATAGGACTGTTGGTTATCCACATCTTGCTACCCGTCAGGCTGTAACCGCCTTCGACCTTGCGCGCACGAGTAATCATCGCGCCCGGGTCGGACCCATGGTTTGGCTCGGTCAGGCCGAAGCAACCGATCCATTCACCGGAGGCCAGCTTCGGCAGATACTTTTGCTTTTGGGCCTCAGTGCCGAATTCATTGATCGGCACCATCACCAGCGAGGACTGCACGCTCATCATCGAGCGATAGCCTGAATCGACGCGCTCCACTTCTCGGGCGATCAGGCCATAGCTGACGTAGTTCAGCCCACTGCCACCGTATTGCTCGGGAATGGTAGCGCCCAGCAGCCCCACTTCACCCATTTCACGGAAGATGGCCGGGTCGGTTTTTTCATGACGGAACGCTTCCAGCACTCGCGGGGCCAGCTTCTGTTGGGCGAACTGCTCAGCAGTGTCGCGAATCATGCGCTCCTCTTCAGTGAGCTGCTGGTCCAGCAACAATGGATCGATCCAGTTGAAGCTCGCTTTACCGGCCATGAAAAGAGTCCTCGCCAATTAAATGAAAAACGTGGATTGATCCTAGGCGTGCTTTCCTACAAGGGCAAACGAGGATTCCGCATAGTGTTGTGCTAATTTCTCACTCCGTAAACGTCGTAAACCCCGTTTATGCCAATATTGAGTGAGGCTTTCGTACATGCGTCGTAAAATCCCTAGCACCACCGCCCTGATCAGTTTTGAGGCTGCCGCACGTCACGAGAGCTTCACCAAGGCCGCGCAAGAGCTTTCTCTTACACAAGGAGCCATTTGCCGACAGATTGCCAGCCTGGAAGAGTTCCTCAGCGTGGAACTGTTCCGACGTTCACGACGCGGGGTCAAACTGACCGAAGCAGGTCTTTCCTACAGCCGCCGGGTTGCCACCCAACTGGACGCCGTGGAGCGCGATACCCTTTCGGTAATGGGACACACCGGCGCGAACGTCATCGAGCTGGCGGTGGTACCAACGTTCGGCACCCAATGGCTACTACCGCGCCTCAAGGATTTCCAGCGACAACACCCAGAAGTCACCGTCAATCTGACCAACCGTACGCGCCCCTTCCTCTTTGCGGACACAGAGTTTGACGCCGCCATCTATTTTGGCGATGCGGACTGGTCCGGCACCCAATCCCACAAGCTGATGGGCGAAAATCCGATGCCGGTATGCAGTCCCACCTTACTAGGCGACCGGAAGAGTCTGACACCAGAGGCTATCGCCGAATTACCCTTGCTCCAGCAGACCACTCGCCCGTATGCATGGCGCCAGTGGTTCAACTCACAGAACTTGAACATTGCGCGAGACCTGACAGGCCCGCGTTATGAACTATTCTCCATGCTTGCTCAGGCGGCCATGCACGACATGGGGATCGCGCTGATACCGCCCTTTTTGATTCAGCGCGAGCTGGCAGAGAAACGATTGGTCGTTGCCAACCGTAACGCACTGTCGAGTATCAAGGCCTACTACTTGATGATTCCTGAGCGAAAGGTCGAATCTGCATCTCTTCAGGCCTTTCGCGATTGGCTTGTACGACAGGCTATTAGCTATCAGCTTGATTAATAAGGAAAAATATATACCCGACTTAGGTAGTCAACTAACAAAAAACGCTACAGATATAAGTTTATGTCGCATTCAGTCAATCTGTTATGAAGTTAGTACCGTAGTCTCTAAAGCGTTTAAATGCATGGCTTTGAGCCATATCGCGCAGCGCATCAGGGCTTATTCATCTGGCCGATGGGAAGATGGGTCAATTCAGGCCTTAATCCTTGAAAAGCACGGCCTACAAGGGGTTCTAACCAACAATTGCGACATTCGGTCACAGGGTGACTTGTAGTTAATTTTCCGTCACCAGTCATAATCCCTTGAAGGGCTGAATTTTCGCCTGCAAAATGCCGCGCCCCGCCTGATTCGGCGGGATCGTGCTGATCGGCCGCCCCAGCCGCACCATCCGAAGTGCCTGGGTTTACTCAATAAGATCACGCAGGAGATTTGACGTGCACATTGGTGTTCCCCTCGAAACCCAAACGGGCGAAACACGGGTTGCTGCAACCCCGGAAACCATCAAGAAGCTGATCGGCCAAGGCCATAAAGTCACTGTTCAAAGCGGTGCCGGCATCAAGGCAAGCGTTGTTGACAGTGCCTATGAAGCTGCAGGTGCGACCATTGGCAGCGCCAATGACGCGTTTGGGGCCGAGCTGATCCTCAAGGTGGTCGCCCCCAGCGACAGCGAACTGGCGTTGATCAAGAGCGGCACCGTTCTGGTGGGCATGCTCAACCCGTTCAACAACGAAACCATCGCCAAGCTGGCCGAACGTGGCATAACCGCTTTCGCCCTTGAGGCCGCGCCCCGCACCTCCCGCGCCCAGAGCCTGGATGTGCTGTCTTCTCAAGCGAACATTGCCGGCTACAAAGCCGTGCTACTCGCCGCTCACTACTATCCACGCTTCATGCCGATGCTGATGACCGCTGCGGGCACCGTGAAAGCGGCGCGCGTGCTGATTCTCGGTGCCGGTGTGGCCGGGCTGCAGGCGATTGCTACGGCCAAGCGCCTGGGTGCAGTGATCGAGGCTTCGGACGTACGCCCGGCGGTGAAGGAACAAATCGAATCCCTCGGCGCCAAGTTCGTCGACGTGCCTTACGAAACCGACGAAGAGCGTGAATGCGCCGTCGGTGTCGGGGGTTACGCCCGGCCCATGCCTGCCAGCTGGATGCAGCGCCAGGCCCAAGCTGTGCACGAGCGCGCCAAGCAGGCTGACATCGTCATCACCACCGCGTTGATTCCGGGCCGCAAGGCCCCGACCTTGCTGAGTGCCGAAACCGTCGCGCAGATGAAACCCGGCTCGGTGGTCATCGACCTCGCGGCGGCCCAGGGCGGTAACTGCCCACTGACGGTAGCCGATCAGGTCGTGGTCGCGAATGGTGTGACCATTTGCGGTCCGACCAACCTGGCCGGCGAAGTCGCGGCCGATGCTTCGGCGCTGTACGCCCGCAACCTGCTGGACTTCCTGAAGCTGGTCTTCACCAAGGAAGGTCAGTTCGACGTGAACCTGGAAGACGACATCGTCGCCGCGTGCCTGATGTGCCGCGACGGCCAAGTCATCCGCAAAAACGCCTAAGCAGGGATTCAGACAATGGAAGAGCTTATCTCCCCCGGTATCTACAACCTGATCATCTTCGTGCTGGCGATTTATGTCGGTTACCACGTGGTCTGGAACGTTACACCCGCACTGCACACACCGTTGATGGCGGTGACCAACGCTATTTCGGCAATCGTGATCGTCGGCGCCATGCTCGCCGCCGCGCTGACCGTGACGCCGCTGGGCAAGACCATGGGCACCCTCGCCGTGGCCCTGGCCGCGGTGAACGTGTTCGGTGGCTTCCTGGTGACGCGCCGCATGCTTGAGATGTTCAAGAAAAAAGCCCCGAAAGCCGTAAAAGAAGAGGCGCCCAAGTAATGAGCATGAACCTGGTAACGACGCTCTACCTGATCGCGTCGATCTGCTTCATCCAGGCCCTCAAAGGCCTGTCGCATCCCACTACGTCCCGCCGAGGCAACCTGTTCGGCATGCTCGGCATGGCGCTGGCGGTGCTTACCACCGTGGGCCTCATTTATAAGCTAGGGGCTGAGCTGGCCACTGCCGGCATTGGCTACGTCATCGTCGGTCTGTTGGTCGGCGGCACCGCCGGTTCGATCATGGCCAAGCGTGTCGAGATGACCAAGATGCCGGAATTGGTTGCGTTCATGCACAGCATGATCGGCCTGGCCGCGGTGTTTATCGCGATTGCCGCCGTGGTCGAGCCGCAGTCCCTGGGCATCGTCAAGCAGTTGGGCGATTCGATTCCGGCCGGTAACCGTCTGGAGCTGTTCCTCGGCGCAGCTATCGGCGCTATCACCTTCTCCGGCTCAGTGATCGCCTTCGGCAAGCTGTCGGGCAAGTACAAGTTCCGCCTGTTCCAAGGCGCACCGGTACAGTTTGGCGGTCAGCACAAGCTCAACCTGATCCTTGGCCTTGCAACACTGGCCCTGGGCCTGACCTTCATGTTCACCGGTAATCTCGGCGCGTTCGCCTTGATGCTGGCCCTGGCGTTCGTACTGGGCGTGTTGATCATCATCCCGATCGGCGGCGCGGACATGCCGGTGGTGGTGTCGATGCTCAACAGTTATTCCGGTTGGGCCGCAGCGGGCATCGGCTTCTCACTGAACAACTCGATGCTGATCATTGCCGGTTCGCTGGTGGGTTCGAGCGGTGCGATCCTGTCGTACATCATGTGCAAGGCGATGAATCGTTCGTTCTTCAACGTGTTGCTCGGCGGCTTCGGCAACACCGCGGACGCCGCAGGCCCGGCAGGCTCCAAAGAAGCCCGTCCGGTGAAATCCGGTTCGGCTGATGACGCGACCTTCCTGCTGACCAACGCCGACACAGTGATCATCGTGCCGGGCTACGGCTTGGCGGTGGCGCGGGCGCAGCACGCGCTCAAGGAGTTGACCGAGAAGCTGACCCACCGCGGCGTCACCGTGAAGTACGCGATCCACCCGGTAGCGGGCCGCATGCCCGGCCATATGAACGTGCTGCTCGCCGAGGCCGAAGTACCTTACGACCAAGTGTTCGAAATGGAAGACATCAACTCCGAGTTCGGCCAGGCCGACGTGGTGCTGGTGCTCGGCGCCAACGACGTGGTCAACCCGGCGGCGAAGAACGATCCGAAATCGCCGATTGCCGGCATGCCGATCCTCGAAGCATTCAAGGCCAAGACCATCATCGTCAACAAGCGCTCGATGGCCAGCGGTTATGCCGGCCTGGACAACGAGCTGTTCTACCTCGACAAGACCATGATGGTGTTCGGTGACGCCAAGAAGGTCATCGAAGACATGGTCAAAGCGGTGGAATAACGTTCACCGCTTCACCACTAGCGCCCCGACTTATCGGGGCGTTTTGATTTGTATCAAGGCCGAACGTTACCGATCCGGTAATAATGTTTTGCCTGAAACGCCCGTAATAGACGCCCAAAATGCGACTTTTGTAGCGGGTCGGGCACGGCGCGAATTCAATAGACTGCGCATCTTGCTTCCAGCCCGAGATAATCCCCCATGTACCGTGATCGCATCCGCTTGCCCTCTTTGTTGAATAAAGTGATGAGTGCTGCCGAAGCAGCCTTGTTGATTCAGGACGGCATGACCGTCGGCATGAGTGGGTTTACCCGCGCCGGTGAAGCGAAAGCGGTACCTCACGCCTTGGCCGAGCGCGCCAAGATCACCCCGCTGAAAATCAGCCTGATGACCGGCGCGAGCCTGGGTAACGACCTGGACAAGGAGCTCACCGAAGCCGGTGTGCTGGCGCGACGCATGCCCTTCCAGGTCGACAGCACGCTGCGCAAGGCGATCAATGCAGGCGAGGTGATGTTCATTGACCAGCACCTCTCGGAAACCGTCGAACAAATGCGCAACGCCCAGCTCAAGCTGCCGGACATTGCAGTAATCGAAGCGGTGGCCATCACCGAACAGGGTCATATCGTGCCGACCACTTCTGTGGGTAATTCGGCCAGCTTTGCTATCTTCGCCAGGCAGGTGATCGTAGAAATCAACATGGCGCATAACCCTAACCTGGAAGGGTTGCACGACATCTATATCCCGACCTATCGCCCGACTCGTACGCCGATTCCCCTGGTAAAGGTCGATGACCGTATTGGCAGTTCCGCGATCCCGATCCCACCGGAAAAAATTGCCGCTATCGTCATCACCAACCAAGCCGATTCGCCTTCGACAGTTTTGCCACCGGATAGCGATACCCAGGCTATTGCTGATCATTTAATCGATTTCTTCAAGCAGGAAGTCGCGGCCGGGCGCATGACCAACAAGCTCGGACCGTTGCAGGCCGGTATCGGCAATATCGCCAACGCCGTGATGTGCGGGCTGATCGAATCTCCGTTCGAAGACCTGACCATGTACTCCGAGGTACTGCAGGACTCCACGTTCGATCTGATCGACGCTGGCAAACTGAGCTTTGCCTCGGGCAGTTCCATCACGTTATCAGCTCGACGCAATGCCGATGTCTTCGGCAATCTGGAACGGTATAAGGATAAATTGGTCCTGCGTCCGCAGGAGATTTCCAACCATCCGGAGGTGGTACGCCGCCTGGGCATCATTGCCATCAATACAGCGTTGGAGTTCGACTTGTACGGCAACGTCAACTCCACCCATGTCTGCGGCACGCGGATGATGAACGGCATCGGCGGCTCGGGGGATTTCGCCCGTAATGCGCACCTGGCGATTTTTGTCACCAAGTCGATCGCCAAGGGCGGCGCAATTTCCAGTGTGGTGCCGATGGTCAGCCATGTGGACCATACCGAGCACGATGTCGACATCCTGGTGACCGAAATCGGTTTGGCCGACCTGCGAGGCCTAGCGCCACGGGAGCGGGCCCGAGTGGTCATCGATAACTGCGTGCATCCGTCCTACCGCCAGGCCTTGAGTGAGTATTTTGAAGCAGCGTGTGCCCTGGGCGGGCATACCCCGCACATCTTGCGCGATGCACTGAGTTGGCACCTTAACCTGGAAGAAACCGGGCGCATGTTGGCCGTCTGATACAGCTGGTTCACCGCTATGGCAAATACAGTTTTAGTTACCCTCTGCAATCTGACTCGGATATGACAAAAACTGTACTGCTGTACCGGTGTTTTCTTACAGTCTTTTCTCACAAAATATGAATTATTACTCAAAAATGCACCATTATAGTGCTCATAGGTACAGTTGCCTCAATATCGACCAGTACACTGCTCTTTAACAGTTAACTGGTCTCTCACAATACAAGTGAACTGTATCTAGAGAGACTGGCCAAACGAGAGGAACATGGGCACCAGTAAACCACTACCTAATCCCGCCATAAGCGGAAGGATGTCAACCATGGAACGTACACTCAGTTCCGAGCTGTTTTTCGAAGACAAAGCTGAAAAAAACCAGGCTTCCCTGCCTCTTCGCGTTATTGCTAACCTGATGTTGTGGCAGCGCCGCATCGCCAGCCGCCATCAACTGGCTCGTCTGGATTCGCGTCTGCTGGCTGACGCCGGTATCAGCGAAGCACAACGCTACGAAGAGCTGAGCAAGCCGTTCTGGCGCTAACTCAGCGTCGCTGGCCCTGACCCACCGGGTCCACCGCCAGCACCGAATTGAACAAACAAGACCCGTCGTGGGGAACCACGACGGGTCTTGTCGTTTCCGGGTTTGATTCTCATATCAACAGCAAGAAAAAACAGTTTTACACAAAATAAAAACCAACAGGTACAGTTTGCCTGCGCCGCGATAAAATCACCTGCGGGGTATTGCAAGTGCTGCCAGCCGATAGCGTTCTGACCTAATATCGAACCCAACGTGGCGAAGCCAGTGGAGCATACGTCTCCTCTTCCAGTTACACGCCCCAGCCTCCCTCTCTATTCAAGGAGCTTCATCATGATCCGTCTTCGTTTGCTCAGCGCTGTCGCCCTACTGGCCGTAGCAGCCCATTCCAATGCCAGCAGCTTTATTGTCACCACCGACTCCATCGTGGGTGCGCTCAAGGCAACGTCCGACGCCACCTCGGATGCAACCTCGTCGTTGCGCGATAACAAAATCGTTCAGGCCGCCCGTGATGACGCTGCGAGCTTCGTAGCCAGCGAAGGCACCATCCGTGGTGTGAAGCTGGAAAGCGCCCTGGAGTACATCCGCCAACAAGCGCCGCAGCTCAACGCCACCGATGCGCAGCTGGCCCAAGCCATCCTGGTGATCTGATCCGAACATGAAACATCGGGTCGCCAATCGTGTTCCGATGTTTCAACACTGGCTCTGGGCCGGGAGTTTGCGCTAGCCTTCGGACTCGCCATCAACCGTCGAGTCTTATGCGTTTTTACTCAGATCTGTTCATCGCATTTTTCTTTAGCGCCGTTTGCTGGTCCATTCCGGCCCACGCCTTCGATGTGTCCACTCAACAAGTGGTGGTTAGCGGCTATGCCTCAAGCATGGTGACCTCCGCGCCCTTCGACCATAAACTGATCGTCGCCGCTCACGATGACGCTGCGGCATTCATCGCCAGTGACGGACAATTACGGGGGGCACAACTGGAGTCGGCCCTGGACTACCTGCGCCGGACCCAGCCAAAACTTCACGTCAGCGACCTTGAACTGGCACAAGCAATTCTCGTCCAATAGTTATCTTTATTCTCCGGAGTCGTTCCATGCGTAGCCCGCTGATTGCTGCCACCTTAGGCCTGCTGTTGTTGGCCGATGTGGCCCAGGCACATACCCTGGTAGCCACCAGTAACATCATCGTTCGCGCTTCCCAGCGCACAATCGATTTCACGTCCGACACCACCACGTCCATCCGTGACTCGAAAATCGTCCGTGAAGCCCATGACGATGCGGCCAGTTTTGTCGCCAGCAACGGTGAGATTCGTGGCGCTCATCTTGAGGCCGCCTTCGACACCTTGCGCACCCGCGTGCCCGAAGCGCGCGATGCCAGTGACCAGGTTCTCGCCGAAGCCATCCTCGCACTGTGAGGCGGCTCGCCGCCTGGCTGGCGGCCGGGTTGGTGCTGCTCATGGGCGGCACCGCCCAGGCCGGCCTGCAACTGCACCTCAACGGCGACGGCTTGAGCCCGGCGCAGCAGCAGGCCAGCCAGGCACTGCTCGATGAAGCCATGCAGGCCCTGCCGCCACGCTTCATCGAGCGACTGGACCGGCGCATCGATGTCGGCTGGACTGACCAGATGCCTGCCAACGCCTACGGCCAGGCTTCATTGGTGTCGCAGCTGGACCTCAATAGCAACCTGCTCGACAGCCTCACCGATGGCAGCGCCGCCACGCAAAAGACCCACCGCCCCCATGGCACTGTGCGACGGGAAATGCTCGCCACGGTCCTGCATGAACTGACCCACATCTATGACCGTTCGCGCCTATGGCCGGACGCCGAGCGCGCGCTGATCCAGCGTTGCACCCGGCGCAACAGCAGCGCTGGGCTCATCGGTCTGCCGGATGAGTGCCGAGGCCAGAACGACCGCCGGTTCACCCTTAGCGATGACCCACGTTTGCTGGACCTCGCCGGTTGGCCGCAATACGTCGGCCGTCGCGGAGAGCGGGAACAGCATAACCGCCAGGTCGCCCGCAGCCCGGATCTCTACGAGACGAGCAGCCCCAAGGAGTTCGTCGCGGTCAACATGGAGTACTTTCTCCTCGACCCGAGCTACGCCTGCCGACGCCCCGCCCTGTATCGCTATTACCAGGAACACTTCGGCTGGGCACCTGCCGCCAAGGACACGTGTGCCAAGTCGTTCGCCTTCCTCAACGCCGGTAACGATTTCGCCAAGACGCCACTGGGCAAGGTTGACCCAGAACGGGTGTATGCCATCGATTACCTGCTAGCCGAAGCCAACCAGAACTGGGTCAGCCGCTGGGGCCACAGCATGCTCCGGCTGGTGATCTGCGCACCGGGTCGCCCGCGAGGACCAGACTGTCGGCTGGATCTGGATCAACACCTGGTGCTGTCGTATCGCGCCTTCGTGGGCGATGTGCAGTTGTCGAGCTGGGACGGACTGGTGGGCAAATACCCGTCACGCCTGTTCGTACTGCCGCTGGCCCAAGTGATCGATGAATACACCAAGACCGAGCTGCGCAGCCTGGCGTCGGTGCCACTGAATCTGTCGCGTACCGAGATCGAGGAAACCGTCGAGCACGCCGCCGAAATGCACTGGAGCTACGACGGCAACTATTACTTCCTATCCAACAACTGCGCGGTGGAAAGCTTGAAACTGCTGCGCAGCGGCAGCAATAACCAGCAACTCAAAGGCCTGGACAGCATCATGCCCAACGGCTTGCTGGAGGTACTCAAGGGTCGGGGCATGGCCGACACCAGCGTTCTGGATGATCCCAAGGAAGCCTTGCGGCTGGGCTACCGCTTCGACTCCTTCCGCGAGCGGTATCAGGCCATGTTCAATGTGCTGAAGAAGTACCTGCCCATCAAGCAACAAACAGTAGAAGACTGGCTGGCCCTGGACGCTGCCGAACGCCGCGTCTGGTTCGAACAAGCCGACCTGCGCACCAGCGCGGCATTGTTGCTGTTGGAACAAGCCAGCTATCGCCGGCAACTGCTGCTGGCTCAGGACGAGGTCAAACAGCGCTACCTCGGTGCCCGTGAATTGCAGAACGGCGGCATGGAAAGAGCCAACGCAACGCTGCAGCAGATCCTCGCCAACAGTGGTTTCCTCAGCCGCCCCGCCGAGTTGCTGGGCAGCAGCGGCTACGGGTTGCCACAACCTAGCGAGTGGCAACGACTGGAATCGGAAAGCAGCTCACGTCAGAAACAGCTGCAAACGCTGACTGGCGATCTGGATAAGGAAGTCCGGGCTTTGCTTGAGCCGAGCCGCGCCGCTGAGATTGCCGCCAGTGAGGCCAATGTCAAAGAGATCGGCGAGCATTTGCGCAAGCTGCACAAGGCCAGTGGAGGATTGGAGTTGCCTTGATGGCTCCTCTGACCTGTGTGTGGCTAGGGAGCCGCTCTTCGAGCACTTTGCACGCAACAAAAAGGGGTTCAGAACCAAGTTCTGAACCCCTTTTTGCAAGCCAGATGCAGATCAGCTGACACGTGCCTTGCGCACACCATCAGCCAGGGCGGCACACAAGCTCAACACGCCATCAATCGCCTGTTCCGACGTATCGGCATTGGCGATATGGTCGATCAGCGCCGAGCCCACCACCACGCCGTCGGCCAACCGGGCTATGGCAGCGGCCTGCTCCGGCGTACGAATGCCGAAACCGATACTGATCGGCAAATCGGTGTGACGACGCAGACGCGCCACGGCTTCTTCCACATGTTCCAGCGTCGCGGCGCCAGCGCCGGTGACACCCGCCACCGACACGTAATACACAAAGCCCGAACTGCCATTGAGCACAGTCGGCAAACGCACGTCATCGGTGGTTGGCGTGGTCAGGCGGATGAAGTCCAGGCCGGCGGCCTGGGCCGGTTCACACAGTTCGCTGTTGTGCTCGGGCGGCATGTCCACAACGATCAGGCCATCCACACCAGAGTCCAGGGCCTCGCCAATGAAACGCTGCACGCCGTAGCGGTGGATTGGGTTGAAGTAGCCCATCAACACCAGCGGCGTCTCGGTATTGCCTTCACGGAACTGGCGAACCATCTGCAAGGTTTTCGCCAGGTTCTGCTGGGCACCCAGGGCGCGAATGTTCGCTAACTGGATTGCTGGGCCATCGGCCATCGGATCGGTGAACGGCATGCCCAACTCGATCACGTCGGCACCAGCCGCCGGCAGCCCCTTGAGGATTGCCAGCGAAGTGTCGTAGTCCGGGTCGCCAGCCGTGACGAAAGTCACCAGGGCGGCGCGGTTCTGTTCCTTGAGTTCGGCAAAACGGGTTTGCAGGCGGCTCATCAGTGTTTCTCCTGCTGGGACTGTTCCATGTGGTGCATCACGGTTTGCATGTCTTTGTCGCCGCGACCGGACAGGTTGACCACCATCAGGTGATCTTTGGGCAGGCTCGGTGCGCGCTTGAATACTTCAGCCAAGGCATGGGCGCTTTCCAGTGCAGGAATAATCCCTTCCAGGCGACAGCATTTGTGAAAAGCTTCCAGGGCTTCGGCGTCGGTGACCGAGGTGTATTGGACGCGGCCAATGTCGTGCAACCAGGCGTGTTCCGGGCCGATACCCGGGTAATCGAGGCCCGCGGAGATCGAGTGGGCATCGATGATCTGACCATCTTCGTCCTGCAACAGGAAAGTGCGGTTGCCGTGCAGTACACCCGGGACCCCGCCGTTCAGGCTCGCCGCGTGTTTACCGGTCTCGATGCCATAACCTGCGGCTTCGACGCCGATGATTTCAACGCTCTTGTCGTCCAGGAATGGATGGAACAGGCCCATGGCGTTGGAGCCGCCACCGATGCATGCCACCAGGCTATCGGGCAGGCGACCTTCCTGGGCTTGCAGTTGAGTGCGGGTTTCCTTGCCGATCACGGCCTGGAAGTCGCGAACCATCGCCGGGTAAGGGTGCGGGCCAGCCACGGTGCCGATCAGGTAGAACGTGCTGTCGACGTTGGTGACCCAGTCACGCAAGGCCTCGTTCATTGCATCCTTCAGCGTGCCGGTGCCGGCGACCACCGGGATTACTTCGGCACCCAGCAGTTTCATGCGGAACACGTTGGCCTGCTGGCGCTCGATGTCGGTGGTGCCCATATAGATTACGCAATCCAGACCGAAACGTGCGGCCACGGTGGCGGTCGCCACGCCGTGCATGCCGGCCCCGGTCTCGGCGATGATGCGTTTTTTGCCCATGCGCCGCGCCAACAGGATCTGGCCGATGCAGTTGTTGATCTTGTGCGCGCCGGTGTGGTTGAGCTCTTCACGCTTGAGATAGATCTTGGCGCCGCCGCAGTATTCGGTCAGGCGCTCGGCGAAGTAGAGTGGGCTCGGACGTCCGACGTAGTCACGCTGGAAGTAGGCCAATTCTTCGAGGAACGCCGGATCTTCCTTCGCCACTTCGTATTCGCGGGCCAGGTCGAGGATCAGCGGCATGAGGGTTTCGGCCACATAGCGGCCACCGAACGCACCGAACAGGCCGTTCGCGTCGGGACCACTGCGCAGGTTGAAGGGGGTCGTAGACTGGGTCATCGGGCGCTCCAAGCGAATGCGTAGAAAGACAATGAGGGTCACTCTACCCCTGACATCCCGCGCTGAAAACCGATAAGATCGCCACAACCTGTCAGGAAAACTCACAGATCCCATGAGTCACGACCTTCCCCCGCTCAACGCCTTGCGCGCCTTCGAGGCCACCGCCCGCCTGAACAGCGTAAGTCAGGCGGCTGAACAGCTACACGTTACCCATGGTGCCGTCAGTCGACAATTGAAGGTGCTGGAAGAGCATCTGGGCGTTAGCCTGTTCATTAAGGAAGGTCGCGGCCTGAAACTCACAGATGCGGGCATGCGTTTGCGCGACGCCAGCGCCGACGCATTCGAACGCTTACGCTCCGTTTGCGCAGAACTGACGCAAAGCACGGCGGATGCTCCGTTCGTCCTGGGCTGCTCGGGCAGCCTGCTGGCGCGATGGTTCATTCCCCGCCTGGGCAGGCTCAATGCCGACCTGCCGGATTTGCGCTTGCACCTGTCTGCCGGCGAAGGCGACCTGGACCCTAGGCGACCTGGCCTGGATGCCTTGCTGCTGTTCGCCGAACCGCCCTGGCCGGCAGACATGCAAGTGTATGAACTGGTCAGCGAGCGGATCGGCCCGGTGATGAGCCCGCGCTACGCTGGGTTCGAGCGTCTGCAAAGCGCACCGGCCAGCGCAATCTTGGGCGAGGTGTTGCTACATACCGCGTCTCGCCCCCAGGCCTGGCCGACCTGGGCACGCCAAAACGCCCTTGATCCCCAGGCACTGAAGTTCGGGCAGGGGTTCGAGCATTTGTATTATTTGCTGGAGGCGGCGGTTGCCGGGCTGGGCGTGGCCATCGCCCCCGAGCCGCTGGTGGCAGAAGATCTGCGGGCCGGTCGCCTGGTCGCGCCATGGGGTTTCGACGAAACCCCGGCGCGACTGGCGTTGTGGCTACCCAAGCGCGCCGCAGACGGTCGCGCCCGGCAATTGGCGCAATGGCTCAAGCATGAGCTGAGCCGATCAGCTCAGTCGCCGCGTTTGCACAACAAATAAGCGGCCAACAGACCCAGCGCCCCGACCGCGACACCGGCCGTGGTCCAAGGGTGTTCCTGAGCGTAGTCGCGCGTGGCGATCCCGGTTTCACGGGTTTTCACCTTGACCTCTTCATAGGCATCGCTCAGCAGATGACGAGAATGTTTCAGCGCGTTTTCAGCATTTGCCTTGAGCGACTTGAGGGTCTTACGCGACTCGTCCGACGCATCGTCCTTCAGGCTTTCCAACGACTTGAGCAGACTCTCGATCTCCGCTTCCATGCTTTGCAACGAGGCTTTACGTAACGAATTGCTGGCCATGGTGGCTCTCTCCTGCAGTGGTTGAGTGGCGTGTGTGAATTGGGACTGCGGTCGTTTCCGAAAGTGCAGTAAATCTGAACTTCAAAGCGCAAACGGCGCCACACGTAAGGCGAAAAATCGCTGCTAGGCTGTTAAAGACAACCAAGGAGAACCTCATGAGTGATCATCACACGTACAAAAAAGTCGAGCTGGTCGGCTCGTCTCCCACCAGCATCGAAGACGCCATCAACAACGCTCTGGCCGAAGCCAGCAAAAGCCTCAAGCACCTGGAATGGTTCGAAGTCACGGAAACCCGCGGACACATCGAAAACGGCCGGGCCGCGCACTTCCAGGTCACCCTCAAGGTCGGGTTCCGGATTGTGAATAGCTGAGGGACAGTGAACTTGCACGCTGGCGGAGTGCCATAGGGAATGGCTATGCGCTATGGTATGCGCATCATGCCTTTGCTATACCTGCCCTATTTGATCCGACCAAGGAGTGCGAGCGATGAAAAAGTTGATGATGGCCCTGGGTTTGCTGAGCCTTGCGGGTGGTGCATTTGCGGCCGGTAAGCCCTGTGAGGAGCTGAAAAGCGAAATCGCAGCGAAGCTCGATGCCAAGGGCGTGTCAGGTTATTCGCTGGAAATTGTCGATAAAGGCGCAGCGACTGACGGAAAAGTCGTCGGTACCTGTGAGAGCGGTACGAAGGAAGTCGTCTACAAGCGCGGCTGATCTGCGCGTACGTCAAAGCCGACGCAACGCGTCGGCTTTTTTATGCACGTCGTTCAGCCTTTCATGACCTGCGCCAACAACTCATAAGAGTGCAAGCGATCGGCATGCTCATACAGGTCGCTGGTGAAAATGAGCTCGTCCGCCTGGGTTTGCTCGATCAGCACCTCCAGCTTGGCGCGGATCTTCTGCGGACCACCGACCATGGCCAAGCCAAGGAAATCGCCAACCGCTTCTTTCTCATGGGGCAGCCAGAGACCGTTCATGGATTCGACCGGCGGACGTTGCACCAGGCTCTGGCCGCGCATCAGTGCCAGGATCCGTTGATACACCGACGTCGCCAGGTAATCGGCCTGTTCATCGGTGTCCGCCGCTACCAGCGGCACGCCGAGCATCACATAAGGCTTGTCGAGCACCGCCGACGGCTTGAAGTGGTTGCGGTAAATGCGGATCGCCTCGTGCATATAGCGCGGTGCGAAATGCGAGGCGAAGGCGTAGGGCAAGCCACGTTCACCGGCCAATTGCGCACTGAACAGGCTAGAACCCAGTAGCCATACCGGCACGTTGGTGCCGGTGCCAGGCATGGCGATGATGCGTTGATCCGGGGTGCGCGGGCCGAGATAGCGCATCAGCTCAGCCACGTCCTCGGGGAAATCGTCAGCACTGCCGGAGCGCTCGCGACGCAACGCCCGGGCCGTCATCTGGTCGGAGCCGGGTGCACGGCCCAGCCCCAGGTCGATTCGGCCGGGGTAAAGGCTTTCCAGAGTGCCGAACTGTTCGGCGATGATCAACGGCGCATGGTTGGGCAGCATCACCCCGCCGGAGCCGACGCGAATCGTCGAAGTGCCTCCCGCCAGATAGCCCAGCAGCACGGCGGTCGCGGAGCTGGCGATGCCATCCATGTTGTGGTGCTCGGCCACCCAGAAGCGGGTGTAGCCGTACTTTTCCACGTGCTGTGCCAGGTCCAGAGAATTACGCAAGGACTGGGCGGCGTTGCCGTCGGCGCGCACAGGCACCAGGTCGAGGGTTGAGAATTTCACTTCGGACAGCTGTTTCATGGGCCGGGATCTCCAACGGCGTTCCGGGCTTTTCCTACGGGCAAAAGCCTGCCGTTTCTATAGGTGTGTTCCATGCAATGTGGGCATATACCCGAGTTTCAATAGCAGCAGCGAATTTTCCTACTAAATCGGTCGGCTAATCGACAGGATGAACTTTATTGGGCGGTCTATCCTCACAACCCTGACAACGAAAAACACCCAGGCGCGAACCTCGCGCCGGATATTGAGGAGGCAGACATGGCTATCATCAAGAAAGCATCGGCTCACTGGGAAGGCGACCTGAAAACCGGCATCGGTTCCATCTCCACGGAAACCGGCGTGTTGCGCGAAGCACCCTATGGTTTCAAGGCCCGCTTCGAGGGTGGCAAGGGGACCAACCCTGAAGAACTGATCGGCGCGGCCCATGCCGGCTGCTTTTCCATGGCATTTTCAATGATCCTCGGCGATGCCGGGCTCAAGGCCGACAGTATCGACACCAACGCCGAAGTCACTCTGGATCAGGTCGATGGCGGCTTTGCGATTACGGCGGTGAAGCTGGTACTGAAGGCGAAAATCCCTGGCGCCACCCAGGCACAATTCGACGAGCTGAGCACAAAGGCCAAGGAAGGTTGCCCGGTTTCCAAGGTGCTGAATGCAAGGATCACATTGGATGCGACACTGGTGAGCTGAGGCGTTGAAGGGATCGCAGCCTTTGCAGGCATTGCTGAAGGCTGCGATTTTTCCGAGGATGGGCGATCTGTTTCCACTGACGCAATTGTGGTCGAATGCACACCTGCAGTTTCAGCGCATAGGCAGTGCGCGCTGCAATGAGGAATTCGTACATGAAACGATTTGCCCTGGTAGTCATCGGTTGTGCATTCGCTACATCAGCCCTTGCGGCGCCCAAATCCTGTGAGGAACTGAAAGCGGAAATCGAAGCGAAGATTCAGGCAAATAACGTGTCGTCCTACACGCTGGAAATCGTCACCAACGACGAGGTCCACGACCAGAACATGGTGGTGGGCAGTTGCGAGAACGGTACGAAGAAAATCATTTACCAGAAGAACGATGGTTAAGAAACGCTACGGAATGCAGTGGTCTTGACGATCTTCGGCAACAATTTCTCGCTTGGCATTATAGAGCCGGGCACTGGGGGTGAACGCCAGGTTGCGCGCCTCCAGGCGATAGCGCTGGCCGGCCTCGAAATGATCGTATCGCACGGTCAGATAGCACAGTCGTTCTTGAGGCTCGCTTAGCATTCCCAGCCCCCCACCGCCAAAAACCTCGAAGTCAAAACGCACTTCCAATTCATGACTGCCCGGCGAAACCTGGAAGAAGCGTCCGTCCCGCAATCGTTGGCCATCCAGTTTTTCAGCCATTAACACCTTGCCGCCCGGCGCAGGTGTCGCGAAATCGACCCAGGCCATGTTCGGATCGACCGAGGGTAGCGGGCTCGATGCGCAACCGCCCATAGAGACGAGAGCCAGTAACAGCATGTGTAGGCGCATGGTGTGCTTCCTGAAATTCAGGCCATGAGCATAACGCCGATCGGCTTTGCTGGCAGCCCGCCGGTGTACCTTGCCCGACCACTTTGCGCTGTTGATCGTATAGCTTGGCCCATGGCCGGAACCCGATGCTGCCGGCCTGCAACTGGTAGCGCTGGCCGGCGTTAAAGTCCTTGAACTTCACGTTCAACCGGCAATCGCGCCAAAGCGGCTCGGCATCCGGGCCAATGTTGCCGGGGTCGACGGCAAACTGATAGCGCACCGTGAGCTCATGGCTGCCGGGCTGCACTTCAAAATAACGTCGGTCCACGGATGTTTTGTCATCGACTTCCAGCGCTTGCAGGGCGGTGTCCTGATGGTTTCCCAGGTCGATCCACGCTTGGGATGGATCAGGGTCAGGCAAACCGGCACAACCGGTCAGCAGCAACAGGCCACTCGTCAGCATCAACACGCGCATAGCGAAGCTCCAGGCAGGCGAGATAGTCTTGTGGGCAGACTTTCCCAGGGTGATTCCAATTGATCAGGCCACGTTCAAGCCATCGGTTACTCGACCGTGTTTTCCGGATTTTGTTTCCAGGCCTCCTGCTTTTGTCACTCAACGGTTGTGCAAGCGTCGGTTACTACAGTCAGCTCGCTAGCGGGCAACTGCGACTGTTGCAGGCCCGCGAGCCGATTGACCAAGTGATTGCCGACCCCGCCCGCGATCCCAAATTGCGCGCTCATCTGGCCCAGGCCCGCAAAGCCCGAACATTCGCCAGTGCGCACCTGCACCTGCCGGACAATAGAAGCTACCGCCTGTATGCGGACATTGGCCGCCCCTTCGTCGTCTGGAATGTCTTCGCCACGCCAGAGTTTTCCCTGGCACCGCAAAACCACTGCTTCCCGATTGCCGGTTGCGTGGCGTATCGCGGCTACTACAGCCAGGGCGCCGCCCGTGGCGAGGCCGCATTGCAGCGCTTGCAGGGCATGGATGTGTCGATAGGCGGCGTAGAGGCTTATTCGACGCTGGGCTGGTTCAACGACCCGATCCTGAGTTCGATGATGCATTGGGGCGACGAACGCCTGGCGACGTTGATCTTTCATGAACTGGCGCACCAGCGGTTCTATGTAAAGGACGACACTGAATTCAACGAATCCTTCGCCACCTTCGTCGAACAGGAGGGCACCCGGCAATGGCGCGCCAGCCGCGGGCTAGCGCCGGATAACGGCAAACAGCTGCGCCAGCGTGACCAGTTCATCCAACTGATCCTCGACACCCGCCAGCGCCTGGAAAAGCTCTACACCCTGCCCCTGCCGGCCGAACAGATGCGCCAACGCAAAGCAGAGGAATTCGACCGCCTGCGCGCCGACTATCAGCAACTGCGCGACAGCCAGTGGGCAGGCGACAAACGCTATGACGCCTGGGTCTATGCGCCACTGAACAATGCACGGTTATTACCGTTTGGTTTGTATGACCAGTGGGTGCCGGCGTTTGCGGCGCTGTTCCAGCAAGAGCGCAAGGACTGGACTGCGTTTTATGCCGCTGTGGAAAAGCTAGGCAAGTTGCCTGCTGATAAGCGCAAAGCGGCATTGAAGGCGCTGGCAGAATCGAAGACGTCTGTTGACTGACCCGGCCTCATCGCGAGCAGGCTCTCTCCCACAATAGACCTCAGTGACATACCCCCTTGTGGGAGCAAGGCTTGCCCGCGATAGCAATGTGACTAACCCCGCAAAAACGCCTGATGCAACTCATCCAACGTCTGGAAGTGATACGCCGGGCGCTCGGCACTCAGCTCCTCATGGCTGCCAAACCCATACCCCACCGCTGCCGCATCCAAGCCATTGCTGCGAGCTCCAATCAAGTCGTGTTTGCGGTCGCCGATCATCAACGTACTGGTCGGTTCGAGCTCCTCTTCAGCCATCAGGTGGGCGATCAGCTCGACCTTGTTGGTGCGGGTGCCGTCCAGTTCGCTGCCATAGATCACCTTGAAGTGCCGGGCGAAGTCGAAGTGCCGGGCGATTTCCCGGGCGAAAACCCAGGGCTTGGAGGTGGCGATGTACAGTTGCCGCCCTTGGTCGCCCAAGGTTTCCAGCAGAGGCATCACGCCTTCGAAGACCCGGTTTTCGTACAGCCCGGTGACCTTGAACCGCTCGCGATAGAAATTCACCGCCTCCCAGGCTTTCGCTTCGTCGAAATCGTAGAACTGCATGAAAGCCTGCAACAGCGGCGGCCCGATGAAGTGTTCGAGGCGGGTCAGGTCGGGTTCGTCGATGCCCAGTTTGCTCAAGGCGAATTGGATCGAACGGGTGATGCCCTCGCGAGGGTCGGTGAGGGTGCCGTCGAGGTCGAACAGTACGGTCTGGTAATGCATGGCAGTTCCTGGGACGGTATCGCGACGTTGTGGGTGCCTCGCACTGGAGCGCCAGCCCGGTCAAGCGGGAGCAAGCTCCCTCGCCACGATGAATCAGACAAGTAGGGGGCGATGACCAACGATTCAGGGCTGGTCGTAGCCTTCGGCCAGGTGCAGGTCCTTGAGCTTCACGTAGTTCGCCGCGCTGTAGGTGAAGAAGGCGCGTTCCTTGTCGGTCAGTGGCCGGGCCTGTTTCACCGGGCTGCCCACGTACAGGAAGCCGCTTTCCAGGCGTTTGCCCGGTGGTACGAGGCTGCCGGCGCCGATGATCACATCATCTTCGACCACCGCGCCGTCCATGACGATGCTGCCCATGCCGATCAGGATGCGGCTGCCCACGGTGCAGCCATGGAGCATGACTTTGTGGGCGATAGTCACGTCGTCGCCGATCAACAGCGGGAAGCCATCGGGATTGAAGGGGCCGGCGTGGGTGATGTGCAGCACGCAACCATCCTGGACGCTGGTGCGGGCACCGATGCGGATGCGGTGCATGTCGCCGCGAATGACCGTCAGCGGCCAGACGGAGCTGTCTTCGCCGATTTCGACGTCGCCGATCACCACTGCGGTGCTGTCGACAAAAGCGCCGCGGGCAAGCCGTGGGCGGTGATTCTGGTACGTGCGAAGGGTCACGATAGGCTCTCTCTTATCCGGTGATAGGCGCTGCTAGCTGCGGTGAACGTCGATTGTAATTAAGATGGGCCCATGTTTCTTCCAGCCAAGGTGTCAACCGTGAGCGTGAACAACCCTCTTTTGCAGTCCTACGACCTGCCGCCATTCTCGACGATCCGTGCCGAGCACGTGCAACCGGCCATCGAGCAGATCCTGGCTGACAACCGTGCCGCCATCGCCGAGATCCTCAAGACCCAGGGCACGCAGCCGACCTGGGCCGGCCTGGTGCTGGCGATGGACGAGCTCAATGATCGCCTGGGCGCCGCCTGGAGCCCGGTGAGCCATTTGAACGCCGTGCGCAACAGCCCCGAACTGCGTGAAGCCTACGAGGCCTGCCTGCCGGCGCTGAGTGCTTACTCCACGGAGCTGGGCCAGAACCGCGAGCTGTTCCAGGCGTTCGAAGCCCTGGCGAGCAGCCCTGAAGCCGCAGGTTTCGACGTCGCGCAGAAAACCATCCTGGAACATTCCCTGCGTGACTTCCGCCTGTCGGGCATCGACCTGCCACCCGAGCAGCAGAAGCGCTACGCCGAGGTGCAGAGCAAACTGTCCGAACTGGGCAGCCGTTTCTCCAACCAACTGCTGGACGCGACCCAGGCCTGGACCAAGCACGTCACCGACGAAGCCACCCTCGCCGGCCTGACCGATTCGGCCAAGGCGCAAATGGCTGCGGCCGCCCAGGCCAAAGAGCTGGACGGTTGGCTGATCAACCTGGAATTCCCCAGCTACTACGCAGTGATGACCTACGCCGAAGACCGCGCCCTGCGTGAAGAAGTCTACGCAGCGTACTGCACCCGCGCCTCCGACCAAGGCCCGAATGCCGGCCAGAACGACAACGGCCCGGTGATGGAGCAGATCCTCGACCTGCGCCAGGAACTGGCCCAACTGCTGGGTTTCGCCAACTTCGCCGAATTGAGCCTGGCGACCAAAATGGCTGAATCCAGCGACCAGGTGCTCAGTTTCCTGCGGGACCTGGCCAAGCGCAGCAAACCGTTTGCCGCCCTGGACCTGGAACAACTGAAGGCCTTCGCCGCCGAACAGGGCTGCCCCGACCTGCAAAGCTGGGACAGCGGTTTCTACGGTGAAAAACTGCGCCAGCAGCGTTACAGCGTGGCCCAGGAAGCCCTGCGTGCGTATTTCCCGATCGATAAGGTGCTGGGCGGTCTGTTCGCCATCGTGCAACGCCTCTACGGCATCGAGATCACTGAACTCAAAGGCTTCGACACCTGGCATCCAGACGTGCGCCTGTTCGAAATCAAGGAAAACGGCCAGCACGTCGGGCGTTTCTTCTTCGACCTCTACGCCCGCGCCAACAAGCGTGGCGGCGCCTGGATGGACGGCGCCCGCGACCGTCGCCGTACGATCGATGGCGTGTTGCAAAGCCCTGTGGCGAACCTGGTGTGCAACTTCACCCCGGCCGACAGCGGCAAACCGGCGCTGCTGACCCACGACGAAGTCACCACCCTGTTCCACGAGTTCGGCCATGGCCTGCACCACTTGCTGACCCGCGTCGAGCACGCTGGCGTGTCCGGCATCAACGGCGTGGCCTGGGATGCCGTGGAGCTGCCGAGCCAGTTCATGGAGAACTGGTGCTGGGAGCCTGAAGGCCTGGCGCTGATTTCCGGCCACTACGAAACCGGTGAGCCGCTGCCCCAGGACCTGCTGGAAAAAATGCTCGCGGCGAAAAACTTCCAGTCCGGCCTGATGATGGTCCGCCAGTTGGAGTTCTCTCTGTTCGACTTCGAACTGCACGCTACCCACGGCGACGGTCGCAGCGTGGCGCAAGTGCTTGAAGGGGTGCGCGATGAGGTGTCGGTCATGCGTCCGCCGGCCTACAACCGCTTTCCCAACAGCTTCGCGCACATTTTCGCGGGCGGGTACGCGGCGGGTTATTACAGCTACAAATGGGCAGAAGTGTTGTCGGCCGATGCGTTCTCCAAGTTCGAAGAGGACGGCGTGCTCAACGCCGACACCGGTCGTGCCTTCCGTGAGGCAATCCTGGCCCGTGGTGGCTCCCAGGAGCCGATGGTGCTGTTCGTCGACTTCCGTGGCCGTGAGCCGTCGATTGACGCACTCTTGCGCCACAGCGGCCTGACCGAGGACGCGGCAGCATGAGCGAGGGGCCTGTGATTACCAAGAGACGCTTTATCGCCGGGGCGGTCTGCCCGGCGTGCAGTGAGCCGGACAAGTTGATGATGTGGAGTGAAGACGGCGTGCCGCACCGCGAATGTGTGGCCTGCGGTTATTCCGACACGCTCAACGAACAAGGTCTGTCGGTGCCCAAGGAATTGGGCACCCGGGTCAATACGTCGGCGCTTAAGGTGCCGGATGCCAAGGTTCAGGCGGTACAGTTTTTCCCCAACCCCAAGTTGAAGAAAAAACCCGACTGAAATCTTCGGCATCACCTTCCGGGCCGCCTGGCCCGGAAGCGATACATATATACCGCCGCGCTTGCGGCCTTCCTGCCCAGACTTGTTCATCAAGTCCACAGACAGGAAGGCTTCCATGCCCCACGCTGACAACCCGCTGTTGCAGGCCTATGACCTGCCGCCTTTTGCCCGGATCCAAGCCAGGCATTTCTCACCGGCCCTCGACCGGATCCTTGCCGAAAGCCGCGTCCAGGTGGCCCATATCATCAAGACCCAGGCAGCGTTTCCCACCTGGGACGACCTGGTGCTGGCCATGGATGAAATCCACACGCGGCTGGAAGGTTTCGACGCGCTGCTGGATCTTCTGGCCTCGACCAGGACGGGAGACGAATGGGCACAGGCTTCACTGGACTGCACGGAGCGGCTGCATGATTTCCAGCGCTGGCTGAGACAGCATCCGCAACTGTTCCAGCTTTATCAGCGCCTGGCAGACAGCCAGATTGCCCGGCATTTCGAACCGGCACGTAAACGCGTCCTGGAAAAAATCCTGCGACAGTTTCGCCAGAATTTTCTGGCACCCACTGCTCAGGCCGGCCTGGTCGCCTTGAAGCGTCGCATCCAAGGGGCTCAACAGCTGTTTCTGGAAAACCTGCACAAAGCCAATAACGCCTGGAGTAAAACCTTCGACGATGAGGCCCAATTGAGTGGCCTGCCCAGCGCTTTCAAGCAGCAAATGGCCCGCCAGGCGCGCGAAGCCGGGCGCGCGGGATGGTTGCTGACGCTCAACGACGAGTCATTTGGCATCGTCACGGCCTATGCCGACAATCGCCTTTTGCGCCAAGAGCTGTATGTGGCCTACAGCACCCGCGCATCGGACCAGGGCCCCCAGGCCGGCCAGTTCGACAACGGCAAGGTGCTCAAGCAATTGCTGGAGGACCGCCACCGCTACGCGACCTCACTCGGCTACGGGAATTTCGCTCAGATGGCTGTCGAACCAGAGCAAGCCGAGTCCGCCGAACAGGTCACGACATTCCTGCGAGGGCAGCTGGCCCTGCACCAAGGCGCTTTTGCCAACGACGCAGAACAGCTCAAGGCATTTGCCCGCCAGCAGGGTTTCAGTGAGCTCCAGCCCTGGGATTGTCCTTACCTGGCGGAAAAGCTTCGCCAGCAGGTGACGGGAACCTCCCGGCATGCCCTCAGCGCCTGGTTTCCCCTGGAGTCGACGTTTGCCCAGCTACTGCTGATCGCCAAGGAGCTGTTCGGGGTGGATTTCATCGAGCGTCAGGATGTAGCAACCTGGCATCCCGAGGTGCGTCTTTTCGAAGTCCGCGAATGGGAGCTGGTCATTGGCTACCTGTATTTCGATCCGTTCGGCGATGCGACCCGCAACGGTTATCCCAATACCACCACCCTGCGAAACCGCTACGTCACCGCCGAGGGACGCCCTCGGCACCCTATCGCCATCCTGCATGGCTGGCTGCCACGCGGCTCAGGCGACCAGCCGGCCGTGCTCGACCACCTGCAGTTGCGCATTCTGTTCCATGAGTTCGGCCATTGCCTGCAGCATGTACTGACCCGGGCAGAGTACCGCGACGTTTCCGGCATCACCGACCTGTCCCGCGATACGTCCGAGTTTGCCGGCATGTTGTTCGAACAGTGGTGCTTCTCCAAGCAATGCCTGGTCCGCGTGTCGAAGCACTACCAGACGGGTGCGGCGATGCCTGACAAGATCGCTGATCAATTGTTGACCTTCGCCAACACCCAGGCCAGTTGGGAAACCGCCCTGCTGCTGCGCAACGCACTGTTCGATATGGAACTGCACCAGAGCCATGGCGATGGGCGCACCGTCCAGCAGGTGTTCGATCAGATCAACGCGCACTTCGGGCATTTGCCCGTGTCCGCGAACGAACGCTGGCCCAATGGCCTGGATTACATGGTGACCGGCTATGCGGCCAGGATTTACGCCTATGCCTGGTCGAAGGAATTAGCGCTCACCGTGTTCCAGCGATTCAAGCGCGACGGGGTGTTCAACGCGGCAACCGGTCAGGCTTTGCGCGAAACAATCTTCGGGCCGGGCGATTCACGACCGCTGTCCGAATCCATCGCGGCCTTTTCAGGCACGCCGCCAATCATTGCTCGGGAAGGCTCATCTGGGGGTCAAGGTGACGGGCCGTCGTGGTCGAATTGACCCAGCTTTTCAGCGAGCAAAGTGCAAAGACGCTGGTGCTGCAATCGCCGTTGGCCAATGCAGCACGAAGTTTTTCGACGTCGGCCTGCACCACGTAGCGAACCCCATCCTTGAAGTGATGGCTGTCACCGAAGCCGCCTTCCGTCATTTCGTTCAAGGCGTCCTCTTTGCTCCAACCCTGCACGACCACCCGGTACATGGCTGCCACCAGCCCGGTGCGGTCTGACCCGTGCTTGCAGTGCATCAGCACCGGCCCCTTGGCTTCGGCCGCCTGAACGGCGCGCAGGGCCTTGAGTATGTCGCTGTCGTCGACATGATTGGTGCGATAAGGCAACTGCACTTGCTGGATACCGGGGACGGATAACCAGCTTGCATCCGAATCCGGCAAAAACGTGATGACCGTACCGATCTTGAGTTTCGTCAGCAGAGGCAAGGCACCACCGTCCGGCAAGGAGCTGCGATAAAGCGTCGGCGACATCTGGTAAAGGTTGTAATGCTTTTCCACCGGCTGGGCCCAGTCAGCAGGTCTGGACTCTGCGAAGTCAGCCGCCTGGACCACAGAGTCAGCAAACAGCATGAGTAACGTCAGGCAGAGCAGTGAACGGAAAGGACGCTTGGGCATGTGTGGACCGGAAACGAAAAAATCGAAGCGTTCAGTTTCGTCTCGCCCCGGTTAAAAGCCTGTGAGGAGAACGTCAAAGCGTTGTGAACGCTCAGCCAGGGCTTATTGCAGCGCAGGCCGGGCCGCTGAATGGCACTGGCCTTAATCGAATACAACGAATACTGTATGCACATACAGCAATTCGGAGTATGCCCATGACAGCCTCCCTTCCACCCCGCGGCCGCGGCACCGCGACCAACCCGCATAACCGCTTTGCCCCGAATCGCTCGGTGGCCGAAGATGACGGCTGGTATCAGGAAGTCCCGCCCACCCAAGGCACCGAAGTGCGCATTGAGCTAGCCAAGACCATCATCACCCGCAACACCTCGCCGGATATTCCTTTCGATCGCTCCATCAATCCCTACCGTGGCTGTGAACACGGCTGCATCTACTGCTATGCGCGGCCCAGCCATGCTTACTGGGACATGTCGCCCGGGCTGGATTTCGAAACGAAGCTGATCGCCAAGACCAACGCCGCCGATGTGCTGGAGCAACAGCTGTCCAAGCGCGGCTATCAATGTGCGCCGATCAACCTGGGCTCCAATACCGACCCTTACCAGCCCATCGAACGCGAACAGCGAATCACCCGCAGAATCCTGGAGGTGCTGCTGCGCTACCGTCATCCAGTGACTATCGTGACCAAGGGCTCGCTGATCCTGCGCGACCTGGACCTGCTGACCGAACTGGCGCAGCAGCGCCTGGTGGCGGTGATGATCAGCCTTACCACCCTGGACGATGAACTCAAGCGCATTCTCGAACCCCGTGCGGCGGCACCCAAGGCGCGGCTGCGGGCGATCAAGGTCATGCGCGAGGCGGGTATTACTGTGGGCGTGCTGTGTTCGCCGATGATCCCGATGATCAATGACAGCGAGATCGAAAGCCTGCTGGCCGAGGCTCATGCCGCTGGCGCACAGAGTGCCGCCTACATCATGTTGCGCCTGCCGTTGGAAGTGGCGCCGCTGTTCGAACAATGGTTGCAAGCGCACTACCCGCAGCGCGCCGCCCATGTGCTGAGCCTGGTCCGCCAGAGCCGTGGCGGCGAGCTCTACGACAGCCAGTTCGGTACTCGAATGCGCGGTGAAGGCCCTTTCGCCGACCTCCTGGCCCAGCGCTTCAGCAAAGCGATCAAGCGCCTGGGGCTCGATCGTCGCGAAGGCTACAATCTCGATTGCCAGGCCTTTTGTCCGCCGGGCCGACAGATGTCCTTGATTTAAATACAGTTGACCGTAAATTGGGTTTCGAACACCGAGCGTTCAGGCGCTTCACGTGCATTGTTCATACCTCGGAAGATACGTCCTAGAGCCTTCGATTCAGTTTGAGTTAAGTTTCGGCCGCTACCTTGTTCATCGAGTGACTGACAGGTCGGGGATTTCGACCTGGACGTTTTTTAACCAGCCACTGGCGTCTCAAAGAGGATGAATCATGAGTGACAAGGATAAACAGCCGTTGGCTGCGTCGGCTTCAGCCCAACCGGAGGCGGAAACCGCCGATGCAGCGCTGCAGCATATTGTTGACGGCTTTTTGCATTTCCATCACGAGATCTTTCCGCAACAGGAAGAACTCTTCAAGAAACTCGCCACCGCCCAAAAACCCCGGGCGATGTTCATCACCTGCGCCGATTCGCGCATCGTGCCCGAATTGATCACCCATAGCTCCCCAGGCGACCTGTTCGTGACCCGCAACGTCGGCAACGTCGTTCCGCCTTACGGGCAGATGAACGGTGGTGTTTCCACCGCCATCGAATACGCCGTGCTGGCCCTCGGTGTGCAGCACATCATTGTATGTGGCCATTCCGATTGCGGCGCCATGCGTGCAGTGCTCAACCCTGACACCCTGGAAAAAATGCCCACGGTAAAAGCCTGGCTGCGCCACGCCGAAGTGGCCAAGACCATGGTCCACGACAACTGCCCGTGCGGTGATGAAAAGCAGACCATGCCCATCCTCACCGAAGAGAACGTGATCGCGCAGTTGCAACACTTGCGAACCCACCCTTCGGTGGCCTCGCGCATGGCTAACGGTCAGTTGTTCATCCACGGCTGGGTGTACAACATCGAAACCAGCGAGATCAAAGCCTACGACGCGGACCAGGGACGTTTCCTGCCGCTCGATGGCAGCCATCCGATACCGGTGGCGACGCCCAAAGCGCGCTTCTAACCACTCCTAAACATCCTTGTGTGGTTCAAGCCTTGCCGCTGTTTGAGCGGTAGGGCCTTGCCATGCCTGAAGAAAACTGCGGGAGAGTCGCCATGCGTGCTGCTCAATTAAAAGCTGTTCTGCCACGGGAGCTGTTGGCTTCGGTGGTGGTGTTTCTGGTGGCGCTGCCCTTGTGCATGGGCATCGCCATTGCGTCCGGCCTGCCGCCGGCCAAAGGCCTGATCACCGGCATCATCGGTGGCCTGGTAGTGGGTTTTCTGGCCGGCTCAAAGCTGCAAGTCAGTGGCCCGGCCGCCGGCTTGGCGGTGCTGGTCTTCGAGCTGGTGCGCCAGCATGGCGTGGCGATGCTCGGGCCGATCCTGCTGTTGGCGGGGCTTCTGCAACTGCTGGCCGGGCGCTTTCGCCTGGGCTGCTGGTTCCGGGTGACCGCGCCTGCGGTGGTGTACGGGATGCTGGCGGGTATCGGCGTGCTGATCGTATTGTCCCAGGTCCATGTGATGCTCGACGCGGCGCCCAAACCTTCAGGGCTGGATAACCTGACGGCGTTCCCGGCGGCAGTGGCTCAGGCGTTGCCGTCCTTCGGCTGGCAGGCCGGGCTGCTCGGTCTGTCGACGATTGCGGTGATGTGGTTGTGGGAAAAGTTTCGCCCCCACAGCCTGCGCTTCATCCCCGGCGCGCTGCTCGGTGTAGGCTTGGCGACCATCGCCAGCCTGATGCTGGCCTTGCAGGTCAAGCGTGTGGAAGTCCCGGAAAATCTCGCCGAAGCCATTGATTGGCTGCGCCCGGCGGACCTGCTGAACCTGGCCGATCCCACGTTGCTGATCGCCGCGTTCGCCGTGGCCTTCATTGCCAGCGCCGAAACCCTGTTGTCGGCCGCTGCCGTGGACCGCATGCACAGCGGTGAACGTGCGGACTTTGACCGCGAACTGTCGGCCCAGGGTATCGGTAATATGCTTTGCGGCCTGCTCGGCGCCTTGCCGATGACCGGGGTGATCGTGCGCAGCTCGGCCAACGTCCAGGCCGGGGCCACCACTCGGATGTCGACGATTTTCCACGGCCTTTGGTTGTTGCTCTTCGTGCTATTGCTGTCCAGCGTGCTGCAGAGCATTCCAGTGGCAAGCCTGGCGGGTGTGTTGGTGTACACCGGTTTCAAACTGGTGGACCTCAAGGCATTTCGCAGCCTGGGCCGCTATGGCCGAATGCCGATGTTCACTTATGCCGCGACGGCCCTGGCAATCATCTTTACCGACCTGCTGACTGGCGTGCTGATCGGTTTCGGCCTGACCCTGGCAAAACTGGCCTGGAAAGCCTCGCGCCTGAAAATCAGCCTGATCGACCTCCCCAAGGACGGTGAGATGGAGCTGCGGCTGGTAGGCGCGGCGACCTTCCTCAAGGTCCCGGCACTGACCCAGGTGCTGGGCACCATACCGACAGGCGCGACCGTGCATGTGCCGCTCAATAACCTGAGCTACATCGACCATTCATGCCTGGAGTTGCTGGAAGAGTGGGGCCGGGCGAATGCCAGCAAGGGTTCGAAGCTGCTGATCGAATCCCGCGGGCTCAAGCGCAGGTTGGAAGGGCGGTTGCGTACCACGGTAGGAGTTGGCGCAGCCTCTGCCTGACACTCAAGTCCAAATGTGGGAGCGAGCTTGCTCGCGATAGCGGTGTATCAGCCAACTTCGATGTTGCTGGTCCAATGCAATCGCGAGCAAGCTCGCTCCCACAGGGTTTTGCGGTGAACACAATTATTGTGAACACCCACAGGGATCTGTGTCTCTGCGGAATCAAGCCGCTGGCTGATCCAGCTCCAGCCCAACGCCCAACTGGCGCGACAGGCACGGCCAGCGCTTCCAGGCAGCGCCGGTGTCCGGGCTGCCCAGCTTGTCACGGTAAGTCTCCACCGACTCCAGCGCAAAGCTGTCTTCGTCGAGCATTTCATCCACCGCGTGGTGCACGGCTTCATCCAACTGGTTGGCGAACGGTTCGCCGATCAAATGGTGAGCGATCAGGTTGGCGACCGTCATGTCCAGCGGGATCAGCGGTTGGCTGAAATGCTTGATGTACAAATCGTTGACCTCCTCCACCAGCCGGTGAGCCAGGTAGGCCTCATCCAACAGGCCGTCCAGGCCGACGTGGCCTTCCATCAACTTGGGCGGCTGGAGGAAAAACTGCTCGGCGATTTTCAGCACCGGCTTGATCTGCGATTCGATGCCGGCCTCGCGAGCCACCTCGTTGGCGGCATCCAGCAGGTCCGGCACCTGCTCGATATAAGCGGTGACAAAGCGAGTCATGACGCCCTTGGCATCAATGTCCGGCAGTTGAATGGCGGCGTGCAGGTTCGGCAACTGGGCTTCCAGCTGACGGGTCAATTGGCCGGTCTCGGCTTCGTGTTGTTGGGCTTTTTCGATCTGCTCGCGCAATGCGGCGGTGTTCATGAAAACTCCAGGAAACAAGGCAATGAAATAGGGAAGACATAACTTAGCTGGCGCAAAAACACTCCTAAGACCTATTTTTCATAACCGTCTCATCCTTGATACATCATAAGTTATATCGGTTTGCCATCACTCAGGTTCGCATCCTTCTCCATTCGCGGGCTCTAGCGCAAGCCCTGTCTGTTTCAAACGATTTACGCCATCGCGTTGCGAGGTTGCAGTCGCTGTCTATACTCGGGTTGGAATGGAGTTAGCTGATGACACCCGATGCATATGCAGCAAGGCACGGCGGTCGAGTTCGCAGTCTGATGTAGCCGCTCTCCCTTGCCGCAGGCGTTAAGCCTACGGGATAACAAGAACGATAAGGGGAACCCGCAATGACGCGACATCCACACGTATGGATGGGCCTCCTGTTGTGGTCGATTTTCAGCCAGGCGCAAGCGGCCTGGACTGTGAATATGGCGCCTGGAGCGACACAGATCAGCAATGCAGTGTTCGACTTGCACATGACCATCTTCTGGATCTGTGTGGTCATCGGCATCATCGTCTTCGGCGCCATGTTCTGGTCGATGATGATGCACCGCCGCTCAACCGGCCAGAATGCCGCGCATTTCCACGAAAACACCCGCGTCGAAATCCTCTGGACCATCGTGCCCTTCCTGATCCTGGTAGCCATGGCGATTCCTGCCACGGCCACCCTGATCAAGATGTACGACTCCAGCGAGTCGGACATCGATATCCAGATCACCGGCTATCAATGGAAATGGCACTACAAATACCTGGGCCAGGACGTCGAGTTCTTCAGCAACCTGGCCACCCCCGCCGAACAAATCCATAACCAGAGCGCCAAGGGCGAGCATTACCTGCTGGAAGTCGACAAGCCGCTGGTGCTGCCGGTCGATGCCAAGGTGCGCTTTCTGGTGACCTCCGCCGACGTGATCCACTCTTGGTGGGTGCCGGCCTTTGCGGTCAAGCGCGATGCGATTCCCGGGTTCGTCAACGAAGCCTGGACCCGCGTCGACAAGCCCGGCCTGTATCGCGGCCAATGCGCCGAGCTGTGCGGCAAGGACCACGGTTTCATGCCGATCGTGGTGGAGGTCAAGAGCAAGCCCGACTACGAAAAGTGGCTGGGCGAACGCAAGGCCGAAGCTGCGCAGCTCAAAGAGCTGACCAGCAAGGAATGGACCCTGGACGAGCTCAAGGAACGCGGCGACAAGATCTACCACACCACCTGCGTGGCCTGTCACCAGGCTGAAGGCCAGGGCCTGCCGCCGATGTTCCCGGCGCTCAAGGGCTCGAAGATTGCCACCGGGCCCAAGGCTGATCACCTGAGCATCGTCTTCCACGGCAAACCCGGCACCGCCATGGCCGCATTCGGCAAGCAGTTGTCGGAAGTCGATATCGCTGCGGTCGTGACCTATGAACGTAACGCCTGGGGCAACAACAAGGGCGACATGGTTACGCCTAAAGAAGTGCTGGAACTCAAACAGGCGGAAAGCAAATGAGCCGGCCTGACGCTTGTTCCCGCAACCGGTCGGGGCTCAACGCCCCGCGCCGTCCAGCCCACTCGTTCGAAGGAGACAGGACATGAGTGCTGTGATCGATGACCACGGTCATGCCGGCGCCGACCACGCCCATGGCCCCGCCAAGGGCCTGATGCGCTGGGTGCTGACCACCAACCACAAGGATATCGGCACGCTGTACCTGTGGTTCGCGTTCTCCATGTTCCTGCTGGGCGGCTCGTTCGCCATGGTGATCCGCGCCGAACTGTTCCAGCCGGGCCTGCAGATCGTGGAGCCGGCGTTCTTCAACCAGATGACCACCATGCATGGCCTGGTGATGGTCTTCGGCGCGGTGATGCCGGCGTTCGTCGGCCTCGCCAACTGGATGATCCCGCTGATGATCGGCGCGCCGGACATGGCCTTGCCACGCATGAACAACTTCAGCTTCTGGCTGTTGCCGGCGGCGTTCCTGCTGCTGGTGTCGACGTTGTTCACACCCGGCGGCGGGCCGAACTTCGGCTGGACCTTCTACGCGCCGCTGTCCACCACCTATGCGCCGGAAAGCGTGACGTTCTTCATCTTCGCCATCCACCTGATGGGTATCAGTTCGATCATGGGCGCGATCAACGTGATCGCTACCATCCTCAACCTGCGCGCCCCCGGCATGACCCTGATGAAAATGCCGCTGTTCGTCTGGACCTGGCTGATCACCGCGTTCCTGCTGATCGCAGTGATGCCGGTGCTGGCCGGCTGCGTGACGATGATGCTGATGGACATCCACTTCGGTACCAGCTTCTTCAGTGCCGCCGGCGGCGGCGACCCGGTGCTGTTCCAGCACGTGTTCTGGTTCTTTGGCCACCCCGAGGTGTACATCATGATCCTGCCGGCCTTCGGCGCCGTCAGCTCGATCATCCCGGCCTTCTCGCGCAAGCCGTTGTTCGGTTACACCTCGATGGTCTATGCCACGGCAGCCATTGCGTTCCTGTCGTTCATCGTCTGGGCGCACCACATGTTCGTGGTGGGCATTCCGCTGGTGGGCGAGCTGTTCTTCATGTACGCCACCCTGCTGATCGCGGTGCCCACCGGGGTGAAGGTGTTCAACTGGGCCAGCACCATGTGGCAAGGCTCGCTGACCTTCGAGACGCCGATGCTGTTTGCCGTGGCGTTCGTGATCCTGTTTTCCATCGGCGGTTTCTCCGGGCTGATGCTGGCCATCGCCCCGGCGGACTTCCAGTACCAGGACACCTACTTCGTGGTCGCGCACTTCCACTACGTACTGGTGCCCGGCGCGATCTTCGGGATCTTCGCCTCGGCCTACTACTGGCTGCCGAAATGGACCGGCCACATGTATGACGAAACCCTTGGCAAGCTGCACTTCTGGCTGTCGTTCGTGGGGATGAACATGGCGTTCTTCCCGATGCACTTCGTCGGCCTGGCGGGCATGCCCCGGCGGATTCCCGACTACAACCTGCAGTTCGCCGACTTCAACATGGTTTCGTCCATCGGCGCATTCATGTTCGGCGCTACGCAGATCTTCTTCCTATTCATCGTGATCAAGACCATCCGCGGCGGCCCACCCGCACCGGCCAAACCATGGGACGGGGCCGAAGGGTTGGAGTGGAGCGTGCCGTCGCCGGCGCCGTATCACACCTTTACTACGCCGCCGGAAGTTAAATAGATGACACCGGGGCCTTGTGTGGGAGCGAGCTTGCTCGCGATGGCGGCGACTCGGTGTGTCAGACCCACCGCTATCGCGAGCAAGCTCGCTCCCACAGGGTTCTCGGTAAGGATTGGAAATCATGGCTGAGTCGATTTCGCTGAAAAAACTGGTCACTCGCCTGCTGCTGGTGGTGGTGGCCATGTTCATCTTCGGCTTTGCCCTGGTGCCGATCTACGACGTGATGTGCAAGGCGTTTGGCATCAACGGCAAGACCGCCGGGCAGTATGAAGGCGAGCAAACCGTCGATGAGTCTCGGCAGGTTCGCGTGCAGTTCCTGTCGACCAATTCGGTGGACATGGTCTGGGACTTCTATCCCAAGGGCAATGAACTGGTGGTCCGGCCAGGGGCGGTGAACGAGATGGTCTTCGTCGCCCACAACCCCACCAACCGGCCGATGAGTGCCCAGGCGGTTCCGAGCATCGCGCCGAGCAACGCAGCGGCGTATTTCCACAAGACCGAGTGTTTTTGTTTTACCCAGCAAGTGCTGCAACCCGGCGAACGCATCGAAATGCCCATGCGCTTCATCGTTGACCGGGACATGCCCAAGGAAGTGAAGCACCTGACGCTGTCCTACACGCTGTTCGATATCACCGCTCGTCATCCACCGGTGGCTGTAAACACTGACCGATAGCGTGCCCGATAAGGAGAACAATAAATGGCAACTCACGAACACTATTACGTTCCGGCCCAGAGCAAATGGCCGATCATCGCCACGGTCGGGATGTTCGTCACGGTGTACGGCCTGGCGACCTGGTTCAACGACCTGAAAGCGGCACGGCCGGAGTCCCATGGCCCGCTGATCTTTTTCGTCGGCGGCCTGTTGGTGGCCTACATGCTGTTCGGCTGGTTCGGCGCGGTGGTCAAGGAAAGCCGCGCCGGGTTGTACAGCGCACAACTCGACCGCTCGTTCCGCTGGGGCATGAGCTGGTTCATCTTTTCCGAAGTGATGTTCTTCATCGCCTTCTTCGGTGCGCTGTTCTATGTGCGCAACATCTCGGCGCCCGGCCTGGCGGGCGAAGGCACCAAGGGCCTGTCACACATGCTCTGGCCAAGCTTCGAGTTCGCCTGGCCGCTGCTGAACAACCCCGACCCGAAACTCTTCCCGGCGCCCAAGGAGGTCATCAGCCCCTGGGGCTTGCCGCTGCTCAACACCGTGCTGCTGGTCAGTTCCAGTGTCACCGTCACCATCGCCCACCACGCCCTGAAAAAAGGCCATCGCGGCGCGCTGAAACTCTGGCTGGCGATCACCGTGTTGCTGGGTTGCGCGTTCCTGGGCTTCCAGGCCGAGGAATACATTCACGCTTATAAGGAACTGGGCCTGACCCTGGGCTCCGGTGTCTACGGCGCAACGTTCTTCATGCTCACCGGGTTCCACGGCGCCCACGTCACCATCGGCACGATCATCCTGTTCGTCATGCTGATGCGGATCATGCGCGGGCATTTCGACAACGAGCACCAGTTCGGCTTCGAAGCGGCGAGTTGGTACTGGCACTTCGTCGACGTGGTGTGGATCGGCTTGTTCATCTTCGTCTACGTGCTCTGAAACCTGCCTTACCAGGGCGCGTGGGAGACCAACTGGCCGCTGAAAAAACCCCAGGCAATCAAGCCGACGGTGGCGGCGGCCAGGCTGACCCGAATCGCCAGGGCGATGACCAGGCGATTGGAACTGCTGTCGTCCTTGACCAGAAAAAACAGACCGCTGAACAGGCTGGCGATCGTGGCAATCAGCATCAGGACGATGGCTGCTTTTAGCATCAGGAACACTCCGGGGGGACGCGATGCACGTGAGTATAGCTATCCCGTTCGACGGCTTTCGGACGGTGCCATGAAACACTTCCGGCCGGGCATCGTGCCGTCGCTGGTGGTCGCCATTCTGGTGCCCGTGATGGTGTGCCTGGGGTTCTGGCAATTGAGCCGGGGCGAACAGAAGCGCGTGCTCATGGAAAATTATGCCGAGCGCCGCGTGGCGTCGCCGATGGACAGCACCGAGCTTGCGCACACCAGCGATCCGGCCTTTCGCCCGGTCACGCTGCAGGGCCAGTTCGACGCCGAGCACAGCATCCTGCTGGATAACCGCCAGCACGACGGCAAGGTCGGTGTCGAGTTGCTGCAACCGTTCCTCGACCACCGGACCGGGCTGTGGTTGCTGGTCAATCGCGGCTGGCTGCCCTGGCCGGACCGACGCACCCCGCCGGTCTTCAACACACCAGAAGCACCTATGAGCCTTCAAGCCTGGGTCTACGTTGCACCAGGCACCACGTTCCAACTGCACGCCGACCCGGCTGGCGCCGCATGGCCACGACTGGTCACCACCATCGAGCCGGACAAGCTCTGGGCCGAACTGGGCCGCAGCGGTTTCACCTATGAATTACGCCAACAAAGCGGCCCCGGCGCCTACCGGACCGATTGGCCCGTAGTGGCCATGGGGCCGGAAAAACACCTCGGTTATGCCGTGCAGTGGTTCGCCATGGCGGCGGCACTGTTCGGCCTTTTCCTTTATCTCGGATGGCACAACGCAGGGAGACACCATGGGAACCGCCATGAATCCAACCAACACGTCTGAGGCAACCACGGCGCAGAACCGTCGCAAGGGCCGGCTGCAACTGCTGCTGATTGTGCTCGGGGTGATCGGCCCGATGATCCTGGCCACCGGCATGTACAAATTCCAGTTCTGGGTGCCGCAAAGCCGCAGCTACCACGGCGAGATGATCGGCACCGGCCAGACCCGCGCAGAAATTGGCGTACAAGCCGATGAACAGCGCTGGCAGATCCTGGTCACGGCACCGCAGGAATGCTCGGTGGATTGCCGGCAACTGGTGTATCTGGCCCGCCAGGTACAGATCGGCCTCGGCCGCGACGCGTCCCGCGCCAGCCACGCCTTGGCCATCGCACAACCGCTGGACGCGGACTATGACGCGCAACTGCAGCGTGAATATCCGCAATTGCAACGCTATCCACTGGACCTGCCGACCTATCAGAAAGGTGCCCAGGGCTCTGGCGGCGCCCAGTTGTGGATCATCGATCCCCACAGCAACCTGGTGCTGCGCTACGACGCCCGGGTCAAGGGCAAGGACTTGCTCAACGATCTGCGCCACCTGTTGAAACTGTCGAACATCGGATGAGGGCATCGACATGGCCAAACCTGGATTTCGCCTCGCGCTGTTCGCCACGCTGCTGGCACTGATCGTCGTACTGCTGGGCGCCTACACCCGGCTCACCCACGCCGGCCTCGGCTGCCCGGACTGGCCCGGTTGCTACGGTTTCATCAGCGTGCCCAAGAGCGAAGCCCAACTGGCCCATGCCGAGCTGCATTTTCCCGACGCCCCGGTGGAAGCCCATAAAGGCTGGAACGAGATGGTCCATCGCTACTTTGCCGGAACCCTGGGCTTGCTGATTACCGTACTGGCCGCCCGGGCCTGGATGAACCGCCACCGCCCCGGCCAGCCGTTGAAGTTGCCACTGTTCCTGCTGGCCGTGGTCTTCGCGCAAGCGGCATTCGGCATGTGGACCGTGACCCTCAAGCTGTGGCCGCAGGTGGTGACCGGGCATTTGCTGGGCGGGTTCGCGACGTTGAGCCTGCTGTTTCTGCTCACATTGAGGTTGTCCGGCGTATTGCCGGCGCTGACCGTGCCCAAGCGCCTGCAACACTGGGCGACGGCCGGGCTGCTGTTGGTGATCGGCCAGATCGCCCTCGGCGGCTGGGTCAGCTCCAACTACGCCGCTGTGGCCTGCATCGACTTCCCCACCTGCCACGGCCAATGGCTGCCACCGGCCGATTTCGCCAACGGCTTCCACCTGACCCAGCACATCGGCCCCAACTACCTGGGCGGGCAACTGGACAGCGACGCCCGCACCGCCATCCACCTGACCCACCGCATCGGCGCGTTGCTGGTGACCGTGGTGCTGCTGGGGCTGGCCTGGCAACTGAAAGCGGTCGGCATGACCCGTCTCGCCGGCCTGGTGCTGGCCGCACTGGCGGCGCAAATCACCCTGGGCATCAGCAACGTGCTGTTCCATCTGCCGTTGCCGGTGGCCGTTGCCCACAACGCTGGGGGCGCCGCACTGCTGCTGACCCTGGTGCTGGTCAATTATCACGCCCGCACCAGCCTGGTTCGGGTCAAGCATCAAGTCCCGCTGCGCTGGCGGTTCAACCCGCATAAACACAGCCCCAGCCCCATAACAATAAAAGGAGAGATGCCATGGCAACCTTGACCGGTGAACGCCACAGCCAAGCGATCTGGCGCGATTACCTGGAGCTGACCAAACCCAAAGTAGTGGTGTTGATGCTGATCACCTCGCTGGTCGGCATGTTCCTCGCCACTCGTGCCGGGGTGCCGTGGACGGTGCTGGTATTCGGTAACCTGGGCATCGCCCTGTGTGCTGGCGGCGCGGCGGCGGTCAACCATGTGGTGGACCGGCGCATCGACGCGGTGATGGCCCGCACCCACAAACGGCCATTGGCCGAAGGGCGCATCTCCCCAACCGCCGCACTGACCTTCGCCCTGGCGCTGGCCGTGGCCGGCCAGGCCATGCTGCTGGCGTTCACCAACCCGCTGACGGCCTGGCTGACCCTGGCCTCGTTGCTCGGTTACGCGGTGGTCTACACCGGCTTCCTGAAACGGGCGACACCGCAGAACATCGTCATCGGCGGCCTGGCCGGCGCGGCGCCACCGCTGCTGGGCTGGGTAGCGGCGACCGGGCATGTCAGCGCCGAACCGCTGTTGCTGGTGCTGATCATCTTCGCCTGGACCCCACCGCATTTCTGGGCCCTGGCAATTCACCGCAAGGAGGAATACGCCAAGGCGGACATCCCGATGTTGCCGGTGACCCACGGCGAGCACTACACCAAGGTGCATATCCTGCTGTACACCCTGGTGCTGCTGGCGGTGAGCCTGATGCCGTTCGTGATCCAGATGAGCGGGATGCTGTACCTGATTTGCGCGCTGGTACTGGGGGCCAGGTTCCTGCAATGGGCCGTGGTGTTGTACCGTGGCAGTCGGCCGCACGCGGCGATCAACACCTTCAAGTACTCTATTTACTACTTGTTCCTGCTGTTCATCGCCCTGCTTGTAGATCATTACTTACTGTTGAGCCTATGACTCGAACCCAGAAAACCGTCTTCATTCTCGTGGCCGTGATCGCGCTGATCCTCGGCCTTACCATCAACAAGGTGCTGTCCGGCAAAGGCCAGGGCGACCCGACCGCGCTGATCGACGCCGGCATCATCCTGCTGCCCCAGAGCCGCAACCTGCCGGACGTGAAAATGACCGACCAGGACGGCCAGCCCGTGGCGATGGACGGGTTGAAAGACAAATGGAGCCTGCTGTTCTTCGGCTACACCTTCTGCCCGGACATCTGCCCGACCACCCTCGCCCAACTGCGCCAGATCAAAAGCGAACTGCCGCCCGAGGCTGTGGATAAGTTGCAGATCGTACTGGTGAGCGTCGACCCGAACCGCGACACGCCCAAGCAACTCAAGCAGTACCTGGGTTACTTCGATCCGCAGTTCAAAGGGCTGACCGCTTCATCGATTGAAGACCTGCAGAAACTGGCGAATGCGGTGAGCATTCCGTTCATTCCGGCGGATACCAGCAAACCCAACTACACGGTTGATCACAGCGGCAACCTCGCGGTCATTGGGCCGGACGGCACCCAGCGTGGGTTTATTCGTGCGCCGTTGAATAACCAGAAGTTGGTGGCGCAGTTGCCGGAGATGCTCAAGCGCAAATAACGCCACGACAAGAACGCTTGCTCCCACCGCCATTCTCCTGTGGGAGCGAGCTTGCTCGCGATGAAATCGCCCCAGTTCCAGAGCCGAACACCCCACCCGAATCCCCAAAAATCCTCCCTCCTACAGCCCCCACCCACACCCCTCTATCAAGCTACGCATCCTTGCGCCTTTGCCTACAACTACGCCAGAATCCGCCCGCTTGTGCGCCTTGTCCCTGGGTTCTATTGTCTTTCCTGCCACTGCCCATCAGTGGTCGGGTTTAGTAGCCCGAGGTAATCGAAGTTGTACAAGCGCTTCTCAAACAGGGCCCAACCCCTGTTCTTGATGGTGGCTGTACGCAGGGCGCTTAGGCGCGCCGGCTTCTTCGGTTCCCCGGTCTACTAACCTGCGTACAGCTGCCACCCCATTGTTTAGTAGCTTCGGGGTGTCGGCACCACATCAGGAACCGAAGCGTATGTTCAAAATATCCCCGAATCCGCCAGAAGCAGATTCCACCTCTACATCCGCAAAATCCAAAGCCAAGAAGCAAGACGAAACCACCAAACGCGTGCTCGATCACTACTTGCTACCGAAACCGGACAAATCTCAAGACGACCCCAAACCTGGGCAAGTATTCACCATCGTGAAAGGCCTCGATAACGAATGCTTGCTCGCTAATCTCAGTGAAACCCTGGCTTCGGCTGATGCGATGGTTAATGACTTGGCGTTTGAGTTGGATGGATCGCGGCGTCATATTGCGCTTGGTATTCAGCAGTTGATTGAGCTGAGTTCGTTGCTGGCGAATCGGGTGTTGGATAACGTGGAGCCGCGGCAGTAGGTAAACGTTTCCAACGAAAAAACCCGGCGTTTTGCGCCGGGCTTTTTTTGCTTCCGTCCCCCTAGAGTGGCCGAAAACGGCCGTTCTCTAATACACACCCGCCGCCAGGCGCGGGTTAGCGGGTAGCCAGGCAGGATGCACCAACCGCTGTCGCCCGGCGCAACTGCGACACGACGTTCCCCGCCGTAATCACCGCCGTAGGCGACATTGGGCAACTGCTCGCGGCCAGCGCCTCTGCGACCCAGGTATTGCAGGTATAAAACAGCGAATAGCTACCCTCGGCCTGGTAGAACCAGCTCTCTCCATACAGGCCAGGCCCGAGCACCACCAAGGTGCCCGTCGCTGAGTGGGTGAAGGTCCCGGCCACGAACGCGAGCAGTTGTCGGTAGCTGTCCTCCGTCACCCGCACCTCGATGACCTCGCTTGCGGCGAAACGCCGCCTGGGATCCCCGTCAATCTTGACCGCATGCAGCACGGTTGCCTTCGACCCGAACAAGGCTCGCAAGGCGAGGCTCAAGGTGGCCTGCGGGGCTCGGTAAAAATCCTCGTCACCCCAACCGAACTCCACGAAGTCGCCGTCGCTGAACGCTTCGGCCAATGCGGGAAGCACCTGAAGTAGATCGGGGCGCGCAATTATCAACCCGGTATGCAGGCCATGATTCACTACATAGAAGGACCGCCAATCGCCACCCTCGCCCTTCGGCGGGGCCGACGCGGTAGCGCAGCCGAACAGCGTGAGGACCAGGGCCAGCACTACAATGCGCATACACAAGGGCTTGGAGGCTCGCTAACGAAACGTGGGAAAACCCCAGCGGGGTTGGCGCTATATCTCGGCCAGAAGCAACCATGGCGCTTAGACACCCATAGCAGCAATACGCCACAAGATATCTCAGAGACTAAGCCTAGCATTCAAAGCTTGGGGGACTCGCCAACGCTCTCCCTGTAGAGCTGAACGATGGCCTTCTAAATATCACCGGCGCGTGCCCTGACCACGACACGGAGCAAAGCCTTGGACTCGCTTGCCGGTAGTGCTTTCGTTTCCTTTTACCATTTGTCGCAACTGTCATTTATGACAGTAGTGAAGAAGGTTCGATAAGCATTGAATGGTCTTCCCGAACAAGTAAAAGGAATTATCCAATGGCTCATTCATATCGGATCAAACTACCCGAACACAAACTTTCCAAGGGAGTCTCCGTCAAGGAAATAACCCTGGACGACTCCTTAAATCGAGGCGACCTGCTCAGATTCGAAGTCCTCCCCGACTTCACGTACATCGTCACCCAGAAGACCTATGAGGTAAACCTGGACGATACCTATCGAGTAGAGCTTGAGACTGATCTCTACAAGCCCTGATCAGCTGGATAAGGGGATGGATATATTTTCTGATATAAAATCCCCTTCTTCTCTTCAGCCAACCTACTCAAACCGCCGCCGCTTCATGAACAACCCCATCCCTATCGCCACGGCAAAAACCGACAGCAACCCCAGATCAAACCCCAACACGCGGGTCTGACCGGCCAAAACACAGCCAACCGCACCCGCCGCCACCAACACCACGCCTAGCCACTTGCGTAGCAGATAGGGTTTGAGGAATCGATCAAGCAGAAAGGACAACACCAAGGCAATGACCAACTGAGTAATTTCGGACATGTACGTCTCCGGTCAGGCCTTGATGATCAATGTCGAGAGGGTGCGTTGCGGGCCGATGCCGCCGTTGACCTGCGCCTCGATGCTCACCAGTACGTCGCCAGCATGGTAGGTGGGCAGGATTTCATTGGCATACCTGCGCACACCGGCCCCTACAGATGCCGCCACGTAAGAGGGGGCCACAGCCTTGGCGGCGGAAGCGAAGGCTGCGGCTGCAAGGGTGGCGATCGTGGTGCGCTGGGCGTTGAGGGCGTCGCCCTGTTGCCGGGTGAGCGGTTTGGAGATGCCGATCATCATCACGCACGGCAGGTTTTTGGCCAACATCTTGTCGTACACCTCGACGACCTTGCTGTTGACCTCATAGTGAGCACTTTTCGCTTCGCCAAAATGCAGCTCGCGCAAGCGTCCGCGTTCGCTGTCGGTGAGGGTGATCTGCGAGACGTTGAAGACGATCCCGCGATTGCCCATGTATTGGAAAGTCCCTTCGAACTTCATCGCCCATATCCTTTGGGGTAAAGGTGGCGATTCTCTACAAGGAGCGGACTGGATTCAAATCATTCCGCTTTGCCGGCAGGGTGTGTTGGTCATGCGTAGGAATCGCAGTGTGTCAGGCTGATTCCGTTGGCTTTTTTGGGTCTGCTTCGCAGCCCAGCGGGGATAAATCCCCTCGCCACAGGGTTTTGTGTGTTGGCTGTTTGGCGGGCTGTTATTGAAGATGTGGTCGACTTTTATGAGTGCCTCGCACTCAAGCGGGAGCAAGCTCCCTCGCCACAGAACGCTGCTTTGCGTGGTTTAACGCCGCCTAGGTCCAGGTAGCCCTTATCCAGGCCGAAGCACAGCAGGGAGTGCGTTTTAAACCCAGAAGTCGTTAGCCACTCCAATCAATTGAATAGCCTCCGCCTCCAAAGGCTCGGCAAAGACAATGTTCAAGTCACGATAACCGGAGTGATCCCCTACCAAGCTCAACTCAAATCGAGCCCCGGACGCGTCGGCTTCGTAGCTCTTCAAGTAAGTCAGGTTCTTGGCTTCATTGACCACCACATCCAACGTGCCGTTGTAACCATCTCCCAGCCGGGTAAAGCCCAAGGCAGACAAGTCGATCGTATCTTCACCCGCGGTATAGTCGATTAAGCGATCGGTGTGGTTTTCGGTGGCGGTACGGTAGCTGTCGCTCAGTCCGCCGAAGCGGAACACATCATTGTTACCGCCACCCACCAATAGGTCCCGACCCTCTCCGCCAACCAACACATCATTCCCTAGCGCGCCATAAAGGCGATCATCGCCCGCGAACCCTTCGATGATTTCGCCTCGAGCGTTGCCTTGTAAACGATCACCCCCTTCGGTTCCCATCAAGCTGGCTTGCTGAAACAGGAGGTTGGTTTCATTCAGCGTTTGGCCCAAGTTACCGTCGAAGACCACTTCGAAGCGTTCCCCCTCCGCGTTGGCCTCGAAACTCTTGAGGTAGGTCCGCGTCCCGCTTTCATTGACGCGTATCGCCAGCGTTCCGTTATGTCCATTGCCCAGCCCGAGGAAGCCCAGGGAGGAGAGGTCGAGGGTATCGGTGCTGGGGTCGAAGTCGGTGATGCGGTCGCTATGGGCTGCGGTTGCGGTGCGGTAGCTGTCTGTGACTGACTGGTAACGGAACGTATCCGCCCCGGCACCGCCCGTCAGCAGGTCACGACCTTGCTGACCGTCGAGCAGATCGTTTCCAGCCCCGCCAAAGATGGCATCGTCGAACGAGGCGGTGCCGAGTAAGAAGTCATCGTCGCCGCCACCGTCAAGGTGGTAATAGCCGTCGTCGGGGTTGCCAAAGCTGTGGTCCAGGCTGCCGTCGGGGTTCAACTGGACCAAGGCGGCCAGATAGCCGTCCGCGCTGGTACCTTGGCTTCCACCTATCAATAGCTTGCCGTCGGCCAGCACGATCATGTCGGCGACTGCGAACGGAGCGCTTTCTGAGCCCCAACGTACCTGACCCTGATCACCGAAATCGCTGTCGAGTGAGCCGTCGGCGTTGAGTCGGATGACGGTCGCCACGCCGCCCGAGGCGCCTGCCAGCAGGATTTTTCCGTCATCCTGGATGACCAGGGCGTCCGCGTGAACATCCAGGGCCAGGCTGCCGCCGTTCGCAAAGCTGCTATCCAGCGTACCGTCCGGGTTGAGGCGGGTCAGGGTGTCTTGCCCCGTGACCAATACCTTCCCGTCTCCCTGCAGCGAAACGTCGAGCGTGCCGCTGGGATGAATGCCGACGGATGCTGGCAGGTACATGACCCCAGCCTCTCCAAAAGACGAGACCAAGGCCCCCATCGCGTCGAAGCGGGCGATGTAGATCTCTCCAGAGGGATACCCAGCGCTGGCGAAAAAGCTGCCGTCGCGTTGCACGGAGAACGACGCTTGCTGGCCTAGATCTTCATTCCAATAGAAAGGCACTGTCGCGGTGCCGCCGTTCCCGAAACTCGTGTCGAGGCTGCCGTCCGCCAAGGTACGACTGATGCCCGAAACCCAGGCGTCGCCTACTTTCACGTAGCGCGCCACCAGGTAGCCCCCGCCCGGCTGCACGGCGGCATTACCGCCGTCCTCGATGTCGAGCGACACAGGGAGGAGGGATTTACCGTCGCCGCTGAAGTCGCGGTCCAGGCTACCGTTGGCATTGAACCGGACCAGGCTGCCGGTGAAGCCTGAATCCTCTTCGCCTCCTAGCCCCAGGCGACTATAAGCGCCAAGCCAGATAGCACCGTCCGGATCGACCGTGATACCGGCGATTTTGTCCGAGCCCCATAAGGTCGTGGCGACCATGCCGGTGTTCTGCGCAGCTGAAGCGACGGGCGAAATGCTCTGATTCATGTCCAGGCCTCCGATCGATATGGCGCCAAAAACTATAGGCACGGCTCAGTCAAGTTGCCATTTTGCTCTTCGACGCCAAGCGACAACTTATATTCCTGAAAATTGGATCCAATATAGCAAATGAGTATATGGCGAAAAAAAATAATAGTGTCATTTATCAAAATGGTTATGTTAGTTTCGCTTTGCCTTGCAATGAAATGCGAACGGCATAATCTTTCAGAAAAATGGAGCTTTTTATGAAACTCGATATGTCCAAACTGATCGTATCTCAATCCGCACTGAGCCTGACTGCAATGGTTGCGCTGTCGAGCGTAAACAAATCTATCGGCGAGTAATATTTCGACGGTGATTTATTAGAAGGACTGCCATATCGCTATGGCGGTCCTTCTTTTTATGGAGAGCCCGCTTTCAAGGAGGAAACAATTGAGCACCTTAATCACAAATGAAGAGTATCGCCAAGACTCCTACGCATTGCTCAATCAATACAAAGAGTCGATGTCCTACTTGGCAAGCGTGTTCAATGATAATTATCAAAAATCCGAATCCGTGACCAAGCTGTCTTGGAAGTCTTTTGCGTTCTACAATAAGTGCATCAAAAGCTTGCAAGCCAATGATGCGGATTCAGGCTTACATTTTTTTCAAGAAGCCAAGCAAAACGAAAGGCAAGGATCAGAAAGATTCAGGGTTTCAGGGTTCTCTGAAAACAGCCGAAAAGAAGAAATTGACTTGGTTGTCGATGAAATACGAGAAGAGGCGTCTGGCAAAATCAGCATTGGTTTCATCAACGCGGATGTTGCTGAGGTTGAGAAAGCCAAGTTAATTGCAGGCATAGAGCTTCTCAAGGCCCAATCGATGGATCTGTACAATGAAGCTGAGATCCTGATAGACGAAATAGTCTTGACTGGCCCTGGTGATGAATACCATGTCAGATCGGCCAGCAGTTTCAATTTATTAGGGCTGGTTTTGATCTGGGCCGATGAAGTCCATAGCCCCATCTATTACGCACAACAGGTAGTCCATGAGGCTGCCCATTTAAGACTGTTTTTAAAAAGTACAGATGACCGGTTTGTCTTGAACCCAGAGAGTGAATTATACACAGCGCCATTCAGGCCTGATGCACGTCCCATGCTAGGTATATTTCACGCACTTTTCGTACTGGCCAGAATTGCACTCGCGATGTCTGGCTTGGGAAAAATAGCGCCTGGAAAACTAGCCGAGGAGGCGCTTGAGAAAGGGCGGGTGGCTGAGAAGAGATTTTTCGCGACCGCAGCTCAGATCAAGCGGGACGGGGTGTTGACGCCCATGGGGCAACAGATTTTCGATGAGTGCTTGCAGGAAATCACCAAAATATCACCTTTTCGAAATGTTTATGATGACATGCTGGAAAATGGATTCTGATCAATGAACAGCTTTAAAAAAATCGCCCCCTATGATTACGCATTTTTATTGCTAGTGGCGCTGATCTGGGGGGGAAACTTCGCCTTGATCAAAGTAGGGCTGGAACAGATCAAACCATTCGTGATGACCTTCATCAGGTTTTCGCTTTGCGTTTTCCCGTTTGTATTTTTCATGCCAAGACCTAAGATTCCAGCTTATGTACTCGCCGCGTATGGAATATTGTTTGGGGGCGGAATATGGGGGTGCGCCAACATTGCCATCTATACAGGCACCTCCCCCGGCACGGTATCCCTCATCATTCAGCTCAGTGCATTCATTACATTTATCATTGGCCTGATTGCCTTTAAGGAAAGAGCTTCCAACATCAGCATTATTGCCCTCGCAATATCACTCTCTGGTCTTTTCTTGATGCTAATCAAAAACAATCAGGGTTCAGGTCCGTTGGGTGTTGCTATCTGCTTGCTCGCAGCTTTTTGCTTTAGTTTGTGTACTTTCATTATTCAAAAGTACAAACCTAAAGACCTGCTACCTTTTATGATTTGGAGCTTCTTGTTTAGCCTTCCCATTCTATTTATTCTTGCCTTGTATTTTGAAGGTGCCGACTCATTCTATAGCCTGAAGGATGCGATAAACTATAAAGTCATCGTGTCGCTGATCTCGCAGTCCTATGTGACTACCCTGTTGGGGTACTGGATATGGAACTACAACATAAGAAAATATTCCGGATCCACCGTGGCCCCGATTGGCTTGCTGGTTCCGTTTTTCGCCATCATCATTTCCTACCTGTTTTTTAGCTACCCGATAAACGGAACCGTTATTCTATCGATAGGCTTGGTTTTCTGCGGCGTGATCTTGTTCAACCTGCGGCATAGCATTGAGCAGTTGTTCAACAAGACCGCCATCCAAAGATGACACGATCTTCCTTGCTTTACATTTGCCGCACGAACATATGCACCACTTCAATGCCGCCTCGGCCAAACCGCCCAAAAAGAGTGCATTTCACTTGTCATCTTAAAGCGCTTTTTTGCTCATTGATGTATCTGCAAAGTTTAACTTTTCAAAGCGTCTTAAAAGCGGGATTTAGCGTGCACTAAAACGCTATGGCCAGTATTTATCATGGTCCAAGCGGTCGTTCACAACGCTCAAGGATGCCGTTCACTTCCGTCATGCCGAAACGCTTACGATAGGGAAATCTTCATGAAGAGTTTTTCAAAAGAATTAGCTGTTTTTTTAGTCTGCTCAACGGCTTACCGCCTATGCTCCGGGGCATTGGTGGTCTCCCTGACGTGGACCATCCTCAACCAGAACGAAGGTGGTTATTTGCCTTTGGCGTTGGCGATTTTTTGCTCCTTCATTCCGGCCTTCATCACGCCGGTGATTATCAAGCGGCTGTCGGCGCGAATGAATGGGCGAAAAATGAGCAGCTGGTTTACGTTTTGCCTGGCCGGTCTCAGCCTGGTGGTAGGGGCAAGCCGAGATATCACCATCGCTCTGCTAGCCGCCAACCTGTTTGTCTGGCTGATTTTCATGCTGCTCGAAGCCAGCTTGGACATGTGGTTCACCCAGGTTCAGCGCGGTATGGATGAAGCCTCTGTCAGACGAATCAGTGGTGCAACCACTGCAACCGGTCAAGCGGCCCTGATGATTGGGCCGTTGTTGGCAGCCGGCTTGATGCCAATCCTGCCGGGTATGGGGTTCTTCATTTTTCTGGGCGCTGGATTCCTGCTGGTATCAGCGATTTGTTACGTCCGCCATGGTCTCTCGGTGGTGGCACAAGAAACTGGCGAGACGGTTGCGCCAGCCAAGCTTCCACTCACCCTGTTTGTGCCAATGGTACTGATCTGGCCAATCCTCGGTGCCTTCAACTTCATGCTTCCAGTGTATGTGTCGAGCCATGGCTGGGCGCTATTTGAGCTGGGTGTGCTCGACGCAGTGTTTGGCATGGGGATGGCGTTGGTGGGGGTGCTGATCATTCTGAGTAATACCGGTCGCAATCTGTCGGTATTTCTCTCGGGGCTGATCGGGCTGGCCGTCATTTCCGCAGCGGTATGGTTTATGGTGCCAGATACCCTGGTGCTCAAGGCTCTGAGCCTGCTGATCCTCGGCATGGCCTTTGGCGGTGCGCGGGTGCATATCCGAGCAGCTATCGCCTATCGCTACAGCGAGGCTGCCGTTGGTGCGTGTGTTAGCCGGGCGAACGCCCTCGCAACGCCGGTCTTGCTGTTAATCCTCAGCCTGCAGCTGGCACTAATCGAGAGCGCGTGGCTGATACCGTTTCTGATGATTACCTTGTCCATTGTTCTATTGCTGCAAACATCGGCGACTCGCTTTGCCCAAGGGCACACGAGCCCGGTCACAGCAGGTGCCTGATAGTCGTTATCCGGGGGCGATATAGCCCCTTAATGCTGGAGTTCAGAAGGTGACTTGGCCGGACGCATGGCCCCGCGGGGATAAACTCCCTCACCGCAGGGGTTATGTGTGAGTTCAGGGGTGGCGATCCAGTTTTTTGAGGAACACCGTCATTTCCTTCTCCGCCTGTTTGTCGCCATGGGCCCGGGCGGCTTCCAGGCCTTGCTCCCAGGCCTGGCGGGCTAACGGTAGGTCGCCTTGGCCTTGGTGGGCCTTGCCCAGTAGTTTCCACGCTGCTGAATACTTGGGGTCGAATTCGACGCAGCGCTGAAAGTGTTCGGCGGCCCGGGCGAATTCGCCAAGATCGAGATAGCCCTTGCCCAAGCCGAAGCGCAGCAGGGAGTTATCCACACCCTTGGCGAGCATTTTTTCCAGGGAGTCGAGCATGGCGGCGTCCTTATCTGGTGTGTCAGGGGTTGATCAGTCGGCTGCTAGATAGCTATCGCGAGCAAGCTCGCTCCCACAGGGGTTGGGGTTGCTCGCGATATTTGTGAGCACTGGAGTTCCTCTGTGGGAGCGAGCTTGCTCGCGATGGGGCCATTGCTGCCACCGCAAAGCCTGGATCAGAAGAAGCTCAACCCCACATGGAACAGCTTCTCGACATCACGAATGTGCTTTTTATCCACCAGGAACAGGATCACATGGTCGCCGGTCTGGATGGTGGTGTCGTCGTGGGCGATCAGTACTTCTTCGTCGCGGATGATTGCGCCGATGGTGGTGCCGGGTGGCAGGCCGATGTCGCGAATGGCCTTGCCGATCACTTTGCTGGACTTGGCATCGCCGTGGGCAATCGCCTCGATGGCTTCGGCGGCGCCGCGGCGCAGGGAGTGCACGCTGACGATGTCGCCGCGGCGCACGTGGGCGAGCAAGGTGCCGATGGTCGCCAGTTGCGGGCTGATGGCGATGTCGATGTCACCGCCCTGGATCAGGTCGACGTAGGCCGGGTTGTTGATGATGGTCATGACCTTCTTCGCCCCCAGGCGCTTGGCCAATAGCGACGACATGATGTTGGCTTCGTCGTCGTTGGTCAGGGCCAGGAAGATGTCGGCGTCGGCGATGTTTTCTTCCAGCAGCAGGTCGCGGTCCGAGGCACTGCCTTGCAGCACCACGGTGCTGTCGAGGGTGTCCGAGAGGTAGCGGCAGCGGGCCGGATTCATCTCGATGATCTTGACCTGGTAGCGGCTTTCGATGGCTTCGGCCAGGCGTTCGCCGATCTGCCCGCCACCGGCGATGACGATGCGCTTGTAGTTCTCGTCCAGGCGGCGCATTTCGCTCATGACCGCGCGAATATTCGCCTTGGCGGCGATGAAGAACACCTCGTCGTCCGCTTCGATCACCGTGTCGCCCTGGGGCAGGATCGGTCGGTCACGGCGGAAGATCGCCGCGACCCGCGTCTCCACATTCGGCATGTGCTCACGCAGCTGGCGCAATTGCTGCCCCACCAGCGGGCCGCCGTAGTAGGCCTTGACCGCCACCAGTTGCGCCTTGCCTTCGGCAAAGTCGATCACTTGCAAGGCGCCCGGGTGTTGGATCAGGCGCTTGATGTAGTTGGTCACCACCTGCTCGGGGCTGATCAGCACGTCCACCGGGATCGCTTCGTTGTCGAACAGGTCGGCGCGGGTCAGGTAGGACGCTTCGCGCACCCGGGCGATCTTGGTCGGGGTGTGAAACAACGTATGGGCGACCTGACAGGCGACCATGTTGGTTTCATCGCTGTTGGTCACCGCCACCAGCATGTCGGCATCGTCGGCGCCGGCCTGGCGTAGCACGGTAGGTAACGAGCCGCGGCCTTGTACGGTACGGATGTCGAGGCGGTCGCCGAGGTCGCGCAGGCGTTCGCCGTCGGTGTCGACCACAGTGATGTCGTTGGCCTCGCTGGCCAGGTGTTCCGCCAGCGAACCACCGACCTGTCCTGCGCCGAGGATGATGATTTTCATCCAGTCACTCCCTATCGAATCGGTTTTAACCGCGTGCGGCGGCGATCTTGATCAGTTTGGCGTAGTAGAACCCGTCATGCCCGCCCTCCTGGGCCAGCAACTGGCGGCCATGGGGCTGCTTGAGGCCGGCCTGGCTGGCGATGTCCAGCTCCCGGGCGCCCGGGGTGCGGGCCAGGAAGGCTTCGATCACTTCGGTGTTCTCGGTCGGCAAGGTCGAACAGGTGGCGTAGAGCAATATGCCGCCGACTTCCAGGGTTATCCACAGGGCGTCGAGCAATTCACCCTGCAACACCGCCAGTGCGGCGATGTCGTCCGGCTGGCGGGTCAGCTTGATATCCGGATGGCGGCGGATCACGCCGGTGGCCGAGCACGGCGCGTCCAGCAGGATGCGCTGGAACGGCTTGCCGTCCCACCAGGTCGCAGTGTCGCGGCCGTCGGCGGCGATCAGTTCGGCGTCCAGACCCAGGCGCTCAAGGTTTTCCTTCACCCGCACTAAACGCTTGGCTTCCAGGTCCACCGCCACCACGCCGGCCAGCTTCGGCTCGGCCTCGAGGATGTGACAGGTCTTGCCACCCGGTGCGCAGCAGGCGTCCAGCACCCGTTGACCGGGCGCCAGCTCCAGCAGGTCGGCGGCCAGTTGGGCAGCTTCGTCCTGGACGCTGATCCAGCCCTCGGCGAAGCCCGGCAGCGCGCGCACATCGCCGGGGGTTTCCAGCACGATACCGTCGCGGCTGTACTGGCACGGGATGGCCGGGATGCCCGCCTCGCCCAGCAAGGCCAGGTAGGCATCGCGGGTATGGTGACGACGGTTGACCCGCAGGATCATCGGCGGATGGGCGTTGTTGGCCGCGCAGATGGCTTCCCATTGCTCGGGCCAGAAAGCTTTCAGGGATTTCTGCAACCAGCGCGGGTGGGCGGTGCGCACCACTGGATCATGTTCCAGCTCAGCCAGCAGGGTTTCGCTTTCCCGTTGGGCACGGCGCAACACGGCATTGAGCAGGGCCTTGGCCCAGGGTTTTTTCAGCTTGTCGGCGCAACCCACGGTTTCGCCGATGGCGGCATGAGCGGGAACGCGGGTGTAGAGCAACTGATAAAGCCCCACCAGCAACAAGGCTTCGACGTCGGCATCCGCCGCTTTGAACGGCTTCTGCAACAGCTTGGCCGCCAGGGCCGACAAGCGTGGCTGCCAGCGGGCGGTGCCGAACGCCAGGTCCTGGGTGAAGCCGCGATCACGGTCTTCGACCTTGTCCAGCTGGGTCGGCAAGGAACTGTTGAGCGAGGCTTTTCCGTTGAGGACGGCAGCCAGTGCCTTGGCGGCGGCCAGACGCGGGTTCATGAGGCCTCCACCGCTTGGCCCAGCACGGTGCCGACGGCAAATTTCTCACGGCGGCTGTTGAACAAGTCGCTGAAGTTCAGCGCCTTGCCGCCAGGCAGTTGCAGACGTGTCAGGCACAACGCCTGCTCACCGCAGGCCACCACCAGGCCGTCCTTGCTGGCACTGAGGATTTCACCCGGTGTGCCCTTGCCTTCGGCGCGGCTGGCGGCCAGCACTTTCAGGGCTTCGCCGTTCAAGGTGCTGTGGCAGATCGGCCATGGGTTGAAAGCCCGTACCAAGCGCTCCAGCTCGATGGCCGGGCGGCTCCAGTCGATGCGGGCTTCGTCCTTGTTCAGTTTGTGCGCATAGGTGGCGAGGCTGTCATCCTGCACTTCGCCTTCCAGCGTGCCGGCGGCCAGGCCGGCGATGGCCTGGACTACCGCCGGCGGGCCGATCAGTGCGAGGCGGTCGTGCAGGCTGCCGCCGGTGTCTTCGGCGCTGATGGGGGTGCTGACCTTGAGCAGCATCGGCCCGGTATCCAGGCCGGCCTCCATGCGCATCACCGTGACGCCGCTCATCGCGTCGCCGGCTTCCACGGCGCGCTGGATCGGCGCCGCACCGCGCCAGCGTGGCAGCAGCGAGGCGTGGCTGTTGATGCAACCCAGGCGCGGGATATCCAACACCACTTGGGGCAGGATCAGGCCGTAGGCGACCACCACCATCAGATCCGGCTTCAGCGCCGCCAGTTCGGCCTGGGCCTGGGCGTCACGCAGGGTCGGCGGCTGCAACACCTGGAGACCGTTTTCCAAGGCCAACTGCTTGACCGGGCTGGGCATCAGTTTTTGCCCGCGACCGGCCGGCCGATCCGGCTGGGTGTAGACCGCGACGATGTCATGAGGGCTGGCCAGCAGGGCCTTGAGGTGTTCGGCGGCGAACTCGGGGGTGCCGGCAAAGACGATGCGCAGTGGCTCAGTCATGGGAAGCTCTCAATTTCAAAGCAGTCGCAAAAAGAAAAAGGCTTGCCGCGGCAAGCCTTTGAAAGGGGGCATCAAGCATTCTGGCGATGAAGTTTTTCCAGTTTTTTCTTGATCCGGTCACGCTTGAGGGTAGACAGGTAATCGACGAACAACTTGCCGTTGAGGTGGTCACACTCGTGCTGGATGCACACCGCCAGCAAGCCTTCGGCGATCAGTTCGTAAGGTTGGCCGTCGCGATCCAGGGCCTTGATCTTGACCTTCTGCGGGCGGTCGACGTTTTCGTAGAAGCCCGGCACCGAAAGGCAGCCTTCCTGGTATTGGTCCATCTCGTCGGTCAGGGTTTCGAACTCTGGGTTGATGAACACCCGCGGCTCGCTGCGGTCTTCGGAGAGGTCCATCACGACGATACGCTTGTGCACGTTGACCTGGGTCGCGGCGAGGCCGATACCTGGCGCCTCATACATTGTTTCAAACATGTCATCGACCAACTGACGCACTTCGTCGTCCACTACGGCCACCGGTTTGGCGATAGTGCGCAGGCGCGGGTCCGGGAATTCGAGAATGTTCAAAATGGCCATAAGCTTGATAAATGCACGTGTGAGGTAAAGTCGGGTGGCTGGCCTGGCGTGTCTTGGGATGCAGGCTACCGTTGTAAAACGTTGCTCTGTATGAACGGAGCGAGCCACGGGGGCTCTGGCGTTTTACGCGAACGCACATAATAAAGGGATTCACCGCATGAGGAAATCACTACTCGCCCTGCTGCTCCTGGCCTCGGCCGGTATCGCGCACGGGCAAGTGCAACTTCGGGAAGGTTTTCCCCAGCAATACACGGTGGTGACGGGGGACACGCTGTGGGACATTTCCGGCAAGTACCTGCGCGAACCCTGGAAATGGCCGGAGCTCTGGCAGGCCAACCCGCAAATCGAAAACCCCAACCTGATTTATCCCGGCGATACCCTGTCGCTGGTCTACGTCAATGGTCAGCCGCGCCTGACCCTCAGTCGCGGCGCCTCGCGGGGCACCATCAAGCTGTCGCCACGCATCCGCAGCTCGCCCGTGGCCGATGCCATTCCGAGCATCCCGCTGCAAGCCATCAACAGCTTTCTGCTGAGCAACCGCATCGTCGACAAGGCCGAGGACTTCAACACAGCGCCGTACATTGTCGCCGGCAATGCCGAACGGGTACTCAGCGGCATGGGGGATCGGGTCTTTGCCCGTGGCTCGTTCGACGCGAACCAGTCGGCCTACGGCATCTTCCGTCAGGGCAAGGTCTATACCGACCCACAGACCAAGGAATTCCTGGGCATCAACGCCGACGACATCGGCGGCGGTGAGGTGATTGCCACCGAAGGCGATGTCACCACCCTGGTCCTGCAACGCACCACCCAGGAAGTGCGCCTCGGTGACCGCCTGTTCAGTGGCGAAGAACGCTCGATCAATTCGACGTTCATGCCCAGCGCGCCTAAATCGCAGATCAACGGGCTGATCCTCGATGTGCCTCGAGGCGTGACCCAGATCGGCGCGCTGGATGTGGTTACCCTGAACAAGGGCCGTCGCGACGGGCTGGTCGAAGGCAACGTATTGGCGGTGATGAAGACCGGTGAAACCGTACGCGATCGCATCAGCGGCCAATCGGTGAAGATCCCCGATGAGCGTGCCGGCCTGCTGATGGTTTTCCGTACCTATGACAAGCTCAGCTACGGCTTGGTGCTGTATGCCTCGCGCTCGTTGGCGGTGCTCGACAAGGTGCGCAATCCATAACGGGTCTCACAAGTTACCAACAGAGTTATCCACAGCTTGTTCCCGTTTGCACGGGGCTTATAACGATCAAGGATGATCACATGCCACTGCCTGAATCTGCTTCAGTTTCCCCTGCGGAACTGGAGGCCCGACTTCGCCTGCACCGCTTGCCGGAACTGGGACCCAAACGTTTCATGACCCTGATGCAAGCCTTTGGCTCAGCCTCCAAAGCCATCAGCGCACCGGCCAGCGCATGGCGCGCGCTGGGGTTGCCCGCGGCGTGCGCCGAGGCTCGCCGCAACCCGGATGTGCGTGATGGCGCCGCCCACGCACTGGCCTGGCTAAAGGGTTCGGCCCAGCATTTACTGATGTGGGACCAGCCTGACTATCCGGCACTACTGGCGCAGATCAGCGATGCGCCACCGCTGCTGTTCGTTGCCGGCGACGCCGGTTTCCTGGAAAAACCACAGTTGGCGATGGTCGGTAGCCGCCGGGCATCGCGTCCGGGCATGGACACCGCCGCCGCTTTTTCCCGAAGCCTGGCTGGGGCCGGTTTTGTCATCACCAGCGGCTTGGCCTTGGGCATCGATGCAGCGGCTCATCAAGCAGCGCTGGACGTCGGCGGACAAACCGTCGGCGTGTTGGGCACCGGGCTGGAAAATTTTTATCCACAGCGAAATCGCCGGCTGGCGGACGCGATGATCGCCCAAGGCAGCGCGGTGGTGTCGGAGTTCCCGCTGGACGCACCACCCCACGCCAACAACTTTCCGCGCCGCAACCGAATCATCAGCGGTTTGTCCCTGGGTGTGCTGGTGGTCGAGGCCAGTGTCGCCAGCGGTTCGTTGATCACCGCACGCTTGGCGGCGGATCAGGGCCGTGAGGTGTACGCCATTCCGGGATCGATCCACCACCCCGGCGCGCGGGGCTGCCACCAATTGATCCGCGACGGCGCGGTGCTGGTGGAAACTGTCGAGCATATCCTCGAAGCTCTGCGGGGTTGGCAGCAGTTACCGCTAACCCCGGAACCCGCGCCTTCGACACATCCGCTACTGCGCCTGCTCCATGCCGCACCGCTCACCAGTGAAGCCTTGGCCGAGGCCAGTGGCTGGGGCTTGCCCAAAGTGCTGGCGGCGCTGACCGAGCTGGAAATGGAAGGACGCGCCACCTGTGACAACGGGCGTTGGTTTGCACGCTAGGTTTTATGGGGAAGATCGGTAAACTGCGCACAGCCTTATTTGTGTTGCGGAGAATCTTTCATGGTCAACAGTTGGCGTGTGCAACAAGCCGCGCGAGAAATTCGCGCCGGGGCGGTGATTGCCTATCCAACCGAGGCGGTCTGGGGCCTGGGCTGCGACCCGTGGAACGAGGAAGCGGTGGAGCGCCTGCTGGCGATCAAGTCGCGGCTGCCCGACAAGGGGCTGATTCTGGTGGCTGACAATATTCACCAGTTCGACTTTCTGTTCGAAGACTTCCCCGAAACCTGGATGGACCGCATGGCCAGCACCTGGCCGGGGCCCAATACCTGGCTGGTACCGCACCAGAACCTGTTGCCGGAATGGATCACCGGGGTGCACGACACTGTCGCGCTGCGGGTCAGCGATCATCCCACCGTGCGCGACTTGTGTTCGTTGGTGGGGCCACTGGTGTCCACCTCGGCCAACCCGCAAGGGCGCCCGGCGGCACGCACGCGGATTCGCGTCGAGCAGTATTTCCGTGGGCAAATCGATCTGGTGCTGGGCGGTAACCTGGGCGGGCGCAAGAACCCCAGCGTGATTCGCGACCTGGCGACCGGGAAAGTGGTGCGGCCGGACTAGCCCGAACACACCTTCGGCATCCTGCACAAAACCACTGTGGGAGCGAGCTTGCTCGCGATGGCGTCAGGTCAGCCAGCATTGATGTTGGCTGACTATCCGCTATCGCGAGCAGGCTCGCTCCCACAGGTTCTTCAGCAACCTCTAGATCAGGGCAGGAGAATGGTCGAGCCGGTCGTGCGCCGCGCCGACAGCTCGGCCTGGGCCTTGGCCGCTTCCGCCAGTGGATAACGCTGGTTGATGTCCACCGTGATCTTGCCGCTATTGATCATTCCGAACAGCTCATCGGCCATGCGTTGCAGGTTTTCGGCGTTATTGGCGTATGTGGCCAGGGTCGGGCGGGTGACGTACAGCGAGCCCTTGGCCGAGAGTATCCCCAGGTTCACGCCGTCCACCGCACCGGAGGCATTGCCGAAGCTCACCACCAGACCCCGGGGGGACACGCAGTCCAGGGAGGTCAGCCAGGTGTCCTTGCCGACCCCGTCGTACACCACAGGTACTTTTTTACCGTCGGTCAACTCCAGCACACGCTGTACGACGTTTTCCTTGCTGTAATCGATGGTTTCCCATGCGCCGTGGGCTTTGGCAATGGCGGCTTTTTCCGGCGAGCTGACGGTACCGATCAACTTCACGCCCAAGGCCTTGGCCCATTGGCAGGCCAAGGAGCCCACGCCACCGGCGGCGGCGTGAAACAGGATGGTTTCGCCCCCCTTGAGTTCATAGGTCTGGCGCAACAGGTATTGCACAGTCAGGCCCTTGAGCATCACCCCGGCGGCCTGTTCGAAACTGATGGAGTCGGGCAAATGCACCAGGTTGGCTTCGGGCAATACATGCACATCGCTGTAGGCACCCAACGGACCGCTGCCATAGGCCACCCGGTCCCCGACCTTGAACCGCGTGACATCCGCGCCGACCGCCTCGACCACCCCCGCGCCTTCGGCGCCCAGGCCCGATGGCAAGGTCGGCGGCGGATAAAGGCCACTGCGGTAGTAGGTGTCGATGAAGTTCAGGCCGATCGCCTTGTTGCTGACGCGCACTTGCTGCGGGCCTGGCTCGGCGGGCTGGTAGTCCACGTACTCAAGCACTTCGGGGCCGCCGTGGGAACTGAACTGGATACGTTTGGCCATCTTCACTCTCTCCTTGTCGCGTGACTTTTTACCAAGCCTGCTATCGGACTCCTAAGCTTGACCTTCGTCAACTGTGGCGTGGGCAAGCGCGGTGGTATCCTGTGCGCCCATTTGCCACCGGCCCGTAGCCCGCCGCGTAGCGTAGCCCTGATCAAGGTGATGTCATGACCACTCGCACCGAGGCCGTGAAAGCCTACCTGCTCGACCTGCAAGACCGCATCTGCGCAGCCCTGGAAACCGAGGACGGTGGTACTCGCTTTGTCGAAGATGCCTGGACCCGGCCGGCCGGTGGTGGCGGTCGCACGCGGGTGATCGAAAACGGCACAGTGATCGAAAAGGGCGGCGTCAACTTTTCCCACGTCTTCGGCAGTGGCCTGCCACCCTCGGCCAGCGCCCATCGGCCGGAGTTGGCCGGGCGTGGTTTCGAAGCCCTGGGCGTGTCGCTGGTGATTCACCCGCACAACCCCCATGTGCCGACTTCCCACGCCAACGTGCGTTTCTTCATCGCCGAAAAGGAAGGTGAGGAGCCGGTCTGGTGGTTCGGTGGTGGCTTCGACCTGACGCCGTACTACGGCGTAGAGGAAGACTGCGTGCATTGGCATCGTATTGCCGAGCAGGCCTGTGCCCCCTTCGGCCCGCAGGTGTACCCGCGCTACAAGGCCTGGTGCGACAGCTATTTCCATATCAAGCATCGCAACGAGCCTCGGGGCATTGGCGGCCTGTTTTTCGATGACCTGAACGAATGGGATTTCGACACCTGCTTCGCCTTCATTCGCGCCATCGGCGACGCCTACATCGATGCGTACCTTCCGATCGTGCGCCGGCGCAAGCAAGACCCGTTCACCGCCAAGCAACGGGAATTCCAGGAGTTTCGCCGTGGACGCTACGTGGAATTCAACCTGGTCTACGACCGCGGCACCCTGTTCGGGCTGCAATCGGGCGGGCGCACCGAGTCGATCCTGATGTCCTTGCCACCGCAAGTGCGCTGGGGCTACGACTGGAAAGCCGAACCGGGCAGCGAAGAAGCACGGCTGACCGAATTTTTCCTGCAGGATCGCGATTGGCTGGCGACAGCCTGAACGGGGATTATCCATGGATCGCTACGTTGTAATGGGTAACCCTATCGGCCACAGCAAGTCGCCGTTGATCCATCGCCTGTTTGCCGAGCAGACCGGGCAAGCGCTGGACTACAGCACGCTGCTGGTGCCCCTGGATGACTTCGTCGGTTACGCACGGGAATTTTTCCGCGAGGGTCGTGGGGCAAACGTCACTGTGCCGTTCAAGGAAGATGCCTACCGCCTGGCCGACAGCCTGACTGAGCGAGCCCAGCGGGCTGGGGCAGTCAACACGTTGAGCAAGCTGGCCGACGGTCGCCTGTTGGGCGACAACACTGATGGCGCCGGGCTGGTACGGGACCTGACCGTCAACGCGGGTTTTAGCCTCAAGGGCAAGCGCATCCTGTTACTCGGGGCCGGCGGTGCGGTGCGTGGCGCCTTGGAACCGTTGCTGGCCGAAGCGCCAGCCTCGGTGATCATCGCCAATCGTACGGTGGAAAAGGCCGAATTACTGGCTGAGTTGTTCGCCGACCTGGGCCCGGTATCGGCCAGTGGTTTCGACTGGCTGCAAGAGCCGGTGGACCTGATCATCAACGCTACGTCGGCGAGCCTATCAGGGGATGTGCCGCCAATTGCCGGTAGTTTGATCGAGCCGGGCAAGACGGTTTGCTACGACATGATGTACGGCAAGGAGCCGACCTCGTTCTGCCGCTGGGCCAGCGAACAAGGCGCGGCGATGGCGATGGACGGCCTGGGCATGCTGGCCGAACAGGCGGGCGAAGCGTTCCACCTGTGGCGCGGCGTACGCCCGGATACTGCGCCGGTGCTGGCCGAGCTGCGCCGTCAACTGGCGCTCTGAACCGTGGCGAGGGAGCTTGCTCCCTCGCCACGGTCAATCCTCGAAAAGTATCGGGCAGTTCTGCGGCCCCTCCAGCTTCTTCAACTCCTCCACCACATGCGGCCTGGCCTTGCGCAACGTCAGGCTACGCCCCTGACTGCGCAGGCGCCGGGCTTCCTGGTGGAGCATTTCCACCCCGGAATAATCGATGAAGTTGATCTGCTGGGCATCAATCACCACCCGCTGCGCTTGCAGCCGTTGCAAGCGCACTTGCAAGTAATGACTGGCACCAAAAAAGATCGAGCCGCCAACCCGTAGGATGTCTGCTTCCCCTTCATGGGAATGTTGTACTCGTGGCTGTGAAGTGCGCTTGAGGTAAAAGAACAGCGAGGCCAACACACCGGCATAGATGGCGGTTTGCAGCTCCAGCAGCAACGTGGCCAGGCAGGTCAGGCTCATTACCACGAATTCGGCGCGGCTCACGCGGTACAACGCGCGGATGCCGCGATGATCCACCAGCCCCCAGGCGATCAACAGAATGCTGCCGGCCATGGCCGGAATCGGGATATGCGCGATCAATTTCGCGCCAGCGACCGCAAACAGCGCCACCCATAGGGCCGAGAATACCCCGGCCAAGGGCGAGCAGGCCCCGGCGTCATAGCTGAGGCCGGAGCGGGTAAAGGAACCGGCCGACAGAGATCCGGAGAAAAATCCGCCAATTATGTTGGAAAGCCCCTGCGCCCTCACCTCCTGATTCGCATCGAGCAATTGCCCGGAGCGTACCGACAGCGAGCGAGCAATGGACAGGCTGGTGACCAGTCCGAGCATGCCCACCGCGACGGCGCCGGGCAACAATCGCAGGATCAGTTCCAGGTCCAGCGGCAGCGGCGTGAAAGGTGGCAAGCGCCCGGCAAAGGCACTGACCAGCGCCACATGCCCGAACATCGCCGGCCACAGCCAGACCACCAGGCTGCTGATCACCAAGGTTATCAACAGGCTCGGCCAACGCGGCAGCAAGCGCTTGAGCACCACACCCAGCACCAACGTGCCGATTCCCAGCAGCAACGAAGGTTTATCCACAGCCTGGATGTGGCCGAGCAACATCAGCAAACCTTTCAACGCCGTCGCTTCGTTCGGCAGATCGAGGCCCAGCAGGTTCGGCAACTGCCCCAGCGCAATCACCACTGCCGCCCCCAGGGTGAACCCCAGCACCACCGAGTGCGAAACAAAATTCACCAGCGCACCGAAACGCAACAAGCCCAGCAGCCACTGGAAGATACCGGCCAACACCGTCAACAACAGGATCAAGGTCACGTAGTCGTCAGTGGCGGGCACGGCCAGAGGACTGACGCTGGCATACAGGACGATGGAAATCGCCGCCGTAGGTCCGCAGATCAGGTGCCAGGACGAACCCCACAGGCAAGCGATCAACACCGGGACAATCGCCGCGTACAAGCCGTATTCAGGTGGTAAACCGGCAATCAGCGCGTAGGCAATGGATTGCGGCAAGGCCAGAATCGCACCGCTCAGGCCGACAATCAGATCGCGACCGACACTGGCGCGGGTCTGGCGCGGCAGCCAGCTCAGGAAAGGAAAGAGTGAATGGCGAGTGGGGATAGCCATGGGGCCTCAAGGATGGGGTTTGGCGCAAGAGTATCAGGCTGGCGAACACCCGTGGCGAGGGAGCACGCTCCGTCGCCACAAGAGCCCGTTACAGCGTTATAACTTGGCCTTCACCGCCGCCAACGCATCCTTGCCATCCAGGGTCTTCACGCCGTCCAGCCATTTATCCAACACCGCCGGGTTGGCCTTGATCCAGGCCTTGGCCGCATCGGCGTTGCTGACTTTGTTGTTCACCACCTCGGCCATGATGCTGTTTTCCATTTCCTGGGTGAAGCTCAGGTTGGTCAACAGCTTGCCAACGTTCGGGCACGCTTGTGCATAACCCTTGCGCGTCAGCGTATACACACTGCCGGTGTCGCCGAAGTACTTCTCGCCGCCCTTGAGGTAGTGCATTTTCAGCTGCACGTTCATCGGGTGTGGTGTCCAGCCGAGGAAGGTCACGAACTTCTGTTTCTTCACCGCCCGGGAGACCTCCGCCAGCATCGCCTGTTCGCTGGACTCCACCAGTTTCCATTCGCCCATGCCGAAGTCATTGGTCTTGATGATTTCTTTCAAGGAGAGGTTGGCCGGGGCGCCGGAACCGATGCCGTAGATCTTTTTGTCGAACTTGTCGGCAAATTTGTTCAGGTCGGCAAAGTTATGCACACCCGCGTCCCAGGCATAGTCCGGTACCGCCAGGGTGAATTCCGTACCGTCCAGGTTTTTGGCCAGTTGCGTGACATCACCGGTGGCCACGAATTTATCGTAGAAGCCCTGCTGTGCTGGCATCCAGTTACCCAGGAACACATCCACCTGGCCATCCTTGAGGCCGCCGAAAGTGATCGGCACCGCGAGGGTGTCGACCTTGGCCTTGTAGCCCATCCCGTCCAGCAGGAAACCGGTGATGGCATTGGTGGCGGCGATGTCACTCCAGCCCGGGTCGGCCATCTTCACGGTTTCGCAGCTCTGCTCGGCCCACGCCGAAGCACTGCTCAACGCCAACAGCCCAGCGGTCAGTACTGTGGATAACTTTTGCATGCGCTTCCCCTTACGTTATTGGTTTTGGCAGGGTTGTGGATAACGGGCCTTGCGCTCCAGATCGTCGAGGTCGATGTGGTTACGCATGTACTGCTGGCTGGCGTCCACCAGCGGCTGGTGGTCCCAGCTCTTGAGTTTGCCCAAGGCCAGGGCCTGGGCGACGAAACGGCGGCGTCGCTGGCTGGCGAGCACCTGTTGGTGAATCGTCGGAATGTCCCACTTGGCGCGCGCCTCAGCGAGAAAATCGGCGAACAGCGATTGATGCTCAGAGGATAGGCTGAGATTTTCCAGCTCCTTGGGATCGTTGCGCACATCGAACAGCAGGCACGGGTCATCTTCGCTGTAGATGAACTTCCATGGGCCGCGGCGGATCATCATCAATGGGCTGATAGTGCCTTCGGCCATGTATTCACCGAAGACTTCGTCATGCCCACCCTGCCCTTGCAGATGCGGCACCAGTGAACGGCCATCCAGCGGCAAGCCCGGCTCCAGCGTGCCGCCGGCCAGCTCCACCAGGGTCGGCAGCAAGTCGGCGGTGGACACGGCTGCGCTCACCCGGCCGCTGGCGAACTGCCCCGGCGCACTGATCAGCAATGGCACGCGGGCAGCCATTTCGAACCAGTGCATTTTGTACCAGAGGCCCTTTTCGCCGAGCATGTCCCCATGGTCGCCGGAAAACACGATGATCGTGTCGTCCAGCAAACCAGTGTCTTCCAGGGTTTGCAGCAGCTTGCCGACATTGCTGTCGATGTAGCTACAGGCGCCGAAGTACGCGCGACGGGCATCGCGAATCTTATCCACAGGCAGCGGCTTGTCCCACAGGTCGTAGACCTTCAGCAGGCGCTGGGAATGCGGGTCGAGTTCGGTTTGCGCCGGGGTCTGCGGCAACGGGATGTCGTTGTCGTCATACAAATCCCAGAACGCCTTGGGAATCGTGTACGGGTCATGTGGGTGGGTCATGGAGACCGTCAGGCAGAACGGCTGGTCCCCGTCCTCCCGGATGTGGTCGAACAGGTACTGTTGGGCCTTGAACACCACTTCTTCATCGAAATCCAACTGATTGGTGCGCACACAGGGCCCGGCCTGCAACACCGAAGACATGTTGTGGTACCAGCTCGGCCGCACATGTGGCTCATCCCAATTCACCGCCCAACCGTAATCGGCCGGATAAATGTCACTGGTCAGGCGTTCTTCGTAGCCGTGCAACTGGTCCGGCCCGCAAAAGTGCATCTTGCCGGACAGCGCCGTGCGGTAGCCAAGGCGCCGCAGGTAGTGGGCATACGTCGGGACGTCCGCAGGGAAATCCGCAGCGTTGTCATAGGCGCCGATCTTGCTGGGCAACTGGCCGCTCACCAGGGTGAAGCGTGACGGCGCGCAGAGCGGGCTATTGCAATAAGCAGCGTCGAACACCACGCCTTGGTCGGCCAGGCGCGACAGGTTGGGCAGCTTGATCGGCGAAGGACCGTAGATCGGCAACATTGGCGCGGCCATTTGATCGGCCATGATGAAAAGAATGTTCTTGCGCTTCATGTATTCGCGGCATTCCATAGTAGACAGTTATGCGATATTGCTGAGATTGAGCATGGAGCCCCCACCTTTTGGGGTAAAGCCCATGCAAAGTAATGACTAGGATAAGCACAGCTTATGTATGAAGCCTTGGGTGACCTGTCCTTGGACCTGTTCCGTGCCTTTGAAGCGGCGGCCCGCCATCGCAGCTTTACGGCGGCGGCGGTTGAGCTGGGCACCACGCAACCGGCCATCAGCCAGCAGATCAAACGCCTGGAAGAACAACTGGGCACGCGGTTGTTCGACCGCATCTACCGTGGCATCGAACTGACCGAGGCCGGGACTATCCTGTTCGAGCAAGTACAGGCCGGTTTGCAGAGTATCGATGCCGGGCTGAGCGCGATCACCGCACAGCATCAGCACGAGGTGCTGCAAGTCGCCACGGACTTCGCGTTCGCCGCCTATTGGCTGATGCCGCGACTGCATAGGTTTCACGCGGCCAACCCGCAAGTGGACGTCAGCCTGGTGACCAGTGAGCGCAACCACAACATGTTGCGCACGGATATCGACGTTGCCGTACTGTTCGGCGACGGTCGCTTCAAACAGGGCGAAAGTCGCTGGCTGTTCAGCGAAGAAGTCTTTCCGGTGTGCAGCCCGCTCTTGCTCAAGGAGCGCCCCCTGCCCTTGCCGGCCCACGCCTTGTCGGAATTCGCGCTGCTGCATCTGCGTGGGGAAAACAGCAGCAACTGGTTCGACTGGAGTGGCGTATTCCGTGAGCTGGGCATCACCTCGCCACCGGCGCCCGGCCAGCTGCGGTTCGACAACTACACCTTGCTTATCCAGGCGGCGATTGGCGGCCAAGGCGTGGCCATCGGCTGGCGCCACCTTGTGGATAACTTATTGGCTCAAGGCCTGCTATGCCGCCCAATCGCTGAAACGGTGCTGTCGCGGTTGGGGTATTACGTGGTCTTGCCCCAGCGTAAACGGCGCGGCGGGCTTATCCGGCTGTTTGTGGACTGGTTGATGGAGGAACAGGCCAACAGCGCCGAATCGCTCACCGGGTTGCCGTTGCCATCGATTGCTGTTTGAGTCCGTGGCGGGGACTTGAGAGCGTAACGTCCTTGTGGGGCCGCTTCGCAGCCCAGCGGGAGCAAGCTCCCTCGCCACGAGGGGCGAAGTCCACGGCTAGTTGGCGGCCACGAAGCTGACATGCTGGCCCACGTGCAGGTTCAAGCGCAGCTCATCGGCAATGCCGACCGCCACTCGGTTGAGCCGCTCCAGGGATTCGGCCATGCCGGGTTCCAGGCTCGTGCTGACTTGGCTGAAATGCTCGATACCCAAGCCTGGCGCGGCGTAAGGCGCGTTGATCAAGGTCCATTGCAAGGTGCTGTTCTTCAGGGCATCGAGCACTTCTTCGGCGGCATGGCGCTGCAAATCGTCGTCCGCCAGCTCCTCGTCGAGACTGGCGAAGTCGCCCACCAGAAACAGCCGGGAAATATTCGCCGCCTGCATTCCGGCGATCAGTGCGTCGGCGGCCAATACTTGCTCCACGGGCCCCGGAATCAATGTGCGCTCCACTTGTTCGCTGTTCATCGGCAACCCCGGTGCATTGAGCAGGCACACCACGGCGCTGGCACCGGCCACGCTTTGCTTGACCCGCTCGGGATCGTAGAGGTCGCCGGTCTTGGTCCGCAGGCCTGGGCGTGGAGCCAGGGCAGTGAGATCGTCGAGAATGGCGATGACTTCATGCTGGCGGCGCAGCATTTCAGCCATCAACGCACTGCCGAGGCTGCTCATGGCACCATAGAGCACCACTTTGACGGCCGGGGTTTCGGCATTTTTCATGGCTGTTTTTCCTTTTTTTCCGCGTATAAGGCCTCTGACCCGCGGAAAACGGCAAGGGTTCGGCCTCTTCATCAAGGAGTGACAGATGCAGCGGATCAAGGGTTACCACGCCCACGTGTATTTCGACGCCAATACCATCGACCAGGCCAGAGCACTGTGCGAAGAAGCATCGCGGCTGTTCCCTTTGAAAATGGGCCGCGTCCACCAGCGCCCAGTCGGCCCACACCCGGACTGGAGCTGTCAGCTGGCGTTCGATCCGCAGTACATCGGCGTGGTCCTGCCGTGGCTGGCCCTCAATCGCAAAGGCCTGGTGATTTTCATGCACCCGGATACCGGCGATGACTTGATGGATCACACCGAACACGCGATCTGGATGGGGGCGGTGCGGCCGTTGGATCTTTCAGCGTTTAAAGCAACCCCCTGATTTGCTATCCCCTCGCCCCAAGGCAATAGCGCCCGTGGAAACATCATCGACAACTCATCAGCCATCACCAGCCGCGAAAGCTGGCTGAAAGCTTGCGCGATTAGGATCGCCCCCACTACCGGCAAAAGACCGGTGGCCAGAAGCGAGTACTGAAAAGCTCGCTCGGCCCTTTTAACAACAACAATGGTGATTCTGATGTCCGCTGCTATCCGTCCCGCTACACCCACTCCATCCGTCCGCCTTGAGCCTTGCATCCTGCGCTGACCTGTCCGGTTCGCCTTTGCCCGCCGCGCCACGCCTGGAGTACTTCCTATGCTGACTTTCCTTGGCTTCGCCATGGTCATCACGTTCATGTTCCTGATCATGACCAAGCGCCTGTCCGCGCTGATCGCCTTGATCATCATCCCGATCCTGTTTGCGCTGTTCGGTGGCTTCGCGCCGAAGATCGGCCCGATGATGCTCGAAGGCATCACCAAGCTCGCCCCGACCGGGGTGATGCTGATGTTCGCGATTCTGTATTTTGCCCTGATGATCGACTCCGGCCTGTTCGACCCGGCCGTGCGCAAGATCCTCAAGCTGGTCAAGGGCGACCCGTTGAAAGTTTCGGTCGGTACCGCCGTTCTGGCGCTCGTCGTTTCCCTCGATGGTGACGGCGCGACCACTTATATGATCTGCGTGGCCGCGATGCTGCCGCTCTACAGCCGCATCGGCATGAGCCCACGGATCATGGCTGGCCTGATCATCCTCGCCGGTGGCGTGATGAACATGACCCCCTGGGGCGGCCCGACGGCCCGCGCGGCCAGTGCGCTGCATGTCGATCCGTCCGATATTTTCGTGCCGATGATTCCTGCGATGACCGCCGGTGTGGTGGCGATCCTGGTGATTGCCTACATGTACGGCAAACGTGAGCGTGCACGCCTGGGTGAACTGCACCTGGCCGGTGATGAAATCGACCACAGCGAAATCAGCGTTTCCCAGTTCCCGGACGCCCGTCGTCCGAAGCTGATCTGGTTCAACGGCGCGTTGACCCTGGGCCTGATGTGCACCCTGATCGCAGGCCTGTTGCCGCTGCCGGTGCTGTTCATGGTGGCCTTCAGTATCGCGATGATCGTCAACTACCCTTGCCTGCAGCAGCAGAAAGACCGCGTCGCGGCCCACGCCGGTAGCGTGTTGGCGGTGGTCGGTCTGATTTTCGCGGCGGGTATCTTCACTGGTATCCTGTCCGGCACTGGCATGGTCGATGCCATGTCCAAAAGCCTGCTGGCGGTGATCCCTGATTTCCTCGGCCCGTACCTGGCGGTGATCACGGCGCTGGTAAGCATGCCATTCACGTTCTTCATGTCGAACGACGCGTTTTACTATGGTGTGTTGCCGGTGCTCTCCGAAGCGGCCAGTCACTACGGCATCACGGCAGTGGAAATGGCCCGTGCCTCCATCGTCGGCCAGCCCGTCCACCTGTTGAGCCCGCTGGTGCCGTCCACTTACCTGCTGGTGGCCCTGGCCGGGATCGAGTTCGGCGATCACCAGCGCTTCACCTTGAAGTGGGCAGTGCTGGTTTGCCTGTGCATAATGTTCGCCGCGTTGCTGATGGGGATTTTTCCGCTGTTCAGCACTCTATAAAAGCAATGCCCGCTGCGCTGCCTTCGGTGGCGTGGCCTAACACTCGCTCAAAGGAACTCACATGGAATGGCTGACCAACCCGGAAATCTGGGTTGCCTTCTTTACCTTGACCGCCCTGGAAATCGTCCTGGGCATCGACAACATCATCATGATCTCGATCCTGGTCAGCCGCATGCCCAAGCATATGCAGGCGCGCACCCGGATCTTCGGCCTGGCGCTGGCCATGGTCACGCGGATCCTGTTGCTGCTGTCCATCACCTGGGTCATGCGCCTGACTGCTGATTTGTTCGAAGTGTTCGGCCAGGGCATCTCCGGTCGTGACCTGATCCTGTTCTTCGGTGGCCTGTTCCTGCTGTGGAAAAGCTCCCAGGAGATGTACCACGCGCTGGAAGGCGAAGATGAAACCAACGAAGAGCCTTCGGGCAAGGGTGGTAACTTCATCTACACCATCATCCAGATCGCGATCATCGACATCGTGTTCTCCTTGGACTCGGTCATTACCGCAGTCGGCATGGTCTCCCATGTACCGGTGATGGTGGCGGCAATCATCGTGGCCGTGCTGGTGATGATGGCGGCCTCGGGCACCATCAGTGAGTTCATCGACAAGCACCCGTCGCTGAAAATGCTCGCGCTGTCGTTCCTGCTGGTGGTGGGTACCGTGCTGATCGCCGAATCGTTCGACGTGCATGTGCCAAAAGGCTACGTCTACTTCGCGATGGCGTTCTCCCTGGCGGTGGAAGCCATCAACATCAAGATGCGCACGGCGATTGCCCGCAAGCGCAAGCAGCAGGATCCGGTGAAACTGCGTAAGGATGTTCCGGGCCAGTAAGGCTGCCGGGGCAATGAATGAAGGGGCTTTCGAGCCCCTTTTTCATGCCTGCCGGAAGGTAACCGGATGCAAAACCTGTGGGAGCGAGCCTGCTCGCGATGAGGCCGCAACATTCAATATCTTCATTGGCTAACAGACCGCTATCGCGAGCAGGCTCGCTCCCACAGGGTTTCGTGGTGTCTTTGGTGAATGGTTTTTTATGACAGTTTTGTTTCAAACCCATCTTTAGCTGTGCAATGCTGGCGCTCGAACCGTTCGCCAACTACAGCTTAAGTACAACAAAGAACTATGTGGCACTGTCAATTTGTCCCTTTGGGACGCTAACAGGGGGCTCCTCATGCTGACCCTGCTCAATTTGCTCTCCGCCGTGGCCCTGCTGATCTGGGGCACGCACATCGTCCGTACCGGCATCCTGCGGGTCTATGGCTCGAACCTGCGCCACGTCATCGGCCAGAACATGTCCAGACGCTGGTTGGCGTTCGTCGCCGGCATCATGGTCACGGCCATGGTCCAGAGCAGCAACGCCACGGCCATGCTCGTCACCTCGTTCGTCGGCCAAGGCCTGATGGGGCTGACCCCCGCCCTGGCAACCATGCTCGGTGCCGATGTCGGTACCGCGCTGATGGCACGGGTGCTGACCCTGGACCTATCGTGGCTGTCACCACTGCTGATTTTCCTCGGGGTGATTTTTTTCCTGTCGCGCAAACAGACCCGCGTCGGACAAATGGGCCGAGTGGGCATCGGCCTTGGCCTGATCATCCTGGCGTTGCAGTTGATCGTCGAAGCCGCCGCGCCCATCACCCACGCCCAAGGGGTGAAAGTGATCTTCGCCTCGCTGACCGGCGACCTCCTGCTCGATGCGCTGGTCGGCGCGCTGTTTGCGATGATCTCCTATTCCAGCCTGGCTGCCGTGCTGCTGACCGCGACACTGGCCGGCGCCGCGGTGATCAGCTTGCCGGTGGCCATCGGCCTGGTGATCGGCGCCAACATCGGCAGCGGCGTCCTGGCCTTCCTCAGCACCAGCATGCAGAACGCCGCCGGGCGCCAGGTGGCGCTGGGCAGCCTGCTGTACAAGCTGATCGGCCTGTTGCTGATCATTCCGGTACTCGATCCACTGGTGGGTTGGCTCGACAGCCTGGATTTCAGCCCCCAGGAAACGGTCATCGGCTTTCACCTGCTCTACAACACCGTGCGCTGCCTGGTGCTGCTACCCAGCGTCGCGCCGATGGCCAGGCTCTGCACCTGGCTGCTGCCGGAACGTCCAGACACCAACGGCACCGCCAAGCCCCGGCACCTGGACCTCGCGGCCCTCGCTACCCCGAGCCTGGCGCTGGCGAACGCCGCCCGGGAAACCCTGCGCATCGGCGACCTGATCGAAAACATGCTCGAAGCCATGCTCGACGTGCTGCGCGGTGAGCAGACGGCGGTCACCCAGGAAGTACGGCGCATGAGCGACGACGTCGAGGCGTTGTGCAGCGCCATCAAGTTGTACATGGCGCAAATGCCCCGGGAGGACCTCAGTGAACAGGACAGCCGCCGCTGGGCGGAGATCATCGAGCTGGCAATCAACCTGAAGCTGGCCAGCGATCTGATCGAGCGCATGTTGCGCAAGGTCCAGCAACAGAAGACCTCTCAACGCCGCTCCTTTTCCGACGTCGGCCTGGAGGAATTGGCCGGGCTGCATAGCCATTTGATCGCCAACCTTCGGCTGGGACTGTCGGTGTTTCTCAGTGCCGATCGGGAAAGTGCCCGCCAGTTGCTGCGTGAGAAACGGCGCTTTCGCGCGCAGGAACGGCGGATGGCCCATGCCCATGTCAGTCGTCTGCAGCGCAAAGTCGTGCAAAGTATCGAGACCAGTTCGTTGCACCTGGAGTTGATCGCTGACATGCGACGCCTCAATTCGCTGTTCTGCGGCAGCGCCTACGTCGTCCTGGAGACGTCCGAAATCGGCGCGCTGGCCGCCGATGAAATTTCTGACATCACCCATTCACCTTGAACGACTGGCGCATTGGTCAGTCAGTAACAAAGGCTTGGGCTTGAAGTCATTCGCGAGCCGCCCTGCTCCCACTGTCATGAAAACTGCATAGATTCGAGGTGGGAGCGCGTTTGCTCCGGGCGGCGATCCAACGGTGACGGCCTGCCCGGCACCATGGACCTCCCCTCAGCCGCCAGGAAGCCCTTATGCGTTGTCTGTTGTTCGCCTTTCTTTTGCTCGGCTCGCTGCCAGTGGTCGCTCTGGATCGATTCCAGGTCGAAGGCTATACGCTGCCCAACGGTATGCAGCTATTGCTCAAACCCGGCAGTGAACGCGGGCATGTGGCGATCCGCTTGGTGGTTGGCGTGGGCCTGGACGATTTCAACTGCGCCGACAAAGAGCTGCCGCATTTGCTCGAGCACTTGCTGTTCAGTGGTGTCGATGACAGCGGCGAAGGCGGCCTGGAAGAACGCATGCAGGCGCTAGGCGGCGAGTGGAACGCCTTTACCAGCAATGCCGACACCACGTTCGTCATCGAGGCGCCGGCCAGCAATCAACGCAAGGTCCTGGACCTGCTGCTGGCGCTGTTGACCCGCACCCGCATCGACGACAAAGCCCTGGAGGCGGCCAAACGAGTGGTCGAACGCGAAGACGGCGGCCACTACACGCACCTGCAACGCTGGCTCGACCGCCAGGACCTGAGCCACAAGGCCAGCAATCAACTGGCGGTGGAGTTGGGCTTGCGTTGTGCGGAACGGGCCGAGGTCGAACGCCTCACCCTCGCCAAGATCGAACATGTGCGCGAGGCCTGGTACGCGCCGAACAACATGACGCTGATCGTGGTCGGCGATCTTGACCGGTTGCTGCCGGCCTACCTGGAACGCACCTTTGGCGAACTCGAAGCGGTGGAACCCAGTACGCACGAACCGCTGCCGCAGATCCGCTACAGCGCGGTCACCAAGCGCAACCTCATCCGAGGCCTGGTCGGCAATGGCGCCAAGCTTCATTGGTTGTTTCCGGAGCCGGTGCTGGAACAGCAACACGATGAAACCTTCGACCTGCTCAAGGATTACCTGGACTGGGCGCTGTATCGCCAGTTGCGCCTGGCCCGCGGCCTGTCCTATGGGCCGTGGACAGAGCGGGAAGTGTTCGGTGGCGTCGGCTTCTTCAGCCTGAACGCGGACCTGGCCCGCGAGGATCTACCCCAAGCGGAACAGGCGCTCGAGGAACTGCGTAATACGCTGCTCAAGGATGGCCTCGACCCCGACAGTTTCATGCGCATCAAACGCGCGGCCATCGCGCATCAGACCTGGGCGGTTCAAGGTAACAGTGCCCTGGCCGATTACTATTGGGGTGCCCTGGGCGATTATGAAGACGGCCGCTTCGCCAACCCGGCTCTGCGCTTGCAGGGGGTGAGCCTGGAACAGGCAAACCAGGCCCTGCGCGAGCTGCTCAAGGACCCGGGTTACCTGCGCATCGAGAAACCGTTGCTCAGCGATGATGAGCTCGTGTGGGGATTGGGCGGTGCGCTGGGGTTGTTGTTGCTCGGGTTGGTAGTGTGGCAGGTGCGCCGCAGGGCCCGACCGAACGAAGAATGATCTTGTGGTGGCACTTTGTGGCAAGGGGATTTATCCCCGTTCGACTGCGAAGCAGTCGCGATCAAAGGCGGTTCGATTTCACTCAAGGGGTCTGTGGGGCTGCTTCGCAGCCCAGCGGGGATAAATCCCCTCGCCACAAGAGCACTCGTCACATCGTTGTCCTGGCGATACTCTGTCAGGGATATTTCCTACGACTTACTGTGAAACCACCGAATGCAGAAGCTGACTCTCTACATCCAGCGCCTCCTTGAATTGATGAAGCGCTATCCAGGGGTCATTGCGCTTGGAGGCTTCATTTCCGGGCTCGGCAGCTTCATGCTGGTGGACCGCCAGCAGGGCCTGGCGACCTGGATCGCCATCATGATGTTGGTGAGCTGGCTCTGGCTGATGGTCGAGAACAGCATGACCCGGCTGTTCACGCGGATTTTCAAACGGGAAATCCCCCAGCCGCTGTTGCGTTACGCCACGCAGATGATTCATCAGGAAAGCCTGTTTTTCGTCCTGCCGTTTTTCTTCATCACCACCACCTGGAACAGCAGCCAGCTGATTTTCACCGGCCTGCTCACAGCGGCGGCGCTGATCTCGATCATCGACCCTTTGTACTACAAATGGCTGGCCCCCCGGCGCTGGGCGTTCCTGGCACTGCACACGCTGACGCTGTTCGCCGCCCTGCTCACCGCACTGCCCGTCATCCTGCACCTGACCACCGACCAAAGCTTCAAGCTGGCGCTGGGCACTGCCATGCTGCTGTCGTTCCCGAGCCTGGCGTCGATCTTTCCAATCCGCACCGTGCGCAACGCCCTGGCGATTTTATGCATCACCGCAGGGATTGGCGCCGCCGGCTGGGTGCTGCGCTCCTGGGTGCCGCCCGCGACGCTGTGGATGACCGAAGTGGCGATCAGCACCCAACTGGAGGACCGCACGCCGGGCGCCAGCCTCAAGGAAGTCAGCGCCGCGCAGATTCGCAGCAACGGCCTGTACGCCTACACCGCCATCAACGCGCCACGGGGGCTCGATGAGCGGATCTACCATGTCTGGCAGTTCAACGGCAAAGAAGTCGACCGCATCGCCCTGGACATCCATGGCGGACGCAAGGAAGGCTATCGCGCCTGGACTCACAAACAGAATTTCCCGGACGACCCGACAGGCAAATGGCAGGTACGGGTGCTGACGGAAAACGGCCAGATGATCGGGGTGCTGCGTTTCAATGTGAGCGCCGCTGCGGCCCAAGCAAAATGATTGCGGTCGTGGTATTAGGTAGCGCTGGTTGAAACCCAACGAGCATGGAGCTTATGACCCCTAGCCCCCACACTGGCACTGCCCGACTGGATACGTCCGACTCTGCGGCGAAGCTGTTGGTCAGCGGCGACTGGACCCTGGCCCATTACACGCAACTCAAGCGCTTGAGCGACTCGTTGCGCGGTCAGTACGATGAGAACACCCAGATCGACCTCAACGGTCTCGGCGCCCTCGACACCGCTGGGGCCTCGTTGCTGGTGGAACTGCTGGGCTCCGAACGGCTGGGCAAGACCACTGAGCACCCCGATTGCAGTCTGCCGGCCGCCGAGCGAGCGCTGTTGCAGACCGTCTATTGCTCGTTGACGGACTTCTGCGTACCGGACAAAGAGCCGAGCGTCAGCGTCGTGACTCAGTTGCTCACGCGCATTGGTCGCGCCGTGGAGAAGGTCTGGCAGGACACCCTGCAACTGTTGGGCTTTGTCGGCTTGATCCTGGAAACCCTGGGCCGCGGCCTGTTCCACCCCAGGCGTTGGCGCATTACCCCGATGGTCGTTCACATCGAACAGACCGGCCTGGATGCGGCGCCCATCGTCGCCTTGCTGACGTTCCTGGTGGGTGCGGTAGTGGCGTTCCTAGGGGCGACGGTACTGGCCGATTTCGGCGCCAGTATCTTCACCGTGGACCTGGTGGCGTTCTCGTTTTTGCGCGAATTCGGCGTGTTGCTGACGGCGATTCTCATGGCGGGCCGCACCGCCAGCGCGTTCACCGCGCAAATCGGCTCGATGAAGGCCAACGAAGAAATCGACGCGATCCGCACCCTTGGCCTCGATCCCGTCGAGTTGCTGGTGGTGCCGCGGGTGCTGGCGTTGCTGGTGGCCCTGCCGATGCTGACCTTTGTGGCGATGCTCTCGGGCATTGTCGGTGGCGGTGTCGTGTGCGCCTTGTCGCTGGGTATTTCCCCGGCCATGTTCCTGACGCTGTTGCAGTCGGACATCGGCGTGCAGCATTTCGTGGTGGGGATGGTCAAGGCGCCGATCTTTGCCTTTCTGATCGCCGCCGTGGGTTGCCTGGAAGGCTTCAAGGTCAGTGGCAGCGCCGAGTCGGTCGGGGCTCACACCACCTCCAGTGTGGTGCAGTCGATTTTCGTGGTGATCGTGCTCGATGCCGTGGCCGCGCTGTTCTTCATGGAGATGAAATGGTGAGCCGACCCTCAAGGCCGCCCACCGAGGCGGTGATTCAAGTGCGCGGTTTGTGCAATCGCTTTGGCCGCCAGAGCGTGCATGAAAACCTCGACCTGGACGTGTACAAGGGCGAGATTCTCGCCGTGGTCGGCGGCTCCGGCAGCGGCAAATCAGTGCTGTTGCGCAGCATCGTCGGCTTGCGCCGGCCCAGCGAAGGGTCAGTGCGGGTGTTCGGCCAGGACTTGCCAAGCCTGCCGCCGGCGCAACGCTCGCGGGTGGAGCGGCGCTTTGGCGTGTTGTTCCAGAAAGGCGCGCTGTTTTCGTCCCTGACCGTGACAGAAAATGTCGCCCTGCCGCTGATCGAACACGCCGGGCTCAGCCGAGCCGATGCCGAGCATCTGGCCGCAGTCAAACTGGCGCTGGCCGGGCTGCCGCTATCGGCCGCCGACAAATACCCCGCCTCGCTGTCCGGCGGCATGATCAAGCGTGCAGCCTTGGCCCGGGCGCTGGCCCTGGACCCGGACATTCTGTTTCTCGATGAACCCACCGCCGGTCTCGACCCCATCGGCGCGGCAGCGTTCGACCAATTGATCCTGACGTTGCGCGATGCCCTGGGCTTGAGCGTGTTCCTGGTCACCCATGACCTGGACACCCTCTACACCATTACCGATCGGGTGGCGGTACTGGCCCAGAAAAAAGTATTGGTGGCCGATGTCATCGATAAGGTGTCGGAAACCGACGATGCCTGGATTCACCAATACTTCCATGGCCCACGCGGTCGCGCGGCGTTATCGGCCGCTACACAATTGAACGAGGTCTGACATGGAAACCCGAGCCCATCATGTATTGATCGGCCTGTTCACCGTAATCGTGGTGGTCGGCGCCCTGCTGTTTGGCCTGTGGCTGGCCAAGTCCAGCGTGGACAGCGAATTCAAGTATTACGAAGTGGTGTTCAACGAGGCGGTCAGTGGGCTGTCCAGGGGCAGTTCGGTGGAGTACAGCGGCATCAAGGTCGGGGATGTGGTCAATCTGCGCCTGGACCCGAACGACCCGCGCCGGGTGCTGGCGCGGGTGCGCTTGAGCGGTGAAACACCGATCAAGCAGGACACCCAGGCCAAGTTGGCCCTGACCGGCATCACCGGCACCTCGATTATCCAGCTCAGCGGTGGCACCCCCCAGAGCCCGCCGCTGACCGGGCACGATGGTGAGCCGCCGGTGATTGTCGCCGCGCCCTCGCCTATCGCCCGCCTGCTGAACAACAGCGATGACTTGATGACCAGCATCAACCTGCTGCTGCACAACGCCAATGAAGTGTTTTCCTCGGACAACGTCCAGCGCCTGGGCAAGACCCTCGAACACCTGGAACAGACCACCGGGGTCATTGCCGAGCAGCGCGGCGACATTCGCCAGGCCATGCAGCAACTGGCGGCCATCGGCAAACAGGCCAGCGCCACGTTGGAACAGACCACCGCGCTGATGCGCAACGCCAATGGTTTGCTCAACGACCAGGGCAAACAGGCGTTCGGCAGCGCCGGCCTGGCTATGCAGTCCCTGGCTCGCAGTACCGCGACCCTGGACAAACTGTTGAACGACAACCGCGACTCGTTGAATAACGGCATGCAGGGCCTCAATGCCCTGGCGCCAGCCGTGCGTGAGCTGCGCGAAACCCTGAGCGCCCTGCGGGGGATCTCCCGACGCCTGGATGCCAACCCCAGCGGCTATTTGCTGGGCAATGACAAGAACAAGGAGTTCACGCCATGAAGCCGTGCAACCGGTTTATCCGCCCTATCCTCTTGCTGGCAGGATTGCTCCTGGTGGGCGGTTGCTCGATTTTGCCCAAGGCTGAGCCTTCGGATGTGTACCGCTTGCCCGTCACCCAGGCCCCGGCATCTGCGGGCACGGCAGTGAGCTGGTCGCTGCGCCTGGCCAGCCCCCAGGCCAGCGAGGTGCTCAACAGCCCGAACATCGCGGTCATTCCCCACGGCAACCTGCTCAGCAGCTACGCCGCCTCGCGCTGGAGCGATCCGGCGCCGGTGCTGTTGCGTAACCGCTTGCTCGATGGCTTCGCCCAGGATCGACGCGTCGGGTTGTTGAGTGTCACCGACAGCAATTTGCAGGCGGACCTGGAGCTGGGCGGCCAACTACAGGCCTTCCAGACCGAGTACCAAGGTAGCGCGGCCAGCGTGGTGATCCGCCTGGATGCGCTGCTGGTGCGCGGCTTCGACCAACGCATCCTGGCCAGTCGCCGCTTTGAAGTACGCCAGCCGCTGAACGACGTGAAAGTGCCGGCGGTGGTGGAAGGTTTTGGCCACGCCAGTGATCGGCTGACGGCTGAGGTAGTGAACTGGACCCTGGAGCAAGGCCAGCGCTTCGCTACGCCCCCACCCCTCTGACGGCTTCTGGGGGTGGAACTCTGGTTCAGCCAAAGAACCAGTAGCACACCCCGATCGCCGCCACGACTCCGGAGAATTCGGCCAGCAGCGCACAGCCCACCGCATGCCGCGCCCGCTGGATGCCCACCGCACCGAAATACACCGCCAACACATAGAACGTGGTTTCGGTGCTGCCCTGGATGGTCGCTGCCACCAACGCCGGGAAACTGTCCACGCCAGAGGTCTTCATGGTCTCGATCAACATCGCCCGGGCGGCGCTGCCGGAGAATGGCTTGACCATGGCGGTCGGCAAGGCATCGACAAAACGCGTGTCCCAACCGGCCCACTGCACCAGGTGCCGAATACCGTCGAGGCCAAAATCCAATGCCCCCGAGGCCCGCAACACCCCCACGGCGCACAACATCGCCACCAAATACGGCAGTAATGTCTTGGCCACGTCGAAACCTTCCTTGGCGCCCTCGATGAAGGCTTCATACACCTTGACCTTGCGCAGGGCGCCCACCACCAGGAACACAATGATCAAGCCGAACAGCGTCAGATTGCCGAGGATCGATGACAGCCCCGCCAGAGCCGTGGCCGAGAGCGTTGCCAGCAGGGCCATGAAGCCACCCAGCACCAACGCACCCGGGATCAGATAAGCCAGCACGACCGGGTCCCACAACCGCAGGCGCTGCATGAACGCCACCGACAGCAGCCCCATCAAGGTCGAGGCGCTGGTGGCAAGCAGGATCGGCAGGAACACCAGGGTCGGGTCCGGCGCGCCTTGCTGCGCGCGGTACATGAAGATCGTCACCGGCAGCAGCGTCAGCGACGAAGCGTTGAGCACCAGAAACAGAATTTGCGCATTGCTGGCGATGGTCGTGCTGGGATTGAGGTCCTGCAGGGCACGCATGGCCTTCAGGCCGATGGGCGTAGCGGCGTTATCCAGCCCTAGGCCGTTGGCGGCGAAGTTGAGGGTGATCAGGCCAATTGCCGGATGGCCGGCCGGGACTTCCGGCATCAGGCGCAAGAACAGCGGGCCGAGTGCCTTGGCCAGCCAATCGACGATGCCAGCCTTTTCGGCGATGCGCAGGAAGCCCAGCCACAGGGTCAAGGTGCCGAACAACAGGACCATCACCTCCACCGACAGCTTGGCCATGGCGAAAATGCTTTCCACCATGGTCGCGAAGATCCCGGCGTTGCCGCCGATCAACCACTGCGCCAGCGCCGACACGGCTGCCACGATAAAGAAGCCAAGCCACAGGCCATTGAGCATCGGTTAAATCCCCCGGAAGATGCGGCGAATGATAGCGGGGCTGGCAGAAACGACAAACCCCGGATTTCTCCGGGGTTCGCTAGTCACTGCACAGGTGATGAATGTGGGAGCGAGCTTGCTCGCGATGGCGTCGGATCAATCAGCATTGATGTTGGCTGACATATCGCAATCGCGAGCAAGCTCGCTCCCACAGGGGTCATGTGTGTCAGCGGCTGGAAACTTCCCCCGCCGGCAGCGGTTCTTTGCTGCGCCAGTGCGGCAGGGAGTTCCAGTAGCGCTGGCCCTTGGCATCGTCGTACATGCCTTCCCAGCGGGAGATGACCAGCACGGCCAAGGCGTTACCGATCACGTTCAGCGCGGTACGGGCCATGTCCATGATGCGGTCGACACCGGCGATGAAGGCCAGGCCTTCCAGCGGAATACCCACACTGCCCAGGGTGGCCAGCAACACCACGAAGGATACGCCCGGCACACCGGCGATGCCTTTGGAGGTGACCATCAGGGTCAGCACCAGCAGCAATTGCTGGCTGATGGACAGGTCGATGCCGTACAGCTGGGCGATGAAAATCGCCGCGATGCTCTGGTACAGGGTTGAGCCATCAAGGTTGAACGAGTAACCGGTGGGCACTACGAAACTGCAAATGGCTTTTGGTGCGCCGTAGGCTTCCATCTTCTCGATCACGCGCGGCAGCACGGTTTCGGAGCTGGCGGTGGAGTAGGCCAGCACCAGCTCGTCCTTGAAGATGCGCATCAGCTTGAGCACCGAGAAGCCAAACAGCCGCGCGATCAGGCCCAGCACCACAAAGGCGAAGAAGGCGATGGCGACGTAAACCAGGATCACCAGTTTTGCCAGCGGCAGCAGCGACGCGAAACCGAAGTTGGCGACCGTCACCGCGATCAGCGCGAACACGCCAATCGGGGCGTATTGCATGATCATGTGGGTGACCTTGAACATGCTTTCCGACACGCCCTGGAACATTTTCACCAGCGGTTCGCGCAGGTCCGATTGCAGGCTGGACAGACCGAGGCCAAACAGCACGGAGAAGAAAATGATCGGCAGCATCTCGCCACGGGCGACCGCTGCAAAGATGTTGGACGGGATCAGGTTCAGGATGGTCTGGACGAAGGCGTGTTCATGCTGGACTTCAGCGGCGGTGGCCTGGTACTTGGAAATATCCACGGTGCCCAGGGTGCTCATGTCGATGCCGCTGCCCGGCTGGAAGAAGTTGGCCAGCAACAGGCCGACGACGATGGCGATGGTGGTGACGATTTCGAAGTAAAGGATGGTCTTGAGACCGATACGCCCCAGCTTCTTGGCGTCACCGACCCCGGCAATGCCGACGATCAGCGAAGAAATCACGATCGGGATCACGATCATCTTGATCAGACGGATAAAGATATCGCCCGCCGGTTGCAGCACGTTGCTGATCCACCAGGCCTTCTCGGCACTGAAATGGTTGAGCAGCGCGCCCAATGCAATCCCGAGCACCAGACCGATGAGGATCTGCCAGGCGAGGCTTAGTTTTGCCTTCTTCATATCGTTACCCTTACTTCAGTTGGACTCGGACAGAGGCACGAACCGAAACGCCAACGACGCTGCGAAATCGCACCTCTGCCCCCGTATAAGGTCACCCCGAGCACGCGCTTGCGGCTTACTGGCAGGCGAAAAAAGGCGCAACTATTGCGATGCGAGGGAAGCCCGTCTAATGCCGTAAACGCCTACCCCATGCCGAATCGGCATGAGATTTTGAAAAACAAATGCACGTCACAGCCGGTTCGAATACGACATTTCGGCAGGCATAAGTGCCGTGAACCGGCCATTTCAGCGTAGCCGGGCTTGCTCTCACAAGCAGGTGCAAGCGATGCAACGGCGGCGATTCGAATCGCGACCCACGAGGAAATTCGTGTGGGCATTCTCCGATATACGGTCAGGCAAGGGGGGATAAGTTATGCAAAGGAGACAAAATGCCGCATCCATGGGCCTGCCCACCGCGCCAAATCAACAAGCCGCTCTGGCATAGGCCTTTCGGGCATAAGCGCTGCGCAAGTTCGCCAAGCCTTGACGACTTTGCGAACCTGCGTCGCAGCTTTTACCTGACCCGGCCCTTTCGCAGGCACTCCTTGTGCCCGTAGGTCACTCCGACCCTCAATGGTCAGAACGTCCCGGCCCCCTGGTCATGCATCGGCCCTCCTCGGGCGGTGCAGAAGAGAAAAACAGGGCTGCTTTTCTCATTTTCAAAACTCAATACCAGTTGGGATCTTTCTTGAGTTGTTCCATTAACAGTTTCTGCATACCTTCATCGGGATTGCCGAGGAAACGGTAGTCAGCGTGACGGGTCGGCGACTTGTCGGCGGGTAGCCCGGCGGGGACCTCGACCAACATGGCGTAGGCCTCGTCCTTATCGAAACTGAAGGCGACGATCAGGCGTTTGCTGCGGCACGTAGCCTGGGTTTCGCACAGCGGACCGACCAGATACTTGTCGCCATCTTCCTCGACGGCGTTCATCTGCTCAGCATCGCCAGACAGGTTCATCACCCACTCCGGCAGGCGCTCTGCTTTTTTGACAACGTGCTGCCACGTTTCGCGGTACTGCGGGTCTGCTTCAAGCAATTCATTGGCCCGCATCTGTCCATCATTGGCAGCCATTGCCATGGCACTGCCGCCCAACAGCAGGGCGGCGGCCAGTCCCTTGAAGGAAGCGCTCATGGTCAGCCTCGACCGCGACGACCAAAGAAGAAGGAAGCGATGAACATCACCAGGAATACGACAAAGAGAATCTTGGCGATGCCCGTGGCGGTGCCTGCGATACCACCAAAACCCAGTACTGCGGCGATGATGGCAATGATCAGGAAAGTAATTGCCCAGCTCAACATGGTGATTCTCCTTACGCTTTTCTATTTAGTTAGGGTCTGACGGCGATGGTTCCGGCGCGGTGGACGACCGGTCCATCAGTTAAAACACCCAGCGCTCCTGGCGAGGTAGTTCGGCGGCAGGCTGTGCCTGGTCGACGTCCATCATTCGCATGGAAGCGGAAACTTCCGAGAGGCTGCCAACGGCGCTGAAATGGGTTTGAGGGGCGCGCTGAATGGAAACCAGCGGCGCCTCCGGTTGTTGGCTCTGCTGCCAGAACAGCCATTGCTGGCCTGCCACTAGGGTGATCAGCAGGGCTACAACACCCCACAGAATCTGCTGAACGTGCAGGGAAGAGATTCGAAACTGGGCGGCACTTTGACGATTCATCCTGAAATTCCTCCCCACCCGAGTGGTGATCTGGTTGAGGCGCCCTTAGCGCCACGCTTGATCGGACCATTGCAGTCGGCGTGCCAGAATTTTGTCAAAAAAAATCCATTTAAAATCAAATAGTTATATCTGGTACGCAAAACATCCAGGGCGCATCCTGCACGATGCCGCCACAGAGAGTCGTGCGTATTGCACGAACGAAGCGAAGGGGGGGTTAGATTCTTTTTGAATTGCCCGTCGAAAACAGATGTCGGAATGAGCAAGCCGAACCGTCCGAGACGGATGTCAGACAAAAAAAGGAACCCAAATCAATCTTTTAGGAGTCAGACGTCCACAGGGCCACTCTCGGTGGGTAATATCCCCTCAGAAACGACCATGCAACTTGCCCGATTTTTCTGACACTAACCAACATCATTCATTAAGGAGCGTAGGAAAATGGAATCCGCCACTGAGCATCAAGGCCGCATTCTGCTGGTAGACGATGAGTCCGCCATCCTGCGTACGTTCCGTTACTGCCTGGAAGACGAAGGCTATACCGTCGCGACCGCCAACAGCGCCGCCCAGGCCGACACCCTGTTGCAGCGCCAGGTGTTCGACCTGTGCTTTCTCGACCTGCGCCTGGGCGAGGACAACGGCCTCGACGTCCTGGCGCAAATGCGTATTCAGGCGCCCTGGATGCGAGTGGTGATTGTCACCGCCCACTCGGCGGTCGACACCGCCGTCGACGCGATCCAGGCCGGTGCCGCCGATTATCTGGTCAAGCCGTGCAGCCCGGATCAATTACGGCTGGCCACCGCCAAGCAACTGGAAGTGCGCCAATTATCGGCAAGGCTCGAAGCCCTCGAAGGGGAAGTGCGCAAACCCAAGGACGGCCTCGATTCCCACAGTCCGGCGATGAAAGTCGTTCTGGAAACAGCCCGCCAGGTCGCCAACACCGACGCCAACATCCTGATTCTTGGCGAGTCCGGCACGGGTAAGGGTGAGTTGGCCCGGGCGATCCACGGCTGGAGCAAGCGTGCGAAGAAGTCCTGCGTGACCATCAACTGCCCGTCGCTGACCACTGAGTTGATGGAAAGCGAATTGTTCGGTCACAGCCGCGGCGCGTTCACCGGCGCCAGCGAGAGCACCTTGGGACGCGTCAACCAGGCTGACGGCGGGACGCTGTTTCTCGACGAGATCGGCGATTTTCCCCTGACATTGCAACCCAAGTTGCTGCGATTCATCCAAGATAAAGAATATGAACGGGTAGGGGACCCGGTGACACGCCGCGCCGACGTACGGATTCTCGCCGCGACCAACCTCAACCTCGAAGACATGGTGCGCGACGGGCGCTTTCGCGAAGACCTGCTGTATCGCCTGAACGTCATTACCCTGCATCTACCACCGCTGCGTGAGCGTGCCGAAGACATCCTGACCCTGGCCGACCGCTTCCTGGCGCGCTTCGTCAAGGAATACGCGCGCCCGGCCCGGGGCTTCAGCGACGAGGCGCGCGAAGCGCTGCTAAGCTATCGATGGCCAGGCAATATCCGGGAACTGCGTAACGTGGTCGAGCGCGCCAGCATTATCTGCCCACAGGAAAAAGTCGAGATCAGTCACTTGGGCATGGCCGAGCAACCGGTCAACAATGCGCCACGAATCGGCGCCGCGCTGAGTCTCGACGAATTGGAGAAGGCTCACATCGGCGCAGTACTGGCCACCGCCGACACCCTCGACCAGGCGGCCAAGACCCTGGGGATCGATGCTTCCACGCTGTATCGCAAACGCAAGCAGTACAACCTGTGAGCGATACCTTATGAAGCTGGCGATGAAGCTGCGCACCCGACTGTTTCTGAGCATCTCGGCCCTGATTACCGTGGCATTGCTGGGACTGGTGCTCGGCCTGGTCAGCGTGATGCAAATGGCCAACACCCAGGAACAATCGGTACGCGACAACTTCATCTTGCTGGACCTGGGCCTCAAGCTGCGCCAGACACTGGGCGACCAGTTGATGATCATGCTCGACGACAAACCCGATCTGGCTGCGCTGGAAGCGTCCAAGCGGCAATATTTCGGTTTACTCGAAGAGGGCATCGCCCATGAACAGGGGCTGGCCAGCTCGATCGACAACTTCACCAAGGCCAAAGCCGACTACATCCGTTTTCTTGAAGCCTTTACCGCGTCTCGCCAACAACCGGCCCAAATTACCGCCATCCAGGACCTCACCGAAAAATTCAATGTGCTGCGCAGTGGCTTGATCGAGGGATATCGGCAAGCCTTGAACAACATCAGCGAAACCCAGAACCGCGCCCGCGAACGTGCGCTGTTGATTTCCGGACTGCTGGGGCTGGTGGGGTTGGCGGTGCTGATCATCGGTTTTATCACGGCCCACGGTATCGCCCGGCGTTTCGGGGCGCCGATCGAGGCGCTGGCGGCAGCAGCGGATGACATCGGCCAGGGCAATTTCGAGGTGACGTTGCCCATTTCTTCCGCCGCCGAGTTGAATCTTCTGACACGTCGCTTCGGAATCATGGCCCAGGCGTTGCGCGAACATCAGGCCACCAACGTCGATGAACTGCTCGCCGGCCAACAACGTTTGCAAGCCGTACTGGACAGCATTGACGACGGCCTGCTTATGATCGACCGCCAGGGCCGGCTGGAGCACCTCAACCCCGTGGCCCAGCGTCAACTGGGCTGGGATGAGGAACGCCTGGGCCTGGGCTTGGGCGAGGCGCTGGGACGCCTTGAACTGGATGAAGAGCTGCACGTGGTCCTGCGCGGCGGAACCCAGGAGCGGGCGCCAGACGACCTGAGCATCGAGGTAGACGGTGAGTCGCGGGTGCTGACTTACAGCCTCACACCGGTCAGCCATACCCAGGGTCACATCCTCGGAGCGGTGATGGTGCTGCACGATGTCACCGAACAGCGCGCTTTTGAGCGGGTGCGCAGTGAATTCGTGTTGCGCGCTTCCCACGAACTGCGCACCCCCGTCACCGGCATGCACATGGCATTCGGCCTGTTGCAGGAGCGTGTGCATTTCGCTGAAGACTCCCGCGAGGCCGACCTGCTCAACACCGTCAATGAAGAAATGCAGCGGCTGATGCAACTCATCAATGACTTGCTGAACTTCTCTCGCTACCAGAATGGTCTGCAAAAGCTGACCCTGGGACCTTGTTCCATCGAAGATTTACTCGAAGCGGCCCGATTGCGGTTCGCCGCGCAGGCCGAGGCCAAGGGCATCGAATTGCTCGTGGCGATCCAGGGCCCGCTGCCACACCTGCATGCCGACGCTGCGCAATTGGATCGGGTGCTGGATAACCTGATCGACAATGCCTTGCGTCACACTGGCAACAACGGCCAGATCCGCCTGCAGGCCCGGCGCCACGGCGAGCGAGTGATCATCAGCGTCGAAGACAACGGTGAAGGCATTGCCTACAGTCAGCAGGGACGGATCTTCGAACCTTTCGTCCAGGTCGGACGCAAGAAGGGCGGTGCTGGCCTTGGCCTGGCGTTGTGCAAGGAGATCGTCCAGCTCCATGGCGGGCGCATGGGTGTCTATTCAAGGCCGGGGCAGGGCACACAGTTCTACATGGCGCTGGCGGTCTGAGGAGGCTCAGGCTTCATCGTCCAGGCGTCGGCTGAGCAGGCGCCGACCGCGGGTAATCAGTTCGATGAGCTGCACCGCACTGAGTGCATGGGCAAACAGCCAGCCCTGACCGAACTTCACGCCTTCGCTACTCAAATAGGAGGCTTGGGCTTCATGCTCGATACCTTCGGCGATCACCTTGAGCTCCAGCGCGTGAGCCATGCGAATGATGTGCGGGGCCACACCGCTGCTGGCGGCATCATGGCCCAAGGCATCAATGAACGCCTTGTCGATTTTCAGGCAATCCACCGGCAGGGTCTGCAGGTAGGCCAGGCTGCAATAACCGGTGCCGAAATCGTCGATCAACACCTGATGCCCGACGTCGCGCAACGACTGTAGGTTATCCCGGGCAACCAATACATCGATCAGTCCGCGCTCGGTCACTTCGAAGGCAATCTGCCGGGCGGATACCCGATGCAGCGCCAGCAGGCGGGCAATCACTTCGCCGATACGCGGCACCATCACATCGCACGCCGCCAGATTTACTGAGATGTACAGTTGCGGATTAGCCCGCAACAGCTGGCCCAATTGATCAAACAGCCGCTGCAGCACGAAATCGGTGATCTGGCGGATCTGCCCGGTGTTTTCCGCCATCGGGATAAACAAATCCGGACTGGTCAGGGTGCCGTCCGGTCGTCGCCAGCGCAGCAAGGCTTCGGCACCCACGCAGTTGCGGCTGCTCAGGTCGAAAATCGGCTGGTACAGCACCTGCAACTCACCACGCCGGATGGCTCCGTGCAATTCGGCATCCATGGATTGACGCTGGCGTGCCAGCAGAAACACCTGGAACCCGATACCCACGCCCAGCATCAGACTGATGGGCAGCATCCACCAGGCATTGGCTGGAACCTGAAAACCGTTGCGCTGAGCGATCAGCACTAACTGATATTCCGGACTGTCGGTCGGCATCCGATAGATCAAGCGGTTCTGCGTCACTTGCAAGGCATTGTGGCTTTTTGGCGGCCAGGGCTCGGTTGGCGGCCAGTATTGGTCAGTCCCGAGCACCGGAATGGCCCGCTCGCCGTGATCCAGGACGACCAGCAGGCTGCTGCCCGGTGGCAAATCGACCACATCGGTCAAATGCCCGCGAGACGTAGCCACCCGAAAGTTGCCGCGCCCCAGCATCAATGCCGCGCGGTCTTCATCGGGTTCTGTGGTGGTGTTGAGCCAGTAATTGTAGGTCGGCCCGCGGATGTCGGGCGGGCGGGTCACCGACAACCCGCTCTGGCGTGGACGGTTGGAACAGACGCCGCTGCCATCGATATACACCGCCTCGTAGACGAAACGGTAGTTGAAGCTGACCTGACGCAATGTCGCGATCATGTCATCGTCACATCCGCGCAACGGCTGGTTTTGCAGATCATCGAGACTTTCGCGCAGTTGGCCGAAAAGCTGCTCCAAGCGTTGCAGAAAGCGCTCGCCCTGGGCATTCATCTGATCGCTTTCACGCTGCTGGATCTGCTGCATCACCACAGCCAGACTCCCCGCCAGCAACAGCACCGTACTCAAGGCAGCCGCCATCATCGCCAGGAAAAGAGGGCGATGGAGCCAGCTCTGCAGGGTTTCGCGGGCAGCCGTCATCATGGGCAATCCGAAAGTTACCAATGAGTTATAGCTTCTGATTTGGATTTAGCGCTGCTAGTCAGACGGGCGTCATTATTTTGTCTGGTTGAGCACCTGCAGAATCGCCGCGCTTTGCGCATCCGGTGTGCCATCGAACCGCGTCGGCCGGTAGTGCAGCTGGAAGGCGGCCAGCACATGGTGGGTGGCCACGTCCCATTCGCCCGTCTGGGGCGTCGGGTAGCCGAGGCGGGCCAGCTCGGCCTGGAACCAGCTGGCGCTCGGTAACTGCGCGGCGGCGAATATCGCTTGCTGGCGGGCCACGGCCTGTTCGTCTGGCCAGAAGCCCAGGCCCGCTTCGGCCAGGCGCTTCCAAGGGAACAACGGCCCCGGATCGAGCTTGCGCAAAGGCGCGATATCGCTGTGCCCGATGATGTTGCGCGGGCTGATCGCGTTACGCTGGATGATGTCCTTGAGCAATACGATCAGGGCTTGGACCTGGGCTTCGCTGTAGGGATACCAAAGGCGCCCTGTGGGCGTGTCGATGAAGCCTGGATTGACGATCTCAATGCCGATGGAGCTGGAGTTGAGCCAGGTCCGACCTTGCCATTCGCTCTCCCCGGCGTGCCAGGCGCGACGGTTTTCATCCACCAGCTTATAGATGGTCGCGGGTTTATCGTCGCCAATCAGGTAATGGGCGCTGACTTCACCATGAGTCAGCAGCGCCAGGGATCGCTCGAGGGAGGCCGAAGTGTAATGCACCACCACGAATTGGATTCGGCTGTCCTGATTGACAGAAGGGTGACGGGTATCTAACCGGGGGCCGCTGGTGCAACCGGCCAGAACCAGTAAGGAGACAATGAGCGAAAACAATTTCATGGCGGAATGCATTACGCGCTGGAAGTAATGCAACAGTGTAACGTATCGCCTCGCGAATGATCGGGCTCACGCACCGATATTAAACAAAATGGAACAATTGGGTTTCAGCCCAGCTCCACGCGATTGCGTCCGGAGTTTTTCGCCCGATATAGCGCCTGGTCGGCTCTTTTGATGACAAGATCGCTGCGTTCTCCGGGTTTGAATGCCGTCATGCCTATGGACACCGTGACCGTCACCGGCTCACCTTTGAAGTGGAACGGACAGACTTCGATGGCAGCGCGCAAGGCCTCTGCCAACTTGGCGCCCGCGGCCAGGGAGGTGTCGGGCACCAACAGGACAAACTCCTCGCCGCCAAAGCGGGCAATGAAGTCACCACCGCGCAGGCGTCTACGCAGTACCGAGGCGATGAGCTTCAATACTCGGTCACCAGCCAAATGGCCGTAGTTATCGTTGATTCGCTTGAAATGATCGAGGTCGAGCATAGCCAGTAACAGGCTATTACCGCGCTGCTGCCACTGGGAAACCTCATGATCGAGGCGCTCGGACCAGGCGGCACGGTTAGGTAACCCGGTGAGCGGATCGACGAGCGCTTTTTGCCGCTGCTCTTCGAGATTATCGCGCACGACCTGGGCATCCTGCTCCATCAACGCGACACGCTCGGCGAGGCTTTTCAGACGCGCCGAGACTTCCTGCTCGCGCAGATCGCGCTGCTTCTGGTGCAGGTCCATTGTGCCGAGCAGGCCTTCCAGGTGGTTTTCCAGCACTTGCTTGAGACCTTCCAGGTCATCGGCTTGCTGGACGCTGCTTTGCAGGCCATCAACCTGTTCACGAATCTGGGTGTCCATTTCCCTGGAGGCCGACTGATTATCGGCATGGTCTTCACTGGCGGCCCGCAGGCTGTTCTGGAATGACTCAAGCCGATCGTTGAGCCGCTGCAGGTAAGCCTCGAACTCATGTTGACCGCTGTCAGTGATTGCCAGCATGAGTACCGCCAGATCATCGAGGATCGGCAGCAACTCATACCAGTTCAAGCCATTTTGCAGGCGCTCACGCATGGCCTCGGCTTGGGGTCTATGACGCTCGGGCAGGGTCAGGTCGCCCAACAGCCCCAGCAGCGTGTCTTCGATATGCCTGGCCACCGAGCTGTAGGAGGGCTCCGGCGAGTCGGGCAGGGCGTAGTGGGCTTCATCCGGGTCGGTGGTGACCGGATCGACAGTAACCAGGGCCTCGGTCGGGTCAGTTGGTTCTGCTGGCTCATCTGCCTCGACAGCAGGGAGCGGTGCTTCGGACAGCGTCTTCGCCGGCTCTTTTGATTGCAATTCGTCGGGATTTTCGAGCGTGGGCTCCGGTTTCGTAAGCTCATCGGCGATCACTGCCGGCTCGGCGGCTTCACTCAGTTCGATGACGGAGGGAGGCGCTTGGGATACCAGTGTCGGCGCGGGCGCCGGATCGGGTGCGACCATCGGCACCAGGACGGCATCTGGGTCAGGCGCTGTCTCCAATGCCTGGGGCTGGGGCTGGGCCTGGGCTTGCTCCCGATCCCGCTCAGGCACTTGCTCCGGTGCCGGTGCCGGTGCCGGTGCCGGTGCCGGTGCCGGTGCGACAGATGCTGCTTCAATTGCCACCGCTGTGGGAGCCGGCAAGATCGTTTCTGACACAGGCGCCGCGCTACCCTGACCCTGAGCCGGATCGGGCGACTGCGGCGCTTCTTCGTGGCCATGTCCGCCGAACAATCGTTGCAGCAAGCCTGGACGATGCGCTTCGGCAGGTGCATCCAGCGCACTCAACGCTTTGCCCTGCAAGCTGCTCAGCTCGCTGAGCAGCAGTGGAATCTCCCGGGCCTGGCTGACACGGTCCTCCAACTGCTTGGAAAATTTCTTCAGCGGCCGGCTGACTTCCTTTGGCAGCGGCAGGGTTTGCAACTGGGCGACCAGGGCCGTCAAGGCGCTGCTCATCTGTTCGATCCGGGTCTCGCGGCGCTGCTCGGAATCGAGTACGGCTTTCTCCAGGCGCGGCAGCAGTGCGGCGAGGCCGGCATCCATGTCATCGGTACGCACCACCTCGCGCATCTCTTTCATGCATTGATCAACCGCCCGGTCAGTGCCCTCGGCAGCCAGGGTGCTGCGCACCAGGCCCCGACGCAGCAAGTCGAGCCGGGCATCCCAACGGCGCTCGAGCTTTTCCTGCTGTTCGATACTCTTGAGGTACTTCTCTCTCCAGCGTTCGGCTTCGTCGCTCATTCATCGGATCCGCGAGGGGCAGGACTCAGCGCGGGAAAGGCATCAGCCGTGAGCGAACCCGGCAAACGAATTTCGACCGCGACCGGCAGGTGATCGGAAATGGGCTGGGCCAGCACCTCGACGCGTTCGAGGGTCAGGGTCGGGCTCAGCAGGATATGGTCCAGGCAACGCTGGGGGCGCCAGCTGGGAAACGTCGCTTCCAGTTGCGGCGCGAGCAGACCCAGGTCACGCAGGGGCGAAGTTTGCAGCAAATCATTGGCGTGAGTGTTCATGTCGCCCATCAGTACCTGATGCTTGTAGCCGCCGATCAGCTCGCGGATGTAGGCCAACTGCATGGTCCGGGTACGCGCGCCGAGAGCCAGGTGCATCATGACCACGACCAAAGCCTCCGGCCCCTCGCCAAAACGCGCGAGGATCGCCCCGCGCCCCTTGGGCCCCGGCAGCGGATGGTCTTCGATCGCCCACGGTCGCAAGCGACTCAACACGCCATTGCTGTGTTGGCCGAGACGACCGAGGTTACGGTTGAGTTGCTGGTACCAGTAGGGAAAGGCGCCCAGTTGGGCCAGATGTTCCACCTGATTGACGTAACCTGACCGCAGGCTCCCGCCATCAGCCTCTTGCAGGGCCACCAGGTCGAAATCCTTCAGCAGGTCGCCGATTTTTTGCAGGTTATCGGCGCGTCCGGTGTGCGGCAGCAAATGTTGCCAGCCCCGGGTCAGGTAATGCCGGTAGCGCTCGGTGCTGATACCCACCTGGATATTGAAGCTGAGCAGCCGCAGGCGGTTATCGGCAGGCAAGCCCGTGGACATGACGTGGTGCTCGTTGACCCGCGGCTCATGCAGGCCAACGATGCGTTCGGTACTCCAGCGGGCCATGGCCGTGAGCCGCGCTTAGTTGGCGGCAGCCTTGGTGGCCGCTCGCTCTTTGGCGATCAGTTGGTCGGCCAGTTGCAGCGCTTGTTCGGCACCGCCGGCGGAACCGATGTCAAAGCGGTATTTACCGTTGACGATCATGGTCGGTACGCCAGTGATCTCATATTTCTTTGCCAGTTCCTTGGCCTTGTTGATCTGGCCCTTGATGGCGAAGGAGTCGAAGGTGGCTAGGAATTTATCCTTGTCCACACCCTGGGTCGCCAGGAAGTCCGCCATGTCTTCCTTGTCGGTCAGCTTCTTGTGTTCTTTCTGGATCGCGTTGAAAACGGCGGCGTGAACCTTGTGCTCGACGCCCATGGCTTCGAGGGTCAGGAACATCTGGCCGTGGGCGTCCCATGGGCCGCCGAACATGGCGGGGATGCGTACGAAGTTAACGTCCGAAGGCAGTTTCTCGACCCATGGGTTGATAACCGGCTCAAAAGCGTAGCAATGCGGGCAGCCGTACCAGAACAGTTCCACCACTTCGATCTTGCCAGGCACCGCCACCGCAACGGGGTTGGTCAATTCGACATAGGGTGCGGCGGGCTTTTCAGCCGCTTGGGCAGTCACGCCGAACAGGCTGGCGGCGACGAGCGCGGCGCTGATGATCAGATTACGCATGCTTTACTCCTGGACAATGAGGTGGCCTCGCAAGACCTGCTTCTAGGACAGATCGTGGCGGGTTCTAGTTCGCTAGTGTAACGGCAGCGGCCACAAAAAAGGGCGGCCAAAGCCACCCTTTTGATGCTCGCATCGAGAGATTAATCGAGCGTTAACGTTGCAAGGGATGTACATCCCTCGCGACGCCAGCCAAAGGCCTCAGTGCAGGCCTTGGATGTAGCTGGATACCGCCGCGATATCTTCGTCGCTCAGCTTTTTCGCAATGCTCTGCATCGGCTTGGTATCGCCGTCGTTGGTCCGGCCACCTTCTTCCTTTCTGAATTCGGTCAATTGCTTGCCTACGTACTGGGCATGCTGGCCGCCCAAGTGCGGGAAGCCGGCTGCAGCGTTGCCTTTGCCGTCAGGCGAGTGGCAACCGGTGCAGGCTGGAAGCCCCTTGTTCAGGTCGCCACCACGGAACAGTGCTTCACCACGGGCCACGAGCTTCGGATCGGCAGCGCCGACGCTGCCCTTCTGGCTGGCGAAATAAGCCGCGATGTCCGCCAGGTCCTGATCGCTCAGGTTGGTCAGCAGGCCGGTCATTTCCAGCACCGTGCGCTTATTGGACTTGATGTCGTGCAACTGCTTGTTCAGATAACGTTCGCCCTGGCCCGCCAGTTTCGGAAAGTTGGGCGCCATGCTATTGCCATCTGGGCCATGGCAGGCCCCGCATACGGCCGCTTTCGCCTGACCGGCAGCGGCATCGCCAGCGGCGTGGGCTACGCCGGATATCCCCAAGGTCAACAGCAGACTCACGATCAGTTTGTTCATCAGCTAATCCAACTACGGCTAAGGGTTAAAGAGTTATGGACCGGGTTTACTCGCTCATCCACTGGATGATGGCTCGGTAATCCTCGGCACTGCAGTCCATGCACAAACCACGCGGCGGCATCGCCTTGAAACCCTGGGTCACGTGTTGCACCAGCGTCTCCATACCTTTCGCCAACCTCGGCGTCCAAGCTTCCTGATCGCCCTTGCGGGGCGCCATGGGGAGTTGGCCGGAATGACAGGCACCACAAACACGGTTGTACACAGCTTCCGGATCCTGTGTAGCCTGAGCGCTGTAAAGCGGCATCAAGACACCGGCAGCTAGCAGCCATTTCGTCATAAAACGACCTTTTCAGGGTTGGGAGCGAGCTGCGTTCTAGTGCGCAATTTCGGTCGATCGCTCCCGTGAGCTTCATCCTACGCTGGGACAAAGCGCACACAAAATCTGCGGCATTATATACTGGCGTCACTGAAACGGAAACGACACAGCTTGCCGCGTCCATTCCCGACGCCGCCCACATCGGAAATCCCATGCAACTGAAGAACCCCATCCTTGGCCTGTGCCAACAGTCCACCTTCATGCTCAGCGCCGCCAAAGTCGATCAATGCCCCGACGATGAAGGCTTTGAAGTGGCTTTCGCCGGGCGTTCCAATGCCGGTAAATCCAGCGCGCTGAACACCTTGACCCATGCCAGCCTGGCACGCACCTCGAAAACCCCGGGTCGCACGCAGCTCTTGAACTTCTTCAAGCTAGACGATGAACGCCGTTTGGTCGACCTGCCCGGTTACGGCTACGCGAAAGTACCGATCCCGCTCAAGCAACACTGGCAGCGCCATCTGGAAGCCTACCTGGGCAGCCGCGAGAGTTTGAAAGGCCTGATTCTGATGATGGACATCCGGCATCCGATGACCGACTTCGACCTGCTGATGCTCGACTGGGCTGTCGCCAGCGGCATGCCGATGCACATCCTGCTGACCAAGGCGGACAAGCTCACCTACGGCGCGGCCAAGAACACCCTGCTCAAAGTGCAGTCGGAAATTCGCAAAGGGTGGGGCGATACGATCACCATCCAGCTGTTCTCGGCCCCCAAGCGCATGGGCCTGGAAGAGGCCTACACTGTATTGGCCGACTGGATGGAATTGGCAGACAAGGGCAGCGAACAGGCGGAATAAGCCAAATCGCAGGCAAAAAAAACCCCGGACTTCGTATGGGGAGGGGGAAGTTCGGGGTCCAAGTTCCGGACCGCTAGGGCGGGGTCCAGATATCTGCCAACACTTAACACAACATAGGAGCATTGAAGGGCTTCACCAGCCATTCAGAATCTCTGAGTAGCAATTCACCGGTTTAGTTCAGATTATTTTTGGAAATAGCCTTAGGAATTTTCCGAACTAATTAGAAGGCCGCCCAAGACGTGCGGTGATGCACTGTGGCGAGGGAGCAAGCTCCCTCGCCACAAAAAACCCTTGAGCCTCGGGGTTTGGGAATCAGTGCGCCTCATCCCAGTTATTGCCCACGCCCACTTCCACCAGCAGCGGCACGTCCAGGGTGGCGGCGGCGCTCATGTGCTGGCGAATTTCCTCGCGCACCTGGTCGACCAGGTCTTCACGCACCTCCAGCACCAATTCGTCGTGTACCTGCAGGATGACCTTGGCATCCAGCCCTGATGCGCTCAGCCAGCGATCCACTGCCACCATGGCTTTCTTGATGATGTCTGCGGCCGTGCCTTGCATCGGCGCGTTGATCGCCGTGCGCTCGGCACCTTTGCGCAACGCAGGGTTTTTCGCATTGATGTCCGGCAGGTACAACCGGCGGCCGAAAATGGTTTCGACGAAACCCTGCTCGGCCGCCTGGGCACGGGTGCGCTCCATATACGCCAGCACACCTGGGTAACGGGCGAAGTAGCGGTCGATGTAAGCCTGGGACTGCTTGCGATCGACGCCAATCTGCTTGGCCAGGCCAAATGCACTCATGCCATAGATCAAACCGAAGTTGATCGCTTTGGCACTGCGGCGCTGATCATGAGTGACCGCCTCCAGCTCGACCCCGAAAACCTCGGCGGCCGTAGCCCGGTGCACGTCCAGATTATGGCGAAACGCGTAGAGCAGGCCCTCATCCTTGGCCAGGTGCGCCATGATCCGCAATTCGATCTGCGAGTAGTCCGCCGCCAACAGCTTGTAGCCTTTCGGCGCGATGAAGGCCTGACGAATCCGCCGGCCTTCGGCGGTACGAATCGGAATGTTCTGCAGGTTCGGGTCGATCGAGGACAGGCGTCCGGTAGCGGCGACAGCTTGCTGATAATTGGTATGGACGCGGCCCGTGCGGCTGTTGATCTGCTCCGGCAGCCGATCGGTGTAGGTGCTCTTGAGCTTGCTCAGCGAGCGGTATTGCATCAGCACCTTGGGCAACGGGTAATCCTGCTCCGCCAGTTCGGCGAGCACCGCCTCGGCGGTGGACGCCTGGCCCTTGGCCGTTTTGCTGAGCACCGGCAAGCCGAGTTTTTCGTACAGGATCACGCCCAATTGTTTCGGCGAACCCAGGTTGAATTCCTCACCGGCGATCGCAAACGCCTCACGCTCCAGCGCCACCAGTTTCTCGCCCAACTCGACACTCTGCACGCCCAGCAGGTTGGCATCGACCAGCGCACCCTGGCGTTCGATGCGCGCCAGGACCGGCATCAACGGCATTTCAATTTCCGTGAGCACTTTGCCCAGGCTTGGCGTGGCGGCCAGCTTTTCCTGCAAGGCCTGGTGCAGGCGCAAGGTCACGTCTGCATCTTCGGCGGCGTAAGGACCGGCCAGTTCCAGGGAGATTTGATCAAAAGTCAGCTGTTTAACACCTTTTCCAGCGATATCCTGGAAATCGGTCTTGCTTTGGCCCAGGTACTTGAGCGCCAGGCTGTCCATGTCATGGCGGGTCGCCGTGGAATCCAGCACATAGGATTCAAGCATGGTGTCGAAGGCGATGCCCTGGACCAGGATGCCATTGTCCTGGTCGCCACCGATGGCGCAGTTGGCCAGGATGTTGGTTTCGAACTTGGCGTGCTGGCCGACCTTGAGCTTGTTCGGGTTTTCCAGCAGGGGCTTGAGGGCCTTGAGCACCGTATCGCGGTCCAACTGCTCCGGCACGCCCATGTAGGAATGGGTCAACGGGATGTAGGCGGCCTCGAACGGCGCAACGGCGAACGACAATCCCACCAGTTGCGAATGCTGGGCGTCGCCACCGTTGGTTTCGGTGACGAAGGCAAACAGCGGCGCTTTGTCGAGTTTGGCCAGCCAGGCATCGAAGCGCGCCTGATCGAGGATGACTTCATACTTGGCCTCGACAGCGCCGGGTTGTTCGTCGCTGACTTCGACGATCTCCTGGCCCGCACGTTTGGCGTCACGCTGGTTTTCTTCAAACCAGCTTTTGAATTCCAGCAGTGTGTACAGTTCGGCGAGTTTCTCGTGGTCCGGCGCGCCCATTTTCAGATCGTCGAGGCCGATCTCCAAAGGTACGTCCGTCTTGATGGTCGCCAGCTCATAGGAAAGCAGCGCCATTTCCTTGTGCTCTTCGAGCTTGGCGGCCAGGGTCTTGGCGCCACGGATGGGCAAGGTGGCAACGATGTCCAATTGCGCATACAGCTCGGTCAGGCCGCCATTGACACCCACCAGCAAGCCGGACGCGGTCTTCGGTCCGATGCCCGGAACACCCGGAATGTTGTCGGATGAATCGCCCATCAATGCCAGGTAATCGATGATCTGCTCCGGAGCGACGCCAAACTTCTCCTTCACGCCAGCCACGTCCAGTGCACTACCGGTCATGGTATTGACCAAGGTAATGTGACCGTCGACCAGTTGCGCCATGTCTTTGTCGCCGGTGGAGATCACCACCGGACGGTCGGCCGCGGCGCTGCTGCGGGCCAGGGTGCCGATCACGTCATCGGCCTCGACGTTGTCCACGCACAGCAGCGGGAAGCCCAGGGCCTTGACGCTGGCATGCAGCGGCTCGATCTGCACGCGCATGTCATCGGGCATGCTCGGGCGGTTAGCCTTGTATTCGGCATACAGCGCATCGCGAAAAGTCCCACCCTTGGCGTCGAATACCACGGCGAATGGACTGTCCGGATACTGCTTGCGCAGGCTCTTGAGCATGTTCAGCACGCCCTTGACCGCACCGGTCGGCAGGCCTTTGGAGGTGGTCAGCGGTGGCAGCGCGTGAAAGGCGCGGTACAGATAAGAAGAACCGTCCACCAGGACGAGGGGGGCTTGGCTCATGAGCAGGATCAACCTTTTCGGCGGGTCCGGGGCTAGAATAGCGGGACCGTTGACGACAAAGGGACAAGGTTATCATGCGTACACTAAATCGCCTGTTACTGGCTGGCTTGTTTGCAATCACCCCGTTGGCCGTCATGGCGGCGGACGACGCGCCCTCGGCGGACCCGGATGTCACCATCCGCACCGAAGGTGATAAAACCATTCAGGAGTACCGGCAAAACGGCTTCTTGTACGCGATCAAGGTCACGCCCAAGCACGGCAAGCCTTATTTCCTGGTGCGCGCCGATGGTAGCGATGCAAACTTCATCCGCTCGGACCAGCCGGATATGCTGATTCCGTCGTGGAAAATCTTTGAGTGGTAATACCGCTCTGCACTTCAACCGGCGCCCGCTGAAGGGCGCCCGTACTGGCAGTTTTAACCATGTCTGTGTTCACCCCCCTGGCTCGGCCCGAGCTGGAAACCTTTCTCGCCCCTTATGGGCTTGGCCGTCTGCTTGATTTCCAGGGGATCGCCGCTGGCAGCGAAAACACCAATTTCTTCATCAGCCTGGAGCAGGGCGAGTTCGTCCTGACCCTGGTCGAACGCGGCCCGGTGCAGGAAATGCCGTTCTTCATCGAACTGCTGGACGTGCTGCATGACGCCGACCTGCCGATACCTTACGCCTTGCGCACCACCGATGGCGTGGCGCTGCGGGAACTGGCGGGCAAGCCGGCACTGTTGCAACCGCGCCTGGCGGGCAAGCACATCAAGCAGGCCAACGCGCAACATTGCGCCCAGGTCGGCGAGTTGCTGGCGCACCTGCACCTGGCGACCCGGGACAAGATGATCAAGCGCAAGACCGACCGCGGCCTGGACTGGATGCAGGAGGAGGGCGCCAAGCTGCTGTCGCACCTCGACACCGAGCCCCGCCGGCTGCTTGAGGCCGCGCTGGATGAGATTGCCCTGCAGAAGGTGGGCATCCTGGCGCTGCCCCGGGCCAATATCCACGCGGATCTGTTCCGCGACAACGCGATGTTCGAAGGCACGCACCTGACCGGGCTGATCGACTTCTACAATGCCTGCTCCGGGCCGATGCTGTATGACGTTGCCATTGCCTTGAACGACTGGTGCTCGGACGACGACGGTGTGCTTGATGGCGCGCGGGCGCGGGCGTTGTTGGGGGCCTATGCGGCGCTGCGACCGTTCACTCCCGCCGAGGCCGAGCTATGGCCAACCATGCTGCGCGTGGCGTGCGTACGGTTCTGGCTATCGCGGTTGATCGCCGCCGAATCCTTCGCCGGGCAGGATGTGTTGATCCACGATCCGATGGAGTTCCAGCAGCGCTTGGCGCAGCGGCAGACAGTCCACACTCCGTTGCCTTTCGCCCTTTAAACAGCATCGCGGGCAAGCCTTGCTCCCACAGGTGTAAGCGATTTTTCTGTGGGTGCAAGGCTTGCCCGCGATGGGAACGCCGCCAATCCAAGCGTTACAGTGACTCCAGGCAACCCGCCAAATCATTCCCCAACTTTTCCAACAACTGCTCATACCCTTGCGCCGTCGCCGGGGTATAGCCGCCCAGTGCATCCAGCTCCGCCAGCTTCACCGGCAACCCGGCCACCAGGGTTTCGGCCAGGCGCGGGCGCAGGGGCGGTTCACTGAACACGCAGGTCTTGCCCACGGCCTGCAAGCGCGTGCGCATCGCCGCCACATGCTGGGCACCGGGCTGGACTTCGGCGGCCACGGCGAACACGCCGGCGTGCTTGAGGCCGTAGTTGTCTTCGAAATAGTCGAACGCTTCGTGGAACACGAAATACGGCTTGCCCGCGACCCCGGCCAGGCGCGCCTTCAAGCGTGTATCCAAGGCGTCCAGACGCTGGTTGAAACCCTTTAGGTTGCTTTGATAACGGGCGGCATTGGCGGGGTCGGCCGCGCTCAGGTCAGCCGCCATCTTCGCGGCGATCACCCGCGCGTTGGCCGGCGAAAGCCATAGATGGGCGTCGACAGAGCCGGGGCGGTGGTCATGATCATGCTCGTCGCCATCGTGCTCATCCTCGTGGGACTGGCTGTCCTGGGCGAAGTGACGAAGCTTGAGCCCTGGCAAATCCTGTACGGCGACAGAAGGTAACGTACGACCGTTCAGCACCCGCGGTAGGAAGCTTTCCATGTCCGGGCCGATCCAATACAGCAGATCCACGGCTTGCACCTTCCGTACGTCGGATGGCCGCAAGGCATAGTGATGCGGCGATGCGCCGGGAGGCAGCAACACTTCGGGAACTGCCACGCCGTCCTGCACCGCAGCGGCAATCAGCTGCAATGGCTTGATGCTGGTCAGGACTTTGACTTCGGCCTGGGCCGGGCCGATCAGTAGGAAACTTGCGACAAAAGCGACAAAGAGCGAAAAAATTCGGGACACGATGACCACTCGAAGAGGCGAGAACGGGTAACATAATAACGTCTCTCACTGAACTCGTCGCTGCCCATGCCTATCACACCCCTTGCCAGTCGCCCCCACGATCACTCCCACTGCGTGCACAGCGCGCTGTCCGAGGCCGATGCCATCTGCGCACGCCAGGGGTTGCGCCTGACCGCCTTGCGTCGACGCGTGCTCGAGCTGGTCTGGCAAAGCCACAAGCCGCTGGGCGCCTACGACATCCTGGCCGTGCTCAGCGAGCAGGATGGCCGCCGCGCGGCGCCGCCGACGGTCTATCGGGCGCTGGATTTCCTCTTGGAAAACGGCCTGGTGCATCGCATTTCGTCGCTGAACGCGTTCGTCGGCTGCAACCATCCGGAGCACGCTCATCAGGGCCAGTTCCTGATCTGTCGCGAATGCCACGCCGCCATCGAGCTGGAACAGAAGTCCATCAGCGATGCGATCATCGCCAGCGCCAAAGAGGTGGGCTTCGTGGTCGACAGCCAGACCGTCGAAGTGGTCGGTCTCTGCTCCGGCTGCCAGGGGGCTTGATGAGCAACGCGTTGATCCGCCTCGAACAGGTGGCCGTGACGTTTGCCGGGCAAAGCGTGCTGGATAACATCCAACTAAGCGTCGAGCCGGGGCAGATCGTTACCTTGATCGGCCCCAACGGCGCCGGCAAGACCACCCTGGTGCGTGCCGTGCTGGGTTTGCTCAAGCCGGACAGCGGCAGTGTCTGGCGCAAGCCAAAGCTGCGGATCGGCTACATGCCGCAAAAACTCCACGTAGACCCGACCCTACCGTTGTCGGTGTTGCGCTTCCTGCGCCTGGTGCCTGGCGTGGACCGCGCACGGGCCTTGGCGGCGCTCAACGAAGTCGGCGCCGAACAGGTGATCGATAGCCCGGTCCAAAGTGTTTCCGGTGGCGAAATGCAGCGCGTGCTGCTGGCCCGCGCCCTGCTGCGCGAGCCTGAACTGCTGGTGCTCGACGAGCCGGTGCAAGGCGTCGATGTAGCGGGGCAGGCCGAGCTGTACAGCCTGATCACGCGCTTGCGCGACCGTCATGGTTGCGGCGTGCTGATGGTGTCCCACGATTTGCACCTGGTAATGAGCACCACCGACCAAGTGGTCTGCCTCAACCGCCACGTCTGCTGTTCCGGGCATCCTGAGCAGGTCAGTGGCGATCCGGCCTTCGTCGAGCTGTTCGGAAAGAACGCACAAAGCCTGGCGATTTATCACCACCATCATGACCACGCCCATGACCTGCATGGTTCAGTGGTCAGCGACTCGTCTGTTTCTACCCATGTTCATGGAGATGGCTGCAAGCATGGCTGACTTTCTGTTGTACGCCCTGCTCGCAGGTCTGGCCCTCGCGCTGGTGGCCGGCCCCCTGGGTTCGTTCGTGGTCTGGCGGCGCATGGCCTATTTCGGCGACACCTTGTCCCACGCGGCGTTGCTCGGCGTGGCCCTGGGGTTTCTGCTGGACGTCAGCCCGGCGGTGGCGGTGACCGTTGGCTGCCTGTTGTTGGCGGTGCTATTGGTGACATTGCAACAGCGCCAACCGCTGGCGTCCGACACGCTGCTGGGAATTCTCGCACCCAGTACCCTTTCCCTCGGGCTGGTGGTACTAAGCTTCATGCATGACGTGCGGATTGACCTGATGGCCTACCTGTTCGGTGATTTGTTGGCCATCAGCCCTGCGGACCTGTCGTGGATCCTGGGCGGCAGCGCGGCGGTGCTGCTGTTGCTGGTTGCGCTCTGGCGGCCACTGCTGGCCGTCACCGTGCACGAGGAACTGGCGCGCGTCGAGGGCCTGCCTGTGGTGGGTTTGCGGCTGGCGCTGATGTTGCTGATTGCGGTGGTCATCGCCGTGGCGATGAAGATCGTCGGGGTGTTGCTGATTACCTCATTGCTGATCATTCCGGCGGCTGCGGCACAACGTCACGCCCGCTCCCCGGAGCAGATGGCCCTGGGCGCGAGCCTGCTGGGCATGCTCGCGGTGTGCGGTGGGCTGGCGTTGTCGTGGTTCAAGGACACTCCGGCAGGGCCGTCGATCGTGGTCAGCGCCGCAGCGCTGTTTCTGCTGAGTTTTGTCCTGCCCCGCCGAGGGGTGTAGACTTGCTCGCTTTTTGCGCAAATAGAGAGTCGCAGGAATGAAGCCGTTCGCCTCCCGTTATCTGCTCCTTGTCGCATTTTCCCTGCTACTGGGCGCTTGCCAGAGTTCGCCGCCGGTCATCGAGGCCCCCGATACGCGGGGCCCGGCCATCGCGCAGCTTGAACAAAGCCTGGCCAGCAATGAACTGGCCACCGCTGAAGATCAGTTGGCCGCCTTGCAGGCCCAGACGCCTGACGATCCCTCGCTGGAACCCTATCAACGGCAACTGGCCGAGGCGTATTTGCGCCGCAGCCAGATCGACCTGCAAAAAGGCGATGTCAACGCCGCCACCACCGCGCTGAGCCGCGCCCGAGCCTTGATGCCCAAGGCGCCGGCACTTTCCGGTGAGGTCAACAGCGCGATTGCCGAAGCCCGCAAGGCCGAGCTGGAAAAAGCCGAGGCCGCCCTCCAGGCCGCCGAAGCCAAACCGGTCGCCAAAGTGATTGATCCGAGTAGCGAAAGCACCACGGTGGCGCTCAATATCGGCGATATACAGCAAATGCGTCGTCAACTGGACGCCATCGCTGCTGATGTGGTGAATTTTCAATGTGACGTCAGCATTCAGGCGCCGCGTACCGATGATTATCCGTGGTTGGCAACGCTGCTGACCAAGCGGGTCAAGAAACTTGATCCTGGGTTTGACCTGAAGTTGCAAAAGCAGATTTTGCGCAGCGTGCCGGCGCAGATGGTTCTAACTCCGCGTAAGCCTTAAAAAGCATCGCGAGCAGGCTCGCTCCCACAGTGATTTTGTGTCGATCACAAAACCCCATGTGGGAGCGAGCCTGCTCGCGATAGCGTCCTACCAGCAAACAATCTCTTTCAGACAACCCTCAAGCCGGAACCGCCTTGGCCTTAGGCTCCCGCGCCCAAACCCGATGCTGAGCAATCGCCGCAAAAAACCGCGAAAAACCGCTCGCCTCCGCGTCTTCGATCAACCCCGCATCCACCTCCAGCTTCAACTCCACCAACAACTGCCGGGCCTCACCATGAAGCCCAATGGCTTTCAGATGCTTGTAGGCCTCCAGCACGTAATGCAACGCAACTCCATCGCGACTCAAGGCCTTGATCGACTCCGCACCGCCCGGTACGAACACCGCGTCGAAGGCAATCGACGGCAGGCCTTCCATGGACGCATCCACCGCTAGCTTTTGCCCAGCGGCCGTAGTCACCGGTGCCGAAGTCGGCCCCAGCACTTTGGCATGGGCGCCCTCGGCCTTCAGGGCCTGTTTGAGGGCGTCGATGATCGCCCCATCGACACCGTTGGCCACCAGCACCGCCACTTTCCGGGTCTTGATGTCGCCAGACAGCAGGTTCGCCTGGCTCAAGGCCGGGGATTGCTCCAGCGAAGGCGTCGGAACATCGACAGTACCCGCAGTCGGTGCCGGCAAGCCGAGGTTTTTCGCGACTCGCCCAGCCAGATCCAAGTCGATGTTGGCGAGGATCTCATTGACCTGCCGTTTCCGGATGAACTCCCGCTCCACCTTGCCCAGTTCGAAGCTGTAGGCGGCGATGATGTGCTCCTGCTCGTGGGCGCTCATGCTGTTGTAGAACAGCCGGGCCTGGGAGAAATGATCGCCAAACGATTCGCTGCGCTGGCGGATCTTGTGCGCGTCGATGCGCTCTGGATAGCTTTCGAAGCCACCGTCCTCAGGGCCGGGCGGGGTTTCCTTCGGCCAGCCGCCATCGATGGAGTTCGGCTCGTAGGACGTGCGCCCCTTGTCGATGGTGCTGCGATGCATGCCGTCACGCTGGCCGTTGTGCACCGGGGTAATCGCCCGGTTGATCGGCAGCTCATGAAAATTCGGCCCACCGAGTCGGCTGATTTGCGTATCGGTGTAGGAAAACAGCCGACCCTGCAGCAACGGGTCGTTGGAAAAGTCGATACCCGGCACGATATGCCCAGGGCAGAACGCAACCTGCTCGACTTCGGCGAAGAAGTTGTCCGGGTTGCGGTTCAGCACCATTTTGCCCAAGGGCGTGATGGGGACCAGTTCTTCAGGGATGATCTTGGTCGGGTCGAGCAGGTCGAAGTCGAATTTATGCTCGTCTTCCTCGGCGACGATCTGTACGCCAAATTCCCATTCCGGGTAGTCGCCCATCTCGATCGATTCCCAGAGATCGCGACGGTGGTAGTCGGTATCTTTACCCGCGAGTTTCTGGGCTTCGTCCCAGACCAATGAGCAGGTGCCGACCGTAGGGCGCCAGTGGAATTTGACGAAGCTGCTTTTGCCTTCGGCGTTGATCATGCGGAAGGTGTGCACACCGAAGCCTTGCATACTGCGCAAGCTTTTCGGAATGGCCCGGTCGGACATCGCCCAAATCACCATGTGCGCCGATTCCGGCACCAGCGAGACGAAATCCCAGAACGTATCGTGGGCCGAACCGCCGGTAGGTATTTCGTTATGGGGTTCGGGTTTTACCGCGTGGACGAAGTCTGGAAACTTGATCGCGTCCTGGATGAAAAACACCGGCATGTTGTTGCCCACCAGGTCGAAGTTGCCTTCGTCGGTAAAGAACTTCACCGCAAAGCCACGCACGTCCCGCACGGTGTCGCCGGAACCCCGTGGACCTTGCACGGTGGAAAAACGCACGAATACCGGGGTTTTCTTACTCGGATCTTGTAGGAAACCGGCTTTGGTCAAGGCCGAGTGCGCATCATAGCTCTGAAAATAACCATGAGCCCCGGTACCGCGAGCGTGGACGATACGTTCCGGGATACGTTCATGGTCAAAATGCGTGATTTTTTCACGCATGATGAAGTCTTCCAGCAACGAGGGGCCGCGGGCGCCGACGCGAAGGGTGTTCTGGTTATCGGCGATTTTCACGCCTTGGTTGGTGCGCAACGCTTGTTCAGTGGCGTCGGAACGGAACTGTTCCAGGCTCTCGAGCTTGGCGTTGGTGTTGCCGCGATCCAGCGTGTCGGTCCCGGCCAGTTGGCTCTTGTTGACCGTGGGCTTTTCGATACTCATCAGGCATAACTCCTCTTTACGATCCCCGCCGTGGCCAGGACTCTTGAGTTCGATACCGCAGGTCGATACCTGGGCATTTTCGAGTTGCTTAATGAGTGACCGATGCCGTTTGGCTGTGTTCCTTTTTTATGGCCTTTGATCGCGTTATTGCCAAATGACAGGTCTGATCGCAAATAAATGCTAAGAACCTCTATACGGACAGGCTAAAATGCGCGCCCGGCTAACCGCTGATCCTTTTCCAACGCGCCCCACAAGGTTCGCTACGTGATCGAGTTTCAAAACGTTTATAAAACCTACCGGGTTGCCGGTAGGGATATCCCCGCCCTGCACCCGACCAGTCTGACGATTGAGAACGGTCAGGTCTTCGGCCTGATCGGCCATTCCGGTGCGGGAAAAAGTACCCTGCTGCGCCTGATCAATCGCCTGGAAGATTCCAGCGGCGGCAAGATCATCGTCGACGGCGAGGAAGTCACCGCCCTGGACGCCAGCGGCCTACGGCGCTTCCGGCAGCAGGTCGGGATGATTTTCCAGCACTTCAACCTGCTGGCCTCCAAGACCGTGGCCGACAACGTCGCGCTGCCGCTGGCCTTGGCGGGCGAATTGTCCCGCAGCGAAATCGACCAGCGCGTCGCCGAATTGCTGGCGCGGGTGGGCTTGTCCGACCACGCCAGGAAATACCCGGCGCAACTGTCCGGCGGCCAGAAGCAGCGCGTCGGCATCGCCCGCGCCCTGGCGACCAAACCCAAGATCCTGCTGTGCGACGAGGCCACCAGCGCGCTCGACCCACAGACCACCGCCTCGGTGCTGCAACTACTGGCGGAGATCAACCGCGAACTGAAGCTGACTATCGTGCTGATCACCCATGAAATGGACGTGATCCGCCGCGTATGCGATCAAGTCGCCGTGATGGACGCTGGCGTGATCGTCGAGCAAGGCCCGGTGGCCGAGGTGTTCCTGCACCCCAAGCACGCGACCACCAAGCGTTTCGTCCAGGAAGACGAGCAGATCGACGAAAGCGAACAACGCGACGATTTTGCCCACGTACCCGGGCGCATCGTGCGTCTGACCTTCCAGGGCGAAGCGACCTACGCGCCACTGCTCGGCACCGTCGCCCGGGAAACCGGTGTGGACTACAGCATACTTGCCGGCCGTATCGACCGCATCAAAGACACCCCCTACGGGCAACTGACCCTCGCCATCACCGGCGGTGACATGGACGCGGCGTTTGCCCGCTTCACCGCGGCCGATGTCCATATGGAGGTGCTGCGCTAATGGAACTGTTGAGTTCGTTCTTCTCCAACATCGACTGGCTGGAAATATGGCTGGCGACAGGCGACACCTTCCTGATGCTGTTCGGTTCGCTGTTGTTTACCGTGCTGCTCGGCCTGCCGCTGGGTGTACTGCTATTCCTGTGCAGCCCGCGTCAGTTGCTCGAAGCCCGCGGCGTTTATGCGCTGCTGTCGCTGATCGTCAACATCCTGCGTTCACTGCCATTCATCATCCTGTTGATCGTGATGATTCCGTTCACGGTTTTGATTACCGGCACTTCGCTGGGCGTGGCCGGCGCGATCCCACCGCTGGTGGTCGGCGCGACGCCGTTCTTCGCCCGCCTAGTGGAAACCGCCCTGCGTGAAGTCGATCGCGGCATCATCGAAGCCACCCAGGCCATGGGCGCGACGACTCGGCAGATCATCATCAACGCCTTGCTGCCGGAAGCCCGCCCGGGCATTTTTGCAGCGATTACGGTGACCGCGATTACGCTGGTGTCCTACACGGCCATGGCCGGTGTGGTCGGTGCCGGTGGTTTGGGCGACCTGGCGATCCGCTTCGGTTACCAGCGTTTCCAGACCGATGTGATGGTAGTCACGGTGGTATTGCTGCTGGTGCTGGTTCAGGTCCTGCAAACCGTGGGCGACAAACTGGTTGTGCATTTTTCTAGAAAATAAGGCCTCGCGGCCAATAAACCATGAGCCGGCCATTCGCTGGCAGGCGCCGAGAGCAGGCGCTTCAAAAGGAGTTAGCTGAATGAAGAAACTACTGGTTGCCTTCGCTGCCGCCGCAGCGTTTTCCGCCCACGCCGCCGACACCCTGACCGTCGCGGCAACCCCGGTGCCGCACGCGGAAATCCTCGAATTCGTCAAACCGGCCCTGGCCAAAGAAGGCGTGGACCTCAAGGTCAAAGTCTTCACCGACTACATCCAGCCGAACGTACAAGTTGCGGAAAAACGCCTGGACGCCAACTTCTTCCAGCACCAGCCGTACCTGGATGAGTTCAACAAGGCCAAGGGCACGCACCTGGTGAGCGTGGCCGGCGTGCACCTGGAACCCCTGGGTGCGTATTCCAGCAAGTACAAGGCCCTTACAGAACTGCCGGGCGGCGCCAACGTGGTGATCCCGAACGACGCCACCAACGGCGGTCGTGCGTTGTTGCTGCTGGCGAAGGCTGGGGTGATCAAGCTCAAGGATTCGAACAACATCCTGTCCACTACCAAGGACATTGTTGAGAACCCGAAGGATCTGAAATTCCGTGAACTGGAAGCCGCGACCATTCCGCGGGTGCTGACTCAGGTGGATCTGGCGCTGATCAATACCAACTATGCGTTGGAGGCCAAGCTTGATCCTTCCAAGGATGCGCTGGTGATTGAAGGTAGCGACTCGCCTTATGTGAACATCCTGGTGGCTCGTGAGGATGACAAAGACAGTGAGGCGATGAAAAAGCTGGTGGCGGCGCTGCATACGCCGGAAGTGAAGGCTTTTATTCTTGAGAAGTACAAAGGGGCGGTTTTGCCGGCGTTTTGATCTGATCGGGTGATAAAAAAACGGGGCTGCATGTGAATGCAGCCCCGTTTTTTATGCTCGGAAATGCCTTATTCTGAGCAAACCCTTAAAAAATGCACTGATTGAGGGTCATCAAGCAGATTGCACGGTGATCTACACGGACCACGTGAGGGCGTTCGGATTCTCTTGCGTGGGAACTACATCGTTGCGGCGTGCGGCAGCGACCTTGATCTTTGGTCGAGAAAGTCAAAGTTGCATCGAAAGGCAGTCACGTCCGATTGTGGGCCATGGAAAACATGAAGGCGGTAGGATCCGCTTCATTGTTCTACAACCCTCATGATAAATTCCCCGCCGCGACCTCTAATGAATAGAGGGCATTCAGGGAGAGAAGTGAGTGATCAAGTCTTTGTTGGTTGGGACATTGCTGGCAATGGCATCAGCATCGGCATTTGCGATGAGTTGCGATAACCCTAGAAACGCCTATGACAGAACCTATTGCGCGTCGCTGAAAATGGTTCAGTCGGATCAGGAAATCAACGAGCAATACAAGAAGACGATGGGTGCTCTGAACCCGGAGCAAAAGAAAAAAGTAAAAGCTGCTCAAATCCAGTGGATCAAAAATCGTGACAGCGCCTGTTCCAACGATGGCCTGCTCTACCTGGACTGTGCCAATGAGAAGACCGAGGCGCGTATCGTCATACTCAAAGCTGTCGAGCGCGAGTGCCGTGCTGCCGGTTGCGACGACGCCAAGCTGTCGCAAGTCGAGTAACCCGTAAACAATCAGCACATCGGGCTTGTTCGCGCTCATTCAACATTGCGCTCCATCCCTTTTGCACCCCGTGACTCATTTGCGGGTCGGAATATCCAGGAAAAACCCGACGTAACGCGTCGGGTTTTTCTTTGGCGGGTTACTCGCTATCGCGGCTCAACACCACGCTCCACCATGGCACGCCATGCCTGGACGCTGGGGCGCTCCTGCATCCTGGCGTGCCATGCTCGAAGCGCCACGCACTCTTCAGGCACGGGGAGCTGCACCAGCGAGGCGAAGATCATGCCGCCCAGCACCGCAATGTCGGCCATCGAGAATTTGTCGCCCGCGACAAAGGGCTGGTCTTTGAGCAGGTTGTCGAAATAGCCCATGCCCCTGATCGCCTTGTCGCCCATCCGGCGACCCCATTCCGCATTCTGATACAGCTCGACCTTGGGCCCGAGGCCCGGCGTTGCATGGTGAAAGTACACGCTGACCGCATCGAGAAACTCGTTCTCGGCACGCTTGGTCATCATATGGATGAGGCCCTTTTCCAGAGGCGTTTCGCCCGTCAGCGTCGGCTCACCGACCAAGCTATCCAAGTACTGGGTGATCGCCGTGCACTCCGCGATCCGCGTCCCATCGTTCAGCTCCAGCACAGGCAATGTCCCGGGGTAATTGATGGCCAGGAACTCGGGTTGCTTGTGCTCACCGGTCCAGAGATTCACCGACACGAATTCGATTTTCGGTAGCAAGCCCTTTTCCGCCAACGCAATGCGCACTCGGGCGGGGTAAGGGCCGTTGAACCAATCGTAGATTTTCATCGAAGGAACAGTGGAAACGTCAACGTGCTGCTGCGAAGAGGTCATGATCCGATCACCTGCCTGTCAATTGGTAGGTAAAGACTGGGCCGATGTTTTTGCGCTGTCAATCCCCTACCTGTCAATTGGCAGGTAAACGGATCTGTGAGTAGAATCCGCGCGTATGAATCAGTCGAAGACTCGAAGCGAGGGGGGCAACGTGAACGAAAATGCTCGGGAGGCCATATTGGCGGCGGCGAAATCCGCTGCTCAGCTGCACGGTTACAGCGGGATCAATTTCCGTAGCATTGCCGAAGAAGTGGGCATCAAGAATGCGAGCATTTACTACCACTTTCCGAGCAAGGCAGGCCTGGGTGCCGCAGTCGCCGAACGCTACTGGCAGGACGCGCTGCGGGTGTTGGAGGATATACGGGCCGCCAATACCGATCCGAAGCGCTGCCTGCGGCTATACCCGTCGATTTTTCGAAAGTCGCTCGAGGACGGCAACAGGCTGTGTCTGTCCAGCTTCATGGCAGCCGAATACGAAGACCTTCCCGAAGAGGTGTCGCGAGAGATCAGGGCGTTTGCGGACGTTAACGTGACGTGGCTCGCCCAGGTGTTGGCAGATGCCGGAGTGGGCAGTACAGAACAGTCTGAACGTCGAGCCCGCGCCATTTACACTGCGGTTGCGGGTGCTCAGTTGATCGCGCGAACACGGGCGGATGTCAGTCTGTTCGATGATCTGATTTTGAGCTATCAGGAGACGGGATTGATTCCAGTCTGATTGCTTATTTCTTGTAAACAGAAGATGCGCAATGCCCGCGAGAGCAAGCTCCCTCACCACGGGGTTCAATTTCAGTGGAGATATCGGGATCTGGTTGGAGCCAAGAGCGTAATTCAGTTGTTTGCGCTAATGGCAGGGTGCCACAATCGTTTTTTTGTTGCGTTATAACCAGGTGGTTCAAATGGATGGCCCAAGATTGCGCAATGGCCAGGATTTTGTAATAGCCGAGCAAGTGCGAACTGACCGCTTGCAGCAACTGTTTCGCCAATCCGTTTCTGCGGTTTTCGGTAGTTACCTCGCGGCCATCATGCTGAGTTGGCTATGCTGGGATCGGTTTGAGCACAGCGTCATTCTTTGGTGGCTGGCCATCCTGACCGCTTCGACGTTGTTGCGTATCGCGTTATTTGTGGCCTATTTCCGCAGCGACGAAAGTCAGCGCACGCCTCAACATTGGGAGCGCAAGTACTGGATCACGCTGGTGTCGTCCGCCAGCATCTGGGGGGGAGGCGCATTGGCTGTCATGCCGGCAGACGATCTTTTGACGCAGGCACTGGTCATGCTCTTTGCTGTCGGGATGTCTGTCAGCGCGGTGTCGTGCTACTCGGCCTACCGTGATATGACACTCGTATCCATCGGCTTGGTGCTGTTGCCGTGCACCGTCTGGCTGCTGTTTCAACCATCCCCGATCCAAGTCGGCATGGCCCTCTCGATTTTGGTGTTCGCGGCATTTGCTGCCCGCGCTACGCACAAAATGTCCCAGGCACTGGAAACCGCCTTCCGACTCACCCGTGAAATGGAACAGGCGAACAGCATTTCAACCCGCGCCGCTCAAACCGATGAGCTGACCGGTTTGAAGAGTCGGCGGGCTTTCTTCGAGCATGCCCAGCAGCTTTACAACGAATGTAAGGCCAAGCGGCAAGGGTTATGTGCGGTCATGTTGGACATGGATCACTTCAAGCACATCAACGACACCTATGGCCATCAGGTCGGGGATCAGGTTTTGCGCCAAATGGGAGAGGTCATCAGTTCGTCGTTTCGGGCAACGGACATCCATGGCCGCCTAGGTGGTGAAGAATTCGCCATTCTGCTGCCCAACACCTCCATCGAAGTCGCCACCCAGATTGCAGAACGGCTCGTCGATACGATTGCGGGTTTGATCATCGAACCTGTTCATTGCATAACCGCCAGCCTCGGCGTCGCGTCTACGGAGGCCTGCAATAAGGACCTTCACAGCTTGATGAACGATGCAGATAAAGCCCTGTATCGAGCGAAGGCGTTGGGGCGTAATCGAGTGGCTGTCGCGGGCTTTGCATCATCAGTCGGAATTTGATCGCCCCCACGTTCATGGAAATGATCGAGAACCCCATCACCTGCTGGTGAACACCCTCTCCCCCGAGGGCAGCAACTGCGCTGCCCCTGCTGATCCCCTAGCACCTCCTTCCCCTTGGCTCACCGCGCGGCCCACGCTGGTTGGCAGCATTCCGACGCCTAAAAATAAATTTCCTTTTATATCAATTAGTTAAATCTTAATCGGTAAATTTTCAAAAATTTATCTTGCGCACTAACTACTTGTCCGTTAACTTTATCGCAACTGGTTAGCGCGCAAACATTTAGCGCAAACCAAAACAAACTCGATCAGACCATCAGCAAGAGAGGAAATACCATGAACGTTCTCTATACCGCAGTCGCAACCTCCACCGGTGGCCGTGATGGCCGTGCTGTTTCCAGCGACAAGATTCTCGACGTGAAACTGGCCACTCCAAAAGCCTTGGGCGGCGCTGGTGGTGAAGCCACCAACCCTGAGCAGTTGTTCGCAGCTGGCTACTCGGCCTGCTTCATCGGCGCATTGAAGTTTGTCGCCAGCCAGAGCAAACGCAGCATCCCTGCTGACGCCTCGATCACGGCACACGTCGGCATCGGCCAGATCCCTGGTGGTTTCGGTCTGGACATCGACCTGCACATCGACCTGCCAGGTCTGGATCAAGCCGATGCTCAAGCGCTGGTCGACGCGGCTCACCAGGTTTGCCCGTACTCCAACGCGACACGCGGCAACGTCGACGTCCGTTTGCACGTCACCGTCTAACTCACTTCATCCACGAATAAAAAGGATCAGGACATGAACACTTTCAGCAAAACTCTCGTTGGCTCGCTTCTGGCTCTGTCGCTCGGCAATGCGTTCGCAACTTCTTTTGTTCAACCTACGTTCGCTGAGGGCGGTTCGGATCGCCTGATCGAGAGCCGTGTAGCCGAAGGCGGCTCCGATCGACTCATCGAAAACCGTGTCGCTGAAGGCGGCTCCGATCGCTTGATCGAAAACCGCGTAGCCGAAGGGGGCTCGGATCGCTTGATCGAGAACCGTGTAGCGGAAGGCGGCTCGGATCGACTGATCGAAAACCGCGTAGCCGAAGGCGGCTCCGATCGCTTGATCGAAAACCGCGTAGCCGAAGGCGGCTCCGATCGCTTGATCGAGAACCGTGTAGCGGAAGGCGGCTCGGATCGACTCATCGAAAACCGCGTAGCCGAAGGCGGCTCGGATCGACTCATCGAAAACCGCGTAGCCGAAGGCGGCTCGGATCGACTGATCGAAAACCGTGTAGCCGAAGGCGGTTCTGATCGCCTGATGGAAAACAGGGTGGGCTGAACAATCCCTTCACCACTCCAAAGCCGGTCGAATCAACCCATGTTGCTTCCAAAAGAAAAAACGCCGCTTATCTCTCATGAGGAAGCGGCGTTTTTGCAACGTGTCATAAGATCCTAAACGATGCTATCCACTACACCACCATCAACACGCAGCGCCGCTCCCGTGGTGGCCGAGGCTTGTTCCGAGCTGGCATAGATGATCATGTTGGCGACTTCCTCGACACGCGCCGCGCGCTGGATGATCGAGGTACTGCGGTGCTGATTGACGAAATCCGCTGCCACCTTTTCCAGACTGTCCCCCGTGCGCTCGACGTCTGCCTGGAGCATCTGGGCAACACCTTCGGAAAGCGTCGGCCCGGGCAGCACCGAGTTCACCGTCACCCCCGTGCCGGCGAGACGCTTGGCCAGGCCGCGAGCGATTGAAAGCTGGGCGGTCTTGGTGAAGCCGTAGTGGATCATGTCCGCGGGGATGTTCACGCCCGATTCCGACGAGACAAACACAATCCGCCCCCAACCGCGCTCGACCATGCCCGGCGCGTAGGCCCTGGAAACCCGCACACCCGACATCACGTTGGTTTCGAAGAAGCGCTGCCATTCGCTGTCCGGCGTTTCGAAAAAGTCTTCCAGTTTGAAAATGCCCAGGTTGTTGATGACGATATCGAAGCGTGGGTACTTGGCGATCAGAGCCTGGCAGCCAGACGCGTTGCTGAGATCGCCAACAAAGCCATCAGCCCTTGAAGCAAGGGCGCCCAAGCGCTGCAACGCGTCCTCCACGCTGCTCTCGCTGCGACCGTTGATGACCACGTTGGCGCCGGCTTCAAGGAAGCCTTTGGCTGTGGCAAAACCGATACCGCTGGTGGAGCCGGTGACTAAGACGTGGCGTCCGGTGAAGTCGATGTTCATGAGGGGACTCCTTGATGAATGAATCAAAGAAAGTGCGATATTTCTGACTGGAGGGTAGTCCGACGGATTTAGGGATAGCTTTGCATCCCAACGTCGTCGATATCGCAGACCCTTAATCATGGACACGATTGAGGCTTTGCGCCTTCTGGTGATCAATCAACCATCAGGAAGCCGACCTCACCGCCAGCTCGAGGAACACAGCCGGCGCCGGTGCCCGTGATACCTGAGGCATTGCGGGTGCAAAACGGCGCCGCCTCTGCCACGTCTACACTTTAAAGCGTCCTACCAGCCTTTCCAGTTCATGACCCAGCCGTGCGAGTTCGGTACTTGAAGAAGCTGTTTCCTCGCAGGTGTTTGCCGTCTGCTCGGAGATGTCGCGAACGTTGATGACACTGCGATTGATTTCCTCGGCGACTGCGCTTTGCTGCTCCGCTGCGGTGGCGATTTGCTGATTCATGGTCTGGATGATCGATACTTTACTCGTGATGTTTTCCAGGGCGCTTACCGCGCGGTGGGTAAATTCCACGCTGCTTTCGCTCAACAGCTGGCTGCTTTCCATGCCTGAGGCAACGGCATGAGTACCACTCTGTACACCGGCCACCAGACTTTCAATTTCTTCAGTGGAACGCTGGGTGCGTAAGGCAAGACTGCGCACCTCGTCTGCTACCACCGCAAAGCCACGGCCAGCCTCGCCGGCGCGTGCAGCTTCAATGGCTGCGTTCAGCGCCAGCAGATTGGTTTGCTGGGCCACCGCCTTTATCACATCGAGTACCCCACCGATTTTTTCACTTTGTTCCTGGAGATGACGTACAGCATCGGCCGACTGATTGAGCTCTTCGGCCAAGCGCTTGATCTGCACTATGGCCTCATTCACGATTTGCTCTCCCTCAGAGGCTTGCTGATCCGCGGCAGACGCGGCAGTTGAGGCCTCTTCAGCATTGCGTGCGACGTTTTGAACCGTTGCGGTCATTTCACTCATCGCGGTGGCGACATGATCCGTTTCGGTTTTCTGATTATTGACGCCCGCATTGGTTTGCTCGGTGACCGCCGACAGCTGCTCGGCAGCACTGGCGACCTGAATGACGCCGGATCGAATGCCCTCGATCAGCTCATGAAGATTGAGCATCATCTGCTGAAGGCCTGATTGCAGCTGACCCAACTCATCACGCCGATTGACCTGCACAGGCTCACTCAAATCACCCCGGGCAATACGATTCACGGCCTGTAGCGTGTACTGCAGTGGGTTAACGATTTGTTGGGTAATAATCCACGCAGCAAGTGCGCCCAGTAGCAACGTCAAGGCGGCGACAAGCCCCAGCAGAACCTTGGCAGACGCGGCGTCGGCATCGCGCTTGGTATTTTGCGAATCAATGAGTTTTTGCGTCGTATCAAGCAGTAGATCACCGAGTTGCCCCATGCGTTTATAGATGGACACTTGGTCAGCATTGGGTTTGGCCAGATCAAGCAGCAGTTGTCCGTATTCTCTGACGGATGTGTTCTGTTGTTGAATCAGTTGCTGGTCAATCGGGGCAGTGAACTGGGTGCTGATGTTTTGCAAGTGGGCTGCCAGATTGTCCAGAATTTTCTGCAGCGGTTGATAGGCATCCGGTTGAGGGTTTGCACCTAGACGTAAACGGCTGATTCGCAGGTCTTTGGTGTAATCGCTGACTTGAGCAATTTTCTCGATTTTAACCCCGCGGTCGGTCAACGTCGTAATGGCGTACCAACCCGTCGAAGCGAGTAACAACGCAAGCCCTAGTACCAGGCCGAAGCCCAAGCTTAATTTCGCGCTGACACGGATGTTGCTGATCCAGCCAAACATAGAGACTCCAGTTGTAACTCAGATTGATTGAACATGGCGTCCGGAATGTCGACCAAGAGCCTGAATGCTTTAGTTTTAGAGTGGCAACAAAAGTACTCTGGAGGGCAATTAGCCTCATACGTGAAAAAATATTGTTGTGCGGGGCTACCCGGTTAAGGCGTGGCTGAAAGGATACAGCGCCCAGCCTGCCGGCCATTCCAGAAGAGGTTTGTTCCGAACTAAGGGAGCATTTTCAAACACCCATAAACTGTCTAGTTCTTTAGTCGAATGTTCATGCTCGTTCGGTTCTGGTGGGCCCATACTTATAGTGCAAGCACGGAAACAGTGCAGTGTGTGACGGAAGGTTTAAATCTCGATGGCTTGCTTAAGGTAAAAAAATAGCCGGTCTTGGCAGGCTCTGTATCGGGCTTCGAGGCCCTCGACCTCCCACATTCGAGCAAGCCATACCTCATCACATGACGCGTCAATATCATTGACGGCGACGCTCCATACAACCTGAGCGTGTTGTGTGGCACGTAGCAATTGCAATAACTCCTCAGTGATTGGAAGCGCTTTAGTCTTAACTCTTTTTAGCGACATAAACCATCCAGGACTAATTCAAGATCGAGATTGTTTTGCGTCGCGCACTATAAGGCTCAGTTTATGAAGGCTGTATTCGACTTATGGCTAGCAAGACAGCGCAAAAATAGACTGCTCTTGGCAGTAGTTATTCATTACGCTTATGACGCTTTAATTACTGACTGCTTTATGGTGAGGGTGAGCATGGCGGACCTGCATTCAAGGCCGGTCGTCAACGAAACTTATTAATCTTTCACAAGAAGAGTTAGCAGCTATGGCGGGAATACACGAATTTACGGGAGTCAATTGAACGCGAATTAAAGTACATCAATGATGCCCAGTCTAATGAACGAAAGGTTTTGGTCAACGCTTTCAGGAATTTGACGCTTCCTTGGCTGATTGGGGGAGTAGGCGAGCTTAGGCCATTCAACCCTCACGGAGCTTGAAAAAAACGATCCGGACGGCAGGAGTTGAGGGCAGAGCAAGCCTTGTCGCCGACGATCTCTTCACTGGCAAGACGGCCCACAATCGCCGCCAGGGTCACTCCGGGGTGCATGACGCACACGTAGACGCCGCCGACCTGCGCAGGATAACCAATGATGGGGATGCCATCGGCGGGCATGGGCCTGAATCCGACTCGAGCCGATTGCAGATCCAGGGAGACTACGCCTTGGAGTTCGTTCTTGATGGCGTTGGCCGTTCGCAGTGCTATCGCCGCTGGTTGGTTTTCCAGGGTATCGTCCAGGTAGTCTTCGGCCGCCAGCAACGCACCTTCCGGGGTTTGCCTCACTTCCATTTCGGGGTTGGAGATGAGGGTGCGTACCAGGTTGGGCTGTGATTCATAGCGGATGAAAATCGCCGGGGAGGCTTCTATCGGCAGAGAAATTTTAAGCAGGTCTGCTAGCTTCGCGACGCCTGTGCCGGCTGCCAATACAACGACATCGGCTTCGATGACGCCTGCGGCGGTTTCGACACCCAACACGGTGGAACCATGGGTTCTAAAGCCGAGAACCGGCGTTTGGGTGAGCACTTTCGCACCGCTCGCCTGAGCTCCGGCAATCAACGCATGGGTTGTTGCTATGGCGTCCAGTGCTCCTTCTTCTGCTGCATACGAAGCGGATTGAGGAGGGTTCCTGAGATTTGGCTCAAGCTCACGGATCTGTGATTGAAGTATCCGGTTTGCCGAAGCTTCTGAGCTCGCACCGTAAGACAGCGCGCCGCTCCATTGGATCTTCAGACCGGGCAGTTGCGTTTCGAGTCGGCGGTATTCCTGGATGGCAGCACCGCGCAATGGCGCGATGGGGTCGGGTTCACCGTGTGTGGTGTTGATCCAGGCGAATGAGTTGCCGGTCACGCCTGACGCGATGCCTTCGGCCTCGACTACCGTGACTTTCGCGCCTTTGGTCGCCAGGTGGTAGGCCAGGGACGCGCCTACGATGCCCGCTCCAACGACGATGACGCGTTTGCCTGGACCGTTATCCATTCGGCCTCCGTTGGGTTTGCCTGGGGGAATACGTTAGCCCGGTTGGGGCTGCTTTGCAGCCCAGCGGGGTTAAATCCCCTCGCCACAGGGCCTAGTTCACTGCGCGACAGCGCAGCGTCGAAGACGCGACGGCCACTCTCTCGCCACAGGAGGGTGGAGTCAGTTAGTTATGTGGCGGCTGTCAGGGCGCTATCGCGAGCAAGCTCGGCTCCCACAGGGGTTCTTGGGTGTTCACGATCCTGCATTCACCACACCCAAGCAACAGGCCTTCAATACCACCGCGCCTCACCCGGCGGGCGTTTCTTGAAGCGTTTCATGCTCCACATGTACTGGCTCGGGTAGGCCCGCACATAGCGCTCCACCACTTGGCTCATGGCCGCGCAGGCGGTTTCGGTGTCGGTGCTGTACATCGCGTCCGGGGCGGCTTCGAGGATGACTTTGTAGCCGGAGCCGTCCGGTAGGCGCAGGGCGTGAAGGAAGACGCCGACCGCTTTGCCGCCGGCGAGCATGTTCGGCACAAACTTGCTGGTCAGGGCCTGGGTGGCGAAGAAGGGCACGAAGATGCCGGCGGATTCGGCCGGTTCCGGGTCGGCGGGGATGCCCACTTGACCGCCCTTGCGCACTTCCTTGATGACGCTGAGGATGCCTTCTTTGGTCGACGCGGCGACTTTGTTGCCCAGTTGCACGCGCTGTTTGCGCAGCAGGTCATCCACCGCCTTGAGCTTGGGCGGACGGTAGAAAATGATCGGCTTGCACTGACTGCAATAGAAGTGGTTGAGCACTTCCCAGTTGCCCAGGTGGCTGGTGATGCCCACCACGCCTTTACCGGAGGCCAGCGCTTCTTTTAATACTTCCAGGCCTTCGACTTCACGCACCAGTTCGATGGAGCGCTGGGCCGGCCAGATCCAGGCGCAGGCGCTTTCGGTCAGGGATTTGCCGATGTCCTTGAGGCTTTGGCACACCAGGCGCTCGCGCTCGGCAGGGTCCATCTCGGGAAAACATTTGGCGAGGTTGATCCGCACCACATCGCGGGAGCGGTTGGGCAGTTTCCACATGAACCAGCCAATGGCCGCGCCCACCGCTTGCACCGCGCGCCAGGGCAGCAGCGCAAACAACCGCAGAGCGCCGACCAGCAAGGCGCCTTTCAACTTATCCACAGGTCACTCCTGAATGTATGGGCCGTGTTGCGAGCCGGCTATTCTAACCGCCGTTTGCCAGCTCGGCGTAGCGGTCGCAGTCCTGGGTGTGGTCCATGACCATCCCCGAGGCCTGCATCAAGGCGTAGCAAATGGTCGGGCCGACGAAAGTGAAGCCGGCTTTTTTCAGGCCTTTGCTCATCGCCAGGGCTTCGGGCGTGATGGCCGGCACTTCGGTGCGGTCCTTGAAATGGTTGATGATGGGTTTGTCACCGACGAACGACCAGAGGAACGCCACCGGATCTTCCAGGGCCAGCCAGGCTTGGGCGTTGCGCCGGGCGGCCTTGAGCTTGAGACGGTTGCGGATGATGCCGGGGTCGAGCATCAGGTCTTCGATTTCGGCGTCGCTCATCTGCGCCACGCGCTGCACATCAAAGCCGTACAACACTTCCCGGTAGTGCTCACGTTTGCGCAAAACGGTGATCCAGGACAGCCCGGCCTGGAACCCTTCGAGCAAAAGCAACTCGAACAAACCCTGCGCATCGCGCAGCGGCGTGCCCCACTCCTGGTCGTGATAAGCCATGTACAAAGGATCTTCGGAACACCAAAAGCAGCGTGGCATAAGGCTCCAGGGGGCGTGCGCACGAACGAATCGGGTATACTCCCGCTCTTTAAATCGCAGCCCAAGAAACAGGTGAATTTCGTGAGCCAGCCTACGCCAGCCGTGCGTACCTTCCAAGACTTGATCCTCGCCCTCCAGCAATACTGGGCCGAGCAAGGTTGCGTGGTACTTCAGCCCTACGATATGGAAGTAGGCGCCGGCACTTTCCACACTGCCACGTTTCTGCGCGCCATCGGCCCGGAAACCTGGAACGCCGCTTATGTGCAGCCCAGCCGCCGCCCGACTGACGGCCGCTATGGCGAAAACCCGAACCGTCTGCAGCACTACTACCAGTTCCAGGTGGTGCTGAAACCGAACCCGGAAAATTTCCAGGAGCTGTACCTCGGCTCCCTCAAACACGTGGGTCTGGACCCACTGGTGCACGACATTCGTTTCGTCGAAGACAACTGGGAATCGCCGACTCTGGGCGCCTGGGGCCTGGGCTGGGAAGTCTGGCTCAATGGCATGGAAGTGACTCAGTTCACTTACTTCCAGCAAGCGGGTGGCATCGAGTGCTACCCGGTGACCGGTGAAATCACCTACGGCCTCGAGCGCCTGGCGATGTACCTGCAAGGCGTGGATTCGGTCTACGACCTGGTATGGGCCGACGGCCCGTTCGGCAAAGTGACCTATGGCGATGTGTTCCACCAGAACGAAGTGGAGCAGTCGACCTACAACTTCGAACACGCCAACGTCGAGAAGCTGTTCGAACTGTTCGATTTCTATGAAAGCGAAGCCAAGCGCCTGATCGAACTGGACCAGCCGCTGCCGCTGCCGAGCTATGAAATGGTGTTGAAGGCTTCCCATACCTTCAACCTGCTGGACGCACGCCGGGCGATTTCCGTGACCGCGCGCCAGCAATACATCCTGCGTGTGCGCACCCTGGCGCGTTCCGTTGCGCAAGCCTACCTGCTGGCCCGTGCCAAGCTGGGCTTCCCGATGGCGACCCCGGATTTGCGTGATGAAGTGTTGGCTAAGCTGGAGGCTGCACAATGAGTGCTCAAGATTTTCTGGTTGAACTGGGCACCGAAGAACTGCCACCCAAAGCCCTGAACACCCTGGCTGATGCGTTCCTGGCTGGTATCGAGAAAGGCCTGCAAGCCGCTGGCCTGAACTTCGAAGCCAAGCACGTCTACGCCGCGCCGCGCCGCTTGGCCGTGCTGATCACCGCCCTGGCGACCCAGCAGCCGGACCGCAGCATCAACCTCGACGGCCCGCCACGCCAGGCTGCATTCGATGCCGACGGCAACCCGACCCAAGCCGCCCTCGGTTTCGCCAAGAAGTGTGGCGTAGACCTGAGCGAAATCGACCAGAGCGGCCCGAAGCTGCGCTACAGCCAGAGCATCAAGGGCAAGCCGACCGCCAGCCTGCTGCCGACCATCGTCGAAGACTCCCTCAATGACTTGCCGATTCCCAAGCGCATGCGCTGGGCTGCACGCAAGGAAGAGTTCGTGCGTCCGACCCAATGGCTGGTGATGCTGCTCGGTGACCAGGTCATCGACTGCACGATCCTGGCCCAGAAAGCCGGTCGCGATTCCCGCGGTCACCGCTTCCATCATCCGCAGAGCGTGCGCATCACCTCACCGGCCAACTACCTGGCCGACCTGCGTGCCGCCTACGTACTGGCCGATGCCAACGAACGCCGCGAGCTGATCAGCAAGCGCACCGAAGAACTGGCTACCCAACAGGAAGGCACCGCCATCGTGCCGCCTAACCTGTTGGACGAAGTGACCGCGTTGGTGGAGTGGCCGGTGCCGCTGGTGTGCTCGTTCGAGGAACGTTTCCTTGAAGTGCCGCAGGAAGCGCTGATCACCACCATGCAGGACAACCAGAAGTACTTCTGCCTGCTGGACGCCGAAGGCAAGTTGCTGCCGCGCTTCATCACGGTGGCCAACATCGAAAGCAAGGACCCACAGCAGATCATCGCCGGTAACGAGAAAGTCGTTCGCCCGCGCCTGACCGATGCCGAGTTCTTCTTCAAGCAAGACAAGAAACAGCCGCTGGCAAGCTTCAACGAACGCCTGCAAAACGTGGTGTTCCAGGAAAAACTCGGCAGTGTCTACGACAAGGCCGAGCGCGTGTCGAAACTGGCGGCGTTCATCGCTCCGCGCATCGGCGGCGACGCCCAGCGTGCGGCCCGTGCCGGCATCCTGTCCAAGTGCGACCTGGCCACAGAAATGGTCGGTGAGTTCCCGGAGATGCAAGGTGTCGCCGGTTACTACTACGCCCTCAACGACGGCGAGCCGCGAGACGTGGCCCTGGCGCTGAACGAGCAGTACATGCCCCGTGGTGCCGGCGCTGAACTGCCGACCACCCTGACCGGTGCGGCAGTGGCTATCGCCGACAAGCTCGACACTCTGGTGGGTATTTTCGGCATCGGCATGCTGCCCACCGGCAGCAAAGACCCGTATGCCTTGCGTCGCGCGGCGCTGGGTGTGCTGCGGATCCTGATCGACAAGCAATTGGACCTGGACCTGAACGACGCCGTGGCATTCGCCGTCAACGCGTTCGGCAGCAAGGTCAAGGCTGCCGGCCTGGCCGATACGGTGCTGGAGTTCATCTTCGACCGCCTGCGTGCGCGTTATGAAGACGAAGGCGTCGACGTCGCCACCTATCTGTCGGTGCGAGCACTGAAGCCGGGTTCGGCCCTGGACTTCGACCAGCGCGTTCAAGCGGTGCAGGCTTTCCGCCAACTGCCGCAAGCGGCAGCGCTGGCGGCGGTGAACAAGCGTGTGTCGAACCTGCTGAGCAAGGCCGAGCCTTCGGTCAAGGCTGTGGAAGCACGTTACTTTGATAACGCTGCAGAGTTTTCGCTCCACTCGGCGATTCAACAGGCCCATGCGTCGGTGCAACCGCTCATGGAAAAGCGCGAGTATGCCGAAGCACTGGCGCGCCTGGCAGCGCTGCGCGAGCCTGTCGATGCGTTCTTTGAAGCCGTGATGGTGAATGCGGATAACGAAGACGTTCGCAAGAATCGCTATGCATTGCTGGCACGCCTGCGCAGCCTGTTCCTCAATATTGCCGACATTTCCGTGCTGGGTTGAGGAGCTGCTGTTGAAACTGCTGATTCTCGATCGGGATGGGGTGATCAATCACGACTCCGACGCTTACATCAAATCGGTGGAGGAGTGGTTGCCGCTCCCGGGTTCGATCGAAGCTATCGCGCAGTTGAGCAAGGCCGGCTGGACGGTGGCGGTCGCCACCAACCAGTCGGGCATTGCTCGCGGTTACTACGGCGTCGCTGTTCTGGAGGCCATGCATGAGCGTTTACGCGAATTGGTGGCCGAGCAGGGCGGCGAAGTCGGGCTGATCGTCTATTGTCCACACGGGCCGGACGAAGGCTGCGATTGCCGCAAGCCCAAGCCGGGCATGTTGAAAACCATCGCCGCGCATTACCACGTCGCGCTGGCGGGCGTATGGTTCGTGGGCGACAGCCTCGGTGACCTGGAGGCGGCCAAGGCCGTCGATTGTCAGCCAGTTTTGGTAAAGACCGGGAAAGGCGAAAAGACTCTGGGCAAGACCCTGCCGGTGGGCACCTTGATTTTTGACGACTTGGCGGCGATTGCCGCTGAACTTATCCACAATTAGAGCTCCCAAGACAACCTGATCAAGGATTGTTCGGGAAGCGCTTGAACAGGCGGGCATAGCCCGCAACGGTAAATGCCGCTATGTCGATATTGCGGGCCATCAGAGCCTTTCTCTTTTACCTGCTGCTGGGTACCAGTTCTTTGTTGTGGTGCTCCCTGAGTTTTTTTATCGCGCCTTTTCTGCCGTTCAGGGCGCGCTACCGTTTCATCAATGTGTACTGGTGCCGTTGCGCACTGTGGTTGAGCAAGGTGTTCCTGGGCATCAGCTATGAAGTCAAAGGTGCCGAGAACGTGCCTGACCGGCCCTGCGTGATCCAGTCCAACCACCAGAGCACCTGGGAGACATTCTTTCTCTCGGCCTATTTCGAGCCCTTGAGCCAAGTGCTCAAGCGTGAACTGTTGTTCGTGCCGTTCTTCGGCTGGGCCATGGCGATGCTGCGCCCGATCGCTATCGATCGTGACAACCCCAAGGCTGCGCTCAAGCATGTGGCGAAGAAGGGCGACGAGCTGCTCAAGGACAACGTATGGGTACTGATCTTTCCCGAAGGCACCCGTGTTCCTTACGGAACGATCGGCAAGTTCTCCCGGGGCGGTACCGCATTGGCGGTGAACGCGGAGCTACCCGTACTGCCGATTGCACACAATGCCGGCAAATTCTGGCCTAAGGCGGGCTGGATCAGAAAGCCAGGTGTCATCACCGTGGTGATCGGCGCACCGATGTACGCCGAAGGGACTGGGCCGCGCGCCATTGCCGAGCTTAACGACCGTGTACAAGCCTGGAATGAGCAGGCACAACGGGAGATGGGTTCGCTTCCCGCAGCGCCGGCCGCCACGGATAAACTCGCTGTTTGAGATCTGTGGATAACCTGTGTACCGTTTTCCCTGAAACCGTTGCTTTTATGTTGTAGGTCTATGTTTTTTATACATATTTCATAAACACATAAAACGCTCAGAAAGGTGCATAAGTTTTTATAGCGGTCCAAAGAAGAGCGCAGCCTTTGGTAACTCCTGCAGAAGGCTGCGGTCTTTTTTAATCTTCCAGCAAGGGGAATCCCAAGCTAAACGTTGTGCCTTTACCCACCACGCTATGACACTCGATTTTCCCGCCATGATGGTCAACCACCGCCTTGACCATCGACAGTCCCAAGCCAATGCCATCCACCCCTTGTGCTGATGAAAACCGTCGGTACTGACTGAACAGCTCCGGCAATTCTTCAGCGCTGATACCCTTGCCTTGGTCAGCGACATTGCAGGTCAACCAACCCGCCGTGCAATGAACCTGCAGCGAGATACAGGAGTCGGGCGAGCTGTACTTGATGGCATTTTCCAGCAAATTGAACAGCGCACGGGTCAGCAAAGATTGATCTGCTTTCACCATCGCTTCTTCATGGTGTATTTCGTGAGTGAGCTGGATGCGCTTGGCCTGCGCGATGGGTAATGCCTGGTCGATCACGTCCAGAACCAGCATGGCGAACAACGTTGGCTGAAATTGATAAGCCTCGGATTCAGCCTTGGCTAATTGTACGAAGCCGTCAGTCAGGTCCAGGGCGCGACGTACCTGACGCTCGATCTGGTCAAACACGGGGTTATTTCCGCCCGCCTCATGCCGCTGCACATCGAGCAACGCGAGGATCGCCGAGTGAGGGGCGCGCAAATCATGGGACAAAAAACGCAACATGACGCTGCGCTGCTCCTCGGCTTCACGCTCCGCGCTCAGGTCAATCAGGCTCAGCAGCCAACCAATTGGCGCGTCGCCGTCGACCGGTAATAGGGAGGCCCGTTCCAAGCGCAAGCTGCGTTCCCGGGCATCGCGAAACTCCACCAATGGCAATGTGGATAAGCACTGCTGCGCACCACCGGCCAACCCTGGATAACCCAGTTGCGCGAGATGTTCCAGCACATCCCCGCCTGCCAGGCCATGGCCGAACAGATCACGGGCCTTGCGGTTACCGAGCAACAGCTTGCCTTGGGGGTCACTGATCATCGTTGCCACGGGCAGGTATTCCAGGCCATCGGCGATGAAGCGGCGAGTATCACGCGTTCGACTCATGGCTTGTTCCAACGCCATGATCTGGCCCTGCAAGCGGTCACTGCCGGTGTACGGGGACCGACGACGTTCCGGGAACACCTTCGGCTCAGAGTCCAAACGTGCCAACTCCCAGCCGAAATAGGCCAACACCACACTCAGCCGTCGCCAGTTCCAGATCAGGTAGCCAAACAGCATGCCCAAGACACTGGCCATCGGCGACCACCACCAGCCCCGCGCGCCCAGCACCGCGCTGAGCAACAGTGCCAGGCTCATGCCGCCCACCGTCGTCCATAAGGCCAGGCGCGGACGCAGCAACAGCAGCCCCAGCACGCAAGCCACCAGGCACACCGACAACAACGCAGCGCCTGGGCCGTTGGCAGTCATCTGGGCGCTGAACGAGAGCAGGGCAGTGAGCGGTAACAGCAAAAGACTTATCCACAACCATTCCCGCACCAATTGTCGAAACAATCGCTGGACCTGGGTCGGTTCACGGCTTTCACGGCGACGCTGGTTGCTCATAAGCACTCTGACTGAAGATTGGAAGCGGGGATCTTTTTCATGGGTTATGCGTCAAACCGCCGGGCGCAAAGCCCAAGACTATAACGGACTCGCTGGTTGGCGTGCTGCTGCCTTTCCCTCTGCACTGCGAGCCGGTATTGTCGCAACCAGCGACAGGGGGCATTGCACTGCATGGCCACCTGAGATGTCCGTTACTTCCGAGATCAAGGAATCGCGTCCCATGCGTGTCGCCATACTGGATGACGAACCGGCCGAACTGCGCCGGGTGGAACAGACACTGCAACAAATCCCCGGCAAGGGCGAGCAAGCCTGGACCCTGCACAGCTTTGAACGCGGCGAAGACCTGTTGCGGCAACTGCGCCGGGAAACCTTCGATCTGTTGGTCCTCGACTGGCAACTGCCCGATATCAGTGGCTTGTCGCTGCTGCGCTGGACACGCGAGCACATGGACTCGCCACCGGCCGCCATCATGCTCACCAGTCGCGACGGCGAGCACGACATCGTCCAGGCCCTCAACGCTGGTGCCGACGATTATGTAAGCAAACCCTTCCGGCCCAACGAACTCAAGGCCCGGGTCACCGCCGTGCTGCGTCGCCACAACCTGCAACGGACCCCGGCCAGCGATGTGCTGGTGTTCAACGATCTGGAGTTCGACGACGCTGAGCTGACGGTCACTCGCGCCGGTATCCCCATCAGCCTGACCGAACGGGAATACCGCCTGGCCCGCTGCCTGTTCGCCAACCTGGGCCGCCCACTGTCCCGGGAGTACTTCTACGAGCGCTTCTGGACCCACGAGGAAATGACCTCGTCCCGTCCGCTCGACACCCATATCTATCGCCTGCGCAACAAGCTCGGGCTGACGGCGGACCGAGGTTGGCAGTTGCTGACCATTTATGGGTATGGGTATCGGTTGGAGAGTGTAGCGGCAGGGAGTGAGGCGTCGGTGGCAAGTTAAAAAACCGATAGGTATGGATGCATCGTGGCGAGGGAATTCATCCCCTCGCCACGATGGATATCACCCGATCGTCGGCACCAAGCTTCCTGCTTTTGCGATCCGACGACGCTGTATCAGCACACCGGATATCACCACCAACACACTCAACAGACCCGTCGCGAGGATCTCCACCCGATGGGCCTCCTGGAACAGCATGATGGTCAGGGCACCGACGATGAATACGATCACCGCGTAGGTCAGGCCCGGAAACAACCACATACTGAAGGCGACGTTTTCACCGCGAGCCATGCGCTGTTTGCGCATACGCAGTTGCGAAATCGCAATGACCAGGTATACCAACAGTGCGATGGCGCCAGAACTGGCCAGCAGAAACTCGAAAACCGCGGCTGGGGCCACATAGTTGGCGAACACAGCGAGGAAGGCGGCCCCAGTCGAGAGCATCACCGCCCAGTAAGGTGTGCCGCTCTTGTTGGTGCGCTGGGAAACGGCCGGTGCATCACCGCGCTTGCCCAACGAGAACATCATTCGCGAGGCCGTATAAAGCGCTGAGTTGAGGCAACTGGTGACCGCCACCAGGACGACAATGTCGACGATCAGCTTGGCATTGGGAATACCCATGCGCTCCAACACAGTCTGGTAAGAACCTACGCTGGCGAGCAGCGGGTCATTCCAGGGCACCAAGGCAACGACGATGAAGATGGAGACGAGATAGAACAAGCCAATTCGCCAGATCACCGAGTTGGTCGCCTTGGATATCTGCTGGCCAGGGTTCTTCGATTCAGCGGCGGCGATGGTGACGATCTCAGTACCCATGAACGAGAACATGGTGGTCAGGATTGCCCCCAGCACCGCGCCCATGCCGTTTGGCAGGAAGCCTTGCGTGTCGAACAGATGCGAAACACCACTGACCTGGCTGGTGGGTAGCAAGCCGAAGATCGCCATCACGCCAAGACCAATGAAGCCAATGATCGCTACAACCTTGACCAGGGCGAACCAGAACTCAAACTCCCCGTAATTTTTCACGCTGAACAGGTTGGTGACCGTCAGCAGCAGGGTGATGACCAGGGTGAAGGCCCAGATGGCCACGTTCGGGAACCAGGCATGCAGGATGGTCGCGGCGGCGTTGGCCTCCAGCGGAATGACCAAGACCCAGAACCACCAGTAGAGCCAGCCGATGGTGAAACCGGCCCAATGACCGATCGCACGGTCGGCGTAGGTCGAGAAGGAGCCAGTGTCCGGCGACGCCACCGCCATTTCGCCCAGCATCCGCATCACCAATACCACCAAGGCACCGGCAGCGGCGTAAGCCAGCAGCACGGCCGGACCGGCTGCGGCGATAGCGTGGCCGGAGCCGACGAACAGGCCGGCGCCAATCACGCCGGCGATGGAGAGCATCGTCACATGACGGGGCTTAAGCCCTTGCTCCAGATGATTGGAAGTTTGCGTACCGCTCATTGAGACTACCCTTGGTATTTGGATTTATTCGTACCACCTCGTCCCATCGTTTTCTGTAAATTTAAAAAAACGATGTGTAAGTTATTTAACACGCAAGTTCTGCGCCAGGGTTTCTCTGCCCCCCGTTTCCCGGGGGTCTTATCCATTTCCCAACTCATTGGGGTTAAAAGCTTTTGCTAGAAGTGTTACTGGGTTACCCGTTTTTTTGAGCAACAGGTCTGACAGAGAACGTTGCTGATTTTTTACACATATAAAAAAAGGCCAACGCATATGCGTTGGCCTTTTTCGTTGGGGCAGGGTGGCTGGATCAGAAATCCAGGTTAGACACCGCCAACGCATTGCTCTCGATGAAGTCACGACGAGGCTCGACCGCATCACCCATCAGGGTGTTGAAGATCTGGTCCGCGCCAATGGCGTCTTCGATGGTGACTTTCAGCATCCGGCGCGAGCTTGGGTCCATGGTGGTTTCCCACAGCTGATCCGGGTTCATTTCACCCAGACCTTTATAGCGCTGGATGGTATGGCGCTTGGTGCTTTCGGCCATCAGCCATTCAAGGGCTTCCTTGAACTCGGTCACGGCTTTCTTGCGCTCGCCACGCTGGATGTAAGCGCCTTCGTCCAACAGCGTGCTCAATTGCGCGCCAAGGGAGACGACGGTCTTGTAGTCGTTGCTGCCGAAGAAGTCGCGGTTGAAGGTGACGTAGTTCGACAGGCCATGGGAGATCAGTTCGACCTCTGGCAGCCAGACGTTACGTTCACGGTCTTCGCGCAGGCTGGCTTTATAGACCAGGCCGGACTTCTCGACAGTGCGCAGGCGAACTTCGTACTGGGCCAGCCAATCCTGCATCGCGGCGTGATCGGACAATTGCTCCAGGCTGACGGCCGGCAGGTAGATGAAGTGCTCGGTCAGTTCCTGCGGGTACAGGCGCGACAGGCGCTTGAGGGTCTTCATCACCAGGCGGAAATCGTTGACCAGGCGCTCAAGGGCTTCGCCGGAGATGCCAGGGGCTTCTTCGTTCAGGTGCAGGCTCGCATCTTCCAGGGCCGACTGCGTCATGTACTCTTCCATGGCGTCGTCGTCTTTGATGTATTGCTCTTGCTTGCCTTTCTTGACCTTGTACAGCGGCGGCTGGGCGATATAGATGTAGCCACGCTCGATCAGCTCCGGCAACTGACGGAAGAAGAACGTCAGCAGCAGGGTGCGGATGTGCGAACCGTCGACGTCAGCATCGGTCATGATGATGATGTTGTGATAACGCAGCTTGTCGATGTTGTACTCTTCGCGGCCGATGCCACAGCCCAGCGCAGTGATCAGCGTGCCGACCTCCTGCGAAGAGATCATCTTGTCGAAGCGCGCCTTCTCGACGTTCAGGATCTTACCCTTGAGCGGCAGGATGGCCTGGGTACGGCGGTTGCGTCCCTGCTTGGCGGAACCGCCAGCAGAGTCACCTTCCACCAGGTACAGTTCGGACAGGGCAGGGTCCTTTTCCTGGCAGTCGGCCAGTTTGCCCGGCAGGCCGGCGATGTCCAGCGCGCCTTTGCGGCGAGTCATCTCACGGGCCTTGCGCGCTGCTTCACGGGCACGAGCGGCGTCGATCATCTTGCCGACGACCAGCTTGGCTTCGTTCGGGTTTTCCAACAGGAAGTCGGAGAAGTACTTGCCCATTTCCTGCTCGACCGCGGTCTTCACTTCGGAAGAGACCAGCTTGTCTTTGGTCTGGGAGCTGAACTTCGGATCCGGCACCTTCACCGAGATAATCGCGGTCAGGCCTTCACGGGCATCATCACCGGTGGTGGCGACTTTGTGCTTCTTCGCCAGGCCTTCCTGTTCGATGTAGTTGTTCAGGTTACGGGTCAGCGCCGAACGGAAACCCACCAGGTGAGTACCGCCATCGCGCTGCGGAATGTTATTGGTGAAGCACAGCAGGTTCTCGTTGAAGCTGTCGTTCCACTGCAGGGCGATTTCCACGCCGATACCGTCTTCACGCTGCACGTTGAAGTGGAACACCTGGTTGACCGGGGTCTTGTTGGTGTTCAGGTACTCAACGAACGCACGCAGGCCACCTTCGTACTTGAACAGCTCTTCCTTGCCGCTGCGCTCGTCTTTGAGGACGATGCCGACACCGGAGTTCAGGAAGGACAGCTCACGAATCCGCTTGGCCAGGATGTCCCAGCTGAAGTGGATGTTCTTGAAGGTTTCGCTGGAAGCCTTGAAGTGGATCTGGGTGCCGGTGCTTTCGCTGTCGCCAACGATCGCCATCGGTGCCTGGGGCACGCCGTGAATGTAGGTCTGTTCCCAGATCTTGCCACTGCGGCGAACCGTGAGAACAAGCTGTTCGGACAGCGCGTTCACCACCGACACACCTACGCCGTGCAGGCCGCCGGATACTTTGTAGGAGTTATCGTCGAACTTACCGCCAGCGTGGAGGACGGTCATGATGACCTCAGCGGCGGAAACGCCTTCCTCTTTGTGTACGTCTACCGGGATGCCACGGCCGTTGTCGCGAACGGTGATGGACTCATCCGGGTGGATGATGATGCTGATGTCGTCGCAATGGCCGGCGAGGGCTTCGTCGATGGAGTTGTCGACCACCTCGAACACCATGTGGTGCAGGCCGCTGCCATCGTCGGTGTCACCAATGTACATACCGGGACGTTTGCGTACGGCATCCAGGCCTTTCAGCACTTTAATGCTCGTTGAGTCGTACGTATTTTCTTCGCTCAATGCCTTCACTCCCGATGGTCGTGGGTCTGGGTGATACGGCCCTGTTCCACGTGGAACAGGGCGACTGGCGTTTCCGTCTGCCAGCCTTCCCTCAATAATTCGTGGTCTACACAGGTGATGAAAACCTGGCAGCGTAAGTCTTCCAGCAAGCGGCATAGCGCGCGGCGGTGGGCTTCGTCCAGCTCGGACGGCAAGTCATCCACCAGATAAATACACTGCCCGCGACGGGCCTGGCTGACCAGGTGCCCCTGGGCAATACGCAAGGCACACACCACCAACTTCTGCTGCCCCCGGGACAAGATGTCCGCGGCGTTATGTGCGCCCAATCTGAGACGCAAGTCAGCACGTTGTGGTCCGGCCTGGGTATGGCCCATCTGCTGGTCCCGCTGCAGCGAGCCAGCCAGTACGGTGCTCAATTCCCGGTCTTTGTCCCAGCCTCGGTAATAGCTGAGCGTCAGGCCCTCAAGCTCAACCAGCTCGCTCAAGGTCTGCTCGAAGACCGGTTTCAAGGCTTTGATGTAAGCGCGGCGGTATTCATCAATTTCAGCGCTGGCCTGGCACAGTTCCCTGTCCCAAACCGCTTGCGAAACGGCGTCAAGTGTACCATGTCGCAGCCAAGAGTTTCTCTGGCGCAGCGCCTTCTGCAGGCGTTGCCAAGTGGTCATGAAGCGCGGTTCCACGTGGAACACGCCCCAGTCGAGAAATTGCCGGCGAATCTTCGGTGCGCCCTCCAGCAAGCGGAAGCTATCCGGGTTGATCAACTGCAATGGCAGGATCTCGGCCAACTGTGCCGCGCTCCGAGCGTTCTGCCCATCGATGCGGATCTGGAACTCGCCTTGCCGGTCCCGCGATATCCCCAGCGCGCTATGGCCGCCTTCTGCCAGTTCCACCTGCCCGAACACCGTACAGGCCAGTTGATCGTACTGGATGACCGGCAACAGACGGCTGCTGCGGAACGAACGGGCAAGCCCCAACAAATGAACGGCTTCCAGGACGCTGGTTTTGCCGCTGCCGTTGGCGCCGTAAAGGATATTTATGCGGGGGGAAGGGGAGAAGGTCACCGGGTGCAGATTGCGCACCGCGGTGACCGAGACGCGACTTAAGGACATCTAGCTTCTGCTGAGCATGATTACAGACGCATCGGCATGACAACGTAAGCCGAATCGTCGTTATCGGACTCCTGCACCAGCGCGCTGCTGTTGGAGTCAGACAGGATCAGACGCACTTGCTCAGTGGTCATCACGCCCAACACGTCGAGCAAGTAGCTGACGTTGAAGCCGATTTCCAGGGAACCACCGTTGTACTCAACGCCCACTTCTTCTTCCGCTTCTTCCTGCTCCGGGTTGTTCGCCTGGATTTTCAGCTGACCATTGGCCAGTTGCAGGCGGATACCACGGTACTTCTCGTTGGACAGGATCGCGGTCCGGCTGAACGCTTCGCGCAGCGCCTGACGGTCGCCCAATACCAGTTTGTCGCCGCCTTTAGGCAGCACACGCTCGTAATCAGGGAATTTGCCATCCACCAGTTTCGAAGTGAAGGTGAACTCACCGGTGGTGGCGCGGATGTGATGCTGGCCCAGCACGATGCTGACGTTACCGTCCGGTTCGGTCAGCAGGCGGGCCAACTCCAGGATGCCTTTGCGCGGCACGATCACCTGATGGCGATCCGGTTGACCGATATCGGCCTGCATCGAGCACATCGCCAGACGGTGACCGTCAGTTGCAACAGCGCGAATGATGCCGGCAGACACTTCCAGGAGCATGCCGTTGAGGTAATAACGCACATCCTGCTGAGCCATGGCGAAACTGGTGCGCTCGATCAAACGGCGCAATTTGCTTTGCTCGAGGCTGCAGGTCAGCGAACCCGGGCCTTCTTCTACCGTCGGGAAATCGTTGGCAGGCAGGGTAGACAAGGTGAAACGGCTGCGGCCGGCCTTGACCACGAGCTTCTGCTCATCGACCTTGATGTCGATCAGCGCGTCGTTGGGCAGGCTTTTGCAGATGTCCATCAGCTTGCGCGCCGGCACGGTAATGGAACCCGGATCGGCCGGCTCTTCAAGTTGCACACGACCGACCAGCTCGACTTCCAGGTCGGTACCGGTCAGCGACAATTGCTGGCCTTCGACAACCAGCAACACGTTGGAAAGTACCGGCAAGGTCTGGCGGCGTTCGACGACGCCTGCGACCAGTTGCAGGGGTTTCAACAGGGCTTCGCGTTGAATGGTGAAATGCATGGTCTAGTCCCTTGCCTTAATAAGCTGCGCTGGTGGTCATCAAGTGGTCAGTGTACGCAGCAGGTTCTTGTAGTCCTCGCGGATGTCCGCGTCGGATTCCTTAAGTTCATTGATCTTGCGGCAGGCGTGCAACACGGTGGTGTGATCGCGCCCGCCAAACACATCGCCGATTTCCGGCAGGCTGTGGTTGGTCAGTTCCTTGGACAGGGCCATGGCCACCTGGCGCGGACGTGCCACCGAGCGCGAACGACGTTTGGACAGCAGATCGGAAATCTTGATTTTGTAGTATTCAGCAACGGTGCGCTGAATGTTATCCACAGATACCAGCTTGTCCTGGAGCGCCAGAAGATCCTTCAACGATTCGCGAATCAGCTCGATGGTGATGTCGCGGCCCATGAAGTGCGAGTGAGCGATCACCCGCTTGAGGGCGCCTTCGAGCTCGCGCACGTTGGAGCGGATACGCTGGGCAATGAAAAACGCCGCGTCGTGAGGCAACTCGACCTTGGCCTGGTCGGCCTTCTTCATCAGGATCGCGACCCGGGTTTCCAGCTCCGGGGGCTCGACGGCCACCGTCAGGCCCCAGCCGAAACGTGACTTGAGACGTTCTTCCAGGCCTTCAATTTCTTTCGGGTAGCGGTCGCTGGTGAGAATGACCTGCTGCCCGCCTTCCAGCAATGCGTTGAAGGTGTGGAAAAACTCTTCCTGGGAACGTTCCTTGCGAGCGAAGAACTGAATGTCATCGATCAGCAAGGCGTCCACCGAACGGTAGAAACGCTTGAACTCGTTGATCGCGTTCAGTTGCAGCGCCTTGACCATGTCGGCCACGAAACGCTCGGAATGCAGGTACACGACCTTGGCATTCGGGTTCTTCTTTAATAGATGGTTACCCACAGCGTGCATCAAGTGGGTTTTACCCAGGCCCACGCCGCCATAAAGGAAGAGCGGGTTATAACCATGCTTGGGGTTATCCGCGACCTGCCAGGCTGCCGCCCGGGCCAACTGGTTGGACTTGCCTTCGACGAAATTCTCGAAGGTAAAGGTCCGGTTCAGGTAACTGGTGTGCTTGAGCGCACCCTCGACCTGAACCGTACGCTGTTCGGCGCGCACCGGGGCCTGCTGGGAGCTGGCCCCGGCCATGGGGTCGAAGCTGTCCCGGGACGGTTCTTCGCTGACCTCAGCCACTTTTTGCGCATTACGTTTGCTCGGGGCGGGCGCCGGCGCTGGCGCGACATGGTTGTTAACCGGCGCCGAGGCAACCTGCTGGGCCTGTGACGCGGCGGCAGCCAGCGGCGCATTGGGCGCGGCCCGTGGAGCCGAACTGCGTTTGCTGCCTATTAATAAGGACAACGCGGGCGCCATGCCATTGCCATGCTCGTCGAGCAGTTCCATGACCCGACCCAGGTACTTTTCGTTGACCCAGTCGAGAACGAAACGGTTCGGTGCATAGACACGCAACTCGTCGCCTTCGGCTTCGACCTGTAGTGGACGGATCCAAGTGTTGAATTGTTGGGCAGGCAGCTCTTCGCGCAAAAGCTCCACGCACTGCTGCCAAAGTTCCACTGACAC